>NZ_CP087164.1 GCF_021172045.1 Capillimicrobium parvum
GTGTCCGCGGAACTTGTACATGCCTGGTCAGACGTCCGCGCGCGCCTGCAGCGCTCGGTCGACCCCTCAACCTTCGCGATCTGGCTCGACGCCGTCGAGCCGGTCGACCTCACCGCCGACACGCTCGTCGTCGCCGCGCCCGACGAGGCGCGGCGACAGTGGATCGCCGGCCGCTTCGGCCGCCTCCTCCAGCGCTGCGCAGCGGAGGTGCTCGGGCCGACCATCGCGGTCGACGTCGTCGTGGCCCCGGCGGGCGGCCGGCGCACCGGCGCACCCGCGGCGGCCGATGCGGGCCGGCGCGATCGTCCCACCCAGCCGCCGCACTTCCGGCGTCAACACACGCCGGACACGCCGGCGCCGCCGTTGCCGCCGGACGAGGGCGCCTTCAACCCCAAGCTCACCTTCGACCAGTTCGTCATCGGCGACGGCAACCGCCTCGCCCACGGCGCCGCCCTGGCCGTCGCCGAGATGCCGGGCAGCGCCTATAACCCGCTGTTCATCTACGGCCCGCCCGGCAACGGCAAGACGCATCTGCTGCACTCGATCGGCAACTACGTCCGCGTGTACGGAAGCGGCCTCAAGGTCCGCTACGTGACGATCGAGTCCTTCACGAACGAGTTCGTCCGCGCGCTGCACGGAGGCGGCTCGATGGACGCCTTCAAGGCGCGCTTCCGCCATGTCGACGTCCTCCTCGTCGACGACGTGCAGTTCCTCACCTCCAAGGCCCACACCGAGGAGGAGTTCTTCCACACGTTCAACGCGCTGCACGACGCCGGCGCCCAACTGGTCCTCACCTCGGACCGCCGCCCGCGCGAGCTCGGGGACCTCGAGGACCGCCTGCGCGAGCGCTTCGAGGCCGGCCTGCTCACCGACATCGCCGCCCCCGACCGCGACACCCGCCTCACGATCCTGCGCAAGCGCGTGCAGCACGACGCGATCGCGATCGGCGATCCGGGCGCGCTCGAGGTCATCGCGGACCGCATCGCCGACAGCGTGCGCCTGCTCGAGGGGGCGCTCATCCGCGTCGTCGCCTACGCGTCGATGACCGCCGAGCCGCTCACGGCCCAGCTCGCCACCCACGTCCTCGACGAGCTCTACCGCGACCGCAAGCCGGTGCGGCGCACGATCGAGGACGTCCAGCGCACGATCTGCGAGGACTTCTCGATCTCCCCCACGGATCTCGTCTCGAGCGGGCGGACGCAGCGGCTCGTGTGGCCGCGCCAGCTCGCCATGTACCTCGCGCGCGAGCTGACGGGCCAGACGCTGCCCGCCATCGGGCGCGCGTTCGGCGGCCGGGACCACACGACGGTCCTCCACGCGTGCCGGCGCACTGCCGAGCGGATGGCCACCGACCCCGATGCGCAGCGAACCGTTCGGGACCTGACCGAGCGCCTGAGCAGCCGTTCGTGACGACCGGCGCCCGTGCGATGCTCCACGGTCCGCCCACACGCCGTCCACCGCACGGCCGCGCCCCAACCCCGCATTCCCACGGCATTCACCAGCCCCTCCTCCACATGTCCACCGGCCCTAAGACCCTGAATCCGATCGAGAGGCATTCATCGTGAAGATCACCTGCACGAGCGCCGATCTTCTCGCGCAGCTGCAGACGGTCTCGCGCGTGGCCTCCACGCGCAGCGCCGTCCAGGCGCTCTCCGGCGTCCAGATCTCCGTCCAGGAGGACGGCGTGGAACTGCGCGCCACCGACATGGAGATGGGACTGCGGGTCCCGCTCCAGGCGACGGTCGTGCGGCCGGGCACGGCGGTCGTGCCGGCGCGCCTGACGCTCGACGTCGTCCGCGCCCTTCCCGCCGCAGAGGTCTCCGTCGAGTTGCGGCCCACCGACCAGGACGTCGAGATCAGGTCCGGGTCCGCCACCTTCCACATCAGGACGCTGCGCAGCGAGGACTTCCCGCCGCTGCCCGAGGCCGGGGGCGACGCCGTCGTCGAGGTCCCGGCCGCCGCGTTCGTCGAGACCGTCGCCCGCGTCGCCCGCTCGGCGTCGCGCGACGAGACGCGACCCATCCTCACCGGGATCCTGGTGTCAGCCGCGGGGCGCGAGCTGCGCATGGTGGCGACGGACTCCTACCGGCTCTCGGTGAAGGAGACGCCGCTGGAGTCCGAGCTCAACGGGGCGTTCGAGGCGAACGTCCCGGCGCGGGCGCTGCAGGAGCTCGTGCGCCTCGCGCAGTCCGGCAGCGACGAGGACGGCGCGCTGAGCGTGGGCGTGCGCGCCAACCAGGTCGTCTTCGAGGTGCGCGGCGCCGTCCTGTCGTCACGGCTGATCGACGGTCAGTTCCCGAACTACCGCCAGCTCCTCCCCGACAGCTACGAGCACGAGCTGAGGATCGCCGGCCAGGAGCTCACCGACGTCGTGCGCCGCATCAGCCTGCTGGCGCAGAAGAACGCGCCGCTGAGGCTCGCGTTTCGTGAGGGCGAGCTCACGGTCTCCGCCCAGACGCCGGACGTCGGCGAGGCGAGCGAGACGTTGCCCGTGGCGTTCGCCGGCGAAGCGTTCGAGATCGGCTTCAACCCGGAGTTCCTACGCGACGGCCTGGAGAGCGTCGAGTCGGGCGATCTGGTGCTGAAGCTCATCAGCCCGCTGCGCCCGGGCCTGATCGAGGCAGCCGACGGGTCCGGGTTCCTGTACCTGATCATGCCCATCAGATTGAACGTGTGAGACCCTGCGGGTCGTCACGCGGCGGCGTTTGGTCCCGGAGCGGGGTTTCGTCGTGAGGCCCTGCGGGTCATCACGCGGCGGCGTTTGGTCCCGGAGCGGGGTTTCGTCGTGAGGCCCTGCGGGTCATCACGCGGCGGCGTTTGGTCCCGGAGCGGGGTTTCGTCGTGATCGTCACTCGTCTCCGGCTGCGCGACTTCCGCTCATACGCCGCCGCGGACGTGGCGTTCGGTGAGGGGCTGACCGTGCTGCACGGTCGCAATGGTGCGGGGAAGACGAACCTCCTGGAGGCGCTGTACTTCGGTTGCACCGGGCGCTCCTGCCGGACGAGCAACGAGCGCGAGGTGGTCCGCTTCGGGGCCACCGCGGCGCGCGTCGAGGTCGACGGCCACGATCCGGACGGCCCGCATGCTCTGTCCGTGGGCTTCCAGCCGGGGGAGGCGAAGCGGATGCGCGTCGACGGCGCCCCCGTCGAGCGCATGGCCGACGCGCCTGCGCGCCCGCTGGTCTCGGTGTTCCTGCCCGACCGGCTGGAGTTGGTGAAGGGCGCGCCCGCGCTGCGGCGCGCGCACGTCGATCAGGTCGTCGCCGCGCTGTGGCCGGCGCGCGCCGACACGCGCCGCGCCTACTCCGCGGCGCTGGCGCAGCGCAACGCCCTGCTGCAGCGCATCCGCGCCGGCCGGGCGAACCGGGCGTCGCTGCCCGCCTGGGACGCCGAGCTCGCCCGCCACGGCGTGGCGTTGCGCGACGATCGCGCCCGGGCCGTCGAGTTGCTGCGCGAGCGCTTCGCGACGCTCGCCGGTGAGCTCGGACTGGCGGGGACCGCCGGCGCGCGCTTCCGGCCGCGGACGCGCGCAGCGACGCCTGAGGCCTTCGCCGCGGAGCTGGCCGAGCGGGTGGATGGCGATCTGGAACGGGGCTTCACCGGCCACGGCCCGCACCGCGACGACCTCGTGCTCGAGCGCGACGGCCGGGACCTGCGCGCCTACGGGTCCCAGGGCGAGCAGCGGCTGGCCCTGCTGGCGCTGCTCATCGCCGAGCGCGAGGCGCTCGCCGAGGCGCGCGGCCGCCCGCCGCTGCTCCTGCTCGACGACGTCATGAGCGAGCTGGACCCTGACCGCCGCGAGCGTCTGGCGGAGCGGATCGCGCGCCACGGTCAGAGCGTCGTCACCACCACCGACCTCGCCCATGTGCCGGGCGCGTCCAGCGGCGACGTGACACGCGTCGCGGTCGGCGAGGGCACCGTGCTCCAGGAGGCGGCGGCATGAGGCGCCATGCGCCGCGGCCCGCGGCGCTCGCCGTCGAGTCGCTCGCCTCGGCGGTCGCGCCGGCCACCCCGCTCGCCCGGATCCAGCGGGCTTGGCCCGCGGCTGTCGGCGAGTTCGTCGCCGGCCACGCGTCGCCGCTGCGTGAGCGCGGCGGGACGCTCACGGTGTACTGCGCGGAGTCGGTCTGGGCCCAGGAGGTGGCGCTCATGGCCGTCGAGTACGTGGCCGCGATCAACCGCGAACTGGGTGAGGCGCTGGTGCGCGAGATCCGAACCACGGCAACCCCGCGCTGAGGGCCGTCAAAGTGGCCTGTTTGCAGGCTAAAGCACCTAGCTGGACCGGGGGTTCAGGACGGCGAATGTGCTATTGTTCTGTCAACTAATCGTTTCCGCCCCGGACCGCCGCCGGCTGTGGCGCGACCGGGGCTTTCTCACGTAAACGGAGGACCTTTTGGCCGCCGACGACCGCAATCCCGCACAGAGCTACGATGCCGCGGACATCACCGTCCTCGAGGGCCTCGAGGCGGTGCGCAAGCGGCCCGGCATGTACATCGGCTCGACCGGCGTGCGGGGCCTGCATCACCTCGTCTACGAGGTCGTGGACAACTCGGTCGACGAGGCCCTCGCCGGCCACGCGACCGCTGTGGACGTGACGATCCACCCCGACGACTCGATCACCGTCGTCGACAACGGCCGCGGCATACCCGTCGCGATGATGGAGAAGGAGGGCAAGCCGGCGATCGAGGTCGTGCTGACCGTCCTGCACGCCGGCGGCAAGTTCGGCGACGGCGGGGGCTACAAGGTCTCGGGCGGCCTGCACGGCGTGGGCGTCTCCGTGGTCAACGCGCTCTCGGAGATGCTCGAGGTGACGGTCCGGCGCGACGGGTTCACCTGGCGCCAGACCTACGAGCGCGGCGCGCCCCAGGGCCCGCTGGTCAAGGGTGAGCCGACCAAGGAGTCCGGGACGACGATCACGTTCCGCCCCGACGCCGAGATCTTCGAGGCCACCGAGTACGACTTCGCCACGCTCGAGCAGCGCCTGCGCGAGACCGCGTTCCTCACCGCCGGGCTGAGCATCTCGCTCACCGACGAGCGCGCGGAGGGCAGGCGCATCGACTTCATGTACGAGGGCGGCATCAGCGACTTCGTCGCCTACATGAACGAGTCGAAGGAGCCGATCGGCAAGAAGGTCGTCTACTTCACGACGGAGTCCGACGAGGGCAACGTCGAGGTCGCGATGCAGTGGAACACGACCTATCAGGAGTCGATCCACAGCTTCGCCAACAACATCAACACGCACGAGGGCGGCTCGCACCTGTCCGGCTTCCGGTCGGCGCTCACCCGCACCCTGAACGCGTGGGCGCGCAGGCAGACCGTCCCGATGCTGCGCGAGAAGGACGAGAACCTCAGCGGCGAGGACGTCCGCGAGGGGCTGACCGCGGTGATCTCGGTCAAGCTGGCCGACCCGCAGTTCGAGGGCCAGACGAAGACGAAGCTCGGCAACCCGGGCATCGAGGGCCTCGTGCAGTCGGTCGTCAACGAGAAGCTCGGCGAGTTCCTTGAGGAGAACCCGAAGGAGGGCCGCGCGATCGTCATGAAGGCGATCTCGGCCTCCCAGGCGCGCGCCGCGGCGCGCAAGGCCCGCGACCTGACCCGGCGCAAGTCGGTGCTCGGCGGCGCCGGCCTGCCCGGCAAGCTCGCCGACTGCTCCGTGCGCGACCCGTCGCTTGCCGAGTTGTTCATCGTCGAGGGCGACTCCGCGGGCGGCTCGGCCAAGCAGGGTCGCGACCGCAACACGCAGGCGGTGCTCCCCCTGCGCGGCAAGATCCTCAACGTCGAGAAGAGCCGCATCGACAAGGTCCTCAAGAACGAGGAGATCCAGGCGCTGATCAAGGCGATCGGCACCGGCGTTCGCGACGAGTTCAACATCGAGCAGGCGCGCTACCACAAGATCATCCTCATGACGGACGCCGACGTCGACGGCGCCCACATCCGCACGCTGGCCCTGACGCTGCTGTTCCGCGAGATGCCGGAGCTGATCGACGCCGGCTACATCTACATCGCCAAGCCGCCGCTCTACAAGCTCAAGCAGGGCAACCAGGAGCGCTACATCGAGAAGGAGGGCGAGCTCGAGGAGATCCTGCTCGGCGACAAGCTCGAGAAGCTCGACGTCGTCGACCGCAACGGGCGGCCGTTCAAGCTGACCGAGACGCGCTGGCAGCGCTACACGCGGCTCCTCAAGCAGTACGAGGGCTGGTCGTCGGCGCTGCGCGCCGAGTTCGGCCATGACGTCGTGCTCTTCCTCGAGGAGTCCTCGCTGCTCGACGAGGGGGCGATGACCGCCGACGCCGCGCTCGAGGTCCTGTCGCGCGAAGGGGTCGAGGGCGAGCCGTTCGAGCTGACGATCGTCGACCGCCAGCCAGGGGTGTCGGTCACCGTCCGCGCGGTCGAGACCAAGACCGGGCTGGCGCGCACGCATCTGCTGCCGCGCGCCCTGTTCGAGGCCAACGAGTACCGCCAGCTCGTCCGCGTCCACGGCCAGCTCCTGGAGCTCGCCGGCCGCGCGCCGTTCACCGTCGCGCTCGGCGAGGACCGCGACGACGCCCTGTCGTTCGAGGCCCTGCGCGGCGCCGTGCGGGGCCTGGCCGAGAAGCGGGTGCAGCTCTCGCGCTTCAAAGGGCTGGGCGAGATGAACCCCGAGCAGCTGCGCGAGACCACGATGGATCCGGAGAGCCGGACCCTGGCCCAGGTGACCATGGACGACGCCACCGCGGCCGACCAGCTCTTCTCGATGCTGATGGGCGACGTCGTCGAGCCGCGCCGCGCGTTCATCGAGGAGAACGCGCGCCAGGTCGCCAACCTCGATGTCTGAGTCCGAGATCGCGAAGGAGGTGAAGCATGGGAACTGACGTCATCGGCGGCGGCAACGTCGAACCGCGCGCGCTCGAGGACGAGATGCGCACGGCGTACCTCGACTACGCGATGTCCGTCATCGTCGGCCGGGCGCTGCCCGATGTCCGCGATGGGCTCAAGCCGGTCCATCGCCGCGTCCTGTACGCCATGCAGGAGGCCGGCCTGCAGCCGAACCGGCCGTATTCGAAGTCCGCCCGCATCGTCGGCGACGTGATGGGCAAGTACCACCCGCACGGCGACGCGTCGATCTACGACACGTTGGTGCGGATGACGCAGGACTTCTCGATGCGCTACATCCTCGCCGACGGCCAGGGCAACTTCGGCTCGATCGACGACGATCCGGCCGCGGCCATGCGCTACACGGAGGCCCGCCTCTCGCGGATGGCCACCGAGATGCTGCGCGACATCGACGAGGACACGGTCAACTTCGCGCCCAACTACGACGGCCGCAACCAGGAGCCGACCGTCCTGCCGTCGCGCTTCCCGAACCTGCTCGTCAACGGGTCGTCCGGCATCGCGGTCGGGATGGCGACGAACATCCCGCCCCACAACCTCACCGAGGTCATCGGCGCGGTCAAGGCGTTCATCGACGATCCCGAGATCGACACGGCCGGCCTCATGAAGTACATCCACGGCCCGGACTTCCCGACGGGCGGGATCATCCTGGGCCGCCAGGGCATCCGCGACGCCTACGAGACCGGGCGCGGCCGGGTGCGCGTGCGGGCGAAGGCGCACATCGAGGACATCGGCCGGGGCAAGGAGGCGATCATCGTCACCGAGCTGCCCTTCATGGTCAAGAAGGGCGGCCCCAACGGCCTGCTCGTGAAGATGAGCGAGCTCGTGGAGGACAAGAAGATCCCGGAGATCACCGAGATCCAGGACTACACGGACGGCCGCTCCGGCATGCGGGTCGTCATCGAGCTCAAGCGCGACGCCATCCCGAAGGTCGTGCTCAACAAGCTCTACAAGCACACCGCGATGCAGACGACGTTCGGCGTCAACACCGTCGCGCTCGTCGATGGTGTGCCGCGCACCCTGCCGCTGCAGGCGCTGATCAAGAACTACGTCGACCATCAGCGCGACGTCATCGTGCGGCGGACGAAGTACCGCCTCCGTGAAGCGGAGGCGCGCGCCCACGTCCTCGAAGGTCTGCTGATCGCCATCGGCAACATCGACGAGGTCATCGCGCTCATCCGGGCCTCGCGCGACACGGAGGAGGCCCGGAACGGCCTGATGGAGCGCTTCGACCTGTCGCGCATCCAGGCGCAGGCGATCGTCGACCTGCGGCTCGGCCGCCTCACCGCGCTCGAGGCCGACAAGATCAAGGCCGAGTACGACGACCTCACCGAGCAGATCGCCGAGTTCCGGGCGATCCTCGGCTCGGAGCAGCGGGTCCTGGACATCATCAAGGAGGAGCTCGACGAGATCGACGAGCGCTTCGGCGACGAGCGGCGCACGCAGATCACGCACTCCGAGGACGAGATCGACATCGAGGACCTGATCGCCGACCAGCAGATGGTCATCACGATCACGAAGTCCGGCTACATCAAATCGCTGCCGCTGGCCACGTATCGCCAGCAGCAGCGCGGCGGCCGCGGCGTGACCGGGATGGACATGAAGGACGGCGACTACATCGAGCACCTGTTCGTCACGTCGTCGCACGACTACCTGCTGTTCTTCTCCAACCGCGGCAAGGTCTACCGGTCGAAGGTCTACGACCTGCCGGAGGCGTCGCGCACGGCGAAGGGCCGCGCCCTGGTCAACGTGCTGCCGCTGCGCGAGGGCGAGCGGATCCAGTCCGTGCTCGCCACCCGTGCCTACGACGAGGGCAAGTACCTGGTGTTCGCGACGCGCAACGGCGTGGTCAAGAAGACCGAGTTCCAGGCATACAACACGCCGATCAAGGCCGACGGCATCATCGCCATCAACATCCGCGACGACGACGAGCTGGTGGCGGTCCGCCGCACGAGCGGCGACGACGACATCCTCATGGTGTCGCGCAAGGGCCAGGCGGTGCGCTTCCACGAGGAGGGCGCGCGGGCGATGGGCCGCGACACCTCCGGTGTCCGGGGAATGGACGTCTCCGGCAAGGACGATGCCGTTCTGGCCATGGACGTCGCGCGCGACGACCAGGAACTGCTCGTCGTGACCGAGAACGGCTACGGCAAGCGGACGTCGATCAGCGAGTACCGCA
Source organism: Capillimicrobium parvum (assembly GCF_021172045.1). Taxonomy (GTDB): domain Bacteria; phylum Actinomycetota; class Thermoleophilia; order Solirubrobacterales; family Solirubrobacteraceae; genus Capillimicrobium; species Capillimicrobium parvum. The sequence goes on from NZ_CP087164.1 coordinate 9,049, forward strand.
AGACGAACCGTGGCGCCAAGGGCGTCGGCACGATCAAGCTCACCGAGGCGAAGGGCGCTCTCGCCGGCGCGCTGGTCGTCCGCGAGCACCAGGAGCTCGTGTTCATCTCGGTCGGCGGCATGGTCCAGCGGACCGGCGTGCGCGGCATCAGCCGCTACGGGCGCCTGTCGCAGGGCGTGCGCGTCATGAACATGAAGGACGACGACCGGGTCTCGGCCGTCGCCCTGATCGTCGAGTCCGGCGCCAACGGCGACGCGGTCGACGAGGGCGACGAGGTCAGCGCAGACGGCGCCACGCCGCTCGACGCCATCGAGCCGGCGGACGAGGAGCTGCACGACCTCGACGACGGCACGGAGGAGACCGACGAGTCGTAGGGGGCCGCAGCATGCCCCCGGAACGCACGAAGGGCGCCTCGACTGGGGCGCCCTTCGCGTTTTCAGCAGGGACTGGACAGAGATCGGCGACAACGCTGCGCAGATGCTGACTCGTGCGCGCCGGGGGGACCAGGTCCGGCATGTCGACGACGGTGGCCCGGGTTGGATTCCGCCAGGCGGCTCCAGCCAATCCGACCTAGCGGCCGGTCACCTCCAGGGTCCCGCAAGAACTGTGACTACTGATACGGACCACCTCCTTTCTCTGGTATCGGCAGAGTAGCGAAGGCGGGGGACGTTGACGAGGCGCGTCAGGCGGCTTCGGGGAGGTACTGTCGCCAGCCCGACGGGATGGTCGGGCTCGCCACGTGGATGAAGATCGCCGGGTGCGGCGTGCGCGGCGCCTTGCGGGGCGTCATGCCGATCTGGTTCGGCAGCCGATCGCCCTTGCGCCGGTTGCAGGGCGCGCAGGCGGCGACGATGTTCTCCCAGCTCGACAGGCCGCCCTTCGAGCGGGGGATCACGTGGTCGACGGTCAGGTTCGAGCGCGAGCCGCAGTACTGGCACGCCCATCCGTCACGGGCGAACACCGCCCGGCGGGTGATCTTGCGCTTGTGCGTGTCACGCGGGACCCGCACGTAGCTGACGAGGCGGATCACGACCGGCCGCGCCATCGTCGTGTACTCGGCGTGCAGGTCGCGCGACGACCGCTCGATCAGCTCCGCCTTCTCCTTGAGCAGGAGCACCACTGCGCGACGCACCGTGCAGACGTTGATCGGCTCATACGTGGCATTGAGGACGAGCACCCGGCCAGACGACTCATGTCCACGCCGCCGGTGCTCAGAGAGCGGCGTGGACGATTGAGGTGGGATCGGCGAAGCTACCTCTGCCATGGCCTGGGCGGGAAGTCTAGCGGCAGGATCGGCGCATCTGGCCGTGCCCACGCGCCCGTTGCGGGGCGTTCACCGCGCCGCCGGATAGGTACCGAGGGTCCGCAGCCCCTCGCAGTGCGTCCCCAGGCCGGCGAGCGCCTCGGCCACCGCGGGATCGTCGGCACGGCCCTCCAGGTCGACGAAGAACATGTAGTGGCCGAGCCCCATACGCCGTGGCCGCGACTCGATCCGCGTGAGGTTCACGCCCCGCGAGGCCAGCTCCGACAGGCACCGCACGAGCCATCCGGGCGTCGCGTCGCCGCCGCCCCAGAAGACGACCGAGGTCTTGAAGCGCCGGCCCCCGCCGGCCGGCACGACCGCCGCCTCGTCGTCGTGGCGGGCGAGCCACACGAACCGCGTCACGTTGCCGGCGAGGTCCTCGATGCCCTCGCGCAGCACCCGGCAGCCGTAGAGCTCGGCGGCGAGGCGGTTGCCGATCGCCGCCCGTCCCGCCTCGCCGTCCTCGGCGACCATCCGCACCGCCTCGGAGGTCGAGCTCGCCGCGAGCACGACGGCGCGGGGCAGCCGCTCGCGCAGGAAGCGCGCGCACTGGGCGTTGGCCTGCGGGTGGGAGGCGACGATGCGGATCTCGTCCAGTTCGAGCTCCTCGAGCGCGATGAGGCAGTGGCTGATCGGCCGTACGACCTCGTCGACGATCACGACGTCCTCGGTCTCGACCGCCAGCGCGTCGAGCGTGGCGTCGACGGAGCCCTCCAGCGCGTTCTCGATCGGCACGACGCCGCGCCGGACGGCTCCGTCCTGCACGGCCAGCACGGTCGCGTAGATCGACGGCAGCGCGACGGCGTCGACGCCGTCCGGCGCGCTCGCGCGCAGGGCCTCCTCCGTGAAGGTGCCGCGGGGGCCGAAGTAGCCGACCCTCATGTCTCGGGCGGCGTCTCCTGCAGCTCCCCGGCCAGCGCCAGGCGGACCGCCTCCTCCTCCTCGGGCGAGAGCGCGATCTCCGCCTCGCCGTCGCGGACGTGCTTGGCGTACAGGCGCGCCTGGTCGCGGTGGTGGATCGAGGAGAGCACGATGCCCGAGCGCGTCGCGTCGAGCAGGGCGATCGACGCGGACTGGCGGCCGGACATCTCGTTGTAGGCGTCGTAGCGCAGCAGGCCGCGGTAGGCGATCGTGCGGTCGAGGCGCTCCTCGGCGGTCGAGAGGCGCCCGTCGAGGCGCAGCGCGGACTCCTCGACGTAGGCCCGCAGCGTCGCGACCGCCTCGCTGAGCTGCGCCGCGTGGGCGATGAGGTCGCGCGGCTCGGCGTCGCCGAGCAGGATCCGCTGCGCCAGGCGGACCCGGCGCAACTGCACGAACAGCACGGCGGCCAGGGCCAGCGCCACGATGCCGAGCACGGCGCCCACCAGCGCCACGATCCCGCTCGTCGTGGTCAGGTCGTCCACGCCGGGAACGGTAACCACTCGAACGGCCGGGTCCGCCGCCGCCTCAGCGCGTGAACAGCGCGGTGTAGCTCTGCGTGTTGTTGTCGGTCGTCTGCTCGCCGCGGACCTTGTCGACCGTGACCTTGATCGTCACGGGCGTGCCGATCGGCGGCGACTGCCCGAGCGGGATCTGGACCTGGGCCTCCGCGCCCGCCTTCGTCTGGGGCACCGTCTTGTTCACCGTGATCGGCTTGCCGGCGCCCGAGATGCGGACGGTCACCTTGACGTTGGTCTCGTCGTTGGCGCCCTGGTTCTGGAAGGTCACGTCGAACGTCGTGTCCGAGCCGGCCGGCAGCCGGTTGACCGCGGGCTGCGGCTGCAGGGTCGTGTCGCCGACGGAGACGGAGGTGAGCCCGTGGCCGTGCGGGCCCGGCGCCAGCGGCTGCGTGGCGCCGCCGCCCTCGCCGCCGATCCGCGTCGCGACGGTGCCCGGGTCGAGCCACCCGAGGTTCGGCAGGAACTTCGACGAGGCGATCGTCTGGCCCGTGATGTCGTTGTCGTCGAGCTCCTGCTTGATGAGCGGCGCCACCCGCTGCGAGTAGACGACGTCGGAGGCCAGCAGCTTCTGCATCTGGCCGGCGATCTCGTTCGTGGCGTCCTCCGCCGCCCGGGCGGAGCCGAGTGCGGCCCGGATCTGGTCGGCGACCACCGCCAGGGCCTCGGCGCGGAAGTCGAGCACCGTGGTCAGGTGGCGCTGGGCGCCGGTCATCTGGCTCGGCACGTCGAGGTCGCGCGCCCGCTGCGCCTGCTGGTCGGCGACGACGCGGTACTGGTTGATCTGCGTCTCGAGCGTGACCGGCGACTGGTTCTGGTTGGACGTCAGCAGGTCGAACAGCGGCTTGGAGACCTGCGTGTCGGAGTCCTGGACGATGGTCGCGACTTCGCGGTTGTAGTCGCGCAGCGAGTTCTTGCGCGCGTTGTCGCGGCAGCTCTTGAACCCGAGGACGATGACGATGAGCAGGATGACGAGCACGCCGATGGCGATGGCGCGCCGGATCATCAGCTGCTGCTGGTCCGTCGGACCTCCGGCGGACGCGGCACGACCGCCGGCGCGGCGGGGCCGGGGCGTTCGTGTGGTGCGTGTGGGCTGGTCGTCGTCGTCGAAGAACGACACGCGTGGTGGCTCCTTGCGGGAGGCGCTCCCGCCAGTATGGCGGTCACGACACGTGCACGATTCCCTTCAGACATGGGATTTCCTTCCCGAAACCCGAACAGCAAGTCGGTGACGCATGCGGACACCATGCGCGGACCGGCCGGCCAGGCCGAGCTCCTGCTCGGCCGCTACCGCCTCGGGCGCCGGCTCGGCGCGGGCGGGTTCGGGACGGTCTGGCTCGCCCAGGACGAGCGTCTGAACCGGCCGGTCGCGCTGAAGCGGATCCCGCTCGACGACGGCGATCCCGAGCGCGCCGAGCGCGAGGCGCAGGCCGCCGCGCGCCTCAGCCATCCGGGCATCGTCACGCTCTACGAGACCGGCTCCGACGAGGAGGCGTGCTATCTCGTCTCCGAGTTCGTCCGCGGCGCGACGTTCGGCGAACTGCTGGCGGAGGGGGCGCTGTCGGACCGCGACATCGTGGTGATCGGCGCGTCGCTGTGCGAGGCGCTCGCCCATGCGCACGCCCGCGGCGTGATCCACCGCGACGTGAAGCCGGGCAACATCATGGTCTCCGACCAGGCCGCCAGCGGGACGCCCGCGGCGAAGATCTGCGACTTCGGCATCGCCCGGATCGTCGGCGGCGAGGCGCTCACCCGGACCGGCGACGTCGTCGGGACCCTCGCCTACATGGCGCCCGAGCAGGCCGAGGGCAAGCGGATCACCGGCGCGGCCGACGTGTACGCGCTCGGGCTCGTGCTGTACGAGGCGCTCAGCGGCGTCAACCCGATCCGCGGCGCCGGGCCCGCCGACACCGCGCGCAAGGTCGGTACGCAGCTGCCCGACCTGGGCCGCCTGCGGCGCGACCTGCCGCCCGGCCTGTGCGCGGCGATCGACGCCGCCGTCGCGGTCCGGCCGCAGGAGCGCTCGAACCTGAGCCGGCTGCGCGCCGCGCTCGTCGCGGTGCGCGACGAGGTCGACGACGAGCCGGGCATCGTCGAGGGCTCGCCCGTCGACGAGCTGAGCACGCGCTGGACGGCGGTGCAGCGCCGCTACCGCGACCCGGGGGAGAGCGGTTGGCTGCGGCGTGCCCGGGAGGGGCTGACCCGCGCGGGCGCCGCCGACTACGCCGCGGTGCAGGAGGACGAACCCGAGTGGATCCCCGGCGCGCCGCCCGCCCGCCATGCGCCCGCGCCGGCCGATGCGGTCCCCGTCGCCGCACCGGGCCGGCGGATGCTCGGCCGCGCCTTCGCCGCGGGCAGCGCGGCCGCGCTGGCCGGCACGGCGCTGCACTCCCTCGCCGACGCTCCACCGGTGACCCCGGCCGCGGGCGCCGCGGTCACGGCGGGTCTCGTCGTGCTCCTGCCGCGCCTGGGCTGGCTGCTCGCGGCCTGGGCGATCGAGGTGTGGCTGCTGGCGTCGGGCTTCACCGGCACCGCGGTGGTCCTGGCCGTCGGGCTGATCCCCGTCCCGCTCGCGCTGCCGCTGGCCGGCACGCTCTGGTCGGTCCCCGGCGGCGGGCCGGCGCTCGGCGCGCTCGGCCTCGCGGGCGCGTTTCCCGCGTTCGCCGGCCAGGCCGCCACCGCGACGCGACGCGCGGCGCTCGGCGCGCTCGGGCTGCTCTGGCTCGAGTTGGCCGAGCTGCTCACCGGCGACCGCCTGCTGGCCGGCCCGCCGGACGGCGGGCGGCCGCGCGTGCGCTGGGAGGAGTCCGCCGGGGCCGCCTTCGACCATGCGATCGTGCCGATGTTCACGTCGGGCCTGCTCGCCGTCGCGGCACTGTGGGCGTTGGCCGCCGTCCTGCTGCCCTGGGTGGTGCGCGGGCGCAGCGCGGCGCTCGACCTCGCCGCCGCCGCGGCGTGGTCGATCGCGCTCGCGGTGGCCACCGAGGCGACGCTCGACGGCGTCTCGGGCGCGGGCGGCGGGCTGGATGCGCGTGGTCTGCTCGCCTCGGCCGTCGTCGGCGCCGTGGCCGCGGTCGGCCTGCGCGCGGCGCGGCGCGCCGCCCGGCCGTCGGATCCTCGCCTACCATGACCATCCGCGCCGCTGCGTGGTGCAGCGAGCGGGGTTGACCACCGATGAGCGTGCTGCGCAACCTCGAGAATCGCATCGCCGGCCTCGTCGAGGGCACGTTCGGCCGCGTCTTCAAGTCCGAGGTGCGCCCGGTCGAGATCGCGCACAAGCTGGCCAAGGAGATGGACGAGCACCGCACCGTGTCGGTTTCCCGCACATACGTCCCCAACGAGTACACCGTCTGGCTGTCGCCCGACGATCGCGAGCGCTACGAGGGCGTCGAGCACGAGGTCATCGACGAGCTGTCCGGCTATCTGCTCGAGCACGCGCGCCGCGAGCGCCTGGCGCTGATCTCACGCCCGAAGATCGAGTTCCGCACGGACGACCGGCTCTCGCTGGGCGAGTTCGGCATCCAGGCACGGCTCGTGCGCGCCGCCGACGGTGCGCAGGCCCCCGCGGCCGCGCCGGCGGTCGAGCCAGCCGGCCACGGCAACACGATGATCTACTCGGCCGCCGACCGCCATCAGGAGCAGCTCTCCGAGGTCCGTGCCAACCGGGCGGGCCGCGCGATCATCGTGGTCGACGGCAAGCGCATGCTCGTCGGGGCGACCGGGGCCGTGCTCGGGCGCTCGCGGGAGTGCGACATCGTCGTCGACGACGCCAACGTGTCACGCCGTCACGCGGAGGTGCGGCCCAGCCCGAATGGATGGACCGTCGCCGATCTGGGCAGCACCAATGGCGTGCGCGTCAACGGCCGGCCCGTCCGCTCCGCTCCCCAGCCGCTGCGCGACGGCGACCTGGTTGAGCTCGGCACCGCCCAGGTCACCTTCGAGATCGACTGAGCCGACCGTGATCGAGCCCGCGTCCGTCCTGTTGAAGTACGGCTTCCTGATCGTGCTGTACCTGTTCCTGCTGTGGGTCTCCCGCAACGCGCTGCGCGACCTGCGGGGCCGGGGCCGCGGGGACGCCGTCGCCGCCGGGCCGCCGATCGCGGCGGGTGAGGCGACCGGGCTGCACTCGCTCGCGGGCAGCCAGGGCGACGGCTCGCCCGCGCAGCTCGTCGTGGAGCGCGCGCCCGGCCACCAGGCGGGGATGGCCTACGACATCGGGGACGGGGCGGTCATGGGCCGAGGGGAGGGGGCCGAGATCCGCCTCGAGGACCCGTTCGCCTCGTCGCGGCACGCGCGGCTGCTGCGCCAGGGGCCGGTGATCGTCATCGAGGACCTCGGCTCGACGAACGGGACGTACCTCAACGAGGAGCTCCTGCAGGGGCCGCAGCCGCTGCACCAGGGCGACCGGGTCCGGATCGGCGACTCCGAGTTCACGTTCGAGGACCGCTGACCGTGCTGCGCGTCGCCGAGCAGGCCAGGAAGACCGACACGGGCCGGGCGCGACGCGCCAACGAGGACTCGTACTTCGCCTCGGCGCCGCTGTTCGTCGTGGCCGACGGGATGGGCGGCGCCCAGGCCGGCGAGGTGGCGTCGGGGATCGCGGTCGAGGTCTTCTCGCACGGCCTGCCCGACAGCGGCGAGAGCGTCGAGGCCCGCCTCGCCGCGCGGGTGCAGGAGGCCAACACGGAGATCCACGAGCTCTCGCGCCGCGACGCCGACCGTGCCGGCATGGGGACGACGCTGACCGCGGCGTACGTCGGCGAGGACGACGTGACGATCGCGCACGTCGGCGACTCGCGGGCCTACCGCTGGCGCGACGGGACGCTCGAGCGGCTCACCGACGATCATTCGCTGGTCGAGGAGCTGATGCGCCAGGGCCGCCTCACCGCGCAGGAGGCCGGCGAGCACCCGCAGCGCTCGATCATCACCCGCGCGCTGGGGCCCGAGCCGGCCGTCGAGGTCGACACGCGCACGGTGCCGTCCCGCCCGGGCGACGTGTTCCTGCTGTGCTCGGACGGCCTGACGTCCATGATCTCCGAGGACGCCGTCGCCGCGGTCCTGCGCGATGCCCGGTCGCTGGACCAGGCCGGCCGGGCGCTCGTCGACGCGGCCAACGAAGCGGGCGGTCGCGACAACATCACCGTGCTCCTGTTCCGGGTCGACGACGTCTCCAGCGGCGCCGGCGCGCCGGTCCAGGAGGCGACGACGACGTCGCACGCGGCGCTCGGCGGCGGCGAGCGCGTCGTGGCGCGCACGCCCCAACCGCCGCGGGCCGCGCCGCGTCGGCGCAAGCGCCGGGGATGGGGGGGCCGGCTCACCATCCTGCTCGTGGTCGGCGCGCTGATCGCCGCCATCGGCCTCGGCCTGTACGCCGGCGTCAACTCGGTCTACTTCGTCGGCACCGACGACCAGGGCCGCATCGCCCTCTTCCGCGGGCTGCCGTACAACCTGCCGCTCGGCATCTCGCTGTACCGCACGCAGTACCGCTCCGGCATCCCGGCGAGCTCGCTGCCGCCCGCCCGCCGCGAATCGCTCCTCGACCACAAGCTGCGCTCCCACAGCGACGCGACCGATCTCGTCCGCCAGCTCGAGCTCGGGCAGCTGCAGGGATCGTGACGCCCTGCGGGCGGTCACACCGCGACGCTTCGACCTGGGACGCGGAGTCTTCGTGACACCCCGCGGGCGCGCACCCACCACCGCCTCGACCCGGCGGGTGATCTCATCGTGAGCGCGAGGAACCGCGAGCTCTTCGCGCTGATCCCGGCCTCGCTGCTGATCACCGCCGGGTTCGCGGCGGTGTTCGTCCAGGAGAACGACCGGCTGACGAACGTCTCGCTGACCTACGGGGCGCTGTTCTTCGGCCTGTGCCTGGCGGCGCACCTCGTCGTGCGCTTCACGCTGCCCCACGCGGACCCGTACCTGTTCCCGCTGGCGGCGACGCTCGCGTGCTTCGGCCTCGTGATGATCTACCGCATCGACGACACGCTGGCTCGCGAGCAGGCCCAGTGGTTCGTCGCGGGCCTGCTGCTGTTCGCGGGCACCATCGTCCTCGTCCGCGACATCACGATCCTCGAGCGGTACCGCTACGTCATCGCGCTCGCCGGCATCGTGCTGCTGCTCCTGCCGCGCGTGCCGGGCCTCGGATCCCAGGTCAACGGGGCGTACCTGGGCGTCAACCTGCGCGTCATCACGTTCCAGCCGGCCGAGTTCGCGAAGATCGCGATCGTCATCTTCCTGGCCAGCTACCTGCGCGATACGCGCCAGCTGCTGGTCTCGAGCGGGCGGCGGTTCGCCGGGATCACGTTCCCGCCCCTCAAGCACCTGGGCCCGATGCTCGTCATCTGGGGCGTGGCGATGGTGCTGCTGGTGTTCATCCGCGACCTCGGCTCGTCGCTGATGTTCTTCGGCGCGTTCCTCGCGCTCATCTACGTCGCGACGAACCGGTTCGCCTTCGTCGCCATCGGCCTGGCGATGTTCGCGGCCGGCGCGTGGTTCTTCAGCTCGACCGTGGGCCACGTCCAGAACCGCATCGACGCCTGGCGCGACCCGTTCGATCCCGATCTGTACGACAAGGTCGGCGGCAGCTACCAGATCGCCCAGTCCCTGTTCGCCCAGGCCGACGGCGGCCTGTTCGGCAAGGGCTTCGGACAGTCCCTGCTGCAGCTGCCGGGGGGCGGGCGGCTGCTGCCCGCCGCGCAGACGGACCTCATCTACGCGGTCATCGTCAACGAGCTCGGGCTGATCGGCGCCGTCGGGCTCCTCGTCGTCTGCCTGCTGTTCGTCGAGCGCGCGATCAAGACGTCGATCATCGCCAAGGACTCGTTCTCGAAGCTGCTGGCCGCCGGGCTGGGCGCGGTGTTCGGCCTGCAGGTCTTCGTCATCGTCGGCGGCGTCACGAAGGTGATCCCGCTGACCGGCGTGACGCTGCCGTTCGTCTCCTACGGTGGCTCGTCGATCCTGGCCAACTTCATCCTGCTCGCCCTGCTGCTGCTCGTCTCCGACAAGGCGAGGAGGCCGGCGTGAACACCCCGGCCCGCCGCCTGTACCTGTTCATCACCGCGCTCTTCGCGATCCTGGTGTTCGCCACGACGTGGTGGACCGTCGCGCGGCCCGAGTCGCTGCGCGACAACCCCCGCAACGCCCGGTCGCTGCTCGAGGAGCAGCGCATCCACCGCGGGACGATCCTCGCGTCGGACGGCACCGTGCTCGCGCGCTCGCGGTCGGGGCCGCAGGACACGTGGGTGCGCCGCTACACCGCCGCCGACGAGCTCGTGCCGCACGCGATCGGCTACTCCTACACGAACCTCGGCCGCGCCGGGCTCGAGCGCTACCGCAACGACGACCTCGTCGGCGCGACGAACGAGATCGACTCGCTCGTCGACGACATCCTCGGCCACGAGCAGGTCGGCGACAACGTCACGACGACCCTCGACCTCGACGCCCAGCGCGTCGCGCTGCAGCAGCTCAACGGCCGCAAGGGCTCCGTCGTCGCCCTCGAGCCGGACACCGGCCGGGTCCGCGTCATGGCCAGCGTCCCGGGCTTCGACGCGAACGCGCTGCGCGACACCAAGACGTTCCAGCGCCTGAACCGCGAGCCCGACTCGCCGATGTTCAACCGCGCCACCCAGGCCTCCTATCCGCCGGGCTCGACGTTCAAGGTCGTCACCGCCGCGGCCGCGCTGGACACCGGCAAGTACACGCCGGACTCGATCATCAACGGCAACTCGCCGAAGATCGTCTCCGGCGTGCCGCTGCGCAACGACGGCGGCCAGAGCTTCGGCGACATCACGCTGACCACGGCGCTCACGCACTCGGTCAACACCGTGTTCGCCCAGATCGGAGAGGATCTCGGCAAGGCCACGATGGCGAAGTACATGAAGCGCTTCGGCTTCTACCGCAAGCCCCCACTCGACTACCCCTCCGACCAGATGCTGGCCTCCGGCGAGTACGCGAACGGGCGCCTGCTGCCATCCAATTCGCGCAAGGTCGACGTCGGGCGCATGGCGATCGGCCAGGACAAGCTGCAGGTCACGCCGCTGCAGATGGCCGAGGTGGCGGCGACCGTGGCCAACGGCGGGGTCCGCGTCGAGCCGCGCCTGACCGAGAAGATCGTCGACCGCGACGGGCGCACGGTCGACCGCATCGAGCCGCAGCGGGCGCAGCGGGTGATGTCGAGGGAGTCGGCCGCGCAGCTCGGCGAGATGATGACGAACGTCGTGCGCGAGGGCACCGGCACGGCGGCCGCGCTGCAGGGCATCGACGTGGCGGGCAAGACGGGCACGGCGGAGAAGGACCCGTCGCGCAACCTCGTGCAGCCGTGGTTCATCGCGTACGCGCCGGCGAACGATCCGAAGATCGCGATCGCGGTCACCGTCGAGGACTCGATCGGCGGCTTCGGCGGCACCGTCGCCGCGCCGATCGCCAAGGCGGTCCTCGAGCAGCTCCTCGGCCGGGCGGCGGGCGGCTGATGGTCCGCGACCTGCCGGAGGGCACGCTGATCGACGATCGCTACCGCGTGATCTCGCGGGTCGGCTCGGGCGGCATGGCCGACGTGTACTGCGCCGAGGACACCCAGCTCGGGCGCCGGGTCGCGGTGAAGCTGCTGCACCGGCGCTTCGCCGAGGACCGCGAGTTCGTCGAGCGCTTCCGCCGCGAGGCGTCGAGCGCCGCCGGCCTGCAGCACCCGAACGTCGTCGGGGTCTTCGACCGGGGCGAGTGGGACGGCACGTCGTACATCGCGATGGAGTTCCTCGACGGCCGCACGCTCAAGCAGCTGATCACCGAGGAGGCGCCGCTGGACCCGATCCGGGCGATCGACCTGACGATCCCGATCCTGCGCGCGGCCCGCTTCGCCCACAAGCGCGGCATCATCCACCGCGACCTCAAGCCGCACAACGTCATGGTCGACGCCGAGGACCGCGTGAAGGTCACCGACTTCGGCATCGCCCGCGCGGGCGCCTCGGACATGACGCAGACCGGGTCGATCATGGGCACGGCGCAGTACCTCTCGCCCGAGCAGGCGCAGGGGCACGCGGTCACCCCGCAGTCCGACCTCTACTCGATCGGGATCGTCCTCTACGAGATGCTCACCGGGCGCCTGCCGTTCGACGGCGAGAGCGCGGTGACGATCGCGCTCAAGCAGGTCAACGAGGCGCCGATCCCGCCGAGCGCGTTCAACGGGGCGGTCACCGCGGAGCTCGAGGGCATCGTCCTGCACGCTCTGGCCAAGGACCCGGCGCAGCGCTTCGTCGATGCCGACGCGTTCATCGTCGCCCTCGACCGCGCGCGCGCCCACATCGCGGCGGGCATGCCCTCGGAGGACACGGCCGCGTTCGCCCCGGTCCGCGCCGCGGACCCGGACGCGGTCGAGCGGGAGGGACGCTCCCTGGGCCGCTGGCTCGTCGCGCTGGTCGTCGTCCTGCTCGTCGCCGGCGGGGCGGTCGCCGCGTACGCGCTCACCCGCCCCGACAAGCATCCGGTCCCCAACGTCACCGGCAAGCCGCTGGCCGCCGCGCTGGCGCTCGTGCAGAACGCGGGCTTCGACCCGAACGTCGAGCGCACGAACTCCGACGCCCCCGAGGGGCGCGTGATCCGCCAGGATCCGCAGCCGGGGACGCAGGCGGAGAAGGGCTCGGAGATCACGCTCACCGTCTCCGACGGACCGGGGACCAAGCCGGTGCCCGACGTGGTGGGCGAGACGCGCAAGAAGGCGGCCAAGGAGCTCGAGGACGCCGGCTTCAAGGTCGACGAGCGCCGCGAGACCAGCGACACCGTCAAGTCCAACCGGGTGATCTCCACCGCGCCGGACGCCGCGACGCCGATCGAGGTGGGGTCGACGGTGACGATCGTGGTCTCGAGCGGGCCCGAGCAGGTGGCGGTCCCGAACGTGGTCGGCCAGACGAGCGATTCGGCGCGCAGCACGCTGGAGGCCTCCGGGTTCGTCGTCGGCGTGCGCGAGCAGGAGGATCAGAGCCACGACCCCGGCACGGTCCTCGCCCAGACGCCGGCAGCCGGCACGCAGGCCGACAAGGGGGCGACCGTCTCGATCACCGTCGCCAAGGAGCCGGCGCAGGTGGCGGTGCCCGACGTGACCGGCAGCAGCCAGACCGATGCGAGCAACACCCTCATCGACGCGGGGTTCAAGCCGAACGTGGCGACGCGGGTGGTCGGCGACCAGGCCGAGGACGGCATCGTGCTGCGCCAGAGCCCGTCCGCCGGCGGCGAGGCCAAGCGCGGCTCCGCGGTGACCATCACCGTCGGGCAGTACGTTGCCCCGACCACGCCGCCGCCCACGATCCCGCCGCCCACGACCCCGACCACACCGCCCGTGACCCCGACCACCCCGCCCGCCACCACCCCCGCCACACCGTGAGGATCGCCGTGCTGTCGGGCGGGCGCTCGTCCGAGCACGACATCTCGCTGCTCTCCGGGGAGTCGGTGCGCGCCGGCCTGGCCGAGGCGGGCCACGACGTCGTCGACGTGCGCCTGGCCCGCGACGGCACCTGGAGCAGCGACGGGTCGGAGGTGGAGCTGCGCGCCGGCCGCGGTCTGCTGCGCGCCGACTGCGCCTTTCCCGTGCTGCACGGCCCGTTCGGCGAGGACGGGACCGTCCAGGGCCTGCTGGAGTGCCTCGACGTCCCCTACGTGGGCGCCGGCGTCCTGCCCGCCGCGCTGTGCATGGACAAGGTCGTCTTCAAGGACGTCCTCGCCCGGGCCGGGATGCCGCAGGTCGACTACCGGGCGATCCGCGAGGGCGACGACCCGGCGGTGCTCGAGCCGCTCGGGCTGCCGGTCTTCGTCAAGCCCGCGCGCCTCGGATCGTCGGTCGGGATCGCCAAGGTCAGCGAGCCGGGCGAGCTCGACGGCGCCCTGCGCGACGCGTTCACCCACGACCCGCTCGTCATCGCGGAGGCGATGTCGAGCGGCCTGGAGGTCGAGTGCTCGGTGCTCGGCAACCGCGACCCGATCGCCTCGCAGCCGGGGGAGATCCTGCTGGCCGCGGGCGAGTCCGGCTGGTACGACTTCGAGGCGAAGTACTCGCCGGGCGGCATGGAGCTCGTCGTCCCGGCCCGGATCCCGGAGGCCGTGCGCGAGCGGGTGCGCGAGCTCGCCGTCGAGACGTTCCGGCTGACCGGCTGCACCGGCCTCGCGCGGGTCGACTTCTTCGTCGAGGGCGACGAGGTGCTCGTCAACGAGCTCAACACGATGCCCGGATTCACCCCGACGAGCGTCTACGCGAAGCTCTTCGACGCCTCGGGCGTCCCGTACGCCGAGCTCGTCGACCGCCTGTGCCGGCTCGCGGTCGAGCGCCACGAGCGCGAGCGCGCATACCGCCACTAGGGACCGGCGACCTCATCGTCATCTCGGGGAGGACGGTGAGGCCCTCGGGAGAGCGCGGACCATTCGCTGCCAGCCCAATATTCAGATGCATCTTTCGCGATCGCCGGTCCGCTCTTCGAGGGGCCTCCGATAAGATGCGGTGATCACCGAGCTCCGGCACCTGCGGTACTTCTCTGCGGTCGCGGCGCGTCTCAGCTTTCGCCAGGCCGCGCGCGACCTTCACGTTGCGCAGCCGGCGCTGTCCCAGCAGATCCGGGCGCTCGAGCAGCAGCTCGGCGTGACGGTGTTCGACCGATCGAGCCGTCCGATCGCGCTCACCGACGCGGGGATGGCGCTGCTCGTGCACACGCGCCGCATCCTCGCCGACGTGTCGCTCATGCGTCAGGAGCTCGAGCGCCTGAGCGCTCCGCCGGACGCGACGCTCACCGTCGGGGCGATGCAGTACCTGGCGTATCTCGAGCTGCCCGATCTGATCGCATCCTTCCAGCGGCTGCATCAGACGATCGACCTGCGTGTGCGGGTCGGCAACACCGGCGAGCTGTTCGCGATGCTCGCCGCCGGCGAGGCCGACTGCATCATCTGCCACCGCGGTGACGACGGGCTGCCGGAGGGGCTCGCCTCCCACGCCCTGCGAACCGAGCGTATCGTGCTCGTCAGCTCCGTCGACGATCCCCTCGGAGACGCCGACACCGTCCAGCTCAAGTCCTTGGAGCACGTCCCGTTCATCACGTTCCGCGACGGCGCGAGCATCCGCACGGCGCTCGAAGAGGCCGCCGGCCGGGCAGGCTTCGTCCCGCGAGTGGTCGTGGAGAGCGCCGACCTGGCAACGGGGATCGAGCTCGTCGCACGGGGTCTCGGCGTGACGGTGGTGCCGCGACGATTCGCCATATCCCAGGCGGACCGCGTTCGTTACGCGGACCTGGGGCCCGTTCCGCTGGTGCGTACGGTGGCGCTCGTGTGGCCGACCGAGTCAGCAGCCGTGCCGCCGCTGGCGCAGTTCATCACCCACACGACGAGCACGATCTCCGACTAGGAGGCAAGCTGGAGCGCGGCCACGTCGAGCTCGACGGCGTGCAGCGACGGATCCCCTGTCATCGCGATCTCGGCCTCGAACTGGACGGCGCACGACGGGCAGAAGTACTGCCGCAGTTCGGCCGTGTCGGTCATCCCGTAGCGGGCCGGGTCGGTCCCGCGGGGCAGGTCGGACACCGGCGTCGCGCGCTGCCGTGTGTAGGTCTTGTAGTTCTCGGTCGCGCTGCACAGCACGTGGTGGCACCGCTCGCACGCGATCACGGCGCCGCTCTGCGCCGCAACGATCTCGAGCGCCTCGGAGTAGGGCGCGCGGGTGGGGTCCGAGCTCACGACCGGCACGGATGCGACCGGACCCAGATCGCACGCGAGTCGCTCGGCACGGACGGCGTCTCGCCGCTCCGTCGTCGCTACTTCGTCGACCGCACCGGAGTCGGTGAGGGTCACGCCGTACACGGATTCGGCGACGGCCCGCGACACGTGCCCGTTCGCGACGTCCAGCGCGACGCGGGCGGCCTCCCGCTCGAGCGGATCGCCGAAGCCGCCCGACCCGGTGACGACGGTCGCGTAGAGGTCGTCGCGGCCCTGGCGGTCGTTGCCCTTGAACTCCGGGTACTCGATGGCGCCGGCGACGTCCATGATGTCGGTCGGCATCTCGCCCCGGGCGAAGAGCTCCCGGTGAGACGCGTGGCGGTTCATGACGTACTCGATCGCCCCGCCCGGATGGCCTCCGCCGATGCCGTTGGGCGCCGGGAGCGTCACGCCGTGGGTGAACATCAGGTGCCCCATGTCGTCCGGCGAGTTGTGTAGCGCGTACGCGAACTCGACCCCCGTGCCACCGCGGTACCGGCCGGCGCCTCCACCATCGACTGCCTCGCGACGGTAGAGGTACAGCATGGGGTACAGCGACTCATTGACCTCCACCATCGGAGTCTTCGCTCTCGGGCAGCAGACGCTCCCTCCGCTGTCGACTCCGTCCTTGTAGCTGCGCGCGCCGATGCCGCTCGCCATCGGGTCCATCAGCAGGGCGACCATCGGGTCGTTGTGCTGGTTGGTCCCGGACATCATCGTGAAGGCCCAGTTGGCGTAGTGGTGGCCGACGACCTCCCTGCGGAGCGTCGGGTGCGTGAGGAGCATGCGGTTGACGCACTGCTGAGCCACGTCCATCGCGAAGAACACGCCCGACGAGGTCGCGCAGCTGACCAGCGCCGGGTACTCGCAGTCGACCAGCGTCCCCGGCTCGGTCTCGAACCTGACTGCGCGCAGGATGCCACCGGTCGCCCAGGGGATGTCGAAGCAGAGGTACGGCAGCAGCGGCGTCATCATCGCGGCGCGGAAGGCGCCGAAGGTGCAGCTGAGAATCCCGCTCTGCGGATCCGTGCCCTCGGTGTTGAACGTGAGGGTGTCGCCCTCCTTGATGAGGTTCAGCTGGACCTTGTACAGGTGCGTGTCGCCGGCGCGGTCCTTGTCGACGATCTGGACGTGGCGGAACGTCCCGTCCGGGATCTCGCGGATCCGCTCGCGGAACAGGCGCTCGGCATCGCGCATCGTCCGCTTCATCACGGTGTGCACCAGGTCGGCGCCGTATCGATCAATCAGCTCGCGCAGGCGGCTGTGCGCGACGTTGTTGCCGGCGATCTGTGCGCGCAGGTCGAGCGACGTCGAGTCGGGCATCCGCGACTGTCGCCTCCAGAGCTGCTCGAGGTCCTCGCGCATGCGGCCCTCTTCGACGATCCGCACGTACGGGAACGGCGTCGGCTCGTGCGCCGGCTCGGTTGCGTCGACGCAGAAGCTGCCGCCGTTGATGCCGCCCACGTCGGCGTGGTGCAGCATGGACGCCGTCCACGCGAACAGCTTGCCGTCCACGAAAAGCGGCGCCATGACGGCGAGGTCGTTCATGTGCCCGGCGCCCTCGTAGGGGTCGTTGCAGATGTAGATGTCCCCGGGGCGGACGCCGGGCGACACGCCGCGCGAGGTGAGGACGCGCTTGATCATCGCGTCGAGGATCACGCCGTGCCACTGGACGTAGGGGCCGACCGTGACCACGCTGCCGATCTCGTCGGCGATGACCATGTTGAAGTCGCCGGCGAACGCCGCGATCGGGGAGCCGGACACGTGCATCATCGTCGTGCCCTGCTCCTCGTTGATCTGCGACACCCGGTTGCGCAGGACCTCGTAAGTGACCGGATCGACAGCGTCCATCGCAGCGTCCAGGTCGTCGACCGCGTAGAGGTCGACACCGAGCTCGGCGCCGTCCGCGGTGACGTCCGGAAGTCCTGGCCTGGCAACAACGGTCATTGCTCTTCCTACCTGTTTGCGATGGTCAGTGAGACGGTGCCCTGCTCGAGGACCTCGAGCTGGTCGCCGGGGTGCACGACGATGCTCGTGTGGGCCCCTTCGACGACGGCCGGACCTTCCAGCCGGGAGCCGGGGCGCAGGTCCGCCGCCGCGCGCACCGGCGCCTCGGCCCAGGTGTCGATCGTCGGCCAGTACATGCGGCGCATGGTCGGCGCGCGCTCCGCCGCCGTGGTGTCGGCCATGACGTCGGGCAGCACCAGCCCGTCCGGTCGGCCCTCTCCGACGACCCGCACGTTGACGATCTCGACGCCGGCCGAGCGCAGTCCGGCGCCCTCGCCGTAGACCTGGTCGTAGCGCTCGTGGAAGAGGCTGACGAGGGCGTCGCTCGTCGGCAGGTCCCCTTCGCCGAACCCGAGCTCCAACTCGTAGAACTGCCCGGTGAACTTGGTGTCGGCGAAGCGCTCGATGTGCATGTGCTCTGGTTCGAAGCCGCTCGCCTCGAGCTTGCTGCGAACCGACGCGACGAGCGGGGCGAAGCGCTCTTCGAGCGCGGCGTCGTCGAACGGCGCGGCCAGGGGCGCGGTCGCCTCCTCGAGATGACGGACCGAGCTCGACCCGATGCCGAACGCGGAGAACACCGACGCGACGTTGCCGAGCGGGATGATCACGCGCTGGACGCCGAGGTCGCGCGCGTACTGGGCGCAGTGGACGGGGCCGGCGCCGCCGTACGCGAAGACGACGAAGCGCCGCGGGTCGTAGCCCGACTCGACGGTCTTCTGGCGCATGCAGTCGGCCATCTGTGCGTCGACGACGCGGACGATCCCCGCCGCGGCCTGCTCGACGGTCAGGCCCAGCGGCTCCGCGACGTGCTTGCGAACTGCTTCCTCGGCGAGGTCTCGCCGGAGGGCGAGGGCGCCGCCGAGGATGCCGTCCTCGTCGAGGTAGCCGAGCAGCAGGTCGGCGTCCGTCACGGTCGGCCGCGTGCCGCCGCGGTCGTAGCAGGCCGGGCCCGGCGACGCACCGGCGCTCTCGGGTCCGACACGGAGCGCCCCCGAGCGGTCGACCCACGCGATGGATCCGCCCCCGGAGCCCACCGAGATGACGTCGATCGAGGGCGAGTAGACCACGTGCGGGCCCGCCATCGAGACGTGCTTGCGGATGGCCTTGCCGTCGACGATCAGCCCGACGTCGAAGCTCGTGCCGCCCATGTCGCTGCAGATGACGTTGGTGTACCCATTGAGGTTGGCGACCTCGATCGCGCCGACCAGCCCTCCGACCGGCCCGGAGGCCACCGCCTGGTACGGCTTGGCCATCGCCTCCGCCGGCTCGACGACCCCGCCGGTGGACTGCATGATCAGCATCGACCGCTTCAGGCCGCCGCGCTCGAGCTTGTCCCTCAACGCCGCGAGGTAGTTCGAGAACTCGGGTCCGCAGGTGGTGTTGACCGCGGCCGTCGAGAACCGGGGGTACTCGCCGATCTTCGGAATGACGTCAGCGGACGCGCTCACGTAGAGATCCGGCGCCATCTCCTCGACGATCTCCCGAACCCGTCGCTCGTGGGCGTCGTTCTTGAACGACCACAGCAGGCACACGGCGATCGCCTCGACGCCGTCGTCGAGCAGCTTGCGGACGCCGTCGCGGACCTCGGCCTCGTTGAGCTCGACGACGACGTCGCCCGCCTGGTCGATGCGCTCGGTGATCTCGACGATCCGGTCCTTGGGCAGGATCGGCGCCGGCTTGTCGATCTGCCCGATGTGGCGGATCTCCGCGTCCGAGACGCCCTCGACCTTGCCCCACGCTCCCCCCATGATGTGCAGCACGTCGCGGTGCCCGCGCGTGGTGAGGAGGCCGATCTTCGACCCCCGGCCGGTGACCAGGAGGTTCGTGACGACGGTCGACCCGTGCAGGAAGAGCTTGGTGTTGGCCAGGAACGGCTCGAGCGGCTGTCCGGCGGCCTCCGCCAGGGCGCCGAATCCGGCCAGGATCCCGACCGAGAAGTCTGGAGGCGTCGAGGACACCTTGGCCTGGATCAGCGTGCCGTTCGTGCCGACCGCGACGCAGTCGGTGAACGTGCCGCCGGTGTCGATCGCGACGACGAACTCTTGGGTGTCGGGGGTCATCGTGGTCTTGTGTTCCTCTCGGTCAGTGCCTTCGATTCGACGCTAGGCGCGCGCTGAAGCCACCGTCGACGGACAGCGTCTGGCCGGTCACCGAGCCGGCTTGCGCCGAGACGAGGAAGCTGACCGCAGCGGCGACCTCGCCCGGCTCCGCGAGCCGGCCCTGGGGGATGCGCTCGAGCGTCGCTTCGAGATCCACCGCCCGGGCGTCGACTGCTCCGCGGAGCAGCGGCGTCTCCACATAGCCGGGGGCGACGGCGTTGACGCGGACGCCCTCCGGCGCCCACTCGACTGCGGCCACCCTGGTCAGGCCGGCGACGGCGGCCTTGGCGGCCGTGTAGGCCGCGCGTCCGGGTGCGCCCACCTCGGCGAGCACGGACGTCACGTTGACGATCGCCCCCGCCCGCGCACGGATCATCCGGCGGCCTGCGGCCTGCAGGCAGTTGAAGACGCCATGCAGGTTCACGTCCACCACGTGCGACCAGTCGGCCCACTCGAGCGTCTCGATCGTGCCCAGGCGCTGGACCGCCGCGTTGTTGACGAGAACGTCGAGCGAGCCCAGGCGCGCCTGCACGCTTTCGCAGGTGCGCTCGACCGCGTCCCGGTCGCGCACGTCCAGCGTCACGTGCTCGACGCCGGCAACGCCGTCGGTCCGGCACGGCGCCTCGACGTCGGCGGCCACGACCGCCATCCCGTCGGCGGCCAGTCGCTGGGCGATGGCGCGGCCGATGCCGCGGGAACCGCCGGTGACGATGGCGACCGGCGTCATGGGCGCGGATCCTGCAGAAGCCTGACCGCGTCGCGCAGCGTGGTGCCCACCATCAGGCCTGCCGCCGCGGCGGTCTCATTGAGGAAGGAGATCACGCCGGAGGCGAACGTGTCGAACCCCTCACCGATGCGCGCGCTGTCGTGCGACACCGTCCCCCCGGGAATGCCCGCCGCGTCGAGCATCGGCAGCCGGCCGATCCCCGCCTGCTCCTTCCCGACGCCCGCGTCGTTGAAGAAGGCGGCCGCCACCGGGCGGGTCACCGCGCGGGCGCCGACGACGCCTCCGTGCGAACCCGTGACGAGGATCGCGCTCACGGCGCTCCAGTCCGCATCGGCGTTCGAGTCGACGGCCACGACCGGTGGGCGACCCGGGACCACGACGGTGGCCTTCGGCTGCTCGGGGACCGCGGGCGGCCGTGCGGCCACCCGCATCGCCGTCGCCGCCAGAAGATCCGCGGCGGCGAGCGCCGTCATACCGGGCACGACCCCTGCGGCGCGCGCGTCCTCGTTGACGTGCGAGACCATCCCGGATGCATACGTGTCCTGCCCGTCGCCGATGCGTGCCGTGAGATGGCTGACCGTCGCGGCGGCCACGCTCCAGCGCTCGGCGTAGGCGAGGCCGGAGATGCCTGCCTGCTCCTTGCCGACACCGGCGTCGTTGAGGACGAGCCCCTTTGCTCCCAGCTGGATCCCGTACGCAACCGCCGTCGCACCTCCGTGGGATCCGCAGACCGCGACGCCGCCCGCCAGTCGCCCGGGCCACGTGATCGAGTCGCCGACGACGATCGGGCAGTCGTCCACCTCGGCGACGACGGCCCAGCGGCCCAGTTCGATCGTGCTCATCGCACAAGCGCCCGGATGGCGCCGACGACCTCGTCCCGCCCGGGAAGGACCTCCTCCTCGAGCGGCTCGGAGAAGGGCACCGGCAGGTGCAGGGCGCAGACGCGCGCGGGCGCCGCGCGCAGGGCCGAGAAGGTCTCGGAGTCCTCGGTGACGAGGGCAACGACCTCCGCCGCGACCGAGCACATGGCGGGCGCCTCATCCGCGACCACGATCCGGCCCGTTCGCCGCACGGAGGCCCGGATCGTCGTCACGTCGAGCGGGGAGACCGTGCGCGGGTCGACGACCTCGATGGAGACGTCGCCGCTCAGCTCCTCCGCGGCCTCGAGGGCCAACGGCACCATCGACCCGACCGCGACCAGGGTGACGTCCGACCCTTCGCGCTTGACCTCGGCCTCACCGAGCGGGACCAGATGGCCCTGCGGGACCGGGCCGGCCGCGTCGGCCAGGCGCACCGGCTCGAAGCAGACGACGGGGTCGTCGTGGCGGATGGCGGCACGCAGCAGGCCCGCGGCGTCGGCCGGGCTCGACGGCACGACCACCTTCAGCCCGGCGATGTGGGCGTAGATCGAGTAGGGGCTCTGGGAGTGCTGGGCGGCGAGGCCGTGTCCGCCACCGCAGGGCGCCCGGAACACTGCCGGGACCCGCACCTGATCGCCCGACATCGACCGGAGCTTCGCCGCGTGGTTGATGACCTGGTCGAACGCATTGAAGGCGAACGTGATGTTGCGCCAGTAGACGACGGGTCGCTTGCCGGTCTGCGCGAGGCCCACCGCGAGGCCGGTGACCGCCGGCTCGGAGATCGGCGTCACCCGTGCTCGCGGCCCGAACTCCGCCGCCAGCGCGGGCGGGACCATCGTCCCGAGCATGCAGACGGACGGGTCCTGTCGCATCTCCTCAGCGACGACGGTCTCGAGCGCTGCCGCGTACGACATCGTCTTCGCGGTCGGCTCGCTCACCATGGCCCGCGCCCGGAGGTCTTGGCGAGCTCGGGGTAGGGGCTCATCTCGGCAAAGGCGATCGCGCCCTCGACCGCCTCGCGGGCCTCGCGGTCGAGCTCGTCGCACGCGGGGGATGCGAGCGTGCCGTCCGCGATCAGCGCCTCGCGGAGGCGGGCGATCGGATCCCGTCGCCGCGCGGCGGCCAGGTCCTCGGCCGAGCGATGGTCCGGCATCGCGGCGAGACGCGACGCGTGCGGCCCCCAGCGGTCGACTACACACTCGATCAGCCGCGGCGCGCCGCCCGACCGGATGGCGTCGGCCGCGCGCTGCGCGCTCGCGCGCACCTCCACGACGTCGGCACCTTCGACGCGCTCGGACGCGATGCCGTGCGCCGCGGCGATCTCGGCCACGGTCTCGACCGCGAGCACCTCGGTCAGCGCCGATGCGCTGGCGATCCCGTTGGTCTCGCAGACGAACAGCACCGGGAGCGACCACAGCGCTGCGAGGTTCATCGACTCGAACACCACTCCCTGGCCCGTGGCGCCGTCGCCGAAGAAGGCGATGACGACCCGGTCGTGCCCGTCGAGCGCCAGGCTGAGCGCGGCGCCGACCGCGTGCGGCACACCGGCGCCGACGATGCCGTTCGCCCCCAGCATCCCGCGCTCGAAGTCGGCGATGTGCATTGACCCGCCCATGCCGTGACACGATCCGCCAGCGCGGCCGAAGAGCTCGGCCATCATGCGGTCCACCTCGACGCCGGCGGCGATGCAGTGGCCGTGTCCGCGGTGGTTGCTGACCATCAGGTCGCCCGGCTCGAACACCGCGCCGACGCCGGCGGCGCAGCCCTCTTGCCCGATGTACGGGTGAACGGTGCCGCGGATGCGTCCCGACTGGACGAGGCTGAGCGCGGCCTCGTCGAAGCGACGCATCAGCAGCATCCGCCGCAGAAGCTCGGCCCGCCCGTCATCCGGTTTCACGCCGGGCGGTCTCCCGCCTTGATCGGCTGGGCGGCGCGGCTGTCGAGCCCGGGAAGCATCTCGGCGGGGTCTCGGGTGACCGCGACGTCGACGACCGACGGCCCAGGGTGGGCGATCGCCTCAGCCAGTGCGGCCGACAGATCGGCCGGATCGTCGACGCGCGCGCCGTGGCAGCCGAACGCGCGAGCGACCGCGCCGAAGTCCAGCTCGACGAGGTCGCTGGACTGGTAGGCCCCGGCCCCGTACACCGCGTGCTGCAGCGCCTTCACGTAGCCGGACGCGGCGTTGTTGACCACGACGAGGGTGATCGGGGCGTCGATGCGACGGGCGACCTCCAAGCCGCCGGCGGTCATCGTGAGCCCGCCGTCGCCGGTCAGGCCCACGACCGGACCGCCGGGGTGTGCGAGCTGGGCGCCGATGCTCCCGGGCAGGCCGTAGCCGATCGACGCGAAGCCGCGATCTGCGACGAACGTCCGCCCGCTGCGGGTCGCGTCGTAGAGGAGACCGGCCCAGTGGCTCGCAAAGCCGCCGTCGGCGACCAGGACCCCGTCGTCGGGAATCGCCGCGCGCAGCTCGGCGATCAGGCGCGGCATGACGATCGGCCGCTCGTCGCTGGCGGACAGCTCGCGGGTCTCGCTCGCCCAGAGCGCCTTGCGGGCTCCGACCTCCACGCCATAAGCGTCACGCGACGTCGCCGGGTGTGCGCCGAGCGCCGCCTCGAGGTCAGCGAGGCCGCATCCCGCGTCGCCCCAGAGGCCGGCGTCGACACGGGTCCAGCGCCCGATCTCCTCCGCGGACACGTCCAGATGGATGATGGGCGTCGAGGGCAGGGGCAGCGTGTAGCGCTTCGTCGCGATCTCGCCCAGCTTGCATCCCACGACCAGCAGGCAGTCGGACTCGAGGATCAGGTCGTTGGCGATCCGGCTGTACCGACCGAACACGCCCACCGAGAGCGGGTGGACGCACGGCACCGCCCCCTTGCCGCTCAGCGTATGCGCGACGGGGATCCCGTGGCGCTCGCACAACCGGAGCAGCGGGTCGTACGCACGGGACAGGTGGACGCCTCCGCCCGCGAGGATGAGCGGCCGCTCTGCCGCCGCGAGCAGATCTGCCGCGCGCATGACCGCGTCCGCATCCGGTCGCGTGCGCCGCGCGGGGATCGCGCACGACGTCTCGTCGGCGCGAAAGTCGTCTTCGTCGAACTCGAACTCGCCATGGGAGACGTCCTCCGGCAGCACGATGACGACCGGCCCGGGACGCCCCGCCGTCGCGACGGCGAACGCCCGCCGGACCAGCTCGGGGATCCGGGTGCCGTCCTCTACGCGGACGATCTCCTTGACCGCCGGCCGGAGGATGTCGATCTGCTGAGTCTCCTGGGTCATGTTCCGCGTCGCGTACGACCGGTGTGCATCGCCGACGACTGCCACCAGCGGGATGCCCCCGTTCAGCGACTCGACCAGGCCCGTCACGAGATTGGTCGCCCCCGGGCCGAGTGTCGCGTCGCAGGTACCGGGCCGTCCGGTCATACGGGCGTAGGCGTCTGCGGCGAACGCTCCTGAGCGCTCGTCCTCGATGAGGTGGTGAACGAGGCCCAGTTCGCGCACGCCCTCGTAGAACGGCAGCAGCTGAAACCCACCCATTCCAAAAATGGGACCTACCCGATGAGCCTCGAACATGCGAGCGAGTGCCTGCCCACCTGTAACGCGAGTCAACAGCTGTGTCTTACTCACTCCCATGTTCTTACTCACTCTCACGCGCGGACGCAAAGTCGTGATACACCTCGCGTTGATAGACGAGCGTGATCATTGGTGTCAGCACTCCCCGGATCACCGTGTTCACCGAGGAGGGCTCGGGGTCAGATCGTGAACATCCCGCCGTTGACGTTGATGGTCTCGCCGGTGACATAGCTGGAAGCGTCCGAGGCCAAGAACGCGACCACCTCGGCGATCTCGGAGGGCTCCGCGTACCGCTCGAGCGGAATCGCGCTGATGGTCTTCGCGTCGAGCAGATCGTGCGCCTCGGTCATGGGCGTCCTGACGGGGCCCGGAGCGATGCAGTTGACGCGGATGCCATCGGGCCCGCACTGCGCCGCCAGCGTTTGCGTGAACGCGATCAGTCCCCCGTTGGACGCCACGTACGCGACCGACCCCTTGACCGACTTCGTCCGGCCGCTCATGGACGAGATGTTGATCACCGCGCCGTGGCGTCCGTGGGCCATGAGCGGTATCGCCGCACGGCACACGCGGTACGCGGCCGTGAGGTTGATGTCCATCACACGCTGCCACTCCCGCTCATCCAGATCCGCGATGGAGCCGCTGGAGAAGACCCCGGCGGCGTTGACGACGACGCGCAGCGCACCGGCGCCGGCCGCTGTCCGGATCGCCTCGGTCACCGCGTCGCTGTCGCTCAGGTCGGCGACGAGCGGAAGGCCATGCCCGCCGCTTGTGGCGATCTCGCGGATGGTGGCGTCCACGCCGGTGCCGTCGCGGTCGAGAAGACCGACGATCAGCCCGTCCGCGGCCAGTCGCAGAGCGGAGGCTTTGCCGATGCCGCTCGCTGCGCCCGTCACGACCCCCACATGTGCTTCCGGCATAGGACGGCTACCCCGCCACGGGCCTGACCTCGACCGAGACCTGCTCGAATCGCGCGAGGTCCGCCTCCACCGCAGCCATCTTGGTCCGGATCATGTCGATCGCATCGGCCCCGAGCGCGAGGTTCAGGGGCGGCTCCGGGGCGGTGAGGCCGCGGAGGATCCCGCGCGCCGCCGAATGCGCGTCGGCCGCCTCAGGGGGGTAGGGGCTGTTGATGTACTCACGCGTCACGCCCGCCGAGGCGTCGTACTCGGGCATGCGCTTCTCCGAGGACCGCGACGCCTTCGCATGGAAGTTGGTCCTCACCAGGCCGGGGGCGACGATCGTCACACCGATCCCGAACTCGGCCACCTCGATCGCGAGTCCTTCCAGCAGCGCGTTGACCGCCGCCTTGCTGGCGCAGTAGCCGGCGACGCCCGGCTGGCCCTGGAACGCGCCCTTGGACGTGAGGATCGCGATGTGGCCGCTCCGCTGCGCGCGCATCGTCGGGAGGACCGCGTGGATGAGGCGGTGGGTGCCGAGGACGTTGACGTCGAAGAGGTGCTGCATCTCGTCAACGCTGCACTCCTCCACGCTCCCGACGAGGCCGGTGCTCCCACAGCCGACGAGGTAGTCGATGCGACCGAAGGCGTCGAGCGTCGCCGCGGCCGCCGCGCCGATCGACGCCTCGTCCGTGAGCTCGAGCGCGTGGACGGCGATCCTGCCGTCGGCGCCGTCGGCGACCGCCCGGACGTCGTCCACCGTACGAGCCGTCGCCATGACCCGTTGTCCCTCGTCGCGCAGCGTCTCCGCGAGCGCCCGTCCGATGCCCGTCGAGCACCCGGTGAGCAACCAGACCGCGCCACCGCCGTTGCCGTTCTCAGCCATCCTTCACCTCAACCCTCGCTCTCGCCATCACGGGGTCATGTACCAGCCCGCGGAGACGTTGATGACCGTGCCGGTGATCCCGCTCGCCTCGTCTGACGCCAGGAACGCCACGGTGTTCGCGACCTCCTCGCTCGTCGGGAAGCGGCCCATCGCAGCGTCCGCCTCCTTGTCCTCGTACAGATGCCAGTTGTCGCGAATGAACTTCGAGTCCACGATCCCCGGCGCGACGCAGTTGCACCGGATCCCGCTTTTCCCGAGCTCGAACGCGACGTCGCGCGTGAGTGACTGCAGCGCCGCCTTCAGGGCCCCGTAGAGCCCTTCGTTCCAGCCGCCGACGTACGCCGCCACTGAGGTGATGTTCACGATCGAACCGTGACCGCGCGCCTTCATGCCGGGGGCGACGGCCTTCACGAGCATCCACGGGGCGGTGAAGTCGACCTGAACGAGCTCGTCCCAGGTCTCCATGGGGGTGTCCACCACATCGCCGAACGCCGTGATGGCCGCGTTGTTGACGAGGATGTCGATCGCTCCGACCTCTGCTTCGATCGCCCGGACGATCTCCCCGACCCTGTCGCGGTCGCGCAGGTCCAGCTCGAACGCAGGCGGCTGGGGGCCGTATCGCTCGGTCATCGCCTCGCGCATCCGCTCGAGGCGGAACGCGCTGCGATCGGTGAGGACGACGCGGGCTCCCTCGGCCGCGAGCTGGATCGCAGTGTGCTTGCCGATGTCGCGCCCGGCCGCACCGGTCACCAGGGCCACGCGGCCGGCGAGGCGTCCGCGTCCTGCGGCCGCCTGCGCCGATGTGGTCATGCCGCCCCCTTCGCCGGCGCGCGACGGGCACGGCCGAGGTCGGCCGTGTCGCCGGTGACCCCCTCCCGGCGCAGGCCCGTCTTCTGGACTTTGCCGTTCGCCGTGCGGGGGAGCGTGTCCGTCCGCCTGAAGTACCGCGGCACCGCGAAGAACGGCAGCCGCTCGGCGCAATGCGCCCGCAGGTCGTCCCAGTCGAGCTCGTGCCTGGCACTCGGGACGACGGCCAGCATGACGTCGTCCTCGCTCAGGTCGGACGGCACAGCGTAGACCGCGGCGTCGGCGACCGCGGGGTGGCTGAGCGCCACCTGCTCGACCTCAAACGACGACACGTTCTCGCCGCGACTGCGAATCGCGTCCTTCTTGCGGTCGACGAAGTAGAAGTGGCCGTTCTCGTCGGCGCGCATGAAGTCGCCGGTGTGGATCCACTGGTTCTGCCACGCCTCGACGGTCGCATCCGACTTGCGCCAGTACCCGAGGGGCGTGATGTGCGGCACCTTCGGCCGCACGAGCATCTCGCCGATCACGCCGGGCGGGACGGGACGGTCATCGTCGTCGGCGAGGATCAGCTCCCATTCCGGGAACGCCTGCCCGGCCGAGCCGACCTGGGTCTCAGCGGTCGTCGTGAGCGTCCCCGCGTCGGTGAGGCCGTAGAACGTGATGACGTGAAGGCCGAAGCGATCCTCGAGCTCGTGGTGGTACTCGATGGAAGCCGGCACGACGCAGGCGGTCCGCAGCGGGTTCCGGCGCTCGGCGTCGCACGGCTCGCGCTGCAGCAGCAGCGTCGCCATCGATCCGAGCATCGGGGTCGTCGTCCCACCGGCCGCGACGACCTCGTCCCAGAACGAGGACACGCTGAACCGCGGCGAGACCACCACCGGCGTGTCGTGCAGGATCGCGCCGAGGGTCACGTTCAGCAGGGCGTTCACATGGAACAGCGGCAGGCACGTGAACGCGACGTCGCCCGGCACGTACGCGTACCCGCGCGCGCCGGCGTCGGCGAACGCGAGCGTGGAGCCGTGGCTGTACACGATTCCCTTGGGCGGGCCGGTGGTCCCCGACGTATAGAGGATCATCGAGCGGTCGCGCCGCTTCTGCGCGACGGGCGTGAACCCGTCGGCGGTCCGCGGTGCGCCGACGAAGTCGTCGTAGCCCTCGCCCTCGACGGCCGGGGCGTCTCCGACCACGACGAGCCGCAGGTCGGTGTCCGCGCTCTCGCCGCGCAGCAGCGCGGCGAACTCCGCGCCGACGATGGCCAGCCGCGCCTCCGCGTCCTCGATCTGGTAACGCAGCGAAGTGCCGCGCAATCCCGTGTTGAGCGGGACCATCGTCGCCGCCGCGGCCGAGCAGCCGAAGAACGTGAAGAGGAACTCCTCGCGGTTGTCGAGCATGACGATGACGCGGTCACCGGGCTCGACGCCGGCGCGTTGGAGCGCCGCGCCGAACCGCATCGATTCAGCATGCAGCTCGGACGACGTCAGGTCTCGTCCGGCGAGGAACCGCACGCACGACTCGTCCGGACGTCTCGCCACGGCGATCTCGAGCGCCCCGTGCACCGTCGTGGAAAGCTCTGGGAACGGCTCAAGCTCGGTGGCCGGCACGTGACCGCTCACCTGCGGCCCTTGCGGCGACCGAGCAGCACCGCCACGAGCAGCGCCGTGCCCTGGAACGTCTGGACGACCCAGAACGGCAAGCCGGCGATCTGCAGCCCGTTGACGCCGACGCCGATGATGAGCAGGGCGACGATCAGTCCCTCGACGTTGAAGCGCCCGGGGCGGATGATCGTCGATCCGAGGAACGCCGCGGAGTAGGCGCCGATGAGGTAGCCGTCGCCGATGCTCGGCGGGCCGGAGCCCAGCCGGGCGGCGAAGACGATGCCCGCGATCGCCGCGCCGAGCGCTGAGCAGATGAACGCGATCCGCAGCACGCGGGTCGTGCGGATTCCGGTCAGGCGCGCCGCCTCGCGCGCCGCGCCCGTCGCGTACAGATGCCGGCCGAACGGCGTGCACTGCAGGATGTACCACGCGAACAGGCACAGGCCGACGAGGATGAAGACGCCGACCGGGATGCGCCCCAGCTGCCAGCGGCCGAAGTCGGTGAACGCGGTCGGGATGTCGTCGGCGATCGTCGTGCCGTTCGCCAGCAGCTGGGACAGGCCGATCATCAGCGAACCCGTGCCGATCGTCGCGATGAACGGGTCCACCGACTTGTTCACGACGAGCCATGAGTTGAACAGCCCAAGGGCGACGGCGCCCAGGAGGACCACCAGGATCGCCAGCGGCACGGGGAAGTCGCCCCCCGTGATCTGGAACAGGTAGGTGACGCCGACGACGGCGACCGTCATCGCTCCGCCGATCGAGATGTCGAACACGCCCGCGGCCAACGGAGCCAGCAGGCCGACGGCCAGGATCCCGAGGATCGCGCTGCTGGCGAAGATCCCGATCCAGTTGTTGTACGTCATGAACCGGTCCGGCGAGATCACGGTGAAGATCGCAATCATCGCGAGCAGCACCAGTACCCCCGCATAGCGCTGGAGGACGGTGGCCTGACCGGCTCGGCTCGTCACCGCCTGGCGCTCCTGCGCCGGCGGGGCGTCCGTCTCTGGCAACGTCGCCTCACTCATTCGACTCACCCATAACACGCGTCCAGGAGGCGGCTGCGGACGATCCCGCTGCCGCGAAACTCCTCCATCACCCGACCATCGCGCAGCACCAGGACGCGGGAGCAGATCCCGGCGACCTCGTCGAGGTCGGAGTCGATCAACAGCACGAGCGCGCCGCCGGCCGCAGCGGCGCGGAGCATGTCGGCGATCTCCGCTCGGCCGCGTGCGTCGACGCCGTTGAACGGCTCCTCGAGCACGATCACGGAGGGCCCGGCCTGCAGCACCTTCCCGATCGCGACCTTCTGCTGGTTGCCGCCGCTCAGGGTGCCGGTCTCGACCTCCGGGCCTGCGCAGCGCACGTCGTAGTGCGAGATCGCCGAGGCCGCGGCCGCCTTCTCCGCCCGGCTTCTCAGGAACCCACCTCTGAAGTAGTTCCGGACGGTCGCCAGTGTGATGTTCTCCCGGACCGTCATGTCCATGAGCACGCGATCTGAGCGGGCGCCGACGACGGCGCCGTAGCCCTGGTGCACCATCGCGGCCATGTCGCCGAGCCTCGCGCGCTTGCCGTTGATGGTCACGTCCCCCGTCTCGGGCCTGAGGCGGCCGGTGAGGGCGCGGGAGAGGTCGATGATCCCCGAGCCCAGCAGGCCGACGGCGCCGAGGATCTCGCCGCCGTGCCCGTCGAACCGCGCGTCGACCAGCTCTCCGGCCTTGAGCCCGGCCACGGTCATGCGCGGCGCTTCGTCCTGGTCGGGTACGGCGGAGGAGCCGGCAACCGCGTCCGCCGCCGCCCGGGGCTGCTGGACGGAGACCGAGGCACCGGCGATCAGTTCGACCAGGCGGCGCTCCGGGAACTCGGCCACGGGCCCCTGGCCGACGGTCTCGCCGTCGCTGAGGACGGTGACCGCGTCGGCGATCTGCGCGATCTCGTCGAGCCGGTGCGTGACGTAGAGGATGGCCACTCCCCGGGCCTGGACGCGCGCGATGAGCGCGAACAGCTTCTGCACCTCGTGCTCGGTCAGCGCGGCGGTCGGCTCGTCCAGGACCAGCACCCGGATGTCGTCGCGGACGCTGACCGCCCGCACGATCGCGATCTCGGTCTGCTCGACGGTCGAGAGCTGGCCGACCTCGGCGTCCGGATGGACGTGCAGGTCGAAGGCGGCGAGCGCCTCGCGCACGGCCGCACGCTCCTTGGACCAGACGATCGCCCCGAGGCGCGTCGTGCGCCACGGCATGCCCAGGCGCATGTTCTCGAGGACCGAGAGCTGGCCGACCAGGCCGAGCGTCTGGTGCACGAACGTGACACCGGCGTCGAACGTGCTGTCGGGGTCACCCGGCACGAGGGTCTTCCCGCCGACGGTGATCGGTCCGCTCCCGTCGTCGGGCTCGTAGTAGCCCGCGAGGATCTTGATGAACGTCGACTTGCCGGACCCGTTGTGCCCGAGGAGCGCGCGCACCTGACCTGCCGAGATCTCGAGGTCGAGGTTGTGAAGCACCCGGTTGCCGTGGAAGGACTTACTGACTCCCGACGCCCTGAGGCCTTCCATATCGCTCATGTACGCACGCCCCCTCTCCCGGTTGGCGTGTTCTCCGAAAACCGCGCCACTCCGTCACCGCCGTGGCCGACAGGATCCATTCCACTATCTCCGTCGATCGAGCGCAAAGTCCGATCACGACTCATGCCGATAAGCAGCGGCGATCAACGCAGGCGCGGGCAACGCGGGGCCGTGCTCGCCGACGTGGGCTGACGGACCGGCGAGCGGTCCGCGGGATGGCCGGCGCAGGCGTGCGGCGGCGATCCTGCCGCATCCCGTGATCTTGACGAAAGGCCTGTAAATCATGATGATCTCTTCCGAGCATCGAGGCTCGGAGGGGTGGTGCTCTGGCGACGGCCGATCGGCTGTTCCGCGGCTCACGCGCACAGGATCTCGCGGTCGGCGGCGCTCGAGGATGTCGGCGGAGGACGCTTCGTGGACGACCCTCAGCCACCGTCCGGGCTCGATTGACAAGGCCGTGCGCGGCGACTATATGTGGCTGGGCCGACGCTCTCGCTCCGTCACCGCGAAAAATGACTGAGGCAAATGTGACAAATGGTGTGCGAGTCAGCGCAAATCGGAGAGTCACTGTGACGAACGAACCAAGCGAGGCCGCGCTCGACGAGAACAGCCCGAAGGAAGTCGTCTGCCCTGTGTGCGGGGGCATCGTCGAGGGGGAGACGCTCACCGAGCTGCTCGAGATCGCGGACGAGCACACGCGTCAGGCCCACGGCTACTCGGTGCCGCCCGAGCACGTGCGCGCCGCCGCGTACGACGCGGTGCGCTGAGGGTGGAGGGTTTCCGGCAAACCGGCGTGCGTCTGTCGAACTGGGGGCGATGGGGGGAGGACGACGAGCGCGGGACGCTGAACTTCGTCGAGCCGGCGCACGTCGTCGCCGCCGCCGCGCTGGTCAGGCAGGGCAAGGTCTTCGAGCTCAGCATCCCCCTACAGAGCGACGGTCCACAGCCCGGGGCGTACAACCGGATCAACCCCGTGCATCTCATGTCGATCCTGCCCGCCGACATCGACACGCCCATGCAGACCGCGGACGACTGGCTGATCACGCCCCTGCAGGCGGCCACGCAGTGGGACAGCCTCGCGCACATCGGATACGACGACCGGCTCTACAACGACGTCCCGACGTCGAGCATCACGGCGCTGGGCGGCGCCTCGCGCAACGCGATCGACAAGCTTCTCCCCGGCGTCGTCGGCCGCGGCGTCCTGCTCGACATCGCACGGCTTCGAGGGATCGAGTGGCTCGACGGCGGCGATGCGATCGAACCCGACGAGCTCGAGGCCGCCGAGCGGCGGCACGGCACCAGGCTCGGCCGCGGCGACATCCTCGCGGTCCGGACCGGTTGGCTGCGCAAGGGACAGACCGAGGGGTGGGCGGAGTGGACAGCGACGGAGCCGGGTCTGACGGCGGCGTGCGCCGAGTGGATCCACGAGCGCGAGCTGGCCGCCGTCGTCTCGGACAACTGGGGCATCGAGGTGATGCCGAACGGCGACCCCGACGTAATGCTGCCGCTGCACTGCGTCCTCATCCGCGACATGGGCGTGACGCTCGGCGAGATCTTCAACCTCGAGGAGCTCGCCGCCGACGTCGAGGCGGACGGCGTCGCGGAGTTCCTGTTCTGCGCACCGCCGCTGCGGGTGCCGACCGGGGTCGGATCGGTCGTCAGCCCGATCGCCGTCAAGTAGGCATGCGGCCCCGCCTGAACCCCCTGCCGGGCTTCCGCTACCGGCTGTCGTCGGCCTCCGACCTGTGCTCGGTGGACGACTACCGGCGGGCCGCTCGCCGGCGACTGCCGGCGATGGTGTGGGCGTTCGTCGAGGGCGCCGCCGAGGATCACGTGACCGCCGACGCGAACCGCGCCGCGTTCGGCCGCTGGGCGCTGGACACCCACGTGCTGACCGGCCACGACGCCCAGGACCTCGAGGTCGAGGTCGCCGGTCGCACGCTCTCGCTGCCGGTGCTGCTGGCCCCGACTGGCCTCGCCGGCATAGCCCACTGGAGCGGAGAGCTGGGGGCGGCGCGCGCCGCCGAACGCGCGGGCACGCGGGCGATCGTGAGCTCGGCCGCCACGTACTCCGTGGAGGAGATCGCCGACGGCACGCACGCGGACCACTTCTTTCAGCTCTATCCCTGGGCGGACCCCGCAGCCGACGCACGAGCCCTGACGCGATCGTTCATCGCCCGGGCGCAGCGGAGCGGGTACCGCGCCCTCGTCGTGACCGCGGACGTCCCGGTCCTGGGCAACCGGGAGGCCGAGCGGCGGCTCGGGATGGGGATGCCGCCGGTGCTCACGCCGCGCCGCGTCCTCGACGGTCTCCGGCACCCCCGATGGGCGCGCGGGTTCGTCCGCCACCAGCGCTTCACGCTGAAGATGTTCGACGGCGAATCGAGCGGCGCGGCCGCCGTGCGGTCCGTGGAGCGGCAGATGCGGTTCATGCGGCCCGAGGTCGATTGGGACGACTTCGCGTGGACGCGCGAGCAATGGCAGGGGCCGATGTACCTCAAGGGCGTCATGCATCCGGACGACGCCCAGCGGGCGGTCGAGCTGGGCGCGGACGGCGTGGTGGTCTCGAACCACGGGGGCCGTCAGCTGGACGGCGCGCTCGCCACGCT
The DNA here is from genome assembly GCF_021172045.1 of Capillimicrobium parvum. GTDB lineage: Bacteria > Actinomycetota > Thermoleophilia > Solirubrobacterales > Solirubrobacteraceae > Capillimicrobium > Capillimicrobium parvum. The sequence continues at coordinate 43,130 of NZ_CP087164.1, forward strand.
GGACGTCCTGCCGGCGGTGGTGGACCGGATCGGCGGCCGGGCCGAGATCCTGGTGGACGGGGGCATCCGCCGGGGCGCCGACGTCGTGAAGGCGCTCTGCCTCGGCGCGACGGCGGTGTGCATCGGGCGGCCATACCTCTACGGGCTCGCGGTCGGAGGACAGAACGGTGTCGCGCACGTCCTCGAGATCCTCCGCGAGGAGATCTCGCGAGCGCTCACGCTCATGGGCGTCGCCGACGTCCGCTCGCTCGGCCGCTCGTGGCTGCACCCCGCGGGTCACCCCCTGGAGGCCGGAGAGCGCCTCATCCTGCCTGGCCAACGCAACGATCACTGAGGGACCCACATGGCACCACATCGAGCACTGACCGCCGCATGGGATGCGGACCGCCCGGCGATCGGAGGCTGGATCACGACCGGCTCGGAGATGCTGATCGAGGCCTACGGCGCGGCGGGGTACGACTACGTCGGCATCGACTGCCAGCACTCGACCTTCGACGAGCGCGACGCCGCGCAGGTGCTGCGCCGCCTGCCGGCCTGCCCGTTCGCGATGTTCGTCCGCGTGTCGAAGAACGATCCGGCGCTCATCGGCCGCGTCGTCGACGCGGGCGCCGAAGGCGTCATCGTGCCGATGGTCGACACGGCGCAGGAGGCCGCCGCGGCGGTCGCCGCCATCCGCTTCCCCCCCGAGGGCCAGCGCAGCTTCGGCCCCGGGCGGGCCGACATGGGCACCACGACCGACGCCATCGAGAGCCGCGTCAGCCTCTTCGTGATGATCGAGACGACCGACGGGCTGGCGAACGTGGAGGAGATCTGCGCGGTGCCCGGTCTCACCGGGGTGTACGTGGGGCCGGGCGACCTCTCGGTGAGCCTGGGTCTCGCCCCGATGGACGGGTTCTCGACCGACCAGATCGAGGGTCCGCTCGCCACGATCCGGGCCGCCGCGACGGCCCACGACGTCGTCCTGGGCATCCACTCGGCGGGTGGGGCGGACGCCGCCCGCTGGGCGCGGCTCGGTTGCCGGCTCATCTCGCTCGGGAGCGACATGGCGCTGTTCCGCGCCGCCACGGTCGCCGACCGCAACACCGCGTTGGACGTCCAGGCGGGCGGGACGCCCGCGCCCGCAACGCCGTACGCGGCGCGCTGACAGGCAGCGGCCGGAGGAGGAGAGGCATCATGCAACGTGAGACGCGCGACGCCCCGGTGATGGACGTCAACTACTTCACCGAGGAGTGGAACGCGGACCCCTATCCAGGCCTCGAGGCGATCCGCGCCGCGGGCCCGATCGTGTTCAATCCGCGCACGAACGACTGGATGGTCCCGGGGTACCAGCTAGGCGCCCGGGTGCAGGCGAACGCCCGCAGGTACAAGGCCGTCGAGGAGCTCGGCCAGCTCTTTGGCGGGATCACCATGGAGTTCGTGGACACGCCGCTCCACCACGAGTTGCGCGGGGTGTGGGCCAAGGACTTCCAGCGCGAGACGCTTCAGCGGCAGCGCGCGATGATCGACGAAATCGTCGCCACGCGGGTCGGCCCGTTCGTCGAGCGCGTCCGCGACGGCGAGACGGTCGAGGCGATCGCCAACATGACGCGCGGGATCCCCGTGCTGGTCATCGCGCGCATGCTCGGCGTCTCAGGGGACGACGTCCAGCGCTTCAGCGACTGGAGCGACCGGATGGGCGGCATCGTCGCGGGCATGGTCGACGAGTCCCCGGCGGGCGCGGAGATGCTCCAGCGGGGCCTCGACGCCACCGCCGAGCTGAACGCCTTCATCGCCGAGCAGATCGCCGCGCGGCGCGCGCGACCGACCGGCGACCTCATCTCCGCCATGACCCACTCGGACGTCGCGCGGCGGGTCAGCGAGCAGGATCTCGTCGCGAGCAACACCCAGCTGGTCTTCGCGGGAAACGAGACGACGGCGAAGCTCATGGCCTCGACGCTCGTGGCCCTGGCGCGGCATCCGGACCAGCGGCATGCGATCGTCGCCGATCGCTCGCTCGTGCCGCAGGCGATCGAGGAGGTCCACCGCTGGGAGACCGTGGCCCAGGTCGGCTACCGCGACGTGCACAACGGCGACGCGGAGATCGACGGAATCGTGGTGCCCGACGGCTCGCGCGTCTGCATCCTGCTGGGGGCGTGCAACCGGGATGCCGCGCGCTGGGAGGACCCGAGCCGCTTCGACATCTTCCGGGAGCCGCAGTCGCATCTCGGCTTCGGCTTCGGCATGCACAGCTGCCTGGGCCTCAACCTCGCCCGCCTCGAGCTGGAGGTCTGGCTCAACCAGATCCTCGACGCCATCCCGGAGTGCGAGCTCGCCGAGGACGTCTCGTACGGCACCAACTTCGTCCTGCGTGCGCCGCTGAGCGTCCACATCCGCAACCCCTGATGATCAACCGAGGGAGAGCCTCATGCATGTGACCGTCCAGCGCCCCAAGTGCATCGCCAGCGGGGCCTGCGTCCTCGCCGCGCCGGAGGTCTTCGATCAGGACGAGGACGGCATCGTCGTCCTCCTGGACGACCATCCGACCGAGGAGCATCACGACGAGGTCAGGGAAGCGGTGCGGGCGTGCCCCGCGGCTGTGATCGAGGCGTTCGAACCGGATGTGCATGCCACGTAGGACCACGGTCATCGTCGGCGGGTCGGCGGCCGGGCTGTCGACGGCGGAAGGGCTCCGGTCAGGTGGGTACGACGGGCACATCGTCATCGTCGGCGACGAGTTCGCCACGCCGTACGATCGACCGCCGCTGTCCAAGCAGATCCTCGCGGGCACGTGGCCGCCGCATCAGGTGGCCCTCCTGCCGCCCGAGCGCTTCACGGCGCTGAAGGCGCGCTTCCTGCTCGGGACCCGGGCGAGCGGGCTGGACGTGGAACGCCGGCAGGTCGAGATCGACAACGGGCCGCCGCTGCGGTACGACGATCTCGTGATCGCGACCGGCGTGCGCCCGCGGACGCTTCCGGGGGCGGACCTGCCGGGCGTCCACGTGTTGCGCACGATGGATAACGCGATCGCCCTGCGAGAGCGCCTGCTCACCACGGGGCACCTGGCAATCGTCGGCGCCGGATTCCTCGGTCTCGAGGTGGCCGCGACCGCCGCGGCGCTCGGCGTCGGCGTGACGGTCGTCGACCCGCTCGCCGCGCCGATGGTCGCGCAGCTGGGTGCGGCGGCGGCGCAGCGGCTCGCCGAGCATCATCGTGAGGCCGGCGTCGACCTGCGCACCGGCGTCTCGGTGCGGGAGATCCTGGAGAACGGCGAGGCGGGGCCGGCCCGGCATGTGGCCGGGATCCGCCTCGGCGACGGCTCCGTCGTGACGGCGGACACGGTCCTCGTGGCCATCGGGTGCGCGCCGGCTGTCGAATGGCTCGAGGGCAGCGCCCTGGACGTCCGCGACGGCGTGGTCTGCGACACCTGCTGTCGCGCCGCTCCGGGCGTGTGGGCGGCCGGAGACGTGGCGCGATGGCGCCATCCCGGCTATGACCGCGAGATGCGGCTCGAGCACCGCGTCAACGCCACCGAGCAGGGGCTCGCGGTCGGACGCGCCATCGCCGCCGGCGAGCCGCGCCCGTTCGCGCCGGTCCCGTACTTCTGGACCGATCATGGTGACGTTAGGATCCAGGTGATCGGCACGCTCGCCGGCGACATGCACGTCGTCGCGGGAGACCCCGAGGGCGACAGCTTCGTCCAGCGCTGGGCGATCGACGGCGTGCCGGTCGGCGGCATCGCCTGGAACGCGCCGCGCGCCGCGACCCGCATGCGCGCCGCCCTCAGGCGGGGATAGCGCGCTCCCCGTACGCCCTGCACAGCTGGGTGTCCAGGTCGTGGAGGTCGTGAGCGACGAAGTCCGCCCCGTGCTCGTCCTCGAGATCGGTCGTCTGCCCCGGTCCGAACTGGGTGGAGCGGATGACGAGCGCGGTCCGCAGGCCGAGGCGCCGGGCGTTCCTGCCGTCCACGTTGTGCGCCGTGACGAGCATCGCTTCGGCGGGGAGGAGCCCGAGCGCCTCGACCGAGCGCAGGAACGCCTCGGGCTGCGGCTTGTAGGCCCACGCGATCTCGGCGCCCACGATCGCGTCCCAGGTCAGGCCGCCATGGCGGGCGAGCTCGACCTGGAGGGCGATGTGGCCGTTCGACAACGGTGCGACGACGTGGCTCTCGCGGAGCCGCGCGAGCCCGGAGGGGACGTCGGGCCACGGATCGGCGCGGCGCCAGGTGTCGTTGAGCTCGGTCAGTCGCGTCGCCGGGATGCCGTCGAGCCCGAGGTCCGACAGCACCTCGTCGAGCGCCTCGCGATGAAGGACGTCGAGCGTCCGCCACCCCGAGTGGCGCTCGCGCCGCGGGTTCGCCGCCAGACCCTCGACGTACTTCGCGCGCCACAGGTCGGCGAACGCCTCCCAATCGACGTCGTCGCGGCCCAGCTCGTGTCCGAGCGCGCGTCCCGCCGCCACGATCGCCGTGCGCCAGTCGACGCATGTCCCGTAGACGTCGAAGAGGAGTGCCTTCGGCCGTGCGGACGGCGCGGCCGTCACGCCAGGCGCTCCGCGAAGCGATCCCAGACGTCCGGGTTCACGAGCCGGCGCGGCCGCTTTCCCTGCAGGGCCCGGACCGTGTCCGTCGCGGCCATCGCCCCGGCGCGCTCGAACGTCTCGGGCGCGGCGCCCGCCACGTGCGGCGTCAGGATGACGTTGTCGAGGTCGAAGAGCGGATGCCCGGCCGGCAGCGGTTCGGGGTCGGTGACGTCCAGGCCGGCGCCGGCGAGCTGCCCGCCGCGCAACGCCCGCACCAGCGCGTCGGTGTCGACCGTCCCGCCTCGCGACGTGTTGATCAGCACGGCCGCCGGCTTCATCGCCGCGAGAAGGTCCGCGTCGACGACATGCCGCGTCTCGGCCGTCAGGGGAGCGTGCACGGAGAGGACGTCGGCCCCGGCGGCGACCTCGCCGAGGTCGTCGACCAGGCGAGCGCCGAGCCGCTCCACCTCGACCGGGTCGGCGTACGGGTCGAAGACGAGGACCTGCATGCCGAAGCCGTCGATGCAGATCCGCGCGACCTCGCGCGCGGTGTACCCGAACGCGATCAGGCCGAGCGTCTTCGCCCGCAGGAGCCCGGGCCACCCGCCGGTCTCCTGCGACGTCCAGACGCGCTTGTCGCGGTGGGCGGGCCGGTCGACGACCGCCACGCGCCGCGACAGAGCCAGCATCAGCGCCACGGCGTGCTCGGCCACGGCCGGGTAGTTGTTGCCGGCGGCGTTGACGACGGCGACACCGTGGTCCGTCGCGGCGTCTACGTCGATGACGTCGACGCCGGCGCTCGGACAGAAGACCACCTCGAGGTTGGGCGCCCGGTCGAGCAGCGACGCGGTCACCGGGAGCTGGCTGGCGACGCCGATGGCCGAGAGGACGTGGACGTCGGCCAGGCGCTCCTCCAGGACGCGCTCGATCTGTGCGCGGTAGCCGTCCTGCTGCTCGGGCGATCCTCCCATGACGCGCTCCCGCTGCTCCACGTCGAACACGTAGACGAGCTCGAGCCCGGCGTCTTCGAAGATGCGCTCGCTGGTGCCGAAGAGAACGGTGGGGACGAGCACCCGCTTGCCGGCCGGAGTGATCACTCAGCTGTGCTCCTTGATCGCGACCGGCAGGGTGTTGAAGCCGATCTGGAAACTCGACGGACGGCGCAGCGATCGCTCCGGGAAGCACTCGTACTCCGAGACCCGGGACAGGAACTCCTCGAGCAGGATGCGCCCCTCGAGCTTCGCCAGGTGTACGCCGATGCAGTAGTGCTGGCCGAGCCCGAACGCGAGCTGTCGGTCGATCGGCCGGTCCCAGATGAACGCGTCGGCGTCCGGGTACTCGCGCTCGTCGCGTGCCGCCGACTGCAGCAGGTAGGTCACGCGCTGCCCCGCCTTCACCGCTTGGCCCGCGAGCTCCGTGTCCACCAGCGCCGTCCGGCTGAACCACTGTGCGGGGCCGCAGTACCGGAACATCTCGTTGATCGCGATGCCGCAGTTGCGGGGCAGGTCCACGCGCACCGCGGCCAGCTGATCGGGGTGGCGCCACAGCTCCAGCAGCCCGTGCGCGACGATCTTCGGAAGCGTCTCGGTGCCGCCCACGAGCAGGCAGAACAGGTTGATCGCCACCTCGCGGTCGGTCAGCTCGCGGCCGCGCATCCGGTAGTCGAGCATCCCGTCGATCGCCGGCCAGCTGCCGTCCCACCCCGTCTGGCGCCGGCGCGTCACGACCGGCTCGATGAAGTCGGCGCAGGTCTCGAACACGCCGGTGAGATCGAGGCCCGGCTCGGGACTGTCGGTGCGGGTCGCGCCGTTGATCGCGGCGAGCACGTCCGGAGCGCGCTCCAGCGGGACGTGCAGGATGTGGCACATCGTCGATGCCGACACGATCCCGCCATACTCCTGCGTGAGGTCGAACTCACCGCGCGCAAGGAGCGCGTCGAGTCGCTCCCGCGCGACGCCCCGGATGAACGACTCCAGGCTGTTGACGTGCTTGGGGCGCATCGGCCGCCCGTGAGCCTGGCGGACCTCCTCGTACAGCGTCTGGTCGCCGTCGCCGCCGTCCGCTCCGCCGGGCGACACGTCGTGGACGAGATGGTTGAACGGGTCGAGGGGCGGCGGCGGCGGTGTCCCCTGGTTGTGGTGGCGCATGAGCTGTGGATCGACGAGCGTCGTCGAGTCACACGTCGAGAACGTTCCGTCGCTCCGCGAGAGAAAGTCCCAGACGTCCGCGAACCGGGACAGGTAGAAGGTGTCGTAGCGCTCGGAGTAGTAGACCGGGAATCGGTCGCGCAACACCCGGTACGAGGGCGCGGGGTCGCGCATCATCTCCGGCGAGAAGGGGTCGTAGGTGAAGTCCTCAATGGCGGACAACGGTGCGCTCCTGGGTCGGGACCGGCGGATTGCGGCGCGAAGGCATCATCAGGCGCCCAGCGCGACGAGCTCGTTGACGGCGTCCTCCCACGCGGCGGTGTCGGCCAGCAGCCGCCGGCAAGCGTTCAGCTCCCGCACGCAACCGATCGCGAACGCCCCGATGAGACGGTCGTCGCGCCGGAAGAGGGCGACGAAGCGCTCGGCTTCGATCGAGCCGACCACGACCTCGACCTCGTCGTACGCCGCCGCCGTGCCCACGAGCTGGAGCTTGCGGCCATATTGGTCGGACCAGAACCACGGCACGGGCGCGTAGCGTCCCACGTCGTGGCCGAGCAGGCGGCGTGCGGCATGCCCGGCCTGGCGTATGGCGTTGTCCCAGTGCTCGACGCGTTGCAACAGGCCCGTGTCGGGCGACGGCCAGCGGGCCACGTCGCCGGCGACGACGACGCCGGGCGCCGCGAGACACGACGGGTCGCAGACGACGCCGTCCTCGATCACGAGGCCGGAGTCCTGCAGCCACGCGGTGCACGGCTCGACGCCGATACCCAGCACCACCACGTCGGCCGCGAGCTCGTCGCCGCCGCTGAGGCACACGGACGTCACGCGCGCCGAGGCGTCGCCACGTAGCCGCTCGACGAGCGAGCCGGTGCGGACCTCGACGCCGCGCGAACGGTGGATCGCCCCGACCGCGTCGCCGAGGTCGGGGCCGAGGATCCGCTCGAACGGCGCGGAGAGGGCCTCGAGGATGGTCACCGGCACGTCCAGCGCGACGCAGGCGGCCGCCACCTCCGCGCCGATGAAGCCCCCGCCGACGATGGCGACGTGCCGGGGGCCCTCGGCGAGGTCGCTTGCGAGCGCGATGCTGTCGTCGAGCGTTCGCAGGACGTGGACGCCCGCGAGCGCGTCACCGAGGCCGCGCCGCGGCTTCGCGCCGGTCGCGATCACGACGCCGTCCTGGAAGACCTGGGTGGATCCGTCGTCGAGGCGCACGGCGCGCGCCTCGGCGTCAAGGCCGATCGCAGCGCGGCCGAGCCGCCACTCGGCGCCCAGTGCCTCGGCGTCGAACGGAAGCATCACGTCCCCGCGCGCCCACTCGCCGGTCAGCACCTGCTTGGACAGGGGAGGCCGGTCGTAGGGCTCCAGCGGCTCGTCGCCGACGATCGTGAGGGGTCCCGCGTACCCCTCCTGCCGCAGGGCCAGTGCGGCGCTGAGACCGGCGTGCGAGGCGCCGATGACCCCGATGCCGCACACGCGTCAGTACCCACCGCGCGCGCCGAGGACCCGCGCGGGGTTCCCGACCAGCATCATGTCGATCTGCTCGTCGGTGACCCCGTGCTCGCGCAGCGCGGGAAGCACATCGCCGGAGATGTGCGTCTGGACCCACACGGCCGGCATCTCGATCGGCGGTGCCGCGAGGTCGTACCAGTCGGTGTGGATGGTGTAGTCGTGCGACAGGACGATCCGGTCCGCGTATCCGAGCTCGCACAGGCGCGCGACGGTCGCCACGCGCTGCTGCATGTCGGGAAACCCCTCTCCATAGAGGCCGAAGCGGTCGGCGCCGATCACCGACCCGGCGTCCATCAGCCGCTTCAGGTACTCGATGTCGGTCGAGTCGCCGCTGTGCCCGATGATGACGCGGGTGAGGTCGACTCCCTCCTCCGTGAAGATGCGCTGCTGGTCGAGCCCGTTGCGATCCCCGGCGACGGTATGGGTGCTGATCGGTACGCCCGTCTCCCGATGTGCCCGCGCGCACGCGCGCAGCACCCGCTCGATGACCGGCGTCATCCCGGGGCGATCGGTGGCGCATTTGATCAACCCGGCCTTGACACCGGTCTCAGCGACACCCTCGCGGATGTCATGAACGAACATGTCGACGAGAACGTCGCGGCCCGCCGGGGGCCGGAGGTGGACGAAGAAGGGCGCTTCACCGTAGGTGTAATACCCCGTGGACACCACGATGTTGATGTCCACCTGCTCGTTGACCCGCTTGACGAGGGCCACGTCACGGCCGTGCCCGAACGCCGTCGCATCGACCACCGTGTCGATGCCGGACTCCTTGACGGCCTGGAGCTGGCGCACCGCGGATCGCACCACCGCATCCCGGCCTTCGGGCCAGCTCAGGTGAGGGTAGTCGTGCGCGACCTCATGGGTCACGTTGACGATGTGCTCGTGCATCAGGGTCGCGCCCAGCGACTGGACGTCGACCGGCCCGCGAACGGTCTCCACCTGCGACATCGTCAGCCGTCGACGGTGATGGCGCGCTTGGGGCACGCCCGGGCCGCGGCCTCGACGGCAGGCCGCAACTCGGCGGGAACGTCCTCTTGTAATACGACCAGATTGTCGTCGTCGTCGATCGCAAAGACCGTGGGTGCCTCGACGGAGCAAACGCCGTTACCGTCGCATAGCCCCCAGTTGACCACAACTCGCATTTAACCCCCCACACGCGATGTGCGCCTCGAGTATCGCTGAGGCGCAATGACGTGGCAAAGACGTGTTGGATCTCATTTGATAAGGGCCCGTGATCGAGACCGGCGGAGGATCGTCCGCCCTGCACGAAAATTTCCGATTCCATCGCGCTTTACCAGACGCAGGTGTGGTCCAACGCGTTGTCGTGTACGTGATTGACAACGCCGGCGACGAAGGGATATACCGGGTTCGGGCGTCGCCGGCGGCGCCGCGGTCTCATTCGCCGAGGAGGAGAAGGGAACATGAGGAAAGTTCAGCGACTGCTGGGCGCGGGGGTGATCTGCGTAGCAATCATTTCAGTGTTTGCCGCGTGTGGTTCGTCGGATGACGGGGATAGCGGTACGGCAAGCACCGGAGCGACCACGTCCGCGTCCACGAGCGCGTCGAGCGGTGGAGAGAGCACGGATAACAGCGTGATCTCCAAGTACTCGACACCCGGTACCGAGATTGCGCCCAAAGTGGCCGGCCTGAAACCGTTCAAGGCAAAGGAGGGGGCGTCCATCTACAACATCGCGTGCGCCCTGTCGATCGAGGCGTGTCAGGCCACGGCGAACGGCATGAAGGAGGCCAGCCAGGCGCTCGGTTACAAGTACGAGCAGTGTGACTCCGGGTCGTCGCCGGAGGCGCCGGGTCAGTGCTTCACCAACGCGATCAACGCCAAGCCCGACGTCATCATCGCGCAGGCGGTGGGACTTAACCAGGCGGCGGACGGGTATGCCGCGGCGAGGAAGGCCGGCATTCCGATCGTCGCATTCGGCACGGGTGACAAGGCGGACGGAACGGTCGCGAACATCCAGATCGCAGACCAGCTGTGCCACGACCAGGGCAAGATCCTGGCCGATGCCATCGCGGAGGACAGCGATGGGAAGGCGAACGTCCTGTTCCTCGGAGACACGGCGATCGCCTGCGATGTGTCACGAACGAAGGGCTTCGAGGACCAGCTCAAGCAGGCGTGCCCGGACTGTGATTACAACAAGCTCATCTTTGACCTGAATACGATGCAGCAGTCGCTGCCGCCCCAGCTGCAGGCCGAGCTGAACAAGAACCCGAACATCAACTGGATCGTCGGCGCCAACGACGCCCCCGCGGCGGTCGCGGTCACCCAGGTGATGCAGGCCGGCAAGCAGGACCAGATCAGCGTCGCCGGCATGGACGGGCAGCCGTCGAACGTGACGTTCATGCTCAAGAAGCAGGTGCAGAAGTTCGACCTGACGAACCCGTTCGCGGATGCTCCGTGGAGCGCGGTGGATGCGGCGGCCCGGATCTACTCGGGCGAGGAGGTTCCCAAGTCGCTGCAGTCGCCGAACTACCTGCTCACGTGGGACAACGTCAAGAGCCTGGGCCCGTCGAAGACGTACAACGGTCCCGACGACTACCAGGAGCAGTACAAGGCCATGTGGGGCAAGAGCTAGGACCCTCCTCCAGGGCACCCTGGGCGCGGGGCGGCACGATGGTGCCGCCCCGCGTTCCTGCTCGGCTATGACCAGTCCGCTCTCCGACCGATTCGACCTCCACGGCATGGCGCCGGCGGGGCGTCCCGCGTTCGGCATCTACCTCATGCTTCCGTCGGCGGACGTTGCCGCCCTGCTCGCGACGCTCGCGGGCGAGGGCCTCGACTTCGTCGTAGTCGACGCGCAACATCGCCCGTTCAACCCCGAGACGATCTCGCGCATCGCCCACCATGCGTCGGCCGCGGGGCTCGCATGTCTCGTGCGGGTGCCCGCCGGCGGATACGGCTTCGCCGAATCGGTCCTCGACTACGGCGCCGCGGGCATCGTCTTCCCCGTGGTCGACTCCGCGGAGGATGCGGCGCGCTGCGTCGCGTCCTGCCGGTACCCGCCGCTCGGCGGTCGCAGCGTCGGGGGAGTGCCGGGGCTCGGGCCGCCCGCGACGGACCCCCTGTGCATCGTGCAGGTGGAGCGGGCCACGGCCGTCGACGCCGCGGCCGAGATCCTCGCGGTCGAAGGCGTGGACGCCGTCATGCCCGGACCCGCCGACATCGCCGCGTCGATGGGGATGGTCGCCGACTACGGGCAGATCGGCGCGGCGGTCGCCGCGTCACGGGACCTGGTGCGCACGGTCGAGCGGGCGGCCGAGGAAGCCGGCATCGCCTGGTTCCGCTACTGCCACGATCCCGCAGCCATCGCCGAGGCGGTGGACGACGGATGCCGGCTGGTGCACTGCGGCAACGACGCCGACCTGTTGCTCGGTGGAGCGCGCCGCCTGCTTGAGGAGGCGCTGCACGCCGCGACGACTCGCGGGCAAGGGTCGCGGTGAGCGGGCTCGACGGCACGGTCCTGGTGACCTGGTCCGGGTTCGATCCCGCGGACGACGCGACGGCCGGCGTCCTGCGCGCGGCCGGCCTGGACGTCCGCTTCGCCCCTCGCCTGCAGGAGCGCAGCGAGGAGGAGCTGGTCGGGCTCGCCCACGACGCGGTCGCGGTGATCGCCGACGCCGACCCGTTCACCGCCGACGTCATCCGGCAGCTCCCGCGTCTGCGCGTGATCGCCCGTGTGGGCGTCGGGCTCGACTCCGTCGACCTCGTGGCGGCCCGTGCCGCGGGCATTGACGTCACGACCACCCCAGGGCACATGGAGGGCACGGTGGCCGACCACACGCTCGCCCTGATGCTGGCCGTAGTGCGCCGGATCGTGGTCTTCGACCGGATCGTCCGCGGCGGTGAGTGGATCCGGGTGGAGCGCGCGGGCGACGACCTGCACGGCCGCACGGTCGGCGTGGTGGGCCTGGGCGCGATCGGCCGCGTGGTGTGCCGGAGGCTGAGCGGATTCGACGTGCACCTGCTCGGCCACGACCCGGTCGCGGGAGACCTGCCCCACGTCGAGCGCGTTACGTTCGAGGAGCTGATCGACAGGTCCGAGATCATCGTGCTCAACGTCCCGCTCACGCCCGCCACCCGAGGCCTGATCAGCCGCGACGTGATCGCGCGCATGCGGCCCGGCGCCGTCCTGGTCAATGCCGCGCGAGGGCACGTCGTCGACGAGGCGGCGCTGATCGCCGGGTTGCGTTCGGGGCACCTCGGCGGCGCGGGCCTCGACGTCTTCGCCGAGGAGCCGGCCGAGTCGTCGCCGCTGTGGACCATGGACAACGTCGTCCTGAGCCCGCACATCGGCGGGGTCAGCCGGCGCTCGATCCGCGACATGACCGAACGGGCGGTGCAGTGCACGATCGCGTCGCTGCACGGCGAGCCGACGGGGGTGGTCAACCCGTGACGGACCCAGCGCCGTATCCGCGCGCGTTCGCGCACATCGGCATCTCCATCCCGGACCTCGGCGCGGCCGTCCGGTGGTACCAGAATGTGCTCGGCTGGACGCAGATCGCACCGCCCGGGGAGATCAGCTGCGAGGACGGCGGCGACTTCGGCGCGGAGTTCGCGGACGTGCTGGCCGACGTGTTCGGCGAGCGCTGCCGTCATCTGCGGATCGCACACATGAGCGCCGGAAACGGCGTCGCCGTCGAGCTGTTCGAGTTCGTCGAGCCGCCGTACGTCGGGACGGACGACAACTTCGACTACACGCGGGGTGGGATCTTCCACTTCTGTGTCGTCGACCCCGACGTCGAGGGGCTGTCGCAACGGATCGCTGACACCGGGGGGCGGATCCGCAGCAAGCTGATGCGCGTGTTCGACGACCAGCCGTACTACGCGCGATACTGCGAGGATCCCTGGGGCACCATCCTCGAGGTGACGTCGCACCAACACGCCCAGATCTTCGGCAACCAGATCAGCTGAGCACAGGGGCGCTGAGTCTCGCCTACTTCAGCAGCGCCAGGTCGCTGATCGTCGCGTTCTCCCCGCCCTCGGGCAGCTTCTCGATCCACACGAGGTAGTAGCGGAAGCGCTTGCCCGCGGTGTCGAGCGAGATCTGCTGCGAGCGCTTGACGTCGTTGAGCGAAGCGACCTTCGTCCAGCCGCCGATGCTGTCGGGCGGCCCGTCCTCCGCGGCGTAGACCGCGCCCGACCAGCCCGGGGTCGTCGTGCGCAGCTCCATCCGCTGCGCGGCCACGCCCGGTGCGGCGTCGACGTAGAGCCCCACGCCCGGCTTGTTGAGCGCGCCGGCCTGGTAGCTCTCGGTCGACCACGTCGACTTCGAGTCGTCGTCGATCGCGGCGGACGCCTCGTCGGAGTGCTCGCCGTCGCCGCCGAACGGGTCGTAGTCGTGCGCGGCCTTCGAGCGCAGCGCGACGACGTGCAGGCCCGGCGTCTGCGGCTTGATGTCCGGGGGGCGGGTGCCGCGCTCGGTGTTGTCGCGGGCGAGCAGGACCACGGCGCCGATCGCCCCGGCCGCGAGGAGCAGCAGCGCGATCACGGCGAGCCTGGGGACGCGCGCCCGCCAGGGCAGGCGCCGGCGGGCCGAGCCGGGCAGCGTGCGCAGGACGGTCGTCGCCTCGCCGGTCGCGTCGCCGGCGCGGGCGGTCTCGATGGCCAGGACGTCCTCGAGGTCGGCGGCCAGCGAGGCGGCATCCTGGTAGCGGCGCTCGAGCTCCTTGGCCGTGGCGTGGTCGACGACCGCCGCCAGCGCGGTGGAGATCTCCGGCCGCCGCATGCTGACGTCGGGGAGGTCCTCGCGGACGTGCTTCATCGCCACCGCGACCTGGTTCTCGCCGCGGAAGGGGACCTCGCCGGTGAGCATCTCGTAGAGGACGATCCCGAGCGAGTAGATGTCGGACTGGCCCGTGACCGGGTGTCCGAGCGCCTGCTCGGGCGAGACGTAGTCGGTGGTGCCCAGCACCCGCCCGTCGGCGGTCAGCCCCTCCTCGGTCAGGGTCCGCGCGATGCCGAAGTCGGTGACCTTCGCCGAGCCCTCGGAGTCGATGAGGACGTTCTGCGGCTTGACGTCGCGGTGGACGATCGCGCGGGCGTGCGCGGCCTCGAGCGCCCGGGCGATCTCGATGGCGTAGGCGATCGCCTCGGGGATCGGCAGGCGGCCCTTGCGGCGGATGCAGTCCTTCAGGGTCTGGCCCTCGATGTACTCGAGGACGATGTAGGGCGTGTTGTCGTCCTCGCCCGCGTCGATGACCTGGACGATGTGCGGGTGGTTGAGCTGCGCGACCGCGCGCGCTTCGCGCCGGAAGCGCTCGAGCTGGTCGGAGTCCGACGACATCTCCCGGTGCATGAGCTTGATCGCCACGGGACGCTCGAGCACGGTGTCGAAGGCGCGGAAGACCGTCGACATGCCACCGGATCCGATCTGGGCGTCCAGCCGGTAACGGCCGCTGAGCAGGGTGCCGACGGGGGTCGTCATCGTCTGCGCCCTATGTTGACGCCCCCGCCGGTCTGCGTGTCGTGTTCACCGCCCGCGTTGGCGCGCGCGGGGTGATCAGCCCTGCAGCAGGGACAGGACGCCCTGGGTGGACTGGTTGGCCTGGGAGAGCATCGAGGTGCCCGCCTGCTGCAGGACCTGCAGCTTCGTGAACTCGATCATCTGCTCGGCCATGTCGACGTCGCGGATCCGCGACTCGGCGGCCACCAGGTTCTCCTGGTAGGCCGACGCGGCGTTGACCGAGTGCTCGAGGCGGTTCTGCACCGCGCCGAACGTCGAGCGCGTCGCCGAGATCGACTCGATCGCCGCGTCGAGGTTCGAGATCGACGTGCCGAGCGACACGTCGTAGTAGTTCGCCGGCAGCGTGCTGCCGAGGCTGATCGTGGCGACCGTGATGACCTGGCCGTCGTTGGCGCCGACCTGGAAGGACACCGTGCCGGCGGTCGCCAGGAACGTGATGCCGTTGAACTGGGCCTGCTGGCCGATGCGGTCGATCTCGGACGCGAGCTGGTAGATCTCGGACTGGATCGCGGACTGGTTGGCCGACGACATCGTGCCGTTCTGGTACTGCACGGCCAGCTCGCGCATGCGCTGGAGCATCGAGTGCACCTCGTCGAGGTTCGCCTCGGCGGTCTGCACGAGCGAGATGCCGTCCTGCATGTTGCGGTTGGCCTGGGCGAGGCCGCGGATCTGGCCGCGCATCTTCTCGGAGATGCCGAGGCCGGCGGCGTCGTCGGAGGCCCGGTTGATCCGGTAGCCCGACGAGAGGCGCTCCATCGCCTTCGACATGCCCTCGCTGGTGCCGGAGAGCTGCCGGTGGGCGTTGAGCGCCTGGACGTTGTGGTTGATCCTCAGGGACATTGGAGCGAAGTCCTTTTTCTCTACTTGGTGACGGGGAGGTCGCTGGGGAGGGCGTCGGGGCCGGCCGTGGCCGCCGCGGCGTTCTCCTCCTTGACGGAGCGCCAGATCTCCTCCCGGTACACGGGCAGGGAGCGGGGCGCGTCGATTCCGATGCGAACGCTCGAACCGCTGACCTCGATCACCTCGATGACGGTGTCGTCGCCCAGCATGATCTTCTCGCCGGGCTTTCGGGTGATGATGAGCATGGGTCAGATTCCTCCTTGGAAAATGGATCGTGGGGATGCGCCGACCGGGGTGGCCGCGATCTGCTCAGGCCGCCTTCTCCGCCGAGGTGGAGAAGAGCGGGGCCCGGACCGGGGCGTCCGGGGCCTGGTTGATGACCTGATGGCCGAACCCGCCTGAGACAAGGATCGGCGCGCGGAGGTTCGCGCTGAAGTCCTCCAGCGCCTCGGCCGCGCGGACCGTCACGTAGACGGCGGTGTCGCCGGCGGCGTCGACCCCGAGGCGGTCGGCCTCGTCGTCGGCGATCTCGACCTCGTAGGAGTCGAAGAACCGCCACGGGTTCGTCAGCGGAAGGGCCAGCGCCGGGTCTTCGAGCGAGTGCAGCCACACGAAGGCGGCGTCGTCGCTGCGAGCGAGCAGCGTGTAGCGGCTCCCGCCGAGGCCGATGAGGCCCTGGGGGAACTCGAGGACGGCGTCCTCGGGGATCTCGAGCGGCCCGAACCGGGTGCTCTGCAGGGTCACTGCCATGGTGCCTCCATACGGCATCGGTCGCAGGGTGGGTGGGAATGAACTGGTGTCACCGGAGGAAGTCCAGGAGCGAGGGTTGGATGATGGACGCGCCGCTCCGTAGCGCGGCCTCGTAGATGGTCTGTTGGCTGGAGAGGGCGAGGGCCGCCTCGGCGAAGTCCACGTCCTCGGTCTCGGAGAGAAGCTGGGTCGCAGTCTGCTCGGCGCTGGCCAGGCGCGCGTCGGCGGCGTCGAGTCGCGCGACCGTGGCCCCGACCCCGGCGCGGGCGACGCCGATCTCGTCGAGGTTGCGCTCGAGCGCCTTGAGGTCGCCGTTGCGCAGGGCCTCGGTGTCGGCCGTCGTGCCGTTCTTGAGATGGTCGGAGATGTCGCGCAGCGTGCGCAGCAGGCCGGTGTCGCCAGGCGTCTGACCGCTGCCGATGAGCGGGTTGGGCGCCTGGTCGACGAGCGTGTTGACCTGGACGGCGATCCCCTGGCCCATCTCGCGGGCGATGACGTTGTCGTCGCCGCCGTAGGTGTCGACCGCCGGAACGGACGTCGTGTCGTAGGGCGGGTTCGTCGTGTCCGTGCCGGCGAACACGTACACGCCGCCGTAGGACGCGTTGGCCGCCTGCTTGACCGCGGCGACGATCTGGTCGATCTCGAGCGCGATGTTCCTGCGCGCGCTCGGCCCGGTCGCGTCGTTGGCGCCCTGGACGGTCAGCTCGCGGGCGCGGTGCAGGAGGTTCGTGACCGAGTCGAGCGCCTCGTCGGTCGTCTCCATGAAGCCGCGCGCCTGCGTGACGTTCGTCTGGTACTGGGCGTTGGCGGCGAGCTCGCCGCGGGCGAGGACCGCGCGCTGCGCGCCGATCGGGTCGTCCGACGGCTTCAGGATGCGCTTCTGCGTCGACATCTCGCGCTGGGCGCGCTCGACGCGGCCGTGGGCGGCCTGCAGGTCGGTCAGCAGCCGGCGCTGCGACATGCCCTGGGTGATGCGGATGCTCACGACGCACTCTCCCGCAGGTTCGGGGTCGTGGTGGGTGAGGACCCGCGGGCTCTCACTACAGCCCCACCCGCCCCGTGCGGTTGATGAGCGTGTCGAGCATCTCGTCGACCGTGGACATCGTCCGCGCCGAGGCCTGGTAGCCGCGCTGGAAGCGGATCATGTTCGCCATCTCCTCGTCGAGCGAGACGCCGCTGACCGACGCGCGCCGGTCGGACGCGGACGCGAGGGTGGCGGCGGACGAGCCCTCGCGGCGCTGCGCGTCCAGGGACTCGTTGCCCACCCGCAGGACGAAGCCGGCGTAGAGCTTGTCCGCGGCGCCGGACCGCAGCTGCGCGACCCCGCGGGCGACGTCGTTGGCGCCGGCGGGGGCGCCGGCCAGGTTGGTCGTGCGGATCGTGGTCGGCGCGGCGAGGATGCCGGCGTCCACCGCGACCGTCGCGGCGGTGGTGCCCGCGGTGTCGAAGAAGGGCGTCCCGTGGGCCAGGTTGACGTCGGAGACGAGCTTGGCGGCGAACGCGTCCAGCTCCTTGCGGTAGCCGTCGATCGTGCCGCCCGGGACCAGCGACAGCGTCTGCAGCGCGCCGATCCTGCCGCCGGCGGCCGGCGTGGGGAAGAGGGTCGTCGCGGGGGCGGTAGGGGCCCAAGCGGTCGTGTCGTCGACGAGCAGCGGGGTCGCGACGCCGCCGAAGGCGACCTGGATCGAGCCGTTCTGCAGGTCGGTCACCGTCACCTGCCCGTACTCGGAGAGCTCGTCGAGGAGCTTGTCGCGCTGGTCGAGCAGGTCGTTCGGCTGGCGGCCGGCGGAGATGGCCGCGCTGATCTCGCCGTTGAGGCGGGCGATCGCGGTCGCGTTCTGAAGGATCGGGCCGTTGGCGGAGGTGATGCCGGCGAGCTCGCTCGCCGCGTTGGTCCCGACGGCGCTCAACTGGCCGTCGAACGAGCGGATGCCGTCGGTGAGCGCCCGGGCGGTGACGGCCAGCGCGGACTTCGTCGCCGGGTCCTCCGGCTGGTTGGAGACCGCCTGCCAGGCGTCCCAGAACTTCGACAGCAGGGCCGAGATGCCGGTCGTGCCGGGCTCGTTGAGCGACTCCTCGACCGTCGAGAGCGCCGAGGTCGTCGTCTCCGCGTTGCCGTGCAGGGACGCCTGGGCGCGGTACTGGATGTCCGCGAACGCGTCGCGGGCCCGCGCGTAGGCGGTCACGTCGACGCCGCCTCCGAGCAGGGCGCCGCCGCCGCCCGCGAGCGCGCCGCTGGCCAGCTTCAGGCCGGTGACCGACTCGAGCTGGGCCGTCTGGCGCGAGTAGCCGGGGGTCTCGGCGTTGGCGATGTTGTGCGCCGTGACGTCCAGGCCGGCCTGCTGGGCGAGCAGCCCGCGCAGCGAGGTCTGGATCCCGAAGAAGCTCGAGATGCCGGTCATCGAGTTGCCCGCCTCATGGCCGATGTCGTGGCGGATGACGACCCGCGGGGTCTCATCACGCCTCCAGGTCCAGCAGGCGGTGGGCGGACGCGGGCGCGCTGACGCGCATGCCCTCGCCCGGGCGCTCGACGGGAGGGCGGTAGCCCAGGTCGGCGGTGCCGGACATCAGCCGCGTCAGGTGGTCGAGGAACGCGAGCTCCTGGCGCATGAGCGCGCGGTTGATCGCGTGCTCGCGGCCGATCTCGCCGAGCAGGCCGCGCAGCTCGGCGCTGCGCTGACGTGCGGCGGCCGCCTCGTGCGGCGCCAGGAGCGTCGTCATCGCGTCGAGCGTGATGGCGTGCCCGGCGACGCTGAGCTGGGCGCCGGCGTCGGTCAGCAGCTCGGTGCGCCGCAGCTCGAGGCCGCCGCGGTGCTCCATCTCGCCCTGCAGGTCGGTCATGCGGGAGAGGACCTCGTCGACGTCCTGGCGGCGGATCGCGGCGCCCTGGCGCAGCACGATGTCCAGCAGGCGCCGGGCCGACTCGAGCTGGGCGTCGAGGTGGGCGATGACCGCGGGCCCGAGCGTCGACTCGGCCGGGCCCACGGCGGCGAGCGCGACGGTCACGCCGCCTCCTCGCCGCTCGCGGGGGCGCCGAGGCCAGCGAGGCCGCGGGCGAGCCCGAGGCCGCCGGCCGCGGTGACGGCGTCGGCGAGCGCCTCGGGCAGCAGCTGGGCGTACGCGCCGCTGCCGAGCGCCTCGCCGGCGGTGGACGAGAGCTGCTTGGCGAGCACCGTCGTGAGCTGGCGCTCGAAGGAGAGGGCGGCCTGGTAGCGCGCACGCGTCTGGGGAGCGGCGGAGCGCACGTCGGCCGGCAGCGCCGCCTGGTCGATGGCCGGCACAGGACTCACGAGGACACCTCCCGCAGGGTCGAAGCCGCGGTGGGTGAGGACCCGCGGGGTCTCACTTCTTGATCCCGTTGGCCATCTGGGCCATCTGGTCGGCCATGTCGATCGCCCGGCTGGCGAGCGAGTAGTTGCGCTGCGTGGCGATCATGTCCGTCATCGCGTCGCCGATGTCGACGTTGGACTGCTCGAGCGCGCCCTGCTGCAGGGTCGTGCCGGCGCCCGCCCGGGTCGCCGCGCCGCTGGCCGCGTTCGTCGTGAAGAGGGAGTCGCCGACCGGGCTCAGGCGGTCGGGCGCGCGGACGGTGAGGAGGTTGACGCGCCCGACGTTCGCGCCGCCGGCGTCGATGCGGCCGTCGGGGGAGATCGCGACGTCCTTCTCCTGGACGCCGTTGGGGATGCGCACCGGCGGCTGCAGCGGCAGGCCGCCCGCGTTGAGGCGGCGCCGCGCGTCGACGGTGAGCTGGCCGTCGCGCGTCAGCGCGTTCGTGCCGTCGGGCCGGCGGACCTGCAGGAAGCCGGGGCCGGTGATGGCGACGTCGAGCGGCTCGCCCGTCTGCTTGAGCGCACCGGCGAGCGAGCTGCGGCCGATGGCCGAGGCGGCGGCGCCGGAGCCCTCGGTGACGCCGGGTCGGCCGCCGGGACCGCTGGGCGTGTACACGAGATCGCGGAAGGCCACCCGCACGCGCTTGTAGCCCACGGTGTTGACGTTCGCGAGATCGTTGCTCAGCGCGTCGAGACGCTGCTGCTGCGCCGCCATGCCGGCGGCGGCCGTGTACATGCCTTCGAGCATCGGGTTCCTTGTCGGAGCCCCGGCCCCCGCTCCTTGCGGTCCAGCCGGTGCGTCAAAACGTGGAGAGCCCCGGCCCCCGCTCCTTGCGGTCCAGCCGGTCCACCTGTGGTCAGCCCGGTGGTCGGTCGCGCGCCGCCGGACTTGAGCGGCTCGTGGACGCGCGTTCTGATATGTCCGTCGTGTTGTCAAGTGGGCGTGCGTGATCGCCGTCCGCTTGGCGGCCGTCGGGCGGGGTTGGTCGGTGGGCCGGGACGCCGGGCTCGGTGTCGGCGTTGCCAGTCTGAGATGCGAGGGTTGGGTACCTCAGGGCCCGGTTTCGTGCTGCCGGCTTGTGCTGTCTAGGAACGAGCGTGCCGCCCCCGAGGGGGTGCTCATAGAACGTTCGCGCGTGCCGGCCGCTGATGGCCCGGCGCCCCGGCCCACCGACCGTGGTGTTCTCAGCCGCGGGTCAGTCGGCGGTGGCGGCGGCCCAGAGGAACCCGGCGAGCTGCCGTGCGCAAGCGACCACCACGATGTTGTGGGGCTTGCCGCGGGCCTTCATCGTGCGATGGACCTTATAGAGGCGCTGCTGGGCGCGGTTGCTGATCGCGAGGATGTGGTCGGGCTGTCGGGCCTGGCGGTTGGCCAGTGTCGCGCCCAGCCGTGGTTCGCGGCCGTAGTGCCAGGCCGACTCGACCAACAACCTGCGGGCGAGCGTCGAGCCGGTCTTGGTGATCGAGCCCTGGCGCGAGGACTCACCGGACTGGTTGAGCGTCGGTGTCAGTCCCAGCCACGCGCCCAGCGCGGCGGCGCGCTCAAAGCGGCGCCAGTCGCCGCCGAGCTCGAGGTGGATCGACAGGGCGCTCAGCGTGTCGATGCCTCTGAACGCGCGCAGCCGGGCGACGGTCGGCCACCACCGCTCGTCCGTCGCAAGCTGGGCGAGTTGCAGTGCGACCGCCTGCTTGCGCGCCGTCAACCCGTCGACCGCCGCGATGAGATCGGCGAAGACCAGGGCGCTGGCCGGCTCGCCGAACTGCTGACGCGACAACCAGCGACGGTGCTCGGTGGTCCAGGTCGTCGGCTTGGGATAGACCCGCCCGTGGCGCAACAGCATCTTGCTCACGCGATGGCGGGCGTCCATCAGATCGCGCCGGCACGCATCGTGGGCGCGGGTCATCTCTCTGGCGGCCTCGATCTCCGGCGGCGGCACCACGACCCGCGTCAGCGACCCGGCCAGCAACAACCGGACCAGAAGCTCGGCGTCCTTGCGGTCGCTCTTGACTCTGTCAGACGATCCCCGCGGGGTCTTCCCGGGCGCGATCACCTGCATCGCGATCCCCGCTGTCGTCGCCGCTCGGTAGAGCCCGAAACCGGTCGACCCGGCCTCATAGCACGCGCGTGCCGGACCGGGCTGCTGGAGCATCCACGCGATCGGTGCCTCCAACCCAGGGCCGAACTTCGCGCGTCGCAGCTCGCCGGTCATCGTGTCGATCGCTGCCGCGTGCGTCGAGCGGGCATGGACATCGAGACCGACCCACGTCATCGTTCCGGTCATGGCCGGACCTCCTCACTCATCTGGGGTCAGCCAGAGGCCATCCCTCTGGTCAGACAAACCCCCGCGAGGAGCGTCCGGCCATCAGCCTCGGCAGTCAACCCCTTCCGGGCCGACCGCCTCATAGGGTCTAGGGGTGCCGACGCCGGCCCGCGGCGTTGCCAGGTGGGCTTGCAACGTCTGCCGGCGGGAGGCGGGCCCCCGTGGGCGCTAAGGGTGCCGACGGCACGCCCCGAGCGCCTACCCGCTGAGGGACCCGACCTGGGCGGCTGCGCGCTGCAGCGTCTCGTCGATCGTCGTGATCGCCTTCTGCCCCGCCTCGAACGAGCGCAGGGAGGAGATCATGTCGACCATTGCGCGGGCCGGGTCGACACCCGAGCCCTCGAGCGCGCCGGCGGTGACGCGGCCGGCGGCCTGTCCCTGTGCGGCGCCGGTGAAGAGCGAGTCGCCCTCCTTCGCCGCGTTGGGGACGTCGAAGACGCCGAGCCGGCCGGGGTCCACCGCGCCGCCGGTGACGCGGACCGTGCCGCCGTTCTGCGACAGCACGGGGTTGCCCATCTGGTCGACGAGCCGGCCGCCCGGGCCTTCGGTGAAGGCGCCGTTGCGGGTGTAGCGCACGCCGTTGGCCGTGCGCACGCCGAACCAGCCCTCGCCCTCGACCGCGAAGTCGAGCGGCTCGCCGGTCCGGCGCAGCGCCTGCGGCGTCAGGTCGGTGACGGTCTCGGCGATCTGCGCGCCGAAGCCGAGCGGGCCGACCTCCTGCCCGGTCTGCGTGTTCGCGAGCAGCAGGTCGCCGAACGCGTGCTGCGAGGAGCGGTCCGCCTTGTAGCCGGCCGTCGACGCGTTCGCCAGCTCGTTGGCGATCTGGTCCTGGCGCACCTGCTCGGCGAGCATGCCGGAGGCTGCGATGTAGAGGCCGCGCTCCATCGCACCGATGGTCGGCCACCCGCCACACTTCTTGAGGATGGCCGGCGTTGGCGTCGATCTCGTCCTGCTGCGCGGGCTCATGCCCGAGGTCCCCGTCCGCGCCGGCGACGTCCTGCCCGCGCGCGTCCTGGGGCAGGGGATGCTGTCGCTCGCCGGCGTCCGCGTCGTCGCGAGGCTTCCCGAGGGGCTGCCCGAGGGCGCGCGGCTGCGCCTGCGCGTCCAGGAGGCGGGCAGCGAGCGGATCGTGCTGCGCGTCGTCGGCGAGCCCGAGGCGGCGGGCGCGCCGCCGCAGCAGGCGGCCGCGGCGGTGACCCCGGCGACCGGGGATCCGCTGGCCGCGGCGATCCGGGCCGGCCTCGTCGTGGCGCTGCCCGGAGGCGCGCTGGCGCGGCTGTTCATCGACCCCGATGACGTGCGCGCCGCGGCGCGAGGCGGTGGCGGGCCGTCGCGCGTGACGCTGCGCTACGAGGCGGCGGCGATCGGGCGCGTCGACATCGCGCTGGAGATCACGCCCGGCGCGGTGGCGGGCACCGTGCACGCCCCGTCCGGAGCGGCGGCCGAGCGCCTGCGCGGAAGCGCCGCCGACCTGCGGGCCGCGCTGGCCGCAGCGACCGGACGCCCGGCGAGCGTCAGTGTCCGCGAGCGTGGAGAGTCGGTGGACCTTCGTGCCTGATCGGCGTGAGGAGCGTCCGCCGCCCGACCGCGCGGCCGCGCTGCGCTACGACCCGGCCGTCCCGGGCGCGCCGAAGATGGTCGCCGCAGGGCGCGGCGAGATGGCCCGGCGGATCGTCGAGGCCGCGCGCGCCGCTGGTGTCCCCGTCCGCGACGACGCGCTCCTGGCCGATGCGCTGGCCGGCATGCAGCTCGACGCCGAGGTGCCCGAGGAGCTGTGGGCGGCGGTGGCCGAGGCGCTCGTGTGGACGCACCGCATGGACCTCGGGGCCCTGAGAGACGCAAGCCGCTAAGGGCGCCGACGCCGGCCCGCGGCGTTGCCAGGTGGGCTTGCAGCGTCTGCCGGCGGGAGGTGGGCCCCCGTGGGTTCACGCCTAAGCGACGAGGCGGTAGAGCTCCTCCTCGGCGGACAGCGCGCTGCGCAGCGTGCGCTTGAGCGCACTGTGGATCTGGCACACGCGGCTCTCGGACACGCCGAGCACCTCGCCGATCTCGGCCAGGGTCAGGTTCTTGACGTAGAGCATGACCGCGACCTCGCGCTCGCGGCGCGGGAGCTGCGCGAACGCCGTGCGGAACCTGTCCTTGAGCTCCTCCGTGGCGGCGGCGTGCTCGGGATCGAGGCGCTCGTCCTGGGAGACGAGGGTGTCGACGCGCTCGATGGTCGTGTCGTCGTCGGAGAGCACGAGCGCGTTGAGCGACGTGACGTCGGAGGAGACGATCTCGTCGAGGTGGCGGCGCAGCTCGCCGACGGTGATGCCCATGGCGTCGGCCAGCTCGTCGCGGGTGGGGCGGCGGCCGTGGAGGATCGAGAACTCCTCCGTCGCCTTGTTGATGTCGCGCTCCCAGCGGCGCACCGAGCGCGGCGCCCAGTCCTGGCGGCGCAGCTCGTCGAGCACGGCGCCGTGGATCCGGGTCCAGGCGTACTGCTCGAGCGTCGCGCCCTTCGCGGGGTCGTAGCGGTCGATGGAGACGATGAGCGCCTCCAGCCCGCAGGAGATGAAGTCCTCGACCTCCGCGTTGGCGGGCATCTCGCGGACCTTGCGGTACACGATGTACTTCACCATCGGGGCGAAGGTCAGCACCAGGCGGTCGCGCAGCGCCGCGTCCTTCGTGCGCCGGTAGTCGAGCCACAGGGCGAGGCTCTCGTCGGCGGAGAGGCGTCGCGCCGATGGTGGGGCGAGGGTGACGGACATGGCGGGGAACTCCTCGGGCGGGATGGGGACGCTGGGAGGTATCGGGTCGGCGCGAATGCGCCCCCATCCCCAGAACTCGGTACGACGGGGTCGGATATGCGTCAACGCCGGCCCTCCCCAGTTCTGGGGATGCGACCCATGCGGCTGAAGTTCCGCGCGGCCCGGCCGATGACCCGGGGGCACGTTCCCCGCTGCGAGAGGTTCGCTCCCCGCATGGCACTCCGCCTCACCGATCCCGTCGGTCCGTCCGCCGCCTCGTCCACGCCGTCCGCGCCCGTCGCCGCGCCGGCGGTCCTGCTCTTCGCCCGCGCACAGCGCCTGATCGCCACCGGCGACCTGCCGGGCTACCGGCGCCTGTTCGCCGAGGCCGCCGAGATCGAGGACGTCCACCGCCGCTACGAGGCGCGCATGCGCCTGCTCGAGGCGGGCCTGGGCGTCAAGGGCCGCACGCCGGCGGCCGTCGGGCCGGCCTTCGCCGCGGTCGCCGACGCCGCGCTGCGCCTCCTCGACGCCGAGCCGCGCGAGCCGGCGGTCGTCAACGTCGCGGGCATCGCCCTCTACGAGCTGGGCGAGCTCACCGCCGCCGAGCGGCTCTTCGCCGCCGCCGGCCGCCTCGACCCCGAGCTGCCGCACACCCAGGCCAACCTCGCCGAGATCGCGCGCCGCCGTTCCGCGGGCCTCGACGGTCCGCTGCCCCTGCCCTCCGGCGTGCGCGCGCGTCTGAAGGACCTGCGCGACCGCGGCCGGCGCGCCGCCGACCGCGCCCGGCCCGCCACCGGGTTGACGCTCTCGCTGTGCATGATCGTCAAGGACGAGGAGGCGATGCTCGGCCAGTGCCTCGCCGCCGTGCGCGACCACGTCGACGAGATCGTCGTCGTCGACACCGGCTCGACCGACCGCACGATCGAGATCGCCCGTGAGTTCGGCGCGACCGTCCTCGAGCGCGAGTGGATCGGCGACTTCTCGGCGGCGCGCAACGTCTCCTTCGACGCGGCGGCCGGCGACTGGCTGCTGTTCCTCGATGCCGACGAGGTGCTCGTCGACGGCGACGGCCCGCGGCTGCGCGAGCTGTGCGGGCGCACCTGGCGCGAGGCGTTCTACGTCACCGAGACCAACCACACCGGCAACCTCGAGGACGGCACCGCGGTCACCCACAACGCGCTGCGCCTGTTCCGCAACCGGCCCGAGTACCGGTTCGAGGGCCGCATCCATGAGCAGATCGCCCACCGGCTGCCGGGCTTCCTGCCCGAGCGCTTCGAGTCCACGAACGTGCGCATCGAGCACTATGGCTACCTCGGCGCCGTCCGCGACGCCAAGGAGAAGTCGCGCCGCAACATCGAGCTGCTCGAGCGGCAGGTCGCCGAGGGGCTCGACTCGCCGTTCCTGCACTTCAACCTCGGGTCCGAGCACGCCGCCGCGGGTGACAGCGAGGCCGCGCTGGCCGCGTTCACCAAGGCGTGGGACATGGTCCGCGACGACCCGGCCAAGACGGCGTACGGCTTCCTGCCGTCGCTGTCCAGCCGCCTGATCAAGGCGATGCGCCTGTGCGGCCAGGACGCCGCGGCGCTCGCGCGCGGCGAGGAGGTCCTCGCGTTCCTGCCCGGCTTCACCGACGTCGTCTTCGAGCAGGCGCTCGCCGCCCGGGCTCTGGGCGACGGCGATCGGGCCGCCGAGCTGCTGGAGACCTGCCTTGAGTGGGGCGACGCTCCGAGCGGGTACTCGGCCACCGTCGGCTGCGGCACCTTCCTCGCGCTGTCCGCCCTGGGCGACCTGCGCCGCGAGCAGGGCCGGCTCGACGACGCCGAGCCGCTGCTGCACCGCGCGCTCGTCGAGCACCCGCGCTTCCTGGGCACCGTCGACCCGCTCGCGGCGACGATGCTCGCTCGCTGTGCCGATCCGGCGACCGTGGTGACCACCGTCCACGGCGCGTTCGACCACGTCACTCCGGCCGCGCGCTTCATGCTCGCGCTCGCGCTCTACGAGGCCAAGGCGGTGCAGGAGGCCGAGGTGGAGCTGCGCGCCGTCCTCGACGCCCAGCCCGACGCCGCCGTCCCGCGCCTGGCGCTCGCCGAGGCGCTGCTCTCGCAGCGGCGCTACGCCGAGGCGGCCGACGAGGCGCTCATGGTCGACGCCGCCGCCGCGTGCGCCGCCGACGCCGCCCGCTCGGCCGCCTTCGCGCGGCTGGCCGCCGGCGACGCGACGGGCGCCGCCCGGGTGCTCGACCACGCGCGCACGGTCGGGCTGCCGGCGGGCGAGGTGGCCCTCCTGGACGCCTGGCGGGCTGGTCTCGCCGGCGAGGCCGGATCCGGCCCCGCGCCGCTGCCGGCCGCCGCGACCGAGCCGCTCATGACGATGCTCGAGGCGCTGCTGCGGGTCACCGACGTCGACGCGTTCGCGACGCTGGTCGGGCTCGTCGACGCGCTCCCGCTGGCCGACCGCGAGCGGCGCGAGCGCCTCGCCCGGCTCTATCTGCGCCGCGGCTTCCTGGAGTCCGCCGCCGACGAGTGGATCGCCGTCGTCCGTGAGGGCCCGGCGGACGCCGACGCGCTCGCCGGGCTCGGCTGGGTCGCGGTCGGCCGGGCGCTGCCCGAGGATGCGCTGCTGTTCGCGCAGGAGGCGCTCAGCCTCGATCCGGGCCACCCCGCGGCGCTGCGCATCCTCGAGCGGGTCCACGGTTGACCGCCGGGACCGGTGCGGCCGCCGGCCGTACAGGCGGCCAGGGCCGCCCACGGCTCGTCAAGGGCTACGGGACGGCGCCGATGACCGGTGGGAGCACGGCGTCCCACGGAGGGGGCGCCGGGACCCGATCCAGGAGGAACGTCAATGCATCCGGAGGCGTCGCAGCTTGCCAAGGTGACGCCGCTGCCCGTGCGCCCGCCGGCCAGGCCGGCGGCCCCGGCGGTCCCCGGTCGGTTCGCCGAGGTCTTCGACCTCGCCGCGGAGCGCGAGCGGCGCTCGCCGCCCCCGCCGGAGGCGCTGGCCGCCCTCGACGAGGCGGCCCGCGTGTACCGCGAGCTCGATGCCGCGGGGCTGCAGGTCCGGCTCGACCTCACCCGAGGCGTCTGCGCGCAGCTGCGCAGCCACGACGGCGCGCTCGTCCGCCCGCTCAGCCTGCACGAGGTCGTCGACCCATCCGGCCTGCTGCCTCCGGACGCGGCCTGACCCGCACCGTTCGCATGGAGGTTCGCTGACATGGCCGGCCTGCAGCTCGGAGGGCTCGTCTCCGGGATGGACACCGACACGATCGTCGCGCAGCTGCTGTCGATCGAGCGCGCGCCCGCCGCGCGCTGGGGCCACGACAAGGTCGCCGCCCAGACGCGCCAGTCCGCGCTGCGCGACGTCGAGACGCGCCTGAAGAACCTCAAGACCGCCGCCGACGACCTCGGCTCGACGCTGTCGTGGACGCCGATGCAGACCGTCGACTCGGGCGACCCCGCGAAGCTGGGCGTGCGCATGACCGGCGGCGCCGCACCCGGCGGCTTCAGCGTCAAGGTCACGCAGATGGCGACGTCCGCGCAGCAGACGTTCGTGTGGACGCCGCAGCCCACGGCGAGCGCCATCGACATCGGCGGCGTGAGCGTGAACATCGACCCGGACTCGGACATCGATCAAGCCGCGTCGGCGATCAACTCGAACTCCCAGCTCGGCGTCTTCGCCATCAACGTCGGCAACGGCAAGCTCGTGCTGTCCAGCCGGACGACGGGGACGAGCAGCGACTTCACGGCGACCGGCGCCGCGCTCGGCGCGCCGGTGTCGACCCGCCCGGGCCAGAACGCCAAGGTCAACATCAACGGAATCGACCAGCCCGACCAGCAGTCCAACGTCATCGGCGGGCTCATCCCGGGCGTCGAGCTGACGCTCAAGGGTCTCAGCGACGGCACGGTCGTCAACGTCTCGAACCCGGGGGTCGATCGAACGGCGCTGACCGCGAAGATGAAGGCGTTCGTCAGCGCCTACAACGACGTCGTCGACTTCGTCTCGTCCAAGACGAGCGAGAAGCGCGTGACCAACCCGTCCAGCAGCAGCGAGGCGGCCCTGGGCGCGCTGTACGGCGACTCCGGCCTGAAGGGCATCCTCAGCAACCTGCGCACGTCGGTCGGCTCGCCCGTGGCGGGCATGGGCGCCGGGTTCTCCCTGCTGTCCTCGATCGGCATCTCGACCGGCGCGACGACGGGCGCCGACGCGACGAACGCCGACTCGGTCAAGGGCCGCCTGACGTTCGACGAGCCCGCGTTCAACGCCGCGCTCGACAAGGACTCGCTGTCCGTACAGAAGCTGCTCGGCGGCGTCGCCGGCACCGAGGGCTTCAGCCAGTCGTTCAAGAAGCTCCTCGACCCGCTCGTCACGACGAACGGCATCCTCGACCAGCGCATCGACGGCGCCGGCAAGGAGGTCACGCGCATCGCCGACAAGGTGACGCGCCTCGACGACCGCCTCACCGCCAAGGAGGCGCTGCTGCGCAGGCAGTTCACCGCGATGGAGTCGGCGATGCAGCGCAGCCAGGCGCAGATGACGGACCTTGCGGCCCGGCTCGGCACCAATTAGAGGGAAAGCCCTGATGCGTGCGGGTCGCCGTCGGCACCCCGAGAGCGCACGGTGGCCCGCCTCCCGGCGACAGCGGCCACCGGCGCACCCTGATGCGTGCGGGTCGCCGTCGGCACCCCGAGAGCGCACGGGGGCCCGCCTCCCGGCGACAGCGGCCACCGGCGCACCCTGATGCGTGCGGGTCGCCGTCGGCACCCCGAGAGCGCACGGGGGCCCGCCTCCCGGCGACAGCGGCCACCGGCGCACCCTGATGCGTGCGGGTCGCCGTCGGCACCCCTAGCCTCAGCCGAACGTGAACGCGTAGCCCGAGACCCCGGGCGCGACCTCGAGCGTCAACACGTGGTGGCCAGCGCGGGGCAGGTCCACGAGCCGGTAGAGCCGCTGGCGGTCGACGATCGCGGCGCCGCCGTGCACGTCGGGCCCGGCCAGTCCGGGCGGGATCGGCCGCCCGTCGAGCAGCACGCGGACCGGCCGGGGGCGGCGGTCCTCGGAGCCGAGGACGAGGAACACCCGCTGCGCGCCGAAGTCGAGGCTGAGCTTCGCGTCGCGGACCGCCGTCGCCGCCTCCGGGGCGATCTCCCACGTGCCGTCGTACGCGATGCCGTTCGGGGCCGGGCCGGCGGCGGCCTCCGCGAAGTCCTGGACGCCGTCGGTCAGCCGCCCGCTCGCGAAGCGCGCGGAGCCGAGGTAGCTCTCGGGCGTCGTGATCTGCCGCGAGACGCCCTCGGCCTTCACGGGCGGGGCGTGGGCGCCCGGGCGGTCGCCCGCCTCGGCGAGGAGGTCGCGGATCGCCTGCTCGGTCTGGTCGTCGTCGCCCTCGCCGAAGTGCACGTAGCGCACCCGGCCGCGCGCGTCGATCAGGTACGTCGCCGGCCAGTACTCGTTGCCGTACGCGTTCCAGGTCGCGTACTCGTTGTCCTGCGCGACCGGATAGCGCAGCCCGTTGCGGCCGATCGCGTCGCGGACGTTGCCGGCATCGCGCTCGAACGGGAACTCCGGCGTGTGGACGCCGACGATGGTCAGCCCCTCGGAGCGGTAGCGCGCGTCCCAGGCCTTCAGGAACGGCAGCGTGCGGATGCAGTTGATGCACGTGTAGGTCCAGAAGTCGACGAGCACGACGCGGCCGCGCAGCTCGCGCAGCGTCAGGGGCCGGTCGCCCGGGGTGTTGAACCAGCGCTGGGTCCCGAGGAACTCCGGCGCGGTGCCGAGGACCGGGAGGACCTTCCCGTGGATGCCGCCCGCCCGGGTGAGCGCGGACGGGTGGGCGGCGGCGGTTCCGATCCCGCGCCGCGCCGGGTGGAGGTCCGCCAGACGGTCGTGGACGGCCCGGCTGCTCTCGAGCGAGCGCGTCGGGTTGACGACGAACGCCGGCAGGTCGTCGGCGATCGCGTTCTGGAAGCGCACGTCGTAGTCGGCGAGCATCAACACGGCGACGACGACCATCACGGCGCCCGCGCCCATCTGCAGCGCCCCCGAGCGGCGCGCGAGCCGGCGGGTCAGCCGCCGCCCGCCGAGCATGAGGACGTAGAGCACGACCGCGCTGCCCGCGGCGTACGCGAGCGCGACGGCGAGCCGCCCCGCCGTGAAGGGCTGGGCGGCCGACACGGTGATGACGCCCGCGAGGATCGGTCCGGCGCACGGCGCGTAGACGAGCCCGAGGCCCGCGCCCACGATCACGCCCGAGCCGAAGCCGCCCTCGGCGTGCGCGCCGCCCTCCGGCGACGGGACGATCCGCCCGATGGCCGCCTCCACGCGAGCCGCGAGCGGCGGCACCATCAGCACGACGCCGAAGCCGAGCAGGACGGCGATCGCCAGCGTGCGCACGAGGTCGTCGGGCAGGCCGAGGGCGTCGATGGCGTAGACGAGGGCGACCGTCGCGAAGGCGAACGCCGCCGCGAGCCCGACGACGACGCCGAGCGGCCGCCGCCGCCCGCCCGTCACCCCCGCCGCCAGCGCGACGGGGAGCACGGGCAGCACGCAGGGCGACAGCGCGGTGGCGGCACCGGCCAGGAACGCGAACGCCACGAGCAGCACCATGCACCGGCGACTCTGCCAGCGACCCGTTGCGAATGCGTTACGAACGCTCGCCCGCTCGCCCGCTCGCCCGCTCGCCCGCTCGCCCGCGCGTCCAGGCGCCGCGGCGTGGCCTCAACGTCGGGCGGCGGCGGCCGATGACCGGGGCGTGAACCCCTACGCCGCCTCGACCGCCGCCTACCAGGAGCAGGCGGTCATGACCGCCACTCCCGGGCAGCTCGTCGTGATGCTGTACGACGGCGCCATCCGCT
Source organism: Capillimicrobium parvum (assembly GCF_021172045.1). Taxonomy (GTDB): domain Bacteria; phylum Actinomycetota; class Thermoleophilia; order Solirubrobacterales; family Solirubrobacteraceae; genus Capillimicrobium; species Capillimicrobium parvum. The sequence continues at coordinate 74,582 of NZ_CP087164.1, forward strand.
TCCTGCGTCAGGCCGACGCCGCCATGGGCGAGCAGGCCGTGGCCCACTCCCACGACCGCCTGAACCGCGCCGAGGCGATCATCGACGAGCTGCTGTCGACGCTCGACATGAGCCACGGCGCGATCCCCGAGAACCTCGAGGGCATCTACGTCTTCTGGAAGAAGCTGCTGTGGGAGGTGCGCCTCGAGCGCGACCGCGAGAAGCTCGCGGTCCTCATCCGCCAGGTCGCCAACCTCCGCGAGGCATGGGCGCAGATCGCGCAGAGCGCGTAGCGACGGCCGGCCGGAGCGCGCCGGCCGGCGTGGGGCGCGTCGCGGCTGAGCTGCTGCACCTCGCCGAGCTCGAGCTCGAGCTCGTCACGGCCGGGCGCGGCGACGAGCTGTCAGACGTCCATGATCGCCGCGACGCCGCGATCGCCCAACTGCCCGACGAGCTTGCGGCCCCTGCCCAGGCCACGCTGCGCCTCGCGCTCGGCATCCAGCGCGAGGCCGCCGTCGCCCTCGCCGCGGCGCTCGCCGACCACGGCCGCGAGGTGGCGGCGGCCGCTCGCGGCCGCACCGCCGCGCGGGGCTACACGCCCGCCGGCCTGGACCGCCGCCGGGTCCTCGACCGCACCGCATAGCGGCCCTACCGGGCGAACGGTCGTCCACCACCGCGTCGCCGAAGCGCTGACCGGCGTCGAGGTCCTCCGTCAGGAGCGTCCCGCCGCCGGCGCGTCGCGCGGCGCAGGCGATCGCGGCGTCGAAGATCGAGATCTGCGCGCCCTCCGCGAGGGCTCCCACTTGCAGGACCAGTCCGCGATCGGTGTCCGTGACCGGGAGCCCGCTGACTTCCTGCGCGCGCGCCTGCTTCTCGCCGCCGCTCAAGAACCGCCGAGCCGGTCCGATGACCGGAGAGCCGCCAGGGAACCGGCGGCGATCAGGTCCAGGGACGGGCCGCACGGATTGGCCATGGATCTCTTCGACCCGACCCAGAACCTCCTCGGCGCCGCCATGCGCGGCGCGGCCGCGCGGCAGACCGCGCTGGCCCAGAACCTCGCCAACGCGAACACCCCCGGCTACCAGCGCGTCGACGTCGACTTCCACAGCATGTTGGAGCAGGCCTCCGGCACGGGGGACGCCGAGACGGTCGGCTTCACCGCCGAGGTCGACGGCGCCGCCCGGATGCGCCTCGACGGCAGCACCGTCGACGTCGACCGGGAGGCCGCCGAGCTCGCCGCCAACGGGCTCGAGTACCAGGCGCTCGTCTCGGTCGCCCAGGGCCGCATCGGGATCATCCAGTCCGCGCTCGGGGTTCGCTGATGGGCCTCTTCGACGCGCTGTCCATCTCCGCCAGCGGCCTCTCGGCCGAGCGGCTGCGCATGGACGTCACGGCCGAGAACCTCGCCAACGCGCAGTCCACCCAGGGCGCCGGCGGCCAGCCGTACCGCCGCAAGGAGGTCGTCCTGCAGGCGACCGGCGGCGCGGGCGGCTTCCAGGCCGCGCTCGCCGGCGCGATGGGGCCGGCCGGGGGAGGGTCCGGCGCGGTGCCCGGCGGCGTCCAGGTCGCCGGCATCGTCGAGGACGCCGAGCCCGGCCGCCGCATCTACGACCCTGGCCATCCCGACGCCGACGCCCAGGGCTACGTGACCATGCCGAACGTCGACTCGGTCACCGAGATGGTCGACCTCATCAGCGAGTCGCGCGCCTACGAGGCGAACGTCACGGCGATGCAGACGGCCAAGCAGATGTTCACCAAGACGCTCGACCTCCTGCGATGAGCCCCATCCCGATCGATCCGAGCATGGTCACCAGCGGCGCCGAGTGGTCGGTGCCGAAGCTCGACGCGGCGCCGCAGGCCGCCGAGGCCGGCGGGGCGGACTTCGCCGGCATGCTCTCCCAGCAGATCGGCCAGCTGCAGGCGCTGCAGGACCAGGCCGCGTCCGCCTCCCAGGCCCTGGCCACCGGACGGGCGACCGACCCGACCGCCGTCGTCATGGCGGTCGAGAAGGCCCAGCTCGCCATGCAGATGGCCTCGACCGTCCGGACGAAGGCCGTCGAGGCGATCAACGACGTCCTGCACACCACGGTCTAGCGAGACGACGCCCGGATGAAGCTCCTGCAGACGATGACCATGCGCCAGAAGCTGGCGCTCGCGGGCTCCGCCCTCGCCGTGATCGTCATCGCCTACTTCCTGTTCAGCCTCGCCACCAAGCCGAGCTACTCGATGCTCTCCACGGGCCTGGACCCGGCGCAGACCGGCAAGATGACCGCGGCGCTCGACGCCCAGGGCATCGGCTACGAGCTGCGCAACAACGGGACGGCGCTCGCGGTCGAGAAGACGAAGAGCGCCCAGGCGCAGATCGCACTGGCGGACGCCGGCCTCAGCGGCAGCGGCACCACCGAGCCGTGGGCGGGCTTCGACAAGCAGAAGCTCGGCTCGTCCTCCTTCCAGCAGAAGGTCGCGTACCAGCGCGCGCTCGAAGCGCAGATCGCGCAGACCGTCGGCCAGGTCGACGGCGTCTCCGGCGCGCAGGTTCAGCTGACGATGCCCGACGACCAGCTCTTCGCCGACGAGGCCAAGCCGGCGACCGCGGCCGTCCTGCTCAGCGGCGACTCGAGCTCGCTGCAGCCGGGCGCGGTGCGCGGCATCGCGAACCTCGTCGCCTCGAGCGTCCAGGACCTGAAGACCGACAACGTCACGATCACCGACGGCTCCGGCCAGCTGCTGTGGCCCGCGGGCGACGGCTCCGCCGGCGGCGCGGGCGAGCTGTCCAAGCCCGCCGCCGAGGCCCGGTACGCGGCCGGCCAGGAGGCGTCGCTGAACGCGATGCTCGTCCGCATGCTCGGGCCCGGCAAGGCCCAGGTGCAGGTCAACGCCGACCTGAACGTCGACGACACGTCGGTCGAGAGGCTCCAGTACGGCAAGAAGGGGACGCCGCTGCAGCAGACGATCGAGAACGAGCGCCTGCGCGGCAGCGCCGCGGCGGGCGGCCGCGGCGCGGCGGGCACCGCCTCCAACGTGCCCGGCTACGCCGGCGCGGCGGGCGGCGCCGGCGGCCGCTCCAACTACACGAACAGGAAGGAGTCGACCGACTACGGCGTCGACAAGACGGTCACGCACACGAAGGTCGCTCCCGGCACGGTGCAGCGGCTGAACGTCGCCCTGGTGGTCGACAAGACGGTTCCCGCCGCCGAGGTCAACCAGCTGCGCGCGGCGGTCGCCAGTGCCGCCGGCATCGACCAGCAGCGCGGCGACACGCTGGCCGTCAGCCAGATCGCGTTCGCGGCGCAGCCCGCGGCGGCGCCGACCGGGTTCGTGCCGTCCGGCGGCATGCTCGGCTACGCGAAGTACGCGCTGCTCGGCCTCGCCTCCCTGCTGTTCCTGTTCTTCCTCACCCGCCACCTGCGCCGCCGTGAGAACGAGGCGCTGACCGACCCGACGTGGCTGCGCCAGCTCGACGCACCGACGCCGATCGCGCAGCTCGCCGACGGCCCGCCGCCGTCGCTCGTGCCGGCCGGCAACCCGCGCCGCCGGCAGATCGAGGAGGTCGTGGCCAAGGAGCCCGAGCGCGTCGCCGCCGCCGTGCGGGGCTGGATGAACGAGGACGACCAGGGATGAGCGTGACCGCGGAACCGCCGGTCCGCGGCCGGCGCAAGGCCGCGGTCCTGCTGATCGCGCTCGGCCCCGAGCGCGCGGCCGCCATCCTCGAGCACCTCGACGACGACGAGGTCGAGGAGATCTCGCGCGAGATGGCGGCGATCAAGCAGGTCACGCCGGAGACGAGTCAGAGCGTGCTCGACGCGCTGGCCGAGGAGGTCACCGCGCCGGCCCAGGCCGTCATCGGCGGGCTCGACTACACCTACGAGGTCCTCGAGAAGCGCTTCGGCCGCCAGCGCGCCCAGGAGGTCGTCGACGCGCTGAGCGGCAAGCTGTCGCACAAGCCGTTCGACTTCCTGCGCCGCACGCCGCCCGAGCAGGTCGCCGCGTTCCTGCAGGAGGAGGCGCCGCAGACCGTCGCGATCGTCGTCGCGAGCCTGCCGAGCTCCATCGCCGCCCGCGTCCTCGCGGAGCTGCCCAAGGAGCTGCAGGGCGACGTCGCCCTGCGCATCGCGACGATGTCCGAGACCAACCCGCTCGTCGTGCGCGACCTCGAGGCCGCGCTGAAGAAGAAGCTGTCGGCGATCCTCGACCAGGAGCTCACCGCCGCGGGCGGCGTGCAGTCGCTGGCCGAGATCCTCAACCAGGCGGGCCGCTCGACCGAGCGCCACGTCATCGAGGCGATGTCGGAGTCCGACCAGCTCCTCGCCGAGGAGGTGCGCCAGCGGATCTTCACCTTCGACGACATCGTCACGCTCACGGACCGCGACATCCAGGTCCTGCTGCGCGACATCGACCAGAAGGACCTCGCCATCGCGCTGCGCGGGGTCGACCCGAAGGTCCGGGACAAGCTGCTCAACAACCTGTCGTCGCGGGGCGCCGAGATGCTGCGTGAGGACATGGAGGCCATGCCGCCGCAGCGCAAGGCGCTCGTCGACGAGGCCCAGTCGAAGATCGTGCGCGCGGCGCGCGTGCTCGACGACGCGGGCACGATCACCATCCGCCAGTCCGACGGCGGCGAGGACGAGGTCGTGTAGATGACCGACCCGATCATCTGATGCCGGAGTTCACGTACGCCCCGCTCGAGGCCCCCGCCGACCTGGCCGTCACCGCCGCCCAGCGCACGCGCGAGGCCCATGACGTCCTCGCGCTCGCCCGGCAGGAGGCCGGCGCGATCCGTGCGCAGGCGCACGCCGAGGGCTTCGAGGCCGGCCGCCAGGAGGCCGTCGCCGCGGCCGCGCCCGCCGCCGAGGCGCTGGCGGCGGCCGCCCGCGCTCTCGCCGCCGAGACGGACGCCCTCGCCGAGCGCACGGAGATCGCCGCCGTGGAGCTCGCCCTGCGGATCGCCGAGCAGGCGCTGGGGGCCGCGCTCGCCGCCGAGCCCGCCCGCGTCCTCGACGTCGTGCGCGGCGCGCTGCGCCGCCTCGTCGAGCGCGAGCGCGTCCTGCTGCTCGTCAACCCCGGCGATCTCGATCTCGTCCGCGACCGCGTCGGCGCACTCGTCGGCGAGCTCGGCGGCATCGAGCACTGCGAGGTCCAGGCCGAGCGGCGCGTCCCGCGCGGCGGCGCCGTCGTGCGCACCGAGGAGGGCGAGGTGGACGCGACGCTCGCCACGAAGCTGCAGCGCGCGCGCGAGGTGCTCGAGCATGAGCTCAGCGCCGCCTGACGCCGGCGCGCACGACGCCGTGCGCAGCGGGCGCCTGGCGGAGGCCGTGGGCCGCGCCGACCTGCACCTGCGCCGCGGCCGCGTCTCCGAGCTCATCGGCCTGATCGTCGAGGCGACCGGGCTGGAGGCGCAGGTCGGTGAGGTCTGCGAGATCGCCGCACGCCGCGGCGCGGCACCCGTGAAGGCCGAGGTCGTGGGCTTTCGCGCCAAGCGCACCCTGTTGATGCCGCTCGGCGAGATGCAGGGCATCGGTCCGGGCCACGTCGTCACGGCGACCGGCACCCAGCTGCGCGCGCCGGTCGGCCCGGCCCTGCTCGGCCGCGTGATCGACGGCCTCGGCGCGCCGATCGACGGCGGCGGCCCGCTCGAGGCGAGCCAGACGCGCCCGGTCACCGCCGCGCCGCCCGATCCGCTCACGCGCCCGCGCATCCACCAGCGCATCGGCCTGGGCGTGCGCGCGCTCGACGCCCTCGTCCCGTCCGGCGTGGGCCAGCGCCTCGGCATCTTCGCGGGCTCGGGCGTCGGCAAGTCGTCGCTGCTGGGGATGATCGCGCGCAGTGCGCCGCCCGGCGACGCGGGCGGCCGGCGCGTGAACGTCATCTGCCTCGTCGGCGAGCGCGGCCGCGAGGTCCGGGAGTTCGTCGAGCGCGACCTCGGCGATGCGCTCGCGCGCTCCGTCGTCGTCGTCTCGACCTCCGACCAGCCGGCGCTCGTGCGCATCAAGGCCGCGCTGACCGCCACGACGATCGCGGAGTCCTTCCGCGACGCGGGCGCCGACGTCGTGCTGATGATGGACTCGGTCACCCGCTTCGCCATGGCTCAGCGCGAGGTCGGCCTGGCCATCGGCGAGCCGCCCGCCACGCGCGGCTACACCCCCAGCGTGTTCGCGCTGCTGCCGAAGCTGCTCGAGCGTTCGGGCACCAGCGAGCACGGCTCGATCACCGGCCTGTACACGGTGCTCGTCGACGGCGACGACATGAACGAGCCGATCGCCGACGCCGTCCGCTCGATCCTCGACGGCCACATCGTCCTCACCCGAGAGCTCGCGCACGCCGGCCACTACCCGGCCGTCGACGTGCTGCAGAGCGTGTCGCGCCTCGTCGGCGACGTCACGACGCCCGCCGTGCGGGAGGCCGGCATGGAGATGCGGCGGCTGCTCGCCGCGTACCGCGACAAGGCCGACCTCATCGCCATCGGCGCGTACGAGCGCGGAACCGACCCGCAGACCGACCGGGCGATCGACCTCAAGGAGCACATCGACCGGTTCCTGCGCCAGGGCCTCGACGAGGCGGACCCGTACGAGGCGGTCGACCAGCGCCTCGTCGAGCTGGTCTGCGCGCCCGAGGTCGTCGACGCCGAGCCGGTCGACGCGACGGCGGGCCCGTCGCCGGCCGACCCGTTCGCCTCCGGCGGGCCGAGTGCGCTGCCGCCGCTGAACCTCGGTGTGGGCTGAGGGGTCCGAGGCGTCCGACACGCGTCCAGCTTCCCTTGATCCACCTGCGCCCCGACCGACCACCAAGATCGTGAGCAAGCCCTTCCGCTTCCGCCTCGAACGCGTCCGCGAGCTTCGCGAGCACGACGAGGACCGGGCCCGCGAGGACCTCGCGGCCAGCCTCGGCGCGCAGGTGCGCGGCCAGGCCATGCTCCACGCCGCGACGCTCCGGGTCGCGCAGGCGCAGTCCGACCGCCGCGACGGCGTGCTGTCCGGCGGGCCGGTCGCCTCCTTCGACCTGCACGCCCACCAGCTGTGGGCCGAGCGGCTGCAGCGCCAGCGCGCCGACGCGGAGCTCGCCCTCGAGCGCGCGGGCGCCGAGGTCGACGCCCGTCGCAGCGCCCTCGTCGAGGCGAGCCGGGCCCGCGAGGCCCTCGAGCGCCTCAAGGAGCGCGGCCGCCTCGAGCACCGCGCCGAGATGGAGCGCCTCGAGGGTGCGCAGCTCGACGAGATGGCCCTGGCCGGGTTCCTGCGCCGGCGCCGCGCGAGCGGGGAGGCGGCGCGATGAGCATCGCCGCCGTCACCGCCCGCGTCGGCGAGATCCAGCGGCTCATCGGCGCCCTGAACGGCGGCGTCGCGGCCCCCGCGCCCGCCGCCGCCATGCCGCCGCCCGCCGCCGCGCCGGCGCCGGCGCCCACCAGCTTCCGGTCGCAGCTCGCCGCGGCGACCGGGCCCGCGGCCACGACGTCGCTCGGCAGGGGCGGCGGCTCGACGCAGTTCGACGCCCTGATCGCCGCGGCGGCGCAGCGCAACGGCGTCGACCCCGCGCTGCTGAAGGCGCTGATCCGCCAGGAGTCGAACTTCGACCCGAACGCCGGCAGCCCGGCCGGGGCACAGGGGCTCACGCAGCTCATGCCCGGCACGGCCGCGGCGCTCGGCGTCGCCGACGTCCACGACCCCGCCCAGGCCGTCGAGGGCGGCGCGAAGTACCTGCGCCGGCAGCTCGACGCCTTCGGCGGCGACGAGACGAAGGCGCTCGCCGCCTACAACGCCGGACCGGGCGCGGTGCAGCGCTACGGCGGCGTGCCCCCGTACGCCGAGACGCAGCAGTACGTGCAGAAGGTCCTCGGCTACGCGGCCGAGTACCGCACGAACGCGGGCGGGTTCCTGTCAACGCCGACCATCACGTGAGCATGGAAGCCATCACCACCGCGCCGCCGCCCGGAGGCGGCACCGGCGCTCCGCCCAGCGCGGCGCCGGACACACCGGGGACACCGTTCGAGACGGTGCTCGGACAGCAGGCAGAGGCCTGGACCGCACAGCTGGGGGGCCGCCAGGACACCGAGACGGCCGGGGAGCCGGCGCCCGACGGCGCCGCCGCGGCCGGGATCGCGGCGCTCGCCGGGCTCGTGCCCGCGCCGGTCGCCGCTCCCGCCGGGCTCGTGCCCGCCCCGGTCGCCGCTCCCGCCGCCGCCGTGCCGCCGGCCGACACCGGCCCGGTCGCCCCGCCCGCCGGTGCCGCGGGCATCGCCGTGGCGCCGGGCGCCGGGACGGATCTCGCCGGCGCAGAGCCCGCCGCGACGACCCCGGTCGTGCCGGCCCAGGCGCCCGCCGTCCCGAGCCCTGCGGGAACGGCAGCCGCGGGAGCGGCTGAGGACCAGACGCCGGCGCCCGCCGCGCCCGCCGCGCCCGGGGACCAGCCGGCGCCCGCCTCGCCGGCCGCGACATCCGCGGCCCCCGGCGGCCCCGGGACCGGCGGCGCACCCGCCGGCGGCGGTCGCCAGGATGCGCCGGACCACCCCGACCGCGCCGCGCCCGGCCTCCCGTCCGCGGGGGCAGCGCCGGTCGCGGCGCCGGCACCGCCGGATCCCGCGCCCATCCCCGCGCCGGCCGGCCCGGCACCCGCGGCCGCACCGTCTCCGGCCGACGTCCCGCCGGTCCCGGCGCCGCCGCCTGCCGCCGCGCCGGCGCCCACCGCACCGCCGCCCGCCGCGGGCAGCCCGGTCACGCTGCCCGCGCCCGTGCCGCTCGCCCGTGCCGCCGGCGGCGTGCACGACCTCATCCAGCTCGCGCGCTCGCGCGACGCCGCCCACGCCCGGCTGGTCCTGCACCCGGCGGACCTCGGCGGCGTGGAAGTCCGCCTGCGCCACGACCGCGACGGCCTGCACGCGACGGTCCACGTCGAGCATCCCGAGGCGCTCGCCGCGCTCGACCGCGGCCTCGGCGACCTGCGCCGCTCGCTCGAGGCGCGCGGCGTCACCGTCGCGTCGCTCGACCTGAGCCTCGCCGGCGAGCAGCAGGGTCACCGCGAACCCGCGTCCGCGGGCGGCGACGGCGGCTTCGGCCGGCCCGGCACCGGACGTCCCGGGGCGCCCGCGCCGGGCGACGGACCCGAACCCGACCCCATCGAGTCCGCGACGACGGCCCGGGGTGGGTGGGCCGGATCCGGCGCGATCGTCGACGTGATGGCCTGAGCGAGGAGCACGACATGAGCACCACCCCGGCCACGACCCCCGCCGCGGCCACGACCGCCACGACGACGACGGACGCGAGGAAGAAGCCGGATGCGATGGGCCTCGACAAGGACGCCTTCCTGAAGATCCTCGTGGAGCAGCTGCGCCACCAGGACCCGTCGCAGCCCGGCGACTCGCAGCAGTACATCCAGCAGATGACGCAGTACTCGATGCTCGAGCAGCTGAACAACATCAGCACCGCGGTCCAGAGCCAGAAGGCCGACACGGCCAACACGACGGCCCTGAACCTCGTCGGCCGCACCGTCACCTGGAAGGACCGCACAGGCGAGCACTCCGGCCTCGTCGACAAGGTCAGCTTCACCGAGGACGGCGCGACGCTCACCGTCGGCGGCGCCTCCGGGATCGAGCTCGGCAGCGTGACCGAGGTCCGATGACCCCGCTCGGCCACAACCCCGCGCTGGTCCCCCCGGGGATCAGCGGCCCGCCGGCCACCGCGCCGGCGCCCGCCGCCCGGCCCGTGGCGGCGCCGAGCCGCGCGTTCGGCGACATCCTGGCCGAGCGCACCCCCTCGGTGCAGTTCTCCGGCCACGCCGTCGAGCGGCTCAAGCGCCGCGGCATCGACCTCGACCCGGCGACGATGCAGCGCCTGTCGGGCGGCCTGGACCGCGCCGCGGCGAAGGGCTCGCGCGAGTCGGTCGTCTTCGTCGACGACAAGGCTTTCGTCGTCTCGGTCCGCAACCGCACCGTGATCACCGCGGTCGACGCCGCGCACATGCGCGAGCACGTCTTCACCAACATCGACTCGGCGGTCATCGCCTAGTCGCCCCACCACGACCCGGCTGGACCTCGTGTCAGAGGAGGCCGGAGCAGGAGCACCCCACACCATGATGCGAGCGATGTTCTCCGCCATCAGCGGACTCAAGGCCCAGCAGACGATGCTGGACGTGACCGCGAACAACCTGGCCAACGTCAACACCCTGGGCTTCAAGGCCAGCGCGACGTCCTTCCAGGATGCGCTGTCGCAGATGCAGCGGGGCGGCTCGGCCGCCAACACCGCCGGCGGCTTCGGCGGGTCCAACTCGGCCCAGATCGGCCTGGGCGTGACGGTCGGCGCGATCGCCAACCGCATGGGCGGCGGCGCGATCCAGACGACCGGCAACCCGCTGGACGTCGCGATCTCCGGCGAGGGCTGGATGCGCGTCGGCCAGGCGTCGGCGGCGCCGACCGTCGGGAACCCGCTGACCGGCGTCCCCACCGCCGCCGACGTCAACTACACCCGCGCCGGCAACTTCATCCGCAACAACGACGGCTTCGTGACGACGCAGGACGGCTACTACGTCGTCGGCCGCAGCAACCCGACCGCCGCGGGCGTCGACGTCCTCATCAACATCCCGGCCGGCGCGACCGACGTCACCGTCGGGTCCGACGGCGCGGTGAGCTTCATCCCGCCGGCCGCCTACGCGCCCCCGGCGCCGCTGCCGCCCGTGGTCAACGGCCGCGCGACCGCCGGCTACGTCTCGCTGGCGAAGTTCCCCAACGACCAGGCGCTCGAGCATGCCTCGGGCAACCGCTTCCGCGCGAACGGGTCGAGCGGCATCGAGACGGTGGGCACGCCGGGCGCCAACGGGTACGGCTCCGCGATGGGCGGCTCGGTGGAGATGTCCAACGTGGACCTCGCCACCGAGTTCACGAACATGATCGTCGCGCAGCGTGGCTTCCAGGCCAACTCGCGGGTCATCTCGACCGGCGACCAGATGCTTCAGGACCTCGTCAACCTCAACCGGTAGGCCGACGGGCCGCCGCGGTCGACGGTCGCGTGAGGCGGGACGGGGCGGAGGGTCCCGTCCCGCCGGCGCGCGGCCGGACGCCAGGAGACACCCATGATCCGACTGCACAAGCTCTCGCACGACCGGGAGCCGTTCCATCTCAACCCCGACCTCATCGCCACCGTCGATGCGCACCCGGACACGATGCTGCACCTCACGACGGGCGCGCGCATCGCGGTCGCCGAGACCGTCGACGAGGTCGTCGCCAAGGCGCACGACTGGCGCGTCCAGATCGCCGCCGGGGCGCTGCGCCTCGTCAAGCCGTGACGGCGTCCACGCTCCGTCCACCGGCCGGCTGAAGACCCGCCCGGCCGTGCCGATGACAGGGACATGAAGGCGGCAACCGTCATCGGGCTCGTCATCGCCCTCGTCGGCCTGGCCGGCGGGGCGACCATCGAGGGGACCGCGGTCACGGCGGTCATCCAGCCCCCGGCTCTGCTGATCGTCCTCGGCGGGACCTTCGGCGCCACCATGGCCGCCTGCGGCATGGAGGGCGTCAAGTCGATCGCCCCCGGCTACAAGCTGGCGATGAGCCCGCCCGAGCTCGACCTCCCCGGCCGCGTGCGGGAGCTCGTCGGCCTCGCGGAGCGGGCGCGCAAGGAGGGCCTGCTCGCGCTCGAGGGGGAGCTCGAGAACGTCGAGGACGCGTACATGCGCAGCGGGCTCCAGCTGGTCGTCGACGGCACCGAACCCGAGCTCGTCCGTGAGGTCCTCGAGGGCGAGATCGACGGCATGGAGGCCCGCCACAAGTCGGGCTACGACGCCTTCGAGAAGGCCGGCGGCTTCGCGCCGACGATCGGCATCATCGGCACCGTCCTCAGCCTCATCCACGTGCTCGGCAACCTGTCGGACCCAGGCAGCCTCGGTCCGGCGATCTCCGGCGCGTTCATCGCCACGCTGCTCGGCGTCGGCACCGCGAACATCGTCTACCTGCCGGTCGGCAACCGCCTGAAGAAGCTCTCCGGGCAGGAGGCCGCGATGCGCACGATGGTCCTCGAGGGCATCCTCGCCATCCAGGCCGGCGACAACCCGCGGATCGTCACCGAGAAGCTGCTGACCTACCTGCCGCCGGCCGATCGCGAGGCCGCCCGCGAGCCGTCCGGCCCGAACCTGCGCCTCGCCGACCCGCCCGGCGAAGCCCAGGCCGCGTGAGCGCTTCATCCCGCAACCCTCGGCCCGAGAATGACCCCCATCGATCACCGCCATCCGGCGTCCTCGACCTTCGAGATCCCAGGGGGATTCCTTCAGGTCTGCGTCCTTGGCCGGCGGCGCCGCTGGGCGCCCTTTCAAACCGACGGCTACGAGACGGAACGCTGACATGGCCGGTCATGGCGGACGGCGCAAGCGGGCAGACCACGAGTCCGAGCACCCGGACGAGCGGTGGCTCGTCAGCTACGCGGACATGGTCACCCTGCTGATGGCCCTGTTCATCGTGATGTTCGCGATGGCGAACGTGAACACGTCGAAGTACTCCGCGCTGAAGGACTCGCTGTCGGAGGCGTTCTCGGGCAAGGTCCTGCCCGGCAGCGATTCGATCATCGACGGCGCTCCGTCGGCGGCCATCACGAAGGTGCTGCCGGCCGGGTCGGGGACGAGCAACGCGTCGTCGCCGGAGGCCGAGCGCGCGGCGGCCGAGGAGAACGCCGACCTCCAGCAGCTCAAGCGGCGCGTCGACGCCGAGGCGCGCAGGCGCGGGCTGACCGACAAGCTGCAGACCCGCGTCGAGCGTCGCGGCCTCGTCATCACGATCCTCACCGACAAGCTGCTCTTCGACAGCGGCCAGGCGGCCCTGCGTCCCGACGGCGCGACGCTGCTGCGGTCGATCGGCGGCGTCCTGCGCCAGGAGGACTCCCATCAGGTCGTCGTCGAGGGCTACACGGACACCGTGCCGATCCGCAGCTCGACGTATCCCAGCAACTGGGAGCTCTCCACGGCCCGCGCCTCGACGGTCGTCCGCGCGCTCATGAGCGCCGAGGTCGCGGCGACGCGGCTCACCGCGGCCGGCCGCGCCGACCTCGACCCCGTCGCCAGCAACGCCACCGACGCCGGGCGCTCACGCAACCGGCGCGTCCAGATCGTGCTGCCGCGGCGGGCCTCGTCGCCGACCGCCGACGCCGCCGCGCCGCAGATCGGCCCGTCCGAGCCTCAGATCGGCCCCCAGGAGACACACCAATGAAGTCGAAGCTGAAGTTCATCGTCCCCGTCGTCCTGCTGGTCGTGCTCGGGGGCGCCTACAAGTTCGTGCTGGCCAAGCCGAAGCCGGTGCCGAAGCCGAAGGTGGCCGGCGAGGTCTACGTCCTGCCCAAGGAGTTCCTCGTCAACCTCGCCGACGGCCGCTACGCGAAGCTCGGCGTCGGCCTCGTGATGGCCCACGGCGAGACCTCCGCCCCCGCCGCCGGCGGCCACGCGGCGGCGGCCGAGCCGCCCGAGGGCTACGGAGCGCTGCCGCAGGAGGCGCTCGTGCGCGACATCGTCACCAACGAGATCACCGACGTCTCGGCCTCCGAGCTCACGTCCGGCAAGGGTCGCCGCGAGCTCAAGAAGCACATCCTCGCGAAGCTCCACGCGGAGACCGACGTGCACGCCGACGACGTCCTGTTCACCGACGTCACCGTCCAGTAGCGAAGGAGCAGCACCCACCATGTCCGAGGAGCTCGAGCTCACCCCCTTCGCCCCCGCCGATATCGAACCGGCCGCGGCCGGCGACCTCGGTCGCCTCCAGGACGTCACCGTGGAGCTGTCCGTCGAGGTCGGCCGCACTCGCATGACCCTCGGCCAGGCGCTCGCCCTGGGCCCGGGGTCCGTCGTCGCGCTGTCGCGCAGCGCCCGCGAGCCGGTCGACCTCCTCGTCAACGGCAAGCAGGTGGCGCGCGGCGAGGTCGTCGTCATCGACGACGACTTCGGCCTGCGCATCACCGAGGTCAAGGCCATGGGCGAGGAGGACGGCGGCGAGGCAGATCCCGCCGCCGAGGCCGCGTAGCAAAGCAATGGTCGTGTGTCGGTCATGTGCGTGGCAAAATTCATGCACATGAGAACGTTGAAGGTCACGCGGGGAGGCCAGATCTCGGTCCCTGCGGAGATCCGCCGGCGCTGGGGGACCTCGACCTTCGCGCTCGAGGATCTCGGGGATCGCATCGTCCTGTCGCCGGCCCCCGACGACCCGATCGCCGCGGCGCGCGGCGCACTCGCGCGCGAGTCGGCATCGAGCACCGACGCGCTGCGGCGTGCCGCACGCGACGACGAGATCGCGGCCGGACGGCGCCGCGCCGGCGCTTGACCGCTCTCGACACCCTCACCGTCCCCCTCCTGCAGGGCATCGTCACGATCGTCGACGTGGATGAGCCGACGGCCCGCGCGGCGGCTCGGCTGCGCGCGCGCCGCTACCACCGGACGCGCGCCGCGCTGAGCCTCGCCGACTGCGTCCTGCTCGCATCCGCGCAGATCAGCGGCCGTGCGGTCGCCACGGCAGACCGGCCCCTCGCCGCGGCCGCGCGCGCGGAGGAGCTCGAGGTCATCGCGCTTCCCGACTCTCGCGGCCGGCCTTCCTGAGCGCTTGGGGCCGGTAAGCCGGCCCCAAGCGCCGGCGGGGGTTCGGTGGGGCTCCGTGCCCGCGCTGCCGCACCCGCGTTCAGCGGAAGATGAGGGTGGCGTTCAGCGCAGGATGAGGTGGCTGTCGCCGAACTCGTGCCAGAGGTAGCCCGCGGCGCGCGCCTCGGCGTAGCTTTCGGCGAGCAGCGGGCCGCCGGCGATCGCCTCGAGCATGTGCAGGTGCGACGCGTCGGGATCGTGCCAGCCGGTGATCAGGCCGTCGACCGCGCGCACGCCGCGGTCGGGCGTGACGTGCAGGCCGGTCCAGCCGGCCGCCGCGTGCACGGCCCCGTCCTCGTCCGCGGCGCTCTCCAGCGCGCGCACCACGGTCGTGCCGACCGCGACCACCCGGCCGCCCCAGCCCCGCACGGCCTCGACCGCGCGGGCCGTCGCGGCCGGTACGGCGTAGCGTTCCGGGTAGGGCGCCTCGCCGCGCTCGAGCGAGGAGACGCCGGCGTGCAGCGTGAGCGGCGCGACGAGCACGCCCGCGCCGAGCAGGCGGGTCAGCAGCGCCGGGGTGAACGGCCGCCCGGCGCTCGGCATCTCGGCGCTGCCCGGTCGGCGCGCGAACGCGGTCTGGTACGCGGAGAGCGGCCAATGACCGTGGACGTGCGCGTAGCGGATCGGGTGGCCGTGGCGGGCAAGGTGGTCGCCCAGCGGCCGGTCCGCGTCGATGCGCGCGAGCCAGAGCCGGGCGCTCGACGCGTAGGCGGCGGCCAGCTCGATCCGCGCGCCGCCGTTCAGCGCGAGGCGTTCGCCGGCGTGCCCGCGCATGCGGCGCAGGCCGTCCGCGGTGCGCAGCTCGACGATCCACCACGCATCGCCGGCGTGAGGTGCGCTCTGACCTCGTTCAGCGAGGCCAAAGCGCGACTCGCCGGCCGGCGCGAGGGCCGACGGCGCGGGGGGCGATGGCGCGGGGGCCGATGGCGCGAGGGCCGGCGGCGCGGGCGTGCTGAAGCGCACCTCGAGGGCGGTCCCGTCCGCGCGCTCGGCGTGGATGGCCGCCGGGACCGTCGCCGAGTCGTTGACGACGAGCAGGTCGCCCGGCGCCAGCAGATCCGGGAGGTCGTGGAAGCGGGCGTGCGTGACCTCGCCGTCGCCTGAGGTGGCGACCATGAGGCGAACGCCGTCGCGCGCGATGCCCCGGGCCTCGGGCGGCTCGTGCGCCTCCAGGCCCGCGGGCAGCTCGAACGCGGGCGCCGCCAGGGCGGTCATGCCGTCACCGTCACGGCGACGTCGCGCGCGACGTAGCGCCCGCTCGGCTGGGTCCCCCCGATGAGCGCGAGCAGTCCCGGCACGCTGGCCTCCGGCGGCGGGCGGTCGGAGATGTCCTCGCCGGGGAACGCCTCCTGGTGCATGCGCGTGCGCATGTCGCCGGGATCGACGGTCAGGATCCGCAGCTGCGGGTGCTCGGCGGCGAGGACCGCGCCGAGCTGCTCGAGCGCGGCCTTCGCGGAGCCGTAGCCGCCCCAGCCGGGGTAGGGCTCGACCGCGGCGTCGGAGGTGACGTTCACGATCGCCGCGCCCGGCGCCATGCGCGGCAGCGCCAGCTGGATCAGCGCGAGCGGCGCCAGGACGTTGACGCGCATGACGCGCTGCAGCTCGTCGAGCGGGTAGCCGGCGAGCGACGGCTGCGGGCTGGGGCCGAGCACGGAGGCGTTGTTGACGAGCAGGTCGACGCGGTCGCCGGCGGCCGCGACGAGCGCGCGGCGGTGGGCGGGGTCGGCGACGTCGCCGGCGAGCGCGACGACGTCGCCCTGGCGGCCGAGCTCGCGCGCGGCGCGCTCGAGCTCCGCGGCGCCCCGGGCGTCGATGATCAGGCGCCGGTCCGGGCCGGCCAGCGCGCGGGCGAGCGCCAGCCCGAGCCCTCGGGAGGCGCCGGTGATGATGGCGGTGGACATGGCCGCGACGGTACGCCCGGCGCGGTCCCAGCCGCCAGACGGAATTGGTCCTAGGACCTTCGGCCGACCAGCCCGGACTGGAGCGCGTGCACGGCGGCCTGCGTGCGGTCGGTGACGCCGAGCTTGGCGAGCACATGGCCGACGTGCGTCTTGACCGTCTTCTCCGAGATGCCCAGCGCCCGGGCGATCCGCTTGTTGGACTCCCCGGCGACGATCAGCTCGAGCACCTCGCGCTCGCGCGCGGTCAGACCGTCGTGCCCGGCGTCGTCCCGGCCTTCGCCGGAAGGCGTCGCCAGCGCGTCGACGAGGCGGGCGGCCACCACCGGATCCAGGAGCGCCTCGCCCGCGTGGGCCGCCCGGATCGCGCGCGCGAGCTCCGACGGCTCGACGTTCTTGAGCAGGTACCCGGCCGCGCCGGCGCGGATCGCCGGGAGGAGCCGTTCGTCGTCGGCGAAGCTCGTCAGGACGATCACGCGCGCCGCCGAGCCGCGCCGGCGCAGCTCGCGCATCGCGCCCACCCCATCGAGCCCGGGCATGACGAGGTCCATGAGCACGACGTCGGGCGCGAGCTGCGCGACGGCGTCGACCGCCGCGGCGCCGTCGGCCGCCTCGCCCGCGACCTCCATGCCGTCCTGCAGCTCGAGGAAGGCCCGCAGCCCCTCGCGCACGACGGCGTGGTCGTCGGCGAGCAGCACCCGGATCGGGGGCTCAGCCAGCGCCGCCTACCTCCAGCCGGACCGTCGTGCCGGCGCCGGGACTCGACCGGATCGCGAGGCGGCCCCCGAGCCGCGCGGCGCGCTCCTCCATCGACGTCAGCCCGAGGCGCCGCGAGCGCAGCTCGGGATCGGCGGGATCGAAGCCGGCGCCGTCGTCGTGGATCTCGAGCACCAGCCCGCCGTCCGCGCCGGCGACGCGCACGCCGATCTCGCGGGCGCCCGCGTGGCGCAGCGCGTTGTGCAGCGCCTCCTGGGCGATCCGCAGCAGCTCGCGGTCGCGCCGCGGGTCGACGTCGCCCGCCGCGTCGGCCAGATCGACCTCCAGGCCGATCGAGATGTCGTGGACGCTGCGCAGGACCGCGACGTGCTTGCGCAGCACGGCGGCCAGGCCGTCGCGTTCGAGGTCCGGCGGGCGCAGCTCGCCGACGAGGTCGCGCAGCTCGTCGAGCGCCTCGCGGGCCAGCTCGCCCGTCCGCGCGACCCGCTCGCCCGCCGCCGCCGGGTCGCGCTCCACGAGCGTGGCCGCCGCCTCGGCGCTGAGCACGACGCTGAAGAGCTTCTGGCTGACCGCGTCGTGCAGCTCGAGGGCGAGCCGGTTGCGCTCGGAGACGATCGACAGCTCGCGGCTGCGCTCGAGCAGCCGCGCGTTCGTGATCGCGATCGCGGCGTGCGCGGCGAGGAGCTCCAGGAGCTCCTGGTCGGCGGCGCCGAACGTCCCGGCGCCCTCCTTCTCCGTGAGGTAGAAGGCGCCGATCACGCCGTCGGGCGCGACGATCGGCACGCCGAGGTACGAGCGCATGTCGGGGTGGCCGCGCGGCCACCAGCCGCGGAAGCGCGGGTGGGCGTGCATGTCCGCCATCCGCACCGGCACGTCGGTCTCGAGCATCGCCCCGAGCACCCCGTGCGTTCGTGGCAGCGGCCCGAGGGACGCGACCAGCTCGTCGCTCATCCCGGAGACGAGGAATGCGCTGAAGCCGCCGTCGCCGTCGGGGATGCCGAGCGCCGCGTAGCGCGCGCCGGCCAGCTCGCGCGCGCGGTCCACGAGCTCCTGGAGCACCTCTTCGACCGAGCGTTGGGCGGCGACCGCCAGGACCGCGTCGCTGACGGCGCGCAGGGCGGGGCTGAGGCGTTCGGGCTCCGGGCTCACTGGCAACGGGTCATCGCGGTCGCCGTCTGCGCCGCCGCGGTCGCGTCGAGCCCGGCGCGGTGCAGGGTCCGCCACGTGTGGAAGTCGAGCGCCACCGCGACGGCCGCCGCGACGCGCTCGCGCCGTCGCCCGCGCGCGCGGAATCCGGCGACCAGGATCTCGTGCATGCGGCCCAGCACGGGCGCGATGCGGACCCCGACGACCCACTGGGTCGTCTCGTGGTCCTCGATGTCGCGCATGATGTTGGCGAGCAGCCCCTCGTTCTCGGCGTAGTAGGCGTACAGGAGCGCGACCGCCCGTTGCACGCGCTCCAGGGGGTCGTCGACGTCCAGCAGCGGCTCGGGGTCGGGCAGCGGCCGTCGTTGCAGATGCAGGCCCGAGCAGGCCATGACGAGCTCGCGCTCGTCCGGGAAGTGGCTGTACACGGTGTGGCGCTGCACGCGCGCGCGCTCGGCGATCGCGCTGACGCTGGTGCGCGCCGGCCCCAGCTCGGAGTGCAGCGCGACCGTCGCCTCGACGATCCGCCGCCTGGTCTCCTGCTGGCGCTCGGCCCGCTTGCGGAGCTCGTACCTGCGCGTCGTTGTCACTGCACAGGAGTGTACCCCGAAACTTGACAGCGCACGCACGGCTCCGGTATGAATCGCTGCACAGCACTGTTCAGCCAAACGCCTGGAGGACGTCGTGAGCACGCGGATCGACCACATCACCGGCGGCATCTACCGGATCTCCACGTGGGTCCCCGAGTACCGGCTCACGTTCAACCAGTTCCTCATCGACGACGAGCGGCCGACGCTCGTGCACACCGGCGAGTACGACCGCTACGACGGGATCCGCAAGGCGATCTCGGAGGTCCTCGATCCGGCGACGCTGGCGAACATCATCCTGCTGCACTGGGAGGGCGACGAGAACGGCGGGATGGACCGCTTCATGGCCGAGGCCAAGGGCTGCGAGCTGGTCGGGTCCGCGCTGTCGATCGCGCTCAACGCCCGCGGCTTCGGCGTGCACGAGCGCGTCCGCGGCTTCACCGACGGCGAGACGCTCGACCTCGGCCGCCACAAGCTGCGCTTCTGGGAGACCCCGCACGTCCACCACTGGGACTCGATGATGGTCGTCGAGGAGACCACGAACAGCCTCTTCCCGTCGGATCTGTACCTGCAGCCGGGCGAGCTGCCGCCCGTCGTCGACGAGAACCTCTCCGAGGAGATGATCGCGACGTACCGCGCGGTCGGCATCTTCGCCCACGAGAACCCGGTCCGGTCGGTGTCCGAGCGCGTGGAGCGGCTCGCGCCCGACTGGGTGCACGCCATGCACGGCGGCACGGTGACCGGCGCCGCGCTGCCCGCCTTCAACGAGGCGCTGCGCGAGAAGGAGTTCGCCTACGCCGGGTGGGTGCTCGGCCGCGACCTGGCCGCCCAGCAGGCGACGCCGATCCCGCACGCCGGATAGGTCGCTCCCGCGGGGAGGCGGGCCCCGAGGCGGTCTCTACGCGAGGGCCTTGGCGACGGCGTCGAGGACGCGGTCGGGCTGGAACGGCTTGACGACGAAGTCCTTGGCGCCGAGCTTGATCGACTCGAGGACCTTGCTCTCCTGCCCGAGGGCGGAGCACATGATCACGCGGGCGGCAGGGTCGATCGTGATGATCTCCCGCAGCGCGGCGAGGCCGTCCTTCTCCGGCATCGTGATGTCCAGGGTGGTGAGGTCGGGACGCAGTTCCTGCCAGCGGTCGACGGCCTCCGCGCCGTTGCCGGCTTCGCCGACCACGTCGTGGCCGCCCTTGGTGAGGGCGTCGGTGACCATCTTGCGCATGAACGCTGCGTCGTCGACCACGAGGACACGGGCCATGGGTCAGTCTCCTTCTGTGGTTGTTGGTGAAGGGTGGATCGAGGGGGAGGGGCAAGCGAGTCGTGGCGGCTCGGGAGGGCCGCCGGCGCCGCGCACACCGTGCACGGACTCGATGCGCACGGCCCACTCGTTCTCGTCGGTGACGAGCAGGCGGCCGGTCGCGAAGCGCAGGTCGTCGACGAACAGGTCGATCGGGTCCTCGACCTCGCGGTCGAGCTCGACCACCGCGCCGACCGGCAGCCCGACCAGGCTGCTGAGCGGCATCCGCACGCGCCCGAGCTCGGCCCAGACACGCAGCGGCATGTCCTGCACGAGCGGGCTCAGCGGGCCGTCCTGGTATTCGGACGCGTACTCCGTCGCCAGCTCGCTGAGCGCGCGGTTCATGCGCACGATGAACGCGTTCGGGATGAACTGCACGAGCCGGCACGGCTCGCCGAGCACCGAGAACTGGGCGGTGATGGCGTGCGGCGTCGTGTCGAACGCCTCGACCGCGGCCGTCGCGTCGGTGAGCCGGTGGATCTCGGGTGGCGCGATCTCGACTTCCTTGCCGAGCACCTTGCTGGTCGCCATCGCCGCCGACGACATCATCTGGTTCATGGCCTCGCCCATCGCCGACAGGTCGAGGTCGGTGAGCTCGGCGTCGTCGTCGGGCAGCTCGGCGCCCATCATCGACGCGGCCAGCCGGCGCGCGCCCCTGATCGTCATCACGAAGACGTTGCCGCCGGTGACGCCGTCGACGTAGGAGACGCCGGTGGCGACCGAGGGGGTCGGGATGCCCTCCATGGGATGGGTGCCCGGAGGCACGGCGGCGACCAGGCCGTCCACGATCTGGCCGTCCTCGGGGCAGAAGATGCGCAGCACGCCGGCCACCGCTTCCGTGGTGGACCCGCCGATCTGCAGCAGGGCGTCGTCGGCGGTGCCGCTCATCGAGCTGCCTCCCTCAGGGTCTCGGCCACCTGCACGGCGCGCCAGCGGCCGCAGCGGCCGGGCTGGACGCGATGTACCGGCACCTGGTCGGCCATGAGCGTCATGCCGCGCTCCACGGGCGTGTCGAACGTCACGACGTCGCCGGGGCGCAGCGCCAGCACCTCGTCGAGGCGCAGGGTCGTCGCGGCGACCTCGGCCCGGACGGGCACCGAGACCTCGCGCAGCGCCGCGTCGACCGCCTCGGCGATCCGCGGGTCGCGCGCGGCGTCGTCCTCGTGGCCGAACGCGCTGGCCACGCCGCCCGCCGAGCGGTACGGCACGAGCAGCACGACGGTCGACGACAGCTTCTCCAGCTTGCCCTCCATGACGAGCGCCAGCGTCGGCTCGCTCGCGTTGGCGACGTTCGCCGACTCCGGCTGGGAGTCCAGGCGCAGCAGCTCGAGCTCGGTGCGCGACAGCTCCTCCCACACGAGCGACAGCTCCTCCGTGAGCGCATGGAAGAAGCGCCGGGCGACGACGAGGTCGATGTCGGTGAGCTTGCGCTCGCGCGCGGTCTGCGTGCCGCCGAGGAGGCGCTCGACGAAGTTGACGACGAGCGACTGCTCGGCGCTGAGCAGCATGCGCGCCTCGCTGGCGTCCCCGCCGTCGATGACGCCGCAGACCGAGTCGTACGGGATCTGCGCGTGTGCGTTGAACCACGTGAGCTGCATGACGTCGATGACCTCGATCTCCACGTCGACGCGCAGCTCGGCCGACAGCCGGCGGTTCGCCGTGCGGCAGAACTGCTCGAGCGCGCGCTTGATGCGCCGCTCCTGGTCGGCGGTGAACTTCGTCGGGTGCTGGAAGTCGATGGTCCGCAGCCCGCGCGCGCGCCGCGTCGGGTGCGATGCGATCTGGACCTCGGTCTTCAGCCTGCCCTTCGCCGCCTGGTCGAACAGCCTGGCGATCTGGTCCTCGTTGAGCAGATCCCCGCTCATCGAGTCGCCTCCCTCAGGGTCGAGATCGTCGTGGATGAGGCCGCGCGGCGTCTCATCGCCCGTACACCTGCTCCTCCGTGGCCGCGACCTCGCGGACGGTGACGCGCACGCCCTCGACGTGCACGCGGACGGTGCGGCCCCGGCTGCCGCCGGTCTTCGCGTGGCGGATCGGGATCGAGAGACGGTCGAGCTGCTCGCGCACCGCCGCTTCGTTGCGCGCGCCGATGGTGGCACCGCCCTCGCCGCTGAACGTGAACATCTGCGCGCCGCCGACGATGACCGCCTCCAGGCGCGCGGCGCCGAGCGCCTTCACGCGCTGCGCGAGCAGCGGCACGCCGGTATCGGCGAACTTCGCCGGGGCGCCGGTCGCGTCGCCAGTGGGCAGCATGACGTGCGCGAGGCCGACGATCGGCCGGCGCACGTCGAACAGCGCGACGCCGACGCACGATCCCAGGCCGATGGTCACGAGCACCTCGCCGGGCGTCGCCGACGCGGCCAGCTCGCCCATCCGCACCATGAGCTCGGACACGATCACGGTGACGCCACCCATCGCTCCGGGACGCTGGTGTGCGCCGACCCGCTGGGCCTCACGATCGACTACCCCAGCCCCAGCCGCGTGAGCAGCTCGCCGATCCCGTCGTGGCTCGGGAGCATGAGGAACGTCAGCTCGCACTGCTGGCCCTCGACGATGAGCCGGGAGTCCATGAGCAGCGCCAGGTTCGTCTGGTCCGCCTGCGTGGCGAGCACCGTGGCGAGGATCGCCCCGACCATGTCCGCGACGGTCTCCGGCGGTCGCGGCTCCAGCTCGAGGCCGGTCATCGCGGCGAGCGAGTTGACGTACGAGCAGCCGAGGATGTTGCCGATCTCGCCCAGGGCGGAGCGGCCGTCCTCCGTGCCCGGCTCGACGCCGAGCAGCGAGCACAGCGTCGCCTCGTCGTCGGGCGGGAAGAGCAGCAGCACCGTCGCGTCGAGGTCGCCGAAGATCGGCAGGACGACGCCGGTGGCCAGCGTCGCCGGTTCGCCGGCGGCCTCGACCGCGTCGGCGAGCGGCAGCGCGGCGGCGGCGGGCACGTTGATGTCGACCGGCTGGCCGAGCATGCCCGACAGGGCGGTGCCGGCGTTGCCGGAGCCGATGTTGGCCAGCTCGCGCAGCGCGTCGAGCTGCATGTCCGTGTACTGGGGCGGTGAGGTCATGGGGGTCAGGGTCCTTGGGGCTAGGCGGCGGCGAGGCCGGCGGACGGGTGCAGGGCATCGCAGTCGACGATCAGGGCGATGTCGCCGCTGGACAGCACGGCCCCGCCGGAGACGGCCGCGCTGTCGGAGACGTCGGGCGGCAGCGGACGGGTGACGAGCTCCCGCTGGCCGATCAGCTTGTTGACGGCCAGCGCCATTGAGCGCTCACCGGAGGTCACGATCACGGCGTGCTCCCCGTCGGACGCGCGGCCGCGGCCGAGCGTCTCGCCGCCGTCGAGCAGCGGGAAGACGTCGTCGCGCATGACGAGCATCCGCGAGCCCGCCGCGGAGCGGACCGTGTGGTCCTCCAGGCGGATCGTGCGCTCCACGCGCTCCAGCGGCACGGCGAACGGGTCGCCGTCGATCTCGATGAGCAGCGCCGCCATGATCGCCAGGGTCAGCGGCAGGCGGATCTGCGCGGTGGTGCCGACGCCCATCTCGGAGATGAAGCCGACGTCGCCGCCGAGCTCCCGGATGGTCGTGCGGACCGCGTCCATGCCGACGCCGCGTCCCGAGATGTCGCTCGTGGTCTCGGCGGTCGAGAAGCCGGCCGTGAACAACAGCTCCGCGGCGCGCGCCTGGTCGACCGAGTCGGCCTGCTCGGGCGTCAGCAGCCCCCGCTCGACGGCCTTGGCGGCGACCTTGGCCGGGTCGATGCCGCGCCCGTCGTCGCGCACGCTGATGACGACGTTGCCGCCCATGTGCTTGGCGGAGATCTCGAGCGTGGCCGTGGCGGGCTTGCCCGCCACCTCGCGGTCGGCGGCCGGCTCGAGACCGTGGTCGAGCGCGTTGCGCACGAGGTGGACGAGCGGGTCGCCGAGGGCGTCGACGACGGTGCGGTCGAGCTCGGTGTCCTGTCCGACGAGCTTGAGCTCGACCTGCTTGCCGAGCTTGCCCGACAGGTCGCGCACCAGGCGCGGGAAGCGCAGGAAGACGGCCTCCACCGGGATCATCCGGACCTGCATCACCATCGACTGCAGCGACTGCGAGGCGCGCGAGAGGTCGGCCATCGCCTGCGACAGCCCCGGCACGTCGGCCTGGCCGGCGAGCGACTCGACGTGCGTGCGGTGCACGACGAGCTCGCCCATGAAGTGCATGAGCTGGTCGAGGCGGGCGGCGTCGACGCGGACGCTGGTGGTCGTCGCCTTGCCGCGCGGTGCCGCGCCGGTGCCGCGCTCGGCCTTGGCCGCGGGCGCGGCGGCGACCGCCTCGCCCTCGCCCTCGACGGCGGGCTCCGCGCCGAAGTCCTCGTCGCTGAGCTCGTCGACGGTCGCGGCGGCGACGTCGGCGACGTTCGTCGCCGCGGCGTGGACTGCGTCGTCGTCGGCCTCGGCGGCCAGCCATGCCTCCACGACGCCCCCGTCGAACGCGTCGACCTTGTCGACGGCCGGGAACGAGGCGAGGACCGAGCCCTGCTCGCCCAGGGCGTTGAGGACCATGAACGCCCGCACGGAGGGCATGGAGCACTCGTCGCCGAGGGCGACCTCGACGTGCACGATGCGCCGCCCGCCGGCGCGCTCGGCCACCACCTCCGGCGGAATCCGTTCCACCCACCCCACCGGGCCGCCCTTGCGGTGGTGCTTCTGCTCCGGCGTGCGCTCGCGGACGAGGCTCTGCAGCCGCTCGATGAGCGCCGCGGGCGCAAGGTCCTCGGCGCCGGTCTGCTCGATCTTGCCGACCTGCTCCTCGAGCACGTCGAGGCACTCGAGCAGCACGTCGATCGCGTCGCGCGGCAGGCCGCCGGTGCGCTGGCGCAGCAGCTCGAACACGTCCTCCATCCGATGCGTGAGCGCCGCCATCCGGGCGAAGCCCATCGTGGCGCTCATGCCCTTCATGGAGTGGGCGATGCGGAAGATCTCGTTGACGGTCTCCTGATCGTCGGGGGTCTCCTCGATCCGGACGACGGCAAGGTTGAGCTCCTGGAGGTGCTCGCGCGCCTCGGCCAGGAACATCGGCATGTACTCGGAGACGTCCATGATCGGTTCAGGCCTTGCGGTAGACGAAGGGGTGGGTCGGCGTCAGGTCCATCTCGCGCGGGTCCTGCACCCGCTCGGTCGAGCCGATGACGAGGTAGCCGCCCGGGCGCAGGGCCTGCGCGAGCCGCGCGTGCAGGGCGTTGCGGACGTCGTCGGTGAAGTAGATGACGGTGTTGCGGCAGAGCACCAGGTCGAGGCGGCCGGGCGCCACGGTCATGCGCAGCAGGTCGCCGACCTCGAAGCGGCACGCGTCGCGCAGCTCCCGGCGCGCCCGCCAGCCGCCGTCGACCGCGTCGAAGTGGCGCTCGAGCAGCGCGCGCGGCGCCGTGCGGGCGTCCTCGTCGGTGAAGCGGCCCTCGTGGGCGCGCTCGACCATGCGCTTGTCGATGTCGGTGCCGCGGATGGTCGCGCGGGCGCCGGGGGCGTTCTCACGGCACAGCGCGGCGAGCGTGTAGGCCTCGGCGCCGTAGGAGCAGCCGGCGCTCCACGCCGTGATCCCGCGCCCCGCGGCGGCGAGCTCGGGCAGGATCGAGTCGCCGATCAGCGCCCACTGCTCGGGGTTGCGCCAGAGCTGGGAGACGTTGATCGTCATGCGGTCGAGGAAGTCGTCGAGCTCGGACGGCTCGCGGCGCAGCACGGTGAGGTAGTCGGTCAGGCCGTCGCTGCCGCGCCGGTGGGCGAAGGAGCGGATGCGGCGCTCCATCTGACCGCGCTTGTACTGGGCGAGATCCACGTGACAGAGGCCGCGCACGCCGTCGCAGAAGGTCTCGTAGTCGTCGCGGCTGGCACCCGCGGCGCGGGGGACGTTCGTGGCTGCGGACCCGCGGGGTCCACCCGGTGCCGTCGCGCCGCGGGCCGAGTCGTTGGCTTGGGTGGGCTCGCAGGGCCCACCCGATGAAGTCGCGCCGCGGGCTGAGTCGTCGGTGTGGGTGGGCCCGCAGGGCCTCATGCTCCGGCCTCCTGGGTGATCGCCTGGGGGAGCTCGCTCAGGTCGACGATCGCGTCGGCCAGGCCGGCCTCGGCCACCGCGCGCGGCATGCCGTAGACGGTGCAGCTCGACTCCGCCTCGACGAGCACCCGCCCGCCGCGGCGCTTGACCTCGCGTGCGCCGTCGAGGCCGTCGCGACCCATGCCGGTCAGCACGACCAGCAGCGTCCGCTCGCCGTAGGCGGCGGCGACGTCGACGATGGTGAGGTCCGCCCGCGGGCGCAGCGCGCCGATGGGCGGCGCGTCCGAGAGGAGCGCGCGGCGGCCCTCGGCGAGGCGCAGGTGCGACCCGCCGGGCGCCAGCAGCGCCAGGCACGGGTCGAGCGACTCGGTGCCGGACGCCTCGACGATGCTCAGGCGGCTGGCGCGGTCCAGCCGCTGCGCCAGCGACGCGGTGAACCCGGCCGGCATGTGCTGCACGATCAGCGTTCCGGCGCCAAGCCGCGCGGGCAGCTTGGGCATCAGGTCCGCGAGGGCGCGCGGGCCGCCGGTCGAGGAGGCGATGACGACCGCGCGGGCGGTGCGCGAGGCGGGCCGTGCCGCCGGGCCGCCCACCCGCCGCGGCGTGCGCGGCGCCGCCGGGCGCTTGAGGTGGCCGTTGCCGATCCCGGTCAGGCGCGGACGCCGCGACGCGGTGGCGGCGCGCACCTTGTCGCCGAGCTCGCAGACGAACGACGAGAGCGGCTCGCCCGCGGCCGGCTTGGCGACCAGATCGAAGGCCCCCTCGGCCAGCGCGTCCACCGCGCGGGCGCCGTGGACGGGCGAGAAGGCCGAGACGACCACCACCGGGACGCCGGAGGCGGGGTGGGCGGGATTGGATCGCAGCTCGCGCAGCACGCCCATGCCGTCGAGGCCGGGCATCGTGAGGTCGAGCGTCATCGCGGCGGGACGGTGGCGCCGGCAGAGTGCCAGCGCCTCGTCGCCGTCCGCGGCGGCGCCGACCACGGTGAAGCCCTCCTTCTCGAGGGCGTTCGCAACGATCCGGCGCATCAGGCTCGAGTCGTCGGCGACGACGATCCGGGCATCGGTGGCGGTGGACATGGCGGGCGTAGATCCGAAGCAGGCGGGGAGTCAGACGGTCTCGGCGACCAGCTCGGTGTCGGGTACGCCGCCGCCGAAGAGGCCGACCGGATCCAGCAGCACGACCAGGCGCTGGTCGATCTTCGCGATGGCCTCGATCGCGGGGTCGCCCGCGGCCGGGACGGTGTCGAGCGCGTCGACGTCGACCGTGAGGACCTCCTCCACGTCGTCGACGATGACGCCGGCCATGTCGCTGGCGGTCTCGACGATGACGATCTTCGCGTGCTCGGGGCGCTCGGACGGCAGCCCCAGCCGGGCGGCGAGGTCGTAGACCGGCACGATCTTCCCGCGCAGGGAGATGACGCCGCGGACCCACGCCTCGTCGGAGGCGACCGAGCGGGGCTCGGTCCACCGGATGATCTCGTGCACCTGCGTGATGGGCAACGCGTACTCCTCGTCGCCGAGCGAGAAGACGACGAGCTGGCGGTCGGACTCGGTGGACATGCAAGGACCTCGTAGGAGCTTGTGGCTGACTACCGGGTTTGGTCGGCCGCGCGGTGCCCCACTTGAGGGGCTCAAGTGGCCGGCGGACCGACCGACTACCGGGCGGACCGGGTGGGCGGGTGTCCCATCGAGTCACCTCAGACGAATGTCGATTCCCCACTTCCGCAAGGCCGTGACGGCGGCCTCGGCGATGCTCCTCGTGCTGCCCGCGTATGCGTACGCGGCACCCACCGGCACGGGCGAGGACACGCCGCTGAACCTGCCGACGAGCGATCCCAAGCCGCTGGGCTCCGGCGGCGGCGGGGGCAGCCTCGTGCGCACCTTCGTCGGCCTGGCGATCGTGATCGCCGTCATCTACGGCATCGCGTGGGTGCTGCGCCAGGTCAAGTCCTCGCGCGAGGAGCGCACCCGCGGCAACGGCCTGGCGACAGCCGCCGTCGTCGCCCTCGGGCCCGGCCGCTCGCTGCACCTCGTCCGTGCCGGCCGCGAGCTCGTCCTCGTCGGCGTCGCCGAGCACGGCGTCGTCCCGATCCGCACCTACACCGAGGATGAGGCGCGCCGGCTCGGCCTCGACGCCAGCGACGACGAGCCGCCGCCGTCCGACGGCAAGCGCCGCCCGAGCTTCATCGACGCGCTGCGCGACCGGACGGCCCGCTGATGGGCTCGGGCTCGAACGCCGTCCAGCTCCTGCTGTTGATCGCCGGGCTCACGCTGATCCCCGCGATGCTCTTCTGCGTCACCGGCTTCACGCGGATCCTCATCGTCCTCGGCTTCATCCGCAGCGGCCTCGGCACCCAGAGCGCGCCACCCAACCAGGTGCTCGTCGGCATCGCGGTGTTCCTGACGATCTTCGTCATGGCACCGACCTTCGGCGAGATCAAGAAGGTGGCGATCGACCCGCTGAAGGACGACAAGATCACCCAGCAGCAGGCGCTCGAGCGCGGTCAGGTCCCCCTGCGGGAGTTCATGTTCAAGCAGACGCGCGAGAAGGACCTGGCGCTGTTCGTCAAGCTCGCCAAGCAGCCGCAGCCCAAGACGCGCGCCGACGTGCCGACGTGGGTCCTCATCCCCGCGTTCATCATCTCCGAGCTGAAGACGGCGTTCCAGATCGGCTTCCTGATCTTCCTGCCGTTCCTGGTCATCGACCTCGTCGTCAGTACCACCTTGATGTCGATGGGCATGGTGATGCTGCCGCCCGTCTTCATCGCCCTGCCGTTCAAGATCCTGCTCTTCGTGCTGGTCGACGGCTGGGACCTCGTCACCCAATCGCTCGTGCAGAGCTTCCATTGAGGACGGACTGCCCGCCATGGACCAAGACGTCGTCGTCAGCCTCGCCACGCAGGCGCTCAGCCTGACCATGAAGGTCGCGCTGCCGCTCCTCCTCGCCGGCCTGACCGTCGGCCTGGTCGTCAGCGTGTTCCAATCGGTCACGCAGATCCAGGAGCAGACGCTGACCTTCATCCCCAAGATCCTGGCCACGTTCGCCGTGCTGCTGGTCGGCGGCCCGTGGATGCTCAACCAGCTGCTGAGCTACGCGCAGGAGCTCTGGCTCAGCATCCCGTCGCTCGTCGGCGCCTAGCGGCCGCGCCCGCCCCGCGCCGCCGCCCGATGCCCGACGTCGTCCTGCAGCAGTTCGGGGCCCAGGCGATCACCGGCTTCTTCCTGGTGCTCGCGCGGGTCACGCCGCTGTTCTTCTTCGCTCCGTTGTTCTCGAGCAAGCTCGTGCCGGTGCGCGTGCGCGCGATCGTGGCCGTGGCCCTGGCCATCGGGCTGGCCCCGGTCGTCGCCGGCGGCGAGCACCTGCCGGCCGACCTGTGGACGATCGCGGGGCTGATCCTCAAGGAGCTGCTCGTCGGCATGGCGTTCGCGTTCGCGCTCGGTGCGCTGTTCGCGGCGCTCAGCGTGGCCGGGTCGTTCCTGGACTACCTCATCGGCTTCTCGTTCGGCTCGCTGGTGGACCCCGTCAACGGCACGCAGACCACCGTGCTCGCCCAGCTCTACAGCCTGCTCGGCGTCGTCGTGTTCATCGCCATCGACGGGGACGCCTGGGTCCTCGCCGGTCTGGCCCACACCTACGACGTCGTGGGGGTGACGCAGATGCCGTCGCTCAGTGCGCTGGTCGGCGGCGCGGTGCAGTCGTTCGTCACCATCTTCAGCTCGGCGGTGCAGGTCGCGGGCCCGATCATGCTCGCGCTCGTCCTCACGGACGCGGCGTTCGGACTGGTGTCGCGGGTGGTGCCGTCGCTCAACGTCTTCGGCGTCGGCTTCCCGGTGAAGCTGCTCGTGGGGCTCATCCTGATCGGGGTGACGCTGCCGTACGTCGCCGGCTGGCTCTCGGGCGAGTTGCAGTCCAGCGTGTCGCAGGCGCTACACACCCTCAAGGTCGGATAGGGGAGCTCTCCCGCCCGTGGCCGACAAGACCGAGAAGGCGACCCCGAAACGGCGCGACGAAGCGCGCAGGAAGGGGCAGGTCGCACGGTCGGCCGACCTCGGCGGCGCCGCCGTCCTGCTCGCGGGCCTGTTGGCGCTGGGTGCGACCGGGCCCGCCATCGCCGCCCACCTCGCGGACGTGATGACCTCCACGCTGCAGCTGACCGCCCACCCGGAGGTCGTCAGCGAGCGCGGCCTGCCGTCGGTCCTGCTGGCCATCTGCAAGCACGTCGGGTCGGCGCTGGCGCCCCTGGTGGGCGCGTGCGTCGCCGCGGCGATCGTCGTCAACGTCGTGATGGTGCGCCCGCGGCCGAGCATGGCCGGGCTGAAGCCGGACCCGAAGCGCCTGAACCCGATCAAGGGCGTCAAGAACATCTACGGCCCGCAGGCCGCCTTCGAGCTGGGCAAGTCGCTGACGAAGCTCACCGTCGTGGGGGCCATCGTCGCGGCCGCGCTCGTGCCGCAGCTCACCGAGCTCGGGGCGATGGTCGGCATGGAGCCCGGCGAGCTCGCCGGGGCGATGGCCTCGAGCATCTTCTCCATGGCCAAGCGCGCGGCGATCGCCTACCTCGTCATCGGGGTGATCGACTTCGTCTGGCAGCGCCATCGCACGGACAAGTCGATGCGCATGGACAAGCAGGAGGTCAAGGACGAGGCCAAGCAGCAGCAGCTGCCGGCCGAGGTCCGGGGCGCGATGCGCCGGCGCCAGATGGCCGCGTCGCGCGCGCGGATGATGACCGACGTGCCGACGGCCGACGTCGTCGTGACGAACCCGACGCACTACGCGGTGGCGCTGCGCTACGACGGGTCCAACCCCGCGCCCGAGGTCGTGGCGAAGGGCGTGGACCTGGTGGCGGCGCGCATCCGCGCGATCGCGAGCGAGCACGGTGTGGCGATCGTGCCGGACCCGCCGCTGGCGCGCACGCTGCACGCCTCGGTCGAGGTGGGGCACCAGATCCCCGAGGAGCTCTTCGGCGCCGTCGCGCAGCTCCTCGCGTTCGTTTACCGGACGAGGAAGGTGTTGACGACCCGATAACGGGCGAGTTCTCCTTGCATAGCCCCCTAACAGTCTGCTACCGTACGGCTTGCTCGTCGCCCATATATGCCCGCCGACCCCGGGCGCGACGAGTACGGGTGAATGACCGGCCGGTGTCCTCTCTCCTCTCCTCCGGGCGCCGGCCACTGAATCAGACACCAAAAACGGAAGGTCCCGGCTTCGGCCGGGGCCTTTCGTCATTCTGGGGCCGCTACCCGGCGTAGTCGAACGTCGTCGCGTAGCCGCAGACGCCGCTGAGGTCGAACACGAGCCCCGCGTCCTCGCGGACGCTGAGCCGCTCGGTGACGAGCTCCTCGCCGGCGCGATGATGGCCGGGGATCACGCAGCTCACGGTCGACTCGGTCTCGTAGCGATCGCGGATCTGGACCGAGACGTGGTCGCGGATGCGCAGCCGCTGGCGGCGGCGGGTGTGATGCACGTCGATGTCCACCGATCGCACGGCGACCGCGTCGGCGTTCTTCCACGTCCACGGGAAGTGCGTCTCGGCGTCGCCGCCCAGCCGGCCGCGGAAGATCGCCTCCAGGGCGTCCCGCTGCTGGCCGGTGGCGTTCGCGTCGAGATAGAGGATCCAGGTCCAGGGCGAGCCCGGCTCGTCATCGCTGTAGCGGAGGACGAGCGCGACCGCAAGACCGCCGAGCTGGACCCCGTCCGCGGCGCCCTCCGCGATGACCCACGAGAGCAGGCCCATGCACACGCCGTGCGTCGAGCGCCCGCCGGGGACGCCGTCGATGCGGCGGCACGGGCAGATCGCGTCGCAGTTGCAGGACTCGAAGTAGCTGCCGGCGATTCGCCAACTCATCGCACCCTCCCCCGTCCATGTGGTCGTCCTCGTGCATGTGCTCGTACATGCCCATGATCGCGGCGGGCGCGACGGCTCGCATCCGGTGGGTCCCCTGACGTGCGAGCCCGGGGGCAGGCCCGCTATGTCTCGATCGCGTTGCCCTGGAGCTCGCCGGTGGCCGGCGGGCCGTCCGTCAGGATCTGCACGCCCGCGTTGCGCGGCCCGGCCGCCCCGGTGGGCGCGAAGCGCACCCTGATCGTGCAGAACTCCCTCGGCGCGAGCGTCACCCCGTCGCACGTGTCCCGCGTGATGACGAACTGGTCGGTCTCGCTGCCGGTCAGCTCCGCGGCCCCGAGGGTCAGGTCGCTGCCGCCCGTGTTCTTGACGGTGATGTTGCGGCCCCTGGTCCGGCTGCCCACCGCGACGTCGCCGAAGTCCAGCGGCGACGGCGTCGCGCGGATCGCCGGCGCGGTGGTCCCGCTGCCCGTGATCGAGCTCTCGAGGGTCGGCACCGCGTCGCTGGGCACCTCGAGCGTCGTGGGCTTGCCGCCGGCGCTGTTCGGCGCGAAGCGGATGCGCAGGCTGCACGACTCGCCGGGGCTCAGCGTCGTGCCCGTGCAGTGGTCGCGGTCGGTGGGCATGAGGTACTGGTTGGCGTACTCCCCGGTCAGCGCGATCGACCCGAGCGTGACGTCGCCCTGGCCGACGTTCTTGACGCTCCACGCCCGCAGCGCGGACCGCTGGCCGACCGGCACGGTGCCGAAGTCGACCGGCGCGATCGGGGCGAGCCTGGCCTTCGCCGCCGTCAGCGCGACGCCGCTCAACGGCGCGCCGGCGACGGTCGCTCCGTTGCTGCCGACGGCGAGGAACGAGCTGCGGCCGCCCGGCGAGCCGGTCGGGACGAAGCGCGCCTTGACGATGCACGCCCTGCCCGGGTCGAGCGTGCGCCCGGTGCAGCCGTCGGCGCCGGCGGGGATCTCGAAGTCGGCGAAGTCGGGCGGGGTGAAGCCGACGTCGTCGACTGGGAGCGGCACGACGCCGGTGTTGCGCAGCGCGAAGGACTGCAGGCGCGACGCCCTCCCGAGCTCGACGGAGCCGAAGTCCACGCTCGCTGGCGTCAGCGAGGCCGACGGCCCCACGATCTGCACCTGCGTCGTCAGCGACTCCCCATCGATGGTGGCCGTGACGTCGGCGGTCCCGGCGGCGGCGCCGGAGGTCAACGTGGCGAGCGCCTCGCCGCCGCAGGTGCACGCGGTCGGGTCGATCGCGCCCAGGGTGGTCGAGAACGCGACCGTGAGGTGGTCCGGGACGCCCTGCTCGGGCGGACCGATGTCGTCGCCGTCGCTGTTCGTGTTGAACGAGGCGGTGACGTCGCTCGCGGCGCCGTTCGTGGCGATCGTGGTCGGAGCGGCGCTCAGCGTCATCACCGTCCACGGCGAGACGTCGGCCGGGTCCACGCCCGACGTGTCGTCGCAGCCCGCGGTGTCCGGGCCGGTGTTGCAGCCCCACCAGTTGTCGGTCGCGTCGACCGCCCCGGCGGGCGCCGTGAGGCCCGGATCCGCGGTCGCGGCGATGCGGTTGCCGTGCATCGGCTCACCGCCGGCGAGGGCGCCGGACTCGACGAGGACCCCTCCGCCGCCGAGGTCGAAGACGTCGTTGTCGTCGAACGTGATACTGGTCGTCGGGGCGAGGCCCGCGGCGAAGCGGATGCCGTCGCCGTCGCCGTCGGTGAGCTCGTTGTCGGCGAAGAACGGACCCTCGACGTGCTCGAGGACCACGGCGGCGTCGCCGGCGCCGTGGACGGCGCTGAACACCATGATCGGGAACGACCCGTCCTTGAGGTCCACGCCGCGCGCGACGTTCTCGATCAGCGTGTCGACGATGGCGGTCGTCGTGGAGAAGTCGTCGAGGTGGACCCCGGTCGTGCCGGCGGCCGCGGGGCCGCTCGCCGGCCCGAGGGCCATGCCCTGGATCCCGACGCCGTCGGCCTCGATGGTGATCGCCGGGTTCGTGCCGACGCCCACGATGCGCGCCTCGCCGGCCCCGCCGCGGGAGGGGTCGCCGCCCGCCGTGCCGCCGAACGGGCCGTCGATCTCGACGCTCACGCCGACGGTCACCGACTCCGCGTACGTGCCCGTCGCGACGTTGACGTCATCGCCGTTGCCGGACTGCAGGACCGCGTGCTGCACGGTCAGGCACGGCGTGGCCTG
This sequence comes from Capillimicrobium parvum, assembly GCF_021172045.1. Classification (GTDB taxonomy): domain Bacteria; phylum Actinomycetota; class Thermoleophilia; order Solirubrobacterales; family Solirubrobacteraceae; genus Capillimicrobium; species Capillimicrobium parvum. The sequence goes on from NZ_CP087164.1 coordinate 108,855, forward strand.
GGTCAGGCAGTTGTTGGCCGCGTCGCTGCCGGTCGTCGCGACGTAGCGGTCGGCCGCGGACGCCAGCGCGGGCGCGGCGCCGCAGAGGACGACGATCGTCGCCAGCACCGGCCCCAGCCGCCGCAGCGGCGCGATCCACCGTGATCCCAGCATCCCCATCCCTTCCGTGAGACCGGCACTTGGTGCGACCCTACTGCACCAATCGCAGGGCGTTGGCCCATAGGCGCGTCAGCGTCGCCGTCAGCACCTCGACGTCGTCGGTCACGGCGCCGTGCACGAAGGCGAGGGCGGCCGTCCGGCTGACCATCGAGGAGATGGCGTGCGCGGTCAGCGCCGGGTCGAGCTGCGGGTCGGCCAGCCCGCGCTCCTGCAGCTGTGCGATCGCGTGCGCGTTTCGGGCGGCGAACGCCTCGCCGCGCTCGAGGCGCAGCCGCCGCACGGCGGGGTCGACCGCCGCGACCTGCTCCATGAGCTCCATGAGCCGAGCGTTGCGCCGGTACGCCTCGAGGTACGCGCGGTTGGCCGCCTCGACGACCTCGAGCGGGTCCGCGTCGCCGGCCACCTCGAGCCGCGGGTGCAGCATCTCCTCGCGCAGCTCCTCGAGGACCGCGGCGAACGCCGCGTCCTTGCCGTTGAAGTACGTATAGAACGAACCGGTCGCCACGCCCGCCTCGCGCGCGATGTCGACGATGCGCGCGTCGACGAAGCCGTCGCGCTCGAACACCGTGCGCGCGCCCGCGACGAGCGCGGCGCGCGTGCGCTGCGCGCGCGGGCTGGGGGTGGCGGCGGTTGCCATGCGCGCCACGGTACCCGCCGCCGGGGATCGGCGGTCACGCCCGCTCAAGGCTCGCCGTGCCGGGCCGATCACCGGGGCGACTCGCCCCTTCCACGAGTCGCCCTTCCCCGAATGACCAGCCTGCTCAAGCGCGCCCAGCGCTACTCGGATCTCGTCGCCGCGCTCGTCGTGGTGCTCGTCGTCGTGATGATGGTCGTCCCGCTGCCGCCGATGCTGCTGGACCTGATGATCACCGCGAACATCTCGGCGGCGCTCGCGGTGGTCATCGCGACGCTCTACCTGCCGCGCGCGCTCGACTTCTCGTCGTTCCCGTCGCTGCTGCTGCTCACGACGCTGTTCCGCCTCGCGATCAACGTCAGCGTCACGCGGCTCATCCTGCTGCACGGCGACGCCGGCCACGTCGTCGAGGCGTTCGGCAAGTTCGTCGTGGGCGGCAACGTCGTCGTCGGCCTGGTCATCTTCCTCATCCTCATCGTCATCCAGTTCGTCGTCGTGACGAACGGCGCGGGGCGCGTGGCCGAGGTCGGCGCGCGCTTCACCCTCGACGCGATGCCGGGCAAGCAGATGGCGATCGACGCGGACCTGAACGCCGGCCAGATCACCGAGGAGGAGGCCCGGCGCCGGCGCAAGGAGATCAGCGACGAGGCCGACTTCTACGGCGCGATGGACGGCGCGTCGAAGTTCGTCAAGGGCGACGCGATCGCCGCTGTGCTCATCACGTTCGTCAACCTCGCGGGCGGCATCGTCGTCGGCGTCATCCAGCAGGGGATGCCGTTCGGCGAGGCGATCAACCACTTCTCGCTGCTGTCGGTCGGCGACGGCCTCTGCGCCCAGATCCCGGCGCTGCTCATCTCCGTGGCGACCGGCATCATCGTCACGCGCTCGACGTCCGACAAGGACCTCGGCACCGACCTCGCCGGCCAGGTCCTCGGCCAGCGCAAGGCGCCGGTCGTCGCGGGCGCGGTCATCTGCGCGTTCGCGCTGGTCCCGGGCCTGCCGAAGCTGCCGTTCCTGCTCATCGGCGGCCTCATGTTCTTCGGCGGCCGCGCCATGGCGAAGATGGCCGACCGCAAGGCGGCCGAGGAGGCGGCGGTGGCCGCGCTGCCCAAGCCCGTCTCCGAGACGAACCCGAACAACCCCTACGAGGCGCTGGCCATCGACCCGCTCGAGCTGACGATCGGCTTCGGCCTGGTCCCGCTCGTGGACTCGTCGGCCGGCGGGTCGCTGCTGAGCCGCGTGAGCGCCGTGCGCAAGCAGCTCGCCCAGCAGCTCGGCACCGTCGTGCCGAAGGTCCGCATCCACGACGAGGTGGGCCTCGGCTCCCACGAGTACGCGCTGAAGGTCCGCGGCAGCGAGGTCGCCCGCGGCCGCGTGATGGCCGGCCACCAGCTCGCCCTGGACCCGGGCGACGCGTTCGGCAAGGTCTCCGGGGTCGAGACGACCGAGCCGGCGTTCGGGCTGCCCGCCACGTGGATCGCCGACGACGGCCGCGCCGAGGCCGAGGCGCTCGGCTACACCGTGGTCGACGCGGAATCGGTCATCGTCACCCACCTCACGGAGACGATCCGCCGCCACGTCGACGAGCTGCTGACGCGCCAGGACACGCGCGAGCTGCTCGACGGGCTGAAGGAGCAGAACGCGGCCGTGGTCGAGGAGGTCGTCCCGGACCTGCTGACCGTCGGCGAGATCCAGCGGGTCCTGCAGGCGCTGCTCGCCGAGGGCGTCTCGATCCGGGACCTCGGGACGATCCTCGAGGCGATCGGCGACAAGGCCCGCCTCACGCGGGACCCGACGCTCCTGGCGGAGTACGCGCGCCAGGCGCTCGGCCGGACCATCGTCGCGCCCCACGTCGAGAGCGATCACGTCCTCAAGGCGATCGCGCTCGACCCGGCCGTCGAGCAGGAGGTCTCCGACGCGATCGCGACCACGGCGGAGGGCGAGTACCTGGCGATGGCGCCGTCGCGCGCCCAGGCGCTGCTGCAGGCGCTGGCCACGCAGTCCGAGGGCGCGGTCGCGCGCGGGCGCCGGCCCGTCCTGCTGTGCTCCTCGCGCGTGCGCCGTCACCTGCGCCGGCTGTGCTCGCAGGCCCTTCCCCAGCTTTCGGTGTGTGCCTACAACGAGGTCACGCCCGGCATCAACGTCGAGACGATCGGAGTCGTGAGCGCGTGAGACCCCGCGGGTCCCTCCACAGCAACGAACCAGCTCTACGGGGCGAGTCATCAGGAGGCGCCGCCGTCCAGCAGCGCACCTTCCGCGGCCGTTCCCTCGCCGACGTGCTCCCTCAGATCAAGGAGGAGCTCGGCGAGGACGCCGTCGCCGTCGAGGTCCGTCACGGGCGCAGCGGCGGCGTCGGCGGGTTCTTCGCGCAGAAGTGCGTCGAGGTGGACGCCGTGCCCGGGGTCGAGGAGGCTGCGCAGGCGCTGGCGCCGCCGGACGACGCCGACTTCGAGTCGCTCCTGGCCGCGGCGCAGTCGGCGCCCGCCGCCGACCCGGTGGTGAGCGCCGCCGTGCCCGGCAGCTGGGACCAGCTGATCGAGCATGCGCGCGAGGCGGCGGACGAGCGGGCCGCCGTCAGCGAGGTGCCCGGCGCGCCGCGCGCCCGCGAGGGCGCCTCGGCGCTGGCCGCGCTGTTCGCGCCCGATGCCGCGCCGGTCCCGCCCCCGTCGCCTGCGCCCGCCGCGGTCGCCGCTCCGGCTCCCATGGTGGAGGTCGCGCCGTCGTGGCCGGACGCCGCGCTCGCCATCCAGCGCTCGCTCAGCGGGAAGGGCATGGACGCCGGCCTGGTCGCCGAGATCGTCGGCGAGGCGGTCGACCATCTGCTGCCGTTCTCCTCGGAGGGCGCGCTGCGCCCGCTCGTCGCGGGCCAGCTCGCGCGCTGCCTGCCGCCGCTGCCCCGCCGGCGCCCCGGCCGCGTGGTCATCGGCTTCGTCGGCGCGGGCGGAGCGGGCAAGACGAAGTGCGTGTCGCGCCTCGCGCTCGCCTACGCGCGCCGCGGCGACCGGCCGGTCGCCTGCCTCACGCTGCGCCCGAAGGATCACGGCGCCGAGCTCATGGCTGACGTGTCCGAGGCCGGCGTCGCCGTTCACGCGGCCGAGGATGCCGCCGGCGCGTGCGCGTTCGTCGAGCGCCTCGACGAGCGCGCGGTCGTCGTCGTCGACACCCCGGGCGTCTCGCCGAAGGCGGAGGCGGAGCTGCGCGCCCTCGCCGCGGAGCTGCGCCGGCTGCAGCTCGACGAGTGCCACCTGACCCTGCCCGCGACCCTGTCGCCATGGGCGGCGGGCGAGCTGGTCCGCGGCACGCGGTCGCTCGGCGTCGACGCGCTGGCGCTGACGCACGTCGACGAGACCGAGCACCTCGGCGCGGCGATCGGCGCCGCCATCGACGCCCGGCTGCCGATCTCCTACGTCGGCCGCGGCGGCGGCACCCGCGGCGGCCTGCGTCCCGCGCTGGTCGAGGCGCTCGCGCTCGAGCTCGTCGGCTGAGCCATCCGTCCAACGCACCGGCCCCCGCCTGCAGCGGCGGGCCGGTCCCACCGAGGAGTACGGCACCATGGCCAAGAAGAAGGACAAGAAGGCGGCCAAGGGTGGTGGGGCCGACCCCACCACCCCGCGCCTGAGCGCCCATCCGAAGGCGCGCCGACAGATCCGCGCGGCGAAGGCCTGGAGCGGCCTGACCGTGTTCCTGCTCGTCCAGTTCCTCGCGCTTCGCGCCGGGCTGCCGATGTTCGACGCGGGCCTGCGGGCGCTGGCTGCGGGTGTCGCGGCGTACGTGGCGGCGTGGCTGATCGCCGTCGTGATCTGGCGCCAGCTGGCCATGGCCGAGGTCGAGGCGTTCCGGCGGCGGATGGCCGCCGCGGCGAGGTCCGGCGCGGAGGCCGAGGGCGCGTAGCCCTGAGCGCCGGTGCACCAGCGCATCGACCCGATCGGCCCGCGCACGGACGGCCCCGGGTGGGTCATGCCGGTGGCGGGCATGCGCCGCGTGGAGCGGCGCGAGGAGGACGAGCCGCGTCGCGAGCGGGAGCCGCGGCGCCGCTCTCCGTCCCCGCCCCGGCGGGCGGGCGCGCCCGACGCGGCGGGCCACGTCGACGTCGAGGTGTAGTGGTCCGGGCCCGGGGCCCCGCGGCGCCGCCCCGGCCTCACCGAGCGTCGAGTTCCTCAGCGTCATGCTGAGGAAGTCGACGCTCGACGTCCACGCAGCTCAAGTCGCGGCCGCGCCGGCCGATGACCCTGGTGTGCAGGCCTCGATCCTGATCGTGCTCGACGGCGGCGCCGAGCAGGCGCTGCGGTGCCTGGCGTCCATCGCCGCCCTCGACGCCGGCTCGCCCGAGCACGAGGTGGTCATCGTCGACGACGCCTCCGTCGGCCTCGACGGGCTGCTCGCCCGGCTCGACGGCGACGTCGCGGTCGTGCGCACACCGCGCCGCGAGGGCTTCGCTGCCGCCGCGACCCGCGGCCTGCACCGCTGCACCGGCGACGTCGTCGTGCTGCTGCGCGGCGCACCCGAGGTCGCCTCCGGCTTCCTGGGCCCGCTCGTGGCCGCGCTGGCCGACCCGGGCCGCGCGGCCGCCACCGCGGTCACCGCACAGGCGCTCGACGAGCCGGCCGTCGCCGCGCACGCCGTCGCCGTGCGCCGCACCGACGTTCCCGCTCTTCCCGCCGCGCCCGCCGGCCTGGAGATCGCCGCGCTCTGCGCGCAGCTCGCCCGTCGCGGCAGCGTCGATCCGATCGAGCGCAGCGCCGTCGGCGCGCCCGGCGCCCGCACCGGCGGCTGCCGCCGCGCGCCCGGCGAGGCGGTCGAGCTGACGATCGTCATCCCGACCCTCGATGCCGCCGGCGACCGCGTGCGCCGCTGCATCGCCGCCGCACAGGCGACCACCGAGGCGCCCCACGAGATCGTCGTCGTCGACAACGGCGCCCCACCGCAGGGCTTCACCGCGCCCGTCAACGCCGGCCTGCGCGCTGCCCGCGGCCGCTACGCCGTCGTGCTCAACGACGACGTCGAGCTGCTGCCCGGCTGGTGGCCGCCGCTGCGCGCCGCGCTCGACGCGGGCGCCGCCGTCGCCTTCCCGCTGACGATCGACGGCGCCATGCGTACCGACTTCGCCGCCTGGTGCTTCGCGCTCTCGCGCGAGACCCTCGACGAGTTCGCCGTGGCCGAGGGCGAGTTCCTCGATCCCGAGCTCGTCGTCTGGTACCAGGACACCGACCTGCTGCAGCGCCTGCGCGAGGCCGGACGCCCACCGGTGCTCGTCGAGACATCGACGATCCGCCACGGGCTGTCGGAGACCGTCGGCAGCGAGGACCCCGGCCTGCGCGCGTGGATCGCCGCCCAGGTCCGCGCCGATCAGGCCGCCTTCGAGCACCGGCACGGCACCGCCGTGGCCGGCGCCGCACGCTGACGACATCCCACGGGGCCCACGTCCCGCCGGCACGGGCAGCCGGAAGAACTCGTGGGCCGCGACGGCGGTGGTCTCGCCTCGGCGCACAGGCCTGCCGCATGCCGACCGTGCAGGCCGCGGGCCGGCGTCGGCACCCTGGAGCGCTCGTCGCTCCATCAAGCGTCCAGGCGCCCTACAGCCCCCGGTCCCGTCCGCCGACAACCGGGAGGCAGGAGGTGACAAGGAGTTGCCTCCGGGACGATCAACCCACGTTCTCAAGGAGAGAGACGCATGTCCCTTCGCATCCAGAACAACGTCGAGGCCTTCGGCGCCCACCGCAACCTGCAGTCGACCTCGGGCGCGATCTCGAAGTCGATGGAGCGCCTGTCGTCCGGCTACCGCATCAACCGCGGCGCCGACGACGCCGCCGGTCTAGGCATCTCCGAGAAGATGCGCGGCCAGATCAAGGGCCTGGCTCAGGCTCAGCGCAACATCGGCGACGGCGTGTCGATGGTGCAGACGGCTGAGGCCAACCTCGACGAGGTCCACTCGATGCTCCAGCGCGTTCGCGAGCTGGCGGTCCAGTACAACAACTCGACCAACTCGGCGGCCAACCAGTCGGCCATCCAGTCCGAGGTCTACCAGCTCGCGTCGGAGATCGAGCGCATCGGCAGCTCCGCGCAGTTCAACGGCATCTCGCTGCTGAACACGACCGGCTCCGTGACGTTCCAGGTCGGCGCCAACGACGGTCAGGTCATCACGGTGGCCCTGATCTCGCTCGGCTCGACCGTCGGCGGCGGCGTGTCCACCTGGTACAGCCTGGGCACCTCCACGGCCATCTCGCAGATCGACGCGGCCATCGACGGCGTCAGCGCCGCCCGCGCCACGTTCGGCGCGGTGCAGAACCGCCTCGAGCACGCGAACGCGGCCAGCGCGGCCTACCAGGAGAACCTGGTGGCGGCCGAGTCGCGGATCCGCGACGTGGACATGGCGGAGGAGATGATCAACTTCACCAAGAACCAGGTCCTCTCCCAGGCCGGCCAGTCGATGCTGAGCCAGGCCAACCAGTCCAGCCAGGGCGTCCTCTCGCTCCTGCGGTAAGGGTCTCCCTTTCCCGAGCCGCTTGAGGCAATGGCGGGCCGTCCCCTCGGGGGCGGCCCGTCGTCGTCTCCCTCAAGCCCGCGTCCAGGCGTCCGATCACCGGGACGATGAGCGTCACCGAGGCCCTGACCCGCATCTCGCAGATCCAGGCGCTCCTGTCCCCGCACCCCGTCGCGCCTTCCGCCGTGAACCAGGCCGCGACCCCCGCCGTCAACATGGCGGCCTCGACCTCCCCGAGCGGCTCCTTCCAGAGCCTGCTGGCCCAGAACGCCGCGCTCGGCGCGACCGGCAGCGCGACGTTCGCCCCGGCCGGCGCCTCCTCCGGCCCCACCGCCGCGCGCATGCTGCAGATCGCCTCGGCCGAGGTCGGCCAGGCCGAGCAGCCTCCGGGCTCCAACGACTCCACGCGCATCGCGCAGTACCGCGCGGCGACCGCCGGCTCCGGCGTCGGCCCGTGGTGCGCCTACTTCACCTCCTGGGTGGCCAATCAGGCCGGCGCGCCGATCGGCGAGGCCGGCCAGGGCTTCGGCGCGGTGCAGTCCGTCGCCGACTGGGCCCAGCGCACCGGACGCTGGACCGCCGCCGGCAGCGGCGCGCCGCAGCCCGGTGACCTGATCGTCTGGGGCGGGCGCCACATCGGCATCGTCGAGTCCGTCGGAGCCGACGGCTCCATCAGCACGATCGAGGGCAACTCCTCCGACCGCGTCTCGCGCCGCACGTACGGCGCCGACGGCGGCGGCGCCACAGGCTTCGTGCACGTCGGCTGACCGGGCGTCCCGCGCCGGGCGCGGGTTGCGCCGAGCGCCGCCATCTGGGCAGAGTTGCGCGATGCGGCGATTCCTGGCAGGGATGGGGCTGACCGTGCTCGCGGTCGCGGTGTGCCTGACGGCGGGCGTGAGCGCCGCCGGCGCGGCGGCGTCCAAGCGCGACGCAGCGCTGACGAAGGGCGTCCGCGGAGCCCTCGCCCACGCCGACGTGTCCGGCGCGATCGTCGGCGTCTGGCAGCGAGGCCGGCGGCCGTACCTGCGCGCCTTCGGGACGCGCGACCCCGCGACGAACGAGCCGATGGCGACGAACCTGCACATGCGCATCGGCAGCGTCACGAAGACGTTCACCATCACGGCGATCCTGCAGCTCGTCGACCAGGGCAAGCTCTCGCTGGACGACAAGATCGGGAAGTACATCCCGGGCGTGACCGGCGGCGACCAGATCACCCTGCGTCAGCTCGCGTCGATGACGAGCGGCATCCCGAGCTACACCTTCGACCCGCGGTTCGACGAGGATCTCGTCAGCGACCCGCACCGCGAGTTCACGCCCCAGCAGCTCCTCGGCTACGTCGCGGGACAACCGCTCATGTTCGCGCCGGGAACGAGCTTCGCGTACTCGAACACGAACACGATCCTGCTCGGGCTCGTCGTGGAGCAGGTCTCGGGCCAGTCGCTGCCCGACTACCTGCGGCAGCACATCCTGCAGCCGCTCGGGATGAGCCGGACGAGCTTCCCGCTGACCTCGGACATGCCCGCGCCGTTCGCCCACGGGTTCACGCAGCTGAGCCCGAGTAGTCCGGTCACGGACGCGACGAACTACAACCCGTCGTGGACGTGGGCCGCGGGCCAGCTGGTCTCCGACGCGCACGATCTGCGCATCTGGGCGCGCCGGCTCATCAGCGGCCGCGGGCTCCTGTCGCCGGCGACGCAGCGCGAGCGGCTGGCGTCCGTCGCCGGGCCCGGCGACCCGATCGCCTACGGGATCGGCCTGTTCAACGTCCAGGGCTGGCTGGGGCACAACGGCTCGCTGCCGGGGTACCAGACGCTGACCCTGCGCCGGCCGAAGGCGCGCGCGACCATCGTCGCGCTGCTGACGTCCGACATCGAGGTCGGCGGCCGGGCGCCGAGCACGCTGGTCGGCCAGGCGATCACCAAGGTCATCACCCCGAAGCACGTCTACACGCTGCCCGCGGCGCCCACGGCCGAGCCCGAGTGATCGGCCGCCGGCCCGGCTGACCCGGGCCCAAACGGGGAAACAGGCGGGCATGGAGCAGCCCGCCGAGTCCGCCGAGTCCGACCCCCGGCCCGCGGGGCCGCTGAGCCGAGCGTACGCCCGCCTCGTCACCACGCTGGCGCCGCTCATCGTGCCGGCGTGGATCGCCGCGGCGGTGCTCGCCGTCCTGTACCTGCCGGCAATGGGGCAGGGGGGCGCGCTGGCGGGCTTCGAGCCGAGCGGCTCGCGGGCGGCGGCGGTCGAGGCCCGCTCGGCGCAGCTCTTCGGGACGCCCCTGATCGCGCGGACGCTCGTCGTCCAGCGCGACGCGCAGGGACTTTCGGCCGCCGCGCAGGTGCGTGCGCTCGGCCGCGCTCGAGCGGGGCGCGACCGGGCGCTGCCCGACCTGCGCGGGGTCCTGCCGCTCGTCAACGCCCGCGGGCTCGTCCCCGCATCGCGCGAGACCGGCACGACCGCGATCTCGTATCTGTTCTTCGCGCCCGACAGCTCGGTCGACGACCAGGTGGCGACCGCGCACGCGTTCACCGCCCGCGAGGTCTCGCGGCCCGACGACGCGCTCGTCGGGGTCACCGGCGTGGTTCCGGCGCGCCTCGCCCAGTGGCACGCCATCTCCACCGCGCTGCCGTGGCTGACGCTGGTGACCGTGCTCCTCATCGCCGCCGTCGTCGGCCTGCGCTTCCGGGCGCTCGGGGCACCGCTCGTGTCGCTCGCCGCCGCGGGCATCGCCTACGTCATCTCGACCCGGGCCGTGGGGTGGCTCGACGAGCGCTCCGGCCTGTCGGTGCCGCAGGAGGCCGAGCCCGTCATGGTCGTCCTCCTGCTCGGCATCGTCACCGATTACGCGATCTTCTACCTCGAGTCGACGCGGACCGCGCACGGCCGGGGCCTCGGCCGCTGGGCCGCGGCGCGGACGGGCGCGGCGAGCACGACGCCGATCGTCTTCACCGCCGGGATCCTCGTCGCGGCGAGCACCGGCGCGCTCGTGCTCGGCAACTCCGACTTCTTCCGGGCGTTCGGCCCCGGGCTGGCGCTCACGGCGCTCTTCAGCATGGTGGTCGCGGTGACCTTCGTGCCGGCGGCGCTCGCGCTCCTGGGCCGGGCCGCGTTCTGGCCGCGCGGGGCGCCGGCCGAGCCGGCCGGGCCCGCGACGGCCGGCCGCCGCTTCCGCCTGGCGCGGCTGGCCACCGCGCGGCCGATCGCGCTCGTCGCCGTGCTGGTCTGCGTCGCGCTGGGGCTCGCCGCGGCGAGCGGCCTGCGCGACGCGCGCCTCGCCGTGCCGCTGATGAGCGACCTGCCGGGCGGCGACGAGGCGGCGCAGGCGCAGACCGCCGCGGCGCGGGGCATGGCGCCGGGCATCGTCGCGCCGACGGAGGTGCTCGTCGAGGGGACGGGCCTGAACCGGTCGGCGGCGGCGCTGACCCGGGTGCGCGCCGCGCTGGCCCGTGAGCCGCACGTCGCCGCGGTCGTGGGGCCGGGCGCCGAGACGCAGCGCCTGCCCGCGGGCGTGCTGGTCACCCGCGACGGCCGCGCCGCCCGGTTCGCCGTCGTGCTCTCCGTCGACCCGCTCGGCGCGAACGGACTGGATGCCGTCCGCCGGCTGGAGGCCGACCTGCCCGGCCTCGTGCGCGAGGCGGGCCTGGCCGGCGCCCGCGCCGGCGTCGCCGGCGACTCCGCACTGGGCGCCGAGACGGTCGACGGGATGCTCGCCGACCTGCTGCGCGTCGCCGGCGCGGCGCTCCTCGCCGCGTTCGTCGTGCTCGCGATCTTCCTGCGGTCGCTCGTGGCCCCGCTCATCCTGCTCGCCGCCAGCGTCCTGGCGCTCGCCGTCAGCCTCGGCCTCACCGCGCTGGTCTTCCAGCACCAGCTCGGCTTCGACGCGCTGAGCTGGTACGTGCCGTTCACCGCGGCGGTGCTGCTCATCGCCCTCGGCTCGGACTACAACGTCTTCGTCGCGGGGCGGATCTGGCAGCAGGCCCGGCGCCGGCCCCTGCGCGACGCCATCGCGCTGTCGGCCCCCGGCTCCGCGAAGGCCCTGGTCGTCGCCGGCGTCGCGCTCGCCCTCAGCTTCGCGTCGCTGGCGATCGTCCCGCTGCGGTCCTTCCGCGAGCTCGCCTTTGCCATGGCGTGCGGCGTCCTGCTGGAGACGTTCCTCGTCCGGCCGGTCCTCGTGCCGTCGCTGCTCGCGGTCGTACGCCCGCGCGTGCGCGGCGCGGAGCGGCTGCCGCGCGACCCCGAGACGCCGACCGTCGCGGGGTAGCCGGCGCGCCGGACGCGCCGGCGCGGCCGCTCAGGCGGGGTAGCCGATCTCGCCGGCACGGCCGGTGACCGTGCCGATCCGCTCCGCGCCCGGGTGGTGCGCGTCCAGCAGCGCGACGGCCTCGACCGCGCGGTCGGCGGGCACGACGCAGACGAAGCCGCAGCCCATGTTGAAGACGTCCCACATCTCGCGCGCGTCGACCTCGCCCAGGCGCTCGACGAGCGCGAAGATGCCGGGGACGGGCAGCGGCGTCTCGATCGCGTAGCCGACGCCGCGGTGCAGCCGCAGGAGGTTCGTCAGGCCGCCGCCGGTGATGTGCGCGAGCCCGTGGACCGGGACGTCGCTGCGCAGGAGGTCGAGCGCGGCGCGGACGTAGATGACCGTCGGCTCGAGCAGGGCGTCGGCGACGGTGTCGCCCTCGAGCTCGGGCGGGCGGTCGTCGTAGCCGAGCGACGACAGCGCCCGGCGGGCCAGCGTGTAGCCGTTGGAGTGCAGGCCGCTCGACGGCAGGCCGACGAGCGCGTCGCCGGGCGCGACGTCCGCGCCCGTGACGATCGCGTCGAGCGCGACGGTCCCGAAGCAGGACGCGCACAGGTCGAAGCCGTGCGGTGACGGGTGTCCGCGGATGAGCTCGGGCAGCACCGCGAGCTCGCCGCCGGGGATCTCGACCCCCGCCGCCTCGGCTCCCGTCTTCAGGCCGCGGGCGATCGCGGCGGCGGCGTCCGGGTCGGCCTGTTCGACGGCGAGGTAGTCGAGGACGGCGATCGGCTCGGCGCCGACGCACACCACGTCGTTGACGTTCATCGCGATGCAGTCGATCCCGACGGTGTCCAGCCGGCCCGTCTCCTCGGCGACGACGAGCTTGGAGCCCACGCCGTCGGTGCCGATCGCGATGCCGAGCTCGTCCGTGACGCGCAGGACGCTCGCGTAGTGGCCGGGCAGGTCGACGACGCGCGACGGCCGGCCGGCCTCGATGGTGCGCAGCACGCCGACGAGCGCGTCGACCGTGCGGTCCGAGGCGGCGATGTCGACGCCGGAGGCGGCGTACGCGTCAGGGGTGTCCACCCCCGGTGGGTCGTTGTGATGGGTCATGCGTCGAGTGGGGGGACCCGCAGGGTCTTGCCTCGATCCTTCCAGAGCCGCCGGATCACGAGCGCCGCGAGCGCGACGCGGTAGGCGGCGTAGGGTGCCAGCGAGCGGTCGCGCTCGACCTGCCGGATCAGCCAGGTGGAGCCGAGGGTGGACGCGAACGACGCCGCGGTGCCCGCCGCGAACGCCCGGCGCACCGGTCCGGGCACGCCCCGGCGCGCGAGCCGGACGCCCTTCAGACCGGTCGCCCCGACGATGATCGGCAGCGCGACGTGGCGCGAGAGCGCGTTGGCGTCCTCGCGGTCGAACCCGCGCGCTCGAGCGGCGGCCAGCGTCGCTCCGTTGCGCGACACGCCGGGCACGAGCGCGCAGGCCTGCGCGAGGCCGAGGGCCAGCCCGTCGCGCCAGTCCGCGTCCGCGCGCGCCCGGCCCGTCGCCCCGAAGCGGTCGGCCAGCGCCATCGCGATCGAGCCCACCACGAGCCCGCCGGCGATCGTCGCCGGCGTGCCCAGCCGGCGCTCGATCGGCCGCTCGAGCGTGTAGCCGGCCACGGCGGGCGGCAGGAACGACAGCGCCACGAGCGTGGCCCGGCGGCGGTCGAACCCGCGCGCTGCGGCGCCGACCTCACCGCGCAGGGCGACCAGCAGCGCCGCCGCGGTACCCGCGTGCAGGGCGACCTCGAAGGCCTTGCGCAGCTCGGGCTCGACGTCGGCGTACTCCCAGCCGAGCAGCCACGGAACCAGCGTGACGTGCCCGGAGGAGGAGATGGGCAGCAGCTCGGCGGGCCCGTGCAGCGCTCCGAGCACGAATGCCTCGCCGAGGCGCAGGTCAGCCGGCGGCATCGGTGGCCGGACGGCTCCGGCGTCCGCGCCGCCAGCGCACCACGAAGAACACGATGGCCGCGACGATCATCACCGCGACCGCGTAGTCGACGTAGTGCAGGCTGTCCTTCCAGTTCTCCCAGTTGGCGCCCACCTGCTTGCCGATGAACGTGAGCATCAGGATCCAGGGCAGGCAGCCCAGGAAGGTGAGGACCGAGAACTTCCAGAACGGCATCCGCGCCACCCCGGCGGGCAGCGAGATGAACGTCCGGATGATCGGCAGCATGCGCGAGAAGAAGACCGCGTAGGAGCCATAGCGCTCGAACCAGCGGTCGGCCCACTCGAGGTGCGACTTCTTGATGTGCAGCGCCTTGCCGTGCTTCTCGAGCAGCTCGATGCGCCCGAAGTAGCCGACCGCGTAGGCGATCCAGGATCCGACGAGGTTCGCCAGCGAGCCGACGAGGACCGCCGCCCACAGCGAGTACTGGCCCTCGGAGACGTTGAACCCGGCGAACAGCATCGTCGCCTCCGACGGGATCGGGATGCACGCGCTCTCGGGAACCATCAGCAGCGCGATGCCCCACAGGCCGAGGTCGCCGACGACGTTGACCGCGAACTCGACGATGGGGTCCGTGATAGAGGCGAGCAGGACCGGCAGCACGAGCGCCTGAGGGTAGCGTTGCGCCCTCCATGCGCATCTGGGTCGACCTGACGAACAGCCCGCACGTCGTCGTGCTGCGGCCGGTGATCGAACGCTGGCGCGCGGACGGCCACGAGGTGCTGATCACCGCGCGCGACTTCGCCCAGACGCTCGGGCTCCTGGAGCGCTACGGGCTGGCCCATACCGCGATCGGCCGTCACCAGGGCGCCGGGCTGCCGGCGAAGGCGCGGGGCCTGGCGGCGCGGTCGCTGGCGCTGGCGCGCTGGGCGCGGCGGCGCCGCCGGTTCGACCTCGCGGTCGGCCACGGCTCCAACGACGTGATGGTCGCCGCCGCCCTGCTGCGCATCCCCAGCGCGACGACGTTCGACTACGAGTGGGCGACGCTCCAGCACATGATCAACTGCCGCCTGGCGCGGGCGGTCGTGGTGCCCGGCGCGATCCCGCCCGAGCGCCTGGAGCGCTACGGGGCGCGCGGCAAGATCCACCCGTACCCGGGGCTCAAGGAGGAGTACGCGCTCGCGGACTTCGAGCCGGATCCGGCGGTGCTCGCGGAGCTCGGCCTCGAGCCCGCGGAGCCGATCGCCGTGGTGCGCACGCCCGCCGAGATGTCGGCCTACCACCGCTTCGAGAACGCGATGTTCCGCGACGTGCTCGAGCGCCTGCGCGGCCGCCAGACCGTGGTGCTGCCCCGTACGCCGCAGCAGCGCGACGAGCTGGCGGGCACCGGGCTGATCGTCCCCGAGCGGGCGATCGACGCGCAGTCGCTCGTCGCGTACGCCGATCTCGTCGTGTCGGCGGGCGGGACGATGAACCGCGAGGCGGTCGCGCTCGGCACGCCGGTGTGGACGACGTTCGAGGGCCGGCTCGGCGCGGTGGACGAGGGCCTCATCGCCGAGGGCCGCCTGCGGCGCCTGGAGTCGGTCGACCAGCTCGTGCTCGTCAAGCGGGAGGCCGGGGCGGCGCCGCGCGTGCGGCGCGACCCGCGGCTGCTCGGCGACCTGCTCATGTCCGCGGCGCGCAGGCCGACTATCGGAGGGTGAGCTCCCCGCACGCGTACTTCGTCTGCCCGGACACCGACGTGCCCAGCGGCGGCATCCGCGTCATCTACCGCCACGTCGAGCACCTCAACGCCGCGGGCCTGTCGGCGAGCGTCGTGCACCGGGCGCCCGGATTCCGGCCCACGTGGTTTCCGGCCGGCGGGGTGCCGGTCACCCACACGGAGGCGATCACGCCGACGCCGGCCGATCTGCTCGTCATCCCCGAGATCTACGGCCCCGACCTGGCGCGGATCGGGCCGGGGGTGCCGAAGGCGGTCTTCAACCAGAACGCATACAACACGTTCCTCGGCTACACGCCAGAGGTCGGCGACCGCCGCACGCCCTACACGCACCCGGAGGTGGCGGGGGCCGTGGTCGTCTCCGACGACAACGCCGCCTACCTGCGCCACGGGTTTCCGGAGCTGGCCGTGCATCGCGTCGTCAACGCTGTCGACCCCGACCTGTTCCGTCCTGCGCCCAAGCGCCGCCGGATCGCGTTCATGCCGCGCAAGAACGCCGAGCAGGCGCTGCAGGTCATCAACCTCCTGAAGTTCCGCGGCGCGCTGGACGACGTCGAGGTCGTCGCGCTCGACGGCATGAGCGAGGCCGAGGTCGCCGCCGCGCTGCGCGAGACGCTCGTCTTCCTGAGCTTCGGCCACCCCGAGGGCTTCGGCCTGCCCGCGGCCGAGGCGATGGCCTGCGGCTGCGCGGTCGCCGGCTGCCACGGGTACGGTGGCCGCGAGTTCTTCACCGCCGACCACGCGTTCCCGGTGGAGATCGGCGACGTCGTGGGCCTGGCCCGCACGGTCGAGGACCTCCTCGCGCGCGATCCGGCCGAGCTCGAGGCGACCGGCGCCCGCGCCGCCGCCTTCATCGCCGAGCGCTACTCGCCGGCCCGCGAGCGCCAGAGCGTGGTCGCGGCCTGGCGCGCGCTGGCCGGGGCGCCCGCCGTCGCCGCGGCATAGCGCCGTCTCAAGAACGCCCCGCCGGGTCCGATCACCCGGGTAGCCCCGTTCCCCATTTCCGCGAGGAGACCGCTGCGCGTGCCGCACCTCGACGCCCAGAGCATGGACATCCGCGCCGCCAACCGCTTCGTCGAGGCGGAGGAGCGGCTCGCCGAGCTGTCGGACCGGTTCCCGGGCTCCGACCGAGAGCGGCTGCACCAGCTCCCCCTCTTCCTGCCCCTCCACGTCCTGCGCCGCATCGCGTTCCTCGAGGCGCTGTACCGGGAGATCCTCCCGGTCCACGGCGTGATCATGGAGCTCGGCGTCCGCTTCGGCCGCGACCTGGCCATCTTCGACGCCCTGCGGATGCTCCACGAGCCGCTGAACTACGGCCGCAAGATCATCGGATTCGACACCTTCACCGGCTTCCCGTCGGTGCACGACAAGGACGGCGACCACGGACTCGTCCACGTCGGCGGCCTCGAGACCGGCGACGACTACGACGCCTACCTCGAGGAGGTCCTCGCCGCGCGCGAGCAGATGGGCACGTACGAGCACATGCGCAAGTTCGAGATCGTCCAGGGCGACGCGAGCGTCACCCTGCGCGACTACCTCGAGCGCAACCCGCACACGATCGTGTCGCTCGCCTACTTCGACTTCGACATCTACGAGCCGACCAAGGAGTGCCTCGAGCTCCTGCGCGGTCACGTGACGAAGGGCTCGATCCTCGCCTTCGACGAGCTCAACTGCCCCGACTTCCCCGGCGAGACGCTCGCCGTCAAGGAGGTCTTCGGGCTGGACCGCTACGCGATCCGCCGCGTCCCGGGCGTGAACCCGGGGATGCCGTCGTACCTCGTCGTCGACTGAGCCGGGACGCGTACGCGAACACCGGCAGCAGGACGCCGCGTCCTCGGCCGCTCAGGCGAGCGCGATGCCGCGCGCGGCCAGGCGGTCGCCCGCGACGGGGATCGGCACGGTGTCGAAGTCCAGCACCGCGCAGGGGTCGGCGGCAGGGGTGAGCTGCAGCTCGAACTCGCCGCCGTCGCCGAGCGCGGCCTCGAGCGTCGGGACCGCGGCCTCGATCTCGTTCGGGTCGAGCACGAGGACGCAGCGCTCGGCGAGACCGCTGACGGACGCGTCGCGCAGCCGCGCGACGGCCTCGACGAGGGCGGCCGGCTCCGGCGCCGGGGCGGCGACCGCCTGGCCGAAGCGGCGCGGCGGCACGGGGAAGCCCCCGGTCACGTGCACGAACAGCGTCGCCAGCGCCGGATCGGCGGCGATGAGCCGCACGCGGGCGGTCACCGTCGCGGCCTTCGCCGGGTCGATCAGCTTTCCGCCGGAGGCGTGCAGCGCATGCGTGACCTCGCTGTCGCGCTCGGCCGCACGGGGCGGCTCGCCCAGCTCGGCCGGATCGACCGGGCCCAGCGCGGCCGCGTCGCGGTACAGCCCGGCGACCGCCGCCGACCACCGCTCGGCGTCGTGGCTGAGCCGCGTCGCGTCCCACGCCTCCCGGCCGGCCGCCGCGCGGGCGGTTCGGTCGGCGATCAGCCGCGCGAGGCTCTCGCGGTAGGCCTGCGGCGTCTGCGGATACGGCCATCCGCCGCACGACATGGACCGCGCGCTGAGCAGCGCGGCCTCGTCGGGGTCCGGCGCGAACCCGAGCAGGGGCAACCCGGCCGAGGCGGCCTCGAGCGCGAAGGTGCCGCCGCCGCACGGGTAGGACTCGAGCACCACGTCGGCCGCGGCGACCAGCCCGGCGGACTCGACCACGCCGAGCGCGGCCACCCGCCCGCCGGTGCGGGCGTGCGCGTGCGCCCACCGGCCCTCCTGCGAGGGTCCGGCGGCGATGAGCCGGGCCTGGGGGTAGTCGTGGAGCACGGGCTCGACCAGGTCGAGCAGGTGCGGGGCGCCGGCGCTCTCGAACTTGTAGGCCGCGGCCACGGTGAGCAGGAGGACGTCGTCCTCGGCGAGGCCGAGCGCGGTCCGGGTCTGCGCGCGCACCGCGCCGTCGGCGGACGAGGTGACCGGCAGCGGCAGCACGCGGACCCGGCCATCCGGGATGCCGCGCCGGGTGACCGCCGTCCGGCGCGCCTGCTCGCGCGGAGCGACGTGCAGGTCGACGGCGGGCCGGCCGATGCCGAACGTGTGGTCGGTGACGTCGCAGCCGAGCACCGGCGGGCGCTCGCGCAGCCCGCCGAGGGCGATCGCCGGCAGCGGGTCGTGCGGGTCGAGGTAGAGGACGACGGCGTCGTGCGCGAACGCCATCCCGCGCAGCCGCCGGGCGCGCTCGAGCAGCCCGTTGGTGCCGTCGAGCAGGTCGCCCGCCGGATCGAGGACGCTGAGCTCGCGGCCGCCGCCGGCCGTCACGGCGTCGAGCACGGGGCGCGGCGTCTCGCCGGTCGGCGACGTGACCACGACCGAGTGGCGGCGCCCGGCGTCGCGGCCCATCCAGCGCAGCGCGAGGCGCGTGTGGCCGCCCTGCGCGTCGGCGTGGCTGAGCACGTGCAGCACGCGTCGCGGGCCGGCGCCGTCGCCGCTCCATCGCGGCGCCGGTCCGAGCGCCTCGCCGGCGGCCAGCAGGGCGCGGTCCAGCCGCGCGCTGGCGAACCCGCCCGGGTGGTTCATGGCGAAGACGGCCGCCCCGGTCTGGGCGGCGCAGGCGGCCTGCTCGGCGTCGCCGCGCGCGAGCAGCGCGTCGGTGAGGTCCTCGTACTCGGCCAGCAGGGCCGCGTGCTCGGCGATCGTGGTCAAACCGCCGCTCCCGCGCGCAGCCGCCGGACGGCGCCGATGACGACGTCCGCGTCCTCCTCGTCCAGATGCGGCCCGAGCGGCAGCGTAAGCACCTCGGAGGCGAGGCGGTCCGCGACCGGCAGGTCGAGATCGAGCTCCGCGTACGCGCCGGAGCGGTGGGGCGCGATCGGGTAGTGGATCTGGGCGTCGACGCCCGCCCCGCGCAGCTCGTCACGCAGCTCGTCGCGGCGCTCGCAGCGCACGACGAACAGGTGGTGGACGTGGTCGGCGCCTGACGGTGCGGGGAGCGCGATGCCGGGCACGCCGGCCAGCTGCGCGCGGTAGCGCTCGGCCAGGGCGCGCCGCCGCTCGTTCCATTCGTCGAGCACGGTGAGCTTCACCCGCAGGACGGCCGCCTGCAACGGGTCCAGGCGGGAGTTGACCCCGGCGGCCTCGAACTCGTACCTGCGCCGCGAGCCGTAGTTGCGCAACAGGCGGACGCGGTCGGCCAGCAGCGGGTCGCTGGTCGTCACGGCCCCGCCGTCGCCGAGCGCGCCGAGGTTCTTGGCGGGATAGAAGGAGAAGGCGGCCGCATGGCCCAGCGCGCCGGCGCGCCCGTCCTCGTTGCGCGCGCCGTGGGCCTGCGCGGCGTCCTCGACGAGCGCGATCCCGTGCTCGTCGCACAGCGCGCGCAGCTCGCGGGTCTCGCACAGCCGCCCGTAGAGGTGCACGCAGACGACGGCGCGCGTGCGCGGGCCGATCGCGCCCGCCACGGCGTCGGCGGTCACGTTGTGCGTGGCGACGTCGGGCTCGACCGGCACGGGCCGCGCGCCGACGGCGCTGACGGCCAGCCAGGTGGCGACGAAGGTGTTGGACGGGACGAGGACCTCGTCGCCCCGACCGATCTCCAGCGCGCGCAGGACCAGCGTCAGGGCATCGAGACCGGAGCCGACCCCGACGGCCTCCGTCGTGCCGCAGAGGCAAGCGAACTCCTCCTCGAACGCCTCGACCTCGGGACCGAGCACGAACCAGCCGGACTCGAGCACCCGCCGCATCGCGGCGTCGATCGGCTCGCGCAGCTCCCGGTACGCCGCTCCGACGTCGAGCGACGCGATCATCGCTGCGCGACGATCGCGATGTTGGCCAGCATGCTCGGCTCGAGCTCCTCGGAGATCCCGAACAGCGCGCGCAGCAGCGGCTCGTCGAAGCCGAGCATCATCGAGTTGGGCAGCACCTTGAGAAACCAGCCGAACTCGTCGACGACGCGCAGGCCGGCGGCGCGCACGTCGTCGCCCAGACGGGCGAGCGAGTACACGCGCCGGTGGCCGACGAGCCCGTCGCGCGCAGACAGCGAGTCGAGGTGCTCCTGCAGTCCCATGCGCACGGCGAGGCGGCGGTGCAGCGACTCCGCGTTCGGCACCGCGACGACGAGCCGGCCACCGGGCCGCAGCCACCCGGCGGCGTGGCGCAGCAGGGCGCGCGGACCGTCGACGTGCTCGAGCACGTGCAGGGCCAGGACCGCGTCGAACGGGCGCTCGGGGACGAACTGCTCGAAGAGGCCCTCGTGGACCGGCAGCGCCGGATGCGCCGCCCGGGCGCGGCGGGCGAGCTCGGGCGAGCCCTCCAGCACCTCGAGCCCGAGCCCGCGGGCGAGCAGCTCGCGCGTCGTCAGGCCGGTGCCGTAGCCCATCTCGAGCACGCGGTCGCAGCCGCCGGCCGCGGCGGCGACGGCGTCGAGGCTGAGCGTCTGCTGCAGCTCCTCGATCCCCAGGTCCGCGACGTCGCCGGCGAGGTAGTACTCGCGGGCGTAGTCGTCGAGCGCGGCGGCGGTGAGGGTCATGCGGCGGCTGCTCCCACGAGAAGTCCCTGGACGATCTGTTCGTTGAGCGAGTCGGCGGCCGGACCCAGCGCGCCGCCGACCACAGCCACGTCGAGCTCGCGGTCGGCGAACGCGGCGCGCGCGGCGGCGAAGGCGCGGCGGTTGGCGGGCGAGGGCGCGGGGAACGTCGGTCGCGCTGCCCCGGTGATCGGCTCCAGGGCGGCGTCCTTGACGACGAGGCCCGCGTCGCGCAGGCCGCCGGTCGCGGCCGCGACGATCGCCGCCGCGTCGAGGTCGTGGCGCAGCTCGACGCACAGGACGCGGCGGCCCGGGGGTGCCGAGCCGCTCGTCGACACGCGCAGCACCGGGTTGACCGGATCGAGGACGTGGACGAGGTGGGGGAGGTCGATCGTGTCACGCTCGGCGACCTCGAGCCAGGCCAGGACGGTGCGTGCGCGAGCGGGGTGGTAGCCGATGCCCGCCGCCGCGAAGAGCTCCGCGGCGCCGGCGCCGAGCACGGGGCGCTCGGTCACCACCTCGCGCCCGTTCGCGAAGCCCAGCGCGGTGGCGGCGCCGGCCGGTCGCACGCTCGTCAGCGCGCCGGCGACCTCGACGGTCACGCCGTCGCGCGCGCGGATCCTGGTCAGCAGCGCGTCGACGATCGCGCCGCACCCGTCACCGGCCACCGTGTGGAAGGGGCGCGCGCCGCGGAACCCGAGGGGCTCTCCGCGCAGCGCCTGCAGCAGTGTCCGCGGGTGGAACAACGGCGCCCAGGCCTTGCGGCGCAGCGAGGCGAGGACGGCGCCGGCGCCGCCGTCGACGACCTTGTCGCAGAGCGGCGCGATGACGCGGCGGTGGAAGCCCTCGCCGTGGTTGGCCAGCGAGGCCTGCTCGAGGGTGAGCCCGTCGAGCTGAGCGGCGCGGTCCGCCGCCAGGACGCCCGCATCGCCCGACCCCGCGGCCAGACGGGCCTGCACCTCCGCGGCCATGGTGTCGGCCACCCGCGGGCCGAGCATGCCGCGCAGCGGGGCGAGGTCGACCGTGAAGAGGATGTCGTCGGCGCGCTCGGCGCCCTCGAGGACCATCGCCGGGCGGCCGGCCTCGACCAGCCGCCGGCCCACCAGCTCCTGCATCCAGGCGCGGATGCGGCGCACGTACGGGCGGTGGCCGCCGGGCCGGTAGTCCTCGAGCGGGGGCACCAGCGCCGCGTCGCCTTCGTAGGACAGCTCGAGCAGGCGGACGCCGAGCTCCAGCGTGCGGCCGTCGCGCCGCAGCGCCGCGAACCCGCCGCCGACCCCGCGCCCGGGCAGGAGCAGGCGCACGCGCTCGCCGCGCTCGCCCAGGGTGTCGGCGGCGACGAGCGCCGCCATCGACCCGCCGGCGACGACCCGCTCAGCCGGCACGGAAGGTCAGGAGGTTCAGGGCTCCGTGCTCGGGCAGGTGCCGGACCGCGCCTTCCAGCCCGTCGAGGACCTCGTCGGGCAGGGCCTCGAGCGCATCGTTGGGCAGCGGTTTGAGGAACACGCCCTCGCGGGCGATCTCGCGCAGCCCGGCGCTGTGCCCGAGGGCCGCCATGTCGCGGGCGTCCATCAGTCGCTTCGTGCCGAAGCGCTCGCCGCGCTCGGCGACGTCGTGAAGATCGTGGATCAGGCCCATCTCGAGCGCCACCAGGCGGTGCAGCGAGCGCGGGTTCTGCAACGACACGTGCACGAGCGTGCCCGGCACGACGTGGGCCTGCGCGACGCGCCGAAGGACGGCCTCGGGATCGGCGACCTCGTGCAGGACGTTGGTCAGGACGACGTGGTGGAAGCGGCCGAGCCGCTCGAGCGCGGCGAGGTCGTCGAGGTCGCCGGCGACGAACTCGCAGCGCGGCAGCGCCCTGGCTTCGGCACGGGCCAGGTACTCCGGCGAACGGTCGACGCCGGTGACGCGCCGCCCGTCGCCCGCCAGCAGCGTCGTCATCAGGCCGGTCGCGCAGCCGAGCTCCAGGACGCTCTCGTGCGGGTGCAGCCAGCGCCCGACCCGACGGCCCGTCGCGCGGGTGTAGCGGGCGTCGAAGTCGCGGTCCGGGTCGTAGATCGCGGTGTAGTCGATCGCGGTCATCGCACCAGGACGGGTCGCAGCTCGGCCGTGGCCAGGATCGACTGCTTGAACTGCGCGAGACCGTGGCTGACGCGCAGCGGCGGGCCGCCGGGCTCGGTCGTGCGGCCGAGGTCGAGGACCCGGACGCCCTCGGCCAGGGCTCGCTCGATCACGCGGAACGCGAGCAGGTTCATCGGCGAGCGCTCGAGCCGGTGGCCCGCGTCGCCCCAGGCCTGCACGTACCAGCGGTCGGCGGCGACGACCATGACGAGCGCGGCGGCGCACGGCGCGCCCTCGTGCTCGAGGACGAAGCAGCGCACCGCCGCCGGGAGCGCGTCGCGGACGCGCTCGAAGTACTCCCGGCTCAGGCTGAGCGCACGGCCGCGGTCGCGCCGATTGGCGTGCACGAGGGCGTAGCCGGTCGTGAGGTCCTGGTGCTCGGCGAACGCGAACGGCGCCCCGAGCGCGTGGCGCAGCGCGCGGCGGGCCGGCGATCTCAGCGCGGCGAGGTAGGCGTCCGCGGTCGGGAAGCGGCTGAGGTCGACGGCGTGGTTGAGGTCGGCCTCGGCGACCGTGAAGCCGCGGTTGAGCAGCCCGAACTGCACGAGCGCCCCGGTCGGCGACCAGGACGCGGGCGGGCAGCGGAAGGTGAGGCGCTCGGCCCGGAGGCCGCCGAGCTCGGCGAGCCAGTGGTCGATCGCCGCCTCGACGTGGGCGGGCGTCTCGCGGGGCCGGGCGAAGTCCGGTCCGGAGCACGGCGACGAGAAGCCGGCGGTGAAGGCGCCCTCGTGCAGCACGCCGGAGAGCACGCCCACCGTGCGGCCGCCCTCGTCGTAGGGCAGCGCGAGGATCGCGTCGCCGGGGGCGGCGTTGAGCGCGTGGAAGGCGGCGCGGTTGAAGAGCGAGACGAAGGGGAGGTCTGTCCGGGGCGTGCAGATCGTCATGGCGTGCGGCGCTCAGGCGTCCGGCGCGGACCGGGCGACGGTGCGGAACTCGCCGAGGTCGCGGATGTAGTCGGCCTCCTCGAAGATCTCCGACGCCAGCACCATGCAGACCGAGCCGGAGGAGAAGTTGTCGATCTCGCGCCACACCATGCGCGGGACGTAGAGCCCGGCGTAGGAGCGGTTGAGGTGGAAGCGGTGCTTGATCTCGCCGTCGTCGAGCACGACGTCGAAGCTGCCCGACATGGCGATGATCACCTGCTCGAGGTCGCGGTGCGCGTGGCCCCCGCGCTCGGCGCCGCCCGGCACGTCGTACAGCCAGTACACGCGGCGGATGTCGAACGGGATGTGGACCTGGCCCTCGACGACGCTGAGATTGCCGCGTGGATCGTTGACGCGCGGGAAGGCGACCATGTGACAGGCGGCGAGGCCGGAGGGGGGAAGCATGGTGGCGGCCACGCCCCGGTGGTCGGACGCACGCGGGGCGACTTGAGCCCCGTGCCCGCCGTTGCCGTCGCCCCAGGGCAGGAGGATCCGAGGGGGCTCGGCTCCGGCGACAGCGGCCAGCTTCGGACCTTGATCGAAGCAGGACCGCCGTATCCACCCGTAGAATCATCGCCCGTGCGCCGCGTTCGATCGGCGACCGTCCCCCTGCACCGCCATTCGATCCCGCAGATCCTGGTCGATGGGGTGCTGGTCGCACTCTCCTATTGGCTGGCCTTCTGGCTGCGCTTCGACAACGGCATCAGCCCGCCGTACGAGGAGCTGCTGCGCGACACGCTGCCCTGGGTCGTGGGCGGCTCGCTGGTCGTCTTCGTCGTCTCGCGCATGTACGGGAAGTGGTGGCGCTACGCCGGCCAGCGCGACCTGCTCGTCGTCGTGCGCTCCGTCGTGCTCGTCACGCTCGCGCTCGTCGCCGCGGTCGCCGTCCTGCACCCGGTGACGCGCCCGACCACGGAGGGCGACGTCTCCGTCGGCCTGCCCTCGAGCGTCATCGCGCTGTTCATGCTCATCGCGATCGCGCTCATGTGCGGGGTGCGCCTCCTCGCCCGGATGCTGCACG
Source organism: Capillimicrobium parvum (assembly GCF_021172045.1). Taxonomy (GTDB): domain Bacteria; phylum Actinomycetota; class Thermoleophilia; order Solirubrobacterales; family Solirubrobacteraceae; genus Capillimicrobium; species Capillimicrobium parvum. Next base: position 133,574 of record NZ_CP087164.1, read on the forward strand.
AGCGCCCGCGCGGCTTCCGTGCGCGGGCGGACGCGCGCACGGTGCTGATCGTCGGCGCCGGCGACGGCGGCCGGCTGGTGCTGCGCGAGATCCTGCGCAACCGCGACCTGGGCCTCAACCCGGTCGGCTTCGTCGACGACGACCCGACGAAGCGCCGCATCCGCGTCGAGGGCGTGCCCGTCCTGGGCAACACGCAGGAGGAGTTCCCGCGCGTGCTCGACGAGGTCGAGCCCGACGAGGTCATCATCGCGATCCCCTCGGCTCCGGGCACGCTGCGCGGGCGGGTCGTGGGCGCCTGCCGGCGGCGCGGCATCCCGATCCGCACGCTGCCGACGGTCTTCGAGCTGCTGCAGGGCGGCGGCTCGACGTACGTGCGCCAGGTGCGCGACGTCCAAGTCGAGGACGTGCTCGGGCGCGAGCCGGTGCGCTTCGAGATCGACCGCGTCGGCCGCTACCTCGACGGCGAGGTGGTGCTCGTCACCGGCGCCGGCGGCTCGATCGGCGCGGAGCTCTGCCGCCAGATCGCCCGCGTCGCGCCGCGCAAGCTGATCCTGCTCGACCATGCCGAGGACAACCTCTTCCGCATCCAGCGCGAGCTCGAGGACGACCGCCACGTGCACCCCTCGACGCTGGCCGCGGTGCTCGCGGACTGCAAGGAGGAGGAGCGCATGCGGGAGGTGTTCGGCGAGCACCACCCGACGATCGTCTTCCACGCCGCCGCCTACAAGCACGTGGGCCTCATGGAGCTCAACCCGGTCGAGGCGGTGCGCAACAACGCGCTCGCGACGCGCGTGATGGCGCGCGTGGGCGGCGACCTCGGCGTGCGCACCTTCGTTCTCGTCTCCACCGACAAGGCGGTCACCCCGGCGACCGTGATGGGCGCGTCGAAGGCGCTGGCGGAGTGGGCGGTCGAGGAGGCCGGCGCGCGCTATCCGGGCACGAGCTTCGCCACCGTGCGCTTCGGCAACGTGCTCGGCTCGTCGGGCAGCGTCGTGCCGATCTTCCGCGCGCAGATCGCCAAGGGCGGCCCGGTGACGATCACCGACCCGGCGATGACCCGGTACTTCATGACGATCCCGGAGGCGGTGCAGCTCGTCATCCGCTCGGGCTCGCTGGCGAAGGGCGGCGAGGTCTTCGTGCTCGAGATGGGCGACCCGGTGTCGATCATGCAGCTCGCCCGCGACATGATCGAGCTGTCGGGGCTGCGTCCGGAGGAGGACATCGCGATCGAGGTCGTCGGGCGGCGGCCCGGCGAGAAGGTCCACGAGGACCTGTTCAACCCGTACGAGCGGCCGCAGGCCACGCCGGCCGAGAAGATCCAGATCGCCGAGCGCGAGCCGCTGGCCCCCGAGGTCGTCCACGCGATGTTCGCCGAGATCGGGCTGCTGGTGCTCGAGGGCGACGCGGCCGGCCTCGCGCGCAAGGTCACGGAGCTCTCGGCCCTGCGGTCGGGCTCCCACGTCGACGCCGCCGCGGTTTCCGTAGACCCTCGGGCTTAGGGAGAACCCACGAGCGCTTGCCTCCTGGCGACAGGGTGCGGTGGTGCACCCTTCACCGCGCTGGTCGCCGTCGGCACCCCTGGTGAACCCTCGGGGGCCCGCCTCCTGGCGACAGGGTGCGGTGGTGCACCCTTCACCGCGCTGGTCGCCGTCGGCACCCCTGGTGAACCCTCGGGGGCCCGCCTCCTGGCGACAGGGTGCGGTGGTGCACCCTTCACCGCGCTGGTCGCCGTCGGCACCCCTAGACTCACGGCGTTCATGGCCGTCGCCCCCCTGACCGCCGCCTTCGGCATCCCGAGCCAGGTCGAGTCGATCGGAGCAGTCGCCGGACTCGCCGCCATCCTCGGACTCGCGGTGCTGTCCATGCTCTACTTCGCGCAGGCGCGCGAGCTCAAGCGCCTGCGCGAGTGGGCCGGGCGCGGGCCGGAGCGGGCGGCCGAGCTGCAGGAGCGCGTGAGCAGCAGCCCCGTTCCACGGCGACCGCCCGCCGCGCAGGCGCGCGGCGCCGTCTCGCCCGCGACGCCCGCGGGTCAGGCCGTCCAGGGCCAGGTCCCGGGCGCCGCCGCCCCGCGCCCGGCGACCGGCAGCGCCGCCGCGGCCGCGGCCGGAGCGACCGCCGCCACCGCCGCCCCGGGCCAGCCCGCTACGGCGCCCAACGGCCAGACGGGCGCGCCCGGGGCCCCCGCGGCGCCGTCCGGGCCCGGCGCGCCGGTGCAGCCCGCCCAGGCGCCCCCGGCGGGCCAGCCCGGCCAGCCCAGTCCCGCCGCTCCGGGCCAGCGTGGCCAGCCCGCTCCCGTCGCTCCGGGCCAGCCCGGCCAGCCCGCTCCCGCCGCTCCCGGCCAGCCCGGCACCGATCAGCCCACCACCGCATCCCCGGCGGCCCGCCCGGCCACGCCCGCCCCGGGTCAGCCCGCGCAACCCGCCCAGCCGGTGCGGCCCGCCACGGCCGGCGCCCCCGCGCCCGCCTCGACGGCGGCCCGCAGCGCCGTGCCCGGCGCCCGCACGGCCGCCGGTGCTGCCGGCGCCGCGGCCCCCGGCGCGCGCGCTGCCGGCCGGCCCCGGGCGGCCGCGCCCCTGCGCACCGGCACGCCCTCGGCCACCGTCCCACCACGGCGAGGCGGGGGCGCAGGCACCGGCGGCGGCGACGACGGCGACGGCCGCTCGCGCCGGGGCCTGCTGCTGATCGGCGGCGCGTTGATCGCCGTGATCGTCGCGGTCGTCTTCGCCATCACCCAGCTCGGCGGCGGCAGCGACGGCAATAGCAGCGGCGGGACGCAGGCGAGCACGCAGACCGGCAACGCCATCGCCCCCACGCGCACGACCCAGCCGGCGAGCCAGGCGTCCGACAGTTCGCGCGCGAAGACCGTCGTCGGCGTGCTGAACGGCACGACGGTGCCGGGGCTGGCCCGCTCGGTCGCCGACAAGCTCGAGGCGCGCAAGTACCGCATCGGGACGGTCACGAACGCGCCGGACCAGCAGCGCTCCGCCACCCAGGTGGCCTACCAGCCCGGCAGCGTCCGCATGGCCCGCGACGTCGCTCGCATCATCGACGTCGGGTCCGACGCCGTCGTGCCCATCGACGAGGTGACGTCGGCCACCGCGGGCCCCGATGCGCTCGTCGTCGTGACCGTCGGCTCCGACCAGTCCCGGTAGCCGTGGCCCGTCCCGCAAGCATCGACCTGAGATTCGGGCCGTCCATCATCGCCATGCGGCGTCCTCGGCCACTCGAGATCCCGGATTGCATCGGGCCTGCGTCCTGGCCTGGCGGCGCTGCGGACCTGCCGTTCAAGTCGATGGCCACGAGACGAACCACTTGACTGCCGCCCCATGACCTCCGGCCCGCTCGAGCTGCCCCGCCGCAGCGCGAAGCCCCGGTCGACCGGCATCACCCACGTCCTCGACCGCGGCCTCTCCCTACGCCAGATCGACGACCTCGTCGAGGTCTGCGGCGACAGCGTCGACATCGTGAAGCTCGGCTGGGGGACAGCGCTGGCCACCGGCAACCTCCAGCCGAAGCTCGACCGGCTGCGGTCGCACGGCATCACGGCCGTCCTCGGCGGGACGCTCACCGAGCTCGCCATCCGCCAGGGCCGGGTGGACGGGCTCGTCGCCTGGCTGCACGAGCTGGGCCTCGAGCACGTCGAGGTCTCCGATGGCACGATCTCGCTCGATCCCGAGGAGAAGCGAGGGCTCATCGCCCGTTTGGCGAAGGAGTTCACCGTGCTCAGCGAAGTGGGATCCAAGGACGCCGAGGAGATCATGGCCCCGTACCGGTGGGTCGAGCAGATCGAAGCCGAGCTCGCGGCCGGGGCGTGGAAGGTCATCGCCGAGGCCCGGGAGACCGGCACGGCCGGCATCTACCGCCCGGACGGCGAGGTGCGCAAGGGGCTGATCGACGAGATCGCCCACGCGATCGACCCGGCGAAGCTGCTGTTCGAGGCGCCGCGCAAGGACCAGCAGGTGTTCTTCCTGCGCCGCTTCGGGCCGGACGTCAACCTCGGCAACATCGCTCCGGACGAGGTGCTCTCGCTGGAGACGCTGCGCCTCGGGCTGCGCTCGGACACGATGGAGCTGGGCGGATGATCCTGTTGGCGCGCCACGGCGAGACGCCGTACAACGCCGAGCGCCGCTTCCAGGGCCAGGGCGACGTGGCGCTCAACGCCCGCGGCCTCGAGCAGGCCCGCGAGCTCGCCCAGCTCGCCGTGCAGGAGCCGCTCGCGGCGCTGTACGCGAGCCCGATCCGTCGCGCCCGCGAGACCGCGGAGATCGTCGCCGAGGCCGTCGGGCTCGAGCCGCGCTTCGACCCGCGCTTCGCCGAGACGGACGTCGGCGACTGGCAGGACCTGCTGTTCGATGACGTCGAGCGCGAGCATCCGGACCTGTGGGCGGCCTGGCAGGCCGGCGGCGCGTGGAGGTTCCCGGGCGGCGAGTCCCTCGCAGAGCAGCAGGAGCGCGTGATCGCCGGGCTCGTCGACGTCACGCAGCGCGGCGAGCTGCCGGCGCTCGTCGTCTGCCACCGGGGCTCGATCCGCGTCGCCCTCTGCCACACCCGCAACGAGGGCCTGGAGGCGTTCCAGCAGATCGCGATCCCGAACGGGGCCCTGATCCGGCTGTGAGCCATGCCGGCCCCGTTCGGCGGCCCGTCGTCGTGAGACCCTGCGGGTCCTCACACTCGAGCGTCGCGTCCCTCGGCGGCCCGTCGTCGTGAGACCCTGCGGGTCCTCACACTCGAGCGTCGCGTCCCTCGGCGGCCCGTCGTCGTGAGACCCTGCGGGTCCTCACACTCGAGCGTCGCGTCCCTCGGCGGCCCGTCGTCGTGAGACCCTGCGGGTCCTCACACTCGAGCGTCGCGTCCCTCGGCGGCCCGTCGTCGTGAGCACGACCCGCCTGCGGGTGGGGGTGTTCGTCCTCCTTGTCCTGGCCACGTTCGGCGCGTTCTTCGTCGTGCAGCGCATCAAGCGCGAGCCGGCCGACGTGCGCTTCGCCCGCATCACGCCGCTGTTCTCGCCGAACGGCGACGGCCGCCTGGAGCGCGCCCGCGTGAGCTTCCAGCTGCGCACGGCGGACACGATCTCGCTGCGCGTGATCGACCGGGCCGGCGACGTCGTGCGGACGCTGATCGCCGACCGGCGTGTACCCGCCGGCACGCGGGTGCGGGCGCTCTGGAACGGGCGTGACGACGCGGGCCGCGTCATGCCCGACGGCGTCTACCGCTACCGGGTCACGCTGCAGGACCAGGGCCGCGCGGTCCCGCTGCCGCGCGGGGTGCGCATCGACACGAAGCCGCCGCGCCCGCGCGTCCAGCGCATCGGCGGCGACAACCGCGGCCCTGACATCCTGCCCCGGCCCGACGGGCGCCCGGTGACGATCCGCTTCTACAACCCCGCGCGCAACCAGCCGACCGAGCTCATGGTCTACCGCACGAACCCCGGCACGGCGATGGTGTTCCGCACGGTCGTCCCGGGCGGGCGGCGCTCGTTCGTCTACGACGGCCGCGACGCCGCCGGCCGGCCGCTGACCCCCGGCACGTACGTCGTGGCGCTGCGCACGCGCGATCTGGCCGGCAACGCCGGCACGGCGCCCGGGCGCCTGCCGCCGAAGGCCCAGTACGGCCAGCGCCTGTCCGGCCATGGCGGCATCACCGTTCGCGACCTCGCGGCGCAGCCGCCGCTCGAGCCGACGATCACCGAGTCCGCGGCGACCTTCGGCGTCGACGCCCGCGGGCGGAACTTCGCCTGGTCGGTGCGTCGCGCCGGCACCGGCCGGCCGTACCGCGAGGGCCGCCCCCGCACCCTGCCCGTCGTGAAGATCGACGCGCCGAAGACCCCCGATTCCGGCCTGTACCTCTTCGAGGCGCATACGCGCGACCACCAGACGCAAGTCCCGTTCCCCGTCCAGGCGGTGAAGACCCAGAAGGTGCTCGTCGTGCTGCCGGCGATCACCTGGCAGGGCACGAACCCGGTGGACGACGACGGCGACGGCTGGCCCAACACGCTCACGGACGGGCTGCCGGTGCGCCGCGAGCGCGTCTTCGCCAACGGCCTGCCCGAGGACCTCGTCCAGCGCGTCGCCCCGCTGCTCATCCACCTCGACCGCACCGGCCTGCGCTACGACCTCACGACCGACCTGGGCCTGGCGACGAACGAGGGCCCCCGGCTCGAGGGCCATACCGGCGTCGTGCTCGCCGGCGACATGCGCTGGCTGCCGGCCGCACAGCAGCGCGCGCTGCGGCGCTTCGTGCGCAACGGCGGCAAGGTCGCCACGTTCGGCATCGACTCGCTGCGCCGCCAGGTCCGCGTCACGCCGAACCGCCTCGTCGACCCCACCGCGCCCGCCCGCACCGACGCGTTCGGCGCGACGCTGCGCCCGCTCGTCCGGGCCCCCGGCACGACGCTGACGATCTTCAACGACGAGATCGACCTGTTCGCCGGCAACGTGTTCGGCGGCACCGGCGTCTTCTCCGGCTACGACAGCTACGAGGAGACGGAGTCGGTCGGCGCCGGCGCGAAGGTCGTGGCGAGCGCGGTCACCGAGTCCGGGCGCAAGGTGGTCGTCGCGGAGCGCCTCGGCAAGGGGCTGATCATCCGGTTCGGGCTGCCGCAGCTGCCGCAGCGGCTCGGCCGGCCGGGCAACGAGAGCGAGCTGGTGCGGAGGACATGGACGCTGCTCTCCCAGTGATCCACGCGGCCACCGACCTCGGCGACGCCCTTGACCGGCTCGGCGTCGTCGCCGTCGCGGTGCTCGCCGCGGCCGCGCTGCTCGCCCCCGGGCTGCGGGCGCGGGCGGCCGCGTCGCTCGGCGCGCTGGTCCTCGTGCCGGTCCTGCTGCTCGCCGACATCTGGGACTCCTCGCAGGTGGCGAGCCTGCGCGACCGCCCCGCGCTGTTCGCCGGCGCTGCGGTCGTGGCGATCCTGGTGGTCGCCGCGCTCGCCCTCCTCGTCGCTCGTCGCCCCCTGCTGCTGCCCCTGCTCGCGGTCGCGGCGCTCCCGTTCCGCATCCCGATCTCCGCGGGCGGCGACACCGCGAACCTGCTCGTGCCGCTGTACCTCGTCATCGCGGCGGGCGTGCTCGCCACCGGCGTCACGCGTCTGCGCGCCGAGGACGACGATGCGCCGTTCCGCCCGCGGGCGCTCGAGTGGCTGCTGTGCGGCGCGGTCGTCCTCTACGCGATCCAGGCGGTCTACTCCGACGACTTCGCCCACGGGCTGCAGAACGTCGTCTTCTTCTACGTGCCGTTCGCGCTGCTCTTCGGCCTGCTGCGCGAGGTGCCCTGGACGCAGCGGCTGGCGCTGCAGTGCCTCGGCGTCCTCGCCGCGCTCGCGGCCGTGTTCGTCTGCATCGGGTTCGTCGAGTACGCGCGCAAGGAGCTGCTGCTCAACCCGAAGCTCGTCGCGGCGAGCCAGTTCCAGACGTACTTCCGCGTCAACTCCCTGTTCTTCGACCCGAACATCTACGGGCGCTTCCTCGTGACCGTGATGCTCGGGATCACGACGGTGATCCTGTGGACGCGGCGCACCCGCGACGTGCTCGCCGGCGTCGCGCTGCTCGCGCTGCTGTGGGCGGGCCTGGTCCTGAGCTTCTCGCAGTCGAGCTTCGCCGCCCTGCTGGCCGGCCTGGCCATCCTGGCCGGCCTGCGCTGGGCGTGGCGCTGGACGATCGCGGCGGTGGGGGTCGCCGCGGTGGTCGCGGTGGGCATCGTGGTCCTGTTCCCGAGCGCGATCAACCTCGACCTGGGGTCCTCGAAGTCGGCCGACAAGGCGACGAGCGGCCGCCTGGACCTCATCAAGGGCGGGGGGCGCCTGTTCGCCGACCGGCCCGTGCTCGGCTGGGGCTCCGGCTCGTTCCCGGCGGTCTACCGGCGCGAGGAGCAGGTCTCCTCGGAGAAGGCGACGACGGCCTCGCACACGATCCCCGTCACCGTGGCCGCCGAGCAGGGCGTGATCGGGCTCGCCGTCTATCTGGCGCTGCTCGTCGCCGCCCTGGCCCGGCTGTTCGCCGGCGCCCGGGCGCTGCCGCTGCGCGCCTACGTCGCTGCCGCGTTCGTCGCGCTGCTGGTGCACACGATGCTCTACGCGGCGTTCCTGGAGGATCCGCTGACCTGGGCGCTGCTCGCGGTCGGCACGGCGGCCGCGGTGCTCCCGCGCCCGGGGGAGGGCGACGAGGCGGCGGCGCCCGGCGTAGCCTCCGCGCACGATGACGCTGACTGACGACCTGCGCGCCGCGGTCGGCGAGCGCCACGTCCTCAGCGACCCGGAGCTGCGCGCACCGTACGAGACCGACTGGAGCGGGCGCTTCCATGGCGAGGCGGCGCTCGTCGTGCGCCCCGGCACGACGGACGAGGTCGCGGCCGTGCTCGCCGCCTGCCGGCGCGCGGGCGCGCCGGTCGTGCCGCAGGGCGGCAACACCGGCCTCGTCGGCGGCGGCGTGCCGCGCGGGGGCGAGGTCGTGCTCAGCCTCGGGCGGCTCGACGACGTCGGCGTCCCCGACCTCGCGACCGCCCAGGTCGAGCTGGGCGCGGGCGCGACGCTCGGCGCGCTGCAGGCCGCGGCGCGCGCCGCCGGCCTCGACGCCGCGATGGACTTCGGCGCGCGCGACAGCGCCACGCTCGGCGGGATCGTCGCCTGCGACTCCGGCGGCGTGCGGGCGCTGCGCCACGGCACCGCGCGAGCTCGCGTGGCGGGCCTGGAGGCGGTGCTCGGCGACGGCACGGTCGTCCGGCGCATGTCGGGCCTCCTGAAGGACAACGCCGGCCTGAACCTCCCGGCGCTGCTCGTCGGCAGCGAGGGGACCCTGGGCGTGGTGACCCGGGTGCGCTGGCGGCTCGCCGCGCCGCCGCGGCGCCGCGTTGCGGTCCTCGTCGCGCTGGACTCGCTCGACGAGGTCGTCGGCCTCGTGGGCCGACTGCGCACCGAGGTGCCCTCGCTCGAGGCGGTGGAGCTGCTGCTGCCCGAGGGCATCGCGTTCACCTGCGAGTACCTCGGCGTGCCGTCCCCGGTCCGCGACGCGGCGGCCTACGTGCTGGCCGAGGCGGTCGGCGCCCAGGACCCCACCGAGGAGCTCGCGGCCGTCGTGCCCGACGACGCGCTGCTGGCCGACGACACCGCGACCCGGGAGCGCCTGTGGCGCCTGCGCGAGACGCTCACGGAGGCGATCGCGGCGGCCGGCATCCCGCACAAGTTCGACGTCGGCGTGCCGATCGCCCGCCTGGCCGAGTTCCTCGAGCGCGTGCCCCCGGCCGTCGAGGCGGCGGCGCCGGGCTCCCGGACGTTCCAGTTCGGCCATCTCGGCGACGGCAACGTGCACGTCAACGTGCTCGGGCCGGAGCCCGGCGACGAGGCGGCCGACGAGGCGGTGCTGCGCCTCGCGGCCGAGGTGGGCGGGACCATCAGCGCCGAGCACGGGGTGGGCGTGGCCAAGGCGCGCTGGCTGCACCTGATCCGCAGCGACGCCGAGATCGCGGCCATGCGGTCGATCAAGCGCGCGCTCGACCCCGATGGCGTGCTGAACCCCGGCGTTATGCTCCCTGGGACGGCTTCGCCCGCTGCGTCCGCCACGACGCACCTCTGATTCGCCCCCTCTGGAGACCTCCCGCATGACCCGCTTCCGCCCGCTCGCCCTCGCGGCGCTGCTTCCGCGCGGCTCCTGCGCTGCATCGACCTGCTCGACGAGATCGACGACGGCGACGTCCTCCTCGACGGCGAGGTCATCACCGACCCGTCCGTGCGCCCCGACCGCGTCCGGCGCCGGCTCGGGATGGTCTTCCAGGGCTACAACCTCTTCCCGCACCTCACCGTGCTGGAGAACATCGTGCTCGCGCCGGTGCGCGCGCACCGGACGCCGCGCGAGGAGGCCGAGGCCCGCGCCCGCCGGCTGCTGGACCGCTTCGGCCTCGCCGACCGCGCCGGCGAGCGCCCGGACCGCCTGTCGGGCGGCCAGCAGCAGCGCGTCGCGATCGTCCGCGCGCTGGCCACCGGCCCGCGCGCGCTCCTGCTCGACGAGGTCACGAGCGCGCTCGACCCCGAGCTCGTCGGCGAGGTCCTGGCGCTGGTCCGCGACCTGAAGGCCGACGGGATGACGATGGTCCTCGCCACGCACGAGATGAGCTTCGCGGCGGAGGTCGCCGACGAGGTCTGCTTCCTGCACGACGGCCTCATCGTCGAGCGCGGAACGCCGCAGCGGATCTTCGAGGCGCCGGAGCGCGCCGAGACCCGGCGCTTCCTGCGCCGCCTGCTCGAGGCGCGCCGGCTCTGATCGCCGGCGGCACGCCGGCTGACGTGACCGCGAACGAGCTTCAAGGCGTCGTGTCGCGCGACAGGCACGGCGACCAGCGCAGATCTACGGGCGCTGCTGCGTTCGGACCGTCAGCTCGAAGGGCTCGAAGCCCAGCGCCTCGTAGAACGCCCGCGCCGGGACGTTCGCCGCGATGACGCCGAGGCGCACCTCGGTCCCGCCGAGCGCGGCGACGCGGTCCCAGACGGCGCGCAGGAGCTCGCGCCCGAGCCCGCCGCCCCGGGCCTCCGGCAGCAGGACGAGGCTCTCGACGTAGCCGAAGCGGTCGGGCCGGGGCCACGTGGCGCCGGGGCCGTTGAGCGTGACGAAGGCGTAGCCGACCGGCCGTCCGCCCGCGTCCCGCGCGACGGCCACGAACGCGTCGGGCTCGTGGATCCACTCGCCGTAGAGGCAGCGGCGGTGGCCCCAGCCCTCGTCGTCGCCGCGGACGGGCCCCTCGTCCGGCGCCATCGCGCCGTGGTGGCGCTTGAGCGCCAGCCACAGCGGGCGCAGCTCGTCGAGCACCTCCTCACCGGCGATGTCGATCCGGTGCGGCGTCAAGCGACCGTGGGATCGATGCGTGCGTCTCCGACGTCGGGCACGTCGCGCGGGGCCGCCCGCGCGCGCGGGCCGCGCCCGAACGCCCGCAGCGCAGAGCCCAGGCCGGGCGGCAGGCGGCCGTCGGTCGCCAGCCACGAGCCGGCGAGGATCAGCAGCAGCCCGGCGACGGCGCCCACGCCGAGGCTCTCGCCGAGCACCGTGACGCCGAGCGCCACCGCGACGATCGGCGAGACGTACGTGATGACGATCGCGCGGCCGCCGCCCACCTCGGCCACGAGGATCGCGAAGAGCACGAGCGCCGCCGCCGAACACGCGACGCCGAGCACGACGAGGGAGGCGCTCGCGGTGGCCGACGGCATCGCGGCCGGCAGGTCGGCGAGCGCGAGCGGGGTCAGCGCGAGCGCGCCGAACACCATCGCCACGGTGACGACCGCGATCGTGTCGATCCCCGCCAGCGGCCCGCGCAGCGTGAACGGGCCGACCGCGTAGCAGAGGGTCGCGAGGAGGACCGCGCCGGCGCCGAGCATCTCCTCGGACCGGCCGGCGACGTCGATGCCCATCAGCGCGACGACGCCGGCGAGGCCGACCACGAGCCCGGCCAGCCGCGCGCCGCGCGCACGCTCGGCCGGATCGAGCCGGATCGCCAGGAGCGCGACCATCAGCGGCGCGGACGCGATGAGGATCGCGGTCAGCGACGACGACACGCGCTGCTCGCCGAACGGGATCAGCGAGAACGGGATCGCCATCTCGGTCAGCCCCCACAGCAGCCCCCAGCGCAGCCGTCCGCGCATCTCGGCCAGCACGCCCATCCGCCAGGCGATCGCCAGGAGGATGACGGCGCCGATGACCAGCCGCGACCACGCCACGAACACGGGCGGCAGCCCGTCGTCGACGGCGAGCTTGATGAACAGGTACGGGATGCCCCACAGCACCGAGACGGCGGCGAAGCAGGACCAGGCGCGCAGGCTCACAGCGCGCCGATCATGCCACGACCTCGGACAGCAGCACGGCGAGCGCGTAGCCGAGCAGCGTCGCCAGGCCCACCACCCGCCCGCCCTTCTCGAACGCCTCCGGGACCATCGCGTCGATGAGCATCACGACCAGCGCCCCGGCCGCGAACGCCTGCGTGAAGCCGACGATCCAGCCCGACGCATCGCCGAGCACCGCGTACCCCGCCAGCGACGCGAGCGTCGTGACGACCCCCACCGCCGCCCACAGCCCGAGGATCGAGCGGGCCGAGCGCCCGGACTCGCGCATGTCCGCGGACGAGCCCAGCGACTCCGGGATGTTCGAGATGAACACCGCCGCGACCAGGCTCAGCCCGACGCCGCTGCCCGCCGCGATGCTCAGCCCGATCGCCGCCTGCTCGGGCAGCCCGTCGAGCAGCGCACCGAACGCCAGCGCGCCGCCGCCCGCGCTGCGCCGCTCCTTGCGCGGCGTGCTGGTCCCGCGCTCGATGAGGCGGTCGCCGAAGTAGAAGGCGAGCCCGCCGGCCGCCAGCCCGGCGGCGAGCGCGCCCGGCCCGCCCTCGTGCAGCGCCTCGTCGGCCAGCTCGAACGAGATCGCGCTGACCAGCGCGCCGGCACCGAAGCCGAGCAGCAGCCCGAGCGCCCGGCGCGGGACGTGCAGCACCACGCCGGCCACCGCGCCGATCACCAGCGACGACGATCCGACGAGCCCCCAGAGCAGCGCCGACAGCACGGTGGCAGACCCTACGCCCGTTCCTCCGCGACAATGCGCGCCGCCCATGCTCCGAACCGTCCTCTACGCGTCGCTCGCCCTGCTCGCCTACGCCCAGGCCGGCTACGGCGTGCTGCTCGCGCTCCTGCGGCGGGTGCTGCCGGTCGACCCGGTCCGCCGCGGACCGGTCGAGCCGCACGTGAGCCTCGTCGTCGCGGCCCACGACGAGGCGGCGGTCATCGAGGCCAAGGTCGCCAACGCGCTCGCGCTCGACTGGCCGCGCGAGCGGCTGCAGGTCGTCGTCACGTCCGACGGCTCCACCGACGACACGGTCGCCCTGGCCCGCGGCGCCGGCGCCGACCTCGTGCTCGACCTCCCGCGCGGCGGCAAGATCCGCGCGCAGGACGCCGCGGTCCGCGCCGCGGCCGGGGAGATCGTGGCCTTCTCCGACGCCAACGCGCTCTGGGAGCCCGGGGCGCTGCGCGAGCTCGCCGGCGCGTTCGCCGACGCCCGGGTCGGCTACGCCTGCGGCCAGGTCGCGTTCGTCAACGAGGAGGGAACCAACCAGGAGGGCGTCTACTGGCGCTACGAGATGTGGCTGCGGGCGATGGAGTCCGATCTCGCCTCGGTGACCGGCGGCAACGGGGCGATCTACGCGGTCCGCCGCGAGGCCTACATCGAGGTCGACCCGATCATGGGCCACGACCTGTCGTTCCCGTTCAACATGGTCAAGCGCGGCTGGCGTGCGGTCTACGTCCCGCAGGCGCGGGCGACCGAGAAGATGGTCCCGTCGATCGAGGGTGAGTTCGCCCGCAAGCGGCGGATGATGAGCCACGGCTGGCCGATCGTCGTGCGCGGCGGCCTCGCGGACCCGCGCGGCTACCCGCCGCGCTACCTGCTGTTCATCGCGTCCCACCGGCTGCTGCGCTACCTCACCCCGTTCCTGCACCTCGTGGCGCTGGCGGCGACGCTCGCCGCGTGGCGCCGGCACAAGCTGCTGCTCGCCGCCCAGCTCGGCCTGCTGGGCGCCGCCGCGGCCGGCGGGCGGGTGCGCGCGCGGCCGCTGCTCATCGCGCGCTACTACGTGCTGACGACCGCGGCGCTGGCCGGCGGGCTGTGGGACTGGCTGCGCCACGGCACCGAGGCCGAGTGGGACGCGCCCGAGGGGACGCGATGAGGCGGCTCTTCGACGTGGCCGTGGCCGGCACCGCGCTGATCGTCACCGGGCCCGTCGTGCTCGCGGCGATGGCGGCGATCCGCCTCGAGTCGCCGGGGCACCCGATCTACCGCCAGCGCAGGGTCGGCCGCCACGGGCGCGAGTTCGACGTGCTGAAGCTGCGGACGATGGTCCACGGCGCCGAGGGCATGGGCGCCGGCATGGCGGTCAGCGAGGGCGACCCGCGCATCACGCGGGTGGGCGCGTTCCTGCGGCGCACCTCGATCGACGAGCTGCCGAACCTCGTCAACGTCCTGCGCGGCGACATGGCGATCGTCGGCCCGCGGCCCACCATCCCCGTGCAGGTCGCCCAGTACACCGAGCGCCAGCGCGGGCGGCTGGCAGTCCGGCCCGGCATCACCGGATGGGCGCAGGTCCAGGGCCGCGCGTCTCTGCCGTGGTCGCAGCGCATCGAGCTCGACCTCTGGTACATCGAGCACCGCTCGTGGCGCCTGGACGTCGAGATCCTGCGGCGCACCGTGTCGGTGCTGTTCGGGGGCGAGGGGCTCTACAAGGGCGACCGCGGCGGCTTCGACCTGCGCTGAGGCGTGTCGTCGAGGCGCTCGCACGCCTGTTCGAGACGCGCCTCCGCTCTGCTCTCGCGCATCGGGTCGAACCCGTCCGCCATGCCCTCCAGCAGGCGCTGCTCCTCGCAGCACAGCCGTTCGATGCGGTCCGGCTCAGGGTCGCGCGACCGGCGCATGAGACGCAGCCTACGCCACCGGATAGGGTGCCGCGCCATGCATCGCCTCCGGATCGCCCTACCGCTCGCGGTGCTTGCCGCGCTCCTCGCCCTCCCGTCCTTCGCCGCAGCCGCGCTGACCTACCAGACGGGCGTCGTGCGCACCTCGGTCTGGGTGGCCGGCGACGACGGCAGCGGCGCGCGGCGGCTGGCTCCCGGCCGCAACCCGTCGATCTCCCCCGACGGCCAGACCGTCGCCTTCGGCAACCGCTTCACCGCGCGTAACAAGCCGGTCCTGCAGGTCATCCCGGCGGCGGGCGGGGCTGCGCGTACGATCGTCACGAACTGGCAGTACGGCCCGTTCGCGTGGTCGCCCGACAGCCGCTTCATCGCCACGCAGGCGGGACCGGAGGTCGGCCGCCAGCGCCTCGTGCTCATCGAGGTGGCGACCGGCACGGTGCGGACCGTCGCCACCGGCTACTTCAGCGGTGCCTCCTTCTCGCCCGACAGCACCCAGCTCGTCTATGGCCGCGCGACGTCCGAGCGGCTCTTCCGGCCGACGAACATCGAGATCGCCGCCGTCGCCGGGGGCGCGCCGCGGCGCCTGACGACCGACGGCCACAGCGAGTACCCGCTCTGGGGCCCGACGCAGATCGCGTTCACCCGCTGGAGCCGGCCGACCGGCAGGCACCGCAAGGAGGACGGGCCGAAGTACCACCTCTGGCTCATGAACGCGGACGGCACGAACCGCCACCAGCTGACGCGCGGGCGCATCCCGTTCCTGCTCGCCGGGCTCACGCCCACCGCGTGGTCGGTCGACGGCAGCCGCCTGCTCGCCCAGTTCGGCGGCCAGGACACGAGCTACCCGGTCACGGTGGACCCGGCGACCGGCCGTCAGCGGACGATCGGCCCGGCGACGGAGAACGGGATGCAGGCGACGGGGCTGTCGCGCGACGGCTCGACGATCCTCGGCTGGTATCCGTCGTTCGAGGCGTCCAACAACGCGAACGTCCTCACCGTCCCGTACACGGGGGGCCGGACGCGCGTGCTCGTGCGCCACGCGTCGATGCCCACCTGGACCCGCTGACCGCCGCCGCCATGCCCGAGGGGGTGCTCCTCACCGGCGTGGGCAAGCGCTACGACATCGTCGCGTCCTTCGCCCAGCACACCACCGTGGTCGCGGCCGACCCGAACCCGCTCGCCCCGGCCCAGTACGCGGCGACCGTCCGCACGAGCGTGCCGCGCATCGACGACCCCGGCTACGTCCCGGCGCTCCAGGAGCTCTGCGAGCGCCACGACGTCGGCGCGATCGTCCCGCTCACGGACCTCGACATCGAGGTGCTCGCGCAGGCGCGGGCCGACGGGCGGCTGCCGGAGGCGCTCGTGCCCGACCCGGAGGTCGCCGCCGCCACGTACGACAAGTACGAGACCCATCTGCTGCTCGAGCGCCTCGGCTTCCCGTCGCCGCCCACCGTCCTGCCGGACGAGACGCCGCCGGGCTATCCGGTGATGGTCAAGCCGCGGCGCGGCTCGGGCGCGCGCTCCATCCACCCGGCGCGCGACGCGGCGCAGGCCGCGTTCTTCTGCGAGTACGTCGAGGAGCCCGTGATGGTCCAGCGCCTCATGGACGGCCCCGAGTTCTCGATCGACCTCCTGTCCGACCGCGAGGGCCGCTGCCTGAACGCCATCCCGCGCACGATGATCGAGTCGCGCGGCGGCGAGTCGATCAAGGGGACGGTCATCGACGATCCCGAGCTCGTCGACCTCGCGAGCCGGCTCGTCGAGGGCCTCGGCGTCCGCGGCCCGTGCACGGTGCAGGTCTTCCGCGACCGCGAGATCGGCCTCGGGATCACCGACGTCAACACGCGCTTCGGCGGCGCCTACCCGGCGCCGATGTACGCCGCGCTGCCCGGCCGGACGTACCCGGAGCTCATCGCGGCGATGGCGCGCGGAGAGACGGTCGAGCCGCACGTCGGCGAGTACCGCTCGCAGATCACGTTCACCCGGTACTTCTGGCAGCTCGAGCTCGATCCGGACCTGCGGCCCACCGGCCGCGACATCGTGCCCGGCGGTCCGCCCGCCCCGCGATAGACCAGCGCGACTTCGGGGAAGGTCCCTCGTTGATGCAACACTGGGATGGTCGTGAAGAGCCTGTTCTCCGATCCTGAGACCGCCGAGACGGAGGCGCCCGAGACCCCGGAGGGGACGGCGCCCGACGGCTCTGGCAGCGAGCCCGACGCCGCCGACGTCGCGGTCGAGCGCGCCTGCCCGCACTGCGGCGCGGCGCTCGCCGACGACCAGGACTGGTGCCTGGAGTGCGGCCAGAGCACGCGCGAACGCTGGAGCGGCCTGCCCGGCTGGCGCACCGGCGCCGCCGTCATCGCGGTGACGCTCGTCATGGCCTCCGGGGCGGTCGCCGCGGCGTACGCGGCGCTGAAGTCCGACGACTCGGGCGACGCGCCCTCCACCACGCAGATCGCGCAGGGCCCGAACGCCGACCAGATCCCGGCGCCGCCGCCGATCGACATCCCCGAGGAGACCGCCGCGGAGAAGAAGGCCGCCGCGGCCGCCGCCTCGGCGCAGGTCCCGCCGCCGGTCGACCCGCCCGCGGCCGCGCCGCCGGTCTCCACGCCGCCCGCCACGCCGCCCGTCACCTCGGCGCCACCCGTCACCCCGGCGCCGCCGGTGACTCCGGCCCCGCCGGTGACTCCGGCCCCGCCGAGCACCGGGTCCACGCCGCCCGCCGCCTCCGGATCCAACCCGGGCAGGAAGGGCTCGGGCAAGACCCCGGAGACCAAGCCCGTCGAGCGCACGCCGCTGACCGCGGTCACGCTCGACCCGGCATCGACCGTCGCGGCCGCCTACAACCCCTTCGCGCACGACCCGAGCGTCTTCACCGGCGACCCGAAGCAGGCGCTCGACGGCGATCCCGCCACCTCGTGGGCCGTCGGGCTGCCGACCCCCACGGACGTCGCCACGCCCGCCGTCGGCCTGGTGGTCGACCTCGGCAAGGCCCAGAAGCTGCGCCGCCTGAGCATCACCACCACGACGCCGGGCACGACCGTCGAGGTCTACGGCAGCCCCGACCCCATCCCGCCGGCCACGCTCGACGACGACGGCTGGACGCACCTCGCGACGCAGCTGGACGTCGACGGCGGCCGGAAGACGAACATCACGCTGGGCGAGGACGTGACCGGGACCGGCAAGGTCCGCCAGGTGATGATCTGGTTCGCCCAGGGCCCGGACGACGGCTCGACGTCCGTGGGCATCAGCGAGATCAAGCTCTTCGGCTGACGCCCACGGCCGCCCGCGCCGCGCGGCCTACGGGATGAACTCGGGGCCCTTGTCGGTGTAGCGCTCGCGGAAGTCGCGCAGGGCGTCGATCGTCGCGTCGTCGAGCCCGGGGCACGTGATCATCTGGCCCCACGCGGTGGCCGCCACCGCGGCGGTCATGCCCGTGTTGTTCTCGAAGACCAGGGCGTGGTAGCCGGGCGAGCCGTTGACCGGCTCGTTGAAGATCGCCGTCATGGTGTCGATCGTCCGCTGCGGCGAGCCCTTCTTGTACTGCAGCTCGATCCGGCCGTGCTCGAGCGAGTGGACGTAGTGCTCGGGCGACGGCGTGTTGCCCGGGTCGTAGACGCCGTCCTGGGACGGCTCCGGGTTGTGGTTGCCGGACGTCGGCGGGTTCGTCTTGTAGGTGACGTTGGCCGTCGTGTGGTCGCGGCCCTCGATAGGCGGGCTCTTCAGCGTGCAGCCGGCCGTCTTGGCCGCGTCCTCGAGGTTCGTGATCCTGCGCGTCGGCAGCTTGACCGCCGTGGATGCCGTCGTCGACACCGAGCCGTTGCCGCCCCCGTCGCCGCTGCCACCGCCGCCGGACGTGATCAGCACGATGGCGACCACGACCACCGCGATGCCGATGACGGCTCCGCCGATGATCTGCAGCCGCTTGGTGCGTGCGGACTGGGCCGATGCCTTGCGCTCGGCCTCCTCGCGCTCCTTGCGGCGGCGCTCCTTCTCTTCCTGACGGCTCGACATGGCGGGGCAGACTACCGCGCGCGTGCCGGACGCCGGTCCGGTTCGGCGCACCTCGGCCGCCCGCGCGAGCCGGGGAGCCCGGCGATCTCCCCGGTCAGCCGCTCGGGGTCATCCGCAGCCGGAGGGTGGTGCCGTCACTCGGCCGCGGCGATCGCGCCGGCCGTGCGGTGCGCGAGCGCCATGGCCGTCGCCATCGGGTTCGTGCCCGTCGCGGTCGGGAAGGCGCTCGTGTCGCCGATCCACGCGCCGCTGACGTCGTGCAGCTGGCCCCACGGGTCGGCGACGGACGTCGCCCGGTCGCGGCCCATGCGCGCCGACCCCATCTGGTGCAGCGCGAAGATCGGGTGCTCGTAGGGCGCGAGCGGACCGTCGTGGACGGCCTGCGCGTACGCCTCGAGGTCCTCGCCGCGCCGCCAGCGCATCGGCCGGCGGTGGAAGGACTCGATCTCCTCGGCCCCGGCCGCCTCGTGCAGGCGCACGATCTGGGCCAGGCCGCGGCGGAAGTGGCGCACGTCGAGCTCGTCGGCGAGGTCGTAGTGGTGGACGGCGTTGCCGGCCGCGTCGATCGCGACCCGCCCGTGGCCGCGGTCGCGCAGCAGCAGGACGAGCGCCGCGGTGCGCGCCCCCTGCGCCATCTCCTCCTTGTGCTGGCGCCCGCTCTCCCACGGCAGGGCGGTGCCGGTGAGCCCCGGTGCGGCGTTCGAGGTCTCCACGAGGAACCCGTAGCCGTCCTCGAGGTCCGCCCACTGGGCCGACAGCGCGGCCTGCGGCGGGCCCCACCAGCCGTGCTGCGGCTCGGCGTAGCGGCCGACGAGCACGGTCGCCGGGTGCAGGCGCAGGTACTCCCCGGCCGCGGGGCCGCCGATGCCCGACCGCAGCAGCAGCGCCGGCGTCTCGAGCGCGCCCGCGGCGCACACCACGATCGGCGCACGCACGACGACCCGGGCCTGGGCCCCGTCGTCACCGGCGTAGCCGCCCTCGACGCCCACCGCGCGGCCGCCCTCGACGAGGACGCGCTGCGCCCGGCAGCGCGTGACGATGCGAGCGCCCCGGTCGGCGGCGTCCTGCAGGTAGGTCTTCAGCGTGCCCTGCTTGGAGCCGGACTGGTCGCCGAAGCCGAGGAAGCCGGCGCTCTGCGCGTCGTAGGCGTCCGGATCGGTGTTGCGCACGAT
Organism: Capillimicrobium parvum; assembly: GCF_021172045.1. Taxonomy (GTDB): domain Bacteria; phylum Actinomycetota; class Thermoleophilia; order Solirubrobacterales; family Solirubrobacteraceae; genus Capillimicrobium; species Capillimicrobium parvum. The sequence goes on from NZ_CP087164.1 coordinate 153,188, forward strand.
CGTCTGCCACGAGGCGCCGGCGCGCTCGCACGCCTCGCGCAGGCGCTCGTTGGGCCCGTTGCGGTCCGAGCAGCGGTCGTTGACCGAGCAGCGCGCGAAGATCGCGTCGAGGTGGGCGTCGAACTCCGGCCCCGCCAGCCCCTCGAGGCCGTGCTCGCGCTCCCACTGCTCGCGCACCCACGGATGCGGGCGCAGCATGTTCGTCCAGTTCACCGTCGTGCCGCCGCCGAGGTTCGATCCCGCCATGAGCGCGATCGAGCCGTTCGCGGTCTGGGTGAGGCCCCCGCCGCGGAACAGGTTCCGGTACGCGACGAGCTCGAGCTGGTTGAAGTCCGCCTCGTTGAAGTAGCCGCCCGCCTCGAGCACGACGACGTCGAGCCCGGCGCCGCTGAGCTCGCCCGCGATCACCCCGCCGCCCGCGCCCGAGCCGACGATCACGGCGTCGGCGGTCAGCTCGAGCGTGCCGGCGCCCGGCCGGGTCAGCGCGATCCGCTTCGGCGCCTGCTCCGGGGACGGCGGGGCCGACACGGGGCCGGGGTAGCCGATCGCCTCCCAGTTCGGATTGCGCCCGGCGGCGTCGGGCAGCGCGTAGAACAGCAGGTGCGTGAGCGCGCGCAGGTTCGACAGGCCGGCCAGCGCGCCGGGCCCGCTGTCCATGAAGCCGTGGAGGATCTGCTCGCGTGCCTCGAGCGGCGCCTCGGCGAACCCCTGGGCCGCGAGCGCGTCGAGCAGCGCCCGCACGCCCTCCAGCGCGTCCTCGGGCGCCGTGTCGGCCAGCGTGCGCTCGACCGCGTCGGGGATGCCGAGATCCGATGCGGTCCGGGCGTAGAAGCCGCCGGGGTCCTCGTCGACCTCGACCGACGGCACGAACGTGTCGCACACCTGCGCGAGCGCGGCGCGCTGCACCTCCGACAGGACGACGGTCACCGCCATGGCTTGCTCTCCTCTCGACGCCGTTCGGCGATGCTACGCCGGTGCGCCTCCTCACGATCACGTTCCTCCTGCTCGCGCTGCTCGCCGCGCCGGCCGCCGCCTCCGAGCTCGGCGCGGCCCAGTACCTGAAGCGCCACCGCGGCGACCACGTGCAGCGTCACGCCTTCCTCTACGACATGCCCAAGGGCGGCGACGTGCACAACCACCTGTCGGGCGCCGTGTACGCCGAGTCGATGGTCCGCCGGGGCGCGGCCGGCGGCGTCTGCGTGGATGTGATCACGCTGTTCTCGAAGGCCGGCCCGTGCACCGCGGGCCAGCGGCCGCTCACGGACGCGTTCGGCGACAACATCTTCTACAACGAGATCCTGCGCGCCTGGTCGATGAAGGGCTTCCGCGACGGCGGCCGGTCCGGCCACGACCACTTCTTCGCGACGTTCGACAGGTTCAGCGCGGCCAACGGCGGCCAGACGGGGGACATGCTCGCGGAGGTCTCCAGCCGCGCCGCGGCCCAGAACGAGCAGTACCTCGAGACCCTCATCACCCCGCGCTTCGGCGACGTGTCGGCGCTGGCGCGCCGCGTGGAGTTCGACCCGGCCGACCTCGCCGGCTCCCGCCGGCGGCTGCTCGACGCCGGCCTGCGCGACATCGTGCCGCGCGCCGCCGCGGACCTGACCGCGGCGCTCGCGCGCCAGCGGGCGCTCCTGCAGTGCGCGACGCCGGCGGCCGACGCCGCGTGCGACATGCCCGTGCGCTTCCACGTCGGCTCGGCCGTGCGGATCGCGGGTGCCGAGCGCATCGGCCACGGCGTCGACATCCGCGGCGAGCGCAACCCCGCCGGGCTGATGCGGATCATGGCCCGCCGCGGGATCGCGGTCGAGGTCCCGCTCACGTCGAACTGCCAGGTCCTCGAGGTCTGCGGCCGGGCGCACCCGATCCGGCTGTACGTGCGCTCCGGCGTCCCGGTGGTGCTGGCCACCGACGACGAGGGCGTGTCGCGCAGCGACCTCACCGCCCAGTACGAGCTGGCCGTGGTGGAGCAGGGCTTTGGCTACCGGACGCTCAAGCGATTCGCCCGCAACGCGCTGCGGTACTCGTTCCTCGCCCCGGCCGACAAGGCGGCCGCCCTCCGCGCGCAGCGGGCGGCGTTCCGGCGCTTCGAGGCGAGGTTCCCGGCGAAGACTGGCTGATCGACCAGTCAACCCGCTAAAGTGACGCCCTCGTCACCGAAGCGAGGTCTTGTCCCATGGCGAAGCAACCGAAGGTCCTGGCCGGTCAGGTCGCCGCGATCACCGGCGGTGCACGCGGCATCGGCCGCGCGATGGCGTACGCCTTCGTGCGCCAGGGCATGCGGGTGGCCATCGGCGACCTCGACGTCGAGGCCGCGCGCCGCACCGCGGAGGAGATCGGCTCCGGGACCGTCGCCTTCGAGCTCAACGTGACCGACCGCGGCTCGATCGAGCGCTTCGCCGACGACGTCGAGCGCGAGCTCGGCCCGATCGACGTGTTCGTCAACAACGCCGGGATCATGCAGCTCTCCCGCTTCCTCGACGAGGACGACGCGACCGCCCACCGGATGGTCGACATCAACCTCCACGGCGTCCTGTACGGGATGAAGGTCGTGCTGCCGCGCATGGTGGCCCGCAACCGCGGCCACGTCGTCAACGTCGCCTCGCAGGCCGGCAAGTTCGGCTTCGCGGGGGGCGCCACGTACTCCGCGACGAAGTTCGCCGTCGTCGGCGCGAGCGAATCGGTGCGCCAGGAGCTGCGGCTCATGGGCGCGGACGGCGTGGCGCTGAGCGTCGTCATGCCGGCCATCGTCAACACGGAGCTCGGCGGCGGGCTCAACAAGCCGGTCGGCCAGAAGGACATCCAGCCCGAGGACGTCGCGGACGCCACGGTCGAGGCGCTGCAGACCGGCCGCTTCGACGTGTGGGTGCCGCGCGACAACCAGCGCATCTACGCGGCCAGCGGCCTGCTGCCCCGCCGCGTGCGCGAGACTCTGAGCCGCGCGATGAAGGCCGATCGCCCGCTGTGGGGCGTCGACGAGGGCCGTCGCCGGGCCTATGAGCTGCGCGCCGCGCAGTCCGAGCCCGGCCTCGAGCCCGGGCAGGAGCCGGTCGCGCTGACGGCCGGCGAGCGCGCCGCCGAGGATTAGCCGTCGAGGGCGAGCCGCAGGCCGCCGCGCCCGATCCCGGGGCCGGAGGCCCGCACGGCCGGCACGACCTCGCTCGTCACGAGGCCGGTCCCGGCGGTCAGCTCGTCGACGATCGGCCACCAGCGGCGCATCCGCTCGGGCCGGTCGACGAGCACCGTCACGACCGGCACGCGGCGGCGCAGCGCCCAGAAGCGGTCGCCGTGCGGCTCGTGGTCGCCGTGGTAGCCCCAGAACCCGCGCAGCGACGTCGCCCCGCTCGCGCCCGCCTCGCGCAGGCGGCGCACGAGCTCGCTGTACAGCGGCGCACCACCGTCGCGGGCCTGCTCGCCGGCGAAGACCATCAGCTTCTGCCACAGGCCCAGCCCGGCCGCGTCGGTCTCGGCCAGCGCCGGCGGCCCGGCCAGCCGACGGCCGTCGCGCTTGCACACGGTCACGCGCTCGAGCGTCGCGAGCGGCCGCGCCAGGACCGCGAGCAGCTCGGGCAGCACCGCCGCGATCCGCTCCGCGTCGCCCACGCTGAGCACCATGACCGGCACGCCGGCGTTGCGGCCGGCGAAGCGCGCCCGGCGCCGGACGCCGTGCGCGGTCCCGTCGACGCCGAGCAGCGCGGTCGCCCCCGCGACCCCGTGCCGGTGCAGCAGCGCGACGACCGCCTCGGGCGCCGGCCGCCCGCCCACCCGCTCGTGCCGGCCGACGAAGACGGTGAGCTTCGCGGCTCCGTCGCGCTCTCCCGGCGCCGGCGGGCGGCCGGTCACCAGCCGGGCGCGCTCGAGCGTGACGAGCCCGTCGCCCGACACCCGCTGCACCTCGGGCAGCAGGGCTTCGATGCGCCGCCGGGCGTCGACGGCGACCGACACCATCGGCAGGTCCTCCGACAGCGTCAGCAGCCGCGCGGTCTGCAGGTGGTGCTTGACGCCGAAGCCCTCGACCCCGCGGAACACCGCGCTCGCCTGCACCGCGTGACGCGCGTAGACGTCGACCAGCGCGTCGGCGAGGAACCGGTCGCCGGCGCGGTCGCGCTCGCCGAAGTACGTCGTGAGCTTCAGCGCGTCGAGGCTCATCCGCCACCGCCGATCCAGCGCCCGAGCGCGGCCGCCGCCACGCCCAGCACGAGGCTCGCGACGACGTTGAGCACCGCCGCGCCGGCCTGACCGTCCTCCGCGAGCCGGTGCGTCTCGAACATCCAGGTCGAGAAGGTGGTGTAGGAGCCCAGCAGCGCCGTCCCGGCGAGCAGCAGCGCGTCGCCCCTCAGCGCGAGCCCGGCGAGCAGCCCGAGCAGCACCGCGCCCGACACGTTCACGACGAACGTGCCGGCCGGGAACCGCCCGCCGGTGCGCGCGCTGACGAGCGCGTCGACGCCGAAGCGGGCGATCGCGCCGAGCCCGCCGAGCCCGCCGACGGCGACCCACACGAGCACGCCGGTCATGCGTGCAGCAGCCGCGTCCGGCGCGAGAGGTTCGTCGCGAGCAGGACCGCCGCGAACCCGGCGGCCAGGCTGGCTGCCGCGTAGCCGAGCGCGAGACCCCCATCGCCCGCGTCGATCATCCGCAACAGCTCGACCTGCACCGTCGAGAACGTCGTCAGGGCGCCGCAGAACCCGGTGCCGAGGAGGGGGCGCCGGTAGCTCGACAGCGGCAGTCGCTCGGTCAGCCGGGTGATGAACCACCCGAGCAGGAAGGCGCCGGCGACGTTGACCGCGAACGTCGCCCACGGCCACTGCCCGGGATGTGCGGCGACCGCCTCGGCGAGCCCGGCGCGCGCGAGCGCGCCGGCGCAGCCCCCGGCGAAGATCGCGGCGAGCTCACGGCCGTCCAGTGTCCGCTTCGGCACGAGGGGTAGTCTGACGCGCGATGAGCACGGCCGAAGACTCCACCACTGCGGTCGATCTCGACCGCCTCTCGATCGACACGATCCGTGTCCTGTCCATGGACGGGGTGCAGAAGGCCAACAGCGGCCATCCCGGGCTGCCGATGGGCATGGCCCCCGTGGGATACCTGCTGTTCACGAAGTACCTGCACCACGACCCGCAGGACCCGTCGTGGCCGGATCGCGACCGCTTCGTGCTCAGCGCTGGGCACGGGTCGATGCTGCTCTACAGCCTCCTGCACCTCTCGGGCTACGCGCTGTCGATGGACGACCTCAAGTCCTTCCGCCAGTGGGGCTCCATCACGCCGGGTCACCCCGAGCGCGACAAGGTGCACGTCACGCCGGGCGTCGAGATGACGACCGGCCCGCTCGGGCAGGGCTTCGCCAACGGGGTCGGCATGGCGATGGCCGAGCGCTTCCTGCGCGACAAGTTCGGCAGCGAGGTCCAGGACCACCACACCTTTGCGATCGTCTCCGACGGCGACCTGCAGGAGGGCATCGCGTCCGAGGCGGCGTCGCTGGCCGGCCATCTCAAGCTCGGCCGCCTCGTCTACGTCTATGACGACAACCACATCCAGCTCGACGGGCCGACGCGGGAGTCCTACAGCGAGGACGTGCCGAAGCGCTTCGAGGCCTACGGCTGGCACACGCTGCGCGTCGACGACGCCAACGACCTCGACGAGCTGACGACCGCGATCGACGCGGGCATCGCCGAGGAGGAGCGCCCGACGCTCATCTCGGTGCGCTCCATCATCGGCTGGCCGTCCCCGAACAAGCAGGGCACGAGCAAGGCGCACGGCTCGCCGCTGGGCGAGGACGAGGTCCGCCTGACCAAGGAGGTCATGGGCTGGGATCCGGACCAGCACTTCCAGGTGCCCGACGGCGTCTACGACCACTTCTCGCAGGTCGAGCGCGGCGGCGAGGCGCACCGTGCCTGGAAGACGCGCTTCGACTCCTGGCGCGGGTCGCACGCCAAGCTGGCCGAGCAGTGGGACGCGGCCTGGAGCTCGCCGGCGAAGCCGCTGCGCGGCCTCGCCGAGGCGCTGCCGGCGTGGAACGCCGGCGACGATGCGATCGCGACCCGCAGCGCCGGCCAGAAGGTGATGGCGGCCTTCGAGCCGTTCACGCCGACGATGATGGGCGGCGCGGCCGACCTCTCGGAGTCGACGAAGACCGAGTTCCCGAAGTCGCACATCTTCGACGCCTCGGCGCCGGGCCGCAACGTGAAGTTCGGCGTGCGCGAGCACGGCATGGGCGGGGCGGTCAACGGCATGGCCGGGCACGGCGGCATCCTGCGCCCGTACGGCTCGACGTTCGGCCAGTTCTCCGACTACATGCGCGGCGCGGTCCGGCTGTCGGCGCTCATGGGGCTCGAGGTCGCGTGGGTGTACACGCACGACTCGGTCGGCCTGGGCGAGGACGGACCGACCCATCAGCCGGTCGAGCACTACGCGGCGCTGCGCGCGATCCCGGGGCTCTTCCTCTATCGCCCGGCCGACGCCAACGAGACGGCGCACAGCTGGCGCTACGTCCTGGAGAACCAGGAGGGCCCGGCGGCGTTCATGCTCTCGCGCCAGAACCTGCCGATCCTCGAGGGGACGAGCTGGGAGGGCGTGTCGAAGGGCGGCTACGTGCTGGCCGAGGCCGACGGCGACGCCCAGCTCGTCCTCGTGGGCACGGGCTCCGAGGTCTGGCTGTGCGTCGATGCCCGCGAGCGCCTGCAGGCCGAGGGCGTCCCCACCCGGGTCGTCTCGCTGCCGTGCTGGGAGCTGTTCGCCGAGCAGGACGCCGGCTACCGCGAGTCGGTGCTGCCGAGCGGCGTGGCGAAGCTGTCGGTCGAGGCGGGCGTGGCGATGGGGTGGGCGAAGTGGGTGGACGCCTCGGTGTCGCTCGAGCGCTTCGGCGCCTCCGCGCCCGGCGAGACCGTCCTCGAGAAGCTCGGCTTCTCGGTCGGCAACGTCGTCGCCCGTGCGCAGGACCTGCTCGCGGGCCGCGGGGTCCCCGGCCGGACGCCGGCCGACACGGAGCCGCCCGGCACGCCGCAGGGCTGAGCCGCCCCGGCGTGCCGCCCGTCAGCGCCGGCCTGCTCCTGCACCGCTGGCGCGACGGGCGTCGCGAGGTCCTGCTCGGGCACATGGGCGGGCCGTTCTGGTCGCGCAAGGACGAGGGCGCGTGGTCGATCCCGAAGGGCGGCTGCGAGCCGGACGAGGACGCCCTCGCCGCCGCCCGCCGCGAGTTCACCGAGGAGATGGGCACCGCGCCTCCGGACGGCCCGGCGGTCGAGCTCGGCGAGGTGCGCCAGCGCGGCGGCAAGCGCGTCATGGCCTGGGCGGTCGAGGGCGACCTGGACACGGCGAGCGTCGCCAGCAACACCTTCGAGCTCGAGTGGCCGCCGCGCTCGGGCCGGATGCAGGCGTTCCCGGAGGTCGACCGCGCGGAGTGGTTCGACCTGGACACCGCGCGGCGCAAGCTCGTCCGCGCCCAGGCCGCGCTGATCGACGCGCTCGAGGAGCAGCTCGGCGCGGGCTGATCAGCCCGGCAGCACGCCGAGCGGCTTCATGAGCCGCGCCGTGTCGGTGGACACCGTCACGTGGATGGCGCCGGGCTCGCGCACCCAGGCGATCAGGTTCAGCGCCGTCAGGCGGTCGAGCATGAACTGCAGCGCCATCGCCTGGTCGCGGCCGGCGTAGTCGCGCGCGATGTCGAACGTGTAGCCCGTCGTGTGCAGCGAGTAGTCGTGCGTCGCCTCGCGGTTGACTCCGACGAGCGCCTCCTGGTAGCTGCCGTCGCGCACGGTGCTCGTCAGGCGCAGCGGCCGCTTGGCGCCGGAGATCTCCTGCACGCTGGCGCCGATGTAGCCGAGCGTGGCCAGCGCCTCGCGGCGCAGGCCCCGGTAGAGCCGCGGGTCGGCGTCGATCTTGCGCGCCAGCTCGCCCATCCGGCGGTCGATGCGCACGCCGTGGCGGGCGAGCCAGCGCGCCGGCAGCGCCACGATGTCGCCCGCATCGCGTGCGTCGGCGATGTCGCCGGGCTCGTCGAAGTGCTGGGTGGCGTCGGGCGGGTGCATGAGCACCTCGGCCGAGTTGCGCGCGTTCATCAGCGTGTCGCGGCGCACGAGCTCGGCGGGGTCGTCGCGCGAGAGCGCCATGATCTCCCGGGCGGCGCGCACGCGCCACAGGTACGTCGAGGAGTCGTCGCCGAGGCCCGCGAGGAACTGCCACGCCGCGTCGTGGCGGACGGGCGTGCTGTCGAAGAACAGCTGCGCGTAGGGGACGGTGCCCTGCCCGTAGCGGGCGAGGGCGGTCTGCACGTTGCCCATGCCCATGTGGTAGCTCGCGACCGCGAGGTCGGTGCGTCCGAGCTTCTGCTCGGCGGTCTGCAGGTAGCGCGCGGTCGCGTCGAGCGACTTGACCGGGTCCAGCCGCTCGTCGACGCGGCGCAGCTCGGAGCGCAGGCGCGCGACCTCGGCGTCGTCGCCCTTGCGGGCGGCACGGGTCATGCGCTTGGCGATCCGCCGCTCCTGCGGCAGGTCGACGTGCATGCCGAGCAGGCCGGTGGCGGTCTGCGCGAGGATCTGGGTCAGGCCGACCGCGCCGTTGAGGTCGTCCGAGGCGCGCGCCTCCGGCCGCCCCGCGCTCTCGAGCAGGACGATCGCCTCGAGCGTGTCGGGGTCGACGTCATGGGCCGCGGCCGCCTTCTCGACGTCCGGGCGCCACGCCGCGGTGCGCCGGGCGGCCGCGACGATCCCGCCGATCTCGCGGGTGCGGGCGTACAGCGGATGGGCGAGTCCTTCGACGGCGCGGCGGGCGTAGCCGGCGGAGCGGGCGTTCGTCCAGGCGAGCGGGTCGCGGTCGGGCACGCCGGCGCTGGGGACGATCGGGGCGGGGGTCGCGTCCACGCTCGGGCCGGCGGTGCTGCTGCTGCCGCCGTCGCGCAGGACGAACGTGGCGCCCACGACGACGGCGGCGAGGACGAGCAGGGCGATGGCGATACGGGCAGGACGCACGGCGGGGTTTCCAGGGTGCCAGACGCGCAGGAGGGCAGCGGAGCCGGCAGGCGCCGCCGGCCGCCGAGGGGCTGCCCTGATGGACGCGCCGAGGCAAGGGACCTGACGGTGGGCCGCCACATCGAGCTGCTGTCGCGGTGATCTCGTTCGCGCGCTTGGCGGCGGTCGGATCGCCGTCGCCCGGCGACCTCGCCGTCGCTCTCGCGGCCGAGTTCCCGCCCGCCGATGCCCTCGGTGCAACCCGTGCGCATTACGCTCGACCGGCCCATGGAGCTGCGCCAGCTCGAGTACCTCGTGGCCGTCGCCCGCCACGGCCAGTTCACCAGCGCCGCCGACGCGCTCTGGCTCACCCAGTCCGCGCTCTCGCAGCAGGTCCGGCGCCTCGAGGCCGAGCTCGGCGTGGCGCTGCTTCAGCGAACGTCGCGCGGCGTCGTCCCGACCGCCGCGGGGGAGGAGCTGCTGGTGCGCGCCGAGCGCGTGCTCGCCGAGGTCGCCGCCGCGCGCTCGGAGCTGGCGCGGCACGCGGGCGCGACCCGCGGCCGGGTGCGCGTCGCCGCGACGATCGCCGACGCCCCCGGCCTACCCGCGGCGCTCGCGGCGTTTCACCGCGAGCAGCCCGACCTGCAGATCGCGCTGCGCCACGCCTCGGCCGACGAGGTCGTCGCCCTGCTCGCGCGCGGCGCGGTCGACGTCGCGCTCACCGCCGAGCCCGCCGGCGCCCTGCCGGGCGGCGTCGAGCGCGTCGCGGTCGCCGAGGAGCCGCTGCACGCGATGCTCCCGGCCGGCGACCCACTGGCCGCGACCGCGCGGCTGAGCCTCGGCGCCCTCAGCGACCGGCCGTTCATCCTGGGCGAGCCCGGCAGCGCGCTGCGGGCGACGGTCCTCGCCGCCTGTCAGGCCGCGGGCTACAGCCCGGTCCCGCTGTTCGAGCTCGGCGACCCGGCCGCGGCGCGCCACCTCGTCGCCGCCGGCCTCGCCGTGGCGGTCGCGCCGGCGTCGTGGTTCGTCGCGGGCGACGGCGCGGTCGAGCGCGTCACGCTCGCCGAGCCCGCCCCGCGCCACCGCATCGCTCTGCTCGCCCCGGCGACGCGGCCCTCGCCGCCGGGCCGCCTCCTGCTCGCGCATCTCACGGCGGCGCTCGCGCGCTGACGTCTACAGCACGGCGTCGAGCTCGCGCTCCAGCCGCCGCTTCGGCCGCGCGCCCACCAGCTGCGTCACCGGCGCGCCCCCGCGGAAGAGGATGAACGTCGGCATCGAGAGGACGCCGTAGCGCGCCGCGGTGATCGTGCTGTCCTCGACGTCGACCTGGACGATCGCCAGGTCGTCGCGCTCGGCGGCGAGCTCCTCGAGGACGGGCTTCATCATCCGGCAGGGAGGGCACCAGGCCGCGGTGAAGTCCACGAGGACGGGGCGCTCGGCCTCCAGGACCTCGGCGGTGAAGTGGTCGTCGTCGACGACGGGGATGGAGTGCGTCGTGGTCATGACGCCAGGGTCGCGCGCCGCCGCCGGCCCGGCCAGTGCGATTCGTGATGCGCGCAGTGCCGATCGTGACCCTCCCGTTCTAGGAATCGTTCCACTCCGGGAGAAAGGATCAGAGTGCCCACGGACACCCTCGAGCAGTGCCTGCGCGACGCCGGCAGCGGAGCCTCGCCCGCGCGGCGCTCAGCGGCGGCTGAGAGCCTGCTGGGAGGTCAGGCGCGCTCGAGGACGACGACCGGGATCTGGCGGTCGGTCTTGGCCTGGTAGCTGTCGTAGTCCGGCCAGGCCTTCGTCATGACCTTCCACATGTCCGGCTTCTCCTCGGGCGTGGCGTCGCGCGCGGTCGCCCGGAACTTCTCGCCCTTGATCTGGACCTCCACGCCGGGGTTCTCGCGCAGGTTGACGTACCACGCCGGCGGCTTCGGGGCGCCGCCCTTCGAGGCGACGACGAGGTAGGCGTCGCCGTAGGGCTCGTAGATCAGCGGCGCGATGCGCGGTTCACCGGACTTCGCGCCGGTCGTGGTCAGCAGCAGGCACATGGTGCCCTGCCAGTCGTGGCCCTCCTCGCCGTCGGTGGCGAGGTAGCGGTCGACGTGTTCCTTGCCGAAGAGCATGCGCGCGATCCTACCGGTGCTCCGGTCCCGCCCCGAGCCGGTGCAGCAGGGCGGCGCGGATCGGCGCCCGCAAGCCGAACGCCGCGAGGAAGAGCGCCTCCCGGCCGAGGCGCTCGACCTCGCTGCCGGCGACCACGCCGCCCGCTCCCGTGCCGACGAGCGCCGCGGCCGACGCCCGCAGGGTCAGGCCGGCCACCCGCGCCCGCGCGGCGACCATGGCCTCGGGGTCATCGAGCCCCGCGTCGAGCTCGCGGCGGCAGGCCGCGAGCTCCGCGTCCAGCGGGGAGGCGCCGGCGATCTCGCAGCACCGGCCGGCCACGCCGAGCGCCATCGCCGCGTGCGTGCGGATGGCGTACGGCCGCAGGCCGGCCCCGGGGGGCAGCGGCTCGACCGCCGTGACCCGCTCGGCGGGCAGCGGCACGGCGTCGAAGTCGGCACGCACGGTGGCGCTCGCGTCGACCGCCAGCAGCTCGAGCGGCTCGACGACGAGCCCGCGGGGCTGGGCGGCGTCGAGCAGGCCCCACACGACGCGGTCCTCGGGGTCGCGCCCGGCGACGTACAGCACGTCGACGACGCCCCAGCCGCTGATCCACGGCGCCGTGCCGTCGAGGCGCCAGCCGCCGTCGGCCTGCGTCGCGTGCAGGAGCGGGGGACCGGGCAGCGCACCGCCGGTGAACGCCGTGCCGGCCCGGCGCTCGCCGCGGCTCAGCGGCTCCAGCCACTCGGCCCGCAGCGGATCGCCCTCGGGCCGGGAGCCGACTGCGAGCAGCACGCCGAGGTGCTGCGTCCAGACGAACGTCGTGGTCAGGCAGGCGGCGGCGAGGATCTCGATGACCGCGCAGACGGTGGCGAAGTCCTCCTCGACCCCGATCCCGTAGAGCCCCGCTCCGGCCAGCGCGTCGAGCTGCTCGGCGGGCGCGACCCCGGCCAGGTCGAGCTCGGTCGCGACGGGGGCGAGGTGCTCGCGCGCGACGCGGCGCGCGGTCTCGGTCGCGGGGGCGTCCACCGCGCGACAGCATGCCAGCACCGCCTGCGCCCTCGCCACGCCGGAGCCTGGTCTATCGTCGCGCCGTTCTGCGCATCACCGATGACAACCGTCGCTGGTGGACCCTCGCCGGGGCCTGCATGGGCCTGTTCATGCTCATGCTCGACTCCACCGTGGTGACGCTGGCCCTGCCCGCCATCCGGCGCGAGCTCGGCGCCTCGCCGAGCGAGCTGCAGTGGGTGGTCAACGCCTACCTGCTGACCGTCGCGGTCTTCGTCGTCACCGCGGGCCGGCTCGGCGACATGGTCGGCCGCAAGCGCGTCTTCCTCGTCGCGCTGGCGATCTTCTCCGGCGGCCTCGTGGTCGCCGCTCTGGCGCCGTCGATCGAGGTGCTCGTCGTCGCCCGCGTCATCCAGGGCGTCGGCGCGGCGGGGATGCTCACCCTGTCGCTGGCGCTCGTCAGCTCCGCCTTCTCCGACGCCGACCGCCCGCGGGCGCTCGGGATCTGGGCGGGCGTCTCCGCGCTGGCGCTCGCCATCGGGCCGCTCGTCGGCGGCGTGCTCGTCGACCAGCTGTCGTGGCGCTGGGTGTTCTGGATCGGCGTGCCGCCGCTCGCCCTCGGCTTCCTGTGGACCGCGCGCGCGACGCGCGAGACCCGCGACGAGGCCGCCGGCCGCCACCTCGACGTGCCCGGCGTCGTCACGCTGACCCTGGGTCTCGGGCTGATCGTGCTCGCGCTCGTGCAGGGCGATGACTGGGGCTGGTCGTCGGCGCGCACCCTCGTGGTGCTGGCACTCGGGATCCTCGCGGCGATCGCGTTCGTCGTCATCGACGAGCACGTCAAGAGCCCGATCGTCGAGTTCGACCTGTTCCGCAACCGCCCGTACCTCGGCGCGACCGCCGCCGCGTTCTGCCTCGTGGGGGCCTGGTGGGCGGTGATCTTCTACATGCCGCAGTACCTCCAGGACATCCTCGGCTACAGCGCGGTGGCGAGCGGCGTGCTCGTGCTGCCCATCACGGCGCCGATGGTCGTCATCTCGCCGCTGTGCGAGCGGCTGATCGCCCGCGTCGGGGCGAAGGTGCTCATGACGGCCGGGATGCTCTGCGCGACCGTCGGGGTGCTGATCATGACCCGGATCGACGCGACGAGCGGGTACGCCCTCCTCCTGCCCGGCTTCCTGCTGTTCGGCGTCGCGCTCGGGCTCGTCTACACGCCGATGTCGACCGCCGCCATGGCCGCGATGCCGCGCTCGAAGGCGGGGATCGCGGCCGGCGTCCTCGCGATGAACCGCCTGCTCGCCGGCTCGGTGCTGCTGGCGGCGACCGGCGCGCTGTTCGCCGCGTTCGGCCACGAGCGCGACGGCGCGCCGCTCGACGTCCACTACACGTACGCGCTCTCGCACGCGCTGTGGGCGACCGTCGCGCTGCTGGCGGTGGGGACGGTCCTCACGGCGTGGCTGGTCGAGGGCCGCGCCACGCCCACGCCCGCGCCCGACGGCGGCCCTCAGCCGTCCACGGCGAGCGGCACGATGGCGAACCGGTCGACGTCGACCAGCCCGTAGTCGGTCACCTTCAGCGCGGGAATCACCGACAGGGCCAGGAAGCTCAGCGCCATGAACGGGCTCGCCACGGCGACGCCCTGCTCGGCCAGCAGCGCGGTCAGCGTGTCGAGCCGTTCGACGACCTCGGCCGCGGGCGCCTCCGACAGCAGCCCGGCGACGGGCAGCGCGAGCTCGGCGCGCACCGCGCCGTCCCGGGCGACCGCGAGGCCGCCGCCCAGCGCGGTGAGGCGCTCCACGCAGGCGAGCATCGAGGCGTCGTCGGCCCCGACGACGACGATGTTGTGGCCGTCATGCGCGACGGTCGACGCGAACGCGCCCGCCCGGAGCCCGAAGCCGCGGACGAGCGCGCGCCCGACGCGTCCCGACCGGTGGTGGCGCTCGACGACGGCGATCTTCGCCAGGTCGAGCTCCGGGTCCGCGACGACCTCGCCGTCGCGCCGCGCGGGCTGCGCCTCCCCGGCGCCGGTCAGCAGCTCGCCCGGGACGAGGTCGATGACGCGGACGCGGCCGTCCGCCGTCCCGAGCGCGAGGTCGTCCGCGGTCACCGGGGCGGGGCGTACGGTCCCGTGCAGGAACGCGGGAACCGGTGGGTCGGCGAACGCCGGCGCGGCTCCGTCGCGCGCGACGACGCGGCCGTCCTGCACGACGACCGACGGGCGGAACGACGTCAGGTCGTCGAGCACGAGGAGGTCGGCGCGGAACCCCGGCGCCACCGCGCCGAGGTCGTCGAGCCGGTGGCAGCGCGCCGCGTGCAGCGTCGCCATCACGAGGACGTCCTCGACGGCGATGCCCGCCGCCACCGCGTCGCGGCAGAGCGCGTCGATGTGGCCCTCGCGCGTGAGCGTGTCCGGCTCGCGATCGTCGGTGCACAGCGCGCACAGCTCCGGGCCGTACCGGCGCACGAGCTCGAGGCCGGCGCCGAGGTTGCGCGCATTGGAGGCGTCGCGGACGAGCACCCACATGCCGCGCCGGCGCTTGTCGAGCATCTCCTCCCAGGTCGTGGACTCGTGGTCGGAGCGGATGCCCGCGGCGACGTACGCATCCAGGCGCCGGCCGCGCAGCTGCGGGGCGTGACCGTCGACGTGCGTCGCGCCGCTGACCGCGATGCGCGCGAGCACGTCGGGATCGCCCGCGACGACGCCGGGGAAGTTCATCATCTCGGCGACGCCGAGCGCCCGCCGGCGGTGCAGGATGCCCTCCATGTCGCCGGGCCCGAGCGCACGGTAGGCGGTCTCGAACGCGCTCGCCGGCACGCACGACGGCACCATGACGAAGACCCGCAGCGGCAGGTCCTCCGTCGCGTCGAGGATCCAGTGCACGCCGTCGGCGCCGAGCACGTTGCCGACCTCGTGCGGGTCGACGACGACCGACGTCGTGCCGCGCGGGACGACGACCCGCGCGAACTCGCCCGGCAGCAGCTTCGAGGACTCGAGGTGCATGTGCGCGTCGATGAGCCCCGGGACGACGAAGCGCCCGCGCGCATCGACGCGCTCGCCGCCCTCGAACGTCCCGATCCCGGCGACGCGGCCGCCGGCGATCCCGACGTCGCCCTCGAGCCACTCGCGCGTGAACGCGCAGAACACGCGGGCGCCCTCCACGACGAGGTCCGGGGCGGCGTCGCCGCGCGCGACGGCGATCAGCTGGGCGCGGTCGGTCATGCGGCGCGCATCGCCGGCGCGACCTCCCGGGCGATCAGCTCCAGCGTACGGGCGTCGCCCGGGGCGACCGTGCCGAGCAGGAAGTCGCCGGCGCCGAGGTCCCGGAGGGCGCCGAGGCGCTCGGCGCACTGCTCCGGGGTCCCGGCGATGAGCATCTTGCGCATGAGGGGGTTGTCCATGACCGGCCCGAAGACCTCGCGCACGGCATCGGCCGCCTCGCGCTCGGTGTCGCGCAGCACCGCGCGGAACGTGAGCGAGACCCGGATGCCGGCCGGCTCGCGGCCCACGTCGGCGCAGTGGCCGGCGAGCACGCCGAGCTTGTGGCGGAACTCGTCCTCGTCGCCGTAGAACGTGTTCCAGATGTCGGCGTGCTCGGCGACGATGCGCAGCGTCCGCCGCTCGCCGGATCCGCCGATGACCAGCGGCAGGTGCTGCTGCACCGGCTTGGGCTCGCAGCGCGCGTCGCGCAGGTGGAAGTGCCGGCCCTCGAACGTCGTCGTCTCCTGCGTCCACAGGCCGCGGGCCACACGGCACGCCTCGTCGAGCATGTCCATGCGCTCGCCGATGCGCGGGAACGGGATGCCGTACTGCTCGTGCTCGAGCTCGAACCACGCGGCGCCGAGGCCGAACTCGATGCGCCCGCCGGCGATGTGGTCGAGCGTCGCGACGATGTTCGCCAGCACGGCCGGATGCCGGTAGGTCACGCCGGTGACGAGCATCCCGCACCGCACCCGGCTCGTGTGCGCGGCCATCGCCCCGAGCAGCGTGGGGCCCTCGAAGCACAGGCCCTTCTCGCTGCCGTGGATGGGCAGGAAGTGGTCGAACACCGAGACCCAGTCGTAGCCCAGGTCCTCGGCGTTGCGCCACAGCGCGAGGTAGTCGTCGTAGCTCGCGTGCTGCGGGCCGGCGTGCACGCCGAACCGGATCTCGTCCCCGAAGATCTGCATGGACGGACGGTACCGGCGCCGGGTGGCCCGGCGGGGGCCGTTGCGACACTGCGCAGCCCCGGGCGGGGGCCGCTGCGACACTGCGCAGCCATGGTCGGCTCCCGAGCTCTCGCCACGCTGCTCGCCGCCGTCGCGCTCGCGGCGGCCGGCTGCGGCTCGGACTCGCAGGGCGGCGATCGGGGCGGTCCTGGCGCGTCGGCCACCGTCTACGCGGCGTCGTCGCTGCGCGACGTGCTGCCCGAGATCGATCCCGCCGCGCGCTTCAGCTTCGGCGGCTCGGACACCCTGCAGCTGCAGATCGAGCGCGGCGCGCCCGCGGACGCGTTCGCCTCCGCCGCCCCGACGCAGGCGGAGGCGCTCTTCGCCGAGGGCCGCTGCGAGCGGCCGGTCGCGTTCGCGACGAACCGGCTCGTGCTCATCGTGCCGCGCGAGGGCCGCGGGGCCGTGACGTCGCTCGGGGATCTCGGCCGGGGCGGGCATCGGCTCGCCGTCGGCGCGGCGGGCGTGCCCGTCGGCGACTACACCCGCCGTCTGCTGGCCGCCCTCGGCCGCGATGACGTGCTGCGCGACAACGCCGTCAGCCAGGAGAAGGACGTCGCGGGCATCGTCGCCAAGGTCGCGCTGGGGTCGGCCGACGCCGGGTTCGTCTACCGGACCGACGGACTCGCCTCGCGCGGCCGGACGCGGACGATCGCGCTGCCCGAAGGCGCGCAGCCGCCCGTGCGCTACCTCGCCTGCGCGGTCCGCCGCGACGGCGCTCGCAGCGCGGCGGCGCAGGCGTTCCTGGTCCGGCTGCGCTCTGACGCCGGCCGCGCGGCGCTGCGCCGCGCCGGCTTCGTCCTACCCGGCGCGCGCGATCAGCGCCGCGCTGCGCCGCGGCGCGCCGCGCGGTAGCTTGCGCCGGACCCGTACGCGAGCGCAGAGCACGAGGGGACTGAGGCATGCAGCTGGGGATGGTCGGACTGGGACGGATGGGGGCGAACATGGTCCGGCGGCTGATGCGCGCGGGCCACGAGTGCGTCGTCTACGACGTCGATCCGGACTCGGTGAAGCGGCTCGCCGGGGAAGGCGCCACGGGTGCGAGCTCCCTGCAGGACATGGTCGACAAGCTGGACGCGCCGCGCTCCGTCTGGCTCATGGTGCCCGCCGCGTTCGTGGACGGCACGGTCGCCGACCTCGCGCCGCTGCTGTCGAAGGACGACACGATCATCGACGGCGGCAACTCGTCCTACCGCGACGACCAGCGCCGGTCCAAGGAGGTCGGCGAGCAGGGGCTGCACTACGTCGACTGCGGCACGAGCGGCGGCGTCTGGGGACTCGACCGCGGCTACTCGCTCATGGTCGGCGGCGACGACGCGGCGGTCGGGCGCCTGCAGCCGATCTTCGAGGCACTCGCCCCGGGGATCGACGCGGCGCCGCGCACGCCGGGCCGCGACGGCGATCCCCAGCCGGGCGAGGCGGGCTGGCTGCACTGCGGCCCGCCCGGCGCCGGGCACTTCGTGAAGATGGTCCACAACGGCATCGAGTACGGCCTCATGGCCGCCTACGCGGAGGGCCTGAACATCCTGCGCGGCGCGAACGCCGGCAACGCGAAGCAGGCCGACGACGCCGAGACCGCGCCGCTGCGCGATCCCGACGCCTACCGCTACGACATCGACATCGCCTCCGTGGCCGAGGTCTGGCGCCGCGGCAGCGTCGTCGGCTCGTGGCTGCTGGACCTCACCGCGGCGGCACTCGCGTCCTCGCCGCAGCTCGACCAGTTCTCGGGCCGCGTGTCGGACTCGGGCGAGGGCCGCTGGACGGCGATCGCCGCGGTCGAGGAGGGCGTCCCGGCGCCCGTCCTGACGAGCGCGCTGTTCTCGCGCTTCAGCTCGCGCGACTGCGACGAGTTCGCCAACAAGGTCATGTCGGCGATGCGCTCGGAGTTCGGCGGGCACGACGAGAAACCCGCCTCGTAGACGGCCCGCGGCGCCATGGAGCATGTCCCGTGCCCCGCGTGCGGCCAGGAGGCGACGGTGCTGCACGACGGGGCGATCTACTGCCGCGCCGAGGGTCGCATCGTGCCGCGGGGCCTGGCCGCCGACGCGGCGCTCGCGCGTGGCCGCCACAGGCTCCACGAGCGCCATCCCCCGGACGGCGTCGCCGAGGCGCACTGGAGATCGACCGGTGAGAAGCTGTCGGCGTTCGGCGTCTTCAACCTCGTCCTACTGATCCTCGTGATGGCGACGCTGGCCGCCGCGGTGGCGGGCTTCGTCGTGGTCGTGCTGGTCTGAGGCGCTACACCGTCGTCAGCTCGCGGCGCACGATGTGCAGGGCGCGGGCGACGAGCGGCGTCGTCCCGTCGCCTCGCCAGGCGACGGCGAGCTCGACCTGATGGTCCTCGTCGCGCAGCGGCCGGTAGACGGCCCCGGCGACCGTCATCTGCGTCACCGACTCGGGGACGAGCGAGACGCCGTACCCGGCGGCGACGAACGAGACGAGCGTCGCGGTCTCCGCCGCCTCGAGCGCGCTGCGCGGCCGGAAGCCGTGCGCGGCGCACATCGACTCGACCGCCTGGCGCAGCACGGACCGGGGGTAGGACGGATAGGTCACGAACCGCTCGCCGGCGAGCTCCTCGAGCGCGATGCTGTCCGCCGCCGCGAGCCGGTGCGCGCGGGGCAGGACGGCGACGAGCGACTCGCGCCGGATCGTGGCCAGGTTGAGCTCGGGCTCGTCGACGGGCGGGCGCAGCAGCGCCAGATGCAGCGTGCCGTCGAGCAGGCCGGCGACCTGCGCGGGGGTGAGCATCTCGCCGTGCAGCTCGAGCTCGACGCCCGGCAGGTGCGCGCGCAGGGTCGTCGCCAGCGACGGCAGCAGCGAGTACGTCGCGGAGCCCGTGAAGCCGATCGACAGGCGCCCGTACTCGCCCCGCGCGGCGCGCCGCGCGTCATCCTCGGCCCGCTCGACCGCCGCGAGGATCGCCTTGGCCCGGGCGAGCAGCACCTCGCCGGCCGGGGCGAGGTCCACCCGGCGCGTGGTCCGGTACAGCAACGGCGCGCCGAGCTCGGCCTCGAGCCGACGGATCGTCTGCGACAGCGGGGGCTGGGCGATGTGCAGGCGCTCGGCGGCGCGGCCGAAGTGACGCTCCTCGGCGACCGCGACGAACGCCCGCAGTTGGCGTAGCTCGATGGGACCGGCCTCCTGGCCGCTATCGGATTCGGAGGCAGAGGCTATCAATCATGCAGGTATTGGTCTTGTTGGGCGTCTTCGTGCGACATAACGTCCGTCATGTGAGCCTGACCGAGCCCGCCGTCACCGCCGGCCTGGACCTCGCCGGCGCCATGGGCGCCGTGCGGATCACCGCCGTCGAGGCGATCCCCTTCGCCGTGCCCTACCGGCGCCCGGCGCGCTTCGCGTCCGGCCAGGTCGACACGGCGGACAACGTGCTCGTGCGCGTGCACACCGACGCCGGCGTCGTCGGCAGCGCCGAGGCCCAGCCGCGCCCGTACACGTACGGCGAGACGCAGGCGTCGATCGTCTCGCTCGTGCGCGACGTGCTCGCGCCGCGCGTCGTCGGGCTCGACCCGCTCGCCGTCGAGCAGATCCATGCCCGCTGCGCGACCATCGCCGGCAACCAGGTCGCCCGCGCGAGCATCGACCTCGCCGCGTGGGACGCCGTCGGCCGGCTGCTCGGCGTGTCCTGCAGCCGGCTGCTGGGCGGCTTCGCGCCGGACGTCCCCGCCGCCCACATGCTGTCCTTCGACGAGCCGGCCGCGATGGCGGAGGAGGCGCTCGCCGTCCACGCGGAGCTCGGCGTGACCACGTTCAAGGTGAAGGTCGGCCGCGAGCCGGACGTCGACGTCGCCGCGGTGCGCGCCGTGCGGGAGGCGCTGCCCGCCGCCGCCCTCTACGTCGACGCCAACCGGGGCTGGTCGCTGCCCGACGCGCAGCGCGCCGGCGACGCGCTCGTCGAGCTCGGCGTCAGCGCCATCGAGGAGCCGATCGCCGTCGAGGACCACGCCGGCCGCCGCCGCCTGACGGAGCGCTGGAGCGTGCCGCTCGTCGGCGACGAGAGCGCGATCAGCCTCGACCACGTCGAGCGCGCCATCGACGGCGGCGAGGTCCGCGCGATCAGCCTGAAGACCGCCCGGACCGGCTTCACGGAGTCGCGCCGGATCCTCGGGCTGTGCCTCGGCCGCGGCGTGCCCATCCACGTCGGCAGCCAGTACGAGGGCCGCCTCGGCGCGCTCGCCTCGGTGGCCTTCGCCGCCGCCCACGCCGAGACCGCGGTGCGGCCGGCCGAGGTGACGAACTTCCTCGACCTGTCCGGCGACCTCCTCGCGGGCCTGCCGGTCGTGCGCGACGGCCGCGTCGCGGTGCCCGCCGGGCCCGGGCTCGGTGCGGATGTCGACGAGGACGCGCTGCACCGCTACCGGGAGGACCGCTGATGCTCTTCATGGCCGAGATGGAGGTCCGCCTCCCCGCCGACATGCCGGCCGGCGAGGCCGACGAGATCAAGGCGCGCGAGAAGGCCTACTCGCAGGAGTTGCAGCGCGACGGACGCTGGCGCCACATCTGGCGGGTGGCCGGGCGCTACGCGAACGTGAGCATCTTCGACGTCGGCTCGGTCGACGAGCTGCACGACCTCCTCAGCGG
This sequence comes from Capillimicrobium parvum, assembly GCF_021172045.1. Taxonomy (GTDB): domain Bacteria; phylum Actinomycetota; class Thermoleophilia; order Solirubrobacterales; family Solirubrobacteraceae; genus Capillimicrobium; species Capillimicrobium parvum. Next base: position 174,028 of record NZ_CP087164.1, read on the forward strand.
CCTGCCGCTGTTTCCCTACATGGACATCCGCGTGACGGCCCTGGCCGGCCATCCGTCCGCGATCGCAGAAGGACCGAACGCCCCGGAGAACCGGGAGAAGGAGAGAGGGTCATGAGCACCAACCGCACCGACCTCATCGTCGGCGACATCCTCAAGCGCATCCATGAGGCGATCGTCGAGCACGACGTCACCTATCCCGAGTTCCAGGCCGCGAAGCAGTGGTTGATCGACGTCGGCGAGGCCGGCGAGTGGCCGCTGTTCCTCGACGTCTTCGTCGAGTTCGCCGTCGAGCAGAACGCCAACCGGGCGCGCGAGGGCTCGCAGGGCACGATCCTCGGGCCGTACCACCTGCCCGGCGCACCCGTGCTGGAGGCGCCGTACGAGCTGCCGCGCCGCGAGGACGAGGTCGGCGACCCGCTCCTCATCACCGGCGAGGTCGTCGACACGCACGGCCAGCCGATCGCCGGCGCCGAGCTCGACGTCTGGCAGGCCGACGCCGCCGGCTTCTACTCCGGCTTCGAGCCGTCGCTGCCCGAGGGCATCCTGCGCGGCAAGGTCATCACGGGCGAGGACGGCCGCTACGAGGTCCGCACGGTGCTGCCGGGTCCGTACACGATCCCGCTGGGCGGCCCCTGCGGCGCGCTCTGCGCGTCGGCCGGCTGGAGCCCGTGGCGCCCGGCGCACGTGCACCTCATCGTCAGCGCCGAGGGCTACGAGCCGCTGATCACCCAGATCTTCTTCGACTCGACCGAGTACCTCGACAACGACGTCGCGGGCGCGGTCAAGGACGATCTGGTCGTCAAGCCCGAGCGGCAGGACGACGGCAGCTTCACGTTCGACTACGAGTTCAAGCTGGAGCCGGCGAAGGTCCCGGCGAACGCCTGACCGAGGTTCCCTCGAGGTCGGTTGCCGGCTTCGTCCAGGGCCGGCAACCGACCCGCACCGGCCGAGCTCGGCTCCGCGGTGCTCATCTGGCAAGCTTGCGCGGCATGGCAGCGAAGTGGGGTGCAGAATGAATCGGGTCGTCGATGCCGTCGTGATCGGCTCCGGCCACAACGGGCTGGTCGCCGCGGCGTACCTGGCGCGCGCGGGCTGGAGCGTCGAGGTGCTCGAGCGCGCCGAGCGCGCCGGCGGCGCCGTGACGACCGAGGAGCTCACGCTCCCCGGGTTCCGCCACGACACGTTCTCCTCGTGGCATCCGCTGTTCATGGGCTCGGCCGCCTACGCCGAGCTCGGCCCGGAGCTCGAGCAGCGCGGGCTGCGCTACGTCAACACCGACGTGCCGACCGGCGTCGCGTACGGCGACGGGCACGCGGTCGTCGCCGCGCGCGACCCCCAGCGCACGGTCGAGGGCTTCAACGCCGCCGACGCCGCGGCCTTCCTCGCCGAGCTCGGCCGCTTCGGCGCCATCGCCGACGTCATCGGCGAGCTGCTGTCCAGCGAGCTGCACGCGCCGCGCACCGCGGGCCGCCTGCTGGCGCTCGGGCGCCGCCTCGGCGCGCGCGGGTCGCTCGCCGCGGCCGCGTTCTCCGTGCAGAGCGCGCGCGGCTGGCTCGAGTCGACCTTCACCGGGCCCGAGCCGGGCCTGCTCTACGCGCCGTGGGTGCTGCACACCGGCCTCGAGCCGTCGGCGGCGGGCGGCGCACTGCAGCTCGTGGCCCTGGCCGGCGGCCTGCACGCCGGCGGCATGCCGGTCGTCGAGGGCGGCTCCGAGCGCTTCGTCACCGCGCTGGAGCGGCTCGTCGCCGACCATGGCGGCGCCGTGCGCACCGGCGTCGACGCCGAGGAGATCCGGGTCGCCGGCGGGCGCGCGACGGGCGTCGTCGCGGCCGGCGAGCTCGTCGAGGCCCGGCGCGCGGTGGTGGCGAGCGTGACGCCGCCGCAGCTCTACGGGCGCCTGCTGGCCGGCCACCTGGCGGCGGCGGGCGCGGATGCCCCGGCCGCGCCGGCCGCCGAGGAGGCGCGCCGCTTCCGCTTCGGTCGCGGCGCGATGCAGGTCCACGTCGCGCTCTCCGAGCCGCTGCGCTGGCGCGACAGCCGGCTCGACACCGCGGCGGTCGTCCACGTCGCCGACGGCCCCGCGGCGGTCGACCTCGCCTGCGCGCAGGCGGCCGCCGGCCAGCTGCCGGCCCGGCCGACGGTCGTCTGCGGCCAGCCCTGCACCGTCGATCCATCGCGGGCGCCCGAGGGGCAGGCCATCCTGTGGATCCAGCTGCAGGAGGTCCCCTACGCGCCGGTCGCCGACGCCGCGGGCGAGCTCGACACCGCCGGAGGGTGGACGCCCGAGCTCGCCGGCGCCTACGCCGACCGCGTCCTCGCGCGGATCGCCGAGCACGCCCCGAACCTGCCGGGCGCCGTGCTCGGGCGGGCGATCCTCACGCCGGTCGACATCGAGCGGCGCAACGTCAACCTGCAGGGCGGCGATCCGTACGCCGGCGCCGCGCACCTCGACCAGGCCCTGCCCTGGCGGCCGCTGCCCGGATACGGGTCGCACCGGACGCCCGTCGACGGGCTCTGGCAGATCGGGGCGAGCACGCATCCCGGCCCGGGGCTCAACGCCGCGTCGGGACGGATGGTCGCGCGGCGCCTCATCGCCGGCGACGGCGGCCTGGGCGCCGCGGCGCGGCGCATCCGCGGGCGCGTGGGACGCTCCTAGCCCGAGCCGCGCTCGGGCAGGTCGGCCCCGGCCGCCTGCGCCTGCACCGCGGCGAGGATCGAGAAGTCCGAGCCGCCGTGGCCGGCATCGCGCAGCTCGGTGAACAGGCGCTCGGCCAGCGCGCCCGCGGCCAGCGGGACCCCCTCGGCCTCGGCCAGCCGGCGCACGAGGCCCATGTCCTTGACCATCAGGTCGACCGCGAAGTGCGTCGCGCCGCGGTCGGCGAGCACGGTTCGCGGGATCCACTCGCTGAGGATCCAGCTGCCGCCGCTGCCGCCGGAGACGGCCTCGATGACGCGGTCGACGTCGACGCCGGACTTCGCCGCGAGAGCCAGCCCCTCCGCGATCCCGATGGCGATCACCGAGCCCATCAGGTTGTTGACGAGCTTGGCGACCTCGCCGTCGCCCACGCCGCCGACGTGCACGACGTGCGCGCCGAGCGACTCGAGCAGCGGGCGCAGGCGGTCGAACGCGGCCGGCGCTGCACCGACCATGATGGCGAGCGTCCCGGCCTCGGCCGCGACCGGTCCGCCGCTGATCGGCGTGTCGAGCACGTCCACGCCGAGCGGGGCGAGTCGCTGCGCCAGCGCCCGCGGCGTCGCCGGATCGACCGTGCTGGTGACGAGCACGGCGTGGCCCGCCCGCAGACCGGCCTCCAGGCCGTCGTCGCCGTCGAGGGCGCCGAGGATGTGCGGCGTGTCGGGGAGCGCGAGCAGGATGACGTCGGCGCGCTGCGCGAGCTCGCGGGCGCTACCGGCGGTGCTCACCCCGGCCGGTGCCAGCTGCGCCACCCGGGCGGCGTCGAGGTCGTACGCCCACACCTCATGGCCGCGGGCGGCCAGGCGGCGCGCGAGGCCGGCGCCGATCGAGCCGGCCCCGAGCACGCCACAGGCCGGACGAGACGTGGAATCGCTCATGTTTTGCATGCAAGCACGGTGGTATGCAGAATAGGAGGCATCTTCGGACATGCCGAACAACGCCGGCGGGCTCCCGGCGCCGGCGGCGAGGATGACGTCGCACCCGCATTCCGACCGTTGAGGAGACGCTCGTGGACCAGTCTTTGCGCTTCGGCAGCTACGTGGAGTTCCAGTGCCCACCGGGCGGCGATCACGCCGAGCTGATCTGGGACGTCATCGCGATCGGCGAGCAGTCTGACCGGCTCGGGTTCGAGGTGTTCACGTGCCTCGAGCACGACTGGTTCGAGCAGTTCGCGATCATGCCCGCGCCGCTGCCGCTGTTCACGACCCTGGCGCAGCGGACGCGCAACCTGACGTTCCGGGCGATGTGCCACACGCTGCCGCTGCACAACCCGTTCGTGCTGGCGGGCGAGCTGGCGACGGCCGACATCCTGCTCGACGGCCGCTTCGAGGTCGGCGTCGGTCGCGGCCACGCCTGGCTGCAGGAGCCGGCGAACATCGTGCTGGAGGAGAACGTCGAGCGCTACAAGGAGTGCCTGGACATCCTCGAGCTGGCGTGGACGAACGACCGCTTCGACTACGACGGCAAGTACTACACCGCCGACCAGCTGTCGGTCGTGCCCAAGCCGATCCAGAAGCCGCACCCGAAGATCTTCCAGGTCGGCACGAGCGCGAAGTGGTTCCAGCGCGCGGCCGAGAGGGAGTACGGCGTCGCGCTCGGCGGCCCAGCGCCGACGTCGGTCTTCCGCGAGCCCGCCAAGCTCTACCGCCAGCTCTGCGAGGAGCAGGGCACGAAGCCGTTCCTCAGCTGGATCAAGGCGATCTACCTCGACGAGGACGAGGATCGCGCGATGGAGGAGGCCCGCGAGTCGGTGCTGAACTTCATCAAGTTCAACGTCTCGCCGATCCACTCGCTGGCGCGCACCTCGCCGCAGGAGAAGCAGAAGCTGATCGACGCCGGCTACGCGTTCTACGCGGCCGACGACTTCCCCGATACCGAGAAGCTGTCCTTCGAGCAGCTCGTCGATCTGGGGATCGTGTTCGTCGGCACGCCGGAGAAGGTCGGCGACCAGCTGCTCGAGCTGTGGGACGAGTTCCGCTTCGAGGAGCTGTTGACGATCTCCCACTTCGGCGGCACGCAGCGCTGGCAGTCGATGAAGACCCAGTCGCTGTTCGCCCGCGACATCATGCCGCGCCTGCGCGAGGCCACCACGGCGGCGGGAGCGGCCGTCTGATGAGCGCGCGCAGCGAGCGCCATCCGCTCACCGAGGCGGCGCCGGACCGGTTGCGCGCGGCGATCCGGGCGGGGGACACGGAGACGGCGCTCGCCGAGGTCGACAACGTCCTCGCCGAGGCCGTCCCGATCCACGACATGATGGGCGACCTCGCGTCCGCGCTGCTGACGTTCATCGCCGAGCGCCTCGGCGAGGACGCGGTCGAGGACGCCTGGCGCTACGCGGGGGAGACGTGCTGGAGGCCGTTCTTCGACGCGTTCAGGGCGTCCGGCGACGTCGAGGCCTTCGCCCGGACGTTCATCGCGTTCCTGCACTCCCACCGCTACGACTTCTCGGTGATCGAGGACGACGAGCGCTGGGTCATCGAGGTGCACCGCGGCACGAGCGGCGAGCGCATGCTCATCGAGGGCAAGGTGGCGGGCAGCAACGGCCACCCCGACGGCCACCGCCGGTACGGCGTCACGGAGAAGGCCCACCCGTGGACGTTCGGCTTCGAGGGCTTCCCGTACTACGACGTGCACTCGGCGGTGTGGATGCACCTGAACCCGCGCGAGTGGGGGTGGCCCGTGCTCGACTGCGAGTACGGCGTCAAGGACCACGGCGACGTGGCCGAGCAGCGCTTCATCGTCTACAAGGACCCGGAGAAGCGGGCCGCCGAGCTGGCCGCCGCGCAGTAGGCCCCGCACCCCATCGGGTGTCGACTTCCTCAGCCTGAGGCTGAGGAACTCGACGCTCGATCGCGCCGTCCGCGGCGGACCGCGTCATACGAGGACCAGTGCGCCACGAGCCGCTGGAACGACGCGGCCGCCACGGGCAGCGGCATCCACTCGGCGCCGGCGACCTCGAGCAGCGCGCGCATGTCCTTGTCGAGGACGTCGAGCGCGTTGCCGGGCTCGTAGTCCTCCCACAGGGAGCGCATCCAGTCCCAGTTGCGAACGACCCAGCCGCCGCCGGTCCCGTGCGCGACGACGTCGAGCATCGTCTGCGCGTCGACGCCGTAGCGCTCGGCGATCTGCAGGCCCTCGACCGTGCCGGCCATCGCCGCGGCCATCATCGCCTGGTTGGCGAGCTTGACCGCCTGCCCGTGCCCGGCCTCGTCGCCGACGCGGGCGACGTGCTCGCCGACCAGGTTCAGGACCGGCTCGGCGCGGTCGAGCGCGCCCGCCGGGCCGGAGGCCATGATCGCCAGCGTCGCGGCCTCGGCGCCCTTGCGCCCGCCGCTGACCGGCGCATCGACGACGGTGGCGCCGCGCTCGGCCGCGCGGCGGGCGATCGAGCGCATCGCCCCCGGATCGACCGTCGACATGATCAGCAGGTCGATCGGCTCGCGCCCGGCAGCGAGGCATCCGTCCTCCCCGAAGACCGCCGACTCGACCTGCGCGAGCGTGCGCACCATGACGACGACCGTCCGGGTCGCCTCGGCGGTGACGGCGGCGGCGCTCGCCGCCCAGCCGATGCCGCGCTCCGCGGCGTCGCCCCGGCGGGCGGCGAGGGCGTCGTAGGCCACGACGCCGAAGCCGCCGGCGACCAGGTGCGCGGCCATCGGCAGGCCCATCTCGCCGAGCCCGACGAAGCCCACGCACTCGGCTTGCGAGCTCATCGGCTCTGAATTAGTCGGCATAGCAGCGGGGTGGACTATAGACTACGTCGATGCCCGCAGACGATCCCAACGCGCACATCGCCAGCATCGAGGTTGCGGCTTCGGCCGACGCGGCCTTCGCCTTCATGGCCGACGGCATGGCCCAGACGACATGGGCGCTCGGCAGCTGGGACCGCCGCGACGAGGGCGGCGGCATCGTCAGCGGGGTCTCGCTGTTCGACGGCCAGCGCCTCTACGTCCGCCTCGAGTCCGATCCGCGCCTGCGGCTCGTCGACTACTACGCCGGCGGATCGCCGGACGAGCTCGTCGGCCTGGTGCAGGCGCGCATCGTGCCGGGCGAGGACCTTGGCCGCGATCCCGGCTGCAGCGTCGTGACGCTCGTCGTGTGGCGCGGCGCGCGCCAGACGCCGGAGTCGTGGGCGCGGACCTACCACGCCTTCCGCACGGAGGTGCACCTGATCAAGGCGCGCATCGAGGGCCTGCTCCCGTGGCCGGTCGACGTGGCGCCGGGCGGCGTGGGCGGCGTGGTACCCGCTGCCGGCGCGGGATCGACCGGCGTGGGCGGCGTGGTACCCGCTGCCGGCACGGGATCGACCGGCGTGGGCGGCGTGGTACCCGCCGCCGGCACGGGTTCGACCGGCGTCGACGCGGCGAGCTGAGCCGCGCCATGACCCACACCCTCGACGCGCTGTTCGAGCCGCTCGAACTGGGCCCGCTGACGCTGCGCAACCGCGTCATGGCCGGCCCGGCGACGCTGCTGTACGCGCGCGACAACGTCCTCTCGGACCGCCACATCGCCTACTACCGCGAGCGGGCGGCCGGGGGAGCGGCGGTCCTCGTCAGCGAGGAGCACGCCGCGCATCCCAGCGCGCTCGGCGCCTTCCGCCACGCGTGCACCGCGTGGGAGCCCCGCGCGGTGGGGCCGATGCGCAACCTCGCCGCCGCCGTGCACGAGCACGGCGCCTCCCAGCTCATCCAGCTCTACGCGCCCGGCATCGCCGACACCTCGACCCTGCGCCTCGACGACTGGGAGCCGCTGTGGGGCCCGTCGCCGCTCGTGACGCCCGATCGTGGCGAGCACGTCGTCGGCATGGGCCAGGCCGAGATCGACGGCATGGTCGAGGGCTTCGCGACGTCGGCCGCGAACGTCGCCGAGGCGGGCCTCGACGGCGTCGAGCTGCACGGCGCCCACGGCTGGCTCATCGGGCAGTTCCTCAGCCCGCTGTTCAACCACCGCACCGACGCCTACGGCGGCGGCACCGAGGCGCGCTGCCGCCTCGTGCTCGAGATCGCCCAGGCCGTGCGCGAGCGGGCGCCCGGCCTCGCCGTCGGCGTGCAGCTCTCCGTCGACGAGCACGTCGGCGCGGCGGGCATCACGCCCGAGGAGACCGGCGCCCAGATCGCCGTCCTCGCCGCCTCGGGGCTGTTCGACTACGTGAGCCTGTCGACCGGCAGCCAGTTCTCGCGCCATCGCACGATCCCGCCGATGGGCACGCCCGACGCCGTCCTCGCCGAGCACGGCCGGCGCGCCCGCGAGATCGTCGCCGGCCGCACCGCGATCGCCCTGCTCGGCCGCATCCGCCACGTCGCCACCGCGGCCCGGCTGCTGCGCGACGGGCACGCCGACATCGTGGGGATGACCCGGGCCCACCTCGCCGAGCCGGCGATCGCGGCCAAGGCACGCGCCGGCCATCCCGAGCGCATCACGCCCTGCGTCGGCGAGAACGAGTGCCTCAGCCGCGCGTTCGCGGGGCTCGAGGTCGCCTGCGTGATGAACCCGGTGACGGGCCGCGAGGGCGACTGGGCGGTGCCCGCGCCGCCGTCGCCGCGCCCGCGCCGGCTCACGGTCGTCGGCGCCGGCCCCGCCGGGCTGCGGGCCGCCGCGGTCGCCGCCGAGCGCGGCCACGACGTCATGCTCCTCGAGCGCGACGACCGTCCCGGCGGCCACCTCGCCCTGCTCGCCCAGCTGCCGGGTCGCGGGGACTGGCAGGAGGGCGTCGACTTCCTCGCCGCCGCCGCGGGCCGCGCGCGCGTGCGCATCCGGCTGGGCACCGCCGCGACGGTCGACGAGATCCAGGACACGGGCCCCGACGCCGTCCTGCTCGCGACGGGCGCGGACTGGGAGCGCACCGGCCGCGACCCCGGCCGTCCCGGCGCCCCGCCCATCCCCGGTGCGGACGCCGCGCACGTCCTCGACGTCGAGGACGCGGCGCGGCGCGTGCTCGCCGGCGGACCGGCGGCGCTGGGCCGCCACATCGTCATCGTCGACGACGCCGGCGAGGTGCTGCCGATCGCGCTTGCCGAGCTGCTCGGCCAGGGCGGCGCACGCGTGGAGATCGTCACCCGCCAGGCCCAGGCCGGCGCGCGCCTGCACGCCACGCTGCAGGCGCCCGAGGTGCTCCAGCGCCTCGCCGCGCTCGACGTCCACCTGCGCCCGGGTCATGTCGTCGAGCGCATCGCCGGCGACCGGCTCGAGCTCATCGAGGGGTGGTCCGGCCGGCCGGCCGCCATCGAGGGCGTCGACACCGTGGTGCTGGCGCTGCGCCGAGCGCCGCGCGACGATCTCGCCGTGCCGCTGCGCGAGGCCGGGATCGAGGTGCACGTCATCGGCGACGCCCGCGCGCCGCGGCGCGCCGCCGAGGCGATCTACGACGGCGAGCGGATCGGGCGCGAGCTGTGAGCCGCCGCGTCGCCCTCGTCACGGGTGCCGGCCGCGGCATCGGCGAGGCGATCGCCCGCGAGCTCGCCCGCCGCGGCGACCACGTCGTCGTCGCCGACATCGACGAGGCCGCGGCCGGCCGCGTCGCGGCCGCCATCGCGGCGGACGGCGCCAGCGCCCGAGCCGCGGCGGTGGACGTGGGGGACGCGGACGCGATCGACGCGCTGATCGCGGCCACGCTCGACCGCGACGGTCCCCCGGACGTGCTCGTCAATAACGCCGCCCGCACCGTCCCGCGCTCGCTCTGGGACATCGACCCCGAGGAGTGGGACGCGGTCCTCGGCGTCAACCTGCGCGGCGTCTTCCTGCTCAGCCGCGCCGCCGCGATCCCCATGCGCGAGCGCGGCCGGGGGCGGATCGTGAACCTCGCCTCGCTCGCCGGCCAGCAGGGGGGCGTGGCCGGCGGTGCGCACTACGCCGCGTCCAAGGCCGGCGTGCTCGTGCTGACGAAGGTGCTGGCCGCCGAGCTCGCCGGCAGCGGCGTCACGGTCAACGCCGTCGCCCCCGCCGCGGTCGAGGGGCCGGTCATGGACTCGCTGCCGGCGGAACGGGTCGCGGAGATCGCCGCGCGGGTCCCCGTCGGCCGGCTCGGCACGCCCGCCGACGTCGCCGCCGCGGTGGCCTTCCTGGCCGCCGACGAGGCCGCGTTCATCACCGGCGCGACGCTCGACGTCAACGGCGGCCTGTTCATGCGCTGAGCGCGCACATCGATCGTTCGGCATGTCGGGACCAGCGGTGCCAAACGCGTCGCCCCGGCGCGTAGAACCGAACAGTCTGCTTTGCAACCGGCTGCACCGTTGAGTATCGTCGCCGCGGTGTTGTCCGCCGTCCCTTTCGGAGAGGATCAGTGAACGATCAGCCCCAGACATCGGCCCGTGAGCCGCTGATCGCCCTGCGGGGCATCACCAAGGCGTTCCCCGGCGTGGTCGCGCTCGACCGCGTCGACCTCACGCTCTACGCCGGAGAGGTTCTCGCCCTGACGGGCGAGAACGGGTCGGGCAAGTCGACGCTGGCCCGCTGCATCAACGGGTCGGTCCGGCCTGACGCCGGCACGATCGTCGTCGACGGCGTCGAGCGGACGATCCCGGATCCGCGCGCCGCCCTGCGCCTCGGCGTCGTGACGATCAGCCAGGAGCTGACGCTGGCGAGCACCCTCACCGTGGCGGAGAACATCTTCCTCGGCCGGCTGCCGCGCACGCGCGGTCGGGTCGACTGGCGGCTGGTGAACCGCCGGGCGGCCGAGATCCTCGACCGCCTCGACGTCCATGTGGACCCGACCATGACGGTCAGCCGGCTCAGCGTGGAGATGCAGCAGGAGGTCGAGATCGCCCGCGCGATCTCGTCCGACGCACGCCTGCTGATCCTCGACGAGGCGACCAGCTCGCTGTCGGAGGCCGCGACCCAGCGCCTGCTCGACGTGGTCGAGGAGCTGCGCATCAAGGACGTCGCCGTGCTGATGATCTCGCACCGCATGCCCGAGCTCTACGCCGCCGCCACGCGCGCGACGGTGCTGCGCGACGGGCGCCTGGTGGGCGACTGCCCGCTGCCGGAGACGACCGAGCAGCGGCTCGTCTCGATGATGGTGGGCCGCGAGCTCGGCGACTACTACGGCAAGCGCGAGATCGCGCAGGGCGACGTCGTGCTCGAGGTCCACGAGCTCGCATCGCTGGACGGGGCGCTCAAGCCCACGTCGCTGAAGGTCCGCAAGGGCGAGATCCTCGGCGTGGCCGGCCTCGTCGGCTCCGGCAAGGCGGAGCTCGGCATGGCGCTCGGCGGCGCGATCCCGTGCACCGGCAGCGCCGTGGTCAACGGCAAGCAGGTCAACCTGGGCGATCCGCGCTCGACCCTTGCCGGCGGGATCGGCTTCGTGCCCGACGACCGCAAGCGCCTCGCGCTGCTGCCCACGCGCAGCGTCGGCGAGAACTTCTCGATCGCGTGGAACCAGGCGATCTCGAACAAGGCCGGCGTGCTCGACACGCGGCGCGAGCGCAAGATGGTCCGCGACGCCATCACGAAGTACGGCGTCGTGACCGCCTCGGCGGCGAGCCGGATCACCACGTTGTCGGGCGGCAACCAGCAGAAGGTCGTCGTCGGCCGCATCTTCGCCCTCGGAGTCGAGGTGCTCGTCTTCAGCGAGCCCACCCGCGGCATCGACGTCGGCGCCAAGAGCGAGATCTACCATCTGATGCAGGAGGCGGCCTCCGCGGGCGCCGCCATCGTTCTGATCTCGTCGGAGCTGCCCGAGCTGCTCGGGATCTCCGACCGGATCGTCGTGTTCTTCGGGGGCGAGCTGCGGGGCGAGTTCACCAAGGACCGTATGCAGGAGGAGGACATCGCGCACGTCGCCGTGACCGGCGCGCCGGTGCTCTCCATCGGAGCCCAGACCAGCATGGAGACGTCATGAGCGAGTCACCGTCCGCCGTCCTGACCCCGCCTGGGAGCGCGCCGAAGGCGAGCCCCGGCGCGGAGTCGTCCAACCGCCGGTGGTGGCAGCGCCTGTCCCTGGGCCGCTACACCGGCGTCGTGGTGGCGCTGCTCGCCGTCGCCATCTACCTGACGATCACCGAGCCGGTGTTCCTCACGTGGGACAACCTGATGAATATCGTCAAGTCCAACAGCGTGATCTTCGTGCTGGCGATCGGGGCGACGTTCGTGGTCATCTCCGGCGGCATCGACCTGTCGACCGCGTCGGCGACGACCGCGTCGGCGATGATCTTCGGTCTCGCCCTGCACAGCGGGTGGGGGCTCGTCCCGGCGCTGATCGCGACGATCGCCTTCGGCCTGATGATCGGGCTCATCAACGGCGTGCTGATCGCGAAGGCCCACATCTCGTTCCTGGTCGTGACGCTGGGCGCGTTGTCGATCTGGGCGAGCTTCGCGCTCGTCGTCAACGACGGCCAGACGGTGTCGGTCTTCAGCGCGCCCGCGTTCGGCCCGATCAAGGACTTCGTCAACCAGGACGTCGGGCCGTTTCCGATCCTGCTGATCTTCGACGCGATTCTCGTGCTCCTCGCCGGCGGTGTTCTGCGCTACACCGCCTTCGGCCGCGCGCTGTTCGCGACGGGGTCCAACGAGGAGGCGGCGCGCCTGAACGGCATCAGCATCAACCGCATCCTGATCGCCGTCTACACGATCGGCGGCCTCGCGGCCGCGCTCGCGTGCGTCGTTCAGGTCGGGCGTCTCACCGCGGCGTCGGCCACGGGCGATCCGACCCTCCTGCTGACGGTGCTCGCCGCCGTGCTCATCGGGGGGACCAGCTTCACCGGCGGCGAGGGCGGCGTCCTCGGCACCGTCATCGGCGTGATCTTCCTCGGCGTCGTCCAGAACGGGCTCACGCTCAGCGGCGTGTCGGCGTTCTGGCAGGGCACGGTCAGCGGCGTCATCCTGATCGCCGCCGTCGGGCTCGGCGTCCTGCGCGACCGCGGCATCAGCCTGCGCCAGCGACGGGCCGCCAAGACCGCACCGGACGCATCGCACCTGGCGCCGCCGGCGCCACCGCCGGCATGACGGCGCCGGTCGCCGCGGCGCGCGGCGCATACGTCCCGTCGGGGGACTACACGCTGATCATCGGCGGCGAGCCGGTGGCCACCGACGACGGCTTCGACGCGATCGATCCGAGCGTCGGCACGCCGTGGACCCGGCTGCCGCAGGCCACCGAGGCGCACGTCGACGCGGCGGTCGCCGCCGCGACGCGGGCCTTCGCGACCTGGCGGCGCACGACCGCTTCGCACCGCCAGCGCGTGCTGTGGGAGATGGCCGATCGCGTCGAGGCCGAGCCCGACCGCTGGGCGTCGCTGCTGGCCACCGAGAACGGCCGGCCGATCCGCGAGGCGTACGCCGCCGACGTCCCGACGTGCGCCGGCATCCTGCGCTACTTCTCCGGGCTGGCCCGCGACCACCGCGGCGACCAGATCCCGCTCGAGGACCCGGGCAGCCTGGCGTTCACCGTACGGGAGCCGCTCGGCGTCATCGCCGCGCTGATCCCGTGGAACTCGCCGATCATCACGCTGGCCAACAAGGTCGGCCCCGCGCTCGCGGCCGGCAACACGCTGGTGATCAAGCCGTCGGAGTACGCGTCGGCGAGCGTCATCGAGTTCGTGCGCGCGGTCGAGGACCTCGTGCCGGCCGGCGTGCTGAACGTGGTGACGGGCTTCGGGCCGAGCGTCGGCGCGGCGCTCGTGTCCCATCCCGGCGTCGCGAAGATCACCTTCACCGGCGGCAGCGCCACGGCGCGGCGGATCATGGCCGCGGCCGGCGGGGCGCTGACCCCGTCGATCATGGAGCTCGGCGGCAAGGGCGCGATGGTGGTCTGCGCCGACGCCGACCTCGACCTCGCCGTGGCGGACGCCATGACCGGCATCTACATGGCCAACGGCGAGGTCTGCGTCGCCGCGTCGCGCCTGCTCGTGCACGAGTCGGTCCACGACGAGTTCGCCGAGCGCTTCGCCGCGCTGGCGCGAGGCATCGTCGTCGGCGACGCGCTCGATCCCGCCACGCAGTTCGGGCCGCTCGTCTCGGCGGCGCAGCTCGAGCGGGTGCGCGGCTGCATCGACGCAGCGGTCGCCCAGGGCGCCGTCGTGCGCACCGGCGGCGCTGCGCCCGAGCTGCCCGCGGCCCTGGACGGCGGCTTCTTCCTGGCCCCGACGCTGCTCGAGGACCCGGCCGGCGCGACGAGCGCCTCGCGCGAGGAGATCTTCGGGCCGGTCACGGTGCTCGAGCGCTTCGCGAGTGAGGACGCCGCCGTCGCCCGGGCCAACGAGGGGCCGTACGGGCTGGCCGCGGGCGTCTGGACCCGCGACCTGGCCCGCGCGCACCGCATCGCCGGCGCGCTCGAGGCGGGGATCGTGTGGGTGAACAAGTGGTTCGACCTGCCGGCGGGCGTGCCGATGGGCGGCATCGGCGACAGCGGCTTCGGGCGCGAGCTCAGCGCCGAGACCATGCTCGAGTACAGCGCGCCGAAGGCGATAAACATCGGCCTGGGCGACACCCGCCCGGCCCTCTGGGGGAGATGAACCTGGCGATGGGCAGCGTGTCCTACGACTTCACCGGCGACGTGGTGCTCATCACCGGCGCCGCCCGCGGCCTGGGCCGCGACTTCGCCCTGAGCTTCGCGCGCGCGGGCGCGCGCGTGGCGGTCAACGACCTCGCCGGCCGCGACCTCGGCGACGGCGTCCCGTACGAGACCGGCACGGCCGGCGACCTCGACAAGACGGTGGCCGACGCGCAGGCGCTCGGCGCCGAGGTGCTCGCGGTGCCCGGCGACGTGACCTCCGAGGCGCACGTGAGCGCCATGGTCGACGCGGTCGTCGAGCGCTTCGGCCGGCTCGACATCCTCGTCAACAACGCGGGCGTGCACTCCGGCGCCAAGGCGTGGGAGATGACCGAGGCGCAGTGGGACGCGGTCGTCGACGTCGACCTCAAGGCGCCGTGGCTGTGCTCCAAGCACGCAGCGCGGCACATGGTCGGGCGCGAGGGAGGCGGCCGGATCATCACGATCTCCTCGACCTCCGGGCTCGTCGGGATTCCCGACCAGGTCAACTACCAGTCGGCCAAGCACGGCGTCATCGGGCAGATCCGGACGCTCGCGCTGGAGCTCGCGCCGCACGACGTGACCGTCAACGCGATCTGCCCGACCGTGGTGTCCTCGCCGATGCTCGACCACCTCGTCGAGACGGGCGCTGCGTACTTCCAGGAGGTCGCGCGGCTGTGCGGCGCGTCGACGGTGTTCCCCGGCCTGGACAACCTCGAGCCGGTCGACGTCTCGCACGCCGTGCAGTGGCTCGCCTCCGACGCGGCGCGCTACGTCACGGGCATCGCGCTCCCGGTCGACGGCGGGTTCACCTGCAAGTAGACGGCGCACCGGTGGGCGCCCGTCGTCATGCTTAGCAGCGGGCCGGTACGCCGCCTTTGCTGATTATCGACCAGGCGGTGGGCCCAATCCGACAGGGCGTACGCCATGCATAAATCTGCACACCACCCAGCTGCTATGTCTATTATCCTTCCCGAGGAGATGGAGATCACCACCCCAGCGCCCGACTCGGCGGCGGATCTGGACACCGCCGTGCTGACCGCCGTCTGCGACACCCTGCTTCCGTCGCTGCCGTCCGACGCGCCGGGGGCGCTGGGCGACTACCTGCGCCGCGGCGCGTCCGATCGTGGCATCCCGCAGGCCGTCGCGGCGGCGGTGCCGGGGCTCCCGCCGCACGTGTGCACGGCGGTCGCGGGCCTCGTCGCGCGCCTCGCGGCCGCCGGCTTCGCCGGCCTGCCGCTCGAGGAGCGCACTGCGCGCCTGCGCACCGCGGGTGACGAGGTGCCGCAGGGCCGCCTCGCGCTCAAGCAGCTGAAGGGCATGGTGTTCGGCCGGCTGTTCGGCTCGTTCGACGAGGACCTGCGCAACCCGGTCTGGGAGGCCGTCGGCTTCCCCGGACCCGTCTCTCCCGCTCCCTCGCCCGAGCAGGCGCCGAAGGTCATCCCGATCGAACCGGTCTCCGGCGAGCACGCCGTGCTCACCGCCGACGTGTGCATCGTCGGCTCGGGCGCAGGCGGCTCGGTCCTCGCCGCGCGGCTGGCGGAGGCCGGGCGCGACGTGCTCGTCCTCGAAGCCGGCCCGTACCGCAACGAGGCCGACTTCCGCCAGCTCGAGGCCGAAGGCGCCGAGATGTACCTGGGCGGCGGGCTGATGTGGTCGCACGACGGCGCGATGGGGCTACTCGCCGGCTCGACGCTCGGCGGCGGCACCGTCATCAACTCGATGATCTCGCGCCCCGCGCCCGCGGAGGTCCTCGCGGACTGGGCGCGCGACGGCCTCGACGGCGTGGATGAGCCCGAGTTCCAGGCCTGCCTGGAGCGGGTCAACGAGCGCCTCAACGTCAACAGCGAGGCGACCCACTTCAACCGCAACGCCGAGGTCCTGATCGAGGGCCTGAGCGCGTGCGGACTGGACCACCACCGCATGGCGCGCAACGCGTCGCTCGACGACGACCCGCGGATGTGCGGCTACTGCAACGCGGGCTGCCAGCAGGGCTGCAAGCGCTCGACGCTGCGCACATACCTCGAGGACGCCGCCGCCGCGGGCGCCCGCTTCGTCGTCGACTGCTTCGCCGAGCGGGTCACCACCGCCGACGGCCGGGCGACCGGCGTCGACGCGGTCGTGACGAACCGCGAGACCGGCACGGTCACGCGGCTGCGCGTCGATGCGCCGGAGGTCGTGGTCGCCGCGGGCGGCATCGAGTCCCCGGCGCTGCTGCTGCGCTCCGGCATCGGCGGCGACGCGGTCGGAGCGAACCTGCGCCTGCACCCGAGCTACATGGTCAGCGGCGTCTACGACGAGCCGGTCGAGGCCTGGAACGGCCAGGTCATCACGGTCATGTCGTTCGATTTCATGGACCTCGAGGGCGGCGGCGGGTTCTTCATCGCGCCGCTCGGCCTGAGCCCGGCGACGTGGGGCGGCCAGTCGCCGTGGACCGATGGTGCGGCCTCGCGCGAGCACTTCCGGAAGTTCCCGCACATCGCGGCCTGGCACGCGATCTCCCACGACCACGGCGCCGGGCGCGTCGTGCTCGGGCCCGACGATCGCGCGCTCGTGCAGTGGGGCCTGGAGGACGAGGTCGACCGCCGCGTCGCCGGCCTCGGGCACGTCGAGCTGGCCAAGCTGCACCGCGCCGCCGGGGCCAAGGAGGTCTTCACCTTCCACTTCACCGAGCGGCGCTGGCGCGAGGGCGAGGACTTCGAGGCGTTCCTCGACGAGTTGCGCGACGCGCCGGCCGAGGACGTCACCGCCTACTCGGCGCACCAGATGGGCGCGTGCCGGATGGGGGCCGACCGCCGGGTCGCGGTGGCCGACGGCCGGGGCGAGCTGCACGACGTCGCCGGCGTGTGGATCGGCGACGGCTCCGCGCTGCCGACCGCGCCGGGCGTGAACCCCATGATCACCATCATGGCGCTCGCCGAACGCACCGCCATCCGCATGCTGGAGGCGGCGTCGTGAGCGCGGCTCCGGCAGCCTCCGAGGCGCCGTACGCGCCGAGCGGCGCGTACGGCCTGTTCATCGGCGGCGACGAGTTCGCGGGCTCGGGCGAGTTCGCCGCGATCAACCCGAGCACCGGCACGCAGTGGGCGACGCTCGCGGAGGCGACCCCCGGCGAGGTCGACCGCGCGGTCGCGGCCGCGAAGGCGGCGTTCACCGGCTGGCGGCGCTCGACCCTCGAGCAGCGCCAGCAGGTGCTGCTCGCGCTCGCCGACGCGATCGAGGCGACGCCCGACTGGCCGCGCCTGCTCGCCACGGAGAACGGGCGGCCGATCCGCGAGGCGCTCGGCGCCGACGTGCCGGTCGCCGCCGGGGTGCTGCGCTACTACGCCGGGATCGTCCGCACGCTGCACGGCGAGAACCTCGCCCCGTCGGACCCCGACATGCGCGTGTTCACCCAGCGCGAGGCGCTCGGCGTGATCGCCGCGATCATCCCGTGGAACTCGCCGCTGATCTCCGCTGCGCTGAAGCTCGGCCCGGCGCTGGCGACCGGCAACACCGTGGTCCTCAAGCCGTCCGAGTTCGCCGCGGCGAGCGTCGTCGAGCTCGCGCGCCGCACCGCCGGCCTCCTGCCGCCCGGCGTCGTCAACGTCGTGACGGGGATGGGACCCGCGGCGGGCGCCGCGCTCGTCGCCCACCGCGACGTCGCGAAGATCTCGTTCACCGGCGGCGTCCAGACCGCCCGCCACATCGCCCGCGCCGCAGCCGAGCACCTCACGCCGGCCATCTTCGAGCTCGGCGGCAAGAGCGCGTTCGTCATCTGCCCCGACGCCGACCTCGACGCCGCCGTCCAGGACGCCCTCAGCGGCATCCTGGCCCAGAACGGCGAGGTCTGCTTCGCGGCGTCCCGGCTCTTCCTGCACGCCGGCATCCGCGACGACTTCCTCGAGCGGATGGCCGGCGCCGTCGCCGGTGTTCGTATCGGCGACGCGCTCGACCCCGCCACCCAGGTCGGGCCGCTCGTGTCGGCCGGCCACCGGGAGCGGGTGCTCGGCTACGTCGAGCGGGCGCGCCAGGAAGGTGCGGACGTCATCGTCGGCGGACGCGAGCGGGTGCTCGAGCAGCCGCTGCGCGACGGGTTCTACATGGAGCCCGCGATCGTCGACGACCCCACGGGCCGCACGACGGCCGCGCGGGAGGAGATCTTCGGGCCGGTGGTGGTCGCCCAGTCGTGGACCGACGACGACGAGGTCGTCGCGCGGGCCAACGACAGCGACTACGGGCTGGCGGCCGGGGTGTGGACGACCGATCTCGGTCGCGCGCACCGCATGGCCGATCGGCTCGAAGCGGGAACCGTCTGGGTGAACACCTGGTTCCAGGTGCCGCCCGGGCAGCCCCTCGGGGGCGTGAAGTCGAGCGGGCACGGGCGCGAGATGTGCGCCGAGACCCTGCTCGAGTACAGCAGTGCCAAGGCCGTGTCCATGCGACTGGACGCGACGAGACCACCGGCCTGGGCGTGAGGACCACGCGGGGCCCGATCAAGGGCGGCCGCGGAGACGACAACAGGAGGACGGCAGCATGACAAGGTGGTTGGCATTGCCAGCAGTGCTTGCGGTGGCGTTGCTCGCAGGATGCGGCAGCGACAGCAGCAGCAGCACGAGCACCAGCGCGAGCACCGGCTCGGACACGGCGGCGAGCACCGCCGCGAGCACGACCAGCGCGGATTCGAGCGCTCCCCCCGACAAGGGCGGCAAGGGCGCGAAGGTCTCCTACATCAGCCCGGTCGCGGCGCAGCCCGGCCAGCAGGAGGTCAACCTCGGCCTGGAGATGGGCGCCAAGGAGCTCGGTTGGGAGACCAACGTCCTCGACGCGAACCTGTCGCCGGACAAGCAGGTGGCCAACGTCGACACGGCGATCACGCAGGGCCGCAACGCGATCACGTCGTGGACGCTCGATCCGGGCGCCGCGGCCGGCGCGTACACCCGCGCGATCGCGCAGGGCATCCCGGTCGTCGGCATGAACTCCGAGGGCGAGGGCGTCACCGCGACGGTGTGGTGGCAGTACAGCATCTGCGAGCCGGGCGGACCGAACGAGCAGGATGCGCAGTTCATCGCCAAGCAGCGGCCCGGCGGGAAGGTGATCGTCATGGGCGGGCCTCCGGCACCGTCGATCATCACGTCCGTGAAGTGCTTCACCGCGGCGGCCAAGAAGGCCGGCCTGGACGTCATCAACGAGACCGACAACACGTCGGACACGGCGGATGCCGCGCAGCGCCTGATGCAGGACCTGCTCACGAAGTACCCGGACGTCGACGCGGTCTGGAACTACAACGACCAGTCCGCGCTGGGCGACTCGGCGGCCATCACCGGCGCCGGCAAGAAGGTCGCCGACGCGACGAGCAAGGACGGCATCATCGTCATCGGTCACAACGGTGACAAGGACGCGATCACGGCCATCAAGGACGGCCGCCTGACCGGCACCTGGGACCCGGACAACGTGGCCTCGGGCATGGCGGCGATCAAGCAGATGCAGACCGCGCTGGCGGGCGGGGCGGACAAGACGTATCCCCCGCTGACGGTGAAGTCGACGTTCTACAGCAGCGAGAACATCGACACGTTCAAGCCCGCCGCCGAGCGCAGCATGACGCTCGACACGATCCCGCTCGGGAACTGATCGGGCAGTGAGTCAGACCATCCGCAGCGCGGGTGGGCCGGACGCAAGCGGAGCGGCGGCCCTGGACGGGTCGCCGCTTCGCGGTCTCTGCGCCCGCGAGCAGACGCTGCCCGCGTTGCTCGAGCGCCAGGCCGCGCGCTACGGCGACAAGCCGCTCCTGCGCATCGGCGACCTGGAGCGCAGCTACGCCGGCGTCCGCGATGCCGCGGTCGCGACCGCGGGCCGGCTGCAGGCCGCCGGCCTGGAGCGCGGGGACCGCCTCGCGCTCATGTGCGAGAACCGCGTCGAGCTGCTCGACCTCATCCTCGGCGCCACGTGGATCGGCGCCGTCGCGGTCCCGCTGAACACGGCGCTGCGCGGCGAGCAGCTCGCGCACCAGCTGCGCAACTCCAGCGCGCGCGTGCTGGCGATGGACAGCGCCCTCGTCGAGGTCCTCGCGCACGCCGAGGGCATCGATGCCCTCGAGCAGGTGTGGGCCCTCGACGGCGTTCCGGCCGATGTCCCCACCGGCCGCTTCACCGTCACCGAGGCGCCGTCCGGCGACGCCCCGGTGCCCGCCGCCGCGGTCGGCCCGGGGGAGACGGGCGCGATCCTCTACACGTCCGGGACGACCGGCGCGTCGAAGGGCGTCTGCTGCCCGCACGCCCAGTTCTTCTGGTGGGGCGTGCTGGTGGGCGAGATGCTCGAGATCGGCGAGGACGACGTGCTCTACACGTGCCTGCCGCTGTTCCACACGAACGCGCTCAACGCGTTCGTCCAGGCGCTCGTGGCCGGGGCGACCTACGAGCTCGGCCCGCGCTTCTCGGCCTCGCGCTTCTGGGAGCAGATCGCCGCTTCGGGCGCGACCGTCACCTATCTGCTCGGGGCGATGATCAACATCCTCATGTCGCGCCCGCCGTCGGAGGCCGACCGTGCGCACACGGTGCGCACGGCGCTGGCGCCGGCGACGCCGGTCGCGCTGTTCGACGCGTTTCGCGAGCGCTTCGGTGTGCAGCTCGTCGAGGGCTACGGGTCCACGGAGACGAACTGCGCGATCGGCGAGAGCTGGCGCAACCAGCGCCCGGGCTGGATGGGGCGCGTGCGCAACGGCTTCGACGCGCGGGTCGTCGACGCCGACGACGCCGAGGTGCCGCCCGGCGAGGCGGGCGAGCTCGTGCTCCGCCACGGGCCGCCGTTCGCGTTCGCCACCGGGTACTTCGCCATGGACGACAAGACCGTGGAGTCGTGGCGCAACCTGTGGTTCCACACCGGCGACCGCGTCGTGCGCGACGAGGACGGCTGGTTCCGCTTCATGGACCGCCTCAAGGACGCCATCCGCCGCCGCGGCGAGAACATCTCGTCGTTCGAGGTCGAGCAGGCGCTCCTCGACCACCCCTCGGTGGCCTCCGTGGCGGTGTTCCCGGTCGCGTCGGAACTGGCCGAGGACGAGGTCGCCGCGGCGATCGTGCTGCGCGAGGGCGCCGGCGCGGACCCCGTGGCGCTCATCCGCCACTGCGAGCCGCGCCTGGCCTACTTCGCCATCCCGCGCTACCTGAGCTTCGTCCAGGCGCTGCCGCTGACCGAGAACGGCAAGGTCCGCAAGGCCGTGCTGCGCGACGGCGGCATCACCGCCGACATGTGGGACCGCGAGGCCGAGGGCGTCGAGGTGCGGCGGATCGGGCGCTGAGACCGGCCGTCGCGCCCGGCGGGGTTCACGGCGCCCCGCACCAAGCGGCGATGGTCACCGCCAGCACCTGAGCGGCGCTGACGAGGTCGTCGACGGCGACGTTCTCGTCGGGACTGTGAGCCACCGCCATATCGCCGGGCCCGAACGTGACGACGGGAATCCCTGCCCGCTCGATCCAGGTCGAGTCGACCGACGCACCCACGGCGGCCGGAGACGCCGGCGAGGGCGCGGGAACCGCCGTGCCGGTGACGGCCTCGATCGCGCCGCCGACGACGCCGACGATCGGCTCGGACCACGGGGTCTGAAACGGCGGCCAGTCGTATCCCCAGCTGAAGACTGGTGGATGCCGGGCCAGCCACGCGTCGGCCGCGCACCGCTCGGCCACGAACGCCTCGACGCGCGTCTCGACGTCGCGGCCCGTCCAGCCGGGCGGGTACCAGAGCCCGTACTCCAGCAGCGCCTCCGCCGGGAAGAAGACCGGTGCCGGCTGTCCCGGCGCACCCACCGAGCTGAACGTCCCGGGATGCAGCGTGAACGATCCCTCCGGAAACCAGGGATGCAGGGGCTCGGCCGCCCACGCACGTTCGAGGTCCTGCAGCGCCTGAACGACCAGGATCGCCTTCTCGAGCGCGTTGACCCCGACGGCCTCGCCGCCCGGGCGCTGGGTGAGCCACCGGTTCGCGTGGTGGGTGCTGCGTCCCTCGACGCGCACGGCGAAGGAACGGTAGCCCGGCGAGGCGGCGGTGAGCGCCGACCTCGTCGGCTCCAGGTTGATCGCGGCGTCGGCCACGAAGCCCGCCTCCAGGACCGCCGTGGTGCCGAGCTCGTGCTCCATGGCCTCCTCGCCCACGACGCCGTGCAGCTGGACCTCGCCGGCGAGGTCGACGCCGGCGTCGCGCAGCCCGGCGAGGGCCGCCCAGCCGGCGGCCAGCGGACCCTTCATGTCCGCGGCCCCGAGCCCGACGAGCACGCCATCGTGGCGCTCCGGCCGCCGCGGGTCGGCGATCGTCCAGGCGCTCGGGTCCGCGGGGGGCACCGTGTCCATGTGGCCGTTGAGCAGCAGCGAGCGCCCACCGCCGCCACCCTCGGCGACCGCGATCACGTTCTGGCGCCCGGGATCGGGGCCGACCCGCTCCACCCGCATGCCGATCTGCGCGCACCGCTCGCCGAGCGCGTCGCCGGCCCGCCCCTCGCCGCCGGGTGCCGCGCTCGCCTCGGGATAGGAGGCGTTGGTGCTGTCGACGCGGATGAGCGTCTCGGCGAGGTCGACGAGGTCGTCCCTTCTGGCCGCGACGGCTGCCTTGACCGCGTCGACGACCTCCGTCGTCAGGATGGCATCGCCCATGTCAGCCCCGGGCGAGGGTCTCGGCCATGGTCCGGGTGTCCGACCACGACCGGTGCAGGGTCATGCGCCCGTTCTCGACGCGCCAGAGGTTGATGAACGAGCCGGCGACCTCGTGGCCGCCCGGCGTCCGGCCGTGCTGGGTGCCGACGACGAACACGACGCCGTCACCGGCGTCGTAGAACTCCTCCGGCGTCGGCGCGAAGCTCGCCCAGTACTCCGGGTAGCGGTCGAAGACGGCGAAGACCTCGTCGATCCCGCGCGTGGTGCCCGCGCCTTCGGGGACGAAGTACCCCGCCGGCTCGACCCATTCGATGTCCTCATGCATCAGCTCGCGTACGCGGGTGAGGTTGCCGGCGTTGAACGCGCTGTACAGCTCGCGCACCAGGTCGACGTCGGACTGTGTCATCGGGATCTCCTTGTTCATAGGTAGGTTGCGGTGCCTCAGCGATGCCCGCCGCCGGTGCACCCACGTCGCCGTCTGGCGACCCTGTCGCGACGCGGCAGGCCATCATCGAGGCCGTCGTCCGGCTTGCTGGGCGCGACGGCTTCGATGCGCTGACGTATCGCGCGGTCGCGGAAGAGGCAGGCGTCTCGCACGGGCTGCTGCGCTACCACTTCGGGTCCCTCGACGCCGCGGTCCACGAGGCGCTGCACTGGACCGTCGACGAGGCCATCGCGCGCAGCCCGCTGACCGGGGCCGACGATCTCGACAGCTTCGCGGCATCGCTCTCGCGGCTCGTCGCCCAGAGCCCGGAGCACGTCGCGTTCCAGTGGGGGCTGGTCATGCACGCGCAGCGCAAGCCCGAGCTGGTCGAGGCCATCCGCGAGTTCCAGGCGCGCTACGTCACCCAGATCCAGGCGCAGCTCGAGCGCTTCGGCTTCCCGTCCGAGCGGGCTCTCGCCCGGACCGTCTTCGCCGTGCTCAACGGCATCGTCCTCTCGCAGCTCGTCTCGCGCGACCCGGCCGAGACCGACGCCGAGATCGCGATCCTCCGCGAGATGCTCGAGGGCCTGCGCCACCGCTAGTGGCAGTGGGCGGTGGCGGACGGCGGAACGTCGAGCGCCGGGTTGCGGTCGAAGAACCCGGCGGGCTTGAGCGTGAAGCCGATATAGGCGGTGGGCATCACGGGCCAGTCCTCCGGCCGGGGGATGTGGTGGTGGCCGAACGAATACCAGAGCACGATGTCCTCGTCGGCGATGCGCCGGTCCTGGGCGACCCATCGCGGCAGGCCGTCCATGCCCTCGTGCTGGTTGGGATAGTCGCCGGCTGCGTAGCGCTCCGAGGGGTCGTAGCGCGTCACCCACACATGATGGTGCGCGAAGCCGGCCCGGCGGTGCTGCGGGCTGCCGGGCCGCGAGAACAGCCGAGCGTTCTCTCCGTGCAGGAGCTTGTAGGCGACCGGCTGGCCGACCGCGTTCGTGCTTTCGCGGTTGACGACGAGCCAGGCGCGGGCCGAGGACAGGTCGATGTCTGACGGGGCGTCGAGCTCGGTCTCGTAGAGGCGACGCACGGCGGAGAACCCGTTGCCGTAGGGATCCTCCTCCTCGGTCGTGGGCACGCTGTCGACCTGCACGACGGCGTTGGCCTCGCCGTCGAGGTCGAAGTCGAGCCGGGCGCTGAAGAAGTGCTGGTGGTACATCGCCTGCAGTCCCGGCGCGACCAGCGTCCCGTGCTTCGGGGTCTCGCCGGGAGCCACCGCACCGGTCGAGACGATGCCGGTCAGCTTGACCTCGTGCTCGATGGTCCCGTCCTGGTAGAGGTACCAGAAGAACCCGTACTCGTAGTTGCCGATGGTCGACATCGAGGAGACGACGAGCCGGCGTGAGCGACGCACCTCGGTGTGGTCGTTGCGGAAGTCCCAGTGCTTCCACAGGACGCCGTAGTCCTCCTCGTGCAGGCAGATGGCGTTGGGATGGTGGACGACCTCGCCGCGCGAGTCGTTGACGTCCACGTCGAAGTAGTGGATCAGCCCGAGGCAGTCGCACCCGAGCTCGAGCGAGTTGACCAGGGTGCCGACGAGGTTCTCGCCGATGTCGAGCGGGCCCTGGATGTGCCGGGTGGGTGTGGGGTCGGCGTACGGGACCGCCATCTCGCAGATCGATGCACGGTGCATGATCGAGCGAACGCGGCCGCCGTCCTCGTAGCCCACTTCGTGCAGCACGAGCCCTTCCCGCGCCGTGAAGCCGACGCGCAGGCGCCACTTCTGCCAGCGCACCTGCCAGCCGTCCACGACGAAGCTGGGCCCCTCGCGCTGGATGATCTCGAGCGGCTTGGGCGCCTCGCGCTCCTCGATCGGCAGGTGGCCGCTGCGGTACTCGCCCGGGTCGGCGTCGGGGACGGGGACCGCGCCGTGGTCGGTGACCGAGATGACCTCGCCGCGGTGCAGGTCGACGACCGCGACGATCCCCTCGATGGGGCGGGCGTACGTGTTGCCGTCCGGGTACGGGCGCATCCACGCCAGCGCGCGGCAGATCCGCCGCTCGGTGCGGTCCCAGTTGCCGGGGGGCACCGGGTCCACGCAGACGAGGTCGAGCTGGTCCTCGAGGCCGCGCCTGCGCAGGGCCTCGAGGAAGTCGGGATGCTCGCGCACCAGGCGCTCGCACTCCTCGTACTCCTCGACCATGATCGCCGGCTGGACGCCATCCACGCGCTCCCAGGCCACCACGGCATCGCCGGTCAGCGAGACGAGCCCCTCGAACGAGGCCTGGTGCGCGGGATCGAGGACGACGAGCTCGGCGATCCGCTCGACCGGCGCGCCGGAGGTCCACGCGCGGACCGTCTCCTTCGGCGGCTCCCGAAGGGTCACGGTGACGAAGCGCACCCGCTCGCCGAGCTCACGGTCACGCCGGGCGATGCGGACGGCGGATGCGATCTCGGTTGCGGTGAGTGGGTCGAGCGGGTGCATTCTCCAAATGTATAAGCCGGGATGAGCGGCAGTCAAGGGGGCCTGCCCGCGATACCCTGAGGGCCCCATGAGAGACGAGGCCGCGTTCGGACTGGTGGAGCTTGCGCGGGACTTGGCCACGGCGGAGTCGGAGGCGGACCTGGAACGTGTCTATCTCGAACGCCCGGCGCCGGTTTCCGCGATGCCGATGCGCGGCCTGTATCTGTTCGATCCGTGCACGCGGGCCGTCGAGCGCTACGCGGCGACGAACGTCAGCGACGTGTTCCTGGCCCGCTACGAGCGAGTCGGCCGCAGCGAGGACCCGAACATCGCGTGGCTGACCCACCACCGGCGGGCCGCATACAGCCTGCGCGGGCGCTCGTCGCGCGACTGGATGGAGTCGCGCGTCTACCGTGAGGTCTTCTCGATCCACTGCATGGTGCACGCCGTCCAGGCGCCCGTCGTAGTCGACGGCCAGCTGGCGGGCACGCTGGCGTTCGGCAGCCCCGATTCGCGGCCGCCGCTGACCGCCGCGGAACTGCGGCTCCTCGAATGCGCAGCGGGCGTCTTCAGCCTCGCACTGGCCGGGGTGCGGCGCAGTGAACGGCTGGAGCACCGCCACATCCAGGCGCTGTCGGCGTTGGACGTCAGCACCACGCCGATCCTGATGGTCGAGGACCCGGGCGACGTGGTCCGGCTCAACGCGGCGGCCGAGCGCCTGCTCGACCGTACCGTCGAGGGCCGCGACCTCGCCTACGCGTTGATCGCACGCCGGACGACGCGCGAGCGCTCGTTCTCACGCGAGGCGCGGGTGCGCTGGCTCGGCGGGGGCGAGGGCGTCATCCGCGCCGAGTCGCGGCCGAGCGGCGACGACGCTCGCGGCACCGTGACCGTCCTGTCCTGCGACGGGGGGCCGCCCGCCCTCACGACGCCGCGCTGGTCGGCGCTGACCGACCGCGAGCGCGATGTGACGCGGCTGGTGGCCATGGGGTACACGGATGCGGAGATCGCGCGGGAGCTGTCGCTGAGCGTGCACACGGTGAAGCAGTACCTCAAGTCCGTGTACCGGAGCGTCGGCGTGCGATCGCGGGTCGAGCTGGCGCGGCGGGTCCTGACGGAGGCGTCCTTCCCGACGGCGTGATCCCTCGTTCGAGGGGGTCGCAGGACTCCTCGAACGAGGGCTTGTGGGGGTGGCGGGCCCCCATCCAAGCTGCCGGGCATGGCACAGAGCATCGACGTCGTCCGCGAGGTCTTCGCGGCGTTTGAACGTGGGGACATCGAACGGGTCCTCGAACTGCTCGACGAGGACGTCGAGTGGATCGAGCCGGCGGGCTACTGGGTGGCCCCCGGACGGTCGCGCGGCCGCGCCGCGGTCGAGGACATCATCGCCGCCTATCCCGACCGGTGGGCGGAGATCGCACTCGAGCCGGAGACGTTCATCGAGGCCGGCGAGCACGTGATCGTGCTCGGCAGCGAGCACGGGACCGCCCGCGAGACGGGGCGCTCCTTCCGCGGGCGGTTCGCGAACGTGTTCGTGGTGCGGTCCGGGCGGGTGGTGTCGCTGGAGGCGTTCACCGACACCGCCTTGCTGTGGAAGGCGCTCGGCGGCCAGCCCGCCGACTGAGGATCGAGGCGAGATGTCCCAGAAGAGCACCAGCGTGGCGGTCGTCGGAGCCGGGCAGGCCGGGCTGCAGCTCGCGCTCGGCCTCGCCGGCGACGGCGTCGACGTGACGCTCGTCACCGACCGCGACGCGCAGGCGATCCGCTCGGGCCGCGTGCTGTCGACGCAGTGCATGTTCGGCACGGCGCTGGCCATCGAGCGCGAGCTCGGCATCGACCACTGGCAGGACGACACCCCGCAGATCCCCGGCATCCGCTACAGCGTCGGCGGCCCCGACGGCGAGCTCGCGATGCAGTTCCGCGGCGCGTTGCGGCGGCCCGGGCAGTCGGTGGACCAGCGCCTGAAGATGTCCGCGTGGCTGGAGGAGCTGGCCGAGCGCGGAGGTCGCGTCGCCATCGGGACGCTCGACGTCGACGACGTCGAGGCGCTCGCGCGCGACCACGACCTCGTCGTCGTCGCCTCCGCCAAGGGCGCGATCCGTGAGCTGCTGCCCGAGATCTTCCCGCGCGACCCCGCCCGCTCGCCGTACGACCGCCCGCAGCGCAACCTCGGGGTCGCCTACGTCGGCGGGTTCGAGGCGCTCGACCGGCACTACTTCTCGATCAACATCATCCCGGGCGTCGGCGAGTGCTTCATCGGCCCGGCGCTCACGCTCGACGGGCCGTGTCACACGATGTGCTTCGAGCCGCGTCCCGGTGGTCCAATGGACGTCTTCGCCGACGCGCCGCTCGACGACGGTGAGTGCTGGCTCGCGGTGTGCCGGGAGGTGCTCGAGCGGTTCATGCCCTGGGAGGCCGAGCGCTGCGGCGCGGACCTGCGGCTCACCGATCCCGGCGGCACGCTCAAGGGGGCGATCACCCCGGTCGTCCGCGAGGCGGCGGGGCGCCTCCCGTCGGGCCGCCCGGTCCTCGGGCTCGGCGACGCGGTGGTGCAGAACGACCCGCTGGTCGGGCAGGGCGCGAACAACGCCACCAAGGCGGCGATCGTCGTCCAGCGCGCGATCCGTGAGCATCCCGGCGGCCCGGTCGGCGCCGAGTGGACGGCGGCGGTCGCCGGCCGCTGCTGGGAGGCGGTCCGCTGCTCGACGACGTGGACGAACCTCATGCTCAACCCGCCGGCGCACATCGGCGACCTCCTCACGGAGGCCGCGAACCGTCCCGCGTTCGCCGACACGCTCGCCAACGGCACCGACGACCCGACGTCGCTGTTTCCCTGGATCGAGTCGCCCGAGGGCGTGCGGGCCGCGGCGGCCGAGGCTGAGCCGGGCGCGGCCGCGCTGGGCAGGGCCGTCTGATGGCGCGGGAGCCGGTCACCGTGGCGGCCGAGGTCTACGAGGCGTTCAACCGCGGTGACATCGGTCGGGTGGCCGAGCTGTTCCACCCGGACATCGAGTGGGTCGAGCCGCAGGGGTACTTCCTGCCGGAGGGCCGCGGCGTGAGCCGGGGGCGCGACGTCATCCTCGGGTTCCTCGAGGGGTTCGGCCGGTACTGGTCGCACTTCGAGGTGCACGCCGACCGGATCTGGGACGGCGGGGGCGGCGAGGTGCTGATGTGGGGCCGTCAGAAGGGAACGGCGCGGGAGACCGGGCGGTCGTACGAGGGGCCGGTGGCGAATCTGTGGGTGGTTCGCGACGACCTGATCACCCGCCACGAGAGCATCGGCGACACCTGGTCGATCGCCGACGCGCTCGGCGGCAGGGACAGCTGAGCGGCGCGCGGGCGCCGGAGCCAACGATTCACCCTGGAGAGAGAGGACGGACATGAACTGCAAGCGACTTGACGTGGCGGTCGCGACGATCGCCACGCTCGCATGCGCGCTGCTCCTGGCGGCGTGCGGGAGCAGCGACAACGAGAGCACGAGCACGAGCACGAGCGCGGCCACGGCCACGGCCACGGCCGCGGCGGACGCCGCCGCGACGACCGCCACCTCCGGTGCCGAGGAGGTCGTCATCGGGCACGTGAGTCCGAACCTGTCGAACCCGACGCTCGCCGCGCTCGACCTCGGCCAGAAGCGGGCGGCGCAGCAGCTCGGCTGGTCGGTGCGGACGGTCGACGCCGGGCTCTCGCCCGACCGACAGGTCAGCAGCATCGACACGCTGATCAACCTGCGGGTCGGCGCCCTCACCACGTGGGTCCTCGACCCCGGCCCCGTCGACGCGGCGCTCGGGCGCACCCGCGACGCGGACATCCCGGTCGTGACCTTCAACTCGCCCTCGGAGCTCGTCAACACGAACATCAAGACCGAGCTCTCCACCTCGTGCAAGCCGTTCTCCTACGAGGCCGACTACATCGCCGAGCGCATCCCGGGCGCGTCCGTGCTCGTCATCGGCTCGCCGCCGGTGCCCGCCCTGCAGTTCCGCATCAAGTGCTTCACGGACGCGGCGAAGGCCGCGGGGCTGAAGGTGCTCGACCGCGAGGACAACATGGAGGACAGCGCCGCGCGCAGCCAGGCCATCACGCAGGACCTGCTCACCAAGTACCCCGACACTGACGCGGTGTGGGCGTACAACGATCCCACGGCGATCGGCGCGGCCGCCGCGGTGACGAGCGCGGGTCGCGACGTGTGGTCCGGTGACAAGGAGGGTGTGATCGTCATCGGCAACAACGGCGACGCCGATGCGATCGCGGCGATCCGCGCCGGAGCGCTGACGCTCACCTACGACGAGAACACGTTCGAGGCCGGCGCCGCGGCGGTCGAGGTGCTCGTGCCGGTGCTGCGCGACGGCAAGCCGGTGTCATCCATGCCGGCCGAGCGGGCCATCCCGAGCGATCCGGTGGACGCCTCGAACGTCGAGGAGTGGGTGGCGCCGGAAGAGCGCGCCGCCCAGGTCGGCTGACGCGGCGGCCGGGACGGCGTCCGGCGCCGCGGTTGCCTCGGCGGCATAGCCGCCGAGGCAGCTACGCCGGCTGCAGGGCGCCGGCCTTCGCCTGCAGGAGCGCGCCGTCCTCGTCGGCCAGCGCAGCGTCGCGCAGGTCGGCGAGACGGATGGCCGCACCGGGCTTGCCGAGCAGTCTGCGGGCCGCGTCCATCAGCACCGCGAAGCTCTCGTTGCCGTGCTCGTACGTGCTGCCGTAGCCCTTGAGCACGCGCTGGCACTCGATGATCTCGGTGGCGAGGTCGGGGTCGGTCCGGGCGGCGTCAAGCGCCTGGGCTATCCACTGCTCGATCGCGGCCTGCTCGCGGACGAAGCGCACCGACCGGGGGCGCAGCGGCCGGATGCGGGCCATGGTCGTCAGCAGCGTGTAGCCGACGACGGAGTTGGTGTTGAGGATCATGCCCTTGTGCGTTGTCGCGCGCACGATCCTGCGGAACGTCCGCGACCGCGACAGCGGCTCGCCGAGCCAGGTCGGCAGCGTGTCGACGATCTCGTCGACCTGGGGGTGCAGGAACTCGCGGACCTGCATGAGCTGGTTGTCGCGGACCTTGGCCTCCTGGCGGATGCGGTCCATGCGCCGCATCCGCACCTTCTGCGCGGCCACCTGGATGGTGTCCTGGTAGCACATCCACAGCGCGATGTGACGGGCCGCCTCACGGGTGAGCCGCGCGTCGCCCTCGGGGTCCGGATCGACGGCCGCGAAAGCCCCGACGCGTGCGAGGAAGCGCTCGGCGTAGGCGCGGTCCTGGTAGACCGCCGTGCGCACGAGCCCATGCAGGATCATCGAGCGCGCCGCGGCGGGCAGGCCGCGCACCTGCTCCGCCAGGTCGCGCAGGCCGGGACCCACGAGCGACGCCGGGTCGGTCGAGGCGATGCGGTTACGCTCGGCCTCCGCGCCCGCCTTCGTTGTCTCCGTCGATCCCGACGACGACGCGCCGTTGGACACCGGCAGCTCGATGAGTCTCGGCGTGACCGGGTCGACCTTCTGTGAGCCCGCGACCGCCTCTTCGGAGGCGTCGGCCGGCGGGGCCGTCTGCGTGGTCGCCACGTCGAAGCCCGCGGCAAACGCGGCCAGGGACGCCTCGACGCCCTTGCCGGAGGCCGTGATCGACTCTTCGAACTGCTCGCGCGAGAAGGGCAGCGCCCCCGAGCCGGCGAGCGCTCCGAACAGCGACGCGCTGATCACGCTGCCCTTCTGCTCGGCCAGATCGGCGAAGTCCGCGGCGACCAGCCGCCTGGACG
Source organism: Capillimicrobium parvum (assembly GCF_021172045.1). Classification (GTDB taxonomy): domain Bacteria; phylum Actinomycetota; class Thermoleophilia; order Solirubrobacterales; family Solirubrobacteraceae; genus Capillimicrobium; species Capillimicrobium parvum. Next base: position 205,428 of record NZ_CP087164.1, read on the forward strand.
CGCGCCGCGCGCCCTCGATCAGCTTCGCGTCGTCGACGCGCCCGTCGCCGAGGGCGACCTTCTCGTCGATCGAGTAGACGCGGTTGGTGGACGTGATCAGCGTGGTGCGGTCGGCGGTGGAGAAGCCGCGCTGGATCGCGCGGCCGGATTCCATGAGCTCGCTGGCGATGACGACGTCGACTTCGCCCGGGGTGGGGAAGATGCTCATGACCGGCTCGCTGCGCACGGGCGGGGCGCCCTGGTCCGGCGCCGCGTCCCGGGGCGGGAGCATCTCGACGTAGTAGACCGTGGCGCCGGTGCGCTGGGCGACGCCGGCGACGGAGGTGTTCTGGGCGTGGAAGCCGGCGCGTTCGGCCGTCGCGACGATCCAGTCGGCGAGCACGCCGCCGCCCTCGCCGCCTAGGGCGAGGATGGCCAGCGTCAGCGGGCGGCGGCCTTCGGACCAGCTCGACATCAGGCCGCGACCTCGAACCGGGCGGCGCGCCGCTCGATCCCCCGTGAGGCGACCTTCATCCACCCTGAGCGGATCCGGGCCAGCGTGCGATCCTTCTTCGTCGGGTTCTGCACGACGTCGGTCCGGTAGAACGACGGGCACAGCACCGCCGCATGCGCGTTGGCCCCGCAGACCCCGCAGCCGACGCAGCTGTCGAGGACCGTGGCGACCGGGTCCTGGCGCAGGGGGTCGGGGTTGGACTTGATCGTCAGCGACGGGCAGCCGGAGATGCGGATGCACGCGTGATCGCCGGTGCACGTCTCCTCGTCGACGCCGAAGCGCTCGCGCACGACGCGCTTGCCCTCCTTCAGGGCCTGACGCATCTCGGGCTTGACGCGGCGCTGGCGGTTGAGCTGGCACTCGCTCTGCATCACGAGCAGCTTGGGGCCCTCTTCCTCGGTCGTCAGCGCGTCGAGGAACGAGTCGCGGACCTTCGTGACGTCGTAGGTGTGGTCGATGGTGCGCGCCCACTCGACGCCGACGCCGCGGGCGGCCTTCTCGATCGGGTGCTGCGTCGACCGGTGGGACACCGTCGCCTCCGAGGAGAGCACGTCCTGGCCCCCGGTCGCGGCGGCGTAGTCGTTGTCGACGACGACGAGCAGTTGGTCGTTCTTGTTGAAGACCGCGTTGCCGACGCCGCTGGTCAGGCCGTTGTGCCAGAAGCCGCCGTCGCCCATGATCGCGATCGTCCGATTGTCGGCGTCCTTGGAGTTCAGCGCCGCGGCGCCGGCGGAGCCCAGGCCGTAGCCCATCGTCGTCGCGCCGAGGTGGAACGGGGCGTTGATCGAGAACAGGTGGCAGCCGATGTCCGCGCTGACGTGATGCTCGCCGGTCTCCCGCTCCGCGAGCTTGAGGCCGCTGAAGATCGGCCGCTCCGGGCAGCCGGTGCACAGCCCGGGCGGGCGGGGCAGGACGGCCTCGGCGTCGACCTTCGGCGCGAACGGGCTGTCCGGGTCGTCCTTGTCGCGCAGCAGCGCCGGCTCGTGCTCGACGAGCTCGGGCATGTGCTTGCGCAGGAACTCCGCGACCCCGCGCGTCACCGCCGCCGACGTGTACTCGCCGGCCACGGGCAGCATGTCCTTGCCGTGCAGGGCGACGTCCGAGCCCGCGCGCCGCAGGATCGTGTTGAGGTTCTGCTCGATGTAGTCGGGCTGCCCCTCCTCGACGAGCAGCACCGCGCGCTTGTCCTTGACGAAGTCGAGGATCTCCTCGTCGACGACCGGATACGTCACGTTCATGACGTACAGCGGCAGCCTGGTGTTCCCGTAGGCGTCCGAGCAGCCGAGCAGCTCGAGCGAGCGGTTCAGCGTGTTGTAGAGACCGCCCTGCGTGATGATGCCGATGTCCGCGCTGCCGTTGGCGATCACCTCGTTGAGGCCGCGCTCGCGGATGAACTTCACGGCGGCGGGCCAGCGCTCGTTCACCTTCTCCTGCTCGTGCAGGAAGCTCGCGGGCGGCAGGACGATGCGGCTGACGTCGCGCTTGGGGTTCTCGGCCGCCTCGGTCACCGTCATCGGCGGGCGCTTGTTGTCCTTGGCGACGAACGAGCCGGTCAGGTGGCAGGAGCGCAGCCGCAGATCGAGCATCACCGGCGTGTTGCTGGCCTCCGACAGCTCGAACCCCGCCTCGACCGCGTCGACGATCGCGCTGATGTTCGGCCGCGGGTCGAGCAGCCACATCTGCGACTTCATCGCAAACGCGTGCGAACGCTCCTGCATGATGCTCGAGCCCTCGCCGTAGTCCTCGCCGAGGATGATCAGCGCGCCCCCGGTGACCCCACCGGAGGCCAGGTTCGCCAGCGCGTCCGACGCCACGTTCAGGCCGACCGTCGACTTGAACGTCACCGCACCACGCAGCGGGTAGTGGACCGACGCGGCCAGCATCGCCGCCGCGGTCGCCTCCGACGCACTGTTCTCGAAGTAGACGTCGAGCTCCTCCAGGATCTCCTGGGCGTCGCCCAGCACGTCCATCAGATGGGAGATCGGCGCACCCTGGTAGCCGCCGACGTATGCCACGCCGGACTGCAGCAGCGCCTTGGTGACGGCGAGGATGCCCTCGACGTGGAGCTCGGTGCCGGCGCCATGACGCAGCTGCTGCACCTCGCCGGCAAAGGACCGCTCGGCCATACGTCTCTTCTCCTTCAGGGTCCGTGTCTGCGCGCTCGATCGCGCGCACCCTGCACGCTACTCAAGCAACATCCTGCACACTACCACGCTGCCATGTCGACTACGGCGCCGGGCAAGCGCCGCACGCGGGTGATGGGCCGGCCCGCGAATCGCGCGGGATCGGGTGACGCCCGAACCGGATAGCTCAAACGCGATGCCCGCTGAGGATGATCTCGACGAGCTTGTCCGCCAGGTCGGACTCGACCGGTGCGTGGGTCACGAGCGTGCGCAAGAAGACGACGCCCCCGATGATGTCGATGATCAGCTCGGCGTCGACGTCCTCAGGCAGGTCTCCTCGCGCGACGGCGCGTTGGATCGCCTGGATGCCGGAGGCGCGGGTCGGTGCGACGCACAGGCGCCGGAAGTCGGCGGCCAGTTCCGAATCGCGCGCCAGGTCGGCGGCGAGGCCAGGCACGATCGCGCCGTAGGTCGTCGCGGTCAGCGTCTCCGCGACGCCGCGTGCGTAGGCGACCAGGTCGCCGCGCGTGTCACCGCTGTCGGGCGCCCTGACCTCGAAGATGCCCCTGAGCGCTTCCAGCACGACTGCGCCCTTCGATGGCCACCAGCGGTAGATCGTCGTTCTCCCGACCCCTGCCCGCGCGGCGACGCCCTCCTTCGTCACGCCCGCATAGCCGCGTTCGGCCACGAGCGCCACGGTCGCCTCGAGGATGCGGCGCCGCGCGTCGGGATCGCGCCTGCGCCCGGGGCCGCGACGGGTCTGGTCGTTCATCGCGTGCTCCGGTGTCGGGGTCGCGCGCGGCCCGGTGGCACGCATCGGCGAGGCGTCACGATGCCGCCCGCGCGGCCCGTACCCCGAGGCGCTCCAAGCGCGGCAGCACCTCGTCGGCAAACAGCGGCAGCTCGTCCGCATAGTTCACGAAGCCGACGGCGACTCCGTCGAAGCCGGTGCCATGGATGCGCGCGAGCTCGGCTGCGACGTCGTCGGGGTCTCCGACGATCGGATATGTGCCCCCGCCGCCGGCGAACCGCTGGCGGTAAGTGGCGAAGTACTCCGGCGGGAACGACTGCGCGTGCACGCCCATCTGTGCCATGAGGCGGTCGACTGCGGGCCAGTCGGCCTCGTCGTGGGCGTAGTGCTGATGGTAGGCCTCCGCCTCCTCCCTGGTCGGCCGGCACACGACGTAGACGGGCGTCAGCACGCCCACCGTCCGCCCGTGGCCGGCGGCGAGCCGGCGGAAGTCGGCGAGCTCGCGCTGGGAACGGTCGAGCGTCACGATGACCGTGAACAGGAAGTCGCAGTTGCGCGCGGCGAAGTCCCGCCCCGCCGGTGACGACCCCGCGTTGAGAAGGAGCGGGGTCGTGCCGCCGTACGGCGCAGGGCGACCGATTGCGCCGCGCAGTCGGAAGTGGGCGCCGTCGTAGTCGAAGGGTTCGTCGCTGGACCAGATCCTTCGCGCGATGTCCAGCCATTCATCGCCGAACGCATAGCGGTCGTCGTGCTCGCGCTGGCGCATCCCGAACATCGCGAACTCATCGTCGTTCCATCCACAGACGATGTTGACCCCGAACCGCCCGTGGCCGATGTGGTCGGCGGTGGCCATCTGCATCGCTGCGTAGGCCGGGTGGACGAGCGGCACGTGGACGGTGGCGATCACCGAGATCCGCTCGGTCGCGCCGAGGACACCGCATGCCCATGTCGTGCTCTCGAGGTTGACGGTCTGGAAGTCGCCGGCCCCGTCGTAGCCCTTCCAGCGGGCGCCGGAAAGCAGGAAGTCCAGGCCGGCGGCTTCGGCGTCCCGCGCGAGCAGCAGGTTCTGGTCCCAGGTCGCGCGCCAGCGCTCGGCGACCATCGTCGGGATGATCCCGCCGCGGAGATTCGGCGAGAACAGGCCGATCCTGAAGCGGTCGCCGGTCCCCATGTCGGCACGCGACGCCATGCTGCCCCTTCCCGAGGATTACGATACAGTACATAGCGTATTGCAATCGCGCGGATGACGCACCGCGCCACCCCGAAGCCTGCGGTTCCAGGTCTCTCCGGCATTTCCGACCATGTCGCGCAACCGGCACCCAGCCTCGCCGACGCCCGAGGCGACCACGACGAGAAGGCTCTCGGTCGTGTGCGCCGTCTTTGCACCCGGCGATCGGTCCGAGCCGGTGAGCGGCGGCTATCGCATCTCCGGCGCATGGCGCGATGCGTCCGGCAGCCCGTCGTTCTCGGCATCGAGGAGTCCGTCATCGCCCATTGAGGCGGCGTCGAGTCCCCTGAGCACCGGTCTTTGGAGTCATCCCGTGGCCGCCTGATGGGACGATCCTGCGATGAGCAGCTCTGAGGCAGGGGGTGGGCACCGACGCGGCGGTGGGCGCCAGGCATTGATCGAGGCGCTCGTGCGCGTCGCTGCGCGCGAGCGCCTCACGCAAGTCACAACCCGCTCGGTGGCGGCCGAGGCCGGGGTCACGCACGGCCTCGTGCGCCATCACTTCGGGACGCTCGAGGCCATGATCGAAGAAGCGCTGGCCTGGGCCGCGGCCGAGGCCGTGATCGGCTCGGGGTTGCGCGCCGAGGGCGGTGATCTCGCGGCTCTCGCCTCCGATCTGGCCGTGCTCATCGACGAAGATCCCGAGCACGCGGCATTCCAGCTCGAGGTCATTCTCGAGGCGCGTCATCGCGAAGGGCTCCGCGAGCGGGTGCAGGAGAACTACGACGCGTACCACGACGTCGTCGCCGGGTCGCTGGCGCGCCTGGGCCTGCCCTACGACCTCGATCTCGCGCGGCTCGTCTTCGCCGCGCTGAACGGGCTCGTCATCAACCAGCTGATCTTCGGGCGCCCCGAGGAGACCGAGCGCGGGCTGCACTGGCTGCGCCGCCTGCTCGAGCATGAGCGGGTCGAGCCGTCGCCCGACCGTGCTTGACGAACGGATAGTCGAGCTATACGTTTGGATTGTCGGAGAGGGCGGGACCGTCCCGCCGAACCCCACGCGAGGAGAGACCCAGATGGCTGGCCGGCGCATGGCGTTCTCGGCGATCCTGCTCAACAGCATCGCGCCCATCCCCGATGGCATGTGGCGTCATCCGCGCGCCGCGAACGGATACGACTTCGCGACGCCGGAGTACTGGGAGGACATCGCGCGCACGCTTGAGCGCGGCGGATTCGACGCGGTCTTCCTCGCGGATCTGCTGCATCCGCACGAGGTCTACGCCGGCAGCCACGAGCCCACCCTCCGCTTCGGCGCGCAGTGCCCGATCCACGACCCCCTGATGCTCGTGCCGATCATCGCCCGGGCGACGCGTCATCTCGGGATCGGCGTCACCGTCTCGACGAGCGCCGAGTATCCGTATCAGCTGGCGCGCCGGCTCTCCACGCTCGACCACCTGACCGGCGGGCGCGTCGGCTGGAACGTCATCACGTCGTTCAACGAGGGGTCGTTCCGGGCGCTGGGCATCGATCAGCCGCCGCGCGACGAGCGTTACGCCCGCGCCGACGAGTTCCTCGATCTCTGCTACCAGCTCTGGGACAGCTGGCAGCCGGACGCGATCGTGGAGGATCGGGAGAGCGGCGTCTACGCGAATCCGGCGAAGGTCTCGCGGGTCGAGCACGAGGGCAGGTACTTCCGCTGCGACGCCCTGTTCCCGGTCAAGCCCTCCCCGCAACGCCGCCCGGTGATCTTCCAGGCCGGCTCCTCCCCGGAAGGTCGAGAGTTCGCGGCCCGTCACGGCGAGATCATCTTCGCCATCCAGCAGTGGACCCCGGAGATGCGCGCCTTCGACGACGACTTGCGCGGCCGGATCGCGGCGGCGGGCCGCGACCCGCAGGCGGTGAAGCTCATCTACCAGCTGCAGGTCGTCACCGGCGAGACGGAGGAGGCGGCGCGGGCGAAGCTCGCGGAGCTCCAGAGCCTCGTCCGGGTGGAGGGCGCGCTCACGCTCTTGTCCGGGATCGTCGGCTACGACTTCTCGCGCCACGCCCCCGGCGATCCGCTGACAGACGTCTCGGCCACCGGGGTGCGGGCCGGCCTGGAGTCCATCCTCGCCGCATCCAGCCGCCGGGACGGCGGCTTCACGATCGCGGACGCTGCACGGCTGTACGGCCTGAGCAGCGGCTCGCCCCTGGTCGTCGGAAGCCCGAGCCAGGTCGCCGACCAGCTCGAGGAGTTCGCCGACGAGGGCGGGGCCGACGGCTTCAACCTCCTGGCCACCGACATGCCGGGCTCCTACCGCGACTTCGTCGATCTCGTCGTCCCGGAGCTCCGGCGCCGAGGCCGCGTGCGGGCCCACTATGCGGGCAGCACGCTGCGCGAGAACCTGGCGCAGGAGGTCGCTGCGTTTGCTGGCTGAACGTGCCGGCGAGCGGCACCGATGCGACCGGCGGTCCTCGCCGGCACCGGCACGGGGTCGCTGACGTTGGTGACGCGCGTCCCTGCCGCCGACCCGGCAACGGATGGCCTCCCGGCCGGGACGGCCCGCAGGCAGCTCGGGCTGGTCGCCGCCGTCCAGGTCCTGGCCATGTCGGTGTGGTTCTCGACCGCCGCGGTCGTCCCGTCGCTCGAGCGCGAGTGGGAGATCTCGAGCGCAGGCGCTGCGTGGCTGACCACCGCCGTGCAGGTCGGTTTCGTCGCGGGCGCGGTCGTCTCGGCGGCCATCAATCTCAGCGACCGGGTCTCCGTGCCCCGGCTCATCGCCGCCTGCGCGGTGGCGGCGGGCGCCGCGAACCTGCTGGTCGCGCTGGTGGCCGGCGGGCTGGAGGCCGCGATCGTGCTGCGCTTCGCCACCGGGATCGCGCTCGCGGGCGTGTATCCCGCGGGCGTCAAGCTGATGGCCTCGTGGTTTCGCACCGGTCGCGGTGCGGCGATGGGTGCGCTCGTGGGTGCCCTCACGCTCGGCTCCGCGATGCCGCACCTGGTCAACGGGCTCGGCGGGCTGCCGTGGGAAGAGGTCCTCATCGTCACGAGCCTGCTGGCCTTCGCCGCCGGCGGGGCCGCCCTGCGCCTGCGGGAAGGTCCTCTTCTCGGCGCGGGCGCCCCCTTGCACCCCGCCTATGTGCGCGAGATGTTCTTGGACCGCTTCCAGCTGCGCGTGAACCTCGGCTACTTCGGCCACATGTGGGAGCTGTACGCGTTCTGGACCTGGCTGCCCGCCTATCTGCTCGCGAGCCTGGAGGCGTGGGATCCTCGCACCGACTGGCGCGTGGGCGCGGGGCTCGCGGCCTTCGCGGTGATCGGCGTGGCCGGAGCCGCCGGATGCATTGCCGGCGGGCTCGCCGCGCGACGAGCCGGATCGGCTCGTGTGGCCTTCCTGGCGATGGTGGTCAGCGCGGCGTGCTGTGTCCTCAGCGGCCTTGTCTTCGGTGTGGGACCCTGGCTGCTGCTGCCGTTCCTCATGGTGTGGGGCTTCGCGGTGATCGCGGACTCGGCGCAGTTCTCGGCGGCACTCAGCGACGCGGCGGATCCGCGCTACGTCGGCACGGCGCTCGCGGCGCAGATGGCGATCGGCTTCATCATCACGGTGGCGACCATCCGGCTGCTGCCGCTGCTCGCCGACCAGGTTGGATGGCGGTGGAGCCTGACCGCGCTGGCGGCCGGGCCCGCCTTCGGTGCCGCCGCGATCCGCACGGTCTCGTCGACGCGGCCCGCTCGCGGCGCTTGAGTGGCTCCTCCCGCGGGGGCATCCCGCCTCGCCGAACCCACCCGGCTGTGACGGGCGGCCTGTCTTGCCAATCCGAACCCTCGGCCGCCTGCCCGCGGGACACGGCTACCGTGCCGTTCCTCAGTGCGGCGCGTGCGGCGAGCGTCCGGCGCCCGTATGACCGACCGATGACCGAGGAGAACCCGTGGACGTGAGCGTGAGCGGGCCGGATGACGTGAGGGCCTTGACCAGCGGAGGTGCGTCGACGCTGCCCGCGGTCGCGCCGGTTCCGTCCGCCCCGCGCTCGGCGCAGCCGATCGTCGGCGGCGGGGCGCTCAGCCCGGCCGAGCAGAGCCGCCGCCACGACCTGCTGCAGGGCCTCATCGCCGACCGCGACCTCGACGGCCTGATCGTCGTGGCCAACGACTACCGCGGCCACAAGGGCACGCTGCGCTGGGTCACCGACTACAACCTCGCCCACCGCCACGGCTTCGCGTTCGTGCCGCGCGGCCGCGAGCCCGAGCTGATCCTGCCGCAGAACATGCAGCAGGGCTTCTCCTCGCAGGGCTGGGAGACGCCCGTGCGCTACGCGCGGCGCGCCGTGCAGGGCGTCGTCAACGCGATCGGCGAGCTGCCGGGCCACGAGCGCATCGGCATCGTGGGCCTCGGCGAGATCATGCGCGTCGCCGACGCCGAGCTGCTCAAGCGCAGCCTGCCCGCCACCCAGTTCGTCGACGTCACGATGGACTTCGAGCAGCTCCGCGCACAGAAGTCCGCCGAGGAGCTCGCCGGCGTGCGCGAGTCGACCTACATCGTCGAGCGCTGCTTCGCGCGCCTGCTGGAGATCGCCCGGCCGGGCATCACCGAGCGCGAGATCGGCGCGGAGATGTACCGGACGATGTACCTGCTCGGCGGCGAGGACCCGCTGTTCCTGAGCATGAGCGGCGTGCGTCAGGCCGACGGCACGGTCGCGCCCGCGTGGAACCCGCCGCGCGACCGCGTCCTGCACGTGGGCGACCAGTTCGTGTTCTCCTTCGAGCTCATCGGGCCGCTCGGCTACTGGATGGAGTTCGCGCGCGCCGTCGTGTTCGGCACGCCGACCGACGACCAGGTGCGCCTGAACCGCGCCGCCGCCGAGGGCATGCGCGCCGCGGCCGAGCGAATGGTGCCCGGCGCGACGCCGGCCGCCGTCCAGCGCGGACTGCTCGACGCCGTGGAGCGCCACGACGCCGGGTCGGCGTACTGGTCCGGCCACGGCCTCGGCCAGGACGTCCTCGAGGAGCCCTGGATCGGGCGCGAGGTCGTCGACGCCGACGACGCGGTCGACTGGACGCTGTCCGAGCGGATGGTGCTCGCCATGCACCCGATGGTCCTCGACCGCGACCGGCGCGGCATCGCGTACCTCTCCAACAGCTACATCGTCACGCCCGACGGCGGGCAGGCCGTCTCCCAGATCCCCCTCGACATCCACGTCCTGTAGATGCCCCAAGCAGCGGACCCCATCCTCGCGTCGGTCCTCCAGCGCCGCGTCGTCGCCGTTTCGCGCGAGATGGCCACGGTGCTCATGCGCTCGTCGCGCTCGCCGATCTTCAACGAGGTCGGCGACCTCGTGACCGTCGTCTTCGACCGCGCCGGGCGCACGCTGGCGCAGACCGAGTTCGCCTCGATCATCGCCTTCGGCGCCGGGCCGTCGCTGGCCGCGGTCATCGAGGCGTTCGGCGACGACGTCCACGACGGCGACGTCTTCATCCACAACGACGTCTACAGCGGCGGCAACCAGTTCGCCGACGTCGGGCTCTACATGCCGGTCTTCCACGACGGCGAGCTCGTCGCGTGGACCGCCAGCAAGGGCCACATCGTCGACATCGGCGGCATGACGCTCGGCGGCTACGACCCCGCGTTCCGCGAGGTCTGGCAGGAGGCGTTCCGCATCCCGCCGCTGCGCCTGCACGACCGCGGGGTCCCGCGCGAGGACGTCGAGCGCCTCGTGCGCGCGAACGTGCGCCTGGATCTGACGTGGGAGGACATCCAGTCGATGATCGGCGCCTGCACCATCGGGCGCCGCCGGCTGCTGGAGGTCTACGAGCGCTACGGCACCGAGACGATCGACCGCCACATGGACGTCGTCATCGAGGCGTCCGAGCGCCAGGTGCGCGCGGAGGTCGAGCGCTGGCCCGACGGCGTCTACCACGGCGAGAGCTTCATGCAGTCCGACGGCGTGGACCCGTCGCGGCGGCTGCGGGTCGCCGTCGAGGTCACGATCGCCGGCTCGGAGATCACGTTCGACTTCTCCGGAAGCGACGACCAGACCGAGGGCTTCACGAACATGCCGGCGGCGTCGGCGATGGGCGCCATCTCGATCGCGTTCCTCATGCTGCTGAACGCGAGCGGCGTGACGGTCCCGACGAACGCCGGCCTCTTCGCGCCGATGCACACCGTCTTCCGCGAGGGGTCGCTCATCAACCCGCGCTTCCCCGCCGCGACGGTGTTCGGCAACCAGATGTGCGACGAGGTCGTCGAGTCGATCATGATGGCGCTCGCCGAGCCGCTCGCCGACCGCGTCTGCGCCGGGTGGAACCAGTTCCTGCCCTCGGCGATCTCCGGCATCGACCCGCGCACCGGCGGGGTCTACGTCGACTTCGTGCTGTTCTCGCGCGGCGGTTCCGGCGCGATCAAGGGCACCGACGGCTACGACGCGCTCGGGTTCACCGGCACGCCCGGCTCGATGAAGTCGCAGGACATGGAGATCTTCGAGCTCTCCACGCCCCACCACGTCGACTACCTCGAGCTCGATCCGGACTCCGCGGGCGCCGGCCAGTGGCGCGGCGGCTACGGGACGAAGACCCGCTTCCGCTTCCTCGGCGAGGGCGTGCGCGGCTCGACGCTCGGCGACGACAGCGCCGCCGAGGGCGCGGTGCCGGCCCAGGGGCTGTTCGGCGGCCGCGACGGCGGGCTGAACACCCTGCGGCTGACGATGCCCGACGGCACCGCGCGCGACTGGGGCTCCAAGGAGGCGGTGGCGATCCCCACGGGCGCGATCTGCGACTCGATCCACGGCGGCGGCGCCGGCTACGGCAGCCCGCTGGCGCGCGACCCGCGCCTCGTCGTCGACGAGGTCCGCGAGGGGCTGCTGAGCCGCGAGCGGGCGCGCGAGGTGTACGGCGTCGCGGTGCTGGACGACGCCAGCGGACACGACGAGCTCGAGACGGACCGTCTGCGGGCGGCGGAAGGGACGACGGCATGAGCTACCGGCTCGGCATCGACGTCGGCGGGACGTTCACGGACTTCCTGCTGCTGGGCGACGAGACGCAGCTCGTCCACAAGACGAGCTCGACGCCCGACGACCCGTCACGGGGGTTCGTGCGCGGCCTGGAGGAGATCGCGGAGCGCCTCGGCGTCGCCTTCGGCGACTTCATGGCCTCGATCGAGCTGATCGTGCACGGCACGACGGTCTCGACGAACGCCGCCCTGACCGGCAACGGCGCGCTCACGGGCGCGCTGCTCACCGAGGGCTTCCGCGACACGCTGCGCCTGCGCGACGGCACCCGCGCCACGCCGTACGACAACCACCTCACGCCGCCGCGGCCCCTGGCCGCCCGCGAGCGCACCCACGGCGTCGGGGAGCGCATCGGCCCCGAGGGCCAGGTGCACCGGGCGCTCGACGAGGACGGCGTGCGCGCCGCCGCGGCCGCGCTGCGCGCCGACGGCGTCGAGGCGGTCGCCGTCTCGTTCATGCACTCGCCCCAGAACGACGCGCACGAGCGCCGCGCGCTGGAGATCCTCGGCGAGGAGCTGCCCGACGTCTACGTGACGGCGTCGCACGAGCTGCTGTCGCAGATCCGCTACTACCCGCGCACGAGCACGACCGTCCTCAACGCCTACGTCGGGCCGATCATCAGCCGCTACATGGCGGCGCTGACCGAGCGCCTCGACGGCCTGCGCTTCGCCGGCGTGCTGCTGATCATGCAGTCCAACGGCGGCGTCGCCACGCCGGCCGAGGTGTCGCGCCGCGCCGCGCTGTCGCTGCTGTCCGGTCCCGCGGCCGGACCCACCGCGGGCATCGAGCACCTGTCCCGGGCCGGGATCGCCGACTGCCTCACCGTCGACATGGGCGGCACGAGCTTCGACGTCGCGATGGTCAAGGACGGGCGGCCGGTGACGATGACCGACGCGGTCGTCGCCGAGTGGCCGCTCGCGCTGCCGACGATCGACATCCACACCATCGGCGCCGGCGGCGGCTCGATCGCCACCGTCGACGAGGGCGGCCTGCTCCACGTCGGCCCGCAGAGCGCGGGCGCCGAGCCCGGCCCCGCGTGCTACGGGCGGGGCGGCACCCTGCCGACGGTCACCGACGCCGACCTGGTGCTCGGCTACCTCAGCCCGGACAACCCGCTCGCGGGCGGCATGCGGCTCGACCTCGAGGCCGCGCGCGCGGCGTTCGCGCCGGTGGCCGACGCGCTCGGCGTGTCGATCGAGGAGGCCGCGGCCGGCGTCTACGACATCGTCAACGTGAACATGGCGACCGGCGTGCGCGACGTCACCGTGCGCCGCGGGCTGGACCCGCGCGACTTCCCGGTCGTGGTGGCCGGCGGCGCCGGGCCGGTCCACGCGGCGGCGATCGCCGCCGAGCTTGAGGTCGCGCTGCTGTGCGTCCCGCGCGAGTCGTCGATCTTCTGCGCGGCGGGCATGCTCATGTGCGACTTCCAGCACGACGAGGTGCGCGCGCTCAAGCGGCCGCTCGCCGACGTCACGAGCGACGAGCTGGCGGCGGTGCTCGACGGGCTGGCCGCGCACGGCCGCGGCACGCTGCACGGCGAGGGCGTCGGCGACGACGCGATCTCGTTCCAGGCCTCGCTGGACCTGCGCTACGTCGGCCAGTGGCACGAGCTGCAGGTGCCGCTGGACTGGACGCCGGGCGGGGCGCCCGGGCTCGAGGCGATGGCCGAGCGCTTCCACGCGGTCCACGACCGCATGTTCGGCTACGCGTCGCCGAGCTCCGCGATCGAGTGCCTGGCGGTGCGGCTGAGCGCCGTCGGCGCCACGCCGAGCCCCGACCTCAGCGACCTCGACGAGATGGCCGTGGGCCGCGAGGCGCCCAGCGGCAGCCGCGAGACGTGGTCGCCGCGCCGCCGCGCGATGGCCGGCACGCCGGTCTACGACGGCCACGGGCTGCGCCCCGGCTTCGAGGTGTCCGGCCCGGCGATCGTCGAGCTGGCGACGACCACGATCGTCGTGCTCGAGGGCTTCGATCTCATCGTCGACCGGCGCGGCGCCTTCCTGCTGTGCGCCGGCGAACACGGCCGCGCGCTCGCCGAGCCGCTCGTCCCGGCGCTGGACTCGACCGCTTCCTAGGAGACATTGCGATGAGCGATCCCGAGACCCTCGACGTCATCGTCGACATGGACCTGTGCGACGGCCACGGTCAGTGTGAGTTCGCCGCGCCCGCCGTCTTCCAGCTGGACGACGAGGGCGAGCTGCAGTACGAGCCGCATCCGCCGGCGTCCGAGCGCGGCCGCGTGGAGCAGGCGATCCGGCTCTGCCCCGTGCAGGCCATCAAGCTCGGCTCGTGAAGCGGATCGTCGTCGCCGGCGCCTCGCTCGCCGGCCTGCGCGCCGCCGAGGGCCTGCGTGCGGAGGGCTTCGACGGCGAGCTGGTCATCGTCGGCGACGAGGCGCACGCGCCGTACAACCGGCCGCCGCTGTCGAAGGAGCTGCTGGCCGGGGACGTCGACCGCGCCGACGTCGAGCTGCAGGCGGTCGGCGACCTGTCCGCCGAATGGCGGCTGGGCGTCGCGGCGACGGGCCTCGACCTCGCGGCGCGCCGCGTCGCGCTGGCCGACGGCAGCGAGCTCGCCTACGACGGCCTCGTCATCGCGACGGGGGCGGCGGCGCGGCCGCTCCAGGCCGGCCATCACCTCGACGGGGTCTTTCTGCTGCGCACGCTCGACGACAGCCTGCGCCTGCGCGCGGCGCTCGACGAGGCGCGCACGCTCGTCGTGGTCGGCGCCGGGTTCATCGGCTGCGAGGTCGCCGCCACCGCACGCAAGCTCGGGCTCGAGGTGACGATGGTCGACGTCGCGCCCGCACCGATGCAGCCCCGCGTGGGCGACGTCGTCGCCGGCTGGGCCGCGGGCCTGCACGCCGACCGCGGCGTGCGGCTGGTGCTCGGCACGGGCGTCGCCGCACTCGAGGGCGACGGCCGCCTGACGGCCGTGCGCCTCGCCGACGGCACGCGCATCGAGGCCGACGTCGCCGTCGTCGGGCTCGGCAGCGTGCCGAACACCGGCTGGCTGGAGGGCTCGGGCGTCCCGCTCGGCAACGGCGTCGTCTGCGAGGCGACGCTCGCGGTCCAGGGCGTGCCGAGCGTGGTGGCGGCCGGCGACGTGGCGAGCTGGCCGCACGCTCCCGCGGGCGGCGGGCTGCTGCGCGTCGAGCACTGGTCCAACGCCGTCGAGCAGGGCGCGTGGGCCGCGCGCACGCTCCTGCACGGCGGCGAGCAGGCCGGGCCGTTCCAGACGCTGCCGTCGTTCTGGTCCGATCAGCACGGCGTCCGCATCCAGTCGATCGGCCTGCCGGGCCTCGGGGACGAGAGCGTCGTCGTGGAGGGCAGCCCGGAGGAGGGCGCGTTCGCGATCCTCTACGGACGCGACGGCCGCGTCGTCGGCGCGCTCTCGGCGGGACTGCCGCCGCGCCGGCTCGCCCGGCTGCGCAAGGCCGTGATGGGCGGGGCCGGCCTGCGCGAGACGGCCGCCCGGGCGACCGAGTCCGCCGCGGCCTGACCCGCGTCGTCGAGCGTCGACTTCCTCAGCCTCCGGCTGAGGAAGTCGACACTCGGTCCCTGACCGAACGGCGGCGCGCCGGCCCGCGGCCGGGTTCGACCACTCCGAACGCTCGCCCGCGCGCGAGGCTCGGCACCGTAACGTGGTGCCATGTCGACCACGCGAGAGCGCGCCACCGGCGACCTCTACGACCAGCTCGTCCTCGAGGACCGCGTCCACCGCCGGATCTACACCGACCAGGACATCTTCACCGAGGAGATGACGAAGGTCTTCGGCGCGTGCTGGGTCTACGTCGGGCACGCCAGCGAGCTCAGCGGGGCCAACGCGTTCATGACCGGCACGCTGGGCGGCCGGCCGATCATCATCACGCGCGACGCCGGCGGCGACATCCACGTCCTGCTCAACCGCTGCCTGCATCGCGGCGCCACGGTCTGCCGCGTCGAGCGCGGCCGCGCGAAGCGCTTCGTGTGCCCCTACCACGGCTGGTCCTACGCGAACGACGGCAGCCTGACCGGCGTGCCGTGGCCGAGCGGCTACGCCCCGGAGTTCGATCCCGCCAAGTACAGCCTCGGCCGGGCCAGGGTCGCCGTCTACCGCGACTTCATCTTCGCCACGCTGCACCCGTCGCCGCCGGCCATCGAGGACCACCTCGGCGCCGCCCGCCCGCTGCTGGACTACTGGATCGACCGCTTCCCCGGCGGCAAGGTCACCGCCCGCAGCGGCGCGCACCGGATGGACTGCCAGTCGAACTGGAAGCTCGTCATGGACAACTCGACCGACGGCTATCACCCCGCGTTCAGCCACCGGGCGCTGCTGCAGATGGCCCAGCGCCTCGGTGAGACGAAGGACATGGCGTACTTCGCCGAGAGCCCGGACGACGGCGACATGTACTGCCGGTACCTCGGCAACGGGCACTCGTTCATCGACCAGCGCCCGAACTACCGCAAGCCCGGCGACTACTGGGCCACGCAGCGCCCGACGCCGGGCCGCGAGGCGATCGAGGCGCGCATCCGGGCCCAGTACGGCGAGGAGGAGGCCACGCGCCTGCTCGACCTCACCGTCGGCTCGCAGATGAACCTCTCGATCTTCCCGAACCTCCTGATCATCGGAAACCAGATCCAGTCCCTGCGCCCGGTGGCGGTGGACCGGACGATCCTGCTCTGGCAGGCGACGACGTCGGAGGAGCTGCCCGAGGAGCTCAACACCCTGCGCATGCGCACGCAGGAGGACTTCCCGAGCTTCGGCGAGCCCGACGACCTCGCGAACTTCGGCGAGTGCCAGCGGGGGCTGTCGATCCCGGAGGTCGAGTGGGTGCTGATGAACCGCGGCTACGGCATCGAGGGTCGCCAGTCGCTCGACCCGGACGGGGGCGTCACCGCTCCGACCACCGACGAGACGCCGATGCGCGGCTACATCCACCACTGGAAGGCGCTCATGCAGTCCGACACGCCGGTCGTGGCCGAGGGGGTGGCGTGATGGCGGCCGAGCTCAACGACCCCTCGCGCTACTCGACGTACGTCGACCCCGAGTTCTACGCCGCGCTGGCGCGCCACACGGCCGAGCTCGACGAGCCGGCCGCACCGGTCGACGCGGCCACCCGCGATGCCTGCGCCGCGCTGCTGTACCGCGAGGCCCGGCTGCTCGACGAGGGCCGCCTCGAGGACTGGCTCGAGCTCTTCGTGCCCGAGTGCCTGTACTGGATGCCGATGACGCCCGGCGGCGGCGAGCCGACGACGGAGGTCACGCTCGCCTTCGACGACCGCCGGCGGCTCGAGGACCGCATCGCCTGGCTGCGCAGCGCCTACATCTGGAGCCAGATCCCGCGCTCGCGCACGCGCCGCTCGATCACGAACATTGAGGTCGTCCAGGCGCAGGCGCCCGGCGAGCTGCTCGTCCGCTCGAACTTCGTCGTCCACGACGTGCGACCGGGCTATCACGCGACGTTCCCCGGCTGGACCGCCCACCGGCTGCGCGCCGAGGGCGACTCGTGGCTGATCGCGATCAAGCAGGTCAACCTGCTCGACAGCGACCAGGCTCATCAGAACCTGTCGATCATCTTCTGACCGCCTGACCTGACTGGAGGCATGAACATGCTGACGAGCAACGCTCTCGCCCGCGCCACGAACGGCGACGCCGCGGTGGGCCGGGTCGGGTTCATCCGCGACCACGGGCTGTGGAGCGAGGCGCAGGCCGCCGGCGCCCACGAGCTGGTCCGCCGCCTGGACGGGCTGCGCACCGTCCGCGTCTCCTGGGCCGACCAGCACGGCCTCGTGCGCGGCAAGACCCTGCCGGTCGACGTGTTCCGCAGCGTGCTGCGCAACGGCATGCGCGTCAACACCGGCCCGGTGATCATGGACACCGGCTCGGCGATCGCGTTCAACCCGTTCATGCCCGGCGGCGGGTTCGACAGCCTCGACATGGAGGGCTGCCCGGACGTCGTCTGCGTCCCGGACCCGTCCACGTTCCGCGTCCTGCCCTGGGCCGACCGCACCGGCTGGGTGCTGTGCGACATGTACTTCCAGAACGGCACCCCGTTTCCGTACTCCTCGCGCGCCATCCTCAAGAACGCGGTCGCCGAGCTCGACCGGCGCAACCTCGACTGCCTGATCGGCGTCGAGCTCGAGTGGACGCTGACGAAGCTCATCGACCCGAAGCTCAGCCCCAGCTCGCTCGGCGCCCCCGGCGCCCCCGGCGAGCCGCCCGAGGTCGAGGCCGTCACCGCCGGCTACCAGTACCAGTCCGAGGTCAACGCCGACCTCATCGCGCCGCTCATGGACACCCTGCTCGAGCAGCTCGCCGGTGCCGGCCTGCCGCTGCGCTCGCTCGAGGACGAGTGGGGCCCCTCGCAGATGGAGTTCACGTTCGACCCGCAGAGCGCGCTCGAGGCGGCCGACACCGTGCTGCTGTTCCGCAGCGCGGTCCGGCAGATCTGCCGCCGTCACGGCTACCACGCCACGTTCATGTGCCGTCCGGGCCTGCCGGGCTTCTTCTCGTCGGGCTGGCACCTGCACCAGTCGCTCGTCGACCGCGTCTCCGGCGTCAACGCGTTCGCCGCGATGGACGGCGAGGCGGAGCTCACGCCGCTGGGCCTGCGGTACGTCGCGGGCCTGCTCGAGCACGCCCGCGAGGCCTCCGCGTTCGTCATCCCGACCGTCAACGGCTACAAGCGCCTGCAGCCGTACTCGCTCGCGCCGGACCGCTGCCAGTGGGGCACGGAGAACCGCGGCTCGATGATCCGCGTGACGGGCGGCCCCGGCGACCCGACGACGCACCTCGAGAACCGCGCCGGCGAGCCCGCCGCCAACCCGTACCTCTACATCGCCTCGCAGGTCTTCGCGGGCCTCGACGGCATCGACCGCGGGCTCGACCCGGGCCGGCCGACCGACAACCCGTACGAGCACGACGCGCAGACGCTGCCGAAGTCCCTGGCCGAGGCCGTCGACGAGCTCGACGGCTCGGAGCTGTACCGCCGGACGATGGGCGACGCGTTCGTCGACTACATCGTCGGGCTCAAGCGCTCGGAGGTCGGGCGCTTCGAGACCGCGGTCGACGGCCTCCCGCCGGAGCAGCTCGCCGAGGTGACGGACTGGGAGCACCGTGAGTACTTCCAGACCTTCTGACGCCGATCTGGAAAGGCTGGTCGCCGAGCAGCGCGCCGAGATCCGCCGCCTGCGCCGCCACGTCGCGCGGCTGGAGGCGGTCGTGGCCGAGGCGCGCCAGGCGACGCTCTGGGACTTCTCGGTGTACGAGCAGCTGCCGGACCCGAGCTGGGTGGCGATCGACCGCGACACGGCCGATCGCCTCCTGCTGTCCCTGGAGGACGTCGACGACTGGCGACCGTGGCGCTCGACGCTCGAGCGCCGGCCGTGAGACCCAGCGGGTCCCCGCACGGCGACGCTCGCGCCCGGAGCGCCGCGACATCGGGGGCGCCCTGGGTGTGCGTCCGTCACGCCGAGTTCGAGGGCGCCGGCGTGTTCGCCGATGTCGCGGCCGAGCGCGGGATCGAGCTGCGCGAGGTCAAGACCGATCTCGGTGAGCCGGTGCCCGGGGTGGACGACGTCGGCGGCGTGATCGTGCAGGGCGGCCCGTTCAGCGTCGCCGAGGCGCAGACCGTCGGGCACCTCGCCGACGAGATGCGCCTGCTGGCCGACGCGGCGCACGCCGGCCTGCCGGTGCTCGGCATCTGCCTCGGCGCCCAGCTGCTGGCCGGCGGGCTCGGCGCGGACGTCGGCCCCGCGCCGCGCGAGGAGCGCGGCATGGACGACGTGCGCCTGACCGAGGCGGGCCTCGCAGACCCGGTCCTCGGGCCCGAGGGCCCCGGGCTGCGCATCTTCCAGTTCCATGGCGAAGCGTTCACGCTTCCGCCGGGCGCGGAGCGCCTCGCGACCGGGGACGGCTGCCCCGAGCAGGCCTTCCGCATCGGCACGCGCGCCTACGGGCTGCAGTTCCACCACGAGCTCCCCGACCCCTTCGCCGCCTTCATCCCCGCGCACGTGCGCCCGACCCCCGACGAGCGAGCCGCGCTCAACCGCTTCGGGCGCCGGATCGCCGACCGATTCTTCGCCGTGGCCACCGAGGAGACCCCATGAACCTGAACCGCATCCCGGCCAGCCCCCTGCGCGGCCTGGCCCAGACGCAGCAGGCGGTGCCGGTCGCGACGCCGGCCACGCTGCTGCAGCGCCGGGCGTCCCGCGCCCGGGAGCTCATGCTGGCCGACAACCTCGACGCGCTCGTCGTCTTCGGCCGCGGACACATCACCGAGTACGGCGACGCCGCCTTCCTCACCGGCTATGCGCCCGTGGCCCGCATGTCGTACGCCGTGCTGACGCGCAGCGGCCGCGGGCCGGTGCTCGTCGCCCCGACGCCGGCCGATCGCTGGTACGCGGCCCGGCTGCCGGATGCGCCGGAGGTGCGCCTCGCGGGCGAGGGCGACGTGGTCTCGGGGCGTGACGACCTGGCGAGCGCGGCGGCCGCCGTGCTCGCCGAGGAGCGCGCCGACCGGGGCCGGATCGGCATCACGGGCCTGCGCGGCCTGCTGCCGGTCGGCGAGTTCGACGCGCTGCGTCGGGCGCTGCCCGACGCCGAGCTCGTCGACGCCGGCTCGCTCATGTCCCGGCTGAAGCTCCTCAAGGAGGACGAGGACGTCGCCGAGATCCGGCGGACGGTCGCGATCGCCGACGCGGGCTTCATCGCCGCCCGCCAAGCGCTGCGTCCCGGCGCCACCGAGGCCGAGGTCGGCGCCGCGATCTACCAGGCGGTCTTCTCCCGCGGCACCCGCGACGCGCTCATCTTCGCCAGCGCCCAGCCGTACTTCTTGTCGTGGACGACCGACCGGCCGTTCCGCAACGGCGACCTGGCCACGATCTACGTGGAGATCGTGGGCCCGACGGGCTACTGGGTCGAGGTCGGCGGCATGGTCGCGCTCGGCACCCCGGAGCCCGAGCAGCTGCGCGTCGCCGAGGCGTGCCTGGAGGCGGCGCGGCGCGCCGAGGCGCACCTGCGCCCCGGCTCGACGGCCGGCGAGGTGGCGCGGTCCATCGACGGCGTCGCCGCCGAGGAGGACCTGCATTCGGGGCTGTGGCACGGCCACGGCATCGGCGTCGACCACGACAGCCCGGTCATCACGGCCGCCGACGACACGCCGCTGGCGCCGGGCATGGTCATCGCCGTGCACCCGAACTTCTCGACCGCCGACGAGCGCTTCGGCGCCAGCGTGGTCGACACGTACCTGATCACCGACGACGGCTTCGACCGGCTGTCGGCCGTCCCCCAGGAGATCCTGCGATGAGCTACACGATCGGCATCGACGTGGGCGGCACGTTCACGGACTTCGTCCTGACCTCGAGCGGCAGCACGGAGCTGCGCGTCCACAAGTCGCCGAGCACGCCGAGCGACCCGTCGGACGGCGTTATCACCGGGCTCGGCGAGCTCGCGGAGCTCGAGGGCCTCGACCTCGCCACGTTCCTCGACCGGACGGCCATGATCGTCCACGGCACCACGGTCACGACGAACGCGGTGCTCACCGAGCGCGGCGCCCGCACCGGCCTGCTGACCACAGAGGGCTTCCGCGACGTGCTCGAGATGCGCCGCGGCGTGCGCAGCCGCACGCACCTCTACGACAACAAGTACACGGCGCCGCCGCCGCTGGTGCCGCGCCACCTGCGCCTGCCCGTGCGCGAGCGCGTCGACGCCTCCGGAACCGCGCTCGTCGAGCTCGACCGCGACGCCGCGAGGGCCGCGGTGAGCGAGCTGCTCGGCCTCGGCGCGGAGGCGATCGCCGTCTGCTTCATGCACGCCTACGCCGACGACGCGCACGAGCGCGAGGTCGCCGAGATCGTCCGCGAGCTGGCGCCCGACGTGTTCCTCTCGGTCTCGTCGGAGGTGCTGCCGCAGGTCCGCCTCTACGAGCGGGTGTCGACGACGGCGATGAACGCGTACGTCGGCCCGGTCCTGCGCCGCTACGTCGAGCGCCTCGTCGCGCGCCTGAACGACGAGCGCTTCGGCGGCGTGCTGCTCGTCATGCAGTCCAACGGCGGGGTCGCGATCCCCGAGATCGTCACCCACCTGCCGGCGAGCACGGTCCTGTCGGGGCCGGCGGGTGGCCCGGTCGCCGGCCTGGCCCACGCCCGCGGCGCCGGGTCCGAGGACTGCCTGATCGTCGACATGGGCGGCACCAGCTACGACGTCTCGCTCGTGCGCGACGGCGAGGTGCAGGTCACGCACGACGGCGAGGTCAACCGCCAGTCGGTGTCGCTGCCGATGATCGACGTGCACACGATCGGCGCCGGCGGCGGCTCGATCGGCTGGCTCGACGAGGGCGGCCTCCTGCACATGGGCCCGCAGAGCGCGGGCGCCGACCCGGGCCCCGCGGCCTACGACCGCGGCGGCACCGAGCCGACCTGCACGGACGCCGACATCGTGCTCGGCTACATCGACCCGGACTACTTCCTCGGCGGACGGATGCCGCTGCGCGTGGATCTCGCCGAGCAGGCGATCGAGCGGCGCATCGCCGGCCCGCTCGGACTCGGGGTCGTCGAGGCGGCCGCGGCGATGTACGACGTCATCAACCTCGTCATGGCCGCGGGCACGAAGGACATGACGCTCGCGCGCGGCGTCGACGCGGCGGAGTTCCCGCTGGTCGCCGCCGGCGGCGCGGGCGCGCTGCACGCCGGCATGATCGCGGCCGAGCTCGACCTCTCGACGGTGATCATCCCGCCGACCTCGTCGGTGCTCTGCGCGCTGGGGATGGTCCTCGCCGACCTGCGCCACGACTACGTCCAGGCCCACCGCGTCCTGTGGAGCGCGTTCGACCCGGCGGCCGCCCGCGAGCTGCTCGACGGGATGCTCGCGCAGGGCGCCGCCGCGCTGGACCGCGAGGGCGTCGAGCCGGCCCGCCGGCGCGAGCGGGTGACCGCCGACATGCGCTACATCGGCCAGCACCACGAGGTCGCCGTCGAGTTCCCGCTCGCCGATCTCGATGGCGGCGCGGAGGGCATGGACCGCATCGAGGCGGCGTTCACCGCGCGCCACGAGCAGCTGTACGGCTTCAGCGCCCCGGGCAGGCCGATGGAGGTCATCGGCCTGCACGCCACCGTGCTGGGCCGCCGCGAGGCGCCGGAGCTGCAGCAGCTGGCGGCGGAGAGCGGCGACACGCTGAAGGGCCACCGCCGCGCCTGGCTGCCGACCGAGCGCCGCCTCGAGGACGTCGAGGTCCACGACGGCCACCGGCTCGCGCCGGGCCAGCACGTCGCCGGGCCGGCGATCGTCGAACGCGCCACCACAACCGTGCTCGTGCCCGAGCGCTTCACGCTGACCGTCGACCGCCTCGGCAGCCTCATCCTGAGCAACAAGGAGCAGTCCCGATGACCGACGCCGCGACCACCCCGGCGGCCGCGTCCGTCCAGGGCGACGCCGCGACCACCCCGGCGGCCGCGTCCGTCCAGGGCGACGACGCGATCCTCACCTCGATCATGGCCAGCCGGCTGAAGACGATCGGTCAGCGCATGGGCGTCGTGGTCGAGCGCAGCGCGCGCTCGCCGCTGCTCGTCGAGGGCCGCGACTTCTCGCTGGGCATCTACGCCGCCGACGGCACGCTGCTCGAGCAGACCGAGTACATCCCGGTCCTCGGCTACGCGACCACGCCGGCGATGCGCTACATCGCCGAGTACTTCGGCGACGACGTGGCGGAGGGCGATGTCGTCCTGCACAACGACCCGTACACCGGCGGCAACCAGCTGTCGGACTGGAAGGTCACCAAGCCCGTCTTCCACGAGGGCGAGCACGTCGCCTGGGTCGTGATCGCCGCGCACCAGGCCGACGTCGGCGGCGCGGTGCCGGGCTCCTACAACCCGGACGCGACCGACATGTGGCAGGAGGGCCTGCGCATCACGCCGCTGAAGCTCTACGACGGCGGCCGGCGCCGGCAGGACGTGTGGGACTTCGTGTTCGGCAACGTCCGGCTGCCGATCGTCGCCGACGACATCACGGCGATGATGGGGGCCTGCACGGTCGGCGAGCGCGAGCTCAAGGCGCTGCTTGCCCGCTACGGCCGCGGCGCGTTCGACACCGCCTGCGCCCGGCTGCTCGACGCGTCGGAGGCCAGCGCCCGCGCGGTCGTCGAGCGGATCGCCGACGGCACCTACGAGGCCGAGTGGTACGTCCACGACGACGGCATCGACCACGACGGCGAGTGGACGATCCGCGTCGCGGTGAGGGTCGAGGGCGACGAGATCACGTTCGACTTCTCGAAGTCCGACGACCAGGCGACCGGCTACGTCAACGCGCCGCTGGCGGTGACGCTGTCGTCGGTGATGATCGCCTTCTTCATGATCGCCGACCAGGATCTGCCCCACAACGACGGGATCATGCGCGTGGTCAAGGTCGTCGCGCGCGAGGGCTCGATCGTCCATCCGAAGTACCCCGCGCCGACGGGGTTCGGCAACCACCTGTCCGACCAGATCGCCGCGGTGATCATGCTCGCGCTGGCGCCGGCGATGCCGCAGACCGTCACCGCATCGTGGAACCACCTGCTCGCGACGCTCGTCTCCGGGTGGGACGACCGCATCGACGGCCCGTACGTCGACATCCTCATCAACGCCTGCAAGGGCGGCGGCGGCGGGACGTACGGCGCCGACGGCTACGACCACATCGGCCTCATCACGTCGGGCGGCGCGATCGCCGCGCAGGACCCGGAGATGTACGAGGTCGTCAACCCGCACCGGCTGCGCAAGTTCGAGTACGCGCCGGACTCGGCGGGCGCCGGCCAGTGGCGCGGCGGCCTCGGCGTCGAGACGGAGTTCGAGTTCCTCACGTCGGGGACGATCGCCAGCGTGTTCGGCGACGGCGGCACGCCCGAGACCGCGGCGTTCGGCATCCTCGGCGGCCGGTCGGGCAGCCCGAACGAGATCGAGCTGCGCTACCCCGACGGCCGCGTCGAGCGTCCGCGGCTGAAGGACCTCGTCACCGACATTCCCGCCGGGACGGTCTACCGCCAGGTCGCCGGCGGCGGGGGCGGCTACGGCGACCCGCACGCGCGGGCCGCGGAGCGCGTGCTCCAGGACGCGCGCCACGGCTACGTCTCGCTCGAGAACGCACGCGAGGTCTACGGCGTGGCGATCGACGCGCAGACGTGGACGATCGACGAGGCCGAGACCGCGCGGCTGCGGGACGGCGCGGGCTGAGCGGTCAGGCCCTACGCGGCGGCGACGACGCGGCGCAGCGCCGCGTCGGACGCCAGGACCGGGTGCGGCGGGTCCTCCGCCGTCACGGCGGCCGCCGCGTCGCGCTCCTCGGCGTTGGCGCGGCGCAGCTCGCGCGACATCGTCTCGGCGGCCTCGACGACGGCCTGGCGCAGCGCCCTCTCGTGCGTGCGGAAGCGCGACGTCGGCACGGCGATCGAGAGCGCCGCAACGGTCATTCCGCGCTCGAGGCGCACCGGCGCCGCGACACCGCTGACGCCCGGCACGCTCTCCTCGACGTCGTACGCGTAGCCGACGCGCCGGACCTGCTCGAGCTCGCCGTGCAGGCGGTCGAGGTCCGTGACGGTGTTCGGCGTCATCGCGCGCAGGCCCTCGACCGACGCGATGCGCGCGACCTCGCCGCGCGGGCGCACGGCGAGCAGGACCTTGCCGGTCGCGCTCGCGTGGGCCGGCCAGCGCGCGCCGATCGGGGCGCCGGCGAAGCGCACCGGGTGCGTGCCTTCGAGGCGCTCGACGAACAGGACCCGGCCGCGGTCGAGGACGGCGAGCTGGACGGTCTCGCGGTGCTGGGCGACGAGGGCGCGCATCAGCGGCAGGGCGGTTCCGCGCAGGTTCAGGCTCGCCTTCAGCGTCTCGCCGAGGTCGAGGAAGCGCCAGCCGAGCCGGTAGCGGCTCTGGTTCGTACAGCTCAGCAGGCCGACGCCGGCGAGGCTGACGAGCAGCGCATGGGCGCTCGACTTCGCGATGCCGAGCCGCTCGGCGACCTCCGTGACGCCCCACTCCGGGCGGTCGACCGAGAACAGGTCGAGGACCGGGCCGATCTTCTTGACGGTCAGCAGCATGCCCGTGGCTCCTCTGTCGTCATCGTGCGCCGCCCGCGGCTTCGATCAGCTCGACGGCCGTCTTGCGGCCGAGCTCCACATGGGCGCGAATCACCTTCTGCGCGGCGGGGAGGTCGCCCGCCTCGTATGCGCGGTACAGCGCGATGTGCTGCTCGCACAGCTCGTCGGTCAGCCCCTCGACGTTCCAGCCCGACAGCACGCGCTCCATCAGCAGGCTGACGCGCAGGTTGGCGTAGACGGAGGACAGCGCGTCGTTGCCGGCGTAGTCCAGCATCAGCCGGTGGAAGCTCTGGTTGGCCTGGATGTAGCGGCGCAGGTCCCACGCGTGGTCCTCGGCCATCGTCTCGAGCGTGGCGTCGAGGGCCACCCAGAGCTCGGCGAGCTGCTCGGGTGAGAGCGTGCCGATCGCCCGCTCGGCGGCCATCAGCTCGAGCGCCAGGCGGATCTCGTACTCCTCGTCGAGCGCCTTCGTCGTCAGCGGCGTGACGGTGTACCCGCGGCGCGAGCGCACGTCGACGAGTCCCTCGGCCGCGAGGCGCGTCAGCGCCTGGTGCACCGGGCTGCGCGAGACGCCCAGCTGGCTCGAGAGCGTCGTCAGGTTCAGCTTCTCCCCGGCCCGCAGCTCGCCGGACAGCAGCGCGGCGCGCAGGTGGTCGTAGACCTTGCGGTTGAGATCTGAATGCTCGATGGGAGCAGGCAGGAGGGTGTCGGTCATGCGCTGGGTCAGGCGGACGGGGGCGGCTGCAAGCCGACGCGGTAGGTGCTCCGTGCGCGACATGAGACGCGTGGAATGTATCACGACACCAGAGGTCCGACCAGTTCCGGGCTGCACGAGATCGGTGGGACATGAGGCGGATTGCGGGCCCGCCCGGCGCTGCGGCCGGGGGCGGGCGACGACCAGCGTGCTCACGCGGGAGCTCGCGCGTCCTCGCGCGCCCCTTCGGTGAGCAGCTCGAGCGCCGCGTGGGCGAAGAGCCGCACGCCGATGCCCAGCGAGTCCTCGTCGATGTCGAACCGGGGGTTGTGGTGGTCGTGGACGATGCCGCGCTCGGCGTTGCCGGCCCCCACCAGCACGAAGCACCCCGGCGCCCGCTCCAGGAACGCCGAGACGTCCTCGCCGCCCATGATGATCTCGCCCTCGCTCACGGCGGCGTCGCCGAACGCCTGGCGGGCGGCGCGGGCGACGCTCGCCGTCACGCCCTCGTCGTTGATGACGGCGCGATAGCCGCGCGTGTACTCGACCTCGCACGTCGCGCGGTGCGCCCGGCAGACGCCCTCGGCGACCTCGGCGATCCGGCGCTCGAGCAGGTCCTGGACCGCGGGCGAGAACATGTTCGTGCCGCCGGTGATCTCGGCGGTCGGCGGGATGACGCCGACCGAGTTGCCGGCGTGGAACCCCGTGACGCCGACGATCGCCGGCTCCCGCGGATCGACCTCGCGGGCCACGAGGTGCTGGAGCGCCTCGACGACCTGGGCGCCGATCGCGATCGGGTCGACGGCCAACTGCGGCATGCCGATGTGGCCGCCGACGCCGCGCACCTCGATGCGGAAGACGTCGCAGGCCGCCATCGCGCGGCCGGGCCGGGCGACGATCGTGCCGACGGGGAGGGGCGACCAGAGATGCAGGCCGATGACCTGGTCGACCCCGTCCATGACGCCGGCGTCCACCATCCCCTGCGCACCGCCGGGCAGCGTCTCCTCGCCCGGCTCGAAGAGGAAGCGGATCTCGCCCGGAAGCTGGTCCTGCAGGCGGGCGAGGACGGTGGCCGCGCCGAGCAGGATGGAGGTGTGCCCGTCGTGGCCGCACGCGTGCATCACGCCCGGGTTCGTCGAGGCGAACGGCAGGCCCGTGGCCTCCTCGATCGGCAGCGCGTCCATGTCGGCGCGGATGGCGAGCGTGGGGCCCGCGCGCCCGCCGGCGAGACGGCCGACGACGCTCGTGCCGGAAGGGCGCGAGACCTCGATGCCGAGCTCGGCGAGGCGTTCGGCGACGAACCGCGAGGTCTCGGTCTCCTCGAACGAGAGCTCCGGATGGGCGTGCAGGTGACGGCGCCAGCCGACGACGTCCGGAGCGACGGCGGCGGCGAGATCGTCGAGCGAATCGCGCATGCGCCACGTCAGTCTACGGATCACCGCGCTGCTATGCAAACCAAGTACGGTAGCGGGGTGATCGCGCCGGATCAGCGGATGGGCTCCGGGGGAGGCGGCGCCCCCGCCGCGATCGTCGGCGCTCACGAGACGCCGTACACGCGCCACCCGGCCGAGGGCCGCGACACGCGGTCCTACCTCGCGGAGGCCGTCGCCGGCGCCCTGGCGGACGCCGGTATCGAGCATGCCGCGGTGGACGGGCTCGGCGTGTCGTCGTTCTCGCTCGCGCCCGACCACGCGATCGACCTCGCCTGGCGGCTCGGGCTGCACGTCCGCTGGCTCATGGACGACGCCAACGGCGGCGCCGGGGCGCTGAACATGCTCGGCCACGCCGTCCGGGCGATCGAGGCCGGCGACGCCGAGACGATCGTCCTCGTCTCCGGCGACCACCTCGACCGGGCCGCGTTCCGGACGCTCGTCGAGCAGTACAACCGGGCGACCGCCGACGAGCTCGTGCCGCTCGGGTACGCCGGGCCGAACGCGCTGTTCGCGATGCTCACGCAGCGCTATGCGGACGAGCACGGCCTGACGCGGGAGGACCTCGCGTGCATCCCGATCGCGCAGCGGTGGTGGGCGGGCCGCAACCCGGGGGCCGTCTACCGCGAGCCCCTGACGCTCGAGGACTACCTGGCCGCGCCGTACGTCGCCGAGCCGCTCACGCGCTACGACTGCGTGCCGGTGGTGACGGGAGCGGACGCGGTCGTGGTCAGCGCGGCGCCGGCGCGGCGCCGGCGGGGCGCGGCGCCGCACGTGCGCGTCCGCGCGGTGGCGGCGCTGCACAACCCCGACGACCAGCAGGGCGACGGCGTGCATCCCGGCTTCGCGGAGGTCGCCGCGCGGCTGTGGCCGGTCGCGGGCGCGGGCCCCGGCGACGTCGACGCCGCGTTCCTGTACGACGACTATCCGGTGATGGCGCTGGTCCAGGCCGCGGAGCTCGGCCTGGTGCCGGGCGGCGACCTGGCCGGCTGGCTGCACCGCGACCTGCTCGAGCGCCGCTGGCCGCTGAACACCTCGGGGGGTCAGCTCTCCGCGGGGCAGGCCGGTGCGGCGGGCGGCATGCACGGTCTGGTGGAGGCGGTGCACCAGTTGCGAGGCCGGGCGGGCGAGCGCCAGACGCCGGCTTCGCTGGCGCTCGTCGCGGGCTACGGGATGGTGCTCTACCGCCACGGGGCGTGCCACAACGCGGCGGTGCTGGAGCGGATCGGTTGAGCGCGCTGCGCCGGCTGCTCGGCTGCCGGGTGCCCATCCAGCAGGCCGGGTTCGGCTCGTCGCTGAACGTGGACCTCGTCGCCGCGGTGGCCGGCGCGGGCGCGATCGGGACGGTGGGCGCCGCCCTCGCGAGCCCGGCCGAGCTCGAGGCGGCGCTCGGGGAGATCCGCCGGCGCACCGACGACGGCGCGGTTGCGGTGAACTTCGTCGAGCCGTTCTTCGACCGGGCCGCCCACGGCGCGGTGCTCGAGGTCGCCGCGGCCGGCGCGGACCTCGTCGAGTTCTTCTACGGCGACCCGGACGCGGCGCTGATCGAGGCGATCCACCGCGGCGGCGCGCGGGCGGGCTGGCAGGTCGGCTCGGTCGACGAGGCGCTGGCCGCCGCCGGATGCGGCGTCGATGTCGTTGCGGTGCAGGGCATCGAGGCCGGCGGACACGTCCGGGCGACGGCGGGCCTGCTGCCCATGCTCGCGGCCGTGCTCGACCGGGTCGAGGTGCCGGTCATGGCGGCGGGCGGGATCGCGTCGCCGCGCGCGATGGCCGCGGCGCTCGCGGCCGGCGCCGCCGGCGTGCGGATGGGGACCCGGTTCGTGGCCTGCGCCGAGGCCGACTTCCACGCGGGCTACAAGGCGGCGCTCGTAGCCGCGGGTCACGGCGACACGGTCTACACCGCGGCGTTCCGCGAACTGTGGCCGGGCGCGCCACATCGCGTCCTGCGCAGCGCGATCGCCGCCGCCGAGGCCAACCCGGCGCCGGTGGTCGCGACGATGTCCGCCGGCGCCGAGCGCATCGACGTGCCCCGGTTCGCCGGCTTCGCCCCGGTCGCGGACGCCGACGGCGACGTCGCCGCGATGGCGCTGTTCGCCGGGGAGGGCGTCGGCGACATCGACGACGTGCCGCCCGCGGCCGAGATCGTGCGCCGCTTCGCGGACGGGGCGGCTCGGCTGCTGGGTGCGATGCCGGTTGACGCCTCCGGGGCGTCTTGAAAGTATCTGCACATCAGCCCGGTGATGTGCAGCCAATGAGTCGATCGACGCCGTTCGCCGTCCTGCGCTGCGCGAGCTGCGGGCGCACGGCCTGGCCGGCGCCCGCCATGTGCGCGCGCTGCGGGGGCCTGGCGTTCGACGCCGAGCCCGCGGCCGGCGGCACGCTCGAGTCGGCCACCACCGCCGCCGGCGGGCCGGATGGCGAGGCGGTCACGCTCGGCACGGTGCGCACGAACGCCGGGCCGGTCGTCGTCGCCCGTGTCATCGGCGCGCGGCCGGGCAGCGAGGTGGCGCTGCGCCTGCGCGACGGCGCGCTCGAGGCCTGGCGTCCTCGACGGGCGAGGGCGGCGGCCTGAGCTTCTTCACCACCCCGTCCGGCGTGCGCCTGCGCCTCTCGGACCGCGGCGAGGGCGCGGACACGATCGTGCTCGTCCACGGTTGGAAGGGCTCGCACCGGCTGTGGGACCACACGATCGCCCGGCTCGAGGAGCGCCACCGCGTGGTGGCGTTCGACCTGCGGGGCATGGGGGAGTCCGACAAGCCCCGCGGCGCGTACGACTTCGACGAGCTCTCCGGCGACCTCGCCGACGTGATCGCCGGGCTGGGCCTCCGCGACGTCACGCTCGTCGGCTGGTCGATGGGCTGCACGGTGTCGCTGCGCCACATGGAGCGCGGCGGGGCGGGCGTCGCGCGGCTCGTGCTGCTCAACGGTCCGCTCAAGCTGACGCGCACCGACGACTTCCCGCACACGATGACCCAGGAGCAGCTCGACGGCTACCTGACCGGCCTGGCCGACGGCTGGCCGGGCAGCGAGCGGGCGTTCCTCGCCGACTCGCTGCTGCCGGCGACGGACCCGCTGGTGCTCGACTGGATCTACGCCATCGCGCTGCAGACGCCGCTCGACGTGGCGCTGCGCGTCGTGCGCGAGCAGGCCAGGCTCGACATGCGCCCCGCCGTTCGCGGCTTGGGCGTCCCGGTCCGGGCCGTCTACTCCCGCTTCGATCCCTACTACCCGGTCAGCCTCGGCGAGGAGATCGCCGCGGCGGCGCCCGACGGTTCGCTCGCGGTGCTCGAGCACAGTGCGCACTGCGCGCCGATCGAGGAGCCGGCGGCGTTCGTCGCCGTCGTCGAGGACTTCATCGCCGGCCGGCCGGCCCCGGCCTGACCCCGAACCCAGGAGCACGCATGCCACGCATCGCGGTCGTCCAGATCGAGCCCTCGTACATGGATCCCGCCGCCGGGCTCGCGCGCATCGAGCAGTTCACCGCCCAGGCGGCTGCCCAGGGCGCCGAGATCGTCGTCTTCCCCGAGCTGCTCGTGCCCGGCTACCCGCGCTACATCGGTGACCCGTTCCCGCACACCGACGAGGGCGAGGCGTCCTGGACGGACGTCCAGCGCTACCACCGTGCCTACGTCGAGCACGCCCAGGTCGTGCCCGGCCCGTACACCGACGCGCTCGGCCACGTCGCGCGCTCGCACGGCGTGACGCTGGTGGTGGGACTGGCGGAGCGCCACCCGTCGATCCGCTCGACGCTGTGGAACACCGGTGTGGTCATCGGCCCCGACGGCCGGTACCTCGGCAAGCACCGCAAGCTCGTCTCGGTCATGCACGAGCGCCTGTACTTCAACCGCGGCGGCCGCGAGGACATCCGCACCTTCCAGACGCCCGAGGCCAACCTCGGGGTGTGTCTCTGCTTCGAGAACCTGCAGCCGTTGTTTCGCCGGGCGCTCGGGCGCCTCGGCGAGGAGATCCATTGCGCCCTGTGGACCGGGCCGACGCCGCGGCCGATGGCGGCGGAGGGCGTGCACCTCGAGCAGCACCGCGAGATGGGCATCACCCACGCGCTGGACACCGGCACCTTCGTCGCCATCTCCAGCCAGGTGACGGCGCGTGAGCCCGACGGCGGCGAGCACGGGTCGTGGTGGTCGCACAGCGGCGGCAGCTACATCATCGATCCGCTGGGCCGCACGATCGCCTCGGTGCCGGACTGGGAGGAGGGCATCGCGCTGGCCGACTGCGATCTGTCGCTCATCGACGACGCGCGCCTGGTGTGGAACGCGTTCTCCGACGACGCGCGCGACGACCTCTTCGGCCCCGGGCCGGTCGGGGACGCCGTGTCGGCGCTGTCGCCGCCGGTGCCCGCGCCGGGGCTCGCCGCCGCCGCGGACGGCCAGGTCGGTCCTGCGCCGGGCCGGCTCGCGCTGCCGTCGGCCGAGGGCGCCTACGAGGCGAGCGGGGTGAGCGGCCATGGCGACTGACGGCAGGGCCGCCGGGACGTTCCGCGCCGCGGCGGTCCAGGACGGCAGCGTCTGGCTGGACCGCGTGGGGAGCACGGCCAAGGCGTGCGAGCTGATCGCCGAAGCCGGCCGCGGCGGCGCCGACATCGTCGCGCTGCCCGAGAGCTTCATCCCCGGCTTTCCGTACTGGCTGTTCACCGCGCCGCTGATGGAGGGCGCCGCGTTCCACCGCCGCCTGCACGACGAGGCGGTCGAGATCCCGGGCCCGACGATCACCGCGCTGGGCGAGGCGGCGGCCGAGGCGGGGGTCACCGCGGTCGTCGGCATCACCGAGCGCGACCCGGGCCGGATCGGCACGCTCTACAACACGAACGTCGTGCTCGGCCCGGACGGGTCGCTGCTCGGCAAGCACCGCAAGCTCGTGCCGACGTGGGCCGAGCGCGCGGTGTGGGCGGGCGGCGACGGCTCGACGCTGTCGGTGTTCGACACGCCGCACGGCGCGCTGGGCACCCTGAACTGCGGGGAGAACGTCAACACGCTGGCGCGCTACGCGCTGCTGGCCGCGGGCGAGCGCATCCACGTCGCGAACTTCCCGTCGTGCGCGCCGCTCGGCGGGCGCCACACGAACACGAACGAGGTGTACCTCCCGGCCGCCGCGCACGCGTACGAGGGGCGGCTCTACAACATCGTCAGCCAGGAGTACGGGTCGCCGGAGCTGTGCGAGGAGCTCGGCGTGCCGTTCGTCGCGGACGCGTGGAACTGCATCTCGGGCGTCATCGGGCCGGACGGCGACTGGATCGCCTCGCTGCGCGACGAGCGCGGCATCGTCTACGCCGACTGCGACCCCGACGTGACCGTCAACGGCCGCCTGTACCACGACATCGTCGGCCACTACAACCGCTTCGACGTGTTCCGCCTCACCGTGGACCGCTCCGAGCAGGTGGCGATCGCCGACGCGCCACCGCGCGCGTGAACGGGACGCCGGCCGGCGAGCCGTCGGCGGTGACCTGGCTCGCGCGGCTGCGCGCGGGCGAGCTCAGCGCGCGCGAGCTCGCCGAGCGCACGCTGGCCCGGCTCGACGCCGCCGCGGCGCTCAACGCGGTCGTGGAGCGTCGCGACGACGCGGTGCTCGCGGCCGCGGATGCCGCCGACGCGCGGCGCCGCCGCGGCGAGGAGCGGCCGTTGCTCGGGCTGCCGCTGACGGTCAAGGACGTGCTCGACGTCGCGGGCTGGCGCACCGCGGCCGGCTCGCTCGCTCGCGCCGATCACCGCGCGGACGCGGACGCCACGGTCGTCGCGCGGCTGCGCGGCGCGGGAGCGATCGTGGTGGCGCGCACGAACGTGCCCGAGTGCTCGTGCTCGTTCGAGACCGACAACCTGATCGCCGGCTGCACGCGCCACCCGCTCGACCCGGAGCGGACCTCGGGCGGGTCGTCGGGCGGCGAGGCGGCGCTGCTCGGCGCGGACGCGTCGATCGCGGGGGTCGGCACGGACGGCGGCGGCTCGATCCGCGCGCCGTCGCACTTCTGCGGGACCGTGGGCATCCGGCCCACGGTGGGCCGCACGCCGGAGACCGGCATCTGGCCGCCGACGCGTGCGACGGGGATGATGGACCTCACGTGCGTCGGGCCGATGGCGCGGCACGTCGAGGATCTGCCGCTGCTGCTCGCCGTGATGGCCGGTGCCGACGGGGTCGATCCGTACGCCGTCGACCAGCCGCTCGGCGACTGGCGCGGCCACGAGCCGGCCTCCTGGCGCGTCGCGTTCTACGACGACCACCCGCGCGTGCCGTCCACGACGCCCGGCACGCGCGCGGCGGTTCGCGCCGCGGCGGCCGCGCTCGAGGCCGCGGGTGCGCGGGTCGAGGAGATCGCGCCGCCCGACGCGGGCGTCGGCGACATCGCCGGCCGTTCGTCGACCGAGCTGTTCTTCGCCGCTTCCGGTGCCGACGGCGGCGCGCACCTGCGTCGCGCGGTCGCCGCCGCCGGCGGGCGCCACCATCCCCAGTTCGCCGCGCTCCTCGGCGACGGTCGCGGGCCCGAGCCGAGCGCGGACGCGTTCTTCGAGACCCAGCGCCAGGTGTTCGCCTACCGCGCCGAGGTCCGCCGCGCGCTGGCCGCGTACGACGTGGTCCTCAGCCCGGTGGTGGCCGGGCCGGCCCCCCGGCACGGCGAGCCGCCCGCGGGGCTGCCGTCCGAGGACTACCTCCGCTACGAGGCGTTCGAGTACTGCCACGTCAACGCCGTCGCCGGTCTGCCGGCCGCCGTGGTGCCGGCCGGGGTCGAGGACGACCTGCCGGTCGGGGTGCAGATCGCCGCCGCGCCGTACCGGGAGGACCTGGCGCTCGCGGCCGCGCGGGCGCTCGAGCAGGCGCTGGGCGGGTTCGCGATCAACCGGCGCCTGGCCCACGACAGGGCGGCCGCGTAAGCGGCTGCATGCTCCTTGCGCCTCCCGTTCGCCGCGCCGCGCCGCGCACAATAGTCGTCGTCCGCTGCCCAAGATGGACGTCGAAGCGGACGGCGTGTAGGGATTCTTTGCGCTCGCACGCAGTTTCGTTCGTCACCCTTGCGGCAGGTGCTGCGGGCGCAGGAGGCTGCCGCCATCGCCCAGATCGAGCTTGAGAAGGTTCGTATAGATGACTGCAGCAACCGCCGTCGGCGTTCCATCACTGGAGACCATGGAGGGGTTGAGCTCGCGCATGAAATTCGGAACGTTCATGCCGCCGCTACACCCTCCGCACACGAGCGTGACGCGAGATCTGTCTCGTGACCTCGAGCTCGTCGAGTGGATGGACGACCTCGGGTTCGACGAGGCGTGGTTCGGCGAGCATCACACTTCCGGGTACGAGATCATCACCGCGCCTGATCTGATGATCATGGCGGCCGCGGCGCGGACCCGGCACATGCGACTGGGCACCGGAGTCGTGTCACTTGCGTACCACCATCCGCTCGTCGTGGCCAACCGGATCGCCCAGCTCGATCACCTCACTCGGGGTCGCGTGCTGTTCGGCGTCGGTCCCGGATCACTGCCGTCCGACGCGAAGATGCTCGGCATCCCGTATACGGAGAACCGGCGCCGGATGGAGGAGAGCATGGACGTGATCATGCATCTCTTCACCTCCGACGAGCCACTGACAGTGGAGACAGACTGGTTCAAGCTTCACGAGGGACTGCTGAACTTCGAGCCCTACCAGCGCCCTCACCCGCCGGTGTTCGTCGCGTCGGTGGCCTCTCCCAACGCTCCGCGCATCGCCGGCAAATGGGGGCTGCCGCTCCTGTCTCTCACCGGAAACAACGTCCAGAACTTCGCGATCATCCGTGAGCAGTTCGCGATCCTCCGTCAACGCGCGGAGGAGTTCGGGGCTCCCATCGCGCCACGATCGGAGTGGCGCCTCACCGGCCCGATGCACATCGCGGAGACGCGCGAGCAGGCGGAGCGCGAGGTCGCATTCGGGCTCGAGGACTGGATCAAGTACTTCTTTCGCGTCCCAGTCGACTTCTTCAAGCTCAAGGACGAACTGGGCAACGAGATCGAGGATGCGACCGACATAGAGGTCATCCGCGGGACCGGGTTCGGTGTCATCGGCACCCCGGACGACGCCATCGCCCACCTCGAGCGGCTCCAGCGGGAGACCGGTGGCTTCGGCGCGTACCTCCTTCTTGCGCACAGCTGGGCAAATCGTGAGGCGACGCTGAAGTCCCACGAGCTCATCGCCCATTATGTGATCCCGCACTTCCAAGGAGCGCTCAAGCGCCGGCAGTCACGGTGGGCGGACATGCAGGCAACGCTAGGCGAGACGTTCGACCAGATGCGGGCGGGGATGGACGAGGCGGTCGAACGTCACAACCGGGAGTACGGCGGCGGCGCAGGGCTGGCCGAGGGCCGGATCGCCGCGGTGCCCGACCCGATATAGGTCCGTACCCACGCCGCGGATGGTGTACCGCGCGCGGGCACGCGCTGGGTGACGCATCTCGTCCCCAACCTGAGTGATGACTGCTGACCATCGGAAGGAGAGGTCTGACGTGCAACGGACGGGAATGCTTCGCAGATTAATGGTGACACTGGGTGCCGCCTTGCTCATGGGCGTGGCGGTCGTCGCCAGCGGATGCGGCAGCTCCGATTCGAGCGCCACCGATTCGAGCGCCGCCGCTCCGGCAGACACCGGCGCCGCAGCGTCGACCGCAACGCAGGACCCGGGTGCATCGACGACGGCGCCCGCCTCGGGGCCCGACCTCAGCGCCCTCGAGGCCAAGCTCGCCGAGTTCAGCGCGGCGCCGCAGTTCACGCATCCCGGTCCCCCGATCGACGTCGCCTCGCTGAAGGGCAAGAAGTTCTTCGTCATCCCGCTGGCCTACAACACGGAGTTCAACAAGCTGCAGGCGGATGCCACCGTCGAGGCCGGCAAGGTGGCCGGAGTCGACGTCGAGGTGCACAGCACCACGGGGACGCCGGCGCAGTGGCAGCAGGGGATGGCGCGTGCCATCCAGAACAAGGCCGCCGCGATCATTCTGCAGGGGCCTGATCCGAACATCCTCGTCCCGCAGATCCGCCAGGCCAAGGCGGCGGGGATCCCGGTCATAAGCTCCCACTACGTCGACGTCGACGATGCCGCGGAGACGCTCAAGAAGATCCCGAACCTCACGGTTGGCGTCCCGGGTCCGTTCTCGGTCGCGTCCCGCCTGCTGGCGGATTACGTGACGGTGGCCTCCAAGGGCAAGGCGAAGACGCTGTACGTCCCGCTCGACGACTTCGGCGCCCTGCAGGCGACGATGAAGAAGGCCTACGAGGAGGAGTTGGCCAAGGTCTGTCCTGACTGCACGGTCACCACCGCGAACACCACGTTCGCCAAGGTCGCCGATACGCCGAGCGCCATCCAGTCGGCGCTGCGCCGCAACCCGGACATCGACTGGATCGTGCCGGCGTTCGACCTGTCGGTGCCGTACATCGAGACCGCCCTGAAGACGATGAACAACCGGACGACGAACATCGCGTCCTTCAACGCCACGAGCGCCGTCCTGAAGCTGATGCAGCAGGACAACAATCCACTGAAGGCCGACGTCGGCGAGCCGATTCCGGTGATGGGCTACACGTCGCTTGACCAGGCGATGCGCTTGGCCCTCGGCGAGAAGCCCGTCGAAGAGCCCGTCTTCATGCGGATCTTCACGCCGGAGAATGTCGACGAGGCGGGCACTCCCCCCACCGCCGTCGATGGGTACGGCGATCCGCAGGAGTTCATCGACGGCTACAAGAAGCTCTGGGGCGTCGGCTGATCCGATGAACGGACGGCCTGACGACATGACCTCGTCAGTGGTCGCCGGGGGCATCTCCTGTCCCCCGGCGACCCCCGCGCTATCCGTGCGGGAGGTGACCAAGGTCTTCGGCGTCATGAAGGCGCTCGACCGAGCAAGCGTCGACGTCTACCCGGGTGAGATCGTCGGGCTGCTCGGCTCCAACGGCTCGGGCAAGTCGACGCTCATCAAGATCCTCGCCGGCTTCCATCAGGCCGATGGCGGGGAGGTCCGGGTCGACGGCGAGCCCATCGTCCTCGCGGCGGGGCTGGAGGCCCGCGACCATGGACTGCGGTTCGTCCACCAGGACCTCGGGCTGATCTCGTCGCTGACCGTCCTCGAGAACCTGCTGATCGGCAGCATCTCGACGGATCGCAGCCTGACGATCGCCTGGCGCAGCGAGCGGCGCCGCGCGCGCGGGTTGTTTGAGCAGTACCGCCTCCAGGTCGACCCCGATGCGCTGGTGGAGGAGCTACCACCGATCAAGCGCGCGATGCTCGCGATCGTGCGGGCCGTCGCGGACTTCCCGTCCGCGGCCGTCGACGATCAGGGCGCGCCGGGCGACCGCGTTACCAGGGGCCACGGCGTACTGGTCCTCGACGAGCCGACCGTGTTCCTCTCGGGCCCCGAGCGAGCGCTGCTCTTCGACCTGGTGCGCCGGCTCTCCGCCGACGGGGTCGGCGTGCTGTTCGTCTCGCATGATCTCGAGGAGATTCGCGAGCTCTGTGACCGCGTGGTGGTACTGCGCGACGGCCAGGTGTGCGGTAACGCGTGCCT
Source organism: Capillimicrobium parvum (assembly GCF_021172045.1). Classification (GTDB taxonomy): domain Bacteria; phylum Actinomycetota; class Thermoleophilia; order Solirubrobacterales; family Solirubrobacteraceae; genus Capillimicrobium; species Capillimicrobium parvum. The sequence goes on from NZ_CP087164.1 coordinate 243,631, forward strand.
CGAGGACGTCGACGACGAGGCGATCGTCCGCCTGATCGTCGGTCGGGAGGTAGCCCAGTTCGCCAAGGAGCCGCGCAACGGCTCCGGCGTGGCGCGGGGGCTGTCCGTCGAGGTCAGGGGTCTGTCGGGGCCTGGCGTCGTCGACATCGACCTCACGATCGGCGAAGGTGAGATCCTCGGCGTCACCGGGCTGTCGGGGTCCGGCTTCGAGGCGGTGCCGTATCTGCTGTACGGGGCGCTGCCGGCCGACGCGGGCCACCTGGTCATCGATGGCGTCGAGCATGACCTGTCGGCGTTCTCACCGGACGCGGCCATCGACGCCGGCATGGTCCTGGTGCCAGCGGACCGTCCCGCTGATGCGGTCGTCGCCGACCTCACGCTGGCGGACAACATCAGCCTTCCGGTCCTGTCGAAGTTCGTCTCCGGTGGGCGTCTGCGCAATCGCGACATGAAGCAGGCGTGTCTGGAGCTGCTTCGACGCTTCCGGGTCAAGCCGGCCGACCCGCAGGCGCTGATGGGCGCGCTCAGCGGGGGCAACCAACAGCGGGCCGTCCTGGCGAAGTGGCTGCACCTCGACCCGCGCATGATGCTCCTCGATGAGCCCACCCAGGGTGTCGACGTGGGGGCGCGGCAGGACATCCTGCGGATGCTTCGTGCGGCGGCAGACAGCGGCGTGGCGATCGTCTGCGCCAGCTCAGATCACGACCAGCTTGCGGTGCTCTGCGACCGGGTCATCGTGTTCCGCAACGGGCGACCGCGGCGCGAGCTGGTCGGCGACGACCTCACCAAGCACCACATCAGCGAGGCCGGCCTGCGGGCTTGACAACGAGTGAAGGAGGAAGCCACCCTTGTCTGAGACCTCTGCGCCGGCGACCGCGACGACCGGCGTCCCTCCAACCGGCGCGGATGACCCGGCGACCGATCCCCGGCGACACCGCTCGCTGACGGGCGACATCGCGCAGCGCTTCGCGCTCGTCGGCTGCTGGATCGTGATGATCGCGGCCTTCGGCGCGGCGCTCGGCGACACGTTCCTGAGTTGGTCGAACTTCGGCAACATGTTCAGCTCGCAGACAGTTCTGCTGGTGCTGGCCCTTGGCCTGATCGTCCCGCTGACATCCGGCGACTTCGATCTCTCCGTCGCATCCGTGCTGACGATGACGGGCATCGTCATCGGCCTCCTCAACGTCAACCATGGCTGGTCGATCTGGGCGGCGATCGTCGTCGCGCTCGCCCTCGCGCTGACGATCGGACTGCTCAATGGGCTGCTGATCGTCCTCTTCGACGTCGACTCGTTCATCGTGACGCTCGGCTCGTCGACCGTGCTCGCCGGCGTCGCGCTGTGGGTCAGCGGGGGCGCGACGATCACCGGAACCTCCGAAGTGCTCAGCAACCTCGTCATTGTCGATCAGCTCTTCGGCGTGTCGCTGCAGTTCTACTACGGACTTGTTCTCGTCGGGCTGATGTGGTTCGTCTTCGAGTTCACCCCGGCGGGCCGCCGGCTGCTGTTCGTCGGGCGAGGGAGAAGCGTGGCGCGGCTCAGCGGGGTGAAGGTCAATCGCGTGCGCGTGTACGCGCTCGTGGCGAGCGCCGGGATGGCCGGGCTCGCGGGCGTCATCTTCACCGGAACGACCGGCGGTGCCGACCCGACGTCGGGAGCGACATTCCTGCTGCCGGCGTTCGCCGCCGCGTTCCTCGGATCGACCACGATCAAGCCTGGCCGGTTCAACGCGATGGGCACGCTGGTTGCCGTCTATTTCCTGGTGACCGGCATCACCGGACTGCAGCAACTCGGCGCCGACACCTATGTGCAGCAGCTCTTCTACGGCGGTGCGCTCCTCGTGGCCGTCGTGGTGTCCAGCGTCGTGCGTAAGCGGCGGGCGCGGGTGTGACCGACTCACCGATGACGCACACGAATCACCGCCATCGAACGGAGATGTAGCGACATGAAGTTCGGAGTGTTCCTGGCGCCGTTTCACGCAAAGCGTAAGAATCCGACGCTCGCGCTCGAGCACGACATCGAGTTGATAGCGAACATGGACCGCCTCGGGTACGACGAGGCGTGGATTGGCGAACACCATTCCGGTGGCGTCGAGCTCATTCCCTCACCGGAGATCATGATCGCCACGATGGCCGAGCGGACCCGTCACATCATGCTCGGGACCGGTGTCATCTCCCTCGCCTACCACCATCCACTCAATGTGGCGGAGCGCATGGTGTTCCTCGATCACATCACCCGAGGACGCGTCATGATGGGCGTCGGTCCCGGGGCCCTCGCTGTCGACGCCTACCAGCGCGGCATCGAGCCCAAGGACCAGCGGCGGCGGATGTCGGAGTCGCTCGAGGTGATCGTCGAGTTGCTCAACGGCGACGCGCCGGTCAACCGCGAGTCCGATTGGTTCACTGTCCGCGAGGCGCACCTGCACATGCGGCCTTACCAGCGGCCGTGCTTCGAGATCGCGGTGGCGTCGTTGCTCTCGCCGTCCGGACCCGAGCTGGCGGGACGGCTCGGCGCCTCGCTCCTGTCGATCGGCGCGACACTGCTCGAGGACGGCGTGGAGGCGCTCGGAGCGTTCTGGAGCGTCTATGAAGAGACGAGCGAGCGCCACGGGAACGTCGCCAGCCGGGACAACTGGCGCGTGGTCGCTCCGTGGCACATCGCCCCGACGCGCGAGCAGGCGCTGGCGGAGGTCGAGTACGGGATCAAGGAGTGGGTCGAGTACGAGCTCGAGGTCGCCAACCTGCCGCTGGTCGGTGACGCACGGACGCCGCGCGAGGCGGCCGAGCGGATGATCGACATCGGAGCGGCCGTCATCGGGACGCCCGACGACGCCATCGCCATGATCGACAACATGATCGAGTCATCGGGCGGGTTCGGCACCTTCCTGAACATGATCTGCGACTGGGCCGACCACGATGCGCAGATGCGCTCTTTCGAGCTGTTCGCCAACGAGGTGATGCCGCGGTACCAGGGCAGCATCGCCGGCCTGGAGCAGTCCTACGCCTGGGGCAAGAGCCGCAAGGGCGTGATCGCTCCCAAGGTCAATGAGGCGTTCCTGGACTCGACGAAGAAGTACTACGGCGACGACCATGACCGCACGCGCAAGATGCAGGCCATGGTCGGCGCGGAGGACGAGGCCATCGAGACCGCGTCATGACCGCCGTCACCGCCGACGTCGTCGTTCGAGCTGGAGCGATCCACGCGTTCGACGGCTCAGATCGCCGTGCGCGTTCGCTGGCGATCCGCGGGACCGAGATCCTGGCGATGGGGGACCGTCCCGATGATCTCGACGAGTTGATCGGTGCTCGAACCCGCGTGGTGCACGACCCCGAGCTTGTGCTGCTGCCGGCATTTCACGACACGCACATGCACCAGATGTGGACGGCGGTGGACGCGCACGGCGTGGCGCTGGGGCACACGCGCTGCATCGCGGACGTCGTGGGCGCCGTTGCCGTGCGCGCCCGTGAGACGCCGCCCGGCGAGTGGATCGTCAGCTCCGCGAGCTGGCACGAGACGACCCTCGCCGAGAACCGCATGCCGACCGCCCAGGAGATCGACGCGGCGACGCGTGAGCATCCTGTGGTGCTGCGTCGCGGCGGGCACAACCTCGTCGCGAACTCCATGGCGCTCGCGCGGGCGGGCATCGATCGAGACACGCCGAACCCGGAGCGCGGCACGATCGTCCGGGGCTCCGACGGGAGCCCCACCGGGTGGCTCATCGAACCGCTGGCGATGAAGCCCGTCCTGGACCTCCTTCCACCGTTCTCGTTTGAGGACCGCGTCGACGCGCTCGGCAAGCTCTGTCGGGAGCTCAACGCGCACGGTATCGCCGCCGTGCGCGATGCGGGATCCGACCCGGGGGCGCCGCAGGTGTTCCAGGCGCTGCACGACCGCGGCGGGCTGACCACGCGGTCGCGGATGATGATCATGCTCACGCTGACGGGTGACACCGAAGCGAAGATCGCCGAGATCGAGAGCTGGCCTGTCCATACCGGTTTCGGGGACGACATGCTGCGCATCGACGCGCTCAAGCTGCTGCTCGATGGCGGTGTCGAGGCGGCCGCCATGGACGAGCCCTACGCGAACGACCCCGACTTCCGCGGCCACCTGCTCATCGAGCCCGACGAGATCGAGCAGCTCGTGACCGTGGGCCTTGACCGCGGGTGGAAGGTCGGCGCGCACGCGTTCGGCGACTTCACCACCCGCACGCTCGTCGACGTCTACGAGCGGGTGCTACGCACGCGCCCCGACCTGCCGCCGGGGACGCTCGTCATCGAGCACGCGGGCTTGGCCGGCCCGGATGTGCGCCGACGGGCGATCGAGCTCGGGATCGGGATCAGCGTCCAGTATCCGGTCCTCTACCGGCTCGCCGCCAACGCGGTGCGCTACTGGGGCCCTGAGCGCGCGGACCGGATCTTCCCGATCCGCGAGTGGATCGAGGAGGGCGCGGTCGTCGGCGGCGGAAGCGACGCGTTCGTGGCGGACTGGGACGTCCTCGCCGGCGTCCGCGGGATGGTGACCCGCGAGACGGCCGTCGCCGGCGTGCAGGGCGCGCGCTCGGCGATCGACCGGCGCACCGCGTTCGAGCTCTACACGAATCGCGCAGCCGAGTTCGTCGGCGAGGGCGATCGCCGTGGCTCGCTCGTGCCCGGACAGCTCGCCGACATCGTCGCCTTCCGCGAGGACCCGCTCACATGTGAGCTCGATGCGCTCACGGAGCTCGATGTGGCGCTCACGCTCGTCGGCGGGCGTGCGGTGCACGATCCGGGCGGCGCGTTCGCGTGACCGCAGGACGATCACCATCATGAACGGAGAACGAGGAGCATGAGCATCCATCGCAAGGCGCACTCCGGCGGCGTCGGCTACAGCCTGTCGACGAGCGTTCAGGGCCCGGGCGAGCTGATCTACGTCTCGGGGGTGATCGGTACGGGCGACACGCTGGCCGAGCAGACCGGCTCCTGCTTCGATCAGATCGAGCAGGCTCTCGCTGCGCACGGCGCGACTCTGGCCAGCGTCGTGCGGATAACGAGCTATCTGACCTCCCTCGATGAGTACGGCGACTTCTCGCGGATCCGCGGCGAGCGGTTCGACGACGACCTCCCGAGCTCCACCGCAGTGCAGGTTGCCGGTCTCCTCTTCGACGGTCTCATCGAGATTGATGCCATCGCTTTCCTGCCTGCATGAGCCGCGTCACGTCGCCGGTCATCGCCGGCGTCGTGACGGCGCTCGTGGGCTTCGCCGGCACGTTCGCGATCGTGCTGGCGGGCTACCGAGCGATCGGCGCCACCAACGCCGAGGCGGCGTCCGGGATCCTGGTGCTGACGGTCGGGGCCGGGGTCGTGGGCATCGTGCTCGCCGCCCGCTACCGCATGCCGATCGGCATTGCCTGGTCGACCCCGGGCGCCGCGCTCCTGGCCTCCAACGGGGCGATCGACGGTGGCTATCCGGCGGCGCTCGGTGCGTTCGTCGTGTGTGGGCTGCTGCTCGTGGTGGCCGGGCTGTGGCGGCGGTTCGGCTCGGCTTTGGAGGCCATCCCGGCACCGCTGGCCAACGCGGTGCTGGCGGGTGTCCTCGTGCCGGTCTGCCTGGCGCCCCTCGAGGCGGTGTTCCGGTCTCCCTCCGTGGCGATCCCGACCGTCGTGACCTGGCTGCTGCTGATGTGGTGGCGCGCCCGTTGGGCCGTCCCGGGCGCGTTCGCAGTCATGGCGATCGCGGTCGCCATCGACCCGCTCGAGCCCGGCGGCGGGTTCGGCGGCGGCCTGCCGGAGCTGTCGTTCACGTTGCCGGCGTTCACGGTGGCCGGGGTGGCGGGGCTCGCCCTGCCGCTCTTCATCGTCACCATGGCCTCGCAGAACATCCCGGGGCTCAGTGTTCTGCGGAGCTACGGCTACCGGCCCCCGCTCAGGCCCATCCTCGTCTCCACAGGCGGCGCCAGCGCCTTGATCGCCCCCTTCGGGGCGCACACGCTCAACCTGGCGGCCATCACCGCGGCGATGCTCGCAGCGCCGTCGGTCGATCCGGTGCCCGCTCGCCGGTGGATCGCGGCAGCCGGCGCCGGCGCCGTCTATGTCGTGCTTGGCCTGTGCTCGGGGCTCGTGATGGCCGTTCTGGCGTCGGCTCCGCTGCTGGCGGTCAAGGCGGTCGCCGGCCTGGCGCTCCTCGCGACGCTGCGCCGGTCGCTCACGGCGGCGCTCGAGCCTCCGGGGCAGCGCTTGGCGTCCATCGTCGCGATGGGCATCTGTGCCTCGCCGCTGATGTTGTGGGGCATCGGCGCACCGCTCTGGGGTCTGCTCGCCGGCCTCGTGCTGTTTGTGGCGATGGGGCGGGCGAAGCACTCATGGCAGTTGGCTAGAAAGTGGTGAAGAGCAAGATGGCAGGCAACGAAGCGCCGACTGCACGGGCGCAGGTCAGACGCTGATGACACAGGAAATGGGCTTCGGTGTGGTTGCAGACGGTGGAGGGCTCCGGAGGGCCCTCGGTGGGTATCCGACGGGCGTCTGCGTCGTCACGGGGATCGCCGAGGACGGCCTGCCCCACGGCTTGGTGACGAGCCGCTTCATCCCCGTATCGATCGATCCGCCGCTCGTCGCGTTCGTCCCGCCCAAGGACTCTCCCGCATGGGTGGAGATCGCCGCTCGCCGGACCTTTTGCGTGAACGTCCTGTCGGCGCAGCAGGAGCATCTGTCACGACAGTTCGCCGTCGATGCGCCCCACCAGTTTGCGACCGTGCAATGGCACCCGAGCTCCGGCGGGGCGCCGGTCATCGACGGTGTCGTCGCGTGGATGGAATGCGCCCTCGACCGCGTCGATGACACGGGCGATCACCAGCTCGTCGTCGGGCGAGTCCGGGCAGTCGGCGAGAACGACGGCGTGCCGCTGGTCTCGTGCCGCGGCGGGTTCGGGCGCTTCGCCGCGTTGTCGCTTGCCGCTCGAGGGGCGGATCTGATGAATCCGCTGAACCTCGTGGACCGCGCCCGCGCCGAGATGGAGTCCGCCGCGGAGGAGCTCGGCGGTCGCGTCGTGGCCCAGACGCTCGTCGACAACGAGGTCGTGTTCATCGCCAGCGCGGGCAACCTTCCCGACCTGCGCAGCACCGTGGCCATGACCATCGGCAGCCGGATCCCGGCGATCCCGCCGCTCGCATCGCTGTTCATGGCCTGGGAGGACCCCGACCTGGTCGAGATCTGGCTCGGGTTCGTCGCCGGCGAAGAGGCCCGACAGTCCGCCCGGCTGCGCCTCGAGCAGGTCCGCGCCCGAGGGTACTCCGTGTATCTCGCCGACCCGGCGAATCCGCGCAACGAGCAGCTGCTGCGGATGATGGCCGAGCAGCGGCTTCCCGCGCGGGCCGAGGAGCTCAGCCGCGATCAGCTCGAGCTGATCGAGAACCTCACCGTCGACGTCCTGGACTTCTCGCCGCGACGCGTCCAGGAGGTCGACTGGTTGGCGGTGCCCGTGTTCGGGCCGGACGGACGGGTGTCCTTCGTCCTCGGCCTTGAAGGTCTGCCCTTTCCCACCGGCTGGCAGGACTTCGAACGGCGGCTGGCGCGCCTCGAGCAGGCGGCGAGCAACGTCACGTATGCGATCGGTGGCCAGGTCCCCGTGTGAACGAGTCCTGTGGCGCGCGGCCGCCGCTGTCACGATACGCTCCGCCATCGAATCGGATGGCCGCCCCGGAGCTCCTTGACCAGATCGATCATGCAATTCTGGAGCTGCTTCGGGAGGACGCTCGACGGACCGTCACGGACATCGCCGGCCGGGTGAATCTGTCGCTCGCTCCGGTCAAGCGGCGGATAGAACGCCTCGAGCGCACTGGCGTCATCCGGGGCTACACCGTGGTACTCGACCCGTCGAAGGTGACGGCCGCGCTCGAGGCCTACACGGAGGTCTGTGTCGGCCCGGGGGCGCTGGAGGACGTCATGGACTTCGTGCAGTGCGTGCCGGAGGTCCAGGAGGTGTCGGTCATCGCCGGCGACCCGGATCTCCTCCTCCTGCTCAGAGCCGAGAACGTCGGCGATCTTCACCGGGTCATCAACCAGATCCGGCGTGACAGCCGGATCAGCTCGACGAAGACCCTTGTGACCCTGAAGACGTGGGTCCGCTCCCAGTCACAGGACTACGAGGCACCGTCGCACCTCGTCGAGGGCTCAGCGTCTCCGGCGGCGTGACGCCGCCGCTCAGGCGGCGGCGGGCTTCCAGCGCCCGGACCCGCGCGCCTCGGCGGCGGTGTCGAAGGAGCGGGGTGGGGGCTTGGTGGCGTCGAGGCGGCCGTCCATCGGGCGCCAGGAGCCGCCTTGGTATTGGGGGATCCAGTGTTCGCGGTGGTAGTAGCCCTGTTCGCTGGCGGCGTGCAGGGTCCAGAAGGGGTCGTAGAGGTGGGGGCGGCCGAGGGCGCAGAGGTCGGCGCGGCCGGCGAGGATGGTGGTGTTGACGTCGTCCCAGCTGGAGATCGCGCCGACGGCGATGGTCGGGATCCCGACCTCGTGGCGGATGCGGTCGGCGAACGGCGTCTGGAAGCTGCGGCCGTAGGCGGGCGCGTCGTCGGCCCACACCTGGCCGCTGGAGACGTCGACGATGTCGACGTCGTGCTCGCGCAGCATCCGCGCCAGCTCGACGGCGTCGTCGCCGTCGAAGCCGCCGGGGGTCCAGTCGGTGGCTGAGATGCGCACCGACATCGGCTTCTGCGCTGGCCACACCGCGCGGCAGGCGTCGAGGACCTCGAGCGGGAACTTGGCGCGCGCCTTCAGCGTGCCGCCGTATTCGTCGGTGCGCTGGTTGGTCAGCGGGGAGAGAAACGACGACAGCAGGTAGCCGTGGGCGAAGTGCACCTCGAGCAGGTCGAACCCGCAGTCGGCGGCGCGTTCGGTCGTGGCGACGAAGTCGGCCGTCACCGCGTCCATGTCGGCGCGGGTCATCTCGCGCGGGACGGGGCTGTGCGGGAAGTAGGGCAGCGGCGAGGGCGCGATGACGTCCCAGCCGCCCTCGGGCAGCGGTTCGTCGATGCCCTCCCACATGAGCTTGGTGGAGCCCTTGCGGCCGCTGTGGCCGATCTGGGCGCCGATCCGTGCGGGGGTGTAGGCGTGGACGAAGTCGACGACCCGCTTCCAGCCGGCGATGTGGTCGTCGCGGTACAGGCCGCCGCAGCCGGGGGTGATGCGGCCCTCGGCGGACACGCAGATCATCTCGGTCATGACCATGGCCGCGCCGCCCTCGGCGCGTGTGCCGAGGTGGGCGAGGTGGAAGTCGCCGACCGTGCCGTCGACCGCCGAGTACATGTCCATCGGCGAGACGATCACGCGGTTTGCGAGCTCGAGGTCGCGCAGGCGCAACGGCATGAACATCGGCGGCCGGGTCTGGCCGCGCCCGTTGCTGGCCGCGCCGCCGGTGCCGGCGCCGCAGAAGACCTCGTCGACGCGCTGCACGAAGTCCGCGTCGCGCACTCGCAGGTTGTCGTACGTGATGCGGCGGCTGCGCGTCAGCAGGTTGAACGCGAACGTGCACGGGTCCTGGCCGACATAGCGGCTGATGCCCTCAAACCACTCCAGGCTGGCCTGCGCGGCGCGCTGCGTGCTCGCGACGACCGGCCGGCGCTCGGCCTCGTAGGCGGCCAGCGCGTCGGGGACGTCGCCGTCGTGGTCGCGGAACGCCCAGGCCAGCGCGATCGCGTCCTCCATCGCCAGCTTCGTGCCCGAGCCGATCGAGAAGTGCGCGGTGTGCGCCGCGTCGCCGAGCAGGACGACGTTGCCCGCCGACCAGTGCTCGTTGCGCACGGTCTGGAAGTTCAGCCACCGCGAGTTGTTCGCGACGAGCGAGTGGCCCTGCAGGATGTCGGCGAAGGCCTCGCGGCAGAACGCGATCGCCTCCTCGTCGTTCTCGCCCGGGGCGAACTGGTGGTGCTCGGTGGCGTCGAGGCCGGCGCGCCGCCACGTCTGCTCGTCGGTCTCGACGATGAACGTGCTCATCGTCGCGTCATACGGATACCCGTGGATCTGGAAGACGCCCCACTCGGTCTCGACGATGTGGAAGGTGAACGCCTCGAAGACGAGGTCGGTGCCCAGCCACATGAACTTGCACCTGCGGCGGTCCAGCGACGGCTCGAACCGGTCGGCGAGCGTCTCGCGCACCACGCTGTTGATGCCGTCGGACGCGATCACCAGGTCATAGCCGGCGGTCAGCTGCTCGATCGGCGGCGCCTCGGCCTGGAAGTGCACCTCGACGCCGAGCTCGATCGCGCGCGACTGCAGGATGTGCAGCAGCTGCTGGCGGCTCAGCGCCGAGAACCCGTGGCCCCCGGAGCGCTGGACCGTCCCGCGATAGTGGATGTCGATGTCCGACCACCGCGCGAAGCTCTCGGTGATCTGCGCGAACGTCGGCGGGTCGGCCGCCTCGAACGCGGTCAGCGTCTCGTCGGAGAACACGACCCCGAAGCCGAACGTGTCATCCGGCGCGTTGCGCTCCCACACCGTGACCTCATGGCCGGCGCCGAGGCGACTGAACAGGATCGCGGCATACAGGCCCCCCGGCCCGCCGCCCGTGATGGCGATCTTCATCGCTGGTCCTCGCTGACGGTGGCAAACAGAGCGCGCGCGATGATCTCGCGCTGGATCTCGGATGCGCCTTCATAGATGCGCGGCGCACGAACCTCGCGGTACAGATGCTCCAGGACATGCCCACGCTCGAGCGCGCGGGCGCCATGCACCTGCACGGCGAGATCGACGGCTTCCTGAGCGGTCTCCGTCGCCATGAGCTTGGCCATCGCCGCGGTCTGCGTCACCGGGCGCACGCCGCGGTCATAGGCGGTCGCGGCGTGATGGACGAGCAGACGGGCGGCCTGCACGCGGGTGGCGACGTCGGCCAGGCGATGGGAGATGCCCTGGAAGTCCTTGATCGGCCGGCCGAACGCCTGACGCGTGGCGGCGTGGTCGCGCGCCGCGGCGATCGCGGCCTGCGCCATGCCGACCGCGAACGCGCCGACGCTGGGACGGAAGAGGTCGAGCGTGCGCATCGCGACGCGAAAGCCGGCGTCGACGTCGCCGAGCACCTGCTCGGGCTCGACGCGCACGCCGTCGAACACGAGCCGTCCGATGGGGTGCGGCGAGAGGAGGTCGATGCGCTGCCCTTCGAGGCCGGGCGAGTCGCGCGGCACCCAGAACGCGGTCAGCCCGCGGGCGCCGGCGCCCTCGGTGGTGCGGGCGAACACGGAGTAGGCGTCGGCGTCGGGGGCGTTGGAGATGTAGACCTTCTCGCCGGTCAGGACGAAGCCGTCGCCGTCGCGGCGGGCCTGCAGCGCGAGCGCCGCGACATCGCTGCCCGACTGCGGCTCGGTGAGCGCGAAGCCGGCGACCGCCTCGCCCGTGGCCAGGCGTGGCGCCCACGCCTCGACGAGCTGCGCGCTGCCGGACTGCAGCATCGGGAACGAGCCGAGGCCCTGGACGGCGAACGCCGTCTCGGCCTCGGTGCAGTAGCGGGCCAGGCCCTCGCGGATCAGGCACAGCTCCATCGCGCCGACGTCCGGCGCCCAGCGGTCGCCGTCGCGGCGAAACAGCCGGCCGAGCAGCCCGGTCTGCGCGAGGCCGGCCATGAGCTCGCGGTTGACCTCGCCGGGCGCGCCGGCCTCGGCGACCGGCGCCAGGCGCTCGCGCGCGGCCTGCGCCGTGCCGGCGAGCAGCTCGAGCTGGCCGTCGTCGAGGTGGGCGTCGAGCAGCGGCGCGGACATCGCCGTGGCGGTGGCGGCGGTCGCGGTCATCTCGACTCCTCGACGACCGCGACGGCCATGAGCTCGATGAGCGCCTCGTCGTCGTAGAGGCGCGTCACGCCGAACAGCCCGGCGGCGGGATAGCGGCGGCCGAAGTGCTTGTGCCAGAGCGGCCCGAGGTCGCGCAGCGCCGCCTTGTAGGCGGGCACGTCGGTGACGAAGATCTGCATCGAGATGATGTCCGAGGGCTTGCCGCCGGCGGCGGTCAGCGCGGCGATCACGTTGCCGGCCGCGGCGTCGAACTGCTCGGCCATCGTGCTGCCCTGGATCGTGGTGCCGTCGGGGCCGAGCGCGGTCTGGCCGCCGAGCGCGACGTAGCGCCCGGGCGCCGCGATCACGGCGTGCGCGTAGCCGACCGGCGGCGCGAGGTCGGGTGACGTGACGGTCTCGTGTGCCATCTCAGCGGCCCTGCCAATCGGGCTTGCGCCCCTCGCTCCACGCCGTGTAGAACTCGCCATGGTCGTGGCTGAGCATCAGCAGCGCCTGGGTCATCGCGTCCATCTCGATCGCGCCCGACAGGTTCATGTCGAGCTCGCGCTGGATCAGCGCCTTCGTCGTCCCGTAGGCCAGCGCCGGCCCGTCGGCGAGGCGGCGCGCGAGCGCGCGGGTCGCCTCAGGCAGCTCGTCGGGCTCGACGACGCTGGAGGCCAGGCCCGCGGCGAGCGCCTCCTCGGCCGTCACCTTGTCGCCGAGCATGAGCATCTGCGTCGCGCGGCCCGCCCCGACGATGCGCGGCAGCAGATACGCCGAGCCCATGTCCGCGCCCGACAGCCCGACGTGCGTGAACAGGAAGCGGAACGACGCCGACCGCGACAGCAGCCGGAAGTCGCTGGCCAGCGCGAGCACCGACCCGGCGCCGGCGGCGACGCCGTTGATGGACGCGATCACCGGGATCGGCACCGTGCGCAGCGCCTCGACGACGGAGCCCGTCATTCGCGTGAACTCCAGCAGCTCGGCGGCCTTCATCTTCTGCAGCTCGCCGATGATCTCCTCGACGTCGCCGCCCGAGCAGAAGCCGCGCCCCTCGCCGGCCAGCACGAGCACCTTGACGTCGCCGCGCTGCGGCAGCTCGGCGACGAGGTCGCGCAGATCGGCGTAGGACTCGAACGTCAGCGCGTTGAGCTTGTCCGGCCGGTCGAGGGTGACCGTGGCCACCCCGTCAGAGACCTCGAAGCGGAAGTGCTCCCACTTCTCGGTGATCGCGGCGGATGCGCGAAAAGGACTCACGTCTGGATGCCTCCTCCGTCCAGGACCAGCGCCTGGCCGTTGATCGATGCCGCTTCGGGCGAGGCCAGCCACACAACCGCGGCCGCCACCTCGTGCGGGTCCAGCAGGCGACCGAGCGGCGCCGCGGCGGCCAGAGCGGCCACGCCGTCCTCGGCCGGGCGCCCGGTCCTCTGGGCGATGTGCGCGACCGAGCGCTGCGTCATCTCCGTGTCGACGTACGTGGGGCACACGGCGTTCGCGCGCACCCCGGTACCGGCCATCTCGGCGGCCGTCGCACGCATCAGGCCCACGGCGGCATGCTTGGACGCCGTGTACGCGGCGGTGTACGGCGCACCGACCTTCGCCACCGTCGAGGCGACCGTCACGATCGCCCCGTGGTCACGCTCGCGCATGCCGTCGACGACCGCCCGCGTGCACAGGAACGCCCCGGTCGCGTTGACCGCGAAGTGGCGCTGCCAGCTCTCCAGGCTCGTGCGCGCCAAGGGCGCGCTCTCCGCGATCCCCGCGTTGTTGACGAGCACGTCGACCGGCCCGATCGCGTGGAACGCTTCGGCGACCTGCGCCTCGTCGGCCACGTCGCAGACGCGCGTCTGCACCGTCTCGCCGGGCAGGCCGAGCGACGGCGCGAGCTTCGCCAGCGCCGTCTCGTCGCGACCGAGCGCGAACACGCGGTCGCCGAGCGCGGCGAACGCGCCCGCCGCGGCACGGCCGATCCCTTTGGCCCCCCCGGTCACCACCACGACCCGGCTCATTGGGCAACCTCTCGGACCTGACGCCGACCGTAGCTTCGCGCTGGCCACGGCCCCCGCCGGGTGAAGGCCGGTCGCGCTGTCCCCTGGGAGGGCCGTCGTGCGACCAGCCTCGCCCGGCTGTGTGCTGTACCGCAAGCGGCTACAGGACGGAGCCCCGTAGAGGACCAGTCAATGAGGAGCCGCAATCTCTGCGTCGCGGCCACAAGTCCGCCGTTGACCCCGCCGTCCTGCGGGCTGGGGTGGGGGACTGCCGCGACCACGCGAGCGCCAGAGGCAGCTGCCACGCCATCCGCAGCCTCTCCCGCGCCCGGTGTGGCGTCCTGTCGCGCCTGCGGCACGACGGCCACGTCTCCTGTCCCACCCGACGCGGCGCCCTTCGACGGCTCGTCGGACATACAGGTTGACCCAGGGAGCCTCATGCGCGGGATGGGTTCCGCAGCGACCACATGAGCCAACAGTCTACATGGCAGCCCGGTGGGATGTCGTCTAATTTTTTTGCCGGCCCGTCCCTGGGTCGAGGAGCAGTGGTTCCCACGCCCGCGGATGGCGCCGCGCGGAACGGGGTCCGAGGCGGCGTCCGGCGCGGCGCGGTTCAGTACTGCGATGGATTGCCGACACCTCGACGTTGGATCTACGGTCTGGTGCGACCGGAGGGCGCCTGCGCGGCAATCGGTGGCGATCAACCCGCAATGCGGCGTTGTCAAGGGTCCCGGAACACAGCGCCACCCGGGCCGTGTGCGGCGATAGTCGACAGGACAGCAGACCGACATGTACAGTTTCCGCGGCACGGCACGAGGGAGAGGAACGGTTGGGACAACGCGCACGGCGTGACCAGGCCGCAGGCCGCCCGGATCGGATCGCGGATGACGAGGGTCTGTACTTCGCCAACCGCACGTACGCCGAGGTTGCGCGCATGATCGAGGACCCGCGCCCGGTGGTGTTGCTGCTGCCGGTGGGGTCGACCGAGCCGCACGGGCCGCACTCGCCCCTGGCCACCGATCCGATCATCTCGGCGGAGATGTGCCTGCGCGTGGCGCGCGCGCTGCGCGACGACCCGGACGTCCAAGTCTCGATCCTGCCCGAGATCGGCTACGGGGTGACACGATTCACCAAGGCGTGGCCCGGCGCGATCCACATTGAGGAGGAGACGCTGCTGGCGCTGCTCGTCGACATCTGCGTCTCCTTGGCCCGGCAGGGGCTGGGGCACGTGGTGATCGTCAACAACCACTTCGAGCCCGAGCACATCAAGACGCTGCATCGAGCGATGGACGAGGCCGAGCGCCGCACCGGCAACGTCGTCGGCTATCTCGACCTCACCCGCAAGCGCCGCGCCGAGCAGCTGACCGACGAGGTTCGCGAGGGTGGCAGCCACGCCGGTCGATACGAGACCTCGATCGTGCTCGCAGCGCGGCCCGGGCTCGTCGACGAGCAGGTCATGGCGGCGCTCGAGCCGATGCCGAAGAACCTCGCCGCCGAGATCGCGCACGGCGCCAAGGACTTCGTCGCCATGGGGCTGCCGAAGGCCTACAACGGCACGCCGGCCGACGCGACCGTCGATGAGGGTCGGCAGAGCCTCGTCACGCTCACGGACATGCTGACCCAGCAGGTACGGGACCTCGCGGCGGGAACCGGCGGTCGGGACACGCCGGGGCTCTACATCCGCGTCTGACTCAGGAGGGCAACCGATGACAGTCGCCGAACAGGCAGCAGGAGGCGGACAGGGCGCGGCGATCGATCCCGTCACCTTCGAGATCATTCGCCACAAGCTCCTGCGGGTGACCGACGAGACGATCATCGCCCTCGAGAACGTCTCGGGCTCGCCGATCACCAACGAGGGCCACGACATGATGGCCTCGCTCTACCTCCCGGACGGCGGGCTCATGGTGGGCGGCGTCGGGTTCCTGCACCACCTGACCAGCGCTGCCCAGGCGGTCAAGCACATCATCGAGAACTTCAGCGACGACCCGGGCATCGACGAGGACGACGTCTACTTCTTCAACGACTCCTACACGGCCGCCCTGCACCCGCCGGACGTGTACATGATCTCGCCCATCCACTACGAGGGCGAGCTGACCGGGTTCGTGGCGAACTTCGTCCACGTCACCGACATCGGCGCCGTCGATCCCGGCGGCTTCTCGCCCAACGCGGTCGACAACTTCCAGGAGGGCTTCCAGACGAAGGGTCTGAAGATCGTCGAGCGCGGCAAGCTGCGCAAGGACGTCGTCGAGACCTTCCTCAACCTGGTGCGCGACCCGGGCATGACGCAGCTCGATCTCAAGTCGCAGCTGGCCGCCAATCACGTCGCGAAGATGCGGATGAGGCGCATCTACGCCGACTACGGCGTCGAGACGGTCCGCGCCGTCGCCGACGAGCTCATCAACCAGTCCGAGCGCCTCGTGCGCCGGCGCCTGGGAGAGCTGCCGGACGGAACCTGGCATGTGCGGGAGTACGTCGACCTCCCCGACGACACCACCTGCCGCGTCGAGCTGGCCGTGACGAAGCGAGACGACACGCTGACCTATGACTTCACTGGGACGAGCCCGGAGGCGAAGTTCGGGATCAACTGCTGTTACTGGGCGACGTGGGGGGCGATGTTCGCGCCGATCTTCCCGCTGCTGGCCTGGGACGTGACGTGGAACGAGGGCGTGACGCGGGCCCTCGAGCTCGTCGCGCCCGAGGGCTCGGTCGTCAACTGCCGTCGCCCGGCGCCGATCTCGATCGCCACGGTGGGCACCGTCCAGATCGTCAACAACCTGTCGACGCTGGCGCTGTCGAAGATGTTCGGCGCCAGCGAGCGCTACCGCGACCGCGCCACAGCGGTCTGGCACGGGAGCCACGCCCACGTCGAGACGCACGGCATCGCGCCCGACGGCAGCTTCTTCATCGCGCCGCTGACCGACACCTTCGGCGGCTCAGGAGGCGCGCGTGCGTTCGCCGACGGCGTCGACATCGGAGGGGAGATCCCGAACGTCGTCTCACGCTGGGCCAACGCCGAGAGCCAGGAGCTCAACACCCCGCTCGTCTACCTCTTCCGGCGGGTGGTCGTGGACTCTGGCGGGCCGGGCAAGTTCCGGGGCGGCGTGTGCCACGAGTACGCATTCGCCCCGACCGGCGTCGGCGGCGCCGAGCTCGGCGTGGTCCTGTTCGGCAAGGGCACGCGTGCGCCGATGAGCCTCGGGATGTTCGGCGGCTATCCGGGATCGAACGTGCGCTACAGCACCTTCCGGGACACCAACGCGGCCGATCTGCCGGACAGCCTGCAGGAGATCGTCGCCGGCGAGCGCGTGGACCAGTTCTGGGGCAGCGTCGACCTCGGCGTGACGGACATCCAGTACGTACGATTCATGGGCGGCGGCGGCTACGGCGATCCGCTGGACCGCGAACCGGACCGGGTGCGCGACGACGTCGAGCGCGGCCTCGTCTCGGCGGAGGCGGCTCACGACGTCTACGGCGTGGTACTCGCCGGCGCGGCGGTCGACGCCGCCGCTACGGAGCGGCGGCGGCTGGCGATGCGCGCCGCGCGCATCGGGCAGGAGGTGGAGCCGGCGCTGGGGACGCGCGCCGACGTGCCCTTCAGCGGGCGCCCGCTCGGCGAGTACCTTCAGCAGACGGCGACCGGAGCGACGCAGTGCACCTGGTGCGCTGCCGAGGTGGCGCCCGCCGGCGAGATGTGGAAGCGCCGCGCGACGATCGTGCGCTCGCCGATGGCCAGGGCGGGCGCCTTCCGCTCCGAGGATCCCGACTTCGCGCTGCTCGAATGCTGCTGCCCGACCTGTGGCACGCTGCTCGACACTGAGGTGGTATGGCGGGACGACCCCCCGCTCGACGATTCCGTGACGTCCTGGCCTGGACAGGAGAGCTGACGATGGCCGACCACACTCCCGACCCCCAGTACGTCGTCGGCATCGACATCGGCGGCACGGGCACCGACTGCGTCGTGGTGGACGCCGAGGGGACGGTCACGCTGGGCAAGGCGTTCTCGACGCCGCCTGACTTCGCGACCGGCATCCTCAATGCGGTCGCGAGCGCGGCACGCGAGCTGGGCATCGATCGCGCGGATCTGCTGTCGCGGACGACGCTGTTCCTGCACAGCACCACGGTCGCCGAGAACGCGGTCGTCGACGGGACCCTGGCCACGGCGGGACTGCTCGTCACGGGAGGGTTCGAGGACACGCTGTTCGCGATGCGCGGCGGGTACGGCCGCTGGTCGGGGCTCACGGAGGAGGGCAAGCGCAACCCCATCGACACCGACAAGCCGGAGCCGGTCGTGCCGCGCAGCCTCATCCGAGGCATCCGCGGGCGCACGGACGCCCAGGGCAACGTCCGGGTGCCGGTGGATCCAGCCCAGGTCGAGGCCGCGCTGCGCAGCCTCCTCGACGCCGGCGCCGAGTCGATCGGCGTGAGCCTCATCTGGTCGGTGACCAACCCGGAGACCGAGGAGGCGGTCGCCGAGGTCGTGCGACGGGTCTGTCCGGACGCGTTCTTCACCGCCTCACACGAGATCGCGCCGATCGTCGGCGAGTACGAGCGGACCTCCACCGTGGCGCTGAACGCGCGCCTCGGCCCGGTGGTGCACCGATACCTCGACGCCCTCGCCTCGGAGCTGCGCGACGAAGGCTTCGCCGGCGTGCTGCTCGTCATGCAGGCGTACGGCGGCCTCCTGCCGTTCGACAAGGCGGCGCGCGCGCCGGTCGGCATGATCGAGTCCGGCCCGGTCTCGGGTCTCGTCGGCTCCAAGAGCCTGGGCGAGCTCATCGGCGCCAAGAACATCATCGCCGCCGACATGGGCGGCACCACGTTCAAGGTCGGCGTCGTGCGTGACAGCCTGATCGAGTACCAGCGCGAGTCGATGGTACTCCGCTACCACTACGCGCTGCCGAAGATGGACATCGTCTCCCTCGGTCTGGCGGGGGGCAGCATCATCTCGATCGATCCGCGCACCGGCACTCCGCAGATCGGGCCGCAGAGCGCCGGGTCGTACCCCGGGCCGGTGGTCTACCAGCATGGCGGGACCGAGCCGACGATCGTCGATGTGGATGCGCTGCTGGGCTACCTCAACGCCGACTACTTCTTCGGCGGCCGAGAGTCGCTGGACGTCGACCTGGCCAGGCGCGCGTTCGCGGAGAAGGTCGCCAAGCCGATGGGCATGGACGAGATGGAGGCGGCGGCGGCGATGTACAAGCTGGCCAACAGCCTCTTCCACGACCTGCTGCACAAGACGACCGTCCAGCGGGGCCTGGACCCGCGCAACTTCGCGCTGTTCTCGTTCGGCGGCACGGCCGGCATGCACGTGGGCGCCTACGCGGAAGAGCTCGGCACACCGCAGATCGTGGTTCCGTACTCGGCGTCGGTGCATGGCGCGTTCGGTCTCATCACGTCGGACATCGCCCACGAAGATCAGGTCACCCAGCCCGTCCAGCACCCGGCTGACGCCGCGGAGGTGGCCGGCATCTACGAGCAGCTCGAGCAGCGGATGCTCGACCAGCTCGGGGACGAGGGTTTCACCGGAGATGCCGTGCACCTCCAGCGGTCGGTCGACATGCGCTACCGGCGACAGGTCCACATCCTCACCGTGCCGGTGGACACCGACGGGCCGCTCGACGCCGCGACGCTCGAGCGCGCCGTCGATCGCTTCGAGAGCCTCTACCGGGAGAAGTACGGGCAGGAGTCGGCTTATCGCGAGGCGGGCATCGAGATGGTCAGCTTCCGCATGCGCGGCGAGGGCCGCGTGCGCAAGCCGGACTTCCGTCACGCCGACGTCGGCGACAGTGCGGCCGAGCACGCGATCGTCAAGCGCGTGGAGGCCTGGGTGCCCATCGCCGATGAGATGCGGGAGATCGACGGCTACGACTTCGAGCGTCTCGAGCCCGGCAACGCTTTCGAGGGTCCGGCCGTGGTGTGGACGCCTATCACGACGGTCGTGGTCGCCGAGGGCCAGCAGGCGCGCGTCGACGAGTACAAGAACCTTGTCATCGCGACGTCGATCGGACGGCGCGGTGCGGTCGCCGCGGCAGCTGGCGCGAGCGCTTGAGCGTGGGATGCCGCTGGAGCTCGAAGACATCCCGCCGGAGTTCAACCTCGCGAGCTGGGTGATCGATCGTCAGCTCGACGAGGGACGTGGCCAGCGCACCGCGCTCGTGAGCGGCGACACGACGGTCAGCTACGCCGACCTCGCCGCGCTCACCAACCGCGCCGGGCATGTCATCCGCGCCGCCGGCGTCCGCCCAGGCGACAGGGTGCTCCTGGCGCTCTCCGACGGCTTTGAGTTCGTTGCCGCCTGGTACGCCACGATCAAGATCGGCGCGGTCACCGCCGAGGCCTACACATTCCTCCAAGCCAAGGACATCGCGTACTACCTGAGGTACTCGCGCGCCCGTCTGGTGGTTGCCGACGCGACCACGATTGAACGGGTCCGCGAGGCGGCGGCCGACGCTCACGTGGACGCGGTCGTGCTCGTGGTGGGCGTTGAAGAGACGGAGCTGCGGGCGGGCGAGGTGGCGTGGGAGGCCGCGGTCCGTGAGGCGCCCGACACGCTCGAGCCCGAGCCGACCCTCCGCGACGACATCGCGATCTGGAAGTTCACGACAGGCAGCACCGGCGCGCCGAAGGCCGCCGTCCATACGCACAGCGCGCCGCGCCTGAGCGCGGAGTGGTACGGCCAGCAGGTGCTCGGGCTGACCGCCGACGACGTGGTCCTGCCGGTCCCGAAGTTGTTCTTCGGCTACGCGCGGGACCTGGCCACGCTCTTTCCGTTCGCGGTCGGCGGCGCGGGCATCGTGTTCCCCGAGCGCTCCACCGCCGAGCGGATCTTCGACCTCGTCGAGCGCCATCGCCCGACCGTCCTCGCCACGGTCCCGACGATGATGCAGCAGATGCTCGACCTACCGGGAGCAGACGAGCACGATCTCTCGGCGCTGCGGTTCTGCACGTCCGCCGGCGAGGCGCTTCCTGCGCCGCTGCTCGGCCGCTGGATGGAGCGCTTCGGCGTCGAGGTGCTCGACGGCCTCGGCTCCTCGGAGGTCTACCACGTCTACATCTCGCAAGCGCCCGGGCGGATGCGTCCGGGGACCATCGGGCGCCTCGTTCCCGGCTACACCGCGCGGCTCGTCGGCGCCGACGGCGCCGACGTCGGGGATGGCGAGGACGGCGAGCTCTGGGTGCAGGGGGCGACGGCCGCGCTCATGTACTGGGCCGACCGTCCCAAGAGCCTGCGGACGTTCGCGGGCGATGTCGTGCACACGGGAGATCTCCTGCGCCGCGACGAGGACGGCTACTTCACGTACCGCGGTCGCGCCGACGACCTACTGAAGGTCGGGGGCATCTGGGTGGCGCCGGCCGAGGTCGAGCAGTGCCTGCTCGACCACGCGGCGGTCGCCGAGGCGGCGGTGGCCGGCGTCGCGCGCGACGGACTCGTCCTGACGTGCGCCTACGTCGTTGCGCGACCGGGCCACGACCCTGGCGAGGCGCTGGCCGATGCGCTGCGCGAACATGTCAAGCGCACGCTCTCGCCGCACAAGTATCCGCGCGAGATCGTCTTTCTGGCGGACCTGCCGAAGACCGGGTCCGGCAAGATCGATCGTGCCGCCATCCGTGGCCTCGACGGAGTGACGGAGAGCTGATAGGCGGGCCGCTGCGGTTACTTCACATGACGTCCGTGGCCCATGGTACTTCGCAACCTGGAAGTCCGTACAAGTGTCGTTAGAAACACTTGACACTGCGCCGCGGTGGCCTGTAAACTACGGCCGGTTCGGGCTTTGAGGTACCGAACCGGTGAGGGGAGAGGGTGGCAGGGTGGAGTCCGCGAGGACTCGGCGAATAGCAACGATCCCGTATGGAGAGGACACGTTGAGCGCTAGACCCACGGTAGTCGCTGTCAGCGTCGGGAAGCCAGCCGACGTCCCGTACAGAAGCGGCACTGTTCGCACCGCCTTTGTGAAGCACGAGCAAAAGGGCCCTGTTGCTGTCGGGCCTCTCGGTCTGGCTGGTGACGAGCAGGGAGACCAGATCCGGCACGGAGGGCCGGACAAGGCGATCCTTGTCTACGCGGAGGAGCATTACCCGTACTGGCGACAACGGCTCGGGCGCGACGTGCCGGTCCCTGGTTTCGGAGAGAACCTCACCGTCAGAGGCTTGACCGAGGAGCAGGCGTGTATTGGAGACGTCTTGCAGATCGGGCAGGTCGTAGCTGAGGTGACGCAGGCGCGCCAACCGTGCTTCAAGATCGCCGCCCGCTACACGCTGCCGAAGATCGCCAAGTGGGTCCAGGACGCTGGCTTCACTGGCTACTATCTTCGCGTTCTGGAGCCCGGATCTGTTCAAGCCGGGGACTCGGTCGAGCGGCTGGTGTCACCACATCCCGCGCTACCGATCAGTGAAATCAACCGGCTCCTGTACCGCGACCGCCGAGACGGCGCCGGGATGCGGCGTGCCCTCGCGGCCGAGCAGTTTGCGGCCCAGCAGCGCGCCGTCTTCGAGCAGCGTCTCGGGGGGCCGCTGGAGGATTTCGAGATACGACTGTACGGATCGGACGAGGTCCTGACGAACGCGGCGGATGCGGGTTAGTGATCCCGATGCGTCGTACGTGCGATGTGTGCGCCGGCAGCTTCGACGGAAGGAGAGGGCATGGTTGATGTGGCGGTGGACACTGCGGTGGGAGTGCATCTCGTCGGCGGCATGAAGGCGGCTGACAGCGAGACGGCGATGCGGCTCGCGGCCCGCATCCTGTCGGGGCATCTGTACGCGCTGCCCGACGGCGAGACCGGTGAGCGCAACCAGTGGATCGCGTGGCAGCTTGACAAGCTGACCGGGATCGAGGGAATCGAGCACGCCGGTACGAAGACGATGCCTGCGCCGGAGAATCGGGCGTATGCGGAGATGCCGGCCCTCGCGGTGGACGCATCGGTGACGGAGCTCCCGGCCCGGTCCCTCGGGTATGCCGACGCGGCCGAGGAGTCCTACGCGATCTTCCGGCGCCTGCGCGAGGAAGGCGCGGTTCCACCCGATGTGAAGTTCCAGGTGGCGGTCCCCACGCCGTATGCGACCGTCGTCGCGTGGGTTCACGAACAGGACCAGGAGCGGTTCTTTCCGGTGTACGCGAAGGCGATCGCCGAGGAGGTGAAGGCGATCGGCCGCGTGGTGCCCGCGAACGACCTGCTCCTCCAGTTCGACGTGACGCTCGAGGTCGGTGTGCTCACCGGCGCCTTCGTCGCGGCGGGCCGGATGGGGACGATGGAGTTCATCACCGGGGCGCTCAGGGATGCGCTGGACGCCGCGCCGGGCGTCGAGCGAGGCGTCCACTTCTGCTACGGCGATCTGGGACATCGTCACTTCACGGTCCCGAAGGATCTGTCGCTGTGCGTGCAGCTCGGCAACGCGATCGCGGACCAGATCGAGTTCGCGCACATGCCGGCGGACCGTGAGACCGGCCGGAGTCCCGGCTACTACGAGCCGTTGCGCGATCTGAAGGTCAAGCGACTGGCGCTCGGCGTCATCGACTTCGAGGGCGAAGAGCAGCGAACGCGCGAGCTGATCGAAGCGGCGGCCAAGGGCAGCGGCGGGATGCGATTCGCAGCTGCCACGGAGTGCGGCATGTCCAAGATCGATGAGCGCAGGGCAGGTGCTCCGTCGCTGGAGGATCTTCTCGCTCTCCACGCGCGGTTCGCCGAGCCGATCCGGTAGCGCGGTTCACAACAATCATTGGGTCATCGATGTCGAGTTCGTGGGGGTGGGGTCACATGCCGAAGAGGGACGGATCGTGGTCGTGGCGTCGGCGCGGGCGACCGGCGGGGGCGTGTGTGCTCGGCGCCGTGTCTGTGGTCGCGGTGGCGGCCATGCTGGCAGGCTGCGGAGGCGGGGACTCGTCCACGACCGCGACCGGCGGCGCAGGCACATCGGCGACAGGTACGCAGAATGCGGCGCTTGATGAAGCGCGCACGTCGCTCGACCAGCTCCGGGCGCCCGTTCAGTTCAAGGCGCCCGGTCCGGCGTTCGACGCTGGCGGCCTGACCGGCAAGACCGTCTACGCGATCGTGCCGGGACTCAGCTTCCCGTTCGTGCAGTCCGTCGTCCAGGGCGAGAAGGAGGCGGCCGAGGCGCTCGGGATGAACCTGGTCGCGGTCGATTCGCGCGGACAGGTCGGGACGGCCTCCGGGCTGATCGACCAGGCCGTGTCCCGCAAGGCGGCGGCGATCATCCTGCAGTCGGTCCCAGCCGAGGCGCTGGCCGCGCCACTCAAGGAGGCGGCACGCGCCGGGATCCCGATCATCGAGCTGACCGCCCGCGATCCGCAGGCGCCCCCCGCATCCCTCGAGCAGCTCGGCATCAAGGGGATCGTCTCGTTCTGCTACACGTGCGCGGCCAGGCAGATGGCCTCCGTCGTCGCCACCGATTCCGGCGGCAAGGCCAACACCGTGCTGGTGGGCTCGCCTGATCTCGCCACCACCGGCCCCATGCTGAAGGCGTTCACGGAGGAGTACACGCGCCTGTGCCCAGGCTGCAAGCTCGCCACCAAGCAGGTGCAGCTCGTCCAGTGGAACACCCAGCTGCCGTCGCTGACGTCCTCCGTGCTCAAGAGCGATCCTGACGTCAACTACATGGTGCCGCTCTATGACGCGATGGAGCCGTCGATGGCACCGTCCGTGGCGAGGACGGGCAAGGCAGGGAACGTCAAGTTCGTCAGCTACAACGCCACCCTCCCGGTGATGCAGGCGCTGAAGCGCAAGGACATGGTGCTGGCGGACATCGGCTCTCCGCTCGTCTGGCTCGGCTGGGGCGCGATCGATCAGACCGCTCGGATCCTGAGCGGGAAGCCGCCTGTCGAGAGCGAGAACCTGCCGAACCGGCTGTTCGACGCATCGAACATCGACTCCCTCGACCTGAGCAAGCCGGAGGAGGCGTGGTACGGACCCGCCGACTTCCGGACGGAGTACAAGAAGCTGTGGGGGCAAAATTGAACGATGTCTCCAGATGACGAGCGAGCGCGCGGCGCATCACTGTGATCGAGCTGCGCAACATCTCGAAGACCTTCGCGAGCCGCCCCGTTCTTCAGGGGGTAGATCTGACACTGGTGCCGGGCGAAGTCCACGGCCTGGTGGGCGAGAACGGCTCGGGCAAGTCGACCCTGATCAAGATCCTCTCGGGCTTCCACGCCCCCGACGATGGGGCCCAGATATTGGCTGCTGGCCGGCCGCTCGAGCTGCCGATCAGCCCGCATGACGCGAATGCCGCCGGCATGCGGTTCGTCCATCAGGATCTCGGCCTCTTCGAGGGCGGGTCAGTGCTCGAGAACATGACCGTCGGCCGCTACGACCTGAACAGGTTCTGGCGGATCGACTGGCGCGAGGAACGAAGGCGCGCGGCGCGGCTGCTCGGGGAGTTCGGCGTGGCGCTCGATCTCGACGCTCGCGTGGGGAGCCTGAGTTACGTGGAGCGGACGCTTCTGGTGGTGGTCCGAGCGCTTGGCCAGGAAGCTGGCGGAGGGACGATCGTGCTCGACGAGCCGACCGCTCCGCTGGATTCGGAGAGCGCCGGCCGGCTGCTGTCGACCCTGAGACGGGTTGCAGATCGCGGCAGCTCCGTTCTCTTCGTGTCCCATAGGCTCGGTGAGGTGCTCTCGATCAGCGACCGCGTGACGGTGCTCCGTGACGGCCGGGTGGTGGCACAGGACCTTGCCGGGTCCTTCACGGAGGACTCGCTGATCGAGGCGATGCTCGGTGTGCCTATGACGGAGATGTACCCTGAGGTGAGCACGGCCCAGGGGACTGAGGTGGTCCTTGCATTGAACGGGTTCGCGGGAGACGTCTTGCGCCGCAGCGTGTCTCTGGAGTTGCGATCCGGCGAGATCGTCGGCGTGACCGGGTTGGCCGCCATGGGTCACGATGATCTGCCGTACCTCATGTTCGGGGACGAGGAGACTCGCGTGGGCGCGCTCGCCGTCGGCGATCGGACCATCGGCGCTGCCGATCTCTCGCCCCAGGTGGCCATGCGGGCCGGGCTCGGGCTCGTGCCTGCGAACCGTCTGAGCGACGGTGGCGCCCAGGCGATGACCGCCACGGAGAACATCACATCAGTGACCCTCGGGAAGTACATGCGCAAAGGCACGCTGCGGCTCAGGCGCGAGCGCCGAGCTGTGGCCGGTCTGATGGCGCAGTTCGAGATCCGTCCGCCGGTGCCCGAACTGCCGCTCGCGTCGTTCAGCGGGGGCAACCAGCAGAAGGCGATTCTCGCGAAGTGGTTGAGTCGGAACCCCTACGCGCTCATCCTCCACGAGCCGACGCAGGGAGTCGACGTGGGGGCCAAGCGCCAGATATTCAGGCTGATCGCTGATGCAGCGCGTGCCGGAACTGCGTTCTTGTACGTGAGTTCCGAGCACGAGGACATTGCGCACCTCTGCACGCGGGCGGTGATCTTCCGCGATCGCGCCGTGGTGCGCGAGCTCGCTGGTCCGGCGCTGACGTACGAGAACCTGATGTCGGAGTGTCTGAGAGCATGAGATGAGGGAAGGAACGAAGATCGCAAGCACGACCGAGCGGCCACCCGGTAACCCGGAGGAATCCGGTCGGCGCAACCGCGGGTCATGGCAACGACTCAAGGCGGAGGACATCGCCAACCGGTACGGTCTCGTCGGGGCCTGGATCGTGCTCATCGCGGTGTTCGGCGCACTCGAGCCCGACAAGTTCCTGACCCTCTCCAACTTCCAGGACATCTTCAGTTCGCAAGCCGTTCTCGTAGTCCTGAGCATCGGGGTCCTGCCCGCCCTCGCGGTGGGTGCCATCGACCTATCGATCGCGGGAACGATGGGGCTCGCCCTTGTGATCGTCGGCTGGCTCAACGTCTTGCATGGATGGCCGATCGCGCTCGCGGTGCTGGTCGCGCTTGCCGCAGGCGTCATCGTCGGCGGCATCAACGCACTCGTGATCGTCAGGCTCGGGATCGACTCGATCGTCGCGACGCTCGGGATGGGCACGTTGCTTGCCGGCATCGCCATCGGCATCAACAACCTGGCGATCAGCGGCATCTCGACGAGCCTGATCGACGCGGCCCGCACGAACGTCGGCGGGCTCCAACTCGTCTTCTTCTATGCGCTGGCGCTCGCTCTCGTGCTGTGGTACGTCTTCCGGTACACGCCGCTCGGCCGCTACCTGTTCTTCATCGGCGGGGGCGGCGGCGTGGCGCGGCTGTCGGGTATCCCGGTCGACCGCGTCCGTGCCGGGTCCCTCGTGTTCTCAGGACTCGCCAGCGCGTTCAGCGGCGTCCTCCTCGCCGGGGTCCTCGGTGCCGCGGATCCCACGGTCGGCCCCTCGTATCTCCTGCCCGCGCTAGCCGGCGCTTTCCTCGGCGCCACCGCGATCGTGCCGGGCCGATTCAATGTCTGGGGAACGGTCATCGCCGTGTACTTCCTCGCCACGGGCATCACCGGTCTGGAGCTGCTCGGTCTGTCCGGATACATCGAGCAGGTCTTCTATGGGGGCTCGCTCGTGCTGGCCGTGGTCCTCTCCCGGCTCGCCAGCCGGCGAACTCAGAGCTGAGCACAACGTGGCCTGTATGAAGCCAGCGTGTCCGGCGAGCGGGTCACGCTCCGGCTGATCAGATCATCGTGCTGCCGCTGCTGCCGCGGTTGGATTCACGACTCGTCGTGACTGCATCGAAATGACGTTGCGCGGGCTCGGCCAGCGCCGGGTATAACGCGTCGAAGACCTCCACCGCCGCTACGCTGTGCCCCAGCTCAGGCATCAGCTCGTCCGGCAGTTCCGGGTCAAGGGATGGAAAAGCCCTGAACGTGTGCACCAGGCGAGTCCGGAGCAGAAAGCTCTCGTGGTCTGTCAGCCGGGCCCGCGCCCTAGGAGCGAGGTAGACGGAGAACTCCTCGGCAAACGACAGGTAGCGCGCCGCCAGAGCATCCAGGTCCCAGGCTCGGCGGGCGAACCGCTCGAAGTCAAATGATTTCGCGGGGCGGCTCAACAATACGGCGACGTCCTGGTACAGCCCAAGTGAAGACGCGAGCGCCGCGACCTCGTCTTCGCGGTCATGGGGCGAGATCCAGATGCCGTCCTGAAGCGAGCCGAAACCGAGAAATCGCAAACGATGGGTGAAACGCGTCTTCTCGAGACGCTGATTGTCGGGGATCGTTTGCCACACGACGGTCCACTCTTCGACCGGTCGAACGCGCCGCCGGAGGGAGAAGATCCGCCGATCACCCTCCGACAGCAGAGCCATCGACCGCGGCGTGAGCGCGTAGTGAACGAGTCGGCCATCCTTGACGCGGGTGAGCAGTTGTCGCCGGACCATGCGGGTGAGAGCGACTCGCGCGGCGCCGGTCGAGAAGCCGAAATCATCGAGGATCTGGACTAGTCCTCCGGACCACACCGTGTCTCGACGGGACTTGACGTACGCGCCGAGCAGTGTGATGACAAGATCCTGGGGCTGAGGGACGAACCAGCTCGAACCCGTGGCAAAGCCGAGCCCGGTCTTGTTCATGGATGCGTTGATCTGGGCCACGGCTCGGTGCACCGTCGACATTGCGTGACGCGGTGGGACCTGCCACGCGTCGCTTTGTCAGGTCCAGAATAGATGATTGGTGCGGTGGGCCGGGTGGTCCAGTCGACGCCTGAGGCCGAGCTGACCGGCCATCTTTCCTATAACGGGGGCGGTATGCCGCTGGGCTCCAGCGTCCGCAACGGCACGGGCCACGAGACGGTCCAGACGGATCTCGGGCCGGTCGAGGTCCCCACCCCGCGTGATGGCAACAGTAGCCCGTCCCCGAGCGCGAGCTCGTGGTTAAGGGCCAGACACGTCTGGCCGGCCCCGATGACCGCGTTTCCGCCTCGATCCACCATTTCGGCAGTTCGGCCCGTCCTTTGACGTGGTCAACCGCATCCGTGCGCTCCCCGCCGTCTGACTGCGCCTGGCGGCCCCCGACACCACCGCTTGGTCCACCTCGGCGACCGGCCGCGATAACTGCCCGGGAACACCTCCGATCTGCCCCACGCATGCACCGATCCAGCGTCCCCCTCGATCACAGTTCCGAGATCGACCCCGGACCACTTGCGACGCCGCGGCACCACATTTCGCAACCGGTCGATCGGTCGAGCTGGTTGCGTGGGGTCTGGGATGGGTGCCGTCTCATCGGAGGGCCGGTGCGCAGCGGGGCCCGCTTCCTCTGAGTGACGTAACGGGCGCACACGCCGCCCGTCAAAATTGTTCACACGTCTCTCGGCAGCAGTGTATTATTTTAGGGCTGGCTCGGCGTGGTGGGCGCAGCACGCGCTCCCTTGCAAGAGCAGCTCTCGCTCGTGGTAGTCACATCCGAAGAAGGCGGGCAAATGAAACCCTCGGACTTCCCCCGAGACGCAAAGTTCCACGATCCGACGACCCCTCCGTTTCGGGACGACGAAGGCGTCCATCACATCTTCAGCTACGCGGATGTGATGTCGGTCCTCATGAATCGCGACGAGGCCTTCTCGCGGGATCCCGCGCCGTGGCTCCCCGGAACGGGACCCGTCCACATGGCGTTCGACTTCATGTGGATGATCGAGCCTTTCACCCTGGACGGCGAGGCGGGTCGACACGACCCGCTGCGTCGGGTCGTCGAGCCGTGGTTCAAGCTTCGGGCCGTCGGGACCATGGAGCCGATCATCCGCGACATCATGGTCCAGGGCATCAACGACGTCGTCGCGAAGGGCACGGGCGAGGTCAACGTCGCCACAGAGCTCTGCTCGCGGCTCTCGATGCGCGTGATCTGCCGGCTGACCGGCATCGAGTTCGAGCGCGAGCAGTGGATGCGCGAGAAGCTCGACGAGTTCAATCAGGCGACCTGGGACAACTGTCCGCCGCAGTGGGACGTCCAGGCCTACTTCTGGCAGCTGATCGCCAAGCGGCTCGCCCGGCCGCAGGACGAGCTCCTCGACATCCTCGTCCAGGCTTGGACCGAGGGCGCCATCGACGATCACGAGCTCATCGGCTACCTCTACGGGTTCAGCGCGGCGGGCACTGACACCACCGGGGCGAGCCTCGCGAACACCTTCACCTATCTCGCGGAGTTCGACCTCCTCGACTACGCCCGGAGCATCCAGGGCGACGAGGAGGCCGTCGGGATGCTCATCGAGGAGATCCTGCGCTTCGGGACGCCGTTCCCGATGAAGCCACTCTACGTTTGCAAGGACTCGCAGTTCGGGGATCTGAAGGTGCCGGCCGAGAGCGTGCTGGGCGTGTGGTTCGCTGCGGCCAACCGGGACGAGGCCGTAAACGGCGGAGACGCGGACGGTGCCGACCCGAACCTCTTCGACCCCAAGCGCTCGCCGAACAAGCACATCGCGCTGGGCCGCGGCAAGCACTACTGCCTCGGCAAGGACCTCGCGAAGCTCGAGATGAAGATCCTGCTCGAGGAGTCGCTGCGGCGGCTGCCGGAGTTGCAGATGGATGCGACCAAGCCCTTCCGGCGGTACGGGGGCATCGTCGACAGCGTTACCGACGCACACTTCACGTTCGACCAGGAGCAGGCGGAGCGGATCAAGGCAGGCGAACGCGAGCCGACGCCGGTGGCATGACGTACGTCAACGACGGCAGCGACCGGCCGCCGCGCTTGGGCGTCTATCAGGCGGAGTGGGGGCTCTGGGGGCTCGGCACCGCAGGCCGGGAGTGGACGTGGGAGGAGAAGGTCGACCGGTGCCGCGAGGCGGGTTTCGAGGGGGTGCTCGTCTTCGGCGCGCCGGCCGCCGGCGCCGAGCCCGACGGCTGGCATGAGCTCATGCGAGACCGTGAGCTGATGCTCGGCTACGGCACGTTCGCCGCCACCGCCGAGGGGATCGAGCAGGAGGTCGCGCGCGCGCGCGAGTTGGGCGCAGCGTTCGTCAATGCGCAGATGCGCGACTATTTCCTGACCGGGAGTGCGGCGACGGACTTCCTGAAGACCGCCGTGCGCATGGGGCGGGACGCTGGCGTGCCGTTTTTCGTCGAGACGCACCGCGCCTGCCTCACGCAGGACCTGATCCGCACCGTCGAGTACGTCCATGCCGTGCCGGACATGGTGATGTCCCTCGATCTGTCCCATTTCGTCGTCTCCGGTCAGGTACCGACGGTCGATGACGCGTCCGGACCGATCTCGAGCCAGATCGAGGACGCCCTCGCCCCGCTTCTCGAACGGACCGCGAGCCTCCACGGTCGGGTGTCCAACGGCCAGGCCGTCCAGGTCGACATCGGACGTGACGGCGACCATCCGGCGGCGACCGACTTCAAGCGCTGGTGGCGCCGGGGCATGGAGCACTGGCTCGCAAACGCGGGGCCCGGCGATGTCCTGCCGTTCGTCACCGAGCTCGGCCCGCCGCCCGTCTCGATCACGATCCGGTCGGCCGACGGCGGGGCGGAGGCCGAGATATCGGATCGCTGGGAGCAGTCGCTCGTGCTCATGCGGGTGGCGAGGGCCATCTGGGAGGAAGTGGCCGCGGGCGCCTAACAGCCACGGGCCCGCGCCGAACGTGGCGCAACCGTCATCGGTGTCAGCCTGACGCACGCACCCGCGCAGCGTCTCGGCCTTATCCCGAACTCCTCGGCCATCGACGTGATCGCCGGCATTGCGACTCATGGCCCCTCGAGGTCACCACCACGACCCGGCTCATGCGCGGGATTCGCTGCCCCTGGTGCTCATGAGACAACACTCTACATGGCAGCCCGCTGACGTGTCGTATAAAATCAATGGCGTGTCCCAGGTGGAGGAGCAGGGCCCCACGGCGACGCCGGCCGCCCGCGCGGAACCGGCGCCGCGGCTCGCCGTGATCGGCGCCGGCGCGATGGGCGCCGGCATCGCCGCCGTCGCGGTCCGGGCGGGCCTGCCCACGGCACTGTGCGACGTCGACGCCGCGGCGCTGGACCGCGGCGTGCAGCGCCTGCGCGGCAGCCTGGAGCGAGCGGTCGCGCGCGGCAGGCTCCCCGGGGCCGAGGCGCGGGCCGCGCTCGAGCGCCTCGCGCCCACCATCGACCTCGCGGCCGCGGCCGCCGGCGCCGCGGTCGTCCTGGAGGCGGTGCCCGAGCGCCTGGACCTCAAGCGCGAGATCCTCGCCCGCGCGGCCGCCGCGGCCCCGCGGGCGGTCCTCGCGTCGAACACGTCGTCGCTGCCGATCGCCGCGCTCGCCGCCGCCGTGCCGGCGCCCGAGCGGCTCGTCGGCCTGCACTTCTTCAACCCGCCGCAGGCGATGGCGCTCGTCGAGCTCGTGCGCTCGGCGCGGACCGACCCGCGGGCCGCCGCCACGGCCCGCGCGCTCGCGGAGCGCATGGGCAAGGTGGTCGTCGAGGTCGCGGACGGTCCCGGGTTCCTCGTCAACCGCTGTGCGCGGCCGTACTACCTCGAGGCGCTGCGGATCGTCGAGGACGGCGTCGCCGAGCCGAGCCAGATCGACCGGATCTGCCGCCTGGCCGGCGCCTTTCCCATGGGGCCGTTCGAGCTGATGGACGTGGTCGGCCTCGATGTCAGCCTCGCGGTCACGGAGTCCATGTGGGAGCAGGCCCATGGCGAGCCGCGCTGGCGCCCGAGCCCCATCCAGGTCTCCATGGTCGCCGCCGGTCGCCTGGGCCGCAAGGCGGGCGGCGGCTTCTACCCCGGCGAGCCGGCGCCGCCCGAGCCCGACGCGGCCCCCGCCGTCGTCGGTCCCTCCCCCCCGGTGATCACGATCGCCGGAGGTGAGCCGGCGCTGCTGGCGCTGCGGGAGCGGGCCCGGCGCGCAGGGATCGACGTGCACAGGGCGCCCGTGGCGGGAATGCCTCTGATCACGACGTTCGAGCGTGTGCCCTCCGGCCACGACGGGCCCGTCCTGATGAGCAGCGTCGACACCACCCTCGCGGCGCGCCAGGTCGCCACGGCCTGTGCGTTCTCGCTGCTCGAGCCGGCGCCCGAGGAGGGTGGCCTCGTCGAGTTGGGCGTCGGGCCATGGACGCCGCGGTCCGCGGTGCGAGCGGCGACCGCGCTGTTCTCGGCGCTGGGCTACGCCACCGAGCAGGTCGCCGACGCACCGGGCGGCGTGCTCGGCCGCATCGTCGCCCAGATCGTCAACGAGGCGTCGTTCGCCGTGGACGCCGGGGTGGCGTCCAGCGAGGACGTCGACCTCGGCATGACGGTCGGGCTCGGGCACCCTCGCGGGCCCGCGGTCTGGGGCGGGCTGATCGGGCTCGCCCGGGTCACCGGCGTGCTCGACGAGCTGGGGGACGTTGAGCGCGACCCGCGCTACCGCGTCGCGCCCGGCCTGCGCCGGCGGGCGTGGTCCTGAATGAGGAGCCGTCATCATTCGTCTGCACGGCAGCCCGTAGTACTGTCGAGTATCCCGGACGCTGAGAGGGACTGACATGCACACGTCGTACTGGAATCCGCGGACCGAGACGCTCTCGCGGGAGCAGCTCGACGCGTTGCAGTTGCGCAAGCTGCGCGATCTGGTCGCGTGGACGCTGCAGAACGCACCGTGGCAGGCGGCGCGGCTGCGCGAGGCGGGCGTCACACCCGATGTCCTTCGCACGCTCGACGACGTGCGCCGGATCCCGTTCCTCACCCGCGCGGAGTGGATGGAGAGCCAGATCGCCGATCCGCCGTTCGGCGCGGTGCTCTCCCAGCCGCGCGAGGCGGCGATCCGCTACCACACGACCTCGGGGACGACGGGCAGCCGCCCGCTCGCGGTGCTCGACGGCCCGAAGGACTGGGAGTGGATCGCCGAGCTGTGGTGCTACGCGCTGTGGGGCTTCGGCATCCGGCCGGGCGACACCATCTTCTTCGCGTTCAGCTACGGCACGTTCGTCGGGTTCTGGGGCGCGCACTACGCGGCGGAGAAGCTCGGGTGCCTCGTCCTGCCCGGGGGGAACATGACCACCGAGGGGCGCGTACGCCAGATCGTCGACACCGGCACGACGGTCGTGTGCTCGACCCCGACGTACGCGCTGCGGATGGCTCAGGAGGCGCAGGCGCTGGGGATCGACCTGCCGGGCAGCGCGGTGTCGCGGCTGATCCTGTCCGGGGAGCCGGCCGGGTCGATCCCGGCGACGAAGCGGCTCATCGAGGAGCAGTGGGGGGCCAAGGCGGCCGACACGGCGGGCATGACCGAGGTCGGCACGATCGTCATGTTCGAGTGCGAGCATCAGCCCGGCGGCGCGCACATCATCGAGGACCACATCCTCGAGGAGGTCGTCGACCCGATCACCGACGAGCCCGTGCCGTACGGCGAGGAGGGCGAGCGGATCGTCACCTCCTTCGGCCGGGGGTTCATCCCGCTGCTGCGCTACCGCACGCGCGACCTGGTGCGCCGGGTGCCGGCGTCGACATGCCCGTGCGGCCGCGGCTTCGACATCTACGACGGCGGGATCCGCGGCCGGGTCGACGACATGAAGGTCGTGCGCGGCACGAACGTCTACCCGCGCGCGATCGAGGAGATCGTTCGCCGGCGCGAGCAGATCGACGAGTTCCAGATCCACCTCTACACGGTCGACGGGCTGCGCGACGAGATCGAGGTGCTCGTGGAGTGCGAGGCGGTCTCGGGCGAGGAGGACCCGCTGCTGCGCGAGCTGCGCCGCGAGCTGGCCGACGCGCACGAGGGCCTGCGGATCGGCGTCAAGCTCGCCGAGCCGGAGTCGCTGCCGCGCTTCGAGCTGAAGGCCAAGCGCCTCGTCGACGACCGCGAGGTCTGGGGATCGCAGGGCGACAGGAAGGCGATGTGACGATGTCCGACACGACCACCGGACCGTTCGAGCTGACCGCCGGCGAGCAGGAGCTCGTCCGCTGCTACGAGAGCGTCAAGCGCGTGCTGACCGAGCACCGCGACGAGCTGCCGCCGTTCGCCGAGCGCAACGCGATCAAGGCGCTCGCCGCGCTATGGCAGATCGCCAACGGCGCCGGCCTGCAGCCGGGCCACATCTACGAGACCGGCGCGTGAGGGCACTCGTCTGCGAGGACGGTGGGGCGCTGCGCCTGGCCTCCGTCGACGCGCCCGTCATCGAGGCGCCCGGCGACGTTCTGGTCCGCATCACCACGACGACGATCTGCGGCGGCGACGTCCACCTGCGCCACGGCGTCATCCCTGCGGAGATGGGATTCGTCATGGGCCACGAGTACGTCGGCGTGGTCGAGGCGGTGGGCGAGGGCGTGCGCACGCGGCGCCCCGGCGACCGCGTCGTGGGCGCGGCGATCATCTCCTGTGGCGTGTGCGACCGTTGCGCGAAGGGAGCGGCGCAGCAGTGCCGTGACGGCGGCATCCTCGGCGCCGGCCGGTCGTGGGGCGGCTTCGGCGGCACCCACGCCGAGATGCTGCGCGTGCCGTTCGCCGACCGCACGACGGCCCTCGTCCCCGGCGAGCTCGACGACGAGCAGGTGCTGCTGGTGGGCGACATCCTGTCGACCGGCCTGCACGGGGCACGGACCGGCGGCGTCCGGCCCGGCGACGTCGTGGCCGTCCTGGGCGCCGGGCCGGTCGGCCTGTGCGCGGTGCACGCGACGACGCTCTTCGGGCCGAGCCGCATCGTCGCCACCGACCTCGAGCCGGCGCGGCTGGCGGTCGCGCGGCGGCTCGGGGCGGACGCCGTGGTGGACGCCGGCGCGCCCGACGTGGTCGGCGCGGTGCTCGAGGCGACCGGCGGCGTGGAGCCGGACGTCGTGATCGAGGCGGCCGGAAGCCAGCCGACGCTGCTGCAGGCCGCGGAGCTGGTGCGACCGGGCGGGCGCGTCGCGATCATCGGCAACCCCGGCGCGGCGCGCGAGCTCCCGCTCATCGACCTCTTCAACAAGGCGGCGACGGTCACCGGCGGCCTCGCTGCGCTGGACCGGATGCCGGAGCTGATCCGCCTCATCGCGGCGGGCCGGCTGGACCTGCGGCCGCTGATCACCCATCGCTTCGCGCTGGACGAGATCGCGGCCGCCTTCGATCTGTTCGAGCGACGTCAGGAGAACGTGGTGAAGGTGGCGGTGCAGGTATGAGCAACAGTGAGTTCGATCCCTTCGCGGGACGCTCGACCCCGGACTCGGGGCGGGTCGTGGAGACCGACCGCGTCGCGCTGTGGTGTCACGACGACGGCGCGGACGGCGAGCCGGTGCTGATGGTCGGCGGCTTCACGGCCGGCCACTTCGCGTTCGACCACGCGCGGCCGTACCTGCGCGACCACCGGCTCATCACGTGGGAGCCGCGCGGGCTGGGGCGCTCGGCGTGCCCGGACCCCGCGGCCGAGCCGTACTCGGTGGCGATGTGGGCGGAGGACCTGCGCGCGCTCATGGACGCACTCGACCTCGAGCGCGCGCACGTCTGGGCCGTGGGCTTCGGCAGCTACATCGGCCACCGCTTCGCCGCGCAGTACCCGGAGCGCGTCGGCGCCTACGTGACGTACACCGACGTGTGGGCGCGCGACCCGCAGAAGGGCTATCCGCAGATCTGGGAGGTCTACTCGGCGATCGTGCGCAACTTCGGCACGACGGGCTTCGGCGGCCGTGTCCTGGCCAACGTGTTCGACGTCTCCGACGTGCCGTGGTTCGGTGCGTGGGAGGCGAGCAACATCGAGGACGTCCTGCACCCGGAGACGGTTGACGCGACCGTCGGCTACTGCCTCACCGAGGCCGACGTGCGCGACGACCTCGCGGGCATCCAGGCGCCGACGCTGGTGCTCCAGGGCGACCGGACCTGGGACGGGCGGACGATCGACCCGGCCGAGGATCCGTCGCTGCAGCTCATGGTCGAGCGCGTCGCGAACATCGAGACGAAGCTCATCCCGGACGCCCATCCCGGCTACGTCGCGGTCCAGAAGCCGGCGGAGTTCGCGACGGGCGCCCGCGAGTTCCTGGAGCGCCATCCGCTGGGCTGAGCGCCGGGGCTCCGCAGAGCGTCCGCGCGCGTCAGGCGGCGGGCGGGGCGACGGCGACCGGTGCGGGCGATTGGCCGAGCGCGACCTCCGCGAAGTGTGCGGAGGCGGGCTCGGCGAGCGCCTCGTAGATCGCGTCGAACGTCGTCACCGCCTCCGCCCGCGCGGCCGCGCCCGGGGCGATCGTGTCCGGCAGCTCGGGGTCGCCGAACGGGAAGCCGCGGAAGCTGTGCAGCATCCGGGCGCGCACGACGAAGGCCTCGCGCGGGTCCAGCTTGTCGCGCTGGTCCGCGTCGAGGTAGCGGCCGTACTCGGCGATGAACCCGCCGTAGCGGCGCTCCAGGTCCTCGACGTCCCAGGCGCCCGAGAGCAGCAGCGCCTGCTCGGTGCCGCGCGAGATGCGGCCGAGGAACATGCAGGCGAAGTCCGAGACGTCGAGCGCGTCGAGCAGTGCGCGGACCTCCTGCTCGCGGTCGCTGGCGGCGATCCACGTCGCGTCCTGCACGGAGCCGAACCCGAGGAAGCGCAGGCGCTGGGCGAGCTGCGCGCGCTCCACGCGCCGGTCCTCGGGGATCGTGTGCCAGACGACCGTCCACGCGTCCGCGGCCGGAGCGCCGCGGCCGAAGGAGAAGATGCGCCGGTCGCCCTCGGCGAGCAGCTCGTGCGCGCGCGGGCTGAGGACGTAGAAGACGAGCCGGCCCTCGCGCTGGCGCTGCAGCAGCCCGCGCGAGACGAGGCGCGAGAGCGCGGCGCGCGCCGCCTCGGTCGAGAAGCCGAACTCGCCGAGGATCTCGACCATCCCGCCGGACCAGACTCGCTCGCCGGGCCGGCGCAGGTGGGCTCCGAGGATGGTGATCGCCAGGTCCTGGGGTTGCAGCATCGCCTCTCCGTCCGCGAGGGTCCGGACCCGGGCGCTCACGTGCGCCACCGGGCTCGATGCGCGATGGTAGAGGCGCGGGCGGCGCCTCGCGCCCCGGGGTCTTCACGTCGGGCCCGGGCGTGCCGCGCGACCATCAGATCAAAAGTCTGCATACCATCTCGCTGCCCTGTAGCATATCTATATAGGCGCGCAGAGATGAAGCTCGTCCAGCATTCGGATGCCCCTGAGAACATGAGCGATCCCAGCGGTGGTGGACGGCTGTCGCCGACCGTGGCGGACGCCGTCGGCCGGCGGCTCGCGGCGCTCGGGGTGGACACCTTCTTCGGGGTCGTCGGCAGCGGGAACTTCGTCGTCACGGCCGCGTTGTCCGGGGCCGGAGCGCGATTCGTCGCCGCGCGCCACGAGAGCGGCGCAGTGTGCATGGCCGACGGGTGGGCGCGGGTGACCGGCCGCGTCGGAGTGTGCTCCCTGCACCAGGGCCCCGGGCTGACGAACGCGGTCACCGGCATCGCCGAGGCGGTCAAGAGCCGCACCCCGCTGCTCGTCCTGGCCGGCGACACGCCGCCGGCCGCGCTGGCCTCGAACTTCCTCATCGACCAGGACGGTCTGGTGACCTCGGTCGGCGCGATCGCCGAGACGATCTACAGCGCCGAGACCGCCGAGGCCGACGCGGTGCGGGCGCTGCGCCGCGCGCGGCTCGAGCGCCGGCCCGTCATCCTCAACCTGCCGATCGACGTGCAGGCCCAGCCCGCCGCCGGCGTCCCCGACGTGGCGGCCGCCCCGCTGCCGGGCGCACCCGGCCCGCGGCCCGCGGACGTCGCCGCCGCGGCGGACCTCCTCGAGCAGGCGCAGCGCCCGCTCATCATCGCCGGCCGCGGCGCGGTCATCTCCGACGCCGGCCCGGCGCTGGCGGCGCTCGGCGAGCGCTGCGGCGCGCTGCTCGCCAACAGCGCGCCGGCGCACGGCATCTTCGCGGGCGAGCCGTTCGGCCTCGGCATCGCCGGGGGGTTCAGCACGCCGCTCGCGGCCGGCCTCCTGCCGCAGGCCGACGTGGTGATCTCCTTCGGCGCCGGCCTCAACCACTGGACGACGCGCCACGGCGAGCTGATCGGAGCGCAGGCGAGGCTGATCGGAGTGGACGTCGACCCCGGTGCGATCGGCAAGAACCGGCGGGCGGACCTCGCGGTCGCCGCGGATGCCTCGGCCATGGCCGAGGCGCTGGACGCCGAGCTCGCGCGGCGCGGCGTGTCGCCCGCGCCCTGGCGCACCGAGGAGCTGCGCGACGAGCTCGCGGCGCGCCGCTGGCGCGACGAGCCGTTCGAGCCGAGCGACGCCGGCGGCGTCATCGACCCGCGGACGCTGTCGATCGCGCTCGCCGACCTGCTGCCCGCCGACAAGGCGGTCGTCATCGACTCCGGCCACTTCACCGGCTGGCCGGCGATGTTCCTCGACGTCGAGGATCCGCGCGCCTGGCTGTTCGTCAACGGCTTCCAGTGCGTCGGCCTCGGGCTCGGCTGCGCGATCGGCGCGGCCGTGGCGGCGCCGGAGCGCATGACCGTGCTCGCCGTCGGCGACGGCGGCCTGTTCCTGTCGCTGCCGGAGCTCGACACCGCCGCGCGCGTCGGCGCCCGCCTGCTCGTCGTGGTCTACGACGACGCCGCCTACGGCGCCGAGCTGCACCATTTCGGGCCGATGGGCCACGACACCGACACCGTTCGCTTCCGCGACGCCGACCTGGCGGCGATCGCCGCGGCGGCCGGATGCGGGGCCGTGACGGTCCGGTCGCTCGACGACCTCGCCCCGGTCGAGGCCTGGGCGCGCGACGGCGGCGGGCCGCTGCTCGTCGACGCCAAGGTCGATCCGGCGATCGTCGCCGACTGGCTCAAGGATGCCTTCCGCGCCGGCTGAGCCCGGCGCCCCACCACCGCAACTACCACGAGGAGCAGCATGTCGTCCACGTCGTCCACCCCCACCGCCGCCCTCCTCGACGCCCTGGCCGACGGCTCGGTCCGGGTCGTCGACCTCACGCAGCCGCTGAGCGAGAAGACCCCCGTCCTGCAGCTGCCCGAGCCGTTCGCCAACACGCCGCCGCTGTCGCGCCGGCAGCTCAGCCGCTACGACGACGACGGCCCCGCCTGGAGGTGGGACGTCCTCGAGCTCGGCGAGCACACCGGCACGCACTTCGACGCGCCGATCCACTGGATCAGCGGCAAGGACGGCAAGGACGTCGCGTCGGTCGAGCCCGGCCGGCTCGTCGGCCCGGCCGTCGTCATCGACCGCGCGGAGGCCTGCGCCCAGGACCCCGGCTACCTGCTGACGGTCGCCGACTTCGAGGCGTGGGAGGCGGAGCACGGCCGCATCCCCGAGGGCGCGTGGATCCTGTTCCACAGCGGCTGGGACGCCCGGGCGCAGGACGCGGAGGCGTTCCTGAACGTGGGCGCGGAGGGCCCCGTGACGCCGGGCCCCGACGTCGAGGCGGCGCGCTGGCTGGGCTCCGAGCGCGGCATCTCCGGCTTCGGGGTGGAGACGGTCGGCATCGACGCGGGCGCCGCGGGCGGCTTCGACCCGATCTTCCCGGTGCACCAGTACCTGCTCGGCAACGACCGGTACGGCCTCACGCAGCTGGCCAACCTCGGCGAGCTGCCGCCGGCCGGCGCGGTGGTCGTCGTCTCGCCGCTGAAGCTCGTCGACGGCACGGGGTCGCCCTCGCGCGTCCT
This sequence comes from Capillimicrobium parvum, assembly GCF_021172045.1. Classification (GTDB taxonomy): domain Bacteria; phylum Actinomycetota; class Thermoleophilia; order Solirubrobacterales; family Solirubrobacteraceae; genus Capillimicrobium; species Capillimicrobium parvum. The sequence continues at coordinate 283,766 of NZ_CP087164.1, forward strand.
CGCGCTCGTGCCCGCCTGAGGCGCGCGCGCAGCATGACGGAGGATCCGTTCCACGAGGGCTCGCGGGCCCTCCAGGACCGCTTCGACACGCGGCGGATGGCCGACCACGCCATCGACCTGCTCGGGTTCCGCGATCCGGAGCCCGAGCTCGACGAGGAGGCGCAGGCGTTCGTGCGCCGGATGTCGTTCGTCTTCCTCGGGACGGCGGACGCGGACGGCCGGCCCCACTGCTCCTACAAGGGCGGTGAGCCCGGTTTCGTCCGGGTCCTGGACGCACGGACGCTGGCGCTGCCGGACTACAACGGCAACGGCATGTTCGACTCGCTGGGCAACGTCAGCGTCAACCCCGCGGTCGACCTGCTGTTCATCGACTTCGAGGCCGAGTCCCCCTGGCGCCTGCGCGTCAAGGGGCTGGCCTCGATCTCCGCCGACGACCCGCTGATGGCCGAGTACCCCGGCGCCCAGCTCATCCTGCGGGTCAAGGCGACGCGGATCTACCCGGTGTGCCCGCGCTACGTGCACCGGATGAAGATCGTCGAGCCGTCGAAGTTCGTGCCGCGCGCCCAGGAGCCGCCCCCGCCGCCGCCCGAGTGGAAGCTGGACCCGGCCGACGTGCCGCCCGAGACGCTCCCGGCCGGCGATCCGGCGCGCGCCGAGCTCGAGCGGCGCGCCGCGGCCGCCGCGCGCGGCGAGGCGCCGGCCGAGCCCACGCACGGACCGTGGGTGGGCGGCGTGCCGGGCCGCCGCTGAGCCAAGGCGGCCGGCCGCCATCGCCATCGCGGTGGCGCCGGCCGTCCGGTCGCGTGATGGAGGCGGGGGGAATCGAACCCCCAACTCAGCCTTGCAAAGGCCGCGTGTTCCCGTTAGCACCACGCCCCCGACGCCCTCAGGATAGGGTCGGCCGGCGACCACCAGGATTTGGTCGCCGGACGAGCGGGCAACGGAGGTGCGGAATGGCAGGAGTGCAGGAACGCGAGCCGCCGGACGTCACGCGCCCGGCGGGGATCTCGAACATCGAGGTCGTCACGCAGAACTTCGACGCCGCCGCGGATCGGATCGGCCTCGAGGACGACCTGCGCGCCGTGTTCCGCGGCTCATACCGGGAGGTGCAGGTGCAGATCCCGGTCCGGCTCAGCGACGGGCGGGTCCGCGTCTACCACGGCTACCGCGTGCAGCACAACGGCGCGCGCGGGCCGTACAAGGGCGGCCTGCGCTACCACCACGAGGTCGACCTCGACGAGGTGCGCGCGCTGGCGTCGCTGATGACCTGGAAGACCGCGATCGTCGGGGTGCCGTTCGGCGGGGCGAAGGGCGGGGTGAACTGCCCGGCTCACGAGCTCGAACCGGCGCAGATCGAGGCGATCACCCGCCAGCTCGTCGACAAGCTCGACCAGACGATCGGGCCGCACCGCGACATCGCCGCGCCCGACATGAACACGAACGCCCAGGTGATGGCCTGGATGATGGACGAGTGGGCCAAGCTGCACGGCCACGAGCCCGCGGTCGTCACCGGCAAGCCGATCTCGCTGGGCGGCTCGTACGGCCGCGAGAACGCCACCGGCCGCGGCCTCGTGTACTGCTTCCGCGAGGCGGCGCCGCAGCTGCGCATGACGCCCGCGGAGACCCGGATCGTCGTGCAGGGCTTCGGCAACGTCGGATCGTGGGCGGCGCGGATCGCGCACGACCTCGGCTGTCGCATCGTCGGGGTCGCCGACGCCTCGGGCGCCATCAGCGCCCAGCAGGGGCTCGACCCCGCGGCGCTGCGCCGTCACCTCGACGAGGGCGGGACCCTCACGGAGTTCCCCGGCGCCGAGCGCATCAGCGGCGAGGAGTTCCTCGCCCTCGAGTGCGAGGTGTTCATCCCCGCGGCGCTCGGCGGGCTGATCCATCGCGACAACGCCGACCTGCTCAACTGCCGGCTGGTCCTCGAGGGCGCCAACACCCCGACGACGCCGGCGGCGGACGCGATCCTCCGCGACAAGGGCATCCACGTCGTGCCGGACGTCCTGGCCAACGCCGGGGGGGTCGTCGTCTCGTACTTCGAGTGGGTGCAGAACCTGCAGAACTTCCGCTGGACCGAGCGGGAGGTCAACGACCGCCTCGGCACGAGCATGCGCCGCGCCTTCCGTGAGGTCAGCGTGCGGGCGCGCGACCAGGACGTTCCGCTGCGCCTCGCCGCCTACCAGCTCGGGATCGAGCGCGTGGTCGAGGCGGCCAGGACGCGCGGGTACGTCTAGCGTCCGCGGAGAAGGGTCCGCGGAGAAGGTGGATGCCGGGAGGCGCCCCCTGCTCATCGTGGAGGCGCCTCCCGGCAGTCCGGGCGCGCGGCGGCCTGTTCCCCGGAGGCGCCGCGCGGTGTGTGGCTTCCCTGTGGTCGGCAGGCGTCCGGGGACCTTGCGCACGGAATGTTCGCCCATGGACGGATGGCCACCGCGCCACCGGCCGGCGGCTACAGCGCGACCTCGCCCACGGCCAGGACGACGACGCTGCCGCCCACGCGCGTCCGGTCGCCCTCGGTCGCGCACTTGATGACGCTGGGACGGCCCATCGCCACGCCCTGCGCGATCCGCAGCTGCGGCGCGCCGGTCCGGGCGTGCACGAACGCCATCAGCGGGCCCGCGGCCGACCCCGTCGCGGGGTCCTCGCGGACGTTGCCGTCCTGCAGGAAGAAGCTGCGGGCGTCGGCGTGCTCGCCGTCGACGGCGGCCAGGTACAGGCACGTCGCCCCGCTCGCCCCCAGCAGCGACGTCATCCGCTCCGTATCCGGCGCGGCCCCGCGCAGCGTCGCCTCGTCGCGGACGGGCGCCATGAGATGCAGCAGCCCGGTCGAGACGAGCTGGCACGGGAGCCCGGCATCGGCGTCGGCGGGGTCGAGCCCCGCGGCCGCCATCACCTCGCCCGCATCGAGCACGTCGCCGAAGCTGGCGGGCGCCTGCAGCATCGATGCGTACGCGGCGTCGCCCTCGAAGCGGACGTCGACCGGCTGGAGCCCGGCGCGGGTCTGCTGGACGTAGGACGCCTCGCGCTCGCCGCGGGCGTGCGCGACGGCGACCGCGGTCCCGAGCGACGGATGCCCCGCGAAGTCGAGCTCGGCCGCCGGCATCCAGATGCGGTTGCGGTAGTCGGCGCCCTCCACGGTCGCGGTCTGCACGAACGTCGTCTCGGAGAGGTTCGTCTCACGGGCGAACGCGTGCATGGCCGCCTCGTCGAGGCCGTCCGCCTCGTGGACGACCGCAAGTGGGTTGCCCGCCATCGGCGTGGCGGTGAAGACGTCCAGCCAGGCGAGCGGCCGGGCCACGCGGGCTCAGCCGTCGAAGTCGAAGTCGCGCGGCGGGCGCTGCTCGAACCAGAGCCGGTCGTGCTCCGGCGTCTCCTGCAGGAAGTCCGGGGTCTCCTCGAGGACGTCCTCGTCGCGGCCGGCGTCGAAGGGGGGCGGCGGCTCCTCGAGCGGCTCCCGGCGCGGGCGCCGCTCGGCGTCCTGGATGTCGGCCGCGTCGAAGGCGACCGTCTCCTGGTCGGTGTGGCTGCGCGGCGGCGGCTCGGGGTCGGGCTGCGCCTCAGCCTCGGCCTCGGCCTCAGGCGCCTCCCAGTCGACCTCCGCCTCCTCCGGCACGGCGGCCGAGCGCTCCGGCTCGACGGGCGGTGCCTCGGCCAGCCGCTCCGGCTCGGCCTCGGGTCGCGAGGGCTCGGGCGGCGGCACGTACTCCGGTACGTCGTCGGGCTCGTGGTGGATCGGCGCGTCGACCTGCGGGTCGATCAGCGCGGGGTCGGCCCCCTCCTGCGCGGGGGCCGACTGCTGGGGCACCTCGAGCGGCTCCGGCCCGCGGCGCGCTGGCCCCAGGGCCTCGCGCTCCTGGCGGGCCACCTCGGACGGGTCGGCACCGCTCCGCCGCTTGAGCTCGAGGTGCTCGCGAATGGCGTCGTCGAGCAGTCCCATCTCTCTGCGCTACACCCTACCGGGCGCTCGCACCGTCTTGTTCTTCCCACCGCGCTTGGCTTCGTAGAGCGCCGCGTCGGCGGCGGCCAGGAGCGTCCGGGGATCGCCGGCGCTCTGGGGCAGCGAGGCCACCCCGAAGCTCGCGGTCACGGTGATCGGCCCGTTGTCGGCCGTCGCCATCTCCAGGCGGGCGATCCCCTGGCGCATGCGCTCGGCGAGCTGGTAGGCGCCTTCGATGTCCGTGCCGGGCAGCACGACCGCCAGCTCCTCTCCGCCGTAGCGCGCGGGAGCATCGATCTCGCGGGAGCTGTCGCGCAGGACGCGCGCGACCTCCGCGAGCACGCGGTCGCCCTGCTGGTGGCCGAAGTTGTCGTTGATCGTCTTGAAGTTGTCGATGTCGAGCATCACGAGGCTCATGGGCTGGCCGAAGCGGCGAGCGCGCTCGACCTCGTCGACCATCGCCTCCTGGAAGCGGCGGTGGTTGTACAGGCCGGTGAGCTCGTCGGTGACCGCCTGGCGCTGCACGGCTTCGTGCAGGCCGACGTTCTGCAGCGAGATGCCGGCCGTCCCCGCGAGGTAGGCGAGCAGCTCGCGGTCGCGGTCGGTGAAGGGCTGGGCGCGGGCGATCGAGAGCAGGCCGACGAGCTCGCCGCGCTCCGTGCCGAGCAGCGGCTGCGCCAGCGCGTGGACCTCGCCCTCGGACGCTTCGCTGCCCGTGCTCGACAACAGCGCCTGGGCCTCGGCGGCGCGGATCACGTCGAGGTGGCCGTCCAGGCGGCCCGTGCGCGCGACCTCCTGCAGCGCCCGCTCGGCCTCCGGGCGGGCACTCGCGCGGCCCCCCGTCGCGTCGAGTCCGTCGACCGCGGTGCGCAGGACGATCTCCAGCAGCGCGTCGCGATCGAGGTTCGAGGCGAACGTCTGGCCGATGCGCCTCAGCGAGGTCTGCAGGCGCGCGCGCTCCTGGCGCAGGTCCTCCAGCCGGCTCTCGAGCTGGTGGGACATCTTGTTGAACTCGTTGCCGAGCTCGGCGAACTCGTCGTGACCGCTCGTGGTCACCTCCGTCGAGAAGTCGCCGGAGGCGATGCGCCGCGCGGCGAGCAGGAACGAGCCGATCTGCGACTGCAGGGAGCGCGACACGGCGACCGCGAACGTCATGGCCAGCACGAGGAAGCCGAGCAGGATGCCGCCGACCAGCAGGCGGCTGCGGGCGATCGCGTCGCGCCGGCTCGCGTCGGCGTTCAGGAGCACCACCCGGATCCGCTGCCCGAGGAACCCGGCGGCCTCGAACGCGACGGCGCGGTAGTCGTGTCCGTTGACGGTCACGTCGTGCGGGTGGCCGGGGGCGGGCAGCGAGACGTCGTCCTGCGGCGGCAGCGTCGAGGCCAGCGTGCGCCCCCGCTCGGTGACGACGACGTCGGCGCCGGCGATCCGCCGGACCTGCCGCGCGTACTCACCGGCCAGCGTGACCGACACCTCGAGGCGCCCGAAGCGCTGCGCGCCCTGGCCGACGAGGTCGCGGGCCGACGGCGCCACGGCGTCCTTCGAGCCCTGGTCGAGCGTGATCGACCCCCCGGTCAGGACGACGCGCCGCGCGGGGCGGGTCTTCAGCAGCGTCTCGGCGCGGGCCTGAGCGGCCGCCTTGTCACCGGAGCGCAGCGCGGCGGCGAGCGCCTCGTCGGTCCCGACGACGCGGATCGCGCGGTCCGCGCGGCGGCGCGCGTCCGTGTAGAGGTTGATCGCCGCGCGCTGGCGCGCGGCCACGCTCGCATCGGCCTTGCCGGTCTCGTTGTCGGAGATCAGCCGGAACAGCACGATGGCCACGGAGAGCATCGGCACGATGACGATCAGGACGAAGAACAGGGTCAGCCGTGCGCGGAAGCTCATCCTCGAGGGCTACACTAGGGCCAACTCGGGGCTATAGCTCAGTTGGGAGAGCGCCTGGATCGCACCCAGGAGGTCGGGGGTTCGAGTCCCCCTAGCTCCATCCTCGCAGTGCGGAGCGCGAACGCCGTTGTGAAGACCGCTCAGCAGACTTCGTCCGCTGGGGCGGCTAAAGTGGCATTGCTCACCGCGACGGACGGATGGCACGGATGGCCGGTAGGAGGATTCGGGGGCTCGCGCTCTTGTGCGCCGTGGCGGCCATGGTGCCCGCCGCCGGCGCCCAGGCGGCGACGCCGCGCTACGTGGGACCGCAGGTGCCGTCGGCGGGGGACGCGCCGTACTCGGTGCTGCTGCTCGCAGGGTTCTCGTCGCGCACCGGAAGCATCCTCGACGAGTCGCGGATCCTGACCGCCGCCCACTGCGTCTACGACGGTGGGCAGGTGCTTCCGCCGAACCTGTTCCTCGTCATCGCGGGGACGAACCAGACCGTGTCGCCCGCGCCCCCCGCGGGCACGGAGTTCCGCAGCGTCGCCTCGATCCGCGTGCACCCGGCCTACAACCCTGCGACCGGCGGGCCGGGGGACGTGGCCATCCTCCAGCTGACCCGGCCGCTGATCGTCAACGGGTCGGTCGGGCCCATCCCGGTCACGGAGGTGGGCGCGAGCCCGGCGCTCGGCTCGGTCGTCCGCGGCTACGGATGGGGCGTGCAGAGCACGGACGGAGCGGACGACGGCTACGAGCACAGCCTGGCGGACATGACGGTCCGGGCGGCGACCGACTGCGCCCCCGGGGCGGCCGGCATCTTCTGCGTGCAGTCGCCGACCGGCGCCGCGTGTCCGGGCGACAGCGGCGGGCCGATCGTCTCCGGAGCCGGTCTGCTCGTCGGAACGATGTCGTTCCGGGTGAACGCGACGTGTGCCGCCGGCAACGTCGACGGGATCATCGATCTGGGAACGCCGGCGATCGGCCTCTGGGTGCGCGGCAACGACAGCCCGCCGCCGATGCCGTTCACCGACAAGCCGGCCACCTTGGCGCCGCCACCGCTCACGGGCGGAGCGGCCACGTGCACCGGGCCCGCCTGGTCCGGCTCTCCGACGCTCACGACGGTCTTCTTCCACGTCGGCGACGGCGCCGTCGTGCAGAGCGGCCCGTCGACCACGTACGCGCCCGGGAAGTCGGACGTGGGCGCGACGATCGGCTGCCGCTCGCACGCGCAGACGCCGGGCGGCACGGCTGAGATGGCCGCCGCCGCGACGATCAAGGTGCAGGCCGCGCCCCTGTCGGTGCGGGCCGCCGCGAAGAGCGCGACGGTCAGCTACGGCGGCCCGGGGGACCTGCCGGTGAAGCTCGTGCTCTCGCGCGGCGGACACCAGGCGTGGAGCAGGACCACCGCGAAGCGCCGCGTGGCGTTGCCGAGCCGCGTGAAGGCGGGCCGGCGCTACCGGCTCTGCGCCGCCGCGCCCGCTGCCGGGCCGTTCGCCGCCGCCGAGTCCTGCGTGCGCTGGCGAGCGCCGAAGGCGGGCCGCTGAGCGGCGACCCGCCGCGCGGCCGCTCAGGACGCGGTCGCGCGCAGGCGCCCGCGGGCGCTCGACGTCTCCGAGATCGGGACGAGCCGCCCCGCCTTGCCGAGCCCGTGCGGCGGCATGTTGCCGTAGACCGCCTCGTAGTCGCCCGCGCGCACGAGGTAGGTCTCGTGCCAGATGCCCGTGCGGTCGCTGCGGCCCACGCGGCGCCAGTAGTTGCGCCACACGTCGAGGTGCGGGTCGTCCGCGTCCTGCGCGAACGCCTCGAGATGCTCGAAGGACCGCCAGTACTGCACGATCGTCGGGAACCCCATCTCGTACGCGAGCAGGCCCCGCTCCGGGTGGGCCACGAGGTGGTCGAGCATGTGCTTCATGCCGCGGCGCCCCCCGAGGTCGAGGAACGCCTGTACGGCCCGGAGCTTGCTGTTGAGCCGCGCACCGATGAGGAAGACGACGAAGTCCCCGTCGAGTTCGGCTGCCATCCGCCGGCCGGCCACCTCCGCCATACGCCCCCTCCTCTCGAACGCCCGACGAGCCAACGCTACCGCCGCGCGGGGGCCTTCGCCGACGGTTTTGCGCCTATAGTCGGCCCATGGGCAGCACCACGGGCGCCCCGGCCGAGATCCAGGACTCGATCCTCGACACCATCGGAGAGACGCCCCTGGTGTCGCTGCGACGGCTCGAGCCGGACCTGCGCACCCCGCTGGCGGCGAAGGTCGAGCTCTTCAACCCCGGCGGTTCGATCAAGGACCGTGTCGCGGTCGCGATGATCGAGGCGGCCGAGCGGGACGGGCACCTGCGCCCGGGCGGCACCATCGTCGAGCCGACGTCCGGCAACACGGGCACGGGCCTGGCGCTCGCCGCCCGGCTGAAGGGCTACCGCGTGATCGCGGTCATGCCCGACAAGGTCTCCAAGGAGAAGATCGACCTGCTGCGCGCCTACGGCGCCGAGGTCGTCGTCTGCCCGACCAACGTGGACCCCCAGTCGCCGGAGTCCTACTACAACGTCGCCGACCGGCTGACCGCGGAGACGCCGGGCGCGTTCCGGCCCAACCAGTACGTCAACCCGGCCAACCCGGACGCGCACTACCGCTCCACCGGCCCCGAGATCTGGCGCCAGAGCGGCGGCCGGATCACCCACCTGGTCGCGGGCGTCGGCACCGGCGGCACGATCACCGGGTGCGCACGCCACCTGCGGGAGCAGAACCCGGACGTGGTCGTGATCGGCGCCGACCCGGTCGGCTCGATCTTCTCCAGCGAGGTGGTCAAGCCGTACCTCGTCGAGGGCGTCGGCGAGGACTTCTGGCCGCAGACCTTCGACCCCGCGGTGGTGGACCGTTACGTCACGGTCTCCGACCGCGACGCGTTCCTCATGACCCGCAAGCTCGCCCGGACCGAGGGACTGCTCGTCGGCGGCTCGGGCGGCCTGGCGGTCCATGCCGCGGTCGTCGTCGCGCGCGAGCTCGACGACCCCGGGGCGCTCGTGGTGGTCGTCCTGCCCGACGGCGGCCGCTCGTATCTCTCGAAGGTCTTCAACGACGGCTGGATGGCGCAGCACGGCTTCCTCGAACGGTCGACGGATCGCACGGTCGGCGACGTGATGCTCGACAAGCACGGCGTCGGGGAGGTCCCGCCGCTCGTGGTCGTCGAATCCGAGCAGGAGGTGCGCAGCGCGGTCGCGCTGTTCCACGCGCACCGCGTCTCGCAGCTGCCCGTCGTGTCCAGCCACGATCACGACGCGATCGTCGGCTCGGTCGGCGAGCGCGGGCTGCTCCGGCACGCCATCGTGGACGCCGCCGTCCTCGACGCCCACGTCTTCGAGGTGATGGAGGCGCCGTTTCCGTCGGTGTCCGTGGAGGACTCGGTGCGCGACGCGGTCGAGCTGCTCGCCGGTGACCGCCAGGCGCTGACGGTCACCGACCACGGCCGGGCCGTGGGCATCGTCACCCGGTCCGACCTCCTGGAGTCGCTGGCGCGATGAGCCGCGAGCTTCCCGCCGACGCGCGCTTCGCGACCAGGGCGGTGCACGCCGGGCTGACGCCGGACCCGTACACCGGCGGCGTCGTGCCGGCGATCCACCAGGCGACCACGTACGTCCAGCCCGCGCCCGGCGAGTTCGTCGAGGACTACGACTACTCGCGCTCGGCCAACCCGACCCGCACCGCGCTGGAGATCGCGCTCGGGGCGCTCGAGGGCGGTGCGGCGAGCGCGTTCTCCTCCGGCATGGCGGCCGAGCACGCGCTCATCACGGCGCAGTGCCGCGCCGGCGATCACGTCGTCCTGCCCGACGACCTCTACGGCGGCACGTACCGGCTCGTCGACAAGGTGCTCACCCGGTGGGGGCTCGAGTACGCGATCGTCGACCAGCGCGACCTCGACGCCGTCGCCGCGGCCGTGCAGCCGGGCCGCACGACGCTCGTCTGGGTCGAGACGCCGACGAACCCGACGCTGAAGGTCATCGACGTCGCGGGCGTGGTCGAGCGCGCCGGCGGCGCGCTCGTCTGCGTCGACAACACGTTCGCGACGCCGGTCAACCAGCGTCCGCTCGAGCTGGGCGCGGGAGCGGTGGTGCACTCGACGACCAAGTACCTCGGCGGGCACTCGGACGCGGTCGGCGGCGCGGTGGTGGTCGCCGATCCGCAGCTGCACGAGCGCGTGCGCTTCGTGCAGAACGCCGTCGGCGCCGTTCCCGGCCCCCTCGACTGCTTCCTCGTGCACCGCGGCCTGCGCACGCTGCATCTGCGCATGGCCGCCCACGCGGCGAACGCGCAGGCGTGCGCCGGCTTCCTGCGCGACCGGCCGGGGGTGAGCGAGGTCGCCTACCCCGGCTTCGGCGGCATGGTGTCGTTCCGCCACCCGGCGGCGGCGCGGATCGCGGCCGGCACCCGGATCTTCTCGCTCGCCGAGTCGCTCGGGGGCGTCGAGTCGCTGATCGAGGTCCCGCAGGCGATGACGCACCAGTCCGTCGAGGGCTCGGCGGCCGCGGTCCCGGCCGACCTCGTGCGCCTCTCGTGCGGCATCGAGGACCCCGATGACCTCGTCGCCGACCTGCGCCAGGCGATCGACGGCGCCGGCTGACGGAGCGAGCCCGGCCGGTCAGACGTAGGGCGGTCCGGCCGGAGCCGGCCCGGCCGCGGCGACGTCGCCGTTGCGGCCGAGCGGCAGCCCGTGGCGCTCGAGCAGCCGCGCGAGGTCGCCGGTGAGGTCCTCGACCTGCCGGGTCATGGCCACGCGCCCGTCCTGCTCGGACAGCAGCTGCTGCACCGCCGAGCGCAGCCCGGAGAGCGTCTCGGCGAGCTGATCCGTCGCGGCGCGCTGCTGTTCGGCGGCGAGCCGGCTCTCCTCGAGATCGTGGGTCGAGCCCTCCATCAGCTCCACGATCGCGTCCGCCTGCTTCGTGCCCTGCTCGGTCGCGAGGATCGTCGCGCTCGTCGCGTCCTGGACGCGCGCGATCAGGTCGCGGATGGACTCGGTCGACTGGCCCGAGCGCTCGGCCAGCTTGCGCACCTCGGTGGCGACCACGCCGAAGCCGCGGCCGGCATCCCCCGCACGCGCTGCCTCGATGGACGCGTTCAGGGCGAGCAGGTCGGTGCGGTCGGCGAGCTCGGTGAGCAGCGTCAGGATCTCGCCGATCTCCTGGCTGCAGCGTCCCAGCTCCAGCGAGCGTTCCGCGATCTGGATGACCTGCTCGCGCATCTCCTGGCCCGTCGCGGCCGCCTGGCCGGCCGCGACGGCGAGCGACTCGGCCCCGGCGGCGATCGAGGAGGCGGTCGAGCTGAGCTGGTGCGCCGTCCCGGCGACCTCGACGATCGCTTCGGACTGCTGGGCGAGCGCCGCCGCCGATTCCTGCGTCGTGGCGTGCATGTCGAGCGCCGATTCGGTCAGGGTGCTCGCGGTGCGCCGCACCCCTTCGAGCAGCCGGCGCAGCATGCGCAGCACGTAGACGACGAGCGCGATCGTGATGAGCGCCGCGACGGCCCCGGCGAGGATGGCCACGAGCCGTGCGGTCCTCGCGTCGTCGGCGGCCTGCGCGACGAGCGGTGGGACGTTCGCGGCCTGGGCGGCGGCGTACCCGCTCAGCCCCTTCTGCAGGTCGAGCAGCGCGGCGTTGGCCTGGAGATCCGCTGCCGGCCCTCCGCCCGTCAGGCTCGCCCGGCCGGCGTCGGTGGCCGCGTGGCTCAGCCGATCGAGGCGGCTGAGCGCCGTCGTCGTCCCCGCATCGTTGAAGCCGGTGCGCCGGGACCGGTCCACGAGGGTGCTGAACCGGCGGTCGAGCGTCTCGATCTGGGCGAGCGCGGCGGGGTCCTTCGTCACTCGGTACTGAACGGCCGCCTCGAGCCGCTCGACGACGTTCTGGCGCATGAGCCCGAGCGGGACGAGCGTCCCCTCCGCGTGCCGGGCGATGCGCTGGTAGCTGTCCTCGGCCTCGTTGAAGCGCCAGACCGCGACGCCGACCGCGGTGACGATCAGCATCACGATCACCACGCCGCTGACCGCGACGGCGGTGGCGGGGTTGGCGCTGGTCAGCCGCCGCATGCGCTACAGCTGCCCCGCGCAGACCGCGTGCTCCCGCAGGACGGCATCATCGACGGCATGCTACCCACCAGGGCGGGCGACGGCCATCGCGGCGATCAGACCATGAGGTAGCCGCCGTCGACCGGGAGGACGGCGCCGGTGACGAAGCTCGCGGCGTCGGAGGCCAGCCACAGCGCCGCCCCCGCGACCTCCTCCGGCTGCCCGAGCCGGCCGAGCGCGTGCGCCGCCTCGACGTCGATGCGCGCCTGCTCGGGATCCTCGAGCTTCGGCAGGTACTCGGTCACCATCGGCGTCTCGATGAAGCCCGGGGCCAGCACGTTCGCGCGGATGCCCAGCGGCGCGCCCTCCAGCGCGATCGTACGGGTGATCGCGATGACGCCGCCCTTGGATGCCGAGTAGGACACCGCTCCCGCGAGGCCCGCGAGGCCGAGCACGCTGGCGAGGTTGACGATCGCGCCGCCGCCGCCCGCCGCCATCGCCGGGATCACCGCCCGCGAGACGCGGAACGTGCCGCTGAGGTTGACGTCCAGCGTCCGCTGCCAGATGTCGTCGGGGGTGTCGGACACCTCCTGCGGGACGTCGGCGATCGTGCCCACCCCGGCGGAGTTCAGCAGCACGTCGATGCGCCCATGGCGCTCGAGGGCCGCCGCGACGAGCCCGGCGACGTCGTCGTTGGACGTCACGTCGCCGGTGACGGCGAGCAGGTCGTCGCCGTGGGACCCGCGCAGCGCCGCGAGTCCGGCCTCGTGGCGGTCGAACGCGACGACGGTCGCCCCGGCCGCGGAGAACAGGCCGGTGGCGGAGCGGCCGATGCCGCTCGCCGCGCCGGTGATGACGGCGACCTTGCCGTGCAGGAGCGGCCGGCGACCCGTGGCCGCCTCCGCGTCGAAGGAGCGCATGGGCGGTGCCTATCAGGGCCGGCCGGCGCCGCCGTCGCACCGGCCGGCCACCGGTTGGAGGATCTACACGCCGACGGGCTCGGAGCCGACGCCGAGCTCCTCGGAGGCCATCTGCGTTCCCTTCAGCCGCGCCGCGATCTTCTGCATCGCGATGTCGCGGGCCGCGTCGGGCGAGCCGTGCTTGGGCTTGACGTCGCGGCTGAACGGCGAGAAGCCGCAGTCGTCGGTCGCCCCCAGGCGCTCGACCGGGATGTGGCGCGCGGCGGCGACGAGGGCGTCGCGGACCTCCTCCGGCGTCTCCACGCGGGGGTCGAGCGGGTTGATCACGCCGATGAAGCACACCTGCGCGACGCCGTCGGCATCCTCGCGGCTGTGCCGTCCGCAGAGGCGGTAGACCTTCTCGCGGTCGTCCTCGCTGGCGCACTGGATCAGGAAGTAGCCCGCATCGATGTCGAACATGTGCTCCAGCAGCTGCTCGTACGGGACCTCCTTGGAGTGGACCGAGTCGCAGTCGCCGCCCGGGCACGTGTGGATGCCGATGTTGCGCCGCTCCTGCGGCGAGAACCGGTCGAGGACGCGGTTGTTGAGGTCGATGAACTCCTGCAGCATGTTCTTGCCGGTCCACGGGTTGCGCGCGTCGTTCTTGTTCGCGAGCCGGCCTTCGGTGAAGTCGACCGACACGCGGACGGCGCCGGCGGCGAAGCACCCGCGGATGTCCTTCTCGACCTCGTCGCACAGGTCGGCGAGGAACTGCTCGCGCGGGTACCCGTCGATCTCGCCCTCGAGCGGATAGAGCAGCATGAGCATGGACGGCGCGATGACCGCCTGCTTGACCGGGTGCGTCGCGATCGCGCGGTTCTTGCGCACGAACTCCTCGGCGAACGTCTTGTAGCGGAACGGCCCGCCGGTGAGGCGGGGCAGCTGGCGGTGGTGGCCGTCGTCGAAGATGGCGAAGAACTGCCCGTCGCCGGCGAGGTTCTCGGCCAGGCCGGTGCCGGCCAGCGTGTCGGTGATCGGGTACGTCGCGAAGCTCGACTCGCGCTGCTCGCCGTCGGTGACGATCGGCTCGCCCACCTCCTCGAGGCGGCGGATCGAGTCCGCGGCGGCGGCGTCCTGCTCGGCCTGGAGCTGCTCGAAGGTGATCTTGCCCTCGTCGTGGTCGGCGTAGGCCTCCTGCAGCCGCATCGGCCGCGGCAGCGACCCGACGAGCTCGGTGGGAATCGGCATGGATGCCTCCTCGCTGGGGGTGAGAGTGACCGTTCTCTCTCTCGGCCTCCCCGGACGGTATCCCCGCGCCGTCGCCCCGTCAAATCGCGACGGCCGCACTTGCTACCGTCGCAGTGCGATGAGCGCAGTGCGGACAGCCGGGGTCGGCGGCGGGGAGGCGCGCGAGCGCATCATGGCCGCCGCCTACGAGTTGTTCTCCACGCGCGGCGTGCGGGCCGTCGGCGTCGACGAGATCGTCGCGACCGCCGGGGTCGCGCGCATGACGCTCTACCGCCACTTCGGCTCCAAGGACGACCTCGTCCTCGCCTTCCTGGCCCGCCGTGAGGAGCTGTGGACCGACGGCTGGCTGCGTCAGGACGTCGAGCGCCGCGCCCAGGACCCGGCCGACCGGCTCCTGGCCGTCTTCGACGTCTTCGACGGGTGGTTCCGCGAGCCCGCGTTCGAGGGCTGCGCGTTCATCAACGTCATGCTCGAGACGACGGACGCCGAGCATCCGGCGCACGCGGCCAGCGTCGCGTCGCTGGCCAACATCCGCCGGTTCCTCGAGGGCCTCGCGCGCGAGGCCGGCGTCGCGGATCCCGCCGGCTTCGCGCGCAAGTGGCACATCCTCATGAAGGGCTCGATCGTGGCCGCCGGCGAAGGCGACCACGACGCGGCCCTCCGCGCCCAGGAGATCAGCCGGCTGGTGCTGGCCGACGCGCTCGGGCGCTGACCGGCGGCCGATGAACCCACGCGACCACCCCCCGACCTCGCCGAAAGGAGTCTCCATGGGCACCGACACGCACCTCATCAGCGGCGTCGACTTCGTCCCGATCTCGAGCAAGGACGTCGTTGCCGCCGCCGAGTTCTACGGCAGGACGCTCGGGCTCGAGCGCGCCGTCTACCTGCCCGACCGCGGCTTCGCCGAGTTCGACACCGGCAACCTCACGATCGGCATCATCGACGGCGAGCGGATGGGCATCGGCCACCACGTCAGCCGCAACGCGCTCGCGCTGCACGTCGACGACGTCGCCGCCGCCCGCGCGACGCTCGAGGGGCGCGGGGTGCCATTCCAGGGCGAGACGATGGACACGGGCGTGTGCCACATGGCGTTCTTCACCGACCCCGACGGCAACGCGCTCATGCTCCATCACCGCTACGCACCGCGCCGCACGGAGGGCGACGGCTGACAGGGGCCGCACCGCAACGCGATTCGTTACCGTGACGTCGCGTGACGGCGGCGATCGAGACGGACGACCTCCAGAAGCGCTACGGCGACGTGCGCGCCCTCGACGGCGTCAGCCTGAGCGTCGATCAGGGCAGCGTGCTCGGCGTGCTCGGCCCCAACGGCGCGGGCAAGACCACCGCCGTGCGCATCCTCACGACGCTGCTGCGACCCGACGGCGGCAGTGCGCGCGTCCTCGGCCTCGATGTCGTGCGCGAGGCCGCCGAGCTGCGCCGGCGCATCGGCCTGGCCGGGCAGTACGCCGCGGTCGACGAGGCGCTGACCGGCCAGGAGAACCTCGAGCTGTTCGGCCGCTTGTACCGGTTGTCGCGCGCCGAGGCGCGCACCCGCGCGCGCGACCTGCTGGAGCGCTTCTCGCTCGAGGACGCGGGTTCGCGGCTCGTCGGCACGTACTCGGGAGGCATGCGCCGGCGCCTGGACCTCGGCGCCGCGCTCGTCGCGCGCCCGGAGGTGCTGTTCCTCGACGAGCCGACCACCGGCCTGGACCCGCGCAGCCGCCTCGGCCTGTGGGAGACGATCCGCGACCGCGTCGCCGGCGGCACCACGGTCCTGCTGACGACGCAGTACCTCGAGGAGGCCGACCACCTCGCCGACCGGATCGTCGTCATCGACCACGGCCGCGTCATCGCCGAGGGGACCGGCAGCGAGCTCAAGGACCGCGTCGGCGGGGCGATGCTCGAGGTGCGGCTCGCCGACCCCGACGAGCACGCGGAGGCGGCGATCGCGGCGCTGGTCGACGTCACGGCGGAGCGGCCCGCCATCCGCGACGGCGTCCTGCGCGCGGCGGTCTCGCGCCAGGACGGCACGGTCGTCGACGCCCTTAGGCGCCTGGACGACGCGGGGGTCGCCGTCGACGACCTGACGCTGCGCCGGCCGACGCTCGACGACGTCTTCCTGACGCTCACCGGCCACGCCGCCGAAGTGGACGCGGACGCCGAGCCCGAGGCGGTGCGCTGATGGCCGCACTCAGCGACGCGCTGCTGCTCGCGCAGCGCAACCTGCGGCGCATCCCGCGCAACCCGGACCTGCTGGTCGGCGTCACGTTCCAGCCGATCATGTTCGTGGTCCTGTTCACGTACGTGTTCGGCGGCGCGATCAGCACACCGGGCTTCGACTACATCGACTTCTTCCTGCCAGGGATCATCGTCCAGATGATCGCGTTCACCGGCTACGCGACGGCGCTGGGCATCTCCGACGACCTCCGCAAGGGCCTGATCGACCGCTTCCGCTCGCTGCCGATGGCGCGCTCCGCGGTGCTCGCCGGCCGCACGCTCAGCGACGTGTCGATGAACGTGATCGCGCTCGTCACGATGCTCATCGTCGGCTTCATCGTCGGCTTCAGCTTCGATGCGACGGCCGGGAAGATCGCCGCGGGCGTGGGTCTCGTGCTGCTGTTCGGCTACGCGATGTCGTGGGTCTACTGCTTCTTCGGGCTCATCGCGTCCTCACCCGAGTCGGCCTCGGCGATGATCACGATCGTCATCTTCCCGCTCACGTTCGTGTCGTCGGCGTACGTGCCGACGGACTCGATGCCCAAGGTGCTCGCGGCCATCGCCAACGCGAACCCGATCACCACCGTCGTGGACGCGCTGCGCTCGCTGTGGCTCGGCACCCCGGCGGGGACCGACGTCGGGTTCGCCCTGCTGTGGTGCGTCGGGATCGCGGCGGTGTTCGCGGTGCTCGCGACGGCGCGCTACCGGCGCACCGTCGCGCGTTAGCGCTGCGCGTGCGCTGGGTGGGGCAGACGCCCTCGTAGGGATGGCTCACCGAGCCGTCGGGCATCGGCGTGGTGCCGAAGATCGCGCCGATGCGCCTCGCGCGGGCCCGCGCGCCACGCTCACGCGTCGCCCGGCGGCCGCGGGCGCGTGATGATGATCTGCGTCGTCGCGATGGCGAGGACCGCGAGCGTGACGACGCGCTCGCTCGGCCCGAGCTCGTGGAAGAGCCCGTAGATCTGGATCGCTCCGGCGAGGACCTGCGCCGCCACCGCCAGCGCGATCGCGCGCCAGCCGTAGACCTCGCGCTCGTCGTCCTCGGCGGCCGACGCCCACGCGGCGTACGTGATGACGATGGCGCCCACCGTGAGCGTGAAGGTCCAGTCGCCGCCGAACTCGCCGCGCGCCTGCTGTACGGCGAGGGCCGCGTCGCTGATGGCGATCAGCGCGCAGCCGAGGCCGAGGGCGAGCCACGCCCGGCTCGGCCGCCACGCGAGCAGGCTGAACACCCCCAGCAGCGCGCCGACCAGCACGACGTCGAGGATCGGATAGCTGAAGTCCACGATCGTCGACAGCGAGCCGTTGTCCGTGCTCTCGCTGACCGGCTGCACGACGAACGCGAAGCCGGGGATGAGCACGATGAGCATGACCGCGAGTCCGTCCATCCAGCGGTGCAGCTCGAAGCGCGTGACGTGCGTGCGGATGAGCAGGCCGATGGCCACGGCGACCACCGGGTACCACGCCAGCCACAGCGCGTCGGCGATCGTCGGATAGGGGGGATCGGGGTCGGCCCCGTAGAGGATCGTCCAGGTGAGGTCGCCAAGCGTCCACAGACCCAGCGCGGCGCCGAACGCCAGCCACGCTCCGCGGCCGTGCGGGTCGTGGACCGCGCGCGCGATGCACAGGCCGGTCGCGGCCACCATCGCCGCGTTGTGCAGCCAGTTGTCGACGAGGGCGTGGCCGCCGAAGCCGGTGAGCTCGTGCAGCCCCTCCAGGGCCGCCAGCACGGCCAGCACGATCCAGGCCGCGACCAGCCAGCCTGGGCGCGGGCGGGCGCGGGGTTGGGTCAGCCGCGCCGGGCCGGCCGCTTCTTCGGCTTCTTCGGCGTCGGCTTGCGCAGCGATCGGACGGTCGTGGGCGTCGATGCCGCCCATCTTCCCGCCTTCGCCTGGATGCGGATGCGCCCGGGCCTGGAGAAGCAGCGCTCGGTGTGCCCGTCGTCGTCACCGGCGATGGCGGCGCGGTTGGCCCCCTGGACGTACTCGACCGGGATGCGGTTGACCGGCAGGCCCCGGTAGGTCACCACGGCGCGCGCGCACGTGCGGCCCTGGTCGCCGCGGGCGCGGGTGACCTTCATGTCGAGCGCGAGCGGCGCCGCGGTCGCGGGCGCCCCGCCGCAGACCGCCAGCGGGGCCCCCGCCGGCAGCTCGCGCAGGGAGGCGGCGGCCAGGGCGCCGGCGGCGGCCGTGGGCGCGCCGTCGGGGTGCACGAGGCCGAACCAGTCCTCCTGCTCGACCGGGTTGGCCTCCGGCGTGGTCCACGTGAACATGAGCAGCCGGTCGACGTTGCAGTCCGAGACCGGCAGGGCGTCGGAGATGAGCCCGATGTCGCCGGCGCGCGTGGCGTCCGGGATCGCGAACGCGGCGTTCGGACTCTGGTTGGGGCGGGGCCAGCCGAGCTCGGTGGCGGCGATCGGCACGCCGCCGGCGCCGAGCGAGCGCAGCGTCTCGCGGATGCTGACGATCACGTCCATGACCTGGGCGGGGCCGGCCGCGTACGGGTGGATGCCGACGCCGTCGAGGTTGCCCGCGAGATCGGGGCGCGCGGCGAACATCGTGCGCAGGAACGCCTCGGGCTGCGCGTACGGGCTCAGGCCCCCGGTGATGACCTTCACGTCGGGCATGACCTCGTGGACGGCCGAGCGCGTCGCCAGGTACAGCGACGCGTATGTGGCGCCATCCGGCTCGGGGCGCCAGTAGGCGCGGAGGTTCGGCTCGTTCCACAGCTCCATCGCGGTGACCGGCAGGTACGGGAGCTCCGGGTGCGCCTGCCAGAAGGTGCCGCCGGGGCCGAAGCGCTGTGCGACGCCGGCGGCGTACGAGGCGAAGTACGCGTGGTTGGCGGGCCCTGCCTTGTCCGTGCCGGCGGCGGAGGTCGACCACGGCGTCGCGTAGCCGAGGATCGGGAACCAGCGGATGCGGCGCAGCGCGAGCGCGCCGGCGATGCGGTCCGCCGCCACCCAGTTGCGCGCGAAGCCGGGATAGGGGCCATACGGCTCGACCGAGTGCCACGTGGCGTCGACGCGGGCGACCGGGATGCCCGTGCGGCCGAGGCTGTCGAGCTGGCTCGCGCCGCCGGGCACGAAGTCGCGCTCGGCGTCGAACAGCGTGCCGACGCTGACGCCGAGGTAGTCGCCGGTGGCGGCGCCCGCGGGCGCGCAGAGCCCGGCGGCAAGTGCCAGGCCGACCAGGACAAGGACGATGCCCCCGCGCATCGCCACGAGTATCGGCAAGCGGCCAGAGAACCTTGAGCGCCGTCAGTGAGACGGCGCAGAGGCATGCGGCAGCAGCCCCTTGCGCACCAGCGGCAGGCCGTGTCGCCCGCCCGGGATCGCGAACACGGTCTGGTGCACGCCGATCTCGCCCGCCTCGAACGCCAGGGCGGCGCCCGTCATGTACAGGCGCCAGATCCGCTCGCGCTCGCTGCCGGCGATGGCGACGGCCTGTTCGCGGTGCGCGGCCAGGTTCGCCACCCACGCGCGCAGCGTCAGCGCGTAGTGCTCGCGCAGCGACTCGTCGTCGCGCGTCTCCAGGCCCGCGCGCTCGGCCGCCTCGATCGCCGTCCCCAGCAGCGACAGCTCCCCGTCGGGGAACACGTAGCGCGACAGGAACGTCGCGTCCGACGCCCACGGCCGGCGCTTGACGTGCGGGGCGATGCGGGCGATGCCGTGGTTGAGGAACAACCCGCCCGGGCGCACGAGCGCCTTGACCGAGGCGAAGTAGGCGACGAGCTCGCCACGGCCGACGTGCTCGTACATGCCGACCGACGCCACCTTGTCGTACGGGCCGTCGGTGAGCTCGCGGTAGTCGGCGACCCGGATCTCGACGCGGTCGGCGAGGCCCGCCCCGCGCACGCGCGCGCGGGCGAGCTCGGCCTGGGCCTCGGAGATCGTCACGCCGACGGCGCGCACGCCGTGCTCGCGCGCGGCGTGGATCACGAGCGAGCCCCAGCCGCAGCCGATGTCGAGGAAGCGCTCGTCCTCGGTCAGGCGCAGCTTGCGGCAGATCAGCTCGAGCTTGCGCTCCTGCGCCACGTCCACCGACTCCGACGGGTCGGCGAAGTACGCGCACGAGTAGACCATGCTCGGGCCGAGCACCAGTCCGTAGAACTCGTTGGAGACGTCGTAGTGGTGGCTGATCGCGCTGCGGTCGCGCACGAGCGAGTGCAGGCGGCCGTCCTTGCGGAACTCCGTCTCCGGGATCGGCGGCTTGCCGCCGCGGAGGGCGCCGAGCCGCCGCGCCGTCCTCGCCAGCAGCGCGAGCTCGGCGCTGCCGAAGTGCAGTCCCTCGAAGCGCGTGCGCAGGGTGAGGATGCGCTCGATGTCGCCGTCGCTGTCGACCTCGCCGCTGACCCACGCACGCGCGACGCCGATCTCCCCGGGCCGCCAGGCGACGTGTGACAGCGCGCGCGGCGAGCGCAGGATGACGGCGGGGGCGTCCGGGTCGCCGTCGGCGGACGGTAGCTCGCTGCCGTCCCAGAAGCGGATGCGGATGGTGCGGGCCCCGGGTGCGAGCTCGTCGACCCGGGCGACGAGGGGGGCGGCGGTGTCGGCGGCGCTCATGGGTCGCTGCACCCTACGGCACGGCCCGTCCCGGCCGGCGGCCGGGACGGGCCGCATCCGTCCTGTGCCGCCGCGGCGGTCAGCTCGCCCGCCACCCGGTCGGTGGCGACGGGCCGCATCCGTCCTGTGCCGCCGCGGCGGTCAGCTCGCCCGCCACCCGGTCGGTGGCCGCGACGGCCCGCATCTGTCCTATGCCGCCGCGGCGATCAGCTCGCCCGCCACCCGGTCGGTGGCGCCGCCCGTGCCGCCGAGCAGCCGGCGCGAGAGCTGCGCGCGCCGGAAGTACAGCGGCGCGTCGTGCTCCCAGGTCGCACCGATGCCGCCGTGCACCGCGATGTTCGTCCGCGCGGCCGTGTCGAGCGCGCGGCCGGCCACCGACCGCGCCGCCGAGGCGGCGAGCGCGAACTCCTCCGGCTTGGACTCGCCCGCCCAGCCCGCGTAGTACAGCAGCGAGCGCCCGTTCTCCAGCACCCGGAGCACCTCGACGAGCTGGTGCTTGATCGCCTGGTAGGAGCCGATCGCGCGGCCGAACGTGAAGCGCTCCTTCGCGTACGCGACGGCGAGCTCCAGGCACGTCTCGACGGTCCCCAGCGACTCGGCGGCGATCAGCGCCTGGGCGAGGTGCCAGGCGTTGGCGGCGTCGGTGGCGCTGACGTCCAGGGGCGTGGCGGTGTCCGCGCTCAGGTCGGCAAGGCCGAGGGAGCGCGTGGCGTCGTAGCGCGTGACTGTCTCGACCGTGACGCCCTCGACGACGCTGACCGACCCGCCGGCGCCGACCACGACGAACACGTCGGCGCCCGGCGCGTCGACGACCCAGTGGGCGGTCGTGCCGTCGCCGGCCGGCACGCGGCCCTTGCCGTGCTCGCCGTCCCAGGTCCAGCCGCCGCCGAGGTCGCTCGGCGGCTGGGCGCCCACGAACGCCGCGCGCCGGGTGCCGGCGGCGACGTCCTGCAGCGCCGGATGGCCGCCGCGGTCCAGCAGCCACGACGCGGGGAGGTGGCCCAGCAGGGGCACGCCGGCCAGCACGCGGCCGCACTCGCCCATCACGAGCATCGCGTCGAACGGGCCCAGCCCGGCGCCGCCATGGTCCTCGGAGACGAGCAGCCCGGGCCAGCCGGCCTCGCAGGCGGCCGGCCACAGGTCGGGCAGCGGCGCCCCCTCGAGCGCCTCGCGCGCGGCCTCGACGGTGTTCACCCGTGCGAGCGTGCCGCGCGCCGCCTCGCGCAGGAACTCCTGCTCGTCGGAGAGTGCGAGGTTCATTCGACCATCCCCGAGTTGTCGTCCCGGGTCGGGACGGTCGCGCGGGTGGTGCCCGCGACCACCCCCGAGCTGTCGTCCCGGGTCGGGACGGCCGCGTGGGTGCTGCCTCCGACCACCCCCGAGCTGTCGTCCCGGGTCGGGATGGCCGCCTGGGTGGTGCCCGCCCGCTCACGCGCGCGCAGCTCGGAGAACGGGATGCCCTTGTCGAGGCGTGGCTCGGGGGGCAGCCCGAGGACGCGCTCGCCGACGGTGTTGCGCAGGATCTCCTCCGTGCCGCCGGCCGACTTCAGGCCGGGCAGGAACGAGATCGCATAGGACCACTCGGAGTCGGCCTCGAGCGCGTCGGGGCCGATGACGTCGGCGATGAGGTCGGTGGCGGCGATCGCCGCGTTCACCGTCGTGACCTTGGCCAGGGCCGCTTCGGGCCCGGGGATCTGGCCGGACTGCAGCGCGGTGAGCGTGCGGTAGGCCGTGAAGCGCAGCGCGAGCAGGTCCGCCCCCGCCTCGCCGAGCCGCTTGCGCACCTCGGGGTCGCGGCGCGCGGCCTCGTCGTCGGCGATCGGGGCGGCGAAGCGGTCGGCGCGGTAGCCGAGCCCCTCGGAGCCGAGGCCGATCGTCACGCGCTCGAACATCAGCGTGGTCAGCGCCGTGCCCCAGCCGTTGCCCACGCCGCCCACGACGGCGTCCTCGTCGAGGCGCACGTCGTCGAAGAAGACCTCGTTGAACTCGGCCTCGCCGGAGATCTGGCGCAGGCCGCGGACCGTGACGCCCGGCGCGTCCATCGGAACGACGAACATCGTCAGGCCCTTGTGCTTGGGCACGTCTGCGTCGGTGCGCGCGAGCAGCAGGCCGTAGGCGGCGAACTGCGCGTTCGTCGTCCACACCTTCTGGCCGTTGAGCGTCCAGCTGCCGTCGTCGTTGGAGCGGGCGCGCGCCTGCACGCCGGCGAGGTCGGATCCGGCGGCCGGCTCGGAGAACAGCTGGCACCAGACCTCGTCGCCGTGGAGCATCGGGCCGAGGTAGCGGCTCTTCTGCGCGTCGGTGCCGTGGGCGATGATCGTCGGCCCGAGCATCCCGACGCCGATGACGTCGAGGATCCCCGGCACGCCGGCGGACGAGATCTCCTGGTTGACGATCAGCTGCTCGATCGGCCCGAGACCCTGGCCGCCGTACTCCTTCGGCCACACGACGCCGGCCAGTCCGCCCTCCGCGAGCCGTCCCTGCCACCTCCGGCGGGCGGCGAGGTACGCGTCCTCGTCGCCGGTCGCCGCTCGCGGCGGTGCGCCGGCCTTGTGCTCGTCGAGCCAGTGCCGCACGCGATCGCGGTATGCGGCCTGCTCGGGCGTGTCGTTGAGATCCACCCGTGGTCCCCTCTCTGTGGCTCGTGGCCCGTCTCGTAACCACTAGTTGACTGGCCAGTCAAGGTGATCCTACGGGATGAGGTACGTGGGGTTCGGCAGCTTGATCCGGTGGTCGGGACCGAACCCAACACCCGCGGCGATCAGCGCTCGGCGCGGAACCCCGCGTCGAGCAGCTTGCGCGCCTGGCGCTCGGTGTCCGGCGAGTTCAGCAGGACGACGCCGAGCCGGCGCCCGTTGCGCGTCGCCGACGCGACGAGGCAGCGGCCGGCGGCGTCGGTGTAGCCGGTCTTGATGCCCGTCACGCCGCGGTAGCCCGTGCGGATGAGCGGGTTGTGCGAGTAGAGGTAGAGCTTGTGGCCCTTGATCGGGAAGGGCAGGATCGCCGAGCGGCGGCGCACGATGCGCGCGAGGCGCGGCTCGTCGAGCACCGCCCGGGCCAGCGCGGCGAGGTCGGCCGCGCACGAGTGGTTGCCACGGTCGGTGAGCCCGTCGGGGGCGGCATAGCGCGTGCACCGCAGGCCGAGGGCAAGGGCCTTGTCGTTCATCATCGCCACGAACTTCGGCACGGTGCCGCCGATGCGCTGCGCGAGCGCGATCGCCGCGTCGTTGCCGGAGACGATCAGCAGGCCGTTGAGCATCGTCTCGAGGCGGATGAGCTTGCCCTTCGGCAGCACGCCGAGGCCTGAGCCCTCGTAGGCGAGCGCCTGCTTCGTGACGCGCACCCGGTAGTCCGGCCGGCTGTTCTCGACGACGAGCAGGGCGGTCATCATCTTCGTCAGCGAGGCGATGGGCAGCACCCGCTCGGGCTGATGGCGCCACAGGACGCGCCCGGTGTCGAGGTCGAAGAGCAGGCCGCTGCGCGGCGGGTGCTTGAAGGGGATCACGACCGGGTCGGCGGCGCCGACGAGCCGCACGTCGAGCGGCTGGCGGGCGATGACGTCGCCCGCCGGCGGGCCGTTGGCGAGCGTCTGCTGGGCGAGCCGGCGGGGGACGGTCGCGCGCTGCGCGGCCGCATCGCTGCCATGGCGCCGGCTGTCGGTGACCAGCCACGCGGCGGCGGCGACGGCGATCGCGACGACGAGCAGGGCGGCGGCGACGCGCTTCATGACGGCGAGGAGGGCGGCGGGTTGCGCAGCGCTCCGAGGATGCCGAACCCCAGGAGCGCCAGGACGACGAAGGAGACGACCGTCAGGGGGTCGGGCCCGTTGCGGACCGTCACCACGATCGTCAGTCCTCCGAGCACCGCGATCATGGCCAGCGCCGAGACGAGCGCGACGGTCCTCACTGCCAGGCCGCGCGGCCGCGCCGAAGCAGCGACTCGGGGGTCTTGACATGCGTGGCCACGAACCCGGCGGTCAGCAGGCCGAACGCGAACCCGGCGAGGTGCGCCGCGTAGGCCACGCTGCCCGGGTCGAGCAGCGCGAACCCGACCTGCAGGGCGATCCAGCCGGCGAGCAGGACGGTGACCGGGATCGCGATGACGGTGAAGAAGAACAGACAGCACACGAGCGTCAACACGCGCGCCCAGGGATAGAGGCGCAGGTACGCGCCCATCACCGCGGCGATCGCGCCGGACGCGCCGACCAGCGGGGCGGTCGACGACGGGTCGATCGCGACCTGCGCGCCCGCCGCGACGAGCCCGCCGACGACGTAGAACGCCAGGAAGCGCCCGCGCCCGAGCGCGTCCTCGACGTTCGGCCCGAACCACCACAGGAACAGGAGGTTGCCGACGAGGTGCAGCAGTCCGGTGTGCAGGAACATCGAGCTCAGCGCGTCGCGCACGGTCGGGTCGGCGGGCACGAGCCCGTGGCGCGCCACCGCGTCGCCGCCCACGGCGAGGAACACCACCACGTTGGCCAGCAGCAGCGCGTACGTGACGAGCGGGGGGCGGTCGGTCGGGATGTCGTCCTTGACCGGGAACACGGCGCCCGTCAAGGCTACCGACGGGTCAGGAGGCTGCGGCCAGCGGACCCACGCCCGGCCGGTCCTGCGGGACGTGCTGGTCGGCGTGGTAGCTGGAGCGCACGAGTGGGCCGGCGGCGATGTGGTCGAACCCGAGCGCGTAGGCGGCGGTCTCGAGCGCGGCGAACTCGTCGGGGTGCCACCAGCGCACGACGGGCAGGTGGTTCTCGGTGGGCCGCAGGTACTGGCCGACGGTGAGCACCTGGACGCCGGCGTCGCGCAGGTCGGCAAATGCGGCGACCATCTCGTCGTGGGTCTCGCCGAGGCCGACCATCAGGCCCGACTTCGTCGTGACCGCGTCGCCGCCCATCTCCTTGGCGTTGCGCAGCACCCGCAGCGAGCGCTGCCACGTCGAGCCGCGCCGCGCGACCGGATACAGCCGCGGGACGACCTCGACGTTGTGGTTGAAGACGTCAGGGCGCTCAGCGATGACGGTGGCCAGCGGCATCTCGTGGCCCTGGAAGTCGGGGGTCAGCACCTCGACCTTGCAGTCGGGCGCCTGGCGGCGGACCTGGCGGATCGTCGCGGCCCAGATGCGGGCGCCCTTGTCGGGCAGGTCGTCGCGGTCGACGCTGGTGATGACCGCGTGGCGCAGCCCCATCCGCGCGATCGAGCGGGCGACGCGGGCCGGCTCGAGCGGGTCGTTCCAGGTCGGCTTGCCGGTCTTGACATGGCAGAAGCCGCAGCGGCGGGTGCACGTGTCGCCGAGGATCATGAACGTCGCCGTGCCGCGCTCCCAGCACTCCCCGACGTTCGGGCACGCGGCCTCCTGGCAGACCGTGTGGAGGTTCTCGGCCTCCATCATGCTGCGCAGCTCGCGGTACCGCGCCCCGCCGGGCGGCGGGACCTTGAACCAGCGCGGCTTGCGGGCGCGCAGCGGCAGCACGTCCGGGCCGAGGACGGTGAGCACGTCCATGCCGCCCGGGTTGGCCCGCGAGCGCGTCTGGTGGGTGCGCTGGGTCACCCGACGCAGCGTATCGTGGCGGCTGCTCGTGGAGCCGGCGCCGGCCCGAGCGTCGACGAGGTGGGGCCGGAGCCGCTGCCGGCAGCGGTGGGCCCCCGTGCGTCTACTTGGTCCTGCCGCTGCGCGAGGCCGTGACCTTGTTGCCGGCCGAGTCGGTGACCGTGACCTTCAGCCCGAAGCCCTGGGTGGCGTCCGCGCGCAGCAGCTTCTTCGCGTCTGCGTTCAGCTTGCTGGTCATCGTCACGTACCCGGCGGTGGAGAGCACCTGGCCGGTCACCGCGGTCGTCTTGACCTTGCCGACGGTCAGCTGGCCGGAGACCGAGCATGCCTCGTTGCACGACACGCTGAAGCGGTAGCCCTTCGACGTGAGGTTCGACGCCTTGATCGAGTTCGGCGCGTCGAGCAGCACGCGCGGGTCGACGCCGTCGTCGGGTACCGCGCCGAGCGCGGCCATCGCCACGATCGGCCGGACGGCCCGCGACGTGCTCGAGGACTTGTAGGCGATCGTCGACTGCGCGGCGTTGCGGACGGTCGGCGTCGCGGCGCCCGTCGAGAGGTCGAGCGTGTAGAGGCTCGGCGTGGCGTTGCCGGTGTGCAGCGCCGCGTAGGCGACGCCCGTCGCGGTCAGGTCCATCGGGGTCTGGCCGTCGGCGTTCAGGCCCAGCGGCCCGATCGTGCGCACGAGAGCGGCGGAGGTCGGCGCGCTCACCAGCGCGTCGCGGCCGGTGTCGATGCCGAACAGCGACGCGATCCCGCCGCCGCCGGCCGGCGGGAGCGAGTAGGCGATGCCGCCGAAGACCGGGACGGTGCCCGCTCCGGCGTCGCCCGCGTCGTAGGCGTAGGCCGCGTCGACGCCGGCGACCTGGCCGGTCGCCACGGAGATCCGTAGGTTCTGCGCGGTGTCCGACACCGAGCGGGCCTGGAACGTGCCCGGGTCGATCGAGAACGCGAACGCGGTGCCGTTCAGCGGCGGGCTGAACGGCGTGTTGCTCACGGCCGCGGCAACGCCGGTGATCGGGTCGACGACGTAGATGCGGTTCGTCGAGCCCAGCGCGTAGAGGCGCCCGGTGGCGGCGAGGCTGTCGAGGCCCAGGAGCTGCTCGTTGCTGATCAGCCCGGTGACCGGCACGGCGTTCTGCAGATTGCCGGGCGAGTCGGAGCGGAACAGGAAGATCTGGTTGTCGGCCGTGAGGCCGGCGAGCTGCTCGGCCGCCTGTGCGGCGGACGGCGCGACGACGGCGGCAGTGGCGACGAGGGCGAGCGCGGCGGCGTGTCGCGCGCGCGGGCGGGGGATCACGGGCGGCTCCTTGGCGGACGCATTCGGCGGGCATTGTTCCTCACCGATGCACCGTCTGTTGCAGGATCGCTGGCGCGCCGGTGCGCCGGCGCTCAGACGGCGGGCGCCAGCAGCGGTGCCAGCGCCCGCTCGCGCGACACGATCCGCTGGCGCATGCCGCACTCCTGGGCGAAGCGCCACGCCAGCCGCTTGCGCAGGCAGGGCAGCCGCGCCCCGGTCGCGCCGGTCTGCTCGGCGACCGACGTCGTGCGCACGCCGGGCAGGCCGCACGGCACGATCCACGACCACGGCTCGAGGTCGTTGTCGACGTTGATCGCGAGCCCGTGCGTGGTGATCCCGCGCGAGACGTGCACGCCGATCGAGGCGATCTTCGCCTCGCCGACCCACACCCCCGTCCACGCGGGCCCCTCCGCGCTGCGTCCTCGCGCCGGCACGCCCTCGTCGGCGAGGGCGGCGACGATCGCGCGCTCCATGCGGGCGACGTGCTCGCGCGCGCTCTCGACGCGCATGATCGGGTACGCGACGAGCTGGCCGGGCGCGTGGTGGGTCACCTTGCCGCCGCGGTCGACGTCGACGATGTCGATGCCCCGCTCGCGGTACCAGGCCTCCGGCAGGGTGAGCTCGCCGGGCGGGGTGCGCCGCCCGCGGGTGTAGCAGAGCGGGTGCTCGAGCATGAGCACGGTGTCGGCGATCGCGTCCGCGGCGCGAGCGTCGGCGAACCGGTGCTGCAGCTCGAGCGCCTCGCGGTATTCGACGAGACCGAGGTTGACGACGTGCAGGTCGGCCATGGGCTCGTCCTCGAGACTACCCCTCGCGCAGCGCCTCCAGCCGCCGCTTGACCGTGGCCAGGAACTGCGCGGCGACCACGCCGTCGAGCGCCCGGTGGTCCCACGACAGGCCGAGGATGCAGATCGGGCGCACGGCGATGGCGGGGGTGGGTGGGACGTCGATCACCACCGGTCGCTTCACGACGGCCTCGACGTCGAGGATCCCGACCTGTGGCTGGTTGATCACCGGCGTGGCCATGATCGAGCCGAACTGGCCCGGGTTCGTGATCGTGAACGTGCCGCCGCGGACCTCGTCGGGGTCGAGCCGCCGCGCCCGCGCGCGTCGCGCGACCTCGCGGATCGCGCGGCCGAGCCCCTCGGCGCTGAGGTCCTGCGCGTCGCGGATGACGGGCACGATGAGCCCGTCGTCGCCGAGCGACACCGCGATGCCGAGGTGGACGGCGTCGTCGTGGCGGCGGTAGTCCTCGCCGTCGAGCGTGGCGTTCAGCGCCGGGTGCTCGCGCAGCGCGTCGACCGTGGCGCGGGCGACGACCGGCAGGGCCGTGAGGCCGAGCCGGGCGCGCTCGGCCTCGACGCCGGAGAAGTCCACCTCGATCCACGTGGTGCACGTCGCCGCGGTGTCCAGCGAGCGCTTCATGTGCTCGCCGATCGTGCGGCGCATGCGCGACAGGGTGCCGCTCGGCTCCGCGGCGGCCGCGCGAGCGGGCTCGCCCGCCGGCTCGGGGTCGGGCCGGTAGGGCGACTCGATGTGCAGCGGCGGCTCGGGCGCCGCGGCCGGCGGGGGAGCGCCCTCGACCGCCGAAACCGGCGGGGCAGCGCCCTCGATCGCCGCGAGGACGTCCTGCTTGCGCACGCGCCCGCCACGGCCGGTGCCCGCGATGCCTGCGAGGTCGATGCCGTGCTCGGCGGCGATGCGCTGGACGACGGGCGAATAGCGTCGCGCGCCGTTGGTCGCCGGCGCCGGCGCCGGCTCGGGGCGGGCGGCGGGCGGCGGCTCCCGGGTCTCGCTCGCGTGCGCCTCGCCGGGCCGCGCATCGGTCTCGATCCGCGCGAGCACCGTGCCGACGTCCACGGTCTCGCCCTCCTGCACCAGGATCTCGGCGAGCCGGCCGCTGGCCGGGGCGGGGACCTCGGTGTCGATCTTGTCGGTCGACACCTCGAGCACCGTCTCGTCGGCCTCGACCCAGTCGCCCGGCTGCTTGGACCAGCCGATGACGGTCCCCTCGGCGACCGATACGCCCATCTGGGGCATGGTGACGTCAGTAATCGAGGAGCTCACGGCAGGCCTCCCGGACCCGGTCGACGGACGGCAGCAGCGCCTGCTCGAGCGGCGGCGAGAACGCGATGGGCACGTCGGGCGTCGAGACCCGGACGACCGGCCCGTCGAGGTCCTCGAAGCCCTTCTCGGCGATCAGCGCCGCGACCTGGGCGCCGGCGGCGCACGTCGCGTTGGCCTCGTCGAGGATCACGACCTTCGAGCAGCGGTGCACGCTCTCGAGGATCGCCGCCTCGTCGAGCGGGACCAGCGTCCGCAGGTCGAGCACGCGGACGCTCGCCCCGTCGAGGTCGTCGGTCGCCTCGAGCGCGGTGTGCACCATCGCGCCGTAGGCGATGACGCACAGGTCGTCGCCCTCGCGCGCGACCCGGGCCGTCATCGGCGTCTCGTAAACGCCCGCGGGGACGTCGCCCTTCACGCGCCGGTACAGGTGCTTGTGCTCGCAGAAGAGGACCGGGTTGGGGTCGCGGATCGCGGCGATCAGCAGGCCCTTGGCGTCCTCGGCGGTCGACGGCGCGACCATCTTCAGCCCGGGCGCGTGCATGAACCACGCCTCAGGGTTCTGGGAGTGGTACGGACCGCCCGAGAACCCGCCGCCCGTGGGCAGGCGCACCGTGATCGGCACGGCGAGCCCCATCCGATAGTGCATCTTGCCGGCGACGTTGACGAGCTGGTCGAAGCCGCACGAGACGAAGTCCGAGAACTGCATCTCGCACACCGGCCGCAGGCCGACGACGGCGGCCCCGACGGCGGTGCCGATGATCCCCGACTCGGCCAGCGGCGTATCCATGACGCGCGACGCGCCGAACTCGTCGATGAAGCCGTCGGTGACCTTGAACGCGCCGCCGAAGACGCCGATGTCCTCGCCCATCAGCAGGACGCGCTCGTCGGCGCGCATCTCCTCGCGCAGCGCGTCGGAGATCGCCTGCAGGTACGTCATGGTGCGGGGGGCCGCGGAGACGGTCATCGCGCGAACCCCGACCAGGGCGCGTGGCCGTCGCCGAGCGGCTCGGCCTCGGCGGCGAACACGCCGTCGGCCGCGGTCGCCGGGTCGGGCATCGGCATGGCCAGCGCCTCCTGCACGCCGGCCTCGATCTCGCCCTCCACCTCCGCGCGCAGGGCCGCGGTGTCGACGCCGAGTTCGCGCACCCGCGTCTCCTGGCGGTCGATGGGGTCGCGCTCCCGCCACAGCGCGACGAGGTCCTTCGGCACGTACTTCATGTCGTCGTGGGCGGCGTGGCCGTGCATGCGCATCGTCACCGCCTCGATGAGCGTCGGGCCGGCGCCGGCGATCGCGCGCTCGCGGGCGCGGCGCACCGCGTCGAACATCGCCTCGGCGTCGTTGCCGTCGACCGACTCGCCCGGGAAGCCGTAGGTCTCGGCGCGCCGGACCGGGTTGACGGCGAACTGCTGGTCGACCGGGGTGGAGTAGGCGAACTGGTTGTTCTCGAGGACGAAGACGACCGGCAGGCGCTGCACGCCGGCCCAGTTCATCGCCTCGTGGAAGTCGCCGCGCGACGTCGAGCCGTCACCGAACCACGTGATGGCGCAGCGCGCCTCGCCGCGCAGCTTGAACGCCATCGCCATGCCCGTCGCGACGAGCATCATGTCGGGGAGCATCGAGACCATCCCGACGCAGCCGAGGGCGCGGTCGCCGAAGTGGATGTTGCCGTCGCGACCGCCCGTGACGCCGCCCGCGCGCCCCATGTACTGGCCGAGGATCCGCGCCGGGGTGACCCCGCGCACGATGTGCGCGCCGAGGTCGCGATGCAGGATGCAGAGCCGGTCCTCGGCGGCCATGGCGAACGCGGCGCCCACGGAGACCGCCTCCTGGCCGAAGCCGTCGTAGAACGAGCCGGGCACCTTGCCCTGGCGGTAGAGCGTCATCGCCCGCGCCTCGATGCCGCGCATGAGCAGCATGTAGCGCAGGAGGGCCGTCCGGTCCGTGGTGGTGAGGTGGTCGCTGGCGGCAGCCTCCGCCGTGCGAGCCGTCTCGGTCGCCATCTCCTGTGTCTCTCCCTGGTTGACGCCGGATTCCGGGATCGCCGATCCGGCGCACGTCTCGTGCCGCGGGCGGGATCGCCGCCGTTGGCACCGGGTCCGGGCCAGAGAATACCGGCTCGCGCGGATCCGGCCCGCCCGCGCGAGGCGCGGATCCGGCCCCGCAGGCCGTGCGCGCGGGCACGCCACGAGGGCGGCGGGACCATCGCCGGGGCGTACGCTGCGGGGATGGAGCGGGTGTGGCCGTCGCGGCTTCGCTGGCGGCTGCGCGGCGCCTGGCAGTGGCCCACGTTCGTCACGCTGACCGCGGTCGACGCGGTGATCGTGCACCAGCTGCCCCCGGCCGGCGACCGGACCGCCGGGTGGATCCCGGCTCTGCTGCTCGCCGCGTTCTTCAACCTCATCGCGGTGGCGGCGATCGCTCCGCTCCTGGGCGCGCTGCTGCGCCGGCGGCGGGCCGACCTGCCGCGGATCGTCGCGCGCGACCGCGGCGGGACCGCCGCGCTGCTCGCGGTCAGCGCCGCGTTCCTCGGCATCGGCCTCGCGCACCGGCCGGAGCGCGAGGCCGGCGAGCAGGAGCTCATGGCCGTCTCGACCGCCGTGCGCCGCTACGTCGCCCATCAGGCCGACCCGCGCTACCGCATCCACATCGAGCAGGCCACGCTGGTGCGACTCGGCGACGTCTACCGCAGCTGCGTCCCCGGCGGCGCCGGGGGGCGGGCGCTGTGCCTGTTCGTCGACGTCAGCCAGTCGCCGCCGGGCATCCGGGTCGATCCGAACCCGGCCCCGAACTCGACGTTCGTGCACGGGCTCGTCCAATGACGCGAGATCGGGGAGCCCGACGGGACGGGTGGGCATCCATGCCCGCTCAGCGGGCTCGAACGCCCACACGTCAGCGCGGTGCCCGGCGCCCGTAGACCGAGACGGCCACCGACGCCGTGACCTCCGCCGGCTCCGCCAGCCCGGCGATCCGCCGCGCCCGGTCGTCCCGGTCTGCGTGGAACGCGCTGGGCCCCATGCCCGCCAGGGCAGCGACCGCGTCGCGGTCGAGCGTCATCGCCCACTCGTGCTCCTCGCGGTGGTCGAGCGTCAGCGGGCCTTCGAGCTGCGCCGCCAGCCGCTGCTGCTTGTGCGCGTCGACGCCGAGCAGGCCGAGCGGCTCGACGAGCTCGCGCAGGTGCCGCGGCGTGGGGGTCGAGACCACGAGCGCCCCGCCGGGGACGAGCACGCGCGCCGCCTCCGCCGCGTTGCGCGGGGCGAACACGCCGAGCACCGCGGCCGCGCATCCGTCGCCCAGCGGCAGCGCCCGCCACGCGTCCGCGCCGACGGCCGCGATCCGGGGGTGCGCCCGGGCCGCGCGGCGCAGCGCCGGCTTGGAGATGTCGAGCGCGAGGCCGAGGCGCCCGGGCAGGCGGTCCAGCGCGCCGGCGAGATACCAGCCGGTCCCCGCCCCGATGTCGACGACCAGGCCGTCGCCGGCCCGGTCGGCGACGCGCGCGACCGTCTCGGCGACCGCGTCGCGCAGGGGATCGAACGCCCCGCCGGCCAGGAACACCGCCCGTGCCGCCACCATGGGCGCGGTATCGCCGGGCGCCGCGGGCGCCGCCCCGGCCAGCAGGCTCAGGTACCCCTGGCGCGCGACGTCGAACGCGTGCCCGCGCTCACAGCGCACGACCGCGCCAGCCCGCGACAGCGCGCCGCCGCAGTGCGGACACCGCAGCACGGGGAGCGCCTCGGTGAGCGGGTCGCGGCGGCCCGTCAGCTCTCCTCGGGCGCGATCGCCGACCACTTCGCGAGGAAGTCCTCGACCTCCAGCTGGGCGAGGTCGGCGTGCAGCATGCGGGCCATGCGGGTCGCCTCGCGCGCCTCGCGGTCCCAGAACAGGACCGTCTCGACGGTCTCGATGTCGACGATCTCCAGCCGGTCGATGCGGCCGGGCCCGGCGAGCCAGGCCGGCATCCGGCTGCCCCGCCCGTGCAGGAGCCGCAGCCGGCGGTTCGCCCTCACCGCGCCACCTGAAGCGCCGCGGCGGCGCGCTCGGGCGCGTCTTCGCCGGTGAACGACTCGCCGCCGGCGAGCACGATCGCGGGCACGGTGGTCACGCCGTCGCTCGCCCGGGCGAGCGCGGTGCGCGTGGAGCGCAGCTCCGCGCCCTTGAGCACCGCGCGCGGGTGCAGCTCGCACGCCGCCGCGGCGATGAGGACCGACTGCTCGTCGCCCAGGGACCGTCCGCCGCACCACGCCTGGCGAAACGCCGCCAGGGCGAACGCGACCGTCCGCCCGGTGACCTTCGCGTAGGTCGCGGCCCGCATCGCGAACGCCGAGTCGAACGGGACCTCCGGCGGCCAGCGCACCGGCTGCAGGCCGAGCTCGGCCGCCCGCCACTCGATGCCCTCGCGCCAGATGTCCTGCTCGGCGGCGCAGCGGAAGCCGTCACCCTCGGTCGGTCCGCTTGCGACGTGCACCGGCACCCACTCGGTGGCCACCGGCATCACCTGCAGGATCCGCTCGGCGACCAGCCAGCAGGACGGTGACGCGAGGTCGAAGAGAAAGCGCGGGTGCGCCGGCTCAGCCGTGGACGAGCCAACCGTCAGCGGCACGCGCGGCCTCCATGACCGCCTCCGACATCGTCGGATGGCCGTGGACCATGCGGGCGACCTCGGGATAGCCGCCCTCCAGCGCGCGCACGTTGACGAGCTCCTGGATGAGCTCCGTCGACTTCGAGCCGACGATGTGGCCGCCCAGCAGCTCGCCGTACTTGCGGTCTCCGACGATCTTGACGAGGCCGGTGCGGTCGCCGTAGACGGTGCCCGCGCCGACCGCGCCGTACTGGACCTTGCCGACGACGACGTCGTGGCCGGCGTCGCGCGCCTGCTGCTCGGTCAGGCCGAAGCTCGCGACGTTCGGCGTGCAGAACGTGGCCCGGGGGATGTCGATGTACTCGATCGGGTGCGTCGCCTGGCCGGCGGCGTCCTCCACGGCGATGATGCCCTCGTCGGACGCCTTGTGCGCGAGCGCCGGGCCGGGCACCAGGTCGCCGATCGCCCAGATGCCCGAGGCCGTGGTGCGCAGTGCGCCGTCGACCTTCAGCAGCCCGCGCTCGTCGAGCTCGACGCCGGCCTCCGACAGGCCGAGCGCGTCGATGTCCGGCCCGCGGCCGGCGGCGATGATCAGCCAGTCGACCTCGCCCTGCTGGTCGCCGTAGCTGAACGTCACGCTGTCGGCGCCCTTCTGGACGTTCTCGACGAACGTCTTGGTGAAGATCTCCATCCCCTGCTTCTTCAGCCCGCGCTCGGCGAGCTTCGAGATGTCTGCGTCCTCGGTCGGCAGCACCCGGTCCAGCGCCTCGAACAGCAGCACCTCGACCCCGAGGCGCGCGTAGGCCGAGGCGATCTCCGCGCCCGACGCGCCGGCGCCGACCACCGCGATGCGCCGCGGCAGCTCCGACAGCGCCCAGGCTTCCTCGGTGCCGATCACGCGGCCGCCGAACTGCGCCCCCGGGATCGGCTTCTTCAGGCTGCCCGTGGCGAGGATGACGTTCTTGGCCTCGAGCGTCTGGTCGCCGACCGCGATCTTGCCCTGGCCGGCGAGGCGCGCCTCGCCCATGACGACCTCGACCTTGTTCTTCTTCATCAGGCCCGCAACGCCGCCGGTCAGCGTCGTGATGACCTTCTCGCGCCGCGCCATCACGGCCGCGTAATCGATCTCGGGCTCGGCGACCTTGATGCCGAACTCGTCGGCGTCGCGAACCTCCTGCAGCACGTCGGCGACGCGCAGGACCGCCTTCGCCGGGATGCACGCGTAGTTCAGGCAGCGGCCGCCGATGGTGTCCTTCTCCACCACCGCGGTCCTCATGCCGAGTTGGGCGGCCCGGATCGCGGCGACGTACCCGCCAGGTCCCGAGCCGATGACGATGGTGTCGAACGTGGTGGAGTCAGCCATGGCGTCGCGGGAGTCTACGAGATGCCCTCTCGCCCGCCTGTCCGCGGACCCCGGTCGTAGGCCTGGATGCGGGCCATGACGCGGATGAGCTTCCACGCCAGCCAACCGCTGAGGACGATCACGGCGACGCACACCAGCAGGCCCCACCAGTTCGACACGACGACGAGGGCGATGGTGGCCATGATGATCTGGAAGGCCAGGAACGCCTCGAAGCCGATGACCGCCCAGTAGCGCGTCCGGAACATGCCGAACGCGGCGAGCAGCAGGACGCCGGCGATGAGCGCGGCCCCGATCCACGAACCGCCGCTGGCGGAGAGATCGTCGTTCGTCGCCGCGCCGGCGATCACGAGGACGGCGAGCAGGATCGCCGCCGCGACGGCCACGTTCAGGGACGTCGTGCGCTCGCCGGGCGGCAGGGGCGCGAGCGCCGCGCGGATCGCCTCGTCGCGCTCGCGGCCGCGGGCGTAGCCGGCCTCCATGCGGTCGCGCGCCGCGGGCTCCTGCGGGGGCGCGGGCCGAGCCGGCGCGGGTGCGGGCGCGGGCGCGGTGACGCCCCGCCGCTTACGCCGCGTGCGCTGGCCCATGATGCAGCGCCACCGTTTCCACCATCCGCCGCAGACGATAGGCGGCGGCGCGCGGATCGGGCGCATCGGCGATCGCGCGCACCACCGAGATGCGCGCGGCTCCGGCGCCGATCACGGCGGCGGCATTGTCCTCGTCGATGCCGCCGATCGCGAACCACGGCACGCGGGCGTGGGCGGCGGCGTGGCGGACGAGCTCGAGACCGACGGCGGGACGCCCGGCCTTCGTCGGGGTCGCGTGCACCGGCCCGACACCGATGAGGTCGGCATCGGCGGCGTCGACCTCGGCGGGCGCGTGGGTCGACAGCCCGACCAGCCGGTCCGCGCCGACGATCTGGCGGGCGCGGGAGACCGGCATGTCGTCCTGGCCGACGTGGACGCCGTCGGCTCCGGCGGCGGCGGCGAGGTCGGGGCGGTCGTTGACGAAGAACAGCGCGCCCGCGGCGGCGCACAGCTCGCGGGCGACCTCCGACGCGGCGAGGACCGTTTCGTCGGCGGCGTCCTTGCAGCGCAGCTGGAACAGGTCGACGCCGCCCTCGAGCGCCGGGCCGAGCACGTCGGCCAGCGGCCGCCCGCCCGGGCGGTCGGAGGCGATCAGGTACAGGCGCGCGGTCTGCAGCCGGGCACGGCGGTCCACCCGTCCGAGGCTACACTCGGATCAACGGGAGCCTCATCGGCTGAGAGGGCGACATCGAGGTCGCCGACCGTCAGTACCTGACCCGGGTAATGCCGGCGAAGGGAGGAGCAGCTTTGTCGGGACCGAGCAACGTGAGATGGGACGTGGCCGTCGTCGGAGGCGGCATCGTCGGGCTGTTCGTCGCGTGGCGCGCCCGGGAGCGCGGGCTGCGCGTGACGGTGCTCGACGCCGGCGCGGACGACGGCACGGCGTGGCCCGTCGCGGCCGGGATGCTCGCGCCCACGTCCGAGGCGCAGTTCGGCCCCGCCGGCCAGCGCGCCGTCGAGCTCGGCCTCGCCGCCGCCGCGCGCTGGCCGTCGGCGGCCCGCGAGCTCGGCGAGGCGTCGGGCATCGACCCGGGCCTGCGTACCCCCGGCACGCTCGTGCTCGGGCGTGACCGCGACGAGGCGGAGGCGCTCGACCGCGAGCGCCGCTACCGCGAGGAGCTCGGCCTCGCCGTCACCCCGCTGCTGCCGAGCGCCGCCCGCCGCGCGGAGCCCGCGCTGGCGCCGACGCTGCGTGCCGCGATGGAGGTCGCCGACGACCACAGCGTCGACCCCCGGCGGGTGGTCGCGGGCCTGCGCGCCGTCCTCGGCGACGCCGTGCGCGCGGGCGAGCGCGTCACCGAGGTCGGCCCCGACGGCGTCGCGCTCGAGTCGGGCGAGACGGTGGCCGCGGCGCGCGTCGTCCTCGCCGCCGGCGCCTGGTCGGGCGAGCTGCTCGACGTGCCGGTGCGACCGCTGAAGGGGCAGGTCATCCGGCTGCGCGACCCGGACGGCCCCGGCCTCGTCACGCGCACGCTGCGCTTCTCGAGCACGTACCTCGTCCCGCGTGCCGACGGGCGCTACGTCCTCGGCGCGACGGTCGAGGAGCGCGGCTTCGACACGTCCGTCACCGCGGGCGGCGTCTACGAGCTGCTGCGCGACGCGGGCGAGCTCGTACCGGGCATCTCGGAGCTGGTCGTCGAGGAGACGCTCGCCGGCCTGCGGCCGTCGACGCCGGACACCCTGCCGCTGCTCGGAGAGCGCGACGGCGTGATGCTGGCGACCGGCCATGGGCGCGACGGCGTCCTGCTGTCCGCGCTGACCGGCGACCTGGTGGCGGCGATGCTCGCCGGCGAGGACCCCGGCCCGCCGGTCGCCCACTGCGATCCGGCGCGCTTCGACCGCGCGGGCCAGGCGGTGCCGGGATGATCCGCGTCAACGGCAGCGAGCGCGAGGTCAGCGGCGTGACGGTGGCCGCGCTGGTGGCCGAGCTCGGCGTCCCCGCCGGCGGGCGCGGCGTCGCGGTCGCGGTCGACGGCGAGGTCGTCCCGCGCGGGGCCTGGGAGGCCACGGCGGTGCCCGAGGGCGCTGCGGTGGAGATCGTGACCGCGGTTCAGGGAGGATGAGGCGATGAGCGCCGACGCTGCGCAGCACCTCGCCGACGCGCGCGCCGACGCCGCCGCGGTGGAGATCGTGACCGCGGTTCAGGGAGGATGAGGCGATGAGCGCCGACGCTGCGCAGCACCTCGCCAACGCCCGCGCCGACGCCGCGGCACGCGGCCCGTTCGCCATCGCCGGGCGCGAGCTGCGCTCCCGGCTCATCCTCGGCACCGGCGGCTTCTCGTCGCTCGAGCTGCTGTCCGCGGCGATCGAGGCGTGCGGGGCCGAGCTCGTCACCGTCGCCCTGCGCCGCATCGATCCGGGGGCGCGCGGCTCGATCGTCGACGTGCTCGACGCGGCCGGCGTCGAGCTGCTGCCGAACACCGCCGGCTGCTTCACCGCGCGCGACGCGGTCACCACGGCGCGGCTGGCGCGCGAGGCGTTCGGCACCGACTGGGTCAAGCTCGAGGTCATCGGCGACGAGCGCACGCTGCTGCCCGACGCGGTCGAGCTGGTCCTCGCCGCCGAGCAGCTCGTGGCCGACGGCTTCGTCGTGCTGCCCTACACGACCGACGACCCGGTGCTCGCGCGCCGCTTGGAGGACGTCGGCTGCGCGGCGGTGATGCCGCTCGGCTCGCCGATCGGCTCCGGCATGGGCATCGCCAACCCGTACAACCTCGCGCTCATCCGCGAGCAGACCGACCTGCCGGTGATCCTCGACGCCGGCGTCGGCACGGCGTCCGACGCCGCGCTCGCGATGGAGCACGGCTGCGACGGCGTC
This sequence comes from Capillimicrobium parvum, assembly GCF_021172045.1. GTDB lineage: Bacteria > Actinomycetota > Thermoleophilia > Solirubrobacterales > Solirubrobacteraceae > Capillimicrobium > Capillimicrobium parvum. The sequence continues at coordinate 322,803 of NZ_CP087164.1, forward strand.
CTGTGCGCCAGCGCGATCTCACGCGCGCAGGACCCGATCGCCATGGCGCGCGCGATCCGCGGCGCGGTCGATGCCGGAAGGCTCGCGCTCGAGGCGGGCCGCATCCCGCGCCGCCGCTACGCCGAGGCGTCGTCGCCGATGGACGGCCTCGCGGATCTTGCGGCCCGCCCCGCAACCGCCGACCCGAGATGACGCCCGTCGATCGCCGCCGTCCGGCGTGCTCGACCACTCGAGATCCCAGTGGGATTCCTGCGGAGCTGCGTCCTTGGCCGGCGGCACCGCCTGACGCCCTTTCGCGCCGACGCTCACGAGACGAACCGCACCCGGGCGCTTGACCGCCGACGACCTGCTCGACGCGTTCGGCTCGGCCTGGTCGGGGCGCGAGCGCTCCGCGTTCGCCTCCTGCTGCGCACCCGACGTCCACTACGAGGACCCGCTGACGCACGGCGCCCGCCACGGCCTCGACGCCCTCGCCGACCACGCCGCCGTCCTGTGGCAGGCGTTCCCCGACGCGCGGGTCGAGCGGGCCGGCGAGCGGCTGACCGACGGCCGCTTCGTCGCCGCGCCGATCCGCCTCGCCGGCACGCACCTCGGCGACCTCGCGCGCCTGCCCGCGACGAAGCGGGCGATCGCGCTGCACGCCGTCCTGTACTGCGAGCTCGACCCGGAGGGCTCGCTGCTGTGGCGTGTCCGGGCGTTCTTCGACGCCTACGAGGCGGCGGCGCAGCTCGGGGTGCTGCCGCGCCCGGGCACGGTGGGCGAGCGTGCGCTCATGCTCCTGCGCGGGTTCGGGCTGCGCGGGTGACCGCGGCGGCCGGTGCGGGGCTCACCGAACGGTGATCGTCCCCGTCATCCCCGGGTGCAGCGTGCACACGTAATCGATCTTGCCGGCCTTGTCCGCGGTGAACTTGAACGTCCCGCCGTTGCCGAACTGATCGGACTTGAAGGTGGCGCCGGATTGGGCGACCACGTCGTGGTCGACGGTGTCGAGGTTCTTCCAGGTGATGGTCTGGCCCTGGTTGACCGTGATGTCCTTCGGCTCGAACTGGATGTTCTTCATGTCGACCGTGACCGCACCGCCGCCGCCGGACGAGCCGGACGAGCCGGTCGAGGCCGGCGCCGACGAGCCGGTCGAGGTGGAGCTCGAGCCATTGGAGCCGCAGCCGGCCGCGACGAGCGCCGCGGCGGCGAGGAGTAGTACGAGAGAGCGTCGCATTGCACCTACCCTGACGCATCGAGGACGGGATTCCTTTCCAGTGTGACGATGACGGGAGCGTGATCCGACAGATGCCCCCGCTCGGGCACCTCGACCCGGTCCGGCTGCAGACCCCGGACGAGCACGTGGTCGACGTCGTGGCCGCCGGCGTGCGCGAACCCCGCCGCGTGCACCCGCCGCACGTTGAAGTCGCCGCCGAGGACGACCGGCGCGTCGCCCGCCCATCGGCGCACGCTTTCCGCCGCGAGGTCGATGTCCGCCTGCGCTCGCTCGTCGGAGTGCACCTGCGCGTGGAGGTTGGCGATCCAGAGCCCCTCCCAGCGGATCGCATGCACGACGCGCCGCTCGGGCCGTAGGCGCAGCCGGCGCTTCGCACGCGCCTCGATGCGCCCGTGGCGCACCAGGATCGCGTTGGCGCCGCCGCCGCTGGACCTCATGACGTCGGGCCAGCGGCGGGCGAGCGCCCGGCGCACGGGCAGCAGGCTGTTGCGGGAGGTCAGCGCCGTGTCGTGGTCGGTGCCGAGCAGGGCGGGCGGCCACCACGGCGGGACCTCCTGCAGCAGCGCGACGTCCCAGGCCCAGCCGCTGAGCGTCGCCGCGAAGGCGTCCTGCAGGTCGCGGCCCGCCGGCGGGACAGCCCGGCCGTGGTAGAGGTTCCAGGTCAGCACGCGCATGGGTCGTATGCTGCCCGCTTCTCCATGGCACGCCACTTCCTCACCGGCGCCGAGCTGTCCTCCGAGGAGCTCGCCGCGCTGATCGACCGAGCGCTCGAGATGAAGCGCGCGCCGCTCGCCGCCCGGCCGCTGGAGGGCCGTGCCGTCGCGCTCGTCTTCCAGAAGCCGTCGACGCGCACCCGGGTCAGCTTCGAGGCCGGGGTCTTCGAGCTCGGCGGCCACCCGCTGGTCCTGCGCACCGACGAGATGCAGCTCTCCCGCGGCGAGTCGCCGCGCGACACCGCGCTCGTGCTCTCGCGGCACGTCGCGGCGATCGGGGTGCGCACGGGGCCGGACGAGATGCTCGCCGAGCTCGCCGCCCACGCGAGCGTCCCGGTCGTCAACATGCTCACGGCCGGACACCATCCGTGCCAGGCCCTGGCCGACCTGCTCACGCTGCGCGAGGCGTTCGGCCGCCTGGAGGGCCTGCGGCTCGCGTACGTCGGCGACGGCAACAACGTCGCGCGGTCGCTGGCGATCCTCGGGGCGCTGGCCGGGGTGCAGGTCGTCGTCTCCTCGCCCCCCGGCTACCGGCTCGAGCCGGTCGCCGGAGCCGAGCTGGTCGAGGATCCCGCCGAGGCCGTGGCCGGGGCGAATGCGGTCTACACCGACGTGTGGGTGTCGATGGGCGACGAGGCCACCGCGGACGAGCGCCGCAGCGCGCTCGCGCCCTATCGGATCGACGACGCGCTGCTCGACCGCGCTGCGCCCGGCGCCATCGCGCTGCACTGCCTGCCGGCGCATCCCGGCGAGGAGATCAGCGCCGAGGTCCTCTACGGCGACCGCCAGCGCATCTGGGACGAGGCCGAGAACCGCCGGCATGCGCAGAAGGCGCTGCTGGAGCTTCTGGTCAGCGCTTCCTGAGGTACGCTCGCGGCCGTTCCGCCGCCAGGAGTCCCCATGCCCCATGACGCGCGACGACGCCGAGGACCTCGTCCAGGCGCTCGTCCAGACCGGGCGCAAGCAGACCGACGATCTGCGCGCGGACATCGAGGCGCTCGTCCGCTTGGCGAAGAGCTTCGCCTGGGGCGACGCAGATCGCCAAGCGCCGTGGCGCGGCTAGCCTCAGACGGGTGGAGGCCTCGACCCGCACCCGTCCCGACCTCGGCGCCGAGCTCGAGCTGACCGTCGACGCGCTCGCCCACGGCGGGCGCGGCGTCGCGCGGCTCGAGGGCTACGTCCTGTTCGTCGCCGGAGCGATCCCCGGCGACCGGGTCAGCGCGGTGGTCACCAAGCGCAAGCGCCACTACGGCGAGGCGCGCGCGCTGGAGGTGCTCGAGCCCAGCCCGGACCGCATCGCGCCCGTCGCCGACCACCCGGGCGCGCCGTGGCAGGTGCTGGCCTACGAACGCCAGCTCGAGATCAAGCAGGAGCAGGTCGACGACGCGCTGCGGCGCATCGGCAAGCTCGACGGCTTCGAGCTCGAGCCGATCGTCGCCGCCGTCGAGCAGTGGCGCTACCGCAACAAGGTCGAGTTCTCCTTCGGCACCGACGAGGCGGGAACGCTGAACTGCGGCTTTCACCCGCCCGGCCGGTGGGATCTCGTCGCGCCGATGGACGACTGCCTGCTCGTCTCCGAGCGGGCGAACGCCGCCCGGCGCCAGGTGCTCGACTGGGCGCGCGCCGAGGGCCTGTCGGCGCACGACCGCCGCAGCCACGAGGGCCTGCTGCGCAACCTCGTCGTCCGCGAGGGCCGGCGCACCGGCGAGCTCCAGGTCCGGCTCGTCACCGCGTTCGGCGATCTCGACGCCGACTCGCTCATCTCCGCCGTCGACTGCGACGGCCTGTTCTGGACACGCACCGAGGACCTCGCCGAGACGACGACGGGCGGCGAGACCGACCTCCTGGCGGGGGACGCGACGATGGCCGAGGAGCTGTCCGGCCTGACGTTCGCGATCTCCCCGAACGCGTTCTTCCAGACGAACACCGAGATGGCCGAGCGCCTCTACGGCGTCGCGCGCGAGTACGCGGCGCTGACCGGCTTCGAGCGCGTCTACGACCTCTTCTGCGGCATCGGCACGATCGGGCTGTCGCTGGCGCCGCGCGCCGGCGAGGTGTGGGGCGTGGAGATCGTCGAGGCGGCGGTCGCCGACGCGATCGCCAGCGCCCGCGCCAACCAGGTCACGAACGCGAGCTTCTTCGCCGGGGACGTGCGGACGTCCATGCGCGAGCTCGTCGAGCGCGCCGGCCGGCCGGACGTGGTCGTCGTCGACCCCCCGCGCTCCGGCCTCTCGCAGAAGATCGTTCGCCGGATCGTCGAGGCGGGGCCCAAGCGCGTCGTCTACGTGTCCTGCAACCCGACGACGCTCGCGCCGAACGCCGCCCAGCTCACCGAGGCCGGCTACGCGCTGCGCCGGGTGCGGCCGGTCGACATGTTCCCGCAGACGCCCCACATCGAGTGCGTCGCCGTGCTCGACCGTACGGCCTGAGTAGGGTCCCGGCATGGCCGTCGTGAAGATCAACGCAATCGAGGTCCCCGAGGGCATGGGACCCCACCTCGAGGAGCGCTTCGCCAAGCGTGCCTCCGAGGTCGAGCAGATGCCCGGCTTCATGGGTTTCGAGCTGCTGCGCCCGGTCGAGGGCGAGTCGCGCTACTTCGTCTACACGCGCTGGGAGACCGAGGAGCACTTCCGCGCATGGGTCGAGAGCTCTGCGTTCACGCGCGGCCATGCCCAGGCCGGCGCGGCGCAGGGCGGCGCCGTGGCCACCGGCTCGAGCCTGCTCGAGTTCGAGGTCGTGCAGTCGGTGCCGGGCCCCGTCGCGAGCGCCTAGCCACCTTCGGCGCCGCCGGGCTCGAGGAAGGGCCGGCGCGGGGGCGAGCGGCGACGCGCCAGACCGGCCGGCGCGCGAGACGACCGCCTCGCGCCTAGGATCCCTTGGGGCATGCGCGGGGGAGAGAGGCAGGGACGCGGGTGATCGCGCCATGACGGTCGGCTTGCACACGTTCTGGGCGCTGGTCCTGGAGCCGCTCGCGCGCGCCCTGCGCGCCCGCGAGATCGTGCTGGCGGGCGGCCGCGACGTGGAGCTCGTGCGCGACCTGCTGACGTTCGGCGCGACCGTCTGCGTGCTCGCCCCGCAGCACGGGCTGGACCTCGACGCGCTGCGCAGCGAGTTCGGCGACCGCTTCGCCTCCGCCCCTGGCCCGAGCCTCGGGGCGCTGCCCGAGGACCGCGAGCTCGACCTCCTGCTGCTGGAGGGCGACCCCAACTGGTTCGCGACCCGCCGGGCGCTGCGCCTCGCGGAGGAGCGCGCGCTCGCCCACGACCGGCGGCCGCCCACGATCGTCGTCCACGGCGTCGACGGGCCGCAGGCGCGGCGCGACCAGTACCTCGACCCGGACGCGATCCCGGCCGCGTACCGCCAGCCGTACGCCCGCCGCGGCGTGGTGCCCGGGCAGGCGGAGCTCGCCGGCGACGGGCTCGACGCCCACCTGTGCAACGCCCTCGTCCCGGGCGGCGAGCGCAACGGCGTGCGCACCGCGGTCGAGGACTTCGTGCGCGAGTCGGACGTCGCCTGGAAGCAGTACGACCTGCACGGCGCCCATGGCGTCTCGGTCCTCGTCACGGCCGAGGCGGTCGCCGACAACGCGGCGCTCTCGGACGTGCTCGACGGCCTGTCGGATGCCGAGACGTTGCGCGCCTGGCTGGAGCGTCTCGAGGAGCTCCGCGTCGGGGCCGAGCTCGAGGCGGCGCGCCTGCGCGCCGAGCTGGAGCGGGCCTCGGCGTCCGCCGCACCGGTGACGGCGACGCCCGCGCGCGCTGAGCGCCTGTCGCTCGAGCTCGAGCTGGCCCGGGATGCCCAGCAGCGCCTGCAGGAGCGCTTCGAGCTGCTCGCCGGCGAGCTGGCTCAGGTCCGCGTCGAGCGCGACCGCTTCGAGGAGCTGGCCCGCCGGTCGCGCTGAAGTGATCGCTCCAATCAGCTCGATCGTGCGGGCGACCATGGTGCACCAGTGACGCCCGCGCGGCTCGCGCGCGATCGGCGCGCTGGGCCGGGAAGCGCGCGAGTCGCTCCCCGTGCGGGGTCAGGCGGCTTGCGGTTCCAGGGCGACCGAACGCCAGAATGACCGCCTGGCCTCCACCGGACAGATATCCCCGGCGCGGTTGCGGCCGCCCCCGACCATCACCCTCGGCGGCGTCGTCTCCGTGCTCGCGTATCTCGCCGCGATCACGGCGATCGAGGCGACGGGTCGGCCGGACTGGCACTTGCTGGCCGCCTCGCCGGACGCGGTCGCGCACGGGCGCGTGTGGACGATGCTCAGCAGCGGCCTCGTCGTCGAGGGCCTCGCCTCGGTGCAGGTAGCCGTGCTGGCGGCGGTCCTCGGCCTGGCGCTCTGGCGCTTCGGCGCTCTGCGGCTATGGGCGGTCGCGATCGCCGCCCACCTCGGCTCCGCGCTCCTGGCCTACGCGGCCGTCGGCGTCCTGTGGCTCGTCGACGCATCGCTCGTGGACGTCCGCGAGCCGGACTACGGCATCTCCGCGGTCATGGCCGGGGAGCTCGGCGCCCTCGCCGCGGGCGGGGGGCGGCGCACCGCGCTGCTCGTCGGCCTCCTCGCGCTGGCCGGCTTCGGCATCGGACTGGCGGACGCCTCGACGCTGGCCAACGCCGAGCACCTGCTCGCGTTCGCGATCGGCGCGCTGACGATCGTCCTGCTCGACCGGCGCCGGCTGCGGCCGGCCGTCTAACCTCCCCGCCATGAAGGCGGTGACCATCCGCGAGGGCGGCGTGCTCGAGCTCGCCGAGCACCCCGATCCCCAGCCGGGCGCCGGCGAGGTCCTCGTCCGCGTCCGCGCGGCGGGCCTCAACGGCGCCGACATGCTCCAGCGCAAGGGCGGCTACCCGGCGCCGCCGGGCGCCCCCGCGGACATCCCGGGCCTCGAGCTGGCCGGCGAGGTCGTCGCGACCGGCCCCGGCGCGATCCGGTTCTCCGAGGGCGACCGCGTGATGGGCATCGTCGGCGGGGGAGGGCACGCCGAGCTCGCGGCAGTCCACGAGCGCCAGCTCATGCCGGTCCCCGAGGGCCTCGACTGGCCGCAGGCCGGCGGCCTGCCCGAGGTCTTCACGACCGCCCACGACGCGATCTTCACCCAGGGCGCGCTGCGGCCCGGCGAGCGCCTGCTCGTCCACGGCGCCGCCGGCGGCGTCGGCACCGCCGCGGTCCAGCTGGGCGCCGCGACGGGCGCGCGCGTGACCGCGACGGTTCGCAACCCGGACGCGCGGGCGGCCGTCGAGGAGCTCGGCGCCGGCGCCGCGATCGACCCGGACGGCTTCGCCGAGCACGGCCCGTTCGACGTCGTCCTCGAGCTCGTCGGCGCGCCGAACCTGCCGGACGACCTCAAGGCGCTCGCCACCGCCGGCCGGATCGTCGTCATCGGCGTCGGCGCGGGGTTCAAGGCCGAGGTCAACCTGCTGGCCCTGATGGGCAAGCGCGGGACCCTGCGCGCCTCGACGCTGCGCGCCCGGCCGCTCGAGGAGAAGGCGCTCACCGCGCGGGCGGTCGAGCGCGAGGTGCTGCCCGCCGTGGCCGCCGGACGCCTGCGCGTGCCCGTCGCCGAGACGTTCGCGCTCGCCGACGCCACCGCCGCCTACGACCGCTTCACCGCGGGCGGCAAGCTCGGCAAGATCGTCCTGCTGCCCTGAGGCTCCTACACGTCGGGCGGTTCGTCGGGCAGGGCCTCGGCTTCGGTCGCGTGCACGGTGCACAGCGCCGGGCCGCCGGACTCGAGCGCCACGGCGAGCTCCTGCGCGGTCAACCTGGCGCCGCACTCCTCGCAGCGCTCGCCGACGGTCTCGGTGCCCTCTTGCTCTTCGAGGTCCATGACCGGGACCGTAGCGCGATCCGCCGCGCGACGATCAGTACGGCGGCAGGTCGGCGTACCAGTCGCCGAGCACGCGGAAGGCCTGCCAGAAGGCGCGCTTGGCGGCCTCCTCGTCGAGCGCGTCGTCGATGTTGGGCACGTAGAGCGCCTCCATCGACGGCGTGAGCTGCTGGATCGTGCCGAGCGCCGGGTCGAGCGTGCGCGCCAGGGGCAGCGCGACGTCGTTGAGGGCCGAGAGCGCGTCGGCGCCCATGACCACGACGATCTTCGGCGCGACGATCGCGATCTCGTCGACGATCCTCGCGACGCAGCCGGGCTCGGCCAGCGCCGGGTCGCCCACGGGGCACTTCACGCAGAGCGTGCCGTAGACGGCGAGCGGGTCGATGTCCAGGCGCTTGAGCGACTTCATGAGCGCCGTCCCCGCCCGGCCGTAGAACGCGACGCCCTCCTCGATCTCGGACGGGGTCGCCGAGAACTTCAGCAGCATCACGTCGGCCTGGGGGTGGCCCGAGCCGAGCACCGGCATCAGGTTGCCGCGCGGGCAGTGCTCGCAGGACTGCAGGTCGCGCGTCAGCGCGTTGAGCTCGCGGATGGCGCGCTCGAGGTACTTCTCCCGGATCTGGTCGTCAGTGGCCCGCATGGCGTCGCGGGTCAGATTCACCGGCTCGCCCTGCGGTCCCTGCGCCTGCATCACGACTTGCGTGTGGCGCGGCGGACGCGGCGGGCGCGGCGGGCGGCTCGGGCGCCCGAGGGCGTCGCCTTCGTCTCGAGGAACTTCAGCGCCTGCACGTAGAGCAGGCTCGTCGGCGTGCGGATGATGTCGGCCTCGCGCAGGGACTCGAGGAACTCCTCCGGCCCGTCGAAGTCGCGCATCCGGATGCGCACCGAGCCGAGGCCGGGCGCGACGTGCGAGTCCGAGCCCGCGCCCGCGACGATGCGGTACTTGGCCGCGAAGCGCTCGGCCTCCTCGTTGAACGCGCCGATGGCCACGCGGGGGTTGAAGACCTCGATGGCGTCGACCTCGTCGACGATCGCCAGCAGGTGCTCGTAGTCCGGCACCGCGTGCATGCGGTCGAAGGGGTGCGGCACGTAGACGAGGCCGCCCTGGCGGCGGATCTCTGCGACGGTCTCCTGCAGCGTCAGGCCGCGCGGGATCTTCTCGGTGAGGAACAGGCCGATGACCTCGCCCTGGCTGGCCGTCTTGACCTCCTCGCCGACGATGACCTTGACGCCGAACTCGGCGGCCTTCTCGCGCGCCTCCAGGGCGCCCGAGATCTCGTTGTGGTCGGTCACCGCGATCGCCCCGAGCCCCTGGTCGCGCGCGGTGGCGAGCAGCACCTCGACCGGCGTGGCACAGTCGCCGGAGTGGTCGGTGTGCATGTGCAGGTCGACGTCGATGAAGCGGCGGTTGCGCAGTCGTGCGCGGGCCTCCGCGTTGCCGCGGCCGTCGTGGCGGCGTCCGGTGAGCTCGGCGTAGACCGCGTCGAGGTCGGCGGCGACGTCGCGCCACGGGCGCGGCGCGGGCGCGGCGGCGAGGCGCTCGCGCAGCGGCGCGTCGGCGAGCAGGCGCTGGACCTGGGCGGCGAGCGTCTCCGTGTCGTCGGGCTCGAAGAGCAGGCCGGCGGCGCCGTCGTCGAGGACCTCCTCGTAGGCCGGCAGGCGGCTGGCGACGCACAGCGCACCGGCGGCGCGCCCGCGCAGCAGCAGGGAGGGCGCCGGGCTGGCGCCCGCGGACGCGGCGACGAGGATGTCGGCGGACCCGATCAGCTCCTGCTCGCCGACCTCCGAGGGCGTGCAGAAGCGGACCCGCTCGCGCAAGGCGGCGCGCAGGGGCGTCGAGGACGACGGCCCGCGCTCGCTGAGCACCACCGCCTCCCACGGCGTGTCGAGCGGCATGGACCGCAGGCCGCGCAGGAACGCTCGCAGGGCGGGGCGCTCCTCGCGGTCGACGAAGACGATCCGCGGCGTGGCGGGGGCCGGGCGGGCGGGCGCGCGGGCGGCCGCGTCCGCGTCTGCGCCGGGCATCACGACGCGGTAGGTCCCCGGGAACCAGCGCTCCATCAGCGCGGCGGTCTCCGAGTAGCTCGCCGTCCGCGCGTCGAGCCGGCCGAAGATGCGCTCGACGAGCTTGCGCGCCACCTGCGTGCTGAGCACGCGCTCGGTCGGCAGGTGAAACGTGCCGACGTTCAGCGCGCGCGAGTGGCGCAGCGCGGTGCTCGCCACGGACGGCGCGAACGGCTCGTGGACATGGCAGATGTCGAGCGGCACGGCCGCGTGCAGCGCCTCGACGGTGCGCGAGACGTCGATGGGCAGGGCGGCCCGGCGCGTCGCCCCCGCCGGGAGCGCCTCGCCGACGGACAGCACGCGCGGGGCCCCGTCGGGCAGCAGGCTCGCGGGGTGCTCGCGCGCGGCGCGCAGGGCGGTCCGCGTCTCGCGCACGGCGCCGTTGTCGAAGCTCGGGGCGACGATCAGCACGCGGTGCCCGAGCGCGGCGAGCTCGCGCGACGTCGCGGCGACGAAGTCGTTGACCTCGTGCCCCGACTCCCACGCGAACGGCGTGACCTGGGCGATGGCGAGCGGCACGGGCACGGCGCCAGCATAGGGAGGGGAGCGCGGCGCCCGCGCTCCCCATCCACAGACCGCCTTAGTTCTGCGCGGCCTCGGCGTCGACCGACGCGGCGACCGGCGCCGTGCCGGGCAGGCCCGCGTAGGTGCTGATGAACTCCTCGGTCGCCTCGCGCGCCTCGTCGTCCGGACGCTGGTGCTTCGGCGACTTCATGAGGTACGAGCTCGGGCCGTCGATCTGGCCTCCGAGGCCGTGGTTGAGCGCCAGCTTGCAGCAGCGCACGGCGTCGATGACGATCCCCGCCGAGTTCGGCGAGTCCCAGACCTCGAGCTTCATCTCGACGTTGAGCGGCACGTCGCCGAAGGCCTGACCCTCCACGCGGATGTGCGCCCACTTGCGGTCGGTGAGCCACGGCACGTAGTCCGACGGCCCGATGTAGACGTCGTCGGCGGGCAGCGTGTGGCCCATGATCGAGGTCACCGCGTTCGTCTTGGAGATCTTCTTGGATTCCAGGCGCTCGCGCTCGAGCATGTTGTAGAAGTCCATGTTGCCGCCGACGTTCAGCTGCGAGGTGTGCAGCATCTTCACGCCGCGGTCATGGAACAGCCGCGCAAGCGCGCGGTGGGTGATCGTCGCGCCGACCTGCGACTTGATGTCGTCGCCGACGATCGGCAGGCCGGCCTTCTGGAAGCGCTTGTCCCAGTAGTCCTCGCTGGCGATGAACGCGGGGATGCAGTTCACGAAGCCGCAGCCCGCCTCGAGCACCTGCTCGACGTACCACTTGGTGGCGAGCTCGGAGCCGACCGGCAGGTAGGACACGACGACGTCGGTGTGCGTGTCCTTGAGGATCTGGACGATGTCGGCGGTCTCGCCGGGCGCCTTGACGATCTTCTCCTTGAGGTACTTGCCCAGGCCGTCATGCGTCATCCCGCGGTAGACGGGGACGCCCAGCTTGGCCGGCACCTCGGCGAACTTGATCGTGTTGTTCGGGTCGGCCCAGATGGCCTCGCCGAGATCCTTGCCGACCTTCGTCTCGTTGATGTCGAAGGCGCACGTGAACTCGATGTCGCCCACGTGGTAGCCGCCGAGATCGACGTGCATGAGGCCCGGCACGCGCTCGTTGGGATCGGCGTTCTTGTAGTACTCGACACCCTGCACGAAGGCCGAGGCGCAGTTGCCGACGCCGATGATGGCGACGCGGACCTTCTCCGACTGGTACCGACTGGCCCCGTTGGTGATGCTCGTCAAGTGGTAACCCTCCTGTGAAGAATGTGGCGCGGTCATCCGTACCCCGCCATGCTCTCCGTGTTACGGAGCAGCGGGCGCGTTGAGGGCCGCCCGCACGTGGAAGATGCGCTGGAAGACCGTGAAGACCGAGAGCGCCGCGAGCACGTAGACGGCGGGCTCGAGGAGCTCGACGTCCACCAGTGAAGCACCTTTGGCCAATATCAGGCCGGCGGACAGGATCACGACGCGGACCGGCCGCGTCGCGAGGCCGACCTTGCAGTCGACGCCGAGCGCCTCGGCCCGGGCGCGCGTGTAGCTGACCATGAGCGAGGCGAGGACGGCGATGACGACCGCCCCGGCGGCCCAGTCCTTGCCGTCCTGGGCGAAGATCACGGCGACCGCGGCGAGGACGACGCCCTCCTCGATGCGGTCGAGCGTCGAGTCGAGGAACGCGCCGAACGGCGAGCCCTTGCCGCTCATCCGCGAGTAGCGGCCGTCGAGGGTGTCGCACACCGACCCGACGATGAACGCGATGCCGGCGAGGAAGTACAGCCGCTCGAGGACGAGCACCGCGGCGACGACGTTGAGGGCGAAGCCGGTGAGCGAGATCGCGTTGGGCGTCAGGCGCGACTCGATGAGCCGGGTGCGCACGACCTCGCGCCGCTCCGCGGAGCGCGCGACGAAGCGCTCCCGGGTGGGCTGGCGGTCGCTGGCCATGGGTCGAGAGCCTAGTGCAGCCGTCCGGAAGTTCTTCGAGGTATTCGGTGGATGATCGTGCGTGACTGGGGGCGGTCGCCGGCCGCTCGCATACTGGTGGTACGTGTGCGGTCGGCGACCGCCGTCAGACGCGTGCGAGCGCCGCCGAGACCCGAAGAACTTGCGGATGGGTGTACTAGTGCTACGCGGTCAGCTCGGCCGAGCGCCGCCCGAAGCGCCAGGCCTCGGGCCGGGCGCGCGCCAGCCAGGCCGCCGAGTAGGCGGACACGGCGGCGACCATCGCGCCGAGGACCGCGTCGGCCAGGAAGTGGTTGGCGGTCACGACGATCACGAACGTGACGAGGAACGGGTACGTGAACCAGAAGACCCGCAGCGCGCGCCAGCGCACGAGCTTCGCCAGCGGCCAGCCGATCATCAGCGCGAACGCGACGTGCATCGACGGCACCGCGGCGTACGGGTTGAACAGCGCGCTGACCTTCGCCTGGTCCGGGTCGATGCCGGTGAAGTGCGCGACCGAGTCCTGGAAGCCCCATTCGGGGAACATCCGCGGCGGCGCCGCCGGGTAGACGATGTAGCCGATGAGGGCGAGCACCATCGCGACGACCATCATGTTGCGCACGAAGTAGAACGACGAGTTGCGGAACAGGTAGAGCCACACGAGCGCCGAGACCGACACGGTCGTCTGCGCGTTCAGGTAGATCCAGCTCGCCACGTCGGTGATGACCCCGGAGCCCGACGCCCAGGCCTGGACGCTCGGCTCGACGAAGACGTGCAGGCCGCGCTCGATGTCGATCAGCGACCGCGCGTTCTCGAAGGCGGTCGCCGCGCGCCCGTCGATGCCGCCGCGCACCAGCCGGTAGGCGAGGTAGGCGGCCGCGAAGATGGCGACCTGGCGCACCACGTCCCACGGCCCGTGGGGCATGAAGCGGGCCAGCAGTGACCGCGCACGGACCATGACCGGCTCGATGTTAACCGCCGCCTCAGCGGTCGAAGGTGCGGCTACCCCTACTTCTCGTCGCAGCGTTCGCCGGTGCGACGGAACAGCGCGCGGGCCAGATCGACGCGCGCGGCGACCTGGATCGTGCCCGCGGTGAGCGCGCGCACGCGCGTGAACCCGCCGGGTCCCTCCGACACGCACCCGGCCCCGGAGACCACCGCCCAGTGCGGGCTGAAGCGCACCCGGACGACCGTGCTGCCCGGCGCGGTGGCCCGGACCTCGAAGCTGTCGGCGTCCGTGTCGCGCGCGCGGCTGCGGTCCACGCCGCCGACCCGGTACAGCTTCCAGTTCGCGTTGCTCCAGACCTGGTGCAGGACGGGCAGGCCGGCGCGGATGAGCGCGGCCTCCTGGCGGGCCGAGCCGTCGAGGCCAACGTCGGGCAGCGCGACGAACGTGACCGCGTTCTCGTGCAGCCACTCGGTGTAGCGCGCGGAGGTCAGCGGCTTGTCGCTATAGAAGAGCCCGTTGAGCTCGCGGTCGAGCTGGCGCTCCCAGCCGCGCGCGAGGGGCACGTGCGACGCCAGGTGCGCCGCCTCCCAGTGCGCGCGGGTGAACGGCACCTCCACGCGCAGCTGCCCGCGCTCCTTCTCGAGGCGCTCGATGAGCGGCGTGTAGTAGCTGGCCTGCGTCGACGGGTCGCCCGCCACGACGACGACGTCGCGGATCGGCGGCATCAGCTGCCAGTACAGCAGCGGCACCGCGATCGCGGCGAGCAGCCACCGGCGCTGAGGCCACAGGATGCAGGCGGCGATCGGGCCGAGCGTGAGCGCGGCGAGCCGGGTGACGTTGCCGCCGACGGCGGTCGGGATGGCGAAGCAGGCGATGACCGCGCCCGCGTAGATGATCGCGCCCGCGCGCAGGACGCCCTGGCCGCGCGGGAGCGCGAACGCGACGGCGACGAGCGCGGCGAGCGCCGGCCAGAACGCTGAGGCGACGAACGGCTCGGTTCCGCCCTCCGGGAAGATCGCGGTCATCACGGCGACGGGCACGAGGGCCGCCGCGGCGATCCAGACGCCGAGGCGCCGGCGCGAGCCGATCGCCCACGCCGCGCCCGCCAGCGCGAGGAACGCCCCGGCGACCGGGCTGGCCAGCGGCGTCACCACGGCCAGGCCGACGGCCAGGCGGACGCGCCCGCGCTGCGCCGCGAGCAGCGCGCCGAGCGCGAACGGCACGCCGAGCAGGAACGGAATGCGCCCGGTCAGCAGCTGCACGGACACGCCCGCGGCGAACCAGAGGCCGCCGATCATCGCGGCGCGGCGGCCGTACGCGCGCTCGACGAGCAGCGAGAAGAGCGCCGCGGCCGCGACGCACGCGAGCGCGGCCGCCACGCGCGGGCCGACGAGGGCGCCCAGCGGCGGCATGACCATCGAGTACGCCGGGACGTTGTGCCCGCCGTACCAGGCGGTGTTCACGACGACGAATCCGTGCTCGGCGAACAGGTGGCTGCGGAACACTGCGGCGGCGAGGTCCGCGCTGGCCGGCGCCACGGCGAGGTACACCACGCCGATCGCAGCCGCCACCAGCACGCTGGGCAACAGGGGCCGGCGCATCGCCCGAGGGTAGTTGTGCCGCACGTTGCGGGATTCTCGTGCAGCGGACGGTTCGGCGCTTGACGGCGCGGGTAGCGTTGGTCGAGCGAGGGGCGCCACGAACTCGTTGGGAGACATGAGACGTGAGTCCGACGGAGAGCGTGGACCTGGTGGCGGCGCGCCTGCGCATCCGCCCGGGACGACAGAGCGACGACGATGAGGTCTGCCTTCGTCTCGAGGGTCAGCTCGACGGCGACAGCGCGCTGTCCTTGGCGCGCGTGCTGCTCGACGCCCAGCGTGCGGGCAGCGTGCTGGTGCTCGACCTCTCGCGGCTGTCGTTCGTCGACGTCGCGGGCCTGCGGGTGCTCGTCGACGCCGCGCGCCGCGCCGCGGCCGCCGGCTGCGAGCTGTTCCTGCGCTCGCCGGCGCCGGACGTGCGCCGGCTGTTCCGGGTCACCGGCCTCGGCATGTGGACGCGCCTCGACGAGGACGGCTGCGTGCGCGCCTCGCTGCCGCCCCTGTCACGGGCGGTCCTGGGCCGGTTCGGCCGGCCCGGCCTGATCTGAGCGGTCCGCGCGGCCGACGGCGCCTGCGCTACCCGGTGTCCTCGCCCGCGGCCAGGTAGACGATCCGGTCGCCCGCCTGCACCGAGGTGGCGCGGGGGTCGTCGAAGCGCAGCAGCTCCCCGCCGCGCTCGACCGCGATGACCGGCCCGCCGATGGGCAGCGCCGAGCACGGCCCCGCCTCGCCGGGCGCCACCGGGCGCTCCTTGATGTCGAGCCCCTCGCCGATCGACATGAGGTCCTCGAGCACCTCCACCACGCGCGGGGCGTGGGTGGCGAGGCCGAGCAGCCGCCCGGCGCTGCTCGACGTCACGATCACCGAGTTCGCGCCGCTCTGGTGCAGCAGGTGGACGTTCTCCTCCTCGCGCGCGGCGGCGGCGATCGTCGCGCCCGGGTTGAGCTCGCGCACGGTCAGCGTGATGAGGACCGCCGCGGGGTCGCTGTTGGGCGCGACGACCACGGAGGCGGCCTGGTCGACCTGCGCCTGGCGCAGCACCGCCGCCTGCGAGGCGTCGCCCGCCACCGCCGCGAGGCCGTCGGCGACCGCCGCCGCGCGCGCCTCGGCGCCGGATTCGATGACGACGATGTCCTGGGGCGGCGTGCCATGGGCGCGCAGCGTGCGCACGGCGGCGCGCCCCTTCGTGCCGTAGCCGCAGACGATCACGTGGTCACGCAAGCCGCGCATCCAGCGCGAGACGCGCCAGTCGTGCCGGGTGCGCTCGGCGAGGATCTCGAGCGTCGTGCCGACGAGGATGATCAGGAACAGCACGCGCGCCGGCGTGACGAGCAGCGTGGTCAGCAGGCGCGCCGAGTCGCTCTCGGGGCGCACGTCGCCGTAGCCGGTCGTGGTGACGCTGACGGTCGAGTAGTAGAAGGCGTCCAGGAGCGAGAGGCCCGACCCGTCGGCGTCCGCGTAGCCGGCGCGGTCGAGGTAGGCGACCATCGCGACGAAGACGATCATCGACAGCGCGAGCAGCACGCGCCAGGCGATGCGCTGCAGGGGCGGCCGGCGGTTGCCCGGCAGCCCGACGCTCACGGGGAGGGCGGCCAGCGCTCCTCACTCCTGCGCCAGGAAGCCGGCGACCCGATCGACGACGCCCGGGTCGGTGGTCCACGGCCAGTGCCCGGCGCCCGGGCGGATGTCGAGCTCGACCTCGCCCCCGAGCACCGCGGCGTAGCCGTGGGCGAAGCGGACCGGGATGTACGGGTCGTTCTCGCCCCAGACGACGAGCGCCGGCGCCCGGACGTCGCCGAGCCGCGCGCCGGCCTCGGCCAGCCGCTCCGGGTCCGCCCAGCGGTAGAGGCGCAGGATCGCCCGCTGCGTGCCCTGGTCGAAGTGGGTGGCGACGGTGTCGAGGAGCGCGGGCGGGATCGACCGCCGCAGCACCGGCTTGATGGAGAGCCCCATCGCCATCTCGCCGACGAAGGGCATGCGCCACGCGCGCGCGACGCGATGCCAGCGGTAGCCGGCCATGAGCGGGACCGCGTCGATGAGCACAAGGCGGCGCACCCGCTCGGGCTCCTCCTGTGCCCATCCGAGCGCGCAGGCGCCCCAGTCCTCCATCACGAGCCGGACGTCGTCGGCCTCCACGAGCTCGAGGAAGCTGCGCAGGAAGCGCGCGTAGCCCGCGATCGAGTAGTCGAGGTCGCCGCGCTTGCCCGAGCGGCCGAACCCCGGCAGGTCGACCGCGATGCCGCCGGTGCGCTCGAGGAAGGGCGCCCAGACGTCGCCGTTGGCCGGGACCCCGTGGACGTAGAGCGGGAGCGGCCCGCCGTCGGCCACGGGTGCCGAGCGCCAGAAGACCGGCTGGCCGTCCAGCTGCTCGGTGTGCTCGGAGAGCTCGGAGACCCGACCCATGCGCGCGGCGACGATAGCGTTCCGCGTCGTGCGCGTGCTCTGCCTCGGCGAGACACTGGTCGACCTCATCTGCGAGCGCCCCGTCGACCGGCTCGCCGACGCCGACGCGTTCGCCCCGCACTTCGGCGGCGCGATGGCCAACGTGTGCGTCGTCGCGGCGCGCTACGGCGCGGCGGTCGAGCTGGCCGGCGGCGCCGGCGACGACGGCTGGGGGCGCTGGCTGCAGGAGCGCCTCGCCGGCGAGGGCGTCGGGCTCGAGTGGTTCGCGCTCGTCGAGGGGGCGCCGACGGCACTGGCCTTCGTCACGGTCGACGCGGGCGGCGAGCCGGACTACCTCATCTACGGCGCCGGCATCCACGCCGCGATGGCCGCGGTGGCGCCCCGGCTGCACGAGGCGGTCGCCGCCTGCGACGCGCTCGTCATCGCCTCGAACACGCTCCTGGACCCCGACGAGCGGCGGGCGACGCTCGACGCGCGCGCGTCGATGCTCGAGCACGGCAAGCCGGTGGTGTTCGATCCGAACCTGCGGCTGCACCGCTGGGAGAACCCGGGGCGCGCCGTCACCCTGTCGCGCGAGTGCCTGCCCGGCCTGTTCCTCCTGAAGTGCAACCGCCACGAGGCGCAGCTGCTGTCGGGGGAGCAGGACGTCGAGCGGGCGGCCGAGGCGCTCCTGGCCGCGGGGGTCGCGAACGTCGTCGTCTCCCTCGGCGCCGACGGGGCGATGCTGCGCGGCGCCGTGCGCGCCAACGTGCCGGGCGTCCCGGCACAGGTCGTAAGCGCGACGGGCGCGGGGGACACGATGCTCGGCGTGCTCGTCGCGCGCCTGGCCGAGACGCGCTTCTATCCGGCGGCGATCGCGGCGGGCCTGGCCGAGGCGGTGTCCGCGGCGGCACGGACGACCGAGCGCTGGGGCGCGACGTGACGCCCGCGGCCGCGACGTGGTCGCGCCCGGCCCCGCGGCGGGTGCGCGCGATCCGCGACCGGCTGCGCACGATGTACGGCCGGCCGATCGCCCCGCCACACCGCCGCCCGCTCGACGAGCTCGTCCTGACGGTGCTGTCGCAGTCGACGAACGACCGCAACCGCGACGTCGCCTACCTGCGGCTGACGCGCGCGCTGCCGACGTGGGAGGCCGTGCGCGACGCGCCGGTCTCGGTCGTCGAGGAGGCGATCCGCCCCGGCGGCATCTCGAAGGTCAAGTCGGCGCGCATCCAGGCGATCCTGCGCGCCATCGGGGATCCGCTCTCGCTCGACGACCTGGCCTCGATGTCCGTCGCCGACGCTCAGCGCGAGCTCTGCGCGCTGCCGGGCGTGGGCCGCAAGACCGCGGCGTGCGTCCTGTGCTTCGCGTTCGGCATGCACGACGTCCCGGTCGACACCCACGTCTCCCGGGTCGGCTCGCGCCTGCACCTCTTCCGGCCCAAGGCGGGCTTCGAGGAGATGCACGACACCATGCTCGCCCTGACCCCGGAGGGCCAGGCGCTCGAGCTGCACGTGAACCTGCTGCGCCACGGGCGCAGGACGTGCCACGCCCGCATCCCGGACTGCGCGAGCTGCGCGCTGCGGCGGATGTGTCCTGAGCGGCGCGGTTGAACGCGTCCAAAAATCTGCCATAATGTCGCTCAGATTTCATTCGCAAGGGCGAAGGAGCACTTCACAGCATGGGCAAGACCATCGGAATCGACCTGGGCACGACGAACTCCTGCATGGCAGTGCTGGAGGGCGGCGAGCCCACGGTCATCGAGAACGCAGAGGGCGGTCGCACGACGCCCTCCGTGGTCGCCTTCACGCAGAGCGGCGAGCGCCTGGTCGGCACCGTCGCCAAGCGCCAGGCGGTCACCAACCCGGGCAACACCATCTTCTCGATCAAGCGCTTCATGGGCCGCAAGGAGGCCGAGGTGCGCGAGGAGGAGTCGATGGTGCCCTACCAGGTCGTCAGCGGCCCGAACGGTGACGCGCGCGTCGACGCCGGCGGCAAGCAGTACAGCCCGCCGGAGATCAGCGCCATGATCCTCGGCAAGCTGAAGGCCGACGCCGAGGCGTATCTCGGCGACACCGTCGACAGCGCGGTGATCACCGTCCCCGCGTACTTCAACGACGACCAGCGCCAGGCGACGAAGGACGCCGGCAGGATCGCCGGCCTCGACGTCAAGCGCATCATCAACGAGCCGACGGCCGCCTCGCTGGCCTACGGCCTCGACAAGGAGAGCGACCAGACGATCCTCGTCTTCGACCTCGGCGGCGGCACGTTCGACGTGTCCGTGCTCGAGATCGGCGACGGCGTCTTCGAGGTCAAGTCGACCGCGGGTGACAACCACCTCGGCGGCGACAACTTCGACAAGGCGATCGTCGACTGGCTCGTGGCCGAGTTCAAGAAGTCGCAGGGCATCGACCTCACGCAGGACCCGATGGCCCTCCAGCGCCTCTACGAGGCGGCCGAGAAGGCCAAGATCGAGCTGTCCTCCGCACAGGAGACGCAGATCAACCTGCCGTTCGTGACCGCCGACCAGAGCGGCCCGAAGCACCTGGACACGCGCCTGACGCGGGCGAAGTTCAACGAGCTGGTCGCTGACCTGGTCGACCGCGTGGTCGCCCCGGTGCGCCAGGCGCTCGACGACGCCAAGGACAAGGGCGCCGACAACATCGACCACGTCGTCCTCGTCGGCGGCATGACCCGCATGCCGGCCGTCCAGGAGAAGGTCAAGGAGCTCACCGGCAAGGAGCCGCACCGCGGCGTCAACCCGGACGAGGTCGTGGCCGTGGGCGCCGCCATCCAGGCGGGCGTGCTCGCCGGCGACGTCAAGGACGTCCTGCTGCTCGACGTGACCCCGCTGACGCTGGGCATCGAGACCAAGGGCGGCGTGATGACGAAGCTCATCGAGCGCAACACGACGATCCCGACCCGCAAGGCCGAGGTGTTCTCCACCGCGGAGGACAACCAGCCCTCGGTCGAGATCCACGTCCTGCAGGGCGAGCGCGAGATGGCGACCTACAACAAGTCGCTCGGCAAGTTCCAGCTGACCGGCATCCCGCCGGCGCCGCGCGGCATCCCGCAGATCGAGGTCGCGTTCGACATCGACGCCAACGGCATCCTCAACGTGTCGGCGAAGGACCTCGGCACGGGCAAGGAGCAGAAGATCGAGATCCGCGCCGGCGGCGGCCTGTCCGACGACGAGATCAAGCGGATGGTCACCGACGCCGAGTCGCACGCCGACGAGGACCGCCGGCTGCGCGAGCTCGCCGAGGCGCGCAACGCGGGCGAGAACGCGGCCTACCAGGCCGAGCGCCAGCTCGCGGACCTGGGCGACCAGGTCGACGAGTCGGCCAAGGCGGAGATCCAGAACGCGATCAAGGACGTCCGCGACACGCTGGCCGGCGAGGACGCGGCCGAGATCCAGGCGAAGACGTCGGCGCTGCAGTCGGCCTTCCACCGGGTCTCCGAGGCCATGTACGAGCGCGCCCAGGCGGAGCAGGCGGCGGCCGGCGCGACCGGTCCCGACGGCGGCAACGGCTCCGGCCCCCAGGCCGAGTCGGAGTCCGACGAGGACGTCGTCGACGCCGAGGTCGTGGACGAGGGGCGATAGGCCATGGTCGACCAGCCACGCGACATCGCGGAGCAGCGTGACGCCGCCGTGCAGGCGGACGCCGAGGAGGCGTCCGCCGCGGCGGCGGCCGACGCGCGGCAGGCCGAGGAGGAGGCGGCCCAGGTCGTCGAGCAGGATCTCGAGGAGCTGCAGGCGCGGGCCGCCCAGCGCGACGAGTACCTCGCGCTGGCCCAGCGCACGCAGGCGGACTTCGAGAACTTCCGCAAGCGCGCCACCCGCGATGCCCAGGCCGCCGAGGCCCGGGGCATCGCCAAGGTCGCCCGGGAGCTGCTGCCCGCGCTCGACAACCTCGAGCGCGCGCTCGCGGCCGCCGAGGCCGAGGAGATGGGCACCGCCGCCGGCCCGAACGGCGGAGATGCCGGCCACGTCCATGCCGGTGGTGGTCAGACCGAGCACCACCTGACCGCGGGCATCCGCCTGGTCCAGCAGGACCTCGTGGCCGCGCTCGAGCGCGTCGGGATCGAGCCGTTCTCGCCGAAGGGCGAGACGTTCGACCCCAACGAGCACGAGGCGATGGTCCAGCAGCCCGTGGAGGGCGCCGAGTCCGGCACCGTCGTCGAGGTCTACCAGCAGGGCTACCGGCTCAACGGGAGCATCATCCGCCCGGCCCGAGTGGTGGTGGCCGCGTAAAGTGACCCCCTCGACCACCACCCACCACGCCTGGCGGGCCCGGAGGCGTCGCTGATGGCGCAGCAGGACCTGTACCGGGTGCTGGGCGTCGACAAGAAGGCGTCGCAGGACGAGATCAAGAAGGCGTACCGCAAGCTGGCGCGCCAGTACCACCCGGACCGCAACCCGGACGACGCGTCGGCCGAGTCGCGGTTCAAGGAGATCTCGGCTGCCTACGACGTGCTCGGCGACCCCGACAAGCGCAAGGAGTACGACCGCCAGGGCGCCAACCCGTTCGCCGGCGCCAACCCGTTCGGGACCGGCGCGGGGGGACCGGGCGGCGGCTTCGAGGCCGGCAGCTTCTCGGACATCCTGTCGAACCTGTTCGGCTCCGCCCGGGGCGGAGCCGGTGGGGCGGGCGGCGCCGGCCGCGCGACCCCGCAGCCCGAGCGCGGCCGCGATCTCGAGGCCGAGGTGCGCCTCAGCTTCCAGCAGGCGGTCGACGGCGCGCAGGTCTCGCTGTCGGTGCCGACGTCGTCGATGTGCGGCACCTGCCATGGGACAGGGGCGAAGCCGGGCACGACGCCGAAGGTGTGCCCGCGCTGCCAGGGCCGGGGCGTCGAGAACCAGGGCCAGGGTCTGTTCTCGATCTCACAGCCGTGTTCGATGTGCGGCGGCAGCGGCGCGATCATCGAAGAGCCCTGCCCCACCTGCCAGGGCACCGGGGCGGTGCGCACCGTCAAGAACTACAAGGTCAACGTCCCGGCCGGCGTGCGGGAGGGCTCGCGTGTCCGCCTGGCCGGCAAGGGCGAGCCCGGCCGCCGCGGCGGACCCCCCGGCGACCTTTACGTCATCACCCACGTGGATGCTTCGCCTGTGTTCAAGCGCAAGGGCGACCACCTCGAGGTCGAGGTGCCGCTCACCATCCCCGAGGCGCTGCGCGGGGCCGAGATCGAGGTGCCGACCCTGTCGGGCAGCAAGCGGCTGCGCGTCAAGCCCGGCACGAAGCACGGCACCGTCCAGCGGCTGCGCGGCGAGGGCCCGCCGAAGCTGTCGGACAAGAAGCACCGCGGCGACATTCACTACCGCTTCGTCCTCGACGTCCCCGATCACCTCACGCGCGAGCAGGAGGCGGCGGTCGAGGAGCTCTCGAAGGTCATGAACGGCAACCCGCGGGCGAAGCTGTTCGCCGGCGGGGCGGGCGCGGCCGGGAAGGCGGCGTGATGGCCACCCGGCGCACCCGCACGACGGTCCGCGTGGACTCCGACCGGGGCGTCTTCATGATCTCGGTGGCCGCCGAGCTGGCCGAGATGCACCCGCAGACGCTGCGCATGTACGAGGCGCGCGGGCTCATCACGCCCAAGCGCTCGCCGAAGGGCACGCGCCTGTACTCCCATGAGGACGTCGAGCGCCTGCGCCGGATCCAGCAGATGACGACCGAGTACGGCCTCAACCTGGCGGGCGTCGAGCGGGTGCTCGAGCTCGAGCGCAAGCTCGCGCGCGCCCAGGCCAAGGTCGAGGCGCTCGAGCGCCGCTCGCTCGAGCTGCGCGAGGAGATCCGGGCGCTCGAGGAGCGCCGCAACGAGGTCCGTGCCGACCTCGTCCGCTTCGAGCACTCGCGCGAGCTCGCCTGTGCGAAGGACGTCGCGCCAATCAAGCTGCAGGTCGAGCGCCCCCGGAAGGCCCGGCCGATGCCGCCGGCCGGCGGGACCCCGCCGGGCGGCGCCGCCTGAGCTCCTTCCGCGCTCCGGCTGCTCCAGCGGGTACGGTCCGCCTCGACGACCGTGGGGATGCGGCGCGTCTGACCGCCGCGGCGCCGGTTCAGGCGTCGAACGTCGGATCCTGCGCGACGATCGCCTCGAGCAGGAGCGGCGTCTCGCGCTGCGCGAGGTCCACGGTGAGCTCGTCGAGCGTGCGCAGCAGCTCCTCGTGGGTCGCGACGCGACGCGTCTCGCAGCTCTGCGCGCGGGCGAACCCGCCGATGTCGAGGCCGTCGAGCGCGGGCCACGGGCCGGCCTGGCCGGTCTTCTCGCTCAGGCGGTCCATGATCGCGTAGCCGCCGTTGACCAGCACGACGAGGACCACGCCGGCGCGGTACTGCACCGCGCTCCACAGCGCCTGGATCGAGTACAGCGACGAGCCGTCGCCCAGCACCGCGATGATGGGCCGGTCCGGCCGGGCCATCTTCAGCCCGATCGAGGCGGGCATGCCGAAGCCGAGCAGGCCCATCGCGCTGACGAAGCCCATCGGCTCGCGCGCCGGGATGTGCGCGTTGAGCTGCAGGCGGCTGGAGGGCGACTCCTCGACGACGATCGCGTCGCGCGGCAGCCGGTCGCCGAGGGCGGCGAGGACGTGGGCGGCGCGCAGCGGCTCGCCGGCCGCGGGGGGCTCCGGCGCCGGGGGCCGGGAGGTCAGCGGCGCGCCGTCGAACGCGCGCCGCGGCGTGACGGCGCCGGCGAGCGCCGCGCAGACCGCCGCGGGCGAGCCCAGCACCGCGACGTCGACCGGGCTGCGGTGGGCCTCCGCCGCGTCCTGGCTGACGACCGCCACGCGCGTGCCCGGCTCGACAAGCGGGCCCTCGTCGTACGGGTACTGGCGCAGCATCCCCGTGCCCGCGACGAGCACCGTGTCGTGCGGCGCGAGCACGTCGCGCAGCCGTGCGCGGCGGGCGGGCAGATGACCGGCGAACTGCGGGTGGTCCTGCGGGAAGCCCGCCTGCGGCCCGAACGGCTCCTGCCAGACCGGGCACCCCAGGCGTTCGGCGAGGGCGACGAGCGCCGCCCAGCCGTCGGGCGAGTCGGCCCCGGCGCCGGCGACGATGACCGGCGAGGCCGCGTCGTCGAGCAGCGCGGCGAGCTCCTCGACCACGTCGGGGTCCGCCCCGGCCGAACGCAGCATCCGCGACGCCCCGAAGATCTCGTGCGGCGCGGGCGCGGGGGCGAGCCAGTCGTCCATCGGCACGATCACGATCGCCGGGCCGCGCGCGGTCACCGCCTCGTGGTGGGCGCGGACGATCGCACCCGGCACGTCCTGGGGGCGCAGCGGCTGGTCGACCCAGACCGGGTACTCGCCCGCGAGCCCGTTCAGCCGCCCGGCGAGGAACGGGTCGAGCTCGAGATGGCGGCGGTCCTGCTGGCCGACGATGACGACGAGCGGCGCGTGGTTCAGTCGCGCGGTCGCCAGCGCGGCGACCGAGTTGCCGAAGCCCGGCATCGAGTGCACGAGCACCAGCGACGGCGCCCCTCGCCCGAGCGCGTGCCCGGCCGCCATGCCGACGACCGAGCCCTCGTGCAGGGCAAGCACGAACTCGAGGTCGTCCGGGAAGCCGGCGAGGAGCGAGACCTCGGTGGACCCGGGGTTGGCGAAGATCGTGGTCATCCCGAGCCGGCGCATCACGTCGAACGCGGCGTCGCGGACGGTGGCGGCGGGGCGGGTGCCGGCGTCCTGCGCGCCGGCCGCCGCGCGGCCCTGCACCTGGGTCTCCATCCGACCCACTGTACGTAAAATCGTTTGGTCCTTTCAACCGCGCCGCACCCTCCGGGCGCTCGCGTACGATGGCGCCATGGCGACCGCCCCGGATCGGCCCGGCGGGCCGTTCACTCCCGCCATCGGCGGCGCCAGCGAGCAGATCGCGCTGCAGATCCGGCGCTATCTCGAGCAGCGCCACCTGCGCCCGGGCGACCGCATCGGCACCGAGCAGGAGCTGGCCGACGAGTTCGGCGTCAGCCGGCCGACGCTGCGCGAGGCGCTGCGACTGCTCTCGGCGTCGCACCTCATCCGGGTCGGGCGAGGGCGCTCCGGCGGCATCTTCGTCGCACGCACGCCGAACGAGGGGATGAGCCGCAACGTCAGCGAGTCGATCGCGCTGATGCTGGCCGCCGAGACGATCTCGATGCCCGAGCTGCTCGACGCGCGCATGTTCCTCGAGGTCCCGCTCGCGGGCCGCGCCGCGGCGAGCGCCACGGCCGAGACCGCCGCCCAGCTCGAGCAGGCGATCGCCGACGCGGAGGGCCACGCGCCCGGCACCGAGCCGTTCAACAGCGCCGACAGCCGATTCCACCAGATCCTCGCCAAGACGGCCGGCAACGACCTGCTGCTCGCGTTCACCGGCTGGATCCTCGAGGTGCTGCAGCCTCAGCTCATCGCCCACCTGGCGTCCGCCATCGACGGTGACGCGATCCTCGCCCAGCACCGCGCGATCCTGCGCGCCGTGCGCCGCAACCAGCGCTCGGCCGCCGAGCGGGCCATGGCGGCGCACCTCGAGTACCTCGTCCGGGTGCTCGACCGCGTCGACGCGCCGTAGATCAAGCGGCGCTGAGCTCGCCCGCCGCCGCGCCGACCAGCGCGGCCGCCCGGCGCAGGCCGGCGTCCTCGCCGGCGGTGAGCACCCACTCGTGGATCGCCCGCACCCCGCCGGGGCCGAGCGTCACCGGCACGCTGAGCGCCACGCCGTCGATCCCGTACTCACCCTCGAGAACCACCGAGGCGGGCCACGGCTCGTCGTCGCCGTGCGCGAGCGCCGCGACCATGCGCGCGACGCCGCGGCCCGAGGTCCACGTCGACGAGCGGCCCGAGTCGAGCGCCACGTGGCGCGCGTACCAGTCGCGGACCCAGTCGAGCGCGGCCGCGCGCTGCGACGCGCCGACCGAGATCGGCACGCCGTCGACGCGCACGCGCTCGAGCAGCGCCACCGCGGCGTCGCCGTGCTCGCCGATCATCCATGCGTCGACCCGGTGGCCGGCGACGCCGAGCTCCTCGCCGAGCGCGGTGCGCAGCCGAAGGCTGTCGTTGAGCGTGTAGCCCGCGACGCGCTCGCGCGGGATCTCCGTGTGGCCCACCGCCCAGGTGACGAGCACGTCGACCGGGTTGGTCACGACGAGCAGCACGCCGGGCCAGTCCGGTGCGGCGGCGAGTGCGCCGGTCACCTCGCGCAGGATGCGGACGTTGTCGTCGAGGTAGACCATCCGCGACGTGTTGAGCGTCAGGGGCGCCGCGGCGGTCACCACCACGATGCCGGCGCCGGCGAGATCTTCGAGCCCGCCGACCCGCACAGACCCCGAAGCGCCCTGGGCCACGACCTGCTGGAGGTCCATCTCATGGGACACCGCCATCTCGGGGCGGCGGTCGATGAGGGCGACGTCGTAGGGCTCGTCGCGCAGGAGCAGGTTGAACGCCGTGGACGCCCCGACCCCCCCGCCGCCGCCCACGATCGCGACCTGCGTGCTCGTGTAGGGTTCGCGCAAATCGTCAGGCATTATCTGACATGGGTCGACTCGACAGCAAGGTCGCACTGATCACCGGCGCCGCCGGCAGCATCGGTGCGGCCACCGCCCGGCAGTTCGCCGCGGAGGGCGCGCGCGTCGTCCTGAGCGATCTCGACGAGGATCGGGTCGCCGCGGTCGCGGCCGAGCTGGGCGGCGACGAGGTGGCGTGCGCGACGGTCGCGGACGTGACCGACTCGGCCCAGGTCCGCGCCGCCGTGCAGCTTGCGGTGGACCGCTTCGGCGGCCTCGACGTCGCGTTCGCCAACGCGGGCATCGCCGGCCCCATCGCCCCGGTGTCCGAGTTTCCCGAGGACGCGTTCGACGCCGTGCTCGCGGTCAACGTGCGCGGGCCGTTCCTCGTCGCCAAGCACGCGCTCGCGGTGATGCGCGACGGCGGCAGCCTGATCATCAACTCCAGCGTCGTCGGCCTGACGTCGGACCGCGGCATCGCGGGCTACGCCACGTCCAAGCACGCGGTCGTCGGGCTGATGCGCACCGCGGCCAAGGAGGTCGCCGACCGCGGCATCCGCGTCAACACGATCCACCCGGGCCCCGTCGACAACGCGTTCCAGCACCGGATCGAGGTCACCGCGACGGGCGCGGCGCAGGACCGGGCGGCCGAGATCTTCGAGGAGATGATCCCGCTCGGCCGCCATGCGCAGGCGGAGGAGATCGCGCGCTCCGTCGTGTTCCTCGCGAGCGACGACAGCTCGTTCGTGACCGGCCACACGCTCGCCGTAGACGGCGGCCTGTCGATCTGACGTCTGACGACGACGTGTTGGTCCTCGCGGGCTCGGAGGGACGCCCTTGGCGTAGAGGCTGTCGCGTTCCCGGCACCAGGCGCCGTCAACGCGACAGAACCGAACCGGTGACGTGGGGGCCGGACCCAGCGCGCCGCGCTCGGTCGCGGCCTACGTGCGCTGGCGCTGCCCGGTCCGCTCGGCCGTCGCGTCGTCGCGCCGCGGCGGCCTACATGCGCTGGCGCTGCCCGGTCCGCTCGGCCGTCGCGTCGTCGCGCCGCGTGAAGCGTCCGCCCGCGGCGCCGTGCTCGTTGCCGGTCGTCTCGTGGTGCGCGGCCGCCTGATCCTCCGCCGCCTCGCGGCCCGGATGGTCGGGCGGCAGGTCGTGCGGGTTGATCTCGTCGTGGACCTCGGGCGTGTCGCCGGCCGGCCGCTCGTCGTCCGGGATCAGGTGGGCCGACGGGAGGGCCCAGTCGTCCTCGTCCTGCATCGCCTTCATCGGGTCGTTGCCGTGCCGGCGCATGTGGGCGCGCGTCAGGGCGCGCTCGACCACGGCGTAGCCGACGACGAGGGCGAGGAGGATCGCGCCGGGGATGAGGTAGGAGGGTTCGGCGGCGACGAGCACGGTGGCCGTGTAGACCACGGCGACGACGGCGACGAGCAGCAGCATCCAACGAGCCATGCGATCCGCATACCCCTCTTGCCATTCACGCAAGCATGTGGGACAATCTCAGTCAGGAAGACTAAGATTTTTCACAAGGAACCATGAACCCAGATCGATTCACCATCAAGTCCCAGGAGGCGATTCGCGCCGCGGGTCAGCTGGCCGACGGGCGCCGGAACCCGCAGGTCACCCCCGAGCACCTGCTGGCCGTCCTGCTCAGCACGGGCACCGAGGCCGAAGGCCTTGGTCGGAGCGGCATCGTCGTGCCCGTCCTGCGCAAGCTCGGCGTGGCACCCGATCCGCTGCGGCGCGAGATCAACCAGGCGCTCGACGGGCTTCCCACGACCACGGCCGGAGGCGAGGCCGCCGGCCCGTCGTCCGAGCTCGTCGCGGTCCTGCGCGCCGCCGAGCACGAGATGCGCGAGCTCAAGGACGAGTACGTCTCGGCCGAGCACCTGCTGCTCTCGCTCGCGGGTCACAGCTCGAAGGCCGGCGAGGCGCTGCGCGGCGCAGGCGCCACGAAGGCGGCACTGGCGGAGGCGCTGGCCGGCGTGCGCGGCTCCCATCGCGTCACCGACCAGAGTCCCGAGGACAAGTACCAGGCGCTGGAGAAGTTCGGCGTCGACCTCACCGAGAGCGCCGAGGAGGGCAAGCTCGATCCGGTCATCGGCCGTGACGAGGAGATCCGCCGCGTCATCCAGGTCCTCAGCCGCCGCACGAAGAACAACCCCGTGCTCATCGGCGAGCCGGGTGTCGGCAAGACGGCCATCGTCGAGGGCCTGGCCCAGCGCATCGTCTCCGGCGACGTGCCCGAGTCCCTGCGCGACCGGCGCGTCATCAGCCTCGACATCGGTGCGCTCATCGCGGGCTCGAAGTACCGGGGCGAGTTCGAGGATCGGCTCAAGGCCGTCCTCAAGGAGATCCAGGAGGCCCAGGGGCAGGTCATCCTGTTCATGGACGAGCTGCACACGATCGTCGGCGCCGGCGCCGCGGAGGGCGCGGTCGACGCCGCGAACCTGCTCAAGCCGATGCTCGCCCGCGGCGAGCTGCGCGCGGTGGGCGCGACGACGCTCGACGAGTACCGCAAGCACATCGAGAAGGACGCGGCGCTCGAGCGGCGCTTCCAGCCGGTGATGGTCGGCGAGCCGTCCGTCGAGGACACGATCGCGATCCTGCGCGGGCTCAAGGAGCGCTACGAGGTCCACCACGGCGTGCGCATCCAGGACAGCGCGCTCATCGCCGCCGCCACCCTCAGCCACCGCTACATCGCCGACCGCTTCCTGCCCGACAAGGCGATCGACCTCATCGACGAGTCGGCGTCGCGGCTGCGCATCGAGATCGACTCGCTGCCCGAGGAGATCGACGTCCTCGACCGCCGCATCATGCAGCTCGAGATCGAGCTGACGTCGCTGCAGAAGGAGAAGGACGAGGCGTCTGCCGAGCGCCGCGAGGCGATCGAGCGCGAGCTCTCGGATCTGCGCGAGCGCTCGGACGCGATGAAGGCCGAGTGGCAGGCCGAGAAGGACGCCATCAAGGGCGTCTCAGAGGCCAAGGAGCATCTCGAGCAGGCGAAGGTCGACCTCGAGCGGGCACAGCGCGAGGGCGACCTCAGCCGCGCCGCGGAGCTGCGCTACGGCGTCATCCCCGAGCTCGAGAAGCGCGTCGCCGAGGGCGAGGCGCGCGAGGACGAGGCGCCGAAGGAGACGAAGTTCCTCCAGGAGGAGGTCACCGCCGAGGACGTCGCCGAGGTGGTCGGCCGCTGGACCGGCATCCCCGTCTCGCGCCTCATGGAGGGCGAGGTCTCCAAGCTCGTCCACATGGAGGAGCGCCTGCACCAGCGGGTGGTCGGCCAGGACGAGGCGGTCCGCGCCGTGTCGGACGCGCTGCGCCGCTCGCGGGCGGGCCTGAGCGACCCGAACCGGCCGATCGGCACGTTCCTGTTCCTCGGCCCCACCGGCGTCGGCAAGACCGAGCTGGCCCGGGCGCTGGCCGAGTTCATGTTCGACAGCCAGGACGCGATGGTGCGCATCGACATGTCGGAGTACATGGAGAAGCACGCCGTCAGCCGGCTCGTCGGCGCGCCTCCCGGCTACGTCGGCTACGAGGAGGGCGGCCAGCTGACCGAGGCCGTGCGCCGCCGGCCCTACTCGGTGGTCCTCCTCGACGAAGTCGAGAAGGCGCACCCGGACGTGTTCAACATCCTGCTGCAGCTCATGGACGACGGCCGGCTGACCGACGGCCAGGGCCGCACGGTGGACTTCAAGAACGTCGTCCTGATCATGACGTCGAACATCCCGGGCGGTCGCTCGGGGGCGGAGCTGCACTTCAAGCCGGAGTTCATCAACCGCCTGGACGACATCGTCGAGTTCGACAGCCTCGACCGCTCGCAGATCGGCGAGATCGTGGCCCTGCAGACCTCGCTGGTGATCGGCCGGCTGGCCGAGCGCGGCGTGACGCTCAGGCTCACCGACGACGCCCGGACCCTGCTGGGCAACCTCGGCTACGACCCGACCTACGGGGCGCGGCCGCTCAAGCGGGTCATCCAGAAGCAGCTCGTCGACAAGCTCGCGATGGCGCTGCTGCAGAACGAGTTCGGGGAGGGCGACACGGTCGTCGCCGACGCCGTCGAGGGCGAGATCGTCCTGCGGACCGGCGTCGTGCCGGCACCCGAGC
This sequence comes from Capillimicrobium parvum, assembly GCF_021172045.1. Classification (GTDB taxonomy): domain Bacteria; phylum Actinomycetota; class Thermoleophilia; order Solirubrobacterales; family Solirubrobacteraceae; genus Capillimicrobium; species Capillimicrobium parvum. Next base: position 353,560 of record NZ_CP087164.1, read on the forward strand.
CGGCGTTGTCGGTCTGACGAACGGAGGCCCGCCGCGCCACCCGGCGCGGCGAGTCCGCCTGTCAGCCGGCATCGAGATCGACCGCAAGGTCGCGGGTGGCCGGCCGGCCCTCGACGACCTTGCCCTCCGGGACCCGGGGCGAGCAGGTCGACGTCACGTTCGGCGGGTTCGGCGCGGACCGGGTGACCGGGTCCGTGATCGCAATCGACGGCGGCAACGCGAGCGGCTGCGCCCCTGAGCCGCGCTCACACCAAGCGGGCCGCAGCCAATCTGCGGTAGAGCGAGCTCATCGTCCCCCACGGCTCGCCGCCGCGCCCCGACTCGCGCAGCGCTTCGGCCACTTCGTCCTCGTCCACGATCCGGCCCGTCGTCCACGCCTCGGAGTCCTCGAGTGACGGGGCGTCGAGGAAGTCGCGTACGGTCGGAAGCGCGTTGCCGTGGGCGTCGAGGAGCAGGAGGTGGCCTTCGCCTTCGAGCATCTGTAGGCGTGCGTCGGGCATCCGGGCGGCGATCAGGACGCTGTTGACGGGCGGCGTCAGCGGGTCGTCGGCGCCGCAGAGCACGAGGGTGGGAACGTTGAGCTCCGGCAGCCAGCGCGCGCTCGACCACGAGCTCATCGTGTAGAGCTGGCCGGTGTAGCCCAGCAGCGACGGGGGCGCGGCGAGCCGATCGCGGCGGTGCCGGCGGACGAACTCGGGGTCGTGGGCCTGGCCGCCCGCGATCCACGGGATCGTCAACGAGTAGAACGTCGCCGACCAGTACCGCAGCGGCGTGAGCATGAGCATCAGCGAGGACGTCCGTCCCGGGATCCCGCCCCAGCCCGGCGTGGTCGCGGCGAGGACGAGCCGCCGGATGCGCTGCGGCGCCTGGCGCGCCAGTTGCTGGGCCAGCGCTCCGCCGAACGAGTAGCCGACGACGTCGACGCGCTCCTGCTCGCCGAGTCGGTCGAGCAGCGTCTCGACCATGGCGGCCAGCGACGCCATGGGAAGCGGGCCGATCGGCAGCTCCGAGTGCCCGGTTCCGGGGGCGTCGAACGAGATGATCCGACGGTCCGGCAGTGCGCGTTCGAACGGGCGCCACATCGCGGTGTGGGTGCCCAGGCCGTTGAGCAGCAGGATCGGATCGCCATGGCCGGTCTCCCGCACGCGCAGGCGCATGCCGGCGATCTCGAGGTCGCACTCTTGGTCTGGCGCGGGCGCGGCCGTCATCGGGCGGTGTCGGCCAGGCCGGTGGTGAGCATCTCCGCCCAGGCGTCGTCGGCGATGTGGGCCATGCTGACGATGTCGTGCATCCGCCCGTCCGGTTCCTGCAGGTGGTCGACGAGCAGCGCCTCGGGACGGAAGCCGATCTCCGAGAACATGTTGATCGTCGACTGGTGGGTCGCGGGCACGTCCACGGTGAACTTGCGCCAGCCGTGGCGCAGCCCCTCGGCGAGCGCCAGGCGCGCCATCTCGCGGCCGAGGCCGCGACGGCGGGCGTCGTGGGCGACGATGAGCCGTAGATCGGCGACGTGCGACGACCGCCCGATGCCGGGCCACAATGCCGCGAACGCGACGATGCGGCCGCCCTCTTCGTCGACCGCGACCAATCGGACCGCGATCTCGTCGTCGAGCCAGCGCTCGAGGACCTGCGGCTCCTGTACGTCGTCCTTGAGGAAGTTGCGGTCGGCTTCGGGGATCTCCGCGAAGAACCGCGCAAGCTCCGTGCGGTCCTGCGGGGTCAGGGGTCTGGTGTTCACTGATGCGGCTCCCTGGTATCGGAGTGCCGGCGCAGCCAGTCGACCACGCCGGGGAACGTGACGTGGACGGCCTTGCGGCTGCCGGCCAGTCCCGCATGCCCAGCCGGGACCTCGAAGAGCTCGAACTCCGGCACGTCGACCAGCGAGCCGAGCGGGAGAGCGGCCGGGGGCGGCACGATGTCGTCGCGCATCGCGACGACGCTCAGCATCGGCACGTCGATGTTGGCGAGATCGACGCGCCGGCCCGCCAGACGAAGCGTGCCGTTCGCGAACCCGTTGTCGTACAGCCAGCCCTTCAGAACCTGGCGGAACAGGGCGCCGGGGACCGGCACGTGCGTGCTCGCCCACCTCGCCATCGCCTGGTAGCTGGAGAGGAACTCGTCGCTCCAGAGGTTCTCCCACAGGTTCGCGTACTGGACGAGCTCGACCGTCGGCTTGCGGATGCGAAAGAACGAGCTGACGATGTGCGGCGGGACGTTGCCGGTCCAGTCGACCATCGACTCGGGGTCGATCTCGCCGTCGCGCAGGGCCTCCACGAGGCCGCCCATCTGCGAGAAGTCGACGGGCGTCGCGAAGATGACGAGGTTGCGCAGCGGGATCGACACCTGCCCGCCGACGGCGACCAGCGCAAAGCAGCCGCCCATGCAGTACCCGAGCAGCGTCACGTCGTCGCACTGCGACTCGCGCAGAAGTGCCCGCACCGCGCGGGGGAGGTAGCGCACGAGGTACGTCTCGAGCGTGTTCTGCGCGTCGCCCTCGTCGGCCGCGCCCCAGTCCAGGATGTAGACGTCGAAGCCGGCATCGCGCAGCGCCCCTGCGAGCGTGCTCTTCTCGTGGAGGTCGAGGATGTGCGGCAGGCTGACGAGCCCGATGAACATCAGCACCGGCGGCCCCATCGTCACGCGATCGCTGCGAAGCCGCCAGAGGCGCGCCTTGCCCTGGCTCCACACGAGCTCCCGGGGGGATGCATGTTCCGGCGCCCACTCCGTACCCGAGGCGTACTTGATCCCGTTGCGGGCGCGGACGACGTTGCGCTCGACCTCGCGCCGGATGTCGTACGCGATGCTCATCGCGGCGGCTCCTGCATCTCGGCGACTTGCTCGCAGAGCTCCTCGAGCCGCGTGTCCAGCCGGGCCACTGCCGTCTTGACATGGCGGACATCGCGAGCCGTGGGCAGGTTGAGCGTGTGGACCGCTGCTCCGCGCGCCCACCCGATCACGCGGAGCCCGCGGCGTGACAGGCGGCCGGCCAGCAGTAGGGCGCTGACCCCCTGACCTTCACCGATCCTTCGCTCGATGGGACCGCCGATGGCGCGCTCGATCCGCTGCACGGTGGGGACGAACCGCGGGCGGGCGAGTCCCATCACGCCGCCTCGCCGACCGGGTGCGGGCCGGTGCGACTCGCGGTGCGTTCAACCTGAAAGAGCGATTGTCTGTCGTCCATGCAGCGACCCGTAGCGGCGCACGATAATTACCCGGCGTCGGGCGATCCAGACGTTGCTCCATGCGGATTGGAGGGATGTCCTACCGGACGAGCTCGCGCGCTGCCGCGAAGTACGTCGTCGTCAGCTCGCGCGCCACGGTGGCCTGCGACTCGGCGATCGCGCGGACCCAGCTGATCTTCGTGGCCGTGGCGATGCGCTCCTGGAGGCCGATGACCTCGAGCAGGACCTTCTCGCAGCCGCCCAGATACATGCGGCTGACCTTCTTGCTCGCGCCGATCCCGCGCACGCCGATGGCGGTGAGGCGGTCGAGGGGGTCCCGCTCAGGGGCCGTTTCGGTGGTCGTCACCAGGAGACCTTTCACACCCGAATGTGCTGGCAACGATAGCCGGAGGCGTCGCCGACCGAGTCGACGAGCGTCGTGTCGATCACCGGACCAAAGACCTCGTCGGTCCCAGATCTCGGCGGTCGGGTGTGACGTCGGTGAGGATCGTCAGCGCCTGGAAGGCGCTGCTCGAGGCGACAAGCGCGCGATGGCGCTGCCGCATGACGGGCGGAGGGCCGCCGCGCCGTTCGGCGCGGCGGGCCCGCCACTCGGCTGGACCTCGAGGGTGGCGACCCCCATACTGTCTGACCATGACCGATTGGGCTGGGCAGGCGAGTGCCGGCGCCGAGCAGTGGATGACGGCGCAGCAGGAGTGGTGGCGCACCGTCCTCGACGCGGGCGCAGGTCAGCCAGGGCCGGTCCCGCCGCAGTGGCAGCGTGAGGCGATCGAGACGTGGCGGGCGGCCGCGCATCGCGTCGCCGACGCGCAGGCCGACGTCCTGCTGCAGGGTCTCGGCTCAGCCAAGCCGAGCCAGGCCGAGGACCTCCTCGCGCAATGGACCGCGACACAGCGCCGGCTCTGGGAGGGCTGGATCGCGGCCGTGGGAGGCGCCGCCGGTGGTGGCGCCCCGCCCCCGGCCGCGGCGACCCCGCCGCCCGGCTTCCAAGAGGCGGGACAGCGTCTCGTGCAGGCACTTCAGGAGTCGGCTGAGCAGCTCGTCAAGGCCCAGGAGGAATGGGCTCGCACGCTGCGCCGTCGCCCAGATGACGGCGGCGCGTCGTGACGCCCGGTCCGTTCGAGCTCTGGCAGCGCGCGGCAGATGCGGTGGTCGGCGCGCACGTCGACTTCTGGGCGGCAATGGTGGAGGCGGCGATCAGCGCCCCGGCGCGCGCCGGTGCCCCGGGGGCCGCACATGCCGAAGTGGCGCTGCGGCGGATGACCGACGCCCACCGCGACCTGTGGCAGGGGTGGCTGGCCACGGCGACAGGCGCTCGCCGCTCGCACGGCCGACGCGACGCCGGCGACGCCGGCACGGCCATGCTCGACGCGCTGCGCGACGGTGCGCGGCAGCTGATCGACAACCAGGCGGACTGGGCGCGGCGCTGGAACGCCGCCGGTCCGCCGCCTCCCGGGCCGTACGCCCGTCCCTGAACCTACGCCGCGCGAAGTCCGCGGCCCCGACCGTTCAGTCGTTCCTCGAGGCGCTCGCGCTCGGCGTGGGCGCGCGCCGAGGCGCGGACGGTGCGCACAACCGGGACGGTGCGGCGCTCGTCGAGGACGGCCTCGCCGATCAGGCCGCCCATCGCCCGCAGGTCCCGCGCCCCGGGTTCGAACAGGATGACGTCGGTGCCGGTCGCTCGCAGCTGAGCGACCTCCTGCATGAGCAGCCGCCGGCAGGCCTGGCGCACCATGCGGTCGGGCCGCTTGCCGGTGGCCTGCGGGTGGAGTGACATCGGTGAGCTCACCAGAACCACGTCGAGCCCGCGCCCGGCGAGGACGTCGGCGTTCGTCGGCGAATAGCCGCCGCCGTCGATATAGAGCTGGTCGCCGACCGGGATCGGCGTCGACACACCCGGGATCGAGCATGAGGCGGCGACGGCCGCGCCGACTTCGGCGGCTGGATCGCCCGGCCGGCCGAACACGACGCGCCGGCCGCGGTCGAGGTCGATGGCGACGGTCCACAGCCGGTCGACCGGATGCGCGCCGCCGTGCAGCCAGCGATGCAGTTCGGTCAGCCACTCGAGCGAGAGCGTTCCGGGCGACATCGCGGTCGAGATCAGGACGCCCGGCCGCACGCTTCCGGGCGCCATCGTCGCCTTCATCACGAGCCGCCGGTAGGCGGCGCGGGAGCGCTCGACATCCTGCTCGATGCGCCGTGGCTCGACGACGGGAGCGGGACCGAGCCCGCGCAGCCGCGCCTCGCCCTCAGCCGAGAAGGGTTGCCCGGAGCGCCGCGCTGCGAGGTCGGAGCCGCTCAGGCCCGACCGCAGTTCGCTGCCGCTTGCCGCGCCTGCGGAGGTCCCGACCACCAGCTCGGCATCGCGCGGATCCCAGCCCGTCGCCTCGTGTACCGCAGACAGGACGGCTCCGTGGTAGGCCATCCCGACGATCCCGCCGCCTCCCAGGACCAGCCCGATCCGTGGTGATTCCATTGAACGCGAGCGTACCCGTAACGGCGGCGGTTGGGTCAAGTGGGTCAAGGTTGGTCCTGTTACCCCCATTACTCCTCCAAACGTCGCCCGCGGCTTCGTTCTCGCGGCGGCGTCACGCCGCGCGGCCGCGATCCGGCAGCCCGGCAAACACGCCCGCTGACCCCGCCGGCCAGGAGAGCGCGCCCAACCGGAACGGCGCATCCTGCTTTGCGAACCACGCAGTTGCTTGATATAGTACGCAGCATGACCTCCATCGCGCAGAGCCAAGCCGAACTGCAGGACCGCTTCATCGAAGGCATCAAGCAGACCCAGACGGTCGTCCTCGACGCCGTGAAGACCTGGTCGGACGCCGCCGCCCGCTACACCCCGGCCGTGCCCGACACGCTGTCGCCGCTCGCCACTCAGCTTCCGTCAGCGCAGGAGCTGATCAAGGGGCAGTTCGAGTTCGCCGAGCGCCTCCTGGCCGCGCAGCGTGACTTCGCCCATGAGCTCGTCGCCGTGCTGCCGGCCGAGGCCCCCAAGAAGAAGGGCTGACACCGCCGTCGCCACAATGGGCGGCCCCATGCAGAATCCGTGGGAGCTCCAGCTCGACGCGCTGGGCGAGTACATCCGCGCCCAGCGCCGCCACGCGAACCTCTCGCTGCGGCAGTTGGCGGCGCAGACCCAGATCTCGAACGCCTACCTGAGCCAGCTCGAGCGCGGCATGCACGAGCCGTCGGTACGCGTGTTGCGCTCGATCGCCGGCGCGCTGGACGTGTCGGTCGAGACCATGCTGGCCCAGGCGGGCCTGTTCGAGGACGAGGACCCGTTGACGCCCGGTGAGAGGGGCGCGGCCGAGGCGGCCATCCGCGCCGACCCGCGCTTGACCGACGAGAAGAAGGAGGCGTTGCTCGCCGTGTATCGGTCCCTGGTTGACGGGTCATGACGCCGGCCGATCACCGCCGGCGGCCCTGGCTCGCACAGTACGAGCCACGCGTGCCGGCGACCTTCACGCCCGAGTGCCGCACGACGAACGAACTGTTCGAGCGTGGCGCACTCGCCCAGCCCGACACGCCCGCGTTCCTGTATTTCGGCACGCAGATCTCCCGAGAGCGTGCCGCGGGCGACGCGCGCGCCCTGGCTGCGGCACTCCGCGGCGAGCTCGGCCTACGGCCGGGCGATCGCGTCGCCGTGATGCTGCAGAACATCCCGCAGCTCCCGATCGCGTTTCGCGCCGTGTGGCTGGCCGGCGGCATCGTCACGCCGGTCAACCCGATGAACAAGCGCCGGGAGCTGCACCACCAGCTCAACGACGCCGGCGTGCGTATCGCGGTCTGCCTGGAGTCGCTGTACTGGACGGTCGACGACGTGCGCGGCGAAACGCCCCTCGAGCACATCGTCACCTGCTCCGAGCTCGACTACCTCGATGACCAGCCGGCCGCGCTCGACGGACATGAGCGCATCGACTGCCCCGGCGGGTTGCCGTTCATCGACCTCGTCGAGCGTCACGCAGCGGCAGCGCATCTGACGCCCGTGACGCCGCAGCCCTCCGACCCCGCGCTGCTCACCTACACGTCCGGCACCACCGGCCTGCCGAAGGGCGCGATCAACACCCACGCCAACGTCGCGCACAACGCCGAGCTGATCACCCGGTGGTTCGACCTCGGCGCCGGCGACGTCACCATCGCCCTCGCCCCGATGTTCCACATCACCGGCATCGTCTGCCACCTCGCCAGCTCGGCCTACTCCGGCACGCCGCTGCTGATGCTCTACCGGTTCGAGCCGGGCGAGATGCTGCGCCACATCGAGCGCTGGCGCGCCACCTGGTCGATCGGGCCGCTCACCGCCTACATCGCCATGCTCAACCACCCGGACTTCCAGAGTCGCGATCTGTCCTCGCTGACGAAGGTCGCCGCCGGCGGCGCGCCCGTGTACCCAGCGGTGGTCGAGGCGTGGGAGGCGGCGACGGGCGTCTACATCCACAACGCGTACGGCATGACCGAGACATCCGCCCCGACGCACCTGACGCCGTTCCGCGCTCACGCGCCGGTCGACGCCGATAGCGGCGCGCTCTCGATGGGCATCCCCGGCCCGAACGTCGACTCGACGATCGTCAGCATCGACGACGGGAGCGAGCTTGCGCCGGGCGAGATCGGCGAGATCGTGTCTCGCGGCCCGATGATCACGCCCGGGTACTGGAATCGGCCGGAGGAGACCGAGAAGGCGATCGTCGACGGCTGGTTGCACAGCGGCGACGTCGGCAAGCGGGACCAGGACGGTTGGTTCTACCTCGTCGACCGCATCAAGGACATGATCACGGTCTCCGGCTACAAGGTCTGGCCGCGCGACGTCGAGGACGTCCTCTACCAGCACCCCGCGGTGCTCGAGGCGAGCGTCGTCGGCGTGCCTGACGACTATCGCGGCGAGACCGTCCGTGCGTACGTCGCGCTCAAGCCGGGAGCGCACGCGACGCCCGACGAGCTGATCGCCCATTGCCGTGAGCTCCTGGCGGTCTACAAGGCTCCGCGCGAGGTGGAGCTCGTCGCCGAGATCCCCAAGACCCTGACCGGCAAGGCGCTGCGGCGCGAGCTGCGCGACAGGGCGCGCGCCGAGGCCTCTTCCGCCGGCGGGTTCCCGGACGTATAGTCGCCCCCAAGGGAGGAGGCAAGGGCTCATGGCCTCATTCGAGACGTTGTCGGCGTTCGACGCCCAGTTCATCTACTGGGACAGCGACCGCACGCCGATGAACATGGGGAACATCTGCATCTTCGAGGGCGGCCGGCTCTTCGACGAGCACGGCACGTTCCGCCTCGACGACGTCCGCCGGGCCATCGAGTCGCGCCTGCACCTCGTCCCGCGCTATCGCAAGAAGATCGTCGAGGTCCCGGGCGGCCTCGGGCATCCGGTGCTCGCCGACGACCCGGACTTCGACATCGCCAACCACGTCAAGCACGTCGAGCTCGACCCGCCGGGCGACGACGAGCAGCTCAAGCAGGTCTACTCGCGCCTGCACGAGGGGATGCTCGACCACTCCCGCCCGCTGTGGGAGACGACCTTCATCACGGGCCTGGAAGGCGGGCGCGTCGGGATGGTGCAGAAGATCCACCATGCGCCGTTCGACGGGGCGAGCACGGTCGACGTCCTGTACCTCATGTTCGACTCGACGCCGGAGCACTCCGACGGGGCCGAGGCACCGCCCTGGAAGCCGGAGCCGGCTCCCGACCCATGGGTGCTGATGGGCGCCAAGTGGGGCGAGCAGGTCTCGACGATGTGGAACACGCTGCTCGGCGCGCAGCCGTACGTGCCGACCGGAGCGCCCCAACCGCTCGGCGAGCTCGCCGAGAGCATGGGCGTGCTCGGGCAGATGCCCAAGCCGCCGGCCACGTCGTTGAACCAGTCGGTCGGGCCGCGGCGGCGCTATGACTGGGTCCACACGTCGCTCGGCGAGCTCAAGAAGGCGCGCGCTCTCGTGCCCGGGTCGACCGTCAACGACGTGATGCTCACCGTGGTGGCGGGTGGCCTGCGAGAGCTTCTCGCGTCCCGTGGCGAGGATGTCGACGACCTCGTGCTCCAGGCCATGGTGCCGGTGTCGCTGCGCACCGACGCCGAGAAGGCTTCGGCGGTCGGCAACCAGGTCACCGGCTTCTCCGCGCCGCTGCCGCTGTGCGAGCCCGACGGACGGGCCCGTCTCGCCCGCATCCACGCCTCGACGAAGGAGCTCAAGGAGGGCCGCCAGGCCCAGGCGATCCGGGCGATGACCCAGGCCGCCGACTTCGCCCCGCCCGCGCTCATGGCCGCCGCGGGGCGCCTCGCGGTCGAGCAGAGCTCGTTCATGAACCTCACGATCACGAACGTCCCGGGGCCCAGGCACGAGCTGTACCTCCTCGGGGCGAAGATGCTCGAGCTCAACCCGATGTGCCCGATCGGCAACCAGCTCACGCTGAACGTCGCCGTCGAGTCCTACGTCGACAAGGTGAGCATCGGCCTGGTCGCCGACGCCGAGTGCCACCCGGACCTTCCGGTGCTCAAGCAGGGCATCGAGCGGTCGCTGGCCGAGCTGACGGCGTAGGCCGCCCCCCGCGCCCCACGCGGGCGGCGATTGAGATACAACGGGCGCACCCGACGCCGGAGGTTCGTGCCATGCCCACCTACATCATGCTGTCGACGCTCACGCCGGAGGGCGTGCAGACGGTCAAGAACAACCCGCACCGCATCAAGGAGGTCAACCACGAGGTCGAGCAGCTCGGGGCGACCGTCAAGGCGCAGTGGGCGACGCTGGGCCGGTTCGACTTCGTGAACATCGTCGAGGCGCCCGACGAGGCGACCATGGCGCGCGTCTCGCTCGAGCTCGGTTCCCGCGGGACCGTCCACTACGAGACCCTGTCCGCGCTGCCGATCGACGACTTCATCGCTTCCCTCTGACCAACGTGGCCGAACACCGGAGCGGTCACGCGCACTCCAGAAGCGAAGGTGTGAGGCCGGGAGCGAAGCGGTTACTCGTCGTCGGCTCCGGCGGCCGCGAACACGCGCTCATCCGCGCGCTCCATCGGTCGCCGCGCACGCCGGAGGTCCTCGCGACCCCGGGCAACGCCGGCATCGCCGCCGACGCGCGGATCGTCGAGGGCGATCCGCTCGAGGCGGCGCGCCGTGAGCGGGTCGACCTCGTCGTCGTCGGTCCCGAGGCGCCGCTCGTCGGCGGGCTCGTTGACCGGCTCCAGGCGGCCGGCATCGCCGCGTTCGGCCCGAGCGCGGCGGCCGCGCGCCTGGAGGGCTCGAAGGCGTTCGCCAAGGAGATCATGGAGGCGGCCGGCGTCCCGACGGGCGCGTGGTCGAGCCACACGACGGTCGAGAGCGCGTTCGCGGCGATCGACCGCTACCCGGCGGTGCTGAAGGCCGACGGGCTGGCGGCGGGCAAGGGCGTCGTGATCGCGGCCGACGAGGCCGAGGCGCGCGCCGCGCTCCAGGAGATGCTCGTCGCGCGGCGCTTCGGCGACACGCCGGTGGTCGTCGAGGAGCACCTGGAGGGCGAGGAGCTGTCGCTGCTGGCGCTGTGCGACGGCGAGCGCGCCCTGCCGATGGCGCCCGCACGCGACTTCAAGCGCATCGGCGACGGCGACACCGGCCCGAACACCGGCGGCATGGGCTCGTACTCGCCGGTGGACGGCATCGACGTCGACGCGATCGCCGCCGCCGTGCATCAGCCGGTCGTCGACGAGATGCGCCGGCGGGGAACCCCGTTTCGCGGCGTCCTCTACGCCGGGCTGATGCTGACCGCCGACGGGCCCAGGGTCATCGAGTTCAACGTGCGCTTCGGCGACCCCGAGACGCAGGCGCTGCTGCCGCGCCTGCGCTCGGACCTGGTCGAGCTGCTCGAGCGCGCGGCGGGGGTGGGCGGCGCCGATCTCGACGGCGCGGTCATGGAGTGGGACGACGCGACGGCGGTCACGGTCGTCCTGGCGAGCGCCGGCTACCCGGCGGGCTCGCACAGCGGCGACGTCATCGAGGGGCTCGACAAGGCGGCGGCGCTGCGGGCGGAGGTGACCCACGCGGGCACGGCGTTCGGTCCGGGCGGCGAGATCGTGACGGCGGGCGGCCGGGTGCTCAACGTCACCGCGCTCGGCGTGGGCGCCGACGCTGCTCGGGAGGCTGCGTATGCTGCCGCCGACGTGATCACGTTCGATGGGAGGCAGATGCGGCGCGACATCGCGGCGAAGGCGGAGGCGGCGGCATGAGCCCGCAGCCCCGCACGGATCTCGAGCGCGGCGAGGCCGAGCTCGTCGCCGATCAGGAGCTCGCCGCCGAGGCGCAGTCCGAGGCCGAGGCCGAGTTCGAGGACCTCGACGTCGACGCGCCGCGCGTCGGCATCGTCATGGGCTCGAAGTCCGACATGGACGAGATGGAGAAGGCCGCGGCCGAGCTGGAGTCGCGCGGCATCATGCACGAGGTCCGCGTGATGTCGGCGCACCGCGAGCCCGACACGGTCGCCGACTACGCCAAGAACGCGCACATGCGCGGCATCCGGGTCATCATCGCCGGCGCCGGGCTGTCGGCCGCGCTGCCGGGGGTCGTCGCCGCCCACACCGATCTGCCCGTGATCGGCGTGCCGCTGACGAGCCGGCTGTCGGCCGCCGGGGGGCTGGACGCGATCCTCTCGATCGCCCAGATGCCGCCGGGCGTCCCGGTCGCGTGCGTCGGCCTGAACAACGCGAAGAACGCGGCGGTGCTCGCCGCCCGCATCCTCGTCTGCTGAGAAGGGGCGCGCCGCCCGTGGACGTCGAGACCGCGATCGACACGCGGCGCACGCCAGGGGAGCTTCGCCCCCCTTCGTGCGCGGCAGGGCCTCGCCCCACCCCCCGGGTACGTCATGGACCTTGAACCGGCGATCCGAACTCGGCGCACCCACAAGGTGTACGGGCCGGAGCCGGTCGCGCCGGAGACCGTCGCCGAGCTCGTCGAGCTGGCGCGCTGGGCGCCGAACCACCACCTGACGAACCCGTGGCGCTTTCGCCTGCTCGGGCGCAGCGCGCTCGAGCGGCTCAAGGCGATCGCGGAGGAGGCCAAGCCCGGGTCGGCGGCCAAGCTCGACCGGGCGCCGACGCTCGTGGCCGTCACGGTCAAGCGCTCCGGCGACGCCGGTCAGGACCGCGAGGACCTGCTGGCCACCGGCGTGGCCGCCTACATCGTGCTGCTCGCCGCGCACGCCCGCGGTCTGGCGGGCTACTGGCGCACCGTGCCGGTGCTCGACTCGCCCGCCGGCCGGGCCGCGCTGGGGATCGGCGACGACGAGGAGGCGGTCGGCCTCCTGTACCTCGGACGCCCGCGCCAGGAGCAGCGCGTGCCCGAGCGCGCGGGCGTCGAGGAGATCTTCACCGAGCTGGACTGACGCTCACGCGCGCCGCTTGCCGTGCGCCTGGCCCCGCTTGCGCTTCTTCCTCGCGGCCTTCTTCTTCTCGACCTGCTTCGGCGCGGTGTTCGCCGCCGGGCCCCACGACGGCTCGGCGGCGCCGGGCAGGATCAGCGCGGGCTGCGGGCCGTCGCACGCGTCGAGGTTCGGCTTGGCCCAGATGCCCGTCGACTCCTCCCACGCGGCCCAGGTGCCGTCGCCGTTGATCGTCGGGTCCCTCAGGCTCGGGTCCTGGCCGGTCATGCACAGCGGTTGGGGCGCCGGCGGCTTGGGCCCGGACTGGATCGAGCCCTCGACGCGGTACCAGACGATCTGGGTCGTGGCGTCGTACCCGCGCACGGCCACGTAGCGGGCGCCGTTGCGCGACACCTCGCCGTCGCCGAGGTCGGTCGAGCTGCCGTGGCCGTAGACGTCCTGGTCCTCGAACCAGTCGAACGGCTCGGCCGGCGACCCCACGTCCCAGACCTGGTTCTGGTACAGGAAGCCGCCGTGGAAAAGGACGCGGTCGTTCGTGATCCAGCTCGCCCAGCCGCCGTACAGCCCGGGCGTGTCGTAGACCCGTGAGCCGTCGGCGGCGGCCACGCCGGTCGTCGCCCGCGCGCCACAGTCGATCGTCAGGTCGCAGCTGAGGCTCGTCAGGGTGAACGCGACCTTCGACCCGTCCGGCGACAGGGACACCCAGGCCGGCGCGCCCGCGGTCGAGTGCCCGCTCGAGTCCTTCAGGTTCTGCGGGACGAAGCGCGAGACCCGGCGCCCGGAGCGGTCGACGCGGTCGATCGCGTACCCGTGCGCGGCCGCGACCGTGCCGCGGTCGTCCTGCGAGGGCGACGAGTAGGGGGCGTCCGCGGTGCCGTCGCGCGTGATCTGATGCGGCGACGACCCGTCGACGCCGGCCGACCAGACGTTGTGGTCCTTGATGAAGACGATGGAGTCGGCCGATGCCGGGGCGGTGACCGCGCCCGCGGCCGCCAGCGCGGCCAGGCCGGCCAGAAGATGGGTTCGCATGGCGGCCAGCATCCGCGGCGCGGCGACGTCCCGCATCGGGGGATCGCCGCGTCGGCCTCCCTGCGATCATCGCCCCGTGATCGAGCGCTACACCCGCCCCGAGATGGGGGCCATCTGGACGGACGAGGCGAAGATGGAGGCCTGGCGACGCGTCGAGGTCGCCGCCGCGGAGGAGCTCGAGGAGGGGCCGGCGCCCGGGGACCTCGAGGCGATCCGCGGCGCGACCTTCACCGTTCAGGCGGTGCAGGAGCGCGAGCGCATCACCGACCACGACGTCGCCGCGTTCGTCGACGTGCTCGCCGCGAGCGCCGGGCCGGCCGGCCGCTGGATCCACTTCGGCCTGACGTCCTCCGACGTGCTCGACACCGCGCTCGCCCTCCAGCTCCGCGATGCCGGCGTCATCCTGGTCAGGGGCGCCCGGGAGCTCTACGCGGCGCTCGCCGACCAGGCCCGGGCGCACGTGCACACCGTGTGCACCGGCCGCACCCACGGGGTCCACGCCGAGCCGACGACGTTCGGCATCAAGCTCGCCGGCTACGCGATGGAAGCGCACCGCAACGCCGAGCGCCTGCACGCCGCGTTCGACCAGGCGGCCCACGGCGCGCTGTCGGGCGCCGTCGGCACCTACGCCTCGCTCGGCCCCGACTTCGAGCGGCGCGTCCTCGAGCGCCTGGACCTGCGGGCCGAGCCGGTCTCGACCCAGGTCGTGCCGCGCGACCGCCACGCCGAGGTGCTGCAGGCGATCGCGCTCGCCGGCGCCGGGCTGGAGCGCTTCGCCACCGAGATCCGACACCTCCAGCGCACCGAGGTCCGCGAGGTCGAGGAGCCGTTTCGCTCCGGTCAGCAGAAGGGCTCGAGCGCGATGCCGCACAAGCGCAACCCGATCACGACCGAGCGCATCACCGGCCTTTCCCGCGTCCTGCGCGGCTACGCCCAGGCGGGCGTCGAGGACGTCGCCCTGTGGCACGAGCGCGACATCTCGCACTCGGGCGCCGAGCGGGTGATCCTCCCCGACGCGACGATCCTGCTCGACTACATGCACGGCCTCGCCACCCGGATCGCGCGCGGGATGGTCGTGCACGCCGACCGCATGCGGGACAACCTCGACGCCACGCACGGCGCGCTGTTCTCCCAGCGCGTGCTGCTGGCGCTCGTCGAGAGCGGGATGACCCGCGACGACGCCTACCGCATCGTGCAGGAGGACGCCCAGCGCGCCTGGGACACGGGCACGCCCCTGCGCGAGCTCATCGCCGCGCGCGACCTCGGCATCGACCTCGACGCGACGTTCGACCTCGGCCGCTACACCCGGCACGCCGACGAGATCGTCGGCCGGCTGCCCTGAGCGCGCCCTTCGCGCCATGACGCTCCTCGGCCGCGACCGCGAGCTCGCCCTGCTCGACGCGAGGCTCGCGGCGGTGCGCGCGGGCCGGCCGTTCGCGCTCGTCGTGCGCGGGGAGCCGGGCATCGGCAAGACCGCGCTGCTCATCGAGGCCGTCCGCCGCGCGGCCGGCTTCACGGTCCTCGGGGCCCGCGGCATCGAGACCGCGGCGCCGGTGCCGTTCCGCGCCCTGCGCGCGCTCGCCGCGCCGCTGCTCGATCTCCGCGACGCGCTGCCGCCGGCCCAGGCGCTCGCCCTCGGCACGGCGCTCGACCTCGAGCCGCCCACCCCGCACGACCGCTTCGCGGTGCCGGCCGCGCTGCTCGGGCTGCTGCAGGCCGCGGCCCAGCGCGGTCCCGTGCTCGTGGTCGCCGACGACGCGCAGTGGCTCGACGGCGCGTCGCGCGACGCCCTGCGGTTCGTGGCGCGCCGCCTGCCCGAGGCGCCCATCGGCATCATCGCGGCGGGCCGGGCCGCCTCGACCCCGGCCGACGGCTTCGACGTGCGCGGCCTCGACGTGCTCGACGTGCCGCCGCTGCACCGTGGGGCCGCCCGCGCGCTGCTGCAGCGGGCCGCGCCCGACGTGCCCCCGGGGGTCGCCGAGGAGCTGCTCGACGCCGCGGACGGCAACCCGCTCGCGCTGCTCGAGACGCCGCGCCTGCTGAGCGCCGAGGAGCGCGCCGGCCGTACGCCGCTCATCGAGCCGCCGCGCCCGGGCGAGGAGCTCGAGGCGGCGTTCGCGCGCGAGGTCGGGTCGCTGCCGGACGCCACGCGCCGCGCGCTGACCGTCGCCGCCGCCATGGAGTCCGGGCCCGTGCGCCTGCTGCTCGACGCCCTCGGCCGGGTCGGGCTCGACGAGGCCACGCTCGCCCCGGCCGAGCGGGCCGGCACGCTCACGCTCGACGACGGCGAGCTCGCGTTCCGCCATCCGCTCATCCGCGCGGCCGCCTACCACGCCGCGAGCGAGGCCGAGCGCCGCGCGGCCCATGAGGCGCTGGCCGAGGTCGTCGGCGACGTCCGCCTGCGCGCCTGGTACCTCGCCGCCGCCGCCCACCGCGAAGACGCCGCCGTCGCCGCCGAGCTCGAGGCCGCGGCGCGCGAGGCGAGGGCGCGGGGCGGACCCGTCGAGGCGGGCACCGCCTTCGCGCGCTCCGCCGAGCTCTGCACCGAGGCGGCGGAGCGCGGGCGGCTGCGGCTCGAGGCCGCCCAGGACCTCGCGGTCGCCGGCCGGCTCGACCGCGCGGCCGCGCTCCTCGACGACGCCCGGCGCGAGGCCGGGCCCGAGCACCGGCTGGCGATCCTGCGGCTGCGCGGCAACCTCGACGTCCGCCGCGGCAACCCGACCGCCGCGCACGACCGGCTCATGGCCGAGGCGGAGCGTCAGCTCGCCGCCGGGGAGCCGCGCCTGGCCTGCGACCTCGCGCTCGAGGCGATCGTCGCGGGCACGATGATCGCCGACGGCCCGGCGCAGCGGCGCACCGTGGACCTCGCGGTGCGCGCGGGGCGCCTGGTCGGCGGCGGGCACGAGCTGCTCGCCGACAGCGTGGCCGCCGAGTTCCTCGTCGTCGAGGGCCGGGCCGCCGAGGCGCACGCCCGCAAGGAGGCGCTCGACGAGCGCCTGGCGCTGATGGACCCGATCGTCGCCCAGGAGCTGCTCGGGCTCGTCGCCCAGGGCTGGGTGTGGCTGGGGGACCTCGATCACGCCGAGCGCGTGGTCGACCGGCTGCTCGCCGCCTACGAGGAGGCGGGCGCCCTGGGCCGCGCGCCGTACCCGCTGAACGTGCGCGCCCAGCTCGCGTTCCGCCGGGGGCGCTGGGAGCAGGCGCTCACGGACGCCGCCGGCTCGGCGCGGCTCGCGCGCGACACCTCGCAGGACACGATCCTCGCCTTCAACCTCACGACGCTGGGCCGCCTGGAGGCCGCGCTCGGGCGCGACACCGAGGCCCACGCGCACCTCGACGAGGCCGCGGCGATCATCGAGCGTGAGGGCGCGCTCGGTCACGCCGCCCACGCCGAGGCGGCGCTCGGCTTCGCCGAGGTCAGCGCGGGCCGGCCGGAGTGGGCCATCGCCGCGCTCGAGCGGGCGGCGCAGCTCGAGCGGCGCGGCGGCATGCACAACCCGGCCGTCCTGATGTGGGCCGGGGACCTCGTCGAGTGCCTCGTGGCGACCGGCCGCCGCGACGACGCGCTCGCGCTGGCCGAGGACCTCGAGGGCCGCGGCGACGGCGACGGCCTGCCGTGGGCGCACATGGCCGCGCTGCGCGGGCGCATCCTGCTCGACGACGGCGACCGGGTCGACGCGCTCGCGGCACGCGTGCTCGGCTGGCACGACCGGCTCGACGCGCCGTTCGAGCGGGCGCGCACCGAGCTCGTCATCGGTGAGCGCCTGCGCCGCGCCCGCCGCCGCAGCGACGCTCGCGAACCTCTCGGGCGCGCGCTGGCCGCCTTCACGCTGCTCGGCGCCGAACCGTGGGCGAGCCGGGCCCGCCGCGAGCTCGAGGCCAGCGGCGGGCGCGACGACGACGCCGGACCGTCGCGCCTGGACGCGCTCGGCGACGACGAGCGGCGGATCGCGCTGCTGGTCAGCCGCGGCATGACGAACCGGGAGGTCGGCGAGGCGCTGTTCCTCAGCCCGAAGACGATCGAGCGCCGCCTCGGCGCGATCTACCGCAAGGCGGGCGTGCGCTCGCGCACCGAGCTGGCGCGTCTGGTGACCGAGTCGGCCTCCTAGACTTCCCGGCCGCATGGTCCACGGACGCGCGCGGGAGCTCGCACGGATGACCGACCTTCTCGACGCCGCCCGCCGCGGCCGCAGCTTCGCACTGCTCGTCGAGGGGCCGGCGGGAATCGGCAAGAGCACCGTGCTCGCCGAGGCGGTCGCCCGGGCCGGCGCCATGGAGGTCCTGCGGGCGCAGGGCTACGAGTCCGAGGCCGACATCCCGTACGGCGGCCTGCTCGAGCTCGTCGCGCCGCTGCTGGAGCTGCGCGGGCAGCTGCCCGCGGCGCACGCGGCCGCACTCGGCGGGGCGCTCGCGCTCGAACCCGCGTCGCCGCACGACCGCTTCGCCGTCCCCGTCGCGGTGCTCGGGCTGCTCGGCCTGGCCGCGGAGCGGTCCCCGGTGCTCGTGGTCGCCGACGACGCGCACTGGCTGGACGAGGCGTCGCTCGAGGCGATCCTGTTCGCCGCGCGGCGGATCGACGCGGAGGGCGTCGGCGTGCTCCTGGCCGCGCGCGACGGCGAGGGCGAGCGGCTCGACGCGCCGGGGATCGAGCGCCTGGTTCTCGGCGGGATCGACGAGGCCGCCGCGCGCGGGCTGCTGGCCGACGGCGAGCCGCTGGCGCCGGCCGTGGCCGAGGCGCTCGTCGCGACGAGTGGCGGCAACCCCCTCGCCCTGCGCGAGCTGCCCAGCGCCCTCAGCGAGGACGAGCGCACCGGGCGCGTCGCGCTGCGCACGCCGCTGCCCGCGAGCGACGAGGTCCAGGCCGCGTTCGCCGGACGGCTCGCCCGGCTGCCCGAGGACACGCGGCGCGCGCTCTGCGTCGTGGCGGCGTCGTCGGGCATCGGCGCCGCGCCGATCACGCAGGCGCTCGACGAGCTGGGCCTCGGCCCGGATACGCTGGCTGCCGCGCGCGAGGCCGGTCTGCTCGACGGGTTCGCGCTCCGGCATCCGCTGCTGACCGCGGCCGCCTACCACGACCGGCCGAGCGGCGAGCGCCGCGCCGCCCACCGCGCGCTGGCCGCCCACACGGAGGGGGCGCGCCGGGCGCACCACCTGGCCGAGGCGGCGGCGGGGCCCGACGAGGCGGTCGCGGGCGCGCTCGACGCCGCCGCGCAGGACGCCCGCGCCCGCGGCGCCCACAACGAGGCGGCGCGCACCTCGGTCCGCGCCGCGGACCTGTCCGCCGATCCGGTCGCGCGAGCCCGGCGCCGGCTCGAGGCGGCGGGCGACCTGGCGGTCTCGGGCCACGGCGGCCGCGCGCTCGAGCTCGTCGCCGAGGCGAGCGCGGCGGCCGCCGACCCGGACGCGCGCGCCGACGTCGACCTCATCCGCGCCCACGTGCTCATGCGCGCCGGCCAGCCGGTCCCCGCCCTGGAGATCCTGGAGGGGCTCGCGCAGCGCGCGAGCCGGGCGGGCGACGGCGCGACCGCGGCCCGCCTGCTCGTGGAGGCGTCCCTGGCGCACATGTTCACCGGCGACATGGTCAGCCTGCTCGACACGGCCGGGCGCGCCCGCGGCGAGGCGGCGGGCGTCTCCGGCGAGCTGGAGCTGCTCGCGACGCTGATCTCCGGCGAGGCGCTCGTCGCGCTCGGTCGCGCGGGGGAGGGCGACGCGCTGATCACCGCCGCCGAGCCGCTGCTCATGGCCGCGGACCCGGTGTCCGAGATCGCCGAGGTCATCGGCATGGCGGCCATGTGCTCGCTGTGGGTCGAGCGCTTCGCGCGTGCGGAGCGCGTCGTCGACCGCCTGATCGCCGGCGGGCGCGAGGCCGGTGCCGCGGGCCGCCTCGGGTATCCGCTGTGCGTGCGCGCGCAGATCCACTGGCGCCGCGGGCGCTGGAGCGCGGCGTACGCCGACGCCGAGGAGTCCGTCCGGCTGTGCCGCGAGACGCAGCAGCTCGGCACCCTGGCCGTCGCGCTGCCGACCCTGGCGCGCTGCGAGGCGGCGCTCGGGCACCTCGACGCCGCGCGGGCGCTCGGCACGGAGGGCCTCGCGCTGGCCGACGCCGCCCAGGCCGACGCCACGGCGGCGCACTCGCTGGCCACGCTCGGCTTCCTCGAGCTGACGGCGGGGCGCGCGGAGGAGGCGCTCGTCTGGTTCGACCGCTCGGCGCGGATCGCACGTCGCCAGGACCACGGCGAGCCCGCGCTGACGATGCATGCCGCGGACCGGATCGAGGCGCTCGCCCGCGCCGGCCGGCGCGACGACGCGCAGGACGCGCTGGAGCTTCTCGCGGAACAGGCGCAGGCCACCGGCGGCGCCTGGGCGACCGCGGCGGTGGCGCGCTGCCGCGCGCTCCTGGGCGCCGACGAGGACATCGGGCGCCACGCGCGCGCCGCGCTGGAGTGGCACGCGCGCGTCGACCTGCCGTTCGAGCGCGCGCGTACCGAGCTCGTCGTCGGCGAGCGCCTGCGCCGCGCCCGCCGGCGCGCCGACGCGCGCGAGCCGCTCGAGCGCGCGCTGGCGACGTTCGTCCGGCTCGGCGCCGAGCCGTGGGCCGAGCGCGCGCGCACCGAGCTGCGGGCCACCGGGGGCCGCGCGGCCGAGCCGTCCGAGCACGCGCCGGTGGAGGAGCTGACCCCGCACGAGCTGCAGGTGGCGCTGCTCGTCGCCCAGGGGCTGACGAACCGCGAGGCCGGCACGGCGCTGTTCCTCAGCCCGAAGACCATCGAGCACCACCTCAGCGCGATCTACCGCAAGCTCGGCCTGCGCTCCCGGACGCAGCTCGCGACGCTGCTGTCCGAGGAGCTCGAGCCGGCCGCCGCGTGACCGGCGGGTGCCGTACCGTTCGCAGCGTGACCACGCTGGCTGACCTTCCGCTCCTGAGCACCGGCAAGGTGCGCGAGATGTACGACCTGGGCGACCGCCTGCTCATGGTCGCCTCCGACCGCATCTCGACCTACGACGTCGTGCATCCGACCCCGATCCCGGACAAGGGCAAGGTCCTCACCGGGCTGTCGGCGTTCTGGTTCGCCAAGACCGGGCACATCGTGGCCAACCACATGCTCTCGGCGACCGACGACGTCCCGGACGAGGTCCGCGGCCGGGCGCTCGTCGTCCGCAAGCTCGAGATGCTGCCGGTCGAGTGCGTCGTGCGCGGCTACATCACCGGGTCGGGATGGAAGGACTATCAGTCCACGGGCAGCGTCTCGGGCATCCAGCTGCCGGCCGGCCTGCAGGAGTCCGAGCAGCTGCCGTCGCCGATCTTCACGCCGTCGACGAAGGCCGACGTGGGCCACGACGAGGCGATCGACTTCGACCGCGCCGCCGAGCTGGTGGGCGACCGCGACCTCATGGAGCGCGTGCGCAGCGTGTCGATCGAGCTGTACCGCTTCGCCGCCGGCCATGCGGCCGAGCGCGGGGTGCTGCTCGCCGACACGAAGTGCGAGTTCGGGCTCGACCCGGCCGGCGAGCTCGTCGTCGGTGACGAGGTGCTCACGCCGGACTCCTCGCGCTTCTGGCCGTCCGACGGCTACGCGCCGGGGCGTGGGCAGCCGAGCTTCGACAAGCAGTACGTGCGCGACTGGGCCAGCAGGTCGGGGTGGGACAAGGCCCCGCCCGCGCCCGCGATCCCCGACGACGTGGTCGCCGGGACGCGCGAGCGCTACATCGAGGCCTACGAGCGCATCTCGGGCGAGCCGTTCTCGGCCTGGCTGGAGCGCACGGCGGCATAGGGCCGCCTCAGCCTCAGCTCAGCGGCGCGGGCGCGGGCTGGAGCGCACGGCGGCGTAGGGCCGCCTCAGCCTCAGCTCAGCGGCGCGGGCGCCACCGGCGGCAGCTCGCCCGCCTGCAGGTCCATGCCGACCTGCGCGACGAGCGCCTCCCGGCCGCGCGGTGCGACGAGCGATACGCCGACGGGCAGCCCGCTGCGCGCCCCGAGCCCGGCCGGCAGCGCCGCCACGGGGAAGCCGGTCGCGTCCCACGTCGCGGTGAACGCGATCCACGGGTCGCCGTCACCGCCGAGGTGGCCGGCGTCGTAGCCCTCGCCGCGCGGCTCGGCCGGCATCGGGACCGTCGGGTCCAGCAGCACGTCCACCCGGTGCTCGGCGAACCACGCCTCCCAGGCTGCGGTCATCTGCGCCCGCTGCCACTGGGCGCCGAGGTAGGCGCCGGTCTCGGAGAAGTGCGAGCCGAGGTCGACCAGCTCGATGATGCTCGCCCGGTACCGGTCGCGCGCGTCGGCGTGGCGCGCGTGGTAGGCCGCCATCTCGGCGACGAAGATGCAGTTCAGGTCGTGGCCGGCCAGATCGGGAGCGGCGGCCAGCTCGACGACCTGGGCCCCGAGCGCGTCGCACGCCCGGCGGGCGCGGTCGAGCCCATCGAGGACGTCCGGATCGACGGCGACCTTGCCGACCCGGTCGGTGACCGCGACCCGCAGGCCGGCGAGCGGCCGGCTGCCGGCGCGCGCCGTCAGCGGCAGCTCGCCCATCCCGGCCGGCGGCGGCATGAGCGGGCTGCTCGCGGCGCCGCCTTCGGCCATCGCCTGCAGGAGCGCGGCGCAGTCGGCGATCGTGCGCGCCATCGGGCCCGGATGGTCGAGGCTCGAGGCCAGCGGGATGATCCCGTCGAGGGGCAGGCGGCCGTGGGTCGGCTTGATCGCCGAGGTGCCGCACACGGCGCTCGGGATCCGCAGCGAGCCGCAGGTGTCCGAGCCCAGCGCGGCCGGGACCATCCCCGCGGCGAGCGCCGCCGCCGAGCCGCCGCTCGACCCGCCCGCCGTGCGGTCCAGCGCCCACGGGTTGCCGACCTGATCCGTCGTGCCGCCGGCCGCGAACTCGTGCGTGTGCGTGTGGCCGACGAGCACCATCCCATGGGCGCGCAGGCGGGCCCAGGTGGTCGCGTCGGCGTCGGCGACGTTGCCCTCGAGCACGCGGCTCGACGCGGTCAGCGGCAGCCCGGCGACCCCGTAGAGGTCCTTCACGCCGATCGGCACGCCGCAGAGCAGCGGGGCGCCGGCGCCCTCGCGCGCCAGCCGGTCGTCGGCCTCGCGCGCGTGCTCGGCCGCGATGTCCGGGTACAGGCGCACCCAGGCGTTCACCGCACCGGGAGCGCCCTCGAAGGTCGGCTCGCCGCCGTTGCGCTCCTCGATGCGCTCGAGGCAGGCGTCGAGCAGCTCGGCCGCCGAGAGCTCGCGGGCGCGGAGGAGCTCGGCGGCCCGCAGCACGTCGAGGTCGGCGGGCGAGGACGTGCTCGCCGCGGGGGTGATGGCGTCGCTCATCCCCCGATGATGCCGCGCCGGACCGGGGTCTGCCAGACCGTCGGCTACATTGCGACGGGCGATGCGCGTCCGCGTCCTCATCCGCCCCAAGGCGGGCATCCTCGACCCGCAGGGCAAGGCCGTCGAACGCGCCCTGCCCGCGCTCGGCTTCGGCGGCGTGGCGAACGTCCACGTCGGCCGGCTCGTGGAGCTCGACGTCGCGAGCCTCGACGAGGCCGAGCAGATGTGCGAGCGGCTGCTCGCCAACACGCTGATCGAGGACTACGAAGTCCAGCAGGCGTGAAGTTCGGCGTCCTCCAGTTCCCCGGCTCCTGCGACGACCGCGACGCCCAGCTCGCCTGCGCCCGCGTCGGCGAGGCGGTGATGCTCTGGCACGGCGACCGCGACCTGCAGGGCGTCGACGCCGTCGTCGTGCCCGGCGGCTTCTCCTACGGCGACTACCTGCGCGCCGGCGCGATCGCCCGCTTCTCGCCGATCATGGAGTCCGTCATCGCGTTCGCGAACGACGGCGGCCTCGTGCTCGGCATCTGCAACGGCTTCCAGGTGCTGTGCGAGGCGCACCTGCTGCCGGGCGCGCTGCTGCCGAACACCGAGCTGCGCTTCGTCTGCCGCCAGGTCGAGCTCGAGGTGGTCGACGCCGACACGCCGTTCACGAACCTCTGCGCGCCGGGCGAACGGCTGTCGATCCCGGCCAAGCACATGACCGGCCGCTTCCACGCGCCGGACCTGGACCCCGATCTCGTCGTGGTGCGCTACGCGACCGGCCACTGCTTCAACGGCTCGCAGGACGAGATCGCCGGCGTGCGTAACGCCGCGGGCAACGTCTTCGGCCTGATGCCGCACCCGGAGCACGCGGTCGACCCGCTCACCGGCTCGGTCGACGGGCTGCGGGTCTTCGAGTCGATGGCCCGGGCGGCGGGTGTGACCGGGCCGAACACCGCAGCGGTCTCCCACACTCGATGAGCGGAGGTGTGAGGCCCGAGAGCGGAGCGGCCAAGGCGGTCGCCCTCGGGCTGACCGAGGCCGAGTACGACGGGATCGTCGACCGGCTCGAGCGCGAGCCCAACCAGGTCGAGCTCGCGATGTTCTCGCTCATGTGGAGCGAGCACTGCGCCTACAAGCACTCCAAGAAGCTGCTGCGCACGCTGCCGACCGAGGGGCCGCGGCTCGTGCTCGGGCCGGGCGAGAACGCCGGTGCCGTGGACGTCGGCGACGGCTGGTCGGTCGCGTTCAAGGTCGAGTCGCACAACCACCCGAGCGCCGTCGAGCCGTTCCAGGGCGCCGCGACCGGCGTCGGCGGCATCCTGCGCGACGTGTTCGCGATCGGCGCGCGGCCGATCGCGGTGCTCGACTCCCTGCGCTTCGGCGAGCCGACCTCCGAGCGCTCGCGCTATCTGCTCGACCACGCCGTCGCCGGGATCGGCCACTACGGCAACTCGATCGGCGTGGCGACGGTCGGCGGCGAGGTGTACTTCGAGGCGCCCTACGAGCAGAACTGCCTCGTCAACGCGATGTGCGTCGGGCTCGTACGCACCGAGGCGCTGATCCGCAGCGCGGCGGCGGGCGTCGGCAACCAGCTGGTGCTGTTCGGCGCCTCGACCGGGCGCGACGGGATCGGCGGCGCGTCCGTGCTCGCCTCGGCGGAACTGGGGGAGGCCGACGACGACAAGCGTCCCACGGTGCAGATCGGCGACCCGTTCGAGGAGAAGAAGCTGCTGGAGTGCTCGCTGGAGCTCCTGGACCGCGGGCTGCTCGTCGCCCTGCAGGACCTCGGCGCGGCGGGGCTGACGTCCAGCTCGTCGGAGATGGCGTCCAAGGGCGGCGTCGGCCTGGAGATCGACGTGCGCAAGGTGCCGCTGCGCGAGCCGGGGATGGCGCCGTTCGAGATCATGGTCTCCGAGTCGCAGGAGCGGATGCTGTGCGTCTGCGAGCCGGCGAACGTCGAGGCCGTGCTCGAGGTCTGCGCGCGCTGGGAGGTCGGCGGCACGGTGATCGGCGAGATCACCGACACGCGCCGGATGGTCATCCGCGACGGCGGCGAGGTCGTGGGCGACATGCCGGTCGAGGCGCTCGTCGACGACTGCCCGCTCTACGACCTCGAGCCCGCGCGGCCCGCCGCCCCGCTGTACGCGGCGCCCGCGGTGACGCTCGCGGCGGCGGACGCGGACGACCCGTCGGCGGCGCTGCTGGCGTTGTTGGGCTCCCCGAACATCGCGTCGCGGCGGGCGCTGTTCGAGCAGTACGACGCGCTCGTGGGCTCGCGGACCGTGCGCCGGCCCGAGACGGCTGACGCCGCGGTGCTCCTCATGCCGCACGGCTCGGCGATCGCGGTGTCGATCGACGGCAGCGGGCGCCGGGTGGCCGCCGACCCGTACCGCGGGGCGGTCGAGGCGGTGCTCGAGTGCGCCGCGAACCTCGCCTGTGTCGGCGCCGAGCCGCTCGGCCTGACGAACTGCCTGAACTTCGGCAACCCGGAGAAGCCGCACATCGCCTGGCAGCTGACCGAGGCGGTCCGGGGGCTCGGGGATGCCTGCCGCGCGCTCGACGTCCCGGTCGTGGGGGGCAACGTCTCGCTCTACAACGAGGGCGGCGGCGGGCCGATCTACCCGACCCCGGTGGTGGGCATGGTCGGCGAGCTGCCCGACCCGCTGCACGCGGGACGCACCGGGTTCGCGCGCGAGGGCGACGCGATCGCGGTCGCCGGGCCGCTGCGACCGTCGCTCGCCGCGTCGGAGCTGGCCAAGCTGCGCGGCGACGCGCTGCCCGACGCGCTCGCGGAGATCGACGTCGCCGCCGTTCGCGCGGCCCACGGCGCGATCCGCGACGCGGTCCGCGCGGGGCGCCTGTCCAGCGCGCACGACGTCGCCGAGGGCGGCGTGCTCGTCGCCGTCGCCGAGTGCTGTCTGGCCGGCGACCTCGGAGCGCTGCTCGAGCTCGGTGACGACGCCGGCGACCTCGTCACCCGCCTCTTCGGCGAAGGCGCCGGGGGGTTCGTCGTCTCCGGCCCTGCGGACGCGCTGCGCGCCCTCGCCGACCGCGTCCCGGTCGAGGTGATCGGCCGCGTGGAGGGCGGGTCGCTGCGGGTCACGCTCGACGGCGAGGACCGCGTCGCCCTCGAGCTCGCTCGGCTGCGCGCCGCGCACGGCGCGCTCGCCGAGCTGTTCGCCTGAGCGGCTGCTCCTACGCCCGCACGCCGCGCAACGCGGGCAGAACGTGCTCGCCGTACATGCGGATCGTCCCCATCGGGTCGGCCTGGCCGATGAGCTGCAGGGAGATCACGGTCGCTCCGAGCTGCTCCATCTCGCGGATGCGCTCGACGTGCTCCTCCGGGTCCGAGCCGACGATGAAGCCCTCCTTGGCGAACTGCTCGTCGGTCATCTGCTCGTCGGCGCGCCGCTGCATGTCCTCCTGACCGGAGATGTCGTCGGTGTAGAGCTCGGGCAGCTGGGTCGGCTTCCACCGTGCCGCGCCCGAGATCGCGGCCGCCTCGTCGGACGCCCACGCGATGCCGGTCTGCAGGATGATCTCGCCCGGGTCGCGGCCCTCGCGGCCGCACGCCTCGCGGTAGGCGTCGATGATCTCGGGCGCCTGCCCGGGGTCGCCCAACGTCCAGAGCCCGTCGCCGTAGCGCGCCGCGATCTGCGCCGCCTGCGGGCCGAACGCGGAGACGTAGAGCTGCGGCCGCGATGGCGCGCGGGTCCACAGCTTCGCCTGCTTGAGCGCGAACCAACCGGCGTCCATCGTCACGGTCTGCCCGTCCCACAGCCGCGTGATGGCCTCCAGGCCGGCCGCGAAGCGGTCCTGCTGGTCGGCGACCGGCGGCCAGTCGAGGCCGAGCGGCGACTCGTTGACCGACTCGCCGGATCCCGCGCCGAGGAACACGCGGCCCGGGTACAGGCACTCGAGCGACATGAACGCCTGGGCCACGAGCCCCGGGTGGTGGTGGTGCACGATCGGCGTGACGCCGGTGCCGATCGGCTTCGTGGTGACCTGCCCGATGGCGCCGAGCGTCACCCACGCCTGCGACGCCTGGCCGTCGGGGAACCAGGGCGCGAAGTGATCGGACGCGCCCAGCCCGTCGAAGCCGGCGGCCTCGGCCGCCTGGGCCTGCTCGACCATCTGGGGCGGGGTGAACTCCTCGGTGGACGCGGCGAACCAGTACTGGGGCATGCCCACCCTGCTTCCCCGCCCCGGCGGTGCCGACACCGAGGCGGGCCGCCCCGCGCTCAGGCCTGAGCCGGCTCGAGCTCGGTCCGCGCCGGGCGCCTGCTGGCCCCCAGACCGAGGCCGAGGACCGCCGTGGCCGTCAGCGCGGCCGCCGCGATCGCCAGCCCCGCATGCATGCCGGACACGAACTGGGGTCCGGCGTGCGCCATGCCGCCGAGCACCGCGACGCCGAGGACGCCGCCGGTCTGGCGGCTCGCGTTCAACGCGGCGGCCGCGACGCCGACCTGCTCGGGCGGCGCGGCGGACACCGCGGCCGCGGTGAGGGCCGGGATCGCGGCGCCGCCGCCGGCGCCGAACAGCATCAGTGAGATGACGAGCTGGGAGTACGGCGTGTCGGGCCCGGCGCCGAGCAGGAGGAACGTGCCGACCGCCGCGAGCGCGCCGCCGATCGCCAGCGGCCAGCGCGGGCCGATCCGCGCGACGAGCCGGCCGGCCGGGATGCCCGCCAGCGCGAAGACGAGCGGCTGGGGCAGGAAGGCGAGGCCGGTCTCGAGCGCCGACAGGCCGCGGACGTCCTGGAAGTACAGCGAGAGCAGGAAGAACTCGCCGTAGAGCGCGAAGTTGATCAGCGAGCCGGCCGCCGTCGAGGCGGAGAAGGCGCGCGACGAGAAGAGCCGGAGCGGCAGCATGGGCGCACGGCCGCGGCGCTCGACCGCGACGAACGTGACGCCGGCGACGACGGCGAGCACGAGCCCGCCGGCGACGAGGGGCGATCCCCAGCCGAGCGACCGGCTCGCGATGAGCGCGAAGGTCAGCGACGCGAGCGCGACGATCGCGGTGGCCTGGCCCGCCAGGTCGAGCCCGCGGCGGGCGACGCGGGAGGTCTCGCCCACGCCGCGCCACAGCAGCAGCGCGATCGCCGCGGCGAAGGGGAGGTTGACGGCGAACACGAGGCGCCAGCCGACGGCGTCGACGAGCAGGCCGCCGAGCACGGGGCCCGCCGCGAACGCCGACGCCGAGATCGCCGCCCAGATCCCGACCGCTCGCGCCTGCCGGATCGGGTCGGGGTACGCGTGGGTCAGCAGGGTCAGCGACGCGGGGACGAGCGCGGCGGCGCCGGCGCCGAGCAGGACCTGGGCGGCGACGAGCGTCGCGGTGCTCGGAGCGAGCGCTGCCGCGGAGGACGCCACGGCGAAGATCGCGACCCCGACGCGCATCATCCGGCGCGCCCCGAGGCGGTCGGCGAGCGCGCCCGCGCTCAGCAGCAGTGCCGCGAGCACGAGCGTGTAGCCGTTGACCACCCACTGCAGGCCGCTGACCGAGGCGCCCAGGTCGTCGCGGATCGCCGGCAGCGCGACGTTGACCACCGTCGTGTCGAGCAGGACGAGCGCGAAGGCGAGCGAGCTTGCGGTGAGGGCGATGCCGGGGCGGCGCATGGGCGGCCGGCTACCGGACGGGGCCCGTGAACACCACGAGCCGCCGGATCTTGCCGGGCGCCGGGACGGCACCGGAGGAGTCGGCGGTGGCGGTGACGGGGCTGGGATGGGGCGGAGGTGCGGACAAGCTGTGCCCTTCGTTCGCTGGTACGACGAGCATCGTACAAGATTTGTTCGACGGGCGTCGTACTACACTCGGGGCATGGCGTCCGCCGCCCTCCACCACCCCCGGATCGAGGATCTGCAGCTCGAGGGCGTCCTGCACGCGCTCAGCGATCCGATCCGCCTGCAGATGGTGCGGGAGCTCGCCCGCCGCGACGAGCCGTGCGCCTGCGGCTCGATCGACGTGCCCGTCTCGAAGTCCACCCGTACCCACCACTGGCGCGTGCTGCGCGAGAACGGCGTGATCCGCCAGGTCGAATGCGGGACCGCGAAGCTCACGGAGCTGCGCCGCGAGGATCTCGACACGCGCTTCCCGGGTCTCCTCGGCGTCGTCCTGCGCGAGCAGGCCGACCGGGAGACGGCCACCCCCGCTGCTAGCCTGCGGGCGTGACCTCCGACGAGCGGGATGGGCCGCGCGACGAGTGCGGGGTCTTCGGCATCTACGCGCCTGAGCGCGATGTCTCCCGCCTCGCGTACTTCGCCCTCTACGCGCTGCAGCACCGCGGTCAGGAGTCCGCCGGCATCGCCGCCGTCGAGCGCGGCGGCCACATCATGACCCAGCGCGACCTCGGGCTCGTGTCGCAGGTCTTCGACGAGCAGTCGCTGCGGGCGCTGGGCGGCGACCTCGCCGTCGGCCACGTCCGCTACTCGACGACGGGGTCCAACGCCTGGGAGAACTCCCAGCCCGTCTGGCGCTCGGACCGCCACGAGATCGCCCTCGCCCACAACGGCAACCTCACGAACGCCGTCGAGCTGCACGCCGAGCTGCGCGAGCGCGGCGTCGCGTTCTCCTCGACGTCGGACTCCGAGATCATCGCGGCGCTGATCGCCACGCACACGGCCGACCGCGTCGAGGACGCCATCGCGGACATCCTGCCGCGGCTGCGCGGCGCCTTCTCGACCGTGGTGCTCACGCGCGACAAGGTGATCGGCTTCCGCGATCCGGCGGGGCTGAGGCCCCTCGCCCTCGGCCAGCTCGGCGACCGCTACTGCCTGGCCAGCGAGTCCTGCGCCTTCGACATCATCAACGCGACGCTCATGCGCGACGTCCAGCCGGGCGAGATGGTCTGCCTCGGCGAGCGCGGCATCCAGACCCGCCAGGTCGTCGAGGGCGCGCGCGAGGCGTTCTGCGTCTTCGAGTACATCTACTTCGCCCGTCCGGACTCGCGCATGGGCGGCAACGTCCTGCAGGTCGCGCGCGGGCGCATGGGTGAGATCCTGTGGAGCGAGGCACCCGTCGAGGCCGACCTCGTCATCGCGGTCCCGGACTCCGGCAACGCCGCCGCCCGCGGCGTCGCCCGCGCCTCCGGGCTGCCGCAGGACGACGGCTTCGTCAAGAACCGCTATGTCGCGCGGACGTTCATCCAACCGGGCCAGGAGCTGCGCAAGCACGGCCTGCGGCTGAAGTTCAACCCGCTGCCCGAGGTGGTCGAGGGCAAGCGGCTCGTCGTCGTCGACGACTCGATCGTGCGCGGCAACACCACGCGCCAGATCGTGCAGATGCTGCGCGACGCGGGCGCCTCCGAGGTCCACATGCGCATCTCGGCGCCGCCGATCCGCCACCCCTGCCATTACGGCATCGACATGTCGACGCGCGAGGAGATGATCGCGCACGACCGCACGCCCGAGGAGGTCGCGGCCGAGCTGGGGTGCGACTCGCTGCACTACCTCTCGCTCGACGGCGTCTACGAGGCGGTCGGCGGCTCGCGCGACACCCACTGCGACGCCTGCTTCTCGGGCGACTACCCGCTCGAGGACGGCGAGTCGGCCAACGGCAAGTTCGCGCTCGAGCTCCCGCTCGTCCGCGCCTGAGCGCCATGGCGCTGGACGACGCGACGCTCGCGGCGCGCCAGCTCGACAGCCAGTTCGCGATCATGGAGGCGGTTGTCGCGGGCGGCCGCGGCAGCAGCGCGGTGCGCCCGGCGGACGGCGTGCTGGCGATCCTGTGCCCGTGCATCCCGGGGCGCTCGATGCCGAACTCGGTGCTCTACCGCGATCCGGGCGCGCTGACCGACGCGGTGCTCGACGAGCTGCAGGACGTCTACGCGGCGGCGGGCGTGCGGGCGTGGACGGTGTGGGTGCGGCCGGGCGACGGGTTGCTCGCGGCGCGCCTGGGCGCGCGCGGGCACGTGCACGATGCGCAGCCCCTGCTGATGTGCGGTGAGCTCGCCAGGATGGATCTCGAGCCGAAGGTGCGGCTCGACCTCGAGCCGTCGCCCGGCTGGGCGATGCTGGGCCGGCTCAACGACCGCGCGTTCGGGCTGGACGGCATGTTCGAGCAGGTGCTCGACGGCGTGCAGGACCCCGCGTCGCGGCTGTGGGTCGCGCGGGTGGGCGGCGAGCCGGCGGCGGCGCTGCTCGTGCGCGTCCACCAGGGCGACGCCGAGGTGTACTGCGTCGCGGTCGTGCCCGAGGCGCGCGGCCGCGGGCTGTCGCGCGAGCTGCTGCGGGCCGCGCTCGCGGCGGCGCGCGACGCGGGCGCGACGACGACGTCGCTCGAGTCGACCGCGCTCGGCGAGCCGGTGTACCGGTCGCTCGGGTACCGCGCGCTCGGGCGGTTCGGCATGTGGGAGCGGCGGCAGGCCTGAGCACGGCTGCGCGAGGTGTTGCGCAACCGTCACAGCGCCCTGGCGGACGCCGGACCCGGCGATACGGTTCGGGGCCGATGGATCCCCGCGTCGCCCTGGAGCAGCACTTCGGCTTTCCCGCGTTCCGGCCCGGTCAGGAGGAGGCCGTCCAGGCTGCGCTCGACGACCGCGACGTCCTCGTGGTCATGCCCACCGGTGCGGGCAAGTCGCTCTGCTACCAGCTGCCCGGGCTCATGCGGCGCGACCTGTCGATCGTCGTCTCGCCGCTCGTCTCGCTCATGCAGGACCAGGTCGACGCGCTGTCGCGCATCTCGCCCGACGTCGCGCTGATCAACGCGCAGGCCGGCGCGGAGGCCAACCGCGAGGTGCTCGAGCGTGCGCGGCTGGGCCAGTTGCGGCTCCTGTACGTGGCGCCCGAGCGGTTCTCGGCGCCGGCGTTCCTCAACGGCATCGCGGGCGTGGACGTCGGGCTGTTCGTCGTCGACGAGGCGCATTGCGTGTCGCAGTGGGGCCACGACTTCCGGCCCGACTACTTCCGGCTGGCGGATGCCGCCCGCTGGCTGGGGGCGAAGGCGATCCTCGCCTCGACCGCCACGGCCACGCCGCAGGTGGCGCGCGACATCGTGGAACGGCTGCGGCTCGACGACCCCGTGCGGGTCACGACCGGGTTCGACCGGCCGAACCTGACGTTCGCGGTGGTGCCGTGCAGGACGGCGGCCGACAAGCACGCGCGCGTCGCCGCGACCCTCGCCGATCCGGCCGCGCGGCCGGCGATCGTCTACGCCGGCACGCGGGCGGGAACCGAGACCCTCGCCGGCAAGCTCGCGCGGGACCTCGACTGCGAGGTCGTCGCCTACCACGCCGGCCTGCCGCGCGACACGCGCGCGGACGCCCAGCGGCGGTTCATGGGCGGCGACGTCGACGTCGTCGTCGCGACCAACGCGTTCGGCATGGGCGTCGACAAGGCGAACGTGCGGACGGTCTGCCACGAGTCGGTCCCCGGCTCGCTCGAGGCGTACTACCAGGAGGCGGGCCGCGCCGGGCGCGACGGGGCGCCCGCGCGGGCGGTGCTCTTCGCCGAGAGCCGCGACAAGGGGCTGCACGTCTTCTTCATCCAGCGCTCGCAGGTCGACGACGCGCTGCTCATGCGCGTCGCCGAGCGGCTGCGCGCGCGGGCGAAGGACGGCCGCTACGACCTCGGCATCGACGAGCTGATCGCCCAGGGCTGCGAGGAGGAGCAGGTGCGGTCGATCGTCGGCCACCTCGCGCGCGCGGGCGTCATCCAGCCGGCGCCGTCGTCGCCGGACCGGCTGCGCGGACGCGTGCTGGAGCGTTTCGACGGGCGGGCGCGGGCGGCCTGCCGCGCGAGCGCGGGGGAGGCCGAGCGGGCGCGCTGGCGCCAGTACCGGTCGATCTGGGAGTTCGTCGAGGGCAAGCGCTGCCGCCGGGCGGCGATCCTGCGCCACTTCGGCGACCCGACCGCCGCGCACGTGCTCGACGGGGTGCCGTGCTGCGACGTCTGCGACCCGGAAGGCGCGGTGCCGGTGGGTGCACGGGCGCCGGCGCGCACGTCGTCACGGGGACGGGGGTCGGCGGCGGCGTCCGCCGACCTCGAGACGGCGATCGTCGAGGTCGTCGTCAGCGCCGAGCCCGCGGTCGGCCGGACGCGGGCGGTGGAGATCCTGCGCGGGGGGCGCTCGAAGGTCATCCAGAAGTACTCCTACGACGGACTGCCGGGCTACGGCGCGTTCGCGCACCTGCGCGCCGACGAGGTGCTCGAGCAGGTCGACGCGCTGATCGAAGGGGGCCGGCTGCGTTCGACCGGCGGCGCGTACCCGAAGCTCGTCGCGGTGGCCGCGTGACCGCGCCGCTGCGGGTCGGCGTGCTCGCGTCCGGCTCGGGCACGAACCTCCAGGCGTTGCTCGACACGGTCCACGGCCGGGAGGCCGAGATCGTCGCGGTCGCCTCCGACAAGCCGGACGCGCCGGCGCTCGAGCGAGCCCGTGCCGCGGGCGTTCCGGCGCGCGTGTTCGCGGCCGCCGACCACGGCTCGCGGGAGGCCCGGGACGCCGCGATCGCCGACTGGCTCGCGGACGCAGGGGTCGAGCTCGTCGTGCTGGCGGGCTACATGCAGCTCGTCGCTCCCGGGTTCCTGCGCCGTTTCCCCGACCGCGTCGTCAACGTCCATCCCGCGCTGCTGCCCGCCTTCCCCGGCCTCGCCGGGATCGCGCAGGCGGTCGAGTACGGGGTGAAGGTGTTCGGCGTGACCGTCCACCTCGTCGACGAGGGCGTCGACACCGGGCCGATCCTCCTGCAGGCGGCGATCGAGATCCCCGACGCGACCGACCCCGAGGCCGTCCACGACGCTCTGCGCCCGCTCGAGCACCGCCTGCTGCCCGAGGCGGTGCGGCTCATCGCGCGCGGGGCGATCCGGCGCGACCCTGCCCATCCGCGACGGATCCTCGTCGGCGCGCTGCCGGACTGACGGCGGTCACGGCGCCGGCGCGGCGCCGGTGCTCGCCGCGATCCTCCTCCGCCGGTGTCGCGCGTCAGTGGTCGACGGCGGGCAGCTGCTCGGCCAGTCGCCGCATCGCCTTCTCGTTCGTCCGGCGGATGAACGCCCGGGCCAGGGGAGCGGTCAGGCGGTCGGCGAGCGGGGCGGTGATCCACCGGTACTCGAAGGAGATGCGGGTGCCGCCGCCCGGGAGCGCCTGCAGCGTGTAGGTGCCCTCGGCGGTGCGGCCGGCCTTCTCGGCGACGTTGCGTTCGACGATGCGCTCGGGCGCCTGGGCGGAGACGACCTCGATGTCGACGGTGTCGGTGACGCCCATCGCGCGGACCGACACGCGGGCCTTGGACCCGACGCCGCGCTCGGGGCCGGACAGCTCCCAGTCGCGGAGAAGGTGGTTCGTGAACGGCTCGTGGTTCGCCATGACGTCGAGGAAGTCATAGACGCGCTCGCGAGCCTGCGGAACGTCGATGGAGACGGTGACGGGCTTAACCATGAACCACATGGTACACAAATGGCGTACCAGGTGGTACATTTCTTGTCGTGGAGGGACGTCAGCAGGAGCTGCTCGACGCCGCGATCGACTACGTCGCCGCGCACGGGCTCACCGACCTGTCGCTGCGCCGCCTGGCGGCCGAGCTCGGGACGAGCCACCGCATGCTCATCCACCACTTCGGTTCCAAGCAGGGCCTGTGGGTGGCGATCGTGCGCGAGGTCGAGCGCCGGCAGCTCGCGCTGATCGGCGACATCATGCCCGACCCCTCGGCCTCGTTGGGTGACGCGATGCGCGCGTGGTGGCGCCACATCTCCGACCGCTCGCTGTGGCCGAACGAGCGCCTCTTCTTCGAGGTCTACGGCCAGGCGCTGCAGGACCGCCCGTACACCGCCGAGCTCCTCGACGGGATCGTCGACAGCTGGCTGGAGCCCGCAGCCGCGATCGGCGAGTCGATGGGCCTGCCGCGCGCGACGGCGGTCGCCTCCGCGCGCCTGGGCATCGCGGTGACGCGCGGACTGCTGCTCGACCTGCTGGCCACCGGCGACCGCGCGGGCGTCGACGCGGCCATGGAGCACTGGATCGAGCTCAACCTCGGCCACCTCGAGCGGCTCGGCCTCGCAGGGGCCGCGCCGCCCGCCGGGTAGCCGTCAGCCGCGCTTCTCGTCTTCCTCGTTGTGGCCGCTCTCGTCGGCCCGGCGCCAGTCGCCGGCCGCGCGCCGCAGCGGGGGGTTGCCTTCGGTCGCGCGGAGGTCGTCGCGCGAGTGCTTGATGTCGGCCTCGAGCCGCGCCCGGTCCTGTTCCATGCGGCGCAGGGTCTCGTCCTTCGTGAGGGGTTGGTCGTCGTCGTTGGTGCTCATGGCGCAAGCCTCTCACGCCGGGCCGGCCCGCGGCGCCTGGCCGGCGGGTCTATTCCCGCTTCGCCGCGCCCTCGGGATCCTCGCCGCCGGACGCGTCGTCGGTGTCGCGCCAGTCGCCCGCCACCTCGCCGCCGGTCGCCTCCTCCATGTGGTGGAGCTCCTTGCGCGACTCGTCGATGTCCTGCTCGAGCCGGTCGCGCTCATGCTCGAGGCGGCGGATCGAGTCGTCCATCGCCTCCTGCGCCCGCTCGACGTCTCGTTCCGGGTTCTCCATGGTCCCTCCTTGCCCGCTGGGAGCGGTGGGCAACCGATCTCCGTTGGCGGTCCGTAAGCTCCGGCCGATGTCCGACCCCACTCCGGTCATCGCTCCCGGCGACGTGCGCGTGCGCCGCGCGCTGCTGTCCGTCTCCGACAAGCGCGGCGTCGTCGACTTCGCCAAGGGCCTGGCGGCGCTCGGCGCCGAGATCGTCTCGACCGGAGGCACCGCGCGGGCCCTGCGCGAGGCCGGCCTCGACGTGCGCTCCGTCGACGACCTCACCGGCTTTCCCGAGATGATGGACGGACGCGTGAAGACGCTGCACCCGAAGCTCCACGCGGGGCTGCTCGGCGTGCGCGACAACCCCGACCACGTCGCGGCGGCGCAGGAGCACGACGTGGAGTGGATCGACCTCGTCTGCGTGAACCTGTATCCGTTCGAGCGCACCGCGGCCGTGCGCGGCGTCGGCGACGAGGAGGTCATCGAGAACATCGACATCGGCGGTCCGACGATGATCCGCGCCGCCGCGAAGAACCACGCGTTCACCGCGGTGGTCGTGCGGCCCGAGTCCTACGACGCCGTCCTCGCCGAGCTCGAGGCGTCGGACGGGCGGCTGTCGCTCGACACCCGCCGGGCGCTGGCCGGGGAGGCGTTCGCGCTGACCGCGCGCTACGACACCGCGATCGCCCGCTGGTTCGCCGAGCAGGTCGAGAGCTTCCCGCCGCTGTTCCTGCGCGCCTTCGAGAAGCTCACGGACCTGCCCTACGGCGAGAACCCGCATCAGCGCGCCGCGTTGTACACGCAGGTGGGCGCGCGCCGCCACGTCCTGTCCATGGTGGGCCAGCTCCACGGCAAGGAGCTGTCGTTCAACAACGTGCTCGACCTCGACGCGGCGCGCCGGGCGGTCCGCGACTTCGAGGTGCCGGCGTGCGTGATCGTCAAGCACAACAACCCGTGTGGCGCTGCGGTCGCACCGACCGCGGGCGAGGCCTACCGCAGGGCGTTCGCCTGCGACCCCCTCAGCGCGTTCGGCGGCATCATCGCGCTGAACCGGCGCGTCGACGCGGCGCTCGCCGAGGCGCTCTCCCAGCAGTTCATCGAGGTGCTGATCGCGCCCGGCTACGACGAGGACGCGCTCGAGATCCTCACGCGCAAGCCGCACGTCCGGATCCTGGACGACCAGGAGCGCCGCCGGCCCGCGGGCCTGCAGCTCGACCTGCGCCCCGTCGAGGGCGGACTGCTCGTCCAGGATGCCGACGCCGACCTCCAGGAGCGCACGAGCATGCGCGTCGTCACCGAGCGCGTGCCCGACGAGCGCCAGTGGGAGGACCTGCTGTTCGCCTGGCGGATCGCCAAGCACGTGAAGTCCAACGCGATCGTGCTCGCGCGGGGGCTGGCGACGATCGGCATCGGCGCCGGGCAGATGAGCCGGGTCGACTCCGTGCGCCTGGCGATCGAGAAGGCCCAGTCGCCGGTCGCGGGCACCGTGCTCGCGTCAGACGCGTTCTTCCCGTTCGCCGACGGACCCGAGGCGGCGGTCGCCGCGGGGGTGCAGGCGATCATCCAGCCGGGCGGCTCGGTCCGTGACGACGAGGTGGTCGCCGCCGCCGACGAGGCCGGCGTGGCGATGGTCCTCACGGGCCGCCGCCACTTCAAGCACTGAGAGATCCCTGGGGGCCCGCCTCCCGCCGGCAGCGGCTGCAAGCCCACCTTGCGACGCGCGGGCCGGCGTCGGCACCCCTGGCTGCCTAGGCTGATTCGGAGACCGGCTCGCGCAGCGCCGGGACGTCGGCGCCGTCGCGGTACGGGTACGGGTTCTTGTCGGTCTCCTCGCCCTCCTCGTGGTAGACCGACTCCGCGTTGACCGCCCACAGGTCGTGGTCGGTGCCGAGCAGCAGGTTGTCCACCGCACGCATCGCGGTGAGCATGCTGTGATCGGAGTTGTTGTAGCGGTGCAGCCCGTTGCGGCCCACCTGCTGGAGGTTCGAGATGCCGGCGAGCCAGCCCTTGATGGTCTCGACGCGCGGCGCGTAGTCGCGGTCGTACATCGGATAGGCCATCGGCACCCGCACGACGTAGCCGCGCTTCACCTTCGCCGGATCGGCGAGGCCGAGCTGGTGCAGCTCGCGCTTGGCCAGTTCGACGAGCGCGTCGTCGTCCTGCGTCCACAGGTCGTCGCCCTGAAAGCAGAAGTACTCGAGGCCGACGCAGGCCGTGGTGGGGTCCGGGACCATCCACGGCGACCACGAGCGGTAGTTCTGGATGCGCCCGACGCGCACGCCCGGGTCGTGGATGTAGATCCAGTTGTCCGGGAACAGGTCGTCGCCGTCGAGTACGAGGGCGATCGTCAGGAAGTCGCGGTAGCGCAGGTGGCGGGCCGCCTCGTCGAGCTCCTCGTTCTTGTCCGGGCGCGCGAGCGCCACCGTGTCGCGCAGCGGCAGCGACGAGATGACGGCGCTCGGGGTGTAGGTGATGCCGCCTGCGACGACCTCGGTCACCTCGCCGTCGACGACCTCCAGCGACGT
This sequence comes from Capillimicrobium parvum, assembly GCF_021172045.1. Lineage (GTDB taxonomy): Bacteria > Actinomycetota > Thermoleophilia > Solirubrobacterales > Solirubrobacteraceae > Capillimicrobium > Capillimicrobium parvum. Next base: position 391,418 of record NZ_CP087164.1, read on the forward strand.
GACCTCGGCCTCCGTGAGGACTTCGCCGCCCTGCTCGCGGATGCGCTGCGTCATGAAGTCCCACATCTGGCCCGGGCCGTAGCGCGGGTAGTTGAACTCGCTGATCAGCGACTTGATCCTGTTGCCCTTGTTGCCGACGAACGCGGCCTTCGCGGCGCTGAAGAACGACAGGCCCTTGATGCGCTGCGCGGCCCACTCGGCGCGGAGCTCGCTGCAGGGCACGCCCCACACCTTCTCGGTGTAGGTCTTGAAGAAGAGCTGGTACAGGCGCCAGCCGAAGCGGTTGGAGACCCACTCCTCGAGCGAGTCCTCGTTGCCCTTCGGCTTCACGAGCGCGCGCAGGTAGGAGAGACCGGAGCGGACGAGCTCGACGGGGCCGAGCTTCTTGATGACGTCCGCGCCCTGCAGCGGATACTCGAGGAACTTGCCGTTCCAGTAGATGCGCGACTGGCGCGGGCGGCGCAGGAACTCCTCGCCCATCACCTCGTGCCAGAGGTCGTCGACCTCCTTGACCTTGGTGAAGAAGCGGTGACCGCCGAGGTCGAAGCGGTAGCCCTCCGGGTCCACGACCGTCTTCGCGAGCCCGCCGACCTGGTCCTCGGCCTCGACCACGATCACCGGACGGCCCGCCTTCGCGAGCAGGTAGGCGGCGGTCAGCCCGGCGGGGCCGCCTCCGAGCACGAGAACCGGGCGTTCAGGAGTGATCTGCACGATGGCGTCTGGAGGGGGTCGAAAGGTGAAGTCGGGACTTACCCGTTCCGGTACTTGCGGAACAGGAGTCCCTGCAGGGGGTTCGGTCCGGGCCCGCCGAACCACAGGGGGACTGTAGCGGTCAGTTCGTAGCGCGGATCCCCCCGGAGGATGCCCTGGTACTCGATCGAGCGCTCCAGCACCCGGCTCGTCCAGGGTGCCGTCCAGCGCTTCGGCTTGAAGACCTTCGGCACGATGAGCGCGACCTGGCCGCCCACCGGCATCTTGTCGAGCAGCGGCATGAGCTGAGTGTCGATGCCGGTGCGGTCGAAGTGCTCGGTGCCGTCGCGCCAGTCGGTGACGCCGGTGTCCTTCTGGATGCCGAACGGGCTCGCGTACGTCACGTCGCCGGGCCGGCCGAGCCGCTTGCGCCAGCGGTCGATGTACAGCGAGAGGACCGGGATCTGCTCGGGCTGCGTCGAGATGACGAGGTCGCCGCGCTTCAGCTGCCCGCCGATCTCGTAGGCGACGTAGTGGGCGTTGCTCTTCGTGCTCGGCGCGGAGGCCGAGAGCCACATGATCGCGAGGATCGCGAGGCCCGCGATGCCGAGGCGCCCCGCGCGCGTGAGGCCGAGGGCCGCGAGCACGAGCAGCGGTGCGACGGCCACCGCGAGGTAGCGCGTCGCCCACGCGGGCGAGACCTGGGAGGTCAGCCAGGCGACGACGATCGGCGCGACCGCGATGACGGCGAGGACGGGCACGAGGACGTTGCGCTCGCGCAGGCCGCGCTGGGCGACGGTGCCGAGGCCGGCCCCGGCGGCGAGCAGCAGGATGACCGTCCCGCCGAAGCCCCCGAGCAGCAGGTCGGGCGCGCGGACCAGCGTGCGAAAGCCGGGGGCGTTGGCCCACGGTGCGCCGGTGTTCAGCGCCTGCGAGATGAAGCTCGGGACCCACGGCAGGTACAGGAGCGCGGTGGTGCCGAAGCCGACCGCGGCGTCGCGCAGCAGCTGGCGGCGCTCGGGGGCGCCCTTCGTGAAGGTGAACCAGCGGACGGCGATGCCGACGGCGAAGGCGAAGCCGAGGAACAGCCCCCAGTTGTGCGTGTAGAGCAGGAGGACGAGCGCGACGCCGAACGGGATGCGGTACCGGCGGCGGTCGTAGACGTAGGCGTGCAGGTAGAAGGCGGTCGCCAGCATCCCGAGCAGGACGACGAGCGAGTACATCCGCGTCTCCTGCGCGTAGCTCGTCAGGAACGGGTTGATCGCCGTCAGCCCGGCGAGGACCCAGCCGACGCGGCGGTCGAACAGGCTCGTGCCCGCCCACAGCGCGACGGGGATGCAGGCCAGCGCGAAGAACAGCGACAGCCAGTGGGTCGCGGCCTCGCCCTCGCCGACGAGCTGGATCCACAGGTGCAGGACCATGTAGTACAGCGGCGGCGAGCCGTCCTGGAGCAGGACGCCCGGGATGTCGAAGAACGGGTGGCGGGCGATTCCGATCGACAGGCCCTCGTCGATCCAGAAGTGCGCTCCCATCTCCCGCGTCCGCAGGAAGAGCGAGAGGACGATCAGAGCAAGGAGCCCGGCGCCGTACAGCAGCCGCGCGCGGGATACGGACCGCACCCTGACCGTGCCCGGACGGCGTAGGGCGACGGTTGCCACGGGTCAGAGACTAATGGTCCGCTCCGCGGGTTGGTCCGGTCGGTCGCGCCCGGAAGTGGGCGGTGGTCCGCGACCCATGCGGCGGAGGGCTGACAGCGCCGCTTCGACGCGCTACCTTGCCCGCTGCCGTGAACTTCAGCGTCGACATCGTGTCGATTCCGGTGAGCGAACAGGATCGCGCCCGCGCGTTCTACGTGGACGTCCTCGGCTTCGCCGTCCGCGAGGACGCCGAGATGACCGAGGGCCGCCGCTGGATCGAGCTCGTCCCACCCGCCGGCGGCGCCTCCATCTCGCTCGTCACGTGGTTCGACGCAATGGCGCCCGGCTCGCTGCGCGGCCTCGTGCTCGGCGCCGACGACTGCCACGACGCGTTCGCCGAACTGCGGCGCCGCGGCGTCGAGTTCGTCGAATCGGAGGTGCAGGACGCGCCCTGGGGCCAGTTCGCCACGTTCTGCGACCCGGACGGCAACGGCTGGGTGCTGGTCGGCCCGGCGGCCGAGAACGCATAGACGGGCGGCCGAGGGCCGCGGATCCGTCCGCGCCGTTTGCGAACGTATGTTCGTATGAATGGCGGAGGGATCGAGGGTACGCTTGAGGACGAGTCTGCCCCCGTAGCTCAACTGGCAGAGCAAGAGGCTTTTAACCTCGAGGCTGAGAGTTCGAATCTCTCCGGGGGTATCCAGCGGCACTGTCCGAGGCACGGACTGGTCGTGCATCATCGTCTCAAGGAGCCGCGGAACGTCTCTGGATTCCGCTATCGCTGCGGGCGGTGCAACGGCGAAGCCGTCCTGCGGCGCAAGCGCAAGGTGAAGCAGATCCTCGTGGCCGAGGCCGGCGGGTGCTGCCTCGTCTGTGGGTACGACCGGTGCATCGGCAACCTCGCCTTCCACCACGTCGACCCGGCGCAGAAGCGGTTCAACCTGTCGAGTTGCAGCGGCAAGTCCCTCGCGGCGTTTCGCGAGGAGGCGCGCAAGTGCGTCCTCGTCTGCGCGAACTGCCACGGGGAGATCGAGGCCGGGCTGATCCCTTCGCCGCCCGCACCTACACTGAACGCCAGTACACCCGCCCCCATGGTGTAGCGGTCAGCACGCGGGCCTTTCACGCCCGTAGCGGGGGTTCGATTCCCCCTGGGGGTACTGCCACGCGCGGATCACGCCGGTCGGCACCGGCTCGCCCGTCCGCGCGGCGCGGTCCATTCGGCGCGACTCCAGGGACCGTCCGGGCCCGGAGGTCGCCACCGTCGCGGACGCCGGGAGACGCGAAGAGCCCCGCCGAAGCGGGGCTCTCCACGGCATTCAGTCGTCCAGCGCGAGGCTCACGGAGCCAGCGGGCGGCTGGTCCGGTCGTTGAAGCACACGAGGAAGAACTGGCCGTTCGCCCCCACCCCATAGGTCTTGTACGCGCGGGCCTTGATCCGCGGGTCCATGCCGAGGAAGTGCCACGGGAAGTTGTCCCAGTGGTGGCCGGCGTTGAAGAGGCTCCAGCCCCCGACGAGGCCCTTCTGGTGCTCGTCGCAGGAGATCTGGTGCTCCCACACGCCGTTGCCCTTGTTGAAGTGCTCGACCGGGCCGGTGCGGTGGTATGCGTACAGCTTGTGCGCGTGGCCGTTCGTGGGGCCGGTCTTGTACTTCAGGCAGCGCCCGTAGACCGTCAGCGACGTGTTCGGCGACGTGACGTAGAAGCCGTAGCTCCACTGCGACAGGTTCGGCTCGGGATACGACGAGAACGGCGTCGCGTCGCCGGCGGTCACGTTCCAGCCCGGCGCGATGTAGACCTCGTCCGCCGCGCACGGGATGTCGCTGTTGGACGGCACGAAGTCCTGCTGGGCGAGTGGGCCGTAGCCCTTGGTCTTGATGTTGCCCACCACGAACGAGTGGCTGTGCGTGTCCGGCGCCGTGGTCTTGCCGAGGCAGGTCACCCAGATCTTCAGCTGGGCGTCCTCGGACGTCGTGTTGCGGAAGCGGAAGGTGTACTGGCTGTTGCCCGAGGGATACGAGCCGAGGACGTCGACGCCGGACGCGATCGTCCACGGCGACTCGTCGGGATCGGCGAGCTGCGGGTTGTAGGGTCCGACCTCGTCGATGCGCCACATCCCGTCGGCGGCGATGTCGCCGTTGGGGCAGGAGAGCGTGTAGGTCCCCGACTGCGACTCGCCGAGCGTGATGTGCTGCTCGGCCTTGTACATGTCGAGGTGGTGCTTCGTGGCGGTCTTCGCTCCGGCGGCAGCCGGGATCAGCAGCAGTGCCGCCAAGCCGAGCGTCAGAAGCGCCGCGCGTCCGTGCATTCTCATGTGAACCGGTGTCGTCCTTGCAGCTTCGTCGAACACTCGGCGCCCAGCCCGCAGCGCGGCACTGTAGGGCGCGACGCGCGCCAGGTGAAGCCCCGTCCACGAAACTGGACGAAGGTTCGACGGCGAACGTGGTGTATTGGCGCGCCGTCTATACGGCGCGGGTCATCGCGCCGTCCACGCGGATCGCCTCGCCCGTGACGAAGCTCGCGCGCTGTGAGCACAGGAACGTCGCGACCGCCGACATCTCCTCGACCGTCCCGAGGCGCCCGGCCGGCACGTCGCCCCGCGCCGCCTCCTCGGCCTGATCGAGCGAGCCGTAGAGCTCGGCGAGCCGCTCGGTCGCGATGCGCCCGGTCAGCAGCGTGTTGAACGTGATGCCGTCGCCGGCGAGGTCGCGCGCCAGCGTCTTGAAGGCCGACAGCGCGGCGCTGCGGTGGACGTTGGACAGCATGAGGTTGCCGATCGGCTCGCGAACCGAGTTCGACGAGACGTTCACGATCCGTCCCCAGCCGCGCTCGCGCATGGCGGGCACGACGCGCTCGATGAGATCGATCGGCCCGAGCACGAGCTCGCGGTAGGCGCGCTCCCACTGCTCGCGCGCGAAGCCCAGCGGGTCCGCCCCGCTCGGCGGGCCGCCCGTGTTCGTCACGAGGATCTCGACCGGCGCGCCGAACGCCGCCGCCGCCGCATCGGCGAGGCGGGCGCCCGCGCCGTCCTCGCCGCTGTCGTAGGCGAATCCGCGGCCGCCGAGCTCCTCCGCGACCGCGCGGGCGCGGTCCTCGGACCGCGACGTCACCGCGACGCGCGCGCCCTCGGCCGCGAGCTCGGCGGCGATCGCGCGGCCGATTCCCTGCGATCCCCCGGTGACCAGAGCGATGCGACCGCCGATTCCGAGTTCCATGTCCGTGGACGCTAACGTGCCCGCGCCATGCGCCGACTGCTCCCGCTGCTCACCGTCCTCCTGTCCCTCCTGGTCCCGGCGGCGGCGTTCGCGGCGCTGCCCGCCGGAGAGATCCGGCTCGGCGCCGTATGGTCGGTGACCGGGGCGGGCGCGAGCTACGCCGCGCTGCAGCCCGCCGGCGCCCAGCTCGCGGTCGACGAGGTCAACGCGTCCGGCGCGCTCGGCGGCGCGCGCCTCGCGCTCGACGAGCGCGACGACCGGTCCAGCGCGTCCCGCGCGGCCGAGCTCTTCACCCAGCTCATCGACACCGGGGCGGTCGCTCTGCTCGGGCCGACGCTGTCGAACTCGGCGCTCCAGGCCGATCGCGTGGCCCAGGGCCGCGGCGTTCCCGTGCTCGGCGTGTCGAACACCGGCGACGGGGTCCTCGACATCGGCGACGTCGTCTTCCGCGACTCGCTCTCCGAGCGCGCCGTCCAGCCTCGCACCGTCGCCGTGACCCACCGCCGGCTGCACTACCGCCGCGCCGCCATCGTGTGGGCGACGCCGGACGCGTACTCGAAGACCGGCCACGACGTGTTCCGCGAGGCGTTGCGCGGCACGCCCGGCGTGCGGATCGTCGCGGACCGCTCGTTCGCCTCGGACAGCGCGAACGGCTACCGGCGCGCCCTGCGCCGCATCGCCCGCAAGCGGCCCGACGCGCTGTTCGTCTCCGCGCTGGCGCCGGACGCCGTGAAGGTCATGAAGGCGGCTCGGCGCATCCGCGCGCTGCGCGCCGTCCCGTTCATCGGCGGCAACGCGTTCAACGCGCCCGGACTGATCGCGCAGGGCGGCCGCGCCGCGCAGGGCGCCATCTCGGGCGCGGCGTGGATCGCCACCGAGGACACGCCGGGCAACGCGGCCTTCGTGGCGGCCTTCCGGGCGCGCTTCGGCACGGCGCCCGACCAGTTCGCGGCGCAGTCCTACACCGGCGTCAAGCTGCTGGCCGAGGCGATCCGGCGCGCGGACTCCAGCGACCCGCGCGCGATCCGGGACGCGCTCGCCGGGCTGCGCGACGTCGACACGGTGCTCGGTCGCTTCTCGTTCGGCCCCGACCGTGAGCCGCAGTACACGCCGGTCGTGCAGCAGATCCGCGGCGGCCGGTACGTGCGGATCGGCTGAGCGGCGCGGCGCGCCTCAGACGATCTCGGCGTCGAGCTCGCGGTCGACCGCGAGCCGCCCGCACCACAACCCGAAGGCGAGCGCGGCGATCAGCGCGCCGAGCCAGTGGACGCCGGCGACGACCGCGATGATGCTCGGGATGCCGGCGAGCATGGCGCCGGTGAGCGCGCCGACGATCGGCAGGCCGAGAACACGGGCCGTCACCGCCGCGCACCCGATCCAGGCCACCGGCCCCGACAGCCAGCCCCAGTCCTCGAAGAAGCTCTTGGGCAGCAGGACGGCCAGCACGATCGCCACCACGGCGACGGCGGCGATCTGGATGACGACGGCCTTGACGGCGATCGAGCGGTCCACCCCGCCAGCATAGGAGCGGCCGGGCGCGGCGCGAGCCCGCCGCACTAGCCTGTCGCCGACGGGCGGTTAGCTCAGCTGGTCAGAGCGCCTGCCTTACAAGCAGGAGGTCGCGCGTTCGAACCGCGCACCGCCCACTCCGCGAACGAAGGGCCCTGGAGGCAGACGGTGCGTTCCTCATCTGGGGCTCCGATCGGGGCTGATGGGGCCGCCGGGACGGGGCGCCGAGATGGGGCGGAGGTTCTCCGCGCGCCGTGCCCAGCGGTCCATGCCGAGCTCCCGGTAGGTGGAGATGGCCTCGTCGAGCAGCCCCGCGGCGCGCTTCCCGCCCGCTTCGCCGCCTCCCGCCAGAAGCATGGCGGCGTAGTCATGCTGGGCATGAGCGAGCCATGGGCGCGCCCGCATTCGCCGCTCGATCTCCAGGGCTGCCTCGAAGTGCCGGCCGGCCTCGTCGGGGCGGCCCGCGACCTGGGCGAGCCGCCCGAGGGCGCGGGCCACCGAACCGAAAGCCGCTTCCACCGGGGCATAGGCGTAGTTCTGCTCGCACGGGGCCAGCAGCGCGTGAAGCCGGTCGCCTGCCGCGACGTCGCCGAGGAACGCGCAGGGGTCGGCCAGCATCACCAGGCTGAACATCCACTCCGCATCGAGATACTCGTGCTCCAGATCGAGCGCGAGCAACTGGTCCATCTCGCGGCGTGCCGGTTCCGTGTGGCCGAGTTCGCCATGGAGGTGGGCGAGCGCGCAGCGGAAGCGCAGCAGCGTGGGGTACTCGTACAGGGACCTCGTCATCGACTCCTCGACCTCGGCGAGGCGCCCCTGCGCGCGGCGCAGGACGAACAACTGCAGCTTCTGCGACACGGCTGCGTTCCAGCTCACCGCCAGCCGTCCGCGGGCCAGGGTCTCTTCGATCAGTCGCTCGGCGTCCTCGAAGCGGCCCTCCAGCAGCGCGAGCGACGCATGCTCGGTCGATACGTGCCAGCGCTGCGCGGGCTGGCGCATCTCGTCGGCAAGGGCGCTCAGGGCTTCGAACTCGACGTCCGCGGCGGCCCGGTCGCCCAACTGCATGAACAGGTGAAAGCGGTGGTCGTGGCCGGCGAAGACGACCTCGGTGTCCCCGATGTCGCGGCCGAGCGAGACCAGTCGCCGGCACCTCTCCAGACCCTGACGCTCGAGGCCCGGCATCTCGACCGCCGCCCAGTAGCCGTCCAAGGCGTAGGCGAGAGTGGCAGGGTCGCCGCTGCGCTCCGCGATCGCCAGCGCCTCCTCGGCGACGGGGACCCGTGCATCGCGTGAGGGATCGTCGCGCATCGCCGCCGCCAGGCGACCGAGCAACCGGACCCGGCTGCGGCCGTCGTCGTCACCGACCGCAGCGAGCGCACGCATGAGGAGCGGCACCAACGCCGGATCGGTGCTCGCGCGCTCCCAGCCGAATCTCCCGCCGTAGTTGATCGCCGCGAGCGTGAGCTTGTCGGCCCAGCCCTCCTGCTCGGCGATGGCCGCGGCGCGGCGCAGCGCATCCTTCGCATCGGGGACGCTTCCGGCGCGGCTGAGGGCCTCGCCCAGCGCGAGGAGGAGATCGCAGGCGAGCCGGCGGTCCTGGGGTCCGTGCGTGTCGAGGACCTCCAGCGCGTTGCGGTAATGCCGCGCCGCCTCCTCGTACGCCAGCTGCGACGCCGCGCGACGCCCCGCGGCGCCCGCGTGGTGCAGCGCCTTCCCCGACCCTGCGGAGCCCGCCAGCAGGTAGTGGTGGGCCAGTTCGGCATGGTGGGGCTCGAGGTTCGCGTCGTAGCGCCGCTCGAGCGCCTCAGCCACCCGCGCGTGCAGGCCGGGACGCCGCGTCGGCGGAAGCTCGTCGTAGACGACGTCGCGCACGAGCACGTGCGAGAAGCGCAGCATCGTGCCGCCCTCGGGCAGCTCGCCGACGAGCCGTGCCGCCACCGCTTCGTCGAGAGCGGCGAACAGCTCGTCCTGGGCGACCCCCGAGACGAGCTCGAGCGTCGCGGGCTCGAACTCGCGGCCGATCACCGAGGCGAGGCTCAGCGTGCGCCGGCAGTCATCCGACAGCCTGGCCAGACGCCGGCCGATCGCCTCGCGGACCCCGTCGGGCATCGGGAGCCTTCCGGCCTGCGAGACCACTCCTTCCGCGGCCAGCAGTCGCCCCACCTCCCCGGCGAACAGCGGGTTGCCCTCGGTCTCCGAGTGCACCTTCGCCGCCAGGGCATCGGGCAGCGTCTCGCCCGAGGACAGCTCGAGCAGCCGGGCGGTGTCCTGCCGGCTGAGCCCGCGCAGCCGAACCCGCTGGACGGTGGCCGTGCGGTCGAGCTCAGGGAGCACCTCGGCCAGGTGCGGGCCCACCTCGGTGTCGCGATAGCAGCCGACCACCAGCACGCGCGCGTCGGCGATCTGCTCGGCCACGAACCGACACAGCAGGACTGAAGGGGCGTCGGCCGCGTGCAGGTCGTCGAGGAAGACGGCCAGCGGCCGTTCGGAGGCGGTCGCGCGGATCGACGATGCGATCGACACGAACAGCTCGAAGCGCGCGCCGCCCGAGTCGCTCTCGCGTGACGCGACACCGCCGAGCAGCTCGCGGAGGTCCGGCAGCGCCTGCACCCAAGGCCAGTAGGCCGGCGCGCCGCCGGCCTCCCAGCAACGGCCGACGGCGACCCGGGCACCCCGCGCGCGCGCCCGGTGCATCGTCTCGTCGGCGAGCATGCTCTTGCCTATCCCCGGCTCGCCTGCGAGCAGGACCAGTCGCCCTCGGCCGGCCAGCGCCTGGTCAAGCGCGGCGCCGAGCTCGGCCAGCTCCCGATCGCGGCCGACCACCACACTCCGGGCGGCGGTCTCCGCCGGTCCCGGCGACTCGACCAGCGCCAGGCCGGCATCCTGGGCGAGGATCGCCGCCTCGAGCTCCCGCAGCCGTTCACCCGGCTCGATGCCGAGCTCCTCGACCATCTGGCGGCGCGCGTCCTGGTAGGCCTGCAGCGCCTCGGCCTGCCGGTCGCAGCGGTAGAGCGCGAGCATGAGCTGCGCGCGGAAGCGCTCGCGGTAGGGATGCTCGACGACAAGCGCCTCGAGCTGCTCGACCACCTCGTCGTGGCGCGCCAGCGCGAGCTTGGCGTCGATCAGCTGCCCGATCGCCGCCACCCGCAGGTCCTCGAGGCGGGCGATCTCGGCTTGGGCGAACGCCTCGTAGGAGACGTCGGCCAACGGCCGGCCGCGCCAGAGCGCCAGGGCCTCCTCCAGCGCCGCCGATGCCCGCTCGGCGCTGCCCTCGGCCAGCGCCCGGCGCCCGTCGGCGACCAGTCGCTCGAAGCGGTTGGCGTCGAGGCGCTCGGGGTCCAGGCGCAGCTCGTAGCCGCGCTCGCGGGTCAGCACCACGTCGGCCGCCGCGCCGGCGCCCGCGGCCAGCGCCTTGCGCAACCGCGAGACGTGCATCTGCACCGTCTTGGCCGCCGTGGCCGGCGGCTGCTCGCCCCACAGCTCGTCGATCACCCGTTCGGTGCTGAGCGTCTCGTTGGCGTGCAGCAGCAGGAGGGCCAGGAGCGCCTTCTGCTTGCTGCCTCCAAGCGTGAGGAGCCGGCCCTCGTCGAGAGCCTGCAGCGGACCGAGGATGCCGAAGTCCATGACGGTGGTGGGAGGCCGGGCGCGACCGAACGTACATCAGCCCCCGGCCCTCCACAACCGGCCGCCGTCCGCGCTGTTACCGCGCCTTCGCCGCGCTGTTACCGGCGCCCCGCACGATGCCGCCACCACAACGCACGGGCGCCGGCGCAAACCGCCCGCTCCGGCAAGGAGGCAGTGATGAGTACCCCGATCGCCTCGCAGCACCCCGCCGTCGTCCTGCGCTCGCACTACGTGCACATGCGCGCTCTGCTCGCCGCCGCGCTGGTCGCGGTCGTGGGCCTGGCGGCTGCCGTCGTGATCCTGGCGACCACCAACAGCACGACCATCACCACCAAGGTCACTCCCGCGGCCCCGGTGACCGCCCGATTGGGCTCCGGCGGCCAGGAGCTGGCGCCGTTCGGCCTGTCGCCGCAGCAGACCAGGCGTGAGTCGCGGCCCGACACGCGCCTGGACGGCGGCCCGGAGGAGGGCACGCGCGGCGCGCAGTCGAACTCGATCGCTTCCCACTTCGGCACCCGCCTCGACGGCGGCCCGGAGGAAGGGACGGCCGGCCACTAGTGCTCTTCAACCTCTCGCTGACGGCATCGAGCGGGCCTGCACGGGCCCGCTCGTGCGTCAGGGCGTCGGCGGCGCGACCGCCGGCAGCCGACGTGCATGCCGGTGCAGCTGCCCGCCACGGCCGGGCCGTCCCCGCCTCACGGTGGTCGCCACTCATCTCCGACGGCCGCATGGGCGGGCCGCGCGACCCCGGTGGTCGCGCGGCGTCGCCTCGGTCAGCGCGACAGGCGGATGGTCTGCGTCAGCCTCCGCGCCGGACCGCCCTCGCGCCCGGTGAGCTGCACGGTGACGCGGGCCCGTGCGGAGCGCCGTCCCGCGAGCCGCTTCGCCGCGCCCCGGCGCAGCTTCACGCGCACCGTCGCCGCCCGGCCGGCGGCGAGGTCGCGCTGCGCCACGCCGGCGACCAGGCCGTTGGCGAACGGCAGCCGGACGACCACCCGCGCGCGGCACGCGGTCGCGCAGGTCACCCGCAGGGGCAGGCCGCGGCGGACCAGCGCGCCGAGCTTCGGCAGCTCGGCGACGCGCAGCGTCGCCTGCGGAGCCGGCGGCCTGACGGGGGCGACGGGGGCCGGCGTCAGGGCCGGGGGCTCGGGCGAGGGTCCCGGCTCGGGCACGGGCTGCGGCGCCTGGGTCGACCCGCCGCCTCCGCTGGGCGACGGCGCCGGTGCGACCCACGGCGTGCCGTAGGCCGAGATCTCGGCGACGGCCATCGCGCCGCTGTTGTCGGAGAACGGCCCCTGCGTGGACAGGACGACCAGGCGCAGGTACCGGACCGCCGGCACCGTGCCGGCATCGAGCGCGACGCGGTGCGGTGAGCCGAGGTCGGCGGGCGTGAACGCGCCGCCGGCGGCGGGCGTGAACGCGACGCCGTCGGTCGACGTCTCGATGCGGAACTCCCGGATCGCCCACGAGGGGCCGACGCGCGGGTCGGTGCCGGGATCGATCGTCACCGCGGAGACGTTGATCGCTCGCGCGAGCTGGATCGTCAGCTGCCGCGGGCCCTCGTCGTCCGCCGTCTCGGGTCCGGGACCGGCCCACGCGGTGCCGGGATTCTGGTCGATCGCCTGCAGCGGGCCGGCCCCGTTGCCGCTGAAGGCGCCGGGCGAGACCGACGCGATCGTCGCGCCGCTGCCGGTCGACAGCCAGTCCGTGCGGGTGGTCGCGTCAAGCGTGCGCGTCCCGCCCGCCGGCACGGCGACCGAACGCACCGTGAGGCCGTCGACGCCGTTCGTCGGGCCGAACGTGACGCGCGGGTACGTCCCCGCCGGCAGCTCGAGCGAGTAGCGGCCGTCTGCGCCGGTGACGGTGCTCGCGCCCGCGTCGACGGTCACCGTGACGCCCGCCGCGGCCTCGCCGGCCGCGGTCACGCGGCCGCTGAGCGTGCCGGTCGACGCCGGCGGCAGCGAGAAGTCCTCGATCGGCGTGGTGTCGATGGCGTTGGCCGCCGACGCGAAGAAGCCCATGCCGCGCGCCGCGAACACCTCCCAGATCGCGTCGGTGTCCGCGCCGCCGAAGAACGACGCGTCGGCGCGCAGGATCGCGTTGCGCATGTCGAGGAACGACGGGTACGGCGACGAGAGCTGCATCGCGCGGGTGACGAGCGACCGGGCCCGCTGCGCGCCGTTGGCGGCGCCGAGGTCGGCCTCGAGCCGCGTGCGCAGGTCCCACAGCGTCTCGGTCCAGATCTCGCCGTCGTCGTGGACCTCCGGGCCGCGCGGCGCGAGCTTGCCGAAGTCGCCGTACGTGTAGCCGCCCGGGCCCGCGGTCGCCGTTCCGGGGCAGCGCGGATCGGAGACGCCGACCGGGCAGTCCGCCGGCTGGCTGCGCAGCATCGTCAGGACCGGCGCACCGGCCAGGGATCCCGGCTGCGCCGGGTCGTCGGTCTCGTAGCCGTGCGCGACGATGTAGTCGAGCGCGTACCAGTCGCTCCAGCCCTCGCCCATGGCGCCCGGCTGCGCGCCCACGAGCGTGCTGATGCCGTCGGCGTCGATCACGAGCCGGTTCGACAGGCCGTGCGTGTACTCGTGCAGGACGATGGCCGGGTCGACGCCGCCGTGCACGTCGGCGTACGGCGGGTCGGTCCACATGTACATCCGCATCGTCGGCGCGCTGCCGTCCGGCGGCGTGCCCATGTTCGCGTTGTTCTGATAGCGCCCCGCGGGCAGGCCGTCGTCGGTGTCGGCGCCGTAGCTGGCCTTGCCGAGCACGGCGTCGCCGCCCTTGCCCTGTCCGGTGAAGTTGACCGTCTGGAAGTTGCCGGCCGCCTCGGTGAAGCCGATCGACGGCTGCATCAGCCAGTCGTGCATGCGGTTGACGAACGAGAAGACCTGCGTCGCGTCCTGGGCCAGGTTGGTGCGCCACGAGTCGGGCACCCGGCTGTCCCACGTGCAGCCGACGCCCGTCAGGCAGGCGTGCCCGGGCGAGGCCACGGGCGTCAGTGGATAGTGGTAGTCCGAGCCCGACGACGGCGGGACCTCCTCGAGCGGCCCGGGCGACTCGTCGGCGTCGATGTCCGGCCACACATGCGTGTTGTTGCCGAGCAGCCGCGTGGAATCGGTGAGCCACGGCGTGAAGTCCTCGTCGGCCTGCGTGCCGCCGACCGCGTTGCCGGGCCAGGCGGGGAACGTGAAGCCGGTCGCCGCCGAGTCGACGAGCGAGTGGCGGTACAGGACCGTCGCCCAGCGGCCGTCGAGGACGTAGTCGGAGAGCGCGCCGGCGTCGTCGTCGCGCAGAAGCACGCGCCAGGCGACGATCGACGCGTCGCCCCACGGGAAGCGCACGAGCTTCGCGGTCGTCCCCCCGCCGAAGCGCGTCTCGCTTCTCGCGCCGCCCACCTCGCTCGCGGCGCCGGCCGGACCGCTCAGCCCGGCGTCGGACCGCGCCGCGGCGACGGCGTCCGCGGCGGACACGTGCGGGGTGAGCGTCGGCGCGGCGGCGTCGTGGGCGGGCGCGCCGGTCACGCTCAGCACGCGGCCGTCGTCGGCCACGGCGACGCGCAGGTCCGAGCCGAAGAGCGGCACGCCGTCCTGCTCGTCGGCGAAGTGCAGGTTGACCGCGTCGGGTCCGAGCGCGACGGTCCGGGCGAGGGCGAGCGAGCTCACGTCGGCCGCGTCGAGACCGAGGCTCGCTCGCTCGCGCCGCAGGTAGGAGCGGGCGACGTCGGCGGCGGAGCCGGGCGACGGGCCGGTCAGCGCGCCGCTCGCAGCGGCGAGCGTGCGGGCGGACGCCCCGGCGGCTGAACCATGGGCGTCGAAGTCGGGGCGGGCGGCGGCAGAGGCGGGAGCGGCGACGAGCAGCGCCGCGGCGACGGTGGTCGCCAGGACACGGGGAGTGGGCACCTCACCCCATCGGCATGAGACGACGGTGCCTTGAATCCGGCGCGACGAGGCCCGGATTCCGGCGTCCGGGCTCCGGTTCAGAGCTGCTTGTGGGCGGAGCGCAAGGCGAACGCCTTGACGAAGTCGTTCAGGCCGTGCAGCAGCGCCCAGACGCCCGCGAACACGAGCAGCAGGAACGCCTTGTCGATGAGGAACTGCCCGCTCGTCCAGAAGGCCAGGATGATCATGAGGATCCCGGAGACCAGGCCGATCCACCACAGGTCGTTGTCCGCCCGGTCGATGAACGCCTGCACGGTCCAGAAGACGCCGACGAGCAGGAAGAGGAAGCCGAGGATGTCGGCGATCCCGGCGAACGTGCTCTTCGGCTGGATGAGCGAGATCACGCCCGCCACCACGAGCAGCACGCCGAACAGCGCCCAGACCCACCTCATGCTGTCGGCGACCGTCGCCATGAACAGCTGCTCGATGCCCGAGAAGAGGAACATCAGGCCGATGATGACGCCGACCGTCGTCGCGGACGCCGAGTCGAACTGCAGGACGACGAGCGCGACGATCACCCAGGCGATCCCGCTGATCAGCCACAGCCACCACAACCCCGTCACCTTGCGCGCCGTGTCGCGCACCACCGCCTGGTCGACCTGTTCGGACATGTCGGCTCCTCGAGCTCCGTTGGGGACGCCGGCCGGCGCCCACCGCGGTCAGTGGACTTCGCGCCGGGGGCTCCACATCCTGCCCGCGACGACGCCGAGGAGGCGGCCGGTCAGTCGCTGTCGACGCGCGGCATGGGGCGCGGCATCGTCGGGCTGACGTTGCCGATGACCTCCACGACCGCAGGATCGAACTGCGTGCCCGCGGCGCGGCGCAGCTCCTCGACCGCGTGCTCGGGCGAGCGTGCGGGCGCGTGCGGTCGCCCGATGACCATCGCCGCCCACGCCTCGCACGCGGCGACGATGCGGCTGGCGAGGGGGATGCGCTCGCCGGCGAGCCCGTGGGGATAGCCGGAGCCGTCCCAGTGCTCCTGGTGGAAGCGCACGATCGCCGCGACCGCCTGCAGGCCCGGGATCGCGGCCAGCAGGTCCGCGCCCCAGCCCGGATGGGCGGCCACGAGCCGCTCGACGCCGCCCGCCAGGGGGCCGGGCCGCTGCAGCGGGGTCACCGGCACGCGGAGCATGCCGACGTCGTGCAGCCGGGCCGCGAACGTGAGCTCGGCGCGCTCCCGCGAGTCGTCGGGCAGCAGACGGGCGCCGACGCGGTCGGCCATCGCGACGAGCATGGTCGTGCGCCGGCGCTCGTCGCGGTCGCGGGCGTCCATCGCGGAGACGAGGCCCTCGACCTGGCTGCGCGCGCCCTCGTCGGGCCAGAGGGTCTCCGGCGGATGGTCGATGCCCGCGGCCACGAGCTCGGTCAGCGTGCTCAGCAGCTCGAGGTCGCTGATCTCCATGCGCCGGTTCGCGTTGCGCGAACCGATCGACACGCCGCCGCGCAGGCCCGTCCGGGTGACGAGCGGTGCCGATGCGGCCGTGCGGATGTCCTGCGTCTGCTGGGCGCCGATGCGCGCGGCCAGCTCGGCGTAGTCGTTGACGGCGACGCGCTCCCCCCGCGCCAGGACCAGCGCCGCGAGCCCGGCGTCCGCCGGCCAGCGCCGCCCGCGGAGGTTCACGCCGAACTCCCCGGCGCTGACGAGCGTGTCCGGATCGTCGGGAGCCCGCACGAGGATCGCGACCATGTCGACGGCCATGACCTGCGCGGTGATCTCCGCGAGGTGGTCGAGGTCGACGCCGCCGAGGTCGCGCAGCGCGTCGCCGCGCTCGCGGCGCGGCGCCGGCGGCTCCTCCCGGCGCGTCGGCCGCGGCGCCCGCGCGGCGACCCGGGCGACGGGCGGGGCCGGGGCGGGCGACGCCGCCACGGGGTTCGCGGTGGCGGTCACGGCCTCCGTACGCCCGCCGTTCCCGGGCTCGAGCGCCTCCTCCGGCCCGTCCGGGCCGGCCATCGCGAGCGGCGCGAGCGGCGCGGGCGGCGGCGAGACGAGGAACGGCTCGATCGGCTCGGGCCCCGGGTTCGGCGCCCCCGGTCCGGGCGCGCCCGCTTCGGAGTCGTCGGCGCGGCCGGCGGCGCGGATGACGGCGAGGAACCCGACGGCCACCGACACCCAGATGCCGATGACGACGAGCAGCGGCCACGGGACCTTGCCGAGGATGCCCATCGCGCCGCTGGAGGCCTGGCTTTCGCCGGTCGCGGCCCGCCGGATGAGCGCCTCCGCGGGCCGGTCGCGCGGCGAGTACGCCTGCCCCATCTCGTCGCGCGGGTCGATCGGCCAGTCCCACCAGTAGATGCCGCGCAGCCACCGCTCGTCGCCGAGCGCGCGCAGCGTGGCCTCATACGCACGCGCCTGCGCGTCCACGTCGACGGGGCCGCCGGACTGGAAGGCGCCGGACGGATCGACCGCCGCGGTGGGCCTCGCCGCGTAGCCGAGCTCCGTGAAGATCACCGGCCGGCCGACCCTCCGGCTGAGCTGCTCCAGGCCGTCGGCGACGGTCTCCCAGGCGGCGGCGAGGCTCGCGACGCTCGCCCCGGTATCCGCGCTGAGCGGGTAGTACGCGTCGACGCCGATGGCATCGAGCGCCGGCCAGAAGCCGACCCGCTCCACCTCGTCCCAGTTGGCGGCGTAGAGCAGCGTGCCGTCGAACCGTTGGCGCACCCGGTCGATGAGGGTCTCGAAGGCGAGCGTGTCCGTGGACATCGAGCGCAGCTCGACGCCCACGACGAGCCCGTCCGCCCGCACGTCACGTGCGAGGTCGGCGTAGTGCTCGATCATCGCGTCGTAGCTGCGCCACCAGGCGACGCGGTCGGCCGGATCGATGTCGCCGCGAAACGTCCCGTCGGCGACGTCGATCTGTGGCTTGATGACCAAGGAGACGCCGCGGTCGCGCGCCTGCTGCGCCAGATCCCTGATCGCGGTGTCGGTCGGCGTGCGCAGGGCGTCGCGCGCGACGAGCGAGGACGACGGGTCGGGCATGTACCAGGTGACGACGACCGCCGCCCGGCGCATGCCGGTGTCGCGCAGCTCATCGAGCGCCTGCGCGGCGGCAGGCTGGCGGTACGCGTTCGGCGTGTACGCGGTGAGGTTGGCTCCCTGACCGTGGGGCGCACCGACGGACAGCGCAAGCGCCGCGAGCACCCCTGCTCCTACTACCATGGTCGCTCAAGTTCTACCCCGACGTTGAGCAACTTCCTACCAACGGATGCGATATTGCCTCGTCTTGCTTGCGAGAAAACGCGAGCGGTACGGAGAACACAGCAATCTGACTGGACGGATGTTCTAGCGCCGCGCCGCTTTTTCAGGGCAGATGGGAAGGTTCGCGCAAAGCGCCTCTGCCGGCTCAGCCCCGCAGGGCCTCGTCGATGCCGAGGAAGGGGACGAGCGCGACGTACATCAGGTCGTCGAGGAGGTCCGGCAGTTGCGCGGTCTCGCCGCGGCGGATCCGCGTGTAGACGATCTCGTAGATCGCGCCGACGACCGACTCGCCCGCCAGCGGCGGCGGCGCCACGTACGCCGGCGCCTCACGCCGCCCGGCGTCGAAGAAGACGGTGAACATCCGCATGGCGTCGTCGCGGCGCTCGAGGGCGCGCGGCCCGGCGGCGAGGACCTCGACGATGCACATCCGGGCGAACGCCGGCTCCGCCGCGAGGAGGCGCAGGAACTCGGCGAGCCCCGCGCGCACCCGCCGCCGCCAGGGCCCGGGCTGTTCGTAGGCGTGCGACACCCCGTGCAGCAGCCCCTCCGTGACGACGTCGTAGGCGGCGAGGAAGCACTCCTCCTTGTCGGCGAAGTGCTCGTAGAACGTCTTGCGCGACACGCCGGCGCGCTGCAGGATCGCGGCCACCGTGAGGGCTCGGTAGCCGAGCTCGCTGACCGCCCGCGACGTGGCGTCCAGCAGGCGCTCGCGCTGCGAGCTGACGACGAACTCGCGCGGGAGTCCATGGCGCCCGCGCGGCAGGCGCTGGACGGCGGGTTCCCGCGTCTCCCCGGCCACGGAGCTAACCATACGGCGCGGTTCGGCCGGGCCGTAAGGGGTTCTGCGCGCGGCGTAAGGGGTCGGCGCCGCGAGGTCGCTGCATCCTGCCGATGTGGCAGGCGCGTCTTAGGTCGAGCATGCTCCCCATGCAAAGCAACCTCACCATCGCTCTCGTGACGGCCCGGCAGGCCGAGGCCGCGCTCGCCCAGGCGCGCCACGAGCTTCCGCGCCGTCCCCGCCGTCGCCTGCGCCTCGTCCTCCCGCTGCGCGGCCACCGCCGCGGGCGTCTCGCTCCCGCTTGACCGTCGCCGCGTGGCAAGCTGCGGGAGTGGCATCCCGCGTCTCCAGCCGCCGGTTCGTCGGGCGTGAGCCGCAGCTCGCGGAGCTGCGCCGCGTCCTGGACCAGGCGGCGGACGGGCGCGCGTGGCTGGCGCTCGTCGCCGGCGAGTCCGGCGTGGGCAAGACCCGGCTTGTCGACGAGCTCGCGCTGCGCGCGCGCGACGCGGGCGCGCGGGTCCTGTTCGGCGACTGCGTGGAGCTCGCCGAGGGCGAGCTGCCCTACGCGCCGCTCATCGGCGCTCTGCGCCCCCTCATCCGCTCCGGCGACCCGGCGCTCGACGACGTCCGCGCGGAGCTCGACCGCCCGAACCCCCGCGCGGAGAGCCCGGCGCCCCAGGGCCACTTCTTCGAGCTGCTGCTCGGCGCGCTGGACCGCCTGTGCCGCGACCGGCCACTCGTCCTCGTGCTCGAGGACATCCACTGGGCCGACCGCTCGACCCGCGACTTCCTCGCCTTCCTGGCCCGCAACATGTGCGCCGAGCGGCTGCTCGTCGTCGCGACCTTCCGCACCGACGAGCTGCACCGCCGCCATCCGCTGCGGCCGCTGCTGCCCGAGATCGAGCGGCTGGACCGCACGACCCGCGTCACGGTCGAGCGCCTGACGCCCGCCGAGCTCGCCGCCCAGCTCGCCGACATCCTCGGTAGCGATCCGGAGCCGGCGCTCGTCGAGCGCCTGTACGCCCGCTGCGAGGGCAACCCGCTGTTCGCCGAGGAGCTGCTGGCGGCCGGCGGCGACGGCCGCGGCGAGCTGCCGCCCACCCTGCGCGACGCGCTCATGGTGCGCGTCGAGACGCTCGCCGAGCCGACCCAGGAGCTCCTGCGCGCCGTGTCCGCCGCCGCTCGCGCCGACGAGGCGCTGCTGGGCGACGTCAGCGGCCTCGACCGCCCGCAGCTGCGCGGCGCCCTGCGCGAGGCGCTCGCCCACCACGTGCTCGTCAGCGACGACGACGGCCTGTACGCCTTCCGCCACGCGCTCCTGCGCGAGGCGCTGCACGAGGACCTGCTGCCCGGCGAGCGCGTCGAGCTGCACCTCGCGCTCGCGCGCGCGATCGAGGGCCGCCTCGAGGACGGCGCCGCCGCGCCCGACCTCGACACGGTCACCCAGATCGCGCATCACTACGTCGTCGCGGGCGAGCAGCCGGAGGCGCTCGGCGCCGCCGTGCGCGCCGCGGCCGCCGCAGAGCGCGTCCACGCGCCCGCCGAGGCGGCGGCTCAGCTCGAGCGCGCCCTGGCGCTGTGGCCGCGCGTCGCCGACGCCGAGCAGCGCACGGGGCATGACCACGTGCGCCTGCTCGAGCGCCTCGGCATCGCCGCCTACTACCTCGGCGACTACGAGCGGGCGCGGCACGCCTTCCAGAAGGCGGTCGACGAGCTCGGCGAGGCCGGCGACCGCCACCGGCGCGCGAGCATGATGGAGCGCCTCGGCCGCGCCCAGTGGCACCTCGGTCCCGGCGAGGAGGCCTACGCGACCTACGAGCGCGGGCTCGCGCTGCTGCCCGAGGACGAGCCGCCGAGCATCGAGCGGGCGCGGCTGCTCGCCGGGCTCGCGCGCACGATGATGCTGTGGGGGCGCTACAGCGACGCCGTCGACCTCTGCGAGCGCACGCTCGAGGCGTCGCGCGCCGCGGGCTCGCGCACCGCCGAGTCCAACGCCCTCAACACCCTGGGCGTCGCGCGCGCCGGACTCGGCGACGTGGAGGGCGGCATCGCGCGCCTCGAGGAGTCGATCGCCATGTGCTGGGCCGACGACCGCCTCGATGGCGTGGACCGCGGCTACGTCAACCTCGGTGACGTGCTGCTGCTCGCCGGCCGCGTGCAGGAGGCGCTCCTGCTCGCCACCGACGGCATCTCGCAGCTGGAGCGCCGCGGCCGGCGCCCCCAGTGGCTGAACCTGCAGGCCGCGGAGATCGCGCTGGCGGCGGGCGACTGGGAGCAGGTCGTGGCGCGGGTCTCGCCGGAGCGGGCGCCGCGCCACCTCGGTATCACCGCGCTGTACTTCGACGTCGTCTCCGGCGAGCTGCACCTCTCCCGGGGCGACGCCGAGCGGGCGATGGTGCATCTCGAGCGCGCGCGGCGGCTCACCGACCTCGCGATCGACCCGCAGTGGCGAGCGCCGATCGCGGCTCTGCTGGCCGAAGCGCTGCGGCGCGGCGACCGCTTCGATCAGGCCCGCGCGGTGCTGCGCGAGGCGCACGACGGGCTGTCGTCGATCGTGCGCATGCAGGACCACGCGCGGATGGCCCGGCTCGCCGCGGCGGCGCTGGCG
The DNA here is from genome assembly GCF_021172045.1 of Capillimicrobium parvum. Classification (GTDB taxonomy): domain Bacteria; phylum Actinomycetota; class Thermoleophilia; order Solirubrobacterales; family Solirubrobacteraceae; genus Capillimicrobium; species Capillimicrobium parvum. The sequence goes on from NZ_CP087164.1 coordinate 412,607, forward strand.
GTCGAGGCCGACGCCGCCCAGCGCGCCCGCGACCTCGCCGATGCCGACGCCGAGGCCCACGCCCTCGCGCGCACGCACGTCTGGCTCGAGCGCGGCCGCGCGGTGGGCGACGCGCCCGGCACCGCCGCGTGGGTGGCCGTCGCCGAGGCCGAGGCGCTGCGGGCCGGCGGCGCGCCGTCGGCGCAGGCGTGGGCGGCGGCGGCCGAGGCGTGGGACGCGGTCGAGCGCCCGTACTACGCGGCGCAGGCCCGCTGGCGCGAGGCCGAGGCGCACGCCCAGGCCGGCGATCGCGTCGCGGGGGAGGCCCCGGCGCGCTCCGCGCTCGAGGTCGCGCGCTGGCTCGGCGCGGCCTGGCTGGTGGAGGAGCTCGACTCGCTCGCGCGGCGGGCCCGCCTGCGCCTGGACGGCGGTGACGACGAGCGACGCGTGGCACGCGGGTCGGCGCCCGGCGCGGCCGGGTCAGCGCCGCCGGGCGGACGGGCCCCGGTCGACGAGCTCGGCCTCACCCCACGCGAGCGCGAGGTCCTCGAGCTCGTCGCTCTTGGCGCGACGAACCGCGAGATCGGCGAGCGGCTGTTCATGGCCGAGAAGACCGCCAGCGTGCACGTGTCACGCATCCTCGCCAAGCTCGACGTCCGCACGCGCACCGAGGCCGCGGCGGTCGCCCACCGGCTCGGCATCGGCGCCTGATCCGCCGGCGCGCTCCTCCTCGTCGAGCGCCTCCGTGTCCAACCGGGGCGGCGCCTGCCGGGTGCGCTGCAGCTCCTGCTCGAGCCGGCGGACGTCGTCGGAGAAGCCCATGGCCGCACGCTACGGAGTGACACCGCGCGCGTCAGTGTCACGTTCGTCTCAGCGTGGGCCCGTGCGCGCGCGCACGCGCATCGGCAGCCCGTCGCGCGGGCTGATCGTCGGCATCTGGCGGACGCGCAGGGCGAACCCGGACTCGAGGTCGAGCGTGAAGTCGCGCAGGATCCGGCTCACGATCGTCTTGATCTCGAGCTGTCCGAAGCGCATGCCGAGGCAGGTGCGCGACCCGCCGCCGAACGGCACGTAGGCGCCCTTGGGGATCTGCGCCCGGTGCGGGGCGGCGAAGCGGTCCGGGCGAAACGCCTCCGGGTCGCCCCACACGTCCGGCAGGCGGTGGCTGGCCCAGGACGAGTAGTTGACGGGCACGCCGGCGGGGACGGCATGGCCGGCGAAGCGGAACGGGCGAGCCGAGCGGCGCGGGCCGATCCAGGCGGCGGGGAAGAGGCGCAGCGTCTCGTCGAGGACGCGGTCCAGCCGCGGCAGGACGCCGCCCATGAGCTCGGCGAACGTGGGGTCGCGGCGGCCGAGGACGGCGTCGCGCTCGGCCAGGAGGCGGTCGCGCTCGGCGGGGTGGCGGGCCAGCTCGTGGAAGAGGAAGGCGATCGTCGACGTGGTCGTGTCGTGGCCCGCGAACAGCAGCGTCATGACCTGGTCGCGGACGTGATCGTCATCGAGGCGGCGGCCCTCGTCGTCGGCGGCATCGAGCAGCATCGAGAGGATGTCCTCGCCCCGCTCGCCGGTCCGCCGCCGGCGCGCGATCTCGTCGTGGACGATCGCGTCGAGGCGGCGGCGGGCCTGGAGCATCCGGGTCCACGGGGTGCGCGGCCCGCGCAGGACCTGGAGGAAGTAGTCGTTGGCCCAGAAGCCGAGGGCGTCCTCGAACTGCGCGGCGGCTTTCGCGTCGCGCGCTCGCGGGCCGTCGGGGTCCAGGCCGAACAGCGCGCGCATCGCGATGCGCAGCGCGAGGTTGCGCGTCCAGGCGTAGAGGTCGAGCGCGGCGCCGTCGTGCCAGCCGTGCAGCGCGCGGTCGATCTCCGGGAGCATCGTGTCGAGCGTCGCCGCGACCCGCTCGCGCCCGAACGCCGGCAGCATGATCCGCCGGGCGCCGTCGTGGAACGGGCCGTCGGTCGTCAGCAGCCCGTCGCCGAGCAGCGGGATGAGGTCGCCGAGATGCCCCTCGCGCCACGTGAAGTGATCGGCGTGCGAGACCAGCATGAAGTGGTTGGCCTCCGGGCCCAGCATGAAGACGATCTGGGCATGGAAGACCCGCAGCGTGAAGATCGGCCCGTAGCGCTCGTAGGCCTCCAGCAGCACGGGCAGCGGCTCGTAGTTGAAGCGCCGGGTGCGGCGCAGGCTGGGAAGCGTCTCGCCGGGCGGGAACGGGATCCGGCGCTGCGCCGCGCGCTCGGCGCGGAGGTCCGCGAGGAGCCTCGTGGCGACGCCCGTCGGGACCGGAGGAGGAGGCGCCAGCGACATCCTCCCGCGACCCTACCGAGCGCCTGGCCAGGCGGCCAGTCCCGGAATACGCTGCGGAGTGGCTATCCTTCGCAGCCCGTCAAGGGGGCGTAGCTCAGTTGGTTAGAGCGCCGGCCTGTCACGCCGGAGGTCGCGGGTTCGAGTCCCGTCGCTCCCGCTCCATCCCTGAGCCGAATGCGCTTGCCTGGCGCTCAGGGCTCTGGCCCGAGCTCGGTTTTGGCGATGATGTCCGCGACCTCGATGCCGTGGACCGCCTGCCGGACCGTCATGCGGTCGAAGCGCTTCACGAGGATGTCGAGGACGTACTCCCGGATCTCCTTCGACGTCGCGCCGAGCGGGCGACCTGGGAGTTTCGTGCAGCTCACCGACGTCGGGATCTCGTCAACGTGTCGTCGACGTCGGCGGAGCATCCTCACCCCAGGCACAGAGGTACGCCCCGGCGAACCAGCCGCCCGCCGGGGGCGTTGTTGTACCGGGCAGCCGCAAACGCTCAATCTGGCGCTGCCCGGACCGCCACGGCCACCTGCCTGGAGTAGACCAGGCGAAGCGACCACGACGACCGCGCGCTACCCCCGATGCCCCGGCCAGCCAAACCAGGACGCATCCCGGCTGTGTAGAGCCCGATGATCTCCCCTAGCCACTCGAACCACCCGATCCGACGGCTTCGGACCGCCTTCGGCAGAGGTTCGGCGCCGGTTGTTTCGCCGGAAGTCCCGGCGTGCGCGTCCCCACCGCCGAGACAGGTTGCCCACCCCGGACCCGCGCCGGCGCCCGCCGCGGCGGCGATGACGGCGCGGGAGGTGACGACAGCGCGGGCACACGCGCGGGCCCGCCGGACGTCGTGGAGTTTGAGGTCGTCGCATTGACGGCCTGCCACACCAGGTCTACCGTCGGCTGACGGCGTCGAACCCGGGAGGGGATCAGCGTGAGCATCGTGGTGCGGTATCAGCCGACGAACCTGACGCGGCAGCTCTACGACGACGTGAAGCAGCGCATGGAGAACGCCGGCGGCTGGCCGCCGGACGGGCTCGAGATGCACGTTCTGTTCGGCTCGGACGGCAATCTGCGCGTCAGCGAGATCTGGGACTCGGAAGAGGAGTTCCGGGCGTTCGGCGAGCGAATCCGGCCCGTGCTGGACGAACTGGGCGTGCAGATGTCCGGCGAGCCGGAGGTGTTCGAGGTTCACGAGCTGGAGAAGCGATAGAACCAGCCGCCGGGCGGTAGCCGCGAGCGATCGTGGATGTCGGCGCCGGCCAGGGGTAGTCCTTGGCCGACCGGCAGCCCGGGAGCATCACAGTGGGCGACGTTCCGAGGATGGCGCCCGCGGGCAATCGGCCGATCGACGCGTCCGGTGGCGTCCCATCGTCGTGGAAGCGGTCACGGCCAAGACGGCCGGGCGCTGCGCGAATCGGCATCTCGTATCGTTCCGCGAGCGTCGCATGCTGGCTGCCGACATCCCACCCGCGCCACGTCGCCGGATGCGCGTGCTCATGGCGGTACACAGCGCGGGTTACGGCGGCGCGCAGCTGGTTGCGATCAGCCAGGCGCGAGCGCTGCGTCGCGAGTACGACCTCGTCATCGCGATTGGCACGGGCCCGCTGCGCGCCGCGTTCGCCGAGGTCGCCGCCGCCATCGTTCGCGGACCGCCCAACCTGCCCATCTGGGGCGCGTCGCGCGGCCGGTGGACGCTCCAGATCGGCCGTGCCATCCCGGACGCGGTCCGGTTCGCGGTGCTCGTCCGCCGGCATGAGATCGACGTGGTCGTCGTCAACAGCACGGTGCTGGTGGCGCCCGTCATCGGCGCGCGAATGGCAGGGGTTCCGGTCGTCGTCCACGCGCAGGAGGCGCCGAAGTCCGCGGCCGCGAGGCGACTGTTCCGCGTGCACGGCGTGCTGGCGCACACCGTCGTCGCGATCTCGCCATGGGTCGCACAGGCCTTCGACGGTGCCGTCGCCAGGGTCATGTCGAATCCCGTCGGCATCCCCATTCCCCCCGATCCCGGGCCGCGGGAGCTGTGCGCCGCCGACCCGCTCCGGCTCGTGATGGTCGGCACCGTCGACCGGCATAAGGGACAGCACGTGGCGATCGCAGCCGTTCGGGCGCTGCGCGACCGAGGGCTCGAGGCGGAGCTGACGCTTCATGGGCTCGAGGCCGACCAGGCCTACGCCGCCGAGCTGCGCGAGCAGGCGCGCGACCTGGGCGTCGCGCGGCAGGTCCACTTCGCGGGGCCGACCTCCGACGTCGCCGCCTGCCTGCTGGCCGCGGACACACTGCTGCTCGCGGCGGGCGAGGTGACTCCGCTCGTCCTCATGGAGGCGATGGCGCTCAGGACGCCAGTCGTCGCGGCGCGCATGGGAAGCATCCCCGACGTCGTCAGCGACGGGGTGAGCGGGCTGCTGGTCGCCCCGGACGACCCGGTCGCCCTCGCTGCGGCGGTCGCTCGCCTCGGCCATGAAACGGGCCTGGCAGAACGGATCGCCGAAGCGGGACGCCGCCGAGTGGAGGAGGACTTCGACGAGACGCGGGGGCACCGTCGGCTGAGCGCCGAGATCCGACGGCTCACCGGCCGCCCGGACGCAAGCCATGCGAGCGGGGCCCTCGTGGTCGTGCGGCGCCGCCTGGGTGCGCCGTGGCGGCGGATGCAGGCGGCGCTCCTTCGCTGGAGGCTCCGGGCGTCGTCGGCCCGCGTCGCGGGTGCGCTCGTCTACCACGAGACGTTCCGCACCCCGCCGTCGGCCGAGCAGGTCGTGCCTGGCCTCACCGCCGCGGCCCTCGAGAGGCATCTGCGTCACCTGCGACGCTCGTACCAGCTCGTGACGCCGTCGCAGCTGCACCGCGCGATGCTCTCGCGCCGGCGCGGCGGACGGATCCCGGTCGCGGTCACCTTCGACGACGACCTCGCGAGCCATGTGGAGGTTGCGGCACCGCTGCTGCGGAGCCTCGGCTGCCCGGCCGCGTTCTTCCTGACGGGGGCGGGCCTCGACGGACCGCACGGCTTCTGGTGGCAGCGCCTGCAGGCGACGGCCGACCGGGGCCTCGACCCCCGCCCGGCGCTTCGCACGGCGGGCCTGCGGGCCGGTGCCGAGCAGTCCCTCGCCGACCTTGCCGCGGACGTCGAACGATCGCCGTCGGTGCACGCCGCCGTCGCCGAGGCGCTCTCGCAGCTCGTCGGCGAGGACCCGGCCGAGTACCACCTGACGCGGTCGCAGGTCGGCCAGTTGGCGCGGGAGGGCTTCGAGATCGGCTTCCACACCCGCGATCACCGGCCGTTGCCCGAGCTTGCCGACGACGACCTCGAGGGCGCGCTGCGCGACGGACGGGCCGCGCTCGAGGAGGCCGCGGGGTGCCCGCTGACCACCATCGCCTATCCGCACGGGCGCGCTGACGAGCGCGTCGCCGCCGCCGCCCGCGCCGCCGGCTACACCGACGGCTTCGGCGGAGCGGGCCGGTCGATCACGGCGCGATCCGATCGGCTTCTGCTGCCTCGCATCGAGTTGCTGCTCGAGGATCCCGGCTCGTTCGAGCTGGCGATGGCATGCGAGCTATGGGCGGATCGATAGCCAGTCCGGCGCGCGGCCGTCGAACTCGACGGCGTTCGGCGCGCGGCGCAGGCCGGCGGCGCGCAGCGCCGAGCCCACCGCGTGCCGCACATCGGACCGGCTGCGGTGGCGCAGGGCCGTGACGGCGAACGTGAGGGCGGCACGCCCGGGCCGGCCCGAATGGGCCTGTCCGTCGGCGATCCATCCGCGGAAGACGATGGCATCGAACCGGCCCGGGAGGCTGCTGTGCGCGTGCTTGGCGCGCAGGATCCGGCCCTCCCGCCCCGCGCTGTCGATCGCGGTCCGGTGCATGTTCGTCTCGTGCACGACGTACGCCACCAGCGGCTCCGGGCACGCCGCCGGTCGCCCCGCCTCGGTCAGGCGAATCCACATGTCCCAGTCCGCGATGTGGTGCAGCGACTCGTCGAAGCCACCGAGCCGCCGCAGGAGCTCGGTGCGTGCGAGCACGTTCGACGAGCCCGCGAAGACGAGGTTGCGGCTGCGGATGCTGCGTCGCATCTCCTCGGGCGTGAATGCCGGGGACGCGTAGAGCACCCGGCCGTCGCCCGCTGCGACCGCCAGCCCGGCGGTGTAGACGAAGTCGGCATCCTCCGCCCGAGCGCGCTCGAGCTGCACGCGGAGCTTGTCCGGGCTCCAGCGGTCGTCGTCGTCGAGGAATGCGATCCAGGGATGCGCTGCTCGCTCGATCCCGCGGTTGCGGGCACGTGCCACGCCGCGGCTGGACGCGTTGCGCAGCACGGTGACGCGTGGGTCGCCGAGCGCCTCGAGCGCCTCCGCCGTGGCATCGCGCGAACCATCGTCGACGACGATGACCTCCACTTCGACGTGCCGCTGATCGAGCGTGAGGCGCACTGTGTCCACCACGATGTGCATCCGGTCGCGCGTCGGGATCACGACCGATACGGCCTCAGTCATCGGCCGGCCGCCTGGCGGTGAGCATGATGTTGGGCGCGAGCACGTGGTGCGGATTCCGGCGGCGTTGCTCGATGGCGTCGAGCGCCGCGCCCACGACGTTCAGGCCGGCGTAGGCGAGCGCGAACGTGGCCCGCACCGCCGAGCGGGGGAGACGACGGCCGAGCTCTTCTTCGCACGCGTGCAGAAGCGTGCCGGTGAGCAGCGTCCAGGCGACGGCACGACCGCCGTTCTCGACGACGACGACGTCGTCCCAGCCGTCGAACAGCTGCCGCAGCGAGCCCGACGTGTACCGGTGCTCGACGATGGCGCGGTCGTACTCCCAGACCACCGGCACCGCGACGACCACCCGCCCGCCGGGCTTGACGACGCGCTTGAGCTCTCGGACACCATGCGCCGGATCGGTGACGTAGTGGAAGGCCTCGATGCACGCGACGCCGTCGTAGCCGCCGTCGGGGCAGGGCAGGAACTCGGCCGTGACGATGTCGGCCACGCCGAAGCGGTCGTCGACGTCCAGTCCGACGATACGCACGCCGGGCGCGACGAGGTCGTCGTACGGACGGCTGCCGCAGAACACGTCGAGGACGACGCCGCCCGGCTCCGCGATCCGCGCCAGCGCGGGCCGCAGGTCGTCGAGCAGCCGCCGCAGATGCAGGTAGTCGAACTGCCACGGCCGCGGATGCCGACGCGTTCGGCGGGCGGCTCGCAGGGGCCCGCCGCGGCTCATGGGCACGTCACCCGCCGCATCGAGCGCTGCGCCTGCTGCGCCAAGCCGACGACGACGCCCGCGGGCAGGCCGCGGGCGAGCCCGCGGCGCCAGTCGCTCATGGCGACCGGTCGCCGCAGCAGCTGGGCGCGCATCAGCCGTACCGCCTCCCGGGCGTCTCGGGCGACGAACGGGGCGATCGCCCAATCGCGCCGCCAGAGGTGCTTGCCGTACATCCGCCCCTGGTCGAACGCGTATCGGACGTTGAGCGCGAGGAGCTCGTCACGCGATCGCCAGTCGCGGTGCCACACCGTCATCCCCGGCTCGTAGCGCAGCGTCCGCCCCGATCCCAGCCAGCGAAAGCACAGGTCCCCGTCCTCGGCCGCCCGCGCGAACGCCTCGTCGAACCCGCCGATCGCCAACAGCTCGGAGCGATGGGCGACGAAGTTGGCCGGGAACAGGAGCGACACCTCGAGCTCGCCGCAGTACTCCCGCGGCTCCTCGCTCGTCTTGCAGGACGGGACGAGGTCGGCGTCGCCCTCGGGCAGCACACGGCCGGTGGCGAGCAGGTCGGTGCGCGATGCGACGGTCCGCAGGGCGACCTCCAGCCAGTCCGCCGCGACCGTGCAATCGTCGTGGGTGACGGCGACGATCGCCTCCCGCGCGGCTTGGATGCCGACGTTGTACGCGACGGCGATGTTGCGCGCACCGCTCGCGACCCGCCGGATGGGCAGCGACGGCAGGTCGGCGATCAGCGGTGCCAGGGCGTCGCCGCGGCTCTGGTCGACCAGCACGACCTCGGCAGGGAGCGCGGTGCCGCCGGCGACCGAGCTCAGGCAGTCCCGCAGCAGCTCGGTCCGTCCGACCGTCGGGATGACCAGGCTGATGGGCAGGTGGTGGCCCACGGCGTTCACGCTTCGACCGCGGCGACGGACCAGCTCAGCTGCGGGCGAACCGCCGGACGCAGCCCGTCGTCGGACTCGCCCTGAGCCGCGGAGACGCGGAAGCGCAGGGGTTCCTCGATCACGTACCAGTCGTCGCCCGCGTAGACGTAGACACCGACGAGATAGTCGTCCGCCCGCAGCACGCCGGGGAGCGTGACCTCGACCTCAGCTTCGCCCGGCGAGCTGCCGAGTCCGGACGACGGCTCCGCGACGCGAAGCGTGTCCTCGAGCACGCGGAGGCCCATCGAGTCCGCGATGTAGAAGCCGACGTCGAGACCCGTGATGCGTTCGCGGACCTGCACGCGCAGCCGGAGGACGACCGTGTCGTGGCGCGTCGGCTCGGTGATCGGCGCGCCGTCCTCGGCCGCGATCGACACGCTCGTCAACGCCACGGGCAGGTGCGGATCGGTCTCCAGCTCCACGCGGCCGGCATCGATCCGGCCGACGGAATCGAAGTACCGCCGCAGCGTCTCGTGCGTGGGTCCGTCGAAGGCGATGCGGCCCTGATCGAGCCACAGAGTTCGCTCGCAGAGGCGCCCGATCGCGCCGAGGTCGTGCGACACGAAGACCACCGTGCGGCCCGAGCGCTGCAGGTCCTCCATCCTGCCGATGCAACGGCGCTGGAACTCCGCGTCGCCGACGGCGAGCGCCTCGTCGATGACGAGGACGTCGGGTTCGAGGTGCGCCGCAACGGCGAACGCCAAGCGCAGCCGCATTCCTGCGGAGTAGCGCTTCAGCGGCGTGTCGAGGAACCGCTCGACCCCCGAGAAGGCGGCGATCTCGTCGAAGCGCGCGCGGACGTCGCTTCGAGACATGCCGAGGATCGCCCCGCTGAGGAACACGTTCTCTCGCCCCGTCAACTCGTCGTGGAAGCCCGTGCCGACGTCGAGCAGGGCGCTGAGCCGGCCGCGGACGCGGGAGACGCCGGCCGTCGGGGTCGTGATGCGCGCGAGGATCCGCAGCAGCGTGGTCTTGCCCGCGCCGTTGCGGCCGATGATGCCGACCAGTTCACCAGTGGGCACCGTGAACGAGACGTCCTGCAGCGCCCAGAAGTCCATGCCCTTGGCGGCATCGCGGCCGCGCATCCGGTTCGCGATGACCTCGGTGAGCAGCATCGCCCCTCCGCTCCCACCGACCGTGTAGCGCTTGCCCAGCCCCGAGACCTCGATGGAGTTGCCCACTAGATCACGTCCGCGAAGCTGTCCTCGACCGAGCGGAAGTAGTACAGCCCGCTCACAACGATCACAACGGCGCTCACGAGCGAGGCGATGTCCGCGAGCGGCGGTGGAGGACCGTCCACGAGCGACCAGCGGAGGCCGTCGACCAAGCCGACGAGCGGGTTGAGCGCGTACACCCATCGCCAGTCGCCGCTCACGACCGAGGACGGGAACACCATCGGGCTCAGGAAGAACCACGTCTGCAGCAGGAACGGCAGGATCTGCCGCACATCGCGGTACTTCACGTTGATCGCGGCAAGCCAGGTGCCGATGCCGAACGCGACCATCGCCGCTGCCGCCATCCACAGCGGTACGAGCAGGATCTGCGGCCCGGGCGCGACGTCGTAGACCACGAACAGGACCGCCGTGAGCGCGAGCGCGACGGTGAAGTCCAGGAGCCCCGGAAGGACCGCCGCCGCGGGCGACAGGATACGGGGGAAGTACACACGGGTGACGAGGTGGGGGTTCTGCGGCAGCTCGGCAGCCGCCGCCGAGACGGACGTGGAGACGTAGGTCCACAGGCACATCGCGGGATAGACGAACACCGCGTACGGGAGCCCGTCCGACGGCAGCTTCGCGAGCCGGCCGAAGACAATCGTGAAGATGAGGAGCCCGGCCAGCGGCTGCAACAGCGCCCAAGCGACGCCCAGGAGCGTCTGCCGGTAGCGCACCTTGAGCGTGCGCTGCGCGAGCACGATGCCGAGATCGCGGTGCCGCCACGCCTCGCCGAGCTCGAGCCGCGGCAGCCCGCGCCGCGAAGGACGGTTCTCGGTCCACTCGTCATGGGTGGCGGGATCGGGCCTGGGCGGAGCTGCCTGGAGCGCCGTCACGCCACGTGACCTACCTCGCGGCCATCGCGTTCCGGCCCCTGGCGGAGGGGCCAGGCGTGGCGCGGGATCGATGCGGCTCGGTCGCCGGCGGGGGTACATGGATGAGACCGGATGAGACAAGTAACGCGCCGCAGCGCTCACGTCTTGCTCTGAACTCGCCGGGCGATGCCGCCTGACCCAGCTGCGCGACTGGGACTCGCGCGTCCGGGTCGACGTTCGAGCGCTGCGACACAGGACCCGGTTGACGCTCGCCTTTCGCCCGGTTGCAGCCGAATGACCGATCGCGCGCCCGTTCACCGGTTGGTTACCATCGCCCGCGTCTGCGCGTCCGGGGTCGACTCGACGCGCCTGTCGAGTCTCGGAGGCCGTTGATGTACGAGGATGTCGAGAGCGTCTGCCTGTTCATCGGGTACACGCGCAGCGGCCACAGCCTGGTCGGGACGATCCTCGACGCCCACCCGGAGGCGGTGATCGCCCACGAGCGCCAGATGTTCAAGGTCGGCCGGGGCGAGAACCTCGGAGCGAGCGTGGCGTACACGGACCGCGACAAGATGTTCCAGGCGCTCGTCGCCACGTCTGAGAAGCACGGCGCCCGCGGACGCCGGGGCTACCGGCGCAGCGAGCCGAACAAGCTCATCGAGGGCGCCGCGAACGGGACGTTCACGACGCTGCGGGTCATCGGCAGCAAGCGCGGCCAGGAGACCCCGATGGCGTGGAACGCCAACCCGCAGGTCTTCGACCAGCTCTCGGAGCTCGCGCAGGCGCAGGTCCGGCTCCTGCACGTGTACCGCAACCCGTGGGACAACATCTCGTCGATGACGCGCGCGGTCACGCCGGAGCGGGCCGTCCGCAAGTACTTCAAGCGCGCCGAGGTCATCAAGCGCTTCAAGGAGGAGAGCGCGACGCCGCTGCACGACGTGGCGCTCGAGGACCTCACCGCGAACCCGCGCGACGAGATCCGCAGGCTCGCGGCGTTCTACGAGCTCGAGGCCGCCGACGAGTGGGTCGAGGCCTGTGCCGCCGTCGTCGACCCGGAGGCGCAGGCCAGCCGCCACGAGCGGGAGTGGACCGACGAGGAGATCGCCGAGGTCGTCGAGGCCAAGGCCGAGATCCCGTGGCTCGCGCGGTTCCCGGACTCGCCGACGGAGTGATCGGCCGCCGCGTCGCGGCTCAGCGGCGGCGGCGTGCGCCGCGCATGCGGACGCGGTAGACGAGCATCGCCGCGGCCTCGCTGAGCAGAGCGAGGCCGATGAGCGCCCACGCGACGTAGAACGCCGCGCCGTGGACCTTCGCGACGAGCAGGAGCGTGAGCCCGGTGACGACCATGACCGCCCGGATCAGGAACTGCCAGGGGATGGCGTGCGGGGGGCGCTGGTCCGGTGAGGGCGGCGACATCTCTGGGCAATGCGTTCGGGGCGGCGCGGCGGTCCTACCCCCGCGACATGATCCACGACCCTACGGAGCGCACCATGGCCGGGCAATCGCGTCTGCCCGGGCGGGGTTAACCGCACCCCCGGTCCACGGGCTGGCTCCCGGACCGACGCGGGCCTTCCCACCTGGGCGTCCGGGGCGCCGGAGGCGATGCTCCTCGTGTCGCCTACCCTCCACGATCCCGGCCAAGGCCATGACCTCCAACTCACGCCTCAGCGCACCGCACATCTACATCGAATGCGACCTCGCCGAGGGGCAGACCATCGCCGAGTACAACCGCGAGCGCCGTCCGGTGCGACCGGGGCGGCGCGGGCTGCGGCGGCTGCTGAGCGCGACGCGCGCCCGCGGGCCGCGGGTCGCCGCGTAGGCCTCCTCACCCTCATCCTCGCGGTCGCGGCCGGGGCGCTCCTCCTTCCGCCCCGGCCCGCCGCGGCGGCACCGTTTCGCGCGCACGTCCAGACCGTCCGCGCCGGTGCCGACCGCATCGCCTACTACGAGCGCGGCAGCGGCCCGCCGCTCGTCATGGCGATCGGGACGGGCTCCACGATGGCCGAGTGGGACCCCGCGCTCCTGCGTCTGCTCGCCGCCCGCCACCGGCTCATCCTGTTCGACTACGCGGGCGTCGGGCGCTCGTCGCCCCTGCGCGGCCGCCGGACCTCGTTCGCGGCGATGGCCGACCAGACCGCGCGCTTCATGCGTGCCGCCGGCGCGCCCCGCGCCGACGTGCTCGGCTGGTCGATGGGCGGCTTCGTCGCCCAGCAGCTCGCGATCCGCCATCCGAGCAGCGTGCGCCGGCTCGTCCTGGCCGGGACGAACCCCGGCGGGCGGTGCTCCGTGCTCGGCCCGCGGTGGGCGCAGGAGATCGACAGCGGCGCCGACTCCGATGCCGACGCCCTGAAGGTCCTCTATCCCCGGACCCGCTCGGGGCGCGCGGAGGGCGGCGCGTTCCTGCGCCGGCTGGTGCGCGCGAGCGCGAGCGGTGAGATCCCCGACGACTTCCGCGTCCCCGCCGCCACCGTGCGCGCCCAGGTCGCCGCCGAGGACCCGTGGCTGCGCAGCGACGCGAACTTCTCCGCGCTGGGCCGCGTGCGCGCGCCCGCCCTCGTCGCCGGCGGGATGCGCGACGTCGTGGTGCCGCCGGCCAACGTCCGCCGCATCGCGCGGCGCATCCCGGGCGCCCGCCTCGAGCTCTACCGCGGCGCCGGCCACGCGTTCCTGTTCGGCGACCGGCGCCGCTTCGCCCGCTCCGTCGACGCGTTCCTCGGCCCGGGGGGCCCGGCGGGCCACCGCTGACGCCGGCGCGCGGCGCCCTGCGCCGGCGAGCGCAGCTTCGCTCAGCAGAGTCGGGGTCGATCGCCCACACCCACGCGGGCGGCCTGCCGGACCACTGTAAGGTCAGCCGTGAGGAGGGAGCAATGAGCGATCCGGCCTACGCGCACGGCGTGTACGACGTCCCGCTGATCGGGCAGACGATCGGTGCCAACCTCGAGTCGACCGCGGCCCGATTCGCCGACCGCGAGGCGTTCGTGTCCTGCGCGCAGGGCGTGCGCCTGACCTATGCCGAGCTCGACGCGGCGGTCGACCGGCTCGCCACGGGCCTGCTGGACCGGGGCATCGGCCACGGAGACCGGGTCGGGATCTGGGCGCCGAACTGCGTGGAGTGGGCGCTCGTGCAGTACGCGACCGCCAAGGCCGGGGCGATCCTCGTCAACGTCAACCCGGCCTACCGCACGCACGAGCTGGCCTACGCGCTGCGCCAGTCGGGCGTGCGCATGCTGGTGAGCGCCCAGGCGTTCAAGTCGAGCGACTACGTCGCGATGGTGGACGAGGTCGCGGGCGATCTGCCGGCGCTGGAGGAGACGGTGTTCCTCGACGGCGACGCGTGGCGCGAGCTCGCCGCGACGGCGGCGGACCGTGGGCGGATCGCCGAGCGCATGGCGCAGCTGACGTTCGACGACCCGATCAACATCCAGTACACCAGCGGCACGACGGGCTTTCCGAAGGGCGCGACGCTCAGCCACCACAACATCCTCAACAACGGCTTCTTCGTCGGCGAGCTGCTCGGCTGCACCGAGGCCGACCGCATCTGCATCCCCGTGCCGTTCTACCACTGCTTCGGCATGGTCATGGGCAATCTCGCGGCGACGACGCACGGCGCGTGCATGGTCGTGCCGGCGCCGTCGTTCGAGCCGGGCGCCACCCTGCGCGCCGTGGCGCAGGAGCGCTGCACGGCGCTGTACGGGGTGCCGACGATGTTCATCGCCGAGCTGGCCGACCCGAGCTTCGCCGAGCACGACCTGTCGTCGCTGCGCACGGGGATCATGGCCGGCTCGCCGTGCCCGGTCGAGGTCATGCGCCGCGTCGTCGACGAGATGCACATGGACGAGGTCGCCATCTGCTACGGCATGACGGAGACGTCGCCGGTGTCGACGCAGACCCGGGCCGGCGATCCGCTCGACCTGCGCGTCTCGACGGTCGGCCGGCCCGGCCCGCACGTCGAGATCAAGGTCGTCGACCCGGACACGCGCCTGACCGTCGGACGCGGCGAGACCGGCGAGCTGTGCACGCGCGCCTACAGCGTGATGCTCGGCTACTGGGAGGAGCCCGAGAAGACGGCCGAGGCGATCGACGCGGCCGGCTGGATGCACACCGGCGATCTGGCGACGATGGACGAGGCGGGCTACTGCAACATCGTGGGGCGCATCAAGGACATGGTCATCCGCGGCGGGGAGAACGTCTACCCGCGCGAGATCGAGGAGTTCCTCTACGCGCATCCCGACATCGCCGACGTGCAGGTCGTCGGCGTCCCCGATGAGCGCTTCGGCGAGGAGCTGTGCGCGTGCGTGCGGCTGCGCGAGGGCGCGGCGCTCGGCGACGACGAGGTCCGCGGCTTCTGCCGCGGGCGCGTGGCGCACTTCAAGGTGCCGCGCTACATCATGTTCGTCGACGAGTTCCCGATGACCGTCACCGGCAAGGTGCAGAAGTTCAGGCTGCGCGACGAGGCGGTCGCGCGCCTCGGCCTCGAGGGCGCGGCCGCCGTGCGCAGCGCCTGACGCGGCGCTCATCCGCGGCTGTACGCGCCGGCACTCGAGCGCGTAGCGCAGCGGCGGCTGGGGCGAGACGGCGTCGGCCGATGTGCGCGCCCCGTCTCATCCTCGCGGCGATCCTCACCGAGGACGTGCGCCGCGGGCTGCGCTTCGCCGACGGCGTGCGCACGGGCCTCGTGAACATCAACGAGACGACGAACCACTGGGAGAACCACCTTGCCGTTCGGCGGGCGCGCGGAGAGCGCCAGCGGGGTCGGGAGGATCGGCGGGCGCCACGCGATGGACACGCTGACCGAGCTGCAGACGGTCGTGATCGCCCCCTGCGGCGACGCCGGGCCGGGCCGGCCGCTCAGGCGCGGATCGCGTCGAGCACCAGGTCGCTGTAGCCGTCGGCGATCGCCTCGGGCGTCAGCCGGCCGCCCGGGCGGTACCACGTCGGCATGTGGTTCACCATGCCGAGCAGGGCGAGCGCGAGCAGGCGCCGGTCGCCGGACCGGCCGTCGAGGTCGCCGATGATCGCGCCCAGGCGGGCCTCGAACGCGCGGCGGCTGCGGCGCACGTCCTGCCAGCGCGGATCGCTCTCGACCGCATGGCGCTCCTGCGCGAAGACGAGCATGTGGAAGCGATGGTCGGCGACGTGCCGCACCCAGGCGCGCACCAGCTCGCGCAGCTTCTCCTCGGGCGCGTCGCCGGCGGCGGCGATCGCGTCCGCGCGCTCCAGCAGCGGGTCCATGAGCTGTCCGAAGATCGCGAACAGCAGCTGCTCCTTGCCGTCGATGTAGTGGTAGATGCCGCCGACGGCGAGCCCGGCCGCCTCGCTGAGGTCGGCGATGCTCGTCGCCTGGTAGCCCCGCCGGGCGAACAGCTCGGCCGCGGTCGCGATGACCCGCTCCCGGCGCTCGTCGTAGCGCGCGCGGAGGCGGGGCTGGCTCGGCTTCGTGGGCATCTCCACAACGGTACCGAAGGATCATTCGGAAACCGAGTCGTCATTCGGTATAAAGGGGGCCATGGACTTCGACCTCTCCGACGACCACGAGCTGCTGCGCCGCACCGTCCGCGAGTTCGCTGAGGGCGAGGTGGCCCCCGTCGCGGAGGAGCTCGACCGCACGAAGGCCTTCCCCTACGAGATCGTCCGCAAGATGGGCGAGCTGGGGTGGATGGGCATCCCGTTCCCGGAGGAGGTCGGCGGCGCCGGGGGCGACACGCTGGCCTACGCGCTCGCCGTCGAGGAGCTCACGCGCGTGGACTCCTCCGTCGCCATCACGCTCTGCGCGCACACGAGCCTCGGCACCCAGCCGATCTACCTGTTCGGCTCCGAGGAGCAGAAGGCCGACTGGCTGCCGGAGCTGACGGCGGGGCGCAAGCTCGGCGCGTTCGGACTGACCGAGCCGGAGGCGGGCAGCGACGCCGGCAACACCCGCACGCGCGCCCGGCTCGACGGCGGCGAATGGGTCATCGACGGCGCCAAGCAGTTCATCACGAACGCGGGCACCGACATCTCGGGCGTCGTCTGCATCACCGCGAGGACCGGGGAGGACGAGATCTCGAACATCGTCGTCCCCAACGGCACGCCGGGCTACGAGCAGGGCGAGCCCTACCGGAAGATGGGCTGGAACGCGTCCGACACGCGGCCGCTGACCTTCACCGACTGCCGCGTCCCCGAGGCGAACCTCCTCGGCCCGCGCGGCGCCGGCTTCAAGCAGTTCCTCCACATCCTCGACATCGGGCGCATCGGCGTCGCGGCGATGGGGGTCGGGCTGGCCCAGGGCGCGCTGGACCAGGCGATCGCGTACGCGAAGGAGCGCCGCGCCTTCGGCAAGCCGATCTCGAAGTTCCAGGCGATCCAGAGCAAGCTCGCCGACATGTCCACGGAGATCGAGGCGGCGCGGCTGCTCGTCTACAAGACCGCGCTGCTCAAGGACGCGGGCCGGTCGTTCACGCTCACCGCCGCCCAGGCCAAGCTGAAGACCGGCCGCCTCGCCGTGCGCTGCAGCGAGGAGGCGGTCCAGATCCACGGCGGCTACGGCTACATCGAGGAGTACCCGGTGTGCCGGTTCTACCGCGACGCGAAGATCCTGACCATCGGCGAGGGCACCGACGAGGTGCAGCAGATGGTCATCGCGCGGGCGCTGGGCGCGTAGCGGTCGGATGTTCGCCCGCGTGCTGGTCGCCAACCGGGGCGAGATCGCCGTCCGCGTGATGCGCACGCTGCGGCGGCTCGGCATCGAGTCGGTCGCGGTCTACAGCGACGCAGACGCCGGCGCGCCCCACGTGCGTGCGGCCGACGCCGCGGTGCGGCTCGGGCCGGCGCCGGCGGCGCAGTCGTACCTCTCCGTCGAGAAGGTGATCGAGGCGGCGCAGCGCACCGGCGCCGAGGCGATCCATCCCGGCTACGGCTTCCTCTCCGAGCGGCCTGCGCTGCCCGAGGCATGCGCGGCGGCCGGCATCGCGTTCGTCGGTCCGGGCGCGGAGGCGATGGCGCTGCTCGGCGACAAGGTCGCGGCCAAGGAGGTCGCCGAGCGGGCGGGCGTGCCGATCGTGCCCGGCCTGCACCGGGCGGCGCTGACCGACGACGAGATCGGCGACTGGGCCGCCGGCCAGGAGCTGCCGCTGATGCTCAAGGCCGCGGCGGGAGGCGGCGGGCGCGGGATGCGGGTCGTGCGCGCGCTCGGCGATCTGCCCGAGGCGGTGGGTGCGGCGCGGCGCGAGGCGATGGGCGCGTTCGGCGACGACCGGCTGCTCGTCGAGCGCTACCTCGAGCGCCCCCGCCACATCGAGGTGCAGGTCATCGCTGACGCCCACGGCACGGTGCTGCATCTCGGGGAGCGCGAGTGCAGCCTGCAGCGCCGCCACCAGAAGGTCGTCGAGGAGGCGCCGTCGCCGGTGGTCGACGGCGAGCTGCGCATGCGGATGGGCGAGGCCGCGGTGGCGCTCGCGCGGTCGGCCGGATACGTGAACGCCGGCACGGTCGAGCTGATCGCCGCCCGCGACGACCCGTCGAGCTTCTACTTCCTCGAGATGAACGCCCGCCTCCAGGTCGAGCACCCGGTCACGGAAGCGGTCTGCGGCCTGGACGTCGTCGAGCTGCAGCTGCGCGTGGCGGCGGGCGAGCCGCTGCCGCTGGGCCAGGACGACGTCCGCCTCGACGGCCACGCGATCGAGGCGCGCGTCTACGCCGAGGACCCGGCCACCGGCTTCCTGCCGTCGACCGGGCGGATCGCCGGCTATCGCGAGCCGAGCGGGGTGCGGGTCGACTCCGGCGTCGCCGCCGGCTCGGTCGTCGGCTCGGACTACGACCCGATGCTGGCGAAGGTGATCGCCCACGGGCCGGACCGCGCCACCGCGCTGGCTCGCCTGGACCACGCGCTGGGCGAGATGCTCGTCGTGGGCCCGACGACGAACGCCGCCTGGCTGCGCGCGCTCCTGCGCCGGCCCGAGGTGCGCACGGGCGAGCTCGACACCGGCCTGATCGAGCGCCTCGGCGACGAGGTCGCGCCGCCGCCGCCCGCCGCCGACCTCGCCGGCGTCGCGGTGGCCGCGCTGACCGGCCCGCCGCCGACCGACGATCCGTGGGACGCCCGCGACGGCTGGCGCCCCGGCGGCGCGCGTGCGGTTGCGCACGCGCTGCTCAGCGGGCCGGACGGGCCGGCGATGGCGGCGCTCGAACCGGGTGCCGCGGACCGCATCGCGCGCCGCGGCGACGGCGCGCTGCTCGTGTGCGGCGACGACGGCGTGGCGCGGACCATCGACGTGATCGGCGACGGCGACGCCGTCTGGCTCGTCGACGCCGGCGTCCCGACCCGCTGGGCGCCCGCCACCGACTCGGCCGCTCAGCACCACGGGTCCGGGTCGCTCGAGGCGCCGATGCCCGGCGTCGTGCTCGACGTCCGCGCCGCGCTCGGCGCGACGGTCACCGAAGGGGACGTGCTGGTCGTGCTCGAGTCGATGAAGATGGAGCTGACGGTGGTCGCGCCCGCGGAGGGGACGGTCGCCGAGCTGCACGTCCAGCCGGGCGACACCGTCACGCGCGGCCAGGTCATGGTGGTGGTCGAGTGAGCACGCTGCTGACCACCCACGCCCACCCCGGCACGCCCGAGTTCGAGGCGAACGAGGCTGAGCACCGCCGCCTTCTCGGCGAGCTGCACGAGCGGCTGGCCCGCGCCGCGCTCGGCGGCGGCGAGCGCTCGCGCGAGCGCCACGCCGCGCGCGGCAAGCTCCTGCCCCGAGACCGCGTCGAGCGCCTGTGCGATCCGGGGGCGCCGTTCCTCGAGCTCAGCCCGCTCGCCGCGGAGGACCTCTACGACGGCGACGCGCCGGGTGCGGGGATCATCACCGGCGTCGGCCGGGTGTCGGGCCGCGAGGTCGTCGTCGTCGCCAACGACGCGACCGTCAAGGGCGGCACGTACTACCCGATGACGGTCAAGAAGCACCTGCGCGCCCAGGCCGTCGCGCTGGCCAACGAGCTGCCGTGCGTCTACCTCGTCGACTCGGGCGGCGCGTTCCTGCCCCTCCAGGACGACGTCTTCCCCGACCGCGAGCACTTCGGCCGCATCTTCTTCAACCAGGCGACCATGTCCGCTCGCGGGATCCCGCAGATCGCCGCGGTCCTCGGCTCCTGCACGGCGGGCGGCGCGTACGTCCCGGCGATGAGCGACGAGACGGTGATCGTGCGCGAGCAGGGCACGATCTTCCTCGGCGGCCCCCCGCTCGTGAAGGCGGCGACCGGCGAGGTGGTGACGGCGGAGGAGCTCGGCGGCGGCGACCTGCACGCGCGAACCTCGGGCGTCGTCGACCACCTCGCCGACGACGACGACCACGCGCTGCGCATCGTGCGCTCGATCGTCGCGACGCTCGGGCCCAAGCGGCCCGCGCCATGGGAGCGACGGCCCGTGACGGAGCCCGCCGTCGACCCCGGCACGCTCTACGGCGCGGTCCCGCCCGACAGCCGGACGCCCTACGACCCGCGCGAGGTGATCGCCCGCACCGTCGACGGCAGCCTCCTGCACGAGTTCAAGCAGACGTACGGCACGACGGTCGTGTGCGGGTTCGCGCACATCCACGGCCACCCGGTCGGCGTCATCGCCAACCACGGCATCCTGTTCTCGGAGAGCGCGCTGAAGGCGGCGCACTTCATCGAGCTGTGCGACCAGCGCGGCGTGCCGCTGCTGTTCCTGCAGAACATCTCCGGGTTCATGGTCGGCCGCGACTACGAGGCCGGCGGCATCGCCAAGGACGGCGCGAAGATGGTGTCGGCGGTCGCGACGGCCCGGGTGCCGAAGCTGACGGTGATCGTCGGCGGGTCGTTCGGGGCGGGCAACTACGGGATGTGCGGCCGCGCGTACGACCCGCGCTTCCTGTGGATGTGGCCGAACGCGCGCATCTCGGTGATGGGCGGCGAGCAGGCGGCGACGGTGATGGAGACGGTGGGCCAGGCCGAGGCCGGCGCGCAGTTGCGCGAGCAGTACGAGCACCAGGGCAATCCGTACTACTCGACCGCCCGCCTCTGGGACGACGGCGTGATCGACCCGCTCGACACGCGACGGGTCCTCGGGCTGGCCCTCGGCGCCTGCGCGAACGCCCCGATCGGGCCGCGCACGGTGCCCGTCTTCAGGATGTGAGGCCGCGTAGGTCCTCGGGAGTGTCGACGTCGACCGACGCCTCCGCCGGCCCGCACTCGACCTCGAGCACCACATGTCGGGCGAGCAGCTCGCGGGCGCCCGCGTCGCCGCGCAGCTCGCCGACCGCGTGCAGCAGCTCGCGGCGAAGCGCCACGGGGTGACCGGGACGCTCGCCCCACCGGCCGCGCACCGCGGCCACGTCGGCCGGAGCGGACCGCGCGGCCGCCACGACGGCGTCGATCGCCGCCGCCGTCATCCGCGGCTCGTCGCCCAGCGTGACGACGAGCCACGCGGCGTCGCCCGCGGCGCCGGCGGCGCAGCGCAGCGATGCGGCCAGGCCCTCCTCCCAGCCGGCGCACGAGACGACCCGGGCGCGGCCCGGCCGGATCGCGCCGCGCACCTCGTCGCCGTGCGCGCCCACGACGACGACGACCTCGTCGAGCGCCTGCGCCGCGCACGCCGCGTCGACCGCCCACTGCACCAGCGGACGGCCGCCGAGGGGGGCGAGCTGCTTGACCGCGCCGAACCGCCGGCCGGCGCCGGCGGCCAGCACCGCGCCGCAGACGTCCATCAGGCGCCGAAGCCGCGCAGCAGCCCACGGCGGGCGAGCTGCTTGGCGTCCTCGAGGCCGATCTCCCCCTCGGTGTAGCCCTTCAGCGCGCGGCGCGTGATGCCGGCGATCGCGATGAGCACCCAGCGCGCCGGCACGTCGGAGTCGAGCTCGCCTTCGCGCTGGCCGCGCTCGATGATCGCCAGCAGCGGCGCCTCGAACCGGCGCTTGCCGTCGAGCCGGTGGGCCTCCTCGCGCTCGGGCCAGTCGAACAGCAGCCGGTAGCGCGCGCGCACCTCGACGAGCTCCTCGACGATCTGGCCGAGGGCCTCGCCCGGGCCGACGTCGTCCCGGGCCGACTGCTCGGCGATGATCATCCCGGCCGCGTCGAGCAGCTCGTCCTCGAGCGCGTCGATGAGCTCCTCGCGCGTGGCGAAGTGCCGGTACAGCGTGGCCCGGCCGACGCCCGCCTCGGTCGCGATCCCCGCCATCCCCGCGCTCGGCCGCTCCGACAGGACGCGGGCCGCCGCGTCGAGGATGCGCCGCTCGTTGCGTGCGAAGTCCGCGCGGTGGTGGGTGGGGGACGCCGCCACGCCGCTAGCTTGCCACGTCAACCGGCCGTCTGCGTTCAGCGAAACCGCAATGCGAGAGCGTGTCCACCGTTCACGCGCCCACCGTGGCGAGCGCGTCGGCCACGCAGGCGGCGCGGACCTGGGCTCCGCTGACGGAGAAGAAGCGCGGCAGGCCGCCATCGACGCGGCTGACGCCGACGCCGAGGCGCGCGAGGTGCAGGCTGCCGAGGGCGCGGGTCCACATGAGGTTCGCGGTGAGATCCGGGTCGTCGACGGTGAAGGCGCCCCGGGAGGCGCCGTCGCGCAGGACGTCGGCCAGCAGGCCCATGCAGTCGGCCATGCCGAGGCCCAGGCGCAGCAGCACGCCCTCGGAGACGACCTCGACCAGCTCGGTCGACGGGCGGCGCATGAGCGAGATGCAGCAGTCCAGGAACGCGGGATGCCCGAGGCAGTAGTCCGTGAAGTGCTCCGCGCAGGCGACGAGGCGCTCGCGCGGCGCGGCCGCCGGGTCGATCGCGTGCAGCGAGGCCGAGAGCTCCTCGAGGTACCGCGTCGCGGTGAGGACGAACAGCTCCTCCTTGGACGCGAAGTGGCGGTAGATCAGCGCCTTGTTGATGCCGGCCAGCCGCGCGATGTCCTCGACCGCGACGTCCTGCATGCCCCGCTCGTCGAACAGCGCACGCGTCGCGTCGACGATGTCGCGCTCGCGCCGGCGCCGCAGGGGGGTGGCCATCCCGAGGCGAGTGTAACCGCTCGCGGGGCAGGTGTAACCATCGTTTACACTCTTGGTTTCGGCAAGCCGCGCTCGCCGTTCGACCGACCCCAGCAGGAGGACCGACCCCGATGGCCGCCACGACGGACTCCCCGAACGCGACCACCCCGTTCTCGCTCGATCTGAGCGAGGACCAGCGCGACATCCGGTCCTGGGTGCACGGCTTCGCCGAGTCCGTCGTCCGTCCCGCCGCCGCTGAGTGGGACGAGCGCGAGGAGACCCCCTGGGACATCATCAGGGAGGCCGCGAAGATCGGCCTGTACAGCTTCGAGGCGCTCGCGCAGTTTCACGCCGACGAGACCGGCCTGACGATGCCGATCGCCAACGAGGAGCTGTTCTGGGGCGACGCCGGGATCGGCCTGGCGATCATGGGGACGTCCCTGCCGGTCGCCGCCATCTTCGGCCAGGGCACCGGCGAGCAGATCGGCGAGTGGATCCCGCGCTGCTTCGGGACGCCCGACGATCCGAAGGTGGGCTCGTTCTGCGCGTCCGAGCCCGACGCCGGTTCCGACGTCTCGGCCATCCGCACGACGGCTCGCTTCGACGAGGCGGCGAACGAGTGGGTCCTCAACGGCCAGAAGGCGTGGGCGACGAACGGCGGCATCGCCGACGTGCACGTCGTCGTCGCCTCGGTCGACCGCGAGCTCGGCGCGCGCGGCCACGCCGCGTTCGTCATCTCCAAGGAGGAGACGAAGGGCATCGAGCAGGGCGCGAAGGTCCGCAAGCACGGCCTGCGCGCCTCGCACACCGCCGACGTCCACCTCGACGACTGCCGCATCCCGGCCGAGAACGTCCTCGGCGGAAAGGAGCGCCTCGACGAGCGGCTCGCGCGCGTCCGCGAGGGCGGCCGCGCGAAGTCGCAGGCAGCGATGGCCACGTTCGAGGCGACGCGGCCGATGGTGGGCGCGCAGGCGCTCGGCATCGCACGCGCGGCCTACGAGTACGCGCTCGAGTACGCGGGCGAGCGGGTGCAGTTCGGCCGCCCGATCGTCGACAACCAGGCGATCGCGTTCACGCTCGCCGACATGAAGCTCGAGCTCGACGCCGCGCGTCTGCTGGTGTGGCGCGCATCGTGGATGGCCCGCTCGGGCAAGACGTTCGAGAACGCCGAGGGCTCGATGAGCAAGCTCAAGGCCGGTGAGGTCGCGGTGTGGGCGACCGAGCGCGCGATCCAGATCCTCGGCGGCAACGGCTACACGCGGGAGTTCCCCGTGGAGCGCTGGCACCGCGACGCGAAGATCTACACGATCTTCGAGGGCACGTCGGAGATCCAGCGTCTGGTGATCGCCCGCGCGATCTCCGGTCGTCAGATTCGATAACCGGGTGCGCGGCCGGGGCGGCGCCCCGCCGGGCGGCGCGTCATCATTCGGACCGTGCCAGTGGACGAATGGAATCCGTCGCTGAGGGAAGCCAACAGGATATGCCCGCCATGGCCGCCCGGCCTCGGTCGCTGACCGTCGCCCTCCCTCCTGTGCCGGAGTCGGCGCGACGGGCTCGGCGAGCACTGGTCCAAGGGGGCCTGGATCCGGACCTCGACCACACCGTCAACCTGCTCACCAGCGAGATCGTGACCAACAGCGTGCGGCACTGCCGCGTGCCGAAGGAGATCCGGCTCGAGGCCGTCCTGGACGACGGGTTCGCCCGCGTGGCGGTCATCGATCAGGGTCCCGGCTTCGATCCCGACGTGCGCCATCACGCCAACGGCTTCGGCCTGCGCCTCGTCGACAAGCTCGCCTCCCGCTGGGGCGTCGACCACGACGACGACGGCACACGCGTCTGGTTCGAGGTCGACCGCCGCCGTCGGCGCTTCGACCGCCGGCGCGGCGGGCGCTGACAGCACCCGCCGCAAGTTGGCCCGCCGGCGTGCGTTCCGGTTGGCATGCGCACGCTCTGGCCGGCCGCCGCCGTCGCGGCCCTCCTGCTGCTCCCGGCCGCCGCCGGGGCCCACCCCGAGCGCCAGGTCTTCTTCCCCGACGGCTCCACGGGCGCCGTCCCCGAGTACCGCACGACCGGCCCGTCGAAGGTCGTCTGCAAGCCCGACTCCGCCCAGCGGATCCGCGACGAGTTCGACGGCGGCCTCGAGGCCAAACGGCTGCGCCAGCTCGCCCGCTGCAGCTACCACGACATCCAGGCGGCGGTGAACGCGGCGAGCAGCGGCGACCGCATCCTCATCATGCCGGGCGTCTACCACGAGGAGCCCAGCCTCGCCCAGGTCGACGGCTCCTTCGACTATGACGCCAACCAGTACGACCGCGCCAAGGACGCGTCTCCCTGCCGGGACATGTACCAGGACATCTACGACCCGGTCGCCTCCGGCCTGGCCGGCAACGTCCGCAGCGATCCGGTGTGGGTGCCGACCTACGAGCACCACCGCAGCTGCCCGAACCACCAGAACCTCATCGCGATCGCCGGCGACGACCCGGCCGACCCCGACCGCGTCTGCGACGACAAGTGCAACCTGCAGATCGAGGGCATGGGGCGCACGCGCGCCGACGTCGTCATCTCCGGCTCGCGGCGCGCGCTGAACGTCATCCGCGCCGATCGCGCCGACGGCATCTACCTGAGCCACTTCACCGTCGAGCTGTCGGACTTCAACAACATCTACGTGCTCGAGACCAACGGCTTCCGCATCGAGGACGTCGAGTCGCGCTACTCGCGCGAGTACGGCGTGCTGTCGTTCACCTCCGACCACGGCCTGTACGACAACATCGAGTCCTACGGCGCCGGCGACTCCGGCGTGTACCCGGGCTCCGGTCCCGAGGGTCACTGCGCGCGCTACGGAATCGAGCTGCGCCACATCGACTCGCACGACAACACGCTCGGCTACTCCGGCACCGCCGGCAACGGCATCTGGGTCCACGACTCGAAGTTCCACCACAACGCGACCGGCCTGACGACCGACTCGTTCGCGTTCGGGCACCCGGGCATGCCGCAGGACTGCGCGAAGTTCGAGCGCAACGAGATCTACTCGAACAACAACAACGTCTTCGACGACCAGCGCGACGCGTACTGCAGGACTGCGAACCGCCCGGTGCAGGAGCGTGACCCGACGGTGGTCTGCCCGACGTTCCAGGCGCCGGTCGGCACCGGCATCGGCATCTTCGGCGGCAACGGCAACATCGTCCGCGACAACTGGATCTACGACAACTGGCGCGACGGGGCGAAGCTGCTCTGGGTGCCGGCGAACTTCCGCGGGGAGAGCGACCCGAGCAAGGAGGTCGACACCTCGTTCGACAACCTGTACCGCGACAACCACATGGGCGTGCGCCCCGACGGCACGCGCGACCCCAACGGCAACGACTTCTGGTGGGACGAGGAGGGCCGCGGCAACTGCTGGATGGGCAACGCCGGCCCCGGCGGGGCGGCGCCGTCGAGCAACGTGCTGCTGGGTCTGCCCGGCTGCCCCGGCGCGCAGGTCCTCCTGCCGGGCAACCCGGCGAAGACCGCCAGCCAGGCGACGTGCTCGCAGTGGGATCCGCAGGACGACCTGCTCGACGACCCGCCGGGCTGCGACTGGTTCACGACCCCGAAGGAGCCGTCGTGAGGCGCGGGATCCTCGCCGCGCTGCCGGCCGCGCTCGCGGTCGGCACGGGGCTGCTGGTGGTGAGCGTCGCGTCCGGCGGCGGCGACGCGGGGCCGCTGCGGTGGTCGGGCCCGGTCGTCTCCTTCACCCACCCGACGCTGCCGACCGACCACATCGTCAGCGGCCGGCTGCGCGACACGTCGATGCGCCCGATGCGCGTCGTCGCGCGCAGGGACATCCGCGTCGTCGACGTGCACGGGCGCGACCTGCCGGCCTCGGCCGTGTTCACGCAGACCTTCGGCCACGGGCTGTTCGACCCGACCCGGCTGCCCGAGGCGCGGCTGCCGGAGCGCGAATTGATGCGCATCGGCGACGTCGGCCGCTTCCAGCCGGGCGACGAACTGCCCGTGACGGTCTCCTGGCGCGACGAGCACGGCTCGGCGCCGGCCGCGCGGATCGCCTACCCCGGCGGCTCGCTCGCGATCCCGGAGGAGTCGGCGGGATGATCGGTTCCCCCGCCGCGAGATCGGCCGCGGGCCCCGGAACCGGAGTGCGGGGCGCCCGGCGGGCCTCGATCGCCGGGCCCGCGTGGGACAATGCTGGGAGAACCTCCGACCAGGAGTCGACCACACCGTGTCCGACAACTCCTTCGGCGCCCGCGACACCCTTCGCGTGAGCGACCGAGACCTTGAGTACTTCCGCCTCGACGCCCTCCAGTCGCAGTACGACGTCGCCCGCCTGCCGTTCTCGCTGAAGATCCTGCTCGAGAACCTTCTGCGCACCGAGGGCAACGGCTCGGTGACGAAGGAGGACGTCGAGAAGATCGCCCGGTGGGACGCCGGCGCCGAGCCGTCGCAGGAGATCGCGTTCTCGCCAGCGCGCGTGCTGCTGCAGGACTTCACCGGCGTGCCGTGCGTCGTCGACCTCGCCGCGATGCGCGACGCGATGGCCGACCTCGGCGGCGACCCGGCGAAGATCAACCCGCTCGTGCCGGTCGAGCTCGTCATCGACCACTCGGTGCAGGTCGACTCGTTCGGCCTGGCCGACTCGTTCCGCATCAACGCCGAGCGCGAGTTCGAGCGCAACCAGGAGCGCTACGCGTTCCTGCGCTGGGGCCAGCAGGCGTTCGAGAACTTCGCCGCCGTGCCGCCGGACACCGGCATCGTGCACCAGGTCAACATCGAGTACCTCGCCCGTGTCGTCTTCGAGAAGGACGGCGTCGCCTATCCGGACACGCTGGTCGGCACCGACTCGCACACGACGATGGTCAACGGCCTCGGCGTCCTCGGCTGGGGCGTCGGCGGCATCGAGGCGGAGGCCGCGATGCTCGGCCAGCCGATGTCGATGCTGCTGCCGCAGGTCATCGGCTTCAAGCTGTCGGGCGCGCTGCCCGAGGGCGCCACGGCCACCGACCTCGTCCTCACCGTCACGCAGATGCTGCGCGCCAAGGGCGTCGTCGGGCGTTTCGTCGAGTTCTTCGGGCCCGGCGTGAGCGCGCTGCCGATCGCCGACCGCGCGACGATCGGCAACATGTCGCCGGAGTTCGGCTCGACGTGCGCGATCTTCCCGATCGACGCCGAGACGCTGCGCTACCTCGAGTTCACCGGCCGCCCGAAGCAGCAGCTCGAGCTGGTCGAGGCGTACTCCCGCGCGCAGGGCCTGTGGCATGACGAGAGCACCGAGGAGCCGTCCTACACCGACATGGTGGAGCTCGATCTCGGCGAGGTCGTGCCGTCGATCGCGGGGCCCAAGCGCCCGCAGGACCGCGTCGCGCTGACCGAGGCGCAGGAGCGCTTCCGCGAGGCGCTCCTCGAGCATGCACCCGAGGTCATGACGATGGTCGACGAGGCGTCGGCGGAGTCGTTTCCGTCGTCGGACCCGCCGGCGACGAACGGCGGCGGCGACCACGGCGACAGCGCGGCGCCGGCGGGCTCGCCGGCCGGCGGGTCCGGGGTGCCGACGACGCTGGCCGGGCAGAAGGTGCCGGTCCGCCTGGCCGACGGCGTCGAGACCGACCTCGAACACGGCCGCGTCGTCATCGCCGCCATCACCTCGTGCACGAACACGTCGAACCCGTCGGTGATGATCGGCGCCGGCCTGCTCGCCAAGAAGGCGGTCGAGAAGGGCCTGCAGCGCAAGCCGTGGGTCAAGACGTCGCTCGCGCCCGGGTCGAAGGTCGTCACGGAGTACTACGAGCGCTCTGGGCTCAACGAGTACCTCGACGAGCTCGGCTTCAACCTCGTCGGCTACGGCTGTACGACGTGCATCGGCAACTCCGGGCCGCTGCCCGAGGAGATCTCGGCGGCGGTCGACGAGGGCGACCTGGCGGTCGTCTCCGTGCTGTCGGGCAACCGCAACTTCGAGGGGCGCATCAACCCCGACGTGAAGATGAACTACCTCGCGTCGCCGCCGCTCGTGGTCGCCTACGCGCTGGCGGGAACGATGGACATCGACCTCGTCAACGACCCCATCGGACAGGACCGCAACGGCGACGACGTCTTCCTGCGCGACATCTGGCCGAGCGAGCACGAGGTGGCCGAGACGGTGCAGGACGCCGTGCAGGCCGACATGTTCCGCAAGAGCTACGGCGAGGTGTTCGAGGGCGACGAGCGCTGGCGCTCGCTCGAGGTGCCGACCGGCGACCGCTTCGCCTGGGATCCGGACTCGACGTACGTGCGCCGGCCGACGTTCTTCGAGGGGCTGACGCCGGACCCGGCGCCGCTCGACGACATCCGTGGGGCGCGCGTCCTCGCCAAGCTCGGCGACAGCGTCACCACCGACCACATCTCGCCGGCCGGGTCGATCAAGCGCGACGGTCCCGCGGGCGCGTACCTCCAGGAGCACGCCGTCAAGCCGAAGGACTTCAACTCCTACGGCTCACGGCGCGGCAACCACGAGGTGATGATGCGCGGCACGTTCGCGAACATCCGCCTGCGCAACCAGCTGGCGCCGGGGACGGAAGGTGGGGTGACCCGCCACCTGCCGGACGGCGCGGCGATGTCGATCTACGACGCGGCGATGAAGTACGCGCAGGAAGGCGTGCCGCTCGTCGTGCTCGGCGGCAAGGAGTACGGCTCGGGCTCGTCGCGCGACTGGGCGGCGAAGGGCACGACCCTGCTCGGCGTGCGCGCGGTGATCGCCGAGTCCTTCGAGCGCATCCACCGCTCGAACCTCGTCGGCATGGGCGTGCTGCCGCTGCAGTTCGCCGACGGCGAGAACGCCGAGTCGCTCGGCCTCACCGGCGAGGAGGAGTTCGAGATCCTCGGCGTCGCCGAGCCGCTGAACGCGGGCGAGGCGCCGCCGCGCGACGTGACGGTGCGCGCCGGCGGCACCGAGTTCCGGGCCCGCGTGCGGATCGACACGCCCAAGGAGGCGCTCTACTTCCGCAACGGCGGCATCCTGCCGTTCGTGCTGCGCCAGCTCAACGCCTGACGGCGCCCGCCCCCGCGGGCCGCCTCAGGCGGCCTGCGCGGGCCGGGAGGCCAGCCGGATCGCGTCGAACAGGACGTGCAGGTCGGTCGACTTGTCGACCGCCCCGCGCGCCCCCGCGGCGCGCGCCGCGGCGTCGAGCTCGGGGTCGACGTTCGCCGAGATGACGAGCACCGCGGGCGGGCTCGGCTCGGTGAGCAGCTCCCGGCAGACGTCCAGGCCGTCGTGCGGGCCCAGCCGCGCGTCGAGCAGGACGACGTCGGGCTGCCCGCGCCGGACGAGGGCCAGCGCGTCCTTCGGGCCCACCGCCGAGCCGATCGGCACGATCCCCGGCTCGGCCCGCAGGACGGCCTCGAGCCCCGCCCGAACGACCGGGTGGTCATCGACGACGAGGACGCGGATCATGGTGCTGGATTCTCCCAGGGGACAGTAGGTGGCCGCAGTACGGCTCTCCCCCCAGATGCCGACCATATGCGATCCGGTGCCGCCGCGTGGCGGTTGCGCCGTCGGAAAGGCACGGACGAGGATTGCGGACGGCCCGCGGCCGATCGCGCGGGCAACTGCGGAGGCCGGCGGGGCGGCGCGGCCTCAAGCTGTTCGAATGCGCTCCTTCATCCACCGCATCACCCGTCTTCGCCCTGTCTCGATGGGGATCGCCGCCGGGCTCCTCGCCACCGGCGTGCTCGCGCTCGTCGGAGGCACCTACGCCCACGACGTCGTCCACGACCAGCTCGCGCCGCAGAAGATCTTCTTCCCCGCCGACGCCAAGTCGGGCCTGCCCGACAACCTCTCGCAGTACGCCGGCCAGCAGGTCGACACGGGTGCCGAGGCCAAGGCCTACGCCAACGACTTCATCGGCCTGCACCTCACGGAGATCGCGGGCGGCAAGACCTACGCCGAGGTCAGCGGCGCGTCCCTCGCCGACCCGACGAACCAGAAGCTCGCCCAGCAGACCCAGACGCTGTTCCGCGGCGAGACCCTGCGCGGACTGCTGCTCAACGCCTGGGGCTGGGCCACGGTGGGCACCGTCGCGATCATCGCCGGCATCGTCCTGCTGGTCCTCGGCGGCCTGCTGTTCCTGCTGCCCGCGCTGGACTGGCTGCTCAACGACCGGCGCGTCGCCGGTGCGAACGCCGCGCCGGCCCGCCCGGCGCCCATCGCGGGCGACTGACGCCGGACCGCCACGGGTCGCATCGGGGCATGGCGCCGTACCCTTCGGCGCCATGCCCCTTTCCCCGCTGCTGCGCGACCTGTTGACCACGCCGGGGCCGTCCGGCTACGAGCGCCCGGCCGCCGAGGTCTGGCGGGCGGCGGCGCGCGACTTCAGCGAGGACGTCCGGGCGGACGTCGCCGGCTCGAGCGTCGCGGTCGTCCCCGGCGACGGGGGCGGACCGCTCGTCGCGGTCGTCGGGCACATCGACGAGATCGGGCTCGTGGTCACCCACATCGACGACGAGGGCATGCTCTGGTTCACGAACGTCGGCGGCTGGGACCCGATCATCCTGGTCGGACAGCGGCTGGCGGTGCAGACGCAGGCGGGCGAGATCCCCGGCGTCGTGGGCAAGAAGCCCATCCACCTCCTCAAGAACGACGAGCGCGAGAAGGCGCCGAAGCTCACCGACCTGCACATCGACATCGGCGCCAAGGACGGCGACGAGGCGCGGTCGCTGGTGCGCATCGGCGACGTCGCGGTGATCTCCGGCGAGCCGGTCGAGCTGCCTAACGGGCGGGTCGTGTCGCGCTCGATGGACAACCGCCTGGGCTGCTACGTCGCGCTGGAGGCAACGCGCCGCGTGGCCGACCGCGGCGGGGCGCCGGGCGACGTCGCCGCCGTGGCGGTCACCCAGGAGGAGACGACGTTCGGGGGCGCCACGACGACCGCCTACAGCCTGGCGCCGCAGATCGCGATCGTCGTCGACGTCACCCACGCGACCGATGCGCCGGGCATCCCCGTCCGCGAGATGGGCAAGCACGAGCTCGGCAGCGGCGCCGTCATCGGCCGCGGCCCGGTCCTGCACCCGCGGGTCTTCGAGCTGCTGCACGAGACGGCGCAGGCCGAGGGCCTGCCGTTCACGGTCGAGTCGCACGTCGGGCGGGGCACGTCCACCGACGCCGATGCCATCCACCGCTCGCGCGCCGGCATCGCGTGCGGCCTCGTCTCCATCCCGCTGCGCTACATGCACTCACCCGTGGAGCTCGTCTCCCTCGACGACGTCGAGGCGGCGATCGCGCTGATCGCCGCGTTCACCCACCGCCTGACCACCGACACGGACCTGCTGCGCTGAGCCCGCCGCCCCCGCCCCCGCTGCTGCTCCTCTTCGACATCGACGGCACCCTGCTGCGGCGTGCCGCGGCCGAGCACGCCGCCGCGCTGCGCGAGGCGATCGGCGAGGTCTACGGGGTCGAGTCGACGGGGACGAAGGTCGAGGCCGCGGGGCGCACCGACGTGGAGATCACCCGGGCGATCCTGCTGCAGCTCGGCGTGTCGGCCCGGCGCATCGACGACGGCCTCGCGGACCTGCGCGTGGCGGCGAGCGAGGCGTACGCGCGGCGCGTGCCCGCCGACCTGTCGTCGACCGTCCTGCCCGGCATGGCCGACCTGCTCGAGGAGCTGGCGCCGCGCGACGACGTCCTGCTCTCGCTCGTCACCGGCAACCTGCAGCCGATCGCCCGGCTCAAGCTCGCCGCCGCCGGGATCGGGCGGTTCTTCCCGGGCGGCCAGGGCGGCTTCGGCTCGGACTCCGAGGACCGCACCCGGCTGCCCGCCGTCGCGCGCGCCCGGGCGGGCACGGCGGACGCCCCGCACCCGCGCGAGCGGACGGTCGTCATCGGCGACACCCCGCGCGACATCGCCTGCGCCCGCGCGGACGGCGTGCGCGCGCTGGCCGTGGCGACCGGGCCCTACCGCGTCAATGAGCTCGGCGAGGCCGACGCCGTCGCCGCGGACGCGCACGCGCTGCGCGGGCTCATCGCCGCGCTGCTGGTCTGACCGGTCAGGCGGTCTCGCGCTCGGCGGGTGTCGCGAGGCCCGCGGCTGGAGGCGGCTCGGGTTCGGAGAGATCCGCCTTCGCTCCGCTCAGCGTCTCCTTGAAGCCGCGGATGCCCTCTCCCAGCGATCGCCCGGCGGACGGCAGCCGCTTCGGCCCCAGGATCAACAGGGCGATGATCAGGACGACGGCGATCTCCATCGGTCCGATGTTCGGCATGGGTGCTCCTCTCCTCAGGTCCCGCCGTCTGCCGTCTGGCGGTCGGCGAGCGGGTGGACGACGGCTGTCGTGGCTCGGTACAGATCCGCGTGAAGCGGCGCCAGCTCGTCGTAGACGGTCCCAACGTCCGGGTCGGGCGCGACGACGCCGATGACGCGCGCCCATGCGGCTTCGCGCTCGACGAGGCCAGCGCCGATGGCGGCGAGCAGCGCGTCGCCGTAGCTGGCGCCGATCGTCTCCTCGGGGACGAGTTGCTCGACGCCGGCGACGTCGCTGACGATCTGGGCGAGCAGGCCGCCCTGAAGTCCACCGCCGACGGCGACGATGCGCCGCGCGGGGCCGGCGGCGCGGCCGAGCGTCTCGAGCATCCCCCGTACGCCGAAGGCGATCGCCTCGTGGGCCGCGCGCATCACGTCGCCGCGGGTGTGCTGAAGCGACAGCCCGGCGATGACGCCTCGGGCGCGCGGGTCGTCGATCGGCGTGCGCTCGCCGGCGAAGTAGGGCAGGGCGAGGAGGCCTCGGGCGCCTGGCGGGGAGGCCGCGGTCTCGGCGAGGACCGCGTCCCACTCGGGCGCGCCGAGCGTCTCGCGCCACCAGGCCAGCAGCGTTCCGGCGGTCGCCATCCCGCCGGCGTACGACGGCCGGCCCGGCTCGACGCCCTGGGTGCACCACAGCGGCGGTGCCGCCGACACCGCGCCGTCGGCGACCTGGACGACGAACAGCGTCGAGCCGTACATGAGCATCAGGTCGCCGGGGCGGCGCACCCCGACGCTGAGCGCCTCCGACCAGGCGTCGATCGTGCCGGCGAACACGGGCGTGCCCGGCCGAAGACCGGTCTCGACGCCCGCGTCAGCAGTGACGGCGCCGATCTGCTCGCCCGGCCACACGAGCTGGGGCAGCGGGCAGCCCGGGAGCGCATCGCCCACCCAGTCCTCCGCCCAGCCGCCCGCCGCGAGGTCGTAGAACGGATCGCATTGGCTCGCCGAGTGATGATCGAGAGCGATCTCGCCGCACAGGCGCATGGCGGCGAACGAGCTCGGCATGTGCCAGCTCGCCATGCGCGACCAGACATCCGGCTCGCGGCGGCGCAACCAGAGCAGCTTCGGTCCGAGTGCCTGCGACGAGAGCGCGGACCCGGAGCGCGCAACGATCTCGTCGCCTCCGAGCGCCGCCTCGAGCTCGGAGATCTCGGCGCTCGCGCGGGTGTCGATGCCGTACAGGATGCCCGGGCGCAGGGGACGGCCGCGAGCGTCGCACGGCAGCAGGCACGGACCTGTGCCCGAGACGCACACGCCGCGCACCGCACCGGCGCCGACCGCCTCGACGAGCTCGCGCACGACGTCCCGGCAGCCCTGCCACCAATCCGTCTCGGCGTCCTGCTCGGCGTATCCCGCGCGCGGCAGGGACAGCCCGTGGGGCCGGGACGCACGGGCCAGGACGCGTCCGCCGGGCGAGACGGCGACGCCCTTCGTGCTCGACGTGCCGATGTCGACCCCGACGAGCGTCTCGCCCGCACCCGGCATGGCGCGTCAGGCTCCGCCGAAGCCGTCGAAGGCGATGCCGAGGAACTGGCAGACGTGGCGCAACGAGGCGACGTGGTCGCCGGGGACGGCGTGGATGTGGTTGGAGCCGAACCGGGTCAGGATCTCCTCGGGGCCCGCCTCCATGCGGGCGAACGCGTGGGGCCACACGTACGTCGACTGCCGCATCAGGCGCTCGTTGGTGTCGTCGTCGTAGCGCTCGAACGCGCCGCGCATCACCTGCATGCGGTAGTCCCCGTCGAGCCGGGTCAGTCGCGCGAACGTCATGTCGCCCTCGGCGGCGAGGTAGTGGACCGACGCTCCGCCGGCCGGGAAGTAGAAGTCCTCGGGGTATAGGTGCACGTGCGCCAGGTTCTGCGCCGGCTCGGCTGATCGTGCCGCGAACCACGTCGCGTGCTGGCCGGAGTTGCACAGGTCCCAGATGCCGCGATCGGCGTGGTAGTGGCGCACGTCGGCGAACAGCACGGGCGTCCCGGACAGGTTCCGCAGCAACTGCATCGTCAGCGCGGCGTCCATGTCGGCCTCGGTCGAGCAGACGACGGGCGTCTTGGGGCCGTGCCAGTCGTACGGGTCGTTGAGGAACGCCTCGGCGATGTCCGTCGTGCAGTAGTGGTCGGTCAGCTCCGGCTGGGCCTTGATGCCGCAGAAGTCGAGGTTGCGCTCGGCGATGAGCTCGCGCATCGCCTCGTAGACCCGGACCTGACGCTCCAGGAGCTCCGGAGTCAGCAGCCGGCCGTCGTAGTGCACGCCGGCGGCCAGCCGCTCCAGCCATTCACGGCCGTGGCGCGCCAGCGCCGGGTCGATCGTCTCGGCCCGGCGGACGAGCTCGAACTGATCGATCTCCTCGACGTCGACGCCGAACTCGCGCATCCACTGGTCCGGGTTCGAGACGGCCGTGTACATCCCCATCGGCCGCCCGCCGATGCGCCCGAACGTCGAGCCGCGCAGACCGGCCGACGCGGCCCCGGCGCGCGCGATCGTGGCCAGGCCGTCGATCGCCTCGGGCTCGCCGGAGTCGCCCCACGCCCGGGCATGGACGCGGCCGATCTGATCCAGCGCCCCGCCCGCGGCGAGCATCCCGACCATGCCCGGATACTTCGGGTCCAGGTTGGAGAAGAGGGCGAGCGGGCTGGCGGTCTCGCTCGCGGCGAGCATCGTGAAGTGCGGGAACGCCCAGACCGGGATGTTGATCAGCGTGAGATCCGGGCGTGCAGCGGCGATCCGCCTCGCCTCGCGGACCGCCACGTCGTTGCTGCCCACGATCTCGCTGGCGCGCACGACGCTGAACCCGCGGTCGGTCAGCGCCCCCGCGAGGCGCTGTTCGCTGTCGGCGACGAAGTCGCCGATGTCGGCCTGCACGGATGGCCGGCCGTCGGACACGGTCAGCAGACCGATCGTGGTCACTCTGCGGTCCCTTCGTCGGATTTCAGGCTCATGCCACACGAGTCGCGCACGCGCAGCTCGAGGGGCATGACGACTCGCCGCACCTCGGTGCGCGTGCCGCGGATGCGCTCGAGCAACAGGCTCATCGCCGTCTGCGCCATCTCGCGCACCGGCTGGGCGACGGTCGTCAGCGGCGGGTCGACGAGGCTGGCCCAGGGCGGATCGTCCACGCCCACCAGCGCGATGTCCTCGGGGACGCGCAGCCCGGCCGCCCGCACGGCGCGCAGCGCGCCGAGCGTCATGAGGTTGTTGGCGACCAGCAGCGCGGAGGCGCGCTTGGGCTGACGCAGGAGCTTCACCGTCACCTCGGAGGCCGTGTCCGCCCGGAACCCGCCGTCCATCGCGAACGGGACGTGCCCGGCGTCGCGCATCGTCCGCAGGTAGCCCTCGAGCCGCTCGGCGCCGGTCTCGACGTCCCGCCGGCCGCCCAGGTAGGCGATCCGCTCGTGGCCGAGCCAGAGCAGATGCTCGGTGGCTCGGCGCACGCCCTCCACGTTGTCGCCGGTGACGGCGTCGACGCGGGGGTCGTCGATCGTCCGGTCGAAGCACACGATGGGGATGCCGAGATCGAGCAGCTCGCCGATCCCCGCGCCTTCCCGGTCGGCCGGGGAGACGATCGCGCCGAGCACGCGCTCGTCGGCCAGCATCTGGAGGTACGCGCGCTGCTTCTCCGCCGTCTCGTCGGTGTTGCACAGCATCACGCGATATCCGGCGCGGAACGACGCGTCCTCGATGGCGCGGACCGCCTCGCTGAAGTGCGGGTTCTCGATGTCCGAGACCACGACGCCGATCACCTCGGCCTTCTGGCGGCGCAGGTTCTGCGCGAGGCGGTTCGGGCGGTAGTCCACCTCCGCGACCGCCGCCATCACTCGCTCGCGGTACTCCTCGCGCACGTTCGGCACGCCGTTGAGGACGCGGGAGACGGTGGCCGGCGAGACACCCGCAAGACGCGCCACGTCGGCGATCCCCACGTTGGCGGAGCGCTCCGCCGGCTTGTCGGCAGAGGAATCAGGAAATCGTTTCGCCATCGCGTTGTTTCTTACCCGACACGGGCGCCATCCGTCAAGACAAGACGACAGATATCCCGTGTTTATCGGGAGAACAGCGGCGTTCGACGGCAGACCATGCGAGGCTTGACACGGGCTCGAGCAATCGGTTACAAGAGAAAGAGATGAGAGACCGATTTCTCAGCGACGGGTCGGCCTCGGCGTCAGGAGAGGGCGGACGCACCGCGGTGGTGCATCGCGATGTCGCGGTCCCCATGCGCGACGGGACCGTCCTGAGCGCCGACGTGTGGCGGCCCGCCGGCGGCGAGGACTGCCCCGTGCTGCTCCAGCGCCTGCCGTACGACCGGACGGACCCGTCGGTCGCGGTCGCCCAGGCGGGGCTGGACCCGCTGCGCGCGGTCGACGCCGGGTACGCGGTCGTCATCCAGGACTGCCGGGGTCGCTTCGGGTCCGAGGGGCGCTTCGAGCCGTTCTCCAACGAGGCGCGCGACGGGGCCGACACGGTGGCGTGGTGTGCCGCGCTGCCGTTCTCCTCCGGGGCGGTCGGGATGTACGGCCAGTCGTACTTCGGCGCCACCCAGCTGCTGGCCGCCACCGAGCGCCCGCCGGCCCTGCGCGCGATCGCCCCGGCGCTGACCGGCTCGGAGTACTTCGAGGGCTGGACGTACCGCGGCGGCGTCCTCGAGCTCGGCTTCGTCCTCTTCTGGACGCTCTTCTCCCTCGCCGGAGCCGAGATCGAGCGTCTGCCGAACGGGACGCAGGCCTCGCTGCGGGAGGCGCTCGACCGCCGGCTCGCGGATCCCTGGTCGACCTTCGCAGCGCTGCCGGTCGACCGGCTGGACGACCTCGCACCGGTCGTCCCGTTCGTCGCGGAGTGGCTGAGCCATGCCGATCGCGACGAGTTCTGGCGGGCCATCGCCCCCAACGAGCGCTACGGGGCCATCGCCACCCCGGCGCTGCACATCGGCGGTTGGTTCGACCCGTTCCTGTCCGGGACGCTCGAGAACTTCGCAAGGCTGCGCCGGGAGGCCGGCGACGCCCGCGCCCGCGACAACCAGCGGCTCGTCATCGGTCCGTGGTCGCACGCGTGCCTGGGCGACACGATCGGTGACAGGTACTTCGGCCCCACGGCGTCGCAGGCCGCGACCGACTGGACCGCGCTGCATCTGTCCTGGTTCGACCGGCATCTGCGCGGCGTCGGCCCCGCCGATGCCGGGCCCGTCGTCCGGTTCTTCCTCATGGGCGCCGACCGCTGGGTGGACGCCGGAGCCTGGCCGCCCGAGGGCACGCGCGTCGAGCGCTGGTTCCTGCACGGCCGCGGCGCAGCCAACTCGCGCCACGGCGACGGCGTGCTCTCACGTGACGCGTGTGATCTCGACGAGCCCGTCGATTCGTTCACGTACGACCCCGCCGACCCGGTCCCCACCGCGGGCGGAGCCACCTTCCTGCCCGGCATCTTCGTCGCCGCGCAGGCGGGGCCGCGCGACCAGCGCCACGTCGAGGATCGCCGCGACGTGCTGGTCTACACGAGCGAGCCGCTGGCCGGCGACCTCGACGTGGTGGGGGCGGTGCGGGTCACGCTGGCGGCCTCGTCGTCCTCGCAGGAAACCGATTTTTCCGCCAAGCTCGTGGATGTCCATCCGGACGGTCGCGCGCTGTTGGTCTGCGACGGCATCCGGGCGGTCGTCGCGCCCGACCCGGGCCAGGCGCTCGAGGTCGACCTGGGCGCCACCGCCATCCGCTTCCTGGCCGGCCACCGCATCCGGCTCGAGGTCTCGAGCTCGAACTTCCCCCGCTTCGCGCGCCACCCGAACACCACGGTCCCGCGGCTGCAGGCCAGTCCCGCGGAGATGGTGCCCGCCCTCCAGCACGTGCATCACGACGCGGAGCACCCGTCGTTCCTCAGCCTGCCGGTGTGGCCGTCCGCGGCGGCGGGCGGAGCCTGACGAGAGGAGACCCACCACACCGAACGCCACCCGTGCAGGACCCCAGCCGAAAGATCAAGGCACACCCCAACCAAGGAGAACCACATGGCAGGTCGTGAGTACAGCGAGCAGGAGCAGGCGAACCTCGAGGTCGTCAAGAAGTGGGTCGAGTACTACAACACCGACCCCGACCGGATGGTCCAGGAGGTCTACGCGCCCGACCTCGTGGTCAAGACGATGGGCGCCGGCACCTACACCGGCCACGACCACTTCCTCAAGGTCGAGCGCGACGTGCTGCAGGCCGCTCCCCGGCGCAAGTTCCGCCTGGACCACGTCCACGTCGACGGTGACACGGTGATCGTCGAGGTCGCGCTGCTCAACCCGGACGCGGGCGACGACTGGGAGCTCTACATGGCCGCGGTGCTGATCGTCGAGGACGGCCAGATCAAGTTCGACCGCAGCTTCCACAACATCGGCTCGGAGTACCCGCTGTGGCCGGGCCTGGAGGACGCGGACCCCAACAAGCCCGGAGCCTGACCCCCGGGCTCCGATGCTCATCTCAGGAGGAGAGTGCACATGAGTCGGTTGCTGTCCGACGAAGAGACGCTGCAGCGCGCCGCGGAGCGCCTGCAGCACCCGTACTCCCGGCGGGTGTTCCTGTCGCTGGCCGCCGCGGCGGGCGCGGCCGTTGCCCTGCCCGCCTGCGGCGACTCGTCGTCGACGTCGTCGGCGACATCGGCCTCGACCGCGGCGGCCGGGTCGACGGGAACCGCCCCCGCGGTCGCCAGCAAGACCGGCCTGGTGGTCGACCAGGTCCCGACGCTGGCCAACTCGTTCTACGCGAGCTGGGGCAAGGGGTACGACAGCTCGGCCGCCAAGCTCGGCCTGGACACCAAGACGTACAACCCCAACTTCCAGGCGTCCAAGGAGCTCTCGCAGGCCCAGGGCCTGAAGGGTGAGGGGGCGGCGATGCTCGTCGGGATCGCCGGCGACCAGGCGCAGGTCCCGACGATCGCCCGGATCTGCCAGCGATCGGAGATCTACTACAACCCCTGCTTCGAGAACCCGGCCTGGTTCACCCCGCAGGACGTCGGCGACTACTACGTGACGTTCCTGACGCCGCGGTCCGAGGACGCGGCCTACCAGACCGCCAAGTACCTGTTCGACCAGGTCGGCGGCGAGGGGGAGGTCATCCACATCCAGGGGCAGCCCGGGCCGACGGACACGTTCCGCACGCTCGGCGTCAAGCGCGCCGCGAAGGAGTTCCCGGGGATCAAGCTCGTCGGCAATCAGGCGACGGAGTGGACGCTGGACGGCGGGCGCAAGCTCATGCTCAACATGATCTCGGCGTATCCCGACGCGAAGGGGGTCTTCGCCCAGAACGACTCCATCGCCCTGGGCGTCCTCAGCGTGCTGCAGGAGCGCAACAACACGAAGATGAAGGTCGTCGGGATGGACGCGATCCCGGAGATCCTGCCCAAGCTCAAGCAGGGGCCGAACTTCATCGGCACCTTCAACTCGCTCGGCTACTGGATCGCCGGCTACGCGGTCGTCAACGTCTTCGACGCGCTGAACGGCTGGAAGCCGTCCACGCCGGAGCGGCTGCTCGGCTCCGGCGGCATCCTCATCACCCAGGACAACGTCGCCGAGCTGCAGAAGAGCATCTACGACGCGCCGGAGCCGTTCGACTGGTCGCTGATGAGCCGGACGATGCACCCCGACGACTGGGACCCGCAGTTCGACGTCCAGCCGTTCGACCCGAACCTCGTGTGGGCGCCGTTTCCGAAGGACCGTCCGCTCAACCCGGCGTGGGACGGGTCCGCCGAGGAGATCAAGAAGGCGCAGCAGGTCTACCAGGAGCACTACAAGACGGGTCCGCTGAAGGGCCAGCAGTAGCGCCGTGACGCCGAGCCAGCACAACGCCTCGGCCGGTCCCGCGGACGCGGGGCCGGCCACGGCCGCGCCTCCGGCGCTCGCCCTCGAGGCGCTGGGCCTGTCGAAGCGCTACCCGGGCGTCCGCGCGCTTGCGGAGGTCGACCTGCGGGTCGCTCGCGGGGAGGTGCTGGGACTGGTCGGCGAGAACGGCGCCGGCAAGTCGACGCTGTTGTCGATCCTCAACGGCAGCGTGCGCCCGGACTCGGGCAGCGTTCGGGTCCTCGGGCGCGAGCTGCGGCTCGGCAGCCCGGCGGAGTCCGCCGCGCTCGGCGTGGCGACCGTCTACCAGGAGCAGGGTCTCGTCCCGACCCTGCGGGTGTTCGAGAACCTGTTCCTCGGTCGAGAGGCGCACTTCTCGACCGTCGGCGTGCTGCACCGGCGCTCGCTCGTCGCGGCCGCGCGCGAGACGCTCGACGAGCTCGGCATCGACATCGATCCGACGGCGCACACCGGATCGCTGTCGTTCAGCGAGCGCCAACTCGTCGAGATCGCCAAGGCGTTCGCGCTGACCGCTGCGTTCGACACCGAGCCGGTGATCCTCCTCGACGAGCCGACGAGCGCGCTCACCGAGCCCGAGGTCGAGATGCTGCTGGGCAACGTCCGCTCGTGGCGGGACCGCGCCTCGTTCGTCTTCGTCTCGCACCGGCTCGCGCACGTCCTGGCGGTCAGCGACCGGATCGCGGCGCTCAAGGACGGCGAGCTGATCGCGGATGTGCCGGCCGCCGCCGTGGACGAGGACCGGCTGCACGAGCTGATCGTCGGGCGCAAGCGCGACGTCGAGTACTACAAGGAGGCGCGTCAGGCCGACGAGGGCGAGCGCGAGGCGGTCCTCGAGGTGCGCGGCCTGTCGCGCCCCGGCGCGTTCGCGGACGTGTCGCTCACCGTCGGACGCGGGGAGATCCTCGGCGTCGCCGGGCTGGCCGGGTGCGGCAAGTCGGAGATGGCCCGGGCGATCGTCGGCGTCGAGGGCTACGACGCCGGCGAGGTCGTGCTCGAAGGGCGGCGACTGGCGCCGTCGTCGCTGAGCGCGGCGATCCGCCGCGGGGTCGGGTACGTCCCGGCGGAGCGCCGACGCGAGGGCATCATCGGCGAGCAGACCGCGGCGGCGAACCTGACCCTGCCCCTCCTCGACCGGCTGCGCGGGGCCTCCCGGATGCTCATCAGCGCGCGGGCCGTCCAGGCGCTGACGGCCACGTGGATGGACCGCCTCGACGTCAGGCCGCCGGACCCGTCGGCGCTGACGGCGACGATGTCGGGCGGCAAACAGCAGAAGGTCGTGTTCGCGAAGTGGCTGGCGCGCGGGGTGCGGCTCTTCGTGCTCGACGACCCCGGGCGCGGCCTCGACGTCGGCGCGAAGGAGGAGATCTACGGGCTCCTGCGCGACCTCTGCGACGAGGGCGTCGCGATCCTCATGGTCTCCGACAACCTGCCCGAGGTGATCGGGCTGTCGCACCGCATCGTCGTCATGCGCGACGGGCGGCTCACCGCAGAGATCCCCGCGCCGGCGGACCGCAAGCCGGACGAGACCGACGTCGTCCGCCACATGCTGTGAGCGCTCCTGGCGGGCGCCGTACCACTCCACGAACTGCAAGGTAGGAAGACGGTGGCCACAACGATCCAGACCCGTCCCCGCAGTCAGGAACGCGTCCGGGACATCCTGATCCGCGCGCGCGCCACGACCTATCCGCTACTGGCGATCGTCGGGTTGATCATCTGGTTCTCGACGCAGAGCGATCGCTTCATGACGGTCGACAACTGGTGGACGATCGGGCGCGGCGCGGCGGTGCTCATGCTCGTCGCGCTGGCCGGGACCCTCGTCATCCTCATCGGCTCG
Organism: Capillimicrobium parvum; assembly: GCF_021172045.1. Classification (GTDB taxonomy): domain Bacteria; phylum Actinomycetota; class Thermoleophilia; order Solirubrobacterales; family Solirubrobacteraceae; genus Capillimicrobium; species Capillimicrobium parvum. The sequence continues at coordinate 454,892 of NZ_CP087164.1, forward strand.
ATCGATCTGTCGGTGGCGGGCAACGTGACGGTGTCCGGCATCGTCTGCGCCGAGCTCATCGACGGATCGGGCCTGCTCGTCGCGATCGTGGCCGCACTGGCCGTCGGCGCGGCCATCGGCCTCATCAACGCCGGCATCCTGCTGACCCTGAAGATCCCGAGCTTCCTCGTGACGCTCGGCATGCTGTCGGTGCTCACCGGCATCGCCAACACGATCACCAAGGGCGCCCCGGTGACGTTCCTCGACCAGGCGCTGCCGAACTTCATGAACGGCGAGGTGATCGGGATCCCGACGGTCATCGTGCTGACGGTGGCCATCGTCATCCTGCTGACGATCGTCGCCTCCCGGACGAAGCTGGGCCGGTACCTGTACGCGATCGGCGGCGGCGAGCCCGTCGCCGCGGTATCCGGCGTGCCGGTGGCGCGCTACAAGATCTTCGCCTTCGTGCTCGGCGGAGTGCTGTGCGGGATCGCGGGCGTGTTCATCACCGGCCAGGTCGGCGCGGGGACGGCGGACGTCGGATCGGATCTGCTGCTGGACTCGATCGCGGCCGTCGTCATGGGCGGCACGGCACTGTCGGGCGGTGTCGGCGGGCCGCAGCGGACGGTCCTGGGCGTGCTCGTCATCGCGATCCTCAGCAACGGCATGGACATCATCGGCATCGGCCAGGACCCGCAGAGCATCGTCAAGGGCCTCGTGATCATCGCCGCCGTCGCGCTGTCGATGGATCGCTCGCGCGCGACGGTGATCAAGTGACGCCCTGAGCGCCGAACAGGTACAACCTGACGCGTGCGCGTCGGGATGCTCACCGGAGGGGGCGACTGCCCAGGCCTCAACGCGGTCATCCGTGCGGTCGTGCGGCGGGCCCACGGCTACGGCGATGGCGTGATCGGCTTCCGCGACGGCTGGCGCGGGCCGATCGAGAACGACGTCGAGGCGCTGACGCTCGAGGCCGTCCGCGGCATCCTGCCCCAGGGCGGCACCATCCTGGGCTCGTCGCGGACGAACCCGTTCAAGCGCGACGACGGCGTCGACCTCGTGCGCCGGGCGCTCGAAGCGCATTCGCTCGACGGGCTGATCGCGATCGGCGGCGAGGACACGCTCGGCGCGGCGGCCAAGCTGTTCGACGCCGGCGTGAACGTCGTGGGCGTGCCGAAGACGATCGACAACGACCTCGGCGGCACCGACATGACGTTCGGCTTCGACACCGCGGTGCAAGTGGCGACCGAGGCGATCGACCGCCTGCACACCACGGCCGAGTCGCACAACCGGATCATGATCCTCGAGGTGATGGGCCGGCACGCGGGCTGGATCGCGATGCACTCCGGCCTCGCCGGCGGCGCCGACGTGATCCTCGTGCCCGAGCGCCCGTTCGACATCGACGAGGTCTGCGCGCGGCTCGAGCGGCGCTTCGCCCGCGGCCGCCACTTCGCGATCGTCGTCGTCTCGGAGGGCGCCCTGCCGTCCGGCGGCGACATCGAGGCGGTGGGCGCCCAGACCGACGAGTTCGGTCACGCGCGCCTGGGCGGGATCGGCCCGCGCCTCGAGCAGGAGATCGGGCAGCGCACCGGATACGAGACCCGGGCGACCGTGCTCGGACACATCCAGCGCGGCGGGACGCCGACGGCGTTCGACCGCGTGCTCGCCACGCGGCTGGGCCTGGCGGCGATGGAGGCGGCGCACGACGGCCGCTGGGGGACGATGGCGTCGCTGCGGTCGACGCGGATCGAGATGGTGGCGCTCGCCGACGCCGTCGCGCAGCTGCGGGTGCTGAGCGACGAGGATCTGCGGATCGCGGACGCGCTGCTCGAGTAGGCGCGGCGGGGCGGCTCGAACCGCCCTCGACCAACAAACTAATGCTGTTAGTCTTAGGGCTATGCCTAGTAGCCCAACCCTCACCCGCGTCACCCGCCTCGGCATGGTCAACGCCTACCTCGTCCGCGAGGACGACGGGCTGACCCTCGTCGACGCCGCCCTGCCCCGCAGCGACAAGGCGATCCTCAAGGCCGCGCAGCGCATCGGCGCACCGATCGTCCGGATCGCGCTGACCCACGCCCACGGCGACCACATCGGCTCGCTCGACGCGGTCGCGGCGCAGTTGCCGGGCGTCGAGGTCCTCATCACCGCGCGCGACGCGCGCCTGCTCGCCGGCGACAAGAGCCAGGATCCCGGTGAGGGCGGCAAGATGCGCGGCAGCCTCCCCGGCGCGAAGACCGAACCGACGCGCCTCATCGCTCCGGGCGACCGGATCGGCTCGCTCGAGGTCGTCGCCGCTCCCGGCCACACGCCCGGTCACATCGCGTTCCTCGACACGCGCGACCGCGCGCTGCTGTGCGGCGACGCGTACTCGACGCTCGGCGGCGTCGCGGTGTCGTCGAAGCCCAACCCGCGCTTCCCGCTCGTCTGGATGGGGACGTGCGACCGGCCGCGGGCGCTGGAGTCCGCCCGGGCCCTGCGCGCCCTGGACCCGAGCCGCCTGGCGCCCGGTCACGGCAGGATCGTCGAGGATCCCGGCGCCGCCATGGACGCCGCGATCGAGCGCGCGGCCGGCTGACGTGGCCCGCCAGGGGCTCGACCGCGCCCGGGTGGTGGCGGCGGCGACGGCGATCGCGGACGCCGACGGGCTCGATGCGCTGACCCTCGCCCGGGTCGCCGGCGAGCTCGGGGTCCGCACGCCGTCGCTCTACAACCACGTGGGCGGGCTGGACGACCTGCGCCGCGGCGTGGCGCTGGCCGGGCTCGCGGACCTGACCGCGGCGCTGCGCGCGGCGGCCGTCGGCCGCTCGGGCGCCGACGCGCTGCGTGCGGCCGCCGGCGCGTACCGGGCGTACGCCGCCGAGCACCCGGGGCGCTACGCCGCCGCCGCGGTGGCGGCGCCGCGGCCGGGCGACGACGAGTACGCCGCGGCGGGCGCCGAGATCGTCGGCGTGCTGACCGCGGTGCTCGGCGCGTGGGACCTGCGCGACGACGACGCCGTGCACGCGGTGCGCGCGCTGCGCAGCGCGCTACACGGGTTCGTCTCGCTGGAGGCGGGCGGTGGCTTCGGGCTCGACGTGGACGTCGACGAGTCCTTCCGCCGGCTCGTCGACGCGCTCGCGGCCGGGCTCCCGGCGCGCTGAGCGCCGATCAGGCGGCCGCCCGCTGCTGCGCCCGCAGGGCCCACACCGCGTCGGTGCCCAGCGCCTGCGGCACGGCGACCTGCTCGAGCTGCTCCCGAGCCTCGTCGCGCGAGATGTCGCAGACCGCCGCGACCTCCTGGGTGGCGAGCGGCTCGCCCGCCCACTCGAGCACCTCGCGCACCGAGCCGGGCGCCTCCCGGCGCTCGACGTCGGGCAGGAGGTTCGCCATCACGACGTCGTACACGGCGAACGGCTGGAACCCGGGGATCGAGATCGTGACTCCGTCGCGACCACGGGTGATCTCGTACGACGGGCACGTGTAGCGACGACCGCCGGACCAGTTGGCGAGCTTGTGGTCCAGGATGCGCGCGGCCGGCATGGGCCGGCGCGCGGCGGCGGCGTCGGCGTCGACCGCGGTGCGGACGGCGTCCTCGGCCATCCAGCGGTCGAGCTCGGCCGGGTCGAGGCCGACGTCGGTGGCCGCGCCGGCGATCGTCGCCGGGTCGTCGAGCAGCGAGCCCGCGAAGTGGCGCAGGCGCAGGCGCCGCAGGATCGCCGTCTCGAGCTCCGGCCGGTGCAGTCGCGTCGCCACGACCGCCGTGCAGGCCGGCAGCGTCGCCGCCATCCGGGGCCGCGGCGCCAGGTCGATCGGCATCCCGTACTGGGCGGAGATGCGCTCGAACGCCTCGGCCTGGCGGTCCGGCGTGAAGCCCTTGTCGACGTACTCCTGCGGCGAGCGCGCCAGGACCACCATGCGCAGCTTCCAGTCGACCTCGAGATCGCCGTAGAGCCATTGCAGCCGGCGCCGATGCGGCTCGGCGGAATAGGCGAAGGGACAGCCCGGATCGGTGAACTCGACGACGGTGACGGCCATGCTGACACCGTACCCTCGGTCCGACTCTGGCATCCTGAGATCACCTATGAGCTCTCCCGCCCGTCGCCCGCCGTCCCGCATGTCCCGCCGGCAGCGCGAGCAGCGTGCCTACGTGGCGACCATGGCCGGCGGCACCGCCGCCCTCGTCACGGTCGTCGGCGCGGTGCTGGCCATCATCGGCGTGATCGGCTGGACCATCCCCATCCTCGCCGCGATCGTCGCGGTGGTCTGCTGGTTCCTGTTCCGCCGCACGGTCGGCCGCTAGGAAATCCTGCCACGGGCGTCGCCGCGACGGCGCGCGTCCGGGGGCGGGTATATAGGACCCACGGTTGAGCGCATCACGGACGGCGAGACGCACCTTCGCGCCTGGCGGATCCGCGTCGGGGCCGGCTAGGATCGGTCCGACGAGCAAGCATCAACTCGTCTACGACGGGGTTCGCGCCCGTATCCTCGACAGCCGCTACCCGCCGGGGCAGCGGCTCGTGTTCGGTGCGCTCGCGCAGGAGTTCGGCGTCAGCGCGCAACCCGTCCGCGAGGCGATCCGGCGGCTGGAGGCCGAGGGGCTCGTGCACTACGAGGCGAACGCCGGCGCGGTGGTCGCGCCGGCCAGCCCGGAGCTGTTCGAGGACGGCCTCCAGGCGCTCGCGCTGCTCGAGGGCTACGCGACCGCGACGGCCGCCGCCCACGTTCCCGTGGAGGCGCTCGAGGCGGAGGTCGAAGCGATGCGCACCGCTCTGGACGGGCTCGACGTTGCCGGCTTCGAGGCGGCGGACCAGCGCTTCCACGAGCAGCTGCGCGACCACTGCCGGAACCCTCTGCTGCGCGGCCTGCTGCACGAGCTGCGCCAGCGCGCGCTCGTGGTCCGGCGCTCAGCGTTCGCGGGCCTGCCGCGCCGGGGCTCGCAGTCGATCGCCGAGCACGAGGAGATCGTCGGGCTGATCCGGTCGGGTGCCCCCGCCGGCGAGGTCGAGGCGGCCGCGAGCCGCCACGTCACGGCCGACATCGAGGCGTTCCGGGCCTGGTCGGCGCGGGCCGCGCGGCCCGCGGAGCCGTCGCCGGAGCGGCCCCGCGGCCGTGCCGCGGCGGCGCGCTGAGATCACGCCGCCTGCGCGTCGTGGTCGGTGCGGTACGCCGCGGCCGTGCGCATCTTGTGCTCGCGCGCGAGCCGCTCCACGACCGTCGCCGGCTCGCCGCGCTCGATCGCCGCGACGAGCTCCTCGTGCTCGACCGGCGACGCCTTGCTGCGTGACGGCATCAGGCTGAAGATGTCCGGGCTGAAGCCGCGGTGGCGCGACTGCAGGTCGGCGAGCAGCGTCTGCAGCCACGGCTGCCCGCAGCGGTCGTAGAACACCGCGTGGAAGTCGTGGTTGAACGAGCCGAACGCGCGCAGGTCGAGCTCGTCGAGGGCGTTGCGCATGCGCTCGTTGAACGCGCGCAGCGTGGCCAGGTCCTCGGTGGTCAGATGCTCGGCCGCCAGCGCCGTCGCCCGGCCCTCGAGCACGCTGGTCAGCTCCAGCGCCTGCACCCAGGCATCGGCGGTGATGGGCGCGACCTCGGCGCCGACGTGGGGGCGGAACGTCACCCAGCCCTCCGCCTCAAGACGGCGGATGGCCTCGCGGACCGGGATCGCGCTGACCTCGAACTCCGCGGCGAGGCGGTCGATGACCAGCCGGTGGCCCGGGCCGTACTGACCCGAAGCGAGCCGCCGGCGCAGCTCACGGTACGCGGACTCCTGCTTGCTCAACCCCTCACCGTCCGCGGATCCTACCGGCGCTCAGCGGCCGGCCGGCGCGTCTAGGTCCGCGTCAGCTTCTTGTAGCTGATGCGGTGCGGGCGGTCGGCCTCGTCGCCCAGTTGCGCGCGGCGGTGCTCCTCGTAGGCCTCGAAGTTGCCCTCGAACCAGACGACCTCGGAGTCGCCCTCGAAGGCGAGCACGTGGGTCGCGACGCGGTCCAGGAACCAGCGATCGTGGGAGATCACCACGGCACAGCCGGCGAAGTCGAGCAGCGCCTCCTCGAGCGCGCGCAGCGTGTCGACGTCGAGGTCGTTCGTCGGCTCGTCGAGGAGCAGCAGGTTGCCGCCCTCCTTCAGCAGCCTGGCGAGGTGCACGCGGTTGCGCTCGCCGCCGGACAGCTTGCCGACCTTCGTCTGCTGGGTCGAGCCCTTGAAGTTGAACGAGGAGCAGTAGGCGCGCGAGTTCATCTTGCGGTCGCCCACCTGAATCTGCTCGTCGCCGCCCGAGATGACCTCCCAGACGTTCTTGTCGGGGTCGAGGTCGTCGCGCGACTGGTCGACGTAGGCCATCTCGACCGTGTCGCCGATGGTCAGGGTGCCGCCGTCCGGCTGCTCCTGGCCGGTGATCATCCGGAAGAGCGTCGTCTTGCCCGCGCCGTTGGGGCCGATCACGCCGACGATGCCGCCGCGCGGCAGGTCGAAGGACAGGTCGTCGATCAGGAGGCGGTCGCCGAAGCCCTTGCGGAGGTTCTCCGCGCGCACCACCGTGTCGCCGAGCCGCGGGCCCGCCGGGATGTGGATCTGGACCTGATCGAGCTTGACGTTGCGGTCCTGGGCGAGCAGCGCCTCGTAGTTGTTCAGGCGCGCCTTGGCCTTCTTGCGCCGCCCCTTCGGGTTCTCGCGCACCCACTCGAGCTCGGACGCGATCGTGCGCTGGCGGGCCTTGTCGGACTTCTCCTCCTGCGCCAGGCGGGCCTGCTTCTGCTCGAGCCACGACGAGTAGTTGCCCTCGAACGGCAGCCCGCGGCCGCGGTCGAGCTCGAGGATCCAGCCGGCGACGTTGTCGAGGAAGTAGCGGTCGTGGGTGACCGCGACGATGGTGCCCGGGTACTCGGCCAGGTGGCGCTCGAGCCAGCCGACCGACTCGGCGTCGAGATGGTTCGTCGGCTCGTCGAGCAGCAGCAGGTCCGGACGGCGCAGGAGCAGCCGGCACAGCGCGACGCGGCGGCGCTCGCCGCCGGACAGGCGGTCGACCGGGGCGTCGGACGGCGGCAGGCGCAGCGCGTCCATCGCCTGCTCGAGCTGCGAGTCGAGGTCCCACGCGTTCTTCGCGTCGATCTCGGCCTGCAGGCGGGCGAACTCGTCGGCGGTCTCGTCGGAGTAGTTCATCGCCAGCTCGTTGAAGCGCTCGAGCAGCGCCTTCGTCTCCGCGACGCCGTCCTCGACGTTGCCCTTGACGTCCTTGGAGTCGTCGAGCTGCGGCTCCTGCTCCAGGAGGCCGACGGACGCGCCGGGCGCGAGCTGCGCGTCGCCGCGGAACTCCGTGTCGCGGCCGGCCATGATGTTCAGCAGCGACGACTTGCCGGTGCCGTTGAGGCCGAGCACGCCGATCTTGGCGCCGGGGAGGAACGCGAGGGTCACGTCCTTGACGACCGTCTTGTCCGGAGGGAACTCCTTCGTGAGACGGTGCATCGTGAAGATGTACTGAGCCGACATGGACACCTGAGGCTAGTGGCCGGGTGCGGGAAGGATTCGCGCGCGCGTGGGGTCCTTTCGGGGTGAACACCTCATCTCGGCCAGAAGGAGATCGACATGGGCCGGATCGGCAGGCTCATCATCCCGGTGGTCGCATCGGCCCTCGTGCTCGCGGCGTGCGGAAGCAGCTCGAAGAGCGGCACGCAGCCAAGCGCCGGCGACGCCACCGTGCACACCGCATCGAACGCGAAGCTCGGCAGGACGATCCTCGTCGACGCGCGGGGCATGACCCTCTACCGCCTCAGCGGCGAGCAGGGCGGGCGCTGGATCTGCAAGGACAAGACGTGCCTGGCCAGCTGGCATCCGCTGACCGGTGCGCCCACGGGCGCGGACGGGCTGAGCGCCGTCAAGCGGCCCGACGGCACGAAGCAGGTGGCGTTCCAGGGGATGCCGCTCTACACGTTCGCCGGGGACGCCAAGGCGGGCGAGACCGCGGGCCAGGGACTCAAGGACGTCGGCACGTGGAGCGCGGTGACGACGAAGGGCGCGCCGGCGCAGAGCCAGACGAACACGTCCTCCAACGGACCGTACGGCTACTGATGGCGGTGCTCCACGCCGCCGGGCCCGGCGACGATCACCTCGGTGACGAGCTCTGGGGCGAACAGCCCGTGGTCCACGACGCCCACCGTGCCGGCGAGACGGCCGGCCACCTCGGCTGGATCGCCGACCGGGCCCTCCAGGTCGGCGATCACGCCGTTGTCGGGGCTCGGCGGCCAGCCTTCGCGGATGCGAACCCGTTCGCGCCCGCCCAGCCGCCGCAGCGTTGACGGCAGCCCGAAGCGCATGAGCTCCAGCGGCACCGGGCCGTGGATCGCGTCCACCAGCTTCTCGGCGTGGACGATGACGACGAAGCGGTCGGCGGTGACGGCGACGGCCTTCTCGCGGGTGTGGGCGCCGCCGCCGCCCTTCACGAGCCAGCCGTCGGGCGCGACCTGATCGGCGCCGTCGATCGCGATGTCGAGGCGGTCGAGGCGGTCGAAGGACTCGACGGCCAGGCCGAGCTCGCGCGCGCGCTGCTCGGTCGCCGTCGAGGTGGCCACGCAGCGCAGGCCGCGCAGGCCCCGCGCCGCGAGTGCGGGCAGCAGGAACGCGACGGTCGATCCGGTGCCCAGGCCGACCCGCATGCCGTCCTCGACGAGCTGGGCGGCGGCCTGCGCGGCGGCGCGCTTCTCGGTGTCGGCGGGCATCGGCGCGACGCTACCGCGCCGGGCGGCGGCGGGGCCGGCGGGGCTGCGCGGGTGCGGTTGGGGTGGATACCCTGAGACGGTGCCTCCGGTCTACGACATCGAGCAGGGGATCCTGCTGCTCGAGCTCGAGCCGCCGTTCGACAAGCGCGACGTCCAGCTCGCGCGCCGGCGGCTGGCGAAGGTGTGGCACCCCGACCTCGCGCCCCCCGGCAAGCAGTTCGAGCACGAGCGCCACCTGAAGGCGATCAACCTCGCCGCCGACCAGCTCGAGTCGCTCGCCGAGGGGTCCCGCGGCGGGCGGGTCTCGCGCAACGCCGTCAAGGTCAACGCCGCCGCCGCGCGCGCCGCGCGCGCCGAGGAGGGCCGCCGCAACTACGAGCGCGAGCAGGCCGCCCGGGCCGCCGCCGAGGACCGGCAGCGCAACGACCCGTTCGGCGACCGCACGCCGGACCACTCGGTCGTGCACCGCTACGCGCGCTGCCTCTCGTACCCCGAGTGGGGCGTCGGCACGGTCACCGGCATCTACTTCACCGGCGACGAGGACACGCTTCAGCAGTGGGCGCGGGTGCGCTTCCAGCCCGGCGTGCGCACGGTGCCGGCGGGCTCGCTGCAGTTCGTCGACTTCTCCAAGCCCGATCCCGGCGCCGAGCGGGTGCAGCGGTTCATGACCGCGGCGCAGCACGCCATGGCCGAGGGCAACTACAAGCTCGCGGCCCAGCGCCTCATCTACGCGCGCGACGCCGAGCCGGGCAACCCCGCGGTCCTGCGGCTCATGACGCTCGCGTTCTGGCAGGCGGGCGACCTCCCCGCCGCCGGGCGCTCGATGCGCGACTGGGCCCGGGTCGAGGACGACCGCCCGACGCCGCACCGCTTCGCGTCGCGCATCTACGAGGACATGGGGGCGATCGACCTCGCCGCCGAGGCCGCCGACCGCGCCGCCGCCCGCGGACCGGCCGACGCGGACGCCTGGGAGCGGGTCGGCCGCCTGCGCCTGCGGCTGATGGACCGCGACGCCGCGATCGCCGCGCTCGAGACCGCGCGGCGGCTGGGTCCGTCGGTCGACGGCCTCCTCGACCTCGCGCTCGCCTTCCACCTCGCCGGCGATCTCGGCGCCGAGGTGTCGGCGTGCGAGCAGGCGACGAAGGTCGACCCGGAGTCCGGGGCGGCCTGGGGCCGCTACGCCCACGCGCTGGCCCGCACCGACCGGGTGACCGACACCCTCGCCGCGTGCGACCGCGCGCTCGAGCTGGGGTCGGATCCCGAGGTCGCCGAGCTGGCGCAGCGGCTGCGGGCCGCCGTGCCGCGCGAGCTGCGCGCGGCGTAGGCGCCCCGCGCGAGCTGCCCGCGGCGTGGGCGCCCGCGTGAGCTGCGCGCGGCGTGGGCGCCCGCGTGAGCTGCCCGCGGCGTGGGCGCCCGCGTGAGCTGCGCGCGGCGTGGGCGCCCGCGTGAGCTGCCCGCGGCGTGGGCGCCCGCACACATCTCGCCGGGGACGTGCGTCAGCTTTTGCCCACCCCCCGGGACAAACCTGACGCACGTCCGACGGCGGGCCCGATCAGTGCGGCTCGAACCCGGGCGGCGCCGGCGGCTTCGGCGGGTTCGGCTTCACGTGCGGATGTGTGGCGTGGCGCCGGTTGCGCCGGCCCTTCGGCCGCGGCGGGTCCTGCCGGCGGGTCGGCTTGCGCGCGTGCGGCTCGACGTGCTCCGGCGAGCGGTGGGGCGGGGTCGCCCGCTTCTTCGGCTCCTGCGCGTGCCCCGTCGGCCGGCGCTCCGTGCGGCGCGGCGGCGCCGGGCGGACCTTGGGGTGCTGCGTGTGGCCGCTGCGCGTGCGCTCGCTGCGCCGCGGCGGCGTACCCCGCACGGGACGGCCGGTCCGGTGGGATTCGTTGCGCACCACCGGGCGGCGCGGGCTGTGGCGGACCTTCGGCGCCCGGCTGTGCGGGCGCGGCGATCGGCCGGTGGGACGTGACGGGCCGCCCTCGCCGGTGACCGTCGGCCCCTCCGTGCCGGTCTGTGTGCCCGGCCCGACCGGGGTGACGACGGGCGGCGGCTCCTCGCGCGGCGGACACGGGACGTCCGGCGTGTCGGCCGGTACCTGCGGGCAGGAGTCCTGGCTCTCGTCACCGAGGCCGTCGTGGTCGGCGTCGCGCTCGAGGTCGGCGTTGAGGAGCAGCTCGCGGCCGGCGGCGGGCGGCTGCGGGACCGCCGGCGCGTCGCCGAGGACCGGCGCAAACGTCGCCGTCGCGTACGAGGCGTCGGACCCGTAGGAGTGGAAGACCGCGCCGGCCCGGCGGTCGCGGTCCAGGGCGATCTGATCGCCCTCGCGAACGGGGATCCGGGCGGCGAACTCGTAGATGACGTCGCGCCCGGGCGCGTGGCCGCGCTGCAGCACCTGCGGGTCGCTCTCGGCCACCGCGACGTAGCTGCCGTCCTCGAGCGGCTGCAGGATGCGCAGCCGCACGAGCCCCTGCGTCGCCGCCCGCACGCGCCAGCGGGTGATCACGCCGTCGCTCGGGATCGTGGCCGCGGGCAGCCCGCCCGGGCGCGCCACCTGGAGCTCGGTGCAGAACGAATCGCACCGCGTGAACAGGTCGGCGCGGGCGCGCAGCGAGCTGCCGACCGTGACCGCGGCCGACGCCGGACCCGCACCTAGCAATAGGGCGAGTCCGCACAGTAAGGTCGCAACCAGAGTTCTGGACATTCGTTTCGCACAACGTATGAGGGTCCTGAGAAGTTCGCAACTGCTCGCGGGAGCCGCACTGGCCGCCCTCGCGCTCGCCGTGCCCGCCACCGCCGGCGCGGCCGTCCAGACCAGCCACTCCGGCTGGCGCTGGGGCAACCCACTGCCCCAGGGGACCGCGCTCAACGCGCTCGACTTCGCTGGCGCCCGCGGCTACGCGGCGGGCGACTTCGGGACGCTGCTGCGCACCGACGACGCCGGCGCCACGTGGCGCGGCATCAACACCGGGCTCACCGAGCCGCTCGGCGTCCTGCGCGTCCTCGGCCCCGACAGCCTCGTGGTCGCCGGGCGCTGCGCGCTGCGCCGCTCCGACGACGGCGGGCGCACGTTCCGCCGCCTGCCGTGGACGGCGAGCGACGCGAGCTGCACGGGCGGGATCGTGACCGTGAGCTTCCCGAGCCCGGCGACCGGGTTCATCCTCCTCGGCAACGGCAACATCCTGCGCTCCACCGACTCTGGGCGCACCTGGTCGCGGCGGACCGCGGTGCCGGGCACCGCGGCGACGAGCGCGTCGTCCGGGGTGAGCCCGACCGACCTCCTCTTCGTCTCCGACACCCAGGGCTTCGCCACGACCGACGGCGGCAACGTCTTCGCGACCATCGACGCCGGCAACACGTGGACGCCGGTCGTCGACGAGCCGTTCCCGATGCGGTCGCTGACCTTCGTCAACCCGTCCGTCGGCTACGCGGTGGGCGACGCCCCGTTCGTCCTGGCGACGACCGACGGCGGCTCGACGTGGAACGAGCTCGGCCTGCCCGCCGACACCCCCGGTCTGCGCCAGATTCGCTGCGCGACGACCGACCTGTGCCTCGGCCTGACGCCGGCCGGCGACCGGCTCGTGCGCACCACGGACGGCGGCAAGACGTGGGTCTCGCTGTCGGCGTCCGCGCGGCGGCTGCAGGCGGTGGCGTTCGCCTCGCCGGCCCGCGCCGTGTCGGTCGGCGTCCGCGGCACGACGGTGACGAGCGATGACGGCGGCGCGACGTTCTCGCCGCTCGGCGGGGCGCTGCCCGGGCGGTTCAACGGCTTGCAGGCGTCCGGCGCCGGCGTCGCGTATGCGTACGGCGACCGCGGCTCGCTGGCCCGCACGACCGACGGCGGTCTGAGCTGGACCGAGATCGACGCGGCGACGTCCGACACCGTGCGCGACGTCTCCTACGTCTCGCTGCGCACCGGCTTCGTGCTCGACGTCACCGGCCAGCTACTGCGCACCGACAACGCCGGCAGCTCCTGGCAGATCCTCAACGCGGGCACCGCGCTGCGCCCGCAGGCGGTCGCCGCGCTGAGCTCGGCCATCGTCGTGCTCGCCGGCCCGGTCGGGGTGAGGCGGTCGACCGACGGCGGCCAGACGTTCAAGGCCAACCCGGACAAGGTGATCCGCGAGGACTCGCTGTTCGGCATCGACCACTCCGGGGGCGTCGTCCTCGCGTTCGGGCCCAAGGCGCTGCGGCTCTCGACCGACTCGGGGCGGTCGTGGAGGGCGATCAAGCGCCCGACGCCGAAGACGCGCGTCAACGACGTCGACCTCGTCGGCTCGCGCACGATCTACCTCCTGGACGCCGAGGGGACGATGTGGACGTCGAGCGATCGTGGCCGCCGCTGGCGCGCGCTGCCGGGGCTGGGGACCGAGCTCGGCTACGCCGTGCGCTTCTCGGACTCGCGCCACGGCTACGTCGCCGTGGGCGAGTTCGGCGCCGACCAGGCCGGCTACGTGCTGCGCACCGACGACGGCGGCCGCACGTGGCAGCCGCAGCTCGTGGCGGCGCGCGCGCTGACCGCGAACGGCATCGCGGTGGCGGGCCGCACGTCGGCGTACGCGCTCACCCGGGCCAACGGCCTGTTCTCGACGACCACGGCGGGCTCCACGGCCCGGCGCTCGCGGCTGAGCATCCGGGCGGCGTCGCCGGTCGTGGCCAAGCCCGGCGGCACGATCCGCATCGACGGCCGCCTGCGGGGCGCCCGGGGCGGTGAGCGCATCGTCGTCTCGCTGCGCGAGCAGGGCTCGACGCGGTGGCTGTACCAGGAGGTCGCGGCGGCGTCGAACGGCACGTTCACGGTCGTCACCCGGCTGAACCACACCGCGCGCTTCGTCGCGCAGTGGTCGGGGGACGAGCGGATGCGGGGGACGGGGACGCCGGCGCTGAAGGTCGCCGTGCGGACGCCGTAGCGGCGGAGCGGTCGTCAGGATGAGGGTGTGTCGCGCATCGCCCTCGTCCTGACCCTGTGGCTGGCGGCGGCCGCCCTCGCCGCCTGCGGCTCCGGGGGGAGCGCGACCACGACGTACCGCTCGTCGCTCTCGGCCTCGAACGGCGAGGAGCTCGAGCACGACGCCGACCGCAGCGCCGAGGGCGTGGACGGCCTCTCGGTCTGCCCGCTCCTGCCGACCCGCACGGTGGAGAAGGTCGTCGGCGTGTCCGGGCTGCGAGCCGAGCGCAACGACTCCCTCGACCTCTCGATCTGCCGCTACGCGCGCGGCGCGGTCAACGTGCGCATCCTGCTCGACGGCGCCGCCGACGCCACGCGCCGGTACTACAACCAGCTCTCCGAGGCCCAGCAGAAGTTCAACCCGATCCCGGACCTGCGCCCGCACGACGTCCGCCACGTCGGCGACGACAGCACCTACGGCGGCACGGGGGCGTTCTGGACCCGGGGCCGCGCGCAGCTCGTCGCGTTCTCCGCCGACCGCATCGCCCGCGTGACCGTCCACGTCCCGGCGCAGAGCGATGCGCGCCGCAAGGCCGAGGCGGCGCGTCTGGCGAAGCTGATCTTCGCGCGGGCCCCGGCGGAGCGGGACGGCTCGTGACGCCGAGCGTCGAGTTCCTCAGCGTGGGGCGGAGAAGGTCGACGCTGGGTGCGAGGTCCGCGGTGGTTCAGGCGCCCGGCGGGCGGTAGGACACCGATCGCTTCGCGGCCGCGTCGACCTCTTCCGGAGTCAGCAGCACGACCGTGCGCACGGTCGCTCCACCGGCCGCGTTGACGCCCAGGGCGACGGCGGCGGCGCTCTCGTTGTCGGGAAGGTCGACGATCGTGTAGACGTCGTGGTCGCCGAATGCGAAGTAGAACGTCTCGAGCCGCCCGCCCGCGCTCTCGGCGGCCTTCGCGACGGCATCACGCCTGCTGGTCCCACCGGCGCTCTGGACGCCCTTCACGCCGTCCAGCGTGTAGGACGCCTCGATCAGGTACTTGGGCATGAGCGCTCCTGACGGTTGAGGTGTTCGCGAGCTTCTCACTCGCACCTCTCGAACACAAGCGCCACGGCCGTCAGGCGATTCGTCGTCGCGACGGGGTACCGTGCCCGGCGTGCGGTTGATCGTCGCTCGCTGTTCCGTGGACTACACCGGTCGTCTGACGACCCACCTTCCCGAGGCCGTCCGCCTGCTGATGTTCAAGGCCGATGGCGGCGTCTCCATCTGGCACGACGGGGGGTCATCCGTCAAGCCGCAGAACTGGATGACCCCGCCCACGGCCATCGAGGAGGGCGACGGGTTCATGGTCGTCCGCAAGGTCAAGGGCGAGGACCGGCTCGACATCGCGATCAGCGAGGTGCTCTCGGACACGGAGCACGACATGGGCGAGGCGGCGGCGCTGGAGAAGGATGGCGTCGAGCGCGACCTGCAGGAGCTGCTGGCCGGCCAGCCGCACTGGTGCGGCGAGGGGCTGCGGCTCGTGCGGCGCGAGTGGCCGACCGACATCGGGCCGGTCGACCTCATGTGCCGTGACGAGGACGACGGGTGGATCGCGGTGGAGATCAAGCGCATCGCCACGATCGAGTCGGTCGAGCAGCTGACGCGCTATCTCGAGCGCATCCGCCTGGACCCGGCGATGGGCGCCTGCCGGGGCGTGCTCGCGGCGCAGGCGATCAAGCCGCAGGCGCGCACGCTGGCCGAGGCGCGCGGCATCGCGTGCGTCGAGGTCGACCTCGCCGTGCTGCGGGGCGAGCGCGAGCCGGACCTCACGCTGTTCGCGTAACGCATAACGTCCACGACATGAGCGAAGCGGTCCTGACCGAGCGCCGTGACGGCGTACTGATCATCACCATCAACCGGCCCGAGGCGCGGAACGCGATCAACCTCGACGTCGCCCACGGCATCGCGGCGGGGCTCGACGAGCTCGACGGCGACGCGCAGCTCGCGCTGGGCGTGCTGACCGGGGCGGGCAGCGGCTTCTCCGCCGGCATGGACCTCAAGGCGTTCGCCGAGGGCAAGCGGCCCTGGGTCGAGGGCCGCGGGTTCGCCGGCATCGTGCGCAAGCCGTCGCGCAAGCCGCTGATCGCGGCGATCGAGGGCTTCGCGGTCGCAGGCGGCCTGGAGGTCGCGCTCGCGTGTGACCTGCTGGTCGCGGCGCGGGGCGCGAAGCTCGGCACGCCCGAGGCCAAGCGCGGCCTCGTGGCCGCCGGCGGCGCGCTGCTGCGTCTGCCGCGCCGCATCCCGTACCACTTCGCCATGGAGATGGCGCTGACCGGCGACCTGTACCCGGCCGAGCGCCTCTACGAGGTCGGGCTCGTCAACCGGATCGCGGAGCCGGGCCAGGCGCTCGAGACGGCGCTGGAGCTCGCGGGCGCCATCGCCCAGAACGCTCCGCTGTCGCTGCGCGGCTCCAAGCGCATCCTCGAGCACGCGCCCGAGTGGCCGCTGCGCGAGATGTGGGACCGCCAGGAGGAGATCTCCGGGCCGATCTTCGCGTCCGCGGACGCGCGCGAGGGCGCGGTCGCGTTCGCCGAGAAGCGCGCGCCGGACTGGCAGGGCAAGTAGCTTCGACGCCGGCGTCCAAGCCGGGGCGCCGGGCGTCCTACCATCGTCTGATGACGGAGGGGATGCTCGACGGGGACGGCGCTGCAGCTCACTTCGTCGGCCGCGACCTCGAGTCGGCCCTTGCCGCCTGAGCGGACCCGGCGCATCTTCGCGATGGGCGGGGGCGGCTTCACGATGGAGCCGGAGGTCCCTGCGCTCGACCACTTCCTGCTGAGCCTGACCGGCAAGCGCGAGCCGCGGCTGCTGTACCTGCCGACGGCGAGCGGCGACCCTGTCGAGCAGGTCGATCGCTTCCACGCCGCTTACGACGGCACCGCGGCGGCGACGACCGTGCTGTCGCTGTTCCGGCTGCACGAGAATCCCGTCGCCCTCCATGGGCTCGTCCTCGGCCACGACCTCGTCTACGTCGGCGGCGGCTCGATGCGCAACATGCTGGCGATCTGGCGCGAGCACGGCCTCGACGCGATCCTGCGCGAGGCGTGGGAGCACGGCATCGTGCTGGCCGGCCTCAGCGCGGGCGCCATGTGCTGGTTCGCCGGCGGCATCACGAAGTCGGGCGGCCGGCCGGCGCCGATCGCCGGGCTCGGACTCCTGCCGTACTCGTTCTCGGCGCACCGTGACGGCGACCCCGACCGCCTGCCCGCCTACCGCGAGGCGGTGCGGACGGGAGCGCTGCCCGCAGGCTGGGCGGCCGACGACGGCGTCGGCCTGCTGTTCGAGGGTGACCGGCTCGTCATGGCGGTGTCGTCGCGTCCGGGCGCCGGGGCGGCGCGCATCGAGGCCGACGGGACCGAGACCGAGATCGCGGTGCAGGAGCTGCCGCGCGCCGACGACCGCGCCCTGCGCCCGGTCCCGCACGACATCCTCGAGTTCCGCGCGCTCAGGCGGGCTCGAGGCTGAGCACGACCTGCAGCGCGAACAGCTCCGGGGACATCCGCAGCGCATGCGGGCGCAGGCGCTTCAGCGCGCCGACGTGCGACTCGAGCGGCAGCGGCGCGTCGGCGAAGCGCTCGGTCGCGACGCGGTAGCCCGCCTGCTCGGCCAGTTCGCGTGCGGTGGCGCGCGTGAAGTAGCGCAGGTGCGTGCGGTCGAAGAGCCCGAAGTCCTCGCGTGGGAAGTCGCCGCGCAGCAGCGTCCGGCGCGCGGTCCAGTGCGCGATGTTCGGCAGCGACACGACGACGTGGCCGGCGGGCCGCATGCGGCGCAGCACCTCCTCCGGGTCGCGCAGGTGCTCGAGCACGTCGGCGAAGATCACGACGTCGAAGCCGGCCGCGTCGAGCGTGACCTGCTCGATGTCGACCTCGAGGACGTCGAGTCCGCGCTCGCGGGCGATGGCCGCCGCGCGCTCGTCCGGCTCGACGCCGACGACGTCGCAGCCGCGGGCGATGAGCTCGGCGGACAGGTAGCCCTCGGCGCAGCCGACGTCGAGCACGCGGCTGCCGGGCCGGACGAGCTCCAGGACGAGGTGGTGGCTGGCCGACAGGCCGTGGTGCTCGACGAGCGCGCCGTAGCTGGTCGTCCCGCTCATTCGCCCCACACCGTGACGAGCAGCGACCGCGGCCCGCCGTGGTCGCGGTGCTCGCACAGGTAGACCCCCTGCCACGTGCCGACCGCGAGGCGGCCGTCGCGGATCGGCAGCGTGAGGTCGTTGCCCGTGAGCGAGCTCTTGATGTGCGACGGCATGTCGTCCGGGCCCTCGAGCGTATGCGCGAAGTAGCCGGTGTCGTCGGGCACCGCCCGGTCGAACCACTCGCGGAAGTCGCGGCGCACGTCGGGGCTGGCGTTCTCGTTGAGCGTCAGCGACGCCGACGTGTGGCGCAGGAACAGGTGCGCGAGCCCGACGCGCACCTCGCGCAGCTCCGCGACCGCGCCGACGACCTCGTCGGTTATGAGATGGAACCCGCGGGGCCGCGGGCGCAGTGTGAGCTCAGCCTGATGCCACATCCGCCCCAGACGGTATCCGGGCCGCGCGCATGTCGACCCGGTCGCCGCGGAACGGGACCTCCTCGGCCTCCAGCAGCGCACGCTGGCGAGCGCCCTTCGGGACCGAGCCGTCCGCGCGGACGACGCGGTGCCAGGGCAGCTCCGGGTCGTCGCTGGCCGACAGCACGGCACCGGCGAACCGCGGCGCGCCGGGGTCGAGGTCGGAGTACGCGCGTACGAAGCCCGGGGGGATCGCGCGCACGCGTTCGAGGACGAGCTCGGCTCTCGGGGTCAT
The DNA here is from genome assembly GCF_021172045.1 of Capillimicrobium parvum. Taxonomy (GTDB): domain Bacteria; phylum Actinomycetota; class Thermoleophilia; order Solirubrobacterales; family Solirubrobacteraceae; genus Capillimicrobium; species Capillimicrobium parvum. The sequence goes on from NZ_CP087164.1 coordinate 473,267, forward strand.
GGGTCGCAGGCTACGCGGCGTCCCACCCCCAGAGCCTCGCGCCAAGGCGCCATCGGCCCGCCCGGTCGACGTCGGTGCGGCGCGAGGGCGCCATCGGCCCGCCCGGTCGACGTCGGTGCGGCAGTCCTCGCGCCCGCCGCGGTCTGGGCTACGCTCGCCGCCATGGTGCGCCGCGGCACGTACTCCATCGTCGCCCGCGACCCGGACTCGCTCGAGCTCGGCGTCGCCGTCCAGTCGCACTGGTTCTCGGTCGGGTCGGTCGTCCCGTTCGCCCAGGCCGGCGTCGGCGCCGTCGCCGTCCAGTCGGTGCCCGACCCGGACACCGGCCCGGCCGTCCTGGAGACCCTCGCGGCCCGGGGTGACGCGCGCGAGGCGCTGCGCGTCGCGGTCGGCGCGCAGCCGAACGCGGGCATGCGCCAGGTCGGGGTCGTGGACGCGCGCGGCGACGGCGCTGCGTGGACGGGCGCCGACTGCATCCGCCACGCGGGCGACGTGGAAGGGCCCGGCTTCGCGGCGCAGGCCAACATGATGCTCAACGAGGGCGTGCCCGAGGCGATGGCCGCCGCGTTCGAGCGCGCGACCGGGCCGCTCGCCGAGCGGCTGGTGGACGCGCTCGACGGCGCCGAGGCGGCCGGCGGCGACGTGCGCGGCCGCCAGTCCGCCGCACTGCTCGTCGTCCCCGCGCAGGGCCCGCCGCACGCACACGCCGTCGACCTGCGCGTCGAGGATCACCGCGACCCGCTCGGCGAGCTGCGACGCCTGCTCGTGCTCCAGCGCGCCTACGAGCTCGCGGGCGAGGCCGACGAGCTCGTCGCCCAGGGCCGTCACGAGGAGGCCGGCCCGCGCTACGAGCAGGCCGCGCAGCTGGCGCCCGACAACGACGAGCTGCTGTTCTGGGCCGGCCTCGCCGCCGGTCCGCAGAGGGGCCTGCTGCTGGTGCGCGAGGCGATCGAGCGCAACCCCCGGTGGACGACGCTGCTCGAGCGGCTCACCGACGACGTCGCGCCGGGGGCGGCCGCGATGCGGCGCGCGCTCGCCGCAGACTGACCGCGGGCGTCCGCGCTCAGCGCTCGCCCGGCATCTTGCGCGGGTACTGCGAGACCGGCTGGTCGACGTCGAGCGCCGTGGCGATGATGCGGCTCTGCTCCTCGACGTGGGCGGCCGGATAGCCCTCGCCCGGTGACGCGCGCTCGGGCCGGCCGATGAAGCCGAAGTGCAGGTGGTCCTCGAGGATCTGCATGAGGCGCGGGAACATGTGCGCGCGGGCGCCCATGTTGCGCGGCTCCTCCTGGACCCACACGATCTCCTCGAGGTTCGGATAGCGCCCGATCAGCTCGCGGATCTGGCCCTCGGGGAACGGGTACAGCAGCTCGACCCGGCCGACCGCCACGCGCTGGTTGTCCGCGCGGTCGGGGTGGCCGACGATGTCGTAGTAGATCTTGCCGGTGCACAGGACGAGCCGCTTGACCTGGGCGTCGTCCACCCGCGGCTCGGCGAGCACGGGATAGAACTGCGTGTCGGCGAGGTGCTCGACGCGGTTCGTCGCCTGCGGCAGGCGCAGCAGCGACTTGGGGGTCATGATGACCAGCGGCCGCTGCTTGGCCACGCGCGCCTGGCGGCGCAGAAGGTGGAAGTACTGGGCCGGCGTGGTGAGGTTCGCCACGCGGATGTTGCCCTCGGCGGCGAGCTGCAGGAAGCGCTCGAGCCGGGCGCTGGAGTGCTCGGGCCCCGAGCCCTCGTAGCCGTGCGGCAGCAGCAGCGTCAGCCGCGTCGTCTGGCCCCACTTGGCCAGCCCGCTGGCGATGAACTGGTCGATGATGACCTGGGCGCCGTTGGCGAAGTCGCCGAACTGCGCCTCCCACAGGACGAGGGTCTCGGGCGCCTCCGCGCTGTAGCCGTACTCGAAGCCGACGCAGGCGATCTCGCTCAGCGGCGAGTTGTGCAGCTCGAACGGGGCCAGCGCGCCCGGCAGGTGCTGGATCGGGCACAGCGTCTGGCCGGTCTTCGCGTCGTGGAAGACGAGGTGGCGCTGCGAGAACGTCCCGCGCTCGACGTCCTGCCCGGTGAGGCGGATCGGCGTCCCCTCGGTCAGCAGCGACGCGAACGCGAGCGACTCGGCCTGGGCCCAGTCGATGCCGCCGTCGGCGCCGAGCGCGTCGCGCCGGCGCTCGAGCTGCTTGGCGAGCTTCGGGTGCACCGTGAAGCCCTCAGGGACCTCGAGCAGCTCCTCGTTGAGCGCGCGCAGCCGGTCCGCCTCGACGGCGGTCCTGACCTCGGGCGACGCCGAGCGGTCGAGCTGGTACTCGCCGGTGGGCTGCTCGACCTGGCCGGCCTCGGCGGCGGCATTGATGCGGTCCTTGAGACCGCGGTGCAGCGAGGCGAGGTGGTCCCAGACCTCCTGCTCCTGGCGGTCGACGTCCTCCTGGGTGACGATGCCCTCGGCGATCAGCTTCTCGGCCCACAGCTCCGCGACGCGCTTGTGGCGCTTGATGACGGCGGTCATCTCCGGCTGCGTGTAGGCCGGCTCGTCGGCCTCGTTGTGGCCGAAGCGGCGGTAGCCGACGACGTCGATGAGCACGTCGTGGCCGAACTCCTGGCGGAAGGCGAAGGCGAGGCGCACGGCGCTGATGCAGGCGGCCGGGTCGTCGGCGTTGACGTGGAAGATCGGCACGTCGAAGCCCTTGGCCAGATCTGATGCCCAGCGGGTGGAGCGCGCGTCGTCCGGGTCGGTGGTGAAGCCGACCTGGTTGTTCTGGATGAGGTGGACCGAGCCGCCGACCGCGTAGCCATCGAGCGCCTGCAGGTTCAGCGTCTCCGCGACCACGCCCTGGGCGGGGAACGCCGCGTCGCCGTGGAGGATCACCGGCACTGCGGCGTTCGTGTCGCGATGCGCGTGCGCGCCCTGGCGGGTGGTCTGCGCGGCGCGGGCGGCGCCGACGACGACCGGGTCGACGAACTCGAGGTGCGACGGGTTGCTCTCGAGGTTGACGAGGATCGACTCGCCGTTGGGCAGCTGGTAGGAGCCCTGCGAGCCGTGGTGGTACTTGACGTCGCCGGTGCCGCCCTGCGGGATCGTCGTGACCGCCTCGAGCGTGGAGGCGCCCTCGAACTCCGCGAAGATCGAGTCGTACGGCCGGCCGAGGTTGTGGGCCAGCACGTTGAGCCGCCCGCGATGGGCCATGCCGACGACGACCTCGCGCGCACCGTGCGCGGCCGAGAGCTGGATGATCTCGTCGAGCATCGGCACCGTCATGTCGAGGCCCTCGATCGAGAACTGCTTCTGGCCGAGGTAGGCCTTGTGCATGAAGCGCTCGAACGCGTCCACCTTGACGAGGCGGCCGAGGAGCCAGGTCTTCTCGTCGTTCGTGAGGCCACTGCGGAAGGCGCCGGTCTCGATCTTCTCGCGCAGCCAGACGCGCTGGCGGTGCGAGGCGATGTGCTCGATCTCGTAGGCGATCGTGCCGGTGTAGGTCTCGCGCAGGTGCGGGAGCGCGTCGTACAGCGTCGCGCCGGGGACGCCGATGCGCAGGATCTTGGCCGGGATCCGGCGCATCATCTCGTCGCTGAGGTTCAGCGGCTCGGGGTCGAGCGCCGGGTCGCCCTCGGGCTCGGTGCCCAGCGGGTCCAGGCGCGCCGCGAGGTGGCCGTGCGTGCGGTAGGCCTTGACGAGCGCGGTCGCGGCCTGCACGGCCTGCAGCAGTTCCTCGTCGGGCGGCGCCGCGGCGCGTGCCGCGGCCGGAACGACGTCGCGGGCGACGGCCGCCGGGGCCGCCGGGGCTGGCGGGGCCGGAGCCGGGCCGAGCGCGACGCCGAGGTCGGCGAACACGCGGTCGTAGAAGCCGCCGTCGCCCTGCAGGAGGTCCTCGATGGTCTTCAGGAAGCGCCCGGACTCCGCGCCCTGGATCACGCGGTGGTCGTAGGTCGAGGTCATCGTCATGACCTTCTCGGCCCCGATGACCTCGCCGATGGCGCCCAGGCCGACCGGGTAGGCGATGGAGCCCGTGGCGACGATGGTGCCCTGGCCGCTCATCAGGCGCGGCACGGACGCGACGGTGCCGATGCCGCCCGGGTTCGTGAGGCTCACGTTGGCGCCCATGAGGTCGTCGGCGGTGAGCTTGTTCTCGCGCGCACGGGCGATCAGGTCGTTGAAGGCGTCGAGGAACCCGCGGAACGACAGGCCGCCGGCGTTCTTGATGACCGGCACCATCAGCGTGCGCGAGCCGTCCTTCTTCTCGACGTCGACCGCGATGCCGAGGTTCACCTGACCGTCGTCGAGGCGGTACGGCTTGCCGTCGCGCTGCTCGAAGTGGTGGGCCATGACCGGCATCTCGTCGGTCGCCGCGACGGCCACGGCATAGCCGATCAGGTGGGTGAAGGAGACCTTCTGGCCGCCCTCCTTGAGCTGCTTGCGCCGGCCGTCCATGACCGTGACGGTCATCGTGCGGAACGACGTCGCGGTCGGGATCTCCCGCGACTCGTCCATGTACCGGGCGAGCATCGCCGAGGCGCCCTTGATGAGCTCGCCGCGGGCCTGCGCGGGCGCGGCGGCGGGGGCGCCCCCGTTCTCGCCCGCCAGCACGTCGGCCTTCGTGATGCGGCCCTGCGGGCCGCTGCCGGTCACCCGGCTGAGGTCTACGCCCTCGGCGGCGGCGATGCGCCTGGCGACGGGGGAGGCATTGACGCCCTGCTCCGCGGCGGCGGGCGCGGCGGCGGCGCCGTTGCCCTGCGCGGGGGCCTCGGAGGGGGTCGGCGCGGCGGCGGTGCCGGCCGAGGCGCCGTTCGTCGTGACGAGGCGGGCCAGGACCTGCCCGACGGTGACGGTGTCGCCCGCGTCGGCGAGGATCTCGCTGATGGTGCCGCTGGCCGGCGACGGGACCTCCGCGTCGACCTTGTCGGTGGAGATCTCGACGAGCGTCTCGTCGGTCTCGATGTGGTCGCCGACGGACTTCGCCCACTCGAGGATGGTGCCCTCGGTGACCGACTCGCCCATGGCCGGCATGGTGATCTCGATCGTCTGGCCGGCGCTCTCGCCGGCGTCGCCGTTCGGGGCGGCCGCGGCGCCGTTGTCCGGCTCGCCGCCGGCGGGCTGGGCGCCGTCGCCGTCGTCGTCCCCGCTCTCGATCTCGCAGAGGGGTGCGCCGACCGCGACGGTGTCGCCCTCATCGACGAGGAGGGCTACGACCGTGCCGGTGGCCGGCGAGGGAACCTCGGCGTCCACCTTGTCCGTGGAGATCTCCACGAGTACGTCGTCGCTGGCGACCGTGTCGCCCACCTTGACGTGCCACTCGAGCACGACACCTTCGGTCACCGATTCCCCCATCTGGGGCATCGGCACCTGCACCCGCGTCTCAACCGCCATGCGTGCCTTGACTGTAGCGCCCCGGGTCGGGCACCGGCGGGTCTGCACGGCGACGTTCCTCGTGGACGAACTCATACGACCCGACGAAGGGTCCGACGGCGCCTATGACGCACACGGCGACGGCCAGCCGCATGGAGATGATCCGCCGGTGCAGGGCCACCGAGCACGCGAGGCACATGGCGATCCACCCGAGCCCGTGGGCGAGGCCGAAGACGAACTCGAAGGCGTGCAGCCCGGGGACGATCCAGGCGATGAGGAGGCAGAAGTAGACCGTCGAGTGGGTGAAGGACGCCCACTTCAGGTGGTCGTAGGTCAGCAGCTTCATGACCGGTCCGCGCCACGGCCCGCCGCGGCCAGGAGGGCGGCCATCGTGCGCAGCTGCGGATGGGCCTCCGGCGGCCACTCGGCCGGGTCGGCGGGCCACCACGCGTAGGCGTCGTGCTCGTGGTCGGGCGTCACCTCGGCGCCCGCCGGCAGCCAGGCCATCCCGATGAACATCGTCATCCGCTGCGGCAGCGCGACGAGCGCCTCGCCGGTCACGCTCTCCGGCGACACAGACCACTCCTCGTCGAGCTCGCGCACGAGCGTGTCGACGGGGTTCTCGTCCGGGTCCACGGCGCCGCCGGCCCCGAGCGCCCACTGCCCCGCCCACGACGACAGCCACTCGGCGCGGCGGCCGGCCAGCCAGCGGCCGTCGCAGTCGCGCGTCACGCAGAGCGCGGACAGGCTGTCGGCGGCGTCGCCGGGCACGAGGCGCAGGGCCCAGCGGGCGGGCTGCAGCTCGAGGACGAGCCGTCCGTCGCCGGTCACTCGGTGCCCGGCGAGCCGCGCGGCGACGCCGTCGTGGCTCGGCGACCCGCGCTCGCGCAGCGCCCGGATCGCCTCGTCGGCGGCCGCCTCCTGCGCGGCCTGTGGCTCGTAGGGCTCCGGCAGCCAGCGCGCCTCGATCTCGCCCGGGCTCCAGGGTCCACGCGCGAGGATGGCCGGAAGGGCGGGCATGGCCGTCAGGTTAGGGGAGGGAGCGCGGCCGGCCCGGCGCCGTAGGGTTCCCTTCATGGCGCGCCGGCGCAAGCACTGGGGCTGGGGCTACGAGGATCAGCAGCCGACGGCGCAGCAGCTGCGCGGCGCGATGCCGCTCGTGCGCGAGCGGCTCGGCTTCGACGCACAGGACCCGGAGGAGCCGGTGCCGCTGGGCGCCGCCGCCGTGCCGGCCGCGTCGCCCCTCCCCCCGCCACCGCCCGGCGTGACCTGGGACGCGGATGCGCACGCGCGCGCGCGGCACGCATGGGGCAGCTCGTACCTGGACGTCGTCCGCGGCCTGCGCGGGCGCTTCGACCACGCGCCCGACGCCGTCGCCCGCCCCCGCGACGAGGCGCAGGTGGCGGCCGTGCTCGAGTGGGCGACCGAGACGGGCGTGGTCGTCGTGCCCTACGGCGGCGGGACGTCGGTGGTCGGCGGGGTCACGCCCGCGGTCGACGGGCCGGTCGTCTCGCTCGACCTCGCGGCGCTCGATCGCGTCCTCGAGGTCGACGCGGTCTCGCGCAGCGCGCGCGTGCAGGCCGGGGCGCTCGGCCCGGTCCTCGAGCGTCAGCTCGCCGAGCACGACCTGACCATGCGCTGCTTCCCGCAGTCGTTCGAGTTCTCGACGCTCGGCGGGTGGATCGCCACGCGCGCGGGCGGGCACTTCGCCACCGGCCCGACGCATGTCGACGACCTCGTGGAGGCGGTGCGCGCGATCACGCCGAGCGGCACGTGGGCGTCGCGGCGGTTGCCCGGGTCAGGGGCCGGGCCGAGCCCCGACCGCGCGCTGCTCGGGTCGGAGGGGATCCTCGGCGTGATCACCGAGGCGTGGGTGCGCGTCCAGCCGCATCCCGAGCACCGCGGCGGGCGGGCGGTGCGGTTCGGCTCCTTCGCGATGGGCGTCGAGGCGGTGCGCGCGCTCGCCCAGTCTGGGCTGCAGCCGGCCAACTGCCGGCTGCTGGACCCGGCCGAGGCCGCGTTCACCGGGGCCGGCGACGGCGGGCACGCGCTGCTCGTGCTGGCGTTCGAGTCGACCGACGCGCCGGTCGAGGCCGACCTCGCGCGCGGGCTCGAGCTCTGCGCCGAGTGCGGGGGCGAGTGGGACGACGCGCCGTCGCGCGGCGGCGCGGCAGGCGCGTGGCGCGACGCCTTCCTGCAGGCCCCGTACCTGCGCGACGTCCTCGTCGCCCTCGGCGTGATGTCGGAGACCTTCGAGACCGCGATCACCTGGGAGCGGTTCGGCGCCCTGCGCGAGGCAGTGGTCGATGCCGCGCGCGCGGCGCTCGACGATCCGCGCGCGATGGTGACCTGCCGCTTCACGCACGCGTACCCGGACGGGCCGGCGCCGTACTTCACCGTGCTCGCCCCGGCGCGGCGCGGCGACGAGGAGGCGCAGTGGTGGGCGGTCAAGCGCGCATGCTCGGATGCGCTGCTCGCCGCGGGCGCGACGATCACGCACCATCACGCCGTCGGCCGCGACCACCGGCCGTGGTACGACCGCCAGCGGCCGGAGCCGTTCGCCATCGCGCTGGCGGCGGCGAAGGCGGCGGTCGATCCGGCGGGGATCCTCAACCCGGGCGTCCTGATGGATCCCTTGACAGCGCCATTGCCGTAAGTCTAGACTTACCGTAAGTAATGGCGAACGCAGCAGACATGATGACGGCACTGGGCGATCCGACCCGGCAGATGATCTTCGAGCGGCTGTCCGACGGGCCCATCCCGGTCGGCGAGCTCGCCCGGGATCTGCCGGTCAGCCGCCCCGCGGTCTCGCAGCACCTCAAGGTGCTCAAGGACGTCGGCCTGGTCCTCGATCGCCGGCAGGGGACCAGGCGGCTCTACCAGGTCGACCCCGCGGGACTGGCGATCCTGCGGACGTACCTCGACCAGTTCTGGGACCGCTCCCTCGCCGCCTTCCAAGCTGCCGCGGAGAACGAGGAGCACAAGCGATGATCCAGCAGCAGATCGAGTCGATCCGCAGGCAGGTCACGGTCCGGGCGTCCCAGCAGCGGGCGTTCGAGGTCTTCACCGCCGGCATGACCGGCTGGTGGCCCAAGCAGCATCACATCGGCTCGGCCCCGATCGAGGAGATCGTGATCGAGCCGCACGAGGGCGGGCGCTGGTACACCCGCCACGAGGACGGCACCGAGACGTCGACGGGCTTCGTGCAGGCCTGGGAGCCGTACGACCGCGTCGTGCTGACGTGGAACATCAACGCCGAGTGGAAGTACGACCCGGGCCTGATCACCCCGGTGGAACTGCGCTTCGTCGCCGAGGCGCCCGATCGGACCCGCGTGGAGCTCGAGCACCGCGAGCTCGAGCGCTTCGGCGCGGAGGCCGAGAAGATGCGCGCCGTGTTCGAGTCGCCGGACGCCTGGGCCGGGACGCTGGCGGCGTTCGCGGCGGCCGTCGAGCAGGGCTGATCCCCGCCGTCATCTACGCTGGCGCGCCATGGCGCGCGTGGCTGTCCTGGGTCCCGGCGGGGTCGGCGGCTTCGTGGCCGCCGCCCTCGCGCGCTCGGGCGTGGCGACGACGGTCGTCGCGCGCGAGCGCACCGCGGCGGTCATCGCCGACCAGGGCCTGCAGGTGGACAGCGCGCGGCTCGGCGAGTTCACCGTCCATCCGGCGGCGACGGCCCGGCTCGACGACGACGTCGACGTGCTCGTCGTCGCGACCAAGGCGACGGCGCTCGAGCCGGCGCTGGAGCGCGTGACCGGGCAGCCCGGCCTCGTCGTCCCGCTGCTCAACGGGATCGACCATCTCGCGCTGCTGCGCTCGCGGTTCGGGCCGCGCGCGGTCGCGGGGACCGTACGCGTCGGCAGCGACCGGCCGGAGCCCGGCGTGATCGTCCAGACCAGCCCGACCGTGATGATCGAGCTGGCCTCCGACCACCCGGCGCCGCGGCCGCGGATGGCGGCGTTCGTCGACGTGCTGCGCGCCGCGGAGATCCCGGCGCGGCTCGGCGACACCGAGGCGAAGGTGATGTGGAGCAAGCTCGCGCGCCTGAACGCGCTCGCGTGCCTGACCGCCGCGTACGGCTCGCCGATCGGGCCGATCCGCGAGCACCCGCGTCATCGCCTGGAGATCGAGGACGTCGTGCTCGAGACGGCCGCGGTCGCCAACGCGGAGGGCGCGGGCGTGGACGCCGACGCGACCCTGCGCGAGATCTGGGACATGGCGCCCGGGCACACGTCGTCGATGCAGCGCGACGTGTCCGCGGGGCGCGAGAGCGAGATCGACGCGATCCCCGGCGCGGTGCTGCGCCACGCCGCGCGACACGGGCTCGAGTGCCCGACGATCGAGTCGCTCGTGGCGCGGATCCGCGCGCGCATCGCGGCGTGACGTTGTCTACCCTGGGCGCATGGCCGACACGTCGAAGGTCGCCAAGAACCTCAAGGCCTTCCAGATCGCGCTCAACGCGCACGACCGCGAGAACCCGACCCACACCGCGTGGGGCATCGGGCTGGCGCACTTCGACCTGGAGCGCCTCGGCTTCGACGAGGGCGAGGAGATCCTGCCGGGCATCACGATCCACGCCGACGGCGGCGTGAGCGGCAACTTCCGCGTCCTTTGCGACGGCGACCATCAGGAGACGGTCGAGGAGGAGGAGGTCGAGGTGGTCGAGGCGGTCGGCACGCAGACGGTCAGCGTCCCCGGCGGCGGCCAGACGCGCGAGTTCTAGGCGCGCGGCGGCCAGCGGTTCGGTCCGCGGCGGCCGGCGCCGGGCTAGCGGATCTCGAGCTCGCGGCCGAACGCGCGCCGGAACAGGTCGCGCTCGCGCTCGGCGGCCCAGCGCGCCACGCTGACCGGGTCGTCGGCCCGCAGGGTCAGCGTGACCTGACCGTCGTCCTGCGTGACCTCGGCCGTGCGCACGATCTGGTCGCGCGAGCGCTCGAGTCCCTCGGCCAGCCGCAGCAGGGTGGCGCCGCGGTCGAGGAGCTTGTCGTCGCCCTCGCGGACCGCGCGCGCGACGTCGGACGAGAAGGACGGCATGCCCTTGCGGTGGTAGCGGGCGATCTCGGCGACGATCACCATCTCGCGCGGGCTGAACCCGGGCAGCGCCCCGTTGAGGATGAGGTAGCGCGAGTGCTTGTGGTGGTCGTCGTAGTCGATCGCCATGCCGATGTCGTGGAGCATCGCGGCGGCCCAGAGCAGCTCGCGCTCCGCCGGGTCGCCGGGGTGGATCCCGAGGGCGGCGAGCTCGTCGAACATCGACAGCGTGAGCCGGGCGACGTGGCGGGTGTGGGCGTCGTCGACGTGGTACTGCGCGGCGAGGTTCTCGACGCTCGCGCGCCGGACGTCCTCGAACAGCGGCGGGTCGCGGAAGGCGAGGTGGCGCTCGAAGAAGATGCCCTCGCGCAGGCCGGCCTCGGTGACCTCGACGCCGTCGAAGCCGCCGTGCTCGACGATCGCCTGCACGACCACCGCGCCGGCGAGGATGAGGTCGCCCCGCGCCGGCTTGATGCCGCTGACCTTGCCGCGCTCGACGGCGGGCAGGGCGGCGAGCTGGTCGACGAGGGCGCCGAGCGCATCTGACGTCAGGTGGAAGCCCTGCACGCCCATCGACGGCTGCTCGCTCGCGGCGGCCGCCGCCGCCGCGAGGTTGCGGACCGTGCCGCCGATGCCCACCAGGCGGCGGCCGGACTCCGGCACCCACGGTGCGTCGGCGAGCGCCTCGGCGACGTGCCTGCGCACCGCGCGCAGCTGCTTGCCGGACGCGGGCTCGCCGTCGGCCAGGAACCGCTCGGTCATGCGCACGGCGCCGAGCGGCCAGGAGCCGAGCTCGCGCGCGTGCCGGTCCTCGACCGCCACGAGCTGCACCGAGCCGCCGCCGAGGTCCAGCACGGCGCCGTCGCTCAGCGTCGTCGAGTTGACGGCGGCGAGGTAGCCGTAGCGTGCCTCCTCGTCACGGGACAGGATGCGCACGGGCAGCGCCGCGCGCTCGGCGAACGCGCCGCCGTTGGCGGCGTCGCGGATCGCCGACGTGGCGACCGCGATGACCTCGTCGACCCGCGTCGCCCGGCAGAAGTGGTCGAAGACCTCGGCGACCGACCATCCGCGCTGCATCCGGTCGGGCGCGAGCTCGCCGGTCTGCGCCAGGCCCGCCCCGATCCGGACCGACTCGAAGATCTCGTCCGTTCGCTTCCACCACCCGTTCTCCGCGCTGAACACGACCAGGCGGAAGGAGTTGGAGCCGAGGTCGGCAACGGCGGTGCGCGTCATGGGCGGCGTATCTTGGCGGTTCGGTCGGCGCCCGCGCGCTCCACGGCGCGCGAAGGGCCCGTGCTACTCCGTGCCGTCCGGACGCTCGATGAGCTCGACCCGATAGCCGTCCGGGTCGCGCACGAAGCAGATCCGCGAGCCGCCCTCGCGCAGCGAGTACGGCGGGCGCTCCGGCTCGATGCCCTTCTCGGCCAGCGCCGCGAGCGTCCCGTCGAGGTCGGGGACCGTGAGCGCGATGTGGTTGTAGCCCGTGCCGTGCTCGTAGGAGTCGACCCCGTGGTTGTAGGTCAGCTCGAGCCGATCGCCGTCTCCGGGCATGCCCATGAACACGTTGATCGCCTCGTCGCGGATCGGCATCCGGCGGCGCTCCTCGAACCCCAGCGCCTCATAGAAGGCCACGGAGCGGTCGATGTCGCCGATGCGGTAGCAGGTGTGGATGAACTGTGCGGGCACGTCCGCAGCGTAGACCACCACCGACCGTGGCAAGCTGTAGCGAATGATCGTCGAGCGCTCCATGCATCCGCAGTTCCTCTCCAACACCTACCTGGTGGCTGATCGCGAGGGGGGCAGCGCCTTCTTCGTCGATGCCGGCGGTCCGGTGGAGCCCCTGATCGAGGCGGCCGAGCGGCTGGACGTCACGCCGACGCACGTGCTGCTGACCCACCACCACCACGACCACGTCGCCGAGCTCGATCAGCTCAAGGCGCGCTGGCCGCAGCTCACCGTCCTCATCGACGATCGCGAGGGTGGGCGGGATGAGATCGGCGACGCCGGCTCGTTTCCGGAGACCGTGACCGTCGGCGACCTCGAGGTGCGCGCGCTCCACACGCCCGGTCACACGGCGGGCATGCTCGCCCTGCTCGTCGACGGCAACGTCTTCACCGGCGACACGCTGTTCAAGAACTCGGTCGGCGGCGTGCGCGCGCCCGGATCGACCTCGTACGCCGACCTGCGTTCGTCGATCATGGACACGCTCATGGCGCTGCCGAAGGACACCGTGGTGCGCCCCGGTCACACCGACCCGACGACGATCGGCGAGGAGTGGGAGAACAACTCCTTCGTCCGCGTCTGGCGCGGCCTCGACAAGGAGGGCGAGGCGCAGTGCACCGCGTTCGGCGATCCGGCGACGCTCGTGCTGCTGGGCGACGACTACGACGGGGGCCACAAGGCCTGGGTCCGCTGGCCCGACGGCCGCGACGACATCGTGCCGGGCTCCCAGGTCCAGACCGGGTGAGCCCGAAGAAAGACGACGGCATCCCGACCTCCCGGCTGTCGCGCAGCGCGCGCGTCGGCCGGCTCGCCGCGGGCCAGGCCGCCCGCCAGCTCGGCACGCGCGCCGCGAACGTCACCCGCGACGACGAGGGCCGGCGCAAGGCGCTCGAGCGCCGCCAGATCGAGACCGCCGAGCAGATCGTCGCCGCGCTCGGGACGATGAAGGGCGCGGCCATGAAGCTCGGCCAGGTCATGTCGTTCCTCGACGTCGGCCTGGTCCCCGAGGACTACCGCGAGGAGTTCCAGACGAAGCTCGCCGCGCTGCGCGACGCGGCGCCGAAGGTCGACTTCAAGGACATGAGGAAGGTCCTCGAGAACGAGTACGGCGAGCCGCTCGACGACGTCTTCGAGACCTTCGACCCGGTGCCGATCGCCGCCGCCTCGATCGGGCAGGTCTACCAGGCGACCCTCCCCGACGGGCGCTGCGTCGCGGTGAAGGTGCAGTACCCGGGCGTCGCCCAGGCCGTCCGGGCCGACATGCAGAACCTCGGCATGATCCTGCGGCTGATGAAGTCGGTGGCGCCGGGCCTGGATCCGAAGGCGATCGGCGACGAGATCCGCTCGCGCATCGACGAGGAGCTCGACTACGAGCTGGAGGCATCCAACCAGCGGGCGTTGGCGCGCATCTACCGCGATCACCCGTTCATCGTGATCCCCGAGGTCGTCACGTCGCTCAGCCACGAGCGCGTCGTCGTCAGCGACTTCGTCTCCGGCCGCGGCTTCGAGGAGCTCAAGCAGCTGCCCCAGGACGAGCGCGACCGCCTCGGCGAGATCATCTTCCGCTTCTACTTCGGCTCCATGTACCGCCACCGCCAGTTCAGCGGCGACCCGCACCCGGGCAACTCGCTGCTGATGCGCGACGGGCGGATGGCGTTCTTCGACTTCGGCCTCTTCAAGCGCATCGACGCCGCCACCGCCGAGCGCGAGCTTGCGATGGCGCGCATGGCGATCGAGGGCCGCGCGAGCGAGCTCGGCGACGCGCTGCGCTCCAGCGGCTTCGTTCTCGCCAGCGCCCGCTACACCGACGAGCAGCTGCTCGAGCAGTTCCGCGACATCACGTGGTGGTACATCACCGACGAGGAGATCACGCTCGAGCCGGAGATCGCCACGCAGGTGATGATCGACATGAGCGACCCGCGCTCCCGCCACTTCGCCCAGATGCGGCACGAGTCGCTGCCGGCCGACCACCTCTTCGGCCGCCGCCTCGAGGTGCTCACCCTCGCCGTCCTCGGGCAGCTGCGCGCGCGGGCCAACTGGTACCGCATCGCGCGCGAGTGGATCTACGACGCGGAGCCCGAGACGGAGCTCGGGCGCCAGGAGACGGAGTTCCTGCGGCGTCGATCAGCGGCGTGACGGATCCCGTCGTGACCGACCCGCCCCCGCCGGAGGCGCGCGGGCCGCGGCGCCACAAGCTGCACCCGGGCATCCGGCTCGGCGGTCTGGCCGTGGCGATGGTCACGGCGTTCGTCATCGTCGCGGTCAGCGGCTCGCTGTCGGCCGATCGCGTCCGCGACTGGATCGATGGGTTCGGCGCCGCCGGCCCGATCGTCTTCATCGTGGTCTCGACGGTGCTGAGCTGCGCGTTCTTCCCCGGGCCGCTGCTCGCCGGCGCGAGCGGCCTGCTGTTCGGCACCGCGCTCGGCACGCCCGTGGCGATCGTGGCGGCGACGCTGTCGGCGATGGCCGCGTGTTCGCTGTCGCGCTGGGTCGCCGGCGACGCCGTGCAGAAGATCGGCGGCCGGCGGGTGAAGGCGATGGCCGGCTTCGTCGAGCGCCGCGGCTTCCTCTCGGTGCTCTACATCCGGCTGCTGCCCGGTGTGCCCTACACCCTGTTCAACTACGCGGCCGGCCTGACGCGAGTGTCGCTCGTCGCGTTCACGCTGGCGACCGCGATCGGCGGCGCGCCGAGGACCTTCGCCTACGTCGCGCTCGGCGGCTCGTTCGGCGACTTCGGCCGGCCGGAGACGATCGTCGCGGTGGCGCTGCTGGTGGCCATGGCGATCGGCGGCATCGTCGTCGTCCGGTTCACACGGTTTGGACCTGGAAGAGGCTCGTCGTCCCCGGACGGCCGCTCGGCAGGCCTGCCGTGATGCCGACCCGCTGGCCCGGCTGACACCAGCCGAGCTCCACCACCCGGCGGGCGGCGTCGGCGATGAGCTCCTCGGTGACCTCGTGGCGGCGCATGGACGCCGCGCGCACGCCCCACATCAGCCCGCAGCGGCGGACCGTCTCGCGCCCCGGCGAGAGCGCGAGGATCGGCACCTCGGGGCGGTTCGCGCTGACGAGGCGGGCCGAGCGGCCCGACAGTGTGGGCACGACGATCGCGTCGAGGCGCAGCTCGCGCGACGCCTCAACGGCCTGGTGCGCGACGGTGTACGCGGGGTCGCGCTGGTCGCGGCGGACGCGCTCGGCCGTCCAGCGTTCGTAGGGCGCGGCCTTCTCGGTCTCCCGGGCGACCGCCGCCATCATCGCGACGGCCTCGACCGGGTGCGCGCCGATCGCCGTCTCCTGGGAGAGCATCACCGCGTCGGTGCCGTCGAGGATGGCGTTGGCGACGTCGGCGACCTCGGCGCGGGTCGGGCGCGGCGACGTGACCATCGAGTCGAGCATCTGCGTCGCGGTGATCGACGGCCGGGCCATCGAGCCGGCCAGCGCGAGCAGCGACTTCTGGACGAGCGGCACCTCCTCGATCGGCAGCTCGATGCCGAGGTCGCCGCGCGCGACCATCACGCAGTCGGCGGCGTAGATGATCTCGCGCGCGTTCTCGACGCCCTGCGGCTTCTCGATCTTCGCGACGAGCGGCAAGCGGGTCTCCTGGCGCAGGAACTCGACCTCGGCGGCGCGGCGCACGAATGACAGGGCGACGAGGTCGACGCCGATCTTCTCGCCGACGCGCAGGTGGGCCAGGTCCTCCTCGGGCACCGCGGGCAGCTCGTCGACCGGCCCGGGGATGTTGACGCCCTGGCGCGAGAGGACGATGCCGCCGACCTCGACCTCGCAGTCGATCTCGCATTGGGCCGACCGGACCGCGTCGGCGCGCAGCCGCACGGAGCCGTCGGCGAGGTAGATGATCTCGCCCGGGCCGACCCCGTCGGCGAGGCGGGCCCAGTTGATCGCCATCGCGTGCTGCGTGCCGATCTCGTCGCCGCCGCACGTGAAGGTCACCCTGTCGCCGACCGCGAGCTCGATGCGGTCGTTCTCGAGCGGGCCCAGGCGCAGCTTCGGGCCCGGCAGGTCCTGGAGGATGGCGACCGGGCGCCCGGCCCGGCCCGCTGCGTCGCGGACGAGCTGCACGTTCTCGGCGTGTTCCTCGGCGCTGCCGTGCGAGAAGTTCAGGCGCGCCACGTCCATGCCCGCCTGCACCATGCGCAGGAGCACCTCGGGGTCACGCGACGCGGGGCCGATGGTGGCGACGATCTTCGTGCGGCGCATCGGCAGCGCAGAGTACGCGCCCGGCGGCCCGGCGCGGCGGGCCGTCACAAAAGGTCGACATCCGGGCCGCGAACGTCAGCGCGGCCCGGATGCCGGTGGCGGGGGGCGCCGCCGCGAGGCGGGCCCCCGTGGGGTGTCTTGCCGCTACATCGCGACCTTGTAGACCGCGCCCGTCACGTCGCCCGTGAACAGGTTGCCCTGGTCGATGCCGAGGGCGACCACCGGGGCGGCGTAGCCGGTGAGGACGGGGGTCGCCTTGCCGCCTCGGCGCGCGGGGATCGACACGACCTCGGGGCCCTTGCCGGTGCCGCCGAACAGCGCGACGTACAGCGTGTTGCCGACCGCGTTGATGCCCATCGGCGACGCGTGCTTGGGCAGCGTGATCACCGGCTTGGCCCGGTTGGGGCAGCGCCGCTTCGTCACCGGCGCGCAGACGGGAAATCCGTAGTCCTGTCCACGGCGGGCGAGCACGATCGCGTCGCGCGGGATCTTGCCCTTGTCCTGCGCGAGCACGGAGACGAACGGCCCGCGGTTGCCCGCGAACGTCATCTGCCACGGCTGGCGCAGCCCACGCGCGATGACGCGGAAGCGGGATCCGTCCGGCCGCATCGACACGACGGACATGTTGATCGAGCCGCGGATGCGGTTGAACTCGTTCTTGTCCGTGAACGAGACGCCCGTGTAGAGCCGGCCGTCAGGGCCGAACGCCAGGCCGGTGAAGGACGAGAAGTCCTTCCCGCTGCCCTTGCGGATCAGCTTCGACGTGGCGAAGTTGTTCCCGTTCCAGCCCGACAGCGCGGTGATGCCCGCGGGCGACGAGACGTACAGGGTCTCGCCGTGCCAGACCGCGCCCCAGAGCGGGCCGTCGACGCCGGGGACCTGCGTGGGCGCGTTTGCGCCGTCGGTCACCCAGAGGCCCCCCGGGGCACCGCTCTGCTCGCCGGGGCCGACGGCGATGAACACCCACTGCGCGTTGAAGGCGAACCCGGTGGGGGTGCCGGGCACGGTGCCCAGCGTCGAGACGGGGTTGCCGTTGACCGCGGTCGGCGGCGGCGGACCCTGGGCGGCCGCCGGAGCGGCCGCGATCGCGAGCGTACCGGCCGCGGCCACCAGGCCGGCCCGGAGACGATGCGAGAGCTTCATGAACACCTCAGGTCTATGTGGACTGCTTCCCTGCCGGCCGGCGCACGAACTGCGGGGCGGCGCGAGCACCCTAGGGGCCGCCTCGGCCGGAATCAAGGGAGACCGTCCGGTGACGGGCGCCGCCCTGGGTTGCGTTCCGAGTTCTCGAAAGCTATCTTTCGATACATGCCTTTCGAGCCCCGCCGGCTCACCGATCCGCGCGAGATGCGCGCGCTCGCCCACCCCGTGCGCCTGGCGCTGCTCGAGGCGCTCGCCCACGCCGGACGCCCGCTCACCGCGACCGAGGCATCCGAGCTCGTGGACGAGTCGCCCTCGTCGTGCTCGTTCCACCTGCGCCAGCTCGCGAAGTACGGCTTCGTCGAGGAGGCCGAGGGCGGGGCGGGCCGTCGCCGGCCGTGGCGCCTGGCCCAGCTCGGGCTGTCGTTCTCCGACGCCGGCGACGATCCGCAGCTCACGCTCGCGGCCACCGCGCTCGAGCGCACGCTGCGCCATCGCTACCTCGCCCGCGCGGAGCAGGCGCTCGACAGCCGCGCGGCGCTCGAGCCCGAGTGGCGCGAGGTCACGGGGACCGACCAGTTCGTCCTCTACGCGACGCCCGAGGAGGTCCGCGAGCTCAACGCGGAGCTCGTGGCGCTGCTCACCCGCTTCCACGACCGCGTCGCGGACGTGGAGCGCCGGCCGCCCGGCTCGCGTCCCGTCGAGGTCATCGCGCTCACGTACCCCGTCGACCGCCCCGACCCGCCGGGCTGACATGGCTGAGCTCCTGCGCAGCGCCGACCTGCGCCGCTACCTCGCCGGCCAGGTCCTCTCCCTCTTCGGCGACAGCGCGCTGCTGATCGTGCTCGCGATCTGGGCCAAGCAGCTCACCCACAGCAGCGCCGCCGCGGGCCTCGTGCTGTTCGCGGTCGTCGCGCCGTCGCTGCTGACCCCGCTGGCCGGGGTGCTCGTCGACCGCGTCCGCCGCCGGCCGCTGCTCATCGTCGTCAACCTGCTCAGCGCGGTCGCCGTGCTGCCGCTGCTGCTCGTCCACGATGCCGGCGACGTCTGGATCCTCTACGTGGTCGGCGCGCTCTACGGCCTCTCCTACGCGGTCATCGGCGCCGCCCAGTCGGCGCTGCTGACGACGATCCTGCCGGCGCGGCTGCTCGCCGACGCCAACGGCGCGCTCCAGACGGTCCGCGAGGGCCTGCGGCTCGTCGCCCCGCTGGCCGGCGCCGGCCTGTTCGTGGCGGCCGGCGGTGCCGCGGTCGCGCTGCTCGACGCCGCGACGTTCCTCGCCGCCGCAGCGGCCCTCGCGAGCATGCGCTTCGCGGAGGCGGCGCCGCAGGCCCCGGCCACCAGCCGGGGCGCCGAGCTCGCCGCCGGGGCGCGGCACGTGGCCACCACGCCCGAGCTGCGGCGCATGACGCTCGCCTGCGGGGTGGCGCTGCTGGTCATCGGCTTCTGCGAGACGGTCGCCTTCGAGGTCGTCGCGCGGGGCCTGCACCGCCCGCCCGCGTTCCTCGGCGTGCTCATCGCGGTGCAGGGCGTCGGCGCGATCGCCGGCGGGATCACGGCGGGCCGCGCCGCCCGCCGCCTCGGCGAGGGCCGGCTGGCCGGCTACGGGATGGCGGTCTTCGCCGCCGGCTGCCTCCTGCAGGCGTCCGGCACCCTCGCTGCCGTTCTCGCCGGCGTCGTCCTGTTCGGCTTCGGCCTGCCGTGGATCCTCGTCGGCGAGTACACGCTCCTGCAGCGACGCACCCCAGCGCACCTCCAAGGCCGGGCGTATGGCGCGGTGGAGCTGATGACCGGGGCGCCGCAGACGATCTCGATCGCGCTCGGCGCCGGCCTCGTCGCCGTCGTCGACTACCGGATCCTGCTCGCGGTGATCGCGCTCGTCACGGCCGGCGCGGGCGCCTCGCTCGTCCGCGGCTTCCGCGCGGGCGGCGCGCTCAGCGAGCGACGAATCGCCCGTTCTCCTGGATGACCTCGCCGTCCGCGGTGATCCGCCCGCCGCGGCGCAGGTCGCAGATGAGGTCCCAGTGCAGCGCCGACTCGTTGCGCCCGCCGGTCTCCGGATACGAGCGGCCGAGCGCGAGGTGCACCGTGCCGCCGATCTTCTCGTCGAAGAGGATCGCGCCCACCGGGCGGTCGATGCCGAAGTTCGTGCCGATGCCGAGCTCGCCGAGCCTCCGTGCGCCGTCGTCGGTCCGGAGCGCGCGCTGGAGGTAGGCGTCGCCGCGCTGCGCGTGCGCCTCGGCGACGACGCCCTCGGAGAAGCGCATCGTCACGCCGGCCACCTCGATGCCCGCCGGGCTGGAGGGGACGTCGAAGAAGATCGTGCCGTCGGCCGACGCCTCCAGCGGCCCCGTGAAGACCTCGCCCGACGGCATGTTGCGCCTGCCGTCGCTGTTGACCCACGTGCGCCCCTTGACCCGCAGCGTCAGGTCGGTGCCCTCGGCCTCGATGCGGATCGCGTCCGCGCGCTCGAGCCGGTCGATCAGCCGCGACTGGAAGGCCCGCAGCTCGCCCCAGGAGGCCACGGGATCGGGCTGGTCGAGGAACAGCGCCCGCGCCACGAAGGCCTCGAACACCCGCAGCGACGTGCCGGCCTGCTGCGCGCCGGCCTCGGTCGGCCACAGGGTCGAGCACCAGCGCCGCTTGAGCGTCTGGTCGCGGATCGGCTTGCGGGCGCGGTTGGCGCGCGCCAGGCGGTCGGGGTCGATCGCGCTCAGGGCGCGGGTGTTCTCCGGCGCCTGGATGCCGAGCGTCGCGTTGGCGCGCTTGGCCTCCTCGAAGGCGACGGCCGCGTAGTCGTCGAGCTGGAAGTCGCGTGCGTGGGCGTAGTAGCCCTCGGTCTGTCCCGGCAGCTCGACGCGCAGCAGCGGCCACGCGCCGCGCTCGAGGATCGACCGCTGCAGCTCGAGCAGCAGCGGCGCGGCGAGCGTCGAGGAGCGCACGAGGATCTGCTGGCGCTCGGCGACCTCCAGGCAGTATCCGCACAGGAGCTCGGCGAACGCGCGCGCGTCCATCGTCAGTGGCCCGTCCCGCAACCATCGACCCAGAATGCGGGCCGTCGATCACCGCCATGCTGCGTCCTCGACCGCTCGAAATCCCAGGGGGATTCCTTCGGGTCTGCGTCCCTGCCTGGCGGCGCCGCCGACCCACCTTTCGGCCCGATGGTCACGAGACGAACCACTACAGCAGCTTGTCGAGCGCGGTGAGCAGCCGGTCCTGCGCCTCGGGCCGCGCGCCCTCGCCCATGACGCCGATCCGCCACACCTGCCCGGCGAGCGGCCCCAGCCCGCCGCTGATCTCGACGCCGTGGTCGAGCAGCAGCGAGCGGCGCACCGCGGCCTCGTCGATGCCGTCGGGCACGCGCACGCACAGCAGCGAGGACAGCGCCTCGCCCTCCGGCGCCAGGCGCTCGAACCCGCGCTCGGCGAGCTCGCCGCGCAGGCGCTCGTGGGCGTCGAGGTGGCGCACCCAGCGCGCCTCGAGCCCCTCCTCGAGGACGATCTGCAGCCCCTCGTCGAGCGCGTAGATGAGGTTGATCGGCGCCGTGTGGTGGTACGAGCGCCCGCCGCCCCCACCGGACCAATATCCCAGCAGCAGGGTCAGGTCGAGGTACCACGAGCGGCCCGGCTCGAGGCGCTCGAGCGCCCGCTCGCCGGCGGTGAACGGCGCCAGGCCCGGCGGCACGTTCAGGCACTTCTGCGTCCCGCTGAAGGCGACGTCGACGCCCTCCTCGTCGATGCCGATCGGCGCCCCGGCCAGCGACGTCACGCAGTCGACCATGAGCAGCGCGTCGTGCTCGCGGCACGCCGCGGCCAGCCCGTCGAGCGGCTGACGCACCCCGGTGGAGGTCTCGCCGTGGACGACGAACAGCGCGGCGGTGCGCTCGTCGAGCGCATCGACGAGGCGCGCCGTGTCCAGCGCGCGGCCCCACTCGCCCTCGACCACCACGACCTCGGCGCCGTTGCGGCGCATCTCGTCGGCCATGCGCTCGCCGAACAGGCCGTGCACGCCGCAGACGACGCGGTCGCCGGGCCGGATGAAGTTGACGACCATCGCCTCCATGCCGGCGCTGCCGGTGCCGCTGACCGGCATCGTCACGTCGTTCGTCGTCTGGAAGACCTGGCGCAACCGGTCCTTGCAGCGCTCCATGATCTCTGCGAACGCCGGATCGAGGTGCCCGATCGTGGGCTGGGCCAGCGCGTCGAGGACGCGCCGCGGCACGGGGGAGGGGCCGGAGCCCAGCAGGAGGCGATCGGGCACGGTCACGGGGCGCTCAACTCCGGGAAGTTCTCGGCGAGATGGTCACGCAGCACGGTCCGCATCCAAGCACGTTCGTCGCTCGAACCGGCGCGAAACCGGGCGAGCAGCTCCTGCTGGCGGTCGATCGGCAGGTCGTGGATCGTCCAGCGCACGGCCAGGCGCTCGAAGAGGAACTCGACCTGCCGCTGCCAGGCGTCCTCGCGCACCCCGCCGATCGCCGCGTACTCGGCGCGCGTCCTCGGCGTCAGGGCTCCGCGCAGCTCGAGTACGCCGAACTCCGCGTGCTCGTAGCTCGTCGCCGGCGCGCTCAGGCGCTCGCGCGAACGCTGGCGGTTGCGCTTGCCCACCGCGTGCAGACTAGGCCCCTAGGCCGCGGCACGCTCGAGCTCGGCGCGCACGTCGCCGGTCAGCGGTCCGAGGTGCCCGGGGCACGCCACCGCCGGATCGAGCGCGGCGATCTTGCGGATCGACCGGCGCGCCTGAGCGGTGTCGAAGTTGAAGGCCTCGTGCGGCATCCGCGCGGGCCCGGGCCGGCCGGTCTGCGGATCGATGAGGTAGAAGCAGTCGCTGGTCAGCGCGACGCGGTCGGCCTCCCGCCACAGCGCGATCATCCCCGGTGCGTGCCCGGGGATGGCGACCACCCGGAAGCCGGCCACCTCGTCGCCCTCGCTGACGGTGTCCGCGATCGTCACCGGGCCGCCGTCCCACATCCGCAGCAGCGTCGGGTACACGACCCGGCTGAGCGGGTTGAGCTTGGAGAGGTCCATGTAGTGCAGGCCGGCGTCGCCCTCGGCATCGCCGCGGTTGTCCACGTGGCAGAGCACCGGGACGCCGAGGCCGGGCGCGGCGCCGCGATGGTCCGCGTGGCCGTGGCCGAGCACGACGCGCTTGATGCCGCCCATGCGCGCGCCCGCTGCGGCGACCGCGTTCGTCATCGCGCGGATGCCGGCGTCGAAGACGGTGATGCCGTCGGCCTCTTCGATGAGGTAGACGTTCATCGTCTTCATCGGGAAGCCGCCGCGCACGACCCACACGCCCTCGGCGACCTTCTCCGCGCCGCCGACCGTTCGCGCGGCGAGCTTCGTCCTCGTGTTGAACGCCTGCGTCATGCGCCGCTCGGCCGGCGACCGGGCGGCCGGCAGCAGGCCGAGCTGGCGGGCCACCGTCATGCCGTCTAGGTAGGCGTCGTTGGCGACCAGCAGCCCGTCGCCCACAACGAAGTTGTCGACGAGCTCCAGGTCGATCCGTGCACCGTTGGGCGCGATCCCGTTCCAGCGGCGCGTGCCCGCGAACGTGCCGCTCAGCCGCGAGCGGATCGTGCACCGCTCGGCCTCGGCCGTGCAGGAGAGCTCCTCGAAGCGCAGGTCGGGAAACGAGGCCAGCAGGCCGCCGAAGTACTCGCGGATGCCGTCGGGTGCGATGAGCTCGGCCTGCCCGTGCAGCACGTCCCGGCCGCCCGGGGCCCAGCACGCCACGGCGGCGTCGAGGTCGCGCTCGGACAGCGCCTGCAGGTACGCGCGCGCCACCCGCGCCGTTGTCGCTTTCGACGGGCGGGCTGGGCTGGCCGGTTCGTCCGTCGACGCCACGACGTGCGAGTCTAAAGGCGCATGCCCGCCCCCGCACGAAAGCGCGAGCTCGGCCGCGGCGAGCGGGTCCTGCCGGGCCTCTGGCGGCTGCGGCTGCCGCTGCCGTGGCCCGGGATCCCGCACGGCAACGCCTGGGCGATCGCGGCGGGCGACGGCATCGTGCTCGTCGACACCGGCATCCACGCGCCGGGGTCGATGGCGCATCTCGAGCGCGCCCTGGACATGGTCAACCTGCGCCTTGACTCCGTGCGCCTGCTCGTGTGCACCCACGCGCACCCCGACCACTTCGGCCAGGCCGCGACGATCGTGGAGCGGACCGGCTGCGAGCTGTGGCTGCACCCGAACCACGGCCACATGTCACGGGCGGCCAACGACCCCGCGCTGTGGCTGGAGCACCGCCTCGAGATCGCGCGCCAGAGCGGCGTGCCCGAGGACGTCCTGCGCCGCTACATCGAGCAGCGCCGCCACTCGAGCGACCTCGGCATCGCGGGCTTCGTCGAGCCCGACCGCAATCTGGTCGACGGCGTGACGGTCCCGACCGACCTCGGCGACTGGCAGGTCGTCGAGACGCCGGGGCACGCGCCCTCGCACGTGTGCTTCTTCCAGGCCGAGCGCCGGTTGCTCATCTCCGGCGATCACCTCCTCGGCCGGGTGACGCTGCACTTCGACTTCGGCTACACGCCCGATCCGGCGGGCGAGTTCCTGGAGTCGCTGGAGAAGGTCGAGGATCTCGGCGCGCGGCTGTGCATGGCCGGGCACGGCCGCACGTTCACGGACGTGCGCACCCACGTCCACGCCTACCGGCAGCTCGTCGCGGAGCGCCTGCAGGCGGTGCTCGACACGATCGCGTTCGAGCCGCTGACCGGCATCGAGATCGTGCCGCACGTCTTCGGCCGTTCGCCCGACGAGATGATGGTGGCCGAGTGGATGTCGGAGACGCTGTCGTACCTCCAGCACCTCGAGATGACGGGGCGCGCCGAGCGGGTGAACGGCGCGGACGGCGAGCCGGAGCGCTGGCGCGCGGCGTAGGCCGGGGCCTGAGGGTGAACGCACGGGGGCCCGCCTCCGGTCGCGTGCGCCGGTACTCCAGTCCGCGGTCGGCACGGGCGACCGTCGGCATCCCTGGACAAACCTTGCCAAACTCTTGTCAAGGTTGGTGTATGCTTGCGCCGCGATGCGCATCGACAAGCTCTTCGGCCAGGGCGAGCCGGTCTTCTCCTTCGAGTTCTTCCCGCCCAAGACCCCCGAGGGCGAGGCCAACCTGTTCCAGGCGGTCGAGGAGCTGCGGGCCCTCGATCCGGCCTACGTCTCGGTGACCTACGGCGCCGGCGGCGGCACGCGCGACAAGACGCTCGACATCGTCACGCGGATCCGCCGCGACTACGGCCTGGAGGCCATGGCGCACTTCACGTGCGTCGGGGCGACGGAGCGGGAGCTGCGCGACACGCTCGACCGCTTCCGCGACGCCGGCATCGAGAACGTCCTCGCGCTGCGCGGCGATCCGCCCCAGGGCCAGGACGAGTGGGTGCGCACCGAGGGCGGGCTCGAGCACTCCGCCGAGCTCGTGGCCCTGCTCGCCGGGGGCTACCCGTTCGCGGTCGCCGGCGCGTGCTTCCCGGAGACCCACATCCACGCGACGAGCCGCGAGGACGACCTGCGCCACCTCAAGGCCAAGGTCGACGCCGGCGTCCAGTTCCTCATCACCCAGCTGTTCTTCGACAACGGCGTCTACGAGGACTTCGTCGCCCGCGCGCGCGAGATCGGCATCGACGTCCCGATCGTGCCCGGCATCATGCCGATCACGAACGTCGCGCAGATCAAGCGGATCACCGAGCTGTGCGGCAGCGGCCTGCCCGGCCACCTCCTCGCCCAGCTCGAGGCGCGTGCCGAAGATCCGGGCGCGGTCAGCGACTTCGGCGTCGCCTACGCCACCCTGCAGTGCGCCGAGCTGCTCGCCATGGGCGCGCCCGGCATCCACTTCTACACGCTGAACCGCTCGCCCGCGACGCGCGCGATCCTCTCCGCGCTGCAGCTCATGCGGCCATGGGCCCGCGCGCCCCGGGCGGCTCTGCGCCGCGCAGCCGCACCGGCAACTTCGTGAGCTGGTTGGCGAACTGCGTCGCCGCGTGGCGCGGCTCGCCGGCGAGCTCCATCGCCGGGTAGCGCGCCAGCGTCTCCTGGAACATGATCTGCAGCTCGAGGCGGGCGAGCGCGACCCCGAGGCAGAAGTGCCGGCCGCCCGCGCCGAACGCCTGGTGCTCCGTCGTGCGGGTGATGTCGAAGCGGTCCGGATCCTCGAAGTGCGCCTCGTCGCGGTTGGACGACACGTACCACATGACGACCTTGTCGCCCGCCCTGATCGGCTGACCGCCGAGCTCGACGTCGCGCGTGGCGGTGCGCCGGAAGTGGGCGAAGGCGGGGAACATCCGCAGCGACTCCTCGACGGCGCCGGCGACGAGCGCCGGGTCGTCAAGCACCATCGCGCGCTGGTCGGGGTTCTCGATGAGCGCGCGCATCCCGCTGCAGTAGGTCGCCTTCGTGCTGTCGTTGCCGGCGGCGACGAGCAGGAAGAAGCCCATGACGATCTCGTGCTCCTCGAGGCGCTCGCCGTCGACCTCGGCGTGCACGAGGACGCTCGTGAGGTCGTTCGTGGGCTGCTCGCGGCGCTCGGCGATCAGCCGGCTGCAGCGCTCGAAGATCTCCGGCACGTCGCGCTCCATGACCGACGCGACGCCGTGCGGGTTGAGCTCGGGGTCGCCGGCGCCGAGGATCGAGTTCATCAGGCGCGCCCAGTCGGCGTCCTCGGAGGGCGGGATGCCCATGAACGAGTGGATCACGCGCGAGACGATCGGCTGCGCGACGTCGCTGACGAGGTCGCAGGTCTCGCGGCCCTCGAGCCGGTCGAGGACGTCGACCGCGATGGCGCGGATGCGGTCCTCGTGCTCGGCGATGCGCTTCGGCGTGAACCCGCGCTGGAACAGCGCCTTGAGACGGTCGTGCTTCGGCGGGTCCATCCCGATGAACATCGCCGAGATCAGCTCGACCGGCATGACGGCGTTCGTCACGCCGGTGATGCCGTGCGCCGACGAGTACGTCCGCCAGTCGCGACTGACGGCCTGGACGTCGTCGAACGTGGTCACCGACCAGAACCCGGCCTCCTCGGGGTACTCGGTCAGCTCCGACGTCCAGTGCACCGGGCACTGCCCGCGCAGCCGGGCGAACAGCTCGTGCGGGGGGCCGTCCTGCCACAGCTCGCGGTCGGCGACCAGGACCTCGTCGAGGGCGATGGGATCGGTGGACACGGCGAGCCTCCGGGGCCGGACTGCGGCGGACGGGGTGAGCGTACAGCGCGACTGGCTGGATAGCCAGTCAGTCCGCGCGACGCGTCAGGCGCGCGGCTCGACGGGCAGGTTCTCGGCCACCATCGGCCGGCCGTCGGGCAGCGTGTAGCGGACGTCGACCGAGTGGTGCGCGCGGTACGTGCCGATGCCGAACGCGCCGAGCAGCCAGCGCCCGAACCCGAGCTTGCCCTCCTGGGCCAGGGCCTGGTGGAAGACGAGAACGCGGCCGCGCCGCTCGTAGTCGGTGCCCTCCTGCTGCGGCACGCCGTTGACGTAGACGTCGAACGGCGGCGTGACGTCGGGCGGCAGGCGGACGGCGGAGCGCTCCATGGCGCGCAAGCCTAGTTGTGCAGCCGCGCCAGCTTCAGGGCCAGCTCGAGCGACAGGAGGTCCTCGCGGGCGAGGTCGATCCGGGCGACGCTCTGGATGCGGTCGAGCCGCTGGCGCAGCGTGTTGGGATGGATGAAGAGCGCCTTGGCGGTGGTCGTGACGCTGCCGCGCTCGGCGAGGTAGCGCTCGAGGGTGCGGGTCAGCTCCGTGCGCCGCCGCCGGTCGTACTCGATGAGCCGGGTGACGGCGCGCTGCTGGGCGCCGTCGAGGAGCTCGGCCGCGGGCAGCCGCACGAGGTAGCGGTAGGCGCCCAGGCCCGCGTGCTCGAGCGAGCCACCCGCCGGGTGCAGCGCCTGCGCGACCCGCGCGGCGTCGCCCGCCTCGGCGAGGGCGCGGTCGCCCTCGTTCAGCCCGCGCCGGGGGCTGCTGCGCCCGACCGCGACGCCCTCGGCGCCGGCGAGGCGCTCGAGCTCGCCGTCGAGGTCGGCGGAGCGCGGCACCGGCAGCAGCGCGCGCACGCGGTCGCGCCCGGCGTCGCACAGTGCCCCCGGGACGATCCGCCGCAGCCGGCCCTCGACGCGCTCGGCCTGCTCGGGCCACGGCGTGTCCGCCGCCGTGCCCGGGAGGACCGCGACGAGCACGTGGTCGCGGGTCAGGTCGCAGCGGGCGGCGCGGGCGCGGGCCTCGGCCACCGCGACGTTGCCGGCGTCCAGCGCCTCGAACAGGTCGCGGACGATGTTCTCCTCGGTCAGGCGCTCGATGAGCTCGGCCTTCTTCAGCGCGACCGCGAGCTGGTGGGCGGCGGCGCGCAGCAGCCGCGCGTCCTCGTCGCCGAAGCCGCGCTCGGCGACGGCGGCGAGCGCGCCGAGGTGCTCGGAGCCGGCGGTCAGCGGGACGGTCAGGACCGTGCCCTCCCGCGCCGCGTCGGCGTGGAGCGCCTCGATGAGCTTGGCGGTTCCCTCGCGCTCGGCGGGGTCGGTGACCGGAGGATCGGCGGCCGCGAGCTCCAGGCGCTCGTCGCCGCTGTCGCGCAGGTACAGGCGCACGGCGCCGGCCCCGAGCAGGCCGCGCACGCCGCTCGTCGCGAGCGCGTAGAGCTCCTCGCGCCCGTCGACCGCGGCGATGTCGCGGCTGAGCACGGACAGCGACGTCAGCGCCGCGACCTGGCGCCGGGTCTCCTCGTAGAGGCGCGCGTTCTCGATCGCCCCCGCCACGAGCGACGCGACGTGGACGAGCAGGTCGAGCACCTCCTGGCCGAACTCGCGCGGCGCCCTCGTGTGCAGCACGACGACGCCGATGACCGCGTCGCTGCGGCCCACGATCGGCACGGCGACCATGGACTGGAAGCGCTCCTCGTCGAGCTCGGGCACGAAGCGCATCCGCGGATCGGCGAGCGCGTTGTCGCGGATGAACGCGGGCTCCCGGTGGCGCGCGACCCAGCCCGCGAGCCCCTCGTCCATGCCGAGCTCCACGCGGCCGACCGCGTGGGCGAAGACGCTCGACGCGGCGCGTAGCCGCAGGCGGTCGCCGTCGCGCAGGTACACGAAGCACGCGTGGCAGTCGGTCGCCTCCGTGAGGACCTCGACGATGGCCGGCAGCACCCGCTCGGGGTCCGGGCCGTGGGCGACCGCGGCGATGACCGCGTAGAGGGTGTCGCGCTCCAGCGTGGTGGTCGGGGTGTCCACGTCCTCCGAGCCTAGAGGTCCATACCAGGGTGCATATGGGCACGGTGCACATACAAGCCACGGCGATTATGCGCGTTCGGACCATGGGCGGCCGCGAGCGGCGCTGGGAATCTCTGGCCCATGTGCGGTATAGCCGGACTCTTCGCCAAGACGCGGGACACCGAGGCGCGACTCGGGACCGACCTCGCCGCGATGCTCTCAGAGCTCGCGGCCCGCGGGCCCGACAGCGCCGGGGTCGCCATCTACCGCGACCCGGTGCCCGAGGGCTCCGTGAAGCTCTCGCTGCTGCACTCGCGTGGCGACGAGCCGGACTGGGCTCGCGTCGCCGCGGATCTCGGGCACGCCCTCGGGGGGCACGTTGCGCTCGAGGTCCGCGGGGGCTCGTGCGCGATCGCCCGCGCCGATGCGGGCGGTGCGGAGGCAGAGGCCTGCCTCCGTGCCGTCGCCCCGGACATCTCGGTCATCGCCACCGGGCAGGCGATCGAGCTGATGAAGCGCGCCGGCGCGCCGGCCGAGCTCATCGTCCGCTCCGGCCTGTCGGCCCTCGAGGGCACGCACGCGCTCGGCCACACCCGCATGGCCACCGAGAGCCGCGTGACGACCGAGCACTCGCACCCGTTCTCGACCGGGCCCGACCTGTGCCTCGTGCACAACGGCTCGCTGTCGAACCACAACCGGCTGCGGGCGTCCCTGCGCCGCGAGGGGCTGACCTTCGCGACCGACAACGACTCCGAGGTCGCCGCCGGGTACCTGACCTGGCGGATGGCGGGCGGCGCGACCCTGGACGAGGCGCTCGAGGGCGCGCTGCGCGATCTCGACGGGTTCTTCACGTTCGCCGTCGGCACGCGCGACGGCTTCGCGGTGCTGCGCGACCCGGTGGCGTGCAAGCCGGCCGTCCTCGCCGAGACCGACGACTGGGTGGCGATGGCGTCCGAGTACCGGGCGATCGCGGTGCTGCCGGGGGCCGAGGACGCCGAGGTCTGGGAGCCCGTCCCGGGCCGGATCTACTCGTGGTCGCATGAGGGGGAGGGCACCACCCGCCCCGACGCCTCGACTCGTGGCGACCTCACGGGGGTGGTCTGACGTGAGCACTGTCGAGGTCGCACCGGCGGTCATCGACCTCGCCGAGACGACGATCCGCGAGCTCAACTCGCGGCTGCATGCCGCGGAGGACGGAGAAGGCTTCCGGGTGCTGCATCCCGCCGGGCGTCACAGCGTCGCCGCCGGGCTCGACTCCGCGATCGACGTGGAGATCGACGGCCACGTCGGGTACTACTGCGCGGGCATGAGCGCGAGCGCATCGCTGCGAATCCACGGCAACGCCGGCCCGGGCCTGGCCGAGAACCTGATGTCGGGCCGTGTCGAGGTGACCGGCAGCGCGAGCCAGTACGCGGGGGCGACCGCCCACGGTGGGTTGATCGCCATCCACGGCGACGCCTCGTCGCGGTGCGGCATCTCGCTGAAGGGCGCCGACGTCGTGGTCCAGGGCTCGATCGGGCACATGGGCGCGTTCATGGCGCAGTCCGGGCGGCTCGTCGTGTGCGGCGACGTCGGCGAAGCGCTGGGCGACTCGCTCTACGAGGCGCGGCTGTACGTGCGCGGGAACGTGGCGAGCCTCGGCGCGGACTGCATCGAGAAGGAGCTGCGCGACGAGCATGCCGCCGAGCTCGCCGAGCTGCTGGCGGCGGCCGGGTTCGATGCCGAGCCGGGCGACTTCCGCCGGTACGGGTCGGCGCGCACGCTCTACAACTTCCACGCGGATCGGGTGGACTGATGGCGGCAGTCGGTTGGGATCTGCGCGAGTCCGCGACGTTCGACCGGTCCACGCTGGCCGAGATCCAGCGCGCGGCGACGGAGGGCATCTACGCCATCCGCGGCGGGGGGGCCAAGCGCCGCGTGCCGCACTTCGACGACCTGCTGTTCCTCGGGGCGAGCATGTCGCGCTACCCGCTCGAGGGCTACCGCGAGCGCTGCGACACCGACGTGATGCTCGGCACCCGCCACGCGAAGAACCCCATCGAGCTGAAGATCCCGATCACGATCGCCGGCATGAGCTTCGGTGCGCTCTCGGGCGCGGCGAAGGAGGCGCTCGGGCGCGGGGCGAGCGCGGTGGGCACCAGCACGACGACCGGCGACGGCGGCATGACGCCCGAGGAGCGCGAGTCCTCGAAGACGCTCGTCTACCAGCTGCTGCCGTCGCGCTACGGCATGAACCCGACGGACCTGCGGCGCGCCGACGCGATCGAGGTCGTCGTCGGTCAGGGCGCCAAGCCGGGCGGCGGCGGCATGCTGCTCGGCCAGAAGATCTCCGACCGCGTGGCCGGGATGCGCAACCTCCCCAAGGGGATCGACCAGCGCAGCGCCTGCCGGCATCCGGACTGGACCGGGCCCGACGACCTCGAGATCAAGATCGAGGAGCTGCGCGAGATCACGAACTGGGAGAAGCCGATCTTCATCAAGGTCGGCGCGTCGCGCCCCTACTACGACACCGCGCTGGCGGTGAAGGCGGGCGCCGACGTCGTCGTGCTCGACGGCATGCAGGGCGGCACCGCCGCCACGCAGGACGTGTTCATCGAGCACGTGGGGATCCCGACGCTCGCGGCGATCCCGCCGGCGGTCGAGGCCCTCATCGACCTCGGCGTCCACCGCGACGTCCAGCTCATCGTCTCCGGCGGCATCCGCTCCGGCGCCGACGTCGCCAAGGCGCTCGCGCTCGGCGCCGACGCCTGCTCGATCGGCGTCGCCGCCCTCGTCGCGCTGGGCGACAACGACCCCGGCCTCGCCGACGAGTACGCCGCGATCGGCAGCGCGCCCGGCTTCTACGACGCCTGGCACGAGGGTCGCGACCCGGCCGGCATCTCGACCCAGGACGAGGCGCTCGCCGCGCGCCTGGACCCGGTCCGGGCGGGGCGCCGCCTGGCCAACCTGCTGCGCGTGATGACGCTCGAGACGCAGACGATCGCCCGAGCGTGCGGCAAGTCCCATGTTCACAACCTCGAGCCCGAGGATCTCGTCGCGCTGACCGTCGAGGCGGCGGCGATGGCGCGGGTGCCGCTCGCCGGCACGTCGTGGATCCCCGGACGGGAAGGAAGCCAGTGAGTACCCCGAGCCCCCTGAGCGGCACCATCGAGGTTCCCGAGCTGCCGGACGAGGTCCAGTACGTCGCCGTCCAATGGGTCGACGTCCACGGCGCGAGCAAGGCGAAGATCATGCCGCGCGCCGCGTTCCCCGACGCCTGCGCGCCCGGCGGCGGCGCCGGCTTCGCCGCGTTCGCCAACCACGGGTTCGCGCGCGGCCCCGAGCACCCCGAGTTCCTGACGGTCCCCGACCCCTCGACGCTCCTGCAGCTGCCGCACCGGCCGGAGATGGCGGTCGTGTTCGGCACCGTCATGGACGGCGATGCGGTGGCGACCTGCGACGCGCGGTCGATCCTCGCCCGCGTCCAGGCGATGGCGGCCGAGCGCGGGCTGGCGCCGATCGCCGGCATGGAGCCGGAGTTCTTCCTCCTGCGCGAGAACGAAAGCGGCACGCTGGTGCCCTACGACGCGCTCGACGTGCTCGACAAGCCCTGCTACGACCTCAAGGCGCTGCTGCGCGTGTCGCCGGTGCTGACGGAGATCGTCGGGGCGATGGAGACGCTCGAGTGGCCGGTGAGCGCCCTGGACCACGAGGACGCCAACGGCCAGTACGAGATCAACTACATGCACGCCGACGCGCTGACGACCGCGGACCGGTTCACGCTGCTGCGCACGATCATCGCCGACATCGCCGACCGCCACGGGGCGATCGCGACGTTCATGCCCAAGCCGCTTGCGGGCCGGACCGGATCGGGCGGGCACGTGCACATGTCGGCGCAGGCCGACGACGGCTCCAACCCGTTCGCCGATGACGGCGATCCTCGCGGGCTCGGCCTGTCGCGGACGGCGTACTCCTTCATCGCCGGGGTGCTCGACCATGCGCGGGCGCTGAGCGCGCTGGCGATGCCCACGGTGAACTCCTACCGGCGGCTGTACTCGAGCGGCGGGATCTCGGGCGCGTCCTGGGCGCCCGACGCGATCGTCTACGGCGCGAACAACCGCACGGTGATGCTGCGGGTGCCGGGGTCCGGGCGGTTCGAGAACCGAGCGGTCGACGCGGCGTGCAACCCGTACCTCGCGCTCGCCGGCATGGTCGCGGCCGGGCTCGACGGCGTGGAGCGCGGGCTCGATCCGGGCGCGCCGATGACGGGCATGGCGCAGCCGCTCGGCGTGCCGACGCTCCCGCGCACCCTCGCCGAGGCGCTCGACGTCCTCGAGCTCGACACCGTGATGCGCGACGCGCTCGGCGAGGAGGCGATCTCCGAGTTCATCGCGGTCAAGCGGGCGGAGTGGGGCTCCTACATGGAGTCGGTGTCCGCGTGGGAGCAGAACACGTACCTGCGCCGGACCTGAGGTCCAGGTAGGCGAAGCGGCCGTCCGGGCTGGTCCAGCGGCCGGCCGGCTGGACCGCGAGCGGGCGCGCGAAGATCGGCCCGCCGAAGACGAACGTGTGGAACTCGCCGTTCTCGCCGCACGGGTCGGCGGTGGGCGGGAGGTCGGTGAGCAGGCCGCGGTCGAAGGTCCGGCCGAGGAGGTCGTGGGCGATCTGCTCGCCGTCGACGGAGACGAGGATCGCCCGGAAGCCCGCGTCGATGAAGGCGTGGGCGAGCGGCCCGGTGTCGCGGCCCCAGAGCGGGAACGCGGCGGCGAGTCCGGCATCGTGCATGCGGGCCTCGCGGTAGGCGCGCAGGTCCTCGAGGAAGAGGTCGCCGAACGCGACCGTGTCGACCGCGTCGAGCGGCGGCCGGGCGAACGCGGCGCGCAGCCGGTCCTCGTAGCTCGCGTTGGTCGCCGCGGGCGGGATGGCGATGGCGTGGAGGGGCAGACCGGCGGCGGCCGCCTGGGCGCGCAGCAGGTCCATGGCGACACCGTGATGGGGGACGGTGCCGGTCGTCTCGTCGAACGTGGTCAGGAGGAGATCGGGCGGCGTGCCGGCTTGGCGCAGGGCGTGAAGCGCGAGCGCCGAGTCCTTGCCGCCGCTCCACGAGAGTGCCGTCGCCACGCCCGCACCGTATCGGTGCGGTCTGCCGTGGCGCGTATCGTGGCCGGGCCGTGAGTGCCGGGCCGCTGGACATCGACTACACCATCCGCCGCTCTGCGCGCGCGCGGCGCGTGCGCGTGACCGTCGACCCCCACACCGGCGTGGAGGTCGTCCTGCCCGCCCGGGCGGCGGAGGGCGAGGCGGCGCGCGCGGTGGCTCAGCTCCGGGGCTGGATCGAGGCGCGGATGCTCGAGGCCGCGGCCGTGCGCGAGCGGATCGCCGCGCGCGGGGCGACCGTCCCGTATCTCGGCACCGATCTGCGGCTCGTGCCCGAGCCGGGACGCACGCGCGTGCACCGGCGGGGTGACGCGCTGCTCGTGCCCGCGGGCGACGCCGCGCAGCCGGCGCTCGAGCGCTGGTACCGGCGCCAGGCGCGCGACGAGATCGCCCCACGCCTCGACGATGCGGCCGCCGCGCTGGGCCGCCGCTATGCGTCGCTGTCGATCCGCGCCCAGCGCACCCGCTGGGGTTCGTGCTCGTCGACCGGTGCGATGAGCTTCAACTGGCGCCTGCTGCTCGCGCCCGCCGAGGTGCTCGACTACGTCGTCTGGCACGAGGCGTGCCACCTGGCGGTGATGGACCACTCGCCGCGGTTCTGGGCGCTCGTGGCCCGGCACTGCCCCGGCTATCGGGAGCCGCGGCGCTGGCTGCGCCGCCACGGAGCCACGCTGGTGCTGTGAGCGCTCCGCGCGCCGCGGTCGTCGGGCACGTGGAGTGGGTGGACTTCGCGGTGGTCGACCGGCTGCCCGCGCCGGGCGAGATCGTGCACGCCCACGAGGCGTTCGCCGATGTCGGGGGCGGCGGCGGGATCGCGGCCGTGGCGATGGCCCGGCTCGCGGGCGGCGCGCAGCTCTTCACCGCGCTCGGCGACGACGCGCACGCGGCCGCGAGCGAGCGGGCGCTGCGCGCGCACGGCGTCACCGTCCGGGCGGGACGGCGCGAGCGGGGGCAGCGCCGCTGCTTCACCCATCTCAGCACCGCCGACCGCGAGCGCGCGATCACGGTGCTCGGCCCCCGGATGATGCCGAGCGGCGACGACCCGCTCCCGTGGGAGGCGCTCGGCGACCTCGACGCGGTGTTCGTCACGGCGGGCGACGCGGCGGCGATCCGCCGCGCCCGCGCCGCCCGGATCGTGGTCGCGACCCCGCGCGCGGCGCCGGATCTGCTGGACGCGGCGATCGCGCTCGACGCGGTGGTGTTCTCGGATGCCGACGCGGGGGAGCGGGGGATCGCCGAGACGCTCGACCCGGCGCCGGCGCTCGTGATGCGCACTCGGGGCGCCGCCGGCGGGGTCTGGGAGACGAGCGCCGGCGCGCCCGGCGCCTGGGCCGCCGCGCCGCTGCCCGGCGAGCCGGTCGACGCGTTCGGCTGCGGCGACGCGTTCGCGGCGGCGGTGACGCTCGGGCTGGCTGCGGGCGTCGGCGTGGAGCGCGCCGCGGCGTTCGGGGCGCGGGTGGGAGCGGCGGTGGTGTGCGGTCGCGGCCCGTACGGCGCGCGGCTGGAGGACGTCGCGCGGCCGTGGTAGCGCGCCGTTCCGCGGACGTGCGTCAGGTTCGTCCCGAGTGGTGGGCAGAAAGTGACGCACGTGTCGCGGTGCTCGGGCGGCTCAGGCCGCCGTCAGCACGCGCCGCAGCGCGTCGACCGCCGTCTCGCCGCGGTGCGGCTGCACGACCTGCTTGCTCACCCGCCCGGTCCACGCCTCCGCCGACGCGTCGCCGCGCAGGTCGACGCCGGCGGTGACCTTCGCGAGGAACCGCTGGGGGCCCGCGACCTCGGCGCGGACCGCGACCTGGGCGACCGGATCGATGCGGCGGTGGAAGACGCGGGCGGTGTCGCGGTGCGCGTCGCCGGAGGAGGCGTCCAGGCGGTGCGCCATCGCGTCGAGCGCGGCATCCAACGACGCGAAGCGCTCAGTGGTGACCTTCGAGCCCACCCGCACGGTGAGCTTCCAGCTCTGCGCCATCAGGCGGCGGCGAGCTCCGCGGTCACCTCGTCCACCTCGCCGTCGTGCACGGACACGAGCCGCTCGGAGATCGCGGCGAACAGACGGTGCGCCGGCTCGTTGTCGGCCAGCATGGTGGCGGTGAAGTGCGTCACGCCGCGGGCCCGGGCGGCGTCGGCGAGCGCGAGGCCGATCCGGCGCCCGATGCCCTGGCCCTGGTAGCAGTCGCCGACCACCACCGCGATCTCCGCGGTGCCGGGCCGGTCGTCGAGCCGCACCCAGCGGCCGACCGCCACGAGCTCGCCGGGATCGTCCGCGCGCACCGCGACGAGCGCGTAGTGCTGGCAGCCGTCCACCTCGGTGAGGTAGCGCAGCTCGCTCGAGCTCAGGTCGGACCGGGGCGCCAGGAAGCGCCGGCGCCGCGTCTCGGCCGAGAGGCGCTGCATGCCCTGCTGGAGCAGCGTGGTGTCGCTGGGGCGGATCGGCCGGATGACGAGGGAGGGCGGCACATGCGCATCGTCGCACGTCGCGACGATGCGCAGTGTGGCGTCCATCACTGGGTCAGCGGCTCCCCATCGGGACGTACTCGCGCGTGCGCTCGCCCGTGTAGATCTGGCGCGGGCGCGCGATCTTCTGCTCCTTGTCCTGCACCATCTCGAGCCACTGGGCGATCCAGCCCGACGTGCGGGGGATGGCGAACATGACCGGGAACATCGACACGGGCAGCCCGAGCGCCTCGTAGATGAGGCCCGAGTAGAAGTCGACGTTCGGGTACAGCTTGCGCGAGACGAAGTACTCGTCCTCCAGCGCGATCTTCTCGAGCTCGAGCGCGATCTCCAGCAGCGGGTTGACGCCGGTGACCTCGAAGACGTCGTCGGCGGCGGCCTTGATGATGCGGGCGCGCGGGTCGTAGTTCTTGTAGACCCGGTGGCCGAAGCCCATCAGCTTCTCGTTGCCGGCCTTCACGCCCTCGATGAACTGGGGCACGTTGTCCTTCGTCTGGATGCGGGCGAGCATCCGCAGGACCGCCTCGTTGGCGCCGCCGTGCAGCGGGCCGTAGAGCGCGGCCACGCCGGCCGCGACCGCCGAGTACGGGTCCACCTGGGACGAGCCCACCGCGCGGACCGCGTTCGTCGAGCAGTTCTGCTCGTGGTCGGCGTGCAGGATGAACAGGACGTCGAGCGCGCGCGCGACCCGCGGGTCGGGCTCGTACTTCAGCTCGGTCATCTTGTACATCATGTTCAGGAAGTTGCCGGGGTAGGGCAGGTCGTTGTCCGGATAGACGTACGGCTGGCCCATCGCGTGCCGGAACGCGAACGCCGCGAGCGTCGGCATCTTGGCGATCAGGCGGATCGTCTGGATGTGCCGGTTCTCCGGATCCTGGATGTCGTTGGCGTCCGGATAGAAGGTCGACAGCGCGCCGACCGATCCGCACAGCATCCCCATCGGGTGGGCATCGTGGCGGAAGCCCTGCATGAAGCTCTTCACGTTCTCGTGCACGAACGTGTGGATGGTGATCTCCTGGCACCACTGGTCCAGCTGGTCCTTCGTGGGCAGCTCGCCGTGGATCAGCAGGTACGCGACCTCGATGTACGTGGACTGCTCGGCGAGCTGCTCGATGGGATAGCCGCGGTACTCGAGGATCCCCGCGTCGCCGTCGATGAAGGTGATCGCCGAACGGCACGACGCGGTGTTCGTGAACGCCGGGTCGTAGGTCATGAGGCCGAAGTCGTCCTCGTCGACCTTCATCTGGCGGAAGTCCATGGCCCGGACGGTGCCGTCCGAGATGGGGATCTCGTAGGTCTGGCCGGTGCGGTTGTCGGTGACGGTCAGCGTCTCGCTGCCCACTGCGCCGTTGTCCGATACCTGCCCGGGGGTCGTTTCGCTGCTCACCAAGTGCTCCTGTCTGCTGCCTCTTACCCTCGAACGCGACAGCGTAGAGCAGGATCCTTAGCTGCCTACCTACGGCGCCACATGCGGCCGAAGCGCCGACCCTTCGCGGCGCGGTACTCCGGGGCGCCTTTCGGGTCGCGCTCGGGCAGCGCGGCGAGGGCGTCCGCGTCGATCGCGAGCTCGACCTTGAGGTTCGTGATCCGCGCCACCTCGGGCGCGTCGACGAACCGCGGGCCGTGCGGGGTCTCGACGTCCAGGCCGTCGAAGATGTGCTCGGCGCGGTTCTCGAGCACGCGCACCACCGTGCCGCCCGGCGCCCCCTCGCTCGTGACGACGGGGGCTCCCGGCTCGAGCAGCTTGTAGGAGATCGCGTGCTCGTCGTCGATCACGGTGCCCGCCTCTGCGACCAGACCCGCGCGAGCGCTAGATGCTCGTGATGATCGCCGTCGACATCGCTGCCGCGACGAGCGCGACGCTCACCAGCATGGTCAGCCGGGCGGCCACCGCATTGCCGGGGAACTCGGGCCGCGCGATGCCGGCGAGCGAGACGAGGACGGCCCATGCGGCGAGCGCTCCGCCCGCGATGTAGAAGGCGGTCTTCGACCCCTCGTCGGCCTTTCCGATCTCCGCGAGGATCAGGGCGAACGTGCTCATGGCCGCAAACCGTACCTGCTCTCGGTGGCCTCGACCTGCCCGTGGTAGTGCGAGCCCAGATCGGGGTGCCCGTAGGGCAGTTCGGCGGGCCGGTCGAGGGCCATGAACGAGAGCTGCGCGATGGGCAGCTGGGGGTAGAGCTTGATCGGGACGCGCGTCAGGTTGGTGATCTCGAGCGTGAGTGTCCCCTCGAAGCCCGGATCGACGAAGCCGGCCGTCGCGTGGACGATGAGCCCGAGCCGGCCGAGCGAGCTCTTGCCCTCGATGCGCGCGACGATGTCGTCCGGGATCGCGACGCGCTCCTCCGTCACCCCGAGGACGAACTCGCCCGGGTGGATGACGAACGGCGCGCCCTCGTCGACCGCGACGTGCTCGGTGAGGTTCGTCGGCGGATCGCGCAGGTCGATCGCCGACGTGCGGTGGTTGTGGAAGACGCGGAAGGAGTTGCCGAGCCGCAGGTCGACGCTCGCGGGCTGGACCAGATCAGGGTCCCACGGCTCGATCCGGATGCGCCCGTCGGCCACGAGGCGGCGGATCGTTCCGTCGGACAGGACGCTCGACATGCGGCGAACAGTAATGCGGGTCAGCTGACGCCGCTGCGCCGGCGCGACACCGCGCGCACGCGGGCGGGGCTGGCCGGCACCGGGCTGCCGCGGTGCGGGCCGCGCCGCGGCAGCGGCCGCAGCGGCGGGCGCGGATGCCGCGGGATGCGGCTGCCTCCGTCATCGCCGCCGTCCTCACCGCTCTCCTGCTCCGGCCCCTGGTGGATCGCCCACCACACGAGATAGAGCAGCGCGAGGATCGGCAGCTTCAGGAAGACCATCAGATAGACAAAGGTCCAGCCCATTCCCCTCCGTGGGAGGCTACCCGGGCGGGGGTGCCCGCACAACCGCCGTGTCAGCGGCCGTGCGCCGGGTGCCTCAGCGCCCGTGGATGTAGTCGTCGACGATCCGGTACATCGTCCGCGCGTGGCCGCCGTGGTCGAGCAGGCCGGTGTCCCAGCGGTTCGCCGGCTGGCTGAGCCAGTTGTAGACGTAGATCCGCTTGATGCGCTTCGAGATCGGGACGATCTTGCGGAACAGGTAGCGCATCGCCTTCGTCGCGCGCGCGTCGCTCGGGTGGAAGTTCTGGCGCCCGTCGGCGGTCTGGAACGAGACGATGCCGCCGGTCTCGGTCAGCCAGACGGACCCCTTCGTCGCATCGAGCACCGTGCGGACGCCGTCGGTCTGGAAGTGGTTGACGTCGCCCCAGTTGTGCAGGCCCCACAGCCGCGGCCGCAGCCGCTGCGACTCGGCGACCGAGGCGAACGTGCCGATCCAGCGCGAGAGGATCGAGTTGTCGAGCACGTCGGCGGCGACGATCGTGCAGCGGCGGCACTGCTGCTTGACGATCTTGAAGTACTGCACGGCCTGGACCGGGTCGCGGTACGTCGGCTGGGTCGGCGCGTTGGCCTCGTTCCACGGCGACAGGTACCGGATCGTCGGGTACTTCGCGCGGAACGCCTTGATCGCGCGCGCGTAGTCGGGCTCGGACGGCTTCGTGCACGGCTCGTGCGGGCAGTTGTCGCCGGCCGAGTGCTCGAACGCGACGAGCACCTGCTTGTTCGACGCCTGCGCCGCCGCGAGCCACTGGTCGAACGCGACCGAGGACAGCGAGTCCGGCTGCAGTGCGATGTCCCACGGGAGGATGTAGCGCACGTACTTGATCCCCAGCGGCGGGAACAGCGGGTTGGAGAACATCGAGAGGTTCTGGTCCGAGATCCCGACACCGGGACGGGCCTGGGCGCTGGGCACGAGCGAGAGGCCGACGACGACCGCGGCGAGCAGCAGCGCGGCCATGCGGCACGAGAGGCGGGACGGGCGCATCGCTCCAGAAACCTAGCGAGGGCCCGGTAGTTTCGGTGCATGCGCGCGATCCAGATCCAGGAGTTCGGCGGCCCGGAGGTCCTCGAGCTGGTGGAGCTGGCCACGCCGGAGCCCGCCGCCCACGAGGTGCGCATCCGCGTGAGCCTCGCCGGGATGAACTTCGCCGACACCCACCAGCGCGAGAACGTCTACCTCGCCAGGCAGGAGCTGCCGCTCGTTCCGGGCGGCGAGGTCGCGGGCGTGCGCGAGGACACGGGCGAGCGCGTCGTCGCGCTGACCGGCACCGGGGGCTACGCCGAGTACGCCACGGCGCCCGGCTCGCTGACCTTCCCGATCCCCGGCGACGTGGAGGACGGGACCGCGCTGGCCCTGCTCATCCAGGGCCTGACCGCCTGGCACCTGTACCGCACCGCGGGCCGCGTGGCCGGGGGCGAGAGCGTCGTCGTGCACTCCGCCGCGGGCGGCGTGGGCTCGCTGGCGGTGCAGCTCGGCAAGGCGATGGGCGCCGGCCGCGTCATCGCGACCGCCTCCTCGCAGGACAAGCGCGCGCTGGCGCTCGAGCTGGGCGCCGACGTCGCGGTCGACGGCGCGCCCGACGGCCTCGCCGAGCGCCTGGTCGAGGCGAACCTGGGCGAGCCGGTCGACGTCGTCTTCGACATGGCCGGCGGCCGCGTCTTCGACGAGTCGCTGGCCGCGCTGGCCCCGTTCGGGCGGATCGTCGCCTACGGGATCGCCTCCCGCGAGGTCAACGAGATCCGCACCAGTCGGCTCATGCGCACCAGCCGAACCGTCGCCGGGTTCTGGTTCACGCACCTGCTGGAACGCCCGGCCCTGCTCGACGAGGCGCTGGCCGACCTGTTCGCCAGGGTCGCCGCGGGCGAGCTGCGGGTAGTCGTCGGCGGCGTCTACGGGTTGAGCGAGGTGGCGCGCGCGCAGGTCGACCTGCAGGAGCGCCGCACGACCGGCAAGCTGCTGCTGGACCCGATGCGGTAGACACCCACTAGCCTGGAGTGACGTGACGACATTCGCCGATCTCGGGCTCTCCGAGACCACTCTCCAGGCACTGCGCGATGTCGGCTACGAGAAGCCGTCCCCGATCCAGGAGCAGGCGATCCCGCCGCTGCTCGAGGGGCGCGACGTCATCGGCCAGGCCCAGACCGGGACCGGCAAGACCGCCGCGTTCGGCCTGCCGATGGTCGAGCAGGTCGACCCCTCCGTTCCGGAGATCCAGGCGCTCGTGCTGACCCCGACCCGCGAGCTGTGCATCCAGGTCACCCAGGCCCTGCGCTCCTACGGCACCACGAAGGGCATCGACGTGGTCGCGGTCTTCGGCGGCGCGCCGATCCGCACGCAGCAGGCGCAGCTGCGCCAGGGCGGCCACATCGTGGTCGGCACCGTGGGCCGCGTGCTCGACCTCATCTCGCGCAACTCGCTGGTCCTGCACGACACCCGCTACGTGGTGCTCGACGAGGCCGACGAGATGCTCGACCTCGGGTTCCTCGAGGACGTCGAGAAGATCCTGCGCCTCACCCCCAACGGCCGGCAGACCGCGCTGTTCAGCGCGACGATGCCGCCGCCGATCCGCAAGCTCGCCGACAGCTACCTCTACGACCCCGAGCTCATCAAGGTCGAGGCCGAGACGCTGACGATCGACACCGTCGAGCAGTTCCAGCTCGACGTCAAGCAGGCCGACAAGCCGTCCAAGCTCGTCGAGGTGCTCAAGGCCGAGCGCCCGGAGCAGGCGATCGTCTTCTGCCGCACGAAGATCCGCGTCGACCAGCTCAACCGCACGCTCAACGACAAGGGCCTCAACGTCAAGGCGCTGCACGGCGATATGACGCAGGGCTCTCGCGACGGGGTCATGCTCGCCTTCAAGGCGCAGCGCCTGCCGATCCTCATCGCCACCGACGTCGCCGCCCGCGGCCTCGACATCACGTCGGTGACCCACGTCATCAACTACGACATCCCGACCTCCCCCGACGTCTACGCGCACCGCATCGGACGCACCGGGCGCATGGGCCGGACGGGCCGCGCGATCACGTTCGTCGAGCCGCGCCAG
The DNA here is from genome assembly GCF_021172045.1 of Capillimicrobium parvum. GTDB lineage: Bacteria > Actinomycetota > Thermoleophilia > Solirubrobacterales > Solirubrobacteraceae > Capillimicrobium > Capillimicrobium parvum. Next base: position 515,443 of record NZ_CP087164.1, read on the forward strand.
AAGCACGACCTCGAGGCGATCGAGAAGCACATCGGCACGTCGATCGCCCCCTGGAGCGAGGGCGCGCACACGGCGCCCGCCGAGGTCCGCGAGCGGCCGCGGCGCCACACGAAGCCGCACGTCTCGCGCAACGGCGACGAGCGCTTCGTGACGCTGTTCTCGCGGGGCGGCACCGCCGACGGCCTGGAGGTCGCCGACCTCGTCAAGGCGGTCACCGAGAAGGCGCAGATCGACGGCGAGGCCGTCCGCGACGTGCGCCTGCTGCAGCGCTTCGGCCTGCTGTCGGTCCCCGCCGATCAGGCCCAGCGCGTGGTCCAGGCGGTCAACGGGACGACCGTCAAGGGCCACCAGCTCGAACTGGAGCCCGCCCGGGCATAGCCGCGGCACGGTGCGCCGGCGGATCGCGCTCATCGCTCTGACCTGCATGGCGCTCTCCGGCTGCGCCTCGCAGTCCGGCGATCCGGCGCCGCAGGCGAGCATGCAGGCCTGGAGCTTCCCGCGGGAGCTGTTCATCCCGCAGGTCGACGTCGACGTACCGGCGCCGCCGCCCGACCGCGCGGCGCAGCGGCGCGTCGCGGCCAAGCGGCTGGCGAAGGCCGAGCGGCGGGCCGCCGCCCGGCAGAGGACGAGCGCGATCTCTCCCGGCGCGCCGAGCGACGCGGAGATCCGCGCCCAGCTCGAGCAGCTGTACGGCGCGGACGCGGCGGGCGCGGGCGGCGCGGGCGGCGCGCCCGCGGCTCCGGGCGCCGCCGTCGAGCTCGAACGCGTCGTCGCGCTGGACCGCGGCGAGGCGGTGGCCCCGCCCGACGCGCCCGACGCCGTGCAGCGGATCGTCGCCGCGGCCAACCAGGTCGCCCGGCTGCCGTACGTCTACGGGGGCGGGCACGGCGGCGCCGAGGGCATGTTCGTCGACAGCGCCTACGACTGCTCGGGCTCGGTCTCCTTCGCGCTGGCCAACGCGGGCCTCATGGACCGGCCGATGACCTCCGGCGAGATGACGCGCTGGGGCTCGCCCGGCCAGGGGCGGTGGGTGACGATCTACGCCAACGACGGCCACGCGTTCATGGTGGTCGGGGGCGCGCGCTTCGACACGGTCGGCCTGCGGCAGACGGGCTCGCGCTGGCAGCAGCCGTTCCGGTCCATCCGCGGCTTCGTCGCGCGCCACCCGCCCGGCCTCTGAGGCCCGGCGCGGCCGACGTGCGACCCTGTGGGGCATGTCGACCGCAACGATGCACACCAACCACGGCCCCATCGAGATCGAGCTCTTCGAGGAGGACGCCCCGAAGACCGTCGGGAACTTCAAGAAGCTCGCCGACCAGGGCTTCTACGACGGGCTCACGTTCCACCGCGTGATCAAGGACTTCATGATCCAGGGCGGTTGTCCGCAGGGCACCGGGACCGGCGGCCCCGGCTACACGTTCGAGGACGAATTCAACGACCACAAGATCGTGCGCGGCGCACTGGCGATGGCCAACGCCGGACCGAACACGAACGGCTCCCAGTTCTTCATCGTGACCACGGGCGAGGCGCCGTGGCTCGACGGCAAGCACACGGTCTTCGGGCAGGTGACCGGCGGGATGGACGCCGTCGACAAGATCGAGGGCACGCCGACGGGCCCGGGCGACCGCCCGAAGGATGCGGCGACGATCGAGCGGATCGAGTTCACCGGCTGAACCCGCATCCGGGCATGCTCGCCGAGGCCTGGGCCGCGCTCGGAGGCGATCCGGCCTCGCTCGTCGCGCCGGCCGTCACGGGCGGGCCGGGCCCCTTCGGCGGGCCGCTCGCGGTCGACGAGCTCGCGGCCGCCTCGGCCGGCGCGGCGCTGGCCGCCGCGGCCGAGCTCGCGGCGCAGCGCGGCGCGCCGATGCGGCGCATCGAGCTGGACGCGAGCGGGCTCGCCGCGGCGTTCATGAGCGAGCGCCACCTGCGCCTGGACGGCGCGCCGCCGCCGCCGCCGTTCGCGCCGCTGTCGCGCTTCGCGCGCACCGCCGACGGCTGGATCCGGCTGCATGCGAACTACCCGCATCATCGTGCGGCGCTGCTGACCGTCATCGAGACGGTGGAGGACGCGGCCCGGTGGCGCGGCGAGGAGCTCGAGACGGCGATCGTCGCGGCCGGCGGGTGCGCCGCCGCGATGCGCACGCCGGCGCAATGGGCGGCGCACCCGCAGGGCGCCGCGGTCGCGCGCCTGGCGCTGCTCGACATGGAGCGGGGCCCGGGCGGCGCGCCGCCCCTGCCCGCGCTGCCGGGCGCAGCGCCGCCCGCCGCCGGCGTCCGCGTCCTCGACCTCACCCGCGTCATCGCCGGGCCGGTCGGCACGCGGACGCTCGGAGTCCTCGGTGCCGACGTGCTGCGGATCGACCCGCCGCAGCTGCCCGAGCTCGAGCAGGGGTGGCACGACGCGGGCCTGGGCAAGCGCAGTGCCCTGCTGGACCTGCGCGACGCCGCGGGCCGCGACCGGCTCGAGGCGCTGCTCGCGCAGGCCGACGTGCTCGTCACCGGCTACCGGCCCGGCGCGCTGGCCGCGTTCGGCCTGGATGCCGAAGCGGTCGCCGCGCGCCACCCGCACCTTGCGACGGTCACGCTCTCGGCCTGGGGGCACGTCGGTCCGTGGGCCGGCCGGCGCGGGTTCGACAGCCTGGTGCAGTCGGCCTGCGGCATCGCCGCGCGCACCGCGGCGCCCGACGGCACGCCGGGCGTGCTGCCCGCCCAGGCGCTCGACCACGCGACCGGCTACCTCGTCGCCGCCGCCGCGTTGCGCGCGCTGACCACCCGCACGCGCGACGGCCGCACCCTCCACGCGCGCCTCGCGCTGGCGCGCACCGCGCACTGGCTCATGGCCCAGCCGCCGGTCGACCGCGAGCCGGCGCCGCTGGATGCGCAGCCGTTCCTGCAGCGCCTGGGGTCGCTCATGGCGGTCGCGCCGCCGGGCGCCCCGGCCGGCCGTCCGCTGCGCTGGGCCGGCCCGCCGCCTCCCTACGGCCGCGACGAGCCCGCCTTCGCCCCGCGCCGTCTGGAGTAGATTCTTGGCCAGGCGGCCAACCCGCACACCCGAGGGAGAGACCATGGCCAGCACCGAGACGCAGCCCAGCGGGCCGGGGGACGCCATCCCCGCGGCCGCGGAGATCGCCGTCGAGAACCCGGCGACCGGCGAGGTCGTCGGCCGCGTCCCCGAGCTCGACGCCGGCCAGGTCGCCGAGATGGCCGCCCGCGGCCGCGCCGCGCAGACCGGCTGGCAGGCGCTCGGCTTCGAGGGCCGCGGCCGCGTGATGCTGCGCGCGCAGAAGTGGCTCATGGACAACGCCGAGCGCGTCATCCGGACGATCGTCTTGGAGACCGGCAAGAGCTGGGAGGACGCGCAGAACGCCGAGCTCGCCTACGGCGCCAACGCGTTCGGCTTCTGGGCGAAGAACGCCGGGTCCTACCTCGGCGACGAGCGCGTCCGCAGCTCGTCCCTGTTCGTCAAGGGCAAGAAGCTGCTCGTCCGCTACGAGCCGCTCGGGCTGATCGGCGTGATCGGGCCCTGGAACTACCCGCTGACGAACTCGTTCGGCGACTGCATCCCGGCGCTCATGGCCGGCAACGCGGTGATCCTCAAGCCGAGCGAGGTCACCCCGCTCACCTCGCTCATGCTCGCCGACGGCCTGCGCGAGTGCGGGCTGCCCGAGCACGTCCTGCAGATCGCGACGGGCCGCGGCGACACGGGGCGCGCCGTGATCGGGCACGTCGACATGGTCATGTTCACCGGGTCGACGCGCACCGGGCGCCTCGTCGCCAAGGAGGCCGCCGAGCGGCTCATCCCCGTGTCGCTGGAGCTCGGCGGCAAGGACCCGATGATCGTCCTCTCCGACGCCGACCTCGAGCGCGCCGCCAACGCCGCCGTCTGGTCGGCGTTCATGAACGGCGGGCAGACCTGCATCTCGACCGAGCGCGTCTACGTCGAGGCGCCGGTGTACGACGAGTTCGTCGCCAAGGTGACCGAGAAGGCGGGCAGGCTGCGCCAGGGCGTGCCGACCGGCTTCGGCGCGGTCGACGTGGGCGCGGTGACGTTCCCGCCGCAGCTGGACATCATCTCCGCCCACGTCGACGACGCCGTCGCCAAGGGCGCGCGGGCCGTCGTCGGCGGTCACAAGGGCCCAGGCCCCGGCCGCTTCTTCGAGCCGACCGTGCTCGTCGACGTCGACCACACGATGGATGCGATGACGGAGGAGACCTTCGGGCCGACGCTGCCGATCATGCGGGTCGCCGACGCCGAGGAGGCGATCCGGCTGGCCAACGACTCGCCGTACGGCCTCGGCGCCTCGGTGTTCAGCAAGGACGTCACCCGCGGCGAGGCGGTCGCCCGGCGGCTGGACGCGGGCGCCGTCGACGTCAACGACACGATGCTCAACTACACCGCGCTCGAGCTGCCGATGGGCGGCTGGAAGGCGTCGGGGCTCGGCACGCGCCACGGCGCGGGCGGCATCCGCAAGTACTGCCGCCAGCAGGCGATCCTCGTCTCGCGCCTGCACCCCAAGCGCGACGTGCACCACTTCCCCTACAAGGAGAAGACGAGCCGCCTGGTGCTCAAGGGCTTCCGCCTGCTGTGGGGGCGCGGCAAGCGCGACTAGTCAGGTTGCGGTGCCGACGCCGGCCGGCGGCGTGCACGGTGGGCCGGCCGCGCCTGCCGGCGCGAGGCGGGCCCGTGGGAGCTCATGCCAGCTCGTCGACGAGCCGCAGCAGGTCCAGCGGCGAGAACGGCTTGGTCAGGAAGAGGTCGGCGCCCGCCGCGCGGGCGTCGGGCTCGTGCTCGGAGCCGGCCGTGAGCATGACGATGCGCGTGTCGCGCAGCTCGTCCATGGCGCGCAGGGCGCGGCACGTCTCGATGCCGTCCATGCGCGGCATGTCGACGTCGAGGAACACGATCCGGGGACGATGGAGCGCCGCCGCGTCGATCGCCTCATGCCCGTCGGCGGCCTCGATCAGCGCGAACCCGGACACGTCCTCGAGCGTCGTCGTGATGAGCTTGCGGATGAACGTGTCGTCGTCGACGATGAGGACGGCGGGGCTCATGCCGCTCACGTCAGCACACCGGCCTCCCGGCGGATGTGCTCGATGGCGTCGTCGGGGACGGAGGCGAACGCCACGACGATCTCGGGATCGAACTGCGTCCCGGCGCTCTCGACGATCGTCGCCCGCGCGGCTCCCAGCGAGACCGCCGGCCGGTAGGGGCGGTCGGTCGTCAGCGCGTCGAGCGTGTCGGCCACGGCGAAGACGCGCGCCGCCAGCGGGATCTCCTCGCCGCGCAGCCCGTCCGGATAGCCGTCGCCGTCCCAGCGCTCGTGGTGGTGGCGCACGACCGCCTTGGCCTCCCCGAGGAACTCGATGCCGCGCAGGATCTGCGCGCCGATGTCCGGGTGACGGGCCATGAGCGTGCGCTCCTCGGGCGTCAGAGGCTCGGGCTTGTAGAGGATCGCGTCGGGCACCGCGACCTTGCCGATGTCGTGCAGCAGGAAGCCGAACTCGGTCTGCGGGTCGTCGGCGAGCGACGAGCCCATCGCCCGCGCGATCTCGAGGCCATAGGCGGCGACGCGCTCGGCATGCTTGCCCGTGTACGCGTCGCGCGCCTCGACGGCGTTCGACAGCGCGCGGACCGTGGCCATGTAGGAGTCCTGCAGCCGGGAGCGCTGCTCGCGCTCGGACTTGAACGTCTCGCGCAGGTCGGCCGCGTAGCGCTCGAGCTGGCGCGACTGAGCCGCCGCCTCGGCGCGGACGTCCTCCAGCTCTGCCCGCAACGCCGCCACCTGCTCATCCCGGGACTGCTCACTCGAAGCCATCGGCTGGGCGAAAACACTAGTGGGAGCACGGGGTCTCGTCGGCTCAGCCTCCGACCTCGGCCGACGGGCGCGACTCGAGCATCCCGAGGACGACGGCGCCCGCGTCCTCGACCGGCAGCGGCTGCGCGTCGAGCCGGGCGAGACCGGGCGCCTCGCCGCCGTCGGCGAAGACGACGACCGACGGGCGCAGGCGCCGGCCGCTCAGCTGCAGCCGCGTGACGGCGTCGCCCGCGTCGCGCATGCCGGCGTCGACGAGCGCGACCTCGAAGCGGCCGGCGCCGCTGCGCCGCGCCGCCTCGTCGGCTCCGGACGCCCACTCGAACTCGACCCCGAGCTCGCCGAGCGCGGCGCCGACCTGTGCGCGCGTCTGCGGCCGGCCGACGACGAGCACCCGCACGCGCTCCGCGAGCACGCCGGCACCGAGCGCGTCGGCGAGCTCGTCGGCGTCCAGGCCGCGGTCGACGACCACCTCGCCCGACAGCGCGCCGTGCCGCCCCGACAGGCTCGACACCGCCATCACCGGCATCCCGATCAGGCGCGGGTCGTCGCGGACGGCGCGCAGCACGCCGAACCCGGCCGCGTGGCCCAGCAGGACGTCGAGGGTCATCGCGTCGAAGTGCTCGGCGGAGAGCCGGGCGAGCGCGCTCGGCGCGTCGTGGACGGCGACCGCGTCGACGCCCAACGCTTCGAGCGCCGCCACGATCGCCTCCGCGGCGACGGCGTCGTCCTCGACCACGAGCACCCGCGGGCCGTGGAGCCCGGCCGGCCGCGCGCCGGGCTCGAGGGCGGGCACGCCCGGCAGCGAGACGACGAAGGTGGAGCCCGCGCCGGGCTTGGAGACGACGTCGATCGCGCCGCCCTGCAGGTCGACGAGCGAGCGGACGATGGCGAGCCCGAGGCCGCTGCCGGGCTGGCCGGACCCGGCGCTGCCGCGGGCGCGGTAGAAGCGTTCGAAGACCCGGTCGGTCTGGTCGGCCGTCATGCCCGGCCCGTCGTCAGCGACCTCGATCCGCACGCCGTGGTCGTCCGCGCACGCCCGCAGCTCGATGTGCCCGCCGGGCTGCGTGTACTGGTGCGCGTTCGTGAGCAGGTTCGTCATCACCTGGCGCAGGCGCGCCGGATCGGCCATCGCCCGGGGCAGGTCGGGCGGCAGCTCGAGGCGCAGGTGCTGGTCGCGCGACTGCAGCCGCGGGCCGATGAGCGCGGCGACCTCCCGCCCGATCGCGCCCACGTCCGTCGGGCGCCGGTGGATCTCGACCCGGCCCGCCTCGACGCGAGCGACGTCGAGCAGGTCGTTGACCATCTCGACGAGGCGGTCCGAGGAGGACAGCACGATGTCGACCCACTCGCGCTGGCGCGCGGTCAGCCCGGGGGATGCGCGCAGCAGCTCGACGAAGCCCTTGATCGAGGTCAGCGGGCTGCGCAGCTCGTGCGACGCGGTGGCCACGAACTCGCTCTTCAGGCGCTCCAGGCGGGCGCGCTCGCTGACGTCGCGCACCGTCCACACGAGGCCGCGCGTGTAGCCGAGCCGCGACGCGGTGATCGCCAGCGTGCGCCGGCCGGACTCGACGACCACCTCGCCGGCCAGCGCCTCGAGCGGCTCGGGCAGCGCCGCGACGCCGGCGAGCGGCGTGCCGGCGGGGAGAGGGCCGAGCAGCTCCTCCGCGCGCGGGTTGTGCTCGACCACCACACCGTCCTCGACGACGAGCAGCCCGTCGCCGAGGCTCTCGATCGTGACGGCGAGGCGCTCGCGCTCCTCCGCGAGCGCCTGCTGCGCGCGCTCCAGGTCGCCCGCCATCGCGTTGAACGCCCGGCCCACGCCGGCGAGCTCGCCCGGAAGGTCGTCCTCGACGCGGACGTGCAGGTCGCCGGCGGCGAGGCGGCCGGCCGCGTCGACGAGAGCGTCGATCGGCCGGCGCAGGGCCGCGAGGACGGCGCCGAGCGCGACGAGTGCGAGCAGCACGGCGAGCACGCCGAACGCCGCGACGACGATCAGCGCGGTGCGGGTGCGCGACGAGGCGTCGTCGGCCGCCTTCGCGCGGCGCTCGCGCTGGAGGGCGACGAGCTCGGCGAGCGCCGGCCGCGGCGCGATGCTGTCGTCTCCGCCGTCCGCGCGGCGCAGCGCCGACTGCTCGGCGACCGCCTTTGACAGCAGGCGCGCGCTGGAGGGGTCGTCGGCCGCCAGGCGGCGGGCCGAGGCGACGCCGTCCTCGAACAGCCGGCGCGCGCGTGCCTGCGCCTCCTCGCGCGACGTCGACTGCAGCGTCGCCTCCTCGGCGATGGCGGCCGCCTTGATCTGCGTGGCCGCCGCCTGCAGCGAGTAGGCGTCGGACAGGTCGTCCTCGTAGTCGCGCCGCGCGTCGTAGAGCCGGGCCACGCCCAGGCCCGCCAGCGCCGCCAGCACCAGCGTGAGCCCGATGAGCACGAGGCGGAACGAGCGTCCCACCGACAGCTTGCGCACCTGATCCTTCTATCACCTCCGGCCCCGGGGGGACGGGAGGCGCGCCCGCCGGGCAAGGCGCGTAGCGTTCATCGCACCGCATGTTCGGCGCCGTGTCCTTCGCCCCGCTGCAGCTCGCACCCGCGACGATCGCGGGCGTCCTGTACGCGGTGCGCGCGCACCACCTCGGCCAGCGCGGCAAGGCGGTGCCGGTCTGGCGGCAGTCCTGCTTCTACGGGGGGCTGGCCGTCATCGTGGTCTCCCTGACCGCGCTCGGCGACCTCGCCGGCGAGACGTTCGTCGCGCACATGTCCGAGCACCTGCTGATCGGCGATCTCGCCACGCTGCTGCTCGTCCTGGGGCTCACCGGGCCGCTGCTGGCCCCGCTGCTGCGCATCCACCTGCTCGACCCGCTGCGCGTGCTCACCCACCCGCTCATCGCGCTGCCGCTGTGGGCGTTCGACCTGTACCTGTGGCACCTGCCCGCGCTGCACGAGGCGGCGGTCCGCCACGAGGCGCTGCATGCGGTCCAGCACGGCATGTTCATCACCTTCGGCGTCCTGATGTGGATGCCGCTGTTCGGCCCGCTGCCCAAGCCGCCGTGGTTCGGCAACCTGGCCAAGCTCTTCTACATCATCGCCGTGCGCCTGCTGGGCGGCGTGCTCGGCAACGTGCTGCTGTGGTCGGGGACGGTGCTCTACCCGGTCTACGGCGAGCCGGTGTCCGACCAGACGACGGCGGCGGCGATCATGATGATCGAGAGCTCGTTCGTCACGCTCGGCCTGTTCGGCTGGCTGTTCTTCCGGGCCGCGCGCGAGAGCGAGGAGCGCCAGCAGCTGCTCGAGCTGGCGGCGGCGCGCGGCGTGGAGCTCTCCGAGGAGCGCGCCGCGCGGGCGGTCAGCGCCGGCCGCGGCGACGAGCTGCGCCGCCGGATCGAGGCCGGCGGTTTGACGGCGGCGGGCCATCCCGGCACGAAGCTGTCATGGGATTCATGAACCCAGAACCCGATAGATAAGCCAAGAATCGCGGGTGAATACGAGCAGTCAGCCCGTCGCTGCTGCTTCTGACGGATGCGGGAGCGGCGCGGCATCCGATCGCGAGCCGCTGGGCGCCTGCTCGTCGTCCCGAACGAGCGTCGGCGGATCGTCGAGCGAGACGCTCGCTCGTTTCACAAGTGCGGAAATCGACAACGCCGGCGACGCTGAACGGGATTGCGCACTCGGCCTCCCGCATCGAGGACACTTGCGTCATCGCGTGGCTCCTGCACCTGACGCTTGGCCTGCGCCGCGGGCATCGAGCGCACCTGGAAGCCGAAGGCGGTTCTGGCCAAAGCCGCACCGCCTCGTGTGACGACCAGTGCCGGGGGGCGCCGGTCTGGTGGACAACCACCAGACGACGCTGCGCCGCGTCCGTGAGCCGCAACGAACAATCCTTCGTCGACCGGCGCGGGCGCTCGCCGAGCCGCGTGCGATGACCTTCGAGGCGCTCGTCCTGGGGCTTTTCAGCGGATTACGGCCCGGGACAAGCGTCGGCGCGGTCCTGGCGTTGGTCAAAACGCCAAGGCCGCAGCGGCTACTGCTCTTCTTCACCGCCGCAGGCTTTGCCTCGAGTTGGGCGATCGGATTGGTAGTGGTCGGGGTCTTCCACGGCGCCAATGTCGCCGTCGGGGGGTCGACGATCACCGGCGTGCTCGACGTCGCCTTCGGTGCGGCGGCGCTCGGGTTCGCTGCCGGTCTGCAACGGGGCTGGGTTCAACCCACGCGTCGGGACAGTTCGAGCCCGTCGGCAACCGCCGCCGCGTCCTCGCGGCTAGGCCGGCGCCTGCGCAACCCGTCCGACCGCGTGGCCGCCGCCGCCGGGATAGGGACGCATCTACCTGGGCTCATCTACTTGGCGGCGCTCAACGCGATCGCCTCCGAACGGCCTGCTCCCGCCGACGTCGCCGTGCAGGTCGCGATCTACGACGCCCTCTGGTTCCTGGTCCCAATCGCGACACTCATCCTGGTGGTGGTGCGCCCGGGGGCGGCGCTCGCCTATCTCGCCGTCGCGACGGCCTGGGCCCGTCGTCACGAGCACAGCATCCTGCTGTTCGGCTCGCTCGTTCTCGGCGGCTACCTCATCGTCAAGGGGACGTCCGGTCTTCTCACCTGAACCGAGCCAACACGGCTGCGTCCGCTTCTCCTGTGCGCCGCCGAGCGTGGCGACGCGGGCGGTCCGGGAAGGCCGAGCACTGAATCACCGCGAAAGCCAGCAGCACCACTCTGCCGACCTCGCCTGGTGACAGCCCCTCAGGCACGGCTCATTCGTGTCACGTCCTTACCGGGACGGGGTTGCCGGCGCCTTGGGCTGGAACGGCCTCATCTCAGCGTGGTCCGGGCCGACAATCCCGCACTGGGACTCCGGCACCTCGTTCCAGACCCCGGCGACGTCGCCGAGGGGCTCGGAGACGATCAGCCGCGCGTTCTCTGAGACCTCCTGGAACAGCTGCCGCCCGGGATAGAGCTTGCGCAGCGTGGGAACGTCGGTGGTGTAGAACAGCGAGCGGGAGTTCCTCTCGCTGGAGTACCGGAACGCCCAGATGGTTTCGCCGTCGGTGGTCGCGATCGTGCCCTGGAACGGGTTCGGCACGCCGTGGCGAGCGGCGACCGCTTCGACGAGCCCGATCGCCTGCTCGACGGCAGCCGGCGGGTCGTTCTCGAGGCCGAGGGTGAGGGCGAGAAAGAACAGCACCTCGGTGTCGGCCTGGCCTCGGATCTCTGGATAGAGCGACGGGTCGATGGCGAGAACGAGGTCGCGTTTGACCGTGGCGAACTCGTTGAGGTAGCCGTTGTGCATGAACAGCCAGCGGTCATGGCGGAAGGGGTGACAGTTGGTCTGCTGCACGGCGCTGCCGATCGCCGCCCGGATATGCGTGAAGAACAAGGGCGAGCTGATATGACCGGCGAGCTCGCGGAGATTGCTGTCGTTCCAGGCCGGCTCGGTGCTGTGAAAGACGCCCGGCGTATCGGGGCGCCGTACCACCCGACTCCAAACCCGTCGCCATTGGTCGGCTCGGCCCCGAGATGCGAGTGCAGGCTCTGGGCGACAAGAGAGTTGGGCCCCTCATAGAGCGCCTCCTGGATCAGGATCGGGGAGCCGGAGTATGCGAGCCAGCGACACATGTGCCACGCCTCTCTGTCGGAGTGCCATACCGGCGTCACGCGCGTCCGAGCAGCGTCACGGCACGCTGACGCCAGAACAAGCCGGAGGGCCCTACGACCAGATGATCGAGACTCCCGGGCGCTCGGGCATCATTCGAACGGGGTGATCCACGACCCAGCACGCGCCCCGGACACGGCACCGGTCATGCCGCGAACCTACGACGCACTCCTCTCGCCCGTTCAAGCGACGCAACCAGTTCAACCAGCGCAGCACAAGAACGCGATGAGCTAGCCAAATTTGGCTTGACTGCTTAGGGTTCAGGTCATGGGATTCATGAACCAGATCACCAAGCTCGCGAAGAGCCCGCAGGGCAAGAAGGCCCTCGAGGAGGCCCAGCGCCTCGCGAAGGACCCGAAGACGAAGGAGCAGCTCGAGGGCGTGCGCGACAAGTTCGCGTCGAAGGGCAAGAAGCCGAAGCCCTGAGTCCGGCGTCCGAGGGGCGCTCAGGGTCACTCAGGGTCCGTTCAGGGTGCTCACCGATGGTGCGGCGCCCGCGCGGCCGCGATCCTTGCGGCCATGACCTCTGCCGACCCCGCCACCCCCGCCCGCCCCGCGCTGCGGCGCGACCGAGAGCGCAAGCTGCTGCTCGGCGTCTGCGCCGGCATCGCGCGGGTCCTCGACGCGGACCCCGCCATCGTCCGCGGCGCCGTCATCCTGCTCGGCCTGTTCACCGGCCCGCTCGCGGTCATCGCGTACGTCGCCACGGCGGCGGTCGTGCCGCGCGACGACGGGCGCATGCTCCTCGGCGGCGATCCGCCGGACAAGCACGAGAACCTCCTCGGCTGGGGCGCGATCGTGATCGCCTGCGTCCTGCTGCTCGCCGCCGCGCCGGCGTTCGACGCGTTCTGGATCGACCGGCCGCTGAGCGGCCCGCTGCTCGGCGCGGCGCTGATCGCGGGCGTCGTCGTGCTCGCGCGGGCCAACCGGGAGCGCTCGAAGGCCGAGCGCGTCGCGGCCGCTCCGTCCGGCGCGGCCGCACCGGGACCCGAGGCCGGCGTGACGATGGCGACCGCCTCGGCGCCGCCGCCCGAGGCTCCGACCACCGCGGGTCCCGCGTCCGAGGCCCCCACCTCGTCGCTGGTGCCCACCGTGCGCGTGCGCCCGAACGGGCCGCTCCCGCCACCGCCGGACGAAGGCGACCGCGACACGTTCGTCGCTCCGCCGCCTCCGCCGGCCAAGCCGCGCGGCCGGTCGATCTTCCTCATGGTCGCCGGCGTCCTCGTCGCGGCGGCCGCGGTGATCGTCGTCCTCGACGTCCTCGGCGCCTACGACCTGTCCGCGCGCGCCGTGGCGGTCGCCCTCGGCGCCGGCGCGCTGACCTGCGGCGTCACCGCGGCCATCGGCGCCGGGCGCCGCGGTACGGGCGCCGTGCTGGCCACAGGCGTCGTGCTCGCGCTCAGCGCGGCCGGCGTCGCCGCGCTGGGGGACAAGCTCGACGACGGCGTCGGCGTGAAGACCGTGCGCCCGGCGTCCGCCGCGCTGCTGCAGCCGGAGTACCGTCAGGGCGTGGGCGTCCTCGAGCTCGACCTGCGCCGCACCCCACTGCCCGACGGGACGACCCCGGTCAAGGCCGACCTCGGGTTCGGCGAGATCCAGGTCCGTGTGGCGCCCGACGTGCGCGTCGAGAGCGTCGGCGACACCGATGCCGGCGGCGACCTCGACCCGCGGGTGATCCGCGAAGGTCGCCCGAACCCGGTGCTGGCGCTCGACGCCCACGTCGACAGCGGCGCGGTGCGCGTGATCCGCGATGGAGGCTGAGCGGCTGCGCGCCGACCGCCTCGCGGGGGCCGCGGTCGCGGTCCTCGCGGCGTTCGCGCTCGGCGACGCGACCGACGTGGCGACGATGCAGCACGCCGCCGTGCTCGTGGCCGCCATCGGCATCGCCGGGCTCGTGATCCTGTTGCGAGCGCGGCTGCGGTGACCGGCACCCGGCTCGAGCGCTCGGCGCGCGACCGGGTGCTGCTCGGCGTGTGCGGCGGCCTGGCCCGGACCCTGGGCGTCGACGCCGCGCTCGTGCGACTGGCGTTCGCCGCGCTCGTCCTGCTCGGCGGATCCGGCCTCGTCGTCTACGGCGCGCTCGCGCTGCTGCTGCCCGCTCCGGCCGAGCCGCCCCGGCCCTGGCGCGGGCGCCGGCAGGAGGCGATCGGCATCGCCGCGCTGATGGCGGCGGCCAGCGTCGGCCTTGCGGTCCGCGACCTCCTCATCCCGCTGCACGTCCTCGTGCCCGCCGCCCTGCTGGCCGGCGGCGTCGCCCTCGTCTGGCGCCAGGTCGTCGCCGGCCGCGCGGGCGGCGAGCGGCCCGCACTGCGCGAGATCGTGCGCCTCGGCGGCGGGCTCGCGCTCGTCGGCTTCGGCGCCGTCCTGTTCCTCAGCGCCAGCGGCGACCTGGCGCAGGTGTCGTCCGCGCTCGTCGCCGGCGCCATCGTCGCCACCGGCCTCGGCCTGCTCGTCGGCCCTCGGCTCGCGCGCGCCCGCGCCGACGCGGAGGCCGAGCGCCGCGAGCGCATCCGCACCGAGGAGCGCGCCCACGTCGCCGCGCGCCTGCACGACTCGGTGCTGCAGACGCTCGCCCTCATCCAGCGCGTCGACGACCCGCGCCGGGCGCAGTCGCTCGCCCGCCGCCAGGAGCGCGAGCTGCGGGCGTGGCTCTACGGCGGCGAGGAGCCCGGCGAGCCGGCGACGCTCGCCACCGCGCTGCGCGCCGCGGCGGCCGACGTGGAGGAGCACTACGGCGTCGCGGTCGAGCTCGTGCAGCCCAGCGACGCGCCGCTCGACGACGCCCTCGAGGCGCTCGCCGCGGCGGCGCGCGAGGCGATGACCAACGCAGGCCGCCACGCCGGCGTCGAGTCGATCTCCGTGCTCGCCCGCGTGGCCGACGGCGAGGCGAGCGTCTTCGTGCGCGACCGCGGCGCCGGCTTCGATCCGGCGGCCGTGGCCGAGGACCGCCGCGGGCTGCGCGAGTCGATCACCGGCCGGATGGCGCGGGCCGGCGGCCGGGCGACGGTCGTCTCGGCGCCCGGCGACGGCACGGAGGTCGAACTGCTCCTGCCGCGAAGATCCTCCACGGCATGAACGTCCCTCTGCGCCGCGTCGTCATCGTCGACGACCACGAGATCTTCCGCGCCGGCCTGAAGGCCGGGCTCGGCCCCGCGATCCGGGTCGCCGGGGAGGCGGGCACGGTCGAGGCGGCGATCCCGCTCATCCGCGAACAGGACCCCGACGTCGTGCTCCTCGACGTCCACCTGCCCGACGGCGGCGGCCAGGCGGTGATCGGGCCCGTCCACGCCGAGCGGCCGGGCGTGCGCTTCCTCGCGCTGTCGGTGTCCGATGCGCCCGAGGACATCGTCGCGGTCATCCGCGCCGGCGCGCGCGGCTACGTGACGAAGACGATCTCGCCGGAGGAGCTCGTCGCCGCGATCCACCGGGTCGCCGACGGCGACGCCGTCTTCTCGCCGTGGCTGGCCGGGTTCGTCCTCGACGCCTTCACGGGCGGCGGGTCGGGCGAAGGCGCCGCCGCGAGCCCGCCCTCCGCGGACCCCGAGCTCGACCAGCTCACGTCGCGCGAGCAGGACGTCCTGCTGCTCATCGCCCGCGGCTACACCTACAAGGAGATCGCCGGCCGCCTGCACCTCTCGGTCAAGACCGTCGAGACCCATGTCTCCAACGTCCTGCGCAAGCTCCAGCTCTCCAACCGCCACGAGCTCACGCGCTGGGCGGCGCAGCGGCGGATGATCTGACGGCTCGTCTCGCAACGGGACCGACCACTGGCGCCTCATCTTCCCGTACGACCCCAACGCCCCCTTCTCGTACGGCGAGGCCGGCTACTCACCCTCCGGGCGGCGCATCGTCTTCCTGCGCTACGGCGCGGGCGGGGCGAGCACCGTGACCAGCGCCCCCGACGGCACCGACCAGCGCGTCGTGGTCGACGCGGCCACGCTGGACGCCAACGGCGGGGGCCAGCCGGTCTGGCAGCCGCGCCCGGTGCGACGACCCCGCTGACCACCGCCCGGCCCCGCCCGGGCGACCGAGCGGACTCCACAAACGCCCCCCATGGGGCGGGTTCGCGGTGCATCGGCGGGGGCGCCTAGGGTTGACCGACCCCCGTGATCTGCCCTCGCTGCGGCCAGCCGAACTCCGAGCCTGCGCGCTTCTGCTCGGGCTGCGCGGCGCCGCTCGCGGCGCCGTCCACGGCGAGCGCCGAACGCAAGCAGGTGACGGTGCTCTTCGCCGACGTCAGCGGCTCGATGGAGCTCGCCGAGCACAGCGGGCCCGACCTCTGGCGGTCGATCATGGAGCGCTTCTACGTGATCCTCGCGGAGGGGGTCCACCGCTACGAGGGGACGGTCGACAAGTTCACCGGCGACGGGATCATGGCGATCTTCGGCGCCCCGGTGGCGCAGGAGGACCACGCCCGGCGCGCGTGCTACGCCGCTCTGCACCTGCAGCGCGAGGCGCACGCGTTCGGCGCCCGGCTCCGCGACGAGCACGGGCTCGCGTTCGCGGTCCGGATGGGGCTGCACTCCGGCGAGGTGGCGGTCGGCTCGATCGGCGACGACCGCGCGCTGACCTACACCGCGCTGGGCCACACCGTCGGCCTGGCCCAGCGCGTCGAGCAGCTGGCCCAGCCGGGGACGGCCTGCCTGACCGAGCACACGGCGGCGCTGGCCGAGGGCTACCTCGACCTCGAGGAGGTCGGCGTGTTCGATGTCCGCGGCGCGCGGCGGCCGGTCCGGGTCCTGCGCCTGACGGGCATCGGCGTCGCCCGCGGCCGGCTCGACGTCGCGCGCACCCGCGGCCTGACGGGCTTCGTCGGCCGCGACGAGGAGCTGCGCACGCTCGACGACGCGATGGACCGTGCGCTGCGGGGCGACGGGCAGGTGATCGGCATCGTCGGGGAGGCGGGGGTCGGCAAGAGCCGTCTCTGCCACGAGTTCATCGCGCGCATCGAGCGGCGCGGCCTCACCGTCACTCACGTCGCGGGGCAGGCGCACGCGCGCTCCGTGCCGCTCGTCCCGCTGCTCGCGTCCGTCCGGTCGTACTTCGGCGTCGGCGAGCGCGACCCCGACGAGGTCGCGCGTGACCGCGTGACCGCCGGGGTGCTCGGGCTCGACCCGGGACTCGCCGAGGACCTGCCGCTGCTCTTCGAGTTCCTCGGCGTCGCGGACCCTCAGCGCCGCCCGCCGCGGATGGATCCCGACGCGCGCCAGCGCCATCTCCTGCGCCTGCTCAAGCGCCTCACCCACGCCCGCAGCCTGCGCGAGCCCGGCGTGTTCTTCTTCGAGGACCTCCACTGGCTCGACTCGGCGAGCGCCGTCTTCCTCGCCAACCAGGTCGAGGCGGTCCAAGGGACGCGCAGCCTCGTCGTCCTCAACTTCCGCCCGGAGTTCCAGGCGCCGTGGGTCGGCCGGCCCTTCTATCGCCAGATCGCGCTCCTGCCGCTGGGCGACGAGGCGGTCGACGCCCTGCTCGTCGAACTGCTGGGAACGGACGCGTCGCTCGAGGGCCTCGCGCAGGTCCTCGGCGAGCGCACGCGGGGCAACCCGTTCTTCCTCGAGGAGTCGGTCCAGGCGCTCGTCGAGACCGGCGAGCTCGAGGGCGGGCGCGGCGCGTACCGCCTCGTGCGCCCGGTGACCGAGATCACGGTGCCGGCGAGCGTCCACGCCGTCCTGTCGGCGCGCATCGACCGGTTGGCGCCGCGCGACAAGGACGTCCTGCAGGCCGCGGCGGTCATCGGGACGGAGTTCGCCCTGTCGGTGCTGGAGCGCACCGCGGGGCTCGAGCCGGCCGGGCTCGACGAGGCGCTGCGGGCGCTCGTCGCGGCCGAGTTCGTCGTCGAGCAGGGCCGGCACCCCGAGACCCGCTACGCGTTCCGCCATCCGCTCACGCAGGAGGTCGCGTACGGGTCGCAGCTGGCCGATCGGCGTGTGGCCGGCCACGCCGCCGTGGCCGAGGCGATCGTGACCCTGCATGCCGGGCGCCTGGACGAGCGCGCCGCGGAGCTGGCCGTGCACTGGGCGGCGGCGGGGGAGACGATCGAGGCGGCGCGCTGCCACGCGCGCGCGGCGGCGTGGGCGGGCACGACCGACCCTGCCTCGGCGCTGCGGCATGCGCGCCGCGCGGCGGAGCTCGCCGACGGCGCCCCGCCCACCCCGGAGACCGTCGAGCTCGGCTTGACCGCGCACCTCTTCTCGCTCGAGTTCGGTTGGCGGCTGGGCATCTCGCACGACGAGGCGCGGGCGATCTTCCACGCGGCGGAGCGGCTCGCGGCGAGCGCCGGCAACGTGCGTGCGCGCACGATCCTGCTGGCGATCTACGGCCTCATCCGCGGCATCAACGACGGGCAGCTGCACGAGGGGCTCGCCCTCGCCCGCGAGTCGCTCGGCGTCGCCGAGATGTCCGGCGAGGCCCACCTGTACATGGCGATCGCGCCGGTCGCCTACCTGTTGCTCGCGACGGGCGACCTGCGCGAGGGCCTGGCGATCTGCGAGCGCGCGCTCGCGCTCGCCGACGGCGACGCGACGGCCGGCGCCGGCGTGCTGATCGGCTGCCCGGCGGCCCTCGTGACCATCTTCAAGGGCGCGTTCCTGCACGACCTCGCGGAGGTGGAGCCCGCGCACGACCTCCTCGCCGAGGGCCGCCGGATCGCGCACGACGCGGGCGATCTGGAGACCGTCGGGCTCAGCCACTCGCTCGCCGTCCGGCTGGCCTACTTCCGCGACGACCCGGCGGGCGCGATCGGGCACGCGCGCCTGGCGCTCGACATCGCCGAGCGCATCGGCAGCACGCAGTCGCGCGCCCGCGCGTGGCTCGCGCTCGGCACGGCCGAGCGGCTGGCCGAGCGCTGGGAGGCGGCGATCGAGGCGCTCGAGCGCTCGCGCGCCCTCGCCGAGGAGCACCGTGCCGGCGTCGACGTCGACGGCTGGCGCCTCGCGCTGCTCGCCGAGTGCCATCTCGGCCGCGGCGACCCCGGGCGCGCGCGGCGCCTGGCGAGCGAGGCCGTGGTGACGGCCCGCGTGCAGGGCGGCTACTTCAGCGAGATCTACGCGAGCGTCGCCCTGGCCCGCGTCTGGCGGGCGGCGGCGGTGCCGGACGTCGCGCCGGCGATCCAGGCGGCGCTGAGCCGGGCGGCCGAGCTCGTGGAGCGGGCGGACGCGCGGGCGTTCGCGCCGCTCGTCGAGGCCGAGCTCGCCCACCTCGACGGCATCGGCTAATCCGGGAGGAGCTCGTCGAGCGCGCGCGCGGTCTCCGGGGCGCTCGTGTGGTGCACCGTCGCCATGCCTAGCTCGCGCGCCGGCTTGAGGTTGAACTTCAGGTCGTCGACGAACACGCAGTCGCTCGGCGCCAGCCCGATCCGCTGGGCGCCCATCACGTAGATCGCCGGATCGGGCTTGCGGATGCCCTCCTCACCGGAGATCACGAGGGCGTCGAACAGCTCGCCGAGCGTCCCGCGGTCGTAGAGCGCGGTGCCCCAGGAGTTCGAGATCAGCCCGGTGGGGATGCCGCGCCGACGGATCGCGCGGACGAGGTCGAACATCTCCTCGTCCGGGCGCAGGGCAGCGAACATGCGGCCGGCCAGGCCCTCGGGCGCGACGCCTATCAGCTCCGCCAGCGCGGCGTCGAAGACCGCCTCCTCGATCGCCCCCAGCTCGAGGTCGAACAGCAGCTGCTGCGCCTCCGGGTGCTCGCGGAACGCGCGGCTCACCGCGTCGGGCGCCAGACCCTCCAGCGCGCAGAACGCCTCGAAGGAGCCGAACACGCTGGTCGTCAGCACACCGCCGAAGTCGATCAGCAGCCCGCGGCGCCGGTCAGCCGCCAAGGGCCATGGCCTCCGCGCGCTCGGCCAGCTCGAGCACGCCGTCGCCGAACGACTTCAGGTATGGGTCGTCGGTGGCGCCCGAGACCGCGCGCTTGTAGTTGCCCTCCATGAAGACGATCGCCTTCCAGACCGCGAGCGTCTGATACCAGCGGATGTCCGTCATCGCGCGGCCGGAGCCCGCCTCGTAGCGGGCGATCAGCTCGTCGCGGCGCAGGAAGCCCGTCTGGCGGGTCACGTTCGACAGCTCCATCATCATCGGCGGATCGTCGGCCTCGAACCACATGGCGGTGAGGTAGCCGAGGTCGGCGAGGGGGTCGCCGATCGTCGCCATCTCCCAGTCGAAGATCGCGACGATCCGAGCGGGCGCCTCGGGCGCCATCATCACGTTGCCGAGCCGGTAGTCGCCGTGGACGATCGTCGCGGGCGGTGACTCGGGCCGGTTGTCGGCGAGCCACCGACCGACGCGCTCGAACGCGGGAAGCTCGCGCGTGCGGTTGTGCTCCCACAGGCCGGTCCAGCGGCGCAGCTGGCGCTCGAGATAGCCGGTCGGCTTGCCGAAGCCCTCGAGGCCGGCGGCGCGCCAGTCGACCGCGTGCACCTCGACGAGGCGGTCGACGAGCTCGACCGACATGCGCCGGCGCTCGTCCACCGAATCGAGCTCGGGCGGGACCGTGTTCGTGACGACGTGGCCCTCGATCTTCCCCATGACGTAGAACGGCGCGCCGATGACGGACGGGTCGTCGCCGACGGCGATGACCTCGGCGACGCGCGCCTCGGTGGGCCCCAGCTTCCGCAGCAGCCCGGCCTCCCGCAGGACGTTGTGGGCCGAGGGCGGCAGCGGGCCCCGCGGCGGGCGGCGCAGGACGCCCTCCCAGCCGTCGCGCTCGAGCAGGAACGTCACGTTGGAGTGGCCGGCGCCGATCGGGGTCGGCGTGACGGGGCCGGCGCCCAGACCGTGGGCGTCGAGGAAGGCCCGAAGCGGGTCGAGCACGAGCAGCGGCTCGCGCTCGTGGCGCCGAGCCTCATCATGGGTGGTCACGACATCGTCGACGGCGAGCTCGATCATCGCGCCGCAACCTACCGCCCATCGTGGCGTTCTTGCTCCTGATGTCCCGAGCCCTTTGTCGGATCCTGCTGACCGCCGCCGCCTTCGCGGCGCTGGTCGTCACGCCCGCGCACGCGTCGAGCACCCAGCTGCAGACCTTCGAGGCGCCGCGCGACCTGCTGGACCCGGCGACCCGGCCCGCCGCCCTCGACCAGATCGACTCGCTCGGGACCCACGCGCTGCGCGTCGTCCTGTACTGGCGCAGCGTCGCGCCGTCGGCGACCTCGAGGACGAAGCCCACCGTCGACCTCACCGATCCGGCGAACTACGCATGGGGCGAGTACGACGCGCTGCTGGCCGCGGCCAAGGACCGCGGCTGGCCGGTGCTGCTGACCGTCTCCGGGCCCGTGCCGAAGTGGGCGACGAAGAGCCGGAAGGACTACGTCACGTACCCCTCGGCCAAGGAGTTCCAGACGTTCATGACGGCGCTGGGCCGCCACTACGCCGACCAGGTGTCCATCTGGTCGGTGTGGAACGAGCCCAACCATCCGGACTTCCTGATGCCGCAGTACACGAAGAAGGGCCACCACCCGGTCTCCGGCAAGACCTACCGGCGCCTCTTCCTGGCGGCGTGGCGCGGGCTGCGGGCGAGCGGCAACGGCCGCGACCCGCTGCTCATGGGCGAGACGGCCCCACGCGGCACCGGCAAGGTCGTCGCCCCGCTGGCCTTCCTGCGCCAGGCGCTCTGCCTCGACTCGTCCTACCGGCGCGCGCGCACCTGCGCGAACCTGCCGGCCGACGGGTACGCGCACCACTCCTACTCGACGCGCGAGGGACCGTTCTTCGTACCGCCGAACCGCGACGACGTGACGATGGGCGTGCTGCGGCGGCTGACCCGCGCGCTGGACCTCGCGGCCCGCGCGGGCGCGGTGCGCTCGAGGATGCCCCTGTACCTCGACGAGTTCGGCGTGCAGTCCTACCCCGACAAGCTGCTCGGCGTCCCGCTGGCCAAGCAGGCCGAGTACTACGCGATCTCCGAGAAGCTCGCCTACGACAACCCGCGCGTGCTGTCGTTCTCGCAGTACCTGCTGCGCGACGACCCGAAGAACTCGAAGGGCTCCGGAGGCGGCATCCTCGCGCAGAGCGCGTTCCCGGGCTTCGAGTCGGGGCTCGAGATGGCCAACGGCAGGCGCAAGCCCGCCTACGACGGGTACCGCCTGCCGCTGACGGTGACCGAGCGCGGCAGTCGGAGCGCCGTGATCTGGGGCCGTGTGCGCCCGGCGACCGCGGCGACGAGCGTGACGATCCAGTACCGCGACAAGGGCGGCTGGCGGACGCTGCGGACGCTGCAGACCGCCGCGAACGGGACGTTCGCCACGAGCGCCGAGCGCCGCGACGGCCGCCGGTGGCGGGTCCTGTGGACCGCGCCGGACGGCACCGCACACCACGGCGCCTCGACCCGCGCCTATCCCAAGGTCTAATCTCGCCGCGATGGCGAACCAGCTCTGGCTCCTGCGGCACGGCGAGGCCGAGCCGCACGACGCACGCCCCGACGGCGATCGCCGGCTGACCGGCCGCGGCGTCGAGCAGTCCGCGGCCGCCGGCCGCGCACTCGCCCGCCTCTCGCTGCCGGTCCACGCGGTCTTCACCAGCCCGAAGGTGCGCGCCCGCGACACCGCCCTCGCCGCCTGCGCGGCGCTCGAGCTCGAGCCGATCGAGCACGCCGCGCTGGCCGAGGGCTTCGATGCGGGCGACGCCATGGAGCTCGTTGCCGCCGCGGAGCCGGACCAGCGGGTCCTCGTGGTCGGCCACAACCCGGACTTCGAGCAGGTCATCTACGACCTCACCGGCGCGAGCATCGAGCTCCGCAAGGGCGCGCTGGCCGGCATCCGCATCAAGGGCACCGCCCGGGGCGAGCTCATCGCCTTGCTGCAGCCGCGCGAGATCGCCGCGCTGGCCGGATAGCGGCGGGACCGTGGACGGCCGCACGGCCCGGGCGCTGCGCACGCGCGAGACGATCGTGGAGGCGCTCATCGCCCTGCTCGAGGAGGGCATGGTCCAGCCGTCGGTCGAGGACATCGCGGCTCGGGCCGCCGTCTCCGAACGCTCGATCTTCGGCCACTTCCACGATCGCGAGGGGCTGTTCGCCGCGGTTGGCGACCACCAGACGCGGATGCTGCGCGCGGAGTGGGGCGAGCTGCCGCCGCCGGACGCGCCGCTCGAGCGGCGCCTGGAGGAGTTCGCCGCCCAGCGCGCGCGCATCTACGAGCGGATCGCGCCGGTCCGCCGCGCCGCGCTGCGCATGGAGCCGTTCAGCGAGACGATCCAGCTCAGCATCGCCGACCTGCGCTCGATCAAGCGCCGCGAGGCGTGGCGGCTGTTCGGGCCCGAGCTCGCGGGCGACCACGTGCGCGGGTCCGCGCTCGCCGCGCTCGCGTCGTTCTCGGGGTGGGAGGCGCTGCGCCGCGAGCAGGAGCTCTCGGTCGACGAGGCGCGCGTGGCGCTGCGGGCCGGCCTTGAGCGGCTGGTGGGCTAACGCTTCGCCGCGGCTCTGGCGGCGACGAGCACCGGGTCGAGCACGCCGGACACCGGCGGCGCATAGGCGAGGTCGAGCCACTGGATCTCGTCGACCGTCATGCCGGCCCAGATGCAGGTGGCGAGCGTGTCGATGCGCTTGCCCGCGGTCTGCGAGCCGACGATCTGGGCGCCGAGCAGGCGCCGGTCCTCGCGCCCGGCGACGAGCTTGACCCACATCGACGCCGAGCCCGGGAAGTAGGCGGCGCGCGTGTCGGTCTTCACGGTCGTCGCCACCACGTCGATGGCGGCCGCCTCGGCCTCGCTCTCGCTCAGGCCCGTGCGCGCGATCTCGCGGTGGCAGATGCGCGAGATCGCCGTGCCCAGCACGCCGGGGAACGCCAGGTCGCCGCCGGTCGCGTTGACGCCCGCGATGCGGCCCTGCTTGTTCGCGTGCGTGCCGAGCTGCAGGTTGACCGGGCGCTCGAGCAGCCGGTGCCACGACTCGACGCAGTCGCCCGCCGCCCACACGCCGTCGTGGCCGGGGCAGCGCTGGTGGTCGTCGACGCGCAGCGCGCCGGATTCGCCGATCTCGAGGCCGGCCGCCTCGGCCACCTCCGTCGCGGGCCGGACCCCCGTCGCCATGACCACGTGCTCCGCCGCGATGTCCCCGTCGGACGTGCGCACCCCGCGGGGGCGGCCGTCGCCGTCGAGCAGCACCTCCTCCACCTGCGCCGACAGGACGACGCGGATGTCCTGGCCCTCGGCGGCGTCCTGGACGTGGGCGGCCATGTCGGCGTCGAGGGTCGTCATCAGCTGCGGCTCGCGGTCGACGAGCGTGACGCGGAGGTTGCGGTGCACGAGCGCCTCGGCCATCTCGAGGCCGATGTAGCCGCCGCCGATGACGACCGCGTCGGCGCCGCCGCGCAGGATCTGCCCGCGCAGGCGCCCGGCGGCGTCGATCGTGCGCGCGGGCTCGGTCGCCTCGACGCCCGGGATCGGCGGCGGCGTGGCGTGCGCGCCCGTCGCGACCACGAGCTGGTCGAACGGCTCGGTCGACTCCCGGCGGGCGTTGCGGTCCAGGACGGTCAGCTCGCGGCGGGCGAGATCGACGGCGAGGACCTCATGGCGGATGCGCACGTCGATGCCGTTCGCGCGGTGCTGGTCGGGCGAGCGGGCGATGAGGTCGTCGGACTCGTCGACGAGCCCGGCGACGTGGTACGGGATGCCGCAGGCACTGAACGACGTGTAGCCGCTGCGCTCGAACGCGACGATCCCGAGGTCCGGGTCGCGGCGGCGCGCGTTCGCCGCCGCGCTCATCCCGGCGGCGTCGCCGCCGATGATCGCCAGGCGCTGACCCACTGTCGCCCACCGTACCCAGGTGGGCGGCGGGGTTACCCTTGAGCTCGCCATGCCCGAGCTGCCGGAGGTCGAGATCACCGCCCGCCGCCTCGACGCGGCGCTGCGCGGCGCGGTCATCGAGTCGACGCTTGCGCCCGGCATCAACGCGCTCAAGACGTTCGACCCGCCGCTGCACGCGCTCGACGGGTCGGCGATCACCGGCGTGCGACGCATCGGCAAGCACCTCGTCGTCGACGTCGCCGGCGACCTGCACCTGCTCATCCACCTGATGTCCGCGGGGCGCCTGCAGCTCTACGACAAGCGCGCGTCGCTGCGCGACCGGACGTCGCGTCTGCTGCTGCGCATCGACGACGGGCGCGAGCTGCGCCTGCGCGAGTTCGGCACGAAGCAGGCGGCGTGGGTGAAGGTCCTGCGCGACGGCGACCTCGAGGCCGACGATGCGGTCGCCACGCTCGGCCCGGAGGCGTGGCCCGACCCGCCGGCGGACCTCGGCTCGCTGCTCGACGCGCCGCGGCCGCTGCACACGCTGCTGCGCGACCAGCGCGTCATCGCGGGGATCGGACGCTCGTGGGTCGACGAGATCCTGTGGCGGGCAAGGCTGTCGCCGTTCAAGCGCGGCGACGACCTCAGCGCGGAGGAGGCGGCCGAGTTGCGCACCGCGATCGTCGAGACCCTCGGCGGCGCGATCGACCACTACGAGCGCGTGGTGCAGCTCCCGATCCCCGACAAGCTCCCGCTGCCGCTCGAGGTGCACCGCCACCAGGGCGAGCCATGCCCGCGCTGCGGCACGACCCTCGAGGCGGTGTTCTACGAGGACTACGTCATGAGCTATTGCCCGCAGGAGCAGACCGGAGGCAAGGTGCTCAAGGACCGGCGGCTGTCGCGGCTGCTGAAGTGACCGTGCCTCGTCAGCGGCGCACGCGGAACCCGAGCCGCACGCGCCTGGACTTCGTCCCCGCGGCATCCTTGCCCTGCGCGCTCAGGACGTAGCGGCCGACGCTCAAGCCATCGGCGGAGAACGTGCGGGCGTTGGCGCCCTTCGCGCCACGGTCCGTGAACGAGCGCACCTTGCGCAGGTGGCCGCGGACGCGGCGCCGGAGCGTGAAGCGCACGCTCGCCGCTCCGTTGAGGCGGTAGGTGATCCGGGCGGTGGTGGTGCGGTGCAGCGGCGTCGGGGCGATCGCCAGGCGCTTGAGGACCAATCGGGTCCCTGCCTGTGGGGCGGGAGGCTGTCCCGGACCGGCCGGCGCGACGTCGCCGTAGGTGAAGCCGTCGGCAACCGAGGTGGCGCTCGTCGCTCCGGGGTTGGCGACGGTGACGTCGACGGCTCCGGCCGCGTGCGGCGGCGACACGGCTTCGATCCGCGTGGCCGCGACGCTCACCACGCGGGCCGCAGCATCCCCGAACGCGACGCGGGTGGCGCCCTCGAAGCCGCTGCCGCGGATGACGACGGACGTCCCGCCGGCGGTCGGACCCGAGTTCGGCGCGAGGTCGGTGACCACGGGCGTCTCGAAGTAGCGGTAGCGCGCGGTGGCGGTGCCGCCCGGGACGGTGACCGTGACGTCGACGGCGCCCGAGGGGCGGTCGGGCGGCCGGACGACGATCGCGCTGTTCGTGTTCGAGACGATCGTGGCGGGGGTCGAGCCGAAGGCGACCGCGGTCGCGTTGGCGAGGTGCGCTCCGGCGATCGTGACCGGCGGGCCGTTGCGCAGCGGACCGGCCGCCGAGGTCAGCGACGTGATCGCCGGCGCCGTCAGCGTGACGTCGGCGTTGAGTTGCAGCTCATAGCCGGTGTAGCTCTGGGTGGGCGTCGTCGGCGTCGCGCCCAGGGCGGGGGCGAACAAGAGGCGGGTTGCGGTCGGCGTCGCGATCACCGCGACCTCGCCGTTCCTCAGGGTCGCGCCGATCCGGTCGCCTGCCAAGACCGGGAGGCTCGTGGTCATGGCGGTGCCGTCCAGCGACGTCGCCGGTGCGCTCTCCTGGGCCGCCGCCCACGCGTCGCCGTCGGCATGCGCGACGATCAGCGTCACGCCGGGGCCCTGGCCCATGAGTCGCCACGCGGTGATCGTCCCGTCGGCCGGGGCCTGCAGCACCCCGCCGGGCGCGACGATCGACCCGAAGACGTATGAGCACGTCGGCTGTGCGATCGGGCAGACGGCGTAGGAGGTCGACGGGGCGAGGGTGGGCGGTCCCAGCCGCACGGTCACCGCCTGCGCCGGCGCGACGGCCGTGATGCCGGCGACCACGGCCGCGGCGACGGTGGTCAGCCATCTGGTGCGCCCCGCCATGTGACGATCATCACGCACAGCGTCGAGGCCAGTCAACCCCCGGCGAGGCCCTGGCCGACGCGGCCGACGACGCTCACCCATCGGCTCGAGGTCCACCGCCATCAGGGCGAGCCGGCTAACCGCCGCCGCTGATCCCCGCCAGCAGGCCCTTGGTGAACGGGTCGCTGCTCACCGCGATGGATCCCGAGTACGGGTACTGGAGGATCAGCGCGGTCAGCAGCCCTGATGCGACGACCACGGCCACCACGACCACGATGAGGACGTCCAGGCTGCCGTGATGCGTGCGAACGAACATGAACACGCCGACCGTCATGAACGACAGGAAGATCAGGAGCCCGAGCAGTGGCCCGGGGATCGACGTCTCGGCCTTGGCCACCCGGTTCTCGCGCTCGGCGAGAAACGTGTTGAGCTGATCCGTCGCGGCCCCGTAGAAGGTCTTCTGCGTCTCGGTCTGCGGTGCGTAGGCCTGCAGCGCCTCGACGATGCCGACCACCAGGGCGTTGGCGTGGGGATCCGACCGTCCCTCCGCCAGGGTGTCGAACTCATGATCGCGGACCTCCGCCGTGTACCTCGCGATGGCCCGCTCGACCGCGAGCCGGTCGGCGTCCGGGAACGCGCGCGCGTCCTGCACGATGGCGCCGAGCGCGTTCGCCTCGTCCGTGACGTCCGACGACGCGCTGGTGTAGTCGCTGTAGAGGTTCACCACGACGAAGGCGAGGACCAGGGCGAACAGCGTCATCACCATCGCCGCAAGCCCCAGGACGCCCTCCACCGAGCCCTGATCCCGCCACCGGGCCAGGAAATGGCAGACCAGCCTGAACGCCCCGAGCGCGAGGGCCACGATCGCGCCGATGAACGCCAGCGCCAACGCCCACTCGGGCACCGCGTTCAGCAGGTCGCGAACCACGGCGCCAGCCTATGCGCGGCCGGTGTGCGTGTGGCGCCGATTCGACGGCCGCTCGACGGGGATCCTCTCGGTTCGGCAGCCTCGCGCGGCCCGGTGAGGATGACCGGCGTGAACGAACCAGGACCGGAGGCCGACGCGCTCTCGATCCCCGGCGGTCGCGGGTGCGAGCTCACGGCGAGGGCGGACCCTGGCCAAGCGGTTGGCCGAACTCCGGGTCGAACGGCTGTCGGTCGGACCGGCACACGGCGCCGCGCGGCGGGGTGGCGAGGCGGACGAGGTAGGCGCTGATCGCTCGTTTGACGCACGAGCTGGGATCGAGGGGGCTCGTGTGGCTGTAGCCGTCGTGGGTCAGGAGCACGGCGTTGCCCAGCCGGCGGGCGCTGCGGCGGGCGTTGGCATAGGGCGTGTTCGGGTCGTGGGTGGTGCCGATCACCAGGATGGGGCTCCTGGTGGTCGCGTTCCACGGCCCGGTGTAGCGGTCCGCGCTGCGAGCGGGCCATGAGGCGCAGGGCGCCCAGCGCCACCAGCTGATCACCGGCCCATAGATGGCGCTGACGTCGGTGATCCGACGGACGACCCTGTGCCATGACCGGGGGCCCTGTCGTGACGGACTGTCAGCACAGGTCAGGGCGACGGCCGGTAGGCCGGGGGCGACGGTCGGCGACGAGAACACGGTGGTCAGGATCCGCCCCGTCGTTGCGAGGTCCGCGCCGTCGCCGCGCGCCGCGGCGTCGAGCGCAGTGGCCATCTCCGGCCACTTCGCCGGCCCACCGCTCATGTCGACCAGGATCGCGGAGAGGGCGTCGCCGTACGTCAGCGGTCCAGGTGGGGTGGCGGATGGTGCCGGCATCGGAGCGCGCCGCAGCCGTGCCAGCAGACGCTCGACTCGCGTGGCGGCCGACGGGCCGCGTCCCGCCAACGCGCAGCGGGCAGATCCGGCACGGTCGCACAGCGACAGGAAGCCCTCGAACGCATGATCGGCATAGCTCAGCTCGTTCACGTATTGCGCTTCGGTGCCCCGCGTGTAGGTGACCGGATCGACGACGCCGTCGAGGACCATCGCCCGTACGCGTGTTGGATAGATGTTGGCGTAGGTCTGGCCGATCAAGGTGCCGCCGGAGATGCCGAGGTAGGTCAGCCGCCGGTCGCCGACCAGGCGGCGGAGGTGGTCGAGGTCGCGTGCCGTGTCGGCGAGCGAGATGTGGCGCAGGAGAGCGCCACTCACCTTCCCGCAGCGGCGTGCGAGTGAGGCGGTCGTGCCCACCTGGCGCCGAGAGGCCGCGGCGGTGAACGGGATCGACCAGTCGTCGAAGAACGCCGCGCGACGCTTCTCGCGGCGAAAGCAGCGAACGTGGGTGCTCGCACCGGCACCACGGATGTCCCAGCCGACGACGTCGAATCGCCCCTGGCCGGCGGCGTCCAACGCCGTGCCATCCTCTCTGACCTTCTCGACCGAGCCGCCCGGGCCGCCCGGGTTGACGAACAGCGATCCGATCCGCTGCTCGGTCCGGCTGGCGGCGCGGCGGATCACCGCGAGCCGGATCTTGCGGCCGTGGGGACGGTTCCAGTCGAGGGGCACCGCGACCCGCGCGCACTGGAGCTGCTTGCCGCAGCCGTGCCACGCGATCGCTGTCCTCGCGGTCTGTGCGCGAACGCCCGGGCCTCGCGAGGCGTTGGCGTCAGCGCTACCGGCGAGCACGATCGCGGCGCAGCAGGCCAGCACCGCGACTCGCGCCGCACCAGCAGAGCCCTCGGCGTCGGGGGCAACCTCCATGCGGCCGGCCTCCCTTCAGCGGAGTCTCCGCAGTGGGGTGTCCGGCATCATCGGTCACCGGTACGGAACGGACGACACGACCCTACGCCTCTGGAGCGCGGTGTGCGGACCGCAGATCCCGACAGCCCGTGCGCCGCACGAGCGGCGGCTGTAGGGTGCGTGACCTGGGCGACGGAGTGCCCGACGTATGGACGTCATCCCACAGAGCGCCGTCGCGGCGCTCAAGCCGCTCTCCCGAGCGATGCACGGAGCGGTTCTCGTTTCGCTGCTGGTGGTCGTGGTCGGTGCCTCGGTCCTGTCGGCCGCAAGCCCGGCGGCCGGTGCTCTGACCGCTGCGCGTTGGTCGGGAAGCACCTTGCCGCGCGCGACGGCCGCCGGCTCGATGCTGACCCTGACCCCGGTGCTGCAGAAGGTGATCTCGCCGCCGCGATGGTTCGAGGGAGCCGATGGCCGCTTCCACATGAAGTACGAGCTCAAGCTCACCAACGCGGCGCCCGTCTCTCTCGATGTCTCGTCGGTCGAGGTGCGCAGCGGTCGCGGACGGCACATCGACACGCTCTCGGGACCCCGGCTGGCGGCGGCGATGACGCAGCTCGGCGAGCAGGCGCCGACCTCCACGCTCAACGGGTCGACGGTCGGCATCGTGTGGGTCGACCTCACGTTCCCCACCCGGCGCAGCATCCCGCGCGCGATCGAACACCGGCTCACAATCGATGTCGGGCCCGGGCGGGGGGTCGGCCCGATGCTCACCCACGTCGGCGGCCGCGCCGAGGTCGCGCACCGCCCCCCGATGGTGCTCTCGCCCCCGTTGCAGGGCGCACGGTGGACCGCGGCCATCAGCCATCATCGCCGCTCGATCCAGACCGTCAACGGACGTCTGCGAGATGGACAGCGCTTCGCGGTGGATTGGAATTGTCTCGACGCCCAAGGCCGGACGATGTCCGGCCCGCCCGACGAGCTCGCAAGCTCGCCGAGCTATCGGGCGCCCGTCCTCGCGGTGCGCGACGCCAAGGTCGTCCAAGCGGTCGACGGGCTCCCCGAGCTGATACCAGGCGAGACGTTCTCCGGTGGACTCGCCCAGGCGGACGGCAATCACGTGATCCTGAAGCTGGGTCCCGGCACGTTCGCCGGCTACGCGCACCTTGTTCCAGGCAGCGTGCGGGTGCGCGCTGGTGACCATGTGCGCCGAGGACAGGTGCTCGGCCTGCTCGGCAGCTCCGGCAACTCGAGCGGCCCGCATCTGCACTTTCAGCTGATGAACCGCCCCTCGCTCCTGGACGCCGATGGGCTGCCCTTCGTCCTTCGTCGCTTCGAGCTCCAGGGCGACTTCGGCTCGGTCGACGCGCTCGTCGAAGCCGACGCGACGGGGGCCACGCTCGCGATCGACCGGTCCGACGCCGGCCCCCGCCGGCGCGTCGGCCTGGTCGGATTCCCCGTGGTGGACCTCCCTCGTCGCGGCCCGCGCTGAACCTGCTGCACCGAGAGCGTGCTGTTCGCGGTCGGGGTAACGTCCGCGCTCCTCTGGAAACCGTGGCGCAATGGAGACCGACACGATGATCGAATCAGGCCAGCCCGCCCCCGACTTCACCCTGCCCGACCAGGACGGCGAGATCGTGACGCTGTCGTCGCTGCGCGGCAGTCCGGTGGTCGTCTACTTCTATCCCAAGGCCGACACGCCGGGCTGCACGACGCAGGCATGCGGCGTGCGCGACCACGCGGCCGACTACGACGCCCGCGGCGCGATCGTGCTCGGCATCTCGCCCGATCCGGTGAAGAAGGTCAAGAAGTTCCACGACAAGCGGTCGCTGAACTTCAGGCTCCTCGCCGACGAGGATCATGCGGTCGCCGAGGCGTACGGCGTGTGGGTCGAGAAGTCGATGTACGGGCGCACGTACATGGGCAACGAGCGCACGACGTTCGTGATCGATCCCGATGGGGTGATCACCGACGTGCTGCGCAAGGTCAAGCCCGCCGAGCACGACGACCTGGTGCTCGGGGCGCTGGGCGCGGGCGCGATCGGCGGCTGATCGCGTCGAGTTGCGCTTTGGCCGCGCCGAGCGAGGCCGAAGCGCAACTCGCGCGCACGCGGATAGGCTCGCCGGCGATGCCCATCGACGTCTGGCTCCAGCACCCGGCGCCGCGCTTCCTGGCCCACGACAGGGCCTGCGCGTCATCCCGTGCTCGGACACCGGCCGTCCCATCATCGTTGGCGGAAACATCGGCCACCCGTGGACCGAGGAGACGGTCGCTCGAGGACGCCGCGCGGCGCGGGTTCCACCTGGCGGAAGGCGGCCGGCCGCGGTGAAGCCGGTCGCCCAGCGGACGGCGGGGCGCGACGGCGCGCTGTCGGCGGCCGTCGCGGCGCTGCTCGAGCTCGAGCTCGCCGACACTCCGGCCGGGCGCGCGGGCGCGGCGCCGCTCGACGCGTGGCAGGCGTGGCTGGCCGCGCGCAACCTGCAGCTCGTGCAGGCGAACGCGCCGCTCGGCTCCGGCTTCTGGATCGCGGTGCACGGCGAGCGGGCGGTGGTGATGTTCGGCGCGCCGCCCGACGTGGTCTGGGACCCGGGCGCGGGGTGGGGCCGGGGTCAGGACCGCGCCGGCGAACCCGCTCCCGACGTGGTGTACGTGCTCGCCGCGCTCGACCCGGCGCTCGCGGGCCTCCCCGCCGAGGACCCCGGCGCCGGAACCGTCGAGGCGATCTACGTGGCCGACGGGAGCGCCGCCCCGCTGCTGCCCCTCGCCGACGCCGAGGCGATCCCGGGGCGCGGCCTGCGCGGCGACCGCTACTTCTACGGCACCGGGCACTTCTCACGCCCGGGCAAGACGGGTCAGGACCTGACGCTCATCGCCGTCGAGGCGCTCGAGGCGCTGCACGCCGAGAGCGGGATCGCCCTCAGCGGCGCCGCAGCGCGCCGCAACGTCGTGACGAAGGGCATCGACGTCAACGCGCTCGTCGGGCGCCGGTTCGCGATCGGCGACGTCGAATGCGTCGGGCGCCGGTGGTGCGAGCCGTGCGCGCACCTGCAGCGGCTCACCGAGCCGGGTGTGCTGCGCGGGCTCATCCATCGCGGCGGCCTGCGCGCCGACATCGTCAGCGCGGGGCGGATCCGCGTGGGCGATCGGGTGCGCGCCCTCGGCTGAACGGCGAACGCGCTACTCGCGGTGTTCGCCGAGTCCGCGCCAGTACTGGCGCCCGGCCCAGCGGTCCAGCCGCCAGGCGCCGAGCGTCACGGCGCCGAGCAGCACGCCGTAGCCGGCCACGCCGCCCGCCCGGTGCTCGACGACCGGCACGCCCGCCATGAGCCCGCCGAACGCGGCGGCCCACCCGAGCCCGCGCCACGGCACGTCCCACGAGCGGTCGCGCGATGGCTCCTCGGGCGGGCGCTTGTCGCCCTCGTGGATCAGCCCGACGACGATCATCCGGCATCCAAGGCTACTCCTGGGGACGCGGGTTCTCCAGCGCCAACCCGCTCGCGATGCAGCGCCACCGCGGCCACCACCAGCACCAGCCCGCCGGTCTCCACGGCGGTGGGAACCTGGCCGAGCACCACCACGCCGACGAGCGCCGCGGTCGCGGGCATCAGCGCGACCAGGAGCGCATACGTCGCGCGGGGCAGGCGGCCCATCGCCAGCTGATCGCACACGTACGGGATCACCGACGAGCACAGCCCCACGCCGATGGCCGCCGCGAGCCCGACCGGATCGGTCAGCCCCGGCAGTGCCGCCCAGCCCGCGAGCGGGGTGACCACGGCCAGCGCGACGAGCATCGCCGCTCCGAGACCGTCGATCCCCGAGATCCGCGACACGCGGTGCGCGGTGACGATGTACAGCGCGAAGAGGGCGGCGTTGGCGAACGCGAACGCGAGGCCGACCGCCTCGGCCTCCCAGCGCACGTTGCACAGGGCGAGCACGCCCGCCGTCGCCAGCCCGAGGGCCGCCCAGTTGCGCGCCGTCCGCGTGCCCATGGCGGCCACGACGAGGACGCCGCCGAACTCGATCGCGGCGACCGTGCCCAGCGGCAGCCGGTCGATGGCCTCGTAGAAGCAGACGTTCATCACCGCGATCGCGACCCCGAGCGCGACGACCGGGCGCGACCACGCCCGCCACGGCCGCCGCACCGCGGCGAACACCACGGCCGCCGTGGCGATCCGCAGCCACGCCACGCCCAGCACGCTTACCCGCGAGAACAGCAGCACCGCGAACGCCGGCCCGAGGTAGTGGAAGACCGCCGAGCCGACGAAGTACGCGTGGGGAGGCAGGCGGCGCAGCATCGGCTTGCATGCTGGACCCGAACGCGCAACGCTTGAAGGGCGAAAGGAAGGAGTTGACCGCAAAATGGCTTCGGAGCCAAGGCGCAACGGGCTTCTCGACCCCACGAACATCCGTCTGATCGAGGAACTGCAGGCGAACGCACGCCTGACGCTCGCCGAGCTCGGTCGGCGCGTCGGGCTGTCGGCGCCGGCGGTGGCCGAGCGCATGGGCCGCCTCGAGGACGCCGGTGTGATCACCGGCTACCACGCCGCCGTCGACCCCCGGGCGCTCGGCTACGGGCTCGGCGCGATCCTCCGGATCCGGCCGGCACCGCGCCAGATCGCCGCGGTCGCCGACCTCGCCCGCGAGACCGGCGAGGTCGCCGAGTGCCACCGGATCACCGGCGAGGACTGCTTCCTCATGCGCCTGCACGTGCGCGACGTCGAGCAGCTCGAGGAGCTCATCGACCGCTTCGCCTTCTTCGGCCAGACGACCACGTCGATCATGCAGACCTCTCCGGTCGCGAGCCGCCCCGCGCCGCTGCCGGGGCCGTGACCGCCGCCTACGATGGTCCGGTGGCCATCGACGCCGTGATCTTCGACTGCGACGGGCTGCTCGTCGACACCGAGACCGCCTGGACCCGCGCCGAGCGCGTCCTCTACGGGCGCCGCGGCGTCGCGTTCACGCTCGACCACAAGCGCGAGCTCCTCGGCACGTCGGGGCCGGTCGCGCAGGCCATCGTCGAGCGCCACCTCGGTCTCGAGCCGGGCTCCGGCGTGACGCTGCAGCAGGAGATGCACGAGCTCGCCCTGCTCGAGATCCAGCGCACGGCGCCGCCGATGCCGGGCGCGCCCGAGCTCGTCGCGGAGCTGCGGCGCGCGGGCATGCCGATCGGCCTCGCGTCGAACTCGCCGCACACCCTGCTGCGCCCCAGTCTGCGCAGCGCCGGCTTCGACACGGTGTTCGGCGCGGTCGTCAGCGCCCAGGACGTCGTGCTCGGCAAGCCGGCGCCCGACGTCTACCTCGAGGCCTGCCGCCGCCTCGGCGCCGATCCGGCCCGCAGCATCGCGCTCGAGGACTCGCCGACCGGCGTCGGCGCCGCCCGCGCCGCAGGGATGTTCGTCATCGGCGTCCCGTCGCTGCCCGGCATCGAGCTGACTGGTGCGAGCCTCGTGGCCGAGGCGCTGCACGCCGCCGAGGTGCGCAGCGCGCTCGGCCTTCGGCTCGCCGCCTGAGAGCCGCTGCGGGCCGTACTCTGGCGAGCAGTGCCCTTCGCCGACCTCTCGTCCTTCTGGAACGGCGTCGAGTCGTTCTTCTCGAGCCTGGCTGATGTCAACTGGTTGGCGCTCCTGCTCGGCCTCGTCTTCTTCGGCACCTACCTCAGCATCCGCTCGCGCGCGTACTTCAACGTGCTGCGGGCCGCCTACCCGGGCGAGCGCTTCCAGTGGCGGCGGATCTGGGGGGCCTACGTCGCGGCGTACGGCTTCAACAGCGTCATCCCCGCCCGCGGCGGCGACGTCATCAAGCTGTTCCTCGTCAAGACGTCGGTGCCGAACTCGACCTACCCTGCGGTCGCCTCGTCGTTCTTCGTCGAGGCGGTGTTCGACGCGACGATCGCCGTCCCGGTCCTGATCTTCGCGTTCACGCAGGGGGTGTTCCCGAAGCCGCCGGACTTCTCGGACCTCGGCGCGTTCGACCTGAGCTTCTTCGCGTCGCACCTGCAGTTCACGCTGTTCCTGATCACCGCGGTGGCGATCCTGATCCTCGTCGGCTTCGCAGTGCTGTCGCGCCGCGTCAAGGCGTTCTGGGCGCGGGTGAAACAGGGCGTGACGATCCTGTTCGACCGCCGGCGCTACGTTCGCCAGGTCTGGCTCGTGCAGTTCGGCGGCTGGCTGTTTCGCTGCGCGGCGTTCTGGATGCTGCTCGACGCGTTCGGCGTCGGCGGCTCGGTGCGCAACGTGCTGCTCGTGCTCGGCGTCAACGCGATCGCGTCGCTGCTGCCGTTCACGCCGGGCGGCGCGGGCGTCCAGCAGGCGCTGCTGCTGAAGGTGTTCGCGGGGACGGCGACGAGCGCCACGGTGGCCGCCTACTCGGTCGGCCAGCAGATCGCGATCGCCGCGTTCAGCCTCGGCCTCGGCTTCGCCGCGCTCGTGTTCATCTTCAGGTTCCGCTCGTTCAAGGCGGTCATCGCCGCGGGCCGCGAGCACCGCGCCGCCGAGCAGGCCCGGCAGGCCGACGCGCCCGACGAGCCGGCGGCGCCGGGGCCTACTGCAGGCCGGCGCGCGCCTCGCGCACGAGCGTGACCGCCTCGGGGAAGACGGTCGCCATGAGCGAGCGGATCTGCTGCGCCTGCTCGTCGGCGTTGCCCTGCACGTTGACGCGGTTGATGGCGGCCACCGTCATCTGCACGGCCAGGCCGATGGCGTTGTCCGCCCAGGCGAGGCCCTGCTGACGCTGCATCGACTCGGCGAACTCCGCCATCCGCCGCTGCAGCTCGTCGGGGTCACCGAAGAGGTTCTCGAAACCACCCATGACGCCAGGGTACACGCGGGCCGTCGCGGCGACTGCCCGGCCGTCAGCGGATGGACCGGCGGCTGAGGTCGAGCGCCTGCTGGGCGTTGTCCTTCGTGACGAAGTTCGGGCCGGTCGGGATGAGCCCGCGCCGGGCGGGGAACAGCCCGTACCGGGCGAGCTGGCTGAGCAGCACCACCGGCAGGTAGCCCTGCAGGTAGGGCTGCTGGTCGACGGCGAACGCCAGCTGCCCGCGGAGCACGGCGTTGAGGACGTCGGGACCGAGGTCGAACGTCGCCACCTTCACCCGGCCGGCGAGCCCCGCCTTGCGAACGCCCTCGAGGGCGAGCAGCGCGCCGGTCGAGTTCAGGGTCAGCACCGCCTGCGCCCGGTGGCGCCGCGCCGCGTTTGCGATGCGCGTCGGCGTCGAGGCGGCCATGTCGTCGATGCCGAGGACGGTCGACACGCCGCCGGCCTCGTGCATCGCCTGGGCCAGCCCGCGGCAGCGGTCGTCCAGGCCCTGGTTGGAGACCTCCTGGTTGACGCACAGCGCGCGGCGGACCCCACTGCGCGCCAGGCGGCGGCCGGCGAGCAGGCCGGCGCGCCGCTCGGGCTGGCCGAGATGGGCGAGCACGCCGAGGCGCCGCGAGACGTTGCTGCCCGAGTTGATGCTGACGACCGGGATCCCGGCCTGCGTGGCGCGGCGGATGACGACGGAGAGGCCCGGCTCGGGGATCGACACGACGAGCCCGTCGGGCCGGCTGTCGATCGCCTGGTCGATGAGCTCCTGCATGCGCTCGAACGAGTAGACGTCGGGCGCCCGGTAGCTCACGAGCACGTCCATCTGGCGCCCGGCCGCCTCGGCGCCGTTGCGCACGATCGCCCAGAACGGGCTCGACGCCGGCCCGTGGGTGACGACCGCGATCCGCACGGCGCCCGAGTCGTTCGCGCGCTGGGGCACCGGCGCCGAGAGGTTGCCGTTGGGCACCAGGACGGGCTTCTCGCGGACGACCTCCTTGTCGCCGCAGCCGGCGGCGATCGCCGCGACGGCCGCCAGGGCGAGCAGGAGCGCGATGACGCGGATGGCGCCGCGACCGGTCACGTCGGCTCCCGCGGCGTCCACGGCATCCGCGCCTGGAGATGCGTGCCCTCACCGGGCGGGCTGGAGACCGACAGCGTGCCGTCGATCGCCGACAGCCGGTCCTCGAGCCCGCGCAGGCCGGTGCCGCCCTCGAGCTCCGCGCCGCCCTTGCCGTCGTCAGTGACGTCGACGACGAGCTCGCCGCCCTCCCGGTGGATGTCGACCGCGCCGAGCGTCGCCCCCGAGTACTTGGCGATGTTCGTCAGCGCCTCGGCGACCACGAAGTACGCGGTGGACTCGACCTGGTCGGTCAGGCGCTCGTCGATGGCCACGTGGCATTCGGTCGCGACCGGACTGCGATCGCACAGCGCGGCGATCGCGGGCCCGAGCCCGCGCTCGGTGAGGATCGTGGGATGGATGCCGCGGGCGAGCTCGCGCAGCTCGGCCATCGCGACCGACAACTGCTGGGAGAGCGTGTCGATCTCGGTCAACAGGCCGGGGTCGTCGACGCGCGACCGCATGACGCGCAGCTGGAGCGAGAGCCCGACGAGCTGCTGCTGCGCCCCGTCGTGCAGGTCGCGCTCCAGCCGGCGGCGGGCCGCGTCGGCGGCCTCGACGATTCGCAGGCGCGACACCCGCAGCTCCTCCAGCCGCGCCCGCAGGTCGGCCTTCAGGCGCTCGTTGTCGATCGCCATCGACGAGGCGGCGGCCGCGGCGTCGACCAGCTCGGGGCCGGTGTCCAGCGCGGCGTCGTGGATGATCGCCGCGACGCGACGGCCGTCGCGGTCGACGGCCGTCCAGGCGCGGCCGGTGCCCGGCTCGGGCAGCGTGACGGACCGGCCGCCCTCGTCGACGAAGCGCCCGCGGTCGGGCAGCCAGTAGGCGATCGAGACCGACTGGTCGCCCAGGCTCTCGGCGAGCATCTCGCGGACCGGGCCGGCGGTCGCCGCGCGCGGGAACAGCAGCGCGCGGCCGACGGTGCGCAGCACGGTGAAGAGGGCGTCGAGGCCCGCGATCGCGAGCACGGCGGTCGGCAGGGCGAGCGCGCCCAGCACGATGCCGAGCGCCGGCCCGAACGTCCACGGCCCGAGGTAGTCGAGGCCGCCGAGGCCGCCGATGCCCTGGACGGCCAGCTCGACGAGAAGGGCGAGCAGGACGATCGGCACGAGGGCGAGCGCGAGTGCGAGGATGGTCAGCGGCGCCCGGAGGGCCAGCGAGGCCGCCATGCGCCAGAGCGCGCGGTCCGACAGCAGGGCCAGCGACCGGCGCCAGGGGCCGCCGGCCGCGCGCGGTGCGGGGGGCAGCGGCGGGATGTGCGCCTCGAGGAAGCGGTTGGCGGCCCGGCGGTCGAGGCGGGTCAGCCCCGCACACGCGGCGGTCCCCCCGAGCAGCAGCGGCAGGCCGATGGCTGCGACGCTGAGCACCGCCCCGATCAGCACGACCGCGACGGCGAGCACGCCGAGCACCGCGATCGGAACGCTCACCGCGAGGTAGCCGAGGACACGCCCGGCTCGCGCCATGCGCTGGTCGAGGTTCAGGGCGGCGACGGTCATTGCTCGGCGCTCTCCAGGGTCACGTCGCCGCTCGTGCTCAGCACCTGGATCGTGTACGGCGCGTCCTCGGCGGCGATGACCCCACGCACGAGGCGCCGGCCCGACGTGCTCTCCACGTCGACGCGGTAGCGGCCGGGCGGCACGATCGACCGGATCGGGCCGGTGGTCGAGCGCAGCGTCAGGCGCTGCGGCGCGCACGAGGCGGCCGAGTCGATGTCGCCGGTGCGCGTGCGCACGTCCAGCGAGAAGCCGCAGTAGCCCTCGACGCTGACGTCGCCGGAATCGGTGCTCACGTCGACCGAGCCGCGGTAGCCCTCGAAGCGCACGCCGCCGGACTCGGTCTTGACCTGGACGGGCACGTTGTCGGGCACGATCAGGCGGTAGTCCACCGAGCAGGTGTGCAGGAGCGTGTCGGGACAGCGCGACCGCAGCCGGAGGGTCGAGCCCGCGATCCGGCGTTCGACGACCGGCCCGTGGTCGAACGTGAAGCGCTCCGTGCGCTCGAGCTCGACCGATTCGCGGTTGCCGCCGCGGATGATCTCGACGTTTGCCTCGCCGAGGTCCAGGGACACGCCGTTGAGGGAGCCGCGTACGACGCCCGTGACCATCCGCTCGGTACGCGTGACGAGGGCGCCGATCGCGAGCGCGACCGCGCACGCGCCGACGATGGCGGCGCAGATGAGCACGAGCCGCCCCCACGGCGAGACGTGGGGCGGAGAACGGCGTTCAGACACTCCTGAACTCTAATCGCGTCACCGGGCGTGGGCGCCCGCGGCCGTACGCTTCCCGGCATGCCGATCGTCGATGGGGCAGGCGTGCCGCTCTCGTACGAAGCGTCCGGCTCCGGCCCGCCGGTGCTGCTGGTCCACGGGATCGGGACCGGACGGGCCGCCTGGGGCGCGACCGCCGCCGCGCTCGCGGCGGACGCTCGCGTGGTGGCCTACGACCGGCGCGGCTACGGCGCGAGCGGAACGCCGGAGCCCTACACGCGGACGACGGTCTCCGAGCAGGCCGAGGACGCCGCGGCGCTGCTGGCGGCGCTCGGCGCGGCGCCGGCGGTCGCCTGCGGAGCGGACCTGGGCGCGCTCGTCGTCCTCGACCTGCTGCTGCGCCACCCGGGCGTCGTGTCCGCCGCCGTGCTCGTCGACGCCTCGGCGTTCCCGCTCGTGGCCGAGGCGACGGCCGCCCTTGCCGCCGAGCGCGAGATGCTGGAGACCGCGCTGCGCGACGAGGGGCCGGGGCCGGCGATCGCCGCCTGGGCGGCGCTGCGGGGCGTGGCCCGGGTCGCGCCTGACGTGCCGGCGCGCGTGTTCTTCGCCGACTACGGCGCGCAGCCGACGCTGCCGCTGAGCCGTCGCGAGCTGCGTGGGCTCGAAGTCCCGGTGGCGGTGATCGACGGCCCGGCGCCGCCCGGGTACGTGCGCGCGGCGGGGGACGCGCTCGCCGCGCTGCTGCCGCGGTCGCGGCGCGGCGGCACCGAGGATCCCGCTGCCGCGGTGCGCGCGCTGCTCTGAGGCCCGGCGCCAGGTCCGGTGTCGCCGCGATCACGCGGCGAGGACCGTAGACTCCGCGCTCCATGGCACCGCCCAGCCCATGTCAGCTCGCCGCCCGCGGGCGCCTCGAACGCGTCCTGCGCGTCGTGGGGCCCGCGCTCGACCTCGTCCTGTTGGCGGGCGACCGCCTGTCGCGCGCCGTCGACCGTTCCGACGACGAGCCGCTGCCCGCCATCCGCTACCCCGGCGCGCGCCCGCTCTCCGCGGGACGCCGGTAGCCGGAGCAGTCGATCGTGGCCACCGACGTCGGCACGCGGGAGCAGACGCTCGCCTGGGAGGCCCAGCGGCGCACGCCCGCGGCCGTCGCCACCGCGCTCGCCGGCATCCTGACGCTGGCCGGGCAGATCTACCTGCAGACGCAGGTGACGTCCGACTTCCCGACCGTCGGGGAGCTGCAGGCGCTCACCCCGGCGCTCCAGGGCCTCGCGAACGCCGAGGTCAACCCGGGCGCCGCCGGCATCGAGTTCCTCAACTCGAAGGCCGGCGCGATCATCGCGACGAGCGTCGTGACGAGCATCGGCACGCTGCTGGCGGGCTTCGCGGTCCTCTATCTCTGGCAAGCCGCGCGCGCTCGCCGCCCCGAGACGCCGACGTTCGCGCGCTGGACGACGATCGGCGGCGCCGTCGCGGTGGCGCTCATGAGCGTCGTCCTGCAGGTGATCGTGGCGATCAACGCATCGAGCTTCGTCGACGGGACCGACCGATCGCGCGACGCGGTCGAGGCGGTCCACCGCGACGGCGGGCTCGTCGTGGTCCAGTCGATCGCGCTGGCCGGGCAGCTCGCCTTCGCCTTCTCGTTCGTGATCGTGTCGCTCAACGCGATGCGGGCGGGCCTGCTGTCGCGCTTCATGGGCGTGCTCGGCATCATCGTCGGCGTCCTGTTCATCATCCCGCTCGGCTCGCCGCTGCCGGTCGTGCAGTGCTTCTGGCTGCTGGCGCTCGCGCCGCTGTTCCTCGGGCGCTGGCCGAACGGCAACCCGCCCGCGTGGGAGGCGGGCGAGGCGCGGCCGTGGCCGACGCAGCAGGAGATCCGCGAAGCCCGCATGCGGGCGAAGGGCATCGAGCCGCCGGCGCGCGCCCAGGCCGAGCCGGAGCCCGAGGTCGTCGAGGACGACGCGGCCGAGCCCGCACCTGCGCCGCAGTCGTCGGCCGCGCGCAAGCGGCGCAAGCGCCGCCGCTGAGCACGCGCCCACTTGGCGATTAGCGTCGCCTCAGGCGACGTTCATCGCCAAACGCCTGAGCGGGCGCGGGCGAGCGGGAAGCGAAAGCGGCTACGCGGTCGTGACCGCGGCAGCGCGCGGGATCGCGGCATCGGCGCGGCCGAGGGGCCGCCGTCCGCGGATGACCAGCACCTCCTCCTCGCGCCGTCCGGCGGCGAGGAGGCCGCGGGCCTCCAGCGCGCTCACACGGGCGGTCAGGAGGGGGCCGAGGGGACCGCGCCGACGCGCGACGACGTCGGTGTCGAGCCCGCCGGCGCGCAGGCGCTCGACCGTCTGCTCCGGATCGCACACGGACGAGTGCACGAGCAGCACGAAGCCGCCGGGCCGCAGGTGGCGCGGCGCCTCGTCGCAGATGCGGTCGAGGATCAGCCGGCCGGTGAGCCCGGCTTCCCACGCGCGCTGCGGTCCGCGGGCCGGCAGCTCGTCGGACTCGGCCGGGACGTAGGGCGGGTTGGAGACGATCGCGTCGAACCGGCGGTCGCCCACCGCCTCGAAGAGGTCGCCCCGCACGCCGCGGATGCGCGTGCCGTTCAGGCGAGCGTTGATCCGCGCCGACCAGACCGCGCGCCGGGAGACGTCCACCGCGGTCACGTCGCGCGCGCCCCGCATCGCAGCGCACACGGCGAGAACCCCGCTGCCCGTGCACAGGTCGAGGACCGAGGCGCGCGGCGGCAGCGTCTGCTCGCGCAGCTGCTCGGCCAGCAGCCACGAGTCGCTGTGGGGTTGGAATACGCCG
This sequence comes from Capillimicrobium parvum, assembly GCF_021172045.1. GTDB lineage: Bacteria > Actinomycetota > Thermoleophilia > Solirubrobacterales > Solirubrobacteraceae > Capillimicrobium > Capillimicrobium parvum. The sequence continues at coordinate 557,511 of NZ_CP087164.1, forward strand.
GGAAAGGTGATGATGCGCACGGTGCCGCCGATGAATGCCCCACGGACCGTCTCGGCAAACGCCGCGCGCCTGCGTGCCTCGTTCGACACGCCCGCACCACCGACCATCGGCGTCGAGGAGGAGCTGATGCTGCTCGACGCCGCGACGCTCGACCTCGCTCCGCGCGCAAGCGAGGTGATCGCCCAGCTCGACGGCGACCCCCGGTTCAAGCTCGAGCTGCCCGCCGCCCAGGTCGAGATCGTGCTGCCGCCGCTTCACCGGCCCGCCGACGCGGCGGCGCAGCTCGCCGCCGCCCGCCGCGACCTGCTGGCCGCCGCCGGCGACGAGCTGCGCCTGGCCGCCGCGGGCCTGCACCCGTTCGCGGCCGATCAGGGCCCGCTCAACCGCGGTCCCCGGTACGACCGCACCGCGGCCGAGTTCGGCGAGGTCGCCCGCCGTCAGCTCGTCTTCGCCCTGCAGATCCACGTCGCCGTCCGCGGCGCCGATCGCGCGCTGGCGGTCTACAACGCCCTGCGCTCGTATCTGCCCGACCTCGCGGCGCTCGCCGCCCACGCGCCGTTCCACGCCGGCCGGGACACGGGGATGGCGTCATGGCGCCCGGTCGTCTCCCAGATGCTGCCGCGCCAGGGCGTCCCGCCGCGGCTGCGCTCCTGGGACGACTACGCCCACGCGCTGCACTGGGTCGAGGACCCGGGCCGGTGGTGGTGGGAGCTGCGCCCGCACCCCGTCCACGGCACGCTCGAGCTGCGCGTGCCCGACGCGCAGGCCACCGTGGCGGATGCGGCGGCGATCGTCGCGGTGGCGCAGGCGCTCGCGGTCCGCCTCGCCGAGCGCCACGACGTCGGCGAGCCGCTGCGGGTGCACGACACCTGGCGCATCGAGGAGAACGCGTGGAGCGCCGGCCGCCACGGCGTGGAGGGCGAGCTGCGCGACCTGGACACCGGCGAGCCCGCGCCCGCCCGCGCCCGCCTGCACGCGCTGCTCGACGAGCTCGAGCCGGTCGCCGAGCGCCTGGGCAGCGCCGGCGAGCTGCAGGACGCCCGGCGGCTGGTCGAGCGCAACGGCGCGATGGCGCTGCGCGAGGCCTCCGGCGGCGACCCGGAGGCGGCGACCCGGTGGCTCATGGAACGCTTCACCGTATGACCGATGAGGAACGGGCCGTGCTGGACGCCGTCGAGCGACGCGCAGACGACGTCATCGCCCTCGCCGAGCAGCTCATCGGCTTCGACACGACGGCGGGTGCGGGCGGCGACGAGGCCGTGCTCCAGGCCGCGCTCGCCGAGCGCCTGAGCGCCGCCGGCGCCGACGTCGACGTCTGGGTGCCGGGCCCCGAGGTGGTGGCCGGCAGCCGTCAGGTGCCCGCCGGCTTCGACTTCGCCGGACGCCCGCAGCTCGCGGCGCGCTTCGCCGGCCGCGGCGGCGGGGGGCCCACCCTCCTGTTCAACGGCCACATCGACGTCGTCCCGCCCGGCGACCCCGCGGCCTGGACCACGCCGCCCCAACAGGCCGCGCGGCGCGGCCCGCGGCTGCACGGTCGTGGCGCCTGCGACATGAAGGGCGGCGTGGCCGCCATGGTGATCGCCGCCGAGGTGCTCGCCCGGGAGGCCGCGCTCGCCGGCGAGCTCGTCGTCTGCACCGTCACCGACGAGGAGGAGACCGGCGCGGGCGGGATCGCCGCCGTCGCCCGGGGCGTGCGGGCGGACGCCGGCCTCATCCCCGAGCCGACGGGCTTCGACGCGTGGGTCGCCTGCCGGGGCGACCTCATCTGCGAGATCCTCGTCGAGGGACGGCTCGGGCACGCCGGGATCGAGCATCCGCCCGGTGGCGCGGTCAACGCGATCGACAAGGCCCGGGTCGTCATGGACGCGCTGCGGCGCCTGCACGCCGATCGCCGCGAGCGCCCCGACCACCGCCACCTGCACCTGTCGCCCGGCCACGTCATCCCGACGCGCATCGCCGGCGGCGACTGGCCGGTGAACGTCCCCGACCGCTGCGCGCTCACCTACCACGTCGCCTACCTGCCGGCGCACGCGGACGGCGACGGCTGGGGCACCGCGGTCGAGGCGGAGGTGGAGGCAGCGATCGAGAACGCCGCCTCCGTCGACCCGTGGCTGGCCGACCACCCGCCCCGGGTGCGCTGGCTGCTCGACATCCCCGCCGCCGAGGTCGAGCCGGGCGCGCCGATCGTCGAGACCGCCCTGCAGGCCGCCGCCGAGGTCGGGCGTCCGGGGCGCCGCACCGGCCTGGACTCGTGGCACGACGGCGCGACGTTCACGCGCTTCGGCGCGACGCCGACCATCGCCATCGGCCCGCGCTCGATCGAGCAGGCGCACACCGTCGACGAGTGGGTCCCGGTCGACGATCTCGTGGACTGCGCGAAGCTCTACGCCCTCGCGGCGATGCGCTTCTGCGGGATCGCGCGGGGGTAACGAGCGGGCGTGACCCCCCTGCCCTCACCGCGCGGGCCGCTCACGGAGGCGCTGCTCGCGCGTCTCGTGCGTCCCGTGCACGCCCTTCCCTCCGTCCCGGAGCCCGACGATCCCGAGGACCTCCAGCTCGGCCTGTACCTCTGCTACGAGCTGCACTACCGCGGCCTGCCGGGCGTCGCCGACGACTGGGAGTGGGAGCCGTCGCTGCTCGCCGTGCGGCGCGCGCTCGAGGATCGCTTCGAGAGCGAGCTGCTCGAGCGCGTCCCGCGCGAGGCCGAGGATCTCGCCGCCGAGGAGACCGACCTCGCCCTGCGCGCCATCGACGAGGCCGACGAGGCGCCGTCGCTCTCGCGCTACCTGGAACGCGATGGCACGCTGGCGCAGTTTCAGGAGTTCGCGGTGCACCGCTCGGCCTATCAGCTCAAGGAGGCCGACCCGCACTCCTGGGCCATGCCGCGCCTGCACGGCCGGCCCAAGGCGGCCCTGGTCGAGATCCAGGCCGACGAGTACGGCGGCGGGCGCCCCGAGCGCATCCATGCCCAGCTGTTCGCCGACGCGATGGAGGCGCTGGGCCTCGACCCGACGTACGGCGCGTACGTCGACCTGCTGCCCGCGGCGACCCTGCAGACGGTCAACCTCATGTCCCTGTGCGGCCTGCACCGGCGGCTGCGCGGAGCGATCGTCGGCCACCTCGCCCTGTTCGAGATGACCTCCTCGGTGCCGAACCGGCGCTATGCGGCGGGCCTGCGCCGACTCGGCTTCTCCGGCGCCGCGACCGCGTTCTTCGACGAGCACGTCGAGGCCGACGCGGTGCACGAGGCGGTCGCGTCGGTCGACCTCGCGGGCGGGCTCATCCGCCAGGATCCCGCGCTGGCCGGCGACGTGCTGTGGGGCGCGCGCTGCCTCGCCGCGCTCGAGGGCGAGTGGGCGGCGATGCTGCTCGGGGCGTGGGAGGATGGCCGGACGTCGCTGCGCGCGCCGTTGACCGACCCGGCCGTGCCGGCCTAGGTCTAGGGGTGCCGACGGACGCTCGAGCGGCTCACGGGCTCGTACTGAATCCTGTGTTCGGAGGCGGGCCCCCGAGTCGTCTTCTCAGCGGCCGCGCTGCTCGAGGCCGCTCGGCGCCTTGAAGCGCACGACCTGGTGCGTGCCGTCGCAGAACGGGCGGATCCGCGACTTCCCGCACCGGCACAGCGCGATCGTCTCGCGGCCGACCGGGATGTCGTTGCCGTCCTGGTCGGTCAGCGTGAACGGCCCCCGCACGAGCAGCGGTCCGTCGCGATAGGGCGTGATCCGGGCCATGGCGGCCTCCTGCCCGCGCGCGCCGGCGCCCAATCGCGCGCCGCCGGGTACAACACGCGCGATGAAGCTGCGGCTGGAGCGGGTCGGCCTGGTGGCGCTCATGGCGATCGCCACGATCACGATGTGGACCGGCGGGCCGCTGCTGGGCCTGTGGGTCGGCAGCAGGGTCGTCGACGACGACGGCCTCAGCATGGGCGCCGTCGTGCTCGTGGCCGCGGTCATCGCGGTGGTCTGCGCCGCCATGGTCGCCGTGCTGTCGCGCCTGAACGCCGCCTACGACCAGCTCACCGGGCGCGGCCCGGCGGGGCGCCGGCACTCGCCGTGGATGCGCGCGATGAGCGGCGAGCGGCCGCACGAGCGCGCGGGCGACACGCCGCTGCGGGCGATCGAGGTCGTGCTCGTCGCCGGCGTCGCGATGTGCTGGGTCGCCTTCGAGGTGTGGTTCTTCTTCTTCGCCGGGTCGTCGCTTTAGGAGCGCGCCGCGCGCTTGGCGTCGGTGCGCATCTCGGCCAGGATCCGCTCCAGCCGCGGCTCGTCGTCGCGGTCGACGTATGTCATCGCTGCGGCGACCTCCGGGTGCACGAGCCCGATCTGCCGGTGCATCTCATGCGCGACCGCGCGGTAGCTCGGATGGCCTTCGCGCCCGGACCGCAGCTCGATGAGCTGCATCGCCTCGCGCGCGTTGAGGTCCAGCACGAACCGGATGCGGTAGCCGAGGCACAGCGCGTACAGCGCCTCCCGCTCGCGGCCGTCGCCGGCCAGGCGCTCCCACTCGGCCCGTGAGAGCTCCAGCGCGCGGCGGTACTCGTCGCCGCACCCGGCGGCGTCGACCTCCTCGGGCACGCCCGCGCCCAGGTGCGGGCCGAGCCGCTGCCACTGCACCGTGAGCATGCGGTGGCGCTGCAGGTCGCGGAACGCGCCGTAGTCGCTGACGATCTCGAACCGGTAGCGCAGGGCCTCGAAGCCGCGGCCGGGGCGGTGCCGGCGGTTGCGCCGCTCGCCCACGAGGTCGCCGAGCAGCCGGGCGCGCTCGTCGCCGGAGAGGGCCGCGAGGCGCAGCCGCGTCTCCTCCTCGCTCGTGCCGGCGGCCTCGAAGAGCAGCGCGGCCAGCAGCGCCTCGACGTCGCCGTCGACGTGCAGCAGCCGCACCGACGGGCCGGCCGCGTCATCGCCCGCCTGCGGGCCGCCGCCGAGCCCCAGCCGCGCGACCCAGCGGTCGGCCGCCTCGTCGCGGGCGCGCAGGTGCTCGATCCACTCGCCGCCGCGGTCGGGCCGCTCCACGCGCGCGACGAAGCTCGGCATCACCGCCTTGACCGCGTCGAGGATCAGCGCGCCGTAGCGGCGCGCCTCCGGCAGGGGGTGGGCGAGGAGATGCAGGATGAGCTGCTCGTAGGTCTGACCGCTGGCGTAGATGCCCATGTGCGAGAGCGAGGCCGCGGGCAGCAGGCCACGCAGGAGGTCGAGCGCCTTCGCGGTCACCGCTCGCGTGCGGGCGGGGGAGGGGTCGCCGGGAAACGACGCGTCGACCCAGGCGGCCACCCGCGGCAGCGCTGCCGAGTAGATGGCGAACAGCTCGTCCATCGCGCGCACGTACTCGGGCCCGAGCGTCGGGTCGCGGTAGTAGCGGTAGCCGCCGCCCGGCATCGGCTGGTCGTAGGCGATGTAGCGGGTCGACTGCTCGAGGTAGGCGGCCGGCCGCGGGCGCTGGAGGATCTTGGTCAGGACGTTGGAGACCCATTCGCACGCGATGTGCGCGCCGCCGAGCTGCGCGACGGAGTCGTCGCCGTAGCCGAGGAAGATCCGGTCGTAGAGCTGCGCCGCCCGCTCGCCCTCCGCGCCGTCGAACCCGGCGCCCGCGTCGCCGGCGGACCCGGCGAACTCGTCGAGATAGAGCCGGCGCAGCGTGCCGGGATAGCGCGAGTAGCGGGCGAAGAGCGCGCCCTTGACCGTCTCGGGCAGGTTGACGAGGGCGAACACGGGACCGTCGAGGTCGGTGAAGTGCGGCGCGAGGAGCGCACGCTCGGCAGCGGTGAAGGGCTCCATGGAGGGGCTGCGGACGGTACCGCCGCGAGCGGCGGCGCCGAAGCCCCACCATGTCCGTGTTGCCTACTAGACAAATGATCTAGACAGGGATAGTGCGGTATGCGCTAGGATATTCCCCTTAATGTCTACAAGAATGATGGACTTTGGAGGAGAACGGTGAAGGCACGGAACCTGCTCGTCGCGCTGCTCGCGCTCGTCGCGCTCGTGGCAGTCGGCTGCGGCGGCTCCTCGGACGAGCCGGGCGGCGGGGGCGGCGCGACGGGGAGCAGCAGCTCCAGCGGCGGCGGCGGTGGGAAGACCAACCTGTCGCTGGTCGCCTACTCGACCCCGCAGGTCGTCTACGACGAGGTCATCCCGGAGTTCCAGAAGACGGCCCAGGGCAAGGACGTCGGCTTCAAGACGTCGTTCGGCGCGTCCGGTGACCAGAGCCGCGCCGTCGAGGCCGGCCTCCCCGCCGACGTGGTGTCCTTCTCGACCGAGCCCGACATGACCCGGCTCGTCGACGCCGGCCTGGTCGACGCGGGCTGGAACGCCGGCCCGAACAAGGGGCTGGTCACCACGTCGCTCGTCGCGTTCGTCGTGCGGCCCGGCAACCCGAAGAACATCAGGACCTGGGACGACCTGCTCAAGCCCGGGATCCAGGTCCTCACCCCGAACCCGTTCACCTCGGGCGCGGCGAAGTGGAACCTGCTCGCCGCCTACGGCCAGGCCGCCGACGGCGGCAAGGACCCGCAGGCGGGGCTCGACTACGTGTCGAAGCTCATCAAGGACCACGTCAAGGTCCAGGACAAGTCCGGCCGCGAGGCGCTGCAGTCCTTCGTCGGCGGTCAGGGCGACGTGCTCCTGTCCTACGAGTACGAGGCGACGACCGCCCAGAAGAAGGGCGAGAAGGTCGACTACGTCCTGCCGGACGACACGATCAAGATCAACATCGACATCGCCAAGACGAAGGACGCGCCGCCCGCGGCCCAGTCCTTCCTCGACTACGTGCTCAGCAAGCCGGCGCAGGAGAAGTTCGCCGACTGGGGCTACCGCCCGGTCAACCAGGAGGTCCTGGACGCGAACGCGGACAAGTTCCCCACCCCGCCCGGCCTGTTCACCATCGAGGACCTCGGCGGGTGGTCGAAGGTCAACGACGAGATGTTCGACATCGAGAAGGGCTCGATCGCCAAGATCGAGGAGGACGCGGGAGTGTCGACCGCCAAGTGAGCACGCTCGCTCTCAGCCGCAGGCGCCCGGCCCATGGGTCGGGCGCCCTCGCGCTCGGTATCTCGACGCTCTGGCTCAGCCTGATCGTCCTGATCCCGCTCGCCGCGGTCGTCGCCCGGTCGTTCGAGGACGGCGTCGGCGCGTTCTGGGACGCCGTCAGCAACAGGCAGGCGGTCGACGCGCTGAAGTTCACGCTGCTGGTGTCCCTGGCCACCGTGATCATCAACGCGGTGACCGGGACCCTGCTGGCCTGGGTGCTGGTCCGCGACCGCTTCCCGGGCAAGAAGGTCGTCAACGCGGTCATCGACCTGCCGTTCGCGCTGCCGACGATCGTCGCCGGCCTGACGCTGCTCGCGCTCTACGGGCCGAACAGCCCGTTCGGCATCAACGTCGCCTTCACGCAGTTCGCCGTCCTGCTCGCCCTGCTGTTCGTCACGCTGCCGTTCGTCGTGCGGTCCGTGCAGCCGGTGCTCATCGAGGCCGACCGCGAGATGGAGGAGGCGGCGATCTCGCTCGGCGCCTCCAACCGCACCGTGTTCCTGCGGATCATCCTGCCGAACCTCGCGCCGGCCATCCTCAGCGGCGCCGGGCTCGCGTTCGCCCGGGCGGTCGGGGAGTTCGGCTCGATCGTCCTCATCTCCGGCAACATCCCGTTCGACACCCAGGTGTCGTCGGTCTACATCTTCAAGCTGATCGAGAGCGACGCGCCGATCAGCGCGGCGGCCGTCTCGGTCGTCCTGCTGTTCGTCTCGCTCGTCGTGCTCCTGCTCATCCGCACGCTCGGCCAGTACCGCCCAGGCGCGGCACGCGGCTTCTTCGTGAGCCGGCGCGACCGGGGCAAGGACCAGGAGGCGGCGTCGTGACCGTGAGCCGCCCCTGGCAGATCACGCTGCGGGTCATCGGCCTCGGCTGGCTGCTGATCCTCCTGCTCGCCCCGGTGGCGATCATCTTCTACCGGACGTTCGAGCACGGCCTGACGGAGGTCTTCGACTCGATCACGACGCCCGCGGCCGTCAGCGCGTTCTGGCTGACGATCGAGGTCGCCGCGATCGCCGTCGCCCTCAACACGGTCTTCGGGATCGTCTGCGCCCTGGCGCTCGCCCGCGGGACGTTCCGCGGCAAGGGGATCCTCGACGCGATCATCGACCTGCCGTTCGCCATCTCGCCGGTGGTCGTCGGCCTGTCGCTGATCCTCGTCTACGGCACCACCGGTTGGTTCGGCCCGGCCCTCGCGGACGCGGGCATCCAGGTCATCTTCTCGTTCCCCGGCATCGTCCTCGCGACGATCTTCGTCACGCTGCCGTTCGTCGTGCGCGAGGTCACGCCGGTGCTGCGCGAGGTCGGCGACGAGCAGGAGCAGGCGGCGTCGACGCTCGGCGCGAACGCCTGGCAGACCTTCTGGCGCATCACCCTGCCGTCCATCCGCTGGGGGATCGCCTACGGCGTGGTGCTCACCGTGGCGCGGGCCATCGGCGAGTTCGGCGCCGTCAGCGTGGTCTCGGGCAAGATCTCCGGCGAGACCGAGACGCTGACGCTGCTCGTCGAGAAGCGCTTCACGAACTTCGACATCGCCGGGGCCTACGCCGCCTCCGCGCTGCTCGCGGTGATCGCGCTCGGGACGCTGCTGATCATGACGACGTTCAATCGCAGAAGGGAAGAGGCATGATCGCCGCGCGCGGCATCACCAAGCAGTTCGGCGACTACGTGGCGCTCGACGACGTGTCGATCGAGGTGCCCGACGGCTCGCTGACCGCGCTGCTCGGGCCCAGCGGCTCGGGTAAGTCGACGCTCCTGCGCATCATCGCCGGGCTCGAGACCCCGGACGCCGGCGTCGTCGAGATCCACGGGGACGACCAGACTCGCGTGAAGCCGCAGCGGCGCGAGATCGGCTTCGTGTTCCAGCACTACGCGGCGTTCAAGCACATGACCGTGCGCGACAACGTCGCGTTCGGCATGAGGATCCGCAAGGTCGACCGCAAGCGCATCGACGCACGCGTGGACGAGCTGCTCGAGATCGTCGGGCTCGCCGGCTACCACAAGCGCTATCCCAACCAGCTGTCGGGAGGCCAGCGCCAGCGCATGGCGCTCGCCCGTGCGCTCGCCGTCGAGCCGCGCGTGCTACTGCTCGACGAACCGTTCGGCGCGCTGGACGCCAAGGTCCGCGCGGAGCTGCGCGAGTGGCTGCGGCGCCTGCACGACGAGGTGCACGTCACGACGATCCTGGTCACCCACGACCAGGAGGAGGCGATGTCGGTCGCCGACCACATCGCGGTCATGGACCATGGGCGCATCGAGCAGGTCGGCGATCCGCGCGAGCTCTACGACCGGCCGGCGAACCAGTTCGTGATGGGCTTCCTCGGGCCGGTCAGTCAGATCGGGGAGCAGCTGGTGCGCCCGCACGACATCGCGATCCGGCTCGAGCCCGGTCTCGGATGCGTGGAGGCCCAGGTCAGCCGCGTGCTGCACCTCGGCTTCGAGGTGCGGGTGGAGCTCGCAATCGAGGGCGGCGATCAGCTCGTCTCGGTGCAGCTCACGCGCGACGACGCCGCCCAGCTCGAGCTCAGCTCCGGCGACATCGTGTGGCTGCAGGCCCGCGAGGGCGTTCCGGTCAGCGCCTGAGGCGCGCGTCGGGGTCGCCCGCGAGGCGGGTGACCTCGGCGGACACGGTGTTGTCGGCGAGGTCGGCGAGCGTGACGTTCTCGACGACGCTGCGCAGGCTGGCGCGCACGGCGATCCACACGTCCTGCAGCGGGACCGCGGCGCCGCCGTAGGCGACGTCCTCCGGGGCTTCCCCGCGCACGGAGGCCAGCGGGCCCTCGACGGCGCGGATGACGTCGGCGACGCTGATCGCCTCGGGGGCCTTGGCCAGGCGGTAGCCGCCGTCGACGCCGCGCTGGCTCTTGACGAGCCCGGCCTGCCGCATGTCGGACAGGATGTTCTCGAGGAACTTCTGGGGGATGGCCTGGTTGGTGGCGATCGTCTCGCCCTTCACCGGGCGCTCGCTGCCGGCGGCGGCGGCGAGCTCGGCGGCGGCGCGGACGGCGTAGTCGGCCTTTGCGGTGATGCGCACGCGCGGCAGACTACCGGCGCGCGCGGGCGGCAGCGCACCGAGCCGACCCGGCAGATGGGGAATTGGCCGCGCCGCTCTGCGGACGTGCGTCAGGTTTGTCCCGAGGGGTGGGCAGAAAGTGACGCACGTCTCGCGGTGGGCGGCTGCCCGGGGAGCGGCCGGTCAGGGTGCGCTCAGCCCGCGGCGCGCGGGTTGCCGGTCGCCTGGCCGGGGTCGCCGTCCTGGGGGCTGGAGGTGCTCGGCGCCTTCGGACGGCCAGCTTCGTCGTCGCGCTCGGCTCCGGGCTGGGCGCCCTCGGGCTGCTCCTCGGGATAGCCGGCCCCGACGTCGCGGCCGCGCGGGTCCTGGGTGTGGTCGGGCTTGTCGTCTGGGGCCATGACGAACGTCATACCCGCTTGCCCGCTCGGCAGGCGTTCGCTGCGGTGCCCCGTTCTCCCTTCCGGCGGCCGGGGCCGCCAGCACCACGCCGGGCGCAGCGGCGGCGCGGGCTCAGGCGCCCGGCTTCACGACCATCAGGAACACGGCGACCACCACGAGCAGCCCCGCGAGCGCGCCGATCATGCCCTCGGTCCTCGCGGCGCGCTGGTAGTCCTCCGAGAGCTGGACCTCGCCGCCCCCGCCGGCGGCGAGCTCCCGCTCGACCATCGCGCCCAGGCGCTTGTCGGTCGGGACGAAGTACGCGCCCAGCAGCCCGCCGAGCACGATGATGATCACGAAGCTCGCGCTGATCCACAGGTCGCCGAAGCTGTAGTTCGCCTCGGACACCTGGTAGATGCCGGTCGCCAGCACGATGACCAGCGCCGGCGTGGCCAGCGTGCGGTTGATCGCGATCTGGATCTGGTGCACGAACGGCAGGTAGCGCTGGCCCATCCGCTGCGCGACCGGAAACAGCAGCGCCTCGGCGAACGTCGAGCCGAAGCCCACGATCGCCGCCGTGATGTGCAGGAACAGCGAGATCTCGAAGCCGGTGACGGCGAACGGCGCCGTCATCAGAACAGGTGGCCCAACGAGCTCGCCGCGTCGCGCGCGAGGTCGAACACCGGCGTGGGCACGATGCCCAGTGCGACCGTCGCCGCCGCGCAGGCGATGGCGACCGCGTAGACCTCCCAGCCCGCCGCGCGCGGGCCGGCCGGCGCGTCCTCGGGGGGCGCCTCCGGCGAGGCGCCCGCGAGCACCGGGACCGACCGCGGCGCCTCGCGCATCCACATCGCCGCGACCACCCGCAGGTAGTACACGAGCGACACGGCCGAGCCGAGCACGATCACGATGCCGAGCCACGCGTAGTCGCCCTCGACCGCGGCGTCGATGAGGAAGAACTTGCCGATGAACCCGCCCGTCGCCGGGATGCCGGCCAGGCCGAGCATCGCGATCGTCATCGGCCACGCGAGCAGCGGGCGGCTGCGGCCGATGCCCTCCAGCGCGCTTAGCGAGTCGCCCAGCGCGGTCTCGCGCGCCCGCGCCAGGATCACCGCGAACGCTGCGACGTTCATCACGAGGTAGGCGGCGAGGTAGAAGACGACCGCGCGGATGCCGAGCTGCGTGCCGACGACCACGCCCGCGAGCATGTAGCCCGCCTGCGCGACGCCCGACCAGGCGAGGATCCGCTTGACCGACGTCTGCCCGATGGCGCCGACGTTGCCGACCACGATCGTGATCGTCGCCAGCGCGGCGAGCGCGGGCGCCCAATCCAGCTGCGCCGGGACGAGCGCCACCTCGAGGAAGCGGATGATGATGCCGAAGGCGGCCGCCTTCGTCGCGGTCGCCATGAACGCCGTGATCGGCGTCGGCGCACCCTCGTAGACGTCGGGCGTCCACTGATGGAACGGGGCGATCGAGGCCTTGAACGCCAGGCCGACGAGCGCGAGTGCCAGCCCGGTGAGGAAGAGCGGGTCGGAGACCATGCTGCCCACGCTGTTCAGTGACGTCGCGATCGCGTCGAAGTCCGTCTTGCCCGTCGCGCCGTAGATGAGCGCCAGGCCGTAGAGCAGCGTCGCCGAGCCGACCGAGCCGATGACGAGGTACTTCAGGCCCGCCTCGAGCGACGTCGCGCGCCGCATCTCCGTCGCGCACAGCACGTAGAGCGGGATCGACAGCAGCTCGAAGCCGAGGAACAGCGTCACGAGGTTCTGCGACTGCACGAGCACGCTCATGCCGCCCACCGAGACGAGCAGCATCGCGTAGTACTCGCCGTGGGCGGACTCGCGCGGCGCCAGCGCCCGCCAGGAGAGCACGACGGCCAGCGCGGCGGAGATGATGAACAGCGCGGTCAGCGCCAGCGCGAGCGTGTCGACGCGCAGCGCGCCCGAGATGATGGACTTGTCGGTGTCCCACTGCCAGATGCTCAGGCCGAGCGCGGCTCCGAGCGCGACGAGCGCGAACAGCGGCACGACCACCTCGCGGACGAAGCGCGGGCGCAGCAGGCCGGTCAGCAGCACGACGATCGCGCCGCCGCCGAGGGCGATGAGCGGCGAGAGCGCCCCGACGTCGATGGTCGGGCCCTTGACCGCGGCGAGCAGGGCGCTCACTTCGCGACCTCCACGGCCGGCTGGATCGAGGCGACCACGCTCTTCTCACCGCGGTGCAGCGCGAGCTGCGGGTAGACGGCGAAGAAGAGGATCACGGCGACGAGCGGCACGAGGACGACCGCGTCGCCCACGCTCAGCTCGCGCGACTGCACGTTCGGCCCGACCCGGTTGTGCATCGAGCGGATGTACGCCCGCAGCATGTACACCGCGGCGAACGCGACGCCCGTGAACGCGATGCACGCGATCACCAGCTTCGACTGGAAGACGCCGAGCAGGATCATGAACTCGCCGACGAAGTTGCTCGAGCCGGGCATGGCGAGCGTGGCCAGCGCGACGATGACGAACAGCGTCGCGAGCACGGGGGCGCGGAAGGCGAGGCCCCCCATGTCGCGCAGGTCCTCCGAGCCGGCTCGCCGCACGAGCAGCCCGATGATGAGGAACAGCGGGATCACGACGAGCCCGTGGTTGACCATCTGCAGCACCGCGCCCTGGGCGCCCTGGTCGTTGAGCGCGAAGATCCCGAGCGTGACGAAGCCGAGCTGCGCCACGGATGAGTAACCGGCGACGAGCCGGAGGTTCGTCGTGCTGAACGCCATGACCGACCCGTAGAGGATCGAGGCCAGCGCGATGATCAGCAGCAGGTCCTGGAAGTGCGCGCTCGCGTCCGGGAACGTCGGCAGCACGATCCGCAGGAAGCCGTAGGCGCCGACCTTCGACAGGACGCCGGAGAACACGGCGAGCACCTCGATCGGCATCGCCCGGTAGCCGTCGGGCATCCAGCCGTGCAGCGGGAACGCCGGCATCTTCACGAGGAACGCGGCGGCGAAGAGGAGGAAGATCCACTGCTGCGTGCCGTCGCCGAGCGTGCGCTCGCGCAGGTCCGACAGCGCGAAGGAGATCGACTGCCCGTCGCTCGCCGAGAGCACCCCGGTCGCCACCGCGCCGGCGAGCATCAGCAGCGAGCCGACGAACGTGTAGATGACGAGCTTCGTCGTCGCCTGCACGCGCCGCTCGCCCTGGCCCCACTGACCCGTCAGGAAGTAGAACGGGATCAGCATCAGGTCGAAGAACATGACGAAGAGCGCCAGGTCCTGGGCCATGAACGCGCCAAGGACGGCGGTCTCGCCGAGCAGCAGGTGGAAGTAGAACAGCCGCGGCCGCTCCCACTCGCGGAAGTTCGCCGCCACCGTCGCCGCCGCGAAGCCGAGCGTCGTCAGCCCGATGAGGAAGACGTTGAGCCCGTCGACGCCCAGCTTGTAGTGGATCCCGAGCTGCTTGATCCACATCTGGTCGGTGACGTGCTGCAGGCCGGCGGTCGCGCCGTCGTAGTCGGCGATCAGGCCGATCGCGATGCCGAGCGCGGCCAGCGATCCGAGCGCGGCGAACCGCGGCCCGATCGAGCGGGGCAGCAGCGCGGCGACGAGGCCGACGACGACGGGCAGCCAGATGAGGATCGAGAGGGGCATTCGGGTTTCGGGCTAGCTCTGGAGCAGGAAGTAGAGGGCGACGCCGCCGACGCCGAGGACGAGGACGGCCGCGTAGGACCGCATGAGGCCGGACTGCGCGGCGCGCACGGCGGCGGAGCCGGCGCGCACGAGCATCGTGGTGCCGCCGACGATCGCGTCGTTGATGACGAGGCGCTCGAAGGTCTGGTTGGCGAAGCGGCCCATCCAGGCGATGGGCTTGACGAACAGGGCGTCGAGCAGCTCGTCGAAGTACCACTTGTTCCACAGGAAGGTGTAGACCGGCTGGAAGCGCGCCTGGATGCGGGCCGACGTCCCCGGCCGGCGCACCCAGATCTGCCAGGCCAGGAGGATGCCGAGCAGGCCGAGCACCGCGCCGACCGCCATGAACGTGAACGTGAAGCTGTTCGACGGGTTGAGCGACTCGTAGTACTTCGAGCCCTCGAACGTCGGCGTCAGGAACTTGTGGATCGCATCGGTGACCGTCGGGATCTGCAGCGCGCCGGCGATCGTCGCGAGGATCGCGAGGATGCCCATCGCGATCTTCATCGGGATGGCGCGCTCGGCGATGTAGTGCTCGGGTCCCGGGAAGCCGACGTCGGTGTCCTCGACCTCGCCGTCGGTCGGGTTGCGATGGACCTCGGCGTGCGCCAGATGGCCGTGCGCGAGCTCCTCGGCCTCGGCCACCCGCTTGCCCGCGAACACGCGGAACATCATGCGGAACGTGTAGACCGCGGTGATGAACGCGCCGATGTAGCCGATGACGAACAGGATCCAGTGGAAGCCGCCGCGCTGCGCGACGTCGGCGAGGATCTCGTCCTTGGAGAAGAAGCCGGAGAACGGCGGTATCCCCGACAGCGCGAGCGCGCCCGCGAGCATCGTGATGAACGTGAACGGCAGCACCTTGCGGAAGCCGCCCATCTTGTTCATGTCCTGCACGCCGGCCATCGCGCCGATCACGGAGCCCGCGCCCATGAACAGCAGCGCCTTGAAGAAGGCGTGCGTCATGAAGTGGAACATGCCCGCGGCGTAGGCGCCGGAGCTGACGGCCATGATCATGTAGCCGATCTGCGACATCGTCGAGTACGCGATCACGCGCTTGATGTCGGTCTGGGCGAGGGCGATCGTCGCGGCGATGATCAGCGTCGCGCAGCCGACGATGGCGCCGACGTTCGCGGCCGCCGGGGTGACCTCGTACAGCGGCCACATGCGGGCGATGAGGTAGACGCCGGCGGTGACCATCGTCGCGGCGTGGATCAGCGACGAGACGGGCGTCGGGCCCTCCATAGCGTCCGCGAGCCACGTGTGGAACGGGACCTGCGCGGACTTCGCGAACGCGCCGACCAGCAGCAGCACGCATCCCGCGACGAGGTCGCCGTTGTTCGTGCCGATGTCGCCGGCCTGCGAGAACGTCCCGAGGAAGTCGAGCGTGCCGGTGTGCTTGAAGATGAAGAACGTGCCGAGCGTCAGGCCGATGTCGCCGACCACGTTGATGACGAACGCCTTGATCCCCGCCTTCGTCGCCGTCTTGCGCCGGTACCAGAACGAGATGAGCAGATAGGACGCGGCGCCGACGAACGCCCAGCCGATGATGAGGATGAAGAAGTTGCCCGCCAGGACGAGCAGCAGCATCGAGAAGACGAAGAAGTTCAGGTACGCGAAGTACCGCGAGATCCCCTCGTCCCGGTTCATGTAGGTGACCGAGTAGAGGTGGATCAGCGTCGACACGCCGGTGACGACGAGGATCATCATCACCGACAGCGGGTCGACGAGGATCGTCAGCTTCGCGTCGACCCCCACCGTGTTCGCGTAGTCGAACAGCGTCGAGGCGACCTGCTTGTGGTGCTCGTCGGCGTCCTGCAGCTTGAGGAACGTGATGACGGCCAGCACGAACGAGGCGAAGATCGCCAGCGTCCCGATCCAGCCCGCGAGCCGGCCGGGCCAGACCTTGAACCCGAGCGCGATGATGATCATCCCGGCGAGAGGAGCCGCCAGGACCAGCCACGCGAAGTCCGTCATCCGTGCAGCTCCCGCAGGTCGTCGACGTCGATCGCCAGGCGGCGGCGGTACATCGCGACGATCACGCCGAGGCCGACCGTGACCTCACATGCGGCGACGACCATGACGATGATCGCGAAGACCTGGCCGTCGCCGTTGCCCCACATGCGGCTGAAGGTGATCAGCGCGAGGTTGCCGGCGTTGAGCATCAGCTCGAGGCAGAGCAGCACGACGAGCGGGTTGCGCCGCGTGATGACGCCGGCGGCGCCGATGCAGAAGATCATCGCCGAGACGACGAGGTACCAGTCGAGGCTCACGCTGCAACCTCACGGAAGGTCGAAGCCGTGGTGGGTGAGGACCCGCAGGGTCTCACGCTGCAACCTCACGGAAGGTCGAAGCCGTGGTGGGTGAGGACCCGCAGGGTCTCACGATGCAACCTCACGGAAGGTCGAAGCCGTGGTGGGTGAGGACCCGCAGGGTCTCACGGCCGGACCCCCTCGTCCGGCGCCGCGCCTATGCCGACCCGCTCCGGCTTGCTCGGCGCGCTCTCGTCGCGGCCGGGCTCGTGCGCGGGCGTGCCCGTCGTGCCCTGGACGCCCTCGTGCATGGTGCCCGTGCCGATGGGCCGGATGAAGTCGGTGAACGACAGGCGCTGCTCGCCCTCGTGGATGCCGCCCCGGCGGCGCGCCAGCACGACCGCGCCGACCGCGGCGATGAGCAGCAGCACCGAGGCGGCCTCGAAGGCGAACAGGAAGCGCGTGAGTAGCAGCTCGCCGATCTGGTCAGGGCTGCCGAAGCCGGCCTCGTACGGCGCGCCGTGGCCGCTGACCGCCTTCAGGCCCGTCCCGAGGATCGCGATGCAGAGCTCGACGAACAGCAGGCCGCCGAACAGCGCCGCGATGCCCTTCTGACCCGGCCCGTCCCACGCGTGCAACGGCTCGTCCTGCCCGCCGACGTAGGCGACCACGAACACGTAGAGCACCATGACGGCACCGGCGTAGACGATCACCTGGGCGAACGCGACGAACTCGGCGCGCAGCAGCAGGAACAGCCCGGCGAGCGCGATGAGGTGGCACACGAGCGCCAGCACGTTGAAGAACGGGTTGCGCAGCGTGATGACGCCGATCGCGCCGCCGATGGCGAGGATGGCGGTCAGGAAGAAGAAGAACTCGGACATGGCTCCGGACCCGGCGGGACGCTACTCGCCTTCCCGCCGCAGAGGCGTGCGGTCGAGGGGCTCGGCCAGCAGCATCTCCTTCGTGAAGATGAGGTCCGAGCGGTCGTAGTCCGACATCTCGTAGTCGTGGCCCATGGTGATCGCGTCGAACGGGCACGCGACCTCGCAGTAGCCGCAGAAGATGCACCGCGAGAGGTTGATCTCGTAGACGGCCGCGTAGCGCTCGCCGGCCGAGACGCGGTGCTCCGGCGTGTTCTCGGCCGCGACGACGCGGATGCAGTCGGCCGGGCAGGCGGCGGCGCACAGCGAGCAGCCGACGCACTTCTCCAGACCGGTGTCCTCGAAGCGGTGCAGCTTGTGGCGCCCGCGGAAGCGCGGGTAGACCGGCACCTTCTCCTCTGGGTACTGGATCGTCTGCGGGCGCTCCAGTTGGCGCTTGAACGTCGTCTTGAGGCCCCGCAGCGTCTCGCCGAACGCGCGGTACATGCCGCCGGCCGGGCCGGGGCTGGGGGCGCGCACGACGGTGACGACGTCGCCGGGGTCGTACGGAGGGGTCATCCGACGGTAACCACCAGGATCGCGGTGACGAGGACGTTGAGGGTCGCGATCGGCAGCAGCACCTTCCAGCCCAGGCTCATGAGCTGGTCGTAGCGCAGGCGCGGGAGCGTGCCGCGTACCCAGATGAAGAAGTACAGGAAGAACAGCGTCTTGCCGAGCACGACGAACGGGAAGACCCACTCCGGCGGGTGGATGCCGAACGGCATGTGCCAGCCGCCGAAGAACAGTGTCACCATCAGCAGCGAGGCGATGACGATGTTCAGGTACTCCGCCATGTAGTAGCTGGCGAAGCGGCCGCCGCCGTACTCGGTGTTGTACCCGCCGACGAGCTCGGCGTCCGCCTCCGTGAGGTCGAACGGCGCGCGGTTGGTCTCGGCGAACGCGGCGAGCAGGAAGACGAGGAAGCCGGCGAACTGCGGGATGAAGTACCACATGCCGCCCTGCCCCTCGACGATGCTCACGAGCGACAGCGACTGCGCGGTGATGACCACGCCGACGATCGCGAGGCCCTGGGCGACCTCGTAGGAGACGAGCTGGGCGGCGGCGCGCATGGAGCCGAGGAACGAGTACTTCGACCCGGACGCCCAGCCGCCGAGCATGAGGCCGTAGAAGGCGATCGCGCCGAGGGCGAAGACGAACAGCGGGCCGATCGAGACGTCGATGCCGTAGAGGCCGGTCGGCGTCCCGAAGATGTTGACGACGGGCCCGAACGGGATGATCGCGATCGCGCCGACCGCGGCCACCACGGACAGGACCGGGGCCATGATGAACAGGAACGCCTGGCTCGTGCGCGGGCGGAACTGCTGCTTGCCCAGCAGCTTGCCGATGTCCGCGAGCGCCTGGACGGCGCCGAACGGGCCGACACGGTTCGGGCCGTAGCGGCCCTGCAGGCGGCCGAGCAGCTTGCGCTCGGCAAGCAGGAGCATCGGCACGATGTTGAAGACGACGAAGAAGATCACGAGCGACTTGGCGATCTGCATCCACCACGGCTCGTAGTAGAAGACGTCGGCGAACACGGTCATCGAGCAGCCTCCCGCAGGGCCGTGACCATCGTGGATGACGACCCGCAGGGTCTCATCGAGCGGCCTCCCGCAGGGCCGTGACCGTCGTGGATGACGACCCGCAGGGTCTCATCGAGCGGCCTCCGCCGCCGCGCCCGCGCCGACCCCGTTCGTGGGCGCCGCACCGGCGGGCGTCCGGGCGGGACGCACGTCGACGAGCGGGCCGGTCAGCTCGCTGGCCGAGCCGTCCTCGAGGCCGTCCTGCAGGAAGACCGAGCCCCGCGGCATCGCCTGGCGCAGTGCCACGGTGGCGTCGACCGAGCTGCCGTTCGTCGTCACCGTGACGCGCTGGCCCTCGGTGACGCCGAAGCTCTGGGCGTCGACCGGGGACATCTCGATGCGCTGGCGCGGCACGAGGAACATGAGCGCGGGCGAGTGCTCGACCTCGGGCGAGGCCCAGATGGAGCGGAAGGTCCCGAGGCGCAGGCGGCCGTTGGCCGCCGGCGGCGTGGGTGCGGGGCCGGGGGTCACCGCGGTGGCCGGCACGGGGAACGCGGAGGCCGCGGGGCGCTCCTGCCAGCGGATGCCGCGGCCGCCGATCTCGTCGTAGGTCAGGCCCGCGTAGAAGGGGACGGCCTCGGCGATCTGGCCGAGCGCCATGCCCGCCGTCATCACGCGCGTGTTCAGGCCGAGGCGCTGGGCGAGCTCCGCGAGGACCTGCCACGTGTAACGGCCCTCGCCCTGGTGGCCGATCGCCGGGCGCACGCGCTGGATGCGCCCGTCCGGGTGCGTCAGCGTGCCGTCCTTCTCGGGGTAGGCCTCGGCGGGGAACACGACGTTGGCGTGCTCGCGGATGCCGGCGGTGAGGAACGAGGCGTGCGCGATGACCGTCGAGGCGCGCTCGAGGCCCTGGTCCCAGCGCTCGCGGTAGGGCAAGTCGCGCAGCGGGTCGACGCCCATCAGCCACGCGGCGACGAGCTCGCCGGACTCGAGGGCGGCGGCGATGCCGGCGGAGTCGTGGCCGGGCTTCTCGACCGGGTGCAGGCCGGGGCCGGCGTCCGGCAGCACGCCGATCTCGCGCAGCCCGCGGCCGTTGGCCGACGAGGGCACGACGAGCAGGCCGGCGCCGTCGCGGCCGCGCAGGCCGAGGGCGTCGGCGAGGGGCGCGAGCACGCCGCCCACGCGCTCGGAGGCGAGGACAACGACGTCCTCGCCGGCGGTCTGCAGCAGCTCGAGAACGGCACGGGCGTCGTTGCCCGGGTCGGCCTCGCCGCGCGCGGCGGCGGCCAGCTCGGCGGCGAAGGCGCGGCCGCCGCCGGGGGCGAACCGCACGGACAGCGCGGCGTTCGCGTCGAGCGACGACGGGCGTGCCGAGGCGACGACGAGCTTGACGCGGTTACGGCGCACGCCCTTGCGGATGCGCAGGTCGAGGATCGCCATCTCGTCGACGGGCTCGGTGTCGAGCACGACGACGGCATGGGCCCATTCGAGGTCGGGGACGGTCGCCTGCAGCGCCGGATCGGCGAGCGCGGCGAGCTCCTCGCGCGCGACCGGCGCCCGCTGGGAGTCGAGATGCGGCGAGCCGAGCGCCTCGCGCACGACGCGCTGGAGGAGGAAGCCCTCCTCGTTCGTCGTGCCGCCGCCGGCGATCGCGCCGACGCGGTGGCCGGCGCGCTGCAGGCCCTTCGCGGCCTCCTCGAACGCCCGCTCCCACGAGACCGGGCGCAGCTCGCCACCGTCGCGCACCATCGGGCGAGTGATGCGCTCGTCGACGTGCACCGACTGGTAGGCGAAGCGGCCGCGGTCGCACAGCCACCCGTCGTCGACCTCGGGGTTGTCGCGCGCGAGAACGCGCAGGACGCGGTCGTCGCGGACGGTCAGCGTGACGTTGCACTGGCCCGGGCACAGGTTGCAGGTCGTGCCGGAGCCCTCGATGTCCCACGGGCGCGCGCGGAAGCGGTAGGGCTGGCTCGTCAGCGCCCCCACGGGGCACAGCTCGATGATGTTGCCGCTGAACGGCGCGACGTACGGGTGGCCGTCGAAGGTGGCGACGTACGTGTCGGCGCCGCGCTCCTGCAGGACCAGCTGGTAGTCCTCGGCGACCTCCTGCGAGTAGCGCACGCAGCGGTAGCAGAGGATGCAGCGCTCGCGGTCGATCGCGATGAGGGGGCTGAGCTCGAGCGGCTTCTGGAAGTGGCGCTTGGGCTCGATGAACCGCGAGCGCCCGCCGCCCCAGCCGAAGGAGATGTCCTGCAGGGGGCACTCGCCCCCCTTGTCGCAGACCGGGCAGTCCAGCGGGTGGTTGATCAGCAGGAACTCGACGACCGCCTGCTGGGCCTCGTGGACGCGCTGCGTCTGCGTGTGGACGACCATGCCGTCCTTGACCGGCGTGGAGCAGCCGGTCTGCAACTTCGGGATGCCCTCGATCTCGACGAGGCACATGCGGCACGCGCCGACGGGCTGGCCGAGCTTCGGCTCGTAGCAGAAGACGGGGATCTCGACGTCCCCGTGTTTGGCGGCGTCGACGAGCATCATGTTCTCGGGCGCCTGGACCTCGCGGCCGTCGATCGAGAAGGTGATCGTCTTGATCTCAGGACGCGGCACTACGCCACAGCCCCCTGGATGAGCGGCAGCTCCGGCTCGGGGAACGCGGCGGTGGCGAGATCGGCCTCCACCCGGCGGGCCTCGATGTACGCCTCGAACTCGTCGCGGAACTTCTCGACCATCGAGCCGATCGGCATCGCCATCGCGTCGCCCAGCACGCACAGGCAGTGGCCGATGATGTTCGTGCAGACGGAGGCCATGATGTCGAGGTCCATGGGCGTGGCCTCGCCGGCCTTCATCCGCTCGAGCATCTTCACGGTCCAGTTCGTCCCCTCGCGGCAGGGCGTGCACTTGCCGCAGGACTCGTGGCGGTAGAAGTAGGCGGTCTTGTAGGCGACGTCGACGACGGAGGTGGAGTCGTCGACCACGATGATCGCGCCGGAGCCGAGCATCGAGCCCGCCTTGGCCATCGTGTCGAAGTCGTAGGCGAGGTCGAGGTCGTCCTTCGTCAGGACCGGCGAGCTCGAGCCGCCCGGGAACCACAGCTTGACGTCGCGCCCCTCGGGCGGGCCGCCGGCGAGGCCGTAGATGATCTCGCGCGAGGACACGCCGAGCTCGATCTCGTAGTTGCCGGGCCGGCGCACGTGGCCGGAGACGGAGACGAGCTTCGTGCCGGTCGACGTCTCGGTGCCGAGCTTCGCGTACTCCTCGCCGCCCATCTTGATGATGAACGGGACGGTGGAGAGCGTCTCGACGTTGTTGATCAGCGTCGGCCCCTGGTACAGGCCCTGGTTGGCCGGGAACGGCGGCTTGAGGCGCGGGTTGCCGCGCTTGCCCTCGAGCGAGTCGAG
This sequence comes from Capillimicrobium parvum, assembly GCF_021172045.1. Lineage (GTDB taxonomy): Bacteria > Actinomycetota > Thermoleophilia > Solirubrobacterales > Solirubrobacteraceae > Capillimicrobium > Capillimicrobium parvum. Next base: position 579,681 of record NZ_CP087164.1, read on the forward strand.
CAGCGCCGTCTCCTCGCCGCAGATGTAGGCGCCCGCGCCGCGGTGCACGACGAGGCTGAGCGAGTGCTCGGAGCCGAGGATGTGCTCGCCCAGGAAGCCGGCGGCCTCGGCCTCGGCCAGGGCGGCGTCGAGGATGTCGGCCTGCAGGACGTACTCGCCGCGGATGTAGATGAACGCCTTGTTCGCGCCCGCCGCGTACGAGGCGATGATGATCCCCTCGATCAGCAGGTGCGGGTTCTTCTGCATGATCTCGCGGTCCTTGAACGTGCCCGGCTCGGACTCGTCCGCGTTGCAGCAGAGGTAGATGTCCATCGCGCCCTTGGGCAGGAAGCTGACCTTCTTGCCCATGGCGAAGCCGGCGCCGCCGCGGCCGCGCAGGCCGGACGCCAGCAGGTTGTTGAGCACCGCCTCGCGCGGCATGCCGAGCGCTCGCTTGAGCTGCTCGTAGCCGCCGCGGCGGCGGTAGACGTCCATCGTGTTCAGGCCGGGCTCGTCGATGTCCCGGAAGAGGAGCTTGTCGGCCATGGTCAGGCGGGATCCTCTCGCTCGTCGAACTGCTCGGGCGCCTGCTCGATCGGCGCGGTCGGGCCGGGCGCGTCACGACCCTGCGTCGTCCCCCCACTCGACCGGTCCGGATCGCCGACCCGTCGATCGGGGGCCGCCATCTCGGCGCCGTAGCTCGTCGGCGCGGGCGGCAGCGAGGCGTCGGCGGTCGCGGCGTGCGGCATCCCGGCCGCCTGGTCGCGCGCGCCGCTGTCCATCGGCAGCGACTCGGCGTACGGCCGGTAGCGCAGCTGCTTGCGCTCGAGTGGCGGCCGGCCGCCGCGGACGTCGGCGATGAGCTCGTCGACCTCGTCGAGCTCGATCGGGCCGACGTAGACGCCGTCGACGGAGGCCATCGGCGCGATGTCGCACGCGCCGAGGCACTCGAAGTGGCGCAGGTTGATGTCCGGGTCGTCGTCGCCGACCGCGTCGTGCAGGCGCTCGTAGAGCTCGTCGGCGCCGTTGAGCGAGCACGAGATGTTCGTGCAGACGTACACGCGATGGCGGCCGACCGGCTTCGTGTCGAGCATGTCGTAGAACGTGGCGACCGCGGTCAGGTACCCCGGCGTGAGGCGCATGACGCAGGCGACCTGGTCGATCGCCTCGGGCGAGCACCAGCCGTGCAGGCGCTGGGCGGCGAAGAGCGCCGGCAGCACGGCGGAGCGGCGGTCCGGGTACTTGGCCATCGCCGCCTCGATCTGGGCGCGCAGGTCGTCGGGGACCGGCGTCGTCGCCGGGTCGGGGATCGGCGCCGGGTCCTTCGTGAGGTCGACCGGGTCGTCCCATCCGGGCACGCGGGACCCATGTGCGTAGCGCGGGACCTGCATGGCTATCGGTCGATACCGCCGAGGATCGGGTCCAGCATCGCGAGGGTGGCGATGAAGTCGGCGATGTACGCGTCGCGGACCATCGGGCGCACGGCCTGGAGGTTGACGAAGGACGGATCGCGCATGTGGACGCGGGCGGGCTTGCTCGATCCGTCGGAGCGCACGAAGACGCCGTACTCGCCGCGCGGGCCCTCGATCGGGTAGTAGACCTCGCCCGGCGGGACGCGGAAGCCCTCGGTCACCAGCTTGAAGTGGTGGATGAGCGCCTCCATCGAGGTCGCCAGCTCATGGCGTGGCGGCAGCACGACCTTGCGGTCGTCGGCGATGTGCGGGCCCTCGGGGAGGCCGTCGAGGGCCTGTTCGATGATCCGGCAGGACTCGTAGACCTCCGCGACGCGCACGGCGTAGCGGTCCCAGTTGTCGCCCTTGGTGCCGATCGGGATGTTGAACTCGAAGTCCTCGTAGCTCGAGTAGGGCGAGGCCTTGCGCAGGTCCCACGGGTTGCCGGCCGCGCGCAGCAACGGGCCGGTGACGCCCAGCGAGAGCAGCGTCTCGGCGTCGACGGGGCAGACGTCGCGCATGCGGTTGAGGAAGATCTCGTTCTTGGAGAGCAGCGCCTGGAAGTCGTCGGCCGCCTTCGGCATGCGCTTGAGGAACGTGCGGCAGTTGGCCTCGAAGCCGGCCGGGATGTCCTCGATGACGCCGCCGACCTGGATGTAGCGCGTGTGCATGCGCTGGCCCGAGGACTGCTCGAAGAGGTCGAGGATCGTCTCGCGCTCGCGGAAGCAGTACCAGAACATCGACATCGCGCCGAGGTCCAGGCCGGACGTGCCGAGCCAGACCATGTGGCTCATGATCCGGCACAGCTCGAGATGGATGACGCGCAGGTACTGGGCGCGCTTGGGGACCTCGAGATCGAGAAGCGTCTCCACCGCGCCGCAGAACGCCTGCGCGTTGAAGTAGTACGCGAGGTAGTCCATCCGCTCGAGGACGGGGATGACCTTCCAGTAGCTCTTCTGCTCGGCGGTCTTCTCGATGCCGGTGTGGACGTAGCCGATGATCGGCTTGACGTCGCGGACGACCTCGCCCTCGAGCGTCGTCAGCAGGCGCAGGACCCCGTGCGTGGCGGGGTGGTGCGGTCCCATGTTCAGCGTGAGCAGCTCCTGCTCGCCGCCGTGGTACTCGCCGAGCTGCTGCTCGATCGGCGCGAGGTCGATCGACTCCTCGCGCTTGCGGTAATCGCTGACGATGGTGGTGGTCGTCACGTCGCTCACGAAGAGCGCTCCCGCCGGGTCGAAGCGTGGGTGTGTGAGGACCCGCGGGGTCTCACGCGGGCGTCTCGCTTCCCTTGTGGGGCCGGTCCACGCCGATCGTGTAGTCGAGGTCGTCGGCCTGCTGGTGGGTGAAGAGGACGGGCTCGCCGCCGATCGGGAAGTCGCGCCGCTGCGGGTGGCCCTCGTAGTCCTCGGGCATGAGGATCCGGCGCAGGTCCGGGTGACCGTCGAAGATCACGCCGAACATGTCGTAGACCTCGCGCTCCTGGTGGTTGGCGGTCGGCCAGTCGGGCGTGACGGACTCGACGTTCGGTGCGTCGAGCGGGACGCGCAGGCGCACGGTCAGGCGGTCGTACTCGTACATGTTCAGCAGCTCGTACTGCACGCCGAGGCGAGGCTCCTCGGGGTAGTAGTCGAGGCCGTGCACCGACGCGAGGAACGAGAAGCCCCTGTCCTTGAGGAACTGCAGGGTGGCGCGGATGCGCGCCGGGGCGACGTCGATGGCGCCCTTGTCGCGGAAGTGCAGCGTGCCCAGGACGGCGTCGGGATGCGCCTCGCGCAGGTCGCCCGCGAGCAGTTCCAGGCCGGTCGCGTCAGGCACCGGCGGAGCCCGGGGGTCGTTTGAGCACGTTCACCGCGGCGTCGGCGCCGGGGTCCTGGAGGTCGCCCACGATCTCCTCGGTGCCGCGCGCCTCGTAGCGGTCGCGCCAGCCCATCGCGGGGTCGTCCTGGATCATCTGGCGCAGCTTGAGGATGCCATGCATGAGCGCCTCGGGCCGGGGCGGGCAGCCGGGGACGTGCACGTCGACCGGCATGAACTTGTCGGCCGGGACGATCGCGTAGTTGTTGAAGACGCCCATCGACGACGAGCAGGCGCCCATGGCGATCGCCCACTTCGGCTCGAGCATCTGGTCGTAGATGCGGCGGACGATCGGCGCCATCTTGATGCTGATGCGCCCGGACAGGATCAGGAGGTCGGCCTGGCGCGGGGAGGCGCGGAACGCCTCGGCGCCGAAGCGGGCGATGTCCACGCGCGCGCCGACGACGGACATCATCTCGATGGCACAGCAGGCGAGCCCGAACGTCGCCGGGAACAGCGCGTTGCCGCGGGCCCAGTTGAGCGCCTTGTCGAGCGTCGTGGTCAGCACGCGCTCCTCGACGTACTTGTCGAGGTCGGCGCCCTCGAGGTCGCCGCGCAGGGCGTCGCGGGCACGGATCCCGCGGGCGCGGAAGTCCGCGGGGTCGGCGATCTTCTGGCGGACTATCTCCATGAGAGGGCGCCCCGGCGCCAGACGTAGACGAAGGCCACGGTCAGCAGCGCGATGAACGTGATCGTCTCGTACATCGCGAATGTCCCGAAGTCGCGCAGCCGAACCGCGATCGGGAACAGGAAGATGACCTCGATGTCGAAGAGGATGAAGAGCATCGCGATCATGTAGAAGCTGATCCCGAAGCGAAAGCCGCTCTTGACCTCGGAGGGCAGGCCGCACTCGTACGGCTCGGTCGTGTCCTTGCGCGCCTTGCCCTTCGGGCCGAGCAGCGCGTTGATGTAGACGAAGAGCCCGCCGATGGCGCCGCCGAGCACCAGGAAGACGATCGCGGGCAGATAGGACCGAAGCACGGGCTCCGGGTTATAGCAGGGGCTTGTGCGATGTTGTTACTTAGTGCCACTAGTGACGAAGATGAACGCGAGATGAACGAGGTCGTCGTTGCGGCGGCGTGGGCGGCCGGCGGGGTGAACCTCGCCGCGGCGCTGTGGGGCGCCTGGCGCTGGTGGCAGGTCGAGCCGAGCCGGGTCTTCTGGGTCCTGCTGCGCGCCGGGCAGGCGGCGGCGCTGGCGTTCGCGCTGCTGTGCGGCGTGCTCGTGCTCGCCGGCCACAAGCCCGACGACGGCCTGTTCTGGGTGTACGTGCTCGTCCCGATCGCGGTCGCGTTCGTGGCTGAGCAGCTGCGGCTGGCCAGCGCGCAGACCGTCCTCGACGCGCGGGGGCTCGAGGACGCGAGCGCGGTCGGCGGCCTCCCGGCGGCCGACCAGCGCTCGGTCGTGCTGCAGATCGTGCGGCGCGAGATGGGGGTCATGGCGCTGAGCGCCGCGGCGATGGCGTTCCTGCTGGTGCGGGCGGCGACGACGGCTGCTGGGTTCTGAGGCGCCGCGACCGGACGTGCGTCACTTTCTGCCCACCCCTCGGGACAAAGGTGACGCACGTCCCGCCGCGTCCGCCCGCGGACGCGCAGCGGCGCGGGCCGGGCGGCCCCGGCGCACGTCCCGCCGCGTCCGCCCGCGGACGCGCAGCGGCGCGGGCCGGGCGGCCCCGGCGGAAGTTCGGTTCCCGGCGCCGGCCGCGGTTGCCGCCGTTCCTCGCGGCCGCGGATCGCCGATACGCCAATTGCGGCCTTCAGGGATCGGCCGGCGCCGGGGACGATCGTGGTTTTCGCCGCCGAGGGCCGTGCTCCTACGTGCTTGCGTATGATCCGCCCCCGCATGGCTTCAAAGCACCGCAAGCTCGTCGCTTTCGCCGCGGTCCTCGCGGCCGCCGGGACCGTCGCCGCGTGCGGCGAGGCGAAGGTGGAGGACAGCGCAAGCAATTCCGAGGGCGTCAACCGCGGAGCGCAGCTCTTCTACGAGCGCTGCTCGGGCTGCCACACGCTCGACTCCGCCGCCGCGGAGGGCTCGGCCACCAAGGTGCGCGACCGCGAGCGCGTCGACGGGCCGAACTTCAACCAGCGCAAGGAGACCGTCCAGCAGGTGCTGTACGCGATCCACAACGGCGGGTTCTCCGGCGCGATCATGCCCCAGAACATCGTGGTCGGCAAGGACGCCCGGGACGTCGCGGAGTTCCTCGCGAAGTACTCCGGGGCCAACTCGTCCGCCGCGGCGTCGCAGGGCTCCGAGAACTCCGGGGAGTAGCTCCGGTGCTCGACCTGCGTCGGCTCCGCGCTGAGCCCGGCGAGGTGCGCGCCGCGCTGGCCCGTCGCCGCGACGGCTCGGACAAGCGCCTCGACGAGGTGCTCGCGCTCGACGAGCGCCGCCGCGCCGTGCTGCCCGAGCTCGAGGCGCTGCGCGCCCGCAAGAACGCCGCCTCGGAGGCGATCGCGGCGGCCAAGCGCGCCGGCGAGGACGCCGCGGACGCGATCGCCGCGATGCGGGAGGTCGGCCGGCGCGAGAAGCAGCTCGACGCCGAACTGGCCGAGATCGAGGCGGGGCTCGACGCCGCGATGGCGACGCTGCCCAACCCGCCGTCACCGCAGGCGCCCGATGAGGACACCGTCCTGCGCGAGGTCGGCGCCGCAGGCCGGACGGGCCGCGACCACCTCGAGCTCGCCGGCGACATGATCGACATGGAGGCCGGCGCCCGGGTGGCCGGCTCGCGCTTCGCCTACCTCAAGGGCGACCTCGTGATGCTCGAGTTCGCCCTGGTGCGCTGGGCGCTCGAGAAGCTGCGCGGCCACGGCCACGAGCCGGTCGTGCCGCCGGTCCTCGTGCGCGAGGAGGCCCTGTTCGGCACCGGCATGCTGCCCGACACCGAGCAGCAGATCTACCGGCTCGCCGACGACCCGCTCTACCTCGCAGGCACGAGCGAGGTGCCGCTCGCCTCGCTGCACGCCGGCCAGATCCTCGAGGCGGACGCACTGCCGCTGCGCTATGCCGGCTTCTCGTCGTGCTTCCGCCGCGAGGCGGGCGCCGCCGGCCGCGACACGCGCGGCATCTTCCGCGTGCACCAGTTCGACAAGGTCGAGATGTTCGTGTTCGCCACGCCGGAGGCGGGCGCGGCCGAGCACGAGCGCCTGCTCGCGATCGAGGAGGAGCTCCTCGGCGAGCTCGAGCTGCCCTACCGGATCGTCGACATCGCGGTGAACGACCTCGGCGCCAGCGCGACGCGCAAGTTCGACCTCGAGGCGTGGCTGCCGGGCCAGGGCGCCTACCGCGAGCTGACCTCCTGCTCGAACACGACGGACTTCCAGGCGCGCCGGCTCGAGATCCGCGTGCGGTCGGACGGCGGCGGGCGTCCGGTCGCCGCGCACACCCTCAACGGCACCGCGGTCGCGGTCGGCCGCACGATCATCGCCCTGCTCGAGAACGGTCAGCGCGAGGACGGCAGCGTCCAGCTGCCCGCCGCGCTCGTGCCCTACGGGGCGCCGGCGGAGCTCCCGCCCGCCACCTGACGTGCCGAGCGTCGAGTTCCTCAGCCTCAGGCTGAGGAAGTCGACGCTCGATGGGCGTGGGAGTGGGCGCCTCGCTACGGCTTGACGGGCGTGGGCGGATCGTCGCCGGCCAGCACGGCGAGCGCGTTGCGGGCGGCGAGCATCGCCATCGCGTTGCGCGTCTCCACGGTCGCGGAGCCGAGATGCGGCGCGATCACGACGTTGTCGAGCTCGAGCAGGCCGGGATGGACCTCGGGCTCGTGCTCGAAGACGTCGAGCGCAGCCCCGGCGATGACGCGCGAGCGCAGCGCCTCCACGAGCGCCGCTTCGTCGACCACCGGGCCGCGCGCCGTGTTGACCAGGTAGGCGGTCGGCCGCATCGCGCGCAACGCAGCCGCGTCGATCAGGTGGTGGGTCTCGGCCGTCAGCGGGCAGTGCAGGCTCACGACGTCGGCCGAGGCCAGCAGCTCCTCGCGCTCCACGAACCGCGCCCCGCCGAGCGCGGCCTCGATCGCCGCCTCGGCCCGATGGCGCTGGGTGTAGGCGATCTCCATGCCGAACGCCCACGCCCGCCGCGCCGTCGCCCGCCCGATGGCGCCGAGCCCGACGACGCCCAGCGACTTGCCCTGCAGCCCGCTGCCGAGCATGAAGTCCATCGCCCAGTCCCACGGCGTCCCCGCCCGCAGCAGCCGCTCGCCCTCGCCCAGCCGGCGCGTCACCGCCAGCAGCAGCCCCATCGCGAGGTCGGCGGTCGCGTCGGTCAGCACGCCCGGCGTGTTCGTCACGACCACGCCCCGCGCCGACGCCGCGGCCACGTCCACGTTGTCGTAGCCGACCGCGAGGTTGGCCACGACCCGGAGCTTCGGGCCGGCCGCGTCGAGCAGCGCCCCGTCGACCCGGTCGTGCAGCATCGTCACCACCGCATCGGCGCCCGCCACCGCCTCCCGCAGCTCGTCGTCCGACAGCGCCCGATCGTGCGGCGACACCCAGACGTCCGCCGATGCGCGCAGCAGCTCGAGCGCCGGCTCGGGCACGGCGCGCGTCACCACGACGCGGGCAGCCACCTCAGACGCCCACGTGTGCGACCGCCTCGTCGCGCGTGGCCACGATGTCGAAGGTCGAGTCGAGGCGGGTGATCTCGAACAGGCGCAGGACCGTCGGGTTCGTGCAGACGAGGGAGAGCGCGCCCTGGCTGCGCGTCAGCCGGCGCAACGCGTTGAGCAGGACGCTCAGGCCTGTGGAGTCGATGAACTCCACCTCGGTGAAGTCGAGCACGAGCCGGGTCCGGCCCGAATCGATGGCGCGTCTGAGGGCGTCCGACAGCTCGGGCGCGGTCGACACGTGGATCTCGCCCGCGACGGCGAGGACGTACGTGCCATCGGCGAGATCCTCTTGGGTGAGGTCGAACTTGGGCTTCGGGAACTCGGTCATGTGCGGTCGAGGGGCACGCTACCTCACCGCCGCCACCCCGCGGCAGACGATGCCCCCGTCAGCGCTCGGCCGGGCCCTCGAACCGCCCCGGTGGAAGATCAGCGGCGCCCCGTCGCGGTCGCTGCAGGTCGAGCTCCTGCGCGTGCCGTCGCCGACCAGCCGGTAGCCTTGCGCTGCTCATGGCCACCGTGTCCGGCAACGGCGAGGCCCCGCGGGTCGACTGCGCCGGTGTCCACACGCGCACCGCCCCGCCGTCCGCGCGCCGGTCGACGATCGGCAGGCCGGCTGTCTCGCGACCCACCGCCGTGCTCGAGCCGTCGCCCGCGGGGCGGCGGTCGGCGCGATGACCCTCGTGGCGGCCGGCGACGCCAGCGCGACATCGCACCGGGCCGTCGGCTCCGTGGCTCGGGCGATCGAGCTGCTCGATGCGCTGGCCGCCGCGCCGGACGGCCTCGGCGTCAACGCGCTCGCTCGCCGTATCGGGGTCAACCCGAGCACCGCATCGCGCCTCCTGGCGACGCTCGAGCAGGGCGGCCTCGTGCAGCGGGCGCCGGGCGGCCCGTATCGGCTGGGGCTGCGCATCGTGGCGCTGGCCGACGGGGTCCTCGCGCGCCTCGACATCCGTGAGCTGGCCCGCCCCCATCTGCGGGCCCTGGCCGCCACGACCGGCGAGACGGCGACGTTGTCCATGCCGGGCGAGCGGGAGGCGGTGACGGTCGATTTCGTCGCCGCGGAGTCCAGCGTGGTGAGTACTGCGCGCGTGGGTCGCCCGAGCGTGCCGCACGCGACGGCGGCCGGGAAGGTCATGCTCGCGTTCGGCGGCGGCGCGGACGCGATCGCCGGTGGCCCGCTCGAGGCCTACACGGACCGCACGATCGTCGATCCGGCGGCGCTCGCGGCCGAGATCGTGCGCGTGCGCGAGCGCGGCTGGGGCGAGGCCGCCGGTGAGCGGGAGCCCGACCTCAACGCGCTTGCCGCTCCGGTGTTCGGCCGCACCGGCGAACTGGTGGCGGTGCTCGGCGTGCAGGGGCCGGCCACGCGTCTGGACGACGCCCGTCGTCGCGCCGTCCTGCCCGCGCTGAGCGAGGCGGCCGCCGCGCTCTCGGCGGCACTCGGCGGACGCGCGGTCTGACCGCCGTCAGCGCGCGGCCGGCGCGCGCCGCTTCGCCGCCGCGGCCACGAACTGGCCGAACACGTCGAGGGAGCGCTCGTCGTCCTGCCAGCACTCCTGCAGCTCCCACTGCACGCCGAGGACCGGCGCGGATGCGTCCGGCATCTCGATCGCCTCGACGATCCCGTCGTCGGCCCATGCGACCGCCTGCACGCCCGAGCCCAGCTCGCGCACCGCCTGGTGGTGGTAGGAGTTGACGGCGGCCCGCTCGCCCAGCGCCGCGGCCAGGCCAGAGTCGGCGGCCACCGTGATCGGATGTTCCGGGTGGCGGGGCATCGCGCCGCGCCCGAGCGTCGCGTCGCACACCAGGTCCCAGACGTCCCAGGCGCCCCCGGGGTGCTCGCGTGCGCCCTCCGGGTACTCGCTGCGATCGCGGTACAGGGTCCCGCCGCACACGACGTTGATGATCTGCATGCCGCGGCAGATCCCGAGGATGGGCAGCCCCTGCTCCATGGCCTCGGCCGCGATCGCGAGCTCGAACGCGTCCCGGTGCGGCGAGATGGGGGTCAGGGCGGGGTGGGCGCGGGCGCCGTAGCGCTCGGGGGCGATGTCGCGCCCGAAGCCCAGCAGGAGCCCGTCGGCTCGGTCGAGGGCCAGCGCCCGCGCGTCGGGGTCCTCGAGGTAGGGCAGCAGCACCGGGGCGCCGCCGGCGGCGACGACAGGCCGGCTGAGCGCCAGGCCGAGGTAGTCGCCGTAGTCCGTGAAGCCCGTGGTGACCGCGATGGCCGGAGGGTCGTCGACCGGTGCCACCGCCGTCAGCTCCAGGGGTAGGGGCTGTGCGAGACGGGGTGCAGCTGACCGGTGGCGAAGCGCTGGTAGGCGAACGGGGCCAGGAGCGTGGAGTGCTCGCCCTGCAGCTCGCGGGCGATCTCGCGGCCGACGGCGATCATCTTGTAGCCGTGGTTGGAGTCGGCCGCGACGTAGACGTTGTCGCGCATGCGGTCGAAGACCGGGAAGTTGTCGGCGGTGAAGGCGCCGGCCCCACCCGAGCGCACCTGCCGGTAGTACGGACGGGTGCCGGCGAAGCGCTCGAGGCAGTGCGACAGCGCCGCACACCACATGGCCGGGAACCCGGGGTCGACGCTGCCGGTGGGGTACGGGTCGACCTCGAAGGTGTGGCCGAGGCGGATGGGCGCGGCGCCGCCCTGGACGGTGTCGCGGTCGGGCTTGACGTAGATGCCCCACGGCTCCGTGGTGATCACGCGGTCGTCGTCGGCGAGCAGAGGCTGGTCGGAGTCGACGTGCAACACCGGCGAGGACGCCCCGTCGGCCGTGGTGAACGAGGCGGGGTCGACGGCGATCTCGCCCTCCTGCAGGTACCAGTAGGTCCACATCGGCACGTCGCGAGCGACGCCGCCGTCGGGCTGGTGGACGTCGAGGCGGTCCGGCAGGCCCAGCATGTCCCACAGCGAGGCGATCCACGGGCCGACCGCAACGACGACCTGCTCGACCGCGATGTCCCCCATGCTGGTGTGCACGCTGGTCACGGCGCCGGATCCGTCGAGCTCGAAGCCGGTGACCTCGACGCCGCTCGCGATCCGGGCGCCGGCCTCGCGGGCCTTGTCGGCCAGGCCGTGCATGGACTCGCGGTTGAACGCGTAGCCGCCCGCGCGCTCGTGCAGGCAGACGGTCAGGCCGCGCGCTCGCCAGTCCGGATAGACACCGCGCATGTGCTCGAACACCGCGTCTTCGCCGACGATCAGGTCGCTGGGGTAGCCGATGCGCTGCTGGCGCTCGAAGACCTCGACGAGATCCGGCTCCTGGGCGGCGGGCCCGAGCGCGATGTAGCCGGTGGGGTGGTAGTGCAGGGCGTCGGCGTTCTCCTCCCAGATCTCCACGCACGCGGCCATCAGCTCGCTCATCGCGGGCTGGAAGTAGTTGTTGCGCACCACGCCGCAGGCGATCCCCGATGCGCCGGACGCTACGCCGGACTTGTCGACGACGAGCACGTCCTCCCCGGCCTGCGCGAGATGCCAGGCGGTGGAGAGGCCATGAACGCCGGCGCCGATGACGAGCACGGAGACGGAGCTGGGGACGGCTGTGGGCATGCTGCGATCCTTGTGTTGCGTTATAGGCAATAGCGTTGCCCGTGACTGCCGGACACACCATAGCGCGCTCCTGATCAGGAGCGCCGCTGAACCACGCGCGCGCGGCTCACGACCGCGGCCGCTTCTTCTGGGGGTCGTAGAGCGGGAACTCCGCCACGGTGGCGGTGACCGTGCCGCTGCCGAGCGCCACCTGGACCTCGCGCCCCACCTCGTTGAGCTCGCGGTCGATGGCGGCCATGCCGATGACCTGGTCGTCGAACGTCGGGCTCTGGCACGGGCTGCGCAGGATCCCGGCGTCGCGGCCGTCCTGCGTCACCGCGGCGCCGTACTCGGGCACGGTGTCGCCCTCGATCCGCAGCGTCGTGAGCAGCCGCGGCGTGCCCGCGGACGCGATCGCGCGCAGCGCCTCGCGACCGACGTAGTCGCCGCTGTCGAGCTTGACGACGTTGTCGAGGCGCACCTCGAGCGGATCGGTCTGGTGCGGGAAGTAGTCGATGTCGGGGAACAGCAGCCCCGACTCGATGCGCAGCGTCTCGATCGCCGAGAGGCCGATCGGACGGATGCCGTGCGGCTCACCCGCCTCCTTGACCGCGCGCCACAGCTTCTCGGCGTCCTCCGGAGCGCAGTACAGCTCGAAGCCCAGCTCGCCGGAGTAGCCGGTGCGCGACAGCATCACCGGCACGCCGCCGACCGTGACGCCCTCCGGCACGAAACGGAAGTAGCGCAGCGAGCCGACATCGGCGCCCTCCGTGATGGGTCCGAGCACCTCCCGGCACAGCGGGCCCTGCACCTGCAGGTGCGGCATCGCGGCCGTCCTGTCCTCGATGGCGGCGTCGAGGCCGCGGTCGGCGGCCACCGCGCGGAACTGCTCGATGTCCGAGTCATAGCTGGTGATCGAGAAGCAGTGGTCGTCGGCCAGCTTGAAGATCGTCCCGTCCATGATCATCTGGCCCTGCTCGTCGCACATGGCGCCGTAGCGGACCTGGCCGATCTCGAGCGCCGCCATGTCGTTGGTGAACACGGCATCGGCGAGAGCGAGCGCGTCCCGTCCGCGGATGTCCCACTTGCGCAGCGCGGACTCGTCCCACATGTTGCAGGCGTTGCGCGTGGCGTGGTGCTCGGCGACCGGATCGCCGAAGTCGGCGGCCCAGGCCCAGCCCTCCCAGTCGGTCCAGCTGTCGGTCTCCTCCCGCTGGACGGCATCGAACGCGGTCTTGTGCAGCTCGGTCGTCGACACGCCGGTCACCTCGCTTCCGTTGGTTGGGTCATCCCCCCACCGTCGCCGGCCGGCGGGCCGCGACGAGGGCCTCTTCGACGAGCTCCGTGAGCTCGCGTAGCTCCAGGCGATCAGCGTTGCCCGACGTCTTGATCGCGTCCTCGTACATGGTCACGTCCTTGGGGCACGACACGACGAAGAAGTCGAGGTCGTCGCCCAGCCCGAGCGCCTCGCGGATGCGGTTCTCCGACGGCCGCTCGCCGCCCGGCTGGTCCGGGATCCAGATCCGCCCGCCGCCCGCCCCGCAGCAGAAGCTGTTGTCGCGGTTGCGCGGCATCTCCCGCAGCTCGCAGCCCAGCAGCTCCATGATCCGCCGCGGGTTGTCGTATTCGCCGTTCATCCGGCCGAGGTGGCAGGGATCGTGGTAGGTCACCTTGTACGACAGCCGGTCGCGCACGTCCAGGTGCCCGCCGTCGATCAGCTCGAGCAGCAGCGTCGTGTGATGCAGCACCGGCCACGACTCGTCGCCCAGCGCCGGATACTCGTTGCGCAGCGTGTTCAGCGAGTGGGGATCGCTGGTCATGATGCGCTGGAAGTCGCAGGCCTGCAGGGTGGCGAGGTTCTCCTCGGCCAGCATCTCGAACAGGCCCTCCTCGCCGACGCGCCGGACGTCGTTGCCCGAGTTGCGCTCCGCGTCATAGAGGATCCCGAAGTCCACGCCGGCGCCGTGCAGCAGCCGCGCGATCGCCTGCGTGACGCGCTGCGAGCGAGGGTCGAACGAGGCGTAGTCGCCGACGAACCACAGCACGTCGACGGGCTCCTTGCGCGCGTCCTTGACCTGGAAGTCGAGCTCCTTGGCCCACCGCCCGCGCCTGCGCCTGTTCTCGCCGAACGAGTTGCCGGACTTGTGGATGACCTGCAGCGTCGACTGCAGGTTCGTGTCCAGCTCGCCCTCCTCGACCAGGCGCCGGCGCAGCTGGTTGATGATCGGCGCCTGCTCGATGCCGACCGGGCAGATCTCCACGCAGGCGCTGCACTGCATGCACGCCCACGCGGTCTCCGGACGCACCCGGTCGTGACCGATCACCGGCCGGTCCGCCAGGCCGTCGCCCGTGGGCGCCCGCAGCAGCGACCCCAGCACGCCGCCGACGCCGCGGGCGCTCGCGGCGGCGTTGGCCTCCTCGCGCAGCTCGAGGACCACGTCGCGCGGCGACAGCGGCCGGCCCATCGCGTTCGCCGGGCACGCCTCGTGGCACTTGCCGCACTTCGTGCACGCGTCGAGCTGCAGCAGATGCAGCGCGCTGAAGTCGGCGAGCGTGCCGTAGCCCGCGGGCTGGTCGGCGCGTTCCGGCGGGATCACCCGCAACCGCCGCTTGGCGTCCGGATCGCGGAGGATCAGGCTCGCGTAGCTGCTGAGCATGTGCGCGGCCTTCGTGTACGGGATCGCGGCCACGAACGCGATCGCCAGCAGGCCGTGGAACCACCAGACGCCGTGGCGGATGTCGCCCAGGGTGCCGTCGCTCAGCCCGGTGAACGCCTGGGCGACCACCCAGCCGCCGAACTGGTAGGCCTCGTAGCCCGGCTGGTCCATCGCGAGGCGCACGCCCTCGAGCAGGTAGCCGGTGAGCGCGATGATCAGCAGCAGGATCACGAACACCCAGTCGCCGATGCGGTAGGCGCGGCGGTCGTACTGCGGGTCCCCCGGCGCCCGGTCGGGCCGCGTGTAGTCCAGCTTGCGCGGCCTGATGAACGCACGGCGCACCATCATCATGAGCACGCCGATGATCAGCGCGGTGCCGAGCGCGTTGAGTGCGGCCTTGTAGCCGAGGTAGAAGTTCCCCGTCCAGAAGTGCACGCCGAACAGGGGGTGCACGACGTCGTGGTCGAGCGCGACGATCACCGTGCCGATCGCCAGCACGACCCAGCCGTAGAAGATCCCGCGGTGCGCCCATCCGACGTACGGGTCGCGCCGGCGGATCGACGCGTGCTCGTAGAGCGTCGCCGTCGCGCGCCACACCCGGCCCGGCAGCTCCCGCAGCGGCGGCAGGCCGTCGCGGTTGCCGTGCCGGTACTTCGCCACGGGACGCGCGACGCCGTAGAGGAACACCAGGACCGAGACGCCGGCGAGGGCGTACCAGAGGATGGTCAGCCCCAGGGGGGTGTCCCACAGGACCTCCCGGGACTTCTCGGCCGCCATCGGAAGCACGGCTAGAAGTGCTGCTCGAGCTCGTCGGCGACCTCGAACAGGTCGGTGACCGCGCCATAGTGCGCGACCGTGAAGATCGGCGCCTCGGGGTCGGTGTTGACCGCGATGATCGTGTCGGCCTTCTGCATGCCCGCGAGGTGCTGCACCGCGCCCGAGATCCCGAGGGCGAGATACACCTTCGGCTTGACGGTCTTGCCGGACTGGCCGACCTGCCGCGCGTTGGACATCCAGCCGGCGTCGACGATCGGGCGCGACACCGACAGCGTGGCGCCCATCTTGTCGGCCAGCTCCTCGAACTGCGGGATGTTGTCCTTGTCCTCGATGCCGCGGCCGATCGACAGCAGGAAGTCCGCCTTCGTGATGTCGACGTCGCCCGCGCCCACCTCGACGAAGTCGACGTGTTCCGTGCGGACCGCGTCGCCCAGATCGACATCCAGGGCTCGGACGCTCGCGCCTCCGCCCCCGGACGCCGGCTCGAAGGCCCCCGCCCGCACCAGCAGCAGCACCCGCTCGCGGCCGGGGAAGTCAAGCTCGGCCTGCAGCTTGTCGCCGTATGCGCCGCGGCTGGCGATCGGCCCGCCGTCCCACGCGATACGGGTCACGTCGCTGGCGAAGCCCAGCCCCCGCGCCGCCGCCACCGCCGGGCCGAACCCGAGGGCGTCGATGGTGTGCCCGCACACGATCAGCGTCGGGTCGAGCTCGTCGATGAGCGCCTCGACCGCGCGCTGCGCGACGTGCGCCTCGAAGTGCTCGACCGGGGACGTCACGGTGACGACCTCGTCGACGCCGTTCGCGCCGAGCGCCTGCGCGTGCGCCTCGGGACTGCCGTCGATGACCGCGACGGTCAGGCGGCCGCCGGCCGGGTCGTTGACGTCCATGGCGGCGGTGACGAGCTCCAGCGAGACGTCGCGCAGCTCGCCGCGGCGCGTCTCGGCGATGACCAGCACTCCGCTCATCCGCTCATCCGCTCCTTGACGATCTCCGCGATGCGCCCGGCGACATCGGCGGCCGAGCCGTCGATCATCTCCGCGCCCTCGCCCTTCTCGTGGTGACGCAATGCCCGCGTGCGCGCGCCGGCCGCCTGGGCGACCGCTGCCCCGTCGAGGGCCAGCGCGGCGAGCTCGACGACCTCCAGGGGCTTGTCCCGCGCCTGTTTGATCGCCCGCAGCGTCGCGTAGCGCGGCTCGTTGATGCCGGTCTGGATCGTCAGGAGCGCCGGGCACCGGACCCGCAGGACCTCGACCAGCCCGCCCTCGAGTTCGCGCTCGACCGTGGCCGTGCTCGACGCCGCGTCGTAGTCGAGCTTGTTGACGACGGCCACGCGCGGCAGGCCGAGATGCGCCGCCAGCGCGACGCCCGTCGCCCCGGCCACCGCGTCCGAGGACTGCACGCCGCAGAGCACCAGGTCCGGGCTCTCGCGCTCGACCGCCGCGGCCAGCACCCGGGCGACCGCGAGGGCGTCGGCGCCCTCCAGGCCGTCGTCCCAGATGCGCACCGCCCGGTCGGCTCCCTTGGCCAGGCAGGCGAGGAGGCCCTCGTCGGCCTCCTCGTCGCCCACGGACACGACGACGACCTCGGTGCCGTCCCCGGCCTCGGCGAGCTGCAGCGCCGCCTCGACCGAGAACGTGTCCCACTCGTTGAGCTCCCACTCGACCGAGTCGGGGTCCACGCCGGTCCCGTCGTCGTCGAGCTCGAACTCGTCGTCCAGGTTCGCGACCTGCTTGACCGGCACGACCACCTTCACGCGGGCACCTCCTCGCCCAGCGCCTCGAGCGGCAGCGTGTCGGGCGCCGCCCGCAGCTCGCCGTCGTAGTCGTCGTTGGACGCCGTGCCCCAGAGGCGCCGCTCGCGGATGAACGGCAGCGGCATCGCCGGGTCGGGGCTGTCGATCTCGCGGGCGAGCCGGTGGCCGTCGAACACCGAGTCGACGATCATCCGCGGCGCCGCGGCGTCGCCGATGATGAAGACGTCCTCGATGCCCTCCGAGCGCAGCCGGTCGCGGTCGGCGCGCAGCTCGTGGTAGAGCGCGTCGTTGCCCAGGCGCTGCGTGCAGAGCACCACCGTGTCGACCTCGAGGACGTCCTTGTGGCCGGGGTCCCACACGTTGTACGCGTGGCACGCGCCCGGCTCGATCTTCTCGAGCATCGTGTACGTGTGGATGTCGACCCCCAGGCGGTGCAGGTCGCGGTGCAGCATCGGCGCCTCGAGCGTGTACTCCATGTAGCTCGCGACGTCGCCGGACTGGGTGACGAGGTGCACGTCCTTGCCCTCGCCCGCCAGCTTCTGGGCGATGCTGGCGCCCATGTGGTAGCCCTCGTTCTCGAGGACGAGCACGCGCTGCCCGATCTGCTTGCCGCCGCGCACGACCTCGTCGGGCGTCAGCTGCCAGTCGAGCGTGCCGTCGGCGCCCTCGATCCGGTCGTGCGTGGCGGGGTTGAGACCATCGGTCGCGAAGCGACAGCCGGTGGCGATGATCACGATCTCGGCGCCGTACTCGAGGATGTCGGACGCGCTGAGGCGCGAGCCCGTGTGCACCTCGACGTTCTTGAGCTTCTCGAGCTGGATCTGTCGGTAGTTGCGCACGCGCGCCCACTCGCCCAGGCCGCGCGCGCTGCCGCGGAACAGGTTCTCCTTGCCGTCGGAGTGCCCGAGCTGCGAGATCCAGTTGATGCAGCCGCCGATCTCCTTGTCGGCCTCGACCAGGTGCACGGCCGACATGCCGCGCTTGCCGAGCACCATCGCGCACTCCATGCCGGCCGGGCCGGCCCCGACCACGAGGACGCCCTTGTCGGCGTTCCTGGCCGTCGAGAACTTCTCGGGATGCCACCCGCGCCGGTACTCCTCACCGGCGGTCGCGTTCTGCGTGCACACCATCGGCGGCCCGCCGATCTCCCAGCGCGAGATGCACTGGTTGCAGCCGATGCACTCGCGGATGTCGTCGAGCCGGCCCTCCTCGATCTTCTTGGGCAGGAACGGGTCCGAGATCGACGGCCGCGCCCCGCCGATGATGTCGAACTGGCCCGAGTTGATGATCGCGACCATCGTGTCGGGGTTGGTGATGCGCCCGACGCCGACGACCGGCTTGTCGGTGTGGTTGCCGGCCTTGATCTGGCCGGTGTAGGGCTTCTCGTGGTTCTCCTCGAAGAACCGCGACGGCCCCGCGTTCTGTCCCCACTCGGCGATGTCGCCGACGGTCAGGTCCCACAGGTCGACCAGGTGATCGACGTACTCGACGAACCGCACGCCGTCCTCGCCGACCTCGATCGAGGCTGGGCCGAAGAGGTGGTCGACCGCGAAACGCGACGCGATGGCGCAGTCGTCGCCGACGGCCTCGCGCACCTGCTCCAGCGCCTCGCGCCAGAACCGCGCGCGGTTCTCGAAGCTGCCGCCGTACTCGTCGGTGCGCTTGTTGTAGTAGGGCGACAGGAACTGGAACGGGAGGTACGCGTGCGCGCCGTAGACGTAGATGATGTCGAAGCCCGCGTCACGCGCCCGGACGGCCGCGTCGACGTACATCTTGTGGACGGTGCGGATGTCGTCGCGGTCCATGTACCGCGGGTGGATGTTGATCTCGAAGTCCGAGGGGATCTGCGACGGCCCGCGCGGCGTCGCGCGGGACTCCATGCACGGCGCATGCGGGCCGCCGTACCACAGTTCGATGCCCGTCAGCGCGCCGTAGTGGTGCACCCGGTCGCACATCGCGGCGAGGTTGCGCACGTCGCCGTCGTCCCAGATGCGCGCCGACACGCGGCTCGTGTCGTCGGACTCGGGGTGGATCGAGCAGTACTCGGTGCAGACGGCGCCCCAGCCGCCCTCGCACTTGATCGCCCGGTGATAGGCCTGGAAGCCCGGCTTCTCCGACCCTGCGCCGATGCAGTGAGGCACCTGGTAGAAGCGGTTCTTGAGCGTCTTCGGGCCGATCTGGATCGGCTCGAAGAGGACGTCGTACTTCGGGTCGCGCGCCATCCGCAGGCTCCTCTCATCCCCTGTACAAATAGGTGCAGGCCGCGTTCTATCGGTTTTCCCGAACCGTGTCTACGGAAGTCTTGCCGCACCGTCTGCGGTCGGGCGGCGGCGAGCTCGGGATCCACCGCCGCCGGACGCCCCATGTCAGTGCGCCGGCGGCTCCCAGCCTTCGAGCACCGGCCGCTGGTAGTCGGTGCCGACCATCTCCGAGCCCTTCACCCACGGCCCCAGCTCCGGCTGCGGGAACTTGCAGTGCTTGGCTTTCAGCTGGATGCCATAGGAGTTGCCCTCCTGCAGGTGCTTGATCAGCACCTTGCGGGCGATCTCGTTCTCGCGTCCCCCGGGGATCGGGAAGTAGATCCGCAGGAACGAGTTCGAGTAGCGGTCGAACACCGCCGGCGTCCCCTCCTCCTGGAGCAGCTCGATGTCCTCGAGCCAGTTGAGGTCCTCGCCGGGCGTGGCGGCCACGAGGTCGACGTCCTCGACCAGCGCGATGTCCTCCTGGTAGGGGAACCGGTGGCCGGACAGCGACTCGGCGTCGATGGACCGGATCTTCTCGGGTTCGTGCATCGGGTTCCTCCTCAGTCCCCGCTCACGAGCGGCTCGGAGACCGGCAGCTCGTCGACGGGGTTCTCCAGGTGGCGCTCGAGCAGGCGCTTGATCTCGTTGAGCGTGTTCTCCTCGGTCACGCCGGGCGTGTAGTTCGTGCCCGCCAGCGGCACGCGCGCCATCGCCGACGCCTCGACGGTCAGCGCGGCGAGGTCCTCGGGCTCGAGGCTGTGCACGTTGGTCTTCCCGCACGCGCGCGCGAGGAGCTGGACCTCGAGCGTCAGGGTGTGCAGGAAGTTGTAGACGCGCTCGGCCGCCTCGTCGACCACGAGCCGGGCCCGCAGCTCCGGGTCCTGCGTCGTGATGCCGACGGGGCAGCGGCCGGTGTGGCAGTGGTAGCACTTGCCCGCCGGCACGCCCATCGTGCCCTCGTAGTCGGTGACGCCCGGGATCTCCTTGTTGCAGTTGAGCGCCATGAGCGCCGAGTGGCCGATCGCGACCGCCTTCGCGCCGAGCGCCAGGCACTTCGCGACGTCGCCGCCGTTGCGGATGCCGCCGGCGACGACGAGGTCGATCTCGTCGGCCAGGCCGACGTCCTCGAGCGCGCGCCGCGCCTCCGGGATCGCCGACATGAGCGGCACGCCGGTCTCCTCGGCGGCGAGGTGCGGGCCGGCGCCGGTGCCGCCCTCCGCGCCGTCGAGGTAGATGACGTCGGGGCCGCACTTGGCGGCCATGCGCACGTCGTCGTAGACGCGCGCGGCGCCCAGCTTGAGCTGGATCGGCACCTGGTAGTCGGTGGCCTCGCGGATCTCCTGGATCTTCAGCGAGAGGTCGTCCGGGCCCAGCCAGTCGGGATGGCGCGCCGGCGAGCGCTGGTCGATGCCGACCGGCAGCGACCGCATCTCGGCCACCTGCTCGGTGACCTTCTGGCCCATGAGGTGGCCGCCGAGGCCGACCTTGCAGCCCTGGCCGATGAAGAACTCGATCGCGTCGGCCAGCATCATGTGGTGCGGGTTGAACCCGTACCGGCTCTGGATGACCTGGTAGTACCACTTCGTCGACAGGTCGCGCTCCGGCGGGATCATCCCGCCCTCGCCCGAGCAGGTCGCGGTGCCGGCCATGGACGCGCCCTTGGCCAGCGCCATCTTGGCCTCCAGCGACAGCGCGCCGAAGCTCATCCCCGTGATGTAGACGGGGATGTCGAGCTCGATCGGCTTCTTGGCGAAGCGGGCGCCGATGACGGTCTTCGTCTCGCACTTCTCGCGGTAGCCCTCGATGACGAAGCGCGTCAGCGTCCCCGGCAGGAAGATGAGCTCGTCCCAGTGCGGGATCTTCTTGAACATCGAGAAGCCGCGCATCCGGTAGCGGCCGAGCTCGGCCTTCATGTGGATGTCGTTGATGACGTTCGGCGTGAAGATCGGGCTCTCGCCCAGGATCGTCTTCGGGGAGGGGGAGGTCTCGTCGGCCATGTGCTCCTCCTCGCTAGAGCACGAGCTTGCGCTCGGACGGTTCGAGGGTGTCGTAGTTGTAGAGCTGCTTGCCGCAGACGAACTTCTGCAGCTCCGGCGGGTCGCCGAGGCCGTAGATGCGGAACTTGCGTTCGATGAGCTCGGTGTCTGCGTCGGTCCACTCGCCGGGCACGCAGTCGACGCCGAGCGACTTGACGCGCCCGCCGACGTAGATCGTCCCGTCGTACATCGAGTCGCCCAGGCCCGGGCCGACGTCGCCGAGGATGATCTGGCGCCCGCGCTGCATCATGAACCCGGTCATCGAGCCCGCGTCGCCGCAGACGATGATCGTGCCGCCCTTCTGGTCGATGCCGGTGCGCGCGCCGACGCGGCCGCGGCAGACGACGTCGCCGCCGCGCAGCGCGGCCGCGGTCAGCGAGCCGGCGTTGCCGTCGATGACGACGACGCCGGACATCATGTTCTGGCACGACGACCAGCCGACGCGGCCCTTGATGTGGACCTCGGGGCCGTCGAGCATCGTGGCGCCAAAGTAGCCGAGGCTGCCGTCGATCGTGATGCGGCAGCGGGTCAGGATGCCGGTGGCGATCGAGTGGCGCGAGCGCGGGTTGAGGATCGTGACGTCCTCGAGGCCCTGGTCGTAGAGCAGCCAGCGCAGCTCGGCGTTGATCTGCCGCGTCGTCAGCTCCGTCGCGTCGAACGTCGCGCGGCCGTCCTCGATCTCCGAGACGCGGGGGACCGTGACGTCGGGCTCGACGAGGCCGCGCGCGTCGTACGTGATGCGCGTCACCGACTCCACACCATCACCTCCCCCTCGAACGGGTCGTACGTGTCGATCTCGTGGTCGACGATCTCGCGGATCGCGATCTCCTCGGAGGCCAGCGCGACGAGGTCGTCGGACTCGTAGAGCACGAGCGGCTTGGCCGCGAGCTCGTCCTTGGCCATGCCGAGCGCGTCCTCGGTGACGCAGATGTACGTGAACACGCCGTCGAGCTCCTCGAGGCTGTCGCGCATCGCGTCCTCCAGCGAGCGGCCCTCCGCCATCTTCTCCGCCAGGTAGACGGCGATGACCTCCGAGTCGCACTCGGACTGGAAGCGATGGCCGCTGCGCTCGAGGCGCCGGCGCCACTCGAAGTAGTTCGTCAGCTGGCCGTTGTGGACCACCGCGACGTCGGAGAACGGGTACGCCCAGTACGGGTGCGCGCCGGAGATGTCGACGTCGGACTCGGTCGCCATCCGCACGTGCCCGATGGCGTGGCTGCCCTCGAACGAGCCGAGGTGGTAGTCCGAGGAGACGGTCTCCGCGTCGCCGAGGTCCTTGATGATCTCCAGCGACCGGCCGAGCGACAGCACCTCGGCGTCGCGGCTGACGTCCTCGACGCGGTCGGCGAGCGGCTTGAGGTCGCCGTCGTAGTCGAACGTCAGCGTCAGCGCGTACGGGTGATGCCCGTTCGTCGTCTCGTGCAGCCGGGCCCCCATCGCCTGCACCCGGCGCTCCACCTCGCGGCGGTCGCGCGTCAGGCGCTGCGCGAAGTCGAAGTCGCGCGGCGTGTTGGCGTCGGCCAGCTTGACGCGCATGATCCACGCCTCGTGCTGCGGCGGCCCGTAGAGCGCGAAGCCGGTGGAGTCCGGCCCGCGGTGCTTCATGGACTGCAGCATCCGGGTCATGTCGCGCCCGATCGGCCGCATCCCGTCGCGATAGATGATCCCCGCGATCCCGCACATCAGCGCCGCGCTCCTTCCGGCGAGGTCGGGGCGTGCGTCACGGCAGCACCTCCAGGTACTCGTCGCGCTCCCAGTCGGTGACCGCGGCGAGGTAGCGCTCCCATTCGTCGCGCTTGTAGTGGTTGAAGACCTTGTAGAGCCGGCCCGGCATCGCGCTGCGCACGACCTCGTCGGCGGCCAGCGCCTCCAGCGCCGCGCCGAGGCTGTCGGGCACCTTCTCGATGTCCGCGCCCCCGGCGAGCAGCTCGTACGTGTTGCCCTCCTGCGGCGGCCCCGGATCCACCTCGCGGCGGATGCCGTCGAGGCCGGCGCGCAGCAGCGACGCCACCGTCAGGTACGGGTTGCACGACGAGTCGACGCCGCGGTACTCGAAGCGCCCGCCGGACGCCACGCGCACCGTCGTGGTGCGGTTCTGCCAGCCCCAGTTCTTGTAGATCGGGGCCCAGAAGCCGGTGTCCCACATCCGGCAGTACGAGTTCACGGTCGGGTTGCCGACGCACATCAGCGCCGGGAAGTGGTCGAGCATGCCGCCGAGGAAGTGCCGGGCGATCTGCGAGAGCTGCGCCGGGCCGGACGGGTCGTGGAAGACGTTGTTGCCGTCGCGGTCCATCAGCGTGAAGTGATGGTGGTGGCCGTTGGCCGCCACGCCCGTGAACGGCTTGGGCATGAAGGTCGGCAGCAGATCGTGCTTGCGGCCCACCGCGGCGCAGACCTGGCGGTACGTCGTGATGTTGTCGGCGGTGCGGCACGGCCGGTCGAAGCGGAAGTTCAGCTCGAGCTGGCCGGGAGCGTCCTCGTGGTCGCCGTAGCTCATGTCGAGGCCGAGCTTCTGGCCGTACTCGACGACGTCGAGCAGCACCGGACGGAGCTCCTCGAACTGGTGGATGTGGTAGCAGTAGGGCTTGGTGACGCCCTCGGGGACCTGGCCGGCCTCCGGCTTCCTGAGCCACATCATCTCGGGCTCGATCCCGATGAGGAACTCGCAGTCGAGCTCCTGCTCGAAGTCGTGGGCGATGCGCTTGAGGTTCTGGCGCGGGTCGGCGTCGAGCAGCTCGCCGGTCTCCGTGTCGTAGCAGTCGCAGTACACGCGGGCGACGCGCTCGTCCCACGGCAGGACGGCGAACGTGTCGAGGTCGGCGACCGCGGCCAGCTCGGACTCGTGCGGGTCGAAGCCGATGTAGTTGCCGTAGCGGTCGGTGAAGAGGTTGGCCGTGGCGCCGTAGACGAGCTGGTAGCCCTTCTCGGCGACCTGCGGGAAGAAGGACGAGACGACGCCCTTGCCCATGACGCGGCCCGTGATCGAGACCTGCTGGAAGAAGACGTAGCGGATGCCGCGCTCCTCGATCAGTCGCGTGAGCGCCTCGATCCTCTCGCGGCGGCCGGGCGCGTTGCGGGCCTCCTCGAGCGTCGGGGGGGCCGGGGCGACGCGGTCGCTGGCGAGCACGCTCGCGACGGTGCCGCCGAACTCGGGCATCGGGTCGAGCGTGTACGGCTCCGCCTCAGTGGCCATCTGTCCCCTCACTCTCCTCGGTCGCTGGAGCGCTCTGCGGCGCGACTATAGCGCACGCGTTGAGCAAATTGGTACACGTTCCGCGCCCCCTACAATCGATGCGTGATCGGTGTCCGTCACGGACAGGCGCAGCAGCCGGCGTCGAGCCGCGACGGAGTGCGCCCCGTCCTTCTGGCGACCATGTCGGTCCGCATCGATCCGGCGGCCGAGCGGATGGCGACGGAGACCGCACTGGAGACCGGCGCGCACGTCGTGATCGTCAACCTCGTGCGGTTGCCGCTGTACGGCACCTCGCTCGTGCTGCACGGCCCCGACGGTGCGGTGCTGCCGCACGAGGACGAACGCGACGAGGTCCGGGCGGCGGCGCAGCGCCTCGCCGACCGCGGGGTCGACGTCGAGCTGCTGCGCGTGTTCAGCACCCGGCCGGTGCGCGCGCTGTCCGAGCTCGTCCACGAGCGCGACATCGGTCTCGTGGTCATCGGGCCCGACGCCTCGCGGGTGCGCCGGGGCCTCGTCCGGCGCCTGGTCCGTGCGGTCCAGGGGGCCGACTGTCTAGTGTGGATCGCGCCGGACGGATTCTGCACCTGAGGAGAGGGTTCAGTGGGACGACGGGGTCGAGGGCGAGGACCTGCAGCACACGCGGAGGGTGGGCGCCGTCGCCGCCGGCGCGAGTACGAGGCGCCGGGCACCATCCTGAAGGGCCCGCCGATCGCGGTGACGTGCGAGTGCGGCGCCAAGCGCGACCTCGCCTACGGGGAGTCGTGGACCTGCGACCAGTGCGGCCGCACCTGGAACACGAAGCAGATCCCGGCCGAGCAGTACCAGGAGATCCGCAAGCTCCAGCTGCGCTACCGCGCGGTCCCGGTCGCGCTCGCCTCGGTCATCGCCGCCATCGCGATCTTCTTCACGCTGACCGGCAACATCTTCAGCGTGTTCTTCCTGATGCCGGTGGGCCTCATCGGCTGGTTCACCCTCGTGCGGCCCGTGCACCGCAAGCGCTACCGCCAGGCGATCTCGGACCTGCCGCGCTGGGACCTGCGGCCGGAGTGATCGCTCACCCCGGCCGCGCGGCCCAGCTCGCCTGGTGAAACCCAGGCCCGTCTAGACGGGCGCCGTCGGCGCCGTCGCCAGCTCGCGGTGCGCGCGCTCCTCCTCGGGCGTCTGAGGAATCTGCTCGCGCCACTTCATCGGCAGCTTGTCCTGCACGACGTGCCGGAACACGTAGAGCAGCAGCGCGGCGACGAGGACCAGGAGGCCGATGCGCGTCTTGTCCCAGCCGTAGCCATACCCCGTGATCCCCAGGAACCCGCCGGACCAGATGAACCCGCCGCCCACGAGGAACAGGAGGTTCGCGGCGAACAGGAAAGCGCCGAGCGGCACCCAGTAGTTGGGCAGCCGCACCGGTCGTGGCCAGTTCGGCCGGTCCTTGCGCAACAGCAGGAACCCACCGAGCGCGGTACAGGTAGCGAACACGTAGCCGACGTTGCTGACCGCCAGGATCTCCAGCACGCTTCCGAAGAACGTGATGAGGAAGATGTTCAGCAGGGCGTCCAGCGTCATCGCCACGCCCGGCACGTGGAATCGGTTGAGCGTGCCGAACTGTTTGATCGTCATCCCGTCCTTGGCTATGCCATACAAGGCTCTCGAGCCGTCCATGGTCGCTGTGTTCATGGACAGCACCAGCCCCGCGACAAGGCAGAAGATCATCACGTTGCCCAGCGCGTTGCCGACGAGGATGTCGAACGCCTGCGTGTAGAAGGCGATGAACGTCGAGTCGTTGGCGACCGCCTCCGTGCCGAGCGTGCCGCCCAGCCCGAGCGGCACGAGCGCATACACCGCGACGCAGAACAGCGCAGAGACGCGCAGCGCCTTCGCGGTGTCGCGCTCGGTGTCGTGGAACTCGGGCGCGAACGTCGCGACCACCTCGATGCCGTACGCCGACCAGCACATGAAGTACAGCCAGGTGATGGCGAGCGGGAAGCCGCCGTTGGCCCCGATGTTCCACTGGAGGTTGCTGCCGTGGAAGTCGCCGGTGATGTACGGCAGGAACATGAGCACGGCGGTCGGGATCAGCAGCAGACCGCCGGTGACGTAGCCGAACCACACCGCCGGCCGGACCCCGAACACGTTGAACAGCCAGACGATCGCGATGAGGGCGACGCCGAGGATGATGGCCAGGTCGAGGTCGAACCCGGCGCCGCTGGTCGACCACGTCGTGGAGGAGAACCACTCCGCCTGGATCAGCGTGCCGGCCACGAGGCCGTTGATCGAGAGGACGACCGACCAGCCGATCCAGTAGCCGAACGTGGCCAGCGGACCGATGACCGTCAGGTACTTCCGCCACGCCTCATGGGCGTAGAGGGCGATGCCGCCCGACTTGTTCGGGAACATGCACGCCAGTTCGGCGTGGATGTTGTTCTGCATCGCGCCGAGCGTGATCGAGATCGTCCACAGGGCGAAGGCGCCGGCCGTGCCGAGAGCGCCGATCGAGCTGCCGAGCGCGGCGATGAGAAAGCCCGGGTTGGCCAAGGCCACCACGAACCCGTCCCACCATGACATCGCTTTGAGGAGCTGTCGCTCCTCAACCTGGGCTGACGCCAAAGTCCTCTCCCTCCTCGCACTGTTCGCCGTGTGCGGGACTGCGCGCGCTCTTGTACCACTTTGTTCATAGCAGTGTCAACGAACTGAGCATGCCTGCGCTCGCGCGAACGAATACGCTCAGCGCATGAGCGCCCAGCGCGGGTCACAGCGCCCGTCACTCGTCGACACCGCGGAGGTCGCGCTGCGCAACTGGCTGGCCCCCGGGCGCCACCGCTCGGGCGACCGGCTGCCGCCCGAGCACGACCTCGCGGAGATGCTCGGCATCTCGCGCGGGACGCTGCGCGCGGCCCTGCTGCGGCTCGAGGGCACGGGCGAGATCGTGCGCCGCCAGGGCAGCGGGACGTTCGTCGGCCGCGTCGGGCGCCGCAGTGCGCTCGACGAGGGCCTCGAGCGCCTGGAGCCCTACTCGTCCATCGCCCGCGGCCGCGGCACGAAGCTCACCGTCGAGGACCTCGGCATCGAGCGCACGGGGGCGTCGGCGGAGGCGGCGCAGCGGCTGTCGATCGAGCCGGGGAGCGAGGTCATCGAGATCTCGCGCGTCCTGCTCGCCGACGGGCGTCCCTCGGCGCGGATGGTCGACACGCTGGGCCCCCAGGTCGACGTGCCGTCCGACGCCAAGCTGCGCAGGGCGCTCAAGCAGGGCACCATGGTGCTCGACATCCTGCTCGGCCGCGGGGTGCCGATCGCCTACGCGACGACCCACATCCTGCCCCGGATGGTGACGGCGCGCGAGCCGCTGGGCCGCCACCTCGGCATCGACCGCACGACCGCCGTGCTCGACCTCGAGGAGGTCTTCCACGTCACGACGGGCGAGGTCGTCTACTTCTCGCGCGACATCTTCGCCCCGGGCGGCCTCGACCTCCACGTGCTCCGCTGGCTCGAGGCGGCGCGGCCGGAGCAGGTCAACGCCCGCGGGCCCGGGCGCGTCGCGCGCACGAGGATCAAGGCCTGAGGCGCGGCAGCAGTTCGGCGACGGTGTCGACCGTCTCGTGCGGCCGGTGGCGGTCCGGGGCTTGTGTGAGATCGAGACCGCCGGTCATCCCGCTGCGCACGAGCACCGTGTAGGACCCGCCGATGTGGCCGAGCTCCACCTCGAGCGCGACGTCATCGCCGACGATCGCCAGCTCCGCCGCCGGGATGCCGCCCATGCGGCCGCTGATCTCGTCGAGGCTCGCCTGCGAGGGCTTGCCGACGATGCGCGGCGCCGCCCCGGTCGCCTTCGCCAGCGCCGCGGTGAGCATCGCCCCGCGGCTGAAGATCGGGCCGTCGGCCCCCGCATACGCCGACACGTAGCTCGCGGTCAGCAGCGGAGCGCCGGCGATGACCGCCCGGGCCGCGCGCTCGATGACGCCGAAGTCGACGCTCTCGCCGTGCGCCACGAAGACCGCGCCCGCCTGCGGCCCGTCGCCGTTGGCCGAGAGGACGTCGATGCCCTCGGCCACCATGCGCTCGCGCGTGACCTGCGGCGCGAAGACCTGCACCGGCACCCCCGGGTGGTTCGCCCGCAGGTAGGAGATCGCGCTGCACGGGGGCGTCACGACCTCCTCACCGGACACCCGGAGGCCGACCTCGCGCAGCTCCTCGGCGATCGTGCCCGGCGTCACGTGGCTGGCGTTCGTGCAGACGACGATCGGCCGGCCGCTCGTACGGATCGCGGCGAGCACCTCGCGGGCGCCGTCGATGACGACGAGCCCCTCGCGGCCGCGCTGGACGAGCGTCCCGTCGAGGTCGAAGACGAACCCGCGGGCGTCCTCAAGACGCACGGCGCCACACCACCTCGTCGTCGCCGCTGCGGTACTGCAGGAAGCCGATCGACGGCCGGTGCGCGACCTCGGCCAGCAGCGTGACCAGCGGGTTGCGTCCGGGCCGGGCGGCCGGCGGCGGCGGGCCCGCCGAGCTCAGCATCGCGTCGACCTGCTCGGCGGGCATCGTCATGCGCAGCAGCAGCTCCTCGTCGGAGATCGTCCTGCCGAACCGCTCGCGCGCGCCGTCGAGGCTGAGCGGGCGCGAGCGCGCGAGCTCCTTCGCGCGCGGCGTGGAGA
This sequence comes from Capillimicrobium parvum, assembly GCF_021172045.1. Classification (GTDB taxonomy): domain Bacteria; phylum Actinomycetota; class Thermoleophilia; order Solirubrobacterales; family Solirubrobacteraceae; genus Capillimicrobium; species Capillimicrobium parvum. The sequence continues at coordinate 608,399 of NZ_CP087164.1, forward strand.
GGATGCGGTCGGCGACGTCGGGATCGACCGGCGCGGGCGGCTGGCCGAAGTGCCCGAGGAAGTAGCGGATGACCTCGTCGGGGACCGTCGCGTAGCGCTCGGGAGCGATGACGTTCATGCTCGCCTGGGTCACGAGGAACTGCGCATAGGGGGTCACGACGATCGGGTAGCCGAACTCGGCGCGGACGCGCCCGACCTCGGCGAGCGCGGCATCGAACAGCTCGCCGCGGCGGATCTCCTCGAGCTGGCGGCGCATGGTCGTCACGACGCCGCCCGGCAGCTGGTGGGCCTCGTAGGTGGCGTCGTACGCGCGCGGCGCACCCGGCGGCAGGCCCTTGAGCTCGGCGAGCGCGCGGAAGTGCGCCGAGACCTCGGCCAGCGCGTCGAGGTCGAGCTCGTGGGAGAAGCCGATCGCCTCGACGTCGCGCAGCGTGCTCTCCGCGACCGGCTGCGACGTGCCCTGCCCGAGCGGACCGACCGCGGTGTGCAGCGCCGAGAAGCCGAGCCGGCAGCCCTCCAGGTAGGCCTGCGGCGCCAGCCCGATCGTGCAGTGGCTGTGCAGCTCGATCGGGCGGTGGGGGAACGCCTCGAACAGGCGCGGGCCCAGCTGGCGCAGGCGGTCGATGCTGACCAGGCCGCCCGGGTCCTTGAGGTACAGGCGGTCGATGTCCGGCGACTCGGCCAGCCGCCGCGCGCGGGTGACGTAGTGCTCGTCGTCGTGCACGGCGCTGCGCGAGTAGGTCAGGCCCATGACGACCTCCTCGGCGCCCTCCTCGCGGGCCAGCCGGGCGAGCGTGATGAGCGCGTCCGCGTCGTTCATCGGCTCGGCGACCTGGATGCGCCGGATGCCGTTGCGGATCACGCAGCTCAGCGCGAGGCGGATGACGTCCTCCTCGGCCGGCTCCCACGAGATGAAGCGCATGCCCGTCGTCAGGAAGGTGAGCATGGTGTCCGGCATCGCCGCGCTGACGCGGCGGATGCGCTCCCACGGGTCCTCCTGGTGGAAGCGCACCGACACGGCCATGTGGGTGCTCGTGGTGAAGTCGAGCGCGCGGAAGCCGACGCGGTCCATCGCCGGCGCGATCGAGAGCACGTCGGGCGTCGTCAGGCCGGTCGCGCCCCACAGGCTCTGGTTGCCGTCGCGGGTGCTGGTGTCGACGAACTCGATCGGCGCGGCAGTCATGCGGCCGGGGGCGGGGGTGGGGCGGCGCCCGTGACGCCGCCGGGCGGCGTCCGCACGACGTGCAGCTCGAACTCGCCCGTGCACACGCGCAGCTCGCCGGTGCCCGGGCGCTCGAGGATCGCGATGATCTCGCGCACGTCGTCGTCGCTCAGCGGCATGCGGTCACCGGTGGCCCCTAGCGCTTCTGGCCGGCGTCGGCGCCGAACGTCGACATGATCAGCGACATCGCCGAGACGCCCTTGGGCCCCTCGGGCCGCGCCCCCTTGCCCGTGGCGGTGACGGGGCGCGCCTGCAGGACGTAGAGGTTGTCCGGGAAGCCGCCGGTGCGGGCGATCGCCCACTCGATGTCCTGCTGGCAGCCGGCGGAGCGCTCGATGCCGCGCGCGACGCCGGCGAGGTGGCGCAGGCGCTCGTCGTCGAGCGCGGGCGCGTCGGCCCGCTCGGGCTCGACGTCGGCGACCTCGGTCCCGGTTCCTCCGGGGGCCGGCCGGTACTCGATCGTCTTCGGGGCGATCGTCCGGCGCACGACCTCCTTGGTGACCTTGCTGACGAGGTACTCGTCGGGCGTCACGTCGCCGCCGACCACGCCGAGCCCGAGGCCCCAGCTGGCGTTGATCGCGATCATGCTCGGGTCGCCGGAGACCGGGTTGCAGGTGAAGGCGACGCCGGAGACCTCGGCGTCGACCATGAGCTGGACGGTGACGCCCATCGCCGGGTCGCGCGCGGCGTCGCCCAGGCGGGCGCGGTAGGTCAGCGCGGGCGCGCTGTAGAGGCTCGCCCAGCAGTCGCGGACGGCGTCGGCGATGCCGTCCGCGCCGCGCACCCACAGGTACGTCTCCTGCTGGCCGGCGAACGCCGCGTCGGCGCTGTCCTCGCCCAACGCGCTCGAGCGCACGGCGACCGGCGGCTCGTCGAGGCCCGTGGCGGCGGCGAGGTCGGCGTAGCGGCGGGCGATCTCGTCGCGGACCTCATCCGGCACGTGCGCACCGGACACGGCGGCGGTCAGCTCGCGTGCGGTCGCCTGTGCGGCGTCGACGTCGTCGGGATCCACCGAGGCCAGCGCGGCGTCGACGTGCTCGCGCAGCCCCGCTGCCTCGATGCAGGCGGTGAACGCCGACGTGGCCAGCGCGAAGCCGGGCGGCACCGGCACGCCGCCGGCGATCAACTCGCCCAGGCTGGCGCTCTTGCCGCCGAAGACGCCGTCGTCCTCGGCGCGCAGCTCCGCGAGCGTCCGCGTGTGGGCGAAGCCGTCGCTCATGGCGCCCCGTCGAGGATGGTCACCACGCCCGTGCTGCCGTTGACGCGGATGCGCATCCCGGTGCGGATCTGCGCGGTCGCGCGGCCGGTGCCGACCACCGCGGGCTTGCCGTACTCGCGGCAGACGATCGCCGCGTGCGACATGACGCCGCCGATGTCGGTCACGGTCGCCTTGATCTTCGGGAAGATCGGCGCCCAGGCCGGCGACGTGATCGTGCAGACGAGGATGTCGCCGTCGCGGACGTCGGCGATCTCGGCGTGATCGCGCAGCACTCGTGCGATGCCTTCGACCTCCCCGGCGGACGCGGCGGCCCCGATGATCGTGGTGCCGTCGCCCTCGCCCTGGGCCCACTCCTGCAGGCGGCTGGGCGTGATGCCCCAGAGCATCACCGCGAGGGGGTCGTTGACGGCCTCCGGCATCGCACCGAGCGCGGGCGGCGGGGTCCACTCCTCCAGGCGCTTGAGCAGCTCGCGGCGGCGGGTCACGATCGGCGGCCAGTGCTGCGGGCCGAGCGGCGGGCCGCCGGTCGCCCACATGAGGCACAGCTCCTCGAGCGCTTCGTGCGCCTCGTGGCGCGAGAGCATGAAGATGTCCTCGCCGTCCTCGAGCCAGCCGTGCTCGGCCAGCAGCGCGCCGAACTCGCGGATCTTGTTGTAGAAGCGGGTGAGGAACCAGTAGTCGGCGTAGAACTTGTGCTCCTCGACGTACGGGAAGACGCCGCGCGACAGCTGCAGGAGCTCCTGGAACGGCTGGCGTGCGTCGTCGTCAAGCAGGGAGGCGTACTCCTCGGCGAGACGGTCGCGCTCGGCCTCGAGCTGCTCGGTCGGGCGCTCGACGTCGTGGCCGGCGTGGATCGCGTCGATGTGTCCCTTGATCGAGGCGTACGGGATGCTGGGGTCGTCGTACCAGCTGCGGAAGTAGTGGTAGAGGCCGTCGCCGGTGGCCATGTTGAACCACGGATCCTTGATGGCCTCGAGCTCCTCGAGCCATCGGCGGCCCGCGCCGGTGCTCTGCAGCTCGGCGTCGACCTCGGCCGGTGTGCGGCCCTCGACGAACGCGCCCTCCACGCCGGTGTCGACCGCGATCCGGGCCAGGCGGCGCAGCTCGGCGTCCGGCCGGAACAGGAGCACGTCGATGCCGGCGATCATCTGCGAGATGTGCTGGTCGGGGATGTCGGGGAGGTGGGCCTTGCAGAACTCCGAGAACGTCAGGTAGGCCCCGTAGCCGAGCAGCAGGAACTCGAAGTGGTTCGACCACATCTGCTCGTTCGCGCTGAGCGCGGTGCGGTAGGCGTCGAGGACGCCGAGGTACGTCGGCGGCCGGTCGCCGAAGATGACGTCGTCGTCCTCGTACTCGGGCAGCTTCGGGACGGGAAGGTCGCTGATGTGCGCGATCAGCTTCTCCATCCGCGTGCGCCAGTCGGCATAGAGGGCGTCCCAGTTTCCGAAGTAGTGGCCCGCGCGCTCCTGGAAGAACCGGGCGCGCTCGGCGATGAGCTCCGGATCGTCGACGCCGTTGACCGAGATGTAGACGTAGCCGTTGATGATCCGGTAGTCGATGCCCATGGCGGGCGGCGTGCGGAACGCGCGGTGCTGCCAGGCGCCGGCGGCCTGGTAGGGCGTGTCGATCGACGTCACGTCGAACGGCGGCATCGGCACGGGGAAGTGCATGGAGTTCCAGAACCAGAGGCGGTCCTCGTCAGCCGGCCGCTGCGCCGTGAAGAGCGAGTAGTACGGATACATCTCCTCCCAGCCCTGGCACCCATCCGGGGTGGCGATCGAGAACGGGCTGGGGAACGCTCCCAGTGCGTCGGTCGTGGCGGCCATCGGTCTCCCCTCGTCTCCGGCGCCCTCTCCGGTGCGCCAGGGGAGAGGTATAGCGCATGCGCGAACCGGTCACAGGCGCCCTGACACTCATGGCGGGCATGGGGAGGAGGAGGTGTCGCGCCCCGGCCCGGCGAACCGTGGCGGGGGCTGGGCCGGGGCGCTGGATCTCTCCAAGGGGGAAACGCCGCCGCGCGCGCCGGGTTGGCCGGTCGGCGCCCGCCCGTCAGATGCGGCGGTAGCGGGCGTCGGCCAGCGAGTAGCAGCCGAAGGCGATCAGCCCGGCCGCGACGATGCCGAGCAGAACCGGGCCGTACGAGTTGTGCGCGAGCTTGGCCAGCGCCCCGTCGAGCCCGACCGCCTTGTTGGGGTCGAAGTCGATCGCGGCCCGGATCAGGAACCACCCGATCAGTACGAACACGACCATCCGCGCGAGGTGCCCGACGACGCCGAGCACGGTGAACGCGCGCTCGGTCTCCGGCGTCATCCGCTCGGTCTTCGAGTCCTCGAGGAAGTTGCGCGAGACGCCCTTGTACCCCTGGTACGCCCCGACGCCGATCATCACGAGGCCGGCGAGCACGACGATCACCTGGCCGCCGGTCCAGTCGAGCACGCCCGCGGTCGCCTTGTCCGGATGGCCGGACCCGCCGCCGGAGCCCGCGAGGATGCCGATCGCCGTGACGAGCAGCGCGCCGTACGCGATCCCGCTGGCCAGGCCCGACAGACGGTCGAAGCCGCTGTCGCTGGCCTCGGGGCCATGGCCGATCGCCGCGCGGACGAGCCGCCACAGCGCGTAGCCGGCGAGCCCGATCGCCACCACGACGAGCAGCACCTTGCCGAACGGCTGCTCGACGATCGTCCTCAGCGCGCCCTGCTGGTTGGTGGCCTTGCCGCCGTCGCCGAGCGCCAGCTTGACCGCCAGCACCCCGATGATCCCGTAGACCACCCCGCGCGAGACGAGTCCCGCCCGCGCGAGCCATTCGAACGCGGGCTGGCGCGCGACGGTCTCGCCGGCGCCGCGCGCCTCGCGGGCCGGCCGCGATCCCGTTGCCATGTTGAACGCCATGTCGTCTCCTTTACGCCGCGACCCGGGCCTGCGCCGGTGAGGGCACGCAGATCCGCAGGGCGCCGGGCTCCACCTTGACCTTGAACGAGCTGACCTTGCGCCGGTCGCCGCCGTCGAGCTCGTAGAGCACGGGGCGATCGAGCGTCACCTTCACCTTGTGGGCGCGCGTCGTGCGCACGAACGGTGACCGGCTCGGATCGCCGGACACCGTCCGCGCGATCGTGCGCGTCCACTGCACGACGTTGTCCGCCGTGACGATCCCGAGCTCGAGCTGACCGTCGTCGGGCCGCGCGTCGGGGAACACCTGCACACCGCCGAAGAGCGCGCCGACGTTGCCGAGCAGGACGCAGCTCGCCGGCCCGTCGTACCACGGGACGCCGTCGACCTTGATCTTCGCCTCGAAGCTCTCCGAGCGGATGTTCCGGGAGCCGCTCCACATGTAGGCGACACGGCCCATGCGGTCCTTCAGGCCGTCGGCGTCGCGAATCATCGCCGCGTCGAAGCCGGCGCCGGCCATCACCGCGAACCGCTCGTCGTTGAAGCGCCCGACGTCCAGCGGGCGCCGCTCGCCGTGCAGGCCGATCGCCACCGCCGCCTCGATGTCGCGCGGGATGCCGAGGTTCGTGGCCAGCAGGTTGGACGTGCCGGCCGGAAGGACCGCCAGGCTCGCCGGCGTTCCGGCGAGCTCGCCGATGCAGCGGCGGGCCATCCCGTCGCCGCCCCAGGAGAAGATCAGCTCGGCGCCGTCCTCCACCGCCCGGCGCACCTGCTCCGGGGCCTTCTTGCTCTTGGGCACCTCGGCCCAGAACGGATCCGTCACTCCGTTGGCCTCGAGCACGCGACGCAGCTCGGGCAGGCCGCCGCCGAACGTCTTGCCCGCGTGGGCCACCACCGCGACCTTCATGCCGCCGTCACCGTCCCGCGGTCGCTCCGGGCGCCCGAGGGCGCGACCCGGCGCGCGGAGGGCTCGGACCGCAACAGGCTCGCCGCCCCGGCGGCCCGGCACGCGAACACCAGGACGACGATCGCGCCGATGCCGATCACGGCGCCGCCGGCGACGTCGAGCGGGTGATGCATGCCGCGGTACATGCGCGACATCGCGACGAAGGCGGGGATCGCGACGGCGAGCGCCCACGCAGCGACCCGGACCCACGTCGTCCGGATCCGCGACGTGATCAGCAGGACCAGCCCGGCGTAGACGGCGATCGAGGCCGCGGTGTGACCCGAGGGGTAGCTGGCGTCGGCGGGCAGGCCCTCCAGGCGGTGGACGTGCGGCCGGTCGCGCGGGGCGGCCAGGGTCGTGATGCGGTACGTCGCCGATTCGAGGGCGAGCACGAACACGGCGAACGCCGCCACGCGCCAGTACCGCTTGATCGCGCAGACGATGGCGATCAGGCCGACGAGGATCGGCAGGACGGGCGCGCCGCCGACCATGGAGCCGACCGCGGAGGCGTCCGTCTCGAAACCGGTCCGATGCTGCGCCAGATCACGGACGAACCCGTCGTCGGCGGAGCCGATGCCCGCCGTCTGCACGAGCACGTGGGTCACGAGCAGCCCGAGGCCGATCGACAGGGCTGCGAGCACCGCCAGTCCGGCCAGCGCGGCTGCGAGGAACACCAGCACGGGGTGGCGACCGTGCAGCGCGCGGGCGAAGCGCTCGGCGCGCCCGCGCCGCGGAGCGGCGAGGACGGGCACGACGTAACGATCTTCGCCGCGGTCACGACTGTGTCGTGTCGTCGATCCGGCGCCATCCATGCTGTGAAACCTCCTGAAGTCACGCAATTGACCACGTGCCCCCGCCAGGCTGAACGGGTACCCGAGCCTTCGACGTTCCATGCCCGTCCTCGTCCTCCTCGCCGCCATCCTGCTGGCCGCCGCCGTCGCGGGACTCGTGGTCCTGGGACTGCCGCGGGGCGGCGCCGCGCGTCCGTCCTCCACCGTGGGAGTGGCCCGCGAGGCGGGCCGGGACGCGGCGCGCCACCCCCGGCTGCGACGCCTCCTCGGGGCGCGTCTGGACCCGGATGCGGCGACCGGCCTCGCGCTCACCGCGGCGCTCGTCGCGATCGTGTCGCTCGGCCTGCTGCTCGCCGTCGTCGCGTTCCTCGTGCGCCGAGGGAACGGTCCCATCGGCCTCGACGAGGCGGCCGCCGAATGGAGCCACCGCCACGCGACGGCCTGGAGCACGGACGTGCTGAGCGCGGTCACGGACCTGGGAGCGCCGCGGACGATCATCGGGCTGGCGGTCGTGCTGGCGGTCGTCGAGACGATCCGGACCCGCGATGCGTGGATCGTCCCGTTCCTGCTGCTCGTCGTGGGCGGCAACGCGCTGCTGACCACCACGATCAAGGACCTCGCCGACCGGGTCCGGCCGGCGCTGAATCCCGCGGCGGAGGCGCTGGGACCGTCGTTTCCGAGCGGTCACTCCTCCTGGTCGGCGGCGTTCTTCGCCGCGGCCGCGCTGATTCTGGGGCGGGGACGCTCGCGTGCGACCCGGGCGGCGCTGGCCGCCGCGGCGGCCGGCCTCGCCGTCGGCGTGGCGACGACGCGCGTCCTGCTCGACGTCCACTGGCTCAGCGACGTCGTCGCGGGACTGGCGCTCGGAGGCGCCTGGTTCGCGGTGTGCGCGATCGCCTTCGGCGGGCGCCTCCTGCGCTTCGGTGCATCGGCGCGCGCGGTCGATGCGGCGGCGCGCAGCGGCGATCAGGCGCCCGTGGCGGCTAGCGAAGACGTGTCCAGCCGCGCTTGAGGACGATCGCGTCCTCGCCACGGACCGGCGTGCCGGCCTTCGGGCTCTGCGCGACGATGCGCAGCCGGCGGTGCTTGGCGCGCCTGCCCGTGGTGCGCCTGGCCACGGCGAGCGCGGCGGCGAGTGAGCGGCGAAGCATGGTCATCCGGACCGAGTGGGGCAGGATAGAAGGTCGGCGGGTGGTTGCCCGCCGGCTCTTGACCGCGCGCGCGTTCCCGGGCTGACTGCGGTGCATGGCGGGCGGCGAAACGGCGGTTCTGGTGGTGGGCGGCGGGGCGATCGGCGGTGTGATCGCGGCGCTGCTCGAAGGCACGGTGGGGCGGGTCGTGGTGCTCGATCCGGCGGCCGAGCACGTCGCGCGGATGCGCGACCCGGGGCTGCGGGTCGGGCTCGACGGCGGGGAGCGCGTCGTGCGAGTCGTGCGCCTCGACGCGCGGGCGCGCGCGCAGGAGCTCGACGAGGACTTCGACCTCGCGCTCGTCACGGTGAAGGCGGCGCACCTCGAGGCGGCGCTGACGCCGCTGGCCGCGGCGGGCGTCGCGCGCGCGTACGTCTCGCTCGGCAACGGGCTGGTGCACGACCGCATCGGCGCGCTGGTCGGCGAGGACCGGCTGATCGTCGGCGTCGTCGAGTGGGGGGCGACGAACCTCGGGCCCGGGCGGGTGGCGCGCACGTCGCCCGGCGGCTTCGTCGTGGGCGAGCCGGACGGCCGGGTCCGCGACCGCACGCGGCTTCTCGCCGGCGTGCTAGCGGCCGTCGGCCCGGTGAAGATGTCCGAGAACGCGGTCGGGACCGTGTGGTCCAAGCTGCTGGTCAACAGCACGATGTCGGCGCTCGGCGCGGCGTCCGGGTTGCTGACCGGCGAGGTGCTGGCCGACGCGGACGGCCGCCGCGCGGCGGTCGGGCTGTGGCGCGAGGGGTGCGCGGTCGCGGCGGCGAGCGGGGTGCGTCTCGAGCCGGTGTGGGGCGAGGATCCGGTCGCGCTCGTGGCGGGCGACGACGCCGGCGCGCGGCTGCAGCGCACGTTCGCGCCGGTCGCCGGGACGAAGGCGTCGATGTTGCAGGATCTCGAGCGCGGCGCGCGTCCGGAGGTGGCGGTCATCAACGGGGCGGTGGCCGCGCGCGCAGGGGAGCTCGGGGTCCCGGCGCCGCTGAACGCGCGCGTCGCGGAGATCATCGAAGCGATCGCGCGCGGCGAGCGGGCAGGCGGCCGCGATGTGTTCGTCACGATCGCGCGCCGCCGGGAGACATGAGAGGGTCGCCCGCATGGTCTCTCGCATGCGCCGCTTTGCCGGCATCGCCGTGGTCCTCGCTCTGGGCGTCACGCTCCTGCCCGCCTCGGCCTCCGGCGCGCTGCGCCAGCTGTCCGGGCCGGCGGGGTGCCTCGTCGACCGCTCCATGCCGGCCGGGCAGTGCACGGCGGTGCGGGCGCTGCGCGGGCCCGGCCCGTTCGAAGGGTCGAACGCCGTGGCCGTCAGCCCGGACGGCCGCTACGTCTATGTCGCCGCGGCCCGCAGCAACGCGGTCGCGATCCTGCGGCGCGACCGGCGCAGCGGCCGGCTCACGCAGGCGCGGGGCGCGCGCGGGTGCATCGCTGCGGGCGGCGCCGGCGGGTGCGCGACGGCAGAGGTCCTCGGCTGGCCGAACTCGGTCGCGATGAGCCCGGACGGGCGCGACGTCTACGTGACCTCGCGCGACAGCGACGCCGTGACGGTCTTCCGGCGCGACGCGAGGACCGGCGCGCTGACCGAGGCCGGCTGCGTCGCGGCCGGCGGCGCCGGCTCCTGCGCGGCGGGCCGGGGGCTCGACGGGCCGGACGTGGTCGTGGTGAGCCCCGACGGCCGCAACGTGTACGTGGGGGCGTTCAGCGGCAACGCGGTGGCGGTGCTCGCGCGCGACCGCTCGACCGGCGCGCTGTCGCAGGCGTCCGGCACGTCGGGCTGCGTCGCGGCGGACGCGACGGAGGGCTGCGCGACGGGCCTGGCGCTGACCGCGGTGGAAGGCATGGCGGTCAGCCGCGACGGGCGCAGCGTGTACGCGGCGAGCGCGATCAGCGGCGCGGTCGCGGTGTTCGCCCGCGACCGTTCGACCGGCACGCTCGCCCAGGCGACGGACGGCAGCGGCTGCCTGGTGACGGGCCCGGCCGCCGGCTGCACCCCTGCGCGGCGGCTCGCGGGAGCGAACGCGGTGGCGCTGAGTCCCGACGACCACGCGGTCTACGTGACGTCGCTGCTGAGCAACAGCGTGACGGCGTTCGCGCGGTCGGGGACCGGCCAGCTGACGCAGCTCGTCGAGTCGTTCGGCTGCGTCGTGTTCGGCCCGCCGCGCGGGTGCACGCCCGGCCGCGCGCTCAAGGCGCCGGAGGGCGTCGCCGTCGCGCCGGACGGCCGCTCCGTCTACGTCGCCGCGTTCTCGTCGGGGGCGGTCGACGTGCTGCGCCGGCTGTCGCCGTCGGGCGGCATCCTGCCGCGGGCCGGGCGCGGCGGATGCGTCGCCCGCGACGGCAGCTCGGGCTGCGAGCGGGGCCGGCGACTGCGCGGCGTGAGCTCGGTGGCGGTCAGCCCGGACGGGCGCCACCTGTACGCGACCGCGTTCGCCAGCAGCGCGGTGGCGGTGTTCCGGACCGGCTGAGGGCGCGGAGCGGAGGGGGCGGGATTCGAACCCGCGAGCCGGGGTTGCCGGCCTCCGGTTTTCAAGACCGGGGCAATAGTGCCCATTTGCAGGACTTTCAGGCCCCGTGGGAACGGCTGTGGGAACGGACCCAGCGCCGCTTGGGGCCCGTGCTACGGTCGCGCCGAAGACCCCTCCAAGCGTCGCGCGGGCGTCGCATCACGGCGAACGAGGACCGGGACGATGGCCAAGCCGAAGGTGGCGTACAAGATCGGCAGCGAGGCCCACACGGGCGTGCTGTGGGACCACGACGGCGACACGTTCGGGACGTCGGTCCGGCTGCTCGTCGGCTACGACTCCGCCGCGGGCGAGTCATCGGGGACGACGACGCCCACGACGGCGCTTGAGATCAGCCCGGCGCCGGTCCGCGTGCGCGCGACCGTCGGGGCGCCCTACCGGCTGGAGCTGAGCGCCCCCGGCGGGACCGCGCCGTACACGTTCTCGCTGTACGGTCTGCCGCCCCGGGCCTCAGCCTGAAGGCGTCGCGGATCATCCACGGCATCCCAACGCGGGCGGGCACATACCGCGTCCACGCGCTCGTCACCGACGCGACCGTGCCGCTGGCGCTGTTCGGCGCGCACTCCTGGGAGATGCGGGTCGCGCCGGCCGCCGCACGCTGAGCGCGCACTGCGCGCCGGGCGCGTGGCGAATCCGTAGTTTCGCCCGCGCGGGCCGCCAGGACCTGCGGATGCGCAGACCGGGCGCGGCGTGGTCGGATCAAGCCATGCTGCGCAGGGGCCCTCTGTCTGCCGTCCTGGTCGCCGGCGTCGCGGCGCTGTTCACCGCGTCATCGCCGGCTTCGGCGTCGCCCCGCACGCTGACGGACTGCACCTACGCCGCGCTGGCGTCCTCGGTCGCGGCCGGCGGGACGGTCGTCCTCGATTGCGATGCGACGATCCCGTTCGACGCGCCGATCGTGGTGCCGGCGGGCCGGTCGGTGCGCCTGGATGCGTCGGGCTCCGCGGTGACATTCGACGGGCAGCGGCGGACGCGGCTGTTGGAGGTGTCGGGGTCGCTGACGCTGGTGAACCTGCGGCTGGTCAACGGGCGGGTGCAGGGCGCCGCCGGGACGCTTGGCACCGGAGGCGTCGGCCACTCTGATGCGGAGACCGGCGAGCCCGGCGGAGCAGGCGGCGCGGGCACTGCCGGCGGCGACGCCGCGGGCGGCGCGGTGCTCGTGACGCAGAGCGGCCGGTTGGAGGTCATCGGGGGAGCGCTCCGCTCCAACACGGTGATCGGCGGGCAGGGCGGAACCGGGGGCCGAGGCGGTCAGGGCGCCCGGGGCGCGGAGGGCCAATCCGGCTGGGGCGACTACTGCGACTACGACACCACCCCGGACTCCAACCCGGAGTGCTGGAACTGCTGGTACCCCTATCCCGAGGAGCCGGAACAGTGTGACCAGTACATCGGCCCGATCGGTGAGTCCGGTGGCCCTGGAGGTGTCGGCGGCGAGGGGGGCGCCGGCGGTCGCGGCGGCCCAGGCGGGACGGCGTCCGGTGGGGCGATCCGCAACCTCGGCAGCACGCTGATCGTCGGCGCGGTGCTTGCCGGCAACATCGCCCAGGGCGGACGTGGCGGCACCGGCGGACCGGGCGGCGTCGCGGGCGGTGGTGGTCCGGGCGGCAACGCGTATATGGATCACGATTGGGCGTGGGAGGCCGGCGGCGATGGGGGCACCGGCGGGGCGGGCGGACGCGCCGGCGTCCCCGGAGCCGGGGGGGCCGGACGCGGTGGGGCGATCTCGGGTTCCGGGGATCTCACGGTCCTCGATTCGCGGTTCTCGGCCGACGAGGCGCGCGGCGGACGCGCGGGCACGGCGCCAGCGCCGCGGAGCGCTGGCCCCGGCGGCGACGCCGGTCTGACGTACGAAGTCCTCGGATACCACTATGAAAGCGGTTCGCCTGGCCTGCCCGGCGACGGCGCGCCGGGTGCGGCGGGCGGCGACGCGGGCAACGCCGTGGGCGGGGCCATCCACCTCAGCGGCGGCAACGCGCTCATGCAGGACGGATCGTTCGATCGCGACAGCGCGACCTCGCCGGTCGCCGGCGCGGGCGGTCCGGGTGGCCCGGGTGTGACCGGGTCGACGTCGAGCGGCCCTGGCGGAGCAGGCGGAACGGGTGGCGGCGGCGGCGATGCTCGCGGCGGTGCGGTGTCCACGGGCGGGGCGCCGCTGCGGGTGACGGGGCTGGCGCTCGTCGACAATATGGCGGCGGTGGGCGCGCCGTCGGCCGGCGGGATGGGCGGGCCCGGCAACCCGCCCGGGGCCGCAGGCGCTCCGGGACAGCCCGGCACGGCGGCCGACCCCGACATCTCGGGGGCCACGACGCCCACCACGGCGCTTCAGATCAGCCCGGCGCCGGTCCGCGAGCGCGCGACGGTCGGCGTGCCCTACGAGTTGCGGCTGAGCGCCGCGGGCGGGACGGCGCCGTACGCGTTCGCGGTGTACGGGCTGCCGCCGGGCGTCAGCTTCAAGGCGCCGCGGCTCATCCGCGGGACGCCGACGCGGGCCGGCGCCTATCGGGTCCACGCGGTGGTCACGGACGCGACCGCACCGCTGGCGCTCTTCGGCGCGCACTCGTGGGAGATGCGCGTCGCCCCGGCCGCGGTGCGCTGAGCGGCGCCCGCGGCGCGTATCCGGGCGGCGTGAGAGGGACGCGATCTCGGGCTCGTCGTCGGGCGTCGTCGCCGCCAGCCGCGCGGCGGCGATCCTCGGCATCGACCCCAGCCGACAGCGACCGGCGCATCGTCACGGTGGTCAAGGACAACGATCACGAGGTCAACGAGTGCCTGGCGTTCGAGTTCGACACGGTCGAACTCGACGTCGCCGAAGACGGCGGCGGGCGCAAGGTGCGCGATTTCCCGTTCCTGGTGCTCAACGAGGACCTGACGGGCAGGGGTCCGGATCCGCTGTCGCTGCTGAAGGTCAACACCACGGCGACGACCCCCTCGCCGACGAAGCGCTCCAGGGCCGCCGCGTGGCTGGTCGAGTACCTGGCCACGGCCGGCCCGATGTTCGCCGTGGACATCTACGAGGCAGCCAAGCACTTCGGGGTCTCGTCGCGCACGCTGCGCCGCGCGGCGGGCAAGCTCGGCATCATCAAGACCCCGCCAGCCGGTGGCGCGGCCTGCGTCTGGTCGCTGTCGCCGGCCATGTGCGTCTCGCTCGATCCGCCGATCGACCCGCAGGTCGTCGACGACGATCTCGTCGAGGAGCTGAAGCGCGTGCGCGCGCTCGATCCGTCCGCGAGCGACGACGATGGCTGAGGACATCCAGTCCCCTGACGGCCTGAGCGTCATCGGCTGGCGAGCCTGGCGCGTCGAGTTCGATTGCGGCGTGCCGATCCTGCACTCGATGGGCTTCGAGTTCGCCTGGCCTGCCCGCGAGCCCGCGGTGGCCGAGTGCCTGACCTGCGGCGACGAGACCCCTCGGCAGAAGTGCTCGTGTGGGCTCTACAGCGCCTCGTCCTACGGGCGCCTGCTGAGCATGGGCTACCCGCTGCACGACGTGGACCGCGAGCTGCTCGTCGTCGGCCAGGTCGAGAGCTGGGGGCGCGTGGTCCGCGGCTTCGGTCGCAGCCAGCACGGTCCCGGGCCGACGCTCGGCTGGCGGGCGCAGTTCGGCTATCCGAAGCGGATGTTCGTGCTGCACGAGAGCTGGGAGCTGGTCGTGCCGCTGCGCGAGGCGTACGGCCAGCCCGTCCTGATGCGCGACCTGTTCGCCGACGAGGGCAGGGAGGACACGACGAAGCCGACGCAGCTCGACGAGGAGTGGAACGACCGATGACGAGAGGGGAGCAGTGATCCGATGGAGATCGGAGAGCCGGATCGCGTGAAGATCCTGGAGCCGCTGGAGAATCCGGTGCCGCCGAAGCGCGCGCCGGCACCGCCGCCGGAGAAGGTCCCGCAGCGCGAGCGCCCCGAGCGCGAGCGCGAGCCCGAGAAGGTCTGACGCACTCGAACCGGGCCAGCAGCGAGGCCCTCGCCGTTGGCCGGGTTCCCACCGCCTGAGGAGGTAGGACGAACCGATGATCCTCTACCCCGGAGAAGACGTCCACGGCATACTTGCCGGCAGCCAGCCCACGTGCAACTTCTGCTCCGAGCCGCTCGACCCCGAGCAGTCGCTGTTCTACTGGATCCTCGCGTCCGCAGAGGACGACATCTTCATGCACCTGCGCTGCCTGACTCCGTTCGCGCTCAGGGTCGCGCGTGACTCGCACGAGGCGAGCATCGTCCTGGAGAACCCCACGTGGAGGCCAGCGGGGCGGTGACCCGGACGTGTCGCACCTGCGGTGGCCTGCTGACGTCGATCGGCGGTCGCGTCCCCGTGTGCTTCCACTGCGCGCTGGAGCCGCCGCCGGCGGTGTCGGCGGCGATGAACCGCTTCCTCGTCGAGCGCTTCGGCGAGCCGTCGTGGACGTACTGGCCGCGGCGCATGCACGTCCGGTAGCTGGCGATTCTGGGGGCGCCCCGGCACGAGGGCTGGCACGATCTGCACGTGACCGAGCGAGGCGTCAAGTGGCGGGATCGTGACGACGTCCCGCGCTGGGGCGAGTGGCCGGCGCCGGTGCGCGAGTGGCTGGAGGTCCACCCCGAGGAGCTGCTGCCGTGACCCGTTCCCGGCCCGAGCAGGGTGACGTCACCCTGCTTGTTCCCGTGGGAACGGCTGTGGGAACGGACCCGTTCCCACGGGGGCGTTCAGAGGCGTTTGCTGACGTTCGAACCACCGCCTCAGCCCACCCATCGGCGAGCCCCAGAAGCCCCGTGTTAGCGGGGCTTTTGGCTTTCCAGAGCGGAGGGGGAGGGATTCGAACCCTCGACGGACGTCACCGCCCGTGCCGGTTTTCAAGACCGGTGCATTCAACCGCTCTGCCACCCCTCCGGACGGCTCTCAGCGTAGCCCGGCCCGCGGGCCGGCTGCGCGCGGGCGTGAGGCGGGCCTTGCAAGCGTCCATCCATCACTTGCCACGCCTGCCGGCCCCGGCGAGCCTGTGCGCGTGCATCGCGTTCTGGCAGGGGCGCTGGTGGGCGTCGCGGCGGCATGCTCGGTGTCGGCCGCCACGCCCGTGGCTGCGCGCGCGGCGAGCGCGAACGTCGCCGCGCTCCAGATCGCGCTCGCGGGCGCGGGGCTTTCCCCCGGGCCGGTCGACGGCATCTCGGGCCCGCAGACGCAGACGGCGCTGCAGCGCTTCCAGGCCCGGCGGCACCTGCTGGTCGACGGGATCGCGGGCGCGCAGACCCGGCGGGCGCTCGGGCGGCGCGGGCGGCCCGCGCTCGGGCACCGGCCGATGCGCCTCGGGACGCGAGGTTGGGACGTCGCGGCGCTCCAGTTCCTCCTGCGCGTGCGCGGCTACGGGTCGGGGGGTCTGGACGGCGGGTTCGGGCCGGGCACGCTGGCCGCGGTGCAGCGGTTCCAGCAGGCGGCCGGGCTGACGGTCGACGGCATCGCCGGGCCGAGCACGCTGGCCGCCCTGCGCCGGCTCCAGGTCACGCCCACGCCGACCGCGACGGCGAGCGGGCCGGTGCGCTTCCTGCGCCCCGTGAGCGTGGCGTTCACGGACGGGTTCGGCTACCCCGGCGGCCGCCGGCACACCGGGCTCGACTACCCCCTGCCGTACGGCGCGCCGGTCGCCGCCACGGGCGTCGGCGTCGTGGCGTTCGCCGGGTGGAACAGCGGCGGCTACGGCAACCTCGTCGTCGTCCGCCATCGGCTCGGGTTCGAGACGTGGTACGCGCATCTGTCGAGCATCACCACGTCGGTGGGCGCGTCCGTGAGCGGCGGCACGGTCATCGGGCACGTCGGCTCGACCGGCCACTCGACCGGCCCGCACCTGCACTTCGAGGTGCGCCAGTTCGGCACGCCGATCGACCCGGTCCCGTACCTGCTGACGGCGAGCGCGGCGCGGAACGTTCCGGTCGCCGGCGGCGCCGCGGCGCCATGCCGGCCGAACGCCGACGCGCGTCAGACGCAGGACACCGATCCGCTCGTCGCGCGGATCGACCGCTGCCCGTGACCACCGGCCGGCGTTCTCTAGACTCCGGGCAGACCCGGAGAGGTGGCCGAGTGGCTGAAGGCACTCGCCTGCTAAGCGAGTATGGGGTTAACACTCCATCGCGGGTTCGAATCCCGCCCTCTCCGCTTTCGTCGCCCCGGTCGCAGGAGTCCGCAATTCCGAGCATTCCGGACGCTTCCGTCCGCTACGACGGGTTCTCTTCCGTGTTCTCATGGGTATGACCCCCGCTCGTATGCGCAGAGTGCACGGAAGTCTTCTCCTCGTCGTGGTCGCATTCGCCGTCGTGGCGGCGCCCGCGATCGCCCAGACCCCGGCCCCGAGTGCCGCCACCGGCGGCGTGTCCGGGGTGGCACCCACGGTGGCCACGCTCACCGGCACGGTGAACCCGCACGGGGTGGCCACGCGCTACTTCTTCCAGTACGGCCCGCGCGGGCTGAGCAAGCGGACCGCCTCCGTGGCCGTCGGCTCGGGAACCGACCCGGTCCAGATCAGCCAGCAGGTCAGCGACCTGCAGCCGAACAAGCTGTACGCGTACCGGCTCGTCGCCACGAGCGACGGCGGCACCGTCATGGGCGCCCGCCGCGACTTCCGCACGCCGCGCGAGTCCGCGGTCACGCCCGTCGTGTCGACCGGCAGCGCGACGAACGTCGCCGACACCGGCGCGACCCTCAACGGGGCGATCAACACCCGCGGCGCGACCGGCACCTACCAGTTCCAGTACGGCCCGTCGCGCCAGTACGGTGCCTCCACGCCCGCGGCGCCGTTCGGCCCGACGACCAACGGGACCGCGATCAGCAGCCCGGTCGGCTCGCTCGCCCCGGCGACGACGTACCACTACCGGCTCGTCTTCCAGCCGAGCAGCGGGCGCGCGGTCCTCGGCCGCGACCGCACGTTCACGACGACGCGCATCCCCAACGGCCTGCTCATCGAGGCCAAGCCGAACCCGGTCCGTTACGGCGCGGGCATCCAGGTCGCCGGCGTGCTCGCCGGGTCCGACAACAGCGGCGTCGGCATCACCGTCCAGGCCGACACCTTCCCGTTCGACGGCAACTGGCAGAACGTGGCCAGCGGCCGGACGGACCCGACGGGCGCCTACGTCATCGCCGTGTCGCCGATGATCTCGAGCTCGCAGCTGCGCACCGTCGCGGCGACGCGCCCGCAGGTCATCAGCCAGCTGACGACGGTCGGCGTGCGGCTCGGCGTCTCGCTGCGCGTCAACCGCCACCCGCGCCGGGGCGCCCGCGTCCGCTTCCGCGGTCACGTGACCCCCAGCCAGGACGGCGCCGCGGTCTCCATCCAGCGCCGCGTGCGCGGGACCTACCGCACGATCGCCCGCACGCGCGTGAACGGCTCGAGCTACAGCCGCCGCGTGAGGATCCGCAGCAGCGGCCGCTACCGCGCGCTCGTACGCCCGACGGACGGCTCGCACGTCTCGGGCAATCGCTCGCGCCTGATCCGCGTCCGCTGACGACGACCGGGCTGCGGTCGGCCTCCGGCACCGGGTGGCTAGACTGCGGCCCACTGCGCCCGTAGCTCAGCTGGATAGAGCGTCGGTCTACGGAACCGAAGGTCAGAGGTTCGAATCCTCTCGGGCGCGCTCCCGCGAAACCCCCGCTGCGACGGGGGTTTCGCCGTTCCGGGCCGCGCTCAGGGCGCCGACGCGTGGCCCGATAGTGGCCCAAACGTCGCTCAGGCGTCGCCCCTGCGCGCCGAGTCCTCGACCGCCTCGTACACCTCCGGGCCAAGGTCATCGCGCCGGATGACCTGCCATTCGCTGTTGGGGTTGTCGGCCCAGCTAGCGAGAGTCCGCATGGCGTAGTGCTCACCGACGCCCGCCTTCCGCGCCACCCACCACGCCGACTGAGCCATACCGTCTTCGAGCAGCGCGAGGTACAGCTTCGCGTCGTCAGTCTTCGGGTCGGCCAACCGGTCGTCATCGTCGGTCATCGTGCCTCGTCTCGCGCGTCGCGCTCGGCGTCGAGCGCGTTCAGCCGCCCGGCGATTCCGGCCGTCGCGCCATCCAGCAGCGTGCCGTAGTGGCGCTCGACCATTTCGATGCTTGTACCCATGACGCGGGCCAACTCGAACGCGCTGACCCCGGCCGCGAGCGCGTCGGACGCGAACGTCGAGCGCAGGTCGTAGATGCGCGCCGGGCGCGGAACGCCCGCCGCGTCGATGGCCGGTGCCCACACGCGGCGGCGCCAGTTGTCGATGTTCAGCACGCCGCCCTGCGCGGCCGGGAACACGAGCGGCGTGTCGAGGCGCGGCGGCACCGCGTCGAGCGCGGCGAGCGCCCGGTCCGACAGCGGCACCTGGCGGCGGCTGCGCTCCGTCTTGGCGAGGTCGACGACCTCGCCGCTGGGCACGGTGCGCCGCACCGTCAGGATGCCCGCCCGGCGGTCGATGTCGCGGCGTTCGAGCGCCTGCCACTCCTCGGGGCGCAGGCCGGTCGCGGCGGCGAACATGGGCAGCGGCGCGTAGGCGGGCGGCAGTTCGGCGGCGATGGCGTCGAGTTCGACGCGGGTGAACGCGCGCACCGTGCGCGGCGGCGGCTTCGGGTTGCGCCCGGCGAGCTTGGCCGGGTTGCGGGTCATGCGCTCCCAGCGGACGGCGGTGTCGAGCACCTGGCGCAACGCCTGCGCGATGCCGTGCCCGGCCCGCGGCGGCAGGCTGTCCTGCCATCCGGCGACCTCGTGCGTCATGCGTTCGAGGTCGCGCAGCGGCACGTCACCGAACGCGCGCTCGGCGTGGTGCAGGCGGTCGCGCAGGGTGGCGACGGTCCGGGGGCGCACGGCGGCGGCGTGCCGGGTCAGGTAGACGTCGATGAACTCCGACAGGGTGACGTCGGCCACCGGGGCGGGCGCGCCGCGAAGCTGCGGCTCGATGACGTCGCGGAAGTAGGCGAGCGCCGCGCTCTTGGTCGGGAATGGCGACTTGCGGCGGCGGGCGCCGTCGGCGGCGTAGCACCGCAGGCCCCAGCGGTTCGGGCCGAGTCGGTACGCCTGGCCGCGTTGGGTGGCGGGCATCAGGCAGCGTCCTTCCGGTTGCGGCGGCGGTGCAGCGCGACGCGGCAGCGCGTCGAGCACGTCCGCCGGTTGGCGTAGCCCGCGAGCGCCACGCCGCAGACCACGCACGCGCGGGCCGCGCCGGTCGGGGTCCGCTCGCCACGGCAGGCGGGGCAGAGCCCGGTCGCGTCATCGAGGTCACCGACGTGATGCTCGGTCCGGCACTGGGGGCATGGATAGGCGGTCCTCATGTAACACTTTCGGGCAGTGAGGAGGAACGGTTGCGGAGCCCTCTTCTGTAACACCTTTGCCGCATAAGAAAGCCTAGGATTCGGCTCGTTTCAGGGGGTCCGCCCATCCGGGCGAACTGCGGCCGTCGCCCGAGCGGCTAGCTGTCGAGCCCGGTGACCTGCCGAACGCGGTCGAGTGGGGGTCGGTTGCCGAGGGCGCTGTGGGTGCGCCGCTCGTTGTAGTGGCGCACCCAGTGTGGCAGCGAAGCTCGACGGGCCTCGCTTGAGGCGTATTCGAGCGCGTAGGCCCACTCACGCTGCAGCGTCTGCTGGTAGCGCTCCACTTTGCCGTTGGTGCGCGGCGTGTAGGGCCGCGTGCGGAGGTGATTCATCGCCCTGGCGTGCAGCAGTGCCTTGAGCGTCTTGTTGTGGACGTAGGCGAACGCGTTGTCGGTCATCAGTCGCTCGGCGACGATGCCGTGCTCGAGGAAGAAGTCCAGCGCGCGACGGGTAAACGCGGTGACCGTGGCGGCCTTCTCGTCGTCGTGGATCTCGCTGTAGGCCAGGCGGCTGCAATCGTCGACGATCGAGTGGCAGTACTCCCAACCGACCCGCCGTGAGCGCCTGGTGCGGTCGCCGGTGACGGCGTGGCCGGGCTCGGTGAACTTGCCGAAGCGCTTGACGTCCATGTGCAGCAGGTTGCCGGGGCACGGCCACTCATAGCGGACGACCGCCGGCCGCTCAGGGGCGGGGCGCCGGGACACGCCGGCGCGTTGCAGGACTCGGTGGACGGTCGAGTGCGACCGCGCGATCTCGGGCTCGTCGGCGAGCCTCCGTGGGCTCCATCCGGTCCGCTTGCGCAG
The DNA here is from genome assembly GCF_021172045.1 of Capillimicrobium parvum. Classification (GTDB taxonomy): domain Bacteria; phylum Actinomycetota; class Thermoleophilia; order Solirubrobacterales; family Solirubrobacteraceae; genus Capillimicrobium; species Capillimicrobium parvum. The sequence goes on from NZ_CP087164.1 coordinate 629,254, forward strand.
CTCGCAGATCCGCTGGGCCTCCTCGGCTGGCACCTGTCGCGGTGAGCGGTGCGGGCGGCTGGAGCGCTCGGTCAGACACGCCAGCGATGTTTGCTCGTCCGGCGTGGCTTGGCGCCAGCGATGCACCCACTCCCACACGGTCGACTTCGAGACGTTCGCCCAGGCGGCCGCCTGGGCGAACGTCTCGCCGTCGTCAACAACACGACGAACGACAACCTCGCGTCCACGCGCGGTGAACCGGGCTCTATGGTGCGCCATCCGGGCCTCCTTGAGACGTGTGAGCTTCGACACCCACACCCTCTCGGCAGGCCCGGACCTACTTCACGGCGTTCGGAACGTCCCTGGGCACGTCAGCTAGCCACTCGTCGACCGCGTCCTCGCGGAAGCGCAGCGCGCCGCCCGGCAGCCGGAAGGCCGGAAGCTCGCCCCGCCGCGTCCAGCGCAGCACCGTCTCGGCGCTGACGCCGAGCAGACCGGCGAGTTCGCGGGCGGTGAGCAGCGCGTCCATCACACGCCCCGCTTCGCCCGTGCGGCGGCGGACTCCACGATGTTCCCGACCAGGACGTTGGGCAGCGGTGGACGCAGGCGCTCGTAGTTCAGGTCGGCGGCCGCGGACGCAACGTCACCGGGCGCCATCCCCCAGCCGAGGAGCGTTGTCGCGTACCCCGTGAGCCGGTCGATGCAGTCGCGGGTCGTCGTGCTCGCGGCCACGAGCGCGTCGGGCGCGGGTGTGCACGTCACCGTCTCGGCGCGCTGCTCCGCGCACGGCAGGTCGGGTGCCCGACCGGCGTCCGGCGCCGACCACACGACGCGAAGATGCCGCGCCCCGGGCTGGCGGCTCATGCCATCCGGCCGCTTCGCAGGTAACGGCAGGTAACGGACCTAAACGTGTGCGCGCGTGCGCGTACGCGCGTTGGAGGGACGTACCGGCCGTTACCCGTTACCTGGCTCACCGGTCCTCCCAGGCGACCGGGATGACGAAAAACGCCCACTGCAGCGTCTGGCGCCCACCCGGCTGGGTGGCCTTGACCCGGCCCTCGCGCCCCGGCTTCGTCCAGCCGAGCGGCGGCATCGCGCGCACGACCGCGTCGGCGATCCCCGGCCCGGTCTTCTCCGCGACGAACTCGCCGAACCACTCCGCGCGGACGTAGCGCAGACCCGTGGCCGGGTCTTCGAGCGCATGGCGCGGCGGTCCGCCCGGGGCGTCGACGCGGGCCAGCTGCGCGAACGCCCGCCACCGCGACGCCTGGTCCTTCATGTCGACCGCTTCGACGGGCGTGCCGCGCAGGTAGCCGACCCCGTGGTCGTGGGGTCCTCGACCTCGACCCCGGCGACATGCTCGCCGAGCAGGTACAGCAGCGCATTGACCCGGGTCACGTCGACCGGCTTGAACTCGGGTTCGGCGCCCGCCTGCAGCGCGACCTCCTGCGCGAGCTTCGCCGGGGTCCCGACCCGGCCGAGCGGGTCGAGCACGATGCGGTCCCCGTCGTCCAAGTGGATGTGCGCGACGGCGTTCGTGCCGCGGCCGCAGATCTTCACGCGGTCGACGCGTTTGCCGACCCCGTCGAGCGCGAGCTTCGCGGTCAGTTCCTCGACCGCTGCGCCGATGTTCTCGGCGGGCTGGTAGCGCGCGACGCTGTGCGCGATCTTGCGGACCCCGGCCTCGTCGAGCGGCGCCTGGCAGCGGTCGCGGTTCATCACGAGCAGGGCCGCCAAGATGGCTGCTTCGTGGAAGCCGCGGCGGCGCATCGTCCCCGCGAGGCTGGTCAGCGCCGAGTTCCGGCTACGGAGCGGGATGGCGGCCTCGACCGGCGCGGCGGTGCCGCTACCGGTCCGCTTCGGGCGCAGCGCCTCAGGGACCGGCTGCAGCGCGGCCGTCCACGGGCGCGCGCCGTTCGCCCACTCGTAGATCACGCCGCTGGCGTGGCGGCTGCCAGGCAGCATCACGTACGTGCCAGCACCCCTGACCTCGACCCCGGTCACGGGGGTGGTGTCCTAGGTGACGGTTCGCGCGCCGGGCGAGCAGTAGACGTGTGCGCCGCGCGTCCCCGCGAGCGGCCCGTCGGTCGCCTCGCCCGTCCACACCACCGGGCCGGTCAGCCCCAGGGCGCCGATGACCTCGCCCGAGTCGCGTCCGTGCTTGGCGTCGATGTCGACGACCGACACGATGTTGCCGACGGCGGCCGCCCAGTTGGCGCCCGGAAAGCTGGCGTCCCAGTGCAGGAGCGCCCGCTCGTCGGTCGTCGCGTTCGTCAGACCGTTGGGGGTGCGCGGATGCTTGCCGGGGGAGTTGCAGTCCGCCTTGCCGCAGGTGCAGCGCCCGTCGGCGGCGACCGTGTGGCAGGGGAGAACCTTGAGCCCGTGTTCGGCGAAGTCCCGCGCGGCCTCGAATGCCGCCGTGTGGCTATTGTCTGTAGCGCGAGACATGACCTCGCTCCTTTTCCGGGGGACCGTCTTGCGGCGGTCCTTCGGTCGTCGAGGGGCAGGGTCACGCCGTCGTGGCGAGCCGGGGCTCGTCGCCGCTGGCGTCGTGGGCGTGCAGGTAGAAGCGGAACGCGCGGCACGCCTCCCTGCTGATGCTGCGGTCGTGGGCCGCTGCCAGGGCGTGGAAAGCTTCGGCCTCGGCGACCGGAAGCCACGCCGAGACACACTTCGTCGGTTCCTGCTGCTTCTCGTTCTTCACCTTCGACCACCTCCGGGTCTGCCGCGTTTGTCTCCGCGGTGAATCGTTGCGGCGGGACGGGCGGATAGTGGGTACTTTGACGCCCGACCGCGGCCCGTTCACCGGGTGGAAGAACGCTACGTTTCGCCGTGCGGGGGCCGTGTGGCCTAGTGCTTCACGAGTTCGTCAGGCACTACGTCCGCTTTGCTTGACATTTTCGTGCAAGTAGCCGTTCGTCGCTGCCAACGTTGGCACGCGCGCGGCAATGCTTCTATTAGAAGCTTCTCCGCGGGACTACGCCCGGTACGTCCACGGCCGTCCGTCCGTCGCCAGCCACGCCTCGACCGCCCGCCGACCGAGCCGCTCCGCCCACGCGCCGAGCCCGTAGCGGTCGGCGAGCACGATGGCGTCTTCGAGCGCGTGCGGGTCGCGCAGGTCGATGCGTTCGGGCGCCTCGCGCAACTCGGCGTACGCGCGGATGAGGTCGGGCCCGTCCGTCGCCCGCTGCCCCGCCCGCCGCAAGCACCGGATGGCGTGCCGCTGTGCCGCCGGCAGCCGCTCATCGACCACCTCGACCTCGCCGCTACTCCGTGCCCGCATACGCCCTCCGGCGCGCCCGCAGGTCGTCGCGCTGCGCCCACCGGGTGACCGCCGCATGCCGTGCCCTCTGGCTCGCGACGACACGCCCAGCCCGTTGTTCGTCGCGACGAGTGACACGGCGCCGCTTCGAACAAGATGGTTCACTTCACTTCCAAGTATCTCAGACCGGCGGGGTTGACCACCGAGCAGCCCGACCGCCAATACATGTAAAACCCGCGCTGTCCGGTCGGTCGTCCCGAGGCGCCGAACAGGTGGGCAATTACCTCCAAAGTTGCCCCAATCCGGTCGCCGATAACGACACTCTGTCGGAAATCTCCGGCGATGGCGACCTTCTTGCCGGAGGTCAACACGTCGTCCATCTCGGACCACAAGGCGAGCGGCCGTCCGACGTAGGTCTGGCGGTCGGCGGAGATGACGGGCGGCTCGGCGCTGCCGGGCCCGAGCATCCGGTAGCTGGCGTCGGCGACGGCTGGGCTAATCATCACCGCCGAGTTTGCCTGAAAGCGCGGCGGGATGTCACTCATGAGGCTGTAGCAATCGGCAACCCCATATGCGGCTGTTCCTGCGCTCAACACCTTCTGACCGTTGCCGAGGCCGACGAGGACGCCTTCCGGTTCCGCCGAGGCGTGCCCGCGCCCGGTGAGGAACATCGAGCTTTCCAGCCGGTCCTTGGCGTCTTGCAGCATCAGTGCCATCTCGGTGGCAAGCGTCGACCAATCCTGTGACACTTCGATGGAGGGGGGCACGAACGCCTGTGCCTTTTCAGCGTAAAGGGTGGGCTGGACGAGCGTCGGTGTGTCATCGCAAACCTCGGCCGCTTCGCCGTCATACGACGCGCTCACTCCTGACGAGGTGACTCCTTTCCACTCGTTGCCGACCATCGTGACGAGCCTCGCGGCGCGGCGTAGTGGGTTCAACGTGCCGTCCGATGACAACATCACCGACGGGTCAAGCGCCGCGGGAATCGCGAACCCGCCCTGGTTGCCGGAGCCACCGAAGACCGACAGTGCGCGGGTGTACTGGATGCGGTTCACCCGCTCGAGCGCGGCGTGTTCCTCGCGCGACATCCGCAGGTGCGCGGACCCGGGGTCACACAGGATTCGCCCGAACGCCCGGTGGTAGTGCTCGTCAGCCGTCGCGACCAGATACTCGCTGTCGAGGTCGGTCGGGTCGGAGCGCAGGTGCGCGTCGAGCCGGTCTGCGGCCTCCGGGATCAGGTGTCCGCTGTTGCTGTATCGCTCAACGGTACGCAGCGCGGCGCTCCGTGTCGGGTTGCCGCGCGCGGGGGCGGGGCCGCCACGCGTAGGGAACTCGGCGCCCGCTTCGAGGTTCGCCGGGTTCCGCGCGGCGCGCTTGGCGACCTGGCGGCGGTGCTCCTGCTCGGACATGAACCGGTCGGCGTACCGGCACACCGCCTCATGCTCGCCATCGATGATTTCACCTTGGCGGATGTGGATGGTTTCACTGCCGGAGAGTTGGGAGGTGAAGCTTCGGGCTGCGATTCGGACAGCGGCCATGAGGGCACCTCGCGGGGCTCGCGGTGGGCACGTCCGCCTGCGCGGCGGCGGGCAGCGTGCGATATGTCGGTGCCTTGCGTCTGGCTGGGGCGCGGCCACCCCGTGGCTATTACTCGCTACAGCCCTACCGCGGCGGCGGCGTCCCCACAGCCATCCGGCCCGAAGGAACACGACCTCGCTGCGCCGCCTCCCGGGTGAGCGTGCGCTCGGCGCGGAAACCGGTGGCGGCCCGGGTGGGAAGCCCGGCGCGGACCGCCACCAAAGAGTCTACGGGTTGCGGCGGACGCCGCGCGTGTGGTGCAGTGGCCCGGTCGTGGCTCGGCAGGGCGGCAGGGCGCGGCCGGGCAAGGCTCGGCGCAGACGGCGAAGGCCCAGCGAATCGCTGGGCCTTCGGCTGCGGCGTTCCGGACGGACCGTCGGGGTGATGGTGCCGGTCAGGCGTTGACGCGTTCACGCTCGGCGGCGTTGAGGACCCCAGCGCGGTTCTTGTGCGCGCGCTCGTAGGAGCGGACCTCGTTGGCGCGGTCGTCGTCGCCCTCGGACAGCACGGCCTGCACCTCGGCGGCGGTGAGCTCGTCATAGCCCGCCCACGGCTCGTCGCCGCGCAGCGAGGTGATGCGGCCCAGGACGGTGGTGCGGTTCTGGTTCTTGCGCTCGTAGGCGTCGACCTTGGCCAGGTCGATCTGCGAGAGGTCGGCCAGCTTGCTGATGATCTCGTCCGCGGTCAACGCGTCGTAGTGCGCGATCGCTAGATCGTCCGCGGAAGCCATGGCGCCCTTGACCTGCCCTTCGGCCTGGGCGACGCCGGGGACCTTGCGGGCCTGACGCGCGGTGCGCTTCGTGTTGGCCGTCGTCTTGCGCGCCGTGGTCTTGGTCGCCTTGGCCGCGTCACGAACGGTGTCGGCGGCGCCCGTCTTCGTGACGTCGTAGGAAGACTCGCCGTCGACGTCGGCGTGGACGACGGCGTCGGTCAGCTTCGGGATCTCCCGCAGGACCCGCGCCAGCATCTTCTCCTCGTCGGCGAGAATCGACGCGGCCAGCCGGGCGGTCTCGCCGTCACCGACCGAGCGGGCCAGCCGCTCGATCGCGGTGTACGTCGCGATCTCCAGGGCTTCGTTCGCGCAGGCGTCCTTGGCGTTCTTCAGGACCTTCTCCTCGCCGCCGGTGCCGCGCAGAAGATCAAACGGCATCTTGCCCAGTGCCAGGAACTGTCCGACGACGCTCTCGGCCGCGCCGAACATCGCCATCAGCGGGTTGGAGCCCCCGAGCTGCTGAGCCCGGCGACCGACGCGCTCGGCATGGTCACGCGTCTCGTCGAGGTGCGTCTCGAGGGCGGTGCGGTAGGACCCGCGGGGGGTCATGGCGATCTGCGACTGCAGCACCCGGATCAGGGCCTGCTCGCTGGCGTGCGCCTCGTCGAGGTATTGCACGACCTTCTGCTGGTCTGCGTTCATTACGGCATCCGATCGGTGTAGGAGCCTGGACGAGTTGGAGGTCCAGACACGAGGTGGAGGGCGTCGGCGGAGGACAACAGCCGAACGCCTATACCCCCCGTTCCCCCGTTGCCGCGAGGGCCACACACGACCCGGGCTATCTGTGCCCAACCTCACACCCCCGGGCACCCGACGCACCACGCGGGGCCCGGTGTGCTCTGGCATTGGTCAGTGCGCGGCGACCATGACGAGCGTGGCGTCGTCGCGCAGCGGCTTGGGCGACGCGTCGATGACGGCGTTCTGGATCTCACGCACCGCACGGGCGACGGTCATCGCAGCAGTACAAGACGCCCGTCATCGTCATCGGCCAAGTGGACTGACCCCGCCCGCGGAACGACTGGTAACGGACGGCGGCGGTCGGTGCCAACATTGGAAGCGCCTCAGAAACCGCTGTGTGCGGGCTGCGGGCGGTCCGGCAGCGGGATTGGCCGGATTCAGCGGCGGCGGGCGGCCCGCACGCCGCGGGCGGGTCCGTGGGCGGTCATGACGGTCCCCGCCAGTCAGTAGGCGTCGTGCCGCCTCGCGCTGCTCGGCCCTCGCGTTCATGAACGCGGGCCAGCGGCCCCGGTAGCAACGCGGCGGCGTGGTGAGCGAGCAGCCGCTCGTGGACGGCTTGGCGTAGCTCGGCGGCCTTCGAGCCGGGCCTCCCGTACAGGTTCGCGTTCACCGTCACCACGTCGATGTCCGGGCCGCCCCGCGCGGCCGTCGGCTCTGGCCCAATAGTGGCCCAAACGTCCCCGCGACCGTCCCCGTAGTCATCGGGGGCCACCGGCGAGAGAGGCCCGAAACGTGCGGCGTTGCAGGCGATTGTCGTCGGTCGTCGCCGACGGTCGTTTTCGTCGGCGCGGCCATTGGAACCGAAGGTCAGAGGTTCGAATCCTCTCGGGCGCGCTACGAAAGCCCCGCTCCGGTCCGGCGGGGTCTTCTCGTTCTCGGGACAGAAGCCGCGACCGCCGGGACCCCGTATGGACCCCGCCGGGTGCTCGATCGCGATCTGACGGCGGATCGCAATACGGACGATCTCCTGGGCCGCAGCGCCCGGCGCGCACGTAACCCTGGACCGACGTTGCAGCGCACCGCAGACGGCGAGAGCGTGCTGACGCACCGGCGGTCAGGGACGATCGCGTTCGCCTTTCGGCACTCTCTGGCGTTACGGTGTAGTCAATGGCCGATAGCGCTCCGCTCCGCCCGAGCAAAGAACACATCGAGGCGTTCCGCGAGGCAGCACAGTCGCTGAAGCTTTATCGGCGGGCGGACATCCCCGACGCCAAGGGTGAGTCGCTGATCGAGGAGCTCTACGTCGACCCGCTCCCGAATGACCACGTCCTGAACACGATGGTCAAGCCCAACACGACCTTCATCATCGGGCGCAAGGGCACGGGCAAGTCGACGGTCTTTCTTCGCGCCCAACACGAGCTTCGCCAAAGCTCCGATGTGGTCTCGGCCTACATCGACATCAAGACGGTGTACGAGTCATCCCAGGTCGACCCTCAGCTGCTCGCGAAGGCAGCGGCCATCGAGGGCAGTCTCTCGCCCTCGGAGATCGGGCAGCTGCTCCTGTACCGTCACTTTCTCTCGACGCTCGTCCGTGACATCCGGAAGGAGATCGAGAAGCGCATCAAGACGTCCATCTGGACCAAGGTCAAGCGCAAGGTCGGCGGTTCTTTGTCGGATCTCTTCGCCGAGATGGATCACCTGCTCGCGCGGGCACACGACGACCACTTCATGAGCGTCCTCGGAACATTTCAGAAGCAGGCCAGGGATCGCAATCATGAAGAGGAAGCGGGTCGTGACGGCGCGGCAGGCGAAGTGAAACTGGGCACGGATCCGAGCGTCAAGCTCTCCCTCGAATCCAGCGTGACGTTCACGACGACATCCGAGCGAGAGCGCGAGTACGCCGAAGTCCTGATGCGGATCTTCGACATTCGTCAATACATCACCGAGCTACGAGCGCTGCTTGAAAAGGTCGAGATCAAGCATCTGTATGTCTTCGTAGACGATTTCTCCGAACTGCCGCCGGAGGCGATGCAGATCGTCGTGGACTCGATCCTGAGTCCGCTGAACAACTGGTCTGACGAGTTGGTCAAGTTCAAGGTCGCGGCGTATCCAGGACGCGTGTACTACGGCCAGATCGACAAGACGAAGATCGATGAAGTCAACCTTGACCTCTACAGCCTCTACGGCACCGCGGATCTCGCGAGCATGGAGGACAAGGCCATCGACTTCACCCGGCGACTCATCGAGCGCCGCTTGAGGTACTTCGGCGACACGCGAGCGCGGCGCTTCTTCAGCCAGGAGTACTCCAAGTCTCAGGAGGAGATCTGGCGCCAACTGTTCTACGCGACAATGGCCAACCCACGCAACTTGGGCTACGTCCTCTACTTCATCTACGAGGCCGAGTTGCTGTACGGCGGTCGCATCACCCTCCGCAGCATCGGGGATGCAGCCCGTCGCTACTACGAAGAGAAGATTGAGGCGTACTTCAACATGAAGCGCTTTCTGCATGAGACGTTCGAGGAACGCTCGTCAATCTTCAGCCTAAAGGACCTGCTCGATGAGTGCGTTGAGCGCGCTCGGGCGCTTCGTTCTCACCAAAGGTCATCCGTCATACGGGACCTCGAAGGTCGACCGCCTACGAGTCACTTCCATGTTGTGACCGCGCTAGACAGCCTGCTTGCAACGTTGGAACTGAACTTCTTCCTCACCAAGTACTTCGTCATGAAGGACCGCGACGGTCGCCAGGTCACCGTCTTCGCTCTCAACTACGGGCTGTGCCAGAAGGAGACGATCATCTTCGGGCGCCCCGGCGGCAAGAGGGAGCACAGGCTGTACTTCGTTGAGCGCATCTTCGACTACACGCCCATCCTTCAGGCCTACTTACGCACGAATCAAGAGATCGCGTGCGACAACTGCAACGCAACTTTCGAGCCAGAGCAACTGCCTGCCCTGCAGCTGTTCGGAATGCAGTGCCCGAACTGCAAGGCGGGCGCATGCTCGGTCACGAACCTCTCGCGCAAGTACGAAGCCACGCTCCGTGAGGTCAGCGACACGGCGCTGCTGCCCCAGGTCGAGTTGGGGATCCTGCACACGCTCGGAACGGAGGCGGATCCGCAGTTCGCCGTCGAGATTGCTGGAGAGTTGGACTGCTCCTATCAGTTGATCGGGAAGCGTGCTCGGGCGCTTGCCGAGCGGGATTTGGTGCATCGAGACACGAACGAGGGCGGCCGTCGCGTCTTTACGATCACCGATCGCGCTCGCTCGATCTACATGGACGAGATGGTTGTCGAAGAACCGTCCACCCCGTCGCCGGACCGAGGCCGGGACGTTGAGTAGCAGTCGAGAGCCCGGCCGCGTTGGCCTGATCGTTCTATCCCGTGCTCGTAGGACGAAGCTCGGTGACGTTCGTCCGTGCCGTCTCCTCGAGCATCGCGGCGAGGCCGTCCGCCAACGCGGCGTCGAACGAGGGGAGCAGGGTGGCCGTAGATGTTCACGGTCGTCCTCATGTCCTCGTGCCGCAGGCGGAGCTTGACCTGCACGGATCAGCTCGCGCGGCGATTACCACGCCGCGCAGGGCGGGGCCTCCGCGAGTCGAATACCTCGCTGCGGATGCTGCACGTCAAGCTTCGAGATCGCTGCGCAGCTGAACCAGATGACCCGATGCGGCGCGACTGGTACGGATACGACCCGACATGCAGCCCGGAAGGACTCTTCGCTCGGAACCGGGGACGCTGGCGGCTCGGTGCCCGGGGGGGCGAGCAAACGCATGCCGTCTTCTCGTACATCGGAGATCACACGATCAAGCTCGTGGCCGAGATCACCGGTATTGGGCAGGTGGGCAATCAGCGAGCGCTTGTCGGCCGCGTTTTCCCGCTAGGTCACCCGCTGTCGCGGCGATTCGTCGGGGCGCCGTCACCAGACCACCATCGGAATCCTGTCACCTACTTCGCCGCTGGCTAACGACGAGCCGCGTCACGCGTGATCGCGACGACGTTCTCGGGCTCATCGAAGATCGAGGCGCCCACGGCGTCGGCGATCGCCTCGTCCACCGAGCGGATCCGCTTCCCGTATAGGTCTACGGTCGTGGCGATGTTCTCGAGGCCGAGGCGCTCCTTCACCATCTGCATCGAGCCTCTGGGCGTGGCCATGGCCAGCGTGGCCGCGGTGTGCCGGAGGTCGTGGAACCGCAGCCCGTGGAGCCGAATAGGCAGCGCCGCGCGTACGGCGGGCTTGAAGGCGCGGCGATAGAACGGGTTGTGCCGCACTGGGTAGCCGCGCGGCGTCACGAACAGCAGGCGGCCGGGATCGTTCGCGTCGGCGGTCCAGCCGAGGTCGGCGCGGTCGGCGTTCGCCGGGTCCTCGCGGGCAACGGCGTACCCCCGGGCGACCGGACGCCGGGACTCTCGATCGCCTGCTCGATGAGCGGTGGGAGCCCCCGCCGGCAGCGACAGACGCCGCCGAGACGCGGCGGACTTGGGGTGCCCCACGAGCAGCCCCTTGGCCGAGCCGTCCAAGTGGCTGGACTCGATCGGCTTCAACGCGAACTGGACCGTCAACTCGCGGTGTATGAAGTCGATGTCGCGGCGGCGGAGCGCCCAGATTTCCCCGGCGCGGAGCCCGCATGACCCGTCGAGCAGGACCGGTAGGCGCCAGTGCTCGGGCAGGGCGTCGGCGAGGGCGCGTAGCCCGGGACCTTCGAGGTACAGCTTCGAGCGCCGGACCCCGGCGCGCTTCTTGGACGGCATCTCCACGGCGTCGCACGGATTGACGGCGACGTAGCCGCGCTGCGCGGCGAGCCTCATGACGGCGTTGACGACGCCGAAGATCCGTCGCACCGTGTTCGGCTCTCGCACAGAGGCGACCTCGCGTACAAACTCCTATACCGCGGCGGTCGTCACGCCGGCCACCCTCGCGGACCGAAACCGGCACGGCCGGTCGGGGTGGACGGGGTCGGCCTCGCCGACGAGCCACCGGCTAAGAATCGCCTTATACCCCGCCCGCGTCTTCGGCTCCAACTCCTTCGCGTCCCACACGCCGCGAAGTTCGTCGGCGACGGTGGCGAACAGCTGCTCGCCCTTTCGGGCCGGGGCATAGGCACCGCGGAGAACGTCCGAGTCGCGGCGTGCGATCCAGCGCTCAGCCTCGCGCTTGGTCTTGAAGTTCTGCTCCTCGCGAGCGCGGCCGCTCGGATCGTCGGCCGGGCGCCAGCGCGCCTGCCAGATGGTCGAGCCGTCCGCGCGCTTCTTGACGCGCCCATCCTTGTCCTTCCGAGCCCTCACATGCCATCGCATCGAAGCCCTCCTTGAAATGAACGCTTACGTACAACTAACGCTACCACTGCGGGTCTCTCGCGGGGTTCCGCCTTCATCGCGACGGCGCATCGCCCCGGCGGCACCGCCAATCCGCGCATCGCGCCCTTCGGTTCGGCTATCCGCTACGACCTACCGCGCGTGCCGCGTGGCGGGGGTAGGACCGGCTGCTCGGGCTTGGCGAGCCCCTCGGCCCTTCGGCCCCGCCCGTCTACCACCCCGCGGCGAGCAGGGGTGTCCTCGGGGGCGGGATCGGCGCGCGGCGGGGTGCGCACGGCTATCCCATGATCTTGCGCGGGGCAGCACCGATCCTGTCGGCAATTGGGCGGAGAAGTTTCACCATGGATGGTGCGTTGGTGGGGAGGTATGCGCAGAGGCTTCCTCGCCGTGGTCGGCTTGTTCGGTTTGTTCGCGGCTGGCGCGACGTCGTCCTCGGCCGCAGTGTTCACGGTGACGACCACGGCGGATGTGGGGCCGGGGTCGCTGCGGCAGGCGATGACGTCGGCGAACATGACTGCGGGGCACGATGAGGTGCATTTCGCGATCCGTGGGCGGGGGGTGCACACGATCGGCGTGTGGTTGCGAAACAACCGGCGTTTCGTCGGCCTGCCGACGGTCACTGGCCCGCTGACGATCGACGGTTCCACACAGCCAGGGTTCGCCGGGACCCCGCTGATCCACATCGCCAACGACGGCGATGCTGCGCTGACCGGTCTGTCGATCACCGCAGGCGACAGTCAGGTGCGGTCGTTGTGGATGAGCGGCTTTCGGACGTCGATCTCCGTTCGGACCGGCGACGCGAACGTGATCGCTGGCAACCGTCTGGAGGGCAACGAGTACGGCTTGGAGATCGCCAGCGAGTCGAACATGATCGGCGGGACGACGCGCACTGACCGCAACGTCATCTCGGGCAACACCACAGCCGGCGTGCTGATCAGCGGCGCAGGGAACGTCGTCGCCGGCAACCGGATCGGCACCGACCGGGCGGGGACGGAATCGCTGCCGAACGGGGTCGGCGTCGACATCACCAACATCGACATCACCAACGGTGGCGCCAACACGGTCGGCGGCACGACGGACGCTGCCCGCAACGTCATCTCCGGCAACACTACGGCCGGCGTGCGGGCCGGCGGCGGCACCACGGTCGTGGCGGGAAACTTCATTGGCACCTCGGCGAGCGGCAGTGAGCCGCTGCCGAACGGGGCCGGCGTGATCGTCAGCGGACACGCCACCATCGGCGGGACGACTCGTGGCGCTCGCAACGTCATCTCCGGCAACACGACGGAAGGCGTGCGGGTGGAGTCTGATGGCCGCAGCTCCGTGGTCGGGAACTTCATCGGCACAACCGCGAGCGGCAACGCACCGCTGCCCAACGCCCGCGGTGTGCTGCTTCTGGACTACGGCAGCCGAGTTGGTAACGGTGACCTGATGGACGGGGGTCGTGACCGGTCGACCTCGGGCAACCTGATCAGCGGCAACACCGGCGCGGGCGTGGAGATAGTCGGAGTCCAGAACGAGGTCCGGGGCAACGATATCGGCGTCAACGCGGCCGGTACCGCGGCGTTGCCGAACGCGGTCGGCGTCGTGGTCAGCGGAGGCTGGTGGAACGAGATCGGGCTGCCGTGGGTCGACGGTGGCGGGGATCCGGGCGGTGCGCCGGGATGGGCGCGCAACGTGATCTCCGGCAACACCCGCGGCGGCGTCGAGATCATCCGGGGATCGGTCATGTACGTCAAAGGCAACCTCATCGGCACCACACCGCGCGGCGGCGCCCTACCCAACGGCGGCTTCGGGATCCGCCTCGCCGGCTCCACCGTGACCAACGTGATCGGCGGGCGCCACAGCAGCGAGGCCAACGTCATCTCCGCCAACAGCGGAGACGGCGTGCTCATCGAAGACACTCCCGACAACCGTGTGCAAGGCAACTTCATCGGCACAACGGTCGCCGGCAACGGTGCACTCGGCAATGGCGGGTTCGGTGTACGGATCACCGGCACACTCGCCCGGCAAAGCAGCGCGTACGGCAACGTCATCTCCGCGAACGCAAGCGGCGGCGTCGCGATCGAGAACATGGCCACGGCCAATTCCCTGGGGGCCAACTTCATCGGCACCAGCGCCGCCGGTCTGTCACCGCTACCGAATGCGGGCGACGGCGTGACGGTCGCCTCCGGCGCAGGCAACAACACGATCGGCGGAGTGGCCCAAGGCAACACGATTGCCTTCAATGCCGGGAACGGTGTCTCCGTCAACGGACCAGCAACGCTCGGCAATGCCATCCTGGGCAACGCGATCCTCGACAACGCGCTACTCGGCATCTCCGTACGAACGGGTGGCAACAACGAGTCGCCCGCACCGGTCATCGGATCGGTCATCACGACGACCGAACGAACCGAGATCAAGGGCCGCCTGGCTCGAGCAGTGGCCTCGACCTCTTACCGAATCGAGTTCTTTCTCAGCGCCGCGTGCGACGCCTCCGGCGCCGGTGAGGGCACACGCCTGATCGGCACGCAGACACTCACCACCGACGCGACCGGCGCTGCGCCCTATACGTTGCGCATCCCCGCAGTCGCCCCAGGACAGACGCTCACCGCTACCGCGACGCCCACCACACAGCCGCAGAGCACCTCGCAGTTCTCGCACTGCGCCACAACCTGACCCACGTCCCGCCGACCCTGGCCTTCGACGCAAGTCCGGACGGTCGACGACATGATGAGCAATGACCTTCGCGACGTCCCGTGAGCCGTGGTTCGTACGCGCAACATGAACCTGCATCGCCGCGGTCGTCGCTTCAAGCCGTCCGCGGCAAGTCGTGCTGGAGACCGGATCCCGGCTGCAGGCCAACGAGCCCGTGCCTTCATCCCCGCTACTGGCCTGTCGGGCGTGGTCAGCGCCGCCGACGGATGCGGGCGCTGGACGGGGCTTGGGGTTGCCGAACGCCCCGGGACGAAGGCGCCGTCGAAGTCGAACGGCTCGGCCTCGGTCCACAGCCGCCGGATGACCGTGCACGCCTCGGCGAGGCTGCCGACCGCGTGCGCCTGGTCGTGGAAGGGGAGGCCACGGGCCGCGTACTCGCGCGGGCGAGCGGGTGGCCGGGGCTCGCCGCCGGCCGGCCGCTCCTCGCCGCCGCGCAACGCGCTCACGACGTCCGCGGCGACGTCACGCTCGAGCAGATCCTCGAGATGACCAATCGCGATCGCCAAGATCCAGGGCGAGCCCGGCTACGTGGAGCCGATCCTGTGGACCGCGCTCGACGGCCTGCGCCCGCCGTCCGGGATGCGGCGCACCCAGAAGCGTCCTACCCGCGAGGGGCGGCCAGCGGCTCGAGGACCGGTCGCCGGAGGTGCTCGTAGACCACCGACGTGTTGACGTCGGCGACCTCGGGGCGCTCCGTGAGCCGGTCGATGACGAAGGTGTACAGGGCGTCGGTGTCCGGGACGCCCACGCTCGTCCTCGCCGAGCGCTGGCAGATCGCGGAGAAGCTCCACGCCGTGGCCGAGCGGTTCTCTGATGGACGGGAGAAACCGCGCTTCCGCGACCTCATCGACCTTCAACCGCTCGACACGTTCAACCCTGACCTCTCAGCTGTCCGCGAAGCATGTGACCGCGTCTTCGCAGCCCGCGGCCAGCACGCGTGGCCGCCCGCTCTCGTCGTTCAGCCGAGTTGGCCGGCGGCGTATCGAGTGCTCGCCGACGGGCTCGTGTTCTCGGTCAACGACGTCGTCGAGGCGGTTCGCGGGGTGCAGGACTTCGTTGCTCGCATCGCAGCCGCTTGACGCTCGGGGTCAAGGTTCGTTGCGCCCGGTCCGCCCGCGAGCATTTCGCCCATGGCCTCGGATGACCTGCGGATCCCCGGTGCGCTGCGCGAGCGGGCGCAGCAGGTCATCGATGTCACCGACACCGCGTGCCGGGAGCATTCTCGATGAGGAGTACGGCCTGCTCGCCAGAGCTGTGGCGCGACTGCCGCGCGAGCGGCCCTCGCCGCTGACGCGTGCGGACGTGCGGATCTGCGCGGCGGGAGTCCGTAGCGCTACGAGGACGTGGCGCGTGGGGGCGTCAATGATCTGGCGGCGGCTACGCGAACGACGCAGTCGATCCGCGGTTGGGACGTCAGGGCGACGGCTCGAACCGCCGCCGGCGAACCGCTGCACTCGTTGCTCTCGCGCTCGCGCTTCCCGTAACAGCCGGATCACGATGTGATCGCTCCGCCGGCGGATGGCGGCCAGGATGCGGTCGAGTTGGTTGTCCGACACCATGGGTGCTGAGCGTCAGAGATGAAGATCGTCTCGCCGGGCAGCGAGCCCGTCGGCCACGGGCTCGCTGCACGGGATGGAACGTGGACCACGGCTCAGGAAGCGCTGGCCTCGTCCTCGATCGTGGTGGGCGCCTCGCCGCCGACGCCGATCTGGACGCGACGCGGACGGCGCTGCTCGGGCTTGGGGATGCGGACCTCGAGCACGCCCTTCTCGAACTTGGCGGCGATCTGCTCCGCGTCGATGCCCTCGGGCAGAGTCATCGAGCGCTGGAAGCCGCCGAAGCTGCGCTCGACGCGGTAGTAGCCCTCCTGCTTGTCCTCATGCTCGGTCTTGCGTTCACCGGAGATGGTCAGCGCCCGATCCTCGACCTCGATGTCGACGTCATTGGCGTCGAGACCGGGCAGATCGGCACGCAACACGAACTCGTCCTCGGTCTCGACGAGGTCCATCGCCGGCACCCAGCGCTGCGAGCCGGCGGTGCCACCCGTCCGGTCGGAGTCGAAGAACGTGCCGAACAGCCGGTTCATTTCGTTCTGGAGCGTCGCGAGCTCCTGGGCGGGTTCCCAACGAACGAGTGCCACGGGGGTCCTCCTTCCTCGATGAGGATGATCTCGGCTGCCCCGAAGCGTACAAATCTCAGTGGCGGCTTGTCAAGAAACCGCTGCGTCACGGAGCAGATGCGCACGGTGACTGGTTTGGGGGCGCGCGGCGATGCCGGGGGCCGGGGACGGGCTCAGGCATGCAGGGTGGGTCGGTAGGTGAGCTCTTGGATGCTGCCGTCGAGTGTCCGGCTCTCGATCAGCTCGAGGTCGAAGTCGGCCGCACCCTCAAAGATCGGGTCGCATCCGGTCTGACCGGTGATCACGGGGAAGAGCGTCACCTGGACGTGGTCGACCAGACCGGCGGCCATCAGCGCCCGGTTCATCGACAGGCTGCCGTGCGAGCGCAACGGCACCTCGGACTCCTCCTTGAGCCGAGCGACGACATCGACGGCGTCGCCGCTCACGACGGTCGCATCCGGCCAGTCGAGGGGTCCTTCCAGGGTGGTCGACACCACCGTGGCCGGCAGGCTCCTCATCCGGGTGACCCATGGGTCCCGCACGTCGGACTCCTCGGTGCTCGAGGCGAGCATCCGTGCGAACGCCCGGTACGTGTTGGCGCCGAAGACCATCCGCTGCTCCTTGCCGTACTGGGCGAGGCGGTGGGCGAGCAGCTCGGGGCCCTGCTTGCCCCAGTAGCCGGTCCAGTCGGCGCTGCTGTCGGCGGCGCCGAAGCCGTCGAGGCTGGAGAAGACGTCGAACGTGTAGGTAGCGGCCATGATGCTCTCCGTCGAGTGCAGTTGATCTGGTGCTGATACGGACCGCAGACCACGGCAGAGCTCATCGCCGTGCGGGATTCCCCTCATGGACAAGTGCGAGCGTCCGGTGGCGCGGCGGGAAGTTGCACCGTGACGCAGAGCCCGCCGGCGGCCCGCGGCGTGAGGGTGAGGGCTCCGTCGTGTGCTTGGGTGATGCTCCTGACGATCGCCAGGCCGAGGCCGACGCCTGCGTGGTCGGTGCGGATGCGTTGGGTGCCGCGGTGAAATGGCTCGACCAGCGTGGCGACCAACTGCGGGGTGAGCTTGTCGCCGGTGTTCTCGACGGTGAGCACCACGCTCTCGGGGTGAGCGCTGGTCGTGACCCACACGGTGCCCTGCTCGGGAAGGTTGTGGAGGATCGCGTTGTGCACGAGGTTCGTCGTCATCTGCAGCAGGAGGGCGGCCGAGCCGATGGTGGGCGTCCGGTCGCCCGAGGTCTCGATGGTCACGTCGCGCTCCTCTGCGAGGGGGAGGAGCGTCTCGGTGGCTTCCTCGGCGATGAGGGACAGGTCGACGGGTTCTCCGGCGAAGGACCGCTGGTCGGCGCGGCTGAGCAGGAGCAACGCCTCGGTCAGGTCGATCGCCCGCGTGTTGACGGCGTGGAGGCGGTCGACGAGTTCGTCGTTGCCGCGGTCTTGATCGTTGCGGGCGACGTCGAGGAGCGTCTGTGTGATAGCCAGCGGGGTGCGCAGTTCGTGGGACGCGTTGGCGGCGAATCTCTGCTGCTCGGCGACGTGTGCTTCGAGTCGCGCCAGCATGGTGTCGAAGGCGTCGGCGAGCTCGCGGAACTCGTCCTTGCGGCCCGGCAGCCGGATTCGGTGGGCGAGCGATCCGGTCGTGGCGATCCGTGTGGCATCGCTGATGCGGGCCAGAGGGGCGAGCATCCGGCCGGCGAGGATCCACCCTCCCACCAGACCGAACACGAGCAGGAACGCCAGCACCGCGGCTGCCCTCGGCGCGAAGACGTGCAGCAGGTTGGAGCGGACGGGAAAGACACCGGGAGTGACGCTGTCGGCGTTGACGAGCATCGCGCGATCAGGGACGTAGCGCAGGAGGAACACCCACACGGCGGCGAGCAGCAAGGCGCCGGCGAGCATGAGGAACCCGGCGTAGCTGAGGGTCAGCTTGAGGCGAACGCTCAACCCCGGGGATCTATCCACGGTCGCCTCCCTCGCGCCCGGTGTCCGGCTGGGTGCTGATGCGGTAGCCGACGCCCGCGACGGTGGCGATGATCCAGGGTTCGCCGAGCCGCTTGCGCAGTCCCGAGACCGTGATGCGCACGGCGTTGGTGAACGGGTCCGCGTTCTCATCCCACGCCCGCCCCAGCAGCTCTTCCGCGCTGACGACGCCGCCCTCCGCCGCGACGAGCACTTCGAGCACGGCGAACTGCTTGCGGGTCAGCGCGACGTAGCGGCCGTCGCGATGGACCTCGCGGCGGAAAGGATCCAGCCGCACGCCCGCGATCTCCCGCACCGGCGGCCGGTTGTGGGCGCGCCTGCGGTCGAGCGCTCTGAGACGGAGCACGAGCTCGCGCAGCTCGAACGGCTTCGTGAGGTAGTCGTCGGCCCCGAGCTCGAACCCGGTGGCCTTGTCGTCGAGGCGGTCGGCGGCGGTGAGCATGAGGATCGGCATGCCGCTGCCGGAGGCGACGATGCGCCTGGCGATCTCGTCACCGGTGGGGGCGGGAACGTCTCGGTCGAGGACGGCGATGTCGTAGGCGTTGAGGCCCAGGAGCTCCAAGGCGGCCGCGCCGTCGCCGGCGATGTCTGCCGCGATCGCTTCCAGGCGTAGGCCGTCGCGGATCGCCTCCGCCATATAGGGCTCGTCCTCGACGAGCAGCACACGCACGCTTCGAGGCTAACGAGGGCGCATATCGCCGGCGTATCGAAAACCACATACGTGCCGGCAACGTCACGCTGCCTTGACTGGAGGCGTGATGTACAGCGCACCAGCACGAACGGCGACGCGCCGGATGCGGATCCGCAGGGCCCGTGTCGCTGCCCTGCTCGTCGTCCTCGCGGCGATCGCCGCGGTCCTCGGCCACCAGTGGCCCGCGTCCCCGTTCTCGACGGCCGCATCGCCCGTCGACGTCCCTCGCAGCGCGCACCACAGTCTTCGCAGCGAGCACCGTGGCGCGCTCGACGAAGCTGACGGTGCCGTCCCCGGCGGTACGACCATCTTCGATGACCAGGTTCCGGGTGTCGCCAACCTCGATCCAGCGCTCCTCGGTGCTCTGCGCCGAGCGGCAACGGACGCCGCGCACGACGGGGTCCGGTTCCTCGTCGACAGCGGCTGGCGTTCCCCGGCGTACCAGGCGCGGCTCCTCAATGAGGCGGTCTCCAGGTACGGCTCACAGGAGGAGGCGGCCCGATGGGTGGCCACCCCCACCAGGTCCGCGCACGTGTCGGGGGACGCGGTCGACCTCGTGCTCCCTGCCGCGGCGTGGCTGTCCCGGCACGGCGCCCGGTACGGGCTGTGCCAGATCTACGGCAACGAGCCCTGGCACTACGAACTGCGCCCCGAAGCCACCGATCACGGCTGCCCGCCCACGTACGCCGACCCGACGCACGATCCAAGGATGTCCCAGTGACGAGAAGACCATGGCCGCCGGCCGCGCTTGCCCTGATCGCCCTGATCGGCGCGGGCTGTTCGAGCGGCTCCACCGCCGGCACCACCGAGAACGCCTCCCATCAGGACAAGGCGGTGAGGTTCGCCCAGTGCATGCGCGACAACGGCGTCGGCGAGTTCCCGGACCCGGTCGCGTCGGGCGGCCTGACGATCGATGGGGTCCTGAACGGCTCGTCGCTGGATCCGAGCACCCCGGCGTGGAAGAAGGCCATCGGCGCGTGCAAGGACCTGCAGCCCGCGGGGTTCACGGGCCACGAGCGCAGCGCCGCGGAGCAGGACAATGCCCTCAAGTTCGCCCGGTGCATACGCGAGAACGGCGTGAAGGACTTTCCGGACCCCACCAAGGGTGAGCCTCTCGTCGACACGAATCGAATCCCATCCTCCGCAACGAGCGGTGGCATGAGCATTCTCAATGCCGCGATGCGGCGATGCGGCGATCTTGTGGCAGCGGCACTGAGGGACCAGTGAAGCGCAAGACGTGGGTGCTGGCCGCCGCGGCCGTCCTGGTCGCCGCCGCCGCCATCGGCGGCGTGGTCGTCGTGTCCGGTTCGCCGGACGCGACCCCGGCCGCCCAGGAGCCGCCGACGAGCACCGTGAAGGTGGAGAGGGGAGCGCTTGCGGCCATGGTCTCCCTGGATGGGACCCTGACTTATCGGGCGCGATCGGACGGCTCGCCGTACTCGGTGATCAACCGGGCCCACGGGACGTACACCGAGCTGCCCGAGGCCGGTGACAAGGTGAGCTGCGGCGCCGTGCTCTACCGAGTGGACGACCGCCCGGTGCTGTTGCTGTGCGGCACGCTTCCGGTGTATCGCCGCCTGCGCGGGGGCGACGTGGGCCGCGACGTCCGTCAGCTCAACCGGAACCTGCACCAGCTGGGCTACGACGCCCATCCCCGCGACGATGCGTTCACGTCGCGGACGGCGGCGGCGCTCAGGAAGCTCCAGCACGACAAGGGGTTGTCGGTGACCGGAGCGCTCCGTGTCGACGATGCGGTCGTCCTGCCCAGGCCGGTGCGGGTCTCCAGGGTGACCGGCGCGCTCGGTGGATCCGCCCGGTCGGGTGCACAGGTCGCGCAGGGCACGTCCGACACGCTCGACGTGCAGGTGCAGCTCGACGCGTCCCAGCAGGGGGAGGTGAAGGTGGGCGACCATGCGCAGATCATGCTGCCCGGCCTCGAGTCGGTGACAGGAAGGGTCGCCCGCCTCGGGAGAGTCGCCCAGGCCCCCGCCGGGCAGAACGCCAATGCCGGGGCCGCGACGATCACGGCCTACATCAGTCTCGACACCCCGGAGAAGGCGCGCGGGCTCGACCGGGCCCCGGTCCAGGTGGAGATCGCGACCCGGGGAGTGGAGGGCGTCCTGAGCGTCCCCGTCCTCGCGCTCGTCGGGAAGTCCGGCGGCGGGTTCGCGGTCGAGGTCGTGCGCGACGGCGGCCGGCGCGAGCTGGTCGCGGTGAAGCTGGGTCTGTTCGACACCGCACGCGGGCGGGTCCAGGTCGAGGGCGATCTTCGCGAAGGCGATCCAGTGGTGGTGCCGTCGCTGTGAGCGGCGACTCTGTGCTGGAGCTCGACGGGGTGACCAAGGTCTACGACGAGCAGCCGCCGGTACCGGCCCTCCGGGGGGTGTCCTTCTGCGTCCGGCCGGGCGCGCTGGTGGCGATCGTCGGGCCCTCCGGGTCGGGCAAGTCCACGCTCCTGCACGTCATGGGGACGCTCGAGCGGCCCAGCAGCGGCGTGGTGCGGATCGCTGGGGTCGACGCGGCGCGTCTGAGCGACCGCGAGCTGTCGCTGCTGCGGGCTCGGGAGATCGGGTTCGTCTTCCAGCAGTTCTTCCTGGCCGAGCACGCGACGGTGCGGGAGAACGTCGCCGACGGGTTGCTCTACGCCGGCGTCCCCGCCGCCGAGCGGTACCGGCGCGCGGATGAGGCGCTCGAACGGGTCGGCCTCGCCGAACGCGCGAGCTTCAAGCCCACCAGGATCTCCGGAGGGGAGCGCCAGCGCGTGGCGATCGCCCGAGCCGTGGTCGGGCGCCCGGCGATCGTGCTCGCCGACGAACCGACCGGGAACCTCGACAGCACCACCGGCGCATCGATCATGGAGCTCATCCGCGAGCTCAACGCCGCCGGCGCCACCATCGTCATGATCACGCACGATGCGGGGCTCGCCGATCGGCTGCCGCGCCAGGTCCGGATGCTGGACGGCCGGGTGATCTCCGATTGCGGCTGACGGACGGGCTGCGCGTGGCGAGCGTCGGGCTGCGCGCCCGGCCGCTGCGCGCCGCGCTGTCGGCGCTCGGGATCGCGATCGGAACGGCGGCGATCGTGGCGGTCCTCGGGTTGTCCTCCTCCTCGCAGTCCGGGCTGCTCGCTGAGATCGACCGGCTCGGCACGAACATGCTGACGGTCGAGGCGGGGCAGAGCCTCACGGGGGAGGAGGCGACGCTGCCGCTCGAAGCGCCGGCGCGGATCACGCACCTCGACGACGTCGAGCTGGTGGCACACACCGGCCTGACGAAGGACGCGAAGGTCTATCGGAACCCGCTGATCCCGGTGGGCAACACCGGTGGCCTCCAGGTGCAGGCCACCAGCCTGAACCTGCCGTCCGTGCTCAACACCGGCGTCGCACGCGGCACCTGGCTCAACGAGGGCACCGCCCGCGAGCCGGTCGCGGTGCTCGGTTCCGCCGCCGCGCAACGACTCGGCATCGACCGGGTCCTCCCTGATCAGCGCATCTGGCTGGGCGAGCAGTGGTTCAACGTCGCGGGCATCCTGAAGCCCTCGCCGCTGGCGCCCGACATCGACAGCAGCGCCTTGATCGGCTATCCGGCCGCCCGGAGGTACCTCGGCTACGTCAGCCTGGTCCGCGGCGAGGAGAAGGCCGGCCCGCCGAGCTCGATCTACGTGCGCGCCGCCTCCGGGCATGAGGCGGCCGTGCAGTCGCTGCTCGCGCAGACCGCCAACCCCGAAGCACCGAACGAGGCGAACGTCAGTCAGCCGTCCGACGTGCTCACCGCCCGGGCCGCCGCCGCGGGCGCGTTCGACAGCCTCTTTCTCGGGCTCGGCGTGGTGGCACTGATCGTGGGCGCCGTCGGTGTCGCCAACATCATGATCATCTCGGTGCTGGAACGCCGCTCGGAGATCGGCCTGCGTCGCGCGCTTGGGGCGACGAAGGGTCAGATCCGGACGCAGTTCCTCGCCGAGGCGATCCTGCTCAGCCCTCATCGGCGGCGTCGTCGGCGTGCTGGCCGGGGCCGCGGCAACGGCCGCGTACGCCGGCTCGAAGAGCTGGGCGGTCGTGATCCCCGCCGAGGCGTGGTCGGGCGGCATCGCCTCGGCGCTCCTGATCGGCGCGCTCGCCGGCCTGATCCCGGCCGTTCGAGCGTCCCGGATGCCGCCGACCGTGGCATTGCGGACGGCATGAGCGGCAAGCGGATCCGACGATGCGACTGTCACAGACGGCGCCGCCATCTCGTCCAGGAGGGGACATGAGACGAAAGGAGCGGTCATGAAGGTGTTCGTAGCGGGAGCGACGGGCGTTCTCGGCAGGCAGCTCGTCCCGCAGCTGGTGGCGCGCGGTCACGAAGTGGTGGGGATGACCAGGACCGCATCGAAGCAGGACGAGGTGCGCAGCCTGGGAGCGCGCCCGGTCGTGGCCGACGCGCTCGACCCCGACGCCGTCGCCGAGGCGGTGGCGTCCGCCGAGCCCGAGGTCATCGTGCATGAGCTCACGGCGCTGTCCGGTCCGTTGAGCGTCCGTGACGCGCGACGCCCCGAGCGCTCCGTCGCGGCGACCATGACCAATCGACTGCGGACCGAGGCAACGGACCATCTCCTGGCGGCCGGCCGCGCCGTCGGGGCTCGGCGCGTCGTGGCGCAGAGCTTCGGGGCGTTTCGATTCGCCCGCACCGGTGGACCGGCGCTGAGCGAGGCCGATCCCCTCGATCCCGATCCGCCGGCGGCGCTGCGGACGGTGCAGGCGGGGTACCTCTACCTGGAGACGGCGGTGACGACGATCGAGTGGGGCGAAGGTCTCGCGTTGCGCTACGGCGGCTTCTACGGTCCGGGAACCGCGATCAGCCGGGCTCCGGACGCGGTGATGGCGGCGCCGATCCGCAAGCGGCGGTTTCCGATCGTCGGCGGGGGTGGCGGCGTCTTCTCGCACGTGCACGTCGAGGATGCCGCGGCGGCGACCGCGATCGCGGTCGAGCGCGGCCGGCCCGGTGTCTACAACATCGTCGACGACGACCCCGCGCCCCTGCGGGAGTGGCTGCCGGTGCTGGCGACCGCGCTGGATGCCAAGCCACCAAGGCGTGTCCCCCGCTGGCTCGGGCGGCTGGCGGCCGGTGAGGCGGCCACCATCATGATGACCGAGGCGAGGGGCGCCTCGAACGAGAAGGCCAAGCGCGAGCTCGGCTGGGAGCTGCGGTATCCGAGCTGGCGGCAGGGCTTCGCGCAGGGACTCGGGTGACGCGATGACCGGGGAAGAGCTCGACGAGCTGCGCCCGTCGGCGTTCGCGATCGCCTACCGGATGCTCGGCAGCGTGAGCGAGGCGGAGGACGCGGTGCAGGAGGGGCTCCTTCGCCTGCACCGGGCGCGCGAGGGCGGCGAGCGGATCGAGTCGCCGCGGGCCTACCTGTCGACGGTGGTCTCGCGGCTCGCGCTCGACCACCTCCGCTCGGCGGCGGTCCGGCGCGAGACCTACGTGGGCGAGTGGCTGCCGGAGCCGTTCGTGACCAGCGCCGACGATGATCCCGCCCGCAGGGCCGAGATGGCGGACTCGCTGTCGCTCGCCTTCCTCGTCCTGCTGGAGAGCCTGTCGCCCGAGCAGCGCGCCGCGTTCCTGCTGCGCGAGGTGTTCGGCGAGCCCTACGACAGGATCGCGGAGATCGTCGGCACGAGCGAGCAGAACGCCCGCCAGCTCGTGACCCGGGCGCGTCGCCACGTGGAGGAGCGGCGCCCCCGGTTCGAGGTCTCGCGCGAGCAGCAGGAGGAGCTCGCGGCCCGCTTCTTCGCTGCCGCCGAGGAGGGGGACCTCCAAGGGCTGGAGGAGCTGCTGGCCCACGACGTCGCCTTCTGCGGCGACGGCGGCGGCAAGGCGCCCGCCGCCGCACGAGCGGTCCACGGCCGCCGCAAGGTGGCGCGCCTGCTGATCGCGGGTCTGCGCACACTCGCCCGCCTGGGCGGCTTCACCATGCGCCGCGACGAGGTCAACGGCCAACCAGGTGCACTGTTCTTCGACCGCGAGGGCCGGCTGATCAGCGTGCTGGTCCTCGACATCGCGGAGGGCCAGATCCAAGGCGTGAACGCGATCGTCAACCCCGACAAGTTGCGCCACCTGGGGCCGGTGGGTGATCTGCGCGGGCTCCTGCGCGACCGAGGCCAGGGCGGTCCGTGATCAGCTCGTCGGCCACCCGCCGGCGGAGGTAGGGGTGCCATGGGCATCCCGCCGCCGTGCTCGCCGCCGAGCTCCGAATCGACCTGCGGCCGCCGCGGCGGGCCGGCATGCAGGCTTAGATCGGCTCGCCGCGGAGCTTGTCCGGCGGTCGGCGGCGGGGGGCGCAAACGCTGGTCTCGAGCTCGCCGTCCTCGTTGACCAACGTGATACCGCCGTACTCGATGCGCTCCATCCAGTCCTCGAAGGTGAGCGCGTCTTCTCCGTGTTCCTCGGTGTACTCGTCCTCCCAGGCCCCGGCGCAGTTGCACACGACGGCGAATGCGTCGCGTGCGAGGTCGCGATCGCGGAGGGCAAGGTCACGCAGCGCGATGTGGAGGTCCGCTGGATCGACCCCGCTCTCGTGAACCTGGCCGCGCACCAGCAGACGCCAGCCGGTTTCGTCGGATTCTGTGACGACAGGGCCGTCGCCGCCGATACGCACTCGCAGTCCGGCCATCAGGCTCGGCATTGTCTCAGTTCGCAGCGTTTGGTGTCCGAATGCGACACCCGCCGGGCCCGGCTCAGTCCTTGTTGTAGTCCCAGGTCAGCCAGTGCGACGGCGTCAGCGTCACGATCGTGCGCCCCTCGGCCATGATGGGGTCTACGTAGGCCGAGGCCTCGGGCCCGAGGTAGCGCACGAGGATCTTCTCGGTGACCTCGCGGATGAGCCCTTCGTCCTCGGAGAGCTCGGCGGTCGCGAAGCAGACGACGGACCGCGCCCCGGCTTCGAGTCCCTCGGTGAGCCGCGGGTCCTCGTCGACGCAGAGGGTGGCGTGGGCGTCCTCGCGCAGGTTGCGGACGTGGCGACGGCCGGCGCCGAGCGTGTGGAAGAAGCGGCCGCCTTCCCAGAGGTACCAGATGGGCGTTACGTGCCACCAGCCGTCGCCGCGGTTGCTTCCAAGGCGCCCGTCCTGCTTGATCGCGAGGAACGCGTCGATCTCCTGCGAGTCGAGTGCGTTCTCCTTCGTCGCGGTCGACTTGCTCCGTGGGTTCGGGCTCATGTCGGTGTCGCTCCTTCTGGCAGCCGGGTCGCGCGCACGCTACACGGGGACGCGTCCCCCGCCGAACCGTCGCTTTGACGACGCCGCGCTCGGGGCCTAGCCTCCAGCGCCTGACCATGTCTGCGGGCGACGAGACGCTCGCCGGCGCGTGGCGGGACGTCGTGCCGGCCGAGGAGTGGGACCTGTACGAGCGGGCGGGCTTCGGCCGCCCGGTCGGGCTCGGTCGCGCGCCCGCGGTGCTCGTGATCGACGTCCAGTACCGCACCGTCGGTGACGAGCCGCTGCCGATCCTCGAGTCGATGCAGCGCCACTACCGCACGAGCTGCGGGCAGACGGGCTGGGACGCGATCGGGCGCATGGTGCCCGTGATCGCCGCCGCGCGGGCCGCCGGCGCACCCGTCGTGTACCCGCACGTCGCGCCGAAGGGGTCGCTCGACGCCGGCCGCACGGGGACGAAGATCCCGTCGCTCATGGAGGTCGGCGGTCGCGGCTACGCGTTCGTCGACGAGGTGGCGCCGCACGACGGGGACCTGCTGATCCCCAAGCGCCACCCGAGCGCGTTCTTCGGGACCGCACTCGTCAGCCACCTGATCGATCTGAAGATCGACTCCGTGATCCTCCTCGGCTGCACCACGAGCGGGTGCGTCCGCTGCACCGCGGTCGACGCCTTCGCCTACAACTTCCACTGCGCGGTCGCCGAGGACGCGGTGTACGACCGCTCGCCCACCAGCCACGCGGTCAACCTGTTCGACCTGCAGGCCAAGTACGCGGACGTCATGCCGAGCTCCGACGTGGTGGCGTACCTCGACGGCCTGACATCGCGGAGGGAGGCGTCGTGACCCACGACCTCGTCGTGCGCAACGGGCGCGCCGTGCTGCCCGGAGCCGGGCTGTGCGCCGCCGACATCGCCGTCGCCGACGGCCGGATCGCCGCGGTCACGGCGCCCGGCGCCGCCGGGTCGGCGCAGGACGAGCTCGACGCGGACGGCCTCGTCGTCCTGCCGGGCCTCGTCGACCCGCACGTCCACTTCGGCCTCGGCCATCCCGACGACTGGGCGACCGAGAGCCGCGCCGCGGCGCAGGGCGGCGTCACCACGGTCCTCAACTACGTCCAGAGCTCGAGCCCGTACACCGAGGCCGAGCCGGCCGAGCGCGCGCTCGCCGCATCGACGTCCGTCATCGACTGGGCGACGCACCCGATCGTCATGAGCGAGGAGCATCTGCGCGAGCTGCCCGACCTCGTCCGCGAGCACGACGTCCACTCGTTCAAGTACTTCGCGAACTTCAAGGGCGATGAAGGCGCGTACATGGGCGTCGAGGGCACCGACACGGGCTTCTTCTTCGCGCTGTGCCGCGCCGTCGCCGCCTTCCCCGACGTCGTCCTCGCCGTCCACCCGGAGAACATCGAGACGATCTGGCGCATCCTGCCCGAGGTCAAGGCGACGGGCGCCGAGGGCCTGCCCGCCTGGAACGCCGCGCGGCCGGACTTCGTCGAGGCGCACGACATCTTCACGGCCCTGCTCTTCGCCCACCGCACGGGCTGTCGCATCTACATCCCGCACCTCACGAACCGCGAGGGCCTCGAGGTCATCCGCCGCCACACCGCCGACGGCTGGCGCGCCCACGTCGAGACGTGCCCGCACTACCTCACCCACACCGCCGAGTCGGACGTCGGGTCGCTCGGCAAGGTCAACCCGCCGCTGCGCACGCAGGACGACGTCGACGCGCTGTGGGAGGGGCTCGCGGACGGCAGCATCCAGACGGTCGGCTCAGACCACAACTCCCGCCCGCGCGCGAAGAAGGAGGGGTCGATCTGGACCGCCTCCGCCGGCTTCCCCGGCGTCAACACGCTGCTGCCCGTCATGCTCGGCGAGGGCCACCATCGCCGCGGACTGCCGCTCGAGCGCATCGCCGAGCTCACCGCGACGAACCCCGCCCGCATCTTCGGCCTGCACCCGACGAAGGGCAGCATCGTCCCCGGCGCGGACGCCGACCTGGTGCTCGTCGACCTCGACCGCGAGGAGACCGTCGACGCGTCGCGCAGCGAGTCGCGCTCGGACTTCTCGATCTACGAGGGCCGCCGGCTGCGGGGCTGGCCGGTGGCGACGCTCCGACGCGGTGCGGTCATCGCCCGCGACGGCGAGGTCCTCGCCGAGCCGGGCACGGGCCGCCACGTCCGCCGCGTGCCCGCGGGCGCCGCGGCTCCCGCGCTGGAGCCGAGCCGGTGAGCGCCAACCCCGCCGCCCGCCGCCTGCGCGAGCGCCTCGACCGGCCGGAGCTCCTCGTCGTCCCCGGCGTGACCGGCGCCCTGCACGGCCGCCTCGCCGAGCACGCCGGCATGGAGGCGATCTTCGTGACCGGCGCCGGCATCGCGAACACGGAGTTCGGCTGGCCGGACCTCGGGCTCGTGACGATGTCGGAGACCGTCGAGATGGCCGGCCGGATCGTGCGCGCCGTCGACCTGCCGGCGATCGTCGACGCCGACACCGGCTACGGCAACCACCTCAACGTCATGCGCACGGTCGAGGAGCTCGAGCGCCTCGGCGCCGCCGCGATCATGCTCGAGGACCAGCGGGCGCCGAAGCGCTGCGGGCACTTCGCGGGCAAGGAGGTCGTCGAGACCCGAGAGATGGTCGAGAAGCTCGTCGCCGCGGGCCGCGCCCGCCAGGACCCGGCGACGATCATCGTGGCGCGCACCGACGCGATCGCCACCGAGGGCCTCGAGCGCGCGCTCGAGCGCGCCGCCGCCTACGTGCGCGCGGGCGCCGACGTCATCTTCGTCGAGGCACCGCGCGACGAGGCCGAGCTCGCCGCCATCCCCGCCGCGGTCGACGTCCCCACCGTCGTGAACATCGTCGAGGGCGGCGCGACCCCGCTGTTGCCGGGCGCCCAGCTCGAGGTGCTCGGGTTCCGGATCGCCTTCTTCGCGAACGTCGCGCTGCGCGTCGCCGCGGCGAGCGTGCTCGACGCGTTCCGCGAGCTGCGCGCCGAGCGGACGACGAACGGCCTGCTCGACCGCATGCTGAGCTGGCAGGACCGCCAGGCGCTCGTCGGGCTCGATGAGTGGACCGCGCTCGAGGCGGCGATCGCCGAGGACGCCCGGGCCATCGCGGACGGGCGGGCTGACCGCGCCGCTCAGGTGAAGGCGGCGATCGCCGAGGACGCCCGCGGGCGCGGCTGACCGCGCCGCTCAGGTGAAGGCGGCGATCGCGCCCGCCACCGAGAACGCGAGGACGTCGTCCGCGGACGACACGGCGCGCACGCCGCCGTCAGCAATCAGCGGCAGCCAGGTGGCCGGCGCCCCCGCTCCCGGCCACCACGCCCACCACGCGGCGCCGTCCGGCTCGAACACCGCCACGATGCCGCCGCCCTCGCCCGGGCCCGCGACGACCCGGGACGCCGCAAGCGGGGTACGGACCGCATCCGGCCGCGACACTCCGGCCGCGAGCGGGACCGGGACCAGCGCGTGGCCCTGGCGCAGCGCGACGACGAGGCACGCCGGCCCCGCCGGGTCCAGCGCCGTCACCGGAAGCGCGACCGGCTGGCGATGGTGGTCGATGGTGTCGAAGCCGGCGAGCCGGGTGGGCATCGCGAGGGCGCCGTCCGGCCCCAGCGCCGCCGTCTCCACGGTCCCGGCGTAGAGGAACCCGACCGCGACCCGGTCCGTCCCGGTCGCGTCGCGGAAGCAGGCGAAGGTCGTGCAACGGTCACCCGCCACGAGCGAGCGCACCGGCGTGACCGCCGCGGCGGGGGTCCCGGGCGGCTCGTGCAGCAGCGCGCCGAGTCCCGCATGGACCTCGACGGCGCGCTCGCGAAGCAGCAGCACGCGCGACCAGCCGGACGCGTCCGGCGGCCCCACCCGCACGCCGCCGACCGGCGCATCCGCCGGGCGCGGCAGGCGGCGTCCGACGAAGCCGCCGACGCCGCCGTTGACGGCCAGTTCGACCTCCCCGTCGCCCGCGCACACCAGCATGCCGCGCCCGATGTCGTCCTGTGCGCCGGCGGCCAGCGACCGGGGCGCGAACGACGGCGGGCAGGAGAACGGCCGGGCCGGCGCGTACGGCGCGGCCGGGTCTCCGGTCGCGGGCAGGATCTGCACGCCGTCCGCCGTCGCGCACACGATGTCGAGGCCCGACGCGCCGAGGTTCGCGACGAACGTCTGCGACGAGCCGTCGGCCACCCCGCCGCTCGACCACACGAGCCCCTCGTCGAGCCGCGGCCAGCCCTCGGGGTTGCGCGGCGTGATGCGCACCGTCGCCGACACCGAGGCGGCGGCGGCCGACGCCGCGTCGATCGGGTCGCCCGCGTCGAGGACCGTCACCCAGCGCTCGACGCTGACCCGGACCCGGTGCGGCCCGGCGGTCAGCATCAGCCGGTCGCCGCCCTCCTCGATCGCCTCCCGCAACGGGGCGGTCCAGCGCAGCGTCCAGTCGGCGAGCGCGTCCAGCGCGCTGCGGATCGAGGCCCACGGATCGAACTGCGGACCCGATCCCAGGCCGCCGGGCCCGGCGAAGTACCGGGGCGCCGGCTGCGGCGCGTCGCCGCGGCGCTTCGGGCCGACGCGGTGCAGGCCCGCCGGGGGCGCGCCCGCCGCGAGGCGCGCGGTGAGGTGCTCGGTCGCGCGGTGCAGCAGCTTGGCGCGCTGCGTGCCCTTGCCCAGCAGCGCGTCGACGCGCTTGAAGTGGGCCGAGCGGCGCAGCGCCCGGCGGTGGACGGCGACCCGGGTCGGATGCATGCGGCGCCCGCGGCCCGGCAGCCTGTCCCAGAGCCGCGGGTGATGAGCCTTGACGAGCACGTCGTCGATCCAGACCTGGACGATCGCGTCGGCCGAGACGGTGTCGCGCAGCCAGTCGCTGACGGTGCGGTACTCGTCGAGGAGGGCCGTGAGCAGGTCGTTGCGCTCGTCGCCCGGGCGCCGTCCGCCGGGCGGCCGGTCGTCGCCCGGGACGGGGTCGACGTCGCCGCCGCCCGGCCGCGGCGGGTCGACGGGCTGCGGGTCCCGGCCCGGCCGCGGGTCCGGTCCGCCGGGGAGGCCGTCGCCCGGCCGGCCGGGGAGCTCCGGCTCGCCCATGACCGTGACGATGTCGGTCATGAGGTCCTCGAGCACCCCTTCGAGGATCTCTCGCGTCGGTCCGTCGATGCCCGGCGTGTACGCGGAGACGCCGATCGTCACGTCGAACCGGGCGACGTGGAGGTCGCGCCCGACGACGAGCGCCCCCGGGTCGTCCACCGCGATGCGATGCTCGGCGGCGGGGAGCACGACGAGGTCGAGCCACCGTGTGGCCGAGCGGCCGGTCCCCCCGGTCTCGGCCGCCGTGACCGTCACCCGGTGCGCGCCGCACGCCGCCCGGTCCGCGGTCACCGTGCCGGCGATCCGGTCCTGCTGGACGTGGAGGCCGGGCGGCAGGCCCTCCGCCGTCCACGTGCGGCCGCCCGCGCCGCCGGTCGCGGAGAGCGCCGCCGAGTAGGCGCGTCCCAGCACGGCGCGGGGAAGGTCCGCCGACGTGATCGCCGGCGCCTCGGGCAGGACGGTCAGCGAGAACGACGCCTGGCCGCCCGCGGTGCCGTCGGCGTCGGTGAGCGAGACGGTGAACGGGAACGCCCCGGTCTGGGTGGGCACGCCCTCGATCACGCCGCCGTCGCGCAGCAGCAGGCCGCCGGGCAGCGCCGAGCCGTCCGCGAGCCGCCACGCGTAGGGCGGCGTGCCGCCCTGGGCCAGGAGCGGAGCGCCGTAGGCGGAGCCCCGCTCCGCCGGCGCGACGTCCGCGGGCAGGATCGCGGGCGCGCCGGGCGCGACGGTGAGCGCCAGCGCCGCCGGGGCCAGCTCCGCGGGGACGCCGTGGTCGTCGAGCGCCTCGTCGGCGCGCACCCGCAGCCGGTACTGAAGCCCGCGCAGGCCCACGACGGTCGCCGGCACGCGGAACAGCTCGCGCGGCGCAGTGATCGGCGCGGCCGGCGAGAGCACGACGTCGAGCGCGCCGGCGGCGGCCGACGGGCCGGCGGCGGCGAACGCGTCGTCGGGCGCGCCGGCCGCCGGCACTCCGGTGGCCAGCGCGTCGGGCGGCAGGATCGCGCGCACGCGCAGCCCCGCCAGGCTCGCGTCGCCCGGGTCGACCCCGACGCGGACCTCGACGCTGTCGCCCTGCGCCGGGCTCGCGGCGCCCACCTCGATCGTCAGCGCGCCCATGGTCAGACCTCGACCGCCTCGACCGGGATGTCGCCGTGCGAGGAGTCGCGCAGGGCGACGCGCAGCCAGCGGGTGTCGCCGTCGAACGGGATGTTGTCCTCGTGGTCGAGCACCCGCGACGGCGACACGACGATCACGACGAGGAGATCCTCGTAGTCGGGGCCCACGAGCCCCGCCGTGCTGATCCCGACCAGCAGCGGCGAGGAGGAGGAGACGAGGTCGCCGTCGGAATCCTGGCGCAGGACCTCGAAGCTGACCAGGTCGAACCCCAGCGGGCTGGGGGACTCGGCCACCGGGCCGACGCTCCAGAACACGCGGAAGGACTGCTCGACGTGGTCGATCTGCTGGCCGTCGAGGATGACGTCGGCGCGCAGGAAGCGGTTGTCGTCGAGGCACTCGAGCGAGACCTCGACGAGGTCGAAGTCGTAGACCTGGTCGCGGCGGCGGACGACCTCCGTGCGGTCCCCCGAGCCGAACTCGTTGCGCCCGGTGAAGCGGAACGCGTTGTCGCCGACGGCCAGCTCGTCCGGGCCGGGCGGGAGGTCGAAGGCGAAGCTGCGCTGCTGGAACGGCTGATCCGGGCTGTCGTCCTCGTCGACCCCCGGACCCGACGCTTCGAGGGTCAGCGCGAAGCGCACGGTCACGTCGGCGCTGACCCGCGCCACGGATGCGCCGACCTGGTTCGGGCTGCGGTACCGGCCCGCGAAGCCGGCGGGGACGCTCAGCGCCACGTCGACCTCCGGTCGCGGCGCGACAACCGTCAGCGTGTCGCTCGCCGTCGCGGCGAAGTCGTTGTAGGCGACGGCCTCCACCCGGTGCGTGCCGGTCTCGGCGGGCAGTGAGGGGCGCGTGCCGCGGACGTCCTCGGCGTCGTAGGCCACGGTGGCGTCCGCCCGCAGCGTCGTCGTGCCGCCGCTCGGCGGGCGCGCGCGCAGCTCGCTGTGGGTCGCCCGCCCGGCCGTCCACGTCATGTCGGGCAGCTCGCGGCGCACGACGCGCGGCGGCGAGGCGCCATCGCCCGGCGCGGCGGCGAAGGCGAGGTCGCGCGCGACGGGCGCGACCGCCTCGAGCGTCTCGGCGGCGACCGACTCCCCCGTGCCGACGACCTCGTTGATCGGCTTCCACGCCCGCAGGACCAGGCGGTTGTCCCCGCCGGCGGAGCTCATCCGCAGGTCGGCGACGGCCTGGGCGATGGCGCCCTCCGCGTCGACCGCGAGCGTCCCCTCGCGCAGGTCGTAGAGCAGGTCGGCGCCCGCCGGCCGCTGGACCTCGAGCGTGATCCGCTCCGACTGCGAGGCGGGCCGGTGGTGCGCCACCGCGCCGCGCACGGTCCCGGCCTTGTAGATGACCTCCCGCTCCGGGCGGGTGAAGTCGAGCTCGTTGGCGCCGCTGAACCAGCTGTCCTCCCACGACGCGAGGCTGGCGACGAGCGGCTCGGGCACCACGATCTCGAGCTCGCGCGCGGGCGGCATGTCGTAGGCGACGCACTCCTCGGGGAGCGGGTCGCCGATCGCCAGCAGCTCGACGGTGAGCCGCGTGGAGCCCGGACCGGTGGCGCGCACGATCTGCCCGAAGTCGCCCACGTAGTCGGCCTGCGCGCCCGACGGCGCCGCGTCCGCGGGCAGCCAGAACTGCGCCACCGACGTGTCCTCGATCCGCGCGCGGATCCGGAAGGAGCGGCGCACGTTGTCGCCGGCCGGGCCGAAGAGGTCCGGCGGGTCCGAGAGGGCGGTGCGCTGCTGCACGACGATCGTCTCGATCGTCAGCTCGCCCGGGTCGACCGTCGCCGACACGTACGCCGGCATCGTCCGCGAGTCGTAGACCAGGGCCGCGTCGCCCGGCGGCACCGCGATCGCGGGCAGGCTCACCCTAACGTCGAAGCCGCCGACGAGCACGCCCTCGTCGTCGAGCCACTCGTCCTCCATGAGGATCTGGTCGCTCGCGACTCCGCGGCTGGTCAGCCCGAGGATCAGCTCGATCGGCTCGATCTCCAGGGGGATGTCCGCCGTGGCGAAGTCGAGGCCCGCCCCGAACAGCCCGGGCTCGCTGATCCGCAGCATGGCGCTGCCGGCCCGGCGCGCGAAGAGGTAGTCGCCGAGCCCCTCCGGGAAGCGGTAGCCCTCGGACTCGCCCCGGTACTGGCCGCGCCGCGCGAGGCGGTCCGGGTCGATCAGCCGCAGGGCCGGCGACGTGTCGTCCAGGTAGACCGCCTGGAGCGTCACGCTGAACGGCAGAGGCGTGAGCTCGGCATGGCCCCAGCGGTCGACGAACGGGCGCCGCGGCTGCTGCAGCAGAAGCGCGACGGACGGCGTCGTGGGATCGCCGAGGAACGTCGTGAAGTCGGCGCTCGAGACCAGCTCCGGGTGGCGCGCCCAGGCCGCTCCCACGCCGCCTGCCCCCTCCTGTGGCGGCACCGCGATGGTGAACGGCAGGCCGAACCGGCGCCCGACGTGCACTGGGCCCGGGGCGGCGGCCGTGATCTGCAGCCGGTTGGTGGCGACGCGCAGGGGCATCGAGCCGTCGGCCTCGCCGTCGCCGAGCTCCAGGACTCGAGTGACCATGTCCTGCGCCGCGGCCCAATTCCCGGCGGCGGTCAGGGCGGGCACGAGGAAGACCAGCATCGACCCCTGCCCGGCGACGACGTCGACGTACACGGGCCGGACGTACACGTCGACCGGCTGGGCGTGGCCGACGGCGCTGCCGGTCCTCGGGTCCAGCGGCTCGGCGCGGACCGCGGGGTCCAGGCCGGCATCGGGGCGCAGCGCCACGGCGTACGGGAACGCCGTGCCGTCGGCCAGGGCGATGCGGTGCAGCAGCACCGTCTGGCCGATGCGGTGCACCGACGCGGTCGAGACGGCGACGCCCACCTCGCCCTCGTTGAAGGTCGAGAACGGCGCGAACGTGATGGCCCGGCCGTCGTCGCCGATCGACATCTTGAAGGGCATGACCTGCTCGGCCACCTGGGGCGAGGTGCTGAACAACCGGTTGATCTGCGTCACGCCTGTGCCCCGGGCATGTGCGTGTCGAGCAGAGCCGCGGTCAGCTCCACCACCGCGGGACCCGCGGCGCGGCCGTTGCGGCTCAGCCACACCTCGACGACCTCCTCGCCGATCTCCTCGGGCAGCGCGACGTCGATCTCGCCGTCAGCGAACGGCCGCGGCTCGACCTGCCAGCGCGCGCGCCGCGTGACCAGCACGGCGACCGCATCGCCGGGCAGCGGGCCGTCGATCGTCAGGCGCAGGTCGCGGCCGAGCCGGGCGCGCCGGGCCGGTGTCCGGGGCAGCGGCGGCGGCGCGTCGTCCGCCGTGCTGTCCTGGCGCCGGCGCGCCGCGACCAGGTCGGCGAGGGTCGGCGTGCCGGCCCGTGCGCTCCCGCCGGCGCGTGGTCGATCCTCGACGATGCGCCGCGCGATCTCCCGCAGATCGAGGCCGGAGGCCTCGGACGCCATGCGACGAGCGTAACCGGCGGCGGCCCCGCATCGCAACGCCTGCGCGTCAGCGCGCGCCGTCGACCGCGACGATCCAGTCCAGCAGCGCCCGAGCGCCGCGCACGCAGTCGCGGGGTTCGGTGAACTCGGCGGCGTTGTGGCTGATGCCCGCCCGGCTGGGGACGAAGAGCATCGCCGCGTCGGTGATGGCGGTGAGGACGCCCGCGTCGTGGCCGGCCCCGCTCCACATCCGCCGGTGCTCGAGCCCGGACGCGCGACAGACGTCCTCGAGCATGGCGAGCAGCGGCGGCGCGAACGGCGCGGGCGCCTTCGCCGAGAGGCGGACCGCCTCGCCGCCCATCCCGGCCGCGCGCCGCGCGAGCTGCTCCTCGGCGGCGTCGAGGCGCGTCTCGTCGGTGCTGCGCAGCTCGACGTCCATGACCACCCGCCCCGGCACGACGCTCGGCGCCCCCGGGTGGACCCGCAGCGTGCCCACCGTCCCGACCAGGCCCTGCTCGATCGCGATGTCGCGCACGGCGACGACGAAGGGCGCGGCGGCGACGAGCGCGTCGTCGCGGTCCTGCATCGGGGTCGTGCCCGCGTGGGCGGCGCTGCCGGTGAACGCCACCTCGAACCGCCGGATCCCGACGATGCCCTGCACGACGGCGATCGGCACGCCGTCGGCCTCGAGCGTGGCGCCCTGCTCGATGTGCAGCTCGAGGAACGCCGCGAACGCGCCTCGCCGCAGCGCCGCGGCGGCGACCTTCGCGGGGTCCAGTCCCGCCCGCCGCAGATGCTCCGCGGCCGGCGCGCCGTCGTAGGCGGGGCGCGCGAGCGCGGCTTCGTCCAGCGCGCCGGTCATGGCGCGGCTGGCGAGCGTCGCACCGCCCATCGTCGCCTCCTCGGCCTCGAAGTCGACGACCGCGAGCGGGTGGCGCAGCGACGGCCCGCCGGCCGCGATCGCGCGGGCGCACGCCAGCGCCGCGACCACCCCGAGCGCGCCGTCGTACCGGCCGCCCTCGGGCACGGTGTCGGTGTGCGACCCGACCGCGATCGGCGCGAGGCCGGGCTCGGTGCCGGCCAGGACGGCGATCGTCGTACCGACGGGGTCGCGGCGGACCTCCAGGCCGAGTCCGGTGAGCTGCGCGTCCAGCCAGTCGCGCGCCTCGAGGTCCGCCGGCGAGTAGGCGACGCGCGCCACGCCGCCGCGCTCGGTCGCGCCGAAACGCGCGAGCGTCTCCAGGTCGGCGACGAGCCGGGCCGCGTCGATCCGCGGCCGCGTCCCGCTCACGCGCCTCTCCGCAGCCATCGCCCGCCGCCCGGTGCGCCGACCACCTGCCGGTCCGCCAGGACCCGCTGCCCGCGCACGTACGTCGCCTCGACGCGCCCGGCGAACGACCAGCCGTCGAAGGCGCTCCAGTCGGCGGCCGACGGCGCGTCGGCCGCGTGGAACGTCCACGGCGAGCGGGCGTCGAACACCGCGACGTCGGCGTCCAGGCCGACGGCCAGCCGGCCCTTGCGGTCGGCCAGGCCGAACACCTCGGCCGGCCGCCACGTCAGGAACCCGAGCAGCTCCGGCAGCGGGAAGCCGCGCCGCAGTCCCGCGGTGACCATGCCGGCCAGGAAGGTCTCGAGGCCCGGCATCCCGGCGGACGCGCGGAGGATCGGGCGCTGCTTGGTCTCGATCGGCCACGGCGCATGGTCGGTGGAGACCGTCGCGATCCGGCCCTCGCGCAGCAGCGTCCAGAGCTGCTCGTGCGCCGCCTCGTCGCGGATCGGCGGGTTGACCTTGGCGATCGCGCCGAGCCGGGCCACGTCGCCCTCGCTCAGCAGCAGGTAGTGCACGCACGTCTCGCCCGACACGGCGGCGCCGAGCTGCCGGTAGAACTCGATGAGCCGGAACGTGTGCGGGTGCGTGCAGTGCGCCAGGTGCAGACGGGCGCCCGTCCAGTAGGCGAAGTCGAGCGCCTTGGCCGACGCGGCCGTCTCGGACACCGGCGGGTGCGACTCGCCATGGGCCAGCGCATCGTCGTCGCGGCCGTCGAGCAGGCCGGCGAGGCGGTGCTCGACGACCTCCTGCAGCTCGTTGTGCAGGACGATCGGCACGCCCGTCCCGGCGAGCGTCTCGAACGCGGCGAGCAGGTCGCCGTCGGCGATGCGCGGGAACCGGTGCGCGTCGTACTCGTACAGCGAGAACTTGAACGCGCACACGCCGCCGTCGACGAGCTCGCGCAGCACCGGCACGCCGTCGACCTTCGGCATCGTCCCGTACAGGCCGACGTCGACGATGGCCTGGGCGCGGACCTGCTCGATCTTCTCCGCCAGCCGCTCGGCGCCCATCACCGGCCGGGTGCGGTCGTAGGGCATGTCGACGATCGTCGTGACCCCGCCGAAGGCCGCGCTGGCGGTCGTGCTCGCGAGGTCCTCGGTCTCGAAGCTCCCGGCGTGCACGTGGGTGTCCACGACGCCCGGCATCAGGTAGCGGCCGCGCAGGTCGTGCACGGCGGCGGCCTCCGGGAGCTCGTCGCCCGCTTCGAGGATCGCGGCGATCCGCCCGTCCGCGACAGCCACCCCGCCGCCGGCGACGATCCGGTCCTCGAGGACGACGTCGCCGCGTAGGAGCAGGTCGGCGCTCATCCGATGCGGGGCAGCGCCCGGCGCAGGTTCGCGGCGGCCGTGGCGAAGACCGAGTCGGCGTCGGTGCCCCTGATCCGCGCGACCGTATCGGCGACCACCGTCAGGTCCGCGGGCACGCTGCGCGATCGTCCCGAGCCGTCGTACGGCAGCCACGGCGCATCGGTCTCCAGCAGGAGCGCGTGGTCGGGCACCGCCCGCACGGCGTCGTGCCAGCCGCCGGGATCCGGATACGTGACGCTCGAGCCGATCGAGAACGTGAAGTTCAGCTCCGTGTAGCGCTCGACGTCGGCCGCGCTGCCGTCCTGGAACTGCACGCAGCCGCCGAGGCGCCCCATCTCCTCCTCGGCGAGGATCCGCGTCGTCGGCTCGTGCGCGCCGCGGCTGTGCAGGATCACCGGCAGCTCGAGCTCCTGGGCGAGCTGCAGCTGGCGGCGGAACGCGGCCTCCTGGATGCGGCGCAGCTCCGGGTCCTCGTAGGAGAGGTTGCGCCAGGAGTTGCCCACGAAGTCGAGGCCGATCTCGCCGATCGCCACGACGCGGCCGCTGCGCGCGAGGTCGCGCAGCGCGTCCACCGGAGGGCCGTCCGGGTGGTCCTGCGCCAGCCAAGGGTGCAGCCCGACGCCCGCGTACACGCCGTCCTCGGCCTCGGCGATCTGCACCGCGCGCGTCGACGTCTCGACGTCCATGGCGACCGTGACGAGCAGCCCGATCCCCGCGGCCCGCGCCCCTTCGAGCCCCGACGCGAGCTCCTCGGGCGAGAGGGCGTCGAGATGGCAGTGGGCGTCCGCGCGGTCACGGGTGCCGATGCCGGCCCGTGCGCTCCAGGGTGGGCTGGTTCTCGCTGCCGGCGTGGGGCGGGCCCCCGTCCGATCTTCACTCATAGGTGAGGATCACCGCCAGGGTCTGGTCGAGGTGCTCGTCGAGGAGCGTGAACGCGTCCGGGGCCTGCGCGAACGGGATCCGGTGGCTGATCATCTCCTCGGGATGCATGCTCGGCAGCAGGTCGAGCGCCGCCTGGAGCTTGCGCCCGAGGTCCCACCGCGGCTGCAGCCCCGAGCCGGCATACAGGACGCTCGAGCTGACCAGCTTCAGGCGCTGCGAGTAGAACTGCGGCGCCAGGACGAGCGGGATCTGCTTGGCGCCGTACCAGCCGACGACGCACACGTCCGCCTCCAGCCCGCTGACGTCGATCGCCAGCTGCAGACCCGATGCGGCGCCGCTGGCCTCGATGCTGACGTCGCTGCCCCGGCCCTCGCTGGCCTCCGCGACCGCCGCCGCGGCGTCGTCGGGGTGCACCGCCACGTCCGCGCCGAGGCGCAGCGCGATGTCGCGCCGGTACTCGAACGGGTCGACGACGACGAGCGTGCCCGCGGTGCGGCGTGCGAGCAGCGCGCAGAACATGCCGACGATGCCGAGGCCGACGACGACGACCACGTCGCCGAGGCGCACCGGGACGTCGAGCAGCGCGGTGAGCGCGACGTCGGCGTTGTTGCCGAGCACGCCGATCTCGGGCGGGTCGAACTCGGGGATCCGGTAGACGAGCTCGGGGTCCGTGGCGTCGATCGTGTAGACGTCCTGGTGGGGGTAGCGGCAGAAGACGAGCTCGCCCTCGCGGTAGCCCGAGTCGCGGCCCGCGTCGATCACGCGCCCGACGCTCTGGTAGCCGTACTTGACCGGCAGGTCCCAGCGTCCCTCGCACGTCGACGGCGTCATCGCCTGGCCCGCGGGGCCGAGCCCGTGGTACAGGACCAGCTCCGTGCCGGTGCTGATCCCCGAGGCGATCGCCCTGACGCGGATCTCGTGGGGCGCCGGATCCGCAGCGGTGTCGGGTCGTAGCTCGGCGTGCCCTTGCCGCGGGATCCAGAGGGCGGTGGCATCCATGGGCGGCAGCCTCTCAAATCGGCCGACCGGATATCCAACTCATCACCAGGAGGTCGTAGGTCCGACGTTCGCCGCCGCACCGCAGGACGGGGGCGGCCGGACGTGGTGAGGTAGCGTGCCGGGCGTGAACGACCCCCTCTACCGGCTCGTGTGCGTGCCGGCGGTGCTCGACGACGCCCCGCCCGGCTGGACCACGGCGATGCTGCGGGAGGGCGAGATGGCGCTGCAGGTCGACGACGGCGGCCTGGAGGCGATCGATGCGGTCGCCCACGCGCTCGACCTCGTGGCCGTGTCCGTCCTGCGCGCCGAGCGCACGCCCGCCGAGCAGGAGCGCACCGTGATCGCCTACGCCGGGTC
Source organism: Capillimicrobium parvum (assembly GCF_021172045.1). Taxonomy (GTDB): domain Bacteria; phylum Actinomycetota; class Thermoleophilia; order Solirubrobacterales; family Solirubrobacteraceae; genus Capillimicrobium; species Capillimicrobium parvum. The sequence continues at coordinate 669,994 of NZ_CP087164.1, forward strand.
GCTGCCGCTCGTGTGGGTCGCGGGGACGTTCAGCGACCAGGCGCGCGACTGGGCGCGCGAGCGCGGGCCGATGACCCTGCTCGTCGAGGCCGCGCGGCCGCTGAGCGAGGACGACCGCCATCGCGTCGACCGCTTCGTAGCGCTGCTGGGCCGCCAGGCCGAGTAGTGCTGGCCGCGGCGCTGATCGCCGCGGCACTGGGGGTGGGGGCGCCTGCCGCCATCCATGACGAGGTCGTCGGGCGCTCCGTGCGCGGCGTCCCGATCCGCGCTGCGATCGTCGGCGAGCGCACCGCGCCGCGGACCGTCCTCGTGCTCGCCTGCGTGCACGGCGACGAGCCGGCCGGCATCGCGGTGACGCGGCGCCTGCGGCGCGCCGACCCGCCCACCGGCACCGCGCTGTGGCTCGTCGACCGCGCGAATCCCGACGGCTGCCGGGCCGGCACGCGCCGCAACGCCCGCGGGGTGGATCTCAACCGCAACGCGCCCTGGCGCTGGCGGCCGATCGGCCCGCCCAGCAGTCCCTTCCACGCCGGCCCGCACCCGCGCTCGGAGCCCGAGACGCGGGCGCTGCTGCGCCTCGTGCGGCGCGTCCGTCCGGCGATCACCATCTGGTACCACCAGCACGCCGCGCTCGTTGACGACTCCGGCGGCGACCGGCGCATCGAGCGCCGCTACGCGCAGCTCGCCGGCCTCCCGTTCCGTCGCTACGGGGACCTGCCCGGCGTCTTCACCGGCTGGCAGAACCACGCGTTCCCGCGTTCCACGGCGTTCGTCGTCGAGCTGCCGGGCGGATCCTTGAGCCCGCGCGCGGCCCGGCGTCACGCGAACGCGGTCCTCACCCTCGCGCGCGAGGGCTGACCACGGCGCTCAGCCGTCGAGCACGATCGGGTCGCCGAGCGCGATCCGCCCGGGCTCGACGATCGTGCCGTAGACGCCGAGGCACGTGTCGCGCTCCTGGGCGATCGTGCGCAGCACGCGCGGATCGCGCTCGGTCGTGTCCGGGTCGACGTTGACCATCACGCAGCGCTGGTCGCGCTGGTCGACGCGCACCCGCATCGAGCCGATCCGCAGCGTCGACCCGACCCATTCGTCCTCGGCGAACGCGTCCGCGTCGACGAGCACGTTCGGCCGGAAGCGCCGCGCCTCGAGCGTCATGCCGACCCGTTCGCCGAGCGTCGCGATCGACCGGGCGCCGATCAGCGAGAGCGGCATCGTGTCGAACGTCCCGCGGTTCTGCTTGATGACGCGCACGCCTCCGCCGAGCCGGTCGCCGAGCGCCGGGTCGGCGACGTCGATCTCCTCGCCCGACGGCGTGCGCACCAGCGTGCGCGACGCCTCCGGCCGCTCCGGGTCCTCGAACAGAGGCCGGAAGTGAGCCATCTCGGCCCGCTCGCGGATCGTCAGCCACGGGAAGTTGCTGCGCACGAGATCGTCTTGGACGAACGCCCAGCGCCGGTCGCCGGCCAACCCGTGCCAGTCGACCTCCGCGGTCTCGAGCGGCTCCCCCGCCATCGACTTGACCGGGTAGCGCCAGAGCCCGGCGACCCGTCCCAGCACCTGTTCGGTCACGCCGCGATCCTATGCGCCACGGCGAGGCCGCGAGGCGCCGCACGACCGCGCTCACGACGGCCCGCGCCGCCTCCGGGTCGTCGGCGCGCGGCTGAACGTCAGCCGTCGACGTAGATCGACGAGACCCGCTTGCCGTTGCGCAGGACGAAGTTGATGCCGCCCTCGCCGCCGTTGTCCGTGCAGATGACCGTCCTGCCGCCGGGCGTGCTCGACGCGCACCTGCCCTGGGGGTAGGCCTTCTTCACCGTCGCGAGCGCGGCCCCGACCCGCAGGCCGGTGTCGACCATGCGGTACCGGCGCGAGGCGACGCTCACCTCGTCGACCCCGAGCGCCGCCGCGGACGGGCCGCCGAACACGACCTTGAGGCCGTAGCGCGGGTAGCGGTAGATCTGGATGACGGTGCCGTTGACGGTGCGCCCGACGATGCGTGCCGGCTTGCCCAGGAGCGCGCTCACCTGCGCGGGCTTCACGCCGAGCCGCAGCGCGCCGAGACCCTGGACGGTCAGGGTCGTGCCGACCTTGCTCGGCGGGGCCGTGGCGGCGACCGCGGCGGGTGTGGCCCCGGCGGCGGCCGCGCCTGCAGCGGCGAGCGCGACGGCCCCACGACCTGAGATCTTGGTGAACCGGTTCATGGCCGGCCAACCTACCGAGGACGAGACGGACCGATCAAACGATCGTGATCGAACAAACGGCCAGGGCCGTCACGAGGATCGGCCCGGCTGGGCGGCCTCGCCGCTGAGAAGGTAGGAGGTCTGGAGGAGCTCGGGGTTGTTCTTGAGCTCGTCGGCGGTGCCGGTGTAGCGGATGCGGCCGCGGTCCATGATGTAGGCGTGGTTGGCGAGCTCGAGGGCCACCGTCGCGAACTGCTCGATGAGCAGGACGCCGACGCCGGTTTCGGCGATGGTGCGGATGGTGGGGATCAGGCGCTTGACGACGACGGGGGCGAGGCCCAGGGAGAGCTCGTCGATGAGCATGAACGTCGGCGCGGAGACGAGGGCCTGGGCGAGGACGAGCATCTGCTGCTCGCCGCCCGACAGCGATCGTGCGGGGAGGTTCATGCGTTTCTCGAGTTCGGGGAAGAGCTCGAGGGCGTGGGCGACGCCGGCTTTGGCGTCGGTGGATGACAGGGCGTAGCAGGCGACCTGGAGGTTGTCGGCGACGGTGAGCTCGGGCAGGAGGCGTCGGCCTTCGGGGACGATCGCGATGCCGGCCTGGCGGATGCGTTCGGGGCGTTTGTTGAGCAGTTCGCGGTTGGCGAGCTTGACGGAGCCGTGGGCTTTGAGGACGCCGCCGATGGCGAGCACGAGGCTGGATTTGCCGGCACCGTTGGGGCCCATCAGGGCGGTGACCTCGCCGGGGGGGATGGTGATGTCGACGCCGCGGACGACCGGGCCGGTGCCGCGGTCGACGGTGATGTCGTGCAGGGCCAGCTGGGTGTCGGTGGCGGTCGGGGTCGTGGTGCTCACCGGACCACCTCGCCGTGCTCGGTCGATGTGCCGGCGTCGGCGGTGTCCACGTCCTCGGTGCCGAGGTAGGCGCGCATGACGTGCGGGTCGCGCAGCACCTTGGCGGTCGGCCCCGACGCGATCATCTTGCCGAAGTCGAGCACCGAGGTGTTCTCGCAGCAGGCCGAGACGAGGCTCATGTCGTGGTCGACGAGGATGACCAGCGCGCCCGTGTTCTCGGGAATGCTCTGGATGACGCGGCCGAGGTGCTCGGTCTCCTCGTCGGGCAGGCCGGCGGCGGGCTCGTCGAGCAGCACGATGCGTGGTTTGCCGACGATGGCGCGGGCGACCTCGACGAGGCGGCGCTGGCGGGCGCCGAGCGTGCCGACCTTCACGTCGGGCGCGACGTCGAGGCCGACGAAGTCCATCGCGCGGACGATCTCCTCGCTGCGCGAGCCGTGACCGCCGTCGTGGGCGTGGTCCAGGACCATGCCGACGTTGTTGGCCACGGTCAGCTCCTCGATGGCCTGCTCGGTCTGAAAGGTGCGCCGCAGGCCCCAGCGCGCGCGGCGGAAGTGCGTCATCGACAGCAGGTCCTCGCCGAACGCCTCGATCCTCCCGGATGCCGGGGTGACGAAGCCCGACAGGACGTTGAAGAACGTCGTCTTGCCGGCACCGTTGGGGCCGATGAGCCCGCAGGTGCCGGGGGCGAACGTGACGTTGACCCCGTCGAGCGGGGTCACGCCGCCGAAGCGCACGACGAGGTCGGTGATCGTGATCATGTCGGCTTCCTGCCCGCGGGGGCGCCGCGTCTGAACAGCGCGGCGATCAATCCGGCCAGCCGCCTCATGTCGCGCGGGAACTGCTGGGCCAGGCCGCCGGGGGCGGTGAGCAGGACCTGGATGACGCCGACCCCGAAGAGGATGGTCAGCAGGTCGGCGGGCAGTCCCCAGTTGTTGAGCAGGGCGGGCAGCAGCGAGTAGAAGATGCCGGCCACGATCGCGCCCCAGAGGCTGTAGATGCCGCCCATGAGCACGACGGCGAGCAGCACGATCGAGTTGCTCGTGGGGAACGAGATCGCGTACAGGCGGCTGACGTCGGCGGCCAGCAGGCCGCCGGCGATGCCGGTCATGAACGAGGCCAGCGCGAACGCCCACATCTTGTAGAGCGTGATGTTCACGCCGGCGGCCAGCGCGGCGGGTTCGCTCTGGCGGATCGCGGCCCAGGCGTGGCCGGCCTTGCCGCGCACGTGCCAGAGCGCGAGCGCGAACATGATCACGCAGACGACCACGGTGTAACGGAAGAACGCGGGGTCGCTGGTCGCGATCGCCGGGCGCCGCACCGCGTTGCTGGAGCTCGGGTCGTTGCCGAGAAATCCGGGGCCGCCGTTGGGGAACTGCATCGTGCGCAGCGCGACGGTGATCGCGCCGGCCAGCATCAGCGTGATCAGCGCGAGATACAGGCCGCTGAGGCGCAGCGCGGGCAGCCCGACGAGGGTGCCGAGCACCATCGTCAGCAGGCCGGTGCACAACAGCACCAGAGGGAACGGCAAGCCGGTCGAGAACGACAGCTTGCAGGCGATCCAGGCGCCCATGGCCAGCACCGCGATCTGGCCCAGCGAGACGAGCCCGACGCGGCCCATCAACAGGTTCAGCCCCAGTGAGACCACCGAGATGTAGGCCACCGCGGTGCACACCGTGATCCAGTAGACGCTGAGGATCTGCGGCAGCGCCACCAGCACGAACAGGATCAGCACGCCGGTGACCATCAGCTGGATCTGCTCGCGGCGCTGCAGCCCCCGCCGGATCTGGCGCTGCCCCGCCACCGGCCCCGCCCCCGGTCCTGGAGCGCTCTGGGTTCGGACCGCGCTCATCTACCGCGCTCCCTTGGCCGTCGACAGCGTCCCGTGACGCGACAGGAACAGCAGCGCGATCGTGGCGATCACGAACGGCGCCATGTCGCGGTACTGCGAGATCGACAGGATCGGCGTGGCCAGCGCGTTGACCAGCCCGATGAACATCCCGGCGGCCAACGTCATGAACAACGACCGCAGCCGCGCGATCAACGCCGCCGCCACCGACGAGATGACCAGGAACGTCAACGTCGCCGCGTCGAGCCCGACGAGATTGGAGAACAACAGCCCGGCCGCTCCGGACAACAGTCCGGAGCCCAGCCAGGCCGCCGCCTCGACGCGCCGCACGGGCACGCCGAGCGCGGCGGTGATCTCCCGGTCATCGGCCAACGCCCGCATCGCGGTCCCCAGCTTCGAGAACCGCAGGAACGCGGCCGTCACCACCGTCACCGCGACCCCGAGCGCCAACCCGATGACCTGCGTGTAGTTGACCAGCACGTCTCCGACGCTGAAGCCGTGCTTGGTCGTCGGCAGAACCATGGAACGCGCCTTGTCGCTCCAGATCCAGGACATGGCCCCCAACAGGATCAGCGCCAGGCCCAGCGTCGCGACCGCCTTGACCAGCGGATCGCGACCCGCCAACGGCGGACCGAACGCCATCCCATACGCCAACGTCACCACGCCGCCGAAGAGCACGCACACCAGGTACGAGACCCCCTCCGGCCACCCATGATCGTTGATCAGCGACCACGCCAGGAACGCGCCGAACGCCCCGACCGCGCCGAACGCCAGGTTCAACACACCGGTGGCCCGATACAGCACCACCATCCCGACACCAGACAAGGAATACACCCCGCCCAGCGCCAAGCCGGTAACGATGAAGGGCTGGAAGTCCTGCCAACTCGGCATCTACCCGATCCCCTGCTCCTTCTCGATCTGCCTCGCCCGAGCGATATCCGGGTCAGCGTCCGAGATCTCCGTGCAACCTTCCTGGATCACCATCTTGCCATCCTTCGGCGTGGTGGTGTAGTCCGTGTTGTTCGGGATGTGCATCGGCGCCTTGCCGTAGTACCACGGCTTGCAGATGATGTCCGTCTTGTAGTCCTTCGTCGCGAGGATCGCCTTGTTGACGCTCTCCTGCGTGATCGGACCCTTGATCTTCAGCATCTGGTCCGTCGCGATCTTGGCCAGCAGGAAGCCCATCTGGCTGAACGAGCCCAGCGGGATCTTCGAGCCGTACTGCTCGCGGACCTTGTTGTAGAGCGCCGTGTCGGGGCCCTGGGCGTCGGTGACGTTGAGCTCCGCGTTGACGAACAGCTTGTTCTCCCAGTCCGACCCCAGCGCCTCGGCCAGGAAGTCGGTGTTGCACGGGGTCGAGCAGCCCCACTTCACGCGGTCCTGCAGGCCCTGCTGCTGTGCGGCCTGGAGGATCTTCAGCGCCTCGGGAGGCGTGAAGTTCAGCACGACGCCGCCGCCGTCACCGGCCTGCTGCACGACCTTGAGGGCCACCGAGTTGGCGTCCTGGATCGGCACGTTCTCCTTGAGGCTGACGATCGGGACGTTCGCCGCCTTGGCGACCGCCTTGGGGCCGGCCTCGATGTAGCCGGTGCCCGGGACGTTGGACTGGATGAAGACGAGCTTCTTGACGCCCTGCTTGATGAGCGCCTGCGTGGCGCCGTCCGAGCTGTAGCGCGGGCCCATGTTGATCGCCGCGCTGTTCGGCGTGCTCCAGCACTCCGGCGCGATGCCGGCGTTCGTCACGTAGTAGCCGTTGGCCTCGTAGAACTTGTGGTTCACGGCGCAGTCGATCAGCGAGAAGCCGCCGAAGATGCCGAGGACCTTGTCGCTCTCCACGAGCTTCTTGGCCAGCGAGGCGACCTGACCGGGGTCGGTCTGCTCCGGCTCGATGATGTACTGGATCGGGCGGCCGTTGATGCCGCCGTTGTCGTTGACGCAGTCGTAGAACGCCTTCGACATGTTCGGCCCGTCCGTGAAGTCCGTGCCCGGCTGCTTGGTCACGATCGCGCCGAGCTTGATCGGCTCGCCCGTGGCCTTCTGACCGTTGCCCAGACCGCACTTCGACTCCCCGCCCGTGGCGGCGGTCGTCGATGCCGTCGTGTCCGCCGGCGGTGTCTGCGTCGACGCGGCGGTGGTGCTCGCGGACGTCGCCGCGGCGGTACCGGTCGAGCTGTCGCCTCCGCCGCCGCAGGCCGCGAGCACGAGGCCCGAGACCAGCAGCAGCGCGACGATGGCAACGACCGAGCGGGTCCTCGCGGAGGGCGAGGACGTCTTCCCCTCAGACATGGATCACAACCCCTGTTCCTGTTCGATCTGGCGCACCTTGGCGATGTCCGGGTCCGCGTCGGAGATGGGGAAGCAGTTCTCCTGCTCGACCATCCTGCCGCTGCGGGGGGTCACCGTCCGGTCGGTGTTGTTCGGGATGTGCAGCGGGGCCTTGCCGTAGTACCAGGGCTTGCAGACGATGTCCGTCTTGAAGTCCTTGACGCCCCGGAAGGCGTCGTTGGCGGTCTTCGGCGTGATGTCCCCCTGGATGCCCCTCAGTGCTTCCGTGGCGATGCGCGCCTCGAGGAACCCCATCTGGCTGAACGAGCCCAGCGGGACCTTCGGGGCGTACTTCTCACGGACCTGGCGGTACAGCGCGCTGTCCGGTGCCTGCGCGTCGATCAGGTTGAGCTCCGCGTTGACGAACAGCTTGTTCTCCCACTCCGACCCCAGCGCCTCGGCGAGGAAGTCGGTGTTGCACGGCGTGGAGCAGGCCCACTTGACGCGGTCCTGCAGCCCCTGCTGCTGCGCGGCCTGGAGGATCTTCAGCGCCTCGGGAGGCGTGAAGTTCAGGACGACGCCGCCCCCGTCGCCGGCGGCCTGCACCAGCTTGAGGGCGATCGAGTTGGCGTCCTGGATCGGAACGTTGTCCTTGACGCTCTCGTACGGGAGTCCGGCAGCGCCGACGACGGCCTTCACTCCGGCGTCGACGTACTCCGTGCCAGGCACGTTGGCCTGGTCGAAGACGATCTTCTTGACCTTCTGCTTGATCAGCGCCTGGGCGGCGCCGTCCGAGCTGTAGCGCGGGCCCATGTTGACGGGGGCGCTGTTGGACGTCGTGTAGCACTCGGGCGCGATGCCGGAGTCGATGACGTAGAAGCCCTGAGCCTCGTAGAACTTGTGGTTCACCGCGCAGTCGATCAGCGACGTGTTCCCGACGAGCGCGACGACCTTGTCGCTGTTGATGAGCTTCTTGGCGAGCGACGCGACCTGGCCCGGGTCCGTCTGCTCGGTCTCGACGACGTACTCGACCGGCCGGCCGTTGATGCCGCCGTTGTCGTTGACGCAGTCGAAGTACGCCTTCGCCATCGTCGAGATGTCGGTGAAGTCCGTGCCGGGCTGCTTCGTGTTGATCGAGCCGATCTTGACGGGTGCACCCGAGGCCTTCTGGCCGTTGCCGGCGCCGCACTTGGACCCGCCGCCGGTGCCGGCGGTCGTCGACGCACCCGTGCTCGCCGTCGTCGACGCGCCCGTGCCGGCACCCGTCGACGTCGCGGTGCCCGCGGCCGTGCCGGTGCTCGTGCTGGAGCCGTTGCCGCCGCCGCAGGCCGCCAGTGCCAGGCTCGTCGTGAGCAGCAGCACCATGGCCGCGAGCGCGGATCGGAGCCGGGTGAACCCGGGACCCTTCCTCATCGCGCCTCCTCCTCGTGCCTTGCGCGCCGCGGCGCGGCGCCCGTGGTCCCTGCCCAGCGCGGCCTCGACGGCCGCGTGGACGTCGTCGCTTCCGGGGACGCAGGCGTCCTCGAGCGGCGGGCTGAGCGGGATCGGCGCGAACGGCGCGCCCACCCGCTCGATCGGGGCGTCCAGCTCGTCGAACGCCTCCTCGCAGACCAGCGCGGCGATCTCCGCGCCGAAGCCCCCGTGCACGACCGCCTCGTGGGCGATCACGAGGTGGTTGGTCCGTCGTACGGACTCCACGATCGTGTCGAGATCGAGCGGGACCAGCGTCCGCGGGTCGATCACCTCGGCCTCGATGCCGTCGCGCGCAAGCCGGTCCGCCGCCTCCAGCGCCTCCGGGACCATGCGCGACAGCGCGACGATCGAGACGTCGCGACCGGGGCGCACGATGCGCGCGCGGCCGATCGGCACCGGCTCGGGCGTCTCGGGGACGTCCTCGCGCCGGAAGTACAGCGCCTTGTTCTCGATGAAGACGACCGGGTCCGGGTCGGCGATCGCGCTGGCGAGCAGGCCGGCCGCGTCGGCGGCGCTGCTCGGCATGACCACCTTCAGCCCGGGCACGTGCGTGAGCCAGCTCTCCAGGCTCTGCGAGTGCTGCGCGGCGCCGCGCTGGCCCGCTCCGCCCTGGGTGCGCAGGACCATCGGCACCGACAGCTGCCCGCCCGACATCGCGTGCGCCTTGGCCGCGGCGTTGGCGAGCTGGTCGAGCGCCAGCGTGATGAAGTCGATGAACATGATCTCCAGCACGGGCCGCAGACCCGACTGGGCGGCGCCGATGGCCACGCCGGTGATGGCCGCCTCGCTGATCGGCGTGTCGCGCACGCGATGGCGTCCGAACTCCTCCGCCAGGCCGGCGGTGGTCGTGTAGGGACCGCCCTCGGCGACGTCCTCCCCCAGGACGAACACGTGCGGATCGTCACGCATCGCGCGTGCGAGCGCGCCGGTTATCGCCTTGACGTAGGTCGTCTCAGGCATCGACGGCCCCCGCGTAGACCATCTCGGCGATCAGCGCCTCGTCGGGCCACGGGCTCTCGCGCGCGAAGGCGACCGCGGCCTCCACCTGCGCGACGGCGCCGGCCTCGATGGCCGCCGCCTCATCGGAGCCGAACCAGCCGGCGCCGATGCCGTGACGCTGCAGGCGCAGGATCGGGTCGACCTGCTGCCACTCGTCCTGGGCGATCGCCTCGCGGTACTTCGCCGGGTCGCCCTCGTAGTGGCCGCTCAGCCGGTGGGTGAGGCACTCGAGCAGGAGTGGGCCGGCGCCGCGGCGCGCCGCCTCGAGGAAGCGGCCGAACGCGTCCCACACCGCGAGGACGTCGTTGCCGTCGATGGTCTCGCGCGTCAGCCCGTACGGCGCGACGACGTCGCTGACCCGCTCGACGACGGTGTGGGCCGAGCGCAGCGTGAACTCGGCGAAGCCGTTGTTCTCGCAGACGAGGATGAGCGGCGAGCCCCAGAGCGTCGCCAGGTTGATCGTCTCGTTGAAGTGGCCGGCCTGCACGGCGCCGTCGCCGAAGAACACGACGGCCACCGCATCGTCGCCGCGCAGCTGGGCCGCCAGCGCGCTGCCCAGGGCGATCGGGACGTTGCCGCCCACGACGCCGGTCGCGCCCATCAGGCCGTGCTCGACGTCGACCAGGTGCATCGAGCCGCCCAGCCCATGGCAGAGGCCGTCGTCGCGGCCCATGAGCTCGGCCATGACGCGGTCCATCGGCGCGCCCTTGGCGATCGCGTGCCCGTGCGCGCGGTGGCCGCTGTAGACGGCGTCGTCGTCGCGCAGCTGACGGCACACGCCGGCGGCGACGCCCTCCTGGCCCAGGCTCGAGTGGATCAGGCCATGGACCTCGTCCGCTCGCTTCAGGCGGCCGACGCGCTCCTCGAAGTGGCGGATCCGCCACATCGTGTCGAGCACGTCACGTCCCTGGACCTCGTTCACGCGCGCCCGTTCCTACGCCGCCACCGGCGACGTCCCGAGGACCCGGCGCACGGCGCCGGCGATGCGCTCCTCGTCCGGGATGACGTACGCCTCGAGCGGCTCGCTGTAGGGGACGGTCGCGTCGCGGCCGGTGACCTGGACGATCGGCGCCTTCAGGGACGAGAAGCCGTGCTCGGCGACCTCGCCGGCGATCACCGTCGCGGCGGCGGCGTGGCGCGGCGCCTGGTCGACGAGCACGAGGCGGCCGGTGCGCTCGACGGACTCGAGGATCGTCTTCGTGTCCAGCGGGGCGACCGTGCGGGGGTCGATGATCTCGGCTTTGATGCCCTCCCCGGCGAGCGTGTCCGCGGCGGCAAGGCTCCGGTCGACCATCCAGCCGGTGGCGACGATCGTGACGTCGCCGCCGGAGCGGCGGATCGCGGCCTCGCCGAACGGCACGAGATGCTCGCCCTCGGGCACGTCGCCGTGCTCGAGCGTGAGCAGGTAGTGGTGCAGGTAGACGACCGGGTTGTCGTCACGGATCGCGGTGGCCATCAGGCCCTTCGCGTCCGCGGCGGTGGAGGGCACCGCGACCTTCAGGCCGGGCACGCCCATGAACAGGTTCGTCAGCACGCCCGTGTGCTGGCCGGCCCAGCCCGCGGCGAACCCGTAGCCCGCCTTGAGCACGAGCGGCACGGTGACCTGGCCGCCGCTCATCGCGCGGAAGCGGTTGCCCTCGTTCGTCACCTGGTCCATGGCGACGAGCATGAACTCGGCCATGTAGAGCTCGACGACGGGGCGCTTGCCGGCGAGGGCGGCGCCGACCGCGAGGCCGATCTCGGCGGTCTCGGAGATCGGCGTGACGCGGACGCGGTCCTTGCCGAAGGCCTTGACGAAGTCCTCGTTCTCCGTCGTCGCCATGTTCTGGCCGAAGTACAGGACGTCCTCGTCGCGCGCCATCTCCAGGTGGATGGCCTCGTTGATGGCGACGATGTAGGGAAGCTCACGCGGCATGGTCGGGCACTCCTCTAGGCCCAGACGTAGGCGAGCGCCTCGTCGTCGGCCGGCATCGGGCTCTCGAGACCGAACGTCACGGCCTCCTGCATCTCGTCGCGCGCCTCCTGGGCGATGCGCTCGGCGTCGTCGGGGCCGAGGACGCCGTCGTTGACCAGGCGGCCGCGGAAGCGCGGCACCGGGTCGCCGCGCTTGGCCGCCTCGTACTGCTCCGGGTCGCCGAAGACCTCGATGGCCTCGTGCTCGGGGAAGTGCAGCGGCACGCCGGGCGGGGCGATGATGTTCCCGTGTGCGGAGAGGCGGTAGATCTTGGACTCCACCAAGGTGGGGCCCTCGCCCGCCCGAGCGCGCTGCACGGCGGCCGAGACGGTCTCGTGGACCGTCACGGGGTCGCCGCCGTCGATGGTCACACCGGGCATCGCGTACGCCGCCGCCTTGACCGACAGGTCCTGGCCTGCGGCGGCGTTGGCGTCCTCCTGATGCGACTGGGTGACGACGTTGTATCCGTTGTTCTCCATCACGAAGACGACGGGCAGCTTCCACAGCGACGCGATGTTGAGCGTCTCGTGGAAGGAGCCCTGCTTGGAGGCGCCGTCTCCGAAGAAGCTGAGGACGACGTCGCCGTCGCCGCGGATCTGCGCGGCGTAGGCGGCGCCGGCCGCGTGGGGGATGCCCTGTCCCACGATGCCCGACGTGCCGAGGAAGCCGCGGCTGACGTCGGTGAGGTGCATGGAGCCGCCGATGCCCTTGCAGATGCCGTCGGCGCGGCCGTAGATCTCGGCCATGAGCGCCTTCGTGGGCGTGCCGAGCGTGATCGGGTAGCCGTGGCAGCGGTACGTCGTGAGGACCTGGTCTGATTCGCGCAGCGCTGACAGGGACCCCACGATCGACGCCTCGACGCCGTCGGCCAGGTGCGTGTGGCCGCGGATGACGCCGGGGTGCTCCTCGAAGGTGCGCTTCACGCGCTCCTCGAACTCGCGGATGCGCACCATCTGCGTGAACATCCAGATCAGCCGGTCTCGGTCAAGCTGCGCCATGGTCAGGCCACCTCTGCGCTGGATCCGCTGAATTGGGCGGCGGTCGTCTCGTACGCCCGCCGGAAGATCTCGGGCATCGGGCGGTTGCGCAGGTCCTCGGAGAGCACCTCGACGCCCCAAGGGCCCGGGTAGCCGATGTCGCGGCATACCTCGACGTAGCCGCGGATGTCGAACTCGCCCTCGCCTGGCAGCCGGCGGTGGTTGACGACCTCGTCGATCGGATCGTCCATGTCGGCGAACCGGCCGTCGGACAGCTCGACCCAGCCGATCTGCTGCGCGGAGAAGCGGCGCAGGTCGCCGGGGGCGATGCCGAGCTTGCTCATGTGCCAGGTGTCGACGGCCACCGCGCCGTTGCCGGCGCCCGCCGTCCCGAGGAGCGCGAGCGCGCTGTCGACGTCGTGCACGTTGACGTCGAAGGGCATGAACTCGTAGACGATGCGCGCGTCCGTGCGGGTCGCGGCGTCGGCGCACAGCTCGGCGAAGCGCTCGGCCAGCTTGGCGGGCTCGCACGGCGTGCCGGGGATGTTGCCGACCTTGATGTGGTGCGGCCCGAGGACCTCCGCCGCGTCGAAGAGCAGGCGGCGGGTCGCGTCGGACGCGATGCGCCGCTCGTCGCCGGGATCCACGAACCAGTCCTGCAGGAACTCGAGCTCGAGCTGCGTGAGGCCGTGGTCGTCGAGCAGGGCCTTGAGGTCGCTCAGCGTGCGGGTCTCGAGGATGTGCTCGAGGTCGGCATGCCAGAGGCCGATGCCGGCGAAACCGGCACGCTCCGCCTCCGCGCAGCGATCCGCGATGTCGAACAGGCTCCATTCACGGCCGGTGTGAACCTCGACCGGACCCGACAACGTCCAATACAAGCCGAGCAGCTCGGTGCGCTCGCCCATGCGACCTCCTCTCCGTCGATGCTGACGGTACGGGGGGCGCGCCGTCGGGGCAGGTCTACGAGCGCTGGCTTTCTTGTCTTTTCGTGCGCGACGCCGGCGCTACCAGCCGGCCACGGATGCGGCGTCCACCGGCATCGCCACGCCGGTCACGAACGACGCCTGATCCGAGCACAGCCAGACGACGGCGGCCGCCACCTCGGCGGGGTCGCCGGGGCGCGACATCGCCTGCGGCGAGAGGATCTCGGCCTGGCGGTCAGGGGGCAGCTCGGACATGAGCGGGGTCATGATCGCCCCCGGGCAGACGGCGTTGACGCGGATGCCGTCGTCGGCGTACTCGATGGCCGCGTTCTTCGTCAGGCCGAGGATGCCGTGCTTCGTCGCCGCGTAGGCGCCGAGCATGTGCACGCCGCGCAGGCCCGCGTTCGACGACGTGTTGACGATCGCGCCGCGCGCCGGCGGGTCGTTGGCCAGCATCGCCCGGATCTGGTGCTTCATGCCGAGGAACGTGCCGCGCAGGTTGACGGCGACGACGCGGTCGAAGTCCTCGTCGCTCGTCTCGGCCAACGGCGCGTGGACGCCGATGCCGGCGTTGTTGTGCGCGTAGTCGATGCGCCCCCAGCGCTGCACGACGCGCGCGACCAGCGCCTCGCCGTCCGCGGCCAGCGCGACGTCGCAGGCGGCGAACTCCGCATCGCCGCCGGCGGCGCGGATCATCGCTGCGGTCTCCTCGCCGGCGGCCCGCGCCGACTCGAGGTCGGCGACGAGGACGCCCGCGCCCTCCTCGCCGAAGCGCAGCGCGCAGGCGCGGCCGATGCCGCTCGCCGCGCCCGTGACGAGCCCGGCCCGGCCCTCCATCAGCCCGCTCATGCGACGGCGGTGACGGCCGATCCGCGCACGTCGCTGGGGCTGACGCCGAACTCGCGCTTGAACACGCGCGAGAAGTGCGCGGCGTCGCGGAAGCCCCAGCGGAACGCGATCTCGGTGACCGACCCGCCGCTCGGCGCCTGCAGGTCCTCCATGCAGCGGGTCAGGCGCTCGTGGCGCACGAGGCCCGCGACCGACTCGTCGCAGTCCTCGAACACGGCGTGCAGCGCGCGCACCGAGATGGCGTGCGCCCGCGCGATCGACTCCGGCCCGAGGGCCGGGTCGCGCAGGTGCGAGTGCACGTAGCGGCGGATCTCGGCGCGCAGCGCGGCGCGCCGGGACTCGCGGCTCGTGGGCACGCCGGGCTCGACCGCGGCGCGCAGGAGCTCCAGCGCGGCGTCGGCGGCGGCGACGCCGGCCGGGGTGTCGAGCTCGGGCAGCTCGAGGGCGAGCGCGTTGAGATAGCGGACGAGCAGGCGCGCCGGCGCGCTGTCCCTCAGCGGCGGCAGGTCCTCGATCTCCTCGAAGCGCGGGCAGACCGCCAGGACCCGGTCGCGCGGGAAGAGGAGCGTGCGCTTCTGGAACGGCTCGACGACCTCGACCTCGACCGGCTGCCAGCCGTTCCAGATGATCATGTCCCCGGGGTGGAGCTCGATGGGCCCCTGGCCGGGAGCGCGGACCGCCTCGACGCCCTTGCGCAGCACCTGGAAGCCGACGACCGGCGTCGTCTGGTCGCCCACCAGGTCGTCGTCGCGGTGGCCGAGCCAGGGCGACGAGGCGCAGTCGACGAGCGCGAGGCCGCCGAAACGGCGGCGCGTGACCGCCGCCGAGAAGTCCTCGGGGGTGTGCGACGTGGAGGACACGTCGAACCGCAGGTGCGTCGCCGCAAGGACGTCGGACCACTCGTCGAGCGCCGTGGGATCGGGCACGCCGCGGACCTGCCAGCGCTCCGCGTCGTGGGACGCGCCGCCGACCGGTGCAGCCGGTGCCTGCTCATGAACCAGCAGGGCCCACCTCTCCTCCATCCGGACCTTCAGACCGATTCCGATGCTAGCCGAAACCGGTGCGAATGTCAGGTTTCCGTTGATCGGCGCCCGTCCCGGGCTCCGCGCTCAGAAGGGGAAGGCCCGCGCCCGGTCGCGCGCGGTGCGCCACTGCCACTCCGTCCACAGGTCGAGGCTGGCGACCCCGCCGAAGCGGGCGCCGTTGCTCGACGCCCCGAAGCCGCCGAAGGGGGCCGGGGGTTCCTCGTTGACCGTCTGATCGTTGACGTGGACCATGCCCGCCTTCAGCCGGTCGGCCACGCGGGCCGCGCGGTCCGGTGAGCCCGACTGCACGGCGGCCGACAGCCCGTACTCGGTCGCGTTGGCCAGCGCGACCGCCTCATCGTCGTCGGAGAACGGCACGACGGGCGCGACCGGGCCGCAGATCTCCTCCGCGAACGCGGGCATGCCCGGGATGACGTCGGCGAGCACCGTCGGCGGGAAGAACGGGCCGTCCGGCTTGCCGCCCGCCAGCGCCGCCGCGCCCTGCGCGATGCTCTCGTCGACGATCCGCTGCACGCGGTCGACCTGCCGCTGGTTGATGATCGGGCCGAGCGCCACGTCCTCGGTCGCCGGGTTGCCGACGGCCAGCCGGCGGGCGCGGGCGACGAGCGCGTCGAGGTAAGCCTCGGTGATGCTCTCGTGCACGAGGTGGCGGCTCGCCGCCAGGCAGATCTGGCCCTGGTGCAGGAACGACGCCCAGGCCCCCGCGGACGCGGCGACGTCGACGTCGGCGTCGTCGAGGACGACGAACGCGCTGTTGCCGCCGAGCTCGAGCACGGTCCGCTTCAGCGTGCGCCCCGCCGCCTGACCCACCTCGCGCCCGGTGGCCGTGGAGCCCGTGAACGAGATCATCCGCACGTGCGGGTCCTCGGCCAGCGCCTGGCCGGCGTCGGCGCCGCCGGCGAACGCATGCAGGACGCCGTCGGGCAGGCCGGCCTCCTCGAGAAGGCGGGCGACGATCACGCCGCCGCTGACCGGCGTGTTCGGGTCGGCCTTGAGCACCACCGCGTTGCCGAGCGCGAGCGCGGGGGCGATCGAGCGCATCGCGAGGACGAGGGGGATGCTCCACGGGCAGATGACGCCGACGACGCCCACCGGCACGCGCCGGGCGGTGCTCGAGCGCCCGGGCGTCAGCGACGGCAGCACCAGGCCGAGCGGATGCGCGACGAGTGCTGCGGCCTGGTCGAGCTGGCCGACGGACGCGGTGATCTCCTGCGTCGCCCTGGCCGGGGTTGCGCCGGTCTCACGCACCACCCAGCCTTCGATCTCGGGACGGTGGCGTTCGAGCAGCCCGGCGGCGCGGCGGATGACGGCGACGCGCTCGACCAGCGGCGTCTCCGCCCACGCGCGCTGCGCCCGGGCGGCGACCGCGGTCGCCGCGGCCACGGTCGTCGCGTCCGCCGCGCCGGCGAGGCCGAGCACGTCGCCCGTCGCTGGCTCGACGACCTCGAGCGCCATCGGCGCGTCGACCCAGCCGCCGCTGAACACCCGCCCCATCCAGCGGCGCGGGTCGAGCAGGACGCCGGTCCGCTCGCTCGCGCGAGGCGGCTCGGTCGTGGCGCCCATCAGTCCGGGCTCACGCGGCGCCCGACGCCGCGGCGGCCCGGCGGCCCGCCCGGATGAGGTCGGCGGCCTTCTCGGCGATCATGATCGTGGGGGCGTTCGTGTTGCCGCGGGTGACCGACGGCATCACCGACGCGTCGACCACGCGCAGGCCCTCGACGCCGTAGACCCGCAGCTCTGGGTCGACGACCTGGCCCATCGCGCACGTGGACGTCGGGTGGTAGACGGTCTGGGCGACGCGCCGGACGAAGGCGAGGACGTCGTCGTCGGAGTCGGAGTCGGGCACGCGGAACGGCTCGCGCTCGATGGCCTTCAGCGGCGCCTGGCGCGCGATCTCCATGGCGATCCGGACGCCGGCGATCATGCTCTGCCGGTCCTCCTCGGTCGTCAGGTAGTTGTGCAGGATGCGCGGCTTGGAGTCCGGCAGCGGCGCGCGCAGCATGACCTTGCCGCGGCTGGTGGGCTTCGCGCCGAGCGGACCGAAC
Organism: Capillimicrobium parvum; assembly: GCF_021172045.1. Taxonomy (GTDB): domain Bacteria; phylum Actinomycetota; class Thermoleophilia; order Solirubrobacterales; family Solirubrobacteraceae; genus Capillimicrobium; species Capillimicrobium parvum. The sequence goes on from NZ_CP087164.1 coordinate 687,409, forward strand.
GTGTAGGCGTGGTCGTGGGGCGGCGTGAGCCCCTCGTCGTAGAAGAGCGCGGGGGCGAAGTGGAACTGGATGTCGGGCGCGTCGAGCCCGGGCCGCGTGCGGACGAACGCGCCCGCCTCGGGGATGTTCGAGCTCAGCGGGCCGCGGCCCTCCTGCTCGAGGAGGGCGATGTTCTCCGGCGTCATCGCGGTCAGCAGCGACTCCTCGTCAGTGAGGAAGTTCAGCTGCGTCATGAGGTGGTCCTGCAGGTTCTCGCCGACGGGGAGATCCTCGCGCACGTCGATCTGCATGAGCTCGAGGTCGCCCGCGGGCCCGATCCCCGACAGCATCAGCAGCACGGGCGTCTGGTAGGCGCCCGCGCAGACGATCACCTCGCGCTCGGCGCGCACGACGCTGACCCGGCCGAGCCGGGAGATCTCGACGCCCGCGGCCCGATCGCGCTCGAAGACGATCCGCAGCGCCAGCGCGTCGGTGATGACGTCGAGGTTCGGGCGCTCCATCGCCGGATGCAGGTAGGCCACCGCCGCGCTGCAGCGCAGGCCGCCTCGCTGCGTGAGCTGGAAGCGGCCCACGCCCTCCTGGCGCGCGCCGTTGAGGTCCGGGTTGTGCTCGTGGCCCGCCTCCACCGCGGCCTGGACCATCGTGTCGACGAGCGGGTGCATCGAGCGGCTCTCGGACACGCTCAGCGGGCCGCCGACGCCGTGGAAGGCGTCCTCGCCGCGCTCGTTGTCCTCCGCGCGCTTGAAGTACGGCAGGACGTCGTCGTAGCCCCAGCCCTCGCAGCCCTGCTCGGCCCACTCGTCGTAGTCGCGCCGGTTGCCGCGGATGTAGATCATCGCGTTGATCGAGCTCGAGCCGCCGAGGACGCGGCCGCGGGGGAGGTACAGGCGCCGGCCGCCGAGCCCGGGCTCGGGCTCGCCGTAGAGGTCCCAGTCGACGCTCGACTTGAACAGGGCGGGAAAGGCCATCGGCGTGTGGATCTCCGGGGCGCTGTCCGCGCCGCCGGCCTCGACGACCGCCACGCGGACGTCCGGGTCCTCCGTGAGCCGCGCGGCGAGCACGCAGCCCGCGGAGCCCGCGCCGACGATCACGTAGTCGTGGACCGGCCGCTCGGCCGGCTCAGAAGCCTCTGATGACAACCTTCATCACCTCGCTGGGGTTCTCGATGGCGAAGGCGAGCGCTTCGCCCGTCCGGTCCAGGGGGAACTCGTGGGGGCCCTGGATCACCGGCATGCGCACTCCGACGTACTCGAGGTGCCCCTCGACCAGGTGCAGGTCGGACCCGCAGAGGCCCACCACGTCGGGTCGCACCACGACCTCACCGGGGCCGGGGCCGCCGGTTCCGGCACGTCGCGGATGTCGACGGAGCCGATCGCCTGGGTCACCGCAGCTCTCACTGAGCCGACGGTAGACCCGCCGCGGCGCGCGAGCCAGTCCCCCAGCGCTGGCTTTCTTGCCGATACGTGCGTCGGCCCACGAAGCCCGACCCACCCGGCGGGTCGAACACCACGAAGTGCCGCGGACGCCCGACCGCCGCGCCGCCGCTCGCCACGCTGACGCGGCGGTTCGCTCGCGACCCGAACGCGCGGCGATTCCGCCCCCGGACCGTTCGGACAGGGCCGGTCCCGCCCGTTGGAAGGGGGAAGTCCAGCCGATCGGGAGGCGGCTCACCCCATGCGCGAGACGAGGATGGGCCGATGAAGAGCAACCTCGAGATCGCGCAGGAAGCCGACCTCCAGCCCATCGACGACATCGCCTCGTCGCTCGGCCTCCTGCCCGAGGAGGTCGAGCCGTACGGCCGTTACAAGGCCAAGATCACCCTGAGCGTGCTCGAGCGCCTCTCCGACCGGCCGGAGGGCAAGGTCATCTGCGTCGCGGGCGTCACTCCGACGAAGGCGGGCGAGGGCAAGACGACGACGGCGGTCGGTCTGACCCAGGGCCTGGGGCACATCGGCAAGAACCCTGTGCTGTGCCTGCGCGAGCCGTCGCTGGGCCCGGTGTTCGGCATGAAGGGCGGGGCGGCCGGCGGTGGCTACACGCAGGTCGTGCCGATGGAGGATCTGAACCTCCACTTCACGGGCGACATCCACGCCATCAGCGCGGCGAACAACCTGCTGGCGGCGATGCTCGACGCGTCGATCCTGCACGGCAACGTGCACAAGATCGATGCGCTGCAGGTGTCGTGGCGGCGCGCCGTCGACATCAACGACCGCGCACTGCGCCAGATCACGATCGCTCAGGGGGGGCGGGCCAACGGCTACCCGCGCGAGACCGGGTTCGACATCACGGCCGCGTCGGAGGTCATGGCGATCACCGCGGTGGCCCGTGACCTGCAGGACCTGCGCCGGCGCCTCGGTGCCATCACCGTCGCCCACAGCTTCGACGGCGGCAAGCCGGTCACGGCCGAGGATCTGGGGGCGGCCGGCGCAATGGCGGTGCTGCTCAAGGACGCGATCAAGCCGAACCTGATCCAGACCCTCGAGGGGCAGCCGTGCCTGATGCACTGCGGCCCGTTCGCGAACATCGCCCACGGCAACTCGTCGCTGATCGCCGACCTGATGGGCATGCGCCTCGGCGACTACGTGATCACGGAGTCGGGCTTCGGCTCGGACATGGGCATGGAGAAGTTCTTCGACATCGTCTGCCGGGTGGGAGGGCTCGTCCCCAGTGCCGTCGTGGTCGTGTGCACGATCCGTGCGCTCAAGCACCACGCGGGGCTCGAGGACCCCAACGCCGACCGGCCGCTGGCCCGCGCCGCGTTGGAGACGGGCGCGAACAACATGCGCCGGCACATCGCGATCGTCAAGGAGTTCGGCCTGCCGTGCGTGGTGGCGATCAACCGCCGCCCGGGCGACACGAACGAGGAGGTCGAGATCGCGCGCCGGCTGGCGCTCGAGTTCGGCGCGGACGGCGCCGAGGTCAACGAGGGCTACGAGCGCGGTGGCGAAGGGGCCGCCGCGCTTGCGCGGGCGGTCGTCGAGGCGGCCGAGAAGCCGTCGAACTTCGGCCTGATCTACCGCGACGAGGACCCGATCATCGACAAGATCTCGGCGGTCGCGCGGCGCGTCTACGGCGCGTCCGACGTGTACCTCTATCCCGAGGCGGAGAAGAAGGTCGCGCAGTACACGCGCGACGGCCTCGGCAACCTGCCGATCTGCATGGCCAAGACGCAGTACTCGCTCTCGGCCGATCCGCAGCTGCTCAACGCACCGGAGAACTTCACGCTGCCGGTGCGCGACATCCGTGCGTACACGGGCGCGGGGTGGCTCGTGCCGCTGTGCGGCGACATCATGCAGATGCCCGGCCTCGGCAAGACGCCGGCGGCGTTCGACGTCGACCTCGAGGCGGACGGGCGGATCGTCGGGCTCTTCTAGATACTGCCGCGATGGGCAGCGAGCAGCACACGTTCGGTGAGCTCCTCGAGGAGCTCGCGGCGCCGACCCCGTCGCCCGCGGCCGGCACCGCCTGCGCCTGGGCACTCGCGCTCGCCGCCGGCCTGGTCGAGCTGTCGGCCGGCGTGACGCTCGCGCGGGCCGACCTGGCCGGCGTCCATCCGCGGATGGAGGAGATCGTCGCGCGGGTGCGGGCGCGGCGCGCCGAGGCGCTCGAGCTGGGCGACGCGGACCGCTCGTCGTTCGGGCCGGTGCTCGAGGCGCAACGGCTGGCGGCCGACGACCCCGCCCGGCCGCAGCGGCTCGCCGACGCGCTCTCCGGTGCGGCGGAGACGCCGCTCGCGCTGGCGCGGGCGGCCGCGGAGGTCGCCGACCTCGCCGCCGAGGCCGCGCGGACGGGCAACCGGGCGGCGACGGGCGACGCGGCGGCCGCCGGGCTGCTCGCGCGCGCGGCCGGCACCGCGGCGGCGCGGATCGTCCTCATCAACCTGGCCCGGCAGCGCGACGACCCGCGCGTGGACGAGGCGCGCGCGCTGGCGGACCGGTGACGTGAGCGCGGCCGCCGGGATCGTCCTGGCGGGCGGGCGGTCGTCGCGGATGGGGCGGACGAAGGCGTCGCTGCCGTGGGCGCAGACGACGCTGCTCGCGCACATGTGCGACGCGGCCGAGCTGGTCGCGGGCGGGCGGCTGCGTCCGGCCGACCTCTACGCGCGCTGCCGGGTCCGGCGGCTCGACGAGGCCTGGCTGCTCGCGGACGGGGCGCTGGCCGCCGCGGACCCGGGCTCGACTCGCTCACCAGCGTCGACACGCCGGAGGCCTACGCGGCGGCGAGGGATATGTTGGCGCCGTGACCCGCTCGAGCGCCGTCCCCACCGTCGACGTCCACGCCCACGCGGTCATCGGGCCGGCGTTCGGCCTGGCCCAGGAGCAGCCCGAGGCCCGCGCCGCGCAGGAGGTCGAGGCGGGCTGGTTCGGCGAGGCGTCCACGCGCGTCAACCAGCAGCAGATCCAGCGGCTCATCCCGCTGCTGACCGACCTCGGCGCGCGGCTGGAGGTCATGGACCGCAGCGGCGTCGACGTGCAGGTGGTCAGCCCGTCGCCGCAGCACTACCACGACTGGGCCGGCGCGCCGATGGCGCAGCGCCTGACGCGCATGGTCAACGAGGGCATGGCGGCGCTGTGCGCGCAGCGCCCGGAGCGGCTCGCCGGGCTGGGCACCGTGCCGCTGCACCACCCGGAGCTCGCCGTCGGCGAGCTCACGCACGCGGTCGAGGAGCTCGGGCTGAAGGGCGTCGAGATCGCCACGACGGCCGGCGGGCGCGAGATCGCCCATCCGGACTTCGAGGGCTTCTGGGCGCGCGCGGAGGAGCTGGGCGCCCTCGTCTTCATCCACCCGTGGGGCTGCACGCTCGGCCACCGGCTCGACGAGCACTACCTGGCGAACGTCGTCGGCAACCCGACCGAGACGACCGTGGCCCTGTCGCACATCATCTTCTCGGGGCTGCTCGACCGCCGCCCCGGCCTGCGCATCCTCGCCGCCCACGGCGGCGGCTATCTGCCGTTCTACATCGGGCGCTCGGATCATGCCTGGCAGCACCGGCCCGACTCGCAGACCCCGCGCGCGGCGCCCAGCGAGTACCTGCGCCGCCTGTACTTCGATGCGCTCGTCTACCAGCCGGCGGCGCTCGGCGCCCTCGTCGCCCAGGTCGGCGCCGATCGCGTCATGGTCGGCACCGACTATCCGTTCGACATGGGCATCGAGGACCCGCTCGACCGTCTGCGCGCCGCGGCGCTCGACGCCGGGCAGCGCGAGGCGATCCGTGGGGGCAACGCCGCCGCGCTCGGGCTCGTGCCGGGCTGAGCGATCACACCACCACGGGTCCCAGCGTGACCGGCAGCCGCAGGCGCTCATCGAGCTCCCGCGGCTCGAACAGCGCCATGAGCTCTCGCACCACCGGCGAACGCTGCGCGTCGCGCGCCGTGACCATCCCGACCGTGTGCTCCACGACCGGGTCGACGAGCGGCAGCGCGCGCAGGTTCGGCGGCAGCGGGTTGACGGTCAGCCACGGGCCGGCGGTGATCGCCGCGAGCCCCGCGTGCGCGTGCGCGATGAGCGTGGATATCGAGTTCGTCAGGACCACGGTCCCCGGGGTCGCACCGGCCCGGGCGAAGGCGGCGTCGACGATCCGCCGGTGCTGCATGTCCTCGGTGAGCAGGCACAGCGAGAGCGCCGCGGCGGCGGTCCAGGAGATCGTCGTCGCCCAGGCGGGCAGCATCTCGACCGGGCACACGAGGAAGTAGCGCTCGACCCACAGCTCTCGCGTGGCCACGTCGGCGAGCGGCTCGTTGTCGAGGTAGGTGAGCCCCGCGTCGATGTCGCCGCCGGCGAGCTGCTGGGCGATCTCGCGCGAGCTCATCGAGATGTGCTGCACGCGCATGCGCGGATGGCGCTCGCGAAACCGGGTCGTGATGTGGGTCGTGGCCACCAGCGCCGTCGGAATGACGCCGAGCCGCAGCGTGCCCTCCAGGCCGCTGCGCATGCGGTCGACCTCCTGCGCGAGCGACTGCACGTCGGCCAGGGCGCGGCGCGCCCACAGCAGCACCCGCTCGCCCTCCGCCGTGAAGCCCTCGAACCGGGTCCCGCGGCGCACGAGCGGCACGCCGAGCTCGCGCTCGAGGCTGCGGATCGCCGTCGACAGCGCCGGCTGGGAGACGTGGCAGGCCTGTGCGGCGCGGCCGAAATGCCGCTCGCGTTCGAGCGCGACCATGTATTCGAGTTGCCGGAGAAACACCCGACCCCCAACGATAACTGCCAGCTATCGCCCGATCCAGCGGAACGCTTGGAGACCCGGTCCTGCCGCAGCCATCATCCCCCAACGGATGTCAAAGAACCTCGTCGAGCTGATTCGCCGTCACCACGAGCTCGACGCTCCCACCGCGCTCGAGGTGCTCAAGGCTGCCGTGGACGACCACGGCGCGATCACCGACGATGATCGCCGCGTCGCCGCCGAGCGCTCCGGGCTTCCCGAGGCGACGGTCTACGGCGTCTCCACCTTCTACGACGACCTGCTGCACCCGCGCGGCAGGCGGCACGTCCGCGTCTGCACCGGCAGCGCCTGTTTCGCCACGACCGGCGACCGCCACGTGGACGAGCTGCGTGCCGGCTTCGGCCTCGAGCTCGGCGAGTGCAGCGACGACGGCGAGATCTCCCTCGCGGAGACCGTCTGCCTCGGCTTCTGCCACGCCGCTCCCGCCGTCCGCGACGGCGACGTCATCGACGCGGGCCCCGGCGTCGTGGAGCGCGTCCTCGCCGGCGCGACCGTCGCCGCCACCGAGCCCGACCCGGTCAGCACCCTCGACCGGCCCGTCCTCACCGAGCCCACCGACTGGTCCGGCCTGCGCCGCGCGCTCACCGAGTCGACCCCCGAGGGACTGCTCGAGGCGGTCAAGGCCGCTGACGTGCGCGGCCGCGGCGGCGCCGGCTTCCCCGCCGGCAACAAGTGGCAGTTCGCGCGCGCGGCCGCCGGCGACGAGAAGTTCATCGTCGCCAACGGCGACGAGGGCGACCCCGGCTCCTACATCGACAAGGTCCTCATGGAGGCCAACCCGGCGCTCCTGGTCGAGGGCATGGCGCTCGCCGGCTATGCGGTCGGCGCGCAGCACGGGTTCGTCCTCACCCGCTCCGAGTACCCGCGCTCCAAGCCCGCGCTGGAGGCCGCGGTCGAGGAGGCGCGCGCGGCCGGCCTGCTCGGCGAGGACGTCCTCGGCACCGGCTTCGACTTCGACATCACCATCGTCGAGGGCGCCGGCTCCTACGTCGTCGGCGAGGAGACCGCGCTGCTCGCCTGCCTGCAGGGGCTGCGCGGCACCGTCTCCGCCCGTCCGCCGTTCCCCGCCGAGCGCGGCGTGTTCGGCCTGCCGACGGTCGTCAACAACGTCGAGACGCTGTGCAACATCCCGTTCATCGCCCGCCACGGCGCCGACGCCTACCGCGATCTGAGCCCCGGCGCGACACCGGGCTCCAAGCTCGTCTGCTTCAACGAGCGCTTCGTCCGCCCCGGCGTCTACGAGGTGCGCTTCGGCACGACGATGCGCGAGCTGTGCGAGGACCTCGCCGGCGGCCTGCGCGACGGCCGCTCGATCAAGGCGCTGCAGATCGGCGGCCCGCTCGGCGGCATCCTGCCCGGCTGGAAGCTCGACACGCCGTTCGACTTCGCCGAGCTCGCCGCCGAGGGCTGCATGGTCGGCCACGGCGGCATCCTCGCCTTCGACGACCAGACGAACATGCGCGACGTCGCGCGCCACCTCCTGCACTTCGGCGCCGCCGAGAGCTGCGGCAAGTGCTTCCCGTGCCGGATCGGCCTGCGCCGTGCGCACGAGATGTTCTCGAACGGCGCGCCGGTGTCCCAGAGCAGCCTCGAGGCGCTGCTGGAGACGCTCGAGCTCGGCAGCCTCTGCGCCCACGGCGGCGGCATGCCCGCACCGATCCGCAGCCTGCTGACCCACTTCCCCGACGAGCTGAGGCTGGCGGCATGAAGACGGTCAGCCTCACCATCGACGGCGCCCCGGTCGAGGTCCCGGTCGGCACGACGATCCTCGACGCGGCGCGCGGCCTCGGCACGCCCATCCCCACGCTCTGCTTCGACGACCGCCAGGACCCGTTCGGCGCCTGCCGCGTCTGCCTCGTCGGCGTCGAGGGCGCGCCCGGGCCGCTGCCCTCGTGCACCAGCCTCTGCCGCGACGGCATGGTCGTCGACACGCGCGACGAGACCGCCCGGCGCGTCGCGGGCGCGGTCGTCGAGCTCGTGCTGTCCGAGCTGCCGGTCGAGCCCGCCCCGCACACCGAGCTGGCCGGCGTCGCCCGCGACCTCGGCGTGACCGGGACCCGCTGGCCGGGCGCGCAGCACGAGCCGCGCCACGACGAGCGCCATCCGTACCTCGCCTTCCAGCACGAGCTGTGCATCTCGTGCGGGCGCTGCGTGCGGGCGTGCGACGAGGTCCAGGGCACGTTCGCGCTCACCGCCACCGGACGGGGCTTCGCCGCGAACATCGCCGCGGGCCTCGACCAGGGCTTCCGCGAGTCGGCCTGCGTGTCGTGCGGGGCCTGTGCGGATACCTGTCCTACCGATGCCATCACCGAGCTCACGCTGCTGGCCCTCGTCGAGCCCGAGCCAGAACCTCAGATCGTGAAGTGAGGAAGCCATGATCGACCAGCGCTTCGACTCCACCGTCACCACCACCTGCGGCTACTGCGGCGTCGGCTGTCGCCTGGAGGCCCACACCCGCGACGGCCGCGTCGTCGCCATCAGCCCGGCGCTCGACGGCCCGGCGAACGAGGGGCACACCTGCCTGAAGGGCCGCTTCGCCCACCAGTTCGGCCGCCACCGCCAGCGCCTCACGACCCCGCTCATCCGCGAAGGCGACGGCTTCCGCGAGGCGACGTGGGACGAGGCGCTGCGGCGGATCGTCTCCGAGCTGGAGCGCGTCAAGAGCGCCCACGGTCCCGACGCGATCGCGGGCCTGGCCTCGTCGCGCGCCACCAACGAGGACTGCTTCGCGATGCAGCGCCTCATGCGCGCCGCCATCGGCACGAACAACATCGACAACTGCTCGCGCGTGTGCCACTCGCCGACCTCCTACGCGATGCGCCGGTCGCTGGGCATGTCGGGGGCGACCGGCTCCTTCGCCGACATCGACCACGCGGACGCCGCCATCATCATCGGCGCCAACCCGACGGAGGCGCACCCCGTCGCGGGGGCGCGCATCAAGCAGGCGGCGCTGCGCGGCATGAAGCTCGTCACCATCGACCCGCGCCGCATCGAGCTCGCCGACTACGGGGTCCTGCACCTCTCGCCGCGCGCGGGCACCAACGCGGCGGTGATGCTCGGGCTCCAGCACGTCGTCGCGCGCGACGGCTTCGTCGACCACGACTTCGTCGACCGGCGCACCGAGGGCTACGACGAGCTCGCCGAGCTGATCGCGCAGTACACGCCCGACGAGGTGCAGCGGATCACCGGCGTGCCCGCCGCGGACATCGAGGCGGCCGCCCACATCTACGCCGAGGCCGGCGAGGCCTGCGTCATCTGGGGCCTCGGGGTCACCGAGCACAAGTACGGCTCGGAGGTCGTGCGCCTCATCTGCAACCTCGCGCTCATGACCGGCAAGGTCGGTCGCCCCGGTTCCGCCCTGCTGCCGATGCGCGGGCAGAACAACGTCCAGGGCTCCTCGGACGTCGGCGCGCTGCCGGACACCTACTCGGGCTACCGCCGGGTGGGCGACGAGGAGGTCGCCCGCAGCTTCGAAGCCAAGTGGGGCGTGCCGCTGTCGCGCGAGAAGGGCTACACGATCCCGCAGATGCTCGACGCGGCGGTCGACGGCCAGCTGAAGGCGATGTACATCTTCGGCGAGGACCCCGCGCAGACCGACCCGGACACGCACCACGTCGTGGCGGCGCTCGAGTCGCTCGACTTCCTCGTCTGTCAGGACATCTTCCAGACCGAGACGACGAAGTACGCCGACGTGATCCTGCCTGCGGCGACGTTCCTCGAGAAGGAGGGCACGTTCATCAACGCCGAGCGGCGCATCCAGCTCGTGGAGCCGGTCGTCGCCCCGCCCGGCGAGGCCAGGACGGACCTCGAGATCCTCACCACGGTGTCGCGCGCCCTGGGCCACGAGATGGGCTACACGTGCGCCGAGGACGTCATGGACGAGATCGCGGCGCTGACCCCCGACTTCGCCGGCGTGACCTACGAGCGGCTGGGCCGGTCGGGCCTGCAGTGGCCGGTCGCGCCGGACGGCACCGACGCGCCGATCCTCTACGAGGAGGAGTTCACGCTTCCCGGCGGCAAGGCGCGGTTCGCGCCGCTGCCGTACCTGCCGCCCGGCAGCGAGGCGAGCGACGAGTTCCCGCTCGTGCTGGTCACGGGCCGGCGCCTCATGCACTACAACGCCGGCACGATGACCCGGCGCACCGCCAACCTCGACCTGTTCCCGAGCGACGTGCTGGAGATCCATCCGGACGACGCCGAGCGGCTGTGGATCTCCGACGGCGACCTCGTCTCGGTGCGCAGCCCGGTGGGGCGGATCGAGATCGAGGCGCAGGTCACCGACTCGATCGAGCGCGGCCACGTCTTCACGGCGTTCCACTTCCCGGAGGTGCGGACGAACGTCCTGATCGGCCAGTCGGCGGACGTGAACACCTCCTGCCCCGAGTACAAGGTGATGGCGGTCGACGTGCGGCCGGTCCAGGAGGAGCCGTCGCGCATGCCCGCGCTCGCCGCCGGCGACTGAGCCGAGGGGCGGGCATGGACGAGCGCATGGTGGCCGTCGTCGAGCGCGACGGCACGCGCGACGAGGTCGCCGTCGAGGAGCCGCTGGAGATCCGCGTCGACGGCGCGGCGCTCACCGTCACGATGCGCACGCCCGGCCAGGACGAGGAGCTCGCGCTCGGCTTCCTGTACGGCGAGGGGCTGATCGACGGCCCGCGCCCCGCGGGGCTGACCGAGGACCTCGCCAACAACGTCGTCGAGGTCTCCGGGCCGCTGCTGCGCGACCCGGGCGAGCGGCGGTTCTACACGACGTCGTCGTGCGGGGTGTGCGGCAAGGGCTCGCTCGAGGAGGTCGCGGTGTACGCGCCTCCGCTCGGTCCCGGGCCGGTCGTCGACCGCGACGTGCTGGCCGGCCTGCCGGACCGGCTGCGCCAGCCGACGTTCGAGCGCACGGGCGGCCTGCACGCGACCGGGCTGTTCACCGCGGACGGCGAGCTGGTGCTGGTGCGTGAGGACGTCGGGCGCCACAACGCGATGGACAAGGTCATCGGCCGGGCCTTGGTGGACGGCCGCGTGCCGCTGTCGTCGCATGTCCTGTGCGTGAGCGGGCGGCTATCGTTCGAGCTCGTGCAGAAGGCGGCCGTGGCCGGCGCGCCGATCCTCGTCGGCGTGGGCGCGCCGACGTCGCTGGCGATCGAGCTCGCCGCCGACCGCGGGCTGACGCTCGCGGGCTTCGCCCGGCGCGGGCACGTGAACGTCTACACGGGCGCCGAGCGGGTCGCGCTCGGCTGAGGCGCCCGGGGCGCACGCCGCGCCGTCCTACTCCTCGCTCTGGCCCTCTTCGCCGAGGTGGTGCGCGGCGGGATGGCGGCCCTCGGGGGAGGTGCCGGGCTTCGGGCGCGGGTCGGCGGCGCGGGCGGCGCGCTCGACCTCCTCGGTGGTCTGCTCGGGCGGCGGCGGCGCGTCGGCGTCGCCGAGGGTGGATCGCGGTTCGGTCATGGTCCTGGCGTGCCCGGATCGCGCGCGCTCCATGCTCACCAGCGCGCGGCCGGCCGCCGCCATGTCCGCGGGCGTCGGCGCCAGCTGCACGGATGCGAGGCCGAGCTCCTGCGCCTCCGGCTCGTCGAGGTCGCTCGAGCCCACGATCGCGTGCAGCGGCACGCCGGCCGCCGCGCACCGCGCCGCGAGCTCGCCGACCGCCTTGCCCTCGAGCGTCTGGCGGTCCAGCCGGCCCTCGCCGGACACCACCGCGTCGGCGCGCGCCAGGCGCTCGCCGAAGCCGAGAGCGTCCAGCACCCACGGGGCGCCCGGGACCAGCGACGCGCCGAACGCGGCCCACAGGCCGCCGGCCAGGCCGCCCGCCGCGCCGGTCATCGGCACGCCGCGCGGGTCGCGCTCGAGCTCTGCCGCCTGCGCGTGCAGCCGCGCCGTCAGGCGCTCGACGGCGGAGGGGTCCGCGCCCTTCTGCGGCCCATAGACGATCGCGGCGCGCTCGAAGGGCGTCGTGACGTCGCAGGCCACGATCAGCTGGGCGCCGCGCAAGCCCCCGGCCGCCCGGACAGCGGCGACCGCGCCGACGCCGCCGTCCGTCGTGGCGCTCCCGCCCACGGTCACGACGACGCGCCGGGCTCCGCCGGAGACCGCCGCCGCGATGAGCTCCCCGGCGCCCGCCGTCGTCGCCGCCTCGGCGTCGCGCTCGCCGTGCGCGACCAGCCCGAGGCCCGAGGCGAGCGCCATCTCCACGATCGCGGTCGCCCCATCGTCGATCCAGCCCAGCGCCGCCGCCACCGGCCGCCCGAGCGGGTCGCGCACCGTGACCGGCTCGGTGCGGCCGTCCGCGGCGGCGACGAGGATCTCCATCGTCCCCTCGCCGCCGTCGGCGATCGGGCAGCGATCCGCCGTCGCCCCCGCCGCCTCGACGCCGCGCGCGATCGCGTCGGCGACCTCCGCGCCCGAGTAGGTGCCCTTGAACGAGTCCGGGGCGACCAGGACCCGGCTCAAGCGACGGCCTCCTCTGCCATGCGCGCCTGGTCCATCGCCTCGTGCTCGTCGCGGGCGGCACGCCGTTCGACGAGCGTCAGGAGGATCGTCGGCGCGATTGCCAGCAGCGAGATGCCGATCACCCACAGATAGGTGTCGGCGAAGGCGGTCGCCTGCGCGCTCGCCGACCGGCCCGCGTCGTCGAGGTGGCCCTGCAGGATGACGGTGAGGACCGCCGTCCCGATCGACCCGCCCACGCGCTGCACGACGGTGAGCTGCGGGGTGGCGTCGCCGACCTGGTCGGGGCGCAGCACCGCGAAGGCCGCGGTCCACGCCGGCATCATGCACAGGCCGAGGCCGAAGCCGCGCAGGAACATCGCCGCGTTGATGAGCGCGTACGGCGTGTCGTCGGCGATCAGCGTGAACGGGATCGTGGCGACGAGCATCACGACGGTCCCGACGAGCGCGGTCGGCCCGCCGCCGAACCGCTCGGTCGCCCGGCCCGCATAGTGCATCGCCAGCGCCGCGCCGATGCCCTGGGGGATCAGCAGCAGGCCCGTCTCCACGACGCTGTCGCCGCGGACGATCTGGAAGTAGAGCGGCATGAGGATCATCCCGCCGAACAGCGCCGCGCCCAGCGCGAACGTCGTCAGCGCGGCGGCGCTGAACGCGCGGTTGGCGTAGAGGCGCATGTCGAGCAGCGGGTGCTCGATGCGCAGCGCGCGCACCACGAAGACGGCGATGAGCGCCAGACCGATCGCCAGCGGCACGAGGACGCTCGTGGCGGCGAGGCTCCCGGTGTGGCCGCTCTCCGCCAGCCCGTAGGTGACGCCGACGACGCCGACGCCGGCGAGGACGAAGCCGAGCACGTCGAGCGGGCCGGCGGTCTCCGGCGCCTCGCGGGGCAGCAGCCGCAGCGCGGCGACCACGGCGACCGCGCCGATCGGCACGTTGACGAAGAAGATCCACTGCCAGCCGGCGTGCTCGATCAGCAGCCCGCCGAGCGTCGGCCCGAGGACGGGGGCGAGGATCATCGGCACGCCGATCGCCGACATCACGCGCGCGAGGTTCTTCGGCCCTGCGGCGCGCACGAGGATCATCTGGCCCACCGGCATCACCATGCCGCCGCCGAGGCCCTGCAGCACCCGGAAGCCGATGAGCGACCCGGCCGACCAGGCCAGGCCGCACAGCGCGGACCCGCCGATGAACACGACGAGCGCGATGAGGTACAGGCGTCGTGCGCCGATGCGCCGGGCCAGCCAACCGGTCAGCGGGATCGTCGCGCCGAGCGCGAGCAGGTACGCGGTGACGACCCACTGGATGTCGTCGAGCGACGTGCCGAGGTCCGTCGACAGCGAGCGCAGCGCGACGTTGACGATCGTCGTGTCGAGGATGCTCATGATCGCCCCGAGCACGATCACGACCGCGATGCGGAAGACGTGCGGCTCCAGGCGGTTGGCGTCGGATCGGGAGCGCAGGCGCAGCACCGAGGGCGACGGTAGCGCGCGCCGTCGAGGCGATCCTCTGTGACGCTCGCCTGCGACGTGTCCGCGAGCTGCCGCCGAATTCGGCGAGGATGCCTGCGAGTGCCGCCCGTGAATCTGGATCGCTGGCTCGACGAGCCGTTGGTCTGTACGCGCCACCGGCGCGAATCCCGGGTCGGCGAGCACGAGCTGTGGGCGGTCGCCGCGACGGTTCAATTGCGCGACTGCCGCATCCTGGGCCGGCTCATCCAGGCCCGGATCCCCGGGCTGCGGTCGAGCGAGACGTTCTACGAGCTGTTCGGAGGCAAGCCGTTCAACGTGCTTGACGAGGGTCCGACCTACCGGCTCTCGGGGCTGTGTGGGCGCATCTGGACCGTGCGCGGGGACTTCGCGATGCTCGGCGCGCCCGCAGATTTCCTGACGTGGGACGTGCCGGGAACGGTGCGCGTGCTGTTCGCCAATTGGGCGGAGCCGACCGGGGACGGCGGCTCGGCGCTGGTGAGCGAGGTTCGAATCGGCGCCGTCGACCGCCGGGGGGCGTTGCGCGTACGCGCGCTTCAGCCCTTCATATCCGCGTTCCAGGGACTTGTCGGCGCCGAGCCGCTGACCCTGGCCGTGCGCCGGGCGACGTCGCGCTGAGCGCGGTTCACAGACGCGCGGCCAGTGCCCCGCTCGCGAGCAGCACAAGGGCGATCGCGCAGGCCCGCAGCGCGCCGTCCAGTGGCGCCGCGAGGCCGGCGGCATCCAGTTCGATCGTGGTGCCATCGGCGAGTTGCCGGGAGCCGCTGACCGCGACCGTACGGCGCCTCAGGTCGCGGACGGGCATGCTCAGCCGGCGCTGCACGACGCTCAGCATGAAGCACCCGGCCGCCACCAGCAGTCCCGCCGGACGGATCGCGAGCGCGTTGATCCAGTAGCCGGTGAGCGCCGGGAACGCACCCCAGGCGGCCGCGAACCAGAACGCCGAGTGAAAGCGCCCGCCGAAGAGCTCGAGGTTGTACGCAACGACGATGAACGCGCCGGCGACGACGAAGGGCACGAGGCCCACCGAGACCGTCACGACACCGGCGACGCCGATCGCGACGGCAGCGACCAGCGCGATGACGGCGAGAACGACGAGCATGCGTCCGGGCATGAGCGTGCCCAGAGGGCGCCCGCGCAGCTCGTCGAGCGCGTGCGCGCTCACACCGACGGCGAGGAAGAACGCCAGCAGGGTCGCCGCCACCCTCTCGCCATGGACCTCGGGCGCCGCCGCCGCGCCGAGGGCGACGTAGCTGAGATGCCAGGCCGTGTAGGGCGGATGCAGGATGGTGACCAGGTCGCGCCATCCGCCTGGGCGCAGGGCATAGAAGGCCGAGCGCTCGAGCCGGTCAGCGGGCGTCATCGGATCGTGTGCCCCACATGACCACACCGCCGCCGAGGCTCATGCGGCGGACGGTCACCGAGCCGATGCCCGCCTCCGTCCAGAGCTGAGCGATCTGCTCGAGCGGGTGGCGCGCGTAGAAGTCGGGGATGCTGCGCGCGAGGAACCGGCCGGTCTCGAACCAGTCACGCGAGACGAGGCGGCCGAGCGCCGGCAGCCCGACGCGGACGTAGAAGGTCCACGCCGCGCGCCACAGCACGGAGGGCGGAACCGCGAATTCCAGCGAGGCGACGCGGCCACCCGGCCGCACGACGCGCGCGAGCTCCCGGAGCGTCGCCGCGGGATCATCGACGTAGCGCAGGAGATAGGTGAAGGTCAGGTGGTCGAAGTCGCCGTCGGCGAATGGCAGCCGCTCGGCCTCGCCGACGACGAGCGACACGCGTCGCCCGAGCGCTTCGTCGTCCCGCACCCGGGCCCGCGCCCGCTCGAGCATCGCCTCACTCTGGTCGAGCCCGACCACCGAGCATCCGTACCGGCGGACGAGCGCCTGGGCGACCAGCCCTGTCCCCGTCGCCACGTCGAGGACGCGCTGATCGGGCTGGGCGCCCACGGCGTCGACCATCGTCCGTCGCCATCGCGGGTCCTGCCCGAAGCTCAACGCAGCGGCCACCCGGTCGTAGTGGCGCGGAAGCCCGGCAAACAGCTCGAGCGCATGTCGTTTGCGCTCGCTGCCAACGCTCCTGGCCGGGCCGTCCATCGGCGCAAGCATCCCGCCCACGCGCCCGCGCGTGCAAGGTGACGAACCCTCCAGGACTCCGGTGACCAACCCTCCAGGACCCCGGATCGTGCCGCGGCCGCGCGATATCCGCAGAGCGATGTTCGCCCCGTGCGAGCGTGGCGCCGGACAGGCTCGGCGGCTCACCTTCTTGATGGCCGAGGCGAGGCGGCTGCTGCGGGATCGGTTCCGCGACCTCTGCGGGGAGCTACCCGCCGATCGGCGCGTACAGCGTCACCGGCGTCCCGTCCGGTCCTTCGACCAGGCAGCGGACCTCGTGCGGGCCCTCCTCCGGCGAGCCGACCGCAAGTCCCAGCTCTGCCGCCGCGGCCCGCGCCGCCTCGAGGTCGGCCACCTTCAGCATCAGCCCCGCCCTGTTGCTCGTGCGGTCGGTCCCGGCCAGTGCGATCCGCGCGCCCGCGACGTCGAACTGCGCCCAGCGGTCTCCGTCGACGAAGGTCGGCTCCGCGCCGAGCAGGGCCTTCCACCCGCCGACCGCCGCGTGCAGGTCGTCGACCGGGATGACGGTGGCGATCTTCTGGACTTCCATGTGAGTGCTCCCGGGATCAGGTGTTTCAGGGTTCGCGAAGCATGGCGCCTACGATGAGGCGCCGCATGGACATCGTCGATCCCCGCATCGAGGCCTACGCCGTCCAGCACACGTCGCCGCTCGACGAGGGCCTGGCCGCGGTGGCCGACGCGACCCGTGCGCAGACGCCGTCGCCGAACATGATGAGCGGCGTCGTCGAGGCGCGGCTGCTGCAGGCGCTCGTCGTGGCGTCGCGCGCCACGCGCGTGCTGGAGATCGGCACGTTCACCGGCTTCGGCGCACTGGCGATGGCCGGCGCCCTGGCCGAGGGCGGGAGCGTCACCACCATCGAGGCCGACCCGGACACTGCGGCGCTCGCCCGCCGCCACATCGACGCCGACCCGCGCGGCGCTCGGGTCGACCTCCTCGAGGGCGACGCGCGCCGGCTGCTGCCCGGGCTCGACGGCCCGTTCGACGTCGTCTACGTCGACGCCTGGAAGCCGGACTACCCCGCGTACCTCGACCTCGTCCTGCCGCTCCTGGCGCCCCACGGCGTGATCGCGTTCGACAACACGCTGGGCAGCGGCCGGGTGCTCGACGCCGGCGACGACATGGCCGCCTTCAACGCGCGCGTCCAGGACGACCCGCGCGTGTGCAACGCGCTGCTGACGGTGGGCGACGGCGTCCTGCTCGTCTGGCACGCGGCCACCGCCGGCTGACCGACCGCTCCGACACCGACCCCGCCACGGCATGGCCGCCATCGACCCACGGATCGACCCTCGCGGCGCGCGCTGGGAGAAGCGCGTCCACGGGCCGGTGATCGCCGCGGCATCGCCCTTGGCGCCCTGACGGCCCGCACGCGGCGGCCGCGGCAAGCGAGCGGCAAGCAGGCCTGAGGGCGCGGCAAGCGATCGGCAGGGGGCGATCGCGACAGTGCCCGCCATGACCTCCATGACGCTCCTCTCCCTCCCCGTCGAGGCGCTGCGCGACGCGATCACCGGCCACGTCTCCGCACCGGGCGACCCTGACTTCGACGACGCCCGCCGGGCCTGGAACCTCGCCGTCGACCAGCGGCCCGCCGCGGTCGCGATCCCGCGCACCGCGGACGACGTCGTCGAGATCGTCCGCTTCGCCAACGCGCACGACCTGTACGTCGCGCCGCAGGCGTCGGGCCACAACGTCTCGCCGATCGCATCGCTGCAGGACACCATCCTCCTCCGCACCCACGAGCTGCGCGGCGTCGAGATCGACCCGGTCGCCAAGCGCGCCCGCGTCGCCGCCGGCACGGAATGGAAGGAGGTCGTCGGACCCGCCTCCGAGTACGGCCTCGCCGCATTGTCGGGCTCGTCGCCCCAGATCAACGTCGTCGGCTACACGCTGGGCGGCGGCGTCGGCTGGCTCGGGCGCAAGTACGGGCTGGCCGCCAACAGCGTGCTGGCGATCGAGGTCGTCACCGCCGACGGCCAGCTGCGCCGCATCGACGCCGACCACGACCCCGACCTCTTCTGGGCGCTGCGCGGCGGCGGCGGCAACTTCGGTGTCGTGACCGCGATCGAGTTCGCGCTGCACGACGTCGGCCCGCTCGTCGCCGGGCTGATGCTGTGGCCCGCCGAGCGCGCGCCCGAGGTGCTGCATGCCTGGCACGAGCTGACGCAGACCGCGCCGGACGAGCTGACCACGTCGATGCGGCTCCTGAACGTGCCCGACGACCCCGCGCTCCCCGAGGCCCTGCGCGGGGGTTCGTTCATCGCGATCGACGGCGCGTTCGCCGGCGACGAGGCGGCGGCGACCGCGGTGCTCGCGCCGCTGCGGGCGCTGGAGCCGATGATGGACGGCTGGGTCCCGGTGGCGCCGGGCGCCCTGAGCTACGTCCACATGGACCCCGAGGACGCGATGCCGACGTACGGCGGCACGCAGATGCTCGGCGAGCTGCCGTCCGAGGCGATCGACGAGTTCCTCGCGCTCGCCGGGCCGGGCAGCGGCTCCCCGCTGCTCATGGCCGAGCTGCGCCACGTCGGCGGCGCCCTGGCCCGCCCGCACGCCGGTCACGGGGCGACGGGCACGTTCGACGGCGAGTACCTCATGTACCTGGGCGGCGTTCCCATCGACGCGGACGTCGCGACGGCGGGCCGCGCCCACATCGAGCGGGTACGGTCGGCGATGGCGCGCTGGTCGACCGGGCGCGAATACCTGAACTTCGTCGAGGAGCCGGTCGACGCCTCGACGATGTTCTCGCCCGAGGCCTACCCCCGCCTGCGCACCATCCGTGCCGAGTTCGACCCGGACGAGCGGTTCGTGGCCAACCACCGCATCCCGCCCGCCTGACCGCCGGCGGACGACGCTACCCCGACCCGGGGTCGAACCTCCGCAGGCGCCGGAAGGCCGGAGCAAGCGCGTCGTAGAGGGAGACGAACACGGGCTGCAGCTCGGCGTAGGCCTCGGCGGCCTCGGCGCCGGGCTGCAGCTCCTCGTCGATCGCGACGAGGTCGGCGGCGCGCTCGATGCTGTCGATCAGCCCGAGTGCCTCCATGCCGAGCAGCGCGGCGCCGAAGCCGGAGCCCTGGTGGCCGGCCGGGAAGCCGACCGGCATGCCGAGCACGTCGGTGAGGATCTGGCGCCACAGGTCGCTGCGGGCGAAGCCGCCGGTCGCCCGCAGCTCGCGAACCTCGAAGCCGGCGTCGCGCACCGAGGCGAGCACGAGGCCGAGCTGCTGGCAGACCCCCTCGACGGCGGCCCGGATGAGATGGCCGCGATGGTGGCCGCGGGTCAGCCCGACGTATGCGCCGCGCGGCAGCGCGCTCCAATGCGGCGCCCGCTCGCTGAGGAGGTACGGCAGCATGATCAGCCCCTCGCTGCCCGCGGGCACCTCGGCCGCCAGCGCCAGCAGCTGCGCCTCGGCGTGCTCGCCGAGGTCCGGCGCCAGCGCCTCGCCGGCCCACCGCAGCACGACGCCCCCGTTGTTGATCGCTCCGCCGACCGCCCACCGGCCCGGGGTCAGCGCGTAGCAGAAGAGGCGGCCGGCGGGGTCCACGCGCGGGTCCTCGACCATGACCCGCAGCGCACCGCTCGTGCCGATGGAGCAGGCGGCGACCCCGGGCCGCACCGCGCCGACGCCGAGGTTGGCGAGCGGGCCGTCGCCGGCGCCCGCGATCACCGGCACGCCGGCGGGCAGGCCGAGGTCGGTCGCGGTCAGCGCAAAGCACTGCTTCGCGGGCACGAGCGTCGCGAGCTGCCCGGCGCGCACCCCCGCGATCTGAAGCGCCTCGGGATCCCAGTCCAGCGTCCGCGACGCCATGAGGCCGGTGCCCGACGCCACCGAGTGGTCGAGCGCCCACTCGCCCGCCAGGCGCCGCAGCACGAGCTCCTTGACACCGACCCAGCGGCGCGCCGCGGCACACACCGCCGGCTCGTGCTCGCGCAGCCAGACGAGCTTGGGCAGCGGCGCCATCGGATGCAGCGGCGTGCCGGTCCGCGCGTGCAGCTCGGGGTGCTCGGCCTTCAGCCGCTCGGCCTGGCTGGCGGCGCGCGTGTCGGCCCACGTGATGAGCGGGGTCAGCGGACGGTCGTGCGCGTCGAGCGCGAGCAGCGAGTGCATCGCGGAGCTCAATGCGATGCCGCACACCTGCGCCCCCGCCGCCTGCGCCGAGGCCGCCGCCTGGCGGATGGCGGCCACGGTCGCCTCGATCACGAGCCCGGGGTCCTGCACCGCATGGCCGTGCGCGGGCTCGTCGAGCGGGTAGCGCGCCTCGCCCCCGCCGTGCTCGCCGCCGCGCACGTCGAACGCGGTCGCCTTGGCGCTCGTGGTCCCGAGGTCGACACCGAGGACGACCTGGGTCATGAGACGACACGCAGCGGCGGCATGGTCGCGAGTGTCGCGCATCGCGCTCCACTACTCTCGCTGCCGTGCGCCCCCGCGACGATCAGCATCCCGCCCGGCGCGTGCGCATCCTCGGCGCCGGCGGCACGATCGCCATGACGGGGGAGTCGGCGCAGCCCGCGCTGGACGCGGAGGCGCTCGTGGCCGCGATCCCGCTGCTGGGCGATCGCGACGGGCTCGACGCCCGGACCGTCGTCAACGTGCCCAGCGCGCACCTGACGCTGGCGGACGCCCTGCTGATCTGCCGCGAGGCGCGCGACGCGGCCCGGCGCGGCGTGGGCGTCGTCGTCACCCACGGCACCGACGCGCTCGAGGAGACGGCGATGCTCTGCGACGTCGTCCACGACGCCGAGGCGCCGATCGTCTTCACCGGCGCGATCCGGCCCGCCAGCGCCCCGGGCGCCGACGGTCCGGCCAACCTGCTCGACGCGGTCTCCGTCGCGGCCAGCGAGGAGGCGGCGGGCATGGGCGTGCTCGTCGTGTTCGGCGGCGAGATCCACCACGCGCGCTGCGCCCGCAAGACCGACACGACGTCGCTGACCGCGTTCTCCTCCCCGCAGACCGGCCCGCTGGGCCGCGTCACCGAAGGTCACCCGACCTTCTGGTCGAAGCTGCCGCGCAACCCGCCGCTGGACCCGCCCGACCTCGACCGCCGCGTGCTCGTCGTGCCGACCGGAGCCGGCGACGACGGCACGCTCGCCCGCGCCGCGCTGTCGACGGAGCCCGACGGGGTCGTCATCGGCACGCTCGGCGCCGGGCATCTCGCGGTCGAGCTGCTCGAGCTGTGGGGCGAGGCGGCCGAGCGGATTCCCGTGGTCGCCTACTGCCGCCCCGAGCGCGGCGTGGTGCTCACCGGCACGTACGGCTATGCCGGCTCGGAGCGCGACCTCCGCGGCACGAACATCATCCCGGCGGGGTTCCTGTCTCCGCAGGCGGCGCGGATGAAGCTGCTGGCCTGCGTGGCGTCCGGCCTCTCGATCGACGAGGTCCGCTGGGCGTTTCGCCAGGACGACGGCTGAACCGCCGCGCCGGCGTGGCCGGGCGTACCCTCGAGACATGCCCACCGCCTTCGTCCACACCTGCCTGCGGGTCCTGGACCCGGACGCCTCGCTGCGCTTCTACGAGCTGCTCGGCTTCGAGCGCCGCGGCCGGCTGAACTTCGACACCGCCCACAACCTCTACCTCGGGCTGCCCGGCGGCCCGGACGTGCTCGAGCTCACGGTCAACGACGGGCGGACGGACCCCTACGACCTCGGCGACGGCTACAACCACATGGCGATCGTCGTCGACGATCTCGACCACACCGTCGCCCGCCTCGAGGAGGCCGGCCACCTGCCGGAGCGCGCGCCGTATCACCCCGGCGGCAACGAGCAGCTGCCGCGCATCTGCTTCTACGCCGACCCCGACGGCTACCGCATCGAGCTCATCGACCGGCGCTTCGACACGCCGCAGGACCCGGACCGGTGACCTGGGCCGCCGACCCCGACCGCTATGACGAGATGGCGTACCGCCGGTGCGGGCGGTCGGGCCTGAAGCTGCCGGCGATCTCGCTCGGCCTCTGGCACAACTTCGGCGACGACCGACCGCTCGAGGACCAGCGGGCGATCCTGCGCACGGCGTTCGACCGCGGGATCACGCACTTCGACCTGGCCAACAACTACGGCCCGCCGTACGGGTCGGCCGAGACGAACTTCGGCCGCCATCTGCGCGACGACTTCGGCCCCTACCGCGACGAGCTGATCATCTCGACGAAGGCCGGCTACGACATGTGGCCCGGTCCCTATGGCGAGTGGGGCTCGCGCAAGTACCTGCTCGCCTCGCTCAACCAGTCGCTGACGCGGATGGGCCTCGAGTACGTGGACGTCTTCTACTCGCACCGCTTCGATCCCGACACGCCGCTGGAGGAGACGTGCGGGGCGCTGGACACCGCGGTGCGGGCGGGCAAGGCGCTCTACGCCGGCATCTCCTCGTACTCCGGTGAGCGCACCGCCGAGGCCGCGGCGATCCTGCGCGACCTCGGCACGCCGCTGCTCATCCACCAGCCCTCGTACTCGCTGCTGAACCGCTGGATCGAGACGGACCTGCTCGACGTCCTGGCGCGCGAGGGCGCGGGGTGCATCGTCTTCTCGCCGCTGGCTCAGGGGATGCTCACGGACAAGTACCTCGACGGCATTCCCGAGGGCTCGCGGGTGACGCGCTCGCCCTACCTGTCGCTCGATCTCCTGCGCGAGGAGACGCTCGCCCACGTGCGCGAGCTCAACGCCATCGCACGCCGGCGCGGGCAGACCCTCGCGCAGATGGCGGTCGCGTGGACGCTGCGCGACCCGCGCGTCACGTCGTCGCTCGTGGGGGCCAGCAGCGTGCGCCAGCTCGAGGACACGCTCGGCGCGCTGGACGGGCCAGCGTTCAGCGAGGAGGAGCTCGCCGAGATCGATCGCCACGCGGTCGACTCCGGCATCAACCTCTGGGCGCGGTCGAGCGACGTGTGACCTGATCGCGCCGGCGTGGCGCGCCGGGGCGTATTCGCCCGGCGCGCCGACGGGTCAGCGGTGGTCGCTCAGGAGGCGGCCGAGTAGCGCTCGGCGACCTTGTCCCAGTTGACCGTGTTCCACCAGGCCTTGAGGTACTCGGGCCGGCGGTTCTGGTACTTCAGGTAGTAGGCGTGCTCCCACACGTCGTTGCCCAGCAGCGGGGTCTTGCCCTGGCTGACCGGGTTGTCCTGGTTGGGCGTGCTCGTGATGGCGAGCGAGCCGCCGTCGGCGACGAGCCAGGCCCAGCCCGAGCCGAACTGGCCGACTCCCGCCGCCTCG
The DNA here is from genome assembly GCF_021172045.1 of Capillimicrobium parvum. Classification (GTDB taxonomy): domain Bacteria; phylum Actinomycetota; class Thermoleophilia; order Solirubrobacterales; family Solirubrobacteraceae; genus Capillimicrobium; species Capillimicrobium parvum. The sequence goes on from NZ_CP087164.1 coordinate 710,887, forward strand.
AACTGCTCCTTGAAGGCGTCGAACGAGCCGAAGGCGCTGTCGATCGCCGCGGCGAGGTCACCGCTGGGCGCGCCGCCGCCGTCGGGGCTCATGGACTCCCAGAACAGCGTGTGGTTGAGATGCCCGCCGCCGTTGTTGCGCACGACGCCGCGCTTGTCCTCGGGAAGCGCGTCGAGGTTCGCGACGACCTCCTCGATCGGCTTGTCCTGCCACTCGGTGCCCTCGAGAGCGCCATTGGCCTTGTCGACGTACGCCTGGTGATGCTTGTCGTGGTGCAGCCGCATCGTCTGCTCGTCGATGTGGGGCTCCAGCGCGTCGTACGCGTACGGCAGGTCCGGCACGGAGTAGGCCATAGGGGGTCTCCCTTTCGTCGCTTGGTTTCGCAAGCTACCACTTGCTTATCCTGTGCGGTGTGGACGTCGTGTTGCCGGACCTTCCGCCCGCGCGGCGGGCGATCCTGATCGCGCTGCGCAAGCGGGGCGAGGCGCGCGCCGACGACCTCGCGGAGCTGCTCGGAATCACCGCCAGCGCCGCGCGCCAGCAGCTCGCGCCGCTCAGCGCGGCGGGGCTGCTCGAGCATCGCGACGTGCGCGCGGGACCCGGCCGGCCGCGCCGCGTGTACCGGCTCTCGTCGGCGGCCGACGCCCTCTTCCCGAAGGCCTACGGCGAGCTGACCACGGAGCTGCTCGACCATGTCGGCGCTGAGGATCCGGCCCTGCTGGAGCGGGCGTTCGAGGCGCGCCGGCGCACGCGCGTCGCGCAGGCCGCGACAAGGCTGGAGGGCCGCGGCTTCGAGGGCCGGGTCCGCGAGCTCGCACGCATCCTCGACGAGGCCGGCTACCTCGCCGAGGCGACGCCGCTCCCGGACGGCGGCTACCGGCTGGCCGAGCACAACTGCGCGATCCTCGCCGTCGCCCGGCGCCACGGCCACGCGTGCACGTCGGAGCTGGGCTTCCTGCAGGAGGTGCTGCCCGACGCCGACGTGCGCCGCGTCGCGCACATCGTGAGCGGTTCTACCGCCTGCGTGTACGAGGTTCGGCCACGCTAAGGCAACTTGCAGTGCGAAGGGCCTGTAAGACCTCTGATGCCGCAGGTAGCGTTGCGGACGTGGACGAGAGCTCCGACCCCGACCTGCAGATCGCCATCACCCGCGACGGCGGCGTCACGGTCGCCGCAGTGCGCGGCGAGCTCGACGCCGCCAGCACGCCGCAGCTGCCGGCGCGGCTCGCCGGGGAGCCCACGGACCGCGGCCTCGTGCTCGACCTGCTCGAGTGCGACTTCGTCGACTCCACCGGCCTGCACGCGATCATCGACGCCCGCGCGGCGGTCGAAGGCGCGGGCGCCCGGTTCGCGCTCGTCTGCCACGCGGACGGCCCCGTCGCTCGCGTGATCGAGGTCGCGCTGCCCGGCATGCTCGAGACCTACGGCCGTCGCGACGCCGCGATCGCCGCGGTGGCGGGTTAGCGGCCGCGGCCGCGGGCGTCCCTATGCTGCCGGGCCTCATGCTCCGCACCGTTCTGCCGTCCCTCATCGCCGCCCTCGCTCTCGCCGCCCCGTCCGCCGCCGGCGCCCAGGCGCCCACGTCGGTTCCCGTCCAGACCGTCGCCGTCAACGGCGCCACGCTCGGCTACCGCGTCCTGAACCCCGACGCGAAGGGCCGCCCGCTGGTGCTCATCTGCGGCTACGGCTTCACGATGTCGGAGTGGGACCCGTCGTTCGTCGAGCGCCTCGCCCAGGGACGCACGGTCGTGCTGTTCGACAACCGCGGGATCGGGACGTCGAGCGGCCCGGTCAAGGGCCTGACGATCCAGACCATGGCCGACGACACCGCCGGCCTCATCCGGGCGCTGAAGCTCGGGCGCCCGGACGTGCTCGGCTGGTCGATGGGCGGCTACGTCGCCCAGGAGCTCGCGCTCGATTCGCCGCGCCTGGTGCGCCGGCTGATCCTGGCCTCGACCGACCCCGGCTCGCCGCGGGCCAAGGAGCCGAGCTCGAACGTCGTGGCGACGCTGACGAACCCGGACCTCACGCCGAGCGACCTGCTGCCGGTGCTGTTCCCGAGCGATCAGCAGGCGGCCGGCCAGGCGTGGCTGGCGGCGGTGGGCGCGCAGCCGAACCTCACCGCGGCGGACTTCAACACCCCCGGCGACACGATGAACGAGCAGGAGCTCGCCAACGCCCAGCGCTGGTACGGGCGCGGTCAGGGGACCTACGCGCGGCTGCCGAAGCTGCGGGCGCGCACGCTCATCGGGTACGGCACGCAGGACGTGATCGTGCCGCCCGGCAATGCGAAGCTCCTCGCCCGCCGGATCCCGCACCGGACGCTGATGCGGGTGCCTGATGCCGGCCACGCGTTCCTCTTCCAGCAGCCGGCGGCCAAGGCCGCGGCGTTCGACCGCTTCCTGGATCGCCGATGACGGCGGCCGTCGCCGTCAGGCGCCCGGCCGCCGGCCTCGCGGCGGTCCTCACCGCGGTCCTGCTCGCGCTGGCCGGCTGTGGCGGCGACGAGTCCGTCAAGGAGGGCAACGCCTACGTCGCCAAGGTCAACAAGGCGCAGACGACGTTCGCGCAGACCATCCGGCGCATCAACCGCCAGGTCACGGCGAAATCGACCGCCGCCCAGGACCGCGCGACGCTGGGCGACTACATCAAGGCGGTCGACGGGGTCGTGGCCCGCCTGCGGGCGATCAAGCCGCCCGAGGGCGTCGCACCGCTGCACCAGCGGCTGGTGAGGAGCATCGACCACTACGGGCGCGAGGTGGAATCGGCGGCGAACTCGCTCGAGGATCCCACCGCGGACCGCCTGCTGGAGGCGCAGCAGACGCTCCTGGACGCCACGGAGACCGTGACGCGCCAGATCAACGGCACGATCGCCGACATCAACACGAAGCTGCGCAGCTGACGCGTCAGGACAGCCGCGCCGACGGCGGCGATCCGGCGCCGAACACCTCGTCGAGGACCTCATGCGTGGTCCGCATGCCCAGCTGGTCGCGCAGCCGGCGGTCGACGTCCATCCGCGACGCGCCGGCGACGGCCATCTCGACCGCGATCAGCTTCGCCGTGGCGGCGAGCGCCTCGGGCGGCTCGCCGGCGTCCGCGGACGGGTGATCAGACGGCGCGGGCGGCCGGGGGCGCGCGCGCAGCGGGGTGTCGGCCGGCGGCGCCGTGACGGCGGGCGGCGGCGGGGCCGCGGGGGGTGGCGGCGGCGCGCTGCGACCGGCGGCGTCGACGCGCCGGGTGAGCTCGTCGAGCGTGACCGACAGCTCGTCCAGCCGCCGGCGGGCGGCCTCCGCGGCGTGCATGACCTGGTCGACGATCGCCAGCAGCTGCCCCGGCGCCGTGGCCGGAATCGGTGCGCTCTGCACCGATCGCGACCAGTCCTGACGCGGCGCCTGCGGTTTGGGCGGTGGCGGCGCGGTGCCGGGCGGATCTGCCGCGGGCGGGGCGGCGGCCGGCTGCCCGCCTCGGGGCGGCGCGGACTCTGCGGCGGCCGCGCGCTCGGCCGCCTCGAGGATCGCGCGCGCCCGCATCGACAGATCCTCGGTCACGGCTCGATGCTACCCCGGCTGAACCGCACGGCCTCCAGGAAGACCTCCCAGTCCGTGGACAGCGGCGCCATCCTCCCGGAGAGCTCGGCGAGGTCTTCGAGGCCCGCATCGGTCTCCCGGCCCCAGTCCAGGACGACCGGCACCCACAGCGCCGCCCCGAGCTCCTCGAGGCGCCGCACGGCCGCGAGCACCTCGGCCGCGGTGCCGTGCAGCGGGGAGTACGCCGGCATCCACACCGCCTCCCCGCGCCACAGCGGGCCGTCGTGGTAGCCGAAGGTGCCGACGCTCTCCCGCCGTCCGCCGATCACGCTGTAGCGCTTGGCGAGCTCGGGCCACTGCCGCCACCCGAAGCGCCCCCATGGCGGCACGAGCACGTCGGGCCGGATCGCCGCGGCGGCGAGCTCCTCGGCGGCGAGGTCCAGCCGCTCGGCCAGCGCCTCGTTGCGCAGCCCCGCGAGCTCGCTGCGCCGCCGCGCGGCACCGCGCCGCGTCCGGTGGTCGAGCCCGCCCGCTCCGAACGCCACGCCGTCGCGGCGCAGCTCGGCAAGCTGCTCGAGCTCCCCGTCGTCCAGCGGGCGCCAGTCCTGACCGCGCGGGTCCAGCGGCCGGCGCGAGACCCGCGGGGCCACCGGGGTGAGGTAGTTCACCCCGGCCGACGCGAGGACGTCGTGGACGGAGCGGAAGCGCTCGGTGCCGTAGCGGCCAGGTTCGTCGGCGGCCAGCGGGTGCGGGAACGCGTCGACGCGGACGACGAGGCGGGGCGGCCCGGAGGCGGCGTCGCCCAGCACCGTCCGGCGCGCGCGCATCATCTGCTCAACGGTCTCGGTCTCGTAGCGGAGCGCGCCGCGGCGCATGAGCGAGCCCTGGTAGCGGCGGCTGAGCGCGGACGGCACCCGCTTGGATTGGGCGGCCGCCCGCACCTCCGCGCGGGCGAGGTCGGCCATCCGCACGGTTCCCGTCTCGAGCTCGGGGGCGAACAGCAGCCGCCGGCTGCGCTCGCTGTCCTGGTCGGCGGCCATCGCCCTATTGTGGAGGGCCGTGTCGCCGTTCTGGATCTACACGCAGGTCGCGATCGTGATCTTCGTGATCGCGGGCATCGTCATCGGCGCGGTCAAGCTGCTCACGTGAGGGCCACCTTCGCGGTCGTGGCGATGGCGCTGCTCGCCGTCGTCGCCGTCGCGGATGCTCGGGCGGCCCAGCCGCGCGTCGTCGCCGCGTACGCGTACTTCCATCCGGCCGGCGGCAAGCTGGCCAAGCGCATGCTGGGCACCGTGGAGCTCGTGTTTCGCACCAGCCGGCGCATCGGCTACACGACGTCCGGGCAGCTCGAGATGGGGACCAGCATCGGCGGCCAGGCGGCGGTCGCCTACACGATCTCCCGCCGCGATCGCTGCTACGGGTCCGCCGCGGTGGTCGAGCGCGACGGCACCATCTCGGCAGCACCCGGCCGCAACACGCCGGTGGCGCTGGGGTGGCCGGTACGGGTGCACATCGGCTCGAACGTGGAGTGGCTCGACCGCCGGTTCGTCATCGGGCCGGAGCGGGGCACCTCGCGCTGGGGCCGCGCGCTGGGCTGCCGGCCCGAGCGCCGGCCCTCGCACCAGGGGGCCCACCAGCAGAGCTAGGCCGCGCGGAGCCCGGCGGGCAGTTGACGCTCGCCCACGAGCGCCGCCGGCACGTCGCGCGTCAGCCACTCGGCGCGATCGCCGAAGCCCGCCGCGTCGATCTCCGCCCGCAGGCCCGGAGCCCGGCGGGTGGTGTCGTGGGCATCGGACGCGACGACGTGGACGAGCCCGCGGTGGACGAAGTCGCGCGCGACGCGCTGGACCGGCGCGCCGAAGCGGCCGACGAGCGCGCCGGCCGTGACCTGCACCAGCGCGCCGGCGGCGACGAGCCCCGTCAGCACGGCGGGGTCGCCCTGGAACGCCGGGCTGCGCTCCGGATGGGCGATGAGCAGGCGGTGGCCGCGGCGCTGGAGGCGGCGGAAGTCGGCGGCGGTGTCCTCGCCGGCGCGCAGCGGCGCCTCGACGAGCTTCCACGGGCCGCCGGCGAGCGCCAGGGCGTCGAGGGCCGGGTCGTCGAGCTCGACCGCGCGGGCCAGGCCGATCTCGGCCCCCCGCGAGACGCGCAGCGGGATCGCCTCGGCGGCGAGCGCCAGTTCGAGCTCCGCGACCGCCAGCGCGATGCCCGGCGCGTCGTTCGGCATCGAGCACGTGACGTGGGGCGTCGCGACCACGCGGCGCACCCCTGCGTCGGCGTGGGCGCGGGCCATCGCGAGGGAGGCGTCGAGGTCGGCGGGCCCGTCGTCGAGTCCGGCCAGGATGTGGCAGTGCAGGTCGATCACGCGTCTATATGATCGCCGCGTCCTGGCGCAACCGTAGGGAGAGGATCGCGATGTTCAGGTCGATCGTGGTGGGCACCGACGGTTCGGAGACCGCTTCGGAGGCGGTGCGCCAGGCGGTGGAGCTGGCCAAGCAGATCGGGGCGCGCATCCAGCTCGTCAGCGCGTACGAGCCGGTGTCGCGGGCGCGGCTGCGCGACGAGAAGAGCGAGACCCCCGCCGACCTGCAGTGGATGGTCAACCCGCGCGAGGACGTCGACGCGACGCTCGCCGAGGCGTCGGAGACGGTCCAGGGCGCCGGCGTCGACGTGGAGACGTACGCGCGCCAGGGCGACCCGGCCGACGCGATCCTCGACGTCGCCGAGGAGAGCGGCGCGGACCTCATCGTGGTCGGCAACAAGGGCATGACCGGCGCCAAGCGCTTCCTGCTCGGCTCGGTGCCCAACAAGGTCAGCCACCACGCGCCCTGCTCGGTGCTGATCATCCGGACGACGTAGCCGGGTCGGCAGCCGCGGGCGGAGGGGATGGCGCGGGCGGCGGCGCAGGGGGCGCAGGCGGCGCGGTCGCCGCGTTGGCGTTGATGAGCCCTGCGCCATAGTGACGGTCCACTCCGGGCGCGCCGAGGTCGCGCGCCGTGGCCTTCAGCCGGGCCTCGATCGCGTCCGGCGTCGGATTCGCGCCCAGCACGCCGCTGGCGATGATCAGCGCGGCGACGCCGGACACGTGCGGCACCGCCATCGACGTGCCCTCGTAGCCGGAGGGCAGGCCGAACGTGCGCGGGCTGCGGCCGACGAACGTCATCTGGTAGATGTCGCGGCCCGGCGGGTCGAGCGGCCGGCAGTTCGGGTCGCCCGGCAGGTCGGCGTCCGCGCCGCCGCCCGGCGCGACGATGTCCAGGCCCGGGCCCTCGTTGGAGAAGTCCGAGATGCACCCGTGCTCGGTCGTCGCCCCGACCGAGACGACGTGCGCCGCCCGGGCCGGGTAGGCGATCGAGGTGCCCGCCTCGTTGCCGGACGCCCCGACGATGAAGACGCCCTTGCGGTGCGCGTAGCGGATCGCGGCGAGCAGGCGGGGGATCTCCTTGGCGCGGACCTCGGTGCCGAACTCGAGCGACAGGTTGATGATGGCGGCGCCGTGGTCGGCGGCGTAGCGGACGCCGCGCGCGATCTCGCGGGCGTCGCCTTCGCCGTTGGCGTCGAGCACGCGGACGGGCATGATCACCGCGTTGTAGGCGATGCCCACGAGGGCGATGGCGTTGTTCGTCCGTTCGGCGATCGTGCTGGCGACGTGCGTGCCGTGGCCGTTGTGATCCTCGGGATAGCGATCGTCGTCGACGAAGTCGTAGCCGCGCGTGAAGCGCGTGCCGACCAGGTCCGGCGAGATGCGGTAGCGGCCGCGGTTCGCGTAGGCGACGCCGGTGTCGAGCACCGCGACGACCACGTTGTCGGCGCCCGGGTGGCCCGCCGCGGCGACGTTCTGCCAGGCGCCCGGGGCGTCGATGCCGAAGCCGGCGCCGAGGAAGTTCCACTGCAGCTCCTGCCAGCCGCCCGGGACGTTGGTGCGGCCGGGGTCGTTCGGCGTCGCGACGAGCGGCGTGGTGGGCTCCTGGGCGATGTGCGCGACCGGGCCGCGGGCCGTGGCCGGCGCGGCGAGGCCGAGCGCGACGGCGAGGGCGGCGAGGAGCGGGAGGGCGGCGGTGCGCAGACGAGGCATGATGGCGGGGCAGATGATGGCTGACCGCTTCTTCGCGAAGGACGATCACTTCATGGGCCTCGCCCTGCGCGAGGCCCGACGGGCACTCCAACACGACGACGTGCCGATCGGCGCGGTGGTCGTGCACGACGGCGAGATCATCGGCGCTGGGCACAACGAACGCGAGCTGCGCCAGGACCCGACCGCGCACGCGGAGGTGCTGGCGCTGCGGGAGGCCGCGCGGGCGGTCGGCTCGTGGCGGGTGCTCGACTCTGTGCTGTACGTGACGCTCGAGCCGTGCGCGATGTGCGCAGGGGCGATCGTCCTGGCCCGCGTGCCGCGGGTCGTCTACGGCTGCACCGATCCGAAGGCCGGGGCGGCGGGCTCCGTGCTCGACGTGCTCGGCGAGCCGCGGCTCAACCACCGGCCGGTCGTCTCCGGCGGCCTGCGTGCCGACGAGTGCGCGACGGTCCTGCGCGAGTTCTTCGCCGACCGGCGTGGTCGCTGAACCGGCGCGGCTGGTCCGCCGCGGGCCGATCGTGCGGCATACGATGGCGCCCATGTTCACCTCGATCGTCCTTCGCGTGCTGGCGTTCGCCGCGTTCGCCGGCTTCGGCATCGCCTGGGCGGCGACCCACGACGAGAGCCTGGCGATCATGTGGGTCGTGTCGTTCGCCGCGATCGTCCTGCTCACGGTCTGGGACGCGATCCCGCAGGAGGACCGCGCGGTGCTCGGATCCTGGGAGCGCGTCCCGGGCTTCTCGAAGAACCCGGACGACTATCGCTGAGCGCGGCGCCGGCGGCGGGCGAACCCGCCGCCGGGTCCGGTCCTGGGAGTCTGTTGATCTTCATCCGGCGCCGCGGACGCGTTCGCTCGCGCGGCGGGGGAGGTTCAACAGGCTCCTAGTGCTCGTACTTGAACGAGATGTCGAGCCGCACGCGGTAGCTCACGACGCCGCCCTCGTCGATCGTCAGGTCCTGGCGCACGACCTCCGCGATCCGCAGGTCGCGCACCGTCTGGCTGGCCGTCTCGACCGCCGAGCGGGCCGCCGCCTCCCACGACTCGCTGCTCACGCCGATGACCTCGGTGACGCGGTAGACGCTGTCGGCCATGCTGCCTCCTTGGGACAGGGTGGGACGGACGTCGCGAGTGTCCCACATCGTCAGCGCAGGCGGACGGCGGGCGCCCCCGGGGTGTCGAAGGTCACGTCGGCGTTCAGGCGCCCGCCGACGTGGACGCGCGGAGTACGGCCCAGGGTGCCGGAGACGGGCGCGCCGCGGATGAGCTCGTCACGGTGCAGGACGAGCGCGCCCCGGCCGCGGCGCTCGATCCACCCGCCGCGCAGGCCGCCGAACCGACGGCTGGTGCCGGCGGCCGAGGTGGCGTCGGCGATCGTCAACCGTGCGACGCGCCGCGCCAGGGCCCGCCGCGAGCCGGTCATGTCGCCCAGGCGGCGCGGGACGGCGAGCGCCTCGGGCCGCGGATTGCCGACGCAGGGGCGCACGAGCGGCCGGTCGCGGAAGAAGCGGCGCACGATGCGGGCGGTGCAGCGGACGCCGGTCACGACGCTGTGGCCGGCGTGGGGGACGACGACCAGCTGGGCGGTGGACGATCGCGCCGCTTCCTCGCGGGCCCCTGGCACCGGGGTGGACATGTCCCAGGCGCCGTTGAGGAGGAGCGTGGGCACGGCGGGCAGCGGGCCGGGCTCCGGCGGCGGCGCGACCGTCGTGGCCGGCCAGCGCTCGCACGTGTCGGCGAGGCCGTTGTGCGCGGACGTGAACCGGTCGAACGGCGCGAAGCTCGAGGCGGGGAGCGGATCGAGGGTGGCGCTCACCGACGCCGCGCGCGTCGCCGGATCGCTCGCCGGACCGCCCCACGGGGTGGCGAGGTCCGCGCACAGCGTCGCGGTATGCAGGCCCCAGCTGAGCTCTTGCGCGGGTACGGCGGGGTTCGCGCGGCGGGCCAGCTTGACGAGGCGCAGCAGCAGGTCCGGATCGCCGTCGTTCGCCTGCGCCAGCGCGGCGGGCGCGAACGCGAAGAGGTCCGGGCGGAAGCTCGTCCAGGTCGTCGCGACGTCGAAGAGGCCCGGTCCGTCGACGGAGATCCGAGTCCGCGTGCGCGGGCCCGTGCGCACCGCGCCGGAGAGGGGCCGCTCGTTGGCCCGGCGGACGACCGCGGCCAGGTCCGCGACCGGGTCCGAGGTGATCCGCCGGCACGCGCCCGCGGCGCACAGGGCGCGCAGGTCGTGGCCCGCCCGCCGCAGGCTGTCGCGCACGAAGATGTCGACGTCCTGCTGCGGGACCACCGAGTCGAGCACCAGCCGGCTGACGCGGTCGGGGTGCGCGCGGGCGTAGCGCTCGGCCAGGTAGGTCCCGTACGAGACGCCGAGGACGTCGACTCGGTCGGCGCCCAGCGCGGCCCGCACGGCCTCCAGGTCCTCCACCGAGTCGGTGGTCGAGTAGAACGCCCGGGCCGCGCCGAGGCGCGCACCGCACGCTTCGACGGTACCGGGCGGCGGGACGGTGAAGTCGGTCAGGGCCAGCCGCTGCAACGACGGGCAGCGCACGGCGGTCGCGCCCGTCCCGCGCTGGTCGAAGACGGCGACCCGGCGTCCGGTCATCGGACCCAGGAACCCCGCCAACACCGGCCCGACGCCGACCATGCCCTGGCCGGGGCCGCCGCCGAGCGCGATGAGGATCGGGCCTCGGCCGCGCTCCACGAGCACCGGCAGCGCCAGCGTGCCCGGCGTGGCGCCGGAGCGGTCGAGCGGCACCGTCACCGACAGGCAGCGAAAGGTCGCGGGACAGCGCTCGCCCGCCGCACGGGCAGGCGCCACCGACCACGCGAAGACCGCCACCACCAGCGCGACTCCGACTGCCCATGACCGCCGACCCATCGCCGGGACGGTACCCGCCGAGGCGGTTGGCTACCGTGTATGCGCCTCACGGAGGGGTGCCGGAGTGGTTGAACGGGGCGGTCTCGAAAACCGTTGTGCGGGTAACCCCTGTACCGAGGGTTCGAATCCCTCCCCCTCCGCCTACGAGACGCGCGAAACGCCCTGAACAAGGGCGTTTCGTCAGTTTCTGGGCGCCTATCGGCGCGAGGATGCCCAGGCGGTCAGGCAGCAGTTGCGTTGACGGATGACTGCTCGTGCCGCTATTTGCCCGAGATCGGCGGGTGGCGCGCGCAGCGGTCGATCGCCTCCTGGCGGCCGACGAGCAGCCCAGCCTGCGGGCCGCCGAGGAGCTTGTCGGCGGAGAACGCCACGAGATCGGCGCCGGCGCGCACCGAGCGGCGCACCGGCGGTTCGCCGGCCAGCTGCGGCAGGTCCTCGGCGAGGGCGCCGGAGCCGACGTCGTCGACGACCGCCACGCCCAGGTTGCAGAGCTCCTCGATGGCGGCCTCCCAAGCCGCACCGTCGCGCTATCGACGCGGCGCTCCGCGCTCACTACCGTCCGCGTCCATGTCCAATGCCGAGACGAACAAGGCGCTCGTCGAGCGCTTCCGGGTCGAGTGGCTCAACAACCACGACCTGGAGGCCTTCCACGATGTCTGCCACGCGGACATCGCATTCCACTGGGGCGTGATGGGCGACGGGCAGGGAATCGACGGCCTCCGGGCGCTCGAGGAGCGAGCCCGCGCGGGCTTTCCCGACCTCGCCGTCCACTCCGATTGGCTCGACGCCGGCGAGCAACACGTCGTGCGGCGCTCGCGTGTGACCGGCACCCACAAGGGCGAGTGGTTCGGCGTCCCGCCGACGGGACGCGCTTGCGAATGGACCTGCATGGAGGCCTATCGGATCGTCGACGGCAGGATCGCCGAACAGTGGCTCAACGAGGACTGGGCATTCGTGCTTCAGCAGATCGGAGGCCTGCCGGCGGCGTGAGCGGGCGCCGGCCGCCCCAGGCCGACGGCGTGCCTCAACAGCACGACGACACGGTCGTCTCCAGCGACCGCCACATCTACGTCGCCACGTGTGCGGCCCCAGGGGCTATCGCCCGCGGCGGATCGTCCTGGCCTCCAGCGCAAGCCACGCTGTCACGACCGCAGCTCGGCGGCGCGCGCTACTGGCGCGGGGCGACCGACGCCGCCGCGCGCCGGGCGATCAGCCGACGAGGTGGAACTCGAAGGAGTACTTCGTTCCGTTCTCCAGCGAGTGCAGCTTCATGAAGCCGCGTGCGTTGCGGTAACGGCCGGTCCCACCCGTGACGGCCAGCGTGCTGTCGCCGGCGTCGAGGAACGGACCTTCGACCGTGATCTGGCCGTCGGCGAGGAGCGTCGTCCAGTTGCACTCAAACGAGGTGCCGACCACGACGCGGATGCAGAAGCCCTGGTCCGTGCCGACTTTGCGCGCGTCGGTGCGGTCGAAGACCTCGTTGGCGAACGTCAGGATGTCGCCGGCGCTGTCGCCCGCGGCGCCCGTATCCGTCGTGGCGTCGGTGGTGGCATGCTCGATCACGGTGAGCACGCGTCCCTGCTTCTTGCCGCCCCGTCCGCCTGCCGCCCATACGGCGACCGGGGCCGCCAGTGCCACGGTGAGGGCCAGCGACACAACCATCAAAGCAGCCCGTCTCATGACGTGCCTCCTCGATCGGGTACCTGCGTGTCGTACCAGTTGGATGGGCCGCCGTCGAGGCCTTGGCCGCGCTGCTCGCCAGGGATCCATCCATGCCAGGCGCTCCCGCGCGCTCGCCGCGGCGTCGGACCTCGAGGGCACGATCACCGCCAACGCCGAGTTCGGCAGCGTGCGGTTCGGTTTCGCTCGAACACCCGAAACGGCTTTGAAGACCGGACGGGCCACCGGGCGCCGTCGCCCCCCGGGCAGTTCGTCACCGGGACCGCGACTACCCGAAGCCCTACCCTGCCGAGCATGGCTCCGAGCGAAGTCGCTGCAAACGAAGCACATTTGCAAGCCGCTTGATCTGCCTCGAAAACCGCGCGACGAACTGCAATCGTCGACCGCCGCCTTGCAGCGGCTCAGTGGCTGACGCGACCAGGCGCCGCGCTGAGGCCCGTCGCGTCTCCCGGCTCGGGCAGCAGCAGCGCGACGGTGAAGGACGAGGCGGCCGCGAGATCGACGTCGAAGACCACGGTCGACGCCGCCGCGGGCACCGCGACAGGCACGTAGTCGATGGCCAACGGAGCGACGTGTCCCCGGCGGTCGTCACCGGCGGCGAGCGGCCAGGCGTCGCGTTTCTCGAGCCGCTCGTGCTCCAGACGAAACGGCTCGTCGGCGAACTCCGCGAATTCCGCGGTGAGGGTCGCCAGAGCGAACCGCACCGGCCGCTGGAGCACAGCTGACGGCAGCTACGACGGCCAGTGCCGAGACGATCACGCGTCGACTGACGCGATCAGCTGCAGAGGCCCACGCGCGAATCGCACACGGCAGCGGCTGCTGCGAGTGCGAACCGACCCGAGCATGCCATCGCCGGTCGTGGCGGCCCCGCGGGAAGGTGATCCGCTCCAATGGCTCCCGCGGTCTGAGATTGAAGGCGGCAAGCGCGTATTGCGTACCCGACAGGTGGCACACTCGCGGGCGCAGCTTCAGCAGCGGGCCTTTGAGGTCCGCCGACGAGAGAGGCCGGTGCTCAGCCGTTGTCGTTCTGGTGGTGCCGCGGATCCAAACTCTGGGCGGAGCGGTGATGTCGCAATTCCGCTAGACGTCCGCCGCCCCATGGGTCACGCTGGCAGGCGTGACCGAGGACTTCGACCGCTGCTACCGGGCCATCCGCTCGCGCGATCCGCGCTTCGACGGCTGGTTCATCACCGCGGTCACGTCGACCGGGATCTACTGCCGCCCGAGCTGCCCCGCGATGACCCCGAAGCGGGAGAACGTGCGCTTCTACCCGTCGGCGGCGGCCGCCCAGCAGGCCGGCTTCCGGGCGTGCAAGCGCTGCCGCCCGGACGCTGCGCCGGGCTCGCCGGAGTGGGACGGGCGGGCGGACGTCGTCGCGCGGGCCATGCGCATGATCGCCGACGGCGTCGTCGACCGTGACGGCGTCCCCGGCCTCGCGGCGCAGCTCGGCTACAGCGTGCGCCAGCTCCAGCGGCTGCTGCTCGCCGAGGTCGGCGCGGGGCCGATCGCGGTCGCCCGCGCCCAGCGCGCCCAGACCGCACGGGTGCTGATCGAGACCACGGCGCTGTCGATGACCGACGTCGCGTTCGCCTCCGGCTTCGCCAGCATCCGCCAGTTCAACGACACGGTACGGGCGGTCTTCGCGTCGTCGCCCACCGATCTGCGCCGCAGGGCCGCCGCGCGCGACGGCACGACGCCCGCGCCCGGGGCGATCGCCGTGCGGCTGCCGTTTCGCCGGCCGCTGTGCCCGGACAACCTCTTCGGCCATCTCGCCGCGACCGCGGTGCCCGGCGTCGAGGAGGTCCGCGGCGCGACCTATCGCCGTACGCTGCGGCTGACCCACGGCGCGGGGATCGTGGAGCTCACGCCGGCCGCCGACCATGTGGCGTGCCGCCTGATGCTCGCCGACCTGCGCGACCTCGCCGCGGCGATCTCGCGCTCGCGCTGGCTGCTCGACCTCGATGCCGACCCGGTCGCCGTCGACGAGCAGCTCGCGACCGACCCGGCGCTCGCGCCGATCGTGCGCGCCGCGCCCGGCCGCCGGGTACCGCGCTGCGCCGACGGTCCCGAGCTCGCCGTGCGGGCGGTCCTGGGCCAGCAGATCTCGACCGCCGCGGCGCGGACCTACGCCGCGCGGCTCGTTACCGCGATCGGCGAGCCGGTGGAGGACCGCGGCGGCGGGCTGACGCACCTCTTCCCGGCCCCCGAGGCATTGCGCGAGGTGCCCGTCGCGATGCCGGCGAGCCGGCGGCGCACCCTGGCGGCGCTCCTCGACGCGCTGGCCGGCGGGCGCCTCGATCTCGGCCCCGGCTGCGACCGCGAGGCCGCGCTCGACACGCTCGGCCGGCTGCCCGGCTTCGGCCCGTGGACGATCGGCACGATCGCGATGCGCGCGCTCGGCGATCCCGACGCGTTCGTCGCCGGCGATCTCGGCGTGCGGCGGGCCGCCGAGGCCCTCGGGCTGCCGGCCACCCCCGGCGCCCTCACCGCCCGCTCGGCCGCGTGGCGGCCATGGCGCGCGTACGCCGTGCAGTACCTGTGGTCGACCGGCGATCACGAGATCAACCGCTGGCCGGCCACATCGATCCAAGAGGCCGCATGACCCAGATGACGACGGCGACGATCGACAGCCCGATCGGGCCGCTGAGCCTGACCGCCCGCGACGGGGCGCTGACGCACGTGCACATGCACGAGCAGCGCCACGCCGCGGCGCCGGCGCCCGACGCGCTGCGCGACGACGCCGCGTTCCCGGAGGCGGTGCGCCAGTTCGCCGAGTACTTCGCGGGCGAGCGGACCGCGTTCGACCTGGCGCTCGCGCCCGGGGGGACGCCGTTCCAGCTGCGGGTCTGGGAGGCGCTGCGGGAGATCCCCTACGGCGAGACGATCAGCTACGGCGAGCTCGCCCGCCGGGTCGGCAGCCCCGGCGCGTTCCGGGCCGTCGGCCTGGCGAACGGCCGCAATCCGCTGGCGATCGTCGTCCCCTGCCACCGGGTGATCGGCGCCGACGGCGGGCTCACGGGCTATGGCGGCGGGCTGGAACGCAAGCGCTGGCTGCTGGCGCACGAGGCCGCGCACCGGCCGGCGCCGGTGGACGGGCAGCTCCAGCTGCAGTGAGCCTCATCCAGGTGCGCACCGAGGCGTCCGTCGTGGCACTCGCAGCGGGTCTCGAGGCGCGGGTCCTGATCACGCTCGGCCGGCGCCGCTTCGGCGCGGTGCGCCCGTCACACGTCGACGCATTCGAGATCCTGCCTTCAGGGTCGGCTCAGTCGAGGAAGATGTCGGTCTGCAGCGCGCTCGGGTCGTCGCCGTACCCGTAGCCCGACAGGTCGGTGATGCCCTCCTCGGCGAGCACCTCGTCGTCGATGTAGAAGTTGCCGCTCGCCTGGCGGCTGTCGCGCATGAGGATCGCGTGCGCGGCGTCGGCCATGATCTCCGGCTTGCGCGAGCGGGCCATGGCCGCGTCGCCGCCGAGCAGGTTCTGGACCGCGGCGGTGGCGATGAGCGTCCGCGGCCACAGCGAGTTGACCGCGATCCCGTCGCCTCGCAGCTCCTCGGCCAGCCCAAGCGTTGTGAGGCTCATCCCGTACTTCGCCATCGTGTAGGCGAGGCTCGCGCCCGCCCACCGCGGGTTGAGGTTGATCGGCGGCGACAGGGTGAGGATGTGCGCGTTGCTTGCCTTGCGCAGATGCGGCAGCGCGAGCTTCGACAGCAGATACGTGCCGCGCGCGTTGATGTCCTGCATGAGGTCATAGCGCTTCATGTCCATCTCGGACGTGTTGCGCAGGTCGATCGCGCTGGCGTTGTTGACGACCACGTCGATGCCGCCGAACGTCTCTGCGGTCTGCGCGACCGCCGCGGCGACGGACTCGTCGTCGCGCACGTCGCCGACGATCGGGAGCGCCTTGCCGCCGGCCTGCTCGATCTCCTCGGCGGCGGTGAAGACGGTGCCCTCGAGCTTGGGGTGCGGCTCGGCCGTCTTGGCCAGCAGCGCGACGTTGGCGCCGTCGCGGGCGGCGCGCAGGGCGATCGCCAGCCCGATGCCGCGGCTGCCGCCGCTCATGATCAGCGTCTTGCCTGAGAGGTCGCTCATCGCGCGAGCGTATTGGTCGGTCTGGCCCGCCGTCGCTGGCGGCTGTGTCACCGTTTGGAGGATGCCCGGCCGCAACCGCGTCACGCCGATGGGCGACATCGTGGCGATCCCGCTGCACGGCGCCTGGACCGGCAACCGCGGCCGCTTGCACCGCGAGCGCGAGATCGTCCGCTTCCATGCCGGGGACCTGTGGATCACGTGCGCGCTGGAGTTCAAGGACCGCCGCAACGAGCAGTGGCGCCCGGACGGCTTCACCTGGCTGTACTTCTACGACGAGGCGGTGGCGTTCGCCGCCGGCCACCGGCCCTGTGGCGAGTGCCGCCGTGCCGCCTACGTGAACTACCAGCAGGCTTGGGCCGACGGCCTCGGCGGCGCGTTGCCCGGCGCGCCGGAGATGAACCGCCGCCTGCACGGCGAGCGGATCGTGCGCGGGACACACCGCCGCCGCCTGCACGAGCTGGCGTGGCCGGAGCTGCCTGACGGCACGTTCGTCCGGGCCGGTGATCGCGCCGCGCTCGTCCGCGGCGCCGAGCTCGTCGAGTGGACGACCGAGGGCTACGGCGCGCGCCGCCGGCGTCCGCGGCAGGGGACCGCCACCGTGATCACCCCGCCCGCGAGCGTCGCCGTGCTGCGCGCCGGCTACCCAATTCAGGTCGACCAATCCGCACGCGGGCTCCGATAAGGTCCCGTCGTGGACATGATTGTCAACAATCGTGACGACGACGGCTACGTCCGCCTGCGCGACGAGATCGTCACCGGTCGCCTTCAGCCCAACGAGCGCCTGGTCGAGCTCGACCTCAGCGAGCGCCTCGGGGTCGGCCGCGCCGCGATCCGCACCGCGCTCGTCCGGCTCGAGTCCGAGGGCCTCGTCGAGCGCGAGCGCCACCGCGGCGCGAAGGTGCGCCTCGTCGACGAGCACGAGGCGGTCGAGATCCTCGAGGCGCGCGCCATGCTCGAGGGGCTGGCCGCGCGGCACGCCGCCCGCCGCGCGACGCCCGAGGACGTCGCCGGGCTGCGCGAGATCCTCGCCGGGATGCGGACGCGGCTCGACGCCGGCGACCTGCTCGGCGCTTCGGACCAGAACGCCGTCCTGCACCGCCGCATCCTGCAGATCAGCGGCCACGCCACCGCGCAGCGGCTGATCTCGACCATGCGCTCGCAGCTCGTGCGCTTCCAGTTCCGCACCATCCTCGTGCCCGGCCGGCCCGAGCGGTCGTTCGCCGAGCACACGGCGATCGTCGGCGCGCTGGAGGCCGGCGACGGCGATGCCGCCGAGGCGGCCATGCGCCTCCACCTGTCCCACGTCGCCCAGACCCTGTCCGCCTCACCCGAGTAGAGGAGAGCCCAGCATGCCCGCCCGCACCACGCCGCCGTTCCGCGCCGACCACGTCGGCAGCCTGCTGCGTCCGAAGTGGCTGCTGCAGGCGCGCGACGACCACAAGGCCGGGCGCATCGACGACGACGAGCTGCGGGGCAAGGAGGGCGAGGCGATCCTGGAGGCGATCGCCATGCAGCGCGACGTAGGCCTACTGAGCGCCACCGACGGCGAGTTCCGCCGCACGTCGTGGCACATGGACTTCATCTACTCGCTCGCCGGCGTCTCGCAGGTCGAGGGCGAGTCGATCCACGTGCAGTTCCGCAACGAGGAGGGCGAGTACGACTACGCGCCCCCGGCGATGCACGTCGACGGGCGCATCGGCCTGCGCGAGACGATCTTCGGCGACGCGTTCCGCTTCCTGCGCGACAACGTCGACGAGCGCATCATGCCGAAGCTGACGATCCCCTCGCCGTCGATGGTCCACTACCGCGGCGGCAACTCGTCGATCGACCAGTCCGTGTACCCGGACGTCGAGCAGTTCTGGAGCGACCTGGCCAGCGCCTACCACGACGAGATGCAGGCCGTCTACGACCTCGGCTGTCGCTACCTGCAGCTCGACGACACGTCGCTGGCCTACGTCAACGACCCGAAGCAGCGCGAGCACATCGCCGAGATCGGCGGGGATCCCGAGCACCTGCATGAGCAGTACATCGCGAACTTCAACCGCGCGATCGAGGGCCGTCCGGACGACCTCACGATCACGACGCACCTGTGCCGCGGCAACAACCAGTCGATGTGGGCCGCGGAGGGCGGCTACGACTTCGTCGCGGAGGCGCTGTTCGGCGACCTCAACGTCGACGGCTACTTCCTCGAGTTCGACGACGAGCGCTCCGGCGGCTTCGAGCCGCTGCGCTTCGTGCCCAAGGGCAAGGTCGTCGTGCTCGGCCTGGTGACGACCAAGCGCCCCGAGCTGGAGGACAAGGACATGCTCAAGCGGCGCATCGAGGCGGCGTCGAAGTTCGTGGACCTCGACCAGCTGTGCCTGTCGCCGCAGTGCGGGTTCTCGAGCACGTGGGAGGGCAACAAGCTCACGCACGACGACCAGAGGGCCAAGCTCGCGCTGATCGTCGAGACCGCGGCCGAGGTCTGGGGCTGAGGTGACCGTCGTCGGCATCCTCGGCCTGGGCGAGGCCGGCGGGCTGATCGCGGCCGACCTGCGCGCGGCGGGAGCGACGGTGCGCGGCTACGACCCGCTGCCCGCGACCCGACCGGACGCGGGCAGCGAGGCCGAGGCGGCGGCGGGGGCCGACGTCGTGCTGAGCCTGACGACCGCGGCGCATGCGCGGGAGGCCGCCGAGGCGGCCGCCGGCGCGCTGCGGCCCGGCCAGCTCTACGCCGACCTCAACACCTCGGGCGCCGCGCTCAAGCAGGAGCTCGCGACGCTCGTGGCGCCGACCGGCGCCGCGTTCGCCGACGTGGCGCTCATGGCGCCGGTGCCGGACCACGGGCTGCGCACGCCGGCGCTCGCGTCCGGGCCCGGTGCCGAAGCGTTCTCGGCCGCGCTCGGGGCGCTCGGCATGCCGGTCGAGACGGTGGGCGCGCGGCCGGGCGACGCCGCCCAGCGCAAGCTGCTGCGCAGCGTCCTGTGGAAGGGGATGGCGGCGGTCGTCACCGAGGCGCTCGCCGCCGCGCGCGCCGCGGGCGAGGAGGCGTGGATGCGCGAGCAGATCGTCTCGGTCTTCGAGTCGGCCGACGGCGCGCTCGCCGCGCACATGGAGACGGGCAGCATCCGGCACGCGCAGCGCCGGATGCGCGAGATGGAGGAAGCGGCGGCGATGCTCGATGAGCTCGGCGTCCGACCGCGCGTGGCCGAGGCGGCCGCCGCCTGGCTGCAGGAGCTGCAACGTGGCTGATCACCCGGAGCCCAGCGACCGCGCGCGTGAGCTGGTGCGCGGCGCGGTCGACTACCACGTCCACATCGCGCCGGACTTCGTCGACCGGCGCATCACCGACGTCGGCCTGGCCCGCCGCTGTCTGGAGACCGGGCAGGCCGGGTTCGGCCTGAAGTCGCACTACACGTCGACCGCCGAGCGCGCCCAGGTCGTCGCCGAGGCGGTGCCGGGCGTCACGGTGCTCGGGACCATCACCCTGAACCGCAGCATCGGCGGGCTCAACCCGCTCGCGGTGGAGATCGCGGCGCGGGAGGGGGCGCGCGTCGTGTGGTTTCCGACGGTCTCCTCGGTCAACGAGCAGCACGAGGTGCTGAAGGCAGATCCGAACGGCAAGGTGCCGGTCTGGGTGCGCTTCGAGCTGTCGCTGCGCGAGGCCGGGCTGGCGTGCGAGCCGGTGCCGGTGGTCGACGGGGCGGGCGCTCTGCTGCCGGAGGCGCGCGAGGTGCTCGGCGTCATCGCCCGCCACGAGATGGTCCTGTGCACCGGCCACCTCTCGCGCGACGAGATCTTCACGCTCGTCGACGGGGCGGTCGAGGCGGGCGTGCGCCAGATCGTCGTCACGCACCCGGAGTTCCCATCGCAGAACGTGTCGGCCGCCGACCAGGTCGCGCTGGCCGAGCGCGGCGCGCTGCTCGAGCGCTGCTTCACGACGACGTACACGGGCAAGGCGCCGTGGGAGCGCTTCTTCGAGGCGACCCGCGCGGTCGGCGCCGAGCGCACGCTGTGGTCGACCGACCTCGGCCAGAGGTTCAACCCGCCGGTCGAGGACGGCATGGCCCTGATGGCCGACCGCTTCCTCGAGGCCGGCTTCAGCGACGAGGAGGTCGCGACGATGGCGGTCACCAACACGCGGCGGATCGCGGGACTGGAGGCGCTCTGATGGCCCGTCGCATCCAGGTCATCGGCGCCCACTCGGCGGACTTCGTCTGGCGCGCCGGCGGGGCGATCGCGGCGTGCACCGCGGCCGGCGGCGAGGCCGAGGTCATCGCGCTGTCCTACGGCGAACGCGGGGAGTCCGGCGAGCTGTGGAAGCAGGAGGGGCAGACGGTCGAGAACGTCAAG
The DNA here is from genome assembly GCF_021172045.1 of Capillimicrobium parvum. Lineage (GTDB taxonomy): Bacteria > Actinomycetota > Thermoleophilia > Solirubrobacterales > Solirubrobacteraceae > Capillimicrobium > Capillimicrobium parvum. The sequence goes on from NZ_CP087164.1 coordinate 731,467, forward strand.
GAGATCCGCCACGGCGAGGCCGAGCGCGCCGCGGACCATCTCGGCGCGAGCCTCCGCTGCCTCGACATGGGCGACTACCCGCTGCAGGTCGACGGCGACCGGCTGCTGGAGATCGCCGAGGTCATCCGCGCGTTCGCGCCCGACGTCCTCGTCACCCACACCGACACCGACCCGTTCAACCCGGACCATCCGATCGCGTACGGCGCGGTCGACCGGGCGCGCGGGCTCGCCGCGGGCGCCGGGGTCCGCAGCGCGTTCGCCACGATCAGGCCGCCCGCGCTGTTCCTGTTCGAGCCCCATCAGCCCGAGCTGTGCAACTTCACGCCGACGACGTTCGTCGACATCACCGCGGTCTTCGAGCGCAAGCAGGCGGCGATGGCCGAGATGCAGGCGCAGAGGTACCTGCAGACCTACTACGCCGAGCGCGCCGGCCACCGCGCCAACCACGCGCGCCGCGCGTCCGGTGACCAGGACGTGCGCCAGGCCGAGGCGTTCCAGCGGGTGATCCCGCAGGTGGTGAGCGAGCTGTGATGCCCTGCGGGCACTCACACACTGCGGCAACGACCCTGCGGGAGGTCTCATCGTGAGCAGCGACACGATCACGGAGCTCGCCCGGCTCGGCTCGGCCACCGTCTACGAGGCGGGCGGGCGGCGCGGCTACGTCGACCTCGACCTGCACCAGATCGTCCCCGGCTCCCGCGCCGCCGGGCCGGCGCGGACGGTGCGCTGCGGGCAGGGCGACAACCTGATGGTGCACGCCGCGATGGCCGCGCTGGCGCCCGGCGACGTGCTCGTGCTCACGATGCCCGAGCCGGCGCCGGTCGCGCTCGTCGGCGACCTGCTCGCCACGCAGGCTCAGGTCCGCGGCGCGGCCGCGGTGCTCGTCGATGCCGCGGTGCGCGACGTCGAGGAGCTGCGCGAGATGGGCCTCCCGATCTGGGCGCGGTGGGTGCGCGTCCACGGTGCGGCGAAGGACGTCTCGGGCGCGCTCGACGTGCCGGTCGCCGTCGGCGGGGCGACGATCCGTCCCGGCGACGTGCTCGTGCTCGACGCCGACGGCGTCGCGGTGGTCGAGGCCGAGCGCGTCGACGAGGTGCTCGCGGCCTCGCAGGAGCGCGAGCGCAAGGAGGCGGTCAAGCGCGCCAAGCTGCAGGCGGGCGCCCTGTCCTACGAGCTCGACGGTCTGCGCGAGCGGGTGGAGGGAGCGGCCCCATGATGGACATCGCCCACCTGGGCCCGGCGGAGCTGCTGACGCCGGCGTTCGACGAGAGCCTGCGGTTCTTCGTCGACGTGATGGGGATGGAGGTCGAGGCGCAGCAGGGCGGCTCGGCGTACCTGCGCGCGTGGGGCGACTACCAGCGCCACTCGCTCAAGCTCACCGCCTCGGAGACGTCGGGGCTGGCGGTGCTCGGCCTGCGGGCCAGCAGCCCCGAGGCGCTCGAGCGCCGCGTCGCGCTGGTCGAGGCGACCGGGCTCGGCGCGGGCTGGCACGACGGCGACGTCGGGCGCGGGCCGTCCTACCGCTTCCGCGACCCGGACGGCCACGCCTTCGACCTCTACTACGAGACCGAGCGCTACTCGCCGCCCGAGCACCTGCGGCCGTCGCTGAAGAACCAGCCGCAGCGCTACACCGGCCGCGGCTGCGCGGTCAAGCGCCTCGACCACTGCAACGTGCTGGCGGAGGACGTGCGCGCGAACCGCATGTTCGCGACCGAGGCCCTCGGCTACCGCCTCTACGAGCGCATCGAGCTCGACGACGGCACGGAGGCCGGTGCGTGGATGAGCGTGACGATCGCCGCCCACGAGCTGATCTACACCGCCGACGCGTACGGCGCCCGCGGCCGTCTGCACCACCTCGCGTTCTGGGTGGACACGCGCGAGGAGTGCCTGCGCGCCGCCGACATCTTCCTCGACAACGACGTCCACATCGAGGCGGCCCCGTCGAAGCACGCGATCGCGCAGGGGTTCTTCCTCTACGGCTACGAGCCGGGCGGCAACCGCATCGAGGTGACCACCGGCGGCTACCTGCAGTACGACCCCGACCCGGTCACGGTCGTGTGGACCGAGGAGGAGCGGCGGCTCGGGCAGGCCTGGCGGGTCAAGACGGTCGAGACGTTCCACACGTACGGCACGCCGCCGGTCGCCGGCACCTAGGACTGGCTGGTCGAGGCGGGCGGCAGCTGGGTCTGGCTCGGGGTCTGGCTCGGGGCCTGCGCCGACGACGCGTCGCCGCTCGACGTGCTCGTGTCGCCGCTGGTCTGCGCGGGCGAGGCCGTGCTCGGCGAGGCCAGCGACTCGCCGCTGCGCACGGTGGCGTAGACGACGCCCCACAGCGCGATGAACACGGCGACGCTCAGGGCGACGACGACGCGGCGCACGCGGCGCACGCGGGCGCGGCGGTCAGGCGGGGTAGGAGGTGAAGATGCGCTCGGGGGCACGGATGGGCTCCTTCGTTCGATCGACGGGACGGGGGGCGGGCAGCGGCGGGGACGACCGCCGGCGGGTCATGCGGACCGCCAGCAGGCCGCCGGCCGGCCCGACGACGAGCGCGACCATGACCAGGAACCACGCGCGCCCGGCGTCGCTGCCCTCGCCGAGCGAGTGGACGACGCCCAGCACCCAGGCGAGCGCGGTGAAACGGTGCAGGCTGCGCCAGCGGGCGGTGCCGATCCGCCGCCGCGCGTAGTAGGACAGGCCGAGCAGCGCCAGTGCCCAGGCGCCGACGATCCCCGCCGCGGTCCACCAGCGGTGGTAGTTGGAGTGCAGCGGGATCGCGATGTCGGCGAGCGACGGGCGCAGGTAGCTGTCACCGAGCAGCGAGAGGCCGTGGACGGCGAGCGCGACGAGCGTCGCCAGCGACAGGACCTCGTGCAGCGAGCGCAGGTCCTGCGCGCGGCGGCCCCGGATCAGGCGGCCGCCCATGAGCAGCCCGGCGGACACGGCGAGGCTGGCGAGCAGCAGCGCGGTGATGCCCGCGGCGCGGCTCGTGATCCAGAAGAGGTGGTGGTCGGCGGTCATCGCGCCACCAGGTGGGGCCGGCCGTCGGCGGTCACGAACAGCCCGCCGTCGGGCAGGTGCTCCGCCGCGTGGTCGGGCCCGGCGAGCAGCGCCGCCTTGGCCCGGACCTCGGCCACGACGCCGCGGTCGGCGAGCGCCGTCACCTGCACGATGCCGGTGTCGGCCGGCGCGCCCGTCCGCGGGTCGACGAGGTGGTGGCCGCCGGCCCAGCGCCGGCGGGTCACGCCGCTCGTCGCCACGGCACCGCGGGCGAGGTGGAAGCGGTGCACGACGCGCTCGTCGTCGAACGGGTCGCCGACGTCGACGGGCCGCAGCAGGCCGGCGGCGCCGCCGAGGCGCAGGTCGCCCGCGCAGTCGACGGCCCACGAGGCGCAGCGCGCGAGGGTGCCGGCCATGCGGTCGGCGGCCAGGCCCTTGCCGAGCCCGCCGCTGTCGAGCCGGACCCCGGCCGGCCGCACGACCTCGTCGCCGCGCACGCCGACCAGCCGCCACTCGCCGGGCAGCGGCGAGGCGGGGCGGTCGCGGCGCAGGCGCTCGACGCGGGCGGGGTCGAAGTGCTCGCGGTAGCCGGCCGCCTCGACCGCGGCGAGGCACGTCGCGTCGACGAGCCCGCCGGACGCGTCGCCCGCCCAGCGCACAGCGGCGGCGAAGGTCCGCAGGAGATCGCTCGCCGGCACCGCGCCGCGCGGGTCGGCGTTCAGGCGCGACAGCTCGCTGCCGGGCTCGAAGCGGGTCAGGCGCCGGTGGGCGTCCTCGGCGATCGCGCGGGCGCCGGCCAGCGCGCAGGCGACGGCGAGGCGGTCGTCGCCGCCGGCGGACACGCCGACCGTCGTGCCGAAGCACGCGAAGCGGCGGCGCTGCTCGGCGATGGTCGCCGGCGCCGCGGCCCGGCTGACGGTGGCTGACGTGGACATGCCAGACAGGCTGCGCCCGCACGCTCAACAGAGCATGTGGCGACCCTGGGAGATTGCTGGGCGTCGCATCCGACCTCCGACATGCGCCGGCGCCGGCACGCCGCGCGCCTGGGCGTCTACGCGGACTGCCGCGACGGCTCTTCCGGGCTCGGCTGCTGGGTGCGCAGCGGGCGCTCCTCGAGCATCAGCGCGCAGGCGACCCCGGCCACGGCGATGATCGCGGTGACCAGGAAGACGGGCTGCAGCGCGGACGCGAGCGCGTCGTGCGTGCGCTCGCTCAGCTCGGGGGCCACGCGGCCGCCCTGCAGAAGCCGGTTCGTGTCGACGCGCAGCGCCGCGTTGCCCAGCCGGTCGGTGAGCTCGGCCGCGAGCCGGTTGCTCAGCAGCGCGCCGAGCCCGGCCACCGCGAGGCTGCCCGCGAGCGAGCGGAAGAAGACGAGCGCCGCCGTGGCGGTCCCGAGCTGGGGGACGGGGACCGCGTTCTGCGTCGCCACCACGTAGGCCTGGACGCTCAGCCCCATGCCGATGCCCGCGATGGTGAGGAAGACGACGGCGAGGGCGTGGCTCGTGTCGCTGTCGAGCTGCGTCAGGAGGCTGACGCCGGCCAGGACGCAGATGGCGCCGGCGATCGGGAACGGCTTGTAGCGGCCCGTCCGCGACATCGCGTTGCCGGTCAGGGACGCCGCGGTGACCCACCCGACCGAGAACCCCATCAGCACGAGCCCGGAGATCGTCGCCGAGTCGCCGAGCACGCCCTGCAGGTAGACGGGGACGTAGATCGACACCGAGAACAGGACCGCGCCGAACACCGCGTTCGCGCCCGTGGACACGGCGAACACGCGGTTGCGAAACAGGGAGAGCGGCAGGATCGGCTCCGACGCGCGGTGCTCGATCGCCAGGAACAGGCCCACCCCGGCGATGCCCGCGATCGCCGCGCCGACGACCTCCGGCGACCCCCACGGGTACGTCGTCCCGCCCCACACCGACGCGAGCAGGATGCACGTGATCGCCACGCCGAGCACGATCGCGCCGGCGTAGTCGATCTTGTGCTCCCGGCGCTGCTGCGGCACGTGCATCGTCCGCACGACGACGACGAGCGCCAACAGGCCCAGCGGCAGGTTGATGAGGAAGATCCAGCGCCAGGAGACGACGTCGGTGAGCGCGCCGCCGACCAGCGGCCCGGCGACCGCGGCGATGCCCCACATGCTCGTGAGGTAGCCCTGGTAGCGGGGGCGCTCGCGGGGCGGGAACAGATCGGCGATCGTCGTCTGGGCCAGGGGGATCAGGCCCCCGGCGCCGAGCCCCTGCAGCGCCCGGAACGCGATCAGCTGGCCCATGGTCTGGGCCAGGCCGCACAGCAGCGAGCCGACGATGAAGAGGGAGATCGCGATGACGAACAGCCGGCGGCGGCCGTAGAGGTCCGACAGCTTGCCGTACAGCGGGATCGTCACCGTCGAGGCCACGAGGTACGCGGAGACGACCCACGACAGGTGGTTGAAGCCCTCGAGGTCCGTGACGATGCGCGGCAGCGCGGTGGCGACGATCGTCTGGTCCAGCGCCGCGAGGAGCGTGGCCAGCATGATCGCCCCGAAGGTGACCGCTCGACCCTTCACCGATCCGAGAGTATGGCGCCGCGTGGTGGGTAGCACACCCAGCCCCGCGGCTGAGACCACGCCCGCGAGTCCCTAAGCTCGCCCGGTGGGCGACGACGAGCTGACCACCGAACAGCTGAAGGCGATCCAGGCCGACCGCGCTTCGTCCGAGGACGCCGAGGCGCAAGAGGCCGAGATGGAGAGCGACGAGCGCGTCCACCGCCGGCGGGCCGACAAGGCCGCCTATCTACGCGACAAGCTGGCCGAGCAGGCCGAGAGCGACCTGGAGGGGTAGCGGAGATGGACGATGGGATGCTGGAGCGCCTCGCCGACCTGATCGTCGGCGTGGGCGCCAACGTGCAGCCGGGTCAGGTCGTGGCTGTGGGCAGCGAGCCCGGCAAGGAGGCACTGACCCGCGCGATCGTGCGGTCCGCGTACCGCCACGGCGCGAAGTTCGTCGACGTGTCCGTCTGGGACCTGCACGTCAAGAAGGCGCGCATCGAGCTCTCGCGCGAGGAGGACCTCGACTTCGTGCCGCCGTGGTTCGGCCAGCGCATGCTCGCGCTCGGCGACATGCGCGGTGTGCGCATCGCCCTCAGCGGCCCGGTCGAGCCGACCCTGTTCGCGGGCCTGCCGCCCGAGCGCCTCGGCAGGGACCAGCTGCCGTTCGTCCCCGAGGCGATGAAGGTCGTCAACGACCGCACGGTCAACTGGTGCGTGGCGCCCTGCCCGACCGAGAAGTGGGCGAGCTTCGTTCACCGCGACCTCGAGCCCGCCGAGGCGCTCGCGCGCCTCGAGGAGCAGCTCGTGCACATCATGCGCCTCGACGAGGCCGACCCCGCCGAGGCGTGGCGCTCCCGCGTCGCCGCCATCGCGAGCGCGGCCGAGCGCCTCGACGAGCGCGGCTTCGACGCGATCCGGTTCCGCGGCGAGGGCACCGACCTGCGGGTCGGCCTGCTGCCGTCGTCCACATGGACCGGCGGCGCGATGGACACGGTCGGGGGCATCTCGCACATCGCCAACCTCCCGACCGAGGAGGTCTTCACCGCGCCCGACCCGCAGCGGGTCGACGGCGAGGTCCGCGCCACGAAGCCGCTCGTGCTCGGCGGGACCACGATCGAGGGGCTGCGCGTGCGCTTCGAGGGCGGGCGCGCGGTGGCGATCACGGCTGACACCGGCGGCGACGTTCTGGAGGCGATGACCCGCCGCGACGAGGGTGCCGCCCGCCTCGGCGAGCTGGCGCTCGTCGACCGCGAGGGCCGCATCGGCCCCATGGACACGGTGTTCTACGACACGCTGCTCGACGAGAACGCCGCGAGCCACATCGCGCTCGGCGCCGCCTACGAGCTCACCGTGCGCGACGAGGCCGACATCGACCGCATCAACCGCAGCGACATCCACATCGACTTCATGATCGGCTCGCCGGAGATCGAGGTCGACGGGCTGGAGGCCGACGGCAACGCGGTCCCGGTGCTGCGCGAGGGGGTCTGGCAGATCTGATCCGAAGCGAACCCTCGCTACGCTCTTTCGCGGCCGCGAGGCCCTGGAGAGGTGCCGGAGCGGTTGAACGGGCGGCACTGGAAATGCCGTGACGGGGGTCAACCTCGTCCGAGGGTTCGAATCCCTCCCTCTCCGCTGGCCCTCCCTGCTGCGGTGGGCCCAGCAGGCGCCCTCCCGCAGGACGACCGTCTGCGCCGCCCGCACCCGGCGCCGCCGCCTGGTGCACGGGCCACGGCGCTCTGGGAAGGATCCGCGGATGCGGCGCGGAGGTCAGCTCAGTAGCGAATCGTCAATTCCGAGTTGTCGGTGTTCCCGACGTTGTGGCTGGTGATGGACGTCACATGGCTGTAGCGGCCGATGCCGAACAGCCCGGTCGTGATGACCGAATCCTGAGCTTGCAGATCGAGCGGGAAGTTGGTCCCGTAGACGACGCCGTCGCGCAGCACGATGTCCGCGTTGCAGCGAGCGTGGGCGTTGACGTCGAGGATCGTGCAGACGATGTGGTCGTAGCCGAACACTGCCCTGGCGTGATGCGTGGCCGTACCCCTGTACAGGTGGTCGCCGCCCACGAAGTAGGCTCCCGGCCCAGGCGCCCCCGTCAGCGGGTTGCCGTTGGCGTCGAACGGGCCGCCCACCTGCGGGATCGGCTTGGAGAACAGGCGCAGCGTCTTGGCGCTGGCGACCGCAGGCATCGCCGTCAACGAGGCTGCGGATATGGCGAGTACGGCAAGGGACTTCTTCACGGCTACCCTCCTCAGGGTCGGTGAATGAGGAACCTGGCTGCCGGGATGCTCGACTTCGGGCTCGCTTGCCCGATCAGCGCGACAATACGCCGCAATCCCGGTCGAAGGCAAGCTGAGGTTTCAGGCGGCGTGGCGGCGAGCGGGGCGACCCCCGTTCCGTGCTCCGCCGGCTTCCCATCGGGATCTCGACCCACCGGGATCTCGCCCGAGGAGGTCATTCCCACGGCCGGCTTCCCATCGGGATCTCGACCCACCGGGATCTCGCCCGAGGAGGCCGTTCCCACCGTGGGACGAGGGCGAGGACGACGCGACGCAGTGGCGCGCGTCCAGGGGATCTGGCAGGATCGTCGCCCTCGACAGCCCGTATGCAAGGAGGCAGACGCGTGGCACCATCGGACGGGACGCTCTCGCGGCGTGGATTCATCGGCGGCGTCGGTGCCGCGGCGGCAGTCGGCGCGGGGCTCGGTGGTCTCGGCGGGCTCGCGGTGCCCGCGTACGCCGGTGCCGCGAACGAGGAGCCGTCAACCCCCGACGGGGCGCTGGCGGCGCTCATCGAGGGCAACCGCCGGTATCGCACCGGCAGATGGACCCGACGGGACTACTCGCCGGTTGGCGAGGAGCGCGCCAGCAAGCAGGCGCCGTTCGCCGCGATCCTGGCCTGCGCCGACTCGCGTGTGTCCCCGCCTCTGATCTTCGACGTCGAGCGCGGGAACCTCTTCGCCGCGCACGTGGCGGGCAACAGCATCGACGACGGCTCGGCGGGGAGCCTGGAATATGCGGTCGCGGTGCTGTCCGTGCCGCTGGTCATGGTGCTCGGCCACACCGACTGTGGCGCGGTGAAGTCGGCGATGGACGTCGTCTCCGGCAAGGCATCCTTTCCGAGCGAGACGTTCGGGTCGATCGGCGCCGTCGTCGACCCTGTCGTGCCCGCGGTCCAGAGCGTCCCTGAGCCGGAGCGCTCGCTCGACCACTGCATCGTCGCCAACGCGCGCGTGCAGGCCCACGCGCTCTCGATCCGCGGCCCGGTCCTGCCGCCCGCGATCCGCTCGGGGGCGCTGCGGATCGTCTCCGCGGTCTACCAGATCGCCTCGGGCCGGGTCGTGCTCGTCTAGCAGTCTGTTGATCTTCCTCTCGCGCGGCGGGGGAGGTTCAACAGCTCGTAGCGCGCCGGTCCTGGTCAGGACCGGGGCCACACAGACGTATGAGACACACGTGTCGCCAGGAGACGGACCCCGACAGGATGTCCAGAGGTCCCGGCCCCTGGCGCCACCCATCGGGGTCGCGACCGCCGGCGCGGCCGGCGCCCCGGAACCGCCGCCTCGTCGCGGCGGCGTGGTCGAGCATGACAGCTGCGGGCTGGTCCGCGTGCTGGCCATCCGCTGCGTCGCGCAGTCGGACCTGCGCCGGGTGGCCGCCATCGGCGGGGCCGGCATCGCCGCGCTCGGGCTGATCGGCCTCGTCGCGTTCCGCCGCCCCGGCATCGACATGCTCCAGTCGCTCGATCTGCGCGGCATGCGCCTGACCGTGCCCTCGCTCGTGTCGGGCGGACTACTGTTGGCAGCTGCGGCGATGTGCCTGCTGCTCGATACGCCTGCGCACACCGCCGAATCTGCTGAGCGGCGCATCGCTCCGTGGCTGCTCGCCCTGCTCGGCGTCGGCGAGATCGGGCGCCTGCACGAGCGCGCCGCCGGCGTGACCGGCAGTGCGGCGGTGTGGGCAGCGGTCGCGCTGGTGGCGGGCGTCGCGGCCTGCGAGGTGGTGGCGGTGTTCGCGCGCGGATCGGCGCGATACCTCCTCGCCGCCGGCGCGACGGCGTGGGCCGCTGCGCACGTGGCGAGCGCCCGGGCCTCGCACCCGGCGTGGCTCGACCTCGCGGGCCAGTTCCTCGACATCGTCGCCGCCGCGCTCATCGCGATGGCGCTGCTCATCGTCGCCAGGCGCGATCTGCGGCTGGGCCCCGCGCAGACCTGGGCGCGCAGCCGCTCGATCGCGGGGCTGCGCGTGCTCGCGAGCCTTGAGCCCCGGCGGGTCGCGGTCGTGCTCACCAGCTGCAGCGCCGCGCTCCTCGTCATGGGGTGGCTCGTGGAGGTCCAGCACGTCCCGCTTCAGGTGTTCGACCCGCGTGGCGAGCTCGGCCTCCCCGCGTGGTTCGACGTCACGATGCTCCTGAGCGCCGCCGGCCTCGTGCTGCTGCTGGGCCATCTCGGCGACGGCCGCCGCTGGCGCCTGTGGATGGCGGCGGTGTTCGCGACGCTGGCGATCGACGAGCTCATCTCCGTGCACGAGACGGTCGGGGGGCGCCTGGGCCTGGCCGGCGAGGGACAGCTCGTGTTCGCACCGCTGATCGTGGTCGCGTTCGCCGCGTGGCTGATGACCTTGCGGCGGATCTGGCCGATACCGGCGGCGCGCGCGCTGTTCATCGGCGGCGCGATCGTGTGGGTGACCTCACAGGCGATCGACGTCTACTACGGCGGCCTGCGGCCGGAGACGACGATCTCGGTGGTGATCGAGGACGTGCTCGAGGGCTGGGGCTCGGCGTTGTTCCTCCTGTCGCTCCTGCTGGCGGTCCAGGCGGCCATGACCGCGCCGTCCGGTGACGCGGCGGTTCAGTAGCTGAAGACCGTCGCCGGCTCGTCGCCGATCCATTCCCACAGCGGCGTGGCACCGGCGATGCGCGCGTTGGCGGCGAACTCGGTGCCGTCGAGGCCGCGTGCGGTCACGCAGATCGGGCAGACGAGCAGTTCACCTCCCCCGTCGGCGTACTGCTCGAACAGCCGCTCGATCGGCGGGCAACCCTCGCAGGGTGAGCCCGCGGCCTTGCCGGGGACTGCGAGGTGCACGGCGTCCTTGGTGAGGAACATCGCGACCTGCTTGCCCCGCGCGGTGGCGGCGCCCCCGACGAGGAACGCGATCATCACGCGCTCGGCGTCCTCGAGTCCGGTCGCGAGGTTGATGACGACCTTGCTGCTCATCGTTGCGGTCCTTTCCGCGCCGGCAGCGGGATGCTGGTGACGCTGTTCCTCTCGGTGTCGCAGGTGACGTCCACGCCCGACCGCGCGCCCGTCGGGCTCTGTCTACACCGCCGCGAGGAGGCTGTCCACCGCCCGCTGGTCCTCGATGCGACGTCGTTCCGAACGCGTCGAGTAGCGTGGGCCCATGTCCGTAGATGGATGCACGAACGAGAACATCCCGCGCGACGCGGCGAACGAGCTGCGGGTGCGCGACGTGATGGTGCGCCGTCCCAAGGCGCTGCCGGCGGACGCCGGCGTCGGCGAGCTGCGCGCGCTGTTCGCCAATCCGCACGTGCGGACGGCGCTGCTCGTCGACGGCGACCGGTTCGCTGGAACGGTCGAGCGCGATGCCGTGCCCGCGGACGTGGCGGACGGGGTGCCGGCGCGGGAGCTCGCCCGCCGCGACGTCGCGACGATCGGGCCGGACGAGCCGATGTCCGCGGCGCTGGCCCGCATGGACGCCGGCGGCGACCGCCGGCTCGTCGTCCTCGATCCCGATGGCGTCACGCTGCGCGGCCTGCTGTGCCTGACGAAGGACCGCGCCGGCTTCTGTCAGAGCGGCTGAGCGCGGCGCCGGCGGCGCTCGACGGGGCCGCCACGCCTCGATGAGCACCCGTCAGTCCGGAAGGGTGAAGCAGAACTCGCTGCCGCCGCCGTCGGCCGCCTCGACCCAGATGTGGCCGCCGTGCGCCTCGATCACCCGCCGGCACACCGCCAGTCCGATCCCCGTCCCGTCGGCGTCGGAGCGCCCGCGCGAGAACATGTCGAAGATCCGGCCGCCCTGGTCGGGGTCGACGCCGACGCCGTTGTCGCGCACGACCACGACCCACTCGGCGTGGCGGCGGCGGGCGAGGATCTCGACGCGGGGCGGCTCCTCGCCGCGGAACTTCACCGCGTTGCCGACGAGGTTCTGCAGCACGCGGCGCAGCTGACGCGGGTCGCCCTCGACCTCGGGCAGGTCGCCGATCTCGAGCGTGGCCGCGGCCTGCTCGAAGCGCGGCCCGAGGTCCTCGCCGACCTGCGCGACAAGGCCGCCGAGATCCACCGGCTCGCTGCGCAGCTCGCCGGCCCGCGCGTACTCGAGCACGCCGTCGATGAGCTCGTGGGCACGCTCCGCGCTCGCGCGCAGAAGCCCGAGCACCTCCGGTGCGGGCGGCTCGTCCGTGCGCCGCTCAAGCAGTCCGACCAGATGCCCGATGGCGGTGACCGGCTCGCGCAGGTCGTGCGCCACGAGGTCGGCGAAGTTGCGCAGCTCGGCCTCCGTCCGGCGCTGCTCCGTCACGTCGGTCATCACGATCAGCAGGCCGTCGCCGAGGCGCGCCACGCGCTGGATGAAGGTCCCGAGCATGTAGCCGTCGCCGAACGGCGTGTCGTAGACGATCTCGCGGATCGACGGACGGCCGGTCTCGCAGACCGACACGTACTCGCGAAACGCGCCGCCGTCGCCGCGCATCCGCGGCAGCGCCGCGAGCAGCGTGTAGCGGTCGCGCGTCGCCGCGGGCAGCCGGAACCGGCGCAGCATCACCGGGTTTCCGTAGCCGAGCGCGAAGTCCGCGATGCGCCCGTCGCCGTCACGCAACGGCCACAGGACGCCGACCGCGTCCGGGAAGCCCTCCAGCAGGCCGCGGAACCCGGCGGCGCCCCGCACGCCGAGGAGCGCCTCCAGCCTCGGGTCCGCGCCCCACCGCTCTACCTCGATGTGGGAGACACGCTCGACCACCGTCTCAGGATAGAGCGACGCCCGAGGCGCTCGCCACACCGGTCATTGTCGTCATCGGAACGCCGAGTCGCTCCCGTTCATCTGCTTCCGAGTAGGCCTGTCCGCGATCGCGGCTCCAGGATCTGCTCCGCCGTGCTGTCAACCCTGATGCGCAGGAGAGGAAGGTCATGACGACCGAGTCAACGGAGCGGATCCCGCTGCTCCCGGACGTGCAGCGGTTCGTCGATCGCAGCCACCGGCTGCTCATCGATGGAGCCTGGGTCGACAGCGCGTCCGGGCAGACGTTCGAGAGCGTCGACCCGTCGACGGGCGAGCGGCTGGCGACGGTCGCGTTCGCCGGGGAGCGCGACGTCGACCGTGCCGTCGACGCCGCGCGACGGAGCCTCTCGGGCCCGTGGGGGGCGATCGGCCCGGCCGATCGGGAGCGGATCCTCCATCGCCTCGCGGACCTGATGGAGGAGCACGCCGACGAGCTCGCCCAGCTGGAGTCGCTGGACAACGGCAAGCCGCTGGCGTTCGCACGGCTCGTCGACGTCGACCTCTCCATCAGTCACTTCCGGTACTACGCGGGCTGGCCCCGCAAGATCGCCGGTCAGGTCCTTCCCGTGTCGGTGCCGGACATGCACTGCCACACCCGGCTGGAGCCGGTGGGCGTCTGCGCGCAGATCGTGCCGTGGAACTTCCCGCTGCTCATGGCCGCGTGGAAGGTGGCGCCCGCGCTGGCTGCGGGTTGCGCGGTGATCCTCAAGCCCGCCGAGCAGACGCCGCTGACCGCGCTGCGGCTGGGCGAGCTCGCCCTCGAGGCCGGCGTCCCGGCGGGCGTGCTCAACGTGCTTTCCGGCGACGGGACCACGGGCGCCGCGCTCGTCCGGCACCTCGACGTCGACAAGATCGCGTTCACCGGCTCGACCGAGGTCGGGCGCGAGATCGGCGCGATCGCCGGACGCAACCTCAAGCGGGTCACCCTCGAGCTCGGCGGCAAGTCGCCGAACGTGATCCTGCCCGACGCGGACCCGGCAGCGGCGACGCGCGGCGCGTTCGAGGCGATCTACTTCAACTCGGGGCAGAGCTGCACGGCCGGCTCCCGGCTCTTCGTCCAGCGCGACCAGTACGACGATGTGGTCAGCGCGCTGGCCGACACGGCGCGCGCGACCGTTCCCGGTCCCGGGCTGGCTCCGGACACCTTCCTGGGTCCGGTGATCTCCGAAGGGCAGCGCGCCCGCGTGCTGGAGTACGTCAACGCCGGCACGGCCGAGGGAGCGGAGCTGGTCGCGGGCGGCAGTGCGGTCTCCGGTCCGGGCTACTTCGTCGAGCCGACGGTCTTCAGCGCCACCTCGGACGACCTGACGATCGCTCGCGAGGAGATCTTCGGACCCGTCGTCGTCGCCCTGCCCTACGACGATCTCGACGAGGTCATCGAGCGCGCCAACGCCACGCGGTACGGGTTGGCGGCCGGCATCTGGACCACCGACCTGCGCGCCGCGCACCGGTTCGCCGACAAGGTCCGGGCCGGATCCATCTACATCAACTGCTGGCAGCCGAGCGACGCCGCCGCGCCCTTCGGCGGCGTCAAGGACTCGGGCGTCGGCCGCGAGCACGGCTACGAAGGGCTCTCGCAGTACCTGGAGAGCAAGACCGTCTGGACCAATCTGGGAGCGGACAATGCCTGACATCGATGTCGTCGTGGTCGGCGCGGGCTTCGCGGGGCTCGTCGCCGCGCGTGAGCTGTCGTCGCACGGCGTCGAGGTGATGGTCCTCGAGGGGCGCGATCGCGCAGGCGGGCGAACCTGGGTGGACGAGCGGCTCGGCACCGAGCTGGAGCTGGGCGGGACGTGGGTGCACTGGCTGCAGCCGCACGTGTGGGCCGAGATCAACCGCTACCGCGAGCCGGTGCAGATGACCGGCACGGCGGTGGGGGTCGAGATGAGCTGGCTCGTGGACGGCGACGTGCGCACCGGCTCGGCCGAGGCCGCCGGATCGCTGGTGGACGAGGCGCTGCGCCGAGTCTTCGAGGGCAGCCGCGACCACTTCCCCACGCCCTATGCCGATCCCGCCGGCTACGAGCTCGCCGACGATCTGGACGACCAGTCGGCGGGCGACGCCGTCGACCGCCTCGGCCTTGACGAGGACGCCTACGCGCTGGCGGACGCACTCCTGTCGGCGACGCTGAGCGCCCGGATGCACGACGCGTCGCTGACGCAGCCCATGCGCTGGACGGCAGCCTCCGGGCACGACTGGGCGAACATGTTCGAGGCTTCGTCGGCATACAAGCTCGCCGGCGGCACCCGAGGGCTGATCGACGACATCGCGGGCGACGTCCGCGGCGAGATCCGCCTCAGCACGCCGGTCGCGGCCATCGAACGCAGCGGAACCGGCCTGACCGTCCATACGCGCGGCGGCGAGACGATCGCCGCGAAGGCGGTCGTCGTCACCGTGCCCCGCAACGCCCTGCGCGGCATCGACGTCCGGCCCGCGCTGTCGGACGCGAAGCGTCGCGTCATCGACGAGGGTCCCGCCGGCATGGGCGTCAAGGTCTGGGCTCGCGTGCGCGGCGACCTGACCGGATGGTCCGGCTATGCGCCGTCCGGCTCCCCGCTGAACTACTGCGGCTACTACGGCAAGATCGGGACCGACAGCCTGCTCGTCGGGTTCGGCCCGAGCGCGGACCTCCTCGACATCGAGGACCTCGACGCGGTGACCCGCGTCATCCGGGCGTGGCGGCCGGAGATCGAGGTGCTCGCCTGCGACGGCCATGACTGGGTGGACGACGAGTTCAGCCGGGAGACGTGGCTGGTGCAGCGACCGGGCCAGCACCGGTATCTCGAGGCGCTCCAGCAGGCGGAGGGCGGGCTCTTCCTCGCCGGAGCGGACTACGCGTCGGGCTGGACCGGCTACATCGACGGCGCGGTCGAGAGCGCGATGGTCGTCGCGTCCCGGATCAGAGACCACATAGGCGTACCGGCCCCCCGGCCGTCCGTGCCGACACACGGAGCGCGGTCATGACGCGCGACATCGACGTGATCATCGTCGGCGCGGGGTTCGCGGGGCTGATCGCCGCGCGGGAGCTGTCCTCGCGCGGCATCGAGGTGCTGGTCGTCGAAGGCCGCGACCGCCTCGGTGGACGCACCTGGGTGGACGATCGGCTGGGCACGCGGCTGGAGATGGGCGGGACCTGGGTCCACTGGCTCTCGCCGCACGTCTGGTCGGAGATCACCCGCTACGGCGCGTCGATCGTCGAGACCGGCACCGGCATCGCCCGGGAGATGACGTGGCTCGTGGACGGCGAGCCGCGCAGCGCACCGGCGGAGGAGGCGGCGCCCCTGCTCGACGAGGCGATGAACCGGTTGTGGGGGGAGTCCCGCACGTACTTCCCGTATCCGTACGCCGATCCGGCGACCTACGAGGTGCCCGAGGCGGTCGACGCGCGCTCCATCGGCGACGTCATCGACGAGATGCATCTCGACGAGGACGCGTACGCGCTGGCCGAGGGGATGATGTCGGCGATGTTCAACGCGCCGATCCACAGCGTCGGCGTGACCCAGGGCCTGCGGTGGACGGCGGCCGCCGGCCACGACTGGGCGACGATGTTCGAGGTCTCCTCGCTGTACAAGCTCGTGGACGGCACGCGCGGCCTCGTCGACGCCATCGCGGCGGACGTCCGCGGTGACATCCGCCTGAACGTCCCGGTCGCTGCCGTCGAGCGCAACGGGCAGGGGTTCGCGGTCGAGACGCGGTCCGGGGAGCGCCTGACCGCCCGCTCGGTGATCCTCACCGTCCCGCGCAACGCGGTGAGCGCCATCGACATCCGGCCGGCGCTCGATCCCGGCAAGCGGCAGCTGCTCGACGAGGGCTGCGCCGCCCTGGGCACGAAGGTCTGGATGAAGGTCCGCGGCGACCACACGGGATGGTCGGCGTACGCGGACGGGTCCCTGGGCCTGAGCTGGTGCGGGTACTACGGACCCGCGGACGGCGATTCCATGCTCGTGGGCTTCGGGCCGAGCACCGAGCTGCTCGACGTCACCGACCTGGAGCAGGTCCGGGCGGTGATGGCGCGCTGGCGGCCGGAGCTCGAGATCCTCGAGTGCACCGGCCACGACTGGGTCGCCGACGAGTTCAGCCGGCAGACGTACCTGGTCCAGCGTCCGGGCCAGCACCGCGGCCTCCGGGCGCTCCAGCGACCGGAGGACGGTCTCTTCCTGGTCGGTTCGGACTACGCCTCGGGCCTCGGGGGCTATATCAGCGGGGCGATCGAGAGCGCGTATGAGAACGTGCCACGAGTGATGCGCCACCTCGGCGCGGAGAGGACACGATGACCCAGGCTGAGGACGCGTCCCGGGGCGCGCGCCGGTTCGCCGGCAAGACGGCGTTCGTGACCGGCGCGGGATCGGGCATCGGTCGGGTCACGGCTCGCCGGCTGGCGAGCGAGGGCGCGAGCGTGGCCTTCCTGACGCGCTCGGAGGACCGCTGCGCCGACTGTGAGGCGGAGCTCGAGGCGCTGGGAGGCGGCGTTCTCGGCATGGTGGGCGACGTGGCTCGCGCCGAGGACGTCGAGCGCAGCGTGCAGCGCGCCGTCGCCGAGTTCGGCGGGATCGACATCGCCGTCGCCAACGCCGGCGTCCCGAGCGACCCGCGGACGATCGTCGACACGACGATCGAGGACTGGGACAGGACGATCGCGGTCAACCTGTCGGGCGTCTTCTACACGGTCAAGCACGCCATCGGGTCCATGCTCGAGCGCGGCGGGGGGGCGATCGTGATCGTCGGCTCCGACGTGTCGGTCATCGGCTGCCAGAGCCTGCTCGCCTACACCGCCTCCAAGCACGGCCTCGTCGGGCTCACGCGCTCGCTGGCGCTGGACCACGGCCCGGAAGGGGTGCGCACGAACATCGTGTGCCCCACGTCGGTGTCGACCGAGATGATGAGCAACCTCGCCGAGGCGGAGCCCGAGATCGCGCAGGCGTGGATCGACTCGGTGCCGCAGGGGCGCATGGCCACTCCCGAGGAGGTCGCGGCGGCGATCTGCCATCTCGCCTCGGATGAGGCCAGCTTCACGAACGGGCTGATCTACACGGTCGACGGCGGCGTGACGGCCGGGAACTTCAGCAAGCCGCAGTAGGCGCGGGGAAGTCCGTCAATGGGGGCTGAGCCCGTTCACCGCCGCGGTGCCGTTGCGCGCGTACAGGTCGTGCAGGCGCAACGCGAGGGCCAGCTCGTCCTTGCGCGACAGGATGCTGCATCCGATCTGCTTCTCGATCGTGGCCAGCCGGTAGCTCACCGTCCGCTCGTGGACGCCGAGCGCCGCCGCGGCCGCGGCCCCGTTGTGGCCGGTGGCGAAGTACGCGCGCAGGGTCTCGCGCAGGGCCCGGCTGCGCTCGTCGGCGCCGTTCAGCTGGCCGAGCTGCCGCGCGGAGAACTCCTTCGCGAGGCGGATGTCGTTCGTCACGAGCGCTTCGAGCTGGACGTCGCGGTAGAGCGTGACGGCGCGGTCGGTCCCCATCGCCACGCGGAACGCGAGCATCGCCTCGCGATGGGTCTGGCGAAAGCCGGTGACGCCGGTCGCCAGATCGCCGATCGCGACCTGCGTGCCGGCGGGCACGGCCAGCCCGCGCAGGGCGCTGTGGGCGGTCTCGTCCAGGCCCTGGGCGCTGTGCCACGACCAGATCGAGGCTCCGGTCGGCGCGGGGGCGGCGAGCGTCGCTCCGCCGATCCGCGCGGTCATCGCCCCGATCGCGCCATCGGGATCCCGGCCCCAGGCGATCGCGCCGACGTGCGTGCCGGCCACCGGATATCCGAGATCCTCCTCGTCGACGGGGATGTCGTCGAGCATCTGGCGGATCAGCGTCACGCGCCGCAGGTCACGGATGCGCATCACGCGGTCGCGCTCCGCGGCGTGGACGCGCTCGAGCTCCGTCGCGGCGTGGTCGAAGTAGTCGAACAGGTAGCGCGAGACGACCAGCACCAGGCGCTGCCTGCGCTCGGCGGGCAGGTCCCAGGTTCCGATCTCCGTGTACAGGAGCTCCCACCAGCGGCTGAGCAGCACGTTGCAACCGCGCTGGAAGACGACCCAGGGAACGCCGGTCCGCGCCGCGATCTTCGCCTCCTCCACCGACGAGGCGGTGGGATCGGGCAGGGTGAGGCCGTCGCCGATCCCCGCGGCCAGGTCGCGCAGGACGACGCTCGTGGCGTCGCGGGCCTGTGCGGCCAGCGACGGGTCGGCGTCGTCGAAGTACTCGGGGACCCGCTCGATCAGCCGGTTCATCGCGTCGTCCACGATCTCGTCGCGCTGCGCGTCGAGCCACGTGGCGACCGAGCGCAGATCGTCTCGAAGATGGGACATGCGACACATGATGCTTCGGTCTCTTCGCGTACGTCAAGAGACTGTCGAGCATCCGGAGAGGAGACGAAGTGACGCTGGATACGACGGAGGTCGCGTTCGTGACCGGAGCAGGCTCCGGTATCGGCGCGGCGGTGGCCACGCGACTCGCCGCACGGGGAGCCGCGACCGTGCTCTTCGACGTCTCGCGCGACGGCCTGGACCGCACGAGCACCGCGATCCTGGCCGCCGGGGGCGACGCGATGCCCATCGGCGGGGATGTCAGCGACGACGACAGCGTCGCCGCGGCGGTCGGCGCCGCGCTCGACCGGTACGGCGCGCTCGACACCGTCGTCACGTGCGCCGGCATCGAGGGCGACATCGTCCCGGTGGCCGACATGACGGTGCAGAACTGGCGACGCGTCCTCGACGTCAACCTCACGGGCACCTTCCTGACCGCGCGGCATACGATCCCGAGCCTCGTCGAGCGCGGGGGCGGCTCGTTCGTCGCCGTCAGCTCAGACGGCGGCGTCAAGGGGACGGAGGGCTTCGGGGCGTACTGCGCGAGCAAGCACGGCGTCGTCGGGCTCGTGCGGTGCCTGGCGCTCGAGTACGCGCGCCGGGGCGTCCGCAGCAACGCCGTGCTCCCGGGCTTCATCGAGACGCCGATGTCCGACCGCTTCCTCAGCGGCCTCGAACCGGCCGAGATCGACCGGTTCCTGGCCGCCGTGCCCGCCGGCCGCTTCGGCAAGCCGGAGGAGGTCGCGGCCGCCATCGCGTTTCTGGCCTCGGACGAGTCCGCCTACACCAACGGGCATCTCTACGTCATGGACGGCGGCACCTCGGCGGGTGACCTCGGATGACCGCGGCACGCTCCGCCGGCGATCGGACGACGAAGCGGCGCGATCGGGTGGCGCTGGTCACCGGTGGCGGTTCCGGCATCGGCGAGGCGACCGTGCGCAGGCTGGTCGCCGACGGCGCCACCGTGGCGGTGCTCGACGTCCGGGAGGCCGAGGCCGACCGCGTGGTGCAGTCCCTGCCCGCGGGATCCGGCTGGGCCGTCGGATGCGACGTGTCTCGTCCCGCCGAGGTCGATGATGCGGTGCGCAAGGTCATCGAGCTCGCCGGTGGGCGCCTGGATGCCGTCGTCAACTGTGCCGGGATCGGGACGGAGGGGTCGATCGGGGATCTCGAGCTCGATGACTGGCACAGAACGCTGGCGGTCAACCTCACCGGGCCGATGCTCGTCATTCGTGCGGCCCTGCCGGCGCTGACCGCCGGCGGCGCGGGATCGGTCGTCAACATCGCCTCCGCCGCCGGCCGGCGGGCGATCGCGGGCTTCGCCGCGTACAGCGCCTCGAAGGCCGGGCTCATCATGCTCACCCAGCAGGCGGCAGTCGACTACGGGGCCGCCGGCGTTCGGTTCAACGTCATCTGTCCCGGGTGGGTGCGCACCGCGATGAGCACCGCCGACATGGAGGCGGTCAAGCAGATGCGCGGCGGAACGACGGAGGAGGCGTTCACCTGGGTCAGCCGCCACACCCCGCTGCAACGGGTCTCGGACCCGAGTGAGATCGCGAGCATCGTCGCCTTCCTGGCCGGCGCCGACTCGTCCTACGTCTCCGGCGCCGTCATCGCCGCCGACGGCGGCTCGAGCGTCATCGAGGTGTCGACCCTGATGACCTGACCGCAGCGCCGTTGGGTGCCGGGGCCGGGGATTCGGTCGGGTCCAGCAGGTCGATGCCCAGGCTGCGGAACAGGTCCAGCAGACCGAACGCGATCCGCAACTCGAACTTGACGTCGGGGTCGGACGGGTCTCGGCCGATGACCTGGGCCGCACGCTGCAGGCGGTAGCGCAGCGTGTTCTTGTGGACGAAGCACGCGTTGGCGGTCGCGGCGACGTTCCCGTCGGCGGCGATGAACGCTCGGAGCGTGGTGAACAGCTCGGTGCGCCCATCGCCGTCGTATCGGGAGATCGCGGCAAGCTCGCCCGCGACGATCGAGCGCAGGCGAACGAGATCGGGCGCCTCGAGGACGAAGCGGAGGGGCCCGAGCTGTTCGGCCTGCAGGATGCGGCTGGCCCGGCCGTCGCCGCGGGCGAGCATGGCGCAGGCGACAGCCTGGCGGTGGGCGACGCCGAACTCGCCGGTCAGCTCACCCACGCCGATGGCCACGTGACCTCCGGTGCCCTCCACCGCGCGGCTGATCGCGTGCAGCACCGGCGCGGACGTCGTCCCGTCGGGATCGTCGGGCGTGGCCAGCAGCACGTGGTCGCCGCGCAGATGCACGAGCGCCGCGTCCCGGTGGACGAGCGTGCGACCCGTCGCGCGGCGCACCAGCGACAGGAGGTCGGCGCCGGCAGGCGCCGCGTCGTCACCGGACGCGGGCGTCACGGCGATGACCCGATGCGGGCGCGACAGGTCGATCCCGTGGCGGCGCGCGCGGGAGACGAGGGTCGCCGGAGTCGGCACCGGCGCGTCGAGCAGCTCGTTGAGCAACTCGCCCTGCAGCCGCCATTCGACGTCCTGCGCGGCGCGCTGCTTGACCAGCTCGAGCGCCAGCACGGTCGCGCCGTGCTCCACCGTGTTGGCCTGGAGCGCCGTCAGGTGCTCGACACCGAGCACGGTCAGGCGGCCGAGCTCCTCCTCCCCGACGATCGGGAAGCTCAGCGCGGGCTGCTCGAGGTCGCCGCCGTCCGGCTCGAGCGATCCGTCGGCGCGGCAGCAGACGCGATGCGGCTCGACGACGTCCTGCGTGAGCGTGACCGCCGCGTTCAGCAGCCGGGCCAGCCCGGCGACGATGTCGGCCAGCCCGGCGCCGGCAAGTGCGGCGTCCGTCAGAGCACGGTGCGCTGTGGAGGACTGCTCGAGCAGCCGGTTCTTGCGCTGCAGGTCGGCATAGAGGCGCCCGTTCTCGACCGCGACCGCGCCCTGCGCCGCGAGCGCGCCGGTCAGCGCCGCCGCTGCCGCCGAGAAGTCGACGGCGTGCCGGCTGCCGACGTAGAGCGCGCCGATGACCTTGTCGCCGGTGAGCATCGGCGCACAGAGCATCGAGCCGATGCCCTCGCCGAGGACGGCGGCGCGGATGAGCCGTGGCGACGGCGGGCTGTCGGCCCGGTAGTCGGGCACGACCACCGGCCGGCGTGAGGCCACCACGAGGCCGCCCACGCCCTCGCCGAGCCGCAGCTGCATCTCCATGAACCGCCGCGTCCGCGCCCCGGACGCGACGCTCATGTCCAGCGTGCCCGCCTCCTCGTCGACCAGTCCCATCCACGCGACGTCGGTGCCGACCAGCTCGCGGGCGCGCTCGACGATGAGGTGCAGCACCTTCTCGACGTCGGCCTCCTGGGCCTGGATCTGCATCCCGATCTGCACGAGGGCCTCGTAGGACGCGGTGCGCCGCGCCTGGGACTCGATCCGCTCGAGCAGCAGCCCGAGGTGATAGGCGAACACCGGCATCAGCACCCGGGCGTCGCGCGGGCGGCCGGTGCTGCCCGTGAACGTGGCCACGAGCACGCCGCGCGGCCGGCCCGCGGCATCGCGCACGGGTTCGATGCGGCGCATGGGCGACATGCGCTCCAATCGCAGCCGCCGCACGGCGCTCTCGTCGCCGACGCCGATCGCGGCCAGCCACGTCTCGGCCATCGAACGGGCGCGATCGTCGCTGATCCCGTTGCTCGCCACGACCTCGGGCGGCCCGGTTGCCGTCGTCAGCCACGCGAACGCGCAGAAGTCGGCTGCGAGCACGGTGCGGGCGGCCTCGAGCGCAGAGCGCGCGACCGCCCCGATCATCATCTCGTTGTCGCCGGGCGCCCACGGCTCGCCGGTGGGCACGATCTCCTCCATGGGCCTCTCCTCGGCAGCGACGGTATCACGGCCGTTTCGTGCGCCTGACCCAATGAACGCCGGAGAGTTAGTACGCACGTCCACACGGCGGTGACGTAGAAGTTGCCGGACACCCGGGCGCCGCGGCGCCCGCCGGGTGACACGGAAGAGCGGAGGAGGGGACAGATGAGCAGCGCCACCCACGCCGAACCGGCGAGCGCAGCGCAGGGAACGCCCAGACCGGACGGCCGGCGCTACATGGTCGACATCGACATCGGCGGCACGCTGACCGACGGCTTGTTCTCCGACGGCGAGAGCGTCACCGCCGTCAAGGTCGACACGACGCCGCACGACTTCACCGTCTGCTTCTTCGAGTGCCTGCGCGAGGGCGCTCGCCAGCTCGGCCACGACGATCTCAAGGCCTTCCTGACCGAGGTCGCGGTCATCCGCTGGTCCGCCACGATCGCCACCAACATCATCGCCGAGGGCAAGGGCCCGCGCATCGGCCTGCTCGTCAGCGCGGGCACCGGCCCGGAGCTGTACGGCACGGGCGAGAGCCGGGCCGTCGGTCGGTTGATCGCGCCCGAGAACATCGTCGAGCTGCCCGAGGACCGTTCCGAGCGCGACACGCTCGCCGCGATCCGCGCCCTGTTGGAGAAGGGGGTCCGGCGCATCGCGGTGAGCACGCGCGGCGGCTTCGACGACGCGAGCGCCGAGCTGGCGGTCCGGCGACTCGTCGACGAGAGCTTCCCCGATCACTACCTGGGCGCGGTTCCGCTGGTGCTCGGCAGCGAGATCTGCCATCACCCGGACGACCAGACCCGCACGCACATGGCGCTCGTCAACGCCTACGTCCACACGCCGCTGGCCGTCGCCCTGTTCCAGGCGGAGGACAAGCTGCTGGGCGAGTACGGCTACCGGCGGCCCGTGTACATCGCGCACGTCAACGGCGGCGTCGCCCGCGTGGCCAAGACCAAGGCGGTCGACACGGCCGAGTCGAGCCCCTTCTTCGGCCTGAAGGCGTGCGCCTGGTGGTCGCGCCTGTACGGCCACGACAAGATCCTCGCGCTCGACGTCGGCGGGACGACGGCCAAGCTCGGCATCGTCCACGACGGGCAGCCCGTGACGATCGACCAGGGCGACCTGCTCGGGGTTCCGCTCAAGACCCCCTGGACGCTGCTGCGCTCCGCCGCGGTCGGCGGCGGATCGGTCGCCAGGGCCGGCGACGGCGCGGTGCGGCTGGGGCCCGACAGCCAGGGGGCGTTCCCCGGGCCGGCGTGCTACGACCTGGGCGGCCGCGAGGCGACGCTCACCGATGCCTTCCTCGCCCTGGGCATGCTGAACGCCGAGCGCTTCCTGGGCGGGCGCCGAGCCCTGCGCGTCGACCTCGCCGAGGAGGCGCTGCAGCGCGCGGTGGCGCAGCCGCTCGGCATCGACGTCGGTACGGCGGCGGAGCGGATCGTCGATCGAGGCGTGGAGATCGTCTGCGCGGTCGCCGCGGAGACGCTCGAACTGGCCGGGCTCGACGCCGACGGCCTGCGCCTGTACTGCTTCGGGGGCAACGGCGGCAACTTCGCCGCCCGCGTCGCCGGCCGGCTCGGGATCGGCGAGGCCTACGCCTTCTCGCTCGGGCCCGTCCTCAGCGCGTTCGGATCCTCGGTCTCCGAGATCTGCCACGTGCGCGAGGAGTGGCCGTTCGCGGCGCTCGGGAGCGAAGCTCGCGAGACGGTGCCGGCCATCGTGCAGCGCGGTGTGGACCAGGTGACCCGCGACCTCCAGGGCGAGCAGCTCTCCACCGACGACGCTCGATTCTCGTGCGAGATCACGATCACCCAGGACGGGCGCACCGAGCAGTACGAGCTCGCCGCCGACCCGGCGGAGGCCACGGCGCTGTTCGAGCGTCTGGGCGACCGGACCGGCGTCGTGGAGCGCGTCGCGATCCGCGGGCTCTCGCCGGTGCCGACCTACCACCCGACGCCGGCCCCCGAGGCCGGCGAGCACCCCGCCCGGCCGGCTGGACGACGCCGGATCGACGGGGCCGACGGCGAGGTGCTGGTCTGGGAGCAGCTCGATCCCGGCAGCGTCGGGCAGGGACCGGCCGTCCTCGAGTCGGAGACCAACAGCTGCACCGTTCCCGCCGGTTGGACGGTGCGCATAGACCGCTTCGCCAACGCGATCCTGCAGCCCGCAGGCCAGTAGGGGGCCCTCCTCGATGACGCGCATCCGAATCACCGAGTACCTGGACCTCGAGCTCGAGGGCGAGCGCTGGCGCTGCCACGTCTGCGAGCAGGACCTCGGCTCCGCCCGGGCCAACTACAAGGAGGCCTGCCGGGTCAACCAGCGCGACCCGCGCGAGGTCCACCAGCCGCTGATCGACGCGGAGTACTCGTTCGCGCCCGATCCCGACTGGGTGCGGATCGTGGAGTTCCACTGTCCCGGCTGCTTCACCCAGATCGAGACCGAGTACCTGCCGCCGGGCCATCCGATCACCCACGACATCGAGATCGACATCGACCGGCTGCGCCAGCGGCTGAAGGCCCAGGAGCTCGAGGTCCGTGACCAGCGCCTGGCCGTGAAGGGGGCATGAGGATGGCCACGACCGCACAGCCGCGCAACACGATCGACGTCGACGTGGGCGGCAC
This sequence comes from Capillimicrobium parvum, assembly GCF_021172045.1. Taxonomy (GTDB): domain Bacteria; phylum Actinomycetota; class Thermoleophilia; order Solirubrobacterales; family Solirubrobacteraceae; genus Capillimicrobium; species Capillimicrobium parvum. The sequence continues at coordinate 756,744 of NZ_CP087164.1, forward strand.
GTTCACGGATCTGGTCCTCACGCTCGACGGCGACACGAGCTACCGCAAGGTTCCGACCACGCCCTACGACCTGAGCGTCGGGTTCATGCAGGTGGTCGGCGAGGCCGCCACCGAGGCCGGCCTCTCGCTCGAAGAGCTCGTCAGCCAGCTCGACACGGTGCGCTACTCGACGACGGTGGCGATGAACCGGCTCCTGGAGCGCAGCGGACCGCGTGTGGCGCTGATCACGACCGAGGGCCACGAGGACGCGACGCTGATCGGCAAGGGCGCGCAGTGGATCGACGGCACGCGACTCGACGAGCGCCGGGCGCTGCCCCATCAGGACAAGCCGCAGCCGATCGTGCCGCGGGACCTCATCGTGGGCGTCAAGGAGCGCATCGACGGCCGCGGCGCCGTGCTGCGCCCGCTCGACGAGGACGACGTGCGCGCGAAGGTGCGCCGGCTCGTCGATCGCGGGGCCCGGGCCTTCGTCGTCTCGCTGCTCTGGGCGTTCGTCAATCCCGACCACGAGCGCCGCGTCAAGCAGATCATCCGCGAGGAGTACCGCGACTACCACGTCGGCTACCTGCCGGTCATCCTGGCCAGCGAGGTCGTCGCGCGCCTGGGCGAGTACGGGCGCACCAACACGGCGATCCTCGACGCCTACCTGCAGCGCTCGATGCAGATCGAGCTCAGCGGGACCTGGGACAAGCTGCGCGAGTCCGGGTATCGCGGGCCGTTCTTCATGATCCACAACACCGGCGGCTGTGCGGACCTCTTCAAGACGACGGCGAGCCGCACGTACAACGGCGGCCCGATCGCGGGGCTCATCGGGGCCCGCAACATCTCGCGCGTGCTCGGCGCGCCGAACGTGGTGACCGCCGACGTCGGCGGTACGTCCTTCGACATCGGCCTGGTGGTCGGCGACTCGGTGCGCAACTACGAGTTCAACCCGGTCATCGACCGCTGGATGGTCTCGACGACGATGCTGCAGTCGCTGTCGATCGGGGCGGGGGGCGGCTCGATCGCCTGGATCAACCGCAGCCTCGGCGACCGCCTCGAGGTCGGGCCGCAGAGCGCGGGCTCGTATCCGGGCCCGGTCGCGTACAACCTGGGCGGCACGCAGCCGACCGTCACGGACGCCAACCTCGTGCTCGGGTACCTGAGCCCGGACGCGTTCTTCGGCGGCCGCATGCAGCTCGACCGGGAGGCGGCGGAGCGGGCGATCCGCGAGCAGATCGCCGAGCCGCTGGGTCTGCAGACCGTCGAGGCGGCCGCACTGATCCGCCGCATCATCGACGACAAGATGGCGTCGGCCATCCGCAAGGAGGTCACGCTGCGCGGCTACCGGCCGTCGGACTTCGTGATCTTCGCGTTCGGCGGCGGCGGCCCGACGCACGTCGCCGGGTACTCGGGCGAGATCCCGCGCGCGGTGATGTTCCCGTTCTCGCCGGTGTTCTGCGCCTACGGCTCCTCGATCATGGACGTCGTGCACCTCTATGAGCGTTCGCAGCGGATGCTGCTGCTCGAGCCGATCAACGGTGCCGCCACGGACGACTACGAGCGCTTCAACGCGATGGTCCGCGACATGATGGAGGAGGCGCGGCGGGAGGTCGAGTCCGAAGGGCTCGACTGGGCGGACGCCACGGTGAGCCTCGAGCTCGACATGCTGTACGGCGGCCAGATCAACTCCAAGCGCGCATCGAGCCCGCTGCTGTTCATCGAGTCCGAGCAGGATGTGCGCCAGGTCTACGAGCGCTTCGAGCAAGAGTTCAGCGAAGCGTTCAGCCCGCTGGCCGTCAACGTGCCGGGCGGCGTGTACATCGACACGTTCGTGCTGCGCGTCTCGATCCCCGGCCAGCAGCTCGACCTGCCGCGCCTCGCGCTCGAGGGCGAGGATCCGTCGCCCGCGCAGCGCGGAACCCGTGACGTGTACTGGCCGGAGGCGGGCGCCTGGCAGAGCACGCCGATCTACGAGCTCGACGCGCTGCGGCCGGGCAATCGCATCCTCGGCCCCGCCATCGTCCAGGCGAGCTACACCACAGCGGTGATCCCGCCCGGACGCCGCTTCAGCATCGACGAACACGGCCTCGGGATCCTCGAGTCCGCGGCGACGAACTAGCGAGGAGCAGACATGCCAATCCCCACCGCGGACGAGAAGCTGGCCATGATCCGGCTCGCCCAGCCGGGCGAGGACGAGCTGCGTGCCGTCGCCACCCTGGCGCCGGGCGACTACGAGGTCGGCTTCCAGCGCACGAACGACATCCTCGACGAGGCCCTCGAGGTCTTCCAGCGCTCGTCGCGCAGCAGCATGGGCGTCGCCGGCGACGTCATGGTCGCCATCTTCTCGGCCACCGGCGACCTGGTGAACGCGGCCGCGGGGACATACCTCCACGCGATCATCCAGCCGATCATCATCAAGTACATCCTCGAGCACTACTCGGCGAACCCGGGCGTGCGCGACGGCGACATCTGGTTCGCCAACGATGCGCTCTACGGCGGGATCCACAACCCCGACCAGGTCGTGATCGTGCCGGTCTTCCACGAGGGACGGCTCATCGCCTGGGCCGGCGCCGCCAACCACACCACGGAGACCGGTGCGGTCGAGCCCGGCGGGATGCCCGTCTCGGCGACCAGCCGCTTTCACGAGGGGCTCAACCTGCCCCCGGTGAAGATCGGCGAGAATCACGTGCTGCGCGAGGACATGGTCGAGGTCTTCAACGCGTTCGGCATCCGCGCGCCGCAGATGATCGTGACGGACCTCAAGGCCCGCTGCACGGCGGCCGACCGCGTGCGGACGCGACTGCTGGAGGTGGCGGACAAGGATGGTCAGGACTTCGTCGTCGGCGTCCTGCGGCGCATGCTCGAGGTCGCCGAGGATGGCGCGCGCAAGCGCATCTCGTCGTGGCTGGACGGCCGCTATCGCTGCGTGACGTTCGCCGACGCACTGGGCACCGAGCACGGCCTGGTGCGCAACGCGAGCCTGACGCTGATCAAGGAGGGCGACGAGGTCACCCTGGACTTCACCGGCACGTCGCCGGAGAACCTGTCGCCGTATCAGGCGCACGTCCAGGCCGTCGTCGGCCACGTCGCCAACTACGTCTACTCGTACGTGTTCTACGACCTGCCGATCTCGAGCGCGACGTTCGCCCCGTTCGAGTTCGTCATCCCCAAGGGCACGGTGCTCAACCCCGACGACCGCGCCGCGACGAGCTGCTCGGTGATGGTGTGCACCGGCGTCATGAGCGCGTGCGCCAACGTGTTCGCGAAGATGATGTTCGCCAGCCAGGAGCACGACCGCGTCGCCGCGTCGGCCAGCAACGCCGGCAACGCCATGGTCATCGCCGGCCAGTCGCAGTGGGGCCTGCCGTTCGCCGACATGGTGGCCTACTCGATCAACACGGAGGGGATGGGCGGGCGCCCGGACCGCGCCGGGATGAACGCGTTCGGGTTCCCGTGGTGTCCGTTCGGCCGCGCCCCCGACGTCGAGCTCATGGAGAACGAGTTCCCGCTGCTGATCCCGCTGTCGCAGCACTGGATGGACAGCGCGGGCCCCGGCAAGCACCGCGGCGGCGTCGGCGCGGTGCAGCTGTGGATGGCCCATCAGTCGCCGCAGGTCCTGCTGATGGCGATCGCCGACAACAGCAAGCTGCAGACGCCGCAGCCGCTGTTCGGCGGCTACGGTCCCTGCACGGTGCCCGGGATCGGCATCCGCTCCCCGCGCCTGCTGGAGAAGCTGGCGGCGGGCGACCCCATCGACCTCGACTTCCGCTCCGTGATCGAGGGGCGCACGATCGACGGCCAGTGGGAGGTGGAGTTCATGGGACGCTCGATCCGGCCGTACGACGAGGGCGACGTGATGGCCTTCGGTTTCTCGGCGGGCGGCGCCGGATACGGCGACCCGCTGGAGGCCGACCCGCACCAGGTCGCCCGCGACTTCACCGACGGGCTCATCTCGGCGTGGACGATGCGCGAGATCTACAAGGTCGCCTTCGACGAGCGCCAGCAGGAGGCGCTGCCGGCCGAGACCGAGCGGCTGCGCCAGGACGAGCGCGAGGCACGCCGGGCACGCGACAGCGACTGGGCGACGTTCCTGGCGGAGTGGGAGCAGCTCTCGCCACCGGCGGAGCTGCTGACCTGGTTCGGCTCCTGGCCCGACGGGATCGCCGCCCAGCCGGTCATGCGGATGTAGCGGTGACGTCGCTGACCGAGATCCTCGACGGGCGTGCGCCCGACCGGCCGCTCGTCGCGCCGCTGTTCGCGACGCTGGCGGCCGAGGTCGAGGGGCTCGACCGGCAGGCCTTCCTCGCCGATGCGGGCAAGCGCGCGCGGCTGCTGGCCGAGCTGGCCGGCGCCATTCCGGTCGACGTCCTGATCGCCGACTCCGGCAGCGGCTGGGACGCCCGGGCCGCCGGCCTGGCCGTCGACTCGAGCGCCGCGGGCCCGCCGGCGCTGGGCCCGGGCCCGGCACCGCCGCGCTTCGATCCGGCCCATCCCGCCGCCGCGACGGTGCTCGACGTCCTTCGCCGCCTGCCGGCGGTGGTCCCCGGCACCGCCCTGGGCGTCACGGTGACCGGTCCCGCGACGCTCGTGGCCGCGGCCGGCGGGGCGCTCGAGATCGAGGACGGCGCGCGGCAGGTGCTCGCCGTGGTGCAGGCGGTGACGCAGGCGGGCGCGAGCATCGTGGTGGTCCGGGAGGATCCGGCCGTGGACGTGGAGCCTGAACGCTATGTGCGGGCGGCCGCGCCGGTATGGGGATCGCTGCGCTTCTTCCGCGCCGCAGGGGTGCTCCACGTGCGTGGCGAGGCCGGTCGAGCATGGTCGGCCGTGCTCGCCGGGCCGGGCCCGTACGTGTCGTGCTTCGATCGCGTCGCGTCGCCGGCGCTGGTGGAGGCGACGGTGGCGGCCGCGCGCCCGTTCGGGTTGATCGTGCCTGCAGATCCGCAGGCCGCCGGGATGCCGGAGCACCTGCCGGGGACCGCACTGCTCATCCACGACGAGGACCTCGCGGGCCGGATCGCCGTCCGGGATCTGCGCTCCGCGGTCGCCCGCATGACGGCGACCTGATCCGGTGCGGAATCCGACAACGCTTCATCCGCGCTTGCGCTCATCCGGCAACCTCCGCGCCGGGGCGGTTCGGGACAATCGCCCGAGAGGAGAGCCGGAGCCTGATCCGGCGCACGCTGCACCCCTCCGGGGTCGCCCCGACACCCGGCGCATACATCCATCCGCAGCACGTCGATAGGAGTCGACATGACCACACGCGCACGTCAGTTCTTCGCGTTGCCGACCTGGGCTCCGCTGTATCAGGGTGGGCCGTGGACGTTCGCCGGCACCGCGTGTGTCGCGGCGTTGCTGCGGCTGCCGGAGGGCACGGCCCGGCGGTTGGTGCCCGAGCCGCTGGAGCCGCTTGACGATCTGTTGTCGGTGACCTGGATGCATGCCGCCGACGTCAACGGCTACAAGGACATGCGGCTCGTCGACATGAACCTGCCGGTCGAGTTCGACGGGACGCTCGGACGGCATTCGACCCTCGAGTACATCGACAGCGTCTGGGGCATGTCGATCGGGCGTGAGATCTGGTCGTATCCGAAGAAGACCGGGGCGATCGTCTGGCGGGAGTCCGACGAGGGCATCCACCTCGAGTGCCGCCCCACCGACAAGCTGTCGGCGGACGCGCCGGCCGGCAGTTCCCTCCTCGAGATGGACTTCCGCTTCGGAGATCCCGAGGCGGAGGCGGGCGCGGACTGGCCGCAGCAGTTCGGCATTCCCGACGACGCGCCGTACCTGCAGGTCCGCCAGGTGCCGGCCCAGGACGGGAAGTCCGCGCGTGCGGAGGTGATCCGCGTCGGGATCACCTTCGGCCAGTTCCACGAGAGCCGTGCGGGGACCGCCGCCACGCTGCGGGTCCACGACGGCCCGGAGGATCCGCTGGCGTCCGCGCTGGGGGCGGTCGAGGTCCTCGGCGCGCGCCTGGATCGGTTGGACTTCGACTTCGCGCCGGACGGTGACGCCGGAACCGTGATCGGCTCCGTCGACATCCAGTGAGCACCGTGACCGTCGTGCCGATCCTGCAGAACTTCATTGATGGTGAGTTTGTCGATTCGGTGGAGGGGGCGACGTCGTCGGTGATCGACCCGGCGACGGGGCGGGAGATCGCGCGGGCGCCGGACTCGACGGCGGAGGACGTCGATCGGGCGGTGGCGGCGGCGCGGCGGGCGTTTGCGGGGTTTGGGTCGTCGACGCCGCAGGAGCGGTCGTTGATGTTGTTGCGGTTGGCCGATGCGCTCGAGGCGCATGGTGAGGAGATCGCTGAGCTTGAGGCGCGTAATGCGGGCAAGCCGTTGCAGGCGGTCCGGGATGATGAGCTCCCGGCGATGGTGGATCCGTTGCGGTTCTTTGCGGGGGCGGCGCGGGTGATGGAGGGCCGGGCGGCGGGCGAGTACCTGCCGGGGTTCACGTCGATGATCCGGCGTGAGCCGGCGGGGGTGGTGGGGCAGATCGCGCCGTGGAACTACCCGTTGATGATGGCGGTCTGGAAGATCGGGCCGGCGTTGGCGGCGGGCTGTCCGGTCGTGCTCAAGCCGGCGCCGTCGACGCCGGTGACCGCGCTCAAGCTGGCCGAGCTGGCGGCCGGGATCCTGCCGGCGGGGGTGTTGAACGTGGTGGCGGGCGGCGATGAGACCGGCCGGGCGCTGGTCGAGCACCCGGGGGTCGACATGGTGTCGTTGACCGGGTCGGTGGAGACGGGCAAGTGGATCGCCGAGCACGCGGCGCGGACGCTCAAGCGGGTGCATCTCGAGCTTGGCGGCAAGGCGCCGGTCATCGTCTTCGATGACGTCGATCTGGGGGCGACGCTGGAGGCGATCGCCGGGTTCGGCTACTACAACGCCGGCCAGGACTGCACCGCGTCGACGCGGGTGCTCGCCGTCGGCGGGGTCTATGACGCGGTCGTCAGCGGGCTTGCGGCGCAGGCGCAGGGCTATGTCATGGGCGACACGATGGCCCCGGACACGACGCTGGGGCCGCTGTCGTCGGCGCGCCAGCGCGAGCGGGTGGCCGGGTTTCTGGAGCGCCGGCCCGACCGGGCCGAGGTCGTCACCGGCGGTCGCCGGCCCGACCGGCCCGGCTTCTTTCTCGAGCCGACCGTGGTCGCCAACCTCGAGCAGGACGACGAGATGATCCAGCGCGAGATCTTCGGGCCGGTCATCACCGTGCAGCGCTTCAGCGACGAACAGGAGGCGATCACGTGGGCCAACGGCACGCCCTACGGCCTGGCCTCCTCGGTGTGGACACGCGACATCGCCCGCGCCCTGCGCGTGTCGAAGGCCCTGCGCTTCGGCGCGGTCTGGATCAACAACCACGGCGCCCTGGCCAGCGAGATGCCCCACGGCGGCTTCAAGCACAGCGGCTACGGCAAGGACCTCTCCATGTACTCCCTCGAGGACTACACCATCGTCAAACACGTCATGGCCAGCCTGGACTGAACTCTCTGACGCTCCGAGGGCTCATTTCCGCGGCGGGCCCCCGCCCGTCGATCTCAGTTGACGGGGACGAACGTCGCCGGCACCAGCGTCGCCGCGAACCTCGAGAGCGGATCGGGTCGCCGGCCGGCGTCCTCCAGGCGCTCCTTGCGGACGATGCCGGTGTGCACGAGCCGCCCGCCGACGAAGCGGATCGGCTCCGGCGGCAGCACCGGGTTCGGTCGCAGCGAGTCCGACACGGCCGCCCACTCGTCCGGCAGCTCCAGCGCGAGGGCGGCGAGGACGCGGCCGCCGAGGTAGCTGGGCGCGACGCCGTTTCCCGAGTAGCCGCCGCCGAACAGGACATTGCGCGCAGCGCTGAGCCGACCGAAGTACGGCAGGCCGTTCGCGGAGCGGTCGACGCCGCCCGTCCACACGCTGTCGATCGCGGCGCCCGCCAGCCCTGGGTAGAGGCGGTGGAGGCTCGAGGTCAGCTCTCGGCGGCGCCGCTGGGAGACGGGCCCGGTCTGACGTGCCGTGAGGTGCCCGCCGAAGGCCAGGATCCCGCTCGTCTTGCCGAACACGAGGCGTCCGTCGACGGTGCTGCGGTAGTAGATCGGCAGCAGGCGCGAGTCCGAGATGCTGACGCCGTCGTCCACTCCCAGCGCCGCGAGCTCGCCCGCGATCGGGACGGTCGCGAGCACGTCGCTGGAGACGACGAACACCGCCCGCCGCAGCTCGCGCACCTGAGCGAGGCCGCAGTGGGTCGCGAGCACGAGCTTGTCGGCCCGCACGGAGCCGTTCCCGGTGCGAACCGTCGCCGGGCTCGTGCGCGTGAACGAGGTCATCCTCGTGTGCTCGTGGATCCGGATGCCGCGAGCGAGCGCAGCCGCCCGCAGCCCGCGCGCGAGGCGGGCCGGGTGCAACGAGGCGGGGCCGTCCTCGAACGCTCCGCCCAGCACGGCGTCGGAGCCGGTCCGGCGCCGCGCCTCCTGCGCGTCGAGCAGCTCGAACGGCGAATCCGCGACGGCGGCCCCGACCGTCTGGACCGTCTTCTCCCACGCGCCCATCTGCGCCGAGTTGGACGCCGCCCACACCCAGCCTCCAGCACGGAACTGCGCGTCGATGCCCTCTGCGGCACAGAACGCCTGGATCGCGGAGATCGAGCTCCTCGCCAGATCTGCGAGCCGTATCGCCTCCTCCGTGCCGCAGACCTCCACGAGCTTGTCGAACTTCGACCACCAGGACATCGCGAAGCCGCCGTTGCGCCCGCTGGCTGCTCCGCCGCAGATGTCGGCCTCGAGCAGGACGACGCTCGTCGAGGGCGCCTGGTCGTGGATCTGGATCGCGGTCCACAGGCCCGTGAAGCCGCCTCCGACGATGCAGACGTCCGCATCGACGTGACCTTCGAGGGGCGGGCACTCGGCCGCGGGGACGCCGCCGAGCGCATCCCTGAGCCAGTAGCAGTCCGTCGTTGCTCCGTCCCGGAGCCCGCGTGTGTCGATCTGGGTCATCTCGCTCGTTTGGCCGTTGGATCTCGCACGAGTACACACGACGGGCCGACGGTCGCCAATGCAACGATCGATCCAGCTCTGCGATGGACCTGTACGTCGGTATGAAGTCATCCCCACGATGGTCGCCCCAGCCGTCGACGTCCGGGACCTCCCATGACCGTGCGCGCGTGCGGCGTCGGGAACGAGCGGCGCCACGACTTCAGTCGATTGTCTGATTGCCGCGGGCTCACGCACACTCGTGTCAGATCGTTTCGAGGACGCGCCGTCCGCGGCGCCGGGTGAGGGGAGGTCACGATTGCGCACGGATCACGAGGTCATCGCCGTCGGAGGCGCGGACCCGCCCCGTCGTGAGGCCGTACAGAATCCGACAACGCCGCATGCCGGCATGCGCTCATCCGGCAACGTCCGCGCCGTGAGCGTTGGCGACAATCGCCGCGAGGAGAGGGGCCGGTCTCACCGGCACGGGGCTTCACCGCCTCCCGGAGCGTCCCGCGCGGCGGCTGCCGGCTTCATTCGCGAGCAACGTCCACAGGAGTCGACATGACCACACGCGCACGTCAGTGCTTCCCGCTGCCGATCGGGGCTCCGTTGTTCCCGAGCCCTCCCTCGGCGTTCCGAGAGGTCACCTGCGTCGGTGCGCTGCTGCGTCTGCCGGAGGGCGTCGCCCGGCAGCTCGTCGCGGAACCGCTCGAGCCGCTCGACGACCTCCTGTACGTGAACTGGATGTACGCGGGCGACGTGGACGGCTACAAGGACATGCACATCATCGACATGACCGTCCCGGTCGAGTACGAAGGAACGGTCGGACGGCATTGCGCGCTCGAGTACATCGACTGCGTGTGGGGCATGTCCATCGGGCGCGAGCTCTGGTCGTTCCCGAAGAAGACCGGCGCGATCGTCTGGGAGGAGTCCGACGACGGCATCCACCTCGAGTGCCGTCCGGTCGACAGGCTGACCGTGGGCGCGCCGGAGGAGAGCCTGATCGTCGAGATGGACTTCCGGTTCGGCGACGCGGATGCCGAGGCCGGCGCGGACTGGCCGCAGCAGTTCGGCGTTGCCGACGAGGCGCCGTACCTGCAGGTGCGGCAGGTGATGGCCGAGGACCGGACGTCCGCGCGGGCCGAGGTCGTCCGGGTCGGGATGTCCTACGGCGAGTTCCATGAGAGCCGCGCGGGAACCGGCACGCTGCAGGTCCAGGACGGCCCGCAGGATCCGGTGGCGTCGATGCTGGGCCGGGTCGAGGTCCTCGGCGCGCGGATGGACCGCATGGAGTTCGACTTCGCGCCGGACGACGACGCCGGAAGCGTGATCGGCTCGGTCGAGATCGCCGCTGAGCAGGGCCGAAGCTGATGGACGCCGGAACCGAGGCCGTGGGCGCGCAGCCGGTGCTGCGCATCCTCGGCGTCGAGAAGACGTTCGGGGCCACGGTCGCGCTCGGCGGCGTGTCGTTCGACCTGGCGCGAGGGTCCGTCCACGCTCTGCTAGGCGGCAACGGGTCGGGCAAGTCGACCATGATCAAGATCCTCGCCGGTGTCTACCACGCCGACGCGGGCGAGCTCGAGCTTCAGGGCGCGCGCCTCGACGCGCGGGCCATGACCCCGGCGCGGGCCCATGCGGCGGGCCTGCGCTTCGTGCACCAGCAGCAGTCGACGTTTCCGGAGATGACGGTCGCCGAGAACCTCGCGATCGGCCACGGGTTCGACACGGACGGGCTCTCGCGGATCCGCTGGCGCGCGCTGCGCCGGCGCGCCCGCGAGATCCTGGACCGGTACGGGATCGACGCCGACCCGCGCACGGAGCTCGGCCGGCTGAGTCCGGCCAGCCAGGCGATGGTCGCCATCGCGCGCGCGCTGCAGGACCAGGACGGCGAGCACGAGGGCGTGCTGGTGCTCGACGAGCCGACGGCGTCGCTGCCGGCCGGCGAGGTGGAGCTGCTGCTGTCGGCGATCAAGCGCTATGCGGCCGCGGGCCAGGCGATCCTGTTCGTGACGCATCGCCTCGAGGAGGTCCTTCGCGCGGCCGACCGCGCGACCGTGCTGCGCGACGGCCAGGTGGTGACCACCGTGGAGCGGGCGCAGATGGACCACGGGTCGCTCGTCGAGCTGATCATGGGGCGCCGCGTCGAGCAGGCGCTGACGGAGATCCACCCCGTGGGCGGCCGCGGACAGGTGGTCATGCGCGCGCAGGGCCTGGCGGGCGGCCCGATCCAGGAGGTGAGCTTCGCCGCGTCCGCCGGCGAGATCGTGGGGCTCGCCGGCCTCCTCGGCTCGGGGCGGTCGTCGGTGCTGCGGATGCTGTTCGGTGCGGGCCCGGTCGAAGCCGGGGCGATCGAGCTGGACGGGCGCAGCGTGCGCTTCACGCAGCCGCGGCAGGCGATGGCCGCGGGCGTGGCGTACACGCCCGAGGACCGTCTGTCGGAGGCCGCGTTCGCGGACATGTCCGTGGCCGAGAACCTGGGGATCGCGACGACGGGGCGCTATTTCCGGCGTGGGCGACTGCGCCATCGCGCGGAGCGGCGCGACGCCCGGGCCCTGGCGGAGGCTTACCACGTCAAGGCCGCTTCGGTCGAGGCGCCGTTCTCCTCGATGTCGGGCGGCAACCAGCAGAAGGTCGTGCTCGCGAGGTGGATGCGTCGCGATCCCCGTCTGCTCCTGCTCGACGAGCCGACGCAGGGCGTCGACGTGGGCAGCCGCGCGGAGATCTGGCAGCTGGTGCGCGGTGCGGTCGAAGCTGGAGCGGCGGCGATCGTCGTCTCCTCGGACATGGAGGAGCTGCCCCGGGTCTGCGACCGCGTCCTCGTCCTGCGGGATGGCCGGATCGCCGCCGAGGTCGGCGGCGCCGAGCTGACCGAAGAACGTCTGAACCACCTGCTGCTGACCCCGGAGGTCACACGATGAACGTTGCTGCCGAGCAGGAGGCCGTGTCCTCCTCCTCCGGAGGTGCCGAGCGGACCCGGAGCCCGCGCCCCCGTGGGTCCTCGAGCCGTGTGCTCGGCTACCTCGAGGCGTACGCGATGGTCGGCCTGCTCGTCATCGTGGTGCTGTTCTTCTCGTTCTACTCCAAGACGGCCGACACGTTCCCCACGGCCGCCAACCTGCAGGCCACGATCAGCAACCAGGCGGTGATCGCCGTCATCGCCCTGGCCGCGCTGATACCGCTCGTGTGCAACCAGTGGGATCTGTCGGTGGGGGCGATCGCCGGCCTGTCGTCGGTGTTCGTGGCCAGCGCGCTCTCGACGGGCACCCCCGTCTGGGTCGGGATCCTCCTGGGCCTAGGGCTGGGGCTGCTCGTGGGCGGGTTCAACGCCTTGATCGTCACCCGGTTGCGGGTCAACGCGGTGATCGCCACGCTCGGGACCGCCACCATCCTCGAAGGCGTCGTCAACCAGAAGACCAACGGCCTTGCCGTCGTCAGCAACCTGCCGGCCAGCATCACGAACTTCGGCTCGGGCAACTGGCTGGGCATCCCGCGAACGGCCTACCTGCTCGCCATCGTGGCCCTGGTCGTCTACTACCTGCTCATCCATACGCCGGCGGGCCGCTATCTGTACGCGCTGGGATCGAACCCGAAGGGCGCGAGGCTCGTCGGACTGCAGACGCGGCTGTTGATCGCCGGCACGTTCATCGCCGCAGGTCTGCTGTCAGGACTCGCCGGCATCATGCAGGTCGCACGGGCCGGCGGCGCGGATCCCAACGTCGGGGCCGGGTTCACGCTGCCCGCGCTCGCGGCGGCGTTCCTGAGCGCCGCCGCCATCAAGCCCGGCCGGTACAACGTGGGCGGCACGCTGGTGGCCATCTTCTTCCTGGCCGCGCTCAACAGCGGCCTGAACCTCGCGGGTGCCGCCCCGTACGTCAACAGCTACGTCAACGGCGCCGCGCTGATCGTCGGCATCGGACTCGCGGCCAACCTCGGTCGCAAGCGAACCGGTGAGTCGGGCTGAGGCCCGGCGCGCCACAAGGAGGAGGATCGGACAATGCGTGCTGGTGGATCAAGGATCGCGCGAATCGCCGCGGTGATCGCGCTCGGCTCGTCGGTGGGCCTGGGGCTGGCGGCCTGCGGCAGCAGCGGCGACTCGTCCGGCGGCTCGTCGGGCACCAGTGCCACGGCACCGGCGTCGACGGCCACGACGACGACGGCGGGATCGGACGCGTCCGGAGCGTCGGAGTTCCAGACTGCGCTGGACAAGTACTACAAGGGCACGTACACCGAGCCGGCCGGCGATCCCGTGAAGCCGCCCGGCGGCAAGAACGTGTGGGTGGTGTCCGTCGGGCAGAACATCGAGACGAGCCAGAACGCGGCCGCCGCGATGAAGGAGGCCGGCAAGAAGCTCGGCTGGAAGGTGACCGTGGTCGACGGGAAGTTCGACCCGAACAGTCAGCTGCAGGGAGTGGAGCAGGCGATCGTTGCGGGGGCCGACGGGATCGTCGACCTGTACATCGACTGCGACACCATCAAGAGCGGCGTGGCCCGCGCGAAGAGCAAGGGCATTCCGGTGATCGGGATCGAGGCTCAGGACTGCAGTCCCGGGCTGTTCGCCGGAAGCGTCCTCTATGCGGGCGGGCAGTCCTTCCAGGACTGGATCAAGGAATGGGGCGTCGTGCAGGCCGACTGGACGGTCGCGAAGATGGGCGGCCAGGGCGAGGTCATCCTCGCGAACCAGAACGATGCGGTGACGCTGCAGCTCGAGGCGCAGGGCTCGCTGGAGGAGCTCAAGAAGTGCGCTGACTGCACCGTGAAGAAGTTCACGTTCACGGGCGCCGAGCTCGGTCCGAAGCTGCAGCAGAAGATCCAGCAGGCGCTGATCCAGTCTCCGAACGCGACCGGGTTCATCGCTCCGTACGACGCGGTGCTGACCAGCGGCGGGGCAAGCGCCCTGAAGGCGTCGGGACGGCTGCCGAAGATGTCCGTGATGGGCGGCGAGGGATCGACCGCCGGAATCCAGCTCATCCACGACAACGGCGGGATGGACGCCTGCGTCGGCCTGCCCACGGGCTGGGAGGGCTATGCCGCCTTCGACGGGCTGGCCCGCGCGTTTGCCGGCCAGGACCCGGTGAGCGCGGACTCCGGCATCGGCCTGCAGGTCTGCGACGCCGACCACAACCTGCCGCCGGCCGGCGAGGCGTACAAGCCGCCGATCGACTACAAGGCCGCGTACCACAAGCTGTGGGGCGTGGGCTAGGCGACGTGGTCGAGTGGGGGGCCGACCAGAGGGCGGCCCCCCGCGCCGGCTCACAGAGAGACGATGACGCGCATGGCGCCATGGCTCATGCTGACGTTGGCGATCTGCTCCGAGGTGATCGGGACCAGCGCGCTGCGGGCATCGGAGGGGTTCACCCGTCCGGTTCCGATCGCGGTCACGGCCGTCACCTACGCACTGTCCTTCTATCTCCTGGCGCTGGTCATGCGCCACCTCGACCTCTCGCTCACCTACGCGATCTGGTCGGGGGCCGGAACCGCCGCCATCGCCGCGGTCGGCGTGCTCTGGTTCGGCGAAGGGTTCGGTGCGGTCAAGGCGTTCGGCATCGCGCTCGTCATCGCCGGGGTGGTCGTCGTCAACCTCGCCGATCGGGCTCTCTAACGCTCGGCTACCGCTTCTCAATCGGCATGGCACCGACCTGATATGTCGAGTATCATTCGCCCATGGGATCTGTGAACTATGACTTCGACGGCGATGTCGTTCTCGTCACGGGCGCCGCTCGCGGCCTCGGACGCGACATCGCACTGGGCTTCGCCCGATCCGGCGCCAAGGTGGCGATCAACGACCTCGACGGTGCGGACGTCAGTGACGCCATCCCGTATGAGCTCGCGTCACGAGACGAGTTCCGGGCAACGCTGGCAGACGTCGAAGCGCTTGGCGCCGAGGCGATCGCCCTGCCCGGCGACGTCACGGTGGAGGCGGACGTCGAACGCGTCGTCGGTGAGGTGATCGACCGCTTCGGGCGGCTCGACATCCTCATCAACAACGCGGGCGTCGCGTCGTTCGCGAAGTCGTGGGAGATGACGGAGGCCCAGTGGGACGCGGTCGTGGACGCGGATCTCAAGGGCCCGTTCCTGTGCTCGAAGCATGCGGCGCGTCACATGATCACGCGGGACGGCGGGGGCCGGATCATCACGATCTCGTCGACGTCGGCGTTGGTCGGGATCCCCGATCAGGTCAACTACCAGTCGGCCAAGCACGGCGTCATCGGGCAGATCCGGACGCTCGCGCTCGAGCTGGCGCCGTATGGCGTCACCGTGAACACGATCTGCCCGACGGTCGTGTCGTCGCCTCTGCTCGACTTCGCGGTCGAGACGGGCAAGGCCTACTTCCAGGAGGTGGCTCGGCTCTGCGGCGCCTCCACCGTGTTCCCCGGGTTGGACAACCTGGAGCCGGAGGACGTCACGCATGCCGTTCAGTGGCTCGCCTCTGACGCCGCCCGCTACGTCACCGGCATCGCCCTTCCCGTCGACGGCGGGTTCACCTGTAAGTGAAAAACGACGCGCCGCCCCACGGCGCGTCCGGTGAGCTGACACAGACGGTGTCGGCATAGTTCGAGGTAAGAGCGGCATGGCAGCGAGCTGCCATGCCGACCATCGGCCGCGTGTGGGCCGCGTCGGGCAACTCCCATGTTCGATCTCGCGTGGCCGGCGACCCAGGGCCTGCGTGGCCGGCGACCCAGCGGCTGATCAGCGGACCCGAGCAGCGAGGCCGGCAGTCGACGCCAAGCGGCGAGCAGAAGCAGCACGGTGTGGTCGGCGACCTCGGTGGCCGGCTTCCGCGAGGATCGCTCGCTCGATCGTCAGATCAGGCGGGATCTCGTACCCGACCACGATCACGCGCGCGCTCATTGGGCCGTGTACCCGCCGTCCACGGTGATCGACGCGCCGGTCACCGGGCGCGCCTCGTCGCTGGCCAGATACGCGATCGCGGCCGCGACCTCATCGGGGTGGGCGAGCGTCCGAAGCGGGATCTTCTCCATCGCCGCTTCGATTGCCTCCTCTGACTGGCCTTGGAGCCAGTCCGACACCATCGCGGTGTCCGTGAGTCCCGGCGCGACGCAGTTCACCCTGATGCTGCGGGGCGCCAGCTCGACGGCCGCGGCGCGCGACAAGCCCTCCAGAGCGGCCTTCGAGGCGCCGTAGAAGGCGCTTCCCGGCACGCCGACCAGGGCGGTGCGCGACGTCACGTTCACGATCGATCCACCTCCGTCCATCGCCTTGGCGGCGGCCTGCAGCATCAGAACGGCGCCGAGCAGGTTGACCTCCAACACATGACGCATGTCGGCCTCGGCTGTCTGGAGGATCGGCACGCCGGCCAGGTCCACGCCGGCGTTGTTGACCAGCACATCGAGCCGTCCGAACACGTCGAGCGCCGTAGCGACGGCGGCCGCGGCCACTTCGCGGTCGCTGACGTCGCCGGCGACGAATGCCGCGCGATCTGCGCCGAGCTCGTCGACAAGGGCGTGGCCGGCATTCCTTCCGCGGGCGACCGCGACGACCCATGCCCCTTCGTCGACGAAACGCCGGCAGACGGCCGCGCCGATCCCGGCCGTGCCGCCGGTGACGATCGCCACGCGCCCTGCGAGCCGCTCGCTCTGCTGCCGGCTCACACCGGTGTCGTGGTCAGAGTCAATCTGACAGAAGACTCCCACCGTCTCCCGGGGAAGTCCATCAAACGGTCACGTGAACGGTCGGCGTGAACCGGACGGATGAACCAGATCCGCTACACCACTTCGGAGACCGACACCTCCGTCAGCAGGTCGTGCGCCTCGAGCGCCAGCCAGAGCTCAGGGATGTCTGCGTGCAGTCGAGGCGTCGCCCCCGTCAGCTCCTCGGCCCGGCGATCGGATGGAGCAGAGCGCGCGGTTCGTACGGCCGCACGAGTCGTGCTTCAGCGTGATGCCCCGGCCTCGAAGGCTTGGCGATGCGTGTCCTTCGAGCGCCGCGTGTGGCGGGCGATCACGTCTCTGACCGCGGCGCGGTCCTCGCGTTCGAAGGCGTCCACGAGCGCCTCGTGATCGGCGATGAGGCCGTCGTCGGCCTCGTCGGACCGGCGCAGGGTGCGTGCCATCATCGCCGGGATCGCCAGCGCGCGGTAGGCCTGCAGCGCCGTCCGGCCGCCGGCGATGCTCACGAGGTGCTCGTGGAATCGCGCGTTGGCGGCGGCGTACCGCTCCACGTCGACGAAGCGCCCGTCGCGGACCAGCGGGCGGGTCGCCTCCATCAGGCGCCGCAGCTCGTCGAGCTGCTCCCGGGAGACGCTGCCGACCGCCACCTCGGCCGCGCCCATCTCGATGAGACAGCGCGCGTCGAGCGCGTCGAGGACCGTGGTCAGCGAGATCGGGGCGAGGACGTACCCCCGGCCGGGGTCTCGCGCGATCATGCCCTCCGCCGCCAGCTTGGTGAGCGCGTGGTGGACGTGCCAGGGCTCGAGGCGCAGCTCGTCGGCGAGCAGCTGGACGTCGAGCGGCTCGCCGGGCGGGATGCGCCCGGTCAGCGCCCGGTCGCGCAGCTCGGCGTACGCCGCGTCGTCGGCCTCCACCTCGAGTCGCCCGAATCGTCCGCGGAAGTAGGCCAGCGGCGAGCCGCGGCGCGCCTCGGCCCGCTCCACCGCGCCGAACAACACCGAGTGGGTGCCGCCCTCGACGTCCTCGGTCACCCGGCATTCGAGGCACGCCAGCGCGTCCTGCAGCAGCGGGACGCCCGTCGAGCCCTCGGTCACGGCGAGGCCCGCGAACTTGTCGGCGTGCGGTGTGGCGAACCGCTCGGCGATGTGGCCGTGGTTCTCGCTGAGGATGTTGACCGCGAACACGCCGGCGCGGCTCACCGCCACCCGCGTGGGTGCGCTGCGGTTGAGGCAGGCGAGCAGCATCGGCGGGTCCATGGACAGCGAGCTCACCGCGCTGGCCGTCATGCCGTGCCGCTGTCCTCCGGCGACGGTGGTGATCACGGTGACGCCGCTGGCGAAGTGGCCGATCACGTCGCGAAAGACGTCGCGGTCGCAGGTGTGCGCGGGCGTGGTGCGTGGATCGGGCATGTCAGCTCGGCGTCGCAGGCGTCCTACGCGGCGAGACCCAGGAGCCGCGCGGCGTTGTCCTTGAGGATGCGCGGGCGCACCTCGTCCTTGATGGGCACCTGCTCGAAGTCGGCCAGCCACCGGTCGGGCGTGATGACCGGATAGTCGGATCCGAACAACACCTTGTCGCGCAGCACGGTGTTGGCGTACTGGATCAGGACGGGCGGAAACAGCTTCGGCGACCAGCCGGAGAGGTCGATGTACACCTGCGGCTTGTGCATGGCCACGCTGATGGCCTCCTCCTGCCAGGGGAAGGAGGGGTGGGCGAGGACGATCGGCATGTCCGGGAAGTCGACCGCCACGTCGTCGACGAACATCGGGTTCGAGTACTTCACGCGGATGCCTCCGCCGCCGCGCATGCCCGATCCCATGCCGGAATGGCCGGTATGGAACAGCGCGGGCAGGCCGGTCTCGGCAATCGCCTCGTACAGGCCGTACGCCATCCGGTCGTTGGGGTAGAAGCCCTGCAGGTTCGGATGGAACTTGAACCCCCGCGCGCCCCGGTCGATCAGGCGGCGCGCCTCGCTCACCGCGCGCTTGCCGCGATGGGGATCGAGGCTGACGAACGGAACGAGCACGTCGTCGTTGGCGTGCGCGACGTCGAGCACCCGTCGTTGGAGACCGGCACCTCGCCGGTGTTCGCTTCGTTGTCGACGCAGAAGATGACTGCCGCCATGTTGCGGCTGCGGTAGTACTCGGCGACCTCGTCGGCGTTGGGACGGGGGACGTCGGTGCGGAAGTGCTTGGACGCGGCGTCCAGGATCTCGGTGGTGATCGGATCGGGGGGCCCGGTTCGTGGAACCTGGGCGTGCGTGTGGACGTCGATGGCGGTGATGCGCTGGAGATCGATGGTCATGCGGGTCTCGCGGGTTCGGGGTGGCCTTGGACGCTGGTCTGCGCGCGGTCGGGCTCGACCATCTGCCGGGAGGCCGGGTCGCCGAAGAGCTCGGCCAGTGCGGACCCCCGCCGTTGGAGCACGGCGCGCCGGTTGAGGGAGCCCTTGTCGGTGACTTCGCCGGAGTCGATGCTGGGCGGCTCGTCGAGCAGGACGAGCCGTTCGATGCGCGAGGCCGATCCCTGCCCCTCATTGAGCGCCTGCAGCGCACGCGCGAGATCGTCGCGCAGCCCGGGGTGATCGAGGGCGACGGGACGCTCGCCGCCGTAGCGTCGCCGCGCGCGGGTCTGATCGACCCAGGCCAGCGCGCCCACGAAGCGCTCGTTCTCGCCCGCGATGACCGCGTCGGCGAGCACGCCGGCCTCCGCCAGCAGGGCGGTGCGCAGGCGGCCGGCCCGCACCCACGTGCCGGTGACGAGCTTGAAGTCCTCGCCCAGCCGGCCATCGAAGACCAGGCCCTGATGAGGGTCGGTCTCGTCGACGAACCGGCAGGCGTCCCCGGTCCGGAAGAAGCCGTCGGAATCGAACGTCTGCGCCGTGAGCCCGGGCTGTCCGAAGTAGCCGGGCGTGATGCCCGGGCCCTTCGCCATGGCCTCCCAGCGCGTGTCGCGGGCGACCAGCTTCAGCGTCACGCCGGGCAGGGGGAGGCCGATGCAGCCGCGGGCCGCCGGGTGCCAGTGCGCCGCGGTCAGGCCGGGCCCCGTCTCGGTCGCGCCCCAGCCCGCGATCAGGGGAACGTCATGGTCGCTCGCCGCGTCGGCCACGGCTCGCAACCGGTCCCAGAGCGCCGGCTCCAGGGCCGCCGCGGCAGAGAACATGAAGCGCAGGCGCGAGAAGAACGCGCGGGCGAACCCGTGGTCGTCCTCCAGCGCGCAAGCCAGTTGGGCGTATCCCGCCGGAACGTTGTAGTAGACCGTCGGCCGGATCGCGCGCAGCGCGGCGATGCTTCGCGGGAAGTCCTCGGCCGTGGGCTTGGCGTCATCGATGTGGATGCTGCCCCCGAACGCCAGCACCTGGCCGAGGTTGTGGTTGCCGCCGAACGTGTGGCTCCACGGCAGCCAGTCGACCAGCACCGGCGGCTCGCCGGCCATGAACGGCCACACCTGGCCGATGGCCTGCTGGTTGGAGCACAGCATCCCGTGGGTGTTGACGACCCCCTTGGGGACGCCGGTCGATCCCGACGTGAACAGCAGCTTGGCCACGGACTGCGGCGTCACCGCGGCGAACGCGCGCTCGACGTCGGGCCCGGCCGGCGTTCGCACGAGGTCGTCGAATCGCACCGCACCGGCACGCTGCCCGCGCGCCACCACCTCGACCCGCCCCGGCGCGGCCACGGCGTCCAGCGCCGCGCCGTAGGGGCCGGGGTCGTCGGCGAAGACCATGCCCGGCGAGCAGAGCGCGGCGATCGCTCGGATGCGGGCATGGTCCCGGCTGGCCAGCGAGTACGCCGTGCTCACCGGGATCACGGGCACGCCGGTCGTGTGCGCCCCGAGGGCCATGACGAGGTGCTCGATGGAGTTGCCCGACAGGATCATCAGCGGCCGGTCGGCGCCGAGCCCGCGGTCGAGCATCGCCTGCCCTACGGCATCGGCTGCGTGCCGCGCGTCGCCCCACGTGAGCCGTCGCCAGCCTCCGTCGTGGCGCTGCGCGGCCAGCAGCGCGTCAGGCGCTCGCTCGCCGTGGCGCCGAAGGAGATGGCCGAGGGTGGGAGCGTGCTCGCCCAGCTCGTCGGCTGACCGCAGCAGCACGACGTCGCCGCGGTCTTCGACCAGGACGCGTGGGGTGGCGAAGACGCGTGTCGCGCCCGCCGTCATCCTGCCGGCCGGGTCACGACGTCCACGGGCCCCGTGCCCACCCGTCCAGGTCGTAGTCCGCGAGGCACGCATCGACGAGCTCCTGCTGGCCGGCGGTGATGCCGCCGATGCCGGAGAAGCGCAGCGTGTCGAGGCGGATCTGCTCCTGGTTGCCGCTGTAGTTGACCTCGTACCAGGCGTGGCGGTCGCCGAACTCGCTGCCCACGGCGTCCCAGATGAGCTTGAAGAGCTTGATGCGGTCATGCGCGTCGCCGTCCGAACCTCGGTAGTACCGGTCGAGCGTCGGACGCAGCTCCTCGCTGAGCAGGTCCTGCGCGCTCGACGGAACGACCAGCGGGGCGCCGCCCAGCTGCTCCGTGAAGATCTGACGTGCCAGGCCGAACGCCTGGGTGCCGAACTGGCGGATCAGCACCGCGTACTCCAGCTTGGGGATCACGCTGCCGCCCGGGCCGGACTGGGTCTCGTGGCACAGCGTGGAGGTCAGCGCCCAGATCAGGTTGCGCCAGCCCATGAGCTCCCCGAGCTGCGCCTGGACGCCACGGAAGCCGTCGGTGCCGTTGGCCTTCAGTCCGCGGGCCAGGAGGCCGCACAGGAAGTCGAGCTTGACCGCCAGGCGCGTGCCGGACTGCAGCGTGTAGCGCGGCATGAAGCCCGACTGCGCGTAGAACGCGGTGGCCTTCCTGACGTCGCGGTAGACGAGGACGTCCTCCCACGGGACGAACACGTCGTCGAAGACGATCACGGCGTCGTTCTCGTCGAAGCGCGCCGACAGCGGCGCGTCGAACGGCGACGTCGCCTTGGCCTCGTAGGAGGCGCGCGAGATGAGCTTCACGCCCGGCGACGCCATAGGCACGATGAAGCACAGCGCGTAGTCCTCGGCCTTGCCCTCCTGCAGTTCGACGGCGCTGTTCTGGGCGACGAACGTCGCATGGGTGAGCGCCGAGCCGGTCGCGAGCATCTTGGCGCCGCGCACGACCATCCCCCCGTCGCGCTCGGCGACCACGTGCACGTAGACGTCCTCGACCTCGTGGACGGCGCGGTGGCGGTCGATCGGCGGGTTGATCAGGACGTGGTTGAGGAAGAGGACGCTCTCGGCGTACTTGCGGTACCACCTGCGGCCGCTGTCGCCGAAGGGCTCGTACCAGTCGGGATCGGCCCCGAGCGTGGCCATGAAGGACGCCTTGTAGTCCGGCGTGCGGCCCATGTAGCCGTAGGACATGCGCGACCAGGACGCGATCGCATCGCGCGAGTCGAGCAGATCCTGCGAGTCGTAGCTCGGCATGAAGAAGCGGTGGGTCAGGATCCCGTGGCGGTCCTCGGCCAGCAGGACGTCGCGCTGGCCGGGGTCGTGCATCGCGTCGTACAGCCGCGCCACCGAGCGTGCGGCGTTGCGGAACGCCGGATGGGACGTGACGTCCGCGACGCGTTCGCCGTCGATCCAGACCTCACGGCCGTCGCGCAGGCTCTCGAGGTACTGCTCTCCGGTCAGCACGTTGTTCGCCGGAGCATCCATCACAGCTGCGTCTTGGGGCCGGACAGATCCGACGCGGGGGTCAGTCATGCGCTTCCTCTCGCCGTCAAGCGCCGACCATCACATGAAGGCGCATTCTGTTTGACAGGATAGGTTTCCGCTCAACAGAAAGTCAAGCACCCGGCGCTGGGGTCGGGGGTGGCCGGTCATGTTAGATTTCGCAAACGAGTTCTGCGCAACAGAAAACGCGCGTAGGCGAGAGCGCACGGCGACCGCGGTGCGCGACCGCGGAGAGGAGAGCACGAAATGACCGATACACCGGACCGGTTCCCCCACATCTTCGAGGTGCCGACGCCTCCGGGCGCCGAAGGGTGGCGCGAGATGTACCCGTACTACCTGGTGTCGCAGGACGAGGTTCGCGACCACGAGGCGAGCGTGTTCTGGATCCAGGACAAGTACCACCACGCGCACCCGTACTACCCCTTCGACACCATCGCCGTCGAAGCCTGGGGCTTCGCCTGCGGTGGCTACTCGACGCGCGTCTTCGCCGTCCCGCCGGTGTTCGGGCTCGACCAGCGCTTCGTCAACGGCTACCTCTACTTCGGCGCCGTCCCGGTCACCGACCCCGCCCAGATCGAAGAGCGCGCGCGGCATTTCGGCGAGCGCGCCGGCTTCTACTTCGCCAACTGGGATGCGATGTACGAGAAGTGGAAGGAGAAGGCGCAGGTCGCGATCACGGAGATGGAGGCGGTCACCTTCGTTGCGCTGCCCGACCTCGAGCCGATGTCGAGCGTGACCGAGGGGCTCGGGCGCAGCCGCGGCTACGACGCCCTCACGGCGTACAGCACGCTGATCGATCGCTTCCTGCTGATGCACCAGTACCACTTCGAGATGCTGAACATCGGCTACGGCGCGTACCTGACGTTCTTCGAGTTCTGCAAGGGCGCCTTCCCCGACATCTCCGACCAGGAGGTGGCGCGCATGGTGGCCGGGCTCGACGTCATCGCGTTCCGCCCCGACGAGGAGCTCAAGAAGCTGGCGCGCGCCGCGGTCGAGCTCGGGGTCGACGAGGCGTTCGAACGAGATGGCACGCCGGAGGAGATCTTCGCGGCGATGAAGGACAGCGACGGCGGCCGCGAGTGGCTCCAGCGCTTCGACGACGCCAAGTACCCGTGGTTCAACTTCTGCTCGGAGTACGGCTTCTACCACACGCAGCGCGCCTGGATCGACGATCTGGCCGTGCCGCTGCGGGGCATCGCCGACTACGTCGTGCGCGCGCGCGCCGGGGAGGACCTCCTGCGTCCGACCGAGCGCCTGCGGGCCGAGGCCGACGCCATCGCCGGGAAGTACCGGGAGCTGTTCACCAGCGAGGACGAGCTGGCGCAGTTCGAACAGCTGCTCGGGCTGTCGCGGACCGTCTTTCCCTACATCGAGGACCACAACTTCTACGTCGAGCACTGGTCGCACACGATCTTCTGGAACAAGATGCGCGATCTCGGCGACCTCCTGGCGCACAGCGGACTCCTGGCCGCGCGCGACGACGTCTTCTACCTGCACCGCTACGAGATCTCCGAAGCGCTGTTCGACGTGGCCGAGTCGTGGGCGATCGGCGTCGCTCCGCGCGGATCCAAGCGCGCGCAGGACAAGGTCGCGCGCCGCAAGGAGATCGTGGAGACGCTGCGCGACTGGGAGGCTCCGCCCGCCCTCGGCGCGCCGCCGGAGGTCATCAACGAGCCGTTCATCATCATGAACTACGGGGTCACCACCGCCCGCGTCCAGGAATGGCTGCGCGGCACCACGGGCGAGGTCCGCAGCCTGTACGGCATCGCGGCTTCGCCGGGCGTCGTGGAGGGCCCGGCCCGTGTGATCCGCACGGAGAAGGAGCTGTCGCAGGTGCAGCACGGCGAGATCCTCGTGTCGCCGACGACCGCTCCGTCGTGGGCCTCGGTGTTCTCGCGCGTGTCGGGCGTCGTGTCCGATGCCGGCGGGGTCATGTCCCACGCGGCCATCGTGTGCCGCGAATACGGGCTCCCGGCGGTCGTGGGCGCCGGCATGGCCACCTCGGTCATCGAGACGGGACAGCGCATCCGCATCGACGGAGGCACCGGGACCATCAGCCTCCTCGACGAGGACGGCGGCGACGGCGACCGTGCGCCGCAGACCTCAGGGGCGGCGTCGTGAGCATGACCGGCGTCGAGCAGGTCTACGCGCTCCCCTTCGACGCGCCGCTCGCCCGCGAGCGCGTGCACTCGGGCGGCAAGGGCGCCGCGCTGGCGGACATGATCGCCGCCGGGCTGCGGGTGCCGCCGGGCTTCGCGGTGACGGTCCGGGCGTGCCGTGAGGCGCTTGCCGCGCCGCAGCTCGGCGAGGCCATCGCGGCAGCGGCCGGCGACGCCGGCGACGAGGCCGCCGCGGTCGCGGCCGCCGACCACGTACGAGCGCTCATCCTCGACCACGAGGTCCCCGATCGCATCCGCGACGCCATCGTCGAGGCGTATCGCGACCTCGGGGCTGCGCTCGGAACCGAGAACCCGGCGGTCGCCGTCCGCTCGAGCGCCGTGGCCGAGGACGGCGACGCGGCCAGCTTCGCCGGCGAGTACGAGAGCTACCTCTGGATCCGCGGGGAGGAGGAGGTCGTCGCCGCGGTGCGGCGGTGCTGGGCCAGCCTGTTCAACCGTCGCGCGATCGTCTACGTCAGCGAGCACGGGATGGACGCGGCCGCCGCCGAGATGGCGGTGGTCGTGCAGCTGATGGTCGATGCGCGGGTCGCGGGCGTCATGTTCACCGTCAACCCGCTCTCCGGCGATCCGTCGCGCATCTCGATCGAGGCCAACTGGGGTCTCGGCCTCTCCGTCGTCGGCGGTGAGGTGACGCCGGACCGCTATCTGGTCGACCGCGTCAACATGACCGTCTGCGACCGCCGGATCGCCGACAAGACCGAGCAGTACGTCGCGGCGGCGCGGGCCGGCGACGATGGCAACGTCGAGCTCGTTGCCGTCCCCGACGAGCAGCGGAAGGCGGCGTGCCTCGACGACGACGAGGTGCTCGAGATCGCCCGTCTCGGCGTCGAGCTGCACACCCACCACGGTGGCGCGCAGGACGTCGAGTGGGCGCTCGACGCCCGCCTGCCGTTTCCCGAGAACGTGCTGCTGGTCCAACGCCGGCCGGTGACGGTCCATGGCCGGCGCCCCAGCGTGGCGATCGCCGGACAGGGCGTCACCGACTGGATCGTCGCCAACCTCACCAAGGATCGCCGATGAGCGACGACGGAGATGGCGGCGACGAGCTCACGGGTTCGGACGTCGACGCGATCCTGTCGCTGATCAACACGCTCGACTTCGACGAGGTCACGGTCCGTCAGGGCGCGCTGACGCTGACGGTGACCAAGGCCGGCGCGCCTGCGGCGGAGGCCGTGCCACCGGACGCGATGCCCGCCGCCCCCGCGCCCGGCCCGGCCGCCGCCGCGCCGGCGCCCCCCGCGAACGTGCCCGCACCGGCACCGGACCGCCGCACGACGGTCAGCTCGCCCCTGCTCGGCACGTTCTACTCGCGCCCCGAGCCCGGTGCCGAGCCCTTCGTCGCCGTCGGCTCCCAGGTCGACGAGACGACGGTGGTCTGCATCGTCGAGGTGATGAAGATGATGAACTCGGTCCAGGCGGGGGTCCGGGGCACGATCGTCGAGTGCCTCGTCTCGGACGGGGAGCTCGTCGAGGCCAACGGGCCGCTGTTCGCCGTCGAGCCCGCCCCCGCGCCGTGACGTCCCTGCCCCGGCGCCTGCTCGTCGCTCAGCGTGGCGAGATCGCGCTGCGCATCATCGGGGCGTGCGACGCGCTCGGCATCGAGACGGTCCTCGCCGCATCCGCGGCGGACCTCGACAGCCTCCCGGCCCGGCGCGCCGGCCGGACGGTGTGCGTGGGCGAGGCGCCCGCGACGCAGAGCTATCTGCTGGCCGACGCCATGGTGCACGCCGCACTCGCCACCGGTTGCGATGCGCTGCACCCGGGCTACGGCTTCCTGTCGGAGAACGCGGGCCTGGCCCGCACGTGCGCGGACGAGGGCCTGATCTTCGTGGGCCCGAGCGCGCGCCACCTCGTCGGCTTCGGCGACAAGGTCACGGCGCGGCGGCTGGCCGGTCAGGCCGGCGTTCCGCTGCTGCCCGGCCGCAGCGTGGACGGGGTCGGCGACGCACTCGCGGTCGCCGAGGAGCTCGGCTACCCGCTGCTGCTGAAGGCGGCTCATGGGGGCGGGGGCAAGGGCATCCGCATCGTTCGCAGCCAGGCCGAGCTTCGCGAGTCGTTCCCGGTCGCCGCCTCGGAGGCGGTCGCCTCGTTCGGCGACGGCCGGCTCTACGTCGAGCGCTACGTCGCCGCCGGCAAGCACCTCGAGGTGCAGATCGCCGGCGATCGCCATGCAACCACGATCCACCTGGGTGAGCGCGAGTGCTCGCTCCAGTACGGCTATCAGAAGCTGCTGGAGGAGTCTCCCTCACCCAGTCTCACGCCGCGCGAGCGAGCGGACCTGCTGGCCTGTGCCGTCGCGCTCGGCGGCGAGGTGGGCTACGACAACCTCGGCACCGTGGAGTTCCTCTTCGACGTGCAGCGCCGCGAGCTCTTCTTCCTGGAGGTCAACCCGCGCATCCAGGTGGAGCACCCCGTCACCGAAGCGGTCACCGGCGTCGACCTGGTCCAGGAGCAGATCCGGATCGCGTGCGGGCAGCCGCTGAGCGTTGCGCAGCGCGACGTCGCCTTCGACGGTCACGCGATCGAATGCCGGGTCAACGCCCAGATCCCCACCGCCGACGGGCTCCTGCCGCGTCCGGGGCGCATCGACCGCTGGGAGCCGCCCGACCTTCCCGGGGTCCGCGTGGACTCGCACTGCTTCTCGTCCTATCTCGTCCCGCCGTACTACGACGCCCTGCTGGCCAAGGTCATCGCGCACGCCGGCGACCGTCCGGCGGCGATCGCGCTGATGCGCGACGCGCTGGACGCATTCGTCGTCGACGGCGTCCCGACCACCATCTCGCTGCACCAGACGGTCCTCGCGCATCCGGCGTTCGCCGCCGGCGAGGTGACCACCAGCTGGCTGGACGAGGAACTGGCCGACCTTCTGATGGAGACCGCATGAGCCGGACGATCGGCCTGATCGACACCACGCTGCGCGACGGCAACCAGAGCCAGTGGGGCGCCACCGGCATCGACAACGTCATGGTGTCCGACGTCCTGCCGGCCCTCGCCCGGGCGGGCTACGAGGCGATCGAGTTCATCACGAGCACGCTCATGGCGACCAGCGTGCGGTTCCACCACGAGGACCCGTGGGAGCGCATCCGCAATGCGGCGCAGGCGCTCCCCGACACCCCGCTGGGCTTCCTGACCAGCGGCCTGAGGTTCATCAGCTGGGATCGCACGCCCCTGGAGATCATGGAGTTCGCGCTGCGGCTGCTGATGAAGAACGGGATCCGGCGCTTCTGGGTCATCGACTCGCTCAACGACATCGACGCGGCGCTGAAGATCGCCTCGCTCATCAAGAGCGCCGGCGACGCCGAGGTCGTGATGGGCATCGTCTACACGGTCAGCCCCGTCCACACCGACGACTACTACGCGCAGCGCATCGACCGCATCGCCGCATCGCCGCTGGTCGACGCCGTGTACCTCAAGGACGTCGGCGGTCTGCTGACGCCTGAGCGGACCCGTTCGCTGATCCCGGTCATGCGGTCGAGGATCGGCACCCGCCGGCTCGAGATGCACGCCCACTGCAACACGGGCCTGGCGCCGCTGTGCTACCTCGAAGGCGCCGCACTCGGCGTGGACGCCGTCCACACGGCGATCTCGCCGCTGGCCAACGGCTCGGCCCAGCCGTCGGTCGAGAACACGGCGCGCAACCTGCGCCAGCTCGGATACGACGTGTCCGTCGACGACGAGGCGCTGGCCGAGATCGCCGGCTACTTCCACAGCGTCGCCCGCCGCAAGGGCCTGCCGGTCGGCGCACCGGTGGAGTACGACGTCGCCTACTACGACCACCAGGTTCCGGGCGGGATGATGGGCACGCTGCGTCGCCAGCTGACCGAGATGGGGATGGCCGACCGCCTGCCCGAGGTCCTCGAGGAGGTGGCGGTCGTCCGGCAGGAGCTCGGCTACCCGATCATGGTCACGCCCTTCTCGCAGTTCATGGGTGCGCAGGCGGTGATGAACGTCGTGTCGGGCGAGCGCTACTCGATGGTTCCCAACGAGGTCGTCGCCTACGTGCGCGGCGTCTACGGCGAACCGCCGGCGCCGGTCGACCCCGACGTGCGCGACCGGGTGCTCGCGTCGGCCGGAGCGGCGTCCGGCCGCGACGGCGCGGCCGAGATGACGCTCGCGGACCATCGCCGCCGCCTCGGCGCCACGCTGGACGACGAGGAGCTGCTGATGCGGATCGTCATGCCCGCCGAGCAGATGGACGCCATCCGGACGTCCCCGGCCCTGCGTGCGACGAGCGCCGCGCGTCCGATCGTCGACCTCATACGCGAGCTCGGCACGCGGACCGACGTGTCGCGCGTTCAGGTCCGCAAGGGCGGCTTCCTCCTCGACACGCAGCGCGCCCTGCCGGCGCGCGGGCCAGGCGTCGAGGGCTGATCCGGTGCCGCTGATCGACGGCCTGCCGGACGTGGACGGGCTGATCTTCGACATCGACGGCACGCTGGTTCTCGGTGCCCGGCCGGGCGGCGAAGGCGGTCGGGCCCTTCCCGGGGCGCTCGAGCTCGTCGAGACGCTCCAATCGCGCGACGTGCCGCTGGTCTTCTGCACGAACGGCAGCAGCCAGCCGCCCCGGCGGTACGTGGAGCACCTGCGCGCGGCGGGCTTCGCCGTCTCGGCGCGCGACTGCCTGACCCCGCCCGTGGTCGCCGCGCGGATGATCGCGGCGCACGTGGCGCGCCCTCGGGCGCTGGTCATCGGCGGCGAGGGCATCGAGGAACCGCTCGAGGACGGCGGGGTCGAGATCGTGGCGCCCGAGCGCTGGCCCGAGGCCAACGTCGTGCTCGTCGGTCACGATCGAGGTCTCGATGCCGCCAAGATCGAGGCGGCATGCCAGGCCATCTGGGCCGGTGCGGCGTTCTTCCTCACCTCGGACGCGCCGTCGTTTCCGGCGCGCGGCGGTCGCGCCGTCGGCCTCTCGAGCGTGATCGGCGCCGGGCTCGCCCATGTCACGGGCGTCCGGCCGCGGCTCACCGGCAAGCCGTCCCAGGCGGTGATGGACGCGGCGGCCGGGATGCTCGGGCTCGACGCCGGTCGGGTGGCGGTGGTCGGCGACGATCTCGCTCTGGAGATCGAGATGGCGAAGGCCGCGGGAGCGGCCTCGGTCCTGACCCTCACCGGCACCTCGACCGCTGAGGACGTCGATCGTCGCTCGACGGTTGACCGCCCGGACCTCGTGCTCGAAGACCTGACCCACCTGCTCGCGCGGTTGGGCTGAGGCTACGCTGCCGACATGACCGGACCGTCCCGGGAGCGCCCTGCCTATCCGATCGAATCGGTCGACAATGCGCTGAGGCTGCTGCTCACCTACCGGGACCGAACGGCGATCCGGGTCTCCGAGGCGGGCGAGGCGATGGGCGTGGCCCCGTCGACGGCCCACCGGCTTCTGGCCATGCTGCAGTACCACGGGTTCGTGACGCAGGACGAGCAGTCGCGCGCCTACCTCGCCGGACCTGCGCTGGTCGATCTCGGTCTTGCCGTCGTCGGGCGGATGGACATCCGCGATGCGGCCCGTCCCCATCTGGAGGCCCTCTGCCGTGACGTCGGCGAGACGGTCCATCTCGCCGTCCTGCGCGACAACGAGGTCCTGTTCGTCGACAGCGTCGAGACGACGAAGGCGGTGCGCGTCGGCTCGCGCACGGGCGAGACCATGCCGGCGCACTGCACCTCGATCGGCAAGGCGCTGCTCGCGGAGCTGCCTGCGGATCGCCTGCGCGAGCTCTACCCGACGCCCCGGATCAAGGGACGGACCGAGAAGTCGATCTCGACCCGGGCGCGCCTGGAGCGAGAGCTGGAGGACATCCGCGCGGTGGGCTACGCGACGAACTTCGGCGAGAGCGAGTCGGAGCTCAGCGCGGTGGGGATGGCCATCCAGGGAGCGGTCGGCACGCGCGCGGCGGTCAGCATCTCCGCGCCGGTCTCGCGGCTGGACGGCGAGGCCATCCGCGCGCTGGCCGGGCCGCTGGGGGCCTGCGTGGAGCAGATCGGCGCCGAGTTGTACGTTCCGCGAACCTGAGCGGGCGGGATGTGCGGCCTGACCGGGGCCTGACCCCTCACGGCTGACCGGCCGTGCCCGAGCCGGTAGAACTTGCGCTCTTCGACGCCGTCGCATCCACGGCACCGGGAGGTCGCTTGCTGTTCGCAGGTATCGACATCGGTGGGACGTTCACGGACCTCGCGCTCTACGACTCCGGGACCGACGCGCTCGTCGTCCACAAGCTGCGCTCGAGCCCGGACGACCCGTCGCGCGCGCTCGTGGAGGGGATCGCCGAGCTGTGCGCGCTTGCGCAGGTCGGGACGGACGCGCTCGACGGGGTGCTGCACGGGACGACGATCGCGACGAACGCGGTGCTCGAGCACCGAGGGGCGAAGACCGGCCTGATCACCACCGACGGCATGCGCGACGTCCTGCACATCGGGCGCCACCAGCGCCCGGAGCCGTACTCGGTCATGCAGGACGTCCCGTGGCAGGACCGCCCGTTCGTCCGGCGCTCGGAGCGCCTCACCGTGCCGGAGCGCATCGCGCCGCCGCGCGGCGACGTGGTGCAGGCGCTCGACGAGGACGCCGTCCGGGCCGCCGCCGCCCAGCTGCGCGACGCCGGCGTCGAGGCCGTCGCCGTCTGCTTCCTGTTCTCCTACCTCGACGACGCCCACGAGAAGCGCGCGGCGCAGCTCGTCCGCGACGCGATGCCGGACGCCTTCGTGACGACCAGCGCGGACGTGAGCCCGCAGTTCCGCGAGTTCGAGCGTTTCAACACCACCGCGATGAACGCCTTCGTCGGACCGGGCACGGGCCGGTACCTCGCCCGCCTGACCCAAGGGCTCGCGAGCCGGGGCGTCGCCGCCGAGCTCCTCGTGATGCGCAGCAACGGCGGCGTCGCGAGCGCACGGGAGGCGGCCGAGCGGCCGGTCACGCTCATGCTCTCCGGCCCCGCCGCCGGCGTGCTCGGTGCGCAGTGGGCGGCCGGGCTGACCGGTCGCCGGAACCTCATCACCTTCGACATGGGCGGCACGAGCGCCGACATCGGGATCGTGGCCGACGGCATGGTGACCGAGGCCTCCGCGCGCGACACGCAGGTCGCCGGCTACCCGCTGCTCGTCCCCATGTTCGACATCGAGACGATCGGCGCGGGCGGCGGCTCGATCGCCCGCCTCGATGCCGCCGGCGCGTTCCGCGTCGGACCGCAGAGCGCCGGGGCCGACCCGGGGCCCGCGTGCTACGGCCGCGGCGGCCCCGACGCGACGATCACCGACGCGCATCTCGTCCTCGGGCGCATCGACCCCGAGCGGTTCCTCGGGGGCGACATGCCGCTCGACCCGGGGGCGGCCGCCGCGGCGATCGATCGCCTGGCCGCCGAGCTGGGCATGAGCCGGCTCGACACCGCCGCCGGCGTCCTGCGGATCGCCAACGCGCAGATGGCGCGGACGATCCGCGGGATCACCGTCGAGCGCGGCCGCGACCCGCGCAGCTTCGCGCTCGTCGCGTTCGGCGGGGCGGGGCCGCTGCACGCCGCCGATCTCGCCGACATGCTCGAGATCCCCGAGGTCCTCATCCCGCCGCACCCGGGCATCACGTCGGCGACCGGGCTGCTGACCTCCGAGCTGCGCTACGACCTCATGTCCACGGTGCTCATGGTCCAGGGCGCCATCGACGGGGCGCGGATCGACGAGCTCTTCGCGCAGCTCACCGCCATCCTGCTCGAGCGTCTGCAGCGCGACGGCGCCGACCCCGACCAGGTGCGGGTCGAGCGGTCGCTGGACTGCCGCTACGTCGGTCAGGGCTACGAGCTGCGCATCCCGTTCGACGGCCACGCGTTCGCGGAGGCGGCGCTCGACCGCTTCCACGCCGTCCACGAGCAGGAGTACGGCCGCGCGCTCGCCGACCCGATCGAGATCGTCAACGTCCGCGTGCGCGCCGCCGGGGATCGCCCGCGGCTCACGCGCATCGCCGTGGGCGGCGGCGATCTCGCGTCCGCGACGATCGGCGAGGCGGCGTCCGTCTGGGACGTCGGCGGCGAGCTCGCCGACCTGCCGACCCGGCGGCTGCTGCGAGAGCGCCTGCCGATCGCCGAGCCGATCGACGGCCCGGCGGTCATCTTCCAGCGCGACACGACGATCGTCGTGCCGCCGAGCTGGCGGGCGACCGCCGATCCCGGCGGCCCGCTGCTGCTGTCCGCCGTCCGCACGACCCAGGGAGGCCGACGATGACCACGTCCAGCGCGACCATCGACCCCGTCAGCGCGTCGGTCATCGGCGGCAGCCTGAGCTCGATCGCGATCGAGATGGGCTACCGCCTGACGCGCATGTCGTACTCGTCGATCATCCGCGAGTCCGAGGACTTCGGCTGCGCGATCTGCGACGACCAGGGCCGCCAGCTGTGCGTCTCGACGCAGTCGACGCCGCTGCAGTCCGCGCCGATCCCCGGCTACGTCGCCGGCATCAACCGGCGCTTCGCCGAGCTCGGCGACACGTGGCAGCCGGGCGACGTGGTCATCCACAACCATCCGTACTACGGCTCGTCGCACCAGCCCGACGTGGGTCTGGTCGTGCCCGTGTTCGTCGAGGACCGGCTCGTCGGGTTCTCGGTGACGACGGCCCACCACCTCGACCTCGGTGCGCTCAGTCCCGGCAGCTGCGGGATCGTCGACGCCGGCGACACCTTCGCCGAGGGCCTGCACCTCAACGCGGTCAAGGTGCAGGAGGGCGGCCGGCGGGTCGAGAGCGCGTGGCGGATCATCGCCGACAACACGCGCGTTCCGCGACTCGTCGTCGGCGACCTCGAGGCGCAGGTCGCCGCGGCGACGTTCGGCGCCGAGCGCTTCCGCGAGCTGATCGCCGAGCACGGCCTCGATCGCGTCGTCGCCGCATCCGAGCACCTGATGGACCACTCGGAGCGGATGCTGCGCCAGGCGATCGAGGCGATCGGCGACGGCCGCTACGAGGCCGAGGGGATCCTCGACGGCTTCCTCGACCATCCCGATCCGGGCTACCGCGACCTCGCGATCAAGGTCGCGATCACCGTGAGCGGATCCGACCTGCACGTCGACCTGACCGGCACCGCGCCGCAGGTCGACCTGCCGATCAACATGCCGTTCGTCGGCACGGTCGACGCGGCGGTGTACGTCACGCTGCGGTCGCTGCTGCTCGACTCGGCCACGAGCGATCCCGTCGCGACCAACTCCGGGCTGTTCCGGCCGATCACGATCGAGGCACCGCTCGGCACGCTCGCCAACCCGCGCTTCCCCGCGCCGACGATCGCCCGGTTCTGCTCGGGCAACATCGTCGCCGCGACCGTCATGCGCGCCCTCGCGCCGGTGCTGCCCGAGGCGGTCTCCGCGGGGATCGGCAATCTCAAGGTGACCGCGTTCTCCGGCGAGGCGGACGGGGCCGCCTGGGTCTACATGGACATCATGGAGGGCAGCTACGGCGGGCGCTTCGGCAAGGACGGGATCGACGCCGTCGACACGCTGTACGCGAACACGCGCAACAACCCGGTCGAGGACATCGAGTCGCACTATCCGCTGCGGGTGACGCGCTACGAGCTGTCCGACCGCGGCGCGGGCGCGGGGCGGTGGCGGGGTGGCCTGGGCTCGGTGCGCGAGTTCGAGTTCCTCGCCGACGGCGGCTTCTCCATGGAGGGCGACGGCAGCAGCAGCGCGCCCCCCGGCCTGTTCGGCGGCGCCGACGGCACGCCGGGCCGCGTGGTGCTCGACCCGGGCACGGACGCCGAGCGCGATCTGCCGTCCAACAGCCCGTACCGCAAGGCGGCCGCGGGTACGGTCCTGCGGCTCGTCGGCCCCAGCGGCGGCGGGTACGGAGATCCCGCGCTGCGCGCCCCGGAGGCCTCCGCGCGCGACGATGCCGACGGCATCGCCGTGACGGGCGGATGAGCGCGCTCGCCGGCGCGCTGGAGCGGCTGTCGCGGATCGGCCGCGACGGCGAGGGCGTCACGCGCCTGGCGTGGACGCCCGAGCTCGCGGAGGCGACCGCGGCCGTCGCCGAGGAGCTCACCGGGCTCGGCCTCACGGTCGAGCACGACGAGGCGGGCAACATGATCGCGCGCTGGGAGGGCAGCGGCTCAGGGGCGCCGGTGATGGCGGCGTCGCATCTCGACACGGTGCCCCGCGGCGGTCGCTTCGACGGGGCGCTGGGCGTCCTGGCCGCGGTCGAGGCCGTCATGCCGTCGAGGAGCACGAGCGCCGGCAGGCCTGGGTGCGCGAGCTGGTCGAGCGGATCGCCCGGGAGGAGCGGCTGGAGGCGACGATCGAACGCCACTACGCCGTGGCGCCGGTCGCGATGGACCCCCGGGTGATCGCCGCGATCGAGGCCGCGGCCGCCGAGGAGGGCGTGCCGGCGCTGCGGATGTTCAGCGGGGCGGGGCACGACGCCATGAACGTGGCGCCGCGCGCCCCGGCCGGCATGCTCTTCGTGCCGAGCCGGGGCGGCCTCAGCCACACCCCGCGCGAGTGGACCGACGCGGCCGACTGCGAGCTCGGCGCCCGCGTGCTGGCGCGGACGCTGCGCGCGCTGTCGGCCGGCGCGGTGGTGTGAATCGCCTGCGTGATCCGGCTACGCCGCCGACGACGCGGGCGCCGGCGAACCGGACGCTGGCAGCGGCCACGCCGGGTCCGCGATATCGCCGGTGCCGATCAGCCGGGCGACGGCGACTGCGACGGCGCCGACGGCGGGCCAGGCGACGCGCCGGAGGAGGAGGGCGTGGGGCATGGCTGATCGGCTGCAAGCCTGCTCTCGATGCAGCCGCCTTGCAAGGCGGGCGCGCCGGGATAGCGCACCTCGAGGACGCGACGGCGGGCCACGACGATGCGGCGCTCCCGCCGGAGGTGGGCGTCGAGCCCGGACGTGAACGGCCCGTGCGGGGACCGGATGAAGCGGGAGACCTCATAACGGTCGCCGCGGTGCGTCCGCCAGCGCAGCACCAGCCCGCCGTCCTGCGGGCGGTAGACGAAGCGCGTCCGGCGCACGACCGCCCCGGCGGGCGTCGCGAACCCGCCGCCGAGGCTCACGGTGCCGTTGCGGTGCGCGTGGATGCTGGTGCCGAACGGCATGAGCCGCGCGCTGCGGTGCAGGAGCACCGGTCCGGCGGAGTCGGGATGGTGGAGCCGGTGGGTGTACGGGCGCTGCGGGACCGCCTCGATCCAGCGGCCCTCGCGCAGCTGCTTGAGCTCGACGAGGCCGAAGTCGTAGCGAAAGTCGGACGCCGGCCGCGATGTCGTCGGCTCATAGCCGGACGTCATCCGGACCGCGTACCACGTGGTCGGGCGGCGGACGACGGCGAAGCGGCTCGAGCCGGTGCCGAGCACGCGGCTGCTGACGGTGTCGGCCGCGATGCCGGACGCCGTCCGGCCCGGCGTCCGCGCGGCGATCGCCCAGTCGAGGCCGGCCAGCGTCAGACCGATGTATGGGATGTTCGACGCGTACTCGTCGACGCGGCGCACCGCGGTCGGGTCCTCGCGGGCGGCCGGGACGATGTTCAGCCCGACTCCGCCGAAGCCGTGGACGAGCTCGATGCGGTCGATCTCGCGGTTGGCCAGGGCGACGTAGCGGGCGCGGGCGCGCTTGGACGTTGCGAAGCGCGCGGCCACCTCGGCACCGTAGGCGGTCAGCGACGCCGCCCAGGCCTCCTCCTGGCTGCGGCCCCAGTATGCGGTCGCGCCGTCGGGCGCGGCGGCCGCCCACTGTGCGTTGGCCATGTAGAGCAGCACGCGCCGCGCGCGGGACGACGCGCGTCGTCCGAGCAGCTCGATCGCGCGCGCGTACATGCCGAGCGAGAGGCCCACGTAGGCCCGCGGATGGGCAGGAGGATCGGAGAGCACGACGCCGCGCAGCCCACCACCGAGCGATTGGCCGTGCGCCGCGGTGTACTGGACGAGGTTGTGGTTGACGATGAACTCGACCGCCGACCGCGCTCGTGCCCGGTCGTGCAGGACTGCGCCGGGGCACGTGCACGTCAGCCCCGTCCGCAGCAGCTCGAGCGTCATGACGCTCTCAACGAGCGTCTTGTTGCAGTAGCGGCTGCCGCCGATGTGGCGCCACTGGACGCGGCGCAGGTGCTGGGCCCACGCGGCGCGGCGCGGCGCGAACAGCGAGCGGTACGTCTGGTTGCGTCGCATCAGGTTGTAGGAGGCCGCGAGCGCCAGGTCCTCGAAGGGGCTGCCGTCCGGGCACCCCTGCGGCGGGGTGGGATATTTCGCGATCGCATAGTCGATCGCCTGCAGCGCCGACCGGACCATCGCCGCGTCGTGGTCGCGCACGCCGTTGAGCAGCAGGCCGTAGGCCAGGAACGCCTCGCCGTAGCGGGCGCAGCCCGCGCAGCCGAGGCCCGGGTCGAAGTAGGCGCCGTTCTCGCGCTGTGCGCCTGGCCAGTGCGCCGCGATCCTGCGACTGAGGGCCGGCCACCCCGAACCGGCTGCGTCGCCGGACGGTGCCGGGGCGCCAAGCGCGGCGGCGCAGAGCCCCGCCGCCCCGGCCGAGAGGACCGCCGCCAGGAGCGCGGCCCTGCGGCTCATGCGGATCATCGCGGTTTGCCTCACGAGGCTGCCCACCTCCCCGGGCTCGCGCGCCACAGTCGCCGCTCGCGCGCCCGCCGTCGTCCTGCAGCGTTGGGGAACAGTAGACCGTCCGACATCGTCTGCGGGCGGCGTCGCCGCGACGCTGGGCTCGGTGAGAGCTACGGGCAGCATCCTGAACCTCGTCACCTGACGTCACGCTCGACATTCCGGTCCGGGTTTTTCCGAACCAGGGACGGGATACCTGCGGATGGCGGGGCGCCCGAAGGCTGGAACGCTCGGATCATGAGCGGCGCGGATCCCACGTATGCGGCGAAGCCTCCCCAGTGCGTGCCGCCGGAACCCGTGGGCATCGGCCGCGGGCTCGCCGAGGACCGGCTGCGTCACCGCGAGCACCGCATCGGCCAGGTGATGCGGGAGCTGCGCGCCCGCGCGGATGCGCATGTCGCTCGCGGCGATTCCGTCCCGCGTCCGCTCAACCAGGCACTCGAGGGCTTCGCGACAGAGCTCGCCCAGGTCCGCCGCGCGCTCGGCGCCCACGGCGGGGCCGGCTGGCCGAGGCAACGCCGGGCGACGGGCCGCTGGGCCCGCTGAGCCTGCGGGCCACTACGGAGCCTCGAAGAGTGCAGCCCCCCGATGCGGGGAAGCGCCCCGCGGCCGAACATCGCGGCATGTCCGCCCTTGCGCATCCCACGCCGCGGCGCGTCGTCGTGGCCGGCGGTGGCATGGGCGCCATGGCGTCGATCATGGCGTTGCGCGAGGCCGGCGAAGACCGGCTGCGCGTCACGCTGGTGGCGCCCGACGGCGGAGAGCTCGAGTACGACTCGCTCGTGGTCGCCACCGGCGCAGCGGCGGCCGCCACGTACCCGGAGCCCCTGACGTTCTCCGACACGGACCCGTCGTGTCTGCACAGCCTGCTGCACCGGATCGAGCACTCGACTGCCCGTCGGTCCGGCTCAGAGGGCCTGCACGTGGACGTCGAGCCGGCCGGCCGGCCGCGATGAGCGGGTCCGGCCCCGCCGCGGCGGCGCTGTCGCGGCGCCTGGTGTTCGTCACCGGCAAGGGCGGCACGGGCAAGACGACCGCGGCGGCGGCGCTCGCCCTCGCGGCCAGGCGGATGGGACGAGCCACGGTCGCCTGCGAGGTCTCGGGCCACACGCAGGTGCCGCGGCTCCTGGGGTCCGAGACGGCGATCGCGACGATGTCGATCGATCCGCGCCTGGCGCTGCGCGAATGGCTCTCGCGATTGATCGGCGGCCCCGGTGCGGCGCTGCTCACGCGGCCCCAGACGTTCGGCTACTTCGTCGCGGCCGCGCCCGGCGCGCTGGAGCTGATCACGCTCGGCAAGGCATGGGACCTGACCCGGGCCGATCCACGTCGCCACCGCGAGGCGTTCGAGTCGGTGGTGCTCGACGGGCCATCGACCGGGCAGGCCGAGGGAATGCTCCGCGCGCCGTCGACGTACGCGGCGCTGGGGCGGGCGGGCCCGGTCGGCGTCGAGGCTGCGCAGTTGCGCGACGCCGTGGCGGATCCGTCGAGCAGCGCCGTGGTCGTCACGACGCTGCTGACCGAGCTCTGCGTGAGCGAGACGCTCGAGTTCGCAGGCCGCGCCGAGGAGATCGTCGGCCGCCGGCCCGACCTGGTCGTCGTCAACCAGGTCCTCCCCGACCGCTTCACCGCCTTGGACCTGCGGCGCCTGCGCCGCGCGGTCGACGCTGCGCGCGACCCGACGCTCGATGCGGCCGAGCAGGTCGTGCAGCTGGCCTGCGACCGCGCGCGATCGCAGGCACGTCAGTTCGAGCGGCTGCGCGCCGGCGTCTCCTCGCCGATCGTGGAGCTGCCGTTCGTCGCCGCCGGCGCGCTGGGGCTCCGTGAGCTGACGGCGTTGAGCCAGTTGCTCTGGCGCCCAACCTACGATTGGACCGGTGTGCGCGCAGATCGTGGTCGGCTTCGACGATTCGGGCCCCGCCCGGGACGCGCTGGCGCTTGCGGAGCTGCTTGCCGG
Source organism: Capillimicrobium parvum (assembly GCF_021172045.1). GTDB lineage: Bacteria > Actinomycetota > Thermoleophilia > Solirubrobacterales > Solirubrobacteraceae > Capillimicrobium > Capillimicrobium parvum. The sequence goes on from NZ_CP087164.1 coordinate 795,698, forward strand.
TGATACGACGGAGATCGTGTTGGTCTGCGCGTACCGGGCCGGCTCGCTGTCGGCGCGGGTGACGCCGCCCGAGTACGGGGCGTCCGGCCGCGACGACGCGGAGGCGCGCCTCGCCGTCGCGGCGGAGCGCCTCCACGGGCGGACCGGCGTGCGCTTCGTCACGCGCGCCGCGCGATCGGCGGCTGCGGCGCTGCACGAAGTCGCCGAGGAGGCCGACGCTGAGCTCGTCGTGGTCGGCTCGTCGCATCGCGGGGCCCTGCGCCGCATCCTGCCCGGGACGACCGCGGCACAGGTGCTGTCGGCCGCGCCGTGCGCGGTCGCGGTCGCGCCGATCGGGTTCTCGGAGAACCGGCCCGGCCGCATCCAGAGCGTCGGCGCCGGCTTCGACGGCGGTCCCGAGTCGGCCGGGGCGCTCCAGCGCGCCGCGCGCCTCGCCGTCGAGCAGCGGGCGGTGCTGCGCGCGTTCGCGGTCGTGGAGCCGGTGGAGCGGACGTTCGGCTGGGCCGGGGACTGGATCTATCCCGAGTACGTGGCGGATGCGGTCGCCACGATGCGCGAGGAGCTCGCCGCCGCGCGGGGTGCGCTGCACGAGGCGCCGCGCCGGGTGACCGAGGAGGTGCTCGAGGGCGATCCGGCGACGGAGCTGGTGCGCGTCTCGGAGCAGGTGGACGTCCTCGTCCTCGGATCGCGCGGATACGGCCCGGTCGGCCGGCTCGTGGTCGGCAGCGTCGCCGCCCGCGTCGCGACCGCGGCGGCCTGCCCGCTGGTGCTCTGTCCGCGCGCGGGGGAGTGAGCGAACCGCCGCGCTACGCGCCGGGGCCGATCAGGTTGCGTTCGAGCGCGTAGGCGACGAGCTCGGCGCGCGTCGTGCGCCCGAGCTTGCGCTGGATGTGCGCGCGGTGCGACTCGACGGTGCGGACGCTGAGGAACAGCTGCTCGGCGATCTCGGAGTTCGTGTTGCCGAGGGCGATGAGGCGCAGGACCTCGACCTCGCGATCGCTCAGGTCGTCCGCGGGGGCGGCCGGCATGGCGGGTTCCGCGGCGAGCCGGGCCCCGAGCTTCGGGTTCAGGTACGTGTCGCCCCTCGCCGCGGCACGAACCGCCTCGACGAGCTCGTCGTCGGCGGCCTCCTTGAGGACGTAGCCGGACGCGCCCGACTGGAGCGCCTCGCGCGCGAAGCGGGGTTCGTTCTGCATCGTCAGCACGACGATCGCGGTCCCCGGCACGTCCTCGCGCAGCTGCGGGATGGACGGCAGGCTCGACTCGTCGCCCAGGTTGAGGTCGAGCACGAGCACGTCGGGACGGATCGCCCGCACCTTGCGCAAGGTCTCGGCGAGATCGCCCGCCTCGGCGATGACCTCCATCTCGTCCTCGTGCTCCAGCACGAACCGCAGGCCGCTGCGGACCACCGCGTGATCGTCGGCCAGCACGATCCGGATCTCAGTCTGTTCCTCGCTCACGACGTGCGACCATAACGGACGCGACGGCTCACCCCGCGACGGCCTGCACGACCTGGTCGCTCGGCGGAAGGAAGGCGCGCACGACCGTCCCGCCGCGCTCACCCGGTTCGACGCTGAGGGTTCCGTGGACGAGGTCGACGCGCTCGCGCATGCCCACGAGCCCGAACCCTTCGTGTCGCTCTCGGGCGTCGTCGCCGGCGGTCCCGCCGATGCCGACCCCGTCGTCGGCGACGGCGAGCCGGATCGCGCCATGCTCGTCCTCCACGACCGTCACGGTGACCTTGGTCGCGCGCGCATGCTTGACGACGTTGGTGAGCGCCTCCTGCACGATGCGGTACACCGCGTCCTCGACGACCGCCGGGTGCCGGCTCTCCGCGCGGCCCTGCTCGTAGGCGAGGTCCGCATGCAGGTTGATGTTGAGGCCCGACGTCTGCCCGACGCGCTCGACGAGCCCCTCGAGCGCGGCCGCCGTCCCGAACTCGTCCAGCGCGGCGGGGCGCAGGTCGGTGATGAGGCGCCGCAGCGCCGCGATCGCGTCGCCGATCTGGTCGACGGCCGTTTCGAGGACTCGACCGACGGTCTCGGGGTCCTGCTGGCGGCGGGCGCCGGACAGCATGACCTTCAGCCCGGCGAGGGACTGCAGCGTCTCGTCATGCAGCTCCCGGGCCCAGCGCTGGCGCTCGCGCTCGGAGGCCTCGATGCTGCGCCGCAGGCCCTGCGCGGCGACGTTCTGGGCGGTCGCCACCGCGGTCGCGGCGCTGGCGGCGAAGCTCTCGAGGAGATGCTCGTCCTCGGCGGTGAACTCCTCACGCTCCCCGCGGTCGAACGCCGCGAGCACGCCGAGCCGCCGGCCGCGGAACTGCAGGGGCACCATGAGCCCGGTCGTCGCGTCGATGCGATCCGCCAGCGTGAAGCGCAGCTGCTCGGAGAGGTTGTGCAGCCGCATCGAGCGGCCCGAGCTCATCACCGATCCACTGACCGACCCCTCCAGCGGCACGCGCGTACCGGGGAGATCCGGGGCGAGCCGCCCGGCGACCGCGGTGACCTCGAGCTCGTCGCCGACCGCCAGCAGGATCAGCATGCCGCGGGCGTCGACGAGGGCGCGCGCACGCTTGACGACGAGCTCCAGGACCCGGTTGAGGTCGGTCTCGCCACCGACCGCGCGTGCGATCGCCGCGGTCGCCTCCATGGCGTTGACGGCGTGCTCGAGCTCGGCCCGCCGCGCGTGCTCGTTGCTGTAGGCCCGGGCGTTGTCGATGGCCACGCCCGCCCAACCGGCGAGCAGGACGATCGCCTCCTCGTCGGCCTCGTCGAAGCCGGCGGCGCCCTGCTTGTCGGTGAGGTACAGGTTGCCCCAGGCTTCCCCGCGGACGAGGATCGGCACGCCGAGGAACGACCCCATCGGCGGATGGCCGAGCGGGAACCCGTACGAGCGTGCGTGCTCGCCGACATCGTCGAGGCGCAGCGGCTTGGGGTCGCGGATCAGGACGCCCAGCACGCCCCGACCGCGCGGCAGGTCGCCGATCGCCCCGTGCGCCTCGGGGTCGATGCCGATGGTCAGGAAGCGCTCGAGCTGCCGGCGCTCCTCGTCGAGGATGCCGAGCGCGGCGTAGCGGGCGCCGGTGAGCTCGCGCGCCTCCTCGAGCACGCGCTGCAGCACCGTCTCGAGGTCCAGTTCGGACACGACGGTCCGGCTGACGTCCACCACTCTGCGCAGGCGAGCTTCCTCGAGCATGTCGAAGAGCCAGCATACGGCCGCCGTCCGCCGCGCGGAGACCGGACGTCGCCGCGCCGGTGTGCGACTACGTCTGCTCAGACGCTGGTTTCGGCGACGGCCTCGGGCGCCGCCTCCCGCTCGTGGGCGCTGCGCGGAACGACGATCACCGGGCACGCCGCCTCACGCACCACGCGATGGGCGGTCGCACCGGCGAGCACCCGCCGAACCGGCCCGTAGCCGCGCGATCCGAGGACCAGCAGGTCGGTGCGGTGCGACAGCATCAGCAGCTGCTCGACCGCGTCGCCGACCCGCACGTCGGTCTCCTCGCCCTCCCCGGCCACCTCGCCCAGGGCGTGCTCGGCACGCTCGCGCATGCGCTCTTGGTCGGCGCGCCGGTCGGGGCGGTCGTTGTAGCGCTCCCACCCCGCCGGGGCCGAGTCCAGCGCCGTCATGAGGTACAGCGTGCCGCCGGTCGCGGCGGCGATCCGGCGGGCCGTCTCGACCGCGTGCGCGGCGTCCGGCGAGCCGTCGTAGCCCGCGGCGATGCGCGCGGGCCGCCAGGCGGCCGCGGCCAGCCCGCGGGGCGCGACGGCCACCGCGCAGGGCGCGCCGTGCAGCACACGCTCGGTGTGCGAGCCGAGCGCGATGCGCCCCACGCTGCCGCGGTGGCTCGAGCCGACGACGAGGATCTCGGCCTGCGTGCGGACCGCCGCGTCGTGGAGGCCGCCGACGGTGGACCTGTGGGAGTCGACGATGCGCCGGTACGGCAGGGGACATCCCTCGCCGGCCCGGTCGACGATGTCCTGGGACTCCTGCTCGAGCGGCGCGACAGGCGGCCCGCCGAGGGCGATGGAGTCCGCGAGCGGGTCGAACGGATAGACGTGCACGATCGCCAGCTCGGCGCCGAGGGCCCCGGCCAGCGTGGCCCCGAGCGCCACGGCGTCGCGCGCTGCATCGCGTTCGTCGACGCCTACGAGGATGGTCTGGGACATGAGATGGCCTCCGGGACTATTGGTGCAACGCGGCTCACGCGCTGCCGGTGGAATCGAGGTGCAGGCGCATCCAGGCGCCAGGTTGACGAGCCCACCGAGGTCGCCCTCCCTGCCGCCACCCGATCGCAGCCAGGCTCCCGGACGGGCACGTCCTCGATGGACAGCGGCTGATCGAACGGTGAACCACGGCGGCCTTCACGACTCATACCTCCACGGGCGGGTCGGACACGACGATCCCAGCGCGCGGGCGACCCGGCATCCGCCCGTCGCCCCGAGGCCGATCCGCACTTCTCCGCAGCGCCGGAGCGCGGGCTACGGTGTCCCCGGGCCGGCGATGCGCGTCGTCGGCTCGGACGACGACACCTGGTCGGGCAGGTTGATCTCGGCGCCCGGCGGCGCCGGCACCGGGCCGTCGAGCAGCGGATCACGGGTCTCGCGCATCCAGCGCTCGAGCCGCGCGGCGAGCTCCCGGCGCACGTCGGCGTAGGCCGGATCGGCGGCCAGGTTGTCGCCCTCGTCCGGGTCGAAGATCAGGTCGTACAGCTGTTCGCGGTCGACGTGCCGGTCGGCCCACCCGTAGCGCAGCAGCAGCTCCTTGCTGGGTCCGTCGTCGGTGTTCGCCAGGACCGGCAGGTCGCGGTCGCCGAAGCGACGGATGTACTTGAAGCGCTCCGTGCGGACGGCGCGCTGCGGCTCGTAGGCCGTGTGGAACGTCGCCTCGGCGAAGATCGCCTCATGGAGCGCGCCGGTCTCCCGGCGGGCCAGCGGCAGCAGCGACCGCCCCTGCACGAACGGCGGGTGCTCGACGCCCGCGAGGTCGCAGAGCGTGGGGTAGAGGTCGAGGTGGGAGACGAGCGCGTCGATCACGCGCCCGCCGCCGAAGCCGCCGGGCCCGGCGAGGATGAGGGCCACGCCGAGCCCGCGGTCATAGAGCGTGGCCTTGGCGCCGGGGAACGCGATGCCGTGGTCGGTGGTGAAGACGACGAGCGTGCTCTCGGCGAGCCCGTGGAGGTCGAGCGCCTGCAGGACCGCGCCGACGCCCTGGTCGAGGATGCGCGCGCTCGCCTTGAAGCCGGCCATGTCCCGGCGGGTCTCCGGCGCGTCGGGGAGATTGGCGGGCGGCAGGCTGGTCAGCGCGTCACGGACCGCGGACGGGGCGAAGAAGTCGCGGTGCGTCTCGAAGAAGCCGACCGAGAGGAAGAAGGGCTGCGGCGGGCGGTTCGAGAGGACGTCGATCGCGATCGGCGCGACGCTCGCGACGTGGGTCGTCGGGACCTTGTAGACGCGGTCGTAGCCGATCGCGGCCGGGTCGCGGGCGATGTGCTGCTCGCCGATCATCGCCGACCAGTAGCCCGCCTCGCGCAGCGTGTGCACGATGTGCTGGCGGGGGTCGTTGAGCGCGAAGCCGCGGTGCGCGAGCCCGATCATGCCGTTGTTGTGGCCGTACTGGCCGGTGAGGAGCGCGGCACGGCTGCCCGAGCAGGTCGGCACGGCGCAGAACGCCTGGCGGAACAGCACGCCCTGGTCGGCGAGGTGCTGGAGGTTCGGGGTCTGCACCGGATGGCCGTACGGCTGGATCCAGCGCCCGGTGTCATGCGAATGCAGATACAGGACGTTGGGCCGCAGCGCCATGGGGCGCGACGTTACCGCGCGCGTCCGGCGCCGGCGGCCGTGTGGTCGCGGCGCACCCGGCGAGATCAGGCGCCGATGGCGAGGACGCCGATCACGTCGAGGGTCGAGACGATGCCCATCGGCCAGCCCTCGGCGTCCGTCACGACGGCGTGGCTCGTCGCGTGCTCGACGAGGCGCCCGGCGACGACGTCGAGCGGGTCGTTGGAGTCGACGGTCAACGGCTCGGTGGCGGCGATGTCGCGCGCGCGGGCGTCGCCCTGGCCGCCGACGACCGCGCCGAGGACGTCGAGGTCGGAGGCGACGGACCAGCCGAGGTGCCCGCCGGCGGCCGCGGGCGGCCGTCCCATGACCGTCGCGCAATGGATGCGGTGGCGGGCCAGGATCGCGGCGAGGTCGTGCACGGACGTGGCCGGAGAGACCGCGATCATGCCGAGATGCGCGACGTCGCGGGCTCGAGCGCGTTCGAGCCGGCGCTCGCTCAGCGCCGGGCGGGCGGGGTGGGGTCGCGGTCGCCCCGCGCTGCGCGGGTCGATGCCGCCGATCATCGCGACCACGTCGAAGGCGGACAGGACGCCGCGGGGCGCATCGTCGCTCGGCCCCTGGACGAGCGCGTGGGTCGCCTCGGCGTCGACGAGTGCGCGCGCGGCGGTCGCGAGCGGCGTCTCGGGGGTGAGGATGGGGACCGGATTGCCGCCGGCGTTCGCCCGGGAGCCCGGGCCGCCGCTGACGGCGGCCGCGAGCACGTCGAGGTCGGAGGTCATCCGGGGCCGGCCGTCGCCGTCGACCATGACCCCGTGGACCTGGTGCGCCGCCATGACGGCGGCGACGGTGCGCAGGCCGGCGCCCGCGGGCGCGCTGAGCACGCCGGGGTGCATCGCGAACCCGACGGTGAGGTTCGTGAGGGCGGTGGGCGCGCGGTCCGGCATCTCGTCAGCCGCGGCCGGCCGGGGGGACGGCCGCGCCCGCCTGCTCGCCACCGCCTGGGTCGTCGGCCAGGGACGCGGACGCGGACGCGGCGCGGGGCGTGATCAGGACCGGGCAGGCGGCGGCCTCGGCGACGCGGCCCGCGACCGTGCCCACCAGCGCGCGGCGCAGCGGCCCGTAGCCTCGGGAGCCCATGACGAGCAGGTCCAGCCGGCCGCTGGCGAGGACCAGCTCCTGCGCCGTCAACCCGTCGATGACCTCGAGCGTGGCGTCCACCCCCTCGAGCCCGGCCAACGCTCTGGTCCCTGCATCCTTCGCGGCCTCGTGCATGTCGTCGCGGACGTCGGGATAGATCCAGGCGCTGGCCCAGCCGTCGGCGACGCCGGTGATGTCGACCACCGTGAGGACGGTGAGCTTGGCCTGGTGGTCGCGGGCGATCTGCGCCGCGCGCTGGAGGGCTTGGGCGGATTCGGGCTGATCGGTGAAGGCGATGCCGATGCGTCGCAGCTCGGGCGGGTGATCGCGCAGGCCGGCGGGCGCGACGGCGACGGCGCAGGGAGCGGCGTGCAGGACCTGTCGCGTCACCGAGCCGGGGATCACGCGGCCGATGGCGCCGCGGTGCGAGCTGCCGACGACGAGCAGATCCGCGGCCGAGCGCTCGGTCTCGTCGTGCAGGCCGGCGCCCGCGGAGAAGGCGCCGCGCACCTCGTAGCGCGTGTTCGGCCGGTCCCCGAGTCGGGCCCGGGCCTCCTTCAGGCGCTCGTGGGCCTGGACCGCGAGGCTCTCCTCGGAGATCGGATCGTCGGAGATCTCGGGCGGGTGGACGCAGCAGACGACGATCTCGGTGGCGGGTCCCGCGAGCGCCTGCGTGAGCGCGAGCGCGTCGTGCGCCTGGGGGGACGCGTCGAAGCCGATGACGATGGTCGAGAACATGAGCGAACACCTTCCGACGGGAGCGATCGATCTCGAGCCTACGCGGGGCGGGGCGAGCGTCCATCGGCGGTCTTCCGGGCCGTCGGTGTGGAAATCCCGCACGATCGCCCGCGGATCCGGTCAGTCGTCGCTTCCGCCCGCCCTTCCGCCGCCCCGCGCGTCGTCGCTGCCGTCGCTGCCGCCGCCGCCGCCGCCGTCGTCGGAGCGCTCGCCGCCGGAGGATGGCCGCGTCGTCGTGGCCGAGGGCGAGACGGTCCTGGTGGGTGGGATGGTCCGGGTCGTGGCCGGCGCGCGCGGCGACGTGGCCGGGGCACCCGGTGACGAGGATGCGCCGCCGCCGGGCGAGAGCGCGCCGCCGGGGCCGGAGGAGCCGGTCCCGGTGGCGCCGGTCGCCGGCGCGCCGGCGGTCGGGGCGCCGATCGAGCCTGTCCGGGCCTGTCCCGTCGAGGCGCCCGCACCCGCGCCGAGGCTTGCGGCGCCGCTGCGCGCCGCCCGCTGGGCCGCGCGTACGGCATCGGCGCGGGCTACGCCGGTCTGCGGGCTCGACGGAGGGGCGACCAGCCGCGCGCCCTCCAGCCGCGGCTCCGCGGAGAGGCCGATGTGCTCGCCGACGAGGCGCGTGGCCGCATAGGTCACACCCACGGCCATCGCCAGGCCGGCCAACGCCAGCGTCAGCCACCCGAGGACCGCGCGGCGGCCGCGGGTCACGCCGGGACCTCGGGCGGCGCGGTGGCGGGGGAGCGCCGGCGGCCCGGCGATGGGCGTCGCCCCGGGTCCGGGGCGGCGGGGGGAACGTCGAGCCGCGCGATCGCGCCGCCGCCCGGACGGGGACGCAGCGTGGCCTCGCCGCCCCAGCCCCGCGCCAGCTCGCGGGCGATCGGCAGCCCGAGGCCGGTGCCGCCGGAGGCCTGCCGGCCGGCGCGGCCGCGATGGAAGCGCTCCCATACGAGCTCGCGCTCAGCGGGATCGATTCCCGGGCCGCGGTCGCGGACCTCGATCGCACCCGCCAGCGCCGCGATCTCGACGGCGGTGGCCGGCGAGGCGTAGCGCACGGCGTTCTCCACGAGCGAGTCGAGGGCGCGGTCGAGCTCCGCCGCCGGCGCCCAGGCCGCGGGCGCGGCGTCGCCCGCGACGGCGGTCAACTCCAGGCCGGCCGCCGCCGCGACCGGCGTCCAGCGCTCGGCCGCGCGCGCCGCCACGTCGCCCAGCACGAGGCGGCCGGCGGGGAGCTCGTGCTCGCCGGCTCGCGAGAGGAGGAGCAGCTCGTCGACGAGCTGAGCCATGCGGTCGACCTCGGCCTCCGCGCCGTCGAGCTCGTGCGCGGCGGCGGGGCTCACGCCCAGCGCCTGCGCCTCCTCGACCCGGAGGCGGACGCCGGTCAGCGGCGTGCGGAGCTGGTGGGAGGCGTCGGCGACGAACTCGCGCTGGCGGTCGAGCGCGCGCGACAGCCGCGCGGTCATCTCGTTGAACGACCGGGCCAGCGAGCGCTGCTCCGCGCTGCCCTCGTCGGTCGGCACGCGCACCGAGAGGTCCCCGTCGGCCACGCGACGGGCGGCGTCCTCGAGGCGCACGATCGGCCGCGCGACGCTGCGCGCGATCAGCAGACCGGCCGCCATGCCGAGCGCGAGGACGAGCGCCGCGAGCAGCGCCAGCTCGATCGTGATGCGCCGGACGGCGCGGCCGACCTCGTCGACCCCCTGGGTCACGCGGACCGCGCCGGCGGTCCGCCCCGAACCCAGGATCGGCACGGCGGTGGCGAGGAGGTCGGTGCCGAGGGAGTCGCTGTGACGCCGGATCTGCGAGCGCCGCCCACCGAGCGCGGAGGCGATCTCCGGCCGGGTGCCGTAGGACGCGCCCCGACCCGAGCCGGCGCTGTCGGCCAGCACCCGTCCGTCCGCGTCGACGACGATCACCCGTCCGCGCACGTCGGCCGCCGCGGTCGACACGAGCCGGTCCAGCCGGCCGCGCTGGGACGGCGCCAGCAGGTCGGACGCGGTGGCGGCCACCAGGTCGGCCTGGCTCTCGGCCTGCGAGCGCACCTCTGCGTCGACCCGGCTGCGCAGGCTCAGCGCGAGCGGCAGCCCGAGCGAGATCACCGCGAGCAGCAGGACGTACGTCAGTGCGAGCAGCAGGCGCGTGCGCAGTCGCATCAGGTCACCCGTCCGTGCCCCGGAAGCGGTAGCCGACGCCGCGCACCGTCTCGATCCACGCCTCGCCGCCGCCGCCGCCGCCGCGGGCGCCGCCGCCGAGCTTGCGCCGCAGCCACCCGACGTGGACGTCGAGCGTCTTCGTCGACCCGAACCAGTTGGTGTCCCACACGTCGGTCATGAGCTGCTCGCGCGTCACGACCCGCCCCGCATCGCGGGCCAGGCGGACGAGCAGGTCGAACTCCTTGCGCGAGAGCTCGATCCCGCCGCCGGCGACCGTCGCCCGCCGCCCGGCGACGTCGATCGCCAGATCGCCGACCCGGATCGGCGGTGCGGCCGGCTGATGGCGTGGCCGGCGCAGGACGGCGCGGATGCGCGCGACGACCTCCGCCGCGCTGAACGGCTTGACGACGTAGTCGTCGGCGCCGAGCTCGAGGCCGATCACCCTGTCGAGCTCCGTCCCGCGCGCGGTGAGCATGACGATCGGAACGTCGGAGTCCTGGCGCAGCGCGCGGCAGACGTCGCGACCGTCGCCGTCGGGCAGGTTGAGGTCGAGCAGCACGAGGTCGGGCGGGTCGCGCTGTGCGGCGCTCAGCGCTCCGGCCGCCGTGCCGACGAGCTCGGGGTCGAACCCCGAGCGTCGCAGGGCGGACGCGAAGGGCTCCGCGATGGAGGCCTCGTCCTCGACGAACAGGATGCGCGGACGGGCGGGCGTGGTCATGGGCGGCGGATGCGCGGGCGGGCGGGCGGGCGTGGTCATGGGCGGCGGATGCGCGGGCGGGCGGGCGTGGTCATGGGCGGCGGATGCGCGGGCGGGCGGGCGGGCGTGGTCATGGGCGGCGGATGCGCGGGCGAGCGGGCGCGGTCATGGACCCATCCTGGCGGGCGGGTGCCGGGGAAGGGCGGGACGCGGAGAGGTTTTACCGGCATTTTGCTCGGGGTTCGCCGGCAGCTGACCGGGCCGTGGGCAGGGTGCGGGCACTGTCATCTCGCCCTTCGGAGGAACGTCCCGGTGCCATCCATCGCCACCACCGCCGCCGCAGCGACCGTCGCCGGCCTCGCCGGACTCGGCGGAGCCGCCCTGCTCAACGACCCGACCCCCGCGACGAACGCCTCGGCCCCCGCGCCCACGGCCGGGCCCATCGTGCGCACAGAGGTCGTCACCCGCACGATCCATCGCACGCGCCGGGTCCACGTCAAGCGCCACCGCCCGAAGGCGGCGGCTCCCGAGGCGAAGGCAGCCTCGGCGCCGGCCGCGGGCGGCCCGGCGTCCACCGGGGTGGCGCAGGGGTCGGTGCCCGACGCGACCTCCGCGACCTACGCTGCTCCCGCTCCCGCTCCCGCTCCGGCGCCCGCGCCCACCCCGGCCGTGGTACCGGTCGCCCAGACCCATCCGGCGCCGGTGCGCACGCGCTCGAGCGGCTCGACCGGCAGCCGCGCCGGAGGCCACGAGGTCGAGGGCGGCGAGCACGAGCACCAGGGCGGCGAGCGCGAGCACGAGGGCGGCGATGACTGAGCCTCCCAACCCCCGCCGGCGGCTTCCGCGGCCGCCATCGGCCAAGCCCGTCGCGCTGTCGGTGCTCGTCCTGTTCGCCGCCGTGCTCGCCCTGCTGGCCGTGCAGATGCGCGCCGGCCGGGACCCGGCGCTGGGCGCCGAGGTCAAGGCGGCGCCCCCGGCCCGGCCGGTCCTCATCCGTCGCATCCACCGGCGGGTGATCGTGACGAAGGTGAAGGTCATCGAGGACCCGCCGCCGCCGGTCGCCGTCCCCGCGGGCGCCGGCGGAGGCGTCGGCATCGCGCCGACCCCGGCCGCTTCGGCGGCCCCGCCGGCACCTCCCGCCACCACGTCGGCCCCGCCCGCCCCGTCCCCGGCGCCCGCGGCCCCCGCCCCCGCCCCCGCGCCGGCGCCGGCGCCGGCCCCGGTCCAGACCCGCAGCTCATGACCCCGGCCACCATCGAGCTCGCCTTCCCCAGCATGGGCAGCGACGTGCGGCTGCTCGCCACGCCGTCTCCCGGGCCGGCCGGCGAGCGCCGCGCGCGTCGGCTCCTCGACGACGCCCGAGCGTGGATCGAGCACTACGCCCGCGCGCTGTCGCGCTTCCATGACGACAGCGAGCTGTGCGCGCTGAACGCCGATCCGCGTCGCGTCGTGCCCGCATCGCCGCTCCTGCGTGCGGGGGTCGAGGCCGCGCTCTGGAGCGCGGAGCGCACCGGCGGCCTCGTCGATCCAACGCTCGTCGCCGCGATCGAGCGCGCCGGATACGTCGCGAGCCGCGCCGGCCTCACGCCCGCCCCACTCGCCGACGCGCTCGCCCAGGCGCCGCCGCGGCGTCCCGCCCGCCCGCACCCGGCGGCCCCGTGGCGCGCCGTCCGGGTCGGCGAGCAGGCGATCGAGCGCCCACCTGGCCTGCGCCTCGACACGGGCGGCTCCGGCAAGGGCCTCGCGGCCGACGCGGTCGCCCACCGCCTCGCGGGCCTCCCGCGCTTCGTGGTCGACTGCGGCGGCGACATCCGCTTCGGCGGCACGGACGCCGACGGCGCGCCTCAGCCGATCGAGGTCGAGCACCCACTGACCGGCGGCGTCGCCGACGCCCTCGAGATCGGCCCGGGCGCGATCGCCACGTCCGGACTCAACGTGCGCCTCTGGCGCACCCGGGACAGCCGCCACGCCCATCATCTGCTCGACCCGTCGACGGGCGAGCCGGCGTGGACCGGCATCGTCGGGGTCACCGCCGTGGCCCCCACGGCGCTCGAAGCCGAGACGCTCGCCAAGGCGGCGCTGCTGAGCGGCCCGGCCCGAGGGCGCTCGTGGCTGCGCGAGCACGGCGGCCTGCTGTTCGACGAGCACGGCGGGGTGCAGGCCGTCGGGCCGCTCGCCGGCGGCATCCCGGTCGGCGCGGGCGACCTGAGCCGGTATCGCACGGCGGCCGCATGAGGGGTCCCGATCCGCTGGACTACGGCTGGTGGCTCGCGAGCCGCTCGGCCGGCATCGTCGCGATGGTCCTCGTCACCGTCGCCGTGCTGCTCGGCCTCACCCTCGGCGGCCGCCTCACGCGCCGTCCGGGCATGGCGCGGGTCGTCAAGGCGATCCACGAGCAGACCGCCCTCGCCGGACTCGTCGCCATCGCGCTTCACGGCGTCACCCTGCTGGGCGACCCGTGGCTGCGCCCGGGCCTGACCGGCCTCGCCCTCCCGTTCACGATGAGCTACCGGCCCGCCTTCACGGGCCTCGGCGTGATCGCCGGCGAGTTGGCGGCCGTCCTCGGCCTCACGTACTACGCCCGCCGGCGCCTGTCGCCGCGGCGCTGGCGCATGGCCCATCGGCTGACGCCGCTCGTCTACGTGCTCGCGCTCATCCACGCCCTCGGCTCGGGAACCGACGCCGGCTCGACGTGGCTGCGTGTGCCGCTCCTGGCCTCGGCCGTCCCGGTCGCCGTGCTGTTCGCTGCCCGCATCCGCGCGGGGCGCCGGCGCGCCCCGCGCCGTACGCCATCGGCCGGCGCGCCGCGGGCGATCACCCAACCGGTAAGGCGGTGATCGCATGGCGAAGACCACCGAGCGCGGGCCGTGGTCCGATGCCGATGAGCAGCGACACAACGCATCCTTCGTGGCGCCCGGCGTCCGGGCCGGGCGATCGGTGAAGGCATCCTCGGCCACGGTCCTGGCCGTCAGCGTCCGCGCAGACTCCTCGAGAGCGCCGCGCGGGATGCGGATCGGATGAAGGGAGACTACGGAGCCGGCGACGCACCGTCCGGCGCCGTGTACCGGAGCGTGGGCCGCACGGTGATCTCGCCGGAGATGGGTGCTGCACTCGATGCCGAGGTCCCGTCTGTCATGCGAGCTGGTGTCGTCGGCGTGCGGCGGCTGTACGTGGCACGCGGCGACGGCGAACACCCGGAAGGCGTGATCGGCGAGTTCGATCTCCTGTGCGCCTGAGGCGCGTCGCATCGCGGGGCCGGTTCGCTGCCCGCGGTGGGTCAGCCAGCGCTGGCGCGCCCACTCAACCGTCGACATCCTCGCCCTCGCGCAGCAGCCCGACGCCGTCGGCCGGGAAGAAGATCGACTCGTGCTGTTCGTCCCACTTGACGAGGTAGTGCTCGTGCGCGCCCTCGCCGAGAACCACCACGATGAGGCCCTTGCGCGGCGACCGGCCGGGCAGCCCTCGGGCGACGATCCAGTCACCTGGCGCCGCCTCGCCGTTCAGCGGGTGGTCGGTCATGCGCCGGCCCTCCCGTGCGGACGGATGACGGCGCGACCGGCGAGCCCGCCCTCGCGCATGGCGACACCATCGTCGGTCTGGCCGGTGTGCCCATGCGCCTTCATGACAGCGTCCCTCGCGCCGGGTCCGGCTGGCCCGCGCCGGCCCGGGGCCGAGCCTGCGTGACCTTCACGCCGCCGAACAGGGCGAACGACCGCACGCGGATCAGCGGCGACCCCGGCAGCGGCGGGCCGGGCGAGCGCTCGTCGCCGCGGCCGCCGAACAGCGACGCGCCGGACAACTGGACCGACACGCCGGCCGGCGCGGAGATCTCCGCGCCGCCCAGGATGGCGAGGACGGTGATCGTGGACACGGGCGCCTGCACCTCGGCAGCCCCGAGATCGAGCTTGACCCCGCCCAGCAGGGCGACGATCCGCAGCCGCGCGGCGAGCCGCCACCGGCCGCGCTGCTCGGTCCCGCTGAGGATGCCGACCAGCCAGGACCGGCTCTCGCCGGCGAGGCCGGCGCCGGGCTCGCGGACGTCGGCGAGGGCCGCGGCGACGTCGCCGGCGTCGGCGGCCCGGTGGACGGCGTCAGCGCGTTGCGCGTACTCGCCGAGGGTGAGACGCGCGCTCGAGGCGGCCTCGGACAGCGTGCTCAGGGCGAGCCGGCGCGCTTCGGACAGCTCCGGGCCGGAAGGGACGGTGGACATGGCCTTCCTCTCCTGCAATCGCGGTACCCAACCATCGTCGGCGTTGCCGGCGCCGGCGGCATCGGTGACGATCACGGATCCGGGTCCGCGAGAGCTGCGGACGCCGCGAGGGTCGTCGCGCTCGTAGCCGTGGTGCCGGCCGGGCGTCGTCAGATCGACAGGTCGCGCCGCTGCAGCGCGAACGCCGCGACGGCCAGCAGCGCGCCGGCGACGCCGACCAGCAGCGCGACGTCGCCGATGCCGATGCCGAAGCGCAGGACGTCCGCGCCGTCGTACCAGGACCACGGCGAGAGCCGGTCCCAGCCGTCGAGGCTCTTGACCACGGGCGCCAGGCCGGTGAGCAGGAACGCGGCGACCGCCGCCGCGGCGGCGACCCCGATCGCGAGCGGCCGCTTGCCGGTCGCGCAGCTGACGGCCAGCGCCAGCGCGCCGTACACGAGCGCGAGCAGCACCGTCGACAGGGACGCCTGCGCGATGCGGCCGGTCGAGACGTCGTCCATGCCGGCGAGCGGCGCGCCGATCGCGAGCGCGGCGAACAGCGCGAGCCCGAGGAGCGCGACGGCGGCGGTCCCGCCCGCCGCCTTGGCGAGCAGGATGCGGGTACGGCTGACCGGCGCGGTGAAGAGCAGGTCGGCGGTGCCGCGCTCCTCCTCGCCGGCCACGGCGCGCGCCCCGATTCCGACCGCGGCGATCAGCATGAGCAGCGGGACCATGAACGAGAAGAGCTCGGCGGCGAGGAACCCGGTCGCGGTGGTGTAGTCCGCCTCGCCGAGCACCGAGCGCAAGCCTTCGGGGAGGTCGCGGACGAAGTTCTGCACGTCCGCGCTGCCGCGCACCGACGGCCAGTACGCGCAGATGACGGCGACGAGGAACGCGAGGCCGAGCGCCCAGGCGACCGTCGAGCGGCGGCGCTCGCGCAGCGTGTGAAGGACGAGCTCAGACGGCAAGCGGGGCCTCCTCGCCGTCGTAGAGCTCCAGGAAGACGTCCTCGAGGTCCGGGTCGTGGCTGGAGATCGAGACCACGTCGAAGCGCGCGGCCGTCTTGACCACCGCGTCGACCGGACCGCTCACGACGAGCCGGACGACGTCGCCGCGCTGCTCCACCGAGCGCACGCCGGGGATCCCGGCGAAGGCGCCGGGAGGAGCCGGGCCGGCGAGATGCAGCTCGATGCGGCGGGTCATGCGCGCCTTCAGCTGCCCGAGGTCTTCCACCGTCACCAGCGAGCCGTCGCGTACGAGCCCGACCCGGTCGGCGACGCGCTCGACCTCGCTGAGGACGTGGGACGAGAGGAAGATCGTGGCGCCGTCCCCGCGCGCCTCCTCGACCATCGCGACGAACTCGTGCTGCACGAGCGGGTCCAGGCCCGAGGTCGGCTCGTCGAGGATCAGCAGCTCCGGCTCGTGCATGAACGCCTGGACGAGGCCGACCTTCTGCCGGTTGCCCTTGGACAGCGCTCTGATCGGCCGGTGCAGGTCGAGGCCCAGGCGATCGGCCAGCGGGCGCGGGTCCAGCTCGGGCCGGCGGCGAAGCCGAGCCAGGAGCCTGAGGTGCTCGGCGGCGGTGAGGTCGTCGTAGAGCGCGAGGTCGCCAGGCAGGTAGCCGACCCGGGACCGCAGCGCGACACCCTGGCGCCGGCTGTCGCATCCCAGCACCGCCGCGGTCCCCGAGGTGGGGCGGATCAGGTCCACCAGCACGCGGATCAGCGTGGTCTTGCCGGCGCCGTTGGGGCCGATGAGCCCGAAGACCTCCTGGCGCCCCACCAGCAGGTCGACGTTCCGCAGCGCCTCATGGCGGCCGTAGCGCTTGGTGAGGCGCAGGGTCTCGATCGCGTGGTCCGTGCGCATGCGTCCACCGTAGGCCGCGCTCCGGGAGCGGCCAACCCGGGCCATCCCGCGGGATGTCGCCGGGGGACTACTGAGGAACGGCGCACGTGCCCGCAGGCGATCGCGGTCGAAGTACCGATGATCGCGCCGCCGTGCTCGTCGAGCATCGTGATGGACTGGACGCCCTCGACTGCTGAGAGAACGCCGATGACCTTGATCTGGTTCGTGATCTGGCTGATCGCCAACAACGTCGGCGGCGGGGAGCCGCTGGTCCTCGACCCCGTCAACGCGTGGACCGCGACGCTCATCCTCGCCATCGCGCTCGACCTGGGCGCGTCGCATGCCGGCGGGACGCGCAAGGGCCGCGCGGCATGACGGTCGACGATCCTCTCCCCAGGCCGGCACCGTCGACGCGCGCGACCGAAGGCGGCGCGGCTCGGCCGGCCAGGCCGGCCAGACCGCTGAGCGCTTCCGGGCCGCCTCGGCCGGCGGGCCCGTGGACGGGCTCCTGCTCGCCTGGCGCGGCGTGCGGACCCGCCCCACGCCCCGAACCGCCACGATGAGCACGTCGCGCCCGAGCGTGTAGGCGCGATGCCGACCGGAGGCCGCACGTCCGCCGCCCTGGACCCCGAGGAGCGGGCCGAGCGGCTCCCGGCCGCCCTGGACCCCGAGGAGCGGGCCGAGCGGCTCCTGGCCGCCCTGGACCCCGAGGAGCGGGCCGACCGGCTCCTCGCCGACCTGGGGACGGCCGCCGGCGGCCTCGGCGCGCGGGAGGCCGAGCGCCGCCTGGCGCAGCACGGCCCGAACGAGATCCGCCGGGTCGAGGGCGAGCGGTTGTGGCGGCGGATCGTCCGCCAGCTCATGGATCCGCTCGCGCTGCTGCTGTGGGCGGCGTCCGGGTTCGCGGTCGTCGAGGGGTCCTACGCGGTGGCGATCGTGATCGTCGCAGTCATCCTGCTCAACGCCGTCTTCGCGCTGCTGCAGGAGCGCCAGGCCGAGCGCGCGACCGAGGCGCTGCGGGAGTACATCTCGGCGCGGGTGCGCGTGCGGCGCGACGGGCAGGCGAGCGAGATCGAGGCGGCGGCGCTCGTGCCGGGCGACATCGTGCTCGTCGGCGAGGGAGAGCGGCTGGCGGCGGACGTGCGGCTCCTCGACGGCGCGGTCGAGGTCGACATGTCGCCGCTGACCGGCGAGTCGCAGCCCGTGCTGCGCACGGCGGCGCGATCGCGGCCGGCGGCGATGCGCATCGAGGCCGAGGATCTGCTGTTCACCGGCACGCTGTGCACGGGCGGCGAGGCGGTCGGCGTGGTCTACGCGACGGGCATGGCGACGCAGCTCGGCCGGATCGCCGCGCTGAGCCAGCGCGTCGGGACCGAGCTGACCCCGCTGCAGCGCCAGGTCAACCACGCGGCGAAGCTCATCGCCGTCTTCGGCGTGCTCAGCGGCATCGTGCTGTTCGCCGTGGGCACGCTGGCCGCCGGCCTGTCGCTGGGCGACTCGCTGAACTTCGCGATCGGTCTGCTGGTCGCCAACGTGCCCGAGGGCCTGCTGCCGACGATCACGCTCGCGCTCGCCGTGGGGGCACGGCGGATGGCGCGCCGCCGGGCGCTCATCAAGCGTCTGCCGGCCGTGGAGACGCTCGGCTCCACGGACGTCATCTGCACCGACAAGACCGGGACGCTGACCGAGGGGCGGATGGCGGTGAAGCTGTGGTGGACCGACGCGGGCGAGCGAGCGCCGGGCCGTGACCCGTTCGACGGCGAACCGTGGTCGGGGCTGCTGCAGACCGCGGTGCGCTGCAACAACGCCTCGGCGCGCGAGGTGGCCGGCGGCTGGGAGCGGACGGGCGACCCCACCGAGTCCGCCCTGCTGGTCGGGGCGGCGCTCGCCGGGGCCGACATCGCCGGGCTCCAGGACGAGCGCGACGCGGCGCGAGCGCGGCTGCTGCACTTCGACGCGCGGCGCAAGCGCATGACCACGCTCGACCACGAGCCGGACGGTCCGTGGTGGCACGCGAAGGGCGCACCGCTCGAGCTGCTCGACCGGTGCGTCGCCATCCGCACCGCCGCCGGCGACCGGCCGCTGACCGGCGAGGACCGCGCGCGCGTCGCCGCGACGTTCGAGCGCTACGCGGCGCAGGGGCTGCGCGTGCTCGGGCTCGCCGAGCGGCGCGCGGAGGACGGCGCCGGCGAGGCGCCGCGCGACGCGGCCGAGGCCGCGCTCGTCTTCCTCGGCCTGTGCGCGCTCGAGGACCCGCCCCGCGCGGGCGTGGCCGAGGCCGTGGCGCTCTGCAGGGCGGCGGGCCTGCGGATCATCGTCATCACCGGCGACCACGGGGCAACGGTCGCGGCGATCGCCCGGCAGGTCGGGATCACCGACGGCGACCCGGTCGTCGTCGCGGGCCCGGACCTCGAGGGCCTGCCCGAGCCGGAGCTCGACGCGCTGCTGCGCACCACCGACGACCTCATCGTCGCGCGCAGCAATCCGGAGACGAAGCTGCGGATCGTCGACTCGCTGCGCTCGCAGGGCCATGTGGTGGCGATGACCGGCGATGGCGTCAACGACGCTCCGGCCCTGCGGCGCGCCGACATCGGCATCGCGATGGGCGCCTCCGGGACCGACGTCGCCCGCGAGGCGGCGACGATGGTCCTCACCGACGACAGCTTCGCCTCGATCGCCGCCGCGGTCGAGGAGGGCCGGGTCGTCTACGACAACGTCCGCAAGTTCATCACGTACGTCTTCGCGCACGCCACGCCGGAGGTCGTGCCGTTCATCGTCTTCGCGCTCGCCGGCGGCGCGATCCCGCTGCCCCTGACGGCGCTGATGATCCTGGCCATCGACCTCGGCACGGAGACCGTCCCGGCGCTGGCCCTGGGCCGGGAGCCCGGCGAGCCGGACATCATGCGCCGCCCCCCGCGCAGGCGTGACGCGGGGCTGCTCGACCGCTCCGTGCTCACGCGGGCATGGCTGTGGCTGGGCATCGTCGAGGCGGCGCTGGTGCTCGGCGGCTTCCTGTGGGTGCTGCTGCGCGAAGGCTGGACCCTCGGTGACCCCACGGGCGCCGGAACGCCGTTGCACGACGCGCACCTGACCGCGATGACGATGACGTTCGCGGGCATCGTGGCGTGCCAGGTCGGGGCCGCGTTCGCCTGCCGGACGGAGCGGGCTTCGTTGCGCACGATCGGCCTGACCACCAACCGCCTGCTGCTGTGGGGGATCGCCTTCGAGCTGGCCTTCGCCGCAGCGATCATCTACCTGCCGTTCCTGCAGCCGGTGTTCGACAGCGCCCCGCTCGGGCCCGCCGAGCTCGCCGTCCTGGCCACCTTCCCCGTCATCGTGTGGGGCGTCGACGAGCTGCGGCGCTGGTGGCTGCGCCGGCGGCCGGCCCGGTGTGCGGATGTGGGCAACTGCTTGGAGGCGGATCGGCAAGACGCGCGCGCGAACCGCTCGTAAGGTCAGGGCACCGTCCGGCCATGAGGTCGCATCGAACCTTCGGCGCCGGGCGGATCGTCGGCCGCGAACCGGCGGCGCGGCCCGGGTCGGGGCCGCGGCGGAGGCGCTGGCGCGCGCCGAAGGGCTCGGAGGAGGACGGAGGATCATGAGGCGCTTGGCACGGAGCATTCCGGCGGTCCGCCCGCGGCCCGCCATCGCGGCCCTGCTGGCGGCCGGCGCGCTGGGCGTCGTCGCCGGCTGCGGCAGCAACGACTCGTCCACGTCGCCGGCGACGGGTGCGTCGACGAGCGCGGCGAGCACCGCCGCATCCACCGCGGCGCCGACGACGGCCGAGGCGCCGGCGAGCACGACGCCGGCAGCGGGCGGCAGCTCGCAGTCGGTCACCGACTACGCCGCCTACGTCGGCGGCAGCGGCAAGGCGGACGCGGGCAAGTCGCCGGTGTACGTCGGCTGGGTCAACCAGGAGGGCGGGCAGCAGACGATCGGCGCCGCCGCGACCGACGGCGCGGACCTCGCCGTCCAGGCCGTCAACGACATGTACGGCGGCATCGACGGGCACCCGCTCAAGCTGAAGAAGTGCTTCATCAAGAGCGCCGAGGAGGAGGGCACGAGCTGCGCCCAGAAGCTCGGCAACGATCCGGACGTGAAGCTCGTCGTGATGGGCGGCGTGGCGATCGGGATCCAGGCGTTCTACTCGTCGATCGACAAGCCGGTGATCACCGGCGTCGCGGTCACGCCGGTGGACGGCGCGCAGAAGAACGCGACCGTCCTGTTCGGCGACGCGACCCACGTGCTCGGGCCGTTCGGCACCTATGCGCGCGACGTCCTCGGGGCGAAGACCGCCGCGCTGGTCTACCCGAACATCTCCGGCATCACCGACGGCGCCGCGGCGCTGCAGAAGGGGCTGCAGGACGCCGGCATCACGGTCAAGCGGGTCGGCTACTCGCAGGGCCAGACCGACCTCATCGGACCGCTGACGGCCGCGGGGGCGCAGAACGCCGACATCGTCATCCCGTACAGCGATGCCTCCGGCTGCGTCAACCAGGCCAAGGCGCTCAAGCAGCTCGGCATCACGGACAACAAGAAGATCGTGTCCGCCCCGCTGTGCCTGAACCCGACGGTGTCCGAGGGCCTCGGCGGCGACTATCCGATCTGGACGTACGCGATCGCCAGCTCGCTGTACGGCGACCCGACGGACCCCGGCATGAAGCCGTACATGGCGCTGACGGAGAAGTACAAGGTCAAGACGGCGCCGGACCCGTGGGTCATCGTCTCGTTCGGGACCATGCTCACGGCGGCGAAGATCCTCAACCAGGTGGGGCCGGACAAGGCGACGACGGCCGCGATCGTGGACGCCGCGCATTCGTTCAAGGGCCCCGTGGCGCTGGGCGCCCCGTCGCTGCAGTGCGGCAAGGACCCGAAGGCCCCGGCGATCTGCAACGACCAGACCCAGTTCTTCACGTACAACGGGAAGAACGACTTCAAGAAGGCGGCGCCGTGGTCACGGCCGCCCAGCTGATGCTAGGGGTGCCGACGCCGGCCCGCGGCATCCAAGGTGGGTTTGCAGCGTCTGCCGGCGGGAGGCGGGCCCCCGTGGGATCACACTAGATGCAGCAGCTCCTGCTGTTCGTCCTGCTGGGCCTCGGTTCGGGGGCGCTCATCGCCGGCATCGCGCTGGCGGTGGTGCTCACGTACCGGGGCTCCGGGATCATCAACCTGGCCACCGGCAGCATCGCGATGCTGTCGGGGTACTGCTACTGGGCGCTGAAGACCGGTGCGGTCGGCTCCGGGATGTCGACCACGCCGGCGCTCGTCCTGACGTTCGTCTACACGCTGCTCATCGGCGCCGCGATGGAGCTCATCGCGTTCCGCCCGTTGCGCAACGCCTCGCCGCTGGCGAAGCTCGTCTCCTCGCTGGGCGTGCTGCTCATCGCCCAGGCGTCGATGCTCCTCGCGTTCGGCACCACCCAGAAGCCGCAGCCGCCGATCCTGCCCAGCGGCGTCGTCACGGTCTTCGGCACGACGGTGCCGGTCGACCGCTTCATCCTCGCCGGCATCGTCGTCGCCGTGACGATCCTGCTCGCCGCCGTCTACCGCTGGAGCCGGTTCGGCCTGGCCACCCGCGCCGCGTCCGAGAACGAGGTCTTCGCCCTCCTCGCCGGCTTGTCGGCGAACCGCCTGTCGATGGTGAACACGCTGCTGGCGAGCGTCGTGGCGGGGTCCATCGGCGTCCTCGCCGCGTCGATCACCCAGCTGGACTCGATCTCGCTGCCGCTCCAGGTCGTCCCCGCGCTCGCCGCCGCGCTGCTCGCGCGGCTGACCTCGTTCGCGATCGCGGCCGCCGCCGGCTTCGGCATCGGGATCATCAACTCGCTGCTCGACTACTTCTCGAACCAGAGCTGGTACCCGACCGACAACGGCGTGCCGCTCCCGGGCGTGAAGGAGCTCATCGCCTTTCTGATCATCATCACGGCGATGTTCCTGCGCGGCGCGTCGCTGCCGGGCCGCGGCGAGCTCATCGAGCAGCGGCTGCCGTTCGTGCCGCGGCCCGAACGGCTGGCGGCGCCGGCGGTCACCGCGTCGATCGTGTGCGCGGCGGCGTTCGTCGTGCTGCCGTTCGACTTCCGCCAAGCGCTGATCAACACACTCATCGGGATCGTGATGGCGCTGTCCCTCGTGGTCATCACGGGGTTCGTCGGCCAGATATCCGTCGTCCAGCTGAGCCTCGCCGGGGTCTCCGGCTTCACGGTGTCGCACCTCGCGGTCGACGCCGGCATCGGCTTCCCGCTGGCGCCGCTGGCGGGCGCCGGGCTGGCGGTGCTGCTCGGCGTGCTGACGGCCGTCTCGGCGCTGCGCGTGCGCGGCGTGGCGCTCGCGGTGGTCACGCTCGGTGCCGCGGTGGCGATCGTCAACTTCGGCTTCATCAACTCGACGTGGGGCGGCGGTGACACGGGCTCGCCGGTGCCCGAGCCGCACCTGTTCGGCCTCGACCTGGGTCCGCGCTCGGCGTTCCACGGGCTCGACGGCGGGCTGCCCAGCCCGGTGTTCGGCTGGGTCGTGCTGGCGGTGACCGTCGCCCTGTGCCTGTTCGTCGCGTCGCTGCGGCGGGGGGACTTCGGCCAGCGGATGCTGGCGGTGCGATCCAACGAGCGCGCCGCATCGGCCGCCGCCGTGGACGTGCGGACCGTCAAGCTCGTCGCATTCTCGATCAGCGCCGGCATCGCCGGGATCGCGGGGGCGCTGTACGCCTACAACTTCGGGTCGGTCAGCGCGGAGCGGTTCGGGGCGCTGACCGCGCTCGCGCTCATCGCGTTCGCCTACGCGGGCGGGATCACGCTGGTGTCCGGCGCCGTGTTCGCCGGGCTGATCTCGACCGAGGCGATCGTCCCGCACGCCATGGACAAGTGGCTGGGGATCAACGGCAACTGGTTCCTGCTGTTCGGCGGCGTGATCCTGATCTTCACGCTGATCCAGCATCCCGAGGGCGTCGCCGGGGCCTTCTACAAGTGGCTGCACCGGCGGCGCCGGCCGACCCGAGCCGATGCGCCCGGCCGCGTCCGGCCCGAAGCGCAGGTGGAGCGATGAGCGCGGTGCTGGAGACCGCGGGCCTGTCGGTGCGCTTCGGCGGCGTGCATGCGCTCAGCGACGTCGCGCTGACCGTCGGCGAGGGCCGGCTCGTCGGGCTGATCGGCCCCAACGGTGCCGGCAAGACGACCTTCGTCGACGCGATCTGCGGCTTCGTCCGCTGCAGCGGGCGGATCGAGCTCGACGGCCGCTCGCTCACCGGCCGCTCGCCACACGAGCGGGCGCGCCTCGGCCTCGCGCGCACCTGGCAGGCCAGCGAGCTGTTCGACGATCTCACCGTGCGCGAGAACCTCAACGTCGCGGCGCGCCGCCCGAGCGCCTGGACGGTGGTGCGGGAGCTGTTCCGGTCCTCCCCGGAGAGCGCGCCGCCGGTCGACGAGGCGCTTGAGACGGTCGACCTCGAATGGGCCGCGGACGCGATGCCGACCGACCTGTCGCAGGGGCAGCGCAAGCTCGTCGGCGTGGCCCGCGGGATCGCCATGGGGCCGCGCATCCTGTGCCTCGACGAGCCGGCGGCGGGGCTCGACACGACCGAGAGCGCGGACCTGGGCCGCCGGCTGCGCGCGATGGCCGACCAGGGCCGCTCGATGCTGCTCATCGACCACGACATGGGGCTCGTGCTCGGGATCTGCGACCACATCTTCGTGCTCGAGTTCGGCAGGCTGATCGCCGCCGGGCCGCCGGACGAGGTGCGCCGCGACCCGGGGGTCGTGGCCGCCTACCTGGGCAGCGGCGCCGGCGAGCGGAGCGACGAGGGAGAGCCCGCATGACCGAGGCGGTGCTGTCGATCGAACGGCTGGCCGCCGGCTACGAAGGGGCGCCGGTGGTGCGCGATCTGGACCTCACCGTCGGTCGCGGCGAGGTGATCGCGCTGCTCGGCGCCAACGGAGCCGGCAAGACGACGACGCTGCGCGCCATCTCGGGCATCGTCCGTCCGCTGGACGGGCGCCTCACCGTCGACGGTCAGGATCTGCGCAAGGTCTCGATCAGCGGGCGCGCGCGCATGGGCATCGCCCACGTTCCCGAGTCGCGCGGGGTCTTCTTCGGGCTGACCGTCGCCGAGCACTTCCGCCTCGGCCACCGCGGCGAGCGCCTCGACAGCGACGCCGCGTACCGCTACTTCCCGGCGCTGGCCGAGCTGCAGGACCGCCGCTGCGGGCTGCTGTCGGGTGGCGAGCAGCAGATGCTCGCGGTCGCGCGCGCCCTGGCCCGTCACCCGCGCCTGCTGCTGCTCGACGAGCTCAGCCTCGGGCTCGCCCCGCTCATCGTCGAACGCCTCCTGCCCGTCGTGCGCCGGTACGCGGACGACAGCGGGTGCGGGGTCCTGCTGGTCGAGCAGCACGTCCAGCTCGCGCTGACCGTCGCCGACCGCGGCTACGTCCTCTCGCACGGGCGCGTCGTGCTCCACGACGACGCGGCGGCGCTGCGGTCCAACCACGAGCTGCTGATGGCGAGCTACTTCGGCGAGCACGGCGAGGCGGCGTGAGCCGGCCGACGATCCGCATCCCGTGCACGCACGTCGGCAGCCTCGTCCGGCCGGACGAGCTCGTCGCGCACATGCGCCGCATCGACGCGGGGCGGCCCGGCGACGAGGACGCCTACGCGTCCTGCCTGCGCGACAGCGTGCACGAGGTCGTCCGCCGCCAGCGCGACGCCGGGATCGACATCGTCAGCGACGGCGAGTTCGGCAAGTCGTCCTGGAACCACTACGTGTACCGCCGCCTCGAGGGCTTCGAGATCCGTCCGGCGCCCGCGACGAGCATGCGCCGCGAGGAGCGCTTCCGCTGCGACGACCCGACGATCCCCACCGACTGGGCGCGCTTCCCCGACTTCTACGCCGAGTACTTCGCCAGGGAGCAGGGCGACTACGAGGAGCCGGGCGGCATCTGGGCGTGCACGGGGCCGGTCCGCTACACGGGCCACGCCGCGATCGCCCGCGACATCGCCAACCTCTCGGCGGCGATGGACGCGGCCGGCGTGGAGGACGGATTCCTGCCGGCCGTCGCGCCCGCGAGCTGCTTTCCCGTCCTCATCGACGAGCACTACGGGGGCGAGCAGGCGGCGCTGATGGGGATCGCCGAGGCGCTGCGCGAGGAGTACCGGGCGATCGTCGACGCGGGCCTGATGCTCCAGGTCGACGACGCGTTCATCCCGTTCATGTACGACGTGCTCGTCCCGCCGGGAACGCTCGCCGACCATCACGCCTGGGCGCGGCCGCGGATCGCGGCGCTCAACCACGCGCTGGAAGGCATCCCGCCCGAGCGCGTGCGCTACCACGTCTGCTGGGGCAGCTGGAACGGGCCGCACACGAACGACATCCCGCTGCGCGACGTGCTGGACCTCATGTTCTCAGTGAACGCCGGCACGTACCTGTTCGAGGCGGCCAACCCGCGCCACGAGCACGAGTGGCGCGTGTGGGAGGACGTCGCACTGCCGGAGGGCAGGCGCATCGCGCCGGGGGTCATCTCGCACGCGACGAACGTCGTCGAGCACCCGGAGCTCGTCGCGGAACGCCTGGCGCGGATCGCCCAGCTCGTCGGCCCGGAGAACGTCGAGGCCTCGACCGACTGCGGCTTCGCCCAGGGTCCGTACCTGCGGCGCACGCACCCGACGATCCAGTGGGCGAAGCTGCGCGCGCTGGCCGAAGGCGCCGCGCTGGCATCGCGGATGCTCACCGCGGTGAGGCTGTGACCGGCCGCTGTCGCTCTGCGTCGCGATAGCATCCACCCACGAGAGAGAGGGGTCGGGTTTGGCCGTCGTCGTCGACACGGAGACCGCGCCGCCACGCGAGCGCTTCGACCTGTGGACCGAGGCTTCGCTGCAGGTCTTCGAGCCCATCGCCGTCGAGCTGCGCGACGAGCGCCAGCGCCGCGCCGACCCGCCGTTCGCCGCCCGCCTCCTGCGCTACGAGCTCGGTCCGGTGACG
This sequence comes from Capillimicrobium parvum, assembly GCF_021172045.1. GTDB lineage: Bacteria > Actinomycetota > Thermoleophilia > Solirubrobacterales > Solirubrobacteraceae > Capillimicrobium > Capillimicrobium parvum. The sequence goes on from NZ_CP087164.1 coordinate 822,201, forward strand.
CTCTACCGCATGTGGTCCGACGCGTCGCTCGTGCGGCGCACCCTGCCGCTGATCCGCGCCGACGACCCCGAGCTCATCCACTGCATGGTGCTCACGCGCGGGCGCTGCGCGGTCGCGCAGGAGGACCGCTCGGACGTCGCGGGCCCGAACGAGCTCATCAGCTGGCAGTCGTCGGCGCCGTTCGAGATCGAGTCGCTGACCTCGTTCGACGGCGTGATCGTCGAAGTGCCGTCGCTGCTGATGGGCGCGCACGTCGACCGCGTCTGCCGGCGCACCGCCCAATGCATCGACGGCGAGGCCGGCATGGGCAAGCTGGTGCGCCACTATTTCGTCGAGCTGCAGGCGGGCCTCGAGGACGGCACCCTCGCCGAGAACGACCCGCAGGTCGCCGAGAGCGTCGTCGACCTCGTCCGCACGATCTACCTGCGGCCGTCGACGGTGGGCGCCCAGGTCAGCACGGCGGACATGCTGCGCACCCAGATCAAGGCGTTCATCGACGCGAACCTCACCGACCCGGCGTTGTCGCCGGAGGCCATCGCCCGCCGCCACTACATCTCGCGCAGCTACCTCGACAAGCTGTTCGCCGCCGAGGGCACGAGCGTGTGGGAGTCCATCAAGGCCAAGCGGCTGGACCGCTGCCGGCGCGACCTGCTCGACCCGGCGATGGACGGCGAATCGATCTTCGAGATCGCCCTGCGCTGGGGGTTCGTCAGCGCGCCGCACTTCAGCCGCGCGTTCCGTGCCACGTACGGCGTCTCCCCGCGCGACTTCCGCGCGACGTTCCGCGCGCCGTCGTAGGCCCCCGCGGGGTGCGGTCAGGCAAGCGCTTGTACGCAGAGCGGCAAGCGACGCGAGGCGCCCGCGTCTACGTTCGAGGACGTTGCGGCGGCCGACCGAGGAGTGAACATGGACCGCATCCTGACGACCCACACCGGGAGCCTGATCCGGCCCCCCGACCTGCTGGCGTTCCTCGGCAAGATGGAGCTGGGCGAGCCCTTCGACCAGGCCGAGTACGAGCGGACCCTGCGCGCCGCGGTCGACCACGTGGTGCGCCGCCAGGTCGAGGCGGGCGTCGACGTCGTCAGCGACGGCGAGATGGGCAAGTCGACCTGGATCACGTACCTCTACGAGCGCCTCAGGGGGCTCGAGTCGCGGATGGTTCCGCTGGAGAGCACGAGCATCCTGCCGCCGAGCCGCGACCGCCAGGCGTTCCCCGGCTTCTACGCCGAGCACGACGCCCAGTTCGACAAGGCCAACCGCGAGAGCCTGGGCGCCGCGGGCGCGGCCGACGTCATCGAGGACGAGGCGGGCGAGCCGGAGGGCAAGGTCTGGGTCTGCACCGGGCCGCTCTCCTACGACGAGACCGCGCTGCAGCGCGACATCGCCAACCTGCGCGGCGCGCTCGAGGGGCTCGAGGTCCAGGACGCGTTCCTGCCGGCGGTCGCGCCCGCCAGCGCCTACTGGCTGCGCAACGAGCACTACGCCACCGACGAGGAGTTCGTCTTCGCGCTCGCCGACGCGATGGCGGTCGAGTACCGGGCGATCGTCGACTCCGGCTTCATGCTGCAGGTCGACGACGCCGTGCTCATGCACGAGTGCGACTCGATCCTCTCGCTCGGCGGCTCGTTCGAGGACTACCGGCGCTGGGCCGAGCTGCGCGTCGACGCGCTCAACCACGCGCTCACGGGCCTGCCCGAGGACCGGGTCCGCTACCACGTCTGCTGGGGCAGCTGGCACGGCCCGCACGCCTACGACCCGCCGCTGCGCGACGTCGTCGACCTCGTCCTGCGCGTGAAGGCGGGCGCGTACGCGATCGAGCAGGCCAACCCGCGCCACGAGCACGAGTGGCGCATCTGGGAGGACGTCGCGCTGCCCGAGGGCAAGAAGCTCATCCCCGGCGTGGTGACCCACCACACGAACGTGGTCGAGCATCCCGAGCTCATCGCCGAGCGGCTCAAGCGGCTGGCCGGGCTCGTCGGCCGCGAGAACGTCATCGGCGGCACCGACTGCGGCTTCGCGCAGGGCGCGTTCCTGCAGCGCACGCACCCGGAGATCCAGTGGGCCAAGCTCGAGGCGCTCGCGGAGGGCGCGCGCATCGCGACCGGGCAGCTGTGGGCGGGCGCGCGCGGGTCAGCCGCCGTCTGACGGCCATGTGCGGCGCAGCTCGCGCCGCAGCAGCTTGCCGGTCGGCGTGCGCGGGAGCTCGCCGCTGACGAACCGGATCTGCTTGGGGACCTTGTAGCCGGCGAGCCGGGCGCGGCAGTGCGCGGCGAGCTCGTCGGCGGACACGGCGCCGTCGTCTCCGACGACGACCACGGCCGCGACCGCCTCGCCCCACGTGCGGTCCGGCACGCCGATCACGCCCGCCTCGCGCACCGCCGGGTGCTCGCCGATGACGTGCTCGACCTCGCTGGGGAAGACGTTCTCGCCGCCCGTGACGATCTTGTCGTTGCGCCGGTCGACGAGGTACAGGTAGCCCTGCTCGTCGCGGTAGCCGAGGTCGCCCGTGTGCATGAAGCCGCCGCGCAGCGCCTCCGCGGTCGCGTCCGGGTTGCGCCAGTAGCCGCTCATCATCGCCGGGCTGCGCGCCAGCACCTCGCCGATCTCGCCGGGGCCGACGTCGCGGTCCTCCTCGTCGACGAGGCGCGGGACGCTGAGCGCGAAGCTGCGCCCCACCGATCCGAGCAGATGCGGCAGCCGGTCGGGATCGTGCTCGTGCGGGGCGAGCGCCGAGATGCCGGTCGACTCGGTGCTGCCGTAGCCGTTGACGAACTCGCAGCCCCAGGTGGCCAGCGCCTCGCGCAGCAGTGCCGGCGCCATCGGGGCCGCGCCGTAGAGGATGCGCTGCAGCGAGCCGCCGGCCCGCTCGTCCCAGCGGTCGAGCACCATCTGGGCCATCGCCGGCACGAGCTGGCAGTGCGTCGCGCGGGTGCGCCCGAGCGTCTCGACGAACTCGGCCGGGTCGAAGCGCCGGCTCTGCACGAGCGTCCCGCCGAGGTAGGTGCACGAGGTCCCGACCTGCGAGCCGATGTGAAACAGCGGCGTGACGGCGAGGAACGTGGCGTACGGGTGGGCGCCGAGCTCGTGGCCCATCGCGATGGTCCCGGCATGGACGGCGCGGTTGGAGAGCATCACGCCCTTCGGGCGCCCGGTCGTCCCGCTCGTGTAGCTGATCTGGCAGATCGCCTCGGGCGCGAAGCCCGACGGTGCGGGCAGCGGCGTCGCCGCGGCGGTGCTCGCGCCGTAGGACTCCGGGCCCTCGGATGCGGGCGCGCCGATGCGCAACAGGGCGGGCACCGGCATCCGCGCGCCCAGCTCCGCGAACTCCGGGCCGGCGACGAGCAGGTCGGGCTCGCAGTCCTCGAGCATCGCCGCCAGCTCGGCCTCGGCCAGCCGGTAGTTGAGCGGGACGAGGATCACGCCGGCGCGCTGCGCGCCGACGCGGATCTCCAGCCACTCGAGCTCGTTGAGCATCAGCGTCGCCACGCGCCGGCCGGGGGCGATCCCGCGGGCGCGCAGGACCGCGGCGAAGCGTGACGCGCGGTCGGAGACCTCGGCGAAGGTCAGCGTCGTGCCGTCGAGGTCGACCGCGGGCTTGTCGGGAAACCGCCGGGTGGCGTGGCCGATGAGGTCGGGCACCATCGCGCCCGACAGGTCCAGGCCCTCCGTGCCGGCGCCGGCGTCCATCGTCGCGGCGAATCTGGCAAACGCGCGCGGGCGCCCGGAGTCGGCCCGCGCGAACTCCCGCCGTTCAGGGGGTGACCCGCCACCCTTCGGTGTTCTGACGCGCGGCGTTGACCGGCGGACCGGCCCGGAGCAGGGTCGGCGCCGGATCGACGAGGGGAGAGAGACGTGATCGAGATCGGGATCTTCGACACGGGGGCGCTGGACCTGCCCTTCAAGGAGGGCGCCGACGGCATCCGCGTGACCGACGGAACGCTGAAGGACGTCCAGGCCGCGACCGCCGAGATGATGAAGGCGTCGATCCGCCGCATGGTGCTCGCCGACCAGCTCGGCTACGACATCTACTGGCTGGTCGAGCACCACTTCAACATCGAGGGCATGGAGATCAGCCCGAACCCGCTGCAGGTGCAGTCCGCGGCGGCGATGCTGACGAACCGGATCCGCCTCGGTCAGCTGGCGAACATCGTGACCTGGCATCACCCGCTGCGCCTGGCGGAGCAGGTGGCGCTGCTGGACGTCCTGAGCGGCGGTCGGGTCGAGTGCGGCCTCGGGCGCGGATATCAGCCGCGTGAGACCGAGGTCTTCGGGCAGTCGCTGGGCTCGACGACCCAGGATCAGGAGCGCAACCGGTCCTTCTTCGACGAGGCGTTCACCATCGTCAAGAAGGCGTGGACGGAGCAGTCGTTCTCGCACCACGGGGAGTTCTTCTCGGTCCCCCCGACGTGGGCGAAGTGGAACCACTCGCAGACCATCGCTCAGCTGGGCCGTGAGGGCTTCCCGGACCTCGAGGACGTCCTCGACATCGGGCCGCCGGACCTGTACTCGGGCGGCATGCCGGTCGTCGCGACCACCACGCGGCTGAAGCAGCTGTCCGTGCTGCCGCAGCCGGTGCAGAAGCCCTACCCGCCGCTGTGGGAGGGCATCACGAGCAACCGCTCGTGCCAGTGGGCGGCGCGCAACGGCGTCAACGGCAACTTCTTCTACGAGTCGGCGGCGAAGATCCGCGAGAAGATCGGGATCTACATGGAGGAGGCGGCCAAGCACGACTGGCCGGACCGCCTCGGCCGCGGCGAGTTCAAGCCGGGGTGGGACGGGGAGCGGCGCCGCGGGCTCATCGCCTCGCGCGTGATCCACGTCCAGGAGGGCAGCGTCGGCAACCTCAAGAAGGCTGGCGAGGGCGAGATGGCGCTGTGGGACTTCTATTCGCCGTTCGGGTTCTCCGGGGTGCTCGGCGATCCGGGCGAGCCGTTCGATCCGACGATCCCGATCACGCCGGATCTCCTGCGCGAGCGCGACGTGATCTTCCAGGGCAGCAAGCAGCGCGTCCTGGAGGGCATCCTCAAGCTCCGCGAGGACGCCTACGGCGGCGGCGACATGTGCCTGAACCTGCGCTTCGAGTCAGCGGGCATGTCGCACGAGGAGGTCGAGGAGCAGTACTGGTTCTTCGCCGAGGAGATCCTGCCCGAGCTGCGCCGCGAGTGCGGGGGCGGCCCGGAGCATCCCGTCGTCGAGCAGAGCTACGCGCCGCTGCTCGCCGACCGCCTGGCGTCCGAGGCCTCGGTCGCCTGACGGATCGCGCCGTCGGCGAGCAGCGCGGCGACCGTCGCGTCGTCCACGCCCCAGCGGGCCAGCACCTCGGTCGTGTGCTCGCCCGGCCGGGGCGGCGGGGTCGGCGGCGCGGCCGGCGTCTCGCTGAACCGCGGCGCCGGGCTCGGCTGCATGACGCCGCCGACCTCCTGGAACGTGCCGCGCGCGGCGTTGTGGGGGTGCGCGGCGACCTCGGCCATGTCGAGGACCGGCGCGGCGCAGACCTCGGTGCCGAGGAAGAGCTGCTCCCACTGTGCGCGCGTGCGGGTGCGGAACTCGGCCGCGAGGCGCTCGCGCAGCGCCGGCCACGAGGCGGGGTCGAACTGGGCGGCGGGGTCGACGTCGTCGAGCCCCATCCGCTCGAGCATCGCCGCGTGGAACTGGGGCTCGAGCCCGCCGACCGCGACGTGGCCGTCGGCGGCCTCGTAGACGGCGTAGAACGGCACGCCGCCGTCGAGCAGGTTCGCCTCGCGCTCGAGCGTCCACGTGCCGGCGCCGTGGAGCCCGTGGATGAGGGTCATCAGCAGCGCGGACCCGTCGGTCATCGCGGCGTCGACGACCTGTCCGATCCCGGTGGACCGGGCCTGCAGGACGCCGGCCAGCACGCCGACGGCGAGCAGCATCCCGCCGCCGCCGAAGTCGCCGACGAGGTTCAGCGGCACGGCGGGCCGCTGCGGCGGCCCGATCGCCGACAGGGCGCCGGACAGCGCGATGTACGTGATGTCGTGGCCGGGCATGCGGGCGTACGGGCCGTCCTGTCCCCAGCCGGTCATGCGCCCGTAGACGAGCGCCGGGTTGCGGGCCAGGCACGGCTCGGGGCCGACGCCAAGGCGCTCGGCGACCCCCGGGCGCAGCCCCTCGATGAGCGCGTCGGCGCGGTCGACGAGATCGAGGACGATCCCGACGCCGCGCGGATGCTTGAGGTCGACGGCGATCGAGGGCCGGCTGCGGTTCAGCGCGTCGGCGCCCGTGGCCGGCGGCCCGTCGACGTCGGCGGGGCGGTCGACGCGGACGACCTCCGCGCCGAGGTCGGCGAGGACCATGGCGCAGAACGGCCCGGGACCGATCCCGGCGAGCTCGACCACGCGTATGCCGTGAAGCGGCCCCCCGCGTCGCCCGGGCCCGCTCATCCCGTCGGCTTCCGCGTGCCCCACATCGCGCCGCCGTCGATCACGACCGTCGCGCCGGTCACGTAGCTCGACGCGTCGCTGGCCAGGTACAGCGCGAGGCCGACGATCTCGTCGGGCTGCCCGCCGCGCTCGAGCGGGAAGTCGGCGGCGATCTTCGCGAACGTCTCCATGTCCCATGCGCGCGACACGTCGGTGAGGAACGTCCCGGGCGCGATCGCGTTGACGCGGACCGTCGGCCCGAACGCCCCGGCGAACGCCTCGGTCATCGCGTTGAGGCCCGCCTTGGCCGCGCCGTAGGGCATGAGCGCCCAGTGCGGCCGCAGCGACGCGGTGCTCGACACGTTGATGATCGACCCGCCGTCGCCGGCCGCCATCCGCGTGCCCACCACCGACGCCAGCCGGAACGGCCCCTTGAGGTTCAGCGCGACCACCTTGTCGAAGAGCTCCTCGCCGAGGGTGTCCAGCGACTCGAACAGCGGCGACATCCCCGCATTGTTCACCAGGACATCCACGCGGCCGAAGTGCTCGTAGGCGCGATCGGCCAGCGCGTCGAGCTCGTCCCAGCGCCCGGCGTGAGCCGCGACCGGCAGCGCCTCGCGGCCGAGCGCCCGGACCTCCTCGGCCACCGCCTCGCACGCGTCGAGCTTGCGCGAGGAGATCACCACGTCGGCGCCCGCCTGCGCGAAGGCGAGCACCATCTCGCGACCGAGGCCGCGGCTGCCCCCGGTCACGAGAGCGACGCGTCCGCTGAGGTCGAACAGCTCGGCTGCCGTACGGCTCATCCCTGTCCTCCTGGTGGCCCGTCCCGCAACCATCGACCCGAAATGCGGCGCGGCGCCGCCGACTTCATCCCGATAGTTCCGAGACGAACCACTAGACGGTGAAGGCGCCCCGGACGATGTCATGGGCGCGCCGGGCCATCGTCGGCACCACGGTCTCGTAGCGGCGATGGCTCTCGTGCTCGCTGTCGCCGGCCAGCAGCCGGGCGTAGGAGCCCTCCAGGATGCACACGAGCTTGAAGAGCGCGAGCGCCATGTAGAAGTCGACGTGCTCGACCGGACGGCCGCTGCGCCGCTCGTAGGCGGCGGCGATCTCGGCCCGGGTCGCCATCCCGGGCACGTCGGTGACCGCGCCGATCATGAACACCGGCTCGCCAGGCTCCGACCAGGTCGCCAGCAGCGTGCCGAGGTCGAGCAGCGGGTCGCCGATCGTCGCCATCTCCCAGTCGACGATCGCCACGACGCGGGCCGGCGGTTGCGCCGAGAACATGACGTTGCGCAGGTGGAAGTCGCCGTGCAGGATGCCCGGCTCGCGGTCCGGCGGCCGGTGCTGGGTCAGCCAGCGCGCGACCTCGTCGAGGCCCTCGAGCTCGCGGACGCGGTAGCGCTGCAGCTGCGCGAGCCACCGCGGGACCTGGCGCTCCAGGAAGCCGTCCGGGCGGCCGAAGCCCTCCAGGCCGATCCCCCGCCACGGCACCTCGCCGACGCCGGCCAGCGCCTCGGCGGCGGCGGGGCCGAGCGCGCTCAGCGCCGCCGGATCGCTCGCCCACGGGCCGGGCAGCGGGTCCGAGGGGCTGAAGCCTGCGACGTGCTCCATGACGTAGAAGGGGCGCCCGAGGATCTCCGGATCGGCGCACGCGGCGACCGGGGCGGGATGCGGAACGCCCGTCGCCTCCAGCGCCGCGAGCATCCGGTGCTCGCGCAGCACGTCGTGGGCGGAGGCGTCGTTCTTGATCGCGGGCGGGATCCGCAGGATCCACGCACGGTCGTCCGCCCACACCTCGTACATGAGGTTCGAGTCCCCGGATGCCGCCAGAGGCGTCAGGCGCAGCTCCCCGTCCTGCACGCCCAGGCGCGCCGCGAGCCAGGCGCGCAGGCGCGGGCCACCCGGCGCGTCGCGGCCGGCCGCCGGGGCGTCTCGAGGGTCGTCGGCGACAGCGATGAGGTCAGCCAACCCCGTGGAGCGCCGGCGGAGAAGGGCCGCACGCCGACTTCCCCCCGATCGTCGCCCCATGGCGGGCCCGGATCGGAGATGATGGGTTCCTGAGAACCCCCCGGAGGAGGACCGAATGACGCTGGGCCTGGCGCTCGAAGGAGTCACGCGATGACGAACGTGATCGGCCAGCACGTGCGCCGCAAGGAGGATCCGCGGTTCCTGCGGGGCGAGGGGCGCTACGTCGACAACCTCCCGTTCGAGGGCGGGCTGTACCTGACGTTCGTGCGCTCGCCGCTCGGCCACGCGCGGATCACCGGCATCGACGCCTCGGAGGCGCGCGCGAAGCCCGGCACCCAGGTCTTCACCGCCGAGGACCTCGGGATGGGCGTCAACCCGGTCCTCCCGTTCATCGGCGTGGATCCGGGCATGGGGCGGCCGTTCCTCGCCTCCGAGAAGGTCCGCTTCGCCGGGGACGTCGTCGCCGTGGTGGTGACCGAGACGAAGGCCGCCGGCGAGGACGCCGGGGAGCTCGTCTACGTCGACTACGACCCGCTGCCGGCGGTGACCGACGCGCGCGAAGCGCTGAAGGACGAGACGCTGCTGTTCGAGGACCTCGGCACGAACGTCGCCTCGCGCAAGCCGCCCTCGATGACGGACGAGGAGCTCTTCGACGGCTGCGAGGTCGTCACGGAGGGGACGCTGGTCAGCCAGCGCCTGGCCGTCGCGCCGCTCGAGCCGCGGGCGACGACCGCCGTGTGGGAGGACGGGCGGCTCACCGTGTGGCTGTCGAGCCAGACCCCGCACGCCGACCGCGAGGGCCTGGCGACGGCGCTCGGCCTCGACGCCGAGAACGTGCGCGTGATCGCGCCCGACGTCGGCGGCGGCTTCGGCGGCAAGGGCCTGGCGGTCGAGGACGTGATCACCGCCACGGTGGCGCGCAAGCTCGGCCGGCCGATCCGCTGGGTCGAGACGCGCAGCGAGAATCTCGTCGCGATGCACCAGGGCCGCGCCCAGCGCATCGACTTCAAGATCGGCGGCGGCCGCGACGGCCGCGTGCAGGCCCTGCGCCTCAGCTCGCTCGCCGAGTGCGGCGCCTACCCGGCCATCGGGACGATGCTGCCGAGCTTCACCGCGCTCATGGCCAGCGGCGTCTACAAGATCCCGAAGATCGACGTCGACATCACCGTGGTCGTGTCGAACACGCCGCAGACCGGGCCGCTGCGCGGCGCGGGGCGCCCCGAAGCGACGCAGGTTCTCGAGCGGGCGATCGACGCGTTCGCCGCGGACCTCGAGATGGACCCGGCCGAGCTGCGCCGGGTCAACTTCATCCAGCCCGAGGACTTCCCGTACACCACGGCGTCCGGGGCGACGTACGACATCGGCGACTACGAGGGCGCGCTGGACCTCGCGCTCGAGAAGGCCGGCTACGAGGACCTGCGCGCCGAGCAGCGCCGCCGCCGGGAGGCGGGGGATCCGATGGCGCTCGGCATCGGACTGAGCACGTACGTGGAGATCACCAACGGGCTCGGCGAGGCGGAGTTCGGGGCGGTCGAGATCACCGGCGACGGCGGCGCGATCGTGCGCACCGGCTCGTTCTCCCACGGCCAGGGCCACGAGACGACGTTCGCGATGATCGCGTCCGAGCGGCTCGGCATCCCGATCGAGAAGATCACCGTGCTCAAGGGCGACACCGACGAGGTCGCCCGCGGCACCGGCACGTACGGCTCGAAGTCGACGCAGATCGGCGGCGCGGCGGCCGACAAGGCGTCCGGCGAGGTCGTCGACAAGGCGCGCGAGATCGTCGCCGACCTCATCGAGGCCAGCCCGGACGACGTCGTGCTCGACACGGGCGCCGGGCGGTTCGGCGTGGCCGGCAGCCCCGACGTCGGCATGACGTGGGGCGAGCTCGCGTCGCGGCTCGACGAGGAGCAGCGCCTCGGCGACCTCAAGGTCGAGACCGAGTTCCAGGCGGCGGCGCCCACCTTCCCGTTCGGCGCGCACCTCGCGGTCGTCGAGGTCGACACGGAGACGGGCGCGGTCCGGATGCTGCGCCACATCGCGGTCGACGACGCCGGCACGATCATCAACCCGATCGTCGCCGACGGGCAGGTGCACGGCGGAGTGTTCACGGGCATCGCGCAGGCGCTGTACGAGGAGGTCGCCTACGACGCCGACGGCAACCCGGTCACGGAGACGTTCGTCTCGTACGCGTTCCCGTCGGCGGCGGAGCTGCCGTCGATCGAGCGCGTGGAGATGGTGACGCCCACGCCGATGAACGCGCTCGGCGTCAAGGGCATCGGCGAGTCCGGGACGATCGGCGCGACGCCCGCCGTGCACAACGCGGTCATCGATGCGCTCGCCCCGTTCGGGGTGCGGACGGTCGACATGCCGGCCAACGGCGAGCGGGTCTGGCGCGCGATCCAGGAGGCCGCCGCGACGCCGGTGTAGCACGCCCGAAGCAAACGGCCCACGCGCGCGGCGAACTCGCCTACGCTGCGCGCATGGGCATCCGGCGCGGGCGGCAGGTCGTCACCGGAGTGCTGGGCGGGGGCGCGGCCGCGCTCGCAACCGTCGCGGTCGCGGCAGCCGCGGCGGCCCCCGCCGTCGCGAAGGTCCGCACGGGCTTCGCCGTGCCGGACGCGGGGCGGATCAGCGCCACCGTGTTCCGGATGGACGTCGACCTCGGGCCGAAGGAGAAGGCGCCCCTCACCGCGGGCGCCGAGCCGATCCGGCGCCGCCGGCTCGCGAAGGACGTCGTCCTGGTCGGGACGATCCGACGCGTGCGGCGGCCCGCCGGGAACACGGCGTCCTACGTCGGCGTGGTGGCGCTCGCCCACGCCCGGTCGGGCGGCGACCAGCCCGCGGCGGCCGAGGGGGAGCGGATCTGCTGGCGTCGGCGCCCGGCGGGCGCCGACCCGACCGGCGACGCGCAGGCGATGCTCTTCACCGGCCTTCCGGCGCGCGTGGCCAGCGTCGTCGAGCAGCGCGGGTCGCTCACGCAGCAGGCCGCGCTGCTGAGCACGACGACCGCCGGCGGCCACTGTCGCGAGCCGGACCTGACGGCGAGGCTCCAGCGCGGGCTGTCCGAGCTGCTGGGCGACGACCGGCGCAGCGGGCCGAACTTCAGCTGGTCGGCGACGAGGACGGGGCCGGAGACGTTCGGCGACGCGGTCGTCGACGCCGTGGGCGGCGCGGTGCTCTCCGGGCAGCTGAGCCGCGGTGCGCTGCGCACGATCGAGCGCGAGCTCGGCCGCCGCTTCGGCGTGCGGTTCGGCGCGGGCAGCCTCGACGGCGACCGCGCGCCGGGCGACGAGCCGTCGACCGGGCCCGGCGAGGACACGGGCCAGGACACCGGCGGCGGCGACGCCTCGAGCTCGGCGCCCGGTGCCCCCGGCGTGGAGACCGGCGACGCGCAGGTGCGCTCCGACGCCGCCGCCGCGGACGTCAGCGCCTACGTCAACCCCCACCGCCGCGCGACCGACGCGTTCTTCGAGTACGGCCCGACGGCCGCGTACGGATCCACGGCTCCGCTCACGTCGCCGGCGGCCGGTCTCGACGCGGAGTCCGACTTCGAGCAGCGCGTCCGCTCGATGCTGACGGGGCTCAGCGCGGACACGACCTACCACTTCCGCATCGCGGCGCGCAACGAGCTCGGCACGGCGACCGGCGACGACGCGACGTTCCGCACGCCGCGGCCGCCGGACGCGGTGACCGGCGAGGCGGCGACCGACGATCCGACCGCGGCGCTGCTGAAGGGGACCGTCGACCCGCACGGCGGCGAGGCGGTCGCCGTGTTCGACTACGGGACGACCACGGCCTACGGATCGGTGGCGGGCGCCGCCGGTCCGTACGCGCCCGACGACGCGGGCTCGACGATCGGCAGCGGCGAGGGCGCGGTCGACGTCTCGGCGTCACTCGCCGGCCTCGCGCCGGACACGACCTATCACTACCGCCTGCGCGCGCTCACGCCTTGGGGCACGGCGGTCGCGGCGGACCGCACGTTCACGACGTCCAGCACCGTGACCTACCGCTATGCGCTGTCGGTCAGCGTCGGCGACGGCCGCCACGTGCTCGACGTCCGCCCGGACCCGGCCTGCAGCGGCGGCCCGCCGGCGTGCCAGGAGCTGACGTACAACGGCTCGGCGAGCTCGTCGTTCACCGGCTCGTGGGACGTCGACGTGTTCGTCGACCGCGTGAACGGCGTGGCGCAGCTCACGTTCCCGCGGAGCGGCCTGCCGTTCTACGCGTTCAGCGCGTCGGGGTCGGTCGACCCGATCGACGGCACCGACCGCGGCGGCGCCTTCTCATGCCCCGGCGTGCTGGTCGACCAGTTCAGCGACGGCATGCCGAACGGGTTCGTCCCGTACGGCGCGGGCGCGGACGCCGGCACGCCGGCGCCGGGCGGCCCGCCACAGCCGTACACGACGACCGGCCGCCTGGACGTCCTCATCGGGGCGGGCTCCGCGACCCCGCCGGGCACCGGGTATGCGTGCGGGTCCGGCCGCCCGGCGCAGCTGCACGTCGGCCCGGGCGTCTTCGCCGGCGTCTTCAGCGCCGACTGCACGGCGGATGCGGTCCACGCGATCGAGCTCCCGGCCGACCGTCTCGGCGACGACGTCATCGACCTGACGCAGCCGTTCGCCTACCACGGCTGCTCCGGCGTCGGGATGCCCGGGGTCGCGGCCGGCAGCCTGGACGACGACGTCACCACCGGCACCTACCAGGTCACGCTGACCCGGACGGATTGACCGCGCCCCCAGCGTGGGAAGATCCCGCAGAACACCGACCCGGGAGTGATCGATGGGCTTCGACCAGTACCACGAGCCGCCGGAGGATCTGCCGGCGGCCACGCGCACGTTCGCCCGCATGTGCGCGTCGCTGACCGAGGAGGCCGAGGCGATCGGCTGGTACGCGCAGCGGCTCGCGGTCGAGCCTGACCCGGCCGCGCGCGCGATCATGGAGGACGCCCAGGGCGAGGAGTTCAAGCACTTCGCGATGGATCTCGAGTACCTCCTGCGCCAGACGCCCCGGTGGCGCCAGATCGCCGAGGGCGTGCTCTTCCAGCCCGGCGACATCGTCGCGCACGGCGAGGATGCCGAGGCCGGGTCCGCACCCGACGACGGTGGCGGCGGCGAGGGACCCGGCGACGGCTCGCTCGGGATCGGCAGCCTGCGAGGGGAGGGGTTGTGAGCCATCTGCTGCGCGAGCACGCGCCGATCACGTCAGCCGGGTGGGACGAGATCGACTCAGAGGCCCGCGAACGCCTCGCGCCGAACCTCGCGGCGCGCAAGCTCGTCGACTTCACCGGCCCGCTCGGCTGGGAGCACTCGGCGACGAACCTGGGACGGATCGTGCCGGTCGCCGGCGAGCCGATCGCGGGCGTCGAGGCGGTCCAGCGGCGCGTCCTGCCGCTCGTCGAGCTGCGCGCGCCGTTCACCGTGTCGCGGGCGGAGCTGCGCGACCGCGACCGGGGCGCGGTGGACATCGACCTCGACGCGCTCGACGCCGCGGTGCAGCACCTGGCGATCGCGGAGAACGTGGCGGTGTTCCACGGCCTCGCGAGCGCGGGGATCCAGGGTGTCGCGGAGGCGACGACGCACCCGGACGTCCCGCTCGGCGACGACGACTGGGACCGGTACCCGACCCACGTCGCGCGCGCCGTCGAGATGCTGCTGTCCGTCGGGATCACCGGGCCGTACGGCCTCGCTCTGAGTCCGGACTGCTACACGGGCGTCGTCGAGACCACCGAGCGTGGCGGCTACCCGCTGCTCGACCACCTGCGCAAGATCCTCGGCGGCCCGCTCGTGTGGGCTCCCGGCGTCCGCGGGGCGGTGGTGGTGAGCCTGCGCGGCGGGGACTTCCTGTTCGAGTCCGGGCAGGACCTGTCGGTCGGCTACGACTCGCACGACGCCGACGTCGTGAACCTCTACCTGGAAGAGAGCTTCAGCTTCCGGGTGGCGACGCCGGAGGCCGCGGTCGCGCTGACGATGTGAGCGGAGCCCGCTCCGTGGCGGTCCGCCGCCGCGGAGCGATCTGCTCGCCAGCGGCCACCGGCGGAAGGCTTCCCCACGGATGATCGAGCGATGGCGTCGACGGGCCTGACCGTCGATCGGCTCGACGTCGCCGACGGCGTCGCGGTGCTGCAGCTGCGCGACTGGGGCGAGGACGAGCCGGTCCGCGAGCCCCACCGCCACGACTACCACGAGCTCATCTGGGTGGCGGCGGGCTCGGGCTGCCACCGCATCGATGGCGAGCGCGTGCCGGCCCGTCCCGGCACGGTGATGCTGATCGGCCGCGGCCAGGTGCACGTCTTCGAGGAGGCCCGCGGGCTCGACGCGACCGTCATCCGGTTCCGCGACGAGGTGGTGCTCGAGGGCGCCCCGGGCTGGATGCTCGCCGGGCGCGGCGGTCGCGTCGTCCCGGTCACGGACGCGGACGGCGCGCGGCTGCGCACGCTCGCCGGGATGCTGCGCGCGGAGCTCGAGCGGCCCGCCGACGCCCGCAGCGCGGAGATCGCGCGTCACCTCGTGTCCGTGGCGCTGCTGTGGTTCGAGCGCTGGTACGACGCGACGCGCACCGAGGCGCGCGACGCCGACGACGCGGAGGTCCAGCTGCACCGCCGCTTCGCCCGGCTGCTCGAGACGGACTTCGCCGCCCACCACGACGCGCGCCACTACGCCGACGCGCTCGGCGTGCCGGCCTCCACCCTCTCGCGCGCGCTCACCGATGTCACGGGCCACGGGACGAAGGAGCTCATCCTCGACCGCGTGATGCTCGAGGCGGCGCGCCTGCTGCGCTACACCGAGCGCACCGTCGGCGAGGTCGCCCACCGCGTCGGCTACGGCGACCAGCTCTACTTCTCGCGGGCCTTCAAGCGCCGCTTCGGCGAGTCTCCGCTGGCCTACCGCGCCCTCACGCGCGGAAAGTCCATGCATCGGTGAGGTCGTGCCATTCCCTGGCGAGCCCGCGCGGCGGATCATGTGGTCATGAACCTCGGACCCGCTTCACTGACCATCACGAACCTCGACCGCTCCGTCGCCTTCTACCAGGACGTCATCGGCCTGCAGGTTCACCGCGGCACCGACGCCGGCGCCGTGCTCGGCGCGGGCGCCGCCGACCTGCTCGAGCTCGTCGAGGAGCCGGCCGCCCGCCCCGCGGGCCGTCATGCCGGGCTCTACCACCTCGCCCTGCTGCACGACTCGCGCGAGGAGCTCGCCCGCGCCGTGCAGCGCCTCGTCGTCACCCGCACGCCGATCGACGGCGCCTCCGACCACGGCGTGAGCGAGGCCATCTACCTGCCCGACCCCGATGGCAACGGCCTCGAGCTCTACGCCGACCGCCCCCGCGACCAGTGGCCGCCGCCCGGTCCCGGCGAGCGGGTCGGCATGTACACGCAGCCGCTCGACCTCCAGGCGCTCTATGGGCTGGTCGCCGAGGACGAGCCCGTGCGCCACGCGAGCCCCGGCTTCCGCGTCGGCCACGTCCACCTCCACGTCTCCGACCTCGAGGCGGCCGTCGCCCACTATCAGGACACGCTCGGACTGGAGCTCATGGTCCGCATGCCGAGCGCGGCCTTCCTGTCGTGGGACGGCTACCACCACCACCTCGGCCTGAACACCTGGCGCGGGGTCGGCATCCCGCCCGTCCCGGCCGATGCCGTCGGGCTGCGCCACTTCACGGTCGTCGACCGCGACGGCGAGCCGCGCGAGCTCGCCGACCCGTCCGGCAACCGGGCGCTGGTTCAGGCCTCGTCGCCGGCCAGCCAGGCCATGAGCAGCTTCTCCACCGCCGGGTGATTGAGCAGCGCGAGGTGATCCGCCCCGCCGAGGTGGCGCACGTCGTCGTCGCCGAACCCGGTCCGCCGGCCGCCGCGCCCGCGGCCGTGCGCGGACGGGACGAGCACGAGCGTGTCGCCGAGCACCCGCGCGAGGGCGTGGCGATCGCCGCGCGTCAGCGTGGCGGCGACGGCGTAGTGGCGCGCGCCGTCGTGCAGCGGCGCGTCGAAGCCGGCGCGCAGGTCCTTGATGCCCGAGCTGCGCAGGCCGAGCACGGTCGCGAACGGCGTTGATTCGGGCGCGAGCCGCAGCAGGCGGTCCGCCACGTCGACCGCCTGCTCCAGCGGCGCGCCGTGGTGTGGGGTGCCGAGCGTCACCGTCGTGCGCAGCGCCCTCATCCAGCGGTCTGGGCGCGCGGCGCCGGCGTGGCAGGCCGCGCGGCCAACGAGGCCGCCCATCGAGTGCCCGACGAGGTCGACGCGGCCCACCGTCACCGGCCACGCCGCAGCGAGGCGCTCGAGGAGGCGGGCGAGGCGGCGGCCGTTCTCGGCGATCGGCAGGCCGGTGTTGTAGCGGACGGACACCGGCGTGACGCCGAGGTCGTCGTGCAGGCGCGTGGCGTACGTGCCGCCGCGGCGCGCCGCACGCAGCTTCCACGCGTTCTCGTCCTCGCAGAGCCCGTGGACGAACACGACGATGCGCCCGGTCGCGTCCGGGAACGCCGCGCCCAGGCCGGCCGGTGTGAGCTCGACGTCCTCGCCGTCGTGGCGGATCGCCATCGGCACGGCGAGGGGACTGCACTCCTCCTCGAGCTGGTCGCCCAGGAAGCCGTTGAGCACGGACTGGGCGAGCGCGCCGCGCGGCGTGCCGGACACGCGCCGATCGGCGGCGGTGGCGGCCACGGCGCGGCCGGCCAGATGGGCGCCGCCGCGGACGCCCGAGTACACGGCGCCGGCGACGGCGTCGTGGATGGCGCGGGCCGGACGAGCGCCCGGCGAGCGGAACGACCGGTCGGCGATCGCCTGGTGCACCTCCTCGACGCGCCGCGCGGCACCGGCCAGTCCGCGGCCGGCGAGCGTGGCCAGCGCGGCGGTCTCGGAGTCCACGGGCATGGTGCGATCCCTACACGAATCGGCGCAAGTTCGCCCGCGCGGGTGCGTTGCAGGAGCTGTTCCATCACCGGACGCAGGAGGAGAACCACGTGAAGATGCGCATGAGGGCTGCGATCGTGGCCGCCGCGGGGGTCGCGGCGCTGGCCGCCTCGGCTCCCGCGTTCGCCTGGGCGCCGGCGGCCACCGCCCCGGTCCATCCGGGCGTGCAGACCGACACCGAGGGCGCGCAGTGCACGGCGAACTTCATCTTCCAGGACGCCGGCAACACGTACATCGGGCAGGCGGCGCACTGCTCCGGCACGGGCGCGGCGACCGAGACCGACGGCTGCGACTCCGCGTCGCTGCCGCTCGGCACGAAGGTCACGATCGGCGGCGCGAGCAGGCCCGGGACGCTCGTCTACAACTCGTGGCTGGCGATGCAGTCGGGCGGCGACGCCGATGCCGACACCTGCGCCTACAACGACTTCGCGCTCGTGAGGATCGACCCGGCCGACGTCGCCAAGGTCAACCCGTCGATCCCGTTCTGGGGCGGACCGACCGGGCTCGACACGGCCGGCACGCAGGCCGGCGACAAGGTCCTCTCGTACGGGAACTCGTCGCTGCGCGCCGGGATCACGCAGCTGAGCCCGAAGGAGGGCGCCAGCCTGGGTGACGACGCCGGCGGCTGGACGCACACGGTCTACACGGTGACGCCCGGCATCCCGGGCGACTCGGGGAGCGCGTTCATGGACGGCACCGGCAAGGCGCTCGGCGTGCTGAGCACCGTCGCCATCGCCCCGCTGCCCGCGTCCAACGGGGTCGGCGACCTGGCCAAGGAGATCGCGTACGCCAACGGCAAGGGCGGCCAGTCGATCCACCTGGTCAACGGCACCGAGCCCTTCACGGGGCCGCTGATGCCGCTGTAGCCGGACGCACCCACAAGGTCACGCGAGGGTCCGCCCGCCGTTTGCGAGCGGCCCCTCGTGGTAGCCCAGGGGCATGCCCGCACGCAAAGAGGACGTTCCAAGCACGCTCGAGCGATCGCCGGCGAAGGTGCGGCGCACCTACGAGGAGACGCTCGACAGCGCCCACGAGCAGTACGACAGCGAGGAGCGCGCGCACCGCACGGCGTGGGCCGCGGTCAAGCACGTCGCCGAGAAGAAGGGCGACCACTGGGAGCCCAAGGACGAATACGGCCCGTCCGATGAGCAGGCCGCCCGCGGCGGCGCGTCCGCTCGGCGCGGCGGGGGCGAGACCCACGGCGGCGTGAACGCCGGCAAGACGAAGCAGGAGCTCTACGAGGACGCCAAGGACGCCGGCATCGAGGGCCGCTCGAAGATGGACAAGGACGAGCTCGTCGACGCGCTCGAGCGCTTCAGCCGCCGCGAGACCGCGCGCGCCCGCCGCTGAGTCGCTCGGCGCGCAGCCCGTCCGTCATGCCGCGGTCGGCGATGCGCGCCGGTGACCGGGTAGCGTCCGGAACCGATGCTCTTCGACGCGCTGACCGAGCCCTCCGACGCGATCGCGGTGCGCGTCGGCGACGAGACCCTGACCTACCGCGAGATGCGCGACGCGGCGGCCGCGGTGGCCGACCACGTGGCCGGCGCCGAGCGCGTCGGGGTATGGGCGGACGTCTCCGCGCACACGGTCGTCGGGGTGGTGGGCGCGCTGCTCGCCGGCGTCCCGGCGGTCCCGCTGAACCCGAAGGCCGGCGAGCGCGAGCTCGAGCACATCCTGGGCGACAGCGCGCCCCAGCTGATCCTCGCGGCGCCGGACGCGGACGTGCCGGCGGATCTGCCGCGCCACGACGTCGACCTGCGCGCCGCGGGCGGGGACGTCCCGCCGGAGCCCGGCGCCGACCGGGCGGCGCTGGTCGTCTACACGTCCGGCACGACGGGCCCGCCGAAGGGCTCGCGCATGCCGCGCCGCGCGATCGCCACGAACCTCGATGCCCTCGCCGGCGCGTGGGCCTGGACCGCCGACGACGTCGTCGTCCACGCGCTGCCGCTCTTCCACGTCCACGGGCTCGTGCTCGGGATGCTCGGGCCGCTGCGCCGGGGCGGCGGCGGCCACCACGTCGGCCGCTTCTCGCCCGAGGCGATCGCCGCCGCCCTGGACGCGGGCGGCACCATGCTGTTCGCGGTCCCGACGATGCACCGCCGGCTCGCCGACGCGGCCGAGTCCGACCCGGAGATCGCGCGCGCGCTGTCCGGCGCGCGGCTGATCGTCTCCGGCTCGGCCGCGCTGCCCGCCGTCGAGCACGCCCGGATCGAGCGCCTCACGGGGCAGCAGGTCGTCGAGCGCTACGGCATGACCGAGACGCTCATGAACACGGCGGTCCATGCCGACGGCGACCGGCGCCCCGGGTCCGTCGGACCGCCGCTGCCCGGCGTCGACCTGCGCCTCGTCCACGAGGGCGAGGATGCCGGTGGGATCGGCGAGATCCAGGTCCGCGGGCCGAACCTCTTCCTCGGCTACCTCAACCGGCCGGACGCGACCGCCGAGGCCATGACGCCCGACGGCTGGTTCCGCACCGGCGACCTGGCGATGCGCGACCCGGACGGCTACATCCGGATCGTCGGGCGCCGCGGGACGGACCTCATCAAGAGCGGCGGCTTCAAGATCGGCGCGGGGGAGATCGAGAACGCCCTGCTCGAGCATCCCTCGGTCGCCGAGGCGGCGGTCGCCGGCGAGCCGGACGAGGATCTCGGCGAGCGCATCGCGGCATGGGTGGTGGTCGCCCCGGGGGCGGGGAAGCCCGAGCCGCAGGAGCTCGCCGACCACGTCGCCCGCCTCCTCACGCCGCACAAGCGCCCGCGCGTCGTGCGCTACGTCGAGGAGCTGCCGCGCAACGCGATGGGCAAGGTCCAGAAGAAGCTGCTCACGCGCTGATCACGACGTTCCACCCGACGCGCGGATCGCGCTCGACGCGGGCCCCGGCCGGGTCGCCTCCCCAGAGCACCCCCACGGGCCAGCGGGGAGTGTTCGTCGCGATGACCCGGCCGCGGTGGTTGAGCAGCACGGCGTCCGCGCCGACGGCGGCCAGCGCCGGCCCCGCGATGGGCTCGATCGACCCGACCGCGATGTCCGCGCCGGCCACGCCGAGGAACCGCCCGTCGCGCACGACCGGCATCGTGAGCGTGAGGATGTGCTCGTTCGTGCCGCTGTGGTCCACGAACGGCCCGGCGATCCAGCGCGTGCCGGTGTCGCGCGGCGTGGTGAACCACTCGGCGGCCTCGTAGTCGTAGAACTCCGGCCGCCCCGGGTCGAGCTCGGCGTTCAGGAAGACCGGCGGCCCCGACCCCGCGCGCCGCCACCACTCCAGCCAGCGCGGCGCGTCCCGCAGCGCGCCGGGAGCGAAGACCATGCCGGCCCCGGCCACGAGCGGCGACCGCTCGAGGATCGCGTGCACGCGGTCGCGGATGGGCGCGAGATCGGTGCGGTGCGGTGCGGCGGGCAGTTCGAGGACGACCGCGCGCACGCTCGCGATCTCGTCGAAGACGGCCTCCAGGGCGGTGCAGACGCGGTCGAGGACGGGCGCTGGATCCGGCGTGAGGCGGCGAAGGTGCAGCGCGACCAGCGCCTCGAACTCGGCGCCGACGTGCGCGGCCATGCGCTCGCGGGCCGCGCGCGGGCGCCGCTCCCGGACCGCGGCCAGCACCGCGCGGTGATCGCGGAGCGCGCGCTCCGGGTCCGCGACGAGCCAGACGAGCGGCCCGGCTTCGGCCTGCAGGTCCATCTCCGCGCGCGTGAGCCGCAGCGAGCGCGTGGTCGCTGCCAGCTCGACGTGGAAGCGCTCGTCGGCGGCCCGGCGTTCGACGGGCCCGGACGCGGCGGCGAGCCGCTCGACGTGCTCCTCCAGGCGCTCGAGGTCCGGAGCTGACGCCCGCTCGGCCGCCAGCTCGGCGACGGTGGCCGCCACGGCGGTCCGGTGATCGGCCAGGTCGCGCAGCTCGTCGACGCTGAGCGCGCCGATCCGGTCGAGCAGGCGCCCGTCGGCCGGCCCGCGTACGAACGTCCCGCCGTGGCGTCCCCGCCGCGTCTCCACGAGCCCCGTCCGGCGCAGGCCGGCGAGCGCCTCGCGCAGCGTGACCGTCGCCACGCCGAGCTGGGCGGCGAGGTCGCTCTCCGACGGCAGCTGGTCCCCCTCGCCGAAGACTCCGACGTCGATCGCGTCCGCAAGCCGGCGCTCGACCACCGCCACGCGCCCGCCGGAATCGAGCGGGGCGAGGACGCTGTGCCGGCTGCTGGAAGGGAGGTGGCTCGGCGACATCTGGTGGAACGGATCTTGACAGATGACATATGGGTTCATAGGTTTGAGCACGGGGACTCAACCGAGGGAGAGGGTCAGTTGACGATCGATGGCGGGCGACCGGAGACCACCGACGCGTTCGTGGCGGAGTGGCGCAATGCCGCCTACAACTGCTACAGCTCGGGCCACAAGTTCTGCCGCGAGGTCTGCCCGGTCCAGCAGGTGACGCGCAACGAGTCGTGGACGCCGACCGCGTTCCACGCGAACGTCGTGGCGATGGAGCAGGGCGAGCTCGACGTGGCCGACGTCGCCGAGGACTTCGTCAACTGCACGCAGTGCGGTGCGTGCGAGCTGCGCTGCCCGAACACGCTGTTCACCGGCGACTTCTACCGCTTCCGCACCCGTACGGTGGACCTCGTCAAGGCGGTGCGCGCGCTCGCCGTCGATCAGGGCATCCACCAGCCCGGCTACCAGCGCTGGAACCTGCTGACCGACGAGCGCCGCCACGAGCCGGTGCTCGGCGAGTTCGCCGGCGACGCGCCCGCGGTCCCTGTCGACCAGGACCACGTCGCCGACTGGGCGGCGGACCTCGACCTGCCCGTCGGCGGCGAGACGATCCTGTTCGTGGACTGCGAGGCGGCGTTCTACCGCACGTCGGTCCCGCGGGCGGTCGCCCAGATGCTGAAGCAGGCGGGGGTCGAGTTCGGCCTCATGCGCGAGCAGTGGTGCTGCGGCGGGCCGGCCGCGGAGATGGGCTACGTCGAGCAGGCGATGCGCTTCGCCCGCCACAACCTCGACGACTGGCGCGCGGTCGGCGCCAAGCGGGTGATCGTGCTCGACCCGCACGACTACATCACGTTCACCGAGGACTACCCGCGGTACTTCGGGACGGAGGTCGACGACCTGGAGATCGTGCTGGCCGTCGAGCTGCTGGCGGGACTCGTGCGCGACGGGACGCTGACGCCGAGCGTCCCCATCGAGCGCACGATCACCTACCACGACCCATGCCGCCTGAACAAGCGCAAGGGCATCTGGCAGGAGCCGCGGGAGATCCTGCGCGCGATCCCGGGGCTCGACTTCAGGGACGTCGACCGGGTCACCCAGTGGTCGTACTGCTCGGGCGCGGGCGCGGGCCTGCCGGTGGAGAAGCCGGAGCTCACCGCCCGCATCAGCGACCGCCGGCTCGCGCAGGCCGCCGAGCTCGAGGTCGACACGCTCGTCAGCGCGTGCCCGTGGTCCGAGCGGCCGCTGAGCGCCGCGGGTGAGCCGCGGGCCATCGACGTCGTCGACATCCACGAGCTGCTGGCCGAGTCGCTCGGCATCGACGTCGGGGGCAGCCGGGGCGAGGTGGCGTCGTGAGCGTCGCCACGAAGGGCGGCCTCGACGATGCGGTCCTCGAGGAGCTCGCCCAGGTCCTGGGGTCCGAGCACCTGCTGACGACCAAGCCGGCGCGCATGCACCGCGCGCGCGTGCCGGCGCCGTTCCCGGTGCACAGGTGGGCCGACCACGTGCCCGACGCCGTCGTCCTGCCGGCGAGCACCGAGGAGGTCGCGGAGATCGTCCGGATCGCCAACCGCTTCGGCGTCCCGGTCGTCCCGCGCAGCGGCGGCACCGGCCTCACCGACGGCGCGGTGCCGCTGCGCCACGGCATCCTGCTCGATCTCAAGCGCCTGGACCAGATCCACGAGATCGACCTCGAGGACCGAACGTGCACCGTCGGCGCGGGCGTGAACATGCTCAAGCTCAACGAGGTCCTCGGCCGCCACGGGCTGATCTATCCCGACGATCCGGCGTCGTACCCGTGCTCGATGGTCGGTGGCCGGATCGGGACGAGCGGCTGGTCGCTGATCGGCTCGCGCTACGGCCACACGCGCGACCTGGTGCTGAGCTTCGTCCACGTGCTGCCGACCGGCGAGGTCGTGCGCATCGGCGACGGCGGCGGGCGCAAGATCTCCAAGAGCTCGACGGGATACACGCTCAAGCCGCTGTTCATGGGCCACCAGGGCACGCTCGGGGTCGCCACCGAGGCGACGCTCAAGCTGTACCCCAAGCCCGAGGCGGAGCTCTCGCCGTTCTGGTCGTTCGAGGACTACGACACCGCCCACCGGGCCCTGCGCGAGATCGTCCGCACCGACTGCGCGACCTTCGCCGGCGCCGTGCTGTTCGACCACGAGAAGGTCGCCTACCTGCGTCGCGACGACGAGGCGTACATCCCGCAGCCCGAGAGCGTCCGGGCGCTCGTGTGCGCGGTCCTCTACGGCAACGAGGACGAGGTCCTCGCCGGGGGCAGGCGGATCATGCGGGTCGCGCGCGAGAACGGCGCCCGCTACCTCGGCGACGAGATCTCCGAGGGCGACTGGGCCGCGCGCCACGACCGCTACGCGACCCCGCTGCACGGGCGCACGAAGGACGGCCAGGTCGTGCCGATGAGCTGGCACTGCGAGGACGCCTCGACCGTCTGGAGCCAGCTGCCCGCGGTCCGCAGGAAGTGGCACGAGATCGTGGCGGACCTGCGCCGGCGCAGCGACGTCTTCGACGACTGGGGCATGTTCGCCTACACGAACGGCCGGACGGGCGTGGACTACCTGACCGAGATCGACGTCGGGATCTGGGAGCAGGAGCTCGACGACGAGACCTGGGCGATGTGGATCAAGGCCAAGCGGGACATCGCCCAGGTCGCCGTCGACCACGGGGGCTCGATCAGCGCCTGTCACGGCGCCTGCCGGGAGGGCGAGGTCGACGTCGTGCCGATCGAGCTCGGCGGCGCCTACGACGTCATGAAGCAGATCAAGCGCACGCTGGACCCCAACAACGTCATGAACCCGGGCAAGTACGGCCTCGACGGAGCGTTCGAGGAGGACCTCAAGTGAGCGCATTCCGCTACGGCGAGCAGCGCCGGCCGCCGCCCCCCACGCGGGTGACCGACGTCGCCATCACCCGCTTCGAGCACATCTACGAGGTCGACCCGCGGCTGATGACCGAGCACGTGCGCCAGCAGGCGTTCCCGAACTGGGACACCCAGCGCATCGCCCGCAGCCGCCTGGACCACCTCGACTGGATGCACCGCCATTTCGCCGGCAAGGTCCTGTCGGCCGGAGAACTGCTCAGCGACTGAAAGGGACGGATGCGCTTCAGCTACTGCATGCTGCCGGACTACCCGCTCGACGACTCGATCGAGATGATCAAGACCGCGGATCGGCTCGGCTTCCACGCCGTCTACGCGGTCGACGAGACGTGGCACAAGGACCTGTGGGTCCTCTTCGCGGCGGCCGCCGACAAGACGGAGCACATCCGCTTCGGCCCGAACGTCACCCACGTCTTCCTGCGCGAGCCGACGCTGATCTGCCAGCAGCTCGCGACGCTCGACGAGCTGACGAACGGCCGCATGGAGTGCGTCGTCTCGACCGGCAACTTCGGCCTGATGGCCCAGTACCACGTCGACTGGGAGCACCGCAAGCCGCTGTCACGGCTCAAGGAGGCCATGCACGTGATGCGCACGTTCCTGGCCGACGGCAAGATCGACTTCCAGGGCGACTTCTTCCAGTACACGGGGCTGTTCACCGCCGCCCGCCCGGTGCAGGAGCGCATCCCGCTGCTCATGGGCGGCATGAAGGGCCCACGCTCGTTCGTCGCCGCCGGCGAGCTCGCCGACGGCCTGCACCACGCGCTCTCGTACTCGCGCGAGGCCTACGAGTACGTCGTCGACAACGTGCGGACGGGCGCGGACCGCGCCGGGCGCAGCATGGACGACATCGACGTCGGCGCGTGGGTCGTGACCGTCGTGGGGGAGGACTCCGCCGCCGCCAAGCGCGCCGCGCGGATCCTCGTCGCCTTCTACATCTCCTCGATGCCCGCCGAGCAGCTCGGGCGCCATGGCATCTCCCTGGAGGAGGTCCAGCCCGTCGTCGACGCCCTCGGCGCGGGCGACGTGGCCCGGGCCATCCAGCTGTTTCGCCCCGAGCTCGCCGAGAAGCTGTCGCTGGCCGGCACGCCGGAGGAGGTCGTCGAGAAGATCCGGCGCGACATCGAGCCGGCGGGCGTCGACCACATGATCCTCGCGCTCTCCGACGCGCACCTCGTGAAGTTCTTCGCGGGCGAGGACGTCCCGGGCGTGCCGACGATCAACGAGCAGCTGAAGCTCGTCGCCGACCGCGTCATGCCGGCGTTCGGGGCGGCCGTGATGGCCTGACCGCGCGCTACTGCAGGTGGCGGAGGATCAGGCTCGAGACCTCGGCCGCCTGCTGGATGTTCGCCAGGTGCGCCGAGTCGGGCACGACCGCCATCCGCGCCCCCGGCACGCGCGCGGCGATCCGCGCGCCGTGGTCGGGCGGCGTGGCCGGGTCGTCGGCGCCGGCGATGACGAGCGTCGGCGCGGCGATCCGGTCGAGCTCCGGCTCCAGGTCCATGTGCTCGATGGCCTCGCAGCACGCGGCGTAGCCCTCCGGGGGCGTCGCGGCGATCATGGCGCGCAGCCGCTGGCGCACCTCCGGGTGGGCGGCCGCGTAGCCGGGGGTCAGCCAGCGCGCGACGACCGCGTCGGCGACGGCTCCCGTGCCCTGCTCGCGCACGAGCCGCGCCCGCTCGGCCCAGGCCTCGGGCGGCCCGAGCTTGGCCGACGTGCAGCACAGGACCAGGTGGTCGACCCGCTCGGGCGCGTTGATGCCCATCCACATCGCGGTCATGCCGCCGAGCGACACGCCGGCGAGGTGGGCGCGTGGGATCTCGAGCCGGTCGAGCAGCGCGACGACGTCCGCGCCGAGGTCGGCCAGCTCGTACGGGCCGGGGGGCACCGGCGAGGCGCCGTGGCCGCGCAGGTCGAAGCGCACGACGCGGAACGGGCCCGACAGCTCCTCGATCTGGCGCTCCCACATGGCGATGCTGGAGCCGAGCGAGTTGATCAGCACGAGGGCCGGCATGTCCGGCGGGCCCTCCACCAGGTGGTGCACGTCGACGGCGCTCAAGCGGGTCTCCTGTGGTCGTGGGCGTTCAACGCGCGGTCGACGAGCCCCGGTGCGCTGCCGAGATAGCCGGTGGGGTCCATCAGCTCCCCGACGGCGTCGGCCCCCAGATGATCGCGGACCTGCGGATCGTCGCACAGCACCTCGGCGAACGACCGGTCCGACGCGCCCGCCTCACTCGCCGCGCGCTCGACGAGCTCGTGCGCGGTGCCGCGGCCGATCGCGTCGGTCAGCGCCGCGGTCACCCGCTCGGCCAGCAGGAGGCCGCCCGTGAGGTCGAGGTTCGCGCGCATCCGCTCGGGGTCGACCTCGAGGCCCTCCAGGCAGTCGCGCAGCCACGCTGCGGCCGAGCCGGCGGCGACGAGCAGCTCGCGCAGCGGCGACCACTCGGCGTGCCATGCGCCGGCCGCGCGCTCGTGCTCCTGCTCCATCGAGGCCAGCAGCGTGGCCGCGAGCCCGGGAGCCTGGCGGGCGGCGCCGAGCGCGGAGATCGCCGCGACGGGGTTGCGCTTGTGCGGCATGGCCGACGAGCCGCCGCCCGTGCCCTCGCGCACCTCGCCGACCTCGGTCTGGCTGAGCAGGACGACGTCGCGCGCCACCTTGGCGACGGCGCCGCACGCCAGCGCGAGCGCGCCGGCGATGTCGGCGATGCGCGTGCGGTCGGTGTGCCACGGGATGGCGGGCGCGGGCAGGTCGAGCTCGCGGGCGATCCCCTCGAGCACCTCGATGCCCCGGTCGCCGAGCCCGGCGAGATTGCCCGCGGCGCCGCCGAACTGGACGGCGAGGCGCTCGCACCGCACGGCCAGGACCCGGTCGGCCGCCGCGTCCAGGCCGGTCATCCAGCTCGCCGCCTTCAGGCCGAACGTCGTCGGCACCGCCTGCTGCAGGAGCGTGCGCCCTGCGATCGGCGTCGCGCGGTGCGCCCGGGCCAGCGCGGCGGCGGCGAACGCGGCGCCGTCGAGGTCCTGGCGCAGCAGCGTCAGCGCGCGCCGCGCCACGATCATCATCGCGGTGTCGACGACGTCCTGGCTCGTCGCGCCGCGGTGCACCTGGCCCCGGCCCGGGCCCTCGACGCGGGCGGTCAGCGCCTTGACGAGCGGCCCCGCCGGGTTGCCGATCGAGGGAGCCTGCGCCCCGATCGCCACGGGGTCGTAGTCCTCCGCGCGGCAGGCGGCGGCGATCGCCTCGGCGGCGCGCGGCTCCATGAGCCCGGCGGCCGCCTGGGCGCGCGCGAGCGCACGCTCGAAGTCGAGCATGCCCTGCAGGAACGCGTGGTCGTCGACCGCGCCGGCCACCTGCCCGCGCGCGAGGACGCCGCCGAAGAGGCCGCTACTCACGCGGCAGGCCGGCGTAGTTCTCGGCCAGGGACTCGCGTGCGGCGTGCGACGACGTCACGTAGCGCAGCTGCGACCGCTGCAGCTGCATCTCGAACGGGTCCTGGTCGTGCGGGCGGTGCAGCATGGAGGTCATGAACCACGAGAAGTGCTCGACCCGCCAGATGCGGCGCAGGCACCGGGCGGAGTATCCGTCAAGCGCGGTCCGCTCGCCCGTCTCGTAGAACGCGACGAGCGCCTCGGACAGGTTCTGGACGTCCGACACCGCGACGTTCAGGCCCTTCGCGCCGGTCGGCGGGACGATGTGCGCGGCGTCGCCGGCCAGGAACAGGCGCCCGTGCTGCATCGGCTCGACGACGAAGCTGCGCATCGGCGTGATCCCGCGGTCGAAGATCTCGCCCTCGTTGAGGCGGAACGAGCCGTCGCGCGTCTCCATGCGCCGCTGCAGCTCCTCCCAGATGCGCGTGTCGGACCAGTCGTCGAGCTGCTCGTCGGGGGTCACCTGCAGGTAGAGCCGCGTGACGCTGGGCGAGCGCATCGACTGCAGCGCGAAGCCGCGCTCGTGGTTGGCGTAGATCAGCTCCTCCGACGACGGCTCGGCGTGGGCGAGGATGCCCAGCCACGCGAACGGATAGACGCGCTCGTAGACGGTGAGCACGCCGTCGGGCACCGACGGCCGCGACACGCCGTGGAAGCCGTCGCAGCCGGCGATGAAGTCGCACGCGAGCGTGTGGGCGGCACCGTCGTGGGTGAACGTGATCGAGGGTGCGTCGCCCTCGAAGTCGTGCAGCGCGACGTCCCCGGCCTCGAAGAGGATCGTGCCGCCGCCGGCCAGGTGCGCGTCGGTGAGGTCCTTGACGACCTCCTGCTGGCCGTACACGGTGATCGCCCGCCCGCACAGCGCCTGCATGTCGATGCGGTGGCCCTCGCCGTCGAAGCGCAGCTCGAAGCCCTCGTGCAGGAGGCCCTCGCTGCGCAGCCGCTCGTCGACGCCGAGCTCGGCCATCGCATCGACGGTGCCCTGCTCGAGCACGCCGGCGCGCACGCGATGCTCGACATACTCGCGGCTGCGCGCCTCGAGGATCACCGACCCGATCCCGTGGCGGCGCAGCATCTCCGCCAGGAACAGGCCGGCCGGCCCCGCTCCGACGATCCCGACCTGCGTCCTCGGGGTGCCGATGCCGGCGCGATGGCTCACCATGGTGGGCTTCCGAAGCCTGCCGGCATGAGGTGGATCCCCGATCGGTGTTGCACTAACTGCTCCTCCTCGTTCGCCGCCCGCCGGTGGCGGCGTGCAGGTCGGCCTCGATCCGAGCCGCCGTGTCGCGCAGGGGCGGCAGCAGCTCCTTGCGCATGGAGTCGATCGTCCGCCGGCTGGCGTGCGTCGACAGGTTCACCGCGGCGGCGACGGCGCCGTCGCGGTCGTGGATCGGGACGGCGATCGAGCGCAGCCCCTCGTCCAGCTCGCCGTCGACGAGCGCGTAGCCCTGCGCGCGCACGCGGTCGAGCTCGGCGCGCAGCCGCTGCGGGCTGTCGATCGCGCGCCGCGAGCGCGGCGCGATATCGGCGCGGGCGAGGTAGTCCTCGAGTGCGCCCGCATCCAGGCCGGCGAGCATCACGCGGCCCATGGACGTCGCGTAGGCGGCGAAGCGCGTGCCCACGTTGATCGACACGGTCATGATCCGCGAGACGGGCACGCGCGCCACGTAGATGACGTCATCGCCCTCGAGCACCGAGACCGAGGACGACTCCCGCACGTCGGCGACGAGCCGCTCGAGGTGCGGCTCGGCCACCTCGGTCAGCGACATGCTCGACAGGTACGCGTAGCCGAGCTCGAGGATCCGCGGGCTCAGCCAGAAGACGCGCCCGTCGGTGCGCACGTAGTGCAGGTCGACGAGGGTGAGCAGGAAGCGCCGGGCCGCCGCGCGGGTCAGGCCGGTGCGCCGCGCGACGTCCGACAGGGTGAGCTCCGGCGCGTCGGCGCTGAACGCACGGACGACGGACAGCCCGCGCTCGAGCGACTGCACGAAGTGCGCCGGGCGTCCTTCGCCGCCGACGACCTCGAG
Organism: Capillimicrobium parvum; assembly: GCF_021172045.1. Taxonomy (GTDB): domain Bacteria; phylum Actinomycetota; class Thermoleophilia; order Solirubrobacterales; family Solirubrobacteraceae; genus Capillimicrobium; species Capillimicrobium parvum. The sequence goes on from NZ_CP087164.1 coordinate 852,013, forward strand.
GTCGCTCACGGCCCGGCCGGCTCCATGCGGCCCGTCACGGCCCGTCGAGTCCCATCTCCGCGAGGACGTCCTGGGCGATCTTGAACGCCGCGTTCGCGGCCGGCACGCCGGCGTAGACGGCCGTGTGCAGGATGACCTCGGCGATCTCCTGCGGCGTGAGGCCGTTGCCGATCGCCGCGCGCACGTGCATGCCGATCTCGCCTTCGGCGCGGATCGCCGTCAACGCGGTGAGGGTGATGATCGAACGCGTGCGCCGGTCGAGTCCGGGCCGCGCCCAGACGTCGCCCCACGCGGTGCGGGTGATGAAGTCCTGAAACGGCTCGGTGAAGGGCGTCGTGCGCGCGACGGCCCGGTCGACGTGCTCGTCGCCGAGCACCTCGCGCCGGACCTGCATCCCGCGCTGGTGGGCCTCAGAGCTCGAAGAAGGCGGTCTCATGCTCGCCCTGCAGGTGGATGTCGAAGCGGTAGCCGCGGCCGTCGACCGGTTCGGCGATCAGCGTCTCGCGCGCGTCGTCGGGCAGCGACCGCAGCACCGGGTCGGTCGCGTTGGCCTCGGCCTCGTCGCCGAAGTAGATGCGCGTCGTGATCTGGCGCAGCATCCCGCGCGCCATGACGGTGACGAGCAGATGGGGTGCCTGGAGCTGCTCGCCGTTGTCGGCGGCAGGCAAGCGGCCCGGTTTGAGCGTACGCACGCGCCAGCGGCCCTCGTTGTCGGTCCCCGAGCGCCCGAACCCGCGGAAGCCCTCGAAGGGCTGGGCGCCACGCGGGTCGTCCGGATGGTCGAAGCGCCCGTTCGGGTCGGCCTGCCACGTCTCGATCAACGCGTCGGGGATCGGGTCGCCGCGGCCGTCGACGACGTGGCCGAAGACCTCGATCGCGTCGGCGTGGTAGGGCTCGACCGCGTCCTCGCGCTCCTCCCACGGGTCCGTGAGGCCGAACGCGAAGTACGGGCCGACCGTCTGCGACGGCGTGACGCCAGGGGTCGGCTCGAGGCTCGGCGGTGGGTACGGGCCGACTTCGGGCTCGCTCACGATGAGGCCTCCCTCCGGCTCGACACGCTGGTGTGTGAGGACCCGCAGGGTCTCACCCGTGCTCCTCCGCGGTCTCGATGTGCGTCGCGTCGGGCCCGCGCAGGACGATGTCCCACTTGTAGGCGAGCGCCCAGTCCGGCACGGTCTCGTCGAGGTCGAAGCTCGAGATCATCCGGTTGCGGGCCTGCTCGTCGGCGACCGCGTTGAAGATCGGGTCCTGGAAGAACAGCGGGTCGCCCGGGAAGTACATCTGGGTGACGAGCCGCTGCGGGACCGCGCGGCCCATGAGCGAGAAGTGGATGTGATTCGGGCGCCACGCGTTGTGGTGGTTGCCCCACGGGTAGGCGCCCGGCTTGATCGTGACGAAGCGCCAGCGGCCCTCGCCGTCGGTCAGGCAGCGGCCGACGCCGGTGAAGTTCGGGTCCAGCGGCGCGGGGTGCTGATCGACCTTGTGGATGTAGCGCCCGCACGAGTTGGCCTGCCAGATCTCGATCAGCTGGCCGGGGATCGGCCGTCCGCCGCTGTCGAGCAGGCGGCCGTGGACGATGATCCGCTCGCCGATCGGCTCCCCGTGGCCGTGGGCGGTCAGGTCGTGGTCGTGCGGGCCGACGCGGTCCTCGCCGAGCAGCGGGCCCGTGACCTCGCCGATCCCCTGCGGCAGGTGGAACAGCGGCCGCCTGGGGAACCGGTACTTCGTAGACCGGTACTCCGGGAAGTTCGACGGATCCTCGCCGGCGGGGATGTCCGGGTAGGTGGGCAGCTGCAGCTCAGCCATGGATGTCCTCTCCTCCTACGCCTCCAGGACGACGGCCAGCCCCTGGCCGACGCCGATGCAGATGGCGGCCAGGCCGTAGCCCCCGCCCTGGCGCCGCAGCGCGTGCGCCAGCGTCCCCAGGATGCGCACGCCCGAGCACCCGAGCGGGTGGCCGATGGCGATCGCGCCGCCGTACGGGTTGACGATCTCGGGGTCGAGCTCCTTCCAGTCGGCCAGGCAGGCCAGCGACTGGGAGGCGAACGCCTCGTTCAGCTCGACGACCTTCAGGTCGCCCCAGCCGATGCCGGCGCGCTCGAGCGCCTTGTTGGCGGCCTCGACCGGGGCGATGCCGAAGATGTCGGGGTCGACGCCGTGCACGCCGCGCCCGGCGATGCGCGCCAGCGGCTCGCGGCCGAGCCGGCCGGCGGCGGCCTCGTCGCCGATGAGCAGCGCGCCGGCGCCGTCGTTGAGCGGGCTCGCGTTGCCGGCGGTGACGGTGCCGTCCTTGCGGAACGCCGGCCGGAGCTTGGCGAGCTTCTCCAGCGACGTGTCGGGGCGGATGCCCTCGTCGCGCGTGAGGTCAACGTCGGGGTACGGGATGACGTGGTCGTCGTAGAAGCCGTCCTCCCATGCGGCGTGCGCCCGCTGGTGGCTCTTGAGCGCGAACGCGTCCTGCTCCTCGCGGCTGATCTCGTAGCGGTCGGCGAGGATCTCCGCCGACTCGCCCAGCGCGATCGTCCACCCCTCCGGCATCTTCGGGTTGACCATGCGCCACCCGAGCGTCGTCGACCACAGCTGCTCGTGGCCGGCGGGGAAGCCCTTGGCGGGCTTGAGCACGACCCAGGGGGCGCGGCTCATCGACTCGACGCCGCCGGCGATGCACAGCGAGTGGTCGCCGGTCTCGATGGCGCGGCTCGCGTCGATCGCCGCCTCGAGGCCGGAGCCGCAGAGGCGGTTCAGCGTGACGCCGGGGACCGTCGTCGGCAGGCCGGCGAGCAGCACGGCCATGCGCGCGACATCACGGTTGTCCTCGCCGGCGGCGTTCGCGTCGCCGAAGAAGACGTCGCCGATCGTGTCCGGGTCGACGTCGCTGCGGTCGACGATCTGGCGCACGACGTGGCCGGCCAGGTCGTCGGGGCGGGTGCCCGACAGCGCGCCGCCGTAGCGGCCGATCGGGGTGCGGATGGCGTCGAGGACGTAGGCGTCTGGCAAGGGTGGTCCTTCTCCTTCGGTACTTACGCCTTGAGGGCCCGCAGCGTGTCGAGCTCCTCGGCGGTGGGCGGGGGCAGGGTCTCGAGCTCGTCGGCGACCTGGAGGTCCCAGCCGGTCGCCTCCTTGGCCTGCTCGACGGTGACGCCCTCGTGCAGCGCGGTGAGGCGGAATGCACGGGTCCGGGGGTCGGGCTCGAGGATGCCGAGGTCGGTGATGATCTTCGTCGGGCCGTCGCCGCGCAGACCGAGGCCCTGGCGGTGGCCGGGATCGCCCGTGCCGTGGCCGACGGAGGTCACGAAGTCGACGGCCTCGACGAACGCGCGCGGGCTCTGGCGCAGGATGACGATGACCTCGCCGCAGTTGGCGGCGATCTCGGGCGCGCCGCCGGCCCCTGGGAGGCGGACCTTCGGGTGGTCGTAGTCGCCGACGACCGTGGTGTTGATGTTGCCGAAGCGGTCGATCTGGGCGGCGCCGAGGAAGCCGACGTCGATGCGGCCCGGCTGCACCCAGTAGTTGAACATCTCCGCGACGGCGACCACGGCGTCGGCGGTCTCGGCGAGGATGCCGTCGCCGATCGACAGCGGCAGGCGGTCGGGCTTGGCGCCGATCGCCCCGGACTCGTAGACGAGCACGAGGTTGGGCGCGTGCAGGCGCTGCGCGAGGTTCGCGGCGGCGCCGGGCGGGCCGATGCCGACGAAGCAGGTGGTGCCGTCCTCGAGCACCCGCGCGGCGGCGACGGTGAGCAGCTCCTCGGCGGTGAACGCCGCCTTCTCGGTATCGGTGCTCATCGGACCACCCCCGCAGCGTCGGCTCCAGGTCGGGACGCCGCGTGGGTGGTGCCCCCGGCTCCCTCCTTCTTGGCGAGGACCTCGTCGTCGAGCCAGCGCTGGAAGCTCTCGCGGTCGCGCGCGACGCCGTCCCAGGCGCGGTAGGCGTCGTTGTCGCGGTCGTAGTAGCCCTGCGCGTAGGAGGGCCGGGCGCCCTGCGGCACCTCGGCGATCGCGGTGACGACCCAGCTCGGCAGCACGACCTGGTTGGGCATGGGCTCGAGCTCGTCGACGATCTCCTCGACGGTGACCAGCGATTGCTTGGCGCCAAGGACCGTCTCCTTCTGCACTCCGCACAGACCCCACATCTGGACGTTGCCCTTCCGGTCGGCGCGCTGCGCGTGGATGATGCCCACGTCGAGGCCGAGGTTCGGGACGGCCGTCAGCTCCTCGCCCGTGAACGGGCAGGTGACGGTCTTGATCGTCTTCGTGTGCTTCGGCAGGTCGGTGCCCGTGTAGCCGCGCATGACGGCGAAGGGCAGGCCTGCGGCGGAGGCGGCGTAGCGGTTGGCCATGCCGGCGTGGCTGTGCTCCTCGATCTCGAGCGCGCACGGGTGCTGGTGCTCGACGGCGTCCCGGAGCCGGTGCAGGCTGCCCACGCCCGGGTTGCCGCCCCAGCTGAAGACGAGCTTGCGGGCGCAGCCGGCGCCGATCATCTGGTCGTAGACGATGTCCGGCGTCATCCGGACGAGCGTCAGGTCCCGGCGGCCCTGGCGGATGATCTCCTGGCCGGCCGCGACGGGGATGAGGTGGGTGAAGCCCTCGAGCGCGATCGTGTCGCCGTCGTGGACGAGCTCGGCGATGGCCTCGGGGAGGGTGGTGATCCTGGCGGTATCTGTGCGCATAGCGAACGGTGTGCTCTCTGCGCACACTACCCGCCGGCGGGGCGATCTGTCCAGACCGGCGTCCGGGTTGGGACGGCGGCGGGTCGCACGGCCGCCCGGACCGCGCGACGGGACGTGCGGGCGTTGGTGTCCGCTGGGCGGGCGTGAGCGCCCGAACGTCGACGCCCGACCACGCGTCGCAGACGAGCGCAGACCGCCCGGTGGGGGAACCGGGGCGCGGTGCGCCTCACCCGGTCCGCTTGTACGTCACCCCGCGCGTCGCGCGCGAGCGGGCGCGCCCACGCGCCTCGCGCTCCCGCGACGCCGCGCGCCGGTCGTCGATCCACGCCTGCTCGCGCTGCAGCTTGCGCCACGACTCGATCCGGTCGTCGTCCACCGCGTCGCGCACGGCACAGCCCGGCTCGCCCGCGTGGGCGCAGTCGGCGAACCGGCAGTCCGCGGCGAGCGCGTCGACGTCCGCGAAGCTCGCGGGCTCCCACAGGCCGACCTCGCGCAGGCCCGGCGTGTCGATCACGAGCGCTCCGCCGGGCAGCGCGATGAGCTCGCGCGCGACCGTCGTGTGGCGCCCGCGCCCGTCGCCCTCGCGCACCGCGCCGGTCGCCTGCCGGTCGCTGCCGAGCAGCGCGTTGACGAGCGTGGACTTGCCCGCCCCCGACGGACCGAGGAGCACCGCGGTCGCGCCCGGCTCGAGCAGCGCACGCAGCGGCGCGATGCCGTCGCCGTGCGGCGCGCTGACCGCGAACCCGTCGACTGCGCCGAGCCTGCGGGCGAGGCGCGCGGCCCCGAGGTGGGCGTCCTCGTCGAGGTCGGCCTTGGTCAGCACGACGGCGGCGGGCACGCCGCCGGCCGCCGCGAGCGCGGCGAAGCGCTCCGCCCGCCGCGCGTTGGGCGCCGGAAGCGGCTCGGCGAGGAGCGCCAGGTCGACGTTCGCCGCCAGCACCTGCTCGGCCGTCGCGGTGCCGGCCGCACGGCGCGTGATCGTGCCGCGCCGTGGCAGGACGGCGGCGATCGCGCCGGCGCGGTCGAGCGCGACCCAGTCGCCGGTCACCGGCGGGGTCTCGCGCAGGCGCCCACGCGCGGGCGCGGCATGGGGCCGGTCCGCGGTTGCGACGAGCCAGCGCCCGCGATGCTGCGCGAGCACGCGGGCGAGGGTGAGGCTGGGGTCGCCGAGCGCGTCGAGCTCGGCGGTCAGGTCAGGGCGCCGGCCGAGGCCGGCGAGATCGGCATGCACTGGGAGAGATCCTCCACGTCGTTTCGGAACACGAGCTCGGCGAGGCGGCCGGGCGACGGCCCGAGCGCCCCGCTCAGGAGGCCGTGGCGAACGTGGTGTGGAGGTGCTGCGTCATCCGCGGGCGACGATACCGGCGCGGGCGGGGCGCGGCAAGCGCGGGCGACCTCCCAGATCGCCCGCGCCGCCGTGCTCGTTCATCCCATCCCAGGGATGCTGTAGCCGTAGGGGTCCGCCTGGCCGGAGCCGCCGTACGGGTCGGTCGGGTCCACCTGCTGGCCGTAGGGATTGGTCGGATCCACCTGCTGGCCGTAGGGGTCGGTGGGGTCGATCTGCTGGCCGTAGGGGTCGGTCGGATCCACCTGCTGGCCCTGACCCTGCTGACCGAACGGGTCGGTCTGCTGCTGGTCCTGGCTCTGCGTGCCGGTCCCGGTCCCGCCGCCGGCCTTCAGCTTCGGCACCGTGTCCTTGACGGTGGCGATCGAGATCGCGAACCCGACGCCCGTGTTGCCGCCGGACTGGCTGGCGATCTGGGCGTTGACGCCCACGACGTCGCCGTTGGTGTCGATCAGCGGGCCGCCGGAGTTGCCGGGGTTGATGGCCGCGTCGGTCTGCAGCGCGCCGGAGATCGTCTGCCCGTTGGGGGACTGGATCGCACGGCCGAGCGCGGACACGATGCCCGACGTCAGCGTGCTCTGCAGTCCGAACGGGCTGCCGATCGCGATGACCGTGTCGCCCACCTGCACGTCGCCGGCGTTGGCGAGGGCGAGCGGATGCAGTTCGCCCGCCTGGGCCGGGTCGACCTTCAGCAGCGCGAGGTCGGTCGACGCGTCGGCGCCCACGAGCGTGGCCGGTATCAGCGATCCCTTGTCGCCGATGCGCACCTGGTAGGAGCTCGACTCCGCGACCACGTGGTCGTTCGTGACGATGTAGCCGTCGTTGTCGATCACGAAGCCCGAACCGCTGGCGTTGCCGGCCTGGACGAACACGACGCCGTCCTTGACCTTCGAATAGAGGTTCGCCAGCGAGACCGAGCCGGAGCTCGATGGCTTCTCGGCGACGGCCTTCGTGGCGCCGGTCGACGGCGTGCCGCCGTCGTTGCTGCCCAGCACGCCGGCGAACACCACGGCGGCGCACACGCCCAGCGCCACGAGGCCACCCAGCAGCGCCGCTCCCATGTTTCTCATTCCTGCACTCATCGATCACCTCGAAAGTTCGTTGTGACCGCAGTGGACCGCAGGCGACTGAAGATCCCGTCAGAAGTTCCTCAGCGCTTCCGAAAGAGAACCGAGGAGTCGCGTAAGCGAGTCAGGCGTGTCCGCTGCTCGAAACCGGTCCTGGCACCCCGGGGCCTCGCCCCCGCGCGGGTATCGTGGCGCGCGTGCTGACCCGCTCCCTTCCCGCCGCGCTGCTCGTCGCCGGCCTCCTCGCGCTCGGTCTGGCCGGGCCCGCGACCCCCGCCCGCGCCGCCGACGCCGACCTCGACGGGGCACGCACCGTCCTGCAGCTCAGCCAGCAGCGGCTGTCGTTCATGCGCACGGTGATGGCGGCGAAGTGGGCCAGCCGCGCGCCGATCGAGGATCTCGCGCAGGAGGCGAGCGTGCTCGACGCCGCGCGCGCCGCCGGCACCGAGCGCGGCTTGGGTCCGGAGACCGTCGCCGGGGTGTTCGCGCAGGAGATCTCCGCGGCGAAGGTGGTGCAGCTCGGGTGGGGCTCGCAGTGGCTGCTGCACGGCTACCCGGCCGACGAGCCGGCGCCGGACCTGACCGCCGTGCGCCCGCAGATCGCCGCGCTCACGCCGCAGATCGCCGATGCGCTCGTGCGCACGGACCGCCTGAACTGCGTCCGCCGCGCCCGCGCGCGGCTGCTGCGCGAGGCGAAGATCATCGTCACGACGCAGTACGTCACCGCGCGCGTGCGCCGCGGCCTGGTCGACGCGATCCTGCGGGTTCGCGGCGCATCGCGCCGCGCCCCCTGCGCCGGCGTGTAGTCCCGCCGAGCCGCATCGCCGCCCGTCGGCGAGCGCCCGCACCTGTGCCCCTACGCCGGCGCGTGGCCATGGACGGCCGCGCCGGGCTCAAGGTTGTTGGCGTTGTGCCGATAGGAACCCGGCCGTCTCGATCTCGACAAGGACCCAGAGCACCCCCAGATGACCCTCTCTCCCGTACGCGGGCTCGCCGCGGCCGCCGCCGGCGGGCTCGCCCTGCTTGCGATATCCGCCCCGTCCGCCGGTGCCGCGTCCATCGCCTGCGCCGCCGGTGCGCCCCTCGGCGCCGCCCAGGGGTGGACCGAGTTCGTCGCCGGCAACGGCCAGCGCGGCTCCGAGTCCGAGGGCTCCATCGCCTACGGCGGCGACGTGGGCGGCATGACCGTCGGCACGCGGCTGACGTCCGGCAAGGACGACCCGACGCTGGTCGTCGCCGGCACCGCGTCCGGCTGGTTCAACCTGCAGAAGGGCAGCGCGTACGCGCCCAACCGCACCGGCGGCGGGGTCAACTTCAACGGCGGCGGCCACTTCCTCGCCACGAACCCCATCGACTTCACGACGGCCTTCGCGGATCTGCGCAGCCGCTCGACGAGCTGGGCCGCGGTCGCGGCGAACGGCACGGCCGACGTCGTCAACTCCGACGTCACCGGCACCTCGCTCGGCGGCAACGTCCTCTGGCTGCGCGGCAGCGACGCGCAGATCAACGTCTTCTCCGTCACCCCGGCGCAGCTGACGGGCATCAAGGCGACGTTCATCGACGTGCCCGCCGGCTCGACGGCGCTCATCAACGTCTCCGGGACGACGGTCACGGTCAACGGCGAGGTCCGTTACCGGTCGGGCGGCACGTACCGTCAGCCCGACGACGCGTCGGTCGGCGACGCGGTCGCGCGCACGATCTGGAACTTCGCCTCGGCGACGAGCGTGAAGCTCAGCACCGGCTCGGCGTTCGGCGGCACCGTCCTCGCGCCCGACGCCGCGGTCGAGGCGGTCAGCGTCGGCCACAACAACGGCCAGGTCATCGCCGCGTCGTTCAGGTCGAACTTCGAGACCCACCAGTTCCCGTTCCCGGGCAACGGCTGCGTGCCGAGCACGACGCCCACGCCGCCCGGTCCCACCAGCGCCGACGTCGCGATCGTGAAGGCCGCGTCCGACGCGACCCCGAAGGGCGGCGACGTCGTCACGTACACGCTGGCGGTGCGCAACGACGGTCCCGACACGGCGAAGAACGTCGTGGCCGCCGACGCGCTGCCGCCCGGCGTGACGTTCAGCTCCGCGTCGTCGCCGTGCACGCAGGCGGCGGGCATCGTGTCGTGTGCCATCGGCGACCTCGCCTCCGGCGCGACGAGGACGCTCACGATCAAGGTGACCGCCGACCCGATCGCCGCGGTCGGCTCCGTCCCGCACCCGGGCGCGACGCACCTGACCCCCGTGTCGAAGGTCGAGCAGCAGGTCGACCTCGAGGCCGGCGACACGAGGACGGTCGCGCTCAGCTGCCCCGCGGGCGGCATCCTCACGGACGCCTCGATCCGCACCGACGCGGTCGACCAGGGCACCGGCGCGCTGACCGACGTCCGCGTCGTGAGCGCCCGGACGACCGGCGCCTCGAGCTGGGAGGCGGTGGTTCGCAACGACGCCGGCGGCCGCGCCCAGGCCAAGGGCTTCGCCGTCTGCCTGCCGGCGAACACCGACACCGCGGACGGCCACCGCCACGCGCTCGTGGTGTCGGACCCCGTGACCGTCACGCAGTCGCCGGCGCCCGGCGCGCAGTCGGTCACGGTGAGCTGCCCGGCCGGCAGCACGCCGATCGTGCCGGGCTGGGCCTTCGCCGGCGGCTCGGCCGTCGTCGCGGGCTCGGAGCCGGTCAGCGGCGGCTGGAGGTTCGACCTCGCGGTCACCGGCGCGACCACCGCGACGCTCTCGGTGCGCTGCCTCGACACCGCGGTCGCCGCCGCCGACGGCCACACGCACGGCCTCAAGCTCACGCACGTGGTCAAGCAGGTCGCCGTGCCCGCCGGGCAGGTCGTCGAGGGCGAGGTCATCTGCCCCGATGACGCCAAGGGCATCGTCGGCACGTGGTCGCTGGCCCGGGGCGTCTTCTCGCTGGGCAACGACCCGCGGCCGAAGACCCGCGCGTACAGGCTGATCAACACCGGGGCGACGCCCGCCACGGCGACGATCGACCTCGAGTGCGTCGGCGACCGCACGGGGGCCGAGCGCAAGGCCGGACCGGCCCCGAAGCCGATCGTCAACACGGCGACGGTGGCCTCGGACACGACCGACCTCGACCCGTCGAACAACAGCTCGAGCGCGACGATCACCGTCACCGGCGGCGGCCCCGCCCTCGTCGGCGGGACGGCGAAGCTGGCCGGCGGCGCCGTGCTGCTGCGCGCCGCGTGCCCGGCGGGCGGCGGCGTCTGCGCCGGCCGGGCGGTCGTGGCCAAGCGCTCGAAGGTCGTGGCCAGCACGACGTTCCGGCTCAAGGCCGGCCAGGCCAAGCTGCTCAAGCTGAAGGTCAACGGCACCGGCCGCAAGGCGCTGCGCGGCAGGACGAACCGCGTGAAGGCGTCGCTGAAGCTGCGCGGCTCGCGCACGGTCGTCAAAGCGCTCACGCTCAAGCGGTAGCGCCCGGGCGCGCCGGGCCCCGGCCCGGCGCGCCTACGCCACCGGCTCCTCCGTGAGCTCGCGGCGCACCCGCCGGCGCAGCTCGGCGAAGTGCACCATCTCGTAGACGATCAGCCCGACGAGGACGGCGACGACGATCCCCAGGGTGACGAGCGAGTCGAGCTCGACGGCCGCCGGGATCAGCGCGAGCAGCACGCCGGCGGTGACCAACCGCTGGGTGCTGAAGCGGTGCATGTTGCGCCAGCGGAACGCGACGTGGGCGAACAGGTACAGCGCCAGGCCGCCGAGCAGTGCGACGGCGGGCACGAGCTTCAGCGGCTCGTCGACGTGGCCGAGCGTCTTCTTGAGGCCGACGGCGCCGAGGACGATCCCGGCGACCATCGGGAAGTGCAGGTAGGAGAACGAGTCGCGCGCCATCTCGTTGGCCTCCCGGCCCGGCGCGGCCTGCGCCAGGCGTCGTTCGGCCACGAGCGCCACGACGTCGAAGTACATCCACCACAGGGCGGCGGCCACGGCGACGCCCAGCACCGCCGCGGCGACGACCCCGGCGTCCACGCCCACCTGCGAGCCGACGCCGATCGCGACGATCGACTCGCCGAGCGCGATGATGACGATCAGCCCGTGGCGCTCTGCGAAGTGGCCGGGGGAGAAGCGCCAGCCCTCGGACCCGAACACGAACGGCTCGCCGACGTCGAGCACCAGCGCGAGCGCCCACAGGCCGCCCTGCAGCAGCCCGTCGGCGAACGAGGCGGCCGCGATCAGGCCGACGCCGACCGCCGTGCCGGCGGTCAGGCCGCGGAGGGAGCGGCGCAGCGCGGGGTCGTCGCCGCTGGCGATGTGGAACAGCGCCAGCTGGCTGAAGCGGACGATCGCGTAGGCCCCCGCGAACAGCAGCCCGCGGTCGCCGAACGCCTCGGGGACGCACAGCGCGGCCACGAGGAACGCGGCCATCGCGGCGAACACGATCAGCCGGACGAGGACCTGCTCGGGATCGACCACGCTCGTCAGCCACGCATAGCCGACCCACGACCACCACAGCACGCCGAGGACGAGCAGCCCCTGCGCGAGCCCCTCCCACGTCGGGTTGTGGGCCATCAGCGCGGTGCACTGCGTCAGCGCCAGCACGAACACGAGGTCGAAGAACAGCTCGAGCGGCGTGACACGGTTGTCGTGGCGCAGCGTCGCGTGCAGGCGGGGGGTGCGGGGCGCGGCGGGGTTGGTCACGGCGCGATCCTCGCAGGGGCTCCGCGGCGCATCCACGCCGAACGGAGGGGCATGACTGCTCGCGCTGGGGAGGCGCGGCGGCGGCGCACGCGGCAGACTGCCCCGATGCTCATCGACGGAAAGGCCATCGCGGCGCGCCTGAAGGAGACGCTGCGCGGGGAGCTCGAGGCGATCGGCGGGGTCGCCGGGATCGCCACCGTGCTCGTCGGCGAGGACGTGCCGGCGGCCGTCTACCAGCGGCGCATCGACCGCGGCGCGCGGGAGATCGGCATGGCGTCGCGGCCCGAGCAGCTGCCCGCCGACGCGACCCTGGGCCAGGTCATCGGCAAGGTCGCCGAGCTCGACGCCGACCCCGACATCTCCGGCATCCTCGTCCTGCGCCCGCTGCCCGCGCACCTGCCCGAGTCGCGGATCTTCGCCGCGCTGCCGCCGCTGAAGGACGTCGAGGCGCTGCACCCGCTCAACGCCGGCCTGCTGTCGCTCGGCATGCCGCGCTTCATCCCGTCGACGCCCGCCGCCGCGTTCCACATGCTCGACCGCCACACCGAGGCGGCCGGCCGCGACCTCGAGTCCGCCTTCGACGGGGCCAACCTCGTCCTCGTCGGGCGCTCGAACAACGTCGGCAAGCCGGCGGCGATCCTGGGGCTGCAGCGCAACGCGACCGTCGTCTCCTGCCATCACCACACCTCGCAGGCGGGCCACCTCGAGGAGTTCACGCGCGGCGCCGACATCCTCATCGTCGCCGTCGGCGTCCCCGGCCTCATCACGGGCGACATGGTCGGCGAGGGGGCGATCGTCATCGACATCGGCATCAACGCGGTCGACGACGGCGCGGGCGGCGTGCGGCTCGTCGGGGACGTCGACACGGCGTCGGTCGAGCCCGTGGCCGAGGCGGTCTCACCGGTGCCCGGCGGCGTCGGGCCGATCACCGACGTGTGGGTCCTGCGCAACGCCGTCGCCGCGGCGAAGCTGAGCCTCGCGCCGGCCGGTCAGCTCGTGCTTCGCTGAGCGAGGCGTAACCTTCGGGCATGCCCGAGTGCACGCATCTCGACCAGGTTGTCTACCTCGAGCCGACGGAGCCGGTGACCGGCTGCCCGGAGTGCATGGCGGCCGGCGACCGCTGGGTTCACCTGCGGATGTGCCAGAGCTGCGGGAAGATCGGCTGCTGCGACTCCAGCCCGAACCGGCACGCGAGCAAGCACGCGGCCGCGGCCGAGCATCCGATCGCCCGCTCGGTCGAGCCCGGCGAGGACTGGTCGTGGTGCTACGTCGACGACGTGATGATGCGCCTCGTCGCCGAGTGACGGTGCTCGATGACCTGCGCCCCCGTCTCGGCCGGCGGCTGCTGACGGGTCCGGCCGAGTTGGCGGTGTTCGGCTGCGATGCGCTGACGGCGTTTTACGAGCGGCCGGCGGCGGTGGTGCTGGTGGAGTCCGCGGACGAGGTCGTTGCGGTGGTGCGGGCGTGTCATCGTGAGGGCGTGCCGTTCGTGGCGCGGGGGTCGGGGACGTCGTTGTCGGGCGGGTCGCTGCCGATCGGTGGCGGGGTGGTGATCGCGCTCAATCGGCTGGACCGGGTGCTGTCGGTGGACCCGGACGCGCGTACGGCGGTGGTCGAGCCGGGGGTGATCAATCTCGACGTCTCGCGCGCCGCGCTGCCGCATGGGCTGATGTATTGCCCGGACCCGTCGAGCCAATCGGTGTGCACGATCGGCGGCAATCTCGCGTTCAACTCCGGGGGCGCGCACTGTTTGCGTCACGGGATGACGGCCAACCACGTGCTCGGCATCCGGGCGGTGCTGCCCGACGGCGAGCTCGTGGAGCTGGGCGGCGACAGCGTCGAGCCGCTGGGGCCGGACGTGGCCGGGATGTTCTGCGGGTCGGAGGGGCTGTTCGGGATCGCTTTGGAGGTGACGGTGCGCCTCGTGGCGGTGGCCGAGGCGACGCACACGGCGCTGGCGGTCTACGACAGTCTCGAGCAGGCGGGCGACGCGGTCGCGCGGATCGTGGCGGCGGGTCTGCTGCCGGTGGCGATGGAGATCATGGATGCGCTGGCCATCGAGGCGGCCGAGGCCTCGGTGAAGCCGAACTACCCGAAGGGCGCCGCGTTGCTGATCGTCGAGCTCGAGGGCGAGCGGGGCGTGGTCGACGCCGACGCGGCGGCGCTGCGCGAGCTGTTGCGCGCGTCGGGCGCGGGCGAGGTCGTCGCGACGGAGGACCCGGATGCGCGGGCGCTGATCTGGAAGGGCCGCAAGAGCGCGTTCTCGGCGGTCGGCTGGCTGGCGCCCGACTACATCGTCCAGGACGGCGTGGTGCCGCGCACCCGGCTGGGCGAGGCGCTGGCCGAGATCGGCCGCATGGGCGCCGCGGCCGGCATCCGCGTGGCGAACGTCTTTCACGCCGGCGACGGCAACCTGCATCCGCTGATCCTGTTCGACGGCCGCGAGCCCGGGATGCTCGAGCGCGCCGAGGCGCTGGCCGGCGACATCCTGCGGCTGTGCATCCGGCTCGGCGGCTCGATCACCGGCGAGCACGGTGTCGGCGTCGAGAAGCGGGAGTATCTGCCGTTGATGTTCACGCCCGCGGACCTGGAGCTGATGCGCCGGCTGCGCCGCGCGGTCGACCCGGCGGAGCTGGCCAACCGCGGCAAGATGCTGGCGGTGGCGTGATGGCGGCGGTCGCGGTCGACGACGTCGAGGCGCTGCGCGACGCGGTGCGCTGCGGCCCGCGGGTGCTGCCGGCGGGCGGTGCGACGAAGCCCGCGCTGTCGGCCCCGCCGGCCGAGGACGTGGTGGCCCTCGACGTCTCGGGCCTGCGCGGCATCGTCGAGTACGACCCGGCCGAGCTGACGCTGACCGCGCGCGCGGGCACGCCGGTCGCCGAGCTCGATGGCGCGCTGGCCGAGCATGGCCAGTACCTGCCGTTCGACGCGCCGCTCGTCGCGGCGGGCGCGACGATCGGCGGCGTGATCGCCTCGGGCACGTCGGGTCCGGGCGCGCTGCGCTACGGCACCGTGCGCGACTTCGTCATCGGCGTGCGGATGGTGGACGGCACGGGCGAGCTCGTCTGCGGCGGCGGGCGGGTCGTCAAGAACGCCGCGGGCTTTGACCTGCCGAAGCTGATGGTCGGCTCGATGGGGCGCCTGGGCGTGATGGTCGAGGTCTCGCTGAAGGTCTTCCCGCGGCCGCGCGCCGCGGCCACGGTCGCGTTCGAGCTCGGCGGCCTGGAGCCCGCCCTGGCCGCGCTGGCCGTGCTGGCGCGCGGGCCGGTCGAGCTCGATGCGCTCGAGCTCGAGCCTCCGGCGCGGATCGTGGTGCGCCTGGCGGGCGACCCGGAGCCACTGGCGGCGCGCGTGGCGCGCGTCGCGGCCCTGGTGGGGGCACCGGGCGAGGAGCTCGACGCGACCGTGTGGGCCGACGCCGCCGCGTTCGCCTGGATGGCGCCCGCCACGCGTCTGGTCCGCGTCGCGCTGACGCTGCGCGGCGTGGCGGCGCTGCAGGCGGCGCTCGCCGCGGCCGGGGCGCGGGCGCGCTACTCCAACGCCGCGAACGTCGCCTGGATCGCGTGGCCCGGCGATTGCCCGCTCGCCGTGCTCGACGCGACGCTGCGCGAGCTTCGCCTGCCCGGCGTCGCGCTCACCGGCGCGCCCGGGCGCCCGCTGCTCGGCGACCGCCGCGGCGGCGCGTTCCTCGACCGCCTGCGCACCGCGCTGGACCCCGACGGCCGCTTCGCGGAGCTGTGATGCAGCACTCGATCGACACCGCGAGCCTCGGCCCGCAGGGCGCGAGCATGGGCCAGGCGATCGAGTCGTGCGTGCACTGCGGCTTCTGCCTGCCGACCTGCCCGACCTACGCGACGATGGGCGAGGAGATGGACTCGCCGCGCGGGCGCATCTTCCTGATGAAGGAGGTGCTCGAGGGTCAGCTCGAGCTCGAGTCCGCGCTGCCGTTCATCGACAACTGCCTCGGCTGTCAGTCGTGTCAGACCGCGTGCCCGTCGGGCGTCGACTACGGCGGGCTGATCACCCCCTTCCGCGCCTACGCGGAGCCGCGCCGCACCCGCGAGCCGCTGGACCGCGCGCGGCGCGAGCTGATCCTGCGCACGCTGCCCTACCCGGCCCGGTTTCGGACCGCCGCCGTGCTCGGGCGTCTCGCGCGGCCGCTCGCGCGCGTGCTGCCCGGCTCGCTGGCCGCGATGCTGCGCCTGCTGCCCGAGCGCGTCCCGCGGCCGCGCCCGCTGCCCGAGGTCTTCCCGGCGCAGGGCGCGCGTCGCGCGCGCGTCGCGCTGCTGGCCGGCTGCGCCCAGCAGGTCCTCGCGCCCGACATCGGCTGGGCGACCCTGCGGGTGCTCGCCCGCAACGGGGTGGAGACCGTCATCCCGCGCGCGCAGGGCTGCTGCGGCGCGCTGGCCATGCACACCGGCGCCGCCGACCAGGCCCGGCGCCTCGCGCGGCGCAACCTCGCGGCGTTCGCAGGCGACGTCGACGCGGTCGTCGTCAACGCCGCCGGATGCGGGTCGGCGATGCACGAGTACGGACTGCTGTTCGCCGGCGCGCCCGAACAGGACGCGGCCCGGCGCCTCGCCGAACGCACGGTCGACGTCAGCGTCTTCCTCGCCGGCCTCGGCCTCCGCGGAGAGCCCGCCCTCGAGCAGCCGACCGCCATCGCCTACCAGGACGCCTGCCACCTCGCGCACGCCCAGGGCGTGCGCGGCGCGCCGCGCGAGCTGCTGCGCGCCATCGGCAACGTCCGCCTCGTCGAGCCCGCCGAATGGGAGCTGTGCTGCGGCTCGGCCGGCACCTACAACGTCGAGAAGCCCGAGACCGCCGCCGAGCTCGGCGCCCGCAAGGCGCGCAACCTGCTCGACACCGGCGCCGACCTCATCGCCACCGCGAACATCGGCTGCCTCACCCAGATCACCACGCACCTGCGTGCGCTGGGGCACGACCTGCCCGTGCTGCACACCGTCCAGGTGCTCGACCGCGCGTACGCCGCGCGGGCCTCGTCGCGCCCGGGCGGGTAGCGGGCCAGTCCGACGCGGCGTCGGCGGTGGGGGTCACGGCGCCAGGAGGCCCGCCAGCCAGCGAGCGATCGCTTCGCGCACCGCGGGCAGGTCGCTGCGCAGGCTGTGGTCGCCGGCCACCTGGACGACGGTCCGCTGCGGCCCGTCCGGCGGCATGCCGAACGGGTCACGGGCGCCCTGCACGACGAGGACGGGGACGGCGACGGCGTCGAGCTCGGGCAGGCGGCTCGGCGCCTGCGCTCCCGATGCGCGGCGGCGGGCCGGCTGCAGCGGGAACGCGAGGCAGAGCAGGCCGACGGCCCGCGTCGCGTCCGCGGTGCGGCACGCGACGCGGGCGCCCGAGGAGCGCCCGCCGGTGACGAGCTCCAGCCCGGCGAAGGGCCCGGCGCGCAGGTGGGCGACCACCGCCGCCCATGCCGCGTCGAGCTGGGCGGCGGGGGCGGGCGAGCGGCGGCCGGCGACGCGGTAGGGCTGCTCGACGAGCGCGACGCTGACGTCCGCCTCGACCGCGACGCGCGTGGCCGCGGTCAGGTCGGGCGCGCCCACGCCCCCCCCGGCGCCGTGGCCGAGCACCAGCGCGGCGCGCGGCGCGCCGGCGGGGTGCAGGTGGGCGCGCGCGGGCCCGTGCGGCGTGTCGATCTCGGCGACGGTCACCCGCACATCGTGCCGCGGACCGGCGTCGCGAGGCGTCGTGACCTAGGGTGCCGGGGATGGACGTCATCGACAAGCTCGTCACCAACAACGCGGCGTTCGCCGAGTCCGTCCCGGCCGGACACCTGGACGTCCGGCCGAGCCGGCAGCTGGCGATCGTCACCTGCATGGACTCGCGGCTCGACGTGTTCGCCGCGCTCGGCCTGGGCGACGGCGAGGCGCACGTGCTGCGCAACGCCGGCGGGGTGATCACCGACGACGTCATCCGCTCGCTGGCCGTATCGCAGCGGCGGCTCGGCACCCGCGAGATCATGCTCATCCACCACACCGACTGCGGCATGCTCACGCTCACCGACGACGGCTTCCGCGCGGAGCTCCAGGAGGCGACCGGCGTCGCCCCGGCGTTCGCGATCGAGTCGTTCACCGACCTCGAGGCCGACGTGCGCCAGTCCATCCTGCGCGTCCGACGCTCTGCGTTCGTGCCGCACCGCGATCGCGTGCGCGGGTTCGTCTACGACGTCGACTCGCATCGCCTGAGCGAGGTCACCGTGGGCGACGACGCCTGATCCGGGCGGCGGACGAGGGCCCGCGCGGCTCCCGACACGACCCCGCTGCGGGCGGCCGTCGATCTGCGCGCGTCTCAGCTGAGGATCCGCCGCACGGCCAAGTCGAGCACGTCCGCGCGGCTGCGCCCCTCGTGGCCGGCGGCGACGAAGTGGTTGCCGATCGCCAGCGCGAAGGCGAGCATGGCGCGGGCCTCGACGTCGTCGGCGTCGGTGTCGAAGGTGCCGATCAGCCGGCGCAGATACGCCATGCGGCGGTCGTCGACGCGGCGCAGGCGCTCGCCGACCGCCGGGTCGCGCCGCGCCCAGTCGCGGACGGCGAGGTCGATCGGCAGGAGCTCGCGCGAGAACGTCAGCATGCCCGCGCGCCGCACCTTGTCCCTGGCGTCGCCGCCCTCGCGCTCGACGCGCTCCAGCACCTCGTCGGTGCTCCGGCGCTCCCACGTGTCGAGCATCTCGTCCAGCAGTACGCGGCGGTCCTTGAAGTGCCAGTAGAAGCCGCCGCGGGTGACCCCCAGCTCCCGGGCGAGCGTGTCGATCCGCACGGCCTCCGGACCTCCGGACGCCAGCGCGCGCAGCCCGGCGTCGATCCAGTGGGGCCTGGGGGTGCGGGTGGGGGCGGCCATCGTGGTTCAGGTATCGGCGTCCGGGGCGAGCTTGACAGCGCCGCGCCCTCGGCCTAGCCTCATCCATACAGCACTGTATGGATGGATGAGCCATGAGACTACCGGACACCGCGCACACCTCCCGGCCCTGGCGGATCCACGAGATCGCGCCCGACTTCCCCCTCGAGGACGTGTGGGCGCTGCCGACGCCGGGCGGCCCGGACGACTTCCCCGAGCTGGTGCGGGTGCTGGCCGGCTTCGAGCCGGGGCGAGGCGCCTCCGGCATCGTCCGAGCGCTGTTCGCGGTCCGCGCGAAGGTGGGTGGCGCGCTCGGGCTCGATCGCCCGCAGTCAGGCCTGGGCGCTCGAGTCCCGGCGCTGCGCGACCGGCTGCCGGTGGACCTGCGCGACGCACCGGCCGGCCCCGCACGCGACGGCAGCCCGTTCGTCCCGCTGCTGCTGACCGGCGACGAGTGGGCGCTGGAGATCGCCAACAAGACGGTCCATGGGGTGCTGCACGTCGGCTGGGTGCCGGACGTCCACGGCGGCCACCGCGGCCAGATGGCGATCCTGGTGAAGCCCAACGGACGGCTCGGCGCCCTTTACATGGCGGCGATCACGCCGTTTCGCCACCTCATCGTCTACCCGGTGATGATGCGCGAGATCGGGCAGGCGTGGCGCGATCGCGCTCGCCCCCGCGACGCGTCCCCAGCCACGCGCGGCGGCTGGTCCGGACGCGGGCGGATCAGCCCTCGCGCGCACGGCGGATCGCCGTGACGATCGTCTTGCTCACGTAGAGCACCGACAACGCGAAGAACAGCGCGCCGACGGCGGCGCGCACCTGCTCCTCGCTGGCCGGCGTCCGCTTCGCCACGGGCGGAGCGACCGCCTCGCCGACCTTCGCACGCCAGCCCTGTAGGCCGGCCGCCGCCACTTGCGTCTTCGTTGCCACGCTGCCTCCTCGTCGGGGGTGTCCTGACCGGCTTCCCGATCGCATCGCGCGGCAATCGGGGCAAACGCCGTTACCCTCCCGGCGAGCCTCGATGAGCGCGCCCGAGAACCGCCGTCCGCTCGAGCCCGGCCTGCACCGCGACCTGTCGGAGCGGCTGACGTACGCCGGCTACCTCGACCTCGACCGGCTGCTGTCGGCCCAGCGGCCGCTGAGCGAGCCCGAGCATCACGACGAGCTGCTGTTCATCATCCAGCACCAGACGTCCGAGCTGTGGCTGAAGCTCATCATCCACGAGCTGCGCTGGGCCATCGGGCACCTGGCCGGCGACCAGGTCGGGCCGTGCCTGAAGGCGCTCGCCCGCGTCAAGCACGTCCAGCGCCAGCTCTTCGAGCAGTGGGCGGTGCTCGAGACGCTGACACCGAGCGAGTACGCCCAGTTCCGCGCCGTCCTCGGCCAGGCGTCCGGCTTTCAGTCGCTGCAGTACCGCGAGGTCGAGTTCCTGCTCGGCAACAAGAACGCGGAGATGCTCGAGGTCTTCGCTCACGACCCCGCGGCCCGCGACATCCTCGAGGAGACCCTGTGCGCGCCGAGCCTCTACGACGAGTTCCTGCGCCACCTCGCCCGGCTCGGCTACGCGGTCCCGGCGACGAGCGTCGAGCGCGACTGGTCGCTGCCGCACGCCCGCGACCCCGCCCTCGTCGAGGTCCTCGCCGGCGTCTACGCCGACCCGGAGGGCCAGTGGCCCCAGTACGAGCTGTGTGAGCAGCTCGTCGACGTCGAGGAGAGCTTTCAGCTCTGGCGCTTCCGGCACATGAAGACGGTCGAGCGGATCATCGGCTACAAGCGCGGCACCGGCGGGTCGTCAGGCGTGGGCTTCCTGCGCGCCGCGCTGGACCTCACCTTCTTCCCCGAGCTGCTGGAGGTCCGCACGGAGATCGGGCCGTGACGGCGAGCTCGCCGTCCGTGCGCCGGCGGCGGCCGCGGGCGGCGCTGGCCACGCTGTGCGAGGCTGCCCGGATGAGCGCATCCGATCGCTTCGTCCCCGGCCAGATGGACTGGTTCTCCGGCGCCGCCCGCGGCGGCGGCCTCGTGTTCCTCGCCGGCCACGTCGGCGCCGACGGCGAGGGCGGCGGCGCGGACGCGCCGTTCGCCACGCAGGTCACCCGCGCCCTGGACCACTTCGAGCACACCCTCGCGAACGCGGGGCTCGGCTTCTCGGCGCTGCTGAAGGTCAACGTCTATCTCGCCGACATCGCGGACTTCGCGGAGTTCAACGAGATCTATCTCGCGCGCCACCCGGCGCCGCGCCCCGCGCGCACGACGGTGCAGACGCCGCTCGCGCAGGGCTGGCGTTTCGAGATCGATGGCGTGGCGGTCGACGAGCGCTGATCGCCGTCAGCGCCGGCCGAAGCGGCGCAGCCGCAGCGCGTTGGCGACCACCGAGACGCTCGACAGCGCCATCGCCAGGCCGGCGATCAGCGGGTTGAGCAGCGCGGCGGCAGCGAGCGGCAGCGCCGCGAGGTTGTAGCCGAACGCCCAGCCGAGGTTCTGCTTGATCGTGCGCAGGGTCGCGCGCGACAGGCGGATCGCGTCCGCGGCGGCGCGCAGGTCGCCGCTGACGAGCGTGAGGTCGGACGCCTCGATCGCCACGTCCGTGCCGGTGCCGATGGCCAGGCCCAGATCGGCCTGGGCAAGCGCCGGCGCGTCGTTGATGCCGTCGCCGACCATCGCGACGACCCGGCCCTCGGCCTGCAGGCGCCGAACGACGCCGGCCTTGTCGGCGGGCAGCACCTCGGCGATGACCTCGTCGATGCCCACCTCGGCCGCCACGGCGCGCGCGGTCGCCTCGTTGTCGCCGGTCAGCAGCACCGGCCGCAGCCCGAGGCCGCGCAGCCCGGCCACCGCCTCGGCGCTGGTCGCCTTGACGGTGTCGGCGACGACGATCACGGCGCGCGCCTCGCCGTCCCACGCCGCGGCCACCGCGGTGCGCCCCTGCGCCTCGGCGGCGCGGCGGGCCGCGTCGAGCTCGGCGGGCAGCGTCACGCCCCAGTCGTCGCGCAGCAGCGCGGGCCGGCCGACCTGCACGCCGTGGCCGTCGACGACGCCTTCGACGCCGAGGCCCTCGCGGTTGGCGAACGACTCGACGGCGGGCAGCGGGCCGGTGGCGTCCCGGGCGGCGCGGGCGATCGCCTGCGCGATCGGGTGCTCGGACGCATCCTCGAGCGCGCCGGCGATGCGCAGCGCCTCGTCGCGGCTCGTCCCCGGGATCGTCACGACGTCGGTCACGCTCATCTGCCCGGTCGTGATCGTGCCCGTCTTGTCGAGGACGACCGTGTCGACCTTGCGCGTGGACTCGAGGATCTCGGGCCCCTTGATGAGCAGCCCGAGCTGGGCCCCGCGGCCGGTGCCGACGAGCAGCGCCGTCGGCGTGGCGAGCCCGAGCGCGCACGGGCAGGCGATGATGAGGACGGCGACCGCGGCGGTGATGGCGAACTGCGCGCTCTCGCCGGTGCCGAGCCAGAACCCGAGCGTCGCGACGGAGAGGCCGATGACGACGGGCACGAAGATCCCCGACACGCGGTCGGCGAGCCGCTGCACCGGCGCCTTGCCGCTCTGCGCGTCGGTCACGAGCCGGGCGATCTGGGCCAGCGCGGTGTCCGCACCGACCTTCGTGGCGCGCACGATCAGCCGGCCGCCGGCGTTGACCGTCGCGCCCGCGACGTCGTCGCCCGGCGCCTTCTCGACCGGCACCGACTCGCCCGTGAGCAGGGACTGATCCACCGCGGAGCGGCCCTCCTCGACGACGCCGTCCGTCGCGACCTTCTCGCCCGGGCGCACGACGAAGCGGTCACCGGCGTGCAGCTCCTCGATGGGGACGCGCCGTTCGGTGCCGTCGGCGTCGAGGATCGCGACGTCCTTGGCGCCGAGCTCGAGCAGGGCGGCCAGGGCGGCCCCGGCACGGCGCTTGGCCTTCGCCTCGAAGTAGCGCCCGGCGAGGATGAACACCGTCACCGCGGAGGCGACCTCGAGATAGACCTCGGTCCCGCCGGCGCTGTCCGGGATGAGATCGAACGGCATGCGCATCTCGGGGTCTCCGGCGCCGCCGAGGAACAGCGCATACAGCGACCACAGCCATGCGGCGAGCACGCCGACCGAGATCAGCGTGTCCATCGTGGCGGTGGCGTGCTTGAGGTTCGCCCACGCCGCCCGGTGGAACGGCCAGGCGCCCCAGACGACGACCGGCGACGCGAGCGTCAGCGACAGCCACTGCCAGTTGTCGAACTGCAGCGGCGGGATCATCGACATGAGGAGCACCGGCAGCATCAGCGCGAGGCTGATGAGCAGGCGGCGGCGCAGCGGCGCGGTCTCGTCGGCCTCGGCGTCGGCGTGCCCGCCCGCGGCGGGCTGGGCCGAGGGCAGCACGGCCTGATAGCCCGCCGACGCGACGGCCTCCACGAGCGCCTGCGGGGCGACCGCGGCGGCGTCGAAGTCGACCGTCGCCTTCTCGGTGGCGTAGTTGACCGTGGCGCTGACGCCGTCGAGCTTGTTCAGGCGGCGCTCGATGCGGTTCGCGCACGAGGCGCACGTCATGCCGGTGATCGGCAGCTCGACGTGATCCATGGTGGCGGGGCTCATCGAGTGACCTCCTCGGTGAACGCGGCGGTGTGGACGCGGCCGTCGGCCTTGAACTGCAGGAAGAGGCGATAGCGGCCCTCGGTCGGGAACGTCGCGTCGAAGCCGATGCCCTCCTCCTCGCCGTGCTCGGTCGGGTGCACGTGCAGGAAGGCGAGGTCGCCCTCGCGCAGCGCGACCAGGTGGCCGCCGGCGCCCAGGTAGGGATCGGTGTGCACGGGCCGGCCGTCGCGCGTGATCTCGAAGCGCAGGTCGGCCTCGTCGCCGGGATGCGCGTCGCCCGCGGTCAGGCGCACGTCGTAGCCGTCGGCGGTCCGGGACTCGGTCGCGGGGGCCGGCAGCGCCTGCAGGTCCGCCGTGCCGTCGACCCGCAGGTCTGTGGCCAGCGTGCGCGGCTCGCCGTCGTGCGAGAAGTCGGCGAAGACGCGGTACGAGCCGGCCTCGTCGAGGCGCAGCGGGGTGGTCCACGTCCCGTCGGGGTTCTGCGTCGGATGAAGATGCTGGAAGCCGGTCATGTCGCGGCGCACGACGATGAGGTGCATGCGCTTGGTGTGGGTGACGTCGAAGTCCCCGACGGGAAGACCATCCTCCCCGGTGATCGTGAAGGCAAGGCGCTCGTCGCGGCCGCGGCGCAGCTCGGGCGTGGCGAGCTCGAGCCTCAGGCCGTCCTCGGCGGCGGCCAGGCCGCGCACCGGGTGGGCGCCCCCGTCCATCCCGTCCATCGCGGGCGTGTCGCCGTGGCCGGCCATCTTCGGCGGCTGGGAGCCCTCGCGGTCGGGGCCGAGGGTCGCACCGGCGACCGCGCCGCCGCCGAGCAGCAGGGCGAGCAGCGCCGCGAACCCGGCGAGCTTGGTCGGGGCGCTCATCGTGCGACCTCGTAGCCGGCCTCGGCGACGGCGGCGGCCACGGCGTCGTCGCTGACGCCCTCGCCGGCGACGACGAGCCGGCCGGTGGCGAGGTCGATCTCGACGGCCCCCACCCCGGGGATCTCCGAGACCTCCTCGCGCACGGATGAGACGCAGTGCGTGCAGGACATACCGGCGACCTGGTACTCGCGGGCCCGGCTGGTCTGGATCAGGGTCTGGCTCATCGTGCCTCCATCATACGGCTGGGGGGTATGGCGTGGGGGAAACCTAGCACAGATACCCCAGGGGGGTAAAGGGCAGCCTGACGAGATGCGGACGACGCGCGCCGTCCACTGCGATCGACGTGCCGAGCTCGGCGTGGATCGTCGGCAGGGCGACGACGATTCGCCGCCACGAGGTGGGCGGCAGACCCCACCCCTTGTGTGACCGACCGCATCGTGCGGGGCCGCGCAGCATGCGACGCTCCTTGGGGCCTCGAACGGCAAGGGAGCAGGATGGGCGGGCAACGACGGATCGTCATGGCGGGGGTGGTCGTCGCCGCGCTGCTCGCGTCGGCGCCGGCGGTGGCCGGCGCGGCGACCGCCAAGATCCGCAACGGGACGTTGACCTACACCGCCGCGCCGGGCGAGGCGAACGTCCTCAGCGTCAAGTTCGCCTCGGGCGCGTTCGTGCTCAGCGACTCGGGCGCCCTGATCACGCCGGGAACCGGCTGCACCGCCCGGGCGCCGGCGCACCTGGTGACGTGCAGCGCCGTCGACCTCGACGGGATCGGGGCCGCGCTGGGCGACGGCGGAGACGCGCTGAAGGTCGACGCGTCCGTGCCGCTCGGCGTCGCCGCCCTCGGCGGCGCGGGCGATGACGTGCTGCGCGGGGGCCCGCAGGCCGACAGCCTCTCCGGCGGTCCGGGCGCCGACCGCCTCGACGGAGCGGCCGGCGCCGACGTGCTGCGCGGCGGCGACGACGTCGACACCGCCGACTACTCGACGCGCACGCAGGCCGTCGGGGTGACGCTCGACGCCGTCGCGGGCGACGGCGAGGCCGGGGAGGGCGATCTCGTGGACTCGACCGTCGAGAACGTGACCGGCGGCGCCGGGCCGGACGTGCTCGTCGGCGACGCGCATGCCAACCGGCTGCTCGGCGGTGGGGGAGACGACACCCTGCAGGGCATGGGGGGCGCGGACGTCCTCGACGGGGGCGGCGGGGGCAACACCGCCACGTACCGCGAGCGGACCGGTCCCGTCGTCGCCAGCCTCGACGACGTCGCCAACGACGGCGCTCCGGGCGAGAAGGACCTGCTGACCCGCGTCCAGAACCTGGTCGGCGGCACGGGGGCGGATACGCTGACGGGCTCCGCGAACGCCAACCGGCTCGACGGGGGGCCGGGCGCGGACCGTCTCGATGCGCTCGCCGGACCGGACACCGTGCGGGGCGGAACCGGCAGCGACGTCGTGCTGCTGGGGACGGGCAACGATGCGTTCGACTGGCTGCCGGGCGACAGCAGCGACGTGGTCGAGGGCCAGGGCGACAACGACACGCTGCGGTTCTCCGGGGCGAACATCGGCGAGCACTTCGACCTCTCGGCGAACGGCGGGCGACTGCGGCTGCTGCGCGACGTCGGCAACGTGTCGATGGACGTCGGCGGCGTCGAGCAGGTGGACCTGCGGGCCGCGGGCGGCGCCGACGCGATCGCCGTGCACGATCTCGCCGGCACGAACGTCAAGAGCGTGCGGCTCGACCTCGCCGCCGGCGGGATGCCCGACGCGGGTGACGGGCAGCCCGACGTCGTCGACGTCGCCGGGACGAACGGGATCGACGCGATCGCCGTCGGCACGGCCGGCGACGAGACCGTGGTGAGCGGTCTGCCGGCGCCGGTCGCGGTCGCCCACGCCGACGATCCAGGTGACGTGCTGCGCGTCGACGGGGCGGGCGGCAGCGACGCGGTCGTCGCGGATTCCGCCCCGATGCCCGTCGCCGTCCTCGGCGGCGACGGCACGGACACGGTCACGGCGCTCGGGACCGGCGGCCCGGACGCGTTCACCCTCTCCCCCCAGGCCCCCGAGGTCCTGGTGTCGCGCACCGACCTCCGGCTGTCGGTGCAGGCCGAGCGCCTTGCCGTCCAGGGGCTGGGCGGGGACGACAGCATCCTCGCCGGCAACGGCATCGCCGGCCTCGGCATCGCGCTGACCCTCGACGGCGCTGCCGGGAGCGACACCATCCAGGGCAGCGACGGGGCCGACACGATCCTGGGCGGCGACGACGCCGACACGATCCGGGGCGGCCGCGGCGGCGACCTCGCCCTGCTCGGCGCCGGCGACGACAGCTTCGGCTGGGCGCCCGGCGACGGCTCGGACACCGTCGAGGGCCAGGCGGGCGCCGACACGCTGCGCTTCGACGGCGCGAACATCGCCGAGATCATCGACCTCTCGGCGAACGGCGGGCGCCTGCGCCTCACGCGCAACGTCGCGAGCGTCGTCATGGACGTCGACGGCGCCGAGCGGATCGACGTCCACGCCCTGGGCGGGGCGGACGCCCTGAGCGTGCACGACCTCACCGGCACCGCGGTGACGGATGCGACCTTCGACCTCGCGGCCTTCGGCACGACGATGGGCGACGGGCAGGCCGACACCGTCAACGTCGACGCGACCCAAGGCGCCGACGTGGCGACCGTGGCCGGCGACGCGTCCGGCGTCGCCGTGGCGGGGCTTGCGTCGCGCGTGTCGATCGTCGGGCAGGAGGCGGCGCTCGACACGCTGGCCGTGCGGCTGCTCGCCGGCGACGACGTCCTCGATGCCTCGGGCCTCGCCGCGGACGGCATCCGCCTGAGCGGTGCCGGGGGCGACGGCGACGACGTGCTCATCGGCAGCGCGGGCGCCGACGCGCTCTTCGGCGACGCCGGCGACGACGTCCTCATCGGGGGGCCGGGCAACGACGCGCTCGACGGCGGCCCCGGCGACAACATCGTGATCCAGGACTGAGGCGGCGTCCTACGCCCGCTCGGCGAGCTCGGTCAGTCGGGCGACCGTCGCGTCGATCTCCTCGTCGGTCGTGCGCGGGTTGATCGTGCACAGCCGCAGGACCGGGCGCCCGCGCAGGACCGTGGAGGTCGGCACCGCGTAGCCGTCGGCGACCGCGCGCGCCGCGATGTCGACCGCGCCGGCGCGCTCGTGGGCGAAGGTCACGACCGCGAGCTGCGCGGGCGTGACGATCTCCCAGCCGGGCGTCGCGCGCAGCGCCGCTTCCGCGCGCTCGGCCAGCGCGATGCCGCGGGCGACCGCGTCCCGGATCGCGTCCACGCCGAACGCCTTGATGGTCAACCACAGCTTCAGCGCCCGGGTGGCCCGGGTCAGCTGCGGGCCGCGGTCGCGGAAGTTCACCTCGCCGGTCGTGTCGCGCAGGTACTCGGGCTCCATGGCGAAGGCGGCGGCGAGCGCGCCGGGCTCGCGGACGAGCAGCGCGCCGACCTCGTACGGGGCGAACAGCCACTTGTGCGGGTCGGCGGCGAGGGAGTCCGCGCGCTCCATCCCGTCCAGCAGCGCCCGGCCCTGCTCGGTCAGCGCCGCCGGGGCACCGTACGCGCCGTCGACGTGCAGCCAGAGGCCTTCCGCGGCGGCGAGGTCGGCGAGCGCGGCCAGCGGGTCGACCGTGCCCGTGTTCGTCGTGCCCGCCGTGGCGATCAGGCAGAACGGCCGCAGGCCGGCGGACCGGTCGGCGGCGATGGCCCCCGCCACGGCGCCCGGCACCAGCCGGAACCCGCTACCGGTGGGCAGCAGGCGGACGCGGTCCGGCGCGAAGCCGAGGATGCGCAGCGCCCGGGTGATCGAGGCGTGCGTCTGGTCGGAGCAGTAGACGACGGCGTCCGGGTCGTGGCCGCCGAGCCGCGCCGCCCGCGCCGCCGCGAGCGCGGTGAGGCTGGACGCGGACCCGCCGCTGAGCAGGATCCCCTCGGTGCCGGCCGGCATCCCCAGCATCTCGGCGAGCCAGTCGAGCACCACGAGCTCGAGCACCGTCGGGCCCGTGCTGCCCACCCAGGACGTGGCGATCGCGTTCATCCCGCTCGCCAGCGCGTCGCCGAGCATGCCGACCGGGCTGCTCGGGCTCGGGACGCGCGCGAAGAAGCGGGGGTGGTCGCCGTGCTGCATGTTGCGCAGCACGACGCCGGCGGCCAGGTCGAGCGCCTCGTCGAGGTCGCCCGGCGCCTCGGGCAGCGGCTCGCGCAGCCGCGCCTCGAGGGCGGCCCGCTCGCCGACGACGACCGGCGGCAGGTCGCGCAGGCCGGCGAGGTGGTCGACGACCATGTCGACGACGCGGTAGCCGAGCCGCCGCACCTCCTCCGGCGGGAGGCTGAGCGGCTCGTCGTGGTCGGGGGCCATGACGCGGCGGATGTTGGCAGACCCCGGCACGCCGGCTGCGACGCGTCCGGGGCCGCCGGCGGCGAAGATGGTGGGAAGACCCCATTCCGCGGTGGCGGTCCGACGGCCAGGATGGACCCATGGTCAACCGTCTTCGTGATGGCGGCGCCGCGCATCGCGGCGCCGTCGCCGCTTCCGCAGGTCCCGTCCCGGTCGTCGCCGCCGGCCGTCCCGTGCTCACGGCGCGCGGGGCGGAGATCCTGGCCGCCGAGGTCGAGAGGCTGCGTGACCTCAAGGGCGAGGAGTTCCGCGCCCGCCGCCGCGACGCGCTGTCCGTGTCGGCCGCCGACGAGGACGCCCAGTTGGCGATCGGCGAGGACGAGGCCGTCATCGACGCCCGGATCGCCAACCTCGCGCAGCTGCTGCACCAGGCGGAGATCGTCGACCACGACGTCCGCGGCGAGGACATCGTCAACCTCGGGTCGCGGGTGCTCCTGGAGGATCTCACGACCGGAGCGGTGGTGGAGTACGAGATGGTCGCGTGGCACGACGGCGCGACCGCGGGCACGGTGTCCGCGGCCTCCCCGGTCGGGCAGGCGATCCTCGGCCGCGGCGTCGGCGACGAGCTGACCATCGGCCTGCCGGGCGGGCGGCAGCGCTCGCTGCGGATCGCCGGGCTCGACGACGTCGCGTCGCTGCACGCCTGACGGCGTGCGATGACGTCGCTGCACGTCTGACGGCGTGCGACGACGTCGCGTCGCTGCACGTCTGACGGCGTGGGCGTGGGCGTGATCTCGACCACGCTCACGATCACCGAGATCGGCCGGCGGCTGGGGGTCTCGCGGTGGGCGGCGTACCGGCGTCCCAGCGTCCTCGTGCGCCACGGCTTCGTGGGCCGGCGCTGAGCGTCACGGCCGGCGATCTGCATAGGACGCCCCATGGTCCCGGGGCGCCGTCGCACGGACGATGGTGGCATGGATCCTGCGCGCCGGCCCGTTGGCGACCGCCAGCGCCTCTGGCGCGCGGCGGCGCTTCTGGCGCTCGTCGTCGGCGTGGCAGCGCTGTACCTGCCGGACGGCGGTCGCGCGAAGCAGCCGGCGCCGACGTTCGCCGACTTCCTCGAGCAGCGCGACCGACGTGCGCTGCGTGAGGCGACGGTCCGCACGCGCGACCACACGGTGGACGTCACCCCCAAGGAAGGGCCGTCGTATGCCGTGGGCTTCCCGGCGGCCTATGGGCAGGAGCTGATCGAGGGGCTCGAAGCGCACGGCGTGCCGTTCACCGTGAAGGGCAGCGGCCGCAGCACGTGGGAGGTCCTGGCGCCGTGGGCGCTGCTCCTCGCGGTCGTCGTCGCGATCGCCGTGCTGCTCGGGCGCCGCATGCGGGCCGGCGGGGGCGGCGCGGCAGCCAGGCGCATGCGCAAGGCGCCGGCGCGGCAACTCGACCCGCGCTCGCCGAAGATCACGTTTCGTGATGTGGCGGGCGCCGATGAGGCGGTCGAGGAGCTGCACGAGATCAAGGAGTTCTTGGAGAACCCGAAGAAGTTTCAGGCGTTGGGGGCGCGGATCCCGAAGGGTGTGTTGTTGTATGGGCCTCCGGGGACGGGCAAGACGTTGTTGGCGCGGGCGGTGGCGGGTGAGGCGGGGGTGCCGTTCTTCTCGATCTCGGGCTCGGATTTCGTGGAGATGTTCGTGGGGGTGGGTGCGTCGCGGGTGCGGGATCTGTTTGAGCAGGCCAAGCAGAACTCGCCGTGCATCATCTTCATGGATGAGATCGATGCGGTCGGTCGCCATCGTGGTGCCGGTTTGGGTGGCGGCCACGACGAGCGTGAGCAGACGCTCAACCAGCTGCTGGTCGAGATGGACGGCTTCACGATGACCGACAACATCATCCTGATCGCCGCGACGAACCGGCCGGACATCCTCGACCCGGCGCTGCTGCGTCCGGGGCGGTTTGATCGCCAGATCGTGGTCGATCGTCCGGATCGCAAGGGCCGTTCGAAGATTCTGGAGGTCCATACGCGCGGCAAGCCGTTGGCCAAGGAGATCAACGTCGATGCGCTGGCCGGTCAGACGCCGGGGTTCACGGGGGCGGACCTGGCGAACCTGGTCAATGAGGCGGCGTTGTTGTCGGCGCGGAACGGCAAGCGGGAGATCACCCAGGTTGAGCTCGAAGAGGGGATCATGCGGGTGATCGCGGGGCCGGAGAAGAAGACGCGGGTGATGAGCGAGAAGGAGCGGCTGATCACGGCGTATCACGAGATGGGCCATGCGATCGTCGGTCACGTGCTCGAGTTCGCCGATCCGGTGCACAAGGTGTCGGTCGTCTCGCGTGGTCAGGCGTTGGGGTACACGATCTCGATGCCGCAGGAGGATCGCTTTTTGACGACGCGCGCGGAGTTGCAGGACACGATGGCGATGACGTTGGGGGGTCGCGCGGCGGAGGAGATCGTCTTTGACGAGATCACCACGGGCGCGTCGAACGACCTCGAGAAGGTCACGGCGACGGCCAAGCAGATGGTGATGCGTTTCGGGATGAGCGAGAAGCTCGGCCCGCGCGTGTTCGGTCACGATCATGGCCAGCCGTTCTTGGGGCGCGAGTTCAGCTCGGAGCCGGATTACAGCGACGAGATCGCGCGCGAGATCGACGACGAGATCCGCCGCATCGTGGAATCCGCCCACCAACGCGCCAAGGACATCCTGCTGACCCACCATGCCCTGCTCGACGCGGGCGCGGACGCGCTGCTGGCGCGCGAGTCCCTCGAACGCGACGAGCTCATCGCGCTGTTCGACCACCACGGCCGTCGTTCGGGGTTGACGGTCGTGGCCACGGGCACGACACTCGCATGAGGAGGCGCACGATGCCGGAACCGATCCCGATCCCCACCCCGCCGAAGCAGCCGCCGGGACGGCCGCTGCGACCGACCGTCGACGAGCTGGGCGAGGCGTCGTTCCCCGCCAGCGACCCGCCGCCGTCCTGGATCTGGGAACCACCGCGCACCCCGCCGGGCGCCTGACGCCGATCAGGCGGCGACGTCGTCGGCGAGCGGGCCGCGCACCTCGATGAGGCAGCCCGCCTCGTCGGGGTCCTTCGGCACGAACCCGGTGAGCCTCGTCTTCGGGTCGATCGTGTCGAGCATCCCGCGGGTGATCCCGCGGTGCAGGCCGCACACGACCGGCTGGCGCTCGTGCACGAGATCGCGGTACGGGCAGTTGCGCAGGCAGTAGGTCAGCTCGGCCGGATGGTCCGGGTCGGTCTCGCGCTGCGGCGCGAAGCCCATCGCGGTCAGCGCGGCGTACATGCGCTGATCCGGCGTGCTGCCGGGGTCGGGCGGGGGAAGGCTGCGTCCGATCGTGCGCCCGGCCGCCTCGACGTCGCGCACCTTCAGCCCACCGGCTGCGATGACGTGCAGGAGGAAGCGGCCGATGTCGGCGTAGCCGGTCGGCGGGTCGCCGCCGGGCAGCGCGTCCGGGCTGATCGCCCAGCGGTCCCGCGGCCGGCCGCGCGGCCGCCGCTCCCGCTCGCGGTCGAGCAGGCCCGCGGCGTGCAGCGCCTCGAGATGCAGCCGGACGCCGTTGGGGTGCAGGCCGAGCGCGCGGGCGAGCTCGTCGGTGCCTGCGGGGCGGCGCAGCTCGCCGAGCAGCGCGAACAGGCGCGCCCGAGTCGGCTGGGACAGCGCGTCCCCCGGTGGCGTGCGGATGTCCACGGGCCCAGAAGATTGCACAGCTGCAGTGTGCAATCAAGAAGTGAGTGTGATTTTCCTAAGGCAATTGTGAGAAGCTGGTGCAGCGGCGATCGCACCGGTGCTCGCCGTCCCATTCGAAAGGAGCCCCGATGACCGCGATCAGTCCCTCGAGCACCCTGGCCGAGCTGGTCATCGCCCGTCCCGCTCGCACGCGTCTCTTCGAGCAGCTGCGGCTGGACTACTGCTGCGGCGGGTCGCGCACGCTGGCCGAGGCCTGCGCGCAGCGCGAGCTCGATCCGAGCACGGTCGCGACGCTGATCGCGGCGCTCGACGCGGAGCCCGGCGACCGCGACGACGCCCACGACGTCACGCGGGCGTCGGTCGGCGATCTCTGCGACCACATCGTCGCGGCCCACCACGGCGCCCTGCGCCGCGATCTGCCGCTGATCTCCGACCTCGTTGCGACCGTGGTGCGCGTCCACGGCGTCCAGCGGCCGGAGCTGCGCGACCTGCAGCGGGTGTTCACGACGATGCGCGTGAGCCTCGAGCAGCACATGGTGGTGGAGGAGGAGACGCTGTTCCCGGCCTGCCGTGCGACGGCGGCCGGTGTCCTGCGGGGAGTCGACGAGGAGCTGCTGGGCCAGCACGAGGCCGACCATGACGAGGTGGGCGAGTCGCTCGTCGCGCTGCGCGAGCTGTCGGGCGGCTACAGCGCCAAGCGCGCGCTGTGCGGCACGCACCGCGCGCTGCTGGAGTCACTGCGCGAGCTGGAGCTCGACCTGCACCAGCACGTGCACGAGGAGAACAACATCCTGTTCCCGCGGGTGCGCGCCGCCGCCGTGCGCTGACGGTCGCCCCGGCCGGTCAGAGCCGCAGGCGGGCGGAGCCGATCGTCCGCGCCGCCAGGGCGAGCGCGCGGGCGGCGACGACGAGCGCGGCGCCGGCGAGCGCGATCCGCGCCCCGTCGGCGAGCGTCGCGAGCCCGGCCGCCCGCGCCACGGCCAGGACGAGCACCGCGCCGGCTGCCAGCGCGGTCAGCGCCCGGTCGCGCCCGGGCGTGGGCGCCGGCATCGCCAGCGCGAGATTGCGCACCCGGTGCAGCACGGCGAGGAGGTGCAGCAGCGCGCCGGCGACCGTCATGCCGATCCAGCCCGCCACGAGCAGGGTCGCGAGGACCGAGCGGGCGCTGCCCGGCAGGGGCGCCTGGAACCCGTCGGCGGCGCCGACGGCGAGGGCGGTCAGCAGTCCCCCGACGAGGAACGCCTGGCCGGTTCCGACCAGCCGGGCCGGGAGGCTGAGGCCCGACGGCGCGGCGCGCAGGCAGCCGAGGACGTTCGCCGCGAGCAGGCCGGCGCCCAGCACCAGCGCGATCCACCCCGCCCCGAGCAGCGCGCGCGAGTCGACGGCCGCCCCCGCGGCCAGGAGCGCCACGCCCGCCAGCCAGGCCGTGAACGTCGGGCCCTGCAGGCGGGGGTGCGGCAGGCGGGTCTGGGTGAGAGACGGATAGAAGGTGTGCAGGGTGCCCACGATGGAGGTGCCCAGCCATCCCGCGAGGTTGAGCGCGAGGTGCGCGCCGAGCAGGCTGCCGTGCGGCCACGCCGTGCCCCGCGCCATCGCGATCCCCACCAACGCGCCGAGCCCCAGGCAGCCGGCGCAGGCGTAGTACCAGCGGACGGCCCACCGCGCCCGTTGCAGCGAGCGTCGCTCGAGCCGCCAGAGGGACGCCGCGAACAGCCCGAGGGTCGCGGCGATCGCAAGGCCCCCCGCGTCGGTGAGCGCCGTGATCCGCGCCGGGACGCCCACGGCCACCAGCAGCGTTCCCGCGATCCAGCCCGCGAGCTGCGCCCGCACGAGCCGCCGTGCGGGCGGGTCGGTGGCCAGGAACGCGGTCGCGAAGAACTGGGCCGCGCCCAGCACGAGCAACGAGACGCCGCCCA
Source organism: Capillimicrobium parvum (assembly GCF_021172045.1). GTDB lineage: Bacteria > Actinomycetota > Thermoleophilia > Solirubrobacterales > Solirubrobacteraceae > Capillimicrobium > Capillimicrobium parvum. The sequence continues at coordinate 886,004 of NZ_CP087164.1, forward strand.
GGAAGGCGAGGTGCACGGCCAGCCAGTGGCCCCACCACGGCAGGGTGCCGGCGACGTCCAGCGCCGCCGTCGCACCGGCCGCCACCAGGAAGACGATGCCGGCCAGGAAGAACGCGCCGAGCAGGTCGGTGGGGCGCAGCGCTCCCGGGGCGAGCGGTCGCGGCCGGTGACGGCAGCGGCGTGGCGTCGGGGGTGAGGCGGGGGGCGGGGGCGGAGGCGGGCTCGGCATGACCGCAGGGAGTTTTTCACAGCCGGGATTGGAAATGTCGTCTGCCGATGCTAGTTTTCCCAATCACCGTGGATAAACGGTCCCGTCCCGAACCGACTCCCCCCGCCGCCGCCGCGCGTCCCGCTGCCACACCCCCGGCGCCGGTGCGGGCGGAGTCGGTCAGGCGTGGCGGGCGGCGGGCGGTCGTGCTCGTCGCCGCGCTGGTCCTGGTCCTCCTGGCCGCCGGCCCCGCGGAGGCCGGGACGCTGCTTCCCGAGCGCGGAGGCTCGCCCAACGCGGACCGGATCGCCTCGCTCTACACCGTCGTGCTCGTCCTCGCCGGCCTCGTCTTCGCCGGCGTGACGTGCGCGCTCGCCTTCGCGCTGTGGCGCTACCGCGAGCGGCGCAACCCGGTCGCCGCGCAGATCCACGGCAACACGCGCCTGGAGATCGCCTGGACGCTCGCGGCCACCGCGCTGATCGTCTTCATCGCCGCCTTCTCGCTGAGCAAGCTCGGCGCCATCGAGAACGCCGACACCGCCGCGGCGAGTCCCGCCGCCGTCGCCGCGGGGGTCGTCGCACCCGGCGACGGCCAGGCGCTGCACATCGAGGTCGTCGGCCGGCAGTACGTCTGGATGTACCGCTACCCCGGCGGCGCGTACTCCTACGGCGAGATGGTCGCCCCGACCGGGGTGACCGTGAAGCTCGACATCGTCTCCGTCGACGTCGCGCACTCGTGGTGGATCCCCAAGCTCGGCGGCAAGTTCGACGCGATCCCCGGCTACGTCAGCCACACGTGGTTCCGCATCTCGCGCCCCGGCCTCTATCGCGGGCAGTGCGCCGAGCTGTGCGGGCGCAACCACGCCAACATGCTCGCCCAGGTCCGCGCGGTCGCGCCCGAGGAGTACGCCGCGTGGACGCGGCGCCAGAAGCGCCTGATCGCCGAGGCCGAGGCGGCCCGCAACCGCGACGCGCCGAGCTTCGCGTCGCACGGAGCCGGCTGATGGCGGTCATCGAGCGCCCGGCCACGCGCGCGCTGCCGGCCGGCCCGCCGCAGATCGCCGCCACCCGCCTCGAGCGCCCGCGCCGTGCGCGCTGGGTCGACTGGGTCTCGACGACCGACCACAAGCGCATCGGGATCCTCTACCTGACCACCGCGTTCGCGTTCTTCATGGTCGGCGGCGTCGAGGCGCTGCTCATGCGCACGCAGCTCGCGGTGCCGTCGAACACGCTGCTCGCGCCGCAGACCTACAACCAGATCCTCACGATGCACGGGACGACGATGGTCTTCCTCGTCGTCATGCCGCTGTGGGCGGGCTTCGCCAACTACGTCGTGCCGCTGCAGATCGGCGCGCGCGACATGGCGTTCCCGCGCCTGAACGCCCTGTCGTACTGGCTGTATCTCGCGGGCGGCATCGTCTTCTACGCGACGCTGTTCTTCTCGCCGCCGGAGGCCGGGTGGACCGCCTACACGCCGCTGTCGACCGGTCCGTACATCCCGGGCAACGGCACCGACGCCTGGATCTTCCTCATCCATCTCACCGGGACCAGCTCGATCCTCGGCTCGATCAACGTCACGGTGACGATCGCGAACATGCGCACGCGGGGGATGGGATGGGGCCGCGTGCCGCTGTTCTGCTGGTCGCTCGTGGCCCAGGCGATCATGGTGATGCTCACCCTGCCGGTCGTCGCGGGGGCGGTGACGATGATGCTCACCGACCGCCACTTCGGCAGCTGCTTCTTCGAGCCCTCGTGCGGCGGGTCGGCGATGCTCTACCAGCACCTCTTCTGGTTCTTCGGCCACCCCGAGGTCTACATCATGATCCTGCCGGCCTTCGGCGTGATCTCGGAGGTCCTGCCGGTCTTCGCGCGCAAGCCGATCTTCGGCTACAAGGCGATCGCCGCGTCGAGCGTCGGCATCGCGTTCCTGTCGATGCTCGTGTGGGCGCACCACATGTTCGCCACGCCGATGGCGACCGTGGTCCTGGCGTTCTTCATGCTCTCGTCGATGCTGATCGCCATCCCCACGGGGGTGAAGATCCTCAACTGGGTGGCGACGCTGTTCCGCGGCTCGATCCACTTCGCCACGCCGCTGTACTTCGCCGCCGGCTTCCTGGTGCTGTTCACCCTCGGCGGGATCACGGGGGTGATCATCGCGATCTTCCCCATCGACCGGCAGGTGCACGACACCTACTTCATCGTCGCCCACTTCCACTTCGTGCTCGTCGCCGGTGCGGTGTCGGGGGTCATGGCCGCGCTGTACTACTGGTTCCCGAAGATCACGGGCCGCCGGCTCTCCGAGCCGCTGGGCAAGCTCTCGTTCTGGCTCCAGTTCGTCGGGTTCGTCGGCACGTTCCTCATCCAGCACTCGCTCGGCCTGTCGGGGATGCCCCGCCGCATCTACACGTACGGCGAGAGCACCGGCTGGGGCACCGGCAACCTGATCTCGACCTGTGGTGCGTTCGTCCTCGGCGTCGGCGTCGTGGTGACCGTCGTCAACGTGCTGTGGAGCCTGCGACATGGACGGCGCGTCGGCCCGGACCCGTGGCGCGCGAACACGCTCGAGTGGCTGACGCTGTCGCCGCCGCCGCCGCACAACTTCGACGTCCAGCCGGTCGTGCGCTCCGTCGAGCCGATGCGCGACATCCGCCGCCGGGTCGCCGAGCAGACCGCGGGCGGGGGGGAGCGATGAGCCGGGAGGTCATGCTCGCGCTCGGCCTGCACCTCGTCGCGATCGCCGCGGGCGCGGGGCTGCTCCTGCTCGCGCTGCGCTCCGGGACGATCGAGGGTCGTGACGAGGACGGTGGCGGGGGCGCGCCGCCTCCGCCTGCTGCGCCGCCCGGCGGGCCGCCGCTCGACGGCGCCACCCGGCCCGCCCGCGTGCGGCTGCGCCAGCCGGCGCGGGCGTCCGACCTGCGGCCGGGCCGCCCGCGCCGGCCCTCGCACCCGCCCATGCCCGATCCCACCGTCCCGCGCCGAGCACCCGCCCCAATGGAGTCGCCATGACCTACGTCATCAACGAGCCGTGCATCGCCACCAAGGACACCTCGTGCGTCGAGGTGTGCCCCGTCGACTGCATCCATCCCGCGCCCGACGAACCGGGATTCGAGGAGCACGACCAGCTCTACATCGATCCCGAGGAGTGCATCGACTGCGACGCGTGCGTCGAGGCCTGCCCGGTCGACGCGATCACGCCCGAGGACATGGTGCCGCCGGAGTGGCAGCGGTTCATCGCGATCAACGCCGGCTACTACCAGCGGACGCGCGGCTGACCGGTCCGCCGCGCACGCGGGCTGTGCGCATCGGACCCCATGGACAGCGTGCCCCCGGCAGGCGACCATGGGTCGCGCCGATGCACCCCGTCGCACCAGATGAGTCGCCGCCGCCGCGGTTCGCCGAGCTGCGCGCCCACTCGATGCTCTGGGGCGTGGTGCTGGTCAACGTCGCGGTGCTCGCGGTCGGCGCCGTCCTGCTGATCGTCACGCCCGTGCGCATCACGCCGAAGATCGCCGCGGCGGAGGCGGCGATCGTCATCGGCGGGTTCCTCACGATGGCGGCGGTCAGCCTCGTGCTCCTGCGCGGCGTGCTGGCGCCGCTGCGCCGGCTGGCGGCGGTCATGCGCGACGTCGATCCGCGCGACCCGGGGCGCCGGCTGGACGTGCGCCATGCCCGCTACGCGGAGGTCATCGCCGTCACGCGCGCGTTCAACGCGATGCTCGACCGCCTCGAGGACGAGCGGCGCGAGAGCAGCCGCCGCGTGCTCGAAGCGCAGGAGGCCGAGCGCGTGCGGATCGCGCGCGAGCTGCACGACGACATCGGGCAGACGCTGACCGCCACGGCGATCGAGGCCGAGCGGGCCGCCGGCGCGGGCGCCGATGAACGGTCGGAGTCGCTGCGCCGTGCGGCCACGTCGGTGCGCGAGAGCCTGGACGATGTGCGCCGGATCGCGCGCGAGCTGCGCCCCGAGGCGCTCGACGACCTCGGGCTGGTCAACGCGCTCATCTCGCTCTGCCGGCGCGTGGAGGCCCAGAGCGGCGTGCGGGTGCGCATCGAGGCCGCCGGGTCGCTGCCGAAGCTGTCGCCGGAGATCGAGCTCGTCGTCTACCGGGTCGCGCAGGAGAGCCTGACGAACGTGATCCGGCACGCCGGCGCCCGCCACGCGGTGCTTGCGCTGGACGCGGACGCGGCGGGCGTGACCCTGACCGTCCGCGACGACGGCGCCGGTCCGGGCGCGGCGGGCGACGGCGCCCCGGGCACCGGGGTCACCGGCATGCGCGAGCGGGCGATGCTCGTCGGAGGCAGGCTGACGCTCGGATCGGCTCCCGGCGGAGGGACCGAGGTGGCGCTGCGCATCCCGGCCGGCCTCACGGCTCGACCAGACCCCGCCGGATCGCATACCGGGTGAGCTCGACGCGATTGCGCATGCCCAGCTTCTCGAGGATGTTCGCCCGATGACGATCGACGGTCTTCTTGCTGATGACGAGCATCGCGGCGATCTCCTCGCTCGTGTGGCCCTCGGCGATCAGCTTGAGGATCTGCAGCTCGCGGGGGGTCAGCGGATCGGTCGGCGTCGCGTCGCCGCGCCGCGCCCGTTCGAGGTAGTCGCGGATCAGCGCGGTCGCCGCCGACGGATAGAGGAACGGCTCGCCGCGCATCGTCGCCCGGCACGCCTCCACGAACTCGGCGTTGGCCGCGGTCTTGAGGACGTAGCCCGACGCGCCCGCCTTGAGGGCCTCGAAGAAGTACTGCTCGTTGTCGTGCATCGAGAGCATCAGGAGCCTCAGCTCGGGGCGCCGCTGGGACAGCTCGCGGGCCGCCTGCAGCCCGGTCAACCGCGGCATGGAGACGTCAAGCACCGCGAGGTGGATGTCCGCCGACAGGCCGAGCTCGACCGCCTCAGCACCGTCTGATGCCTCGAGGACGACCTCGAGATCGGGCTCGGCGTCGAGCACGAGCCGCAGCCCGGCCCGCACGACGGCGTGGTCGTCGGCGAGCAGGATGCGGGTCTTCAGCGGAACGGCCACGGGTCAAGTATGAGCCGCGCGCCAGAGCGCTTGGAACAGAGGGCCCAGCGTGCTAATTTACACAGTGTTCATGTATTAAAGCGGCCCGAAAGCGAGGCGGTCGCGATGCAGAGCCGGAAGCACCTCCGGGGGCGAGCCGAACGCGCCCGGCACGTGGTCGTCGCCGGCGGCGGGATCGCTGGTCTGGAGACGGTGCTCGCCCTGCGCCGCCTGGCCGGTGACCACGTCCGCCTGACGCTGGTGACGCGGGCGGCGCTGATGGTGGAGCGACCAGCGGCCGTCGCCGAGCCCTTTCCGCGCGCCATCGCCTTCAACTCCAACCACGACGTCCGCGCGTTCGCTCACGACCAGGGCGTGGACCTGGTGTTCGACCGGCTCGTCGAGGTCCATGGGCCCGGCCGGACCGTGCTGCTGGCCAGCGGCAGGCGACCGTCCTTCGATGCGCTCGTGATCGCCACCGGCGCCGGCCTGCGCAACGCCCTGCCGGGAGCGACGACCTTCCGTGGCCGCACCGACGTCATCGCGATGCGGGGGATCCTCGACGACCTGCGCTCCGGCCGCGCGCACTCGATCGCCTTCGTGCTGCCCGGCATGTCGAGCTGGCCGCTGCCCCTCTACGAGCTCGCGCTGATGACCGGTGCAGAGCTGTCCGCCGACCGCATCGAGGGCGTTGCGATCACAGTGGTCACCCCGGAGCCCGAGCCACTGGCGATCTTCGGGCCGGCGGCTCGCATCGCTCTCGAGCCGCTGCTGGCGGAACGCGCGGTGACCGTCAGGACCGGCGCGCTCGCGGCCGGCGTGGAGCCGGGCCGGGTGATCCTCGACGACGGCGAGTGGGTCGCCGCCGATCGAGTCCTGGCGCTCGCCGCCCCGAGCCCGCGCGCGCCGATCGGGGTTCCGACGGATGATGGGTTCGTGCCGGTCGACGAATACGGGCGCGTGGTCGGGCTGGACGGCGTGTACGCCGCGGGTGACGTCACCGCGCGGCCGCTGAAGCAGGGCGGCCTGGCGGCCCAGCAGGGCGACGCGGTCGCCCAGGCCATCGCCGCGGAGATGGGCGTTCTCGAGCAGCCACGTCCATACCGGCCGGTCATCCGCGGTCTGCTGCTCGTCGGCGGACCTCCGCTGTACCTGCGCGCCGCGCTGCGCGAGCACGACGCCACGACGCTCGAGCCGCTGCCGGGGGCGTCGCGCGCTTCGCGGGAGGCGTTGTGGTGGCCGCCCGCCAAGGTCGCCGCCGGGTACCTTGCGCCGTACTTCTCCACCGCTTCCCCGCACTCGGCGAAGCTCCACGATCGTCCCGGTCGGCCGACCGGGACTCGGTGGCAACGGCCATGGCCTGTCGCGAGGTGAGGCCGCCGGCGTCGGGGCGGGGCGCGGCGCGGGACGGCTACGTCCCGATCGCCGACTATGCGGCCATCGGTGACGGGCGGACCGTCGCGCTCGTCGCGCGCGACGGGTCGGTGGACTGGCTCTGCCTCCCGGACCTCGATTCGCCCAGCGTGTTCGCTGCGCTGCTCGACGCCGACCGCGGCGGGCGCTTCGAGCTGTGTCCCGACGTCGCCGCGGACGTCCAGCGCCGCTACGTGCCGGACACCAACGTGCTGGAGACGACGTTCACGAGCGCGCTGGGGATCGCGCGCGTGACCGATGCCATGACGCTGTCAGGTTCGGGGCTCGGGCCGACGCGCGAGCTGGTCCGGCGAATCGAGGGTGTCGCCGGATGCGTTCCGATGCGCTGGCGCGTCGCCCCGGCCTTCGGCTATGGGCACATCCGGCCGAGGATCGAGTACCGCGGGCCCGTCCCCGTGGCGGTCGGCGGCGCCGGCGCGCTTGCCGTCTGCTCGTGGGACGCGGGCCGACCCGAGGTGGACGGCTCCGCGATCTCGGGGCGCTTCGAGATGCGTGGGGGCGACTCGGCGTGCATCGCGCTGTGCGCGGCGTACCAGGAGCCGCTGGTCTTTCCGCGCCGCGACGACGTCGAACGACGATTGGACGCGGCCGCGGCCTACTGGCGCGAGTGGGCGGCGCAAAGGACGTACGACGGGCCCTGGCGCGACGCGGTGATCCGCAGCGCGCTCACGCTCAAGCTCCTGTTCCATGCGCCGTCCGGCGCGATCGCCGCCGCCGCCACGGCCTCGCTGCCCGAGGAGATCGGTGGGGAGCGCAACTGGGACTATCGCCTGTGCTGGATCCGCGACTCGGCGTTCACGCTCGAGGCCCTCATGCGTCTGGGCTGCCCGAGCGAGGCCGAGGCGTTCTTCTGGTGGCTGCTGCACGCGTCGCAGCTCTCGCGCCCGAAGCTCCGGGTCCTCTACCGCCTCGACGGCGGCGAGCGGGCACCCGAGCGCGTGCTTGCCCTGAACGGCTACCGGGGCTCACGGCCCGTCCGCGTCGGCAACGATGCCGCCGGCCAGACCCAGCTCGACATCTATGGCTGTCTGCTGCAGACCGCGGCGATCTACACCGAGGCCGGCGGTCGCCTGGACCGCGAGGCCGGGCGGCGGCTGGCCGGGGTCGCCGATCTCGTTGCGCGCATCTGGCGTGAGCCGGACTCGGGCATCTGGGAGGTGCGCAGCGCGCCCCGGCACTTCACCCATTCCAAGATGATGTGCTGGGTCGCGCTCGATCGTGCCATTCGCCTGGCCGCGGCGGGCCATCTGGAGTCGAAACACGTGGCGCTGTGGCGGGGCGAGGCGGATGCCATCGCCCACTTCGTCGAGGCCCACTGCTGGTCTGCGCGCCTGGGCAGCTACACGCGGGACGCCGGCGGCGAAGGCCTCGACGCCAGCCTCCTGCTCGGGATCCTGCTCGGCTACCGCGGGCCGGATCCCCGCCGGATGGACGCCACGCTTGAGGCGGTGCGCCGCGAGCTTGGACACGGCGCTCTCCTGTACCGCTACAGCGGGGACGACGGGCTGGGCGGCACCGAGGGAGCGTTTCTGTGCTGCTCGTTCTGGCTCGTCGACGCGCTCGCCACCATGGGTCGCCATGACGAGGCCACGGAGCTGATGGCCGAGCTGATCGACCGTGCCAACGACGTCGGCCTGTACGCCGAGGAGATCGACCCCCACAGCGGCGAGCTGCTGGGCAACGTCCCGCAGGGACTCGTGCACCTCGCGCTCATCAACGCCGCCGTGTCCATCACGGCTTCGGGCGACCGATGAGCGTCTGGGGCGCGCTGGCCGGCGGCTTCGTCGGGACCCTCGTGCTGACGACGACGCTGCGCGCGGCCAACGAGGCCGGCCTGACCCGCGTGGACCTGCCGTTCCTGCTCGGCACCGCCGTGACGCTCGATCGCGCTCGCGCCAAGGCACTCGGCTACGTCCTGCACCTCGCGGCCGGGGAGGGCTTCGCGCTCGTCTACTACGCGATCTTCGCCGCCATCGGCACAGACGGATGGCTGCTCGGGGCGCTCATGGGCCTGTTGCACGGCATCGTCTCGACGACGGCGTTGGTGAACGTCCTGCTCCCGGTCGTCCACCCCCACATGGGCAGCACGCTCAGCAGCGCCGACCGCAGTCCGCTGCTCGAGCCGCCGGGCTTCCTCATGCGCAACTACGGCCACGGCACCCCGGCGGTCACGTTGCTGGCCCACGTCGCCTACGGCGCGATCGTCGGAGGCTTCGCCGGGATGGCCGGGTGACCGTAAGACATGCGGTCGCCATGACGCGAAGAGAACACATCGACCCCTTGGAGATGCCATGACCAGCGCCCAGACGTTCGTGATCATCGGCGCCGGCCTGGCCGGCGCCAAGGCCGCCGAGGCGTTGCGCGAGGAGGGCTTCGACGGGCGCGTCGTGTTGCTCGGCGCCGAGGACGAGCGCCCGTACGAGCGTCCGCCGCTGTCGAAGGAGTACCTGCGCGGCGAGGCTCAACGCGAGAAGATCTTCGTCCACCCGGAGGGCTTCTACGTCGAGCACGACGTCGAGCTGCGCACGTCCGCGGCGGTGCGCGGCATCGACGCGGCCACCCGCGAGGTCGTGCTGGACGGCGACCAGCGGCTGCCCTACGACCGCGCGCTGCTGGCGACGGGCGCTCAGCCGCACCGGCTCAAGATCCCCGGCGCCGACCTCGACGAGGTCTACGAACTGCGCACGGTCGCCGACTGCGACCGGTTGCGTGAGCGGCTGTCGCAGGGCGGCCGGCTCGTCGTCATCGGTGCCGGATGGATCGGCGCCGAGGTGGCCGCCTCGGCCCGGACGCTGGGGCTGGACGTGACGGTCATCGACCCGGCGGCGGTGCCGCTGGAGCGCGTGCTCGGTACGCAGGTCGGCGGGATCTACCGCGACATCCATGCCGATCACGGCGTCCGCCTGATGCTCGGGACCGGGGTGGAGGCGTTCGAGGGCTCCGATCGCGTCGAGCGCGTCCGCACGACCGACGGCCGCGTCGTCGACGCCGATCTCGTGGTCGTCGGCGTGGGGGTCGCTCCGCGGACGGAGCTGGCGCGGGCCGCCGGCGCCGCCGTCGACAACGGGGTGCTCGTGGACGATCGGCTGCGCACCAGCCTGCCCGACGTGTTCGCCGCGGGCGACATCGCCAACGCTCGGCATCCGCTGTTCGAGCGGCTGCGCGTCGAGCACTGGTCCAACGCCCTGCATCAGGGTCCCGCCGCGGCGCGCAACATGCTCGGCCTGGACCGGCCGTACGATCGGCTGCCCTACTTCTTCTCCGACCAGTACGACGTCGGCATGGAGTACACCGGCTACGCCGCCGACTGGGACGAGATCGTCTTTCGCGGCGACCCGGCGACCCGCGAGTTCATCGTGTTCTGGCTGGCCGAGGGCCGGGTCCTGGCGGGCATGAACGTCAACGTGTGGGACGTCACCGAGCCCATCGGGGCCCTCATCCGCTCGCGCTCCGTCGTCGACGTGCGCCGGCTCGCCGACCCGGACGTTCCCCTCGCCGAGCTGGTCGACGGCGTCGCTGCCTGAGTCCGCGCGACGACCTCAGCGTTCTGCCTCGCGATTCGCCGGGAGCCCGAGCCGCAGGACCTCGGCGAGCACGACCGCATCGTTGTGCTCGGTGTCGCGGGCGGAGTAGACGAGCGTGACCGTGCCGTCCCGGGCCCGTCGTCGCAGCGCGCTCAGAAGCTGACGCCGGTCACGCAGCTCGTCGATGTACCGCCGGCGGAACTCCGCGAAGCGGGCGGGGTCGTGCCCGAACCACCGCCGGAGATCAGCCGTCGGGGCGAGCTCCGGCTCCCAGCGATCGAGCTTGGCCCGCTCGCGCGACACCCCTCGCGGCCACAGCCGGTCGATCAGCACGCGATAGCCGTCGGTCGCGGAGGGGTCGTCGTACACCCGCTTGACGCGGAGATCCACGATGCGGCGTTCCCGTCAGGCGGGGACCACGCGCATGTAGGGCAGCGGCTGCTGCCAGCCATCGGGGTAGCGCTCGCGCGCCTGCTCGTCGCTGACCGAGCCGGCGATGATCGCGTCGTCGCCCGGCTGCCACTGCGCGGGAGTCGTCAGCTGGTGGTCGGCGGTGAGCTGCAGCGAGTCGATGACGCGCAGGATCTCGTCGAAGTTGCGGCCGGTGCTCATCGGATACACGAGGACGAGCTTGATCTGCTTGTCGGGCCCGATGACGAAGACGTTGCGCAGCGTGGCGTTCTGGGCGGGCGTGCGGGCCGTGGGATCGCCGGCCACGTCGGCCGGCAGCATGCCGTAGGCCTTCGCCACGGCGTGGTCGGTGTCGGCGATCATCGGATAGTTCGGGGCGACGCCCTGCACCTGCTCGATGTCCTGGGCCCAGCGGACGTGGTTGTCGACCGGGTCGACGGACAGGCCGATGATCTTCGTGTCGCGCCGGTCGAACTCCGGCTTGATCGCGGCCATGTAGCCGAGCTCGGTCGTGCACACCGGCGTGAAGTCGCGGGGGTGTGAGAACAGCACCGCCCAGCTGTCGCCGATCCAGTCGTGGAAGGAGATCTCGCCCTCGGTGGTCTGGGCGGTGAAGTCGGGCGCGAGATCGCCGATCGTGAGAGACACGGTGGGGCTCCGATGGTTCGTCCGGATCTTCATGTGAAAGCTGATCCGGTTTCATTTGTATCGTCTCACGATATCGCCGGACGATGCAACCGGGATCTCGAAACGACACGGAGCAGCCCGATGAACTGCCAACGCATCAAGCATCGAGGGCGTGCTCGAGCGCGCCGACGGCGAGCTGGTCGCGGCGATGGATGAGAGGCTTGCCGCCATGCCTCGCCCCGATGGTGATCACCCGGCGGTCGGCGCCGTCCCGCCGGCGGCCGTCGACGACGCGGCGTACGAGCACCTCGCGTCGCTGCGCGCCGGGATCCGCCGCTACCTGGCGTGGGCCGAGCAGCGCGCCCGCGAGCAGGGGATGACCCCCGCGCAGGTCCAGCTCGCCCTCGCGATCCGCGCCTACGCCGACCCGGCCGGCCCGACGCTCACCGAGCTGGCCGACACGCTCCTGCTGCGCCACCACAGCGTGGTCGGACTCGTCGACCGCGCCGAGGGCGCGGGGCTCGTGCGGCGCGAGCGCGATGCCGAGTACGCCAGCCGGGTGCACGTCGTGCTCACCGCGGTGGGCGAGCGGCGGCTCGCCGCCCTGTCGGGCCTGCACCTCGAGTGGCTGGCCGAGCACGGCCCGCAGATCGGCGACGTGTGGCGCTCGTTCGGTCCCGGGATGGGGGTCTGACCCCATAGGCAGGGGCGTCCGCGCGGTCGAAGATCGGCAGCATGCCGACGCTCCTCATCCGCTGCTCGCTGCACGCGTCCCTGTCGCACGAGGCGTTCGGCGACTGGGTGCGCGAGCGGCGTGACGAGCTGCTCGAGGCGTCGTGCGTCGAGGACCTCCGCGCCGCGCCGCTCGACGAGACGTCGTGGGTGCTGAGCCTCGACGTCGCGCAGACGTCGGACGCCGCCATGGCGGAGGTCGACATGCTCGTGGGCGATCTGCGGCTCCTCGGGCTCGAGCCGGCCGTGTACGCGCGGGGCGACGCCCGCGTCGGCGTCGGCCACGGCTGATCGGGGCGCAGCGATCAGCTCGATGGCATGCGGACCGATCTGAGCGGCCTGCCGTTCGTGTCGAAGTCCGCGCGGGATCGGCCAGGTGTTCGAGAGCTGGGCTGGGACAGCACTAGGCGGGGAGCAGTGCGTCGGGATCGGCGGCCTCGACGCCGACCGCGTCGGCGACGGGGGCGTAGGTGACCTGTCCGGCGTAGACGTTGAGACCGGCGAGGAAGCCGGGGTCGTCGTGCAGCGCGGCCAGGCCGTGGTCGGCGAGACGGACCAGGTAGGGCATCGTGGCGTTCGTCAGCGCGTAGGTGCTGGTGATCGGCACCGCGCCGGGCATGTTGGCCACGCAATAGTGGGTGATCCCGTCGACCTCATAGGTCGGCTCGGAATGCGTCGTCGGCCGCGACGTCTCAAAACAGCCGCCCTGATCGATCGACACATCGACCAACACCGCGTTGCGCTTCATCAACCGCAACTGATCGCGAGTGATCACCCGCGGCGCCCGGGCCCCATGGATCAGCACCGCCCCGATCACCAGATCGACCTCGGGCAGACGCTCCTCGATCTCCAACGTCGACGCAAAACACGTCGAACACCGCCCATTCAAGAGCACCTCAAGCTCCCGCAACCGATCGATCGACCGGTCATACACATAGGTCTCCGCGCCCATCCCGATCGCGATCTCCGCCGCGTTCTGACCCACCACCCCACCACCGATGACCATCACCTTCCCGGCCGCCACCCCCGGCACCCCACCCAACAACAACCCCCGCCCCCCCAACGGCTTCTCGAGCATGAACGCCCCCGCCTGCGTCGCGATCTTGCCCGCCACCTCACTCATCGGCGCCAACAACGGCAACCGCCCCCGCCCATCCTCCACCGTCTCATAGGCAATACACGTCGCCCCCGACCCCATCAACCCCCGCGTCAACCCCGCATCCGCCGCCAGATGCAAATACGTAAACACCGTCTGATCAGCCCGCAACATCGCCACCTCACCCGCCGACGGCTCCTTGACCTTCACAATCAGATCCGCCTGCGCAAACACCCCCGCCGCATCCCCCACCATCCGCGCACCCTGCTCCACAAACGCACCATCCGCGATCGCCGACCCCACCCCCGCCCCCGCCTGCACCACCACCTCATGACCATGGCCGATCAGCTCTCGCACGCCGGCGGGGGTGGCCCCGACGCGGTACTCGTCGGTCTTGATCTCGCTGGGAACGCCGATGACGGTCATGGGCGCAGCGTCTCCGCGAATCGTGCCTTGTGTCATCTTTCTTGGCGATCGCCTGTGAAAGCGCTTGAGCTGGACGAGATCGACCGAGAGATCATCGGCGAGCTGGTCCGAAACGGACGTGCCACGTACACCTACCTCGGGCAGCTGACGGGTCTGACGCCGCATGCGGTCGCGCCGCGTGTGCGCCGGCTGGTGGAGGGCGGTGTCATCACGGGGTTCACGGCGACCGTCGACTTCAGTGCGCTCGGGCGCGGTCTGGAAGCCCTCGTCGATCTCCGGCTGAGCTCCACCGCCGACCCGGATGCGTTCGAGGCGCAGGCGGCTCAGCTGCCGTCGGTCCGCGAGCTCACGTTCCTCACCGGGCGCTTCGACTACCAGGTGCGCCTCTCGTGCGCTGACGCCGACGACCTGGACCACACCGTTCGCGCGTTGCGCCGGGCCGGAGCGACCGTGACCGAGACGCGCATCGTCATGCGCACGCGGATGCCGCGTCGCGGCGCCTCCGCCGCCTGAGTCGCCGGCGCCGCCGCGCTCGAGAGGTCTCCCTCGCCGCCGATGACCGGCGGGATCGGCCGCGTGCGACAGACGGTTTCCTGCGCGACTCGCTCGTCATGTCGAGGATCGTCTTGACTTCGCCGCGATTGGTCGCTTATCGTGTGATGAACGCATAATCAGCGTCAAAAACTTTTCTGCTCGCATCCGGTCCGGCGCTGACGCGTCGGCGCCGTAGGTCCGGGCAGGGACGAGGAGAGGAAGGGGTCAAACCATGCGTAGACGGCTTGTCCGCCGACGGCGAATGGCCGTGATCGGGGGCATCGTCGCGCTCGCGGCGGTCTCCGCGGGATGCGGGAGCAGCGGCAGCGACACCACGGCGGGCAGCGCCGCGACCGCGGCGTCCACCGCGCCGTCCGGGACCACCACCACCGCAGCCACGAGCGGGAGCGGCAAGGCGGCCCTGGCATCGAATTGCGGGCCCATCTCGACCCAGGCCCCGGCCGACCCGGACGGGATGCTCGGAGCCTTCGACGCCGGCGTGAAGGAGCAGTTCGGCGGCTACCCCGAGACGGTCCACAAGAGCGTCTGGACGGACTGGAAGCCGAGCCATGCCGCGCCCTACAAGGTCGGCGTGCTCTGGGCTCAGCTGTCCAACCCCGTGCAGAGCGAAGGGTTCAAGCAGGCGCAGGCGGCCGCGAAGGCGGTTCCCGGTGTCGAGGAGGTCGTCCCGCTCGTCACCAGCTCGGGCAAGCTGACCGATCAGATCCAGCAGTACAACTCCCTGGTCCGCCAGAAGGTCGACGTGATCATCCTGCAGCCGCTGTCGCCCGGTGCGTTCGCGCAGCCGATCGCGGCGGCCGCAAAGGCCGGCATCCCGACCATCACGATCGCCGGCGGCGCGGTTGACTCCGCGAACGCGATCAACCTGAACCAGAACTTCTACCGCGACTCCCAGGTGATGGCATCGCGTCTGGTCAACAACATGGGCGGGAAGGGCAACGTCCTCATCGTCCGCGGAGTGCCGGGCTTCTCCCAGGACACGATCTCCGGCCGCGCCTACGAGGACATGCTCAAGAGCTGCAGTGACGTCACCGTCGCGGGCAAGGTCGTCGGGATGTACACCCCTTCGGTCGCCAAGGCCGAGGTGCTGAAGTTCCTCGCCACCCACCCCGGCAAGATCGACGGTGTCGCGCAGGCCGGCACGATGGCACCTGGGATCATCGAGGCCTTCGAGCAGGCCGGGCGGCCGGTGCCGCCGGTCATGGAGCCGCTCCCGGCCGGAGGCACGCTCGTCTACTGGAAGGACCATCTGCCCGACTACCACGGGCTGGCGGTCGGCTATCCGCAGACGACGCCGATCATCCAGGACACCCTGGCGCGGATGTTCGACGGCAACGGGCCGAAGATCAGCGAGATCCTCATCCCCACCGTCGGCGTGGACGACGGGAACCTCGATCAGTTCATCAAGCCGGGATGGACCGACAAGACCGAAGACGTCGCGGTCGTGCCGGATGCCCTGGTGCCGAAGTCGTCCTCCTTCGATGCCTACTTCGCCAACGGCGATCAGGGCGTCGCGGCGGGGCAGTAGCGGAGGCGACGAGGCATGACGAGCCACCCCGGTCGCGGGACGGTCTGCGACCGGGGACTCCGCCTCATCGACGCCGTACGCCGATGATCACCAGCTCCACCGAGACGACGCAGTCGACCGGCGCAGCCGCCCCCGCGGTCCTTGACGCCCGCGGCGTGGTCAAGGCGTTCGGCGCCACCCAGGCGATCGCCGAGGCGACCATCGCCGTCGCCCCCGGCGAGGTGCACGCGCTCGTGGGCGAGAACGGCTCGGGCAAGAGCACCCTGGTCAAGATCCTCACGGGCGTGCATCCGCCCGATGCCGGCACCGTCGTCGTCGACGGCACGACGCTGGATCGGGTTCCGGGTCCCCGCGGCGCATCCCGGCACGGGATCGTGACCGCGTTCCAGGAGGTCCTCGTCGTGCCGGCGCAGACGGTCGGCGAGAACCTCTGGCTGGGCGTCGACGGGATCCTGCGCCATCGCGTGGGTCGCGAGCAGAAGCGGCGTCGGGGGGCGGCGATCCTGGCGGAGCTCCTGGTCGAGCCGCCGCCGCTGGACCGCCCGGTCGAGGAGCTGTCGCTCAGCGTCCGGCAGGCGTGTTGCGTGGCCCGCGCGCTCCTGCGCGACCCGAAGGTCCTGATCCTCGACGAGGCGACCTCGGCGCTGGACATCGCGACCCGAGACCGGCTGTTCGACGTCATTCGCCGCCGTTGCTCGGCGGGCTGCAGCGTGATCTTCATCTCGCACCGCATGGATGAGGTCGACGAGATCGCCGACCGCGTCACGGTGATGCGCGCCGGGCGCACGGTCGCCACGTTGGAGCGCGGGCAGGCCCGCACGGAGGATCTGGTCCGGCTCATGACCGGCTCCGGCCACCTCGTACCCGACGAGGTGACGCGGCGGTCGTCGGCCGGCGGCGCGGTCGTCCTTCGTGCGCGCGACGCGCGCCTGCGTGCGGGGGGTGCGCCGCTCGGCTTCACCCTTCGCGCCGGGGAGATCGTCGGGCTCGCCGGGCTGGATGGGCATGGCCAGGATCGGTTCCTGCGCGGACTTGGCGGGTTCGGCGTGGCAGGCGGCGAGATCCTGTCCGGGGATGCGCAGGCCGGCCGTCCGATCTCGACGGTGGCGGATGCCGCGGCGTGCGGCATCGCGTATCTGCCGCGCGAGCGCCGCGGTGAGGCGCTGTTCGAGTCGCTGTCGATCCTGCGGAACTTCGCGGTGGCCACGCTGCCCGCCGACCGCCGGGCCGGTCTGGTGGCGGACCGCCGCACGGTCCAGCGGTTCCTGCCCTTCGTCGAGCGTCTGGGCATCAAGCTCGGACGCGTCGAGGATCCGATCCGCTCCCTGAGCGGGGGCAACCAGCAGAAGGTGGTCCTGGCCCGTTGGCTGGCGGCCGGGCCGCGGATCCTGCTGCTCAACGATCCGACGCGCGGCATCGACCTCGGGGCCAAGCGCGACCTCTACGGCCTGCTGCGCGAGCTTGCCGACGACGGCATGGCCGTGGTCATGCTGTCGACGGAGGTCGACGAGCACGTTGAGCTGATGGATCGCGTCCTCGTGTTCCGCGAGCATGAGCTGTCCGCCGAGCTGACGCGGGCTCAGCTGAGCCGTCAGACGCTCGTCTCGGCGTTCTTCCGGTCAGGGGCGACGGCGCATGCATGACGTTCTCGCCCTGGTGCGCAAGCACAGCTTCGTGCTCGCTCTCGCCCTGTCGCTCGCGCTGTTCGTCGGCAACGTCATCGCCGAGCCGAGCTTCGTCAGCTGGGACAACGTGCCCGATCAGCTGGCGACGTTCGCGCCGCTCGCGATCGCCGCCCTCGCGAGCATGCCGTCGATCCTCAGCGGCGGCGGAGGGATCGACATCTCGATCGGGCCGGCCATGAGCGTCGTGAACGTCGTGCTCGTCTTCTGGCTGTTCCCGCACGACGTCGCCGCTCCGCTGGCGATCGCGATCGTGCTCGCCATCTCCACGGCGATCGGGCTCGTCAACGGCTTTTTCGTCGGTGTCCTGCGCTATCCCCCGGTCGTCGCGACGCTGTGCATGTTCTTCGTCCTGCAGGGCGTCGCCCTGAAGATCGCGCCGACCGCCGGCCAGGCTCCGGGCAACTGGACCGAGCAGCTCGGACAGAGCGTCGGCCCGGTGCCGGGTGGGCTGATCCTCGTCGCCGCCGTGGTGCTGATCTGGCTCGCGCTGGCGGCGACCCCGTACGTGCGCGCGCTGTACTCGGTGGGCGGCAGCGACGCGGCGGCGTTTGCGTCGGGCGTGCCGGTGACCGTGGTGCGGGCGCTCGCGTACGGCATCGGAGGCCTGTTCGCCGGGATCGGCGGGATCGCGCTCACGGCGCTGGTGCAGTCGGCGGACACCGCCCTGGCCACGGAGTACACGCTCCTGGCGCTCGCCGCGGTCTCGCTGGGCGGCACGCCGATCGGCGGTGGCCGCGGAGGGCTGATCGGCACGCTGCTCGGCGCGGCCGTGATCTACCTGCTGCAGACCTTCCTGTCCGCGGTGCACGTCTCGCCGAACTACACCTCGGTCGTCTATGGGGCGCTGCTGGTCGGCGCACTCGTGTTCGGGGCGCTGGTGACGAGCAAGCGGCGGTTCGGAGGAGCGACGTGAGCGCGGATACGGCCGAGACCCCGGAGGGCCGCGAGACCGCCGGGCGGCGCCCGTTGCTGCGCACGCTGAGCCGGGCGCAGGAGCGTCTGCCGCTGGCCCAGCTGGCGGCCATCGTCGCGCTGTTCATCTACGGCGCGAGCACCATCGACGGCTTCTCGAGCCCGGGCAGCGTGAAGTCGATGCTGGTGTTGGCCGCGCTGCTCGGCATCTCCGCGGCCGGGCCGACGCTCGTGATCCTCATCGGCGGATTCGACCTGGCGGTGCCCGCCTACATCGCGGCCGGAGCGACCATCACCGCGCAGCTGTCGGGCGCGAGTCACTGGCCGTTCATCGCGATCCTGGCGGTCGTCGGCGCGATCGCCGCCGTTCTCGGGGGCCTGACGGGATGGCTCAGCCATCGCTTCCAGCTCGAGTCGATGATCGTCACGCTGGGCACCGCGGCGCTCATCACCGGAGCGATCCTGGTGTGGACCGGGGGCACGCCCGGCGGCCAGGCGCCGGCCTGGCTGTCCCGGTTCGTCTCGCCGGCCGGCACGACCTTGGGGGTCGGCATCCCGCCGGTCGTCGTGCTCTGGGCCGTTCTCGCCGTGCTGCTCATCATCGGCCTGCGGCTGACGGTGACCGGCCGCCGGCTCTACCTGACGGGCGCCAACCCGACCGCGGCGGCGTACGGGCTCGTGCGCACCCGTCGCATGTGGACCGGCACGTTCGCGCTCGGGGCCGTCCTCTCGGCCGTGACCGGCGTCCTTCTCGGCGGCTTCGCCGGCGGTGGGGACCTCGCGATCGGGAACCCGTACCTGTTCCAGGGGCTCGCGGCGATCATCGTCGGCGGCGTGGCGTTCGGCGCAGTCGGCGGGTACGCGAACACGGTGGTCGGCGCGCTCCTGCTCACCGTTCTGACCACGATCCTGGTCGGCAAGGGCGCGGGAACGGCCGAGCAGCTGATGCTGTCAGGCGTGCTGATCGCCCTCGTCGTGGGCGTTCACGGACGCGAGCGACGTGTGCGCGACCGTGTCTGAGCCGGCGCGCTCACGCCGATCCGGCGAGGTCCGCGCCCGTTGCCGCGGAGGGCTCTTTCGCGGGCCGCGACGCGCCGAGGCGCCGGCCGACGAACAGCTCCTCGAAGGCCGCCATGTGGTCGTCCATCGTCGCGATGATGCGCTCGGGGTCGCGCCGCTCCACCGCCTCCAGCGTGCGGCGCTGGTTGGCCAGGGCGACGCCGAGGTCGACCCGGCCCACCGGGCACTGCGTCATGACGAGCGTGATCCGGTCGAGGACCCAGCGCACGGACTGAGCCAGGCCGGGGCTTCCGGAGGCGGTGGCGAGCGCGGCATGAAACCGGATGTCCCGGGCGAGGAACGCCGCCGCGTCGTCGAGCAGCTCGTCGAGCGCCTCGACGAGCTCCCGCAGGTGGGACAGCTCGGCCGCGGTGGCGCGTTCGGCGGCGAGGAGGGCCCCCGTCAGCTCCAGCGTGCGGCGCACCTCCAGCAGCGTGGGGAGTGCGAGCGCGGTCTCGTCGCCCCGGCCGGCCATGACCTCCGCGATCTTCTCCGGCGCGATGACCGTCGCGCCGCCGGAGGCGCCCCGCCGGACGGATACGACGCCGGCGCGGCGCAGGACGCCGATCGCCTCGTGCACGACGGTGCGGCTGACACCGAGGCGGGCGGCGAGGTCACGCTCGCGAGGGAGCATGGAACCGGGTGGGTACAGGCCGCCGCTGATCGCGTTGACGAGCACGGCCACGACCTCGTCGGCGGCGGTGCGCACCCGGATCGGACGGAAGGCGGCGGTGCCGCGGTCGTCGTACGGGACGCCGGCTTCGGGCGCCTGCTGCTCGGCCTTGACCATCGAGGGCACCGGTTCTCGCATGGCCGCAGTTACTGCATTGGATCGTCAAATAGGTCAATGCCAAACCAGGAGGAGTCCACGCAATGCGCCTGATGCTGCTGAACCCGAACACCACCGAGGCGATGACCGCGGACATGGAGCGCCAGGCGAACCGCTATGCGCGCGCGGGTACCGAGATCGAGGGCTTCACCGCGAAGTTCGGCGCGGAGTCGGTCGAGTGCGCCTACGAGGAGGAGTTCGCGATCATGTCGTTCCTCCAGACGATCCGCGAGCGCGCCGACGCGTTCGACGGCGTGATCCTGTCCTGCTTCGGCGATCCCGGCCTGTACGCCTGCCGGGAGCTGTCGCCGGTGCCGGTCGTCGGCATCGCGGAGGCCTCGATGCTGATGGCGTGCACGGTGGCGCACAAGTGGTCGATCGTCACCGTGATCCCGCGCGTCAAGCCGATGGCCGAGCACCTGGTGCGCTTCCACGGCCTCGAGCAGCGCTGTGCATCGATCCGCACGACCCCGCTGTCGGTGCTCGACTGCGAGCGTGAGCCCGAGCGTGCCGTGCGCGAGATGGTCAAGGCGTCGCAGGCCGCGGTCGCGGAGGACGGCGCGGAGGCCATCCTGCTGGGCTGCGGCGGCATGGGCCCGCTGGACGACGAGATCGCCAAGGCCGTCGACGTGCCCGTCATCGACGGCATCGTGTGCGCGGTCAAGCTGCTCGAGGGGCTTCACGACTACGGGCTCAAGACGAGCCGCCACGCGGCGTTCATGCGGCCCGAGCCCAAGGACCTCGCCGGCGTTCCGGGCCTGGGCGGCGTCTCCGCATGACGGGCCGTCCCGAGGCGGTGCGCAGGGTCGCCGTCGACATCGGCGGGACGTTCACCGACGTCGTGTTCGAGGACACATCCGGTGCCGTGCGGGCGCTGAAGGTCAGCACCACCCCGCGGGACATCACGGTCGGCATCCTCGCCGGCCTCGACCGCGCGGGGGCGGCGCCGGATCGCCTCGAGGCCTTCGTGCACGGCACGACGATCGCGCTCAACGCGCTGCTCGAGGGAACGACGCCCGCGGTCGGCCTGATCACGACGCGTGGGTTCCGCGACGTGCTCGAGATCATGCGCACGAGCCGACCGGACATGTACAACCTCCAGCAGGACAAGCCGCAGCCGCTCGTGCCGCGGCGCCTGCGCCGTGAGGTCGGCGCGCGCATGACGTACACCGGCGAGGAGCTGTCGCCGGTCGACTCCGCCGAGGTGCGCGCGCTCGCGGCGGAGTTCGCCGCCGAGGGCGTCACGTCGATCGCCGTGTGCCTGCTGCACGCGTACGTGGACGGCCGCCACGAGCGGGAGGTGCGCGACGTCGTGCAGGAGGTGCTCCCGACCGCCAGCATCTCCATCTCCAGCGACATCAGCCGGGTGTGGCGCGAGTTCGAGCGGACGTCGACCACGGTGTCCAACGTGGCGACGAAGCCGATCGTCGACCGGTACATGACGGTGCTCGAGCGCGAGCTCGACGACCGCGGGTTCGACGCCAACGTCCTGATCATGCAGTCCAGCGGCGGGGTGATGTCGGGCTCGACCGCGCGCGAGCGGCCGGTCTCGACCCTGATGTCGGGACCGGTCGGAGGCGTGACCGGGGCGGCCGGACTGGCGCGTGCGCTGGGGCCCGAGACCAGCCTCGTCACGCTGGACATGGGCGGCACCAGCGCGGACGTGGCGATCGTCGACCGCGGCGCCCCGGTGACCCGCTCCGTCGGCCATGTCGGCCGGTGGCCCGTGATGGTGCCGATGATCGACATCGAGGCGATCGGGGCCGGGGGCGGCTCGATCGCCCGCGTGGATGACTTCGGTGGTCTGCGGGTGGGACCGGAGAGTGCCGGGGCCGACCCCGGCCCGGCCTGCTACGGCCGGGGCGGCCGGGCCGCGACGGTGACCGATGCGAACGTGGTGCTCGGCCGCATCGATCCCGGCTACTTCCTGGCAGGTGAGCTGGAGCTCGACGCGGCGGCGGCCGAGCGGGCGGTCGCGGAGGGCGTCGCCGAGCCGCTCGGTCTGTCCGTCGAGGCCGCGGCAGAGGGCATCGTCACGGTCGTCAACTCGAACATGACCCGGCTGCTGTGGGAGATGATGATCGCGCGCGGCTACGACCCTCGCGAGTTCTCCCTGCTGGCGTTCGGCGGCGCGGGCCCGTTGCATGCCTGCGAGCTGGCGGGCGCGCTCTCGATCGGGGAGGTCCTCGTGCCGCCCGAGCCCGGCACGTTCTCGGCGGCCGGCATCCTCAGCGCCGACCTGCGCCATGACGTCGACCGGATGCTCGTGGATGTCGCGTCGGACCCGTCCGCGGAGCAGCTCGAGGCGGCGTTCGCGGAGCTGGAACGCCAGGCGCGCGCCGCGCTGGAGGCCCAGCACCGCGGCCTTGGCCGGATCGACATCGCCCGCTTCGCGGAGCTGCGCTACGCCGGGCAGGACCATGTGCTCTCGGTGGAGCTCACGCAGGACCTGGGCAGCGATCTGCGCGAGGCGGCGCAGCGGCGCTTCCATGACAAGCACCTCCGTCTCTACGGCTTCCAGCGCGACGACGTCGCGGTCGAGATCGTCCGCATCCAGGTCGTGAGCTCCGCGCAGATGGGCGGCCGGAGCGTCATGACGTTCACGGCGCGTGCGCCCGAACGCGCGCGCGCCGGGCGATCGGCG
Organism: Capillimicrobium parvum; assembly: GCF_021172045.1. GTDB lineage: Bacteria > Actinomycetota > Thermoleophilia > Solirubrobacterales > Solirubrobacteraceae > Capillimicrobium > Capillimicrobium parvum. Next base: position 908,677 of record NZ_CP087164.1, read on the forward strand.
GGCATCTACGTGGACGGGGCGCGGGTCGAGGCGACGCGCCTCGAGCGCGCGGCGCTGGAGGCGGACGTCCCGCACGAGGGACCGCTGGTCCTCGAGGAGCCCGGCTCCACCACGTACGTGCCGCCGGGCTGGGTCGCGCGGGCCCGACGCGACGGTGTCCTGAGCCTGACCATGAGCGACGCAGAGGAGGGAGTCTGATGGTGAGCGCCGGCGGATCGCGCACGGCCGTCGATCCGATCGCTCGCGAGGTGATCCAGAACCGCATGATCGCGATCGTCCGCGAGATGTCGGTTGCGCTGCAGCGCGCGGCCTACTCGCCGATCATCTGCGAGGTCAAGGACTTCTCCAGCGTGCTGCTGCGCCCGAATGGGGACGTGATGGCGCAGGCCGAGGGGATCCCGGTCTTCCTCGGGTCGATGCAGCAGACGCTCGCGCCCGTGCTGGAGCGCTATCCGCTGGCGGAGATGCGGCCGGGCGACGTGTTCATCTCGAACGATCCGTACACGGCCAACGGCACGCACAAGAACGACATCAACCTGCTCAAGCCGATCTTCTGGGAAGGCCGGCCGGTGGTCTTCGCGGTGACGAAGGGGCACTGGACCGACATCGGCGGCAAGGACCCGGGCAGCTGGTCCGCCGACGCGACGAACACCTATCAGGAGGGCGTGACCGTCCCGCCCCTGCGCCTGTATCACGCGGGGGAGCGCAACGAGGAGCTCCTCGAGCTCCTGCTCGCGTCCGTCCGGATGCGCGACGACAACCTCGGCGATCTCATGGCCCAGCTGTCGGCCTGCCACGTCGCCGAGGTGCGCGTGCACGAGATGCTCGAGAAGTACGGCCCGGCGCTGGTCGGCGCCTGCGTGGAGTCGCTGTTCGACTACGTCGAGGCGCACGTGCGCAGCGAGATCGCCAAGGTGCCCGACGGCACCTACACCGCCGAGGACTTCCTCGACAGCGACGGGGTGAGCGACGAGCCGGTCCGGGTCGTCGTGCACGTGACGATCGACGGCAGCGATGTGGCGTTCGACCTCACCGACTGCGATGCCCAGCGTCCGGGGTCGTGCGGCAACTGCAGCCGCGTGGTCGCCGAGGCGTCGCTGCGGGTGGCGATGAAGTGCCTGTTGGGACCGCAGCTCGCCGCCAACCAGGGGTTCTACCGGCCGATGAGCCTCACGACCCGGCCGGGGACGATCACCGATCCGATCCATCCCGCGGCCGGCACGACCGCCGACAACCTCGTGCGCGCCCTCATCGAGGGCGTGTTCTCGGCGTTGGCCCCGGTCCTGCCCGACCAGGTGCAGGCCGGCATCTTCGGCGGCGTCCAGGCCATGGTCATCGCCGGCGTGGACCCCCGGCACGGCCAGCCCTACATCCACTTCATGCCGTACGCCGGTGGATGGGGCGCGCGGTCGTCCAAGGACGGCATCAACGGCCTGTGCCCGATCCTCAACGGCGACAACGACAACGTTCCCGTCGAGGTGACCGAGGCGAAGTTCCCGCTCCTCGTCGAGCGCTACGAGCTCATTGAGGACTCCGGCGGCCCAGGGCGCTTCCGCGGCGGCCTGGGCATCCGGACCGACTACCGCGTGCGCAGCGAGGGAGCCATGGTCTCGTGCGTCATGTCGCGATGGCGCTTCGCGCCGCCCGGGCTGTTCGGTGGCGGCGACGGCATGTGCTCGTCGCTCGTGCTCTACGCCGATGGGGACCGCGCCGAGAACAGCCCGATGCTCGGCGGGCGGGGCGTCGAGCGCGACTGCCTGATCTCGCACCGGGTGGGCGGGGGCGGCGGCTTCGGCGATCCACGCGAGCGCGATCCCGAGCGGGTGCGGTCCGACGTCCGCGAGGGCTACGTGTCAGCCGCGGCCGCGGAACGCGACTACGGGCTCGACGCCGATCGGCTCCGAGCGTCGTGAGCGAGGCGACAGGCATGCAGGAGATGGCGCACATGCGCGCCGACGGGGCCTTCGACGAGGCGTACCTCGTCGGCGTGCTGCGGTCGCTGGTGCGGGCGCAGAGCGTCAATCCGGGCATCTATGAGGCGGCGATGGCCCAGGCGGTGCAACGGGCGCTCGGCGGGCTGCCGCTGGAGGTCTCGGTCGTCGAGTTCGCCCCGGGGCGCCCGTCCGTCGGTGCGGTCCTGCGCGGCTCGGGCGACGGTCCGCGGCTCGTCCTCAACGGGCACATGGACACGGTGCCGATCGACGACGCCGACCAGTGGACGAAGGACCCGTTCGGCGGCGAGGTCTGCGACGGCTTCCTCTACGGGCGCGGCGCCTGCGACATGAAGGCGGGCCTCGCCGTCCAGGTCGCCGTGGCGCGATATCTCGCCGCGCATCGCGAGCGCCTGCGCGGCGACCTCGTGCTGCACTTCGCCGCCGGCGAGGAGCTAGGCGAGCCGGGGACCCTGTCGCTGCTGGAGGCCGGGCTCACCGGCGACTACGGCATCACGACCGAGCCGACCGGGCTGCGCGTCGCCACCGCCACCCGCGGGCTGGCGTTCATCCGCATCCGCGTTCACGGCCGCTCGATCCACGCGAGCCGTGCCCAGTACGGCGTCAACCCGGTGTCCCGCCTGGCGCCGGTGCTCGCGGTCATCGAGGAGTACAGCGCCGAGGTCGCGACTCGGGGCCACCCGCTGCTGTCCAGCGGCTCGTGCACCCCGACGCTGGTGACCGGCGGTGTCAAGGAGAACGCGGTCGCCGACTACTGCGAGCTGACGCTGGACCGCCGGATGCTTCCCAGCGAGGACGGCCACGAGGAGCTCGAGGTGCTGCGCGCGCGGTTGGAGGCGATCAAGGCGCACGACCCGGACTTCGCGTTCGACATCCGGCACCTCGTCGAGCCGTGGGCGGGCACGGAGATCGATCCCGGGTCCGCGTTCGCCCAGCGTGTCGTCGCCGCCGTGGGGGCGGTGACGGGCGAGCCCGGGGAGATCTACGGAGCGCCGTTCGGCAGCGATGTGCGCAACCTGGTCAACGACGCCGGCATCGAGGCGGTCACCTTCGGCCCCGGCAACATCGTCGAGACGCACTGCGCCGACGAGCGCGTGTCGGTCGAGCAGCTGCGTCAGGCCGCCTGGCCACCGCCCGCGTCGCCGCGGAACTCCTCATGTGACGTTCAGGGCCCGACGAGCCCGCTGACGATGAGCGAGTCCGCCGTCGTCTGGTAGTGGCTCTCCAGCAGTGAGGCAGCGCGCTCGCCGTCACGCGCGATGACCGCGTCGGCGATCGCGTTGTGCTCGTCGACGGCGTCGCGCTGCGGGCGCTTCGCCGCCGCCCAGTGCACGATCAGGTCGGCGGTGGAGGCGAGCTGATCGCGGATGTCCAGCAGCACGTCGTTGCCGCAGCCCGAGACGATCGCGTGGTGAAAGCTGAAATGCGCCGCCGCCCAGGCGTCGGACACCGAGTCCTGCTCGTTCGCGGTGCGCTGCGGGGTGCTGAGGAGCCGATGCAGGGCCGCGACCACCGAGGACTCCCACTCGAGATCACCGCGTTCGGTCGCGAGGCGGACGGCGAGCCCGTCGATCCGGATCCGCGCTTCGGTGTGTTGCGTCAGGTGCTCGGACGTGAGCGCGACGACCGAGAAGCCCTGGTGGGCCCGTGAGACGACGAGCCGGTCGCCGACGAGCCGCGTGAGCGCCTCGCGCACCACAGGGATGCTGACGCCGAGCCGCTCGGCGACCTCGCCCGGTTTGAGCCGCGCACCGGGCGCCAGCCGACCGCCCATGATCTCCTGGCGCAGCGCCTCGTAGGTGCTGCCGATCCTGTTGCCTCCGTCTTCGGTCCGTGCCATGCCAGGTCAGCTTAGCTTGTGGAACCAGTCTTGACACATTTCGTTGGGGACTTATAAGGTTATGGCGGCAAGAATATTTTTCTGAGAGGATTGGGTCTGATGCAACTCGCCACGCTTGATCTGGACGAAGGCACCGTCGCCGCGCTGAGGACCGACGAGGGCTTTCGGCCGATCGAGGGCTTCGCCGACGTCGGCGCCCTGCTGGGCAGCGGACCGGACTGGCGGGCGACCGCTCAGGCGGCCATGGCGGCGGACGCGATCGCCCATGATGCGGCGGCCGTGCTTCGGCCGATCCTCGATCCCGGTGCCGTCGTCTGCGTCGGGGTGAACTTTCGCGCCCACATCCGCGAGATGGGAGTTGACCTTCCCGACCATCCGACGCTGTTCTCCAAGCTCCCGCGGGCGCTGACCGACCCGGACGCCGTCATCCCGCTCCCTGCGGCGGCGCCGGGATGCGTCGACTACGAAGGGGAGCTCGCGGTGATCGTGGGGGCCGGGGGCCGGGACATCGCCCCGGCTGACGCGTGGGACGCGGTCGCCGGGCTGAGCGCCGCCAACGACGTCTCGATCCGCGACGTGCAGATGCGATCGACGCAGTGGTTCGCCGGCAAGACCTGGGAGCGTTCCACTCCCATCGGCCCCACGGTCGTGACACTCGACGAGGTGGGCGACATCGACACCCTCGAACTGCGCGTCCGCGTCAACGGCGATCTGCGCCAGCACGGGAGCCTCGGCGATCTGATCTTCGGCATCCCGGACCTCGTCGCCGACATCTCGCGCATCGTCACCCTCCATCCCGGTGACATCATCCTGACGGGGACCCCCAGCGGTGTCGCCTACGCCATGAGCCCACCGGCCTATCTGCGCGACGACGACGTCGTCGAGGTGTCGATCGACCGCGTGGGCACGCTCTCGAACACCTTCCGGGCCGCGTCCCTGGCGATCGCCGGTGAGGAGACGCGGGCATGAGCGTGATCTCCTTCGGGCGCGGCATGCCGTCGGTCGACATCGTCGACATGGACGCGCTGGAGGCGGCCGCGCACCGGGCGTTTCGCCGTGATCGAGCCGGGATAGCCGGCTACGGGCCGCCCGCCGGACATCCACCGCTGCGCTCGTGGATCGCCGAACGGCACGGCGTCGATCTCGAGCGGGTCTTCATCAGCAACGGCTCGATGCAGGCGATGTCGTTCCTCTTCGACCACGTCCTGCGTCCGGGCGACGCGGCGCTGGTCGAGTCGCCGACGTTCGACCTGACGCTGCGCGCTCTGCGCCGGCGGGGCGCTGACGTCCACGGCATCGCCGTCGACGCTGACGGATTGAACGTCGATGCGGTCGCGGCGGCGCTCGACGCGGGGGTGCCCGCGCGCCTGCTGCACGTGGTGCCCAACTTCCAGAACCCCACCGGCACGACGCTGCCGCCGGAGCGGCGCCGGGCCCTCGTGGAGCTTCTGTCGGACCGCGGCGTCCTGCTGCTCGAGGACGATCCCTACGCCGACCTGCGGTTTGCCGGCACCCCACTGGCGCCGATGCTCGGCACGGCGGCGCCGGACGAGATCGTCTACAGCTCGTCGTTCTCGAAGATCGTCTGCCCCGGCGTCCGCGTCGGGTATCTGATCGCGCCCCCGCCGGTCGTGTCCGCGCTGGAGGAGGCATCGCTGGAGACCTACCTCAGCGCGAACACGCTTTCGCAGGCCGTCGTGTACGAGCTCTGCGCCGGCGGCGCGCTCGACGCCGCGATCGCGAAGGCGGTCGCCGGCCTGGCGGAGCGGGCGCGCACCCTCGTCACGGCGCTGCGGCGGGAGCTGCCGGATGCGCGGTTCACCGTTCCCGAGGGCGGCTACTTCGTGTGGCTCGAGCTCGCGCCCGACACCGATGCCGTCGCGCTGAGCCAGGAGCTCGAGGCGGACCAGGTGACCGTCATGCCGGGCACGTGCTTCACCGTGAGCGGCGGCCGCCACGCGCTGCGGCTCTCCTATGCGAGCGTGACGCCGCCGGAGATCGACGAGGGGATCGCGCGGCTCGCCGCGGTGTACCGGGCGCACCGCGGGAGCGTCGACGGGACCGCGAGCGCCGCGACCATGCCGGCGGCAGCCGGGGCGAGTCACGACAGGCAAGGGGCGTAACCGGCAATGCACTACGCAGGCATCGACATCGGCGGCACGTTCACCGACCTGGTGCTCTACGACGCCGGCAACGGCGACGTCCACGTCCACAAGGTGCGCTCCACCCCGAGCGATCCGGGGCAGGCGCTGATCCAGGGGCTCGTCGAGCTCACGGACCGTGCCGGCGTCGACGCGTCCGACGTGGTGGCCGTCCTGCACGGGACCACCGTCGCGACGAACGCGGTGCTCGAGCACCGCGGCGCGCGGACCGGGATGATCACCACCGAGGGCTTCCGCGACGTCGTGCACATCGGCCGTCATCAGCGCCCCGAGCACTACTCGGTCATGCAGGACATCCCGTGGCAGTCGCGCCCGTTCGTCGAGCGCTGCCATCGCAAGACGGTGTCCGAGCGGCTCATCCCGCCGCGCGGCGACGTCATGCGACCGCTCGACGAGGACGCCGTGCGCGTCGCCGCCCGCGAGCTGCGCGAGGCGGGAGTCGAGGCGGTTGCGGTCTGCTTCCTGTTCTCCTACCTCGACCCGGCGCACGAGCGGCGGGCCGCCGAGATCGTGCGCGAGGAGATGCCGGACGCCTTCGTGACGACGAGCGCCGACGTCGTGCCGCAGTTCCGCGAGTTCGAGCGCTTCACCACGACGTCGATCAACGCCTTCGTCGGACCCGGCACGGGCCGGTACCTCGGCCGGCTCAGCGCCGGTCTCGACGCGGCGGGGATCCGCGGCCAGGTCGGGATCATGCGCTCCAACGGCGGGCTGGCGAGCGCGGACGCCGCGGCGGAGCGCCCGGTGACGATGCTCATGTCCGGGCCCGCGGCCGGCGTGCTCGGCGGAGCCTGGGCAGGCTCGCTGATCGGACGCAAGCGCCTGATCACCTTCGACGTCGGCGGCACGTCGGCCGACATCGCGATCGTCACCGAACAGGGCGTCGTCGAGGCGTCGGCGCGCGACTCCCAGGTCGCCGGCTTTCCCGTGCTCGTCCCCATGATCGACGTTCACGCCATCGGCGCGGGCGGCGGCTCCATCGCGCGGGTGGACGACGTCGGCGCCTTCCGCGTCGGCCCGCAGAGTGCGGGCGCGGAGCCGGGGCCCGCGGCCTACGGCAACGGCGGCGATCAGCCGACGGTCACGGACGCCCACGTCGCGCTGGGCCGCCTCGACCCGGACCGCTTCCTCGGCGGCCGCATGCAGCTCGACCGCGACGCTGCTCTCGCCGTGATCGAGCGCCTCGCCGGGGAGATGGAGATGGACGCCGACGCGGCGGCGGAAGGGGTGCTCGCGCTCGTCAACGCGACGATGGCCCAGGCGATCCGCTCGCGCACCGTCCAGAAGGGCCACGACCCGCGCGAGTTCGCGCTCGTGGCGTTCGGCGGCGCCGGGCCGCTGCATGCCGCCGAGGTCGCTGCCGAGCTCGAGATCCCCGAGGTGATCGTGCCGCCGCATCCGGGCATCACGTCGGCCACCGGCCTGCTGACGAGCGATCTGCGCTACGACGGCATGCGCACGGTCTTCGCGTCGGAGCGCGACATCGACTTCGGCGATCTCGGCCGGCGCCTCGACGAGCTCGAGGAGGAGCTGCGCGGCGGGCTTCGCCGCGACGGCGTGCGCGACGGGGACATGCGCGTCGAGCGCGCTCTCGACTGCCGCTATCGCGGTCAGGGCTACGAGCTGCGGGTGCCGCTCGGGGCGAGCGGCGTCGACGCAGAGGCGTTCGCGACGTTCCACCGGCTGCACCGGATGGAGTACGGCCGTGAGTTCGCCGTTCCGATCGAGGTCGTCAACATGCGCATCACGGTGTCGGGCGCGCGCTCCAAGCTCGAGCGGGTGCCCGCGGGATCGGGTGACCTCGGCGCCGCGGTGCTCGACCGCCGCCCCGCGGTGTTCCGCGTCGACGGCGAGCTGCGCGCGATGGAGACCGTGATCGTCGATCGCGCCAACCTCTCCCCGGGCAATCAGGTGGACGGCCCCGCCATCTTCGTGCAGGAGGACACGACCACGGTCGTGCCACCGGGCTGGCGGGCCCGGACCGAGGACAACGGGGTCCTCGTGCTGACATCGATCGCGAACGGAGGCTGATCATGGCGACGACGACACGGGTCGATCCAGTGACCGCGGCGGTGATCGCGGGCGCACTCGAGTCGATCGCGACCGAGATGGGCCACAAGCTCGCGCGCATGTCGTACTCGTCGATCATCCGAGAGTCCGAGGACTTCGGGTGCGTGATCTGCGATGCCGACGGTCAGCAGCTGTGCGAGTCGCCCCAGTCGACGCCGCTGCAGTCGGGTCCGATCCCCGGCTACGTCCGCGGCATCAACCGGCGATTCGCCGAGCTGGGCGACGCCTGGGGGCCAGGCGACGTCGTGATGCACAACCACTCCTACTACGGTGCCTCGCACCAGCCCGACGTCGCCTTCGTGATCCCGGTCTTCCACGGCGATCAGCTCGTCGGGTTCTCGGCCACGGCGGCCCACCACCTCGATCTCGGCGCGCTGACCCCCGGCACCGTGGGCATCGTCGACGCCATCGACTCCTACGCCGAGGGACTGCAGTTCAACGCGGTCAAGGTGGAGGAGGACGGCCGGCGCAACGAACAGGTGTGGCGGATGGTGGCCGACAACGTCCGGATCCCGGCACTCGTCCTGCCGGACATGGAGGCCCAGATCGCCGGCGCGCGTCTCGGCGCCGAGCGGTATCTCCAGCTCATCGAGCGCTACGGGCTCGATACGGTGCGCGCCGCTTCCGCTGACCTGCTCGACCAGAGCGAGGCGGCCCTGCGCCGGGCGATCGAGCGGATACCGGACGGGCGCTACGAGGCGGAGGGCATGCTCGACGGCTTCCCTGAGCTGGCCGACCCGCAGTATCGCGACTGGGTCGTTCGCGTGGCGATCACGGTCGAGGGCTCGAGCATGCACGTCGACCTCACCGGTACGTCGGAGCAGACCGACAAGCCGTACAACATGCCGTTCGTCGGCACCGTCGACATCGCCGTGCTGCTGACCGTGCGCTCGATCCTGCTGGATTCGGCGGTGCACGACGCGGTGCCCGCGAACTCCGGGCTGTTCCGGCCGATCACGATCGAGGCGCCGCTCGGCTCGATGGCCAACCCGGTCTTCCCCGCGCCGACGACCGGGCGAGCCATGGGGGGCAACATCGTCGCCGACACCGTCATGCGGGCGCTCGCGCCCGTCGTGCCCGACCGTGTCAGCGCCGGCATCGGCAACCTCAAGGCGACCGCGCTGTCGGGGGTGACCGACGGCGAGCCGTGGGTGCACATGGAGATCATCGAAGGCAGCTACGGCGGCCGGCTCGGCAAGGACGGTCTCGACGCGGTCGACACCCTGTACGCCAACACGCGCAACAACCCGATCGAGGACGTCGAGAGCCATCATCCGCTGCGGATCGAGCGCTACGAGCTGTGGGAGGGCCACGTCGGCGACGGGCGCTGGCGCGGAGGCCTGGGATGCGTGCGCGACATCGGCTTCACCGCACCCGGCGGGTACACCATCGACGGGGACGGCACGCGCCACGCCCCTCCGGGCCTGTTCGGCGGCGAGCCGGGCAGCCCGGGATCGGTGATCCTCAACCCCGGCACCGACCGCGAGACCGTCCTGCCGCCGAAGGTCGCGCATCGCCGGGCCGAGGCGGGAGACGTGCTGCGCTTCATCGGGCCCGCCGGAGGGGGCTACGGGCCGCCGTCCGAGCGCGACCCCGAGGCGCGCCGCGCGGACGCCATGAACGGTCTGACGAGCGAAGCGTGAGCGGGCTGGCGCATGATCTGCGCACGGTCGCGAGGTTCAGCGACCGCGACGATCAGATCACGCGCCTGGCGTGGTCGCCGGCCCACGTCGAGGCCATGCGCTGGATGGTCGGCGAAGCGACCGCGCTCGGGCTGGATGCCGGCATCGACGCCGCCGGAAACGTCGTGGCCCGGTGGGGCCCGGCGACCGGTCCCGCGCTCGCCGTCGGATCCCATCTCGACTCGGTGCCCGACGCGGGCCGGCTCGACGGCGTCCTCGGGGTCCTCGCGGCGCTGGCCGCGGTACGCCGCCTCCAGGCGCAGGGCTTCACACCGCGCCGGCCGGTGTGGGTCATCGCCTTCATGGACGAGGAGGGAGCCCGGTTCGGTACGCCGCTGTTCGGGAGCCGCGCGTTCGTCGGCGAGGACCTCGAGCCGAGCCTGGCCGCGGTCGACGCCGACGGCGTCTCGATCGCCGACGCCATGCGGAAGGCCGGCTTCACGCCGGATCGGCTGGGGGACGCCTGCGCGATCGACCGCGTCGGGGCGTACCTCGAGCTGCACATCGAGCAGGGGCCCGTCCTCGAGAAGGCGGGCGCCGACATCGGCGTCGTGCGGGCCATCTCGGGCGGCGCCGTCCTGGCCGTCGGCTTCACGGGCCATGCCGGCCATGCCGGCACGGTTCCGATGGACATGCGCCGTGACGCCCTGGTCGGGGGCGCCCGAGCGATCGTGGCGCTGCGCGACGCCGCTCTGGGCGGCGGCGACCTGCGGATCACGGTGGGACGGATCGCGGCGCATCCGGGCGGGACGAACGTCATCCCGGGAGGGTGTGAGCTCAGCGTCGACATCCGGTCGGCCGATCCCGACGCGCTCGATCGCGGGCGCGACGTCGTCGGGCGGATCGTGGAGCGGATCGCCTCCGAGGAGGGTCTGCAGGGGAGCGTCCGGACGCTGACGGAGTTCGCTCCCCTTCAGCTCGACGAGACGATCATCGCGACGGTGGCGCGAGCCGCGGCGGCCGAGTCGGCCGTCGCACTCGACGTGGTCAGCGGCGCGGGCCACGACGCGCTGGTGATCGGGCGCGCCGTGCCGGCGGGAATGATCTTCGTTCCCAGCCGGAACGGCATCAGCCACCACCCCGAGGAGGCGACGTCCGCCGACCAATGCGAGCTGGGCGAGCGGGTGCTCGCGCGGGCCATCCGCGCCCTTGCCGGTCAAGACACGAACGGAGGAGAGATCGATGAGCGTCGAGACAGCGGAGGACAAGCCGGCCGGGCAGCGTTCCGCCCCCCGGCTGGGAGTCGGGTTCATCGGGGCGCCGTCGGTCCCGGAGATGGTGCGGCTGGCGCGGCGGGCTGAGGCCGCGGGCTTCGAATCAGCGTGGGTGGCGGAGACGCGGATGACGCGCGACGCGTTCGTCCCGATGGCCGCGATCGCTCAGGCCACCGAGCGGATGCACGTCGGCTCGGCCATCGTCAACGTGTTCAACCGTAGCCCCATGGTGATCGCGGTCACGCTGACGAGCCTGCGCGAGCTCGCTCCGCACCGCGTCATCGGCGGGCTCGGTGCCGGCTCACCGCTGATCCTCGGCAAGCAGGGGATCGCGTTTCACCGGCCGGTGACGCGCCTGCGGGAGTACGTCCAGGTGCTGCGCCCGCTGCTCGCGGGCGATCCCGTGACGTTCTCCGGCGAGACGATCGAGCTCGACGACGTGCGGATCGAGGACATCGCCGCCGGAACATCGCCCGGACTGGGCGGCGGCGATGTCGTGCCGCTCTATCTCGGCGTGACCGGGCCGCGCGCCCTCGAGCTCGGGGGCGAGGTCGCCGATGGCGTGCTCATCAACGGCTTCATGTCGACCGCCTACGTCGACCGGGCGCTCGACCGGATCGGTCGGGGTGCAGCTCGAGCCGGGCGCGCGCTCGACGACGTCGACGTCTGCTCCCTGCTGGTCACCTCCTGCGACGAGCGCTCATCCGTCGCCAAGGACCGGGCGCGGCGGCTCATCGCCATGTACCTGTCCATGTTCGCCAACATCGCCCGGGAGAGCGGGCTGGACGAGTCACGCGTGGCCCACACGCGCGAGCGGTTCCAGGCGGGTGGCATCGATGCCGCTGCCGCCACGATCGACGACGACATCGTCGACACGCTCACCGTCGCGGGAACCCCCGACGAGTGCGCCGCGCGGATGGACGCATATCGCGCGCGGGGGGTGAATCATCTGGTGCTCAGCCCCATCGGCGACACCCACGAACTGGTCATCGATGCGCTCGGTGCAACCTGCTGATCGGCAGGCGCTCCGGTGATGGGCGCGGCGGGTTTCGAACCTGCGACCTCTCGCGTGTGAAGTCCACCGTGGGTGCTGCGGGCTACTGCGGGATGCCGACTCCTGTCGGCAGTTCTCGGACGTTGGCCGGCGGCAGCTCCGCCGTCCGCTGCGGGCTGCTGTCGTCTATTGCTTCCATACGGGCTTCCACGGGTGCCCGTATGGTCCGCGCCCATGAACGATGCTCAACGCAGCGCTTTCGCTGAATCATGACCGACGGCGGCCCGTCCGCGTCATCCGGCGCGCGAATGGGGACCCGACGTTCTCGCCTGATTGGGGATATCGGTACGACGGACTCTTCAATGTCGACGACTATTGGCAGGAGGCCGGGACGTCCCGTCCGGCTTTCAGATCTGGCGGTTCCGACTGGTGAAGCGGTGCATCCGGCGCGGGTGCGACGAGCGTGCGTCGTGGTGCCCGGAAGCCGGCGACGGCACAGCAACCCCACGTGGCCGCGTCGGCGCGGCATATGTGGAGGCGGTTCCGACCCCGGGGGCGGAGGCCGGCGAGCCGTTCGAAGTCGACCCGGACAAGCTCGACCGGGCGAAGGAAGCGCACGCCGAGCTGCAGAACTACCTCGCCGGCCGGCTCAAGGAGCTCGGGCTCGAGCCGCTGTGTCCTGTCCATCCGACTCGACTCCTTGATTCGCGTGGCCGGCCGCGTCACGCCGCCCGACGCTGTGGGTGGTGCGGCGGCACCTCGACGATGACGATCGCGAGTCCGTCAGGGTCACGGGCCACCATCTCGATCAGACCCCAGGGTTTGCCCGTCGGCTCCTCCTCGATCGCTACACCGGCGGCGGCGAGCCGTCGCCACTCGTGCTGCACGTCGCGGACCTGAAGCAGCAGCCGGACGGCGCCCGATGGCGGCTCGCCGGAAGATCCCGAGACCTCGAGGAGTCCCGAGCCCACGAAGAACACGACGCCGCGGTGTGCGTCGGCGCCCCACTCGCGAAAGACGGCGAGGCCGAGCGTCTCGCCATAGAAGCGCAGCGAGCGCTCGAGGTCTGCGGGGTGGAGGAGGATTCGACTGGCGAGGATGTCCACGCTGTAAGGATCGCGCGGCCGAGATCCTACGTGCGCGGCTGGGTGGTGAAGGCGGCCCGCACGGCTTGCTCGAGCATCGCGAGCCAATGCGCAACTGCGGCTCGCCACTCGGGCACGAACAAGCGCTGCGACCGGCGTGCAAGGCGAGACCCACCGGTTGCCTTCGAACGCGACCAGCACCGACCGCGACGCGACGCGCTCGATGACGATCTCCGCGGGAAGCGCCGATGGCGGCAGTGGCCGCAGCGGCTCGGTCTGGCCGAGCCCACCGACCGTTCTCCCGCGGCGCCGGCTCCTAGACGCCGACGGGCGGCTTCTGCTCCGCGCGCGGCAAACGCAGGTCGTAGCGGGCCGGGCGTCTGCGCTGGAGTGAGTTGGTGAGGACGTGCCGGCTGATGGGAGGGGGCGGCTATCGCTGACGTCTCGCAGCGGTCAGGGACTCCTTTTCGCCACCAGCTAAGGCCGGGCCGGTCGGTGCACCGTATGTCACGTTGAGGCGCAACGAGAGAACTGGGAGGTGTTGTGCGGCGCCGGGACGGGGGTCGCCGTGGCCGTCACCGCCTGGCCGGCGGTCAAGCTTGAGACCGTTGCGGTGAAGCCTGCTTCTCCGGCCGCGTCGGTTGTTGTTGTCGTGGTGGCGATGAGTTGCTTGCCTTCGCCTTCGCCGGACGCGTTGCATGATGGGCTGCGGAACACCTCGACGCGATAGGTGGTCGAAGGTCGCGCACTGGTGAGCGTGCCGGTGATAGTGGTCTGTGTTCTAATCGTGGTGACCGATTCGATGGCCGGCGCGGGCTGGTTGTCATTTGCGCCAGCGAGCAGCGCGATGCCGAGTTGCGTGTTGTCGAAGATCGAGTTGCCGAGGATCGCGTTGCCGCGGATGACATTGCCGGTCGGACTTACCACCGATCCGTCGACGCCGACGCCGGCACCGCCGTTGAAGGCGATCGTGTTGCCTTGGCCGGGGTCGCTGCCGCCGATCGTGTTGTCGTTTGCGCCGGCGCTGAGGGCGATACCGTCGCCGCCGTTCGGCATCGGGCTCTGTCCTCCACGTCCGGTCCCGATGAAGTTGCCCTGCACGAAGTCGCCGGACGCCGAGTCGGTCATCGCGATCCCTGCACCGCTGTTGCCGGAGATGACGTTGCGAAGGGCCGGGGTCGCGCCGCCGATACGAATGCCGGCATGCGTTGGGGAGGTCGGCACGCCCGCAATAAGGATGCCGGTGCCGTTGGATAGCGGCTGGGTGCGCGCCCGCGCGAGTCCGATGTCGTTGCCGGCGACGACATTTGTGGAGGCGGTCAAAAAGAAGGAAATGCCGGCCTCACTGTTGCCAGAGATCAGGTTGCCCGACGTTTCACGGTCGCCGCCGATCATGTTGCCTTTTGCGTCAATTTGTAGCTCAACGCCGACCTTGTTGGGGAGGGCGGCGTCACCGTCAGGCGTCGTGCCGATGTAGTTGCCGATCACGTTGTTCGCGCGACGAAAGATGGTGATACCGCGGTCGTTGCCGGAGATGACGTTTCGATCGGCGGGGGTGACCCCGCCGATCGTGTTGGAGTTACCGGACACGAGCACGCCGTACTCGTTGGGCAACGCTCCGGTCCCAGCAAGGTTGGTGCCGATGCGATTTCCGGCGACGAAGTTCCCACTGGCGGATTGCGCGATGAGGATGCCTGTGCCGTTGCCGGAAATCAGGTTTCCGGCGCCCGGGGCGCTTCCGCCCACCGTCGAGCCTACGCCGCCAACAAAGACGCCAAAACTGTTGCGCATCTGAGCGCCGCCAGCCGCGTCAGTCCCGATGAAGTTGCCCTCGATCAGATTCGAGTCTCCAACAAAGACTCCAACGTCGCTGTTTGCGACGACGTTGCGATCGGCCGGGGTCGTGCCGCCGATAGTGTTCGACGGGCTGGTTGCCCGCACACCGATCTTGTTCCCGTTCAGCCGGTTGCCAGCGATCACGTTCGAGCCGTTGTCCATCAGCACGATCGCCTTCTCGAAGCCTGTCATCGATAGCGACGCGACCCGGCTGTGCCCGGCCGTGATTTTCAGCCCAGTCAGCTGACGGTCGTTCAGCTGACGGTCGTTCTCGAAGTCGTTTTCCAGCTCGATCAAGGGCGTGCCGGCAAACCCCGGCTGCGTTCTGCCGTCGATCGACAGGGGACCGGTGACCGATGGCAGGCCGGTACTAGCATCAGCCGCAGTGCGCACCAGGATCGTGTGCACGCCACGTCCCGGGATATCGAAATGGACCTCGTCGGCGCCCGCCTGCGAGTTGGCCTGGAGGATCGCCGATCGCAGCGAACCCCGGCCCGAGTCGTTGGTGTTCGCCACCGTGAAGACGTCCGCCGACGCCGATGCCGCACCAGCCAGCGCTCCGCTGGCCATCACCGTCGCCCACAACCCGACTCTGCTGAGCCTCCTGCTGCCCATGCCCGCCCTCTCTCGCTGACAGCCCCGGCGCGACCCGCGCGGCTCACCGGCGCGTAAACTCTCAGACCCTAGACGTACGCTTGAGCCAGGCTGCGTCTGACGGGCTCCGTCCCTTCTGACGGGCACCGCACCCCTTTGCGACGCCCCGGTCCCGCGCCGGTTCCGCGACAGGGTCTTTGTCGGGCCTTGTTGCAGCAGCCTGGTTGGCACCTTCGCAGCTTCTTGCGGCACGCGGTGAGGTGATGGCCGTAACGCAGCGTCAGCGACCAGTAGCCCGGCCGCCTACCGGAAGCCTGTCGCTCCCACCGACGCGACACCGGAGCGACGACATGACCGTTGAGGATGGCGAGCACCATCGATATTTCGTCATGACGAAGGCGGATGAACGAGCCCTCACGGAATACGTCGAGGCCCTCCGCGGCGATGCCGAGTCCGAAGGGCACACCCTCCGCTACGTGATGATCCTGTCATCGGCCTTCCCCGGCCAGCACGACGGCCGGCACCCATTCGACGCGCGTGCTCGCGCGCTTCAGCAGGCCGAGGCCCAGCTCGTGTACCTCACTGCACAGGACCTTGTGCGATTGGCGCTCGAGGTAAGCAACGAGAGCTCTCGCCCCATGAGCGCGAAGTCCTGTCTTGGCCGCAGGCGCTCGACAAGGGCCAAGTTCGGGCAACCGATATGGAACGTCTGCTCCCGGGCAAGGGCACCAGCTGATGGGTACGTTGATCCGCCTACAGGTCTCCTAATGTTCCTCCGTGGCGCGTCTTCCAGCAGGCGCTTGCGGCGCACGCAGACGATCGGGTGCCGCTCGAACGCCTCCGTGCCGAGTTCTTTCTTGCGGCCGCCGTCGAGTGAAAGGACGCTCTAGCCGCCCCAGCGGTCGCCGCGTTCGCGGGGGCATTATGCGACCTTTGGAGGACGCTTTCGGATGGACTGCGGTCACCATGGACCTGGCTATGCCGACGATGTGGCCCCTGGAGAATTCGGCTTCAGCAACGCGATCTGTCCACGCGGCTGGTACGTCGTCGGCGGGGGCACGCAAGTGATCGGGCCGGGCATCGTGTTGAGATCGGGCAGCGACGGGCTGAAGGACTCGTGGACCGCGGAGATCTACAACGCGACCGACGCGCTGTCGGATGGGACCGAGACGGCCCGCCTGGCGGCTACGGCAATGTGCGCGCGGGGCACGGGCGGTCTGCGGATTCGGTCGCGAGGCATCGGCTGATTTCGGCGGTCAGCGGGGGTGCGGGTTTTCAGACCCGGCGACGGTCACCGCCGTCCCGCCGGCGTAGGAGCTCCTCGAGCGCGTCCGGGGTGCCGTTCACGGGGCCCGAGCGGGGGTGCTCGGCGAGCTGCCTGGCGGCGATCATCGGATCACCGCCACGCTGGGCGCAGCTGCGCGGGGCGGCGGGTCGGGCCAGAGCTTCCGCTTCAGGCCGAGATCTTCACGTCCATGATCAGCAGCGGCCCGCACTGCCACTCGCGAATCGTCAGGTACCCCCAGCGGCGGGTGTTCCGCCAGCGCCCCCAGCTGTTCGGAAGCAGGTCGACGGCCCAGCCGCCGTGCCGCACCGTCAGGGCGGGCAGCGGGATGGCGAGCTCGTCGGCGAGTAGGAGTCGGACGTTCATGCCGTGCCTCCGATCCGTGCGTCATGCGGGATCAACGTGCGGACGCTGTGCGTCGTGTGCGTGGCTCGACGACGATCGCCCGGCCGCGGTCGCACGCCTCGATCACGCGGGCGTGCCGGCGGGCCTCCACGTCGCGGCCCTTCATCGGGTGATCCCACCACTGGTCGCGCTGGTCGAGGTAGTGGAGGATCACAGCCCGCCCTCCTCGATGATCGTGACGAGCGCGTTCTCGGACTCGTCGAGGATCGAGGCGTCGCGGACCGTGGTCGTGCGCCACGTGTCCGGGCCGGTCGACTCCGTCGCGCTGATCAGGCAGAGGCCGAACTCGTCGAACAGTTCGGCCAGGCGGTCAGCGAGCATCGCCGCCTCCGATCCCCTGGTCGGAGAACCGTGCCTTCACGGCCTCCGACACCTGGGCCTTGCGG
The DNA here is from genome assembly GCF_021172045.1 of Capillimicrobium parvum. Classification (GTDB taxonomy): domain Bacteria; phylum Actinomycetota; class Thermoleophilia; order Solirubrobacterales; family Solirubrobacteraceae; genus Capillimicrobium; species Capillimicrobium parvum. The sequence goes on from NZ_CP087164.1 coordinate 926,182, forward strand.
ACCGCGGCGCGCGCCCGAGGGTTCTTCGCCGCCTGTCGGTCCCGGGCGTCGAGGCCGGTGCGCAGCTGGTCGACCGTCGCGCTCTCGCGGTTCGGCTTCGCGGCTTCGCGGGCCTTGAGCTCGTCGCCGGTCTGCTTGCGGGTGGAGACCGCCCGGCGGGCGGCCTCCTCGCGCTTTGCTTCTGCGTCTTGTCTGCCTGCGGCGGGATCCCGCTGGCGCGGACGGGGCCGATCATGGCCGATCCCACGAGATCCGCACGTACGACCGACGAGCAGGTTCACGATGATCGGGCCGTGTCGCCGAGACAGGTGGCCGGCCTGGACGCCGACGTTCCACTGCCACTCGCCGCCGAACCGGCCCATCCGCTCGGTCGGGCGGTGGGTGTACTGGACCTTCATCGGACGTCGACTCCGACGACGTCGCCCACGGCCTTGACGGTCTCGACGATGCTGTCGCCGCGGTCTGCGCGTTCCTGTAGGAGGGCGACGATCTCCCCAACCTTCGCGGAGTCGGACACTCACCGCCCGCCAGCTTCTCGAACTGGCCGGCCAGGGCGTGCAGGGCGCCGTCCGCGGTCTTGGCGGCCGACACCATCGGCGGCTCGAGGTCCGCCTTGGCGACGAACGGAGGCCGTCGAGCTCGTGCCCTGCTCGGCGCCCTGATGCGGGCGATCTTCACCGCCGGCTCGCTCCAACAGGCCCGTCAGCGGCTCGGCGGGGCGATCGCCCAACTCGAGCCCGGCTGCCGAAGCTCTCCGCGATGCTCGCCGACGCCGAAGACGACGTCCTCGCGTTCTACGCGTTCCCGGCCGAGCACTGGCCCAAGCTACGCAGCACCAACCCGTTGGAGCGCTTCAGCCGCGAGATCGGCCGCAGAACCGACGTCGTCGGCATCTTCCCCGACGACCCCTCGCTCATCCGGCTGGTCTCGATGCTCGCCATCGAGGCCAATGACGAGTGGCTGGTCGGGCGCGCCTACATCAGTCAGAAGTCGATGGCCGAAGTTCTTTCGCCCACGAAGGACCGGGCATTGACCATGACCAATGACGATCAGGAGGAGGCACCCGAGCTCGTCGCGGCCTGAGCAGCCACCACTTCACCGACGAGGTGAGCGCTGCTCTTACACCACATTCCGGGACTTGACTTCGAGCGCCGCGGTCACGAAGCGTGCCGCAGGCTGTGCGGTGACACGGCGTGCTCGATGCCGGCCCGGCGGGCGAGCCGGCGGACCACCCGGTGCCCGGCGAAGCGGCTCATGCGCTCGCCGTCGTCGCGGAGGAAGGTCGCGCCTGTCCTCGCGGCGGTCGAGCAGCGCGTTTAGCGCGCCGGCCGTCGGCGGCGCGAGCGCCACCGTCTGCCGCCCTTGCGCCGCAACGCGAGCGTGCAGTGCCCTCTCTCGAGCCCGAGGTCGGCGACGTTCGCGCCGACGACCTCCGACACGCGCAGCCCGTTCAGCGCCAGCAGGCACACGAGCGCGTGATCCCGCAGGCCGGCGCTAGCGCCCTCGTCGAGTAGCGCGCGGAGCCCTTGCGATCCACTCCGAGGCGCGGCGACTCGTCGCCGACACGCGGGCGGCGCACGCGCGTGACGGGCGAGCGCTCGATCGCGCCCTCGTCGAGGGCGTACGCATAGAAGCCTGACAGCGCCGGACAGCCTGCGCGCGACGGTCGAGGCCGCCACACTGGCCTCCTCGGCGGCGCGCACGAACGCGTCGACGTGGACGGCGCCGCGCTTCGAGCGCATCGACGCAGAGGCGGGCGAGGAACGCGCCCCAGTCGCGTGCGTAAGCCTCGCGCATCGCCGGCTTGTAACCGGCGAGGAACGCCGTCGCGATGCTGTCGCTTCCACGCCGGCGACGTCGAAGGCGGGCTCGATGCGCACGACGCGCTACTACCCCGCCGGCGGGCGCGATCGGCGGCCGGCGATCCACGTGCAGCGATTGCAGGTGTCTCGACGTCCGCCGAGCGCTACGATTTCGCCCGGACGCTCGACGTGCCGTTGAGCGTTGCTGGACCGGCGGTCCCTGGTCCGGGACGCGAAGCCGCGCGCGACGATCCGGGCACCCGAACCGCGAGATCACCGGAGGGGGCGTGAACCCGATCGAAACGCCAATCACTGCCGCCGTCCATCCACTCGAGCCGCTGAGCGCCGAGGAGATCGCACGGGCCACGGGGACCTTGCGCACCGAGCGCGACCTCGGCCCGAGCTGGCGCTTCGTGTTCGTGTTGCTCCACGAGCCGCGCCGCGCCGCCGCCGACTGGTCGTCCGGGGAGAGCGTCCCGCGTGAGGCGTTCGTCGTGCTCCGCGACCGCGAGTCGCGCGGCACGTACGAGGCGCTCGTCTCGCTGACCGACGACCGTGTCGTCTGGTTTCAGCGCAAGTCGGGCGTCCAGGCCCAGATCACGTTCGAGGAGTTCATGCAGTGCGAGCAGGTCGTGCGCTCCGACCCGCGCTGGCAGGAAGCGATGCGGGCGCGCGGCGTCGAGGACTTCTCGCTCTGCATGATCGACCCCTGGGCCGCCAGCCACACCATGCCCGATGACCATCCCGACGAGCGGCGCATCCTGCGGCCGCTGACGTGGGTCCAGTCCGAGCCGGGCGACAACGGGTACGCGCGGCCCGTCGAAGGGCTGATCTGCGTCGTGGACTGCGACGCCATGGCGGTCGTCGAGGTGATCGACCACGGGATCGTCCCCTTCCCGCCGCGGGCCGGCAACTACGTCCCGGACCTGATGACGCGCGCGGGCAACGTCCCGGCGTTCACGGCGCTGCGCGACGACGTCCGGCCGATCGAGATCACCCAGCCCGAGGGCGCCAGCTTCACCGTCGACGGCCACGCCGTCAGCTGGCAGAAGTGGCGCGTGCGCATCTCCTTCAACGCGAAGGAGGGCCTCGTCCTGCACGACATCGGCTACGAGGACGGCGGCCGTGTCCGGCCCATCATCAGCCGCGCGTCGCTGTCGGAGATGTACGTGCCCTACGGCGATCCGGCGCCCACGCACGCGTTCAAGAACGTCTTCGACATGGGCGAGTACGGGCTCGGCTGGCTGGCGAACCCGCTGACGCTCGGCTGCGACTGCCTCGGCGAGATCCGCTACTTCGACGGCGTCGTCAACGACCAGGACGGGCAGCCGGTCACGATCCCCAACGCGGTCTGCATGCACGAGGAGGACGCCGGCATCGGCTGGAAGCACACGAACTTCCACACCGAGGAAGTCGAGGTCCGGCGGCTGCGGCGGCTCGTGATCTCGACGATCGTGACCGTCGGCAACTACGAGTACGGCTACTTCTGGTACCTCTACACCGACGGCACGATCGAGTACGAGGTCAAGCTCACGGGCGTGATCTCGACGGGCGCCGTCGCACCCGGGCAACGGCCGCGCCACGGCACGCTCGTCGCGCCCGGACTGTACGGCCCGCATCACCAGCACTTCTTCTGCGTGCGCCTGGACATGGCCGTCGACGGCGTGCAGAACACCGTCGTCGAGGTGGACTCCGAGCCGCTGCCCCCCGGCCCCGACAACCCGCTCGGCACGGCGTGGGTGACGAAGCGCACCGAGCTGCGCACCGAGTCCGAGGCCCAGCGGATCATCGACCCGCTGCGCGCGCGCACGTGGCGCATCGAGAACCCGAACGTGCGCAACACCGTCGGCGATCCGGTCGCCTACAACCTGATCCCGGGCGAGAACGTCCTCCCCATGGCCGAGGCCGACTCCGTGCAGGGCCGGCGCGCGGGCTTCGCCGCCAAGCACCTCTGGGTGACCCCGTACGCGGAGGGTGAGCGCTTCGCCGCCGGCGACTACCCCAACCAGCACCCCGGCGGCAGCGGCCTGCCCGAGTTCACCGCCGCCGACCGCCCGGTCGCCGACACGGACCTCGTCGTCTGGTACACGTTCGGCGCCCACCACGTCGTGCGTCCCGAGGACTGGCCCGTGATGCCGGCGACGCACATCGGCTTCAGGCTCAAGCCGAGCGGGTTCTTCGACGGCAACCCGGCCCTCGACATGCCGCGCAGCGCCGCGCACCACTGCCACGGCTGAAATCCTCGGCGGGTGTCGAGGTCCTCAACGGCCTTGACCGGCGCGAGACGCCCAGACCGTCAGTTGACCGTGGCGGGGTGAGCAGGCAGCTCGTCAAGGTTTTTTTCCGCGCGCTTGATGGCATCGTCCTGATGCGGTTGGAGATCCATGTACGCCATGGCGCTGAAGACCGCGGTGAACGGGTCCTCGACACGCTCTTGCGTGCCGAGCAGCTCCTCCATGACCGCCACGCCGCAGAACGGCACATGGGCCGAGGAGTACCCGCCCTCGTGGATGAGGACGAGCCGGCCGTCGCAGACCTCGGCGGTGACGTCGAGCAGGATCCGCGCCATCCGCGCGAAGCCGGGGCTGGTGACACCCATGACCGCGAACGGGTCGCACATGCTCGCGTCGAACCCCGAGGCGACGAGCACGACGTCGGGGCGGAAGCGCCGGATCGCCGGCGCGACGACGCGCTCCAGCGCCGCCTCGTACGCGCCGTTGCCCGAGCCCGGCGGCAGCGGGACGTTCAGGGTTGTGCCGACGCCGTCGCCTACGCCGGTGTCGGCGACCTGCCCCGAATCGACGGGGTAGAGGTTGTCCTGGTGCAGCGAGATGGCGAGGACCGTGGCGTCTTCGTAAAACGCATGCTCGGTCCCGTTGCCGTGGTGCACGTCCCAGTCGACGATGGCGACGCGCTCGGCGCCGAGCACCTCACGCGCGTGGAGTCCGGCCAGCGCGGTGTTGCCGAAGATGCAGAAGCCGCGTCCGAGGTCGCGCTCGGCGTGATGCCCAGGAGGTCGCACCAGCGCGTACGCGTTGTCGACGTCGCCTCGCATGACCGCCTCGGTGGCCGTCATCGCGCCGCCCGCCGCGAGAGCCGCGACCTCGTAGCCGTTGGCGCCGAACGGGGCGAGCTCGCCGCCATCGCCTCCGCCTGCCGCGCTGAGGTCCTTGATCCGTTGTACGTACTCGGGCGTGTGCAGCCGCAGGATCTCCTCGTCCGTGGCGGGACGGGCCTTGAGCTCGACGCATTGGTCGAGGAGGCCGGTGACGTCGAGCAGGTTACGGAAGCGGCGCTTGGTCGCCGGGCTCTCCCCGTGCATCTCGGGCTCGATGAGCCCGCCGGCCGACATGAAGCCCGACCCCGTGCCCGTGTCATGCCAGGCGTATCGCTCGTCCCAGAGGAATCCGGTGGTCATGCGCGCGAGTGTCCCCGTGCCCTCGAACGCGCGATACCGCGTCGCTGCGGGAGCCTTGGAGCAATCACAAGGCGTGCAGCCGGTCTAGAAGATCGAGAACACGCTGGCGGCCGGGTTGGTACGCGCGCCCGCCGACCCGGCCTCGGGCGATCGCCGCCGGCGGGGCCGTTCATCGTCGACGCGTTCAGCGGGATGATCGTCGGCTGGCGCGTCGCGGGCCACATGCGCAGCCCGATGGTCCTCGACGCGATCGAGATGGCCCGCTGGAACCGCGGCCCGCCCCGTGGCACCGAGGGTATTCGCTCCGGCGCAGCTCGCACCGTACCCCGCCAGGGCCGCGGTGTGTCCTTCGCCTAGCCGTCCTCCTCCGGCGCCACCCGAGAGGAGGGCCGCATGGCTAGAAGGTCCACGGGCGGCGTGGTGAGAAGCAGACGCGCCGCGGAACGTCGTACGCGATGCGCTTCGGGCGTTTGGCGTTCGGCAGTACATGGAGCTTGGCTACGCGTCCGATGGCTGGTCGCGGAAGCGGGCTGAGAACGAGCTCACCTACGTCCTCGAGAAGGTGCGACGTGGCTAGTGGCAGCCGCCAGCCGAGCCGGAGCCGGCGCGCGACATCCCGACGTTCCACGAGTTCGCGACCGACTGGCTCGCCGAACGCGAACCCGAGTTGCGGTCCGCGACCGTCCAGTCGTATCGGTGGCAGCTCACGTACGTGTTGCTGCCGTACTTCCACCGGATGTGGCTCGACAAGATCGGCGTGGCTGAGGTGGACGGCTATCGCGACGCCCAGCTTCGGGAGGCGCGCCGGCGGCAGGAGGCGATGGAAGCTGGCGAGCCGATCCGCGACCAGCGTGGGAAGGTGCTTCGGCCGCTGTCGGCGGCCACGATCAACACGACGATCACGAGGTTGGGCCAGATCCTCGATGTCGCGCATGAGCGGGGCGTGATCACCGCGAACCCGGTTCGGATCAACCCTCGCAACAGGAAGCTGAAGCGAGTGACGAAGCAGCTGCCTTGGTTGGAGCCCGACGAGGTCCTGGCGCTCATCGAGGCCGCCGGCAGGCTCGACACTGCGGACGATCGCTACCTCCCCACCCGCCGTCCGCTTCTGGCGACGCTGGCGTGGGCCGGTCTCCGCATCGGCGAGGCGATCGACCCTGCGGTGGCGGCATATCGACCTGGCGCACGGGCGCATCTGGGTACGGCAGTCCAAGACGGATGCGGGCGTGCGGGATGTCGATCTGCAGCCCGAACTCCGCGATGTGCTGTTGCCGTGGCGTGCGGCTACGCCGTTCGCCGAGCCGGACGACCGGGTGTTCCCTACACAGGCCGGCGGGCTCTCAACCGCCAGAGCGTCAGGCAGCTCGCGGCGGACCGAGCGATTGCGCAACCTTTGCGCTTCCGTAGCGCTTCCACACGTCGCCAACGCTGCTGCGCTCCGCCATAGCAGGAGTGATCCAGCGCCCTATGTGCGGCGGCTTTGCTACATGGGCGCGGCGGGTTTCGAACCTGCGACCTCTCGCGTGTGAAGCGAGCGCTCTCCCACTGAGCTACGCGCCCGGATACGACGGGCCCCGATCCTAGCGAGCGCGAGCTCGGCGCGGTGTGCGTCGCGCTCGGTCCGTCCAGCGCGCCGGGCGCGTCCATCGAGGTCGTCTCCCGGGCCGGCTTGGGCGGACGTGGTCGGCGGGCGCTCTCCTGCGCCCGGAAGCTTCAGGCCGGGGTCGCTCGTTCGAGCGCGGGCCAGCCGACGTCGGCCTCACGCTCGGCCTGCTCGGCGGCGCCTCCCTCGCGGATCCCGAACAGCCGCTTCGCGTAGAGCAGGTATACGACGATCGCCAGGTTGACGACGAACGTCAGCGCCTTGAGCACAGAGGCGCGGTCGACGATCTCGTAGATCTCGAGCGGCATCAGCCCGGCGGTGGCGATGAACGTCAGGTACTCGGCCCAGCGCTTGCCGAGCCAGAGCCCGACCGCCTCGGCCCCCTCGAGCAGCGCGTACGCCGCGACGAGCAGCCCGATCTTCGTCAGCGTCCCGTGCGAGATCGAGAACAGGCGGCGGACGTCGTGCAGCACGCCGTGGTCCTTCGGCGCCGACGACCCGTTGAACGCGCCCTGCAAGTCGGCGAGCACCCGGTAGGCCGGGTCGCGCAGGCTCGCCTCGTTGGCCGCGAACAGGAAGATCGCCACCGCGATCACGGCCAGTAGAACGAAGTGGAAGGCGCGGTCGACCGCGATGGTTCGCAGGACGATCTTGTCGCGCAGCGCCTTGCCGCGCAGGGGCACCTCGATGGCCTCGCGGGGAGGGAGCACCTCGCGCGACGGCTCGGACGGCTGTGGAAGCGGCAGCCAGGAGTCGCAGCGCAGGCACCGGTGCCAGCGCACGCCGTCGTTGCCCGGGCGCACGACGATCGCGTCCTCGGGCCGCACGTGCGCGACGTCGAGGCCGAGCAGCTCGTGGCCGCGCACGCCGCACACGATCAGCTCGTAGTGCAGCCGCGGGACGAAGCGCCGGGGCCTCGTCGTGCCGGGCAGGTCGCGCGCCATCGCACCACCTTCCCGTATTCGGCCACCGTCGCGCGCCGTGGTCTCGGTCATCGCCGTGCTCGTCCTCGCCGCGGCGGTCGGGTACGTCGCCCAGCGCCGCCTGCTCGGCGGACGCGGCGCCGATGACCCGCACGCCCGCGCCGAGGGCCTTCCCGCCCACGAGCTCATCATCCCCGTGCGCACGCTCGCCGCGCTCCTGCTCGCCTTCGTGCTGCTGTCGGTCTACTCGTCCTACGAGGACGCCGGCGATCGCGCGGCGGCGGCGGCGGGTGCGGTGCTCTCGCAGGCCGACGACGCCGCGCTGCTGCAGCCGGCCGCGCGCACGGAGGTCCTGGGCCTGCTGCGCTGCTACGCCCGCGCGGTCGCCGAGGTCGAGTGGGGCGTGCAGAGCAACGCCGGGCACTCGTCCCCGGTGGTCGACGACGCCTCCGACCGCATCACGCGTGCCATCGGCCGCGCGCGAGGACCAGGCCAACGCGCTGGCGCTCGGCGCGATCCTCGGCGACGACGGCGCGCGCATCCAGGCCCGGCGCGGCCGCCTCGACGAGGGCCGCGCGAGCGTCCTGGGCACCGTCTACGCGCTGCTGCTGGTGAGCGTCGCGATCATGCTCGCGGGCATGTCCGCGCTCGCGCATCCGTTGGTGCGCCGCGGCGTGCAGCTCGGCATCCTCGTCGGGGCGACCGTCGTGTTCGCGTTCACGCTGCTCGTCATCCGCGACCTCGACCGGCCGTACAGCGGCTCCGCCAAGATCCAGCCGGCCGCGATGCGCGACGCCGAGCGCCGCATCGCGACACTCACGGCGGCGAGTTCCGAGCCGCCCTGCGACCAGGACGGCCGCCCGCGCAGCCAAGGCTGAAAGCCGGGGCGTTGGACCGTCCGTTCCTCGGTGTCCGAGCGCAGGCGCGCCGGATCGCCGTGCGCGGCCATCCCGCGCATCAGTACCATGGGTCGCGGACCGTGCTAGGCGGGGAGGTAGCGGTGCCCTGTCGCTCGCAATCCGCTCTAGCGAGGCCGAATCCCCACTTGAGGGGTGACGCCTTCGGGGCCAGCGCGTCGATGGCGGCGTCGATGGGCCGGGTCCCGCGCGATGTCGGCCCGTGAACCAGGTCAGGTCCGGAAGGAAGCAGCCTTAAGCGGTCACCGGCAGGCGCAGCGGGAGCTCCCGGCCCGGAGCCGACAGAGGCGAACGCGCCCGGAGACCGATCCTCGATGGTGGGTGCACGGTCCACTTTCGCCTTCACGCCCGGCACGCTACGGTGCCGGGCGATGAGCAGCGCCCCCGAGCGCCAGCGGGTCGACGGGCCCGCACATCCCGGCGAGGAGATCTGCCACATCGTCACCGAGGACGACCCCGACACCGCGCTGTGCGGCAAGGACGTCACCGGCTGGCCGTGGAACCCGCCGTGGCCGATGTGCGTCGTCTGCGTCGACCTCGCGGGCGGTTACGTCTGAACCGCCGCGTCGACGCGCTGCGTGACCTCGAGGATGCGGCGGGCGACGAGCTCGGGGTCGTCCCACATCGGCAGGTGCCCGGCATCGGGGAGGGCGAGGAACTCGGCGTCCGGCAGCAGCCTCAGCAGCCGGAGGTAGTGGCCGGGCCAGCGGATGAGCCGGTCGCGTTCGCCGTAGAGGATGCGCACCGGGCAGTCGATCGCCCCGAGCTCGCCGAACGCGCCGTCACGCCGGGCGAGCGCGATGCCCTCGTTCACGACGCTGCATCCGGCGGCGCCCTCGATCATGTCGAGCGCGGCGCGCGGCGGCACGCGCTCCGGGTGGGCGACGACGTCGTGCAGCGAGATCCACTTCAGCCGCCGCCGTGCCGCGAGCGCGTGGGCCATGCGGCCGGTCGCCTTGAGCAGGTGGTGCGTCTGGATGAAGTAGCGGTAGACCGCCTCGCCCTCGCGGCTGCGCGGCTCCCACCCGCCCGCCGGACACACGCCGACGACCGACCTCGCTCGGCCGCGCGCGGCGAGCTCCAGCGCCAGCCAGCCGCCGTACGAGCTGCCGACGATGTGCGCGACGCCCCACCCCTCCTCGTCCATGCGCTCCTCGAGCAGGTCGCATCCGGCCTCGACCGTCATCTCGACGCCGTCGGGGAACGGGCTGCCGCCGTAGTGGCCGGGCAGCGTGGGGGCGAGCACCTCGTGATGCTCCTCGAGCGCCGGCAGCACGGGCGTCCACGCCCGCCAGGTGTCGGTGAAGCCGTGCAGCGCCAGCAGCGGCGTTCCAGCGCCGCCGTGGTGTTCCGGCGGGACGGTCACGGCCCGAACGGTACCCGGGCGCGCTCAACTAGACTGACTGGTCCGTGTCGTCCGCGCCCTCGCTGTATCGCCGTCACCGCCCGCGGACCTTCGCCGATGTCGTCGGCCAGGAGCATGTCGTGCGCACGCTCACCAACGCCGTCGAGCAGGGGAAGGTCCATCACGCGAACCTGTTCGTCGGGTCGCGCGGGACCGGGAAGACCTCGATGGCGAAGATCCTCGCCGCCTGCCTGAACTGCGTGAACGGTCCGACCGTCTCGCCGTGCGGGGTGTGCGAGTCGTGCACCGCGATCGCCGGCGCGACGTCGATGGACGTCATCGAGATGGACGCGGCGTCCAACAACTCGGTCGACGACATCCGCGACCTGCGCGAGAGCGTAGCGTTCGCGCCGGTGTCCGGGCGCCACAAGGTGTACATCCTCGACGAGGCGCACATGCTGTCGTCGCAGGCCTGGAACGCGTTCCTCAAGACGCTCGAGGAGCCGCCGCCGAACACGATCTTCGTCCTCGCGACGACCGAGGCGAACAAGGTGCTGCCGACGGTCGTCGACCGCTGCCACCGCTTCGACTTCAAGCGGCCGACCGCCGAGCAGGTCGCGTCGGTCATCCGCCGGGTCGCGAGCGCCGAGTCGATCGACGTCGGGCCCGAGGCCGTCGCGCTGATGGCCCGCCACGCGACGGGTTCGTTCCGTGACGCGCTCGGCACCCTCGAGCAGCTGGTCACGTACTCGGGCTCGTCGATCGCGCTCGACGACGTGCTCGCCGTCCTCGGCGTCGCCGACAGCGACCTGCTGTTCGAGGCGCTCGACGCGATCGCGGCCGCCGACGCGCGCGCCGCGCTGCTGGCCGCCGACCGGCTCGCGACGACGGGGCGCGACGCGGGGACGTTCATCCGCGACCTCGAGGGCCACGCGCGCGAGCTGCTCGTGGTCCGCACGCTCGGCGGGGAGGTGCCGTCGGAGCTGGCACTCTCGCCCGAGCACGACGCGCGACTGGCCGAGCAGGCCGGGCGCGTGCCGGTCGCCGCCGTGGTCCGGTTGCTCGACCTGCTCGCCGCGGCGATGGAGGCGATCAAGAACGGCGCGGACCCGCGCACGCAGCTCGAGCTGGCCCTCGTGAAGGCGGCGACGCCGGCGGTCGACGCGTCGACGAAGGCGCTGCTCGCCCGGATCGAGCGGCTCGAGGCGCAGCTTGCGGCGGGCGGGGGCGCACCGGCGGCTGCTCCCGCGCCGGTGGGCGAACGTCCCCCGCCGCCGCCGCGGCCCACGCCGACGACGCCGCCCTCGCCCGACGTGCCGGCCCCGCCGCCGCCCGAGGCGCCCGCGCCGCCGCCCCAGCCGCCGCCCGGCGACGACGCCCACGAGACCGCCGCCAACGGAGCGACCGTCGCGATCGCCGCAGCCGTGGCGCCCGGCGCGGGCGCCGGCCCGGCTCCGGCGGTCGAGATGCTCGCCGACGTGTGGCCCGCCGTGCTCGACAGCGTGCGCGCCGAGAACGCCCTGCTGGCGGCGATCCTCGACACCGCCCGCCCGGTCGCGGCCGACGGCACCGTCGTCACGATCGCCTTCCCGCAGTCGGAGGCGTTCCTGCACCGCAAGGCCGACGACCCGGCCCACCGCGAGGTCGTGGCCGAGGCGCTGCGGGCCGTCACCGGCCACGCGCTGCGTCCCAGCTACGAGCTGCGCGACGACCTGCCCACCGCCGCCGAGGCGCCCGCTCCCACCGAGGAGGAGTGGATTGCGCGCTTCAAGGAGGCGTTCGACGCCGAAGAGCTGACCCACGACGAGGAGCCTGGTTCCTGATGCCCCAGCCGAACATGCAGCAGATGCTCAAGCAGGTCCAGAAGATGCAGCAGGACATGATGGCCGCGCAGGAGCAACTGAAGAACGAGGTCGTCGAAGCGTCCGCCGGAGGCGGCATGGTGACGGTCAAGGTGACCGGCGACCTGGAGATCAAGGACGTCCGCATCTCGCCCGAGGCGGTCGATCCCGACGACGTCGAGCTGCTCCAGGATCTGGTGCTGGCCGCGACGAACGAGGCGCTGCGCTCGGCACAGGAGCTCGCGGCGTCGAAGATGGGCGGTCTCACCGGCGGCCTCGACCTGGGCTCGATGGGCCTGCCCGGTCTGGGCGGCCCCGGAGGTCCGGGCGGGATGGGCGGCCTGCCGCGGTGAACGCGCCGCCGATCCAGCGGCTGGTCACCGAGCTGGCCCGGCTGCCCGGCATCGGCAATCGCACCGCCCAGCGGCTCGCGTTCCACATCCTGCGTGTCGACGCCGAGGAGGCCAACGCGCTCGCCGACGCGATCCGCGAGGTAAAGGAGCGCATCGGCCTCTGCGAGGTGTGCTTCAACCTCGCCGACGGGCCGCGCTGCCGGATCTGCCTCGACGAGCGTCGCGACTGCGGCCTGATCTGCGTCGTCGAGGAGCCGGGCGACGTCGTGCCGATCGAGCGTACGCACGAGTTCCCGGGCCGCTATCACGTCCTCGGCGGGGCGCTCTCGCCGATCGACGGGGTCGACCCCGACGACCTGAAGATCGCCCAGCTCTACGCGCGCGTCCTGGACGGCGACACGCGCGAGGTCGTCCTCGCCACGAACCCGACGACCACCGGCGAGGCGACCGCCCTGCACATCGCCGAGGGCCTGCGCGAGCGCGCGCCCGGCGTGACGGTCACGCGGCTCGCGTCCGGGCTGCCCGTGGGCTCGGACCTGGAGTACGCCGACGAGGTCACGCTCGGCCGGGCGTTCGCCGGGCGCCGCGCGGTCTGAGCAGGGTCCGCAGCGCGTCGGCGACGCCGGCGCGGTCCTCGTCGAGGCGCCGCCGGGTGATGCGCAGGACGCGGTAACCGCCGAGGACGTGGTCGGCGTCGCGGCGGCGGTCGGTCTCGAACGCGAACGCGGTGTCGTGGTACGTCCGGCTGTCGAGCTCGACCACGAGACGGTGCTCGGTCCACAGGAGATCGACCTCGTGGCCGTGGAGCTTGGCGTTCACGGCGGGCCGGGGGAGGCGCAGGCGCTCGACGAGGGCGAGCGCTTCGCGCTCGAGCCCGGAGCGCAGGCGCTCGTGGTCGGGGCGCATGCGGTCGACGGCGGTGCGCAGCCGTGCGGCGCCGCGGTGGCCCGGATGCCGGTCCAGGACGTCGTCGACCGCCCGCAGGTCGAAGAGGCGCAGCTGCTCTCCGCGCTCGAGGGCCTTGGCGGTGTGGTCGATCGGCACGCACGCCGCCAGGTCGAGGTAGGTGCGCGCGAGCGTGGTGACCGGGATGCCGGCGATCTCGGTCACGTCGCGCGGGTCCAGGCGCCGTTGGTGGATCGTGATGCCGGGGAGCTTGCGGCCGTGAGCGGTGGGGACGGTGACGTCCCAGCGCGGCCGGTTGTCGGGCCGCACGGCCCACACGCCGCCGGCGGTCCTGTCGGTCAGGACGGCCCCCGGACCACCGGCGAGCACGGCCGCCATCCGGTGGCCCTCGATGCGCAGCGCGGTATGGCCGACGGCGTACACGCCGCGGTGCAGTCGGATCAGCCGCCCGCTCGCAACCCGACGGTCGATCGCGGCTCGGCTCAATCCGGCGTCGATGAGCTGCTGACGCGAGACCACTCCCCACTGGCGGGCGGCGATCTCGCCCGCGATCTCGCGAGTTGCGCTTTGGCCTCGGTATGCGAGGCCAAAGCGCAACTCGTCGCGGGGCGGGGTGGGGTCGGGCGGCATGCGCCAACGTTGGCGTTTTCCGCGTGACCTCTCAGCACGTGATCGTCACGGGTTCGCGTAGCGTTCGCGCAGGAGCGCGAGACGGTTCAGCGCCTCGGCCGCCCGGGCCCGCAGCCCCTCGTCGCGCTGCAGCGCGCGGACCAGGGCGAGGTATGCGGCCTCCTGGTCGCTCGCGTCGCCGGGGATCCACAGCAGGTCGGCGCCCGCGCGCAGCGCGTCGACGGCCGCCTGCGCCGCGCTGCCGCCCGTCACCGCGGTCACCGCGTTCAGGTCGCCGGTCATCGCCACGCCCCCGAAACGGAGGCCCCGCCGCAGCAGGTCGTAGGCCTCGGGCGCCAGCGTCGCCGGCGTCACCCCGTCCCACGCCGCGTACACCGCGTCGCTCATCTGGATGACCGGCGCCTCCCGGGCGACGGCGGCGAACGGGCGCACGTCGGCGGCCCGCAGCTCCTCTAGCGAGAACCCGACCGTCGCCGGCCCGGACAGCGGGTCCTGCGACGCGCCGCCCTCGCCCGGGAAGCTGCGCGGGGCGCTCGCCAGCCCGGCCGCGCGGTACGACCGCACCGCCGCGGCCACCCGCTCAGCCGCCTCCGCGGGGTCGGGGCTGAAGCCGGTGCTCGCCGCCGGGCCCACCTCCGCCGCCAGATCCGCCACCGGCGCCAGCGTCAATTCGATCCCCAGCGGACGCAGCGCCTGCGCCGCCCGCGTCGCCTGGGCCGCCGCCACGCGCGCGTCCTCCTGCTCGGGCTCGGGCGGCGGCGGCAGCGACGGCAGCGCGGACAGTTCGCCGCCCGCCTGCGAGATCGCGACGACCGGAGGATCGAGGCTCCCGGCACCCGCCCGCCGGCGGATCGCCCGCACGAGCGCGCGCACCTGGGCCGGGGAGCGCGCGTTGTGCGCCTCGATCACCACGGCGCCCCACGGACGGTCGCCGAGCCGTCGCACCCCGGGATCGGATCCCGACGTCCCGCCGAACCCGACCGCGAACAGCTGGGCGGCCGCCTGCTCGACCGGCAGCCGCAGCACGGGCGCGGACGTCGCGGCCGGGCCGGTCGCCGGCGCCGAGGGCGGCTGATTCGTCCCTCCGCACCCGAACAACACGAGTGCGGACAAGAACGCGACGTAGCCCGGAGCCCTCACCGATTACCCTGCACGGTCGCATGCACGGCACCGTTGTCATGAAGTTCGGCGGCACCTCCGTCGCCGACGCAGAGCGCATCAGGCGCGCCGCCGAGCGCATCGTCGCCAAGCGCGAGCAGGGCCTGCGCGTCGTCGCGGTCCTCAGCGCGCGCGGAAAGACCACAGACGAGCTCATCGCCTGGGCGCAGGAGATCTCCCCGCACCCGGACCCGCGCGAGATGGACATGCTCCTGTCGACGGGCGAGCGCCAGTCGTGCGCGCTGTGCGCCATGGCGATCAACGACCTCGGCCACCGTGCCATCTCCCTCACCGGATCCCAGGCCGGGATCGTGACAGACACGTCGCACACGAAGGCGCGGATCCTCGAGGTCCGTGCCGACCGCATCCGCCAGGGCCTCGACGACGGCGCGATCGTCCTCGTCGCCGGCTTCCAGGGCGTGTCGACCGCCCACGACGTGACGACGCTCGGCCGCGGTGGCTCGGACACGACCGCCGTCGCCCTGGCCGCCGCCGTCGGCGCCGACGAGTGCGAGATCTACACCGACGTCGCCGGCGTCTTCTCCGCCGACCCGCGCATCGTCCCGGGCGCCCGCAAGCTGGGGATGGTCTCGTTCGAGGAGATGCTCGAGATGTCGGCCTCGGGCGCCGGCGTCCTGCAGCTGCGCTCCGTCGAGTACGCCCGCAATCACGGCGTCCGGATCCACTGCCGTTCGAGCTTCGACGACGCGGCCGGTACCGTGGTGGTCGGAGAAGACGTCACCGTGGAACATCCGCTCATCACCGCCGTCACCCACTCCACCGGGGAAGCCCGCGTGACGCTGCTCGGCGTGCCCGACACGCCCGGCATCGCCGGGCGCCTCACCACCGCGCTGGCCGAGGCGAATGTGAACGTCGACATGATCGTGCAGAACGAGCCCGTGTCCGAGGGCCAGCGCGCCGACATGTCCTTCACGGTGCCCCGGGACGAGCTGCAGCAGGCTCATGCCGCGCTCGAGCCGCTCGTCGGCGAGTTCGGCATCGGGTCCATCCGCAGCGACGAGGCGATGGGCAAGGTCTCCGTCGTCGGCGCCGGCATGAAGACCCACCCCGGCGTCGCGGCCAAGGTGTTCACCGTCCTCGGCGACGAGGGGATCAACATCCACATGATCTCCACCTCGCCCATCCGGATCTCCTGCGTGATCCCGGGCGAGCACGTGCCGGGCGCGGTGCGCGCCCTGCACGGCGCGTTCGAGCTGTCGGGGCCGGACACGATCCGCCCGGAGCAGCCGTTCGGGGAGTTCCAGTCATGAGACCCTGCGGGTCCTCACCGCGTACGGCCGGTTGCCTGAGCGAGGTGACATCGTGAGGCTCGCAGTCGTCGGAGCCACCGGTGCGGTCGGCACGGTCATGCGCGAGCTGCTGCGCAAGCGCGCGTTCCCGGCCGACGAGGTCGTGCTGTTCGCCTCCGAGCGCTCGGCGGGCAAGGTCCTCGACGGCCTCACCATCCAGCCGCTGCGCGACGACACGGTCGGCGGCTTCGACATCGCCCTGTTCTCCGCGGGCGGTTCCACCTCGAAGGCCTGGGCCGAGAAGTTCGCCGCCGGAGGGGCCGTCGTCGTCGACAACTCGAGCGCGTGGCGCATGGACCCCGACGTCCCGCTCGTCGTCTCCGAGGTCAACCCCGACGACCTCGACGACGCGCGCAAGGGCATCGTCGCCAACCCGAACTGCACCACGATGGTCGTCATGCTGCCGGCCAAGGCGCTGCACGATCGCTTCGGCCTGACCGAGATGGTGGCCACGAGCTTCCAGGCTGCGGGCGGCGCGGGCCAGAAGGGCATCGACGAGCTCGCCGCGCAGGTCGCGCCGCTCGCCGAGGACGTCGACCAGCTCGTCAACGACGGCCGCGCGGCCGCCCGCAAGGTCGAGCACTCGGTCCACGCGAACACGCTCGCGTTCAACGTCGTCCCGCTCCTCGGCACCCTCAACGAGGAGGGCTACACCGACGAGGAGATGAAGCTGCGCAACGAGTCGCGCAAGATCCTCGGCCTCCCGGACCTGCGCGTCACGCCGACCTGCGTGCGCGTGCCGGTCATGGTCGGCCACTCGATCGCCGTCCGCGCGACATTCGCACGCGATCCCGACCTCGGCGAGGCGCTCGAGGCGCTGCGCGAGTTCCCGAACCTCCTCGTCGAGGAGGCGCCGACGCCGCTGGAGTGGGCGGGCCGCGACGAGACCGTCGTCGGCCGCGTGCGCCGCGACCTGGCCGACCCGAAGGTGCTGAACTTCTTCGTCGTCGGCGACAACCTGCTCAAGGGCGCGGCGCTGAACACCGTCCAGCTCGCCGAGCTGGTCGTCGACCGCGGGCTGGTCGGCTCCGCGGCGCCCGCGGCCTGACCCGGGCGCGCCGCCTACTTCGCGTTCGGCTTGAACGCCGTCGCGGTGTAGCCGCCCTCGTCGTTGGTGAGCTTGACGGTCATCGTGCCCTTCGAGCCGTCGTTCGTCGTGATCGTGCAGTCGAACGTGTTGCCCTTCTTGGCCTCCTTGTCCTCCGGGCAGGAGACCTTGACCGTGTCCGGCTTGACCTTCGCGGCGTCGGCGAGCTGCGTCTGGATGTCGTCCTCCAGGCTGCCCGCGTCGATCGTCTTCGTGCCGCAGGCGGTGAGCGCGAACGCGGCGGCGATCACGAAGGGGACGGCGATGAGGCGGCGCATAGGGTCCTTTCCGACCGCAGGGGCAGCAGAGCAGCGGCGAGGGTATCGGAGCTACCGCCCCACGGTGGGGCGAAAGCGGGACTCCAGCTCGCGGGCGAGCTCCAGCGTGCGCTCGTCGATGCCGCCCGGCTCGAGCTCATGGCGGCGCGCGTAGGCCGCGATGACCGCGTCGGCGACCGCCGCCGGCCCGGCGCCCGGCCGTTCTTCGTCCACCGCCCCGGTCGACTCCGCGGTCACCTCCAGGCCGAGCGCGGCGTAGACGTCGCGCACGACCGCCGCGACGGCCGCGGCATCCGAGACGACGAGGACCGTTCCCACGTACGCCGCGCGCCGCACGACCCGCTGCGCGCTGCCGGCGAGCTTGCGCGCGCCCCGCGCGTTGACGCTGAAGTCGCCCGGGCAGTACTCGCCCGGGACCGGCCCGATGCGGGCGTCGACGCCGACCGCGCGCAGCGCCTCCACGAGCACCTCGGCGGTCGCGACGAACCGCTCGCGCAGGTGCAGCGCCGCCGCCTCGTCGGCCAGCACCTCGCCGACCTCGAGCGTCCCCGCGTGGTACACGGCCGCCCGCCCGCCGGCCAGGCGCTCGATCGCCGCGCACCCGTGCGCGGCGGCCGCGTCGAGCGCCGCCGGGTAGCCCGGCGCGAACGTGTCGCGCCGGCCGAAGGCCACCACGGGCTCGCGGTGGGCATGAACGCGCAGGACCTCCGGCAGCTCCCCCGCGGACACCCGCTCCAGCAGCGCCGCCGACACCGCCATGTCGAACGCCGGCGGATCGAACGACTCGCGAACCAGGAGCACTAGTCGCCCGTCCCGCAACGATCGAGACGAACCACTACACCGGCAGCCCGGCCAGCACGCGGCGCTGCAGGTCCCGGGTCGGCTCGCTCGGCTCGATCCCGAGCTCGTCGACGAGCTGCTTGCGGCACGCGAGGTACTGGCGCAGCGCGCGCGCCCGGTTGCCCGACCGCGCCAGCGCGGTGATCAGCAGCCGCTGGGCGCCCTCGTCGAGCGGGTCGAGGCCGACGAGCCGGCCGGCCGCCGCCGCCGCGGCCGCATGGTTGCCGGCGCGCCCGCGCAGGTCGACGAGCGTCGTGAGCGCCTGCGCGTAGCGCCCGACGAGGTTCTCGCGCCAGCTCTGCGCCCAGTCGCTGTAGCGCTCCTCGGGCATCGGCTCGCCGGTCCACAGCGCCACCGCCGTCTCGAGCAGCCGGATCTGCGTGGCGCCCTTGGCGACCAGCGCCGCGGCGGCGGTCGCGCCGAACAGCTCGGTGTCGACCCGGTCACGATCGTCGAGCACGAGCCGGTAGGCGCGCTCGCTGTACTGGATCACGCTCTGCTCGGCGCCCGCCACGTCGAGCACCGATCGGGCGCGGGACACCGCGACCTGGATCGAGGAGCGCGCGGACTTCGGCGGCTTGTCGGGCCACAGCGCCTCCAGGAGCTCCTCCTCCGGCATGAACGCGCCGCGCTGGGTGAGCAGGACGCGGACGAGGCGCGCCGTGGTCGGCCGGCCCCAGGCGCGCTCGTCGACCACCCAGTTGCCCCGCCGCAGCGAGAAGCCGCCGAACAGGGTGATCGTCCGCGACGGCGGGAAGCGCCGGCCCGTCGCGCGCGCCCCCTTCGCCGCCTCGACGACCTCGGGGTCGTCGTCCTTCTCGAGCGCGTCGAGCAGGATCTCCGCTCGCGGATGACCCGACGAGCCCAGCGTCCGTGCGGCGCGCGCGCGCACGTCGGCGCGAGGATGCTCGGCGAACCCGGCCAGCTCCTCGCCGCCGGGGAAGACGCGCTCGGCCGCATCCAGCGCGACCGCCGGATCGAGCTCGCCCGCCGCCATCAGGTCCGAGAAGAGCTCCTCCAGGCGCCGCCACTCGGCGCGCACGAGCATCGGGGCGGCGTCGCCGGCCAGCTCGAGCGCACGGCGCATGTCCTCGCCCGCGCCCGGCACGTCGCCGATGAGGTTGCGCGTCCACGCGCACAGGGCCAGCGAGCGCGCCCGGTGATACGAGCCGTGGTCCGGGCCGTACGTCTCCTCCAGCCAGGCGAGCGTCAGGCGCGCCAGGCGGTGCGCGCGGTCGGGCGAGGCGGCGGCGGCGATCGTCGGCACGAGCGCATGCGAGACGAACTGGCGAAACGGCAGCGGCGCCGGCTCCATGCGCGCCATCGCCCGCTCGGCCAGGGCGTACGCGCCGGCGCGCTCGCCGCGGGCGAGCAGGCACGCGGCCATCGCGCACTCGGCGATGCCCGGGGCCCAGCCGTCGGTGGCCACGCCCTCGCCGATCGCCCCCAGTGCCACCTCCGCCTCGGCCGTCCGGCCGTCGAGCGACAGCAGGAAGGCGCGCAGCGCGTGCGTCTCGGCGCGGATGAAGCTCGGGATCCCGGAGCGCGCGGCCTCCGCGAACAGCAGGTCGGTGAGCGCGATGCCGGCGTCCGGCATGCCCGCGTCGCCGAGCGTGAAGGCGCTGAACCCCGCGAGGTACTCGGGGCGGTGTGTCGAGCGGCGGTCGTCGGTGAGGGTCTCCAGGCGCCGGCGCAGCGCCGCGAGGAGCTCCTCGTGGCGCCCGTCGGGAAGGCTGATGTACGTCTCCGCGAGCGTGCGCAGCCCGGCGAAGACCGCGGCGTCGGGCCGGCGGTCGACGGCCTCGAGCACGGCTGTCGCCTCGTCGAGCCGGCCGCTGGAGCCGTACAGCACCGCCGTCCAGATCTGCGCCTGGACCGTCGGCCGCTCGAGGCTGAGCAGCAGCTCGAGCCCTTCGGGCAGCCGCCCCAGCCAGTACAGGCTCTCCGCCGCCTCGGCCGCCGCCGCGGACGCCGCCTCGTCGTCATCCTGGGCCACCGCCGCGCGCAGGCGCGGCACGGCGTCCTCGTGCAGACCCGCGGCGGCGCGCAGGCGCCCCGCGACCGCGGACGCGCGCGGGTCGGCCCGGAGCTCCGGCGGCAGCGCGTCCAGCCAGGCTTCGACGCCGCCCGGCGTCGTGCGCACGAGGACGGTCGCGTGCTGGTCGAGCACCTCCAGCGCGCGCTCGGGCGCCCGGGCGGCGAGGAACGCGTCGACCGCCTCGCCGACACGGCCCTCGCTGGAGAGCTGCGTGCCCACCGAGATCAGCGTGCGCGCCCGTTCCTCGGCCGGGGCCTCCAGCTCCCACTGCTCGCGCAGGTGCTCGTGCAGCAGCGGGTGGTAGGCGACGGTCCCCGGGCGCCCGGGGACCGGCCGCAGCAGGACGCCGAGCCGGCCGAGACGGTTGGCGAGGTCGGCCGGCAGGCCGAGCGCCGCGGACATCGCCGGCGTCAGCTCGTCCACCGCGCTGGACGCGAGCATCGCCGCGCGCAGCTCGCCGTCCAGCGGGCCGAGGACCTCTTCGGCCAGGAAGCGGGCGATCGCGCCGTTCGAGTTGCCGATCGTCGAGCCGAGCACGACGCCGAGCGGCCAGCCCAGCGTCCTCTGCATGACCTCGTCGACCTCGCCGTCGGTGGGGGCCCGGCCCAGCTGGGACTCGAGGACCAGCGCGGACTCCTCGGCGCCGAACGCCAGGTCGCTCTCGTCGATGAGCGTGATGCGTCCCGACGCCTGGGCGCGGGCGATCCGCAGGTTGAGCGGCCGGCGGGTGCAGACCACGATGCGCAGCCGCGAGTGCTCCGTGTCGACGAGCTGCTCGAGCAGCCGCAGCGTCCCGCCGGCGTCGGCGAGCTCCTCGGCGTCGTCGATGACGAAGATGAGCGGCTCGACCAGCAGCTTGTCGAGCTCGTCGAGCAGGGCGCGGGTGACCTCCAGCGGCGATGGCGCCTCGCCCGCCGTGCTCACCGTCTCGATCAGCACGTCGGCGGCCCCCGGCACGGCGCGGCGGATGGCCTGCAGCGCGTCCACCATGAGCCGGTCGACCTTCGTGTCGCGCCCGCGGCAGCTCAGCCAGGCCGCGGTCCGGCCCTCGAGCGCCTCCTCGACGAGCAGCGTCTTGCCGTAGCCCGCGCCGGCGACGAGCCCGACCGAGCCGTGCTCGAGGGCGCCGCGCACACGGGCCACCAGCTCCGGACGTTGGACGAACGAAGCCGTCGTTGCGCTGATGCCCGCCATGGCCGGATGCAGGCTAACCGGCCGCGCGGATCACCGCCAACTGCGGATCGGTCGCAGTTGCGAGAGAGCCGCAGAAAGAGCTCTTTTGCAGGCATTTCATCTCCAACCGGAGTACGTTCGCGGTCCATCCGTCCCCCCGAGAGGAGGAAGTACGATGCGCAAGCGATCCACGTTCGTGGTCGCGCTCGCCGCGGCGCTCATCGCGGCGGCCCTGGCGGTGACCGCCGGATTCGGCTCCAGCCATCGCGAGGCTCCCCAGTCGTCGCTGGACCCGACCGCGGACGACACCGACCTGTACGCGTTCACCGCCGACGACGCACCCGGCTCCGTGACGCTGGTCAGCAACTGGATCCCGTTCGAGGATCCGGCGGGCGGCCCGAACTTCTACCGGTTCGACGACGCCGCCCACTACTACCTGAACGTCGACAACACCGGCGACGGCAGGGCGGACGTCAAGTACCTGTTCCGCTTCAAGACGAAGATCCGCAACCCGGACTCGTTCCTGTACGCGGCCCCGACGGTCGACTCGATCGACTCGCCGAACCTGAACATCGTGCAGACCTACTCGGTCACGCGCGAGACGTATCGCAACGGCCGGGAGACGGGCGCGCGGACGATCGCCCGCGGCATCCCGACCGCGCCGAACGACATCGGCCCGAAGACGATGCCGAACTACGACGCGCTCGCCGCGCAGGCCATCCACTCGCTGCCGGGCGGCGGCAAGGTGTTCGCCGGCCAGCGCGACGATCCGTTCTTCGTCGACCTCGGCGGCACGTTCGACGCGCTGACGATCCGCAACGGCACGGGCAACGCCGGCGGCGGCAAGGACGACCTGGCGGGCTACAACGTCCACTCGATCGTGCTCCAGCTCCCGGAGTCCGACGTCACGCGCGACGGGAAGGCGGTCTCCGGTCCCAGCGCGGCAAACGCCGTGGTCGGAGTTTGGTCGAGCACCGAGCGCCGGCGCCTGACGGTCGGTCGCCACGGCGGCGGGGCGCGGTGGGTCCAGGTCAGCCGGCTCGGCAACCCGCTCGTCAACGAGGTCGTCATCCCGCTGGGCAAGAAGGACCAGTTCAACGCGACCCGGCCGCATCGTGACGCCGCGCTGTACGGGCAGTACGTGCTGAACCCGGAGCTCGCGAAGCTCATCAACCTGCTGTACCCGGGCCTGAACGTGCCGGAGACGAACCGCACCGACATCGTGACCGCGCTGCTGGCGGGCATTCCGAACGTCACGCGGATCGCGCCCGACGCGGTGCCGGCCGACACGCTGAAGATCAACCTCGGCGTGCCGCCGTCGGGCACGCAGAACCGCTTCGGCGTGCTGGCGGGCGACAACGCCGGCTTCCCGAACGGCCGGCGGCTGGGCGATGACGTGGTCGACATCTCCGAGCGCGTCGTCGGCGGGTTCCTGGTGGGCAACAAGCTGCCGCTCGGCGACGGCGTGGACGCCAACGACAAGGCGTTCCTGCCCTCGTTCCCGTACGTCGCGCCGCCGACGTCCGGGCTGGACTCGCAGCCGAAGCGCACGGAGCCGGTCCACGACCCGACCCCCGCGCAGCCCTAGCGACATGCCGACCGTGGGGCCCCGCCGCGCCGTGCGGCGGGGCTCCGCACCGGCCGACCCCTCCGCCTCCATGATCATCACCCGCCACCGCACCCTGCTTCCGCTCCTCGCCGCCGCGGGGCTCGCCCTGCTCGCCGCCCTCGCCGTCTTCGCCCTCCTGCGTGGGGGCGGCGGGCCGGCGCCGGCCGCGCCGCGCGCAGCGTCCGCGCCCTCGGGCCGCTCGACGACCGCCGCCATCGCCCGCCTGCAGGGCGAGGCGCGCGCGCACCCCGGCAGCGCGCTCGTGCTCGCCACGCTCGGCTCCGCCTACCTGCAGCGGGTGCGCGAGACGGGCGATCCCTCCTTCTACGCGCGCGCGGACGGCGTCCTGCGGCGCGCGCTGCGCCTCGACCCCCGCTCGCCCGACGCCCTGACCGCCGGGGGCACGCTCGCCCTGGCGCGCCACGACTTCCGCGGCGCCCTGCGCCTGGGCGAGGCGGCCCGCCGGGCGGCGCCGGCCCTCGTGGCCCCGCTCGGCGTCGTCGTCGACGCGCAGGTCGAGCTCGGCCGCTACGGCGCGGCCGCGCGGACGCTGCAGGAGATGGTCGACCGCAAGCCCGACCTCGCCTCCTACGCGCGCGTGTCGTACTTCCGCGAGCTGCACGGCGACCTCGCCGGCGCGGAGAAGGCGATGCGCCTGGCCGTGACGGCCGGCGGCGGCGCGCCGGAGAACGTCGCGTACGTGCAGACCCTGGTGGGCGCCCTGGCGTTCGCCCGCGGCGACCTGGCGGGCGCCGAGCGGGCGAGCCGGTCCGCGCTCGCCCAGGACCCCGGCTACGTTCCGGCCCAGGCCGGCCTCGCGCGCGTGGAGGCGGCGCGAGGCCGGCTGCCGCGGGCCATCGCGCGCCTGCGGGGGGTCGTCGAGTCCCTGCCGCTGCCCCAGTACGCGGTGGCGCTGGGCGAGACCGAGCTCGCCGCCGGGCGGGTCCGGGCGGCGCGGCGCGACCTGGCGCTGGTCGGCGCGCAGGAGCGCCTGCTGCGCGCCGCCGGGGTCGACACCGACGTGGACCTCGCGCTGTTCGAGGCCGACCACGGGTCGCCGGGCCGCGCGGTGACGCTCGCCCGCGCGGCGTGGGCCCAGGCTCCCAGCGTCCGCGCCGCCGACGCGCTCGGGTGGTCGCTGACGCGGGCCGGCCGGCCGGCCGAGGGGCTGCGCTGGGCGCGGCGCGCGCTGCGGCTCGGCTCGCGCGATGCGGCGTTCCTCTACCACGCCGGGATGGCGGCGGCGCGGGCGGGCGAGCGCGGCGACGCGCGCCGCCTGCTGCGTGCGAGCCTGGCCGGCAACCCGCGGTGGTCGCCGCTGTACGCGCCGCGCGCGCGGCACGCCCTGGAGGCGCTGCGATGAAGCGGCTGCTCCTCGGGATCGCGGTCGCTGCGGTGCTCGCGTCGCTCGTGAGCGCACCGGGCGCGTCGGCGCACCCGCTCGGGAACTTCTCGGTCAACCACCTCGTCCAGGTGAGCGTGTCGAGCGAGCAGGTCGGCGCCCGGTACATCCTCGACCAGGCCGAGATCCCGACGTTCCAGGAGCGCGGGCTCGCCGATTCGGCCGTGCTCGCCCGCAAGCTCGGCGAGGTGCGTCGCGGGCTCGTCGTGCGGGTCGACGGGCGGCCGGTCGCGCTGCACGTGACGAGGACGCCCCGGCTGACGCACCCGCGCGGCCAGGGCGCCCTGCCGACGACGCGGCTGGAGGTGGCGCTGACGGCGCCGGCGCGCGGAGCGCATGCGGTGGCCGTGCACGACGGGACCTTCCCCGGCCGGGTGGGATGGAAGGCGGTCGTCGCCGCGCCGGGCGCCGGCACCGCGGTGCGCTCCAGCGTGCCGACCGCCGACCCCACCGGCGGGCTGCGCCGGTACCCGACCGATCTGCTGACGAGCCCGTCGGACGTCCGCACCGCGACGCTGGCCGTCGCGCCGGGGGCGGGCACCGTGCAGGCGCCGGGCGGCCCGCCGGTCAGCACGACGACGACGAACACCTCGGGCGACGGGTTCGCCGGCGTGTTCGAGCGGGCCCTCGACGGGCGCGGCGCGATCGTCGTGCTGCTGCTCGCCGCGTTCGCCTGGGGTGCCATCCACGCGCTGTCGCCGGGACATGGCAAGGGCATGGTCGCCGCGTATCTCGTCGGGACGCGCGGCACGGCGCGCCATGCGGTCGCGCTCGGGGCGACGGTGACGATCACCCACACCGCCGGGGTCTTCGCCCTGGGACTCGTGACGCTGGCGCTGTCGGCGTACGTGCTGCCCGAGGACCTGTATCCGTGGCTGAACCTCGTCTCGGGCGTGCTGGTGCTCGGAGTGGGGGCGGCGGTGCTGCGCTCGCGGGTGCGGTGGGCGCGGGCGAGGCGGGCCCGGCACGACCACGATCACCGCCACGCGCACGACCACGCGCACGATCACCGCGACGCGCATGACCACGCGCACGGTCACCGCGACGCGCATGACCGCGACCACGATCACCGCGACGCGCATGACCACGCCCACGATCACCCTCACGCGCACGACCACGACCATGGCGGCCACACCCACACGCACGCTCCCCCCGAGCGGATCACCTCCCGCTCGCTGATCGCGCTCGGCGCCTCGGCCGGCCTGATCCCCTGCCCGTCCGCGCTCGTCGTGCTCCTCGCGGCGGTCGCCCAGCACCGGCTCGCCCTCGGCGTGCTGCTGATCGTCGTGTTCTCGCTCGGGCTCGCGGCGACGCTCGTCGGGCTCGGGCTCGCGGTCGTCGGCGTGCGGTCGGCCGGCGCGCGGCTGCCGGTGCCCTCGGGAGCCGTCGCCGTCCTCCCGGCGCTCTCGACGCTGCTCATCGTCGGGCTCGGCCTCGTCCTCACCGTGCGGGCGGTTCACGGCGTGCTGTGATCCGCCGGGGGCGGTCGCGCGTTATAGAGGAACGTGACCGTCGCCACCCTCCGGTCTCGCCCCGGTTCCACCCTGCAGACCGCGTTCGACCACCTCCGCGACGTGGGCCTGCGGCTGTCGGCCGCCCGCCGCCTCGTGCTGGAGGCGCTGTGCGCCGCCGACGGCCCGATGTCGGCCGAGCAGATCGCGGGCGGCATCGGGGGCCGCGTCCCGTGCTCGGACCTCGCGTCGGTCTACCGCAACCTCGAGGTCCTCGAGCAGACGGGGATCGTGCGCCACGTGCACCTCGGCCACGGCCCCGGGCTCTACGCGCTGACGACCGGCGGCGACCGCGAGTACCTGACCTGCGAGCGCTGCGGCGACTTCCGCGCGCTCGTCCCGGCCGAGCTCGACGGCGTGCGCGGCCTCATCCGCGAGCGCTTCGGCTACGAGGCGTGCTTCGTGCACTTCCCGATCGTCGGGCTGTGCCGGTCCTGCCGGAGCGACACGGGCGCGCTCAGCGCACCGGGCTCGGCGCCAGCGCCGACGTGAAGCGGTCCTCGCGGTCGTAGAGCGCCTTGACGGCGGACAGCCGGCGCAGCGACGCGGAGACGAACACGTCGTCCTCGGCCGTCTCGGCGCCGGCGAAGCTCGGGAAGATGTGGCCGGCCGCCCACGGCGACATCGCGTCGACGACGTCGCGGACGATCTGCGCCGCCGACGGGTCCGCGGCGACGACGAGCAGGTAGTCGGCGTCGAGCGCGCCCAGGGCGCCGCAGTCGCGTCCGCGGTCGTTCAGCGCGCCGCCGAGGTGGCGCAGCTCGACGTCGAGCATCGGGAATCGTGCGGCGGGGCCGGCGACGTCGAGCAGCGCGTCGACGGCCTCGTGCGGCAGCTGGTCGAGCAGCAGGTGGTCGTAGAGGACGGGGCGACGGCCGAGGACGTCGAAGTGCAGGCGGTCGAGCACCGGCGGGGCGCACGAGGCGAACGTGTCGCCCTCCGGGCCCAGCGCGCGCAGCGGGGCCAGCAGCGCCGCGCTCGCCTGCGGACCGTCGAGCACCACCGCCTCGACGTAGGCGGTCGGCGCGTCGGCGCCGCCGCCGACCAGCCGGGCGATGCTCGTCGCCTCGCGCGGAGCGCCGTGGGTCCACGCGCGCCAGGCGTGCAGGACCTCGGGGGCGTGGCGCCCCGGCCACGCGAGCACCCCCGCGTGCATCGTGCCCGTCGCGACGACCCTCAGCTCCACCGCGGTCACGACCCCGAGGCCGCCCCCGCCGCCGCGCAGCGCCCAGAACAGGTCGCGCTCGTGGTCGGCGTCGGCGCGCACGATGCGCCCGTCGCCGGTGACGAGCTCGACCGCCCGGACGCTCTCCGACGCCAGCCCGTGGCGCCGGCTCAGCCAGCCGACCCCGCCGGCGAGCACGGAGCCGGCGACGCCGACCGAGGCCGTGGTCACCGCCATCGCCGCCAGCCCGGCGGGGGCGGCGACGCGCGAGACGTCCGACCACAGGCAGCCGCCGGCGGCGCGCACGACCTCGGCGCGCGCGTCGAGCGTCGCGCCGGTCAGGCCGCTCATGCGGATGAGCAGCGTCTCGTCGAGCGGTCCCGTCTGGCGCACCCCGCGCCCGGTGGTGTGGACCGCGATGCGCAACCCCTCCGTGCGGGCATGGTCGACGAGCGCGCACACCTCCTCGACGGACTCGGGCAGGCCGAGCGCCACGGGCACCGCGCCGTCAGCGGGCTCGCCGGCCTGGGGGTGCACCTCGTATGCGCGGTCGACCGCGACGAGGATCTCGTCGAGGGTTCTCATCGCCGTACACCATGGCGGGCACCGCTTGCCGCCTGCTTGCCGCGCCGGGCGGGAACGAGGAAGGGGCCCCGGAGGGCCCCTTCGTCACAGCTGTACCCCTTGAACGCGTCCCGTCGAGAAGCTCGATGACGACGGGGACCATCATCGCGTTCCGGGCGCCCCATGTCGTCACCCGGCGAGGGTGATCTTGGGGGGAGGGGATCGGGGGACGCCCGGGGGAGGCGAAGGGGAGACGCTAGGGTGAGGACCGCCTCACCCTTTCGTCTCGATCTGCCGATAAGCTCGTAGATGCCCGCCACCGTCGCCCTGTCCCGCTTCGAGGACCTCATCGCCCGTGGGCTCACGGCGCTCATCGACGACGACCCGAACCTCCAGGTCGTGGCCGAGGACCTCGACCCGGACGGGCTGCAGGCGGTGCTGGGCGAGCGACAGCCGGACGTCGCGCTGCTCAACTACGGCTCGCTGCGCACCCCGTTCGAGGTCCACGAGCTGCACTCGGCGCATCCGGGCACGCGCCTCGTCGTCCTCGCGAGCCGCCCCACCGCGGCCGAGGCCAACCAGATGCTCACGTTCGGCGCGACGGCGTGCCTGTCGAAGGAGACCCAGGCGCGCGACGTCCTCAACGCGATCCACCTCGCCTCCCGCGGCCTGCAGGTGCTGCCGCGCGCCAGGCCGGCCGACGCGGCCCTCGCGTCGAGCGGTCCCGAGCCGCTCACGGCGCGGGAGTCCGACGTCCTGGCGCTGCTGCAGGACGGCCGCTCGAACGCCGAGATCGCGCTGGCGCTGCAGGTGGGCGTCGAGACGGTCCGCACCCACGCGCGCAACATCTACCGCAAGCTCGGCGTCCGCACACGGCGCGAGCTCGCGGACCGCTGAGGCGCGGGCTACCGAACGTCGCCGGGCGGCGGGATGCGCGACCGCAGCCGCTCGCGCGCCGCGTCGAACGGGTCGGCGTCGTCCGTCGGCTCCGGGTCCTGCGCCCGCCCGCCCGCGACGCTCCGCGCGGGCACGATCTCGCGGGGCGCCTGGTCGGCGGGCCGCCGCTTGCGGCGCGCCGGGAGGATCCGGGCGAGCTCCTCGCTCAGCCGCACGTCACCAGCCGCGGTCGCCGGCCCCGACGCCCGCGACCACGGAGCTGGACCAGTCGATGACCGACGTCGGCTTGACCACGTGGCGGCCCAGGCCGAGATCCTTCGGCGACAGGCCGAGCGCGAGGCCGACCAGCTGCGGCAGGTGCAGGACGGGCATGTCGAGCACGCGGCCCGTGATCTTCTCCGCGCCGGGCTGCTGGAGGTCGAGGTTCAGATGGCACAGCGGGCAGGGCGTGACGACGCAGTCGGCGTCGGCGTCCTTCGCGTCCCCGAGGTGGCGGCCCGCCTGCTTGAGCGAGGCCTCCTTGTTCATCGTCACGATCGGAAAGCCGCAGCACTTGTGCATGCCGGCGTACTCGATGACCGTGCCGCCGAGCGCCTCGATCAGCAGCGAGAGGTACGTGTCGCGCGGCTTGACGTGGTCGATTCCGAGCCGGTCCTCCGGGCGCACGATGTAGCAGCCGTAGAACGGGCCGACGCGCAGGTTCGTCAGCGGGCGCTTGACCCGGCTGCGCAGCTCGTCGAGGCCGAAGTCCTCGACCAGCAGCCACAGGAGGTTCTTGTTCGTGATGCCCTTCTCGTAGGTCAGGCCGTCCTCGGAGAGCGTCTCGTTGACGATCGCGCGGTACTCGGCGTTGGCGTCGAGGCGCTCCTGGCACTCCGTCTGCGCGCCCTGACAGGTCGAGCAGATGTTCATCATCATGTGCCCGTCCGTCTGCTGCGCCAGCGCGAACGTGCGCGCGTTCAGCGTGTCGGCGAGCTCCTGGCTGTGCTCCGCGATGACGCCGGCGCCGCAGCACGAGCCGCGGTCCAGCTCGATCAGCTCGATGTCGAGCAGCGGGGCGATCTTCGCCATCGAGCCGTGCAGCTCGGGGGTGAAGCCGCGGCTCACGCAGCCGGGCCAGTAGGCGACCTTCATCGCGACGGGCTCCCTTCGGGGGTCTGGCCGGGCTGGCCCGGCTCCGCGCCGGGCTGGCCGGCACCGGTCGCGGCGGTCGCGGGGGGCGTCTCGGCGCCGTCCACGTCCTCGTCGTAGCCCGTGATGTAGAGGTTGAGCTCGAGGCGCTCGTCGCGGCCCTCGATCTTCTTGTAGATCCGCTGGACGGCGTTGAGGTCCGCCTTGGGGATCTTGTGGCCGAGCAGCGCGCCCTTGATCGACACCTTGCGGCGCATGACCGCCTTGGTGATCGCGGGAAGCGAGTCCAGGAGCTCCGCGCCCGCCTTCGGGTGGAACTTGCCGAACCAGGAGTCGCCGCCGTAGGAGCGCGGCAGCAGCTCGGCCTCGTGCAGCAGCCCGTAGTCCTTGATCAGCGTCACGAACGCCGACTCGTGGCGCTCGCCGTTGTTGCGGTCCTTGATGTGGTGGTCGTTCCCGGCGCGGCGGCGCAGGCGCATGATCTGGCTCATCGGCGCCACGCCCTTCGGGCACGCGTCGATGCACTTGAAGCAGTGGGTGCAGTCGTAGATGCCGTGCGGGTCCTCGGCGAGGTCCTGCAGACGCTCGAACTGCTGCGCGTCGCGCGGGTCGCCGACGAACCGGTAGGCCTTCGCCGAGGCGGCCGGGCCCACGAACAGCGGGTCGACCTCCATCGACAGGCAGTCCGACACGCACGCGCCGCACTGGATGCACGCCATCGACTGCGTGATGTCGACCATCGACTCGCGCGGGACGACGTACTCGCGCTCCGGGATCGGCTCCTTGTTGATGAGCCACGGCGTGACGCGGTGGATCTTCTTCCAGTGGACCGCGTCCATGTCGACGATCAGGTCCTTGATGACGGGCATGTTGCCCATCGGCTCGACCTCGATGACGCCGTCGCGGGCACCACGCAGGGCGTGGTCGAGGTGCGTGTGGCAGGCCAGGCCGGGCTGGCCGTTGATCCGCACGCCGCAGGAGCCGCAGATCGCCGCCTTGCACGAGCAGCGGATGCCGATCGACCCGTCGAAGCGCGCCTTCGCCTGCAGGATGCCCTCGAGCACCGAACGGTGCGGCTCGAGATCGATCGTGTGCTCGTCCCAGTAGGGCGCGGCGCCGGACTCGGGGTCGTAGCGACGCAGGCGCAGGGTGAATTCAGCCATGGTCTAGTACTTGCGCTCCTCGGGCTGCCACTGGGTGAACGTCACCTCGGAGTACGAGATGTGAGGCGTGTCATCCCCGTTGCGGCTGATGTCGATGTGCTTGAGCCACTCGTCGTCGTTGCGCTCCGGGTAGTCGGTCCGGAACTGCGCGCCGCGCGACTCCTTGCGCTCGATGGCGGCCACCACGGTCGCCTCCGAGCAGTCGAGCATGTAGCCCAGCTCGATCGCGCCGAGGACGTCCTGGTTGAACACCGTGCCGCGATCGTCGATGTAGGCGGTCTTCGCCTCCTCCTTGAGGCGGCGGACCACCTCGTGGGCGTGCTGGAGCTTGGCCTCGTCGCGGAACACGGCGACGTTGTCGTTCATCGTGGTGCCGAGCTCGTCCTTGATCTCCGAGATGCGGCGTCCTTCGCGTGGGCGCGCGATGATCGAGGCGATCTCGGCCGCGTCGTCGCGCATCTGCGCCTCGGAGGCCGCCGGCATCGGCAGCCCGGCGGCGCGCGCGGCGGCGTGCTCGCCGGAGCGGCGGCCGAAGATGAGCGTGTCGAGCAGCGAGTTGGCGCCCAGGCGGTTGCCGCCGTGGACGGAGACGCAGGCGACCTCGCCGGCGGCGTAGAGCCCGGGGACCCCGGGGACCTGGCCGTCGACGTCGGTCTTGACGCCGCCCATGATGTAGTGCTGGCCGGGGCGGATCATGATCGGCTCGGCGGTGATGTCGACGCCCGCGAAGTCCTTGCCGATGTTGACGATCTCGCGCAGCGCCTCGAGCGTGCGCTTCTTCGGCACGACGGTGATGTCGAGGTAGATGCCCTCGCCGTTGGGCCCGACGCCGCGGCCCTCGTTGATCTCGGTCTGCTCGGCGCGGGAGACGACGTCGCGCGAGGCGAGCTCCATCTTGTTCGGCGCGTACTTCTCCATGAAGCGCTCGCCGGCCGCGTTGAGCAGGTGCGCACCCTCGCCGCGCGCGCCCTCGGTGATGAGGAAGCCGTTCTCGACCAGCGTCGTCGGGTGGTACTGGATCATCTCCATGTCCATGATCGGCGCGCCGGCCCGGTAGGCCTGGGCGATGCCGTCGCCGGTGCAGATGAGCCCGTTCGTCGTCGGCTTGAAGCACTGTCCCGCACCGCCGGACGCGAGGATCACGTTCTTGGCCGAGAAGGTCTCCATGACGCCCGTGCGGATGTCGCGCGCCACGACGCCGACGCAGGCGCCGTCGTCGTCGAGCACGAGGGAGGTGGTGAACCACTCCTCGTAGCGGTCGACCCGGTCGCTGTACTTCATGATCTGCTCGTACAGGACGTGCAGGATCGCCTGACCGGTGATGTCGGCCACGTAGGCGGTGCGCTTCATCGAGGCGCCGCCGAACGCGCGCAGGTCGAGCTCGCCGGTCTCGTTGCGGTGGAACGTGACGCCGATGTGCTCGAGGTGCATGACCTCCTTGGGCGCCTCGCTGCACATGATCTCGATCGCGTCCTGGTCGCCCAGGAAGTCGGACCCCTTCACCGTGTCGTACGCGTGCGAGCGCCAGTCGTCGGCGACGTTGATCGCGGCGTTGATGCCGCCGGCGGCGGCGACCGAGTGTGAGCGGACCGGGTGGACCTTGCTCATGATGGCCACCGTCGCGCCGGCGTCGGCCGCGGCGAGGGCGGCCCGCTGGCCGGCGAGGCCGGCTCCGATGATGAGGACGTCATGTGCGGGCATTGAGGGGCGGACCATATCGCTCCGCGCCCCGAAAACACCGCTTCGGGCGCCCTTCCACACCCCCGTTCAGGGGATGCATTGCGCCCGATCAGGGGATGTCGCGCCCGGACCGGTACTCGCTGGGGGAGCAGCCGTAGGCGCTGCGGAACAGGCGGCTGAAGTGCTCCGCGCGCGTGAAGCCCCAGTCGGCGGCGATCCGCGAGAGCGACTCGTGCCCCAGGGCCGGGTCGCGCAGGTCCTGCCGGCAGCGCTCGAGGCGCTGATGGCGGATGTACTCCGACACGCCGACGTCCTCGGTCTCGAAGAGCTTGTAGAGGTGGCGCTTGGAGACGTAGTGGGCCCGGGCGACCAGGTCCGGCGACAGGTCGTCGTCGCGCAGGTGCTCCTCGATGAACGCCTTGATCGCCGTGAGCTGCGTGTCGCGCTCGGTGCGCCCCACCGGCGGCTCGCCGTCCGGTCCGCGCGCGTACAGGGCGCTGACGAGGTCGACGACGCCCTCGCCGAGCTCGTCGCAGCGGGCGGGCAGCTCGCCCCGGGATGCGCGCGCGGTCAGCGCCCGCAGGAACGGGCCGATGACGTCGGCGATCCCGCTGTCGCCCGCGATCCGCGTCGCCGTCCGGCCCTCCATGCGCCGCAGCGACAGCCGGAACAGGTTGCGCGGGAAGACGAAGATCGCCATCTCGAACGGCGCCATCCCGCGGACCGAGTACGGCCGCGACGACTCGTAGAGCGTCATGTCGCCCGGGCGCAGGTGCGCGACGCGGTCCTGCTGGCTGATGACCGACGAGCCGCGCAGCTGGAGGCTGAGCTTGAAGACCTCGGGGTCATAGGCCGCGATGTGGCGGGCGCTGCGGTGGACCGAGTGGCCGGTCGCGGCGAGGTCCGTCAGCTGCACGGCGCCCAGCGCGTGGGTGTCCATCCGGCCCCAGAACGGGGAGTCGGACACGGGCGCGCCCTCGAGCGGGGCGAACATCCGCGAGCTCGCGTCCGCCCAGTAGTCGAACCGCTCGTTGCGCTGCACCAGCGCGGTGCTGATGTGGACCGTCATGCCGCTCCCCCTCTCCTCCGGTCCGCCAGTGAGTACCGCACCCGCCGGGCGATGTCCAGCGCCAACCGGGTCGTGCAGGCGCGGTCAACCGCCGTGCGCGCCCCGTCAAGCCCGCGCTTCCGGCCGTCCATACGTTCGCCGCCATGCCCCGAGAGCAACTGCTGATCGCCGGCGAGTGGCGGCCGAGCGCGGACGGCGCGCAGTTCGAGACGACCGACCCGTCCAGCGGCGAGCTGCTCGCCGTCTGCGCGGAGGCGGGCGACGCCGACGTCGACGACGCGGTGCAGGCCGCCCGCGCGGCGCTCGGGTCGCCCGCGTGGTCGAGCATGCTCCCGGCCGCACGCGCGCGGCTGCTGTGGCGGGTCGCCGACCTCATCGAGGCCAACGGCGACGAGCTGGCCGAGCTCGAGACGCGCGACCAGGGGCAGCCGCTCGCGGTCTCCCGCGCGATCAGTGTGCCCTCGGCGGCCGAGCACTTCCGCTACTACGCGGGGTGGTGCACGAAGATCGAGGGCTCGGTGCCCGCGGTCGGCATCCCGCAGGTCATGGCCTACACCCGCCGCGAGCCCGTCGGCGTGTGCGCGCTCATCACGCCGTGGAACTTCCCGCTGATGATCGCGGCCTGGAAGCTCGCGCCCGCCCTCGCGTGCGCCAACGCCGCCATCCTCAAGCCCGCCGAGCAGACCCCCCTGACGTCGCTGCGCCTGTGCGAGCTCATCGCGGAGGCGGGCGTCCCGCGCGGCGTCGTGAACTGCCTCACCGGCGGTCCCGCCGTGGGCCGGGCGCTCAGCGGCCATCCCGGCGTCGACAAGGTCTCCTTCACGGGCTCGACCGAGGCCGGCCGCGAGATCGTCCGGGCGTCCGCGGGCAACCTCAAGCGGGTGACGCTCGAGCTCGGCGGCAAGGCGCCGAGCATCGTCGCGCGCGACGCCGACATCGACGCCGCCGTGGCCGGCTGCGCCCAGGGCGGCCTGCTCAACAGCGGCCAGGTCTGCGCCGCGTACTCGCGCTTCTACGTCGACTCCGCGCGCCACGACGAGTTCGTCGAGAAGCTGGCGCGGGCGGCCGGGGCGCTGCAGCTCGGGCCCGGCCTGCACCCGAGCACCGAGCTGGGCCCGCTGGTCTCCGACGCGCACCGCACGAGCGTCGAGCGCCACGTCCGGGCCGCCATCGCGTCGGGCGCCGACCTCATCACGGGCGGCGAGCGCGTCGACGGTCCGCTCGACGGCGGCCACTTCTTCGAGCCGACCGTCTTCGCCGGCGTCACCGACGACATGGCGATCGCGCGCGAGGAGGTCTTCGGGCCCGTGCTGAGCGTCCTGCGCTACGACGACGAGGACGAGCTGCCCGGCCGCGCGAACGACACCGACTACGGGCTGGCCGCCGCGATCTGGACGCGCGACGTCGCCCGCGCCCACGAGCTGGCGGCGGGCATCGACGCGGGCGCGGTGTACGTCAACATGCTTCCGGTGCCCGACGCGGCGGTGCCGTGGGGCGGGCGCAAGACGAGCGGATGGGGGCGGGAGATGGGTCCGGACGCGATCGACGCCTACACGGAGCGCAAGTCGGTCTTCGTGGCGCTGTCATGAGCAGCGACTACGTGGTGGTGGGCGCCGGCTCGGCCGGCTCGGTGGTGGCGCGCCGGCTGCTCGACGCGGGGGCGACCGTGACGCTGCTCGAGGCGGGCGGCGCGGACGTCCTGCCCGCGATCCACGAGCCCGGCCGCGCGCACGAGCTGTGGTTCTCCGAGGTCGACTGGGGGTACATGACCGAGCCCCAGCAGGCGTGCGCGGGGCGGCAGCTGCACTGGCCGCGCGGCAAGGTGCTGGGCGGGTCGGGCGCGCTGAACGGGATGATCTACGTGCGCGGCAACCGCGCCGACTACGACGCCTGGTCGATGCTCGGCTGCCCCGGCTGGAGCTACGAGGACGTGCTGCCGTACTTCAAGCGCTCCGAGGACTTCGACGCGGGCGAGAGCGAGTACCACGGCACGGGCGGACCGCTGCGCGTGATCTCGCAGTACGACCCGCATCCGCTGACGCGGGCGATGGTCGACGCGTCGGTCGAGTCGGGCCTGGCGTTCAACGCGGACTGCAACGCCGCCGAGCAGGACGGCGTCGGCTTCTGCCACCTCACGATCCGCGACGGGCGCCGCGAGTCGGGCGCGAGCGCGTTCGTGACCCCGGCCTCCGGCGACCCGCGGCTCACCGTCGTGCTCAACGCCGCCGCTCGCCGGCTGTGCTTCGACGGCACGCGCTGCACCGGTGTCGAGGTCGAGCGCGACGGACGCTCCGAGACCATCGAGGCGGGCGTCGAGGTCGTCGTCTGCGGGGGCGCGATCGGCTCGCCGGAGCTGCTCCTGCGCTCGGGCGTGGGTCCCGCCGACGCGCTGCTCGACGTCGGGATCGGCGTGCGCTGCGACCTGCCCGGGGTCGGCGAGAACCTCCACGACCACCTGCTCTCGCCGGTGATCGCCGCCGCGGCGCGTCCCGTGCCGGAGTGCCTGCCGGGCCTGCAGCAGCTGCACATGCAGCTCTTCTGGCGCAGCCGCGGCGGCCTTGCGGCGCCCGACACGCAGCCGATCGGCTTCCACGTGCCGATGTACGACCCGGCCTGGATGGACGGGCCGGCCGACGGCTTCACGCTCATGGGCGGCCTGATCCGCCCGGCCAGCCGCGGCCGGCTGTGGCTGCGCTCCGACGACCCCGCCGAGCCGCCGGCCATGGACCCGCGCACGCTCAGCCGCGCCGTCGACCTCGAGACGCTGACCGACTCCGTCGAGATGTGCCGCGAGATCCTCCGGCAGCCGGCGCTCGCCGAGTGGACGGATCGCGAGCTCTATCCCGGGCCGCGGGTGCGCACCCGCGACGAGCTGCGCGACTACGTGCGGCGCACGGCGATCACGTACCACCACCAGGTCGGGACGTGCCGGATGGGGGCGGGCGACGACGCCGTCGTGGACGCCGACCTGCGCGTCCACGGCGTCGAGGGGCTGCGCGTGGCGGACGCCTCGGTCATGCCGTTCGTCACGTCGGGCAACACGAACGCGCCCTCGCTGATGATCGGCGAGAAGGCCGCGGCCGCCATCCTCGCCGCGGCGGGCACGGAGATCAGCGCGTCGGCGTGAGCGCCCGGCGGACCTGGTCGATCGTCACCACGCCGCGCAGGATGCCGTCGCGGTCGACGGCGAACACCGCGCCGAGGCTGCGCAGCCCCTCGGTGCCGATCAGCTCCTCCAGCGGCTCGTCGATGCCGATCTGCCAGCGCCACCCCTCCTCGCGGACCACCTCCCGGGCGGCCAGCGCGGGCTGGCCCGAGGCCAGGGTGCGCTCGACCGCCTCGCGATGCAGGACGCCGGCGTAGCGGCCGTCGGTCTCGGTCACGGCCACCCACGGCCAGCCGTGGGGGCCGAAGATCTGCTCGGAGGCGTCGATGACCGACATGTCGGCGGGGACGGTGAACGGATGCGGATCCATCACGTCGCCGACCGTGACGCCCTCGAGGCGCTCGTCGATGTCGCTCTGGACGACCGCGGCGCGCGCGGCCTGGGCGAGGAAGAGCGCGAGGACGGCGAGCCACAGGCCGTTGGCGACGTGCCCGCGCAGCATCAGGTAGACGCCGAGGCCCGCCATCGCGTAGGCGATGATCTGGCCGCTGCGGCCGGCGAACCGGGTCGCCTTCGCCTTCTCGCCGGTGATCTTCCACGCGATCGCGCGGGCGATGCGCCCGCCGTCGAGCGGGAAGCCGGGCACGAGGTTGAAGACGAACAGCCCGGCGTTGATCGTCGCCAGCCAGGCGAGCAGCACCAGCCCCGGCCTCGCGGTGGCCCCCCGGTCGAAGACGGCGGCGTCGACGAAGCGCTGGCCGTCGAGCGCCGCGCCGATGCCCACGCAGACCAGGACGATCAGCAGCGTCACGAAGGGACCGGCGGCGGCGATGCGGAACTCCTCGCCGGGGGAGTGCGAGTCGCGGCTCATCTTCGCGATCCCGCCGAAGAACCACAGGTCGATGCCCGTCACCTCGATGCCGTTGCGGCGGGCGATCAGCGCGTGCCCCAGCTCGTGGAGGATCAGCGAGACGAAGAACAGCAGCGCCGCGATGACCGCGACCGTGTAGGCCTGCGTGTCCGAGCCCCCGAGCACGTTCCGAAACGAGTCCGAGAGCAGGAAGATGAACAGGAACAGCACGATGAACCAGCTCGCGCTGACGCCGATCCGGATCCCGAAGAGGCGGACGAGCTGGATTGAGCTGCCGGTCGGCATGCCCTGATGGTGCCACGTCCGCCGCGCGCGGCGGCCGGGCCCTACCAGTCCGGCGCGTGGCGCTCGACGATCGCCCCTGCGTCGAGACCCGCCGGCAGCGTCCCGTAGGCCAGCCCGCCGTCGCCCGCCAGGCGCGTCGCGCAGAACGCGTCGGCCACCTCCGGCGGGCTGTGGCGCACGAGCAGCGAGCCCTGCAGCGCGAGCGCCATCCGCTCCACGACCCGGCGCGCCCGCGCCTCCAGCTCGGCGGGATCGGCGAACTCGGCCTTCAGCGCGGCGACGTGCGCGTCCAGGCGCGCGTCCGCGCCGGCGGCGAGCCCGACCTCGTCGAAGAAGACGCCGAGCGCGGCGGGCGTGCGGGCCAGCGCGCGCAGCACGTCGAGCGCGATCACGTTGCCCGAGCCCTCCCAGACCGACAGCAGCGGCTGTTCGCGGTACACGCGCGCCAGCGGCCACTCCTCGACGTAGCCGTTGCCGCCGAGGCACTCGAGCGCCTCGGCCGCGTGGCCGGGGCCGCGCTTGCAGATCCAGTACTTCGCGACCGCCGTGGCCAGGCGCTTGAACAGCACCGCGGCCTCGTCGGTCCCGGACTCGTCGTAGGCGCGGGCGAGGCGCATGGCGGTGACGGTCGCCGCCTCGGACTCGATCGCCAGGTCGGCGAGCACGTTGCGCATGAGCGGCTGCTCGACGAGCAGCTTGCCGAACGCGGCGCGGTGGCGGGCGTGGTGGATCGCCTGCTCGGTCGCGGTGCGCATGCCGGCGGTGGAGCCGAGCACGCAGTCCAGACGCGTGTGGCCGACCATCTCGATGATCGTCGGGACGCCGCGGCCCGGTTCGCCGACCATCTGCGCGAACGCGCCGTGCAGCTCGATCTCCGAGCTCGCGTTGGACCAGTTGCCGAGCTTGTCCTTCAGGCGCTGGATGCGCATCGCGTTGCGCGCGCCGTCGGGCGTGATGCGCGGCATGGCGAAGCAGGAGAGTCCGTCGGAGGTCTGGGCGAGCACGAGGAACAGGTCGCTCATCGGCGCGCTGCAGAACCACTTGTGGCCGGTCAGCCGGTACGCGCCGTCGGCGGGCTCGGCGACCGTGATGTTCGCGCGCACGTCCGAGCCGCCCTGCTTCTCGGTCATGGCCATGCCGACGATCGCGCTGGACTTCGCCCCGGGCGGATCCAGCCGCGGCTCGTAGCTCGTCGCGGTGATGCGCGGCTCCCACTCGGCCGCCAGCTCGGGCGCGGCGCGCAGCGCGGGGATCGCGGAGTAGGTCATCGAGATCGGGCAGCCGTGGCCGGGCTCGGTGCGCGACAGCGTCATGAACATTGCCGCGCGGGCGACGTGGGCTGCGCCGTCGCTGCAGGTCCCCCGATGAACCCGATCCCCGGGTTCGGCCGCCGGTGTGGGGGAAACCGCAGGCCTCCACGGCAGCGAGTGCAGCTCGTGCTCGACCGCGAGCGCCATGAAGCGGTGGTACGCCGGGTGGTAGACGACCTCGTCGATGCGATGGCCGTAGCGGTCGAAGGCCTGCAGCTCGGGCCTGTGGCGGTTGGCGTCGCGCCCGGCCGCCAGCAGCTCGGCCGACCCGGCGAGCGCTCCCAGGGCGTGCGCACGGGGCTCGGCCCACGCCGCGCCCTCGCGGCGCAGCGCCTCGACGAGCGGGCGGTCCGCGCCGAAGGCGTCGTAGTCCTCGAGCGGGACGGACTGGTTGCGCGCCTCGGTCGTGCCGGTGGCGAAGGTCAGCATGGGACGGGCTCCTGATCGGCGATCGAACGGCGGGCGAACGCGACGAGCGCGGCGACGAGCGCGTCCTCGTCGTGCGGCGGCCCGCTGGGGGACAGGGGGCCGACGAGCGCCTCGCCGATCGCGCCGACGAGGGCGGCGGCGATGAGCTCGCGGTCGGTGACGTGGCCGGGCAGCGCGGCGGCGAAGGCGTCGCGGAACGCGCGGCGGTAGGCGAGGCGCTCGGCCTCGACGGCGGGATCCACCGGCTCGGCCAGCAGCGCCCAGGCGAGCCGCCGCGCGCGCAGGGCGCGCCGCGCGAAGGTCTCGACCCCGGCGCCGACCCCGCCCTCGGCCGCGGACGCGGCGACCGCCTCGACCTCGCGCCGGGACGCGCGACGGAAGACCTCGGCGAACAGCTCGGCCTTCGACGGGAAGTGGCGGTACACGGTGCCGGTGGCCACGCCGGCCCGCGCGGCCACGGCGGCCACCGCCGCCTCGCGGTACCCGCCGGCGGCGATCAGCTCGTGCGCCGCGGCGACGATCCGCTCGCGGGCGGCGATGCGGCGCGCCTCGGTGCGGTCGGTCGCGCGATAGGCCACGCCAAGAAGTGAATCATGGTTCAGACCTTTGCTCAAGCGCGCCGGTGGCCCTCACCGCGCGGTTGTTCGCACCGGCGGTGTGGCAGCATCGGACGTCCCATGGCCAAGATCAAGGTGAAGAACCCGGTCGTCGAGCTCGACGGCGACGAGATGACACGGATCATCTGGCAGTTCATCAAGGACCAGCTGATCCTCCCCTACCTGGATGTCGAGCTGAAGTACTACGACCTCGGCATCGAGAGCCGCGACGCGACCGCGGACCAGATCACGGTCGACGCCGCCAACGCGATCAAGGAGTTCGGCGTCGGCGTCAAGTGCGCGACGATCACGCCCGACGAGGCGCGGGTGAAGGAGTTCGGCCTGAAGGAGATGTACCGCTCGCCGAACGGGACCATCCGCAACATCCTCGGCGGCGTCATCTTCCGCGAGCCGATCGTGATCTCGAACATCCCGCGCCTCGTGCCGGGGTGGACGAAGCCGATCATCATCGGCCGCCACGCGTTCGGCGACCAGTACCGCGCCACCGACCTCGTCGTGCCCGGCGCGGGCAACCTGACGCTCACGTTCACGCCGACGGACGGCGGCGAGCCGACCGAGCTCGACGTTTACGACTTCCCGGGCGGCGGCGTCGCGATGGCGATGTACAACCTCGACGACTCGATCCGCGACTTCGCCCGCGCCTCGATGCGCTACGGCCTCGACCGCGGCGTGCCGGTCTACCTCTCCACGAAGAACACGATCATGAAGCGCTACGACGGGCGCTTCAAGGACCTCTTCGAGGAGGTGTTCGACGCCGAGTTCAAGGCCGACTTCGACGCCGCCGGCCTGACCTACGAGCACCGCCTGATCGACGACATGGTCGCCGCGGCGCTGAAGTGGGAGGGCGGCTACGTCTGGGCGTGCAAGAACTACGACGGCGACGTCCAGTCCGACACCGTCGCCCAGGGCTTCGGCTCGCTCGGCCTCATGACGAGCGTGCTGATGACGCCCGACGGCAACACCGTCGAGGCGGAGGCCGCGCACGGCACGGTCACGCGCCACTACCGCCAGCACCAGCAGGGCAAGCCGACCTCGACGAACCCGATCGCGTCCATCTTCGCGTGGACGCGCGGGCTCGCCTACCGCGGGCGCATGGACGACACGCCCGACGTCACCGCGTTCGCCGAGACGCTCGAGCGCGTGTGTGTCGAGACGGTGGAGAGCGGAGACATGACGAAGGACCTGGCGCTGCTCGTGGGTGCCGACCAGCCCTTCCAGACGACCCAGGAGTTCCTGGCCTCGATCGACGAGAACCTGCAGAAGGAGATGAACGCCTGATGGCTACGAAGGTCACCGTCACCGGCGCCGCCGGCCAGATCGGCTACGCGCTGCTGTTCCGCATCGCGTCCGGGCAGCTGCTCGGCCCCGACACGAAGGTCGAGCTGCGCCTGCTCGAGATCGAGCCCGCGCTGAAGGCCGCGGAGGGCACCGCGCTCGAGCTCGTCGACTGCGCGTTCCCGCTGCTGTCGAAGATCGACATCAGCTCCGACCCCAACGAGGCGTTCGACGGCGCACAGGTCGCGCTGCTCGTCGGGGCGCGCCCGCGGACGAAGGGCATGGAGCGCGCCGACCTGCTGGAGGCCAACGGGGCCATCTTCAAGCCGCAGGGCGAGGCGATCAACGACCACGCCGACCGCGACATCCGCGTCCTCGTCGTGGGCAACCCGGCCAACACGAACGCGCTGATCGCGATGTCCAACGCGCGGGACGTCCCGGCCGAGCGCTTCACCGCGATGACGCGCCTCGACGAGAACCGCGCCGTGGCGCAGGTCGCCAACAAGCTCGCGGTCGGCGTCGACGAGGTCCAGGACCTGGTCGTGTGGGGCAACCACTCGCCGACGATGTACCCGGACCTGTTCAACGCGAAGGTCGGAGGCAAGCGCGCCTGGGACGTGGTGGACGACGAGGCGTGGGTGGCCGGCGAGTTCATCCCGCGGGTGGGCAAGCGCGGCGCCGAGATCATCGAGGCGCGCGGGGCGTCGAGCGCGGCGTCGGCGGCCAACGCCGCGATCGACCACGTGCGCGACTGGATGCTCGGGGCCGACGGCCTGCGCTCGATGGCGGTCCCGACGACCGGCGCCTACGGGGTCGAGCCGGGGATCGTCGGCTCGCTGCCCGTGCGCCTGCCCGGCGGCGGGGTCTACGAGATCGCCGAGGGGCTGGACGTGCCGCCGTTCTCGCAGGAGCGCATCGACAAGACGATGGGCGAGCTGCGCGAGGAGCGCGACGCGGTCGTCAAGCTCGGGCTGGTGTCCTAGGAGGACGCACGGGGCCCGCCTACGCCGGCAGCTTTCGGAACCCCACCGTGCTGGCCGGCGGGCCGGCATCGGCACCCCTGGCGGGTCCGGCATCGGCGCTCCGGGCCGGCAGCGGGCCGGAGCGCTCGCGCCCGGCCCAGCGGGCGGCGAGCGCGGCGGTCATGACCGCCGCCGCG
Organism: Capillimicrobium parvum; assembly: GCF_021172045.1. Classification (GTDB taxonomy): domain Bacteria; phylum Actinomycetota; class Thermoleophilia; order Solirubrobacterales; family Solirubrobacteraceae; genus Capillimicrobium; species Capillimicrobium parvum. Next base: position 969,047 of record NZ_CP087164.1, read on the forward strand.
CCGCCCAGCGCCAGTCCGGCCCGCGGATCGATGGCGTCGGCGAGCCAGCCGACGAGCGGCGCGCCGACCGCCGTCGAGCCGATGAAGAGCATCCCGTAGAGGGCCATCGCGCGGCCGCGCATCTCGGGGGCGGCGCTCAGCTGCACCGCCGAGTTCGTCCCCGCCGAGAAGCTCACGCTCGCGGCGCCCACCGCGACGAACGACGCCATGAGCAGCGGGAAGGTCGGCGCCGCCGCGGAGAGCAGCGTGAGGCCGCCGAACGCGGTCGCGCTGACGACGAGGAAGCGCTCGTCGACCACCGCGCGGGAGCCCATGACCAGCGCGCCGGCGATCGAGCCCACGGCAAGCGCGGCGCTCAGCGCGGCGTACCCGGCGGCGCCGGTGTCGAAGGTGAACTTCGCGAGCACCGGCAGCAGGACGGTGAAGTTGAACGACAGGGTGCCGATGACGGCCATCATCAGCAGCGGCAGCCGCAGCCGCGGCGTGGCGGCGACGTAGCGCAGGCCCTCGCGCAGCTGGCCCTGCGCACGCGGCGTGCGCCTGGCCGCGTCGAGCTCGGCGGGGTCCATGCGCCGCAGGGCGGTGAGCATCGCGGCGAACGAGAGCGCGTTGAGCAGGAAGCACGGGCCGACGCCCGCGATCGCGATGATGCCGGCCGCGACGGCCGGGCCGGCGATGCGCGAGCTGTGCACGAGGATGCTGTTCAGGCTCACGGCGTTGACCACGCGGTCGGCCCCGACGATCTCCGAGACGAACGCCTGGCGCGCCGGGTTGTCGATCGCGGTCACCACGCCGCCCGCGAAGACGAGGGCCATGACCATCCAGGCCTCGACGTGGCCGGTGGTGACGAGCACGAACAGGGCCAGGGGCGGCAGCACGAGCAGCGTCTGCGTGATGGTCAGCAGACGGCGCTTGGGCAGGCGGTCGGCCAGCAGGCCGCCCCAAGCGCCGAAGAGCAGCAGCGGGAGGAACTGCATCGCGGCGGTGAGGCCGACGTAGGTGCCCTCGCCGGTGAGGTGCAGGACGAGCCACATCGCGGCGACGTTCTGGACCCAGTTGCCGGAGACCGAGACGATCTGGCCGGTGAAGAACCGGCGGTAGTTCGGGATGTGCAGGGAGACGACGGAGCGTCGGAGCGCCGCGCTCATCAGGCCTCGAGCATCCGCTCGATGATCGTCGCCGCCCGCTCGAGCGTCGCCCGCTCGTCAGCGTCGAGGGCCTCCATGCGCTGGGCCAGGAACGCGTCCTTCCGGCTGCGCACGCTCTCGAGCAGCGCGCGGCCGTCCTCCGAGATCGAGATCAGCGAGGAGCGCCCGTCGCTGGGGTCGGGCGCGCGGGTGACGAGCCCGTCCTCCTCCATGCGGGCCAGCAGCCGGGCGACCGTGGGGCGCTGCACCCGCTCGTGAGCGGCGAGCTCGCTCGGGGTCAGCGGGCCGTGGCGGTCGACCGTCGCCAGGGCTGCGGCCTGCGACGGCGACAGCCCGCCGCCGGCCTCCTGGCGCATGCGCCGGGAGGTCCGCACGATCGCCAGGCGCAGGCGCGCGGCGGTGTCGGTGCGGGCGGAGCGAGAACTGGTTGCCATCGCTAACTAGCTTAGCGAATCAGTTCGGCCGGCGCACGCGGACGCGGCGTGGGTGGGGGGCCGCCACACGCGGACGCGCGTGGGTGGGGGGCCGGCGCACGCGGACGCGGCGTGGGGCGGCACACGCGGACGCGGCCTGGGGTCAGGGCCGCCAGACGTGGACGCGCCGCCCGGGGGCCGGGCGGCGCGGTCGTTCGCTCTGCTTCGCCGGCTCGGGAGGCGCTACGCCGCGGCCAGGGGATGCCAGCCGCGGCCCTCCTTGCGCACGAGCCCGTCCTGCTCGAGCCCGGGGAGCACGCGATAGAGGTAGTTCTGCTTGATGCCCATGCGCTCGGCGAGCTCGGAGATGGTGATCCCCGGGTTCTCCTGCACGAGCGACAGCGCCTGCTTGGAGCGGGTCCCGCTGCCCCGAGGACGCCCGCGGCCCGACGACCGCGATCCTGTCCCGGCCCCCGCCCGTGCCGGCGAGCGCCGGCGGGACGTCGCCACACGCGGGGCGCGACCGTCGCCCGGGACGCCCTCGAGCGCCCGCTGCGCGGCCTCCAGTCGCTGGTACTCCTCGACCAGCGGCCGGAGCTCCTTCAAGCGCTCAGCGATTTCACGCTTTTTGTCATCCAGGAAGTCTGCCATGGAGGGAAGGGTAACGGTTAACGTGTCACAGCGCATATGTTTCGCCTTCACGTGCAACGAGAACTGCACGACCGAAGCTGCGCTCCGCCTCCGCGCGAACCCACTGCTCGCCCAGTTCGTCCGGGAAATGGGTGATGACGAGCTGCTTGGCGTTCGCCCGCGCGGCGTGGTCGCCGGCCTCCCCGGCGGTGAGATGGCCCCGCGTCCCGTCGCGCTCTGGCCGCGGCAGCGTGGCCTCGAGCATGAGCAGGTCGGTGCCGTCGGCGAACCGAACGAGCTCGTCGGTGGGTGCGGAGTCCGCCCCGAAGGTGAACCGCCCGCCCGTCTGCAGTGACACGATCTCGATCGCCCACGCGGGAACGAAGTGGGGAACCGCGTGGAAGCGCAGGCGCAACGGTCCGATTTCCAGACACTCGTCAGGGTCATACTCACATAGGTCGAACGCGTTCTCCACGAGCGTCTCGGTGCCCCATGCCCCCGTCACCCGGCGAAACACGTCGCGGCTGCCGCGCGGGCACAGCAGCCGCGGCCGCGCCGGATTGTCGGTACCCGGCCAGCCGTGCACCGGCACGGGCTGCTGGCGAGGTGAGTAGGTCAGCGCGTACGCGTACGGGATGAGATCGAGGAAGTGATCGGCGTGGAGGTGTGAGATGACGACGACGTCCACGTCGACGTAGTCCACACGCGAGCGCAGCTTGCCGAACACGCCGTTGCCGCAGTCGAGCAGCAGGACCATCCCCGTCTCCTCGACGAGATATCCGCTGCACGCTCCGCCCGGGTCCTGCCAGGAGGGCGACTTGCCGAGCACCGTGATCCGCACCGGAGCGCCACAATACCTTCCGCGCTCGTGACGTCATTCGAAACCGTCGCCGTGGTCCTCGGCGCCGTCCTCATGGGCGGCGCGCTGCTGTCCGGGCTCGCCCATCGCAGCTTCCTGTCGCTGACGGCGCTGTTCGTCATCGTCGGCTTCGTCCTGGGCGATGGCGGCCTCGACGTCCTGCAGTTCGACCCGGGGTCCGGGTTCGTCGTGATCCTCGCCGAGGTGGCGCTGATCGTGCTGCTGTTCCGCGACGGCCTCGAGGTGGAGAGCGAGATGCTCCAGCGCGAGTGGCGGCTGCCGCTGCGCAAGCTCGTCATCGGGATGCCGATCACCGCCGCGATCGTCGCGGTCTCGGCCAAGCTGCTCACCGACCTGTCGTGGACGGAGGCGTTCCTGCTGGGCGCGCTGCTGTCGCCGACCGATCCCGTGCTGTCGTCGGCGGTCGTCACCAATCCGCGGGTGCCGCGCGTCGTGCGCCATTCCCTGAATCTCGAGTCGGGGCTCAACGACGGCCTCGCGCTGCCACCCGTGCTCGCGCTCATCGCGGCGCTGAGCCTCACCCGGCCGGACTTCGACGTCGTCACCTTCGTGCTGCAGGACGTCGGGCTCGGGCTCGTGTTCGGCATCGCGATGGGCTTTCTCGCGTCCGTGCTGCTGCCGCGCGGCGGGGGGCTCACGAAGGGAATTCCCGGACATCAGAAGTCGCTGTACGCCCTCGGCGTCGCCTTCGCCACCTACGGCGTCTCGGTCATCGAGCCGCACGGCAACGGCTTCATCGCCGTCTACGTCGCCGCGATCGTGCTCGGCATCCGCCGAGCGGACATCCGCGGCGAGTTCGAGCACCGCTCCGACGACATCGTGGAATTGGTGAAGCTCGGCATCTTCGTCGTGTTCGGTTCGCTGCTGACGTTCAGCGGGCTGTTCGGGGACGGCTGGGCGGCGGTGGCGATCGTCGTGGTGGCGCTCCTGCTCGCGCGGCCGATCGCGCTGGCGGTGGCGCTCGCGGGTACCCGGCTCAGCCTGCCGACGAAGGCGTTCATGGCGTGGTTCGGGCCCAAGGGCGTGGCCACGATGACGTTCTCGATCATCGTGCTCGGCGAGGGGCTGGCCGACGGCGAGCGGATCTTCAACATCGCGGCGCTCGTGGTGTTCGTCTCGATCATCGTTCACTCCACGACCGACACCGCCGGGGTGAACTGGATCGCGCGCCACGACACCAAGCAACGCGAGCGCGAGGAGCACGCTGCGCCGGCCGAGCCTGCCGGACGCGGCCCGGGGTAGGCGTGGCGCTGCTGTGGCGGGTCTTCGCGACGAACGCCGCCGTCCTGGTGGCGGCGACCCTCGTGCTGGTGCTCACGCCCGCCACGGTCAGCTTCCCGCTCGCGGCGCAGGAGGCGGTCGTGCTGGCGGTCGGCCTCGCGCTGCTGCTCGGCCTGGACTTCCTGCTGCTGCGCCGGGCCGTCGGCCGGGACTCCCTCGAGCGCGTGCGCGGCATGCTGGCCGCGCAGGAGGGTGAGCGGCTCCGCGTGGCCCGCGAGCTGCACGACGAGGTCGGCCAGACGCTGACCGCGGTGCTTCTCTCGCTCGAGCGGACCCCGAGCGAGGAGGAGCTCGCAGGCGCGCGCGAGACGGTGCGAGCCGCGCTGGACGACGTGCGCTCGATCGCCCGGCGCCTGCGCCCGGAGGCACTCGACGACCTCGGCCTCACCAGTGCGCTGGCCGCGTTGACCGTGTCCGTCCAGCGGGCGACGGGCCTGCGGGTCGAGCGCGAGCTGCGGGCGCCTGCGGGCACCCTGGGCGACGAGGAGGAGCTCGTCGCCTATCGGGTGGCACAGGAGGCGCTGACGAACGTCGCGCGGCACGCCGGCGCGACCCGCGCGGTCGTCCGGACGGCGGCGCTCCCGGGCGATGGGTTCGTGCTGGAGGTCGCCGACGACGGGCGGGGATTCGACCCGAGGGCCGCGACGACCGGCGCCGGCCTGCTCGGCATGCGCGAGCGAGCCGGGCTCATCGGAGCGCGGCTGGCGATCGACACGGCTCCTGGCGCCGGCACCACGGTCCGGCTGGAGATCGGGTCGTGACCGCGGCCCGTCCCGCGCGGATCCTGCTCGCCGACGACCACGCGATGGTCCGGCGCGGCCTGCGCCACGTGCTCGAAGGCGAGCCCGACCTCATGGTCATGGCGGAGGCCGGCGACGGGGCGGAGGCGGTCGAGCTCGCCCGGACCACGCCGCTGGACCTCGCGATCCTCGACGTGTCGATGCCGCGCATGACCGGTCTGCAGGCCGCCGCGATCCTGGCGAACGAACGGCCCGAGCTGCCCGTGCTCATGCTCTCGATGCACGACAACGAGCAGTACCTGTTCGAGGCGCTGAAGGCCGGCGCGTCGGGCTATGTGCTCAAGTCGGGCGCCGACCGCGACCTCGTCGGCGCGTGCCGGGCCGTGCTGCGGGGCGAGCCGTTCCTCTACCCGACCGGCATCGCCGCGCTCATCCGCGACTTCCTCGACCGCGCCCGCGACGGCGAGGCGGCGCCGATCGACCCGCTCACCCCGCGCGAGCTCGAGGTCGTCAAGCTCGTCGCCGAGGCGCACACGTCCGAGCAGATCGCCCAGCTGCTCGGGATCTCGCGCAAGACGGTCGAGCGCCACCGGGAGCGGGTGCTGGCGAAGCTCGGGATGCGCGATCGCGTGGAGCTCACGCGGTACGCGATACGCCGCGGGCTGATCGAGCCGTAAGGGTCGTTCCCCCCGCCGCAGGGGGGAGAGGACCCGATGGTGCGCGGCCCTCCCGGGGCTCATGCTCGATGCGGTGCCCCGCATCGTCCTGACCTGGGATCGCCCGCAGCACCTCGCCCGCGAGGAAGCCGACCGCTGGCTGCGCGAGGAGCTACAGGGCCTGCTCGCCATCCCGGAGATCCTGCGGATCGAGCTCGTGCGGCTCGGCTCGCCGCCGGCGTGCCATCCGCAGCCGTTCGCCTGGCTGTGCGAGCTGCACCTCGCCGAGGGCGCCGACGTCGGCGCGTGCCTGGCCCGGACCGCCTGCGCGGAGTGGCTGCGCGACCTGCGCCTCCTGGGCATGCGCCCCGCCGTCGGCGTCGCGATCGACCCCGTCGTGCTGCCCTGATGGCCCTCGCCATCGGCGTGTTCGCCGCCGCCCTGGCGGTCATCGCCAGCGACCGCGTCGACCGCACGAAGGTCGCGCTCATCGGCGCCGTCCTGATGATCCTCACCCAGACCATCGACCAGCAGCACGCGATCGAGGCCGTGGACTGGAACACGCTCGGTCTGCTTGCCGGGATGATGCTCATGGTCAAGCTCACCGAGCCGACCGGCGTCTTCACGTGGCTGGCGATCCGCGCCGGCCAGCTGTCGCGGGGCCGCCCGCTCGCGATCGTCGTCGCGCTCGCGCTGACGACTGCCGTGCTCTCGGCGTTCCTCGACAACCTCACGACGGTCCTGCTGATGGTGCCGATCACCTTCGTGCTGGCCGATGCGCTCGACATCGACGCGCTGCCGCTGGTGATCATCGAGATCATCATCTCGAACATCGGCGGCACCGCAACGCTGATAGGCGACCCGCCGAACATCATGATCGCCGGCGCCACCGAGCTGACGTTCACGGACTTCATCGTCAACCTGGCGCCGATCGCGGCGGTGACGGGAGTGGTCGTCACCGGCGGGCTGTACCTGGCGTTCCGGCGCCGGCTGCAGGTGTCGCCGGACGCGCGCCGGCGCGTGCTCGCGCTCGACGCGGCCCGCTGCATCGAGGACGCGGGCGAGCTCAGGCGCACGATCCCGGTCCTGCTGCTCACGATCTTCGCCTTCTTCGCCCATCAGGCGCTGCATCTCGAGCCCGCCACCGTCGCCCTCGCCGGCGCCACCGTGATGCTCCTGGTCACGCGCCAGCCGATCGAGAAGGCGCTGGGCGGCATCGAGTGGCCGACGCTGTTCTTCTTCATGGGCCTGTTCGTCATGGTCGGGGCGTTGGAGCAGAGCGGCGCGATCGACGAGGTCGCGCACGGCATCGCCTCGGTCACCGCCGGCGACCGCAGCGCCGAGCTGCTCGGCATCGCCTGGGCGTCGGCGATCGGCTCGGGGATCGTCGACAACATCCCCTTCACCGCGGCGATGATCCCGGTCGTCGAGCAGCTGCAGGGGGATTCCACCGACTCCGCGTACTGGTGGGCCCTCGCCCTCGGTGCCTGCTTCGGCGGCAACCTCACGCTCGTGGCCGCCGCGGCCAACGTCGCCGCCGCCGGGATGGCCGAGCGCTCCGGCCGGCGCATCGGGTTCGTCAGCTTCCTGAAGGTCGGCGTGCCGGTGACCTTCGTATCCATGGCGCTCGCGACCGGGTACATCGCCCTGCGCTACCTGTGAGCCCCGATCGGCGCGGGCCTGTCGGCCGAGATCCGGAACGCGCGCCGGTAGGCGGCGGGGGACACGCCCATGGCGCGCGCGAAGTGGCGGCGATACGCGGCGGCGCTGGGGATGCCGACCGCGGCGCCGACGTGCTCGACCGGTAGCGAGGAGGCCTCGAGCAGCTCGAGGCTCGCCCGGACGCGCTGGTCGAGCAGCCACCGCGCCGGGCTCGTGCCGGTGGCGCGACGGAAGTGGCGGGTGAAGCTGCGCGGCGAGAGGTGGGCCTCGCGGGCCAGGTCGGCGAGGCCGATGCGCGTGTCGAGGCGCCCCAGCGCCCACTCCATCGTGCGCGCGACCGCGCCCTCGCCGGGGTCGGCGGGGACGGGGCGCTCGATGAACTGCGCCTGGCCGCCCTCCCGGTGCGGGGCGACCACGAGCCGCCGGGCGACCTGGTTGGCGACGTCGCTGCCGTGGTCGCGGCGCACGAGGTGCAGGCAGAGGTCGATGCCGGCCGCGCTGCCGGCCGAGGTCAGGACGTCGCCGTCGTCGACGTAGAGGACGTCGGGGTTGACGCGCACGCCGGGGTGGCGCCGCTGGAGCTCGCCGGCGTAGCGCCAGTGGGTGGCCGCCTCGCGGCCGTCGAGCAGGCCGGCGGCGGCGAGGGCGAACGCGCCCGAGCAGATCGAGACCAGGCGCGCGCCGCCGGCGTGGGCGTTCCGCAGCGCGGCGACGAGCGCCTCGGAGACCGGGCGGTCGGTGCGCTGGCCGGGGACGATCACCGTGTCGGCGGCGGCGAGGCGGTCGAGGCCGTGGCGCGGGTACAGCGCGAACCCGCCGACGGCCTCGAGCGGCTCGAGCCGCTCGGCGCACACGTCGAGCGCATAGGGCTCGATGTCGAGCTCCGGGCGGGGCAGGCCGAACACCTCGACGACGACGCCGAGCTCGAACGGGGCCATGCCGTCGAAGGCCAGGACGGCGACGCGGTGGGGCGTCATGGCTCAAACATAGCGGAGGTTGTCCTTCGGGCCACTGGCGGACCGGCGCGAGGAGCGCGACGCTGCCGGCATGAACCCCTTCGAGACGAAGCTGCGCCACGAGACCGACCCCGCCGACGTGTGGGCGGCGATGCAGACCGCCGGCGGCGAGGGCGCCCGCCCGGGCTTCACCCTCGTCGACGCCCGCTCGCGCGAGGCCTACGCGCGCGCCCACCTCCCCGGCGCGGTGTCCATCCACGACGAGCTCCCGGCGGGGCCGCTCGTCACCTACTGCTGGTCTCCGGCCTGCAACGGGGCGACGAAGGCCGCGGCGCGGCTGCACGACGAGGGCCGCGCGGTGCGCGAGATGATCGGCGGCTTCGAGTACTGGGTGCGCGAGGGGCTGCCGATCGAGGGCGCGGTCGGCGGCGATCGACTGGTGGGTCTGTAGGAGACTCTGCGGCCACGATGCTCCAGGCCTGCCTGAACGGCTCGCGCCCGCGCGCGCATCACGACGCGATCCCGCTGCGCGCCGATGAGATCGCCCCGGACGCGCGCCGGGCGATCGACGCGGGCGCGACGGAGCTGCACATCCACCCGCGCGACGGCGACGGCGCGGACACGCTCGACCCCGAGCCCGTCTCGCGGGTCGTCGTCATGGTCCGAGCCGCGTGCCCGGACACGCCGCTCGGCCTGACGACCGGGCTGTGGGGCGCGGGCGGCGACCCGGCGCGTCGCCTGGCGCTCGTCGCGGGCTGGTGGGAGCGGCCCGACTACGTCTCCGTGAACCTCCGCGAGCCCGGCTTCGACGAGCTGTGCGGGCTGCTCGACCAGCTCGGCATCGGCGTGGAGGCCGGCGTGTGGACGGCCGCAGACGCGCGCGCGCTGCTCGCCGCGCCCTTCGCGCCGCGCTGCCGGCGGATCCTGGTCGAGGCGCCGCTGCCGGCGGCGGCGGAGATCGAAGAGCTGCTCGCCCCGCTCGAGCTGCCGCAGCTGCACCACGCCGCCGACGCCGCAACCTGGCCGGTCATCGAGCGGGCGCTCGAGCACGGGCACGACGTGCGGGTCGGCCTGGAGGACACCCTCGTCCTTCCCGGCGGCACGCGGGCGAGCGGGAACGCCGAGCTCGTGGCGGCGGCCGTCGCGCTCGGCGCGTGACCGTCGCGATCACGCTCCGTGCAGCGCCGCCTGCTCCTGCGCCGTGGGGAACGCCCAGGCCGCCTGCGTGCGCCGCTCCTGGCCGAACACGAACCGCATCTGGAGCGGCGGGCGCAGCCCGTCGGGGTGGTCGGGCCGGAACGTCGCGCACGGTTCGTCGAGAGTCAGCGCACACAGCAGGTTGCGCCGGAAGTAGCAGTCTTCGCAGGTGATCTTCTTCGCCTTCGCCATCCGAGATCGGCATCGAACCAGACTGGCGAGGGGCGGGGCAACGTCGTTTCCCGCAAAACGCAAAGGTTTCGTGAAAGTCCTGCAAAGATCGTGTTTCCATGACGAAGTGCCCGCATCCTGCGCGTTTTTTCGCCGCTGAGGCGGGAAACATTGGACCTCTCCATGCGGATTCTCGTCACCGGCGTCACGGGCTATGTCGGAGCGGCGCTCGCACCGCGGCTCGCCGCCGCCGGCCACGAGGTCACCGGCCTCGCGCGCGACCCGTCGCGCGCGGCCGCCGCGTCGGCCCTCGGCCTGACCGTCCATCGCGGCGACGCGGTCAGCGGCGCGGGGCTCGACACGGCGCTCGACGGCATCGACGTCGCCTACTACCTCATCCACTCGATGGAGGCCGGCGAGGACGGCTTCGCCTCGCGGGACCGCATCGCCGCCACGACGTTCCGCGACGCCGCGCGCGCGGCCGGCGTCGGCCGGGTGGTCTACCTGGGCGGCCTCGTGCCGCCCGACCGGGCCGCCTCGCCGCACCTCGCCAGCCGGCTGGAGGTCGAGCGGCTCGTCATGGAGAGCGGCCCGGACTCCGTCGCGCTGCGCGCGTCGATCGTCATCGGAGCCGGCAGCCGGTCGTTCCGCTTCCTCGTCCGCCTCGTCGAACGGCTGCCCGTCCTGCCGCTGCCCGCCTGGCGCGACTTCCGCACCCAGCCCGTCGACGGGCGCGACGTCCAGGCCGCGCTCGTCGCCGCCGCCACGAGCCAGGCCGCGGGCGGCCGCTCGCTCGACCTCGCCGGGCCCGACGTCCTGACCTACGGCGAGATGGTGCAGCGCATCGCCGACGCGATGCTCGTCGGCCGCCCGCCGCTGCGGCTCGGGTTCACCGCGACCGAGCTGACCTCGCGGGTCGCCGCCGTCGTGGCCGGCGAGAGCCACGAGCTCATCGGCCCGCTCATGGCCGGTCTGGAAGGCGATCTGTTGCCGCGCGCCGAGCGCGCCGCCGAGATCCTCGGACTGCGGATGCACTCGTTCGACGCCGCCGTCGAGCGGGCCCTGCGCGACTGGGAGGAGGCGGGTGAGGCCCTGGCCGCGCGGTGACCGGCATCGGTCGGTACCGTCCACGATCCCGTGACGAAGGTGAGCAGCTCGATCGACATCGCCGCGACGCCGCAGGAGGTCTGGGACGTCGTCATGGATCCGGAGCGCCTGCACGAGTGGGTGTCGATCCATCGCGGCCTGGGCGCGCACGGCCACGACCACATGGAGCAGACGCTCTGCCTGCGCGGCGTCAACTTCCACGTCAAATGGGATCTCGCCGAGTCCGATGAGCCGCGCGTCGCGGTCTGGCAGGGCCGGGGCCCCGCCCGCTCGCGCGCCCACACCGCCTACCGCCTGTCCGCGGTGAACGGCGGCACCCGCTTCGACTACGAGAACGAGTTCAAGGCGCCGTTCGGCCCTCTCGGCGCGGTCGCCAGCCGCGCGCTGGTGGGCGGGGTGCCCGAGCGCGAGGCGCGCGCCTCGCTGCAACGGCTCAAGGCGCTGCTCGAGAAAGGCTGAGTCGGTGTCCGAACGTGATCTCTTCGCCAACTTCGAGCGGATGCGCCGGGAGATGGACGAGCTCTTCGGCGGGGTGTTCGACCGCTCGCTGGCCCCGCACCGCCGCGCCGGCTTCACCCCGCGCGTCGACGTCTCCTACGTCGGGGATCCGCCGCGCGCGATCGTCACCGCGGAGCTGGCCGGCATCGACATCGAGCAGATCGACCTCGAGATCCGCGGGCGCGAGCTGATCATCTCCGGCAGCCGCGGGCTGCCCGACGACGCGGAGGGGCGCGTCTACCAGCAGATCGAGATCGAGCACGGGCCGTTCCGCCGCACGGTGGCCCTGGGCGCCGACATCGCGGCCGACCGGGCGCGCGCCGCCTACGATGACGGCCTCCTGCGCGTCGAGCTTCCCCTGATCGAGCCCGACCCGAAGTCACGGACCGTCCCCATCGAGGTCGCGCCGCCCCGCGAGGCCGGTCCGGGCGGCGCGGGCGCCATCCCATCCGCCGCGTCGGATCTCGGACCGGCGTCAGGGATGATCGAATGATCGACGTCGTCACCGAGGGCGAGCCCCGCGACGTCGAGATCGGGGCCGACCGGCCGCTTCCGGACTCGCTGCCGGTCCTGCCGCTGCGCGAGACGGTCCCCTTCCCGGACACGCTGACGCCGCTGGCGATCGGCCAGGAGCGCTCGGTCGAGCTCGTCAACCACGTGCTCGGCCGCGACCGCATGCTCGTGATGGTCGCCAGCCGCAACCCGGAGAACGAGACGCCGGGCCCGGCAGACCTCTACGAGGTCGGCGTCGTCGGCGTCGTCGCGCGGATGCTGAAGGTCCCCGACGGGACGCTGCGCATCCTCGTGCAGGGCACGCAGCGCGTGCGCCTCACGCGCTGGATCGGCGAGAAGCCGTTCCTGTCCGCAGCGATCGCGCCCGCGCCCGACGTCGTTGAGGAGTCGACCGAGCTGACCGCGCTCATGCGCAACGTGCAGGGCACGTTCGGCCAGATCGTCGAGGCCGTGCCGTACCTGCCGGAGGAGCTGCAGATCGCGGTCGCCAACGTCGAGGAGCCGGGCGCGCTCGCCAACGTCATCGCCGGCGCGCTGCGGCTGAAGACGCCCGAGAAGCAGGAGTTGCTCGAGGAGCTCGACGTCGCCAAGCGGCTGCGCAAGCTGTCGCAGGTCCTCGCCCGCGAGGCCGAGGTCATCTCGATCGGGACGAAGATCCAGTCGCAGGTGCAGTCCGAGCTCGAGGCGTCGCAACGCGAGTACTTCCTGCGCCAGCAGCTCAAGGCGATCAAGGAGGAGCTCGGCGAGGAGGACGAGTCCGAGGCGGAGGCGCGCGACCTGCGCGAGCAGCTCGACCAGGCCGGCCTGCCCGACGAGATCCGCGAGGTGACCGAGCGCGAGCTCGGGCGCCTGGAGAAGCTGCCGACGATGGCCGCCGAGCACGCGGTCATCCGCACGTACCTCGAGTGGCTGGCCGCGCTCCCGTGGGACAAGTCGACCGTCGACAACCTCGACCTCGAGCATGCGCGGACCGTCCTCGACGAGGACCACTACGACATCGAGCAGGTCAAGGACCGCATCCTCGAGTTCCTGGCGGTGCGCAAGCTCAAGCCGGACGCGCGGGGATCGATCCTCTGCTTCGTCGGGCCTCCCGGCGTGGGCAAGACGTCGCTCGGTCGCTCCATCGCACGGGCGCTGGGGCGCAAGTTCGAGCGCATCAGCGCGGGCGGCGTGCGCGACGAGGCGGAGATCCGCGGTCATCGCCGGACGTACGTCGGTGCGATGCCGGGCGTCATCATCCGCGCGCTGCGCGACGCGGAGTCCCACAACCCGCTGTTCATGATCGACGAGATCGACAAGATGGGCGCCGACTACCGCGGGGATCCGGCGAGCGCGATGCTCGAGGTGCTCGATCCCGAGCAGAACGCGACCTTCCGCGACCACTACCTCGACGTGCCGTTCGACCTGTCGAACGTCATGTTCGTCACGACGGCGAACACGCTCGACACGATCCCGGGCGCGCTGCGCGACCGCATGGAGGTCATCCAGCTCGCCGGCTACACCGAGGAGGAGAAGCTCGAGATCGCCAAGCGCTACCTCGTGCCGCGCCAGATCGAGCGCAACGGGCTGAAGCGCTCGCAGATCGCCTTCGGCAACCCCGCGCTGCGGACGATCATCCGCGACTACACCCGCGAGGCGGGGGTGCGCAACCTCGAGCGCGAGATCGGCTCGGTGTGCCGCAAGGTCGCCCGTCAGGTGGCCGAGGGCACGTTCTCCAAGCGCGTGACGATCACCGAGCAGCGGGCCCGCGAGCTGCTCGGCAAGGCGCGCTTCCACGCCGACGTCAAGCGGCGCACGCGCCAGCCGGGCGTCGCGACCGGCCTCGCCTGGACGCCGGCCGGCGGCGACGTGCTGTTCGTCGAGGCGACCGCGATGCCGGGCAAGGGCCGGCTGACGATCACCGGCCAGCTCGGCGACGTCATGCGCGAGTCGGCCCAGGCGGCGCTGTCCTACGTGCGCAGCCATCCGCCCGAGACGCTCGGCGACGGCTGGTTCGCCGAGCATGACATCCACGTCCACGTGCCCGCCGGCGCGATTCCCAAGGACGGGCCCAGCGCCGGCGTCACGATGGTCACCGCGCTCGTGTCGCTGCTCACCGGCGACCACGTGCGCGACGACACGGCGATGACCGGTGAAGTCACGCTGACGGGCCAGGTCCTGCCGATCGGCGGGCTCAAGGAGAAGGCGCTGGCGGCCCAGCGCAACGGCCTGCGGCGGGTGATCGCGCCGGCCGGCAACGAGGCCGATGCCGACGAGGTCCCCGAGCATCTGCGCGAGGATCTCGAGTTCGTCTTCGTTCGTGAAGTGTCCGAGGTCCTCGACGCCGCGCTCGAAAGCCGGGGTGCGAGGTCCAACGGCCGGGTATATGCTGGCCGAAGGTCCCGAAAAGCGACCCGAGGGAAGTGAGAATGGCAGCGAAGTCCAAGGCTGCGAAGGCGGGAAGCGCAGCGCTCGCCGTCAAGAGCAGCCCGTACGTGCAGCGCCTCGTCCAGGACGAGGATCTGCGCGACAACCTCAAGACGGCGTTCGACTCCGCGCGGGTCGCGTTCGATCGCCTACAGAACGGCAAGACGCCGGCGAAGGTCATCCTCGACGACAAGAAGTTCCAGAAGGAGCTTCACAACGCGTCGGAGGCCCTCCGCGACGCCACGCAGGCGCTGCGCGAGGGTCCGAAGAAGAAGAAGAAGCACCGCGGCCGCAAGCTGCTGCTGCTCGTCGTGGGCGCCGGTCTGGCGCTCGCGCTGAGCGAGGGGCTGCGCAACAAGGTGCTCGATCTCCTCTTCGGCGCCGAGGAGGAGTTCGACTACACGTCGACCACGGCCCCTGCGGCACCACCGCCCACCCCGGCGGCCGCCGCCTCCTGATGTGATCCACGGGGGCCCTCCTCCTGCCGGCAGGAGGCGGAAGCCCCCCGTAGGAGGCCGGGCCGGCATCGCCACCCCTAGCACGAGGGCGCCCCACGGGGCGCCTTCGTCGTTCTGGGGCCAATAGGCTGAAGAGGGTGGAAGCCGCCGCCTCCTCCAACCCGCGGACGCTGTCCGGCGACAAGGCCCAGCGCATCGTCGAGGCGATGCGCCGCTCGGTCGCCCGGCGCGGCGTCGCGGGCTCGACGTTCGACCACGTCGCGCGCGAGGCCGGCGTCTCCCGCGGGCTGCTGCACTACTACTTCGGCACGAAGGAGCGGCTGCTGACCGAGGTCGTGCGCCGCGACGGCGAGCTGAAGATGGAGGCCCTCGAGGCCCAGCTCGGCGAGGCGCAGACCGCCGACGACTTCATCGACCTGCTCGTCGCCTCGCTGCAGGATCTCGTCGAGCACGACCCGGACCTGGTCGCCGTCGGCTTCGAGCTGTTCACCCTGTCGCAGCGAAACCCCGAGATCGCCGCCGAGTACGCGGAGCTCCAGCGCGGCATGTGCCAGCACGTGGCTACGGTGCTCGCCGCCAAGCAGGAGGAGGGCGTGCTGCACCTCGCGGCGCCGCCCGCCGCGGTCGTCGAGGTCCTGCTGTCGCTGGCCGACGGGCTCGCCCTGCGGATGCTGCTCGACCCGCAGCGCGACCACCGCGAGACGATCGCCGCCGGGGTCGCCGCCGTGCGCGCCCTCGTCGCCGATCCGGCCTGAGCCGGGCGGTGCGCCGCTACGCGCCCGTGGCGCTGTTCGTGGTCGCCGCATTGGCGATCGCCGCCGCGCTCGTCGTCGGGTTGAGCGGGGGCGATGGCGACACACCGCGGGCCGGCGTGCGGACGGTGGCGGTGCAGGTGGACCCTCTCGCCGGTGCGCTGCGCCGTCAGGCCGACGCTCTGCGCGCCGCCCAGGCGGTCAGCTCGGGACGGCTCGACACGCTGCTGGCCCAGGATCCGCTCGACCTGCGCGTCCCGCAGATCACGCAGGAGGGCATCACGCTGCGAGACGTCGTCGTCACGCGGCGCGGCACGACCGCCTCCGGCGAGGCGACGGTCGACCTCCAGCAGTTGGGCGCCCTCGCTCCCGCGGACATCTCCAACCTGCGCTACGACGCCGGTGCGTCGGGCACCGATGGCGTGGTCGTCAAGGCGGACGCCGACGGCCCGCTCGGGCTCTCGCTGCCCGTGACGATCCGCGTGACCGCGCGCGACGGCAACGTCGTGGCGATCCCGGAGGGGCTGCCGATCGACGACCAGACGCTGTTCTCGGATCCGCGGATCCACGTGAACCGGCTCACCGCGCGGCCCGCGGACGGCGGCCTGCGCATCCGCGCCGAGGCCACCGTCACGGGCTGAGCGGCGAGGCCGGGTCAGGCGTCAGGCCTTCGCGCCCTCGCGGTTCGGGCTGCCGGTCACCGGGTTCTCGTCCGGCGGCCAGCGCTCCTCGCTCCAGTGCTGCTCGACCTGAGCCTTGTTGAAGAAGCCGATGACCTGCAGGTCCTCGGTCCCGGTGTTGTGCAGGTCGTGCGCGACGCCCTCGGCCAGCGTGATGGCGTCGCCGGCGCGGATGTCCTTGGGGCCGTCGTCGAGCAGGATCTGCCCGCTGCCGGCGAGGATGAACTGCACCTCCTCGGCGGTGTCGACGTGCCGGCCGAGCCGCTTGCCGGGCGGGATCTTGAAGTAGATCGTCACGCTGTCCACCGCACCGTTCGTCCCGCCGTACGCGAAGAAGCCGCCGATCCACTCGGCGTCCGGCGTCGCGGTGGAGACGAGCGCCACGGTCTGGATCTCGTCGATGTTCGTCGGTTCCATCCGAGCCTCCCTCGATAGCGAAAGCTCGATCCTCTCAGAACGGCTTCAAGCCGGACGGTAACTTCCGAACGACCAGCGGTTTCCTTCCGGGTCCTGCACGGTGAACCCCTGTCCGCCGTAGTCCTCGTCGCGCAGCTCGCGGACCACGGTGGCGCCACCGGCGACCGCTTGCTCGTAGCGGGCGCCGACGTCGTCGAGGATGCAGTAGACCGACGAGGCGCCCGTCCGGGCGTTGACCTCGGCGCCCTCCGGGCGGTCGGAGCCGAGCATCACCATGCCGTCGCCGAAGCGCAGCTCGGCGTGGACGACGGCGCCCGTGGCGTCGTCGCGGTAGACGGCGTGCTCGGTGAACCCGAGAGCGTTCGTGAGGAAGGCGATCGCGGCGTCCGCGTCGCGGTAGCGCAGGGTGGGGATGACGTCCATGACGGCACCGTACGCCCGGCGCGGGCGTGCCGTCTTGAACGGATGTGACCGGCGGCTCAGCCGAGGATCTGCGGCAGCCGCAGCAGCACCCGCGGACGGCCGCGCACGCGCAGGCGGCGGCGCAGCATGAGGACCCGCGGATCGGCCCGGCCGGCGCTCACGTCGGCGAAGTCGTCGAAGCTGACCTTCAGCGGCGATCATGGACCGACACGGTGCTCCTGACTGGCTGGTCAGCCAAACGGCACGTGAGTGACCATTGTCAGCGACGCCCGCCCACGTCCGTACATGACGGCGTATCCGACCCGCGGCCTGTCGCGCACACCGAGGAGCTACCCACCGTGAACGTCTTCGCCTTCGATCCCGCGGATCACCGTGAGACCTTCGAGCGCCAGGGATGGGTGTACATCCCCGGCGGCATCGACCCCGAGTTCCATGAGTACGTCCGCCGGTACATCGCCGACTCGTTCGACGACACCCGGATCGCGTCGCGGGCGATCCCGGGCAAGAAGGAGCAGTCGCTGTTCGACCTGCCCGCCGACGTCGACCACGAGCGCGAGCTGTTCGACCCGCTCTGCCGGCTCACCGGTCTGGAGCGGTCCACGATGACGCTCTCCGAGCGCCACATCAACGGCTACGACAGCGCCGCCGATCCGGAGCCGGCGCCGCACAAGGACCGCTACGCGTCCCAGATCTCGGTCGGTCTCTCGATCGACATCCCGGCCGGCTCGCAACTCGTCATCTATCCGTACGACCACCTCGAGCTCAACCCGTTCAACACCGCCGCGGACCTGTACGACAGCCTGCCCGCGCACGAGAAGCCCGAGGTCGTGGTGCGCTCCGCGCGCGAGGTCGTCATCGACGACCGCCCGGGCGACGTCGTCGTCTTCCACGGCAACTGCACGTGGCACCTTCGGCGCAACTCGGCCGACTCGTACAACCTCTACTTCAAGTTCAACGACTTCGACTGCGATCCGCTCGGCGAGGATCCGGCGACGCCCGCCCGCCGCGAGGCGACGCTCGCCGCCCTGGGCAGCTCCGAGATCGGCGAGCTGTACCCCGTCCTCTCCCGGCGGCTGGACTCGGTGGCGCGCGCGCATGCCCGCCATGAGTGGTGGGAGACGTCGGTCCGCGCGAAGCTCTGGGGCGGCGACGAGGCCCCGCTGACGTCGGCGCAGTTCCGCCTGCTGCAGACCGTCGACGGCGTCCGCGACGTCGACACGCTCGCCGAGGCGGGCACGCCGGACGACGACGTGGCCGTGGCCGTCCGCGCAATGGCGGAGATCGGCGTCCTCGACCTGCTGCGCGCACCGCTCGGCGCGCAGCTGAGCGCCGTGGGCGCAGAACAACGGGGCTGAGAGGCGAGCAGTCGACGTCGGCCCCGCGGGACGGGCCTGGCGCGGCGACGCGCTGGGCCCGGACCCGGCTTGACGAGAAGCGCGACGGGCCTGGCGCGGCGACGCGCTAGGTGACGTGCCCAGGGACGTTCCGAACGCCGTGAAGTAGGTCCGGGCCTGCCGAGAGGGTGTGGGTGTCGAAGCTCACACGTCTCAAGGAGGCCCGGATGGCGCACCATAGAGCCCGGTTCACCGCGCGTGGACGCGAGGTTGTCGTTCGTCGTGTTGTTGACGACGGCGAGACGTTCGCCCAGGCGGCCCCCTGGGCGAACGTCTCGAAGTCGACCGTGTGGGAGTGGGTGCATCGCTGGCGCCAAGCCACGCCGGACGAGCAAACATCGCTGGCGTGTCTGACCGAGCGCTCCAGCCGCCCGCACCGCTCACCGCGACAGGTGCCAGCCGAGGAGGCCCAGCGGATCTGCGAGCTGCGCAAGCGGACCGGATGGAGCCCACGGAGGCTCGCCGACGAGCCCGAGATCGCGCGGTCGCACTCGACCGTCCACCGAGTCCTGCAACGCGCCGGCGTGTCCCGGCGCCCCGCCCCTGAGCGGCCGGCGGTCGTCCGCTATGAGTGGCCGTGCCCCGGCAACCTGCTGCACATGGACGTCAAGCGCTTCGGCAAGTTCACCGAGCCCGGCCACGCCGTCACCGGCGACCGCACCAGGCGCTCACGGCGGGTCGGTTGGGAGTACTGCCACTCGATCGTCGACGATTGCAGCCGCCTGGCCTACAGCGAGATCCACGACGACGAGAAGGCCGCCACGGTCACCGCGTTTACCCGTCGCGCGCTGGACTTCTTCCTCGAGCACGGCATCGTCGCCGAGCGACTGATGACCGACAACGCGTTCGCCTACGTCCACAACAAGACGCTCAAGGCACTGCTGCACGCCAGGGCGATGAATCACCTCCGCACGCGGCCCTACACGCCGCGCACCAACGGCAAAGTGGAGCGCTACCAGCAGACGCTGCAGCGTGAGTGGGCCTACGCGCTCGAATACGCCTCAAGCGAGGCCCGTCGAGCTTCGCTGCCACACTGGGTGCGCCACTACAACGAGCGGCGCACCCACAGCGCCCTCGGCAACCGACCCCCACTCGACCGCGTTCGGCAGGTCACCGGGCTCGACAGCTAGGCCCGGACCCGGCTCGACGAGAAGCGCGCCGGCGCGGCCGGCTCGTCGGGCTCGATGCCGAGCAGGTACGCGAGCACCGGCTCGGCGACGGGCATGAGGTTCTGACGGTCCGACACCTGATAGTGGCGATGCAGCGCGGGCGTGCCGTTGACCTCGTTGATCACGCCGCCCGTCTCGCGCAGCGGCCGCGACGGGTCAGCGGTGACCAGGTCGACGCCGGCCAGGCGCACCCCGAGCGTACGGACCGCCGTGTGGGCATCCTCGACGATGGCGTCGCAGAGCTCGTCGCGAGCGGTCCGGCAGTCCTCGACCCGCGCCTCGTTGGTGGCGATCTTGACCGTGCAGCGCGCCCCCGCGGCGGGAACCGAGCCGAGCGCGAGACCGGCGTGTGACAGGGTGAGGAGGCAGTCCAGGTCGACGCGCAGCGGGTAGATCCCGTCCGCGCCGCCCGCCCGCGCCCGGCGGCGGTTCTCGGCCCGGATGAGCTCCTCGACGGTCGACGTGCCGTCCCCGTCGACGGTGGGCGACGACTGGCAGACGACGTCCAGCAGACGGTCGTCCAGAAACAGCAGCCGGTACACCGAGCCGCGCGCCTGGCGTTCGATGAGCAGCGTGTCCGAGCGGCGGCCGGCGCGCATGGCGGCTCGCGTCAGGTCCTCGGCAGTCCTCACCCCGCACGTCGTACCGTCGCCGCCGCCGGTGCCGGTCGCTGCCTTCACCACGCACGGCCCGGGCTCGCGGGCCAGGAACTCGAGCCCCCGGGCCGGATCGTCGCGGGTGAAGTCGCGGTGCACGGGCACGGGGACCCGCGCGCGCAGCAGGAGCTGGTGCACGGTCCGCTTGTCGATCGCCAGGCGCAGCGTGACCGCGTCGTCGAGCGCCACCGTCTGCTCGAACACTCGCGTCCGTGCGGGACCGTGCCCGATCTCGAGGATGCCGCCGGGCAGCTCCTCGAGGATGTCGGCCCCCAACGCAGCGGCCGCGTCGCTCCAGATCCGCCGGTAGACGGCGTGCTTGACCCCGGGCGCGATCTCGCCGCGGTGCAGGCCGTGGCGCATGCGGTGCACGACGTGCCGCACGCCGGTGCCGCGCAGGAGGTCCAGGCGCGGGGCGAGGTCGCGTCCGCGCTGGGTCGCCGTCAGGGCCTGGAGGGCTCTGAGCGCGACCGTGTCGCGGGCGGTCACGCCTCTGCGCTCCACGGGCCGTTGGTCGTGCACCGCTCGTCGATGGCGTCGAGCACGGCGCTCAGCTCCCCGGGCCGACGGCCGTCGAAGCGCTCGCGCAGGCCCATCGCGGCGACACGGCGCAGCCGCTCGGAGGCTGCGCACGTCACCAGCGGCTCGACGCCGGCCGCCTCCAGCACGGCCGCCGATCCCGCCAGCTCGTCGGCGCGGCGCTGCGCGTGCAGCGCCAGGCTGCACATCACGCGCTCGGCGAGCTCGGGGAAGGAGACCTGCTCGCCCGGGCCGGCGATCGTCGGCAGCAGCTCACGGTCGACGCCGTGGCGCCGCGCGGCCAGCAGCGTCTCGGCGATGAGCGCGTCGCGGCCCTTCATGTACACGCTGCGCAGCAGCTTGATCAGCGAGGCGCGGCCGGCGGGGCCGTCGATCGCCCGGACGGTCATGCCGAGCCCGCCCGCGAACCGCTCCCATGCGGGCGCGCCCGGGCCGCTGGCGATCATCGGCACGGCCCAGCCGCTCATCACCACGGTGCCCATCACCGCCACGTCGGCGTAGGTACCGCCGCGGACGGCGATCGCGTCCGCGGCGGCCGCCTTGTGCCCCGGCTCGCCGGCGCTCACGTCGGCGAACAGCGCGCCGGGCTCGAGCAGCTCGGCACACGCGCGCGCCACGTCGCCGGCCACCGTCGCCGGGACCGCGCTGACGACCACGCCGGCCCCGGCGACCGCGTCCGCCAGCGTCGCCGACGGCCGCGCGCCGAGCTCCCGCACCTCGCGGGCCCGCGCGCCGGCCTGTGGCTCGGGCCGCGGTCGGCGGTAGGCGCGGACGTCGGGCAGGCCGCTCTCGACCATCCGGGCCGTCAGCACGGAGCCGAGCTCCCCGAAGCCGATGATGCCGATGGGCGGGACGGCGCGCATCACGCCACCCGCGTCGTCCTGGCCCGCGGCGCCCGCAGGCCGTCCCGTGTGATCCTGCGGCGCAGCTTGGCGGCGCCCTGGGCCATTCCCATGGCGCTCGGAACCGGATCCGACCAGCGGAAGTGCGGAAGGTGGAAGGGGTGCATCAGGCTGCGCAGCCATCCCGCGGTGGTCACCTCGCCGTGGGCTCGATAGCCCAGGAACGCCGGCACGTCCCAGACGTGCCACATCCGGTCGCCGGCGCGGACCGACGGGGTGTGGGACACGTCGGCCCCGCGGGCGCGGTCGTAGGCGATGCCTGCGAGGTCGACCCCGGCGCGCCGGACGAGCTCGTTGGCGGCGGTGAAGCGGTGGTTGCACTCGATCAGCTTCAGGCTGCCGTCGCGGGCGTCGCGCTTGAACTCGACGTTGCCCACGCCCCGCAGGCCGACGCCGGCGAAGAAGCGCAGGCCGAGCTCCGCGACGTCGGGATGCCACTCGATGACCTGGTACGTCGACAGCCCGAAGTGGACGGGATAGCCGCGCAGCTTGCGCTTGGTCAGGTGGAACAGCGGGCGGCCGGAGTCGTCGATGTAGGTGTAGTAGGAGAGGAACTGGTCGTCGCCGCCGGGGATGATCTCCGTGACCATGACCTCGATCCCCAGCTCCCTGGCCGCGGCCACCGTCGTGCGCAGGCTCAGCTCGTCCGCGACCGGCAGCAGCTTGGCCCGGAAGTGCCGCTGCCAGACGTGCGAGTGCACGGGCTTGACCGCGCACGGGAACCCGAGCTCCGCGACCGCGCGGCCCACGTCGGACGCGTCGCGGACGATCACGGTGCCCGGGGTGGGGACGCCGACGGCCCGGGCCCGCCGGTAGGTGTCCTCCTTGTCGAGCATCGCGAGCACCACGTCGTCGTCGGCCTCGATCGGGAGATAGCCGAGCCGCTCGAGCCGGCCCCGATGGCGGGCGATGAGCTCCAGGCCGTCGTCCTCGCACGGCAGGACGACGGCGCCCGCCGGGCCCTCGCGCTCGAGCCAGTCCAGCCAGCGCTCCTGGAGCCGGCCCCCGCCGGGGGCCGCCACGAACCGGTGGCAGTGGCGCGACCCCGCCACCGGGCCCGGCTGCCCGGCGAGCACGTGCACGCGCACGCCTCGCGCTCCGAGCGATCGCGCGACCGACAGGGCCGGGCCTCGGCCGCCCAGCAGCACCGCCGGGGCCCGGTCCATCCCGCGACGGGTGCCCGCGTCACCCATCGCGCCGTCAGACCCTGTCCAGGGCGCTCTCGGCCACCACGCCGTGCGCGTCGAGGATCGTGTCGACCCAGTCGTTGGAGAAGTCGCCGCGCGCGACGGCGTCCGTGTAGTCGGACTCGGCGGCCGACTGCTCCTGGAGCCGTCGCAGGACCTCGCCGACGTTGGCGTGGGGGACCACCACCACGCCGCATTCGTCGCCGACGATGACGTCTCCGGGGTGCACGACGACGCCCCCCGCCGAGATCGGGTGGTTGATCTCACCCGGCCCGCGGTGCAGCGGCCCGATCGGCGTGATCCCGCGCGCGAAGACGGGGAAGTCGCCGAGCGCCTCGATCGCGGGCTGGTCGCGGATCAGCCCGTCCACGACGAACCCGGCGATGCCCCGGTGGCGCGCCTTGGTGGAGATGAGGTCGCCGAGGACGGCGTTCATCGACGACGTGCTCGTGTCGATCACGACGACGTCGCCCGGCTGCGCGACGTCGAGGCTCTTGTGGACCATCAGGTTGTCGCCGGGATAGCAGCGCACCGTCAACGCCGGTCCCACGATGGTGGCCGTCGAGGTCATCGGCTTGATGGCCGTGTGCATCGCGTAGAGGCGGTTGGTGAGGTCGGAGATGTTCGGCGTCGGGAACGCTCCGAGCGCCGCGACGCCGGCGGGATCAGGCCGTTCCATGTCGAGGCGGATGCGGAATCCGGGCCCCGGGTGCATCTCGGCGGACTTCGGCTTGCTGACCATCGAGCAACCTCCTACTCGCACGTTGTCCCGCCTGGTGTGCGGAACGTCGACATCGCTTCAGGCACCGCGACTCCGCGTCGCGCCCCATGACGCTTTGACCGCGCCGGCGGGCGCGCCGCAGCGGGGCGCGCACCAGCTGGACGGATGGGCCTCGATGACCTTCGCCTGGGACTCCGCCTGGTGCAGGCCCGGCAGGTGCAGGCCGTTGCGGGCCGCGTTGTAGGCCCACAGCCAGTTGTCGTACGCCGAGCTGGCGCCGAAGTAGGTGACGTCCAGCCGCGCCTCGTCGGCCATCTCGTACCACGCGTCGCCCAGCCGGTTCCACTCCGCCGCGCCGGCCGCGCCGACGCGGCGCGCGGACGGCCAGCCGACCTCGCCGATCGACCCGCGCCGGTCGAACTCGGAGAGCCAGTCGACGAAGTGGCGCAGGTCGTGCAGGAACTCGTCCTGGTCGGCGGCGGTGGGCTCCCGCTGCGGCTCCTCGGAGGTCATCCCCGGATAGGCGTGGGCCGAGTAGACGTGGCGGTCGATCGGGTCGTCGATCCACGGCTTGGGCTGATGCTCGCGCCACGCTCCGGCGGACGCGTAGTCGTTGCCCTCGATCCACAGCAGCGTGCGGTCGCCATGCGCGCGCAGCGCCTGCACCACACCCTGCGAATAGCTCTGCCACACGTCGTCGGCGATCTCGTAGGGCTCGTTCATCAGGTCGTAGGCGTACACGCGCCGGTCGTCGCGGAAGACGTCGGACAGCCGCAGCCAGAGGTCGTCGAACTCCTCCTGCGAGATGCCGTCGCCGAGCGTGCTGGTCGCCTTGACCACGTCGGGATGGCGGCCGCCGCTGTGGACGTCGATGATCGCCCGCATGCCCGCGCGGCCGATGGCCGCCACCTCGGCGGTCAGGAGGCGGAGGAACGGCTCGTCGAGTGGGCCGCCGAGGCTGCGCTGCACCGAGCCCCATTGGAATGGCAGCCGGATGATCCGATGCCCCCGCGCCGCGAGGTAGCGGTAGGAGGCGCCGGGTTCGCAACGCGAGGCGTAGTTGAGCGTGTAGCTGTTGATGCCTCGCAGGTATGCGTGGGCGCCGCCGCCCCCGGGGACCGTGAGGGGATGGGGCGCCGGGAGCCGCTCCTCCCCGCAGGCGCCGCAGAGAACGGTCGCGACGGCGCCGAACGCCGCGCCCACGAGCAGCTGGCGGCGGGTCATGGCCACCTGGGCGCCGTCGGCATTGTGGCCGTGCGAGCGCCGCTCGCAGCGGGGCCGGCGCCGGGGACCGTTGTCAGAGACGGTGCCTGCCATGCGTAGCTCCTCACCGTGGGGCCCCCCCTGTCCGACATGGAGCAGCTGCTGCGCCGGGCTCGCCCTGAGCCCAGCCTGGCGTTCACGCAGGACCTCGAGGCATCGCTCGTGGACTCCCGCCGCGCGCGGCGGCGGCCGTCGTGGCGGCCGAGCCCGCGGCGCGCGCAGCGCCTCGTCGTCGCGGTCGGTGGCGTCGCGGCCTTCGCCGCGGCGATGCTGGTCCTGAGCATCGCCGGCGTCCGCCCGCTCGGCACCGGTGGCACGAACGGAGCCGAGGCAGGGCAGCGGTGCGTCAGCGTCACGGAATGGCGCGTGCAGCGCGAGCCGGTCGTCACGGTCACCGCGGACGGGCGGCTGCGACTCGGCGGCCGGCCGCGGCTCGTCCCGCAGCAGCACCTCCGCTGTCGTTGACACCGGGCCCTCGGGGCTGGGACGGCTCATGCCGATTCCCTGGCGAGCTGCTGCTGGGGTTGCCCGGTGGCCGGGTCGACCGTCTCGCGCAGCCGGCGCAGGGCACGCGAGCAGATCTGATGCACGTTGGCGGGCGTCGTGTCCATGCACTGGGCGATCTCGGCGACCGACAGGTCGGCGCAGTAGCGCAGCGCGACGACCTCGCGCTCGCGCGGGCGCAGCTGCGAGAGCCACGCCTTGACGCCCTCGACGCTGACCGCCTGGGCGAGCGGATCCTGGGCGGACACGATGCTGTCGACGATCTCCGGGTGCTCGTCGAGCGAGGGCCCGTTGCGATGGCGCTGGCGGCGGAGATGGTCGATGAGCACGTTGCGGGCGATGGCGAAGATCCAGGTCTGCTCGCTCGAGCGCGCCGGGTCGAAGCGGTTCCACGAGCGGACGATGCGCTCGAACGTGGCCGCCGTGAGGTCCTCGGCGGTGTCGCGGCCGACCGAGTAGCTGAAGAAGCCGTAGACCGCGTGAAGGTGCTCGCGGTACACGGTCTCGATGACGTCGACCGGCATGGTGCCGCGGCGCAGGCGCCAGGGGCGCGGACGGTTGCGGGCGCCCGGCAGCCCGACCGGCTGCGGGACGCTCGAGCTAGCCACTCGCTGACCCGAGGCCGATGCTGTCACCAAGTCGGCAGAAACGCATGCCGTGCCACTCTGCCCACGTCCGGCCCAACATTCCCGGGAGCTTTCGTGGGAGCTTTCTACCTGACAGACGATGTTGAGCAACCGCGTCAATCCGGGCCTTCCTCCGCGGCCGCGGCGCCGCTGCGCCAGAACCCGGAACCCGCACGTGGTTCGGAAGGGCACTCGCTCCGGCGCGCGGGCACGACGCCGCGCAACCACGCTCCGGGATGCGGCCCGCTCCCGGCGTGGGTGCGGGTGGGCTTCGTGTCGGACGACCACATTCACCGGATGCGCAGGGAGCCGGCCACCGAGAGGCCACCGAGCCCGAACAGCGTGAGCACGAGCGCCCAGCCGAAGCCCTGGTCGATGTGTTCCGCGCCGTTCCTCGCGGCGGCGTCCACCACCGACTTCGGACTCAACGCCGGGCCGGGCAGGAGGGCCTTCACCCTCGGGTCGAAGGAGGTCTGCCGCCGTCCGCCCTGGTGCATGCGGGCGGGTCCGGCGGGAAGCGCCAGGATGACCTCACCGGCGACGCCCGCCTTCTCGAGCCGATGGACGATCGGCTTGGGGAGGACTGAGGCGAGCGGGCGTGTGGGCTTGTCGCCCAGATGGGTATCACCGTCCGCTGTAGGGAGGCTTTCGCAGTACTGTTCGACCGCGGCCGTCCCGGGAGGCGCCTTGCAGTTGGTCTTGGCGTGAGCCGCCGACGCCGGGACGAGAAGCACAAGCAGGAGCGTGAGCAGGATCCACCTGGCGTTCATACATCGGCCGGTACGCCCCAGTCGCGCTGTTCATGACACCGAGTGGCCGCGCTCCGGCGTGACGATCGGGCTCGCCGTGCTGATCGCGTCGGGGCTTCTCGTCGCGGCATTGCGCGGAGGCTCCTACGCCGTCATCCCCCGTACGCAGGACGCGATCGCGGTCTGGTGGGTGATCGGGCTGTCCGTCGCGTTCGGGCTCCTGCCGCGCCACCGGTGGTCGGTCGAGGTCCGCTTGGCGGTCGCGGGGCTGCTGGGCCTGGCGGCCTGGACCGCGCTGGGCCTGCTCTGGACCGACAGCGCCGAGCGCACGCTCGAGGAGGCGCTGCGGGTCCTGAGCTACGCCGGGCTCGTCATGCTCGTCGCCTGGTCGTTCGGCGCGCGCGACCGCACGCGGGTGGTCGTCCTGCTGACCGCGGTGGCTGGTGTGGTGTGCCTGCTGGCCCTGCTGTCTCGCGTCGCCCCCGAGCTGCTCGGCACGCAGAGCACGAGCGGCTCCTACGACACCACGCGCCTCGCGTATCCGTTCAACTACTGGAACGCCGTCGGCTGCTGGGGCGCGATGACGCTCGCCCTGGCGCTGCCCCTGAGCGCCCACGCCCGGCGGCGATGGCTGCGCGCGGCCGCGCTCTGCATCGCGTCGCTGGCACCCGTCGTGGTGTACCTGACGTACTCGCGAACGGCGGCGCTGGGCGTCGTGCTCGTGGTCGTGCTGGTGGTCGCGCTGTCCCCGCAGCGCTGGTTCGTGGCCGCCAACGCGCTCATCGCCGGAGTCGGCGCGACAGCGGCCGTTCTCACGATCCGCGGCGCTCCGGAGATCGCCCGGGGGAATGGGACGGCGGGCCGCGGAAGCGTCGTGCTCGTGCTCGCGCTGGTGGGTCTGCTGACCGTGGCGGTGGCGTTCGTCGGCCCGCACGAGCGGCTCCGGCGGGTCCGGACGCCCCTCCGCGCCGCCCGGATCGCGTTGGCCGGGTCGCTGGCGGCGATCCTGGTCGTGGCCATCCTGGCGGGCCCGCGGGCGTGGGACAGCTTCCAGCGCGGCTCGGAGCCGGCCGGAAGCGATCCGGTCCAGCGCCTGACCTCGCTGTCCGGGACACGACGACTGCTCTGGACGGCGGCGCTCGACTCCTTCACCGACCGGCCGCTGGCCGGCATCGGCGCCGGGACGTTCGAGTTCGCCTGGAACCGCGATCCGCACCGCTCGGGTCACGTGCTGGACGCGCACTCGCTCTACCTGGAGGCGCTGGCCGAGCTCGGGATCCCCGGTGCGCTGATGGTCATCGCGGCGCTCGCGGCGCTGCTGGCGGGAGCCCTGCGCAGCATCCGGCGTCAGACGGACGACACGGCGCGAGCCGTGGCCGCGGGATGCGCCGTCGCGTTCGTCGTGTTCTGCGTCACCGCCGGGGTCGACTGGATGTGGGAGTCGACCGCGGTGACCTGCCTGGCCCTCGTGGCCGGGACGCTCGGCGCGGCACCGCCGGGACTGCCGCTGCCGCGCCCGCGCTGGCCGGTGCGGGTGCGTGTCGGGATCCTCGCCGCCGTCGCGATCGTCGTCCAGCTTCCGGTGCTCGTCGCCGCCACCGAGATCCGCACGAGCCAGCGGGCGGCGGGCCAGGGACGCCTCGTCGACGCGCTGTCGTCGGCCACCGCGGCCGCCGAAGCCGAGCCCTGGTCGGCCAGCGCCCATCTGCAGCGCGCCCTGGTCCTCGAGCAGCTCGGCCAGCTGCCGGCGGCGGGCGCGGCGGCCGCCCGGGCCACGCGGCTGGAGCCGGTGAACTGGCAGCCGTGGCTGGTCCGCGGCCGCATCGACGCCGAGCGTGGCAACGTCGCCCAGGCGCTGGCGGATGTCCGCCGTGCGCGGGCGCTCAACCCCCGCGCCCCGATCTTCCAGCCGGGCGTGGCCCGCGCCCTTGCGGCCCGGTCGCCGTGAGGTCGGGCAGGCGCAGGGGGCCGCGCAGGACGACCGGCCCCTCCGGGGTGTCGTGCACCGCGTGTTCGAGGGTGACGACCACCTCGCGGTAGCGCTCGGCCCCCGCCGGCAGGTCGCGGTGGTTGACGAAGCGGCCGCTGGTGCCCACCGGGGGCACGACGAAGCCGAGCGGCAGGGCGTCGCTGCTGGACCTGACGAGCCAGACCGCGTACGCCGCGACGGGCGTGCGCGGCTCGGGCGCCAGGCCCTCGGCCGCGATCGTGATGACGCGACGCCCGCGCAGTGCCTCGACGCGTGTCGTGCCGCTGGGAGCCGTCGCGCCGGCCTGGCCGCCGGGCGGCAGGAGCGTTGCCGACGCCACCCTGGGCCCCAGCTGTTGCGCGGTGCGTCCCGGCGTCGCGGGGGTCCCCTGTTCGGCGCCGCCGGCCGAGCGCAGGGCGGCGACCAGGGCGAGGCCGATCAGGAGCACGGCCGGGATCCCGACGGCGAGTGCGCGCACGGTGCCACGGGCCCGGGAGCGGCGCGGTGGTGGCACGTTCTCGCCTCGCGACGCCACCTCCCCCGCGGCGGCCCCTCGGATCGGCGAAGCCGCGGGCGGATCCGAAACCGGGCCGCAGGCCGGCACCAAGGGCGCATCGACGCAGAGGGCGTCCGCGGCACGGGCGACGAGCTCGCCCGCGGTCGACGGACGCGCGGCGGGGTCCTTGGCCAGCGCCGAGGCCACGAGCTGGTCGAGCGCAGGCGGCGATCCGGCAACGCGCTCGCAGACGCTCGGCGGCGACGCCGACAGATGGGCGCCCAGCGTGCCTGCGCGCGATCCGGAGGTGTAGGGCGGGTCGCCGGTCAGACAGCGGACCAGCAGCGCGGCGAGCGAGTAGACGTTGCTGCGCGGGCTCGGCGCCTCGCCGCGGATCTCCTCCGGGGCCAGGCCGTCGACGTCGCCCAGGAGCCGACCGGGCCGTAGCGAGCCAGGCCAGCGCGGTCCGACGTCGGCCAGGACGCCGGCATCCTCGCGCCCCGCGTCGCCGCCGACGAGGATGGCGTGCGCGGTCAGCGAGTCGCAGACAAGGTCGACCGCATGCGCGGCGTCGAGCGCGGCAGCGATCGCGGCGAGGATCGCGATCGTCCGCTCGGCCGACAGCCGGCGCTCGGCGGCCAGCAGGTCGTCGAGGGTCCGTCCCGGCGCGGGGCGCGTGGCGATCCAGGGCCCGTGCGGCGAACGCCCGGCGTCGATCACCTCGGCCAGCCCCGGGTGGCGCAGGCGCCGGCGTAGCGCCACCGCGTCGGAGAAGGCGCCCAGCCCGGCCGGGCGCCGAGCGAGATGGACGAGGACGCGCAGCAGCACCTCGTCGTCCCGTCGCGGGTCCCGGGCCGCGTAGGCGGCGAACACCCCGGGCTGGTGGTCCAGCGCCCGCTCGATCTCGAACG
Organism: Capillimicrobium parvum; assembly: GCF_021172045.1. Classification (GTDB taxonomy): domain Bacteria; phylum Actinomycetota; class Thermoleophilia; order Solirubrobacterales; family Solirubrobacteraceae; genus Capillimicrobium; species Capillimicrobium parvum. Next base: position 999,122 of record NZ_CP087164.1, read on the forward strand.
GCGCGACGGCGAGCCGGGATGACGGCACCCGGCCGATCATCGTGGTCCCGGACCGGAGACCGCTCCGGCAGGAGCCTGCTGTTCGATCGCCGGAACGGCGTCTGGAGATGGGCCCACGAACACTCCTAGCGCACATGCCCGGCGGGGCTCCCGACCTCGCGCGCTGACGGCATGTCCGGCCGATCACGGTACATCACGGCGCACCTTCGAGCCGCACGTCAGAAAGCTGGGCCACTGCGCGTAATCGTCCGGGCAACAACGAGCCGCGTTCGAAGCGCAGGGGTGTGATTTTCGATGACGGCAGGGATGCAGATCAACGACGGCGAGCGGCCGAGGCCGCCCCGCGCCATGACGACGACGACGGTCGGCGAGGGCCGCTTCGAGCGCCGCGTGCGCCGAGCCGGCATCGGCGGGCGCGCGCTTCGCGGCGGCCTGGCGGAGCGGCTCGACGGCACGGGCGCGGTCTGTGCGGCCCCGATCGAGGAAGGCCGCCGGGCGCCGCGGACGCTCGTACGCGAGGGACTGCACCGGCGCGCGCTGATCGTCGCCGACGCGCTGGTCGCGGCCTTCATCGTTGCGGCGGCGGTCGTCGTGAGCAACGACCAGGTGGGCTGGGCCATCCTCATCGCCGAGCCGGCGATGGTGGTCGTCAACAAGGCGGCGGGGCTCTACGAGCGCGACGAGCTCGTCCTGCAGAAGTCCACGCTCGAGGAGACGCCCGTGCTGGCGCAGGTGAGCGCGCTCTTCGCGCTGCTCGTGTCGCAGCTGCTGCCCGGATCCGTGGGCCTTTCGGGCGTCCTGCTTCTCGCGGTCGCGACGTTCGCCTTCCTGTTCACCGGCCGCGTCGCGGCGCGGTGGATCGCGCGGCGCCTCGCCACGGTCGAGCGCTGCATGGTCATCGGCGACGAGGCGAGCATCGCGACGGTCTCCGCGAAGCTGGCCTCCAGCCCGGCGAAGGCCGCAGTGGTGACCTCGATGCGACTGCATCCCGGTGAAGGACGCGACGACGTCGCATCCTTCCGCGAACAGGTCGACCGCCATCAGGTCGACCGTGTCGTCATCGCCCCGCTCGAGAGCGACCCGACGGAGCTGCTGGAGATCGTCCGGGTGGCCAAGGCGATCGGGCTGCGCGTGAGCCTCATCCCCCGGCTGCTCGAGGTCGTGGGGTCGGCCGTGGCGTTCGATCAGCTCGACGGCCTCACGGTCCTCGCCGTGCGCTCCGCCGGGCTTGGGCGCTCGTCGCGTGCGCTGAAGCGCACGTTCGACATCGTGGGCTCCACGGTCGCGATCGTGCTCCTGGCCCCGCTGATGCTCGGGATCGCTGTGGCGGTGCGCTGCAGCTCGCGCGGGCCGGTGTTCTTCCGCCAGGTGCGCGTGGGTCGTCACGGGCGTCGCTTCGAGATCATCAAGTTCCGCTCGATGGTCTGCGACGCCGAGGCGATGAAGGCATCGCTGGCGCACCTCAACGAGACCCAGGGCCTGTTCAAGATCCGCAGCGATCCGCGCGTGACCAAGGTCGGCCGGGTCCTGCGCCGGAGCTGCCTCGACGAGCTGCCCCAGCTGTTCAACGTGTGGCGCGGCGACATGAGCCTGGTCGGGCCGCGTCCGCTGGTCACCGACGAGGACGCGAAGATCACCGGCCTGGACCGCAGCCGCCTCAGGCTGACCCCGGGGATGACCGGCCCGTGGCAGGTCCTCGGGTCGGCCCGCATCCCGCTGCAGGAAATGCTCGCGATCGACTACCTCTACGTCGCGAACTGGTCGCTGTGGACCGACGTCAAGCTGCTCCTGCGGACGATCCCGCTCGTGCTCTCGCGCGCGGGGCTGTGATGGCGGGCGCGCCGCGGTCGTCGCTGCTGCGGCGTCTCGGCTTCCGCCGCGTCCGCGGATCCGCGCGCAGCGTCCTGCTGGTCTGCTCGCCGGGCGGCCATCTCCAGCAGCTGCTGGCGCTCGAGCCGGCGTGGGACGGCCTGCACACGAGCTGGGTGACCCTGCCCGGCGCGGACGTCGAGCATCTCCTGGAAGGGCGGGCCGTCGACCTGGCGCACGGCCCGACCAACCGGGACCTCGGCATGCTCGTCCGCAACCTGCCGCTGGCGTGGCGCATCATCCGCGCGCGCGATCCCGACGCCATCCTCTCGACCGGCGCGGGCGTGTGCGTGCCGTTCTTCTGGGTCGGCCGGCTGCTCGGCCGCCGCTGCGTCTACGTCGAGAGCTTGACCAGGCTGGACTCGGCGTCGCTGAGCGCGAAGCTGATCTACCCGTTCGCGTCGGAGTCCTTCGTCCAGTGGCCGGGGGCCCGGCTGCGGCGGCGGCACCGCTACGCGGGGAGCGTCCTGTCGTGATCTTCGTCACCGTGGGGACCCACCAGCAGCCGTTCACGCGCCTGCTCGCCGCGGTCGGCCCGCTGGCCGGCGTCGACGAGCTCGTGGTGCAGCACGGCAGCGCTCCGGCGCCGCCCGAGGCCGCGGTGGCCGTCCCGTACCTGTCGTTCGCGCAGACCGTCGCCTACGTCGAGCGCGCGAGCGTGGTCGTCACCCACGCCGGCGTCGGCAGCTTCCTCGTCGCCCGCCGCGCCGGGCACGTGCCGGTGATGGTGCCGCGACTGCGCCGCCTGGGCGAGCACGTCGACGATCATCAGGTGCAGTTCGCCCGTGCGCTCGAGGAGCAGGACGACGCCATCGCCGTCCTCGACGTCGCCGGGCTCCTGGGGGCCGTACGGGCCGTCCCGCCGCGGCGACCGGTGGCGGCCGCGCGGCCCGGGACCCTGCCCGCGGCGGTCCGGCGGGCGCTCGACGGCGAGCCGCTCGGGTCGGCGGCGCCGCGCTGGGCGCCCTACGCCGCGGGGCGGCGCTCGGCGGCGACGTAGCCGCGGCGGCGGACCGTGTCGGTCCAGGTCCGCGCCGGCGAGAGCAGGAGTCCCCGTCCGACCGGCGAGAGCTTCAGCGCGAAGCGGCTGCGGTCGTCGCGGTGGTCGATGGCGACCCGCGGGATAGACAGCAGGTCCGCCGTGGCCTGGCCCTGGCGCGGGAGCGTGAACGCGTGGCGATACCCCGCATCCCGCGCGGCAGCCGCCACCCGGGGGTCCCACTCGCCGAAGGGATAGGCGAGCGAGTCGCAGCGGCCGAGCCGCTCCATGATCCGGCGGCGGGAGTCCAGCAGCTCGTCGCGCAGCTCGTCGTCGCCCAGCGCCGGGAGGTGGAGGTGCCGGTTGGTGTGGCTGCCGAACTCGATCCCGGCCTCGGCCATCGCCTCGGCCGCCGGCCAGTCGAGCGACCGCATGACCTCGGGGTGCGCGTCGCGGCGCGGCCGGATCTCGGGCCAGTCGAACGCCGCGCCCGAGTCGACCGCGGGCGGCAGCACGAACACCAGCGCCGACCAGCCGCGCTCGCGCAGGAGGGGCGCAACCGTCGTGGCGTTGTCGGCGAACCCGTCGTCGAAGGTCAGGAACGCCCACGGCCGTTCGGGCCGGCAGCCGGCGGCGAGCTGATGCAGCTCGCGCCCGCCGACGCCGCGGTAGCCCCAGCGCGCCAGCAGGTGGAGGTGGCGCTCGAACTGCTCGACGGGGACCGACGACCATGCCGGGCCGCGGTCGGCCACCGAGTGATAGGCGAGGAAGACCGCATCGTGTGTGCGGTTGCGCAGCGGATCGCGCACCGGTCGTGCTCCGTTTCCCGTCATCGCACGCCGGCACTCACCGCAGGAGGTGCGGGTGCCAGCTCGCGGTAGAGATCGTCGAGGCGCTGGTAGACCTCCTCGTGGCCCAGCCGGTCGGCCCGGGCGGCGGCGGCGGCGCCCAGCCGCGTGCGCAGGGCGGCGTCGCCCGCCAGCCGCGCGAGCGCCTGGGCCAGCGCGACGGGATCGGCGGGGTCGACCAGCACGCCGTCGACGCCGTCGCTGATGACCTCCGGGATCCCGCCCGCGCGCGTGGCGACCACGGCCTTCCCCTGCGAGAGCGCCTCGAGCAGGACGACGGGCAGCCCTTCGGAGATCGACGGCAGCACGACGATATCTGCGTCGGCGAGGGCGGCACCGGCCGCGTCGCGCTCGAGCCAGCCCAGCCACCTGACCCGGCCCCCGGTGTCGCGCAGCTCGGGCGCCGGCCCGAGGCCCGCCATGGTCACCGACACGCGAGGCGCGGCGGCCAGGAGCTCCGGCAGCGCCTCGACGAGCACGTGGCCGCCCTTGGCCGGGTTGGCGAACCCGCCGAGATACAGGACCTCGACCGCGTCGCGTCCCGGGGCCGACGCCGTGGCCGGGCGCGGCGCAGCGGCCGCGGGCCTCGGCGGCGCGGCGTTGGGCACGACGACGATGCCATGCACGCCGAGCCCGCGCTCGATCTCAAGGGCCCCGGCGCTCGACACGCTGACCACCCGGTCGGCGGCGCGGAATGCCCAGGCGAACAGCCGACGCCGCAGGGGCCCGATGCGCTCGCAGAAGGCCGCGATGTCGCCCGGCCCGGCGTGGACGTGCAGGATGACCGGACGGCCGGTCGCGCGCGCGGCGAGCACGCAGACGCTCTTGCGGTACCAGCTGCCGCGGGTGGCCGTGTGGATGTGGACGAGGCGCCGGCCTCTCCGCAGCGACCAGCCCACCAGACGCGCCAGGCCGCCGGCGAACGTGGCCGCGCGGCGCCATGGATCGGCGTCGCCGTACGTCGCGGTGCCATAGGTGGCGATGAAGTCGAGCTGGTGGCGCTCGGCGAGCGGTGACGAGAACAGACCTTGCATGACCGCGGGCATCCCGCCGCGGCCATGCAGGTCCGGCCCCACCTGGGCGACCCGCAGACGGGACATGGGTGCGGGCCGCCCGGGCAGCGCTGACGCGAACACGTCGGCATAGCGCCGCACCATGGTGTCCGCGTCGTAGCCGGCGGCTCCCCGCCGGCCAAGGTCGGAGAGCTCATGCCGAAGGCGATCGTCGGCGAGGACCCGGCCGCACGCCGCGGTGAACGCGGCATCGTCCATGTGCGGCACGCAGACGCCGCCGCCCGTCGCCGCGAGCACCGTGCCGACGTCCCCGACGTCGTAGGCGACGACCGGGACGCCGAGCGCGAGCGCCTCCAGGATGGTCATCGGCATCGTGTCGGCGCGCGACGGCAGGACCAGCAGGTCGGCGAGCGCCATCACGCCGGGCGCGTTGCCGCGGCGCCCGAGGAACACCGCCCAGTCGGCACCCATCGCCTGCGCGCGGGTGCGCAGCTCGTCCTCGCGCGGCCCGGTGCCGACGAACACCGCGCGCACGTCGCCGAGGGCGTTTCGCAGTGCCGCGACGGTCTCGAGCGTCTGCTCCTGGTTCTTCTCGGTGCGGAAGTGGGCGACGTGGACGACCACGAGCGCCTGGTCGGGGATCCCGAGCTCCGCCCGTGAGGGCCCGCGGCCCGCCGCGCCCCGCACCTCGTCGAGCGGGATCCCGTTGGGGATGTGGACCAGCCGGTCGCGCGGCACGCCCTCGGCGGCGAGCAGCTGCTCCTGCGAGCGCGCGCAGACCACCGTCGTCGCGGTCAGCGGGCCGAGCAGGCGGTGGTGGGCGGAGACCCAGCGCCCGCGGGGCGCGCCTTGGCGCGAGACGTGGATGCGGCGGTCGGTCGCGTGGTCGGACACGACCACCGGCCGGCGGGCCAGCAACGCGGCGAGGCGCCCGTACAGGGTGGCGTCCCAGCTAGTGCAGTGCACCACGTCGGCCCGGCGCGCCAGCCGTGTGAGCTGCGGAAGCGCGAGGAGCCGGGCGCGCGGTCCGAACGCGCCGAGCTCGAGGATGCGCACGCCGGCCGACGTCAGCGCCTCGACGGGAGGCAGCACGCGTCCCAGCGCCACGACCGTCACGTCGTCGCCCTGCTGCGCCAGGCCGCGGGCCAGGTGGCGGACCTGCCATTCGGCTCCGCCGGTGCCCAGATTCGAGAGCACGAGCAGCAGTCGGCGGGGCCTCGTCATCTCCACGCCGCTTCCTACGCACGGTCCCGCGGTTTCATGACCCGGGTACGGCGCGGCATCCACGGCTCGTCCGAAAGCGTCAGAAGGCGGCGATCGTGCGCGTAGAGCGACATGGACGGCGGACTCCCGCCGAGATCGCTCTGCGATGTCGCTCTTCAAGAACACGGCTGCGCAGTCGCTGAACCTGCTCAGCTCCTATCTGTTCAGCCTCCTGATCGCGCCGGTGATGCTCCACCAGCTGGGACTCACCATGTTCGGGGTCTGGGCGGTGACCGGCGCGATGGCCACGTACGCCGGTCTCGCGGACTTCGGCATCACGCGGTCCCTGTCGCGCTTCGTCGCCATGTACGACGTCGAGGGCGATGACCACGCGATCGCCGAGAGCATCGGTCTCGGTCTGATCGCCATCACCGTCGTGACCATCATCGCCACGGGCCTCGCGTTCGTGACGCTGCCGCTGTTCGCCGACAGCCTCGGTGTGATCAGCGAGGCAGACCTGCGCATCGTCCTGCTGAGCTCCGTCGCGGTCTTCTCGTTCACGGCATACCGGCGGGTACTCAACTCGGTCGAGATCGGGCTGCGGCAGATGGTGCCGCCGAACGTGGCCAACCTCTTCACCAACGTGGTGAACTTCGCGTTCAGCCTGGCCGCCCTCCTGTTGTACCCCGACCTGCCGACCTACGCGGTGGCCAACGCCCTGTCGTACATGGTCGGCATCGGCGCCGCGATCGCCAGCGTCCGGCACGTGTGGGGGTCGGTCCCGCTGGCCTGGCCGTCGCGACGGCGCGCCCGCGAGATCACATCCTTCGGCGTCAAGGCCCAGCTCCACGGGCTGTCGGACCTGATCAACCTGCAGACCGACAAGATCATCCTGGCCTTCGCGGTCGGCGTGCGCGCGGCCGCCAGCTACGAGATCGCGGCCCGCGTCGTCAGCGCGGTCCGGTCGGTGGGGCTGCTGTCGATAGCGGCGATGATCCCCACGTTCGCCGCGCACATCGCCCAGCACGGACGCGATGATCTGCGGCGCATCTACCGCCGCTACACCCGGGTGGCGGTCGGCCTCGCCTTCCCGGTGTATGCGCTCACCTGCGTCATGTCGCCGCTGCTGCTGAAGGCCTGGCTGGGTGACGTGCCGCTCCATGCGCCGGGCGTGGTGGTGCTGCTCACCATCTCGTACCTCTTCGGCACGTCGTGCGAGGTCGCCATGAACATCGCGACCAGCGACGGGCGCCCGGGCCTGGTGGCGTCGAACTCGATCGTCACGGCGGGCGCGAACGTGGCGCTGACCCTGGCGCTCGCACCGGTGTTCGGGTTCTGGGGCGTGCTCGCGGGCACGGTCCTCGCGCTGTCGCTGGGCAGCGCTGTCTTCATCGTGCGCTACAACCGGGCGTACGGCCTGTCGTGGAGCGACTACTTCGCCGCCGTCGTCCCGCCGGCCCTGCTGTCCTTCGGCGTGGCCGCGATCATCGGCGTGTGGGTGCTGCTCCTCGGATGGGGTGAGCCCCTCCGGCTCACGTCGATCTTCCTCGTCATCGGGATAACGGCGGGCTACACGCTCATCTACTGGCCGATCGCCAGCCGGCTGGGCTTCCTGCCGGCGAAGATGACGCTGCGACCGATGAGAGGAGCCCGGCTCGCGAATGAACAGCTCTGACGGCGCCGCGCCTGTCGGCCGGTCGCGGCGGCGCATCCTGATCCTCGGCTACCACTCCGTCAGCGACACCTGGCCCGCGGCGACGTCGGTCCGGCCGCGGGACCTGTTCGAGCAGCTGGCCGCGCTCGTGCGGCGCGGGTTCCGGGGCGCCACGCTCACGGAGGCGCTGACCGCCCCGCGCCATCCGCGCACGCTGGTGGTCACCTTCGACGACGCGCACCGCTCGGTCCTCGAGCTGGGGCTGCCGATCCTTGAGCGGATGGGGCTTCCGGGCACGGTGTTCGTCCCGACGGCGTACCCGGCGTCGGGCCGCCCGCTGGACTGGGACGGCTACTCCCGCTGGCTCGGCACCGAGCACGAGCACGAGCTCGCGTGCATGGACTGGGACCAGCTGCGCCGGCTGGCGCGGCGTGGGTGGGAGATCGGCTCCCACACGCGGTCTCACCCCCGGCTGACGCATCTCGGCGACGCCGATCTGGCGTCGGAGCTGCGGGGGTCCCGGGAGGACTGCGAGGATGCCCTCGGCCGGCGCTGCGTCTCGATCGCCTACCCCTACGGTGACGTCGACGGGCGTGTGGCCGCCGCGGCCCGCGATGCGGGGTTCGCCCTCGGCGCCACCCTGCCGAGGCATGCGGCGCCGCCGCTGCCGCTGTTGTGGCCCCGGGTCGGGGTGTACCACGGGGAGGACGCCAAGGTCGTGCGCAGGCGCGCGTGGCGACGGGCGCATCCGCTGGCGGACGCCGGGATCGGGGCCGTCCTGACGGCGGCCCGAGGAATGCTCGGGCGAGGAGCTTGATCGGATGACGATGCACGACACGACCGAGCGCTACACCGGGCCCGAATACCGGGAGGCCAACCCCGACTGGCACGTCTCGCACTCGCCCTGGAAGGCCGATCTGGTGGTGGACGCGCTCGGCGGGTGGCGCCCGCGGTCGATCTGCGAGGTCGGCTGCGGCGCGGGGGAGATCCTGCGCATCCTGCATGACCGGCTCGAGCCGGACCGCAGCGTCGGCTTCGAGATCGCCCCGGCGGCCTACGAGCTGTGCCTCGGCCGCACGACCGCCGGACTCGAGTTCGTACTCGGCGACGCGTCCGAGACCGGCGAGCGCTTCGACCTGATGTTGCTGATGGACGTCATCGAGCATGTCGAGGACCCGATCGGCTTCCTGCGCGGGCTGCGCGCGCGAGCGGACCGCACGATCCTCCACATCCCGCTCGATCTGTCGGTGCAGAGCGTGCTGCGCCGCGACCGGCTCATGCACGCCCGGCGCAGTGTGGGTCACCTGCACTACTTCACGCCCGAGACAGCGGTCGCGACCATCGAGGACGCGGGCTACGCCGTGACCGCGACCGAGATCACCCGCGTGACCGTCGACCTGCCGGTGAAGTCGTTCAAGGCGCGCGTGGCGCGCCTGCCGCGTCGGGTCCTGCCGCCGGCGTTCGTGGCCCGGACGCTCGGGGGCTTCTCGCTGCTGGTGTCGGCGGTCAACGAGCCCGCCGCCGTGTTCACGTCGCGCGCGAGCTCTCGATGAGGCGGGTCGCCACCTCGATCGCCTCCTGTCGCGTGCGAACCTCGAGCTTGCGCATCAGGTTCTTGATGTGGCTGTAGATCGTGTCCTCGGTGAGGAACAGCGCGTCCGCGATCTCGCTCGTGGTCAGGCCGGCGACGAGCAGGTCGAGGACCTCCCATTCGCGGTCGGTGAGGTTGCTCTTGACCGGCCGGATTCCGGTCCCGGCCTCCGGGAACTGACGCAGGCGCTCGATCAGCCGCATCGTCAGCGCGCGTGAGATCGCGGCCTCGCCGCGCATGAGGCCGTGCAGGGCCTGGGCGACGGCCTGCACACCGACGTCCTTGGACAGGAACCCGCGCGCGCCGGCTCGGACGGCCCGTAGCTCGACCGCCGGCTCGCAGGCCACGGCGAAGACGAGCACCCGGACCTCCGGTGCCCGCTCCACGAGGCGCCGCACGAGCTCGATGCCGTCCATGCGCGGAAGCGTCACCTCCGTGATCAGCAGCTCGGGGCGGTAGTGCGTCGCGAGCTCGAGCGCCTCGACGCCATCGGCCGCTTCGGCCGTCACGATGAACTCCCGCCGAGCCTGCAGCTCCTCGCGTACCACCCGCCGAGCCAGCGGATCGGCATCTGCGATGATCACCCGAAGCCGCTCGCCATCGGCGAGCGGGGTCGGGTCGCCGCTGTTGGTTGCCCCTCCGGCCATTGCTCTCCCGCTGTGCCTCTCGTTGCGCCTGCCCCCGCCGGAAGGTCGGCTCGGCGCACAGCTTACTCGCCGACCTCGCCCGCGTCGATTTCCTGGCGGGTTTGAAGCACGTTGTTACCCGGTGAGCGAGGATTCAGCCAGAACTGTCGGGGAGAAATCGCCTCCTCGCCCTTTAGGCCCGCAGGCGCCGGCAAGCATCGACGGCTTCCTCGCGGGAATGAACGCCGAACTTGAGAAACACGCTTCTCATATGGCTGCGCACCGTCTCGACCGACACCGCGAGCTGCTTGGCGATCGCGGCTGTGCTCTCGCCGGCGGACATCAGATCCATGACCTGCCATTCGCGCGCGGTGAGCGTGCTGCGCACCGGTCGCAGGCCGAGGCCCGACGCAGGCGTCTCGCGCACACGCCGCATGAGCGCCGCGGAGAGGCGGCGCGGTATCGGCGCCTCACCCCGCTTGACCGCGATGAGCGACCGCGCCAGCGCGTCCATGGGCACGCCCTTGCCGAGGATCCCCACAGCACCGGCGCGAAGCCCGAGGAGCGCCTGCTCGTCGTCGCTGCCGTTCGCGAAGACCACGACACCCACATCCGGAGCGACGCCGTGGATCCGCCGCGTGATGCTGATGAGGTCAGGTCCCGGAAGATCGGAGTCGAGCAGGATGACGTCGGGCCGCAGGCGCCGGATCAGGTCCAGGGCCTGATGAGCATTGGTCGCCTCCCCCTCCACGCGGATGCGGGAATCGCCGGTCACCGCGCGTCGCACCGCGGTGCGCACGAGGGGGTCGTCGTCGGCCACGACGACCCGCACCTGCCTCGACTGCCGGCTGTTCGGTTCGACGGACACTCCGTCCTCCGGTCTCGGCACAGAAACAACATCCCCCGCTAGTGGGCGCGAGCGACGGGCGCACGCTAACCGCCCGGCCGCGGGAAGCTACGGGGGAATCCCTGAGGCTCCGGTGGCAGGAAGCCCCGCCTGCTCGGGTGGGTTCCTCACCGCCATTCGCGGAGCATGGTCACGCGCTCTCCGGCGCCCGGCGCCGCAGGCCTTCGACGATGCGCATCGCCGTGGCCGGGGCGATCGCCGCCTCGCCGCGGGCGACCGCTCGGACCGCGGCCGCGAGCCCGGGCTCGTCGCGTCCCTTTACGAGGAACCCCAGCGCGCCGGTGCGCAGCGCCGCGAGCTCGAGCTCGGCTGTCGACGCAGCGGCGAAGAACAGGATGTGCACGCCGGGCGCCGTGGACCGGAGCGCCTGCGCGACGTCCAGGCCGTCGCGGCGTGTGAGCGATACATCGGTGACGAGCACGGCCGGGGCATGCCGGTGCACGAGCCGGACGAGCTCCTCGCCGTCCCCCGTGTCGGCTACGACGTCGATCCCGCCCGCGTGCGCGAGCTGTTTCCGGATCGCCCGGCGCTCCCCGGGACTGCGGTCCGCGATCAGGAGCCGCAGGGGTGGCCCGGCGTCGACTGTCTCGGCGGACATAGCAGGGATGGTGCGTCGTCCGCCGGGCAGGCGCGGGGGGAGAAATCTCCGCACCTCCGGAGGGATCTGCCCCGATCCGGGCGCGGGCGTCGTACCCAGTGCTGATGCGAATGCCGCCGAGCGGGTGGGGAGGCGCTCAGTGGGGAGCTTGCTCCCTGTCGGGTTGCAGGAGTTTCCCGCAAGCGGTGGAGAGGTTCGGCACCCCGGCGCTGAACCCGTCGCCCATGATGCCTCCATGCGTCTCGTCGTGGTCGCGCCGGTGTTCGGCGGCTCCCTCTCCTTCGCCACCCCGGTGGCGAAGGTGATCGCCGAACGCGGCGAACCGATCGCCACGGAGAACTGCCTGCCGGGCGGGACGCACGGGTGCGGCACGGCGGCGGCCGATGTTGGCGGGCGGACCAATCCCCGCATAACGGGACGCCCTCGATGCGCAGAGGCTCGCCGCCGTGCTCGCCCCACTGCTCGGGACGTCCGCCCTGGACGCGGGCCCGGGGCTCAGTCTTCGTCGAACCCCTGATAGCGGCGCACGAGACTGGTCGCGACCTCCGGGGTCACGGCCGCGTCACCGTCCGCGACGCACGCGACCGCGTCACAGAGCTCCTGGGCTGACGGCTCGCGCGTCACGACGCCGGAGGCGCCCGCGATCAGCGTCGCGAGTGCGAGGTCGGGCTCGGGGCCCACGACGACGATCGCGGCTTCGCCGGTCCCCTTCGAGATGAATCGGACGAGTTCGAGGTCGTCGCCGAGTCGCGAGGGCACGTCCACCACCACGACGGCGCTGCCGTTGTCCTCCGGCGGCCGCGCGGCGATCGCGTGCACCGCGTCGACGTCGCTGCCGTCGCAGTGGACGAGCTGAAGCCGCGCGTCGGTCTCCAGCAGAGCGATGAGCCGGTGAAGGCGGGCGGGGTCACCGGTGACCACGGCCACCGCGATCGGGCCAGAGATCCGTCCTCCGTTTCCAGCGGTCATGCGCGCTCCTCGATCCGAACGATCGTCATGTCCACTGCAACGAGCCTCAAGCGAGGATCTTGCGCCTGGGAAGACGTTCGTGTTGGCCGTGACATCCATGTCTCGAGTCGGCAGGTAACCCCAAGGCGCCGTCAAAGGTCAGCACCGTTTGATCATATCGCGCAAGTCCAGTCCGCGAGGGGCCTGACGACGCGCGTTCGACGCAACAAACTAGCGGTTTCGGGGGTCGTAGGGCACTTCTCGATCGAATTCTGCGAGAATTGTCCGCTCAAGGACGAACCAGGTTTAGTTTTCGGGGCTGCGGGGCCGACGAAGACTCCGCCGCGGGTTCGACGTAGCCGACCGACGAAACCGTCCGACCGCGACGGGGCGCGGCCGGCTGCCTGTGCACGCGACGGCCTGGTCGTCGATCACAGAGACCAAAGCCGGTCGCCATCGCCGCGCAGCTCTGCGCGGCGAGTGTCCGGCCCTACGCAAAAGCAGGGGTAGTTGCCTTGAAGTTCCGACGCAATTCAATGCTGCGGCGGGCGCTCGCGCTGTGCGCGTTCGCCCTCGCAGTGCCCGCCGGTGCCCAGGCCTCGGTCGTCTTCGACGGCGACCTGGACACCGGCAACCTCTCGCAGTGGGGACTGCAGCAGATGTGCTCGCCCGACCGCGCCACCGTGTACTCCGCCGCCTCGCAGCCGACCTGGCCGAAGCCGATCTCGGGCAGCCACGCGCTGCGCTTCCGCGTCCTCGACTCGGATGTGTCGCCGTGCACGCCCACGCGCAATCCCCGCGCGCAGATCGCCAACTCCGCCTCCTCCCCGGGTGCGTTCCAGCACGGCCACGAGCGCTGGCAGCGCTTCAGCGTGTACTTCCCGGCCGGCTTCCCGAAGTTCATGGACAGCTCGAGCTCCGACCAGTGGTTCGTCTTCCAGGAGGACTACGGCGCGCCGTGGAACGGTTCGCCGCCGATCAGCTTCGGTGTCGTCAACGACCAGGTCATCGCTGCTCGCGGAGCGCAGTATGGCTACGACTGGGTGTGGAGCAAGCCGCTTCAGCGCGACCACTGGTACACGTTCATCGTCCACAAGCGGTTCGCGAAGGACAGCAGCGGTTTCGTCGAGCTTTGGCTCGACGGCGTGCAGCAGCGCTTCTCCCCCCGTCCCTACGGCCAGGCGGCGCGTGATGCCGGCGTGACCCGCCTGTCCACGCAGACGATGCACTCGGACGCAACGGGGCCGTATCAGTTCTTCCTGAACAGCTATCGCTCCAGGGGTTCGGCGTCGGGGGCGGTCGACGCGTACTACGACGGCGCGAAGGTGGGCACCACCCGCGCGGATGTCGAGGCGTCCGCACCGGCGCCCGCGCCCGCACCGGCGCCCGCGCCCGTGACTGCGCCGAGCGCCGCCTTCACGTTCGCTCCGACGGCGCCGAAGCGCGGCCAGCTTGTCCAGTTCGACGCGTCCGCGAGCAAGAACGCCGCGTCGTACTCGTGGTCGCTGGACGGCTACACCACGCTCACCGGCGTCAGGCCGACGTTCAAGTTCCAGAACGCCGGGACGAAGAAGGTGACGCTGACCGTGACCGCTTCCGACGGAAAGAAGTCGTCGGTCGCTCGCAGCCTGGTCGTCAGCTGACCGGCGACCAGCGATTCCGGGCGCCGATCGCGCCCGTGTGACGGGCCCCGACGGCCGTGCCGCATCCTGCGGCACGGCCGTTCTGGGTTCTCACCCAACTCCTCCCGCCACCGCGACGAGCGACTTGGTCAGACCGAGGAAGCGCTCGCGCCAGATCTCCGAGGCCGGGAAGTAGTGGCGCAGCTCCGTGACCGAGACCAGCTCGGTCGCCAGCACCCAGCGGACCGCCTGGTCGAGCTCGCGCACGGCGCTGTAGCCCCCGAGCGGCCAGCGGAGCGTCACCTCGGCGCGGGCGCGCACCGGCAGGAACTGCAGGCCCGGGCACAGCCAGTGCGGCTCGACAGGGAAGTAGCGGTAGGGGGTCTGGATCCAGTGGGCGTCGCCGAGCTCGCGCACCGAGGCCGCAAAGGCGAGCCGGCGGTCGTGGCCGCCGACGTGCTCGAGCACCGAGTTCGAGTAGACGAGGTCGAAGCGCTCGCCGCGCAGCTCGGCGGGCAGCGAGCAGGCGTCGCCGACCACCGCCTTGACCGAGCCGTTGCCGTTGCCGCCGCCGTCGACGTCGCTCTGCGCGAACCGGTTGAGCAGCACCAGCTCGCGCGGCTGGACCGGCGCCAGCCTCCAGGCCCGCATGTCGCCTCCGAGATCCACGATGCGCATCTGGTCGAGCTCCGGGAACCGCCGCAGGAGCTCGTCCCAGCGACTGCTGCGCCGGCGGGCGCCGAGCGACGAGGGCGTATACGGGTCGGCGATGGCCCGCGAGACACGCCTGCTGAGCGTCGTGGACATGACGGATCGGTCCTGGGTAGGGGCGGCTGGTCGAACTTGCCGGGCTCTCGCCGTGATACGGACCGGGCCGCCGAGGTCTGACGCGTCCGCCGCTCAGGCCCGGCGGCGGGGCCTGGAAGCGCCTGGCCGCGCCGGCAGCGGCTCTCCGGCCAGGATCGCGAGCGGTGCGTCGAGGACCATCCAGCTCGCGACCCGGGGGTCGACGGCGCGCGCCGCGGCCACCCCCGACGACAGGTTGGGTGGGCGGAACTCCCCCGCTGAGTGCGCGTCCGAGGCGATCACATGGGCCATCCCGTGCTCCACGAGCTGGACGGCGAGCTCGTGCGATCGCGACCGGCGCCGCGTCTGGACCAGCGACCCGGCGGTCACCTGGATGAGCACGCCGTCGCGCACGAGCTCCAACAGGCGATCCGGTGCCTGCTGAAACGCGCGGTTGCGTTCGGGATGCGCGAGCAGGATCCGGAATCCGAGCGTCTGCAACCGCTCGACGGCGGCATCGAACGACGGCGCGATCGCGCCGTACGGCGTCTCCAGCAGCACGTCGGTCCCGCGCTGTCCGTAGGACGCCAGCCGCAGGTCATCTTCGTCGGCCTCCTGAACCCACAGGACGTCGAGCTCACCGCCCGCGACGACCTCCAGCGCGACGTCGGCGTCGGCGAGCGCCGCGTTGAGCTCCTGGCAGCGCGCCGCGAGCTCGGCCGCCCGCACCTCCGGATGATCCTCGCGCAGATGCGGAGTCGCCGCGACGAGCTGGATGCCGTCGGACTCGGCGGCTCGCGCGAGATCGATGCTGCGCTGGATGTCCGGCGGCCCGTCGTCGACCCGCGGCAGGATGTGGAAGTGCATGTCGATCACCGCCGGTGCCCCTGTCCGCGCCGGACATCCCGGGCCGCCACGCAGCGCAGGGTGGCAGACCCTGGCCTCGTCCTGCGTATAGCCACCTGACATGCGTAGGCGAGCCGCTGGGCCGCGCTCATGCGCGCGGGGCGGCTCGACGGGACACCAGCAGAACGGTCAGGGGCCAGCACGTGATCAGCCCACAGCGCACCCGCGCACCCAAAGGCACTTCGAGCGATTCGATCCTCGACGAGGATCGCCTACGGCTCGCGTCTCCACAGCCCATGGATCCGAACGACGACGACAGCTTGGTCGAGAAGCTGCTGCGCCTTCTGCGCAAGCGCTGGTTGATCGTGTTGCAGGCGATGATCGTGATCCCGCTCGCCGCGCTTCTGTTCTCGCTGACACAGGAGAAACAGTGGACCGCGACGTCCACGCTGCTGGTTCAGCCGGCCCGGCAGAACTCCGGCTCCGTCGATCTTACGCGGCAGGCCGCGACGCAGGCCAAGCTCGTCGGGCTGCCGGTCGTCGCGGCGCGGACCGCGCAGCGTCTCGGCGACGGATGGACGCAGGCCAAGGTCGAGGCCGCCGTGAGCGTGAGCGCCTCGACCGACACGAACCTCATCAACGTCAACGCCACGACGGCGCCCCCCGAGGCGGCCCAGAAGGTCGCCAACGCCTACGCCACGTCGTTCATCGACCTGCAGGACGCCTCGAACGCCGCCGATGTCCGGCGCAGGCTCGACGCCTACGACGCGTACTTCCGGTCGCTGCCCGCGTCCCAGCGCACCGGAGACCGGGCCGCCCGCCTGCAGCGCCAGCTCGACGCGCTGCGGATCTCCAGCACGCTCAACGGCGACAACCAGAGCCCGACGGCGGAGATGTCGCAGCCGGCGCAGCTGCCGAGCTCGCCCTCCTCGCCGAAGGTCGTGCGCAACGTGATCCTCGCGCTGCTTCTCGGCGGCGTCGTGGGGGTCTCGCTCGCCGCACTCCGCGAGCGCCTGGACCGTGACATCTCGAGCGTCGACGAGCTCGAGCGCATCTCCGGGCTGCCGATCCTGGCCCGCATCCCGCGGGCTCGTGGCCTCGACCGGCGGCTGCGTCGCAGCGGCTCGGCGGAGGTGCTGCGCTCCGGGGCGGAGGCGGAGGCGTTCCGGGCCCTGCGGGCAAGCCTGCGCTACTTCAACATCGGCGGCAACCTGCGCTCGCTGCTCGTGGTCAGCCCGGAGGCCGAGGACGGCAAGTCGACCGTCGCGGCGTGCCTGGCCACCACGCTGGCGCAGCGCGGCGACCGCGTCATCCTCGTGGAGGCCGACCTCCACAAGCACACCGGGGAGGGGCGGTCGCGCGGCGCCGGCATGTCCCCGGCGGCCGCCGTGGGGGCGGGCGACGAGCACGCCGATGGAGTCACGACGGTGCTGGCCGGCGGCGACCTCGACGACGCGCTCCTGGCCGTCCCGCTGGGCGACGGCGACGGCCCGCAACGCGAGCTGATCGTCCTGCCGAGCGGCCCGACTCCGCCGAACCCGTCCGAGCTGCTCGAGAGCGGGCGGATGCACGACCTGATGATGGAGCTCGAGCGGCGTTGCGACATCGTCGTCTACGACACGCCGGCGCTGACGGCGGTCAGCGACGCACTGGCGCTTCTCCCCGACACCGCCGGGGTGATCGTCGTCGGCCGGCTGCACCACACCAGCCGAGACACCATCCGCGAGTTGCTCAAGCAGCTGTCGCTGCTGCGCGCGCACGTGCTCGGCGTCGTCGCCAACTGCTCCGAGCTCCCCAAGCGGCGTGGCTACGACTACTACCGCACCTGACGCGGGTCGGGTCCGGCGCCTGCGCCTCGGTCCGGCGGCGCTCCGGCGGCCGCTGGCGATCGCCGCGATCGCGGTGGGCGTGGTGCTCGTCGAGGTGGTGGTGGCCCGCGGTCTCACCGGCCCGCAGTCGGTCCGGCTGCTGGCGCTGGTGGCGGCCGTCGCCGGCATGGCCCTGGCCTTCCGGTTCCCGCTCGCCGTCGCCATCGCGCTGTTGGTCATCGCGGGCAGCCTCTTCCACAGCGCCTACTTCACGTGGTCGGTCGGGCCGGTGCAGCTGCACCTCGAGGAGATCGTCCTCCTAGCGCTCGGGGTCGTGGCGGTGGTCGCCCCGAAGCGCCAGACGTGGGGCGGCGCCGCCGGCCTGGCGCTCGCCGCCTTCCTCGCCATCGCCACGTTCTGCGCATGGCTCGGCGTCCAGGACGGCCGCGTGGCGGTCGACGACGCGTTCAACTGGGCTCGCCCGTTCGCGTTCTACGGGATCTTCTGGATCGTCCTGCGCCTGTTTCCCGATGCGCGGTCGCTGCGCCGGCTGCTGATCGCGGGTCTCGTGTGCGGGGCGATCACCGGCGTGCTGGCACTCGTGATGCAGTTCACCGGGTCGCTCACCGACGTCTTCCAGGGGTCGGGCGGCCAGCAGATCTACACGCAGGCCACCCAGGCCGGGCTCGGCGGGCTCAAGCGCATCCGGCAGCCCGGTCTTGCCTTCAGCTACATCCTGTTCTGGTGGTCCATCGTGGCGGCGCTGACCTGGCGCGGCCGGTTTCGCATGCTCATGTGGGCGCTGGTGACGGCCTCGGCGCTGAACATCGTCCTCTCGTTCAACCGCAACATGTGGGTCGGCGTCCTCGTCGGGCTCGGGCTCGTGCTCATACTCGGCGGCGTGCGGCTTCGCCACCGGCTGCTGGTCGGACTCGCCATCGGCCTGACCGGGGTGGTGCTGCTGTTCACCGCGGTGGTGAACTCGGGCAACACGCAACGGCTCGACCCGATCGTGGAGCGCGCGGCCACGGTGGTGACGCCGCGCCAGATCGGCGAGGAGAGCTCCCTGCGTGACCGCGCCAACGAGACGGCCCAGGCGTGGCGCACGGTGAAGGCGAACCCGGTGTTCGGCGTCGGCGCGGGGGCCGACTACGGCGTCCGCTTCAACCACGAGGAGGGCAACGGCATCTGGGTGAACACCACGCAGCGCTTCCTGCACAACCAGTGGTTGTGGCTGCTGCTCGTCGGAGGCGTTCCGGCGCTGGTCGCCTTCGCCGCGTTCCTGGGCGTCGTGCTGGCGAAGGCGTGGGGACCGGGCAGAACGGTGTCGCAGACCGCGCTCGGAGCCGGGATCGCGATGATCTGCCTGAGCGCCTTCGTAATGCCCTACCTCGGGGTGGAGGAGTTCTGTCTGGCGATCGGCGTCGTCGCTGGCGCGATCGTGGCCTCACGCGACCTCGCGCGCCGCGCCTGAGCGAAGAACTATGCGACCGACGACCGTCCTGCTGGTCTGCGACTGGCAAGTCCGCTACACCGTCGGCCTCGCCACGGGGCTGGTCGACCAAGGCGCGGAGATCTCGCTGATGACCCGCAGCCACACCGGGGAGTTCGGCGCCGAGCCGGCGGGGATGCGCGACTTCATCTTCAACGAGCTCGGGCCCGATGTGCCGCAGATGCGCATCGGCGGCCGAGTGCGCGACCCCCGCGCCGTGGTGGACGTGGGACGGGCACGCCGTGCCGCCCGTCGGCTCGCGCCGGACGTGATCCACGTCCAGGACAGCGTGGTCAACGATCCCCGGCTGTTCGCGGCTGCCGCCGCCCGCCGTCGGCGTTACGCGATCACGGTGCACGACGTCGACGTGCACCCGGGCGATCCTGGCATGGGCGTCCGCAAGCGCCGCCTCTTCCACGCGCTCGTCCGCCACGCGGGCCTCGTCTTCGTGCATGCCGAGCCGCTGCGCGAGCAGCTGATGGCGCGGCATGCCCCGGGCGGCGCGGTGGTGGTCGTGCCGCACGGATCCGGCGCGCCGGAGATGCTGCCGCTCCCGGAACTGCCATCGCTATTGCTCTTCGGGCGCATGTCGGCGTACAAGGGGCTGGACACGCTGCTTGACGCGATGCCGTTGATCTGGCGCCGGGCGCCCGAGACGCGCCTGACCGTTGCCGGCAAAGGCCGGATCGCGCCGCATCCGGCACTGGCTGACGCGCGTGTAACCGTGCGCAACGAGTACGTGCCCGATGACGAGGTGCGGGGGCTGTTCGGCGCCGCCACCTGCGTCATTCTCCCGTACCGCGAGGCCAGCCAGAGCGGCGTCGCAGCGCTAGCCCGCCGCTTCGGCCGAGGCGTCGTGGCCACCGCGGTCGGCGGCCTGCCCGACATGGCGCGCGCGGGTGGGGCGCTGGTCGTGCCGCCCGAGGATCCCGCGGCGCTCGCGCACGCCATCGGTAAGGTCGTGCACAGCCCGGAGCTGGCCGGCCGCATGAGCCGGGAGGCGGCCGAGGCCGCCCGCACCTCACTGGCCTGGCCGCGGGTTGCGGAACTCACGCTGGAGGCCTACGAGCGGCACCTGAGGCCGCGACACCGTTCGCGGGGCATCACGTCCGCATAGCCGCGGGCGCCCGGGCGCTCGGGCCAGAGGCTTGATGCGGGTTCATTCGTAGCAGCGAGCCCGAGTACTAGACCGGCCCGCCGCCGATGACGAACGCCGAATCCCACTTACCGGGGACGTGGACCGTCTCGTAATGTATCTATCTGGCCGTCGCACCGCTCGGGGATCCGGCCGTCCGGCCGGCGGAGCGCCGATCGCGCAGGGCGCGGTACGCCTTGACGCCGCGCGCGACGTCGATCGCGACGCGCGAGCATGGGCCGCGATGCCCCACCACCGCTGCGCCGAGGAGCCGATCGGTCGCGCCGTACCAGTACTTGTACTCCTCGGTCCCTCGCGCGAAGTCGAAGTAGTTCCGTCCCTCCTCGATGCTGCTCCGGATGCTCGCGACGGTCGCGATCTTCCCGATGGCGAGGTGCGCCACGTCAGGCTCGAAGCCGCCGAGGTACGAGTAGAACGAGCGCTCGTCGACGTAGTTCACGTAGCTTCCGAGCATCCGTCCGCCGGCCCAGAACTCCCAGATGCGGACATGGCCCGGCGGGATGAGGCGCTGCGCGGACGCGGTCATGAAGCGGCGGAACCGCTCCGTCTCGTGCGATTGCGCGATCACCCGGCCGCGCTCGCGCCACTGCCGGCTGCGGACGTCCTGCCACCTCTGGATGGCCGCAGGCACCTCCGCAGGCGCGCGCACGTCGCGCAACTGCACCTTGCCGTCGTCGAGCCAGCGCAGGTGACGACGGATGTCGGACCGTCTCTTGCCGGGAAGCGACCCGAGATAGGCGTCGAACGTCGCCGGAAGGACGAAGCCGGGGCTCCGCACCGGCTTGCGCGACACGATCCGCAGTCCGCCGTCGGCGAAGACCCGCAGCGTGGACGAGCCGGTCGGGAGGCAACGGATCAGCGCCACGTCCCACTCGTTGCGACGCTTGTCCAGCGTCGAGCCCACCGCCGCAGCGACGCGCTCGCGCAGCGCCGGCTCGGCGACGATGTCCCAGTAGTCCCCCGGCTCCTGGCCGATCGTCCGCAGCACGCGCATCGGCCCACGCCGGGACATCGCGAAGGGTGCGATCCCCACGACCTCGCCGCGATCGCGCACGCACACGATCCAGGCGTCTACGGTCGGCTCCCACTCGTCGAGCCACGCCTGGGCCCAGCCAGGCGACGTGAACGGCGTCGCCCGGTCGTCGAGCGAGGAGAGCCGCTGCCAGTCGGCGAGCACCGCGGGGAGCTCCCCCCGGCCGAGGACGTCGACCTCCATCCCTAGATCAGGCGCCGTGACGCCTCTTCGACGATCTGGCGGCAGCCCGACCATTGGGCGCGATCGCTCACGGCGAGCCGGAGCAGCGCGGGATCGATCGGGTGAAACGCGGGTCGCGGCCCGGCGGAGACGTCACGGACCTTCTCCCCGACGTACAGCACGCTTCCGCCACCCATCAGCCGGATGTGCAGCTCGGTGAACAGGCTGCGGGAGTTGCGCAGGCCGGCCACGGGGCGAGCGGCCCGATCCTGGAGCGCGCGGACGACGCGCCGGCGAGGGAGGCTCCAGGTCCAGTACGCGACCGAGAACCACCGGCGGCGGAATCCGCTGCGCCGCAGCTCGAGCAGATACCGGTCCGGCCAGGCGATGTGGTGGCCCTTGTGGGGGTCGGGATGGCGCAGCGTGTACACCGCGCGGCGCAAGCTCTGCATCGGGTCCATCAGCATCACGAGGCCGCCTGGCTTGAGGACACGGTTGACCTCGCGCAGGAGAGTGGCCTTGTCCTCGACGTGATGGGTGAACTCCTTGAGCATCACGACGTCGAAGAACGCGTCGGCGAACGGCGCATAGCGGGCGTCCGCGACGATCCGGCGGCCCGGCCCCAGCCCGTCGTGCTCGTAGATCCATCCGGAGTACAGGGAGTTGGCTTCGAAGTCGCAGAGGTAGGTGTCGAACCCGGCGCGGGCCATCAACCAGCTCACCCAACCCGCTCCGGACCCGAGCTCGAGGGCCTTCAGCCCGGCCCGACGCCCCGTCAGGTCGCGGAGGAGGTTGACCATGTCGACCGCGACCGGCGCGCTGCGGCGCAGGAACTCCTCGTCGATGGCCAGGCGCTCCGTCGTCCCCTGCCAGACGCGCTCCTCCTCCATCGTCTCCTGGATCATCGCCTCGGAGTCCGCGGCGTAGCCCATGAAGATGAGGCCGTCCCGCACGGGGTACGTGCGGGATCCCGACAGCGTCGTGACGTGTCCGTTGCGGGCCACGAGCGGCTCGAGCGTGTCCTGGGTGCGCAGCGGGCCGAGATCGGCCGGCAGGGGACCGTCTTCCGGGTTCACGCGGGTCCTTACGCCGGACCGGCCGCGGGTCTGACGCTCAGGCGAGCTTCGGCGACGTCCAGGGCGCCTGGAGGCGCGCGGCCAGCCGCTCCGGCAGCTCGTCGATCGCCACGCGGTCCTGCGCGAGGGAGTCGCGGTCGCGGACCGTGACGGTGCGGTCCTCGAGCGTCTGGTGGTCGACCGTGACGCAGTACGGCGTGCCGATCTCGTCCTGGCGGCGGTAGCGCTTGCCGATGGAGCCGCCCTCGTCGTACTCGACCTGCATGCGCCGGCGCAGTCCGTCGACGATCTCCTGGGCGACCTCCGGCTGGCCGTCCTTGCGCACGAGCGGCAGGACCGCGACCTTGACCGGGGCCAGCCGCGGATGCAGCTTGAGCACGGTGCGCGTGTCGCCGCGGGCCCCACCGGCGGAACCTTCCGAATCGGGAGAGCCGCCTCGCTCGGTGGGAACATCCTCCTCGTCGTAGGCGTCGACGAGGAAGGCGAGGGTCGCACGGTCCGCGCCGGCGGCGGGCTCGATCACCGCGGGCACGTACCGCTCGCCGCTGCCCTGGTCGAAGTACTCGAGCTTCTCGCCGGAGTGCGTCGCGTGCTGGGTCAGGTCGAACTGGCCGCGGTTCGCGATGCCCTCGAGCTCCGACCAGCCGATCGGGAACAGGTACTCGATGTCCGCGGTGCCCGACGAGTAGTGGCTGAGCTCGTCGGCCTCGTGGGGGCGCAGGCGCAGGTGGTCGGGCCGCAGTCCGAGCTCGACGTACCAGTCGTAGCGGTGCTTCTGCCAGTACTCGTACCACTGCTGCGCCTGATCGGGCGGCACGAAGAACTCCATCTCCATCTGCTCGAACTCGCGCGTGCGGAAGATGAAGTTGCCGGGCGTGATCTCGTTGCGAAACGACTTGCCGACCTGCGCGATGCCGAACGGCGGCTTCTTGCGCGCGGTCTGCAGGACGTTCTTGAAGTTCAGGAAGATGCCCTGGGCGGTCTCCGGGCGCAGGTAGACGGTCGCGCCGGCGTCCTTCACCGGCCCCATGGTCGTCTCGAACATGAGGTTGAACTCGCGCGCCTCGGTCAGGTCGCACTCCGGGGTCTCGCCCGGGTGCTTGGACGGCTTGCGACCGCAGGCGAGCTGGTCGAGATGATCGGCGCGGAAGCGCATCTTGCACGCCCGGCAGTCGACGAGCGGGTCGGTGAAGCCGGCGAGGTGGCCGGAGGCCTCCCAGGTGCGCGGGTGCTGGAGGATCGCGGAGTCCAGCGCGACCATGTCGTCGCGCTCCTGGAGCATCGAGCGCCACCACTCGTTCTTGACGTTCGTCTTCAGCAGCACGCCATAGTGCGCGAAGTCGTAGGTCGAGCCGATCCCGCCGTAGATCTCCGAGCTGGGGAAGATGAAGCCGCGGCGCTTGGTGAGCGCAACGACCTTGTCCATGGTGACGACGTCCGAGGGCACGCGGCGGCGGACTCTACAATCCTGCGCCCGATGCCCATCTACGAGTACCGCCGCCAGGACGGCACCACGTTCGAGATCCTGGAGTCCATCACCGCCGACCCGCTGACCGAGGACCCCGAGACGGGACAGCCCGTCGAGCGCGTGCTGCACGCTCCCGCCGTGCACTTCAAGGGGTCGGGCTTCTACAACACCGACTACGGGACCCGCAAGCGCCAGCGCGAGACGAAGGAGTCCGCGGAGAAGGGCACGGAGAAGACCGACGCCAAGGCGAAGGAGAAGAAGGCCGACACGACGTCGTCCTCGAGCTCCTCGTCCTCCTCGTCGTCGTCTTCGTCGTCGTCCTCGTCGGACTAGTTCTTCAGGAAACGCCGCACGGCGGCGGCCTTCAGGGTCTCCGGCACGCTGCCGTCGAGGCTGCCCAGCACCTCCGTGTGCGTCCCACCGCCGATCGCCATCGCCGCGAAGACGCCGCCGAGCGTCGCGCCGCCCATGTCCGACCGGAACGTCCGCGGGGTGTTCCACGCGATGAACGGCAGGCGGTAGAACGAGCCGTTGGGAACGCCCAACAGCCCCCACGGCGTCGCCAGCTTCGACTTCATGGCGCTGATGAGCTGCTGCTGGCGCTTGGCCCGGTCGAGGTCGGTCTGGTTCGGCCGGCACAGGTTCTTCCGGGTCCGGGCCAGCGCCAGGGCCTGGTCGCCGTCGATGTGCGTCGAGCCCTTCTTCAGCCGCAGCGTGTAGCCGCCGTTGGCCTTGCCGCCGTTGATCTTCGACCGCACGCACCCGCCCTTGTACGTCACGCCGCCGAGCGAGTTGATGAGGGTGGGGAAGTGCTCGAACTTCACCTCGATGACGTGGTTGACCTCGACGCCGAGGTAGTTCCTGACCGTCTGGATCGCCAGCGGCGCGCCACCGTACGCGTATGCGGCGTTGATCTTGTCGACGCCGTGGCCCGGGATGTCAACGAGGGTGTCCCGGGCGATGGACAGCCGCGAGTTGTGGCCGCCGCCGATGCGCAGCAGCATGATGCTGTCCGCGCGGCTCGGCCCTGATGTGGACGCACCGGGCTCCTTCGTGCCCTCCTGACGCTGATCGGAGCCGAGCACCAGGATGTTGTTCGCGGAGCTCAGCGGATAGCCACTGTCGTCGAGCGCCTTCTTCGTCTCGCCGGAGACGTTGCCCGACTGGATCTGCGCGCTGAGGAAGAACAGCACGACCGAGAGCGCGATCCATGCGCCGACCGCGATCGCCACCCACTTGAGCACCCGCTTCCACGTCCATCTCCGCCCGCGGGTGCGCGGCGGACGCCCGTCGGTGCGGCGTAGGTCCGCGATCTCGTCGCCGCCGCGCAGTGGCAGCAGCCGAGGGCGTGCGCGGTACTTCGTGTATTGCGGGGGCGCGTCCGGGAGGCCCCCCGGGGCGTCCGACATGGCGCTGTATGGTGGCGAAGGTGCCTAAACGGTGCGTGATCGGCGTCGATCTGGGCGGCACGAAGCTGCTTGCCGGCGCGGTCGACGGCGAGTTACGCGTGCATCATCGCGCGCTGCGCTCGTCGCGGGGCAACGTGACGCGCGAGGTGCTGTCGATCATCGAGGGCGCGGTCCGCGAGGCCATCGAGGCGGTCGGGGGCGCCGCGGAGGGCGTCGGCCTCGGCATCCCGTCGACGATCGACCGCCGCCGGGGCGTCTCGGTCTACGCGACCCACCTGCCGCTCGCGGGCGTTCCCGTCGCCGACCTGCTCGCCGAGCGCCTCGACCTCCCCGTGTTCATGGACAACGATGCGAACCTCGCGATGCTCGTCGAGCACCGCGCGGGCGCCGCCCGGGGCGTCGACCACGCGCTCATGCTCACGCTCGGCACCGGGATCGGCGGCGGCATCCTCGTCGACGGCCGCGTCTACCGCGGCTCGCAGGGCGCCGCCGGGGAGCTCGGCCACATCGTCGTCGACCAGGACGGTCCGCCCTGCCAGGGCAACTGCCCGAACCGCGGCTGCCTGGAGGTGATGGCGTCGGGGTCGGCGCTCGTGCGCGAGGCGACCGCCATGGCCGGCGAGCGGCCGCGGTCGGAGCTCGGCCGCGCGCTCGCGTCGGGCCGCGGCATCACAGGACCGCTCGTGACCGAGCTCGCCCACGACGGCGACGAGGCGGCGCGCGACGTACTCGCGCTGATCGGACGTCGCCTCGGCGTCGGGCTGTCGAGCCTGGTCAACGTGTTCAACCCGGACGTCGTCGTGATCGGCGGCGGCGTCGTCGCCGCGGGCGAGCTGCTGCTCGAGCCGGCGCGGGACGAGCTGCTCACGCGCGGGCTGCCGCCGGCGCGCGACCACGTGCGGGTCGTCCCCGCCCGCTTCGGCGAGGAATCCGGGATGCTCGGGGCGGCGCTGCTCGCCCGCGACGGCGTCGACGCGCGGGCCGCTGCGTGAGCGGGCGGCTCGTCGTCTGCCCGACGCCGATCGGCAACCTCGAGGACGTGACCCTGCGCGTGCTGGCCGCGCTGCGCGACGCCGACGTCGTCGCCTGCGAGGACACGCGGCGCACGCGCGTGCTGCTCGACCGCTACGGCGTCTCGGCCTCGCTCGTCTCCTACCACGAGCACAACGAGCGCCAGCGGGCGAGCGAGCTCGTGGCCCGGATGCGCGATGGTGCGGTCGTGGCGCTCGTCTCCGATGCCGGCATGCCGCTCGTCAGCGACCCGGGATACGTGCTCGTCGAGGCGTGCGTCACCGCCGGGCTCGCGGTCGAGGTGCTGCCGGGGCCCAGCGCGGCGCTCGCCGCGCTCGTCGCCAGCGCGCTGCCCGCCGACCACTGGCGCTTCGCCGGCTTCGTCCCCCGCAAGGCGGGCGAGCGCACGGCGCTCTGGTCGGCCGAGGAGACCCTCGTCGCGTTCGAGTCGCCCAAGCGGCTGGCGAGCACGCTCGCGTCGCTCGCGCAGGCCGATCCGCAGCGGCCCGTGGCGGTGTGCCGGGAGCTGACGAAGGTGCACGAGGAGGTCGTGCGCGGCACGGCGTCCGAGCTCGCGGCGCGCTATGCGGACGGCGACGTGCGGGGCGAGATCGTGCTGGTCGTCGGCGGGGCGCCGGAGGGCTCGGCCGACCGGGCGGCGGCGCTCGACGCGCTTCAGCGGCTGGTCGAGGCGGGCGCGCGCGTGCGTCCGGCGGCGGCCGTCGTGTCCGAGCTCACCGGGGTCTCGGCCAACGAGCTGTACCGCTCGCTGCGCGGCTGAAGGAAGTCGAACACCGCGAGGGCGAAGAGCCCGGTCATGACCACCGCGCTGCCGACGCACCACTGGCAGATGGCCTCGATCCGGAAGAGCTCGAGGTAGGTCAGGTAGACGCTGAACGCGAAGCCGAAGCCGGTGAGGGCGACGCGCAGCAGCCGGGCGTTGTCGCCGCGGACGAGCAGCGACGCGAGGATCGCCACGTAGCCGGCGAGCCCGATGAGCGCGACCGGGATGCCCGCCATCTCGGCGTACTTCGAGTCCTGCACCGTCTGGCATCCGTGGCCGACGGCGCAGACCGGCGCGGCATCGGCGTAGTGGACCGAGGTCAGGTAGGCGGAGATGCCGAGACCGGCCAGCGCGAGCACGGCCATGACGATCGTGCGCGGGCCGGTCTCGGCGCGCCGGATCACGACTGGCCCGCGCTGAGCTGCTGGAGCTCGGAGACGAGGGCGTCCGCGCCGACCGTCTTGAGGGGGCCGTCGCCCGTGCCGACGAGGAACGTCGGGGTCGAGTTGACGCCGTTGATGCGCGCGAGCGTCTTGGCCTCGGCGAGCTGCTGCCGGACCGTTCCGCTCGTGCGGGTGGCCAGGGCGGCCTGGACGTCGAGACCGGGCACGCCGTTGCCGATCGCGCGCAGGTAGGCGTCGGTGGCGTAGCCGCTGTTCTCCTGGCCCTGGTTGGCCCAGACGAGCTCGGCGACGTTCCACAGCTTGCCCTGCTCGCTCGCCGCGGCGCCGAAGCGGGCGAGCCGCTCGGAGTCCGGACCGAGGAAGTGGATGTCGCGCAGCTCGAGCTTCGCCTTGCCGGGCCGGACGTAGTCGTCGATGACGCTGGGCAGCACCTGCTGGCTGGCGATGGCGCAGGCCGGGCACTGGAGGTCGCCGAACTCGATGATCGTGATCGGCGCGTCCTTGCGGCCCAGGGTCACGCCGCTCTGCGGGATGCCGGACAGGCGGTCGTTGATCTCGGCCTGGGCGTTCAGCGCGGCGTCCCCGGTGGTCGAGACGGTCCCGGCGTTCGTGGGCGACGACGAGTCGTTGCTGCCGCCGCCGATGGCGACGATGACGACGACCGCGACGACCGCGACCGCGGCGAGGATCCCGCCCAGCTGCACGAGCCGCTTCTTGCGCTGGGCCTGCTGTTGCGCGGCCCGTTCGGCCGCCTCGCGCTCGGCGCGGGCCTGCGCGCGCTGTTGGTCACGGGACGGGCGGGACATGAGGTTCAGGATAGGAACGGGTGGCTAACCGGCGCCTCAGGATTGGCTCAACGCGCGGTCAAGGTCGGCCTGGGCGGCGTGCACCGCGGTCTGCGCCGCCTCGAGGGCGTTCTGGGCGTCGCGCTCGGCCTGCTGCGCGTCGGCCAGCTCGGCGCCGCGCCGCTCGGCGGCGTCCTGGGCCTCGGCGAGCGCGGACTCGGCGGCGGCATGCGCCTTCGCGGCGCGCTCGGCGCCCTGCGCGGCGCGCTTGGCGGCGGCCTCGGCGCTGGATGCCTCGCGCTCGGCGCGGCGCAGGGCGTCCCGGGCCCCTTGCTCGGCGGCGGCGCGGCGGGCGGCTTCGGCCTGCGCCTGGGCGCCCGCGCTGCTTCTCCTCGATCTCGCGGCCGGCGCGGGCGTGCGGCCGGTGGGGCGGGGCACCGCGGCGGCGGTGAGGTCGCCGCCGAGCAGGCCGACGGCGCGCAGCTCGTGGGCGAGCCGGCCGGCGCACACCTCATCGCGCGCGCCGGCGTCGATGGTCGCCGCGTGGAGCGTCTCCCGGATGGCGTCGCGGACCGCGGCGCTCACCGAACCGCGTTCCTCGCGCACGAGGTCCTCGGCGAGCCGGGCCAGGCGGTCGACGGCTGCCCGCTGCGCGGCGTTGGCCTCGCGCCAGCGATCGCGGTCGCCGTGCTCGACGAGCGCCTGCTGGGCCTCCTCGAGCCGGCGGCCCGCCGTGACGAGCGCCTGCGTCCATTCGGGCTCGTCGCGCACGAGCGCGTTGATCGCCCAGGCGGCGACGGTCGGGCGCGCGAGCTTGCGGACGGCGTCCGCCGCGTCGGGCTGCCCGTCGGCGCGCAGGCGCTTGGCGAGGGCGTCGCGGGCGCCGACGAACTCCCCCGGCCGCAGGCCGTACAGCGCGTCGATCTCGTCCTCGGGTCGTGACGGCTCGGCCATCGTCCGTGCCAACTCTGACGCACCTTCGTCACGAGAGCGTTGCGCTCGGCCGGATCCCGCGCGATCGCGTCTACGGTCGCCGTCGATGCCATCCCGTCCACCGCTCCTCACCGCTGTCGCGCTCGCCCTCGCCGCGCTGCTGGCGCTGCCCGCCCGCGCCCTCGCGTCGTGGCGGCTGCCGGTGGACGGTGGGGTCGTGGCGCGGTTCAGCGTGGGGCCGGATCCGTTCGCCGCGGGACAGCGGCGCGGGGTGGACCTCGCTGCGCCGGCCGGATCCATCGTCGTCGCGCCGTGCGCCGGTCGGGTGTCGTTCGCCGGACGGCTGCCGCACGGCCGTGCCGGCGTGTCGATCCGCTGCGGCGCGCTCACCGCGACGGTGCTGGG
The DNA here is from genome assembly GCF_021172045.1 of Capillimicrobium parvum. GTDB lineage: Bacteria > Actinomycetota > Thermoleophilia > Solirubrobacterales > Solirubrobacteraceae > Capillimicrobium > Capillimicrobium parvum. The sequence continues at coordinate 1,028,538 of NZ_CP087164.1, forward strand.
CCTGGCGCGGCCGTCGGTGCGAGCCGGCGACCGCGTGCGGCCTGGCCGGGCGGTGGGAGCGGTGGGCGCGGACGGGCTCGTGCGCCTGGGCGCGCGCCGCACGGTGCGGCGGTGGGGATACGTGGATCCGCTGTCGCTCGTCGAGGGGGTGCCGCCGCCGCGGCATGCGCCTCCCGCCGGCCCGGCCGCCCGCCGCGTCCGGCCGGCGCCTCCCGCTCTCCGCCGCTCTCCGTCTCCCTCCGCATCGCCCGTCGCCGTCGCGGCCGAGCGGACCCGCGCGCCCGCGCAGCGGCGCGTCCCGCTCGCCGCGTGGGCCGGCGTGGCGCTGCTCGCGCTCGCCGTGCCGGGCGGCGCCGTCGCCGGGCGCGCGCGGCGCCGGCGTCACGCCCGGATCGCCGCGACCGCCGCCGGGTAGCCTGCGTCGCCGTGCCGTTCTACGTGACCACGCCGATCTACTACGTCAACGCGGCGCCGCATCTGGGCCACGCGTACACCGCGATCGCGGCCGACGTGCTCGCGCGTCACCAGCGCCAGCGCGGGGAGGACGTCTTCTTCCTCACCGGCACCGACGAGCACGGGGAGCCCGTCGCCATGGCGGCCGAGCAGCTCGGCATCCCGCCGCTGGAGCTGGCCAACCGCAACGCGGCGCGCTTCCAGGATCTGATGCCGCTGCTGACGATCTCCAACGACTTCTTCATCCGCACGACCGACCCCGAGCACGTGCGCAAGGTCCAGGGGATCCTCGTCCGGGTCCGCGAGAACGGCTTCGTCTACGAGGGCCTGTACGAGGGCTGGTACTGCCCCCGCTGCGCGGACTTCAAGACCGATGCCGAGATCGGCCCGGACAACACGTGCCCGATCCACAAGATCCCGCTCGTGCGCGAGCGCGAGGAGAACTACTTCTTCCAGCTCTCGGCGTTCCAGGGAGAGCTCGAGAAGCTCTTCGACGAGCGGCCGGACTTCGTCATGCCGCGCCACCGCTACAACGAGGCGCGCTCGTTCCTGGCCTCCGGCCTGCAGGACGTCAGCCTCACGCGCCCGCGGCTGCGCTGGGGCGTCGAGGTCCCGTGGGACCGCTCGCAGGTCTTCTACGTGTGGTTCGACGCGTTGCTGAACTACGTCACCGCGCTCTCCTTCGCCCGCGGCAAGCAGCAGGACCTCACCCACAAGTTCTGGCCGGCGACGTACCACCTCATCGGCAAGGACATCCTGAAGTTCCACACGATCTACTGGCCCGCGCTGCTCATGGCCGCGGGGCTCGAGGTGCCGGAGCACGTCTTCGTCCACGGCTTCCTCCTGACGCCGTCCGACGACGGCGGCGAGGGCGAGAAGATGAGCAAGTCGCGCGGCAACGTCATCGACCCGTTCGCGGTCATCGACGAGTTCGGCGCCGACGCATTGCGCTTCTACCTCACCCGCGAGGTCGCGTTCGGGCAGGACGGGCCGGTCTCCGAGGGCGGCTTCCTCACGCGCTACGAGAGCGAGCTCGCCAACGACTACGGCAACCTCGCCAGCCGGACGATCGCCATGATCCTCCGCTACCGCGACGGGCGCATCGACGACGCCGCGCTCGACGAGGATCTGATGGCGGAGTTCGACGGGCTCGCCGACACGGTCGCCGGGCATCTCGACCAGGTCGAGATGACGCTCGCGCTCGAGGAGATCTGGAAGCGGGTGCGGCGCCTGAACCGCTACGTCGAGGAGCGCCGGCCCTGGCAGCTCGCCAAGGACCCCGAGCAGGCTGACGAGCTCGATCGCGTTCTCGCCTCGCTGCACGAGGGGCTGCGCGTCCTGACCGTGCTGCTCGTCCCGTACCTGCCGACCTCCACCGAGCGGCTGCTGGCCGCGCTCGGGCGGCCGGAGACGGCGTTCGACGCCGCCCGCTGCGCCCCCGCGCCGGTACGCGTCGAGGCGCTGGAGCCGCTCTTCCCGAAGCGATGATCGACTCCCACGCGCATCTGTCCAGCTGCGAGCCGCCGGACGAGGAGCTCGTGGCCGCGGCGGCCGCGGCGGGCGTCGACCACATCGTCACGATCGGGATGGACGGCGCGACCTGCCGCGAGGCGCTCGCGGCGGCCGAGGCGTTCCCGCAGGTCTACGCCGCGGTGGGCCGTCATCCCAACAGCGCGCACGGCTTCGACGGCGCGGACCTCGCCGAGCTGCGCGCACTCGCCGCCCACGAGCGCTGCGTCGCGATCGGTGAGACCGGCCTGGACTACTACCGCGACCGCGCCCCGCGCGCCGATCAGGAGCGCGCCTTCGAGGGGCAGATCGCCCTGGCGTCCGAGACCGGCAAGCCGCTGGTCATCCACACCCGCGAGGCCGAGGACGACACGCTGCGCATGCTGTGCGACCACGCCGAGGGCGTGACCGTCCTCCTGCACTGCTTCTCGATGCCCGACCGGCTCGAGGAGGTGCTCGATCGCGGCTGGTTCGTCTCGTTCGCCGGCAACGTGACATACCCCCGCAACGAGGCGCTGGCGGCGGCCGCGGAGCGCGTCCCCGCCGGCCGCCTGCTCGTCGAGACCGACGCCCCCTACCTCACCCCGCAGGCGGTGCGCAAGGAGCGCAACCAACCGGCGTACGTCGTGCACACCGCACGCTTCATCGCCGAGCGCCGCGGCGTGTCGCTCGAGGAGCTCGACCGCGACGTCGCGCGCACCGCCGCGCGGCTGTTCGGCTGGTGAGCGCGGAGCTGCCGTCCCAGCCCAGCCTGCGCCGCCTCAAGCAGTTCGGCGTGCGGCCCAACCGCGAACTCGGTCAGAACTTCCTCGTCGACTCGAACATCCTCGGCGTCATCGAGCGCGCGGCCGAGCTCGGCCCCGGCGACGTGTGCCTGGAGATCGGCGGCGGGCTCGGCGTGCTGTCCGAGCACCTCGCCGAGCGGGCGGCGCACGTGCACGTCATCGAGGTCGACCGCTCGCTGGAGCCCGCGCTGCGTGACGCGCTCGACCCGCACCCCAACGCGACGCTGCACTTCGGCGACGCCATGACGCTCGACCTGGGGGCGCTCGACCCGCCGCCGACCAAGGTGGTCGCGAACCTCCCGTACGGGATCGCGGCGTCGGCGCTCCTGCGCACGATCGAGGAGCTGCCGCACGCGGAGCTCTGGGTGGCGATGGCCCAGAAGGAGGTCGGCGAGCGCCTGGCCGCCGCGCCCGGCAGCGCCGCGTACGGGATCCCGAGCGTGATCGCGCAGCTCGCCGCCGACGTCCGCGTGCTGCGGGGCGTCTCGCGCCGCGTGTTCCATCCCGTGCCGAACGTCGACTCGGTGCTCGTCCTGGCGCGGCGGACCGGGCCGGCGGCGGCGCCCGAGCTGCGCGTGCTCGTGCAGCAGGCGTTCGCGCACCGGCGCAAGGCGCTCGCTCGCTCGCTCTCCCTGGCCGCCGGCGCGCCGCCCGGCATCCGCGACCGCGCCCGCGCCGCGCTCGAGTCGCTCGGCTTCCCCGCCGACGCTCGCGCGGAGCGGCTCGCGCCCGCGGACTTCCGCGCGCTGTACGAGACGCTCGCCGCCGGCGGCCCGACCACCGCCGCCCACACGCCCACGACGGACGACGGCCCGCAGTGACCCTCACCGAGCGCGCCCCCGCGAAGATCAACCTCTGCCTCCACCTCGGGCCGACCCGCCCGTCGGACGGCCGGCACGAGCTCGTCTCGGTGATGCAGTCGCTGACGCTCGCCGACGAGCTGACGCTCGAGCCGGCGCCCGAGGGAGCTGGTGAGGACCGCATCGTCTGTCCCGGCGTCGAAGGCCCCAACCTCGGCGGCGCGGCGCTCGCCGCGTTCCGCGCCGCGACCGGCTGGGAGGCGCCGCCCCAGCGGCTGACGATCGTCAAGCGGGTCCCCGTCGCGGCGGGCATGGGCGGCGGCTCGGGCGACGCCGCGGCGGCGCTGCGACTGGCCGCGCGGGCGTCCGGTCTGGGCGGCCACGCGCTGATGCATGAGCTCGCGACCGGGCTCGGCGCCGACGTGCCGGCACAGGTCCGGCCGGGCCGCGTGCTGGCCACCGGCGCCGGCGAGCGCGTCGAGCGCCTTCCCGACGGCGGTTCGTTCGGCGTGCTCGTCCTGCCGGGGACCCGCGAGCTGTCGACCGCGGCCGTCTACCGTGAGGCCGATCGCCAGGGCCTCGCCCGCGACGAGGGGCACCTGCGCCGGCGCCACGCCGAGGTGCAGGAGGCGGCAAGCGGGGGAGACCTACCACTCGAGATGCTCGTCAACGACCTCCAGCCCGCCGCGCTCGCGCTCGCGCCCGAGATCGACGAGGCCCTCGCCGCCGCCCGGGCCGCGGGCGCCGACGTCGCCTTGGTGAGCGGCTCGGGCCCCACCGCGCTGGGCCTGTTCCTCGGCTCGGACGGCGCGCAGCGCGCGCGGCTGGCCGCGGATGCGCTGGCCGGCCGCCGGCCGGCACCGCTCGTCGCGGCGCCGGAGCCGAACTGGCCCGCATGACGCTGCATCCCCGGCCCGCCCGGCTCGCATGAAGATCATCCCGCTGCTCGCGGCGATCGCCCTCGCCGCGTGGCTCGTCTGGCGCCGGCGCAAGCTCGGCCGCGTCGAGCTGGGCATCGGCATCGTGGTCGTCGCGGCGCTCGGCGTGTACTCGACCGGCGTCATCCACCTGCCGAGCCTCGAGCACCTCATCGAAGATCTCGGGCAGGCGCTCGGGCCGTGGACGTACCTGCTCGTCGGCGTCATGGCCTTCCTGGAGACCGGGGCGTTCGTCGGCCTGGTCGCCCCGGGGGAGACGACGATCCTCGTCGGCGGCGTCGTCGCGGGGCAGGGCGAGATCAACATCTTCGCGCTCATCGCCCTCGTCTGGTTCTGCGCGGTGGCGGGCGACCTCACGAGCTACATGCTCGGCCGCAGGCTCGGGCGCGAGTTCCTCGAGCGCCACGGCTCGAAGGTCAAGATCACGCACGAGCGCCTGGAGCAGGTCGAGCGCTTCTTCGACCGCCACGGCGGCAAGGCGGTGCTCATCGGCCGCTTCGTCGGGCTCATCCGCGCCGTCGCGCCGTTCATCGCCGGCTCGTCGCGCATGCCCCTGCGGCGCTTCCTGCCCTACGACATCATCGGCGCGGGCCTGTGGGGCACGACGTTCTGCGTCCTCGGCTACATCTTCTGGCAGAGCTTCGGCACGATCGCCGACTACGCCGGGCGCGGCGCGCTCGCCCTCGGCACGGTCATCGTCGTGGTCGTCGGCGGCATCTGGGCCTACCGGTGGCTGCGCGTGGCGGAGAACCGCGAGAAGGCCCACGCCTGGCTGCACAAGCAGGCCGAGCGCCCGCTGCTGCGGCCGGTCGCCGCGGTGGTGCGGCCCGTCGTCCGTCGGGTCGTCGTGCCGGTCAGCCGTCGCCTGAAGGGCCCGGCGCGCTTCACCCTGGAGCGGTTCACCCCCGGCGACCTGGGCCTCGAGGTCACCACTCTGTTCGCCATCGCGGCGGTCGGCAGCTTCGGCTTCGTGGCGCTGGCCTTCAACGTCGGGCCGGGCGACGCGCCGCTCGTCACCGATCGCCGCGCGTTCGAGCTGGCCGACGATCTGCGCGCCGACTGGCTGGTGGACGTCGCCAGGGCGGTCACGTGGCTCGGGTCGATCTGGGTGGTCATCCCGGTCTCCGCCGTGGTCGCCGCGATCCTCGCGCGCCGGCGGCGCTGGGGCGCCGTGGCCGTCCTCGCGGCCGGCCTGGCCCTGACCGTCATCGCCGTGAACGTGACGAAGGCCATCGTCGACCGGCCCCGCCCCGAAGGTGCGCTGGTCGCCACGAACAGCAGCTCGTACCCGTCCGGACACGCGGCCAACTCGATCGCCTGGGTGGCGATCGCGGTGCTCCTCTCGCGGTTCGTGCCCCGGCTCGCCGGCCGCGCCTTCGTGCTGGTGATCGGGATCGTGATCAGCGTCGCGGTCGGGCTCAGCCGCATCTACCTCCACGCGCACTGGCTCTCGGACGTCCTCGGGGGGTGGGGGCTGGCCGCCACGATCTACGCGCTCTGCGGCGTCATCGGCCTGGTCGTCGCCTACATCGGCAAGAATCAGGTGGCCCGATGACCAACGAACAGGTCACCTACGTCGTCGCCGGGGCGTGCGCGCTCATCGCGCTCGTCGCCTTCGTCATGCTCATCCTGCGCCCGGCCTGGACGAGCTACAGCCGCGTCTGGGAGCGGATGGCCGCGGCGTTCCTGTCGCTGTACGTCCTCGCGGCCTTCGTCGGCGTCGGGGTGGCGGGCGGGCTGGCGATCACCTGGTTCTGGGACCGCATCGAGGGCAATTTCTGAGCAGCGCGCCCGCGGGCGCCAGATAGCCTCTCCTCCGATGTCCATGCCGGCGGCAACTGCTCAGGCGGCGATCGACCTCGCGGCGCTGGACTCGATCACCGCGGCGCTCGAGTCCGGGGCCGGCCTGCCGGCGGTGGTGCGCGCCGCCGAGCGGGCGCTCGACGCCAGCCTGGCGGTGATCGATCGCTCGGGCGTCGTGCTCGCCGTCGCGGCGCGCTCCCCCAGCGACGAGCAGCGCCTGCTCGCGGCCGCTCATGGGGTCGAGTCCCACGAGCTGCGGGTCGCCGACCGCGCCGTCGGTCAGCTGCGCATGGGTGCCCGCTCCCACCCGGGCCCGGGCCTCGTCCGGCTCGTGCTCACCCTGATCGCCTCCGAGGTGGAGCGCGTCCGGGGGCCGGCGCTCGCGACCGAGGAGGCGTCGGCAGGATTCGTCGCCGCCCTGCTCGCCGGCGAGGCCGGCGAGCCCGCCCTGGCGGTCGCCCGCGGCCGCGAGCTCGGCATCGAGGTCGAGGCCGGCGGCTCCGTGGTCGTCGCCCGGGCGCACCCGCTCGCCCTCGCCGACGAGGGCTGGCGCGAGCGCTTCCTCGGAGTCGCCCAGCGCGGCGCCCGGGCCGCCGCGCCCGGCAGCATCGCGATCCTGCGCCCGCGTGGGGACGCGCTCACCGCCGAGGCGGTCGTCCTGCTGCCCGGCGCCGGCGAGGACGCCGCCGCCCGGGCCGTCGACGCGCTCGTACGTGAGCTGCATGCGGCGCTCACCGGTTTCTCGTTCGCCGTCGGGCGCAGCCGGCGGGCGGCGCAGCCCGGCGAGATCGGCCGTGCGGCCAACGAGGCGCTGCTCGCGGCCAACGTCGCCGAGGGCCACGCCGAGCGCGACGCGCTCGCCTTCGAGGAGACCGGCGCCTACCGGCTGCTGCTGTCCGCCATGAGCGAGGACCCGGCCGAGCTGCAGCGCTTCTACGCCGAGACCGTCGAGCCGCTCGTCGCCTACGACGAGCAGTACGAGACCGACCTGGTCAAGACGCTCGAGTCGTTCCTGGAGGCCGACGGCAACGTGGCGGGCACGGCCCAGCGGCTCTTCACGCACCGCCACACGATCCGCTACCGCCTCGAGCGCGTCCGCGACCTGAGCGGGCTCGACGTCGGCTCCAGCGACGGGCGCGAGAAGCTGTCGCTCGGGCTGAAGGCGATGCGCGTGCTCGGCATCGCCGCCCGCGGCGGGCCGGCGACGGAGGCGGGCAGCGCGGGCGGCCGCGTCAGCGCGCCGGGCCGCGGCCGCTGAGCGCGGGCGCGCGGACCGCCTCGGCGACCGGTCAGCGCACCCGCCTCGGCGACCGGTCAGCGCACCCGCCTCGGCGACCGGCCCCCGCACCCGCCTCGGCGACCGGCCCGCGCACCCGCCTCGGCGACCGGCCCCCGCACCCGCCTCGCCACTGGCCCGCGAAGCGAGACATTGACATCGCGTCATCGCTCTCGCAACGGCCTGCTGCGACCACCTCGGGACGCTGCGGACACCGCGAATCTCCTGTCGGAATGCGGGGTCGGGGCTTCCTGAAGTTCCGCTCAAGGTTCTGGGTGCATAGCCGATAACCAATACGTGGGCGTGCCGCAACGGCCAGCTGCCCGGCTCCGGCGTCGGGCCTCCAACGTCGCGTGGTTCGCTGCCGGGATGGCAGCGTCGGCGACGCTGATCGCCGGGAGCCTCTCGGGGCTCAACGTCCACGTGCTCGGCTTCACGGACTGGCCCCTGTGGCGCAGCGAATCCGCGCGCGACCAGGTGCTGCCCGCGGTCGAGGCCCGCGTCGTTCGCGTCCTGCCCACCGGCACCCTGCAGCGCTCGGACCTGCTCGACTCGCCCACACGCGAGCCGGCCCGCGCCATCGGGGCTTCCGGCGGCGAGGTCCGCTCGGCTGACGGCCTGGCCGCCACGGACGGCGCCGGCGCGCCCGGCGGCGTCGTGAACGTCGCCGCCTCGCTCTCCGGCGACGGCGCGGCCGGCGCCGCGACCACCCACGGCGGCGGCACGGGCATCCGGGCGCGCGGCCCCGTGGCCCACGCCGCGGCGGACTCCGACGGCGACGGCCTGCCGGACGCCCGCGAGGAGCGCATCGGCACCGACCCGCAGCGCAGCGACACGGACGGCGACGGCGTGCCCGACGCGTTCGAGGTCGACCACGGGCTCGACCCGCGCGCCACCGCCGACGCCGCCTACGACCCCGACGTCGACGGCGTCAACAACCGCAACGAGTACCTCGTGAAATTCGACCCGCAGAAGCCGGACACGAACGAGGACGGCGTCTCCGACGGCGAGGACGACTCCGACGGCGACGGCCTGCCCAACGCCGTCGAGCAGAAGCTCGGCCTCAACCCGTCGACCGCGGTCACGCGCGGCGCGACGAGCGGGCCGATCCCCGTCGTCGGGTCCGGCGGGCCGGGCACCGGCGGGACCGCCGCACGTGCGCCGATCGCCCAGAGCGACAGCAAGTCGGTCGTGAGCCCGGCGGCGTCGGGCCCTCGCAACGACGGCGATCTGGACAGCGACGGCGACGGCTTCACGAACGCCGCCGAGGTCGACGCCGGGACCGATCCGGCCGACCCGACCTCGCATCCGCCCAAGCCGCCGCCGGATCCACCGGCGCCGGATCCGCCGGCCCCGGCTCCGCCCCTCGATCCCGCACTGCCGCCCGACCCGGCCCCGCCGGTCGATCCGGCGCCGGTCGACCCGGGCCCCGTGGATCCCGGACCCGTCGACCCCGGTCCGGTGGACCCCGGCCCCACGGACCCGACCGATCCGGTCCCGGACGGCCCGCCGCCCGCGGACCCGACCGACACCCCGCAGCCGCCCGACACGACGCCGGCGCCGCCGGCGGGCCCGTCGGACCCGGCGCCGGGCGCCCCCACGGCCCCGTAGCGCGCGGCCGGGCTCTCGGCGCGCGCGGCGCTCCGTAGGATGGCGCGCCATGAAGGTCGGGATCATCACCGGCTCGGGCACGTACGCGCTGCCGGGCTTCGAGGACGCCGAGGCACGCACGGTCGACACCCGCTTCGGCCCGGCGCCGGTGACCACGGGCACGTGGGCGGGCGTCGAGGTCGTCCACGTCTCGCGCCACGGCGAGGGCCACCGGCGGCTGTCGAGCTCGGTCAGCCACCAGGCCAACGTGCTCGCCCTCAAGGAGGCGGGCGCCGGCTGCGTCCTCGCGGCCACCGTCTGCGGTGCGCTCGACCCGGAGCTCGAGCTCGGGACGCTGGTCGTCTTCGACGACCTGCACTTCCTCGCCAACCGCCTGCCCGACGGATCGCTGTGCACCCTGTACACCGAGCCGGGAATGCCCGGCCGCGGGCACTGGATCTTCGACCGGCCCTTCGCGCCGGAGCTGCGCGGCGTGCTGCTCGACGCCGCCCGCGCCGCCGGCCATCCGGTCCGCGATGGCGGCTGCTACGGCCATGTGGACGGCCCGCGCTTCAACACGCGCACGGAGATCCGGATGCTCCGGCAGGCCGGGGTGACGGCGGTCTCGCAGACCGCCGGCCCCGAGACGGTGCTCTGCGGCGAGGCCGAGCTGCCCTACGCGCTCGTCGGCTACGCGACCGACTACGCCAACGGCGTCCCCGACGAGCCGACGCCGGTGCAGACGCTCATCGAGCTCATCGGCCGCTCGGGCGCGGTGTTCGCCGGCACGCTGCGCGCGGCCGTCGGCCGCGTGCCCGCCGCCGGCCCGCGCCCCGTCGGCACCCACTTCCGGTTCGATTGACCGACCTGGCCGTCGTGGTGCTCGCCCCCGGCGCGGGCGGCCGCACGGGGCCCGCGGGGCTCGGGGCGGCGGCGACCGCCGACCTGCGGCGGCTGCTCGGGGCCCGGACCGAGGCGTGGGCGACGGCCACGGCGGCGCCGGGCGCGGCCTACCTGGCGGTCGGCCCGGAGGGGGCGGGCGGGGACCGCCCGGCCGCCCTCGAGACGTTCTCGGTCGAGGGAGCCCACGCCGGCGAGCGCCGGGCCGCCGCGCTCGCCGAGGCCGTCCGCCGCACCGGCCTGCCCACCGTGCTCGTCACGGAAGCCCCGCCCGCGCTCGGCCCGCACCACGCGTGGTCGGTGCGCGACGACCTCGCCGACGGCATCGACGTCGTCTTCGGCCCCGCCTACGACGGCGACTACTACCTGCTCGCCGCCCGCGAGCCGCACCGCGCGCTGTTCGGCCTCGACCCGGCGCAGTGGGACGGCCCGGAGGTCCTGCAGCTCTCCCGGGAGGCGGCGATGGCGGCGGGCCTGTCGATCGGCTGGCTGCGGCCCGAGCGCGGGCTCGCCACGCCGGCCGACGTGGCCGCCCTGCTCGCCGACCCGGCCACGCCCGCCGACGTGCGCGCCGCGCTCGGCGGGTGAACGCGACCGGCCCGCTCAGTTGCCGAGCGCCGGCCCGACGAGCCCGAGCCCACCGTCGACGATGAGCGAGGCCCCGGTCGTGTAACCGCTGCCGGGGCCGACGAGCGCCACGATCATCGCGGCGACCTCGCGCGCGTCGCCCGGCCGGCCGAGCGGGATGTTCGGCCGCGCGATCGTCCGCGGATCGACGTCCTCGTTGCTGGTCATCGCGGTGGCGATCTGCCCGGGTGCGACGGCGTTGACCGTGATGCCGTGCTCGGCGAGGTCGAGCGCCATCGCCTTCGTCAGGCCACCCAGCGCGTGCTTGGCCGAGACGTAGTCCGACGAGCCGGGCAGCGGCAGATGCTCGTGGATCGAGGTGACGTTGACGATCCGGCCCCGGGTGCCGTCGCGCACCATCCGCTGGGCGGCGCGCTGGGCGCAGGTGAAGGCGCCGGTCAGGTTCACGCGGACGGTGCGCTCGAAGGTCTCGACGTCCGCCTCGAGGAACGGCCCGGCGTTCCCGCCACCGGCGTTGTTGACGAGCACGTCGAGCCCGCCGAGGGCGTCGGCGAGCTCGTCGATGACCGGTGGGCCGTTGCGGGGATCGTCGAGGTCGAGGTGGCGCACCTCGGCGCGGCGGCCGGTCGCGCGGACCTCCGCCGCGGTGCCCTCGGCCCCCTCGGCGTCCGAGCGCCAGGTGATGCCGACGTCGCAGCCGGCCGCGGCCAGCGCGACCGCCGTCGCGCGGCCGATGCCGGAGTCCGAGCCGGTGACGATGGCGACGGGCATGGGCGCGCATCTGCCCCCTCGGCGCATCGGTCAATCGTCGGCCGGTGTCCGCCACCGCACCGCCGGGAGGGCAATCGCGGATGAAAACCGAGCGGACGTGGTATTTCCATCGGGCCCCATGGCGAACTCACCCCGCCTGCTGGTGTGCGACGACGCGCCCGGCTTTCGCCTGATCATCCAGACCGTGTTCGAGGACGGCGGGTTCCGCGTGGTGGGGACCGCCGACGCCTGGGATCTGGCGGAGGCCCTCGCCCGGGACCTGCAGCCCGACGCGATCCTGCTCGACCTGTGGCTGCCGACCTTCGAGCGCGACGGCGTCAGCCGGGTCCGCGCGGCGGCGCCCGCCGCGGTGCTGGCCGTGGTGTCGTCGCTGGCCGCCGGTGAGATCGGCGAGCTGACCGGCGGGTTGTCGGGGATCGACCTCGTCCTGTCGAAGCGCGACGCTCCCGACGTGCTGCTGCATTCGATGCTCGGCACCTTGCGCGAGCGGTCCGATCCGGCGTCGCGACAGTAGGATCCGCGGTCCCCGGTGCGGGGTCGTCTAACTGGTAGGACGGGAGGTTTTGGTCCTCCAAGACGAGGTTCGAGTCCTCGCCCCGCAGCTATGACCCATCCCACCGTCGTCATCATGGCCGCCGGCCAGGGCACGCGGATGCGCTCGCGCGTGCCGAAGGTCCTGCACCCGGTCTGCGGCCGCGAGATGGTCCTCTGGCCGGTCCACGCGGCGCTCGCGGCGGGCGCGCGCCGGGTGGTCGTCGTCGGCGGACCGGACCGCGCCCTGGCGGACGTCCTGGAGGGCGTCGCGGCCGGCGGTGGGGCCGAGGTGGCGCTCGCCGTGCAGGAGCGGCCGCTGGGCACCGGCGACGCGATGCGCAGCGCGGCGGACCACATCGGCGCCGGCGACACGGTCGTCGTGCTCTCGGGTGACGTGCCGCTCATCACCGCCGAGGCGATCGAGGGGCTCGTCGCCGCCCACGAGCAGGCGGGTGCGCAGGCGACGATGGCCACGATGGTGCTCGACGACCCTGCCGGCTACGGGCGCGTCGTGCGGGCGGCAGACGGCAGCGTCGAGCGGGTCGTGGAGACCAAGGCGCCGGGCGACGCCACCGCCGCCGAGCTGGCCATCCGCGAGGTCAACACCGGCGTCTACGCCTTCTCGGGCGGTCCGCTGGTCGAGCAGCTGGCCGCGCTGTCCAACGACAACGCCCAGCGCGAGTACTACCTCCCGGACGTCCTGCCCGCACTCCACCGCGTCGCGGCGCACGTCATCGGGGACCCGACCGTCATGCTCGGGGTCAACGACCGCGTCGACCTCGCCCGGGTCACCGAGATCGCCCAGCGCCGCATCGTCGAGGAGCACGCACGCGGCGGCGTGACGTTCATCGCGCCGGCCACGACCGTCATCGACGTGGGCGTGCAGATCGGCGCCGACACGACCGTCGAGCCGGGGTGCTCGCTACGCGGGAGGACGGTCGTCGGCGAGCGCTGCACGGTCGGCGCCCACAGCACCCTGCTCGACAGCCGTCTCGGCGACGAAGTGGTGGTGCGCCACTCGCACCTCGACGGCGCGGAGGTCCGCAGCGGGGCGAGCGTCGGGCCGTTCGCCTACCTGCGCCCCGGCGCGCTCCTGCGCGACGGCGCCAAGGCCGGCACGTTCGTCGAGATCAAGAACTCGGACATCGGCGAGGGCACGAAGGTGCCGCACCTGTCCTACATCGGCGACGCCGACATCGGCCCCGGCACGAACATCGGCGCGTCCAACGTCACCGCCAACTACGACGGCGTACGCAAGCACCGCACGACGATCGGCGCGGGCGTCAAGAGCTCGGTCGACACGACCTTCGTGGCGCCCGTGACGGTCGGCGACGGAGCGTTCACGGCGGCCGGATCGGTCATCGTCAGCGACGTCCCGCCGCGCGCGCTGGGGGTGGCGCGCAGCCGCCAGACGAACATCGAGGGCTACGCGGACCGCCGCCGAGCCGACGGGTAGCATCCGTCCCGGCCCCCACGCACACGTCCACCGGGAACCGACCTCCATGACCGCGATCGAGCCGCAGCCCGCGCTGGCGACGACCAGCCTGCCGATCGAGTACGACAAGCGCCTGATGCTGTTCTCGGGCCGCGCGAACCCCGAGCTCGGCGCGAAGATCGCGGACAAGCTGGGCGTGGACCTCGGCACGGTGACGCTCAAGACGTTCTCCAACGGCGAGGTGTACTGCCGCTTCGAGGAGTCCATCCGCGGCGCGGACGTCTTCATCATCCAGCCGACGTGCGCGAACCCGGCCACGGGCGTGTCCGCCAACGACGCGCTCATGGAGCTGCTGTTCATGATCGACGCGGCGGTGGGCGCGTCCGCACACCGCGTCATCGCCGTCACCCCGTGGTTCGGCTACAGCCGCCAGGACAAGAAGTCCGCCCCGCGCGAGCCGATCTCCGCGCGGCTCGTGGCGCGGATGATCGAGGCCGCGGGTGCCGACCGCGTCCTGACGATGGACCTGCACGCCGGCCAGATCCAGGGCTTCTTCCGCAAACCGGTCGACCACATGACGGCGCTGTTCATGCTCACCCAGTACTTCGTCGACCTCGGCCTGGAGGATCTGGTGGTCGTCGCGCCCGACGCGGGCCGCGTGAAGCTGAACAAGAAGTTCGCCTCGAAGATCGGCGCGGAGCTGGCGATCCTCGACAAGGAGCGCCCGGCCCAGCAGGTCGCGGAGATCGGCTATGTCATCGGCGACGTGCGCGGCAAGACGGCGATCATCGTCGACGACATGATCGACACGGCCGGCACGCTCTGCGCGGCGGGCCAGACGGTCATCGACGCCGGCGCCCGGGCCGTGTACGCCGCCGCCACGCACCCGGTCCTCTCCGGGGCCGCGTACGAGAACCTCCGCGCCGCCGCGTTCGAGCAGATCGTGGTGACGGACACCATCCCGCTGCGCGCGGGGGCCCCGGACAACGTCCGGGTCCTGTCGTGCGCGGAGCTGCTGACGGACTCGATCCGCCGGATCTTCACGAACGACTCCGTGTCCGAGGTGTTCGGCGGGGAGAACCAGCTGTTCTGAGCGACGGCGGGGCGCACCGGTTGATGGACCGCCTCGGGCTCACCGAGGGCGAGCTCTGCCAGGTGCTCGGCACCGATCCGCTGACGATCGTCTCGGGGCAGGCCGACGCCGACCCGCGGCTGCGGATCCTGCTCGACCTCACGGCCGAGGCGGCCGAGCGGGTGGGGGACGGGATGCTGCGCGTGTGGGTGCGCCGCGGCGCGCCGCTCGAGCACCTCCTGGCGGGCGACTTCGCGGCGTTCGAGGACGACCTCGGCGATCTCGCCGAGCGCGGCTTCACCGTCCGCCGGCGCGGCGGCGCCTGAGCGGGCGGGCTGGGGGTGCCGGCGCCGGGCCGGCGGGACGGGGTCCGCAAGGTGGGCTCGCAGCGTCTGCCGGCGGGAGGCGGGCCCCCGAGGGTTCTCACTTCGGGTCGGGCCGCTTCTCGCCCGGCCACACGCCGGTCAGGTGCGCGTAGCCCTTGGCCCCGCCGCGGTTCACCGCGGCGCGGACGGTGGCGAAGATCGCGCCCTGGAGCGCCGCCGCCAGCACGACCTTCTTCAGCGGCGCCTCTTCCGTCGTCGCCTCGGGCGGCTCCTCGTCGTCGAGCTTGCCCCACACGACGTTGAAGACCTGACGGCCGGCGAGGCCGGCGAGAATGCCCAGGATGATGCCGAAGGGCTTGTAGATCAGCTTCACGATGTCCAGTCCCTCATGCGTCGTTCTGTCCGCGCGGTCGGTTGAATCCAGTACCCGGCAGGGGAAGAATCGCACCATGAAGGACGAAGGGCATAGCGACGAGCTTCTCAGGCGGGCCCTGATCGACGAGGCGGATGCCGCCGCGGTCGCGCTCAAGGTCGCGCCCCTCTCGATGTGCGACGCGCTGACCGTCATCTTCCACGGGCGCCGGGACCTCGGCACGATCCAGACGTACGTGGCTCACGGCGGGCTCGGTGCGGGGTCCGCGGTGGGCGCCGGCGACCTGCTGCGCGTGCCGTGCGATCTCGACCTCGCGGACGCCGAGGACCGCGACGCGGCCGAGGAGCTCTACGCGGCACAGGCGCGAGCGCTGCGTGACGCGCTCGTCGCCGCCGACACGGTGCTCGCCGTCTGGCGCGAACCGCTGGCCGCGGCGGTCGGGCCGGAGGTGACGGTCGACCGCTCCATCGAGATCGACGTCCGGCTGCCCGCGCACCGGCTCATGCCGGTCGCGCTCGTCGCGCCGGAGCGCCAGATCACGGTCGCGCCGGTCTGCGGCGCGCGGACGCTGGCCGAGGGACGCCCGCCGATGGGCATCGCGCTCGCCCAGCCGGACGTCGCGTGGGTGTATCCGCTGCCCGACGATCCGGAGCGCTGCCTGGAGGACTTCCTGGAGCGGGCGGCCGCGCACGCGCACGAGACCGCGGAGCGCCTGGAGCATCAGGAGGCCTCGGTCGTGCGGTTCCTCGAGCTCAACGGCGACGACCCGCCGCTGCTGTAGCGCCGAGCGGGCGGTCGGTCGCGTAGCCTGCCGCGGCGCGTGCGCCGCCTCGCCGTCATCATCGCCGCCGTGGTCGTCTTCCTGGCGATCTCGTTCGGCCTCGCCCGCTGGCTGACGACCGAGAACGCCGAGCGCGACGCCGTGACGAAGCTGCTGGCGGCGCAAGCCCGCGGCGACGTCCCGGCCATGCTCGACCGGCTCGACGGCTGTGCCGAGGATCCGCGCTGCGCGGCGACGGTGCGTGAGAACGCCCGCACGCTGAGGTCGCCCGGCAAGCTCGACGTCGTCGCCTACGACTCGGGCACGTCGTACTCGCTCGGCTCGGCCAGCGGGCCGACGCGGGTCGTCTGGACGGCGCCCGGCCGGCTGACGACGGTCCAGTGCGTCGCCGTGCGGCGCACGGGGAACGTGCTCTCCGGGCTGTCCGTTAGCCTGACCGCCCTGAGCAGACCCATCGGCCGGACCGCCGCCTGCTAGCGGGCCGTCTCGCACTCGCGAGCCGGAGCGCAACAATCCGCGCCGGCCGGTGTTCCTGCCCCGGTCCAGATGCTTCGCCGCTCCCATCTCCTCGCCGCCCTCCTCGCCGCCGCGCTGCTCGTGCCGGCGGCCGCCGCGGGTGCGGACACGCCGGCGAAGGGCGCGCTGTACCACGACGGCCCGAGCGGCCGCTACCTGCTCGGCGGGACCTGGCAGCTGCGCACGACGGGCGCCTGGCAGGACATCACGGTTCCGTACGCCTGGAACAAGGGCGACGACCTGCAGAGCTACCTCGGCGGCGTGGCCTACTACCGCAAGCAGTTCACGCTGCCGAGCGCGCCGCGCGGGCGCAGCTGGGTCGTCCGCTTCGAGTCGGTGAACTTCCGCTCGTCGGTGTCGATCAACGGCCACCGGCTCGGCACGCACGTCGGTGCCTTCCTGCCGTTCGAGTTCGTCATCCCCGCGCGCTACCTGCATCGCGGGACGAACACCCTCCTCGTCCGCACCGACTCCAAGACGCATGCGCTCGACGTGCCCTACCAGCGCCTCAGCTCCCGGGGCGTGCCGAACGCGGGCTGGTGGCCGTACGGCGGCATCCTGCGCGAGGTGTACCTGCGGGAGGTCGACCAGGTCGACCTCGAGGACGTGCAGATCCTGCCGCGGCTGCCCAGCGTCAGCGGTCCGGCGCAGGTCCTCTTCCGCGTCAACGCCCGCAACCTCTCCGGCCACACGGTCCGCGCCTCGATCACCGGCCGCTTCGGCTCGCAGCGGGTGCGGCTCGGCTCGGTGGTCCTCGGTCGCGGCGGGTCGCGCCAGGTCAGCGGCTCGCTGACGGTGCGCAACCCGCGCCTGTGGGAGCCCGACCGCCCGACGCTCTACGACGCGTCGGTGGACGCCTCGGTCGGCGGCCGGCGCGTCCAGCAGTACGCGGTGCGCACCGGCATCCGCCAGCTGCGCGTCACCGGCAGCGGCACGTTCCTCATCAACGGCCACCTGCTCAACGCCCGCGGCATGTCGCTGCACGAGGACACCCCCGACAAGGGCTCCGCGCTCGACAACGCTGACCGCAACCGCCTCCTCGACTGGGTCCAGCAGGCCGGCGGCTCGATGATCCGCGCGCACTATCCGCTGCACCCGCAGATGTACGAGGAGGCCGACCGCCGCGGCATCCTCGTCTGGTCGGAGATCCCCTTCTACCAGGTCAAGACGAACTACCTGACGAACGGCGCGGTCCTCGCCCGGGCCGACGCGCAGCTGCGCGACAACGTCATCGACAACGGCAACCACCCGTCGATCATCGTGTGGTCGATCGGCAACGAGCTCAACTCCACGGTCGGCCGCTTCCAGACCGCCTACATCGCCCGGGCGACGCGCACCGCCAAGGCGCTGGACCCGACCCGCCCCGTCGGCATCGCCTTCGCCGGCTATCCCTCGAGCGGCTGCCAGAAGGGCTACGCGCCCCTGCAGGTCCTGGGGGTCAACCTGTACTTCGGCTGGTACCTCGGGCGGCTCGGCGAGATCTCCGACCGGTCGCTGTTGTCGGACTATCTCGACCAGCTGCACCGCTGCTACCGCGACAAGGCGATCATCGCGACCGAGTGGGGGGCCGAGGCCAACCGCGACGGCCCGGTCGACGAGAAGGGCACGTACGCGTTCCAGGCCCAATGGGTGCGCGACATCCTCACGATCTTCGACAGCAAGCCGTGGCTTGCCGGCGCGCTGTACTGGACGGTCCAGGAGTTCCGGATCCGCCCGGGCTGGGACGGCAGCAACCCGTGGCCGACGTCGCCCCTGCACCAGAAGGGCCTGATCACGCTCGACGGCCAGAAGAAGCCGGCCTACGACGTGGTGGCGCAGATGTACCGGGCACACCGCCAGCTGCGCTGAGCCGGACCGGCGCTACCATCGTCCGTCCCATGGCCAAGACTTCTGCGACCAAGCTCGAAGCGCATCCGCGCTCCGCCGAGGGCTCTCGCGCCGCGCGCCGCCTGCGCCGCGAGGGCCGCGTTCCCGGCGTCCTCTACGGCGGCGGTGAGGACCCCGTCGCGTTCGACGTCGATGCCCGTGAGCTGCGCCAGGCGCTGGCCGCCCGCGGCGCCGTGCTCGACCTCGCCCTTGGCGGCCAGAGCAGCTCCGCCGTCGTCAAGCACGCCGACCATCACCCGGTCCGCGGCGACACGATGCACATCGAGCTCATCCGCGTGCGGCTCGACGTCGCCATCCAGGCGACAGTCATGGTCGATCTCACCGGCGCCGAGGATGCCCCGGGCGTCCGCGAGGGCGGCGTGCTCGAGCAGGTCACCCGCGAGGTGACGATCGAGGCGCTCCCGAACGAGATCCCGGAGTCCCTCCAGCACGACGTGTCCGGCATGGCGATGAACGACACGCTGTTCCTCAGCGCGCTGAGCGCGCCGAGCGGCGTCACGATCGTCGACGCCTCCGAGGAGATCGTCATCGCGACGCTCACGCCGCCGCGCCTGGCCGTCGAGTCCGAGGACGAGATCGAGACCGAGACCGAGCGTGTGGGCGAGGGCGAGGCGCCCGCGGCCGCGGCCGAGGCCGGCGGCGGCGACGAGGCCGCCGCGGGCGACTCGGGCGACAACGCCGAGTAGGCCACCCTGCCGGTCGACTGGCTCGTCGTCGGGCTGGGCAATCCCGGCTCGGAGTACGCCTACACCCCGCACAACGTCGGGTTCGAGGTGGCGGCGGAGCTCGCGCGCCGCTGGGACCTGCCGCGGGCCAGGAAGAAGTTCGCGGGGCTGATCACCGACGGTCGGATCATGTCGGCGGGGGTGGGCGGTCCGCGGGTGGCCGTCCTGCTGCCGCAGACCTACATGAACGACGCCGGGCGGTCGGTCGGCCCGGCGCGCGGCGCGCTGCAGGCCGACCTGGACCGCGTGCTCGTCGTCCACGACGAGATCGACCTGCCGTTCGGCGAGATCCGCGCGCGGCTCGGCGGCGGGCTCGCCGGCCACAACGGGCTCAAGTCGCTCCGGCGCGAGCTCGGCAGCCCGGACTTCGCCCGCGTGCGCATCGGCGTGGGCCGCCCGGACTCGACCGATCCGGACATCGTGGCCGGGTACGTGCTCGGCCGCTGGCGCCAGGACAAGAACGACGTGGCCGACCTCGTGCAGCGGGCGGCGGACGTCGCCGAGCGCATCGTGCTGGGCGAGACCCAGCTGTAGCCCCCGCCGCGCCGAGCGTCGATTCTCTCCGCCTGACGCTGAGGAAGTCGACGCTCGGCGCACTCGACAAGATCCGTAGTCCGGGCGGAGGTACCGGGGCATACGTGCGGTTGCGACGGGCGCTGCGACGAGGTCGAATGGGCCCATGCGCGGATCCGCTGTCCTCCGCACCCTCGCCCTCGGCGGCCTCGTCGCGGTCGCCGTCGCCGCTTCGGCCGACGCCCGAACGCTCTCGACCTGCACCTACGATGCGCTGGCCGCCGAGGTGGCTGCGGGTGGGTCGATCGTCCTCGACTGCAGCGGGACGATCCCCTTCCCGGCGCCGCTCGCCGTCCCGGCCGGGCGTGGCGTCACGCTCAGCGCGGCGGGCTCGAGCGTGACGCTCGATGGCCGGCGGCGCACGCGGCTGTTCGAGGTCTCGGGCGCGCTGACCTTGATCGACCTGCGGCTCGTCGACGGGCGCGTCGATGGCGCGACTGGGGCGCGGGGCGAGGACGCCGGCGGCGGAGGCGAGGCGTCCTACGGACAGGACGCACACAGCTGCGCGAACTCGGCCACGTCCGGCGATGACGGGCGGGCCGGCGGCGACGGGGGTCCCGGCGTCGACGGCGACGCGGCCATGGGCGGCGCGATCCTCGTCGCCGAGCGCGGGCGGTTGACGCTCGTCGGCGGCCGGGTGAGCGGAAGCGTCGCGAAGGGTGGCGCCGCAGGCCCGGGCGGCCGCGGCGGCCTCGGCGAGACCGGGGGCCAGGGCGGCCGCGGCTGGTCGGACTACGACTCGTGGGAGGACGTGTACTGCTGGCAGCTGCCGGGCGACGGCGGCCATGGCGGCGCCGGCGGCCCTGGCGGCGGCGGGGGCGCAGGCGGCGCCGCGACGGGTGGAGCGATCGCGAACCTCGGCAGGACCGTCGTGGACGGCACGGTCCTCGCAGGCAACATGGCGCAGGGCGGGCGTGGCGGCAGCGGCGCCCCCGGCGGCGTCGGCGGTGACGGCGGCGTGGGCGGGGACACGTTCATCGCGGACGATTACGCGCGCAGCCTCGACGGCGGGGCCGGCGGCGTCGGCGGCAACGCCGGGGAGACCGGTCGCCCAGGGACGGGCGGCGCGGCCCACGGCGGCGCGATCGGGGGCCCGGGCGAGCTGATGCTGATCGGTGCGCGCTTCCTGGACGACGAGGCGGCGGGCGGACGGCCCGGCACGAGCACGTCCGTCGCTCCGAGCGGCTTCGGCGGCGCAGGCGGATGGACGCGGTGGGACTTCGGCTACGAGGAGCAGACCGGCCCCTTCGGCGCGTCCGGCGCGGCGGCGCCGCCACCGGAGGAGGGCGACGGCGCAGGCGCCTCGGGCGGCGGAGTTTCGCTCACCGGCTCGACCGGGCTGATCCAGGCGAGCTCGTTCGAGCGCAACGCCGCCCTCGGCGCCGCCGGCGGCACCGGCACCGGACCGGCAGGGGACGGCGGCGACGCCCGGGGCGGAGGGGTCTTCAGTGCCTTCGCGACGGCCACCGCGCAGCTTGCCTTCACGGCCAACCAGGCCGTCGCCGGTGCGGCCGGTATCGGCACGCCCAACGGCACGCCCGGCCAGGCCGACGGGCCGGACATGTCCGGGCAGACCCTCGCGGCGGGCCTGCTCGCCGTCGATCCGCGGCCGGCGACGACACGGGCGACGACGAGCGTCCCGCTGTCGCTCTCGTTCACCGCATCGGATGGCACCGCGCCGTATGCGTTCACGTTCTACGGCCTACCGCCGGGCGTGCGCGGCGACGCCTCGGGGCAGGCGACCGGCGCACCCACGCGCCCGGGCGTCTACGACGTCCACGCGCTCGTCCGCGACGCCGGCACCCCCGCCCGCCTCGGGGCGCACTCGTGGCGCATCGAGGTGGCGCCGCTCGTCTCGCGGATCAAACCGGCGCGCGGGCCCGAGGGGACCGCCGTGACGATCTCCGGCAGCGGCTTCACGCCGCAGAGCACGGTGCGCTTCGGCTCGGTCCCGGCGGCGAGCGTGACGTATGCCTCGTCACACACCGTGACGGCGGTCGTGCCGGCCGGCCTCGCGCCGGCCACGCCCGTCACCGTGTCGGTGACGACCAACGGCGTCCGCGGAACGGGCCCCGCGTTCACGACGAGCTGACAGCGAGCGTCGATTCTCTCCGCCTGACGCTGAGGAAGTCGACGCTCGGTGGCGGTGGCGGTGGCGGTGGCGGTGGCGGGGCCGGCGGCGGGGCGGTGGCGGGGCCGGCGCGGCGCTCTCGTAGACTCGGTGCAGGCACCGGCCGCGCCCTCGCGCGGGCGGTCGGTGTGCGCGCACATGGCCCTCAGACCCCTCCTTGCACTCATCGAAGACGACCCCGGCGGCTCCACGCTCGTCCGCGACGGCGGGCGCGCGTTCGCGTCGTCGTCGCTGCGCCCGTACGTCCTCGCCGCCCTCGCCGACCAGGACGCGTCGAAGCCCGCGATCGTCGTCGCCGGCGACGACCGCCAGGCCCGCGACCTCGCCGCCGACCTGCGCGCCTGGCTCGCGCCGCGGCGGGTGCGCTTCTACCCGAGCCGCGGCGTCGCGTACGAGTCGCACCTCGCGCCGCCGCCGCACCTCGTGGGCCTGCGCGTCGCGGCACTCGACGCGCTGCTGGATCCGGGCACCGTGGACGCGCCGGTCGTCGTCGTCTCCGCCGTCGCGCTCTCGGAGAAGGTCCCCGACCCCGAGCTGCGCCCGCACTCGCTGCGCCTCGTGGTCGGCGACCTGATCGACGTCGACGAGTTCACCCAGCAGCTCGCCGACGCCGGCTACGAGCGCGTCGACCAGGTCTCCGACCGGGGCCAGTTCGCCGTCCGCGGCGGCATCCTCGACATCTATCCGGCCACCGAGGACCGCGCGGTCCGCGTCGACCTCTTCGACATCGAGATCGAGTCGCTGCGCTGGTTCTCGACGTTCACGCAGCGCTCGCTGGGGGACGCCGAGGCGGTCGAGATCGCGCCGGCCGCCGAGCTCGCGCCCGAGCACCGAGAGCTGGCGGAGATCGCCGCCCTGTCGAGCGAGGACGAGCGGCCCGGGCACCGCGCGCCCAGCACCGACGAAGCTGACGAGCGGTGGTTCGCGCGCGGTCGGATCGCGGAGTTGCTGCCCGTCGACCGCTTCCGCGCGTTCCTCGATCTCGCCCCGGACGACGCGCTCCTGCTCGTCGCCGCCGAGGAGGAGATCGCGCCGGCGCTCGCCGACCACTGGCAGGACGTCTGCGCCGCCTTCCACGCCGAGGACGCCCACGACCTCTACGTCAAGCCCGAGGAGATCCAGGCGGCGCTCGACGCGCGCGCCCGGGTCCGGCTCTCCGCCATCTCCGGCGACCAGCCGATCGAGCTGCGCGGCCAGGCCGCCGACACGGGCTCGCGCTCGCTCAAGGAGGCCGAGTCCGAGCTCGAGAAGCTCGTGCGCTCCGGCTACCGCACGGTCGTGACGTGGGCGCGCCACGGCGAGGGCGAGCGGGCCGCGTACAACCTCGCACGGTTGAAGGCGGGGTGGCTGGACGGCGTGCCGGTCTATGACGCCAGCCTCCATTTCGCCACGGCGTCGCTGCGCGACGGCTTCATCGCGCCGTCGCTCAAGCTCGCCGTCGTCCCCGAGCACCGGCTCATCCGCCGGCGCCGCGCCGAGCCGTCCGGCCCGGCGGTCTCCGGCAAGCGCGGCGTCCTGCGCTCGTTCGCCGACCTGCGCGCCGGCGACATCGTCGTCCACGAGGACCACGGCATCGCCCGCTTCGCCGGCTTCGACACGAGAACCGTCGCCGGCGTGACCCGCGACTACCTGCTGCTCGAGTACGCCGGCGAGGACCGCGTCTTCGTGCCCAGCGACCAGCTGGCGAAGATCTCGCGCTACGTCGGCGCGGGCGGCGAGCACCCGCCGCTGAGCAAGCTCGGCGGCACCCGGTGGGACACGATCAAGGCCCGGGCCCGCCGCGCCGCCCAGGAGCTCGCCGGCGAGCTGCTGAACCTCTACGCCGAGCGCAAGCGCCGCAGCGGCTTCGCCTTCGATCCCGACGGCGACTGGCTGCGCGACTTCGAGGCGAAGTTCCCGCACACCGAGACCGCCGACCAGCGGGAGGCGATCGAGGTGGTCAAGGCCGACATGGAGACCGCGCGGCCGATGGACCGCCTCATCTGCGGCGACGTCGGCTACGGGAAGACCGAGGTGGCGCTGCGCGCCGCGTTCAAGGCGGTCGAGGGCGGCAAGCAGGTCCTGATGCTCGTGCCGACGACGATCCTCGCCCAGCAGCACTTCGGCACGTTCTCCGAACGCCTGCGCGACTACCCCTTCACGATCGAGCACGTCAGCCGCTTCCGGCCCGCCAAGGAGCAGCGCGAGGCCGTCGCGCGCTTCAACCAGGGCAAGGTCGACATCCTCATCGGCACGCACCGCCTGCTGTCGCGCGACGTGCGCCCCAAGGACCTCGGCCTGCTCATCGTCGACGAGGAGCAGCGCTTCGGCGTCAAGCAGAAGGAGCTGCTGCGCCAGCTCAAGCTGCGCGTCGACGTCATCGCGATGAGCGCGACGCCGATCCCGCGCACGCTGCAGATGTCGCTGGCCGGCGTGCGGGACATCTCGGTCATCGAGACGCCCCCCGAGGGCCGGCGGCCCGTGAAGACCTACGTCGGCGAGTACGACGAGGACCTCGTCAAGCAGGCGCTCGAGCGCGAGCACAAGCGCGGCGGCCAGGCGTTCTTCCTGCACAACCGGGTCGAGACGATCGACGAGACCGCCGAGCGGCTGCGGGCCCTGTGCCCGGGGATGACGTTCGCGGTGGGCCACGGCCAGCTCGACGCCGACGAGCTCGAGCAGCGGATGCTGTCGTTCCTGCGCGGCGACGCCGACGTCCTCGTGGCGACGTCGATCATCGAATCGGGCATCGACATCCCGCAGGCGAACACGCTCGTCGTCGAGCGCGCCGACGTCTTCGGCCTCGCCCAGCTCTACCAGATCCGCGGGCGCGTCGGCCGGTCCCGCGAGCGGGCATACGCCTACCTGCTGTATCCGAGCGCCGATGCGCTGACGCAGGAGGCCGCGCAGCGCCTCGCCGCGCTCAGCGACTACACCGAGCTCGGCGCCGGCTTCAAGATCGCCATGCGCGACCTCGAGATCCGGGGCGCCGGCAACCTCCTCGGCGACGAGCAGTCCGGCCACGTCGCCGCGCTGGGCTTCGAGCTGTACCTGCAGATGCTCGACGAGGCGGTGCGCGCCGCGGAGGGCATGGCCGACGACGCGCCCGAGCCGGTGCGCTTGGACGTCAACGTCGACGCCTACGTCCCCGCCGACTACGTCCCGTACGAGCAGGCGAAGATCGACGTGCACCGGCGCATCGCGGGGGCGGCCGAGGTCGCCGACCTGGCGCTGCTGCGCGACGAGCTCGAGGACCGCTTCGGACCCGTCCCGGAGCCGCTGTCGAACCTGATCTCCCTGCAGCAGGCGCGCATCAAGCTCGGCCAGGCCGGCGCGCAGGCCGTGACGTTCCGGGGCGGACGGCTGGCGGTCACGCCGGTCGAGCTCGACTCCGTGCGCGCGAAGCGCATCCGCGAGCAGATCCCCGGCGCGCTGTACGAGTCCGGCAAGTCGCAGCTGTCCGTTCGCGTCCCCGACGACCCCCAGCAGCGCTTCCCCGCGGTCGTCCACGCGGCCGACGTGCTTCTTTCGGTGACTCGAGAGGCCGCTTGATCCGCGGTTCAGGAACTCACGCCACCCTGCGCCGGATGCGCCATCGTTCCGCTACCCTCTCGCGCCCTATGCGCTCGACGCTTCGACTTCTGCTGCCCATCGGGCTCCTCGCCCTGCTCGCCGTCGGCCTGGCGGCCTGTGGCGGCGGCGGTGACGGCGACAACGGCGCCAGCAGCAACGACCTCCCCGGCAACGCCGTCGCCCAGGTCGGCGAGGTGTCCGTGACGAAGGACGACTTCACGCACTGGCTCAACGTGGCGGCCGTCTCGTCGGCCCAGCAGACCGGGGCCAAGGGGGCTGCCGCCCAGGCGCCCGTCCCGCCGGACTTCACGGCCTGCGTGGCGGGCAAGAAGGAGAACGCGCCCAAGCCGGCCAAGGGCCAGCCGACCACGACGGACGCCCAGTACAAGGCGCAGTGCAAGCAGGAGTACGAGTCGCTGCGCGACCAGGTCATGTCGTTCCTGATCTCGGCGCAGTGGATCCAGCAGGAGGCGGCGAAGCGCAACATCACGATCACCGACGCGCAGCTGCAGAAGGACTTCGACAAGACGAAGAAGCAGTCGTTCCCGAAGGACGCCGACTACCAGAAGTTCCTGAAGTCGTCGGGCATGACGGAGCAGGACATCCTCTTCCGGGTCAAGCTGGACTCGCTGAGCAACAAGCTGCGCGAGCAGGTCGTCAAGGGCAAGGACAACGTCACCGACGCCCAGATCGCCACCTACTACAACAAGAACAAGCAGCGCTTCGCGACCCCGGAGACCCGCGACGTGCGCATCGTGCTGACGAAGACCGAGGCGCAGGCCAACGCGGCCAAGAAGGCGCTGGAGGGCGGCGAGAGCTGGAGCAAGGTGGCCAAGCAGTACTCGATCGACGAGGCCTCCAAGGGGCAGGGCGGGCTGCTGTCGGGCATCGCCAAGGGCCAGCAGGAGAAGGCGCTCGACGACGCGCTGTTCGGCGCGAAGAAGAGCACCATCGGCGGCCCGGTCAAGACCCAGTTCGGCTGGTACGTCTACGAGGTCGAGAAGATCACGCCGGCCAACCAGCAGACGCAGCAGCAGGCCTCCGCGACGATCAAGCAGCTCCTGCAGTCCCAGAACCAGCAGAAGGCGCTCGACGGGTTCGTCAAGGACTTCCAGAACCGCTTCAAGGGATCCACCGTCTGCCGCACCGGCTATGTGACGCAGGACTGCAGCAACGCGCCCAAGCAGAAGACGAACACGACGACGACGCCCGCGGGCGGCGCGACGACGAACCCCGCGCCCGCGACGACGGGCTGAGCGGCACTGAGACGAGGCGGCGGTCGCCGAGAGGCGCCGCCGCCATATCCTGGCGTCCGTGCCCGACCGCGACGAGATCACCGAGGCCCTCGGGCGCCTGGACGACCTGACGCGCCGGCTGCGGCGCGAGTGCCCGTGGGACCGCGAGCAGGATGAGCGCTCGATCGTCCCGCACACCGTCGAGGAGGCCTACGAGCTCGCCGACGCCGCCGGCCGCGGCGACGACGCCAAGCTCCTGGACGAGCTCGGCGACGTGCTCTTCCAGGTCCACTTCCTCTCCCTGCTGCTCGAGGAGCGCGGCGCCGGCGACCTCGCCCAGGTCGCCGAGCACTGCCGCCAGAAGCTCATCCGCCGCCACCCGCACGTCTTCGGCACGGCCGAGGTGGACAACGCGGCCGAGGTCCTGGCCAACTGGGACCGCATCAAGGAGGGCGAGGCGGGCCGCGAGCGCGGCGTCTTCGCCGAGGTCCCGGAGAACCTGCCCGGGCCGCTGCTGGCGCGCAAGGTCCAGCGCCGCGCCGCCTCCAGCGGCTTCGACCCGCTCGACGCCGGCGAGGCGCTCGACGCCGCCCGCGCCACCCTCGAGCAGGTGGGCGCCGGCCCGACCGAGGACACGGTCGGCGACGCGCTCTTCGCGCTCGTCAACGTGGCGCGCAAGCACCGCATCGACCCCGAGCTCGCCGTCCGCGCCTCCGCCGCCCGCTTCCGCGGCCGCGTCGAGGCGGCCGTGGCGCTCGCGGAGGCCGCCGGGGCGAGCTGGAGCGACCTGACCGACGACCAGCGGCTCGCGCTGTACGCGCAGTCGCGCCTGACCCCACAGGAGACACCCCAAGACCCATGAGCCAGATCGAGAAGGTCCACGCCCGCCAGATCCTCGACTCCCGGGGCAACCCGACCGTCGAGGTCGAGGTCAGCCTGCGCTCCGGCGCCACCGGCCGCGCCGCGGTCCCCTCGGGCGCGTCGACCGGCGAGTTCGAGGCCACGGAGCTGCGCGACGGCGGCGAGCGCTGGCTGGGCAAGGGCGTCGAGAAGGCGGTGGCCAACGTCAACGGGGAGATCGCCGAGGCGGTCGCGGGGCACGACGCCACCGACCAGGCCGGCCTGGACCGCGCGATGATCGACCTCGACGGCACGCCGAACAAGTCGCGCCTCGGCGCGAACGCGGTCCTCGGCGTCTCGCTGGCCGCCGCCCACGCCGCCGCGGCCGAGGAGGGGCTCCCGCTGTGGCGCTACCTGGGCGGGGAGGCCGCCCACGTCCTGCCGGTGCCGATGATGAACGTCCTCAACGGCGGCGCGCACGCCGACAACTCCGTCGACTTCCAGGAGTTCATGATCGTCCCGGTCGGCGCGCCGACCTTCGCCGAGTGCCTGCGCGTGGGCACCGAGGTCTTCCACGCGCTCAAGGGCACGCTGCACGCCCGCGGGCTGGCCACGGCCGTGGGCGACGAGGGCGGCTTCGCGCCGAACCTCGAGTCCAACGAGGCGGCGCTGCAGGCGCTCGTGGAAGGGATCGAGGCGGCCGGCTACACGCCCGGCGACGAGGTGGCGATCGCCATGGACCCGGCCACGAGCGAGCTCTACGACGACGGCGTGTACCACCTCGAGCACGAGGGCCGCAAGCTCTCCTCCGACGACCTCGCCGCGTACTGGGCCGACCTCAGCGACCGCTACCCGATCCTCTCCATCGAGGACGGCATGGACGAGGAGGACTGGGACGGCTGGAAGGTCCTCACCGACCGCATCGGCGGTCGCGTCCAGCTCGTCGGCGACGACCTCTTCGTCACGAACACGCAGCGCCTGCGGCGCGGCATCGAGCTGGGCGTCGGCAACTCGATCCTGATCAAGGTCAACCAGATCGGCACGCTGAGCGAGACACTCGACGCGATCGCCACCGCGCGCGGCGCCGGCTACACCGCGGTGATGTCGCACCGCTCCGGCGAGACCGAGGACGTCACGATCGCCGACCTCGCCGTCGCGACCGGCTGCGGCCAGATCAAGACCGGCGCCCCGTCGCGCAGCGACCGCGTGGCCAAGTACAACCAGCTGCTGCGCATCGAGGAGCAGCTCGGCGCCGACGCCACGTTCCCGGGCCGCTCGGTCTTCCGCTCGTAGGCCGCGCAGGAATCCGCGGCGCGCCCGCGAACGACCCAGTGGATGCATCGAGTTCGCTGGGACCGGGTGGGGCGCGTCGCGCTGCTCTGCGTGCTGCTGGGCATCGTCGCCCTCTACGTCGGCCCGGCCCGGTCGTACTGGACGGCGCTGGGCGAGTCCAAGACCAAGAACGCGGAGGTGCAGCGCCTGCAGCTCGAGCACGACCGGCTGCAGGCCCGCAAGCGGGCCCTGAGCCAGCCGGACACCCTGGAGCGCGAGGCGCGCAAGCTCGGCTACGTCCTGCCGGGGGAGAAGGCCTACGTGATCGAGGACCTGCCGTCGGGCTGAGCCGCCCGGCGCCGGGGTCCATCCGGCGGGCGCCCGGGCGTGGCTACGCTGGGCGCGATGCCCTACGAGACCGCGGTGTTCGACTGGCGCGCCGGCGATCGGACCGTGCAGAGCGCGGTCCCCGACGAGCGGCTGGCCATGGAACGCGTGGTCGAGGCGCTGATGGCCGAGCTGCGCCGCCGCATCGGCATCACGTTCACCGTCGACGAGCTCGCGTGCCTCTACGACCAGGGCACCGACTGGACGCTCGAGGTGGCCCAGCGGGTCGCCCCCGACGCGCCGTGGGCGTGGGACGCCTCCACGGTCGCCGACGCGGCCTTCCACCGCTACCTGCGCGGCGCGAGCGACTACGCCGGCGGCCGGCGGCTCACCGACTGACCGCCACGGCCCGCCTGAAGCGCCAGCGGCGCCCCAGGACGGCGAAGCCGAGCCGGCGGTAGAGCTCCCGCGGCCAGTCGTCCTCGTCGGCCCACAGGAACGTCAGATCGTGCCCGGCGCGCCGCGAGGCCTCCAAGGCGGCGAGGACGACCGCCTGGGCGTGGCCGCGCCCGCGGTACGCGTGGCGGGTCTGGACGTCCTCGATCTGGCCGATCGCGCCGTCGGTGTACAGCTTGGCCATCGAGGCGATGGTGCCGTCGGGTGCGGTCGAGGCGAAGGCCCGCTCGCTCATGGCGCGCCCCACGACCAGGTCGGCGACCTCGATCGCCGCGAGCGTGGCCTCGTCGAAGCCGTCCTCCCGCGTCGCCGCGCGCCGCGGCAGGACGATGTCGGGCGCCGGTACCTCGCGCGCCGCCTGGCGCGGTGTCCGGTCGGCGGGCACGGCGCCGGCGACCATCGCGACGTGGCGCTCGATCGTCCAGCCCGCGCGGGCCAGGTCGGCGGCCAGGCGGGTGACGTCGGCGGGCTCGTCGACGATCAGCATCCGGTGCGCCAGGCCGGCCAGCGCGGCGTCGGCGTCGGCGACGAGCTCGGCGGTCGCCGCGGCCGGGCGCTCGACGTAGACGAAGTTCAGATCCCAGAACGCCGGCTCGGAGAACCGGAACGCGCAGCCGTGCGGCGTCGGGGCGCGCGTCGCGACCCGCCCGCGCAGGGCGAGGTCGAAGGCCCGCACACGGGCCCAGGCGGTGGGGTCGTCAGTCCTCGTCGTCGCCGTCGACCGAGGCGCGGCGGATGATGATCTGGTCGGACTCGATCGTCACCTCGACCGGGCGGTGACCCGCCCAGTGCTCGGCGTAGATCGGGTTCTCCTCCACGGCCGGGTCGAGCCACAGTCCGTAGCCCTCCTCGCCATGGTCGAAGGTTCCCTCGAGGACGCCCGCCGAGCTGCGGGAGCTGGTGCTCCTGCTGCTCCGTCCGCGGCCACGGCGGCCGCGACGGCGCGAGCTCGTCGACTTGTCCTCGGAGTCCGCCTCGTCGTCGTCCTTCGGGCCCTCGGCCTCGGCGCGAGCCGCCTCGGCGGCTTCGGCGGCCTCGGCGGCGGCCTTCTCGGCTTCGAGCTCGGCGGCGATGAGCGCGTCGTCCTCCGCGCGCAGATCGATCTCGTCGTCGAAGTCGACGGCGGGTGCGCCCTCGCCGTTCTCCGGCGGATCGGCGCTGAGATCGTTCTCGCGTTTGAAGGCCTCGATCTGCTGCACGGTCACCTCGAGTTGATGGGCGACCCACGCATCCGTTCGACCTTGACGCACCCATGTGCGAATCTGATTGAGGTGGGGACGCAATGAGCGGCGTGCCATGAGGGGCGGGACCCTAGCGAAAGTTCTCAGGCAGCCGCACGTTTCATCCCCTACCGGGCCGGGGAGGCCGGTCCGGAGTACAGTGCCCGAGGCAGGGAGGTGCCAGTCGAATGCTGGTCCTGACACGCAAGTCCAACCAGAGCATCATGATCGGCGACGACATCGAGGTGTCTGTCTTGTCGATCATGGGAGAGAAGGTCCGCATCGGCATCCAGGCGCCTCGGGACATCCCGGTGTTCCGCAAGGAGGTCTACCTCGAGATCCAGGAGGAGCGCGGGGGCGTGGGCGTCGCAGTGGGCGACGCGCGGCGCACGACCGAGCCGGCCGGGGGCCTGCGGGCCCAGGTGGACGACGAGCTGCGCAAGCTCGGCGGCGCCTAGACGCGGCGCAGGAGCGTGATCGGCGGGCGGCGGCTCCGGGCCGCCGTCAGCCCATCACGATGAAGAGGATCTCGAACATGCCGATCGTCACGCCGACGGCGGTGGCGATCAGCATGAGCACGAGCAGCACGAATCGGACGGAGCCGTGCCGGTGACGGCGCTGGATCGTGCGCCGCCGGGCGCGGTCGATCGCCGTCTGGCGCAGCTCGTGGCGACGCTCGCGATCCTCCTGTGATTCCTCGACGAACGCTCGCTCGAGGTCGGCGAGGCTCTGGCGCATCCTCAGGGCCATCGGCACGAAGCGTACCCCTCGCGGCCGCTCAACGGGTGTTCAGCATGCTTGCCATAACCCCCTCCGGTGCTCCCGCGCCTGCCGCTGCAGCTGCGCGAACCGGTCCGCGTATCGGACGTTCGGCGGCACCGTGAGCGTCCGCGCGTAGCCGTCGCGCACGAGCGCGGCATTGACGAACGTCCCGTCGCCCACGCGGTAGACGTAGGCGAGCAGGCGGCCGTAGCGGTCGCGGCGCTCGACGTCGAAGCGCAGGCGGACGTCCTCGCCGCCCACGAGCTGCTCGTTGTGCGCCGACGCGCGCTTGGCGAAGCACTGCACCGGCGTGCCCGGCTTGACCGACTCCGGCGTGTCGATGCCGATGTAGCGCACCGTCTCGTCCGTGCCGTCGAGATCGACGTGGATCGTGTCGCCGTCCACGACACGCGTGACCTCCCCCGCGACGCCCTTCGGGGCGCGGTCCGAGCGCTGCGCCGCGAGCCGCGCCGCGAAGACCGCGACGATCAGGACGACGACGGTGATGACGGCGCGACGAGGCATCCCCGCCACCGTGTCACACGGGGCGGCGGGGACGCAGGACCCGTTGCAGAGTCGTGACGAAGCGGGCCGCGAGCGCGGGCGCTACGCGACCGTCACCTCGTCGGAGAGGTACACGTCCTGGATCGCGTGCAGGAGCCCGATGCCCTCGTCCATCGGGCGCTGGAACGCCTTGCGCCCGGAGATGAGGCCCGACCCGCCGGCGCGCTTGTTGATCACCGCGGTGCGGACCGCCTCGGCGACGTCGGTCTGGCCCGACGAGGCGCCGCCGCTGTTGATGAGGGGTGCGCGGCCCAGGTAGCAGTTCACGACCTGCCAGCGGCAGAGGTCGATCGGGTTGTCGGTCGTCAGCTTGTCGTAGACCAGCTGGCTGGTCTTGCCGAAGTCCTTGCCCATCGCGAGGTAGCCGCCGTTGTTCTCGGGCAGCTTCTGCTTGATGATGTCGGCCTCGATCGTCGTGCCGATGTGGTTGGCCTGGCCGGTCAGGTCGGCGGAGACGTGGTAGTCGACCCCGTCCTTCTTGAACGCCGGGTTGCGCAGGTAGCACCACAGCACCGTGAACATGCCGAGCCGGTGGGCCTCCTCGAACGCGCGCGCCACCTCGACGATCTGCCGGTTGCTCTCCTCGGAGCCGAAGTAGATCGTCGCGCCCACGCCCGCCGCGCCGAGCTCGTGCGCGCGCTGCGCCGTGGCGAACATCGTCTGGTCGAACTGGTTCGGGTACGTCAGCAGCTGGTTGTGGTTGAGCTTGACGATGAACGGGAACTTGTGGGCCCACTTGCGACTGACCGCGCCCATCACCCCGATCGTCGACGCGAACGCGTTGCAGCCGCCCTCGACCGCCAGCTCGACGAGGTTCTCGGGATCGAAGTAGATCGGGTTGGGCGCGAACGACGCGGCGCCGGAGTGCTCGATGCCCTGGTCGACGGGGAGGATCGAGTAGTAGCCCGTGCCGGCCAGGCGCCCGGAGTGCAGCATCCACTGGAGGTTGCGCAGCACGTTGGTCGACCGGTCGGTGTCGACCATGACCCGGTCGACGAAGTCGGGGCCGGGAAGGTGCAGGTTGGCCTTGTCGACGGTGGAGCAGACGTGGTTGAGCAGGGACTCAGTCTCATCGCCCAGCAGCTCCTCAAGGCGGGTGGAGGTCATCTCGGTTGCGGCCACAACGGTCTCCTCGGTGATCAGATCGTGTCGATGTCTCCAGACTACCCCGGGGAGTGAGCGGGGCCACTAGGCTCCCGCGCCGAGCGATGGAGCACCACTTCTCCGGCCCCAACTTCACGATCGGCGTGGAGGAGGAGCTCATGATCGTCGACGGCGAGACCATGGATCTCGTCAACGCGATCGAGAGCTTCCTCGAGGACTCCCCCGTGGGAGCGATCAAGCCCGAGCTCATGGAGTCCGTGCTGGAGGTCTCCACCGACCCGTGCTCGAGCATCGGCGAGGCCGAGCGCCAGCTGCGCGCGCTGCGCGGCCAGGTGCGCGAGATCGCCGCGCAGAAGGGCCTGGCGATCGGCTCCGCGGGCACCCACCCGTTCGCGATGTGGGAGGACCAGCGCATCGTCGGGCGCACCCGCTACCGGGACCTCATCTCCGCGCTGCGCTTCGTCGCGCGCCAGGAGCTCATCTTCGGTATGCACGTGCACATCG
The DNA here is from genome assembly GCF_021172045.1 of Capillimicrobium parvum. GTDB lineage: Bacteria > Actinomycetota > Thermoleophilia > Solirubrobacterales > Solirubrobacteraceae > Capillimicrobium > Capillimicrobium parvum. Next base: position 1,062,140 of record NZ_CP087164.1, read on the forward strand.
GCCTCGATGACGCCGACATGGCGATCCACGTGGCCAACGGCATGCGGGTCCACGTCGGCGTGCTGCTGGCGCTGTCGGCCAACTCGCCGTTCTGGCGCGCCGACTCGACCGGCCTGCAGTCGACGCGCACGCCGATCTTCCGGGCGTTTCCCCGGGTCGGCATCCCGCCGCGCTACGAGGGCTGGGACGACTACGAGCGCCGGGTCGAGTTCATGGTCGAGTCCGGCGTCGTCGAGGACTACACGTGGCTCTGGTACGACGTGAGGCCGCACCCGAACTTCGGCACGGTGGAGATCCGCGCGATGGACTCGCAGACGCGCGTCGAGCACACGATCGGCATCACCGCGCTCGTGCAGGCGATGGTCAAGGAGCTCGCCGAGCACTACCGCGACGGCAAGCACCTCACGGACTACCCCTGGGAGATGCTCGACGAGAACAAGTGGCTGGCCTCCCGCCACGGCCTCGACGGCGAGCTCGTCGACCTCCCGTCCAACGAGCGCGTCCCCACGCGCGAGCTGGTGCGGCGCCTGCTCGACCGCCTGCGCCCGCACGCCGAGGACCTCGGATCCGCCGATGCCTTCGATGCGATCGAGGATCTCCTGGCCCGCGGCAACGGCGCCGCGCGCCAGCTGACGGTGTGGGAGGCCAACCACGATCTGCGCGAGGTCATGGCCGAGATCATGGAGGCCACCGGAGCCTGATCGCGAGCTTCCCGGCCTGCGTATCATCGGATGTACGCATGGCACGCGGGGCCGATCTGTTCGTCGTCTGCAAGAACTGCGGGTCCGAGGTGAGCCCGTACGTGACCGAGTGCCCATACTGCGGGCAGCGGGTTCGCAAGCGGGCGCCGAAGATCGAGCGCGGGGCGCAGCGGCCTGCCGAGAAGCCGCGCCGCTCGCGGCGGAGCTCCAGCGCGCCGCGGCTCGGGCGCCTGCGCCCCGGCGAGCTGCCGGGCCTGCGCACCGAGGGGCGCCCGGTCGTCACGATCGCGATCGTCGCCGGCGCGTTCCTCGCCTACCTCGCGGCCGTCGCCGGGGCGTTCGACCCGCTCAACGCGATCATCTTCGGCAAGCTCGACGGCGAGTGGTGGCGGATCTTCACCGCGCCGTTCGTCCACCTCAGCGGCGGGGGCACGATCTTCGCCGGCGGCGCCTACCAGTTCGCCACGATGGTCGCGATCGGCGTCTTCGGCACGATGCTCGAGCGGCGCCGCGGCGCCGTCGCCGTGCTCGTCATCGCGGTCCTCGCGGGGGCGGGCGGCATGCTCGCCGCGGCGTCTCTCGACGACTTCCCGATCGCCGCCGGCTCCAACGGCCTCGCGCTCGGCCTGCTGTGCGCCTGGGCGGTGCCGAACCTGCTGGCCTGGCGGCGCGGCGACGAGTGGGAGGGCGACCTGCTCGGCACGGCGGTGATGGCCGCCGTCCTGCTGCTGATGCCGGTCGCGGTCGACATCGCCGACGCGGTGGCGGGCGTCACCGGGGCGGTCGTCGGGCTCGTCATCGGGCTCGTGCTCGCCCGGCTCCCGGCGCGCGGCTGATCGCGGCGGCGCCGCTGTATCGTGACGGCGCCGGTGACCGACGACCCTGACTACACCGCCGCGGAGGTCGACGCGGCCGTCGCGGCCCTTCAGGACCCCGAGCGCTTCCGCCACGCCCAGGACGTGGTCGTGCACGCCGCCCCGGGCCTGCAGCGCGTGCTGAACGCCGCTCTCGAGGAAGGCGGCTGGTTCGGCGAGGCGCATGAGCAGCAGGTCATGCGGGCAGCCACGACGGAGGACCCGGCCGAGCGGGTGGCCGCGCTGCGCACGCTGCTGGCCGAGGAGACCCGGCTGGGGATGCTGGTCGGGGTGGCGGTCGGCTTCGAGCTGGCGCGCGAGCTGGCGGCCCGTCGCGCAACCATCGACCCGAAATGACGACGAGAGGACTGACCAGATGGAGATCCGCTACCTGGGCCACGCGACCTTCGAGCTGTCCGACGGCGACACGCGCGTGCTCATCGACCCCTTCCTGGCGCCGTACAACCCCAAGGCGCCGGTGTCCGCGGACGAGGTCGAGCCGACCCACATCGTCGTGACCCACGGCCACGAGGACCACACCGCGCACGTCGTGCCGCTGGCGCAGCGCATGGGCGCGCCCGTGGTGGCGATCGTGGAGCTGGCCAACGAGTTCTCCGAGGAGCTCGGCGAGGACCATCCGGTCCACGACCCCAACCTGGGCGGCACGGTCGAGTTCGACTGGGGCTGGGTGAGGTACGTCCCCGCGTGGCACACCTCGACGACGCCGAAGGGCACGGTGAACACGCCGGCGGGCGTGGTGGTCAACCTCGGCGGCACGACCGTCTACCACACGGGCGACACGGCCCTGTTCAGCGACCTCGCGCTCGTCGGCCGGCGCACGCCGATCGACGTCGCGATCGTCTGCATCGGCGGCCACTACACGATGGACCGCCACGACGCGGTGGAGGCGGTGAAGCTCATCGGGGCCGGGACCGTGATCCCCTGCCACTACGACACGTTCCCGCCGATCGAGACCGACGCCCAGGCCTTCAAGGCCGACGTGGAGCGCGAGACGGACGCCTCGGCCGTCGTCCTGGCGCCGGGAGAGACGCACGCGACATGACCCACGCGATCGTCCTCATCGAGGCCGAGCGCGACGCGATGGCGCAGCTCGGCGGCCGTCTGGCCGAGGTCGAGGGCGTCGGGCAGGTCTACTCGGTGACCGGCGCCTGGGACTTCGTCGTCATCGTGCACCTCGCGCGCCACGAGCAGCTCGCCGAGGTCGTCACCGCGGGCATCGGCCAGGTGGACGGCGTCGCGCGGACGCAGACGATGGTCGCCTTCGAGGCGTTCTCCCGCCACGATCTCGAGGCGCTGTTCTCCGTTGGCCAGTAGGCGAGCAGCGGCGCTCGCCGCGGTCCTGACGATCGGGGCCGCGGCGCTCGCGGGCTGTGGCGGCGACGGCTCGTCCTCGACCGGCACCGCGCCGGCGCCGGCGGCGACCGCGACTGCGCCGGCGGGCGCCTCCACGTCCGGCGAGGACCAGCCGGGCGGCGGCGGCGACGAGCAGCCGATCGTCGTCCCCGCGCGCTTCACGTTCTCCGGCGACGGGCTCAGCCCGGCGGAGGTCGCCGTGCCCGCGTTCTTCGACATCCGGCTCACCGGGGTGTCGAAGGACGGCAGGGCGCACACGATCCTCTTCGAGGGCACGACGCTCCAGGTCCCGGCCCACGGGCGGGCGTCGGCGAAGATCGGCGGGCTGAAGAAGGGCCGCTACGGCGTGACGATCGACGGGCAGGAGAACGCCGCGACGATCGTGTCCGGGGCCGAGCCGGGACCGTGAGCCGGTGACGGAGATCACGTTCGACGACTTCCTCGCCGTCGAGATGCGCGTGGGGCGGGTGGTCGAGGTCGAGGACTTCCCCGAGGCGCGCTCGCCCGCGTGGAAGCTGCGCATCGACTTCGGGCCGGAGATCGGGGTCAAGCGCTCGTCGGCGCGCATCACGAACTACTCGCGCGAGGATCTCGAGGGCTCGCTCGTCGTGGCGGTGGTGAACTTCCCGCCGCGCCAGATCGGGCCGGTGCGCTCGGAGGTCCTCGTGCTCGGCGCGGTGCAGGAGGACGGAACGGTGCTCATCCTGCGCCCCGACGGCGACGCGACGCCGGGCGCGCGGGTCGCCTGACCCAGGTGTGCCGACGCCGGCCGGCGGCATCGCAGGTGGGCATGCAGCGCGTGCCGGCGGGAGGCGGGCCCCCGTGCGCCATCTACGCCTACGGCGCCGGGGGCAGGGCCGGATCGACCGGCGTGGTGGCGGCCGGGTCCGATTCGGCCGGGGGCGGCGGCTCGGTGGTGGTGGGCGTCGTCTCGGCCGGCGGGGGCGGCGGCGTGGTGGTCGCCGGCGGGGTCGTGGCCGGCGGCGCGGTCGTGGCCGGGACCGTCGTCGCCGGCGTCGTCGGGACGGTGGTCGGCGTGCCCGCCACGACGCTCACGTCGCCGCCCTCCTGGGTGTTGACGGGCGTCGTGGTCGTGGGCGTCGTCGTCGTGGGCGTGGTGGTCGCCGGCGTCGTCGTGGCGGGCGCCGTCTCCTTCTGCTCGGGCTTGGCGGCCTTCTCCGCCGCGGCGCTGCGCGCGGTGGTCTCGGTCGTCGTCGGCTGCGCCTCCGGCTTGGCGACGGCCTTCGGTGCGGCGGCGGCAGGGGCGGGCTTCGGCGCCGGGGCCACGGCCGGGGTGTGGACGGGCTGCGGCGCCGGGGCCGCCGCGGTGGCGGGCGGCGTCTGCGCGACCTGCACCGGGTTGGAGGACTGCCGTGTGGCGCGGTTCGTGGCGTGGTCGACCTCGACCGCCGCGCCGGTGACGATGGCCGCCGCGGCCAGCGTCGCCGCCGTCTTGGACGCGATCGTCCCCATGCCCGCCGACAGCGCGCTCGCCGCGCCGGCGGACGCGGTGGTCGCCGCCGCCGCGCCGGCCGCCGCGCTGGCGCCGCTCGCGGAGGCGGTGGTGCCGAGCTGGGCGAGGACGAACTTCTTGAGGAACAGCAGCGGCGCGACCGGCATGACCGCGGCCAGCGCCTTGTTCGTCTCCTTGAGCTGCCGGCGGAAGGTGGAGCAGCGGTCGCAGGTCTTCAGGTGCCGGCGCACCGGAGCGCTCGTGCGCTTCAGGCCCTCGGCGACCTCGCCGAGCTCGAGGCGGACCTCCTCGCACGTCAGCTTGCGCGCCTCGGACATCTCGGCCAGCGACACCCGCGCGCGGACGAGCAGCGACTTGACCGACGGGACCGTCGTCTCCATGACGTCGGCGATCTGGTCGTAGGAGAGCGCGTCGATCTCGCGCAGCAGCAGCGCGGTGCGCTGCGTCTCGGGCAGCTCCTGGACGTCGCCGACGAGCTGGCGGAACTCCTCGCGCCTGTGGACCTTGTCGGCGGTCGTCGTGCCGTGCTCGGCGAGGTGGACGTCCATGGAGTCCACGCCGATCGCGGTCTGGCGGCGCAGGTGGTTCAGCGAGCGGTTGCGCGCGATGCGGTACAGCCACGGGCGCACGTTGATCGGCCGGTCGTCGGCGACCATCGCGTTGAAGGAGGCGGCGAAGACCTCCTGCAGCACGTCCTCGGCGTCCTCGCGCGAGTTGAGCATGTGCCGGCAGAAGGCCAGCAGCCGCGAGCTGTAGCGTGAGACGAGCGTCTCGAACGCCGCCTGGTTGCCCCGCCGCGTGAGCGCGACGAGCCGCTCGTCCGACTGCAGGCGCAGCAGCGGGGTGGGCCCGCGCAGACCGGCGAGGGCATGGGGCTTGAAGGCGGATACTTCCATGGCGGCGAATGCGTTCCGATGCGGGAACACTGCTTGAACGATTAGGTTGCGGTCCGAGTTGCGCTGCTCGCCCGGGTAGACGAATGGCATAGTCACGCGGTCTTAAAAACCGCTGCCCCTTTGGGGCGTGTGGGTTCGAATCCCACCCCGGGTACTGAAGGCATGAAGCCGGCATCCATCATCACCATCGTCGTCGCGGTCATCGCCATCGGTGCGGCCGTGCTCCTGACGCGCGGCGGCGGGGGCGGCGGGTCGGGCAGCACATCGACCGTCGACCAGGTCGCGCCCAAGGACGCGCTCAAGCTGTCGTTCGTCGTCTCCCCCGAGAAGGAGGATCTGCTCAAGCAGTCCGTCCGCGCCTTCAACGCGGGCGACCACCAGGTCGGCGGCAAGAAGGTGTTCGTGGAGATGCAGGCGATGAACTCCGGCGACGCCGAGAGCGCCATTGCCCGCGGCAAGCTCCAGCCCGACGTGTGGTCGCCGGCGTCCGGGTTCTGGGGACGCCTGCTGAACCTCCACACCGATCGCGCGTACGTCGCCGACGACACCCCCTCGATCGTGCGCACGCCGCTCGTCATCGCGATGTTCGAGCCGATGGCGCGGGCGCTCGGCTGGCCCGGCAAGCCGATCGGCTTCGACGACATCCGCCGCCTCGCGCTCGCGCGCGACGGCTGGGCCGCCGCCGGCAAGCCGGCCTACGGGCGCTTCAAGTACGTCCACACCAACCCGGACAGCTCGACGTCCGGCGCGTCCGCGGTCGCCGCCTCCTACTACGCCGCGGTGGGCAAGAAGGAGGGTCTGACCGAGGCGGACGTCGCGAAGGCCGCGCCCGCCGTCAAGGAGCTCGAGTCCTCGATCGTCCACTACGGCGACAGCACGCTGTTCATCGCCGACCAGCTCTGCGCCGGCGGCAAGGCGTACGCGAGCGCGGCGGCGATGGAGGAGACCACGCTCATCGAGCTCAACCGGCGCAGGAACTGCACCGGCGGCAAGATGGTCGCGGTCTATCCCTCCGACGGCTCGTTCTTCAGCGACTCGCCGTTCATCGTTCTCAACGCGCCGTGGGTCACGGCGCCCGAGCGCCGGGCCGCCGGTCAGCTGCAGCGCTACCTCGCCGAGGAGATCGACGCCGAGACCGCGGGCCGCTTCGGCTTCCGGCCGGGGGACCCAAACATCAAGCCCGCCGGCCTCGTCACCCAGGCCAACGGCGTCGACCCCGCGCAGCCCGAGCGCGAGCTGCGCCTGCCCGAGCCGAAGGTCCTCGACAGCATCCTGCGGACGTGGCGGCGCGACCGCAAGCCGGCGAACGTCATGCTCGTCATCGACACGTCGGGCTCGATGAACGACGAACACAAGCTCGACCACGCGAAGGAGGGCCTCAAGGCGTTCTTCCGCCAGGTCGCGCCGCAGGACGAGATCGGCCTGACGAAGTTCTCCGGCGACGTGACCCAGCTCGTGCCCCCCGCTCGCTACGACGAGAACAAGCCCAAGCTCGACGCCGCGATCCGCGACCTCATCCCCGAGGACGACACCGCCGTCTACGACGCCACCTACCAGGCGGTCGAGGAGGTCAGCCGCCGGGCCGACTCCGAGCACATCAACGCCGTGGTCGTCCTCACCGACGGCGAGGACACCGCGTCGTCGCGCGGCGCCCAGGACGTCGAGCAGCGGCTGCGCGAGGAGGGGCGCGCCGAGAGCAACGGGGTGCGCGTCTTCACGATCGCCTACGGGTCCGAGCCCAACGAGGGCGTGCTCGAGCGCTTCGCCAACGCGTCGGGCGGCAAGCCGTTCGTGGGCGACACCGCCGACATCGAGCAGGTCTATCGCTCGATCTCCAGCTTCTTCTAGCGCGTGCCGATGCCAGCCAACGAGCTCGTCACCCGCAGCACGCTCCAGCGGCGCATCGCGGTCAACGCGCTGACGAAGCCCCTGAACCTCGGCGTGCTGGCCGTGCTGGTCGTCGTGGGGATCGTGCTCGACCTGACCCTGGTGGCGATCCCGATCGCCGTCGTCGCGTACCTCGTCCTGAGCGCGATCACGTTCTTCGACTCCGCCGAGGCCGAGCGGGTGGGCCGGGAGACGTACGCGAAGGCACGCGGCGGGGAGCCGGTCAAGCGGCTCGACACGCGCGAACTCGACCCGCGGATCGCCGCACTGCTGACCCAGGCGCGCGAGTCGGCCGCGGCGATCCGCTCGGCGATCGCGTCGGCCGAGCACCCCTTCGAGGACGTCAGCGCCGACGTGGACGGGCTCGTGACGGCGATGGAGACGAGCGCGCGGCGCGCCCAGCTGATCGCAACGACGCTCGGGCAGCTCGCCGCCAGCGGCCAGGACCCGCGCACGCTGCAGCGCCGGATCGAGGATCTGCGGCCGCGCGCCTCGGATCCTGACGTGAAGGCGCTGATCGCCGACCTGACCGCGCAGCGCGAGGCGACCGAGCGGCTGTCGGGCAAGCTCGACCGCTTCGAGGTCGGCATGCAGCGCATCAACGCGTCGCTGGGCCTCATGCAGGCCCGGCTCGGCGAGATGAGCGCCAGCGAGGAGGAGGCTGCGCAGCGCGAGCTGGCGCGCCAATCGCGCGAGCTGCGCGAGCGGACCGACCTGCTGGCGGAGTCCATGGCCGAGGTCTTCGCCGACACCGGCGAGGGAGAGCGCGTCGTCGTGCGCTGAACCGGTGATGCTCCACGCCCCGCGCCTGCCCCCCGACCTCGACGAGCTGACCCGGACGCTCACCCCCGCCGACGCGGAGCGCGGCGCCCGCGTCGAGGACGCCCGGGTCCTCGACGTCGACCTGGCCGGCGCGCGGCTGGACCAGGTGGAGCTGCGCCGCGTCGTGTTCGCGGGCGGCGACATCAGCGAGGCGCGGCTCGAGGGCGGCGGCTTCACGGACGCCGTCCTGACGCAGGTGAACCTCGCCAACCTGCGCGCCCGCCACGCCTCGCTGCTGCGCGTCGAACTGCGGGGCTGCCGCATGACCGGCCTCGAGTGGGCCGACGGCCTCTGGCGCGACGTCACGGTCCGCGACTGCCGCGCCGACCTCTGCGCCCTGCGTCACACCCGGCTCGAACGCGTCGTCTTCGCCGACTGCCTGCTCACGGAGGCCGACCTGGTGGAGGCGCGCCTGCGCGAGGTCACGCTGGAGCGCTGCTCGATGACCGGCGCCGACGTCCGCGGGGCCACCTTCGACGGCTGCCACATCCGCGGCTGCCGGCTCGACGGCCTGCACGGCGCCCAGCGCCTCGATGGCGTGACGATGCCGTGGCCCGACGTCGTCCAGGCCGCCGGCGTCTTCGCCACCGCGCTGGGCGTGACGGTCGCCGAGGAGGCCTGAGGAGGCGCTACGCCGCGTGGATCGACGGCCGGGCGCTCACGGGAGCGACCGCGTCGAGGACGACGTCGGCGAGCGAGCGATCGCCGGAGATGCTCAGCGCGCTGCGCAGGCTCTCGGGCCCGAGCGCCGCGACCCAGTCGGCCTCGCTGCCGGCGACGGTCGCGTCGGGCGGATCCTCGGGCGTGCCCTCGGTGAGCTCGACCGCGCCGGGGCGCAGCGCCAGGCAGTACGAGCGCCGGTCGACGCGCAGTTCGACGGTGCCGCGCACGTCGGAGCCGATGAAGAGCCCGGGCACGGCCCGGAAGATGGCGCCGACGTCGATCGCCTCGCCCTCGCGCGGCGGTCCCCACGCCCACGTGAAGCCCCAGCGGGACAGCTCGGCGATGACGGGGACGAGCTCGCGCGAGCGCTCGGTCAGCTCGTAGTCGACGCGCGGCGGGACCTCGCGGTAGCGCTGGCGCGTGAGCAGTCCGTCGGCCACCATCCGGTTCAGCCGGGAGCGCAGCTGCTCGGTCGAGATGCCCGGAAGCACGCGCTGCAGCTCGACGAAGCGGCGGGGGCCCGCGACGAGATCTCGGACGATGAGCAGCGTCCACTTGTCGCCGACGAGGTCCAGAGCACGCGCGTCTGGCGCCCACTGGTCATATGGGTGCCGCTTGGGTGGGGGAACGGCGGTGATGGTCGGGCCTCCTACCGAAACTGCTGGACCGCAAGGCAAGCCTACCGGCTGCGGTCAAGTCCCCGCCGACATCGAGACGCCAAAGCGCCAGTTTTTGCGGGGAGGCTCGTTGCAAGGGTCCGTGGGCACCCTCATCGACCTCGCCTCACGCCGCCGTCAGCGCGCCGGCGCCGCCTCGCGGTCCCGCCGCGCGACGTTCTTCTTCGACCTCGCCGACCCCGCGACGTACCTCGCGGCGGAGCGTGTCGAGCAGCTGCCCGCCGCGGTGATCTGGCAGCCCGCGGTGCGCGCCGCGCCGCCGCCCGTGCCCCGCGCCGAACTCGAGGAGCGCGCCGACCGCCTGCGCATGCCGCTCGTGTGGCCCGAGCCGTGCCGGGCGGCCGTGCCGCGGGCCATGCGCGCCGCCGCCCACGCCGCCGCCGAGGGCCGCGGCGGCGCGTTCGTGCTCGCGGCCTCGCGCCTGGCGTTCTGCGGCGGCTTCGACCTCGACGACCCCGAGGTCCTCGCGGAGGCGGCGGCGGCCGCGGGACTGGCGCTCGAGCCGGCCCTGGCCGCGGCCGGCGACCCGGCCGGCGACGACGCGGTCGCCGCGGCCGGCCGCTCGCTGGCTGCGCACGGCGCGGTCGCCATGCCGGTCGTCCGCGTCGGCCGGCTGCTCTTCCCCGGCGAGGACCGCATCGCGGAGGCCGCGGCCGCGCTGCGCGTCGGGCACGGCCGGCGCGCCCAGGGCCAGCGCGGCTGACCCCGGTCAGGCGGCGGGCTTCTCGCCCCGGCGCCGGGCCCGCCACGTCGCAACCTCGCGGACGACGGCGCTGATCGCCAGCCCGATGGCGATGCCGAGCGCGCTGTTGGCGACCCGTTCGAGCCCCTCGTCCGCGCCCTGGAAGTCCACGAGGCTCAGCATGAGCAGCGCGGTCGGCGTGAGCATGACGACCAGCCAGAAGTACCCGCGCTCGTCGAGGGCGTAGAGCCAGAACGCGGCCGCCGCGGCACACGCCACGAGCGCCCAGCGGTCGTCGGTCACCAACGTGATCAGCACGATGAGCGCGGCTCCGGCGAGCGTGCCGGCGGCGCGCTGGATCGCGCGCACGCGCGTGGCGTGCTCGCCGGGCTGCATGACCGCCAGGACGGTGAGCGGCACCCAGTAGCCGTGCGGCAGGCCGATGGCGCGGTACAGGAGCGTCGCGACGGCCACCGCGATCGACAGGCGGGCGACGTGGGCGCGCAGGTCGGCGTCGCCGCGTACGCCGGCGACGACCGCCCGCAGGACGGTGCGTGCCAGGTCCGGCGGCGGGGCGGGGCCGCGCCGGGCCAGGACCATCAGGACGAGCGCGGGCCCGGCACCGAGCACGTACCAGAGCATGCGCTGGCCCAGCGACTCGGGGCCCGCGGGGATGCCGCCGAGGACGACCAGGACGGCGGCGGTGGCGAATCCGGCGAGCGCGCCCGCCGGCCCCGCCGCGCGCAGCGTGGCCCACAGGCCGACCCAGACGAGGGTGGCGAGCACGAGGCTCCACGTGTGCGGGTTGGCGACGTCGCCCAGGGCGAGCGACCCCACGCCCGCGACGGCGCACAGCGGCCCCCAGAACATGCGCGCCCGCAGCCCCGCCCGCGGGATGCACAACGCCGTGTTCAGCCCGGCGATCGCCGCGGTGAGCCCGGCGACCGTCTCGTCGATCGCCACGCCGATCGCCAGCGGCCCGACCGCCGCGAGCGCGCCGGCGGCGCCGGAGCGCCAGTCGATGCCGCGCTCCTCGACGCGGAAGGCCTCGCGCACGGTGTCGCGCACCGCCTCGCGGTCCAGGCTCAAGGCGAGCGGGATCACGCGTCGACTGGGCCCCCGGCCACGCACGTCAGTCTAGTGCGAACGTCATCGTTCATGTAAGGTGACGACCCATGGCCGCTGAGACCCGGACCGAAACCAAGCTCCATGGCGGGCGCCTCGTCGCGAAGCGGCTGAAGGCCCACGGCGTGAGCAAGCTGTTCACCCTCTCCGGTGGACACCTGTTCTCGATCTATGACGGGTGCCGCGAGGAGGGCATCGACATCGTCGACGTCCGCCACGAGTCGGCCGCCGCCTTCGCGGCCGAGGGCTGGGCGAAGGTCACGCGCGAGCCCGGCGTCGCCGCCCTGACCGCGGGCCCCGGCGTGACGAACGGCATGAGCGCGCTCGGCTCGGCGCAGCAGAACGGCTCGCCGGTCGTCGTGCTCGGCGGCCGAGCGCCGGCGATGCGCTGGGGCCAGGGATCGCTGCAGGAGGTCGACCACGTCCCGTTCGTCGCGCCGCTGACCAAGAGCGCCCGCACGCCGGGCTCCACCGCCGAGATCCCCGGCCTCGTCGACGACGCGCTCGTCACGGCGATGCAGGCGCCGACCGGCCCGACGTTCGTGGACTTCCCGCTCGACTACGTGTTCATGGAGCTCGAGTCCGAGCCGCCGTCCGACGCGCGCCTGCCCGATCCGCTCGACGCCCCCGCGGCCGAGGGCGTCGAGGCGGCGATCGCGCTGCTGCGCGGCGCGAAGCGGCCGGTGATCATGGCGGGCACGGGCCTGTACTGGGGTCGCGCCGAGACGGCCCTGCGCGAGCTCATCGCCGAGCTGCGCATCCCGGTCTTCATGAACGGCCAGGCGCGCGGCTGCGTGCCCGCCGACGACGAGCTGGCGTTCTCGCGCGCCCGCGGCACGGCGCTCAAGGGGGCCGACGTCGCGCTGGTCGTCGGCGTGCCGATGGACTTCCGCCTCGGCTTCGGCGGCGCGTTCGGCGAGGACGCGAAGATCGTCGTCATCGACGGCGCGCGGCCCGAACGCACGCCGCCCCGCACGCCGGACGTGACGCTCTACGGCGGCATCGCGGCGACGCTGCGGGCACTGGGCGGCGGCGGCGCGCTCGATACGCGCGCGTGGGTGCAGGAACTGCGGGGCGTGGAGGCCGAGCGCCGCGAGGGCGAGCGCGCCGACTTCGGCGACGACCGCGCGCCGCTGCACCCGATGCGGCTCTATCACGACCTGCAGCAGGTCATCGACCGCGACGCGATCATCATCGGCGACGGCGGCGACTTCGTCTCGTTCGCCGGGCGCGTCATCGACTCCTACGAGCCGGGGTGCTGGCTGGACCCGGGTCCGTTCGGCTGCCTCGGCTCGGGGCCGGGCTACGCGCTGGCGGCCAAGCTCGCCCGGCCGGACAAGCAGGTCGTCCTGCTGCTCGGCGACGGCGCGTTCGGCTTCAGCGGCATGGAGTTCGACACGCTGGCCCGCCACGGGGTCAACGTCGTCGGCGTCATGGGCAACAACGGCATCTGGGCGCTCGAGAAGCATCCGATGGAGTTCCTCTACGGCTACTCGGTCGCCGCCGAGCTGCGGCCCGAGACGCCGTACCACGAGGTCGTCCGGGCGCTGGGCGGCCACGGCGAGCTCGTCCGCTCGCCCGGCGAGCTCAAGCCGGCGCTGGCCCGGGCGTTCGAATCCGGCCTTCCGGCGCTCGTGAACGTGCTCACCGACCCGGCGGTGATCTACCCCCGTCGGGCGAACCTGGCGTGATCCCCACTTCTGGGGACGGATCTGGACGTTCGTTCGATTGTCCAGTGAACGCCTGCGGTTCCATACTGCGTTCGTCGGGTGTTCGGGGTCTGTGCCGAAAGGCGTTTTCTCCGGCAGCCGACTCATAGGCTCGGGCGAAGCCGCATCGAATCGGCGCCTCCCGCCGCCTGAGCCACCAAACAGGCCCCTGCATGGCACGTACCCCTGCCCGTCCTGTCGGGGCCACCTTCGGAAGCCGTCCCTCGTGGGCGGCTTCCGTCTTTCAGCGGCGCACCGTCGCCAGCGCGGCTCCGTAGAGCAGGTCGTGCTCAGAGACCTCGACCTCCTGGAGGCGGAAGAGCCGCAGCGCCTCGACGAGCAGGACCGCCCCGGCGACGATCGTCGGCGCCCGGTCGGGGTGCAGCCCGCGCAGCCGCCGGCGCTCCTCGAGCGTCATCCCGGCCAGCCGCGCGAGCAGCATCTCGCAGGTGGCTCGCTCGAGCACGTGGCCCTCGACGCGCGCGGGGTCGTAGGGCTCGAGCTCGAGGTCGATCGCGGCGAGGCTCGTCGCCGTCCCGGCCACGGCGATCGCCGCCTCCGGCACGTACGTCATCGCGTGCGGGACCGATGCGTTCAGCACGCGGCGCACGTCGTCGGTCAGCGCCTGCAGCTCGTGGTCGGCCGGCGGGTCGTGGTGGAGGTGGCGCTCGCTCTGGCGCACGACGCCCGCCTGGGTCGACACGTGGAAGCGCAGTTCGCCGCCCTGGCCGATCACCAGCTCGGTCGAGCCGCCGCCGATGTCGACGACCAGCGCCGGGCGCTCCTGCGGCCGCGTGCTCGTGGCCCCGAGGAACGTCAGCCGCGCCTCCTCGTCGCCGGAGATCTCCCGGGCGTCGAAGCCGAAGCGCTCCGCGACCTCGGCGGCGAACGCCTCGCCGTTGGCCGCGTCGCGCACCGCGCTCGTCATGACCGCGCGCGCCGGGGGAGATCCCGCGGCGTCGATCGCCGCGCGGTACTCGGCGAGCACGCGGAGGACGCGCTCCATCGCCGCGTCGGCCAGGCGGGCGGTGGCGTCGACGTCCTCCCCGAGGCGGGTGACGATGGAGCGGCGGTCGATCTCGGCGATCGCGCCGTTCCGGCCGACGTCGGCGATGAGCAGCCGCGTGGAGTTCGTGCCCACGTCGACGACGGCGACACGCGATGGCGATGGGTCGGGTGCGCTCGAGCTCATGGGTGTTCGCGGGCGATCATGCCGGGTAGCGTTGACACATGACCTCCGACCACCACGGCTCCGACCGCGTCGGCCACGGCGAGGCCTCGCTGGGCGAGGCGCAGTCGCACAACCCGCCCGACGATCCGGACATGCTGACCTCAGACGCCGGCTACCTCGACGCCGACACGGACTTCGAGGGCGAGGGCGACCCGCCCGAGGAGGAGCGCGGCAACGAGGATCCGGCCCCGAACGCGCCGTAGGCCTACACGCGGCTCAGCGCTCGCAGCAGCAGGCCGAGCGCCGTGCCCAGGTCCGGAGCCTGGTCGCCGGCCGCGCTGCGGTGCAGGCCCATCCCGTCGATCGTCGCGACGATGATGCCGGCGAAGGCCTGCGGCTCGGCGACGCCGGCCGCGCGCAGGGCGGTCTCGGCGACCTCGGCGTACGCGTGCAGCGACTCGACCGCGACGTCGCGCAGCTCGGGGTCGCGCGCGGCTTCGAGGTAGAGCTCGAACTGGGCGATGTCTGGATGGCCGCGCTCGAGCACGAGCGCGAACGCCTCGACGATCTCCTCGCCGCCCGCGCCGGACGCCGCGAGCTCGGTGGCGAGCGCGGACATGCGCCCGGCGTCGTCGGTGACGTGCAGGCGCAGCGCCTCCCGCAGCAGCTCCTGCTTGGAGGCGAAGTAGTAGGTCAGCGAGCCGAGCGGGACACCCGCCTCCTCGGCGACCGTCCGGTGCGTCACCGCCGCGACGCCGCCCCGGGAGATCACGGCCAGAACCGCGCGCAGGATCTGCTCGACGCGCTCGTGCCCGCGCGCCTGGCGTGCCGGAGCGGTGGCCCCCCGTGGTTGCATTCGGCGGCAACCTACGCCGCTGGAAACTTGTACGCAAGTACGAGATTCGTGTACGTTGCCGTTCGTTCATGAATCGGGGACTTGATCGACGCGCGTTCCTGGGGGTCGGGGGAGCGGCACTCATCTGCACGATCGGCGGCAAGACCGTCGCGCTGCGCAACCCCGAGGACGTGGCCGCGGCCGACGCCTATGCGCGCTCGATCGAGCGTCCGGCGGCGGCCGCCGCGCAGAAGGCCAAGCCCAAGCCGCCCGCGACCGACGTCCACAACCCGAAGGACGCCGTCGACGGCCTGTCGTTCGGCACTCCGCAGCCGCAGCCGGGCGGCCAGGTGCGCGAGTACTGGATCGAGGCCAAGAGCCTCGCGTGGGACGTCGCGCCGACCGGCTGGGACCAGTTCATGGACCACGCGATCCCGAAGCCGCGCACGTTTCGCGCGTTCGCCTACCGGCAGTGGAGCGAGGGGTTCGCCGCACCGCTCGGCCCGGCCGGCATCCCCGGCCCGACGCTCGAGGCCGAGGTCGGCGACGTCCTGCGCGTGCACTTCCGCAACGGCGACGAGAGCTTCGGCCAGGCCGTGACCATGCATCCGCACGGGGTGCGTTACACCCCCGACTACGACGGCGCCTACTACGGCGCCTACACCCGCGTGGGCGGGTTCATCGCGCCGGGCGAGGAGTTCACGTACACGTGGGAGGCCACGCCCGACGCGGTCGGCGTCTGGCCGTACCACGACCACGGGCCCAACGAGACGCTCAACACGCACCGCGGGCTGTTCGGCAGCATCGTCGTCCGCGAGCGCGGCGCCAGGCGCCCCGACGTCGAGACCTTCCTCTTCTTCCACGCGTTCGCGCCGTCGATCACGAAGATCCGGCGCAACCTGCAGTGCGTCAACGGGCGCGTCGCGGCGGGCAACACGCCGACGGTCCGCGCCAAGGTCGGCCAGGACGTCGCCTTCCACACGTTCGGGGGCGACGACATGCTGCATACGTTCCACATCCACGGTCATCGCTGGCGCGCCGCCGACGGGACGTTCACCGACAACCAGCCCGTCGGGCCGATGACCTCGGTCACGGCGCGCTGGACGGAGGACAACCCCGGGCGGTGGCTGTATCACTGCCACGTGCTCTCGCACATGGACGCCGGGATGACCGGTTGGTACCTCGTCGAACCGTAGGAGGAGAAGACACGGTGCGCGTTCGCACAGCCATCTCGCTCGCCGCAGTTGCGGGCCTCGTCGCCGCGGCGCCCGCCGCGGCCGCCGACTACCCGGCCCCGGGCAGGCCCGGCGCGGTGCAGAAGCAGCCGAAGGGGCCGCTGCAGACGCTGCGCGTCTGTCAGGCCAAGAGCTGCAGGTACCGGACGATCCAGCGAGCGGTGAACAAGGCGAAGCCGGGCGACACGATCCGGATCGCCGACGGCACCTACCGCGAGGGCGTCCGCGTGAACGGTCCGAAGAAGCGCTACATCAAGCTCATCGGCAACGTGAGCGACCCGTCGAAGGTCGTCATCGACGTCAAGGGCCTCAAGGGCGCGGCGCCGCAGAACGCGATCCTCGTCAACGGCGCAAACGAGGTCACGCTGCAGGGCATGACGGCCACCCACTACAAGGGCAACGGCTTCTTCATCACGAACGCGACCGGCTACACGATGGCCAACCTGCGGGCCGTCCTCGGCGGCGTCTACGGCATCTACGCGTTCAACACCATCGGCGGCACGATCCGAGATTCGACCGCCGCGTGGAACAACGACGGCGGCTTCTACATCGGCCAGACCCCGCCGCAGGACAAGCCGGTCCGCACGCTCGTCACGAACATCGAGTCCTACGGCAACGTGCTCGGCTGGTCGGGCACGAACATGCGCTACGTGACGATCACGAAGTCGCGCTTCTACAACAACGGCACCGGGCTGGCGCCGAACGCGCTGACGTCGGAGAAGTACCCGCCGGAGGAGGACAACGTCATCACCGGCAACGACATCTTCTGGAACAACTTCAACTACTACCGGGGCGCGCCGTTCCCGCTGCGCAAGCAGTCCGCGGAGTCGACGCCGTACCCGGTCGGCGTCGGCCTGATCCTGTTCGGCGGCCGGCGCAACATCGTGGAGAACAACAACATCCACGGCAACTACCTGGTCGGCGTGGCCGCGCTGCAGCAACTGCTGCTGAAGGACAAGAGCGCACAGGACCTCGTCGGCAACCAGGTGCGCGGCAACGCCTTCGGGGCGGACGGCACCGACCTCAACGGGCGCGACATCTTCTACGACGGCAACGGCTCCGACAACTGCTTCGGGCCGAACACCGGCGTGCAGGCGACGCTCCCGGCCGACGGCTCGACGCTCATGCCGTGCCCGTACTCGGGGCCCAACGCGTTCGACGCGGCGGTACAGGCCGAGGCCGTCAATTGGGCGGTCGGCGACCCGACCCACGAGGCCCACTGGATCGTGCAGCCGCACGCACCGATCGCCGGCCTCACGCCGCTGGAGCACTACGACGCCTACGCAGGCCAGAAGCCGGAGTGAGCCGCAGATGACACGAACGGTCCGATGCGTCGCCGCCGCGGGTGCGGCGGCGCTGCTGGCCCTCGTCCCGGTGACCGCCGGGGCGGGGGCCGCCTCCAAGAAGCCGGTCAAGAAGACGGTCGACATCTTCGACAACTACTACGAGTCCGCCAAGCTCACGGTCCCGGTCGGCTCGACGATCACCTGGAAGTGGCCGGTCGACACCGGCGACTCCCACGACGTCACCCTCAAGAAGGGGCCGAAGGGCGTCAAGAAGTTCCAGTCCGATGTCGCGGCGGCGGAGTACAGCTACAAGCGCAAGCTCACGAAGAAGGGCAGGTACCACATCATCTGCTCGCTGCACGACGAGATGTCGATGGACATCACAGTGAGGTGATGCGGTGATGCGGTGATGCTCTAGCATCAACGCATGCGCACCACGCTCGACATCGACGCGGACGTGGTCGCCGCTGCTCGGGAGCTCGCGGCGGCCGAGCGGCGGTCGCTCGGCTCGGTCATCTCAGAGCTCGCACGCCGCGGGCTCAGCCCGGCCCGGGTCGAGTCTGGCGGCGACCTCCCCGTCATCCGCGTGCCACTGGGCACCGCGCCGATCACCCCCGAGATGGTCCGCCGCGCCCTCGACGAGGACTGACTCGCGCGGTGGCTCTGCTGGACGTCAACGCGCTCGTCGCGCTGGCGTGGGACTCGCACGTGCATCACGCGGCGATCCGCCGATGGTTCGCCACGAATGCCGCCGCCGGTTGGGCGACCTGCCCGGTGACGGAGAGCGGGTTCGTGCGCGTCTCGTCGAACCGGCGAGCGCTGCCGAGCGCGATCGGAGCCGAGGCGGCCCGGGGGGTTCTCGCGGCGATGCGCACCGTGGAGGGCCATCGGTTCGTCCCCGACGACGTCTCGGTGACGGACCCGGACGTCCCGCCGCTGCACGGTCACCGGCAGGTCACCGACGCCCACCTCCTCGTTCTGGCGCGGCGCAACGACCTACGCGTGGTGACGTTCGACGCCGGTCTCGCGGCATTGGCGGAGGGTCGCGGCGTGGAGTTGCTGACGGTCCTCTGAGCCGTTGCGGGACGCTGGTCAACGAGCGCTCGACGCTGGTACAATGAGGCTCACGCCGCGGGGTGGAGCAGTCTGGTAGCTCGTCGGGCTCATAACCCGAAGGTCGCGGGTTCGAATCCCGCCCCCGCTATACGGAAGCCTCCCTCTCGCCAGGGGGGCTTTCGTGCTTTGTGGGCAGGTAGCGGGCGCGGAACAGGGCATCAACGCGGCATCAATTCTTCGCCGCGGCGTCAGGTAGCGTCCGCTGCGCACGACCCGGCGTCGATCGACGTTGCAGTCGCAGACCATGTTCGACGTCTCCACACTCAGCAGCTTCATCGGCCGCCGCGTCCTCCTCCGCGGTCAGTTCGTCGGTCCTGTGACGCTCGACGGCGTCGAGGATCTCGGCGGTACGTTCAGCCTGCGGGTTCGCCTTCCCGACGGGGCGCTGCGAGAGACGGTGCTCGATTCAGAGGAGCTCAGCGACGGCTCGTCGTTCGAGGTGCTCGGGGAGGCGATGAACCTGGTCAACGGCGGCGACCTCTTTGACCTCGTCGAGGCCCAGCGGATCGAGCACGCCTACGCCCATGATCCGAACTTCGCCGTCTCGATGTCGGGCGTGCGGGGTCTGCCGCACCAGATCGAAGCGGTCTACCGGCACATGCTGCCCCAGCCGCGGCTGCGCTTTGTCCTGGCTGACGACCCGGGCGCCGGCAAGACGATCATGGCGGGGCTGCTCCTCAAGGAGCTGCGCCTGCGGTTGGTCGCCGATCGCGTCTTGATCCTCTGTCCCGCGCCGCTGACCGTGCAGTGGCAGGACGAGCTGCACGACAAGTTCGATGAGCGCTTCATGCTCATCGACTCGCACCTGGTCAGGTGGCAGCTGGGCGAGTCGCCGTGGCAGGAGCACGACCGGTGCATCGCGTCGATCGACTTCGCCAAGCGGGACGAGGTGCTCCCAGATTTGCTCCGCGCCGAGTGGGACCTGGTGGTCATCGATGAGGCGCACAAGTGTTCGGCTGCCTCCTACCCCAAGGTTCGTGACGGGGGCGACGAGCTCGACCGCACCAAGCGCTACACCTTGGCCGAGGAGCTCAGCCGGCGCTGCGAGCGTCTGCTGATGATGACGGCGACGCCGCATTCAGGTGACCGCAGCCGCTTCTACAACTTCCTGCGGCTGCTCGACCCCGACCAGTTCGCCGTCGACGAGCTGGCGGCCGAACAGATCCGCAATACCGACTCTCCGTACTTCCTGCGGCGTGAGAAGGACGATCTCGTCGACGAGTACGGCGGCAAGCTCTTCGTCGAGCGCGAGGTCGTCACTCAGCCCTTCGACCTCGGGAGGGCAGAGCTTGCGCTGTACGAGGCGGTGACGGAGTACATCCAGCATTTCCTCGGGCCTGCCGGCGGCGGCCGCGGCAACGCTGTGGCTCTGGCCCGCACCGTCCTGCAGCGCCGCCTCGCTTCGAGCCTCGGCGCGATCCGCTCCTCGTTGCGAAAGCGCGCCGACCGCATCTCGGCGCGTCTGATGGAGCTCGAGGCGCTGCCGCCCGCGGAGCGCGCGCGGCGCCTGCGTGAGCTCAAGCTCGCTGAGCCGCTCGCCGACGCCGAGCAAGACGAGGATGACGCGACCGAGGCAGAAGAAGACCTCGCCGCCGAAGGGGTCGTGGTGGCTGAGTCGCTCGACCAGATGCGCGTCGAGATCTCCGCGCTCGAGCGACTCGTCGTGCAGGCCGACCAGACCATCCGCGGCGGGGAGGAAGCCAAGCTCGTCGCGCTCCGCGAGTGCCTACAGAAGGCAGAGCTCGCCGAGCTGACCGAGGACGGCCGCGGCAAGCTGCTGATCTTCACCGAGCATCGCGACACCCTCGACTACCTGGAGCGCAATCTGCGCGACTGGGGCTACAGCACCTGCGCCATCCACGGCGGCCTGCCGCCGACACAGCGCAAGGTCGTCCAGCAGGAGTTCCACCAGAGCAAGCAGATCTGCATCGCCACCGAGGCGGCCGGCGAGGGGATCAACCTGCAGTTCTGCCACCTGATGATCAACTACGACCTGCCGTGGAATCCGGTCCGCCTCGAGCAGCGCATGGGTCGCATCCACCGCATCGGCCAGCAGTCGAAGTGCGTCGTCTTTAACTTTTGCGCCACGAACACCGTCGAGGGGAAGCTGCTCTCGCGGCTGCTGGAGAAGCTCGAGCTTATGCGCATCGACCTCGGCGACAAGGTCTACGACGTCGTCGGGCAGGTGCTCACCCAGGGCGGCCTGGACTTTGAGCGGCTGCTACGTGACGCGATGATCGAGCCCGAGCGCGTCGACGCGGCAGCGCGGGAGATCACCGCACTCGATCCCGAGGCTTACGCGGCCTACGAGCGCGACATCGGCATCGCGCAGGCCACCCGCAACGTCGATGTCACCTGGGTGCGCAAGCGCGACTGGCGCTCGGACGAGCGGCGTCTGATGCCCGAGTTCGTCGAGCGGCTCTTCGGACGAGCCGCCGACCACGTTGGACTGCGGCTGGAGGACCGCCGTGACGGTGAGCACCTCCTGCGTGCTGAGCATGTTCCCCGCTCGCTGCGGGACGATCGGCTGAGCTCGGTGCAGCGGCTAGGACCGCCGCAGGATCGCTACCTGAAGATGACCTTCCGTAAGGAGGCGCGCGCCAGCGCGCAGCACGAGGACGCGGTGCTGCTCTCGCCAGGGCACGAGCTCTACGGCGCGAGCATCGAGAAGATGCGCGAGCTGCTGCGCGGCGCCGACGGAGGCCTCGCTCCGTTCGTGGCACCTTGGGCGCGTGAGCCGTATGCGATCCACTTCTTCACCTACGTCATCCAGGGCATGGACTTGCGCGGCCGACCCGAGCAGGCGTGGGCCGAGCTGGTCGCCGTGGTCGAGGACCAGGATGGTCCACAGCTCGTTTCGCCCGACGTCCTGCACGACCTCACGCCGATTGACTACGTGCCCCGGGCGCTTGAGTCCCCCGACCCCGAGGCATTGCGCCGCGCGGCAAACCATGTCCGGTCTGTCGTGCAAACCGCCAAGCGCCGCGAAGTCAGCCGGGAGCGGGCCGAGCAGGCCCGGCTGCGCGCGGACTACCTGCGCCAGGCGATGGACGCGCAACGCGACGCACTACGCCAGCGCTACGAGCTCCTGGAAGAGCGCGTGTACCGCGGCGAGGATGCGGCGCGCTTCGCCCGCGACCGCGCGGAGGTCGCCTTGGAGGATCTCGAGCGCCGCCGGGAGTCCAAGCTCGCCGCCTTCGAGGGGCTCGGCGTCGTTCGCCCCGGCACCGTCAGCCACATCGGCACGGCGCTCGTCGGCCCGCCCGAGCAGCCCGAAGAGCGCGAGGCGACGCGATCGATGCGCGAGGACGACACGGTCGAGCTGGCCGCGATCGCAGCCGCCGAGCGTTATGAGCGCGAGCACGGCCGCGAGTGGGAAGACGTCAGCCACTTCCGCGACGGACGCGGCTTTGACGCCCGCTCGTGGACCGAGCCGCCCGACGGCCGCGTCACCGACGTGCGCCGCATCGAAGTCAAGGGCCGCTCGGCCGCGCACGGCGACGTCTCGCTGTGCAACACCGAGTGGATCGCCGCCCACCGTCACGGCGAGTCATTCTGGCTGTACGTTGTCTACAACGCGGGACAACAGGGGGAGCGGCTCGTGCGAATCCAAGATCCGGCACGGGCGCTCGCTGGCGAGGTCGAAGAACGTCAGCAGGTCGTCACGTGGCGCATCCCCGGAGCTGCGATCGAGGCAGTCGCGTGAACATCGAGGACCAGCGCCTCATCGAGGACTACATCCCGGTCGAGGCGATCAGCATCGTTGCGCAGCGCGAGAAGATCGGCCACGCGGCGCTGCACCCGCGCAAGCTGCACCTGTGGTGGGCGCGCCGCCCACTCGCGGCAGCGCGGGCCGCCGTCTACGCGACCCTCGTCCCGGTCGAGGGGACGCCGGACAGCGAGCGCTCCGACGACTTCTTCGTCTCGTTGTGCCAGTGGGGCGCGAGCGACCAAACAATCGCTGAGGCCCGCCGACGGGTGCTGGCCGCTAACGGCGGCGTGCCGCCGAAGGTACTCGACCTCTTTGCCGGCGGCGGCGCGATCCCGCTCGAGGCCGCGCGGCTGGGTTGTGACGCGACTGCGGTGGAGCTCAACCCCGTCGCGCACCTCATCGAGCGCTGCACTCTGGATTACCCGCAGCGCTTCGGGCCCGGCTTGGCCGATGACGTCCGCGAGTATGGCCGCCGCTGGGTCGACCGCACCTGGGACCGTGTCAGCCATCTCTATCCGCGGGTCGTCGACCCCCAGGGCGAGCAGCAGCGCCTCGGCGAGGACCCGACCGCCGACCGCGTCGCGGGACGACCGATCGCCTACCTGTGGACGCGCACCGTTCCGTGCCCGAACACCGCGGGCGGCGCCCACGAGATGCCGCTTGTGCGCCAGACGTGGCTGGCGAAGAAGAAGGGGCGCTTCGTTGCGCTCAAGCCGGTGGTCGACCGCCCGGCGCGCTCGGTGTCCTGGGAGGTCGTCGAGGCCGCGTCGTCCGAGGCGCTCGGCTTCGACCCGGCTGGCTTCTCTAGCCGTGGCAAGGCGAGCTGCCTGGTGTGCGGCGCGACCGTCGACGCGAAGGACGTCAAGGCGCTCGGCCTCAACGGGAAGATGGGCATCACGCCGCTGGCAGCGGTCGTAGTCAAGCCGAGCGGTCGCGGTCGGGACTACCTACCGGTGGGAACTTATGAGCAGCCGTCGGCTGCGGAATGTGAGGCAGTGCTCGCGGGGCTGGACGTGACGCCACCGGAGGAGTCGCTCCCGCAGGAGCTGACCGGCGGGATGTGTACTGCGTACGGCTTGGGGCGCTTTCAAGATCTCTTCACCCCGCGACAGCTCGCGACGCTCTGTGCCTTCGCGCAAGGGGTGCGCGAGGCGCACGCGGAGATGCTTGTCGAAGGAATGGAGCCGCAGCGGGCGGGGGCGGTCTGCGCGTCCCTCGGGATGGCGCTCGATCGCGTCGTACTCCGGAGCAGCACCATGTCCCTCTGGGACAACGGAAACCTGTCGGTGACAAACGCGATGAGCCGGCAGGCGCTACCAATGGTGTGGGACTTCGCCGAAGCAAATCCTTTCGGCGGCGGAGCTGGACAGGCCATCGAATACGTCGAGAACACTGCCGACATACTGGAAGCACTCGCAAGTGCGAGCCGTCGGGTCGAATGTCACCGTACGTCGGCAACCCAGCTCCCAGACCATGACAGCACGTTTGACGCGGTCATTACCGATCCGCCGTACTACGACTACATCGCTTACGCTGACCTTTCGGACTTCTTCTACGTGTGGCTGAAACGTGCAGTCGGCTTCCTCTTTGAAGACGAGTTCAGCGGCGAGCTAACGCCGAAGCGCCGCGAGGCAATCGTTGCGCCGTACCGCCATCACGGCGACAAGGCTGCCGCGCGGGCGTTCTACGAGGAAGCAATGGCCAACGCCTTCTTGGAGGCGCACCGTGTTCTCAAGCCGGGGGCGCCCCTCGTTTGCGTGTACGCCCACAAGACAACCCTCGGTTGGTCGGTTCTGATAGAGGCGCTGCGACGGGCGAACTTCACGATTACCGAGGCGTGGCCGCTCGATACCGAGATGACGTCCGCTTTGAAGGCGAGGACCGCCTCCCTCGCCTCCTCCATCTTCCTCGTCGCCCGTCGCCGCGACGACGAGACAGCTGGCGCCTACCACGAAGTCGTCGCCGAGCTCGACGGCGTTATCGAGGAGCGTCTCGAGCGGCTCACGCAGGCGGGGGTCTCGGGGTCCGATCTCGTGATCGCGACGATCGGCGCGGCGCTGCGGCCGTTCACCCGGCACGCGAGCGTGGAGCTTCCCTCCGGAGAGCCGGTCGCGGCCGAAACGTTCCTCACCGATGTGCAGACGCGGGTGCTTGACGCGGTGCTTGCCAAGGTCCATGACCTCGGCGCGGACGTCGGGGCGATCGACTCCGCGACGCGGTACTACGTGCTCTCGCGCACGATGTTCGGCTGGGCCGACATCGACTTCGACGAGGCCAACAACCTCGCGCGCACCGCGGGGGTGGAGCTCAAGGACACGCTGGCCTCCGGGCCTCACTCGCTGGCGGATGTCAAGGGCAAGGCCGTGCACCTGCGCGACTTCGAGGAGCGCGGCGCTGACGCCGACCTCGGGCTCGCCGGCACGCCGCTGATTGACGTGCTGCACGGCGTCCTTTGGCGTGCCAACCATCGGGTCGTCGATCTGCCCGACTACCTCGCCCGGGTTCGCCCGGACACCGACCGCCTGCGTGCC
The DNA here is from genome assembly GCF_021172045.1 of Capillimicrobium parvum. Classification (GTDB taxonomy): domain Bacteria; phylum Actinomycetota; class Thermoleophilia; order Solirubrobacterales; family Solirubrobacteraceae; genus Capillimicrobium; species Capillimicrobium parvum. The sequence goes on from NZ_CP087164.1 coordinate 1,086,890, forward strand.
GTCGCGCAGGCGCTGCAGGGTAAGGCGCTGCGCGATGAGGGTGAGTCCAAGGCGCCGGAGGCGCAGGCCTGCGAGCGACTGCTCGGCTCTTGGCGCACGCTCGTTGAACGCAACCTGGAGGGCCGCCTATGAGTCCGAGCCCTGCCTACGCGCTGCGACCCTGGACCGACGTCGTGCGCCCGCACGACGACATCCGTTCGGGGGACCTCGCGCTGGGCACCTACGCCGCGAATCTCGCGCAAGTCGCGATGACGCAGGAAGCCGCGCCGGTCTACGGGGATGCGGAGGCGTTCTTCGCAGCGACGTATTTCACTCCGACGATGTGCGGCCTGCTGGCCGATGTCTTTGGGGCGCTGAGCGGCCAGCGCGGCGACCGCGTCGTGCAGCTCAAGACGCCTTTCGGGGGCGGCAAGACCCACTCGCTGCTCGCGCTCTTTCACCTGGCGCGCTCGCGCGCGGCGGCCGCGTCGGTGCCCGAGCTCGACGGAATTGCCGACCCGGGTGAGGTCCGCATTGCCGTGCTCTCGGGCGAGTACCTCGACCCCGCGCGCGGGCGCGAGGTCGAGGGCCGCGTCATCCGCACCCTGTGGGGGGAACTAGCCTTCCAGCTCGGCGGCTGGCGAGCCTACGAGCGGCTGCTCGTCGACGGCGAAGAAGGCCCGCCGCCGGGCGGGCAGCGGCTCGGAGAGCTTCTCGCGGGCACGCCGGCGCTTGTGCTGCTCGACGAGGTGCTCGTCTACGCGGCCAAGGCGAAGTCGCTGCGGCTCGGCGACTCGACCATGGACCGTCAGGTCCTGCTCTTCGTCCAGCATCTCACCGAGGCCGTCAACCAGCAGCAGCACACAGCGCTGGTCTACTCCCTGCAGGCCAGCGTTGGGGAAGCGGTTGGCGAGGAGGGGCTGCTCGAGGCGCTAGAGAAGATCGCCGGACGTATCGACGAGCGTCGTGAGCCGGTCTCCGGCGACGAGGTGCTCCGCGTGGTCCAGCGCCGACTGTTCGCCGACGTGGGTGATGACGATGTGCGTTCCGAAGTCGCGCGCGCCTACGGCGACCTGCTCACCGCGCAGCTGGCTGCGGCCGCCGAAACCGACGGCGATCGCCAAGAGGCCGCTGCAGCAGGGCGCGGCCTGGAGCAGCGCATCCTCGAGTCATATCCGTTCCACCCCGAGTTGCTGGATCTCATGTTCCACCGCTGGGGCTCGTTGCCGACCTACCAGCGCACGCGCGGCGCGCTGCAGTTCCTCGCCACTGTCGTGCACGCCCTGTGGGCCAAGCGCTCCGAGCGCGAGCCACAGCCCCTCATCGGACCGGGCGACGTGGACCTGGCCGACGAGGGCTCCCGGCTGACGTTCCTCGAGCAGGTCGGCGCGACAAACCAGTACGCCTCGGTGGTCCAGGCCGACTTTCTGGCAACCGATGCGGGCACCCGGCGGATCGACGAGCGGCTCGGGCGCGACGCGCCGGGCCTTGAGCGTGCGCGGGTCGGGACACGGGTGGCCACGGCGATCATGCTGCTCAGTTTCGGAGCTCGCGAAGGGGCCGAGCGTGGGGCGCTTGAGCGTGACGTGCTTGAAACCTCGCTCGCCCCGGGCCTGGACCGCAACGTGCTCCTCGGGGCCCTCGAGGGGCTGCGCGGCGAGGCGCTGCTTTTCCTCCACCACGTCGGCGGTCGCTACCGTTTCGAGCCGCAGCCGAACCTCAACCGGCTCATCCAGCAGGAGACCGCCAATGTCTCCCGCGAGTCGGTGCAGATTCACGTTCGTGCGCGCCTCGAAGACGTGCTCGGCGCTCGAGGGGCGAGCCGCCACGTCGTGCTGTGGCCTGACGGCCCCGGCCAGGTTCCCGACGAGACCGAGGCTTTCCAGGTCGTCTACCTAGCCGCGGACTGGTCGCCCGCCCAGGCTGCGCTCTCGCGCTACGTCCTGGAGAGCGCCAGTGGCCCGCGTGTGGCGCGCAACGCGCTCGCGTTCGTGGAGCCGGCATCGGGGCGTTTCGACGATGCCCGAGCCGCCGCGCGCCGCGCACTTGCCGTCGAGGCCCTCCTAAGCCAGGGCAGCCGCGTTGGGCTCAGCGGCGAGCAGAAGGAGGAGTTGAGGGAGCGTTTGCGCGTCGCCGAGCAGGAACTTCGCGCAGCTCTTGGGCAGGCATACACCCGCGTGCATGTCCCGCTGGGGCTCGCCGACGACGGCACCGTGCGCTTCGCCACGCGCGATCTTGGGACGATCCTCTCCGGCGGGCGGTCCCTCCACGAGCGTGTCCGAGAGGCGTTGCAGACCTACGTCGCGGATGAGCTCTTCCCGACGAAGATCGCTGCATTGGCCGACCTGAGCGACGAACGAGAATGGCGCTGGGTGAGCGAGGTGGCCCACGCGTTGCCGAGGTTCTTCGAGGCGCCGAAGGTTTGGAACCAGGACGCGCTCACGACGGGGGTGATCAAGGCGGTCGCCCAGGGCGCGCTTGGTTACGTCGCGGGGGCTCAGGAGCGGGACGGCGCGCTGTTCGCGCCTTCGACAGGCTCGGTGCGCCTCCGCGAGGACCTGGATCCCGGAAGTGTCGGGCTCGGCGAGGGCTGTGCTCTGCTGCGCGTGAGCCTCGCCGAGCGACTCCGTTCGCCATCGCCTCCCGACGCCCGACCCCAGAACGACCCGCCTGCGCCACAAATCGGCCGGCCGGATCAGCTTCCGATTGAGGTGGCGCCCGGCGGCGATGCGACTGGACTGGCGCTGAGCATTACGGCAACTGAGGACGATCTCTTCACGCTCAGCCAGGCACTCGGCAAACTCCGCGGCCTGCTCGGAGAGGGCGGGACGATGGGCCTGCAGATCGAGGTACGTTCGGCGACGTCAGGAGAGGCCATCGACCGTCTCAAGGCCCGCAACACGGTGGTGGAGCCGCTCGAGGAGAACGATGGCGTAACGCTGAGTTGGCAGTGGACAGGGCAGACGCGCTGAGCCGCTCCGTGTGCTGTTTGGAGCAGTAGGACCTTGGTGGCGGGCGCCTCGCCGGGTGATAACGCGGGGAGGTCGTGCCCTCGCTCGGTGCGGACTCGCACCCGCGCCGTGATGTTGTCGTGCGCGACAGTGCTGGTGGGGGCTCCCTCGTCTGTCCCGTCGCGGGATAGGATCCACCCTTGCCGCGAGGCCGGTTTCTCGGCGCCCGACCGGACTACTCGGCGAACCGCGGAGAAACGGCTGCGTAACATCTGGCGATGCCGATAGAACCGAGCGACCCGCTGCGCAGCACTGCGGAGAAACAGATCGGCGTGTCCATCCCCGTTCCGCTGGATTCGCGCTTGGACGCACTGGTCCGTCGCGTTATCGACGCTGGCGAGCGCACCTCCCGCAAAGAGCTTCTGGCCGCGCTGCTGCTCGAAGCGTCAGAGGATCCGGAACGCCTCACGCGCGCCTTGCGGCAATACCGGAGCTCAGAGGCAGCCGATGCGGTGATCGCAGGCGACGACGTCCAGGCTTACCTTGAGCCGCTGGAGCGCAAGCCTGGCCCGCGCCCGTATCGACTCGCTTGAGCAAACGCCGCGTCCGCTCAGGTGCGTGCCGGCAGCGATGGTTGTTGGGCCTCGGCAGACCGCCTGACCTGACGCAGAAGTCGGCTCGTCGGCAGCTGCCCATACTCGCCCAACTAGACATATGTTAGAAATAGGTCTATGTCTACAATGAGGAATCAGCGCCGCAGTGGGTGCGTCACCGGCGCCGAAGATGCTAGTTCATGCCGGCAGCTTGCGGGCGAGGCGTACGGGTGGTCGATCGAGCTGGCGATGTTCGCCTGTGCCGCCGACGCGATGGCGCGAGAAACGTCGGAGCGCGCTGCGCAGTCCGCCGCCGAGTCGTTGTCTCGTCAGCTATCCGCGTTGTCGGAGGCGGTGGTTCATTCAGCGCTCAGGAGGTAGCTAGTCGCGGTCGCGCTGGACCTCGGAGAGGAGCCTGTCGAATGGGACGCGGTCGTGGCGCGGGTACTTCTGACGCGCACCATGATCGTCGATCCACCCGCGCTCGAAGCGTTCGAGGCGCAAGCGGTTGCGGTGTTTCAGTTGCTGGGGCGACCAGTCCGCCTTCTTGGGAGCCGCGCCGTAGGTGTCCCACCACGCGTGGATCGCCGCCTTGACGTAGGCGTCGGTGTACACGAAGTCGGAGCGTCTCGCGCGTCCGGGCTTGCGGAGCGTGGGCTGGTAGTTGAGGCGCCGTGAGAGCTCTGCCTCGCTGATCCCGAGCCTGCTTGCAACCTCGAACCGGATCTGGCCGTGGTGCTCCGGTGGCCACTCAGCACGTAGATGTTGCTCGAGTGCTCGAGCCTCGTCGGCGAGCTGCTGACGCCGCGTGGCGACTTCGTCTTCCCACGGAATCCGCCTGGCCACGGGCCGCGAAGGATGACAGGAACGTAGGAATGTAGGAGCGCAGGAACAGGGATGAGCTTGCAAGACGCATGTGCGCCGCCTCGGCAGCGTTCGGCGCATGGACGAACTACGAGCGCCTCAAACGAACCCGGAGCGACTCCTCACGGCGGAGGAGGTGGCCGAGCGCCTTGGCATGACGGCGGCATGGGTCTATGAGCAGAGCCGAAACGGACGCATTCCGACCGTCCTGCTCGGTCGTTACCGCCGATATCGGCGCGAGGCGATCGACGACTGGATTCGCCACGTGGAACACGGCGCGGCGCCCGGCCGCACGAGGGCGCGATGAGTCCGTCGGAACCTCCCGGAAAGCCGGGGCAGCTGGTCGTGCCGCAGAGGGCCCGCGCCGGGAGTTCACCGTCTCGGCCCACGCTTCGTCCGCGGGAGGTCGCGTTGGTGCTTCAGGTGTCGGTCGACCGGGTGCTTCGTCTTCCCGCCGATGGCGTTCTGGCCAACATCTCTAGCAAGTACCAGCCGCGCTTTGAGACCGATGAGGTGTGTCGGCTGGCGGAGCGGATGGTCGCCGCCGGCCAGCTGAGGCCGCTCGCGCTCTGGGTCGCCCGACTACTTATCGACGGCCAGGTCGAGGCGCCGCGTCTCGCGCGCGACCAGATCCCTCCGCTGCCGGTCGAACAGCTGCAGGACGAGGTCTGATGATGGCCCGCTGTCGAAGTGTCCGTGGCGCTCAGGAGCTCACCCTCTTTGGCATGGATGGTTGGGATCCCAGCACACCAGATCGTGCAGAGGAACCAGAACCACGAATGCTGAGGAACTTGCCTGATACCTCCGCCGGCGGTGCGGCTCCTGACTTGCCGCTCGTCGCGCTCTCCCGGCTGGTCGGAACGATGAACGGCAGGTCCGGTCGCGTTTGGCACATGGTCTGCCACGTCGCGGTCGCGTACGCCACCACAGGGTTGTTCACCGCAAGCGGGGAGTTGGAGCCGGCACCGTTCGCGGACCTTCCTGGCGGCCCGTGGCCGGACGGTCCGACGGCGCTAAAGCGACTGGGCACCGACCTCGCCACGGTCCGTCGCAGTTATCGCCTCCTGGTCCACCAGTCCGGCCCATTGGCGACGTTGAGCGAGGAGTTGGTCGCCGAGATCGTCCCTCGGCGCCTGTGGCCGGTCATCTCGCGCATGGCCCAAGACGGGCCGGAGGTGTTCGCCCGGCGCGCCGACCGATCGCTGGAGACGTACGCACTAACGACCGTCGCCGGTAACAAGCGCCGTACGGCCGGCCCGCCGTCCATCGAATCAGTGCGCACGCGCGCTTACGCGTTCCGCCGACTCGCCGGCATCTTCGTCGAGCTCAACCAGACCACCGACACGTACCCCGAGCTCGCTGACTGGACGCGACGTTCTGGCATCGCTGTGCCCAAGCCGCCCGCCGTCGTTCGGCGTGAGGTCCGCGCACCACGACTGGAGGTGGTGCGCACGACCTGGGCCGATCTCGACCGGCGTGTACGCAAGTTCCTCAGGATCGACGCGGGCGACGACCTCTTCGACGCGGTTAACGCGATGCCTGACTACCGCCTGGTCGCCGGCGGGCTGTACTTCGATCTTCGGCGACTGGTCGCGCTGGAGCTGTTCGTGCTTCTGGGAGGGCGCCTGGATGCGATCCGCCGCCTCAACAAGAGCGATCTCGTCCTCGACACGATCGGACCTGCGCCTGACCACCGGCACGGCGCCGTGCTGCTTCTGCGCCCGGGCAAGACGCTCGACGAGAACGTCATTCGTCGCAAGCCTCTCCCGCAGCAGACGACCCGGCTTCTGCAGGCGTGGCTTCTGTACCTCCGCCGTCACCGATCGGCTGTGTACTACGCCGATGCGCGGCGTGTGAACCCCCGCCCCGAGTCACCGGACCTGCCGGCCGATCACCCGCTTCTGGTCGCTCGTCAGCAGACGCTCTCACGCTGGGACACCTCCGCGCTACGCGTCATGTTCTCCGGCCAGCCATCAAAGCGCGGCCGAAAGGGCGGGACCAAGGCGCTCATTCCCCGCGACGGAGGCTGGGCACCTGATCTGCCCGTCGAACTCCGCGCCTACGTCGGCTACACGCCCCACGAGTTTCGACGCCTGGCCCTGCAGCTTGCCGAGCGCGCTGGCGCGATGTGGGACCGGGAGCACCCTTCGGGCGCGGCGCAGACGCGCCTCGAGCCCGGGATGTACGGCAGTGCCCTACTTGACCACGCACCGCCCGGCAATCCCTTGCGAAATCTGTACGCGGATCGCCACCAGGAGGACCTCTACGAGTTGCTCTCCGGCCGGGCGATCGAAGGCATCCGACGTCTGCTGACCGGTCCAGAAGGCGCCCGGCGGCGCCCCGATCGCAAACGGCTGGAGGCCCTCGCGCAGCGGCTTCGACTCGTCGACGCCGAGATCGCTCGCTTGCATGAGCGAGCCGAACGCCTCGCCGCCCGCGCGGCGCCAGGTAGCGCCCACATGCTGTCCGCGGGTCGAGACTCCGATGATGAGGACCCGAGTGACCGGCAACTGTTGGAGGCCCTCGTCGCCGGCCAGCGCGACGGCGCCGCCCAGATGTTTGAGCAGATGGACCGGCTCCGCATCGAGCAGGCAGAGTCCGGTCGCCTGCTCTACGAGCAGTCCGCTCTATACGAAATCCGCCAGCGTGTCCGCGAGGAGCTGGACGCCCTCTGGCACAACGAGACGCGATGGGAGATCGTGCCTGACGACGCGCCGCCCGGCGCAGAGACCATCGACTTCACGCTCGACGACATCCTGGCGGGCGCGGATCTCGCGCCCGCTCCGAGCCTCGTAGCTCCGACGCTCACCCCGATACGCGACTGGCTGCTGGTCGTCGAGCTCGCGGAGGTCGCGCAGATCGACCGAACGACCGTCGCTCGCTATCTGCACGGGCAAGCGCTCCCGCCTCGCCGCGACGCACGCCCGTGGGAACCATCGGCCATCCCGATGGACCGCTCACTCGGGCGGAGCTATCGACGCATCTGGATCCCAGGAGTCAACACCGAGTTCTGGCGAACAGAGGCGATGAAGCTGAGGCTCGCCGTCGCCCTGTCGTCCTGGCCAGCAGGCCCAGGCTGGACCAGAAACGGGCAACCGACCCGGCGCTGCACTGCGCCTCTGCATCTTCCGCCCGGATTCGCCTCCGGCGCTCAGCCGACCGGGCACAGCGACGTAGCGACGCTGCTACCGGCGAACGGCCGCTGATGTCCCGCCGGCCATATGGGACCGGCTCGCTCTTCCAGCGAGGCTGCAACTGGTACGGCCAGTGGCGCGTGGATGGTCGCCTCGTCAAACGCAAGGTCGGACCGGTCCGCACAGCTGGCACGAGCGATGGGCTGACGCGCGTCCAGGCCGAACGCCGGCTCCGGCAGCTCACCCAAGCCACGAAGGTCGCGGCGAGCCACGAGCGCCTTTCGATCGCCGTTGCGGCCGAGGCCTACCTCACCCATCTCGACGAGGTCCTGGGCCGCAAGCCCACAACCTTGCAGGACTACCGCAGCATCCTGCGCCGCCACGTGATCCCCTTCTACGGCGACGTTAAGCTAGATCGCCTCAACGCAGCACAGGTCGCCGGATACCTGGCAAGTCGGCGCCGTGCGGGACTCGCCCCGAAGACGGTGGTCAACCACGCGAACTTCCTGCACGGGTTGTTCGGCTTCGCTGTGCGGCGAGGCTGGATGCCGTCCAATCCCGTCGAGGCGCTGGACAAGCCTCGAGCCCCAGATCGCGGCGGTGAGGTGCGGTTCCTGTCGGCCGATCAGCTGGATCGCTTGATCAGCCATGTTCGGGCGACGAAGTTCGCTGAGGTCGACCGGGCGATCCTGGTGACGGCCGCGCAGTCCGGCCTCCGCCAGGGCGAGTTGCTCGCCCTCCGCTGGAGAGACGTGGATCTCGAGGCGCGCGTCCTGCGGGTCCGGGAGAGCTTCACCCGTGGGCGTTTCAGCTCACCGAAGTCCCGCCATTCGACGCGGGCTGTGCCAGTGTCGGCACGAGTCGCACTGGCACTCAGCAGGTTGGCACAGGTATCGGCGTTCACGGCGCCCGAGGACCTCGTCTTCGCGCACCCTGAACTTGGCTCGGTGCTCGACAGCTCGGCGCTGCGCAAGCGCTTCACGGCGGCCCTCAAGGCGGCCGGCCTGCCGCACATGCGGTTTCACGACCTGCGCCACACGTATGGAACGGCCATGGCGGCAGCTGGGACACCGATGCGAATGCTGCAGGAGTGGATGGGGCACGAGAGCTACCAGACGACGCTCATCTACGCCGCGTACGCGCCCGACGCATCGCACGGCTTGAAGTTCGTCGAGCGCGCTTTCGGTCGCTCAGCGGATTCCGGCGAGGAGCTCTGAGGGGGGAACCCCGAGGGCGCGGGCGATCACGACGATCGTCGCGAGCCTCGGATCCCGGCCGGCCCGCTCGAGCAGGCTGATCTCGGTGCGGTGGAGGTTGCATGCGTCTCCGAGAGCCTCTTGAGAGAGCCCGAGAGCGAGTCGTTTGGCACGCAGGTTCGCGGCGAATCGCTCCCGCGGCGACATCGGCTCGATGCTCGCGGGAGGTAGACGAAAGCTCTACAGACAAAACCTCTCGGTCCGGATAATGTGCCGACGCATGGGTGCCCGAACGATGCTGAGGCGTCGCACCGAAAGGCGAGCGTTCTTCAGGCACCAGCGAGCGCATCTCGAGTACATCCCGGCGTTCAGCGGACTGCATGAGGAAGAGCAGGACCTTCTGTTTCAGCTCGCGGGCCGAGCGGCGGCCTCCCCGGTGACTGCGCTCAAGAGGGTGGCCCGCTTCCTTTGGCGTGAGCGCTACCTGCATGTGGTGCCGCAGGACGCCGACGCATTCGCGCTTCTTGTGTCTGCAGCCGCTCTCCTTGAGCTCGACCCGTCCGGGGGCCGGCGGCGACTCGAGAACGGGTCGTACCGGTACCACCGCGCACTCAGTGCATGGTGGTGGTCGATGACTCTGAAGAATCGCGCTCGACAGCAACGCGACGTCGACGCGGTGCGAACGGCGGCGCAGGAGCTCGTGGACTGGCTCAGAGCCGGCGTGCCCGCGGCCAACGATCCACCGGTCATCGCACACGCTCGACTGCTTGTCGACCCTGACGGCAACTGGCTCTCGAAAGCCGGCTACCGCAGCAGCGGGAGCCGGGCGCGGCTGGTCCGCTCGCTGCTCTGGCAGGTCGAGCCTGTAGACCTGGTCACCGGTGAGCCGATGATCGGGATCAAGTTGGTCGAGGCCAGCGGATCCAGCCGGCGCCAGCTCGTACAGGTCGAGCGCGAACACGAGCACCATGTATTCCCGCGCAGCTGGCTCGTGAAGCGGCCACCGATACGAGCCGGCGGCGACGTCGACCAGCCTGCGAACCTTGCGTTGCTGTCGCCGGCGACGAACTCGTGGATCTCGGACCGCGGCCCGGCTGATTACGTCACGTCGCTTGACAAGGCGTTCGGCCCAGAGCACGTAGACCGCATTCTGGCCACGCATCTGCTGGACGGAGCGCTCCTGCGAGAGAATGCGTTTGCCGACCAGATGACCGCCCGTGCCGACAGACTCGCTGCGATGGCTCGACGCATCCTTGATCCTCGGGAACTTCACGTCGTGCAGCCGGTGAAGGAGTGGCCGCGCGATGTCTGAGCCATCGCGGGATCTGGTGTTCTCCGACCTGGTCGAGGCTTGGGCTCGTGTTCGTGATCCCCGGATGCAGGGTTCCCTCGCCTACGAGTTCTACGAGGTGATGGCCGACACGTTCGGATGCGATCTGCGTCGTGTGCCGAACCCGCCGCCCGTTGCCCCGGAGTGGCTGGGCGGTGCCATCGAGAGGATTGAGCGGCGCTACGGAGGGCGCTATCCGACCCGCTGGGCGCGGAGGGTCCATGAGTTTGTCGTGCGGTATGCCGAGCCGCGCCACGGCACGCGCAATCCATTCGCCCGGTTTCTCGAGATGGACGACGTCACGAGGGCGATCCGCGATCGCGACCCGGGCATCGATCTCACGACGCCCGCTGGCCGCTTGCGATGGGAGGCGGTGATCGCGGGCCTCTTCGCAGATCTGTATCCCGAGGCGGCGGCAAGAACGGTCTCGTGGCAACAGGTTTATGAACTCGGCTTCGCCACCAAGGGCGGGAAGCTCACATGCGGTTGGTATCGCGAGGACGGGCCGCCCTGGGCGGCCGCTCCTGCTGCATCGAGTGGCATCGAGAGCGACGGTGACGGCGACGCCCGGGTTGCCGAGCAGGCGGCGCCTCCGTCGCCCGAGGCGGCCGCGCTTCTCGACCGGAGCTGGCGCGGCCATGAGCTCTGGCAGGACTGGGTGGACGGTCGCATTCCCGGCTTCCCGGACGACGACTCCGCGCTGCTGGACGCGCAATCCGGGCTGCGCCGCTGAGCTGGGGCGACGAAGCGGCTTTCCAAGCCGCCCAGTTGCTGCTTCGTTTCGTCGAAAGCAGCCGTGATCCGCTCGACGCCGAGCAGCGCCGCGTGTCCTCCGTCCGCTGGAACGTGAGAGGGAAGACGGTGTGTCCGAGTTGTGGCCAGCGGAGCGCGACACCGGCGGCGCTTGGTAAACGCTGCGTCGTATCCCACATCACCGGAGCGCGGGAGCTGTTCGCTGCCGCCGACTCTCCCGTCGTCTGCAGCTACGGAAGCAGCCGGTCGTGAGGACCGTGCGCGCCATGAGCCGCGAGACGTCGGCGGGGTCTGGGTCGAGCGCCACCATCACCGTTCCGGCATCGAGGTGAAACAGCGATCGTTGGGCTGATCGAAGCCAAGCGGGTGTGCCTTCGCGGATCGGACAAATGTTCGTCAATGAGGCCAACTCGGCTTGTGCCTGGGCTGTGGTGATGCCGGGCTTGACACGCTCCCGGTATCGCTGGACGGCGTGATCGGTGATGCGGATCATGACCGACCGACCATTGTGCAAGCAGCCCTCGGCGATCACTGCTCCTCCAAACGCAGGTCGACGCGATAGCGGCCCTGATTGTTGTCCCGTCGGTCTGCTTGCGAAAGACGCTCCTGATCGGCTGCGCAAGCGAGCAGAAGTCGGCGCCGCACGGGCGTGAGTGCCTGCCACATGGCCAACAGGTCGCGTAGTTCTCGCTCGGCCTCCCGGCCGCCCAGCGTCAACAGCGAAACCGCCCATTCGGAGACGCCTGGCCCAAAGAACATGCCCTGCGCGGCGATATCCCGTCGACCGTCGTGACGAGACCCCTCAATGATCTCAGCTGAGGTCCTCAGGACGTCAAGAACCTCGCGCCACCCGACGGTCAGGCGGTCGAACTCTTCATCCGTGATGTGCCCCGCCATGTACAGCAGCGGCTCGGCTGGCTTGCCGAGCGCTCGGGCGATCGACAGTAGGAAGTCCGTGGACGGCTTGCGGATCTCTTGTTTCTCGACCCGACTGATCTGGCTCGCCGTCACGTCGGCTCGCCGCGCCAGCTCGCGGATCGACAAGTCGGCGTCTGTGCGCGCCGTGTGGACCATCAGCGCCAAGCTCGTCGCGTCTTCATCTAGACCGGCTTCGTTGATTCTCATGATCTGCAACATATTGCGTTGCATTTGATAATGCAACATAGTCCGTTGCACCCGACGCACGTCGCTCACACCGATTCAGCGGCTAGGCGCTTGGCGGACCGGGCTAGGGCAGTCCGTCAGCTCACATCAGGCAGCCGTGGCTTGCACGCGGATGAGACAGCGACGATCGGCACGGCGACCCGCTGCGATCGAGTTCATGATTGGCAGGGCCTCCGCGCAGATCTGGGGCGTGCTTGAGGACAACCAGAGCGATCTACCGAGATCCGGCATGGGGAGGCCCGGGCGGAGCATCCACGCGGTCGCCTGACCTAGGTGAGCAGCGGCGTGCTGTCACGTGGCGGTGGCGCGCTGCTCCTCGTCGTCCGGAAACGACAGCCGCTCAGCCATCATCCCGGCAGCGCGCGCCGCATTACCATCCAGCGACAGCGAACTGATCTGCACGGGCAGTTCGCCTCCGTCCCGCGCCTCCCGCCGCGTCTCTCGCCCGGCTGTCGGCGCCTGCGCGGCGTCAGGGCTCGCCGCTCGTAGTCCCCTTTACGGATTACGGCGGTTTGCGGCAGTTTTGTGTCGTGCCGGCCGCACGGCATGGAATCATGTGTTTCGTGCTCACGAGGGCGCGGCTGCCCGCCGAGCAGTCCAAGGGAGATAAACGAGAAAGGAGGGCCCGGATGGCCAGTCCCAATGGCGGTCACCACCGCTCCGCCATTGCCGGGCGCAACGTGACGTTCGCATGGCCGCCGGAGTCCGCGCACGACCGTGTGCGAGGCGACCGGCGGCAGCAGCCGGTCGTCCGGTGGCACGAGTTACGCTCCGCAATTAGCGCGCGGTACGTGACCGCCGCCTCAAGTTCTACGGACTACGGGACATCCTCGCGGCTAACGCCGTCCGTATCAATCGGGCGTCGCCGGGGTGGCAGGGCCCCGTGACGCCCATATTCGAGGCTGGCGGCTGACTGCCTACCCGCGCCACGGAAGGGAGGGCACCGATGCCCCAGATCTCTATGACGACGTTCCTCGACTACATTGCCGCCACCGGGACGACCCGGCTGCGACGGATCTCGGACGCCAAGAAGCACTACGGTCAGGAGTACAACCCGGCGACCGACTTTTACGGGCCGCTCCGGAAGCGGATCGTTCAGACCTTCGAGGACGGCTGGGACCCCAACAAGTTCGACGTGCTCCTCGCCGAGGTCACCGACCCCAAGAAGCACGATCTGTACGGGGCGTGCCGCAACGGGTTGCGCAAGTGGGCCGGCGTGTCGGGCAAGAAGACGATCGTCTGGCAGGCGCCCAAGAAGGTGATCTGGAAGAGCGGCGACCTGGAGGTCAATGTCAGCCCGGAACTCTGGGTCGCCGTCGACGGCGGGCCGGAGATCATCAAGCTCTACTTCAAGTCCGATAAGTTGACCCAGCACAAGGTGAACCTGTCGCTGCGTCTGCTGGAGACCACGGTCGGCGGCAACGGCACCGCCGTCGGCATCCTCGACTTGCAGCGCGGCAAGCTGTTCCAGCAGACCACCGAGCCGCCGGACGGGATCGACCTCCTCCTCCAGAGCGAGGCAGCCGGGCTGGCGACGCTCTGGAACTCGCTCCCGTGACGCGGGGCTTCAGAACCCGCGGCAATGTCATCGGTGGAGGGGGTTAGTTCGCAACTTTCTTGCTGGGCGGGCGGCAAACCTGCGCCGCCCGCCCGGACGCCATCCTCGCTAGACCACGACGCGCAGGTCGGGCGGTCCGCTCGTTGTCGGTGCCATCGCGTGTGCGCGCCCACGATCCGACGCCAGCGTGAGCCCGAATACGGCCCGGTTCAGTTCCTCCACTGGGACCCTGAGTTCGCGAGCGACGTCCCGACGACTCACACCCTCCCCCTTGAGGGTCTGGAAGACCTTCGGCAGGATCTGCGACGTCTCCCGCTCGATGCCCCGCGGTTCGCCGGCCCGGTAGCCCCGCTGACCGAGCTCGATGTACGTCGAGCGTGCCTGCCAATCGCTGAGCAGGCCGAGGCGATGCATGCGGCGCGCCAGGTTCATCGCCGCGACATTCCACCGACGTTTGGCTCTGATGATCTGCTCCACGCCGCCGCCACGTGGCGCGTCGGCCAGGACGCTGCGCCGCGGCATCAGGAACGCCGAGCCGAACACCTGCGCTTCGTCTTCGGCGCGTCGCCGCCGGGCGCCCGTGCGTGTGCATGACGAGGTGGCCGAACGCGTGGGCTGCGTCCATCCGACTGCGTTCAGCCGTCTTCATGCTGTTGAGGAAGACGTACGGGATCCCGCGCCGCCAGAACGAGAACGCGTCGACCTCAGCGCAGTCCTGCACGAGCGAATACACCCGGACACCGTGCGCCTCGAGCAAGCGGACCATGTTCGGCGCCCGTCGTTCGCCGAGGCCCCAAAGCGCCCGTAGCCCGTCAGCTGCTTGCTCCGGATCGGTGTCCCGCAGATGCGGCAGGTCGGGCTGTGGGAGGTCGAAACGTGCGCGGATCCAGTCATCGAGCTGCAGGGCGATCGTTGCGGCGCCGATCGCCTGGTGGCGCTGGCTCGCGGTCATCGCACTCATCGAGCGGAAGCTCACGCTCTCGACCGGAGGCTCCTCAATGTCCTCACCGACGAAGAACGACATCGGGAACGACAACGCGGCCGCGAGCCGCTCGACGGTCTCGGCGTACGGCTCGCGTTCGCCACGCTCGTACGAGGTGAGCTGCCCGCAAATCAGATTATTTTGGCCATGTAGCCGCACGGACATCTGGCCGGGTTCGCAACTTCGAATCGGATCTGGCCGTGGTGCTCCCGCGGCCACTCCAAGCGGAGTTCTTGCTCGGCTGCTCGTGCCTCGTCGGGGGCGGTCATCTCATCGCGACGCTTCCCGCGGATGACGCGAGCGCACACCACGCGGATCGCTTGGTGCTGGGCGGCAGTTCACCGCCGGGCGCGTGAAGGTGGTGCGGGCCGCCCCGCTTCTGCGTCCCACGGGACGACCATGAAGTGGGGCCCCTTCGACCTCGTACGGCGTCGGCGCGACCGGTGCGGCCGGTTGCGCTGCTTCATGTCGGCGCGGGCTGCGTCGCGACCGGCGTGCAGAGAGACGGCAGTGTCGGGGTCGTCCGAGGCGACGACCGCCCATTCAGGCCTGGGCGGCTCGGCCCGCGAGCGTGGCCGCCCGGTGGACGACAGGCGACCACCTGCGGTGCGCTCGTACATGCGGTCCATGTCGTCTTCGAGATGTCCGACCCGTCCCACGCCCGGGATAATCGCTGCGCGCGTCCGTGTTGGCAACCCAACAGACGTCCAGCGCCGGCCGCTCGGTACCCGTCCAAGCTGCGGCGCTAACCTGCCGGCTGCGCGGCGCTCCGCGCGCTCCGGGAGCATGCCGCTTCCTGCTCCGCGGTCAGCGGCGGCTTGCTCATCGCCACGAGGCTGGCGCTGACCTCCGCTGAAGTCATGGGTGCGAGCCCCCAGTCGCCCAAAGGGACAGTCAACGGTTGCGCTTCCGTGGGATGTCACGTACGCGAGGTGCCAGTGGACGGTGTAGCGGCGCGGTCGGTGCGCCGGGCTGCCGCTCCGCGTCCATTTGCGACAGTGCGTGGAATGCACAGCGGCGCCGCTGCTGCCTCAACGCGAGAGTGGGCCTCCTCGTCTTAGAGAGCCGTATGAAGCTCGCCAGGGCATCCGGGTACCCCCTCCCAACGAACTGATGGGACTGACTCGGTGCAGCGTACACCCGCTACCGGTCGCCCCTTGGCGTTCGAGAAGTGGGGGTGCGACCTTGCATCCATCACCGCCCACACGATTGGATGCGCCGCGTGCGTTACGACGACGTGCCGTGGGATGACCATGCGGCGCTCAAGGAGCTTGCGGGAAGCCGGGACCTGGATCCGCACCCGAAGTTCTGCCCATCCGACCGGTTCGAGCTGGTTCGGATTGTGAACGAACGGCTCTTATCGGTCGATCCAACCGAATACGTGGCTGCGATGCGCATTAGCCGAGTGCACAAGTTCTGGTCGGAGAGAAACCGCGACCCCGCCCTAGCCGCCCACCACACGCACCTACGCCGCGTCTGGCTGTGGGAGGCACTGTGCCGACAGCCTTCCGACGCACACCGCGCCGCGATCCTTAACGCGTTGGGCGAGTGGCGTCCCAGCGCCGATGCGCAGCACGTGGCTGATGACGCGGTGCGTGTGATCGCGGTGTGCACCGTGCCGCACGAGCTGGTGAGGCTCGCCCGGTCGCTACGCGAGGGAGACCCGGCACTGCCACACCTTGCGGTGATCGCCGCACACCGAGCAGTGGCGTACGCCGACATCAGTGCCGCGGGCGACCCGCGCGCCGCCGGCGAACGATCCATGGCCCGCCACTCGCTCGCCGCGTGTCTGCGCAGGACCGACCGCAGCCGTGACGCCGTCGAGCTCGCACGGGCGACTATCGCCGTGCAGTCCGACGGTCCGGTCGGCTGGACCATCTTGACCGGCGCCACCCGCGACCTGCATGGTGGCGCGTCGGCGGTCGAGGTCGTCGACGAGGCGGTCGACCGCATGGGCGTCGAGGTGGCGGCGGCCGACCCGTACTTCGCCTCGGCCGCGGCAGCGGCGTACCGCGCCGCCGGCATGCCCGGCCACGCCGACGCGTGGCAACTCGCTGCCGAGCCCCTGAACGGCCACAGCCAGCCGTCTCGCCAGGAGGCCCTTGAGCGCGCGGGGCAGTTCGCGGCGGTGCTGCGCCAACGCCGGCAGCACGGGGAGGCAGGCCTCATCGAACATCTCGTCGCCCAGGCGCGACGCGCGATAGCACCCGCACCGGGCTGACGGACCTCGGCGCGCCAAGATCGAGAGCCCCAGAGCAGCACTCCGGCGGCCAAGGCGATGCCGCTGATCATCGGCGGCTCGCGAGGCGGACTCAAGGTCCGACAGGAGTCTGAATGAGGCGCGACTGCCGGGCGGGCATCAAGTCGGGCATCAATCCGAGGCGAACTCAGCCGACCGTGACCGCGGTGGATGCCGTGAGACGGCGAGAACGCACCCTGGTTTCCTCACACGCACGATCTCATAACCCGAAGGTCGCGGGTTCGAATCCCGCCCCCGCTATACGGAAGCCCCCTCTCGCCAGGGGGCTTTCGTTCTTTCTGGGGGTCCGCGTCGAGGCGGCGGGCATCGATCAGGCATGAATTGCTCCGCGACTGAAGAGCGCGGGCAGCGAAGCGCGTCGACGCGCTTCTCGAGCGCCGGCCTTCACGCGCCCGTTTCTTCCTCGTCGTGCGGGCTGGGTTGCTCTGGTTGGAAGTCGACGTCGACGGTTTGAAAGCCCTTGTGGCGTTCACTTTCGGCGTAGGCCGTGTAGCTGCGTTTGTCGGCGGATGTGAGCTGGACGTCGTCGGTGAAGGGTGTCAGCAGCGCCCGCGGCCACAGCCGTCGCTGGGCGACGACGTTGATCTCCGCCGCCACGACGGTGACGAGCGCCAGCACGTAGATCCAGGCGAGCAGTCCGAGCACGAGCGCGAAGACGCCGTATGACTCCCGCGTGCCCTTGAGGGCGTGGCTGACGAAGTAGGTGCCGGTGAGCTGCACGATCTGCCAGCCGATTCCGGCGACCACGGCGCCGAGGCGTAGGTGGCGGGTGGGGATCTCTCGCGCGGTGAGCACCCGAAAGGCGAGCATGAACAAGGCGATGTTGGCGAGCGCGGCGATCAGGATTGCGCCGACTCGCAACCCGCCGGCCACGCTGGCGCCCAGGGCGCCCGCGCCGGTCGTGAGACCTGACAGCCCGGTCGTGACCAACACCCCGAGGCCGAGCACGAGCACCAGCAGCAGGCTGCGCAGGCGGGACTTGATCGGGTTCGGGCGCACGTTGCGCGGCACAGCCCACGCGCGGTTGAGCGCGTTCTGGGTGGCCTGGGCGGCACCCAGGCAGCCATACAGCGCGCCCACGATTCCGATCACCAGCGCCAGCCCGCTGCCCGAGTTTGCGTGCACGTTCTCGCGCAACTGGCTGGAGATGACGGGGAACTGGGCCAGCGCCGAGTCCAACAGCCTGGCCTGCAGATGCGGATCTCCGTGCAGCGCGAAGGCGAGGATCGTGGCCAGCAACAGCAGCAGCGGAAACAGCGACAGGAACCCGTAGTAGGTGATCAGCGCCGCCAGGTAGCCGCCCTGGTCGTCCGCGAACTTGTACACCACAGCGAGCGGGAAGCCGGCCCAGCGGTGGCGTCGCTGAAAGGCGTCTAGCGACCTGACAACACGGCCCGACATGCTGGTCGCGGCCTCGCAGATGCTGCAGGAGCCCCCGCTGCTGCCGAGGGCGGGCTCGCCGCGCCGAGATGGCTCGCCGGGTGTCGTGCCGTAGGGATGGGCACCTCAGCGACGAGCGAGTCGGCGCCCGCTCTCCGTGTTGGGCGGGGTGTAGTTGAGCTCGTAGTGGTGGTAGAGCACCGACTCGTCTGCCTGGGAGAGCTCGTCGCCGTGCTGCTCGATGTTGGGCGCGTCCTTGACCTGCTCCTTGGAGACCGCTACCTGCAGGTCATCGGGACCGACGCTGATGCCACCGAGCGGCACGAAGGTCAAGTGGCGCCCGATGAAGCCCTCCTTGACGGTGCCGAACTGTGGCTCGTCGTTCTCGACGTCGACGTAGACGTCCTGCAGCTTGCCGATCTTCTCGCCATTGCGGTCGACCAGCATCTTGCCGTGCCATTCGGCGACGTTCCACTCGGAGTCCCGCTGGTGCTCGCCCATCGCCTCAATCCTCCTCTACGACCGGATCCCGGCATCTACCCATGTTACGCGCGCTGCAGCCCAGCCGGAACCCCCTGCGGCCGGCGCGAGCCCGTCGGCAAGGCGAGCCGCGACCCACGGACGGCATCAAGGCGGGCCCTCCGCGACCACGAACCCGAACGGGGTCCACTACGCCCCCGAATGGACCCGGGGTGCTGGTGTCGCGACGTTCATCGTCGGCGGCCTCGCGAAGGATGGCAGCGGGGACGTTGGAGCGGCGACACCGGGCACCTGCGCGCGCTGACGCCGCGCCGACAGCGCATCGGCGCGGCGGCTCAGCGGCTCAGCGGCGCAGCGGCGCAGCGGCGCAGCGGCGAGCATCTCTGGGCGACCGGCGATCGTGGCTGAACGCGCTGGGTTCGTCCGTGTCGGACTCGGCCACCACGATCACGTTGGCACGTCCGCTCCTTGGTCGCCGCGACCGCCCAACCGTCGCGCATTCTGCCCGGGATCGGTGCTCGAGATTGCCAGGTTGTCGCGGCGACGCGAGGTGCGGGCGCGCAAAGCACGAAGCAGTGGGCCAGCGTTGCTTCTCCGACCTCGGGATCGGGGATATCGGACGGGCCGCCTTCCTTGCCCGGTCTGGGCAGGTGACGCGCCCAGCAGAAAAGACGTGCAGGCCCGAGCGCTTGTGCCGGCGCGGCGTAGAAGAATCCCGGCTGACAATGCCCGTCTACGTCTATCGCCGCCACGACGGCTCGACGTTCGAGATCACGCAGCGGATCACCGACGACAGCCTGGTCAGCTGCCCGACGACCGGGCAGAAGGTCGAGCGCGTGCTTCAGCCGTTCGCCCCGCGCTACAAGGGCACCGGGTTCTACTCGACGGACCACCGGAGACTCAAGCCCAGCGAGCAGCCGAAAGGTGGCGGTGAGAAGTGATGGTGGCCGCGGAGCGGGTGTATCGTCACAGGCGTTGCCATGCCCTGGCTCGCCGACACCGACGTGGGCGCCGCGTACGGGTTCGCCCGCTCGATCGTGGGGGCCCGCACCGAGGCCGAGCTGCGACGTCGCGCGCTTCCCGCGCTCGCCGAGCTCGTTCCCGCGGATCTCCTGACCTGGGATCGGGTCGAGCTCGTCACGGGCGCCGTCGATCACGTGGCCATCCCGGACGGTGCGGAGCCCTCCGGCGCCTTCGAGGCGGTCGTGCCGCACGCCGGCGACCATCCGCTGCTCGCGGCGCACGCGGCCCGCCGGCGCCCGGCCGTGCGGTTGTCGGAGGTCGTCGAGCCCGGCGCCCTCACGCGCAGCGAGCTCTACGGCGACCTCCTGCACGCCGCGGGCGTGGAGTACGAGATCGCGATCGGCGTGCGCACCGGTCGCGGCGAGGCGGTCGTTGCGGCGCTCGGCCGCACCGAACGCGAGTTCTCCGAGCGCGACCGCGACGTGCTCGACCTCGCCCGCCCAGGGCTTGAGGGTGCGCTGCGGGCCACGCAGGCGCACGGGCGCCTCGTCCGCGCGCTCGCTGACGACCCTCCGCCCGGGACCGCGGTGATTCTGCTCGATCGCGAGGGCGAGATCGAGCTCTCCAGCACCGACGCCGGGCGTTGGTTGACGGAGCACTTCGGTGTGGCGGAACACCCCGGCTGGCTGCCCCGACCTGTCGCCGAGTGGCTGGCACTGCCGCCGCGCCCGCCGCTGGTGAGCGAGCGCGATGGCCGGCGCCTCACCGTCTGCCTGCTCCCCGGCGATCCGCATGCGCTGCTGCTCGAGGAGACCGTGGCGAGCTTCCGCCCAGATGCTCTCGACCGGCTCGGTCTGACCGCCCGCGAGACCGAGGTCCTGCGTGCCGCCAGTGTCATCCAGGGCGAGGCCGAGCTCGCGTGGGAGCTGTTCTTGAGTCTTCACGCGGTCCGCGAGCGGCTCGCGCGCCTGGAAGCCAAGCTCGGGGTGAGCACGGCCGGCGACGCCGTCGCCCGGGCGCTCCGCGAGAGCCTGTAGGGCCGGTCGATGAGTGCGTTCGACACGAGGCATCGTCCCGACCCAAGGAGTGTCCGCTGGGCCCGAGCTCGAGGATCCCGAAGCGACGCGCATGGCTGAGACCGGTCCGACCATCACCGCGATGCTGGAGGACGGCCCTCTGAAGGGCAGCAGGATCGAGGCTGAGATCGTCGAGGGACGCCCGCCGAAGACGATCGATGCGCCTGACGACGACGGAAGCACGTGCCGCTACTGCCTCGCGGACTGGGTCCAGAGCGGTCGATCCGCGGCGTACACGTATCTGTACCGCGTGTAGTCACCAGACGAGCCTCAGCAACCGCTGCACGACGAGCTGAGCCCGGTGCGGCTGTCCATGGCGGATCCCGCTGCATCGCTCATTCCCTCGCGGCGATCGCCGGAAGCGGCGCAGTCACCTCAGAAGCGAAGGTGCCCTCATTCGTCGTGCGCTCGACATCGTCGGTCTCAGAGCGCGTCGCCGGGAATCAGCCTCAGGGCTGACCGAAGACTTGACAAGGCAACCCACAGCACCAAGACATCATTCCGCAATCAGGAGGCGCCGCTCGTCATCCGCGAGTCCACCAGCCTCAGGCTGAACGTCATCTGAAGTCGCTCTGAGCGACCAGCGAGCGGGCATCGTATCGGTGTCAAACTGACCAGAACCCAGCCGACCGCAAGGTCCCGGGATGCTGGGGGGAACCGCGAGAACGCAGCACGGGCATCCCATCCGCACGATCTCATGACCCGAAGGTCGCGGGTTCGAATCCCGCCCCCGCTATGCGGAAGCCCCCTCTCGCCAGGCGGCCTTCGTGTTTCGGGGCCGCTCACTCTTGACTGATTCCAGAAGAAAGCTCTAGGGTGCCCGGGTGGCCACGACCGCCGATTGTGAACATCTGCTTCGGCAGGTTGGGCTCCGGGCGACGCGTCCGCGTGTGGCGGTGCTGACCGCGGTGTATGACCATCCTCACGCCGACACCGACTCGATCATCCGGGTCGTGCGCAACGGATCCGGCCAGGTGTCGACGCAGGCCGTGTACGACGTCCTGCGGGCCCTGACCGGGGCCGGACTCGTACGGCGCATCGAGCCGGCGGGCTCCGTACCCCGTTACGAGTCCCGGGTCGGTGACAACCATCACCACGTCGTGTGCCGGTCGTGCGGAGCCATCGCCGACGTCGATTGCGCCGTCGGCGACGCGCCGTGCCTGGACGCGTCGCACCACCATGGCTACGAGATCGACGAGGCCGAGGTCGTGTTCTGGGGGCGATGCCCCGACTGTGTCGCCTCGGCATCGATGCCTCGGGCCGCCGAAGCGCAGAACCAGCAATACGAAAGCATGAGCCAGGAGATGAATCCGACGTGAGCGAGAGCGTCAGCGAAAGCGAAAACCCAGTCATCCCGAGCCCTGAGCCCAAGGCCCACCGGCCGCGGTCCAATCGGGACTGGTGGCCGAACCAGCTGGACCTGCAGGTCCTGCATCATCATTCGGCCCTCTCCCATCCGCTGGGCGCGGATTTCGACTACGCGGAGGCGTTCCAGAGCCTCGACGTCGAAGCGCTCAAGGCCGATCTCATCGAGTTGATGACGACGTCGCAGCCGTGGTGGCCGGCCGACTACGGCCACTACGGACCGCTCTTCATCCGGATGTCGTGGCATGCCGCCGGCACCTACCGCATCGCCGACGGACGTGGCGGCGGCGGCCAGGGGGCGCAGCGCTTCGCCCCCCTCAACAGCTGGCCGGACAACGCCAACCTCGACAAGGCGCGTCGTCTGCTGTGGCCGGTCAAGCAGAAGTACGGCAAGAGCCTCTCGTGGGCCGACCTGCTCGTCTTCGCCGGCAACGTCGCGATGGAGTCGATGGGGTTCAGGACGTTCGGCTTCGGCTTCGGTCGCCAGGACATCTGGGAGCCCGAGGAGGTCTTCTGGGGTCCCGAGGACACCTGGCTCGGCGACGAGCGCTACAGCGGCGACCGCGAGCTCGCCGGACCGCTCGGCGCGGTGCAGATGGGCCTGATCTACGTGAACCCGGAGGGCCCCAACGGGAAGCCGGATCCGCTCGCGGCCGCGCGGGACATCCGCGAGACGTTCGCGCGCATGGCGATGAACGACGAGGAGACGTTGGCGCTCATCGTCGGCGGGCACACCTTCGGCAAGACCCACGGCGCCCACAGCGCGGACGAGATCGGGCCGGAGCCCGAAGCCGCGCCGCTCGAGCAGCAGGGGCTCGGCTGGAAGAACGGCAACGGTGCCGAGACGGTCACGAGCGGCCTCGAGGGAGCTTGGACCAGCGAGCCGACCAAGTGGGACCACGGCTTCCTGGAAACCCTGTTCAACAACGAATGGGAGCTGACGAAGAGCCCCGCCGGGGCGTTTCAGTGGACGCCCACCAACCCCGAGGCCCAGGGGACGGTCCGGGATGCGCACGACCCGTCCAGGCGCCACGCGCCGATGATGCTGACGACGGACCTGGCGCTGCGCCTCGATCCGATCTACGGGCCGATCGCCAAGCGCTTCCTCCAGAACCCGGACGAACTGGAAGAGGCGTTCGCCAAGGCCTGGTACAAGCTGCTGCACCGTGACATGGGGCCGCTGTCGCGCTACCTCGGCCCCTGGATCCCCGAGCCGCAGCTGTGGCAGGACCCCGTCCCGCCGGTCGACCACGAGCTGATCGGCGACGAGGACATCGCCGCCCTGAAGGACAAGATCCTCGCCTCGGGACTGTCCGTCCCGCGGCTGGTCGCCACCGCCTGGGCGGCGGCGGCGAGCTTCCGTGGCACCGACAAGCGCGGCGGCGCCAACGGCGCACGGCTGCGCCTCGCCCCGCAGAAGGACTGGCCGGTCAACGAGCCGGCCGAGCTGCAGACGGCGCTGACGAAGCTGGAGCAGATCCGCACCGAGTTCAACGGCGCGCAGACCGGCGGGAAGCGGGTGTCGCTCGCCGACCTGATCGTGCTCGCCGGATGCGCAGGCGTCCAGCAGGCCGCGCGGGACGCCGGGCACGACATCACGGTCCCGTTCACTCCGGGGCGCACGGACGCGTCGCAGGAGCAGACCGACGTGGATTCGTTCGCGGTGCTCGAGCCGGCCGGCGACGGGTTTCGCAACTATGTCCGCGACGGGGTGACGCTGTCGCCGGAGACCCTGCTGCTGGATCGGGCCTACATGTTGCGGCTCACGGCGCCCGAGCTGACGGTGCTCGTCGGCGGTATGCGCGCCCTGGACGTCAACGTCGGCGGCTCGGAGCACGGCGTCTTCACCGACCGGCCTGGGACTCTGACGACCGACTTCTTCGTCAACCTGCTGGACAGCGGCACGGAGTGGACGGTCTCAGCCGAGGACGAGAACGTGTACGAGGGCCGCGACCGGGCGACCGGCACGGTGAAGTGGACCGCCACCGCCGCCGACCTGGTGTTCGGCTCCCACGCCCAGCTCCGGGCACTGTCAGAGGTCTACGCCAGCGCCACGGCGGAGGAGGACTTCGTGCAGGACTTCATCGCCGCGTGGGGCAAGGTCATGAACCTCGATCGCTTCGACCTGGCCTAGGTTCGAGGCTCACGCAGAGCGGGCATCGCGCGAGCCGGAAGTTCGGCCGGGCGGTGCCCGCTGCTGCTGACATCGGCACCAACTGGGTGATACCGGACCGTCACCACCAGTGACGAAGCGGGCCCCGGCCATGTCCCTCCGGGTACCGACGGGCGCCAAGGAAGCGCATCGTGGCGCGCGGCCACGATCTCGACGAACCGGACTACGTCCTCAACCGCCGGCCGACGGCCGGATCGCGCTCGGTGCGATGGTCGAGGTCGGATGGATCCGACGCCGTCAGTCGCCGGCCAGCACGCCATCGCCCGCGGTCACAGACTGGCCGATGGACGGGTCGTGGTAGTCCTTGAGGATGGTTCCGTAGTCGAGTTCGACGTGCATCAGCGCGTAGGTGGCCTCAATTGGACCGATCGGCGTCAAGGAGGCCAGCGGGTCCAGAGCGCCTTGCGTCCCGAGCGTCAACGTGGCGGGCCCGGTGTACACCTCGGGGCGGCCGTCGGATCCGACCACCGCGTGCGCGGCCATGTCGTCCCGCACGAGCTGCAGCACCGCCGGTGGCTGGCCCCGCTCCGCGCCGGGGATGATCTTCAGGCACAGCCCGGGATGGGCGGGCAGCGCGTCCGGGTCGCCCCAGCGCTCCAGACGCATGCGGGCGGTCGCGATCGCGCAGCCGGTCGGGCGCTCGAGAGACGCGACGATCTCCTCCGCCACGCAATCCACGCTGATGTCCGCCAGCTTCTTCGAGTCACCCCAGAGCTCCCGGCCCGCTGCGAGGGCCGAGTCGCTGGTGACCCAGAGGAACGCCTCGAAGAAATACGGGTTTCCGCGAAAGACGCACTCGATGAACGCATAGCAGCCCTGATGGGGCCCCCACGTGCTGAACGGCGTGTCCTGGAACCAGAGCACCACGCGCGGCGCATCGCTGAGCGGCTCGACCTCCTCCGGCAGCAGGTCGAGGACCGGATCCAGGTGCGTCTCGTAGCTGATCAGCAGGTTCTTGCTGTTGCGATAGAAATGCGGCGGCGCCGGAATCAGCCCACCCCATGTCGGTCCGCTGAAGGTCATCCGGTCGGGCGTCAGTCTTCCCATGTCTCGCTCGATTCGTGAGTGGGCGTTGGCGTCAGGTGTAGGTGCGAACGATCTGGCCGGGGTGCAGCACAGCGTCGAACGTGCCGTAGTAGCCCCCCAGGACGTCGAGCACGGGCAACGTGTGCACCGGGTCGACGGCCGTCGGCACATCGAACGCGATGCTCGCCGTGGTACCGAACCAGGCCTCCGTCATCCCGTCCGGCGCGGTGCGGGGTGTGACCGGAAAGCGTGTCTCGACCAGCTGGGCGACGTCCGTCGGATAGCGCCCAGGGTCCGTGCTCGGGATGACCCGCAGGCTGAACACCGGGACGTCCTCGAACTCGGCGGGCTCGGCAGGCCGGTCGATCTTCAAGACCGCGGTGAGCAGCCGCACCGGCTCCGGGCGGCTCAGCGTCGCCCACACCACGTCGGCCTCCTGGCCCATCTCGATGTGTGCCAGCTTCTTCGAGTAGCCCCACAGCTCGCGGCCGCCGGCCAGCGGCGGCTCGCTGGTGACGTAGATGTAGGGCACGTATATGCCGCGGCGCTTCGTGCCCTCGTCGTCCGTGAGTTCGACCTCGGCCAGGAAGCCGCACTCCCGGTACGGGCCGAAGGTGCTGAACCGGTAGTCCGAGATCATCGCGGTCACGATCGGCTCGTCCCCGAGCGGGCGCAGGCCCGGCGGCAGGTGCCGGCCCAACGCGTCTGCCCTGGTCCGGTAGGCGATCATCATCGTCTGGGACCCGCGGTAGTAGAACGGCGGCTCTCCGTAGAGGGGCGCTGTCACGGGCATCGCCCGCCGGAGGTCCGATGCGGACAGCCCGGCGGTGGCGGTGTCCTCTCGGGGTGGTGTTACGGTCATCGCTCTCTCCGATTCGTTGCGGTGGTCGCTCAGCCGGCCGCCTCGGGCCGCACGTCGCCGTCCTCGCCGGCGAACACGTCGATCTCACGGCGACCGGGATGGAGGTGGCCGGCCACCAGGCCGAAGACCGCCACGACCACGAGCAGCCACGGCAGATGGCTGACGATCCACGCGTCGCTTCCCGTGATCGCGGAGAAGTTGTCGATGATCAGGACGCACGCGGTCGTGAGCCCCGCGAAGGCGAGGATGGGCGCCACCACGCGGCCGAACAGGCTGACCGTGGTCTCGTTGCGCAGGTAGGCGATCACCGCGATGGAGGTCGCGGCCATCAGCGCCAGGACACCCAGAGTCCCGACCCCGCCCGTGACGGCCGCCATGTCGAGGTACGGATCCGCGCCCGCGATCGCGAAGATCGCCACGATGACGGCCATCAGCGTGAACTGGGTCATGCCCGCGATGTAGGGCGTCTTGTAGCGCGGGTGTGTCCGCCCGAGGGCGCTGGGCAGCAACCCGGCGCGCCCGAACGCGAACAGGTACCGCGACGTCATGTTGTGGATCGCGATCATGATCGCGAAGAGGCTCGTCATCAGCAGCCAGTTGACGGCATGGCTCGACCAGCCGCCGAGGTTCGCTGCGGCGATGCCGGGAACGAACGCGCCGGGGTCGCTCAACGCGTTCTCCTCGAGCTTGGCCGCCGGCTGCGAGGCCACCACAGCCCAGGTCGTGAGCGTGTAGCTGATCGTGATGAACAGCACGGCCGCGTAGGTCGCGCGGCGCACCGTGCGCCGTGGATCCTTGGCCTCCTCGCCGAAAATCGCCGTCGCCTCGAACCCGATGAACGAGAGGAACGCAAAGGCGAACGCAACGCCGGGAGCGCCGGAGAAGATTTCCTTCGGCGAGAACGACGACAGCGAGAACGCGCCGAAGCCGTTCTGGACGAGCACCGCGACGTCCATCGCCAGCAGAAGGGCGACCTCGCAGAGCAGGAACACCCCGAGCAGCCGGGCGTTGAGCTCGACCCCCCGGACCCCCAGCACCGTGACGACGGCGAGCGTCCCGAAGGCGAAGACCTCCCATGGGATGTTCACGCTGAGTTCCGCGTTGAAGACGTAGTTCGCGAAGTAGCCCATGTAGCCGATCGTGAAGATCGCGAGCAGGTTGTACGCGACGTTGGCCACCCAGCCGGCCGCCACGCCGGGCGTCCGCCCCAGACCAGCCGAGACGTACGCGTAGAACGCGCCGGCGTTCGTGATGCGCTGGCTCATGGCCGTGTAGCCGACGCTGAACAGGCAGAGGACCACGCCGGCCAGGACGTACGTCCCGGGCGCGCCGATGCCGTTGCCGAACCCGATGATGATCGGGAGGTTGCCGACCGCCACCGCAAGCGGGCTTGAAGTCGCGACGACGAAGAAGAGGATCGCCACGACGCCCATCGCGGCCGGGCGCAGCGAGTTGCGTCGCCCGTCGTCGGTCGGGGTGGACGCCCCCGTGGCGCCCGGCTGGACCGTTATCTCCGCCATGACTGCTCTCCTCTCCTCGGAGGACGACCGGGGCGGCTCTGTGCTGCCCCGGGTGCCGACCTCTCCGTTCGACCCCGGGCGAGACTCACAGCGTCCCGGCAGACCGTCAATGGCGGTGTCTGCCAAAAGCAAGGCAAGCCGCTTGGCAGCGGGCCCCAAATCGTTTTAGGCTTCGCCGGCCTTGGCCGCCCTTCGAGAGCACCCGTCGCCCCCCATGCAGCCGGCACAGCCTGTCCCGGGACCGGTCGAGGACCTGCTTCGCCGGCTCTTGGCCGCCGGCACGGTGGGCGCCGCCGCTCAGGCGGCTGTGGACACCGTCTGCGACGCGCTGCAGGTCGAGGTCAGCTGGAGCGGGATCATCGAGGAGAACTCGCTGACGATGGCCGCGTACAACGGCCTGCACACGACCGAGATGGCCGCGCTGTGGCGTCTGGAGATCGGACACGGCATCGGCGGGAGGGTCGCGCAGGAGGGACGGACGATCCGGGTTCGGGACTACCGGCGCGATCCGCGTCGCGTTCCCGTGATGAAACACCTCATCGACGGCGAGCATCTGCGGTCGTCGATCTGCGCTCCGCTGGTCTGCGGCTCCGAGATCCTCGGGGTCCTGTACGCAGCCGAGCGCTTCTCCCGGGACTGGACGGACGACGAGGTGCGCTTCGTCACGAGCGTCGGACGTGACACGGGCGTGGCGCTTTCGCTGATCAGGCGACACCGCCAGGATCGGCTGGAGTCGGAGGACGCCGTTCGATCGGCGCGAGAGCGAGCGAGGAGCATCGACGCAGTCAAGGTCCTGGCCGGCACCCTGGCCGGCGCCGACGACATTGGACCGGGGATCGCGGTGCTGGCGTGCCACCTCGGCATGCACATCGAGCTGCTGAACTCGGACCGCGAGTTGTTGCGCGAGGCGCCCCAGCCGGGCGGCGGCACGGCCCACGTGCGGTTCGAGACGGCGGTCGGAGAGGAGCTGCCCGCGTTGCTGCGAGTCCGCGGCGACCGGGACCTGGACGCGACCGAGCGGGAGCTGGTGGAGGTGTGCAGCGGCCTCATAGCGCTGCAGTTGCTGCGTGAGCGCGCCGCCCTCCAGATGGAGCTACGGGTCCACGGCGAGCTCTTCGACGACCTGCTCGAAGGGCGGGTCGATGATCACCTCCGGCTGCTGGAACGTGCCGCCCTGCTCGGCGTCGATCTCAAGGCCCCCCGGTACGTCGCCTGCATCGGACCGCATGTCGGCGAGGGCGGCGAATGCGACGACACGCACGCGGCGTTCAGCCGGGGCGCGCTCGACCGACTGGAGCACGACCTCGGCCGTCACTGCCCCCGTGCCATCCTCATGCCGCGGCGTGGTGAGGTGGTCGCGCTGCTGGAGCCGGAGAAGACAGCCCGCAAGAAGGTCGATGAAGCCCTGCGGCTCGTCGTTGGCTCGACCGCCGAGACGGGGGCCCTGGCCGCGGGGCTCGGGCGGATGTGTGTCGGCCTCGGCGACTACGAGGACTCGTACGCCGAGGCCCGGATGGCCCTGAACCTCGCACGGCGACGGTGGCGAGCGGGCGAGGTCCTCTCGCCGGCAGATCTCGGGTTCTACGGGCTGGTGGGCCGCGCCTCGACGCGGCAGTCGCTCGAGTCGATGGTGGCGAGCGCGCTCGGGCCACTGCTCGAGGCGGATGCCGCCGGGGCGTCGGCGTACGTCAAGACGCTCGATGTGTACCTCGCCAGCGACCGGCGCCTCGAGAGGACTGCGAACGACCTGCACGTGCACCCCAACACGGTCCGCTACCGCCTGACGAAGATCCAGGAGATGCTCGGCGTGAGCCTACGCGACGTCGAGGAGCGCTTCCTGCTCGAGCTCGCCCTCCGTGTCCGCGCTGCGCTCGATCAGCAATAGCTCAGCCCTTGGTCCGCCACGGTCAATCGGTGGATCCGGGTCTAGGCACCGATGAAGGCGCTGCTCTCTCGCACCCGCAGCACCGCCGGGATGGTCACCGGCGCCTCGGCATCCTCGCCACGGATGCGGCTCAAGAGGAGCTCCACGGCGGCGCGGCCGACCTCAGCCGGATCGAGATCGAGCGCCGTCACCGGTGGGTGGCCCTGGCGTGCATCGATGCTGTCGATCCCGGTCGCGACGAGCAGGTCGCCGGGCACCGAGAGCCCACGCGCCCTGGCCGCCCGCATGACCTCGCCCGCGTAACGCTCCGGTAGGCCGATGATCGCGTCGGGGGCGCGCGGGCCATCGAGCAGCACGCCGGCTCGCTCGCAGGCAGTCAGCTCTGCGGCCGTCCCGTTGGCCGCATCGACGATCGGTTCGAGGCCGTGCTCCTGAGTCCAGGCGAGGTAGCCGCGAAGAGAGTCGACCGTCCAGGCGTTGCCCCAGCCCGAGGTCAGCAGGGCGATCCGCCGCGCGCCCGACGCGTGCAGGTGGTCGAGCAACACGCGCATGCATTGGGCGTTGTCGGAGTTGACGTGCCAGCGGTGGTCCGGGTGGTCGGGATCGCGCTCGATCGTCACGACCGGCTTGTCCAAGCGCCGGCAGAACTCGAGCTGCCCATCGCCGGGGACCGTGTCGCACAGGATGGCGCCGTCCACCGCGAGGTCCTCGAGGTCCTGGTACGAGCGCAGCGGCGGTGAGATCAGCAGCCGGTGGTCGTTGTGCAGGGCGGTCGCGGTTGCGGCGCGGATGACGTGCATGTAGGCGTCGAAGCTGAGCTCCTCGGGGCGGTCGCTCGCCGCCTCAACGCTCGAGAGCACCAGCGCCAGCGTGCCGGTGCGCGACGTGCGCAGCGCCCGGGCGATCCGGCTCGCCCGGTAACCGAGCTCCTCGGCCGCGGCCGCCACGCGCTCCGCGGTCTCCGGCTTCACGGTGCCCCGGCCGTTGAGGGCGAGCGACACCGTCGCGGGCGAGACGCCCGCGGCGGCGGCGACGTCCCGGATCGTCGCGCGAGGCTCCATGGACGAGGCGCCCATCGCAAGGCCACGCTACCAGTCGCCGTTCGCGCCCACCGACCGTCGGTCGCGGGCGCAACCACACGACCGGCTCCAGGCGGCAGCCTGCGCCGGGAAGCTTTTGGGAAGCCGGCGGGCCTAGCGTCGCGCCGGTCATGAACGAACGGCACACACCCACATCGCGCCGGGCGCTCGGGCTCTTCGGACGCCTGGGCCGCTGGTCGGCGCACCACCGCCGCGCGGTCTTCGTCGCGTGGGCGGTGCTCATCCTCGCTCTCGGCGCCTTCGCCCCGCGGGCCGAGCACGCCCTCTCCGGCGGCGGCTGGCAGGCGGACGGCTCGGAGTCCGTTGCCGCCCGCAGCCTGATCGACCGGCACTTCGGTGGCGAGGGCAGCTACGCGTTGGCCGTCGTCGTCAGCTCCCGCGCGCACGCAGCGGGCGATCCGGTGTTTCGTCACGCAGTGGCAGCCGCGGCGCGGGTGCTGCGCGACGAGCCGGCGGTGGCGGCGGTGACGTTGCCGCAGCCGGGCCGGTCGGTCTCGCGTGACGGGCACGTGGCGGTCGTGCGCGGCGGCGCGGGCGCCGGCACGGCGGAGATGGTGCGGGCGGCGAGCCGTGTCGAGCGGCGCCTCGCGGTCGCCGGGTCACCCGGCGTCCAGTTGGCGCTCACCGGGTCGCCCGCGTTGTGGTCGCAGTTCAACGACGAGAACAAGACGGCGATGCTGCGGTCCGAGGTCATGTCGTGGCCGCTCACGATGGTCGTGCTCCTGATCGCGTTCGGCTCACTCGCGGCGGCGGGCATCCCGCTGCTGCTCGCGATCTCCGGCCTCGTGGCGACGGCGGGCGCGCTCTGGCTCGGCACCCGGGTGACCGGGATCACGATCTGGGCCATGAACTTCGCCCTCATGTTCGCCCTCGCGGTGGGGATCGACTACGCCCTGTTCGTCGTCGTGCGCTTCCGGTCCGCCCTCCGCTCGGGACTCCAGCCGATCGACGCGGTGGGGGAGACGATGGACACGGCCGGCAAGGCGGTGGTCGTCAGCGGGCTGGCCGTCCTGGCCTCCCTGTCCGCGGTGATCCTCGTGCCGAGCCAGCCGTTCCGGACCAGCGTGTTCGGCATCCTGCTGGCCGTCGGGCTCGTGCTTGCCATGTCGCTCACGCTCCTGCCCGCGGTGCTGGCGACGCTCGGTTCGCGCATCGACCGCTTCGCCCTGCCATGGGCCGGTGCGGTCCAGCACCGTAGCGAGCGCTTCGCCCGCTGGGGCCGCCTCGTGGCCCGCCGGCCCGTGCTCGTGGGCGCGCTCGCGGCCGGGGTGCTGGTCGCTCTCGCGCTGCCCGTGCTGCACCTGCACACCGCCATGCCGAATGCCGGCGTCCTGACCCGCCACGCGAGCGCGCGCGTCGCGTCCGAGCGCCTCCAGCAGGGCTTCGGGCCCGGGGCGCCCGCCGAGCTGCAGGTCGTCGCGCCCCGCGCCGCCGCCGGCCGGGTCCAGCACGCGCTCGAACGCGGTCCGGGAGTCGCGGCGGTCCTGCCGCCGCAGCAGGCCGGACGCTTCGCGCTGCTTCGCGTGCAGCCGTCGAGCGACGACCCCGGGGCGCTCATCGAGCGCATGCGCCAGCAGCTCCCCGCGGGCGCGCTCACCGGCGGAGCCGCCGCGGAGGCCCACGACCTCGAGCGCGTGCTGCGGGGCCGGACGCCGCTCGTCTTCGCCCTCGTGTCGGCGATCGGCTTCCTGCTCCTGCTGACCATCGTCCGTGCGCCGCTCGCCGCCGCGTTCGCGGTGTTGCTGAACCTCCTCGCGACGGCGGCGACGTTCGGCGTCGCCACGCTGATCTTCCAGGACGGTGGCGGCGAGGGCCTGCTGGGCTTCCATTCACAGGGCTTCGTCGACGCGTGGGCGCCGGTGTTCTTCTTCTGCCTGAGCTTCGCCCTCGCCATGGACTACACGGTGTTCCTGCTGATCTCCGTGCGCGAGGAGCTCGAGCGCACCGGCGACGCGCGCGCCGCGCTCGTCGAAGGTCTGGCCCGCTCCGGGCGCGTCATCAACGCCGCGGGCGCGGTGATGGTCGTGGTCTTCTTCACGTTCGCCATGTCGGGCCCGCTTCCGCCGAAGGAGATGGGCGTGATCCTCGGTGTCGCCGTGCTGCTCGACACGGTGCTGGTGCGCCTGGCGCTGCTGCCCGCGGTGCTGCGGCTGCTCGGCGACCGCGCCTGGTGGGTCCCCACCTTCGTCGAACGGTGGCTTCCCCATCTTCGCCTCCGCGACGCCCAGCCGGAGCCGGCGGGTTCGGTGGCCGTGGAGCACGGGGGCGCTCCCTGTTGACGATGTCTGTCCGGGCCGGCCGGGAAGAGCCCGGCCGGCCCCGCCACGCGCCCTCGCGCGCCCTCATGCAGCGACATCGCTCCTTACACCGGACCGCGACCTCAGATTGACCAGACCAATCTGGTCGACCAACTCGGTACGATCTCGTGATGGAAGTGACGGTCCAAGAAGCCAAGACGCAGCTCTCGCGCCTGCTGCGCCGGGTCGAGGCCGGCGAGGAGATCGTCATCCGCCGGGGCCGCGAACCGGTCGCGATGCTCGTTCGCGTGCCGACGAGGCCGGGCAAGCGCCAGATCTGGGGCGACCTCGAGGGGGCGATGGCCGCCGACTTCGACGAGACCCCGGCGGACTTCGATCCCTACGCGTGAAGCGGCTGCTGCTCGACACGAACGTCGCGGTCTGGCTGCTGCTCGGCGACCGGGAGCGGGTGTCGGCCACTGCGGTCGAGTTGCTCGAGGATGAGCACAACCAGGTCGCCCTCAGCGCCATCAGCGTATGGGAGATCGCGATCAAGCAGTCGCTGGGCAAGCTGACGATCGCCGACGGCTGGGCGGCAGCGCTCGGACGGCTCGGGTTCGATCCGCTGCCCGTCACCGCGCTGCACGCGGAGGCCGTGGAGCGCCTTCCGTGGCACCATCGCGACCCCTTCGACCGGCTGCTCGTCGCCCAGGCGTCGGTCGACGGCCACGCGCTCGTCAGCGCGGATCGGCGGCTCGCCGCCTACCACGTCGACGTCGTGTGGTGAGCCGGCCGCGGTGCGGGCGAGCGGCGCGCGCCGTGGGCTTCGACAACGGCCGTCGGTCACCCGCCACCCGGACGGTCGGCGAGCAGGCATGATGGCGCGCGATGGCGCACGTCGAGATCGTCGACCAGACCATCCGCGACGGCCCGCAGAGCCTCTGGGGCATGCGGATCCGCGCGGGCATGGTGACGAAGGTCGCCCCGCAGCTGCGGGCGGCCGGCTTCCACACGCTCGACGTCCCCGGCGGCTCGTTCTTCACGGTCATGCTGCGCCACCTGCGCGAGGACCCGGTCGCGTCGTTCGCGCACATCCGCCGGCTGCTGCGCGGGCAGACCCTGCGCTGTGGCACCCGGCCCTCGTCGACCGGCCGCTACGGGATCGCGTCCTACGCGAGCATGGACTTCTACACGCGGTTCATGGTCCAGCGGCTCGGGATCGACGCGTTCTGGATCTACGACTGCCTGTACGACATGCCGGAGATGGAGCGCCGTGCCCGGTCCGTCCACGAGGCCGGCGGCGAGGTGGTGCCCGCGGTCATGTACGGCATCTCGCCGGTGCACACCGACGCGTGGTACGCCGAGCGCGTGCGCGAGATGGTCGGCTGGGGGATCACGTCGTCCATCTACGTGGAGGACGCGCCCGGCATCCTCACCCCGGAGCGCTGCCGGACGCTCATCCCCGCGCTCGTCGAGGCCGCCGGCGACGTTCCGGTCGAGCTGCACTGCCACAACACGACCGGCCTGGCCCCGCTGAACTACCTCATCGGCATCGAGCACGGCATCCGGCGCATCCACACCTGTAGCCGCCCGGTGGCCAACGGGCCGTCGCTGCCGTCGACGGAGATGATGCTCGTCAACCTCGAGTCCGCCGGCCACACGCACCCGATCGACGCCTCGACGCTGGCGCCGGTGGCCGAGCACTTCGAGCGCGTCGCGCTCCAGGAGGGCCACCCGCTCGGGGCGGTCACCGAGTACGACCGCCGCATCTACGACCACCAGCTTCCCGGCGGGATGACCGGCACGTTCAAGGCCCAGCTCGTCGAGCACGGCATGGAGGACCGCTTCGACGCCGTGCTCGAGGAGATCCCGCGGGTGCGTGAGGAGCTCGGCTACCCGGTGTCCGCGACGCCGTTCAGCCAGCTCATCGGCACCCAGGCGCTGCTGAACGTCGTCTCCGGCGACCGCTACTCGATCACCACCGACGAGGTCGTGCTCTACACGATGGAGGCCTACGGCAAGCCTCCCGCGCCGATCGATCCCGACGTGAAGGACCGCCTGCTCTCCAGCCCGGCGGGCAAGCGCCTCGCCGGCTTCCGCCGGCCCGACCTGACGCTCGAGGAGCTGCGCATCCAGTCCGGCGGCCCGCACGTCTCCGACGAGGACCTCTTCCGGCTGATCTTCACGCCCCAGGAGGATCTCGACGCGACCGCTGCCGCCGGGCCGCTGCGCACGGACTACGCCTTTCGGGAGAAGCCGGCGGACCTGCTGGCGCGCGCGATGGACGCCAAGCATGCGCGGCGCGTGTCGCTGCACTCGCCGGGCGTGTCGATCGACCTGGCGCGCTGAGCGCAGTAGGAAGCCCGAATCCGGGCGCCCAGCTTAGGACTTTCTCCCATGGGAGCGTCCCGGGCACGGCCGGATACTCCGTTCATGGGTCCGCGCACGCAGGACACCCGCCTCTGGCATCCGTTCAGCGACATGGCCACGGTCCGCGACCGCGAGCTGGTCATCACCCGCGGCGAGGACGTCTGGCTGTGGGACGAGGACGGCAACCGGTACCTCGACGCCTTCGCCAGCCTCTGGTACACGAACATCGGGCACGGGCGAAGCGAGATCGCCGACGCGGTCGCCGCGCAGATGCGTGAGCTCGAGGCGTTCACGATCTTCTTCGACTACGCCAACCGCCCGGCGCTCGAGCTCGCCGAGCTGCTGGCCGAGCTGTCGCCGATGCCCGGCTCGCGGGTGATGCTCACGCCCGGCGGCGGCAGCGAGGCGATCGACACGGCGGTGAAGATGGCGCGCCGCTACTGGTTCGAGATGGGCCAGCCCGACCGCCGCCATGTCGTCTCGCGCGCTCACGCCTACCACGGCTCCAACGGGATCGGCACGGGCATCGGCGGCATCGACGCCAACCGGGACGGCTGGGGCGCCGCGCTGCCGGAGACCTCGCGCGTCGGCCACGACTCGGTCGAGGCGCTCGAGGGCGAGATCGCCCGCGTGGGGGCCGACCGCATCGCGGCGTTCGTCTGCGAGCCGGTCATGGGCGCCGGCGGCGTGCACCCGCCGCCGCCCGGCTACATCGAGGGCGTCGCCGCGCTGTGCCGGGCGCACGACATCCTCTTCGTCTGCGACAGCGTCATCTGCGGCTTCGGGCGCCTCGGCACCTGGTTCGGCATCGAGCGCTGGAACGTCGAGCCGGACGTCATCACCTTCGCCAAGGGCGTCACCAGCGGCTACCTGCCCCTCGGCGGCGTGCTGTTCGGCGCGCGCGTGTGCGAGCCGTTCTGGTCGGAGCCCGGCAGGATGGTCCGCCACGGCTACACGTTCGCCGGCCACCCCGCGTGCTGCACGGCGGCGCTGGCGAACATCGCCGTGATCGACCGCGAGGGGCTGCTGGACCGGGCGCTGGAGATCGAGCGCGACCTCACCGCGGTGCTGCGTCCGCTCGAGGACCATCCCGCGGTCGCCGAGGTGCGGTCCGGTACCGGGGCGATGGCCGCGGTCGAGCTCGTGGAGGAGGGCGGCGCGCCGGGGCTCATGATGCGGATGCGCGCCGCCGGGGTCCTCGTACGCGCCTCGAGCCCCACGGCGGTCGCGGTCTGCCCGCCCCTGACGATCACCCGCGAGCAGGTCGACACCATCGGCGAGGCGTTCGCGCACAGCCTGGGCGCGTGATCGCCCAGCTGCGGCGGATCGCGGGCGATGACGCCGTCATCGAGGGGGCGCCGGCGCCCTATGCGTCGGACGCCACGCAGGAGACGCTCGGTCTGCGCGGCAGCGCGCGGGCGACCGTACGCCCGCCGGACGCCGAACGGGTCCGCCGGGTCGTCGCCTGGTGCTACGACCACGACGTGCCGATCGTGCCGCGCGGCGGCGGCACGGGCTTCGCGGGCGGCGCGGTGCCGAGCGAGGACGCCGTCGTGCTGTCGCTCGAGCGGCTCGATCGGTTCCGCGAGCTGGAGCCGGCAGCGTGGCGCGCCCACGTGGAGGCCGGCGTGTCGACCGCCACGGTCACGCGCCGCGCGCGCGAGTCCGGCCTCCTGTTCCCGCCGAACCCGGGCGCCGCCGAGCAGTCGCAGATCGGCGGCAACGTCGCGACGAACGCCGGCGGTCCGCGCGCGTTCAAGTACGGCGTCACGCGCCGGTGGGTGACCGGCCTGGAGGCGGTCGTCGCTCCCGGCGAGGTGCTGCGCACCGGCGGCGCGGTCCGCAAGGACGTCACCGGCTACGACCTCACCGGCCTGCTGTGCGGCTCCGAGGGGACGCTCGGGGTCGTCACGTCGGTGTGGCTGCGCTTCGTCCCGCTGCCCGAGCGCAGCGCCCAGGTGGCCGGCTTCTACGAGTCGGCCGCGGACGGCTGCGCCGCGATCGCCGCGGTCTTCGCCAGCGGCGGGCAGCCCGCGGCGCTCGAGTACGTCGACGCCGGCGCGCTCGCCGCCACGGCCGCCGCCTTCCCGGCCGCCGTGCCCGCCGGCGCGCGCTTCCTCGTGCTCGCCGAGGCCGACGGCCGCGACGCCGAGGTCGCGTCCGACGCCGCGGAGCTGGGCGAGGCGCTCGCCGCCGGCGCCCTGCTGACGCATGTCGCGACCACGCGCGGCGACCTCGACGCGCTCGCCCGCTGGCGCGAAGGCGTGTCCGGGGCGGTCACCGGCCTGCTCGGCGCGAAGGTGTCGGACGACGTCGCGGTCCCGGTCGAGCGCCTGGCCGAGATGCTCGAGCGCGCCGACGCGATCGGCGCGCGCCACGGCCTGCGGACCTGCAGCTGGGGCCACGCGGGCGACGGCAACCTGCACGTCAGCTTCCTCCTGCCGCCGGGCGACCTGCCGCTGCGCGCTGCGGCCATGCGCGCCAGCCACGAGCTCCACGCCGCGGCCGTCGAGCTCGGCGGCGCGATCTCCGGCGAGCACGGCATCGGCAGCGTCAAGCGCGGAGAGCTCGGCCTCCAGCTCGGCGACGTCGGCCTGCGCCTGCACGCCGCCGTCAAGCAGGCGCTCGACCCCAAGGGCCTCTTCAACCCGGGCAAGAAGCAATGACGGTGGCGGACGGGATCGTCGCGGCGCTCGCGGAGCGCGCCGTGGACACCGTGTTCGGGATCCCGGGCGTGCACAACCTCGCGCTGTTCGCGGCGCTCGAGGCGGGCGGCGTGCGCACCATCGTCGTACGCCACGAGGCGACCGCCGCGTACGCCGCCGACGTCCACGGCCGCCTGACGGGCCGGCCCGGCGTCTGCGTGACGACCTCCGGCCCCGGGGCGGCCAACGCGGTCGCGGCGATGGGCGAGGCGCAGGCGTCGTGCTCGCCGCTGCTGCACGTCACCACCACCGTCGCGCGCCGCCACCTCGACGCCGGCGTCTCGCGCGGCGTGCTGCACGAGCACCCCCGCCAGCGCGACATCTTCGCCCCGGTGTCGAAGCTCGCCGTCCGTGCCGACGACCCGGCGACGGTCGCCGCGATCGTCGGGCACGCGTTCGACACCGCCGCGCTCGCGCCGTGCGGGCCCGCCTACGTGGAGATCCCGACCGACGTGCTCGCGGAAGCGGCGCCCGGTCCGACCGGCCTGCCCGGGGCCACGCCGCCCGAGCGGACGCCGGCGCCCACGCGCCCGGTCCTGCGCGAGCTCGCCCAGCGCCTCGAGCGCGCGGAGCGGCCGCTGATCTGGGTCGGGTCCGGCGGGGCGCCCCACGCCCCGGAGGTGCTCGAGCTCGCGGAGCGCCTCGGCGCGCCCGTCGTGCTGACCCACAGCGCCAAGCGCGCGTGGAGCGGGGGCGGGCCGCCGCTCGTCGTCCGCCATCCGCCGCACGAGCCGGCGATCGGCGACCTCTGCGCCGCCGCGGACGCCGTCCTCGTCCTGGGCAGCGACCTCGACGGGATGATGACCCAGGAGTTCCGGCTGCCGCTGGCCGGCGTCCTGCGCGTGGACGTCGACCCGCGGCGCATGGACCTCTCCTACCCGAGCGAGCTCGCGGTGCCGGGCGAGGTGGAGGGCGTCGTGCGCGGCCTGCTCGCGCTCGTCGGCCCGCGCGCGGGCGGAGGATGGGGCGCCGGCGCGGTCGCCCGAGCCGATGCCGCCGCAGCGAGCGCGCTCGACGGCGACGGCGACGCGGCGGCCGGGCTGACCTACGTCTCGGCGCTGGACCGCGCCATCGGCGACGCGCAGGTCGTCGTCGCCTGCGACATGGCGATCTCCGGCTACTGGACCGCGGCGTACCTGCCGCTGGGCGCGTCGCGCCGGATCGTCTACCCGGTGGGCTGGGGCACGCTCGGATTCGCGCTGCCGGGAGCGATCGGCGCGGCGCGCGCGGGCGCCGGCCGGGCGATCGTCGTCTGCGGCGACGGCGGCGTGCTGTTCGCGATCGGCGAGCTGGCGACCATCGCCCAGGAGGAGCTGCCGGTGACCATCGTCGTCCAGACGGACGGCGGATACGGGATGCTGCGCTACGACGAGGAGCGCATGTACGACCGGACGTTCGCGGTCGACCTCCGCGCGCCGGACTTCCCGGCGCTGGCCGGCGCCTTCGGCCTGCCGGCCGAGCGCGTCGACTGCCTCGACCCCGGCCTCCCGGACGTTCTCGCGCGCGCTGTGCAGGGCCGGGGCCCGAACCTCGTCGACGTCATCGGCCGGCTGACCCCGCCGCGCACCACCTCGCCGCGTTGGCCGCTGGTCGCCCACCCCTCAGGGCCTCCCGGTAGGCCCTGAGCGCCGCGCCGGTTAGCCTCCGCCGGGCGATGCAGCGATTCACGCTGGCCGACGTCCTCGCCCAGGAGTCGCTCGGCCTGCGCCTCATGACGAGCGAACGCGGCGCGCTCGACCGGCTCGTCATGGGCGCCCACGGCACCGAGGCGCTGCACCCGATGCCGTGGATGCAGCACGACTGGGTGCTGCTGATCACCGGCGTGCGGCTCGTCGACCGTCCCGACCTGCAGCGCCACCTCGTCGAGGAGCTCGCCGACGGCGGGCTCGCCGCCCTCGGCTTCGGCGTCGGCATCGACTTCGACGAGGTGCCGGGCGAGCTCACCCGTGCCGCGGAGGAGCGCGGCTTCCCGGTCTTCGAGATCCCGCTGCGCACGCCGTTCCGGGAGATCATCACGTTCGTCAACCGGTCGCTGCTGAGCACCGAGGTGCACCAGATGCGGCGGCTGACCTCGATGCGGGAGTTCCTCCTCGACGCGCTGCAGGATGCCGAGCCGCAGCAGCGCGTCGTCCAGCGCCTGGCCTCGCTGCTGTCGTGCACCGTCGCGCTGTTCGGCGTCGACGGCCGGCTGCTGCACGCCTCGGGCCCGGTGCCCCCGGACGAGCTGTGGGACGCGGTCGCGCTGCACGCGAAGGGCGGGGCGCCCGAGGTCCGCGGCACGCCGCCGGCGATCGCCGCCGTGCGCGACCGCGAGCTGGTCGCCGGCTGGCTCATCGTCGTGCGGCGCTCGCTCGACTCAGACGTCTACGCGCGGCCGCTCGTCGAGATGACCGCGGCCCTGCTGAGCACGCTCGCCGGCGTCCAGCGCATCTCGGCGGGGCGCCGGCGCGCGGAGCACGCCGCGTTCGTCAGCGACCTGCTGGCGGGCACGCGCGAGGACGAGGTCTGGCGCCACCGCGCCGCGGAGCTCGGGCTCGAGCTGGGCGGGCCGGTGGCGCTGCGCGCGATCGCGGCGGCGGGCGGCCCGCCGGACGCGCTCGCCGGCCGGCTCGACGCGGCGCTGGCGGCGCCGCCGGCGCTGTCGCGCCTGACGGCGCGGCGCGGGGAGGCGGCCGTCGCGGTCGTCCAGGCCCCGGACGCCGAGCTGCGCGGCCGGCTCGACGAGCTGTACCGCCGGCTCGGCGACGCCGCGATCGCCGTCGGCCGCCGTGCGGCGACCGTCCACGAACTGCGCGACTCGATCGCCGACGCGCTGCGGTCGGTCACCGGCGAGGCGGGCCGGGGCGCCGAGGTCGTCTGGTACGAGGACCTCGATCTCCTCAGCTGGCTGCTGCGCTGCGGCGACGACGACGGCCTGGCCCGCAAGGCGCGCGCCGTCCTCGAGCCGCTGGCCGGGGACGCGGTCCTGCTGGAGACCCTCGACCGCTATTTCGCCTGCGGCCTGCACGTCGTCCGCACCGCGAGGTCGCTGGGCCTGCACCCGAACTCGCTGCGCTACCGCCTCAGCCGCATCGAGGAGCGCCTCGGCCGCTCGCTGCAGGACCCGGAGACGATCGCCGCGCTGCACCTCGCGCGCCGGGCGTCGCGCTGACGGTTCGCACATCGTCTGAAGTCGAACGGGCCCCTTTGGACGATCTCCAGTGTCGGTGTCCGACATAGGCCCGACAGAATGGGGGCGGAGTGAGGAGCGCTGAGGACAGCCCGGCTGCGCCGGTCGTCGCCGTCGTCGACTGCGGTCCCGACGACCGCCCGCGGCTCGAGCGCCTCGAGGCGGCGGTTCCCACGCGCGTCTGCGACGGTCCCGCCGAGGGCGGCGCACTGGTCGAGCGGGCCGCCGGGTGCGCGGTCCTCGCCACGCTCTACACGTACACGCCGGTCACGGAGGCGGTCCTCGACGGCCTGCCCGGCCTGCGGCTCGTGATCACGCGGACCGCGGGCTCGTCGCACATCGACCTCGGCGCCGCGCAGCGGCGCGGGATCGCGGTCGCCACGGTGCCCGAGGGCCCGACCCAGGCCGTCGCCGAGTACACGATCGCCGCGGCGATCGCCCTCAGCCGCGGCCTGCCCGCCGCGGTCGCGTCCACCGCGCGCGGAGAGTGGGACTTCACCGGCTTCCGCGGCCATGACCTCGGCGGCCGCACGCTCGGCGTGGTCGGGCTGGGCCACATCGGCGCGCGGGTCGCGCAGCTGGGGCAGGCCTTCGGCATGCGCGTCGTGGGGTGGAGCCGCTCGGAGAAGGGCCTCGACGGCGTCGAGCAGGTGCCGCTGCCGGCGCTGCTGCAGCGCGCGCACGTCGTGTCGGTCAACGTCGCGCTGGCGGCGGAGACGCACCGCCTGCTCGACGCGGCCGCCCTGGCCCGGATGCGCCCGGACGCGGTGCTGGTCAACACGTCGCGCGGCGAGACGATCGACCTCGACGCGCTGTGCGACCTGCTGCGCGCCGGGCGCCTGGGCGGCGCGTGGCTCGACGTGGTGGAGGGCGAGCCGGGGCTCCCGGCCGAGCGCCTCGAGGCGCTCGCGGCGGTCCCGAACCTCTTCGTCACTCCGCACATCTCCTGGCACACGCACGAGACGCTCGACCGTCAGTTCGACGGGATGATCGACCGCATCCTCGCGTTCTGCGCGCAGGACCACCGAACGGAGGAGCCGCACCATGCCAGCCCATGACCTCGCCGTCGTCGGCGGCGACGTCGTCCTCGACGGCGGGTCCGTCGAGCGCGTGAACATCGGCATCAGCGACGGCCGCATCGTCACGCTGACCGACGGCCCGCTCGACGCGCGCGAGACGCTCGACGCCACGCGCCTGACCGTCCTGCCCGGCGCCGTCGACCAGCACTTCCACGTCTTCTGGAACTACGAGTGGGAGACGTACGAGAACGCCACGCGCGCGGCGGCCAAGGGCGGCGTCACCACGGTCGTCGACATGCCGCTCGACAACCCGCCGACCCTGACCGCCGAGGCGCTGCGCGGCAAGCTCGCCGCGATCGCCGGCGCCTGCCACGTGGACTACGCGTCGTTCGGCGGCTACCTCGCCGACGACCCCTCCGAGATGGAGCGGATGGCCGAGGCGGGCGCGAGCTGCTTCAAGCTGTTCACCGGCGGCGTCGCCCCGCCCGGGATGTATCCGGGCGTCGACGACGGCCAGTTGCTCGATGCGCTGCGGCGGGCGGCGGCGATCGGGCTGCCGGTCACCGTGCACGCCGAGAACGCCTACATCGTCGACTTCGAGACGAACCGCCTCATGGGCGACGGCCGCACGGACATGGCCGCGTGGGACGACGCGCGCCCGTGGTACAGCGAGCTGGCCGCCGCGCACACGGTCGCGCTGCTGGCCGAGGTCACCGGCGCCCGCGTGATCCTTGCGCACGTCAGCTCGCCGCAGACCATGGAGGCGTTGGCCGGCTTTCGCGAGCGTGGCGTCGACGTGTGGACCGAGACCGGCCACCACTACGTCTGCTCGACGAAGGAGCAGGCGCTCGAGGATCCGCGGCTGAAGTGGAACCCGCCGACGAGGGCGGCCGCCGAGGTCGAGCGGATGTGGGACCTGATCGCCGCGGGCGACGTGAACTCGGTCGGCAGCGACCACGCGCCGCTGCCGAAGGCCGAGGGTGCCGACGTGTGGAGCCAGTCGCCCGGGCCGGGCAACAACGTGCAGACGATCCTGACGATCTTCGCGACGCAGGCGCGGCAGCGCGGCCTGTCGCTCGGGCGCATCGTCGATCTCGTGTCGACGCGCCCCGCGAAGCTGTTCGGGCTGTACCCGCGCAAGGGCGCGATCCGGCTCGGCTCGGACGCCGACCTGGCGATCGTCGACACGAACGCCGCGCGGACGCTGGACCCGGAGGAGCTCGAGTACATCGAGGGCCAGGCCAAGTGGTCGCCGTTCGAGGGGATGGACGTCACGGTCGACCCGATGCACACCGTGCTGCGCGGCAAGGTGATCTGCTCGCGCGGCGAGATCCTCGGCAGTCCGGGAGACGGGACCCACCTGGTCGGGGCGCGCATCAACTGATGCAGCTGACCGGCCGCGAGACCGAGCGCCTGCTGATCTTCGCCGCCGCGGAGCTGGCCCGGCGGCGGATGCGCGAGGGCATCCTGCTCAGCCATCCGGACTGCGTCGCGCTCGCGAGCGACGTGGCGATGGAGGCCGCGCGGGCCGGGCGCAGCTACGAGGAGGTCCAGGACAGCGCGGCCGGGATCGTCGGGCGCGAGCAGCTGCTGTCCGGCGTGGCGGAGCTGCTCGAGCAGCCGCTGCAGGTGGAGGCGACGTTCGGCGACGGCAGCCGCCTCGTCGCGCTGCGCGGGCTGGTGCGGGCGTGAGGCCGGGCGAGATCATCCTGGCCGATGCGCCTGCGCCCGCGGCCGATCACGCCCGGACCGCCACCGTCGCGGTGACGAACGCCGGCCGCTTCGACGCCTACCTGACATCGCACTTCCCCGTGGCGCGCGCGTCGGCGGCGCTGCGGTTCGACCGCGACGGGCTCGACGGCGCGCGCCCGCTGCTGCCGTCGGGCGCGAGCGTCCTCATCCCCGCCGGCGCGACCGTGGACGTGGAGGTCACGTGGAGCTGAGCCGCGCCGAGTACGCGGCGCTCTACGGACCGGCGACCGGCGACCGGGTGCGCCTCGCCGACACGAACCTGCTCGTGCGCGTCGAGGCCGACGACAACGCGCCCGGGCACGAGCCGGTCGTCGGCTTCGGCAAGGCGATCCGCGACGGCCAGCTCGCGGGCGGCGGGCGGCCGCTCGAGGAGGCGATGGACGTCGTCGTCACGAACGTCCTGGTGCTCGACCCGGTCCTCGGCATCCGCAAGACGTGCCTCGGCATCCGCGACGGGCGCATCGCCGCCATGGGCCGCGCCGGCGACCCGGACCGCGACGACCAGGTGCGCGTCCCCATCAGCTCCGCCACCGGCATCGTCGCCGCCGAGGGCCTGATCGCCACGCCGGGGGCGGTCGACTCGCACGTGCACCTCATCGGCCCGCAGCTCGTGCCGGCCGCGCTCGAGGGCGGCACGACCACCGTCGTGGCGATGAGCTACAGCGGCGCCTTCGACGTCGGGATCAACCCGCGCGCCAACTTCGACCGGTTGCTCGACGCGTGGTCGGCGGTGCCGCTGAACCTCGTCCCGATGGTGCGCGGATCGACGGCGAACGCCGGCTTCCTCGAGGCGCTGCTGGAGATGGGCGGCGGCGCGTTCAAGATCCACGAGGACGTCGGCGCGTACCCCGACGTCGTCGACGCCGTCCTCGCCTGCGCCGACCGCCACGACGTCGGCGTCGCGCTGCACGCCGACGGCCTCGGCGAGTCGGCCACGCTCGGCGAGACCCTCGACGCGATCGCCGGGCGC
Source organism: Capillimicrobium parvum (assembly GCF_021172045.1). Lineage (GTDB taxonomy): Bacteria > Actinomycetota > Thermoleophilia > Solirubrobacterales > Solirubrobacteraceae > Capillimicrobium > Capillimicrobium parvum. The sequence goes on from NZ_CP087164.1 coordinate 1,131,706, forward strand.
GCGGTCCACGCCTACCACGTCGAGGGCTGCGGCGGCGGGCCCACCGACGTGCTCGAGCTGGTCTCGCAGCCGCACGTGCTGCCCTCCTCGACGACGCCGACCGTCCCCTTCGGCGTCAACGTCGCCGCCGAGCACGAGGAGATGATCGCGACCGTCCACCGCCTGCACCCGGCGCTGCCCAACGACGCGCGCGCAGCCCGCGGCCGCATCCGCCCGTGGACCGTCGCGGCCGAGTCGGTGCTGCACGACCTCGGCGCCATCAGCGTCATGAGCTCGGACTCGATGGGCATGGGCCGCATGAGCGAGGTGACGCGGCGCACGTGGCAGCTCGCGCACGTCATGCGCGAGGCGGCCGGCGAGACCGGCGACGATGCCAACGAACGAGTCCTGCGCTATCTCGCCAAGCTCACGATCAACCCGGCGCTGATCCACGGCATCGCCCACGACGTCGGCTCGCTGGAGACCGGCAAGCTCGCCGACGTGGTCCTGTGGCGCCCCGCGTTCTTCGGCATCGTGCCGCATCTGGTGCTGAAGGCCGGGTTCCCGGTCTGGGGCGCGCGCGGGTCCGCGTACGCCTCGACGCGTCACGGCGAGCCGGTGATCCAGGGCGAGCTGTGGGGCAGTCTGGGCGCCGCGCCCGCGCAGCTCGCGACCGTCTACGCGAGCGCCGCCGGCGAGGCCCGCGTCCGCGCCCGCCGGTCCGGCCGCGTCGGGGTCGTGCGCGCCACGCGTTCCGTGCGCAAGGCCGACCTCGTGCGCAACGCCGCGACGCCCCGCGTCGAGGTCGACGGCGAGCGGCGCGAGGTGCGCGTCGAGGGCGCCGCGATCGACCTGCAACCCGTGACCGACCTGCCCATGAACGCCGCGTACACGCTGGCCTGAGGAGATGCGATGACGACCCGCCGCCTGGGAATCGACGTGGGAGGGACGTTCACCGACGTCCTGCTCCACGACGCCGCCGACGGCAGCGTCCGCCTGCTCAAGACGGCGACGACCACCGGGGACCAGTCGCGCGGCGTCGTGTCCGGCCTGTCGGAGATCTGCCGGCGGGCGGGCATCGGCCCCGAGCAGCTCGGCGCGATCATGCACGGCACGACGGCGGCGACGAACGCGGTGCTCGAGGGGCGCGGCGCGAAGGTCGGCGTCATCGTCAACGAGGGCTTCCGCCACCTCTTCCACCTCGCCGAGGCGTGGACGCCGGGGCCGCTGTTCGGCTTCATGGTCTACGACCGCCCGGCGCCGCTGGTGGGCGTCGAGCTCATGGCCGAGGTGCGCGGCCGGATGGGCGCGGGCGGCGAGGAGGTCGAGCCGCTCGACGAGGCGAGCGTCGAGGCCGCGGTCGCCCAACTGGTCGCGGCGGGGGCCGAGGCGGTCACCGTCTGCCTGCTGAGCTCGTACGCCAACCCGGACCACGAGCGCGCGGTGGGCGCGATCGTCGCGCGTGTCGCGCCCGGGCTGCCGGTCTCCCTGTCCGCCGACGTGCTCGCCGAGTTCCGCGAGTACGAGCGGGCGGTCACCACCACGATGAACGCGTACGTGGCGCCCGAGATGGACCGCTACCTGCGCGGCCTGCGCGACGGCCTCGACGCCGTCCGCGCGGGCGCGGAGCTGCAGGTCGTCCGGTCCGACGGCGGCCTGATGAGCCTCGACGCGGCGCGCGCGACGCCGGTGCACACGATGCTCTCCGGACCGGCCGGCGGCGTCAGCGGCGCCGCGCACGTCGCCCGGCTGGCCGGCCATGAGCGCATCATCACCTTCGACATGGGGGGCACGTCGACCGACGTGTCGGCGAGCCTCGACGGCCGGCCGCAGATCACGCGCGAGACGAAGGTCGGGGCGTTCCCGATGCGCGTCCCGTCGGTCGCGGTCGAGACGATCGGGGCGGGCGGCGGCTCCATCGCCAGCGTGTCCGAGGTCACCGGCGGCCTGCGGGTCGGGCCGGAGAGCGCGGGCGCGGTCCCGGGGCCCGCGTGCTACGGCAACGGCGGCACCGAGGCGACCGTCACCGACGCCAACGTCGTGCTCGGCCACCTCCCGCCGCGGCTGCTAGGCGGAGCGATGACCCTCGACGTCGACGCCGCGCACGCCGCGGTCGCCCGGGTCGGCGAGCAGCTCGGCCTCGGCGTCCCGGAGACGGCGCAGGCGATCGTCCGGCTCGTCGACGAGAACATGCTCGGCGCGCTGCGCCTGGTGACCGTGCAGCGCGGCATGTCCGCCGACACGTTCGCGCTCGTCCCGTTCGGCGGTGCGGGCGCGCTGCACGCCAACGCGCTGGCGGCCACGCTCGGCTGCTTCCCGGTCATCGTGCCGCTCGAGCCGGGCGTGCTGTCCGCGCTCGGCTTCCTGGTCTCCGACGTGCGCAGCGAGTTCAGCCGGACGTTCATCCGCGCGGTCGCCGACGTCGCGCCGGGCGAGATCGCCGACCGGCTGCGCGCCCTGGGCGAGGAGGCGGCGGCGTTCCTGGACCGTGAGGGCGTGGCCGCCGCCGACCGCGAGGTGCGCTACGCGGCCGACATGCGCTACCACCGCCAGGGCTACGAGCTGCCGATCGCGATCGACGACCTCGAGGAGCTCACACTCGCGCAGCTCGGCGACGCCTTCACGGCGACCCACGAGCAGCTCTACGGCTTCGGCCTGCCGGGCGGCGCGGAGCTCGTCACGCTGCGGGCGGTCGGCATCGGGCGGGTGCCCGCGATCGAGATGCCGGCCCGGCCGCTCGGTCCGCCCGACGCCGCCGCGGCCAGGACGGGCACCCACCCCGTCTGGGACGGCAGTGGGTTTCGCGACGTCCCCACCTACGACCGGGACCGCCTGGCGCCCGGCATGGTCCTCGACGGGCCGGCGATCGTCGAGCAGTACGACGCGACGACGCTCGTGCTCGCCGGCCACGTCGCCGCCGTCGACCAGCACGCCAACCTGCTCATCACCCCGGGGGGCACCGCATGACCATCGACGGACCCACGCTCGACCTCATCGAGAACGCGCTGCTCAACGTCCGCTTCGAGATGGACGAGGTCGTCCGCCGCGCCGCGATGTCGCCCATGATCCGCGAGCAGCACGACGAGTTCCCGATGGTGTGCGACCGCCACGGGCGGATGGTCGTCGGCCAGTTCGGCTCCTACATCCCCGGCATCGTCGAGCGCCTGCGCGGCGACGTCCGCCGGGGCGACGTCATCCTGTTCAACGATCCGTACCTCAGCCAGGGGTCGATCACGCACTGCAACGACTGGTGCGTCGTCATGCCGATCTTCTTCGAGGACCGCCACATCGGCTTCTCGTCGATGTTCGGGCACATGATGGACGTCGGCGGCAAGGTCGCGGGCAGCCAGGTCAACGACGCGACGTCGATCTGGGAGGAGGGGCTGCGCATCCCGCCGATCAAGATCGTGGAGGGCGGCGTGCTCAACCGCACCGCGCTCGACGTCATCCTCAACAACAGCCGCACGCCGGACATGAACGAGAGCGACCTCATGGCGCTCATCGCCGGCTGCCGGACCGCCGAGACGCGCGTGATCGAGCTGTGCACCCGCTTCGGCGCCGATCCGTACGAGGCGGCGTGCGCGGCGCTCATCGAGCGCACCCGCGTGGCGCTGGGCGCGCTCGTGCGCCGCTACATCCCCGAGGAGCCGGTCACCTTCACCGACTGGGTCGACGACGACGGGATGGGCAACGGCCCGTTCCGGATCGTGCTCACGGTCTGGCGCGAGGGCGACGTCTGCCACGTCGACTGGACCGGCACCGACGCGCAGGCGCCGGGCACGATCAACTTCCGCATCAACGACGGGCTGTGCAAGCTGTTCTTCGGGATCTACCTGATCATGGCCTTCGACCCTTCGATCCTGTTCAACGACGGGGTGCGCGACGTGTTCGACGTGACGCTCCCGGAGGGGTCGCTGCTGAACCCGCGCTTCCCGGCCGCCGTGTCGAACCGGCTCAACGTCCACGTCCGGTTCTTCGACTGCATGAGCGGTGCGATGGGCCAGCGCGCGCCTGACCTGGCGATGGCCGCGGGCTACGGCGCCAGCCCGTACTTCGTGTTCTCCGGCACCGACGACCACGACCGCTACTTCCAGTTCGTCGAGCTGCTGTTCGGCGGGCTGCCGGGCCGGCAGCGCGGCGACGGCCTCGACGGGCACTCGTGGTGGCCGCTGTTTCGCACGACGCCGGTCGAGTACACCGAAGCGCACTACCCGGTGCGGGTGACGCGCTACGTGCCGGTGGCGGACTCCGGCGGGGCCGGCCTGCATCGCGGGGGCACCGGCGTCGAGAAGACGTACGAGTTCCTCTCCGCCGGCGTGTTCACGATCAACGACGACCGCGCGATCACGAACCCGTGGGGGGTGGCCGGGGGCCGGGCCGGCGGCCGCGGCTCGAAGCTGCTCGTCCGGGCCGACGGGCGCGAGGTGCCGCTGCCGTCGAAGGTCGACAACCTGGCGGTGGAGCCGGGCGACCGGTTCGTCTTCCGCACCGCGGGCGCGGGCGGCTGGGGCGACCCGCTCGAGCGTCCCGCCGAGCGCGTCGCGGCGGACGTGCGCTCGCTGATCGTCACGCCGGACGGCGCGCGCGACGACTACGGGGTGGTCGTCGACGCCGGCGGCGCGGTCGACGACGAGCAGACCGCGGCCCTGCGGACCCGGCTGCGGGAGCGGCGCGGCGGCCTGGCGCCGTTCGACTTCGGCGACCCGCCCGGGCGCCCGGAGCGCTTCGACGCTTCCGTCGTGGCCTGACATGTGGGATCGTTGGCGCAACGTCGTGGCGGGCCGAAGTCCGACATAGGAGGACGGCAGTGGCGAGGGTGTGCGTCGTCGGGGCAGGCGTCGTCGGCGCGTGCGCTGCGCTGCGCCTCACGCAGGCCGGGGCCGACGTCACGGTGATCGACGCGGGGCCGCCCGCGGGCGGCACGAGCGCCACGAGCTTCGCGTGGGGCGGGGCCAGCCACCACGGCCTGCGCGACTACCTCGAGCTGCACGTCGACGGGCTGCGCGCCTACCGCCGGCTCGAGCTCGAGATGGACGCGCGGGCGTGGTACGGGCGCACCGGCTGCCTGACCTGGCGCAGCGATCCGGCGGCGGCGGGCTCGCTCGCCGCGCATCTCGAGGACCTCGGCCGCCGCGGCTACCCGGCGAGCTGGCTCACGCCGGCGGCGGTGACCCGCGACCTCGAGCCGGACCTGCGCTTCGCGGCCGGCGTCGGCGAGGTCGCGTTCCTGCCCGACGAGGCGCACGTCGCCGCGGTGCCGATGGTGCGCGACGTGCTCGGCGCCGCCCGCGCCGGCGGGGCCGTCGTGCGCACGGGTGCGCGCGTGCGGGAGATCGCGCTCCGCGGCGACGCGGTGGCGGGCGTGACGCTCGCCGGCGGCGAGACGATCGCCGCCGATCGCGTCGTCGTCTGCGGCGGCCGCGGGTCGAGCGAGGTCGTGGCCACCGCGGGCGGCCATCTGCCGCTGCTGGATCCCGACACGCCGGGATCGCCGGCGCTCGGCCTGCTCGTCGTCACCGCACCGCTGCCGGCGCGCGTGCGGCGGGTCCTCTACGCCGACGAGCTCATGGTGCGCCCGGACGGCGGCGCGCGGCTCATGCTCCACAGCGACCCGCACGACGCCGAGCTGGCGGCCGCCCCGGGAACCGATCCGGCGCCGCTCGCCGGCGCGGTGCTCGGCGAGCTGCGCCGCCACCTCGACGGCGCCGAGCACGCGAGCGTCGAGGCGACCCGCATCGGCCGCCGCGTCCTGACGCCCGACCACCTGCCCGCGGTCGGGTGGATCGGCGACGCCGCCGGCCTGTACGTCGCCGCGACGCACAGCGGCGTGAGCCTCGCGCCCGTCCTCGGCGAGCTGATCGCCGACGAGGTCGCGCGCGAACGCCCGTCGCCGGCACTCGACCGCTTCCGCCCCACGCGCTTTGCGAAGGAGCTCTCCAATGCATGACCTGCTGATCGCCGGCGGCACCGTCGTCACGCCCGCCGGGAGCGAGCCGCTCGACGTCGCCGTCGACGGCGAGCGCATCGCCGTGCTCGCGCCTCACGGCGAACTGGGCCGCGATGCGCGCCGCGTCATCGACGCCGCCGGGTGCCTCGTGATCCCGGGGGCGATCGACCCGCACGTCCACTACGCGATGAACTTCGAGGGCATACTCACGACCGAGGGCCCCGAGTACTCGGCGGCCGCCGCGTACGGAGGCAACACCACCGTCGTCGACTTCGCCTTCCAGGCGCCGCCCCAGAGCCTGCACGACGCGATCGCCGCCAAGCAGGCCGTGCTCGGGGGCGCGATGGCCGTCGACTACGGCCTGCACGCGATCCTCACCAAGGACTTCTCGTTCGACGTCGTCGAGGAGATCGGCGACGTGATCCGCGCCGGCATCCCGACGATCAAGACGATGCTGACCTACGGGTACATGTCCGACGACGGGCAGCGCTGGGGGACGATGAACGCCGTCGCGCAGAACGGCGGCATGAGCGTCGTGCACGCCGAGGACGACGCGATCGCCCGCTGGCTCACCGCGCAGTACGTGCGCGAGGGCAAGACTCACGGCGCCTACATCTGCGAGGTCCGCGGCCCGATCGTCGAGGAGGCCGCGATCCGCCGGGCGATGTTCCTCGCCGAGCGCTCCGGGTCGCCGCTGTACGTCCTGCACATGGCGGCCGGCAGCGGCGTCGCCGCGCTCGCCGAGGGAAGGGCGCGCGGGCTGCCGTTCTACGGCGAGACGCTCAGCGCGTACCTGAGCTTCACGCAGGACGACCTGTGGGACGAGTCGCCGGTCGACGTCGACGGGACCATCTACCCCCAGCGCGGCCTGCTGTTCAACAACTACCCGACGCCGAAGTTCGGGCCCGACCGCGACGCCTGCTGGGCGGCGCTGGTCTCCGGCGACCTGCAGGCGGTGGCCACCGACCACTGCCTCGTGAGCCTGAAGGACCGCTTCGAGACGATGGGAACGACCGTCGACAGCATGCAGGCGGGCCAGGCGGCGGTCGAGCTGCGGGTGCCGCTGCTCTACGACGGCGGGGTCAACGGCGGGCGCTTCAGCGTCGAGCGCTGGGTCGAGCTCATCTCGGTCAACCCGGCCAAGCTCATGGGCCTGTGGCCGCGCAAGGGCCGCCTCGCGCCGGGCGCCGACGCGGACGTCGTGGTCTTCGACCCGCAGAAGCGCTGGACCGTCCGTTGGGAGGATCTGCACATGAAGGAGCGCTACAGCTGCTGGGACGGCTGGGAGCTGACCGGCAAGGTGCGCGACACCATCCTGCGCGGGACCGCGATCGTCGACGGCGGGCGGTTCGTGGGCGACAGCGGCGGCGGGCGGTACGTCCCCCGGCGGATGCTGCCGGAGGTGCTGCGCGGCGACTTCGCGTTCACGGCGCAGGCGCTCGGCGCCCCGCAGCCGGAGCCGGCGGCATGAGCCTCGCCGAGACCGCCCGGGAGATCCGGACCGAGAACTACAGCTACGCCTTCAGCCCGTACCCCGAGCCCATCGCGCGCGTGGCGTCCGGCGAGCTGCTGGACATCTTCACCGACGACGCGTTCGAGTCGCGCGTGCAGAGCGTGGACGACCTGCCGTCGAAGGTGCTCACCGACCCGTACCTGAACCCGCAGACCGGCCCGATCTTCGTCGAGGGCGCCGAGCCCGGCGACACGCTGTGCGTCGAGATCCTCGAGATCGCGCCGGAGCGCGACTTCGTCGCCAGCGCGCACATCCCGTACTTCGGCGGGCTGACCGGGACGGCGGCGACGGCGATGCTCAACGAGCCGCTGCCCGAGCGCGTGTTCATCTACCCGCTGCGCGACGGCTTCGTGGAGATGCCCCACGGCGTGCGGATCCCGTATGCGCCGTTCCTGGGGACGATCGGGACGGCGCCGCTGTTCGAGGCGATCAGCTCGCTGACGCCGGGGCCGTTCGGCGGCAACATGGACGTCGCCGACGTCTGCGCCGGCAACGTCGTGCGCCTGCCGGTCCGCGTCGAGGGCGCGTACTTCTACACCGGCGACGCGCACGCGGCCCAGGGCGACGGCGAGCTGTGCGGCGTCGCGTGCGAGATGACCGCGCGGGTGCGGCTGCGCCTCACCGTCGAGAAGGGCACGGCGGCGCCGTGGCCGCGGATCGTCTCACCCGGGCAGCTCATGAGCGTCGGCAGCGCCCGGCCGATGGAGGACGCGGCGCGCATCGCCTATCACGACCTGCTCACGTGGCTCGAGGCCGACTACGGCTGGGACCGCTGGGAGGCCTACCAGCTGCTGACCCAGGCCGGGCGCGTGCGGCTGGGCAACATGGTGGACCCGCAGTACTCGGTCGTCGCGAAGATCGACCGTGAGCTGGCCGAGGCGGCCAGGTCAGGTCGAGGAGGAGACGGAGTCCGCTGAGGACAGCACGTGGTCGATCGCCTCGGCCAGCCGGGCCCCGCTGACGGGCTTCTCGACATGGCGCGACGCGCGCACCGCGGCGAGGGCGGGACCGGGCGGGAGGATCGACACCGTGATGACGGGCAGGTCGGGGCGGCCGGCGCGCAGGGTGCGGACGGTCTCGACGGCGTCCGGGCTCGCCGGCTCGACGATCAGGAGGTCGGGCGGGGCACCCGGGTCGAGCTCGTGCCCGAGGCGGACGACGAGGACCTCGAGCAGTGTCCGGGTCTCCGCGTCCCCTTCCACGATCCCGATGTTGGCCACGCGCGGGAGTGTTCTGCCCGACGGTAGGAAACCAGTCGGATTCCGGTAGGGAGGGCTGCGGGCGGCTACGCGCCGGGTTCGGTGAACTCGCGCACACGGGCGATGAGCGCGGCGAGCGAGAACGGCTTCGACAGGTAGGCCGTCGCCCCGGCCTGGAAGCCCTCCTCCACGTCGGCCGACTGCGCCCGGGCGGTGAGCAGGATGATCGGGATGTCGCGGGTGGACGCCTGCGCACGCAGCCGGCGCGTGACCTCCAGGCCGTCGAGCTTCGGCATCGAGACGTCGAGCAGGACCAGCGAGGGGAGGCGCTCCTGGGCGATGGCGAGTGCGGTCGCCCCGTCGCGGGCCTCGATGAACTCGACTCCGGCGCGGCTGAGCGCGAGCCCGACGAGCGTGAGGATGTCCTCGTCGTCGTCGGCCACGAGGACGAGGCGGCTGCTCATCCGCTCGCCGCCGGGAGCAGGATGGTGAAACGGGTCCCGCGCTGCTGTTCGCTGTCGACCGTGATGGTCCCACCGTGGCCGTGCGTGATCTCCCGTGCGATGTAGAGCCCCAGGCCGGTCCCCGGGATCTGGGCGTCGACGGCGTTCGAGGCCCGGAAGAAGCGCCCGAACAGCTGCTGCTGGTCCTCGGCCGAGATGCCGATCCCGGTGTCCGCGACGACGAGCTCGGCGGTCTCGCCGCGGCGGTCGACCGACACGGTCACGGCGCCGTCGTCCGGCGTGAACTTGATCGCGTTGGAGAGCAGGTTGTCCAGCAGCTGGAACATGCGGCCCTTGTCGGCCGCGACGAGCACCGGCGGTGAGGACGGCTGGTCGAAGCGGATGTCGATGTGCTTGGCCGACGCCCGCGCACGCGCCTCGCGAACCGACTGCTCGGCGATCGCCGCGAGGTCCTGCTCGGCGAGGTCGAGCTCGAGCACGCCCGCCTGCAGGCGCGCGACGAACAGCAGGTCGTTGATGATGACCAGCAGCCGCTGTGCGTTGCGCTCCACCACCTGGAGGTAGCTGCGCTGGTCGTCGGTGAGCGGACCGCTCAGCGGATCGGCGGCGAGCTCGAGGTATCCGAGGATCGACGTCAGAGGGGTGCGCAGATCGTGCGAGATGAGCGCGACGAACTCGTCCTTGAGCCGCGAGGCCCGCACGAGCTCCTCGTTCCGCGCGGCCTGTTCGGCGCGCAGCCGCTCGACGGAGCGGACGATCAGCGCGAATCGGGTGACGACGAGCACCGCCATGAGGGCACCGGCGAACGCGACGGCGACGGCGTGAAGCGGCGCGTCGCGAGCGTTCTGCACGAGCATGACCGCGGGCGAGGTGAGGAGCGCCGCGCCGAGGAGAAGCGGGCGCACGAACCCTGCCGGACGGCCCGGCTGCCGGGTGGGCTGGGAGAGCTCGCGCATCGACGGGTGCAACCCCGCGGCGCCCCAGGCGACGTACGAGAGCAGCCAGAGAGCGTCGAGCCACGAACCGCTCGAGTAGGAGCTGCTCACCGCCACGACCTCGTCGGCCACCAGCATCGCCAGCACCCCCGCCCCGAGCAGCTGGAAGGAGCGCAAGCGCCACGACGATCCGAGGAAGAACGCGGTGAGCGCGGCCAGGAGGAGCACGTCCATCGCGGGGTAGAGCACGCCGCTGACGACCTGATCGCCGGTCGTCCACGAGGGATCGTTGACCGCGCCCTCGATCAGGTAGACCCACTGCAGCAGCCCGAAGGCGACGGCGACGATCGCGGCGTCGAGGGCGCTCGAGACCCGCTCGGCCGAAGGCAGCGCCGCGATGAGCAGGACGAGGCCCGCCGCCATCAGCGGGTAGCCGGCGAGGTAGAACGCGTCCGCGACCGACGGGGAGCTGTCCGCGATCGAGGACAGCGCATCGCCGACCGAGAAGCTGAGCACCGCCGCGGCGATGAGCAGCCATGGCCATGGGCGCTCCGGACGGTTGCGCGCCGTGCCGGCGAGGATCGCCGCCACGCCGCCGAGCCCGATCGCGACGTAGACCACCGACTGCGCGGTCCCCGCCCGCGGCAGAACGAAGTACACCGCCACGAGACCCGCTCCCACGGCGAACCATGCAGCCGCGAGTCGCGACGCCGTCATTGCCACCGGGCGACCTTACCGGCGCTTCTCACACCTGAATCCGGTCCGAGTGCCAGGTCCACGCACCCAAGGCGCTCATGGTCGACCGGGAAACCAGATCGCTGCGCCCGGCGACCGTGCGCGACGCGGTCTGGGCTAGGTTCGCGGCCATGCACGACGACGCGTCGCAGCAGATCGGCCTTCTGCTCGTCCCGGCCTCCGCGCCCGCGGCCGGCCGGCGCACCGTTCGCGTGTCGTTCGAACGGGTACAGCGCGCCCGATGCGGGTGAAGACCGTCACCGTCCACGGACGCCGCGTCGCCTACCTGCAGGCGGGCGAGGGGCCGGTCCTGCTGCTCGTCCACGGCATCGCCGGGACGTGCGAGAACTGGGAAGCGGTCATCGAGCCGCTCGCGCGCAAGCACACCGTCATCGCCCCGGACCTGCCCGGCCACGGGGCGTCGGGCGGCGGGGCGGGCGACTACTCGCTCGGCGCGCTGGCCAGCGGCCTGCGCGACCTGCTGCTGGTCCTTGGCCACGAGCGCGCGACGCTGGTCGGCCATTCGCTCGGAGGCGGCGTCGCGATGCAGTTCAGCTACCAGTTCCCGGAGCTCATGGAGCGTCTCGTCCTCGTCTCCAGCGGCGGGCTCGGCCCCGAGGTCAGCCCCGTGCTGCGCGCCGCCGCGCTCCCGGGCGCCGACCTCTTCATCGCCGCGACGGCGGGCGCCGGCCGGGTTCTCGGGACGACCATCGGCCGCGGTCTGGGCATCGTCGGGATGCGGCCCAGCGCGGACGTCGCCGAGGTCGCTCGCGGCTACGCGTCCCTCGCCGACGGCGAGCGGCGCGCTGCGTTCCTCTCCGCGCTACGCGCGGTGGTCGCCGTCGGCGGCCAGCGCGTGCAGGCGATCGACCGGCTCTACCTGGCCGCCGCGATTCCGGTGCTGATCGTGTGGGGCGCGCGGGACCGCATCCTCCCCGCGCGGCACGCCGCGGACGCCCACGCCGCGATCCCCGGAAGCCGCCTCGAGGTCTTCGAGGATGTGGGCCACATGCCGCAGATCGAGGCGCCCCAGAGGTTCGTCGCGGTGCTCGAGCGCTTCCTCTCAGACACCGAGCCGGCGCACTTCGATCGGCAGGACTGGCGCAAACGCTTCCTGGGCGGCTAGACTGTCCTCGTTCAGGCCGGGCGAACGATCGTCCGGCACCCGCGTGTTCCGCGCCGCAGTTGTTGCACCAGCACCCTCCGCGCTCGCAGTTCACATCAACGCCGTGGAGGTAAACAACATGGCTACAGGAACCGTCAAGTGGTTCAACGACGACAAGGGCTTCGGCTTCATCAGCCCTGACGAGGATGGCGGCAAGGACCTCTTCGTCCACCACACCGCGATCAACTCGCAGGGCTTCGCCTCGCTCGCCGAGGGCGCCAAGGTGAGCTACACCGCTCAGGCCGGCGACAAGGGCCCGAAGGCCGTCGACGTCACCCAGCTCTAGTTCCCACGGCCGGCTTGCGCCGGCCGTGATCGTCGTACGCGGAGGGCCCCCCAGTGGGGCCCTCCGTCGTTTCGTGGGTTTCCACAGCGGCGGCGACGCGGGCGAGTCGCGGTGCGGCCCGGTCGTACCTACCGTCGCGAGCTCATGACAATCTGTGTGACCGGCGGCTCCAGCGGCCTCGGCCGGGCGATCGCCGAGCGCTTCGCCGCCGAGGGCGGCGACGTCTTCATCAACTACCACGCCGACGACGACGCCGCGCAGGCGGCGGCGGCCGCGGTGGAGGCGGCGGGCGGCCGTCCGCACGTCGTCAAGGCCGACATGGGCACGACCGAGGGCGTCGAGACGCTCATCGGCGCGGTCCGCGAGCGCACGGACCGCCTCGACCAGCTCGTCCACTGCGCCGCCATGGCGGTGACCGGATCGCTGCTGGAGACCGATCCCGAGACGCTCACCCGCTCGATCACGGTCAACGGCCTCGCGCTCGTCGCGCTCGTCCGCGCGGCGCTGCCGCTCATGGGGCCCGGCAGCAACGTCGTCTACCTGACCAGCCGCGGCGCCCGCTTCGCGATCCCGAACTACGGCACGCTCGGCACGGCGAAGGCGCTCGGGGAGCACATCGTGCGCTACCTGGCGGTCGAGTGCGCGCCGCACGGCATCCGCGTCAACAGCGTGTCGCCCGGTCCGGTCGAGACGGCCGCGTTCCGGGCGATGTTCCCGGGCAACTACCGCGACCGGCTCGACGCCGCCGCGAAGGCGAACCCGTCGGGCCGCGGGATCGAGCTCGAGGATGCCGCCGAGCTGGTGTGGGCGCTGACGCGGCCGGAGCTGGCGATGGTGCAGGGGCAGACGGTCACCGTCGACGGCGGCCTCTCGTTGTGAGCGCCGGCGCGCGCGGCGGCCTGTACGAGCCCGAGCGCGAGGCGGCCGATCCCGCGCAGCGCGACGCCGGCTCGCTCGCCCAGCTGCAGGTGCAGCTCGCCCGCTGCTACGAGCGCATCCCGTTCTACCGCCGCCACTGGGACGCCGCGCGCTTCCATCCCGATCAGGTGCGCACGTGGGACGACTTCACGCAGCGCTGCCCGACGATCGACAAGAAGCAGCTGGTCGCCGACCAGGCCGAGCATCCGCCGTTCGGCAGCTACCTGGGGATCGACCCCTCGGAGGTCGTGCGCATCCAGGCCTCGACCGGGACCTCGGGCGTCCCGACGCTCTACGGCGTCGGCGCCGAGGACTGGGCGCGCGCCGGCCGCGCCTTCGCCATGACTCAGTGGGCGATGGGCGTGCGGCCGGACGACGTCGTGCACTTCGCGTTTCCGTTCAGCCTGTTCTTCGGAGGCTGGGGCGTCCTCTACGGCGCGGAGACGATCGGCGCGACGTGCCTGCCGATCGGGGCCAACGACACGCAGCGCCACGTCGAGCTGCTGTTCCGGGTCGGCTCGACCGTGCTCGAGGCGACGCCCTCGTACGTGCTGCACATGGCCGAGGTCGCCCGTGAGCTCGGCCACGACCCGGCGCGCTCGCCGCTGCGGCGCGCGATCGTGGGCGGCGAGGCCGGCGGCGCGATCGGGCCCACGCGGGCGCGGATCATGGAGGCGTGGGGCCTCGAGTCCGTGTGCGACTCGGGCTCGACGTCGGAGATGTTCCCGTTCTGCACGAACACCGAGTGCACGGCGATGCAGGGGCCGCACCTGTGGAGCGACGAGGTCTGGACGGAGGTCGTGGCGGGCGACGACCCGCACCGGCGGCTGCCCGAGGGCGAGCGCGGGGCCGTCGTCTACACGCACCTGTGGCGCACGTCGCAGCCGATGATCCGCTTCGCGCCGGGCGACGCGGCGGTGATGACGACCGAGCCCTGCCCGTGCGGCCGCACGTACCCGCGTCTGGCCGGCGGCATCCTCGGCCGCCTCGACGACATGCTCGTCGTGCGCGGCGTCAACGTGTACCCGTCGGCGATCGAGCACGCGCTGCGGTCGATCGGCGGCCTCGGCCTGGAGTTCCGCGTCTTCGTCGACCGGCGCGAGGCGATGGACGAGATCACCGTGCAGGCCGAGCTCGCCGACGACACGCCCGGCGAGGACGAGCGGGCGCAGCTGCAGCGGCGCGCCGCCGAGGCGCTGCGCTACCACTGCCAGGTGCGCATCGGCTGCGAGCTCGTGGCGCCCGGGACCTTCGAGCGCGCGACGCTGAAGGCGCGCCGCGTCATCGACCGGCGCGCCGCGGCCGGGGTGTGACGGTGGCGAGCGCGGGACCGCCCGATCCGCGGCCGGCGGTGCGCGAGGCCGGCGGCGCCGTCGTGCTGGCCGGTGTGCGCTGCGAGCGCTGCGGGCACGTCGCCGCGGGCCCGCGCCCGCGCTGCGCCGTGTGCGGCGGCCCGGTCGCCGAGGCGCAGTTCGGGCCGGACGGAACGGTGTGGGCGGCGACCGTCGTGCGCGTCGCGGTGCCCGGACGCACGCCGCCGTACGGGCTGGCCTACGTCGACCTCGACCACGGCCCGCGGATCCTCGCCCACGCCCCCGGGGACGCGGCGCTCGCGGTCGGCAGCCGCGTGCGCCTCGCGGCGAAGACCGCCGACGGCGACCTGGCGGTGACGCCGGCGTGAGCGAGACGGTCTGCATCCACGGCGCGGGGAGCTCGCGCTTCGCCAAGCAGCCGGAGCGATCGCTCGCGGAGCTCGTCTGGGACGCGGTCATCGAGGCGCTCGACGACGCCGGGCCCGATGGGGCCGACGGGATCGACGCGGTGTACGTCGGCACGTGCTTCGGTGCGCCGGGCACGGCCCAGCGGGCGCTGCACACGCTCGGGATCGTCGGGGTGCCGATCGTGACGATCGAGAACGCGTGCGCGAGCGGCACCACCGCGTTCCACGAGGCGCGCGCGGCGATCCTCGACGGCCGCGCCCGCCGCGCGCTGGTGCTCGGCGTCGAGCAGATGAGCACGGCGTTCGCGGGGGCGATCCATCCCGAGCTCGGCGACGCCGAGGGCGCGAGCGGGATGGCGCTGCCGAGCCTGTACGCGATGTCGGCGAGCCGCTACCTGGCGAACGGGTGGGTCACGGAGCGCCAGCTCGCGCAGGTCTCGGTGAAGAACCACCGGCATGCCGAAGGCAACCCGCGCGCCCAGTACTCGGGGCGCTACACGGTCGAGGAGGTGCTCGCCTCGCGGCCGATCGCCGACCCGCTGACGCTGCTGCAGTGCTGCCCGACGTCGGACGCGGCGGCGGCGGTCGTGCTCGGGCCGGCGCGGGGCGCGGCGCGCGACGTGCCGGTGCGCGCGAGCCGGCTCGCGTCGGGCGGGCTGTGGGACCACCGCACCGACCATGTGTGGGGCTTTGCGCTGGTGCGCGATGTGGCGGCGGCCGCGTACGAGGAGGCCGGCATCGGGCCGCAGGACGCCGACCTCTTCGAGGTCCACGACGCGTTCACGATCGGCGAGATCGTCACGACCGAGGCGCTCGGGCTCGCCGCCGAGGGCGAAGGGGGCGCGCTCGTCGACAGCGGCCGCACCACGCTCGGGGGCCGCCAGCCCGTCAACCCCTCGGGCGGCCTCCTGTCGCGCGGGCATCCGCTGGGCGCGACGGGCGTGGCGCAGCTCTGCGAGGCGGTCTGGCAGCTGCGCGGCGACGCCGGCGCGCGGCAGGTGGACGGCGCGCGGATCGCGGTGGTGGAGACGATGGGCGGCGGCGTGTCGGGCATCGACGGCAACGGCGCCGTCGTGGCGGTCCTCGGTGGCTGAGCCCCGGCTCGACGACGACCTGCTGGCGCCGGCGTCGCTCGTCGACCCGTTCCCGCAGCTCGCCGTCCTGCGCGAGCGCGACCCGGTGCGCTGGAGCGAGCGCTACCGCGCGTGGCTGCTGACGCGCTACGACGACTGCGCGGCGGCGCACACGGACCCCCACTTCAGCTCGGACCGCATGACCCCGCTGCTGCGCCGCGCCGAGGAGCACGGCGCGCCCGACGCGCTGCTCGCCGCGCTGCGGGTGCTCGCGGGGTGGATGACCTTCAAGGACGGCCCGCCGCACCGGCGGCTGCGGGGCCTTGTCCTGCGCGCGTTCACACCGCGGACGGTGGCCCGGATGCGCGAGGGGATCGCGGCGGTCGCCGACGAGCTGCTCGACGACCTGGACGACGACGCCCGCGGTGAGGCCGACCTGGTCGCGCAGCTCGCCTACCCGCTGCCGGCGATCGTCATCGCCGAGATGCTGGGCGTCCCGCCGGCCGACCGCGACCGCTTCAAGGCGTGGTCGCGCGACGTCGCGGCGCTCGTGTTCGGCGCGGTCGACGATCCCGATCGCTACGAGCGCGCCCAGGCCGGGATGGGGGAGCTCATCGCGTACTTCGAGGAGCTGATCGACCAGGCCCGGGAGCGCGAGGACGACGTCCTGCTGTGCCACCTCGTGCGCGCGCAGACGCCGGAGGGCGACGCGCTGACCCGGACCGAGCTGCTGGCGATGTGCACGCTGCTGCTCTTCGGCGGCCACGAGACGACGACGAACCTCCTCAGCAGCGGGTTGCTCGCGCTGCTGCGCCATCCCGATCAGCTCGCGCTGCTCGCCGGCGACGACGCGCTCGCGCAGAGCGCCGTCGAGGAGTTCCTGCGCTATGACGGGCCGACGCGGCTGAGCGTGCGCGTGATGGCCGAGCCGCTGGAGCTGCGGGACCGCTCGCTGCGGGCGGGCGACCGCGTCTTCCTCGTGCTCGCGGCGGCGAACCGCGACCCGGAGCGCTTCGAGCGCCCGGACGAGCTCGACATCACGCGCGACCCGAACGCCCAGATCGGCTTCGGTCTGGGCCCGCACTACTGCCTCGGCGCGCCCCTGGCCCGCCTGGAGGCGCAGCTCACGATCCCGCGGGCCATCCGCCGGCTGCGCGAGCTCGAGCTGGCGGTCGACGCGGCGCAGCTGCGCTGGCAGCCGACGCTCCTGTCACGGTCGCTGCGTTCGCTGCCGGTGCGGTTCAGCGGCGTGACGAGCGCGTCGTAGCGCGCGCTCCGAACCGCAGCGTCCCGCTCCCGCGGGGCCAGCGCACGTGCAGACTGCCCCGCGGTTCGTTGGGCGCTCCTCGCACCCACCCGCTCACACGGAGCCTCGGGAGGTACCGGACGCGGTGCAGCCGGAGGCGGATGCGCCCCGTGGCGGCGTCGCGCCGCCCGGTCATCCACCCTCCACGCAGGCCCCTGACCCGTAGGGCCCCGCCGTTCGGCGCGGCCACCGCGGCGATCGCGATGGCATCGCTCACCGTGTCGGTCGTCGCCACGAGCAACGCGGGGTCCTGGTTCACCGGGACCGGCTTGCGCCGGGCAGGGGGCATACGGCGCGGCGCAACCGGCTGAATCTCGAGCAGCGGCTTCGTGTCCGCGCACGGGTTGCCCACCGGCCGGTCGTCGACGAACGCCAGCAGCGCCTGCTGCCCGCACGCGACGTCGGTGCGCAGGACGCCGTGCGCGCGGTTGGGCACCTCCATGAGCTGGGCGGCTGGGAAGAAGCTCGCCATTGCGCGCGCGTCCGCCGGCGGGGTGCGCAGGTCGAGCAGGCCGGATAGCACGAGGACCGGCACGGTGGGCGGGCCGGGCGCGCCGGTCACGGCCCGCGCCAGCGACGTCTGCGGCCAGCCGACGCACGACCAGCCGGGCGCCATGTCGCCGAGAGCCTGCCTCGTCAGCGGGCGGGCCGCGTCGCGCGGCAGGGCGTTGATCGCGCGCACCATCGAGGCGTGCCGCTGCGCCGGGCTCTGGCCGCGCTGCCAGGGCAGCCGCATGTCCGTGCAGTTCGTCGGAACCCAGATCGACGGGTTCAGCATGCGCTTCGTATAGCGCTGGCGCCCCAGCGCGGCGAGGCGCCTGAGCGGGGCGCCGTCGCCACGGAGCGCGGAGCGGACGGCGGACGGGTAGAACGCGCGCAGCGCGACGTTCTCGTCCGCCGCCAGCAGCACGTCGTAGATCGCGCCTGCGCCGATCCGGCGGGCGGCCGCGGCGGTGTCCGCCACGGGATGGCGCGTCACCGCGTCGCACGCGCCGTTCGCGCAGAGCGAGGAGAGCATCGGCGCGATCGCCGCGAAGGTCGCTCGCCCGCGCGGGTCGACGCCCGCGGGCTCCACCGGCGAGTCGAGCACCACGCGCTCCGTGCGGTCCGGGTGCGTGCGCGCGTACTGGCTGGCCACGAACGTGCCGTACGACGTTCCGTAGAGGAACAACTGCGGCGCACCGAGCGCCTCGCGGGCGGACTCGAGGTCGGCGACGCTGTCGGCGGTCGTGTAGAAGGCCGCGCGCCGGCCGAGGGCGCGCGCACAGCGTGCGGCGGCGTCCGGACAGCGCAGGTACGGGCGCGAGGCGCCGACGCCGCGCGGGTCGACGAGCACGAGCTGGTAGCGGCCGCGCAGCGGGGCGAACAGCCGCGCCGACTGCTGCGAGCGCCAGGTCGCCGACCCGCCCGGACCGCCCTCGATGTTGACGAGCGTTCGCGTCGGCTGCGGCGACTGAATGAGACGCTCGACCCGCAATCGCACCGTGCCCGGCACCGCCCCGCTGCGGTCCAGCGGCACGCGCAGCGTCGCGCACTCGAAGCCCTCCTGGCCCGCCTCCGTGCACGGCGTGAACCGCAGCTCGGCATGCGCGGCGGCCGCGGTCGCGAGCATCGCGACGGCCGCCAGGACGACTGCGAGCGTGCTCCTCATCCGGCGCGCGGCATGAGCAGCGGCCACGGCGACACCTCGGTCGCCGGGTCGACCGGGACGACGATGAGCTCCGGCTCGTCACGCTCGAGCGCCCCGGCGAGCGCATCGCGCAGCGCGTCCGGCGTCTGCGCCCGCGTCGCGCGCACCCCGCAGACCTCGGCGAGCGCGGCGAAGTCCGGGTTGCGCAGCCGCGACGCGACCTCGCGGCCCTCGTAGAGCCGGTGCTGGTCGCGCAGCACGTTGCCGTAGGCGCCGTTGTCGACACGATCGCCGCGACGCCGATCCCGTAGGTCGCCGCGGTGATCAGCTCCTGCAGCCCGAACCCGAACCCGCCGTCGCCGTTGATGGAGACGACGGCCCGGTCCGGGCAGGCGACCTTCACGCCCAGCGCGGTCGCGTAGCCGAAGCCGAGCGTTCCCTGATAGCCGCAGGTCACGAACGTGCGCGGCTCGTGGACCGGCAGGGCGAAGTACGAGGTGAAGCCGGCCTGACAGATCTCCTCGACGAAGAAGCCGTCGCGGGGCAGGACGTCGCGGATCGCGCGCAGGTGGTCGGCGTGCGGCTGGATCGCGCGCACGCGCTCGCCGACGCGGGCCTTGATCGCGAGCATCTCCTCGTCGCGCGCCGTCCGCGGATCGGGCGCCACCGCGCGGACCGCGC
Source organism: Capillimicrobium parvum (assembly GCF_021172045.1). Taxonomy (GTDB): domain Bacteria; phylum Actinomycetota; class Thermoleophilia; order Solirubrobacterales; family Solirubrobacteraceae; genus Capillimicrobium; species Capillimicrobium parvum. The sequence goes on from NZ_CP087164.1 coordinate 1,151,257, forward strand.
CGGTCAGCGCCGCGGTGCCCTGCGCGGCGTCGGCGACGATCGGCACGGCGGGGCGCAGCCGCGCGTGCTGGCGGGGATCGACGTCGACCAGGATCGTCTTCAGGCCCGCGGGCGCCGGCCCCCACCGGAACCACTGCAGCTCCAGCCGGGAGCCGATCCCCAGCACGACGTCGGTGCCGTCCCACAGCTCGAACGCCTCGGCGCACGTCAATCCGAGCGGGTGGTCGTTCGAGACGATGCCGCGGCCGCCGCGAAACGCGACGACCGGCGCCTGCAGGTGCTCGGCGAGCTCGAGTACCTCCGCCGGGGCGTGCTGCGCCCCGCCGCCGACCATGATCATCGGCTGCCGCGCCGCCGCGAGCAGCTCGGCGGCGCGGTCGAGCGCATCGCCGTCGGGCGGTGGCGGCGCCACCGGCCACGGGTCGCCGTCGTCCGCGATGGGGGCGCGCTGGTCGAAGACCTCCCACGGCATGGAGAGCGCCACGGGCTGCGGCCGTCCGCTGCACATGTGCGCGAACGCCTCGGCCACCACCCGCGGCGCCTGCGCCGGGTGGTCGATGCGCTGCGCCCACTTCGTGACCGTCCGCATCGTCGCCAGCTGGTCGGGCAGCTCGTGCAGGTGGCCGAGCCCCTTGCCGAGGTACGCCGACGGCACCTCGCCCGTGAGGCACAGCACCGGGGCGCTCGCGCCGTAGGCCGTGGCGATCGCCGCCGAGGCGTTGAGGAAGCCGACGCCCGGCACGACGGAGCAGACGCCGGGCCGGCCCGTCGCCCGCGCGTAGCCGAGCGCCATGTACGCGGTCGCCTGCTCGTGGCGCGGCGCGACGACCTTCAGGCGGTCGGCCGCGGCGTGGAACGCGTCGAAGAGCCCGTAGGTCTGCACGCCCGGGATGCCGAACACCGTGTCGACCCCGTGGGCGAGCAGGCCGTCGACGATGGCCTGTCCGCCGCTGCGCTCGCGGACGGGGGGTGGGCTGGTGCGACCGCTCAAGCGCCGTCCATCATGACGCCGGCGGCGGCGGCGCGATGAAGTTCGCGTGGGAGATGAGCCGCCACGTCCTGCCGTGACGGACGTAGGTCGACAGGCGTGACACGGGGTCCGCGGTGACCTTCTGCCCGTTGATGATCTGGTCGGTGACCACCGTGTAGCGGACGACGCGCACGTTGGCGCGGCGCGTGCCGAACACGTTGGAGACCGTGTAGTCGTTGACGACCGCCGGGTTCTGCAGGTACTGCGCCTTCGTCAGGTAGGAGCCGTCGGCGCGCTGCAGCAGGAACGCCGGATCGAGGAACCGCGCCAGCCCTCGCATGTCCTTGGCCTTCAGGAGCTGCAGGAACTCGTTGGCCAGCTGGCCGTCCGTCGCGTGCAGGCCGACCTTCGCGCCGGCGGGGGCCGCGGGCGCGGCGATCGTGAGGGCGCACCCGAGGGTGAGGGTGAGCAGGCCGGCGACCAGCGTCCGGCGAACAGCCAGGGACATCCGTGCGACTCCTTCGTAGGGCTTCCGTGCACGGCAACTTTACGGGGTGGGGCGGCCGCGCTTGCCATCGCGCCGCCGCGTGTAGCGCCAACCGAGCACCACGCCGACGGATCGGTGAGCGTCGGCGGCGAGAAGTTCGATAGCCCCGGGGCCCTTCAAGTGAGCCGGGCTGGATTCGACGGAGACCATGCTCTGACCCTGATTCGGTGGAGTCGGGTTTCTGGAATCGGAGCGTGGACGCGCCGGCGGTGCTGCGCAGCGACGACCATGACGGCTCCGCCGATGGCCGCATCGCCCCAGTCGAAGTCGCCCGACGCCGACGTCGAGGCCGCGGCGGCGAGCGTCGGATCGCGTGCATCGGGCGAGCGGAGGTCCGCGGGCGCGGGCTGGCTCAAGCCGGCGTGGGCCGCGGCGGGGAAAGCTGCGGCGGAGATGACGGACAGCGGCACGCTCCGGGCGACTGGACGACAGGTACCCTGCCCATCAACAGCTCTGGGTGACGCAGCACGGACCACCTCGCGATGCCTGATTCGGATCTCTGGAGGGTGTATCTCGCCGTACCCGCGGAGCACGTCGACGCGATCCGCGACGGCGCCCCGAAGGTCGTCCCGGCTGATCGCCACAGCGTGCTCACCGACGATCGGTACGACGGGATGGACGCCGCGACCGAACTCGCGGTCGACGTCGCCGCCGCCACGCACGAGGAGGCTCTCGAGGCTGCCAGGCGCATCTATGTGAAAGTGGCGATCGCCGGAGGCGTTGACTACCGCGAGGTCGCCGCGGATGACGTCGGCGTGATCGGCTTCCACGACCCGGGCGTCCGTGACCCGGTGATCGCCCTCGTCGCCGAGGCAAAGGCGCTGCTCGATCGCGGGTGTCACGACTGGGCGATCGTCCGGGCGACCACTGCATGCGAGTTGTGCGCGAAGGCTGCCTTGCGGAGCATCTTCCATGCCCGGTTCGATGAGGAGCGGGCTGAGGCCGCAGAGCGGGCGTGTCGGGATCTGAACGACAAACGGCACCGTGACGTCTTGTTTGCCGCCACGGGTTCGACACCCACGACCGAGACTTGGTGGGAGGAGTACGCCGCATTGATCGAGCGCCGCAACGCGGTGGTCCATGAGGGGCTCAGCGTCATGCCAGAGCATGCGGCCAGGTCCGTCGATGCCGCCGAGCAGTTCGTTGCGTGGCTTCACCGGCTGCGAACCGGCTTGGACCTCGGGGACTGAGGCACGCCGGCGGGCCGGCATCGCGCTTGATCTCATGCCCACCGCTTCAAGGGCCCCCACGGTCGGGGATGTGGTTGCACCCTCCTGGCCGGCGGTTCGCTGCCCCGCGCGCTTCCGCGCAGGTCTCGCACCGTCCACGGAAGCGCGTAGTCCTCGTGATTGCGCTCGGGCGGTCACGGAGCGGGGTAGGGTCCCCCTATGGGGAAGCTTGTGCGAAGGACGCTGGGCGGCGACAAGATCGTTGCCGAGTGGGCGCCCGAGGACCCTGAATCGCTCCGGGCTGCAAGCGACGCTCTGCGCCGCGAGGTCGACGCCGGATATGTGGCGATGCATGGAGGGGAAGGTCGCAACGAGCCGGTGGACGAGCTGCCCGCCGACGCGGAGGTCGTGATCCTCACCATGCCGATGGGCGGAGGCTGAGCACTCGCGCGATGACGACGGCCGCAGGGATCGTGCTCGCGGGCGGGCGCTCTTCGCGCATGGGAACGCCGAAAGCTTGTCTGGAGTGGCACGGTTCGACGCTGCTGCGCCGGATCGTCAGCCTCGTGGGCCGCGCGGTGACCGGTCCCATGATCGTCGTCCGCGCCCCTGGCCAGGAGCTTCCAGAGGTCCCCGCGGATGTCGAAGTCGTCGAGGACCTCCACGAGGGGCGCGGACCGCTCGAAGGGCTGGCGGCGGGCCTGCGCGCGGTCCGCGACCGGGCCGACGCCGCCTACGTGTCCTCCACCGATGTTCCGCTGCTGCACCCGCGGTTCATCCGCCGTGTTCTGGAGGGCCTTGAAGACGACGTCGACGTCGTCCTTCCTCACGTGGGCGGCTTTCCCCACCCACTCGCCGCCGCATACCGAGTAGAGCTCGTTGCCACCGTCGAGCAGCTGATCGCGGAAGATCGGATGCGTCCTGCGTTCCTCTTCGAGATGACCCGGGTTCGACGCCTCGACGCGGCTGCGTTGCTCGCCGATGCGGCGCTGGCGGTGCTGGACCCCCAGCTCGACTCCGTACTGAACCTCAACGAGCCCGAGGACTATGAGGCTGCGCGCAGGCGGCCCGCCCCGGAGGTCACGGTCCGGCGCTTCGGCGTGCTGCGCCGGATCGGTGCCGGGGTGCCGGACCCGGCGATCGTGCGCGCGGCGACGCTCGCCGAAGCCGCCACCGCGGTCGGCCTGACGCTCGACGAGCACGTCGTTGCGGCGCTCAACGGCGACAAGATCACCCGCGATCCCGCGACGCCCTTGGTCGCGGGCGACAGCGTCGCCTTCCTGTCGGCCGACGCGGGCGGCTGAACGCCCCGAGGCGCCTATCCTCTGACCCATGGAGTCGGGCCGCCCAGCCGGCGGGTATTTCGGCAGGGGCCTCGTCGTCGACCTGACGGACGGCAGCGCCGAGCACCTGCACCTGCCCGATGCGGTGCTGCGCGCATACATCGGCGGTGCCGGCCTGGGAGCGTGGCTCATGCACCGGCTCGCCCCGGCAAACGTGGACCCGCTCGGACCCGACGCGCCAGTCTTGTTCTGCTTCTCGCCGCTCGTCGGGACGCCTCTCACGACGAGCGCCAAGTTCGCGGTCGTCGCCAAGTCGCCGCTCACGGGCATGCTCAACGATGCGCTCGCGTCGAGTCACTTCGCGATCGCCGGCAAGCTGACCGGTCACGACGCGATCGCCGTGCGCGGGGCGTGCGAGGAGCCATCGGTGCTCCTGGTCGACGCGGACGGTGCCCGCCTGGAGGCGGCCGGCGACCTCTGGGGGCTCCCCGCCGGCGAGGCGGAGGCGAGGCTGCGCGAACGGCTCGGCAAGGCGTGGCGCATCGTCGCCATCGGCCCGGCCGGCGAGCGCCTGGTGAAGTACGCGACCGCGTCACACGACGGCCGGCACGCCGGTCGCGGCGGCCTCGGCGCCGTGCTCGGGGCGAAGCTCCTCAAGGCGGTCGCGGTGCGACCGGCGACGAAGGTCGCGCCCGCCGACCCGCAGGCGGTCCTCGCCGCCGCCCGAGAGCTGCGAGCGCGGTCACTCGGCGCCGCGACGGCGAAGTACCGCGAGCTCGGCACGCTGGCCAACCTCCTCGCGTTCAACGCCATCTCGACTCTGCCGACCCGGAACTTCCAGGCGGCGACGTTCTCGGACGCGCCGCTCCTGGCCGCCGAGAACCTCGCCGAAGCACGCGCTGTGACGCGGCACAGCTGCGCCTCGTGCTCGATCGGCTGTGAGCACATCTATCGAGGGTCCGGCGGTACCACGGCGCGCGTCGAGTACGAGAACGTCTTCGCGCTGGGCCCGATGTGTGGCGTCTCCGATCCGGACGCCGTCCTGGAGGCGAGCAGGCGTTGCGACGATCTGGGGCTCGACACGATCTCCGCCGGCGGGACGATCGCGTGGGCGATGGAGTGCGCGGAGCGCGGGCTGATCGATGCACCGTGGCTGCGCTTCGGCGATGCGCGCGCGCTGCTGCGCGCCATCGAGGAGATCGGCGAGCGCGAGGGGCTCGGCGCGCTGCTCGGCGAGGGCTCGCGCGCGGCCGCGCGCGTCGTCGGCCAGGGCTCGGCAGCGTTCGCGCCGCAGGTCAAGGGGCTCGAGCTGCCCGGCTACGAGCCGCGCACATTGCAGGCCATGGCCCTCGGGCTGGCGGTCAACGCTCGGGGTGCCGACCACAACCGCTCGGGCGCCTACGAAGCCGACCTCTCCGGGCGCCACGATCGCCTCGAAGGCGGGGAGCCACACGTTGCCGCCGCGATCGAGACCGAGGACCGCGCGGCGATCATGGACTCGCTCATCCTCTGCAAGTTCCTGCGCGGTGTCTTCGCGGATCCCTACAGGGAGTGGGCGCACCTGCTCGGCACCGTCACGGGCTGGGACATCGGACCCGAAGAACTCGAGGCGACGGCCCGACGGATCGTGCTCGCCAAGAGGGCGTTCAACGCCCGGGAGGGCTGGACGCGTGCGGACGACGGGCTGCCCGAACGCCTGCTATCGGAGCCGGTGCACCTCGCATCCGGGCGGGACGCGGTAATGACGCGCGAACGCCTCGACCACATGATCTCTCGCTACTACGAAGCCCGCGGGCTCGATGCGTCCGGCCGGCTCAGTCCCGCGCAGATCGAGGACCTCGGACTTGCGGCCCTCGTGTAGGAAAGCGCAATACTCCACGTGGCCGGCAGAGTCGACCAGGTCCCCGATCGAGGACGCGCGACGCGCACCATGGCCATCTCGACACGCGAACCCACCCAGATCCGTACAGTCAGTCTGACGATCGACGGGCAGGCGATCACCGTGCCCGAAGGCACCGTGATCTGGGCGGCGGCCAAGGACGCGGGCATCGACATCCCGGTGCTGTGCCACGACGAGCGCTATGACCCCGTCGGGGTGTGTCGCATGTGCGTCGTCGACGTCGGCGCGCGCGTCTACGCCGCCTCGTGCGTGCGCCCGTGCGAGGACGGGATGGAGGTGAAGACCGCCACCCCGGATCTCGAGCGTCACCGCGCCCAGCTCATCGAGCTCCTGCTCGTCGACCAGCCCCCCGTGGCCGAGGACCCCAAGGAGACCACCACGGCCGACAACGAGCTGCTCGTGCTGGTGCGCCGCTACGGGATCAAACAGGACGACGCGCCGATTCCGCGCGGTCACGGCCGCGGCGAGGATCTGTCCAATCCGGTCATCGCGGTCAACCACGACGCCTGCATCCTGTGCGACCGCTGCGTGCGCGCCTGCGACGACATCCAGGGCAACGATGTCATCGGCCGCTCCGGAAAGGGCTACGAGACGCGCATCGCGTTCGATCTCGCCGATCCGATGGGCGAGTCGTCGTGCGTCACGTGCGGGGAGTGCGTCGCTGCGTGCCCCACGGGCGCGCTGACGAACAAGCCGATCAACAACGTCCGGATCCGGCCGCGCGCGGAGCTGCGCCAGGTGGACACGGTCTGTCCGTACTGCGGCGTCGGCTGTGCCCTGACCTTCAACGTCGACGACGAGCGCCAGGCGATCGCCTACGCCGACGGCCGGCCACAACCGGGCTCGCACAGCCGCCTCTGCGTGAAGGGACGTTACGGCTGGGACTACTCGTTCTCCGAACAGCGGCTCGCCACGCCGCTGATCCGGCGCGAGTCGAGCTACCCGAAGGGCCCGCTGAGCTCCGACGTGCGCGGGGACGAGGGCCGTCGGCGCAAGCCGGGCGGCCTCGTCGACTACGACGAGGTCATGCCCCACTTCCGCGAGGCGACGTGGGACGAAGCGCTGGACCTCGTCGCGACCCGGCTCAAGGAGATCCACGCCGCGAGCGGCCCTGGCTCCATCGCCGGGTTCGGCTCCGCGAAGTGCTCCAACGAGGAGGCCTACCTCTTCCAGAAGCTGATCCGCGCGGGCTTCAGGACGAACAACGTCGACCACTGCACGCGCCTGTGCCACGCGTCGAGCGTGGCGGCCCTGTTCGAGGGCGTGGGCTCCGGTGCGGTGTCGACGACGTACGGGGACGTCATCAACGCCGACCTCGCGATCCTGGCCGGCACGAACACCACCGCGAACCACCCCGTTGCGTCCTCGTTCTTCAAGCAGGCACGCAGGCGCGGCACCAAGCTGATCGTCGTCGATCCCCGTCGCGAGCGGATCGCCGACCACGCGGACGTCTACTGCCAGATCAAGCCCGGCACCGACGTCGCGTTCTACAACGGCGTCATGCACGAGGTGATCCGGCTCGGCCTCGTGGACCGCGAGTTCATCGCGTCGCGCACCAGCAACTACGGCGAACTGGCGAAGGTGCTGCGCGAGTACACGCCCGAGCGTGTCGCGCAGATCACCGGCATCGACGCCGACACCATCCGGCTCGTGGCCCGCCTGTGGGGCGAGGCGAACGCCGGGGTCATCTACTGGGGCATGGGCATCTCGCAGCACACGACCGGCACCGACAATGCACGGTGCCTGATCGCCATGTGCGCGATCACCGGCAACGTCGGCAGGCACGGCACCGGCCTGCATCCGCTGCGCGGCCAGAACAACGTGCAGGGCGCCTCCGACGCCGGCCTGATCCCGATGTTCTACCCCGACTACCAGCCGGTCGATGCCGACGGCGTGCGCGAGCGCTTCGAGGCGGCGTGGGGTCGCGAGCTGGACGCCAACCCGGGCCTGACGGTGACCGAGATCGTCGCCTCGGCGCTTCAGGGCGGCGTGCGCGGCATGTACATGATGGGCGAGAACCCGTTCCTGTCAGACCCGAACATCAACAAGGTGCGCAAGGCGCTGAGCGCCCTGAACTTCCTGGTTGTGCAGGACGTGTTCCTCACCGAGACAGCCGAGTTCGCGGATGTGATCCTGCCCGCCACGACCTTCATGGAGAAGGACGGCACCTACACGAACACCGACCGGCGCGTGCAGCTGGGGCGCAAGGTGCTCGAGCCACGCGGCGACGCCCGTCCGGACTGGCAGATCATCCAGGACATCGCGAACCGGATCGGGCTGCCGATGGACTACTCGCACCCGAGCGAGGTGTTCGACGAGCTCGTCTCGGTCATGCCGAACTATGGCGGGCTGCACTATGACAACCTCGGTCTCACCGGCAAGCTCTACCCGAACGCTGATCCGCTGCACAGCGATGGCACGGTCGTCCTCTTCGACGAGCGATTCGGCACCGACGACGGGCTCGCGCATCTCGTGCCCGCGGAGTGGCTTCCGGCCAAGGAGCTGCCGTCCGATGACTATCCGTTCATCCTCAACACGGGTCGTCTGCTCGAGCACTGGCACACCGGCTCGATGACGCGGCGCTCGTTTGCGCTGGATGCGATCCAGCCCGAGCCGCACGTGTTCATGAACCCCGGCGACGCCGAGGAGATGGGCATCGGGGACGGCGACTTCGTCCGCGTCAGCTCACGGCGCGGGACGATCGAGCTGCGCGTCAGGGTGTCTCATCGCGACACACCGGGCACGTGCTTCATCCCGTTCCACTTCCGGGAGGCGGCGGCCAACCTGCTCACGATCGACGAGATCGACCCGATGGGGAAGATCCCGGAGTTCAAGTTCTGCGCGGTGCGGATCGAGCGGGCGGGAGGAGCCGCGCTCCACGAGCCGATGACCGCCCGCGAAGGCGCCTGATGACGGTCGAGACAACGACCACCGGCGACGACGACAGCCGGCCCGGCCTGCGCGTGCAGCACAAGCATCCGGGCACGGAGGCGCGGGCAGGCAAGTTTCCGGGCCCGAGCCTCATTCCGGCGCTGACCGCCATCCAGCGTCGCCACGGCTGGCTGCCGCGCGACGAGCTCGTCGCCCTGTCGCGAGACGTGCGGCGTCCGCTGTACGAGATCGGCGGCCTGATCTCCTTCTATCCGCACTTCCGCACCACGCCGCCGACGTCGGTGCAGCTCGCGGTCTGCCATGACCTCACCTGCTGGCTGCACGACGCCGACACGCGCATCGGCGAGGTCAAGGCGCGGTACGGCGACGATGTCGAGATTGAGGTCGTCGAGGTCTCCTGCCTGGGGCGCTGCGAGATCGCCCCCGCCGCGGCGGTCAACGAGCGTCCCGTCGCCCTCGACGACGCCGGCGAGGTCGTCTCGGCGGCGCTGCGCGGCGAGCGCGGTGAGAGCCAGGCGCTGCGTGGCAGCGAACCTCGCCCGAACGATCCATACGCCCCCGGGCAGGAGCGCTACCGCGTGCTCCGTCGTGCCTTGGCGGGCGAACTCGGCGCGCCGGAGATCATCGCGGCGCTCAAGGACGCGGGGCTGCGCGGGATGGGCGGTGCGGGCTTCCCCACCGGGCAGAAATGGGAGATTGTCGCCTCCCAGGACCCAGAGCCCAAGTACACGATCTGCAACGCTGACGAGTCCGAGCCCGGCACGTTCAAGGACCGTCAGATCCTGGCCGAGCAGCCGCACCTCGTGCTCGAGGGCATGCTCCTCGGGATGCTCGTCACGGGCTGCGAGGAAGGCTGGGTCTTCATCCGCCACGAGTACGGCCCCGAGGAGGAGGTGCTGCGCGCGGAGATCGACTCGCTCCGTGCCGGCGGCCTGCTCGGTGAGGACGTCAACGGCTCGGGCCGGCGCCTCCAGGTCGAGATCTTCACCTCACCCGGCGGCTACATCCTCGGAGAGGAGTCGGCGCTGCTGGAATGCATGGAGGGCCACCGCGGCGAGCCGCGCAACAAGCCGCCGTTCCCCGGCCTCTACGGGCTGTGGGGCAAGCCGACCCTGATGAACTCGGTCGAGACCTTCGCCGACGTGCCGGTGATCCTCGAGCGCGGCGCCGACTGGTGGAAGGCGCAGGGCGTCAACGGCGCCACCGGCCTGAAGTTCTTCGCGGTCTCCGGTCACGTCGAGGGTCCCGACGTCTATTGCGTGCCGGCGGGCTCCACCGCGCGTGACCTCATCGAACTGGCCGGCGGGGTCACCGATGGCCGGGAGGTCGGCGCGATCCAGCCGGGCGGCGCTTCGTCGAACTTCCTCGGGCCCGAGCACCTGGACGTGCCACTTGACTGGAAGCCACTGCAGGACGCCGGCTCCATGCTCGGCTCCGGCGCACTGATCGTGATGGCCGAGGGCACGAACCTGCTCGCCGCCGGGACGAACGTCCTGCGCTTCTTTCGCAACGAGTCCTGCGGAAAGTGCGTCCCGTGCCGGGTCGGTTCCAACAAGGCGCACGCCATCCTCAGCGACCTCGTCGCGCACGACAAGGGCGTCGGCGACGTCCCCGCGAACATCGTCCAGCTGGAGGAGACGCTGCGCATGACCTCGATCTGCGGGCTCGGCCAGGTCGCGCTCGGACCGGTGCTCAGCGTCCTGGGCATGGACCGGGGCGCGACAGCGGCGCGAGCCCACCCCAAGAACCCCGACACGTAGGGCGCCCGGTCGTGGCACGCCCGACGCATCGGGAGTTCTTCGCGGTGCGCACCGTCAGTCAAGCGCTGGCGGGCTTCCGACCGCAGCGGCGAACGAGCGTCGAGATGGTGGCGCTCGAGCGAGCGCACAGACGTGTGCCTGCTACCGCCGTACGGGCGCCGCACGACCTTCCCGGCTTCGCCCGGTCGACCGTCGACGGCTTCGCGGTGCGCGCGGCCGACACCTACGGCGCCTCCGAGGGCCTGCCGAGCTACCTGGAGATCACCGGTGCGGTGGCGATGGGCCGCCCACCCGAGATTGCGGTGGAGGCGGGCACGGCGGCGTCCATACCGACCGGGGCAGCGATCCCCGACGGGGCTGATGCGGTCGTCATGGTCGAGTACACGCAGGAGGCGATGCCGGGCACGATCGAGGTGGTCCGGCCGGTGGCCCCCGGCGACGGACTGGTCCGCGGCGACGAGGACGCGAGCGCCGGGGCCGAGCTGCTGCCGGCCGGGCGCCCGCTTCGCGCGCAGGATCTCGGCCTGCTCGCCGCGACGGGGCTGACCGAGGTGGGCGTCCGCGCCCGTCCTCGGGTCGCCATCGTCTCCACCGGTGATGAGGTCGTGCCGCCGTCGACGCCGGAGCCGGCGTTCGGGCAGGTCCGCGACGCCACCGCGGTGGCCCTCGCCGCACTGGTCTGCGACGCGGGGGGAGAGCCGGATGTGCGCGGCATCGTGCCCGACGATTACGACGCGCTCGACCATGCGCTGCGCGAGGCCGTCGGCAGCTGCGACGTGATCGTCGTGTCCGCCGGCTCATCGGTCGGCAGCCGCGACGAGACCGCCGCGGTGGTCGCCGGTCTCGGCAGGCCCGGGATCTGGACGCATGGGATCGCGGTGCGCCCCGGCAAGCCGACGCTGCTCGCCGACTGCGACGGCGTGCCCGTCATCGGCCTGCCGGGCAACCCGCGCTCGGCGCTTGTCGTGTTCCGGCTCATCGGGATGCCGATCGTGCGGCTCGTCGGAGGCGCGACCCATCCGGTCCAAGAGCCCGGGGTGCGCGCCCGGCTGGACCGTGACGTGCCCTCATCGGCAGGTCGGCTCGACGTCGTGCAGGTCGTCCTGCGCGGCGGCGTCGCCTCACCGCTGTTCGGCGCGTCCGCGCTGCTCACGGTCCTCACCCGGGCGGACGGATACATCATCGTGGACGAGGACGCCACCGGATTGCCGAGCGGCAGCGACGTCGACGTCACCCTGTATCGATAGATGGCGACGACGCCGTTCATCCATGACGTGCCCGCCGCCGAGGCGTTGGCGGCCTGGCGGGCCGCGTGCGAAGCCGCCGGCTGCCCCCGCCGCGTCGAGGCGGTACGGCTCGGCCTCCAGGAGGCGGTCGGCCGCGTGACGGCCGAACCGGTCTGGGCGACGCGCTCCTCGCCGTCCTTCGACGCGGCGGCGATGGACGGCATCGCCATACGAGCTGCGCACACCATCGGCGCGAGCGAGAGCACGCCGGTGCTGCTCGATCCGGCCGACTACGTCGTCGTGGACACCGGCGACCCGTTGCCCGAGGGCTTCGACGCGGTCGTCATGCGCGAGGACGTCCACTACGACGACCGGCGCCGGGCCGAACTGCGCGGGGCCGTCGTGCCCTATCAGCATGTGCGCCTGATCGGCGAGGACGTCAGTGCCAACGAGCTGCTGCTGCCCGAGGGCCATCGCCTCCGCCCCGTCGACGTCGCGGCCGCGGCGGCCGCCGGCGCCGTCGACGTCCTCGTGCGCCGCCGGCCCGTCGTCGCGGTCCTGCCGACCGGCGACGAGATCCGCCCGGTCGGGACCGAGCCCGCTCCGGGGGTCATCCTGGACACGAACTCGCTGATGCTCGCCGCGCAGGCCGAGGCCGCAGGCTGCCAGGCCTGGCGCAGCGACATCCTCCCCGACGATCCGGAGACGATCGCGGCGGCGGTCCGCGACGCAGCGGCTCGGGCCGATCTCGTGATCATCGGTGCGGGCTCGAGCGCCGGACGCGACGACCACACCGCTGGCGTCGTCGAGCGGCTGGGGACGCTCGCCGTTCACGGGGTGGCCGTCCGGCCCGGCCATCCGGTCGTGCTCGGCGCAGTCGACGGCACTCCCGTGCTCGGAGCGCCCGGCTATCCGGTCTCGGCCGCGCTGACGTTCGACATCTTCGCGGCGCCGCTCGTCGCCGCCCTCGAAGGCGCGGCGCCGGCCGAGCCGCCGCGCGTGCGGGCGCGGCTGGCGCGCAAGCTCGCGTCGCGCATGGGCATGGACGACTGGATCCGTGTCCGGCTCGGCCGGGTCGGCGGCGACCTCGTCGCCACGCCGCTGCCCCGCGGCGCAGGGGTGCTCACGTCACTCGTGCGCGCCGACGGGCTGCTCGTCGTGCCCGCCGCGCTCGAGGGCCATCACGCCGGCGAGGAGGTCGAAATCGGGCTGCTGCGCGGCGTCGGCGAGATCGACCGCACGATCCTCGCCGTCGGCTCGCATGACCTGGTGCTCGACCTCGCCGCCTCCCAGATACGCGCAGCGGACCCGGGCGCGACGCTGGCCTCCTCGAACGTCGGCTCGCTCGGTGGCCTCGTCGCGCTGCGCGACGGCCTGTGCCATGTGGCCGGCTCGCATCTGCTCGACCCGGAGAGCGGCGAGTACACGCTGCCCTACATCGACCGCGTGCTCACCGGGCGCGACATCGCTGTCGTGCGCCTCGTCCACCGCGAGCAGGGCCTGATCGTCGCCGCCGGCAATCCGGTCGGGATCACCGGCATCGAGGACCTCACCCGACCGGGCGTGCGCTACGTCAATCGACAGCGCGGCGCCGGCACCCGCGTCCTCCTCGATCACGAGCTGTGCCGGCGTGGCATCGCCCCCGAGAGCCTGTCCGGCTACACACGCGAGGAACACACCCACCTCGCCGTTGCGGCAGCCATCGCCGCGGACCGAGTGGACGCGGGCCTCGGCGTCCTGGCCGCCGCGCGTGCCTTCGGACTCGACTTCGTACCCGTCACCCGCGAGCCCTACGACCTCGTGCTGGCCGCCGAAACGCTCGACGACCCCATCACTGCCCCACTCTGGCCGCTCCTCGCGGACCCCACATTCCGAAGCGCCGTGGAAGCGCTCGGCGGCTACGGCACCGAGGATATGGGGCGCCGGATTCGCTGAGTCATACAAAGTCGTCGTGCCCACCCCGTCCGCGGGCGCCAAGATGCTGGGGCTTGTCAATCGGGACACCGGCAACGGCCGCGCCGTGATGGACGCTGTCGGTCGAGGGAGTCGGTGCCGGATGGTGCGTTCGATACACGATGATCGATCTGTACCGGCCGCCGGCGTTGGGGGCGGGCAACCGGCCGGCCGGCGTGCGCGGCCCGGGCGAGGCGAGGAGGCGCGCGCGGGGCAGCTCAGTGCGCTGTCAGCGCATGGCCCGGCCACCTACGCTCCGCCTTCAGGCGTCCCAGCCCGCCGTCCCAGCGCCCCGCGCAGCTTCAGCGCGACATGGATCGCCAGCCGACCGTCGGGGTCGTCCGGCGCGTCGCCGAGGACGTGTCTGGCGAGGCGCAGGCGATGGCGGAACGTGTTGCGGTGCATATAGCAGCGGCGCGCGGCCTGGTCGTGGCGCGGGAAGTCGAGCGCCGCCTCGAGAACGCGCAGCAGGTCCGAGTGGTGCTGGCGATCCCAGGCGATGAGGGGGCCGAGCCGGTCCTCGACGAAGCGCTGTGCCTCGGCAGTGCCGCAGACTCGGCGCAGGAGGCGGTCGAGCGCGTACTGCCGTTCCGAGACGACGAGCCGGTCGGTCTCCGGGCGGGGCCCGAGCCCGCACAGACCGTCGAGCTTGATGACCTCGGAGCTGAGCTCGGCGAGCGCGACGGCCTGCTCGGCGGCGATCGCGTGAGCGCCGGAGGCCGGCGCCACGCCGCGCACCCGCCCGACCACGCGCTCGAACCAGGGAAACGGGTCGCCCTCGGGATGCAGGAGAACCATGCGCGTGACGAACGTCGCCGTCAGCCCGCCGTTCACCAACCGCGTCGCCTCACGGTGGATGCGGTCCACCACCGGCGCCGGCGTGCCGGCGATGTCCCAGCGGAGCACGGCGGGCCAGTAGGCGTCCGCGAGCGTGAGGCCCAGCGCCCCAGCGTCGTGTCGCGCCCGCCTGGCTGCGAACTCCGGATCGCTGACCAGGCGGTCCAGGAGAGCGCTGGTCTGGGCCCGCAGCAGCCCCGCCCGCTTGAGCTGCTCGGCGAACAGCGTGGCAACCAGATCGAGCAGCGGCGCCTCCGCCTCGGCCGTCCGATCGGTCTTGACTGCGAGCGCGCCGGGCGGAGCGGCCGAATCGCGGATCCGCACGACCTGCCATCCCGCCGGCACGGTGGCGGACGTCGAGACCGCGGCGGCGACCGCCAGTGCGCGCCGCCCGTCTGCGTCGTCGGGCGCATAGCCGACGATCTCATCGACTCCGCCCACAAGCCCCACCGGCCCGCCGAGTGCCCGCGCGGCGGCAGCGGCGAACCGGCGCGGGTCCTCGCTCTCGACGGCTGCGTGGACGAGATCCCCCCAGCAGCCGGGCCAGTCCTGGCCGGGGTCCGCTCGGCTGAAGCGTCCGGACGCATTCCGGACGCGCCCGCGTGTCGCGGTGGTGCCTGCCGGCATTGTGGAGTCCAAGTGTCCGGCTGCGCCGGGTCGATCCCGGTCGCCATAACCGTTTCCAAATGAAACTGACGGCGCGCGGGGTTGTCAACCGGGCACGCCGCGCCGCAGCTCGGCGACGACACCGAATTCCAGTGCGTCGGCCTCGGCGATGTACACGCTTGGTCGAGGTGCTGCCGGCGCATCTGCACCTCGCCGCGGGGGCCGGCGTACGAGACGCTGTCGGCGACGGCGCACAGCGCCCGCACCTCGAGCGTCTGTGCCCGGCGGGCGAGAGCGGCGAGAAGGAGGATCCCCTCGTAGCACGACTCCGCCGGGCTGTTGAGCGAGCGCCGCCTCGTTCGGCGCTCCCCCTGGTCCGGGCCCACAGCCCGCTGGTGCGCACTCCTGCATTCCAGCACGGAACCGTCGGCGGCGCGACGCGCACGCCGCGGGTGCACCGCGAACTCATTCCGGCCCGGCTGAGCGGTCTTCGCGTGCGTCGCGCACCGGGCCTGCGGAGATCCTTGACTTGCGAGAGCGCAGCGAGCTATCACCATGCTGAGGGTCCACCGTGGCGGCTGAGTGTCGAGTGCAGGAAGGAGCACACAAGTGCCCGAGGTCGTCTTCAGCGTCGATCAGTCGAAGTCCATGCGCGACCAGGCGGTGCCCGGCCATAACCGCTGGCACCCGGACGTCCCCCCGGCAGCGTCGGTAGCGCCCGGCAGCGAGTTCCGCGTCGAGTGCCGGGAGTGGACCGACGCGCAGCTCGGCAACAACGACTCCTCCAACGACGTCCGCGACGTTGACCTCAGTGTCGCGCACATGCTCAGCGGGCCGATCGAGATCCAGGGGGCCGAGCCCGGCGACCTGCTGGTGGTCGACATCCTCGATCTCGGGCCGTGCCAGCCGCCGCAGGAGTACGGCGAGGCGCCCGGTCAGGGCTGGGGGTACACCGGCATCTTCGCCAAGGTCAACGGCGGCGGTTTCCTGACGGACTACTTCCCCGAGGCCTACAAGGCGATCTGGGATTTCCACGGCCAGGACGCCACGTCCCGACACGTCCCCGGTGTGCGCTACACCGGCATCACACACCCGGGGTTGTTCGGGACGGCGCCTTCCGCCGATCTGCTCGCCGAGTGGAACCGGCGCGAGCAGGCCTTGATCGACACGGATCCCCAGCGCGTCCCGCCGCTCGCCCTGCCGCCGCTGGAGGATGGCGTCCTCGCCGGCACGCTCAGCGGACAGGAACTCGACCGGGTCGGCCGCGAGGGGGCCCGCACGGTCCCGGCACGCGAGAACGGCGGCAATCACGACATCAAGAACTTCACCCGCGGCAGCCGGGTGTACTACCCGGTGCACGTCCCCGGAGCGAAGCTCTCGGGCGGGGATCTCCACTTCTCGCAGGGCGACGGGGAGATCACGTTCTGCGGCGCGATCGAGATGGGCGGCTTCATCGACTTCGGCGTCGATCTCATCAAGGATGGGATGAACAAGTACGGCGTCAGCACGAACCCCATCCTCATCCCGGGCCGCGTGGAGCCGCGGTACAGCGAGTTCATCACGTTCATCGGCGTCTCGGTCGACCACGACACCGGAGAGAACCGCTACCTCGACGCCACGCTGGCGTACCGGCGGGCGTGCCTGAACGCGATCGAGTACCTGAAGAAGTTCGGTTACTCGGGCGAGCAGGCCTACCTGCTCCTGGGGTCGGCGCCGATCGAAGGACGGGTGTCGGGCGTGGTCGACATCCCCAACGCCTGCTGCTCGCTGTACCTCCCCACGGCGATGTTCGACTTCGACATCCGCCCCAACAAGTCCGGCCCGCAGAGCAGCGACCGCGGATCCGCGGCCAAGTCGAGTTAGGCGGCGTTGTGCCGATCTACGCATTCAGGTGCGAGGGCTGCGGGACTTTCGACCTGGCACGCGAGGTCGCCGCGGCCGGCGCATCGGCCGACTGCCCGCACTGCGGAGAGCCGGCCCGGCGGGTGTTCACGCCGCCGGGGCTGGTGCGCCTCACCAAGCCGGTCCGGGGCCTGCTCGATCTCGAGGAGAAGAGCGCCGACGTGCCGGACGTCGTCACCCAGATGCGCGGCCGGCCGATGCCGCAGGCGCACGCGCACGGACCGACGCCGCCGTGGGTGCTCGCACACTGACCGCCGAAACAGAGGAATCAGCGAGATCACCCCCTTGTGGGCGGACGGTTCGGGCACCGGTCAGGGGCGTCGACGACCCAGCGGCGGCAGCTGGAGAGCTACGGCCGCCGACCCCAGCGCCGCTCCGCCGGCGAGCACCAGCGACAACCGGTAACCGCCGGTCATGTCGAAGAGGGCGCTCGCCATCAGCGGCGCGCAGAGGCCGGCAATGCCCCAGGCGGTGAAGACACGGCCGTAGACGACGGCGAGGTTCGCGGCGCCGTACAACTGCGCGGTGGCGACCGGATACAGGCTCGACATGGCGCCGTACGCGAGGCCGACGACGGTCAGCGCCGCGAGCGTGACCGCGACCGCGGGTAGCGCGGCGGCGGCCAGCAGCGCCGCACCCTCGGCGACGGCGGCGATGGCGAGCAACTTGCGGCCGTCGACGAGGTCCGCCAGCGAGCCGCCGGCGAGGCGGCCGAGCGCGTTGCCCCCGGCGATGAGCGCGACACCCAGCGTGGCGAGCGACGCGCCGCCTCCGAAGTCATCGATCAGCGGGGCAGCGTGCGCAAGCGCGATCAGGCCAGCCGCGGCGCCCAGCAGGAAGCCGCCCCACAGCACCCACAGCGCGCGCGGCGCGGCGTGCGGACCGTCGCGACCTCGGACGACAGCCTCGCGCCGGCCGCCGTCCCGGCCCGCCAGCAGCGGAACCTGGACGGCCGCTGCCGCAAGGGTGAAGATGGACGCTGCCAGGAGGGTCGCCAGCACCCCGATGGCGCGGATGCCGAGCTCGATCACTGCCGCGAGCAGCGCCGGCCCGAGCGCATAGGCCGTCACGACGAGGCTCGTGGCCAGACCGCGGCGGTCTGGCAGCGCGACGCCGGCAGTCTGCAGCGCGACGCTGTAGCCGAGCCCGTTCGCGACGCCGAACAGGACGCCGTAGCCCACCCACAACGCCAACGCCGATCCGGTTGCCGCGACCGCCAACCCCACGGCGGCCAGCAGGCCGGCCGCCGTGGCTACCGCGGCCGGCGCAAGCAGGCGCAGCAGCCGATGCGCGCCCAGCATGGCGAGGGTGAAGCTCGCCGTGGCCAGCGAGTAGACCCCGGTGAGCGCGGTACGCGAGAGGCCGAGCCTCTCCTCCAACGGAACGACGAAGATGCTCCACGCGTGGAACAGCCCCAACGCGACCATGAGGAGGCCGAGTGCGGCGAGGACCTTGATCGCCTGGGCGCGTCCAGGGACCCCGCGCGTCGCGGTGCGAGAGTCGCCGGCGATCAGGTAAGTGTCGCGGAACGCAGGATCCGTTCCAGGTCCGGCAACAGGCCAGTCGCGTGTGACCTCGTCGCGTCGGCCGGTGAGTCTCGTTCGCCGCTGCGCCCAGCGACCTGATCGGGGCACGACGCGGCGCGCTGCGGCTGGCGCTCGGCGTCACCGCGGACGTGCTCGAGATGGGGATGCCGGAGAGCGCGACAGGATCGTTCGGGACTCCACCGGGATGGAGCGGCTGGCTCTGCGGAACCGCGCGTGTGGACGGCGTCGCTCGTCACGAGCGACAGGCTACACGAACATGTGTTCGCGTACTGGCCTGCGGCCATGTACACGGAACGCTTACGTTCTGGACCACGAGCGACGCGAACGCACGCGCGGCACAGGGCGGTGGCGACGATGAAGTTCAGCCGCATGGCGAGTGTGGGTTGCGAGGGATCGATGCGCAGTTGCTCCTCGAAGGTCCGAAACCCGGAGTAGCCGCCGACGGAGGCGCGAAGATCCCCGAGGCGCGGACGTGCCCGCGGCGCGCGAGAACGATCAGCAGCGCGGCGAGCGCGAGTCTCGGACCGACGCGAGAGCTCATCCGACGAGTCGACGGCCTTGCCGGGCGCGTGCCCATGCGCTGGCGCGTCGCTCCAGCCTTCGGTCACGGCCAGATCGCGCTGCGATTTGCGTATCGGGGGCGGATCCCGGTCGCCGTCGCGGGCGCTGACGCCTTGGCGGTCTGCTCGTGGGACGCGGGCGAGCCGCAGATCGACGGATCGGCGGTCTGCGGGCGCTTCACGTAAGAACCCCACAACGCGGAACGCTGGGGACGTGTGAGCAAGACATGCAGCACACCGTCGCCCGGTGGTTGGCCACGCCGCGGCGCCGGATCCGCCCAGGCAGGATTCTCGTGAGCTGGCCCGCACTGTGGTTTCGCGAGTTGATGACGGGTGTGCCCAACCGGCGCTGGTCGGGCACGCGTCGCGCCTTCCATGCTGGGCGCCGGCCCGAGAGGACTGAAGTTTACGTCGTCACTGCCGGTGATGCTCAGCGCCTCTGGTCCCGGGGGGAAGGAGGCGACGCGTTTGGCTGGGGGCCGGCCGCAGACCGGGGCGGTGCCAGGCGCGCCGTCGCGATCCTCGACCACGCTACTCGCCGGCAGTCGCCTGAGGACGTCTGCACACGGTTCCACGCCAACGGTATCGCATCGCTGCTACGGCCCGGGTGCGTGTTGGACATCGACGACATCGACCTGTGGCTGGCCGCCGAAGAGTGCGATCCACAGCGATGGCGCCCAGCTGCGGCAGTCGACGTGAACGTGGTCACTGAAGAGAGGCTGAAGCCGTGAACGCCGCCCTGGGACGCCGTCTGCTCGCCGAGACGATCGGCACCGCGCTGCTGGTCGTGTTCGGCGCCGGCGCTGTCGTCGCCGCGCTGACCTCCGGTCAAGGCAAGCTCGACTACGCCGGGCTGGGCATCGTGGGGTTCTCGTTCGCGTTCGTGATCGCCGCGGTGGTCTACATGTTCGGCACCACATCAGGGGCGCACATCAACCCGGCGGTCACGGTCTCGCTCGCCGTCGTCCGGCGCTTTCCGTGGGCCGAAGTCGTCCCCTACATCGCGGCCCAGTTGCTCGGGGCCGTCATTGGGGCAGTACTAGTCAACGCGATCTTCGGTAGTCGTGTGAGCGATCTCTACGTGTCTGGTGGGACCGTCGTCGGAGCCGGGTTCACCCAACTCCAGGCCGTGGTTGCGGAGGCGCTCGGCACGTTCCTGCTGATGGCAACGATCATGGCGCTGGCGGTCGACCGGCGCGCACCGGCAGGATTCGGGGGCCTGGTGATCGGGCTCGTGGTGGCGTGCGAGATCATGGTCATCGGACCGATCAGTGGCGGCTCGGTGAACCCCGCTCGCACGCTGGGACCCGACGTCGCGACCAGCATCTTCGGTGGCTCGGTGCCATGGCAGGAGCTCTGGATCTACTTCGCCGGCCCCGTCGCGGGAGCCGTCATAGCCGTTCTGGCGTACGTCCTGATCGCGCAGCCGGGTCGCGACGAAGCCGACGCGCGCGAGGCCCAAGGCACGGCAGGGCGCGTCGCGGCTCGCCGCGTGATTCCTGGCGAGGAGACGGCGTGAAGCAACGAACATCCACCACGACAGGAGCGCCTCATGGCCGGTAACAAGGCAGTCGCTTACATCGAGCCGGGCAAGGTCGAACTGCAGACGATCGACTACCCGAAGCTCGAGGTCCATGACGGGCCGGGCGTGCACCCGGACAACGTCGGACGCAAGACGCCGCACGGGGTGATCCTCAAGGTTGTGGCGACGAACATCTGCGGTTCCGACCAGCACATGGTGCGCGGCCGCACGACTGCTCCGGCCGGGTTGATCCTTGGCCACGAGATCACCGGTGAGGTAATCGAGGTCGGCCCGGGCGTCGAGTTCATCAAGAAGGGCGACCTCGTTTCCGCCCCGTTCAACATCGCCTGCGGCCGCTGCAGAATGTGCAAAGAAGGCAACACCGGTGTCTGCTTGAACGTGAACCCCGCCGGCTACGGTTCGGCGTACGGCTACGTCGACATGGGCGGCTGGGTCGGCGGCCAGGCGGAGTACGTCATGGTCCCCTACGCGGACTGGAACCTGCTGAGGTTTCCCGACAAAGACCAGGCGCTCGAGAAGATCCTCGACCTGACGATGCTGTCGGACATCTTCCCGACCGGTTACCACGGCTGCGTGTCGGCTGGCGTGACGACCGGCTCAACGGTCTACATCGCCGGTGCCGGCCCGGTCGGATTGGCGGCCGCCCACGCCGCTCAGCTACTGGGTGCCGCCGTGGTCATCGTCGGCGACATGAACAAACGGCGCCTCGCACAGGCGCGCAGCTTCGGCTGTGAGACTGTCGACCTCGGCCAGGACGCGCCGCTGCCCGACCAGATTGCACAGATCGTGGGCGAGCCAATGGTCGACGCGGCCGTCGACGCGGTCGGCTTCGAGGCCAAGGGCCACGGCCACGGTGGCCACGAGGCGCCTGCCACGGTGCTCAACTCCATCATGGAGGTCACCCGGCAGGCGGGCAAGCTCGGCATTCCGGGCCTGTACGTCACTGGCGATCCCGGTGCCAGCGACGAGGCCGCCAAGCACGGAAGCCTGTCGATCCGAATCGGGTTGGGATGGGCCAAGTCGCACTCCTTCACGACCGGCCAGTGCCCCGTGATGCGCTACCACCGCAAGCTCATGAACGCCATCCTCAACGAGCGATGCCAGATTGCCAAGGCCGTGAACGCCACCGTGATCTCGCTCGACGACGCGCCCCAGGGCTACCAGGACTTCGACCAGGGAGCGGCCACGAAGTTCGTCCTGGATCCCCACGGGATGTTGGGCGACAAGCAGCGCATCGGCGCGTAGAACAGCAACCCATTTGCACGCCACGCAGGACGGAGGGCGACCCCGACGCCCTCCGGCCTCGTGCCCTTTGCGAACCTCCCTCGGATCAGCTCACGGTCGACACGTGTAAGACCTTGTCGGTCCGCGACGCTGAGGAGACATGAGCCGGCCGACCACCAGACAGGAGGCAGAGGTCGAGGACATCGTCCGCGCCCTCGCCATGTACGGAGTGTTGACTCGCGCGCGGCTGGTGGATATCTGCGGAGCGGCGCATTGGTCCGATCCTGGATTTCGGCTAGCGATCGCGCGCGCCATCTCCAGCGGTCGGATCCGCCAACTCGGCGATGAGCTCTACGAGATCTGCGAGCCGATCGGCGTGACCAGCCGCGCTGCGCAGAGCGACGACCCTTCGCACACCCACAGCGAGCTGACCTCGAGAACTACGCGAGCCCCAACTCGCCGGAGCGAGACGATGAGCCACTTGGACACCGAGGCGCCCGACCGCCCCAGCAGGAGCGGGTCGGCGATTCAACGACTTCTCTTCGTGGTCGACGCCGCCGTCGCAGACACGGCGGAGCTGCCGGCCGCAGCACGCGCCATGATCGATTCGGCCACGGAGGTCTACGTCCTCACGCCGACCTTGCCTGGCCGCCTCGCGTGGCTGGCCGACGACATCGATCGATGTCGGCACATCGCGGACGAGCGCCTCGACACTGTCGTGGGTCACATGCGCTCGATCGGCGTCGATGCGAATGGTGCAGCGGGCCGCGGCAGCGTCCTCACGGTTGTCGCGGACGCCGTTGCGGACTTCACGCCCGACCACATCCTCATCGCGCTGCGCGACTCGGAGCACGCCAACTGGCAGGAGCGGCGGCTGATCGAGCACATCCAAGAGCGCTTCGGCGTGGCAGTCACCACCTACGCCGTGGACGTCGACGGGCACCCGACGAGCGCGTGACCGACGACCGACCAGGGTCGCCCGCTCTTCCTATTGCCAGTCCGCGGGCAGTGCCCGTCGCAGGACGTCCGCGAGCACGACAGCGTCGTTGTACTCGGTGTCGTGCGCGGCGTAGACGAGTGTGAGAGTGCCATCTCGAGCATGACGACGGAGCGCCGTAAGACGTGGACGCTGATTGCGCAGCTCGTCGATGTAGCACCGGCGGAATTCTTCGAAGCGCGACGGATCATGCCCAAACCACTGTCGTAGCTCCCTGCTGGGTGCGAGCTGTGGGAGCCAATCGTCGAGCTTGGCGCGCTCGCGAGAGACGCCGCGCGGCCACAACCGGTCAATGAGCACACGGCAGCCGTCATCAGGTGCCGCGCGCGCGTAGGCCCGCTTCATTCGGATGTCCATCAACTTGCTTCTGCGTCGATCCACATGGATCTCTTACCGGCAGACGATCAACCGGCCAACCCACGCGTAGAACGTAAGACCGCCGAAGACGCGGACGCTGATGGTGACAGAACCAACGTCCCACAAGTGCCCGATACTCCTGTCGGGCGCCAGCACCGAGAAGGAGATCGTCACCATGGCGTCCACCCAGATCCGACTTCCGCATCGGGCGAAGGCGGCCACGAACGGTCGCACTTGGGAGGCGCCTCCCGGACGCGATGTCAGCATCGCCGCCCACCAGGCGTTCTGGTTGCTGCGGATCACGTTCACGATCGCGCCGATCCTCTTCGGGGTTGACAAGTTCGTCAACTGGTCCGTGCACTGGCCCGACTACCTGGCCGGATGGGTCAACAACATCATCCCCGGCACCGGCCAGGAGTTCATGTATGTCGTCGGTGGTGTGGAGATCGCTGCCGGCGTGCTTGTCGCAATCGCTCCGCGGATCGGCGCCTTCGTCGTCGCCGGCTGGCTGTTCGGCATCGTCATCAACCTGCTGACGAAGAACGCTCCCCAGTACTACGACATCGCCCTGCGCGACTTCGGGCTCATGCTCGCAGCCCTGACCTTCGGCCGCCTCGCACTGGCCATCGTTCCAGCCCGCAAGTCCGGCGACCTGCCCGGCCGCCCCTGGTGACCGCGCTCGAGGCCGGCCGCATGGAGCGGCGCTTTGACCCCGACCGGAGGGAACCATGTCACCGCCCGTCTATCCGCCCGCCAGTGCTGACATCGCTCAGTCGCGCAAGAACCTGGCGCCGGACACCCACGACGCCTTCCAGCGGTTCAGCCAGGCTGTGTTCGCCGCCGGCGCACTGGACCCGAAGGTCAAGCAGCTGATCGCTGTCGCGGTCGCGCATGTCACCCAATGCCCGTACTGCATCACCGGCCACACGAAGGCCGCCATGCGCAAGGGCGCCACCGAGCAGGAAGTGATGGAGGCGATCTGGGTGGCGGCCGAGATGCGCGCCGGAGGCGCCTACGCCCACGCCGCGCTGGCCATCACGGCGATGCACCAGCACGCCGCCGGCTGAGGACCGCCCCGCACCGAGATCACACCAATGATGCGCCAACCCTCTGAAGGCGACACCCCGCTCACGCGGGGCATTACCGTCTAGGTGTTCTGTTTCGTATGGGATCGTCTGATCGGAATGGGCCAGCCGCTGCGCCACGCTACCGCTGTGGCGGGGCGGTCTGGCTCGGAGCCGCCCTCCTGGGCGCATGCATCCGGATGGGAACAAGCGGGCGGTTCGGAGAAGCGGTCCAGAGAGCTAGGATCGCCTCCCTGTCAATGCGTGTCTGAGGTGGTCGTGTGTGCCGGAGCGATCGGATCACTCGGGTGTCTCGTCCAAGAGCAGCGGCGCAAAGCGCCGCGACAGGACCGAGGGCTTGCTGACCCACGCAAGCCGCCTGCTGGCGATCGACCTGGACTACGACGAAACCGTCTCCAGGGTCGCGTTTCTGCTGTCAGGCCTCGCCGACTGGTGCGTCGTCGAGACGGTTGACACGGACGGGTCGTGCGCCCAGCTGGCGGTCGCGCATGATGATCCGCGCAAGCGCGCACTCGCGGAGCAGATGTGGCAGCTCTATCCGCCCACCGCCGACCGTCCGGATCTATCGCGACGTCTGCTCAAGACCGGCAGGCCGGAGCTGGTGTCCGATGTCTCGGAAGGGTTCCTGCAGAGCGTCGCTCAGACCGCGGATCATCTGCGCATGCTGCACGAGCTTGGGCTTCGGTCGCTGCTGGCCGTGCCGTTGCGGACACGAGGACGAGTGTTGGGAACGATCCTGCTCGCAAACGCTGAGTCAAGCAAGCGGTTCACCGAGGAAGACCTCGAGATCGCCGAGGATCTGGCGCGGCGCGCGGCGCTGGCGATCGATAACGCTGCACTGCACAAGTCCGAACAGGAGGCCCGACGCCGCGCCGAGCGAGCGGCCGAGCGCATTGGCCGCCTCCAAGCTCTCACCGCGGCACTGTCGCGAGCGCTGACGCCCACGGTGGTTGCGGAGGTGATGCTCGGCCAGGGTGCTGTGGCGGTCGGCGCCGACGGCGGCTTCGTGCGGCTCCTGACGGCTGACGCAAGCCATCTCCGTCTTGTCGCGACAGCAGGCACGTCAGAACGCTTTGCGCGTTCGTACTCGCTTGTTCCGATTATGAGCCAGCTTCCCGACGCCGTGGTCTTTCGCTCCGGCGTGGAGGGGTATTTCGAGTCGGCCGCCGAGCTGCGGGCGGCGTCGTCGGAGTTCGCGTCACTGCACGAGGAGTCCGGGCATCAGGCGGTCGTGTTCGTCCCGCTGCATGGGTTTGATGGGCCGATCGGGGTGATGGCGCTGACCTTCGCGGACGCTCGGACGTTCGACGGTGAGGATCGTGAGCTTCTGACCGCCCTCGCGGATCCATGTGACCAGGCGCTCGAGCGCGCACGGCTCTACGAGGCCGAGCGGCAGGCCCGGGCAGCCGCCGAGCTGGCGATCGAGCAAACGACGCGCCTGCAGCGCCTCGCGGCCGAACTGGCGGCCGCGCTGACGTGCGCGGAGGTGGCCGAGGTCGTCGTGACCGAGGGGATCGCGAGCATCGACGCCGACGCCAGCGCGCTTCAGTTGCTCAGCGCCGACGGCACGATGCTCGAGGTCGTCTGTGGAAAAGGCTCGGACCGGGCACTGATCGAAGCCGGGTGGCGCCGGTTCCCCAGTGATCTGAGGGTGCCGAGCGGCGACGCGCTGCGCACGCTCGAGCCGGTGTTCATCGAGTCGAACGAGGACATTCGCGAGCACTACCCCGACCTGGACGGCTACCCCCACATGCGCGACGCGGGAGCTGGCACGCGCGCCAGGGCCGGGGCGCACATTCCGCTCATCGTGTCGGGGCAGCCCCTGGGGGTGCTGTTCCTCGGCTTCTCCCGGGCGCGCAGGTTCTCGGAGCCGCAGCGGTCGTTCGTCGTCGCGCTCGGCCGTCAATGCGCGCAGGCATTGAAGCGGGCCCAGCTCTACGAGACGGAGCTCGAAGGGCGGGGCAGGCTCAGCCGACTCGTCGAGCGGCTGCACGAAGGCGTGGTCAGCGTCGACGCACGCGGCCACGTCGAGTTCGCCAGCTCGACGGCGAAGCAGATGTTGTGCGCGGCGTCGCTCAAGGAAGGACGGCCGGTGCCAGAAACCTGGTTGGGCTTCCCGCTGGCAGACTTCGTCGCCGCCCTGTCCGACGCCGACCAACGTGTCGTGGAGGCCCAGGTGGCCAGCCCCGACCGAGCGCGTGTGTTCAGCCTGATGGGGATCCCTGCGGCTGGCTCTGAGGCGGTGCTTCTTGTGGTGACCGACGTGTCGGCGAGCGAACAGCGCCGGCGCGTCGAGCGCGAGTTCATCGACAACGCCGCGCACGAGCTGCGGACTCCGCTGGCGGCGATCACGAGCGCGATCGAGCGTCTCCAGGCCGGGGCCCGCGAGGACCCGGAGAGGCGTGACCGGTTCCTCGGCCACATCCAGCACGAATCGGCGCGCCTGAACCGGCTGGCGTCTTCGTTGCTCGTGCTCGCGCGGGCGCAGACGCGGGAGGCGGAACCGCAACGTGAGGAGATCCCCGTGTGCGGGCTGCTCGAGGAGCTGGTCAGCGGACTAACGCTCAATCCAGGCATCGAGCTGCGGCTCGACTGTCCGGCTGACCTGGTGGTCCACAGCAACCGAGACCTCCTGGAGCACGCAGTGCTCAACCTGGCCAGCAACGCCGCTCGCCACACCACCAGTGGCGCGATCGGCGTGAGCGCCCGTCTCCTCGACGACGACTCCGTGATGCTCGAGGTCAGCGATACAGGCTCCGGTATCGCACCCGAGGAGTTCGACAGGCTCTTCGATCGCTTCTATCGCGGCCCGAGGGAGGTACGGCGCGCCGGTTTCGGGCTCGGACTTCCGATCACCAAGGAGGCCGTCGAGGCGATCGGCGGCCGGATCGAGATCGATTCGATTCACGGCGAGGGCACGACTGCTCGCATCGTCCTCCCGGCTGTCGACGTCACGATGGAGGCATGAACGAGCGCATCCTCATCGTCGAGGACACCGAGGCGATCCTCGACGCCGTCACCGATGCCCTCGCCGCAGAGGGATTCGACGTGCAGGGCGCCTGCGATGGCACGGCCGCGCTTGCGGTCGCCGAAGCCGAGCCATTCGATCTGGTGATCCTCGACGTCATGCTGCCGGGACTCTCGGGCACCGAGATCTGTCGTCGGCTGCGCGCCACAAGCGCGGTACCGATCATCATGCTCACCGCCCGCGACGCCGAAGCCGACCGCGTTCTCGGCCTCGAGATCGGCGCCGACGACTACATCACCAAGCCGTTCTCGGAGGTGGAACTGCTCAGCCGTGTTCGTGCGATCCTGCGTCGGCGGCGGCTCGACCGCACTGGAGACTCGGGTCTGCGACGACTCGGCGGGCTGAGTATCGATGGTGTCAAGCACGAGGTCGTGGCCGACGGAAGACCGGTCGCGCTCACTCCCTCGGAGTACAAGCTGCTCGCGCTGCTCGCCGAGGAGCCGGGCCGGTTGTTCACGCGCCGCGAAATCATGCAGCATCTCTGGCAGAGCACCTACGTCGGCGATGAGCGGGCTTGCGACGCGCACGTCTCGACGCTGCGCAGCAAGATCGAGCGCGACCGCGCGCACCCCGAGCGGATCATCACGGTGCCCGGCTTCGGCTACAAGCTGGTCGCTGCCTGAGCTCAACCGCCTGCCGGTCGCGCTCACGGCCGCGCCGGCGCTGACCATGTGAGGGAACCCTCACAGCATCTGCACTGCATCGGCAGCGCGGTAGCTGGATCGCCCATGTGACCCCGCTTAGCGTGGCAGACAGCTGCCAATGTCGCCAAGCGAAGGAGCCTCGATGCTGGGACAGCAACATGGCGTAATCCTCTTAAGCGTGAGATCGTGCCGCACGACGCGGTCCCGCCGATGATCGTTCTCGGTTGTCGCCATTGCGGATTCTCGATGCGTCCTCGCGCAGCGTTCTTGTCGATGGAGCACTGCCCGCGCTGTCTGGCGCGCCGGCGGGCGGTGGAGCGCCTGGTCGAAGTGCAGAGCAGGCCGGTGGCACCCCAGCTCGAAGGTTCGTCGGCTTCGAGAGGGTCGTGACCATGGCCTCGGCATCGATCGCCCCGAGCGCGCCGGCGGGCCTGGACACGGTACAGGCGCCGGCTGAATGCAGGCTGCGCTTCCCGGGTGGGGGGGTCGCATACCGCCCGCAGCTTGATGGCGAGTCGCTGTGGTGGTGGCAGCGGCTGCACGGGACCGAGCCGCTGCGCCGCGAGGCGATCGCCCTTCTGCATGAGCGGCTGCGGCGCGAGGCCGCGTTTCACATTCGCCTGCGGGTGCGCGCGCTGTCAGCGTTTCCGCGCAGCGACATCGACGACCTTGCCGTTGAGGCGGCCGACGATGCGCTGATGGCGCTGCTGCGAAAGTTGGAGGACTACCGGGGCGACAGTCAGTTCTGGACGTGGGCGCGGCGGTTCGCCGCGTTGGAGGCGCCCGTGAGCATCCGCCGCCGCATCGGACACGACCACGTCGGGATCGCCCGTGATCCCGACGTGCTGCTGAATGTGGCCGATCGGGGCGCCTCGGTGGCCGATCAGGTGGAGCTGCGCGAACGGCTTCGAACCGTCAGCGCCGCAATCGCCGGTTCGCTGACAGCGCGTCAGCGCAGGGTGATGGTGGCGGTGGCGATAAACGGCGTGGCGCCCCGGACGCTGGCGGGCGAACTGTGCACCACGCCCGGTGCGATCTACAAGATGCTGCACGATGCGCGCCGCACGTTGCGCGCGCAGGTCGCCGCATGATGAAACGGCCGCCGATAAACCGCCCAGCCTGCGCATCCGAGCCCTGTGAGCGAGATCGCCCGGCTCGCGCGCATCAGCCCGTTCGGCCGTCGCTACCGCCTACCGACCCAGTTGACGCGTGCGGTCCGGGGTCGTTTCCGGCGAGCGATCCGCCTTCCGGCTGGGCGGGACGTGACGACTCGGCGAGCACGTCGGGTCGGCGGACGCCCGATGCGTCCGTGCCGCAGTGCTCGAGTCTCTGAAGGCCGGGGCCATGCCCGGCCCCGAGTTCCCACGAGCACGCAACGACTGTAGAGACGCGATGAGCCGCGAATCGCACCGTGAAGGAGCCACCATGAATCAGAACGGAACTCCCGTACAGCCATCCCTCGTGGTCGTCGGCGTCGACGGATCGGCCGGAGCAGGTCACGCCCTTCGCTGGGCGGCCGCCGAGGCGCGCCTGCGCAAGGTCCGGCTGCGCGTCGTCCATGCGTGGACGATCGGTTTCACGGGCATCCCGGGCGGCGGCTACGGCTACATGGGCGACAGCCGCAGCCTCTCTGGCGAGGGGATCAGCGAGCTTCGACGAGCGGCCGAGGAGTTGCTCGACCGCGCCATAACCGAGATCGCGACCGAGGCTCGAGGCATCGAGATCGAACGCCAGGTGATCGAAGGAGGAGCCGCCGAGGTCCTCGTCGGTGCCGCCACAGAGGGCGATCTCCTCGTTGTCGGATCCCGCGGGCACGGCGGACTCGCCGGCCTCCTGCTCGGCTCGATCAGCCAGCAATGTGCCCATCACGCTTCCTGTCCGGTCGTCATTGTTCGCGCCCCTCGGACATCGGCCAGCGGGTCGATGTCCACCGGTGTGGCACCGCTCCAGCGCGAGCGGCGGGAGGTGCGGTCGCGATGATCGGAACCATCGCGATCTCGCCGCCGGAGCGGTCTCCGGCGGTCGGCCCCCCACCGTTCGAAGTGCGCATCCGGCCGCACCGCGAAGCCGTGCAGCTGAGGCTCGTCGGAGAGCTCGACGTTACCACCACCGCCCAGCTGCGCGCGGGTGTCGAGGACGCGGTGACCGCGGGGTTCTCCCACGTGGTGATCGACCTGCGCGGGCTGGTCTTCATGGACTGTGCCGGCCTGCGGCTGCTCCTCGTGCTTAGCGAGGTCGCACGCCGCGGGAGCTGGCGACTGTCGCTCGTCCATGCTCCCGATGCGGTACGCCGGCTGTTCGCACTGACCGCCACGCTCGACGTGCTCCCGTTCGTGTCTCCCACAGCGATTTCGGGGGCGCGGCCCGGCCTCAAGCGCCGCCGGCGGCCGAATCATGCGCGCGGCCAAGACTGAACGGTTCGTGCCGCCAGCAGCGTCGAGGTCGGCGAGCATCGTGGCCCCTTCGGGTCGACGGAGCGTCCAGGCACCGCCGACTTCAACCTGCACTTTTATGTCCTTTGCCACAGCCAGCGCCATGGCATCGATCATTTAGTCGCGCGCAGCGCCCCCGGGCGCGCCGCCCCGCCGGTTAGCCTGACCGGCATGCGCCGCCGCCCGGTGGTCTGGCTCGCCGCGACCGGGGCCGTCCTGGTCGCCGGCCTGCTCGGCGTGCGCTCGTGGGTGCTGCGCGACCGCACCGAGCCCATCAGCGTCGACCGTGCGCTCGACCGCTTCCGCGGCGACCGGCCGGCCCGCGCGCCGCTGCGCCTGCCCGCCGGGGTCCGCGTCCCGGCCGCCGGCGTCTACGAGTACGCCACCACCGGCGGGGAGCGCGCGGACCTGCTCGGGACGAGCCGGCACGACTACCCGAGGACCACCGCGATGACGGTCGTCCCGGGCGGCTGCGGGTTCACCGCCCGGTGGCAGGCTCTCGACCTGCGCAGCGAGCGCTGGACCTTCTGCGCCGGGCCCGACGCGCTGCGCCCGACCCGGTTCGAGGACGTGCACTCCTTCTACGGCCGCACCGACACCCGCACGTACCGCTGCTCGGGCGGCGCACTGGCGCTCACGCCGCGCGCCGACCGGGTGACGATCGTCTGCGTCCGCGACGGCACGACGCGCACGGACCGCGTGCGCGCGGTCGGCGCCGAGCGCATCCGGGTCGGTGGGGAGGAGGTCCTCGCGGCGCATCTGCGCGTCGCGACGACGATGGCCGGCAGGACCGATGGCACGGGGACCGTCGACCTCTGGCTGGCCCGCGGCACCGGCCTGCCCGTCCGCGTCCGCGCGGACGTCGACAACCGGAGCGACACGCCGATCGGCAGGCGCGTGCTCTACCGCGAGCGCTATGAGCTGCGGTTGCGCTCGCTGCGCCCGCGCCAGTGACCCGTGCCCCGGGGGCCCGATGGCCAACTCGATGCGCGGCGACGGCGCGTTCGCTAGAGGCCGTCGGTCGGCTGTCCGCCGACGAGCCGGCTGTGCTCGCGCTGCGCCCGGTCGACCGCGGCGATGACGTCCTCCGGGTTGCCGACCCCGTCGAAGCGGAAGTCGGCGTCCGTCGTTCCGGCGGTGTCGAAGTCCACGGCGCCGACCTGCAGGATGCGATCGATCACGCCCTGGTCGGTGTTGACGTTCTGCACGCGCTCGATGCGCGTCTGCTGGACGTTGCGCGAGATGATCCCGCGCTGGATGCGCAGCCGCTGGTTCGTGATCGTGTAGACGGTGAACATGCGCCGGACGAACCCGACGAGGATCGTCAGCGCCATCACGACCGCGAAGACCAGGACGACGATCACCCAGTCGATGCTGTCGGCGATGAGCGTGACCACCGCGGCGACTGCCGCCGCCACCACCGCGAAGAGCGCGCCCTTGAAGTAGAAGGCGAACGTCGACCGCCACGAGGGGTGGCCCTCGTAGATGACCTCTTCGTCAGCATGCATGTCCATGGCGGGGGCGAGTCTACGTCCCGCTGCGGCGGGTCGCCAGCGTCGGTAGCGTCCTTGTCGTGAGGGGCCGGTTCGCGATGCTTGCGGGGTTGTTCGCGCTCGCGGCGACGCCTGCGCAGGCCGCCCCGCGTCTGCGCGCGTTCGATTCCTGCGCCGGGCTCGTGCGCTACGCCGCCGCGCACGCTCCCCCGGCCGGGCGCATCGGCGTCATACCCCCGCCGTCCGCGAGCGGGACGCCCGACGGCGCGCCGTCGGCCGAGACCCAGCCCTCCGCCGCCCCGGACGTCTCGCAGACCAACGTGCAGGAGGCGGGCATCGACGAGCCCGACATCGTCAAGACCGACGGCCGCACGCTGTTCGTGATCGGGCGGGGCCGCCTGCAGGCGATCGACGCCGCCGCGGCCCCGGCACGGCTGCTCGGGTCGGTCGCGCTGCCGGCCGGCGGCGACCACCAGCTGCTGCTCCACGAGGGGCGCGCGCTGGTCATCTCCCGCGCCCAGGACCAGCCGTTCCCGCTGCCGCGTCCGGTGCGGCCGGGGCCGGGCGCCCCCGTGACGGACGTCCTGCCGCCCTACCAGCCGCCGCAGACCGTCCTCACGGAGGTCGACGTCCGCGACCCCGCCGCGATGCGCGTCGTGCGCACGATGACCGTGGACGGACTCTCGGTCGGCGCCCGCCTCCACGGCGCCACGGCGCGGGTCGTCGTCTCGTCGTCGCCGCGCGGCTACGTCGACCCCGTCGCCCGCGCCAGGGCCGCCGGCTGGATGCCGCGCGCGACGCTGCGCCGCGGCACCGCCGGCGCGGCGCGCACCCGCCGGCTGCTGCCGTGCCGCGCCGTGCGCCGTCCGCGGGCGTTCGCCGGCGCCGGGATGCTCTCCGTGCTGACCATCGACCTCGAGCGCGGCCTGCCGGCGGTCGACGCGGACGCGCTCATGACCGACGGCGACACCGTCTACGCCTCGGCGGGGTCGCTGTACGTCGCGACCCGGCGCTACGCGCCGTCGCCGGCCGATGCGACCGTCGGCGCGACGACGAGCATCCACCGCTTCGACACCTCCGACCCGCGCAGCACGACCTACGCGGCGAGCGGCAGCGTGCCGGGGGCCCTGCTCGGCCAGTTCTCGCTGTCGGAGGACGGCGGCGTCCTGCGAGCCGCGAGCACCGGCGACGGCGGCGACGCGCAGCAGAGCTTCGTGACGACCCTGGCCCAGCGCGATGGCCGGCTCACGCAGCTCGGGCAGGTCGGCGGCATCGGCCGCGGCGAGCGCATCCACGCGGTGCGCTTCATCGGCCCGGTCGGCTACGTCGTGACCTTCCGCCAGACCGACCCGCTCTTCACGATCGACCTCTCCGATCCCGCCGCGCCCCGGGTCGCCGGCGAGCTCGAGCTGCTCGGCTACTCGGCCTACCTGCACCCGGTCGGCGACGGCCGCCTGCTCGGGGTCGGCCGCGACGCCACCGCGGGCGGGCGGCTGAAGGGCGCGCAGGCCTCGCTGTTCGACGTGTCGGACCCGGCGCAGCCGCGCCGCCTCGCGCAGCACGCGCTCGGCTCGGCCGACTCCGCGCAGGCCGAGTACGACCACCATGCGTTCCTCTGGTGGCCGGCGACCCGGCTCGCCGTGCTGCCGCTGACCGGCGAGGACCCCGGCGCGCTCGGGCTGCGCCTGGGGGACGGCGAGATCGCCGAGGTCGGGCGCATCGCGCACGCCGGGTCGCCGGTGGACCGCGTCACGGTTGTCGGCGACCGGCTCTTCGCGCTGTGCGGCGACGGCGTCGTGGTCGCGTCGCTCGACTCGCTCGCCGAGCGGGGCTTCGTCGCGTTCGGCGCGGCGCGCTAGCGCTCGCGCTCGGCGGCGGCGACCGCGGCGGCCTGCGCGGCCGTCGTCGCGATGCGCACCCCGGGCGGCAGTTCGGCGTGCACGTCGGAGGAGTGGTCGATCTGCAGCTCGCCCTCGAGCAGCACGCAGTCGAAGACGTGGCCGCCGCGCTCGCGCGCTGCATCGGCGGCGTGCAGGTGGTGGCCGGTGACGTTCAGCGCGTCGGCGTCGGCCGGGAAGCGGAAGCCGACGAGCGTCGCGTCGACGTCGTGCAGCTCGAAGACCTGTTGCTCGGCGATCACCTCGGCGAGCGGCCGGTACGGGGGCTGCTGGCGGGGGACCGACCGCGCGCGCATGCGCTCGAAGCGGCCGTCGACGCGCACCGCGTGGACGATCGACGGGCCGCCGGGGAGGTGCGCGTCGGCGATCTCGAGCAGCTCGGCCAGCGTCCGCGGCCCGTCGACCGCGACCCGCACGTCGGCCGCGAACGGGATGACGACCGCGAACGGCGTGCGCTCGGCCGCCGGCACGGGCCGCAGCGTGCCGTCGACGCGCGCGGCGCGGGCGACCCCGTCGACGACGATCAGCTCGCCGTCGAGCGCGTCGAGCGTGCCCAGGCCGAGGTCGCCGTGCTCGAGCACCTCGCCGACCGTCACGTCCCCGTCGTAGGCGCCGTCGAGCAGCGCGCCGATCGTCGAGGTCTGAAAGACGACGTGCGGGTCGTGCTCGGGGTGCAGGTCGGCGTGGCGCAGCGCCTGCACGTGCAGCGCGCGGACCAGGTGGCGGTGGTCGTCCATGGCCCGGCGCACGGTAGCCTCGCGGCCGTGCCCTCGATCTTCAGCCGCATCATCGCCGGGGAGATCCCGGCCCACAAGCTGCGCGAGGACGACCGCTTCCTCGCCTTCCTCGACATCCGGCCGATCCGCGCCGGCCACGCGCTCGTGATCCCCAAGCAGGAGATCGACGAGCTGTTCGACCTGCCCGACGACCTCCTCGGCGACCTGTTCGTGTTCGCCAGGCCGGTCGCCGCGGCGATCAAGGCCGAGTCGGGCGCGGCGCGGGTCGGCGTCGCCGTCGTCGGCATCGAGGTGCCGCACGCGCACGTGCACCTCGTGCCGCTCGACAACGTCCACGACATCGACTTCCGGCTCGCCAAGCCCGCCGATCAGGACGAGCTGGCCGCGCTCGCCGAGCGGCTCCGCGCGCGCATCGACGGCTGACGGCTGAAGCGGCCGTCGTCCTCGCCGGAGTCCGCGCTCGACACCCGCCGCAGCCGGCCCAGCGCCCATGCGAGCGCCGCGGCCATCGCCAGCGCGATCGCCAGCACGGCGAGGTAGGCGGACGTCTGGAGCCAGCCGGGCACGCCGCCCTTCTGCTCGCGCTGCAGCAGTTGCTTGTCGAGGACGAACGTCCGCTCGAAGCGGTCCGGCGCGGCGACCGCGGGCGCGGGGATCGCCGGGTCCGCAGGGAAGTAGACCGGCACGCCGGTGATGTCGTGGCCGGTGTGCAGGCGCAGCTCGCTCTTCCAGTCGCCGTGCACGGGCATGGGTGCGGTGGTCCGCCAGACGCCGGGGGAGACCTCGCGCAATGGCTCGATCACCGACCCGCCGCCCTGCCAGGAGGTCTGCACGAACCAGTCGGCGCCGTCGGCCGCGCCCGCGGGATCCAGGCGCGCGGTGGCCTGCACGGTGCGCTGCGGCCCGCCGGTCAGCTCGCGCAGCGTGACGACGGCGCGGGTGCCGTCGCCGGCGCCGATCGGCAGGGTCCAGGCGACCGCGGCCAGGACGACGGCGAACCCGGCGAGCGCGGCGCGGCCGGCACGGCGGGGCAGCGGAACGCTCGGCGTCACCGCCGCGCCGATCCAGCCGCCGAGGACGCCGCCGGCCGCCGCGGCGATCGTGCCGACGGCGAACGCCTCGGCCATGACATGCGGCGGCCAGGCCAGCGGCATGAACACGTGCGTCCAGCCCCACTCGGCGGCGAGCCCGACCGTGCCGATGCCCAGGCCGGACACGGCGCCGAGCACGAGCGGCCGGTCGCGTCCGATCCGCCACGCCACGAGCTCGACGACGAGCGCCTCAGCGGCGTAGAGCGGGAAGTGCGGCATCGTCTGGCCGAGCATGGGGCCGACGAGCAGCGCGATCAGCCCGCGCATCACGAGGAAGCTCGCCACCGCGGCCAGCGCTCCGCCGCGCCCGAGGCTGATGCGCGCGACGACGAGCGCGACGCTCGCCGCCAGCGCGATGAGCACCGGATGGAAGAGGAGGCGGAACTGCGGGACGCCGAAGTCGAACTCGCCCTGCAGGGTCGACAGCGCGACGAGCAGGCCGCCGGCGAGCAGGGCGGTGCGCAGGCGCTGCGTGCGGCGCTGGACCGCGGTCGGCGCGCGGCGCGGGCCGTCGCTCCCGCGGGCGGTCAGCCCCTCTGACGTCAGGACGAGCGCGCCGATCGTCGCCAGCGATGCGCCGCCGATGAGCATGAGGTGCGTCGGGCCCCAGAGCGTGACGTCCTGGCCGAACAGGCGGTGCCAGACGTCGTCGAGCGGGAAGCCGGTGAGGGCGAAGCCGGCGCACAGCAGCAGGACGATCCCGCCGGTGGGGGCGAACCAGCCGGGGGCGATGCGCACGCCGGTGCGGCCGACCGCGCCCTGCGGCAGCGCGATCGCGGCGACGGCGGCGAACAGGACGCCGAAGAGGCCGAAGAGGATGAGGTAGTGGGCCGGGTTGGCCAGGGGCCCCGCGTCGCGCCCGTTGTCGATGTGCAGGGAGATGTCCCAGTACATGCCGAACAGCGCGATGAGCAGGGACACGCCGACGATGGCGGAGGGGACGACCGCCCAGCCCGGCAGCCCGGAGACGCGCTCGCCGTACGCGGCGAGCCGGCCGATCCCGCGGATGCGCCCGCTGCGGTGGCCGATGGCCAGCCAGAGCATCGTCACGGTGACGGCGGTCGCCGCGGCCGTCGCGACCGCGACCTGGCCGAGCGCCGCCCCGCCGGCCGGCGAGGCAGCGGCGTGCATGAGGATGGACATGATTCGATGATACACGAGTTGATGTAACGTCAAACGCCGTCGCCAGGGATAAGGTCTGCCGGGTGACCGACGAGGAGCTGACGATCGACGAGCTGGCGCGCCGCACCGGCGTGACCGTCCGCAACATCCGCGCGCACCAGTCGCGCGGGCTGCTGCCGCCGCCGGTCGTCCGCGCGCGGACGGGCTACTACGGGCCGGAGCACATCGCCCGGCTCGAGCTCATCCGCGAGATGCAGGCCGAGGGCTTCAACCTCAGGGCGATCGGCCGCCTCATCGAGCACAACGCGGACGCCGGCAGCGAGATGCTCGGCTTCACGCGCTCGGTGCTGTCGCCGTTCGGCGCCGAGGAGCCTGAGTACCTCGACCGCGCCGGGCTCACGGAGCGCTTCGGCGGCCGCTGGGAGCCCAAGCTCATCGCCCGGGCGGAGAAGCTCGGCCTCATCGTCGCGCTGGGCGACGACCGCTACGAGGTCCCGAGCCCGGCGCTGATGCGCGCAGGCGAGGAGGTCGTCGCGCTCGGCGTCCCGCTCGACCACGCGCTCGCGGTGGTCGAGCAGATCAACCGCAGCTCGCAGAGCGTCGCCGATGCCTTCATCCGGCTGTTCCGCGAGGACGTGCTGCGGCGGGTCGACCAGGAGGGCGCGACGCCGGAGCGGTGGGCGGCGGCGGCCGCGGCGGTCGAGCGGCTGCGCCCGCTGGCCTCCGAGGCGCTGCTCGCGGGCTTCCAGCAGGTCATGACGCGAGCGGTCGAGAAGGCGTTCGGCGAGGAGATCGCCAAGCCCGCGGCCGGGCGCGGCTGACCCGATGACCTCGCGCCGCACCCCGCTCTGGGTCGGAGCGGCGCTGCTGCTCGTGGCGCTCAACCTGCGCCTGCCGATCGCCGGCATCGGCCCGCTCCTCGACGACATCCGCGCCACGCTCGGGCTGTCGAACACGGCGGCCGGCCTGCTGACCACCCTGCCGCTGCTGTGCTTCGGAGGCGCGGCCGCGGCGGCGCCCGCGGTCGCCCGGCGGCTGGGTCCGGAGGGCGGCCTGCTGGCCTGTCTCGGCTTCATCATCGCCGGCACGGCGGTGCGCCTCGTCGTCGAGGTGGCGCCGTTCTTCCTCGGCACGCTGCTCATCGGCGTGGGCATCGCGGTGGCGAATGTGCTCGTGCCGATCGTGATCAAGCGCGACTACCCGCGGCCCGGGACGATGATGGGCCTCTACAGCATGATGCTCATCAGCGGCGCCGCGGTGGCCGCCGGGCTCTCGGTTCCCCTCGAGCGTGCGGTCGGCTCATGGTGGGACGCGATCGCGCTCTGGGGCATCGCCGCGGTCGTCGCGTTCGTCATGTGGGTCCCGGCGGTGTGGGCGGCGCGCGGCGAGCACGACGGTCCGCGACCGCCGCGGGTCCGCCTGCTCGGCGATCCGCTCGCGTGGGCGGTCACGATCACGTTCGGCCTGCAGTCGCTGCTGTTCTACGTGACGCTCGCGTGGGTGCCCGACATCCTGCGCGCCGCGGGACTGGACGCCGGTGGCGCCGGAGCGATGCTGTCGCTGGAGGCGCTCGTCGGGATCCCGGCAGGGCTCGCCGCGCCGATGATCGCCATGCGCATGGCCGACCAGCGGCCGATGATCGTGCTGGGCGTCGCGTTCTGGCTGCTCGGCTGGGGCGGCCTTCTCGTGGCCCCGGGCTCGGCGCCGGCCGTGTGGATGGTGTTCCTGGGGGTGGCGCAGGGGTCGACGTTCGCGCTCGCCCTGACGCTGATCGTGCTGCGCACTCCCGACGCCCCGCACGCGACGGCGTTGTCCGGGATGGTCCAGGGCTTCGGCTACCTGCTGGCGGCGTCCGGACCGTTCCTGGCCGGGGCGCTGCACGACCTGACCGGCGGCTGGGACGCGCCGATCGTCGTCATGCTCATGGTGACCCTCGCGCTGCTGGCCTGCGGCCTGCCCGCGTCGCGTCGCGGCTTCGTCCGGGGCCGGCCGGAGCCCGACGAGCAGTTGGCATGCTGAGCGCGTGACCGACGCGCCCCCGATCTTCGTCAGCCGCCGCGCGCTCGGCTGACCGCGGGCGGGTACGGTCGGCGGGATGGGTCGAGTCCCGCGCACGGTCCTGCTGCTCCTGGTCACGGGGATCTCGCTCTACCTGGTCTTCCCGAGCCTGCTCCAGGTGCTGTCGGCCTGGCCGCAGCTGAAGACTCTCGAGCCGCTGTGGTTCATCGCGATGGTGGTCGCCGAGGCGCTGAGCTTCGTGGCGCTGTGGGTCCTCCAGCGCCTCGCGCTGCGCACGGACGACACGTACGCGGTCGCGACCTCGCAGCTGGCCGGCAACGCGTTCGGCCGCATCGTGCCCGGCGGGGGCGCGGCGGCGGGGGCGCTGCAGTACAAGATGCTCGTGCAGTCGGGCACGCCGGGGGGCACGGCGGCGTCCGGGCTGACGGCGTCGTCGCTGCTCGTGTTCGCCGTCTTGCTCGCCCTGCCCGTGTTCGCGCTGCCCGCGGTCATCCGCGGCGTGGTCTCGACGAGCAACCACCTCGTGATCGCGGCGCTCGCCGGCATGGTCCTGTTCGCCGCGATGTTCGCCGTGGGCGCCGTGCTGCTGTCGGTGGACGGCACGCTGGCGTGGGTGGGACGGGTCGTGCAGCGCATCCGCAACCGGGTGTGGCACCGGCGCGAGCCGATGACCAACCTGCCCGGGCGGCTGCTGGCCGAGCGCGACCTGATCCTCGGGGTGCTCGGTGCGCGCTGGTGGGAGGCGCTGCTGGCCACGATGGGGCGGTGGTTCTTCGACTACCTCGCGCTGGTGGCGGCGCTCGCCGCGGTCGGCACGACCATCCCGCGGCCGTCGCTCGTGCTACTGGCGTTCGTCGCCGCGCAGCTCCTCAGCCAGATCCCGCTGACGCCGGGCGGGCTCGGGTTCGTCGAGGCGGGGCTGACCGGCACGCTCGCGCTCGCGGGCGTGCCGGGCGGCGCGGCCGTCGTCGTCTCGCTCGCCTACCGGCTCGCGAGCTACTGGCTGCCGCTGCCCGCCGGGCTGGCGGCGTGGATCATGCATCGCCGCCGGTATGGCGGCGATACCGAACCCGGGGACGCCGATCCGCAGCCGGATCTCGCGTAGGCCAGTCGATCGAGCCATCCCGCGGCGACCGGCCCGACCGCCGCCTGCGCGGGATCAGCCGGCCGCGGCTTCGCGGCCCGACAGGAGCACCCGGCGGACGCTGAGCGCATCGTCGAGCACCACGACGTCGGCGGGCGCGCCGACCGCCAGGAGCCCGAGCTCGGGGCGCCCCGCGAGCAGCGCGGGGGCGCGGGCGGCGGCGTGGACGGCCTCCGGCAGCGTGGCGCCGAGCGCGCAGAGACCGCGCACGGCCGCGTCCATCGTGAGGGTGGATCCGGCGAGGCGCCCGTCGGGCAGCCGCGCGTCGCCGGCCGGGCCGACGGCGACCATGCGGCCGGCGATCGCGCTGGCCCGGGGCCCCGTGCGGACGGAGGTGCCGCCGCCGGTGGCGGGGCGGGCGGCGGCGATCGCGTCGGTGACGAGGGCGAAGCGGCGGCCCGCAGCCCGCCAGGCGATCGCAGCGGTCTCCGGCGCGAGGTGGTGGCCGTCGACGATCGCCGTGACGGTGACGGCCGGATGCGCGAGCGCCGCGCCGGCCGGCCCGGGATCGCGCGCGGCGAAGCGGCGGTGGGCGTTGTGGACATGCGTCAGGGCGCGGGCGCCGCGGTCGAAGGCGGCGCGGCACGTGGCGGCGCCGGCGTCGGTGTGGCCGATGGCGACGGTGACGCCGCGTGCGGCCAGTGCCGCGATCAGCTCCAGGGCGCCGGGCAGCTCGGGTGCGAGCGTGACGTGGGAGACCGGACCGGCGGCGCGCAGCTCCTCGACGAGGGCGAGGTCCGGCGGGCGCAGGTGCTGCGGCGGATGGGCGCCGGGCCACCGGGGCGAGAGGAACGGCCCTTCGAGGTGGACGCCGAGCAGGCGGGGCAGCGCCTCGGGCGGGTCCGTGACCGCCGCGGCGACCTCCAGCGCCCGGCGCAGGTCCTCGGGCGGGGCCGTGACGAACGTCGGCTGGTAGGCGGTGACGCCGGTCGCGGCGATGGCGCGGGCGGCCCGCCGCCAGCCGGCCGGATCGCTCGTGAGGAAGTCGACGCCGCCGAATCCGTTGACCTGCAGGTCGACGAACCCGGGCGCGGCCGTCCCGCTCGCTCCGGCCGGCGTCGCACCGAGCGCGGCGATGCGCCCGCCGGCCACGACGACGTCGCCCGGGATGATCGCCGGGCCCACCACCGCCTGCGCCACGCCGAGCCGCATGGACGGGGTTCTACCGCCTGCGACGTGCCGCCGACCCCGCCCATATGCTTGCCGTCTTTCCCCGCCTCGAGCTCCAGGAGAGCCCTGCGTGACGCGCAACATCGACATCGGCGATGTCATCTCGAAGGTCTTCAAGACGTATCAGCAGTACGCGGGCGTCCTGCTCCCCGTCGCGGCGGTGCTGTTCCTGATCGAGGCGCTGTTCCGGATCCTCGCGCTCCAGGGGTGGGGGCTCGGCCTGCTCGCCAGCCTGGTCACGCTGGTCCTGTCGACGCTCTACACCGGCATGGTCGTCGAGCTCGTCAGCGACGTGCGCGACGGTCGGCTCGATCAATCCGTCGGCGGGCTGATCAACTCCGTCGGGCCGGTCCTCCTGCCGCTGATCGGGGTGTCGATCCTCGCCGGCATCGGCATCGCGATCGGGTTCGTCCTCATCATCATCCCGGGCCTGTTCCTGCTGACGATCTGGGCGGTCGTCGCGCCGGTCGTGGTGCTGGAGCGCCCGGGCGTGTTCCCGGCCTTCGGCCGCAGCCGCCAGCTCGTCAAGGGCAACGGCTGGCAGGTCTTCGGCGTCATCGTGCTGTTCTTCATCATCTCCTTCGTCATCGCGCTGATCCTCGGCGCGATCGGCGCGGGGCTCGGCGACGTCGGGCAGGTCATCCTCGGCTACGTCGGGGCGGTCATCACCGTGCCGCTGACGGCGCTTGCCGCGGCGACCCTGTACTTCGAGCTGCGCGGCGCGCACGGCGAGGCCGACGCGGGCACCGGGGCGGTCCGCCCGGAGGCCGGGATCGCCGGCCTGCCGGGCGACGGTCCGTCGAGCTCGTCCGGGTTCGCCCCGCCCGCGCCGCCGCCGCCGCCCCCGCCGCCGCCGCCCGCGCAGTAGATGGAGCACCCGCTGACCCGTCGCGAGTTCGCCGCGCGGCTGGCAGCGGGGGGAGCCGCGCTCGCCCTGCCGAGCTGGGTCGCCGTCGGCGATGCGGGCGCGGCCCGCAGCAGGGCGCTCAAGCGGCTGGCGGCGAGCGTGAAGGGGCCCGTGCTCACGCCGAGCAGCTCCGCGGGCCTCGTGTTCAACTCGCGCTACGCCGGCATCCGGCCGATGGCGGTCGTGCGCGCCGCGGGGCCCGCCGACGTGCAGGCCTGCGTGCGCTGGGCGCGGCGCAACTCCGTGCGCATCACCGCGCGCTCGGGCGGGCACTCGTACGCGGGCTACAGCACCGCGCAGGGCGGCCTGGTGGTCGACCTGCGGCGCCTGGACTCGGTCTCGCTCAGCGGCCGCACGGTCACCGCTGGGGCGGGCACCCAGCTCATCGAGCTGTACGCCGCGCTGGCCCGGCGCGGCGCCACGGTCCCGGGCGGCTCGTGCCCGACCGTGGGCCTCGGCGGCCTGGCGCTCGGCGGCGGCATGGGCCTCGCCGGCCGCCGGTTCGGGCTGACGTGCGACAACGTCACGGCGGTCCAGATCGTGACCGCCGACGGGCGCCTGCACCACGCCGACGCCGACACGAACCCGGAGCTGTACTGGGCGTGCCGCGGCGGGGGCGGCGGCAACTTCGGCATCGTCACGTCGCTGCAGCTGCGCGCGCACCGGGTCTCGAGCGCGGCGTGGTTCCAGGTGGTGTGGCCGTGGAGCCAGGCGAACGAGGCGCTCGCGGCCTGGCAGCAGCTCGCCCCTCACGCACCGCGCGCGCTGACCGCGCTGTTCACCCTCGCCGGCAACCGCCGGGTCTCGTCGATCGGCCAGTTCTTCGGCTCCGAGAGCGCGCTGCGCCGGCTGCTGGCCCCCTTGACCCGCGTCAGCGGCGCGCAGCTGTCGACCGGCACGTCGGGCTACCTCGCGCTGATGCAGCGCTGGGCCGGATGCGCCGGGGAGTCGATCGGCCAGTGCGACCACTTCTCGCCCGCCCCGTTCGATGCCGGATCGGACTACGTCGCCAAGCCGCTGACCTCGCGCGGTCGCGCCGCCGCCATCGCCGCCGCCGAGCGCGGCGGCACGCTGCTCTTCGACCCGTACGGCGGCGCGATCAACCGCGTCGCCCCCGGTGCGACCGCCTTCGTGCACCGCCACCAGCTCTTCTGCATCCAGTACTACTCGCCGACGGCCAGTCAGTCGTGGGTGGGCTCGTCGCGCGCGGCGATGGCGCCCTTCGTGTCGGGCCAGTGCTACCA
Organism: Capillimicrobium parvum; assembly: GCF_021172045.1. Lineage (GTDB taxonomy): Bacteria > Actinomycetota > Thermoleophilia > Solirubrobacterales > Solirubrobacteraceae > Capillimicrobium > Capillimicrobium parvum. The sequence continues at coordinate 1,194,544 of NZ_CP087164.1, forward strand.
GAACTACATCGACCCCCAGCTCGCGCACTGGCAGCGGGCGTACTACGGCAGCAACCTCGACCGCCTGAAGGCGATCAAGCAGGCCGTCGACCCCGACCACGTCTTCCGGTTCAAGCAGGCGATCTGAGCACGGCGGGCGCGGTCCGCCCAAGCGCTCACGCCGTCAGGATCGCCGCCTCGATCTCGACGCCGCGCGCCATCTCCTCGAGGTCCTCCACGATCGACGGGTCCGCGCAGAACCCGAACCCGAGCCGGCCGCACGCCGACACGACCGCCACCCGCAGCGCGTGGCGCTCGCCGATCTCCGCGATCGAGTGCAGCGTGTCGAGCGGGGAGCCGAGGACCGTCACCGGCGTCCTCGGGCCCGGCACGTTGGACACGTTGACGGCAAAGCGCCGGGGGCTCTGCTCGACGCGGGCGGCGAAGCGCTCCAGCCGCGGCGAGATCTTCGCCAGGTCGCGCATCAGCTCGTCCATCGTCTCGGCGTCGTGGTCGATCTTGCGCTCGAGCGTCGCCGTGTGGACCGCCTTGAGGCGCGCGATCGGGTCGGCCTCGTTGAGCGGCAGCGCCACCGAGAAGAACGAGTCGCGGTTGCCCGCGTCGTCGCCCTCGTGGTGCAGGCTGACCGGCACCCGCACCCGGACGGTCCCGAGGGCGCCGTGGTGGTGCTCGATCCACCGGCGCAGGGCACCCGCGACGATGCTCAGCACCGCGTCGTTGAGGGTCGCGTCCGCCAGCGCGCGCGCCGCATCGTGCAGCTCGCGCAGCGGCACGCTCGCGAACGCCACGACCCGTCGCGTCCCGACCTCGCCGTCGAACGGCGAGCGGGTGCGCGAGCGGGCGAACTCGCGGCGCATGAAGCCGGCGAGGTGCCCGCGCCGGCGCTCCTCGTCCGCCGCGTGCTGGGCGGTGACCTTCGCCGCGGCCGCGGACGCCGCCTCGCCCTCCGCGGGGTCCCACAGCAGCGCCTGCGCGTAGCGCATCGCCGCCGTGCCGTCGGCCAGCGCGTGGTGGATGCGCCAGATGATCGCCATGCCGCCGCCGTCCGTCGGCGCGACGTCCATCCGCCACAGCGGCCGCGAGCGGTCCAGGCGCTGCTCGAACAGGCGCGCGACCTCGAGCCGAAGCTCGGCCTCGTCGAGCGGCGCGTCGACCGGCACGGGCACCACGTGGGCGGAGAGGTCGAAGCTCGTGTCCGGCACCCACGCCGGCGCCTCGCCGGACCCGCCGAGGCGGCGCGTCAGCAGCGGCGCCGCGTGGATGCGCTGGGCGATGGAGGCCCGCAGCGCCTCGAGGTCCGGCTCGCCCGCGACCCGCACGACCTTGCAGGTGTGACCCGCGATCGTCTGGCACTCGAGCGCGAGGATCGCGACGTCCTCGGGCGTCAGCGGGATGGCGTCCGCGTCCATGACGCCATTGTCACCTGCCTGCGCGAGAAGTTCCAACCGGCACGGCCGTGTCCGGTTAGGGTTCCGGCATGGCCCATGGCAGGGAGGCCTGATGGAACCATCCACCCTCGGAGAACGGCTCGAGCACCGCGACGCCAGCCGCTTCGTCGGTCGCGACCGCGAGCTCGCGTTCCTCGAGAGCCTGCTCGGCGACGACCCCGAGGCGAGCGTCGTCTTCGTCCACGGCCCGGGCGGGATCGGCAAGAGCACGCTGCTGCGTGAGCTCGCGCGCCGCGCCGGGCGCCATGACCGGCGCACCTGGTTCGTCGACGGCCGCCGCATGCCGCCCGCCCCCGGCGCGCTCGAGGCGGCGCTGCAGGGCGCGTCCGAGGACGAGCGCCCGCTGCTGCTCTTCGACAGCTGGGAGCGCATCTCGGCGGCCGGCGCGCACCTCCGCGCGCGGGTGCTGCCGTCGCTGCCCGCGCAGGCCGTCGTCGTCCTCGCCGGCCGTGCCGCTCCCGACCCCGACTGGTTCGCCGACGGCTGGGAGAGCATCGTCGCCGACATCGCGCTCGAGCCGCTGCCGGCCGACGAGGCCGGCGCGCTGCTCGGCGCCCACGGCGTCAGCCCCGGCCTCAGCGATCAGATCCTCCAGTGGGCGGAGGGCTCGCCGCTCGCGCTGGTCCTCGCCGCCGGCGCCGCGAGCGGCGACCCCGACTGGGCCGCCGACGGCCTCACCGACCGGCCGGAGCTCGTGCGCGCCCTGGTGCGCCGCGTCGCCCGGACCGAGCTCGACGGCGGCAACCTCGACGTCGCGGCCGTCGCCGCCCTGGCCCGCACGACCACGCGCGGCCTGCTGCGCGACGTCCTTCCCGACGTCGATGCCGATGCGGCCGAGGCGTGGCTGCGTTCGCTGACGTTCGTCGAATCCGCCGGCCCGGGCGTGACGCTGCACGACGTCGCCCGCCTCGCGCTGCGCGCCGACCTGCGCCTGCGGTCGCCCGAGCGGGAGGCCGAGCTGCGCCGCCGCATCGCCGACCACCTCCACGACCGCGCGCTCGCGGGCAACCCGTGGCTGCTCGTCGACCTCGCCGAGCTGCTCGACAACCCGACGATCCGCTGGGGCTTCGGCGCGGAGGCCAGCGTCGACCTGCGCATCGACCATCTGCGGCCCGGCGACGTCCAGGCCCTGCGCGGCCCGCTGCTGCGCCGCGGCAAGGCCGAGTGGTGGCCGCCGACCCGCGACCTCCTGCAGCGCGCGCCCGAGCGGGTCGTCGTCGCGCGCGACCGGCGCGACCGCATCGCCGGCTACACGATCGCCGTGACCCCCGACAACGCGCCCGCCGCCGCGGAGACCGACGCGGTCCTCGGCCGCTGCCTCGCGTATGCGCGGGAGCGCTTCGAGGACGGCAACGTGCTCATCTGGCGCGACGCGATCGACTTCACGACCGGTCCCGAGGGCGACATCGGCTCACCCGTCCTGTCGCTGATGAACACCGCGGCGATGCTGCGCTCCGGCCTCGCCAGCCCACGCCGGATGATGCTGCCGATCGACCCGGAGAACGCGGCGGCCGTGGCGTTCTCGCAGGCCACGGGCGGCGTGCGGATCCACGAGCTCGACGTCGAGATCGCCGGCCTGCGCCAGGAGTGCCACATCGTCGACACCGGCCCCGCCGGCGTCGTCGGCGGCCTGCGCGCCGCCATCTACGGTGAGCTCGGCCTGCCGGCGCCCGCGCCGCAGCGGGCGCCCGCGCGCGGCGGTCCGCAGGTCGACGCCGAGACCGTCCGCGACGCCCTGCGCGCCGCGCACCGGCCGCTCGAGCTCGCTCGGAGCCCGCTCGCCACCGGCTCGACGCCCGCCGAGCGCGCCGCCTCGGTGCGCGCGCTGCTCGACGAGTCCGTCGATGCCGCGTTCGGCGCGTCGGCCGACGAGCAGCTGCTCGCCCGCATCATCCGCCGCGGTTACCTCGACGCCGGCTCGAGCCACGAGGCGGTCGCCGACGAGGTCTTCCTCTCCCGCGCGACGTACTTCCGCCGCCTCCGCCAGGCCACGGCGCGGGTCGGCGCGTGGGTGCTCGAGCAGCGCGTCGACTGACCGTCAGACCCGCGCGGCGATCGCCGCGGCGAGCCGCCCCGGCGCCCCCGAGTTCGTCTCGAGGTACAGCGACGGCTCGGTCAGCTCGACCTCCACGACGAGCGGCTCGCCGCCCGGTCCCGGCAGCAGGTCCACCCGCGCGTAGAGCAGCGAGCCGAACCGCTCGGCGACGACCGCCATGACGTGCTCGCCGAGCTCGAGCTCGGCGGCCGACGGCTCACGCGGCCTGATGTCCTCCTCCAGGAACAGCCCGTCGACGGTCCGGCGCTCGCCGACGAGCATGGGGCCCTTGCGGATCGCGTGCGACCAGCGCCCGCCGAGGTACAGGAGCGCCGTCTCGCCCGCCTCGTCGACGCCTGCGACGTAGGGCTGGAGCATCGCCGTGCGCCCCGCCTCGTGCAGCCGCGTGACGTGCGCGGCGGCGGCGTCCGGGTCGGCATGCCGGCCGGTGTCGAGCGAGCCCGCGGACACGGCCGGCTTGACCACGACCTCGCCGGAGAGCGCGGCGGCGTCCGGAGCCCCGCCGGGTTCGACGAACGTCGTCGGCACGACCGGCAGGCCGGCGGCGGCGAGCTCGGCCAGGTAGCGCTTGTCGATGTTCCACTCGAGCACCGCGGCGGAGTTGGCCAGGCGCGGCACGCCGTGCGCCCACGCCAGGAACGCGTCGCGCCGGGTGATGTAGTCCCACGTCGAGCGCACGACGACGAGCGCGAACGCGTCCCAGTCGACCGCCGGATCGGTCCAGACCGCGGGCACCGCCTCGATCCCGTGCTCCGCGAGTGCGGGGATGACGAGCCGCTCCGGCTCGTCGAGCGCCGGCAGCTCGGCGCAGGTGGCGAGCGCGACGCGGCTCAGTACGTGTGCGTGCGCTCGAACTCGATGTTCTCGTGACGCTCGCCGATGACCTGCGCCGCGATGAACCCGAGCAGCACGTTGACCAGCAGCGGGAAGAAGATGAAGAACACGCCCACGAGCCCGAGGGTCATCTGCGCAGCGACACTTATGGCGAACATCGGGCCGGAGAATACCCGGCGGCGCGGCCGGGCGCGGCGTGGCCCCGGCGGCGCCGGCCGCCCAACGCGACGCAGACGGTCGCCTGCACACGTAGATTCCCCGCCCATGGCCGACGCTCCCCCCGAGCTGTGGCTCGCCCGTCACGGCGACACGGCGTGGACGGTCTCCCGCCAGCACACCGGCACGACCGATCTCGAGCTCAACGAGGCCGGGGTCGACGCGGCCCGGGCGCTGCGCTCCAAGCTCGACGGCCGGCGCTACGACCTCGTGCTGTCCAGCCCGCTGCGCCGCGCGCTCGACACCGCGCACCTCGCGGGCTTCGAGCCGGAGGTCGAGGCGCGCCTGCGCGAGTTCGACTACGGCGAGTACGAGGGCGTCACCACCGCGCAGATCCACGAGACCCGGCCGGACTGGGACCTGTGGCGCGACGGAAGCCCCGGCGGGGAGACGCCCGACGACGTCGGCCGGCGCATGGACGAGGTCATCGCGGACATCCGCGACCGGGCGGGCGAGCGGGCCCTCGTCTTCGGCCACGGGCATGCGCTGCGCGTGCTGACGGCGCGCTGGCTCGGGCTCCCGGCGGCCGAGGGGCGTCGCTTCCTCCTTGGGCCCGCGGGGGTCGGCGTGCTCGGCAGCGAGCACGGGGCGGCGGCCGTGGCGCGCTGGGGAGTCTGACCGCGCGCCGTTTGCCGCCCGGCGCGCCGCGGGTAGCGCATGGGCTGAAAACGTCCCACGGGAGGGAATGCCGATGAGCACCGGATTGATCATCGCGATCGTCGTGATCGTGGCCCTGGTCGTGCTTGCCGCGATCATGCTGATGCGCCCGCGCATGCAGCGCCGCGCAGCCGAGCGGCGGATGGACGAGCGCCGCAGCCTTGCAGCCGACCGTCATCGCTCGGAGGCCGAGCAGCGCGAGGCCCAGGCGCAGATCGCCGAGCAGGAGGCCCGCCGCGCCCGCGCCGAGGCCGAGCTGCACGAGTCGCGCGCGGAGCTGCACGAGAAGGGCATGGCCGACGACGCGCTCGGCGACCCCGACGACGCGCGCTTCCAGCGCGACCGCGAGCTGCTCGACGACCGCGACCCCGCGGCCGCCGAGACCCGCACCGATCCCACGCCGGCGCGCTCCGAGCGCGAGCGCCTGTCGTAGGAGCTCAGCGTCTCGCCGGCTTGGCGGCGCGCACGTAGGTGGTCTTCCTGACCGTCGAGCTGAGGTTGCCGGCCGTGTCAACGGCGCGGCCGGTGACCCGCAGCTTCGTCGACGTGCGGGACCTGGCCGCGACCGCCCTGCCCCGCTTGTTGAGCTTCACGCGCAGGATGTACGTCCGCATCTTCGACATCGTCACCCGCTTGCGGCCGACCTGCTTGCCGCGCAGGACCCTCAGCGTTGCCGTGCAGTCCTCGCTGCAGCGGGCGATGACGCGGATCCCGGAGCGCCGGGCGGTAGCGGCCTCGGTCCGCCGGTCGACGCGCAGCTGCAGCCGCGGCGCCGTGGAGTCCTTCGCGCTGATCGGCGCCGTCCCCTTGACGGGCGCGCCCGCGGCCGGCGGGGCCGCCGGAGGGTTCCCAGCTCCGCCGGCGCCCTGCGCCTGCGGATCCTCGGGTGGGGGCGGGGGCGCCGCCGGGGCGGGGACGAGCTGTCCGGTGACCGGGTCGAGCACGCCGAGCACGATGCCCGTGACCGTCGTGACGACGCCGGTGACCGGGTCGGCCGACGAGCCGGGCGGCAGCGACGGGGGCGCGGGCAGCTGCGCGGCGGCCATGCCTGGGGCGGCGAGCGCGGCGCCGACCGCCGTCACCGCGACGAGGGCAACGCGATGGTTCATGGAGTCCTCCTCCGTGGACAGGTGAACATGCGGCCCGTCTCGCAACCGTCGACCCGAAATGACGTCCATCGATCACCGCCATGCTGTGTCCTCGACCACTCGAAATCCCAGGGGGATTCCTTCGGGTCTGCGTCCTTGCCTGGCGGCGTCGCTGGACGCCCTTTCGAGCCGACGGTCACGGGACGGACCGCCGCGCCCGGCGTACCCGAGGTCCGAGCGCCCGAATCCCGGGCGGTCGTCTACGGTTCGCCGGATGGGTGATGTCTGGGGGCCGGAGTGGCGGGAGCGGGCGGCGTGAGCGGGTGGATCGCCGAGCAGGCCGCGGAGATCACGGCGCGCGCGGAGCGCGAGCTCGAGGCGCTCGTGGCGGTGTCCTCGCCGTCGGGCGACGTGCACGGCGCGGAGGAGTGCATCTCCGTGGCGAGCGCCCTGGCGCCGGCCGCCGCGGCGAGCGAGCGCCTGCCCTGCTCGAGCCCCGGTCACGCCGAGGACCTCGTCCTGCGCCTGCCCGGCACCGGCGCCCGCCGGATCCTGCTGCTCGGCCACCTCGACACGGTGGTCGCCCACGAGGACCACCGGCCGCTGCTGCGCGAGCAGGACCGGCTCGTCGGCTCGGGCGCCGTCGACATGAAGGGCGGCGACGTGGTCGCGCTCGGCGTGCTCCGCGCGCTCGCGCTGCGGCCGCACGACTTCGCCGAGGCGGCGCTGCTGCTGGTCTGCGACGAGGAGTGGCGCAGCGCGCCGTTCACCCACGTCGAGCGCTTCGAGGGCTGGGATGCGTGCCTGTGCTTCGAGGCCGGCCAGCTGACGCCCGACGGCGACGAGGCCGTCGTCGTCCGCCGCAAGGCGGCCGGCACGCTGCACGTCCGCGCAGTCGGCGCCTCGTCGCACTCCGGCTCGGCGCCCGAGCGCGGCCGCAACGCGCTGCTGGCGCTCGCCGCCGCCGCGCAGGCCGTCGCGGAGACTCACGACCCGTCCGGCCCGGATCGACTGACCGCGGTGCCGACCGTCCTGCACTCCGGCGACGCGTTCAACGTCGTGCCGTCGGGCGGCGAGCTGTTCTGCGACCTTCGCTCGGACCGCACGGCGGCCTTCCACGACGTGCTCGGCCAGGTGCCGCGCGAGGTCGGCGGCGCGGAGCTCCACGCCGAGTTCGCCCGCATCTGGCCGGCGATGGACGCCCGCGAGGAGACCGCGCCGCTGCTGTCCGCAGCGGCCGAGCGCCTCGGCCGGCCGATCGTCGGCGCGGGCCGCGGCGGCGCCAGCGACGCCAGCCACTTCGCCCCGTCGATCCCCCTGACCGTCGACGGCCTCGGCCCCCGCGGGGGCGGCGCCCATGCGCCGCACGAGTTCGTCCTGCGCGCGTCGCTGCGCTCCCGGGCCGAGGTCGCGCTGGCGGTCGTCGACGCGCTGCTGGCGTAGCGGCGCCCGCCGCCGATGGCGCTCCCGCCGGCCACTCATGCCGATGTGAACGCGGGCCCGGCGCGCAACTTGCGGTCAGCGCGCGCAGCGCGCGGCGGACCCCGCCCCGGTCGCCTCTCCGTCGGGGCGCTACGCGGCGAGCAGCTCGGTCGTGCCGCCGTGGACGAGCGCGGCGTAGCGCCCGCCGAGGGCGAGCAGCTGCTCGTGGGTGCCGCGCTCGGCGACGCGCCCGCCGTCGAGCACGACGATCTGGTCCGCGCGGCGGACCGTCGACAGGCGGTGCGCGATGGCCACGGTGGTGCGGTGGGCGGCGAGCTCGTCGAGCGCCTCCTGCACCGCGCGCTCGGTCTCGGTGTCCAGCGCGCTGGTCGCCTCGTCGAGGATGAGCACCGGCGGGTTGCGCAGCACGGTGCGCGCGATCGCGATGCGCTGCTTCTCGCCGCCGCTGAACCGGTAGCCCCGCTCGCCGACCGTCGTCTCATAGCCCTCGGGCAGCGAGGCGATGAGGTCGTGGATGCGGGCGGCGCGGGCGGCGGCCTCGAGCTCGGCGTCGGTGGCGTCGGGACGCGCGAAGCGCAGGTTCTCCGCGATGGTCGCGTGGAAGAGGTAGGTCTCCTGCGAGACGAGCCCGATGGTCGCCGCGAGCGAGTCGAGCGTCGCGTCGCGGACGTCGACGCCGTCGATGCGCAGCGCGCCGCGCTCGGCGTCGTAGAGCCGGGCCAGCAGGTAGCCGAGCGTCGTCTTGCCCGCGCCGGTCTCGCCGACGACGGCCAGCGTCGTGCCGGGCGGAACGTCGATCGTCACGCCGCGCAGCGTCCACGGGGCGTCGGGCGCGTAGCGGAACCAGACGTCGTCGAACGCGACGTGGCCCCCGCGCGGGACGAGCTCGGTGGCGCCGCCGCGGATCTCCACGGGCAGGTCGAGGTACTCGAAGATGCGGTCGAAGAGCGCGAGCGAGCTCTGCACCTCGACGCCGACCGACAGCAGCTGGCCGATCGGCATGAGCAGGCGCGTCTGCAGCGTGGTGAACGCGACGACCGTGCCGATCGAGACCGCGTCGGGGGAGAGGCCCGCGAACAGGTAGACGAGCGCCGGCATCACCGCGAACGAGGTCTGGATCGTCGCCATGACCCACCGGCCGGCCATGCGGCTGCGAACCTCGAGGTGGGCCAGGCGCTCGGACTCTCCGCTGAAGCGCTCGGCCAGCTCGGCCGAGCGGCCCATCGTCTTGCCGAGCAGGATGCCCGACACGGAGAGCGACTCCTCCACGAGCGTGGAGATGTCGGCCATGGTCTCCTGCCGCTTGGAGGTGATCCGGCGGCGCTCGCGGCCGACGCGGCGGCTGAGCCAGACGAACACCGGCAGGATCGCGAGGGAGAGGCCGGCCAGCAGCGGGTCGAGCAGCACCATCGCGACGATCGTGGCGGTGACCGTGGTGACGTTGGAGACGATCGAGGTCGCCGTCGACGTGACGACCGACTGGACGCCGCCGATGTCGTTGGCGATGCGCGACTGGACCTCGCCGGTCCGGGTCCGCGTGAAGAACGCGAGCGGCAGGCGCTGGAGGTGGCGGTAGACCTTCGCGCGCAGGTCGTGCATGACCTGCTGGCCCACGAGGGTCGACAACCAGGTCTGCGCGACGGAGAGCGCGCCGGTGACGATCGCCACCGCGATCATGCCGCCGACCAGCCACGCGAGCAGCTGGGTGTTTCGTTGCGGCAGCGCGGTGTCGAGCACGTCCCGGAGGAGGAACGGCGACACCATCGAAATCCCTGCTGAGAGGACGATCAGGCCCAGGACGACGGCCAGTCGGCCGCGGTATGGGCGAAACAGGGAGGCGATGCGCACATGAGCATTCTATCCCAAATAGTTGAGATCACCAACTGTTACGGGAAACGCCCCGACCGCGGTTATGGAAAACGTCTCGCCGTCCGTTGCGCTACAGTTCGCGCCGTCGAATGACCAACGCCGAATGCTTGCCGTTCCGCCGGCAAGCAGCGGGGGACCCATTGGCCGTCCAGTACGGCCCGGGGCGAATCACCGGCATGACGCCGGCGTAGCGCTGCTCTTTCTGCGCGAGCCCGACAGCTAACCCCGCAGGCACGGAGAAAGAGAAAGGGACCGTCCTGCAGTGCCTCACATACGCTTCTTTGCCGTAGCCGCGGTGACGGCTGGTGTTGTCTCGCTTCCCGCCGTCGTCGTCCCGCAGACCGCGCTCGCCGCCAAGTTCGGCGCCCGCACGCTCGCCACCGGCATGTCCGGCGGCGACGTCAAGACCGCCCAGATCCTGCTGCGCCGTGCGGGTGACGCCACGCTGACCGCCGACGGCGAGTTCGGCCCCGCCACCCGCCGCGCCGTCCAGCGCTTCGAGTCGACGGCGGGCCTCCCCGCCAACGGCCGCCTCGAGACGACGGAGGCGCCCATGCTGCGCACCGCGGCCGCCACGGCGGTCGCGCAGCGCCGCTCGGCCATGACCGCGTCCGGCGACACGGTCCCGGCCGACGACCCGCTGAGCGGGGCCGGCGGCGCCTCGCCGACCGCGACGACCCCCGCGCCCGCCGTCGAGGTCCCCGGCGCGAAGGCGGTGCTCAACGCCGACGGGACGGCCACCGCGCCCGCGAGCGCCCCGCCGGAGGTCAAGGCGATCATCGCGTCGGGCAACGAGATCGCGAGCAAGCCGTACCGGTACGGCGGCGGCCACGGCAGGTGGATCGACAGCGGCTACGACTGTTCGGGCTCGGTGTCGTACGCGCTGCACGGCGCCGGCCTGCTCGACCAGTCGATGCCCTCGGGCAGCTTCACGACGTGGGGCGAGTCCGGCGACGGCACGTGGGTGACGATCTACGCCAAGGGCAGCCACATGTACATGGTCGTCGCGGGCCTGCGGTTCGACACGTCCGGGGCGCGCCCGTCGCGCTGGCAGAAGGACATGCGCTCTTCGTCGGGCTACACGATCCGCCATCCGGAGGGTCTCTAGGCCCCAGGTCTGCGCGGCCGTGGCAGGGTAACGGCCGCGTGTGGGCCGGCGGCCGGGGCGCTCCCGCACGCCCCGGCCGCCGGTAACTTCTCCGGCGTGCGCCGCCGGGTCATGATCGCCGCCGTCCTCGTGCTGCTCGGCACGCTGCCGGCGGCGGCCCGGGCGGCCGACCCCGGCCGCTGGGTGCAGACCTCGCTGTCGGAGATCCCGATCGAGTACTACCAGGGGATTGCGCCGGACACGGCGGCCGGACGGTTGCTCTTCGACGGCGTCTACGTCGGCGGGTACCGCACGGACCTCGAGCTGCGGGAGCAGGCGCGCAACGCGAACCTGCTTCCGCTCGCCGTCACCGCGAGCGAGGGCTTCAACCACCTCGGCGATCCGACCTTCACCGGCGGACGGCTGATCCTGCCGCTCGAGTGCTACACGCCGGGCGCCCCGAACGCGGGCAACACGTGCGGACGCGGCGCCTTCGGCGTGGCCGACGCGAACCTGACCTGGCTGGGGCGCACGCTGCTGGACCCCGCGGACGTCCCGAAGGCGATGTGGGTCGAGGCGTCGCCCGACGGGCAGCTGCTGTGGACGTCGGCGGGACAGGACCTGCTCGCCTACAGGACGAGCGACGTGCAGCCGGCCGCCGGCGACGTGCCGATCAGGCCGGTGCGGCGGCTCCCCGGCGCGGTGCCGCCGAGCGGGATCACCGGAGCGGCGTTCTTCGGCGGGCGCCTGCTGCTCGCCGGTCAGGGGACCGGACCGTTCCAGGTCTGGTCGGTGGACCCCGCCACCGGGGCGCGCCGCCTGGAGATCGAGCGGACCTGGGCGGGCGAGTCCGAGGGGCTCGGAGTCGTCGATGCGCTCGGCGGCTGGCTGCACTGGATGATCCAGCCGCTGGATCCGCAGGGCCGCACGCCGACGTTCGGCACCGGCCACGGCGAGCTCGTGAGCTTCGTGCCGCGCGCGGCGGCGCGGCTGCGGTTGCAGGTGCGGACGGGCGCGCGGGGCCGGCTCATCGTGACGGCGAGCCTGCGCTTCGCCGGCAGCGCGCACCCGGTCGCGGGCGCGCGCGTGCGCGCCGGCGGCGCCTCCGCGCGGACGGACGCCCGCGGGCGGGCCGTGCTGCGCGTCGGGGCCCGCCGCTCCTCTCCGCTGCGCGTGACCGCGACGAAGCCGCCGCTGCGCCGCGGCCGTCTGGTGATGCGCGCCGGGCGCGGGTAGCGGGCGCCCGTGGCGCCGGCCCCACTGACCGTCCTGTACGACGCCGACTGCGGCTTCTGCCGCTTCTGCGTCGCGCGGCTGCTCGACTGGGACGTCCGGGCCCGGCTGCGGCCGGTCGCGATCCAGTCGGCCGAGGGCCAGGCGCTGCTCGCCGGCATCCCGGTCGGCGAGCGGCTGCGCTCGGCGCACGTCGTGGACGCCGCCGGCCGGATCCACTCCGGCGGGACGGCGGTGTCGGTCATCGCCGACGAGCTGCCGGCCGGGGCGCCGGTCGCCTGGCTGGCGGGCCGCCTGCCCGCGCCGACCGAGCTCGCCTACCGCTGGGTGGCCGACCATCGCACCGGCCTGAGCCGCCTCGTGCCGGGCGCCCTCAAGCGCGGGGCGCAGGCGCGCATCGACCGGCGCGCCGCGGTGCGCTGACGCCGCGCCGTCCGCCGATCACCGAAACGCCGGCCACACCTTCTCGACGAAGAGCTCGAGCTGCTTCTTCCAGGCGTCCGGCGGCAGGATGCCCTGACTGAAGAAGTTCCACACGAGCCACTCGAGCTCGCCGTCACCGTGGATGCGGTGCAGGTCGTCGAGCTGGAACTTGACCTCGTCGGGGGTGCCGACGAGCGCGTGGCGCACCTCCATCAGCCGCCGCGTGCACGCCGCCTCGTCGGCGAACATGACCGGGCGGTCCGGGGCGTCCTCCGGCGTGCGGAAGGCCTCGGTGAAGCCGCCGAACAGGCTGAAGTACTGCTGCCACTCGTAGCCCATCGTGCGGGTGGCGACGTCGAAGGCCTCCTCCGTGGTGTCCCCGAGCGCCACCCCGCGCACCGCCGCGATCTTCGCGCCGAGCCGGCGCGGCTTGCCCAGGCGCTCGGTCTCGGTGCGGTAGAACTCGCACAGCTCGCCGAACTTCTCGGGGCGGCCCTCGGCGAGCATGAGCGTCATGTCGTGCTCGACCGCGGTGCGCAGCGTCTCCTGCGAGATCCCGAACGGCATGAACAGCTCGGGCCGCCGGCACGTGTACATGGGCGGCACCGTCCCGATCTTGCGGATCACGCCCTCGTCGTCGATCTCGCCGTCAGCGCCGTAGCGGCGGGTCCAATCGGGCGCCGCCCACCCGCGCACGCCCTCGTCGTAGGGGAACGGCACCTGGTAGTGCTCGCCGCGGTAGTCGAAGACGTCGTTGTCCCACGCCTTGAGGACGACGGCCAGGTGGTCGTTGAAGATGGCGCGGTTGCGCGCGTCGCCGTTGTCGGTCGGCTCCCAGGCGGCCGCTCCGCGACCTTGGGTGAGGACCTGGATCCAGCGCTTCTGGTACCCGCGGGCGAACCCGACGGCGATCCGGCCGGGATACAGGTGGTCGAACAGCGCGACGTCCTCGGCGACGCGCAGCGGGTCCTGGGCCGAGAGCACGACCGAGAGCGGGATGAACGTGATGCGCTTCGTCAGCCCGGCGAGGTGGCTGAACATGAGCAGCGGGTTGGGGTTGCCCTCGCCGCCCTCGGTGTGGAAGTGGTGCTCGGTCGTCGCGAAGGCCGTGATGCCGTAGTCGTCGGCGAGCTGCGCCAGCCCGCGGAGCTCCTGCACCATCATCTGGTAGCGCTCCGGGTTGCGGCCGACCGGGCGAAGGGCGACGCGCTCGTCGCTCGTCGCCGGCACGGTCGGCATGGCGAACACGGTTACCTTCATCGCTGAGCCCTCTCCTCTTCCGCTCTGGAAGGCAAGAGAGTACACTCATTTCCGGTCTTGGCGAGGAGAGAGAACATGGTCGCAGCGACGACGGAGCGGAGGGGCCATGGCGATTGAGCCGGTCCCGCAGGGGACGAACTGGGGGCGGTGGGGAGCCGACGACGAGCGCGGCGCGCTGAACCACCTCGACGGCGAGACCGTCCTGGCCGGCACGCGCGCGTGCCGCGCGGGCAAGGTCTATCCCCTCGGGCTGCCGATCGGCCGCACCGGCGTGCCCAGTGTCGAGTACCGCGGCCCCGCGCAGCGGCTGACGCTCATCAACCACACCGACGAGGAGATGCTCGAGGCCTTCGGGGGCGGCGGCGGCGTGGGGTCCCACGAGGACATGCTCATCATGGGCTCGCACACCGCCACGCACATGGACGCGCTCGCCCACGTCTACCACGGAGCCACGATGTACAACGGCTTCCCGTTCGACGGCATGAGCTCCTTCGGCGGAGCCCGCCACTGCGGCATCGACAAGGCCGGACCGGTCGCGACGCGCGGTGTGCTCGTGGATGTCGCCGCCGCGCAGGGCGTCGACTGCCTCGAGCCCGGGCACGTGATCAGCGGCGAGGAGCTGCGCGCCGCGCTCGACGCGCAGGGCACCGAGCCGCGCCGCGGCGATGCCGTGCTGATCCGCACCGGATGGCTCGAGCGCTTCTACGCGACCGGGCAGCAGATGTCCTTCGAGCAGCCGGGCCTCGGCCTCGAGGCGGCGCGGCTGCTCGCCGATGCGGACGTGACGATCGTCGGCGCCGACAACACCGCGGTCGAGGCCATGCCGTTCGACGGCGGCGAGTTCATGGTCGTCCACGTGGAGCTGCTGTCGCGGCGCGGGATCTACCTCGTCGAGCACCTCGACCTCGCCCAGCTCGCGCGCGACGCCTGCCGGGAGTTCCTCTTCGTGGCCTGCCCGCTCCCGGTCACCGGCGCCACCGCCAGCCCCGTCAACCCCGTGGCCATCGGCTAGCGACAAATCGCGCAAAGAGTGCTCTCTTCTTCCCTGCCGTTCCTCGACGTCGACGAGCCGGGCTTCGCCGACGACCCCCTGGGCGCCATCGCCGAGGTCCGGGCCCACGGTCCCGTGGCGCGTAGCCGCCGGGGCCTCGAGCTCCTCTCGCACGACCTCGTCCATGGGGTTTTCCGCGACGACCGCATCACCCCGCCGCGCCGCGACGAGTTCCTCGCCCGCGGGGCCGGCGAGCTGGTGGCGCAGTTCATCGACGACGGCGTCAAGTCCTTCATGGCGCCCGAGCCGCACCGCCGCTCGCGCCGCATCTTCGGCCAGGCGTTCCGCGGCCAGCGCATCGACGCGCTGCGGCCGCGCATGCGCGAGATCTCCCACGAGCGCGTCGACGGATTCGCCGAGCGCGGGGAGTGCGAGTTCGTCGCCGACTTCGCCGACGGGCTGTCGATGACGGTGCTGTGCGAGCTCATCGGGTTGCCCGCCGAGGACATGGCCGAGGTGCTGCCCCACACCCAGGACGTCGAGCTGATCCTCGCCGACCCGCTCGCGCCGGTGGTCCCGCGCATCGAGGAGGGCATCCGCGCCCTGACCGCCTACACCGAGCAGCTCGTGGCGCAGCGGCGCGCGGCGCCGCGCGACGACGTCATCGGGATCCTCATCGCCGCCGAGGGGACGGAGGGGCGGCTGTCGCCGGGCGAGCTGACGGCCGGCATCGTCGACCTGATGTTCGCCGGCATCAACACCACCCGCATCCAGCTGTCGTCGGTGGTCCGGGCACTGGTGGTGAACGACGTGTGGGGCCGGCTGCGCGACGACCCCGAGCTGATCCCCGCCGCCCTCGAGGAGGCGATGCGGATCTACCCGTGCATCCACTTCGTGCATCGGCTGGTCCGCGAGCCCGGGGTCGAGCTCGGCGGCGTCTCGCTCGAGGTGGGCGAGCACGTCGTGCCGAACATGCTCGCCGCCAGCCGCGACCCGGAGCGCTTCGAGGACCCGGACCGCTTCGTGATGGAACGCGGCGAGCCCGCCTACCTGATCGGCTTCGGGTTCGGCCTGCACCACTGCCTGGGCCATGCGTTCGCGCGGGCGACGATGCAGGAGGCCCTGGCGGTGCTCACGCAGCGCCTCGCCGATCCGCAGATCGCCGGCCCGCTGCACCTCGGTCCCGGGCACGGCGCGTCGATCAACGGCGTCGAGGAGATGCCGCTGCGGTTCAGGCCGGCAGGCTGACGCTGCCGGGCGGCCCCGGCTCGCTGAAGTCCATCCGGTACCGGCGCAGGTCGAGCCGGCTGATGCGCCAGCGACCGTCGACGCGCCGGTACTCCTCCTCGTACCAGCCGTAGGCCCGTACCTCTCGGTCGCCGAAGGCGAGGAAGTCGAAGAGCAGCCAGCGGCCCGTCGCATGATCGCTGTCGACGATGTCGATCACCGGCATCGAACCGTGGTGGACGGTGATCGGGTCGCGGACCGCGGCCTCGATGAACGCGGCGATGGCCGGACCGCCCACCACGACGGTCTGCTGCGGTGTCGGTGTGCCCCGCGCGGCGTGCAGCGCCATCTCGGCGGTCATGTCGAAGACCGCGTCATCGGTGAAGAGCTGCGCGACGCCCTCCCAGTCCTTGCCGTCGATCGTCCAGAAGTACTGGGCCTTGAGCTGCTTGATCTCCTCGATGGCGAGGAGCTTGTCGATGGGGTCCACGGGTGTTCTCCTCAGTTGGTCGCGGCCGCGGGCGGCGCCGAGTCGTACGGCTGGGCCGCGAGCCGCGGGTCGGCGGCGATCGCGTCGGCGTCCGCGCCGGCGAGCAGGCCGGCCATGTCGCCGAGGATCTCGTCGTGCTGGAGCGCGGGATCCTCGCCTCGTCCGTCCAGCATGGTGACCTGCACGAACACCCCGAACTCCAGGGCCACCGGCCCGCCTCCGTCCCGCCGTCCGGCTTCCCTTGACCAGAGATAAGTATACTCAAACCATGTTGAAGCCGCTCTTGGCGCGGCCGCTGCCGGGCCACGTGCAACGAGAGCACCGGGCCGGGGGATACACCGACGACGCGCTCCCGGCATTCGTCCTCGCGCGCGCGGCCGACCGGTGGCCCGCCTACGAAGCCGTGGTCGACCTCACCTCGGGGGAGCCGGCTGCGGTCATCACGTACGCGGACCTCGCATCGGAGGTCGAGCGGTTGGCCGGCTTCCTGCGTGCCGCGGGCGTCGGGCCGAACGACGTGGTGCTCAGCCAGATGCCGAACCGCCGCGAGGCGCTCGTGCTCTCCTGGGCCGCGTTCCACCTCGGCTGTGTGCTCGCGCCCGTCGTCGACATCTACCGCGAGCACGAACTGACGGCGATCGTGCCCATGGTCACCCCCGAGGCGGTCATCGCGGTCGCCGAGCACCGGGACGAGCGCTGTGCCGAGGCGCTCGACGCCGTGCTCGCCGCCTGCGGCGCGCAGCCGCGCGCGCGGGTCGTCGTCGGGGGCGAGGCCGCGGGGTGGACGCCGTGGGAGCAGGCGACCGCGGGCCCGGCCGGTGCTGCGCCGCATCCCGGCGATCCGGACGCGCCGGTCCTCGTGCTGTTCACCTCGGGAACGACCTCGGCGCCGAAGGGCGTCGTGCACAGCGCGCGCACGCTGATGGCCGAGTCGCGCCAGCTCGCGCTGGCCTACGGCATCACCTGGCGCGACCGCGTCCACGACCCGTATCCGCTCGCGCACATCGCCGGCCTCGAGTACGCCACCACCATCTCGGCGCTGACCGGGAGCACGGTGCTGCTCTCGCGGATGACCGGCCAGCGCCGCGCCGCGCGGGAGGTCGTCGAGCACGGCGCGACGTACGCCGCCGGCCCGACCGGCATGGTCCCGCTGCTCGTCGAGGAGTTCCGAGCGGCGGGGGTCGAGCGCGCGCCGCTGCACACGTTCGTCTGCGGCGGCACGACCGTGCCGCGGGTCCTGATCGAGCAGGCCGAGGCGGTCGGGATCGGCGCCATGCGGGTCTACGGCCTCACCGAGCAGCCCTCGGTCACGGCTCCGAGCGCCGGCGACTCGGCCCGCGACCGCTACGAGACCGACGGCCCGATCGCGCCGGGCGCCGAGTGCGAGGCGGTCGACCCCGCGACGCGCGAGCCGCTCGCCCCCGGGGTGGAGGGCGAGCTGCGGGTGCGGGGGCCGGAGCGCATGCTCGGCTATCTCGACGAGGCCCAGACACGAGCCCAGATCGACGAGGAGGGGTGGTTCTACACGGGCGACCTCGGCGTCGTGGACGAGCGCGGCTGTGTGACGATCACCGGGCGGATCAAGGACATCATCAACCGCGGCGGCGAGAAGTTCTCGGCACGCGACATCGAGGACGTCCTCGTGGCCCACCCGGCGGTGGCCGAAGCGGCGGTCGTCGCCGCACCCGACGAACGGTACGGCGAGGTGCCCGCCGCGTTCATCGTCGCCGCCGAGCCCGGCGCGGCCCTCACGGGCGACGAGCTGGCGGCGTTTCTGGCCGAGCGCGGCCTCGCGCGCCAGAAGACGCCGGACCAGTGGCACCTCGTCGCGAGCCTGCCGATGACGTCGTTCGGAAAGGTCAAGAAGTTCGAGCTCCAGGATCGGCTGCGCGACTCGGCGAGCGCGGCGGGAACGTGGACCTGAGGCTGGCCGGCGCGGCGGTGCTCGTCACCGGCGGCACGAAGGGCATCGGCCGCTCGATCGCCCGGACCTACGCCGAGGAGGGGGCCCGGGTCGCGGTCACGTACGCGCGCGACGAAGCCGCGGCGGCCGTCACGGCCGCCTCGCTGCATGAACGCTCGCCGGAGTCCTACGCGGTGCAGATGGACCTCGGCGAGCGTGCGTCGATCACCGCGGCCGTGGCGACCGTCGCCGAGCGCTTCGGCGCGATCGACGTCCTGGTCGCCAACGCCGTGCGGTGGCCGGCCGGCGTGGGTCGCTTCGCCGACGTGGACGCGGGAGTGTGGGAGGACGCGCTGCGCACGAACCTCGAGGGCACGGCCGCGACGGTGCGATCGGCATGGCCGCTGCTGGCGGCGTCCGAGCGAGGCGGACGGATCGTGCTGATCGGAAGCGGTGTGACGCGCCACGGGGCGGTCGCGACGAGCGCCTACGCAACGGCGAAGTCGGCGCTCGAGGGCCTCGCCTCCGCGCTGAAGTGGGAGGGCGGCGAGTCCGGGATCCTCGTCAACGTCGTGGCCCCCGGCCTGACCGTGACCGAGGGGAACCTGGAGCGCTTCCCCGACGAGGGCCGCGACCGGTTCCGCGCCGCGACGCCCAGCGGGCGGCTCTCGGTGGCCGACGACGTCGCTCCGGCCGTGGCGTTCCTCGGCAGCCCGGCCAACACGAACATCACCGGCGCCTACCTCCCCGTCGCCGGCGGGCGCGACTAGGTCCGCCTCCGGCGGGCGGCGCGTCAGGCGCCGGCCGACAACGGGATCGGCAGACCTCGTCGGTGGCCTGCAGGCTGTGGACGAAGCGACCGATGCCGATCTGCACGGTGATGAGCTGCACGATCTGCTTCTCCGTGAAGTGCCGGTGCAGTTCGGCGTAGTCACTGTCGCCGACCGCGAGAAGGCGGCGGTGCGTTTCGCTCGCAGGACGGCCATGGGCCGCCTTCGGGTGCATCATGGCAGATCCGTATACTCAATCGTCGGGTTGTCTTGCGATGGGTGAGCCACGTTCCTCCTCGGAATCCGGTCACGGGCCGCTCCTCGGGCTGATCGTCCTCTGGGCCCTCGCGACCGGTTCGTCGTTCGTGTTCCTCCACGGCGCCCAGCGCGGGCTGGGCTACATGGTCGTGCTGGACCTGGCGTTGTGGGTCGCCGCGCTCAGCCTCGGCGTGGCACGGCTGGCGCTCGGCGATCGCAGCCCCCCGCTGCCGCGCCGTGCCTTCGGCCGGCAGGTCGTCCTGGTGCTGGTCACCACCTGCGCGGCGTACACGCTGATCTCCTGGGCGCAGTCGCGCAGCTCGGCGACGACCACCCTCATCGTGGTCGCCACCGTGCCGCTGTTCGGTGCGGTGCTCGCCCGGCTCACCCCGCCCCACGAGGCGGTCTCGCGCATGGGCGCAGCCGGGCTTCTCGTCGGTCTGGCCGGCGTGGCCATCGTCGCGGGCGGTCCCGGGGACGCGACGGCGGCCGGGCTGATCGCGGTCGTGCTCGCCACCGTCTGCTTCGCCGGCGGCTTCGTGGTCGGCAAGCGCCTGTGCGAGGAGGCCGGCGGCCAGAGCAGCCTCGGGTTGGCCTTCCGTCACGTGTGGCTGGCGGCGGCCGTGCTGACGCCGCCCGCGGTGGTCCAGGCGGCGGCGACGACGCAGGACGTCACGGCGGTGAACCTGCTCTACGTCCTCGGCCTCGGCGTCATCGGCTTCGGCTACGTCTACTTCATGTACTACCTCGTGCTGCGCCGGACCACGGTCGCGCACGCATCGCTCGTGAGCTACCTGCAGCCGGTGGTCGGGATCCTGCTCGCGTGGATGCTGCTCGACGAGGGCATCCGCGGCGCTCAGTTCGCGGGGATCGCACTGATCCTGGTGAGCGTCGCGATCGTCGACGCGGTCCGGCGCCGAGAGTCGATGGCCGCCGCGCCGCCGCCGTCGCCCGCCGGCCGGTGACCAGCGCGGGCTGTGGCCGGATCGATCGTGGCGATCGGGGGCCGCGGCGCTACGGCGTGAGGACGATCTTCAGCGCCTCGCGGCGGTCGTAGAGCGCGTACGCCTCGGCCGCCTGGTCGAGCGCCATGTGGTGGGTCACGAGCGGGCGCGGGTCGAGACGGCCGGTGGACAGCAGGCCGAGGACCGCGTCGATGTGGCCGAGCACGTTCGCGTGCCCGGCGGCGATCGTCAGCGACTTGATCCAGGCCAGGCCCAGATGGACCTCCGCGGGCGCGGCGTGCACGCCGATGAGGTTCACGGTGCCGCACTTGGCCGCGAGCCGCACCGCGAGGTCGAGCGCCTGCGGGCTGCCGACCGCCTCGACGACGAGCTGCGCCCCGCGGCGCTCGGTCAGCCGCTTGACCTCGTCGCGCGGCGACTGCTCGGTGAGGTGCACGGGGATCGCGCCGAAGGAGCGCGCCGTCTCCAGGCGGGACGCGACCGTGTCGACCGCGATGACCTGCGCGGCGCCCGCCACGAGCGCCGCCTGCACCGCACACAAGCCGACCGGCCCGAGGCCGAGGACCACGACGCTGTCGCCGGGCACGACCGCGGTCGCGGCGTGGTAGCCGGTCGCCATCACGTCGCCGGCGAACAGCGCGACGTCGTCGGACAGGCCGTCGGGGACGCGGCGCAGTGTGAGGTTCGCGTCGGGCACCACGGCGAGGTCGGCCTGCGTGCCGTCGAGCGACCCGAGCAGCGCGCCGTGACCGAACGTGCGCGAGCGGTCGCACTTGTGAAACAGGCCGCGGTGGCAGAGCCAGCAGGTGCCGCACGCGGTCTGGAAGCCGCCGACGACCCGGTCGCCCACGGCGACGCTGCGCACGGCGGCGCCCGCCTCCACGACCTCGGCGACGTACTCGTGGCCGATGGTGAAGCCCGGCTCGATCTCGATGCGCCCGTGGTAGATGTGCAGGTCGCTGCCGCAGATGCCGGTCGCGCGGATGCGGATCAGCGCCTCGCCGGGATCGCGCAGCTCGGGCTCGGGCTTGTCGACCACGCGGACGTCGCCCGCGGCGTGGAAGGTGACGGCACGCATCAGGTCCTCCTGGTGGGGTTCATCGCCCGCGCCACTGCGGCTCGCGGCGTTCGAGGAAGGCGGTCATGCCCTCGACGCGGTCCTCGGTGGCCATGGACTGCTCGTACAGCCGGCGCTCGAGCGACAGCCCGATGCCGATCGGCCCCTCGTCGGCGCCGAGCACGGCGCGCTTGGCGAAGCGCACCGCGAGCGGCGGGCGCTCGGCGATCGTGCGCGCGAGGTCAAGGGCCTCGTCGAGCCACGCGCCGGGCGCGGCGACCCGGTTGACCAGGCCCATCGCGTGGGCCTCCGCCGCGTCGAAGCGCCGGCCGGTCAGCACGAGCTCCATCGCGCGCTGCTTGCCGGCGACGCGCGCGAGGCGCTGGGTGGCGCCGCCGCCGGGGATGATCCCGAGCGTGATCTCCGCCTGCGAGAAGACGGCGGTCTCGGAGGCGACGATGAGGTCGCACGACAGCGCCAGCTCGCAGCCACCGCCGAACGCGTAGCCGGACACCGCGGCGACCAACGGTAGGCCGATCGCGGCGATCCGCGGCCAGAAGCGCGCCGTCGGATGGGTCAGGGTCTCCTGGAAGGACCGCGCGCGCATCGCGGGGATGTCGGCGCCCGCGGCGAAGGCGACCTCGTCACCCGCGACGACGATCGCGCGCACCCCGTCGGTCCGGTCGAGCGTCTCCAGGACCGTCGCCAACTCCTCCATGAGCTCGGGCGACAGGGCGTTGCGCGCGCCGGGCCGGTTGAGGCGGGCCAGCGCGACGTGGCCCTCGCGCTCGACCAGGACGGGTGGGGAAGGCTCGGCCGACACGGCGCGAGAAGAGTAGCCTAAATGTGGGCGTCCAGGTCCGGGTTCCACTCCGGCGCGCGGCCGTCGGCGAAGGCCCGCGGGCCCTCGAGGAAGTCCGGGTGCGACCATTGCAGCCGGATGAGCGACCACCCGTGGCGCAGCGCGGCCTCGTAGCTCATGTCGAGCGATCCCCAGATCGCCTGCTGCGTCAGCGTGGTGGCGCTCGGCGAGTTGGCGGCGATCGACCGGGCGATCCCCATCGCCGCCTCGAGCGCCTGGCCCTTGGGCACGAGCTCGTCGACCAGGCCGAGCTGGTAGGCCCGCTCGGCGCCCAGCTTGAAGTCCGGCCCCTGCAGGCTCATGCGCAGCGCCGTGCCGAGCGGCAGCCGCTTCGCGAGCCCGATGTTCTCGATCGCGCCGACCATCCCGATGTTCGTGTGCGTGTCGATGAACCGGGCGTTCTCCGAGGCGACGATGATGTCGGCGTCGACGACGAAGTGCAGGCCGCCCCCGGCCACGGTGCCGTTGACCGCCGCCACCACGGGCTTCCAGACGCGGTTGTGGCGCGCCGACCAGAAGACCTCCTCCTCGAAGGGGCGGTTGTGCGCGACCGCGCCGCCGGAGCCCGACACGACGCCGACGTCGACGCCGGTGCAGAAGTGCCGGTCGCCCGTCCCGGTGACCACGACCGCGCGGACGTCCTGGTCGGCGCGCACGTCCTCCCAGATCGCGCGCAGCACCGGTCCCATCGCGGCGTGGAACGAGTTGCCGCGGTCCGGCCGGTTGAGCGTGATCAGCGCGATCGCGTCGGCCTTGTCGTAGAGCACGCCGTCCAGCGGGCCCGAGAGATCGATGTCGTGCCAGTCGGGAAGCTCGGCGAGGCCCATGGACGTCTCCTGGTCGTTGCTGCGGATGGCCGGCGGACCGGGAGGATCCCGCGGACGCCGGGCTGCAGGCAACCTCCCGCTGCGCTGCTCGTTGACAGCTTGAGCGAGATCAGGATACTTTATCTGCCGTCCGGGGGTGTCCCGCCCCACCGCACCGGAATGCCGGAGCCGCCGTGAAGATCTACATCCACTCCGTCTTCCTGGAGCCGACGTGGCTGGTTGGCGTCGCCCGGCGGGCCGAGGAGCTCGGCTACCACGGGTTCACCGTCAGCGACCACCTGCTCTACCCGAAGGACCTCATGTCGCGGTATCCGTACGGGGAGGAGCCGTTTCCCTCGACGTCGCCGTGGCCCGACATCTGGGTGACGGTCGGCGCGCTCGCCGGGGCCACGACGCGGCTGCGCTTCCTCAGCTGCATCTACCTCGCGCTCGCCCGCCCGCCGGTGGCCGTCGCGAAGGCGGTCGGCACCGCGGCGATCCTCTCCGGCTACCGCGTGGACTTCGGGATGGCCGTCGGCTGGATGCGCGAGGAGTTCGACCACATGGGCCAGGACTTCGCCACGCGCGGCCGACGCCACGACGAGATGGTCGATCTCGTGCGCGAGATCTGGACGGGCGACTGGGTCGAACACCACGGCCGCTACTACGACTACGAGCCGTTTCGCGTCATGCCCGCCCCCGACCGGCCGATCCCGATCCTCGGCGGCGGCGACTCGGAGGTCGCGATGCGCCGCTCCGTGCTGCTCGACGGCTGGCTCGGCTCGCGCTGGTATGCGGCGGACGAGGCGGCCGAACAGGTCGAGCGCATGCACGCCTACCGCCGCGAGGCCGGCACCGACGGCGCGGACTTCCAGATCTTCATCTCGCTGGACCACTCACCGACGCTCGAAGAGTGCCGGCGCTTCGAGGATCTCGGCGTGACGGCGCTGTGGACGCACCCGTGGACGCCGGTCGGCGAGCCCACGAAGGCGCCCGAGCCGACGCTCGAGCAGGTCATGCAAGGCATGGAGGACTACGCCGATCGGGTGGTCAGCCGGCTGTGAGCCCCACGAAACCCTCGCCGGGCGCCATCGTCCACCCGTCCCCGGACCGTCTGAAAGGACCGCCGTGAAGGTCACCCTCTTCGCCATGCCGACCGTGCCCGCGACCAACGAGGAGCGCGAGGCGCTGCGGCCCATCGGGCGCAGCACCGAGCGCTACCAGGTGATGCTCGACGAGCTGCGGACCATCGTGCGTGCGTGCGACGACCTCGGCTACACGGCGTTCGCCACCACCGAGCACCACTTCCACACCGAGGGCGGGGAGGCGAACCCCAACCCACTGCTGATGTTCGCCCACCTCGCGGCGCTCACGAAGAACCTGATGTTCATCCCGACGTCCATCGTGCTCACGGCCGCCGACCCGATCCGCACCGCCGAGGACGTCGCGCTGTTCGACCAGATGTACCCGGGGCGCGTCGGCATCTGCTTCGCCCGCGGCTACCAGAAGCGCTGGCTGCAGGTGCTCAGCCAGCGCGGCAACGTCACGTCGTGGGCCAGCGAGGAGTCCGACCGCCAGAACCGCGCGATCTTCAACGAGCACCTCGAGGTCCTGCTGAAGGCGTGGACGAGCGACGCCTTCGACTATGAGGGCGAGCACTACCAGGTGCCCTATCCGCGGGAGGGCATCACCGGCTGGGCGGCGCCGGACTGGACGCGCCGCTTCGGCGCGGACGGCGAGATCGACGACGAGGGCGTCATCCGCAAGATCGGCGCGATCCCGCGGCCGTTCCAGGACCCGCATCCCCAGGTCTTCCTGCCGTACAACGGCTCGCCGGCCACACTGGAGAACGCGGCGCGGCGCGGGTTCGTCCCGATCATCACGGAGGGCCGTGCCGATCCGTTCGCCGAGGCCTGCCGGACCTACCGCGACGTCGCCGCCGAGTCGGGGCGGGAGTTCGGCATCGGCGAGAACGTCGGCGCCGTCCGCTGCATCGCCCTGGGCGATACCTACGACGAGGCGTTCGAGATCGCGGTCAGGACCGCCGGCTACGAGTGGCACAACTACTTCGAGCTGTTCGGCGGCGCCACCGAGGCGTTCCGGATCCCCTCGGACCCGCCGGGGATGATCCGCTTCGAGGACGAAGCCGAGTGCACGCAGCGCATGATCGACGTCGGTCACGCGCTCGTCGGCACCCCCGACGACGTGCGCGAGCAGCTCGGCGCGCTGCACCGCTGCCACGGCGACGGGGAGCTCGACTGGCTCGTCTGGACGTTCTTCGCCCAGGGGACGATGCCGCGCGAGGCGCAGATGCGCCAGCTCGAGCTCTTCGCGACGAAGGTCTGGCCGGACTTCCGATGAGCGCGGTGCCGTGGCGCTGACGGCGACCGCCCCGCCGCTGCCGGAGCACCTGGTGCGGCGCTGGACGGCGCAGGGGCTGCGCACGGAGCAGCGGCCGGGGTGGGTGCTCGAGCACGCGGCCCGCCGGCGCCCCGACGACGCGGCGATCATCACGGCGGACGGCCGCCACACCCTCGGGCAGCTGCGTGACCGGGCGGACATGATCTCGTGGGCCCTGGCGAACGGCGGCGCCGGCGCCGGCGACGTCGTCACGTGGTCGCTGCCCAACGGCGTGGAGGCGATCGCCACCGCCATCGCGATCTGGCGAATCGGCGCCATCAGCAACCCGGTCGTGCCGATCTACCGCGAGCACGAGCTCGCGTTCATCGCCGGTCAGCTGCGGCCCGCGGCGGTCATCTCGGCCACGGACGTCCGCGGTCGCGCGGGGTGTGAGGAGATGGATCTCGCGCTCGCCGCTGCCGGTCACGAGCCCCGCCTGCGCCTCGCGCTCGGCGCGCCCGCCGGCGGCGGCCGCTGGGCCCCGTTGCCGCAGCCCGATCCCGAGCGCCCGCCGCCCGCGCTGCCCGAGGATCTCGCGCCCGCGCCCGCGCACGCGCCGTGTCTCGTGCTCTACACGTCGGGCACGACCGCGCAGCCGAAGGGCGTCGTGCACAGCGGTTGCGCGCTCGTGCACGAGGCGTTCTCGATGCAGCGCGAATGGGGTCTGACCTATCGCGAGACGATGGTCATGGCGTCGCCGCTGCCGCACATCACGGGCATCCTGCAGGGGTTGCTCGTGCCCTGCCTGGCGGGGGCCCGGGTCCTGCTCACCGATCGCTGGGACCCCGAGGCGTGCGTCGAGCTCATCGAGCGCGAGGGCGGGACGTACATGGCGGGGGCCACCCCGTTCCTGCGCGGCGTCCTGGACGCGTACGCGGCCCGCGGACCGGGTCGTCCGCAGCTGCGCCAGTTCTGCTGCGGCGGCGCACCCGTGTCGCCTGCGCTCATCGAGGAGGCGCAGCGCGCGGGCATCGTCGCGCACCGCTCGTGGGGGCTCACCGAGCTGCCCAGCGCGACCTTCTCGCGGACCATCGACCCGCTGCGCCAGCGCGCGGAGACCGACGGGCGCCCGGGCGAGGGCATCGAGGTCGAGGCGGTCGACGACGAGCGCGCGCCGTTGCCCCGGGGCGCTGAGGGCGAGCTGCGGATCCGCGGGCCCGAGCGGATGGAGGGCTACGTCGACGCGGCGCTCAACGCCGGCGCGATGGACGACGACGGGTGGGTCTACACGGGCGACGTCGGGCTCGTCGATCGCGACGGGTGCGTCCGGGTGACCGGGCGGCTCAAGGACATCGTCAACCGCGGCGGCGAGAAGCTCAGCGCGCGGGAGATCGAGGAGCTGCTCGAGCGCCACGACAGCATCCGCGAGGCGGCCGTCGTGCCCGTGCCCGACGAGCGTCTCGGCGAGACCGTCGGCGCCGCCGTCGTGCTGCGCCCCGGCGACGTGCTCGACCTACCCGCCATTCTTCGGTTTCTTCGCGGGCTGGGGTTGGCGAGCCAGAAGCTCCCCGCCAGGGTTCAGGCCGTGAACGAGCTGCCCAGGACGCCCTCGGGAAAGCTGCAGAAGCACTTGGTCCTCCGCCAGCTCGGCGAGGAGGAGACCCGGAGAACTGGCGCGCGACAGTGACGGAAATCCGTACACTCAAAATCCAGGAGAAGAGGGTCCCCAATTGCGGGTTGAGCTGCTCCTCGGGCCTTGCCCGACACCCGTCGGAGTGAGGGGGGACGGACCACAGAAGGTCGGCCCACCGGGCCGTGGCAGCTCGTCGTCGTTTTACCCATAAGGAGGAGTGTCCAGATGAGGTTCGAGGGTTCAGGCGCCGGCGGAGGGCGTCTCTGGAGTGCGCCCGTGCGCGCGCTTTCGGTCGCGGCCGTGCTCGGTGCGCTGGCGCTGGTCGGCACGGCCTGCGGAAGCAGCGGCGACGGCGGGTCGACGAGCGCCGGCACCACCGCCGCCGCGAGCACGGCGGCGGCCGACACGACCGCGGCCGACACCACGGCGAGCACCACGTCGGGCGACACCGCCGCTGCGGGCACCGTCGGCGTCGATGCCTCGCAGCTGGCCAGCGAGTCCGAGGTCCAGTCGCTCATGGACGAGGCCTTCGGCGGCGGTGTGACGGTCAACGACCTCCCGCCGATCGCCCAAGAGGCCTACAAGATGTACGCCAAGCCGATCACCTCCGAGGAGAAGAAGGTGATCGAGCGCTGCCTGACGACGAGCGGCGTGTGCGACCTGGGCAAGACGAACCCCGAGGCCAAGCTGGCCGTCGCGGAGTCCGAGGACACCGACAACCCGTACTACAAGTCGGTCCGCGCCGTGTACCTGCTGCAGGCGCTGCGCGAGCCAACGGTGAAGTCGGTCAACTTCACGCAGGCGAGCTTCAAGGTGCCGGCGGCGCTGTCGAACTTCCGCAGCCACATCAGCCAGGGCGCTGACGTGATCGTCGGCGCGTTCGACCTCGGCGACGTGATGCTGCCGGTCGTCAAGCAGGCGGCCGCCAAGGGCATCCCGGTGTGGAGCTCCACGCAGACGATCCCGTCGGCGAAGTACGACGGCACCGACCTCGCGGGCGACACGCTGACCGACCTGTGCGCGTACGGCAAGACGATGGGCGAGATCGCACTGAAGTCCGGCAAGAACATCGCCATGTACACCGGCACGCCGGGTAACACCTACGCGCCGCAGTGGCAGGAGTGTGCGAAGCAGGCCATCAAGGACGGCGGCGGCACGATCACCACCAACGGCACGACCAACTGGACGCCGCAGGGC
The DNA here is from genome assembly GCF_021172045.1 of Capillimicrobium parvum. Classification (GTDB taxonomy): domain Bacteria; phylum Actinomycetota; class Thermoleophilia; order Solirubrobacterales; family Solirubrobacteraceae; genus Capillimicrobium; species Capillimicrobium parvum. The sequence continues at coordinate 1,222,657 of NZ_CP087164.1, forward strand.
GAGCAGCAGGCCGCGGCCGCGCTGGCCGCCAAGGGGCTGCCCGACGCGATCATCTACGACTACGCGCCGGAGGCGTTCATTCGCAAGTTCCTCCAACTCGGCAAGACCCCGCCGACGATGGTGGGCGGCTCGCAGACGATGGGCTCGGTCGGCGCCTGGCTGGACGCGAAGAAGAAGGGCAAGGACTTCAAGTCCTACATCGCGGCGAGCGAGATCACGTTCGCGGTGCCGAGCCTGCACGCGGCGGTCGCGACGAAGAACGGCATCGACGTGGAGAAGCGGATCAAGCTGCCGCAGCCCGTCGTGCCGGTCCAGGATGTCGTGAAGTACTACAGCCCGGACTTCCCCGCGGGGGCGAACTTCGGGTCTGGCCTGCCGAAGGACATCCTCCAGTACTCGTTCTCGCACTGAGCGACGGGTAGCGAGACACACCCAAGAAGCGAGGAACAGGCACGGTGAGCGTCCACAACGAGAACGCCCTGGAGCTGCAGTCGGTCTCCAGGTCATTCCCTGGCGTGCGGGCGCTCACCGATGCCTCCCTCGTCTGCCGGGCGGGGGAGGTCCACGCCCTCGTCGGCGAGAACGGCGCCGGCAAGTCCACCTTGATCAAGGTGGCCTGCGGCGCCCTTCGCGCCGACTCGGGCTCGGTCTTCATCGACGGCCAGGAGCTGCAGACTCCGACGCCACTCGCGGCGCGCAAGCTGGGGCTGCTCACCGCCTACCAGGACACCTCGCTCGTCCCGAGCCTGACGGTGGCGGAGAACCTCTGGCTGTCGCACCACGGCGTCAAGCCGCTCGGCCTGCGCACGAAGCTGCGCCAGGTCGGCAAGCTGCTCGAGCCCTACGACCTGTCGTTCGGCCCGGACACGCGCGTCGCCGAGCTGAGCCCGGGCTCCAAGCAGCTGCTCGAGGTCGTGCGCGCGATGATGCACCGGCCCAAGGTCCTGCTGCTCGACGAGCCCACCGCGGCGCTCGACGCCGCGAACATCGCCAAGCTCGAGAAGCTCGTCGCCAGCGCGCTCGAGCACGGCACTGCGATCCTCTACATCACGCACCGCCTCGACGAGGTGCAGCGCCTCGCCGACCAGCTGACGGTCATCCGCGACGGCCGCATCCAGGGCACGTACGGGCGTGAGGCGTGGGAGGTCGACGACATCGTCGCGATGATGGTCGGCGTCCGCACCGACCTGGCCTTCCCGCCCAAGCCGCCGCGGACGGGGACCGAGCCGGTGCTGCTCGATGCGCACGGCTTCGGGGGCGCGGGCTTCGGGCCCGTCGACGTGACCGTCCGCACGGGCGAGATCGTCGGTATCGCCGGCGCGGAGGGCAACGGCCAGCACGAGCTGGTCCGCACGCTCGTGGGGCTGCGCAGCGGCCACGGCGACGTCCACATCGAGGGCCGGCAGATCCACGCCCGCACCCCGGCCGGTGCCCGGCGCCACGGCATCGTCTTCCAGAGCGGCGACCGCGCTGCCGAGTCGGTCTTCCGCGAGCTCAGCGTGATGGACAACGCCACGCTCGCCGCGCGCTCCGAGCTCGGCCCGATCGGCACGATCATGCGCTCGCGCCAGCGCAAGCTCTTCGACCCCGTCTCCGCCGATCTCGGCATCGTCGCCGCGTCGCCGGACCAACCGGCCGCCCAGCTGTCCGGCGGCAACCAGCAGAAGGCGGTCGTCGCCCGATCGCTCATCGATCCGGCCAAGGTGCTGGTCATCGACGAGCCGACGCAGGGCGTCGACGCCCGGGCCCGCCTGGACATCTACCGGGCCGTGCGCCGCCAGGCCGACGACGGCATGGGCATCGTCGTCAACTCCTCGGATGCGGCCGAGCTCGAGGGACTGTGCGATCGCGTGTACGTCATGTCCCGCGGTCGCGTCGTGCGCGAGCTCGCCGGCGACGACGTCCGCGAGTCCACGATCGTCGAGTCGTTCGTCAACGTCGGCGGGCGCCGCACCGAGGCCGAGTCGGTCGAGGCGCGCGAGGGCCTGTCGGCGAGGACGCGCTCACTGCAGGCGCTCCTCGGCTCGACCTGGACGCCCCTGGTGGTCATCGCGCTGCTCATGCTCGGCATCGGCATCTACGCCGCGAGCTACACGTCGGTGTTCCTCTCGTCGAGCAACCTGTCCAGCCTGCTCGTCATCGCGCTGCCGCTCATCGTGGTGGCGCTCGGCCAGCAGGCGGCGCTGATCTCCGGGGGCTTCGACATCTCGATTGGGGCGAGCATGAGCCTCGGCGTGGTCCTGGCCTCCTTCTGGGTGACGAGCACCTCACTGGGCGGGTCGATCCCCGGCATCCTCCTCTGCCTGCTCGTCGGCGTCGGGATCGGCCTGCTCAACGCCTTCATCATCCGCGGGCTGGGCGTGAGCCCGATCATCGCGACGATCGGCACGCTCGGCGTGATCAGCGGCGTCGGCATCCTGCTGCGCCCGGAGCCGGGCGGCCTCATCGGGGAGGGCATCTCGAACGCCCTGAACGCCGACATCGGCTTCATTCCCTGGTCCTTCCTCGGGCTCATCGTCGTCGCGGTCCTCTGCGAGGTCTGGCTGCGGTCGACCTCGCTCGGGCTCTCGGTCCGCGCCACCGGCCTGTCGGAGGAGGCGGCCCGGCGCACGGGCATCCGCGTCGAGTACATCAAGGTCGGCGCCTACGTCATCTGCGCGGTCGTGGCGATCGCGGCCGGCCTGTTCCTCGGCGTCCAGGTCGCCGTCGGGCAGAACAACATCGCCGTCAGCTACGCGCTGCCCGCGTTCACCGCCTGCTTCCTCGGCGGCGCCGCGCTCACCGGGGGCCGCGGCTCGTTCGTGGGCGCGTTCCTCGGCGCGCTGTTCCTGACGCTGCTCGTCAATGTCACGCCGCTCGTCGGCCTGGATGTGGCGTGGGCCCAGACGATCACCGGCGTCCTGACGATCCTCGCCGTCATCGCCTACAGCCTGACCGGCGACTCGCGCCGGATGAGCATCCGCTGGCGAGGGCGCGCGGCGATCGTGCCGACCGACGAGATCGCCCAACCACGGACCGGCGATCCGGGCACCACCGAGAGCGTCGCCAACACCGCGGAGAGACCATGAGCACCATCGATCAAGTCCCGCCGCCCGCCGTCCCCGCCGGCAACCCGCGCCGCGACCTCGCGTTCCGCTTCGCGCCGCGCTACCGGGTCGTCTGGATCGCGCTCGCCGCGCTCATCATCCTGATCGCGGCCACGGCGTCCGAGGTCTTCCGCACCGACTCGCTCACGCTCGTCACCGCGCTGGCCGGCGTGCTGGCGATCGCGTCGGCGGGCCAGCTGCTCGTGATCATGTCCGGCGGCATCGACCTCTCGGTCCCCGCGGTCGTCACGTTCGCCGCCGCGATCATCGTCCACCAGACCGAGGGCGCCAACGGCCGCCTCGCCGGGGCTGTCGTCGAGGTCATCGCGATCACCGCCGGCATCGGCCTGATCATCGGGGTGCTCGTGGCCGTCGTGCGGCTGAACGCGATGATCGTCACGCTGGCCATGAACGGCGTGATCACCGGCGTGATGCTCCTCTGGATCGGCACGACGTTCTCCACGACGGGGCAGGTGCCGCCGAACCTCTCCGACCTGACCGCCCGCGACGTCGGGTTCCTCAGCGTCGTCGGCATCATCGCCATCGCGATCATCCTGCTCCTCGCCGCCGTCCTGCGCTCCACGACCGTCGGGCGCAGCTACGTCGCGGCCGGGACGAACCGCGTGGCCGCCGAGATCATCGGCATCCGCGTCGTGTTCTACGAGGTCGGTGGCTACATGCTCGCCGCGATCTTCTACGGCATCGCGGGCATCTTCCTCGCGGGTCTGCTGACCACCCCGGACTTCACCGTCGGCGACGCCTACCAGCTGACGACGATCATCGCGGTCGCCCTCGGCGGCGCCGCTCTCGCCGGCGGCCCGGCAAGCCTGCTGTGCACGATGGCCGGTTGTGTGTTCGTGGCCCTCCTTCAGCAGTACCTGCAGGCCCAGAGCTACTCCGCCGGCGTCAGCCAGCTCGTCAACGGCCTCGTGCTGATCCTCGCGGTCGCCCTGGTCACGGCCGGCTCGGGCGGGCGGATCCGCCAGCTCACCTCGCGCCTGACCGCGCGCTTTGGCCACTCGTAGCAACCCGAGACCCACCCAGGAGGACGAGATGGACGTGGACGAGAGGATCGACGAGGGTCTGCGCCATGCGCGCCGGCTCGGTGAGGTCGGCGTGCAGGTGGCGGCCTATCTCGACGGCGAGCTCATCGTCGACGCCTGGACCGGGACGGCCGACCCGGCCGGCAGCGGTCGGTTGGTGGACGGCGACACGCTGTTCACCGCGTTCTCGGTGACGAAGGGCGTCACGTCGACCGGGCTGGCGGTGCTGGCCGAGCGCGGACTCGTCGACTACGACGCGCCGGTCACGGACTACTGGCCCGAGTACGGACAGAACGGCAAGGAGCGCACGACGGTCGGCGACGCCGCCTCCCATCGCGCGGGCATCCCGCGCATGCCCGACGGCGTCACGCCCGAGCAGACGTGCGACTGGGACTTCATGGTCCGCGCGCTGGAGACCGCGGTGCCGGTGTTCGAGCCCGGGACGACCAACGCCTACCACACGCTGAACTGGGGCTGGCTCGTGGGCGAGATCGTCCGCCGCGCCGACCCGCAGGGACGGCCGCTCGACGTCTTCGTCCGCGAGGAGGTGCTCGAGCCGCTCGGCATCCGCGACGTCTACCTCGGCGTGCCGGACTCCGAGCTGGGGCGCGTCGCGCCGGTGCTCATCCCCGCCCCGCCGGAGCCGGCGCCGATCGAGCTGTACGAGGCCTCCATGCCGATCGACGTGGTGCCGGGCACGATCTTCAACCGCACCGACGTGCGCCAGTCGGTCAACCCCGGCGCGGGCGGCATCATGAGCGCTCGGGCGATCGCCCGCCTGTTCGCGATGCTGGCCAACCGCGGCGAGCTCGACGGCATGCGGCTGCTGTCCGAGGACCTCGTGCTCTCGTTCGCCGACCCCCGGCCCGACGCCGAGTCGACCGACGAGACGCTCGGCGCGCCGGTGATGGTCGGCAGGCGCGGGTACTGGCTCGGCGGTCCCTCGCCGTACGCCTACCCGATCGTCGGCAAGGGCCCCCGCGTGCTCTGCAGCCCCGGGGCGGGCGGGTCGATCGCCTGGGCCGATCTCGACACGGGCCTGTCGGGGGCGATCCTCCACAACATGATGCACCCGGAGCAGATGTTCTCGCCCGAGCCTGACGTCAACCCGTTCATGCGCTTGGCGGACGCCATGCGCGACGTCGCCGCCGACCGCGGTGCCGTCGCTCGCAGCGCCTGACCGGCCGCGCACACACGACGAGACACCGAGGAAGGAAGAGCATCCGTGGGACACCTCGACGGGAAGGTCGCGTTCATCACCGGGGCGGCGGGCGGCATGGGCCGCGCGCACGCGCTCCGGATGGCCGAGGAGGGCGCCGCCGTCGTCGCGCTCGACATCGGCCGGCAGCTCGAGGACGTGCCCTACGAAATGCCGCAGGCCGACCGTCTCGCCGAGACCGTGGCGCTCGTCGAGGAGCGCGGCGGCCGCGGCCTGGCGGTCACCGCCGACATCCGCGACACCGACGCCCTGGCCCGAGCGGTCGACGAGGGCGTCGACGCCTTCGGCCGCCTCGACATCGTCGTCGCCAATGCCGGCATCTGGTCGCTCGGCGGCGACCTGTGGGAGATCCCCGAGGACCGCTTCCTCGAGATGATCGACATCAACCTGACGTCGCAGTGGCGCACGGCCAAGGTGGCGATCCCGCGGATGCTCGAGCTCGGCAACGGCGGGTCGATCATCTTCATCTCGTCGACGAACGGCGTGCGCGCGGTGCCCGGCAACGGCCACTACACGGCGGCCAAGCACGGCGTCCTCGGCCTGATGAAGACGTTCGCGCAGGAGCTCGGGGCGCGCGGCATCCGCGTCAACGCGGTGCTGCCCACCGGCGTCAACACCGGGATGCTCATCAACGACCAGATGTTCAAGCTGTTTCGCCCGGACCTCGAGAACCCCGGCTACGACGACGCCGTGGAGGGCCTGCGCGGCCTGAACCTCATCCCGGTTCCGACGGTCGAACCGGAGGACGTCAGCGACGCGGTCGTGTGGCTCGCCTCCGAGCAGAGCCGGATGCTGACCGGCGCCGCGATCCCGGTCGACGCGGGGAACCTGGCGCGGCCATGAGGATGCAGGCCAAGACGGTCCTCATCACGGGCGGCGGCGCCGGGATGGGGCAGGCGATGGCCCGCCGCTTCCACGGCGAGGGCGCCGCCGTGGCGTTCCTGGAGATCGACCCCGAGCGCCTGGCCGACACCGTGGGGCTGCTCGGCGGCGACCGGGTGCTCGGCATCGAGGGCGACGTGGCCGACCCCGCGGCGGCGGAGCGGGCGGTGGCCGAGACGGTCGCCGCGTTCGGCAGCGTCGACATCGTCTGCAACAACGCCGGGATCCTCGGCGAGGGGCTCCTGGCCGAGATGTCGCTCGACATCTGGCAGCGCGTCATCGACGTCGACCTCACCGGCGTGTTCCTCATGTGCCGGGCGGCGATCCCGCAGATGCTCGCCCAGGGCCGCGGCGTGTTCGTCAACACGGCGTCGTCGTCGGCGTTCGTCGGCGGGGGCGGCGACGCGGCCTACACCGCGGCCAAGCACGGCGTCGTCGGCCTGACGCGATCGATCGCGGTCGAGTACGCCAAGCAGGGCATCCGCGCCAACGCGCTGTGCCCGGGCCCGACCGCGACGCCGATGACCGCGCCCGTCCGCGGCCCCGAGGGCGGCCCGTATGACGACTTCATCGCGTCGATCCCGGCTGGACGCTGGGCGCAGCCCGATGAGATGGCGCGGTTGGCGCTGTACCTCGCCTCCGATGACGCCGATTTCGTCCACGGCGCGGCGTGGTGCATCGACGGCGGCTGGACGGCGTTCTGATGGCGGCCACGGCGACGCGCGTGCGCGCGGACCTCGAGCTCGAGGTCGCACGCGGGCGGTTGGCCGCGAGCGTGATCGCCCTGTCCGGCGAGGCCGTGCCGGCCGCGGCGCCGCTGGTCTTCGTCTGCGTGCCGGGCATGACCTACCGGCGCTCGTACTGGGACCTGCGCGTCGATGGCCACGACGGCTACAGCTTCGCCGAGCACGCGACGGCGCGCGGCCACGTCGTCGTCGCGCTCGACAACCTCGGGACCGGCGACAGCAGCCCGCCGGACGACGACGACGAGGTGGACCTCGAGAGCCTCGGGCGCGCCGTGGCCGAAGCGTCCGGGCACATCCTCGCGCGCGTGCGCGCGGGCACGCTCGCCCCGGGGGTGGCGGCGCTCGCCGAGGCGCGGCTCGTCGGCGTGGGGCACTCGCTGGGCGGCGGCGTCGCGGTCGCCGCGCATGCGGTGGGAGCGCCCTGGGACGCAGTCGCCGCGCTCGGCTACACGACGCAGGAGCTCGCCGGCATCTACGAGCCCGCGGCCGACGAGGACCGGCTCGGCTTCGACGAGCGGCGTGCCTGGGCGCGCGCGCACATCCCGCAGAAGCTCTGGGGCCGCACGTGGGACGAGCTGGACCCGTTCTTCACGATCGAGCGCGAGCCCTTCGCCGCGCTGTTCTACGGCCCCGAGGTACCGGGGGCCGTCATCGCCGCCGACACTGCCGCGGCGACCGTCTCGCCGCGCCAGGCCGCGCTGGACGTCATCACGCCGCAACTCGGCGCGCGCTTCGCGCGCGAGGTGCGCGCCCCGGTCCTGCTCGCCTACGGCGACACGGACCTGTCGCCGGACCCGCGGATGGAGGTGGCGGCGTACGCGTCGAGCAGCGACATCACGCTCGTACTGCTCGACGCGACGGCGCACTGCCACAACGTCGCGGGCTCGCGGGCGATCCTGTGGGAACGCCTCTGCCGCTGGGGCGAGGCCCTGCCGTGAGCCCGTTCCGGCCCGAGCGCTCACGTGGCTTCATCCGCCGGCCCGGCCCGGAGGAGCTCATGGAGCTCGGTCGCCGCGAGCACCTCGCGCTGACCCGCGACGAGGCCGAGCGCTACGCGCGCATCCTCGACGGGGTGCTCGGCCAGATGGACCGCCTCGACGAACTGCACCGCGAGCGCCCGCCGCTGCGCCACCGCGATCGCGATCCCGGGCGCCCGCCCACGCCGCGGGAGGATCCCGGCAACGCCTTCACGTGGATCGGCCGCGTCGCGGGCAGCGACGCAGGGCCGCTCGCCGGGCTGCGCGCGGCGGTCAAGGACAACATCGCCGTGGCCGGTATGCCGGTGAGCAACGGGTCGCGCCTGGCGGCCTACGTGCCCATCGCGGACGCTGTCGTCGTCGAGCGGCTGCTCGATGCCGGCGCGGACGTCGTCGGCAAGCTCAACATGGACGACTTCGCGTCCGGCGGGCTGGGCGAGACGAGCGCGTTCGGCGCACCGCGCAACCCGCTCGACCCCGCGCGGTCGGCCGGCGGCTCCTCCGGCGGCACGGGCGCGGCGGTCGCCGCCGGCGCGATCGACGTCGGGCTCGCCGTCGACCAGGGCGGCTCAGGCCGGGTGCCCGCCGCCTTCTGCGGGGTGGTCTCGCTGAAGGCGACGCAGGGGCTCGTCCCGTCGCACGGCATCACCCACATGGACCACACGATCGATTCGGTGGCGCCGACCGCGCGGACGGTCGCGCTGACCGCCGCGATCACCGACGCCATCGCGGGCCACGACGACCGCGACCCCCAGTGGGTGCGCGCCCGGCCGGAGCGGACCGCGTGCGTCGACGCGCTGTCGCTCGGCGTCGAGGGTCTGCGCATCGGGCTCGTGCCGGAGGCGGCGGCCGCCGGCGTCTGCGAGCCCGCGGTCCTGCGTGGCCTGGACGCCGCGGTGGCGGCGCTGGCGGGTGCGGGCGCCGAGATCGTGCCGGCCCCCGTGCCGATCTGGGCCGACAGCTGGCCGGTCGCGCTGACCCTGTGGATCTGCCTCGGCTGGGCCATGGTGCAGTCCGAGGGCCAGGGCTTCAGCCACCTCGGCGAGGTCGACGAGGACCGCGTGCGCGCGTTCGCGCTCAGCCGCCGACACGAGGCCGACGAGCTGCCGCCGTTCATCAAGGTCTGGCTGCTGGGCGGCCGCTACCTGCACGAGCGTTACCTGTCGATGTACCTCGCGCGCGCCCAGAACCTGCGGCGTGAGGTGCGCCGCCAGGTCGACGCCGCGCTCTGCGGATGCGATCTGCTGCTCACGCCCACCACGCCGATGGTGGCGCCCGCCCTGTTCGAGGGCCAGGCGGGCGACGAGCAGCTCCTGGACCGCGCCTTCACGGGGGCGAACACGGCGCCGCTGAACGTCAGCGGCCATCCCGCCCTGGCCCTGCCCAGCGGCACCGACGAGGAAGGGCTGCCGACGTCGGTCCAGCTCGTGGCCCCGCACTTCGAGGATGCGCGGGTCTTCCGTGCGGGCGCCGTGCTCGAGGCGGCGCTGCGGGCGGGCGCGTGAGCCGGGGCGCGGTCGGCGTCGTCGGCCTCGGCCAGATCGGCGGCGGGGTCGCCGCGGCACTGTGTCGCGCCGGGTGGGAGGTGGCCGGGTGCGACGTGCGCGCTCCGGCGGCGCCGCTGCCGGTGGGCCTGCGCCTCGTCGCCACGCCCGCCGACGTCGCCATGTGGGCGCCGACGGTGCTGGTCGCGGTGCTCGACGACGCCCAGGTCCGCGACGTCCTTGAGGGCGATGGCGGTCTTCTGGGCGCGGCACGGGCGCCCGCGACGATCATCGTGCTGAGCACGGTCGCGGTGCGGACGCTCGAGTCGGCCGCGAACGCGGCGGCGCCCGCCGGCGCCGCGATCGTCGACTGCGGGGTCAGCGGCGGTGCGGCCGCCGCGGCCGAGGGCCGGCTCGTGGCGATGGTAGGTGGATCCGCCGACGCGGTCCGCGCGGCCCGCCCGGTGATCGAGTCGTTCGCGCAGCGGGTGATCCACGCCGGAGCGCTCGGCGCCGGCATGCGCCTGAAGCTCGCGCGCAACCTCGTCACCTACGGCTCGTGGCTCGTGGTCGACGAGGCGTCGCGGCTCGTCGCGGCGTCGGGAATCGCCACGGACGCGCTGGTTGAGGCGATCCGGGCGAGCGATCCGATGACCGGCGGCGCGACGGCGCTCGTCAGCGGCGACCCGGCGCGCCGCCCGGCGCCGCCGGCGCTCGCCGCGATCGCCCACAAGGACCTGCGTGCGGCGCTCGAGCTGGGCGCCGAGAGCGGGGTCCCGATGCCGGCCGGCGAGCTGGCCGACCGGTTCATCGACGACGTTGTCCGCCGCACGGCGGCGGACGCGCCCACCATGCGAGAGGAGCGCTGAGGCGACATGGACAGCGAACGACGCGAGCGGGGCCTGCGGGTCCTCGGCGAGGTCTACGCGGCGGATCTCGGCATCACCGGAGACAAGGATCCGTATCAGGAGATCACGGTCGACCACCTCTTCGCCGACGTGTGGACTCGTCCCGGCCTGTCGATCGCGGAGCGGCGGATGCTCGTGATCGGCGTCGTGGCCGCGCTGGGCCGCGCCGACCTCGCCGAGCTGCAGTTCTCGAGCGCGCTGGCGCGCAATGAGCTGACACCCGAGCAGGTCGACGAGATCGTCGTGCACCTCACGCATTACGTCGGCTGGCCGCAGGGCTCGGCGATCAACGACGCCGCGCAGCGGGCGATCGCCGGGCATCGCGGCGACGGCTGACCAGCGGGGCGCAGCCCGACCGGGGCGCCGGCGGCACCGTTCCCGGAGATGCAGCGAGATCAGTACACTCTTTGTTCCTCTCGTACCCCGAGCAAGGTCGCCATCCCCGTGAACTTCGACTGGTCCCCCGAGCAGGTTGCCTTCCGCGCCGAGCTGGGCGCGTTCGCCGACTCGGTCCTGCCCGAGCATCGCGCCGCCGATCCGCGCCACATCAGCTCGGCCGAGGGGGTGGAGCTGTCGAAGTGGTTCGTCCGCGAGCTCTCGGACCGCGGCTGGCTCGCGCCGCATTGGCCGCAGGAGTTCGGCGGGCTCGACGACACCTGGCGCCACATCATCCTCGGCGAGGAGATGTGGTCGCGCGGCGAGCCCCGGGGCCCGCAGTACATGAACGTCAACTGGATCGCGCCGCTCATCCTCCTGGCCGGGACCGACGAGCAGAAGGCCCAGCACCTGCCGCGCATCCGGGCCGGTGACGTCTTCTGGTGCCAGGGCTTCTCGGAGCCCGAGGCCGGGTCCGACCTCGCCTCGCTGCGCACGCGGGCGGTCCGCGACGGCGACGAGTACGTCATCGACGGCCAGAAGATCTGGACGTCCTACGCCCACGTCGCCGACTTCTGCTTCCTGCTCGCGCGGACCGGGCCGGCCGGTGGCCGCCACGACGGCATCTCGGTCTTCCTGCTGCCGATGGACCGGCCGGGCATCGAGGTGCGCGAGATCCCGGCGCTGGCCGGCGAGCACCAGTTCCACGAGGTCTTCCTGACGGACGTCCGCGTCCCGGCGTCGTGCCTGCTCGGCGAGGAGGGCAAGGGCTGGCGGCTCGTGCGCCAGCTGCTCACGTACGAGCGCGTCGGCTCGCCGCGGTATGCCGCGGCGGCGCTGGCGCTCGACGAGCTGGCCGTCTGGGCGCGCGTAAACGGCGTGCTGGACGATCCGGTCGTGCTGCGCGCGCTCGGGCGTGCTCGCGCGTCCTGCGAGGTCGCGCGCCTGCTCACGTACCGCGCCATGGACGACCGCGCGAAGCGGCTGCCGCCCGGCGGGCCGGCATACACCGCGCGCGCCGCGATGGTCCGCGCCGAGCGCGACGTCGCGACAGCCGCCGCGGCCACCCTCGGCCAGTCCGCCCTCGAGGAGGACTCGATCTACGAGCGTCAGCTCAACAGCTCGATGACCGCGGGCGTGGCGACCGGGACCTACGAGGTGCAGCTCAACCTCATCGCCCGCCTCTGCCTCGGCCTCCCGCGACGATGACCGGATCGACCCTCACCCCCAGGAGGCCCCCGTGGACTTTGCGCTGACCGACGAGCAGGCCGGCCTCGTCGCGGCCGTCGAGACCCTGCTCGAGCGCCACGCCGGCCCGGCGCGCGCCCGCGCGGTGCTCGCCGACGGCGGCTTCGATGCGGAGCTCATGGCCGCGCTCGCCGGGGGCGGCTTCCTCGACCCGGCCGCGGCGGGCGCCGGTCCGCTCGAGGCGGTGCTCGTGACGGAAGCGGTCGCGCGCCACGCCGGGTGCGTCCCCGCCGCCGCCCGCGCGCTCGTCGCGCCGGCCGTCCTCGGCCCGGACCTGCCCGACGTGGTTGCGCTCGTCCCGCCCGGCCCGCGCGCGCTGTCGCGCTTCGCCGCGTACGCCGACGTCCTCCTGCTGGCGGCCGCCGCCGTGCCGGCGGCCGACGCTCGGATCACGCCGATCGCGTCGATGTTCGGCTATCCCCTGGCGGCGGTCGACACCGCGGCCGAGGTGGGGCAGCCGGTCGACGCCGAGGCGCTCGATCGCTGGTGGCGGGTCGCGCTCGCCGCCGAGATGGTCGGCACGATGGAAGCCGCGTTGGCGCTCACCGTCGACCACCTCGCCCAGCGCCGGCAGTTCGGGCAGCCGATCGGCGCCTTCCAGGCGATCCAGCACCGCCTGGCCGAGCTGCACATCGGCGTGGAGAGCGCGCGCTGGATGACCCGCTTCGCCGCCGCCCGGGGCGCGTATCCCGAAGCGGCCGCCGCCGCCGCGGCATCCGCGAGCATGGTCGCCGACGCGATCGTCCGCGACACCCACCAGCTCAGCGGCGCCATGGGACTGACCGAGGAGTACGACCTCTACCTGTGGACGATGCGCCTGCCGGCGCTCAGCCTCGAGCTCGGCGGCGCCGGCGGCCACGAGACGGCGCTCGCGCGGGCGCGGTGGATCGACGCGGCCACGCCGGACGCGCCGGCGTCCGCGCCGGAGGAGGCCCGCTGACGTGACGGCGTCGCCGGTCTCGCTGCGGCTCTCCGCCGAGGGCGGGGAGGACCCGGCCGAGCTCGAGGCGTGGCGCACCCACGTGCGCGCCTGGGTCGCCGAGAACGTCCCGGCCGACTGGCGCGCCCGCATGACCGGCGCCGGCGACGAGGAGTACGTCGCCTTCCAGCGCTGGTGGATGGGCCGCCTGCGCGAGGGCGGCTATCTCGCGCCGCACGTGCCGAAGCGGTGGGGCGGCGGTGGCTGCACGCTGGCCCAGCAGGTCATCCTGGCCGAGGAGCTCGCCCACGCCGGGGCGCCGCAGCTGACCGTGACGTCGACCGCGCTCTATCACGCTGCCTCGACGCTCCTCGCGGCGGGCACCGACGAGCAGCAGGCGCGCCACCTCCCGGCGATCCTCGCCGGCGAGATCTGGACGCAGGGCTTCAGCGAGCCGGGCGCGGGGTCGGACCTCGCGAGCCTGCAGACCCGGGCCCGGCGCGAGGGCGACCGCTACGTCGTCAACGGCCAGAAGATCTGGTCGAGCTACGCCACGTACGCGACGCACTGCCTGCTGCTCGCGCGTACCGACCCGGATGCGCCCAAGCGGCGCGGCATCACGTGCTTCATCCTCGACATGACGCTGCCCGGGGTGCAGATCGTTCCCATCCGCCAGAGCACGGGCGAGCACGAGTTCTGCGAGATCTTCCTGACCGATGTGGAGCTCGGCGCCGACCGCATCCTCGGCGCCGAGAACGACGGCTGGCGCGTGGCCCAGGGCACGCTGTCGACCGAACGCAGCGTGTTCGTGCTCGAGCAGATCGAGCGGCTGTGCGTGACCCGCGGCCGGCTCACCGCCGACGTGGCCGCGCAGCTGCCCGCCCTGAACGGGACGCCGGCCGAGGGGCGCCTGCGCCAGTCGCTCGCCCGGTTGTACGCCGAGACCGAGGTGCTGCGGCTCATCTGCTACCGCATGCTCGACGACCTCGGCCGCCACGGCGGCGCGGGCCCGGAGTCGAGCGTCATCAAGGTCATGTTCGCCGAGACGCTCAAGCGCGTCGACGAGCTCGGCACGACGGTCGGCGGCCTGGACGCGCAGCGCCTGCGCCCGCACACGCAGGGTGTCAACTGGGAGTCCGGCGACTGGATGGTCGACCTGCTCGCGACGCCCGCGTGGACGGTCGGCGGCGGCTCGTCGGAGATCATGCGCAACGTCATCGCCGAGCGCGTGCTCGGCCTTCCGCGGGAGCCGGGCGCGGCGTGAGCGACGCGGCCGCCACCGCCACCGAGGGTCGCGAGCTGCGCGCCGCGCTGCGCGAGACCGCCCGCAGCTTCCTCGCCGATCGCTGCCGCCCGGACGTCGTGCGCGCCATCGCGGCCGGCGACCGGGACGGCGACGCGCTGTGGCGCGAGGTGGTCGAGCTGGGCTGGACCGGGGTGCAGGCGCCCGAGGAGCACGGCGGGCTCGGCGCGGGCCTGCCCGAGCTGGCCGTGCTGCTCGAGGAGTGCGGCCGCGCGCTCGCGCCGCTGCCGATGCTCGGCGCCGCGGTCCTCGGCCCGGGTGCGCTGCTCGATGCGGGCGGGCCCGCGGCCGCCGAGTGGCTGCCGCGGATCGTCGCGGGGCAGGCGATCGTGACCGCGGCCATGGCCGGCGCCGACGGCGTGCCCGGACGTCTCGACACTCGCGTCGGCGCCGAGGGCGGGCGCCTGGTGCTCGACGGCGTCGCCGGCTTCGTCGCCGACCTGCCGGCTGCGGACGCGGTGATCGTCGCCGCGCGCGGCGGGCGCGGCGAGGTCGCGGCGGTCCTCGTCGAGACCGGCGCCGCCGGCGTGGCGATCGAGGATCAGCCGGTCCACGACTGCACCCGGCGCCTGGCGCGCCTGACGCTACGCGGGGTGGAGGTCGCGCCCGCCGCGCGGATCGGCGGCGCCGAGCTCGTCGAGCGGGCCGCCGACCGGGGCGCGCTTGCGGTCGCCGCCGACGGGGTCGGCGGCGCGGGGCGCGTCCTCGAGATCACGCTCGAGCACCTGCGCACACGCGAGCAGTTCGGCCGGCCGCTGGGCAGCTTCCAGGCCCTCAAGCACCGCTGCGCCGACATGTTCCTGCGGCTGACCGGCGCCCGCGCCGCCGTCGAGCACGCGGCCGCGGCGTTCGACCGGCCCGGCGAGCGCGTCGCCGCCGTGGCGATCGCCAAGTCCACGGCTGCGGAGGCCTACGCCCACATCGCCGGCGAGGGCGTCCAGATGCACGGCGGCATCGGGTTCACGTGGGAGCACGACATGCACCTGTTCCTCAAGCGCGCGAAGCTCGGCGAGGCGCTGTTCGGCGACGGCGACCACCACCGCGACCGCCTGGACCGCCTGATCTTCGCGTAAACGCGACGGCGCGCCTCCGCGCTCAGCGCGGCATGTCGGCCGTGGTCCGGATGTGGTCCGGGGGCATCGAAGGGGAACGGGGCGGGGCGGCGCCGCGAGGAGTCGTCGCCTCGCGTGAACCGCGCCGCGCGGGCGTGAGCGGTGCTGTCGCGATGACGGCGTGGGGCGCCGTGAACGCGACAGGATCGAATGCCGCCGGGGGCGCCGGCGCGTCGCTCGGACGGTTCTGTCGCGATGACGGCGTGGGGCGCCGTGAACGCGACACGATCGCCGCGGCCCAAGCCGGAACGGGGCGGGGCGCCGCCCCGTTCCCCTTCGATGACCTCAGCCCACCCCGAGCCCGCCCGGAGCGGTCGGCGCCGAGCGCGTCGCGGCCCGTGCCCGCCCGCGGACCGAAGACCGCCTCAGGGCATGACGCGCCCGCCGGCCACGTCGATCGTGATGCCGGTCAGCCAGCCCGCCGCATCCGAGAGCAGGAACGCGGTGGCGTGCGCGACGTCGTCGGGCGTGCCCAAACGCCCGAGCGGCCAGTTCGCCTCGACGTACTCCGGGGGATAGTCGACGACGCGCGTCTCGGTCGGCACCATCGACGGCGCGATGCAGTTGACGCGGACGCCGCTGGGGCCCGCCTCCGCGGCCGCCTTGCGCGTCATCGCGATGACGCCGGCCTTCGCCGCGGTGTACGCGTACGGTGCAGGTGTCTGACGGCGCGCCGCCGTGGAGGACATGAGCACGATGGCGCCGCGCCCGCGCCGCACCATCGGAGGCAGGAACTCGCGCAGGGTGAAGAACGTCGCGCCGAGGTTGCCGTCGATGACGCTGTGCCAGTCGTCGTCGGTGACCTCGTCCAGCGGCCGCTCGGGATGCTCGCCGTCGCCGCCCGCGAATGCAGCCAGGAGCTCGACGGGCCCGAGCTCCTCCTCCGCGGCGGCGCGCAGTCCCGCGAGCGCCGCGGGGTCGGTGGCGTCGGCGGGGATGCCGCGCGCGCGGCCGCCCGCCGCGGCGATGCCGTCCACGCCGGCGGCGAGGGCCGCGGGATCGCGGCCGGTCACCACGACCGTCGCGCCGTTGGCGGCGAGGACGCGCGCGGTCGCCGCGCCGAGCCCGCGCGAGCCTCCGGTCACCAGCGCCACCCGTCCGTCGAGGTCGGGATAGCGCGGCGCGCTCACCCGATGCGCTCCACGACCATCGCCTGGCCCTGGCCGCCGCCGACGCACATGCTCTCGATGCCGATCGTCCCGTCGCACTCGTCGAGCCCGTTGAGCAACGTGCTCATGATCCGCAGCCCGGTCATCCCGAACGGGTGGCCGATCGCGATCCCGCCCCCGTGGGCGTTGACGCGGTCGTCGAACGGGTCGATGCCGGTTTCGCGGCACACGGGGATGACCTGCGCGGCGAATGCCTCGTTGATCTCGTAGCGGTCCACGTCGGCGATCGCGACCCCCGCGCGATCCAGGGCGCAGCCGATCGCCTCGATCGGCCCGACGCCCATGTAGGCCGGGTCGACGGCCGAGACCGCGGAGGCGAGGATCCGGGCGCGGGGGCGCAGGCCGAGCGCGCGGGCGTGGCCCTCGTCCATCACGAGCGCCGCCGCGGCGCCGTCGTTGAGCGGGCACGAGTTGCCGGCCGTCACGACGCCGTCCTCGCGGAAGACCGGGTCGAGCGCCGCGAGCTTCTCCAGCGTCGAGCCCGCCCGCGGCGAGTCGTCGGCGGTCATCGTTCCGCCGTCCGGCCGCGCGACCGGGAGGATCTCTCGCGCGCTGAACCCGGAGCGCGCGGCGGCGACCGCGCGCTCCTGCGAGCGCTGGGCGAAACGGTCGCTCTCCTCGCGCGTGACGCCGTAGCGCGCGGCGACGTTCTCCGCGGTGATGCCCATCGGCGTGAAGACGGCGCCGAGCACCTCGCCGTCCGCCTCCGGGTCCAGCAGCGGGTTCGGCGTCGACAGCTCGATGCCGCGCCCCACGCGCGACACGGACTCGACCCCCACGGCGATCATCGTGCGCACCTCGCCCGCGATGATCGCGTGCGCGGCGATCCGCAGCGCCTGCAGCGACGACGCGCACAGGCGGGTGACGGTCTGGGCGGGGACCGTGTGCGGCAGCCCGGCCAGGATCGCGACGTTGCGCCCGACGTTGTAGCCCTGCTCACCCCACGGAAAGCCGCACCCGCACGCGACGTCGTCGATGGTCGCGGGATCGACGTCGGGGTGGCGCTCCAGCAGCCCGCGCACGACGAGGGCGGCGAGGTCGTCCGGGCGGACCGCGGTCAGCGAGCCCTTGTGGGCGCGGCCAACAGGCGTGCGCAGGACGTCGACGATGACGGGGGTGCCCATGAACGCAAAAGAGTGTACTCAGTGTAGGTACTCGAGGATGGCGTCCAGGTGCCGGCGCATCCGGTGCTGGGCCAGCGCGGCGTCGCCGCTGGCGATCGCGTCGACGATCGCGACATGGGCCTTGTGGTAGTCCGCGGCCGCCACGCTCAGCACTTCGCGGTGGCCCGCCTCGATCTCCGCGAGGATCATCTCCTCGTTGAGCCGGTTGAGCACCTCGATGAACATCGCCATCGCCGGGTTGCCCGTCAGCTCCGCGATGACGACGTGCAGGTGGTGGGTGTGGGCCTCGGCCACCGCACGCTCGCCCTCGCGCTCCTCCGTGTCGAGCACCTCGCGCAGGCGCGCGATGCCCTCCTCGGTGATGCGCTCGGTCGCCGACGCCACCGCGGCGATCTCCAGCGCGGCGCGGGCCTCGAACAGCACCTCGCGGCCGACGCCCTTGTAGCGCAGGTACAGGGCCATGGCGTTCTGGACCGCGCGCGGGTCGGGCTCGGTGACGATGAGCCCGCCGCCCGGCCCGCGGCGCATGCGGGCCACGTTGTGGTGCTCGACGATGCGCACCGCCTCGCGGAACACGGCGCGGCTGACCCCGAAACGCTCGATGAGGTCGGCCTCGGAGCCGAGCACCTCGCCGACGGGCCACCCGCGGGCGACGATGTCCTCCTCGATGCGGTCGGCGACGACCTCGGCCAGGCGGCGTCCCGGCTTGCGCGCGACGGCGCCGTCCGCCTTGTCCGCCCGGGCGCGGCCCTTGCCGGCTGCCTTCGGCTTCGGCTTCGGGGCGCCGTTCGCGGCGCCGGCTCTGGTTGCTCGTTGCACGTCGTTCCCCGGTTGCCGGATGACCGCGCGCAAGTGTTCCACACGCGCAGGTCGATCAGGAGATCGGTATACGCTTTATCGCACGTGGCGTCGAGCGCCGGTCGCCCCCGGCCGGCGGGAGGAGTGGGCGATGGGGATGCTGGCGGACAGGGCGATCGTGGTCACCGGGGCGGGCGGCGGGCTGGGCCGGGCCTACGCCATCGCGGCCGCGGCCGAGGGTGCGGCCGTCGTCGTCAACGACGTCGACGAGGGCGCCGCGTCGGCGGTGGCGGACCAGATCGCCGCCGACGGTGGGCGGGCCGTCGCGCACGCCGGTTCCGTGGCGGACTGGGCGGCCGCCGGGGCGGCGGTCGACCGTTGCACCCAGGCGTTCGGCCGCCTCGACGGGCTGATCAACAACGCCGGGATCTCGCACGTCGGCGATCCCTGGCGCGAGGAGGCCGGGGAGCGGGCCCGCGCGATCGTCGAGGTCAACCTGCTCGGCACGATGTACTGCGGCATCCACGCGCTGCGGGCGATGGTCGCCCAGCGGTCGGGGGCGATCCTCAACGTCACGTCCGGCGCGCTGCTCGGTCTGCTCGAGCACTCGCTCTACGGCGCGTCGAAGGGCGGCGTGGTCGCGCTGACCTGGGGCTGGGCCGTCGACGCCGCCCCATACGGCGTGCGCGTCAACGCGATCTCGCCGCTCGCGCGCACGGCCATGTCCGAGGTGTGGGTCAACCGCGACGCGGCCCACATGGATGAGCCGCCGCCGGAGTCGGTCGCTCCGCTGGCGGTGTTCCTGCTCAGCGACCGCGCCGCAGACGTCAACGGGCAGGTCGTCCGGCTCGACGCCTGCGGGCTGTCGATCATGCGGCCGCCCGCCTTCCCGGAGCCGTTGCCCCTCGCCGACCGCAGCCTCGACGGGGTCGCGGCCGCCTTCGGCGAGTTGCGCCGCGACCTGCAGCCGGTGGGCTTCTCGCGCCTGGACCTGCGCGACGTCGGCACCGGCCGCGTCGTCAGGTAGAGTGTCCTCAATTATGGCGACCACGCTCGAACGGGCCGAGCTGCCGTTCCTCGACATCCGCGACCCCCGCTACCTCGAGGATCCCATCCCGATCCTGCGCGACCTGCGCGCGCAGGGCGTCCTCGCGCGCAGCGAGCGCGGCGTCGAGGTGCTCTCCTACGAGCTGCTCGCATCCCTGCTCAACGACCGCCGGATGGCGACGCTGTCGTGGGAGCACTTCAACCGCAAGGGCGCGCCGCCGATCGTCCTCGAGTTCCTCGAGCAGGGGCTGCTGCTGAACATGAAGCGCGACCGCCACGACCGCGTGCGGCGCGTCATGCGCCAGGGCTTTCGGCCGCCGGACATCGCGGCCATGCGCCCGCGGCTCGAAGGGATCGCCCACCGGATCGCCGACGGCTGGGCCGGCGACGGCCGCTGCGACCTCACACTCGACTTCAGCCACCAGTACTCGATCGAGGCGCTGTGCACGCTCATCGGGGTGCCGGCCGGCGACATCCCGGTCTTCGCAAAGGCGACGCTCGAGATCGTCCACCTGCTCTCCGTGCCGTTCGAGCGCACCCAGTACCGGCTGGCCGCAGGACTGGAGGGGCTGCGCAACTACGCCGAGGACCTCGTGGCCCACCGCCGCGCGCTGCCGGCGGACCGGCGGCCGGGCGACTTCATCGACGCGCTCATCGCGGCCGAGGACGACGACCGCCTGATCGGCGACGAGCTGATCTGGGGCATCGCGAACCTGCTGTTCGCCGGCCATGACACGACGCGCTACCAGATGGTCTCCAGCCTGCGCGGGCTCATCGAGACGGGGCAGTGGGAGGACGTCGCGGACGATCCCCGGCTGGCCGGCGCGGTCGTGGAGGAGGGGATGCGCCTGTACGGCGTCGTCAACTTCCTCTCGCGTGAGGTGCAGGAGGACGTCGAGCTCGAGGGGATGCTGATCCCGGCGGGCACCGTGCTGTGTCTGAACATGCTCGCGTGCGGACGCGACCCCGAGCGCTTCGACGACCCGGACCGTTTCGACATCCACCGCGAGCCGGGGCGCCGCGTGCCGTTCGGCCACGGGCTGCACAAGTGCCTGGGCGATCAGCTCGCCCGGCTGGAGATGGAGATCGCGGTCGAGGTCCTCACCGCGCGCCTGCGCGAGCCGCGCCTGGACGGGCCGATCCGCATGACGCCGTGGACGCAGGGCATCCTCGGCGCCGAGGAGCTCCCGATCGCGTTCACCGCCCGCCCCCGGAGAGCGCCATCGGCGTCCGCCTGACCGAGGACGAGATGTGGGAGCTCGTCGCCGGCTCCCACACCGGCATCCTGTCGACGGTGCGCCGCGACGGTGCCCCGGTGGCGGTGCCGATGTGGTTCGTCGTAGCCGATCGCACCGTGTTCGTGCGCACCCTGGCGGCCTCGGCGAAGGCCGCGAGCGTCCGCCGCGACCCCCGCGTGTGTTTCACGGTCGAGCACGGCCGGGCGTGGGCCGAGCTGCGCGCGGCCGTGATCCACGGCCGCGCCGCCATCGTCGGCGACGCCGAGCGGTGCGCGGGCATCGACGCGCTCTTCGACGCGAAGTACGCCGCGTTTCGCACGCCGCAGACCGTCCCCGACGCCACCCGCCGCCACTACGACCGCGCGCGCGTCCACATCGCGATCCATCCCGCGGGCCGCCCCCTGACCTGGGACAACGCCAAGATCCGGGCACGCTGACGGCGCCCCCCGATCGGCCCGTTCCCGCCGCGCTGACGGCGCCCCCCGATCGGCCCGTTCCCGCCGCGCTCCCTTGAGCGCGAGGGTGCGGTGAGAATAGAGTGTCCTCAGTCCACCCCGGAGAGGAGCTCGCCTTGGGCACGCTGGACAGCATGGCGGCCGTCGTGACGGGCGGCAGTCACGGCATCGGCCTGGCCACCGCGCGCGCGCTGCTGCGCGAGGGCGCATCGGTCACGATCTGTTCGCGCACGCAGGCCGACGTCGACGCGGCGGTGGCGCGGCTCGGCGCGTCCGGATCCGTGGAGGGCGTCGCCGCCGACGTGTCCCGGCGCGAGGACATGGAGCGACTGATCGCCCACGCCGAGGCGGCGCACGGGCCCGTCGACATCCTCGTCTGCTCGCACGGCGCCTTCTTCCACGCCCCCTTCACCGAGCTGACCGACGAGGCCTGGGACGCCACGTTCGACATCAACGCGAAGGGCTGCTTCCTCGCCGGCCAGATCGCCGCGCGGCGGATGATCGCCAACGACCGGCGCGGGCGCATCGTCCTCATCGGCTCGATGAACGCCGACCGCGTCGACCCGGGCTCCGCGCACTACTGCGCGAGCAAGGCGGCGGTGAACCTGCTCGCGGCCGGCATGGCGTGCGACCTGGGGCCCTACGGCATCACCGTCAACGCGATCTCACCGGGCTGGATCCGCACGCGCCTCACCGAGGCGGGCCTCGACGACCGCACGGACGCCGACGGCCGCTTCATCCTCAACCCCGTCGGGCGCGTGGGCGAGGGCGACGACGTGGCCGCCGCCGTGCTGTACCTGGCGCAGCCCTCGACGGGCTTTGTCACCGCCCAGGTCTTGCGCGTCGACGGCGGGCAGTCCATGATGGGCGCCAACGGATTCTGACGCCAGGTTATCGTCGCTGACGTCGTCCCTCGATCACTGGAAGGTGCCTCGATGCAGGTCGGGATCTACATGGACCTCCGCAATCCCCCGAAGTGGCAGCGCCCGTGGAAGGGCTTCTACGAGACGGCGCTCGAGCAGGTCGTGGAGGCTGAGCGGCTGGGCATCGCCGCCGCGTGGTTCTCGGAGCACCACTTCTGGGAGGACGGCTACCTGCCGCAGCCGCTGACGTTCGCCGCCGCCGCCGCGGCGCGGACGAAGCGCATCCAGCTCGGTGCCGGGGTCGTGCTCGCGCCGCTGCGGCCCGCCGCCGACATCGCCGAGCAGGGCGCGGTCATCGACCTCATCAGCGACGGGCGCTTCGAGCTGGGCCTCGGCGCCGGCTACGTCGTGCCCGAGTTCAAGACCTACGGGGTGTCGCCGAAGGGTCGCTTCGAGGCGCTCGAAGAGCGGGCGATCGAGATCCGCCGGCTCTGGGAGGAGGGCGTCGCCACGCCCGCGCCCCTGCAGGAGCACATGCCGATCTGGATCGGCGGGACCGGCCTGCGCGCCGCCCGCATCGCCGGTCGGCTGGGCGAGGGGCTGCTCTGGCCCGGGCCGGCGAGCCTGCCCGAGTACCGCAAGGCGCTGGCCGGCGCGGGCCACGACCCCGACTCGGCCCGCATGGGCGGCCTGGTCCAGATGGTGATCAACGACGACCCCGAGGCCGCCTGGCCGCGGATCTCCCCGCACCTCACCTACCAATGGGGCAGCTATGCGTACTACGGCGGGCTGGACACCGTGGCGCCGGGGATGGCGCTGCTCCCCGACCTCGACCCGGAGTCGCTGCGTTCGGGCGAGTCGGTCCTGCTGGCGCCGAAGTTCGACGTCGTGACGCCCGACGAGGCGATCCGCCGGCTGACGGAGTGGATGGGCGACCTGCCGATCGAGCACATCCTCGTCTGGTCCTCGATCGCCGGCATGCCCGACGACCTCGTCGCCCGCCACATCGAGCTGCTCAGCACGAAGGTCACGCCGGCCCTGCGCGAGGTCGGACTGCCGTCGCCCGCGCCGCTCGCCGGCGCCGAAGCCTGAGGGCCGCGGCGGTGGACCTCGCCGAGCTGATCGCGCGCCGGGAGATCGAGGACGTCCTCCTGCGCTACTACCGGGGGATCGACCGCCTGGACTGGCCGCTGGTCGAGTCCTGCTTTCACCCCGACGCCCACGCGGACTTCTCCGGGTTCGGCTTCAGCGGGGACCGCACCGCGTTCCTCGCTTTCCTTCAGGCGTCCGAGACGCTGCCTGCCTTCGAGCGCACGATGCATGTCGCGGGCAACATGCTCGTCGAGGTCGACGGCGATGTGGCGCACGCCGAGACGTACTGCGTCGCCCACCACCGCGGCACCACGGACCACGCGTGGGGCGAGTCGTTCGCCCTGAACTGGCTGCGCTACTGCGATCGCCTCGATCGCCGCGGCGGCCGCTGGGCCATCGCCCAGCGCGTCGTGGTCGTCGAGTGGGGAGCAAAGGTCGCGATCGACGAATGGCTGGCCTTCGCCCCCGAGACCCTGGGCCGGCGCGACCGGTCCGACCCCAGCTACCGGCGCTGAGCCGAGACACCGAGGAGGCAGCATGGCCGACATCGACAACGCCGGCGTGGACGTTCCGCCCGAGGACTGGATCGCCCTGCACGACGTGATCATGAAGTACGCCCAGTCCATCGACACGAAGGACTGCGACCTGTTCCGGACCGTCTTCGTCGAGGAGATCCAGCTCACCTACGGCGAGCCGTGGGGGCCGTTCGACGGCATCGACGACGCGGTGTCGTTCATCGACCCGTTCCACGCGCCGCTCGACGGCAGCCGCCACAGCACGACGAACTTCCGCGTCGTCGGCTACGACGGCGACACCGCCGTCACACGCTGCAGCGTCGACGCGCTGCTCGTCAAGGAGGATCACCCTGAGGGCCCGTTCCTGCGCGTCATCGGCGACTACGTCGACGACTTCGTCCGCCGCGACGGCGTCTGGCGCATCCGCAACCGCGAGTTCACCCGGCTGTGGGCCGAGGGCAACCCGAACGTCGCCTTCTACGGGTGGACCCGCGAGTGGGCGGAGAAGGAGTGGACCCCGGGCACGCGCTGACCGCGTCGCGCGTCATGCCCCGGCCGGCTGCGGCCAGGTGCGCCGCAGGTCGCGCCGCAGCAGCTTGCCGGTCGGCGTGCGCGGCAGCGGCGCGTCGTGGAAGCGTACGAGCTTGGGCACCTTGTAGCCGGCGAGGCTGCCGCGGCAGTGGGCGACGATGTCGGACTCGTCGGCGCTCGCGCCGTCGTGCAGGACGACGACCGCGGTGACCGCCTCGCCCCACGTCCGGTCCGGCACGCCGATCACGGCGACCTCGGCGACGGCGGGGTGGCTGAGGATGACGTTCTCGACCTCGCTGGGGAAGACGTTCTCGCCGCCGGTCACGATCTTGTCGTTGCGGCGGTCGACGAGGTACAGGTAGCCGTCCTCGTCGCGGTAGGCGAGGTCGCCCGTGTGCATCCAGCCGTCGCGCAGCGCCTCGGCCGTCGCCTCGGGGTTGCGCCAGTAGCCGCTCATGAGCGCCGGGCCGCGGCCGAGGACCTCGCCGACCTCCCCGGGCGCGGCGTCGCGGCCGTCCTCGCTCACGACGCGGCACGCCGACAGCGTGCTGCTGCGCCCGACGGACGCCAGGCGCTCGGGCGCGCCGTCGGGGTCGTGCTCGTGCGGGGCGAGGAACGAGATGCCCATCGCCTCCGTGCTGCCGTAGCCGTTGACGAACTCGCAGCCGAGGCTCTCGATCGCGGAGCGCAGCAGGGCCGGCGGCATGGGTGCGGCGCCGTAGAGCACCCGCTGCAGCGAGCTGGGCGGGCGGTCGCCCCAGCGGTCGACGACCATCTGGATCATCGCCGGCACGAGCTGGCAGTGCGTGGCCTGCGTGCGCTCGAGCGTGGCCAGGAAGCCGTCGGGGTCGAACTTGCGCATCTGCACGTGCGTGCCGCCGAGGTACACGCACGAGTAGCCGACCTGCGAGCCGACGTGAAACAGCGGGGTGGAGGCGAGGAAGACGGCCTGCGGATGCGAGCCGAGCTCGTGGCCCATCGCCATCGTGCCGTGGTGGATCGACCGGTTGGACAGCATCACGCCCTTGGGGCGCGCCGTCGTGCCGCTGGTGTAGCTGATGTGGCAGATGCGCTCGGGCGGGTAGCCGGCTGGGACCGGCATCGGGTCGGCAGCAGCGAGCGCGTCCTCGTAGGAGCGGTCGCCCAAGTGCAGCACCGCAGGCACGGGCATCCGGGCGGCGACGTCCGCGAAGTCCGGCCCGGCGATCATCAAGCGGGGCGCGCAGTCCTCGACGCAGGCGTGCAACTCGGCTTCGGCGAGCCGGTAGTTGAGCGGCACGAGGATCGCGCCCGCCCGCTGCGCGCCGACCCGGATCTCGAGCGTCTCACGCTCGTTGAGCGCCAGCAGCGCGACCCGCTCGCCCTCGCCGATGCCGCGGTCCAGCAGCGCCCGGGCCAGCCGCGACGCCCGGTCCGAGAGCTCGGCGAACGTGAGCGTGTCGCCGTCGACGTCCACCGCGACCTTGCCGGGGAAGCGCAGCGTCGCGCACCCGATGAGGTCGGGCACGAGCGATCCTGAGACGTCCACGTCCGGCGGCACGGTGCGCGCAAGACTGTCGCGGATGGGCGCGGGCCGCGGAACGGCGCTCCGGCAACTCCCGCCGATCAGGGGGTCATCGCCGTCCGCGCCTGCATTCGCGCCCGCCCGCGGGGAGAATCGAACGTCAGGTCCCACCCCGGTTCGGAAGGAGAGCCTCACCGTGCAGAGCATCCGCAGGGTCGTCACCGGCATCGACGAGTCCGGCAAGTCGATCTTCGTCTCCGACGAGGTCGTCGAGGCCAAGGTGCCGCCGACGCTCGGCGGCAACCAGATCCTCGATCTCTTCGGCAGCGACCAGACGCCCGTCGTGCCCAACGACGGCGCGGTCGAGCAGGGCCTGCGCTTCTTCCCGACGACCCCCGACGGCTACCGCTTCATCGTCTTCACGTACCCGCCCGAGTCCGAGATCGTGGTCGCCGAGGACCCCGCCGCGGCGTGGGAGGAGACCGAGCGGCTGACGCCCGGCATGGGCGACGCCGTGTCGGACTCCGGCGGCATGCACTACACGGCGACCGTCGACATCGAGTACGTCATCGCCGGCGAGTTCACGCTGACGCTCGACGACGGCGTCAGCAAGGTCCTCAAGGCCGGCGACTGCCTCATCCAGTGCGGGGCCAAGCATTCGTGGGCCAACAAGAGCGACGCCCCCGCCACGCTGCTGCTCGTCTTCGTCGGCGCCGAGCTCGACGAGAGCCGCTTCGGCGCCTACGCGATGAAGCACTGATCTTCAGGCCGCGTTGCCCGGCCGCAGGAACGGGATCTCGGGCACGACGCACTGGGGCGACAGCGACAGCAGCCACGTCACCGCGCTCGCCACATCCTCGGGGCGGATCATGTCCCCGGCGGAGATCTCGCCCTGCAGCGGCACGGTCATCGCGGTCGCGACGATGCCCGGGCACAGCGCGCACGATTTGATCCCGGCCGCTCCGAGGTCGAGGTTCATCGCACGCGTGAAGCCGACCACGGCCGCCTTCGTCGCCGCGTAGATCGGCATGAGCGGCTCGGGCCGCTCGGCGGTCACCGACGCGGTGTTGACGACGAGCGCGGTGCCGTGCTCGGCGCCGGCCGCCCGCAGCAGCGGCACGGCGAACCGGTAGCCGAGGATGACCGCGCGGAGGTTGACGTCGAGTTGGAGGTCGATGTGCTTGACCGGCAGCTCGTCGATCTCGCCGCCGATGCCCATGCCGGCGTTGTTGACGAGCACGTCGAGCCGGCCGAACCGGGCCTTGTGGCGCTCGACGACCGCGGCGATGCCCTCCTCGTCGGCCGCGTTCGCGGCGACCGCCTCGACCGTCATGCCCTCCGCGCGCAGCCGCTGCGCCGCGGCCTGCAGGCGGTCGTCGCGCCGCGACGTCACCGTGAGTGCGTGCCCGACGCGCCCCAGTTCGCGCGCGATGGCGAACCCGATGCCCGAGGAGGCGCCGGTGACGAGAGCCGTGCGCATCAGCAGCCGGTGAACGCGGGCGCGCGCCGCTCGCTGAACGCGGCGAGGCCCTCGCGCAGGTCGTCGGACGCGAGGACGTCCTCGAGCCGCCGCTCGGCGTCGGCGATCGCCGCGGCCAGCAGGCGCTCGTCCTGGGCGCGGACCAGGTCGCGGATGGCCCGCACCGCGAGCGGACCGTTGGCGGCGATCCGCTCGGCCAGGCGCACCGCCGCCGGCATCAGCTCGCCTGCCGGCACGATCTGGTCGACGAGCCCCATGCGCAGCGCCTCGGCCGCGCCGACCGGCTCGCCGGTCAGCAGGAGCAGCAGCGCACCGCCGCGCCCGGCGATGTGGGGCAGCCGCGACGTCCCGCCGCCGCCGGGGATCAGGCCGAGCCCGACCTCGGGGAACCCGAGCCGGGCGTCGTCGGACGCGATGCGCAGGCTGGCGCCGAGCGCGAGCTCGAGCCCGCCGCCGAGAGCGTGGCCGTGCAGCGCCGCCACCGAGGGGATCGGCAGGCGCTCGAGCTCGGCGGCCGCCTCGAGGACGGCGCGGTTGTGGGCCAGCGTCTCGCTCGGGGACTGGCGCCGCAGGGCGGCGATGTCGCCTCCCGCCGAGAACGAGGCGCCGGCGCCGCTGAGCACGAGACACCGGATTTCAGTTTCATGTGCCAAGGCCCGCACGGCCGCGCGCAGGGAGCGGATCGTCTCCGGCTCCAGCGCGTTGCGCCGCTCGGGTCGGGCGATCTCCACATGGCCGACCCGGCCCGCTGTCCACGACCTCACGCACATTGATAATCTGACGCCAGTATATGCCCGTGAACAAGATCACCCACCTCGAGCGGCTCCCGGAGCTCGTCGGCGACGGCGCGGTCGTCGCCTTCGGCGGGGGCTGGTTCGCCAACCATCCGATGGCGGCGGTCCGGGAGCTCGTCCGGGCTCGGCGGACCGACATCCACGGCCTCGCGCTGCTCGGCTCCGTCGACGTCGACCTGATGGTCGGCGCCGGGGTCCTGCGCCACCTCACCTTCTCCATGGTCACGCTCGAGGCCATGGGCCTCGCCCAGAACTTCCGGCGCGCGGTGCAGGCCGGCGAGCTGCCGATCACCGAGATCCCGGCGCTGTCGCTGCAGGTCGCGCTGGAGGCCGGCGGGCAGTCCGTGCCGTTCATGCCGGTCCGCGGCCCGATCGGCTCGGACCTCGTCGCGCAGAACCCCGAGGTCTTCGGCACCGCGCGCACGAGCTTCGGCGACGAGGACGTCATGGTCGTCAAGGCGATCCGGCCCGACGTGGCGATCATCCACGCGCTGCGCTGCGACCGCCTCGGCAACGTCCAGTTCGACGGCACCTACTCGCAGGACCCCGAGCTCGCCGCTGCCTCGGACACGGTGATCGTCACCTGCGAGGAGATCGTCGACAGCTCGGAGATCGCGGCGCAGTCGCACCTCACGAAGATCCCGGGCTTCCTCGTCGACCACGTCATCGAGGCGCCGTTCGGCGCGCACCCGTGCTCGCACGTGCCGCGCTACGCGCAGGACGCGTGGGAGATCCTCGAGTACCAGAAGGCCGCGATGGCCGGGGGCGACGCGTACGCCGCGTACGTCGACCGGATCCGCGGCGAAACGGAGGCGGAGTACCGCGAGCGCGTGCTCGCCGGCGACCGCGGCCGCGTTCTCGCCGCGCTCGCCGAGGCCGGCCCGACCCTGCAGGAGGCGTGATGGCCAAGTACGACGTCCACGAGGTGATGGTGTGCCGCATCGCCTCCGAGATGACCGAGGAGGGCGACTACGTCACGATCCTCGGCTCGTTCACGCCGCTGGCCTACGCGGCGTACATGCTGGCGAAGCTGACCCATGCGCCCGACGCCTGGCTCGTCGGCTACAACGCGATCGGCATGCCGCCGGTCGAGCTGAGCTTCACCGGCTCGGAGGCCGCCGCGTACCGCGGGTCGCTGGCGCGCAACTCGTTCACGCCCAACGGGCACCTCGTCCACCTCGGCACGCACGGCCTGCTCGAGTGCGTCTCGTCCGCGCAGATGGACGGCGACGGGGCGATCAACCTGTCGGCGATCGGCGACTACGACCATCCGAAGGTCCGCCTGCCGGGGGGCGCCGGCGCGCCCGAGGTCGTCCAGAACTACCGCAAGGTCGTCGCCTACTTCTCCAAGCACGACGCGCGCACGCTCTGCGCGAAGGTCGACTACGCGACCGGCAGGCGCACGCCGATCTCGCGCGACAAGCGCGAGGCGCTCGGCCTCGTCAGCGGCGGCCCGGTGACGATCGTCACTCCGCTGGCCGTGCTGGTCAAGGAGGACGACGAGCGGCCGTTCGCGATCGAGTCGGTCCATCCCGGCGTCTCCGTCGACGAGGTCGTGGCGGCCACGGGCTTCGCGGTCGACGTGCCCGCCGACGTGCCGACGACCGCCGAGCCGACCGCGGAGCAGATCGACCTGCTGCGCAACCGGATCGACCCGCTCGGGACGGTGCGCTTCGACTTCCTCTCGGGCGAGGAGCGCCTGGCCTACCTCGAGGAGGTCCTGGCCAAGGAATGGGCGCGCGCGGAAGAGCTCGTCCGCGTGACGGCGCCGGTGGGGTAGAACCGCTCAGTCCAGCAGCGCGGCGGCGAGCCGCCGCCACTCCGGCAGCGGCAGCTCGCCGCGCCGGCCGCTGAGGACCTGCAGCGTGACGTGGTCGGCGCCGGCGGCCCGGTGCTCGTCGAGTCGCGTGCGCACCGCGTCCTCGTCGCCCCAGCAGACGACGGCGTCGACGAGCCGGTCGCTGCCGCCGTCGCGCAGGTCGTCCTCGGTGAAGCCGAAGCGCAGCAGGTTGTTCGTGTAGTTCGGCAGGCCGAGGTAGACGTGCATGTGGGCGCGCGCGATCTCCCGCGCCCGCGCGGAGTCGCGCTCGAGGACGACCGCCTGCTCGGGCGCGAGCAGCGGCCCGTCACCGAGCGCCTCGCGGGCGAACCGCGTGTGCTCGGGCGTGACGAAGTACGGATGCGCGCCCGCGCTGCGGTCGCGCGCGAGCTCGAGCATGCGCGGGCCGAGCGCGGCGAGGACGCGCTCGCCGCGGAGGTCGCCCGCAGCGGCGGCGTCCAGCGCGTCGAGGTAGCGCAGCATCGCGGTGCGGGGCCTCGTGAGGAGTGCGTCCGCCGCCTCGCCCTCGACGAACGCCGCGTGGCTGATGCCGAGCCCGAGCAGGAAGCGGGCCCCGTACGCGTCGTGCAGGCGCTCGTGCCCGGCGGCGGCGCTCTGCGCGTCCTGCACCCAGATGCTGAGGATGCCGGTGGCCACCGTCGCGCGTCGCGTCGCGTCCAGCAGCTCGGCCGCCACGTCGAACAGCGGCAGGCCGGTGCCCGTGCCGCCGGGGATCCAGAGCGCGTCATAGCCGAGCTCGTCGAGCTCGGCCGCGGCCTCGGTCGCAGCGGCTCGGTCGCGCTTGAAGCGCAGCTCGCCGCTCCAGACGCCCGTCCCGCCCAGCGCGGTCACGAGGTGGTCGCGGCGGGGCGCCGGATCGGCTCCCATGGCAGCAGCAGGCAGCTGCGCCGCGATGCGAACCGCCAGCCCTCGGGCGTGCGCGCGTAGCGGTCGTCGTAGTAGCCGCGCGCCTGGTTCTCGCGCCCGCCGCGGCGGGTGATCCCCATCGCGAGGTAGTACGCGGTGCCGGTCGCCGTGTCGCCGTCGACGTCGACGCGGTGGTTCGACGTCAGGTGCATCACATGGGAGAGCGCGCGCTTCTCGCGCTCGAAGAAGTCGCGGATCGCCGCGCGGCCCTCGTAGCGCTCCAGGCCGGCGGGCGCCATGTCGAAGAACGCGTCCTCGGTGAACAGCTCCACCAGGTCGTCGACGCGGAAGGTGTCGTTGTACAGCGCGTAGTCGTGGGTGAGGCGGACGATGGCCGCGACGTCGTCCATCGCCCGCCTCGAACTCGACCGGGTCAGACCTTCGCCGCGACGGCGTCGGGCACGAGCTGCACCGTGCTCTCGGCGCGCTCGGGCGAGCCGCCGCAGTTGCGCCGCAGCTCGGGGATGATCTCCTCGCCGAAGAACTGGATCTGCTCCTCGACCGCCTCGTGCGGGGTGCCGCCGGACTCGAACCAGATGTTCGTGATGAAGTCGCCGTCGGCGTAGGCCGTCTCCTTCAGGCCCATGAGCTTCTCGATGACGTGCTCCTTGCTGCCGACGATGAGCATCCCCTGCTGCTCGAGCACCTCGGCGGTGACGTCGACGTCCATGCGCGGCGTCTCGCCCGGCTCGGCGAGGATCGCCGTGAACCCGAACGGCTTGTAGAAGTCCCACTGGAACAGCTGCGACTCGCGCGCCAGGTCCGGGTTGCAGTGGCTGAGCGACGGGTCGACGATGTGCACGACGCGCCCGGAGCTCACGCCGCGGTGCTTCTCGGCGTCCCACCCGTACTTGAACTCGCCGCCGTTGGGCCAGCCGGAGGCCGCGGACTGCTCCATGTAGACGTCGAGCTTCGGCTTGAGCGCGCGGTCGCTCTCGAAGATGAAGTTGCCGTTGAGCCCCTTGCTGGCGGCCCAGCGGATGGTGCGCTCGCTGTTGAGCGGCTCCCACAGCGGCGGGTGCGGCTTCTGGAACGGCTGCGGCATGACCGAGAGCTGCTTGAGCGTGGTCCCCGACGCGCTGATCGGCGGGCCCATCATCGAGTACTGGTCCGGCGGGGCGATCTTGAAGACGTCGTTTACGTCCGGCCCGGCATCGCCTTCCTCGAAGAAGGCGATCGTCTGCGCGTGGTTCCACTTCGTGTAGTCGGGCGGGATGCTGAAGAACTGACCCGTGTGGCTGAAGCTCTCCTCGGTCCACGCCTTGATGAGGATCTCGTAGGCCTCGTGGTGGAAGGACCGGTTGCGCTCCTGGTCCTGGATGCCGGCGCCGTAGGTCTTGCCGAACATCTCGGCCTCGCGGCCCTGGTAGCCGCGCCCGAGTCCGACCTCGGCGCGCCCGCCGCTGAGGTTGTCGAGGATCGCGATCTGCTCGGCGAGCCGGATCGGGTGGTGGAATGCGACGATGTTGGCGAGCTGGCCGATGCGGATGGTGCGCGTGAGCGCGGCGATCGCAGTGCCGATCTGCAGCGGGTTCGTGGAGAGCTCGGCGCCCTCCGTGCCGAAGTGGTGCTCGGTGAGCCAGTAGTAGTCGAAGCCGACGCTCTCGGCGAGGACCGCACGACGGACCTGCGCGGCCTGCGTGCGGCGCGCGGCGTCGTGGACGTCGGCCAGGGTGCCGTCGACTATCCGCTGACCGGACGCGGTCTTGCGGAAGGGCAGATCGCTGGACCCGCCGTCGAAAATGCCAACCTCGATCATCGGCTCGTACTCCTCGTGCTCCTCGGGAACCTGACACCAGCTTATCAGCGCCTCCCAGTGCGGGTGACACCTGGGGAACACCACCGAAAGGTGGGGGGATCACCGCTCAGTAACCTGACACCGGATTAGCAGCAGTGCGAGGAGCAACCCGCCATGTTCGACCCCCTGAGCGACCCATCGGACACCCCCGAGCAGCGCCAGATCCGCCAGACGCTGCGGGCGTTCTTCGAGCGCGAGGCACCGATCTCCCGCATCGCCGATCTCGACGCGACGGAGACCTATCCGGCCGAGATCCTCGACGGGATGGCCGAGCTGGGCCTGTGGGGCATCGCCATCGACGAGGACCACGGCGGCTCCCCCGCGGACGCACGCACGCGGTGCATCGTCATCGAGGAGATCCAGCGCGCGGGCGCCTGCCTCGCCTACGCGTATGTGCCCACCGCGCTGTTCTGCGCGGAGGCCATCGGGCGCTTCGGCACCGGCGACCAGCAGCGCGCCCACCTGCCCGCGCTGGCCGCGGGCCGGCTGCGCATGGCGATGGCGCTCAGCGAGCCGGACTGCGGCTCGGACCTCATGGGCCTGGCGACCCGGGCGATCCCCGACGGCGACGGCTTCGTCATCCGGGGCCAGAAGATCTTCACGACCGGCGCCGACGCCGCCGACGTCATCCTCACGCTGGTGCGCACGACGCCGGGGGCGTCGCCCCGCCGCGCGCTGACGTTCGTGCTGATCCCGCGCCGCGACCCGCGGGTCGCCGTGCAGCCGCTGCGCAAGCTCGCCGGCCAGGCGACGCACACCTGTGAGGTGTTCTTCGACGACGTGCGCCTCGGGCCGGAGGCGATCGTCGGCGAGGTCGATGCCGGTGCCGCGATCGTCATGGACCTGCTCGACGCCGACCGCGTGTACACGGCCGCGCAGAGCCTCGGCACCGCGCAGGGCGCGTTCGACCTCGCCCGCCGGTACGCCCTCGAGCGTCGCCAGTTCGGCACCGAGATCATCAACCATCAGGCCGTGGGGCACATGCTCGCCGACATGGCGATCGCACTCGAAGGGGCGCGGGCGCTCACGCGGCTGGCGGCCGACCGCCTCGACGCCGGTCTGCCCTGCCACGCCGAGTCGGCCGTGGCGAAGATCGCCGCCTCGGAGACCGCGACGCAGTGCGCGCTGCACGGCATGCAGATCCTCGGCGGCTACTCGTACATGGTCGAGTACGGGATGGAGCGCTACCACCGCGAGGCGAAGGTGCAGGAGATCTTCGGCGGCACGAACCAGATCCTGCGCAACGTGCTCGTGCGCGAGCTCGGCGGCGGGCGCAGCTCCCCTCAGGCGCCGGCCAGCGGGGCGATGACCTCCCCCGCGTAGCGCTCGAGCGCCGCCCGGCGCTCGTCGAGGGTCAGCCCGCCGTAGCGGCGCACGTAGAGCGCGAACGGGTCCACGTGGACCGACTCGACCCCGAGCGCCCCGATCTCCGCGATGCCGTCGGGCGTGCCGACACCGGCCGCCGCGGCGACATAGTCGAACGGGCCGGTGCGGCCGTGCTCGGCGCGCAGGCCGGCGATCGTCTCCAGGTGCTCGGCGGTTCGGCGCTGGCTGTTGAGCGGCGGCAGGATGCCGTCGGCGAGCAGGGCGGCCCGGCGCAGCGCGGGGCGCGCGTCGCCGCCGACGTAGATCGGGATCGGCATGGGCGGCGCCGGGCGCATCGTCACGTCGCGGCCGCGGTGGCTGACGCGCTCGCCGGTCCAGAGCGCCCGCAGCGCCCCGATCGCCTCGTCGCTGCGCGGGCCGCGGGTGTCGAAGTCGAAGCCGAGGATCTCGAACTCCTCGCGCAGCCACCCGGCGCCGGCGCCGAGGATGAAGCGGCCGGGGCTCAGCGCGGCGACCGTCGAGGCGGCCTTGGCCACGAGCAGCGGGTCGCGCATCGGCAGGACGAAGATGCCGGTCAGGATGGTCAGCCGCTCGGTGGCGGCGAGCATCGCGCCCGCCGACACCATCGGGTCCGGCCAGTCGCACGTCTCGTCCCACGGTGTCCGGCCGGTTTCCGGGTCGGGCGCGTAGGGATACGCGGTCGCCGTGTCGTGCGGGTACACCACGTGGTCGGGGATCGTGATCCCGTGGAAGCCGCAGGCCTCCGCCGCGCGCGCGACCGCGACGAGCTGGTTGGCCGGAATGTACGTGCCGTAGAGGAAGAACCTCACGATGCCTCCTCTGAGGTCGCGGCGATCGTGTGCAGCGTCTGCAGCGAGACCTTGCCGGAGCTGTCGACCGGGAGATCGGCGATGCGGCGCACGGTGCGCGGCACCTTGTAGGCCGGATGGCGCTCGCCCATCCAGTCCCGCAGCTCGTCGGTCTGGATCTCGGCCCCGGTCATCACGACGAAGGCCACGAGCCTGCTCGTCCACGTCGGGTCGTCGACCGCGATGACCGCCGCCTGCGCGACGGCGGGATGGCGGCGCAGCTCCGCCGCGACCTCCTCGGTCGACACGCGGTTGCCGGCGACCTTCACGACGCTCGACGCGCGGCCGGTGATGTAGAGGTAGCCGTCCTCGTCCAGCCGGCCGAGGTCCCCCGTGCGGTACCAATCCCCCGCGGGCTCCTGGCCGAGATAGCCGGCGAACAGGTCCGGGCCCGTGACGAGCACCTCGCCCTCCTCGCCGACGGGCAGGTCCGCGTCGCCGCCGACCTCCGCGATGCGCACCTGCCGGAACGGGATCGCGCGGCCGACCGTGCCCGGCCGGGCGGCGATCTCCTCGAACGTCGCCTCGGTGGGGCGGGGGATCTCGGTCATGCCGTACGCGCAGTAGACCCGCCCCTCGAAGCGCTCGAGCAGGACCTCGGCGGTCGGCGCGTCGAGCTTCTCGCCGCCGGTCATGAGCGCGCGCAGCGCGCGCCAGCCGGGACCGTCGAGCCCGCCGTGCTCGCGCGCCAGGCGCAGCATCGTCGGCACGAGATACACGCTCGAGATCCGGCGCTCGGCGAGGAAGGCGTCGACCGACTCGCGCGCGAACGGTGCGAAGACGACGGTGGCGCGGGCCAGGAGGGCGCCCATCACGAGGCTGTGGAACGGTGCGGCCGCGTAGGGCACGCAGAGCCAGTGGCGGTCGCCGGGCTCGATCGGGAAGTTCGCGAGGCGCAGGCACATCGCGGCGTGCAGGTCGGCGCCGCGGGCGCGCTGGACGAGCTTCGGCATCCCGGTCGAGCCGGAGGTGAGCAGGATCGAGCCGATCGCTTCGGGCGGCCGGGGAAGGGGCGAGGCGGGCGGCGCGGCGACCAGTCGCGCCCGGTCGAGGTGCGCGACGCCGTCGACGGGGCGTCCGACGACGGTGGTCGCGCCGGCGCGCTCGACGACGTCGTCCAGGACCGCCTGGGGATGCTTCGGGTCGACGAGCATCGCCGGGCGCCCGGCGCACACCGCGCCCAGGACGGCCACGGTGTGCGAGATCGGGTCGGCCTCGCTCACCGCGACGGGGCCGTCGCCCCGGAGCGCGCCCGCGGCGGCGAGCATGGCGGACGCGAGCTGCTTGATCGTCATCTGCTCGTCGCCGTGCTCGAGCGCCACCCAGTCCCCCTGCGACGGCGCGGCGAGGTGCAACACGAGCTCGGTCCAGTCCTGCGGCCCCACGGGCCTCTCCCTCCGAAGTCGATAAGCTGCCGTCAGATTATGCACGCCGATCCCGTCACGTCACCACCCGCCTCCGCGGTGGCGCTCAGCGAGCGCCGCGAAGGGGTCCTCATCCTCACGCTCAACCGCCCGGAAGCGCTCAACGCGTTCAACCGGGCGCTGTTCGACGCCGTCCGCGAAGGCCTCGAAGCGGCGGCCGCTGACCCCCAGGTCGGCTGCGTCCTCGTGACCGGATCCGGGCGCGCGTTCACCGCCGGGTCGGATATCTCCGACGACGCGGGGCCCGAGCCGGAGCCCGGCGGGAAGGATCCCTACGACGCGTTCATCGAGTGCGTCGAGACCTTCCCGAAGCCCCTCGTCGCCGCCGTCAACGGCCTCGCGGTCGGTATCGGCACGACCATGCTCGGCCACTGCGAGCTCGTGCTCGCGGGCGCGTCCGCGCGCTTTCGCATGCCGTTCACGTCGCTCGGCCTCGTCCCGGAGGCGGGCAGCACCTCGACGATCCCATCGCTCATGGGCCGTCAGCCGGCGGTGCACGCGCTGCTGACGTCGAGCTGGATCCCCGCCGAGGAAGCGGCGCGCACCGGCCTCGTCTGGCAGCTGACCTCCGACGAGGAACTGCTCGCCGAGGCGCTCGCGGTGTGCGAGCAGATCGCCGCCCAGCCGCTCGAATCGCTCATGTCGACGAAGCGGCTGCTGCTCGACGCCCGGCTGCCCGCGGCGCGTGCCGCGCGCGACCGCGAGGAGCCCGAGTTCCGCCGGCTCACCGAGCGCCCCGCCCATCTCGAAGCGCTGGCCGCGTTCCGCGAGCGCCGGCCGCCGGACTTCCGGAGCCTGCTCGGGTGACCGTGGCCGCTAGGGGTGCCGATGCCGGCCCCGGGCTGACCACGGTGGGCTTCCGAAAGGTGCCGGCGTGAGGCGGGCCCCCGTGGGTTCTCCCACGCGCCCGGAGCGGGCGCTGTTCTACACGCCCGCGTCGGTCTCGGTCGACTACGAACGCGACCTCGGCGACCCGGGCAGCTTCCCCTACACGCGCGGCACCCGCGCGCCGCGCACGCGCGCGCCCGGCGAGGGCCACGAGCTCATCGTCCGCGAGCTGTCCGGCGAGGGCCCTCCGGAGCGCTCCAACGAGCAGTTCCACTACCTGCTCGAGCACGGAGCGACCGGCCTCGACGTCATCGGCGACACACCCACCCAGTGCTTCATGGATCCCGACCATCCCTACGCCCGGCACGCGGTCGGCAACCAGGGCGTGTCGGTCTGCCGCGGGGCCGACTTCGCCGCGCTGTACGAGGGCATCCCGCTCGACCGCGTCAGCTGCGACCACTCGCTGCCCGGCGGGTTCGCCGCCGCGGGGCTGTTCCTCGCCGCCGAGGCGCACGGCCACGACCCGGCGCGCCTGCGCGGGTCCGCCATCCTGCCGCCGCTGTTCGCCGAGGACACCGGCTACTCGTCGAACCTGCCGATCGAGCTGCACATGCGCCTGGCCACGGACTCGATCGAGTTCTGCAGCGAGCACATGCCGCGCTTCCATCCCTTCGTCGAGGACACCTACTACATCTCCGACGGCAGCGTGGACGTCGTCGACGAGATGGCGCTCGGGTTCGTCGAGCTTCGCGAGGTCGTGCGGCGGCTGATCGCACGGGGCGTCGACGTCGACCGCTTCGCGCCGCGCATCGCGCTGCTCGTCAACTGCCGGATGGACTTCTTCGCCGAGATCGCGAAGATCCGCGCGTCGCGGCGCCTGTACGCGCGGATGATGCGCGACGAGTTCGGCGCGCGCGATCCCCGGTCGCTGGCGATCAACGTCGCCGCGCACACGTCCGGCGCGACGATGACCTCGCGCCAGATCGCCAACAACATCGCGCGCGGGGCGATCCAGGCGGTCGCGCTCACGCTCGCGGGCGTGCGCGCCATGGAGATCTCGGCGTTCGACGAGGCGATCCGCACGCCGTCGCGCGACGCGCACATCGTCGGGCTCGGCACGCAGCACGTCGTGGCGCTCGAGACGGGCGCCGCCGACGTCGCGGACCCCCTCGGCGGAGCCTGGTACGTCGAGGCGCTGACCGACGAGCTCGAGGCCCGCATCGCGCAGCGCATCGCGTTCATCGAGGGGCTGGGTGACGTCGTCCGTCTCGCCGAGGACGGGTTCTTCCGCGCGATCTTCGCCGAGGCGATGGTCGATCGCGCGCAGGAGGTCGCCGACGGCACCCGCCCGGTCGTGGGCGTCAACGTCAACGAGATCGCGCCCGCGCGCGACACGCTGCTGCGCGACCTCACCGAGAAGCGCATCGCGCCCGCCTACGAGCGCATCGACGAGATCGCGGCGTGGCGGGCGGCGCGCGAGCCGGGCGCGGTCGTGGCCGGGCTGGACCGTCTCGAGACCGACTGCCGCGGGGGCGCGAACGTCATGCCCGCGCTCGTGGGCGCGCTGCGGGCGCAGGCGTCGATGGGCGAGTGCATCGGCGTGCTGCGCGAGTGCTACGACCGCCCGTACGACCCGCTCGGATGCGTGGAGCGACCGCGGTGAGCGCCCGGCTGCGCGTCCTCGTGACCGTGCTCGGCCTCGACCAGCACGAGGCCGGCTCGCTCGCCGTGACGCGCCTGCTGCGCGACGCGGGCGCCGAGGTCATCTACGCCGGCCGCTTCCAGATCCCGGGGACGATCGCGACCGTGGCGGTCCAGGAGGACGTCGACGTCGTGGGGGTCAGCGCGCATTCGTGGGAGGTCCTGCACTACGCCGCCGAGCTGGCCGAGCGGCTGGGCCGGGCGGACCCGCCGATCCCGGTCGTGGTCGGCGGCTCGGTCATCACCGAGGCCGACCGCGCCCAGATCGTGCGGCTCGGCATCGACGCCGCGGTCGCACCGGGGACCAGCGCCGAGGACATCGTCGCCACCTTCCGGGCGCTGGCTGAAGGCCGCCGGGCCCTGGCATGAGCGCGGCGCTGCCCGCCGGTCTTCAGGCCTACTTCGACCACGCCGCCCACGCGGCGCCGAGCATCCGCGACCTGCTGCCGCTCTACGCCGAGCAGCTGGGCGGGCGGTTCCTCTACGGCGGCGACAACCCGCGGGTCGGCTACCGGGGCGTCGTGCTCGGCTTCGCCGGCGGCGGCAAGGTCGAGCTGCTCGAGCCGCTGCCGGGCTCGTCGTTCTTCGACAGCTTCTTCGCGCGCCACCCGGCGGGCGGGCTGCACCACCTGACCTTCCGCGTGGCCGACGTGCGCGGGGCGATCGACCGGGCGCGCGCGGCCGGCTTCGAGATCGTCGGGGTCAACTACGACGAGCCCGAGTGGCAGGAGGCGTTCGTGCACCCGCGCTCGGGGCACGGTGTGCTCGTGCAGTTCGTCGAGTCCAACCCGGACTACCCGCGGCTCGCGCCCGGGCAAACGCTCGAGTCGACGCTCGCCGGCGAGGCCTGACCTCGGGGCGGCCGCCGGGGCTTCGCGCCCCGCCCCTGCGTGCGCGGCGGGCTCGGCCCGAGTAGGTCCTGATCGCGCGAGGGGCTAGAGCCCGAGCCCGCGGCCGACGAT
Source organism: Capillimicrobium parvum (assembly GCF_021172045.1). Lineage (GTDB taxonomy): Bacteria > Actinomycetota > Thermoleophilia > Solirubrobacterales > Solirubrobacteraceae > Capillimicrobium > Capillimicrobium parvum. Next base: position 1,262,223 of record NZ_CP087164.1, read on the forward strand.
CTCCCACATGATCTCGGTGGACCCGCCGTAGATCCGCTGGACGCGGGCGTCGCGCCACTGCCGGGAGATCTCGTACTCGTTCATGTAGCCGTACCCGCCGTGCAGCTGCAGACAGCGGTCGACGACGCGCCACTGCAGCTCGGTCGTCAGCGCCTTGAGCCCCGCGGCCTCGACGGGGTCGAGATCGCCGGCGACCTCGGCCTCGATGCAGCGGTCCGTGTAGAGGCGGGCCGAGCGCAGCTCGGTGGCGAGTTGGGCGAGGTGATGGCGGCTGACCTGGAAGCTGCCGATCGGGGTGCCGAACGCCTTGCGGTCCTTGACGTACTCGAGCGTGATCTCGAGCGCGAACTCCGCGCCCGCCACCGCCGCGACGGCGACCGCCAGCCGCTCGCGCGCGAGGTTGCGCATGAGGTTGCGCAGGCCGCTGCCCTCGTCGCCGAGGAGGTTCTCGACCGGGACCCGGACGTCGTTGAAGAACAGCTCGGCCGTGTCCTGGCTGCCGCGCCCGATCTTCTCGAGCTTGCGGCCGCGCTCGAAGCCCTCCATGCCGCCCTCGACCATCAGCAGGCTGAACGCGCCGCTCGCGCGCGCTTCGCTCGACGTGCGCGCCGCGACGACGACGAGGTCGGCCTGCGTGCCGGAGCTGATGAACGTCTTGGAGCCGTTGAGGACGTAGTGGTCGCCGTCGCGCTTGGCGGTCGTGGAGATCCCGCGCAGGTCGGAGCCGGCGCCGGGCTCGCTCATGCCGATGGCCGCGATCAGGTCGCCGGACGTGAAGCCGGGCAGCCAGCGCGCCTGCTGCTCGGCATTGGCGAGGTCGATCAGGTAGGGCCCCAGGACGTCGTTCTGGAGCATGAAGTGGTCGGGCAGCAGCCCGAGCCGGCAGCACTCCTCGACGAGGATCGCGTTGAAGCGATAGTCGCGCAGGCCGAGGCCACCGAGCTCCTCCGGGGCCTCGAAGCCCACGAAGCCCTGAGCGGCCGCCTTCTTCCAGAACGCGCGGTCGAGCTTGCCGTCGCTCTCCCAGGCGTCATGATGCTGGACGGCTTCGCGCTGAAGGAAGCCACTGACCGACTGACGAAAGTCGTCATGCTCCGGTGCAAAGATGGTTCGTCTCACGAGAATCTGACGGCAGCTTATCGCCTCCACGACCGACATGGAATCGCTCCCCACGCGGGACGCGCTGCTCGCGGCGGGCCGCCGGGCCTTCGCCGACCGCGGCTACGCGGGCGCCCGCCTGGCCGACATCGCGGCCGACACGGGCATGACGACCGGCGCGTTCTACCGCCATTTCGCCAGCAAGAACGACTTCTTCGCGGCGATGTTCGCCGACTACGGCGAGGCGCTGATCGCCGCGCTGACCCGGGCGCGGACCCTGAAGGCCCAGCTCGAGGCCTGGCTGCTCGCCGCACGCGAGCACCGCGGCGTCGTACGCGCGGCCCAGGAGCTCTCACGCGCCGGCAGCCCGGAGGCGGACCTGCGCCGCGAGCTGCGCCTGCGCGCCAGCGCGCTGCTCGGCGAGCGGCTCGAACCGATCGTCGGCGAGGACCAGACCCGGGCGGCCGCCGACATGGTGGCCGACATCGTCGCCCAGTACGTGCTGATGGAGTCGGCGGGCTGGATCCCGGAGCGCGACGCGCGCGCGGTGGCGAGCGAGCTCGACCGCCTCGTGCGCAAGGGGCTGTACAAGCGATGAGCCCGCGAACCGAGGCCCCGGAGCGCTGGCAGCCGGCGCGCGGCCGGTCGGACGCCACGTCCGTTCGTGGCAAGCGCACGCGCGACAGGATCCTGCGCTCCGCGATCGCCGTCTTCGGCGAGCGTGGCTTCGCCGACTCGACCGTGCTCGACATCGCCGAGGACGCGGGCATGGCCTCGGGGACCGTCTACCAGTACTTCGAGGACAAGGGCGACATCTTCCGCTGCCTCCTGCAGGACCTGACCGACCGTCTGCACCGCGAGACGCGGATGCCGGCGGGGCCGGACGGGCGTCTGATGGTGCGCGACAGCGTCCTCGCCTACCTCGAGGTGTACCGCGAGTACTCGTCGATCTTCCGCGCGTGGTGGGAGCTGCTCGAGCCGCCCACGGAGTTCACCGACGTGTGGGTCGCGATCCACGAGCGGTCGCGCCGTGAGCTCGCCGCCGTGATCGAGGACGGCCAGCGGCGGGGGATCGTCGACAAGCGGGTCGATCCGGAGATCACGGCCGACCTCATCGTGGCCGTCTTCGAGCGGCCGGTCTACGTGAAGATCGTCCTCGGCTGGAGCGACGGCTCCAGCGACGAGGACCTCGCCGACCTGATCAGCCGCCTGCTCGGCCACGGGCTCGCCGCGCCCGCCGGCTAGTCGCCCAAAACCACCCCCAGATCGGCGGGTGGCGCCCGGGCGGACCCGTGGATAAGCTGCCGTCAGATTATGGCTGCGAACAAGGTCGTCCCCCTCGCCGAGCTGCCGTCGCTCGTCCCACCCGGCGCGTCCGTCGGGCTCGGCGGCGCGTGGATGGCGAACCATCCCATGGCCGCGGTGCGCCAGCTCATCCGCGACCGCATCGGCGACCTGCACGTCATCGGATCGCTGAGCTCGATCGACGTCGACCAGCTCATCGCGGCCGGCCTGGTGCGCGAGCTGACGTTCTCGATGGTGTCGCTGGAGGCCTACGGCCTGGCGCCGCACTTCCGGCGCGCGGTGCAGGACGGCACGCTGCGCATCAACGAGGTCAGCGGCGTCGCGATGAACGTCGCGCTCGACGCGGGCGCGCGCAATCTGCCGTTCCTGCCGATGCGCGACATCGGTGCCTCCGAGCTGCCCGAGGTCACGCCCGGCGCGTACGCCGAGATCGAGTGCCCGTTCACCGGCGAGCGGCTGCTCGGCATCCGCGCGCTGAACCCCGACGTCGCGCTCGTCCACGTGCTGCGTGCCGACGCGGCGGGCAACGCCCAGGTCGAGGGCCCCATGGGCTGCGACCCCGAGCTGGCCCGCGCCGCCCGGCGTCTCGTCGTCACCTGCGAGGAGCTCGTCGACACGGAGACGATCGCCGCGAACCCGGCGAGCACGCACATCCCCGGCTTCATCGTCGACGCGGTCATCGAGGCGCCCTTCGGCGCGCACCCGACGACCCACGTGCCCCGCTACGGCCTCGACGCCTGGGCCGTCATGGCCTACGCCGACGCCTGCGGCGAGGGGCGGGGCGCCGAGGTCCTCGCCGAGCTCGCCTCCGAGACCGAGGAGGGCTACCGCGAGCGCGCGCTGGACGAGGACCGCCGCGTGGTGCTCGAAACCGTGGCCCGCGAAGCGCCCACCCTGGAGACCGCATGACCGAGTACCGCATCGAGGAGCTCATGGTCTGCCGGATCGCGTCGGAGGTCGACGACTCCGGCGTCACGGTCCTCGGATCGTTCACGCCGCTGGCCTACGCCTCCTACATGCTCGCCAAGCTGACGCACGCGCGCGACGCGTACCTCGTCGGCTTCAACGCGATCGGGATGCCCCCGGTCGAGCTGAACCTCACCGGTACCGAGGCCGCGGCCTACCGCGGCGCGCTCGCCCGGTGGAGCTTCCTGACCACGACGCAGACCGTCCACCTGGGCAAGCGCGGCCTCGTGGAGTGCGTGTCGCCGGCGCAGATCGACGGCACCGGCGCCTTCAACCTCGCATGCATCGGCGACTACGCGCACCCGAAGGTGCGCATGCCCGGCGGCGCGGGCTCGCCCGAGGTCGTCCAGCACTACGAGCGCATCCTCGTGTACTTCGGCCGCCACGACCGGCGCACGCTCGTCGAGCAGGTTTCGTTCCGCACCGGGCAGCGCGCGCCGCTGAGCGCCGAGGAGCGCCGCCGCCGCGGCCTGCTCGCCGGGCCGGTGCGGATCATCACGCCGCTCGCGGTCCTCATCAAGGACGACGACGAGCGCCCGTTCCGGATCGAGTCGCTCAACCCGGGGGTCGCGGCCGAGCAGGTCGTCGAGAACACGGGCTTCGAGCTCGAGGTTCCGGCGGACATCCCCACGACCGCCGAGCCGACGGCCGACCAGGTCGCGCTGCTGCGCGAGCGCATCGACCCGCACGGGACGACCCGCTTCGACTTCCTGGACGCGCAGGAGCGCAAGCAGATGCTGCGCGACCTGCTGCAGGACGAATGGGACCGCGCGCTGGCCGCCTCGCGCGTGGCGGCCCGGTAGACACGACCAGCAGGTGGAGAGGAGACCGCATGATCACCGCACGGCCTGAGCGCTGGGACCGCGTCGTCGACGTCGTCGTGATGGGCAGCGGCGCCGCCGGGCTGAGCGCCGCGACGACCGCGCACGACGCGGGCGCCGAGGTGCTCGTCCTCGAGAAGGCGCCGATGATCGGCGGCACTGCTGGGGTCTCCGGCGGGATCATCTGGGCACCCCTGAACCGGCAGGCCGCCGAGGCGGGCATCGCCGACTCCCGCGAAGAGGCGCTCGAGTACGTGCGCCGCCTCACCCTCGGGCGCGAGCCTGACCCGGCGCTCGTCGAGGTCTTCGTCGACCGCGCCCACGAGGCGCTCGAGTACCTCGAGGACAACACGCCGCTGAAGCTGACGCTCTCGCGCCCATTCACCGACTACTACGCCAACCTGCCCGGCGGCAAGCCCCAGGGCGGCCGCTCGCTGGAGTGCGAGCCGTTCGACGCCCGCAACGAGCTGGGCGAGTGGGCGGCGAAGGTCCGCACCAGCCCGCACCTGGCGCCGCTGACGATGGCCGAGGGCGCGCAGGTCCTGCTGGGCGGCGAGCTGCCGGCCGGGCTGGTCGAGGAACGCGAGGCGGCCGACATCCGCGTGCTCGGGCCGGGTCTTGTCGCCGCGCTGTTCAAGGGGCTGCTGGACCGCGGCGTCCCGGTCGAGACCGAGACCCCGGTCGACGAGCTGGTCGTCGTCGACGGGCAGGTGATCGGCGTGCGCACGCGCGGCGGCTCGCCCGAGCTCATCGGCGCCCGCCGCGGCGTCGTGCTCGCCTGCGGCGGCTTCGAGTGGAACCCCGCGATGGTGCGGGCGTTCATCGGCGAGGAGATCGTCCCGATGAGCCCGCCGCACAACGAGGGCGACGGCCACCGGATGGCGATGGAGGCCGGTGCGGAGCTCGGCAACATGACCTCGTTCTGGGGCCAGCCGGCGATCCTCGACCCGGACGTCGAGTTCGAGGGCAAGCCGATGATCCAGATGGGCGGCTCGCGCGCCTTCCCGGGGATCATCGTCGTCAACCGCAACGGCCGGCGGTTCGTCAACGAGGCGGCCAGCTACCAGGACTTCCCGAAGGTGGTCGGCGCCTTCGACCCCGTCGCGGTCGAGCATCCCAACGAGGACCACTGGATGGTCTTCGACCAGAGCGTCAAGGACGCCGCCACGATCCTGCCGTCGCTGCCACCGGGCTCGCCGGCGCCCGACTGGATCGCTCGCGGCGACACCCTGCGCGAGCTCGCGGCGAACGCCGGGATCGACCCGGACGGGCTCGAGGAGGCAGTCGCGCGCTGGAACGCCGCCGTCGACGCCGGCGACGACCCGGACTTCGCCCGCGGCACGCTCTGGTACGAGGCCTACATGACCGGCGGCCCCGACAAGGCGGCCTGCCTGGCCAAGGTGCAGAGCGGTCCGTACTACGCGGTCAAGATGGTGCACGGGGCGCTCGGGACGAACGGCGGCTCGCGCATCGACGGCGACGGGCGCGTGCTCCGCATGCGCGGGGGCGTCATCGGCGGCCTCTACGCGGCCGGCAACACGACCGCGAACGTGCTCGGCTCGTCGTACCCCGGCGGCGGGGCGACGCTGGGCCCGGCGCTGACGTTCGGCTACCTGGCCGGGCGCCACGCCGGCGGCCAGGCGCCGCGCGCGATCGGCGAGACCGCGGCCGAGCACGCCGGTGTCTGACCCCCAGGCCGGCGGGATGGCCGGGCTCGTCGGCATCCAGCACGTCTCGAGCACGGTCCGCGACCTCGGCGAGACGCTCGGCTGGTACCGGGACGTGCTCGGCGTCGAGCCGTTCATGACCATGGAGGCCGAGGGCCCCGAGCTCTCGGCCGGCCTGCGGGTGCCGGGCGCCGCGCTCGACGTCGCGTTCCTGAAGGTCGGCGGGGCGTGGATCGAGCTCATCGAGTACGTCAAGCCCGACGACACGAACGACGACGTCGTGCTGCGCCGGTGCGACCACGGGGCGGCGCACATCTGCTTCGAGGTCGAGGACATCCAGGCCGCCTACCAGCACCTGCTCGCCCACGACGTCGACTGCTACAACGAGCCGACCTACGTCCCGGCCGGGCCGCTCGAGGGTGCTTGGTTTCTGTACTTCGACGGCCCCGAGGGCCTGAAGTACGAGCTGCACCAGATGCCCGAGGGCTGGGCGGAGTGATCCTGCGGCTCGCCCACGTCGAGATCTCCGCTCCGGATCTCGACGAGGCGCGCGCGTTCTACGTCGGCCTGCTCGGCTTCGTCGAGCAGGCCGCCGACGAGCGGGCGTGCTACCTGCGCGGCGCGGAGGAGTTCGATGCGTGGTCGCTGAAGATCTCCCGGGGCGACGGCGGCGGGCTCGTGCACAGCGGATTTCGCGTGTCCGAGCCGGGGGACCTGGACCGCCTCGAGGCGATCCACGCCGATCGCGGCCTGCCGGTCGTGCGCGTCGCCGCCGGGACGGAGCCCGGCCAGGGCGACGCCCTGCGCACGGTCACCCCCGACGGGCACCGGGTGGAGTTCTTCCACGACTTCGACGAGGTCGAGCTCTATCCGGAGGGGCGGCTGCGGATGCCGATGCGCGACAGCCATCGCCTCACCGGCGTGCCGCCCGGGCGCATCGACCACGTCAGCATGCGCGTGCCGGACATGGCGGCGGCGCTCGGCTACTGGGCCGGCGATCTGGACTTCAGCACCGCCGAGATCTGGCTCGACGACGACGGCGAGACGCCGCGGGTGGCGTGGGTGCGGCGCACGCCGCGCTCGCACGACGTCGCGCTCGGCCGCAACGACGTGCCGGCGTTTCACCACGTCGCGTACGCGGTCAGCGACGCGGCCGCGCTGCTACGGGCCGCCGACCTGCTCGGCGACGCGCGGATCCAGGGCCGCCTCGAATGGGGGCCGAGCCGGCACGGGGCGACCAACGCGTTCGCGATGTACATCCGTGATCCGGCGGGCAACCGCCTGGAGCTCTATACGGGCGACTACGTCCGCGACCTCGACCGGCCCGCGCTGCTGTGGCGCCCGGACGACTACGACCAGCAGGGGCATTCATGGTGGGGGAACGCGCCGCCGCCGACGTTCGGCGAGACGCAGCCGCTGGCCGGGGAGTGGATCGCGTGAGCGCGGACGGCGCACCGGCGCTCTGGCCTCAGCTCATGGACGTCGCCTTCTCGCAACGGTTCGTGGACGCGGGGGGGATCCGCACGCGCATCGTCGAGGCCGGTGACGGCCCGCCGCTCGTCCTGCTGCACGGAACGGGCGGCCACGCCGAGGCCTACCTGCGCAACGTCCGCGCCCTGTCGGCGCACTTCCGGCTGGTGATCTGCGACATGGTCGGCCATGGCTTCACCGGCAAGCCCGACCGCCCCTACACGCTCGACGTCTACGCCGAGCACCTCGCCGGCCTGCTTGACGCGCTGGGACTCGAGCGGGCGCACCTGTCGGGAGAGTCGCTCGGCGGGTGGGTGGCGGCGTGGTTCGCGGCGCAGCGCCCCGAGCGCGTCGACCGGCTGGTGCTCACGACGCCGGGCAACGTGACGAGCAAGCCCGAGACGATGCGCCGCGTCTACGAGAGCACGCTGCGGGCGGTCACCGAGGCGTCGGTCGAGACGGTCCGCTCGCGTCTCGAGTGGCTGTTCGCGCCGGCGACGAAGCATCTCGTCTCGGACGAGCTCGTCGCGGTGCGCCTGGCGATCTACACGCAGCCGGGCGCCGAGGCGGCGATGCGCAACGTCCTCGTGCTCCAGGAGCCGGAGGTTCGCGCCCGGTACGGCTGGAACGCCGAGTGGACCGGGCGCATCCGCGCGCCGACGCTCATCATCTGGACCTCGGACGACCCGACCGGGACGTACGACGAGGGCGAGCTGCTCGCCCGCTGGATCCCCGGCTCGCGACTCGTCAACATCGACGGTGCGGGGCACTGGCCGCAATGGGAGCGCCCCGAGGACTTCGACCGCCTCCACCGGGAGTTCCTGCTCGCCTCATGCTGACCCTGTACGACCACCCCAACTCGTCCAACGCGCTGAAGGTGCGCTTCCTGCTCGCCGAGCTGGGCCTGGAGCACGAGCGCCGCACCGTCTCCATGGCGACCCCGCGCCCGGCGGACTACCTGGCGCTCAACCCGCTGGGTGGGATCCCGGTGCTCGACGACGACGGGTTCGTCCTCGCCGAATCGCAGGCGATCCTGCGTTACCTGGCCGGCCGCGAGCACCGGGACGACCTCTATCCGCGCGACGTGCGCGACCGCGCTCGCGTGGACGAGTTCCTCGACCGGTTCGCCACGCGGCTGCGCACCCCGTTCTTCCGCCGCGAGGCGGTCATGCTCGGGTGGACGCTCGCGCGGGGCATGTCCGCCGAGGACGCCGAGCCGGAGAAGGCGGCGGGGATCGAGCCGGAGATCGCGGGCAACACGGCCCTGCTGGACTCGCTCGTGGGCGAGGGCGGCGCGGTGCTCGGGCGCTTCACGATCGCCGACTGCGCGCTCGCGCCGGTGCTCTTCCGCGCCCGGACCACGGGCTACGACCTCGCGCCGTACCCGCGCCTGGACGCCCTCGCCGACGCGCTCCTGGCGCGCCCCGCGTGGGCGGCGGCGGATCCGGCGCTCTAGCCGGAGGCGGCGGCCGGGCCGGCTGCCAGCGACAGCGCCACGTCGATGATCATGTCCTCCTGGCCACCGACGTAGCCGCGGCGACCGACCTCGATGAGGATCTCGTGAGCGGGCACGCCGTAGCGTTCGGCGGCGCGCTCGGCGTGGATGAGGAAACTCGAGTACGCGCCCGCGTAGCCGAGCATGATCGAGCTGCGGTCCATGATCGGCGTGCGCCGGATGTACGGGGCGACCACCTCCTCGGCGGCGGCGAGGATCGCCGGCAGGTCGATGCCGGTCTCCACGCCGAGCCGGTCGAAGACCGCCGTGAGGACCTCGGTGGGGGAGTTGCCGGCGCCGGCGCCGAGCGCGCGGGTCGAGCCGTCGATCTGGCGGGCGCCCGCCCGGTAGGCGAGGACGGAGTTCGCCACGCCCATCGCCAGGTTGTTGTGGCCGTGGTAGCCGACCTGCGCCTCGTCGCCCACCTCGGCGAGGATCGCCTCGACGCGCGCGACCGCGTCGTCGAGGATCAGCGCCCCGGCCGAGTCGACGACGTAGGGGCACTGGCAGCCGGCGTCGACCATGATCCGTGCCTGCCGCGCCAGCTCGTCGGGCGAGGTCATGTGGCTGAGCATGAGGAAGCCGACGGTCTCCATGCCGAGCTCGCGCGCGGCGCCGAAGTGCTGGACCGCGACGTCGGCCTCGGTGCAGTGCGTCGCGACGCGCACGATCTGCACCCCGGCGGCCGCGGCGCGCTTGAGATCCTCGACGGTGCCGACGCCCGGCACGAGCAGGGCGGCGATGCGCGCGCGCGTGGCCTCCTCGGCGGCGGCGGCGATGAGCGTGAGCTCGTCCGTGGCCGAGAAGCCGTAGTTGAACGTCGCGCCGCCGAGCCCGTCGCCGTGGGCGACCTCGATGACCGGCACGCCGGCGTCGTCGAGCGCGCGGACGGTGTCGCGCACCTGGCGCTCGGTGAACTGGTGCGACATCGCGTGGCTGCCGTCGCGCAGCGTCGTGTCGGTGATGCGGACGTCCGGCGTCATGCCGCCCTCCCGAGCCGGGCCTCGGCCAGGCGCTCCCCGACCGCGCTCGCCGCCGCGGTCATGATGTCCAGGTTGCCGGCGTGCGGCGCCAGGAAGTCCCCGGCGCCCTCGACGCTGAGCAGCACGGTCACGCGGGCGCGGCCGTCCCAGCCGGGCTGGGGGTCGTCGAACTGAGGCTCGGCGACGAGCCGGTAGCCGGGCACGTACTCGGCGACCCGGGCGACCTGGTCGACGATCGAGGCGGCGACGGCGTCGCGGTCGGCCGCCGGGTCGATCGCCGCCATGACCGTGTTGCGCATCGTGATCGGGGGCTCCGCCGGATTGAGGATGATGATCGCGCGGCCCCGCCGGGCGCCGCCGACCGCCTCGACGCCGCGCGCCGTGGTCTGCGTGAACTCGTCGATGTTCGCCCGCGTGCCCGGGCCGGCGGAGTCCGAGGAGACCGACGCGACGATCTCGCCGTACGGGACACCGGTGACGCGGCTGACCGCGGCGACGATCGGGATCGTGGCCTGGCCGCCGCAGGAGATGAGGTTGACGTTCGGCGTGTCGAGGTGCTCGCCGATGTTGACGACCGGCACGACCGCCGGGCCCAGCGCGGCGGGGGTCAGGTCGATCGCCTGGATGCCGGCCTCCCGGTAGCGCGGCGCGTTGGCGCGGTGGGCGTGGGCCGAGGTCGCCTCGAAGACGAGCTGCGGCAGCTCGGCCCGGTCGAGCAGCCAGTCGACGCCCTCGGCGCTCGTCTCGATGCCCATCTCGCGCGCGCGGCGCAGACCCTCGGACGCCGGGTCGACGCCGACCATCCAGCGCAGCTCCATGTGCCGGCTGCGGTGCAGCTTGATCGCCAGGTCGGTGCCGATGTTGCCCGACCCGACGATCGCCACCGGGACCTTCGCCTCGCCCACCGCTCAGCTCCCCGTGAACTCGGGCTCGCGCTTCTCCTGGAACGCGGCCAGCGCCTCCTCGAAGTCGCGCGTGCGGGTGCACAGGATCTGCGTCCGGTTCTCGAGCTCGACCGCGGCGCGCAGCGACGGCGCGTCGACGTTCTGGGCGAGGACCTGCTTGGTCATGCGCACCGCGAACGGCGAGTTGCGCGCGATGTCGGCCGCCATCTCGATCGCGGCGTCGAGCAGCTCGTCCGCCGGCACGACGCGGTTGACGAGCCCGCGGCGCTCGGCCTCCTCGGCGCCCATGAAGCGGCCGGTCAGCATGAGCTCCGAGGCCAGCCCGAGGCCCAGCACGCGCGGCAGCCAGTACGACGAGCCGAGGTCGCAGCCGGAGAAGCCGATGCGCACGTTGGCCATGTTGAAGCGCGCCTCCGGGACCGCCAGGCGGATGTCGGACGCAACGGAGAACACGAGCCCCGCGCCGGAGGCGGCGCCGTTGACCGCGGCGATGATGGGCTGGGGCACCTCGGCGAGGTGCGTGCACATCCGCCCGAACATCTCCTGCAGGTCATAGGCGTGGACCGTGTTCTCCTGGTCGAACGAGTTGGGGTCCTTGATGTCGAGCCCGGCGCAGAACGCCCGGCCGGCACCGGTGAGCACGATGGCGCGGACGTCCTGGGCGGCGGCCAGGCCGCGGAAGCACTCCTCGAGCTCGGAGACCATCCGCCAGTTGACCGCGTTGAGCCGGTCGGGCCGGTCGAGCGTGAGCAGCTTGACGCCGGCTGCGGCGTCCTCGAAGCGAAACGTCGTGGGCATCGGGTCGGGCTCCTTCGTCATGGCGTCATCCGGACGGTCAGCGGCGGGCGGCCGGGGGTCGATACGACGAACTCGTCGCCGGGCTGCGCCGGGACCGCGCGGCCGAACGAGCCCGACAGGACGACGTCGCCGGCACGGATGCCCGCGCCGAACGAGCCGAGCTTGTTCGCCAGCCACGCGACCGCGGTCAGCGGCGAGCCGAGGACCGCGCGGCCGAGCTCCTGCACGCACGGCTCGCCGTTGCGCTCGAGGGTGAATGGGGTGGACGGCAGGTCCGCGTGCAGGAGCTCCTCCGACCAGGCGCCGCAGGCGAAGCCGCCGAACGACGCGTCGTCGGCGACCGTGTCGACGAGCGTGATGCGCCAGCCGGCGATGCGGCTGTCGACGATCTCGACGGCGAGCGCGGCCGCGTCCGCCGCCGCGAGCACGTCGGCCTCCGTCACGCCCGGGCCCTGCAGCGGCGCGCGAATGCGCAGCGCGAGCTCGCCCTCGACACGCGGCGCGATGAACACGCCGGCCGGGATGTCGGCTGCGCCGCCGGGCGCGTCGAAGCGCCGTGAGCCCCACAGATCCCCGAAGTCCGGCTCGCCGACGCCCATCTGCTCCTGCATGCCGGGGCTGGTGAGGCCGATCTTGCGCCCGACGGTCGTCTCGCCGGCGGCGGCGCGCAGGGCGGCCCACGCTTGCTGCACGGCATAGGCGTCCTCGACCGTGCGCAGCGCTCCGCGCTCGCCGAATGGCTCGACGGTGGTGCGCCCGGTCCATGCGGCCTCGAGCTCGGCGGCCAATGGAGCGGGGTCGAAGGGCGAGGCGTCGGACATGGTTATTCTGACGCCACGTTATCGTACTGGCGGAGCGGCGCGGACGGTCGCCGCAGCGAGAGGAGAAGCACATGCGGGCAACGGCGATGGGCGTGCACCACACCGGCGTCACCGTGCGGGACATCGATCGCTCGCTGGAGTGGTACCGGACCATGTTCGGCTTCGAGCCGGCGGTCCTGGTGCGCGGCGACGAGCCGCTGGCGCCGGAGATCGGCGAGGCGATCGGCGTCCCCGGCGCCCGCATGCACTACGCGTTCCTGCCCGTCGGCGACGGGGGCGACCAGATCGAGCTGCTGCAGTACCTCGATCCCGTCGGCGCCGACTTCACGCTGTCCAACAAGGATGTCGGGGCCACGCACATCGCGATCCGCGTCGACGACTGCGTCGCGCAGTACGAGCACATGACGGCCAACGGCGCGAGCTTCCGGCGCCCGCCGATCGTCCTCGAGGGCGACCTCGCCGGCGTCGCGTTCGCCTACGCCACCGATCCCGACGGGATGCAGGTCGAGATCTGGCAGCAGCCCTGAGCGGCGGCGGGGGGCGAGCCCCGCCACAAGGGGGGAAAACCGGTGGGCCGATTGAGCCCGCCCGAGACGCGATCTAGCGTCCGGCCGGCCGCAGCGACCGGCCCATCTCCCGATGCGCAGAACGATCTTCGACGACGAGCACGACGACTTCCGCGATGCGGTGAAGACCTTCATCGCCCGCGAGGTCGTGCCCCACCACGAGCGCTGGCGCGAGGATCGACTGGTCAGCCGCGACATGTGGCTCGCGGCAGGACGCCAGGGGCTGCTCGGGATCTCCATCCCCGCCGAGCACGGCGGCGCGGGGACCGAGGACTTCCGCTTCAACGCCGTCCTCACCGAGGAGTTGGCCCGGGCGGGGCTGGCCCTCGCGTCGAGCGTCGGCATCCACACCGATGTCGTCGCCCCCTACCTCGTCGAGTGCACGACCGAGGAGCAGCGCGGCCGCTGGCTGCCGGGGTTCTGCTCGGGTGAGATCGTCACGGCGATCGGGATGACCGAGCCCGGTGCCGGCTCCGACCTGGCCAGCATGCGCACGACCGCCCGGCGCGACGGCGACGGCTGGGTGCTCAACGGCTCGAAGACGTTCATCACCAACGGGACGGCGGCGGACCTCGTCGTCGTCGCCGCGCGGACGGGCTCGGGGCCCCGCGAGATCACGCTCTTCGCGATCGAGGAGGGTGTCGAGGGGTTCACCCGCGGGCGCAAGCTGCACAAGGTCGGTCAGCCCGAGGCGGACACCGCCGAGCTCTTCTTCGAGGACGTCCACCTGGGCGGCGAGCAGGTCGTCGGCGAGCTGCACGGCGGCTTCACCACGATGATGCGCCACCTGCCCCAGGAGCGGTTGCACAGCGCCTGCGCGAACATCGCGCACGCCGCGGGCGCGCTCGAGCAGACGCTCGAGTACGCCAAGGAGCGCCAGGCGTTCGGCCAGGCCATCGGGACCTTCCAGCACAGCCGGTTCCTGCTCGCCGAGCTCGTCACGGAGATCGAGGTGACGCAGACCTTCATCGACCGCTGCGTCGCCGAGTACGTCACAGGCACCCTGCCCGACGTCGAGACCGCCAAGGCGAAGTGGTGGAGCGCGCAGGTCCAGAACCGCGTCATCGACGCGTGCGTGCAGCTGCACGGCGGCTACGGCTACATGGACGAGTACCCGGTGGCGCGCGCATGGGCCGACGCCCGCGTGACGAAGATCTGGGCGGGCTCCAACGAGATCATGAAGGAGGTCATCGGCCGCTCACTCGGGCTCGGGCAGGCCCGTCGGGTCAGCTGAGCAACCCGAGGCGCTGCGCGCGCTGGACCGCATCGGCGCGGTTGCGCGCGCCGAGCTTGCGGTAGAGGGAGCTCAGATGCTCCTTGACCGTGTGCGGCGAGAGGTGGATACGGTCGGCGATCTCGCGGTTCGTCGCGCCGGAGGCGACGAGCTCGAGGACGTTGCGCTCGCGCTGCGAGAGTCCCGCGCCGACGGTCTCGGCCCGCGGCAGGAACATCGTGCCGCCGGTGCCCACCGTGTACACGGCGCGCAGGATGTCCGCGGTCGCCCAGTCCTTCGGCACGAAGCCCGACGCGCCGATCGCCTGGGCGGTGCTCGTGCCGATCCGGCCGCTGCCGGACATGAGCAGCACCCGGGTCTTCGGGCACGCAGCGCGGACCGCCTCGCAGGCGTCGGCGCCCGACGCCTCGCCGAGCATGAGGTCGACGAGCGCCACGTGCGGCTCGTAACGGCACGCGAGCGCGACGGCCTCGTCGATCGTACGCGCGCTCACCAGCCGGGAGATCCACGCGGTGCGCGTGAGCATGAGGCGAAAGCCGAGGTGGACGACCTCGTGGTCGTCGACGAGCAGGACGGCCAGCTTGCGCCGGTCGACCTCGGGGTCACTGGTCGCTGCGAGCTCGGCGGTCATACGGTCTCCGGCTGGTTGGGGAGGGTGAGGCGCACGCGCCAGCGGCCGGCGGCGGTGGGGCCGTGCTCGAGCAGCCCGTCGGCGTGCAGCGCCTCCGTGGCGGCGAGGCGCAGGCCGAGGCCGGGTTCGCCCGCGGGGACGGCGGGCGCGCCGTCGTTCTCGACGGTCAGCGTGATGAGGTCGGGCCGGATGCGCGCCGTGACGGTGATCTGCGGATCGACGGCGTGCTTGCGGGCGTTGCGCACCGCCTCGGCGAGGACGGAGCGCGCGACCGCGTCCTGGTCAGCGGCCACGTCCTGCGCACAGCCATCGCAGATCGCCACGACGTCGGGCTCGTTGCCGAGCGCGCGCAGCTTCGCGGCGAGGCTGCCGGCAGGGGGGGCCACGGGGGCGCGCAACGACTCGCCGAGGATGGAGCGCAGGTCGCGCAGGGCGCCCTGGACCTCGGTGCAGCACAGCTCCAGGTCCGCGCTGCCCAGCGGTGCGTCGGACGAGAGCACCAGCGACGCGCCGAAGAGCCGCTGGACGACCTCCTCGTGAATCGTGCGGGCGAGCTCGACGCGGGCCCGCACGAGGCGCTCCTCGTCCGCGGCGACGGTCTGCGCCTGCAGGAGGGCGGCCGCGGTGATCTCGGCCACGGCCTGCAGCGCGCGGCGCGGGGCGCCGTCGGGCCGGCGGTCGCCGCGGTGCGGCATGGCGACGATGACGCCGAGGCGGCGCCCACCGCTCGCCACGGGGACGAGGACGAGCGGGTGCGGCGTGGGGCCGGCGGGTTCACCGGCCGTCAGCGCGTCGTGAACGAGGCGCGCGAGCGCAGGGCGGCCCAGCCGGGCGTGCAGCTCGGCGGTGGCCGGGCCGTGGCCGCCGACGACGACCGGCCGGCCGCCGACGCGGTCCGCCACCAGCAGAAGCGCGCCGCGCAGCGCGGCCGTGCGGCAAGCGGTCCGGCAGGCGGTGTCGGCGAGGTCGCGCAGCGTCGATCCGACGGCCGGCGCGGCTGGCGGTTCGGCGCGGTCGAGCGTGCTCGCGAAACCGGCCTCGGGGCGGGTCAACAGCAGATTCATCGGTCCGTGGGACGGCAGTGGACGTGTTCGGTCACCCAACGCACAGACACTCCTCTCCTCCTGTGACTAAGCGCTTGCTTAGATTATCTGGCGTCAGGTTTGCATGTCAAGCGACGGCGCGCGCCGGTTAGGCAGCAGGGCCCGGCGGGGCCTCCGGGCGGGGGCGGGGGCGGCGCCGGGCGCGCCGGCGTCAGGAGTGCGCGGTGGCGGCGACAGGGTCGCGCGGGAGCACCATGCGCAGCACGAGATCGGCGTAGATCGTCGCCAGCTCCTCCGGGGTCCGCCGGCCCGACGTGCGGTACCAGCGTGCGATGTCAATGCCCAGCGAGAGGATCGCGCGCACCGACTCGTGCAGCTCGGCGATCTCGAACTCGCCGTCGCGGACGCCGCGCTCGGCCTCCGCCTCCAGCGTCCGCGCCACGGCGTGGCGCAGGTCGAGGATCTCGGGCAGCCGGTCCCGCGGCACCGAGTTGAGCTCGTACTGCGCGACGCGGGCGAGCAGGTGATGGCGCGCGTGCCATTCGGCGAACCCGCGCACGAGCCGCCACAGCCGCGGGCGGGCGTCGTCCTCGTCGTCGGCCGCCTCCTCGAGCGTCGCGCGCAACGCGTCGGCGTGGCCGAGCCGGCTGAGCCGGTACAGCAGCTCGCCCTTGGACGGGTAGTGCACGTACATCGCCGCCGGACTCATCTCGGCCCGGGTGGCGATATCGCGGGTCGTCGTCGCGTGGAACCCGCGGTCGGCGAAGCACTCCAGGCCGGCCACGAGCAGCCGATATGGGGCGCCAGATCCTGCGTCCTGCTGGAGCAGCTCCCGGTCCGCCGGCCCGGCGGCCATGCGCGGCGTCCGCATCCGGCCTAGGCCTCCGGCGCGTCGAGCCGGACGAGCATCTTGCCGGTGTTCTCGCCGCGCAGCAGCCCGATGAACGCGCGCGGCGCGGCGTCCAGGCCGTCGACGACGGTCTCGCGCCACGCGACGCGCCCGTCCTTCAGCCACGCGGCCATCTCCTGCACGTAGTCGCGCATGCGCCGGCCGTGGTCGGTCACGAGGAACCCGCGCAGCGTGAGGCGCTTGCCGATGGCGAGGGCGAGGTTTCGCGGCGCGCACGTGCCGTCCGGCGAGTTGTAGCCGGCCACGGCGCCGCACATCGCGATGCGCCCGTGGTCGTTCATGCACGCGATCGCGGCCTCGAGATGCTCCGCCCCGACGTTGTCGAAGTACACGTCGATCCCGTCGGGGGCCGCCCCGGCGAGCAACGCGGTGATGTCGCCGTCGCGGTAGTTGAACGCAGCGTCGAAGCCGAGCTTGCCGACGAGGTACGCGACCTTCTCGGCCGATCCCGCGCTGCCGATCACGCGGTGGCCCCGCAGCTTGGCGATCTGGCCGGCGATCGAGCCCACGGCTCCCGCGGCGCCGGAGACGAACACGACGTCGCCCTCCTGCAGCCCCGCGACGTCGAGCAGCCCGGCGTACGCGGTCAGGCCGGGCATGCCGAGGATGCCGAGGTACGCCGGCTCTGGCGCCGCGTCCGGGTCCACGGCACGGGCGCCGCGTGCATCGAGGACCGCGACGTCGCGCCAGCCGAGGCCGTGCAGGACCGTGTCGCCCTCCGCGAAGCGCTCTGACGTGCTGGCGACGACCCGGCCGACGGCGCCTCCGTCGAGCGGGGCGTCCAGCGCGAACGGCGGGATGTAGGACTCCGCGTCGTTCATGCGCCCGCGCATGTACGGGTCCACCGACATCCAGCGGTTGCGCACCAGGATCTGGTCGGGCTCGAGGTCGGGGACGGCGGTCTCGACGACGCGGAAGTCCGTCTCCCGCGGCTCTCCCGAGGGACGGGCCACGAGCTGGACCTGGCGACTTACGGGCGACATGGATCTCCTCGCATCAGACAACGCGCACAGGACTAATGGGGGCCGCGAGCGATGGTCAAGAGCGGGCCGCGAGAGTCCAGACGGTTGGCGGCTGGGGATACTCAATCCATGACCGAGCACGACACCGGTGTCCGCATCCCGCTCACGCCGGACGAGGAGCTGCTGGGCGCGGACCGCCCGACGATCGAGTCGCTGCACACCGACGCCGAGCGCCTCGAGCGCATGCGCGCCGACCTCGAGATGGGCTTCCGCGCGCTCGAGGGCACCAGCGGGGTCTCCGTGTTCGGCTCGGCCCGCGTGGGCCCCAACGAGCCCGACTACGCGCTCGGGCGAGCGGTCGGCGCCGCGCTCGGCCGGGCCGGCTTCAGCGTCATCACCGGCGGCGGGCCCGGGCTCATGGAGGCGGCCAACCGCGGCGCGCGCGACGCCGGTGCGCGCTCGATCGGGCTGAACATCGAGCTGCCGTTCGAGCAGTTCGCCAACCGGTACCTCGACCTCTCGCTCACGTTCCGCTACTTCTTCGCGCGCAAGGTCTGCTTCGTCCGCTACGCGACCGGCTTCGTCGTGCTGCCCGGCGGGTTCGGCACGCTGGACGAGCTGTTCGAGGCGCTCGTGCTCATCCAGACGGGCAAGGTGCGCCACTTCCCCGTCGTGCTCGTCGGCCGCCACCACTGGGGGCCGCTGTGGGACTGGGTCGGCGACCGCCTGGTCTCGGGCGGCTACGTCTCGCCCGAGGAGCTCGAGCTCGTCACGCTCTGCGACGAGCCGGAGGACGCCGTGGAGCGGCTCGTCTCCGGAGCGCGCGCCCAGGGGCTGGCTCCCGAGGCCGCGTAGCGCGCGCGGACCGCGTCGATCCACGCGGCCAGGCGGCCGGCCAGCGCGGGATCCTCGATCTCGAGGACGTTCTCGGCGTTCTGCTCGCCGGAGTGCGAGTGGTTGAACGAGCCGGCGAAGACGACGTCGTCGCACACGCAGACCTTCGCGTGAAGGAAGTCGTGGACGGTGCCCGCCGCCCACGGGGTCGAGCGCTTGCCGGTGAAGCCGTGGCGCTCGAGGACCCGCTCGAGGACCGGCGCCTTCCAGCCCGCGGTGGGGCTGGAGCGCCACTGGTGCAGCACCTCGCGCACCTGGGTGGCGTCCACGACGCCGGTGACGTCGACCTCGACGCAGTCGAGCGCGCGCAGGATCGGGCCCGCGGTCAGCAGCGGGCTGGCGATGCGCACCCGGCGGCGGGCGCGGGCGATCGCGGTGCCGATGCGCCTCGACAGGTCAGGGCCGTGGCCGGGACAGAACCACGGGCGGACCGGGACGCCGCCGACGCCGTGGGTGCGCACCGGATCCGCGCCCGAGCCGTCGACGCGGCCGCGCCGCCACAGGTCGTCGAAGTCCGCGCGGTAGGCGGCGGCGACGCCGGCATCCTGCACGCGCAGGATGACGTTCTCCTGGCGCTCCCAGGAGTCGAGCGTCCAGTTCGTCGAGCCGGTCAGCACGGACGTGCCGTCGCGCACGGCGAACTTGTGGTGCATGAGGTCCGGCTCGCCGGGGATCGCGCGCGTCGGCAGCGGGAGCGACTCGATCAGGGTCGGCTCCGTCCTCGGCGGCGGGGAGTCCTCGGGGTTGCGGGGGCAGTCGTGGTTGTAGGCCAGGCGCACGTCCACGCCGCGTCCGGCGGCGCCGACGAGCGCGCCCCGGATGCGGTCGCCGACCTCGCCCGGCAGACGGATGTCGTACAGCGCGAGGACGAGCGACTCGCGGGCGCGGTCGATGAAGCCGGCGACCAGCTCTCCGATCTGCGCCGCGTCCTGGGCGCCGTCCTCGAGCGTCGTGAGCTCGATGCCCTCGCCCACCGTCAGTCCTCGCGGTCGGGTCGGCGCCGGGCCCGCTTGCGGTCGGCCTGCCGGCGCTTGGCCTCCAGGCGCCGCGCCCGGGCGGCCGCGCCCGCGGTGGTCGGCTTGCGCGGCCGGCGGACGGCGAGCGCGCGCGCCAGGCGCTCGCGCAGCCGGTCGAGCGCGAGCTCGCGGTTGCGGTGCTGGGAGCGCGCGTCCTGCGACGTCGCGGTCACCCGCGGGCCGAACCGGTGCAGCAGCCGCGCCCGCTGCCCGTCGGTCAGGGTGCGGGACGCGTGCACGTCGAAGACGGCCTCGATGCGCGAGGCGGTGACGTTCGCGTGCTGGCCGCCCGGACCGGACGAGCGCGACGCGCGCAGCTCGATCTCGGCCAGCGGCAGGGCCAGGTCGCGGGAGATGCGCATCGGGTCCTCCACACCCGGCAGTCTGACGCGACTGGTATAGACAAGTGGTGCCCGTAGCCCGTGTGCTGGTCTGCGACGACGATCCGGACATCCGCGCGCTGCTGCGTGCGCTGCTCGAGCGCGCCGGAATGGCGGTCAGCGAGGCAACCGACGGCCGGGAGGCGCTGCGCCTCGTCCACCAGGAGCATCCCGCGCTCGTCGTGCTCGACGTCAACATGCCATCGCTGGACGGGTGGCAGACGCTCGAGCGGCTGCGCGACTTCAGCGCCGTGCCCGTCCTCATGCTCACGGGCCGTGACGCCGAGCTCGAGAAGGTGCGCGGGCTGCGTTCCGGCGCCGATGACTACGTCACGAAGCCGTTCGGCCGCCAAGAGCTGCTGGCGCGCGTGCAGGCGCTGCTGCGCCGGGCGCCCCCGCCGGGCGACGGCGCGGCGGCGGACGTCTACGACGACGGCTACGTGCGCATCGACGACGGCAACGCCGAGGTGTCCGTCCTCGGCCGCCCGGTTGCGGTGACGCCGCTCGAGCTCCGGCTGCTGCGCACGCTCGTCCGCAACCGCGGCCACGTCCTCAGCCGCGACCAGATCCTCGACGCGGTGTGGGGAGAGGGCGCGTCGGCGTCGCAGGTCAAGCTCTACGTGGGCTACCTGCGCCGCAAGCTCGAGCCGGCGTCCGGCGACGTGCCCGTCCCGATCGAGACCGTGCGCGGGTTCGGCTACCGCTACCGGACGCCATAGTGGTTCGTCTCGATGGTTGCCGGACGGGCCACTAGCGCCGATGCGGCCGATCACCGCCCACCGCGTCGTGGCGGCGCCGCGGGAGGCGATCTTCTTCGTGCTCGCCGACCTGGCCGCGCACTGGTCGCTGTCGAACCAGTGGACCGAGGTGCGCGAGCTCGGCCCCGACGGCGGGGTCATCCGCCTGCAGGGCCCGTTCGGCATCCGCCGCACCGCCCAGGTCCGGGTGCGCCGGCGCGAGGCTCCGTGGCTCGTCGCGGGCGAGGCGCGCCTCGGCGCGGGCACGCGGGCGCGCGTGGCTTGGGAGCTTGCTCCGGACGGCGGCGCACGGACCGCCGTGAGGCTCAGCGCCTGGGTCGAGGCCGCGGCGTGGCACGACCGGCTGCTGCTGGAGGCGGGCGGCCGGCGGTGGCTGGCGTGGCGCTTCGCGGTGACGCTCGGCCGCCTGGAGGCGGCGGTCGGGGCCGCGGCGCCTCAGCCGTCGGCGGTGTGCCCGTCGCGCTCGACGTAGCCGCCCTGGCCGCCGACGCAAACGTAGATCGCCTCGCCCTCGCCGACGTTGCGCAGCGAGCGCACGGTCGCGGCATCGACCCGCGCGAACCCGCCCGCGGGCAGCCGGTGGGTGGTCCCGTCGCCGAAGGCGAACTCGATCTCACCGCGGTGCACGAAGTACAGCTCCTGCTGGCGGTCGTGGAAGTGGCGGCCCGTCTGGTAGCCCTCGGGGAGCACGATGGCGTTGACGCCGAACTCGGTCACCCCGAGCGCGCGGCGCACTTTACGGAAACCCGGTCCGTCGCCGAGGTCGTCGACGGTCGCGACGGCCCACCCGTCGCCGCTGATGAGATTCTCCCCCATGGCGGCGATCGTACTGGTACGTTGCGCCCGTCGGCCGGGGGGAGGACCCCGGGGAGAGGAAGCATCGGAGGAACCGGCTGCTATGGCCACGGGAACCGTGAAGTGGTTCAGCGACGAGAAGGGGTTCGGCTTCATCACGCCGGACGAGGGCTCGCGCGACCTCTTCGTGCATCACAGCTCGATCGTCGCGGACGGGTATCGCACCCTCGCCGAGGGATCGAAGGTCTCGTACGAGGAGGAGGCGGGCGACAAGGGCCCGAAGGCCATCAACGTGCAGAAGCTCTGAGCGGGCCGGTCCGGGGGCTCTGACCGGGCTCCCGGCCCAGCGCATCAGCCCGTCGTCCGCGGCGCGCCGCCGGCGGCGGTCGCCGCCCGGACGGTCCCGCCGTACCAGCGGGCGAGCACGGCCTGCGCGGGCTTGCCCTGCGGGCTGTAGTCGCCCGCGCTCTGGCGCCCGTCGGCCGACCAGTCCCAGATCGCGATGCCCGACACCCAGTCGCGGTGTCCGAGCTGCGAGAACGCGGCTTCGTAGGCGTTGGCCTGGGCAGTGAGGCTGACCGCGCCATCGCCCTGCTCGGCGGGTGCCTGCGCGGTGCCGACGCGGCTCGTGTAGCCGAGCTCCGTGACGAGCACCGGCTTGCCTGTGCGGTCATGCAGCGCCTGCATGCGCGTGATCCACGGCTGCCAGCCGGCCTCGAGCTGCGTCACCGACGGGTCCGCGTCCTTCGGCGTGAGCGGCATGTACGCGTCGATGCCGACCGCGTCGAGGACGTCCCAGAACGGCACCTTCTCGGCCTCCTGCACCCAGTTCGCGGCGTACGTGATCTGGCCGTCGAAGCGCCCGCGCACGTCGGCGATCAGCGATCGCCAGGCCGCGTCGTCGCCGCTCATCGACGCGAGCTCCGAGCCGACGACGAAGAGATCGGCGTGGACCTGCTGGGCGAGGTCGGCGTAGTGCTCGACCATCCGGCGGTACGCCGCCATCCACTCGCCGCGCGAGGCGGGGGCGATGTCGCCGCGGAAGGTCCCGTCGCGCACGTTGAGATGGGGCGCGATGCCGACCTGCATCCCGTCGCCGCGGGCGGTGGCGGCCGCGGCGACGATGCTCGCGTCCGACGGCGTCTCGTGCGGGTCGGGCGCGATGGCGGTCGAGTCGCGGGCCGCCTGGAACCAGAGGACCGGGAAGGTCGCCTGATCGGCGCCGGCCGCGCGCAGGTCGCGCAGCGCGTCGGCGGCGGTCGGGGCCGAGAGGGCGTCGGCGAGGTATGCGGTGACGTTCGCGCCGCGCAGCATCCCGTCGCGCACCGGTGGGACGTTGCGCCCCGTCGGGGTGGCCGGCGCCGCCGCGGGGAGAGATGCGGCGCCGTCGCCGTCGCCGTCGCCGGAGCCGGGCACGGCGACCCACACGGCGAGGCCGGCGAGCAGGGCGAGCGCGGCCGCTCCCATGACGAGCAGCGGGGCGCGCCGCCGCCCGGGTCGCCCCGCGCGCCGCGGCCGCTTCCTAGTGATCCGCGACGCGGCCGTCCTCGGGCTCGAGCGGCAGGCCGCCGGCCTCCCAGTCCAGCAGCCCGCCCGCCAGCGACCAGGCGTCGTAACCGGCGCCGCGGAAGGCCTGCGCCGCCATCGCCGAGCGGCCGCCGACGCGGCAGACGAACACCACCGGCCGGTCGCGGTCGATCGTCCCGGCCGCCCCGGTGAGGTCGCCGAGCGGGATGAGGCGGTCGCCGGCGATGTGCCCCTCCTCGTGCTCGCTGGGTTCGCGCACGTCGACGATCTGCGCGCCTTCGCGCTGCATCTCGGCAGCGCGCTGCGCCGTGACCTCGAGCTCGGAGCGCTGGCTCGCCATGGGGGCGCAGCGTAGTGCGTGGCCCATGACCGACGTGCTGATCGGCCCGCGCCGCAGCGCGGCCTGCGAGACTGGGCGGGCCGCAGGAGGGCGGGGGCCACCGCCGAATGGGGCACGGACGCACCACCACGCGGCAACGGAGGCCGCCCGAGGATGGACCGCCGGGCCCGCGAGCCCACCCGCAGACCACGCGCACCGCACGCGCGCCCCGCCGCGATCACGGCGGGGCTGCGACGCGTGCCGCATTCGCCGCCCGCCGCGATCACGGCGGGGCTGCGACGCGTGCCGCATTCGCCGCCCGTCGCGATCTCGGCCGGCCTGGTCGTCCTCGCGGCCGTCATCGTCGTCCTCACGCTGGTCCTGCGCAGCGGCGGCGAGCACCCGGCCGTGGCCCAGGCGAGCGTGCCGAGCTCGACGATCATCACCGTCGCCTGGGTGGGCGACACGATGCTCGGCCACGACGGCGCGCTGCCGCCGCAGGGCGGCCGCGAGCTGTTCGCCCCGATGCGCCCGTGGCTGCGCTCGGCCGACCTGATGCTCGGCAACCTCGAAGGCGTCCTGGCGACCACCGGAGGCTCGAAGTGCGCGGGCTCGAAGAGCGGCAACTGCTTCGCCTTCCGCGCCCCGCCGTCCAGCGCGGCCGCGCTGCGCTGGGCGGGCTTCGACGCGATGAACCTGGCCAACAACCATGCGATGGACTACGGCGCCGGCGGCCTGGAGGAGACGGCGGTCGCGCTGCGCGACAACGGGATCGCGTCGACCGGGCGGCCGGGGGAGATCACCCTCATGCGCGTCCGCGGCACGCGGATCGCGCTCATCGGGCTGGCGCCGTATCCGTGGGCGCAGAGCTCGCTGGACCTGGCCGGCGCCGCCGCGCTCGTGCGGACCGCCCGCACCCGCGCCGACGTCGTCATTGCGATGATCCACGCGGGCGCCGAAGGCAGCGGGCAGACGCACACGCCGGCGGGCCGCGAGGTGGCGTTCGGCGAGGACCGCGGCGACACGCGCGCGCTGGCGCACACGCTCGTCGATGCGGGCGCCGCCCTCGTGCTCGGCTCGGGGCCCCATGTCGTCCGCGGGCTCGAGCGGCGCAACGGCCGGCTGATCGCCTACTCGCTCGGCAACTTCGCGGGCTGGCACAACTTCGCCGGAGGGCCGGTGCTCGACCAGACCGGCGTGCTGCGCCTGCGGATCACGCCCGACGGCCGCGTGCAGGGCGGCCGCTGGGTCTCGGCGCAGATGACACCGCCGGGGATCCCGCAGCGGCAGCGGTCGAACATCAGCGCGCAGCTCGCGCGCAGCGTGTCGCTCACGGACTTCGGCGCGACGGCGTGGCCGATGACGGGCCGGGGCCGGCTCGGCGCGTGGAACGCCGCCGAGGCGGGCGCGCGTTCAGGAACCAGTCAGGTCGGGCGGTAAGGAAGATCCGGGGCGCGGCGTCCTTCTGGAGCGACAGTCTCTCCAACCCGGAAGGAGCCCGTCGTGAAGACTCGGCTCGCATCGGCCGCCGCCGCGGCCGCCATCATCGGTTCGCTGGCCCTCGTTCCCGCCTCCGCGCTCGCCCAGCCCGCGCATGCGGCGGCGAACCGGGCCGCGCTGAAGCTGCACACGAACAAGCTCGGGACGTTCCTCGTCGACGGCAAGGGCATGAGCCTGTATCTGTTCGAGAAGGACAAGGGCGGCAAGAGCGCGTGCTTCGGCGCCTGCGCTCAGGCGTGGATGCCGTACCTGACCTCCGGCAAGGCCACGGCCGGCAAGGGTGTCGCCGCCGCGAAGATCGGCACGACGAAGCGCAAGGGCGGCGGGACGCAGGTCACGTACGCCGGCCACCCGCTCTACCACTACATCGGCGACAAGTCCGCCGGGCAGACCACGGGCGAAGGCTCGAAGGCGTTCGGCGCCGAGTGGTACCTCGTGTCGCCGGCCGGCAAGACGGTCGAGGGCCACTGACCGGGTAGACATGGGCGCATGACCGCGCTCTGGCTCGTCGACGGCATGAACGTGATCGGGTCGCGCCCCGACGGATGGTGGCGCGACCGGCGCGGCGCGCAGGGGCGCCTGGCCCGGGAGCTGGCGGGCTGGGCGCAGCGGGACGGCGCGCGCGTCGAGGTGATCTTCGACGGCGCGCCGCACGCGATCTCCGGCGCCGGCGGTGTGGGAGTCGCTTTCGCCTCGCGGCGGGGGCGCAACGCCGCCGACGACGACATCGCCGCGCGCGTCGAGGCGGCGGACGAGCCGGGCGCGATCCGGGTCGTCACGTCCGATCGCGAGCTGGCCGCGCGGGTGCGCGCGGCGGGCGGCGACGTGGTCGGGCCGAGCGAGCTGCGGGCGCGGATGGACGCGGGCTAGGGGCGCATGCCGCGCGCCTTCGGCCCGTCGCCGCGCTCGTGCTCGAGCAGCTCGTAGGCGCGGGCCGCCCAGTCGCACAGCAGCGGTCGGGTGTCGCGCGGGTCGATGATCTCCTCGACGGCAAAGCGCTCGGCGGTGCGGAACGGCGAGCGCACGGCGTTCAGCCGGCCCTCGATCTCGGCGCGCAGCGCGGCCGGGTCGACGGCCGCTTCGAGCTCGCGCCGGTACGCGGCCTCCAGGCCGCCGGCGATGGGCAGCGACCCCCAGTCGCCGGACGGCCACGCGTAGCGCAGGTTCAGCCGGGAGTGGTCGCCGTGACCCGCGCCCGCGACGCCGTAGACCTTGCGCACGAGCACCGACACCCACGGGACCGTGGCCTGGAACGAGGCGACGAGCGCGCGCGTCCCGCGGCGGATCGTCCCCGCGCGCTCCGACGCCGTGCCGATGAGGAACCCGGGCTGGTCGACCAGGTTGACGACCGGCAGGCGGAACGTGTCGCACAGGTCGACGAACCGGGTGAGCTTGTCCGACGCGTCGGCGGTCAGGCCGCCCGCGTAGTGGTTGGGGTCGCTCGCCAGCACGCCCACCGGTCGCCCGTCGAGCCGCGCCAGCATCGTGATCAGCGAGCGGCCGTATCGGGGGCCGGTCTCGAACGTCGAGCCGACGTCGAGCACCGCCTCGAGGACCCGGCGCATCTGGTACGGCCGGCGTGCGTCGCGCGGGACGATGCTCAGCAGCTCCTCCTCGCGGCGGTCCGCGGGATCGGCCGCGACGGCCGTCGGCGGCGGCTCCCAGACGTTGTCGGGCAGGTAGCTCAGGAACCGCCGCAGCTGGGCGAGCGCGTCGTCCTCGTCGGCCGCCTCGTTGTCGACCGCGCCGGCCTGCGTCTGCGTGCGGGCGCCGCCGAGCTCCTGCTTGTCGGGTGTCTCGCCCATCGCCGCCGCCACGACCGGCGGGCCGGCGACGAACAGCTGCGCGGTGTCGCGCACGATGACGCTGAAGTGGCTGGCGACGACGCGCGCCGCGCCGAGGCCGGCGCACGGGCCCAGGGCGGCGGACACCACCGGCACGCGGCTGAGGTTCGCCCCCATCAGCTCGAAGCCGGGCACCCACGGCACGTACGTGAAGCCCATCGTCTCCAGCGACTTCACGCTGCCGCCGCCGCCCGTTCCGTCGACGAGCCGGACGAGCGGCTGGCGCAGGTCGTGCGCGGCGCGCTCGGCCCAGACCATCTTCTGATGGATCGCGGCGTCGGCGGCACCGCCGCGCACCGTGAAGTCGTCGCCCTGCACCACCACCCGGCGGCCGGCGATCCGACCCCGGCCGATCACCATGTTCGCCGGCACGAAGTCCTCAAGCTCGCCGTCGTCGCCGTAGCGGCCGGCGCCCGCCAGCTCGCCGGTCTCGTGGAACGTTCCGTCGTCGAGCAGGCGCGCGATGCGCTCGCGCACGGTCAGGCGGCCGGAGGCGTGCTGGCGCGCGACGCGCTCCTCGCCGCCCATGCGGTGCGCGAGCTCGCGGCGGCGGCGCAGTTCGCCGAGCTCAGGCTCCCAGGTCATCCCCAGAACAGGTTGAAGAGGCCGAACACGCGGGCGGGATCGTAGGCGGGCGGCGGTCCCAGGCGCATGCGGGTCGCGGCGTTGATCGGTTGGAAGCCCCAGGCGCGCAGCGCGCGCACCGCGCCCGCGTTCGCATCCGGCAGGCTCACCGTCAGCGGCGCGCCCGGCACGCGCCGCAGGACCGACAGCAGCGCGACCCCCGCCTCGCGGTCGGTGGCGACGACGCTCGGCCCCAGCCCCCACGGCGAGCGCAGGGCGCTGCCGCAGACGCTGCCCGCGCGCTCGACGACGAGCCCCGTCAGCGTGCCGTTCATCGCGGCGAACACGGGCCCGCGGTCCTCGCCGGTGGCGGCGGCGTCGAGCGCGCGGACCGTCGGCAGGTCGCCGTGCTCGATCGCGCGGACGCCGTCGCCGCGGGCGCGGGTGCGGGGCGGAGACAGGTCGCGCCAGGCCTGCGCGACGCCATCGGGGGCGAAGCCGACGCGCTCGTAGACCGGGCGCCCGGCAGCGGTCGCATAGAGCAGGACGGTCTGCGCGCCGCGCGCGCGCAGGTGCGTCACACAGCCCTCGGTGAGCGCGGTTCCGGCGCCGCGGCGGCGGGCGTGGGCGGCGACGCCGAGCGCGCCGATCCATCCGGTCGCGCCGAACGACGCGACGGCCGCGCCGCCGACGATCTCGTCACCCGACCTCGCGACGAGCACCTCGCCGCACGCATCGCGCAGCGGGAACTCGAGCAGCCGCGCCACGTTCGCGCCCAGGCCGGCGGCGCGCAGGACGGTCACCGTGGGGTCGATCTCACCGGCGCGGACGGGGTGGACCTCGAAGCTCATTCGGCCCGCGAGGTTACCCCGCCCGTCGCGGCGCGCTCGCGCTCTTGCCGCCCGGGCGGCCGCGGGGGATCATCGGGCGATGCGGCTCGCCCTGGCGTGTGCGATCTGCGCCTCGCTGGCGATGGGGGCGTGCGGGGGCGGCGGTGGCTCCGGGACCTCCGCGACCTCGTCGGCGCGCACCCCCACGACGCCGGCGACCCCTGCGCCGCTGACGACCCCCGCGCCGCCGCCGGGATCCCCGAAGGCCCGGCCCGCGCCCGCCGCGGACACGCGCGTGATCCGCGCGTGGGTCGACACCCTGCGCCGCGGCGACATCGCCGGCGCCGCGCGGCTGTTCGCGCTGCCCGCACTCGTCCAGTACGCGCCCGGCGACCGGCCGCTGCGGCTCACGCTGCGGCGCCACGCGCGAACGTTCAACCGGCTGCTGCCCTGTGGGGCGGAGTTGCTGCGCACGGAGCGCCGCGGCCGCTACACGGTCGGGATCTTCCGGC
Organism: Capillimicrobium parvum; assembly: GCF_021172045.1. GTDB lineage: Bacteria > Actinomycetota > Thermoleophilia > Solirubrobacterales > Solirubrobacteraceae > Capillimicrobium > Capillimicrobium parvum. Next base: position 1,290,837 of record NZ_CP087164.1, read on the forward strand.
TGGTCGAGCGCCGCGGGGCGAACTGTGACGGCCCGGGCGCGGTCGTCGAGACGGCGTTCGTCATCCGCGGCGGGCTGATCGCCGAATGGCGGCGGTTGCCCGACCCCGATCAGGCCGGCGAGGCGCCCGTCGTCTGAGCTTCGCGCTCCGCGCGGAGCGCCCTAGGCGTAGGGATCGACGCGCGGGTCGCGCACCGTCGTCCGCCGGTCGCGGGCCGTCGCGATGAGGAACAGCGAGATGAGCAGTCCGATCACGCCGACGATCATGAGGATCACGCCGACCGTCGCCAGTTCGATGCCCGAGACCGACGCGGTGACCGCGAACTTCAGGATCGCGCCGACCGCGATGAGAAAGATGGAGGTTCCAATGCCCATGGATGACCTCTACCCGACTAGCATCAGGTCGATGCAGACGGCGACGGACGTGTACGCGATTCCTCGGGAGTTGTTGGATTTTCGTGACTCGATCCGGCAGATCGTGGTGGAGCGGATTGCGCCGCGGGCGGCGGAGATCGATGCGTCGGGGGAGTATCCGTGGGATGTGCGGCGGTTGTTGGCCGAGCAGGATGTGTTGGGGTTGCCGTTTGCCGAGGAGTACGGGGGCACGGGGACGGGGACGTTGATGTTGCAGATGGCGGTCGAGGAGATCGCCAAGGCGTGTGCGTCGAGCGCGCTGATCCTGATGATCCAGGAGCTGGGGACGCTGCCGATCGCGCTCTATGGCTCCGATGAGCTCAAGGCGCGCGTGCTGCCGAAGTGCGCGTCGGGGGAGTGGTCGCCGGCGTTTGCGCTGTCGGAGCCCGAGGCGGGGTCCGATCCGGGGGCGATGCGCACGACCGCGGTGCGCGATGGCGACGAGTGGGTCATCAACGGCGCCAAGAACTGGATCACCAACTCGGGCATCGCCGACTTCTACGTCGTGTTCGCGGTCACCGATCGTGAGCGCCGGCGGATCACGGCGTTCGTGGTTGAGCAGGATCGGCCCGGGCTGTCGATCGGCAAGCTCGAGCACAAGCTGGGGATCAAGGGCTCGCCGACCGGCTCACCGGTGTTCGACGATGTGCGGGTGCCGCACGAGAACGTGATCGGCGAGGTCGGCCGGGGGTTGGGCGTGGCGTTGGGGACGTTGCAGCGCACGCGGTTGGGGGCGGCGGCGCAGGCGGTCGGGATCGCGCAGGGCGCGACCGACTACGCCAACGCGTACGCGGCCGAGCGGATCGCGTTCGGGGCGCCGATCAACGAGCTGCAGGCGATCCAGTTCAAGCTGGCCGACATGGAGACCGGGACCGCCGCCGCGCGCGAGCTGCTCTACAAGGCGTGCACGCTGGCCGACCGCGCAGACCCGCAGGCCGCGAAGTACAGCTCGATGGCCAAGCTGTTCGCGTCCGACAACGCGATGAAGGTCACCGTCGAGGCCGTCCAGGTCCTCGGCGGCTACGGCTACGTGACCGAGTACCCGGTCGAGCGCATGATGCGCGACGCCAAGATCACCCAGATCTACGAAGGAACCAACGAGATCCAGCGGGTCGTCATCGCCCGCGCCATGCGCTGAACCCGGAGACCATGCCCAACGGCCGCCGCATCGCCTTCGCCGCTCTCGTCGCCGCCAGCGTCGGACTCGCCGTGGTGGCGCTGGCCCAGGGGATGAGCCCGTCGCTGCCGATCCGCCTGCTCGAGGCGGCCGGCATCGCGGTCGTGGCGATCGCCGTGCTCGGGGGCGTCGTGACGTTCGTCATGGGGCGCCTGGCCGACTGGCAGAACCCGCAGTCGGAGGCCGAGTTCGAGCAGGTCGTCCGCCGCTCCGAGCGGCTCGCCCGCGAGGGCCTGGCCGTCGAGCCCGACGAGGTCGACTTCCTCGCCCTCGACCCGCTCGACGACGCGGACTTCGAGGAGCTCGTGCGCGACGCCCTCGACGACCTGCCCGACCTGCTGCGCAACGCGCTCGAGCACGTCGCGGTGGTCATCTCCGACGGCGGCCGGCGCGCCGGCGCCTACGGGCTCTACCACGGCGACGGCGCGCACCGCGACGACTTCCCCGACCGGATCGTCATCTACCGCGACACGCTGCGCCGCGACTTCGGGCACGACCCCGAGATGCTGCGCGACCAAGTGGTGCGCACCGTGCGCCATGAGCTCGCGCACCACGTCGGCTTCGACGAGATGGGCGTCCAGGGGCTCGGCCTCTGACCCGGCCGAGGAGCGCGTCCGTCCCGGCGGCTTCCTGGAGCCTCAGCGCCTGCTCCGCCGGCGCACGCCGAGCACCGTCGCTTGGGCGCGCGCCGGCAGCCGGCGCATGACGGCGCGCGCGACGCGCCGTGCGAACCCCACGCTCGGCTGCGCGATCGCCGTGTCGTAGGGCACGAGCTTGACCTTGCGCGGGTTGAACGGCAGCTCGGGCAGGCCGGGCTCGGGGCGCGTGCGCAGGCCGAGGTCCGGGAAGCGGTCGATCCGCCTGCGCACGTCCATCCCGCTCATGAGCAGCGCGCCTTTGCGCAGCGGACGCGCGGGCAGCGGCTGGTCGACGTCGTAGCCGTAGAAGGTCGCGATGCGCGACAGCTGCGTGCGGACGATCTCGCGCGTCGGCTCGTCGATGGTCTTCGTCCAGCGCGTGATGCGCGAGACGTCCACCGGCTCGTCCACCCGCGTGCGGCCCTCGACCTGGACCTGGGTCGCGCGGCTTGCCTGAACCGCGTGGTGCTCGAGCACGCTGTCGGACCACGGCTCGCCGAGCCACTGCAGCAGCTCGCGCATCACCGGCTCGGGCTGCCGAACGAGGTCCTCGTAGCGCAGGAAGACGAAACGCCGCGGCCGGCGCGCCGCCTGGCGGGCCAGCTCGTGGTTGTTGCGCAGGTACTGGTTCGCGGTCCAGTTCGCGCTGCCCCACTTCGGGTTCTGGGCGAAGCGCCGGACGTTGGACGCCACGCTCGCGCCCGGGTGGCGCACGATCGCCACGAAGACGGCATCCGGGAACAGCCGCGCGATGTGGTCGACGTGCCACGTGTGCAGCGGCGTCTTCTCGCCCCAGCGCGCCTTGCCGTGCTCCGTGGCGTAGCGGGTGAAGATCGTGTCGTAGAAGTCGCGGCAGAGCGCGTCGAACTCGTCGCGGCTCCAGCCCATTCGCGTGGCCCAGTTGGCGCCGCTGAACTTCAGCGGGATGTAGCGCTGGGCGTTGTAGGCGCGCATGAACCCGGTCTCGTGCGGGATCGCGATGCGCTCGTGGCTGTCGAGCATGAGTCGCAGCAGCGTGGTGCCCGAGCCCATCGCGCCGAGGATGAAGATCGGCCCGTGGAACGGGGCGGGCGCGGGCCCGCCGGCGGATGGCGAAGCGTCGGCGCCCTGCACGAGGAGGCAGAAGCAATATCACCTCGCTCACGGCGCTTGAACTCCGGTTTGCCCACCGATCAAGTCGACAAAGGGCGCAGCTCCTCGGTCTCCGACAGCACGAACCGGCGCAGCGTGCCGTCGGGCTCGACGAGGTATGCGCCCTGACGGCGCAGCGGCGGCGAGTAGACGTGGATCGTCACGGCCGGCGGCCCGCCGGCGTGCCGGACGCGGTGGATGTCGTCGGGGCCGAAGCCGAAGGTGTCGCCCGGGCCGGCGACCCGCTCGGACGGCGTGCCGTTGAGGCGCAGCCGCTCCTCGACGACGTGTCCCTGGACGACGGCCACGGCACCCGACGGGACGTCGTGGTCGTGGAAGCCGGTGTCGTGGTCGTCCATCCAGCAGATGACCCAGGCGGTGACCTCGTCGTCGTCGCGCAGCAGCTCGAACGTCCGCTGCTCGGGGTCGTGGTGGACGTGGGCGCGCCAGACGCCGGGCTCGGCGGCGAGCTCGCGGGCGAGGGCGAGGGGATCGATCATGCGTGGGAGGGGACGGGCGCGAGCAGTCGCGCGGGGTTGGCTCCGGTCAGGGCCTGCCAGGCCTCGGGGCCGAGCGGTCCCGGCGCGGGCGCCGGGTCGAGGACCGGGCGATCCGAGCCGTGGACGAGCTGGCCGAGGCCGACGACCTGCGTCATGGCCGACATGGCCGTGAGGCCGTACGACGACGTCTCGTAGAAGACGAGCGGGTCGGCGGTCGCGGACGCCGGGCCGCCGCGGGCGGCGATCCGCTCGACATGCAGGGGCGCGAGACCGGCCAGCGCGCCGAACACGACGCGCAGCCGCGGGTGGGCGGACCGTCCGGCGTGGCCGAAGCTCAGCCAGGCGGCCTGCTGGACGGCGACGTAGTCGGCCAGCGCCGGCCACCACGCCGGCGCGCGGGGTGGGGCGGTCGCGGGGCCGGGGTGCACGAAGAGGGGCGCGCCGGCGTCCTCGAGCGCCGCCAGCAGCGGCCCGAGCCGTTCGACCGCCGCCGGCGTGGCGAGCGCCGCCGCCGGGACGCACAACCCCGCGCAGCCGTCGAGCCGGGAGGAGGCCTGCGCGGCCGCGTCCTCGGGGTCGGTCAGCGCCACCGCCGCCCAGGTGCCGAGCTCGTCCGGCAGCTCGGCCCCCATCGCCGCGTGGGCGTCGAGGAGCCGCTCGGCCTCGGCCGGCGGAAGCCATTCGACGCCGAGCGCGGACGAGAGGGCCACGAGCGCCTGGTCGAGCCCGTCGAGGTGGACGAGCGCCGCGCGTGCCACGGGCTGCTCGGGTTCGATCCGGCTGGGCGGCTCGCCGTCGAGCTCCAGCCGCCACGCACCGCCCTCGCGACGCAGGCGCGGCGGGGTGGCGCGAGCGGAGAGCACGCCGAGCAGGGGGTCGGTCCACAGGTGCTGATGTACGTCCACGCGCCGCATGGCCGTAAACTACACAAACTCTGTAGCATTTAGGCAGATTACCGTCCGGCAGGGTCCGGACGCCGGCGCGGCGGGCCCCCGCGGCGCTCAGTCCTCGCCCTCGTAGTAGCCGACCGCGTCGGACTTGCGCACCATCACGTCGTCGTCGCGGTTGCCGGTCCAGACTCCCACCTTGCCGCTGTCGGGATACACCGTCGCGGTGGGGTGCGTGATCTCGGACCAGAGCAGGACGCGCACGCTCTCCTCGGAGTCGTTGCGGATCTGGTGGGCGCCCTCCGGCCCGCGCGGGAAGCACACGACGTCCAGCGGCTCGAGCTCGTCGGCGCCGTCCGGGTGGCGGACGGTGGGCCGCCCGCTGAGCACGAGCAGCCACTCCTCCTCGCCGTACTCGTAGTGGTACGGGCAGAGCGCCTGGCCGGGAGGCAGCTCGTAGAGGCTCGCGCCCAGCCGCGCCGCGCCCAGCAGCGGTCCCATCCGGAACATCCCGGCGCGGTAGCCGTCGGGGTCCTGGTCGTCGTAGGCGAACTCGGGGGCGGAGAGGTTCACGCGGCGCATGGCGGCAGCGTACGCGTGGGTGCGAGGGCGCGGATCGCCGCCATCACCGTGCAGTGGAAGAGGGCCGGCGGCGGCCGCACCGGGCGAACGGACGTGAGACAGCGGGGCTGACTGGAGGAGGGCCCAACTGGGTGTTCCGTTCGCCCGGTGCCGCCGCCGCCGGCCGGGCCGCGCGATCAGGCGGCGACCGCGGCCCGCAGCCACGCGGCGGGCTCGAACGCCGGCTGCGTGCCGGGCCGGCGCCGCAGCTGTCGCGCGCGGGCGTCGAGCAGCGCGAGCGCGTCGGCCGACCGCCGGAAGGGGTCGGCGATCGCGCCCTCGGCCGTCACCGACAGGGCCGCCCACAGCTCGTCGCCGACCTGGGCGACGAGGAGGACGCCCTCGGGCAGCGCCTGCGAGTCGAGCACGGCGAGGCGGGCGAGCGCCGGGGCGTCGTCCTCCGTCGCGTAGCGGATCGTCACGTCGGGGGGAAAGGGGGTGGGGGTGTTGTGTGACATTGGTTGACTCCTGTACTGCGGTGACGAGTAGGATGGCGGGCAGGAGGAGGGTCCGCAATGTCCTACAAGCTTGATTTGAGTGACATCGACCGAGGGGCGCAGGCCTCGCTCACGGCGCAGATCGCCGAGCGCCTGCAGCACGCGATCGACACCGGCGCGCTCGCTCCGGGTGAGAAGCTGCCCACGACGCGGGCGCTCGCCGAGCAGGCCGGCATCAACCACCTGACGGCCGTGCGCGTGTACCGGCGTCTGGCCGAGCAGGGCTACGTGACGGCCAGCGTGGGGCGCGGGACGTTCGTGCGCGCGGTCCCGCCCGCGCTCGACCGCGATCCCATCGACTGGCAGACCGCCGTCCTGCCGGAGCTGCGGCCCTCGTACTCGCACGAGACGTTCGCCGCGACGTACCTCATCCCGTCTGACCCCGACATCGTCTCCCTGGCCGCGGGGGCGCCCGACTCCGTGATCTACCCGGCAGCCGCACTGGGCCGGATCGCCGGCGAGGTGCTCGACGAGGTCGGGGGCGACGCGCTCGGCTATCTCGACCCCGACGGCCTCTACGAACTGCGCGAGGAGATCGCCAAGCGCGGCCGCCGGCTCGGCTTCGCGCAGACCGCCGAGGAGATCATGGTCACCTCGGGCGCGCGGCAGGCCATCGACCTCGTCTGCCGCGGGGTCGTCGCGCCGGGAGACGTCGTCGTGTGCGAGTCGCCGACGTTCATCGGCATCCTGAGCTCGCTGCAGGTCACCGGCGCGCGGGTGATCGGCGTGCCGGTCGACGAGAACGGCATGGACGTCGACGCGCTCGAGCGCATCCTCGCCCGCCACGAGGTCAAGCTGGTGGCCGTCCAGCCGGGCTGCCAGAACCCGACGGGGCAGGACCTGTCGGCGGCGCGCTCGCAGCGGCTCGTCGAGCTCGCGCGGGAGCGCTCGTTCTTCATTCTCGAGGACGGCGTCTACGCGACGGTGCGTTTCGACGGCGACGACCATCCGCGCCTGCGCCACTTCGCGCCCGACCACGTCATCTACGTCGACTCGCTGTCGAAGACGATCGGCGGCGGCCTGCGGCTCGGGTGGGTGGCGGCCAGCGGGCCGGTGCGCCAGCGCGTGAGCTGGCTCAAGCTCCACAACGACACGCACACCTCGAGCCTGGTCCAGTACATCGCGCACCGCTGGCTGCGCAGCGGCGACCACGAGGACCTCCTGCACGACTCCAACCCGATGTACGCGCTCCGCTGCGACGCGCTGCGCGCAAGCCTGGAGCGCTACCTCGGCGACGAGGTCACGGTGCGCCGGCCCGTCGGCGGCCACCACCTGTGGGTCACGTTCCGGCGGCCGATCGACGAGCGCGCGCTGCTCAGCGAGGCCATCCGCTGCGGCGTCACGTTCGTCCCGGGCGGGGCGATGCTCGCGGAGCCGCCGACGGCCACGTCGATGCGGCTCTCGTTCGCGCGCCTGGAACCGGAGGAGCTCGACGAGGGCGTGCGCCGGCTGGCGAAGGCGGTGCTGGCCGTCCGCCACCGGGCCTCGCGTCCCGGGCGCGTGCAGTTCTCGTGAGCGACGTCGCCGCGGCCGGGCTCGCCGCCGCGGTGCTGTCGGGCGCGCCGTCGACCGCCTGGGCCCTCGCGCGCGGCGGCGACCCGCTCGACGCCGGCCGCGCCGCCGGCGCGATGGTGGTCGGCGAGCGGGCGGGCGCCGCGGTCCAGTTCGCCGCCGCGATCCCCGTGCACCTGGCGCTGTCGCTCGGCTGGACCGCGGTGCTGGCGCGCGTGCTGCCGGCGCGCCGGACCGCCGCATGGGGCGCCGCGGCGGGGCTGGCGATCGCGGTGCTCGACCTCGGCGTGATCGGCCGCCGCTTCCCGGCGATCCGCCGGCTGCCCGCCGGCCCGCAGCTCGCCGACCACGTCGCGTTCGGCGCCGTGGCCGGCGCCGTGCTGGCGCGCCGAGCGTCGAGTTCCTCAGCCTGGCGCTGAGGAAGTCGACGCTCGATGCCGAGCGCGCGGGGGCGAGTGACCGGCTAGTGCCAGTGGTCCATGTGGCCCCGGATGTCGGCCGTCACGCTCGAGCCGTCGTAGTACTGCTCGTAGAACGCGGTGTCGACGTGGTGGATCACCGCGCCGAAGTTGCACTGCAGCGGGTTGTAGTAGACCGGCGACTGCCCGTAGTGCTCGACGCAGTAGTCGACGTACGCGGTGACCGCCTCGACCGCCCAGTCGCTGATCTGCACGACGTCGGAGTTGACGATGCTCTTGACGATGTCGGCGCTCCATGGGCCCTTCTTCTGGAGCATCCAGTTGTCCTCGCCCTTGGACATCGTGCGCCCGAAGCCGTACTTCTCCTCCATCATCGCGTCGACGACGGCCTTGCCGTCCTTGTAGCGCGGCGACGGCACGTACGTGCCCTCCTTGACGCCCTCCACCCCGAAGGTCTTCAGCGCGCCGCTGGCCGCCGGCGCTTTCTCGTTGAGCGGCTCGTGCCGGAACTTCAGGCCCTTGGCGACGTCCGGGAACGCGCCCATGAGCACGTCGTCGAAGAAGCCGCAGAAGATCCAGTTTCCGAGGCCCATCGACTCGGCGGCGAGGCGCATGTTCTGCACCATCGAGCCGGGCGCGTAGGTCTCGACCTGGAAGATGAACTGCTCGATCTGGCTGATGGTGATCGGGAACTCGAGCTTGCCCTCGCCGACCCACTGCGCGGTGCCGCAGGGCTCGCCCGTCCTGTCGTCGGTGACGTAGATGTGCCACGCGTCGAAGATGTTCAGCAGGACGCTGAAGTACAGCCAGCCGTGGTCGGTGATCGGGATGAACCAGGTGGTCCCGGGGCGGTTGACGTTGTACTGGTACGGGCCGAACAGCGAGGCGTTCGGCGCGCCGGGCGCGCGCGTGGCCCAGTCGATGTCGGGCCGGCCGTCGAGGACCTTCGTCATCCCCTCGCGGTACCAGTCGACGACCTTGTGGTAGTCCTCGGGCCCCTGGATCTCGACCAGGCGGTCGCGGTGGTCGCCCGGGTTGTAGATGAACGTGCCCTCGTCCTTGATGACCAGCAGGTCGGTGGCGAAGGAGTTGCCGGCCGCGGCGGCGGTGCGCCCCGCGATGCCGACGAGCTCGTGGAAGCCGCCGGACGTTGCGATGTCCCAGTGCGCCATGCCGTTGGGCCCGCAGGCCGACCAGGCGATGATCGCCTCCTCGGTCTCGGTCAGCGGCACGACCGGGTGCTGCGAGGAGAACGCGAGCGGCCCCTTGGGCTGGTGCAGCGTGCGGCCGGCGGCGGAGACCTCCTCCTCGCCGCTCTCGATCTGGTAGCCCATCGCCACGCGGCGGCTGCGCAGCGTGGCGAGCAGCGAGCCGACCGAGCGGCCGTCCTCGAAGAAGGCCTTGAGCTGGCGCTGGGCGACGTCGTCCGGGGCAATCGTCATGGAGCTCTCCTCCGCCGTGGTGGACTCGGGCGAGCGTCCCACCCGCAGATCGCGCCGTGCAACCGCGCCCGGCCCGCGGCGTTGTGGGGTTCACAGCGGGTGGCGCAGCGCCGCGCGGGCGCGCTCGGGCGGCCAGACGACGCGCCGCGCGCCGTCCTGCCACTGCACCGTGAGGACCCGGTGGCCGGTCTGGACGCCGCTGCTCGGATCGAGCCGGAAGCGCGCGAACAGCGTCGTGCAGTCCAGCGACCGGGCGGCGGCGAGGAGGGCGGCGTCGCTGCGCTCCCCGGCGTCGCGCACGCAGCGCCCGGCGACGACGCCGGCGGCGAACGCCTGCGCGGCCGGGTAGGGCGGCTCGGCGCCGGCCCGCTCGCGGTAGGCGGCGACGAAGCGGCCGGCCGGCGGGCCCTCGTCGGGCTCGGGCGCGGCCTCGGCCAGCCACTGCGCCGGGCCGAGCAGCCCCTCGCGCAGGGGACCCAGCTCCGCGAGCACCTCGTCGACGCCGGCGCCGACGAACCCGGCCGCTCGCCACGGGCCCGGGAGCAGCCGGCGGGCGGCGTCGCGCTCGTCCGCGAATGCGCCCGCGACGAGCAGCAGGTCGCCCGCGGGCGGCGCGGCGGGCAGCGCCGTCGTCGAGACCGCCAGCCCCGCTCGCCGTCCCGCCGCCGCCGCGCCCGCCGCGACCGTGTCGGCGAACCCCGTCCGCGCGTGGGCGACCCGCAGCGTGCGCACGCCGGGGTCGGCCGCATGCACGACCTCCACCGCGCCCTCGAAGTACGTCTCCGCCGGCGCAAGGACGTCGATGAGGTTGGGCGCCGGTCCGACCCGTGCGCCGCCGTGGTTGAACACGAGCCGCGACGTCGCCGCCACCACCGCCCGCGCCGGGCCGCTCCCGTACGGGCCGAACAGGATGTCGGGCCGCTCGCGTTCGGCGGCCGCCGCCGCCGCGGCCGCATCGGGGTGCGCGTCATGGACGGTCAGCCGCGCGCCCGACCACCCCGCCCACAGCTCGAGCGCGACGGCACCCGCCCGTCCGTACTCGGCGAGCGGGCCGGACAGGGGCGTGACGAGCGCGGCGCGCGTCAGCGCAGCCCCACGTCCCACGCGCCGTCGTAGAAGACCTCGTCCAGCGGAGGCTTCGGCGCCCGGGTCGCACCGCCCTCGTCGGCCGGATACCCGAGCGCGAGCACGCCGGCGGGCGCGATCCGCACGCCCTTCGGCAGGTCGAGCGCGGCCGACAGCGAGGCCGGATTGCAGCCCGACAGCGCGGTGCCGAGCCCGGCATCGATCCCGGCCAGCAGCACGCCGCCGACCGCCATCATCGCCTCGCCGATCAGGACGGGCAGCATCACGTCGGGGTCCGGCGCGGTGGACATCCGGTCGAGCAGCGTGCCGGCCCGGTCGGCCTCGACGAGCCCCAGGTCGAGGAGGCGCTGCAGGTTGCCGCCGTAGTGCTCCACCCACCAGCGTGGGTTCACCGTCCACACGACGAGCACCGCCGCCTCGGCCAGGTACTCCTGGCGCATGACCGACTCGAAGATGGCGTCCCAGCGCGGATGCGTCTCGCGCGGCCGGCGCAGCACGACGCCGCGCCAGGCGTACGTGTTGCCGCCGTGCGGCATCGCCAGACCGGCGGCGAGCACGCGGCGCAGCACGTCGTCGGGGATGTTCCGGTCGGCGAAGCGGCGCACGGTGCGGCGCTCGGTCAGGACGTCGGTCAGCTCCATGGGGCCTCCGCTGGGACGGTCAGCAGGGTGTCGAGCAGCGGCTGGGCCGGCGCCCCGCGGTGCAGGAGCGTCGGGACGGCGACCGCGTCGAGCCCGAGCTCGCGCACGGCGGGCAGTTCGGCGTCGTCGGCCGTGTCGAGGACGAAGCGGTCGCAGAGGTGGCGGTACACGCCGGCGACGCCGGTGGCGGTCGGCGCGACCCCGGCGCAGCCCAGCAGCGCCGCCCGCGCCTCGGCGCGGCCGCGGTCGCCCGGATCCTCGAGCGGGACGCCGGAGACGATGGGCGAGACCGCGACGACCGGCGCGCGGGCGGCGCAGATCGCGTCGCGGACGCCCGGCACCGCCAGCACCGGCGCGATGCTCGCGGGCGGGCTGCTGGGGGCGAGCACGATGAGGTCGGCGCCGGCGATCGCGTCGAGAACGCCGGGCGCCGGCCTGGCGGCGTCCGCGCCGTCGTAGACCACGGCCCGGACCGGCGGCCGGACCTGCTCGCGCACGAGGAACTCCTCGTAGTGCAGCCGCCTCCCGTCGGCGGTCTCGATCGTCGTGACGACCTCCTGCTCGGTCGCCGGCAGCACGCGCGCCGCCACGCCCATCGCCGCGGCCAGGCGCGCCGTCACCTCCGCCAGGCCGGCGCCGTCGCGCAGCAGCTCCGTGCGCAGCAGGTGCGTGGCGAGGTCGCGGTCGCCGAGGTTGAACCAGACCTCCTCGCCGAGCGCTCGCAGCTCCTCCATGCAGCGGAACGTCTCGTCGCGCAGCCCCCACCCGCGCTCCACGTCCTGGCGGTCCGACAGCGCATAGAGCGTCGTGTCGAGGTCCGGGCAGATCCGCAGCCCGCGGTGCCAGATGTCGTCGCCCGTGTTGACGACGAGCGTGAGCCGTGACGGGTCGGTCGCCGCCGCCAGGACCCGCCACAGCCGCGACGCCCCGATGCCGCCGCCGATGCCGACGATCGCCGTCACGGAGCAAGCATATGGCGCCGCGCAGCGGGCGCCGGACGGCCACTGTGTACTCCTCCAAGCGGCGTCCGCGACGGCCTGTGCGGCCCTCCGGGGCCCTGCGATAGTCGCCCTCCATGGCGCGCGCACAAGGTCCCATCGAGCAGCTCATCCGCACGCGGGTCGCAGACCATCCGGACGCCACGTGGCTGAAGTGGAAGGACGAGGAGTTCTCCTGGGCGCAGGTGCTCTCGCACAGCCAGCGCGCGGCCAACGGGCTCCTCGAGCTCGGCGTGCGCCCCGGAGAGCGGGTGGCGCTGATGATGGCCAACCGCCCCGAGTTCCTGTGGGTGCACTTCGGCATCCTGCTCATCGGCGCGCACTCCGTGCCGGTGAACATCTCCCAGCGCGGCAGGACGCTCGCCTACATCCTCGCCGACTGCGATGCGACCGCGGTCGTCTTCCAGGAGGACCTGCGCGAGGCGGTGCTCGGCGTGCGCGACGAGGTGCCGACGCTGCGCCATCTCGTCGTGGCCGACGGGCCGGTGGGCGGCGGCGTCGACTGGGACCTCGAGCGGCTGCTGTCGGCCGACGACCGCGAGCCGGACGTCGATGTCGAGGAGGGCGCCACCGGCGGCGTGGGGATGATGTACACCTCGGGCACGACGGGCCCGCCGAAGGGCGTCGTCGCCACGAACTACGACCTGACCCCGCTCGTCAAGCTGCTCGAGTCCTCGGGCGTCCAGGCCGGCGAGACGATGTACACCGGCCTGCCGCTGTTCCACGGCAACGCGCTGCTGGCGTCCGCGATCGGCTCGATCTTCCTCGACGCGAAGCTCGCCCTCGCCCCGCGCTTCACGGCGTCAGGACTCTTCGACCAGTGCCGCCGCTACGACGCGGTCGAGTTCAACGCGCTCGGCGGCATGATCTCGATCCTGCTCAAGCAGCCGCCGCGCCCCGACGACCGCGACCACCCGGTGCGCACCGTGCTGTCGGCCGGCTGCCCGCCGGACCGCTGGCGCGAGTTCGAGGAGCGCTTCGGCGTGAAGATCATCGAGTGGTTCGGCATGGTCGACGCGCCGGGCATCCTCCTCAACGACGAGGGCAAGGTCGGCTCGATGGGCAAGTCCGGCATCTCGGGCGTCGAGTTCCGCGTCGTCGGCGACGACGATCAGCCGCTGCCGCCGGGGCAGATCGGCGAGCTCGTCTTCCGCCACCCGATGGGCCAGCTGACCCACTACCACAAGCTCTCCGAGGCGACCGAGGCCGCCTACCGCGGCGGCTGGTTTCACTCCGGCGATCTCGCGGAGGTCGACGACGAGGGCTTCTTCTACTACAAGGGCCGCAAGAAGGAGTCGATGCGGCGGTTGGGCGAGAACATCTCCGCCTGGGAGATCGAGACGGTGCTCAACGCGCACCCCGCCGTGCTCGACAGCGCCGCCCACGCGGTCCAGTCGGAGCTCGGCGAGGACGAGGTGAAGGTCTGCATCGTCGTGCGGCCCGGCGAGCAGCCGGCGCCCGAGCAGATCCTCGACTTCTGCGTCGACAAGATGGCCCGGCACGCCATTCCGCGCTACGTCGAGTTCGTCGACGAGCTGCCGAAGACCGCGACGGAGCGCAACCAGTACGCCACACTGAAGGCACGCGGCCTCACGCCCGAGACGTGGGACCGCGAGCAGGTCGGATACCAGCTCAAGCGGCCGGAGAGGACGAAAGCATGACCGACGTCGAGATCATCGGCGCATCGATGACGCGCTTTGGCAAGTTCCCCGACAGCAACATCCGCACGCTCGCCGAGGAAGCCGTCAGCGGCGCCCTGGCCGACGCCGGCCTGACCGCCCAGGACGTCGAGATGGTGTTCTTCGCCAATGCCGTCGCGGGCATCCTCACGGGCCAGGAGATGATCCGCGGGCAGGCCGCGCTGCGTCACACCGGCCTGCTGGGGCTGCCGATGGTCAACGTGGAGAACGCGTGCGCGTCGGCGTCCACCGCGTTCCAGCTCGCGGTCAGCGCGGTGGCCTCCGGGTCGGTCGAGGTGGCCGTCGCGGTCGGCTCCGAGAAGCTGACGCACGAGGACAAGGCGAAGTCGTTCGCGGCGATCGGCACGGCGGTGGACCTGTTCGAGGTCGACAAGCTGAAGGCGTGGACGCGCACGCCGCAGCCCGTGGGCGCGGGCTCGTCGGGCTCGCCGCTGCCCGAGGAGGCCGAGGTCGAGCCCGAGGGCAACCGCTCGTTCTTCATGGACATCTACGCGGCGAACACGCGCGCGTACATGGAGCGGACGGGGGCGACCCGCGAGGACTTCGCCCAGGTCGCGGTCAAGAGCCACGACCACGCGGCGCTGAACCCCAACGCGCAGTACCGCACCCCCGTGACGGTCGAGGAGGTGCTGGGCAGCCGCATGATCGCCGACCCGCTGACGCTGCTGATGTGCTCGCCGATCGGCGACGGCGCCGCCGCCGTGGTGGTGTGCTCGGCCGAGCGTGCGAAGCGCCTCGAGAACGTCGACCCGGTGCGGGTGCGGTCGTGCATCCTGACGTCGGGCACCGACCGTCTTCTCGGCGAGCTGCCGAGCGCGACCCGTGCGTCGCAGCGGGCCTACGAGGTCGCCGGCATCGGCCCGGAGGAGGTCGACGTCATCGAGCTGCACGACGCCGCCGCGCCCGCCGAGCTGATGACCTACGAGGAGATCGGCCTGTGCGCCCCGGGCGACGGGCCGGCGCTCCTGCGCTCGGGCGAGACGCGGCTCGGCGGCAGGCGCGTGGTGAACCCGAGCGGCGGGCTGCTGTCCAAGGGGCACCCCATCGGCGCGACGGGTTGCGGGCAGCTCGTCGAGCTGGCCGATCAGCTGCGGGGGCGCTGCGGCGCGCGCCAGGTGGAGGGCGCGCGGATCGCCCTGGCCGAGAACGGCGGCGGCTTCCTCGGAAGCGACGGCGCGGCCATGGTCGTCACGGTGCTGTCGAAGGACTAGTCAGAGAGCGAACGAGGAGAGACGCACATGGAGTTCAAGCAGGTCATCGGCGATCGCTCGACGATCCGCTTCTTCGACCCCGACAAGCCGGTCGAGCCCGAGAAGATCCAGATCATGCTCGAGGCGGCCAACCGCTCGTCACGCGCGGTCAACGCCGACTTCGTCAAGGCCGTCGTGGTGTTCCGCGACGACCTCGACGACGAGACCTGGGAGAAGCTCAAGACGCCGACGACGACGGTCCAGCTGGACCTCGCTCCGGTCTCGATCTTCTGGTACGGCGACATGTCCTTCGCCGAGGGTGGAGCCGCTCGCCTCAAGGAGCTCGTCGATCTCGGCGCGCTGCCGACGACGCACGGCTGGTCGCACACCTACGTCGACGAGGTCGCGTTCGGCCAGGTCGTCGAGCCGATGTCCAAGGACGTCATGGCCAGCACGTGGGCGGTCTCCGTCGAGTGCGGCCTGGCGATCAACCAGGCGCTGCTCGCGGCGGTCGACGAGGGGCTCGGGGTCGGGCTGCACGCGTTCGAGTCGGGCACCGCCAAGGAGGCGCTCGGCATCCCGGACCACTGGATCCCGATGTGGCTCATGCTCGTCGGCTACGCCGCCGAGGATCGCAAGGGCGGCGGCCAGCGCCCGCGCCGGCCGCTGGAGGCCAACTACTACCTCCACAAGTACGGCCAGCCGTGGCAGGACATCCCCGGCGTGCAGGACGGCCTGCGCAAGTCGGGCATGCTCCAGGACCCGATGGACCCCGAGAAGCGCCAGCAGGAGATCCGCGAGCTCGCGGAGCGCTTCGGCCTGCCGCTGTGACGACGGCGGCTGACATCCGCGACGCCGACACGGTGCGGCACTGGTTCGCCAGTGCCAAGCACGACGGCGCGCCGGACGACTACCAGGAGCGCATCCTCGGGGTGCTCGCCGGCTTCTCGGACCTCACCGGCAAGACGCCGGACGAGCTCGTGGCCTTCTGCTTCCTGCGCAAGAAGGACACGGGCAAGCGCTTTCTGAGCGTCAAGCGCCGCGTGCAGATGAACGAGTGGATCGACGAGTACGTCGCCCAGGAGGGCTGGCAGGGCAAGGACGCGGTGGTCAACGCCAACGTGGTCCGCGGCTTCCTGATCCACAACGGCATCGCGATCGGCGGACAGGTCTGGAGGAAGCGCCCGGCCAAGGACGCATGACGATCCGCGACGAGCTGGCGGAGGTCGTCGCCGCGCGCGGCACCGGCCTCATCGGCGACTGGCTCGGCCCGCTGGAGGTCAAGCAGGACGTGCTCGCCGTGCTGCACGCCGGGCGCAACCTGCTGCTCGAAGGGCCGGTCGGGTCGGGCAAGACGATGCTGGCGGGGGCGGTCGCGGCCGGGCTGCCCCCGATCCGGTTCGCGGGCTGCGACTTCGGCTGCCTGCCGGGGGAGTCGGCGTGCCCCCAGTGCCGCAGCGGCGTGGTCCGCGACGAGGAGCACATCGTGTTCGGGGCCCAGCGGCTCATGCGGGTGCAGGGCTCGCCGGATCTCGTGGCCGAGGACCTCGCCGGCGACGTCGATCCCGTCGCGGCCCTGGAGTACGGGGCGCTCGACGTGCGGGCGCTGCGGCCCGGCCGGCTGCTGCGCGCGCACCGGCGCATCTGCTTCATCGACGAGCTCAACCGGCTGTCGGAGCGCCTGCAGAACCTGCTCCTCGAGCTGCTCGAGGAGGGGGCGATGACGATCGGCGGCTACGACGTGCGCTTCGGCGTCGACACCGTGGTGGTGGCGACGATGAACCCGAGCGAGTACGTGGGCGTCGAGCGGCTGTCGGAGGCGCTGGCCGACCGCTTCGAGCGGGTGCGGCTGGACTATCCGTCCGCCGAGGACGAGGTGCGGATCCTGCGGTCGCGGGCCGCGCGCGACGCCGGCGACCGGCTCGACGCCGACCCGCCCCCGGAGGCGGCGGCGGCCATCGTGGCGTTCGCCAACGCGCTGCGCGGCGACCCGGACGTGCAGACGCCGCCGAGCGTGCGGGCGACGATCGCCGCGTACGACCTGGCGCGGTCGCGCCGGGTCTTCGACGGCGCGCGCCCGTGGGGCGACGCCGTCCGCGACGGTCTGCGGCTGGCGTTCCGCGGGCGCGTCGTGCTCGCGGCGGGGACGGCGGAGGCCGAGCGCGTCGACCGCTGGCTCGACGGGCGGCTGCGGCGGCTCGAGCTCGCGCTGTGACGAGGGCCGACGCCGCGCCGACGCTCGTGCGCGCGGCGGCGTTCCTGCGCGGCCACTCCGACGTCCTGTCGGGCCCGAGCGTGCGCGCGCTGCTCGCGACGCAGCAGGTCCACGACTCGCTGGCCGCGGTCACCGGGCGCGACGACCTCCTGCGCGCAGCGCTGGTGTGCCTGCCTCACCGGCTGCACGTCCGGCCCGGCGCCGACGCCGACGCGCTCGTGCGCACCGCGCTGGCGGTGGCCGAGCAGGGCTACGAGGACGAGCCGGGGCCGCGGCCCGACGGCGGCGATGACGACGACGTGCGGGTGCCGGTGCCCGGAGCCGTGCTCACCGTGCGGCGCCGGCAGACGTTCTCGCTCGAGGGCGGCGACGCGCGCGAGCGCGGACCCGGGACGGCGGCGGCGCCGTCGCTGAGCGCCGGCGAGGCGGCCGCGCTGCTCGACGACCTCATCGCGCCGCTCGCCCGCCCGCTCGTGTCCGACGGCGCCACGCCCGAGCGCCGCGCGCGCTCCTCGGCCAGCGACCGCCTCGCGCCCGCGCGACGGCGGGCCGGCGACCGCACGATCGACCTGTCGGTGCGCGCGACGGTCCGCGCGGCGGCGCGCTCGGGCCGGCCGCCGGCGCAGGAGCTGCGCACACAGGCGCGCCGGCCGACCGCGACGCTCGACGTCGTGCTCGCGCTCGACGTCAGCGGCTCGATGCTCGGCGCGCGCACGCGCGGGCTCGCCCAGGCGCTCGCGCACGCACTCGCGCGCAGCGGCCACCGCGTCGCCCTGCTCGCGTTCTCGTCCGCCGTCACCGTCGTGTGCCCGCTGACCCGCGACCCGCGGCGGATGCTGTCGGCCGCGGCGGAGATCGAGCCCGCCGACCCGACGAACCTCGAGCTCGTCATCGACGACGCCCGCGAGCTGCTGCTGCGCCACAGCCGCCCGTCGCGCAGCCGGCGCCTGCTGCTCGTCACCGACGCGCACCCGACCGTCTGCGGCCGTCGCGAGGAGGGCGCGGCCTTCGACGCCCGGCTGCCGTTCGCCGCCATCTCGCGGGCCGCGCCGGGCGCGCCCGGTCAGCCGTTCGGCGCGGGCGTGGCGCGGCAGGCGGCGCTCCGCGCGGCGGCGCGCTGCCGGCGCGAGGGGATCGGCGTGTCCGTCCTGTGCCCGGCGGCGGATCCGGCGGGCGGCGGCGAAGCGGATCTCGCGTTCGCGGCGCGGCTGGCGCGGGCGGGCGGCGGCCGGGCGCGGCGGGCTCCCGGCGCGCTGTAGGCGCCGGGCCGCCGTCACGACGGCTGCGCCGCGGAGGCGGCCGCGGCCGCGTCCGGCTCCGCGACCTTGGCGGCCAGGGCGGACCAGCCGAACCGGCGCAGCGCCTCGACGTCGAGGGGGTCGACGGGCGCGCGCGGGGAGGCCTCGAGCTGCCGCGCGAACAGCGCGCCCGCGCCAGGCATCGACCCGGGGCCCGCGAGCCGGTAGCGCGGGGGCAGCAGCGGCCCGAACAGCAGGGGCTCGGTGAGGTCCGGCCAGTCGAGCGGGGCCGGCGCGACGCCGAGCTCCTCGGAGAGCGTCAGCGCCAGCGCGTTGTGGGCGTCCACCGGCGGGCGGGGCTGCGCGATCACCTGCCGCATCGCCGGTTGCGGGGGCAGCGCCACCTCGCCGCTCCAGACGCCGGCGATCCACCGCGCCTGGAGCTCCAGCAACGGGAAGTACGGGCCCTGCGCGAGGAACTGGCCGATGACCCCGAGCCCCGGGAGATCCGGGTGGAAGGTTCGCTGGTAGAGCGCGAGGTCCGGTCCGAGGAGACCGTGGACGTCGCGGCTGAGGTAGGGCAGGTCGACGTCGTACCCGGTCGCGCAGACCATGGCGTCCACGGTGTGCGTCGAGCCGTCGGAGAACGTGACCAGGCGGCCGTCGATGGACGCGATCCCGGGCGCGCAAACGATGTTGCCGTCCCGGATGTGCCTCAGGTAGTTCTGGCACAGCGACAGGCCCGCGACGAGCAGGTTCTCGTCCGGCTCCGGCGCGCCGAAGTCCGCGGGATCGCCCGCCACCCGCAGGACGCGCTCGCGCTGGCGCCGGCCCCACTCGTCCGGGGGCAGCATCCGTCGCTCGAGCGCGCCGAACAGCGTGTACCACTGCCAGTCCGATGACACGCCGTCGACCAGCTTCTCGATGACGTAGCGCGGCTTGCGGAACGCGGAGACCACCCGCGTGTGCGGCGCGAGGTCCGACGCGACCTCCAGGCCGCTGACGCCGTTGCCGTAGACGAGCGTGACGCGGTCGCGGAACGGCTCGGCGCCCGGATAGTCGAACGCGGGGATGACGTCGCCGCGGAAGCGGTCGGCGATCGGTGGCAGCCACGGCTTGCGGAAGCGACCGGACGCGACGACCACGGCCTCAAACGGCTCGCCGTCGACCGTCCACCCCGGACGCACGTCCATGACGGGCGCACCGAAGCGGATGCGGCCGGACACGCCGAACGCGTCCGCGTAGCTCACCAGGTAGCGGTGGATCTGCTCGGCCGCCGGATGCAGCGGGTGGTCGTCCGGCGCCGGGAAGTCAGAGAACGCGGTCATCGCGCGGCTGGTGTTCGTGTGCATCCCCGGCCACACCCCGCTGTGGGGCGCGGCCGTGTGCCACTGGCCGCCGACGGTGTCGCTCGCCTCGAACACCGTGACGTCGAATCCGGCCTGCAGCGCGTGCTTCGCGGCCACGAGGCCGGCCGGGCCGGCGCCGATGACGGCGATCCGGGCGCCCTCTCGCAGTCTCACGATCCGACACTACTTCAACGGGCCAGCCGTGTGAGCGCGGCGCTCATCAGCCGGCGCGGCTGCGCACGACGCGAGCCGGGTACGCGACGATGACGATCATGCGACGCGTGGCCAGACCTGCCCGGGCGGCTCGGCGATGAGCGAAGCCGGGCTCGTCCTCGTCGGCCTGGCGATCGCCACGGGCATCGTCGGGATCGTCGTTCCGGTGCTCCCCGGCGCGGTGCTGGCGTGGACGGCGATCCTCGTCTGGGCGCTCGTCGACGGTTCGGCGACCGCCTGGGCGGTGCTGGCCGTCGCGACCGTCGCGATCGGCGGGGCCCAGGTCGTCAAGCTCCTCGTCCCCGGCCGGCGCCTGCGCGACGCGGGCGTCCCGCGCCAGTCCATCGTCGCCGGCGTGCTGCTCGCCGCCGTCGGCTTCTTCGTCATCCCGGTCGTCGGGTTCTTCATCGGGTTCCCGCTCGGCGTCTACCTCGAGGAGCGGCGGCGCCTGGGCCGGCACGCGTCCGCCTGGCAGTCCACCCGGGAGGCGCTGCGCGCGATGGGCCTGTCGATCGTCATCGAGCTGTCGGCCACGCTGATCGCATCCGCCGCGTGGCTGGCGGCGGTGCTGGTCTGAGCCTGCGCGCGGGCGGGCGGGACTGCCGTCGCCGTGGCCGAGAGGGTGGCGCTCGTGCGGCGACCGAGCAGCAGGATGGGGGACGGGATCACGACTTCCGGTCGACAGCCATCGATCGACCCGCGGAGCCGTGCGCGCCTACCGCGCAAGCATGGCCGTCGCCACCTCGCCCGCGGCCGCGTCGGGGATCGCCCTCGCGGCCCGTTCGAGTACGAGCAGCCGCGCATCGGGGATCTCGCGCGCGAGCGCCTCGGCGTTGCCGACAGGGAAGAAGGGGTCGCGGCGACCGTGCACCACCGATGTCGGGATCGCGAGCTCGCGCAGGCGCTCGCGCCACCGCGGCCGGCAGTTGAGCTTCGAGAACACCAGGCCCATCTGGTTGGCCATCTGCACCGCGGGATTCGTGCCCGGGGTGCGGTCCCAGATGCGCCCGGCGGTCCTGCGCGCAGCGGCGGGGTCGTCGCCGAGGATCTCCGCAACCGCGGCGGCGTGCTCCGCCACGGCGGCGCGGTCGGACCAGTCGGGCATCGAACGCGAGAACAGCCGCTCCATCGTCGCCTTGTCATGGTCGGGCAGGTCGTCGTCGACCCGGCCTGGAGCGACGGGCCGCGTTCCGGCGAGGGTCAGCGCGGAGAACGCGTCAGGGTGGTCGAGCGCGGCGACCTGGGCGACCATCCCGCCGACGCCGATGCCTGCCAGATGCGCCGGCCGATCGTCGAGTTCGCGGGCCAGCGCCGCGCAGTCCGCTGCAAGATCGCGCAGCGTGTACGCCGGAGCCTTCGGGTCGAGGGTGGTCGACGCCCCGGAATCGCGCAGGTCGTACCGCACGACGTGGCGCTCGCCGCGCGCGAGCGCCGCGCAGAGCGCGTCGGGCCAGGAGAGCATCGTCGGGCCGCCCGCGAGCAGGACGAGCGACGCTGTCGCGTCGCCGAAGCGCTCGACCCCGAGCATGACGCCGTTGGCCTCGACCGTCGTCTGCGTGACCCCGTCGAGCCCGGTGCTCTGGCTGGGAGCGACCTTCTTTCCCATCTGCCTCTCCATCTCCAAGTGGTCATTGTTGTCAGGTCCGTCCTTCGCCAAGAGAGACCGCGGAAACCGCTCGAATTCATCGTGCGGTCGGCGCGAACGGCACTCCGGGTGGTCATCGCACAGCGACGGCGGCCGCCCGCGACGACGACCGATGACTTCACGCGCGGGGCCGGGTCACTACCGATATGAGCGAGAGAAAAGTGGTCCTCAAGATGGTCATGTCCCTCGACGGCTTCGTCACCAGCCCCGACGGGACCCATGACTGGATGTTCGAGTGGTTCGGCGACGACTCGGGTGAGTGGAACCGCCGCGCGCTCGACGAGGCCGGCGTTCACGCGATGGGCCGCCGCAGCTACGAGATCATGGGACCGCACTGGGCCGCGTCGGAGGGCCCGATCGCCACCGCGATGAACGAGAAGCCGAAGGCCGTCTTCTCCAGCACGCTGGAAAAGGCGGAATGGGGACCGGCCGAGATCTTCGGCGGAGACCTGGACGCCGAGATCGCGGACCTGAAGGCGCGGGACGACACGGGGACGGTCCTGGTCCACGGCGGCCCCGACTTCGCCAAGTCGCTGACCCGGCTGGGCCTCGTCGACGAATACCAGCTGACGACGGTCCCGATTGCGATCGGCGCGGGGCGCAGTCCGTTCGCCGATCTGGACGAGCACCTGAGATTCGACGTCGTCGAGGAGCAACGCTTCCGGAGCGGAGCCCTCGCGCAGATCCTCGTGCCGAAGCGATGAGCGTCGGTGCGCGGTGATCGTGCCGGGACGGAACTCGTGGTCTCGATGCGAGCCCTGGGGACTCGCGTCTCGCGCAAAGCGACACCCTTCTTAGCGCGTGGACGGCCTTGTGTGGCGTCAGGCGATAGGCGAAGCGCGACCGCGACCGGCGCGCGACGGTTGACCGTGCCGGTGGGTCCCGCGGGCGCTTGTCTCAGTGGGTGCGTGCGAGCACAGCGTTGTTGCATCGGCGTGGTCAGTGGCCGCGGGGCATCAACGCGTCGATCACTCGCAAGGTGCCACGCTTGAGTGCCGTAGCGCCGGATCGCGCCACCGCGACGGTGGCCGACGGCGCAGCGGACGGCTCGAGCTCGAGCGGGTCGCCCTCCGCCAGCGTCCCTGCTGTGGCGACGTTGGCGTAGACCCCGAGGCAGTGGTCGGCGTGAGCGTTGATGGTCCTCAGGACGTCAGGGTCGGCTGGGAGGTCGCCCTGCCGGCGCGTCGGGATCGAGCAACGCAGAGCGGGGATCTCCGTGTCGAAGGCGACACTCGGTGCTCGGAGGCGTCCCCCGCACCAGGCGAACTCCGCAAGCTCGGCGCCATCAACGTCGATCAGGACGTTGGGCCTGAAGCGGCGGACGTCGAACTGCGAGCTGGGGGAGCGCTCGGCCATCGCGCGCAGGCTCGCTCGGGTCATCAGCAGGATCGGGTAGGCGTCGTAGAGCGCACCGACCGGAGTGGCATAGCGTGCCAGCTCGGCGAGCTTGCGGACGGGGAACATCGAGAAGTCGGGAAGCGGCTCGTCGTCTGCCAGCGCGAACTGGCGGCGTATGTCGGCCTTGGTGGCTTGAGGCGTGCGATAGCGCCCCTTCTCCGAGAGCGCCGGAAGCGGCTCCAGGGTCGCCGGCTTCCCGATCAGTTCCGATAGGCGGTCGTGGATCGCCGGATCGGAGCTGCGGACCTCACTTCCGTCCGGGAAGACGACGATCACCTCGAGCACGTCCCCCGGCCCGGCCGACCGGCCGGCCGGATCCTGCGCGAACCGGGCGCTGCACCGCAGGAGGATCGGCCATCGACGCGCGGTGGTGAATGTGTTGAGCTCCACGTCGCGTACGGCCCACATCCGGTCTGCGTGCAGGCCGCGGGTGGCGACAGCCGACTGAGCGAGGCGTTCCCCACCCATGGACTTGACCGGGTAGCGCCAGATCTCCGCGACGGTGCCGACAACGGGGTTCATTGCAGTGCGGAGCGCCGTGTCGGCGACCGATCTGCGTGCCCAGGCGGATCGGGTGGCACACGGCCTCCTGACAGTCGTGTTGCGTGGCGAGAGGAGCCTCTCGGAAACCTCGTCGGCGTGTCAAGACTCCGGACCGTTTGAACGGGGGTGCGTCGCCGCATCCTCGCTCACGTACGTGGTCCGGGCGTTTACGAGCGGCCGCGAGAGTCGCGCCTCGTGGGGGATCCCCGTCGCTAACCGTCGAGCTGGTAGGTGAGGTTAAGGAACGTCAGGCTGATCGCCTGCGGGGTCGGGGTGATGAGGCAGGCCAGGAAGGTCACGCCCAGGCGCGGGCTCTCCGCCCCGTAGAGGGCCTTCATCTGGTCGCGGGTCATGGTGGCGCCCGGACTGACCGGGATGGTGGCCGACGGATCGCCGCACTCCGTGGTGGAGTGGTTCGGGCGCACGAACAGCAGCGTCGCTGTCGAATTGGCGTTCTGCACGCTGAGCAGCTTGCCCTGCGTGCCGGCGCCGAACGCGCCGGCGTAGGGCACCCATCCCTGCGTGACGGCCTGGGCGCTCAGGCCCACGCTGGCCGACTGCACCGGCGGGGGACCGGTCAGCCAGCCCAGGTTGATGCCGTAGTTCTTGGACTGGTAGACGAGAAACCGGTCGACGCGGTCGTTGAACAGCGCGAACCCGGCGCCGTGCTGGCCTTGGACCTGCCACTCGTACGTCGGCGTTCTCGACCAGTCCAGCTCGGCCTTCGTCTCGCCGCGCGACTTGAAGATGAGATAGCGGCGCGACTTGGAGTTGTAGATCGCCACGTCCTCGTCCTCGGCGATCGGCCCGCGGCGATGATCACGCACCCCGGGCGGCGCCTTGCGCATGAACTCGAAGGTGCCGCCCGAGTGCCCGACCCAGCCGAGGTCGACCCCGAACGTGCGGTTGTCGTATCCGAGCTGACCGCCGGTGCGGTTGTGCAACTCGTAGTCGACGCCGGTCTGGACGCTGGAGGTATTGGCGACCGACCACTGATCGGCACCCGAAGGCACATCAGCGGCACCGGCCACCGCGGCGGGCGCGACCGCCAACGCGGCGAGCGCGGACAACAGGGCTACGGCGCGACGGGAACGGCTCATGGTTTCTGCTCCTTGCTGGTTGAGCGTGTCACCCGCGAACTGCGGGAACGACGATGTGGTCGATGGGCTCTGCGCGCGGGCCATCGGCACACGCCGCCAGGCTCAACGCCGGGCGGGCGTTCTGAAAGCCGCCGCCTCTGCGGCCGTGTGCGCTGCGCATGACGCGCGGCGACAGGTGGACGAGCACAGCCGCCCCGAACATCCCGGCGAGGACGAAGCCCAGCCCTGCGAACCCCGCGACGGTGAGCGCCAGCCCGCCGGCCGCAGCCCCGAGCAGGTAGCCGAACTGGTTGGCGGCGGCGCGCATCGACATCACCGCGACCTTGTCCTCGGGTGCGGTGCCCATGCCGACCGAGCTGGCCACCATCGAGCGCCAGCCGTTGACGAACGCCATCGCCGCGAGCACCGCAAGCGTCAGCGCCGCGGTCGGACGGATGGCGCCGAGCACGAGGACCGCGGCGGCCTGGATCGCCGTCAGGGCGACGAGGAGCCCGGGCGTCGCGCGGGCCGCATGGCGGCGGGCGCCGAAGGTCCCGGGCAGCATCGCGACCGCCATGGCGCCGAGCCCGAGCGCGACCGTGGCCGGCGAGAGGCCGTAGCTGTCCAGAAGGAGCACGCCCGCGTAGGTCAACACTCCCGCCCAGGCCGCGTTGGCCATCAGCTCACCGCCGGCGAAGCGCGCCACGTCGGGGCGTCGCCAGGCCTGCATCGCGTCGCCGGCGCGCCGTGTTGCGACGTCGGCCGGCCTCAGCCGGACGAGCACACAGGCGACGAGCGCGACCACGGTGGGGACCGCGATCCAGGTCAAGCGCCAGCTGATTTCGGCGACCGCGCCGACGACGGGCATGCCGGTGATCCAGGCGGCCGGCATCCCGACGATCGCCCACGCGAGGACGTGCGGGCGCTGCGCGGGAGCCGGCCATTCCCCGGCGGCCGCGATCCCGACCGAGACGAGCAGGCCGATCCCGACACCGAGAACACCCTGGGCGGCGGCCAGCACCGCGAACGTCGGCGCCGTCGCGCTCGACGCTGAACCGAGCGCGACGAGGACGGCGCCGGCAGCGAGCAGCTCCCGGAGCCCCGGACGCCGGGCCGCCATCGCCAGGAGCAGGGCGGTCACGCCGCCGGTTGCCCCTGAGATGGAGCGCAGCTGGCCTGCCGTCGCGGCGGAGACGTGGAACTCGCGTGCGACGTCGGCGAGGATCGGCGACAGCACGAGCAGCCCCGCCTGCGAGGCGAACATGCAGAGGAAGAGCACGAGGCTCGGTCGGTTGAGGAGACTGCGAGCTGTCATGCCCCCATCTGACGCGCCGGCGCCTGCAGCCGGGTAAACGGCTGGTAGGACGGCGGCCCGCGGCGACGCGCACGGCGCCACCTCCGTCTCACCCGGGTTTGCCTGTCGTTTACCGGCCTACAACCGGGAGCGGTGACCGTCGGCCCATGACGATCACCACCTCACCCATCCGCAACGGCATCGACACGGCCCAGATGTACGGGACGCTCGACGCCGTCAAGGCCAACCCCGGCCTCGCGCCCTTCGAGTTCCGGGTCCGCAACCAGTGGATCGCCGGCACGCACAGCCGCTCGACGATCCACGACTTCTGGGGCGCCGGCGCGGAAGACGCCTCTCGCGAGACGGCGTTCGAAGTCGACGCCAGCGAGCCGCCCGTCCTGCTCGGCCACAACGAGGCCCCCAACCCCGCCGAGTTCCTCCTGCACGCCCTCGCCGGCTGCCTGACGCTGACGATCGTCAACGTCGCCGCGGCGCGCAAGGTGACGCTGACGGAGGTCAGCTCGACCCTCACAGGCGTCCTGGACGCCCGCGGCGCGCTCGGCCTCGACGACGACTACCGCAACGGCTTCACGCAGATTCGCGTGACCTACAAGGTCAAGGGCGAGGCGCCGCCGGAGAAGCTGCAGGAGATCGTCGACCGCGCGCAGGCACGGTCGGTCGTCTACGACATGGTGACCAACGGCGTGCCGGTCGAGCTGCAGGCGGAGGTCGGCTAGCCATGTCGATGGAGCTCACAGCCAAGACGCCTGCCGGCCGAGACCTGGTCGCCATCGCCGAGCGGCTCGCCGGGGACCTCTCCGAGCGGGCCGGCGTCCACGACCGCGAGGGCAGCTACCCGTTCGAGAGCATCGATGCCCTGCGGCGCGCCGGCTACTTCTCCGCTCCGGTACCCGTCGAGCTCGGCGGCCTGGGCGTGAGCTCCGTCCACGACGTCATCGTCGCCTCGGGCCGCCTGGCCCGAGGCGACGCGTCGGTCGCGATCGGCGTCAACATGCACCTCGTCGTCGTCCTCAACCTCGAGCGACGATGGTCGATGGCGCGCGCGTCGGACAACGCCGCGCGCGAACGCGCGTTCGCCGGCTCGCTGAAGGCGATCGCCGCGGAGCACGTCGTGCTGGCCGCCGCCATGAGCGAGCCCGGCCAGGACCTCACGCGGCCCAGCACCCGTGCGATCCGCACCCAGACCGGATGGCGCATCGACGGTCACAAGATCTTCTGCACGATGTCACCGGCGGCGACCGCGCTGCTGACCTCGGTGGCATTCGAAACCGACGACGGCGTCGAGCGCTATGGCTACGTCCAGATCCCCGCCGCCACCCCGGGCCTGCGGATCAACGACGACTGGGACGCGCTGGGCATGCGCGCCTCGGGCAGCCACTCGGTCACCCTCGAGAACGTCGAGCTGCCGGCCTCCGCGCTGCGCGGCGGCTTCCCGGCCGGCGACGCGGTGCCGTACCTCGAACGCAACCTGCCCTCCGGGCTCTTCCACGCCTCGGCATCGCTCGGCATCGCCGAGGCCGCATTCGCCCGGGCGGCCCGGCCGGACCGCGTCGGCGACGACCCGCGGGCGCGCATGCTCGTCGCCGAGTCCGTGATCGACCTGTCGGCGTCGCGCGCGGTCCTCTCGCGCGCCGCGACGCTGATCGACGAGCACCACGCCGCGAATCCCGCCCGGGACGGCAGCGACGAGGAGATCACCGCGCTGTTCGCCGAGGGTCAGGCCGCCAAGACCTTCATCAACGAGGCGGCGACGCGTGTCGTCGATCGGTCGCTCGCCCTGTCCGGCGGCGCCGGGTACACCAACGGATCGCCGCTCGCGCGAGCCTACCGCGACGTGCGGGCGGGCGCGTTCATGCACCCGCTCGGCGCCAACCGCGCGTACAGCTTCCTCGGCGACGTTGCGCTCGGGCGCGCGCATGCCCTGCACTGAGATGCGCACGGAGACGGTCATCATTGGCGCGGGCCAGGCGGGCCTCGCACTCAGCCGCCACCTCACCGCCCGAGGGCACGACCACGTTGTGCTCGAGCGCGGACGGGTCGGCGAGCGCTGGCGCTCCGAGCGCTGGGACTCCCTGAGCCTGCTGACCCCGAACTGGCTCAACCGGCTGCCCTACGCCGTACCGCTCGCCCATCCGGACGGCTTCCTCGACCGAGAGGGCGTCATCGCGTACCTGGAGTCCTATAGCGCCGGAGCGCCGGTGCGCGAGCGCACGGCGGTGGTGCGCGTCTCGCCCACGCCCGACGGCTACCACGTCGCCAC
This sequence comes from Capillimicrobium parvum, assembly GCF_021172045.1. GTDB lineage: Bacteria > Actinomycetota > Thermoleophilia > Solirubrobacterales > Solirubrobacteraceae > Capillimicrobium > Capillimicrobium parvum. Next base: position 1,318,944 of record NZ_CP087164.1, read on the forward strand.
CGACCGCGGCGACTGGGCGGCGCGCAACGTCGTGATCGCCACCGGCGACTGCGACGTGCCGCGCATCCCCGACGCGGCAGCCACCGCGCCGCCATCGGTGCACCAGCTGCACGCATCACGGTATCGGCGCCCCGAGCAGCTCCCCGACGGCGGCGTCTTGGTCGTGGGAGCCGGGCCGTCCGGGCAGCAGCTCGCCGCCGAGCTGCGGCGCGCCGGCCGAGACGTCGCCCTCGCCGTCGGACGCCACGCGCGCACGCCTCGCACCTACCGGGGACGCGACATCTTCGCCTGGCTGCACGCCCTCGGGCAGCTCGACGTCCACGCCGACGACGTGCCCGATCTCGCGGCCGCGCGGCGCGCACCGAGCCTCCCCGTGAGCGGGGCGGCCGGCGGCGAGTCGCTCGGGCTCGACCATCTCGCCCGCCTCGGCGTCGTCGTGACCGGCCGCTTCCTGCGATTCACGGAGCGCACGGCACTCCTCGCCGACGACCTTGAACACCAGCTGCGCGAGGCCGACCGGCGCCTGTACCGCACGCTGGCCCGGATCGACGATCACATCGAGCGCACCGGCGCCCCCGCCGAGCCGGCCGAGACGCTGCCATCGGTCTCGATCCGACCCGGTCCGGAGCGTCTGGCGCTCGGCACCGAGCTTCGCACTGTGCTCTGGGCCACGGGGTACGGGCGCGCGTATCCCTGGCTCGACGTTCCGGTGCTCGACGCCGCCGGCGAGCTGGCGCATCGCGAGGGGATCACCGCCGCTCCCGGCCTCTTCGCGGTCGGCCTGCGCTTCCAACGCACCCGCAAGTCACACTTCCTCGGCGGCGTCGGAGACGACGCCGCCCACATCGCCGCGGCGATCGCCGAAGCGCGGTGCGAGTCTCGGCTGGCGCGCGCAGCGTGAGCCAGGCCGGTCTCAGCCTTCGAGCGCCTGCCTGAGGTCGGGCAGTCCGCCGGTGATGTTGCGGCGCAGCCGCTGCGCGGCCTCGAGGTGATCCTGGCGCTCGAGCGCCTCGACGATGCCGTCGTGCTGCGCCGCCGAGCGCTCGATCCGCGCCGGATCGAGCATGTAGGTCTGCTCGTAGCGCAGGAGCGCCTTCTTGAGCGGCCGCAGCGCGTCGAGCAACGGCTCGTTGCCGCATCGAGCTGTGAGCTGCATATGGAAGTCGTCGTCCGCGAGAATGGCGGCCGAGGGATCGTGCCGCGCGGCGCGAAGGCGCTGGTTCGCGCTTCGCAGGACGGCGATCGCGCCTTCATCGAACGGCGGCGCCTGCCGGACCGCGATGGTCTCCAGCACGAGAACGAGCGGATAGAGCTCCCGGGCCTCGGACATCGCAAGCCGCGCCCGGCGGAACACGCCGTCGCCCGCCCGCTCGAGAAGCCCGCCACGGGCGAGCGCGTCGAGGGTCTGCGCCGCCGCCTCGGTCGTCACGTCGATCTGGGCAGCGACGGTGGGAGCGTCGGCCGTGTCGCCGGCCGCCCTGAGCACGCCAGCGAGCGATCGCGCGTCGATGTCGTAGCAGCATCGCGCGGCGCCGGCCAGTTGCGTCATCCAGTCGAGCACGGCCGGCAGCGCGACACCGGCAACCTGCTCGGCGTGGGGGACGTCCTCCCAGAGGTCGAGGACGCGCTCGAGATGGCGCAGAGCCTCGCTCAGGCCGGACACCGCCTCGGCCTCCTGCGCCGCGCGAAGCGAGGCGGTGAGCGCCTCCACCGGCCGCCCGGCCGCGATCCAGTGCTCTGACATCTCGGCGGCGACCGTGCGACGGCACGCCGCCAGCGCCGGCTTCTCGCTGAGAGCGTTCGCGAGGCGCTCATGGACCTCCTCGCGCTCGCCCGGCAGTAGCGTGGCGTATGCCGCCTCGGCCAGGAGCGCGTGACGGAAGCGGTAGGTGCCGCTCGCGCGATCCGGGACCATCAAGTCGTGGTCGACGGCCTGGCGCAGCGCCTCGATGACCACCCGATCGGGCAGGTCCAGCGCAGCGCTCAGCAGCGCGTGGGAAGCCTGCCTGCGCACGGCGGCGGCCGCGCGGAGGACCGACCTGCTCGTCGCGTCGAGCCGCACAAAGCCGGTCAGCAAGACGTCGCGGAGCAGGCGCGGAAGGGTCTGCTCGCCGCGCAGCGCCGCCGCGAGGAGCTCTTGGGCGAAGAACGGGTTGCCCTGTGCACGGGCGCAGACGCCCTGGGTCACTTCGGCCGGAACCGGGCTGTCGCTGTTGCGGGCGAGCAGGGTCTCCAGCTCGTCGTCGCTGAGCGGCCCGAGCTCGATGGCCTCCACGAGGCCGGCGCGCCGGAGCTCCGTCCACAGCCGAGTCGCGGAGTCGTGGGCCTGAACGGTGTCAGAGCGCCAGCTCGCCAGCAGCATGATCGGCCGGTCGCGGACCGCGTGGGCCAGAAACGTGAGGAGATCGAGCGTCGAGCCGTCGGCCCAGTGAAGGTCCTCGATCACGAGAACGACGGGCGCGGTGGCGCTGAGGCGACCGAGCAGCACGGTGATCTCCTCGAAGAGCTGCAGCCTCGACTCTCCGGCGTGGCGCTCTGCGGGCACGGCGGACGGCGCTTCGGACGTCGCCGGAACCAGGCGACGCAGCTCGTGCAGGCCGTCGATCTTCGCGGAGTCCCGCAAGGGCCGCAGCGCCTCGATAAGTGGGACGTAGGGCAGCGCGGCACCGAGGAGGTCGATGCAGCGCCCGGTGAGCACCGTCGCGCCCCGGGCACGGGCCCGCTCGGCCAGCTCGGCGGCGAGGCGAGTCTTGCCGATGCCGGCCGGGCCGGCGATCAGCATCGCGGTACCCCGCCCGGCGGCGGCGGCGGAGAGCGCGCGCTCGAGTCGCGCCAGCTCCTCCTCGCGGCCCACGAGGCATTCCGGAGCGGGAGCGGGGAGCGGACGAGCAGGCCGAGCGGCTGAGTACCGCTCGCGCGCCGGCGCCTCGACCGGAGCGATCTCCAGCGCGGGATCCTGGTTGAGGATCTGGTACTCGAGCTCGCTCAAAGCCGCGGGCGGATCGATTCCGAGCTCGTCCTGCAGCCCGCGGCGGAACTCGCGATAGACGGTGAGCGCCTCGGCGTGGCGTCCGGCGCGGTAGAGCGCCAGCATGAGCTGGCCGCAGAGGCGCTGGCGAAGCGGGTGGCTCAGGACGAGCGACCGCAACTCGCCGACCACGTCGCCGTGCTGCCCCAGCGCGAGCTCGGCCTCGATGCGATCCTCGACGGTGGCAAGGCGCAACTCCTCGATGTGCGCAGCCTCCACGACGGCGAACGGCTGCGAGAACTCGGCCAACGCCGGCCCGCGCCAGAGAGCCAGCGCGGCGCGAAGCCGATCGGCGGCGGCCGCGGCATCACCCTCGGCGAGCGCGGTCCGGGCCTCCGCCCGAAGCCGCTTGAAGTGCAGGAGATCGACCGCCTCAGGCGCGACCTCGAGGGCGTAGCCGGGCGGCCGCGTGCGGAGCACATCGCTCGGCAGGACCTTGCGAAGCTGGGACACGTAGATGTGCACCATCTTCACCGCCGTTGACGGGACGTCCTCGCCCCAGAGGGCGTCCACCAGCACATCGACGGGGACGGTGCGATTGGGCTCGAGCAGCAGCCGAGCCAGCAGGGCCCGCCGCTGGTTACCGCCCGTGGCGACGGACGCGCCTCGTTGGAGCACGTCGAGCGGACCGAGGATGCGGAACTCCGTCCGGTGGCTGGCCAGGTCCACCGACGTCGCCGCCGCCAAGCGCCCTGGCGGCGGGCCCGACTCCGCCGGTGGCGCCTGCGCCGTGCGGATGGCGGAGAGGGTCACGCCGCCACGTTCCCGCCTCGAACGCGAGACATCCAGGGGGCTGGCTCGCGTGACGACAAGTTGCTGTCCGCCTCCCCACGGTGCGGGTAGCCGCACCGTGACCGGCACGCGCACGCAAGCCGACACCCCGGACACGCCAGTTCGCGATGCTCAGTCGATGAACAGCGGCCTGTCGTCGCCGACGCCGGGCCTGCGCTGCATGAGCCTGCACCGTACGTGAGCATCGTCATAGGGCGACCGATGCCGCGCAACGCATGGGTAGCGACAGCGCGGACGAACTCCCTCGCGCCGCTCCTGACAGGCGAAAGCGGAAGCGTGCTCGATCGGAGCACACCGGATCGCGATCGACTAGCGCCGGCCTGGTGTCAGCATCTCGATGCCGTATTCCGGCGCCTTCGCTGCCGCGCGCTCCAGTCGGTTTCGGCGCTCGACGTCACTGAGCTCGGGCGCCGGCGAGGTCCGGGTCGAAACTGGGTCGCCGAACTCGGCGAAGAAGCTCTCAAGGCCGGCGGGCGCGACCGTGCACAGCAGTCTCGCCGCCGCGTCCGCAGTGTTGCGGAAGGCGTGGGGTGCGTTGGCCGGGATGTTCGCTGAATCCCCAGCCTCCAATCTCATTGGTGGAAGGTCGCGCAGCTGCACCTCGATCGAGCCCGCCAACACCCGGAAGCATTCCTCGAAGTTGTGACGGTGCGGCGGAGGCCCGCCACCCGGCGGAATGAGCATGTCGAGCATCGCGAAGCGGCCGGCAGTCTGCTCACCCGCGAGCAGCACGGTGTAGGTGTCGCCGACCACCGCGAGGTGGACGAGCGCCTCGTCGTCGGAACGCGCGATCGCGAGCTCGCGCGTCAGATCATCGGCCGTCAGGGGCGACGTGGCTCGAACTGGAGGGTTGTTCATGTTGTTCCTTCCTGTCGACAATCGGACGATCCGGCGTCGCGATGAGTGCTCGCGATGCCGGCGAGGACTTCGATGAGCGTGCGCATCAACGGGCTCCTTGTCGCCGAACAAGCGAGTGCCGTCCATGCGTCATCCGATCATCGGCTGGGTCGTTCATGTCAGCGCGAGGACGAGGCCCGCAGCGACGAGCAGTGCCGCGGTGACCCCGTGGACACCCAAATGCCTTTGCGAGCTTCCCGCCGTTCGTGAGGACGATCAGCGCGTCCGCGGTCGGGGTGATCGCCGCGGCGACGAGCACCCAGCCGAGCGTCGTGCGACCCGCGGACGCCCAGGCCACGAGCGGCACCACCCCGGAGGTGATGTCGCGGGCCCCCTTGATCTCGGTCAGACCGCGGAAATTGTCTGCGGCGATACCGAAGTCGAGGGTCGCCTGCCGGGGCTGAAGGATGAAGCGAGCGCCGAGGACGATGATCGCGATACATGCGATGAGTCCGACTGATAGCGCGGCGAGATGCATGAGCGTGCGTCCTTTCGGGCCTCGTGGCGGATTACGGCTACAGTGTAGCCGTAAATCGAACGACGTCAAGCCTATGCCGGTGACCCGGCGATACGATCGACGTGATGGCCGCGCCCGCACGTCGTCCCAAAGACGCCGCTCCGGCTCCCGGGAGCGCGGCCTGGTGGAGCGCGCGGGCGGTGCCGCCGACTGATCGTGGGCGAGGCCGCCCGCCCCGCAGCTTCGAGAACATCGTCTCCGTCGCCGCCGACCTTGTCGACGAGTTCGGAGTCGACGGCGTGAACATGCGTCTGCTGGCCGAACGGCTGGAGACCGGCACGGCCACCCTCTACCGCCATGTCACCGGCAAGGACGAGCTGATGGTCTACGTGCTCGACTCGCGGATGGGCGAGATCGTGGGCGCCTACGACGCGGAGGCGGCTCGCCCGCGAACCTGGCGGGAGGCGCTTGAGCGGATCGCCTTCGCGTATCGCGGGTTCCTCATCGCCCATCCCAACGTGCTTCCGCTCCTCGTCGGCCGGCTGCCGGTCGGGCCGCACGCACTGACCATCCGGGAGCGCAGCCTCGCCGCGCTCACCGAGCGCGGCTTCTCCCAGGAGCTGGCTGCTCGGGCGTTCACCACGCTCCTGCAATACGTCGTCGGCTCTGCCGTGACGCAGGCCGGCTCTCCCGCTCCCGACGAGGCGGCCGCCATCCGGCACTATTACCGCTCTCTGGACGTGGCCGTGTATCCGCACGTCGCAGCGGCGGCCGAGGCGCTCACGCACACCCCGCGCGAGGCGGGATTCGTCGAGGGCCTGGAGATCGTGCTCGATGGCATCGATCGCACCCGCCGGCGCAGCGCGCGTTAGCCGGCGACCGTCGTGACCGGTGCGGCCCGGACAAGGACGGGATCGCCTGTCGCGGCATCGCTCATGGCGGTGGCAGACTCCCATGCGGAGTGCGGCGAACACGGAGGCGTTCGACCACTCGGATGCGGCACGCGCCGCGCCGACCGCGCTTCCGCTTCGAGGCAAGTCCGGTAGCGACGAAAGACGCGTAGCCGCAGAGCACCGCGATGCCCAGCGTGAGCGCCGTCGCGGCGTTGTCGAGCGCTGCGTCCTTGGGGGCGCTTGTCGTTTTGGGCCTTCTCCCAGAGGCCGTGGCCGATAATCAGCCATGCGACCATCGTGGTGACGGCGCACACCATGATCGCGCCGAGTCGCGGCCAGCCCAGTCGGCCGCTTGAGCTGCCAGATCGACACGCTCAGGAGCGCGTACGCGCCCGTTCCGAAGGCCGCCACGACCGCGCTAAACAGCCCGCTGAACGCGCGCCACGGGCGGTTGGTCCGCACCATCCCGCTCAGCAAGCGGACATGCCCGAGGCCTGCGGGCATGACGTAGCGGACTTCCGCGCGCGCGTGGGGGACCGTCTCGCGGCGGACGGGCGTGAGAACCTCCGTGGGCCGGCGCCCCCGAGCTGGTTGCGCCCCTCGAGCGCCTCCTCGGCGATGTCGCCGATCAGTGCGATGGCCGCCTTGCGCACGCGGGGCTTCAGGAGCGTCGCACCGAACGCGGGAATGTTCACGACGCCGACCTTGTCGTGTCTGTCGACGGCGGCGACGAGCGGGCGCGCCCCGTCACGCAGCGGGGACGTCGGTGAGGCAGATCGCGACGTCCCAGCCTTCCGCGCTCCGCGCCTGGCAACCCGCGTCGAGGATGGCCTCGACGCTCTCACGGCGGGCGAGCAACGGCTCATCGGCGAGCGCTACGAGCCAACTGCCGTCGTGTTGGCGGTCGAGCAGCTCCGGCAGCTGCTCGGCGAGGTCGACAGCGATCCGCGCCGGCAGCTCAGGCGCTGCAAACAGCCCGACGCGCATCGTTCGCGCACGGTCGCTGGGGCTCGCCGGCGATCGATCCAGGACCCTCATGACCCTGACCCCGGTTCTCGCCCCTGTAAGGGCGGCGCGGTGTGAAGCCTGCGCCGGGGTCGGCGCATCGGCATACGGGCGCCACTGGCGCATGGTCGACCCGGGCACGGTGAACGGCTCGCGGGGCAGCTCGTCGAGCACCTGCCGACGCGCGCTGGCCGAGCGGCTCCGCCTTCTCGGCGCATCGCCATTCCGCACGAAGGTCAGCAGCATTGCTCCTCGCGCGGAGGAACAGCCATCGGCGGTAGGGCATCGGACAGGTAACGTTGCGGATCGTGGGGTTGTCGGATCGCGACGAGCTGGTGTTGGGCCTGCTGGGCGCTCCGGGGTGGCCTACGGAGATCGCGGAAGCGCTGGCTGAAGACCTGCCCGGACTGCTGGCGGAGCGCGTGTCCGACGCGGTCTCGTGGCGCATCCCGGTCCGGACCGACCCCGCGGTGGCGGACATGAGTCACGGTGTCGAGGCCATCGACTTCGCGCGTGCGCGCTTGCTCCGCGACGGTTGGGATATGGCCGTCTGCATCACTGACGCTCCGTTGCGCATCGGAACGCGTCCTGTCGTCGCGGACGCCAGTGCCACGCATGGGGTGGCACTGATCTCGCTGCCCGCGCTCGGGGCGGTACAGACGCGCCGTCGCGCGCGCGACGCGGTCATCCGGCTCGTCGACGGACTGGCCGGCGAGAGCCTCGAGCTCGGCGAGCGTGGCCCGAGGCGACGCGCGCGGGTCAGCAATCGCATCGCCTCTTTGGCGGCACCGATCCGCGCGGTCGAACCGCCCGACGACGACGTCGATCTCCGGTTCGTCGCTGCGGTGGTGCGCGGGAACGTGCGGCTTTTGGCCGGCATGGTCCGTGCCAACAGGCCCTGGCGCCTGATCGTTCGACTCTCGCGGGCGCTGGCGGCCGCCACAGCGGCGGTCGTCTTCGCGCTCGTCACCTCGGACCTTTGGGTGCTGGCGGATGCCCTGAATTGGCTTCGCCTCCTGGTCCTCACCGTGCTGTCGGTCGGCGCGACGGTCGTCTGGCTGATCGTCTCGCACCGCCTGTGGGAGGCGCGGCAGGGGCGAGGGAGCCGTCAGCAGACAGTCCTTTTCAACGCGGCTACGACGCTGACCCTGCTCCTCGGAGCCGCGTCGCTGTATGCGGCGCTGTTTGCGCTCACCCTCGCGGCGGCTGCGGTGGTAATAGACGCCGGGGTGCTGGGCGAAGCGCTCGGCCACGACGCCGGCTTCGGCGACTACGCGGCCCTGGCCTGGATGGCAAGCTCGCTCGCGACGATCGCTGGTGGGCTGGGCGCGGGCCTTGAGAGCGACGAAACCGTGCGCGAGGCCGCTTACGGCTACCGCGTCGAGCGGGCCAGCGAGCGCGACAGCCGGAGCATCGAGTCCCCGGTAGGCGAGTCCAGCAGACAGGGTTTCGTGGCGTAGGTTCGGGGTAGGGCAGCCATCGGCCGAATCACGGCACCAACGCGCGCGCCAGGAGGTCTGACATGGCGACGAACGATCCTCTCGGCGACTTTCGCCGCCGCCGGGGCAGCCTGTTCGACGAGTTCTTCTCGGAGTTCGTCGACCGGCCATTCGGCATCGAGGGGGCCACGAGACCTACCGGCACGCGAACCTCCGCGCCGGCTGCGCGCCGGCCGGTCGAGCAGGTCGACATCACGCAGTTCTTCTCGGATGCGACGCGCGAGCTTCTGCAGCGCGCGGCGCAGCTGGCGCTCGACTGGGGCTCCCTGGATCTCGACACCGAGCACCTGCTGTGGGCGGCGATGCAGGACGACCTCGTCGCGCAGATAGTCCGCCACGCCGACGGTGATCCCGCCGCGATCGCGGCGCAGATCGAAGACGAGGCGGAGCGCGGGGGACGGACGGACGTGGCGCCGTCGCTCTCGCCCGCGGCCAAGGCCGCACTGCTCCGGGCGTACGACGAGATGCGCGAGCTGAACTCGTCGTATCTCGGACCCGAGCACGTGCTGCTGGCGCTGGCGCGGGACACGGAGTCCGACGCCGGGCGTCTGCTGGCGCGCTTCGGCCTGTCGCACACGGCGCTCCGCGCAGCCGTGATCCGCGGTGTGACGCGTACTGACGAGGGCGGGAGGCCCGCGAGCCAGACGAAGACGCTCGACGAGTACAGCCGCGACCTCACACAAGCGGCCCGCCAGGGCAAGCTGGATCCGGTGATCGGGCGCGCCGACGAGATCGAGGAGACGATCGAGATCCTCTCCCGGCGCACGAAGAACAACCCCGTGCTGATCGGCGACCCCGGCGTGGGAAAGACGGCGATCGCGGAGGGCATCGCCCAGCGGATCGTCAACGATGAGGTGCCTGAAACGCTCGCGGGCAAGCGGCTGGTCGTCCTCGACCTGGCCGGCATGGTCGCCGGCACGAAGTACCGCGGCGAGTTCGAGGACCGCCTCAAGTCGGTGATCGATGAGGTGACCGACCACGGCGACGACCTCATCCTGTTCATCGACGAGCTGCACACGGTCGTGGGAGCAGGGGCGGCCGAAGGCTCGATGGACGCTTCCAACATGTTGAAGCCAGCGCTGGCACGCGGCGACCTTCGCGTGATCGGCGCCACGACAATCGACGAATACAGGCGCAACATCGAGAAGGACGCCGCGCTCGAGCGCCGCTTCCAGCCCGTGCTGATCGACGAGCCGTCGGTCGAGGAGACGATCGAGATCCTCAACGGACTGCGCGACCGCTACGAGGCCTACCACCGCGTCCGGATCAGCCCGGAGGCCCTGGTCGCGGCGGCCGAGCTGTCGGACCGCTACATCACGAACCGCTTCCTTCCGGACAAGGCGATCGACCTGATCGACCAGGCCGCGGCGCGGGTGCGTCTCCGCGCGAAGACCAAGCCGGCGGACCGCCGCGCACTCGAGGAGGACATCGCGCGCAACGAGCGTGAGCGCGATCAGGCCGTCGCGGCGGAGGACTACGAGCGGGCAAACACGCTCAAGACGCAGATCGAAGGGCAACGAGAGGAGTTGGACGAGAGCCGTTCCGGCGGACACGAGCGTGCCGCCGAGGTGCTCGCCGACGACATCGCGGAGGTCGTGTCGCGCCGAACCGGGATCCCGGTCTCACAGCTGACCCAGGAGGAGCGCGAGCGGCTGCTCGGCCTCGAGGCGCAGATCCACGAGCGCATCGTCGGGCAGGACGAGGCCGTCGAGGCGGTCGCCCGCGCGGTCCGGCGCGCGCGCGCCGGGCTCGGCGATCCGAACCGGCCCGTCGGCTCGTTCCTCTTCCTCGGCCCGACCGGGGTCGGCAAGACCGAGCTCGCACGAGCGCTCGCCGAAACGCTGTTCGGCGACCAGGACGCGATGGTCCGCTTCGACATGAGCGAGTTCCAGGAGCGCCACACCGTCTCGCGCCTGGTCGGCGCGCCCCCGGGCTACATCGGCTACGAGGATGCCGGTCAGCTCACCGAGACCGTGCGCCGGCGTCCCTACTCGGTGCTGCTGCTCGACGAGATCGAGAAGGCGCATGCCGACGTCTTCAACATCCTCCTGCAGCTGCTCGATGACGGACGCCTCACGGACGGCCAGGGCCGCACCGTAGACTTCCGGCACACGATCGTCATCATGACCTCGAACCTGGGGGCCGACCGCATCCAGGCGCACGCACGGCGCAACGAGTCCTTCGAGGAACTGAAGGACGAGCTGATGGACGTGCTGCGCCAGAGCTTCAGGCCCGAGCTGCTCAACCGGATCGACGAGATCATCGTGTTCCGCTCGCTTGACCGAGATCAGCTGGCCCAGATCACGCGGCTGCTGCTCGACCGGGTCGCGCGCCGAATGCACGCCCAGGGCGTCGAGCTAGAGGTGTCCGACGAGGCGGTCCAGTATCTGGCGAACGCCGGCTTCGACCCACAGTACGGGGCGCGCCCGCTGCGCAGAGCCATCCAGCGACTATTGGAGGACGAGCTCTCGGAACGGCTGCTCGCGGGCGAGATCGAGCCCGGCCAGCGCGTGCGGGTCGACCTGCTAGACGGCCGGCTCAACGCGGAGACAGCGCCCGCGGCGGAGGCGGTGAGAGAGGCGACGGAAACCGGACGCACCTGACGAGCCGGCCGCACCTGTGCCGTATCAGTCGGCTGCTGATGGCGGCGGTTCTGGAGCATCCAGGAGGTCCGCGACCTCGGTCGCTTTGTGCTGGTGACGATCGTCGCTCAGGGCCTGTACGCCGAGCTCGGTTTCGTCGAGCTCGGTGACGCGCACAAATGGCTGCAGCGGCGGTCGGGCTGAAGCGGCGATCAGCGGAAGGTTTTCCGTTCTCGGCGGAGTGTCAGTCGTGTGTGCGGAAGATCGGGCAGCCGATCTCCGTGTCCCACTCGCCGGTGTCGTCCGTTTCGGTGATGCCGCGTAGATAGTTCTCTCGCAGCGGCCCGTCCACGCTGATCTCGTGATTGATCACGTAGGCGCCCAGCTGGCCATAGGTGAGATCGATGTCGCTCGGGGAGCCGTGGTGTCGTGCGATCGCGAGCTCTGCTGCGGGGATGATCAGCGACACGACGCGCCCGATCGTCTTGACGCTGCCGTCGGTCGGGGTGAACACCGTCGCCTCGCCGCGGCCGTGCTGGAAGAGCTCGCTCGCGTACAGGCCGCCGGTCGAGCCGGTCGTGGTCAGTCCTTGCGCGCGGACGGTCGCGTGCAGCTCGCCGAGGGCTCCCTGCCACCAGCCGAAGATGTCGTCGCGATCGACGGTCTCCCGGATGCCCATGGCAGGGGTCGGCGGGACGGTCCGGTGCTCGATCGGGTGCGGCGTTTCGGGCTCGAGCAGGCTGCGCAGCTCCCCGACCGCCTCGCGAGTCTGGGCGAGTTCGAGCTCGAGCCGGTCGAGGTGCTCGACGATCAACCGGTTGCGTGCGTCCGTGTCGGGCGCGGTCAGGACGGATCTGACGTCGGCGACGGGCATGTGCAGGCCACGCAGTCGGCGGATGACCTGGGCGATCGGGATCTGGGCTTGGGAGTAGTAGCGATAGCCGTTGGCGGGATCGACCTCGCTGGGTTCGAGCAGCCCGACCTCGTGGTAGTGGCGCAGCGTCTTGACGCTCAGGTGTGACGCGCGGGAGAAGTCGCCGATCGTGACGCGCGTTCCCATCGGCCCAGTATCGCCCCTCCCCCTGCCGGAGGGTCAACGCGCGATCGGGCCCTTGACCCTCCCGCACGCGGAGGACGCAACCTGTGCCCGTCGCCATCCGAACGACAAGAGGGAGCCTCCGATGACCAACGCCGCGATTGCCCCTGCCGCCCTCATCCGGCGCTACTTCGAGCTCGATGCCGACCGCGACATCGACGCGATCGTCGCTCTGTTCAGCGCTGACGCGACGGTCGTCGACGAAGGCCAAACGCGTCACGGGGTCGCCCAGATCCGCGCTTGGCAGATCGGCCCAGCGTCGAAGTACACATACACCACGCAGATCCTCGACACCGTGGCACTCGAGCCGGACCGGTACGTGGTCACGGGCCGCCTGACGGGCGACTTCCCCGGCGGCAGCGCCGATCTGAAGTGGGACTTCACCGTCGCCGGCGGCCGGATAGCCCGGCTCGTCATCGCACCGTGAACGCCGCGGCGCCCATCGCCACCGAGGGGCTGACCGGGAAGCGGGCGCTCGTCAGCGGCGGCACCCGCGGGATCGGCGCCGCCATCGCGGCACGTCTGAAGAGCGCCGGGGCACACGTGACCGCGACCGCCCGCAACGCTCCTGATGACATCGCCGCCGAGCACTTCATCGCCGCAGACGTCGCGACCGTCGGGGGACCGACGCACGTGACCCTGGACCGCGGCGAAGCGTCCCAACTCGTTCATGACCGGCGCCTCGTCGTAGATCTCACGGGCGAGCGCGCGATGGGCAGGCCCGTCCTGGCGGATCCGATCGGGCCGGCGCAGGATCAGCGCCAGGTTCATGAACGTCAACTCCGACGGCAGGCGCGACAGGACCGCGGCGACGCCCGCCGTCCCGAGCGTCTGGAGACCGACATCCGCCTCTGTGACGTACGCGAGCATCCCGTCGCGCACCACGGGCCTGAACGGCAACACCAGGGCCGGCCCCGGCGGCGGCTCCGGCCGGGTGACGATCAGCCCAAGCGGGTGGGGAGGTCCCGACGAGTCGCTCTCGGCTACCCACAGGCCGGAGTCGGTGAGCGAGACGCTGAAGGTGCCCAGCGGCTCTTGCGGCGCTGTCATCGAGCGCCTCGGCGGCGGCGCTCAGCCGGAGAACTCATACCGACAGGCGTAAGGAGCAGCCCGACGGACGATGGAAGTCCGAGTGCCGAGCCGCATGGAATGCGGAACGGGTCTAGGCGGGGCCGTCCTCGCTCGCAGCTGGCATGTGCCAGGGCGCAGGCGCTCATCGATGGCTGGCCGCCGTCCCATCACCCGAATCGGGTGATGCTCGCCTCGGAGCCGTATAACACGCTCCCGAGGCCGTCGTAGGCGAACGAAGGAGTGCCGCTATGGCCGTCACGGCCACCAGCCGCCCGTTCCGGATCGAGGTTCCGGAGGAGCAGCTCGCTGAGCTGCGCCGTCGACTCGCCGCGACGCGCTGGCCCTCCAGTGAGCTCGTCGCCGATCGGTCGCAGGGCGTGCAACTGGCGACGATCCAGGCGCTCGCCCGCTACTGGGCGACGGACTACGACTTGGGACGGGTCGAAGCGAGGCTGAACGCACTCCCGCAGTTCACGACGGAGATCGAGCGGGTGAACATCCACTTCATCCACGTGCGCTCGCCGCACGAGAACGCGCTGCCGCTGATCATGACGCACGGCTGGCCGGGCTCCGTCATGGAGATGATCGACTCCGTCGGCCCGCTGACGGACCCGACCGCGCACGGCGGCAGCGCCGAGGATGCCTTCCACCTCGTGCTGCCCTCCCTGCCCGGGTACGGCTTCTCGGGTGAGCCGGTCGAAGTCGGCTGGGACCTGGGCCGGGCCGCACGAGCCTGGGCGGAGCTCATGCGCCGCCTCGGCTACACCCGCTACGTGGCCCAGGGCGGCGACGTGGGCGCTGGCGTCACCGACGCGATGGGCCGCCAGGCCCCGGAGGGGCTGATCGGCATCCACACGAACCTGCTCGTGCCGGCGCTTGGCGGCGCCATGCCGACGGACACCGACGAGGAACGCGCCGCGGCCGCGCAGATCGCGTCTTTCCAGCAGTCCGGAAACGGCTACTTCGTCGAGATGGCCACCCGGCCGCAGACAATCGGCTACGCCCTGCTGGATTCACCCGTCGCCCTCGCGGCCTGGATGGTCGATCACGACACGGACAGTTACAACAAGATCTCCGGCGCCTTCGTCGACAGGCAGCCAGCGGGCAACCTCACCCGGGACAACGTCCTGGACAACATCACGGTGTACTGGCTGACCGGCACCGGCGCCTCCGCGGCCCGATCGTACTGGGAGGCCTACGGGCCGGACGCACCGGCCGCGGGCCGCGAGCCTCTGCCGCCGCCGTCGATCCCGGTGGGGTTCACCACCTTCCCCGGCGAGATCTGGCGGACGCCGCGCAGCTGGGCCGAGAAGGCCTATCCCAACCTCACGTACTTCAACGAGGTCGACAGGGGCGGCCACTTCGCCGCCTGGGAGGAGCCGGAGCTCTTCTCCGAGGAACTACGCGCCGCGTTCGCGTCGCTTCGCTGAGTGCCCAAGTCCCTCTACCCACGGAGGTCCTCATGACTGCCGCCAGCAGGCTGCCTGACGTCGGGATCGAGCTTCAGGAGGCTTACGCCGAAGTCGGCGACGTGAACTTGCATTACGTCGAGGCAGGTGACGGGCCGCTGGTCGTCCTGCTGCATGGCTTCCCGGAGTTCTGGTAAGGCTGGCGGCTGCAGATCGCGCCGCTCGCGGCGGCCGGTTTCCGCGTGGTCGCGCCCGACCTGCGCGGCTACAACCTGTCGTCGAAGCCCGACGGCCTCGCGGCTTACACCGCCGGCAAGCTGGCCGACGACGTGCGCGATCTCATCCGCCAGCGCGGCGCCGAGTCCGCGCTGCTGGTCGGCCACGACTGGGGCGGAACCGCCGCATGGACCGCGGCGATGAACCACCCCGAGGTCGTGGACCGGCTGGCCATCCTCAACGCGGCCCATCCGCGCAAGCTCAACGAGGGACTGCGCCACCCCAGCCAGCTCGCGCGGTCCTGGTACTTCTTCTACTTCGCGCTGCCGAACCTGCCCGAGCACCACGTGCGCGCGAAGGACTGGGAATTCTTCCGGCACTTCCTACACGACGCCCAGCCGCCCTACACCGAGCAGGAGACCGATCGCTACATCAAGGCGTGGTCGCAGGAAGGCGCGGCGGCCGCGATGATCGACTACTACCGCGCCGCGGTGCGCCCGCCGAAGGGCACCAAGACGGAGGTTCACCCGATCTCGGCGCCCACCCTGGTCATCTGGGGCGAGAAGGATCGCTACCTCGGACAAAATCTAGCCGAGCCCCACCACGAGGACGTCCCCAACCTCGACCGCGTCCAGCGCCTGCCCGACGCGTCGCATTGGGTCCACCACGACGAGGCCGAGCGCGTCACCCAACTGCTCATCGACTTCTTCGCGCCCGCCCGCCCAACCTAACACCGCCGAACGTCGACGCCGTCTGGCGAACATGCGATACCCCGCCGATCCGCCGGCCGTCGAAGAGATCGGGGCCGTCATGCGTGTCGCGGGCGAAACCGGGCACGGCCTGAGAACGCGAGCGCTCATCGTCGTGCTATGGCGCGCCGGCGTGCGGATCAGTGAAGCGCTGGCGCTCGCCGAGAGCGACCTCGACCGCTCGCGCGGCAGCGTCCTCGTTCGCCGCGGCAAGGGCGGCGCTCCCTCGCCGCTCGCGCGGGCATCCGCAGGCGATTCGCGCCGCACCAGCTTCGACACGCGCACGCCGTCGTGGTCAACTGGCCCTCGGTGGGCCTGACCGATGATCTTTGCGCGCCGTGCTGGTCTGTACGCCGAATACCGACTCACGGGAGGCTGACGCCATGCGAAAACTGACCTTCGCCATGAACCTGAGCCTGGACGGCTACATCGCCGCGCCCGGCGACGACCTCGGCTGGAGCGTGCCGAGCGACGAACTGTTCCAGTGGTGGTCCGACCGGGTGGGGGCGACGGGCCTGGCGTTGTACGGGCGCAAGCTGTGGGAGACGATGAGCTCCCACTGGCCGACCGCCGACCAGCAGCCGGGCGCCACACCGGCGGAGATCGAGTTCGCCCGCCGCTGGCGGGACATGCCGAAGGTGGTGTTCTCCTCGACGACCAGCACGGTCGACTGGAACACCCGTCTGGTCACCGGCGACGCGGTCACCGAGATCACCAGGCTCAAGGCCGACGACGGCGGCCCCATGGACGTCGGCGGTGCCACCCTCGCCGCGGCGGCCATGCGGGCCGGGCTGATCGACGAGTACGCGATCGTCACCCATCCGGTCCTGGTGGGCGGCGGCACGCCGTTCTTCACGGCCCTGGACAACTGGGTGAACCTGAGCCTGGTGGAGACCCGGACGTTTCCCGACGGCGTGGTTCTGACCAGGTACGAGACCAGGCGCTGAGTGCCCGACGTCGGATCAGCGCGGGCTTCGGGCCACCCAAGGCTCTCGCGGCGCTGTGTTCCGAGGCGATCGTGACGTCCCTGCCGGATCCTGTTCTTCATCGCAGAAGATCCGTCCGGATAGGGATCCGCTTACGGCATTCCGCGCCCCGCTCTCTCCTGAATGCGGGCGTCCTGCGGCGGTGCCGACGAGGTGCTCGCTTGGCGACGATCCCCGGAAGCGCCACTTGGCGGACGCGTTGCGTCCCGTGCATAGGCACAATGAGGGCGCGCGTGAGCTGCCGATCGGATGGGAGGTCGAGCACCATCGCTGTCGCCTTGAGGCAAGTCCGGCGCACCCTCATGATTCGGCAGTACGGAAATCTCTGATGGCGATGACGAGGCGCGTTGGGTGGTCGCGATCGGTCGTCCGCACGAGACATGAAGGGACCAGCCAGGGGGGTCCAGGGTGAAAGCGATTGTGGTGACGGACGAGGCTGCGGGAACGGCCGGGATGACGCTGGTGGAGCGGCCCGAGCCGGAACCGGCGATAAACGACGTCCTCGTTCAGATTCATGCGTCGGGCTTCGTCCCGACCGAGATGGCGTGGCCCTCGACCTGGACGGATCGCCGCAACCGGGACCGAACACCGTCGATCCCTGGGCACGAAATGGCCGGAGTGGTCACCACCCTCGGGTACGGCACGACGGGGGTGTCGGTGGGACAGCGGGTGTTCGGCCTCGCGGACTGGCATCGCGACGGCACGCTGGCGGAGTATGTCGCGATCGAGGCACGCAACCTCGCGCCGCTGCCGGGCGACATCGAGTTCACCGTGGGCGCGAGCCTGCCGATCTCGGGCCTGACCGCGTGGCAGGGACTGTTCGATCACGGCCACCTCCAGGCGGGGCAGAGCGTCCTCGCGCACGGCGCGGCCGGCGCAGTCGGATCGATGGTGACGCAACTCGCACGTGAGGCGGGCGCCCACGTCATCGGGACCGGGCGCGCCGCCGACCGCCAGACGGCGCTCGACTTCGGCGTGCACGAGTTCATCGACCTCGACAACGACGCCCTGGAAGACGTCGGCGCCGTCGACCTGGTGTTCGACGTCATCGGCGCAGACATCCAGAAGCGGTCCGCAAGCCTGATCCGGGCCGGAGGCACCCTGGTGAGCGTCGTAGGGCCGCCGGAGGCGCGGCCCGCCGACGGCCTGGCGATCGACTTCGTCGTCGAGTCCGATCGTGCTCAACTGGGTGAGATCGTCCAGCGGGTGCGCGACGGACGGCTGCGGACCAACATCGGCACCGTCGCGACCCTCGACGATGCCGTCGCCGCCCTCAACCCGACCGAGCGGATCACGGGGAAGACCATCATCCGCGTTCGCCCATGACGACTCGGGGACGCCGAGCCGTTCGATGATGATGCCCTCGCGGCCACGCATGAAGCAGAGCCGGTAGAAGTCCTCGCACTGCGCGCCCACGAGCTTGGCACCGTGACTGCGCAGCGGGGACGACGTCGTCGACCATGAGGATGTGGCGGCGCATGCCCGGCGCGTTCGCCGGCGCGCTTTCCGGCGCGAACTGCCGGGCGTGGACCGAGGCGGGGGAATGCCGCGGTGATACGGGTATGCGAACCGCGACTGGGATCCCGAGGACGCCGGCGCGGGCCTGGCGCTCGGCCGCCTGTTCCGCACGGGCCAGACGTACGCGGTCTCCCAAGGCACGCTGGTCGCGAAGCAGGGCTCGCGGGCTCTCAGTGCGGTGACCGCCCTCAACTTCAAGGGAGCGCCTGCCGATACAGGCACTGGATGCTCACGGGCCCACGATGACCGCGCTCGGCGCGGGGACGCAGCAGGGCGAGCAGAAAAGCACCGGCCGCCGCCGCCGCACCGCGATAGCCGTGGCACTCGCGCTCGTTGCGATGCTCGTGGCATGGGCTGCGCCGGCCGGCGCGGACGGCTGGAGCGCCGCCGGCTCGCTCGGCAGTGCGCGGTGGGCCCAGACGGCGACCCCGCTCAAGGACGGCCGGGTGCTGGTCGCGGGAGGGCGCGACGCGAGCGGCACCGCGACGGCGAGTGCCGAGATCTACGACCCGGCGAGCGACAGCTGGAGCGCCGCCGACTCGCTCGACACGGGGCGCTACGACCACACCGCGACCCTGCTCGAAGACGGGCGCGTGCTGGTTGCGGCCGGGGTCGACGCGAACTTCAACGTCTTGGCGAGCGCCGAGATCTACAACCCCGCAACCGACAGCTGGAGCGCCGCCGACTCACTCGACACCGGGCACTACGACCACACCGCGACCCTGCTCGACAACGGCCGGGTCCTGGTCGCGGGGGGAGCCGGCCCGACCAGCTACCCCTCCGCCAGCGCCGAGATCTACGACCCCGCGACCAACAGCTGGAGCACCGCCGACTCACTCGACACGCCGCGCCAGCGCCACACGGCGACCCCGCTCGAAGACGGGCGGGTGCTGGTCGCGGGCGGGATCGACTCGAGCTTCAGCGTCTTGGCGAGCGCCGAGATCTACGACCCCGCGACCAACAGCTGGAGCGCCGCCGACTCGCTCGACACCGAGCGCTACGAGCACACCGCCACCGCGCTCGACAACGGCCGGGTCCTGGTCGCCGGGGGGCGCGAGGAGGGAGGCAACCCGACGGTCAGCGCCGAGATCTACAACCCCGCGACCGACAGCTGGAGCGCCGCCGACTCGCTCGACACCGCGCGCAGGGAGCACACCGCGACCCTGCTCGACAACGGCCGGGTCCTGGTCGCCGGCGGAGCTGACTCAAGCGGCGCCGCCTTCGCCAGCGCCGAGATCTACAACCCCACATCCAACAGCTGGAGCGCCGCCGACTCGCTCGCCACGGCGCGCTACGACCACACCGCGACGCTGCTCGGCAACGGCCGGGTGCTGGTCGCGGGAGGGCGCGATTCGGGCGGCGCCCTGGCCAGCGCCGAGATCTACCTTCCTCCTGAGAGCTGGAGCGCCGCCGACTCGCTCGCCACGGCACGCAACGACCACACCGCGACCCGGCTCGAAGACGGCCGGGTCCTGGTCGCCGGGGGAGCCGGCCCGAGCGGCTTCCCCTCCGCCGGCGCCGAGATCTACGACCCCGCGAGCGCCGGCTGGAGCGCCGCCCAGTCGCTCGCCAGGGCGCGCTCGCAGTACACCGCGACCCTGCTCGACGACGGCCGGGTCCTGGTCGCCGCAGGATTCTCGGGCGGGGCCACAGGCAGCGCCGAGATCTACGACCCGGCGAGCGGCAGCTGGAGCGCAGCCCACTCGCTCGCCACTGCGCGCGGCGCGCACACCGCGACCCTGCTCGAAGACGGCCGGGTGCTCGTCGCGGGCGGGGAGGACACGAGCTTCCAACCGACGGCGAGCGTCGAGATCTACGACCCGGCGAGCGACAGCTGGAGCGCCGCCGACTCCCTCACCACGGCGCGCAGGTACCACACCGCGACCCTGCTCGAGGACGGCCGGGTCCTGGTCGCGGGGGGATTCTCGGGCGGCGCCGCCTCCGCCAGCGCGGAGATCTACGACCCGGCGAGCGACAGCTGGAGCGCCGCCGGCTCGCTCGTCACGGCGCGCTACCACCACACCGCGACCCCGCTCGCCGACGGCCGGGTCCTGGTCGCGGGAGGATTCTCGGGCGTGCCGCCTCCGCCAGCGCGGAGATCTACGACCCGGCGAGCGACGACTGGAGCGCCGCCGGCTCGCTCGCCACGGCGCGCTACCACCACACCGCGACCCCGCTCGCCGACGGCCGGGTGCTGGTCGCCGGGGGAATCGGCTCGGGCGGCGCCGCCTCCGCCAGCGCCGAGGTCTACAACGCCGCCACCGGCGACTGGAGCGCCACCGACTCGCTCGCCACCGCGCGCAGCGACCACACCGCGACCCTGCTCGAGGACGGCCGGGTGCTCGCCGCGGGGGGACTCAGCGGCGGCGCAGCCCTCACGGCGACGGAGCTGTACGACTACCACGGCCCCGCCGCCCGCCTCACCCCGACCACCCGCGGCTTCGGCTCGCAGTCGATCGGCGTCGGCCCGACCGCCGAGCAGGACCTCGAGCTCGAGAATGCCGGTACCGCTGAGCTCGCGATCGACTCGATCGCGCTCGGCGGCGCCGACCCTGGAGACTTCGCCCTCGACGACTCCGACTGCGCCGGCTCCGGTCCGGGTCAGCACGCCGGGACGCTCGCCGCCGGCGACAGCTGCACCGTCACGGCGAGCTTCGATCCTTCGACGACCGGTGACAAGCGGGCCCGGCTCCTGGTCGAGAGCGACGGAGGGCAGGACTCGAGCGTGCTCATCGGTACCGGCACCGAGGATCCGCCCTCAGTTCTGACGGCGCCCACCATCCCCAACGGCGCGGCCCCGATGATGGGACAGCGCCTGGACGCCGCGCGCGGGCGCTGGACCAACCAGCCGACGTCCTACGCCTTCCAATGGGTGCGCTGCAACGCGGACGGCGTCACGGGCTGCACCGACCTCGCGGGCGCGACGCGCAACCGCTACGTGCCGGGCGCGGCGGACGTCGGGGGAACCCTGGTCGTGCGAGTGGTGGCGCACAACCAGTTCGGCGACAGCGCCCCGGCCGCGAGCGCACCGACCGGCGTGGTGCAGCCGTCGGTGCCCGTGCTGCGTACGGCGCCGATGGTGCCAGCGGGCACGCCGCGCGTGGGCGTCAAGATCGGTGGCCGCGCCGGCGCCTGGTACGCGGGGCCCACGGGCTACCGCTACCAGTGGTTGCGCTGCGATGCGGCGGGCGACAACTGCGTCGCGGCGGCCGCGGAGCGCACCAGCACCCGCGACGTCAACCCCTACGTCCCCACCGCGCTGGATGCGGGGGGCACGCTGCGCCTGCGCGTGGTCGCGGTCAACCAATTCGGCGACAGCGCACCGGCCACGACCGCGCCGACCGGGGTCGTCGCGCACACCGCCCCCGAGATGCTTGTGGCCCCGCGCGTGCCGAGTGGTTCGCCGCAGGTGGGGGTCAAGGTCGCCGGCCGGTCGGGATCATGGACCGATCTCCCGACGTCCTACCGCTACCAGTGGCTGCGCTGCGATGCCGCGGGCGACAACTGCGTCGCGGCGGCCGCGGAGCGCACGAGCACCCGCGACTTCAACAACTACGTCCCCACCGCGCTCGACGCGACGCGCACGCTGCGCCTGCGCGTCGTGGCGGTCAACGAGCTTGGGGAGAGCGCACCGGCCACGACCGCGCCGACCGGGGTCGTCGACGGAGGTACCTGAGGCCGGGCCGAGCCGCTTCGTCGGACGATGCCGGCCTCGGGGATCGGCGTGATTGCAGTGGACCTACGGTAAGGCCGACGGATCGACAGACAGCAAGGGCAGGAGGGGAAGCATGCGGGGCCACGACCAGCGCACGGTGCTCTCTAACCCCGCGCGATGATGTGCTTCACGACGTGTTCGGCGTCCCGGCCGGCTCCGAGGATCAGCATCGAGCTGAACGCGTACTGGAACGCCAGCCCCGTGAAGTAGAGGCCCGGCGCCGACGGCATGACGCCTCGCTCCTCCTGAGGCCACCCGTCTTCGCCCGTGACCGGCAGCTCGATCCAGCCAAAGTCCTGCTTGAAGCCGGTGCACCAGATCACGTTCGCCACGTCGAGGGCGCGACCATCGTCGAGCAGCGGCAGGCCGTCGCGAACCCCGATTGCCCTCGAGGTCACGCGCTCGACTCCGGCGGCGGCGAGATCGGCGCGCTTGTAGCGCAGCAGGGGGCCGCCGTGCGAGCGGGTCTCGGACCGCATCTTCCGCCCGACGGGCGTCCGTGTCGTTAGGACGCGGCGCGCGAGGAACGAGAGCACACGCCAGACCGCCCTCTCGGGTCGACCCTCGATGTCGAACGGGACCTGTCCGGTATCGCGACCACATAGCACCGTTTGGTGATCGCGCGACGTGTCCATCGCGACATCCGCGCCCGAATGTGCGGCGCCGACGACGAGGACCGGGCCCTCTCGAAGGCTGTCCGGATTCTTGTACTCGCTCGAGTGAAGCTGCCGGATCCCGGGATCGAGTCCGGCGGCAAACGCGGGGGTGTGGGGACGCCCGAACGTTCCCGTCGCCACGACCACATTCTCGGCTTCGAGTTGGCGGTCGGCGCATGCGACGACGTAGCCGTGTTCGTTCTTTGAGATCGCTTCCACCCGGATACCGCTGCGGATCGGCAACTCGAACCGGGTCGCGTACTCCTCGAGGTAGTCCGCGGTCTCGTCCTTCGTCGGGAAGCTCCAGGCGGGCGCCGGGAACGGCATGCCCGGCAGCCCGTCGAGGCAGGCGGGGCTGTAGAGGCGTAAGGAGTCCCAGTGCCTGCGCCAGTTGTCGCCGACGCGCTGGTTCGCGTCCACGATCAGGAAGGGTCGATTCCGGTTGGCCAGATGATGGCCGACCGCGAGCCCGGCCTGCCCGGCGCCGACGACTACCGTCTCGAGACGTTCGGTTGCGGAGGTCATCGCGCGGCCCCGGCCGACTTGAGGTTCCCAATGACCACGGCAATCGTCTCGCGGAGTCCCTCGGTCGGGCTGAACTCGACGATCTCCGCGCCGGCGTAGTGGACCGGGGTGTGCCCGGGAGGTACGTAATACGCATCGCCGGCGACGTATGTCTCCTCGCCGTCCGCGAACCTGAACGCGATCATCCCCTCGAGGACGTAGCCCCAGCGCGGGACCTGGCAGCGGTCGTCCGGCAGGCCCTTGAACAGCCCGGCGATATCAGCGTCGGCGGAATGCGATTCGAAGCAGACCGAGTACCCGCCCTCGAGATGCTCCGTGCGAACGTCGAGGCCCTCCAGCGACACCGCCTCGGACGCTGTTTCTCTGGATACCTTGGGCATGTCTGCCTCCGCTCGTTCGTGGCCGGAAACGGCCTCGGAGCGAGGCTATGCGCGACCGATCAGTTGCGCATCGGGCTAAACACCCAACTTCAGTCGTGGCCGTGGTGGGTGATTCCACCCACCGCCGCGCTCACAGGATCTTGTGCTCGTAGGCGAACGCGGTGGCCGCCGCGCGCGATGAGACGTCGAGCTTGGCGAAGATGTTGCTCACGTGGCGCTCGACGGTCCGCTCGCTCAGGACAAGCCTGGCCCCGATCGACTTGTTCGTCTGACCGGCGGCGACGAGGCGGAGCACCTCCAGCTCTCGAGCGGTCAGTCCGTGCGGCGCGCGGGAGCCGGCACGCCCGGTTCGCGCGTCGATCGAAGCGACGTTCGGCGCGGCGCCGAGGCTCGCGAAGGCGCCGCGCGCGGCCTCCCGCTCCATCATCGCCGCCTCGTCGTCACCGAGCGCGAGGCACGCCTGCGCGATCAGGACTCGCGCGCGAGCGGCTTCGTATGGCGCGCCGAGCTCCTGCCATGCCTCCCATGCGCGCCGCAGCAACACCAGTGCTGGCTCGGGATCCCCTTGAGCGAGGTCCACGGCGCCCTTGGCGTAGAGCACGGCCGCATCGAGCATCCCGGCCTCGTAGTCAGCCGCGATCTCCGCGAGTTCCAGGCAGGCGCTCCGCGCCGCCTCCATGTCGTCGACCGCCAGCGCGATCTCGATCACCGCGGGCAGCAGCGCGGCACGCCCCGGGCGATCTCGCGTCTCTCCGAGCGCGCGCTGGATCGCCGCGGCCGCGGCGTCGGTGTTCCCCTGCGCGAGCCGCAGGAGAGCGAAACCCGGCTGGGGCTCACGCCCGTGACCGCTCGCCTCCCGGTATGCCTGCTCGGCCGCGGCAAAGCTCCCCCGTAACCGATGTAGGTCTCCCTGTAGGTAGGCGGCTTGGCCCGCCGCCCGCCGGTTCTGTGCCTCGAGACATCGCTCGACCGCCCGTCTCGCCTCCCTCAGGGCCTCCATCCAGGCGCCCCGCAGACCAAGGATCTCCGTCCGGTGCACGAGGCAGCGGCCCGAGAAGGCCACCATGTCGGACTGCTCGCGACACCATGCCGCCAGCGCCGCGGTCCACTCCTGCGCCCGGCGGAGATCGAAAGCCGCCTGACACCCCATGATCACCCCGCAATAGACGATGCCGCTGACGATCGGCGAGAGCTCTCCAGTGGTGACGGCGACCATCGACTCATCGAGCAGCGCAAGACCATCCTTGACCTGGCCGGCGCAGACGAGGAGATGCCCCTGCGAATGAACGGCCAAGGCCAGTAGATCGGCATCGCCGAATCGCTCGGCAACGGCGGCCGCCTCGGCGGCCGTCGCGATCGCCGCACTCAGATCGCCGGTGGCCTCCTGCTCGAACATCCGCGGTATCAAGAGGTAGCCCTGCTCGACGCAGTCGCAAGGCTCGCGCTCGATGAGCCGTCGCGCCCGGCCCAGCCACCCACTCGCGCGACCCATCTCGCCCCGCTGGGCGAGGTTCATGCCGACCCAGAGCGCGCAGCGGGCGGCGCGCAGCGCCTCCCCAGCATTGAGGTGTGCCCGATGCGCGCGGCTCAGCGCCCCGAAGTACTCGTCTTCGCGACCGACCATGTAGGCGGCCGTTGCCAGCAGCTCGAGGTCGTCGGCCGGCAGCGCCGCTTCGCGATCGGCGCCCGAAAGGGCCGCGTAGGCATCGGCCCATGCGCGATCTGCGTAGAACTCGCGGCCCTGTTCAACCTCGGCGACGGCGTCCACCTTCGGTCACAATTGTCGCCGAGCGAGGTCGAGCCGTCAACGGGCGGCAACCCGCGGAGCTCTGCTCGGAAGATGCGGCCGATCATCTTGCGCGCGCCAGCGGTCGTCCCACCGAGTGTCGCCGAGCGACTGTTTGCGTGACCGCACACTCCGCGCGCTTTTGCACTGTCGCTACTCGCGCAATGGAGGGCGGGCGGCGGGACACACGCGGTGGCGGCGGCGAGGCGGACGCCATCGGCGGCGAAGGCCGCATCGCGCTTAAGCACGCTGAGATCCCTCTTGGAATCGGTGTGGACCAGAGGGGACAGCGCGCGCACGGCGCTCGTGCGGTCGCGATGTAGGGTGCCGCGAGCACTTAGGCGAGCGAGGAGCTGGAGATGGTCAGCGAGACTCCGGTGTTGATCGTTGGCGGCGGGCCGGCAGGGCTGGCGGCGTCGTTGACGCTCTCGCACCTCGGCATCGGGTCGATGCTCGTCAACAAGTACCCGGGCACGCTCGAACACCCGAAGGCGGTCGGGCTCATGCAACGCACCGCGGAGCTCTTGCGCTTGTGGGGAGCGGAAGACGAGATGCGCAGCCGGGGTGTCCCACGCGAGTTCTGCGATCGCATGGTCTGGACGACGACGCTGTCCGCCGACGAGCTGGGCCGCACCGAGACGGTAGAGCCCGATGACACCGCGTCGGAGCCGCAGAGTCCGACGATGGGGCTGCGCTGCCCGCAGAACATCACGGAGTCGGTGCTGCGCGATCGCGCCCAGAGTCACGACCTCGCCGACCTGCATTACGGGTTCGAGATGACTGGCTTCGAGCAGGACGCCGACGGGGTGACTGCGACGATCGTCGCCCGCGACGGCGGCGCCCCGAGCACCGTCCAGGCCCGGTACATGATCGCGGCGGATGGCAACGACAGCGCGGTGCGCCGCGCGTGCGGGATCGGTCGGGCCGGCGATGCCGACATGGGCCACTTCGTCAACATCTTCCATCGCGCCCCGCTTGGCCCGCTCGTGCGCGACCGGCCCGGCTGGTCCTACGCCGTGATCACGCCCGAGCTCACCGGCTCGTTCGTGACGATCAACGGCGACGACGTCTGGCTGTTTCACGTCAACCTCGCAGCGGGCGAGACCGTGGAGGACTTCACGCAGCAGCGCTGCGTGGACACGGTCCGTCATGCCGCCGGGATCAACGATCTTGACGTGGACCTCATCAGCATCAAGTCGTGGATCCTGGGCGCCGAGCTGTCCACAGCCTTTCGCGATCGGCGGGTGCTGCTCACCGGTGATGCGGCGCATCGCACGACGCCCGACGGCGGGGTGGGGATGAACACCGGCCTGCACTCCGCGCACAACCTGGCGTGGAAGGTGGGCGCGGTGGTCTCCGGATGGGCGGGCGCCGGCCTTCTGGACACCTACGAGATCGAACGCCGGTCGGTGGCCGAGACGAACGTCGCCTACAGCGCCAACCGCGGCAGCGGCATCATGAAGATGATCGAGGCTGTGCGGGCCGGTGATCTGGACACGGTTCGCGCGGGCATCGCCGCCCGGCCGCCAGGTGGGAGGCAAGGCATGGACCTCGGGTTCCGCTACGAGGCGGGTGCCGTGGCACCCGACGGCACCGCGCCGCCCCAGGTCGAGAACCCTGTGGCCGACTACGTGCAGAACGCATGCCCTGGCGGCCGCGCGCCGCATCTGTGGGTGAAGCGCGACGGGGCGCGGATGTCGACTCTGGACGCTTTCGGCGGCGGGCTGGTGCTGCTGGCCGCGTCCGACGGCGCAGCAGCGTGGCGGGCTGCGGCGGATCACGCCGCCGTGGGCAGCAAGGTGCCGGTCGAGGTGCTCAGCGTGGGGGCCGCCGGAGAGCTGCAGGTGCCCGCCGGCCGCTTCGAGACGCTCTACGGCGTTGAGCCCGACGGCGCGGTGCTGGTGCGCCCGGATGGTTTCGTCGGCTGGCGCGCGCAACACGCAGGCGATGCGCCGGCCGAGGCCCTCGACAGCGCATTGGCGACGATCCTCAAGCTCTGAGGCGATCCGCGCCGTGTGCCGCGCCGGGCGCGCTGCGTCTCGGGCGAGAGCAGCGTGCCTCGGCCCAGCGCGCGCGTCCAGGTGTGCAGGTCTCAGAGCGTGGAGATCATCTGGCCGGCGGTGGCGACGAACGCCGGACTCCAGGACGTCGCGTCGAGCGCGGCGCCGTGCTGCTCATCCGCCCTGGGGAAACGCCCGCTATCCACCGTCTCGCGGACGGATCCCGAGGCCGTTCGCGGCAACGAACAAGGCAAGGAGGCCGATGGTGGCGACCTCGAGCACGATCGAGAACACGATCGCTTCGCGGTAGCCCTGCTCCGTGAAGCCGAACAGGCCGCTGTTCTCGCTGACCAGGAGTCCCGCCAGCGAGCCCGCCGCCAGCCCGATGCCCCCGAGCGCGAGCAGCGCCAACACCGCCGGGGCACGGCGACCGGTGAACCGCTCGACGGGCGCCAGGAGTCCGAGGGTCACGAGAGTCGCCGACGCGAAGTTCAGCACGAACAGCACGCCAATCGTTGGAATCTCCGCATAGAAGTCGACGTAGTACTGCTCGATGTGATCGACTCCCACCCCGAGCAGCGCGAGGGCGCCGAGGTAGCGCCCCAGCCGCGCCACCGTGGCGCGACTGGGGGGCGGCCCGAACCAGCCCGTCTGGCGATGTCCCCGGCGGGAGGGCGCTGTGCCGGCCCGGCTAGTCATTGTCGATCCCGTTGCCGGTCGTGGCGACCACGTCCCAGGCTGCGCCGAACTGATCGAGGCCCTCGCCGGTGGTGTCCCCAGGCTTCCGGTCGCCGGCGTAGTAGTAGAGCGGATGGCCGTTGTAGGCCACTTCGGTCTGGCCGTCTTTGCGCTTGGTCGTCGCGAGCTTCGAGGCGACGATGCCCGCGCTGGCCTTGGGGCTGCCCGACACGGTCAGCGGCGGCCAGAGGCTGGCGCAGGCGCCGTAGCAGGTGCTGGCCGTGCCCGTGTCCTTCTCGAACAGATAGAGCGAGCGGCCCTGCGAGTCGACCAGGATGCGCCCGAGCTTGGTCGTCCTGATCTGAACCGTGCCGGAGGCCGACGGCGCGGCCGTCCCCTGGCTGGCGCCCGCTGGGGCGGACGTATGGTTGGCGTCGTGGTTGGCGCCGCCGCCACCGCAGCCGGCGATTACGATCGCGAGCACGGCAGGGATCAGCGCGAGCAGTGAGCGTCTCATGCGCGTTCGAACTCCTTGTCTAGACGGGAGCGCGGCGGTCGAGCGGCCGCTCGGGCGGCCAATCCGCGGCGTCCTGTGTCAAACACTCAAGACACCACCCCTGGTCGTTTCCTTCCCGCTGGGCGCTGCAATGGGCCGCACCCCGTCAATCCGGCCGCCCCCGAGGCGAGAGCATTTACCCCGTCGACCCGTCGAAGGTGTTGACGCTCAGATACCCCCGACGGCCCCGCCTAGCGCCAGGAACAAGTGCCGCAATGCCTGCGGGTAGATCCAGAGCAGCCAACGCCGGCTCTCGAGGTCGAGCATGCGCGCTTCGGTGGCGTCGGAGCGGGGACGCCTGCGCGCGACGGTCCAGGTACGGGACTGGGGGCGACGACGGATGCGCGGCGCGGGGCTCGTGAGCGATCATCGACGTCTTCAACAACAACAGGCGAGGACACCATGAAGATCGTGGTCATCGGTGGGAGCGGGCGCGTAGGCGGCAACGTCGTGCGCCGACTGGCAGCGCAGGGCCATGACCCGGTGCCGGCCTCACCCGCGACGGGCGTCGACACCATCACCGGGGAGGGCCTTGCCGACGTGATGCTGGGTGCTGACGTCGTCGTCGACGTGTCCAACGCGCCGGTCTGGGACGACGATGCGGTGCGGGAGTTCTTCACCACCTCGACGCGCAACATGCTGGCGGCGGAGCGCGACGCCGGCGTCGGTCACCATCTCGCGTTGACGATCGTCGGGGCCGACCGCCTGCCCGACAGCGGCTACCTGCGCGCCAAGGTCGCCCAGGAGGCCGAGATCGAATCCCGGGCCATCCCCTACACCATCCTGCGCGCCACGCAGTTCTTCGACTTCCTGGCCCAGATCGTCGAGGCCGGCGCCGAAGGCGACAGCGTCCGGCTCTCGGCCGGGCTGATGCAGCTCGTCGCCGTAGATGATGTCGCGGCGACGCTGGCCGAGCTCGCGATCGGCGCGCCGGTCGGTGGCCGCGTCGAGCTCGGCGGGCCCGAGGCGCTGGGCATCGACGCGTGGGCGCGGCGCCTGTTCGCCGCCACCGGGGACGCGCGGACGGTCGTTCCCGACTCGCACGCGCGCTACTTCGGAACCGAGCTCAAGGCCGGCGAGCTGACGCCCGGCGCGGGCGCCCGCATCGGGAAGGTCGACTTCGATACGTGGTTCGCCGCAAACCAGCAGGAGGCCAGCTGAGATCACGCTCGACTGAGAGCGCGGCCCTGATCGCCGAGCGGCAGTGCGTCAACTCAGCGCGGGTCACGGACGTCTGGCCGCTGAGCTGATCCTGGCGTCGCCGTGGCGGCGAGCGCGCGCGCTCATTCCGTGCGCGGGCACGGGACGGTGTAATCGCGCCGGACGACAGGCGACCGCTTGGCGAACCCTGCGACGAGGGAGGATGATGCGCCGATGTCTGCGAGCCTGAGACCCCGACGCGTCCTGGTCACGGGCGCCGCGTCGGGCATCGGCGCGAGCACGGCCGCCCGATTTCGCGCAGCGGGCGATCGCGTCGCGGGCGTGGACCGCGATGCCGAGGCGTTGCAGATGGTCGAGCTCGACGTGCGCGCGACGGGCGATGTCAGCGACGAGGGGTCCGTGCGAGCCGCCGTCGACGAGACGGCCCGCGCGCTCGGGGGACTCGACGTCCTCGTGAGCGCGGCCGGCGTGGCCGGCCGGGGCAACGTGGCTGACCTCGACGCCGCGGAGTGGGATCGCGTGTTCGCTATTAACGTTCGTGGGCTCTTCCTCACCGCCAAGCACGCCATCCCCCATCTGCGCAACGCCGGCGGCGGCTCGATCATCAACCTCGCCTCCCAGTTGGGACTGGTGGCCGCGCCCGACGCCGCCGCGTATTGCGCCTCCAAGGGGGCCGCCATCCAACTCACCCGGGCCATGGCCATCGACCACGCCACCGACGGGATCACGGTCAACGCCATCTGTCCCGGACCGACCGCCACGCCCATGCTCGACGCCTACTTCGACGGCAGCGACGACCCGGATGCCGAGCGCGCCGACTTTGAGGCCACGATGCTCACCGGCCGCTTCGTGCAGCCGGAGGAGATCGCCGAGGCCGCCTTCTATCTCGCCCATCCGGCCGCGCGCTCGACGACCGGCGCAGTGTTGGTGGTGGACGCCGGCTACGTGATCCGCTGAACGCCGCGCCGCACCGGCGCCATCAGGTGCTTATCGAGTGGGCCGATCAGGAGGACGTGGCCCCTGGCAGGCCGCCAGCAGCCACCGCCACCGCCGGCGCGGCCAGCCCCGAGAACAACGACGGCGACGGCACCGCGGCGGCGACGACGAGCGACAGTCATGGTGCGGACGTCTATCAGCCCAACAGCGTCGCGGGGCGATCGACCAGCATCGCTCGCACCTCGTTGAGCGTGAGGCCCTCGCCGACCAGATCCCGCGCGAAGCGCGCCAGCCGGTCCGGGTAGTCGCCGTTGGCCGGTTGGCCGAGCGGCCAGACCGTCTTCATCAACGGCGGCTTCACCAGCCGCGAACCGATGACCGAGGGCTCCCAGCTGGTGGGACCACGCGCTCGTTCGGCGGTCGCCACCCCGAACGAGCGCGTCGTTCGCGGTTCGCGACTCCGCACCACAGCTTGACTGTTCGCAGATGAGCCGCCGACAGTCTTGCCACCGGACGAGGATCATCCGCGCGGCCAAGCGTTCTACTGGCCGGACTTGCATAGGCAGAGCATGGTCCGTCGTAGCGCCCTGTTCGCGGGAGGTCGGCATCATCACTCGAGCTATGTGGCGGATGTACCGCCGGAGGACGTGAAGCTCATGGTCCGCCCTTGCGCCGACCGCTCCCCGAGTCCTGTCCTGCTCGTCGCGGCGGTGGGTTGTGCCCTCGTTCTCGCGTTGACGGGCTGTCGCAGATCCTCGGACATGCGCGCCGCCGTGGCGTCGCCCGCGGGCTCGACGTACACGTTGATGCAGATGAACCTGTGTCTGTCCGGTCTGGCCGTGTGCTACACCAAGGTGGCATACCCGGCGGTGGTGGAGGAGGCAGTGGCGCGCATCCGCAAAGCGCACCCGGACGCGGTCACGTTCAACGAGGCCTGCCGGGGTGACGTCGCGCTGATCGCCCGGCGGACCGGTTACCACCTGCGCTTCGCGAGGGTGATCTACCTCGGCAAGCCCTTGACCTGCATCCAGCCGGGGGGCCGCGGACTCTTCGGTGACGCGGTTCTCACCAAGGCAGCCATCGAGAGCACGGGCAGCAGGCCTTTCGAAGCACAGGCGGGCATCGAGCGGCGCGGGTGGCTATGCGTGACCACCCGGGTCGACGTCGACGTGTGCACCGCCCACCTCGCCAGCGGCGAGATCGAGGAGGTGGCTGCAAACGACCCGCAGTGCAACGAGCTCGGGTCGCTCCTCGCACGTCGCGCGGTCGCCCGCACAGTCATCTTCGCGGGAGACGTCAACCGTCGCTCGTCCTGCGCCCCCGGGGGCTTCTGGACACGTACCGACGCGTTGGCCGAGCAGGACAGCGGGCGTCAGCACGTCTATGGAACGGGCGCGCTCCGCTCGCCGTCGGCCCAGGTGTTGCACACCACCCACACGGACCATGAAATCCTGCTCGTCCGCGCGCACCTCGCCGCACCGCCATGAAATGCAAGGCCTCGCGCAGCGGCGCCCGACGGGCCCGAGGGTGCTCATCGCCGCCTACCGCGACGGTACCGTCGGCGATGGCGGTCATCGAGCGGGACCTCGGCAGAGTTGACGCTGATGTGCGCCCTCTTCAACATGTGGAACCGCTTCCCGCTCGAGTACGAGGGGGCGCTCGCAGCGGGGGTCGGTATCGAGAGGATGATGATCTCGACGTGGCCGCGGCTGAGGCGCTCGAGCGGGGTGACGACGCGCTAGGAGCCGGGCGCCCGCGAGACGGCGATCCTCATCGCCGCGATCCTACGCCGAGGCCATCTTGACTATGCCCGGCGCGACGCGGTGATCTCTTCCAGGCGCTGCGCGGACGCGACGAGCCACGCCTTGATGGCAGCGATCTCATCCGAAGCAAGGTCCTCTTCGATGGCGTCCTCGAGTCCTCGCACAACCGGCGTGGCTGCCGCCAATCGCTGCTCCCCTTCGGACGTCAGCATGACTTCGAGGATGCGGCCGTGCGTCGGGTGCGGGCGTCGCTCGACAAGGCCGGCCCGCTCGAGGGTCGCGAGCACGCCGTTCATCGCCTGAGGCGTCGTGTTGCAGGCCCGGGCGAGGTCGGCGCCGGACACACCGGGGTCTCTGGCCAGCACGCTGAGCACCGCATATTGAGCCCCGTTCAATCCATGGGCGCGCAGGGCCGTCTCCATGGCGATGCGAAAGGCCTGCCACGCCTGCCGCAATAGGTAGCCGCTGCGGCCGTCGACTCCCCGATAGCGCTCTCCGATCCGTGGACTGCTCACCCAGCGAGTGTATCAAGCCCTTGACAACATGTCAGGTCCCTGCCATGATCGCAGGGACTTTACATCCGAAGGATGGTCCGCTCCGGACCCCGAGAAGGGAGCAGCGATGACCGCTCAGCCAACGACCACAGCACGGATGACGCGAGCGCAGATGGACGCGCTCGTGGATGGCCACTACCGCGCCGAGGAGAGCGGCGACCTGGAGGCCATCGTCGACGGATTCACCGCCGACGCGCAGCACGATGTCGTCGGACGCCCCGGTGACGCCCTTCACGGCGGCGATCAGATCGCAGGTTTCTATCGAGCTCTGTTCGAGGAGATGCGCATCGACCGCTTCGAGCCCGTTCGACGCTGGTATGGCGATGACCACGTCGTCGACGAGTCGATATTGCACGCGACCGCGAATGGCCACCCTTTCGGACTCGAGGGTCGCGGACGACCGGTGCGGTCGCGGTTCCTGCATATCTTCGACTTCACCGACGGCCTGATCAGCCGGGAAAGCGCCTGGATCGACCTCGCCGCGATCCAGCAGCAGCTCTCTGACTGATCGCCCGGCGCGGGTGCCCAGGTCGCCGGTCAGGAGGTGTACGACGCGGGCGCGGCGGCAAGTGCCGGCCCCACCACTTCCATGCCCTGGGTCTCGCACGCGATCCGCGCGACCGCAACCCCGGTGCCCGTGCCGCCAGCGGCACGATCAGCCTGGTCCTGGGTCGACCGTGGCTGAGTTGTTGGCGGGCTGAGGGTCGGGGGTGCTGCTCGTAACGACGGCGGTGTTGGTCGCGCTCGGTCGGTGGGGGCCGCCGGGAGAAACCACCGTGATCTCCGCGGCCACGGAGCCGTGGGGGTACATGAATCCGGCTCGGCACGAGATCGTGCCGCCGTGCCCTCGTCGCGGCGGTGCGCAGACCATGTGATCCGGCCGGGTTCGGAGCGACAGGAACTTCGCCCCGGCGGGGAGTGAGTCCGTGATGACGACGTTCTCGGCTCCCGACGGACCCGCGTTGGTCGCCCCGACGGTGTAGGTCAGCAACCCCCCGGGCCCACCGGAGTGTGCGCGGGCGACGATGCTCGCGGCGAGATCGGCCGAAGGGATGGTCTGCCAATCCGGCGCTGAGGCTGCTTCATGCCCCAGATTGGTGACCGCCGACCCGTCGACGTTCATGGACATCAACCTGGCGCCGTGCGGTCCGGGCGCGTCATCCGAGTTGATGAACACGATCGTGCGGCCGTCGGGGGACCACGACGGCGCGACGTCGTTCGAGAGGTTGGCGCGGACAAGCGCGACCCCTGATCCGTCGGCGTTAGCGACGTACAGGTCCTCGGGGAAGAACATGCCGGGCGGCGGAGGGAAGTAGCCGCGGGCGCTGGAGAACACCAGCCGGCGGCCATCCGGCGACCACGCTGGATAGGAGTCGCCGGCCGGGTGATCGGTGAGCCGGGTTTCGCCGGTGCCGTCGGCGCGGATCGCGTAGATGTCCGTGTTGCGGTTGCGATCGCGCGCGAAGGCGATGGTGGTGCCATCGGGCGACCACGCCGGCCCGAAATCGGGTGCCGCGTTGGTCGTCAGTCGCCGCAGCTCGCCGCCGCCGGCGCTCACGACCCAGATGTCGGTGTTCCGGTCGCGCGTGCTCGTGAAGGCGATACGCGTGCCATCCGGCGACCACGTTGGCTCGGTCGACTCCTGGTTCGTCAGCGGCGTGACCCCCGACCCGTCCGCGTTCATGACGTAGAGGGTCGAGCGGGGGTAGACCACGGACCTCGCGAACGCGATCTTCGAGCCGTTCGGCGACCAGGCCGGATCGCCGTTCCTCGCTCCGCTGGTGAGGATCACCACGTCCGAGCCGTCGGCGTTCATGGTCGAGATCTGACCGAACAGCGCGACGGCGATCCTGCCGTTCGCTCCCGGGAACGCCGCGCCTGCCGTTGGCGCCCAGGTGAGCAGCGTCAGGACCGCGAGCGCGCTTGCCCAGGCCGCCGGCCACCGCGCACGTCGCAGCAGGTGCGTCGGCCAACCCGCGATCTCCATCGCCGGTCACTACGCGCGGCAAGTCGAGACTCTGACGCGCGAGCCGAGCCGAGCTCGTGGCACCGCTGTCCGCCTCCGCCGCGCCCCAGTCGCGGGTCTACCGGGCTCATGCACCTGCAGCCGGTTGCCGCATCACCGCCGATCCGCTCGTCGTGGCGGACGACGGATCGAACGGCGGCCGGGTCACCGTCTGCCCGGTCATCCCGCCGCGGCCGGCGACGGCGTCCAGCGTGATGTCGGCGTAGTCGGACTCGCAGAACAGCACCGGAAGCCCTGATGATCGCCCGGCGCGTCAATCTTCGAGTTGGCCAGACCAAACGCGAGATACGGCTCATCGATGAGCCATCACTCCTCGACCCAGGTGCCTACTGGCCATTGATGCGTCGGTTCACGAGCAGGGCCATCTGGGCGGAGAGCCGCCTATCCCTGCTCGCGGAAGTCGAGGCCGGTGAGTTCCGAGATTCGCGCGAAGCTCTAGTGCGAGACGGCGTTCGGCACGATTGCAGGCAGGCGGAAGCAGAAGCGCGGTCGAGGCGAAGCAGAGATCCGCCGATGAGTTCTGGCGACTGTGCCGGTCTATCAGGACGTACGCCATCGAGCCGCCGACTGGAGACCCACCATGACCAATCCCGGACATCCCGGCCGCATGCTGTTCGTGACCATCCCCGTCGCGGACCTCGAGCGCAGCAAGGCGTTCTTCGCGAAGCTCGGGTTCAGCTTCAACCCGCTGTTCAGCGACGAGACGGGCGCCTGCATGTTGGTCGGCGAGCAGGCCTTCGTCATGCTGTGCAGCCGCGAGAAGTTCGCGGAGCTCGCGAAGCTGCCGATCGCCGATCCGACGACCCACACGCTGGCGCTGTACTGCTTCAGCGTGTCATCTCGCGATGAGGTCGATGCGGTCAGCGCCGCTGCGCTTGCAGCGGGCGGCATCGAGGCGGATGGCGCGGAGGACTATGGCTTCATGTATTCGCGCAGCTTCTTCGACCTCGACGGTCACGGCTGGCAGGTGATGTGGATGGACCCGGCGGCGGTGGAGCAGGGCCCCGAGGCGTTCGCGGCGTCCGTGCAGGAGGCCGACGCCCCGGCCTGACCCACCATCACGTCCCGTACGACGCTCAGCTGGCGGCTCTCGCACGGACGAGCACCGGTACTGAGCTGGGCCACCACACCCCTCCGTCGCTTCGGGGCAGATCGAATCGTCAAGCCAATGCCGCGCCGCCTCTCCCAATTCGCGCCGAGCAGCAGTCGCCGCTCGAGCATTGCCACTGCCGCTCCTCGTCGAGGGTGTCGCACAAACCGGGGTGATGTCCGGTGGCGTCGGGACGATTTCGGGCATGGCGCAGAACTTCTTGTCGTGCGATCGCGAGCAGGAGTTGTTGCTACCGCCGAGCCTGCGTGAGTGGTTGCCGGAGGAGCACCTTGCGTGGTTCGTTCTCGACGCGGTGGCAGAGATGGACCTGGCGGCGTTCTACGCGGGCTATCGCGACGACGGGTGGGGCCGGGCGGCGCATGACCCGGCGATGATGGTGGCGTTGTTCGTCTACGCCTACGCGATCGGGGTTCGGTCGGCGCGGGCGATCGAGCAGCGCTGCCACGATGACGTTGCGTTTCGCGTGATCACGGCCAATCGGGTACCCGATCACGCGACCATCGCCAGGTTCCGTGTCCGGCACGAGGCGGCAATCGCCGGTTTGTTCGGTGAGGTGTTGGCGCTGTGCGCGCGCAGCGACCTGGTCAAGGTCGGCGTCGTTGCCGTCGATGGCACGAAGATCGCGGCGGCGGCCACGCATCACGCGACGCGCACCTACGAGCAGATCGCCCGCGAGATCCTCGAGGAGGCGGCGCGCATCGACGCGGCCGAAGACGAACTGTTCGGCGAGGCGCGCGGTGACGAGTTGCCGGAGGGCTTGCGCACCAGCGGCGACCGGCGCAAGGTGTTGCGCGAGGCCAAGCAGGCGCTGGAGGCCGAGCGCGCAGCGCAGGCCAAGAAGATCCCCCGCGACCGCGCCGAGCGGCTGGTCGAGTGCCGGCGCCGGCTGCGCCAGGACTGGGAGCTCGAGCGTCACGTCGTCTCAGAGCACGCGGCGTGGCATGCGGCCGGCATCGCCAGCGACGGCTCGCGGCGGATGACCGGGGCGCGCCACAACATCAAGCCTTATCCGCTCCCTGCCGAGCCGGCGGGCAAGATCAACGTCACCGACCCCGACTCGCGCAATCTCAAGACGACGCGCGGGTGGGTGCAGGGTTACAACGCCCAAGGCGTCGTCGGCGAAGGCCAGATCGTGCTCGCGGCCGAGATCAGCATCGAGTCACTCGACACCGCCAGCCTGCAGCCGATGGTCGAGACCACGCTGCACGAGCTGGCTGGCGCCGGGGTCAGCGAGACGCCCGGGGTGGTGTTGGCCGACGCCGGCTATTGGAAGAACGACGCGATCGACGCCATCGTCGCCCAGGGCATGCAGGTCCTCGTCGCCCCGGACGCCGATCGTCGCAAAGAGCCCCGCCCCGGACGGCGCGGCGGTCTCTATGACTTCACCCGCCGCGTCCTGGCGACCGACTTCGGCAAACAGCTCTACCTCAGACGCCAAGGCATCGTCGAACCCGTCTTCGGACAGATCAAAAGCAACCGCGGCGCCCGCCAGTTCTCCCGCCGCGGCCGGTCCGCCGTCAGATCCGAATGGCGGCTGCTGACGGCCACCCACAACCTCCTCAAGCTCCACCAACACCACCTCGCGGCCGCCTGAACGGCCGCGCACGCCGATCAGCGACATCATCGGCCGTCCGGGCCGATTGGCACTCACCGAAGTCGCGCCGACCGCCACCCTCACCGCCGCCGCACCGGACAGACTCGCGAGTTTCCGCGACACCCTCCGTCCAAAGCAGCAGTGAGCCGGCGCGGCACTCACGTGCAGGCTGACGCGCCCGGTTGGACGCCGTTCAGCTCATCGGCGTCGGTGAGTCGCTTCGTCGCGGCGCCGAAGCGCCTCTCGGTCGTCGCATCGTTGCGTCGTCATCGCCGTCTACCGTGCCGCGACGCGCTGCGTGCCCTTATGGTCTGCGGTGGAGGACGCGACCTCTTGCGCGCGGTACCACCGCACGGTTTGGTCGACGGCGTCGGTGAGGGGCGTGGCGCGCAGGCCGAGTTCGGTTTCGGCGCGGGAGGCGTCGACGATGAACGGTTCGTCGAACTCGTAGCGCATCTCGTTGATCTCGCGGATCGTTCGGTTGACGAGGCCGAGCGCGCGCATCTGCCACGCGGGCGTGACCTTCAGCCGCGGCCGGGTGCCGGCGGCCTGGTAGACGAGTGCGACCACGTCGCGAGTGGTGCGCGTCTCGGGGCTGGGTAGGTGCCAGACGCGTCCGAGCGCGTCGTCGTGTTCGCCGAGGCGGACGAGGTTTTCGCCGATGTCGGGGATGAAGGTGTAGGTGTGGGGCATGTCCGGGTCGCCCATCACCGAAGCGGTTTTGTCGGCGAGCGCCGGAGGGATCACCCAGTCGCCGATCAGCGACTGCTGGCCGGCGCGCGGCCCGAAGAAGTCCGACGCCCGGCCGACGGTGACCTGGACGCGCCCGGCATCGTGGGCGGCCATGAGGTCGCGGGCCATCTGGGCGCGGACGCGGCCCTTGCGGGTGTGGGCGTCGTAGCCGCGGTCCTCGGTGAACGGCCGTCCGTCGGCGCGCCCGTACATGTAGACGTTGTCCATCGCGACCAGGCGCGCATCGGTGGCCTGGGCGGCGGTGATCGCCGCTGCTTGCAGGCCGGGGAACTCCTGCGCCCAGCGGTGATAGGGCGGGTTCAGTGCCTGGTAGATGACGCGAGCGCCGTGCGTCGCCGACGCCGCGAAGGCGGGGTCGGCGACGTCCCCGGCCACGGACTGAACGTCCGCCACCGGTTCGCGCAGCCCGGAACGGTTGACGATGCGCACCGACTCGCCGCGTCGGGCCAGCGCCTCGGCGATGGCCATCCCGACGGCGCCGGCGCCGAGCACGACATGGTCGACGATCTCCATCAGCCGGCCTGGGTGCGGGCGGGGGTAAAGCGCGCGAGGAGGAGGCCGCTGAGCAGCGTGAACATGAGCGCGCCGCCGGCGCCGAACACGGTGAACTGGTCGTCGACGCCGATGCCGGTGACCGATGCCACGGACCAGCCGAGCGCGAAGAGGACCGGCATCGCAAGTGCCCACGGCAGCGCGAGCGCGCGGCGTCCCTGTCGCGCGAGGACGAGCCCTTGGGCGGCGCCGAGCGCCGCGCCGCTGACCA
The DNA here is from genome assembly GCF_021172045.1 of Capillimicrobium parvum. Taxonomy (GTDB): domain Bacteria; phylum Actinomycetota; class Thermoleophilia; order Solirubrobacterales; family Solirubrobacteraceae; genus Capillimicrobium; species Capillimicrobium parvum. The sequence goes on from NZ_CP087164.1 coordinate 1,358,099, forward strand.
GTCCCATCACGGCCAGAGAGCCGAGGTCGGTGTCGTAACCGACCAGCGCGGCACCGGCCGCGAGCCCGACGGCGTAGCCGACGGCGCTGGCGCCGATCCACGCTGCCGCGCGCCCAAGCGCGCCCTTGGCGGCCCACCACTGGACGGCGCCCAGGCCGGCGGCGGTGAGCGCGCCTCCGACCAGCGCGGCGTCGATCGCGTCTACGCGTCCCCCGATCTTCCAGCCGATGTACCCGGCGATCGGGAAGGCGGGCCAGACGGCCATCCACCGCCAGCCAGGGAAGCGCGGCCGCTCGCGAGTAGCCGGAGCGGTGTCGAGTTCTGCGGGGGCGGCGCGCTGCGGGCGCGGCAGGGTCTGAGGGGTGGCCATGTCAGCTTTCCTTGGTGGTCGCGACGGGGGTCGGGCGGAGCCGGTGACGTCTCGGTCAGTACGCCGTCGCCGGTGTATTGGCGGGGCAGCAGGTTGCAGCGGCGCGGGCCGCGGTCCTTCGACCTGCACGTTGGGCAGCCAGGTCAGAGGTCAGGCCCGAGCCCAGCAGCGTCCCCGTCAAGCCCAGTGACACGAGCACTACCACGCCCCACACGGCCAGGACCCGCCAGGGCCGGCGGGTAGCGAACTGCGCGAGGCGCTGCGGGCCGAACCGGGATCCCGAACCCGGCGATCCCCAACCTTGGTCATGAGAGCCCCGTTCCCGGCTTCGGCGTCACCACGTTGCTTTCGGCGGTGTCGGGCGCCGACTCCTGGCCGCCCATGTCCAGGCGGAAGGGCGGGTACTTGTCAGTCATCAGCGCCGCGTAGGCGGCGACGCGGTAGCACCAGCGGTTCATCCCCATCACGAAGTCGAAGATGGCCTTGGGGTAGCGCCCGGTGAACAGCAACACCACACCGGCGATGCAGACCAGCAGGCCGATCAGGCCGCCGCCGGACGTCCATCCCCCGTTGTCGCTCATCGCGTTGAAGCCGGCCCACGCGCCCCCGGCGAACACGCCGACGATGAGGTACTGCGGTATCGCGAGCAGCCACCACTTGACGAGGGCCAGGCCGCGTGAGAGCTCCTGCGGGTACTCGACGTTTAGCCGCGCCGGGTAGTCCGGGACGTCGGCGAGCGTGAACGGCGGGTAGCGGTCGGTGCCGAGCGCGCTATAGGAGTAGAAGCCCACACGCCAGGACCAGCGCAGTACGCCGACGTTGAAATCGAAGATCGCGCGCGGGTAGCGGCCCGTGAACAGGATCGCGACGAGCGCGACCAACCACAACACGATGAACGCGATCCAGAGGAACACGAGCACGATGACGTGCGGGATCACCAGGACCCACTTAACCAGCCACTGCCAGCGGCTCAAGTGGCTATCAAGCTCGCCCTCTACCCGCAGTGGATACACCGATGTGTCGGCGTGCCCGTTCATGGCGCACTCCTCTCGAAACAGCATATGGGCGCCGAGCGGCGCCGTCGTTTTATAGGTCTCCCGAGGGCCACCTACGCTGCTGCTAGGAGCGCGAGCGTCGATCGAGGCGGGGCGGAATTGAGCCGTTCGTCGAGCTCCAGAAGTGCCGCGCACTGATCTGCTTCTACGACCTACCCTACTCCCTTGTGCGGGACCGCGCCAAAACCTAAACATTGCGGCGACTACTGCTTTCCATGCGTTGCGAGAGAGTCGCCCCCAGCTGCGCAGCGCTGCTGCTTTCGCGTGAAAGCAGGAGCAACCAGGTCGCCGCTCGTACATACGCCGCCGCTGGTCGTGTGGTGCGGGCCACGTAGGAGCACCATGAGCCGACCGCGCCGCCCGCCCAGCCGCCGCAACACGGTCACTCGTCAGCCTCCGCTGGGGAGCACTCGTTTGTCCTTGCCCTGTCCACCCGCCGAGCGGCGTCGGCTGTCGTGGGGAGAGATCGCGCGGCCCCGTGGTGACGTCGTCTCGTACGGGCCGCCGGGCTGATCGACTCGACTCGACCTAACCCCGGTCGCCGGTCTCGCGCAGGTAGTCGAGGAGCAACACACGGAAGGCGTCGGGCTGCTCGAGCGGCGCGAGGTGCCCGGCCTTGGGCAGGACCACGAGCCGCGCCCCGCGGAGTTGCTGCACAAGCGCTTCGGCGCCCACGCGGAAGTCCGCCATGTCGAGCTCTCCGACCGCGACCAGCGTCGGGATGTCGAGCGTCGAGAGCGCTGACGAATCGGGTTCCAGCGGATCCTCTGCGGGCGGAACGTCGTCGGCGCGGGCCGCCAGCTCGAAGGCGCGGCGCTGCATCGCCGCGATGCGATCACGCAGGGCGGGTGGCGCATCGGGCAGCGTCCAGGTGTCGACGACCGCGGCGACCGCGGCGGCGATGTCGCCGCGCGCGAAGGCGGATTCCTCCGCCTCCCAGGCCGCTTCGAGCTCAGCCGACGGTTCGACGCCGGGAGCGGGCGCAGAGATCAGCGCCAGAGCCGCGACACGCTGCGCAGCCACGGCGGCGACCCTCAGGGCGACGGCGCCACCGAACGAGTTGCCGACGAGCACCGCCCGGTCGACGTCCAGGGCGTCCATCGTGTCGAGAACCGCCGAATGGGGCGCGGCGCCGACGGCGGGTGCATCGCCGTGACCCGGGAGGTCCATCGCGATCGCGCGGTACCCAGCCTCGGCGATCGCCGGGAGCAGATCGGCCCACATCCCGCGATCCGCCACGCCGGCGTGCAGCAGCACCACCGGCGGCCCGGCGCCGACGTCGTCATGGGGCAGCATGCGTCGATCATCTCGCACCTGGGCCGGCGCGCTTGCCGGCCGCGGTCGTCGCGGCGCAGGCGTAGGGTTGTCGGCGTGGCCGCCCCTCAGCGCCGCCGACCCCCGCGCCGTCGCGGCCGTGCCAACAGCGACGCCGAGCGGCGTGCCCTGGCCAAGGCCGGCGGACGGCGGACGGGTCCGCCGCCGCGCGCACCGCGCCCCGGGTTCGCGGTCCTGTCGAGCGACGGCGGCTCTCGCGGCAACCCGGGCCCGGCGGCGATCGGCTACGTGCTCGTCGCCGCCGACGGCGGGCTGCTCGCCGCGCACGGCGAGGCGATCGGCGTCGCGGGGGCGACCGTCGCCGAGTACCGCGCGCTGCTGGCCGGCCTCGAGCACGCGCGCGGCCTCGGACTGGACCGCGTCGACGCGCGCTGCGACGCGCGCCTCGTCGTCGAGCAGGTCAGCGGGCGTCACGAGCCGGCCAACCCGCGCCTGCGCGAGCTGTGTCGCGCGGTTCGCGAGGCGGCGGAGCGCATCGGCACGGTGGCGTTCACATGGGTGCCGGCCGAAGCGAACGGTCGCGCTCACGCGCTGGTCGCCGACGCGCTCGCTCCCCGGCGCCATCGCTGGCCTCGGCGCTGTCTCGATCCGATCGGCGCCATCGCACAGTTGTAGGGGGGATCTGGGGCCGGCGATCAGACCGCCGAGTCGAGCAGTTCGGCGTGATGGTCCTCGGGCGGCCAGCCGTGGGCGTAGACGACCAGGTCCTCGTCGCCGTGGTTGACGCTCTGCAGGGGCGTGCCCGCCGTGACGTGGACGAGGCTGCCGGCCGGCACGTCCCGGCGCTCGGGCGGCTCGCCGAGGTAGATCGACAGCGTGCCCTCGAGGACGACGAACGTCTCGTCCTGGGTGGAATGCCGATGCCGCCTTCCTGCCGCGCCCGGCTCGTAGCGCCAGACGTTGGCCCGCACGTGCCGCATTCCCGCGACCTCGCTGAGCTCCGTGACGTGCCGGGCCGGCTCGCCGTCGGCGTGGGGGCGCGTCTGCCACGCCTGCTCGCGCGGCGTGATGACCCGGTGGCCCATGCCCGCCCGCGCGGCCTACGCCGCGGCGGCGGCCGGCAGCTCGTAGCGCCGGCGGATCTCGTAGAGCGTCGTGCGCTCGGCGGCGGCGCGCCCGGCCGCGTGGGCGGCGGCGATGAGCTCCGGCGGGTCGAGGCGGGTGCCGTGGTAGCTGCCGGCGAGGCGGCTGATGGACTCCTCCATGAGCGTCCCGCCGAGGTCGTTGACGCCCCAGCGCAGCGACTCGGTGGCGGTCTCGAGGCCCATCTTCACCCAGGACGCCTGGAGGTTGGTGATCGTCTTTCCGAGCGCGAGGCGGAAGACCGCGGTGTGCTTGAGGTTCTCCTCGCGGGAGATCTCCTCGACGCCGTGGGTGCGGCCGAGCAGCGTCTGGAACGGGATGAACGACAGCGGGACGAACTCGGTGAAGCCGCCGGTGCGCTCCTGCAGCGTGCGGATGACGCGCATGTGCTCGGCGAGCTCCCATGGCTCCTCGATGTGGCCGAACATCACGGTCGAGGTCGAGCGCAGCCCGGAGCGGTGCGACGCCTCGATGACCTCGATCCAGCGCGCGACCGGCAGCTTGTTCGGGCTGATGCGCTCCCGGACGCCGTCGTGCAGGACCTCGGCGGCGGTGCCCGGGGTGGACCCGAGACCGGCCTCGCGCAGCCGGGCGAAGATCTCCGGCAGCGGGCGGCCCGAGATGTCGGCGATGTGGGCGATCTCCATCGGGCTGTAGGCGTGCAGGTGCAGCTGCGCCGCCTCGTCCTTGGCGATGCGCAGGTACGCCAGGTAGTCGTCGAAGGACCAGTCGGGGTGGATGCCGGACTGGATGCACAGCTCGGTCGCGCCGTAGTCGACCGCGTCGCGGATGCGGCCCCGGAACTCGTCCTCGGGATGCTGATAGGCGTCCGGCGAGCGCTTGCCCTGGCCGAAGCCGCAGAACGCGCAGCCCACGATGCAGACGTTGGAGACGTTGATGTTGCGGTTGACGACGAACGTCACCGTGTCGCCCGCCAGCTCGGCGCGCAGCTCGTCGGCGGCCTGGCGCATGTCCTCGATCGCCTCCGGCCGGTTCTCGGCGAACAGCGCGGTCAGCTCGTCCTCGCTCAGCCAGTCCCCGTCGCGGCCCTTGGCGATCGCGGCGGGCACCAGGTCGCGCCGGATGACGCGTTCCTCGCGCCGGCCCGACGCCCCGCGCGGGATGAAGCTCCAGTACTTCGTCTTGACCACGTCGAGCACGCCCTGGGCCATCCACTCGCGGTCGAGGTACTGCGGGTAGACGCACAGCCGCTCGGTCAGCGCGTAGCCGAGCGGCGCCAGGGTCTTGCGGACCTTGTGCGGCGACGGGAACGGATGCTCGGGGCTGATGTGGTCGCCGTTGGCGCTCAGCCCGCCGAGGTCGGTCGCGCCGGCGGCGATCAGCTGCGGCCACCAGTCCGCGAGGTTCGGCGGGATCTGCACGCCGACGTCGGGCATCAGCCGCCGCGACTCCCCGACCAGCTCGAGCATGTCCTCGATGGTGATCTCGCACGCCCAGTCGGGCAGCGGCATCTGCGGGTGGGTCCCCAGGCCGGTGCGCCAGTACTCCTCGGCCGCCTCGGTGGCGATGTCGGCCGGCTCCTCGCCGTAGTAGCGGCGATGGGGGACGAAGTTCTGGAGGATGACCTCCTGCAGATGCCCATGCTCGGCGTGGACGCCGGCCAGCGCGGCGAGCGCGTCGAAGCGGTCCTGGCGCGACTCGCCGATGCCGACGAGGATGCCGCTGGTGAACGGGATGCGCAGCTCGCCGGCCGCGCGGATCGTGCCGAGCCGCAGCTGCGGGTCCTTCGTCGGGGAGCCCTGATGGGCGACCAGGTCCGGGCGCAGCGACTCGAGCATCAGCCCCTGCGACGCGGTCACCTCGCGCAGCCGCCCGAGATCCTCGCGCGACAGCGCCCCGAGGTTCGTGTGCGGCAGCACCCCGCGCTCCAGCGCCCGCTCGCACGCCCACGCCACGTAGCCGACGAAGTCGTCGAACCCGAGCTCGGCCAGCCGCTCGCGCACGCCGGCGTGGTAGCCGGGCTCGTCGCCGGTCAGCACGAGCAGCTCCTTGATGCCGCGGCGCGCCGCGCGGTCGATGAGCTGCTCGACCTCCTCGGGCGTGTGCAGGTGCGCGCGGTGCGTCGAGAACGCGCAGTACTTGCAGTGCGACACGCACGTCCGCGACAGCGACAGCGTCACGTTGCGGGAGAAGGTGACACGCCTCATGGCCGGAACGGTATCGGTCCGGCTTCCCCGGCCCGGCACCGTCGCGCCGGGCGCTCGTGAAAACCCCTACCGGGGCGCCATGCGCAGCGCGCCGTCGAGCCGGATCACCTCGCCGTTGAGCATCGGGTTCTCGGCGATGTGCGCGGCGAGGGCGGCGTACTCGGACGGCTGGCCCAGCCTCGAGGGGAAGGGCATCGACGCCCCGAGCGCCGCGCGCGCCTCCTCGGGCAGCGACGCGAGCAGCGGCGTGTCGAACAGCCCGGGGGCGATCGTGCAGACCCGGATGCCGAAGCGCGACAGGTCGCGCGCCGCCGGCAGCGTCAGGCCGACGACGCCGCCCTTGGAGGCCGAGTAGGCGACCTGGCCGATCTGGCCGTCGTAGGCGGCGATCGACGCGGTGTTCACGCAGACGCCGCGCTCGCCGCCCGCGTCGGGCTCGTTGGCGATCATCGCGGCGGAGGCGAGGCGCAGCGCGTTGAACGTGCCGACGAGGTTGACGGCGATCACCCGCTCGAACGGCTCGAGGGCGTGGGCGCCGCGCTGCGTGGCGATCCGCTCGGCGGAGCCGATGCCGGCGCAGTGCACCGAGATGCGCAGGCCCCCCGGCGCGTCCGCCGCGGCGGCGACCGCGGCCTCGAGCGTGTCGGGGCGCGTGACGTCGGCGGGGCGGAAGGCCGCGTCGCCGCCGAGCTCGGAGGCGAGCGCGCTGCCGCGCGCCTCGTCGATGTCGGCGATCACCACGCGCGCGCCCCGGGCGGCCAGCTCGCGCGCGGTCGCCTCGCCGAGTCCCGACGCGCCGCCCACGACGAGCGCCCCGCTGTCTTCGATTCGCATGGCGCGTCACGCTATCGGTGCACGGGTAGGGTCCGGCCCATGGAAACCTGGGACCTCACGCAGCTTGGTGTCGAGGCACATCAGCCGAAGGTGCTGCGCTCCGACGACGGCGCCGCACGTGCGATCGCGATCAACCTCCCCGCCGGCGAGATGCTGCAGGACCACGAGGTGTACGAACACGCGTGGGTGCACGTCCACCACGGCGAGGTGGAGATCGAGCAGGACGGCTCGACGACCACCGCGTCGGCCGGCTTCCTGGCCCACTTCGATCCGCACGAGCGCCACGAGGTCCGCGCGACGCAGGACGCCACCCTGCTGCTCATCCTCGCCCCCTGGCCGGGCGAGGGGCGCGACAAGAACTTCAACGCGTAGCGCGCGGCCCCGGCGCTACGCCCGCTCCGCCACCGTCACCGCGAACCACCCGCGCGGGTCGGTGGCGAGCTTGCGCAGCGTCAGGCCGGCCGCGGCGAGGTCCGCGGCGATCCGCTCGCTCGTGAACTTCGCACTGATCTCGGTGCGCAGCTCCTCGCGGTGGGCGAAGTCGACCTCCAGCCCGAGCGCGCCGATCGTCACCACCTGAGGCTCGAGGGCGCGCAGGCGCATCTCGACCCACTCGCGCCGGCGGTCGAAGAACGCGACGTGCTCGAACGCGCCGAGGTCGAAGTCGCCCCCCAGCTCGCGGTTGACGACCGCGAGCACGTTGCGGTTGAACTCGGCGGTGACGCCCGCGGCGTCGTTGTAGGCGGCCTCGATGATCGCCGGGTCCTTGACGAGGTCGGTGCCGAGCAGCAGCCGGTCGCCGGGGGCGAGCAGGCTGCCGATCAGCCGCAGGAACCGCCGCCGCGAGCCGGGTGGGAAGTTGCCGATGGTCCCGCCGAGGAACGCGACGGCGCGCCGCCCCGACGGCGCCGGCAGCCGGTCGAGGTGGCGCTCGATGTCGCCGACGACGCCGTGGACGTCGACGTCGAGGTCGGCCAGCTCGTCAGCCGCCGCGCGCACGACGGTCTCCGACACGTCGACCGGGATGTAGCGCGCGGCCTGACCCGCCTCGAGCAGGATGCGCGCCTTCGTCGTGGCGCCCGACCCGAGCTCCACGAGCTCGTCGACGCCCTCCATGAGCTCGGCGCCGCGGGTGCGCAGGATCCGCAGCTCGGTACGGGTCGGGTAGTACTCGGGCTGCTCGCAGATCAGGTCGAACAGCTCCGAGCCGTGCGCGTCGTAGAAGTGCTTGGGCGGCAGCTCCTTGAACGGCCGGGTGAGGCCGTCGTGGACGTCGTCGGCCAGCGAGCGCTCCTGGCCGGCCGCGAGATGGACGTCGACGGTCATCCGGTCCTCCCGGAGGTCGGGTTCGTCGGTTCGTGATCGGTCGCCAGGCGAAGGCCGGCGAAGAGCTGGCGCCGCTGGGGCAGGTCCCAGTTGCGGAACGTCGGGCCGGCGACGCGCGGGTGCGTGGCGCACGAGCCGCCGCGCAGGACGCGATAGCGGTCGCCGAAGAAGGGCTCGGAGTACTCGCGGTACGGGTACGCCCGGAAGCCCGGGTAGGCCAGGAACGCCGAGGCGGTCCACTCCCAGACCTGGCCGGGTCCATCCATGGGATCCAGGTCCCAGGTCGCCGCCCTCTCCCACTCGGCCTCGGTCGGCAGTCGCGCGCCGGCCCAGCGGGCGAAGGCGTCGGCCTCGAACCAGGAGACGTGGACGACGGGCGCGTCCGGATCTCCGGTGCGGACGCCTTCGGGACAGTCGCCGATGTCGTACTCCTCCTTCCACATCCACGCCTCGTGCGACCACCACGGGCGGCGCTCGTAGCCGCCGCCCTCGGTGAACGTCAGCCACGTCGCGTTCGTGACGGGGCGGCGGGCGATGCGGAAGGCGGCCAGGCTCACCAGGTGGCGAGGGCGCTCGTTGTCGTAGGCGAAGCCGTCCGGCCCGGCGCCCATCAGGAACTCGGCGGCGGGGAGGGCGATCCAGTCGTCGTCGCGCCCGGCCACGGGTGCCGGCACGCCGCAGCCGTCCGGCAGGGGCAGCCCGCCGAGGACCATCGTCTGCAGCATCGTCTCGGTGTGCTGCAGCTCGTGGCGCAGGACGAGCTCGTGCAGATCGGTGGCGCCATCGCGCGCGGTCACCGCCACGGTGCGTGCCCGGACGGCCTCCAGGTAGGCGAGCAGCTCGGCCCCGCGCAGGAACTCGAGGTCGCCGCGCACCGCACGCGGCGTCTCGAACGCGTCGTAGAGCGCGGCGAGGTCGGGCCGCAGCATGTCGAGGCCGCCGAGCCGGTGGGCGATCCACAGGTCCTCGTAGGCGGCGATGTGGCCGAGGTCCCAGGCGATGGGGCTCATGATCGGGTCGACGACCCGCTCGAGATCCTCGTCGCTCAGGTGCGCGACCAGCCCGAGTGTGCGGGCGCGCGCACCGTCCAGCGCCTCCCGCATCCCGGCCCGGCCGTCCAGGATCTGTGCCACCCCGACAACGTACAGGGCCGGTCGTGCGGCCTCCGCGTCATGGCGCCGCCGCGCCATCCACGACGACCTCGAGGGCGCCGAGCGAGAGCATCGAGGCGGGCACCGCCGGGTCCGGGCCGGCCGCGACCTTGGCCATCGCATCGCGCTTCTCCTCGCCGGCGACGAGCAGCATGAGCCGCTTCGCGGCGTGCAGGAGCGGCAGCGTGAAGGTGATCCGGTCCGGCGGCGGCTTCGGGGAGTCGTGGAGGCCAACGACCAGGCGGTCGTCGACGTGGATCTCGGGGTGGCCGGGAAACAGCGAGCACGTGTGCCCGTCGGGCCCCATGCCGCACATGATCACGTCGAACAGCGGCAGGCCGTCCGCGCCGGCGACGACCGCGTCGAGCACCTCGGCCTGGTAGAGCGCCGCCGCGTCGTCGGCGCCGCGCTCGCCGAGCACGCGGTGCACGTTCCCGGCCGGGATCTGGATGCCATCCAGCAGCGACCGGCGCACCATCTTGAAGTTCGAGTCGTCGTCGTCAGGGCCGACCGCGCGCTCGTCCGACAGCCACAGGTGCACGTGGCCCCAGTCGGAGACGAGCGGCGCGAGCAGCTCGTGGCAGCGCTCGGGCGTCGTGCCGCCCGCGAGCGCGACGTGGACCGTCCGCGACGTCGCGTTGCAGACGGCGGCGACGACCTCGGCCGAGTGGGCGGCCACGGCCTCCTTGTCGGCGACCCGCACGATCTCGATGCTCATCGGTGGTGCTCCGGCTGAGGAGGCATGGCTGGGAGTCTCTCGCACGCGCCGCGGGCACGCTGGTCCGCGCCGATCTCGCCGAGCGCGCCGACCAGGCGCAACGGGACGGGGGAGCGGCCGGCCATCAGCCCACCATGATCTGCGCGGCCTCGAGCGCGGGCCGGTAGGTCGGGTCGCGCAGGAGCGCCTGGCGGATGCCCTCGCCAAGGATCCCCGCCTCGCCGCGCGACGCGCCCAGCACCGTCCACGTGCGCTCGGTGTGGCCGTCCGCCCGCGTGCCGCGGGTCACGCGCCGCGCGTGCAGGCCGCCCTCGCCGCGGTCGAGATCGAGCACCGTGCCCTGGCCGGTCTCGATCGTGATGCCGGCCAGGCCGCGGACCGACAGCGACGGGTCCGGGTGCAGCGCCAGGCGCACCTCGCCCTTGCGGTTGCGCGCGTGCCCTTCGAGCGTGTCGCGCCGCCAGGCCAGTGCGCCCGGGGTCCACCCGAGCCGCGAGGCGAGCCAGCCGAACAGCAGGACTCCCGCGACGACCGACTCGGGGTGATGACGGATCTCGACGCTCGAGATGGTCGGCAGCTGCGCGCGCCACCGCGGCGGATCGAAGCTGGCGGCGATGCGCTCGCGCCACGGCGTCGAGCGCAGCCAGGCGAGATCGACGACGTAGACGCGCTCCGACAGTGCGCAGGCCCTGTGCACGGCGTCCTCCGGATCGGGCTCGTCGACGGAGTCCAGCAGCACGACCTGCGCGAGCCCCAGGAGCGCATCGACGGCGTTCCAGCGGCCGTGCGGCGACCACAGCATCGTGGGCATGTCGGTGACCACGATCGGGTCGATGATCGTGTCGAGGTGCTCGAGGTGCGATTCGCCGATGTCGAGCACGAGGTGCTCGTGCGTGGTCGTGATCTCGCCCGCCACCGGCTCCTCGTCGGTGACCACCGTGACGCGCGCGTCGATGGTGGTGCGCCCCGGCTCCACCGCACACAGGACGGTGCGCGACGCGTGGTACCGGCCGACGCGCTCGAGGCGGTTCTCGATCTCGCCGCGCCACGGCCGGTCCACCACCGCAACCAGGTTGAGCACGCGGGCGGGGAACACGGCGCCGTGCTCGCCCTGGGCGGCGTGCTCGATCTGCAGCTCGCGCACGGCGGCCTCGATCTTCGACGGCGTCGTGTCGCGCTCGAACCAGGTGGTGTCGGCGAGCGAATGGGTCAGATCGCGCGCCACCGGTCGTCGCCCTCCAGCAGCCGGTCGGCTTCGGGCGGGCCCTGGCTGCCGGCCTCGTAGTGTGCGAGCGGCGGGTCGTCGCGCTGCCAGGCGCCGAGCACCGGGTCGATGATCCGCCACTGCGCCTCGACCTCGTCGTTGCGCGTGAACAGCGTCGCGTCGCCGCGCATCGCGTCGGTGATGAGGCGCTCGTAGGCCTCGGGCGACTGCGACATGAACGCCGTCCCGTAGAGGAACTCCATCTGGACCGGGCGGATGACCATCCGCGTGCCCGGGATCTTGGCCCCGAGCGACAGCGATACGCCCTCGTTGGGCTGGACGTGCAGGATCAGCTGGTTGGGCTGGACGCCGAGCGAGCCCTCCTTCGCGAACGCAAGGTGCGGGACCGGCTTGAGGATGACCGCGATCTCGGTGACCTTGCGAGCGAGGCGCTTGCCCGTGCGCAGGTAGAACGGCACGCCGTTCCAGCGCCACGTGTCGACCTCGAGGCGCAGCGACGCGAACGTCTCGGTCTGGGACTCGGGCGGAACGCCCTCCTCCTCGAGGTAGCCGCGCACGTCCTCGCCGCCGACGGTGCCCGCCGTGTACTGCGCCCGGACGGTCTCGTCGGGGGCGGGCGCCCGGATGGCCCGCAGGACCTTGACCTTCTCGTCGCGCACCTCGTCGGCGGTGAACGTCACCGGTGGCTCCATGCACAGCAGGCACAGCAGCTGGAGCATGTGGTTCTGCACGAGGTCGCGCAGCGCGCCGGCGGAGTCGTAGTAGCCCGCCCGCGAGCCGATGCCGACCTCCTCGGCCGCCGTGATCTCCACGTGGTCGATGTAGTTGCGGTTCCACAGCGGCTCGAACATGCCGTTGGCGAAGCGGAACGCAAGGACGTTCTGGACGGTCTCCTTGCCGAGGTAGTGGTCGATGCGGAAGACCTGCTTCTCGTCGAAGACCGCGAGCACCCGGCGGTTGAGCTCGCTGGCCTCCGCGCCGGTGGTCCCGAACGGCTTCTCGATGATGACCCGCACCTGGCAGTCCGCGCGATGGGCGAGGCCGTGCTCGCCGAGATGCTCGACGATCACCGGGAAGAACGCCGGGGCGGTCGAGAGGTAGAACGCGCGGTTCAGCGGCCCGCCGTTGTCGGCATCGAACTCGTCGAGCTGGGCCGACAGGCTGTCGTAGGCGTCGTCGTCGCCGAAGCTGCCGGGGATGTAGCGGACGCGGTCGAGCAGGGCGTCGAGGACCGCCGGGTCCGGCCGGCGCCGGCTGAACTGCTCGATCGCCTCGCGCGCCTCGCGCTGGTAGTCCTCGTGGCTGGACTGCGAGCGCGCGATGCCGATGAGGTTGAAGCGCTCGGGCAGCGCGCCGTCGTGGGCGAGGTTGTAGAGCGCGGGCAGGAGCTTGCGGCGGGCGAGGTCGCCGGTCGCGCCGAAGATCGTCAGCGTCGTGGGGTCGACCGGAAGGCGCTCGAGCCCGGCGGTGAGCGGGTTCTCTGCGGTGTCGGTCATCGGATCGTGGTGGTCGGCCGGTCCCCCAGCAGGACTTCCTGCGCGGCGAGCAGGGCGGCGCCCCGGACGCCGGCGCGCGGCCCGGACCGGGCGATGCGCACGGTGGTCCGGGTGCCCACTCCGGGCAGCACGAAACGCCCTGCGGCCTCGCGCGCCGGTTCGAGCAGCAGGTCTCCGGCGGTCGAGACCCCGCCGCCGATGGCGACGACCTCGGGGTCGAACATGTTGATCGCGTTCGCGATCCCCAGCCCGAGGCGGCGTCCGAGGACGGCGATGAGGGCGATCGCCTGCTCGTCGCCGGCCTTGGCCGCCTTGACCACGGCGACCCCGGTCTCGAAGCCCTGCTCGCGCCCGAGGGCGTCGAGCGCGGTGCCGGAGGCGAGCGACTCGAGCGAGCCTGGCCGCGGGAACCGCTCGTCGCGCCCGGCGGGGGCGTCGAGCTGCGAGGGGTCCGCGGCGACGACCATGTGGCCGAACTCGCCCCCCGCGCCCGTCACGCCGCGGTAGACGCGGCCGTCGATGACCACGCCGCCGCCCACGCCGGTGCCCACGGTGAACATGATGAGGTTCGCCGCCTCGAGCGTGCCGTCCTCGGCGTGCGCCTCGGCGAGCGCGGCGACGGAGGCGTCGTTGTCGACGTACACCGGCAACCCGAGGCGCTCGCGCAGCACGGTGCGCAGCGGCACGTCCTGCAGCGGGATGTTCACGCTCGAGCGCACCGTCCCGGTGTCCCAGTCGATGACCGACGGCAGCCCCACGCCGATCGCGGCGGCCGGCTCGGAGCCTCGGGCGGCCTCGACGCCTTCGACCAGCTGGTCGATCAGGGCGTCGGCGGAGGACAGGTCCGTGGGCTCGATCCGGGGCTCCGAGAGCACGCCGCCCTGCAGCAGCGCGATCGAGACCTTGGTGCCGCCGACGTCGACGCCGATCAGTCGCTGGTCCACTGCAGCCGTGTGTATCACAGGCCCGCGGCGACGCGATAGCGCAGCAACAGGGCGTTCTCGTACTCGTAGGCGTCGAGCAGGTCGAGCAGCCGGTCGTCGCCCAGCTCGCCGGCGACGACGGTGAGCGGGTCGGCACCGCCCACGAGCTGAGGGGCGAGCGCGACGTGCAGCTCGTCGACCACGCCGGCCCTCAGCAGCGCGGCGTTGAGCGTCGCGCCGCCCTCGCAGAGGATCGAGCGCAGCCCGCGGGCGCGGAGGTCGGCGACCACCACCGCGGGGTCGGGATCGTCGAGGACCACCACCTCGACGTCGGCGGTGGTCTCCGCGGGGACGTCGACGCGGGCGCCGGTGTAGACGAGGACGCGCGAGCGGGACTCCGCGAAGAGCGGGATGCCCCACGGCACCTCGCCGCGGCGGGTGAGCGTCGCGCCGACCGGCTCGTCGCCCAGCCCGGCGGCCCGGCGCATCTCCCGGCGGCGCTCGTCGCGGATCCAGCCGCCGTAGCGCTCGGCGCGCAGCGTCCCGGTCCCCACGAGGATCGCGTCCGCGTGCGCGCGCAGCGCGTGGAACAGCTCCCGGTCGCCCTGACCGCCCCGGATGCCGCCGCTGCGGCCGCGCAGCTCGGTGTGGCCGTCGAGCGAGGCGACCATGTTCAGGACGAGCGTCTCGCGCCCCGCGAGGTGCGCCGCGGCCTCCGCGGGCGTCGCGGTGCCGGGCTCGGGCAGGAGGCGGCGCAGCTGCAAGGACATGTGCGAGGAAGCTAGTGCAGCCGGATGGTTGTACTGGTGCCCGGGCGGCAACGAGTAGATTCGCTCCCCGTGCGAGGACTCCGCGGACCCGCTCGGGTCATCACGACGGTCGGCATGGCGCTCGGCGTGCTCTGGATCATCACCCTGACGATCACGCTGACGCGCTACGAATCGGCGCTCTCGACGTACGACCGTGCCGACCGCGCGGCCCTGGTCTCGCGAGCTCAGACGAGCTTCCGCAACAACCTCATCGACCGTGTGCAGGCCGTCGAGCGGGGGCTGGACGGCGACAGCGTCGGGGGCGATCTGCGCAACCTCGACAGGGAGTTCGCGGCCGCCGAGCGGCAGGCGCAGACGGCCGGGCCCACAGCTGACGCCGTCGCGAGCCTCGCGTCGATCCAACGAGCGTCGACGAGGCTGCGCGTCGCCGCCGATCGCGCCCTCACCACCAGCGGGGAGCCGGGGCACGCCGCCGACGTGGCGGCCTACCGGGCCGCGGCGGACGACCTGCAGGAGGCGATCCTGGGCTTCTCCGACACGCAGCGCACGAAGGTCGACGCGACGCGCGCCGACGCGCGCCACATCGCCGACCAGGCCATGTGGTGGGCGATCGGGCTCGGCGGCTTCGCGATCCTCGTCGGCTCGGTGCTCACGATCTGGAGCTCGCGCCTGCTGCAGCGGCTGTTCAACCGCATCCGCGCCACCGCCGACACGCTGGCCGAGGCATCGCTCGAGATGCGGGCCGCGGCGCAGGAGGCGGCCGCCGCGACCAGCGAGCAGTCGGCGGCGATCGCGCAGACCGCGGCGACCATCGAGGAGATGACCGCGACGGCGACCGCCATCGCCGCCAGCGCCGAGACGACCGCGAGCGCCGCGGCGCAGACCAGCGACGTGATGGACGACCTGCTCCAGCAGTCTGACGCGATCGCGCGGCGGTCGCTCGACCTGGGCCAGGGCGGCCAGCAGATCGGGGACATCCTGAAGCTCATCAACGACATCGCCGAGCGAACGAACCTGCTTGCGCTCAACGCGTCGATCGAGGCGGCGCGGGCCGGCGAGGCGGGGCGGGGGTTCGCGGTCGTCGCGACAGAGGTCCGCAAGCTTGCCGAGCGCAGCGTGCGGTCGACCGAATCCATCAGCCGGATCGTGTCCTCGCTGCAGGACGACACGAACGCGACGATCCTCGCCACCGAGCAGGGCCAGAAGCGGGCCGCGGACGTCGTGGAGCTGATGCAGTCCACCGGCGAGGAGATCGAGGACACCCTGCGGGCGACCGAGCAGCAGCGCGGGGCGGCCGACCAGGTCTCCCTTGCGATGGCGGAGATCCGCAGCGCGGCCCAGCAGCTCGCCGCCGAGCAGGAGCGCCGCCTGGACACGACGCGCCAGGTCGAGCAGCTCGTCAAGAGCCTCGAGCGGACGCTGGTCGAGGCCGGCGTGAGCCCGCGCAACGGCCACCGCCCGCCGGAGTGAGCGGGTGGACGCCGTCCACGTCAGGCTGCGCGGGGAGCGCTACGCGATCGAGGTCGCGGATGTCGTCGAGGTCGAGCAGCGCGACCAGATGACCCCCGTGTGGGGTGCGTCTCCGCTCGTCGTCGGCGTGCGCAACCTGCGCGGCAGCGTCCTGCCGATCGTCGACCTCGCGGCGGCGCTCGGGCTGCCGTCGCGGCCGGACGCGGCGTACGTCGTGGTCGTCGCGAGCGGCGTGGCCACGGCCGGGCTGGAGGTCGACGCCGTCATCGACGTCGAGCCCCTGCCGCTGTTCGACGTGCAGCCGGCCGACCAGGCCGGACTGCGCGGCCGCGCCATGGTCGACGACGAGCTGGTCGGCGTGATCGACGTGGAGGCGGTCCTGGCGATGGCGGGGCCGGTATGAGCGTCGACGACAAGCTGCTGTCGATCTTCCGCCAGGAGGCGGGCGAGCGGCTGGACGCGATGGTGGCGACGCTCCTCGAGGTCGAGTCGGGCGGCGGCGATCCGGAGTCCGTGCGCGAGCTGTTCCGCCACGCGCACTCGCTGAAGGGCACGGCGGGAATGGTCGGCCTCGCCCCGATCGCCGCGGTCGCGACGAGCATCGAGGACGTGCTCGCCGAGGCGCGCAGCAGGGGCGAGCTCGAGATGGCGGCCGCCGGTCCTCTCCTGCGCGCGACCGACGCGATCCGCGCCGCGATGCAGGGCGAGGCGATCGACGCGGCGGCCGTGGCGGCGGCGCTGCACGAGGGGCCCGGCGACGGCGACGGCGCCGGCGAGGGCGAGGGCGAGGCGCTGGGCGGCGCCGTGCCCGTCACCGCCGCGCCGCCCGCGCCGCTCGGCGACGATCACGACGCTCTTCCGTCCGCCCCGTCGCGCATGGCCACCATGCGCGTCTCCGCCGAGCGCGTCGACGACCTCCTCGACGCGGCCGGGGAGGCGGTGCTTCGCCGGCGGCGCCTCGAGCACATGCTCGGGCCGGTCGTCGAGGAGGACGAGCAGCTGCGCGAGGAGCTCGATCGCAGCGAGACCCTCCTCGCCGAGCTCCAGCACGCCGTGCTCGACCTGCGCACCATGCCGCTGTCGTCGATCGTCAGCTCGTTCCCGCGCACCATCCGCGACGCCGCCGCCCGCGAGGGCCGCGAGGTCGAGCTCCAGCTCGTCGGCGTCGACACCCAGCTCGACCGCACGATGCTCGAGGGCATCTCGGACATGATCGTCCACCTCCTGCGCAACGCGGTCTCGCACGGGATCGAGCCGCCGGACGCACGGGAGGCGGCGGGCAAGCCGCGCCGCGGCACGGTGACGGTCAGCGCCGAGGCGCGCGGCAACCGCGTGGAGGTCTCGGTCGCCGACGACGGGCGCGGCATCGCGCCGGACCTCGTCGCGCGGACGCAGTCGCACGCCGAGCTCGGCGAGCTGCTTGCGACGCCTGGACTGTCGACCGCGCGCGAGGTCGGCGAGCTCGCGGGCCGCGGGGTGGGCCTGGACGCGGTCCAGCGGGATCTCAAGAAGCTCGGGGGCGTGCTCCTCGTCACGAGCGACCCGGGGCGCGGCAGCCGCTTCACGCTGCGCCTGCCCGCGACGCTCGCAGTCCTCGCCCTCCTGCTGGTCGAGCGCGGCGGCCAGCACTTCGGCATCCCGCTGCAGACCCTGGCCGAGGTGGTCGACGAAGAGCGGGTCGTCATCCTCGGCGGCCGTCCCGCCGTGGAGCTCGAGGGCGGCGAGGTCCTGCCGCTCGCCGACCTCGCGGTGCTGCTCGACCGGCCGGGGATGCCGACGGCTCCGGGCGGGCCGGTGCTCATCGTCGACGTGACCGGCCGCCGGGCGGCCGTGCGCTGCGACCGCCTCCTCGGCGAGCAGGAGGCGGTCATCAAGGCGCTCGGCCCGCTGCTCGACGGGCTCCCGTTCTACCTCGGCGCCACGGTGCAGGACGACGGCACCATCGCGCTCGTGCTCGATGCGCGCCACCTCATCCGCGGCGCGCCCGCGGCGGCCGCCGTGCCCGAGGCGCCGGCCGCGCCCGAGGAGGACGCGCGCAGCCGCGTCCCGCGCGTCCTCGTCGTCGACGACCAGTTCACGGTGCGCGAGCTGCAGCGCACGATCCTCGCCGGCGCCGGATACGACGTGCTCACCGCCCGCGACGGACGCGAGGCGCTCGAGCTGCTCGACCATGGCGACGGCGTCGACCTCGTCCTCACCGACATCGAGATGCCCGTCCTCGACGGGTTCGCACTGCTGTCGGCTCTGCGCGAGGACCCGCGCCACGAGTCCCTGCCCGTCGTGATCGTCTCCTCACGCGGCGACGAGGAGGACCGGCGGCGCGGGGCCGAGGCGGGGGCCGACGCCTGGGTCGTCAAGGCGGAGTTCGACCAGCACAAGCTGCTCGAGATGGTGCACCGCCTGGTGATCCGGTGAGGCGCCGGTGAGCGACGCGATCCGCGTGGTCGTCTGCGACGACTCGCGCACGTACGTCCAGGCGCTCACCCGGGTCCTGGAAGCCGACGGCGACATCGACGTCGTGCGCAGCTACTCGTCGGCGGAGCGGCTCCTGCGCGGTCTGGTCGGACTGCGGCCCGACCTCATCACCATGGACCTCGACCTGCCGGGCATGGACGGCGTCGAGGCGACGCGCCGCATCATGGACGAGCATCCGGTACCGGTGGTGGTCGTCTCCGCCCTCACCGGCGCGGGCAGCGTCCAGGCGGCCGAGGCGCTGGCGGCGGGCGCGGTGGACGTGATCCACAAGGAGGAGATCCAGCTCGGCGCGACGACCAGCGCGGTGGCGGCGACGCTGCGCCGGCGGATGCGGCGGCTGAGCCGCGTGCGCGTCACCGGCCGGACCGGGGTCGCGCACGTCCGCGGGGCGGCCCGGGCGAGCGCGCGGCGCGCGCGGCCGGCGACGCCGGACGCCGCGGCGTCTGCAGCCCGCCCGCGGGCGGCGCCCTGGCGCCCCCATGCGATCCACGTCATCGGGATCGCCGCCTCCACGGGCGGCCCCAGCGCGCTGCGCGCGGTCCTCGGGGCGCTGCCCGCGCAGCCCGCGGTGCCGGTGCTCGTCGTCCAGCACATGACCGAGGGGTTCACGGAGGGCCTCGGGCGGTGGCTCGACGCGACGGTGCCTCCGCCGGTCCGGCTGGCCACGGAGGGCGCGCAGGCCGTGCCCGGCGTGTGGCTGGCCCCGGACCGAGCGCACCTAGTGGTCGGCGTCGGCCTGCAGATGCACCTCGACGACCGCACGCCGCCGGACCCGCACCGGCCATCGGGCGACATGCTGTTCCGCTCGCTCGCCCGCGACGCCGGTGCCGGCGCCGCGGTCGCCGTCCTCACCGGGATGGGCGTCGACGGCGCCGCCGGCGTGGCGGCGGTGCTCGCCGCCGGTGGGCTGGCCATCGCCCAGGACGCGGCGAGCTGCGCGGTCGACGGCATGCCGCTGGCCGCCGTCCGCGCCGGCGCCCAGCGCGTCCTGCCCCTCGACGAGATCGGGCCCGCGCTCGCCGCACTGCCCGTGCGGAGCCGCCCGCGGTGAGGACCGCGCTCGAGGAGCTGGCGGAGCGGATCCGCGCCGCGAGCGGGCTCGTCCTCGAGGGCTCGCGGCTCGGCTCGCTCGAGAGCGCGCTCGTCCGGCTCGCCCTCGGCACGCCGGAGGAGGTGCTGCGCGCGGCCGACGACCCGCTCGAGGGGGCGGCCCTCACGCTGCGCCTCGTCGACGAGGTGGCGGTCAAGGAGACCTTCTTCTTCCGCCACGACGACGAGCTGCGGGCGCTCGACTGGGCCGGGCTGCTCGCCGCGGCGCGGGCGCGCGGCGACGAGCGGCTGCGCGTGTGGTGCACCGCCTGCGCGACCGGAGAGGAGGCGTACTCGCTGGCCCTTCTGGCCCTCGAGGCGCTCGGCCCGAGGGCACCGCTCGACGTGCTGGGCACGGACATCGCCCAGAGCGCGCTCGACCGCGCGTGTGAGGGCACCTACCGGCCCCGAGCGGTCGCGTCGGTGCCGGCCGCGATGCGCGAGCGCTGGTTCGAGCCGGCTGGCGCGGGGCTGCGGGTCGGCACGGCGCTGCGCGGGGTCGTGCGCTTCGCCACCCACAACCTCGTCCACGACGACCTGCCGCCCAGCGGCGAGGCGCGCTTCGACGTCATCACCTGCCGCAACGTCCTCATCTACTTCTCGCCCGGCCAGGTCCAGCGCACGATCGTCGGGCTCGACGGCGCCCTGGTGCCGGGAGGCCGGCTCGTGATCGGCGCCGCCGACCGCCTGAGCACCGGCACCGTCGGGCGCCTCGCCCTGCCCCAGGCGGCGTGCGCGCGGCCCGCATCGCGTGCGCAGCGTCCGCGCCGGCGCCCGGTGCGCCGGGTCCGAGACCGCCCCGGGGGCGCGCCGCAGAGCAGCCCCCCGGACTCCCGCGACTGCCTCGAGCGCGGCCGTCAGGCCCGCGCCCGCGGCGACCACACGGAGGCCGTGCGCTGGCTGCGGCGCGCCCTGTACCTCGACCCGGAGTTCGGCATCGCGGGGCTCGAGCTGGCGCTCGCCTACAGCGCGCGGGGCGACGTCCCCGCCGCGCGCCGGGCGCTCTGGACCGCCATCCACGCGACGCAGCCGCCGCAGACCGACGATGATGCCGAGCTGTTGGCGGAGTGCCGGGCGCGCTTGGCACGCCTTGGCGGCGGGCAGGAGGACGGTGGCACGTGAGCAGGAGGATCCTGGTGATCGACGACTCGGAGCTGATCCGCGAGGCGGCGACCGTTGCCCTCGGCCTCGCCGGCTGGGCCGTCGACGCCCAGCCCGGCGGCGAGGAGGGGGTCGCGGCCGCGCGATCCGCGCCGCCCGACGGCATCCTGCTCGACGTCATGATGCCGGGCCTCGACGGGCCGTCGACGCTCGAACGCCTGCGCACCGGCGACGCCACGCGCGACGTGCCCGTGGCGTTCCTGACCGCGCGGGCCGAGGAGCAGGGCGAGCGCGACGCGCTGCTCGCGCTCGGCGCGTCCGCGGTCATCCCCAAGCCGTTCTCGCTGCCCCAGCTCGCCGGGCAGGTGTCCGAGGCGTTCGGGTGGAGCACGTGAGCGACGACGTTCCGGCCGACGTGCGCGACGTCCTGCGCCGCGTCTGGGAGAGCCGACGCGACAACGTGCTCGCCCGCGTCGACGTCATCGATGCCACGATCGCCGCCGCGCGCGTCGGCGCCCTCGACGACGAGCAGCGGGCGGCGGGCGTGCGCGAGGCGCACATGCTCTCCGGCTCGGCCGGCACGTTCGGCTTCGGGGCCGCGACGGCGATGGCGCGCGAGCTCGAGCACGCCTTCGACGTGCCCGGGGGGCCGCCGAGCGCCGCGCTCGACCACCTCGGCGACGTGGCGGGCGCGCTGCGGCGCGAGCTCGAGGGCGAGCCCGCGGGCGGCGCCGAAGGATGGGGATGAGCAGCGATCCGCTCGAGGGCATCGCCGCCGCCGACGCCCACCTCGGGCGTCCGGTCCCGCTGCCCCAGGCCGCGCTGCCGCTGGTCCGCTGGACCGAGGTCCGCCCCGCCGGACCGGCGGGCGTCGAGATCGAGTTCAACCTCGACGACTCCCGCGCCGGTGCGCCCGGCCGCCTCGCGCTCTACGTCGGCCTCGACCCGCCGCCGGCGCGCGAGTGGCCCGGCGACGAACCGCCGCGCGACGTCCCCGTCGGCGACGCACCGGGTCGCTGGCGCGAGGCCGAGCTCGTCGAGGCGCAGCCGTCGCTGCGTCCCGTGGTCGAGCTCGAATGGCACGCGCACGGCCTGCATCTGCGGCTCACCGCGCAGGGTCCGTGGCCGCCCGAGCGCCTTGTCGAGATCGCGAATTCGGTCGTTCCCGGGTGACGGCCGGGCGCGGGACGCTCGGATAGGCTCGCGCCCGATGACCGACACCGCGCAGCATCCCGATCGCAACCTCGCCCTCGAGCTCGTCCGCGTCACCGAGGCCGGCGCGCTGGCCGCGTCCCGCCTCGTCGGCCGCGGAGACAAGGAGGCCGCCGACCAGGCGGCGGTCGACGCGATGCGCCACATGGTGGGCAGCGTGACGATGGACGGCATCGTGGTCATCGGCGAGGGAGAGAAGGACGAGGCGCCGATGCTGTTCAACGGCGAGGAGATCGGCAACGGGCAGCCGCCGCAGGTCGACATCGCGGTCGATCCGCTCGAGGGCACCACGCTCACGGCGCGCGGCATGCCGAGCGCGCTGAGCGTCATCGCGCTGTCCGAGCGCGGCTCGATGTTCGACCCCGGCCCGTGCGTGTACATGGAGAAACTCGCCGGCGGGTCGGACCTCGTCGACCTGCTCGACCTCGACCAGGCGATCGGCGACGTCGTCCGCGCGGTGGCGCAGCGGCGCAAGATCGATGTGGGCGACGTGACGGTCGTCGTGCTCGACCGCCCGCGCCACGAGGACGGCATCGCGGAGATCCGCGAGGCCGGCGCCCGCGTCCGGCTCATCAGCGACGGCGACGTGTCGGCGGCGCTGCTGGCGGTGTCGGACCGCTCGCCGGTCGACCTGCTGTGGGGCGTCGGCGGCACGCCGGAGGGCGTCATCTCCGCCGCGGCGATCAAGTGCACGGGCGGCCACATGGTCGGCCGGCTGTGGCCGCGCGACGACGAGGAGCGCCGGGCCGCGCTCGACGCCGGCTACGACCTCGATCGCCAGCTGACGGTCGACGACCTAGTGGCCTCCGACGACTGCTTCTTCTCGGCGACCGGCGTGACCGACGGCGACGTGCTGCAGGGCGTGCGCTTCCACGGCGACTACGCCACGACCGAGTCGCTCGTCATGCGCTCGCGCTCGGGCACGGTGCGGCGGGTCCACGCGCGCCACGACCGCCGCAAGCTGCGCGCGATGGCCGGCGTCAGGTTCGGATGAGGGTGCCGGGGTCCGGCACGTCCTCGACCCCGACGAGCGAGCCGACCTGGGACTCCGCCAGGTCCAGCCGGGCCAGCGAGCGCAGGAACGAGTGCGTCACGATCACGTGGATGCGCGACTGCGTGTTCGCGTAGAACCAACGGCCGAAGCCGGACGCGATCGCGGGGTAGAAGTTCGCGACCTCCAACTCGACGTGGAGCCTCGCCTGCCCCCGCGACGGCGGGGGGCAGCGGCGCACGTCGATCTCGAGGTACCCCTTGCCGCCGCGCCCCTGGCGCGCGACGAGCAGCCCCTTCTCGATGCGCCAGCGCACGATGCCGCGCGTGTCGTCCATCTCGTACTCGGGCGCCTGGAAGGTCAGCAGCGGCAGCCAGCGGATGCCGAAGAGGCAGACGTCCCGGCCGTCGTCGCGGTAGCGGACGCGCACCGCGCCGAGCGTGATGCGGGTCAGGAAGCGCCAGTAGGTGCGAGCCAGGCGCTCGAGGTGCATGGGCGTCCAGATCTCGTCCGCCGCCTCGGCCGGCAGGTCGACGTCGGCGGCCTGGACGGAGCGCACCGCGCCGCTCCCGTCCGTGGTCGTGTGCTCCTCGGGCGAGCGGATCGTCGTCCGCGCGACCGCGCCGCGCGTGTTGAGCAGGCGGCGCGCGTTGGCGAAGAACGCCACGGCGAACACGACGACGGCGGCGGCGGCCACGAGCAGGCGCTTCGGCATCGGTCGCACGATGCTACGCCGCGAGCGCCTGGCGCACGGCGTCGTCGTAGCCGGCGGGGTGGTCGTTGAGGCCGGGCGGCGGCGGGCGACGGACGAGCATCTCGGCGGAGAGCCCGTCGATGAGGGGCCGCACCAGCCCGAACTCGATCGGCGTGACGAGCCCGACCCAGTACGACGACAGCCGCGGGCTCAGGAACGGCGTCGGGATCACGAGCGGCGGGCGGCGGCCGAGGATCCGGGCGAAGCGGACCATCATCTCCCGGTAGGTGAGGATGTCGGCGCCGCCGAGCTGCACTTCCTGCGGCGGGTCGGGGAAGCTCGCGAGCGCGGCGAGGGTGCCGACGACGTCGGCGATCGCGACCGGCTGGCTGCGCGTGTCGATCCAGCGCGGGGTGACCATGACCGGTAGGCGGCGCACGAGGTGCTCGAGCATCTGAAACGACGCGCTGCCCGACCCGATGACCATGGCGGCGCGGACGTAGACCAGCCGCGGACCGTCGGCGCGCAGGATCTCGGCGACCTCGTGGCGGCTGCGCAGGTGCTCCGAGCGCTCGCCCTCCAGGCCGCCGAGGTAGATCACGCGCTCGACGCCGGCCCGGGTCGCGGCGGAGGCGAACGCGTGGGCGGCCCGGCGGTCGCGCTCGGCGAAGTCGCCGCCCCGGCCCTCCATGGAGTGCACGAGGTAGTACGCGGTGCCGACGCCGTCGAGCGCGGCGTCGAGGCCTTGATCGCGGACGACGTCGCCCTGGACGACCTCGGCTGCGGCCGGCAGGTCTGCGCCCCGGGGGTCGCGGACGAGGCAGCGCACGT
This sequence comes from Capillimicrobium parvum, assembly GCF_021172045.1. Classification (GTDB taxonomy): domain Bacteria; phylum Actinomycetota; class Thermoleophilia; order Solirubrobacterales; family Solirubrobacteraceae; genus Capillimicrobium; species Capillimicrobium parvum. Next base: position 1,382,416 of record NZ_CP087164.1, read on the forward strand.
CCTGGCCCGCGTCGAGCAGGCGGGGCAGCAGCCGGCCGCCGATGTAGCCGGTTGCGCCGGTGAGGAGGATCTTCGCCATGTGGTTCTGTATCCGCGGCGGGCCCGGTCGTCAGATGGGCTCGACCGAGACGGTCGTCCCGGCCTCGACCCCGCCGTCGCCGGCCTCGAGGATCGCCAGCGCGTCGGCGCCCAGCATCGAACTCGAGATGTGCGAGCCCTGCGGCCCGGTCGGCCGCGCCTGGAGCGTGCCGTCGGGCGCCGTGGCGAGGCTCACGCGGACCGCCTCGTCGCGCTGCGGGAAGCGCGCGATGCGTTCGGCGAGCACGGCGGTCCGGCGCGGGGCCTCGAACGCCGCGCCCTGCATGGCGTTCAGCGCCGGGCGGACGAAGAGCAGGAAGGTGACCATGGAGGACACCGGGTTGCCCGGCAGGCCGAAGACCAATCGCCCCTCGCGGGTGCCGAACCATGTCGGCTTGCCCGGACGCAGCGCGACGCCCCAGAAGCGCTGCTGCACGCCGAGGGCCTCGAGGGCGGGCTTGACGTGGTCGTGCGGGCCGACGGAGACGCCGCCCGAGACGACGAGCACGTCGGCCTCCTCGAGCGCGATGCCGAGCGCCTCGACCGTCTCGTCGAGGGTGTCGGCCGCGCCGCTGACGGTGAAGACGCGCGCGCCCGTCTGCTGGGCGAGCGCGCCGAGCGTGACCGCGTTGGAGTTGTGGATCTGGCCGGGCTGCAGCGGCTCGCCGGGATCGACGAGCTCGTCGCCCGTGGCCACGACGGCGAGGCGCGGGATGCCGCCGCAGAGCAGGGTGCCGCGGCCGGCGGAGACGGCGACGCCGAGCTCGGCCGGCCCGAGGCGGGTGCCCGCGGTCAGGACGACCGTGCCCGCGGCGAGGTCCTCGCCGGCGGTCCGGACGTTGCGCGCGGCGTCGACGTCGATCTCCGTGACGAGGGCGCCATCGCGCTCCTGTACGCGCTCGACCTCGATGACGGCGTCGGCGCCCTCGGGCAGGACCGCTCCGGTGGAGATGCGGAACGCCTCGCCGTCAGGGAGGGGCCGGCCGGCGGGCCGGCCCGCGCGCGCCTCGCCGGTGATCGGCAGCCTACGGCCGGCGGCGCCGCTGCGCACGGCGAACCCGTCCATCGCCGAGTTCGGGAACGGCGGCACGTCGTGCGCGGCGGTCACGTCCTCGGCGAGCACGCGGCCGAGCGCGGCGGTGATCTCGAGGTCGTCGGGCTCGAGCGCCGTGATCGCACGCCGGACCTCGTCGCGGGCCTGCGCGATGCTCAGGAGGGGGAACATGGGCGACAGCGTATGCGCGAGTCGTCCTCGCCCGCTGGTATCCAACGTCGTCCCATGCCCGACGACCGACCCGTCCGCCGGCGCCGCGCGCGCCCCGTCGCCGACGCCCCGGTGGCGGCGCTCGTCGCGGGCGCGGACGACCTGGCGCGCGAGTGGCTGCTGGCGCTGCTGGCCGAGCGGCCGCTGGCCGCGGCGGCGGAGGTGCCGGTCGCCGAGCTGGCCGCGGGCGGGCCAGAGCTGTGCGCGGCGATGGTCCGGGCGCTCGCCTCCGACGAGGAGCTCGACCGCCTCGACGGCGGCGACCTGACGGACGCGGCGGGCCGAGCGGGAGCGCTGGCGGGCGCGGGCAGCGCGGACGCGGCAGCGGGCGCCGTGGAGCTGTTGCGCGGGGTGCTGTGGGCGGGCGCGCTGGCCGAGCTGCGCCGTCCGGGGCCGGAGCTGGTCGCCGGCCTGGCCGAGCGGCTGTCGGCGGTCGCGGCGGTGGTCACGGCCGTGACGCTGCGGACCGGCACGACGCGCGCGCCCGCGCGCGAGGTCGGCCCCTCTGCGCCGGCCCCCGCCGAGGGCGAGGTGCGCGCGCTCGACCTGCGCCCCCGGATCTCCGACGGCCCGCCGCTGGAGACCGTCGACCGTGCGGTCGAGCGCCATGCCGCCGACGGGCGCCCGCTCGCCGTGCTGCTCGTCGAGCTCGACGGGGTGCAGCGGCTGCTCGCCGCCCAGTTCGGCGACGAGGCGACGGCGGCGATCGCGCAGGCCGAGGCGGCGATCGAGGGGCTGCTGCGGCCGGGCGACGCCGCCCGCCGCGACGGCCCCGGGCGCATCTGGGTGGCGCTGGCCGGAACCGGCCCGGCGGGCGCGCGCGCGCTCGCGCTGCGGATCGGCGCCGGCGTCGCCCGCGCCGCCGAGCTGAGCGGCGCCGCGCTCAGCGCATCGGTCGGGGTCGCCGTGCTCGGGCCCGACGCGCCCGACGGCGCCGCACTGCTCGACCGCGCCGAGGAATCGCTGTTCGCCGCGCGGGCCGGCGGCTACGGCGGCGGGACGCCGCCGGGCACGATGTAGGCCGCGCCGTGCGCCGCGGACGGCGGGTCGTCAGCGAACGTTCGCGGCGGCGGGCCGGCGGTACCAGCCGATCGCGCCGCGGCCGATCTCCGTCAGCCCGATCTGGTCGGCCGCCGCCTTGGTGAGGTCGAGCGAGACGCCCTTCGCGTACGGGCCGCGGTCGACGACCGTCACCTCGGTCTGGCGGCCGTCGAGATAGACCGCCACCCGCGTGCCGCACGGCCAGGTGCGGTGCGCGACGCCGAGGAGCGTCTTGGTCAGCCGCACGCCGCAGGCGGTCGTGCGGCCCCAGAAGCCGGGCCCGTACCAGGTCGCGCCTGCGGACCGGTAGATCGTGGTGCGCGCGCTCGGCCCGGCGTCGGCGGTCGAGGCCTGCGCCGCGGAGCCGGTGTCGGGCACGGCGCGCAGGGTCTGGTCGCCCGGGATGTCCGGATCCCACTGGGCCGAGAACGCTCCGTCCTCGTCGGCGGTCGCGCGAGCCACGGCGACCCACGCACGCGTGGCCGCGTCGAGCCGCTCGATGCGCACGGCCTGTCCGGCGAGCGACTCGACGCGCCCGGAGATCGCGAGCGGCCGGCCGAGGAACCCGCCGGGATCGACGTCGAGGCCGGTCGGGCCGGCGTTGCCGAACGCTGCGCCGCCGGTGGCGGTCGGCGCGGGCGCCTGGGCGCCCGCGGCCGGGACCGCCACGAAGGACGCGGCGAGGGTCGCGAGGACGACGGCGATGGGCGGTCTGAGCCTGAACATGTGACGGACCGCCTACGGGGTGAGCTGACGGGCTCGCGTCGCGGAAAGCGACGCTACGGCTCGTGATCGGAGCCGACTCGCCCCAGCGGAACAAGGTCCGCGGTGGTTCCCCCGCCGCCGGCGCGCAGGGCGCGTCGGCGTTCGGCAGCGCGCGCAGCATAGCCAGCCGCGCGCCGCGGTGCGGAGCGGTCGCGGGCCGCCCCGGGCGTATGTCGGACGGGCCGTCTCGGATCGTGCGCCGGCCCCGTCCGGGCTCCGGCGACGCCCGTCCCGGCTACAGCCTGGGCAGCCGCCGCGCGGCCGCCTTCAGCGCCTCGCGGCCGACCGCGATCCCGACCGACGCGAGGTCCCCGGCGGCCTGGACGGCGCTCTGCAGGATCTCGCCGCCGCTGGGGGGCTGGACCGGCTCGCGCGCGGGCTGCGGCACGGGCTCCGACGGGGGCGCCGGCGCGGTCGCGGCCGGCTTCGGCTTCCGCGTCGGCGCGGCCTTCTTCGCGGCGCTGGACGCGGGCTTCGCTGCCGACTTCTTCGCGGCGCTGGACGCGGGCTTCGCCGCCGACTTCTTCGCGGCGCTGGACGCGGGCTTCGCCGCCGCGTTGCGCGCCGGCGCGGGCTCCGCCTCAGCGGGTGCCGTCTCGGCCGCCGCCGAGGCCGCCGAGGCCGCCGGGGCGTCGGCCGGCTCGCGCCGCGCGCTGCGCCGGGCGGGGCGGGTGCGGGGCAGCCGCGAGAGGACGTCGTCGCCGTCGTTTGCTGGTGGCATCGTGAGGGCATTCTCGCGCACACGCAGGAAAGCCGAAAGCGAGACTCCCGTGGCACCCACGCCGATTGCGTCCATGGAGGGAGAAGAAGGCGGTACCCTGAGGCTTCGTCGCACCCAGGGAACTCGCGCCGGCCGTCCCAACGGTCGGCGAAGAGCCGGGGAAGCGCCTCGCCAAGTGGAAGCCGAGCCCCGCCCAGCCCGGCACGACGGAAACGGAACTTGATGTCAGTCGCAGAGCTGCAGGAACTGGAAGAGATCAAGGGTCTGCTCGCCAAGGGCCAGCAGGTGGGCGTGTTGACGCACGCCGAGATCGCGACCGCGCTCTCCGAACTCGACGTCGACGAGGCCGACGTCGAGGAGCTGAACACCTTCTTCGAGTCCCAGGAGATCGAGCTCGTCGAGGACGTCGATCCGGCGACCGCCGCAGCCGCCCAGGTCGAGCGCGCGCCGGACAAGCGGGGCGGGCGCCGCAAGGCCAAGACGGCCATCGACCTGCGGCCCGACATGACGACGGACTCGCTGCAGCTGTTCCTCAAGGACATCGGCAAGGTCCGTCTGCTCACCGCCCAGGAGGAGGTCGACCTCGCCAAGCGCATCGAGCGCGGCGACCTCGACGCGAAGCAGAAGATGGTCGAGTCGAACCTGCGCCTCGTCGTCTCGATCGCGAAGAACTACCGCAACCAGGGCCTGCCGTTCCTCGACCTGATCCAGGAGGGGACGCTCGGCCTGGTCCGCGCCGCGGAGAAGTTCGACTACCGCAAGGGCTTCAAGTTCTCGACCTACGCGACCTGGTGGATCCGCCAGGCGATCGCCCGTGCGCTGGCCGACAAGGCGCGCACCATCCGCATCCCGGTCCACGTCGTCGAGAAGCTCAACAAGATCGGCCGCGCCGAGCGCAAGCTCGTCACCGAGCTCGGCCGCGAGCCCACCGCCGACGAGATCGCCGAGGTCACGGGCATCGACCCCGAGGAGGTCGACTCGATCAAGCGCTCGGCCCAGGCGCCGGTCTCGCTGGAGAAGCCGGTCGGCGACGAGGAGGAGTCCGAGTTCGGCCAGTTCATCGCCGACGAGCGCGCCGAGTCGCCGTACGAGCGTGCGGCCGAGATCCTCACGAAGGAGGCGCTGCGCGAGGCGCTGGAGAATCTGTCCTACCGCGAGCGCCGAGTTCTCGAGCTTCGATACGGCCTGGGCGGAGAGCATCCGCGCACGCTCGACGAGGTCGGGCGCACGTTCAACGTGACGCGCGAGCGCATCCGCCAGATCGAGAACCAGTCGCTGAAGAAGCTGCAGTCGCTCGCGGAGGCCCAGAAGCTCCGCGACGTCGCCTGACCCACCACCCGTTGCCCGTCCGCGACGCCCGGCCCGCCGACCTCGAGCGGATCGTCGCGATCTACAACGCGTCGATCCCGGGCCGCCTGGCCACCGCGGACCTCGAGCCGGTGACGGTGGACGAGCGGCGCGCATGGCTGCTCGAGCGCGACGCCACCCGGCGCCCCGTGTGGGTGACCGAGCGTGACGGCGAGGTCGCCGGCTGGCTGAGCGTGGGCGACTTCTACGGCCGCCCGGCCTACGCCGCGACGGTCGAGGTCGGCGTGTACGTCGACCCGGCCCACCAGCGGTGCGGGGTCGGCCGCGAGCTCCTCGACCACCTCGTCGCCAACGCGCCGCAGCTCGGGCTGCGCCGCCTGCTCGCCTTCGTCTTCGCCCACAACGCGCCGAGCCTGGCGCTGTTCGAGCGCGCCGGGTTCGAGCGCTGGGGGCTGCTGCCGGAGGTCGCCGAGCTCGACGGCCGGCTCATCGACTCGGCGATCCTCGGACTGCGGGTGGCCTGAGCCAACCCCTCAGATCGCCGGGCGGCGCCCGCCGAAGCGGGCGCCGCGGTGACAGCCTCGGGATGTCCGCCACCCCCGGCGAACCTTCCCGGTCGCACCCGCCGGGTCCACGGTGCCCACCGGGCGTTCGCGACCCGGTGGCGGCGCGCGGGCGGCGGCGCCCGCGCCATCGGCAACCGGCCCACAAGCAACGGTCCGCCAGAGCCGTTACTTGCTTGCGGACGCGGGTCCTCCGCTCCGGTGTGCGCTTCCGAGCGGATGGGAATTCCGGTACATGGCTGAACGGCTCGACCTCGCGGTCATCGGAGCAGGCCCCTTCGGTCTGTCGGTCGCCGCGCACCTTCCGGATCTCCGCGTGCGCGTCTTCGGCGAGCCGATGCAGACGTGGCGCACGCGCATGCCGCCCGAGATGCGCCTGCGCTCCGACTGGGAGGAGACGTCGCTGTCGGCTCCCGCGGACCGCGGGTCGATCAGCATCTGGGCGGGCGCCGTGGGCGAGCCGCGCGAGGAGCCGATCCCGCTGCAGAAGTTCCTGCGCTACGCGAACTGGTTCCGCGAGACGTTCGTCCCCGACACGGATCCCTCCGACGTCGTGCACGTCGACCGCGGTGGCGGCGTGCTGCGGCTCGTCACCGCCGCCGGCGACGAGGTCGATGTCCGGCGCATCGTGGTGGCCGTCGGCGTCACGCCGTTTCCGTACGCCCCGCCCCCGTTCGACGCCGCGATGGGCGACCGGATCTCCTTCGCGATCGACCGGCAGGACTACGAGCCCTACCGGGGGCGCCGGGTCGTCGTCGTCGGCGGCGGGCAGGGGGGCCTCGAGGCCGCGGCGCTGGCCGTGAAGGCGGGCGCCGAGGTCGAGGTCATCGTGCGTTCGCAGGTCCGGTGGTTCACCGACCGCGAGCCCTACCGTCCGCGCGGCCGTCTCCGGCAGCGCATCTACCGCCTCGCGTATCCCGTGGTCGGCTACGGGCCGCCCCCGCTCAACCGCCTTGCGCTGCACCCCGACGCCTACGCCGCCCTGCCCGCGCCGGCGCGCCGAAGCGTCGCCCGCCGCATCCTGCGCGCCGGCGGGTCGCCGTGGGTGCGGGGCGAGATCGAGGGGCGCGTCAGGTTCACCGAGGGGACGGCGGTCACGGCGCTCGAGCGGCGCGACGACGTGGTGCGCCTCCTGCTCAGCGACGGATCGGCGCGCGAGGCCGACGCGGTCGTGGTCTCGGCCGGATTCCGGTTCGCTCTCGACCGCATGCGCTTCCTGTCGCCGGCCGTGCGCGCGGCGATCGCGGTGCGCGACGGGTGGCCGGTGCTCGATCGCTGGTTCCGGTCGAGCGATCCGGACGTGATGTTCGTCGGGTTCGCCGCCGAGCGGCGGTTCGGCCCGATCGCGCGCTTCGTCTCGGGCAGCCGGTTCACGGCGCGGCGGCTCAGCGCCGGCTGCGCGCGCTGACCGCTCGCGTCCGGTCCGCCGCCCGGCGGACCGGGGCCAGCTGCTCGAAGTACAGGTGGTGCAGGCGCGGGTTCTGCTTGAGCCGCAGCCTCGTGCGGATGACGGTCAGGTGCGCAGTGGCGAAGCCGCGACCGCGCAGGCCCGCGGCGAGCCCGAACCCGTGGTACAGCGGCTCGAGGCCGTCGGAGAGCTCGAGCTTGTAGCGCTCGCCGCCGCCGAGGTACTCGACCCGGGTCAGCCCTTCGCCCGCGGCCGCCTCGATGGCGTCCAGCGTGTTGACGAGCCCGGGCGACCAGCGCGCGAGGGCCGGGTCGAAGGCGAGCCGGTGGACGTACATCGTGGCCTCGAGCGCGAAGAAGTAGTGGAACGCGATGGCGCGGCCGTCGAGGTGCAGCGACACGATCCGCGGCACGTCGGCCTCGGCGAGCCGGCGCATCGCAGCACGCTGAAACGCCTTGCCCGGGCCGCTCGTGAAGCCGGAGCCGTCCGGGCGCCCGTCCCAGCGCAGGTCGTGCAGCCGGAACGCGTCCTCGAGCGCGGGCTCGAGCTCGTCCGGTTCGCGGGCTACCGCGACGGTGAGCCGGCCGAGCTCCGAGAGCTGGCGCCGGCGGCGGCGGTGCAGGTTGCGCTTCTTCGAGTTCGTCTTCGCGCGATAGACGGCGTCCCACCCCGCCTGCAGGTCGAGCACCGGCGCCTCGATGCGCTCGATCAGCTGCAGGCGCGGCCCGAGCGCCGCGGCGATCCGGCTGCCGGCCGGCACGCCGTGGAGGTCCGCGACGTCGCACGTCTGCGCGAGCGCGGCGGTGAGCGCGCCGGCCACCTCCGTCGTGCGGTCCGCGGCGCTCTCGGCGACGAGCAGGTCGGGGAGCACGGCGGTCCGGCCGCCCATGAAGCTCGCCACGCGCAGGGCCGCCCGGCGCCGGATCACGACGGGCAGGGCGCCGGCCAGCTGCCCGTCCGCGCGCGCGACGAGCACGGTCGGCGTCTGGCCGCAATGGCGCCACCACTCCGCCAGCCAGGCGTGCAGGAGGAACGGGCTGGGCCGGGCCATCGCCCGGACCATCGGGTCCCACTCGGGGGCGAGCGCCTCGAACTCGTCGAGCCGCTCGATCGTCTCGACGTGGGTCGGTGCGGCCGTCGTGATCGTCATGGTCCTCCGTCCCGGGCGGTGCCGAGGTGGTCGTGGCGCACCTGCCGCGCGCCGGCATCGATCGCGGCGAAGTCGTTGCCGGTCTCGCGGTTGTCCTGGCCGCGGAAGTCGCCGATCGCGGCCCAGCTCTGACCGGCGAACGAGCTGTCGGCGACAACGGTTCTCGTGGTGCCGTCGTCGAGGTACACGCCGACCAGGCGGCTGTGGATGCGGCTGGCGCGGATGGTGTTGTCGACGCTCGCCGGGCGACCGCCCCAGGCCGGGTCGTCCCATTCCGCGAGCACGCCGACCCGGACGCCGGCGCCGATGCGCAGGCCCTCGAACAGGCTGTTCGTCGTGAAGTGCTCGATGTAGACGCCGGTCGGGGCGTCGTCGACGTCGACGTCGCTCAGGTGAGCACCATCGGTCGCGGTGCCCGTCCACACGCCCGACCACCCGCAGTCACGGACCCGCACGCGCGCGACGTCCCCCGGATTGCCGATCCACAGGCAGGCCTCGGCCCGGCCGTTCGAGGACCCGCGCGGAACCCGGGCCACGTGCCGCACGTCGAGGTCGGTGATCGTGAACCGATCGGCGGGCGTGGACGATGTCGGCTCGTTGGCATCGGCGAGCACCCCGTAGTCGGTGAACCCGCTCGCGCGGACCCGGCGGATGACGAGCCCTTCCGGCCGGCGCGCCGAGATGCCCGCCGGGAGCGTGCCATGGCCCTCGACCCGGGTGTCGAGGATCTGGGTGTCGCGCCCGACGCCCCACACGGCGATGGCCGCCCCGTCGACCGTGCGCGAGCGGTCCGCGACGTCGACGACGAGCCCGCGCACCACGGCGCCGCCCCGTCCGGTGTTGCCGCCGAGGCTGAGGCCCGCGCGCAGGATCGCGCGGCCCGGATGCGCCGCGTACAGCCGGTGGGCGTGGGGGTCGAGGAAGGGACGGCGTCCGCCGTAGACGCCGGAGGCGAGCACGATGTCCTGCCGGTCGTGCCGGCGCAACGCCCCCCGCAGCTCGCTGGAGGTCGAGACGCGCAGAGCGCCGCGCGGCACGCGGTAGCCCGTCGCGCGCGCCGGCTCGACTCCGGCGATCGCGGCGACGGACCGACCGGGGAGGTGCCCCGCGGGACCTGACGCGCAGGCCGTGTTCGTCACCGCGACGAGACCGGCACAGATGGTCAGCGCCATCGACGTCGCCCTCACGGGACGAGCCGTTCGGGAGCGGATCCTCGGCGCAGGACGCGGACCCGCGGGATCAGGCCGTCCAATGCGAGCACCACGGTCTGCAGGCAGATCGCCAGGTCGACGCCCAGGTTGCCGTGGCGCAGGTACCAGAAGTCGTAGGAGAGCTTCTCCGCGGCGCTCTCGGAGTCGCGCGCGTACCCGCAGCGGACCTGTGCCCAGCCGGTGATGCCGGGGCGGATCAGCAGCCGCCGGCTCCAGAAGGGGACCTCGTCCTCGAGCATCTCGATGAACTCCGGCCGCTCCGGGCGCGGCCCCACGATGGACATCTCGCCCTTGAGCACGTTCCACAGCTGCGGGAGCTCGTCGAGGTGCGTACGCCGCAGCAGCCGTCCGATCCCGGTCGTCCGCGGGTCGCGGTCTCCGGAGCACCAGACGGCCGTCCCGGCCCGCTCGGCCTCCACCGTCATGGTCCGCAGCTTGTACATCGTGAACCGCCGGCCTCGCTCGCCCACCCGCGTCTGCCGGTAGATGACGGGGCCCGGGGTGCGTTTGATCACGAGGGCAAGCAGGGCGATCAGCGGCGCGGCGACGGCGAGCCCGACGACCGCGACGAGCACGTCGAACACCCGCTTGGACGGCCGGTCGGCCGGCTGGCGCAGGTGCAGCAGGCTCATGAACCACATCGAGGTGAGGTGCGGGAGCGGGACGCAGCCGAACGCGTACTCGCAGAAGCTCGTCAGTCCCGCGACCCGAAAGGGCGGACGGCGGATCTCCAGCAGGCTGTCGAGCGCGTCGGAGCACGACGCCTCGTCGGTGAGCACGATCAGGTCGGGGCGCTGCGCGGAGACCACGACCGACAGGTCGTCGAGCGGCAGCAGCGCCTGCGCCGCGACGGCCTCGTCGGGTGCGTCCGGGATGAGCGTCGACGGGTTGCGCTCGGCGGTGCCCACGATGTCGAACGGCATCGGTCCGCGGCTCGCGATGGCGGAGATGTCGTCCATCGCGCTGCTGCCGATGACGAGGATGCGCTGGCGCCCCCCGGCGCGGCGGAGCACCGACTCCCAGACGACGCTCGACCCGAACACGGCGAGCGCCATGCCGAGCAGGACCGGCACCGGGTGTCCCAGGCACGGCAACAGCGGGTTGAGCGCGGCGACGGCGACCAGGCCGGTGGCGGTGCCGATGGCGGCCGGCACGGTGGCGCCCAGCGCGCGTGGCGCGCCGAGATGGGCCGCGCGCAGCGCGACGAGCCAGATGCCTGCGGCGATCGAGACGCCGAGCAGACCGGCCGCATCGAGCGGGCGCGCGGCCGCGGCGACGATCGCGACGCCGAGCCAGGTCAGCACGATCCGGCCGGCCGTGCCGACGAGCAGCCGCCGGAGGCGTGGGGCGGACGCCGCGGCGGCGCTCATCGGCAATGCTCCTGGGCCGCCCGCGCGCGCGATCCGGCGACGCACGCGGTCCAATCGCCGTGGTGGCGGGCCCGGAAGACGGTCTGGGCGGCAGCGCTCGAGTGGAATCGGGCGACGACCGCGTTGCGGCTGTCGAGGAACATGCCGTAGGTGCCCTTGAGGCGTCCCGTGCGCCGGCATTCGACGGTCGGCCGTCCGCCCCGGCTCGTGACCAGGCATTGCACCGACGCACCCTCCACCTGCATCGAGTCGCCGACCCGCAGCACCACGTTCTGGGCCGGCTGGGTGACTGGCTCCTGGGCCTCGGCGCCGCTGCCGGCCGCGAGGTCAGCCACCGGCGCGCCGATGGCGAGTGCCGCGAGAATGGCAGCGGGAACGGCGACGCGGATTCTCACGACGCTCCTCCGTGGTCGCCATGGCGGTTGACGGTGGGAAACCTCCGCGCGACGGGTAGACTGCGCTCATGGGACGTGCCGCAGGTTCGCCTGAGCAGGGCCGTCCGGCGCCGAGGACCGCCCGCGTCGCGTACGTCGACGCCGAAGGTCGCGAGACCCAGGATCCGGCCGCCGCCGTGCAGGGTGAGATCGTCGAGTACGACGGCGACGGGCGTCCTCGCGGCCGGACGCGGTTCTTCCTGGCCGAGCGCCAGATCCGCTGGCTGCCGATCAGCGAGTCCGCCTTCCTGATCTGGGTGCTGGCGGCGCTCATCGGCGTGTGGCTGGTGATCGGCGTCGTGCTGAAGCTGACGTAGCCGTCCGCCGCTTTCACCTCCCGCGGAGCTCATGACCGGACGCCGCTGCGGTGCAGCCGCGTGGCCCAGAACCACACGGTCAGGAAGGCCACGTAGACGAAGCCGAGCAGCATCCCGATCTGCATCATCAGGCGGCTGTCGCTGAGCCCGTCGGCGCTGTCGCTGTCTCCGCCTTCGATGGCGCGGCCGAACCCGTCCTCGAGCCCGTGGTAGATCGAGCCGAGGCCGTGCGTCGCGAAGTGGGCGAGCCGATGCGCGCCGTCGGACGCCAGGTGGCCCGCCCCGGACATCAGTTGACCGCCTGTGCCCGCCGCGGCACTGGCGCCGTCGGCCAGCGCGGTGGCGGGCGCGACGACCGCACCGGACATCGCGGCCCGGATCGCCTCGGCCTGCCGCTCGAGGGCCGCCTTGGCGAGACACGGCAGGAGGCGGACGTTCGTCGCCGCGACCTGCATGCTCGCGGCGGCCGAGCCGGCACCGGGGGAGACGAGGCCGGGCGCGGTGAACGCGATGATCGTCATCGTGATCAGGACGCGGGGGTTCTCGGCGACCTGGAGGATGGTGTCGAAGGCCGACGGGTCCGGGGCCCCGGACAACGTGGCCCCCGGGTCGAGCAGTCCCGGATCTGCTGCGCCGGCCACGCCGGAGCCCGGCCCGGGGAGGGCGCCGATGTCGTGGGTGGCGAGCGGGAAGCCGTGACCGAGCGTGCCGCCGATGGGGCTCGCGCCCGGGTCTCCGTGCGAGACGTGGACCAACGGGTCCCCGGCCCCGCCCGGGAGACCGATGCCGAGCACGCCGCCGCCGGCGTCGTGGGGGCCGACGCCGACGCTGATGACGGGCGAGGTGGCGCCGGTCCCGTCCGTCCCGATCGCGATCGGATCGGGAACGGGCAGCGCGGCGCCGCCGCCGGCGCCCTCCACGCCGGCGGCGGGCGGCACGCTCGCGGCGACCGGCGCGACGACGTGCGCCGCAGCGCTCGTCGTGGTGTCGGCCACCGGAGCGATCGTCGCGGTCGCCGCCTCGGTGACGGGCGCGACCGCTGGGGTGACGGCCTCGGAGACGGGCGCGACGGTGGTGGTGACGGCATCGACCACGGGGGCGATCGTGTGCGTCGCGGTGTCGGTGACGGGCGCGATGGTCGTCGTGACCGCGTCGCTGAGTGGGGTCACGGCGTCGGTGACCGGCGTGATCGTGTGGCTGATCGTTTCGGTGACCGGGGTGATGGTGTGCGTCGCGGCGTCGGTGACGGGCGCGATGGTCGTGCTGGCGGCGTCGGCGACGGGCGCGACGGAGCTCGACAGGGCATCGGTGGCCGGTGCGAGCGGCTGGGTGATCGGGGCCAGCGCGCTGGCGGTGGCGTCGGTCACCGGAGCGATCGAGTCGACCGTGCTCGCTGCGGCGTGCGCGAGGGGCTGGGTCAGCGCGTCGGTCGTCGAGCTGACGGGGTCGGTGAGGTGGGCGACCTGGGAGACCGAGGTCGCCGCGGCATCGGTTGCCGGTGATACGGCTGCGGTCGCCGCCTGCGTGATCGGAGCGACGGCGTCGGCCGTGCTGGACGCCGTGTCCGCCACCGGAGCGACTGCGCTCGAGACGGTATCGCTGATGGGCGCGGTGGTCTGCGTGGCGGCGTCACTGATCGGGTCGGTGAGCGTGGTCAGCGGATGACTGGTGGTCTGGGAGGCGGCGTGGGTGAGCGTGGTCACCGGATCGCTGGTGGTCTGGCTGATCGTGTCCGTCGCCGGCGCCGTCGTGTGGGAGACGGTGTCGATCGGGGCCGGGACCGGGACGGCGTGCTCGGGCGCGGGCGGTGCGGTGTCCGCCGGCTGCGGGGCGGGGGCGGGCTCGGGCGCTGGTGCGGGACTGGGGTCGGGGGCGGGTGGCGCGGTGTCCGCCGGCTGCGGGGCGGGGACGGGCTCGGGTGCCGGCGCTGGTGCGGGGTCGGGCGCCGGCGGCGCGGTGCTGGCCGGCTCCGGAGCGGCGGCCGGCGCAGGAGCCGGCTCCGGAGCCGAAGCGGGAGCGGGCTCCGGAGCCGGCACGGGCTCTGCCGGCGCGACCGGTGCGACGGCCTCGGCGGTCGTGGACGTGGCCGTGTCGAGTGTGGTGCTCGTCGTGGCGGCGACCGATGGCGCGTCGGTCGCGATCGAGCCCAGCTGCAGTGCGTCACCCATTTGTGCGTCCTCCAGAACCGCTTGAACCGTCCTCCAATGGGCTACCCGCGGTGGGGAGTCGGCTCAATTGGGTGACTCACCGCTTTTTTTCGGGTATGTCCTAGGCCGAATCCAGTACCGAACCTTGCGTCAGTCGGCTTTCGCGCGCACTGCGCTCCTCGGGAGGAAGCTCGATGTATGAGCGCGGAGACGAGGGAGATGCATGGAGATCGGGAGAACGGTTCTCATCGCCGACGCCGATGAAGCGTCGCGGTCGGGTCTGGCGCGCCTCCTGCGGGGGGCGGGCTATCGGGTCGTCCAGTGCGACACCGGAGACGGTGCGCTGGAGATCGCGCGGTCGACCGAGCCGTCGGCCGTCATCCTCGAGGTGCCGCTGCCCAACGTGTCCGGCTACGAGGTCTGCCACGTCCTGAAGTCCGAGCTGGGCGGGCAGGTCCCCGTCGTGTTCGTCTCGGGGACGCGGACCGAGGCCTACGACCGTGTCGCCGGCCTGCTGCTGGGGGCCGACGACTACCTGGTCAAGCCGTACTCACCGGGCGAGCTGCTGGCGCGGCTGACGAACCTCGTGCGCCGCTCACGGTCCCGGGTCGCCGCCGGCGGCCGCCGGCTCACCAAGCGCGAGCATGAGGTGCTCGACCTGCTGGGCGACGGCCTGCGCCCCGACGACATCGCCCGCCGGCTGTTCATCAGCCCCAAGACGGTCGCCACCCATGTGGAGCACATCCTGCGCAAGTTCGACGTCAACAGCAAGACGGAGGCCGTCGCCGTGGCCTACCGGGACGGTATCCTGCGCCCCCGCTGACGCCGGTCAGGCCGGCCCGACGCGGCCCATCCGTGAGAACGGCCGGGCGAGGGCGCGCAGCAGCGCCAGGTCGCCACGGCGCGGGATCAGCAGCGCGCCGGGCGAGAAGCGATCGCGCGTGGCGTAGAGGACGAGCGACGTCGCGCCGCCCGCGAGCATGGCGCTCGTCGTGGCGATCGCCGCGCCCGTCGCACCGTGCGACGGGATGAGCAGGATGTCGAGCACTAGCCCGACCACGAGCGACACGAGCGGCCCGGCCGACGAGCGCCGGGGAGCGAACGCCGCGACCAGCGCGCTGGAGAAGATCGACAGCGCCACGAAGCCCAGGGCCCCGGGCAGGAGCCACAGGAACGGCCCGTTGGACGCCTCGAACGGTGCGCCGAAGACCAGCGGGATCAGCTGCGTCCCGACGATCGCGGCGACCACGATCCCGGCCGCCGTGAGCATGGTCACCGCCCGGTAGGTCCGCAGGATCTCCGCGGTCCGCGCCCCCGCCCCGGCCCTCGCCCCGAGCGGAAGGATCGCGGTGGCCGCCGCACCCGCCAGATACAGGAGGATCTCGAACGCGTTGACCGCCGTCGCGTAGATCCCGAGGACCGCCTCCGACGCGATGAGGGCCACGAGCAGCTGGTCGATGCGCTGGCTGAAGGCGGTCGACAGCGTGCCGATCCAGGCGCCGAGGCCGAAGATGACGCACTCGCGCAGCAGCTTCGCCCCCGGCGCGCCCAGACCCTCCGCGCGGATCGACGCGGCGAGCAGCAGGAACGCCTTGATCACCTGGAAGGCCACCCAGAGGACGATCGCCCGCAGCACGGTCAGACCCACCGTCAGCGTCACCAGCGTCGTCGCCGCCGCGTACCCCCAGGCCATCGCGATCGTCACCGCGGAGTGCAGCCGGAACCGGCTGCAGCCCAGCACGAACATGTATCCCGCGTCCGCCAGCCCCGAGGCCAGCATGCCGCAGGCGAGCGCGAGCAGCTCCGGGTCGCCGACCCCCGGAGGGCGCAGGCCGGGGAACGCCAGCATCACCCCGCACACGAGCCCGGCCGCGACGCATTCCACCACGGTCACCGACAGCAGCACGTTCGACAGCAGCCGCGATCGCTCGAGGGGCCGCTGCGCGGCGAACACGGTCATCGCCTCCGTCACGCCGAGCCGGGCCAGCGTCGCCGAGACGATCGCCGTCACGGTCACGAACGCGACGGTGCCGCGCCCTTCCGGGCCCAGCGACCGCGTGATCGGCACCAGCGCCGCGAGGAGGCCCAGGTTGCCGCCGACCTGCGCCCAGAACAAGGGCGCCGAGCCACGCGCGACGGTGGGGCGCTCAGCGTCGCGCGGCAATGCCGATCAGCTCCTCGATGCGCCGCGCCGGGTCGCCGTGCACCGCGCGCAGCCGGCCCGCGTTGTCGTCGAACGCACGGCGATGGGCGTCGTATCCGCCGGCGAGCGAGGCGAGCGCCGCGGCGAGATCGCGAGGCTCGCGCGACGCCACGCAGAAGCGCTCGACGGACGGCAGGCGGAAGTGGCGGCGGCTGTCGCCGACGTCCGTGCACACGACCGGGACGCCGCGGCTGAGCGCCTCGAGCACCGCCACCTGGACGTTGTCCCACGTCGACGTCGACAGGCACACGTGCGCTCGCTCCTGCGCGTCGAGGACCTCGTTCCACGGGCGGCTGCCGTGCAGGCACAGCCACGGCCGCCCGTGCGTCAGCCGCTCGAGCTCGGCGGCCATCGGGCCGGTCCCGTACACGTCGAGGACGGCGCCACGGCTCGCCCGCAGCTGCTCGACCACGCGCACGGCCAGGACCGGATCCTTCTCCGACGACAGACGGCCGATCCAGGCGATCCGCAGGTCCCCGGAGATCGGCGGCGGCGTCGCGGCACGGGGAAGCTCGGGGAGCGGATACGGCAGGTGGGCGCCGGCGATCCCGTGGGTCGTGCGCAGGCCCGCCACGCCGATGACCGACACCGAGACGGGCAGCGACCGCCGCAGCGCCAGCCGGGGCAGCGTGCGCCCGAACGCCGTGCGCGCGGCGCTCACCAGCCCCGTGCGATGCGGCTGTGGCTGACCCGAGCCGTGCACCACGAGCAGCGCCGGCACCCCCTGCCGCCGGGCGGCGACCACGGCGGCGTCGGAGACGACATGCGTGGCGTTGTTGGCGATGACCGCGTCGGCCCGTCCCACCTCTCGCCACAGCCGCGTCCAACCGCCCACCGGCAGCGGCCAGCCCCCGGGGCCCAGGAAGCGCGACGGCAGCGCGACGTCCGCCGTGTCGTCGTCGCCGGGCCGCCGGCACGCGAGGACCCGGACCGCGTGGCCGCGGCCGGCGAGCACGTCGCGCAGCGTCGCGACGAACCGCTCGACGCCTCCGGCATGGGGCAGGACGAAGCTCGACACGATCAGGACGCGCATGTGCCCTCAACGGTGCCGCGAACGGGGCCTCGCCAGTCCTCGCCGAGACCGAAGTCCGGGGAACTCCCTAGGTGGTTCTCCGGGATCGGCGCCCGAGCGCCGCGATCGCGTTGGACGCCGGCGGGAGCGAGGGTACGGTCGCGCCATGACCCTCGATGACGGGTCCCGCGGCTCCAGAGCATGGGTCGCCACCGGCGGCCCCGCCGCCCCCGCGGGCATGCACGACGAGCAGGGCATGGACTTCGCTCGCTACCTCGCGGCCATCCGGCGCGGGGCGTGGTTGATCGCGCTGATCGTGATCCCCCTCACCGGCGCGGTCCTGGCGCTCTCGCTCGCCCTTCCGAAGACGTACAAGGCGTCCGCCACGCTGGTGCTCGACCAGCCGAGCGATGCGCTGGTCGCCCCGAGCGCCGACAGCGAGACCCGGACCCTGGCCACGATCCGCAAGCTGCTGATGTCGCGCGACGTGCTCGTCTCCGCGGCCGAGCGGCTCCCGGGCGAGACGCTCGACACGCTGCGCGACAAGGTGAGCGTCAGCGTCGACTCCGCGGCCAACCTCATCACCGTCACCGGGAGCGACGAGGACCCCGCGGGCGCGGCCGCGATCGCCAACCGGGTCGCGGCGAGCTTCCTCGACCGGCGCCGTGCGGGCGACCGCCGGCGCGAGGCGCAGGCGCGGCAGGAGCTCGAGTCCGCGCTGGCCCGGGCCCAGGACCGGCGTGGCGCGACGGACGAGGTCCGTGCCCTGCGGCAGCGGCTCAGCCAGCTCGCCGTCAGCCAGGCCTCGGCCGCGGACGAGCTCCAACTCGCCCAGGCTGCGCTGCCGCCCGAGCGGCCCGACTCGCCGCGCCCGCTGCAGAACACGATCTTCGCGTTCTTCGCGGCGCTGTTCCTGGCGGTGCTCGCCGCGCTCGCCCGGGACTTCATCGCGCCGCGCATTCGCGACGAACGCCAGCTGGCCGCCCTCAGCGGCGTCTCGCCGCTCGTCGTCCTGCCCGAGCGCCGGAGCCGCCGCCGTCATCGCGGCCAGGCGCATGAGGCGCTCGAGGCGCTCGCCGCATCCGTGAAGGTGCAGCTGCACGAGTCGCAGCGCGTGATCATGGTGACCAGCGTCGACCCGGACGAGGACCGGTCGGAGATCGCGGTCGGCCTCGGGCGCGCGCTCGCCGGGGCCGGTCAGGCGACGCTCGTCGTGTCCGCCGACCTGCGCCATCCTGGATTGCACCGGGAGCTCGGCGTTCCCCAGGCCCCGGGCCTGGGCGACGTGCTCGCGGCCATCGATCGCGAGGGGGAGGCGAGCGCGAGCCGGCAGGTGCGAGCCGCCACCCGTGCCGGGGAGCCGCCGGCGCGCGGTGAGATGCGCGCGCTGCCGAGCGGCGACCCGTCCGCGCGGACGACCGCCCTGCTGGCCGGCGACGGCCTGGGTCTCGTCTTCGGCGAGCTCGAGCGCTCCGAGTACCGCTACATCGTCGTGGAGTGCCCCGCGCTGCTCGGGCCGATCGACGGGCAGCTCGTCGCTCGCTGGGCCGACGCCATCCTCGTGGTCTGCCACGTCGCGCGTCTACGGCCCGCGGACGCCGAGGAGCTCGGCGACGTCCTCGCCCGGCTCGCCGCGCCGGTGCTCGGCTCCGTCGTCGTCGGCGGCAGCCGGACGCGCCACTCGTTGCCGGCGTGGACGCCGAGGCGCGAGCCCGCGTCGCTGCGGCCCGGATGAGCCCGGCGACCGGGGCGGCCCAGACGACGACCACCGTGGCCGGCGCCGGGACGGCCCTCGTCGTCTTCGCGTGGTGGGCGGTCGACGACGGCGGCATGGCGCCGACAACCTGGTATTCGGGCGCCCTCCTGGTCCTGATCGCGTTCGTCCTGCTCGCCGGCGCTCGCCGCCTGGGCTCGCTGTCGCGGTGGACGCGCTGGGCGCTCGCCGGATTGGCGGGCTACACCGTCTGGAGCTTCCTCTCCCTGCTGTGGGCGCAGTCGCGCGGCGATGCGTGGGACGGTGCGAACCGCACGCTGCTGTACCTGCTCGTCTTCGCCCTCTTCGCCGCGCTGCCGTGGACGTCGCGGCGCGCGGGCGTGGCTCTCGGCGCGTTCGTCCTCGTCGTGGCGGTGATCGGCGCTGGGGCGCTCGCCGGCGCGGTGGCCGGCGACGTGACCGCCGCGTTCGCGGACGGCCGCCTCGCAGCGCCGACCGGCTACGAGAACGCCAGCGCGGCGCTCTACCTGATGGCGCTCTGGCCCGCGATCACCCTCGCCGCGCGCCGCGAGGCGCCTCCCGCGGTGCGCGCGGCGATGCTGGCGGCGGCCGGCGTCCTGGTCGACCTCGGCATCCTCGCGCAGAGCCGCGGGTCGCTGATCGGCGGCGGCGTCGCGCTGGTGGTGGCGCTCTGGGCGGCACCCAACCGCGGGCGGCTGATCGTCGCGCTGGGGGCGGTCGCGGTGGCGACGGCGGCCGCGCTGCCGTTTCTGCTGCGCGTCTACGCATCCTCGTCGCTTCAGCGCGAGGCGGCCGTGACCCGGGCCGGCGCGGCCATCCTCGTCGCCGCCATCGCGCTGTTCGCGGCCGGCTCGTTCTCGCGGCGCCTCGACGGTCGCCCGATGCCCCGGCTGCCGGTGCGGGTCCCGGGCGTGTGGCGCTGGGCGGCCGTGGCCGCGCTGCTCGCCGTGGTCGCCGCGGGTGCGGCCACGGCCCGCGCGACGATCCTCGACGGCGCGCGCGAGGCGCAGCTCACCACGCGCCTGACGCCGAGCGGGGACCCGGGGCGCTACGACCTGTGGCGGGTCGCCGCCGGCCAGTTCGCCGCTCATCCGCTGCAGGGGGCCGGCGCCGACAACTTCGCCCACGCGTACGCGCAGGATCGCCGGCATCACGAGGAGCTGATGTACCCGCACAGCGTCGAGTGGCGCGTGCTCGGCCAGACCGGCCTCGTGGGGGCGGCCCTGCTCGGCGGGTTCCTCGCGGCCGGGTTCGCCGGCGCCCACGCCGCGATCCGCCGCACGGGCGGAGGGACGGTGGCCCTCGGCGCCGCGCTCGCCGCGATCTACTGGATCGCGCATGCCTCGCTCGACTGGCTGTGGGAGATGCCGGCCGCCGGCGCCCCCGCGATGGCCGCGCTCGGCATGGCCGCCGGCATGGGAACCGTGGCGGCGCCGAACGCGGCCGTCCTCGTCGCGCCGCGGGGTGGCCGCCGCACCGCGGCGCTCGCGGTCGTGGCGATCGTCGCCGCGGCGTCGCTGGCGCTTCCCGCCCTCGCGGCGTTCGAGATCGAGCACGCGGCGCGGATCGGCGCCGCCGACCCGGCCGCCGCGAGGCGCGCGCTGGATCGCGCCCGGGCGCTGAACCCGCTCAGCGACCGGCCTGACGTGGTCGCCGGCGCGCTCGCCGTCCAGGCCGGCGACGCGCCGGCGGCGCGATCGGCCTACGCGCGGGCCATCGGCCGCGACCCCGGCAGCTGGCACTCCCAGGCGCAGCTCGGCGTGCTGGAGCTCGAGGCGGGGCGGCGGTCGCGAGCGGTGTCCCTGCTCGCCCGGGCCCAGGAGCTGAACCCGCTCGAGCCGTCGCTTCCGGCCGCGCTGGCCGCGGCACGGTCGGGCGGCCCCGCCCCCGCCGAGGTGACCGATCGTCTCGCCCGCTCGGCGATCCCCGGCCCGCTGGGCCCGCGGCCGGTCACCTGCCGTCCCGTTCTCGGCCTCGACGCGGCATGCAGCCGGGGGACGAGGCGATGAGCACGTTCGCCACGGACCCGAGGCGCTCGATGAGCCACGGCGCGGACCGGCGCCTGCTGCCGCTGCTCGCCGGCCTCGCCAGCATCCCCGCCGGCATGGCGATGGCGCTCGCCCTGTACCGGTACCCGCCGGCGCCCGCCATCGCGGTCGGCGCCGGCGCCGGCCTGGTGTGCCTCCTGGCGCTGACGCTCGCGAACCTGCACGCCGCGGTCGCCCTCGGCGTCGTGCTGCTCGGAGTCGTCGCGTTCGAGCCGGCCCCCTCGGATGCCGTCTTCTTCGCCGTCATCGCCGTGAGCGCGGTGACCGGGAGGCTGCATCTGCGCGCGGCCCCTGGCCCGGCGATCGGGATCCTGGTCGTGCTCGGCGCCCTGAACGTGATCTCGGCGATGCAGGTGGCCGATCCGCAGCGGGCCGCCCTGTTCTTCTCGATCACGATGTACCTGGCGATCTTCGCGCTGTGGCTGCCGAGCTACGTCGTCTCGCGCCCTCGGGCGCAGCTGATCCTCCGCGCGTACGTCGTCGCCGCCGTGACGTCGGCCGTCATCGGCGTCGCCGCGCTGCTCGCCCTGATCCCCGGCGCGGAGCTCTTCACCGAGAGCAGCCGGGCGCGCGCGCTGTTCCAGGACCCGAACGTCTTCGGCCCGTTCCTCATCCCGGCCCTGCTGATGGTGCTCGAGGAGATCCCGCATCCGCGCCTGCTGCGGTCCGGGACGGTCGCGAAAGCGGTCCTGTCCGCGATCCTCGCGGTGGGCGTGCTGTTCAGCTACTCGCGCGGCGCGTGGCTGAACCTCGCGGTCGGGCTCGCCGTCATGGTCGGCGTCCTGGCCCTGCGCCGCGGCGGCGCCCGCCAGGCGCTCGCGTTCGTCGCCGTCGCATCGTGCGCCGCCGCCGTCGTCGTCGCGATCGTGATCGCGACGGGCGCCGGCGGCTTCCTGGCCGAGCGCGCCCGGCCGCAGACCTACGACACGCAGCGCTTCAGCGGGCAGCGGGCCGGCCTGCAGCCGGCCGAGGAGTACCCGCTCGGCGCCGGCCCCGGCCAGTTCGAGTCGATCGCCGGCATCTCGGCGCACAGCACGTACGCACGCGTCGTCGGCGAGCAGGGCTTCCTCGGCCTCGCGGCGCTGATCGCGTTCCTCGGCTACACGCTGCTCGCGGCGATCCGCAACGCCGCCGCCGGGCGCAGCACCTTCGGGATCGGATCCGCCGCGCTGCTCGGGGCCTGGTGCGGGATGCTCGCCAACAGCGCGGTCATCGACACCCTGCACTGGCGGCACCTGTGGCTGGTCGCCGGCCTCATCTGGGCGGGAGCGGCGCTGTCATGGCGAAGATCCTCTTCGTGATCACGCTCGCCGAGACCGGCGGCGCCCAGACCTACGTGGCGAACCTGCTGCCCGCGGTCAGCCGGCGCTACGACGTGGTCGTCGCCGCGCATGGCACCGGACCGCTGGCGGGCGCGACGAGGGCCGCGGGCGGCCGGTTCGTCGCGCTGCGCCACGTGCGCAGGCCGCTGCATCCCCTGCGCGACGTCCTGGGCCTGTTCGAGCTCGTCGCGCTGCTCCGTCGCGAGAGGCCCGCGATCCTGCACGCCAACAGCTCGAAGGCGGGCATCCTCGCTCGCCTGGCCGCGGCGATCACCGGCGTGCCGGTGCGCGTCTTCACGGTGCACGGGTGGGCGTTCAAGGCCTACGCCGGCCTGCCCTCGCTGCTGTACCGGTGGGCCGACCGGCTCATGGCGCCCTTGACCACGGTGACGATCTGCGTCGCCGAGGGGGAGCGGCGCGCCGGCCTGGCCGCGGGCACGTGCCGTGCGGCGCGCACCGTCGTGATCCCGAACGCGGTGCCCGCGGGGGCGGTCGCGCGGGCCGCGCTCGACGGCGGTCCTCCGCGGATCGTCTGGGTCGGCCGCCTCGCCGACCCGAAGGACCCGCTGACCCTGGTGCGAGCGCTGGGCCGGCTGCCGCCCGCCTCGTTCGCCGCGACGCTCGTGGGGGACGGGCCCGCGCGTCCCGCGGTCGAGGGCGAGCTGCGCACGTTGCCGGCCGCGCGCGACGCGGTCGAGCTGCTCGGCGACCGCACCGACGTCCCGGAGCTGCTCGCACGGTCGGACGTCTTCGTCCTCGCGAGCCGGTCGGAGGGAGCGCCGCTCTCGGTGCTCGAGGCGATGGCCGCGGGCCTGCCGGTGGTCGCATCGCGGGTCGGCGGCATTCCGGAGATCGTGGTGGACGGCGAGACGGGCCTGCTCGTCGAACCGGGCGATCCGGGGCGGTTGGCGGCGGCGATCGAGCAGCTGCTCGGCGATCCGCGCCGGCGGGCGGCGATGGGCGATGCCGGGCGGCGGCGCGTGCTCGAGCGCTTCGACGTCGACGCGGTGCGCCGCCGTCATCTCGAGCTCTATGCCGGGGAGCTCTCCCGGGCGGCCGGCGGCGGCCCCATGCCGTAGCGCAGCCGCCGGTAGTGCCCCCGGAACGGCAGCGGGGTGTCGTGGCCGCCGGCGACCTTCGCGCGGAAGTCGAGCAGCGTGTCCCGGGAGTCGATCTGGCGCCGCCTCAGCGCGAAGCGGTCGGTCTGCGCGACGTTGAGTCCCGGCTCGCAGGTGACGGCCGCCGCATATCCCGCCTCGGCGACGAGCCGCCGTTCCCGGTCGCCGTACAGGCCGGCCGGATACGCGAAGGCGGTCACCGGCCGGCCAAGGTGCTCCTCGAGCTCCTCACGGCTGCGCTCGATCTCCCGCTCGGCCGTCGCGTGGTCGGTCGTGAGCAGGTTCGGGTGCGTGACCGTGTGCGCCTCGAAGCGCAGCACACCCTCACGGTCCAGCGCGACGACGTCGTCCCAGTCGAGGACGGGGGGCTGATCGCGATACCAGGGGAAGGGGTGGCGCCCGTCCGTGACACCTGTCGTGACGAACACCGTGGCCGTGAAGCCGTGCCGGGCGAGCACCGGATGGGCGTTCTCCGCCACGTCCGTGAAGCCGTCGTCGAAGGTGAGGCCGATCGTCCTCGGCGGCAGCGGGCCGTCGCCGTCGAGCAGCGCGAGGATCTCGTCGAGGTCCACGGCGCGGTAGCCCTGCGCGCCCAGCAGGTCCATCTGCTCGCGAAAGCGGCGCGGGGTGACGGCGAGCGGATCGCCGTCGTCGGCGATCCGGTGGTAGAGCAGGATGCGCAGCCCCTCCGCCCGGCGAGGACGCCCGCGCAGCATCCAGGCCGCGGAGCGTCCACGGGTCAGCGCCGCCTTGAGCGGATACGGCAGCGTCGGACCCACGCCGCGCATGCCCGGCGGCGCCTTCTCCGTCGCCGTGACCCCCGGTCTGTGCGCCGGCGAGCTCACAGCCGAAATTCTGCCCTCGTACGCCGACCCGTACACCTGCACCTGCGGCGGAACGTGGCCACGCCCGCCGAGCCGGGCCGTGCCGCCCGGAACCCGAGGCTTCACTTGGTAAAGTAATGGCTCATGGACCCCTGCCCCGTCAGCCGGACGGCGGGCGTCATCTCCGGCAAGTGGACGATCCTCCTGGTCCGTGACCTCGCCGAGGGACGCTCCCGCTTCTGCGAGCTGGAGCGCTCCCTGGCCGGCATCTCGCCGCGCACCCTCTCGCTGCGCCTGCGTGCGCTGGAGGAGGAGGGCATCGTCGAGCGCCAGACCTTTCCCGAGGTTCCGCCGCGCGTCGAGTACGCGCTGACGAGCAAGGGCCTCGACCTCCTGCCGATCATCGAGGACATGCGCGCCTACGGGCTGCGCTGGCTCGGGGACGCGGACGACTGCATGCCGGCCGACGTGCCGGACGCGGCCGCCGTCGCCGGCTGATCGCCACCGGCGGAAGGACCCGCCACGTGGACGGCGAACGGGACGGCGTGCGCTCCCACACGCTTCACGCCGCTCTGCGCCGCTACGTCGAGGAGGTCTCGTGGACGCTCGCCGCCGAGACCGCCGACGGTGCGGAGGTCCCATTCGAGCTCGTGGAGGAGCGCGGCGTCCGGCGCACGGCCCTGTACTGCTACCGGCCGCTCGTCGACGAGTTCCTGCGCGAGCGCTTCGGCGCGCTCGCCCGGCTCGACGGGCACGTCCCCGCCGCCCGCGCGCTGGGCGCGCACGACGGCATCGCCCGCTATCTGAAGGCCCATCACGAGCCCGTGCCGTCCGATGCTCCGGGCCGCGCGCATGCCGCGCTCTCGCTCTTCCTCGAGCGTGTCTACGCCGAGCAGACGACGTTCGAGTTCGACAACGAGCGCTTCGAGCGCGCCTATGCACAGCTCGAGGAGCTGATCTTCGCCGGGCGCACGCACGCCGCGGCGATCGTGGCCGTCCTCGGGCTCGACATCGCCTCGCCGGAGATCGTGCTCGCCGACGGCCTCACGCTGACGCGCGCCGAGACGTTCGACGACCTGCCCGCCGAGCTGCGCACCGAGGCCGACGTCGTCGCCGCGTTCCGCGCCGAGGTCGAGGACGGCGCGCCGGACCCTTTCGTCCAGGCGGGCCGGGCCTTCCGCCGCCTGCTCGTCGCGCTGCGCCTCTACGACGACGGCGGCGTGGCGCTCGGATCGGTCGCCTGGACGCGCGTCGACAGCGGCGCGTGGCGCTCGGCCGCGCTCGGCGCCGGCGGGATCCCGCAGGGCCTCACGCTCATCGAAGCCGACGAGGAGGACGAGCTGCGCGGCTTCTGCAGCCTCGTCGCCCGCCGCACCCCGCGCTCCGGGGAGCTCGCGTGGGCGCTGTCGCGCTACGGGATGGCCTGCGAGCGCACTGTGCCCGCCGAGGCGCTCAGCGACGTCCTGCTGGCGCTCCGCGCGCTGCTCGAGCCCGAGGGACCGGCGTCCGGCCGGCTGCCCGGGCGCCTCGCCGCGCTGTGCGCCGTCCCGGAGGACCGGGTCGCGCTGGCCGAGCGCGCCAGCCAGGCGATCGCGTTGGAGCGCGCGATCATCGCCGGCACCGCGCCGCACTCGCCGGCGGTCGACGAGCTCATCGCCGAGCTCTCGGGATACCTGCGCGCGCTGCTGCGCGACGTGCTGTGCGGGCACCTCGACGCCGACGTGCGCGGGCTCGCCGACCGCCTGCTCGTCGAGACGCCCGCCTGACGTCGACGGCTCCGTCTGGGCCGGGTGGTTTCCTGAAAGTCGGAGAGGCCGTGAGCCGTTGATCGACTATGCAGGCCGGATGAACGCCAACGTCCGGTAGACCGAATCAGACGTGGCGGCAGGGGGTAGGCATCAGACATGAGTCCAGTCGCACATGCTGGGGCTGCCGGAGGCCGGCGGCGCGCCGATGTGAGGGACATGACCGAGCGCTCCTCGCACCGGCTCCCCGCGGTCTGGCTCGTGCTCGCCTGCTTCGGCCTCGCCCTGACCCTCGGCATGGTCGTCGCCCGGGCGATCGTCACGGCGCTCGCCCAGACGGTCGGAACCGTCGCGGCGCTCCCCGCCGGGGTCCTCGGCTTCGTCGTCGTCTCGGCGGCCGCGCTGGTCCTCACCGCGCGCCTGGACGCCGCGCGCCGCGGCTGACGGTCAGCCCGCCGGCCCGAAGAGGTGCTCGTGCACGCGCACGAGCCCGTCGACGTCGTGGACGTCGCCGCCGAGCTGGGGGATGAGCAGCGGCTGCTCGTCGCCGATCTCGCGCCGCAGGCGCGCGATGGCCGCCGTGTCGCGCTGGGCGAGCGCCCGGGCGTCGCGGTAGGTCGCCGCGACCTTGCGGGCCAGGTCGGCGCCCAGCTCCCCCGTCAGCTCGGCGACGACCGCCTCCGGCTCGGCGTCGAGGCCCTCCGCCGGCGTCACGCGGTTGACGATCAGCCCGCCGAAGGGGAGGTGTGCCTCGGCGAGCTTGGCGGCGAAGAAGATCGCCTCCTCGACGGGCTCGCGCTCCGGCGACGTGACGATGAGGAACGTCGTGGCCGGGTCGGCGAGCAGCGCCTTGACCCCGGCGGCACGCTCGCGGAAGCCGTCGAGCAGCCCGCCGAGCGCGCGGAAGAACACCGACAGGTCGGTGAGCAGGTCGACGCCGGTCACGCGCTTGAGCACGGAGAACACGACGCTCGTGCCGCGGCCGACGACCTTCGCCGCGAGGCCTGTCGGGCCGGTGAGGAAGACGCGCAGGGCGCGCCCCTCGAGGAAGCTGGTCAGCCGGTCGGGCGCGTCGAGGAAGTCGAGCGCGTTACGCGACGGCGGTGTGTCGAGGACGAGGACGTCGAAGGCGCCCGAGCGGTCGAGCTCGTAGAGCTTGGCGATCGCGGTGAACTCCTGCGACCCGGCGACGGCGCCCGAGAGCTCCTGGTAGATCCGGTTCTCGAGCACCTCGTCGCGCGCCTTCTCGTCGGGCGCGAGCTGCGCGATGAGGTCGTCGAACGTGTGCTTGGGATCGAGCATCATCGCCCACAGCTCGCCGGTGATCTCGATGCCGTGGCCCGCGAAGCGCGCGGGGTCGACGAGGCGCGGCTCGTTGCCGAGCTCGTCGAGCCCCAGGGAGTCGGCGAGGCGGCGCGCCGGGTCGATCGTCACGACCGCGACCTTCCGGCCGCGCGCGGCGAGTCCCATCGCGAGCGCGGCGGACGTCGTCGTCTTGCCCACCCCGCCGGACCCGGCGCAGACGATCACCCGCTTGCCGGCGATGCGCGGCTCGATGCTCACGATGCGGCGTCCCGCCGGGTCGTAGCGTCGGGGTGTGAGGACCCGCAGGGTCTCACGATGCCGCCTCCCGCCGGGTCGTAGCGTCGGGGTGTGAGGACCCGCAGGGTCTCACGATGCCGCCTCCCGCCGGGTCGTAGCGTCGGGGTGTGAGGACCCGCAGGGTCTCATGCCAGCGCTCCGTCGAGCCGGCGGGCGATCGCGGCGATATCGGCGCCGCCGGCGATGTACGGCACCGTCGTGGTCGGCGCGCCGATGTGCCGTCGCAGCCTCCGCAGCTGGGCGCGCTGCTCGAGCGCCAGCACGTGCAGGCCCAGCGCGGCGGTGACGGCGGGGTGCTCGCGGTGCGACTCGAGCGCGCCGGCCTCCTCGGCCGTGAGGCGCTTGCGGCGCAGCCCGTTGACCACGACCAGCGCGAGATGCTGGCCGTTGGCCTGCTCGAGCCCGTCGCGCAGCGCGAGCGTCTCGTTGACCGGCATCTCCTCGGGCGTGGTCACCGCGACGATCGCGGTGCGGGCCGGGTCGGCGAGCATCTCGTGGATGATGCGCCCCTGGCGGGCGATCGGTCCGGCCATCGCCGCGTCCGCGAACGTCTTGGGGGCGGCCAGCATGGCGACGCCGTGTCCGGTGGCGGGGGCGTCGACCACCACGAGGTCGTACGGCTCGGCCCCCGGCGTGCGGCGCTGGTCCTGCGCGAGCTCCCACACCTTGCCGACGGTGAGCAGCTCGCGCATGCCCGGCGTCGCGGCGGCCAGGTAGGCGAACGCGCGGCTCGACGAGAGCAGCTCGGCCAGGGCGCGGGGGAGCTGGTCGACGAGGTACTCCTCCATGGCGTCCTGCGGGTCGATCGACACGTGGTCGGCGCCGGCGGCGGTGACGACGTGCTCCACGTCGGTGCGCCGGTGGACCTCCGCGACGACCGCGCGCTTGCCGCGCTCGGCGGCGAGCGCGCCGAGCGCCGCCGCCACCGACGACTTGCCGACGCCGCCCTTGCCGGTGACGAACAGCAACCGGTGGTCGAGCACGCTGGCGATCGCGGCTCAGCGCTCCGGATCCAGGACGGCGTCGGAGAGGGCGGGCGTCAAAGCGCCCCGCCCCGCGGGTCGACGGGCTCGACGCGGAACGTGAGGCCGCCGAGCCCGGCCATCCGCAGCGTCGAGGACCGCGGGAAGAAGACGGCGTCGCGCGGATCGCGCTGGCCGTAGGCGAGCAGCGTCAGGCCCTGCCCGCCCGCCCGGAAGCTGTGCGCGACCCCGGTGCCGGCCGGCCGCGCGACGATCGAGCCCGCGCGGACCGGGTGCTCCTGGTCGCCCAGGCGCAGCGTGCCGTCGCCGTCGAGCACGACGAACAGCTCCTCCTCGGCGGTGTGGCAGTGCGGCGGCGCCCCCTCGGCGTCCGGCGCGATCGCGATGTGCCTGAGCCCGCTCAGGCGGGAGCCGGCGGCGCTGCCGAGGTCGGTGCGCACCTCGTCGCGGTCGCCGTGGGCGATCGGCATCGCCTCGACTTCGGTGAGACCCACGATCCACGACGGGCGCTCGTCGGCCGGGTCGACGACCTCGCCGAGCTCGAGCGGGCCGAGCTCGGCCTCCGCATCGAACGGATGGCCGCCGTCGAGCGGCAGCCAGGTGGGCCCGGCCCACATCGTCTTCGAGCGCGGGAGGTACGTCAGCCGGGTGGAGGAGCCGGAGGCGAAGGCCAGCAGCTCGATCGGCCCGCCGAACACGGTGTGCGGCCGCCCGCCGGCCGGGAAGACGACCGCGTCGCCCGCGGAGATCGCGTAGGCCCGCCGGCCGGCCTGGGCGAAGCCCGTGCCGTCGAGGACGTAGAAGATCTCCTCCTCGTCGAAGTGCACGTGCGCCGGCGAGCACACGCGCCCCTCGGCCTCGATCCGCCATCGGCTCAGGCCGATCTCGCGAGCGCCGGCCGCTGCGCCGAGCAACTGGCGCAGCGCCCAGATGTGTCCGAAGCGGCGCTCCGACTCCTCGACGTCGTCCATGTGGGTGAGCATCGAGGGAAGGAATACCGCATGCGCCTGCGAATACCGCGTGCGTATGAGTCCAACGCGACGCACATGGAGCCTGCTGTGAGCTCGAAGGCGAAGGTCATCGCGTTCGCCAACCAGAAGGGCGGCGTGGCCAAGACCACCACCACGCTGAACCTCGCGGCCGCGTTCGCCGAGGAGGGCCACCGCGTGCTCTGCGTGGACATGGACCCGCAGGGCAACCTCACCATGTCGCAGGGCATCGACCCGGACTCCCTCGAGAAGTCGATGTTCGACGTGCTCGTGTACGACCTCTCGATCCGGGAGGTCATCCGCCGCCGGGAGATCGACGTGGCGTGCGCCTCGATCGACCTCGCCGGCGCGGAGATCGCGATGTCGACGAAGATCGGCCGCGAACGGTCGCTGGAGAAGGCCTTCCGTCCGATCCTCGAGGACTACGACTTCATCTGCATCGACACGCCGCCCTCGCTCGGGCTGCTGACGATCAACGCGCTGACGGCGGCGGACAAGGTGATCGTCCCCGTCCAATGCGAGTATCTGTCCATGAGAGGGCTGATCCAGCTCCAGAACACCCTGTCGATGATCCGCGAGAACCTGAACCCCGACGTCGACATCGAGGGCATCCTGCCCACGCTCGTCGACTCGCGCACGATCCACGCCAAGGAGGCGATCGAGATCCTGGAGGAGAACTTCGGCGATCGGGTGTTCGCCTCGCGGATCAAGAAGACGGTCAGGTTCGCGGAGGCGCCGGTCCGGGGTATGTCGGTGCTCAAGTACGATCCTGACGGGATGGCGGCTCAGTCCTATCGCGAGCTCGCGAAGGAGGTTCTCGGCAATGGGAAGCGGTAAGCGGGCGAGCATGCGGGAGGGCCCGCTGGCGGCGCTGTTCCGGTCGACCGCGGACGAGGACGTCGAGCCCGAGCGCCCGCAGCCCGAGCAGCCGCCCGCTCGCCGCGAGCAGCCGCGGGCTCCCGAGCCGCGTGCCGCGCGGCCGACGCCGCCGCCGGCTCCCGAGCCGCGTGCCGCGCGGCCGACGCCGCCGCCGGCTCCCGAGCCGGAGCACGAGCCGCCGCATCCGCCGCATCCCTCGCTCGGCCGGCGCGTCGAGCCGGAGCCCGAACGCGAGCCCCGCATCCCGTCGCCGCAGGAGCGCCTGCGCCACGCCTTCTCGTCGGAGTCCGAGGTGCCCAACGACATGCTCGCGCTCCCGGAGACGGTCTACGAGGACGACCCGTACGCTCGCGGCCCCGAACAGGACCCGGCCGGCCGGTCGCGGACGAGCGGCGAGCCCGTGCTGCGCGTCGTCGGCGTCGGCGGAGCGGGCGTGAACGCGGTCAACCGGATGGTCGAGGCCGAGGTCGAGGGCGTCGAGTTCATCGCGGTCAACACCGACCTGCAGTCGCTGCAGCAGTCGACGGCCGACATCACGCTGCACATCGGGCCGAACATCACGCGCGGGCTGGGCGCCGGGTCCAACCCGGATCTCGGCCGCCAGGCGGCGATGGACGAGTACGACCGCATCAAGGCGCTGCTCAAGGGCTCGGACATGGTGTTCATCACCGCGGGCGCGGGCGGCGGCACCGGCACCGGCGCGGCCCCGGTGGTCGCGCGGATCGCCCGCGAGCTGGGCGCGCTGACGGTCGGCGTCATCACGAAGCCGTTCGGTTTCGAGGGCCGCCGGCGCAGCGACCAGGCCGACACCGGTGTCGAGATGCTCGGCTCCGAGGTCGACACGCTGATCGTCGTGCCGAACAACCGTCTGCTGTCCGTCCTCGACAAGCAGACGTCGATGATGGACGCGTTCCGGGTCGCCGACGACGTGCTGCGCCAGGGCGTGCAGGGCGTCTCGGATCTCGTGACGCTGCCGGGGCTGATCAACCTCGACTTCGCGGACGTGCGCACGATCATGTCCGACGCCGGGCCGGCGCTCCTGGGCATCGGGATGGGCACGGGCGACAAGCGTGCGCTCGAGGCGGCCACGGCCGCCGTGGCCTCGCCGCTGCTCGAGACGTCGATGGACGGCGCGCGCAAGATCCTGCTGTCGATCACCGGCGGGCGCGACCTGTCGCTTTTCGAGGTCAACGACGCCGCGAAGGCGGTCTCCGCCGCGGCTCATCCCGACGCGAACATCATCTTCGGCGCCATGGTCGACGAGAAGCTCGAGGACCAGGTGTGGGTCACGGTCGTCGCCACCGGCTACGGCGAGCGGCCGGCGCGGCCGCGCCTGGAGGAGCCGGTCGGCGAGCCGCGCGTGGAGCGGCGCACCCCGTCGTCGCGCGAGCGGTCGCGCGACGACCGGCCCGTGGGTTCGGCGACCCGGCGCACGGGGCTCGGCGTGACCGAGCTCGACGTGCCGGAGTTCGTGCCGCGCCGGTAGGGGATTC
Organism: Capillimicrobium parvum; assembly: GCF_021172045.1. Classification (GTDB taxonomy): domain Bacteria; phylum Actinomycetota; class Thermoleophilia; order Solirubrobacterales; family Solirubrobacteraceae; genus Capillimicrobium; species Capillimicrobium parvum. The sequence goes on from NZ_CP087164.1 coordinate 1,414,146, forward strand.
GTGAAGGGCATCGTCGCCGCCGGCCACCCGCTCACGGCGGAGGCCGGGGCGGCGGTCCTGCGCGACGGCGGCAACGCGGTCGACGCCGCGGTCGCGGCGATGCTCACGTCCTGGGCGGCCGAGCCGCTGCTCACCGGCCCGGGCGCGGGCGGCTACATGCTGGTCGCCGGCGCCGACGAGGAGCCGGCGCTGCTCGACTTCTTCGTCGAGGCGCCGGGCCGGGGCCTCGCGCGCACGGCGCCCGCGGAGCTCATGCCGGTCGAGGTGTCGTTCGGCGACGCGGTGCAGATCTTCAACTGCGGCGCGGCGTCATGCGGGACGTACGGCTGTCCGGCCGGGGTGTCCGCGGCGATGGAGCGGTGGGGCAGCCTGCCGCTGGCGCAGCTGGCCGCTCCGGCGGCGGCGCTCGCGCGCTCGGGCGTGGAGCTCAACGCTCAGCAGGCGTACGTGTTCGCGCTGCTGGCCGGGATCCTGTGCTCGACCCCGGAGGCGGCGGCGGTGTTCGCGCCGGGCGGGCGGGTGCTGGCGGAGGGCGAGCGGTTCCGGTCCGAGGAGCTGGGCGATTCGATCGAGCTGCTCGGGGCGGAGGGTTCGGCGCCGTTCTACACGGGTTCGAAGGCCTCGGCGGTGGCCTCGTGGCTCGGCGCGCGGGGCGGCCTGCTGACCGCCGAGGACCTCGCGTCGTACGAAGCCGTGGTGCGCACGCCGGTGCGGGTGCGGTACCGGGGACGCTCGGTGCTGACGAACCCGCCTCCGTCGGCGGGCGGCCTGCTGCTCGCGCTGGCGCTGGCGCTGCTGGACCGGCGGCCTGCGCCGCCGCGGCCGATGGACCTGGTCGAGGTGATGGAGCGCGCGCAGGAGGAGCGCACGGACGCGTTCGTGAGCGGCCTGGCGGGGCCCGGGTTCGCGGCGTCCTTCCTGGGCTCCCGGCTGGGGGCGACGACGCACATCTCGGTGCTCGACGGGTGGGGGCGGGCGTGCAGCGTGACGTGCACGAACGGCGAGGGCTCAGGCGTCGTCGTGCCCGGGACGGGCCTGCACGTGAACAACATCCTGGGCGAGGAAGACCTGAACCCGCTGGGCTTCCACGCCTTCGACGCCGGTCGGCGGATGCCGTCGATGATGGCCCCGACGGTGGTGCTGTCGGCCGACGGCGCGGTCGAGTTGGTGCTGGGCAGCGCGGGCTCCAACCGGATCCGCTCGGCGATCCTGCAGACGATCGTGGGCGTGGTCGACCGGGAGCTGAGCGCGCAGGGCGCGGTCGACGCCGCGCGGCTGCACTTCGAGGACGGGATCGTGTACGCCGAGCCCGGGGTGGACCTGGCGGAGCTGCGCGCGGCGGGGCGCGCGGTCGCGCCGTTCCGGGCGCCGAACCTGTTCTTCGGCGGCGTGCAGGCGGTGGCGCGGTCGGCGGGCGGAGCCCTGTCGGGCGGCGCGGACCCGCGGCGGGGTGGGGTGGTGGCGAGCTGAGCGGCGGGCGGCGTGCCCTACGCCGCGGCCTGCTCGCGGCCCGCGGCGATCACCTTGCGCAGGAGCTCGGGCTCGTGGGCGCCGGAGACCGCGACGCGCCCGCCGGCCACGAAGAACGGCACGCCGGTGACCCCGATCTGCTGGGCGACCTCGAGGTCGTCGTCGACGGCGCGCGCGCCCTCGCCGCGATCCAGGGCCGCGGGATCGACGTCCGGCAGCAGACGAAGGACCGTCTCGCGATCGCCGATGTCCTCGCCCTCGGCGAAGTGGGCGGCGAAGAGCGTCTCGATGGCCGCCTCGGGGTCGCGGACGAGCTTGACGGCACGGTGGGCGAGAAGCGTGTTGGGCGCGCGTTCCTGGCGGTCGAAGCGCAGATCGAGGCCAACGTCCTGCGCAACGGCGGTCACCCGGTCCTGGATCGCGCGGACGCGCTCCTCGCCGCCGAACTTGGCCGCGAAGTACGCCGTGGCGGCGACGCCCTCGGCGGGCAGCTCGGGCTGCAGCTGGAAGGCGTGCCAGCGGACGAGGACGCTCCCCGGCTCCTCGCCGGCGAGCGCGGCGGAGAGGCGGCGCTTGCCGATGTAGCACCACGGACAGACCAGATCCGACCAGACGTCGAGCGTGACGGGCATCGCCCCGGACGGTAGCGGGGCGGTTCGCGACGGCCGGCCTGCGTCGCGCGGCGCCGCGCCGGCGCGGTAGCGTCCCCGGCGATGCCTGCCTCGGCGCTCGGCCTCGCTCTCAGCGCGGCCGTGGTCCATGCGCTGTGGAACCTCCTGCTGGCGCGGGCCCGGGACCCGCAGGCGGCCGGAGCGGTCGCGGTCGTCGCCGGCGTGGCGATCTGGGCACCTGTCGCCCTCGCCACCGGCGGAATGACCACGAGGGCGCTGCCCTACGTGCCGGCGTCCGCGGCGTTCGAGCTCGCGTACTGGGCGATGCTCGGGCTCGCGTACCGCATCGGCGAGCTGAGCGTGACCTATCCGCTCGCGCGCGGCATGGCGCCGGTGCTGCTCCTGCTGGCCGGCCTCGCGGGCCTCGGAGGCGCGATCGGCGGCCTCCAGGTGGCCGGGGTGGCGCTCGTGGCGGTCGGCATCGTCGCGGTGCGCGGGATGCGGGCGCGCGGCGGCGTCCCGGAGGTCGCCCTGGCCGCGGGCATCGCGGCCTGCATCGCCTCGTACACGCTCATCGACCGCGCCGCGCTGCACCACGCCGACCCGATCGCCTACCTCTGGCTGGTCCTCGCCCTGACCGCTCCGCCGTACGTCGTCGCGATGGTGCGCATCCGCGGCCGTGAGGCTCTGCGGGCCTCGATCACGCCCGCCGTCGTGGGGACCGGAATCGCGATGTTCGGCAGCTACGTGCTCGCGCTGGCCGCGCTGCAGCGGGCGAGCGCGGCGGCGGTCGGGGCGGTCCGTGAGACGAGCGTCGTGCTGGTCACCGCGTTCGCGGCTGCCGTCCTGCACGAGGACGTCGGACCGGTCCGCGCGGCCGGGGCGGTGCTCGTCACGGCGGGGATCGTCCTCATCGCGCTCGGATGAGTGCCAGGATGCGCGCGCGATGCCGACCCGCCGATCCGCCCGAGCCGCCACCTTCACCGTCCTCGCCGCGCTGGTCGTCGCCGCCGTGGGCTGCGGCGCGGAGCCGCCCGACCTGTTCGCCGTCGACCGCTCCGGCTCGATCGCCGGCGCGAAGCTGCGCCTCGAGGTCAACGACGGCGGCACCGTGCGCTGCAACGGCGGCGAGCCGAAGCGGATGCCGAGCAAGCTGCTCCTCGATGCGCGCGAGCTCCAGCGTCAGCTCGACGAGCCCGGGGTCGCCGGCCGGAGCCTTCCGCCCGGCCCCACCTCCGTGCTGCGCTACGACGTGCGCACCGAGCACACCCGCGTCCGCTTCGCCGACGACTCCCGCAACCGGCCCAAGACGCTCGACGAGCTCGCGTTCCTCGTGCGGCAGGTGGCGCAGGAGGCGTGCGGGCTGGCGCGCTGAGGGCGTGGCCCGGAACCGCGTGCATCGGTCGTCGAGCTGTGCGGTGCCGAGGAGGAGCCGGTCACGGCCGGACGGCGGCCCGCCGACGACGGGGGGCGAGAACCGCCGAACGGCGGCCCGCTGACGACCGGGGGCGAGAACCGCCGGACGGCGGCCCGCTGACGACGGGGGCGAGAACCGCCGCCCCGCGACCTAGCCTGGGCATGGTGGCCCAGACGACCGACACCGCGCTCGACGCGCTCCACGCCCTCACCGGCCGGCCCGATTCGACGTTTCGCGAGCATCAGCACGAGGCGATCGACGACCTCGTGCGCGACCGCGCCCGCGTGCTCTGCGTGCAGCGCACCGGCTGGGGCAAGAGCGCCGTGTACTTCGTCGCCACCCGCCTGCTGCGCGATGCCGGCAGCGGCCCGACGCTCATCGTCTCGCCGCTGCTGGCGCTCATGCGCAACCAGATCGCGGCGGCCGAGCGCCTCGGCCTGCGCGCCCACACGATCAACTCGACGAACCGCGACGATTGGGACGCGGTTCGCCGGATGCTCGCCGACGACGCCGTCGACCTCCTGCTCATCAGCCCCGAGCGGCTGAACAACCCGAGCTTCCGGGAGGAGATGCTGCCGCTGTTCGCGCAGCGCGTGGGGCTGCTCGTCATCGACGAGGCGCACTGCGTCTCGGACTGGGGCCACGACTTCCGGCCCGACTACCGGCGGGTCCGGGACATGCTCGCCGCGTTGCCCGAGGGCGTCGCGGTGCTGTGCACGACCGCCACGGCCAACGACCGCGTCGTCGCCGACGTGCTCGAGCAGCTCGACGCGAGCGGCGCGGCCGGCGCCGGGACCCGACCCGAGCTGCGCACCTACCGCGGGCCCCTGGCGCGCACGTCCCTGCGCCTCGAGGTGGTCGAGCTCGCGCACCCCGCCGAGCGCCTGGCCTGGCTCGTGCAGGAGCTCGGCCCCGCCGGGTCCCTGCAGGGGTCGGGCATCGTCTACACGCTGACCAAGCGCGATGCGAGCGCGGTCGCCGATTTCCTCGTCGCCCACGACATCGCCGCCGAGGCCTACAGCGGCGAGCACGCCAACGAGGACCGCGTCGCCGCCGAGGACCGCCTCCTGCGCGGCGACGTCAAGGCGCTCGTCGCCACGAGCGCGCTCGGGATGGGCTACGACAAGCCGGATCTCGGCTTCGTCGTGCACTACCAGGCGCCCGGCTCGGTCATCTCCTACTACCAGCAGGTCGGCCGCGCCGGCCGCGCCGTCGACCACGCCGACGCGGTCCTGCTGCGCGGCGCCGAGGACCGCCGCATCCAGGACTTCTTCATCGAGCAGGCCTTCCCCGCCAAGGAGCGCGTCGACCAGGTGCTGCTCCAGCTCGACGCGGCGGGCGAGACCGGCCTGACGACCCGCGAGCTGTCGAGCATCGTCAACCTCGGTCTCGGCCGGCTGGAGGCGATGCTGAAGGTCCTCGACGTCGAGGGCGCGGTCCGGCGCGACGGCACGCGCTGGACCCTCGTGCGCGACCACGGCTGGCGCTACGACGCCGAGCGCTACCGCGCGGTCACCGAGCTGCGCCGCGCCGAGCAGGCCGCGATGGCCCGCTACGGCGCCGACGGCCGGTGCCTGATGCGCACCTTGCAGGAGCAGCTCGACGACCCGGACCCGCGCGACTGCGGCCGCTGCGCGATCTGCACCGAGCCGCGCTTCCAGCTCGAGCTCGACCCGGCGCTCGTGCGCGCCGCGCAGCTGCACCTGCGCTCGCAGCCGCTCGTGCTGGACGCGAAGAAGATGGCGCCCGACCCCCAGGGCAAGATGCGCAAGATCCCCGAGACGGCGCAGGTCGAGCCGGGGCGCGGGCTCGCGCGCATCGGCGATCCGGGGTGGTGGCCGGCGATCGCCTCCGGGCTGCGCGACGGGCGCCTCGACGACGAGGTGCTCGGCGCGCTCGCCGACCTCGTGCGGGCGTGGCGACCGGCCGCGGCGTGGGTGACCTGGGTGCCGTCGCGCGCCCACGGCAAGGCGCTCGCCGACGCCGCCCAGCGCCTCGGTGCCGCGCTCGGGCTGCCGGTCGTCGAGGCCGTCGCGCGGACCGTCCCGGACGCCCCGCCGCAGCGCGACATGGCCAACGCCGCCCAGCAGGTCGCCAACGTCCGCGGGCGCTTCCGCGTCGCCGCCGATGTGCCGGCGGGCGGCTGCCTGCTGCTCGACGACCAGCGCCTCAGCGGCTGGACGCTCGCGATGGTCGGCGGGCAGCTGCGGGGCCGCGGCGCGGCATCGGTGTGGCCGCTCGCGCTCGCCAGCGCGCTCTGACCTCTCCCGCTCGCCAGCGCGCTCTGACCGCTCGCGCTCGCGAGCGCGCTCTGACGGCCCCGCGCTGAACCGGCGCTCCGGCCGCTCCGAGCGGACCGCCGGGATGGGTATACCGCCCCATTGGAAGGCCCTCGCCGCCCCCGGAGGATGTGGCCATGAGCGTTCTCGTCTGGGTCATGGTCGGCATCGCCCTCTGGCACTTCGCGGTCCTCGTCCCCGACCGGTTCTGGGGCGGCATCGTCGGCGCCTTCCTCGCCGCGCTCGGCGGAGCGCTGGTCACCGGGTACATCCTGCCCGCGCCCGGCATCCCCACCGAGAACCCGCCCGGCGTCGGGGAGGCGCTGTGGGCGATGCCCGGCGCGCTGGTCGGGCTGGCCGCGTCGTACTGGTACGGCAGCCGCCGTGAGCCGCACCCCGGCGCCGAGTAGAGGGTCTGCCGGGACAGGCCCGAAGGACCCCGTCCGCCCGACGGGCACCTCCGCCCGCAAACGCGTCGGCGACCGCGAACTGACGCTCGCCACCGTCAACGGGCGCGACGCTCATTCGGGGCGCCGGCCGATCAGCCGAAGCGGACCTTGCCGTTGCTCTTGGCCCGCGCCTGCGCGCGCTCGACGTAGTCCAAGCGCTTCGTCGCCGCTCGGAACAGCCGGTCGACCAGCCGCAGCCGCGCGTTCTCGGCGCGCAGGTCGAGCAGCCCCTGTTTGGCGTCGAGGCCGAAGTCGACGGTCGCCGCCATCTCGTAGGCCGTCATCTCGGACACCTCGTCGGGCTCGAGCGTGCGGTCCGTCGCGGCGGCGACCAGCTCGACGTACGACGCCCGCGCCCGCTGCGCGATCGCGTCGTCGACCGGTTCGTCGCGGTCGCTCAGCAGCTCGATCGTCCCGGCGGGGTACGGCAGGTCATCCTGGCGCTCGACGAGCCGGAACGGGGTCGTCCCCCGGCAGAGGATGTTCAGCCGGCCGTCGTCCATGCGCTCGAGCACGCGATCGATCGCCACCGCGCAGCCCACCGTCTTGAGCTCGTCGTCGGAGAGCCAGACGATCCCGAACTCGCTCTCCTGCTCGATGCAGGACTCGATCATCGCCTTGTAGCGCTCCTCGAAGATGTGCAGCGGCACGTACTCGGTCGGCAGGGCGACGATGCCGAGCGGGAAGAGGGGGAAGTCGCGCACCGGGCTGTCGGGCATGGGCCTTCGGAGCAGTCTACGAGCGCCCCGGGTAGACATGACCGGGCATGCCCACCACCGCCATCGTCTGGTACCGCCGCGACCTGCGCGTTCACGACCATCCCGCGCTCGCGACGGCCGTGCGCGAGTACGACCGCGTCGTGCCGCTGTTCGTGCTCGATCCGGTGCTGCTCGAGCGCGAGCCGTACCGGTCCCCCCGGCGCGCCGGCTACATGTTCTCCTGCCTGCGGGCGCTCGACGGGGAGCTGCGCGAACGCGGCGCGCGGCTGTTCGTGCGCGAGGGCGACCCGCGCGCCGAGGTCCCGCGGATCGCCGACGAGCTCGGCGCCGAGGCGGTCCTCTGGGCGAGCGACGTCTCGCCGTACGCGCGCCGCCGCGACCGTGCGGTGACCGAGGCGCTCGGCAACCGCGCGCGCCCCCAGCCCGGCAACTACATCGCCGACGTCGGCCGCATCCGCACGGGCGAGGGCAACCCCTACACGGTGTTCTCGCCGTTTCACCGCTCCTGGCTGCGCGCCGACCGCCGCCCCGTCCAGCGCGCGCCCCGGCAGATCGCCGTCCCGCCGCGGCTCGCTGCCGGCCGCCTGCCCGCCGGCACGCACGCCGACATCGCCGGCGAAGCCGCCGCGCGCGCCGCGGCCCGCCGCTGGCTCGCGGGCCCGGTCGAGCGCTACGAGGCGCTTCACGACCGCGTGGCGGGCGGCACGTCCCAGCTCAGCCCGCACCTGCGCTGGGGCACGCTGAGCCCGCGGGCGCTCGAGGAGCACGCCGAGCGCCGCGAGGCGTTCCGCCGCCAGCTCGCGTGGCGAGACTTCTACGCCCACGTCATGCTCTTCGATCTCGGCTCGCGGCGCGCCGACCCACCGTGGGACGCCGACGAGGACGGCGCACTGCTCGCCGCCTGGCAGGACGGCCGGACCGGCTACCCGCTCGTCGACGCCGGCATGCGCCAGCTCGCCGAGACCGGCTGGATGCACAACCGTGCGCGGCTCGTCACCGGCGCGTTCCTGACAAAGGACCTGCACCTCGACTGGCGCCTCGGCGAGCGCCACTTCGCGCGCCTGCTGCTCGACGGCGAGCCGGCGCAGAACAACGGCAACTGGCGCTGGATCGCGTCGGTCGGCGTCGACCCCGCGCCGCCCGCGCGGCGCATGTACAACCCGGCGCTGCAGCAGCGCCGCCACGACCCCGACGGCGCGTACGTGCGGCGCTGGGTGCCCGAGCTGGCGGACGTGCCGGACGCCAGGCTCGCCGAGCCATGGACGATGACCGAGGATGAGCAGCGGGCAGCGAACTGCCTGATCGGGCGCGACTATCCGGCGCCGATCGTCGATCACGCCGTCGAGCGGCGGCGGGCGCTCGAGCTCTACGGCGGAGGTCGCTGAGCCCGCCGTCTCGCGGCCGCCCGTGGAGCCGTCCACCCGACCGGGTGTCATACCGCCGTGGAGCTCACCGACTACGAGCGGTCCTTCCGGCGCGCCGGCCTTCCGCTGCTCATCGAGAACTACTCGGCGCGCGAGGACATCTTCACCCGCGCGCTGCCGCTCCTCGGCCTCCTGTTCGTCCTGGAGATCTTCAACGGCATCAACCTCGAGTGGTCGTGGATCGCGAACGTCGCGGCCATCGTCGTGAGCATCGGCATCCTCATGGGAGCCGTTGCGCTGCTGAACCGCTCGCACGGTCAGCCCGCCCTCTCGATCCCCCGGCGCGTGGGCACGGGCGAGCTCGTCGCGTTCTGTGTCGTCCCGGCGATCCTGCCGCTGCTGGGCGGCGGCCAGTGGGGGTCGTCGCTCGCGACGCTCCTCGGCAACGCCCTGACGCTCCTGCTCGTCTACTGGATCGTCGGCTACGGCGTGCTGTCGATCCTGCGGTGGTCGTTCGGTCGCCTGCTCGGGCAGCTCGCGGGCTCGGTGACGATGCTGGCGAAGGCCGTGCCGCTGCTCCTGTTCTTTGCCGTGGTCCTGTTCGTGAACACGGAGATGTGGCAGGTCTTCGCCGGGGTCTCCGACGGCGACCTGGCCGGCGTGTCCGCGCTGTTCGTGGCCCTCGGCACGCTGTTCATCGCCGGGCGCCTGCCGCGCGAGGTCCGCCTGCTCGAGCGCGAGGTCGGCACCGAGCCGGCGCTCACGCGGCGCCAGCGCTTCAACGTCGGCCTCGTGATGTTCGTCGCCCACGCGCTGCAGGTCCTCGTCGTCGCGGCGGCGATCGGGGCGTTCTTCGTCGCGTTCGGCGTCCTCACGATCACGCCGGACGTCGTGGAGTCCTGGACGGGCACGACCGGCGAGGAGGTCGTCGCGTTCGACCTGTTCGGCGACCGCACCGTCATCACCGTGGAGCTGCTGCGCGTCTGCGCCGCCATCGCCAGCTTCAGCGGCCTCTACTACGCCATCGCGGTGCTGACCGACTCCACCTACCGCGAGGAGTTCCTCGGCGAGGTCGAGGAGTCGATGCGCGGGACGTTCCGCCTGCGGGCGCAGTACCTCGCGGCGCGAGAAGGAGTAGGACTGGGGGCATGAACATCGCCGTCCTGGGCACCGGCATCATGGGAGCGCCGATGGCCCGCAACATCGCCCGCGCAGGCCACGACGTCCGCGCCTACAACCGCACGCGAGCGAAGGCAGAGGCGCTCGCGACGGATGGGATCACGGTCGCCGACGACCCGACCCATGCCGTCGTCGGCGCGGACGTCCTGCTCACGATGGCCGCCGATGCGGACGCCGTGATCGCGCTCGCCGAGCAGCTCCCGTCCGGCGACGCGATCTGGTGGCAGGCCGCCACGGTCGGCATCGACGGCATCGAGCGCTGCGCCACGCTGGCCGAGGAGCGCGGGCTGACGCTCGTCGACGCGCCGGTCGGCGGAACCAAGCAGCCCGCCGAGCAGGGCAACCTGCAGGTGTTCGCATCCGGCCCGGACGCCGCCCTCGACGCCTGCACGCCGCTGTTCGACGCCGTCGGCAGCACGACGCTGCGCCTCGGCGACACCGGGGCGGGCACGCGCTTCAAGCTCGTCTTCAACCACTGGCTGCTCGGGCTCGTCGAGAACCTCGCGGAGACGATCGCCTTCGCGGAGGCGATCGACGTCGACGCACGCGGCTTCGTCGAGATCCTGGCCGGCAGCCCGGTCGGTGCGCCGTACGTCGGGATCAAGGGCCCCGCGATGGTGGATCGCGAGTTCGACACCTCGTTCCCGCTCGCGCTCGGCGCCAAGGACGCGCGGCTCGCCCTCGAGGCGGCGGAGCGCCATGGCCTCGAGCTCGGCCTGATGCCGGTGGTGCTCGAGCGCTTCGAGCGGGCGATCGCGCGTGGGCACGGCGACGACGACCTCGCCGCCGCCATCTTCGGCAGCGTCGACTGAGGCTCAGGCCGGCCGGCGGCCGGTGACCATCAGGTTGTAGAAGATCCGGGCGGGCAGTCGCGGCTCGAGCAGCCTGCGGTCGACGGACTGGAAGAACAGGTAGCCGTGGTAGGCGTACTGGCGCCACGCCATCGGGACGTCGCCGGGCTCGGCGGTCGACTCGAGCGTGCGGTTCGCCCAGCCGAACCAGTTCGCCAGCAGCTCCTCGCCGCGCACGCGGATCTCCTCGAAGCCGGCGCCGCGAGCGTGGCGCGCGAGCTCGTCGGGCACGAACGCGTGGACGTCGACGATGCGCTCGAGCTCGGGGTCCGCGTCCCCGTGGCCGCCGGGGTCGCGGGACGGGCGGGCGCCCAGCAGAGCCCGCCAGACGGGGGACAGCGCCGCGGCGCCGCGCTTGGGCACGCCGGCCAGGCGGTCGCCGACGAGCGACGGCTCGCCCGCGAAGACGAACGTGCCGCCGGGCCGCAGCACGCGCAGGAACTCCGAGAACGCGACGTCGAGGTGCGGCAGGTGGTGCAGCACGGCATGGCCGAAGACGAGGTCGAAGGAGTCGTCGGCGAACGGCAGCGCCTCCGCGTCGCAGGCGACGGTCTCGACGTCGAGACCGAGGCGCTGCGCGTTGGCCCGCAGCGTGTCCAGCATGCCGGGCGAGATGTCGGTCGCGACGGCCTCGCGCACGATGCCGGCCTGCACCAGGTTCAGGCTGAAGTAGCCGGTGCCGGCGCCGATCTCCAGCGAGCGGCCGAACGAGCCGACGCGGCCGCCGAGGGCCTTGGCGAGCTTGCCGACGACCTGCGTCTGGCCGATCTCGCCGAAGTCGATGCCCCACTTCGCGTCGTAATGGGCGGCGGCGACGTCGTGGTAGCGGGTGTTGGCGTCACGGATGACGTCCGCGGTGAGCGGCTCGGCGGCCATCGGGGCGGGGAGTGTAGACGCTGCGTTCAGCGCGGACGGCTAGGCTCGCCCGCCCGATGACCGACGCCCCCGTCCGCTACCTCCAGCGCGATCAGCCCCCCGGCGTCCCGCCGCTGGAGCTCACCGGCGAGCGCACGCTGCCCGACGTGCCCGAGGAGAACTACTGGTACCAGCGCCATCTCGTCGTCTATCGCTGGATCGCGCGGCGGATCGCCGGCCTGCGGGTCGTCGACATGGCGTGCGGCGAGGGCTACGGATCCGACGTGCTGGCCGCCGCGGGCGCCGCGGCGGTGGTCGGCGTCGACGCCAACCCCGAGGCCCACGAGCACGCCCGCCTGCGCTACGTGCGGCCGAACCTGCGCTTCGCTCGCGACCTCGTCGAGACGTTCTCGGAGCAGTGCGACGCGGTCGTGTTCCTGCAGACGATCGAGCACGTCCGCAACCCCGACGAGGTGCTCGAGCACTTCAAGGCGCTCGTCGGGCCGCACGGGGTCGTCTTCGTCACGACGCCGAACGTCCTGACGCTCGCGCCCGAGGGCGCCGAGAAGTCCGGCAACCCGTGGCACGTCAAGGAGTACCGGCCCGAGGAGTTCCGCGCGCTGTGCACGGCGCACTTCTCGTCGGTCGAGCTGCACGGGCTGTTCCACGCGGGCAAGCTCCGCCTGCACCAGCTCGCGATCGAGCACGCGGGCTGGGACGCCGTGCACGCGCGGCTGCGGATCACGAAGCCGTTCTACGACCGCTTCACGCCGGCGATCTCGGCGCGCGACTTCGCGCTGCGCGAGGAGGGCGAGCGCGACCTGGCGGGCGCGCTCGACTTCCTGGCCGTCCTGCGGCCGTGAGCGCGCCCGGCGCAGCCGGTCCCGGCGAGCTGGCGATCGTGCTCCACACGCACATGCCGTACGTCGAGGGCTTCGGCCTGTGGCCGTTCGGCGAGGAGTGGCTCTGGGAGGCGCTGGCGACGTCGTACCTGCCGCTGCTCGACGTGCTCGACGCGGCGCCCGGCGGACGGTCGCCGGTGACGCTCTCGATCACGCCGGTCCTGGCCGACCAGCTCGAGGCGCCGGGCATCGCCGAGCGGTTCGACGCGTTCGCGCGGGACCTGCGGCGCCGGTCGCACGAGCTCGACGCCGCGACCGCGGAGGCGGCGGGCGACGCGGTGGCCGCGAACGAGCTGCGGCGGGCGCTCGGCGCGTACGAGCGGGCTGCGGACAGGTTCGCCGCGCGGGGCGGCGACCTGGTGTCCGCGTTCGCCCCGCACGTGTCGTGGACGTCGGCGGCGACCCACCCCGTGCTGCCCCTCCTCGCCACCGATGCCGGCGTCCGGCTGCAGCTCGAGACGGGCATCGCCGCCCACCGCGCGCGCTTCGGCGGCTGGGGCGGCGGGCTGTGGCTGCCGGAGTGCGCACACGCGCCGTGGCTGGACCCGCTGCTCGAGCAGGCCGGGGTGCATGCCGTCTGCGTCGAGCTCACCGACGTGCTGGGGGCGGACGAGCAGCTGCGGCCGCTGCGCACCGCCGCCGGCCCGCGGCTCGTCCCGATCGACCGGGCGGTCATCGACCTCGTATGGGGTGCGGACGGGTATCCGGCCGCACCCGCCTACCGCGACAGCCACCGCCTGACCGGGTGCCACCACAAGCCGTGGTCCAACGATGGGGCCGTCTACGACCCCGGCCGCGCGGCCGAGCAGGTGCGCGCGGACGCGGTGGACTTCGTCGGGCGGGTCCGCGAGCGCCTGGCCGGCGGCGGGCTGTCCGTGTGCGCGCTGGACACCGAGCTGCTCGGCCACTGGTGGCACGAGGGCGTCGACTGGCTGGCGGCGGTGCTCGAGGAGGCACTGCGCGCGGGCCTGCCGATCGCGCGCCTGGACGAGGCGCTGACCCGCCACGAGCCCGTCGCCGCCTCCGCCGATCTGCCCGTGACGACGTGGGGGACGCCGCGGACCCTGTGGACCTGGGACGGGCCGCGGGTGGCCGGCATCGCCTGGGCGCAGCGCCGGGCCGAGCTGGAGGTCGTGGCCGCCGGTGCGGCGGCCGGCGACCGGGCGCTGCGCGAGCTGCTCGCGATGCAGTCCAGCGACTGGGCGTTCATGGTCTCGCGCGAGCTGGCCGAACCGTACGCGCGCGAGCGCGTCGAAGGCCATGCGGCCGGGCTGCGCGCGGCGCTGGACGCCGGCGGGGTGGGCGAGGCGGGCGTGCGCTCGTTGGCGCCGCATCTCGCCCGGACGGCGCTGCTCGAGCCCTGAGGCCGGCGGTCAGCGCGTCGCCGGCCGGGCTCCTTCCGTCCGAGGGACCGCTAAGGTTGCCCGCTTCGTCGTATCCATACGAGCCGAGTTCCGTCCGCACCAGCGGCCGGGAACGGGGGAACCACTGGGGCCGTCCACGGCCCCCGGGGCGAATCGCCGCCAGGTGCGCGGCGTAGTGCAGGTCCAGCACGAGCCCGACAGCTAACCCCGTAGGCGTCGAGACCCAAGGAGCTCCCGACGTGTCCATGCATCGCGAAGCAGGCCCCGCGCCCACGGCGCGCGACCCCTGGCGCGAGTCCCTGCGCTGTTCCCACGAGCGCCGCGCCTCCGCGTTTCGCCGTCGCCGGCGGCGGCTGCGCGGCCGTACCGCGGTGGCCGTGACCCTGTTCAGCCTGACCGGCCTGGCGGGCGGAGCGCTCGCCGCGCCCATCGCGACGACGAGCACCGTGCTGAGCGCCGGCACCACCGGCGGAGGCGTGGTCGCGCTGCAGCAGGCGCTCGGCATTCCCGCGGACGGCGTCTACGGCCCGCAGACGCGCGCCGCCGTGCGGCGCTTCCAGCGCGGCCACGGGCTCAGCGCCGACGGCGTCGCCGGACCCGCGACCCTGCGTGCGCTCGGCCTGTCCGCGCGGGCCGCGTCGACCCGCTCGTCGGGCTCGACCACCTCGGTGCCGCCGGCAAGCAGCCTGCTCGAGCGCATCGCCCGCTGCGAGTCGGGCGGCGACCCGACCGTCGTCTCCAGCGACGGGCAGTACCGCGGCAAGTACCAGTTCAGCCGCGAGACCTGGCGCGGCGTCGGCGGCAGCGGCGACCCGGCCGCCGCCAGCGAGGCGGAGCAGGACCGCCGCGCGGCGATCCTGCTGGAGGTGCAGGGCCGGTCGGCCTGGCCGAGTTGCGGCGCCGGGTAGCCGGCGCCGGTTAGGCTCGCGGCCGTGTCCGATCGCGCCGCCGTCCGAGCAGAGTGGTCCGACGGCGACTACCCGTCGGTCGGCGAGCGTCTGCTCCCGGCCGCCGAGGCGCTGCTCGAGCGGCTGGGTCCGCTCGACGGCGCCGACCTGCTCGACGTCGCCACGGGCACCGGCAACGTCGCGCTGGCCGCGGCGCGGGCCGGGGCGCGGGTGGTCGGCGTCGACCTGACGACCGAGCTGCTCGAGGTGGCGCGGCAGCGGGCGCGCAGTGAGGGCCTCGCCGTCGACTTCCTCGAGGGCGACGCGGAGGCGCTCGAGTTCGAGGAGGACCGCTTCGACGTCGTCGTCTCCACGTTCGGGGCGATCTTCGCGCCGCGCCCGGCCGTCGCCGCCGGCGAGCTCGCCCGCGTCCTGACGCCCGGCGGCCGGCTGGGGCTCACCACCTGGCCGAGCGACGGCCTGGTCGCCGCGATGGGCGCCGCCATCGCCCGCCACGTGCCGGACGCCGGCGAGCCCCGGGCGACGCCTCCGCCGTGGTCCTCGGAGGCCGGGCTGCGCGAGCTGTTCGAGCCGCGCGGCGTCGCGCTCGAGGTCGAGCGGCGCACCGACCTCGTATGGCGGTTCGCCGACGCCGCGCAGGCGCTGGTCTTCGTCGAGGAGAAGCTGGCGGGCTTCCGGTCCGCCCGCGCCGCGATCGACGCCGCCGGACGCATGCCCGCTCTGCGGGAGGACCTGCGCGCGCAGTTCTCCGAGTGGGATGCGGGCGGCGGCGACGGTCTCCTGCTGCCCTACGACTACCTGCTCGTGACGGGCACGAAGACCGGCTGAGCGCCGGCGCTCACTCCCAGCGCATCGTTCGCGGCGCGGGCCGCGTGCGCAGCACCTGCGCCGGGACGCCGCCGACCACCGCGTTGGCCGGAACGTCCTTCGTCACGACGGTCGACGTGCCGATGATCGCGTTGTCGCCCACCGTCGTGCCGCGCAGGATGCAGGCGCCGTAGCCGATCCACACGTTGTGGCCGACGTTGACGTCGCGCTTGTAGATGCCCTGGCCGCGGACCGGGCGCTCGACCTCGACGACGCCGTGGTCGAAGTCGATGAGCATGACGCGGTCGGCGACGATGCACTCGCGCCCGATCGACACATGCTGGAACGAGGAGATCGTGCATTCCTGGCCGAGCACGGTCTTCGCGCCGATGCGCACCTCGCCCTCGTGGGCGCGGACCTTGCTGCCGTGGCCGATCCACGACCAGCGGCCGAGATGGACCACCGCGCCGCGGCCGATCTCGAAGGTGACGCCCGGACAGACGAAGGCGATGCCGTCGGTGCGCAGGCGGCCGCGGAACCGCAGCTTCAACCAGGCCAGGCGCGCCAGCAGTCGCGCGTAGCCGACGGTGAACATGCCGTGGCGGCGCATGAACCGCAGGAGCGTGAGCGGGCCGCCGTGGAGGGGCGGCGGTTCGCCGCGGAGGATCGGCTCGACGGTCGGCGGATCGACCGGGGACAACACGGGCTTCATGGGACCCCGGGCATCGTAGTCCCCGGACACCCCTCTCGCCCGCCGCCGGCCGTGCCATCATGCGGCCCCCCATGGCTGCCGACCCCACCCTCGCCCAGCGCCTGCTCGACGGCGACCGCCGCGCCCTCGCGCGGGCGATCACGCTCGTCGAGAACGAGGATCCGGCCGGCTACGAGGTGGTTCGCGAGGTCTATCCGAAGACCGGCCGGGCGGCGGTGTTCGGCTTCACCGGCCCGCCCGGCGTCGGCAAGTCGACGCTGATCGGCGCGCTGACGAAGGCGCGCCGCGCGGCCGACCGCCAGATCGGCGTGCTGTCGATCGACCCGTCGTCGCCCTTCACGCACGGTGCGGTCCTCGGCGACCGCATCCGGCTCACCGAGCACTTCCTGGACCCGGGCGTCTTCATCCGCTCGATGGCGAACCGCGGCGCGCTGGGCGGGCTGTCGGAGGCCGCGCTGCAGGCCGCGCTGCTCATGGACGCCTCGGGCAAGCAGGACGTGTTCCTCGAGACGGTCGGCGTCGGCCAGGCCGAGGTCGACATCATCGACCACGCCGACACCGTGGTGCTCGTGCTCATGCCCGGCTCGGGCGACTCGATCCAGGCGCTGAAGGCGGGCGTCATGGAGATCCCGGACGTCATCGTCGTCAACAAGCGCGACCATCCGCTCACGGACACGATGGTGCGCGAGATTCGTGGCGTGCTGTCGCTCGCGCCGCAGCGCGGGTGGCGCGTGCCGATCGTCAAGACCGAGGCCTCCCGCGGCGAGGGCGTCGACGAGCTCGTCGAGCAGATCGACGCCCACCGCGCGCACATCGAGTCCGAGGGCACGCTGAGCGAGCGCCGGCGGCGCAACCTGCACAACGAGGTCGTCGCGCTCGCGGCGGGGCGGATGCGGCGGCGCCTCGAGGAGAGCCTGGTCGAGGACGCCGGCTTCGCGCAGCTGCTCGACGAGGTCGTCGCGCGCCGGCTGGACCCGGCCAGCGCCGCGCGGACGCTGCTGGAGAAGACCGGCGCCGAGGTCTGAGCTCGCGCCGGCGCGCCGGGCGCGCCGCACCGCCCGCGGGCCTGCGGTGCCGCGCGACCGGTTCGGCGAGCGGCGTCACGCTGACGGCGACGCTGTCCGGTGTCAGCTCATGGCCGGCGCGGCAGCCCGTCCGCCACCCGGCCGCGGGCCTCCTGCCACGCCCGCCGCTCGCGCAGGACCAGCGCGGCGAGGGCGACCGCCACGATCGCGAGCACGATCGCCTCGCCCGTGCCGATCGTGCCGCCGAATCGGGGCAGGACGTCCTGCACGCCGCCCCAGGGCACCGCACCGCGCGGCGGCTGCAGCGTCCCGTCGCCGAACCGCGCGCCGAGGATCAGCCACGCGCTTCCGGCGAGGGTCACCGCGGCCAGCGCCGCGCCCGCGCGCGGAGCGTGGCGCAGCCCCCAGGCGGCGAGCGCCGCGCCGACCGGCACGATGGGCACGAGCAGCCTGGACGGCGCCCAGGCCCCGTGCAGGTCGGGCGCCAGGAACGTCGCGACGGCGAGCTGCACCGCGCACAGCGTCGCGAGGAAGCCGGCCGCCACCTCGACGTCCACCTGGTCGCCCACGATCACGGCGAGCCGGTCGCGCCGCGAGCGCCACAGCAGCCACAGCGCCAGGAACCCGAGCGCGGCGAACGGCGCCCAGCGCAGCATCCCGTCGTCGCGGTCCAACCACCACCCGACGACCCGCGGCCAGCGCTCGAGCGCGTCGCCGACGGAGCCCGTGCCCAGCGCGCCGTTCGCCGCCAGCGACGGCGCGTACGGCGTCAGCCCGCCGAACAGCCGATCGGTCAGCGTGATGAACAGGATGCCGGAGAACAGCATCACCTCCACGGCGAGGAACGCCGCGAAGCGCTGCCGCCGGCGGCTCAGCCAGCGGGCCAGCGCCAGGGCGCACGTCGCGGCCGCCGGCACGAGCGACGTGGCCAGCCACGGGAGCATCGCGATCGGCCCCGCCGCCCCGACCGCCTGCAGCCGCTGCGGTCGCTCCCGCACGCGCAGAGCGCCGAGCGCGGCGGCGGCCAGCACCGCTCCGCCGACCGCCTCGGGCGAGACCCGCGTCGCGGCGGCCACCATCGGCGGCGAGAGCCCGGCGACCAGCGCGGCGGTCGTCGCCCACGGGTCGGGCACGAGCCGCCGCCCGAGCGCCGCCGCGCACACGAAGCCCAGCGCCGTCAGCGCCGCCAGCCAGAGCTGCACGAGCGTCGTGCCGCCGAGCGCGTACGCGGGGGCGATCAGCAGGGGAAAGCCGATGCCCTGAGGCTCGAGCAGCCGCCCCTCGACGGTCCCCGCCGTCGGTCGCAGCGGCGGGCCGCCGTACGCGGTCCACGCACCCTCGCGGTACTGGTCGCGCAGGTCGAGGTCGCCGTCGGAGACGATCGACTCCGCGGTGAGCAGCACGTGGCCTTCGCGGGCCGACCAGCGCTCGCCGGGCGAGGCGTCGAGCCCGACGGTGGCGGAGTAGACGGCGAAGAGCAGCAGCCAGAGCAGCAGGGCGCGGCGCACCCGGGAAGCCTATGGGCCGTGCCGACGGGCGCCGGTCAGGCGAGGACCAGCGCGAAGACCACGAACGAGAGCAGGAACGCCAGGACGTACGCGCCGAGCGTCCGGTCGCCGTCCTCCACGAGCAGCATCGCGCCCGTCACGACGACCCCGCCGAGCAGCAGCGCACTGCGCGTCCCCGGGTTGTGCAGGTTCGTGCTCATGACCACCAGCGACGTCGCCGCGGCGAGCGCCACGATGAGCAGGCCGCCCAGCGCGTGAATGCGCGTGTGGGGTGACAGCTTGAGCGGAGACATCGCGAGGTCCGGGGAAGTATGACGCCTTCGTCTCGTAGATGACAGAGCGACAGTAGCGGCCCCCGGGCGGCCTGTGCGGCGGCTCGGCCGGCCGGCGCGGGTCAGGCCCCGGCGGGCGGCGACGCCGGGGGCGGCGAGCCCGCGGACGGGTCCGGCATGCTCGGCGGCGCCGTCGCGCCCGTGGCCGGGGCCGAGGACGCCCCGCCGTCGAGGATGCGAATCGCCTCGGCGGCGACGTCGTCGTCGACCATCACGTCGTAGTGGTCGGCGGTCATCCGGCTCGCGGAGCGGAAGTCGCGCTGGCCGCCGGACGCGGCCTGGTAGATCGCGCCGAGGATGGCGCCGAGCACCGCGCCCCAGATGAGGCCGTAGAGGATGAGCCAGCCGGCCGCGACGTCGTTGGCCGAGATCGCCCACAGGAACAGCCCGAACAGGACGCCCACGACGGCGCCCTGGCCCGCGCCGCGCAGGGCGGCGGAGCCGACGGTCTCCCGGCCCAGCACCTGCTCCTCGAAGCGCAGGCCCCGGCCGACGATCGCGACCCGTGACACCGGGAAGCCCGCGTCGGACAGCCGGTCGACGGCGCGCTGTGCGTCCGGGTAGGAGTCGTACGTGCCCACGGAACGGCGGGCGCTGGCGGTGGTCTGATCGGCCATGGCGAGCAAACTACGCGAGCGCGCGGGCCAATTCCACAAGGATACGGACGCCCCACCCGCTGGCGCCCTTGGGCGCGTAGGCCTTGCCGGAGTCCCAGCCCACGCCGACGATGTCGAGGTGCGCCCACGGCACATCGCCGGTGAAGCGCTGCAGCAGCTCGGCCGCCGTGATCGAGCCCGCCACGCGGCTCTCGACGGCGTTGACGAGGTCGCCGACCGTGCCCTTGACGAGCTCGGCGGTCTCGGCGTGCAGCGGCAGCCGCCAGACGATCTCGCCGCTGCGCCGGCCGGCCTCGGCGACCGCCTCGCACCACGCGTCGTCGTCGCCCAGCAGGCCGGCGTGCGTGCGCCCGAGGGCGCTGAGGATCGCGCCGGTGAGCGTCGCCACGTCGACGAGCCGCTCCGCGCCCTCCTCGACCGCGTGCGTCAGGCAGTCGGCGAGCACGAGCCGGCCCTCGGCATCGGTGTTGTTGACCTCGATGGTGAGGCCGGCCTTCGTGTGCAGGATGTCGCCGGGGCGCATCGCCGATCCGTTGATGAGGTTCTCCGTCGCGCCCACGACGGCGAGCACGCGCACGGGCAGGCGCAGGCGCGCGATCGCGCCGACCGCCTCCAGCACCGCGGCGCCGCCCGCCATGTCGAACTTCATCGCGACCATGCTCGCCGCGGGCTTGATCGAGAGGCCGCCGCTGTCGAACGTCACCGCCTTGCCGACCAGCCCGAGCAGCGGGCCGCTCGCGCCTTCCGGCTCGTAGCGCAGCGTGATGAGGGCCGGCTCGGCCTCCGAGCCGCGCGCCACGGCGGCGAACGCGCCCATCCCGCGGCCCTCGATCGCGGCGCGGCCCTCGACGGTGGCGGTGATGGCGTCGTGCTCGGCGGCGAGCTCCCGGGCCCGCTCGCCGAGCGCGGTCGGCGTCATGACGTTGGCGGGCGCGTTCGCGAGGTCGCGGGCGGCGTTCTGCGCCTCGCCGATGACCCGGCCCGCCGCCACGGCCTCGCCCACGTCGTGGTGGTCGGAGAGCACGAGCCGCTCCAGGCGCGCCGGGGCATCCTCGGGCGGGCGGCGGAACCGGTCGAACCGGTAGGCGGCGAGCAGCGTCCCCTCGACGAGCGCCTCGACGACGTCGGCGCCCACGTGGTGGGGCACCTCCCAGCACAGCGACCGCGTGCCGAGGGCGTCCAGGTGGCCCGCCGCGACCGCGGCCAGCACCCGCGCGCGCTCGGCGTCGAACGCGTCGCGCTCGCCGAGGCCGATCAGCAGCCAGCGCTTGCCCTCGGCGTGCGTGAGCGCGACGTGCTCGAACGACCGCCGCGCCTCGCCGGTCTCCAGGAGGCCCTGCAGCGGCGCGCCCTCGAGATCGTGGGCGACGTCCTTGCCCTCGAATACGCCGACCACCACGGTGTCGGCGTCGGTGTCCCGGGGTGGGGCGGTGGTGGCGATCACGTCCATGGACCCGCGAGTCTAGGATCCGGGCACGCATTCGCTCGCAACGAGAGGCCGTTCCCGATGCCCAAGACCGTCGTCCTCAGCGCCGCCCGGACCCCCATCGGCAAGATGGGCGGGGCGCTCGCCACGCTCGATGCCACCGAGCTCGGCGCCCGCGCGATCTCCGCCGCGCTCGAGCGCGCGAGCGTCGAGCCCGAGCAGGTCGAACACGTGATCATGGGCCAGGTGCTGCAGGCCGGCCAGGGGCAGATCCCGTCGCGCCAGGCGCAGATCAAGGCGGGCATCCCGAAGGAGGTCTCCTCGGAGACCATCAACAAGGTCTGCGCGTCCGGCGTGCGCGCCACGGTGCTGCTCGACCAGGCGATCCGCGCGGGCGACGTCGAGGTCGGCGTCGGCGGCGGCATGGAGTCGATGTCGAACGCGCCGTACCTGCTGCCCGGCGCCCGCTTCGGCTTCCGCATGGGCGACGTCAAGGCGCTCGACGCGATGGTCCACGACGGCCTGACGAACCCGTTCACCGGCAAGCAGATGTTCGTCGAGGCCACGGAGGTCGGCGACGAGCTCGAGATGACCCGCGCGGACCTCGACAAGTGGGCGCTGCGCTCCCACGAGCGCGCGATCGCAGCCACCGACGAGGGCCGCCTGCCCGAGGAGATCGTCCCGGTCACCGTGAAGTCGCGCAAGAGCGAGACGGTCGTCGAGGTCGACGAGGCGCCGCGGCGCGACAGCTCGCTGGAGACCCTGGCCAAGCTGCCGGGGCTCGCGTCGAAGGAGGGCACGCACACGGCCGGCAACTCGCCCGGCGTCAACGACGGCGGCGGCGCGCTGGTGCTCGCCTCCGACGAGTGGGCGAGGGCGAACGGCAAGGAGGTCCTCGCCGAGATCGTCACCCACGCCCAGACCGCCGACGAGTACGCCTACCTCGCCCGCACCCCCGCGAGCGCGGCGAAGAAGGCGCTCGAGCGCGCCGGCCTGACCGCCGGCGAGATCGACCTCTGGGAGATCAACGAGGCGTTCGCCTCCGTCGCCCTGAACTCCGTCCGCGTGCTCGGCATCGACGAGGACAAGGTCAACGTCAACGGCGGCGCGGTCGCCCTCGGCCACCCGATCGGCGCGTCGGGCGCCCGGATCATCGGCTCCCTCATCCTCGAGCTCCGTCGCCGCGGCGGCGGGCTCGGCTGCGCGGCGATCTGCTCGGGCGGTGGCCAGGGGGATGCCATCATCGTCCGGGTCTGAGGCCCCCACGGGATCTGTACCGTGACCGACCACCGGAGCGGTCACCTCCGCTATCTCAGAGCGAAGGTGGGAGGTCGAGAGCGAAGCGGTCACACCCGGCCCACGGGTCAGGCCCGAGAGCGAAGCGGTCACACCCGGCCCACGGGTCAGCCCCGAGAGCGAAGCGGTCTCACCCGGCCCACGGGTCGTGTGACGTGACCGACCAGCGCAGCGGTCACCGTCGCACTCCTGAAGCGGAGCTGGGAGGTCTGGAGCGGAGCGGTCACATCGGAGTGTCGCCCGCCGCCGCCTTCTTCGACCTCGACCGCACCCTGATCGCCGGCTCGTCCGGCTTCCACTGGGCGCGGGCCGGCGCGCGGGCGGGGATCATCCCGCGCCGCCGGCTCTACGCCGACGCCTGGGCGAACCTGCAGTTCCGCCTGCAGGGCTCCACCGACGAGGCGACCGCGAAGGTCCAGGAGCGGGTCAGCGCGATCATCGCGGGCCGCCGCGCGGTGGAGTTCGCGCGGCTCGCCCCGATGGTCCTCGCCGGCGTGCTGCCGCGCGTGTACCCGCGCATGCTCCAGGTCGCCTACGACCACCAGGACGCCGGCCGCCCCGTGTACATCTGCACCGCCGCGACGCAGGGGACGGCGGACATGCTCGCCACGGTCCTCGGCTTCGACGGCGGGCTGGGCACCCAGCTCGAGGAGGAGGACGGCGTGCTGACCGGACGCATCCAGGGCCCCTTCAACTACGGCGAGGGCAAGCCGGTCCGCATGCGCGAGCTCGCGGGCGAGGAGCGCATCGACCTCGCCGCGTCGTGGGCCTACAGCGACTCGGCCTCCGACCTCCCGATGCTGCGCGCCGTCGGCCATCCGGTTGCGGTGAACCCGGACGCCGAGCTGGCCCGCGTCGCGCGCGAGGAAGGCTGGGAGGTCATGCGCTTCGAGACGCTGGGCCGCCGGCTGAAGATCGGCGCGGCGGCGGTCGCGGTGGCGGCGGCGGGAACCGTGGCGCGCAAGGTGGTGCGGCGGTGACCCTCGCCGAGCTCACCGACGAGCAGCGTGCGATCCGCGACCTGGCGCGCCGCTTCGCCGACGAGGTCGTCGCGCCCGGAGCGGCGGAGTGGGACCGCGAGCACCGCTTCCCGCTTGAGGTCTTCCGCCAGCTCGGCGAGCTCGGCCTGATGGGCGTCTGCGTCCCGGTCGAGCACGGCGGCGCGGGCGCGGACTTCCTCTCCTACATCCTCGTCCTCGAGGAGCTCTCCCGCGCGGACGCCGGCGTCGGCGTGACCGTCGCCGTCCACACGAGCGCGGGGACGCTGCCCGTCCTCGCCCACGGCGACGACGGCCAGATCGCCCGGATCGTGCCGCCGCTCGCCCAGGGGCACGAGCTCGCCGCCTTCGCGCTCACCGAGTCCGGCTCCGGCAGCGACGCGGGCGCCCTGCGGTCCCGCTACGACGCGGACACCGGCACGGTGACCGGGACGAAGCAGTGGATCACCAACGGCTCCTACGCGCGCCACGTCAACGTCTTCGCGCGCGAAGGCGAGCGCGTCAGCGCGTTCGCCGTGCGCGACTTCCAGGCCGTGCGCGAGGAGGACAAGCTCGGCCTGCACTCCTCGTCGACCGCGGACCTCGTCTTCGAGAGCAGCCCGGCCGAGCGGCTGGGCGCCGCCGGCGCGGGCATGCGCATCGCCCTGCAGACGCTCGACGGCGGGCGGATCGGGATCGCCGCGCAGGCGGTCGGCATCGCGCAGGCGGCGCTCGACCTGGCGGCCGGGTACGCGAAGGAGCGCCACGCGTTCGGCCGGCCGATCGGCGGCTTCCAGGCGATCGGCCACAAGCTCGCCGAGATGCAGACCGAGATCGAGGCCGCCCGGGCGCTCGTCTGGCGCGCCGCGCGCGCAAAGGACGCCGGGCGCCCGCACACCGTCGAGGGGGCGCAGGCGAAGCTGTTCGCCTCGCGCGTCGCGCGCCACTGGACGGGCGAGGCGATCCAGGTGCTCGGCGGCTACGGCTACACCCGCGAGTTCCCGGCCGAGCGCTACTACCGCGACGCGAAGGTCACCGAGATCTACGAGGGCACCTCCGAGATCCAGCGCCTCGTGATCGCCCGCGGGCTGCTGGGCGACATCGCGCGGTGAGCCGCCGGCGGCGCGCCGCCGCGCAGCCGGCGCCGCCGGGGCGCGCGCGGGTGCTCGCCGACGGCACGCGCCGGACGCTGCTCGTCGACGGTCTCGAGGCCTCGGTGGTCGACCTCGCCGATCCGCGGCACCTCGAGATCCCGTACACGCGCTGGATCGCCGGCGTGCTCGAGGCGACCGCGCCCGGCGACGTCCTGCACCTCGGCGGCGGCGCGTGCACGCTCGCGCGGTGGCTTGCCGCCGTGCGCCCCGCCTCGCGGTCGCGGGTCCTCGAGGTCGATGCCGACGTGGTCCGGGTCGCCCGCGAGCAACTGGGGCTCGACGACGTGCCCGGCCTGCGGGTGAGCACCGCCGACGCCCGCGCCGGGGTGTCCTCGCTGCGGCCGCGCTCGTTCGACGCCGTGGTCGCGGACGTCTTCGTCGGCCCCCGCGTGCCCGACCACCTGTGCACGGTGGAGGCCCTCGCGGACGTGCGGCGCGTCCTGAGGCCGGGCGGGGTCTACGTCGCGAACCTCATCGACGAGGCGCCGCTGCGGCGCGCCCGCCGCCAGGTCGCCACCGTCGCCGAAGTCTTCGGGCCGGTCACGCTCATCGCCGAGCGGGCGGTGCTCGGCGGGCGCCGCGCCGGGAACCTCGTGGCCGCCGCAGGGCGCACATTTGCCCGAGGTCCGATTGGCCGGGCGGCCAAAGGGGCAGACGTGTTGGAGGGCGAGTCAGCCGCGCTCTGGTGCGGCGGCGCCCGCCCTCTGCGCGACTAGAGCAGCACGATCACTCGGGCACGACTAGGCGAACACGCTGAGACCTGGTACCATTTTGAGGCACTCGGAGCGCGCTCGTCGTGCTGCGCGCACTTCCGGTCTACGCGGACCGTCCGCTCCGATGCCGCGATTCTTGCGCCCAAGGGCGCAACATCACGCCCAGCCACCCGTTGCATTGTTGCGAAGGCAACGGAATTGGCGTAGAATACATACCTTTGAACTCGGATATTTGACCTTGATGAAGGAAGTGATGAAGCGTGGCGGTTGATCGCCTCCATGAGCGGCCGCTCGACGAACTCGAGCCGACGGACCTGCTTCTCGAGCAGGCGTCCGTCTACCCGCTCCTGACAAAAGAAGAGGAGGTCGTGCTCGCGAAGCGCGTCGAGCAGGGCGACCTCCATGCGAAGGGCCGGATGATCAACTCGAACATCCGTCTGGTGGTGTCGATCGCCCGACGGTACCAGGGCCAGGGGATGCCGTTCGCGGACATCGTCCAGGAGGGCATGTTCGGGCTGATCCGCGCGGTCGAGAAGTTCGACTACCGCAAGGGCTACAAGTTCTCGACGTACGCGACCTGGTGGATCCGCCAGGCGATCCAGCGCGGCCTGGACAACCGGGCGCGCACGATCCGCCTGCCCGCGCACATCGCGCAGCGGGCCCGCAAGGTCGGCCGCGTCGAGCGTGAGCTGACGGTCCGTCTCGAGCATGACCCGACCGACGCCGAGATCGCCAAGGAGGCGGGCCTCGAGGTCGACGAGGTCACGCGCATCCGCGCGCTCGACTACGAGCCGCCGAGCCTCGACCGCCGCGTCGGCGACGACTCGGACTCGGCGACGCTGGGCGAGCTGCGGCCGTCGGACGGACCGGCGCCGGACGAGGCGGTGCAGGAGCTCGACATCCGCGCCCGCCTGGAGCGCGCCGTCAAGCTGCTGCCCGAGGCCGAGCAGAAGGTCATCGCCGCGCGCTTCGGCGCCGGCGGCGAGCTGCTGGCGCCCGGCGAGCGCATCGAGCGCAAGCTCGGCGTGACCGCCAAGGAGGCCCGCGAGCTCGAGGCCCGCGCGCTGCAGCGCCTGGCCGAGATGGGCGACCTGCAGGACCTGCGCGAGGCCGCGTAGGACCGCTCGACCGGAACCTGACTGATTGCGAAGGGCGCCCTGGCGGCGCCTTTCGTCATTGTGGGACACTCGCTCCGGCGGCGGGGAAGGAACGGTGCCGGCCGGGCGTCAGTCACCTCGTCGGCCGATCTGCCCTCTCGAGCTCCGAGGTGCTCTGCATGAAGCGATTCATCGCCCCCGTCCTTGCCGTCGCCGCCGCCGCCGCGCTGGTCGCCGTCCCGGCCTTCGCCGCTACGAAGACCGCCGGTCTGAAGGACAACTCCTTCGTCCCGAAGACCATGACCGTCAAGAAGAACACGACGGTCAAGTGGGTCTGGAAGGGCAAGGCCCCGCACAACGTCACGGTCCAGAGCGGCCCGATGAAGTTCCGCTCGAACACCCAGACGAGCGGCTCGTTCTCCAAGAAGCTCACGAAGAAGGGCACCTACAAGCTCCACTGCACGATCCATCCGGGGATGGATCAGACGATCAAGGTCCGGTAGGCCGCCGCGCTCGGCGAGTTGGGCCCTGGGAGGGCCCAATTCGCCAACGGCTCGCAGCGCACCGCGTCCGGGACGGCGCAGGTCGTATTGTTCCGCCCCGATGAGCGCCGCCGCCACCCAGCACAAGATCCGCGTGGTCGTCGCCAAGCCCGGTCTGGACGGTCACGACCGCGGGGCGAAGATCATCGCCCGCGCGCTGCGCGACGCGGGGATGGAGGTCATCTACACGGGTCTGCACCAGACGCCGGAGCAGATCGTGGAGACGGTGATCCAGGAGGATGCCGACGCGGTGGGGCTGTCGATCCTCTCGGGCGCGCACATGACGCTCGTGCCGAGGATCGTCGAGCTGCTCTCCGGGCAGGGCATCGACGACGTCATCGTCACGGTCGGCGGGACCATCCCGGCCGACGACATCCCCGAGCTCAAGTCGCTGGGGGTCGCCGAGGTGTTCACCCCGGGCGCCTCGACGCAGGACATCATCGACTTCATCCAGGGCGCCGTCACCCGCTGAGCCCCGCCCGGCACCGCCGTTCGGGGGGTGCCCGAGGCCTTCGTTGACTTGCGAGTCAACGAACGGGGTAGCATCCCCGGCGTCCGATTTGCCCCAGAGGAGGACTCGAAAGTGAAGATCTGCGTGCTGGTGAAGGAGGTGCCCGACGCGGCGGTGACCAAGCGCATCGACCCGTCCACGGGCCGCCTTGACCGCGGCGGCGAGAAGAACCTCAACCCGTATGACACGCACGCCATCGAGGCGGCGATGCAGCTCAAGGAGGGCGGTGAGGTCCAAGTCGACGAGATCATCGCCGTGACGATGGGCCCCGGCTCGGCCGTGCGTGCGCTGCACAAGGCCGTGTCGCTGGGTGCCGACCGCTCCGTCCATCTCTCCGACGATGCGCTGGCCGGCTCCGACGTCGCCGCGACGGGGTACGCCCTGGCCCAGACGCTCAAGCGCGAGAGCCCGGACCTCGTCCTGCTCGGCCAGCAGAGCGACGACGGCGAGTGCTACACGATCGGCGCCGTCGTGGCCGACCACCTGCAGATGCCGTCGCTGACCCAGGTCATCAAGATGGACGTCTCGGACGGCGGCCTGCGCTGCGAGCGCCAGGCCGAGTACGGCTACGACACCGTCCAGGTCGAGCTGCCCGCCGTCATCTCGGTGGGCGACGCCATCAACGAGCCCCGGTACCCGTCGCTGAAGGCGATCATGGGCGCCAAGAAGAAGCCCCTCGACGCGCTCGGCACCGGCGACGTGGAGATCGACGCGTCACGCGTCGGCACCGACGGCTCGCAGGTCGAGTGCGGCAACTTCAAGGCCCCGCCGGCCAAGTCCGCCGGCCTCATCATCGAGGACGAGGACACGAACGAGACGGTCGAGAAGATCGTCGCCTGGCTCGACGAGAGGAAGCTGATCTGACATGGCGGGAATTCTCGTCTACGCCCTCCACTACGAGGGCGCGTTCAACAAGAACTCGCTCGGCGCGGTCGCGGAGGCGGCGCGCCTGGCGTCCGAGCTGGGCACCGAGGCCCACGCGATCGTCGTGGGCGAGGGCGTCTCCGACGACCTCGCCGGCCAGCTCGGCGGCTACGGCGCCGCGAAGGTCTTCAAGGTCGAGGGGCCCGAGGGCCTGTCGCAGCCGGTCGTCGATGCGATGGCCAAGGTCATGACCGACAACGGCCACGACTACGCGCTGTTCGGCGGCGGCCTGCTCGGCTTCGAGATCGGCGCCGGCCTGGCCGCGCGCATCGGCGCGGGCGTGACGATGGAGGTCACGAGCGTCAGCGTGGACGGCGGCAAGCTCGTCGCCGAGCGCCCGATCCTCGGCGACTCGTCGATCTCCGAGTCCCGCTACAAGGGCAAGGGCATCATCATCGGGCGCCTGAACGCGTTCGAGGTCCCGGCCTCCAACGGCGGCACGGCCGCGGTGGAGACCGTCGACGTGGAGTTCTCGCCCTGGTCGACGAAGGCCAAGATGGTCCAGCGCGGCGAGCAGCGCGGTGCCGACGTCGACATCGAGGGCGCCGACGTCCTGATCGCCGGCGGCCGCGGGCTCGGCAAGCCCGAGGGCTTCGACCAGCTCCAGGACCTGGCGGGCGCCTTCGGCGGTAACTCCGCCGTCGCCGCCACCCGCGCGGTCGTCGACGCCGGTTGGTACCCGTACGCGGCGCAGATCGGCCAGACGGGCAAGACCGTCGCGCCGAAGCTGTACCTCGCGGCGGGCATCTCGGGTGCCATCCAGCACAAGGTCGGCATGCAGTCCTCGGAGAACATCGTGGCGATCAACAAGGACTCGAACGCCCCGATCTTCGAGTTCTCCGATCTCGGCATCGTCGGCGACCTGAACAAGATCGTGCCGAAGCTGATCGAGGCCGTGAAGGCCAAGAAGGGGAGCTGATCGCCGTGGCCGGCCACAACGGTGTCGCCGTCCCGGCGGCCTATCCGCCTCCCGTCGATTCGCCGAACGAGTTCATCAAGCGCGAGCTCGATGCCGAGGACGAGCGGATCGAGGTCGGCGTCGCCATCATCGGCGGCGGCACCGCGGGCCTGGCCACCGCCAACCGCCTGCTGCAGCTGCTCGCCGACGACGAGGAGACGCTCGAGCGCCTCGGCGAGGTGCCCGTCGCGGTCATCGAGAAGGCCAAGACGTGCGGCGGGCACAACCTGTCCGGGGCGGTCGTCCGCCCCGGGCCGCTGCAGGAGCTCTACCCCGAGTACTCGCGCCAGCAGTGGCGCGAGGAGGGGTGGGCCTTCGGCGAGGTGACCAAGGAGGCGGTCTACATGACGCCGACCTCCAAGCACGCGATCCGGATCCCGCCCCCGCCGCCGTTCAAGAACCACGGCAACGAGGTCGTCTCGGTGTCGGCCCTGGCGCGCTTCCAGCAGCGCCTGGCCGAGGAGGGCGGCGCGTACGTGCTGACGGAGACCGCCGCCACGCAGCTGCTCGTCACCGACGGCGCCGTGCGCGGCGTGCGCACCGGCGACAAGGGCCGCGGCAAGGACGGCCAGCCGCTGGGCAACTTCGAGCCGGGCACGGACGTCACGGCTCAGCACACCGTGCTGGCCGAGGGCTGCTGGGGCTCGCTCACCGGCGCCGCGATCCGCGAGTTCGGGCTGTCGGAGGGCCGCGAGCCGGCCGTCTGGGAGCTCGGCGTCAAGGAGGTCTGGAAGGTCCCCAAGCCGCTGGATCGCCTCATTCACACGATCGGGCCGTGGCCCGTGAAGATCCGCTCGAAGTACGGGCAGATCGGCGGCACCTGGATCTACCCGATGAAGGACGCCAGGACGGGCGACGACCTCGTCTCGATCGGGTTCGTCATCGACCTCGAGTACGCCGACGCGACCACGTCGGCCCATGACCTGCTGCAGCAGTTCAAGCTGCACCCCCTCGTGCGCAAGATCCTCGAGGGCGGCGAGCGCATCGCCTGGGGCGCGAAGGCGCTGCCGGGCGGCGGCTACTGGTCGATGCCCAAGCTCACCATGCCGGGCGCGCTGCTCGTCGGCGACTCGGGCGGGATGGTCGACACGGTGGCGCTCAAGGGCGTCCACCACTGCATCAAGTCGGGCATGCTCGCGGGCGAGGCGATCTACGCCGCGCTCAAGCGGGGCTCGACCGACCTGTCGTCCTACGAGGAAGCGGTCGAGGAGTCCTCGATCGGCACCGAGCTCTACCAGGTGCGCAACACGCGCCAGCCGTTCCAGAAGGGGTTCCTGCGCGGTGGGCCGATCGTCAACCTGGCGATCGCGACGAAGGGCAAGCTGCCCGGCGGGCGCCTGGACTGGCATCGCAACGACGCGAAGCCGATGTTCATCGGCGACACGGCGAAGGGCTATCCGAAGCCGGACGGCAAGTACACGTTCGACAAGCTCTCCAGCGTGTTCATCACGGGCAACGCGACCCGCGACGATGCGCCGAACCACATCCGCGTGCAGAAGAACGTCCCCCGCGTGATCGCGGAGACGTGGAAGTGGATGTGCCCGGCGGGGGTCTACGAGATCCCCGATGACGCACCGGAGGACGGCAACGTCGACGTGGTCGTCAACTACACGAACTGCGTGCAGTGCGGGGCGATCACCGCCAAGGGCGGCCGCCTGACCCCGCCCGAGGGCGGCGACGGGCCGCTCTACCAGGTGACCTGAGCGTTCGGCGGCGAACAAGTCGCCGCGGGGGCCGGAAAGGACGCAACCTTTCCGGCCCTCGCTTGTTCTGTGGGGAGCATGCGCCGCCTGGCCCTCATCCCGCTCCTCCTGGCTCTCGCCGCGCCGGCCGCGGCCTCGGCGGCGCCCGCGTCGGCGGTCTCGACCGGCATCGACCAGTGCGTCGTCGCCGGGTCGGGCACCGCCGGGTCGGTGCAGTTCCGCAGCCGGATGACCGCCGTGCCCCGCAGCCAGCAGATGTGGGTGCGCTTCGACCTGCAGGCGCGGCTTTCGGGCGACAGCGGCTACCAGAACGTGAGCACGCGCGACAACGGGTGGATCAAGTCCAACGCCGGCGTCGACGAGTTCATCTGGCACAAGCTCTTCCAGGGGCTCAGCGCGCCCGGCGACTACCGCGCGCGCGTCCGCTTCCGCTGGCTCGACGCCGACGGCAAGGTCGTCGACTCGGCCTCGCGGCGCACCGCGGTGTGCAGCCAGCCGGACATGCGGCCCAACCTCGAGCTGACCTCGCTCACCGCGGAGAGCACGGGGGACGCCGGCCAGTTGCGCTATGTCCTCGGGCTGCGCAACACGGGCAAGGGCGACTCCGCCGCGTTCGACATCTCCTTCAGCGTCGGCGGCGCGCCGCGCCCGCTCGTCAGCGTCAGCGGCCTACCCGCCGGGCGCAGCCAGACGGTTGCCTTCGTCGGCGACCGCTGCCGGCCCGGCGAGCCGGTGCGACTGGAGGCCGACCCATCCGACCGGATCGCCGAGGTCGACGAGGCCGACAACGTGCTCTCGACCACGTGTCCCGCGCCGGTTCGGCGCTGATCGGCGTCGCTAGACTGGTGTGGACCATGAAGACCGGAATCCACCCGGAGTACGTCGAAGCGCACGTCCGCTGCACCTGCGGAAACGAGTTCACGACGCGCTCGACCCAGAACGAGATCCACGTCGAGATCTGCTCCAACTGCCACCCGTTCTACACGGGCCGGCAGAAGCTGGTCGACACCGGCGGCCGCGTCGAGCGCTTCAAGCGCCGTCAGGCTCGCGGCCGCGCTGCCGGCGCCTCCTGAAGCACCCCTCTGACGTGACCGACACCGCTCGGCCGGCCGACGGCCAACTGGTCGCTTCCCGCGACCTGCCCGTCGGCGGCCAGGCGGTGCTCGAGGGCGTGATGATGCGCGGCGTCTCGACCTGGGCCGTCGCCGTCCGCAAGCCGCTGCCCGACGAGGTCGGCGAGGATGGCGTCGATCCGGAGACGGGCGCCCACGGCGAGATCGAGGTGCAGTCCTTTCCGCTGACGTCGATCCTCAAGCGCCACCGGCTGCTGCGGCTGCCGATCGTGCGGGGGGTCGTCGCGCTCGGCGAATCGCTCGGCATCGGCTTCCGGGCGCTCAACATCTCCGCCAACGCCCAGATCCCGGAGGGCGAGCGGGAGATCAGCGGCGGCGTGTGGGCCGGCACGATCGTCGTCGCGCTCGTGTTCGCGGTGGGCCTCTTCTTCGTCGTGCCGGTCGGCCTGACCAGCCTGCTCAAGGACGTCCTCGACTCGTCGTTTCTGTTCTGGCTCGTCGAGGGCCTCGTCCGCACCGCGATCTTCCTCGGCTACCTCGCCCTGCTCGCGCGGATGCGCGACCTGCGGCGCGTGTTCGAATATCACGGCGCCGAGCACAAGACGATCTCCTGCTACGAGGCGGGGCTGCCGCTCACGCCGGAGAGCGCGCAGCGCTTCTCGCGCCTGCACCCGCGCTGCGGCACGAGCTTCCTGCTGATCGTGATGATCGTCGCGATCTTCATCTTCGCGCCGATCGGCCTGCCGGCCTGGTACTGGCTCGTGCTGACGCGCATCGTCGGCGTACCGCTCATCGCCGGCATCTCGTTCGAGATCATCAAGTTCGCCGGGCGCAACCGGCGGCGCGGGTGGGTGCGCGCGCTCATGTGGCCCGGCATGAAGCTCCAGCTGCTGACGACGCGCGAACCGGACGCGCAGCAGCTCGGGGTCGCGATCGCCGCGCTCGAGGCGGTCCTGGCCGTCGAGACCCCGGGCGAGCACTCCGCCGAGGACCTCGTCGGCGTCGAAGTCGTCGCCTGAGCGGCGAGCGGCTGGGCGCCAACTCGGTTTGGGACGTGCACGTATCAGTCGATGACCTATCGCATGCGCCGCCCCACCGTCTGGCTCTCCGTGCTGATCGCCGCCGCCGCGGTCGCCGCCCCGGCTGCCTCCGCCGCCGGGAAGAAGCATGACCGGCGGGGCGGCAAGGTCACGCACGCCTGGCCGCACCGCAAGGGCGCCAAGCCGCCCGCCAACCCGCTGGCGAAGTGGCTGGCGAGCCAGGTCGGCCCGGTGAGGACCCGGCGGGCCGGCAAGCGCCACCGCCTCGTCGCGACGGCCGCCCAGAGCGGCACGACGGGCACGACGAGCGTGACGTTCGGCTCGTCCTTCGGCTCCTCCCTGCTGCTCGTGCGCTCGTTCGACATCCCGAAGTCCGACAGCGACTACGACCGTCTCGCGAACCTGTCGTGGACGTACGACAACGCTCTCGCCGCGCTCGGGTTCATGGAGTACGGCCAGCGCACGCAGGCCGAGCAGCTGCTCGACCAGCTCCAGGCGCTGCAGATCGCCGACACCGGCGCGCTCGGCTTCGCCTACGACGTCGCCACCGGCGCCACGGCGAGCCAGCCGCGGGCGAACGCGATGGCGTGGGTCGGCATCGCCGCCGTGGCCTATCGCTCGAAGTACGGCAACTCGCGCTACGACAAGCTCATCAGCGGCGTCGCGAAGTACCTGCTCGCTCTGCGCCGCTCCGACGGGCTGCTGCTCGGTGGACCGGACGTCCAGTGGGTCTCCACGCAGCACAACATCCTCGCCGCCGAGTTCTTCCGCGCCGCCGGCATCGAGTTCGGGACGAAGAAGATCAACAACGGCGAGATCACCGGCACGACCCTGACGAACCAGTACGACGTGACCGCGAACGCGATCGTCGGCAAGCTCCTCGTCCAGGCCGGATCGCAGGCGTACTTCGTCCAGGGTCTCAACGACGCACGGATCCCGCTCGACGTCCAGTCGCTCGGCTCGGTCTTCCTGTCCAACCGCCGCGATGCCCGCGCGACGCAGGTCCTGTCGTGGCTGCAGAGCAACCTCTACATGCCTCCCCGCGTCGTGGGCGGGGTCACCTGGAGCGGCTACAAGCCGTTCGCCGGCTCGACCTCGCCGAGCCTCGTCTGGAGCGAGGGCACGGTGCAGGCCGACTGGGCGTTTCACCGGCTGAACGTCTCCAACCCGGCGGCCGACGCGGCGGTGCTCGGCATCCTCGGCACGACGAACGGCGGCGCGACCGGCCCGGCCGGCGCGGACCGCGCCGTGAGCGATCGGCTGTGGGGCGAGTTCCCGAGCTGGCCGACGTCGGCGGCGGGCAGCTGGATGCTGATCCTCGGCGGCGGCGGGGACATCCTCTTCGCTTGACCGCATGCCGCTGCTCGAGCAGGGGCTGAACCGCACGCCGCGCCGGTCGCCCGGGGCGGCTGCGACCGCTACCAGGTGGGGCGGTCCGGCTAGCCTCGACCGGGTGATCGAGTCGCTCGTCGAACAGATCGAGGCGCGCTTCGCGGAGCTCGAGCGCCAGGTCGTCGATCCCGCGGTGATCGGCGACCGCCAGCGCTACGCGGGCGTCGGGCGCGAGTACCGGCGCCTGCAGCCGGCGGCGGAGCTCGCCGCCGAGTGGCGGCGCGCCGTCGACGACGCCGCGGGCGCCCGCGAGCTGCTCGACGAGGGCGACGATCCGGAGGTCCGTGAGATGCTCGCGACCGCCGAGGCGCGCATCGAGGAGCTCGAGGAGGCGATCCGCCTCGCGATGGTCGAGCGCGATCCGAACGACGACAAGAACGTCATCGTCGAGATCCGCGGCGGCGCCGGCGGCGACGAGGCCGGCATCTGGGCGGGCGACGTGTACCGGATGCTCACGAAGTACGCCGAGCGCCTCGGCTTCCAGACCGAGCCGCTCGACGTGCGCGACGGCGAGTACACGTTCGCGGTCAAGGGCGACGGCGCGTACTCCGTGTTCAAGTTCGAGGGCGGCACGCATCGCGTGCAGCGCGTGCCGGTCACCGAGTCCCAGGGCCGCATCCACACGTCGACGGCCACCGTCGCGGTGCTGCCCGAGGCCGAGGACGTCGACGTGCAGATCGAGCCCAACGACCTGCAGATCGACGTCTACCGCTCCAGCGGACCCGGCGGCCAGTCGGTCAACACGACCGACTCCGCCGTACGCATCACCCACAGGCCGAGCGGGATCGTCGTGTCGATGCAGGACGAGAAGAGCCAGCTGCAGAACCGCGACAAGGCGATGCGCGTGCTGCGCGCGCGCCTCTACGAGCAGGCGCTGGCCGAGCAGCAGGCCGAGCTGTCGGCCGACCGCCGCTCGCAGGTCGGCACGGGCGAGCGCGCCGAGAAGATCCGCACCTACAACTACGGCGAGCGGCGCGTGACCGACCACCGCATCAAGCTCACACAGCACAACCTCGAGGACGTCCTCGAGGGCGAGCTCGACGGCTTCACCGCCGCCCTGCAGTCCGACGAGAAGCGCCGCGCTCTCGAGGCGGCCCATCACCCGACCCTCGACTCGAGATGACGTCCGTCGATCATCGCCACGCGGCGTCCTCGACCACTCGAGATCCCAGGGGGATTCCTCCGGGTCTGCGTCCTTGCCCGGCGGCGCCGACGGACGCCCCTTCCAGCCGACGGTCGGGCGATGAACCGCCGGCGCAGGCGAGCGGGGCTTGACCGCGGTCGCCGAGGCGCTGGACTCGGCGCTCGTCGCGCTCACGGCCGCCGGCGTGGACTCACCGCGCCTTGACGCCGAGCTGCTGCTCGCCGACGCGCTCGGCGTGGACCGCACGCGGCTGTACGTCGATCGCGACCTGCGCGTCGAGGGTGCGGCGGTGCGGCGCTTCCAGGACCTCGTGCGCCGGCGTGCGGTCGGCCGCGAGCCGGTCGCGTACCTGCTCGGACGCAAGGGCTTTCGCCGGCTGGAGCTCGAGGTCGACGCGCGGGTGCTCGTGCCGCGGCCCGAGACCGAGCTGCTCGTGGAGGTCGGCGTCGCGGAGCTGGCGGCGGGCGCGCGCGTCATCGACGTCGGTACCGGCTCCGGCGCGGTCGCCCTGGCGCTCGCCGACGAGCGGCGCGACCTGCGGGTGACGGGCTCCGACGTGTCCGCGGCCGCGCTCGACGTCGCCCGCGCGAACGGGGCACGGCTGGGCCTCACGGTCGACTGGATCCTCGGCGACGGGCTCCCGGCGGGCGACTGGGACGCCGTCGTCGCCAACCTCCCGTACGTCGAGTCCGGCGAGCGCCTGGCGCCGGAGATCGCGCACCACGAGCCGGCCCTTGCGCTCTTCGCCGGACCTGACGGGCTCGACGCGATCCGCGCGCTGGTCGCGCGCGCCGCGCACCGGATCGGCTGGGTCGCGCTCGAGCACGGCGCGACGCAGGGTCCCGCGGTGCGCGCGCTGCTCGGCGGCGCCGGCTACGCGCAGGTGCGCACCGAGCCCGACCTCGCCGGCCACGAGCGGGTGACCGTCGGATGCTGACCGCCTCCGACGCTGCCACGTTCGAGCGCTGCATGGCGGTGGGCGGCATCGCCCTGTTTCCCGCCGACACCGTCTACGGCTTCGCGTGTGATGCGCGCACGCGCGAGTCGGTCGAACGGCTCTACCTGCTCAAGCGGCGTCCGCTGTCCAAGCCGTCGGCGGTCATGCTGTTCTCGCTGGAGCTCGCCCTCGCCGCCGTTCCCGAGCTCGGCCCGCGGACCCGCTCGGCGCTCGAGGCGCTCCTGCCCGGCGGGGTGACGCTGCTCCTGGCCAACCCCGCGCACCGCTTCCCCCTCGCGTGCGGGGACGACCCGGAGACGCTCGGCCTGCGCGTCCCCGCCCTGCCGCCCGCCGCGGATGCGCTCGGCGCGGTGAACTGGCCGATCCTGCAGTCCAGCGCCAACCGCGCCGGCGAGCCCGAGGCACGGACCGTCGGCGAGGTCCCCGCCGGCCTGCGCGAGGCGGCCGACCTGGTCCTCGACGCCGGGCCGTTGCCGGGCACGCCCTCGACGGTGGTCGACCTCCGCCGCTTCGAGGCGCGCCGCCAGTGGTCGATCGCGCGCGCCGGTGCCGTCGGCGAGGACGTCGTCGACGCCGCGCTGGCCGCGCTATGACGGCGCCGGGCGCTGATACGGTGGCGGCGTGAGCCCGCCCGATCTGCCCTCTGACTTCTTCTCCCGGCCGCTGGCCGAGGTCGACCCCGAGATCGCCGACGTCCTGGCGCGCGAGCTGGACCGCCAGCAGCGCACGCTCGAGATGATCGCGTCGGAGAACTTCGTCCCGCAGGCGGTCCTCGAGTGCCAGGGCAGCGTCCTGACGAACAAGTACGCCGAGGGTTATCCCGGCAAGCGCTACTACGGCGGCTGCGAGTTCGTCGACATCGCCGAGCAGCTCGCGATCGACCGCGCCAAGGAGCTCTTCGGCGCCGAGCACGCCAACGTCCAGCCGCACGCCGGCGCGCCCGCGAACACGTCGGTGTACTTCGCGCTGCTCCAGCCCGGCGACACGATCATGGGCCTCTCGCTCGCGCACGGCGGGCACCTCACGCACGGCATGAAGATCAACGTGTCGGGCAAGCTCTACGACATCGCGCCCTACGAGGTCGACCGCGAGACGAGCCGGATCGACATGGACGAGGTCGCGCGGATCGCCAAGGAGCGCCGGCCGAAGATGATCCTCGCGGGCTGGTCGGCCTACCCGCGCGTGCTCGACTTCCCGCGCTTCCGCGAGATCGCCGACGAGGTCGGGGCGCTGCTCGTGGTCGACATGGCGCATTTCGCCGGCCTCGTCGCCGCGGGGGAGCATCCGAGCCCGGTGCCGTACGCCGACGTCGTGACGACGACGATCCACAAGACGCTCGGCGGCCCGCGCAGCGGCATGATCCTCTGCCGCGAGGAGTACGCGAAGAAGATCGACTCCGCCGTCTTCCCCGGCCAGCAGGGCGGCCCGCTCGAGCACGTCATCGCCGCGAAGGCCGTCGCGCTGCGGATCGCGGCATCGGAGGCGTTCCGCGAGCGCCAGCGCCGCACCGTCGAGGGCGCGAAGGTGCTCGCCGATCAGCTCATGGCCGCCGGCCACGGCGTCAACGTCCTCACGGGCGGGACCGACGTGCACCTGGCGCTCGTCGACCTGCGCGAGTCCGAGCTCGACGGCCAGCAGGCCGAGGACCGGCTGCACTCGATCGGGATCACGGTCAACCGCAACGCGGTGCCGTTCGACCCGCGGCCGCCGATGGTCACGAGCGGCCTGCGCGTCGGCACGCCGGCGCTGGCGACCCGCGGCCTCGGCGCGGACGACTTCGCCGAGATCGGCCGGATCATGGCCGCGGCGCTGACGCCCGGCTTCGAGGATCGCCGGGCCGAGCTGACCGAGCGCGTTTCCGCGATCGCCGACCGCCACCCGCTCTACGAGCACCTGGGAGCCTCCGCCGCGGTGTAGCCGCTCGGGTCAGTCGCCCGCCGGCTGGTAGCGGGCGACCCCGAACGCGAGGATCAGCGGCACGTTGACCGCGTAGACCACGAGCGACAGCAGCGTGACGACGAGCGCGTCGCCGCGGACGTGGTTGAGGATGAACACGTAGGCCAGCAGGGCGGCGGTCGTCATGTAGGCGAGCGACGCCCAGCGTGCGACGGTGAAGAACGTGCGCCAGGCGAAGTCGTGGACGCGGCTGAGCGCGACGAGGTTGGCGACGACGATGGCGGCGGACACGGCGAGCAGCACGATCGGCAGCGTGAGCGAAACGGGCTGCGGGATGTGCGCGGCGAGGTAGATGCCGCCCGCGACGATGAGCGCCAGCGAGACGATCGCGAGCTCGCCGACGGGCGGCAGCCGGCGCTCGGTCATGCCCCCGACGCGATCTTCGTCATGATCACCAGCGTCGCGACCTGCATCGCCCCGGTGATGCCGGCGGTGACGACGAAGCGCCGCATCAGCCGGGCGATCAGCTCCCCGTCGGGCGCCGGCTTGCGCAGCTCGTACAAGACCGCGATGTTCGCCGGCTCGAGCACGCCAAGGGCGACGATCGCCATCACGCCGACGACGACGTACGACGCGACCAGCCAGTCGTGGTTGAAGTACTCGGTGCTCGTGTAGCCGAGGTGGCTGGCGAGCTGCCAGCCGGCGGTCAGCGTGACGGTCACGAGCACCGGCATCAGCAGGACCATCTTCGGCATGAGCCGGGTGGAGAACTCGACCCGGGCGCCGATCGACATGCGGGCGATGATCGGCCCGACGATGAAGCCGAGGAACAGGTCGACGCCGGTCCACAGGCCCCCGAACGCGACGTGGAAGAACTCGAGGGCCCAGAGCCGGTCGGTCGCGATCGCCACGACGAGGGCCACGAGGATGACGGCGGCGATCGGCAGTCCGGCGACGGGCACGATGCGCAGCTCGCGACGCGGCGGGGCCGCGAGATCGCGGGGACCGAGCGGTGCGTCTTGCACGACGTCAGCCACGGACGCCAGCGTACCCGCGGGCGCGCCGCGCGCCAAGAGCCGAGCCTCGGGACCCGTCGCGGCGTCCGCACGACGCGCTCGCGCGCGGGGCGGTCGGGCGCTCCTGCGATGCTCCGCTGCCCATGGACGTGCTCGACGCGGTGCTCGGCTTCATCGTGGCCGCGGCGGTCGCCGCCGGGCTGACGCCGCTCACGGCGCGGTTCGCCCGTGCCGTCGGGGCCGTCGACCAGCCCCGCGAGCGCGGCCTGTCCGTGCGCGCGACGCCGCTGCTCGGCGGGCTCGCCATCCTGGCGGGGGTCCTCGTCGGCGCGCTGCTGTTCCTGGCGCTCGACACCCAGCTGCGGGCGATCCTCGCCGGCGGCATCCTCATCACGGCGATCGGCGCCGTCGACGACCGCTTCGACCTGCCGGCGTGGCTGAAGCTCATCGGGCAGGTCGCTGCGGCGACGATCCCGGTCGCGTACGGCGTGGAGGTCGACCACGCCACGATCCCGTTCGTCGGCGCGGTGGACTTCGGCAACCTCGGCGGGCCGCTGACGGTGCTCGGGATCGTCGCGGTGATGAACGTCGTGAACTTCTCCGACGGCATCGACGGCCTGGCCGCCGGCGTCTGCGCCATCGCGGGCGCGACGTTCGCGATCATCGCGTTCGACCTGGGTCGCGACAGCGCGGGCGTGCTGGCGGCGATCGTGTCGGGCGCCGCGATCGGCTTCCTGTTCTGGAACTTCTATCCGGCGTCGGTCTTCATGGGCGACGCGGGAGCGCTGCTGCTCGGCCTGCTGCTCGCCTGCGTTGCCGTGCAGGGCTCGCTGAAGACGAACGCGATCCTCGCGCTGATCTTCCCGCTGCTGGTCCTGGCGGTCCCGTTCCTCGACACGACGTTCGTCGTCCTCAAGCGGATCAAGTACCGAAGGCCGGTGTACTCCGCCGACCGCTGGCACCTGCACCACCGCCTCAGCAACATCGGCTTCAGCCAGCGCCGGACGGTGCTCTACCTCTACACCTGGACGCTCATCCAGGCGGGCCTCGCGCTCGCCCTGCGGTTCGTGCCGTACTCCGACAACGGCGGGCAGTTCAACCTCGGGTGGTCGCTCGTGATGATCGCCCTCGGGCTGCTGGCGCTCGCCGCCTCGGCCTACCTCGTCTACGTCCTCGAGATCCTGAAGTTCAAGCGCCGGTTCGCCCGGCGCCGGCCGGAGGCGACGGACGAGGACGTCCGGCGCCAGCTCGAGACGGGCGAGTTCGAGGCCGTCGAACCCGACTGAGGCGATGGTGTGGCTAGCCGTACTGGCGCGCCGCCGGCCGGGTTGGTACGGTCGTCGGCGACCCCTCCGAACGACGGAGGAGACGACGTTATGCGCAGCGATCTCACGCACATCAGCACGAAGCGATCCGCCGCCCCGCAGGCCGGCGGCGCGGTTCGTGCCGCCGCAACGCCGCTCGCGTCCTAGACCTCGTCTCTCGGACCGCGGGCGCGCCGCCCGCGAGATCCGGCCCCGACGTCACATCGCTGACGTCCCGTTCGTCTCCCGGGCGGTGGCAGGCGTCATGCCTACCACCAACCACCCAACGGAGGGATGCGCAGTGTTCACCACGCAGTTCAACCACGAAACGCTCCGCCACCGCAGCGCCGCAGCGCCCCCGCGTGGCATCGAGCATCTCATCGAGTACCGCACGATGCACCCGCCGTCGCCGAGGCGCCGGCTGGACGTGCGCCGGCTGATGGCCGGCGGGCTCGCGCGCACCGCGCGCCGGCTCGACGGCGAAGCGGCCCGGCGCGCCATCGCATAGGGCCCACGGGGCCCGGCCTCCGGACGCTCGGGCCGGTACGAAACCTTGATCGGCTCGGGCGTCCGTCGGCACCGCGGACGCGTTCTCTCGCGCGGCGGGGGAAGCTCAACAGGCTCCTGGCGGGCATGCGGGCGGCCGCGCATATGCTCGCCCCCATGCACGTCGCCAACATCGAGGACGCGGAGTCCTTCATCACCAAGGACGGGTCGGCGATCCGGGAGGTCGCGGGGCCGGTCTCGCTGCCCGCGGTCAACCAGTCGCTCGCGGAGGCCACGGTGCCGGTCGGCGGCGCCACCGACGAGCACTACCACCGCCTCACCGAGGAACTCTACTACTTCATCGCGGGCCGCGGGCGCATGCGCGTCGACGGCGAGGACCGCGACGTGAAGGTCGGCGACTGCGTCGTCATCCCGCCGGGCGCGCGCCACAAGCTGTTCAACGAGGGCGACGAGCCGCTCGTCCTGTTGTGCTGCTGCGCCCCGATGTACTCGCACGACGACACGATCATCACCGAGTGAGGATCGCCCGCGTCCCGCGCGGCGGGCCGAGCACGATCGCCCGGCGCGTGCTGCGCCTCGGGGGCGGGTCGGCCGCCCGCAGGTCCGCGCGCGCGAGCACCTCGCCGAGCACGACGCGCATCTCGGTCGTCGCGAAGGACGCGCCGACGCAGCGCCGGATGCCGCCGCCGAACGGCAGCCACGTGTAGGTCTGCGGCGCGTTCTCCAGGAAGCGCTCGGGCCGGAAGGCGTGCGGCTGCGGGTAGAGGTCCTCGCGCCGGTTGACGAGCCAGATCGCCGGCGAGACCTTCGTGCCGGCGGGCAGGTCGTAGCCCGCGACGGTGGCGGGGGCGGTGAGCCGGCGCACGACCGCGGGGATCGGTGGGCGCAGGCGCAGCGCCTCGGCGACGACGGCGTCGAGGAACGCGGTCTCGCCCGCGCGCGCTCCCGCGATCGCGCGCGCGTGCGCGTCCGGGTGGGCGAAGAGCAGGGCGAACGTCCAGGCGAGCGACACCGCCGTCGTCTCGTGGCCGGCGAGCAGGAGCGTCATGAGCTCGTCGCGCATCTCGGCGTCGGTCATGTCGGTGGCGGCGAGCATCGACAGGACGTCCTCACGGCCGGCGAGGCCGGGGTCGGCGCGGCGGCGGGCGATCTCGTCGAAGAGGATCGCGTCGATCCGCGCGCGGGTGGCGAGGAAGGTCCGCCACGGGCTGCCTGGGCCGAGATCGCGGCGGAACGCGGGGAGCATGGCGACGACCTGCGCGCCGCCGCGCGGCATGAGGCGGCGCAGGAGCGCGCGCAGCTCGGCCAGCCGCGCGTCCTGCTCGATGCCGAAGACGACCCTCAAAATCACCTCGAGGGTGATCGCGCGCATCCGGGCCTCGAGCGCGAACGGCTCGCCCGCGGGCCACCGGTCGACGTCCGCGCGGGCGATCTCGGCCATCGTCGCGGTCCAGCGCCCGAGGCGCGAGCCGCGGAACGGGGGCAGCAGCAGACGCCGCTGGCGCACGTGCGGCTCGTCGTCGAGCAGCAGGATCGAGTGCGCCCCGACCGCGGGCTCGAGCGGCGCGTTGCCCTCGCCGGCGTGGAACACCGCTGGGTCGCCGGTGAAGACGTCCTTGATCGCCTCGGGGTCGGCGAGGAAGACCTGCGGCCCGAACGGGAGATGCAGGACGAAGACGTCGCCGAAGCGCTCGCGGCTGGCGAGCATCCACGCCTCGGGGCGCAGGATCCAGCGCAGCGCCTGCCACGCGCGGGGCTGCGGCCACTCAGGCGGACGACGCGGTGTCATCAGTCCAGGGTACGTGCTCCACACACGCCGCGCCGGGCGGTTGGCGAGTTACGTCGCCCCACGCGACGCTAATCGCCACGCGGACCCCTGCGACGCTGTGCGACGCCAATCGCCACGCGCGCCCCTGCGACGCTGTGCGGCGATGGTGCGCATCGCGATCGTCTCCGACACCCACCTGCCGCGCGGCCGGCGCCGCATCCCGGCGGCGGCCCTCGCCCGGATGCGCGCAGCCGACCTGATCCTGCACGCCGGCGACCTCAGCGCCGCCACGGTCCTCGACGAGCTCGAGGCGCTCGGGCCGCCCGTGTTCGCGGTGGCCGGCAACGTCGAGGAGCCGCAGGTCCGGATGCGCCTGCCCGCGCGCCGCGTCGTGGAGGCCGGCGGGGCGCGCATCGGCCTGGTCCATGACGCGGGAGCGGCGCGCGGACGCCTCGCGCGCATGCGCGCCGCGTTCCCAGACTGCGACGCCGTGGTGTTCGGCCACTCCCACATCCCGCTGCTCGAGCGCGACGAGGCGGGTTTCACCATCTTCAATCCGGGTAGCGCCACTGAGCGGCGCCGACAGCCGCACCACACGATGGGGGAGGCGACGGTCGATGACGGGCGTCTCACCTTCGAGATCGTCCCGCTGGACGATGACGGCTAGCACCACGCCCGGACTTTGTGCGGATCAGGGCAACCTGTCACAAACCTGTTACAAAGTCCGCCGACGCGCTATGCTCCGTCCCAGCCGCCGCCTCACCGCAGCGCACGCCGGGTCTCACATCCCTATGGTCCCCCGCCTCCGGCGCCCAGCGCGCCGTCCCCATGCCCGACTTCGATCCCACCGCGCCCCACGACGATGACCCGCTCCAGCCGCCCGCGGCGGCGGCCGAACCCTGTCGTCGCCGGAAGCCAGCTCGTCGCCACGCTGCTCCTGTGCACCGCGGTCTTCGCCGGCATCGGGTTGCTGGTCGGCGCGCTTGTCCCCTTGGTGATCGCCGGCGTCTTCGTCGGCTTCGGCGCCGGGCTCGCGGTGGTCATTAAGCGCTTCTCCGATGTCTGATCCGCTCATCATCCTGCGCAACCTCGACCTCGTCCTCGTCGTGGTCGCCCTGCCCGTCTTCCTCATCGCGGGCTGGCCGATGGCCGGCTACGCCGCCGGCGCGGGCGCCTGGATCGCCCAGCGCCTGATCTCGCAGTACGCGACGCGCAAGGCCAAGGAGACCGACGACCTGAAGAAGATGGCCGGGATCATGACCGGCTCCATGATCGGGCGCGGCTGGCTGGTCGCCCTGACGATCCTCATCGTCGGCCTGGCGGTCAGCGACGAGGCGGGTCTCGCCGCCGCCGTGCTGTTCGTCGTCATCTTCACCGCCTCGTTTACGGCGGGCATCATCATCCGTCCCTTCGACACCCCCCACCAACCGACCACGTGAACAAGCGCGCTGTTCTGATCATCGGGCTGCTGATCCCCCTCGTCCTCCTGGTCGTGCTGGGCGTCGCCTTCCCCTCGGAGGGCCAGAACACGGCCTACAAGCCGCAGGACGAGTTCAGGCTCGACGACTGGATCCCGATCCACCTCGGATCGCTGAACCTGTCGATCAACAAGGCCGTCCTCTACCTGGCGCTCGCCGCCATCGCCACGACCTGGTCGATGCTGTACATCGCCCGGCGCATGCAGGCGCGGCCGAACCGCGTGCAGACCGCCGTCGAGGCCGCCTACCAGCTGATGCGCAACAACATCACCGGCGGCAACATGGACCACGGGATGGCCAAGAAGTGGTTCCCCTTCGTCGGCGCGCTGTTCCTGTTCATCTGGTGGTCGAACATGATCGGCTACATCCCGTTGCCGACGAACACGCACGCGAAGTTCGACCTCTTCGGCGCCCAGATCCCGTCGTTCGCGCTCTACGCGGCGACCGCCAACATCTCGGTGCCGCTCGTGCTGACCCTGGTGGTCTGGGTCGCCTACCACGTCGAGGGCGTCCGCGCCAAGGGCGTCATCGGCTACCTCAAGAGCTGGGTCCCCGCCGGCGTCGAAGGGCCCGCCGCGATCCCGATCTTCTTCATCGAGGTCATCTCGCACTTCGTCCGGATCATCTCGCTGAGCGTCCGACTCTTCGCGAACATCCTCG
This sequence comes from Capillimicrobium parvum, assembly GCF_021172045.1. Classification (GTDB taxonomy): domain Bacteria; phylum Actinomycetota; class Thermoleophilia; order Solirubrobacterales; family Solirubrobacteraceae; genus Capillimicrobium; species Capillimicrobium parvum. The sequence goes on from NZ_CP087164.1 coordinate 1,459,052, forward strand.
CCGGGCACCTGCTGATCCTCTTCATGGCGGGTGGCCTGGTCACCCTCCTGGGGATCGCGGCGCTCGGGGTCGTCACCATCCCGATGGCCGTCGCCTTCTTCATCTTCGAAGTGGGCCTGGTCGCCACGCTTCAGGCCTTCATCTTCGCCACCCTCACCGCGATCTATCTCGGCGGCGCCGTCGCCGACGAGCACTAAAAGGAGCAAGACAACCGTGGACCTCGACAGCATCGGCATCCTCGCTCAGGCGAGCAGCGACGCGACCGCGAAGGGCCTTCGTGCCATCGCGCTCGGCGTGGGCGCCGGTCTCGGCACCATCGGCCCGGGCGTCGGCGTCGGCTACATCTTCGGCAAGGTCATCGAGTCGGTGACCCGCCAGCCCGAGATGCGCGACGAGATCACCTCGATCCAGTGGCTGGGCTTCGCACTGACCGAGGCGATCGTGTTCTACGCGTTCATCTTCGGCCTCATCGCCTTCTTCCTCTCGGCGTAGGCGCATGCCGATCTTCGCTGCAGAATCGGCGGGCGGGGGCAACTTCCTCGTCTCTCCGAACGTGGGGATCATGCTGTGGACGCTCCTCGCGTTCGGCCTCACGCTGTTCATCCTCTGGAAGCTCGCCTTCCCGCGGATCGGCGAGGCGCTCGACAAGCGCCAGAAGGCCATCGAGGAGGCCATCGACGCGTCCGAGCGCACGAAGGCCGAGGCCGACGAGCTGCTCGCCGAGTACCGCGAGCGCCTCAAGGAGGCCCGTGTGCAGGCCGAGGAGATCGTCGCCCGCGCCCGCAAGGCGGCGGAGGTGCACGAGCGCGAGTCGCTCGACGCCGCCCGCGGCCAGCGCGAGGAGCTCATGGAGCAGACGCGGCGCGACATCGAGGCCGAGACGCGGCGCGCGATCCAGGAGATCCGCAACGAGGTCGCCGACCTGACGGTGCTCGCCACCGAGAAGGTCACGCGCAAGACGCTCAACGAGGCCGATCAGCGCCGGCTCGTCGACGAGGCGCTCGCCGAGCTCGACTTCACCGCCCTGACCCGCGAGGGCTCGTAAGTGGAGGAGATCGCCCAGGTCTACGCGCGTGCGCTGTTCGAGGTCGGCAAGGAGCGCGACGACCTCGACGGGGTGCGCGAGCAGATCGCGCAGTTCGCCGACGTGCTCGACGCCGAGCGTGGACTGCAGACGTTCTTCTTCTCGCCCTACTTCTCGACGGACGAGAAGAAGGACGGCCTCCACAAGGCGGTCGACGGCGCCGACGACGCCGTCATGAACTTCCTCGAGCTGCTGATCGAGAAGCACCGGATGCCGGCGATCTTCCGCATCCGGCGCGAGCTCGACCGGCTGTGGCGCGAGGAGAACAAGATGCTGCCGGTGCAGCTGACCAGCGCCATCGAGCTCGACGCCGAGACCGTGGCGGACCTCGGCCGTACCATCGGTGAGCGGACCGGCCGCAAGGTCGACGTCACCGCCACCGTCAATCCGGACATCCTCGGCGGCATCGTCCTGCGGGTGGGCAACTCGATCCTCGACGCCTCCATCCGCAACCGCCTCGAGTCATTGAGAAAGCAAGTCGCCAGGAGCTGACACCCCAGTGCAGATCAAGCCCGACGAGATCACCTCCATCCTCAAGAGCCGCATCGAAGGCCTCGACGCCGGCCAGGCCGAGCTCACCGAGGTCGGCACGGTCCTCTCGGTCGCGGACGGCATCGCGCGCGTGCACGGCCTCGAGAACTGCATGAGCTTCGAGATGCTCGAGCTCCCGCACGACGTGACCGGCCTCGCCCTGAACCTCGAGTCCGACAACGTCGGCGTCGTGCTGTTCGGGCCGTGGGAGCGCATCGTGGAGGGCGACACGGTCAAGCGCACCGGCCACCTCCTCAACATCCCGGTCGGCGAGGCCCTTCTCGGCCGCATCGTCGACCCGCTGGGCAACCCGCTCGACGGCAAGGGCGACATCGAGTCGACCGAGACCCGTCCCGCGGAGTTCAAGGCGCCGGGCGTCGTCCAGCGCAAGTCGGTCCACGAGCCGCTGCAGACCGGCCTGAAGGCGATCGACTCGATGATCCCGATCGGCCGCGGCCAGCGCGAGCTGATCATCGGCGACCGCCAGACCGGCAAGACCGCGATCGCGATCGACACGATCATCAACAACAAGGACACCGGCGTCGTCTCCGTGTACGTGGCGATCGGTCAGCGCATGGCGACCGTCGTGGCCCTGGCCGAGACGCTGGCCGAGGCGGGCGCGCTGGAGAACACGATCATCGTGGCCGCCGGTGCCGACGAGGCCGCGCCGATCAAGTTCATGGCCCCGTACGCGGGCTGCGCGATGGCGGAGTACTTCCTCTACAAGGGCGGGCACGCCCTGGCGGTCTACGACGACCTGACCAAGCACGCCTACGCGTACCGCCAGATGTCGCTGCTGCTGCGCCGGCCGCCGGGCCGCGAGGCGTACCCGGGCGACGTCTTCTACCTGCACAGCCGCCTGCTCGAGCGCGCGGTCAAGCTCAACGACGACCTGGGCGCCGGGTCGCTGACCGCGCTGCCGATCATCGAGACGCAGGCCGGCGACGTCTCGGCCTACATCCCGACGAACGTCATCTCGATCACCGACGGCCAGATCTTCCTCGAGCCGAAGCTGTTCTTCTCGGGCGTGCGCCCGGCCATCAACGTCGGCATCTCGGTGTCGCGGGTGGGCGGCAACGCGCAGATCCGGCCGATGAACAAGATCGCCGGCCGCCTGAAGATCGACCTGTCGCAGTACCGCGACCTCGAGGCGTTCTCGCAGTTCGGCTCGGACCTCGATGCGGCGACGCAGAAGACCCTGGCCCGCGGCGACCGCCTCGTGCGGACGCTCAACCAGAACGAGCGCTCGCCGCTGCCGGTCGAGGACCAGGTGGTGCAGATCTTCGCGGCCGCCAACGGCTTCGTCGACCGCATCAACGTCAACCGCGTGCCGGAGTTCCTCAACGCGCTCACGCAGCGCTTCCGCTCGGAGCAGTCCGACCTGCTGGCCAAGATCGCCGCCGGCGACTGGTCCGACGAGACGCAGGACGGGCTGCGCAAGGGCGTTGCCGAGTTCGCCGACGACTTCGGCTACGACCTCGACGAGGACGGCCAGTCGGTGGAGTCCGGTGACTCCGAGCGCGTCGCGCGCCGCGACGAGACCTCCGACGAGGAGGCCGAGCAGCGTGAGGAGCAGACCGAGGAGGCCGCGGTCGCCTGATGGCCTCACAGCGCGACGTCAAGAACCGGATCTCCTCGGTGCAGAACATCGAGAAGATCACGCGCGCCATGCAGATGGTCGCCGCCGCGCGCCTGCGCCGGGCCGAGCAGCGCATCGCCGCGCTGCGGCCCTACGCGGGCGCGATCCGGCGGATGACCCGCCAGGCCGCGGCCGCCGCGGAGAACGTCCCGAGCCTGCCGATCCTCAACGAGCACGAGTCGGTCGACACGGTCGGCATCCTGCTCGTCACGGGTGACCGTGGGCTGGCGGGCGCGTTCAACTCGCAGATCATCCGCGCCGGGCTGCGCGCCGCCGTCCAGCACGAGGCCGAGGGGCGCCGCGTCGTCTTCTTCGCCTCGGGCCGGCGCGGGGTCTCGACGCTGCGCTTCCGCCAGCGCGATCCGCAGGGCGAGTGGGTCGGCTTCACCGATCGCCCGGCCTACGCCAACGCGCGCGACATCGCCGAGGGCCTCATGACGGCGTACGTCGACGGCGACGTCGACCAGGTCGAGGTCTTCTACAACGGCTACGTCTCCGCGCTCACCCAGGAGGTGCGCCGCGAGACGCTGCTGCCGCTGCAGCAGGCGACCATCCTCGAGGAGTCCGACGAGGACGAGGACGGCGAGGAGCACAAGCGGGCGCTCGTCGAGTACGAGCCCGATCCGGAGGAGATCCTCCGGCGCCTCGTGCCCGACTACGTCGAGATCTCGATCTTCCGCGCGCTGCTCGAGTCCACCGCCTCGGAGCACGGCGCGCGCATGACCGCGATGCGCAACGCGTCGGAGAACGCGGGCGACCTGATCGAGGACCTGACGCTCGAGATGAACCGCGCCCGACAGGCCGACATCACCCAGGAAATCATGGAAGTCGTTGCCGGCGCTGAAGCGCTCGTGTGACATCGCCCGAATGTCCGAGCTTGCGAGGACAGCAGGGAGAAACAGGAGATAACGTGGCTACCGATACCCAGACCCAGCAGAACGTCGGGCGCATCGAGGAGATTCAGGGCGTCGTCATCGAGGCCGTGTTCCCCGAGAAGCTGCCCGAGATCAACAACGCCCTGCGCATCAAGCGCAGCGAGGCCAACCGCGAGGAGGAGGCCGAGGGCATCTCGGCGGGCTCCGAGGAGGAGTTCCTCGTCTGCGAGGTCCAGCAGCACCTGGGCGACGATCGCGTGCGCGCGGTGGCCATGGACACCACCGACGGCCTGTCGCGCGGCACCGAGGTCATCGACACGGGCGGCCCGATCACCGTGCCGGTCGGCCGCGCCACGCTGGGACGCATCTTCAACCTTCTCGGCGACGCGATCGACCTCGGCGAGCCGGTCCAGGTCGAGGAGCGCTGGCCGATCCACCGGTCCGCCCCGACCGTCGAGAACCTGACCCCGACGACCGAGATGTTCGAGACGGGCATCAAGGTCGTCGACCTGCTTGCGCCCTACGCGAAGGGCGGCAAGGTCGGCCTGTTCGGCGGCGCGGGCGTCGGCAAGACCGTGCTCATCCAGGAGCTGATCCACAACCTGGCGGCCGAGCACGGCGGCCTGTCGGCGTTCTGCGGCGTGGGCGAGCGCTCGCGCGAGGGCAACGACCTGTGGCAGGAGATGACCGAGTCCGGCGTCATCGACAAGACGATGCTGGTCTTCGGCCAGATGAACGAGCCGCCCGGGGCCCGCATGCGCGTCGCCCTGTCGGGCCTGACGATGGCGGAGTACTTCCGCGACGTCGAGGGCCAGGACGTGCTGCTGTTCATCGACAACATCTTCCGGTTCGTGCAGGCCGGCTCCGAGGTCTCCGCGCTGCTGGGCCGCATGCCGTCGCAGGTGGGCTACCAGCCGACGCTCGAGACCGAGATGGGCCAGCTGCAGGAGCGCATCACCTCGACGCGCAAGGGCTCGGTCACGTCGATCCAGGCGATCTACGTCCCGGCCGACGACCTCACCGACCCGGCGCCGGCGTCGGTGTTCGCCCACCTCAACGCGACGACGACGCTGTCGCGGGCGATCTCCGAGAAGGGCATCTACCCGGCCGTCGACCCGCTGGACTCGTCGTCGACGATCCTCAAGGCCGACATCCTGGGCGAGGAGCACTTCTCCATCGCCAACCGCGTCAAGGAGATCCTGCAGCGCTACAAGGAGCTGCAGGACATCATCGCCATCCTCGGCATCGACGAGCTCTCCGACGAGGACAAGCTCATCGTGGGCCGCGCGCGTCGCATCGAGCGCTTCCTGTCGCAGCCGTTCTCGGTCGCCGAGCAGTTCACCGGCACTCCGGGCGTGTACGTCCCGATCGCCGAGACGATCCGCGGCTTCTCGGAGATCCTCGAGGGCAAGCACGACGAGATCCCCGAGTCGCACTTCCTGCTCAAGGGCACGATCGACGACGTCGTCGCGGCGGCGAACGACAGCTGATGGCCAAGACCCCGTTCCAGGTCGAGGTCCTCACCCCGGAGGGCGAGGTCTTCAACGAGGAGGTCGAGATGCTGTCGACCCGCACCACGGTCGGGTCGATCGGCATCCTCGCCAATCACACGCCGCTGCTGGCGATGCTGGACCCGACCGAGCTGCGCCTGTACCGCTCGGAGTCCGACATCGTGCGCTTCGCGCAGGGCGAGGGCTACCTGCAGGTCGCCGACAACCACGCCCTGGTGCTGGTCGAGGAGGCGCACGAGCCAGGCGACCTGGACGTCGCCGACCTCCAGGACCGCCTCTCCCGCGCGGAGGAGGCGCTGCGCGAGTGCGAGTCCGGCTCGGAGGCCGAGCGGGCCGCCACGCGCGACAAGCGCCGCTGGGAGGCGTTCCTGCGGATCGCCGGGGGCGGCACGAGCGCCTGATCGGTCCTCGTTACCGCCGCGGCGGATCGCCGATCGTCATGTCGCCCCCGCGCTGAGCAGGGCCACGCCCAGAAGCGCGGTCGCGACACCTGCTCCCTGCACCCGCGCGAGGCGCTCGCCGAGTACCGCGCGGGCCATCAGCACGGTGCCGACGGGATAGAGCGATCCGACGACGGCGACGACGCCGAGCTCGCCGTGGGTCAGTGCGGCGCCGTACAGCGCGACGGCCACGCAATCGAGCTGGCCCAACATCATGGTCGCCGTGAACTCCCGCCGGGTCGGCAAGCGCGTGGTGCGCACGAGGAGGACGGCGCCCATCAGCGGGATGGCCGGCAGCCGTGCGAGCAGGATCGGCCATGCGATCCCCTCCGCGGCGTTGGCGCGCTCGAAGAGTGCGAGGAACGACCCGAAGGCGACCGCCGCGGCGAGCGCCAGCACGATCGCCGCGCGCGCTCGTGCCGGCCGGCGCGCGCCACGCTGCCCGCGCGACGCCATCATCACGCCCACCAGCGCGAGGCCGATCCCGGCGGCGGTGGCCGGCCCGAGCGAGTCTCCGCGCCAGATGCCGACCACCACCGGCACGATCGCGCCGGTCGACACCAGCGGCGCGACGATCGACATGGTGCCCACCGCCAGCGCCCGGTAGAACAGCGTGAGCGCGACGACGCTGGCCGTGCCCGCCGCCAGCGACATCGCGACGACGTGCGCGGAAGGCAGCGCGTCGCTGTCGACGGCGACGATGGCGCCGGCGGCGAGCAGTCCGCCGGCCTGCAGTACGAGAAGCACGACGGGCACGGCCAGACGCCGGCTGGCCAGACCTGCCCCGAAATCGGCGATCCCCCAGCATCCGGACGCGCCCAGCGCGAGCAGGATCGCGAGCACGGCCGATCAGGCCCGCGAGGCGGATCCGGTCTGAGGCCCGCGAGGCATCACGGCAGCAGGGCGACTCACGCGCGCAGTGTCCTCGGCGTGCTCGCATCGCGCAATTGGCCGATCGGACGATCTCGCGCGCGGGCCCGCCGGGCGATTGACAGCGCTGCGAGGGCTCTCCTAGGCTTCGTCGCAATCCGGTTGGTTCGAGATCCGATCCGGTAGGGGAGAGGTCGAGATCGTCGACACACGCATAGCGGGATCGTTCGAGGGCGTTCGCCGGGACGGGGATGCGGATGCAATCGTCATGCTGTCCCGCGTCGCCGCCGTGCTCTCCTCGGGCGCTTCGACGCGTGAGCGGGTGCTCGACCTGTTCAGCGAGCTGCGTCATGTGCTGCCGTTCGAGGCCGCGATGCTCGCCTACGTGCATCCTCTGACCGGACAGCAGCAGGCACTGTTGAGCCTCGGCTACAGCGAACGTGTCGCCAGCCGGCTCGTGAGCGCCGAGTTCCGCAGCGATTTCATCGATCGCTTCGACATGATGTCCACCCGTTGGCCGCTGCGTGAGCGCGACCTGCCCGTCGATCCGCTCACGGTGCCCAGCATCGCCGAATACCTCACCCCCTCCGGGCTCGTGGAGGGCATCGTCGCGCCGCTGGTGGACGGGAGCGGCCGCTATCAGGGCTGCTTGTTCTGCTCCACCTCCGACAAGCGGCATCCGAGCGACGACGCACGGACCATCATCGGGCATCTGGCGCCCGCGCTGGTCAAGCTCGTCGATCCGAGCGAGACGCTGCGCCGTCTGGCCAGCACGCTCGACGAGAGCTGGTCGGCGGTCGGCATCAGCGCCGACGGGGCCTGTGTCCCGGTCGGGCTCGGGACCGGCACGCCGTCGCTCGATCCCGATGGGCCGCTCATGCGCGCGGTCGCCGCGAGGATCGCCGAGGGCGACGTCGCCGGCCATCGCTTCCTGTGGCCGTCCGACGATGCCCGCCGTTGGCGGCAGGTCGTCGTGTTGCCGTGCTGTCTGGACGCGGCGGGACATGGTTCCTGCTACGGCACCGTGCTCGCGCTGCGCGAGATCCAGCCGCCTCGTGACCTGACGAGGCGCGAGATCGAGGTGCTGAGCGCGCTCGTGGAGGGCGAGTCGAACGCAGTGATCGCGGCGAAGCTTCACGTCGCGCCGCGGACGGTCAAGGCCCACGTCGAGCACATCCTCGAGAAGCTCGAGGTGCCGACGCGGGCCGCGGCCGCCGTCTACGCCGTCGAGGAGGGCCTGGTGCTGCTCCCCGCGGTGGACGGGTAGCGACGATCGCTCCTGGCCCGCGAAAATCGGCCGATCGGCCGATTGGCGGCGCTCCCGGCCGCTGACACACTGGCGGCATGGCGCCGCCGAGGCGCCCCGGTCTCGACACAGCCTTCACGGGTAGGAGGGGAGAGCCTGCATGGATCGTCACGTGGACGGGCCGATGCCCGTCGCCAGCGACCTGCACACAAATGGTCATGGGCCCGCGAGCGCGCTTCTGAGCCGGCTCGTCGAGCTCGCGTCACGGCCCTTGGACGAGGCGGAAGCGCTGCCGGGTGCGATGTTCTACGACCCCGACCTCTACGAGCTGGAGGTCGAGCGCATTTTCCGTAAGGAATGGCTGTACGTCGCTCGCGTCGAGGAGCTGCCGAAGGCCGGCGACTACGTGTGCGTGGAGGTCGCCGGTGAGCCCATCATGGTCGTCCGCGGCGCGGATGGTCAGATTCGGGCGCTCTCACGGGTGTGCCTCCACAAGTACGCGGACGTCCTCGGCGACGAGGCGATGCCGTGCGGCAACGTGGAGCGCTTCCTCTGCCCGTACCACTCATGGTCCTACGGGCTGGACGGCAATCTGACCGGCGCTCCCTTCATGCGCGACAGCAAGCTGTTCCAGCGCGAGAATGACACCTATCGCCTGCCCGAGTACCGCGTCGCCATCTGGCAGGGGTTCGTGTTCGTGAACTTCGACCCCGATGCGACCGAACTCGCTCCGCGCCTGACCGAGGTCGAGGAGGTCCTCGGCGGCTACAACCTCGCCGACTGGCGGATCGTCGACCGGATCGACTGGGGTGAGACGCCGGTCAACTGGAAGCTCGTGATGGACAACGGGCGCGAGTGCTACCACCACCAGGGCACGCACAAGCACTCGCTGGAGTTCACCTGGCCGACGCGGCTGGTGGAGACCGAGACCACCGATTCACGTGAGTGGTATTACCAGCGCATCATGGCGTCCCCGGAGGGGGCGGGCGGGCACGAGGAGGAGTTCGATCTCACGCCGCTCGCCACCAGCAGACCGGCACCCGGGCTGTCGGCCTACCAGCGCTCCCACCTGCTGCTGATCGGGATCTACCCCACGTTCTTCATGGTGCCGGGTCCCGACCTGACGGTGGTGTTCCGCTATTTCCCGACCGGGCCCGAGTCGCACCGGATGGACATCGGGCTGCTCGCCCATGAGTCGCACCTCGACGACCCCGACTTCCCGGCCGCGAAGGACGCCGTGCGGGAGCTGTTCCGCCAGGTCCAGGAGGAGGACTCGCGGCAGATCCTCGCCATCCAGGGCACGGTGCGCTCGGAGGTGGCCCGGCGCGGGCGGGCCCTGTCCACGCTGGAGCGCCCCTCGTGGCAGTTCCAGCGGTATTTGGCGCACCGGCTGACAGGCGCCGACGTATGACCCTGGCGGTCGAGATGATGCCGAGGCCGGCGTCGCCGCCGCGTCCCACGATCCACGGGCTTCGGGTCGTGGAGATCGAGCAGCTGACCGACGACTCCGTGGCCATCGGCTTCGAGGTGCCACCCGACCTGCGGGACGTTTATGCCTTCCATCCCGGCCAACACGTGACCGTGGAACGCCGGTCGGGCGGCGCCACGGAGCGCCGGTCCTATTCCATCTGCACCGTCCCGGGCTCGCGCCACCTGCGCATCGGCGTCCGGCGGGTGCCCGGCGGTGCGATGTCGACCTACCTGACGTCGGACGTGCGCATCGGCGACGAGTTGCGTGTGCTGACCCCCACCGGCCATTTCGGTCCGGATATCGATCCTGTCAACGAACGTCACTACGCGGCGATCGCGGCGGGCAGCGGCATCACGCCGATTCTCTCCATCGTGGCGACAGTCCTCGAGCAGGAGCCGGCGAGCGCCGTCACCTTGATCTACGGCAACCGGACGCGCGCGTCGACCATGTTCCTCGACGAGCTCGAGGATCTGTCCGAGCGGCACCGTGGCCGGCTTCGCATCCATCACCTGCGCTCACGCGAGCCGATCGCCGATCCGGTCTGCCGTGGCCGCATCGACGCCCGCCGGCTGGACGCGCTGCTGCGCCGTTCCATCGACGCCAGGTCCGTCGACGACTGGTTCGTGTGCGGGCCCGAGGGGATGATCCGAGACGCCGACGCCGTTCTCGCCGGCCACGACGTCGGCGCCGAACGGGTCCACGTCGAACGCTTCCGGGCGGGCGATCTCGATCCGCAGATGCCCGCACGGACGGTGCCGGAGCGGCCGCGGGTCCTCAGCACGGTGACGGTCGTCCTCGACGACGCGACGGCGACGTTCGAGCTTGCCTCCGACGGGGAGCCGATCCTGCAGGCCGCGCTCGCGCACCTGCCCGAAGCGCCATACGGATGCCGCGATGGCGTCTGTGCGACGTGCCGCGTGAAGGTCCTCGACGGGGAGATCGCGATGGATCGCTGCTCAGCGCTCACGCCCCAGGAGGTCCGCGACGGCTACGCGCTCGCCTGCCAGGCACATCCGTGCAGCGAGCGGCTGGAGCTGATGTTCGATGCGTGATGGGAGAGCACGCATCGGCCGGGTCAACCGAACTGTGAGGTGTCACTCATGAGCACCCAGAATGGGCCTGTCACACCGGTGGCACCGGCGGCCGGCACGGAGACGGTGAAGCTGAAGCGGGAGTTCGGCATCCGCTCGGCGTTCGGCATCGCCTTCGCCTTCATCTCGCCGATCGTCGCGCTGTACGGGATCTTTGCGCTCGCCTTCTCCGCGATGGGTCCAGCAGTCCTGTGGGCGTTCGGCGCCGTGATCCTGGGACAGCTGCTCGTGGCGTTGGTGTTCGCCCAGCACGTCTCACGGTGGCCCTACGAAGGCAGCATCTACCAGTGGTCGCGCCGTCTGTGCGGCGAGACCTACGGCTGGTTCTGTGGCTGGGCGTACATCTGGACGCTGATCATCACCATCGCGGCGGCGTCCTACATCGCCGCGAGCTTCATCCCGGTCGTCCTCGGGATCGATCCCTTCTCGACCCTCGAGCAGCTGCTCGTGTCGTTCGCGATCGTCATCGTGGCGACATCGATCAACGCCCTCGGGCGGCGGGCGATCGCCGTTGTCGCCGCGGTCAGTATCGCGGCGGAGGTGGTCGGCAGCATCGGCGTCGGCGGGACGCTGCTGATCTTCCACCGTGAGCACTCCTTCGGTGAGCTGTTCCACACCGCGGGCGCCGCCTATGGGCCCGGACCGTTCATGTGGGCCACCGTTCTGGCTGCGGTCGCGTTCATCGGATGGTCCTTCGTGGGCTTCGAGAGCGCGGGCACCATCGCCGAGGAGGTCAAGAACCCGAGCCGCGACATCCCCAAGGCGATGATCCTCTCGCTGCTGGGCGTGGGCTCGGTCGTGATGTTCTCGGCCCTCGGGCTGATCCTGGCCATCCCGGACTACCAGGCGGTGCTGTCGGGCAACGTCGCCGACCCGGTCGCGGACACGATCACCACCCACCTGGGAACGGGTGTGACGCAGCCGCTGTTCGCCATCTTCACCCTGGGTTTCATCGCCGCGATCGTGGTGGTGCAGACCTCGGCGTCGCGGATGATCTGGTCGTTCGCGCGCGACGACGTCCTGCCGGGCGCCCGCTACCTCAAGCGCGTGACGGCGAGGAAGCGCCTGCCGATGGTGGCGATCGTGACGACCGCCGTGCTCGGGATGGTGCTGCTGCTGAGCACGCTGCATGGTCCGCTCTACAACACGCTGGTGAACCTGACCGCCGGCGGCTTCTTCACCGCGTTCGCGTTCCCAGTGATTGGCGTCCTCATCGTGCGGATCCGGCGCCGCCCGCTCCCCGTGGGTCCGTTCAACCTCGGTCGCTGGAGTGAACTGGTGTACTGGGCCGCAGGCGCCTGGATGGTGTTCGAGCTCGTGAACATCTTCTGGCCGCGGGCGACGGATCAGCCGTGGTACCTGCAGTACGGGATCATGCTGACCGTCGGCGCCGTCGGGCTGCTCGGCGTGCTCGCGTGGCTCGCCGGTCGCGACAAGATCGCCGCGGCGGACCTGGCGCTGCACAGCTTCGACGAGGTGGAGGACGCCGCACCCGAGGCAGGCGTGGAATCGGTGACAGGCAAGGCGTCGACGTGGTGACGCGGTGAGTAACCAGAGGAGGAGGCCGGCAATGCGATGCACGCCCGAGGAGGCGCTGTGGATGTACGAGACGATGCTCGTCATCCGTAAGTACGAAGAGACGATGGTCAAGGTCTACATGGAGGGCAAGCTCCCGCCCCACATCCAGAAGGGGCTGGCGTTCGACATCGGCTCGGGTCCGGTGCCCGGTGAGATGCATCTCGCGGCGGGGCAGGAGCCGGTCGCGGTGGGTGTGTGCGTTCACCTGCGCGACGACGACACGGTGGTGGGTACGCATCGCCCGCACCACTTCGCGATTGCCAAGAAGGTGCCCCTTCAGGCCATGACCGCCGAGATCTTCGGCAAGGCGACGGGCCTGAGCCGGGGCAAGGGTGGGCACATGCACCTGTTCGATCCCGCGCACAAGTTCAGCTGCAGCGGGATCGAGGGTGCGAGCATGCCGCCGGCATGCGGCGCCGCGCTGGCCGGCAAGAAGCTCGGCCGCGACAGCGTGGCGGTGGCGGTCCTCGGCGAGGGCGCGGCCAACCAGGGCACGTTCCACGAGTCGCTGAACCTGGCCGGCGTCTGGCAGCTGCCTGTCGTGTTCGTCGTCGAGGACAACGGCTGGGCGATCTCGGTCAAGAAGGAGACCGCGACGGCGGTGACCTCGAATGCGGCGCGCGGCGCCGCCTACGGGATCCCCGGCGTCGACGTCGCCGAGAACGACCCGCTGGCCGTCTACGAGGCGGCGGGCGAGGCGATCGAGCGGGCACGCACGGGCGGCGGCCCGACGATCATCGAGGTCAAGACCCACCGGCTGCTCGGGCACTTCCAGGGCGACGGTGAGGTGTACCGGCCCAAGGAGGAGGTCTCGGGGCTCCGGGAGCTGGATGCGATCCCGGCGATGGCCGCGCGGCTGCGCGGCGAGAGCATCGCGGACGACGACCTCCTGTCGGAGATCGACGAGCGGGCCGAGCGGACGGTCGCTGCGGCGTACGAGTTCGCCCGCACCAGCCCGCTGCCGGAGCCGGCCGAGGCACTCGAGCACGTGTTCGTCTGAGCGGACAGCGCAACGGAAAGGAAAGCGACATGGCGGCCAGCAACGGACAACGGACCCTCACGATGGCGCAGGCGATCTCCGAGGCGATGGCATCGGAGATGGAGCGCGACGAGTCCGTCTTCGTGATGGGCGAGGACATCGGGAGCTACGGCGGAATCTTCGGTGCGACGGCGGGGTTACTCGACCGCTTCGGGCCGGAGCGAGTCATCGACACGCCGATCTCCGAAGCGGGGTTCATCGGCACGGCGCTCGGCGCTGCGGCCGAGGGCATGCGCCCGATCGCCGAGCTCATGTTCGTCGACTTCTTCGGCGTGGCGATGGACCAGATCTACAACCACCTCGCCAAGAACACCTACATGTCGAACGGGAACGTGCGGCTGCCGGTCGTCATCCCGACCGCGATCGGCGGCGGCTACAGCGACGGTGCACAGCACTCCCAGTGCCTGTACGCCACGTTCGCCCACGTGCCGGGGCTGAAGGTGGTCGTGCCGTCGAACGCATATGACGCCAAGGGCTTGATGATCGAGGCGATCCGGGATGACAACCCGGTGCTCTACCTGTTCCACAAGGGCATCATGGGCCTGGCGTGGATGTCGTACTTCGAGGGCGCGACCACGCAGGTGCCGGAGGAGAGCTACACGGTGCCGTTCGGTCAGGCGCGCGTCGTGCGGCCCGGGAGTGACGTCACCATCGTCACCCTGAGCCAGATGGTGCACAAGGCGCAGTTGGCCGCCGAGGATCTGGCCGGCCGGGGCGTGAGCGCGGAGATCCTGGATCTGCGGACGCTCGTTCCGCTCGACCGCGACGCCGTGCTGACGTCGGTCGCCAAGACGCGGCGGCTGCTCATCGCCGACGAGGACTACCTGAGCTTCGGCCTCAGCGGAGAGATCGCCGCGATCGTGGCCGAGCACCTCGACACCCTCCATATGGAGGCGCCGGTGCGGCGGCTCGCGGTGCCCGACGTCCCCATCCCCTACAGCCGGCCGCTCGAGCAGGCGGTCATCCCGCAGGTCACCGACATCGTCGCGGCGGTCGAGGAGCTGGTGGGCTCCCGGGTGACGGCGTGAGCGCCGCCACCATCTCCGTCCGGGCCCCGGACGGCGCGTTCGACGACACCGACGAGGGCACGGAGGGGCTTGTGGACGAGTGGCTCGTCGGCGAGGGCGACGAGGTCGCCGCCGACCAGGAGATCGCGTCGGTCATGGTGGTCAAGACGAGCTTCGAGATCGTTGCTCCCGTCGCGGGGACGGTCGATCGGATCCTCGTCGCCAAGGGCGCGACGTTCGGGCCCGAGGACGATCTCGTGCACATCGCGCCGGCCGCATGACCGTCCAGCAGCCTCCGGGCCGAACGCCGGCGGGCGGCACGACCGTGCCGTTCGTCGGTCTGCGGGGCGCCATCGCGCGGGCGATGACCGGCGCGTGGGAGGCGCCGCGAGTCGCCGTGGCCATCGACGTCCGGCTCGACGCCTGCGAAGCCGCCCGCCGCCGGCGCCAGGACGAGCTGGGGGAGAGCCCGCGCCTGTCGCCAACGCACTACATTCTGCGCGCTGTCGCCCTGGCGCTGCGCGACCATCCGCGACTCAACGGCGTGGTGGCCGAGAGCAGCGTCCGGCTGGCCGAGTCCATCGACATCGGTCTCGCCGTCAGCCTCGACGAGGGTTTGCTGGTCCCGGTGGTCCGCGAGGTCGATGCCAAGCCCGTCGAGACCATCGCGCGCGAGACCGCCGATCTCGCCGCCCGAGCTCGCGCCGGGCGGCTCGAGCCGTCGGCCCAGCGGGGCGCGACCTTCACGATCTCGACGCTGGGTGCGACGGGCTCGGCGTGGTTCACGCCGATCCTCAACGCGCCGCAGGTCGCGATCCTCGGCGTCGGCGCGATCGAGCGCCGCCCGATCGTCGTCGAGGAGGGCATCGTCGCCGCGACGATGACGACGCTGACGCTGGTGTTCGACCATCGCGCAACGGACGGCCACCCGGCGGCGACGTTCCTGGCGGCTGTCCGCGATCAGCTCGAGGATCCGCAGCGGCTCTGATCGACGGCGTGCATCATCGCCACGCGGGTTCCACAATGGTCTGCCGTCGTACCCGCGACTGCCCGCCGCGCCCGCAATCACGCCCCGGCGGACTTCTTGCTGCGTGATCGACCGGGTTCGCCCCCGCCGATCGTCGTCTACAAAGCCCACCCAAACGGCACGCGCCGCCGCCTTCCTGGCTGCCGAGACGGGTGGCCGCGGCCGCCGGTGCGTGACGAGCCGTGAAAGCTGGTAGACCCTCTCAGGCCCTGGACTCGAGGAGAGCGTGATGCCCACGTACGAAGAGGTCGTCGCCGCCCATCGGTGGGACGTGCCGGACCGCTACAACATCGCCGCCGACGTCTGCGACCGCCACCCGCGCGACAAGCTCGCGATGATCCACGAGGACGCGCGTGGCACCGTCACGGAGGTCAGTTGGGGCGAGTTGCAGGACCGCTCGATGCAGATCGCCAACCGGCTCGCCGCCAACGGTGTGCAGCGAGGAGACCGGGTCGCGGTCGTGCTGCCGGCCACGCCCGATGCCGCGGCAACGTTCCTGGCGGTCTACCGCAGCGGGGCGATCCTCTTGTCGATGTCGGTGCTCTACGGCGACGAGGGCATCCGGCACCGTCTGGAGGACTCCACGGCGAAGGTCCTGGTCACCGACGCGGCGAACCGCGAGCGCTTCGAGGCGCTCGGCGCGAACGTCGTCACGCTCGAGGGCGTCGAGGACGAGCCCACGGCGTTCGAGAGCGTGGACACGAGCGCTGACGATCCGGCGCAGCTCTACTACACGTCGGGCACGACCGGGCTGGCCAAGGGGATCCTGCACGCGCACCGTTATCTGCTCGCGCACGAGGAGTTCACATACTGCCACGAGGTGCGGGACGGCGTGCGCTTCCACGGCATGGGGGAGTGGGCGTGGGCGGCCGGGATCTCGCCGCTGCTCGGCCCGTGGCGGCTCGGCGCGGTCCAGTGCGTACTCCAGCGCGAGGGCGGCTTCGATCCCGCGCGCCAGCTCGACTTCCTCAGCCGCCACGAGGTCACGCACGTCTTCGCGACCCCCACCGCGATCCGCTCGATGATGTCCATCACGGACGCGCGCACGCGCTTCCCGCAGCGCTTCCACAACGTGTGCAGCGCCGGCGAGCCCCTCAACCCCGAGGCGATCCGGTGGTTCCGCGACCAGTACGACGTGACGGTGCTCGACTACTACGGCCTGAGCGAGTCCTATCCGCTCGTGGCCAACTTCCCGTGGATGGAGGTCCGGGAAGGCTCGATGGGCCGGCCGATGCCCGGCTGGGACGTCGCGATCCTCGACGAGGACGAGAAGCCCGTGCCGCAGGGCAAGCGCGGTGAGATCTGCCTGCGCGCGCGCTCCAACCCGCATTGGCCGCTGGGCTACTGGAACAAGCCCGAGGCCACGGAGGAGACCTTCGGCGGCGAGTGGTTCCACACGAAGGACGCCGCGATGGCCGACGCGGACGGCTACGTCTGGTACGCCGGGCGGGCGGACGACGTGATCATCTCGGCCGGGTACCGGATCGGCCCGTTCGAGGTCGAGTCGGCGTGCCTCGAGCATCCCGCGGTGGCCGAGGCGGCGGCGGTCGCGGCGCCCGACGAGCGGCGGGGGACCGTCGTCAAGGCGTTCATCATCCTGGCGTCCGGCTACGAGCCGTCCGACGAGCTCGGGCGCGAGATCGGCACGTTCGTGCGCGACCGCCACTCCGCCTACGCCTACCCGCGCCAGGTCGAGTTCGTCGATGACCTCCCGAAGACCCTCACCGGCAAGATCCGCCGCATCGAGCTGCGCGAGCGCGAGCAGGCGCGAACGGCGGGCTGACCCACCGCGGAGGGGCGCCGCGCCCCCACCGTACGCTGTGCCGGCGATGCCCCTCGTCCGCGACGTCATCCTGCGCGACGGCAGCGTCCTGCGGCTCCGAGAGCCCACGCCGGACGACGAGGCGGCGATCAAGGACTTCTTCGACCGGCTCGATCCCGAGAGCCGGTATCTGCGCTTCCACGGCCACATCCGCTCGGACCGCGTCGCCGCCCACTACGCGGCCGCCGACGGCGAGAACCGCGTCGCGCTCCTCGCCCACCGCGAGGGCGAGATCGTCGCGGTCGCCGGCTACGAGCGCCTGCGCGAGCTGGGCGCGGCGGAGGTCGCGTTCGCGGTGCTCGCCTCCGAGCAGGGCCGCGGCCTCGGCACGCGGATGCTCGAGCAGCTCGCGGCGGTCGCCTCCGAGCACGGCATCGACCGCTTCGACGCGTCCGTGATGATCGAGAACCGGCGGATGCTGGGGGTGTTCTCGAGCGCCGGCTTCGCGGTCAAGCGCGAGTCCAGCCACGGTGTCGTGGAGCTGGCGCTGGACATCCGCCCGAGCGAGACGCTCGCCGAGCGCATCGCCGAGCGCGACCACCAGGCGACCGTCGCGTCGCTGCGCCCGCTGCTCGCGCCGTCCTCGCTGGCGGTCGTCGGCGCATCCAACCAGCCCGGCAGCGTCGGCGCCCGGCTGTTCGCCAACGTCCTCGCCGCGCGGTTCAGCGGCATCGCGACGCCGGTCAACCGGGCGGCGCCCGTGGTCCAGTCCGTGCGCGCCCACGCGCGCGTGTCCGAACTGCCCGAGCCGCCCGAGCTGGCGATCCTCGCCGTCCCCGCGTCCGAGGTCCTCGACGTCGCCCGCGACGCCACGGGCGCCGGGGTCCGGGCGCTGATCGTCGTCTCGGCTGGCTTCGCCGAACGCGACGACGAGGGCCGCCGGCGTCAGGAGGAGCTCGTCGACCTCTGCCGCGACCACGGTGTCCGGCTCATCGGCCCCAACAGCCTCGGCCTCATCAACACGGACCCCGCCGTCACGCTCAACGCGGCGATGAGCCAGGTGGAGCCGCCGGCCGGGCGGCTGGCGATCTCGTCGCAGTCCGGGGCCCTTGGCATCGGGCTGCTCGGACAGGCCGTGGGTCGCGGGCTCGGCGTGGCCAGCTTCGTCACGCTCGGCAACCGCGCCGACGTCTCCACGAACGACCTGCTCGAGTGGTGGGAGGACGACGAGCGCGTGGCCGTGATCGCGCTCTACATGGAGAGCTTCGGCAACCCGCGGCGCTTCTCGGTGCTCGCCCGCCGGGTGTCGCGGCGCAAGCCGATCGTCGCGGTCAAGGGCCACCGCGACGTCGCGATCGGCGACGGCGAGGGGTCCCAGACCGGCCGCGCGCTGCGCGGCGAGGCGGTCTTCGACGCGCTGTTCCGCCAGGCCGGGGTGCTGCGGGTGGAGGGCGCCCAGGCGCTGTTCGACACCGCCGCGCTGCTCGAGCGCCAGCCGCTGCCCGGCGGGCGCAGCGTCGCGGTCGTGACGAACTCCGGCGGTCTCGGCACGCTGGCCGCGGACGCGTGCCTGTCGCGGGGCCTGAGCATCGCGCGGTTGTCGTCGGTGACCCAGGAGGCGCTCGCCGTCGCGGTCCCGGACGCCGACCGTACGACGAACCCCGTCGATCTCGGCATCTCCGCCACGCCCGAGCACCTGCGCGTCGCGGTCGACACCGTGCTCGGCGACGAAGGCGTCGACGCGGCGATCGTGCTGACCGTCGACCTCGCCGGCGTCGCGCCGGACGCCATGCTCGCCGCGCTCGAGCCCGCCGGCGACGCGCCGCGCGCCAAGCCGGTCGCCGCCTCGTGCGTGCGCGCCGACGGCCGCATGGCGCCGGCCCCGGGCAGCGTCCCGAACTTCCGCTTCCCCGAGGCATGCGCGGCGGTGCTCGCGCTCGCCGCCGAGCGCCGGGAGTGGCTCTCGCGCCCCCTGGGCCAGGGCCCCGCGTTCGACGACGCCGACGGCGAGGCGGCGCGCGCGCAGGTCGTCGCGGCGCTCGGCGACGGCGACGAGACCCGCTGGCTCGACGATGCCGACGTCGCCGCCCTGCTCGAGCGCCACGGCATCCCGCTGCTGCACGGCACGCGTTGCGCGACGCCCGGCGAAGCGGTCCGCGCCGCGCAGGCGATCGGCGGCCCCGTCGCGCTGAAGGCGGCGTTCTCGAAGCCCGTGGACGCCACCGAGATCGACGCCGTCCTGCTCGGCCTGGAGGGGGAGACCGCGCTGCGGGCGGGCTGGGACGCGTTGGTCGAGCGCGTCGGGCGCGCCGGCCGCGACTGGCACGGCGCGATCGTCCAGCCCCTGGCCGAGGGCGGCGTCGACGTGCTCGTCGGGGCGCTGAACCACGAGGCGCTCGGCGTCGTGGCCGGCGTCGGCGCGGGCGGCCGGCAGGCCGGCCTGTACGGCGACGTCGCGTTTCGCCTGGCCCCGGCGACCGACGTCGACGCGGTCGAGCTGCTCGCCGCCGCGCCGGTCGTCGATCGCTGGCTGCAGGGCGGCGCCGCCGGGCCCGAGCCCGACCGCGACGCGCTCGCCGACTGCGTCCTGCGCCTCGCCCGGCTCTTCGAGGACGTCCCCGAGCTCGTGGAGGGCGACCTCAACCCGGTACGGCTGCACCCTGGCGGCCTGACCGTGCTCGACGCCCGCCTGCGAGCCGGCCGGCGCAGCGCGCCCGAGCGCATCCGCACCTGGTGACCGTCCGCACCGCCTCCGGCGCGCCGCCCGGCTCACTACGATGAGCCGGATGGACGAGCGCCTCCTGGCCGAGCGCCTCATCACGTACGACACCGCGTCCAAGGATGGGCTCCGCGCCGCCGCCGGGTTCGTCAAGGGCTGGCTCGAGGCGCGCGACATCCGCGTCGTCGACGGCGTGCATCAGGGCCTGCCGGTCATCATGGCCGAGGTCGGGCCGACGGGCCCCGGCGTCCCGCGCGTGATCTTCCACGGCCACGTCGACGTCGTCCCCGCCCACCCCGGCCAGTTCGAGCCGCGCGTCGAGGGCGACCGCCTGTACGGCCGCGGCGCCTACGACATGAAGGGCGCGCTCGCCACGATGATGCTCGCGTTGCGCGACGTCGGCGGCCAGGGTGCGGTCAACGTGCGCTTCGTCTGCGTCCCCGACGAGGAGTCCGACGACGTCGACTCGCGCTCGATCGACGCGCTCGTCGCCGGGCCGCTCGGCGACGCCGACTTCGCGGTGACCGGCGAGCCCACGGATCTGCACATCGGCGTGCAGGCGAAGGGGGTCCTGGCCGTCCGCGTCGAAGTCCACGGCAGAGCGGCGCACGGATCGACGCCCTGGCTCGGCGACAACGCGATCCTCAAGGCGCACGACGTGTTCCGCCGCATCGAGACGCTGCCCTTCAGCCGGATGAGCTCCGACCTCTTCGACCGCCCCTCCATCAACCTCTCCCGGATCGCCGGCGGCGACGCCTTCAACAAGGTCCCGGACAGCTGCTGGGTCGACGTGGACATCCGGTACCTGCCCAACCAGGATCCGGGCGAGATCCTGGCCCAGATCCGCTCGATCGCCGACCTCGAGATCGTGCGCTGCTTCAACCGGGTGCCGGCGATCGTCTCCCGCAGCAACCCGTACGTGCTGGCGTTGCGCGCCGCCGTCGGGCGGGCGGTCGAGGGCGACGCGCTGTCCGTCGGCCGCGACGGCGCGTCGGACGCGGTGAGCTTCCTCGAGCACGGGATCCCCGCAGTCGAGTTCGGCCCGGTCGGCGGCGGCCACCACGGGCCGGAGGAGTGGGTGTCGCTGTCGTCGCTGCAGCGCTACCGCGCAGCGCTCGGCACGCTCGTCGACGAGCTGCCGGCGGCGCTGCGCGAGGCCGCGCAGCCGCAGCCGCTGCGGGTCGTCTCCTACGACGGCGGCCGGGTGGCCCGGTGAGCACGTGGGAGGACTCGGAGCGCCCGCCGCGCCCCGGGCGCCGGCTGGTCCTGCGCATCCTGCTCGCGGGCGTCGTGATCGTCCTCGCGGCGGCCGGCGCCACCGCGACCGCCGCGCTCCTGCAGGTCAAGGACATCGCCGACACGTTCCAGAACTTCAGCGCGCCGCTGCCCAAGGGCACGACCGACGTGCTCGCCGACGTGGACGCCGGCAAGCCGCAGACCATCCTCGTGCTCGGCTCCGACCGCCGCTACATCGACATCAAGCAGAAGAACCCGGCGCGGTCGGACACGATCATCCTGCTGCGCCTCGACCCCGGCCGCGGCGCCACCGCGGTCATGTCGATCCCCCGTGACCTGAAGGTCGACATCGACACCAAGCGCGGGATCGTCACCGACAAGATCAACGCGGCGTACGCGCTCGGCGGACCGGGCCTGACCGTCAAGACGGTCAGCAAGCTGCTCGACATCCCGATCAACCACGTCGTGAACATCAACTTCGGCGGGTTCCGCGACGCGGTCAACCGCCTCGGCTGCGTCTACGTCGACGCCGACCGGCGCTACTACAACGACAACAACCCGCCGAACGGCAGCCCGTACGACTACGCGACGATCAACGTCAAGCCGGGCTACCAGAAGATGTGCGGCCAGCGCGCGCTCGACTACGTCCGCTACCGCCACTTCGACACGGACCTCGTACGCGCAGCGCGCCAGCAGGACTTCCTGCGCCAGGCCAAGGAGCAGGTCGGCGTCTCCAAGCTGTTCAACGACCGCAAGGAGCTCCTGAAGATCTTCGCGAAGAACACGCAGACGGACATCCGCGGGACGGAGTCGATCCTGCAGCTGCTCAAGCTCAGCGTCGAGTCGGCGAAGAACCCGGTCCAGGAGGTGCACTTCCGCTCCGAGATCGGCGAGGAGTACGTGACCGCGACGCCCGAGGACATCCAGGAGACCGTCCACGAGTTCATGGTCGCCAAGGCGTCCAAGGGGGCGCGCGGGACGCCGAAGCCGCGCCGCGGCGACAGCCAGCGCCGGCGCAGCACGAGCAAGCGCTCGAGCGCGACGTATCCCGGCACCTTCGAGAACCCGACGCCGGCCGAGGACCAGGGCATCCAGGTTGCCGTCGCGCTCAGCAAGCGCCCGCGAGGCGGCGCGCTGCCGGTCTACTACCCGAAGCTCGCGGCGGTCGGCTCGACCTACACGAGCGACCAGTCCAGCCCGCGCGCCTACGTCATCCGCGACCGCAACGACCACAAGTACAAGGCGTATCGCCTCGTCGTGCGGGCCCCCGGCCTCGGCCAGTACTACGGCATCCAGGGCACGACCTGGAAGGCCGCGCCGATCCTCGACAACCCGAGCGAGCAGCAGCGGATCCATGGCCGGACCTACGAGCTCTTCTACGACGGCGACCGGCTGCGCCTGGTGGCGTGGCGGACGCGCGGCGCGGTGTACTGGGTGTCGAACACGCTGCTGCAGACGCTGACGAACAAGCAGATGATCGGCATCGCCCAGTCGCTGCGGCGCGTGGGCACCTGACTCTGGGCGCGGGCACGCGAAGTGGCCGTCCCAGCCGGTAGCCTCCCGCGCCGCATGGCTTCTCGCGAACCGATCGGTGTCATCGGCACCGGATATGTGGGTCTGGTCTCGGCGGCGGGGTTTGCCGAGTTGGGCCATGAGGTGTGGTGCATCGATGTCGATGCGGAGAAGGTGGCGCGGCTGCGGGCGGGGGAGGTGCCGATCTGGGAGCCGGGGTTGGGGGAGTTGGTCGAGCGGCATCGTGGGCGGTTGCATTTCTCGACGGATATCGCGGATGCGTTGGGGCATGCGCGGTTGTTGTTCGTGGCGGTGGGGACGCCGCCGACGTATTCGGGGGATGCGGATCTGAGCGCGGTGCATGCGGTGGTGGGGGCGATGCCGCCGTCGGATCGGCATGCGTTGGTGATGAAGTCGACGGTGCCGGTGGGGACGGGGGCGTCGATCAAGCGCGAGTTCGCGCGTCAGGGCAAGCGGTTTCGCTATGTGTCGTGTCCGGAGTTTTTGAAGGAGGGGTCGGCGGTCGCGGATTTCCTGGGGCCGGATCGGGTTGTGGTGGGCGATGACGGCGATTGGGCGGGTGATGCGGTCGTCGGGCTGTATGCGCCGTTGGGGGCGCCGTTGGTGCGGACGGATATTGCGTCGGCGGAGATGGTGAAGTTGGCGGCGAATGCGTTTTTGGCGACGAAGATCAGCTTCATCAACGAGATCGCCAATGTGTGTGAGGAGACGGGCGCGGATGTGTTGGAGGTCGCGCGGGGGATGGGGCTTGATGAGCGGATCGGGCCGAAGTTCTTGCGGGCGGGGATCGGGTTCGGGGGGAGTTGTTTTCCCAAGGACGTCAGCGCGTTGAAGCAGTTGGCGGGCAATTCGGGCTATCACTTTCAGTTGCTGAACTCGGTGATCGAGGTCAATGAGCTGCAGAAGCGGCGGGTGATCGGCAAGTTGCAGAAGCATCTGGGTGGGTTGGTGGGCAAGCGGATCGCGCTGTTCGGGTTGGCGTTCAAGCCGAATACGGACGACATGCGGGAGGCGTCGTCGCTGGTGCTCTCGGCGCGGTTGCAGGCCGATGGGGCGAGCGTGGTGGCGTTTGATCCGGTGGCCGAGGACGAGGCGCGGCGTTTGCTTCCGAATGTCGACTTCGCCGACACGGAGCTCGGGGCGGTGGACGGCGCCGATGCGGTGGTGCTGGTCACGGAGTGGCCGCAGTTTCGCGAGCTCGATTGGGTCGAGGTCGCGGCGCGCATGGCCGGCACGACGGTGATCGACGGGCGCAACGCCCTCGATCCCGAGGCGGTCCGCGCCGCCGGCCTCGCCTACGAGGGAATCGGAAGAGGCTCCTGATGCAGGCCGTGATCCTCGTCGGCGGTGAAGGCACGCGGCTGCGGCCGCTGACCTCCACCGTGCCCAAGCCGGTCGTCCCGCTCGTCGACCGCCCGTTCATCGCCTACATGCTCGAATGGCTGTCGCGCCACGGCGTCGACGACGTGATCATGTCGTGCGGGTTCCTCGCCACCGCCGTGCGCAACGTGCTCGGCGACGGATCGAGCTACGGCATCCGGCTGCGCTTCGTCGAGGAGCCCGACCCGCGCGGCACCGCTGGTGCGCTGAAGTACGCGGAGGAGCTGCTCGACGAGCGGTTCCTCATGCTCAACGGCGACGTGCTCACCGACATCGACCTCAGCGGCCAGATCGCCCAGCACGAACGCACGGGCGCCGTGGGCACGCTCGCCCTCGTCCCGGTCGACGACCCGTCCGCCTACGGCCTGGTGCGCCTGGAGGAGGACCGCTCGGTGCGCGAGTTCGTCGAGAAGCCCGCCGCCGACCAGATCGACACGAACCTCATCTCCGCCGGCGCCTACGTCCTCGAGCGCTCGATCCTCGACCTCATCCCGCCCGGCGAGAACGTCTCGATCGAGCGCCAGATCTGGCCGCGGCTCATCGGCCACGGGCTCTACGCGTTCCCCGACGACGCCTACTGGCTCGATATCGGCACGCCCCAGCGCTACCTGCAGGGGACCTTCGACATCATCGAGGGCAAGGTCGACACCGCCGTGCGCGAGCGGCTGGGCGCCGGCTATCTCTCCGTCGATCCCGGCGCGGACATGGGTGGCCGCGTCGTGCCGCCGGCCGTCGTCGAGAGCCGCGTCACCGTCGCCGCGGGCGCCCAGGTCGGCCCCCTGGTCGTGCTGGGCACCGGCGTGCGCGTCGGCGAGGGCTCGACCGTCGAACGCTCGGTCGTGCTGCAGGGGGCCGAGATCGGCTCCCGGTGCGTGCTGCGCGACTGCATCGTCGCCGCCGGCGCCCGGATCGGCGACGGCACCCACGTCACCGGCGGCGCGGTGCTGGGGGAGGGTGCGACGATCGGTGCCGACAACGTCGTGACGCGGGGCGCCCGGATCTCCCCGGGCGTCGAGATCCCGGACGGGGGGCTGAGGTTCTGATGGGCGGCTCAGTGGACATCGACACCCTCAGCAGCGAGGCGGTCGATCAGGTCGACGCGGCGGGCGAGCTGCACGACATCCTCGATCTTCCCGAGCACTTGCGCGATGCCCTGTGGCGGGTCGAATCAGCCAACCTGGAGTCGTGGGACTCGCCCGGCGGCCTCGTCGTGGCGGGCATGGGCGGCTCGGCGATCGGCGGCTCGCTGGCTCGCGCGTGCCTCGGCGACCAGGCCTCCCGGCCGATCCTCGGCACCCGCGGCTACGGCCTGCCGCCCTGGACGACGCCGGAGACGACGGTGCTGTGCGCGTCGTACTCGGGCCAGACCGAGGAGACGCTCGCCTGCTACGAGGCGGCCGGGTTCCTCGGTGCCAAGCGGGTCGTCGTCACCACCGGCGGCACGCTCGCGGAGGAGGCGCGCCGCGACGGCGTGCCGGTCATCCCGGTCCCCGGCGGCTTCCAGCCCCGCGCCGCCGTCGGATACATGACCGTCGCCGCGCTCGAGGTCGCCGCCGCGTGCGGCGCCGGGCCGCGGATGGCCAGCCAGATCGACGTCGCCGCCGCGCACCTCGACGAGCTCTGCGCGCTCTGGGGCCCGGACGCGCCGGCCGGCAACCAGGCCAAGACGCTCGCCCACGCGCTGCACGGCAGTATCCCCGTCGTCGCCGGGTCGGGTCTGACGACGCCGGTCGCCTACCGCTGGAAGACCCAGTTCAACGAGAACGCGAAGATCCCGGCGTTCTTCCACGAGCTGCCCGAGCTCGACCACAACGAGCTCGTCGGCTGGCAGGGCGCGGCCGCGCTCGGGCGCTTCTCGGCCGTGTTCCTCGACGACTGCGACAACCACCCGCGCATCGGAGCGCGCATCGAGCTGACGACGGAGCTCATCGGGACGCAGGCGCACACGATCCAGCGCGTGCCGACCCTGGGGCAGGGAACCGTCGAGCGCGTCATGTCGCTCGTGCTCCTCGGCGACCTCGTGTCGCTCTACGCGGCGGTGCTGCAGGGCATCGACCCGACGCCGGTCGAGGTGCTCGAGACGCTCAAGGCTCGCCTCGCCGCGCGGTAGGTTGCGGCGGGGCCGACCGGGGAAGGACACCGATCCATGGAACCGAACGACCTCGAACGCACGATCGGCACGGGCCTCCGCCTGACCCGCGCCGTGATCGGCCTGGGCGTGAGCCTGGCGATGGTGCCGGTGCGGCTCGTCCTGCGGGCGGTCAGCCCTCCCCCGGAGGAGCAGCGCTGGGAGCCGATCTCCGAGCCGCCGCCCGCGCCCGTCCCGGCGGCCGATGCCGGCACCTCGCCGGCCGAGGCGGCCGCGCCGCCGCCCGAGCCGCCGGCACCCATGCCGGTGCCGCCCGAGCCGCCGGCACCCATGCCGGTGCCGCCCGAGACGGTTGACCTCACGTCCGCCGACGCCGCCCGGATCCGCGAGGCCGAGCGTGAGGCGCAGACGACGCCCGACTCCCCCGGGCCCGAGATCCACGTCGAGGAGCCATGGGAGGGCTACGACCAGATGACGGTCACCGAGGTCCGCCGACGTCTGCGCGGCGTGAACCCCACGGTCACCGCGATGGTGCGCCTGTACGAGGAGACCCACAGGAACCGCAAGGGCGTCATCGACGCGACATCCCCCTCATAGGGGGTAGTTTCGACTGGCCCCGAGGCCAGGGACCGCCCAAAACCTTGACACGATCTCGGTAAGGTTGGGGTCGTGGACGCGCTCACCATCAACGAGGCTGCCGAGACGACGGGCTGGTCGCCGCGCATGCTGCGGTACATCGAGAGCATCGGGCTCCTCGAGTCCCGGCGCTCTCCGGCCGGCTACCGGCTCTACGGGCCGGAGGAGCTGCAGCGGCTGCGCACCCTGCGCGAGCTGCTCGCCGAGTTCGACGTCGGTCTTGCCGAGATGGGCTTCGCGCTCCGCCAGCGCCGCGAGGAGGATCTCTCCTCCGCGGTCCAGGCGTGGTTCGAGGCCGAGCCGCAGCGTCCCGACGACGTTGACGCCGCCAACTGGCTGCGCTTCGAGCAGGAGAAGCACCAGCGCCTGCTCGCCGCCGCCCTGTCTTGACCCGAGCATCCTTTGGGAGGAGCCACATGACGACCACCGACGCCCTGACCGCGACCGACTTCAAGGTCGCCGACCTGTCCCTGGCCGAGTTCGGCCGCAAGGAGATCCGGCTCGCCGAGCACGAGATGCCCGGCCTGATGCAGACGCGCGAGGAGTTCGCCGACGCGCAGCCGCTCAAGGGCGCGCGCATCATGGGCTCGCTGCACATGACGATCCAGACCGCCGTGCTGATCGAGACGCTCGTCGATCTCGGCGCCGAGGTCCGCTGGGTCTCCTGCAACATCTTCTCGACGCAGGATCACGCGGCGGCCGCCGTCGTCGTCGGTCGCGACGGCACCCCCGAGGATCCGCGCGGCGTGCCGGTCTTCGCCTGGAAGGGCGAGACGCTCGAGGAGTACTGGTGGTGCACGGAGCAGGCGCTGAACTGGCCGGGCCACGGCGGCCCGAACATGATCCTCGACGACGGCGGCGACGCGACGATGCTCGTCCACAAGGGCGCCGAGTTCGAGAAGGCCGGAGCGGTGCCGGACCCCTCGACGGCCGAGTCCGAGGAGTTCCGCGTCTTCCTGACGCTGCTGCAGCGCTCGCTGCAGGAGGATCCGCAGCGCTGGACGAACATCGCCGCCGACATCAAGGGCGTCTCCGAGGAGACGACCACCGGCGTGCATCGCCTCTACCAGCTCGCCGAGACCGGTGACCTGCTGTTCCCGGCGATCAACGTCAACGACTCGGTCACGAAGTCGAAGTTCGACAACCTCTACGGCTGCCGCCACTCGCTCGTCGACGGCATCAACCGCGCGGTCGACGTCATGCTCGCCGGCAAGACCGCCGTCGTGTGCGGCTTCGGCGACGTGGGCAAGGGCTCCGCCGAGTCGCTGCGGGCGCAGGGCGCGCGCGTCATCGTCACCGAGATCGACCCGATCTGCGCGCTGCAGGCGTCGATGCAGGGCTACCAGGTCCTGACGCTCGAGGACGTCATCGAGACGGCCGACGTGTTCATCACGACGACCGGCAACAAGGACATCATCAAGGCCGCCGACATGGCCCGGATGAAGCACCAGGCCATCGTCGGCAACATCGGCCACTTCGACAACGAGATCGACGTCGCCGGCCTCGAGGCCACGCCGGACATCAAGAAGATCAACATCAAGCCGCAGGTCGACGAGTACGTCTTCTCCGACGGCCACTCGGTCATCCTGCTGTCCGAGGGGCGCCTGCTGAACCTCGGCAACGCGACCGGGCACCCGTCGTTCGTGATGTCGAACTCGTTCACGAACCAGACGATCGCCCAGATCGAGCTGTGGACGAAGAACGACGAGTACGACAAGAAGGTCTACGTCCTGCCGAAGCACCTCGACGAGAAGGTCGCCCGGCTGCACCTGGACGCGGTCGGCGTGAAGCTGACGGAGCTCACGCCCGACCAGGCCGCCTACATCGGCGTGCCGGTCAACGGGCCGTACAAGCCCGACCACTACCGCTACTAGGAGTCCGGACGATTCCCCTCAGCCCGGATATCGCCGATCCGCGCCTCTCCGACGATGGGGAGGCGCGGATCGACTGGGCCGAGGGGTTCATGCCGGTGCTGCGCTCGATCCGCGAGCGGTTCGCGGTCGAGCGCCCGCTGGATGGGGTGCGGGTCGCCGCGTGCCTCCACGTCACCGGCGAGACCGCGAACCTCGTCCGCACGCTGATCGCGGGCGGGGCCGAGACGGCGCTGTGCGCCGCCAACCCGCTGTCGACACGCGACGACGTCGCGGCGGCGCTCGTCGAGCGCCACGGGGCCGTCGTCCAGGCGCGCCGCGGTGAGGGCCCGGACGCCTACGCCGACCACATCGGCGCGCTCGTCAAGAGCCGTCCGCAGATCACGCTCGACGACGGCGCCGACCTCATCTCGACGCTGCACGCGGTGGGGGCGGACGCGGGGATGCTCGGCTCGATGGAGGAGACCACGACCGGACTGGTGCGGCTGCGCTCGCTCGACGGCCTGGCCTGCCCCGTCCTCGCCGTCAACGACGCGCGCACCGAGCGCACGATCAACGATCGCTTCGGCACCGGCCAGTCGGCGTTCGACGGCATCCTGCGGGCGACGAACCTGCTGCTGTCCGGGCGGACCGTCGTGGTCCTCGGCTACGGCTGGACCGGCAAGGGCATCGCGCTGCGCGCCCGCGGCGCGGGGGCCGAGGTCATCGTCTGCGAGGTCGACCCGCTGCGCGCGCTGGAGGCGCGGATGGAGGGCTTCGGCGTCATGCCCGCGCTGATCGCCGCCGAGCGCGGGGACGTGTTCATCACCGTGACGGGCGGGCGCGACGTGCTGCGCGCCGAGCACTTCGAGCGCATGAAGGACGGCGCGGTGCTCGCCAACGCCGGCCACTTCGACGTCGAGATCGACCTCGCGGGGCTGCGGGCGCTCGCCGTGGAGGTGCGCGACGTGCTGCCGCTCGTGGAGCAGTACGACCTCGGCGGCGATCGGCGGCTGAACCTGCTGGCGCGGGGCCGCGTCGTGAACCTGGCGGCGGCGGAGGGCCATCCCGCGGAGGTGATGGACGTGAGCTTCGCGCTGCAGGCGCTGTGCGTCGAGTACCTGGCGCGATCGGAAGGCAAGCTGCCGCCGGGGGTGCAGCCGGTGCCCGACGCCATCGACGACGAGGTCGCCCGGCTCAAGCTCGCCTCGCTCGGCGTGCACATCGACGTGCTGAGCGACGAGCAGCGGGCATACCTGGGCATCTGGGCGCCGGACGCGCCCGTCGAAGGTTGAGACTCGGCTGACACTGCGCGCGCGAGGGCGCGCGCGTAGCGTCGGCGCTGCGATTCCTGGCGGGGCGGGACGGCGTCGCGGGAACCCGTCCCGTCCCCGTCGGATCGCGTCTGGCTAGCATCGCGCGGCGTGACTGCTGACGCCGCCGGACTGGACGAGAGCATCGAGAAGATGCGCGCCGAGGGGGTCGCCGACACGGCGATCGCCACGTTCGCCGACCTCTACGAGCGTCTGCGCTCGGGCGACTCGGGGCTGATCGCGGAGGCCGGCATCGAGCCGGTGACCGCGCTGCCCGACGCCGACGAGCTCGGTCCCGGCGGCGACGACGTGCTCGACCGCGCGGTGGTGCTCAAGCTCAACGGCGGGCTGGGGACGAGCATGGGGCTGGACGGCCCGAAGTCGCTGCTGGAGGTCAAGGATGGGCAGACGTTCCTCGACATCACGGCGCGCCAGGTTCTGGCCCTGCGGCAGCGGACGGGCGCGCGGCTGCCGCTGGTGCTGATGAACAGCTTCTCGACGCGCGAGCCGTCGCTGGAGGTCCTCGCGCGCCATGCCGGGTTGGCCGCCGACGTGCCGCCCGACTTCGTCCAGAACAAGGAGCCGAAGCTCGAGGCGCAGTCGCTGCGGCCGGTCTCGTGGCCGGCCGACCCGGCGCTCGAGTGGGCGCCGCCGGGCCACGGCGACCTGTACCCGGCGCTGGTGAGCTCGGGCATGCTGGCTGCGCTGCTGGAGGCGGGCTATCGGTACGCGTTCGTGGCGAACGTCGACAACCTCGGAGCGGTGCTCGATCCGCGGATCCTCGGCTGGTTCGCGGCGCAGGACATCCCGTTCCTCATGGAGGTCGCCGACCGGACGGAGGCGGACCGCAAGGGCGGGCATCTGGCGCGGCGGCGCGACGGAGGCGGGCTGGTGCTGCGCGAGATCGCGCAGACGCCGGACTCCGACGTCGACGCCTTCCAGGACGTCGAGCGCCATCGGTTCTTCAACACGAACAACCTGTGGCTCGACCTGCGCGCCCTGGACTCGGTGATGCGGGCGCGCGAGGGGGTTCTCGGGCTGCCGATGATCGTCAACCGCAAGACGGTCGACCCGCGCGACCCCTCCTCGCCGGCGGCCATCCAGCTCGAGACGGCGATGGGCGCGGCGATCGGCGTGTTCGAGGGCGCGCGGGCTCTGCGGGTGCCGCGCACGCGGTTCGCGCCGGTCAAGACCACGGACGACCTGCTGGCGCTGCGGTCCGATGCCTACGTGCTCACGGAGGAGATGCACGTGACGCTCGCGCCGTCGCGCGCGCGGCCGCCGTTCATCGACCTCGACGACCGGTTCTACAAGCGGGTCGGGGACTTCGAGGCGCGGTTCGCTGCCGGCGCGCCATCCCTGCTCGAGTGCGAATCGCTGCGGGTGGCGGGCGACGTCGCGTTCGGCGCGGGCGTCGTCGTGCGGGGGTCGGTGCAGCTCGCCGCCTCGGGGGAGGCGCAGGAGCGGGTGGACGACGGGGCCGTGCTGGAGGGCTGAGCCGGGTCGGCTCAGACGCGGCGGATGCGCGTCGGCTGGTTCTTCTTGCGGCGGCTCGGCTTGGCGGCGGCGGCGGCGGCGCGGGCCGGTGGTGTGCTCGGCTCGGGCTCGGCGGCGGTCGCGGTGGCGGTCGCGAGGGCGGGCGCGGGGACGCGGAGTTCGCGCTCGCGGTCGGCATACAGCTCGGCGCGCTGCTCCTCGCGCTCGGACTCGCTGAGCATCCGGCTGAACAGCCAGGCCAGCGCGATCCCCATGATGATCGACTGCTCGAGCGCCATGATCAGCCCGGCGACCGCCTGGTCGGCCTGCGGCGTCAGGCCCCAGTAGTCCGGCTGGTCCTTGTAGAAGGCGTAGAGGGCCTCGGGGGCGAAGGTGAGCAC
The DNA here is from genome assembly GCF_021172045.1 of Capillimicrobium parvum. Lineage (GTDB taxonomy): Bacteria > Actinomycetota > Thermoleophilia > Solirubrobacterales > Solirubrobacteraceae > Capillimicrobium > Capillimicrobium parvum. The sequence goes on from NZ_CP087164.1 coordinate 1,490,856, forward strand.
GATGCCGAGCAGGCCGACGAAGAACTTCGTCGAGAGCATGTAGGCGACGGGCTGCATGCCGCTCGCGCGCAGGCGCGAACGCAGCGGGCCGACGAGGTGCCACCAGTACAGGAGCCCCGCGCTCATGAACGCGACGTGCTCGAGGACGTGGATCGAGGCGTGCTGGGCCGCGGCGTCGTAGAGCGCAGGGATGTGCCAGACGCACATCGCGCCGATGTAGAGCAGGACCGCGACGACGGGGTGGCCGAGCGGGCCGGCGGCGTTCTCGATCGGCTGCAGCCGGCGGGTGATGGGCCGCAGGATCGCCTTCGTCAGCCCGAGGATGAGCAGGATCGGGACGAAGTCGAGCAGGATCACGTGCTGGACCATGTGCATGGCGAGGATCTGCTCGGCGAGCCGGTCGATCGGCGAGATCAGCGCGACGAGGATCCCGAGGAGGCCGGCGAGGAACGAGAGCAGCCGCCAGCCGCCGGCGCCCCGCGGTCCGTCGTGGGCGCGGACGGCGCGCCACCGCTGGACGTACGCGGCGCCCACGATGAGCACCAGCGCGATCACACCGGGCTCGAAGGTCCAGGAGGCGTCGGGCGACATGCCCGGCTGATTGTCGCAGCGTCGGGCGGCGGGGCCCGGCCCGTCACATTTCCGCGCGCCTGCCGTGACGCTTTCGTGACGGCCGCGTGTTGTTCCGTCACACGGATCCCGGGAGTCTGCGGGAGTGCTCGGAACCGGCTCCTACCGCTTGCTTCTGGCGACCTTGGCGCCGCCCCGATGTCCAGCATGCCTCGACCCGCTGCCGGGCACGCGCGACGCCCTGTGCGCCCCGTGCGCCCGGGAGCTCGACTGGCTCGGTCCCAGGACCTGCCCGCGCTGCGCGCTGCCGCCCCCGTGCGCGCCCTGCCCCGGCCGGCGGCGGGCCTGGGATCGCTCCTGGTCGCCGCTGGCGCACGACGGTCCCGCGCGGGCCCTGGTCGCGGCGCTGAAGTTCCGCGGGATCCTCGTCGCCGCCGACCTGCTGGCCGCGCCGCTCGCCGCGGGGGCAGCCGATCTCATCGCCGACGGCTCGCTCGTTCCCGTCCCGCCCGATCCGCGCCGCCGCCGTCGCCGCGGGTTCGATCACGCCGCGCTGCTCGCCGACGCCCTCTCCCGGCGAACCGGGGCGCCGGTGGCCGCCTGCCTGCGCCGCGGCCCGGCGCCGCGCCAGCTCGGTGCGGGGCGCAGCCGGCGCCTCGCGTCCGCGGGCCGGTTCGCGCCCACCCTCGCCGGGAGCGCGCCGGAGCGCGCCGTCCTCGTCGACGACGTCCACACGACCGGCGCCACGCTCGACGCCTGCGCCCGGGCGCTGCGCGTGGGCGGCGCGAAGACCGTCATCGCCCTCAGCGCGACGCGAGCCCTGGGCTGAGGGCGTGGCCGCTTGACTCCGCCACCCCCGTCCGTACTCTTCAAGACGCGTACGCGACGTCCATCATCCGACCCAGCAAGGGAGGGCCGACGATGCAGATCGCAATCAAGGGCCGCGGAGTTCCGGTCAGCGACGAGCTGCGGGAGCGCATCACGAAGCGGTTCGCCAAGGTCGACAAGCAGGTGTCCGACCTGGCGAAGCTGGAGATCGAGCTCCGGCGCGAGCGCATCACGTCCGGTGCCGAGATGGACGTCGCCGACGTCACCCTGCACCTCAAGGGCGTGTCTCTGCGTGCCTGCGAGAGCGCCGGCGATCCGCAATCGGCGGTCAACCTCTGTGCCGATGACCTGGCCCGCCAGGTCAAGCGCCACCGCGACAAGCGGCGCAAGCGCCGCGAGGCCCGCGCAGCCGCCCTGCGCCCGGCGGTCTAGGGCCCCTCACCACCGGGCAAAGCCCCCGCTCGACCGGCGCGCGCAGCCGGTCGGCCGGGGTGGTCGCCGTTGGTACGCTGGACGCATGTCGCTGTTGGATCGCGCCCTGCGCGCCGGGGAGAGCAAGCAGTTCAAGGCCTACGAGAAGCGCGTCGCGCGGATCAACGCCTTCGAGCCCGAGCTCGAGCTCGAGACCGACGAGGAGCTCCGGGCCCGGATGGACGTGCTGCGCGAGCGCGCCCGCGACGGCGAGGATCTCGACGAGCTGCTGCCCGAGTGCTTCGCGCTCGTCCGGGAGGTCGGCAAGCGGACGATGGGCATGCGCCACTTCGACGTCCAGCTCATCGGCGGCATGGTCCTCCACGACGGCTCCATCGCCGAGATGCGCACCGGCGAGGGCAAGACCCTCACGGCGACCCTGCCCGTCGTCCTGAACTGCCTGCCCGGCACCGGCGTCCACCTCGTCACCGTCAACGACTACCTGGCCCGCCGCGACGCCGAGTGGATGTCGCCGATCTACGACGCGCTCGGCGTGACCTGGGGCGTGCTGCAGAACATGCAGCCCTACGAGGAGAAGCGCAGCGCCTACGCGTGCGACGTCACGTACGGCACGAACTCCGAGTTCGGCTTCGACTATCTGCGCGACAACATGGCGACGTCGCTGGAGGAGAAGGTCCAGCACGGCGGCCGCTACGACGACGACGGCAAGCCGCTCACCAGCCACCCGTTCGCGATCGTGGACGAGGTCGACAACATCCTCATCGACGAGGCGCGCACGCCGCTCATCATCTCCGGCGCGCCCGAGCAGGCCGCGGACTTCTACCTCCGCTTCGCCAAGCTCGCCCGCCAGATGACGCCAGGCAAGAAGCCGGAGGGCCTGGACCCGCGGCAGAAGAAGGAGTTCGTCGCGGAATACGACTTCGAGTTCGACGAGAAGCACAAGACGATCTCGGTGACCGAGCTGGGCGTGGCCAAGGCCGAGCGCTTCCTCGGCATCGACCACCTCTACCGCGCCGAGAACGGGCATCTCGTCAACCACCTGCACCAGTCGCTGAAGGCCGAGTCGCTCTACAAGCGCGACGTCGACTACGCCGTGATCGACGGCGAGGTGAAGATCATCGACGAGTTCACCGGCCGCATCATGGAGGGCCGGCGCTGGTCGGAGGGCCTGCACCAGGCGATCGAGGCCAAGGAGGGGGTGCGCGTCCAGGAGGAGAACCAGACGCTCGCCACCATCACGCTGCAGAACTACTTCCGGATGTACGACAAGCTCGCCGGGATGACGGGGACCGCCCTCACCGAGGCGACGGAGTTCATGAAGATCTACAAGCTCCCCGTCGTGCAGATCCCGACGAACCAGCCGATGGTCCGCATGGACCAGAACGATCAGGTCTACAAGACGCGGGACGGCAAGTGGTCGGCGGTCGTCCGGGAGATCGTCGGCCGCCACGAGAAGGGCCAGCCGGTGCTCGTCGGCACGATCTCCGTCGAGGTCTCCGAGCTGCTGTCCGGCCAGCTGCGCCAGCGCGGCATCCAGCACACGGTCCTCAACGCCAAGCCCGAGTACGCCGAGCACGAGGGCGAGATCATCGCCGAGGCCGGTGCGCCGGGAGCCGTGACCATCGCCACGAACATGGCGGGCCGCGGCGTGGACATCAAGCTCGGCGGCAACCCCGAGCACCTCACCCGGCTCGAGCTGGCCAAGCTCGGCATCCGCCCTGGCGACGACGACTACGACGCCCGCTTCGTGGACGTCCTGCCGAAGATCGAGGAGCGCGTCACCGAGGCGGCCGAGCAGGTCCGCGATGCCGGCGGCCTGTTCATCGTCGGCACCGAGCGCCACGAGTCGCGCCGGATCGACAACCAGCTCCGCGGCCGTTCCGGCCGGCAGGGCGACCCGGGCGAGTCGCGCTTCTTCCTCTCCGCCGAGGACGACCTCGTGCGCCTGTTCGCCGGCGACCGCATCTACAAGATCCTCGACCGTCTCGGGACCACCGACGACGAGGGCAACGAGGAGCCCATCGAGGCGAAGATGCTGAGCAAGCAGATCGAGAAGGCTCAGCGCCGCGTCGAGGAGCAGAACTTCCTCATCCGCAAGCGCGTCCTCGAGTACGACGACGTGATGAACGAGCAGCGGCGGATCGTCTACGCCTACCGCGACGAGGTCCTCGAGGGCCGCGACATGGGCGGCCCCGCGCGCGACGAGATCGCCCAGGTCATCGGCCGCGTCGTCGACCAGTACTGCGCCGGGGACTTCATCGAGGACTGGGACGTCGAGGGCATGTACACGGCCCTGGGAGACATCTTCCCGGTCGACCCGGGCGCCGAGGACCTTCAGGACGAGGGCATGGACCGCGCCGAGCTCGCGAGCCGGCTCGCCGCCCACGCCGTCGCCCAGTACGACCGCCGCGAGGAGGAGCTCGGCGCCGAGCTCATGCGCGCGCTCGAGCGCTACCTGCTGCTGCAGATCATCGACGAGCGCTGGCGCGAGCACCTCTACGACATGGACTACCTGCGCGAGGGCATCCACCTGCGCGGGTTCGCCCAGATCGAGCCGATCGTCGCCTACAAGAACGAGGCGTTCGAGCTGTTCTCCGACCTGATGAACACCATCTGGTCGGACTTCGCCCGGATGATCTACCACGTCCAGGTCGAGGTGCAGGCGCCCGACGGCGGCGAGCAGGAGGCCGCCGCGCAGCAGTACCAGCCGTCCGGCAGCTCCACCCGCTCCGGCCGCGTCTCGTACTCGGGCGGCGCCGGCGCGCCCGCGGGCGCGATCGCCGCGGCGGCGGCCGAGGCCGGCCCCGGCGCCGCGCTCATCGAGCCCGACGACGAGGACGAGGCCGGCATCCTGCCCGCGCCCGTCCAGCAGCGGCGCGTCGACGAGGTCGACCAGATCGGCCGCAACGACCCCTGCTGGTGCGGGTCGGGCAAGAAGTACAAGAAGTGCCATGGCGCCTGACCGCCTGACCGCCTGAGCGCCTGACCGCCTGAGCGCCTGACCGGCTGAGCGCCTGAGCGCCTGACCGCCCATACGTCGGGCCGGGGGGCCGCAGGCCGACGTCAGCGTGAGTGACGCCGCAGCAGCGGGTACGTCGCGGTGGTCAGCCCGAGTCCGGCGAACACGGACTTCGGCGTGCGCCGGATCGAGCCCGCCGCGCGGGGCGGTACGGTCCCCGCCGCGCGGGGCGGTACGGTCCCCGCCGCATGGAGGGCGCCGCCACACCCGTCAGGGAGCCGCTGGACCGCGGCACCGTGATGGCGCTCGTCGCCCTGGCGCTCGCGGTGTTCGTCGTGGCCAACGACTTCACCGCCCTGAGCGTCGCGCTGCCGAACATGGAGCACGATCTCGACGCCGACGTCGGGACGATCCAGTGGGTCATCAACGCGTACGCGCTCGTCTTCGGCGTGCTCATCATCACCGGCGGGCGCCTGGCCGACATGCTCGGCCGGCGGCGCATCTTCTTCGCCGGCGCCGCGATCTTCGCCGTCTTCTCGCTCGTCGCCGGAGCCGCGCCGACGGCCCAGGTCCTGATCGCCGCCCGCGCGCTCATGGGCATCGGCGGGGCGATGATGTGGCCCGCGGTGCTCGGGCTCACGTACCAGGTGCTCCCCGAGTCGCGCCAGGGCCTCGCCGGCCCGCTCGTCCTCGGCACCGCGGGCATCGGCAACGCGTTCGGGCCGCTGCTCGGGGGCGTCCTGACCGACGAGCTCACGTGGCGCTGGGTGCTGTTCCTGAACCTGCCCATCGCCGCGATCGCCTGCGGAGTGGTCTACGCCAAGGTGAAGGCCGTTCCCGGCGACCCGGGCGACGGCAAGCTCGACTACTCCGGCGTGGCGGCGCTCTCGGTCGGGCTCATCGCCCTGCTCGTCGCGCTCGACCAGGCCACCGACTGGGGCTGGGGCGATCCGCGCATCATCGCCCTCATCGCCATCTGCGTCCTCTCGCTCGCCGCATTCATGGCGATCGAGCGGCGGGCGGGTGGCCGCGCGCTGATCCCCTCCGACGTCGCGCGCAACCGCACCTTCGCCTCGGCCTGCCTCGCCGTCCTGTTCATGTCGGCGACCTTCTTCGCGATCCTGCTCTACGCCCCGCAGATCATGCAGAAGATCATGGGCTTCAGCGCGCTGCAGTCGGGCGTCGGCTTCCTGCCGATGATGGCGACCTTCTCGATCGTGTCGTTCATCGCCGCCCCGCTGTACGAGCGCTTCGGCGGCAAGCTCCTGCTCACCATCGGCTCCGCCTGCCTGCCGATCGGCGTCTTCCTGGTCTCGCTCGTCGAGGTCGACTCGCCGTACGGCGTCCTCGTCCCCGGCCTCGTCATCACGGGCATCGGCGTCGGTCTCTTCTACTCCACCATCACGACGGTGGCCGTCACGGCGCTGGATCCGAGCCGGGCGAGCCTGGCCGGCGGGATCATCTACATGTTCCAGGTCGCCGGCGGCTCTGTCGGCCTCGGCCTGACGACGACGATCTTCACATCCGCGGCGACCTCGCACGTCGACCAGGCCGCGGTGGCCGGCGGCCTGAACGAGTCCCAGGAGCACGCCGTCGGCCAGCTCCTGTCGGGCAACGAGACCGCCCAGCAGCTCCTGGACACGTTCCCGCGGCTCGCCGCCGAGCTCGAGCACCTGGCCGGCGATGCGTTCATCGCCGGCGTCCACGCCGCGCTGCGCGTGGACGCGGCCATCGCCGTGCTCGGCTTCGTGGTCACGCTGTTCTTCGTCGGGGGCCGGCTGCACCGGCGCGGCGCGCCCGCCGACCGCGCCGAGCCGCCCGTCGCGCAGGCGCCCGCCGGCTCGGGTCCCGCGGGCTGAGGAGATACCTTCAGGGGCGTGCCCCAGCCATCGACCACCCGGCAGAGCGCCGCGCAGCGCGTGGCGGCGATCCAGGAGGCGCTCGGGCCGCTGCGCGCGAGCCTGGACCCCGACGCCCTCGCCGAGCGGGTCAGCTCGCTCGAGGCCGAGATGCAGGAGCCGGGCTTCTGGGACGACAACGACCGCGCGAGCCGCACCTCCAGCGAGCACTCGCGGGCCAGCCGCCGGCTGGAGACCTTCCGCTCGCTCGCGACCGACGTCGAGGATCTCGAGGGCCTCGTCGAGCTCGCCGACGAGGACGAGTCGATGGCCGCGGAGCTCGACACGCAGATCGCGTCGGCCGAGGAGCGCGTCCAGGCGCTCGAGATGGAGCGCCTGTTCTCCGGCCGCTACGACGCGGGCGACGCGCTCGTCACCGTGAACGCCGGCGCGGGCGGCACCGACGCCCAGGACTGGGCCGAGATGGTCCTGCGCATGGAGATGCGCTGGGCCGAGAAGCGGGGCTTCGACGTCGAGCTGCTCGAGGTCAGCCCGGGGGAGGAGGCCGGCATCAAGTCCGCGACGTTCCTCGCGAAGGGCGAGAACGCCTACGGCCTCTACAAGGCCGAGCGCGGCGTGCACCGGCTCGTGCGCCTCAGCCCGTTCGACGCGGCCAACCGCCGGCAGACGAGCTTCGCCGGCCTCGAGGTCGCGCCGGTCGTCGAGGACGCCGCCGAGGTCGTCATCGACGACGACGATCTCCAGGTCGACACGTACCGCGCGTCGGGCGCCGGGGGCCAGCACGTCAACAAGACGGACTCGGCGGTGCGCATCACGCACCGGCCGACCGGGATCGTCGTCCAGTGCCAGAACGAGCGCTCGCAGTCGGCGAACCGTCAGACCGCGATGGGGATGCTGCGCTCCAAGCTCGCCGAGCTCGAGGAGCGCAAGCGCCAGGAGGAGATCGCCCGCGAGAAGGGCGACGCGCAGGACGTCAACTTCGGTTCGCAGATCCGCTCCTACGTGCTGCACCCGTACACGATGGTCAAGGACCACCGCACGAACGTGGAGGCCGGCAACGCGCAGGGCGTCCTCGACGGCGACCTCGACCCGTTCGTGCGCGCCGAACTGCTGCGCGAAGCCGGCGCCACGTAGGCGATGAGCGGGCCGGGCGAGCAGCCCACCGCGCCGTACCTCGACGCGGTCGTCGCGTACGGGTTCCGCGGCTCGGGCCGCTTCCACGTGCCGGGCCACAAGGGCGGCGCGGGCGCGGACCCGGGGCTGCGCCACGCGCTCGGCGACGACGCGCTGATGGTCGACGTCCCGCAGGACATCCGCGGGATCGACGTGGGCCCGTCGCCGACGCCGTACGAGCGCGCGGAGGCGCTCGCAGCGGAGGCCTACGGGGCGCGGCGGACGTGGTTCCTGACGAACGGGGCGACGCAGGGCAACCACGCGCTGGCGCTGGCGCTGGCGCCGTTGGGCGCGGTCGTCGTCGCGCAGCGCAACGCCCACGCCTCGCTGGTGGACGGGTTGGTGCTGTCGGGCGGGATGCCGCAGTTCGTGGCGCCCGCATACGACGAGGAGCTCGGGATGGCGCACGGCGTCGAGCCCGCCACGCTGCGGGCGGCGATCGCCGGCGCCGAGGGCCCGCAGGCGGCGTTCATCGTCTCGCCGACGTACTACGGGATGGTCGCCGACGTCGCCGGATGCGCCGAGGTCGCGCACGCCGCGGGCATCCCGCTCGTCGTCGACCAGGCCTGGGGCCCGCACTTCGGCTTCCACCCGGACCTGCCCGCCGGCGCACTGCAGCAGGGCGCCGACGCCGTGCTGACGAGCACCCACAAGATCGTCGGCTCCCTCACCCAGTCGGCGATGCTGCACGTCGCCCCGACCGGCCGGATCGACGTCGACCGCGTCGCGCGCGCCATCCGGCTCGTGCGCTCGACCTCGCCGAGCTCGCTGCTGCTCGCCTCGCTGGACGCGGCGCGCCGCCAGCTCGCCGTCCACGGCGAGGCGCTGCTGCACGAGACGCTCGCCGGCAGCCGGCGCCTGCGCGACAAGCTCGCCACCGTGCCCGGCCTCGCCGTCGTCGGCGCCGAGCAGGTCGGCCGGCCGGGGGTCGCCGACTGGGACCCGCTGCGCGTCGTGCTCGACCTTCGCGCGACCGGCCGCACCGGCTACGAGGTCTCCGACGCGCTGCGCCGGAGCTACGACGTGCAGGTCGAGCTCGCCACGCAGGCGACCGTCGTCCTCGTGCTCGGCATGGGCCAGCCCGAGGCCGACCTGGTCCGGGTCGGCGGCGACATCGAGGAGACGATCAAGCGCATCGCCCGTCCGCCCGGCGCCAGGCCGACCGACGCGATCCGCCGCCCGACGACCGCCCTGCGCTACGAGGTGGCGATCGCGCCGCGCGACGCCTTCCTCGGGGCGTCGGAGGTCGTCGCGGTCGACGACGCGATCGGCCGCATCTCCTGCGAGTCGATCGCCGGCTACCCGCCGGGCATCCCCGCGCTGCTGCCCGGCGAGCGGATCACCGGCGAGGTGGTCGCGTACCTGCGCGAGCTCACCGCCGCCGGCGCCCGCCTGCACGGCGCCAGCGACCCCGCGTTCGGCACGATCAACGTGCTGGCGCACTGAGCCGGATCACCCGTCCACCCGGCCTCGACCCGCACGCCGCCCGGCCGATCTCGGGGGCGGGCGGCGGCGTCCGGGGCGCGCGCGGCGCCGCCGGCGCCAGCAGCTAGCCTGCTGCGCTCATGGACCTTCGCGCCACCGTGGCCCAGGCGCTGGCGGAGGACGTCGGCAGCGGCGACGTGACCACCCAGGCCACCGTCCCCGAGGGCGCCCGCGCCCGCGCCACGATCACCCAGAAGCAGCCCGGCGTCATCTTCGGCCTCGACGCGGCCGAGGAGGCGTTCCGCCAGCTCGATCCCGGTGTCATATTCGAGCGCCTCGTCGCCGAGGGCCAATGGCGCGACGGCGGACCGGTCGCGCGCATCGAGGGCTCGGCCCGCGCGCTGCTGACCGGCGAGCGCACCGCGCTGAACTTCCTCGGCCGCCTGAGCGGCGTGGCGACGGCCGCGGCCGGAGCGGTCCGCGCCGTGCAGGGCACCGGCGCGACCGTGCTCGACACCCGCAAGACGACGCCCGGCCTGCGCGCGCTCGAGAAGCAGGCGGTGAAGGCCGGCGGCGCCGCGAACCATCGCTTCGGCCTGCACGACGCAATTCTCGTCAAGGAGAACCACATCGCCGCGGCCGGCGGGATCGCCGCCGCCGTCGATGCGGCGCGCAAGGCGGCGCCCGGGCTCCTGCTCGAGGTCGAGGTCCGCGACCCCCAGGAGATCGACGAGGCGCTGGCGGCCGGGGCCCCGCGCCTGCTGCTCGACAACATGACGCCCGCCGAGCTGCGCGCCGCGGTCGCGCAGGTCGCCGGGCGCGCGGAGCTCGAGGCCAGCGGCGGCGTCACGCAGGAGACGCTGCGCGACGTCGCGGCCAGCGGCGTGGACTTCGTCTCGCTCGGCGCGCTCACGCACTCCGCGCCGACGCTCGACGTCTCCATGCTGCTCGAGACCGCCACCTGACGCGCGCTCAACTCGGCCCGTGCGCGGCCGACCAACCGGGTGTCGAACGTCAACCAGCGCAAGGAAGCGCCCATGCCTCGTCTGTCGATCCGCGCCAAGCTCTTCGGGGGCTACGCGGTCATCATCGCCGTGATGGCGATCCTCACCGTCATCTCGGTGAACCATCTGTCCGGGAGCGCCGACCGCACCCGGACGGTCGCGACCGACACGTTGCCCGCGACGAGGATCGTCGCCAGCCTGCGCGGCGCGCAGGCCGAGTACCGGATGATGGAGTACGCGCTCATCCTCAACGCGTCGAACCCGAGGGTCGTCAAGCAGATCCAGCCGATCCTCAGGGCGAACAAGGCGACCCTCGACGGCCTGGTGGGCGAGTACGCGAAGTACGCCGCGACCCCGCGTGACAAGGAGTTCCTGAGCCGGTTCCGTGCCGGCCTGGCGACGTACCTGCAGCGCTCCGCCCCTGCCGCCGGCCTGGCCGCCGACGGGGACCTGCAGGGCGCCATCGGGGTCATGGAGAGCCAGGCCGAGGACGGCGCGGTGACCGCGCTGCTGGCGAACCAGGCGCTGCTCGGCAAGTGGGAGAGGTACCGCGAGCAGTTCGCCGACCAGCAGCAGGCGGCCGACCACTCCGCCACGACGTCGGCGGAGCGCGAGATCCTCATCCTGCTCGGCGTCGCGATCCTGCTCGCCGCCGCCCTCGCGTTCCTCATCGGCCGCGGCATCGGCCGCAGCGTCAAGGACATCCTCTCGACGCTGCGCCAGCTGCGCGACCACTGCACGGTGATGCTGCGAGGCGGCGTGCAGGCGGTCGCCGAGGGCGACCTGACCCGTCAGGTGGAGATGACCACGCCGCCGATCGAGCGCATCGCCAAGGACGAGCTCGGCGACGTCGCCCGGGCCGTCAACGAGATCCGCGAGAACATCGCGGCCTCGGTGGACGCCTACAACGACACCCGAAGCGGGCTGTCGCGCATGATCGGCGAGGTCCAGAGCACCGCCAACGCGGTCGCCGGCACCTCCCACGAGGTCGCCCAGACCTCCGAGGAGGCCGGCCGGGCGGTCAACGAGATCGCCACGGCCGTCGGTGAGGTCGCCAAGGGCGCCGAGGACCAGGTCCGCATGGTGGACGCCGCCCGGACCTCGGCCGAGGAGACCAGCCGCGCCGCCGACGAGGCCCGCACGGTCGCCGAGGAGGGCGCCGGGGCCGCGGCCCAGGCCACCGAGGCCATGGGCGCCGTCCGCGAGTCGACCGTCGAGGTCACCCAGGCGATCCGCGCCCTCGCCGCCAAGAGCGACGAGATCGGCGGCATCGTCGCGACGATCACCGGCATCTCGGAGCAGACGAACCTGCTCGCGCTGAACGCCGCGATCGAGGCGGCCCGCGCCGGCGAGTCCGGCCGCGGCTTCGCCGTCGTCGCCGAGGAGGTCCGCAAGCTGGCCGAGGAGTCCCAGCAGGCGGCCGCGGCGATCGGCCAGCTCATCGAGCAGGTCCAGTCCGAGACGGATCGCGCCGTGCACGTCGTCGAGGCGGGCGCGCAGCGCTCCGACGAGGGCGCCGCGGTCGTCGAGCAGGCGCGGGCCTCGTTCGAGCGCATCGCCGAGGCGGTCCGCGACATGGGCGGGCGCATCGGCGACATCGCGACCGCCACGACCGAGGTCGCCTCGGTCGCCGAGCAGTCGTCGGCCTCGACGCAGCAGGTGTCGGCGTCGACCCAGGAGACCTCGGCCTCGACGCAGCAGATCGCCGCGTCGGCGCAACAGCTGTCGCGCAGCGCCGAGGAGCTCGAGCGGATGGTGGCGCGCTTCACCATCGCCGCGTAGCACCCGCCGGATCGGGACGAGGGCCTCCTTTACCTAGAATGGGAGGCCCTCCCCGATTTCCCGGAGATCCCCCGTGAGCCTCCTGTCGCTCGAGAACATCCCCGCCCTGCAGGACGAGGTCCGCGCCCTGGCCGCCGAGCGCGACGCCGTGATCCTCGCCCACAACTACCAGGTGCCCGAGGTCCAGGACGTCGCGCACTACGTCGGCGACTCGCTCGGCCTCTCCCAGCACGCGGCGAAGGCGCCGGAGTCGGTCATCGCCTTCTGCGGCGTGCACTTCATGGCCGAGACGGCCTCGATCCTCTGTCCCGACAAGACGGTCCTGATCCCGGACCTCGACGCCGGCTGCTCCCTCGCCGACTCCATCACGCCCGAGCAGCTGACCGCCTGGCAGGCCAAGCACCCCGGCGCGGTCACCGTCATGTACGTCAACACGACCGCCGAGATCAAGGCGCTCACCGACTACTGCGTGACCTCGTCGAACGCCGTGAAGGTCGTCGAGCACATCCTGCGCGAGCACGGGGCGGACACCGAGATCCTCTTCGGGCCCGACATGTTCCTCGGCGCCTACGTCGAGAAGCAGGTCGGCCGGCCGATGCACGTGTGGGACGGCGAGTGCCACGTCCACGCCGGCATCCGCCCGTCGGACATCGCCGAGGTGCGCGCCGCCCATCCCGGCGCCGACTTCCTCATCCACCCCGAGTGCGGCTGCTCGACGTCGGTGATGGAGTACGTGGCCGCCGGCGACGTCGACTCCGAGGGCGTGCACATGCTCTCGACCGGCGGGATGCTGAAGTACGCCGCGGAGCACAAGGGCAGCGGCAGCACGGCGATCATGGCGACCGAGATCGGCATGCTGCACCCGCTCCAGATGGCCGCACCCGACGTGGACTTCATCGCCGCCAACGAGCGCGCCAGCTGCAAGTTCATGAAGATGATCACGCTCAGCGGCCTGCGCGACGCGCTGCGCGACCTCAAGTACGAGGTCAAGGTCGCTCCGGAGATCGCCGAGCGCGCGCGGCTGCCGATCGAGCGCATGGTGGCGATCAGCTGATCTCGCTCGACGACGTCCGCCGGGCGGCGCGGCGCCTGGACGGCGTCGCGCACCGCACGCCGGCGGTGCGCTCGCGCACGCTCGACGAGCGCGTGGGGGCGCGGGTGGTGCTCAAGGCCGAGAACCTGCAGCGCGTCGGCGCGTTCAAGTTCCGGGGCGCCTACAACGCGGTGGCGGCGATGGACCCGAAGCAGCGGGCCCGGGGCGTGGTCACCGCGTCGTCGGGCAACCACGCGCAGGCGCTCGCGCTCGCTGCGCGGCTCCACGACGTTCCGGCGCTGATCCTCATGCCCGGGGATGCGCCCGGGTCGAAGGTGCAGGCCACGATCGGCTACGGCGCGGAGATCGTGCCGTTCGACCGCTACGCCGAGGACCGCGAGGAGCTGCTGGCCGCTCTTGCCGCCGAACGCGGGATGACGCCCGTTCACCCCTACGACGACGACCGCGTCATGGCCGGCCAGGGCACGGCGGCGCTCGAGCTCATCGAGGACGCCGGCCCGCTCGACGCCCTGCTCGTATGCATCGGCGGGGGCGGGCTGATCGCCGGGTGCGCGACCGCGGCCAAGGGCCTCGACGACGGGACTCGCGTGGTCGGCGTCGAGCCGGAGGCCGGCGACGACGTGCGCCGGTCGCTCGCTGCCGGCGACCGCGTGCGGATCGCGGTCCCCGACACGATCGCCGACGGCCAGCAGATCCCGGTCCCGGGCGAGCGCACCTGGCCGGTGATCCGCGAGCGGGTGGACGCGGTCGCCGTCGCCTCGGACGCCGAGATCGTGGCGGCGATGCGCTTCCTCTTCGAGCGCTGCAAGCTCGTCGTGGAGCCGAGCGGCGCCTGCGCGCTCGCCGCGCTGCTCGCCGGGCGCGTCGAGCTCGACGGGGCGCAGCGCATCGGCGTGACGCTGTCGGGCGGCAACGTCGACGCCGCCCGTTTCGCGCGCCTGCTCAGCTGAGAAGCTCTGCCCGTGGTGCTGAGCCTCGAGCACGTCGACCTGGAGCGCGGCGGTCGCGCGGTGCTCCGCGACGTGACGATCTCCGCGGCCGCCGGCTCGATCACCGCGCTGCTCGGGCCGTCGGGCGCCGGCAAGTCCAGCGTCCTGCGCTGCCTCGTGCGCCTGGAGGAGCCGCACGCGGGCCGCGTGCTCGTCGACGGCGCGGACGTGCGCAGCCTCGATCCCTGTGGCCTGCGCCGGCGCGTCGGCCTCGTCGCCCAGGCGCCGGTGATGCTCCCGGGCGACGTGCGCGCCAACCTCACGTACGCCGCCGAGGACCTCTCCGAGGCCCAGGTGCGCGCCGCGCTCGACCAGGCCGAGCTCGCCCAGGCGTTCCTCGCCCGTCCCGCGGCCGAGCTCTCCGGCGGCGAGCGCGCGCGGGTGGCGATCGCCCGGGCGCTCGTCCGCGGCCCGGAGGCGCTGCTCTTCGACGAGCCCACGGCCGCGCTGGACCCGGCTCGCGCCGCCGCCATCGCCGAGCTGATCCGCCGGCTCGCGGCGGTGGGGCTGACCATCGTCGTCACCGCACACGACGTCGCGCTCGTCCAGCGGCTCGCCGATCGCGCCGTCCTGCTCGTCGACGGCGCGGTGGTCAGCGCCGGGGCGCCCGCCGAGGTCGTCGCCGGGTGGGAGGCCGAGCCCGCGTGGCGCTAGCCGTCAGCCAGGCCGCCGTCAGCCAGATCGCCGTGGCCGTCGGCCTCGTGCTCGCCGCGATCGCCCTCTCCGCGGCCACCCGCATGGGCCTCGAGCGCGAGCTCGGGATCGTCGCGCTGCGGTCGATCGTGCAGCTCACCGCCGTCGGCCTGCTCGTCACGCTGGTCTTCAAGCACATCGGGCTGGCCGCCGCGTTCATCGTCGTCATGCTCGGCGCCGCGAGCGTCACCTCGGCACGGCGGGTGCGGGGCGTCCGGCGGCCGGTGCTCGTGTCCGCGGTGGCGATCGGGGCGCCCGCGCTCACCGCGCTGGGGCTGCTGCTGGCCGCCGGGGCGTTTCCCGCCACCCCGCGCGGGATCATCCCGGTCGCCGGGATCCTGATCGGCGGCGCGATGGCCGCCGTCTCGCTCGCCGGCCGGCGGCTGCTCGAGGAGCTCCAGGACCGCATCGACGAGATCGAGGCGCGCCTCGCCCTGGGCGCGCCCGCGCGCACCGCGCTGTTCCCGGCCGTCCGGCGGGCGGTCGGCACGGCGCTCGTGCCGGTCATGGACCAGACCCGGAACGTCGGGCTCGTCACCTTGCCGGGAACGTTCGTCGGCCTCGTCCTCGGAGGCGCCTCGCCGGGGGAGGCCGCCCGCGTCCAGCTGACCGTGCTGCTCTCGCTGCTGGCCGTCGAGCTCGCCGCCGCGCTGCTGCTCGCGCGGCTGGTGACCGCGGCGGCCGTCGCGCCCGGCGAGCGCGTGATCGCCCCGCGCGCGCCCGGCTGATCACGCCGAGGGCTGGGCCTTCGATCCGAGCCCCGCCTCGCCCGGCGGCGGTGGCGGGGCCAGCAGGTCGATTCCGTTCTCCACCGCCCGCTGCACCCGCTTGAGCGTCTGCTCCTTGCGGGCCATCTCCTCCGGCGTGTAGCAGTGGACGTCGGCGTAATCGCCCATCTCGGACGCGTCCCAGAGGTTGCCGGCGACGTAGACGCGCTCGAGCCACGGCGTGCCCGCGAAGCCCTCCGAGACGAGCACGATCACGTATTCCGGCCCGCGCTCGCGCTGAAGGCCGAGGCCGCGCTCGTCATCGACCCGCGCGCCCCCGAGGTAGGCCCGCTCGATCGGCCAGCGGTCTCCCACGCGGGCCAGATAGCGCTCGAGCTCGCGGTGGTTGATCGCCATCCCGCCGCCCATCCTGCCATCGCCCGCGGCGTCACGCCAACGCGGGACTACGCGAACTCGCCTGCCTCGTGCGGCCCGACACAGGCGACGGCCAGCCGCTGGGGATCGATCGCGGCCGCGACCTCGCGCACCTCGTCGAAGGTCACGGCGTCCAGGGCGGCGATCGCCGCGTCGGGGTCGATGTCCTCGTCGAAGACGATCCGCTGCGTGGCGGCGTAGCGGGCCACGGCGTTCGTGTTCTCGAAGGCGAGGACCCGGCGGCCGGCCGCATAGGCCTGGGCGCGGGCCACCTCGTCCTCCGTCGGCCCGTCGTCGTGCAGCTCGGCCACGATCTCGCGCATTCGCGTGTAGGCCTCGATGCACTTGCTCGAGTCGAGGCCCGCGCCGAGCTGCAGGACCGGCGCATCCGCGAACGAGTGGTCGATCGACCAGACCGAGTAGCACAGCCCGCGCTGCTCGCGGATCTCGTCGAACAGCCGCGAGCCCATCGAGCCGCCCAGCAGCGTCGAGTAGATCGCCAGCGCCGCGCGCTGGCGCACGTCGCCCACGTCGACCTGCGGCGCGTACATCATCCGCAGGTGCGACTGGTTCGTGTCGCGCTGCTCGACGGCCCGCTCGGTCTTCAGCGTGGGGGCGGGGTCGTAGCCCTCCGGCGCGGGGAGGTCGGGGAAGCGGCCGAGCAGCTCGCCCACCGCACCCGACCCGCTGTCGTGTGGGCCCACGGGGACGTGCTCGACGTTGCCGACGATGAACGCGCCGCCGCGGCGACCGGACCAGCGCCGCTCGCGGAAGCCGACGATCGCGTCGCGCGTGAACGTCCGCAGGTGATCCTCGGGCCCGAGCACGGGCCGCCCCAGCGGGTGCTCGCCGAACGCGGTGCGGTCGATCAGGTACTCGGCGACGGTCGAGGGCTGGTCGAAGGAGCGGTTGATCTCCTGGATGACGACGCCGCGCTCGCGGTCGAGCTCCTCGGCGTCGATGCGGGGGCGCCCGACGAAGTCGGTGAGCAGGTCGAGCGCCTCCATCGTGCGCTCGGCGCGGCAGGTGATGTGGAAGGCGACGAGGTCGTGCGACGTGTAGGCGTTGAGCATCGCGCCCATCCGCTCCGCCGTCTCGTTGACCTTGCGGTAGTCGTCGAAGAGCTCGCCGCCCTTGAAGACGAGGTGCTCGAGGAAGTGCGCCGCGCCGTTCTCCTCCGTGCGCTCGGTGCGCGCGCCCGCGTCGAAGGCCACGAGGATGGTCGTCGACCGCGTGCCGGGCAGCCCCACCCGATACAGCGGCAGGCCGTTGGGGAGCTCTTCCTGGGTGATCTGCGCCATGCGGCTCAGGGTACGCTGCCGGCGCCGCGCCCCGAGGAGAGCCGCCGTGCCCCGCCGTCCCGTCGCCGTCGCCATCGCCGCCCTGGTCGTCACGCTGGGATGTTCGGCGTCCGCGCCGGCCGCGGCGCGCGACCTCGAGTCGCTCGTCTTCATCGACGGCGTCAGCGGCCTCGGCTCGGCCCCGACCGCCGCGCAGGCGGGCGCCTCGCTGGACCAGCTCGCGACGAGCTCGCCGTTCCTCGACCTGACCGGCCTCGGCCTGCCCTGGTCGGCCGGCGTGTTCAACGCGGTCGGCTCCACGACCACGCTGCTGGCCCCCGACGAGCCGTCGATCCTGCAGGCCTGGCCGCTGCTGCCCGCCAACCTCAAGGCGCCGGTCGCCGCCACGAACCTGGCCGGCTACGGCTACGCCCTCGACGTCAAGACCGGCCCGCCGAGCCTCGCGCTCGTCCAGTCGCACATCGGCCGCCTGGCCGACAGCGGCGACCTGCGCCTGCCGATCCTCCCGGGCCGCAACGCGTTCCTGCAGACCGTCGTCCCGTTCCTGAGGAAACTGCGCTGAGGTGCAAGGCGGATTGCGTGCACGGCGTCCTGCACGTGAGCGCGGGGGCGGGTCCTACCTTGTGCGCTCCTCATGGCCGCAACCGAACAGCCAGCACGCACCATCGCGCCCCCGCCGCGGGCGCCCCGGACCCCCGCCGTCATCGAGCTGCGCAACGTCACGAAGCGCTACGACAGCGGCGACATCGGTCTCGACGACGTCACCCTGACGATCAACCGCGGGGAGTTCGTCTTCATCGTCGGGCAGTCCGGCTCGGGCAAGTCGACGCTCATGCGCCTGCTCATCAAGGAGCTCGACATCACCGACGGGCGCCTGCGCGTCGCCGGCAAGGACCTGTCGGAGCTCGGGCGCCGCAAGGTGCCGTACTACCGCCGCAACATCGGCATGGTCTTCCAGGACTTCAAGCTGCTGCCCAACCGCACGGTCCACGACAACGTCGCCTACGCGATCCAGGTGACGGGCGGCCGGCGCAAGGAGATCCGCCAGAAGGTGCCGGACATCCTGCGCCTGACGGGCCTTGCGACGAAGCTGCACAACATGCCCGACCAGCTGTCGGGCGGCGAGCAGCAGCGCGTGGCGATCGCGCGCGCGTTCGTCAACCACCCGCCGCTGCTGCTGGCCGACGAGCCGACCGGCAACCTCGATCCCGAGACGTCCATCGGGATCATGCAGCTGCTGTACCGGATCAACCGCACCGGCACCACGGTGGTCGTCGCCACGCACGACGTGACGATGGTCGACCGCATGCGCCGCCGCGTGATCGAGCTGCAGCGCGGCCGCGTCATCCGCGACCAGGCCGCCGCGCGCTACAGCGGCAACGAGCCGAACACCGCCGAGCTCGGCGCGATCCTCCAGGAGCACCTCGAGACGTGAAGCTCGGGTTCTTCTTCAAGGAGTCGGTGCGGTCGATGCGCCGCAACCCGATTCCGTCCTTCGCCGCGATGGCGTCGGTGCTCGTGACGCTCCTCGTCCTCGGCGTGTTCATCCCCGTCGTCCAGGCGACCACGGGCGCCGCCAACGAGGTGCGCTCGAAGGTCCTGCTCGACGTGTACCTCACCACGGGGGCCACGGACGCCCAGGTGCAGCGCGTGCGCCAGTTGCTCATCGACCGCACCGACCACGTCAAGTCGGTCCAGTACGTCTCCAAGGAGCAGGCGTACAAGGAGCAGAAGAAGCGCAACCCCGAGGCCTACGAGCTGCTGGGGTCCAACCCGCTGCCCGACACGTTCCGCGTCACGCCCGACAAGCCCGAGAACGTCGAGGCGATCCGCAACGCCCTGTCGCCCCAGACCCCGGGCGGCGGCCGCACCGTCATCGACCCGGCGATCGACGAGGTCAAGAACCGCAAGGACGAGACGGACAAGATCCTCTCGGCCACGAAGGTCGTCAAGCTCGCCATGGCCTTGCTGTGCGGCCTGCTGATCATCGCCTCGGCGCTGCTGGTCTCCAACACCATCCGCCTGTCGCTGTTCTCGCGCCGGCGGGAGGTCGAGGTCATGAAGCTCGTCGGCGCCACCGACTGGTTCATCCGCTGGCCGTTCGTCATCGAGGGCGTGATCCTCGGCTCGATCGGCGGGGTGCTCGCGATCCTCCTGCTGCTCGTCGGCAAGGTCGCCTTCGTCGATCCCCTCGCGTCGGACTTCGCGCTGATCTCGGCGCCCCAGACGCTGGCACTGCCGGTGCTCGCGCTGCTGCTGATGCTCGCGGCGGTGGGCGTGTCCGCGCTCGGCTCGGGCCTCTCGCTGCGCCGTTTCTTGAAGGTCTAGACAGCCCGGCTTGAGCCGGCTGTTACAGGGTGCGCGTAACCTGACCGGGTGCGTCGCCCGCTGCTGTACGTCCTGCCCGCGCTCGCCGGGCTGGTGCTCCTCGCGCTCGGCATCTGGCTGGGCGGTCACCCCGACCGCCTTCCGGACCCGGTCCGCGACGCGCTCGTCCGCGACCAGAAGGCGCAGCTGTTCGACGAGGCGCTCGACGACGTCGCGGGCAAGT
This sequence comes from Capillimicrobium parvum, assembly GCF_021172045.1. GTDB lineage: Bacteria > Actinomycetota > Thermoleophilia > Solirubrobacterales > Solirubrobacteraceae > Capillimicrobium > Capillimicrobium parvum. Next base: position 1,510,618 of record NZ_CP087164.1, read on the forward strand.
ACTACCGCAAGGTCGATGAGAGCAGGCTGACCGACGACGCCATCGCGGGCATGGTGGCCAAGCTCAACGACCGCTACTCGCACTACTTCACGCCGAAGGACTACAGCCAGTACGTCCACTCCTCCAACGCGCAGTTCGTCGGCGTCGGCATCACGGTGACCGAGGACGACAAGGGGCTCAAGGTCGCGCACGTCTACGACGGCTCGCCCGCCCAGCGCGCGGGCGTCAAGCCGGGCGACCTGATCGTCGAGGCCGCCGGCCAGGACCTCGCCGGGCTCTCGTCGAAGCAGTCCAGCGCGCGCATCCGCGGTCCCGAGGGGACGAAGGTCAAGCTCGCCCTCGTGCGCGACGGCCGGCGGATCACCCGCGACGTCGAGCGGGCCGTCGTCTCCGTCCCGGTCGTCGCATCGCGGATGCGCAGGACCGCGGACGGCACGAAGGTCGCGCAGGTCGCCCTGTCGACGTTCAGCCGCGGCGCGCACGGCGAGCTGCGCCAGGAGATCGACAAGCGCCTCAAGCAGGGCGCGAAGGGCATCCTGCTCGACCTGCGCCACAACGGCGGTGGCCTCCTCGACGAGGCGCGGCTCGTCTCGTCGATCTTCGTGCCCGACGGCAAGATCGTCACGATCCGCGGGCGCAACCAGCCGACGAAGACGCTCGACGCGGTCGGCGGGGCGATCTCGACGAAGATCCCGGTCGCCGTCCTGGTCGACGGCGACACGGCCTCGGCCGCCGAGATCGTGTCCGGCGCGATCCAGGATCACCACCGCGGCGAGGTGGTCGGCACGCGCACGTTCGGCAAGGGCGTCTTCCAGGAGGTCATGCGCCTGTCCAACGGCGGCGCGCTCGATCTGACGGTCGGCGAGTACTTCCTGCCGAGCGGGCGCAACCTCGGTGGGGGTGGAGTCAAGCGCGGGCGGGGTATCCAGCCTGATGTGAAGGCCCCCGACAACCCGAAGACGAAGCCGGACGAGACGGTCGACGCGGGCGTGAAGGTCCTCGCGGGGCAGCTCGGGCAGTGAGCGGCGGGCCGGCCGGCCTCGTCGGCGAGCTGGTCAAGCGCGGTCGCTACCTCACGGTGGCGCCGTTCTTCGCGCCGGGGCGCGGCGTCCCGGTGGAGTCCTCCCGAGAGGCGCGGGTCGGCGATCTCGTGCTCGTGCGGCCGGGGCGCGGCCCGAAGCAGCGGGCGAAGGTGCTGCGGGTCCTCGGACGCCCGGACAACGCGCGGGCGCTCATCGAGGCGTTCATGCTCGACCGGGGCCTGCCGCGCCGGTTCGATCCGGCCGTCGAGCGGGCGGCCCGGGAGGCCCGCGACGCGGGCGGCGAGGCCGGCGCCTCCCGGCGCGACCTGCGCGACCTGACGACGTTCACGATCGACCCGGTCACGGCGAAGGACTTCGACGACGCCATCTCGGCCGACGGCAGCCGGATCTGGGTGCACATCGCCGACGTCGGCGCGTTCGTGCGGCCCGGCTCGCTCGTCGACCGCGAGGCCGCCCGGCGCGGCACGTCGGTCTATGTGCCGGGCGCGGTCGAGCCGATGCTCCCCGAGGCGCTGTCCAACGACGCGTGCTCGCTGCGCCCGAACCAGGACCGCCTGGCGGTGACGGTCGAGATGGACTTCGACGGCGCGCGCGTGACGCGCGCGGCGTTCTACCGCTCGGTGATCCGCTCCGACGAGCGGCTCGACTACGACCGCGTGGACCGCGTCTTCGCGGGCGCCGAGCCCTGGGCGCAGCCGTGGGGCGAGCCGCTGCGCGCGGCGCGGGCGGTCGCGGCGGCGCTGCAGGCGGCGCGCGAGCGCCACGGCGCCCTGGCGGTCGAGAGCGCCGAGCCGGACTTCGCGTTCGACCCGCGCGGCAACGTCACGGGCGCGGAACGCAGCGTGCAGACCGAGTCGCACCGGCTCATCGAGCATCTGATGATCGCCGCCAACGAGCAGGTCGCGACGCTGCTCGAGCAGCGCCACGTGCCCGCGCTCTACCGCGTCCACGAGCGTCCGGAGCCGCTGCGCGTGCAGCGCCTGGTCGACCAGCTGGCGTCGCTGAGCGTCCCGACGCCGCCGGTGCCCGAGCCCATGTCGCCCTCGCAGGCGGCGGAGATCGTCGCCGAGTGCTCGCACCGCGTCGACGAGCACGTCCGGCGGGTCGGCCACGGCCGTCAGGGGCTCACGTCGCTCGTCCTGCGCGCGCTCAAGCAGGCGTACTACTCACCGCGCAACCTGGGCCACGCCGGCCTCAGCTCCGCCGCGTACTGCCACTTCACGTCGCCGATCCGCCGCTACCCGGACCTCGTCTGCCATCGCGCGCTGCTGAGCGCCGTCGGCGGCGGGGAGGAGGCGCCGAACGCGTCGAAGCTGCCGTCGGTGGCGGAGTGGTCGTCGGCGCGCGAGCGCGACGCGATGGACGTCGAGCGCACCGCCGACGACATCGCGCGCTGCCTGCTGCTCGAGCGCGAGCTCTTCGAGAACGGCTTCGACCGCGAGTTCGCCGGCGAGGTGACCGGGGTGATCGGCGCGGGCGCGTTCGTGGCGTTCGGCGACGGCTACGAGGGCATGCTGCCGGTCCGGCGGCTGCGGGGCGACTGGTGGGAGCTCAACGAGCCGGGCACGATCCTCGAGGGGACGCGGTCGGGCGGGTCTCTCCGTGTGGGCGACGAGGTGGCGGTGCGCGTCGAGCGCGTCGACTCGCCGCGGGGTCGGGTCGACCTCGGGCCCCTGGAGGACGAGTTCGGCTCGGCTACGGTCTGAGTATGGCCAAGGGCGGCAAGAAGAAGGCGGCGCCGGGCGACGTCGCGAGCAACCGGCAGGCGAGCTTCCGGTTCGAGTTCCTCGACAAGGTCGAGGCGGGGATGGTGCTGCTCGGCACCGAGGTCAAGGCCCTGCGCACGACGGGCGCCCAGCTGAAGGACGGCTACGCCGCGATCCACGACGGCGAGCTGTGGCTGCACAACGTCCACATCCCGCCGTACGCGCCGGCCTCGCGCGACAACCACGATCCCGAGCGCGCGCGCAAGCTGCTCGTCAGCCGGCGTGAGCTCGACCGGCTCGGCGGGCGCATCCAGGAAAAGGGCCTGACGCTCGTGCCGACGCGGGTGTACTTCCGCGGCCCGTTCGCGAAGGTGGAGATCGCGCTCGCGCGCGGCAAGGACCGCTTCGACAAGCGAGAGTCGATCCGCGAGCGCGAGACGAAGCGCGACATGCAGCGCGCATTGCGCGAAGCCAACCGCTGAACCGCCCATTCTGCGGTAAATGCGATATCGCACTTGACGCGGGGTCGTTCGGGGGCGTACCTTCTCCGCAGACGCGGATACCGAGCCGCGACAAGAGCGAGGCCACCGGGATGGAAGGCCGCGCCACCTGAGCCGGGCGCCGTCCGACAGGGCGATTGCGACAGGCGGAAGGTTCCCAGACACGGCTCGGGTCCGCGTCCCTTTCGTTGCCCGGGGTAGCCGCCGTACGGTTGATGACAAACCGTCGATTGGCGCAACGCGATGTGATAGGCATAGCGCCCGCATGACGCGACCCCTCTACTGGCTGGGGGGCTTCTGCGGGAGGCGCCACTGGATCGTGCTCGCGATCTGGGCCGTCATCCTCGCCGGCATCGTCTTCTGGGCGCAGTCGGCGGGTCAGGAGCTCAACAACGACCTGACGCTCCCGGGCACCGGCAGCCAGTCCGCCACGGACCTGCTCACGAAGCGGTTCCCGGCCCAGGCGAACGGGACGAACCCGGTCGTGCTCGTCGCGCCCGACGGCAAGAAGCTCACGGGGAGCAAGTTCAAGGACCCGATCGACAACACGGTCAAGACGCTGCGCGACGACTCGATCGTGCGCAGCGCTACCGATCCACTGTCGGTCTCGTCGCAGCTGTCGAAGGACGACACGATCGGCTACATCTCGCTGAACCTGAAGGTGGGCGCCGGCGAGCTCACCGAGGATCAGGCGGCGACGCTCCGCGACGAGACCAAACAGGCCAGCGACGCCGGCCTGGCGGTGTCGTTCGGCGGCTACGTCGGCGACGAGCTCTCCAAGCCGGCGGTCGAGTCCAGCGAGGTCGTCGGCATGGCGATGGCGATCATCGTGCTGCTGTTCACGTTCGGCACGGTCGTCGCGATGGGCATGCCGATCATCACGGCGATCATCGGCCTCGGGGCCGGCATATCGATCATCACGCTGCTCGGGCACGTCGTCGAGGTGCCCACCGTCGCCCCGACGCTGGCGACGATGATCGGTCTCGGGGTCGGCATCGACTACGCGCTGTTCATCGTCACCCGATACCGCGAGCACCTGCACGGCGGGATGGGAGCCGACGAGTCCATCGCCCGATCGGTGGCCAGCTCCGGCGGCGCGGTGGTGTTCGCCGGCAGCACGGTGATCGTCGCGCTCGTGTCGCTGGCGGTCGTGCGGATCCCGCTCGTCAGCACGCTCGGGTACACGGCGGCGATCATGGTCGCGGTCGCGGTGTTGGCGGCGATCACACTGCTGCCGGCGCTGCTGGGCGTGATCGGGCGCCACATCGACAGTCTGCGCATGCCGTGGGCACACAAGCTCAAGGGCGACGCCAAACCGCACGGATGGATGGCGTGGGGCCGCTTCGTCGCCCACCGGCCGATTCCGTCGGCGCTCGTCGCGCTCGTCGTGCTCGGTGTCCTCGCGGCGCCGATCCTCGACCTGTACCTCGGTCAGCAGGACGACGGCTCGCTGCCGAAGGAGATGACCGCGCGCCAGTCCTTCGATGCGCTGTCGAAGGGCTTCGGGCCAGGGGCCAACGGGCCGTTCCTCATCAGCGTCGACATGTCGAAGAAGCCGGCGAAGGCCGACCAGGACCAGATCGACCAGATCAACCAGCAGGAGAAGCAGCAGAAGCAGAAGGCGCAGGATCAGGCCGACCAGCAGGAGCAGCAGCTCGAGGCCCAGGGGCTGCCGCCCGATCAGGCGCAGGCCCAGGTCCAGCCGCAGCTCAACAAGCAGCTCGACCAGATCTCCCAGCAGGCCGACGACCAGAAGCAGCAGGCCGAGAACCCGGCGACCGATCCTCGCCTGCAGACGCTGCGCGACGACCTCAAGAAGACCGACGGCGTGCACTCGGTCACGCAGCCGGACGTCAACAACAAGGGCACCGCGGCGGTCATGTCGCTGCAGCCGACGACCGCGCCGGCCGACCAATCGACCGCCGACCTCGTCACGACGCTGCGCGACGACGTCATCCCGAAGGCCGACAAGGGCGCCGACATGAAGACGTACGTCGGCGGCACGACGGCGGGCTACGTCGACCTCGCCGCCGAGATCTCCTCGCGGCTCGTCCTGACGATCGTGGTGGTCATCGCGCTGAGCTTCCTGCTGCTGATGCTCGCGTTCCGCTCGATCGTCATCCCGGCGACCGCAGGGATCATGAACCTGCTCTCGATCGGCGCCGCGTTCGGCGTCGTGACCGCGGTGTTCGAGAAGGGCTGGGGGGCGTCCCTGGTCGGGCTCGATGGGCCCGTGGCGATCGTCAGCTATGTGCCGCTGATGATGTTCGCCGTGCTGTTCGGGCTCTCGATGGACTACGAGGTGTTCCTCATGAGCCACGTCCGCGAGGCGTGGCAGCGCACGCGCGACAACCGTACGGCGGTCATCGAGGGCATCGGCACGACGGGCCGCGTGATCACGTCGGCCGCGCTGATCATGGTGAGCGTCTTCTTCGCCTTCATCCTCAACGGCGACCCGACCGTCAAGCAGTTCGGGGTCGGCATGGGCGTGGCGGTGGCGGTCGACGCGACGCTCGTGCGCTGCCTGCTCGTGCCCGCGGTGATGGTGCTGCTCGGGCGCGCCAACTGGTGGTTCCCGAGGTGGCTGGACCGGATCATGCCCAACTTCTCGATCGAGGGCGAGGAGTGGTTTCGCAAGCGCGACGAGGAGGCCGCGGCGGCGGCGGAGCGCCGGCGGCCGGATCCCGTCCCGGCCGGCGACTGATGCCCTCGCCGCGCTAGACTCGGAACCACAAGCATCACACGGGGACGACAGGCTTCGACGCGGTCGGTTTCGTTGTGATGGTTGCGAGCCGAGGTCCCGGAGGCCTCGTAAAACACCGGGAAACCAATACGTGCGGACTCTCACGAGTACGCCCTCGCCGCTTAGTCACTAGCTAAGCGTGGTGAGGTCTGGCCCCCAGCCTGCCTGCCGCTGGGCTCGCCGGATCAGATATGCAGGCTTCACCCCCGGCGGTCCGCCTCCGCCAAAGGGGGGACATCTTCAGGAGGCTGGCTCCCTGGAACCCCGCCGGCGAGGCGACCAGGGAGCGAGATCAGAGCGCCGGATACGCTCGTAGAAGCCATCATCGCGCGATTGCGGACGTGGGTTCGATTCCCACCGTCTCCACTGGGAGAGTGCCCGAACTCTCCCCCAAAGAACCGAGGCCCGCCACCAGGCGGGCCTCAGCCGTTCGAGGCCGTGGGCGCCGTGATCACCACCGGCCCCTACGCGTATCGCCGAAACGACGACATCGCCGTCGTTCCGCTGGCTCTCCTGGGCCCCTGACCGGTCAGGTGAGCTCGGCGCGGCGCGATCGCGGCCCACGCAGCGAATCGCAAGAAAATCCGAACATGAATTCTACATCGATTCTGAACGATCAAGAGTTATTTGCGAATCGGGCGCGAGGTGTATACGGTGGAGCCCCCGCGTGAAAAGGAGAGGCTCGCGTGTCAGTTAGTCGGAGGGATCAAAGCTGGCCCGCTGGTCGGGAGTCGACCGGCGCCAACTTCGTGGCGGCGATCGTCGCCGCCGGCTGCATCGTCGTGCTGCTCACCCCGATCTTCGCCTGGTTGGTGACGTGATCTGAGCCGACGGTCGCATGGGGTGGCGCCCCGCCCCTGACGGCTTGATCCGTTTTCTGGACGGACGTTCCATTCATCGTCGTTCGCCGTAGGCCGAAGGTACGTGCGTTGCCCCAACCCGAAGGGACGCCGTGCCTCAGTTCGTCCGTCGCGCCCGCGTTCGCCTGCTCGGCGTCGCCGGCGGTCTTGCCGTCTGCCTCATGCTCGTCGCGGTGCCCCAGGCCTTCGCGGGCCAGATCCTGTTCACGCGCGGGGGTGACATCTGGACCATGAAGGACGACGGGACCGGCGCGCGGCTGCTCATCGCCAAGACCGACACGCCGTCGTTCGTCGACGAGCCCGGTGGACCCCTCGAGCAGGTCGACTCGCTGAGCCAGCCGAACGTCGACGAGCCCACGGGCACGGTGCTCCTCGACGGCTACCACGACTCGAACACGGACTCCAACTGCGGCCTGCGCTGTACCGGCGTCTACAAGTGGGTCAACGGCAACGTCACCCGGATGAGCCTCGATCCGTTCAAGTTCGCCGGCGCCTCGCACTTCGAGAGCGAGCCCGAGTCGATGGGCGACGGCCGGTTCGTCTTCAACAACTGGGCCTGCCTCGACGGCGGCTACGTCACCTGCTCGATCGACAACGAGATCCAGGCTCTGGACGACGTACCCGACCACGCGCAGGAGGGCGGCGGCCTGAACCGCACGAAGCTCGTCAGCAAGTGCAACGACCGGTTCGGCCTCGACGACCCGACGCCGAACCCGCAGAACCCGAACGAGATCGCCTACGTCTGCGAGACGTACTCCAGCGGCTACGTCTACGAGATCGTCGCCGGCGTCAACGGCGCCGAGCGCGTCATCGGCAGCGACGACTACAGCCAGGACGAGCCGAGCTGGCGGTCGGACGGCGCGAAGATCGTCGCGATCGAGGAGGGCACGAACCCGGGCATCTACGAGTTCAATCCGGCCGCCAAGAACGACAAGCGGCGCATCGTCGCGGCGGGCTCGAACTACATCCTCGGCACGCCGCGCTACATCGGCACCTCGAAGATCGTGTTCGACGGCCGCACGCTCGAGGATCTCGACGGCGACGGCCAGGCCGACGACTACGCCTACAACCTCTACACCGCGCCCACGACCTGCAACGCCTGCGCCTTCCCCGGCGGCGTGACGAAGCTCACCACCGACGGCGACAGCGCGACGCCGGCCTGGACGCCGCGCGACAGCTTCGACAACCTCGGCGCCGGAGCGGTCAACGACGGCGCGCTCGACTTCAAGGCCCGCGCCGGCGAGAACAACGCGATCGCGGTCGCCGCGCAGGCGCCCGGCCTCACCGCCGACGCGGGCCCCGCCACCGTCACGGTCAGCGACGCCCGCGGCATCTCGCCGGGACCCGGGTGCACGAAGCTCACGGCGACGAAGATCCAGTGCGCCAACGTCCAGTCGGTGACGCTGGACGCGGGGGACGGGGCCGACACCGTCACCGTCGAGGGCTCCGTGCCCGCCACCGTGAACGGCGGCGAGGGCGCCGACACGCTCACCGGGGGCGACGGCAACGACGCGCTGAACGGCGGGCCCGGCAACGACCTGCTCGACGGGCGCCAGGGCACCGACGTCCTCGACGGCGGGGCCGACGTGGACACCATCAGCTACGCGTCGCGCCAGACGCCCGTCGCCATCACCCTCGACGGGCAGGCCGGCGACGGGGCCGACCCGAACCTCGACGGCGTCTCGACGGCGGCCGAGGAGGGCGACCAGGACGTCGCGATCGAGAACGCGACCGGCGGTGGCGGGAACGACCGCCTCGGCGCCGGTCCCGGCGCGAACGTCCTGAAGGGCGGCGACGGCGCCGACGTGCTGGACGGCGGCCTGGGCCCGGACACGCTCGACGGCGGCCCCGGCACCGACACGCTGAGCTATGCCGCCCGGACCACCCCCGTGGCGATCCGGCTCGACGGCAAGGCGAACGACGGCTCCGACCCGAACCGCAACAGCAGCTCGACCGCCACCGAGGAGGGCGATCGCGACATCGCGATCGAGAACGCGGTGGGCGGCAGCGGGCCGGACTGGCTGATCGCCGCCGGCTCGGCCACCAACCAGCTGCGGGGCGCCGGCGGCGACGATACGCTCGACGGCGGTCTCGGCACCGACGTCCTCGACGGCGGGCAGGGGGTCGACACGATCACCTACGCGGCCCGGACCACCCCTGTGGCGGTCCGGCTCGACGGCACGGCGAACGACGGCGCCGACCCGGACCTCGACGGCACCTCGACCGCGGCCGAGGAGGGCGATCGCGACATCGCGATCGAGAACGCCGAGGGCGGCAAGGGCAACGACCAGCTGAGCGCCACGGGCACGACCGCCAACGTGCTCAAGGGCGGCAACGGCGACGACGTCCTCGACGGCGGCCTCGGCGCGGACACGCACCACGGCGGCGCCGGTGTCGACACCGTCAGCTACGCGTCGCGCAGCACCCCCGTGGCCGTTCGCCTCGACGACAAGGCCAACGACGGCGCCGACCCGAACCTGAACGGCGCCTCGTCGTCCACGGAGGAGGGCGATCGTGACATCGCGATCGAGAACGCCATCGGCGGCAGCGGCAACGACCAGCTGCGCGCCGCGCGCTCGCTGCCGAACACGCTGCAGGGGCGGGGCGGCGACGACCTGCTCGACGGCGGCCTCGGCGCCGACGTGCTCGACGGCGGCGGGGGCTTCGACACGGTCACGTACGACCAGCGGACGACGCCGGTGGCCGTGACGCTCGACGGCCAGGCCAACGACGGTGCGGACCCCAACCGCAACGGGCTCTCCACGGCGGCCGAGGAGGGCGATCGCGACATCGCCGTCGAGAACGCGACCGGCGGCAAGGGCAGCGACATCCTGCGCGCGATCAAGGCGTCCCTCATCAACGTCCTGACCGGCGGGGCAGGCGACGACCGGCTCTACACGCGCGACGGCTCGTCCGACGTCGACAAGCTCGTCTGCGGGACCGGCGCCGACTCCTACCAGTCCGACGCGAGCGACACCCGCTCGGCCTGCGAGACCGCCATCCCCTGAGGTCCGACCCGACCCGACCCGTGATCAGCCGGTGTCGGGTCGGAGCGCGCCGGTGAGCCGGATGCCGACGAGCGCCAGCCCGATGCCGATGGCCGCCCCCGCCGCCGTGGCCGCGAGCATGTCGCCGTCCGGCACCGTGAGGATGTAGAAGTCGCGCAGGAACGGGATGGCGATCGCCAGCACGAGGACGGCGAGCATCAGCGCACACAGGCCGTACACCGCGAGGCGCCGCTTGCGCCCGAGCGGCGTGTCCTCGGCGTTGGCGCCGGACTCGAGCATGAGGACGGTCGCCAGGCCCCCGAGGACGACGACGATCGTCGAGACCGTCCGCGCGTCGTCGAGGCTCACGCCGAACGCGTAGCGGGCGAGCAGGTACCCGGCGAGGATGCCGATCCCGATGCCCAGGCCGGCGGGCACCGAGAAGCGCAGCACGTTCGGCAGGAAGCGGTCCGGCCGCCAGGGCCCGGAGCTCGGCATCAGCGCGAGCACGAACGCGGGGATGCCGATCGTCAGCGACGACGCCAGCGTGAAGTGACGCGGCAGCAGCGGATACGTCGCGGTGGTCAGCCCGAGCGCGACGATGAGGAAGCCGGCGAACACGGACTTCGTCACGAAGAGCCGGGCGACCCGCTGGAGGTTGCGCAGGATCTGGCGCCCTTCGCGGACCATGGTCGGGACGGCGGCGAAGTCGCCGCGGACGAGCACGACGTCCGCGACGCTCTTGGCCATCTGCGTCCCGCTACCCTGCGCGATCGCCAGCCGCGCCGCCTTGAGCGCGGGGACGTCGTTGACGCCGTCGCCGATCATCCCGACGTAGCGGCCGGCGTCGGCGAGTGCGGTGACGACGCGGCGCTTGCCCTCCGGCGAGATGCGCCCGACCACCGCCGTCTCCAGCAGCCGCTCGCGCAGCTGGGCCTCGTCCTCGGGCAGCGCGCCGCCGTTGAGCGGCGGCCCCGCGCTCGGGATGCCGGCGTCCCGGGCGATCGCGGCGACCGTCGGCGGGGCGTCGCCCGAGAGCACGCGCAGCTCGACGCCCTCCTCGGCGAAGAACGCGACCGTCTGCTCGGTGTCGGGGCGCAGGCGCTCGGCGAGCACGACGAGGCCCAGCGGCCGCACGCCCGGCGGGGGCGGGGCGTCGGGGGTGATCTCCGGCAGCGGCTCCTCGGTCGCGCCGATCGCCAGGACCCGGCGGCCGCGCTCGCTGTGGCGGGCGGCGGGCTCGGCCAGATCGGCGAGGTCGAAGCGCTCCGGCGCGCCGAGCACGAGCGTCTCGCCGCCGAGCACGAGCGCGCTCCAGCGCCGCGCGGACGAGAACGGCACCTGGGCCTCGACGGGCTCGGCCTCCCCGTCGGCGGCGCCGAGGCGCGCGGCGGCGATCGCCTCGAGCGTCCCGTTGCGCGCGGGGGCGCTGGCCGCGTAGCGCCCGAGCGCGCGGGCGAGCTCCTCCTCGCTGACGCCCGCCGCGGGTACGAGCGCCTCGATGCGCAGCGTGGCCTCGGTCAGCGTCCCCGTCTTGTCGGTGCACAGCAGATCCACCGAGGCGAGGGACTCGACCGCGTTGAGCTGCTGGGTCAGCGCGCCGCGCGAGGCCATCCGGGTCGCGGCGACCACCGCGGTGAGGCTGGCGAGCAGGATCAGCCCCTCGGGAACCATGTTGACGATGCCGGCGGTGGCGGTCTGCACGGAGTCGCCGATGCTCTTGTCGCGGACCAGGAGCGAGACGACGAGCGCGACGGCGAGCGGCGCCATCACCCCGACGAGGACGAGCAGCACCCTGTCCATGGCGCGCTCGAGCGGCGAGCGCGGGTGGCGGAAGGCGCGCGCCTCGCCGGCGACGCGCTCCGCATGGCTGTCGGCGCCGACCGCCGTGACCTCGTAGGCGCCGGCGCCCTCGACCGCGAACGACCCGGACAGCGCCGGGTCGCCCGCGACCCGGGGAACCGGCTCGGACTCGCCGGTGAGCATCGACTCGTCGAGCGCGAGCCCGTCGGCGGTGGTCAGCGTGCCGTCGGCGACGATCTGGTCGCCCGCCTTGACCCGGACGAGGTCGCCGACCACGACGTCCGCGACGCGTATGTCGCGCGCCACGCCGCTGCGCACGACCGTCGCGGCCGGGGCCACGAGCGCGGCGAGGCGGTCGAGCGCGCGCTTGGCCCGCACCTCCTGGCCGATGCCGATCCCCGTGTTCGCCACGAGCACCCCGAGGAACAGGGCGTCCTTCCATTCGCCGAAGACGAGCGTGAGCACGCCGAAGACCGCGAGGATCGCGTTGAACACCGTCAGCGTGTTGGCGCGGACGATGCTGGCGTAGGAGCGGCTCGTGGGCGGCTTGGGCAGCGGGCCGCGCGCTGCGAGCCGGCGCGCCGCCTCCTCCTCGGTGAGCCCGGGGACCGGCAGGGGCGGGGTGGCGACGGTCATTGAAGATCAGTGTCTATCCGATCCGCACGGACCGCGGTCGGTACCGTCGGCGGTCGTGCTGAGCGTCCTGACCGTCAACGCGGGCTCGAGCTCTCTGAAGCTGCGCCTGCTCGACGGCGACGACCGGCTCGCCGGCGAGGAGGAGCTCGACGCCACCCGCGGGCACGCGGACGCCGGCGAGCTCGCCGCGGCGCTGGGCCGGCTGGGGGGCGCCGACGCGGTCGGCCACCGCATCGTGCACGGGGGCATGCGGTTCACGCGGGCGGTGCGCCTGGACGGCGGGGTGGTCGAGGAGCTGCGCGCGCTCACGCCGCTCGCGCCGCTGCACCAGCCGGCGGCGCTCGACGCGCTGGCGGCGGTCACGGCGGCGCTGCCCCACCTACCGGCGGTGGCGTGCCCCGACACCGCGTTCCACGCCGGGCTGCCGCCCGCCGCCGCGACGTACGCGCTGCCGGCCGAGTGGCGCGAGCGCCACGGTCTGCGGCGCTTCGGCTTCCACGGGCTCTCCCACGCCTATGCGGCGCGACGCGCGGCCGAGCTGCTGGGCCGGCCCGAGGACGGGCTGCGGCTCGTCACCTGCCACCTGGGCGCCGGGGCGTCGCTGGCCGCCGTCCGCAGCGGGCGGTCGGTCGACACGACGATGGGGTTCACGCCGGTCGAGGGCCTCGTCATGGCCACCCGGTCGGGCAGCGTCGACCCGGGCCTGCTGCTGTGGCTCGTGCAGCAGGGCGGACACGACGTCGACGAGGTGTCCGACGCGCTCGAGCACGGCTCCGGTCTGCTCGGCCTCGCCGGGACCGCCGACATGCGGGAGGTGCTGTGCCGGGCGGGGGAGGGCGACCAGGCGGCCGCGCTCGCGCGCGACGTCTACGTGCATCGCCTGCGCGCGCTGATCGCCGGCATGGCGGCGGCGATGGACGGCCTGCACGCCCTCGTCTTCACGGGCGGGGTGGGGGAGGCGTCGGCGCCGATCCGCGCCGCCGCGGCGGACGGTCTCGGCTTCCTCGGCGTGGCGGTCGACGAGGCGGCCAACGCCGCCGCCGCCCCGGACGCGGAGATCAGCGCGGACGGTGCGTCCGTGCGGGCGCTCGTCGTCCGCGCCCGCGAGGACCTCGAGATGGCGCGCCAGGTCCGGGCCGTCCTGGCCGGTTGAGCCCGCTTCAGGCCGGAGACCCGCGCTGCGCGTCCGTCGAGGCCGAGGCGGGCGGCGGCGCGTCCGGCCACACCCAGTCGCGCACGTCGGGCATGTCGTCGCCGTGCTCGCGCGTGTACTGCCGGTGGCGCAGCCGCTCGTTCACCATCCGCTGGCGCAGCCCCGCCGCCCGCTCGCCCAGCCCGGGCACCCGGTCGATGACGTCCATCACGAGATGGAAGCGGTCGAGGTCGTTGAGCATGACCATGTCGAACGGCGTCGTCGTCGTGCCCTCCTCCTTGTAGCCGCGCACGTGCAGGCCGTGGTGGTTCGTGCGCCGGTACGTGAGCCGGTGGATGAGCCATGGGTAGCCGTGGTAGGCGAAGATCACCGGCCGGCTCGCCGTGAACAGCGCGTCGAACTCGGCGTCGCCCAGCCCATGTGGGTGCTCGGACGGTGGCTGCAGGCGCATGAGATCGACCACGTTGACCACCCGGACCTTCAGGCCGGGCAGGTGCTCGCGCAGGATCGCCGCGGCCGCGACCGTCTCGAGCGTCGGCGTGTCGCCCGCGCACGCCAGCACCACGTCGGGCTCGCCGCCCTGGTCGGTGCCCGCCCACTCCCAGATCCCGATCCCGCGCGTGCAGTGGGCGACCGCCTCGTCCATCGACAGATACTGCAGCGCCGGTTGCTTGCCCGCGACGATCACGTTGACGTAGTCGCGCGAGCGCAGGCAGTGGTCGGCCACCGACAGCAGGCAGTTGGCGTCGGGCGGCAGGTACACCCGCACGACGCCGGCCTTCTTGTTGACGACGTGGTCGATGAACCCGGGATCCTGGTGGCTGAAGCCGTTGTGGTCCTGGCGCCACACGTGCGAGCTGAGCAGGTAGTTCAGCGAGGCGATCGGCCGGCGCCACGGGATGTCGCGCGTCACCTTCAGCCACTTGGCGTGCTGGTTGAACATCGCATCGACGATGTGGATGAACGCCTCGTAGCAGTTGAACAGCCCGTGGCGGCCGGTCAGCAGGTAGCCCTCCAGCCAGCCCTGGCACAGGTGCTCGCTGAGGACCTCCATGACGCGGCCGTCCGGCGCGAGGTGGTCGTCGGTCGGCTCGATCTCGGCCATCCATGCGCGGTCGGTCACCTCGAACACCGCGTCCAGGCGGTTCGAGCGCGTCTCGTCGGGGCCCATGATCCGGAAGCGGTCCGCGTTGAGGCGCATGACGTCGCGCAGCCAGGTGCCGAGCACGCGGGTCGCCTCGGCCGACGTGCGCGCCGGCTCCGGCACGTCGACCGCGTAGTCGCGGAAGTCCGGCAGCTCGAGCCCGCGCAGCAGGATGCCGCCGTTGGCGTGCGGGTTGGCGCCCATGCGCCGCTCGCCCTCCGGCGCCAGCGCCGCGAGCTCCGGCCGCAGCGCGCCGCTCTCGTCGAAGAGCTCCTCAGGTTCGTAGGAACGCAGCCACGCCTCGAGCTGGGCGAGGTGCTCGGGGTTCTCGGCGAGGTGCGCGAGCGGCACCTGGTGCGAGCGGAACGAGCCCTCGGCCGGCAGCCCGTCGACCTCCTTCGGCCCGGTCCAGCCCTTCGGCGTGCGCAGGACGATCATCGGCCACCGCGGCCGCGCGGCGCTCCCGCCGCTGCGGGCCTCGTGCTGCAGCTCGGCGATCTCCGCCACGACCTCGTCGAGCACCGCCGCCATCTGCTGGTGCATCTCGAGGGGGTCGTCGCCCTCGACGAAGCGCGGCGCGTGGCCGTAGCCCTCGAGCAGCATCCGCAGCTCATCCCGCGGGATCCGCGCGAGCACGGTCGGGTTGGCGATCTTGTAGCCGTTGAGGTGCAGGATCGGCAGCACCGCGCCGTCGCGCACCGGGTCGACGAACTTGTTCGAGTGCCAGCTGGCGGCCAGCGGGCCGGTCTCCGCCTCGCCGTCGCCGACGACGCAGCACGCCAGGAGATCCGGGTTGTCGAAGACGGCGCCGTACGCGTGCACGAGCGCGTAGCCGAGCTCGCCGCCCTCGTGGATCGAGCCGGGCGTCTCCGGTGCGACGTGCGACGGGATCCCGCCCGGGAACGAGAACTGGCGGCACAGCCGCCGCAGGCCCTCCTCGTCGTGACCGATGTGCGGGTAGACCTCGGTGTACGTGCCCTCCAGGTACGTGTTCGCGACGACTCCCGGCCCACCGTGGCCCGGGCCGGTGACGAAGATCGCGTCGAGGTCGCGCGCCCGGATCACCCGGTTGAGATGCGCGTAGACGAAGTTCAGCCCGGGGGTCGTGCCCCAGTGGCCGAGCAGCCGCGGCTTGACGTGCTCGAGGCGCAGCGGCTCGCGCAGCAGCGGGTTAGCGAGGAGGTAGATCTGGCCCACCGAGAGGTAGTTGGCGGCGCGCCAGTACGCGTGCAGCGCGGCCAGCTCCCGTTCGTCGAGTGGACCGTGAGCAGCGGTGGTCGTCACCCGGGCGAACCTACCCGCTCGCGCGATGCCCAGCCGCCGGCGGTCACGCCCTGTGCCGGCCCTGCCCGACTGAGCGCCGCGATTCGCATGCGTTCAGCGAACGGTCCGGAAGAAGGCGCGGACCTCGTCGACGAACACGGCGGGCTGCTCGAGCGCGGCGAAGTGGCCGCCGCGGTCAAGCTCGCGGAAGTGGCGCAGGTCGCGGAAGCGCGTGCGCGCCCAGCGCTCGGACAGCCGGAAGATCTCCTTCGGGAAGATCGAGCAGCCCGTCGGCACGTCGATCGGCGGGAACTCGCGGTTGCGGAAGCTCTCCCAGTACAGGCGGGCGGACGAGGCGCCGGCCGCGGGCAGCCAGTAGAGCATCACGTTGTCGAGCAGCACGTCGCGGGCGACGGCGTTCTCGGGGTGCCCGTCGCAGTCGGTCCACGTGAAGAACTTCTCGACGATCCACGCGCACTGGGCGGCGGGGGAGTCGACGAGGCCGTAGCCGAGCGTCTGCGGCCGCGTCGCCTGCTGGATCGAGTAGCCCGCCTCGACGCGGCGGTAGTGGGCGAGTGCGTCGAGCGCCGCCTGCTCGCGGTCGGTGAGCTCGCCGAGCGCCCGCAGCGCGGAGGGATCGGCGCGCGGCATGTTGAGGTGGATGCCGGCGAGATGCCCGGCGTCGACCTGCGCGAGCGCCATCGTCACGATCGCCCCCCAGTCGCCGCCCTGCGCGCCGTAGCGGTCGTAGCCGAGCCGCGCCATCAGCTGCGCCCAGGCGGCGGCGATGTGCTCCTCGCCCCAGCCGGTGCGGGTCGGCTTGTCGCTGAACCCGTAGCCGGGCAGCGATGGCGCGACGACGTGGAACGCGTCGGCCGCGTCGCCGCCGTGCGCGGGCGGGTCGACGAGCGGCCCGATGACGTCGAGGAACTCGACCACGGAGCCCGGCCAGCCGTGCGTCATGAGCAGCGGCAGCGCGCCGGCGTGCGGCGAGCGGGCATGCAGGAGGTGCACGCCGAGCCCGTCGATCTCCGTGCGGAACTGCGGGACCGCGTTGAGCCTCGCCTCCGCGCGGCGCCAGTCGTAGGCGTCGCGCCAGTACGCGCACAGCTCCTGCACGTAGCCGAGCGGGATGCCCTGCGACCAGTCGTCGACCGTCTCGGGCTCGGGCCAGCGCGTCCGCGCGAGCCGCTCGCGCAGGTCGTCGAGCTGCGCATCCGGGATGTCGACGCGAAACGGGGTGAGCGGGGTCATGCCCCGACCTTACGGCGAGCGCCGTCAGCGCGACAGGTACCGCACCACCGCGAGCACGCGGCGGTGGTCGTCGGGGCCGGCCGTGAGGCCGAGCTGACCGTAGATGTGCGCCGCATGCTTGACCACCGCCTGTTCGCTGATGCACAGCCGCTCGCCGATCGCGGCGTTGCTGCGCCCCTCGGCCATCAGGGCCAGCACCTCGCGGCGGCGCGGCGTGAGACGGTCGAGCGGGTCGTCGTGGCGCGCCCGCGAGAGCATCGTCGAGACGACCTCGGGGTCGAGCACCGTGCCGCCCGCGCACAGCCGGCGGGCGTCGGCGCAGAAGGCGTCGACGTCCGCGACCCGCTGCTTGAGCAGGTAGCCGACCCCGTCCGCACCGCCGTCGAGCAGAGCGGCCGCGTAGCGGCGCTGGACGTGCTGGGAGAGCACGAGGACCCCGATTCCGGGCAGCGCGGCCCGGATGCGCAGCGCCGCCTGCAGCCCGTCGTCGGTGAGGGTCGGCGGCATCTGGATGTCGGCGACGACGAGGTCGGGCCTGTGGGCGAGCGCCTTGCGCTCGAGGTCCTCGGCATCGGCCGCCGATCCCACGACGTCGAACCCGCCCTGGTGGAGCAGGAGCGTCAGGCCCTCGCGCATGAGGGTCTGGTCCTCGCCGATCACGACCCGCATGGCACCTCGGCGACGATCCGCGTGCCGCCGCCGGCCGGGCTGTCGACGGTCAGGCGGCCGTCGTGGGCCTCGACGCGATCGGCCATCCCGCGCAGGCCGGTTCCGCGGTCGACCGCCGCCCCGCCGACGCCGTCGTCGGCGACCTCGATGCGCAGGCATCCGTCGATCTGACCGAGCGACAGGTACAGCTCCCGCGCCCCGGCATGCTTGACGGCGTTCGTCACCGCCTCGGAGAGCACGAACCAGCCGGTGCTCTCGACCGCCGCGGGCAGCCCGTCGGACCCCGGCGACAGGTCCAGCTCGACGGGCACGGGCGCGCGGTCGGCGAGGTCCTCGGCGGCCGCGTACAGCCCGCCCTGCGTGAGCGCGGCCGGCATGACCCCCTGGACGAGCTCGCGCAGCTCGGCGATCGCCGCCTCCAGCCCGGCGCGCAGCTCGGTGGTGTCGCCGGCCGCGCGCT
The DNA here is from genome assembly GCF_021172045.1 of Capillimicrobium parvum. Lineage (GTDB taxonomy): Bacteria > Actinomycetota > Thermoleophilia > Solirubrobacterales > Solirubrobacteraceae > Capillimicrobium > Capillimicrobium parvum. Next base: position 1,528,839 of record NZ_CP087164.1, read on the forward strand.
GCGCCTCGACCGCGAGCAGCACGAGCCGGGTCTGCAGCCCGTCGTGGAGGTCGCGCGAGATGCGCCGGCGCTCGCGATCCTCGGCTTCGACGAGCCGGGCTCGCGAGCGGCGCAGGCCCTCGCGGCTGACGCGCAGCTCGGCGGTCAGCCGCTCGCGGTCGAGCGCGAGCGCGATGACCCGGCCCGCGGCCTCCACGGTGCGGCCGTCGGCGATCAGCGTGGCGTCGTAGACGATCGCGCCGACGCGCCGGCCGGCGGTCGCCACCTCGACGGCGGCCCGGTCCGAGCCGGCGTCGGGCAGCCGTGCGGGGCGCCCGTCGGCGTCCACGTAGCCGCCCGCCTGCGGCACCCAGAACAGCAGCGCCACCGAGCGGTCGCCGAGCACGCCGGCGAGCGCGTCGCGCATGTCCGCCCGTCCTCCTTGGCGCGCGCCGAGGCTGGCGCCGAGCTCCTCGATCTCGCCGGTCCGGGCGAAGCCGCCGCGCAGGACCGCGAAGGCGAACACGACCGGCACGGCCGCGAGCAGGCCGAGCTGGGTCACGGTCAGCGGGACGCCGTCACCCCACGGGAAGAGCTCGTTGATGCTCCCGGTCAGCGGGACGAACAGCACCGCGATGATCCCGTAGACGTACAGCGGGCCAACCACCCAGCGCTGCGCCCGCGGCGTCTGGCGCAGCCGCCGGCCGAGGATGATCGCGGTCACCACCATCACCGCGGCGCCCGCGGCGCTCTGCACCCAGAAGCCGGCACGGTCGAGATCGTGACGGTCGGCGACCTGCAGCGGGTTGGGCGGCCCGAACAGGTACTCCGGCGCCTGGAGCACCAGGCAGACCGCGTAGCCGGCGAGCACCGTCGCCCGGCTCAGCCGGCCCCGCAGCCGTCCTGACGGGAACACGTGCAGGAGGTGCACGACGACCGCCAGCGGCACGGTTACGGCGATGAGGCCGGCGGCGAGGAGGGCGGTGACGTCGCTGTTGACGAGGCCGGCGACGAGCCACGCGACCCCGCCGCCGACCATCACCGCGCCGGTGCGGTTGCTCGGCCTCCGCCACCACGCGAGCAGCCCGGCGGCGGCGTAGATCCAGCCGACGAGCGGGAAGAGCAGCACGGCCCACGTCGGCGTCGCCGGACCGGCTTCGAGCAGGGCGATCTCCACCGCGCCCAGCAGCAGCAGGGTGGCGCCGAGCGCCGCGAGCGCCAGCGGCAGCGTGCGGGGGACCGCGCGCGATCGCGCCGGCCGGACCACGCGGGGTGAGGCGGGAAGGAGCATGTCGCCGGCGAGCCGACCGCCGTGGCGAGAGCGTAACGGCGTCCAGGGCGCCGGGAGAGCACCTGGCTGCCCCGCCGTGCCGAGGGCCTAACGGCGTCCAGGGCGCCGGGAGGGCACCTGGCTGCCCTCCCGGACGGTGCCTGACCCCCTTGCCCCGGCGCCGCGGGGGTGGGAGGTTCGTCTCATGGGACGACCTCGAGGACCGCTTGCAATCTTGCTGGCCGTCGCGCTCGGCGCGATCGCGGCCGCTCCGGCCGCCGCCGCGAGCCACGACCAGTTCTCGGCGGTCAACCAGTCGGTGGTCGCGCCGCCCAACCCGGTGAAGGGCTCCGACGGCCGCTACCACTTCGTCTACGAGGTCCAGCTGGTCAACCCGACCTCGCTGCCGTGGCGCGTGAGCAGCATCGCCGTCCACGCGGCGGGCGCGACGCGCCCGGTCCTCGGGCGCTGGTCGGGCGGGCGCGTGGCGAAGGTCATGGTCGGGCTCGGCGACCGGGACCCGACGCGCAACATCGCGCCCGGCACGGGCGCGCTGCTGCACCTCACGTTCTCGGTCGCGTCCGAGCGGGCGATCCCGCGCGCGATCGTCCAGCGCCTCGTGCTCGACAACACGTCGCGCCCGCTCGCCGGGCCGCCGAGCGTCACGCAGACCGGCGGGCGCAGCCGGGTCGCGCGCCGGGCTCCTGTCGCCCTGGGCGCGCCGCTGGCCGGCGACAACTGGCTGGCCGCCGACGGGTGCTGCACCGCCAAGCGCCATGTGCGCTCGGTCCAGTCGTTCGACGGGCATCTCTTCGGCGCGCAGCGCTTCGCGATCGACTGGGAGCGCGTGGACGAGCAGGGGCGGCTGTTCGTCGGCGACAAGGCCGTGCTGGCCAACTGGTTCGGCTACGGCCAGCCGATCTACGCGGTGAGCGACGGGACGATCGTGCACGCCGTCGACGGCGAGCCCGACCAGGTGCCCGGCGCGCTGCCCGTGGGGATCACGGCGGCCAAGGCCGACGGCAACGGCATCCTGCAGCGCCTGCCCGGCGGCCGGTACGCCCTGTACGGGCACATGATCCCGGGCACGCTGACCGTGCACGTGGGCGACCGCGTCACGAAGGGTCAGCTGCTCGGCCGCGTCGGCAACTCGGGCAACAGCTCCGCGCCGCATCTGCACCTGCACGTCGTCGACCGCAACGGGCTCTTCGGCGCCAACGGCGTGCCGTACGTGTTCGACCGCTTCACCGTCACCCGGCGGGTCGCGTCGACGAAGGCGTTCGACCGGGCCGAGGCGACGGGCGAGCCGGCGCGGATGCGGCCGGTGCGCACCGGTCCGCGCGAGCGCGAGCTGCCGCTCGACCAGGTGATCGTCACCTGGCCATGACGCCGCCGCTGCGTCACGGCGCCGGCGGCTCGGTCGTGCGGCTGATGATGCGCCACCCGGTCGCCGACTACGACGCCTGGCGCCGAGCGGACGACGCGCTGGACTCCGAGCGCCGGCGCATGGGCGCGCTGTCGCATGCCGTCTACCAGTCGCTCGACGATCCGCAGGACATCACCGTGGAGATCGGCTTCGCTACCGCCCACGCCGCGCGGGCCTTCGCCGGTTCGCCGCACCTGCGCGAGCGCATGGCCGCCGCGGGCGTGGCCGGGCCGCCCGAGATCTGGCTGGTGACCGAGCGATGACACCGCCGCGCCGCGCCGTCTGCGCGTGGCGATGAGTGGGGCGAACAAGGTGATGCCGGTGCCTCATACTCGTTGGGACCATCAAGACAACTTCGACGACGACTGGTGCAACGTCGCCCTGGCCGACGGGCGGCCGGTGAACATCGAGCTCATCGATCCAGCCGATCATCTCGACCTCCTCGATCGGGCAGCGGCTCGGTACGAGCTCGACGCCGAATCCTTGCAAGCCTCCGCGCGGGCGGCCCTCGCCGCGCCGGATCGCATCGTGGAACTCGACGTTCACGCGCGCGAGGTCGCGTAGCGGCCGGGGACCGGGCGCGGCGATCGGATCGCGCCGGCCGCACCGCGAGCGGTCAGCGCAGGGGTGGTCGGTACAGTCCCGCCCGTGACGGCGATCCACTCCACCGGCGTCGACGGGGACCGCGACCCCCAGGAGACGCGGGAGTGGGTCGAGGCGCTCGACGCGGTCGTGGCGCACGAGGGGCCCGAGCGCGCGGGCGAGCTGCTCGACCGGGTCGTCGACCGGGCGACCCAGGCCGGCGCGCCGCTGACGTTCACGGGGGAGACGCCGTACGTCAACACGATCCCGGTCGACCAGCAGGAGCCGATCCCCGGCGACCAGGAGATCGAGTGGCGGCTGCGGTCGATCGTGCGCTGGAACGCGATGGCGCTCGTCCTGCAGGCCAACAGGGAGTCCTCCGAGCTCGGCGGCCACATCGCCAGCTACCAGTCGGCCGCCACGCTCTACGAGGTCGGCTTCAACCACTTCTGGCGCGCGCCGAACGCGGATCACGGAGGCGACCTCGTCTACCTCCAGGGACACTCGTCGCCCGGCTTCTACGCCCGCGCCTACCTGGAGGGACGGCTCACCGACGAGCAGGTGCGCAACTTCCGCCAGGAGGTCGGCGGCAACGGGCTGAGCAGCTACCCGCACCCGTGGCTCATGCCGGAGTTCTGGCAGTTCCCGACCGTGTCGATGGGCCTCGGCCCGCTCATGGCGATCTACCAGGCGCGGTTCATGAAGTACCTCCAGGGCCGCGAGGTCGCCGACACGACCGGCCGTGACGTCTGGGCCTTCATGGGCGACGGCGAGATGGACGAGCCGGAGTCGATGGGCGCGATCTCGCTCGCCGGCCGCGAGCGCCTCGACAACCTCACGTTCGTCGTCAACTGCAACCTGCAGCGCCTCGACGGCCCGGTTCGCGGCAACGGCAAGATCATCCAGGAGCTCGAGACGAACTTCCGCGGCGCCGGCTGGAACGTCATCAAGGTCATCTGGGGCGCGCGCTGGGACCCGCTGCTGGCCGCCGACACCGACGGACTGCTGCGCGCCCGGATGATGGAGTGCGTCGACGGCGACTACCAGACGTTCAAGTCGCGCGACGGCGCGTACGTGCGCGAGTACTTCTTCGGTGCGCGGCCCGAGCTCGCCGCGATGGTCGCCGACTGGTCCGACGACGAGATCTGGTCGCTGAACCGCGGGGGCCACGACCCGCACAAGGTCTACGCCGCGTACGCGGCCGCCAAGCGCCACACCGGGCAGCCGACGGTGATCCTCGCCAAGACCATCAAGGGCTACGGGATGGGCGAGGCGGGCGAGGGCCAGAACATCACCCACCAGCAGAAGAAGATGACCGAGAACGCGCTCCTCGCCTACCGGGACCGCTTCGGCCTGCCGCTCACCGACGACCAGGTCCGCAACGCCGAGTTCTACAAGCCGGCCGCCGACAGCCCCGAGATGGAGTACCTGCGCGAGCGCCGGGCGCAGCTCGGCGGCAGCCTGCCCGCCCGGCGCCGGCGCGCGGCGCCGCTGCCGATCCCCGAGGTCACGGCCTTCCAGTCCCAGCTCGACGGCACCGGCGAGCGCGAGGTCTCGACGACGATGGCGTTCGTCCGGGTGCTCGCCGCACTCCTGCGCGACAAGGCGCTCGCCGCGCGGATCGTCCCGATCGTCCCCGACGAGTCGCGGACGTTCGGCATGGAGGGGATGTTCCGCCAGCTCGGCATCTTCTCCCAGGTCGGCCAGCTCTACCGGCCCGAGGACGCCGAGCAGCTCATGTTCTACCGCGAGGACCGCCGGGGCCAGATCCTGCAGGAGGGCATCAACGAGGCCGGCGCGATGTCCTCGTGGATCGCGGCGGCGACGTCGTACGCGAACCACGACACGCCGATGATCCCCGTCTACGTCTTCTATTCGATGTTCGGCTTCCAGCGGGTCGGCGACCTCGCCTGGGCGGCGGGCGACAGCCGTGCGCGCGGCTTCCTCGTCGGCGGCACGGCGGGGCGCACGACGCTCAACGGCGAGGGCCTGCAGCACGAGGACGGCCACAGCCACGTCCTGGCTTCGACCATCCCCAACTGCCGCGCGTACGACCCGGCCTACGCCTACGAGGTCGCGGTGATCGTCCAGGACGGCCTGCGGCGGATGCTCGCCGAGCAGGAGGACGTCTTCTACTACCTGACGGTGATGAACGAGAACTACGCGCACCCGCCGCTGCCGGAGGGCGCGACGGAGGGCATCCTGCGCGGCATGTACCTGCTGCGCGAGGCGCCGGCGGGCGACGGCCCGCGCGTGCAGCTGCTCGGCTCGGGCACGATCCTGCGCGAGGTCGAGGCGGCCGCCGACCTGCTCGCCGACGAGTTCGGCGTACGGGCGGACATCTGGAGCGTCACGAGCTTCACCGAGCTGCGCCGCGACGGGATCGAGGCCGAGCGCTGGAGCCGGCTGCACCCGACCGAGGAGCCGCGCCGGTCGTGGGTCGCGCAGGGGCTCGACGGGCGCGAGGGCCCGGTCGTCGCCGCCACCGACTACATCCGCGCGCTGCCCGACGGCATCCGGGCCTTCGTGCGGGCGCCGTACCGCGTGCTCGGCACCGACGGCTTCGGGCGCAGCGACTACCGCGTCGCGTTGCGGCGCTTCTTCGAGGTCGACCGCCACCACGTCGCGGTCGCCGCCCTGCAGTCGCTCGCCGAGCAGGCCCAGGTGAAGCCCTCGCTCGTGCAGGGGGCGATCGAGCGCTTCGAGATCGACGCCGACGCGGAGGCTCCATGGCACAGGTGACGGAGGTCGTCGTCCCGGACATCGGCGACTTCGCCGAGGTGCCGGTCATCGAGGTGCTCGTCGCGCCCGGCGACACGGTGGCGCCCGAGGACCCGCTCGTCACGCTCGAGTCCGACAAGGCCACGATGGACGTCCCCGCTCCGACGGCGGGCGTGGTGGCCGAGGTGCTCGTCGCGGTCGGCGACACGGTCTCCGAGGGCTCGCCGGTGCTGACGCTCACGCCGTCCGCGGACGCGGGCGCGCCCGCCGAGGCGGCGGCGCCCGGGGCGGTCGAGGGCGCGGTGGTGGCCGAGGCGTCGGCGACGGCGCCGGAGGGCGAGGCGGCGCCCGCCGAGCCCGAGCCCGCGGCGCGCCCGCAGCCCGAGCCGGCGAGCGTCCAGCCGCCCGAGCCCGCCGAGGGCCCGCCGTACGCGAGCCCGTCCGTGCGGCGGCTGGCCCGCGAGCGCGGCGTGGATCTGCAGGGCGTCGCCGGCACCGGCCGCAAGGGTCGCATCACCGCCGAGGACGTGGAGGGCCTGGCCTCGCCTGCGCCCGCCGCGGCGGCCGCCACGGACCTCGGCCTCGCGCCCTGGCCGCAGGTGGACTTCGCCAAGCACGGGCCGATCGAGCGCGTGCCGCTCTCGCGCATCAAGCGCATCTCCGGCCCCGTGCTGCACCGCAACTGGGTGATGATCCCGCACGTCACCCACCACGACGAGGCGGACATCACCGACCTCGAGGCGTTCCGTCGCCGCACGAACGAGGAGATCGCGCGCGACGGGGTGAAGATCACGATGGTGGCGCTGCTGATGAAAGCCTGCGTCGTCTCGCTGAAGGCGTTCCCCGACTTCAACGCGTCGCTGGACGGCGCCGACCTCGTCCTCAAGCGCTACCACCACCTGGGGTTCGCGGCCGACACGCCCCAGGGCCTGCTCGTCCCGGTCATCCGCGACGTCGACGCGAAGGGCATCGTCGACATCGCCCGCGAGCTGACCGAGCTGTCGGGCCGGGCGCGCGAGGGCAAGCTCAGCGCAGCCGAGATGTCGGGCAGCACGTTCACGATCTCCAGCCTCGGCGGCATCGGCGGCACGGGCTTCACGCCGATCGTCAACGCGCCCGAGGTGGCGATCCTCGGGGTGACGCGCAGCGCCATGAAGCCCGTGTGGGACGGAAGCGAGTTCCGCCCACGGCTCATGCTGCCGCTCTCGCTCTCCTACGACCACCGGGTGATCGACGGCGCGGCGGCGGCGCGCTTCACCGCGCATCTCGCCGGCGTGCTGTCGGATCTGCGGAGGGCGCTGCTCTGAGTCCCGGCGACGGGAATCGCGCGGACGTCGTGGTCCTCGGCTCCGGGCCGGGCGGGTACTCGGCGGCGTTCCACGCCGCCGACCTCGGGCTGCGCACGGTGCTGATCGAGCGCCACGAGCGGCTCGGCGGCGTCTGCCTGAACGTCGGCTGCATCCCGTCGAAGGCGCTGCTGCACACCGCGGGCCTGATCGCGGAGGCCGAGGACGCCGCCGCGCAGGGCCTGCGCTTCGGCGCGCCCGAGATCGACCTCGACGCCGTCCGTGGCTGGAAGGACGAGGTCGTCGGCAAGCTCACCGGCGGCCTGGACGGCCTCGCGCGGGGGCGCAAGGTGCAGGTCGTGCGCGGGACCGGACGGTTCACCGGGCCGCACGAGATCGCGGTCGAGGGACCCGAGGGGACGACCCCGGTCGGCTTCGAGCACTGCATCGTCGCCGCCGGCTCCAGCGCGGTGCGCCTGCCCGGGCTCCCGTACGACGACGAGCGCGTGATGGACTCGACGGGCGCCCTCGCCCTCGCCGACGTGCCCGGCCGGCTGCTCGTCATCGGCGGCGGGATCATCGGGATGGAGATGGCGTCGGTCTACGACGCTCTCGGTGCCCAGGTGACCGTCGTCGAGCTGCTCGACCAGTTGCTGCCCGGCTGCGACGGTGACCTCGTCCGGCCGCTGGCCAAGCGCGTCGGCGCGCGCTACGAGGCGATCCACCTCGCCACTCGGGTGACGGCCGTGGAGACGCTCGAGGACGGGCTGTGGGTGTCGTTCGAGGGCGGTTCGGCCCCCGCGCACGCGATGTTCGACCGGGTGCTCGTCGCCGTCGGCCGGCGCCCGAACGGGCGCGAGATCGGCGCCGACGCCGCCGGCGTCGAGGTCGACGAACGCGGCTTCGTCCTCGTCGATCCGGTCACGCTGCGCACGAGCGCCCCGCACATCCTCGCGATCGGCGACGTCATCGGCGAGCCGATGCTCGCCCACAAGGCCTCGCACGAGGGCAAGGTCGCCGCCGAGGTCATCGCCGGTGAGCCGGGCGCCGGCTACGACGCGGTCGCGATCCCGTCGGTCGCCTACACGGACCCCGAGGTCGCCTGGGTCGGCCTCACCGAGACGCGCGCGAAGGCCGACGGCATCGAGCACGAGGTCGCGAAGTTCCCCTGGGCCGCCTCAGGCCGCGCGCTCACGCTCGGCCGGCCCGACGGCCTGACGAAGCTCATCCTCGAGCCCGAGACCCGGCGGGTGCTCGGCGCGGGGATCGTCGGCGTGCACGCCGGCGACCTCATCGCCGAGGCGGTCCTCGCCCTGGAGACGGGCGCGGTCGCCGAGGACGTCGCGCTCACCATCCACCCGCACCCGACGCTCTCGGAGACCGTGATGTTCGCCGCCGAGGTCGGGGCGGGCACGATCACCGACCTGCCGCCGGCGCGGCGGGCCTAGTCTCACGGCGTTGCTGGATCACTACGAGGACTATCGCCGCGTCGACCGTATAGCGGACCTGTTCGGCCCAGGAAACCGGATCTTCGAGCTCCCCGAGGAGGCGCCGCTGGTGACGCCGGACCATGAGGTCGTCCTCGGCACGCCCGGTCGGGTTCTCGGAATGCATCGCCGGCCGATCCAGCTGCGGATCGTGAAGGTCGACCGGGTCCTGTGCCTGGCGCGCCGGACCCTGGTGAACACCGCCAACGGCAAGATCCTCTTTGACGGGCTCCGCAAGCCACGCCAGGCCGACGAGGACGTTCCGGAGGCGTATCGCAAGCTCGCTCACCCTCGGCGCGTTCGGCTCATCCTGCGCCATCCCGACACGCGGCACGTGCAGGGGACCGCGTTCTGTGCGGCGGCGGCCAACCGGGGCTACGGACACGTCCTGCTCGAAGGCATAAGCCAGCTGTGGCCGGCGGGCGAGATCGACCTGGCCAGGTTGCCGGTCGCCATCAACGGCTCGGCGGGTTCCTCCGACCATCCGTTCGACCTCGCCCGTGCCTTCGGGGTCCGCCGTCGCAACGCCGTGCGCATCGACGAAGGCAACGTCTTCTTCGAGTCGATCATCCTCGCGACCCAGTCGTACATCCTGCAGAAGCGGATCTCGACGCGCTTTTGGACGGTGGCAGGGCGCATCCGCGATCGCTACTCGCCCGGCGCCGCCGACCGCCCCGCGTCCGGGAGGCTCTATGTCTCGCGCCGCCTTGCCGGGAAGCGCCGCCTCCTCGAGGAGGCGGCGGTAGAGGACCTCTTCCGCGAGCGCGGCTTCGCCGTTCTGCATCCCGAGCACGCGTCGATCGCCGAGCAGGTGCGCGCGTTCGCGTCCGCCGCGTGGGTGGCGGGGCCGGTGGGGAGCGGGCTCTACAACAGCATCTTCAGCCCGGCCGACGTGCGGCGGATCATCCTGGCTCCCGCGTGGTTCTACACGCCCAACGACGTTCTGATGAGCCGGGTGCACGGCCCGCGCTATCTGTTCGGGCGCGGCCCCGAGCACCCGAAGCGCGCGATGGTCGAGGATTGGTCGATCGACGTCGAGGCCGTGCGACGCGCGCTCGACGAGATCCTCGAAACGGAAGACGGGAACGGCGCATGACGCTCGACGAGATCGGTCTCGAGTACGGCACAGACAAGTCGTCCAAGGGCCACGGGTACCTGCGCCACTACGAGCGGGTCCTCGCGCCGCTGCGCAACGACGAGTTCACGCTCATCGAGATCGGCGGGCTCAACGGCGCGTCGCTGCAGATGTGGCAGGAGTTCTTGCCGTCGGCCACCATCGTCTGCGCGGACATCAACCCGAACGTCAAGCAGTTCGAGGGCGGCCGCGTCCGGGTCGAGATCGGCGACTCGGGCGCACCCGAGTTCCTGGCTCAGCTCGCGGCCAGGTATCCGTCTCCGCGGGTCATCCTCGACGACGGCTCGCATCGCTGGGACCACCAGCGCATCGCGTTTCTCAAGCTGTCCCGGTGCTCGAGACCGGCGGCATCTACATCGTCGAGGACCTGCACACGAGCTACGAGCCGGGGTTCGCCGGCACCGACGACCTGCCGTTCGTGGAGCTCCTGAAGGTGGCGGTCGACCACCTCAACCTTCGCGGCGATCGGGCGAAGGACTTTCGCAAGCGCCAGAGCCGGGCGTTCGCCGCGTGCGTCACACAGATCGACACGATGGAGTTCGTCCGCCGGGCCTGCATCATCCGCAAGCGCGGGTGACGGCCCGTAGCAGGCGCTCTCCGCGCCGGGCCGCGAAGTCGCCCAGCAGCCCGATGGAGCCCGTGCTCAGCACCTCGTCCTCCGTGACCGGCGCGTAGGTGTCGGGGATCGAGCTCGGCAGCACGGGCGCGGGGAGGTCCGGGAGGAACGCCTGCCGGAGCCGCTCGTTGTGCGGCCCGTAGTGGGCGGCGACCTCGCGCAGGAGCTGCGGTGCCACCAGGCGGTGCAGGTCGCGGCGCCCCGCGTCGCCTCGCCGGGTCCGGGCGTGACGCAGGAGCGCGGCGGGATGGAGGATCTCGCCGGCGGGCAGCGCAATGACGCTGCGAGCGAGCACGGCCTCCTCCGCGGACGCCGAGGCGTTGTCGTGCTGCGGGCCGGGCGCGACGAGGTCCGCCACGTCGACCCCGGCCACGCCGTACGCGTCGACGCGGGCGTCGCCGCCGGTGAGCGCACGGCGCGTGACGCGCCGCACCACGAGGTGCTCGCGCCCGAAGATCGCCGCGAGCCGCTCGCAGCGCAGGTCGTAGCGCAGCTTCGTGCTGCGGAAGCCGCGGTCGCGGTGCTCGGCCACGAATGCCTCGAGCGTTTGGCTCCACCCATGCTTTCTTCAGGCCCTGCGCCCAGCGCGACACGAGCCACTCGCGCTGCTCGCGCACGTAGAAGATCACGACGGTGCGGATCTCTCGGGCGGCGAGCTCGTCGGCCAGCAGCCGCAGGCGCTCGTCGCCCGATCCGAGCAGCTGCTCGGCGGACATGAAGAACCGATCCGCGTCGTCGGCCGCGAGATGCGCGGCCATCCGCCGGACCGCGTCGGCCGGGTCCGGGCTGTAGGCCAGCGCCCGGCCGTTGCCGTCACGCGCCAGATCGGCGTCGAACCCCATCTCCAGCGGCGACGGGTACTCGAGGCCGCGGGCACGGAGCTTGGCACGATGGCGGCGGCCGAACGCCTGGATCGACCCGGACCCGCACCGGCCCAGGCCGACGTGCAGGTACAGGGTCGCCGGGGCGCTCATTGCTTCCCCTCGACGCGCCGCCAGGAGCCGTAGCAGAGGAACTCGGTGAGCGCCGTGACCGCGCGGATATCGAGGCAGTCGTCCTCGGTCAGCGCGTCGTAGTCGTCCGGGAACGCGCAGGGCAGGACCGGGGCGGGCACGTCGGGAAGGAACTCGGCCCGGAACGCCTCGTTGAGGGGCGCGTAGTGGTCCCCGGCCGCGTGCAGGGTGTCGGGTGACGCGAGGCGGAACAGGTCGTGGCACCGCGGCCAGCCGTTGCGTTCGTAGTTGCGCGCGACGGAGCGCAGCATCGCCCGGCGTTCTACGACGCCGCGCGTGTCGGCCGCGTTGGTGACGCGCAGCAACACCGCCTCCTGCACCGCCGGCGAGACGTTGCTCGAGGGTTGCGCGCCGTCGACGAGTCCGGACGGATCGAGCCCGAGGACCTCGAAGAGGTCGAGCCGCACGTCGCCGCCCACCAGCGCGTCCCGGGCGAACCGGCGCACGACGAGGTTCTCCGGCCCGAACACGGCGGCCAGCCGCCGGCAGCGCAGGCCGTAGTCGAGCCGCGGCGCCCGGAAGCCCCGCTGCGCGTGCTCGGTCAGGTACTCGTCGAGCGGCATGTTCCACGCCTGCGACTTGAGCCCCTGCGCCCAGCGCGACACGAGCCACTCACGCTGCTCGCGCACGTAGACGACCGCGACGGCGCGGATCCCGTGCGCGCCGAGGCCGTCGACGAGCCGCGCCAGCGTGTCGTCGGTCGCGCCGATGAGCTGCTCGGCGGAGACGAGCGACGCCGGGCAGCCCGCCGCCGCGACGTGCGCGGCGATGCGATCGGCGACCGCCGGTGGGTCGTCGGCCTGCGCGAGCGCCCGGCCGTTGCCGCCCCGGTCGAACTGCGCGTCGAGGCCGAGGTCCGACGGGCGCAGGTATAGCAGCCCGCGGCCGCGCAGCTCGTCGCGCCGGGCGGCCGCGAGGTCCTGGATCGCGGTCGTGCCGCAGCGGCCGTAGCCGACGTGGAGGAAGAGCGTCCGGGTCACCTCCGCGCCAGCCTACGGGCGCGGCCGTTCGCCGGTCAGGCCCGCTCGGCGCCCTCGGCGAACTGCGGGCGGTTGACCGCCTCCCAGCGATCGTCGCCCTCGACGAACGACTCCCGCATCCCGGGCGCGCGCTGCGGCTGGAACGGGACCCGCGCCGGGATCGCGAAGGTCCGGCGGAAGAAGAGGCTCGTGCACCAGGCGACCTGGTTGTACGGGCCGGGACCGACCAGGTCGACCTGCAGCAGGTCCTGGTCGCGCAGCATCTCGGTGATCCGCGGGTAGCGCTCCGAGTTGTCGAGGATGAGCAGGCCGTCCGGCGACAGGTGCGGGAGCGCGGCGAGCGTCGAGTCGTAGCGCAGGCGGCCGTCGACGACGATGACGTCGAAGATCCCGCGGTCGGCGATGGCCTCCACGTACTCCCGGCCCGTGGCGAGGATGATGTCGACGTTCGGCAGATCGAGGCTCGCGATCTGCTCGTGCCAGTTGCGGTCGTGCTCGACGGAGACGACGTCACGGGCGAGCCCCGACCAGAAGGACGTCGAGGACCCGGAGCCGTACTCGAAGACGCGGCGGTCGCTGAAGTCCAGCTGGCGCAGGTAGTCGATGGTCGGAAACGTGAACCAGGGCTGCGGACCGGTGTGCTCGGCGTGAAGCGTGATGGGCGGGTCACCGGAAGCGTCCAGAGATCCCGGCTCGGGCTGGGCCGGGGGCACGCCGCGCCAGTCGCGGATGCGGTTGGGCGACCGCCGCGCGGCCTTGCGTGACTGGATGGCGCTGACCCGGGCCTTCTCCACCAGCCGTGCCAGCTCGGCGACGTTGGCCGCGTACGTCGGCACGGAGCGCTCGACGATCGCCTGGAACGCCCGCTGCTGCTCGCGCCGCGCATCGCCCGCCATCTGGTCGACCACCTCGTCGGGCAGGTCACGGTTGGCGCGCAGGTAGTCGCGGTAGCGCTCGGGTAGCCCCGCGCTGACGAGCGGGCGGGTGACCTCGACGCCGGCCTGCGTGGTGCGCGGGCCCTGGGGCAGGGACTCCGCGCTGACCCGGATGCACAGGTCCCAGAGCGCCAGCTCCCCGAGATCGGCGTCGAAGCCGCCCACGCGGTCGTAGGCCGCCCGGTCGACCATGAGCGCCATCGGCGTGTAGGGCCGGTGCAGGAGGTGCGCCATGCCGAGAGGGACCGGTGTCGTGCGCCGGTCCTCGCCCCGCAGGTGGCTCGCGGGCGCGCAGACGGCGGTGCCGTCGGCCAGGCCGGCGCCGAGCTCGTCGAGGACGCCCGCGGTGAGCTCGGCCCCGGCCACCAGGATGAGCGCCGCGCCGGCCTCGCCACGGGCGATCGCGTCACGGACCGCGTGGTAGCTGGCCAGGAAGCTGCCGGGCTGCGCCTGGGCGTAGGTCACCGAGCGCACCGACGGCGCGTGCTCGGCGATCGACGCGCGGGTGGCGTCGAGGTCGGCGTCGCCCGTCGGGTCGAGCACGACGATGTCGACGTCGGTGAACGGCGGCGGGGCCGCGGGCTCCTCGGGCGCCGGGGGCAGCTCGATCCCCAGCGAACGTGCCAGCACGCCGTCCAGCTCGCCGTCGTCGAACAGCTCGCCGGCGACCGCCGGGCCGCCCTCGACGTGGCGGATGACGTCGAGGCCGGGCACGTCCGCCAGCAGGTCGGCATGGCGCAGGCCGAGCTCGTCCTCGCCGCCGACGTGGACCTCGAACGTCATGCCCGTCGTCGAACGCAACGCGCCGGCGACGTCGGCGAAGCGCGGATCGAGGCCGCCGTGGACGGCCACCGCCTCCAGCGACAGCGACCAGCGGCGGTCGTCGAGCTCCTCGCGCCGCGCCGGGTCGATGGTGGCCACGGGCGAGAAGACGACGCAGTGCTGAGCGCCGATCAGGGGCGTGAAGACCAGCGCGGGCAGCGAGCCGGACGCGACGCCCAGCGTGACGACGCGCTCGGCGTCGCTCTCCCCGATGAGCGCGCGCAGGCCCTCGGCCAGCTCGTCGATGGTCGAGGCGAAGCCGCGCGCCCCGGTGTGAAACCACGTGGCGTCGGCGTCCAGCACCTTGACGTGCTTGACCGGCAGGGCACCCAGCGTCCGGTTGACGAACGGCTGGTGGCGCGGCACGAGCGCGCTGAACGACACGCAGAGGACGGGAGACGAGGCGTCGAGATCGACCTCGACGCACGGCTTGGGCTCAGTCGCCATGAAGCGCGACATCCTTGCAGGATCGTTTTGGGAGCCGGCTGTGTGATGGCCAGATGGTCACGGTGAACGTCGGTCAGCGGACGCGCCGCAAATACCCGCTCGGGTTCCAGGTCACGAGGTAGCGCTCCATGCCGCGGTCGACCTCGAAGCGGTCGTCTTCGCGCAGGAAGTCCTCGACCGCCAGGAGCGGCCCTTCGGCGAACTTCCTCGGGTGCAGCGGGCTGCCGAGCGGGAACTGGTCGACGCTGCCGTCCTCGACGATGTAGTACGAGCCGACCGGCACGAGGTCGGCGTACGCGCGCAGCTCGCCCAGGACCACGTCGCGCCGGTGGTCGCTGTCGTGGATCACGATGGCCCGGCGGCCCGCGCAGCGGCGGCGCACCTCAGCGATCACCTCCGGGTCGAGCGACTCGCCGGTGACCTCGCTGATCCGCGGATGCTCGGCCTCGTAGCGGTCGCGGCGCACCTCGACGGAGATGACCTCGCCGTGGCCGAGCAGGTCCATGAGGTTCGCGAAGAACAGCGTGCTGCCGCCGACGTAGGACCCGATCTCGACGATCACGTCCGGTCGGACGGCGTGGAGGATCTCCTGGTAGACCCATGAGTCCAGCGGGTTCTTGCGCATCGGCACGCCCATCCAGTGGGTGGCGTGCATGATCTGCTCCTGCAGCTGCTCGTAGTACTCGTAGAGCGGCAGCGTGAGCCGCTCGTCGAACCGCGTGGGGGCCAGGGCGGCCGTCTTCTCGTCGAGCACCCCTGGTTCGGCGGGGTCGAGCCCGCGCAGCACGCGGGCGGTCCGGCGCGCCATGTAGTTGCCGACCATCGTGATCGCCCGGGAGGTCGTCGCCTCGTCCTCGGTGACCTGCTCGTAGTCGTCGGGGATCGCGCTGGTGAAGACGGGGGCGGGCACCTCGGGCAGGAACTCCCGGCGGAAGTCCTCGTTCAGAGGCCCGAAGTACTCGGCCGCCGCGCGCATCGTCTCCGGCGACGCCAGCCGGAAGAGCGGCGCCTGCATCCCCCCGTTGCGCTCGTCGGCGGGCTGGGAGTCGAGGTAGCGCAGGAAGGCCCGGGAGTCGAACGCGGCGCTCTCGGGAAGCGCGTTGACGAGGCGCACCATCACCGACTCCTCCAGCGAGGCCGAGGCGTTCTCGCGCGAATCGCCCACGAGGTCCCTCACGTCCAACCCGGCCAGCCCGAAGACGTCGATGCGCGCGTCGGCGCCCTCGAGCGCGTCGCGCTGGAAGCGGCGCACGATCAGGTTCTCGCGGCCGAAGACGTTCGCGATCTGCGCGCAGCGGACGCCGTAGGTGAGGATCGCCGTCTCGCGCGCTCGCTGAAGCCGGCCGGCGATGTAGTCGTCGAGTGTCGTGGCCCAGCCCTGCGACTTGAGACCCTGCGCCCACCGCGACACGAGCCACTCGCGCTGCTCGCGCACGTAGAAGACCGCGATCGTGCGGATGCCTCGCGCTTCGAGCCCTTCCGCCAGGCGCGCGAGGCGGCCGTCCTTCGGCCCGAGCAGCTGCTCGGCCGAGATGAGGAAGCGGTCCGCGTCGCTGTCGTCGAGGTGCTCGGCGATCCGAGCGATCGCCGCATCCGGATCGTCCGTGGCGGCGAACCCGCGGCCATTGCCGCCGCGCGCCTCATCCGCCGTGAAGCCCATCTCGACGGCCGACGGGTACAGCACGCCGCGGTGCAGCAGCGTGCCCCGATGCGTCTCGCCGAAGCGCTGGATGGCGCTGGTACCGCACCGGCCCATGCCGACGTGCAGGTAGAGCGTGCGCTGGCCGCCGTGGGTGTCGCTCACGTCAGCCGTCCTTGCGCCAGTACACGCCGGTCCAGTCGATCTCGTGGATCGGCGCAGTGATGCCGTGATCGCGACGGAAGTCCTCCGCCGCCTGACGGCACTGGGTCATGGCGCCCCAGTCGTCGACGATCAGGAAGCCGCCGGGCGAGAGGCGCGGGTAGAGCTCGTTGAGGCCGATGATGGTCGACTCGTAGAGGTCGCCGTCGAGGCGGACGAGCGACCAGCGCTCCTCGCCGAGCGTCGGCAGCGTGTCGCGGAACCACCCGGGCAGGAATCGCACCTGGTCGTCGAGGAGGTCGTAGGAGGCGAAGTTCGCCTGCACCTCCTCCATGCTGATCGCGAGCGGCGTCTGGTTGTGCAGCCCGTCGCCGGCATCCTGGGGGTAGGTCTCCGGGTCGGGCGGCGGGACGCCGGCGAACGAGTCGGCCACCCACACGCGGC
The DNA here is from genome assembly GCF_021172045.1 of Capillimicrobium parvum. GTDB lineage: Bacteria > Actinomycetota > Thermoleophilia > Solirubrobacterales > Solirubrobacteraceae > Capillimicrobium > Capillimicrobium parvum. The sequence goes on from NZ_CP087164.1 coordinate 1,545,783, forward strand.
GTCCCGTCTCGCCGTACGCCTCGAGGGTGGCACGCATGAGGATGCACGAGCCGCCGCGCCAGACGCCGGTCTCGATGAGGTCGCCCGGGATGTCCTCGGCGATGATCGTCTCGACCGCGCGCTGGACCTGCTCCAGCCGCTGCGTGCCGATCATCGTCAGTCCCGTGACCGGCCACCCGCCGCCCTCGCCGTAGAGCTCGTGATTCGGCGGCTCGAGGGTCACCAGGTCCATCCCGCGCGCTCGCACCGCGTCGTACAGCCGCCGTTCCTTGTCCTTCTTGGGTCGCTTGACGAGCCGATACGGGTAGCGATCCGCTCGCCCCGTCAGCTCGCGCCGCAGGCTGGCCAGGTAGCGCTCGCGGAGTTCGGCGGCAGAGAGTTCGCTCACGGGCACGCGAGCATAGCCACGGGGTTTTGCGGGTGTCAGCCGGCGGTGTCGGTTGCGGTTGCGCGCTTGAGCACCCTCTCGGCGTACCAGGTGAGGAAGCTCGCAACGAGCGTCATCGAGCGCGTCGTGACGACCTCGTCCTCGCTGAGCGGCTCGTACTCGTCGGGCACGGAGCTGGGGAACAGCGGCGACGGCGTGTCCGCCGGGAAGGCGCTGACGCGCAGGTCCTCGTTGATGGGCGCGTAGTGCTCGGCGATGGCGCGCATCCGCTCGGGTCGGACGAGCCGGTAGAGCTGCCGTTCGCGCGTCCAGCCTTGGAGCCCGGCGTAGTTCTCGGCGTAGCGCAGGAACGGCCGCGGGTTGAACATCGGCCCGCGCGGAAGTCCGTTGAGGATGCGCATCGCGACGACCTCGTCGATCGAGGCGGATGCGTTCGCCGTCGGCTCGTCGGCCGCCAGGTCGCTGACGTCGGTGCCGAGCAGCTCGAACAGGTCCAGACGGACGTCGCCGCCGCGCAGCGCGACCTTCGTGAAGCGCCGCAGGACGAGGTTCTCCGCACCGAAGATCTCGGCCAGTCGCGCACACCGCGGCCGGTAGTCGAGGTGCGGCACCTCGAAACCCTCGGCGATGTGCGTCGCCACGTAGTCGTCGAGCGGCACGGTCCACCGGTGCGACTTCAGGCCCTGCGCCCAGCGGGAGACGAGCCACTCTCTCTGCTCGCGCAGGTAGAAGATGCCGACCACCCGCATGCCCTCCTCGCGCAGCGCCGTCACCAGCCCCTCGAGCGCCCCGCCCTCCGCGGTCGTGAACTGCTCGGCGGAGAGCAGGACCCGCGGCGCCTCCGTCGCCCCGATGTGCTCGGTATAGAGCGCGACGGCCGCGTCGGTGTCCTCGCTGACGACGAGTGCGCGGCCGTTGCCGGCCCGCGCCGCCTCGCGCGAGAACCCCATGTCCAGCGGCGACGGATAGAAGACGCCGCGCCCGGCCAGCGCCTCGCGCTGAACGTCGGCGAAGGTCTGGATCGAGCTCGATCCGCAGCGACCGTGACCGACGTGGAGGTAGACGGTGCGATCCATCGGAGCGACGAGACTAATCCCACGGGTCCTCGGCGCCGATAACGCCGGAAGCCCTATGGCACCTCCCGCTGTGAACGCTGCCTCTCCCTACCGCGACCTCCCGCCTCGCCAGTTCTGGAGAACCGGCGTGCGTCCAGCAGGGGGCATCGAGGAGCTCTATGTGCCGAAGGTCGAGCCGCTGTTACCCGTGGGTCACCATGGACGGTTCGGGTAGTCCGCAAGCCACGGCACGTCTCGCATCCAGGCCGCGATCTTGCGGACCTCGCCCGACCGCCACTGCCGGGTCATCCGGCTCGGGTTCGGCTTGTCATCCACGATCGACGCACACGCAGAAACGAGATTGGCGGGGGCATCGAGACCGAACCACCCAAACAGCCGCCGCGTCTCGCTCTCGGGGTCGGCCACGACGTCTTCGTGACGGATGTCGAGCATCGGCCACCGCCCTAACGCTTTGATGTCCGCGATCAGCCGCACACGGCTGAAGTACCGTTGCGGAGCCTTATCGCCGGCCGCACGACCCATGGAGGCGATGTTGTCCCACGGGTTGCGGTAGACGTGCACGAGGCGAACGGGCGCCCGAACAAGCGTCTCCAGGTCATCGAAGATCGCGGGGTTCGTCTGCCAGGCAACGGGCGTCTCCTGGCCGCGTTTCGTGCCGATCACCCGCAGTTGGGTGTAGGTGCCCTGGAACCCGCCGGGCACCTTGTAGCTGGTCATCGACGGCTGCCCGTCGGGGGAGAGCCGCCATCCGGGGCGGCCAAGTTCGGCCTGGGTCTCTGACACGCGGATCAGGTCTCGAAGCAGCGCCTCGCGTTGACGGGTCTGGAGATGCCCCGTTGGGCCTCGCACTCCGTTCATCGCAAGCTTGATCTCCCTTCGGGTCGCGCGCTTCACGTGCCCAAACAGCTCGAGCTGGCGTCCAGCGCGTGCTCGGAGCGCCGGAAGCGACGCGACGACCTGAAAGACCTGCTCCTCGTGTGCGATGACCGCTTCGTGGTGGGCGTCGAGCAGCGAGCCGACGAGGCTGTGACCGCTGCGGGTATGGCCGATGAAGACGCAGAACGCCTCGACGTCGTCGAACATCACGCCATCATGCCGCGAGTCGGGCCGGGCCGGCGCGTGGGCGCTCCCGGATGGGGCCGCCCAGGCCGCGTCGCAGACTCCGGACGTGGCTGTGACGGCACCTACTCCGCCGGCGAGTCCGGGAACCGAGCGAGCCAGGGGATCTCGCGCTTGGCGGTCACCACGCGCTCGATCTCCTGTTCGGTCCACTCACGCTCGCGGCGGCTGGCCTGCGCCTCGGGATCCACGACGGCCGCGCACGCCTCGACCCACTCGTCGGCGGCCTCGAGGTCGTAGAACGCGGCGAGCCGGCGGATCTCCTCGCGCGGGTCGGCGGTGAGGTCCTCGAGCGCGAGGTCGTGCATGGCCGTCGTGCCCTCCTCCTTGAAGCGCTTGATGATGCCGGCGCGCTTGAAGTACTTGCGGATGGCCCGCCCGGGGGCGATCCCCCGGCTCATCGAGGAGATGTTGTCCCACGGGTTGCGGTAGACGTGCAGGAGCTTCACCCGCGCCCCGGTCATCTCGGCGAGGTCGTCGAAGACCCGGGGGTTCGCGTTCCAGGCGATCGGCGTCTCCTGGCCCCGCTTGGTGCCGACGACCCGGAGCGTCGTGTAGGTCCCGTTGGAGGCGCCCTCGATGAGCTTGTTCGGCTCGCTGCGCCGGTAGCCGCGCTTGCCGTACACGCTGCTCCGCTCCGAGGTCGCGACGAACGCCCGGAACATCTCGTCGCGGTCCTCGAACAGCGGGTGTCCGTCGATCGTGTCGCCGCGGTCGACCTTGAACACCGCTCGCTCGTGGGCGATCACGGCCTGCGGATGGGCGTCGAGGATCGTCCCGACCAGGCTGTGGCCGCTGCGCGTGTAGCCCATGAACAGGCAGACGCTCTCGACCTCGTCGTACATCGACCCGCTCCACGCTCGAGATGCGCACCCGATTCCGCTCCAGGGCGCGAAGTCCCAGGATGGTAACGAGCTTGGTCGCGCGGGCGGTCCGCGCGGCGGTGAGCGAGTCGCGCTGAGGGCCATACTCCAGCTCATGCCCCAGCGCGCGCCCAACCCGATCGACCCCGGCATCACCATCGGCCACGTCCACCTGCGCACCGCCGACATCGACCGCGTCCGCGACTTCTACGTCGGCGTGCTCGGCTTCGACGTGATGGCCGAGGAGCGCGACGTGCCCGGATGGGGGACGACCGGCGACATCCTCTTCCTGTCGGCCGGCGGCTACCACCACCGCCTCGGCTTCAACACGTGGAAGTCGGCCGGCGGCGGCCCGCAGCCCGACGGCGTCGCGGGCCTGCACCACGTCGCGATCAACTACCCGACGCGGGCCGGCCTGGCCGACGCGGTGCGCCGGCTGCAGGCGGTCGGCTGGCCGCTGCGCCAGCTCTCCGACCACGGCACGCACGAGGCGGTCTACCTGTCGGATCCGGACGGCAACGACCTCGAGCTCGCCTGGGACCGGCCGCCCGACCAGTGGCCGCGCGACGAGCGGGGCGAGATCACGATGAGCTTCGGCGACCTCGACCTCGACGACCTGCTGCGCGAGCCGCCGCCCGCGGTGTAGGTCATCCTGGCTCGACGGCGAGCCGCTGCTCCAGGAACTCCCGCTCGGCCGCGTTGTCGGTCAGCGCAAGCGCCGCGCGGTAGGCGCCGGCGGCCTCGGCGTCGCGGCCGAGCCGGTGCAGGAGATCCGCCTTGGTGGACGGCAGGTAGCTGTAGCCGGCGAGTCGGTCGTCACGCTCGAGTGCCTCGACGGCGTCGAGGGCGGCCTCGGGCCCCTCGACCATCGACAGGGCGACCGCACGGTTGAGCGCGACGACCGGCGACGGCCAGATGCGCAGCAGCTCGTCGTAGAGGGTGAGGATCTGCGGCCAGTCGGTCTCCTCGTACGTGGGGGCTTGAGCATGGAGCGCGGCGATCGCCGCCTGGAGGACGAACCGCGCGGGCGGCCCCGCTCGCAGCGCCGCGGTGAGCAGGCGGTCGGCCTCGGCGATGGGCTCGCGGTCCCACGCGGCGCGATCCTGGTCGGCGAGGCGAACCAGCGCTCCCGCGGGATCCGTGCGGGTCGCTTGGCGCGCCTGGTGGACAAGCAGCAGGGCGAGCAGTCCGGCCGTCTCGGGCTCGGCCGGCATGAGGCGATGCAGCAGCCGTGCCAGGTCGAGCGCGCGGCCGGTCAGCCCGCCACGCACGAGTTCGTCGCCAGTGCGCGCCGTGTGCCCGGCGGTGTAGAGCAGGTACACGACGGTCAGCACCGCGTCGAGTCGCTCGGGCAGCGCGCCGGCCGCCGGCATCTCATACGGGATGCCGGCTGCCGCGATCTTCTTCTTGGCGCGCGTGATGCGGGCGGCCATCGTGGGTTCCGAGACGAGGAACGCGTGGGCGACGTCGGGCGTCGCGACCCCGCACACGAGGCGCAGCGTGAGCGCCACCTGCGCCTGCCGGGAGAGCGCCGGATGGCAGCAGGTGAAGATCAGCCGCAGGCGGTCGTCGGGGATCACGGCGGTCTCGGGGTCGGGGTCCGCTTCAGGTCCCTCGGTGCCCGCCGGCTCGACCAGCAGCGGAAGCTTGGCCTCGAGCGTGCGAATCCTCCGCAGGAGGTTCAGCGCCCGCCGCCGAGCGACGGTCGTCAGCCACGCGCCCGGGTTGGCCGGCACGCCGTCGCGCGTCCAGGTCTGCAGCGCCTGGACATAGGCGTCCTGCACCGCCTCCTCGGCGGTGTCGAGGTCGCGCGTGACCCGCACCGTCGCGGCGAGCACGAACGCCCACTCGTGCCGGTGCGCGTCGGCGACGGCCTGCTCGATCCCTGTCAGTCGTCCTCCAGGACCTGGAAGTCGACGAGCGCCCGGACTTCGACGCCGCCGTCCACGATGGGCGTCAGCTTCGCGAGCGCGAGCGCGTGCTCGCGGTCGCGGGCTTCGATCACGAAGACGCCGCCGAGCACCTCCTTGGTCTCGATGAACGGCCCGTCGGTCACCTCGCCGCCGCGGATCGTGCCGGCCGTCTCCGGTGGCTCGAGCGCGAGGCCGGCGACGACGCGGCCACCCGCTTGCGCGATGCGGCCGGGTAGGTCCATGTGCGCCTGCATGACCTCCGACGGCAGGTCCGCCGGGGCCACGCGCTCGAAGATCAGCACCGCGTATTGCGCCATCACGCCACCTTCTCATGCGCGAAGACCTCGGCGACCCAATCGCCCCACGCCCGTTCGCTGCGCGCCTGGTCGACGCCATCGGCGAACAGATGGTGCGCGATGCCGGCCGGCCAGCCCCACGCGTCGCGCCCGTAGATGCGGTACAGGGCATCGGCGCTGCGCACGCCGAGAAACGAGCCCGCCGCGTGGTCCACCACCCCGTCGATCGACTCCATCCCGGACGGTGTCAGGCGGACGGGGTCGCCGGCCACGACGTCGTCGGCCAGACCGAGCGCCCGGCGCAGCGCGACGAACCCGCCGCCCACGGACGACTCGGGCGCGTCGACGCTCACATAGGTCGCCCGGCGACCGGCGAAGTGGCACGCGTACTGGCCCAGCGAGTGCTGGTAGAACGTCGTGTGCCGGCGACACGCGTCGAGCTGGCGATCGAAGTCGTCGGCGGGCACCTCGCAACGGTGCGTGTAGTGCAGGTAGGTGATGGCGCCGAGCGGCTCCAGGACGTAGTCGAGCTCGTTCACGCCGTCGCGCTCGGTCTCCGGCCGGGTGCGCGTGGCGAAGTGGCGCGGCGGGTCCCACGCCGTGACGGTCCCGCCCGTCGCCGTCAGCCCGCGTTCGCTACCGCCCACGCGGGGCTCGTAGTCGATGCGCCACATGTAGCCGTCGGCATGCCGCGTGATCGCGTCCCACACCGCCTCCGGGCCTGCGGGCAGCTCGCCCTCCCAGCGCACCACGAACTCCTTGACCATGTCGCCGCTCCTTCGCATCGTCGTCGGGCCTGCGCGTTGCGGCCCGTGTATGACGACGACAAACGGCACGCGCCGGAATCGACAGCCGGGCTACCAGACCAGCTGCGCCCGGACGGTGGTGGACGTGCTCGTCGACCAGGAGGCCTACGGCAAGGCGCTGTTGGGCGTGGAGGAGCCGATCACGCCGCTCGTGCAGCGACTGGCTCGCGGCGCGTACCTTGCAAGTACAGACACGTACCCCTAAGGTACGCGCCGTGGCGGTCCGCTCACTCGTCGGCGAGCATCCCGAGGTCGAGCCTCTCCTGGGCCCGCGCGCCGGCGGGCAGTCCGCACGCCTGCTCGAGGCGATGACGCGCGTCGTGGGCGAGCAGGGCTACGCGGCTGCGACGGTCGCGGACGCGGTGAAGGCCGCGCGCGTGTCGCGCGGCACGTTCTACGCGCTGTTCGCCTCCAAGGAGGCGTGCTTCCTCGAGGCCTACCGCCACGGCGTCGACGTCCTCGTCGAGCGCATCGAGGCGGCGGTGCAGGCCGAGCCCGGGGACTGGCGGGACAAGCTGCGCGCCGCGATGCGCGCATACCTCGCCGAGCTCGACGCCGAGCCGCGCTTCGCCCGCGCGCACCTGTTCGAGATCCACGTCGCCGGCCCGGCCGCCGGCGCGGCCCGCGATGCCGCGCTGTGGCGCTTCGCCGAGCGCTACCGGGCGACCTTCTCGGCCGCCGCCGGCGGCCCCGCGCCGAAGTCCGACGACGCGTTCTTCGCGCTCGCCGCCGGCATCGACCAGCTCGTCTGTGCGCGCCTGCGCGAGGGCGCGTCGCTGCCGTCCCTCGAAGACTCCCTTGTCAACTGCGCCGTGCAGCTAGGGGTGCCGACCGCCGCCTCCGCCGATGCAGGGTGAGCTGCTGAATCCTGCGGCGGGGAGGCGGGCCCCGTCTGCTTACCAGGAGGCCCCTGAATGGACCTGACGTTCAACGATGCCGAGACCGCGTTCCGCGACGAGCTGCGGGCGTGGTTCGACTCCCACGAGCCCGGCCCCGAGCCGCGCCACGACGAGGACGCCCACTGGCGCTGGCGGCGCGACTGGCAGCGCCAGCTCGGCGCCGGCGGCTGGGCGGGCGTGCACTGGCCGCAGGAGTACGGCGGCCGGGGCGCCACGCTGACGCAGTCGGCGATCTTCTTCGAGGAGCTCGGCCGCGCCGGGGCGCCGCTGCCCGCCGACGTGCTCGGCCTCCTGCTCGCCGGGCCGACGCTCATGGTGTGGGGCACCGACGCCCAGAAGGAGCGGCTGCTACCGACGATCCTCAGCGCCGAGGAGACCTGGTGCCAGGGCTTCAGCGAGCCTGACGCCGGCTCCGATCTCGCCGCGGTGAAGACCCGGGCGGTGAAGGATGGCGACGAGTGGGTCGTCACCGGGCAGAAGGTGTGGACGAGCGGTGCGCAGTACGCGAAGTGGTGCATGCTCGTCGCGCGCACCGACCCGGACGCGCCGAAGAAGCACCAGGGCCTGACGTACTTCGTGCTCGACATGGAGCAGGAGGGCGTCCAGGTCCGTCCGCTGCGTCAGATCACCGGCGAGTCCGAGTTCAACGAGCTCTTCCTCGAGGGAGCGCGGATCTCGGACGACAACGTCGTGGGCGGCGTCGGCAACGGCTGGAAGGTCGCGCTGACGACCCTCATGAACGAGCGCGCGGGCCTCGCGTTCTTCCTGCAGGTACGGCTCCGCCAGCAGCTCGACAAGCTCATCGACGAGGCGGCCGCGCGCGGGCTGCTCGACGATCCGGTGGTCGCCGAGAAGCTCGGCGACCTGCACGTGCGCGTCGAGGTGCTGCGCCTCACCGCGTACCGCGGGCTGACCGCCATCGAGAAGTACGGCCAGCCGGGACCGGAGGGCTCGCTGACGAAGTGGATGTGGTCGGACACCAACCAGCAGCTCGTGCAGCTGGCGGCCGACATCCTCGGCGCCGACGCGCTGGTCGCCGACTCGCCCTGGGCCTACGAGCTGCTGCGCGCGCGCGGCAACTCGATCGAGGGCGGCACGACGGAGATCCTCAAGAACATCGTCGCCGAGCGCGTCCTCGGCCTGCCCCGGATGCGCTGAAAGGACATCGCGACATGAACTTCGACTTCACCGCGGACCAGCAGGACATCAAGCGCACCGCACACGACCTCCTCGCGTCGCGCTCGTCGCTGGACCGGGTGCGCGAGGCGGCCGAGTCCGGCACGCCCGACGCTGCGCTGTGGAACGAGCTGCGCGATCTGGGCTGGCCCGGCATCGCCGTCGCCGAGGAGCACGGCGGCCAGGGGCTCGGCACCCTGGAGCTGGCGATCCTGCTCGAGGAGCTCGGCTACGCGTGCGCGGTCACCCCGCTTCTCGGCACGGTCCTCGCGGCCGCGGCCATCGAGCACGGCGGCTCCGACGATCAGCGGGCCCGCTGGCTGCCCGGGCTGGCGTCCGGGGAGATCACCGGCGCGCTGGGCCCGGCCGACGGGCTGATCCCGGACGCGCCCGGCGCCGGGGTCGTCGTCGCCCTGGACGCCGACGGCGGCGCCCGGCTCGTCGATCCGGCCTCGGTCGAGGCGGTCAAGACCATCGACCCGACCCGCGCGTACGGGCGGATGCGGGCCGACGGCACCGGAGCAGGCGAGGCGCTGACCGGCGACGTGGCGGCGGGCGTGGACCGAGGCGCGATCGCGGTGTCGGCCGAGCTCGTCGGGATCAGCCAGCGCGCGCTGGAGATGACCCTCGAGTACGTCAAGGAGCGCAAGCAGTTCGGCACGCCGGTCGGTGCGTTTCAGGCGGTCTCGCACCGCTGCGCGCAGATGCTGCTGTACACGGAGTCGGCGCGGTCCGCGACGTACTTCGCGGCGTGGGCGGCGGACGCGGACGCCGATCGGCTGGCGGAGGGGGCGTCGCTGGCGAAGGCGGCCGCGTCGGAGGCGGGGCGCGAGGTGACCGCGTCGGCGATCCAGGCCCACGGCGGGATCGGCTTCACGTGGGAGGCCGACGTGCACTGGTTCTACAAGCGAGCGCAGCTCGACGCCACTCTGCTGGGCGGCACCGGGACGCATCGCGCGCGCCTGACGCGCCTCGTCGCGGGGCGCCGCGCGGGGGCCGCGACCGCATAGGTCTGTCATCCTGGGGGAAGGCTCGGCTCGCACATCTTTAGGAAGCCCTTGGGCCTTCTTCAGATTCACGCGAAAATGTTGGAGCGCGCCCGGCGGGTGCTTCCTTCACAAGCCTCACAGCCCGCTGGGCGTCGAACTGCCCCCGGAGACGATGACCAAACAGCCCGATCCCGAGCACACCCAGGTCCTCAACTCGCGTGAGCTGGACCGTTCCGCGCTGTCGGTCGAGCGCCCGCAGCCCGGCCGCTACGTGGCCGTGCGGTCGGCGAGCGGCACGACGGTGCTGCCGCTGCGCCGCGGCCGCGTCACGCGGATCGGCCGCGGCCTGAGCGTCGACGTCCATCTCGACGACGCGAGCGTCTCGCGGCGCCATGCGCGCATCGTCGAGCGCAACGGGCGCGCCGTGGTCCTCGACGACCGCTCGCTGAACGGGACGTGGGTCAACGGGCAGCGCGTGGAGGCGGCGATCCTCTCCGACGGCGACGAGATCCTCCTCGGCCGCGTCGTGCTGCACTTCGTCGAGGTCGCCGAGGACGCCGAGGACGCCGGCGACGCCTCGGGCCGCGCCACCGGCTGAGCGGCCCGCGCCACCGGCTGAGCGGCCCGCGCCACCGGCTGAGCGGCCCGCGCCACCGGCTGAGCGGCCCGCGCGCCGGGCTCAGTCGTCGTTCTTGTCCGCGCCGCGCGCGGGCAGGACGAGCACGGGCAGCGCGGCGTGATGGACGACGCCGTTCGAGACGCTGCCGAGCAGCAGCGAGCGGACCTTCGAGTGCCCCCGGGCACCGACCACGACCAGCTCGGCTCCGGTCTCCTCGGCGGTCTCGAGGATCGTGGACCAGATGCTGCCCCGCATCTCGGCGGTCTTCGGCTGCGCGTCGAGGCCGGCCTCGCGCGCGAGCGCGGCGCCCTGGGCGGCGATCGCGTCCGCGTTCGTGCGGATCGTCTGGTTGACGCCCTCGATCTGGGACGGATCGTACATCGGCGAGACGAGGCCGAACGGGTCGCCGGCGGGGCCCGGCGCGACGGGATCCCAGACGAAGACGACGGTGGCGGGCCGGGGGCCGAGGACGTGAGCGGCGCGTTCGATGGCCTGGCGGGCGCTCGGCGATCCGTCGAAGCCGATCAGGATGGGGGCGGGCATGGGCGGGCACGGTAACGCGCTTGCACGGTGACACCGATCCGTGTCACGCTTCCCGGCGGGAAACACAGGCGTTCCCAGAGGTCACTCGACAGCGCGCGCGCTACGTGCCGGCGTTCGGCGGCAAGGGGCAGGCGCTGGAGTTCACGGTGCCGGACAACCTCCTGCACGCGTTCGACGGCATCGACAACGCCCAGACGAACGTCACGTCGACGATCGCAGGATCACCAAGCGGGTCAAGGGCAGGACGGTCGGCTACCTCCAGTCGGCGCAGAAGTGCCCGAAGAGCCGCAAGGTCCCGATCGAGGTGACGTTCGTGACCGAGGCCGGCCAGGCCAGGACGGTCAGCACGCAGCAGACCTGCCGGCCCCGAGGGCGGCGCGCCGTGGGTGCGGGTGGCCGGCCGGATCGGCCGCCCGCGCCGTCCGGCGACGGGCGGCGCTCAGATCGGCGCCGCCTCGTAGGCGAGGAGCGTCAGGCCGGTCAGGACCTCGCCTCCCGTGTTGCCGTTCGTCCGGCGCCCGGCACTCTCGGTCTGCAGCTCGAGGGCGCGCTCCATCAGCCGGCCGACCGCGTCCGCGAGCTCGCCGAAGGCCTGCTCGTCGAGCGTGAGCCGGGTGAAGCTCGCATGGCGGTCCGTGCGAGCGTCGAACGTCCCGGCCTTGAAGGCCTTGGAGACGTCGTTGATGGCCTCCTCGACGGTCGCGCCCGAGATCTCTCCGCGCACGCTCGCCGGCAGCTTCTTGAACGCGCTGTGGTCGAGTCGCGCCCTCGTGATGGCCCGGTAGTAGTGCTCGATGGCGCCGCGCCGCTGGGCGGTGTCGACCAACTCGACGCAGCGCAGCTCGAGCAGCGCCTTGACGTGGTAGCTGACGTTGCCGAGCGGCTCGCTCAGCTCGCGCGAGAGCTCGTTCGGGCTGGCCACGCGTTCGTTGAGGCGGGTGAGGATCCGTGCGCGGAGCGGGTGGGCCAGGGCCTTGGCCATCCTCGTCTCGAGGTCCTGCTCGCTTCGCGGCACCCGCGGCCCAGGCTGGGCCGTTGACACTGGAGTCACGCTTGAACGTCTCCGTTCGGTTGAAAGAGTTATTCGATCAGCGCTGAAAGTGCGCCGCTCGAGCGATCGGGTCGACCGTTCAGCGGCTCCTTTCTGTCTCGCTCCGAGACGCGCTCGTGATGATGACTATAAGTATCAATCACTCAAGGGGGCAAGTGGCACTTGGTTGGGATGTGGCGCGCAGGCGCGCCGAAATGGACAAACCTTGGCCTTTGCTGAGTGGTTTGCGAGAGCGGCGGCGCTAAGACGGCGAGGGCGGCAGGGTCCGTCCCCGGACAGCGTCAGCTCAGCCGGCGGCCCAGAACACGCAGCCAGTCGCCCTCGGTGGAGAGGACGACGTGCTGGCTGCGGGCGCGGCGCAACTCGTCCGCGATGGCGGCGCGGTCGGCGCTCGCCGCGGCGGCGAAACGGTCGCGCAGGCGTCGCGAGGAGGTGTCGACCTCGATCCGCGCGCCGGTCTCCGGGTCGATCAACGCCAGCGGCCCGACGGAGGGCAGGGTCTCCTCGCGCGGGTCGCGCACCTCCACCGCGAGAACGGCGTGCCGGTGCGCGAGGGCGGCCAGCGGCGGCCGCCAGTCGCGCGGGCCGCGGAAGTCGGAGACCACGACGATGAGGCCCGGGTTCGGCGTGAGCGTGCGCAGGCGCGACAGTGAGCGGGCCAGCGGCGAGGGGTGAGCCGGGTCGTGGGCGTGGGCACCGTCCACCGCCACCCCCTCGGCGAGGACGCGGCGGATCCCCGCCAGCGCGCCGCGCCCGCTGCGCGGCGGCAGCAGCCGCTCGGCCGCGGCGCCGGACGTCGCGAGCGCGATCCGCCCGCCGCGCCGCAGCGCCAGGCGCGACACCACGAGCGCCACGCCCTCGGCCACGTCGGACTTCAGGCGGTCGGCCGTGCCGAACGCCATCGACGGGGACACGTCGAGCGCGACCCACGTCGTCAGCGCCCGCTCGGGCACCTGCTGGCGCACGTGCGGGATGCCGGTGCGGGCCGTCGCCGCCGGGTCGAGCTGGCGCACGTCGTCGCCGGGCACGTACGGGCGCAGCTGCGCCAGCTCCGTGCCCTGGCCCAGGCCCGGCGCGCGGCGGTCGCCGGGCAGCACGCCGGCCGCCTTCTGGGCGACGGTGAGGTCGAGCGTGTCGACCAGGCCGCCCGGCAGCGGCCCCGGACCCTGGCGGCCCGGCGGGACGTGCAGGAACTCGGCCCCGGCAGCGGCCCGGGGGCTCATGCCGCGTACTGGTCCCTCGCGTCGTTCGCGCGGCGCCGCTCGCCGGCGGGCAGCGGCACGGCCTCGAGCACGCGGTCGAGGACGTCCTCGGCGGTGATCCCCTCGGCGAGGGCGTCGTAGGACATCACGAGGCGATGGCGCAGCACGTCCGGCGCGAGGTCGCGCACGTCGGCGGCGACCACGTGACGCCGCCCGCGCAGCATGGCCAGCGCGCGCGCCGCGTGGACGAGGCCGATCGGCCCACGCGGGCTGGCCCCGTACTCGACGAACGGCACCAGGTCCTCCAGGCCGTGCTCGGCCGGCCGGCGCGTGGCGTCGGCGAGCGCGACGGCGTAGCCCACCACGTCGCGATCGACGAACACCTCGGCGACCGTCCGGCGGTGCGTCTCGAGGTCGCTGAGCTCCAGGCGCTTCTCGACGACCACGGGGCCGCGCAGCGAGCGGCCGACGACCGCGGCCTCCTCGCCCGGGGTCGGGTAGCCGACGAGCAGCTTGAGCAGGAAGCGGTCGACCTGGGCCTCGGGCAGCGGGTACGTGCCCTCGGACTCGATCGGGTTCTGCGTCGCGAGGACGAGGAACGGCGTGGGCACCGGATACGTGGTCCCGCCGATCGTGACCTGCTGCTCCTGCATCACCTCGAGCAGCGCGGACTGCACCTTGGCGGGGGCGCGGTTGATCTCGTCCGCGAGGACGAGGTTGCCGAACACGGGGCCGAGCTCGACGTCGAAGCCGCCGCCGCCCGCCTTGAGCACGCGGGTGCCGACGAGGTCCGCGGGGACCAGGTCGGGCGTGAACTGCACGCGGGTGAACTTGCCGCCGACGGCCTCGGCCAGCGTCTTGACGGTGAGGGTCTTCGCGAGGCCGGGGACGCCTTCGAGGAGCACGTGGCCGCCGGCCAGCAGCGCGACGAGCAGGCGCTCGAGCATCGCGTCCTGACCGACGATCACCCGCTTGACCTCGAAGAGGACCTCCTCGAGCGCGTCGCGCGGCGAGGGCTCGGGCCGCGTCTCGCGGATGGGGTGGTCGGAGCTCATGGGTGCCAAGGTGCCATACCCCGCGTCAGGGTGCGATAAATGCCGCAGAGGTTTTACCCTCGGCTTACAGCCCGCTCGGACCATCTTCCCATGCGCGTACTGGTCGCCGAGGACGAGCACCGGGTCGCGGACGCGGTCGCGCGCGGCCTGCGCCGCGAGGGGGTGGCCGTCGACATCGCGCCCGACGGCGCCGCCGCCCTGTTCAAGGCGCGCGTCATCGACTACGACGTCGTGGTGCTCGACCGCGACCTGCCCGAGGTCCACGGCGACGACGTCTGCCGCGCGCTCGCGGCCGAGCAGCCCGACACGAAGGTCCTCATGCTGACGGCCTCGGGGACCCTCGACGACCTCGTCGACGGCCTCGCGCTCGGCGCCGACGACTACCTGCCCAAGCCGTTCGCCTTCGCCGAGCTGGTCGCCCGGGTCCACGCCCTGGCCCGCCGCAACGGCCAGGCCCGCCCGCCCGTCCTGCGCGCCGGCGAGGTCGAGCTCGACCCCGCCCGCCGCGAGGTCCGCCGCGCCGGCGTGCCCGTCGAGCTCACGCCGAAGGAGTTCGGCGTGCTCGAGGCCCTCATGGCCGCCGACGGCGCGACGGTCTCCGTCGAGGAGCTGCTCGAGCGCGTCTGGGACGAGCACGCCGACCCCTTCACGAACACGGTGCGCATGACGGTCATGACGCTGCGCCGCAAGCTCGGCGACCCGCCGGTGGTGGACACCGTCGTGGGCGCCGGCTACCGCGTCCGGTGACGGCACCCATGCGCTCGCTGCCGATCTCGATCCGGGCCCGCCTCACCGCCCTGTACGCAGCGCTGTTCCTCGCCGCGGGCGCAGTGCTGCTCGGCATCTCCTACTGGCTCGTCTCGCGTCACTTCGACCGCACGCTGCCCGACGACGCGGCGGCGAGCGCCCTCGCCGACCTGCGCGGCCAGTACCTGCTCGCGCTGGCCGGCACGACGCTCGTGTCGGTCGCGCTCGGGTGGGTCATGGCCGGGCGGGTCCTACGGCCGCTGTCGGAGATCACCGCGACGGCCCGGCGCGTCTCGCAGGACCGCCTCGAGGACGAGCGCATCGCGCTCGGCGGCCCGCAGGACGAGCTGCGCGAGCTCGCGGACACCTTCGACGCCATGCTCGACCGACTGGCCGCCGCCTTCTCCAGCCAGCGCCGGTTCGTCGCCAACGCGTCGCACGAGCTGCGCACGCCGCTGACCGTGCTGCGCGCCGAGGTCGAGGTCACGCTCGCCGATCCGGACGCCCGGATGACCGACCTGCGCGGGATGGGCGAGACCGTGCGCGACGCCGTCGTCGAGTGCGAGGCGCTGCTCGACGGCCTGCTGGTGCTGGCGCGCTCGGACGCCGGCCTGGAGCGCCGCGAGCCCGTCGACCTGGCGGCCGCGGCGTGGCGCGCGGCCGGGCGCACGGACGACGGCCTCGCCGTCGAGCTGACCGTGTCGGCGCCCGAGCCCGTCGTCATCGAGGGCGATCCCGCGCTGCTGGCCCGCATGGTGGCCAACCTCGTCGAGAACGCCGTGCGCCACAACGTGCCCGGCGGCTGGGCGACCGTCGACGTGCACGTGCGCGCCGGCGGCGCGGAGGTCGTCGTCGCCAACAGTGGCGCGCCCGTGCCCGTCGCGTCCGCGGCGCGGCTGCTCGAGCCGTTCCAGCGCCTGGCGCGCCGCGGCGACGGCCCGCCCGGGGCCGGGCTGGGCCTGTCGATCGTGCGCTCCGTGGCCGAGGCGCACGGCGGTGCGGTGGAGCTCGAGCCGCGCCCGGGCGGCGGACTGCGGGTGACGGTGCGGCTGCCGGCTACGTGGTCGGAAGCGACGCCGGGGCCGGCGCCGGCTGCCAACGCGGCTGATCCTGCTGGGCGGCGTCCGGACGGTGACACGCTCCCGGTCGCCGCTGCTCGAAGCTGACCCGGTGGTCGCGGACGGCCGGCCGCTGCGGCTGCTGGCTGGCGGCGCGCAGGTCGGAGTCCAGCGAGGCGATGCCGGCCAGCGAGATGCCGAGCAGCGCGAGCCCGGCACCCAGAGCGCCCGCGACGCCCGCACGGCGGATCGCGTTGACGGAGGGCCGGGACATCGCTCCACAGAGAAGCGCGCTTCCCTCAAGCGAGGATCAAGGCCGGCGGCGCGGGGGCGTCAGGGGGACTCGCAGCCGTGCGCCTCGCCCGGCTCGGCCGGGACCGCGGCGGCGCCGCGTCGTGAGCGGCGGGCGCGCACGTGGCGGACGACCTCGATCACCCCGGCGAGCAGCAGCGCGAGGCCCAGGCCGAGGGCCAGCCCCTTGATCGGGTCCTCCTCGAAGGCGTGGCCGCCGATGTAGCCGATGGCGGCGGAGTACAGCGCCCACGAGAACGCGGCGACCGCGTCGAACAGCGTGAACGAGCGCAGCGGGTAGCCGACCGTGCCCATCGTCAGCGTCGCCGCCGTGCGGCCGCCTGGGATGTAGCGGGCGATGATGAGGATGATCCCTCCGCGCTCGAAGAGCGCGCCGCCGGCCCAGTCGAACGCCGCCCGGCTCCGCGAGCCGGGCTTGGCTCTTCGGACGAGCCGCGTGCCGGCGGTGCGCCCGATGTAGAACGACAGGTGGTCGCCGACCATGGCGCCGAGACCCGCCGCGACCACGACGAGCGGTAGCGACGGGTCGCCGGACGCCGCGAACACGCCCGCGGTTATGACGAGGCTCTCGCTCGGCACCATCGGGATGATCGCGTCGATCGCCGCGAACGCGAACAGGGCCACGTAGCCCCACGGCGAGGTGAGGGCGTCCTGGGCGACGTCGACGAGGGTGTCGAGCACGCCCGGAACCCTAGGCGCGTCTCCGCGTGCACGGAAGGGGGGAGGCCCGCGCGCCCGGGTGGGGTTGCCCGTACCCTGCGCCCTCGTGCCGCTGTCCGTCCAGCTCGGCGTCGTCCTGGCGCTCGTCACCGCGCTCATGTCGATCGTGGGGTTCCTGCTCAAGCACCGCGGTGCGGTGGCGGCGCCCGACGTGCAGTGGCGCCGCCCGCTGCGTTCGACCGTCGACCTGTTCCGGTCGCCGATCTACGTCGTCGGCTGCGTCGTGGCGACGACGTCGTGGGGCTTCCACGTCGGGGCGCTCGCGCTGGCGCCGATCTCGATCGTGCAGTCGGTCATCGCGGGCGGACTCGTCCTGCTGACCGTCGTCGCCGACCGTTTCTTCGGCCAGTCGGTCACCCGGCGGGAGTGGATCGGGGTGGCGCTGACCGCCGCGGGCCTGGCGTTCCTGGCCGCCACGCTCGGCGACACCGGCGACTCCGCCCACGCCGACTACGAGCTCGGGACGCTCGCCGGCTACGTCGGGCTGGCGACGGTCGCCGGCCTCGTGCTCGTGCCGCTCGCGCGCCTGCGCCCACGCGACGGCATCTTCCTCGCGGTGGCCGCCGGCCTGCTGTGGGGCGGCTCCGACGTGACGATCAAGGCGCTGTCGGGCCACACCGACCTCGGGATCGCCGTGATCGTGCATCCGTTCGCGTTCGTGATCCTGATCCTGTCGCTCGTCGGGCTGCTCGTCTCCGCCCGCTCGCTGCAGCTGGGCCCGGTCGTGCCGGTGATCACGGTGACGAGCGCGACGGCGAACATCTTCACGATCGCGGCCGGGCCGATCGTCTTCGGCGAGCCGATGCCCGACGACGCGCTCGGCGTGGCGCTGCGGCTGCTGGCGTTCGCCCTGGTGATCGGTGCGGCCGCGCTGACGCCGCCGCCCGTGCCGGAGACGCTGACGCCGGCCCCGGCCCCGGCCCCGGCCCCGGCCGCGGCCGCGTCCCCGGCCGCGGCCGCGGCCCCGGCCCGCGAGCCCGCGGCGTGAACGTGCTGTACGAGCCGGTCGACGGCGCGCCCGACCGCGTCCGCGCGACGCCGCTGAGCCGCGGGCCGTGGGACCCGCAGGCCCAGCACGGCGGCGCGCCCGCCGCGCTCCTCGGCCGCGCGATCGAACGGGTCGAGCCGGGCACGGACATGCGGGTCGCCCGCCTCACCTTCGAGTTGCTGCGCCCCGTCCCGGTCGCCGAGCTCCGCGTCGAGGCGGAGCTGGTGCGCCCCGGCCGCCGCGTCCAGCTCGTGGCCGCGCGGCTCTTCGCGGGCGAGCAGCTCGTCATGCAGGCGCTCGCCCTGCGGATGCGGCGCGCGCCGGGCGCCGCCCCGGTCGTCGCGGCCGACGCGGCACCGGTGCCGGCGCTCCCCGGTCCCGAGGCCCAGCAGACCCTGGCGACCGAGGACGGCGGACCGAGCTTCGCCAACGGCGGGGTGGAGCTGCGCTTCGCCGCGGGCGGCTACCGCGAGCGCGGCCGCGCCGTCGTCTGGATCCGCCTGCGCGTGCCGGTGCTGCCCGGCGAGGAGCCGAGCGCCCTGTGCCGCACGCTCGCCGCCGCGGACTTCGGCAACGGCGCGTCCGCCGTGCTCGACTGGCACGAGCACGTGTTCATCAACCCGGATCTCACGGTGCACCTGGAGCGCGAGCCGGCCGGCGAATGGATCGCCCTCGACGCCGAGACGACGATCTCCGGCGACGGCACCGGTCTGGCCGTCGCGGCGCTGCACGACGAGCGCGGCCGCATCGGCGTCGCGCTGCAGTCGCTGTTCGTGGACCGCCGCTCGGCCTGAGCCGCGCGGCGGCGGCCCGAGCCGCCCGGGCGCACCGGGCCCGCCCGAGCGTGTCGCGTTGACGGCGCCATCCGCCGTGAACGCGACAGAATCGCGCGCGAACCACCCCCGGACCCACGCCCCTTCGCCGTCCATGCCCTCCCGGGAACGCGCCGCCCCGCAACCCGCGCCTGGTGGAGGCCGCCGCGCGCCTGCGCCGCCGTTCCGTCCGGGCGCCCTGGTGCGATTACAACGCGTCGTCGGCGATTCCCGGAGGACGGACCGCATGGCCAGCATCCGCACGCAGCCCACCGTGGAGCAGGAGCGCGCCGCCGCGCTGCTGACGCTCGGCTTCAACACGACGCAGGCGTTCCTCCTGGCCGCCACCCGGCCGGGCGGCAACCACGTCGAGACCGCCGAGGTCCAGCGCATGCTCGAGGCCGGCTGCTCGCACGAGATGGCGGTGCGGATCCTGCTCTAGCTGACGTGCCCAGGGACGTTCCGAACGCCGTGAAGTAGGTCCGGGCCTGCCGAGAGGGTGTGGGTGTCGAAGCTCACACGTCTCAAGGAGGCCCGGATGGCGCACCATAGAGCCCGGTTCACCGCGCGTGGACGCGAGGTTGTCGTTCGTCGTGTTGTTGACGACGGCGAGACGTTCGCCCAGGCGGCCGCCTGGGCGAACGTCTCGAAGTCGACCGTGTGGGAGTGGGTGCATCGCTGGCGCCAAGCCACGCCGGACGAGCAAACATCGCTGGCGTGTCTGACCGAGCGCTCCAGCCGCCCGCACCGCTCACCGCGACAGGTGCCAGCCGAGGAGGCCCAGCGGATCTGCGAGCTGCGCAAGCGGACCGGATGGAGCCCACGGAGGCTCGCCGACGAGCCCGAGATCGCGCGGTCGCACTCGACCGTCCACCGAGTCCTGCAACGCGCCGGCGTGTCCCGGCGCCCCGCCCCTGAGCGGCCGGCGGTCGTCCGCTATGAGTGGCCGTGCCCCGGCAACCTGCTGCACATGGACGTCAAGCGCTTCGGCAAGTTCACCGAGCCCGGCCACGCCGTCACCGGCGACCGCACCAGGCGCTCACGGCGGGTCGGTTGGGAGTACTGCCACTCGATCGTCGACGATTGCAGCCGCCTGGCCTACAGCGAGATCCACGACGACGAGAAGGCCGCCACGGTCACCGCGTTTACCCGTCGCGCGCTGGACTTCTTCCTCGAGCACGGCATCGTCGCCGAGCGACTGATGACCGACAACGCGTTCGCCTACGTCCACAACAAGACGCTCAAGGCACTGCTGCACGCCAGGGCGATGAATCACCTCCGCACGCGGCCCTACACGCCGCGCACCAACGGCAAAGTGGAGCGCTACCAGCAGACGCTGCAGCGTGAGTGGGCCTACGCGCTCGAATACGCCTCAAGCGAGGCCCGTCGAGCTTCGCTGCCACACTGGGTGCGCCACTACAACGAGCGGCGCACCCACAGCGCCCTCGGCAACCGACCCCCACTCGACCGCGTTCGGCAGGTCACCGGGCTCGACAGCTAGCCCTGGGCGGGCAGGTCGCCCTCGCGGACCATCACGCGGGCCACGAGCCACTGGCCGACGAAGGCCAGGAACCAGGTGTCCTTGGCCAGGTTCGTCGAGACGAAGAACGCCAGCGGGATCGACACGAGGAACACGGTCGGGATGACCATGCGCAGGACCAGCTCGTAGCGCCGCTGGCTCGGCGTGAGCGTCTCGCCGAGCATGTCGCGGCGCACGCAGTACCACCACATGACGATGAACGCGACGGCCTCGAACGTGATGTTCAGCGCATACACCGTGACGGCGACGGGGGTTTGGCCGTAGCGGCCGAGGATCTCCGTCGAGAACGGCATCAGCACGATGAACGCGAGCGCGGCGAGGTTGAGGACGAGCGCCATCGTGTCGAGCTGGCGCACGCGCGAGAACAGGCGGTGGTGGCGCAGCCAGAGCAGGCCGATCACGGCGAAGGAGAGAAAGAAGGTGCCCAGCCGCGGCCAGATGTCCGAGAGCGCCTCCCAGAGCTGGTGGTTGAGGTCGCCGCCCGACAGCGACGGGACGTCGAGCGTCGTCACGAGCAGCGTGATCGCGAACGCGAAGACGCCGTCGCTGAACGCGAGCGCGCGGCTGAACTCGACCTCGCGCTCCTCCCGGTCGAACTGCGACGGGCGGATGCTCACGTCGTGCGACGCTATCGCAGGCGCCCGCGCTCCTAGCATCCGCGCGCATGGTCTTCTCCGTCACCGGCCCGACGCTCTCGCTGCGCCTGCCGGACGAGGACGACGCGCCGGCGCTCTTTCGCCTCGCGTCCGACCCCGAGGTCACGCGCTGGTTCTCGTGGGGGCCGTACACCGAGGAACGTCAGGCCCGGGCCTACCTCGCGAGCCTGCCCGCCCAGCGCGAGCAGGGCGACCAGCTCGACCTCCTCGTCGTGCATCGCGAGGACGGGCCGATCGGCATCACCCACCTGTCGGAGATCAGCCGCCGCGACCGCCGGGCCGTCGTCGGCACCTGGCTCGGCCGCAGCCACTGGGGGACCGGCGCCAACGCGGAGGCCAAGGCGCTCGTCGCGCACCTCGCCTTCCGCGACCTCGGCTTCGAGCGGCTGGGCGCCTACACGGACGTCGAGCACGGGCGCTCGCAGGCCGCGCTCGCCGGGCTCGGCTTCCGCCGCGAGGGCGTCCTGCGCCGCTTCCATCGCCACGGCGACGTCTTCCACGACGTGGTCGTCTGGTCGCTGCTGCGGGAGGAATGGGCGCGGTCGCCGCTCGCCCGCACGCCCGCGACCACCGCGGGCACCCCGCCCTGGTGGCCCGTCTCGTAACTCTCGACCCGAGAGTTACGAGATGAACCACTTAGCTGCGGCGCGCCTCCCACGAGAAGCCGCGGATGGCGAAGACGATGCCGAACACCGTCCACACCGCGAGTACGGCGAGTGCGCCGCCGTGGTCCGAGAGCCCCGCGCCGGTGACCATCGCTCCGGAGAGCCCGTCGATGAGATGCGTGAGCGGCAGGATCTCGGCGATCTGGCGCAGGAACCCGGGCGCGTCGTTGGAGTCGTAGAAGACGCCGGAGATGAAGATGACCGGTAGGAACACCGCGTTGACGTAGGCCGGCGCGGACTCCGCGTTCGGGATGACGTGCGAGAACGCGACGCCCAGCGAGGCGAAGCAGACGACGCCGAGCGCCAGGAACACCACGAGCTCGACGGGTTCCTTGAGCCCGTTGACGTCGAAGAGCACCTTGCCGGCGATCAGCACGATCGCCACCTGCACGACCGTGTTGACGATCGCGTGGGCGGCGAGCCCGCCGAGGTACGCGCCCGGGGGCAGCGGCGTGCCGCGCATCCGCTTGAGCACGCCGAGCTCGCGCAGCGCGACCATGTTGTGGGCGAGCGCGGTGAACGTCGCCGAGAGCACGCACATGCCGGCGATGCCCGGCACGATCACGTTGAGCTGCTTCTGGTCGCCGTGGAAGATCGCGCCGAAGAACGCGAGGAACAGCAGCGGCAGCCCCATGTTGAAGAACGCCGCACTCGGGTTGCGCCAGAACAGGCGGCGCTCGAGGCGGAACTGCCGCCAGGTCAACCGTAGCGCGTCAGACATCGGCCGTCAGCTCCAGGTAGACCTCTTCGAGCGTCGGCCGGCTGACCTCGAGGTCGTCGAGCTGCTCGCCGCGCGCGAGCGCCTCGCCGGTCAGCTCGTGCAGCAGGCCGGTCGGGTCGTCGGTGATGTGCTCGACCTGCTCGCCGAGCGCGTTGCGATACGTCACCCGCACGCGCGCGCCGTGGCCGACGCCGAGCTCCCGCGGGGCACCCTCCGCCAGGATCGTGCCGCCCTTGACGATCGCGACGCGGTCGGCCAGCTCCTGCGCCTCGTCGAGGTAGTGCGTCGTCAGCAGGACCGTCTTGCCGAGGTCGCGCAGCGAGCGGATCGTCTGCCAGGCCGTACGGCGCGCGGCGGGGTCGAAGCCGGTGGTCGGCTCGTCGAGGAAGATCAGCTCCGGGTCGCCGATGAGCGCGAGCGCGAGGTCCAGCCGGCGCATCTGCCCGCCCGACAGCGTGCGCGCCCGTGCGTCCTGCTTGCCGGCGAGGCCCACCAGGTCGATCACCTCGTCGGGGTCGCGCGGCGACGGGTAGAACCCGGCGAAGTGCACGAGCGCCTCGCGCACCCCGATGTTGCGGTAGATGCCGGTCTGCTGGAGGACGATGCCGACGCGCTCGCGCAGCTCGCGCGTGCGCCGGCCCGGATCGAAGCCGAGCACGGCGACGTCGCCGGCGGTCCGCTCGCGGTAGCCCTCGAGGATCTCGACGGTGGTCGTCTTGCCGGCGCCGTTGGGCCCGAGGAGGCCGAAGACCTCGCCGCGGGCGACGTCGAAGGAGATGCCGCGAACCGCCTCCAGCTCGCCATAGGACTTGCGGAGGTCTCGCACACGGATCGCGGGTTGGCCCATCACCCGCTGATCATGACAACATCGGCCCGGCAGCTCCCCCCGGAAGCGGGGCTGCGTCCATGGTCTGCGCGTGCATCGACATCGGCACGAACACCACGCGGCTGCTCGTGGCCGAGCCGGACGCCCGTGGCCTGAGCGAGCTGCTGACGCAGCGCGTGTTCACGCGCGTCCGCCGCGCGCAGGCGCCGGACGGCACGATCGCGCCCGCGAAGCTGCTCGAGCTCGTCGACGTCGTGACCGCGCAGGCGCGCGCGGCCCGGGCGCTCGGAGCCGTGCGCATCGTCGCCGTCGCCACCGCGGCGATCCGCGCCGCGCCGAATCGCGGCGACCTGGTCACCGCGGTGCGGCGCACGGCGGGCGTCGAGCTGCGGATCCTCGAAGGCAGGCAGGAGGCGCGGCTGGCCTTCGAGGGCGCCACGCGCACGCTCCCGGACTGCCCGGCCGGGCCGGTCGGCGTCATCGACCTGGGCGGCGGCTCGACCGAGCTGGCGGTCGGGACGATCGCGGAGGGCGTGCGCTGGTGGCGCTCGGTGCCGGTCGGCTCGGGGACGCTCGTGGACCATCACCTGCGCGGCGACCCGCCGGCGCCGGCCGAGCTCGCCGCCCTGTGCGAGCACGCGGCGGGCGCGTTCGCCGACCTCGCGCCGCCGGCCGT
The DNA here is from genome assembly GCF_021172045.1 of Capillimicrobium parvum. Classification (GTDB taxonomy): domain Bacteria; phylum Actinomycetota; class Thermoleophilia; order Solirubrobacterales; family Solirubrobacteraceae; genus Capillimicrobium; species Capillimicrobium parvum. The sequence goes on from NZ_CP087164.1 coordinate 1,569,499, forward strand.
GGAGCTCGCGCTCGCCGTCGGCGGCAGCGCGACGTCGCTGCACCGGCTCTGCGGCGACCGGCTCGATCCGGCGGCACTGGGCGCCGCGATGCGCACCGTGACCGCCGCGGACTGCGAGCGCACCGCCGCCGAGCACGGCCTGGCGCCTGAGCGGGTCCGGCTGCTCCCGGGCGCGCTCGCGGTGCTCGAGCAGGCGGCCGCCGCGTTCGGCGCGCCACTGAAAGTTGCACGCGGCGGTCTCAGAGAAGGCATCATCCTGTCGGCGATGGACGAACGGAACGCGGATGGCGAAGGCTGACGAGGTCGAAGGGCTCGAGGCGGGCGACCGCTTCGACGTGGCGGCCCGCAAGGTCGTCGCCGTGCGTGCGCGCGAGCTGTTCGACCACGCCGACGGCGTTCTGGACACGAGCGACATCGAGCGCGTGCACGACATGCGCGTCGCGAGCCGCCGGCTGCGCGCCGTGCTCGAGATCTTCTCCGCCGCCTTCGACGACCGCGAGCTCAAGCCGGTCATCCGCGACGTCAAGGCGCTGGCCGACGCGCTCGGAGCCCGCCGGGACCCGGACGTCCAGATCGCCCACTTCGAGTCGCTGCGGGCCGCGCTGCCGGAGGCCGACCACGCCGGGCTCGACGTCATCCTCGAACGTCTGCGCGCCGAGCAGGCCGAGGGCAACGACGTGCTGGCCGCCGCGCTCGACGACGCACAGGCCGCAGACCTCGCCGGCCGGCTGCGCGCGCTGGCGGGCGAGGAGGCGGTGGAGGAGGCTGGCGAGCCGCAGCCGCAGCCGCCGCCACCACCGCCACCCGAGCCGCCGCCCGTCCCGCCGCCGGACCCGTTCGTCGCCACCCACTCCGAGCACGGCGAGTCCACATGAGGGCCCGGCGCGTGAAGGGCCTCAAGCGCGGCGAGCGCATGGACGGCGCCGTCGAGCGCATCGTCGAGGTCCGCCTCGATGAGCTCCTCGGCTTCATGCCGAAGGCCGCCGATCCCGCGCAGGTCGCCGCGCTCCACGACATGCGCATCGCGGCCAAGCGCCTGCGCTACGTGCTCGAGCTGACGTCGTTCAGCTTCGGCCCGTACGCCGAGCGGGCGGCCAAGCGGGCGAAGGACCTCCAGGACCTCATCGGCGAGATCCACGACTGCGATGTCACGCTGCCCCGCATCGAGGCGATGCGCGAGGAGCTCATGGCCGCCGACGCCGCCGAGCTCGTCCGCCGCGCGGGCGAGGACGACGACCTCGACCCGTCGCTGGCCGGCGGCGCGCCGCACGCCGAGGCGTGGCGGGGCCTGGAGACGGTGATCGTCCACCTGGCGGCCCGGCGCGACCTCCTGCACCAGCGCTTCCTCGAGCTGTGGCGCAAGCTGGAGCGCGAGGGGTTCGCCGCCCGGTTGCGCTACGCGATCACCGAACGTGCACAACCGGCGGATAGCATCGCCGCGGAGGACGGATGACCAGCCCAGATCCCGTGAGCGAGCAGAACCCGATCTCCGCCGTCTCGACCGCGGAGTTCGACATCGAGGCGCTGGTCCCGTCCAAGCCGGCGGCGGTCCTCGACGACCCCACGCTGTTCTTCAACCGCGAGCTGTCGTGGGTGGAGTTCAACGAGCGCGTGCTGACGCTCGCGGAGGACCCGGACGTGCCGCTCATGGAGCGGCTGAAGTTCGCGGCGATCTACGCCTCGAACCTCGACGAGTTCTTCATGATCCGCGTCGCCGGCCTGCACGACCAGGTCGACGCGGGAATCGCCGACCCGCTCGCCGACGGCAAGACGCCCGCCGAGACCCTGGACGCGCTGCGCGAGCGCCTCGAGGCGCTCGAGCGGCGCCACATGCGCTGCGTCGGACAGGACCTGCTGCCCGCGCTGGCCGAGCACGGCATCCGGATCGTCGACTACGACGCGGTCAACGGCACGCAGCGCGAGGCGCTGGCCGAGCGCTACCGGCGCCAGATCTTCCCGGTCCTCACGCCGCTCGCCGTCGGCCTCGGCCGGCCGTTCCCGTACATCTCCAACCTCTCGCTGAGCCTCGCGGTGCTCGTGCGCGACCCCGTCACCGGCCATCGCACGTTCGCCCGCGTAAAGGTGCCCAAGGAGATGCTTCCGCGCTTCGTCGAGCTCGACGGCGACGAGCTGGCGTTCGTCCCGCTCGAGCAGGTCATCGCGGCGCAGCTCGACTCGCTGTTCCCGGGCATGGAGATCGTCGACCATGGCATCTTCCGGGTCACCCGTGACGCCGACTTCGAGGTGTCCGACGAGGCCGACGACCTGCTGCGCGCCGTCGAGGCCGAGCTGCGCCGCCGCCGCTTCGGCGAGGTCGTCCGCGTCGAGGTCGCCGCCGGCATGGACCCCGAGCTGCGGGCCTACCTGACCGAGGCCCTGGAGGTCGAGGAGCGCCAGGTCTACGACATCGAGGGCCTGCTCGACTGCCAGGACCTGTGGCAGATCGTCGGGTTGCCGGGCCTCCTCGAGCTGCGCGACCCGCCGTGGACCCCGGTCACCCAGCCGCGCCTGCAGGACGACGAGGGCCAGCCGCCCGACGCGTTCGCGGTGCTGCGCGCCGGCGACGTGCTCGTCCACCACCCCTACGACTCGTTCACGACGTCGGTCGAGCGGTTCGTCAACCAGGCCGTCGAGGACCCCGACGTCCTGGCGATCAAGATGACCGTGTACCGCACCAGCGACGACACGCCGCTGATGCCCGCGCTCATCCGCGCGTCCGAGCGCGGCAAGCAGGCGGTCTGCCTCGTGGAGCTCAAGGCGCGCTTCGACGAGCGGGCGAACATCGGCTGGGCGCGCGCGCTAGAGCAGGCCGGGGTGCACGTCGTGTACGGCCACCCGGCGCTGAAGACCCACGCCAAGTCGATCCTCGTCGTCCGCCGGGAGGGCGACGGGGTGCGCCACTACGTGCACGTCGGCACGGGCAACTACCACCCGACGACCGCCCGGCTGTACACCGACTTCGGGCTGTTCACGACGGACCCCGAGATCGGCGCGGACGTCGCCGACATGTTCAACTACCTCACCGGCTACGCGCGCCCACGGCGCTTTCGCAAGGTGCTGCTCGCACCCGCCCACCTGCGCGACGGGATCCTCGAGGAGATCGACCGCACGATCGACGCCCTCGAGCGCGGCGAGCACGCGCGGATCCGAATGAAGATGAACTCGCTCGTGGACCGGCGCTGCATCCGCGCGCTGTACCGCGCGTCCCAGGCCGGGGTCCCGGTGGAGCTCAACATCCGCGGGATCTGCTGCCTGCGTCCCGGCCTGCAGGACGTCAGCGAGAACATCCGGGTCGTGTCGGTCGTCGGGCGCTTCCTCGAGCACTCGCGCGTGTTCGCGTTCGAGCGCGGCGACGAGCAGCGGGTGCTCATCGGCTCCGCCGACCTCATGCCGCGCAACCTCGACACGCGCGTCGAGCTCGTCGCGCCCGTGGACGACCCGCGGCTGCGCGACGACCTGCTCGACACGCTCGACCGGTGCCTGGCCGACGACTCCAATGCGTGGGACCTCGACTCCGACGGAACCTGGACCCGGCGCGAACCGCAGGGGCCCGAACCCCGCAGCGTGCAGCGCGAGCTGATGCTCGGGCACGCCGCGCGCGCGGCCGAAGAGCGTTCCTAGCACCGCTAGACCGCCGCCGAAATGGGAAGGTTCGCTCTATGAGCGCCAACCTCGCCGGCATCCTCACCGACAGCGCCGCCCGTGACGCTGATCGCATCGCCCTCAAGCTCGACGACGCGGAGGTCAGCTACGGGGTCCTCGACGAGGGCAGCGCGCGCGTGGCCGGGATGCTGCGCGAACGCGGGGTGCAGCCGGGCGACCGGGTCGGGATCATGCTTCCGAACGTCCCGTACTTCGCGGTCGTCTACTACGGCATCCTGCGCCTCGGCGCCGTCGTGGTGCCGATGAACGTGCTGCTCAAGGGCCGCGAGGTCGCGTTCTACTGCAAGGACCCGGGGTCGAAGGTCCTGTTCGCGTGGCACGGCTTCGCCGAGGCGGCCGAGCACGGCGCTCAGGAGGCCGGCGTCGCCGACGTCGTGATCGTGGCGCCGGGCGAGTTCGAGAAGCTCGTCGCGGCCGCCGAGCCCGTGCGCGACGTGGCCGATCGCGACGCGTCGGACACCGCGGTGATCCTCTACACGTCGGGCACCACCGGCACTCCGAAGGGCGCGGAGCTGACCCACGACAACCTCCGCCGCAACGCGGACTGCTCGCGGGACCTGTTCGACGCGGGCCCCGGCGACGTCGTGCTGGGCGCGCTGCCGCTCTTTCACTCGTTCGGCCAGACGTGCGGGCTGAACGCCTCGATCGCCGGCGGCGCGATGCTGACGCTGATCCCGCGCTTCGACCCCGGCAAGGCGCTCGAGATCATGCAGCGCGACGCGGTGACGATCTTCGAGGGCGTGCCGACGATGTACGGCGCGCTGCTCCACCACCCGGAGCGCGACCGGTTCGACCTGTCGAGCCTGCGCGTGTGCGCCTCCGGCGGCGCGGCGATGCCGGTCGAGGTGATGCGCGGGTTCGAGGAGGCGTTCGGCTGCCAGGTACTCGAGGGCTACGGCCTGAGCGAGACCTCGCCGGTCGCCTCGTTCAACCACCCCGACCGGCCGAGCAAGCCCGGCTCGATCGGCACGCCGATCGAGGGGGTGGACATGAAGGTCGTCGACGACGACGGCAGGGAGCTGCCCGCCGGCGAGGTCGGCGAGATCGTCATCCGCGGCCACAACCTGATGAAGGGCTACTGGAACCGCCCCGACGCGACGGCCGAGGCGATCCGCGACGGCTGGTTTCACACCGGCGACATGGCCAGGGTCGACGAGGACGGCTACTTCTTCATCGTCGACCGCAAGAAGGACCTGATCATCCGCGGCGGCTACAACGTCTACCCGCGGGAGGTCGAGGAGGTCCTCTACGAGCACCCGGCCGTCCGGGAGGTTGCGGTCGTCGGGATGCCGCACGACGAGTGGGGCGAGGAGGTCGGCGCCGCGGTCGCGCTGAAGGACGGCGAGAACGTCAGCGCCGACGAGCTGCGGGCGTACGTCAAGGAGAACGTCGCCAGCTACAAGTACCCCCGTGAGATCTGGTTCGTCGACGAGCTGCCCAAGGGTCCGACCGGGAAGATCCTCAAGCGGGAGATCTCCATGCCGCAGCGGGTTGCGGACGAGTGATCGACGTGCGGCTTATGAGGATCTGACAGGACCATCCCTACCTTCGGGGGACCGATGAGCGATTCGCGACTGTGGAGCACGCCGGAGCCTGAGCCACAGCTCGAGGGATGGCGCCCGGAGCGGCCGGATGGCCCGCGCAGCGCCGCGGCGCCCGAGCCTCCGGCCGAGCCCGACGTCCCGCGGCGCCCGCCGCCCCCGCAGGCGCCGGCCGACGAGCAGTCGGTCGACGTGGCGGTGGCCGCTGACCGCGTGCGGCGGTTCCGCGAGGGCGAGCGCTCGTCGACCCCCGCCGAGGCGGCCGAGCGGCTGCGCGGCGCCACGGCGCCCGTCGACCCGTCGACGGCGCCGACCCGCGTGCTGCGTCGCGAGGAGGGATCGCCCGACATCTCGGCTGCGGCCGAGCGCATCCGCGCCCGCGAGCAGAGCGCCGCCGCCGGTCCCGGCTTCCACGGCTCCGGCTTCGACGCCCGCCGCCGGCCCGTGCCGGCGATGCCGGGCGAGCGGCCGCCGCGCCGCTGGCTGGCGCCGGTCCTCTCCGCGGTCGTCGGGGCGCTGATCGTGGTCGTCGCCTTCCTCCTGCTGACCGGCGGAGACGGCGTGGGCGGCGAGAACGCCCAAGCGCCGCTGCCCGCGACGAAGGGCGCGGGCGGACCGAACGCCGACGCGCGCACGATCTACGCCCGGGCCAGTGCCTCGGTCGTCTCGGTGATCGCGCAGATGCCGAGCGGGCGCGCAACCGGCACCGGCTTCCTGGCCCAGAACTCCACGACGATCGTGACGAACGCCCACGTCGTCGGCACCGCCACGACCGTCGAGGTCCGCTTCGGCGACAACGGTCGCGCCATCACCGCCAAGGTCCTCGGCCGCGACGTCTCCAGCGACCTCGCCGTGCTGCACATCCCGAACAAGTCGACGACCGCGCCCGCGCTGCCCCTCGCCGACTCCAACGACGTCCGCGTCGGTGACGGCGTGGTCGCCATCGGCAACCCCTTCGGCCTCTCGCGCACGGCGACCGCGGGCATCGTCTCCGCCGTCGGCCGCCACATCACCGCGCCCAACGGCTTCGACATCGACAACGTCATCCAGACGGACGCCCCGATCAACCCGGGCAACTCGGGCGGTCCGCTGATCGACGCGCGCGGCCGGGTCATCGGCGTCAACTCGCAGATCGCCACGGCCAGCGGCGGCGGCGGGAACGTCGGCATCGGCTTCGCCGTCCCCGCCAACACGCTGCGCGACGTGGTCCCGCGGCTGCAGAAGGGCAAGAAGATCAACCGGCCGTTCCTGGGCGTGTCGACGACGAGCGACGCGCGCGGCGCCCGTGTCGTGGTCGTCGTGCCCAGCGGTCCCGCGGATGCCGCGGGCATCCGCGTCGGCGACGTCATCGTCGCCGTGGACGGCAAGCCGATCAAGGTCCCCGACGAGGTCGCGACGGCGATCGCGGACTCGAAGACCGGCGACACCGTCGAGATCGAGATCATCCGCGGCGGCGTGCACCAGTCGATCGACGTGCGGCTCGGCGCGAGACCCGGCGGCTGAGAGACCCATGCACTTCGCCACCCCGCTGGTGCTGCTGGCGCTGATCGCGCTCGGCGCCGGGATCGTCGCCTACGTCATCGTGATGCGCCGCCGGCGCCGGACGGCGGCCCAGTTCGCCAACCCGGCGCTGATGCCGTCCGTCGCGCCGCGGGGCCCACGCTGGCGCCGGCACGTGCCGCTGCTGTTCTACGCGATCGCGCTGGCGGTGCTCGTGGTGGCGGCGGCCAAGCCCGAGAAGACGGTGGCGGTGCCGGACGAGCGCGCCTCGATCATGCTCGTCACGGACGTGTCGGGCTCGATGACCGCGACCGACGTGGCGCCGAACCGCCTGAGCGCGGCGCGCGTGGCCGCCGAGCGGTTCCTGGACGAGGTGCCCAAGCGCATCAAGGTCGGCGCGATGGCGTTCAACAACCGCCCGCGCACCCTCCAGCGCCCGACGCGCGACCGCGCCGCCGTGCGCGACGCCCTGCGCCGGCTGGAGCCGAGCGGCGGCACCGCGACCGGCGAGGCGATCAAGGCGGCTCTGCAGCTGCTGCGCCCGCCGCTGAAGCTCGGCGAGAAGGCCGCGCCCGCGGCGATCGTGCTGCTCTCCGACGGCAAGTCGGTGACGGGCCGCGAGCCGGTGGACGTCGCGAAGGAGGCCGCGAAGGCCAAGGTGCCGATCTACACGGTCGCCCTGGGCACGCCGGCGGGCACGATCGAGGTGCCGCGCGGCGGCGGGCGCAGCGGGACGGTGACCGAGCGCGTGCCGCCGGACCCCGAGACGCTGCGCGCGGTGGCGCGGATCTCCGGCGGGCGCTCGTACGCCGCCGGTGACGCCGACCAGCTGTCGGCCGTCTACGACCGCCTCGGCTCCCAGCTTGGCAAGAAGAAGGAGAACCGCGACATCGGCTACCTCTTCGTGGGCGGCGCGCTCATCGCGCTGGGCCTCGGTGCGGCGAGCTCCCTGACGTTCTTCGGACGGGTGGTGTGACGCGTGAGCCTCAGCGACGGGCGCGGCGAGCTCCCTGACCTTCTTCGGACGAGTGGTGTGACGCGATGAGCCTCAGCGATCCGATCTGGCTCCTGCTGCTGCTGGCGATCCCGCTCGTGATCGCGCTGCAGGTGCTGCTGGCGCGCCGGCGGCGCCGGTACTCCGTGCGCTTCCCGGCCCTGACGACCCTGGTCGCCGCCTCGGGCGGCGGCTCGCCGCCGTGGCGGCGGTGGGTGCCGGCGATCCTGCTGTTCGCGGCGCTCGGCGGCCTGGCGGTGGCGATGACGCGGCCGGAGCGGACCGTCGCGGTGCCGATCGAGAAGGCGTCGGTGATGCTCGTCACCGACACGTCGAACTCGATGATCGCCGACGACGTGGACCCCGACCGCCTGAGCGCGGCGCAGAGCGCGGCGCGGACGTTCATCGACGCCGTGCCGAAGGGCCTGGCGCTCGGCGCGGTCGCCTACTCGACCGGCCCGTACAACGTGCTGCCGCCGACCGAGGACAAGAACGAGGTGCGCGACGTCATCAACTCGCTGCAGGCCGACGGCGCCACCGCGACCGGCGACGCGCTGCAGGCCGCGCTGGACTCCCTCAAGCAGCAGCGCGGGAGCGACGGGCGTCAGGCGCCGGCCGCGATCATCCTGCTCTCCGACGGCCAGACCACGGCCGGCCGCGACCCGATCGGCGTCGCGCGCCTGGCGAAGAAGCAGCGGGTGCCGGTCTACACGGTCGCGCTGGGCACCGACCAGGGGACGATCCCCGGGCCGGGCGGCTCGACGGTTCCGGTGCCGCCCGACCCGGAGACGCTGAAGCGCATCGCGGAGATCACCGGCGGGCAGGCGTTCACCGTCGATGACGCGTCGGCGCTCGAGGGCGTCTACCAGCGCCTCGGGTCGCGGATCGGCAGCAAGACCGAGCAGCACGAGATGACCGCCGGATTCGCGGCGATCGGCGCCGTCCTGCTGGCTGCCGCGCTCATCGCCGGCGTGCGCTTCGGCACGCGGTTCCCGTAGAGCACGGGCGCCGCGCCCGCCCGGCCGCCCGCCTGCCGGCCGGCCGGCTGCCTGCCCGCTCGGCGCCCGCCCGCCCGGCGCCCCCCGCCTGCCCGCTCGCCGCATCGAGCGTCGAGTTCCTCCGCCTGACGCGGAGAAAGTCAACGCTCGGTGCGGGCACCCCGGTGCCCGTGTGCTGCCGGCCCGGCGCCCGCCCGCCCGCCCGCCCGTCCGGCCGCCTGCCCGCTCGCCGCATCGAGCGTCGAGATTCTCCGCCTGACGCGGAGAAAGTCAACGCTCGGTGCGGACCACCACGGTGCCCGTGTGCTGCCGGCTCGGCGGCGAGGCCGCCCGCGGTGCCGCAGGTCAGCGCTGCGGGCTCGGCGGGCCGTGACGCACGTCAGCCGTCGTCGGGCCCGAGGTTGCGCACGACCGCATCCGCGGCCGCCCGGGCCTCCGCGTCGGTGAGAGGCACGTGGCGCAGGGCGTCGGCGACCGCCGCGGCGGCCTGGTCCAGGCGGCGCTCCCGGGCGCGCCGGGCGGCGCTGACGCGGCTGCGCTGCAGCACCAGCTCGCTGACCGCCCGGTCGTTCTCCCAGTGGCGCGACGCTGTCCGGCTTCGTCCCATGTCAGTGCCTGCGCAGCGGGTCGCGGGACGGAAAGCGGCCGTCGACGACCTCCAGCAGCAGGCCGCTCGTCCCCATCCCGATCCCGCCGCCGATGAGAAGCGAGCCGAGCACATGAGCGCCGGCACCGTCGCCCTGAAGAACGACCAGCACGCCGAGACCGGTCAGCGACAGCGTGGCGATGCCACGCACGACGCTCAGCAACGTCTGCATTTCAACTCCTCCTGTGAGGTAGGGAACGTCTGCGGTGAGAGAGGCGAAGGCGCCGCCTCCCTCCGTCACACGACCATGCCGGAACGTCCGCGCCGCGGCCATGGGGTCCAAGCCCCGTCTGGCCTCGGCCGAACTGTGCAATCGAGCGATGGATGAGTGTCGTACGAGCGCGGAATGCACGTTTATCCCCATCGAGCGCGGTCCCGCCCAAGCCCGGCGGTGTCCTCCATGCCGGCCCGGACCCGTTGATCGAGGGCTCGGTCTCGATGAAGACGGCGATGACCGACGCCTCGCGCCTGCGGCGCATCGCCGCGCGGCCGACGGTCCACGGCTCGCTGCAGCGACGCACGGACAGCGCGTCGTGGGAGACGCCGCCCCGGCGCGGCGATCCGCAGCGCCATCGTCACGGAGACGATTGACCATGCAGTCATCGTGGACGTCCGGCGCGACGCGGGCGATGGGGCCTGATGACCATCTCGCGCCGCGCGATCCGCGACGGGACGGCCGCTACCAGTGCACCCCGCGCATGAGGTTCGCCATCGCGATCTGCTCGACCGAGGCCTTCTCGTTCGGGTCCTTCTCGCCCTTGGCCGCCGCCGAGTCCGGGAACACCTTGTAGGCCGTGTGCAGGATCTGGTCGACCGCCTTGGGCGCCAGCGCGTAGGCGACCTCGCCGAACGTGCCGAGCCGCGTGTTGATCGTCTTCGGCTTCGAGCGGATCGCCTCGCAGACGAGGTCCCCCGCCTCGTCGGGCGTGATCGTCGGGAACGCGTCGTACATCTTCGTCGGCGCGATCATCTTCGTGCGCACGAGCGGCATGTGGATCGTCGTGAACGTGACGTTGTCGCCGATGACCTCGGAGCTGACCACCCGCGTCCACGCGTCGAGCGCCGCCTTGGAGGCGACGTAGGCGCTGAAGCGCGGCGGGTTCGTCTGCGCCCCGATCGACGAGACGTTGACCACGTGCCCGAACCGGCGCCCGCGCATGTGCGGCAGCAGGCACATGACCATCTTGATCGCGCCGAAGTAGTTCAGCTGCATGGTGCGCTCGTAGTCGTGGAAGCGGTCGAGGCTGAGCGTGACCGAGCGGCGGATCGAGCGTCCGGCGTTGTTGACGAGCATGTCGATCGCGGCATGCTCGGCGAGCATCTTGTCCACGGTCGCCTGGATCGCATCCATGTCGGTGAGGTCGGTCGGGTAGACGTACGCCGTCCCGCCGGCGGCCTCGATCTCCTCCCTGACGTCCTCGAGCTTGTCCTGGGAGCGCGCGAGCAGCAGCGGGATGCCGCCGGCCGCCGCGATCTTCAGCGCGGCCGACCGGCCGATGCCCGTCGAGGCGCCCGTGATCACGACCGTGCGCCCGTTGACCGCGTGCTCGAACGAGCGGTCGCGGAACAGGTCCGGGTCGAGGTTGCGCTCCCAGTAGTCCCAGACGCGGTCGGCGTAGGACTCGAGCGCGGGGACGGCGATGCCGGTGCCGGCCAGCGCGCGCTCCGTGTCGCGCGTGTCGAACTGGGCGGTCAGGCCGACGTACTCGACGACCTCCTCGGGGATGTGCAGGTCGTCGAGGATCGCCTTGCGCACGCCCTTGAGAGCCGGCAGCTGCATGAGCAGGGAGCCGACGCCCTTCGGCAGCGCGTCGGTGACCTTCTTGTCGATGCGCAGCGCCATCTGCGGCGCGTGCCCGGCCCGGGCGAACGTGTTGAGCACCTCGCCGGAGCGCATCCCCCCGCGGGTGTCGGTGAGGTGGAACGCCTGGCCGTCGAGGTCGGGCAGGTGGGCGATGTGGTCCATCGCCTGCGCGACGTAGTCGACGGGGACGATGTTCGTCCAGCCGAGCTCCGGACCCGCCAGCGGCACCCACTCCGGCACGTAGTGGCGGAGCTTCTGGATGAGCTTGAAGAAGTAGTACGGCCCGTCGATCTTGTCCATCTCGCCGGTCTGCGAGCTGCCGATGACGATCGCCGGCCGGTAGACCCGCCACGGCACCATCGACTCCTCGCGCGCGATGCGCTCGGACTCGAACTTCGTGCGGTGGTAGGCCGAGGGCAGGCTCTGGCCCTGGTCGAAGTAGTCCTCGCGGAACAGGCCCTTGAACAGGCCGGCGACCGCGATCGAGCTGACGTGATGCAGGTGCCCGGCCCCGAGCTCGTTGGCGAGCTCGACCGCGTGGCGCGTGCCGCCGACGTTGAGCTGCTCGTTGCGCTCGTCGTCGGCGGTCATGTCGTAGATCGCCGCGAGATGGAAGAAGTGCTCGATGCCTGCCTCCCGCAGCGCCGGCATGTCCTCGTCGCGGATGCCGAGACGGGGGAGCGACAGGTCTCCGACCACCGGCTTGACCCGCTCGGGCCGGCCCCAGCGCGCGATGAGCTCCTCCAGGCGTCCGGTCGATCCCTCGCGGACCAGGACGTACACGTCGCCCTCGCGCCGCTCGAGGAGCACCTCGACGAGATGTCGGCCGATGAACCCGGTTGCGCCGGTGACGAAGTACGCCATTCGCTCCTCTTCCCTCCGGTGACTGGCGCCGGAGCCTATACCCGCGATGCCGGCTGGGTTACCAGCCGCCGGACCAGTCGGCGCTGAGCTTCTTCGTGAGCTTCTTGCGCCGGTCCTTGCGCTTGTCGAGCCGCCACATGATGAGCGACAGGACCAGGATCAGCAGCGGGAAGAAGGCGATGACCATGAAGCCCGCGTTCGTGACGACCTTGTCGTTGGCCACGCCGTAGGTGCCCTCGCCGTGGTCCGCGGCGAGCGCGAGCGGGGCCGCGACCAGCAGCCCGATGGCGAAGACGGTGAAGGTGGCGACGAGACTGCGCATCAGTCGTGGAGTATACGAAGCATGGCGACGAAAAGCGTGCTGCGCGAACGGGTGGGCGACGGGGTCGACGTGCTGCGGCTGGACCGTCCGCAGGCGCGCAACGCGCTCGACTCGGCGACCATCGACCAGCTGCTCGCGGCGCTGGACGACCTGGCCGCCGACGGCGACGTGCGCGTGCTCGTCCTGTCGACCACCAGCGAGCGGGCCTTCTGCGCCGGAGCGGACCTGGCCGAGCGGCTCGACCGCGCCGGCGGCGTGGCGCGCATGGAGGCGTTCGCCCGGCTGTACGCGGCGGTCGAGGCCTTCCCGGCGCCGACGGTCTGCGTCTGCGTGGGCAACTGCGTCGGTGCCGGGGCGGAGATCGCCGCCGGCTGCGACCTGCGGGTCGGCGGCGACAACCTCAGGCTCTCGTGGCCGGGCGCCCGCCTCGGCGTGCCGATCGGCCCGGCCCGGCTGGTGCCGCTCGTCGGGCTCGCCGTGGCCAAGGAGCTGATCTTCACCGGCCGGACGATCGGGATGGAGGAGGCGCGCGAGCTGCGGCTGCTGGCGCGCTGCGCCCCGGCGGCCGAGGCGGAGGCGCAGGCGCTGGACCTGGCCGCCGGGATCGCCGCGCACCCGAGCGCCGGGCTGCGCCGGCTGAAGGCGATGTTCCGCGAGTACGAGGACCTCGCCGCCCGCGTGGCCGACGAGAACGGTCGCCTCGTCGCGTTCCAGCGCGACGATGCCGGGCTGCCGATGCGCGCGTAGGCGCCCACCGGCCCCGACCCGCGCTCCTACCATCGAGGGCATGGCCGTGCTCATCGCCTCCGACCTGCGCAAGGACATCGCCGGCGCGCCGCTGCTGCGGGGCGTCTCGTTCAAGCTGGAGCGCCGGGAGCGGCTGACGATCGCGGGCCGCAACGGCGCCGGCAAGACGACGCTTCTGCGCATGCTCTCCGGGGAGACGTCGGTCGACGGCGGCGAGCTCGTCTTCGAGAAGAACGCGAAGGTCGCGCTGCACGACCAGCGCCCGCCGCGTGAGCGCGGGCTGACGCTGCGCGACTACGTGCTGTCGGGCGCGGCGGAGCTCGTGGCGATCGAGCAGGATCTGGCGCGCCTCGAGGGCGCCATGGCCGGCGGCGCGGTGGACGACGCCACGCTGGGCGCGTACTCCCGGGCGCAGGCCGCGCTGGAGGCGGCCGGCGGCTACACGTGGCGCGAGCAGGCGATGGGCACCATCCGCGGCCTCGGCTTCGACGAGGACGACCTCGACCGGTCGCTGCAGACCTTCTCGGGCGGCGAGCTGACACGAGGGTCGCTGGCCCGGGCGCTCGTCGCCCACCCGGACCTCCTGCTGCTCGACGAGCCCACGAACCACCTCGACATCGCGTCGCTCGAGTGGCTCGAGCAGCAGCTCGTCGGCATGGACACCGCGGTGGTGCTGGTCGCCCACGACCGCTGGTTCCTCGAGGCGGTCGGCACGGCGGTGCTCGAGCTCGAGGCCGGCCGCTCGCGCTTCTTCGCCGGGCCGTGGCACGCCTGGCGGCGCGAACAGGCGGCGCGCGAGCTGGCGCTCGGCCGGGCGATCGACAAGCAGCAGAAGGAGATCGCGCGGATGGAGCGCTTCGTCGAGCGCTTCCGGGCGAAGGCGACGAAGGCGCGCCAGGCGCAGTCACGGGTCAAGGCACTGGACAAGATCGAGAGGATCGAGCGCGATCCGCGCGACGAGCGCGAGCTGGCGTTCTCGTTCAAGCCGCCGGCGCGGTCGGGCCGGGTCGTGTTCGAGATGACCGGCGGCCGCATCGCCGTGGGCGACGATGCGCCGCGGGTCCTGTTGGACGACGCCGACCTCTGGCTGGAGCGCGGCGAGCACGTGTCGATGGTCGGTGCGAACGGCAGCGGCAAGTCGACGCTGCTGCACGCGCTCGTCGGCCGGCGTCCGCTGGACGGCGGGAAGCTGAGCGTCGGCCACAACGTGCAGCTCGGCTTCCTCGCCCAGCACGCCGAGACGCTCGACGAGACCGCGAAGGTCGTCGAGGCCTGCCAGCGGGCGACGGGCCTGACGCCGAACAAGGCCCGGGCCCTCCTCGGCCGGTTCCTGTTCAGCGGGGAGGAGGCCGAGAAGCCCGTCAGCGGCCTGTCGGGCGGTGAGCGCCAGCGGCTGTCCCTGGCGATCCTCGTGCAGTCCGGCGCGAACGTCCTCATCCTCGACGAGCCGACCAACCACCTCGACATCGAGAGCCGCGAGGCGCTCGAGGATGCGCTCGGCGAGTTCCCGGGCTCGCTGCTGCTCGTGTCCCATGACCGGGCCCTGCTCGACGCAGTGGGGTCGCGGACCATCGCGGTCGAGGACGGGACGCTGCACTCCTACGTCGGCGGCTGGGCCGAGTACGTCGCGAGCAAGAAGGCGGCCGACGAGGCGCCGAAGGCGGCGGCGGCCCGCAACGGCAGGGCGGCGAAGGACGGGGCCAGGCCGAAGCCCAGGCCGAAGCCGGAGCGGTCGAAGAACGCCGTGCGCCGCCAGGCCGATCTGGAGCGCGAGATCGAGCGCGCCGAGAAGGAGCTCCAGGTGCTGGAGGACGAGCTCGCCGATCCGTCCGCGTGGGCGTCGCCGAGCGGGGCGGAGCGGTCGACGAAGCGCCATGCCGAGGCCAAGCGCCGGGTCGCGAAGCTGATGGCCGAGTGGGAGGCCGTCGCGTCGTAGGCTTCACCGCCTCTTCACCGGAACTCCCTGCACACGGACCACTCTGGCTCCATGCAAGGAGATCCGAAGATCGATGAGCGGCTCGGGCTGAACGTCCCTCGTGAGACGTGGCCGACCCCGCCGCTCCTGAAGGCCTACGAAGCAGCCGGCTTCGCCTGGGTCCAGGTCCACACCCCGCCGATCGCGATGCTGGCCGATCGCGAGCGCGCCCGCCAGCACGCCCGCGCGCTGCGGGCGGCGCTCGACACGACCGGCCTGCGGCTGCTGATCCACGGCCCCGACGACCTCAGCGCGGGCACGGAGCTGCACGACCGGGCGTTCGGCGGCCTGCTCGACTACGCGGCCGAGGCGCGGGCCGAGCTGATCGTCTACCACGGGCTGAACTTCCGCAGCGCGGAGGACGCGCCGTCCGCGCGGGCGCTGGCCGACCGCGTCGAGCTCGAGGAGGCGTCGCTGCGCCGCCGCGCGACGGTCGCGCAGCGGCTCGGCGTGCGCCTGTGCGTCGAGAACCTCGCGCCGGTGTACCCCGGGCCGCCCCGCGTCTGCCACGACCCGGCCGCGGTCAGCGCCCTCGTGCGGCGCATCGCGATGCCGAGCGTCGCGATGCTGTTCGACGTCGGCCACGGGCACATCGCCGCCGCGCTGCGTCGCGACGACCTGCCGAGCCTGCTCGCGCCCGTGCTCGGCGACGTCGGCCTGTTCCACCTGCACGACAACCTCGGGGCGCGGCGCCACGACGTGCAGGCGCCGGGCGTCGACCCGCTGCGCCTCGACCTGCACCTGCCGCTGGGCGCCGGGACGCTGCCGTGGATTCGGGTGGCCGCCACGCTGCGCGACCACGACGCGCCCCTGATGCTGGAGATCGGCGCCGGCGTCCGCCAGGAGCCGCTGGTGCTCGGCCGGTCCGCGCGGGCGGCGTTCGGCGAGGCCAGGGCCTCGGTGCCGGCGTAGCGGCGTGCCCACGGCCGAAGCCGGCGGCGTTCCGGAGCGATCCGGAACGCCGCCAGCCGGGCGGCCGGCGTCAGCTGCGCCGGTGCTTGACCTTCTTCGTGACCTTCTTCGCGGTCCCGCGGCTGCTCGAGCAGCCCTGGACGCGGCTCATCGTGAATGGCCCGGCGGTGTTCGTCGTGACGGTCGGGACGCCGCCCGAGAGCTTCGGCGTGCCGTCCGGGTTCGTGGCGTACGTCGCGTAGGTGACGACGAAGTAGGCACCCTTGATGCTGCACGGCGACCCGCTCTGGAGGTTCACGTGTCCGGGCAGCAGGTTCAGGTTCCCGCCGTACGTCCCCACGCAGTTGATGCCGAAGCCGGGGAGGTCCCCGTTGCAGGAGAACGAGTCGGTCGGGACGACGTTCCCGGTCGCCTTGTCGATCCCGAAGACCTCGGTCTCGATGCTGTCGATCGAGCGGCCCGGGACGATGAGCGAGTAGCTCGTGATGTAGTTCGTGCAGGCGATGGTGTAGTTCAGCGGGTTCTCGAAGTCGACGGACTTCTCGCCCACCTTCAGCGTGCCCTTGCACACCGTGTTGTCGGTGAAGGCGGCGTGGGCGGCGTTCGGGATCGCCAGACCCCCGGCGAGCAGCGCCAGGAGCGCGGCGGCCAGCGCGATTCGCCCACGCAGGGGCATGACGGTGATGTTCAACGGGACCTCCATGTGGATGGGACGACCTGCGTCACAGCGACCGGGATCCTCCGGGGCCGCCACCGCCCCTCCGGTTACGAACTCGTTTCGCTGCCGTGAACGTCTTGTGACCAGGCCGTCCACAACGTGTCGTCGTATGCGGCGGCGTCGGCCGAGCGCCCGAGCGTCGGCAGGCCGAACGCATCCTGGAGGGTGCGCAGCAGCGAGAAGGCGTCCGACGCCGCGTCGACCTGGGTGCCGGGCGCGACGTCCGTGGAGAGGACGAGCGCGCCGTCGGCGAGGGTGACGACGACGAGGCCGCCGTCCGCGTACGCGGCGCTGTCGGTGAGCTCGGCGACGGTGGCGGCCAGCCACGGGTCGGCGGAGGCGGGGTCGATCTTCGCGAGGCCGGGGAGGACGAGGGAGAGCGCGGGGGCGTCGCCGGCCGACTGCAGGTCGGCGGCGAGCTGGGACAGCGGCACGCAGTCGGTGGCGTCCGCGAGCGAGGCGAACGCGCCGAACGGGTCGCCCGGCGTGGGCGGCAGAGCGGCGCAGCCCGCGGGCCCGAGGTGGTCCTCGACGTACGCGCGCCAGGTGCGGTCGGTGTCGGTGAGCTGGCCGAGGACGGTCTCGACCTCCGGGCCGAACGCGCACGGCTGGGCCTGGTCCGCGCAGGCGTCCTGTCCGCTGAGCAGGCCGGCGACGTCCTGGAGGCCGCCGTCGCCGAGCGGGCGGTAGCCGGCCAGCCAGCCGCCCTGCGTGCGGAGCGCCGCGAGCGATGGGAGCTGGTCGGCACGCTCGGCGAGACGCACGATCCACACGTGGGCGATGGGCGGGACGGTGGCGGCGGGCGGAGCCTCGGGCGTGGTCTCGCCGGAGGTGTCGTCGCCCGAGTCGCCCGAGTCGCCCGAGCCGCTCGAGCCGCTCGAGTCGTCGCCCTGGCCGGTGCCGCTCGCCGCGGGCGGCGGCGCCGGCTCGGCCGGCGGCTGCACGGGCGCCGCCGACGCGACCGCCGCGTCCGGTGCGGCCGCTCCGGCATCGGCGGGAGGGGCGGCGTCCACGGGCGCGGCGTCGCCGGCGGGAGCGGGCTCGTCGACGGCGGGCGCATCGGCCGTGGGGGCGACCGGTGCGGCCGGCACGGGCGCCGGCGCCGGCACGTCGATCACGATCGGCGCGCGCGCCGAGGCCGGCGTCGCGTTCGCCGGCGGGCTCGCCTCGGTCGCGGCGAACACGCCGGCGCCGATCATCACCGCGACCACGGCGCCCGCCAACGCCGGCGAGGGCATCGCGAAAGGCGGGCGCGCGGACGGCGCGCCCACGGGCGGCCGCGTGGCCGGCGGCCCGACGGGCGCGACGGGCTCTGAACCGGGCGCCAACCCGAGCAGCTCGGGCAGCGGCGCACCCGCGCGGGCCCCGCACACGAGGCAGTAGCGCTGGCCGGGCGCCAGCGCGCCGGCGCACTCCGGGCAGCGGGTCATCCCGGCGATCCTGCCCGGGTGCGCCGCGCCGGTGGGGCGGCCTTCACGACATCTTCACGGGTCGGGCACGGGAACTTCACATGCCGCGCGGCCGGCGGCCGGAGGATCCCGCCGCCTAGAAGGAATCCCTCGAAAGGAGTCACCTGACATGACCCGTCGCACGCGCCGTCTCGGCGTCTGCGTCCTGGCCACGGTCGCACTCACGGCGTCCGGTGCGGCGGCGGCGCAGGCCGCCACCGTCATCACGATGAGCGGCTCGACCTCGGTCGCCCCGCTCGCGGCGCTGCTGGCCAAGCAGTACGTCAAGACGCACAAGAACGTGAAGTTCAAGCTGGCGCAGGGTGGCTCCGACGTCGGCGTCGCGGACGTCGCCGCCGGGCGCGTCACGATCGGCAACTCGTCGCGCGATCCGAAGGCCACCGACCCGGGCGGCATCTTCTTCAACAAGGTCGCCAAGGACGCGATCTGCATCGTCACCAACTCGAAGAACACGGTCGGCGACCTCAGCCAGCAGACGATCCAGGGTATCTTCTCCGGCAAGATCGCGAGCTGGAGCGACGTCCCCGGCGCGAGCGCGAGCGGCCCGATCAACCTGGTCGTCCGTACCGCGGCCTCGGGCACGCAGGACGCCTTCCAGAAGATCTTCATGGGCGATGCGAAGGTCGCCTCGAGCGCTTCCCAGAAGGCCTCCAACGGGCTCGTCCAGCAGTCGGTCCAGTCGGACCCGAACGCGGTCGGCTACGTGTCGCTGGACTTCATCAACGGCACGCACGTCGCGTCCTACAAGGGCGTGGCCTGCAACCTGCGCAACGCCAAGTCCGGCGAGTACGGCGGCGTGCGCAACTTCTGGATGGTGACCCGCGGGCGCGCCACCGGCGCCACGAGCTCGTTCATCTCATGGGTGCAGAACTCCAGCGCCGCGCAGAAGATCGTCGGCCTGCACTGGGTGCCGCTCAAGTAGCACCCCGTGCTGCACCGCTTCCGTCAACCCTGGAGCGACCGGCGCGCCGAGCGAGTGCTCGGCGCGCTGTCGTCGCTGCTGCTCGTGCTGATCGGCGCCATGGTCGTCTTCGTGATGGTCAAGGCGTGGCCGTCGTTCGCGCACAACGGCCTCGGCTGGTTCGGCTCGGGCGGCAGCGTCGACGACCAGCTCACCCAGATCTTCAACTCGCCGGCCGACCCGGCGAAGTGGGACTACACGATCCGCGCGTGGCCGCTGCTGTACGCCACGCTGCTGACCACCGGCCTCGCCGTGATCTTCGGGATGATCATCGCGGTCCTCGCCGCGGCGTTCATCGTCGAGTTCGCGCCCGAGCCCGTCCGCCGGGTGCTCGAGCCGGTCGTCCGGCTGCTCGCCGCCGTGCCGTCGGTCATCTACGGCCTGATCGGGATCCTCGTGATCGTCCCGTGGGTCGGCAACCACCTGATCTCGACCGAGCGCAAGGAGTCGGTCGCCGGGATCATCCAGCTCAACGGCACGAGCCTCGCCGTCGCGGTCCTGATCCTGACGATCATGATCGTGCCGATCATGATCGCGATCGTGGTCGACGCGCTGCGCGCGGTGCCGCGCGGCTGGCGCGAGGGCGCGGTCGCGCTCGGCGTCAACCGCTGGCGCGCGCTGTGGACGGTCTCGCTGCGCGCCTCGCGTCCGGCCCTCGTCGCCGCGGCGGTGCTGGCCACCGCCCGCGCGCTCGGCGAGGCGATCATGCTCTCGATGGTGTCGGGCTCGGTCGGCTGGGGGCCCAACCCGCTCGACGGCATGACGTTCTGGTTCGAGCCGCTGCGCCCGCTCGCGGCGACGATCGTCGACAACGCCGAGGGCCTGTCGGTGAAGCCGTTCGGCCAGACGATCTACGCGTTCGCGGCGGTCCTGCTCGTGTCGAGCTTCTTCCTGTCGCTCGCCGGATCGGCGGCCAAGCAGCCGCTGAAGAAGTACGGGGTGCGTGTCTGATGGCCGTCGCGGCCCCCGTCAAGCGCCCGCGCGGCGAGTCGCTGCGCCACTACCGCTGGAGCGATCGCCTCGCCTTCTTCGCGTGCTGGGCGACGGGTCTCGGGCTGTGCCTCGTCGCGGCGGCGATCGTGCTCTACATGCTCTACCGGGGCCTGCAGAACGTGTCGCTGGACATGATCTTCAGCCGGCCGCAGGCGAGTGCGGACCAGCGCGGCGCCGGCGGCTTCTTCGACCCGCTGATCGGCACGCTGATGCTCACGACGATCGGCGTCGTGCTCGCCGTGCCGCTCGCGGTCGGCGCCGCCGTCTGGTACGTGGAGTACGGGCGGCCGACGTGGCTGGCGCGCGCGGTCGAGTCCGCGATCGAGGTGGTCGCGGGCACCCCGTCGATCGTCCTGGCGATCTTCGGCCTGCTGATCTTCCAGAACACGATCTTCGGCTGGATGTCGTTCACCGCGCAGGGCGGCGCGGTGTTCGGCCGCTCGTTCCTCACGGCGGGCGCGATGATGAGCCTCATCGCGCTGCCGCTCGTGTTCGGCGCGACCCGCGAGGGGCTGCAGGGCATCCCGCAGCACGTCCGCGAGGCGTCCTACGGGCTCGGCAAGACGAAGATCGCCACGATCCGCCGGGTCCTGCTGCCGGCGGTGCGGACGAACATCGGCACCGGCGCCACCCTCGGCATGGGCCGCATCGCGGGGGACACGGCGATCGTCGTGATCCTGCTCGGCGCCACCCTGCAGCTCTCGCAGGAGGGGTCGATCCCGCTCGTCAACCAGCTGCGCGGCACCGGCAGCACGCTGACGAGCTACGTCTACAACAACTCGCCCGCGGGCGAGGGCAACGCGCCGGGCAAGGCATACGCCGCGGCGTTCGTCCTGCTGATGATCGTCATCGCGCTGAACTTCGTCGTCACGTTCATCGCTCGCCGCGGGTCGCGCTACGGCTACGGAGGAGCTCGCTGAGCATGCTTGACATCACGGAAGCGGAGACCCTTCTCCCACCGATCCGCAAGATCGCGCTCGATGCGCCGCCGACGGTGGCGATGCCGTCGATCGACGTCGACCACGGCCCGCGCCGGCACCGCACGACGACACCGGGACCCGAGCGCATGACGCTCGAGGAGCTGACCGTCGCCTACAGCGGCAAGGAGGCGGTCAAGCGCGTGTCGCTGCCGATCCGCCAGGGCGAGGTGCTCGCGCTCATCGGCCCCTCCGGGTGCGGCAAGACGACGCTGCTGCGCACGCTCAACCGGCTCACCGAGCTCACCGCGACCGCGAGCCGCTCAGGCCGGATCCTGCTCGACGGCCAGGACGTCGACCACCTCGAGATCACGCAGCTGCGGCGGAAGGTCTCGATGGTCTTCCAGCAGCCGAACCCGTTTCCCATGTCGATCTTCGACAACGTCGCCTACGCGATCCGCGAACAGGCGATGCGGAGGCCAGGCAAGAAGGAGATCGCCCCCAAGGTCGAGGACGCGCTGCGCCGCGCCGGCCTCTGGGATGAGGTCAAGGACGACCTCGCGCGCCCCGCTCTTCGGCTCTCGGGCGGCCAGCAGCAGCGCCTGTGCATCGCGCGGGCGCTCGCCGTGCGGCCCGAGGTCATGCTCATGGACGAGCCGTGCTCGGCGCTGGACCCGAAGTCGAGCGCGGTGATCGAGGAGCTCATCGTCGAGCTCAAGCGCGACATCGCGATCGTCATCGTCACGCACAACCTGCAGCAGGCGCACCGCGTCGGCGACCAGGTGGCGTTCATGTACCTCGGCGACCTCGTCGAGTACGGGCCGACCGACGACGTGTTCGGCGCCCCGCGCGCCCAGCGCACGCGCGACTACGTCGCGGGGGCGTTCGGCTGATGCGAGCCGGGGTGCTCGCGCTGGTGGCATTGGTCTCGCCGGCCCTGCTCGCGGGCTGCTCGTCGACGCAGGACAAGGCGGCCCGCAAGCGGGCCGAGGCGAAGACGATCGTGCAGCAGAAGGGCCTGGAGGTCGCCCGCACCAACCCGGGCGTGAAGGTGCTCGGATCGCAGGTCCTGCACGACGAGTACGGCACCGCCGCGGTCGTCGAGCTCCGCAACCGGACGAAGGCCGACATGGTCGCCGTGCCGGTCGCGATCGACGTCGCCGACGCCGACGGCAAGAGCGTGTTCCGCAACGACGCGCCGGGCCTCGAGCCGTCGCTCGTGTCGGCCGCGCTGCTGCCCGCGCGCGAGCGGGTCGTCTGGGTCAACAACCAGGTCGCCGCCGCGGGCAAGCCGGTGTCGCTCACCGTCAGGGTGGGGAAGGCGAAGCGCCGCGCGCCCCGACGCGTGCCCCGCATCGAGGTCAGCGGCCTGCGCGCCCACCGCGACCGGGACGGACCCTCCGTCACCGGGGTGATCCGCAACCGCTCGAAGATCGCCCAGAAGCGGCTGACCGTCTACGGCGTGGCGCGTCGCGGCGATCGCGTCGTCGCCGCGGGACGCGCCGTCATCGACCGTCTCGACCCCGACCCCACCCCCAAGCCCGTGCACTTCACGATCTACTTCATCGGTGACCCGACCGGCGCGCAGCTCGACGTCTTCGCGCCCCCGGTGACGCTGTCATGAGCGCCGAGCCCTGCCCCGGGTGCGGCGCCCTCATGGCGGACGACCAGCGCTACTGCCTCGAGTGCGGGACGCGGCGCGGCGATCCGCGCATCGACTACGGGCGATATCTCCGCGACCGGGAGGCCGCGCCGGCCGGCGGGCCGCCTGCGACCCCCCGGTCCGACCGCGGGGCGTCGTGGAACCTCACCACGGGGCTGGCGACGATCGCGTGTCTGCTGATCGCGATGGGGGTCGGCGTGCTGATCGGCCGCTCGGGCGACGTCGGCGGCAAGGTGCAGGCGGCGGCGCCGGCGCAGGTGATCCGCGTGAACGCCGCCGTGCCCGCCACGACGGCGACCACCGCGGCGCCCGCACCGGCGGCGACCACGGCCGCGGCCGACGGCAGGACGGCCGCGGCCAGGAAGGCGAAGGCGAAGGCGAAGGCGAAGGCGAAGGCGAAGGCGAAGGCGAAGGCCAGGGCCAAGGCCGACGCCGCGCCCACCAAGGCCACGAGCGACGCCGTCAAGCAGCTCGACTCCGCGTCCCCGGACGACTACCAGAAGCAGTCGGAGAAGCTGCCCAAGGAGCTCGGCACGGGCGGCGAGGCGCCGCCGAAGGACGACAAGCCGGCCGCGGGCGGCGGCGGCTTCGAGACGATCGGATGACGATGAGCGACGACGACCTGCACGCCCGCCGCGACGCGCTCGCCGCACGCGTGGCCGACCTCACCTGGGACCTCGGCGGCCTGGCCTACGAGATGGCGATCCGCGACCACTTCCGCCTCGACGTCCTCGTCAAGCGCGCGGCGATCCTCCAGGAGGCCGACGCGGAGCTCGGCGAGGTCGAGCGTCTCCTGCACATGCAGGAGACGGGGACGACCGGCGCGTGCCGGTCCTGCGGCGCCGTGCACAGCCGCGGTGCGGTGTTCTGCTGGCAGTGCGGCGCGGGGCTGATGGAGGTCCAGCCGGCCGCGCCGTGAACGGCTCGCCGACGAGGATCTGCATGCCCGCACCCCTCGACTGCGTGGTCCTGTCCGCGTTGCGCGGCCTCGTCCGGGGCAGTGGCGTGTCGGCGGCTCGTCACGCGCGGCGCACGGCTCGACGGGCCACGACGCGACGACCGCCCTGCGCTTGAGACGGCCGTCAGCGGCGCGTGCCCGCGCGGCGCTTGAGGGAGATGCCCTCGAGCACGTGGGCCACCCGCTCGCACGCGTCGACCGCGCACTCGAGCGAGTCGAAGACGTCCTTCCAGCGGATCACGACCATCGGGTCGACGCCGTCGGCGAACAGAGACGCGACCGCCCCGCGAGAGATCCGGTCGCCCTCGTTCTCGAGCCGGTGGATCTCGATGAGGTACGGACCCATGTCGGTGTCCGCACGCAGCGCGGTGAGCGCATTCGCGACCTGGGCGGCGCCGTCGACGAGCACGTCGGCCATCGCCACCGCCTGCTCCATGGGCGCCTCGACGCCGTAGAGGCCGAGCCGGTCCGCGGTCTCCTCCGCGTAGTCGACGATGTCGTCGAGGGCGGTCGCGAGCGCGTGGCCGTCGTTGGAGTCGATCGGCGCCCGGCCCTGGGACGCGCCGTTGAGCCGGTGGATCACGTCGTGCGCGATCCGGTCGCCCTCGTGCTCGAGCTCGCGCAGATCGCCGGCCAGATCGGCGCGCTCCGGGTAGTCCGTGACGAGGTCGCGCAGCACCAGCGCGGTGCGGTGGACGTTGGCGCCCGATTCCTCCAGCAGCTCCAACGGACCTTCGTCGATGGGCGGGCGGCGGCGCAGCAACGGTCGCATGCAGGGCAAACGTAGACCGTCGCGGGGGCGGTTCACGATTTCTTCACAGAAGCTTCACCGGCGGGTAACTGAGATGTCGGCTTCCGCACGCGAGGGTGCCCGGCATGGAGGCGACATCCGACGTCATCCGCTCCGGCGAGATCGAGATCCGCACCTCGGACGGCCTCGTGCTGGCGGGTGGTCGCGTGGTGTCCATGTCGGTGCGGGAGTTCCGGCTGCTGTGCGCGCTGGTGGCCCGCGAGGGCCGCATCGTCGCGCGCGAGGACCTGTACCGCGCGGCGTGGGAGGCCCCGCTGCGCGACGGCGACCGCTCGGTCGACGTATACGTGCACAAGCTGCGCGTGAAGCTCGAGAACGCGCTGCCGGGCCAGGCGTTCATCCACACGCACTTCGGGTTCGGCTACCGGTTCGCCCCGCGATGATCGACGTCGTGGGACCGCTCATCTCGCCTTCACCGGCTTTTCACAACTCGGTGACAGCCCGATAACAGGCTTGCGCTCGTGCGTTGCGAGCCTCGGGCCTCAATGGGAATGACCAGGAAAGGAACCCCGTGAGGCATCGCAAGCTTCTCGCCGTCGCGTGCACCGGTGCGGTGGCGCTCGGCGTCGCCGCGTGCGGCAGCGACAGCAACTCCAGCACCTCGGCCAGCACCGGTTCGAGCGGCAGCACCGCAGCGAGCACCGAGCTCGGCGGCACCATCAACGGCGCGGGCGCCACGTTCCCGCAGCCCGTCTACAGCGAGTGGGCCAACCGCTTCAAGAAGTCGGCCGGGACCACGGTCAACTACCAGGGCATCGGCTCGGGCGGTGGCATCGCCCAGTTCACCGAGGGGACCGTCGACTTCGGCGCGACCGACGCGCCGATGACCGACGAGGAGGAGACCGCCGCCAAGAAGAAGGGCGAGCCGGTCCACGTCCCGACGGTGCTCGGCGCCGTCACCGTCGCCTACAACGTGCCGGGGGTCGACAAGGGCCTCAAGCTCGACGGCGCGACGGTCGCCAACATCTTCCTCGGCAAGGTCAAGAAGTGGAACGACCCGGCGATCGCCGGCCTCAACGACGGGGTCGACCTGCCGGACACCGCGATCACCGTCTGCCACCGCTCCGACGAGTCGGGCACCACGAAGAACTTCACCCAGTTCCTTGCGGACTACTCGCCCGAGTGGGAGAGCGGCCCCGGCGTTGACAAGTCGGTGCAGTGGCCGACCGGCACCGGCGCGAAGGGCAACGACGGC
Source organism: Capillimicrobium parvum (assembly GCF_021172045.1). Classification (GTDB taxonomy): domain Bacteria; phylum Actinomycetota; class Thermoleophilia; order Solirubrobacterales; family Solirubrobacteraceae; genus Capillimicrobium; species Capillimicrobium parvum. The sequence continues at coordinate 1,595,150 of NZ_CP087164.1, forward strand.
GTCGCGGGCTGCGTGAAGCAGACCGAGGGGTCGGTGGGGTACGTCGAGCAGGCCTACGCCCTGCAGAACAACTTCAGCACCGCCGCGATCAAGAACAAGGACGGCCAGTTCGTCGAGCCCACCCTGGAGGCAACCTCGGCCGCCGGTCAGGGCGCGTCGCCGCCGGCCGACCTGCGCTTCACCACGATCAACGCCCCGGGCGCGACGACCTACCCGATCACCGCCGTCACGTTCCTCCTGGTCTACCAGGACATGTGCAAGGCCGGCATGAGCAAGGACAACGCGGCTCGCGTCAAGGCGTGGCTGGACTACGCGCTCGGCGACGGCCAGCAGGTCGCGCCGGAGCTCGAGTACGCGCCGCTCCCCGACCCGATCAAGAAGTCCGCGCAGCAGCAGGTGGACGGCCTGCAGTGCAACGGGAGCGCGATCGCGACCTCCTGATGGCCTCCGCCCCCGGCACCGTCGAGACCCCCCGCGGCAGCTCTCTGCAGCGGCCGCGGGGGGGTCGGCTTCCCGACCAGCTCCTGAAGTGGGGACTGACGATCCTGTCGATCGGGGTCATCGTCCTCATCGCCTACTTCTTCCTGCGGCTCATCGACGAGTCGCGCCCAGTCTTCGCGGAGACGGGGTTCTTCGGCTTCGTCTTCGACAACGCCTGGGTGCCGTCCAAGAACCTCTACGGAGCGCTGCCGCTCGTCGTCGGCACGCTCATCACGTCGGCCATCGCGCTGGTGATCGGCGTGCCGATCGCGGTCGCCACCGCGCTGTTCATCACCGAGCTCTGCCCGGCCCGCGTGAAGGGGCCGCTGACGGTCCTCGTCGAGATGCTCGCTGCGGTGCCGTCGGTCGTCTACGGCCTGTGGGGCTTCTTCTTCCTCATCCCGAAGCTCCGCCCGGCCGAGCAGTGGTTCTCCGACACCTTCTCGTTCCTGCCGTTCGTCGGCGGGACCGTGTCCGGCCCCAACTACTTCATCGCCGGGCTGATCCTGGCGATCATGATCATCCCGATCGTCTCGGCGATCTCGCGCGAGGTCATGGCGACCGTGCCCAGCGAGAACAAGGAGGCGGCGCTCGCGCTCGGCGCGACGCGCTGGGAGATGATCCGCATGGCCGTGCTGCCGTACTCGCGCGGCGGGATCACCGGCGGGGCCATGCTCGGCCTCGGCCGGGCGATCGGCGAGACCATCGCCGTGACGATCGTCATCGGCAACGCGCCGGTCATCGGCGACACGATCTTCTCCCAGGGCTACTCGCTGGCGGCCGTGATCGCCAACGAGTTCGGCGAGGCGGCCTCCGATCCCGTGCACCGCGCGGCGCTCATCGCGGCCGGACTCGTCCTGTTCCTGCTGACGCTGTTCGTCAACGCCGGCGCGCGGTGGCTCGTGACGCGGGCCGAGCGCGGGCAGCGGGCGGCGCGCAAGCCGGCGGCCGGGATGGCCGGTTGAGATGGCGGTGAGCTCGCTCGTCCTCCCGCCCGTCAGCGGCCGCCGCCGGCGCGCCGACAAGGCCGCCCGCGTGCTCGTCGGCGCCGGCACCGTGGCCGCGCTCGTGCCGCTCGTCCTGATCCTCTACTACCTGATCAAGGAGGGGCTCGGCGCCTGGAGCTGGGACTTCTTCACGACCGACCCGACCGGCTCGTTCCTCGGCGACCCCGGCGGCATCAAGAGCGCGATCATCGGCACGGTCCTGATGGTGGCGCTGGCCGCCGCGGTGGCGGTGCCGATCGGCGTGGGCGTCGCGGTGTGGCTCGTCGAGTTCGGCCGCGAGTCCAAGCTCGCGCTCGCCGTCCGGTACTTCATCGACGTGATGACCGGCGTGCCGTCGGTCGTCTTCGGCCTGTTCGTCTACATCACGCTCGTCGTGGGCGGGTTCGGCGGCACGTCGTTCGCCGGCTGGAAGGGCTCGATCGCCCTGGCGCTGCTGATGCTTCCGGTCGTCACGCGCTCGGCGGAGGTCGTCCTGATGCTCGTGCCGAACACGCTGCGCGAGGCGGCCTACGCGCTCGGCGCGCCACGCTGGAAGGTCGTCTTCCGGATCGTCCTGCCGACCGCGCTGCCGGGCATGGTCACCGGCGTGCTGCTCGCCGTCGCCCGTGCGGCGGGGGAGACGGCGCCCCTGCTGTTCACGGCGACCATCGTCAACGCGACGACGTTCAACATGAACGACCGCATGAACTCGCTGCCCGCCCTGATCTTCCAGGACGTCGGGCAGGCGCAGGACCGTCTCGTGGAGATCGCATGGGGCGCCGCGCTGACGCTCGTGGCGATGGTCCTGATCCTCACCGTCATCGCCCGCCTCGTGCAGAGAAGGAGCCGTCTGTCATGAACCCCGACATCCCCACTCCGGTGACCGACGAACCAACGACCGAACCGAGCCGGCCGTCGCGCCCCGTGGCGCCCTCCCTGGCGGCGGCCGCGACCCATGAGGCCCCGGCCCGGGCGATCGAGCGCGAGGCTCACGCGATCGAGCTGCGAAGCCTGAACGCCTGGTACGGCGCGATGCACTCGATCAAGGACCTCTCGCTCACGTTCCCGGCGAACAAGGCGACGGCTCTGATCGGCCCGTCCGGATCGGGCAAGTCGACGGTGGTGCGCTGCATCAACCGCATGCACGAGGAGATCCCGGGCGCGCGGGCCGAGGGCGAGGTCATGCTCGACGCCATCGACGTCTACGACCCCAAGGTCGACGTGGTGGCCGTGCGCCGGGCGATCGGCATGGTCTTCCAGAAGCCGAACCCGTTCCCGACGATGTCCATCTACGACAACGTCGCGTCCGGCCTGCGGCTCACAGCGCGCAAGGTGCACCACGACCAGGTCGAGAGCGCGCTGCACGGGGCCGGTCTGTGGGAGGAGGTCAAGGACCGGTTGCGCGAGCCGGGCATCGGGCTGTCGGGCGGTCAGCAGCAGCGGCTGTGCATCGCGCGGGCGCTCGCGGTCGAGCCGGCGGTCATACTCATGGACGAGCCGGCCTCGGCGCTCGACCCGATCTCGACCCTGAAGATCGAGCAGCTCGTCGAGGAGCTCAAGTACCGCGTGACCATCGTGATCGTGACCCACAACATGCAGCAGGCCGCGCGCGTGGCGGACCAGACCGCGTTCATGCTCGACGGTGAGCTGGTCGAGGTGGGCCCGACGGAGAAGATCTTCACGAACCCCGGCGACTCGCGCACGGAGGAGTACGTGACCGGGAAGTTCGGATGAGCGGCGCGGCGGGCGATACGCGGATGCACTTCCGCGAGGCGCTCGTCGAGCTGGAAGCCCAGGCGCTGGGCGGCATCGACATGGTCGTGCAGCAGCTCGACCGGGCCATGGAGTCGGCGGCACACCAGGACGTCGAGCTGGCGAGCTTCGTCATCGCCGACGACGACCGGCTCGACGGGCGCTACCTCGAGGTCAACCAGGGGATCCTGTCGCTGATGGCGCTGCAGGCGCCGGTCGCGGGCGACCTGCGGGTGCTGGCGGCGCTGCTGCACGTCATCAAGCATGTCGAGCGGATGGGCGACCAGTGCGTGAACATCGCCAAGCTCGTGCCGCTCGCCGGCCACGAGCCCCCGGTTCGGGCCGAGGTGATCGACCGGATCGTCCGGATGGGCCAGTTCGCGCGGTCCGAGGCGCTCCAGTGCAAGACGGCGTTCGCGACCCGCGACGTCGAGCTGGCCCGCGACCTCGTGCGCCAGGACCGCGAGATCAACCGCCTGAACCGCGAGATCTTCCAGGTGGCGATCGCGATCGGCGACGACCCGGACACGCGCGAGTGGGCGATGCACATGGTGCTCGTGGCGCGCGCGCTGGAGCGCATCGGCGACAACGCCGTGGACATCGGCGAGCAGACGGCGTTCGTCGTGACGGGGCTGTTCCGGGAGTTCTCGGATGCCTCGCAGCTCAACGGCACGTGAGGATTGCCGCAGTCGGCGGCGGCGCTGCGCGACGCGGTGTGAAGATCCTGTGACTCTTCGGGCCTTCCGGTCGGTTGCCGGGTGGGCTGAGGACTAAGCTTGCGCCATGGTCGAAGTGATGCATGACGGGGGGCCCGGCGCACCGCTGCGCCTGGCGGTGATCGATCGGGACACCGGCTTCCTGCAGGTCCTGGGCAAGCGTCTGGACCGTCTCGGCTGGGAGCACCGCGTGCTCGCCAGCGCCGTCTCGCCCGATGCGCTCGTCGCGATGCGGCTGAGCGCGGTCGTCGTCGACCTGGCGATCCTCGGCCCGCAGGCGTGGGAATGGCTCGAGCGCACGTGCGCGACGCTGCCCGGCCTCGGCGTCGTCGTGTGCACCGGCCAGTCGACGGTCGCCCAGCGCGTCCGCGGCCTGCGGTTCGGCGCCGACGACTGGGTGACGAAGCCCTGCCATCCGGAGGAGGTCATCGCCCGGGTGGAGTCGGTGGTCCGTCGCCGGCGCCGGGCGGAGGCGCGCGTGGACGCCGAGCCGGTGCACGCCGGCGAGATCGAGATCCGCGCCGACCAGTTCCAGGCGTTCGTCGCCGAGTGCTCGGTGGACCTGACACGCCGCGAGTTCGAGCTGATCGACCTCCTGGCGAGCGCCCAGGGCCGGGTGCTCGAGCGCGAGGAGATCTACCAGCGGGTCTGGGGCTACGCGATGGCCCGCGGCGACCGCTCGGTGGACGTCTTCGTGCGCAAGCTGCGTCAGAAGCTCGAGAAGGCCTCGCCCGAGTGGCGCTACATCCACACGCACTTCGGCATCGGATACCGGTTCGCGCCGGAGCCGATGGAGGGCGTGGAGGTCGTGACGCCGGCTGCGGAGGCGGTCGTGCGGGAGGCCGCGGCGGCGGCGGAGGCCGCTGTGGCGGTCGAGGCGCTCGCGGTCGACGAGCAGCCGGCGCTCTGACGCGGGGCCGGCGGGGGCCGGGCGCTCCTGCGGTGCGGCCCACGCGCGCGGCGCGGCCGCGCGCTCCGGCCCACGCGCGCGGCGCGGCCGGGCGCTCCGGCGGTGCGGCCCACGGGCGCGGCGCGGGCGCGTATCGTGTGACGCCGTGAAGCACGTCCGCAACTTCGGGATCGTGGCGCTCCTCGCGCTCGGCGTGTGGGCGCTGCCGGGCGGGAACACGGCGGCGAACCTCTTCGGCGCCGCGCTCTTCGTGGTCGTCACGGTGGGGATCGGGCTCCTGGGCGCGCGGTTCTACATCGAGCGGCGCTCGGACCTGTACGCGCTCGGCGACTGGTGGCGGCTGCTGCTCTACGGCGCCGTCGGCGTGATCGTGCTCGACATGGCGGCCACGCCCAAGCTGTTCGACAGCGGCGGCGGGACGATCCTGTGGATCGTGCTGCTGGCGGCGTCGCTCTTCGCGCTGCTGCAGGTGTTCCGGCACTCGCGCGAGTACTGACGCACTTTCGTAACGAACTCGTGTAGCGCTGTGACAGGCGTCCCGGCGAGGGTCCTGCCATGGACCCATCCGGTGAACGCGGCCAGGCATCGGTGGAGCTCGTGGCGGTGCTGCCGCTGGTGGTTCTGCTCGGACTGCTGTGCTGGCAGGCGGTGGTCGCGGGCCAGGCCGTGTGGCTGTCGGGCGCCGCCGCTCGCGCCGCCGCGCGCGCGGACGCGCTGGGCGACGACCCGCGCGCCGCCGCGCGGCGGGTGCTGCCGGGCGCGCTGGCCGCCGGGGTCCGGGCGAAGGGCGACGGGGGTGGATCGGTGACGGTCCGCGTCGCTATTCCGGCCGTCGTCGGCGGGATCGAGCTGACCGCGGTCACCGCGAAGGCGCACTTCGCGTCGCAGACGGGCTGATGCGGGTGGGCCGGGGATGGGGCGCGGTGGGGGCCTGGGTGGGAGCGAGGCGATCGCTTCGGCGCCTCGCGGGCGCGCGAGGCCAATCGACCGTCGAGATCGTGGGGCTGCTGCCCGTCCTGCTCGCGGTCGCGCTCGGCGCGGCCCAGCTGCTGGCGGCGGGGGTGGCGCACGAGGCGGCCGACCATGCCGCCGAGGCCGGAGCGTTGGCGATCCTGCAGGGTGGCGACCCCGCCGATGCCGCGCGCGACGCGGTTCCGGGCTGGGCGCGCGACCGCGTCGCCGTCGACGTCGCCGGCCGGCGGGTCTCCGTCGCGGTCGAGCCGCCGTCGCCGTTCCCGGGGCTGGCCGACCGCCTGACCGCGCACGCGTCGGCGCATGCGGGACCGACGTCGTGAGCGCGGCCTGGTCGCGCCTGGTGTCGGCGTTCGTCCGGCCGGCGTCGCCGGTCGGCGGGCTCGACGGCGTGGATCCGGCGGTGGGTGCGCTGGAGAGCGGGGCCGAGGCGCGACCGTGGGTGCCGCCGGTGGCGCCGGTGGCGGGAGACGCGGCGCCGGCCCCTGCCCGGCGCGGCCGGAGGCATGCCGCGGCCCGGGTGCCCGAACCGTGCGCCTTCGCCGTCCTCGCGCCGGGGCCGGCGGCCCGCGCCCTGGGCGCGGCGGCCGCGCTGAGCGGCGGCGCAGGCGCGGCGCTGGTCGCGTGCTGGGGCGTCGCCGGATCGCCGGGCGGCGCCGCCGCCCCGGTGTCGCGCACCGCCCGCCGCCTCGCCGCGTCGCTGACGGACCGCGGCTTCGCGGTTCGAGCGGCCGGCCGGCTGGTCGAGCTGCGGCTGCCCGACGACGAGGACGAGGCGATCGACGCGCTGCACCGCGCGGAGAGCGCCGCCGCTGCGGCCGGCGCGGTCAGCGTGGTCGTCCTGGCCGCGCCGCGCGGCGACGCCTGGGACGGCGTCCTCGCGACCCGCGACGCGGTCCTCCTGCACGGCGGCGACGCGACGGTCCTCGAGCTCGCCGCGGAGCGCCTCACGGGGATCGGCGCACCGGCGCACCGCCTGGAGCGTGCGCCGTCCCGCCTCGCTCTGACCTTCGCCGTGGCGGGCGTGACGCCGTGGGGCGGCGCCGGGCCGGTCCGCGCCGCGCTGGAGGCCCCGGGATGATCGCCATGCCCCGGCCTGTGCGCCGGACCACGCCCAGCCGCGCAGAGCACTCCGACGCGGCGACCAGCCGAGCCTGCCCCGCGCGCCCGGCACGCCTCGGCGGCGACGCCGGCCAGGCGGCCGTCCTGCTCGTCGGCATCCTCTGCGCCGTGCTGTTCGGCGCGGCGGTGCTCGGACTGCTGGCGGGCGGGATCGGGGCGCACGGCCGGCAGCAGCGGGCGGCGGACCTCGGCGCGCTCGCGGCGGCGAGGACCATGCACGGCCTCTACGCGCGGCTGTTCGAGCCCGCGGTCATCGACGGGGCGCCGAACCCGCGGCACCTCGAGCGCGATGCCTACCTCGCCGAGGCCCGTCGCAGCGGCGAGCGGACCGCACGCGCCAACGGGGCCGAGGCGGTCGACGTGAGCTTCCCCGGCGCCGACCCCGTCGCTCCCGCGCTGGTCCGCGTCGCGGTCGGCGAGCGGGTCTCGGTCACCGCAGCCGGCGCGCACCGGTCGATCGACGTGCGCGCCACCGCCGACGCCACGCTCGTACCGGTGGCCTCCACCGCCTCGGCCGCATGGGGCGACGAGTACGACGGCCCGCTCGCGATGCGCCAGGGCAAGCCGATGCGGCCTGACGTCGCCCGCGCCTTCGACCGCATGACGGCGGCCGCCGCCGCGGACGGCGTCCAGTTGATGGTCGTCTCCGGGTTTCGCACGAACGCCGAGCAGGCGGTCCTGTTCGCCCAGCACCCGGATCCGAAGTGGGTCGCGCCGCCGGGCACGTCGCTGCACCGGCTCGCCACCGAGCTCGACCTGGGCCCCGAGAGCGCATACGCATGGCTCGCGGCCAACGCCGGCCGCTTCCACTTCGTCCAGCGGTACTCGTGGGAGCCGTGGCACTACGGCTACGTCCTCAACCCGGCGAGCTCGAAGGCGCTGGCTCGGCGCCGCGACAGCGGCGGTGACGGCGAGGCCGGCTCGAGCCTGCCGTCGTTCGTGCCCGAGCGGTACGCGCCGGCGCTCACGCGGGCCGCGCAGCGCTACAACGTCTCGGCGACGCTGCTGGCCGCGCAGATCCAACAGGAGTCCGGGTTCAACCCGTTCGCGGTCTCGCCGGCCGGAGCGCGCGGGATCGCGCAGTTCATGCCGGGCACCGCGGCCGGCTACGGCCTGCACGACTCCTTCGACGCGGAGGCCTCGATCGACGCGCAGGCGCGGCTCATGCGCGACCTGCTGCGGCAGTTCGGCTCCGTGCCGCTGGCGCTGGCCGCCTACAACGCCGGCCCGCAGCGGGTCGCGGCGTGCGGCTGCGTGCCGCCGATCCCCGAGACGACGGCCTACGTCGCCGCGATCCTCGGCCTCATGGGCGGCGCCGGCGACGCGTCGGGGTTCGGCGGGCTCGAGATCCGGCTGGTGCGATGAACCAGGCCGACCCGAGCCCCGGCGCCCACCCTGCCCGCGGTCTGCGGGCAGGTCCGCCGAACCCGCGGCTATGGTCTCGCCGTGGTCGCTCCGGTCGCCGAATGGACGGACGTGTACGTCGCCAGCGCGGGCGCTGCCGCGGCGCTCGCGGGGCTCGTGTTCGTGGCGGTCTCGATCAACGTCGAGCGCATCCTGGCGTTCCGTGGGCTGCCGGAGCGCGGGCTCGTGACGGTGCTGCTGCTCCTGGGCGCCGTCGTCGCGTCGCTGTTCGGCCTGCATCCCGACCAGAGCGACGAGACCCTCGGCTGGGAGATCCTCATCGGCGGCTGCGTGCTCAGCGCCATCGTGATCTGGTTGCTGCTGAAGTCGCGACCTCGCGAGGACGAGGAGTCGCACATGGCGTCGGCACTCGGCCTCGCAGCGGTCGGCACGCTGCCGTACATCGTCGCCGGGATCCTGCTCGTCAGCGGCTCCGACGCGGGCCTCGACTGGCTGTTCTCCGGGATCGTCGGCGCGATCGTCGCCGGCGTGATCAACGGCTGGGTGCTGCTGGTCGAGATCCTGCGCTGAGCGTGCGGCGGCGGGCGACCGAGGCAAGCCGCGGGACCTGCATCGCGCAGCGCCATCTCTGGGTAGAGTCCACCCATGGCAAGCGCAGCCATGATGGCCGGAGCCGTCCAGACGTACGCGACCATCGCCGTCGCGATCGCCGCGATCGGGCTGCCGCTCTACCAGCTGCGGCGCGACGGGTTCCTGCCGCGCCTGCGCCGGCGCGACTGACGGGCGGGTCAGCCCGCGGGTTGCGCCGGGACCCCGGCGCCCACGCCCACACCCTCGCTTCGGCCGGCCCGGCTCGCGCCGCCGCCGTCGGCTCCGCTCTCGGCAGCCAGCACCTCGACCGGGATCCCGTTGAGCACCGCGTTGCCCGACACCGCGTCGAGCAGCAGCTCGTCCGACAGGACGTTCGAGTTCGCGCCCGCGTGCTCGGCCGCGACCGACCAGCCCACGCCGTCGACGGCGTGCCCCCAGCCGTGGGGGATCGACACCACGCCGGGCATGATCCCGTCCGTGACCTCGACCGGCAGCGCGATGCTGCCGACCCGCGACCGCACGGTCGCGACGCCGCCGTCGACCAGCCCGAGCCGAGCGGCGTCGGACGGATGCACCTGCATCGTGCACCGCGCCGGTCCGCGGACCAGCAGCGGCAGGTTGTGCATCCACGAGTTGTTCGAGCGCAGCTGGCGCCGGCCGACGAGCAGCATCGCGCTCGGCTCTCTCGCCGCGTCGAGCGCGTCCGCCAGCCGCGGCACGTCCGCCACGATCTCCGGCGGCGCGAGCTCGATCATGCCGCTCGGCGTGCGCAGCGCCGCCGGCAGCCGCGGCTGCAGCGGGCCGAGGTCGACGCCGTGCGGGTTGGACTCGAGCACCGCGAGCGACAGCCCATCCGGCCGTGCGCCGAACCCGTCGCCGTACGGTCCGCAGCGCAGCATCACGTCGAGCAGCCGCTCCGGCCCGCGTCGCGGAGCCAGCTCGGCCAGCAGCTTCTCCGGCTTGCGCCGCGACACCGGCGAGCCCGGGGTCTCCGCCTCGCGGCGCAGCATGTCGAGCGCGAACAGGTCGTCGAGCCGGTCGACGTCCATGCGCCCGTGGCCGGCCGCGATCGCCGTCAGCCGCAGCAGCGTGCGCCACTCGTCCTGCGTCCCCTCCGGCACGGGCAGCACGGGCGGCGAGTAGTTCGCGACGTTGCGCACGGCGAAGCCGTACAGCGCGAGGTCGTAGTGCGAGCGCTCCAGCGGGGACGGCGCGGGCAGGATCACGTCGGCGTGCCGGGACGTCTCGGTGACGTAGACGTCCAGGCACACCATGAGATCCAGCGCCGCAAGCGCACGCGACAGTCGGCCCGCGTTCGGCGTCGAGACCGCGGGGTTGCCGGCGAGCGTGATGAGCGCCCGGACCTGGTCGTCGCCCGGCGTGTCGATCTCCTCGGCCAGGCACGCCGCGGGCATCTCGCCGAGCACCTCGGGCAGCCCGCGCACCCGGCTCGTCCAGCGCCCGAAGCGGACGCCGCGGCCCCGGCCCGGCTCGCCGCGGCTGTTGGGCCCGCCCGTCGCCGGGAGTGGGAACATCGCGCCGCCCGCCCGGTCGAGGTTGCCGGTCAGCGTGTTGAGCACGTCGACGAGCCACGACGCGACCGTGCCGAACGCCTGCGTCGTCGTGCCCATCCGGCCGTAGACGACGCCGCGGTCCGCCGCCGCGAGGTCGTGTGCCAGCCGCCGCACGACCTCCGCGGGCACGCCCGTCGGCCGGGCCACGCGCTCCGGGGTGAACGGCGCGGCCAGCGCCCGGACCTCGTCGACGCCCGCGCACAGGCGCTCGAGGCGGCCGATCCGCACGAGCCCCTCCGAGAACAGCTGCGCGACCATCCCCATCAGCAGCAGCGCATCCGTCCCAGGCCGGATGAAGACGTGCTCATCGGCCACGCTCTGCGCGGTGCGCGACCGCCGCGGGTCCACCACGACGACCCGTCCGCCGCGCGACCGCACCGCCTGCAGCCGCCCGCGTACGTCGGGCGCCGTCATGAGCGAGCCGTTGGACGAGACCGGATCGGCGCCGAGGATCATCACGTGCTGCGCCCGGTCGAGGTCCGGAACCGCGACCGTCGTGGCCGTCCCGAACATCAACCCGGAGGCGAGCTGCTTGGGGTATTGATCGACGGTGCTCGCGGTGAAGACGTTGCGCGTGCCCAGCGCCTTGACGAGCGGCTTGGCGTAGAGCAGCGACGACAGGTTGTGCGCGTTCGGGTTGCCGAGGTACAGCGCCACCGCGTTGCGCCCGCCCGCGGAGACGACGTCGCGCAGCCCCGCTTCGACCAGCGCGAACGCCTCGTCCCACGAGCATGCCTCGAACGATCCGTCCGCGAGGCGGCGCTGCGGCGCGCGCAGCCGGTCCGGGTCCTCGTGCAGCTCCTTCAGCGCCACGCCCTTCGGGCACAGGAAGCCGTGCGAGAACACGTCGTCGGCGTCGCCGCGGACGCGCGAGACGCCGGTGCCCTGCTCGTCGAGCGTCAGCTCGAGCCCGCAGGTCGCCTCGCACAACGGGCACGTCCGGAACGCCGTCTGCGCCACGCGGGCGAGCCTACTCCTCCATCCGTCCAGGCGCACGAGGCCGCCTCAAGACCGGCTCGCGCCGACCGAACCACTCGAGAGCCATGGAGGCACATCTGCGCGCAATGGATGGCGTGCGGTGGCGCGACGCCGTCGATCCCGAGATCGAGGACCGTCTCGCCGCCGCGGTCGACGAGCTGGCCCTGCTGCCGGTGCTCGACGCCACGGTCGCGCGGATCGTGGCCGCGGTCGAGGACCCCGACGCCGCCTCGGCGGACCTCGTCGCCGTGCTGGAGGGCGATCCCGCGTTCGCCCGCCGCCTCATCGACCGCCTCGACGACCCCGGCCGTCCGCCGCCCCTGCGGGTGCGGACGATCCGGCAGGCCGTCCTGGGCACCGGCCGCCCGGCGCTGCACCGCCTCGCGCTCGAGGTCGCCGTCCACCGCTTCCTCGCCGAGACGCCGGCCGCCGGGGCGGCCCGCGCGCGCCTGCGCCACAACGCCTCCGTCGCGGCCGCCGCCGCGGTCACCATCGCCGCGCGCACCGGGACCCCGCCGGCCGTCCCGCACCTCGCCGCGCTCCTGCACGACGCCGGCGAGCTCGTCCTGGCACTCGCCTTCACGCCGTCCACCTGCGCCGCCCTCGCCCTCGAGCACCCGAACCCCACCGACCGGGCCCGCGCGCAGCGCACCCGGCTGGGCGTCGACCACGCCGTGGCCGGCGCGATGCTCGCCGAGCGTTGGAACCTCGACGAGGGGGTGCCCGAGGCGATCGCCCTGCACCACGGCGGCGCGACCGGCACGGCCTCGCCGACCACGGAGATCGCCGTCGTCCAGCTCGCCGTCCAGGTCCCGCACCTCGCGTCCGGCGGCGAGCCCGACCACGCGGTGCTGTGGGCGGCGCTCGAGCGCTGTCGCGCGCCCGCCGCCCTCCTCGACGAGCTGCTCGCGGACCCCGCCGTCGCGGCACCGCCGCGGCCCGCCGACCGCGCGCGGCCCGGGGTCGCGGCGTCCGGCCGGCCGGGCGCTCAGCCCAGCACCTCGAGCAGCCCGCGATCGGCCACGAGCGCGGCGTCGAGGGTCTTGTAGCCCACCGAGTCGAACACGACCGTGATCTGGTCGCCGTCGACGCGGGCGACCGTCCCCTCGTCCCACTCCGGGTGTGCGACCCGCGCGCCGACGACGAACCCGGCCGCATCCTCGCTGGCCTCCTCCTCGGCGCCGAGCCCCGCGTCGCAGACGTCGCAGTTCCCGCACGGCGGCTCGAACGCCTCGCCGAAGTAGCCGAGCACGAACGCCCGCCGGCACTCCCGCCGCTCGGCGTACGCGCGCATCATCTCCACGCGCGACCGGTCGAACGCATGCCGGTCCTCCTCGGCGTGCGCCGCCGCCTCGACCGCCTCGTCGAGCCCGTCCTCGCGGCCGACCGCGCGCACGCAGCCGTCCTCCTGCACGTCGACGAAGCCCGCCTCCTCGAGCCGGTGCACCGCCGTCGCGAGCTTCGTCTTGGAGAGGTCGAGCTCCGTCAGCATGTCCGCGGGGTCGATCGGCCGCGCGGCCACGGCGAGCACCTTCGCCACCCGCTCGAGCGCCGCCCGGTCGACGGTGCCGCCCGCGAAGAACCGCCGCAGCCCGAGGTCCTCCGGGCGGTAGAACAGGACCGCGCGGGCGGGCGCACCGTCGCGGCCCGATCGCCCGAGCTCCTGGTAGTAGGCGTCGACCGACGCGCTCACGTCGTGATGGAACACCCAGCGGACGTTCGCCTTGTCGACGCCCATGCCGAACGCGATGGTCGCCACGACGACGTCGACGCCGGCGTCGTGCATGAACGCCGCCTGGACCTCGTCGCGCCGGCGCGAGCCCAGCCCGCCGTGGTAGGCGTCCGCCCGCACGCCGCGCTCGCGCAGCTGCGACGCGACCTCCTCGCAGGCCCGCTTCGTCGCCACGTAGACGATCCCCGGCGGCGGTGCCTGCACGACCGCGTCCAGCAGCGCCCGGCGCTTGTGCTCGCCGTCGCGGAAGTGCTCGACCCCCAGCCAGATGTTCGGCCGGTCGAAGCCGCGGATCACCATCTCCGGGTCGCGCAGCCGCAGCACGTCGACGATGTCCGCGCGCACCGGGGGCGACGCCGTCGCGGTCAGCGCGAGCACCGTCGGCCGGCCGAGGCGCTCGACGACGTCGGCGAGCTCGAGGTAGTCGGGGCGGAAGTCGTGGCCCCACTCGGACACGCAGTGCGCCTCGTCGACGACGAACAGCGACGGCTCGGCCTCGCGCAGGCGCTCGAGCACCTCCTCGTTGGCGAGCTGCTCCGGTGCGAGCAGGACGTACTCGAGCCCGCCGTCGGCCGCCTCCTCGAAGACCTCCTCGCGCGCGGTTCCGGAGAGCGTCGAGTTCAGCAGCGCGGCGTCGTCCTCGCCCTCCACTTGGTCGCGCTGCAGCGCGATCAGCGGCGAGACGACCACCGTGGCACCGTCGATGAGCTGGCCCGCGATCTGGTAGATCGCGGTCTTGCCGGAGCCGGTGGACATGATCGCCACGGTGTCGCGCCCGGCCAGGACCGACTCGATCGCCTCGCGCTGGCCCGGCCGCAGCCGCTCGAACCCGAACCGCCGCCGGGCCACCTCGTCGATGCGATCGCTCACCCGGCGCACGTTATCCGGACCCCTCCGCGACCAAACTAGCCTCGGAAGCACAGATGGCCAGCACGACCGCCCGCGTCCACGATCAGCGCCGCCACCTGCCCGACGGTCCGGGCGTCTACCTGTTCCATGACGACAAGGGCAAGGTCATCTACGTCGGCAAGGCGAAGTCGCTGCGCAAGCGGGTCGCCAGCCACTTCTCCAACCCGGTGACACGTGGCGCGTACGAGATGACGACGTCGATCGACACCGTCGAGTACCTGCTCGTCTCCAGCGAGTCCGAGGCGCTTCTCGTCGAGCAGAACTTCATCAAGCAGTACCAGCCGCGCTTCAACATCCGGCTGCGCGACGACAAGTCCTACCCGTTCATCGCGATCTCGATGGAGGAGGAGTTCCCGCGCGTCTACTTCACGCGCGAGCGCCATCGCCGCAACCGCCTCTACTTCGGGCCCTACTCGAACGCCAAGCGCGTCCGCGGCACGCTCGACCTGCTCGGCAAGGTGTTCCAGTTCCGGTCCTGCCAGGGCCCGGAGCCGGGGCGCCGCTCCGGTTCGCCGTGCCTCGACTACTACATCAAGCGCTGCGGGGCGCCGTGTGTCGGCTACGTCACCCGCGAGGGCTACATGGAGGCGGTCGACGGCGTGATCGCGTTCCTGTCGGGCCGCTACCGCGAGATCGAGCGCGATCTCGAGGACCGGATGCAGCAGGCGGCGGCCGCGCAGGAGTACGAGCAGGCCGCGCTCGAGCGCAACCGCCTGAACGCCGTGCGCTCGCTGCTGGAACGCCAGCGGGTGGCGAACGAGGCGGTCGGCACCCTCGACGCGATCGCCGTCGCCGTCCACGGCACCGACGCCAACGCACAGGTCTTCCAGGTCCGCGACGGCGTCCTCTCCGACCGCCAGTCGTTCTACCTCGCCAACGAGGGCGAGGCCGAACTGGCCGACGTCGTCGAGGAGTTCCTCCTGCAGTACTACGCCGAGGCGATGTCGATCCCGGCGCAGCTGCTCGTCCAGGTGCCGGTCGACCCGAGTCTCGGCGACGCGCTCGCCGAGCGCCGCGGCGGCCGGGTCGAGCTGCGCGTGCCCGAGCGCGGCGACAAGCGCCGGATCCTCGACCTCGCCGAGCGCAACGCGAAGCTGGCGCTCGATCAGGAGAAGCTGAAGTCCGAGCGCCGCCGTCAGCAGCGCGTCGAGGCGCTCGACGGCCTGCAGGCCGCGCTGAACCTCGACGCCCTGCCGCTGCGCGTCGAGTGCTACGACATCTCCAACCTCATGGGCACCCACCAGGTCGCCTCGATGGTGGTCTTCGAAGGCGGGGCGCCGAAGAAGAGCGACTACCGCCGCTTCCGCATCCGCGGCAACGAGGAGGGCGTCCCCGACGACTTCGCCGCGATGGCCGAGGTGCTGGGCCGGCGCCTCGCCCGCTGGGAGCGCCAGGCCGACCTCTCGCCGCACGACCCGGAGTTCGACGCCTCGTTCGCGGCCCTGCCGAACCTCATCGTGATCGACGGCGGCCCCGGGCAGCTCGCGGCCGGGCTGCGCGTGCTGCAGGGCTTCCGCGAGCGCGGCGTGGCGGTCATCTCGCTGGCCAAGCGGATCGAGGAGGTGTTCCGGCCCGGGATCCCGCAGCCGCTGCTCCTCGGCCACGACACGCCGGAGCTCCAGCTGCTGCAGCGCGTGCGCGACGAGGCGCACCGCTTCGCGATCACCCATCACCGCGGCCGGCGCGACCGCGCGATGACCGCCTCGGTGCTCGACGAGCTGCCCGGCGTCGGGCCGGCGCGCAAGCGCGCGATCCTCAATCACTTCGGCTCCCCCGAGGCGTTCCTGGCCGCTTCGCGCGAGGAGCTCGAGGCGGTGCCCGGGCTTCCGGGGAAGATCGCGCGCGAGCTCTGGGGCTCGCTGCACAAGACCGGGGTGTGAACGTCCTGCGCGGTGGTGGAGGCGTCATCTGCGCCACCCGCCACAATGCGGCCATGGCCACGACGCACGCAGGCGAACGGAGTGCCCGCCCGTTCGCGGGCTCGCATGTCGAGGATCTCGTCGTCATCACCGGCTTCTCCGGTGCCGGGAAGTCGACGGCGATGCAGGTCTTCGAGGACGCCGGCTACTTCTGCGTCGACAACCTGCCGCCGGAGATGATCCGCGGGCTCATGGAGCTGTTCGTCCACGAGGGCTCCAAGGTCGAGCGCGCGGCGGTGGTCTCCGACGTCCGCGGGGGTGCGTACTTCGAGACGCTGCTCGCGGTGCTCGAGGACCTGCAGGCGCTCGGCCTCAGCCACCGGGTCCTCTTCCTCGATGCCGACGAGCAGACGCTCATGACGCGCTACAAGGAGACGCGCCGCCGCCATCCGCTGTCGCCGGAGGGCAGCGTGGCCACGGGTATCGCGGACGAGCGCGCGCTGCTCGCCGGGCTGCGCGACCAGGCCGACGTCGTGATCGACACGACCGGCCTGACCGGCGCGATGCTGCGCCGGCGGATCGCCGACGAGTTCCTGCCGCGCCAGGCGACCTCGCGCATGGCGGTCACGTTCGGCAGCTTCGGCTTCAAGCACGGTCCGGCGCGCGACGCCGACCTCGTGTTCGACGTGCGCTTCCTGCCGAACCCGCACTACGTGCCGGAGCTGCGCCCGCTGACCGGCCACGACGACCGGATCGTGGACTACGTCGGCCGGGAGGGGAAGCTCGAGGCGTTCTACGCCCTGCTCGAGCCGCTGCTGGACTTCCTCATCCCGCAGTACGTCGCCGAGGGCAAGGCGCACCTGATGGTGGCGATCGGCTGCACGGGCGGGCGCCATCGCTCGGTGGCGATCACCGAGCACCTCGGCCGGCGCTACCGCGACCACGACGACGTTTGGATCGAGGTCACCCACCGCGACGTGGACCGGTCGCCGAAGTGAACGGCCGCCGCGCGGCGTCCGCCGCGGATCCGGCTCGGTGATCGCGCACATCGGGTTCGAGGTCTCCGATCTCGAGCGCTCCGCCCGCTTCTACGACGCAGTGTTCTTCGCCCTCGGCGTCCGGCGGCTGCACGAGGCGCCCGCGGCGATCGCCTACGGCGTGATGGAGCCGGCGTTCTGGATCGTCAACCGCGCGCGCCCGCCCGCGCCCGGCTACGGCCACGTCGCGCTGCGGGCGAGCGGCCGCGCGGCCGTGGACGCGGCGTTCGGCGCCGGGGTGGCCGCGGGCGGACGCAGCGACGGCCCGCCCGGCCCGCGGCCGCAGTACGGGCCGCGCACCTACGCGGCCTACCTGCTCGACCCCGACGGCCTGCGCGTCGAGCTCGTCGCCGGGGCGGACGGCTGAGCGGAGGCGGCGCCAGGCCGATCAGGAATCGAGAAGCGCCCTCCGGGAGGCCCTCCTAGAGTGCCCGCCATGGAGATCACGCAGGCGCCCGGGCCGAACGTCGCCGACAACCACGATCTCATCCGCGTGCACGGCGCGCGCGTGAACAACCTCAAGGACGTCAGCGTCGAGATCCCCAAGCGCCGGCTGACGGTGTTCACCGGCGTCTCCGGCTCGGGCAAGAGCTCGCTGGTCTTCGGCACGATCGCCGCGGAGTCGCAGCGGCTGATCAACGAGACCTACAGCGCGTTCGTGCAGGGCTTCATGCCGACGCTCGCGCGGCCCGAGGTCGACGTCCTCGAAGGGCTGACGACCGCGATCCTCGTCGACCAGCAGCGGATGGGCTCCGACGCGCGCTCCACGGTCGGCACCGCCACCGACGCCAACGCGATGCTGCGCATCCTCTTCAGCCGGCTCGGGCAGCCGCACATCGGCTCGCCCAACGCGTTCTCCTTCAACGTCGCCTCGGTCCGGGCGAGCGGGGCGTTCACGGTCGAACGCGGCGCCGGCAAGACCGTGAAGCGCACCTTCTCCCGTACC
This sequence comes from Capillimicrobium parvum, assembly GCF_021172045.1. Taxonomy (GTDB): domain Bacteria; phylum Actinomycetota; class Thermoleophilia; order Solirubrobacterales; family Solirubrobacteraceae; genus Capillimicrobium; species Capillimicrobium parvum. The sequence goes on from NZ_CP087164.1 coordinate 1,613,079, forward strand.
GGCGGCATGTGTCCGCGCTGCGAGGGCCGGGGCTCGGTCACCGACTTCGACCTGTCCGCGCTGTACGACGACGGCAAGTCCCTCAACGAGGGCGCGCTCACGATCCCCGGCTACAGCATGGACGGCTGGTACGGGCGCATCTTCCGGGGCTGCGGCTTCTTCGACCCGGACAAGCCGATCCGCAGGTACAAGAAGGCCGAGCTTCACGACCTGCTTCACAAGGAGCCGACCAAGATCAAGGTCGACGGCATCAACCTGACGTACGAGGGCCTGATCCCGAAGATCCAGAGCTCGATGCTTTCCAAGGACGTCGACGCCCTGCAGCCGCACATCCGCGCGTTCGTGGAGCGCGCGGTGACGTTCACCGCCTGCCCCGACTGCGGCGGCACGCGGCTCAGCGAGGCGGCGCGATCGTCGAAGATCGACGGGATCAGCATCGCCGACGCCTGCGCGATGGAGATCCGCGATCTCGCCGGGTGGGTGCGCGGTCTGGACGAACCGTCGGTCGCGCCGCTGCTGGCCGCGCTGCAGCAGACGCTCGACTCGTTCGTCGAGATCGGCCTCGGCTACCTCAGCCTCGACCGCCCCTCGGGCACGCTGTCGGGCGGCGAGGCGCAGCGCGTCAAGATGATCCGCCACCTCGGCTCGTCGCTCACCGACGTCACGTACGTCTTCGACGAGCCGACGATCGGGCTGCACCCCCACGACATCCAGCGGATGAACGACCTGCTGCTACGGCTGCGCGACAAGGGCAACACCGTGCTGGTCGTGGAGCACAAGCCCGAGACGATCGCGATCGCCGAGCACGTCGTCGACCTCGGCCCGCGCGCCGGCACCGAGGGCGGCCAAGTGGTGTTCGAGGGCACGGTCGACGGGCTGCGGGCCGGCGGCACCCTCACCGGCCGCCATCTCGACGACCGGGCCTCCCTGAAGGGATCGACCCGGAAGCCGACGGGAGTCCTCGAGATCCGCGGCGCGAACCGGCACAACCTGCAGGACGTCGATGTCGACATCCCGCTCGGCGTGCTGGTCGTCGTCACCGGGGTCGCGGGCTCCGGCAAGAGCTCGCTGATCCACGGCTCGATCTCCGGCCGCCCGGGGGTGGTGGCCGTGGATCAGACCCCGATCAAGGGCTCGCGGCGCAGCAACCCGGCGACCTACACCGGGCTGCTGGACCCGATCCGCAAGGCGTTCGCCAAGGCCAACGGCGTGAAGCCGGGGCTGTTCAGCTCCAACTCCGAGGGCGCCTGCCCGAACTGCAACGGCGCGGGCGTCATCTACACCGACCTGGCGATGATGGCGGGCGTCGCCACGGTCTGCGAGGAGTGCGAGGGCAAGCGGTTCCAGGCGGAGGTCCTCGAGTACCGGTTCGGCGGCAGGGACATCAGCGAGGTCCTCGCGATGTCGGTGGACGAGGCCGGCGAGTTCTTCGGCGCCGGCGAGGCGCGCACGCCGGCGGCCCACAAGATCCTGCAGCGGATGGCCGAGGTCGGGCTCGGCTACCTGCGGCTCGGGCAGCCGCTGACCACGCTGTCCGGCGGCGAGCGCCAGCGGCTCAAGCTGGCCACCAGCATGGCCGAGAAGAGCGACCTCTACGTCCTCGACGAGCCGACCACCGGACTGCACCTCGCGGACGTCGAGCAGCTGCTCGGCCTGCTCGGCGGGCTCGTCGACTCCGGCAAGTCGGTGATCGTCATCGCGCACCACCAGGCGGTGATGGCGCGCGCCGACTGGATCGTCGACCTCGGCCCCGGTGCCGGGCACGACGGCGGCCGGATCGTCTTCGAGGGCACTCCCGCCGAGATGGTCGCCGCCCATAGCACCCTCACGGGCGAGCACCTCGCGGCCTACGTCGGGGCCTGACCGGAGCCCCGCCGGCCGGACCACGGCGGCGGCGGCGCGACGTACGATCTCGTCGTGACCGGTCGACCCGCCTCGGCGCAGCGCCTGCGCGACCTGGAGCGGCTGCGCCGCGTCCGCGACCGGATCGACCGCGAGTACGCGCAGCCGCTGGACGTCGAGGCGCTCGCCCGCGATGCGCACATGTCGGCCGGGCACTTCAGCCGCGAGTTCCGGCTCGCCTACGGCGAGTCGCCGTACAGCTACGTCATGACGCGGCGCATCGAGCGCGCGATGGCGCTGCTGCGGCGCGGCGATCTCAGCGTCACCGAGGTCTGCTTCGAGGTCGGCTGCTCGTCGCTGGGCACCTTCAGCAGCCGGTTCACCGAGCTGGTCGGCATGCCGCCGAGCGCCTACCGGCGCGACGCCGCGCGCGCGACCGCGGGGATGCCGCCGTGCGTCGCCAAGCAGGTGACGAGACCGGTCAGGAATCGAGAAGCTCCGGCGCCGAGCCGGACGTAGTGTGGCCGCCATGGACATCACCATTCACTCAACCTTCCTGCCCCACGACGACCCCGAGGCGTCGCTGGCCTTCTACCGCGACAACCTCGGCTTCGAGGTCCGCAACGACGTGGGGTACGACGGGATGCGCTGGATCACCGTCGGCGCCCCCGCGCAGCCCGGCACCTCCATCGTCCTCACGCCGCCGGCCGCCGACCCCGGCATCACCGACGACGAGCGCCGCACCATCGCCGAGATGATGGCCAAGGGCACCTACGCCCACCTCATCCTGGCCACCGAGGACCTCGACGCCGCCTTCGAGCACCTGCAGGCCAACGGCGCCGAGGTCGTCCAGGAGCCGACCGAGCAGCCCTACGGCGTCCGCGACTGCGCCTTCCGCGATCCGGCGGGCAACCTGATCCGCATCAACCAGCTCGGCTGAGCCGCCCGCCGGTCGCGCCGCCCACCCGGGGAGGGCAGGAAGCGCCCTTGTGGCGGCGCCCGGCGCATGGGAAGGTCTCGGGAAGGCGGTCCCGAGAGGGTGCGCAGCGACATCGCACACCTCACCAAGGAGATCCGATGACCGTTGCCACCGAAGCGCCCGTTGTCGAGCTGGAGCAGGTCCGTCGCGAGATCCGCGCGATGTACCGCGAGGTCGCCCGCGATCCGGCCGGCGACTTTCACTTCGAGATGGGCCGCGGCCTGGCCGAGCGGCTGGGCTATCCGGCGCCATGGCTGGACGCGGTGCCGGCGCAGGCGCTGGCGTCGTTCGCCGGGGTCGGGCACATGATCGATCTGGCCGAGCTGGCGCCCGGCGACCATGTCGTGGACCTGGGCAGCGGCTCGGGCACGGACGCGTTCGTGGCCGCGCACCTCGTGGGCCCCGGCGGGGGCGTGACGGGCGTGGACATGACCGAGCATCAGCTCGGCAAGGCGCGCACACAGCGCGACCTCGCCGGGATCGACCACGTCGTGTTCGTCAAGGGCTACGTCGAGGAGCCGCCGGTCGAGGCCGGCAGCGCCGATGCGGTGATCTCCAACGGGGTGTTGAACCTGGTGCCCGATAAGGCGCGCGCGTTCGCCGCCGCCGCCCGGGCGCTGCGTCCGGGCGGGCGCCTGGCGCTGGCCGACATCGTCAGCGCGCGCGAGCTCAAGGCGCGGACGCGGGCCAACACCCAGTTGTGGGCGGCGTGCATCGCGGGCGCCGTGCCGCTGGAGCGCTACCTCGACGGCATCCGCGTCGCCGGCCTCACCGTCGACGAGGTCCGCGTGAACCACCAGTACCGCTTCGTCTCCCAGCGAGCGCTCGACGCCGCCGACACGTACGGCGTCGTGAGCGTCTCGATCCGGGCGACGAAGCCGAAGTAGGGAAGGCATCGGAGTCGCCCGGCGTCCTCCCTTTCCAACCACCCCACAAGGAGCACCACCACCATGCAGCTCTACGCCATCCGCCGTCGCAACGCCTGGAAGACCCCCGCCGAGCTCCAGGCCACGGCGGAGCGCTCGGCCCGCGAGGGCGACAAGACCCCGGACCAGGTGCGGTGGATCCGGTCCTACGTCGTCAACGAGGACGACGGCACCCTCGGCACGGTCTGCATCTATGAGGCCGCCAGCCCGGAGGCGATCCGCGACCACGCGGCCCGCACCGACATGCCGGCCGACGAGATCACCCCGGTCGCCGACACGGTCGTCGTGCGCCCCGACCCGGAGACCGCGGGCACCGCCGCCTCGTAGCGGTCCAGCTGCCGGTGCCGCCATGAGCCAGGAACGCCACCGCCTGCGCGTGCTCACCACGCTGCTGTTCACCGACATCGCCGGCTCCACGGAGCACGCGGCTCTGCTCGGCGACCGCCGCTGGCTCGACGTGCTCAACGCGCACGACGAGCTGATCCGCGAGGAGGTGAGGGGCCACGGCGGCAACGTCATCAAGCTCCTGGGCGACGGGGCGCTGGCCACGTTCGGCGCTCCGTCACCCGCGCTCGCGGCCGCGGAGTCGATCAGCACGCGGGCGCTCGACGAGCTCGGCCTCGGGATCCGGTCGGGCGTCCACAGCGGCGAGTGCGACCTCGTCACCGGCGACGTCCGCGGCCTCGCGGTCCACGTCGGCGCCCGGGTCGCGGAGCTCGCCGCTCCGGGCGAGGTTCTCATGACCGGCACCGTCGCGGACCTGCTGATCGGTGCCGGCCACGACCTCGCCGATCGCGGCGAGCGCGTGCTGCGCGGCGTCCCCGGCCGCTGGCGGATGCTCGCGCTGCGGGCGCTGGCCGGCACGATCGCGCCCGTCGGGACGTTGTCGGAGGCGGCGTGAACCGGGCGGGCTGACGTCGTGGACTGCGTCGACGTCCTTCTGCTCGGCGCGTTCGCCGTGACGGTCGACGGCGCGGCGGTCGCGCCGCGCGACTGGCCTCAGCGGCGCGCGAGCGACCTCGTCAAGCTGCTCGCGCTCGCGCCCGGGCACCGGCTGACCCGTGAGCGCGTGCTCGACGCGCTCTGGCCGCACCTCGCCCCTGAGGCCGCGGCCGCCGCGCTGCACAAGGCCGCGCACTACGCCCGCCGCGCGATGGGCGACCGCGACGCCGTCGTGGTCGGCGGCGGCACCGTGGCGCTCGCGCCCGACGCCGCCGTGACGACCGACGCCGAGCGCTTCGAGGCGGATGCCGCCGCGCCCTACGGCGGCGAACTGCTGCCCGGAGACCTCTACGAGGAGTGGACCCGCGAGGCGCGCGAGCGCCTTCGCGCCCTGCATGCGGACCGCCTGCGCGCGGCCGGGGCGTGGGAGGCGCTTCTCGCCGAGGACCCGGCGGACGAGGAGGCACACCGCGCGCTCATGCGCCAGGCCGCCGCCTGCGGGGATCGTGCCGCGGCGGTGCGGCGCTTCCGCGCGCTGCGCGAGGAGCTCGCCCGTCTCGGCGCCCAGCCGTCGGCCGAGTCGCTGAAGCTGTATCGCGACGTGTCGCGCGGCCCGGCGGTGACGGCGCCGGTCGCGCCGCCCGAGCCGATGTTCGGGCGCGCGCCGACTCTGGCGGTCGCGCTGGACCGCCTCGACGTGGCCGACGCCGGCCGTGGCGGCGTGCTGCTGCTGTGCGGCGAGTCCGGCAGCGGCAAGACGCGAATCGCCGAGACGGTGCTCGCGGCCGCGGCGGGCCGGCGCTGGCACACGCTGCGCGGCACCGCGATCGCCCACCGCGGGGCGCTGGGCGCCGTCGTGCAGGCCGTCGCCGCCCTGCTCGCCGAGCGTCCCGACCTCCTCGCGCACCTGTCGGCGGCCGCGGTCGCGGACTTCCGCGGCGCCGCGGTCCCCGGCGCCCCGGCGATCGGCGAGCTGCTCGCGTGCGCCGCCGAGGAGCGCGGCTGCGCGCTGCTGCTCGACGACCTCCACGCCGCCGACGAGGCGACCGTGCGCCTGGTCGAGGAGCTCGCCGCGACGGCGCCGGGCCACCGCCTGCTCGTGATCGCCGGCTGGCGGCCGTCGGAGGGCTCGTCGCATCTCGAGCGGGTCGCCGCGGCGCTGGAGGATCAGCGGCTGGCGGCCGCGGTGCGCATCGAGCCCGCCGAGCGCTCCGCCGTCCCCACGACCCGCTACGCGGTGTCGTCCGACGGTGCGCGCATCGCCTACCAGGTGCTGGGGGAGGGGCCGCCGGACATCGTGCTGGTCCCGGGCTTCGTCTCGAACGTCGAGCACGGCTGGGAGATGCCGGCCGCGCGCCGGCTGTTCCAGCGCCTGGCTGCCCGCGGCCGGCTGATCCTGTGGGACAAGCGCGGCAACGGCCTGTCGGATCCGGCCGGCCGGGCGCCGGGCCTGGACGAGCGCATGGAGGACCTGGCCGCCGTGATGGCCACCGCGGGCAGCGAGCGCGCCGTGCTCTTCGGCGTGTCCGAGGGCGGCCCGATGAGCATCCTCTTCGCGGCCGAGCACCCGGGGGCGGTCGAGGCGCTCGTGCTCTACGGCACGGCCGCGTGCTTCTACCGCGACGCGGACCACCCGGCCGGCTGGCAGCCCGAGGTCGCCGAGCGGCTGGCCGACCGCCTCTACGAGCACTGGGGCACCGGCGCGCTGCTGCGGATCTTCGCGCCGAGCTGCGCCGGCGACCCGCTGAGCCGCGAGCTGTTCGGCCGCTTCCAGCGCGCCGGCGCGAGCCCGTCGATGGGCCGGGCCACCGTCGAGGCGATGCGTGACATCGACCTGCGGCCGCTGCTGCCCTCGGTCCGCGCGCCGACCCTCGTCGTCCATCGCCGCGGAGACCGGATGATCTCGGTCGAGGGCGCCCGCCAGGTGGCGGGCGGCATCCCGGACGCCGTGCTCGTCGAGCTCGACGGCGACGACCACTTCCCGTGGCTCGGCGACACCGACCCGCTCACCGCGGAGATCGAGACGTTCCTCGACGAGCTCGTCAGGCGGCGATCGCCGTCGCCCGCCGCCGCGCGCCCGTGATCACCGCCGCGATGTGGGCGGCGTCGGCGCCGACCCCGCCGATCATGTGGGAGGTGCGCCGGTGCTGGAACGGCAGGCCGAGCGCGTACAGCCCGGGGACGCGCGTGACGCCGCGGCGGTGGACGAGCTCGCCGTCGGCGTCGGTCGCGCCGTCGGGCAGCCAGTCGTAGCGGCGGCCGAAGCCCGTCGCCCACAGCACCGTGCCGATGCCGGCGGGGCGCAGGTCGAGCTCGGCGGGCCCGGGGGCCAGATCCAGCGCGGCGGGCCAGGCCGACGGGGAGCCGGCCTGCGCGTCGAAGCGCGCGAGCAGCCGGCGCATACGCGCATCGGCCGCGCGGGCGGACTCGGGCAGGTCGGCCGCGAAGCGCGCCCGCGATCCCGCCCAGCCCAGCAGGCGCCCCGCGAGGGTCACCCCCGCGTCGCGCAGGACGCCCAGGTCGAGCCGCTCGCCGCCCCGCGCGCCCGTGAGTACGAGGCTCGCCGCGCGGCGCGCGGCCGCCGGATCGCGGACCTCGTCGATCGTGCGCTCGAGCTCACCGATCCGGCCGAGCCACGTCCACGCGTCGATCCCCCGGTGGCGGCGGATCATCCGCGCGTGACGGCCGGCGGCGAGGACGACCTCGCGGCCGGCGCGCCGCAGCTCCAGGGCGAGCTGCTGGCCGGTCGGTCCCGCGCCGACGACGAGGACGCCGCCGTCGGGCAGCGCGCCCGGCGACCGGTACGCCGCGGCGTGCAGCGAGAGCACGCCGCGCGGCACGGCGGCCGCGCTCTCCGGCAGCCGCAGCCGGTCGGCGGCGCCCGTGGCCACGACGACCCCCTCGGCCCGCCAGGTGCCGCCGTCGGTCTCGACATGGAACGCGCCGCCGCGGCGGCGCACCGCGTGGACCCGCGTGCGACCGATCACCGGTGCGGCGAAGGACGCCGCGTAGGCGCCGAGCCGGGCGATGAGCTCGTCGCGCGTCATGAAGGCATGCGGGTCGGCGATCGGCGCGTCGCCGGGCAGGCGGCTGAGCCAGTTCGGCGTCAGCAGCGTGAGCGAGTCCCAGCGGCCGGTGCGCCAGCGCTCGCCGACCCGGCCGCGCTCGACGAGCACGTGATCGCGCCCGGCGAGCGTCAGCTCCCGGCTCAGGGCGAGGCCCGCCTGGCCGGCGCCGACGATGAGCGTGTCCGTGCGCGGCATGGCTCAGTGCAGCTCCGGGTCGCGGCCGAGCGCGGCACGCGCGACGAACTCGTGGGCGCGGTTGGCGCCGAGCGGATGCATGAACCCGATCGCGCGCACGTCGCGCAGCGCCCGGGCGATCGGATGGCCGGACCGATAGGCGGCGCCGCCGGCGAGCGCCATCGCGCGGTCGACGACCCGCGGCGCGGCCTCGCCGACGAGCGCCTTCGTCGCCTGCGCCTCAGCGAACAGCGCGTGGATCTCCGTCGCCGTGCCGGCGTCACGCGGCCGGCGGTCGTGATGGTCGTCGATGAGCATCGCGGCGCGGCCGAGCGCGCCGCGCGCCGCGGTGAGGTCGAGCTCGCTGTCGGCGAGCAGCGTGCCGGCCCGGCCGTGCGTCGCGGCGCCGTTGCCGCCGGCCAGCGCCGCGAGCGCGTTGGCGTGGGCGGCCTCGGCGATCCCGAGCGAGGCGGAGGCGTGAAACAGCCCGGCGGTGAGGTTGCGGTCCATGTAGCCGGTGGCGTCGCCGGCCGGGAACCCGCCGCGCAGCGCGCCGGCGGGCAGCTCGACGCGGTCGAACGTGACGGTGTGGCTGGCGGACGCGCGCATGCCGAGACCGTCCCAGTCGTCGTGGACTCGCACCCCAGGCGCGTCGGCGGCGATCTGGGCGTAGCCGTAGCGCTCGGCGCCGGCCTCGTCGGCGAACGTCACGGCAGCGTAGAAGTGCGTCGCGGCGGCGGACATCGTGCAGAACGCCTTGCGCCCGTCGACGCGCCATCCGCGCTCGGTGCGCGTGGCGACGGTGGCGGGCCGCGTGAGGTCCTGGCCGTGCTCGCTGATCGCGGCGGCGAGCACGACGCCGTCACGGACGGCGGCGGCCAGCGACGACCCGAAGGCCGCGGCGCGGCGGGCGTCGCCCGCGGCCTCGGCGATCTGCCGGCGGCGCACCATGCTCAGCACCGCGACGAGGTGCATGTTCGTGCCGATGGCGACGGAGGCGTCGCCGCGGGCCAGGCGCGACGCGGCGACGACGACGTCGTGGACGGACGCGACGCCGAGCCCGCCCAGCTCGGGCGGCACGGGCGCGGCGAGGTAGCCCGCGGCACGCAGCGCATCGAGCGCGGCCACCGGGTAGGCGGCGCGCTCGTCATGGGCGCCGGCGGATGCGGCGAGGTGTCCGGACAGGGTCTCGGCGAGGCCGACGAGGCGAGCGCCGGCCGGGGTCCTGGCGGTGAGGTCGAGGGGCATCGCGATCGTCTCCTTCGGTCGGTGCAGGCGGCCCGGGCCGGCGCGCGGCCGGCCCGGGAGATCCGCCTCACGCGGCGTCGACCTCCACGTCGACCGGCACCCCGTGGGTGACCATGTCGTAGACGGCCGACCGCGCCCGGCCGCGCGCGACGACCTCGCGCAGCTTCTCTGCCGGGGCGTCGCCCTCGACGCGGAACGCCACGCGGATGCTCGTGAAGCCGTTGCGATGGCGGTCGTCGAGCCCGAGCGCGCCCTGGACGTCCATGTCGCCCTCGAGCACGGACTCGACGCTCGTGAGGCGCACCTTGCGCGCGGCGGCGACGTAGACGATCGAGGTCGTCAGGCACGCGGCCAGCGCATGCAGCAGGTGCTCGGCCGGGTTCGGGCCGGTGTCGGTGCCGAGCAGGATCGCCGGCTCGCCGGCGTCCACGGCGAACGCCGCCTCACGGGAGGTGTCCTCGCCGCCGGCCGCGTAGAAGCCCTGGATCGTCGAGCGGTTGTGGGCGCCGTCGATCCAGCGGTTGCGGGCCCGGAAGGTGAACTTCGCGAGCTCCGGCTGCTGCTTGAGCAGGTCGAGCGTGCCGAACATCTGCTCGGTGTCCACGCCGTTGCGGACGCGCTCCTGGACCTGGGTCATGTCGGTCCCTCCTGGTGTCGGCGGGGCGGCCCGCCGGATGGTTGGTGGTGTCGACGGGGACCCTCGCGACCCGGGCTTCCCAGAACCTTCCGAGGCGACGATCCGGCTCGCGGTGCATTGCAGGATCGGCGCATGCGCATCGACATCCGGATGCTCGGAGGGTTCGAGGTTGAGGTCGACGGCGCGCCGGTCGGGGCCGCCGCGTTCGAGCAGCGCCGCGGCGCCGATCTCGTCAAGCTCCTCGCCATCGCCCCCGCGCATCGCCTGGCCCGCGACCAGGTCGTCGAGCGGCTGTGGCCGCAGCTCGCGCCGGAGGCCGGTGCCGCGAACCTGCACAAGGCCGCCCACCATGCACGCCGGGCGCTCGGCGCCCGCGACGCGGTGGTGCTCGCCCAGGGCATGGTCTCGCTGGCTCCCGACGGGCAGGTGACGACCGACGTCGAGCGCTTCGAGGCCGGCGACGACGCCGCGTACCGCGGCGAGCTGCTGCCCGACGATCGCTACGAGGCGTGGTGCGCCTCGGCGCGCGAGCACGTCCGCGCCCTGCGGCTCGAGCGCCTCCGGGCCGCAGGGCGCTGGCACGACGTGCTGGCCGACGACCCGGCGGACGAGGAGGCCCACCGGGCCCTCATGCGCGCCGACCTGGCCGCCGGCAACCGGGTCGCGGCGTCGCGCCGCTTCGGCGAGCTGCGCGATGAGCTGGCACGGCTCGGGCTGCAGCCGTCGGAGGAGACGCTCGAGCTGCACCGCGAAGCGGGGCAGGGCGAGGCCGTCGTGGCGGCGCGGGCGCTGCGCGGGCCGGTGGTCGGGCGCGACGCGCAGCTCGCCGAGGCGGTCCGCGCGCTGCGCCTGGCCGGCGAGGGCCAGGGCATGACGCTGCTGGTGACCGGCGCCGCCGGGATGGGCAAGACGCGCTTCGCCGAGGCGCTGCTTCAGGGCGCGGAGCGCCGCGGCATGCACACGCTGCGGGGTACGGCGCGCAGCGCGGAGGTGCCGGTGCCGTACCTGCCGCTCGTCGAGGCGCTCGACCCCCTGCTGTTGCGACGGGGCGACCTGCTGGCGCGGCTGGGGGCGGGCTCGCGCGGCGCGCTGGCGATGCTGACTCCCGCGGCGGGGACGACCGGGGCCGAGGCGCCCGTGCAGCGCCATCACCTTCTCACGGCGATCGCCCACCTCCTGCGGGAAGCCGCGGGCGAGCGCGGCCTCGTCCTGGTCCTCGAGGACCTGCACGCCGCCGACGACGCGACGCTGCGGCTCGTGGACTTCCTCAGCGCGGCCGCGCGGCGCGAGCCGCTCGTGGTGGTCGCGACCGCGCGCCCCTCGGCGGGGCCGAGCGACGCGCTGTGGCGCTCGCTCGTCGAGCGCCGGGCGGCGAGGGAGGTCGTCCTCGGCCCGCTGGACGCGGACGCGGTGCGGACCATCGCCGTGCGCGCGGCGGGCGCGGATCTCGGGGAGGACGCCACGGCCGCGCTCGTCGAGGCGGCGGCCGGCAACCCGTTCTACGCGCACGAGCTCGCCGCCGCGGCCGGCCCGGGCGGCACACTGCGCGTCCCCGAGCGGCTGCAGGACCTCGTCGACGCGCCGCTCGCCACCCTCGAGCCGTTGGCGCGCGGGCTCCTGCCCGCGCTGAGCGTGCTCGACGACGGGGCCCGGGCGGACGACCTCGCCGCCGTCGCGGGCACCGGTACGGCGGACACCGCGCACGGGCTGGCCGCGGCGGCGGCCGCCGGCGTCCTCGAGCAGGACGGGGCCGGCGGCTGGGGATTCCGGCACCCGCTGCTGCGCGAGGCGGCGCTGCGGCGGGTCGACGGCGCCGAGCTGGCGGCCACCCATGCCCGCGCGGCCGACCACCTCGCGCAGGCCGGCGGCGCGCCGGAGCGCATCGCGCACCACCTGCTCGAGGCCGGCCGCGGCGAGGACGCCGTCGCGTGGCTGCAGGCCGCCGCCGCCCGTGCCGCGAGCGTTGCGGCCTACGCGGACGGGCGGCGCTGGGTGGAGCAGGCGCTCGCGCACGCGCGGCCCGAGGACCAGCCGGCGCTCTACGCGCTGCTGGGCGACCTGCGCTTCGCGACCGGCGACCGCGCCGCGCTCACCGCATATGCGACCGCCATGCGCCGCGCCCCCGAGGGCACCGCCGCCGACCTGCGCATCAAGCAGGCCCGGGCGGCGGTGGCGCTCGGGGACCTCGAGACCGCCGAGCGCGCGCTCGACGGCCTGGCGCCCGGCGGCCTGGCCGAGGCTCGGGCCGAGGTCGTGCGCGCCATGGTCGCGTGGCATCGCGGCGACATCGACGCGGCGGAGCGCCATGTCCACCGCGCGGGCGAGTTCGAGGAAGCCGGCGGCGATGAGGTCGAGATGCTCACCGACGTGCGCGCGATGGTCGCACACGCGAGCGGGCGGTTCGAGACGCACATCGCATGGGAGCTGACGGAGTCCTGGCACGTCCCTCAGCTCGCCGGTCGCGTCTTCGACGCGTACCTGTGCGTCACGGAGTACGCGCTGCAGGCGGCCAGTCCGTACGACCAGCTGATCGCCTTCGCGCGCGACCTCCACGCGCAGGCCGAGCGCTCCGGGGCGCGCCGCGGACAGGCCTTCTCCGCCACCGTGCTCGGCGAGGCGCTGCTGTTGACGGGCGACGTGGAGGGGGCGCAGCGCAGCCTGCGCGAGGCGATCCGCATCAGCCGGGAGGTCTCGGCGGTGGGCGGCGAGGCCCTCGCCCGGGCGCGGCTGGGGGAGGCGCTCGCCGCCGCCGGAGATCCGGTGGCGGCCATCGCCCAGCTCGAGGAGGCGCTCGAGCTGTCGCGTGCGACGCCGCTCGCGGTGCACCTCCTGTACATCGTCTACGCGGCGCTCATCGCCACGCACGCCGACCCCGCCGTCGCCCTCGCGACGGTCGACGTCGCGGAGGTGGTCCTCGCGGACCAGCAGGGCTGCCGGTTCTGCCCGCTGTTGTTCGACATCGCTGCCGCCAGCGCGTGCGCCCGCGCCGGCGACGTGCGTCGCGCCGCGGGCTTCGTCGACGCCGCGGTCGAGGCGTCCCGGGTCTGGCCGCCGGGCCTGTGGTCGCCCGCGATCAGCGAGGCCCGCGCCGACGTCGCGCTCGCCGCCGCCGACCGCGCCCAGGCCGAGGTGCTGCTGCGCCGTGCCGTCGACGGGTACGCGACGACCGGTCAGCGGCTGCACGAGGCGCGCGCGGCGGCGCGGCTGGACGGGCTCGACGCCATCGTCCCGACGGCGGGGTGACGGCGCGCCGGCCGGGGCGCGCAGCAGGCCCACCGGCCAACTTCGGACCGCTTGTCTCCGATACGGTCCGACCCAGGAAGTTTGCCGCCGTCATCACAAGGAGCACCTGAACCACATGCCCGTACGCGTCGGGATCAACGGCTTTGGCCGCATCGGCCGCAACGTCTTTCGTGCCGCGCAGGCGAAGAACGCGGACATCGAGTGGGTCGCCGTCAACGACCTGACGGACGCCAAGACGCTCGCTCACCTGCTCAAGTACGACTCGACCTACGGGCCCTACCGGGGGACGGTCGAGGCCGAGGGCGACGCGCTCGTCGTCGACGGCAAGCCGCTGCGGGTGCTGGCCGAGCGCGACCCGGCCGACCTGCCGTGGGGCGATCTGGGCGTCGACGTGGTCATCGAGTCGACGGGCTTCTTCACCAAGCGCGCGGCGGCCGCCAAGCACATGGACGGCGGCGCGAAGAAGGTCATCATCTCCGCGCCGGCGACCGACGAGGACATCACGGTGTGCCTCGGCGTGAACTTCGACCAGTACGACAAGGCGTCCCACGACGTCATCTCCAACGCGTCGTGCACGACGAACTGCCTCGCGCCGCTGGCGAAGGTCGTCAACGACACCGTCGGCATCAAGCACGGCCTGATGACGACGATCCACGCGTACACGGCCGACCAGAACCTGCAGGACGCGCCGCACAAGGACCTGCGCCGGGCCCGCGCCGCCGCGATCAACCTCGTGCCTACGTCGACGGGCGCGGCGAAGGCGGTCGGGCTCGTGCTGCCCGAGCTCAACGGCAAGCTGCACGGCTTCGCGGTCCGCGCCCCCGTCCCGACCGGCTCCGTCGTCGACCTCACCTTCGAGGCCGACCGTGCGACGACGGTCGAGGAGATCAACGAGGCGCTGAAGACCGCGGCGGAGGGCCCGCTGAAGGGCATCCTGCGCTACACCGACGAGCCGCTCGTCTCCACGGACATCGTGGCCGATCCGCACTCGTCGATCTTCGACTCGGGGCTGACCGCCGTGCTCGACGGGACGCTCGTCAAGGTCGTGTCCTGGTACGACAACGAGTGGGGCTACTCCAACCGAGTCGTCGACGTGGCGCAGAAGGTTCTGTAGTGGTTCGTCTCGCAACCATCGGCCTGGAAGGTGGGTTGTCGGCGCCGCCAGGCAAGGACGCAGACCCGAAGGAATCCCTCTGGGATTTCGAGTGGTCGAGGACGCAGCGTGGCGGTGATCGACGGCCCGCATTCCGGGTCGATGGTTGCGGGACGGGCCACGAGTGAAGACGCTCGACGACCTCGACGTCGGGGGCAGACGCGTCCTGGTGCGGGTCGACTTCAACGTCCCGCTCCAGGACGGCGCGATCACGGATGACACGCGGATCCGGGGCGCGCTGCCGACGCTGCGCGAGCTGCGCGAGAAGGGCGCGGCGCAGGTGGTCCTCGTCTCCCATCTCGGCCGCCCGAAGGGCGCGCCCGATCCTAGGTACTCGCTCGCCCCCGTCGCGGCGCGGCTGAGCGAGCTGCTCGGGACCGACGTCGCGTTCGGCGACGACGCGCCCTCGGACGCCGAACTCGTTCTGCTCGAGAACATCCGCTTCGAGCCGGGGGAGACGAAGAACGACCCCGAGCTCGCGCGGCGGCTCGCGGCGCGCGCCGACGTCTACGTCGACGACGCGTTCGGCGCGGCGCACCGCGCGCACGCCTCGACCGACGGGGTCGCGCACCTGCTGCCCCACGCGGCGGGCCGGCTGCTGCAGCGCGAGGTCGAGACGCTGACCGGCATCCTCGCCGACCCCCGCCGGCCGTTCGTGGCCGTCGTGGGCGGGGCGAAGGTGACCGACAAGATCGGCGTCCTGCGGCGCTTCCTCGAGGTGGCCGACCGCGTGCTGATCGGCGGGGCGATGGCGTTCCCGTTCCTGCGCGCGCAGGGCCACGCCGTCGGCGCCTCGCTGTGCGCGGCTGACGACGTGGAGGCCGCTCGGGGGCTGGTCGGCGACGACAAGCTCGGCCTCCCGGTCGACCTCGTCCTGGGCCGCGAGTTCTCCGCGGACACCGAGACGCGCGAGCTCGACGGCGTCGACGTGCCCGACGGCTGGATGGGCCTCGACATCGGGCCGCGCAGCGCGCAGCTGTACGCCCAGGAGATCGCCGGCGCCGGCACGGTGTGCTGGAACGGGCCGATGGGCGCGTTCGAGCTCGCGCCGTTCGCGGCGGGCACGAAGGCGGTGGCCGAGGCGGTCGCCGCGAGCCCGGCGACCACGGTGGTCGGAGGCGGCGACTCGGTCGCCGCGGTGGTGCAGTTCGGTCTGTCGGATCAGGTCGACCATGTCTCGACGGGCGGCGGAGCCTCGCTCGAGCTCATCGAAGGCAAGCAGCTCCCGGGCGTGGAGGCCCTTTCATGAGCGACGATCGCACTCGGACCCCGTTCATCGCGGGCAACTGGAAGATGCACAAGACCATCGCGGAGGCCGAGGCGTTCGTCGCCGGGCTCCTGCCGCGCGTCGCGGACGCCGATGGCGTCGAGGTCTCGCTGTGCGTCCCGTTCACGGCGCTGCAGGCGGTCGTCGACTCGACCCGCGGCTCGCGGGTGGAGGTCTACGCGCAGAACATGCACGAGGCCCCGGAGGGCGCGTTCACCGGCGAGGTGTCGGCGGCGATGCTCACCGAGCTCGACGTGCACGGCGCGCTGCTCGGGCACTCCGAGCGCCGCCAGTTCTTCGGCGAGAACGACCGCGCGCTCCAGCAGAAGGTGCCGGCCGCGCTGGCGGCCGGGCTCAAGCCGATGCTGTGCGTCGGCGAGACCGAGGAGGAGCGCGAGGCGGGCGACACCGAGCGCAAGCTCCGCCACCAGGTCCAGGAGGGCCTCGAGAAGGTCCCGCTCGAGCGGCTGGCGGAGGTGACGATCGCCTACGAGCCGATCTGGGCGATCGGCACCGGCCGGGTCGCGACGCCCGACCAGGCGCAGGAGGCCATCGCGTTCGTCCGGGCGCTCGTCGCCGGGTTCGACAAGGAGGCCTCCGAGCAGGTGCGCGTGCTCTACGGCGGATCGGTGAAGGCCGACAACGCCGCCGAGCTCCTGGCGCTGCCGGACGTCGACGGCGCGCTCGTCGGCGGGGCGTCGCTGGACCCGGCGTCCTTCGCGGCCATCGTCGACGCGGCGCGGGGCGCGGCGTGACGGAGACCGTCCCGGCGGTCTGCCTCGTCGTCCTCGACGGGTGGGGTCTGGCCCCCGACGGCCCGGGCAACGCGATCTCACAGGCGGACACGCCGGTGATGGACCGGCTGTGGGCGACGTATCCGCACGCGCAGCTGCGCACGAGCGGCCCGGACGTCGGGCTGCCGCCCGGGCAGATGGGCAACTCGGAGGTCGGCCACCTGAACCTCGGCGCGGGCGCGGTCGTCAAGCAGGACCTTCTGCGCATCGACGAGGCGCTGGCGGCGCGCGAGTTCCCGGGCGTGCTGCGCGAGGCGATGCGCGAGTCCGAGCGCGTGCACCTCATCGGGCTCGTGTCCGACGGCGGCGTGCACTCCTCGATCGAGCATCTCGAGGCGCTCGTGGAGCTCGGTCGGTCCGAGGGCGTCACCGACCTCGTCATCCATGCCTTCACCGACGGGCGCGACACGCTGCCCCACAACGGCGCGGCGTACCTGGACCGGGTCGCCGGATGGGACGGCGTGCGGGTCGGCTCGGTCGTCGGCCGCTACTTCGCGATGGACCGCGACCGGCGCTGGGAGCGCGTGCGGCAGGCCTACGACCTGCTCGTCCACGGCACGGCCCAGCACCACGTCGAGGCGGCGGGCGACGCGGCCCGCGAGGCCTACGCGCGCGAGGAGACCGACGAGTTCATCACCGCGACGACGGTCGGCGCCGAGGCGCGCATCCGGCCGGGCGACAGCGTCATCGCGTTCAACTTCCGGCCCGACCGGATGCGGGAGATCACGCGGGCGCTGGCGGACCCCGGCTTCGCGGAGGTCGACCGGCGCGGCGCGGAGCCGGTGGAGCGCTACGCGACGATGACCGAGTACGAGGAGGGCTGGCCGTACCCCGTCGCCTTCCCGCCCCACCGGCCGGCGGCGACGCTCTCGGCGATCGTGGCGGCGCGCGGCCTCCGGCAGCTGCACGTCGCGGAGACCGAGAAGTATCCGCACGTGACGTACTTCTTCGGCGGCGGCGAGGAGACCCCGTACGCGGGCGAGCGGCGCGAGCTCGTCGACTCCCCGCGCGACGTGCCGACCTACGACCACAAGCCGGCGATGAGCGCGCCCGAGGCGGCGCGGGCGTTCGTCGGCGCGTGGCGCGAGGACGGGTTCGGCTTCGGGATCATCAACTTCGCCAACGCCGACATGGTGGGCCACACCGGCGTGATTCCCGCGGCGGTCGAGGCGGTCGAGACGGTGGACCGCTGCCTGGGCGAGGTGGTCGAGGCAGTGCGTTCGTCGGGCGGCGTGTGCATCGTCACGGCCGACCACGGGAACGCCGACCACATGCTCGAGCCCGACGGCTCGCCGAACACCGCCCACTCGCTGAACCCGGTGCCGCTGATCGTCACGCTCGACGGCGTGCGGCTGCGCGAGGAAGGCATCCTCGCCGACGTGGCGCCGACCGTGCTGGCGCTGCTCGGCATCGAGCAGCCGCCCGAGATGACCGGGAGGTCGATGATCCGATGATCGCCGCGTACGCCCAGTCGATCTCCGACGACGACCCGCTCTCGGGCCTCGTCGTCGGTGAGCGGCCCGACCCCGAACCGCCGGCGGGGTGGACGACGGTGCAGGTCCGCGCGGCGGCGCTCAACCACCACGACCTGTGGTCGCTGCGCGGGCAGGGGCTGCGCGCGGACCAGGTGCCGATGATCCTCGGCACGGACGCCGCGGGCGTCGACGAGGACGGCAACGCCGTGATCGTGCACTCGGTCATCAGCCGCGACGACTGGCGCGGGGACGAGACGCTCGACCCGAAGCGCTCGCTGCTGTCCGAGGTGCACCAGGGCGCCATGGCCGAGCGGGTGATGGTGCCCAGGCGCAACCTCGTGCCGAAGCCGGACGCGCTGTCCTTCGAAGAGGCGGCGTGCCTGCCGACGGCGTGGCTGACCGCCTACCGGATGCTGTTCGTCAAGGCGCAGGCGCAGCCCGGGCAGACCGTGCTCGTGCAGGGCGCGACGGGCGGCGTCGCCACGGCGGCGGTCGCGCTCGGGCGCCAGGCGGGGCTGCGGATGTGGGTGACGAGCCGCGACGAGGAGAAGCGAACGCGTGCGGTGGAGCTCGGGGCCGATGCGGCGTTCGAGACCGGCGCGCGGCTGCCCGACCGCGTCGACGTGGTGCTCGAGACGGTGGGCGAGGCGACGTGGAGCCACTCGCTGCGCTCCCTGCGGCCCGGCGGGACGCTGGTCGTGGCCGGCGCGACGAGCGGGTTCGGCCCCTCGGCCGAGCTGCCGCGCCTGTTCTTCCTCCAGCTCAACGTCCTCGGCTCGACGATGGGAACGCGCGACGAGCTGGTGCAGCTCGTGCGGCTGCTCGAGGTCAGCGGGCTGCGGCCGGTCGTCGACCGGGTCCTGCCGCTGGCCGACGCGCGCGAGGGCTTCGCCGCGATGGCCGCGGGCGACCTGGTCGGCAAGGTCGTGTTCACGCCGTGAAGCGCCTGACGCTTCGCCGCGATGGCCGCGGGCGACCTGGTTGGCAAGGTCGTGTCACGCCGTCAAGCGCCTGACGCTCGCCGCGTTCTGACGGCTTGCGGGGGGATCGTCGTCAAGCCGAAGGAGGAGGCGGCGGCCCGCCGGCTCCGGACTGGGTCAGGGTCGTATGGGGAGCCGGCGGACCGCCGCGGTGCGTCCTGGGGGAGGATTCGCACGGGCATCCTCACTCGGGTACCTCAAGCCGAGGTCAAGATCGGGTGAAAGGTTCCTGATCCCGATACCGTGGCGCGCATGAAGGAGATCCTCCCGGGCGTCCAGCACTGGTCGGCGACCCATCCGGGCATCGGCAAGCTGGTGCACTCCTACGCGGTCGGCACGACGCTGATCGACCCGCTGCTCGGTCCGGACGGTCTCGACGCGCTGCCCGGCCCGGTGTCCCAGATCCTCCTGACCAACCGGCACCACTACCGGTCGAGCGGGGAGATCGCCGAGCGCTTCCGCTGTCCCGTGCGCTGCCACCACGCCGGGCTGCACGAGTTCGCGGGGACCGACCGCGTCGTCGAGGGCTTCGAGTGGGGCGACCGCCTGGCGGACGACGTCGTCGCAGTGAAGCTCGACGCGATCTGCGACGAGGAGACGGTCCTGCACATCGCGGGCGGCGACGGGGCGCTGGCGTTCGCGGACGGCCTGGTCGAGTGGGAGGGCCGGCTGGGCTTCGTGCCGGACTTCCTGCTCGGCGACGATCCGCAGGACGTCAAGGCGCGCCTGCACGAGGGCCTGTCCGCGCTGCTGGACCTCGAGTTCGACACGCTCCTGCTCGCCCACGGCGAGCCGGTGGTGGGCGGCGGCAAGGACGCGCTGCGCCGGTTCCTGGCCGGCTGACCGCGCCCGCGCGTCCGCCCCTGGACAACTCGTTGTGCGGACAACGACTCTGTTTGCTACGGTCCGACCGCGCGCGCGATGACGGCCCCGACCTCGCCCCATCTCCTCACGCCGACCGAGCTTCGCGCCTGGCGTGGCTTCCTGCGCGTGCACTCGACGCTCGTCAAGGCGCTCGACGGCGAACTCGAGCGCGCCCACGGGTTGAGCCTCACGTCCTACGAGGTGCTCATGTTCCTCGGCGACGCGCCCGAGGGCCAGTTGCGCATGCACGACCTCGCCAGCAACGTCCTGCTCAGCCGCAGCGGTCTGACCCGCCTGGCCGACCGGCTCGAGCGCGACGGCCTCATCGAGCGTCATCCGTGCGAGGACGACGCCCGCGGCTCGTTCGCGGTGATCACCGATCTGGGCCGCGGCCGGCTGCAGGCCGCCCGCGCGACGCACCTCGACGGCGTGCGCCGCCACTTCCTCTCCCACCTCTCGCCCGAGGACCAGGACCGCCTGGGCGAGACGTGGGAGCGCATCGCCGGCTGAAGCGGCGCAGTCCGGTTCGCGGCCGACCTGCCGGCCCGGCGTGTGGCCGTCCATGCCCGCTCAGCGGGCACGGACGGCCGACCGTCCGCGCGCGAACATAAATATCGCTAAGCGAGCACGAGAAGACTTGACACGTCGAGGCTGAGATTTCTATACTGCGCGCCATCAGGTACCCGCCAATCACAGGAGGCCACCCATGGCACTTGTCCGCTGGGAGCCGGTGACCATGAACCGGCTGTTCACGAACCTCTTCGACACCCCGACCGGCGCTGCTCCGTCCGTGTCGCGCTGGGTCCCGGCGATGGATCTCGCCGAGACGCAGGACGCGTACGTGCTCCGCGCCGACCTGCCGGGCCTGTCGCCGGACGACGTCACGATCGAGCTCGAGCATCGCGTCCTCACGGTCTCCGGCGAGCGCCGGGCCGAGGAGGCCGCCGAGGGCACCGGCTGGCGCCGGGTCGAGCGCAGCTTCGGTGCGTTCAAGCGGTCGCTCACGCTGCCCGAGGGCATCGACGCCGGCGCGGTCGCCGCGTCGTTCGACAACGGCGTGCTCACCGTCACCATCCCGAAGCCCGAGGAGCGCAAGCCGCGCCGCGTGTCCATCGCCGTCGAGGGCGCGCAGCCCAAGGCGATCGAGGGCTCCGAGGCCGAGTAGGGGAGGCAGTAGCGTGCGAGCGCGTGATCAGCGCGCTCGCCATCCTCTCGCGCGACCCCGGCTCGCAGGCGCGGGCCGGGGTCCTGCGCACCGCCCACGGCGAGGTGCGCACACCCGCCTTCGTCCCGCTCGCCACGAAGGCGACCGTGAAGGGCCTAGAGCCCCGCGACGTGGCCGGCCTCGGCTACGACATGGTGCTCGGCAACACCTTCCACCTCTTCCTCGAACCGGGCCATGAGCGCATCGCCCGCTTCGGCGGGCTGCACCGCTTCATGCGCTGGGACGGCCCGATCATCACGGACTCCGGCGGCTTCCAGGTCTTCAGCATGGGCCACGGGACGGTGGCCGACGAGATCAAGGGCCGCGCGCCGCAGGGCGCCGACCGCTCCGGCGCCATCCTCGAGATCGCCGAGGAGGGCGTGCGCTTCAAGTCGTACATCAACGGCGACGAGCGCTTCATGGCGCCCGAGACGTCGATGGAGGTCCAGGCCGCGCTCGGCTCCGACCTCGCGCTGGTCTTCGACGAGTGCACGCCGTTCCACGCCACCCGCGACTACACGGCCCGCTCGACCGAGCGCACGCACCGCTGGCTGCGCCGCTGCCTGGACTGGCACGCCGAGCACGGGCCGCCCGAGCAGCTCGTCTTCGGCATCGTCCAGGGCGGCGTCCACGACGACCTGCGCCGCGAGTCGACCGAGATCGTCGGCACGAGCGAGGTCGACGGCGTCGCGATCGGCGGCTCGCTCGGCGAGACGAAGGCGCAGATGCACGAGGTCGCCGGCTGGTCGACGCAGGTCCTCGACGAGGTCGCCCCGGACAAGCCGCGCCACCTGCTCGGCATCGGCGAGGTCGACGACCTGATCCGCGGCGTCGAGCTCGGCATCGACCACTTCGACTGCGCCATGCCGACGCGCATCGCCCGCCATGGCATGGCGCTCGTGCCCGACCCCGAGCGGCGCTGGCGCGTCGACCTCACGGGCGCACGCTTCAAGGACTCCGACGAGCCGATCCTCGACGGCTGCCCGTGCCCGTGCTGCGCCGCCGGCTTCAGCCGCGGCTACCTGCGCTACCTGCTAAAGGCGCGCGAGCTGACGGGCATGCGGCTCGTCACGCTGCACAACCTGGCGTTCGTCTCCCGGCTCATGACCGATCTGCGGGAGGCGATCCTGCAGGGGACGTTGCGCGAGGTGGCCGCCGCCTTGCGGACCGGCGCGGCGCCGGGGCTTTCCAGAAGCGCGGCGTGAGCCGGGAGAGCTCGTCGAGCTCCTCGCGCAGCCCTTCGATCATCGACCAGACGTCGGGCACCATCTCGCGGTCGGCGACGATGCCGAAGTCCAGATGGTCGAGGTAGCTCATGACGGTGATGTTCAGCCCGACGCCGTCGGTGATCACGGACACCGGGTAGTGCGCCTCGAGCCGCGCGCCGGCGCAGAACAGCGGGACGCGCGGGCCCGGCACGTTGGAGATGATGAGGTTCAGCGGCGGCCGCCGGCCCGCCAGCACCGAGAGCGTCGTCCGCGCGGCACGGGCGGCGACCGCGGGCGGGATGAAGCGCGTGACGTCGGTGAGCAGGTCGGCCGGCAGGGCGCGATGGCGGTCCTTGGCCGTCAGGAGCGTGTCGTGCGTGCGCTCCAGGCGCCGGCGCGGGTCGGGCTCGTCGGTGGCGACCGGAACGACCATGACCGACACGCGGTTGCCGAACGTGCCCGACTGCTCCGGTGAGCGCACCGAGACCGGCACCATCGCCAGCAGCGGCTCCGCGGGAAGGGCGTCGTGGTCCATGAGCCAGCGCCGGACGGCGCCCGCGGAGATCGAGACGACCACGTCGTTGACCGTGAAGCCGTACGCGTTCTTGATCTCCTTGACCGCGTCGAGCGAGAGCCGGCCGAAGGCGAAGCGCCGGTGCGGCGAGATCGGCCCGTTGAACGGCGTGATCGGCGCCGGCGCGGTCGGGAACTCGAGGACGTCGTGCTGGGGGCCGGGGACGATGCGCTGTGCGACGCGGCTGAGGATCCTGAGGCCGGGGAGGTCCCGGGTGCCGGGCAGCGCGCGCAGATAGGGCAGCGTCCCCGGCACGGCCCGCAGCGCCCGCAGCGGCTGCAACGGGAGGTTCGCGATGCCGCGGGCGAGCATCTCGGCCTCGGTCGGCTCACGCTCGGCCGGCGACGGCTCCGGGGGCGGGACGTCGCGGCCCTCGGGCGATGGGTCGAGCAGCGCGGTCAGGATCTCGGCGCCCGAGACGCCGTCGACCACCGCATGGTGGATCTTCGTCAGCATCGCGACGCGGCCGTCCGGCAGGCCGTGGATGAGGTAGAGCTCCCACAGGGGCCGCGAGCGGTCCAGCGGCCGGGCGACGATGCGGGCGACCTGCTCGGCCAGCTTGTCGTCGCCGGCACCGGGCGGCAGCGCCAGGTCGCGGACGTGGAAGTCGAGGTCGAAGTGGGGGTCCTCGATCCACGACGGGTAGTCGAGCCCGAGCGGCACGTTGACGAGCTTCCAGCGCATCGGCGGCAGGAGCGGCAGCCGCTCGCTGACCAGCCGGCTCAGGTCCGCCACGTCGAGCGTGCCGGACGGCGTCGTCGACGGGTCCAGGATCGCCAGCCCCGAGACGTGGCCGACCGTCCGCGGGCTCTCGATGGCCAGGAACTGCGCGTCGAGACTGGTCAACTGCCGCATGTCACCCTCCTGCTCGCAGGCCGGGTATCCGGCTGCGACGTGAAGCTACCGCGTTCGCGCGCAGTTGGGAGAGGGCGCCGCGCCTACGCCGACGGGGACCGCGGCGACAGCGGCCCCGAGCCGGGCCCCCGCGCCTACGCCGACGGGGGCCGCGGCGACAGCGGTCCCGAGCCGGGCCCCTGGGGGTTGGCCTCGGCGATGCCGATCGCCTCGCGGACGTCCTTGCGGCGCGCCGCGCCGAGCCCGATGAGCGGGTTGAGCACCCCGCGCCCCCAGAGCGCGAGTCCGACCCACTTCGGCGCGTAGACCCGCCGCGCCCGGGTCTCGACGCCGGTGACGATCGCGGCGGTCGCATCGGCCAGCGGCGCCGGCTTGCCGATCAGCCCGCCGGCCTGCGTCGCCGGGTGCCGCTGGGCCTCGCGCACCATGTCGGTGTCGATGAACGAGAAGTAGGCACAGCCCACGGCGACGCCCTTGTGGGCGAGCTCGCCGCGCAGCGCGTCCGCGAACGCCTCGACCGCCGCTTTGCTCGCCGCGTACGGCGCCATCATCGGCGCGTGCATCGCCGCGGCCAGCGAGGCGACCGGCAGGATGTAGCCGCGCCGGTCGATGACGTGCGCCAGGGCGGCATGGACCGTGTGGTAGACGCCGAGGACGTTGACCTCGATCGTCCGTTCGAACGCGGCGGGGTCGAGCGTCGTCACGGTGCCCATCGGCGAGATGCCGGCGTTCGCGATCACCACGTCGATGCCGCCGAAGCGCTCGGCGGTGCCCGCCACGGCGGCGTCCATCGCCGCCCGGTCGGTGACGTCGGCCTCGAACCACGCGGCGCGGTCGCCCAGCTCGCCGGCCAGCGCGGCGAGGCGCTCGGGCTCGAGGCCCACGAGCGCGACCTGCGCGCCACGGCCGTGCAGCTCGCGCGCCGCCGCCGCGCCGATCCCACGGGCGGCGCCGGTGACGAGCACGACCTTGCCGGACACCGGGTAGCTCGTGCGGCGGGCCATCGGCGGGCGAGACTACTCCACGGCCCGCGCGCGCGGCGCCGCGCCTACTTCGTGTTGTCGGAGATGAGCTGCTTCATCGCGTCCACGCTCTGCTGCACCGAGTCGTAGACGACCCTGCGCAGCTGCACGCGCTGGCTGTCGCTCATCGAGGACACGATCGCGATCCCGACGCCCGCCCCGATCAGGGCGAGCACGAGGAGCACGGCGAGCGTGCGCCGCCGGCGCTGGCGCTTGGTGGGCCGTCCACGAGCGGCCGTGCGGGCGGCGGCGGGCGCGGGGGCCGGGGCCGGGCCCGGGCGACGCCGGTTCACCGGCTCGCGCGGGACCACGCGGGGCTGCTCGCTGGTGGCGCCGCCGCGGTCGTGGGCGCCGAGCACCGAGGTCGCCTCGGTGCCGCCCATGAAGCTCGTTGCCGCGGTCGCCTCCTCGGGCGCGATGCCCGCGGCCGCCCGGTCGAGCGCCTCGCCCATCGTCCGCGCGCTCCCGTAGCGGGCGCGCGGGTGGATCGACAGCGCGACCGCCACCGCGGACGCGAGCGCCGGGTTGACGTCGCCGCGCAGCCGGTCCAGCGGCGGCGGCACCTCGCGCTGCTGCTTGAGCACCAGCTCCGACAGCGAGGCGGCCTCGTATGGAAGCCGGCCGGCCAGGCACTGGTAGGTGACGACGCCGAGCGAGTAGAGGTCCGCCTGGGGCCCGGCCTCCTCGCCGGCCGCCTGTTCGGGCGCCAGGTAGGCGGCCGTGCCGAGCACGGAGCCCACCTGCGTGATCGACGACTGATCGGTCGCCCGCGCGATCCCGAAGTCGGCGAGCTTGACGATCCCGTCCGGCGTGATGAGCAGGTTGCCGGGCTTGACGTCGCGGTGCACGACGCCCTGGCGGTGCGCGTAGTCCAGCCCGTGGCAGGCCTGGACGACGATGTCGAGCGTCTCCGCGACGTCGAGCTGCGGGCGCTCGCGCAGCAGCTGGGCCAGCGACTGGCCGGGGACGTACTCCATGACGATGAAGTGGCGCCCGCTGGCCGGGTCCAGGCCCGAGTCGAAGACCTGGACGACGTTGGGGTGCACGAGCTTGGCCGCCGACAGCGCCTCGCGCTGGAAGCGCGAGACGAAGGTCGGATCGTCGGCGAGGTGCTCGGCGAGCAGCTTGATCGCGACGTGGCGCTCGAGGCGCGTGTCCGTCGCCAGATGCACCGTCGACATGCCGCCCAGCCCGAGGCGCCCCTCGATCCGGTAGCGCCCGGCGATCTCCGTGCCGCCCGTCATGGCGTCGCCGCCCCTCCGCCCGTCCCGCCGGCGCCGCCGGCGCCGGTGTTGCCGGGGACGGTCGCGCCGCCGGAGCCGCCGGTGGTCGTGGGCGGCGGCTCGGTCGCGGGCGGGGTCGTCGGGATCGTCGTCGGCGTCGTCTGCGTCGGGACCGTCTCGGTCGGCGTCGTGGGCACCGTCGCGGTCGGCGTCGTGGGCGTCGTCGCGGTGGGCGTGGTCGGCGTCGTCTGCGTCGTGGTGGTCGGCACGGTGGCCGACTTCGCCGCCTGGATCGCGCAGCGGTCCGGCGAGATCTGCGCGAGGTTCGCGACTCCCTCCTGCAGGCGCTGGCGCAGGGCGGCGTCGACGCGGCTCGGCAGCCCGTTGACCTGCTGCTGGAGGTCCGCCAGCTCGCCCGGCAGCCCGCCGCACTGCCCGCGGCGCACCGAGGATTCGATCTGGTCGAGCTGCTGCTGCATCGCGTCCGCGTCGCTCGATCCGATCAGGCCCCTGGCG
This sequence comes from Capillimicrobium parvum, assembly GCF_021172045.1. Taxonomy (GTDB): domain Bacteria; phylum Actinomycetota; class Thermoleophilia; order Solirubrobacterales; family Solirubrobacteraceae; genus Capillimicrobium; species Capillimicrobium parvum. Next base: position 1,639,273 of record NZ_CP087164.1, read on the forward strand.
TCGCCGCCGCAGGCGACGAGGATCGCGCACGCGGTGCCGAGGACGAGGGCGAGCATGCAGGCGAAGGCACGGCGCATCCTCACTGACCGTAGCCGAGGCGGTCGGCGAGAGAGTCGGGCAGGCGCGCGGCGCGGATGGCCGCCTGCGCGCCGCCGATGTCGTAGTCGACGCGCCGCCACTGCGCCGTGCGGGCGTCCAGGTCGAGCAGCATCCAGGCGGCCCGCTGGTCGCCGTCGCGGGGCTGGCCGACCGATCCCGGGTTCAGCAGCCACTCGCCCTCGGCGAGGTCGAGCTCGTCGCCGCCGCGGCGCGGCTCGCCCGTGGCCAGCTCGCCATCGAGGCGGACGAACGAGAGCGCGACGTGCGAATGGCCGACGATGCAGACCCGGTGGCCCTGCGCGTCGAGGCACAGCTCGGCCAGCAGCGCCGAGAGCACGTACTCCCAGACGGGATCGCGGGGGCTCGCGTGGTAGAGGCCGACGGAGCGGTCCTCGTCGTGCGTGCGCAGCGTGCGCAGCCAGTCGACGTTCGCCTCGTCCATGACCTCCCGCGTCCAGCGGGCCGCGATCTCCGCCCCGCGCGAGAACTCGTCGAGCGACAGCTCGCCCGTCACGGCCAGATCGTGGTTGCCGGACAGGCAGATCGTGGCGTGGCGCCGGGCGAGCTCCACACACGCGTCGGGCTCGGCGCCGTACCCGACGAGATCGCCGAGGCACCAGGTCTCGGCGGCCACGGTCGTGGCGATGTCGTCGAGGACGGCCTGGAAGGCGTGGCGGTTGCCGTGGATGTCAGAGACGATGGCGACCTGCATGGGGGACGCGGTTCGCGACCGTACGAGGCTAGTGCAGCCGCCCGGAAGTTCTTCGAGGTATTCGGTGGATGATCGTGCGTGGCTGGGGGCGGTCGCCGGCCGCTCGCATACTGGTGGTACGTGTGCGGTCGGCGACCGCCGTCAGACGCGTGCGAGCGCCGCCGAGACCCGAAGAACTTGCGGATGGGTGTACTCGTGATCGGGCGATGCGGCGCCGGCGTTCAGGCGGCGGCGGGCAGCTCGCCGCCGTCGCGGCTGCGCAGCCAGGCCTCGAGCCCGGCGGCGGGAAGCGCGCGCGAGAGCAGGTACCCCTGCGCGACGGTGCAGCCGGCGTCGGCGAGGTGGCTCCACGCGCCGGCGGTCTCGACGCCCTCCGCGACCACGGTCATGCTCAGGTCGCGCCCCAGCAGCGCCACGGAGCGCACGATCGCGGCCGAGCCGGCGTCGTCCTTGAGCGCCTGCACGAAGCTGCGGTCGATCTTCAGCTCGTCGACGGGGAGGCGGACGAGGTGGGCGAGCGAGGCGTGGCCGGTGCCGAAGTCGTCGAGCGAGATGGGGCAGCCGAGCTCGCGCAGCTCCTGAAGCGTCGTCATCACCCGCTCGGGCTGCGCCATCACGGTGTTCTCGGTGACCTCGATCTTCAGCCAGCGGCCGGCGAGGTCGTGGGCGTCGAGGAGCGCCTGCACCTCGCCGGCCAGCGCACCGTCGACGAGGTCGGCGGTGGCGAGGTTGACGGCGACGGGCAGGTCGACGCCGCTCGCCCGCCAGCGCGCGGCCTGGGCGACCGCCTCGCGCAGGACGTAGCGGCCCAGCCGGCGCATCATCCCGGCGCCCTCGAGCGCGCTGAGGAAGGCGCCCGGGGCGAGCAGCCCGCGGCTCGGGTGCTGCCAGCGGACCAGCGCCTCGACCGCCACGATGCGCCCGTCGATCAGGTCGGCCTGCGGCTGGTAATGCAGGACGAGCTCGTCGGCGTGCTCGAGCGCGCGGCGCAGCTCGCCGATGAGCGCGAGCTTGTCGCGCGAGTGCTCGTCGCGGCTGGCGTCGTACTCGACGACCTGCACGCCCGCGCCCTTGGCCTGGTACATCGCCACGTCGGCGCGCTGCAGCAGCTCCTCGACGGTCGTGCCGTCGTCGGGATGCACGGCGATGCCGACGCTCGCGTCGACGTGCAGGCGCAGGTCGCCGAGCGAGAACGACTGGTCGAGCGTGTCCTGCAGGCGCTTGGCCACCTGGCGGGCTCCCGCGGCGCCCGCGCCCGGGCACAGCACGGCGAACTCGTCGCCGCCGAGGCGGGCCAGCGTGTCCGCCGGGCGCAGCGCCGACGACAGGCGCGGGCCCAGCTGGCTGAGGAGGAGGTCGCCGGCCTGATGGCCGAGGGTGTCGTTGAGCTCCTTGAAGCGGTCCAGGTCGAGCATGAGCACCGCCGCCGGGCGCCCGGGATGGCGGTGCAGCTGGGTGCGCAGGGCGTCGAGGAACCCGCGGCGGTTGCTGAGGCCGGTCAGCTCGTCGGTGTGCGCGAGACGGTGCGAATCCGGCATGTCGCGCATCTGGACGTAGGAGTCCAGCGCGCGGTAGCTGGCCACGAGGACGGCCGCGACGGCCAGCCAGAGGCCCGCGGGCCACAACGTGACGAAGTTGCCGGCGATGACGATCCCGAGGCTGGCGAGGAACAGCGCGAACGGCCAGGCGAGCCGCTTGGCGACCGTCATCGTCGCGGGCGGGATCGCGCGGGAGCTCTGCCACGGCGCGACCGCGATCACGAGCATCGCCGCCGACCACAGCAGCACGCTCAGCGAGGTCGGTGATCCGCCGCCCTGGGAGACCCATAGCAGGTCGCCGGCGGCCAGGACGATCATCGCACCGCCCCACACGACCCAGTCGCGCCCCGGCTGCCAGCGCGCGATCGTGAACATCGCGACCACCAGCGCGATCAGCGCGATGTCGGTCACCGGGAACGCGAGCTTGGAGACGTCGTCGGCGCTGCCGGGCATGAGCAGCGGCAGGATGATCCCGAAGCCGATCGCTGCGATGCCGAGCACGCCGGCGACGGCGTCCAGCCACAGCCCGACCGGCAGCCGCGGGCAGCGGTCCCTCAGCTCGAGGGCCAGGAACACCACCATGCACGGGTAGAAGGCGAGGAAGAGGAACAGGTCGGGCGTCGTGGAGCCGTGCTGGAACGAGTAGGTCCACAGCACGTTGCCGGCCGCCCACGAGCCGACGCCCAGCGCCGCGATCAGCCAGTGCCGGCGGCGCACGGTGAAGGCGCAGACGAGCACGCCCAGGAAGGCGATGCCCGGGATGAGGGCGGCGGCCGCATCGTCGAAGATCGCGTCGCCCGTCGCGCCGGGCCACGCGCCCAGGACGTGCAGGAGCTGGCCGGCGAGCAGGATGCCGGCGACGGCGTAGAGGGCGCGCAGCCAAGGGGGAGCCGAACCCATGCCCCGGTCATCGACCGGTCAGGCCGACTGGTTGAGCGCGGCTCCGGCTACTGCGGCTGCGGCGGCTGCTCGCCGCCGAACTCGGGCAGGTTCTTGATGCCCTCGCGGGTGCGCCACTTGGAGTAGTTGTCCTCCATCGCGTCGATCAGCTCGCGCATGAACCGCGGCGAGAGGTTGACGCGGGAGACGACCACACCGGGGATCTCGTCGTCCTCCACCTCGTGGTCGACGCGAGCGAACGTGATCGTGAACTCGTAGTCGCTGTGACTGACGTTCGCGAAGTTCGCGTACACCCCGGCCATGATCTCCGGCGAGAAGTGGATGTTGATGTGGCGCTCTGGGCCCTGGTCGTCGCCTGCCATGCGCTTAGCATCCCAGGTCGTGAGGCTCATCGTCGTGTCCGTCGGCCGTCTGCGCCCGCCGTACGTCGACGACGTCCTGCACTACAAGAAGCTCCTCGCCCGGCACGCGCGCCTCGAGCTCATCGAGGTCCGTGAGGACGAGCGGGTCGCGCGCCGCATCCCGGAGCGGGCGTTCGTATCGCTGCTGGACCGCCAGGGCGAGGCGTTCGACTCGCTGTCCTTCTCGCGCTTCCTCGAGGACCGCCGCCAGTCGGGCCGGGATCTCTGCTTCGTGATCGGCGGCCCGGTGGGCCTCGACCTGGAGGGCGTCGACCACCGCTTCTCGCTCGGGCCGCTGACGCTGCCCCACCAGCTCGCCCGCGTCGTCCTGCTCGAGCAGCTCCTGCGCGGCCACAAGATCCTGGCCAACGAGCCATACCATCTGTGATCCCATGTCCTCCGGCGCTCTGCAAGACCTCCACACGACCGTGCTCGAAGCGGCGACCGCCCTCGCCGCCGCGCCGCCGCGCTCCGAGCCGACGCTGGAGCGGCCGAAGAAGGCGGCGTTCGGGGACCTGTCGACGAACGCGGCGATGCTGCTCGCGCCGGTGCTCAAGTCCGCGCCGCGCGACGTGGCCGGCCGGCTCGGCGACGAGCTCAGCGGGCGCCTCGGCGACCGGCTCGAGCGCGTCGAGGTCGCCGGCCCCGGCTTCCTGAACCTGTTCCTCGGCGACCCGTGGTTCGTCGACGCGCTGCGCAGCGTGCTCGGAGCCGGGGACGGCTTCGGCGGCGCCGGCGCGCCGGTCGCGGAGAAGGTCGACGTCGAGTTCGTCTCGGCGAACCCGACCGGGCCGATGCACGTCGGGCACGCCCGCAACGCCGCGTACGGCGACGCGCTGTGCCGGATCCTCGCCTTCCACGGGCACGCCGTCACCCGCGAGTTCTACGTCAACGACTACGGCTCCCAGGTGCGCCGGTTCGCGGAGTCGATCCGCGCGCGGGCGCGCGGCGAGGAGGTGCCGGAAGGCGGCTACCGGGGCGAGTACGTCTCCGAGCTCGTCGACCTCGACGACGGCGAGATATCGCTCGACGAGCTCGGCCGGCGCGGCGTGGCGGCCATGCTCGAGCGCATGCGGGCGTCGCTCGAGCGCTTCGCGGTGGCCCCGTTCGACCTCTTCTTCTCCGAGCGCAGCCTGCACCCCGAGAAGGTGCAGCACGCGTTCGACATCCTCGCCGAACAGGGCAACACGTACCGCCACGACGGCGCCCTGTGGTGCCGGACGACCGCGTTCGGCGACGACAAGGACCGGGTCCTCGTGCGCTCGACCGGCGAGCACACGTACTTCGCCAGCGACACCGCCTACCACCAGGACAAGCGCGAGCGCGGTTTCGACCGGCTCGTCGACGTGTGGGGCGCCGACCACCACGGCTACGTCAAGCGGACGAAGGCGGCCTACCAGGCGCTGGGCGGAGACCCGGACGCGCTGGACCTCCTGATCATGCAGTTCGTCTCGCTGCCCGAGGGCAAGATGAGCAAGCGCGCGGGCGAGTTCGTCACGCTCGACGACCTCGTCGACGAGATCGGGGTGGACGCCGCCCGCTGGTTCCTGCTGCAGCGCTCGCACGACACGACGATCGAGCTCGACCTCGACCTGGCCAAGCGCGAGAGCGCGGAGAACCCGGTCTACTACGTCCAGTACGCGCACGCCCGGATCGCGAGCGTGCTGGCCAAGGCGGGCTTCGCGGCGTCCGGCGCCGCCGGGTTCGACGAGCGGTCGCTGCCGCTGGAGCCGGGCGAGCGGGCGCTGATCATGAAGCTGCTGGCGTTCCCCGGCGAGGTGGCCGAGGCGGTCGAGCGCCGCGCGCCGCACCGGATCGCCGTCTACGCGCTCGAGCTGGCCCAGGAGTTCACCGCGTTCTACCGCGACTGCCGCGTGGTCGGATCGGAGGTGCAGGACTTCCGGCTGGCGCTCTGCGTCGCCGCGAAGCGCACGATCGCCCGGGCGCTCGACCTCCTCGGGGTCAGCGCGCCGGAGTCGATGTAGGCCCCGCCTCGACGCGGCGCTTGAGCTCGCCGTAGTCGCGGCGGAAGCTGCGCTCGAGGATCCGGCGCAGGAGCGGCTCGGCCAGGCGCAGCGGGCCGTGGATGGGGCCCTCGGCGACGTAGTCGAGGCGGGTGCCGCCGGCGGGCGTGGGCGCGAGGCGGTGGCGCGCGGCGACGCGGATCGGGCCGTCGAGCGGGCGCAGGTCGAAGGCGTGCGCGGGCTCGAGGCGCTCGACCGCGATGGTCGAGGTCATGTCGCGGCCGAAGGGGCCGGCGTTGACCTCGACGATCCGCGAGCCGGTGCGCAGCGGGCCCGGCGGGTCGGGCGTCGCCGAGCGCTTGATGGCCATCCACTCCGGAAGCTTCGCCGGATCCGTCAGGTAGGCGAAGACGGCGGCGGGCGGACGGTCGACCTCGATGGTGAACGCGATGCGGATCATGGCGCCGGCCGTTCAGGCTCAGATCGAGTAGATGAAGTCCAGGCCGACGTCGCCGAGGAGCTTCTGGACCTCGCTGTTGAGGCGGGTCAGCTCCTGGGTGTAGATGAGCACGCCCATCACGATGAGCACAGCGCCGGAGACCGCGGTGATCACGAGGTAGTGGTCGCGCAGCCAGCGGAAGGCGTTCGTCGCGCGGTTGAACGCGACCGCGGTCAGCAGGAACGGCACGGCGAGCCCGGCCGAGTAGAACGCGAGCAGCACGCCGCCGTGAGACACCGAGTCGCTCGTGGCCGCCGCGGCGAGGATCGCGCTCAGCGTCGGGCCGATGCACGGCGTCCAGGCGAACGCGAACGCCGCGCCGGCGATGAGCGGCCCGCCGGAGCCGGCCTTGCGGATCAGCGTGTCCGGCCGCCACTCCTTGTTGAGCTTCGGCACGAACGGCGTCAGGACGAAGAACACGCCCATCGCGATGATGAGCGCGCCGGCGATCTTGTCGAGCGTCACCCGGTGGTCGTTGAGGGTCTGGCCGAGCCCGGTCGCCGTCATGCCGAGCGCGACGAACATCAGCGTGAACGACAGGCAGAAGATGATCGCCGGCCACAGGACGCGCATCATCGGGTGGTGACGGTCGCGCAGGTCGGTGATCGACACGCCGCTGACCGCGGACAGGTAGCCGGGCACGAGCGGCAGCACGCAGGGGGAGATGAAGGAGACGAACCCGACCGCGAACGCGGCGAGGACCGTGGTGCCGGGCGACGTGGCCTGCGCGAGCATGGTCAGCGGTACCGCGCGAGGTCCTCGTCGAGGCGGGCGGCCTCCTCGGGCGTGACCCCGGGTCCGTCGTCGCCGGCGGCGCCCGGCTCGTCCGGCCCGCGGGCGGCCTGGCGCCGGCGCCAGCGCGGCGCGAGCACCGCGACGGCGGCGATGAGCACGGCGAAGACGAGCGCGGGCACGAGCCAGTTGGTCACCTCGAATCCGCCGCCCTCGGGCGAGGCGATCACCGCATCGCCGTACTCGCCGCGCAGCGCCTCCTTGATCTCGGCCTTCGTCCTGCCCTGGGCGATGAGCCGGCTGATGAGCGCGCGCTCGCGATCGGCCTGCGGCGCCTCGGCGATGTTCAGCGGAACGCCGCAGACGACGCACATGACCTCGTCCTCGACGTCGTTGAGCGTCGTCCGGGGCGTGGCGGCGGAGGCGGCGCCGGCGGGCGCGGCGACCGCGAAGAGGAGCGCGATGAGCAGGAGCGAGCGGCGGAGCATCAGTTCTCCAGGGCGGCGCTGAGCGCCCGGTCCAGGAACTTGCCGTCGACCTGCCCGCGCGAGAGCGCGACGACCCGGCCCTTGCGGTCGATGATGAACGTCTCCGGTAGCGCCCGCGTGCCGTACTTCTGGGCGAGCTTGCCGTCCACGTCGCGGACCGAGGGGTACGTGAGGCCGTGGTCGCGCATGAACGCCTCGGAGTCGCTCGACGCGTCGCGGAAGGTCACGCCGAGCACCGTCCCCGCTCCGTCCTGCTGCAGGCGCTTCTGCGCCCGCTCGAGCTGCGGCGCCTCCGCCTTGCACGGCTCGCACCACGAGGCCCAGAAGTTCAGCACGACGACCTTGCCCCGCAGATCGGCCACCGACCGGGTGCGGCCGCGAGCGCCCAGCACGGGCAGCGCGAGGTCGGGCGCGGTGGGCCGCTGGCCCTTCTTGACCGCCTCGTCAAGCGTCTTGTCCTCGCTCCTGGCGGCGACGCCGTACACGAGCAGGCCGACGAGCGCGGCGACCGCGAGCACAGCGACGAGGGGGAAAGCGGTGCGCCTCATCCGCCGTCCCAGGGTAGTCGCTGGTCGCGCTAGGATCCTGCGCTCAAGCGGGATTAGTTCATCGGTAGAACGCGAGCTTCCCAAGCTCGAGAGACGGGTTCGATTCCCGTATCCCGCTCTGGCGGAAGCCCCGGCCTCTACGGGGCTTTCGTCATTTCTGGGGGATGGCGAGGTACCAATGAGGTACCAATTTCCTGCCGGCGGCGTCATCCGCCTTGTCTTCGCAGCGCTCCCGGAGGTCATCAACGACGAAGGAGCGAGCCCCCGGGCCTGGGGGCGATAAGACCGCAACGGAATGGGTTCCCATGCTCCTACCGCGCGCCGCCGAGAGGTCGCGGATCACCCGCCGGCCGGGCACGCCGGACTTCGGAACGCACCGCGCGGGTAGGTAGACGAACGTCCCCAACGCGGAGGTCGACCATGACCCGGCTTCACGTCGTACCCGATGGCGATCGCTGGGCGGTCAAGCTGGAAGGCAGCGACTCGCCTCAGAGCACCCACGGAACCCAGGCGGAGGCGGAGAAGGCGGCGAAGTCCACGTCGGGCGTGACGGAGGTGATCATCCACGGTCGCGACGGCAAGATTCGCGACAGCGACACGATGGACCGAGCCCACGAAGGCCCGGGGCGCGACAAGGTGCACTAGATCGGGCCGGCGTGACGGCTGTCGTGGCGGGCGGTCAGCGCAAGTTGCGTTGCGCGTCGCCGCACGTCGCACGCCTCGCAGCCGGCGAACTCTGGGCACGCCGCCGTCGCGATCCATGACCGATCGGGTCTCGCGAGCAGCTTGCGGGACATGCGGTCGATCCTGCGGCCGTAGGCGCGGGCGCACGCCGGGCAGAGCCAGCCGGGCTGGTGCGGCGTCCAGCCAATCTCGAGAGGAGGGCGGAAATGGCCAGCGCATGCGATGCAGTCGCGGTCGCCTACGGTTGGTTGCGATTGGCCTGCCCATGACACGAACGCATGTTCGCGCATGAAACGCGCATGAAGCGTTCACGAACGTTTGCCTCATTGTGCTCCGAACGGTCAGCGGTTAGGTTGGGTCACACAACGGAATCGCCCCCGCGCCGCTGACACGGCCGGGGGCATGGCCCAAGGAGGAGGTAGCTCCATGGACGCGCAGAACGCTATCTGCGTTGGTAGCCCGCTGTCGGCATGGATCGTCAACCACGACGACGGGACCCTGTCGATCAGTGTCCCGCCCATCCTCATCGAAGGGATGCGAACGAGGTTGTTGCACGACTACGCGGTGGCGGCCGTCAGGCTGGCAGATGGTTTCGTAGACGAGCTGGCGCCGCGGGACTACGGACACGAGCGCGACCCATCGAGCGTGGTTACGGACACCGCGGTCACGGCCGATCGTGTCGAGTCCCTGCGAGAGCGCTGCGAAGCGGTCGCGGTGGCCCATGAGCAGCTCGACACGTTCGGCTGGACGGAGCCGAGGGACGTCACGTTGCGACGCGACCGCGATTGGTGGCTGCGGGCGGCGAGCGCCGAGATCACGGAGGTCGCCGGCTGCGTCACCGCGACGGTCGAGGACGGACCGCGCTACGCCAATCAGGAAGAGTGGGTGGAGCGGGTGGTCGAGTGGCAGGCGCACCTGGCGGAGGCTGTGGCCTTCCTGGGGGCGCTGCAAGCCGCCTGACGGCCGTCGGAGCGGCTGCCAAGGGGATTCCCTTCGTGGCCGCTCCGCCGCCGGTAGCGGCCCTAGGATGTGTTTCACCGTGAGACGACGCGTCTACACCGAACACGACCAGGCCGAAGCGCTCATGATGCTCGCTGTCTGCCGCGGCAACGCCGAGGAAGCCCGCCGCCGGATGAAGGCGCGCGGCGACGACCCGCCCCCGGCGAGCACACTGAACATGTGGCGTACCGCGCAAGCCGACCGGTACGAGGACATCCGTAGCGAGATCAGCGTGAAGATCACCGCGGAGGTCGCGAACCAGGCGGAGGAGATCATGCTCGAGGCCGGCGAGCTCGAACGCGAGATGCTGGCGCGCATCCGTGAGGAGCTACCGAACATCAAGCCGGGCGAGCTGCCCGGGGCGTTGCGGAACGTGACGACGACGAAGGCGCTGAACAACGACAAGATCGCTGGCCCGATTCGGGGCCGGCCGACCGTAATCACCGAGCACCGGGACGCCACCCAGATCCTCGCTGAGTTGCAGCGCCTCGGCGTGATCGACAGCACCGCCGAAGAGATATCCGCGCTGCCGCCTGCCGCGTAGAGTCGCGCCAACACTGGCGCCATGAAAGGAACTCGTATGCGACGCACGACCGTCGCCGCTCTTCTCGCGATCACGATCGCTGTTCTCTGGGCGGTTCCCGCCTTCGGTGGACCTTCGATCGCAACGTTGTCACGTCGGATCGCTGGTGTAGGTGACCGTGAGCAGCGTCACTACAACGAGGTGGACCGCCGGATCAAAGCCGCTGTTCTGCTCACGCTCCAGCGTGGCGTCGTGACAGACGTGCAGAGTGCGACGATGGCCCAGAACGGGCGCTTCTACTCGGGAAGTGTGGGGTGCCAGTTCGGATACCGGCTGACGGGAGGCGGGGTCGACTGGGGGTTTTCGAGCGTCTACCTCGACTACGCGGTCGTATCAAGCGCGCCGGATCTGAGCGGCACCGTGTGGCGCGCCACGGCCAGTCAGGGTCTGTCCCCTGCGCCCGATGTGCTCCCGAGCGTCTATGCCGTCTGCATCAAGGCCGGTTGACGAGATCACGGCTTACTCGCCCACGGTAGGTGCTGGACACGCTGACAGAGCGCCAGCCCGGCATGGTGCCGAAAGCGGGTCGAAGTGGCTCCGGTGTGGGCGTTAAAATCGGTGAAGTCATTGCCACTATTTGAAGCCAGGGGAAGATCGCCTCGCAACTTCATCGCCCGGCCACACCGGGAATTGGGGAACCGAAAGCATCGGACTTCGGCGAAGGAGACGATCACTGATGGCTCGCATTTCAAAGGCTTCGCGGTTCACCACGGTCCGGGCGTTCTCTGCGCAGCTCTCTGCCGGGGCCACAACGGGCACGTATATCTCGTCTGTCGCGTCGGGCGGCACCGTGACCAACATCCAGTTCGTTCTGCGCGGAACGCTGCTCGCCGAGCACGGCACCAGATTCCGAGTGCGGACGCATGTCTGGTCCCTCGGCAACGCCGGCAGCGATCCCACGACCACCGCGAAGGTGTCGCTCTATCAAGCAACGATCGCAGCGGCCACCACCGGATTCACGGCCACCCTCGGGTCGGAGGTCGCTTCCTCAGCGATCTCTGGGCTCGCTCCGACGCCTCGAGGCACGATCGTCAACGGCGAATCTTCGGACTTCACCATTGATCCCAGCAAGGTCTATGTGCCGGTGGTGGAGCTGCTCACCGCCAACCTGCCCGCGAGCACCAGCTTCACGTCCTACGTCGACATCATCGCGATCGACTAGGCCCGCCTGGTGGGCGACAGCGAGTGGCGAGCGACCGTCTAGCGGTTCTTCGGCGGACCACTCGACAGATGTTCGACCGCTGAAAGCTCTCCAGCGGGTTAATGTCGGTCGTTCGGTTTGGGTCTCCACGGAAGGGTCTCGATGCTTCGCCTGTTCGCCGCACTTGCTGCTTTCGCCCTGCTGGCTTTCGCCGGCTGCGGAACCACCGACGACAGCTCCTCTGGAGGCTCAACCGGCAGTGGCGAGTCCGGCGCCAAGAGCGAGTCGGACGGCTGCGGATTCAAGGCCACAGATGACTGCACGCCGCACGTCGGAGCCGATGGCAAGGTTCGTGTCGACGCGATCGTGTGGAACCTCGAGTCAGCGCGCACAACCAACACGATCGGGGAGCAACAGTACGGGTTGGGCGCCAAGGCCGATGGCGTCTTCGTCGTCGTCAAACTCAAGGCGACGAGCAAGAAGGACGAATCCGCGACCCTCTCCGACAATGTCATCAAGCTCGAGGTCAACGGCAACACATACGACCCCGACAGCGACGGGAGCATCGCAGCGATCGGAGCTGGTGACGAGCCGTTCTTCCTCGAGACGCTCAATCCCGACTCGACCGAGAAGGGCACGGTGGTGTTCGATGTGCCGAAGAAGGTGCTCAACGACAAGCCCGAGTTGCGATTCGGCGAGCTCGGGTTCGGCGACACCCATGCGTACATCGCGCTCCCCCAGATCTAGCCCAGTGCCGAACCACCGGTGAAATCCATGTCACGCTCGCAAGCTCCCCCCGTGTCGGCTGTCATTGACCAATCACGTTTCCCAGCCTTGTTTTCCTTCGTGAGTTGGGGCATCGACATGCAGCTCGGCGACATCCGAGACATGCTCAGGCTGCCCATGTTTGACGTTGGGCTAGAAGCCGGCCAGAACTTCGCAGCGACCACTTCGCTGGTTAATGTGATCGCCGGCGCCTCGGTCTGGTTCTACGACGCCTCAGAGGACGGGCTGTCCAACCGCGGAGACCGTAGTCGCCGCTATCGAGAGACTCTCGAGGGGTATTGGCCATGGGATACCGAGGCCGTTGACTCTGAGATAGGAATCAAGGTGCTCTACGACCACGTGCGAAACCCGCTCGCGCACGCATTTGGCATGCCAGGCCTGGACGAAGGCACGCTGATCTCGATTGCCAAGAGCCCGCTAACCGAAGCGCAGATCGCTGAGATCGACCACGCCGAGACACGGCCCAGCTGGATCGGCCCAACGATGATGCCCGCACCATCAGGTGCGCCCGACCGCGCGTATTTCGTGAACGTCCCAGCGCTTTACTGGGGGGTGCGGCGGACGCTCTACGCGGTGCTGACCGACGAGCAGCAACTGCCAGCCGCCGATGCTCTGGCCCAATCGCTGATGCGCTCCCTCGTACACCCCAACGCCTCATGGCGCGCGTCCGGCTCAGCGCCAGCGGGCGGCTAGGCGATCCAGCACTCAAACGGCAGCGACCCAGGCCGAAACCCACGGCCCGCGCACACGCACCCCAAAACCCCCGATCCCACCGGGGCACACGCCCCCACACGCGCCCAAACCCGCCGAAACCCCCAAAGATCAACAACACCAGTAAGCCTACAGCCCGAGTGCGCTTGCGGCTGGGATCGTTGCCGAAAACGCGCGTGAGGCACCCGCGCGCTTCTGCCCTGCTTCTCGTTACGCGCATAGGCTTGTGGCAGCCGAAGCGCCGGAGCCACAAAGGAAGCTCGGGGACAATGCGGATCGCGCGAACGTAGGCTGATCCTCCACTGTGATCCGTGGCACGCTCAACGTCTGCTCGAGTCGGTCTGTACAGCAATCGGTCGTTTGCTGTACGGTCGCTCCTCTAGTGGGCCGGCGACGGGGGCAACCGTCCCGGCCCGTGGCACCGAGGCGATAGGAGCGCCCTGATGCGAGTTGTAGGTTACGTGCGGGTCAGTACCGAAGAGCAGGCGGATAGCCGAGCTGGGCTGGACGCACAGCGAGCTGCGATCGCCGCTGAGGCGCAGCGTCGTGGTTGGACGCTAGTCGACGTCATCGAGGACGCTGGGTATTCCGCCAAGGATCTGCGTCGGCCCGGCATCCGTGTGGCGCTCGAGGCGATGGCCTCAGGTCACGCTGATGTCCTGATCGTCGCCAAGCTGGACCGCTTGTCACGCTCGCTGGTCGATTTCGCCGGACTGATGGCGACCGCTCAGCGTCAGGGGTGGGCTTGCCTCGCGCTCGACACACCGGCCGACCCGACAACCCCGATGGGCGAGGCGATGGTTTCGATCATGGCCACGTTCGCTCAGCTTGAGCGGCGTCTGATCGGCCAGCGCACACGAGACGGGTTGGCCGCGAAGCGCGCGGCCGGCGTGCGGCTCGGGCGTCGCTCAGAACTCCCGGTCACGGTCGTCTCGCGCATCGTCCGTGAGCGCGCAGAAGGCCGCAGCTTGCGCGCCATTGCTGAGCACCTCAACGCTGACAGCGTGGCGACCGGCCAGGGCGGAAAGCGCTGGTACGCCTCGAGCGTCCGGGCGGCGTTGAGTGCCGCCGAGCGCAATGGCGCCTCGACGCCCGTACAAACCGTCTGACGTACCGATGACCGACGCCTATGTGGCATCGCGATCGGCGAGCCACTCATCGCATATCGAGAGTCGGTAGCGCCGGCTGCCGCCCACCATCCGTGACGGCATCCCCTGTGTCTGCCACCGGCGGACTGTGCGGCCGGACACCCCAAAGTGGTTCGCAACGACACGTTCGGCCACCCACGGCTGCCATCGCGTCCCGTGATCGTCGAAGCGGTCCGGGAAGGGGATGACCATCCCGCCAACGTCGGCTTGGCCACTACTCGGTGTACGCATTGCCGTCCTCTCCTGGCCATCACTGTCAGGGGAGCATTTAGCCCCACCCTGGCCACGTCAAGAGCCGGACCTGTCAGTCGAGCGGTGACCATGAGGCGGTGGTGAGTCCGTGCTTCACGGTAGCTTCGGGGTCTCGTAAGGGGAAACCCGGTCGCATCGTCAGTGTGAGCCCCGAGCGTGTCCTTTCATATGAGAGGGACACACGTCGCCACCAAACCCGAATCCCGCCCACCGTATTTGGCGCGTCCGCGCTCGCAAGCGCAAGGGGGGAGGGGCCTTCGCGTTCCGTTGCGATCCCGAATCTATTCTTCCGCGGGCTGCTCAAATTCTGGCGGTTAACGGCTTTTCTGCGACAGAAGTGCGTCAGTTTGTGCTGCGGATTGATGCCGGGTGGGCAGGTAGACTGGGGGTGTGCTGCATGACCGTGATATAGCTGTGAGTTGCCTGGGCCGCTGGTGGTGGCCGTTTGCGCGCGTGTGCGGCGGGTGGGTGTGTGATGGCTAGGGCGGGCTTGCTGCGGTACACCAATCCGAACACGTGGACGTTCCCGGGTGGCTGGCAGTACAACCCGCCCCAGCAGCAGGCGCCTGCGGTCCTGCCGGCCAACAGTACTCAGCCGGGGGCGCCTCCGGGCGAGGTGGTGCCGTTCGATGCGGCGTTGACCGCGCAGCTCAACGGGGCTGATTTGAACTACGGCAACACGTTGGCGGCTCTGGCGGCGCAGGAGCCGATCATCCAGCGTTCGTTTGGGTATCAGGATGATGGGTCGATTGACCCGAACAACCCGTTCTCGAGGGCGCAGCTTCTTCAACGGGCGTATCAGCAGACCCAGCGCGGAACGGGGAACCGGTACGCCGCCCGCGGGCAACTGTATTCCGGGGCGTTGCAGCGGGCGCAGAGCGATAACCAGTTCAACTATCAGGCGCAGGACGCGATGCTGAGGGGTTCGTATGCGCAGCAGCTTGCGGAGCTCGCCGGGTTGCAGGCTGATGCGGCGAACACGAGGAACAACCAGCGGAGCGATGCGTACGAGAACTGGGTGATGTCGCAGGTGGCGAACCGGAACGCTCCACCTGTTGATCCAAGTCCGGCGCCTGCTGGTGGCCCCAGTCCCGAGGAACCCCTGGGTCCGGCGTCTCCGATGCCGCCGCAGCAGTCGTTCGCGAGTCTTCAGGGCACCCCGGTGGAGCAGTATCTGCGCGCGGTGTATGCCGCGTCTCAGGGAGCGGGATCTGCCGGTGGGCTTGTGGGTCGCCTGTTCGCTCGGCGGTAGCTCCGCGCCTTGCTGTGACGGACTGTCATTACGACCACTGTCAGTGGTAGTGTTGCCGGTACAGCGTCAACGCTTGGAACACGTTCACGCTTAGAACCACCCCCACGCATCATCCACTGAACGCCTCTCCTAAGGGCCACTCTTCGCGGAGTGGCCCTTAGTTGTTTTCTGTGCACCGCCGGACCGCGCACTATGATCCGCGCCGTTCAGTGGAGGATGACGCGCGAGTTCCAGCGTGGCACCTCCAGAAAAGTTCATATATGGAGGTCCCGCTATGGGAACCACATTGGCCCGAGAGGGCACGGATGTTCAGCCTGCGGAGCATGTTCAGGCCGCGGAATGGCTCGAGCTGATCGCCGAGGCCGAGAGGTACGAGGTGATTACGGGTGAGCGAGCCGATACGTACCGGAGATACGTGGTTGTCTGCCGTCAGCAGTTCGAGCGTCATGCGCCGGGGCTGCGACGGGACATCAAGCGGGCGCAGGTCGCGAGCGCACATTACGAGAAGGTCGAGCCGATTCGCCGCCGGATCGTCCGTGCGGTCCGTGAGCGGGCAGCGCGGGTAGTGCGATCGGCGAGGGGTTTTTACGTCGCTACGGCTGCGCGTGAGCACCGCGTGGCGCCTTCCCGCCGTCGCGCGTCCACGAGCCGCGACGACGGCGACAGCGGGCCAGAACCAGCAGCGAACGGCCCGACGCTCAGTGTTGAGCAGTTTGCTGGGCTCACCGCTGGCCTGACTAGCAGCGAGCGCAACACGGTGTTCAACGGGCTGTCTGTCAGGCTGCGTCAGCAGTTCTGGGATGACGTGCAGGCCCGAACGAACCGCAACCGGGAGGTAGCGCGATGACTACTCTCGATTGCGTAGATGTGCGCGCGCTTTTCGCCGACCTCGGTGTGTCATTGCCGGCCGGCGGGCCCAACGTGTCCGTGTCGTGCTTCGCGCCAGGCGACGTTCATCGCAACGGGGATCGGAGCCCCTCCGCCAGCGTGAACGTCGAGACGGGCGCCTGGCTATGCCATGGGTGCGGAGCGAAGGGCGGCGCGTACGACGCTGCGCTCGCACAGGGACGGGCACCGGGTGATGCGATGGAGTTGCTCAAGCGCCATGGGCTGGTTGGCGGGGATGACACGCCTCGCCGCGGCGCCGCCAGTCGCTCGGGTGGCGATAGACCCCCCGCCGCGCTTCCCGACGAGGCGACGCTCGTCCAGTGGCAGCAGGACTTGCAGGGACACGCCAAGCTGCTCAAGCGTCTCGAGGATCGGAACGGCTGGACGGCCCGGGCGCTCGCTGCGGCCGGGGCTGGGTGGGGCCAGGCGGATGGCTGGCGGGAGAAGCGCCTCGTGTTCCCGATCAATGACACCGGCGGAGAGCTCATTAACGTGGTCGGCTACCTCCCAGGAGGCGAGCCGAAGTCGCTAGCGCTCCGAGGACGCCCACGGGACATCTTCCCGCCCGTCGAGACGATCGAGGGCCATGAGGTGACGATCGTCGAGGGTGAGGGCGACGCGGTGAGCATGAACGTGTTCGAGTTGCCCGCGGTCGCGATTCCCGGCACCGGGGCCGCGACGGGCTTCAGCAAGTACGCGGCTCGGTTCGCGCTCGTCGATCGTGTGAACGTGTCGATGGATTGCGACCCGCAGGGCCGTGGCGCCCGAGAGGCGATCGCGGCCGCGTTGCACGCTGTCGGCGTGGATGTTCGCGTTCTCGACATCGACCCGGGCCGGGATGACGGCTACGACGTTGGCGACATGTTGCGGGAAGCCTCAGAGTTCGGCGCTGACGGCGTGGCGAGCGCAAAGAAGGCGCTCATGGCGCTGGCGCGGGAGGCGGTGTCGTGGTCGCCGCCAGGGGATGTCGTTTCTGAGCCCGCCCACGAGGCAACGTCTGGTGTGGCCGACGAGATCGCGGTTCCGGCCACGAGCGAGACGCCCGTGGGGGAGACAGACCGCTACGCGGGCCGGATCATCGACCTCGACGCCCTACTCGCCAAGCCGCCCGAGCCTATCCCGTGGCGGGTGCAAGGTGTAGTCGCTGACGGCACACTGACAATCGTCAGCGGCGAGAGCGGCGGCGGCAAATCATGGCTCGCACAGGCGCTCTGCACAGGTGTCGCCCGCGGCCAAGCCATGGCGGGCATCCTCTGCGTCAAGGGGATCGCGCTCTACATCGACGCGGAGATGGGGCCACGAATGTTCGTGGACCAGCGGCTACGGCCCACCGGTGCCACGACCGCCGAGTTCCAGTACATCGACGCGATGGGGCTCGACATCTCCATGCCGGACGACCTCGTATGGGTCCGTCGCCAGGTCGAGAAGCTGGGCGCGAACCTTGTGGTGATCGACTCGCTACGCCGGCTCACGCCGTCGAAGTCAGAGAATGATTCCGACGATATGGCCCCCGCCGTGTCCGCCCTGGCGAAGCTCGCGCGTGACACGAAAGCCGCTGTCGTACTGATCCACCACAAGGGCGACTCGGAGAAGTTCTTCCGCGGCTCGTCGGCGATCAAGGATCAGGCCGACGCGCTGTTCGCCCTGCTGCGCGACCCCAACGACGAGGACGCCCCACGCACTCTCAGTTGCGGCGGAGGGCGCGGCAAGATGCGCTACGCGCCCGAGCCGGCCGATGTCTTCCTTGGCATCAGTCCCGAGTGCGGAGGTGTCGAGAGTTCTTCGCCTCCGGAGAACCCCGGGCCGCAGGTCCCGGCGAGAGAGGCGGTAGCCGCAGCGATCAAGGCGGCGCTGCCCGCAGCAACGAAGACGGAAGTCGCCCGGAAGGTCGGGCGAGCGATCAATGACAGGACGTTCCGCGACGCATGGCGCGATCTCGAGGAGGCGGGCGAAATCGCGGAGAACTCGCGCATTTGGGAGGGTAGTAGTCATCGCCAGCCCCTAGACAACATGACGACTACTACCCCCCTCCACACGGAGGGCCGGCGTCGCGAAGCGATCTACGGCGACGAGAGGGCGGCGGCATGAGTACTGGCTCGTCTACGCACCCGCACGCCCGACTGGTGGACGCGTTGGAGGCGGCTGAGATGCTGGGGGTGCCCAAGACGTGGGTGCTGGCGGAGGCCCGCGCCGATCGGGTGCCTCATGTGCGGTTGGGCCGGTACGTCCGCTTCGAGCCCGCCCAGCTTGAGACGTGGTGGCAGTCGCGACGCCGAGGACCGCAGCGAGCCGGCCGGGTCGGCCGAGCGGCTTAGGATGCCGCGACCGCGAACGTCGAGGAGCGACATGACGACATCCCTTGCTGAGAAGCCGAGGCGGTCCTACGGGACGGGCGGGCTCTTCGTTCGAGCCGACCGCAGCGGACGGCAGACGTGGTACGGCAAGTGGCGCACGAACGGCCGACAGATCAAGCGCAGGATCGGCCCGAAGCGCGGCGAGGGCTCGCGTGACGGGCTGACCCGGACGCAAGCGGAGGCGGAACTTCGCCGGCTGATCGCTGAGACGCCAGGGGCAGCGCGGGTAGGGGAGCGGCTGACGATGCATGAGGCCGGCCGGCGCTATACGCGCTACCTGGCAGCGTCGGGGCGCAAGCCGTCAACGCTCGCTGCCGTGCGCGGGCACCTGGCTCACTGGATCGAGCCGTTCTTCGCGGATCGCGCGATCGACGGAATCCGGACCGAGGATGTGGCGGATCTTGTGACGCTGATGCAGGCCGGGCAGCGGCCAGGAGGGCTGAGACGGACTAAGCCGCTGTCGCCGAAGACGATCCGCAACGCGATCGGCACGTTGAACGCGCTGATGTCGTATGCCCAGCGGAAGGGCTGGACGGGATCGAACCCCGTCCTGGATCTCGAGTTGCCCGTCGTCGAGCCCGACGAGGACATCCGGTTCCTCGAGCCTGTAGAGGTCGAGGCGGTCGGAGCCGCAGCAACGTCGGGGACGTACGAGGCGGTTGATCGGGCGCTCTACATCACCGCGGCGATGACCGGACTCCGACAGGGCGAGTTGATCGCGTTGCGGTGGCGCGACGTCGACTGGACCGCGGGCCGCATCCGGGTCAGGCAGAACTACGTGCTGGGCGAGTTTGGGACGCCGAAGAGCCGTCGATCGACCAGAAGCGTGCCGATGGCTGACCGGGTCGCCGGGGAGCTCGACTCGCTGTTCAAGGCGTCGAGCATGCAGGGCGACGACGACCTCGTGTTCGCTGACCCGCTGACTGGCGGGCCGCTCGCGAAGGCGGCGATTCTCCGCCGGTTCCGCAAGGCGCTCAGGGTCGCGAGGCTCGATGACGCGCATGTCTTCCATGACCTACGGCACACGTTCGGGACGCGGATGGCTGCGGCCGGTGTGCCAATGAGGACGTTGCAGGAGTGGATGGGACATCGCGATATCGCGACTACGCAGCGGTATGCGGACTACGCCCCAGCACCTGAGCACGAAGCGGCTTTAATCGCCGGAGCGTTCAGATCGTCGTCGCCGATCGTTTCGGCCGCGCCTGGTGTCGTGAGCCCGTGAGAGCATCAGCGAATGGACGGACTGCGCGAACTCGCGCTACTCGAGAGCCGTGACTACCTCGAAATCCGATTTCAACAGCGGCATCAACGCGAACTGAGCGCCAGCAAGGCCCGGTCGATCATCGCCCACCTAATCCAGGGCCGTGACTACTGGGCCAGCGCACAAGGCGCAAGCGACCTGATCCGACCGCTGCTCCAGTACTACGGCGCGCTGGCTTTCGCCCGCGCCGCGATCCTCTTTCAAGGCCGAGAACAGAACGAGGAGGCCCTAACCGGAGGGCACGGGCTAAAAGCCATTCAGTGGCGCCAGGAGCTCTCACAGGGACCGCGTGCCTTGCTTGATCTCCGGATCCGAGTTACGGGCGGGACCATGCAACAGATCGCGAACGCCACGGGAAATCATGAGCCTTCACGGATCTACACCGCTCCGTTCCCGTCCTGGAATCTGCATCGTCGCGTCGGTACGCCCTCGATTGAGGGTGCGGAAGTGCGGATTCGTGATCTCCTTAACCGCCTGCCGGCGACCATCAAAATGTACGAGAGAGTCACCGGTTTGCGTGCGGCTGCCTATCCCGGCTTTGCATTCGAGGTCGGGGAACGCCGCCCTGGCATGCCCGGGCCCGAGGTGATCGTGTTCGAAGGATTAGCGGGACTGCCTACACCGGACGAACTCCGCAGCGCGCTTCAGTTGAGCGAGGACCAAGAGATTCACGAGCGCCAGAACCATCAATGGGGACAAGGCGGACCAGCCCGGACGTACTACATGAGCCGAGACGACGACATCTCAGAGCGATGTCTGGCGACGGGTGCTGACGGGAGCGCCTGGGTGATCACTCCGATGCCCGACGGCACGGTCTGGTCGCAACTACTAATGATGCTCGCCCTTAGCTTCTGTCTTGGGGCGCTCGTCCGATATCACCCGACGCTGTGGATGGATCTCGCGGGGCAGGCGCGGGGTGATATCGCCCTTCCGCTCGTCCGCCACGCGCAAGAAGCAATCGATCAGCAGATCCCGCACCTTATGGCGCAGCATTTCAAGCTGCGCGCCGGGGTACCAATCGAGGTACCAATCTGAGCAAACCTCAGCGCACCTGAGCAGACCGGACACCACTCAGCCAAGCGGAAAGCGCGGCAGAGCAGCGCTTTCGGCGGGTTCGATTCCCGTATCCCGCTCTGGCGGAAGCCCCGGCCTCTACGGGGCTTTCGTCGTTTTTTGGGGGGCAGCCGTGGTAGCGATGAGGTAGCAATGTGCGGTCAACACGAGCGTTTAGATTGGCGCCGTGTTCATCGCCCAACTCGTCTTCAACGAGCAAGCGGTCGACAAACTGGCCTCCCGAGGCATCACGATCGCGAACGTCCGAAGCGTTGCCGACGCAGGGCCCTACTGCCCCGCGAATCCCAATCCGAGGGTGCCTGGCAGCCGACTGATGATCGGCATCGACCTCCGGGGCCGGGGCCTCACCATCGTCTTGCAGCCTGACGAGAGCGACGATGCTGTCTGGCACGTCATGACAGGGTGGCCCTCCTCACCCCGACGCAGCGTGCGGCTTGGCAAAAGCACGTCTGACGAAGATCATGAAGCACGTGGACCACCGCGCCCATCACCCCACCATCGACCTAGATCCAACGGAGGAGTTCCCGCTCGAGGAAGGCGAGCGGCCGAGCCCGAATCCGAGCGTGGAGGTTGTGCTCGCGGTACCCGTGTCACGGGCCGATGTTCGGGCGCTCGAGGCGCTTGCGCAGATCAATGACGTCTCAGCGGTCGCGATGGCCAAGGCCTTCCTTCACGAGGCGGTCGCCATTCGCCTTGGCTCGGCATCCGGTCACCGCACTGCGCACCGCGCTAGGCGCACCTCCATCCCAACCTTTCGGCAGCGGCTGTGGTGGCTGCTGCGCGCCCCACGCACATGACCACCGCCCAACTCGGCTCCTACACCTTCGATCGCGTCACCTACGACGACGCGAACGACGTGCTGTACCTCGGCGACGGCGTCGCCGGCGAAGAGACCGACCTCGGCCACATGTTCATGTACCCCGACGACACCAGCCGCGAGGTCGTCGGCGCAGTGCTCGAGGCGCCCCGCCAGGACCTCGAGCAGCGCGGCGCGCTGCTCGTCACGCTGCCCGACGGCCGGCGCGTCGACGCCAGCACGCTCGCGCGGTTCTGTCGCTGACCCGCCGGTAGAGCACCGCGCCCGGTGGCCGAGTGGTGAGGCGGCGGCCTGCAGAGCCGTCCACGCGGGTTCGATCCCCGGCCGGGGGTCTCAGCGCCGGACTCACCACCGGGTCAAGACGACGAACGGGCGGCATTGTTAAGCGCTCGTCGCCGACGACTAGCGCCTGTGATGCCCTGACGCGACGCCATACTCAAATGCACCGCAACCTCAATGTGGCGGGTGCAGACCCACGGTGCATCGGCACCAGAGCGCCGGCGGGAAGAGTCCTGGAGACCACCGGGAAACAGAGGCCACTATGCGGCCATCAGATGTAACGCGCCCGGAACTGCAGACAGGATCTCGCGAAGGTGGTCGACCGTGGTGTTCGTATCCGCGATGAGAACGTCGAGATCGGCGGCGACGCGACCGCTCGAGCACGCCTGTCGCAACGTTTCCCACCTGGCCAGCTTGCTGAGTTCGCCGTCGAGGTCGAGCAGCAAGTGCGCCCACACATCCAACGGCAGTCCGCTATCGGCCAACCGTGAGTTCGACCCCGCCGTCTGCGTGGTTCTCACGACTCGTCTCCGTGATCGCGGCGGCCTGCTCACCCGCCCTTACGCAGGCCTCGCCGAGTGTTCAGCGAGCCTAACACGGAGGAGCGTTTCGGGTCCAGCCCTCGTCAGCCGGCGGACAGGGCGGCATACGGGGTCGGCGGGACACGGCCTGCGGGGCCCGAAAACGCGCGAGCACGACGAGCGACGCGACCACGCGCGTCCACTGCACTCGCGTGGACCGCTCGCAGCCCCCGGTGACGGTGAACTGGGCACGCGACGGACAAGAGCAGGCCGATCCGGGTACTACGACGAACATCATGGCCGATCTCGATGTTCTCGCTCGAACGGCGGCGCAGTCGCGACGACTGGCCGACTACTACGCTTGCGCAGACAGAACCTGTCCAGTTGACAAGCACCCACCAGGACAAGCCCGTGATGCGCACGCGCGCCAGCTGAGGGAACGGCTCCTCGCACTCAGAGTGCCGGACCACGTGCCCCGCGTCGCCTTGCACTGACCGCATACAGCCACGGTTTGCGCGCCGCGCATGACGCCCGGCTGCCCGACCGCAGTCTTCTTCGTTACGTCGTCCGGGCGTTACACAGGCGCGGCATGGTCGGGCTGCCCACTGAGGTCGTACGCGGGCACCGCTGCCTGCGTGTCCTTACCGGCTCTCGTATCCGCGGCTAGAGCGCTGGATGCGGCAAAGCTCGACGACACGCATGTCTTCCACGACCGGCGCCACACGTTCGGTACCCGCATGGCCGCGGCTGGCGTGCCATGCGAACGTTGCAGGACTGGATGGGCCATCGGATCACGGTGCGGTGTTCGATGCCTCAGACGATCGTGACGCCGGCCTCCGGGGCACGATCGCGGACCCGGACAGCGACCATCCCGCTCTGGCGGAAGCCCCGGCCTCTACCGGGCTTTCGTCGTTTTCGTGCTCCACTCCGACCGGGACGGTCATCGTTGCCGGCGCGCCGCTCGACCGGAAGGTTTGGGCGACGTCCGGTGATGGGGATGGTGTGGTCATCGGTTCTCTCCGAGCACTCAGGGCGCGGGGCGCATGACGGTTCGGGCGAACGAGGCGCTGAAGCGCGCCGCTCGGGCACGGGCACGGGCGCTCGAGTTGCGCGAGGCCGCGCAGCTCGAACGCGACGAGGTGCCGCGCGCGCAGCTGGAGCGCGACGCCGGTCTGCTCGAGCGGGCCGCCACCGCGCTCGAGGACAGCTTCGCCCGGGTTCGTGAAATCGAGGCGCTCGAGGTCACGCTCGCCGATCGCCGAAGCCGGTTCACGAAGTCCTGACCCGCTTTCGGGCGTCGCCCGGTCGGAGACCCGCCCGCCTGATGTGGAGAAGCGCGCCCGTGGGGTAGTGGCGCGCGATGTTCGTGTTCTTCAGCAGCCGGATGGGCTGCTTCGGCTCGTTGCTGTTCTCCGTGATCGTGACGCTGCTGCTCATCGCGCTGCTCGGCGGCATGGATGGCTGCGGCCTCGGCGGCGGTGGTGGCGGCAGCGACTTCTGAGCTGCGCTCTCCGGAGGTCGGCGCGTAGGCGCAAGCACCCGCGGTGGCGTGGACATATTGTATTGCAATGCAATACAATTGCCGACGTGAGCGCCGTCGCCCCATCGCGCACCGAGGCGATCGACCTCGTCGCCAGCACCCTCCTGCCGCGTGCGTCGCTGCTGACGCGGCTGCTGCTGCGGTCGGGCCCGGACCGCCTCTCGCGGACCGAGTCCGCGCTGCTCGCCGGCCTGGACGCCGGGCCCCGGCGCATCACCGAGCTCGCCGAGACGCAGGTCCTCGCGCAGCCGACCGTCACCCAACTCGTGGACCGCCTGCAGCGTCGCGGCCTCGTCGAGCGGGAGCGCTCGACCGAGGACGGACGCGTCGTGCTCGTCTCGCTGTCCGACGCGGGGCGGGCCGAGCTGGGGGCCGTGCGCGCCCACTACCGCGGCGTCCTGCGCGCGCTGACCGCGGAGCTGCCCGACGACGAGGTCAGGGCGCTCGTCGCCGCCACCGAGACCATCGGCCATCTGATCGACGCGCTCCAGGAGCGGGGCGAGTCGTGACCGCTGCGCTGCGCCGCGACGCCATGCTGGCCCCAGTCCTCATCTTCGTCACGATGGTGACCGCCATCGTCAGCGCCCTCGGGGCGCCGCTCATCCCGACGATCGCCGAGGACCTCCACGTCTCGATCAGCACCGCACAGTGGTCGCTCACCGCCGCGCTGCTCTCCGGCGCGATCGCCGCGCCCATCCTCGGCCGCCTCGGCGACGGGCCGCACCGGCGCCGGACGCTGGCCGCCGGACTCGCCGTCGTCACCGCCGGCGGCATCGTCTCCGCCGTCGCGACCGACCTTGCCGTGCTCGTCGCCGGCCGGGCGATGCAGGGCGTCGGCCTCGGGCTCGTCCCGCTGACCATGGCCGCCGCGCGCGACCACCTCCCGCGCGAGCGCGTGGCCCCGGTGATCGCGCTGCTGTCCGTCTGCGCGGCCGCGGGCGTCGGCGCCGGCTACCCGCTCACCGGCTTGATCGCGGACGGCCTCGGCCTGTCCGCCGCGTTCTGGTTCGGCGCCGTCGTCGGCGGCCTCGCGCTCGCCGCCACGCTGGCGGTCGTGCCGCGCAGCAGTGACGGCCACGGCGCCCGCCTCGACATCGCCGGGGCGGCGCTGCTCTCGCTCGGCCTCGTCGCGCTGCTGCTCGCGATCGCCGAGGGCGGCACCTGGTCGTGGAGCTCACCCGCGGTCGTCGCGCTGCTCGCCGGCGCGGTCCTCCTGCTGGGCGCATGGGTCTTCCAGCAGCTGCGCTGCTCCGCGCCGCTCGTCGAGCTGCGCCTCCTGCGCCATCCGTCGGTCCTGACCGGGAACGCCGTCGGGCTCGTCCAGGGCGTCGCGATGTACATCAACATCTCCACGGTCATCGCCTACGTGCAGACCCCCACGGCCGCCGGCTACGGGTTCGGGGCGAGCGTCGTGGTCGCCGGCCTAATCCTCGTGCCGTTCTCGATCATGAGCCTCGCGGCGAGCCGCATGCTGCCGTGGCTGGCGCACACGATCGGCGAGCGCGCGATCCTGCCGCTCGGCGCGCTGACCGTCGGCACCGCGAGCGCCTTCTTCGCCCTCCTGCACGGCGGCCTCTGGGAGGCGTTCGTGATGATGGCGATCATCGGCGTCGGCCTCGGGCTGTCGTTCGCGGCGATTCCCGGCCTGATCGTCCGCTCTGTGCCGCGCCGCGAGACCGGCAGCGCGATGGGCTTCTACCAGGTGGTCCGGTACGTCGGCTTCTCGCTCGGCAGCGCCCTCACGGCGGCGGTCCTCGCCGGCCACACCCCCGCGGGGTCCCAGCTGCCGACCGAGAACGGCTACGGCGTCGCGCTGTGGATCGCGGTCGGCTTCTGCGTCGTTGCGGCGGTGCTCGCATGGGTCCTTCCGGAGCGCCGGGCAAGCCGCGCGCGGAGCCGGCCGGCAACCGCGCCCGAGCGGATCGTGGCCGAGTAGGCTCGGCTCATGGCCACGCGACCGCACACCTCCGAGCTCGACCACGAATCCAAGCCGCGCCGGCGGATCACGGCGACCCAGATCGGCTTCGCGATCGTGCTCTGCCTGATGCTGGCGTTCGCCCTGGCGAACTTCCAGTACGTGCGGGTCAACTGGATCTTCGGCACCTGGCGCACGCCGCTGATCGTGGCGCTCGGCGTCGCGTTCCTGCTCGGCGCCGGCGTCGGTGCGCTGGCCGTGCGCCAGCGGACCAGCAGGAAGAAGAAGAAGAGCGCCTAGTGGCCGATGGTCTCCATGCCAACCGCTAGCTCACCCGGTAGCCGAAGTTCAGCGTGACCGTGGTGCGGGGCGTGCCGCCGCGGTAGACGCACGTCCAGCGGATGCGCGATCCGGCGATCACCGGCGTGCAGCGGTAGCCGGCCGCCTTCATCGGCATCTCGGCGCCCTCGCGCACCAGCGTGCGGACGACCCGGCCGACGACGCCGCAGCGTGCCTTGCGGGTCGCGGTCGAATCGGCGTCGGCGATGTTCACCCCGGCGGTGAGCTTGCCGCCGGGGACGCCCGCGACCTTCAGCGGGCAGACCCCCGAGGCGGGGTTGGAGTCGGCGGCGACAGCGGCGGTGGGGGCGGCGAGCGCGAGGGCCGCGCCGGCGGCGAGGAGCGTGAGTCGAAGCATTCCGGGACAAATCGGCGTTCCCTCGTCTGGGCTTTAGGTTCGGGGGTAACGTCGCGCTTGACCTGGTCGGTTCGGACTCCTCCTACGAAGCGGCCAGGTGGAGCAGAGCACCCTCGATCTACCTCCAGGGATCGAGGACCCCGGCGACGCCTCGGCCCCACGGGCCGGGGCGTCGATCGTTTGCGGCGCCGCGTGCACCGGCGGCCGTCACCGGGTAGCCCGCCTCACATGCCGACCGAACCCGAACCCGTCACGCTCGCCCAGCTGGCCCGTCGCGCCGCGGAGATCGTCGACCCGGACGACGAGAACGCGGACGTCGGCGAGTTCGCCCAGCTGCTCGAGGACGCCGACGAGCCCGCGCGCGCCCTGCTCGAGGAGCCGCTCGACGAGCGGATCGCCGAGGTCGTGCGGCGCATCGACCCCGAGCAGGAGGTGCCGCAGATCGTCATGGCGGGCGCCATCGTGCGCTATCTCGCGCACAAGACACAGCAGACCGGCGACGACCGCGAGGCGCTGCTGCGCCTCGCCGCCCGCGCCGAGTTCCACGGCGATCCGCCGCCCGTGGTCGCCGACTGGCTCGTCGACCAGGGCGTCGTGGTCTGAGGCGGCCGCCTCGCCCGGGCGCTTCGGCCCGGTCAGCTGGGCAGAGACGACCCGGCGAAGCCGAAGAACCACACGCCGAACGCCAGCAGCGCGACGCTCACCGACACGACCATCACGCTGTCGAGGATCGTGCGCTGGCGGGTGGACCCGCGCTCGCCGCGCATCGACTTCTGCCACGACGCCTGGACGCGCTGCCGGCGCGGGGCGCGCAGGACGGCGGCGTAGAGGCGGTCCAGCCGGGAGAGCACCTTGCCGATGATCACCATCGTCACCGGGATGCCGACGATCACGAGCAGGTACGGCCCGAGCGACGGCGAGGAGCCCTCCTGCAGCTTCGACCCCAGCCACAGCCAGAGCACCGGCACGACGACCCACATGGCGACCGATCCGGCTGCCATGAGCAGGATGAGCACCAGCGCGACGGGGCGGCTCAAGAGCTTCCTGACCATCGGGTCAGCAAGGTACCCGGACACGCCGGGGATCTAATCGCGGGTGGGGCTCGCCGCTACCAGGCCTGAGTCGTGCCGCAATGCGGGCACGAGACCGAGGTCGACACGGGCGCGGCGAACACCATCCCGCAGGAGCAGGTGTACGTCGCTCGGTCGATCGGGCCGCCGGCCTCCCGCACCCGGGCCTCCGGGTCTGGAGGCT
The DNA here is from genome assembly GCF_021172045.1 of Capillimicrobium parvum. Classification (GTDB taxonomy): domain Bacteria; phylum Actinomycetota; class Thermoleophilia; order Solirubrobacterales; family Solirubrobacteraceae; genus Capillimicrobium; species Capillimicrobium parvum. The sequence continues at coordinate 1,667,310 of NZ_CP087164.1, forward strand.
CCGCTGCCGGAGCCGGAGCCGGAGCCGGCGTGGGAGCGGTCGCTGTCGCCGGGGCGGCGGCCGTGGGGTCCGGGCGGTCCGTCCGCTCCGGCCGGGTCGGGGCGCGGCGCGCGGACGTGGGCCCGAGTCGCTGGAGCTGGCGGGCTATACGAGATCGCATGGGGGTTGACGGGGACATCGCTTTTTCCTCTCTGCCCCAAAGGACGCCGCGGGACGCCATTCGTTTCGCAACATCCATCGAATTTCCTGGGCGATCGCTTGAGCGCGCCGTTCGGCGCGTGACCTTCGTAGACTGCAAGCCAGACATGAACCCCGCCCGCAAACGCCGTATCCGCCTGGTCATCGCCCTCACCGCCGCGCTGCTGCTGGCCAGCGGCCTCGTCTACACGAGCTTCAGCGCCGGCAGCCAGGCCAAGAGCCCCAGCGACCTGCTCGCCGGGGTCGACAAGGGCCGCACCTACCAGCTCACCGGCAAGGTTGCCGACGGCTCGGTCCGGCGCGAGGGCGAGGAGCTGCTGTTCAAGGTGCGCGACCGCAAGGGCACCGCGGCGGTGCCGGTGCGCTACACGGGCACGGTGCCCGACCCGTTCCGGGAGGGCCGCGAGGTCATCGTCACCGTGAAGCGGGGATCCGACGGGACGTTCGTCGGCGAGCGCGACTCGCTGATCACGAAGTGCCCGTCGAAGTTCACCGCCGAGAAGACGCCGTCGTAGGGCGCTGACCGATGGCGATCGTCGGCCGCGCGGCCCTGATCATCGCCCTGGGGGTCTGTGCCTACGGGATGTTCGCCGCCCTCTACGGCGTGCGGACCGGCCGGCGCGAGTGGGTCGACTCGGCGCGGCGCTCCGTCTACGCGCTGGCCGCGCTGCTCACGGTCGCGTTCGCGGTCCTCGAGATCGCTTTCCTGCGCTCGGACTTCCACTTCGTCACGGTCGCGCAGCACTCGTCGACCACCACGCCGACCTTCTACAAGGCCGCCGCCGTGTGGTCCTCGCAGGAGGGCTCGCTGCTGCTGTGGGTCTGGCTGCTGTCCCTGTGGTCGAGCCTGGTGCTGTTCATGACGCGCCGGCGCATGCGCGACGTCGTGCCCTGGGCGACGACCGTGCTGCTCGGCTACGGCGCGTTCTTCTGCGTGCTGCTCGTCTTCAAGGTCACGCCGTTCGAGACGGTCGTGGCGGCGCCGCCCGAGGGCGTCGGCCTCAACCCGCTGCTGCGCCACCCGAGCATGATGATCCACCCGCCCATGCTGTACTCGGGCTACACGCTGTTCGCGATCCCGTTCGCGTTCGCGGTGGGCGCGCTGATCGCGCGGCGGGTGGACGCCGAGTGGATCCGCTCGACGCGCCGGTTCGCCCTGGCCGCGTGGCTGTTCCTCGGCATCGGGATCCTCCTCGGCGCGCGCTGGTCCTACGCGGAGCTCGGCTGGGGCGGCTACTGGGCCTGGGATCCCGTCGAGAACGCCTCGCTCATGCCGTGGCTGATCGGCACCGCGTTCCTGCACTCCGTGATGATCCAGGAGAAGCGGGGGATGCTGAAGATCTGGAACGTGTCGCTCGTCCTGGCGACCGGCACGCTCTGCGTCCTCGGCACGTTCCTCGTGCGCAGCGGCATCCTGAACTCCATCCACGCGTTCGGCGCGTCGACGCTCGGCATCCCGTTCGTCGTGCTGATCTGCGGGATGGCGCTCGGGTCGATCGCGCTGGTGATCTGGCGGCGCGATGTCCTGCGCTCCGAGCACCGCCTGGACTCGCTGTTCTCCCGCGAGGCGGTGTTCCTGCTGAACAACATCGTCCTCGTCGCGCTGTGCTTCGTCGTCTTCTGGGGCACGTTCTTCCCGCTGATCTCCGAGGCGGTCACCGGCAACGAGACGTCGGTCGGGCCGCCGTGGTTCAACCGCTACACGGTGCCGCTCGCGCTCGTCCTCGTACTGCTGTCGGGGATCGGCCCGCTCATCGCCTGGCGCCGCGCGACCGTGGCGAACCTCCGCCGGACGTTCACCGTCCCGGTCCTGTGCGGGCTCGTCGCGCTCGTCGCGCTTCTGCCGGTCGGCGGCGTGCCGCAGAAGCCGCTCGCGCTGGCGATGTTCGCGCTGGCGGCGTTCGTGGCGGGCACGGTCGGCCAGGAGATCTTCCGCGGGGTGCGCGCCCGGCGGGCCATGTCGCACGAGCCGGTGCCGATGGCGTTCGTCTCGCTCGTGCGTCGCAACCGCCGGCGCTACGGCGGCTACTTCGTCCACCTCGGCATCGCGATCCTCTTCGTCGGCGTGGCCGGCTCGTCGGCCTTCCAGGTGGCGCGCGACATCACGCTCAAGCCGGGCCAGTCGGCCCGCGTGGACGGCTACGACGTGCGCTACGTGCAGGCGACCGGCACCGCGTCGGACCCGCAGGACACCGGAGCGGCGCTCGTGCTCGGCGCGGTGCTGCAGGTGTCCAAGGACGGCAAGGTCGTCACGACCCTGCGCCCGTCGCGCGGCTACTACCCGGCGATGAACCCGACGATGCCGCCCGTGCAGCGCCTGGTCTCGGGCGAGGGCGAGAGCGAGATCGGGCTCGACGCCGGGGTCACCCACGACCTGTGGAGCGCGGTGAGCCCGGACCTGACCTGGGTGATGAAGGCGGTGGGCGGGGCCGACCGCTTCATCGCGTCGCCGCAGGGCGAGGGGCTCACGACGGCCGCCGCGCTGCAGGGGATCGCGCTCGCCTACGAGCGCCAGCCGCCCGCGACGACGTTCAGGGTGATCAACTCACCGCTGGTGTTCTGGATCTGGGCGGGCAGCCTCATCGTCTTCTCGGGCGGCCTGATCGCCCTGTGGCCGGCGCCCGACGCCGCGCGCCGGCGCGCCACCGCGGGCCTGAAGGCGCGCGTGGCCCAGGATCTCGGCCAGGCTTGAGCCCCGGTGGACGTGCTCGCGCTGCTGGCGATCCTCGCCCTGCTCCTGCTCGTCGTCGCCGCGGTGTCGGCGCCGCTGCGGCGCCGGCGCGTGGACGCGGTGCGCGAGCGCGACCACACCGACCGCGACGAGCTCGAGGCCCAGCGCGAGGCGAAGTACCGCGAGATCCGCGACGCCGAGCTCGACCACCAGACCGGGAAGCTGTCCGAGCCCGACTGGCGCGTGCTCGACCGCCAACTGCGGGCCGAGGCGGTGGAGATCCTGCGCCGCCTCGACGAGCTCGAAGACTGATCGGACCCACTACGATGCGGGCCTCATGGAGCTGATCCTCGACGTCGTCCAGGTCTTCCTCGCGGTCCTGCTCATCTTCCTGGTGCTCATGCACTCGGGCAAGGACGCGGGCCTCTCCGGCGCGTTCGGCGTGGGCACCGGCGCGGGCCCGCTCGGCGGCGGCTCGCTCGTCGAGCGCAACCTGAACCGCTGGACGGTCGGGATCGCGATCGCGTTCGTGATCAACACGATCATCCTCATCAAGATCGGCTGACGAGCGGGTTCGGCGACGGACCCCGTCGCTCCGGCCCACCTGGTAAGGGTTGATCGTGCACCGTGGCGGCCTCCTGGCGCTCGTCGTCGTCCTCGTGGGCCTCGCCGGCTGCGGCGGCGGGGAGCCAACGTCGGCACGGCACGCGGCCGAGACCGGGGCCGGTCAGGTCGCCAACGGGCCGGCGAAGGCATCCGAGCAGCCGGCGATCGGCCCGACCGGGCTCGCCCCGGTCCATCGCACGCGCCCGGGCCCTGTGCCCATCCTCATGTACCACGTCGTCGGCAACATCACCCCCGGGGCCCCGTATCCCGACCTGTGGGTGTCACCGGAGCTCTTCGCGCGGCAGATGGAGGCGCTGCGGGTCGCGGGCTACCACGCGGTGACCCTCGACGCCGTCCTGGACAACTGGCGCAACCGCGCGAAGCTGCCGTCCAAGCCCGTCGTGCTCTCCTTCGACGACGGCTACTACGGCCAGTCGCACTACGCGGCGCCCGTCCTGCGCCGCCTGGGCTGGCCGGGCGTCCTGAACCTCGCGCTGCACAACCTCGGGCACGACGGCATCAGCGCGCGCCGCGTCCGCCGGCTGATCGCTGCCGGCTGGGAGATCGACTCGCACACGCTGACGCACCCGGACCTCACGACGCTGGCGCCGCACCCCCTGCGGCGCGAGCTGGCCGGGTCGAGGGCCGAGATCAAGCGGCGCTTCGGGGTCCCGGTCAACGCGTTCTGCTACCCCGCCGGGCACTACGACCCCACGGTGCAGGCCGCGGTGCGCGCCGCGGGCTACCGCGCGGCGACGACCGAGATCCCGGGAGATGCCGCGCCGGACGACGATCCCTACGCGCTGCCGCGCATCCGCGTCCGCGGGGGCGAGTCGCCGACCGAGCTCGTCGGGGCGCTTGCGAGCGCGGCCGGCTGACCCCGCTCAGGCGCCGCCCGTGATGCGGAACCCGTCCGCGCGCAGCGCCGGCGCAACGGTGCCCGAGGCGAACCGCGTGCCGTAGAACTCGGCCTCGCTGACCAGCCGCTGGGCGGAGGTCAGCGCCTCGGTCGCCGCCAGGATCCGCAGGACCGAGTCGGTGAAGCGCACGTCGCGCAGCGGCCGCGCGATCCGGCCGTCCTCGACGAGGAAGGTGCCCTCGCGCGAGACGCCCGTCAACAGCGCGCTGCGCTCGTGGACGACGTTGAGGTACCAGAGGCGGGTGATGTAGATGCCGCGCTCGATCGGCGCGGCGAGCTCGTCCACCGACGCGGCGCCGCCGCCGGCCAGGACGAGGTTGCGCGTCCCCGGGCCCCAGGCGCTGCCGCCGGGCTCGAGCGCGTGGCCGGTCGACGCGGCGCCGTCGCCGGCGATCGCGGCGGAGCGCGTGTCGTGGACGACCGCGCGCGCGACGCCGTCCTCGATCAGGGGCCGGGGCGCCTTCGGCACGCCCTCGGCGTCGAACGCCCGCGGCAGCGTGCCGGGGAAGCGCGGGGCGTCGGACAGCTCGATGCCCCGCGCCGCGACGCGGGCGCCGAGCCGGCCGACGAGCGCGCCGCGGCCCTCGGCGTGGGCGAGGCCGTTGAAGGCGAGGTCGCCGAGCATGTCCAGCAGCGCCCCGACCGCCTCGTGCTCGAGGACGACCGGGTACTCGCCGGGCTCCAGGCCGGCCGCCTGGCCGGTGACCACCTTCGCGGCGGCGCGGTGCGCGAGGGCGGCGCCGTCGACGTGGCCGAGGCCCGTGCCGGCGCCGGCCGCGAAGCCCGCGCGGCCGGAGGCGTCCCGGCACAGCACGCGCATCGCGGCGTCCGTGACCCGGTCGGCGACGGCCAGGCCCCGCGAGGACGTGATCGCCGTACGGACGTCGCCCGCGGTCCAGACGCCGTCGGCGTCCAGGCCGTGCTCACCGGCCGCGCCGGCGGCGGCCGCCAGCGCGGCGCCGGCGGCGGCGGGGTCGAGCTCGGCGGTCGCCGCGTCGAAGCCGTCGTGCCCGCCGCCCGCTGCGGGTTCCGGCAGGCCCGGGTAGATGCCCGGTCCCGAGCGGGCGGCGGCCTCGGCGGCCCGGCGGGCGCGCCCGGCGGTGGCGCGCAGCGTCGCGTCGTCGAGCGCGGTGCAGGACGCCCCACCGGTCTGCCCGTCCACGACCGAGAGGACGTGGACGGTGACGGTGTCCAGGGCGGTGGCCTGGGTCGGGACCGAGCCGGCGAAGCGGTTGGTCAGCGAGCGCTCGTGCACCACGGTGACCTGGGTCTCGCCGCCGCCGGCCGCCTCCAGGACCCGGCCCGCGAGGTCGAGCGGATCGGGCGGGCCGGTCATCGCGCCGCCGTCCGGCAGCGCGCCTCGGAGGGTCCCGGACCGCCGCCACCCGCGCCCACCTCGACGCCCCGGAACCGCGCCGGCGCGGTGCCGTGCGAGACCGCCATGATCTGGCCCGGCTCGCCCTTGCCGCAGTTCAGCAGCCCGTGCAGGCGCCATTCGGGCGCCGAGCAGACCGCGTCCAGCGACCCCCAGAACCGGGGCGACACGCCCGCGTAGGAGGCGTTGCGATACAGCCGGCCGAGCTCTCCGCGCCGGATCTCGCGCGCGATCTCCGTCCCGAACTGGAAGTGCAGGCGGCGGTCGTCGATCGACCACGAGCGGTTCGTCTCGAGATACAGGCCCTCACCGGTGTCGGCCAGCAGGTCGGCGAGCGACCCGGCGCCGCCCGGCTCGAGCGAGACGTTCGTCATCCGGACGATCGGCTGGCGCGCGAAGCCGTCGGCGCGCGCGCAGCCGCCCGACTCGGCGAGCCCGATGGCGGCCGCGGACGTCCGGTCCGACAGCGCGGCCCGCAGGATCCCGCCGTCGACGAGCGTCGTGCGCCGCGCCGCCACGCCCTCGTCGTCCCAGGCGAACGTGCCCAGGCCGCCGGGCAGCGTGGCGTCGGCCGTGACGTGCATGGGCTCCGAGCCGAAGCGCAGCGAGCCGATGTCCGACGGCGCGATCCAGCTCGTGCCGGCGTAGGACGCCTCGGCGCCGAGCATGCGGTCGAGCTCGAGCGCGTGGCCGATCGACTCGTGGACCTGCAGCGCGAGCTGCTCGCCGCCCAGCACGAGCGTGACGGGGCCCGTCGGGCACACCGGAGCGGTGAGCAGCGCCACCGCCTCCTCGGCGACCCGCGGCGCGTTCGCCGCGAGGTCCAGGCTCAGCAGGTGCTCCCAGCCCGCCGCGGCGACCGATCCGCCGTGCCCGCTCGGGTACGAACGCACCTGCGCCTCGTCGCCGTCGACGGCCAGCGCCTCCAGGCCGCCGCCGCAGTGGACGATCGTCTGCTCGCACAGCGCCCCGGCGGTCGAGGCGAACGTGACGTGCGTGCGGACGCTCAGGCAGGACGCCTCGCGGCGCGCGATGCGCGCGTCGCCCGCCATCGCCGCCTCGGCGGCCAGCAGGTGATCGAGCTTCACGTCGACCGAGACGGCGAACGGGTCCTGCGCGCACGGCGACGCCCAGGTGCCCGTGGCGGGCGTCACGCCGGTCACTGCCGCCGCCCATGCGCGCCGGCCGGCGGCCGGGCGCGGCTGGGCCTCGGCGACCGCGATCGCGCGGGCGAGCGCGCCGCGCGCGGCGGCGGGCGTCATCTCGGCGGTGGCGGCGAAGCCCCAGGCACCGCCGCTGCGCACCCGGACGCCAACCCCGGCCGACGCCTCCGACTCCAGCCACTCGACGGCGCCGTTGCGCACGCCGATCGCCTCGCTGTCGCGGACGACGACCCGCGCCTCGGCGTGGTCGCACCCGGCGGGGACGACGCCGAGGAGGTCCTGCAGGAGGTCGCGCACGGACACGGCGGTCATCTACCAGGCGGCCGTGTACAGCGCCAGCAGCTCGTCCGCGTCGGCGGCGGGCGGCGTGAGCTCCAGGCCGTCGGCGCGCCGGGCCGCGGCGGCGGCGATCGCCGGCAGCGCGTCGTGGGGGACGCCGAGGTCGCGGATGCGCTCGGCGCCCGCGTGCCGGGCGAGGTCGGCGGCGACGCCCGCGGCCTCGGCGCCCATCGCCGCCTCGATGCGGCCCAGGCGCTCGGGCGAGCGGCTGCGCAGCGCCTCGACCGTGTGGGGGAGCAGGACGGCGTTCGCCGGTCCGTGGGCGACGCCGGCCTCGCGCACGAGCGTCTGGGCGGCGACGTGGTGCAGGCCGTAGCCCTGGCCGTCGATCGCGTAGCCGGACAGCAGGGCGCCGAGCGCGAGCGCGTCGCGGTCGGGCTCGGCGGTCTCCCACGCGCGGGTGATCAGCCGCGCCGCCTCGATCGCGGCGAGCGTCGGCACCGGCGAGGCGTGGACCGTGAGCGGACCCTCGATCGCGTGGGCCAGCGCGTTGGCGGCGCTGGCCGCGAGCGGACCGGGCGGCTGGGACGCCGCCAGGGTCGGGTCGGTGAGGACGATGGACGGGCGCAGCGGCCGCAGGCGCAGGCCGCGGGGCGGCCGGTGCACGCCGGTCATCTCGGCGGCCGACAGGGTCGTGGGGACGGCGGCGAGCGCGCGGGCGCAGGCCGCGCCGGCGATGCCCTTGCCGACGTCGATGACCCGCCCGCCGCCGAGCGCGACGATCAGCAGGCCGGCGGCGTCGCCGAGGCGCTCGAGCAGGTCGCCGGCCGCGTCGTCGACCCGGCCGGCCGGGACGTCATGGCGCTCGCCGGCCGCCTCGACGATGGAGGGCGCCGCGGCGGCCGCACGGGGCGTGGTGAGCAGCAGGTAGCCGTCGCCGAGGAGCGAGGGCGCGTCGGCGAGCGCGCCGCGGCCGAAACGGATCGTGCGCTCGCCGTCCTGCCAGCGAAAGCTCTCGGTCATCCGGTGCAGTATGCGCGGCGCGCGGCCGGGCCGCACAGCGGCGTTCGGCCGCCCGTGCCCGCTGAGCGCGCGCAGACGGCCGGACGTGAAGCGATGGCCTGGGGGCGGGACGCCGCGGCCGTCCGGCGGCGGGGCACGCGCCCGCCGCCGGCGGCAACGTCACGGTCGCGCGAGCGCGACGGCCGGCGAGGGGCGGCGGAGGGAAAGCCGCCGGCGCCGGTTCGTGCTCCCCGGGATGCCCATGAGGCGGGCACGCGTGCGGAGGAGCTCGACGAGGTCCGCGGTGGGGCGGAAGGGGTCGGCGACGGCCCGATCCTGCTCGACGGCGAGCGCGGCCACGACGTCGCCCTCGACGTCGGCCACGAGGACCTCGCCCTGCAGCGCGGCGGCGCTGTCGAGAGCGGCGAGGCGCGTCAGCGCGCGCTCGTCCTCGGGGCGCGCCGGCCGGATGACGATGGTCTCGAGGGTGGTGTGCATGGTGGTCATGTCCGGTGCACCTCCTTGGCTTGATCTGCGGGGCTACCGAGAAGACGTCCAAGACGATGCCACCGTGACGTCATCAGAACAAATGACATTTCGAGCTGGTCGCGATAAGGTGCGCTTATGCTCGACGTCAAGCGCCTCCGGGTGCTCCGTGAGGTCGCCGCCCAGGGCTCGTTCTCCGGCGCGGCCGAGTCGCTCGCCTACACGCAGTCGGCCATCTCCCAGCAGATCGCCGCCCTCGAACGCGAGGCGGGAACGAAGCTCGTCGAGCGCAGCGCGCGCGCCGTGCGGCTCACGGAGGCCGGCGAGGCGCTCGTCGGCCACGCGGACGCGATCCTCGCCCGCCTGCAGGCGGCCGAGCGCGACCTCGAGGCGATCGCGGGCCTGCGCGGCGGCCGTGTCCGCGTGGTCGCGTTCCCGAGCGCCGGCGCGTCGCTCATGCCGATGGCGGTGGCGGCGTTCCGCGAGCGCCATCCGGGTGTGGAGCTGATCCTCGAGCCGCGCGAGCCCGACGAGGCGCTCGTGGCGCTGAAGGCGGGGGAGGCGGACGTCGCGGTGACGCTCGAGGCGGGGTTCGCCCCGATCGAGGACGAGGCGATCGAGACCGTCCACCTCCTCGACGATCCGATGTTCGTCGCGCTGCCGGGCGACCATCCGATGGCGGCCAAGGCGCGGCTGCGCCTGGAGGATCTTCAGGGCGAGGCGTGGATCCAGGGCACGAGCCGGGCCACGTGCCCGGACACCCGCATCTTCCTGCGCACGTGCGCGGCGTGCGGGTTCGAGCCGCGGATGGCCTTCCAGTCCGACGACTACGCCGCCATCCAAGGCTTCATCGCGGCCGGCGTGGGCGTCGCGCTGATCCCGGACCTGGCGCTGACGACGCCGCGCGACGACATCGCGATCCGCACTCTCGTGGGCGTCGCCCCGCGCCGCCGCGTGCTGGCGGCGACGCTCGCGGGGTCGGCGCGCGGTCCCGCCACCCAGGCGATGGTGGCCATCCTCGAGGAGGTCGGGCGGGGCTGGCAGGCCAGCCGCCACGACCTCCAGCTCGCAAGCTGACGCGGCCGCGCCCACCGGGCGCGCCCTACCGCGCCAGCTGACCCGCGCGCACGCGCAGCAGCTCGACGAACGGCGCGCTGCGCTCGAACGGGTCGGCGACGGCCTCGCCGCCGCGCAGCCCGACGGCCGCGATCGGCCGGCCGCCGATCTCCGCGATGAGGCGCGGGCCCGCGGGCAGCGGCGCGCCGTCCAGCGCGGCCAGGCGCTCGAGCGCCGGTTCGCGCAGCTCGGACACACGGATCGTCACCGGCTGGCCGAGGTCGTCGCCGCGTGCACGACGCCGGGCCGGGTCAGCCGGGTGATACGAGCGCGTGGCGTGATGAAAGAACGACGGGAACACGACGGCCCTCCCCTGATCGCGTCTGCTGTAACTACCAATAGAGAATAGCAGGTTAGCTAACCTGTCACAACGCTATGGTGGTGTCACGATGAGCAATGCGGCCCCCGGCGAGCTGGAGATCGTCCGGGCGTTCGTCAACACGTACGACGCCGAGGACGACCGCGAGACGTTCACGTCTCCCGAGGCGCTCGGCGACTGGCTGCGGGAGCGCGACCTGCTCGGCGGTGAGCGAGCCGCGCCGACCGCCCGCGAGGTCGAGCGCGCCCGCGAGATGCGCGAGGCGCTGCGCTCGATGCTGCGGGCGAACCACGGCGAGCCGCCCGATCGCGCCGCGGCGGCCGCGGTCGACGCCGCCGCCCGGCGCGCGAAGCTGTCGGTGCGCTTCGCCGAGGACGGGACCGCGCGGCTGGAGCCGCTGGCCAAGGGCGTGGATGCCGCGCTGGGTCGCGTGCTCGCCCGCGTCGCCGGCGCCCAGGACGACGGCACGTGGCCGCGGCTGAAGGTCTGTCCCGCCGACGACTGCCAAGCCGCCTTCTACGACAAGTCGCGCAACCGCTCCGCCGTGTGGTGCGACATGGCCGTCTGCGGCAACCGCCAGAAGGTCCGCACGTTCCGGGCGCGCGAGCGCAGGAGCCCGTCGAGCTGAGCTGGGGCCGGGCGAGGGTCGCCGCCAGTTTCGGGCGCCCGGCGCGTTTGCACGACCATCTACTAGCCTCCCCGGCGCGCCGGTCCGACATCCGGCGCATCGCCAGGCCGAAGGAGCAATCGTGCGGGGGCGTGATCGCTGGATCGAGGGATTGCAGATCCTCGTCGTCGACGACGAGCCCGCCAACGTGCTCGCGCTGCGGGCGCTGCTCGAGAGCTGGCACTTCCAGCGCGTGGAGACCACGACGGACCCACACGACGCGCTGGCCCGCTGCCGGACGCGCGAGCCGGACCTGCTCATGCTCGACCTCCACATGCCGGGCCTCGACGGCTTCGGCGTCATGCGGCAGCTGCGGATCGGCAGCCGCCGCTCGCTCTCGCTGCCCGTGCTCGTCCTGACCGCGGACATCACGCCGGACGTCCGCCGCCGGGCGCTCGACGCCGGGGCGCGCGACTTCCTGACCAAGCCGTTCGACGCCGAGGAGGTCCGCCTGCGCGTGCGCAACCTGCTCGAGATGCGCGAGCTGCAGCTCCAGCATGCGGCGGTCGAGGCGTCGCTGGAGGCGCGCGTCCGCCAGCGGACCGTCGAGCTCGAGTCGGCGCGGATGGAGATGCTGCAGCGGCTCGCGCTGGCCGCCGAGTTCCGCGACGACCGCACCGGGGAGCACACGCAGCGCGTCGGCCGCACGGCCCGGGAGCTGGCCTTCCTCATGGGGCTGTCCGACGCGGACGGCGAGCAGGTCGGACTCGCCGCGCCGCTGCACGACGTCGGCAAGATCGCGATCTCGGACTCCATCCTGCTCAAGCCCGGGCCGCTCACGCCCCGGGAGCGCGACGTCATGCAGCGCCACACCCTCGCCGGCGCCCAGATCCTGCGCGGCAGCGGCTCGGAGCTGCTGCGCACGGCCGAGCAGATCGCGCTGACCCACCATGAGCGCTGGGACGGTGCCGGCTATCCGCACGGGCTGTGCGGCGAGAAGATCCCCCTCGCCGGCCGGGTCGTCGCGGTCGCCGACGTCTTCGATGCGCTGACCCACGTCCGCCCGTACAAGCACGCGTGGAGCGTGGACCGGGCGGTCACGACGATCGTCGGGGATCGGGCGTGCCGCTTCGACCCTCAGGTGGTCGATGCGTTCACGACGCTGGAGCACCCGGTCCTGCTGTGACCGGCGGCGCGGTGAGCGCCTCACACGCGTCCCAGAGGGTCCGGCGGTCGGCGGGGTCGTCCCCGCCCCGGCCCAGCAGGTGCGTGGGCCGCGGGCGGCGGTCCTGCCAGAAGCGCCCGTTGCAGCGCCCGGGCGCCGCGGCGGCCGCCAGCCAGACGATCGTGTCGGCGCCCTGCTCGGGCGTACGCAGCAACGGTCGGGCGAGGCGGTGAAAGGCGCTCAGCGACTCCGCCAGCCCCGGCGTGTCGACCCACCCGGGGTGCATCGCGTGCGTGACCCGCTCGGGGCGATGGAGCGCCCACTCCTCGGCGAGCGCGACCTGCATGCGCTTCGTCCGCGCGTAGGCCGTCGTGCCGTCGTAGCCGCCGGCGCGGTACTGCAGGTCGTCCACGCGCAGGCGCTGGGCGTACATGCCGCCCGACGACACCCAGATCGTCCGCCCCGCCGGCAGGAGCCGGCTGAGCAGGTGCGGGCCGAGGACGTGCGTGGCGAACGTCAGCTCGTGGCCCTCGACGGTCTCGATCCGGCGCTCGGGCAGCACGCCGGCGTTGTGCACGAGCACGCCGAGGTCGGGCACGCGCGCCGCGAACGCGGTGGCGAACGCCCGCACGGAGGCGAGCAGGCTCACGTCGCAGACCTCGAGCTCGAGCTGCGCCCCCGGCACCTCCGCCGCGATCTCCGCGAGGGTACGCTCCCCGCGCTCGCGGTTGCGGACGAGCAGGTGGACGCGCGCCCCGAGGCGGGCGAACCCCGTGGCCGCCGCCGTGCCGATCCCCGACCCGGCGCCGGTGACGAGCGCGCTGCGCCCGGCCAGCGCGTCCGGCGGCGGCGCCTCGAAGCCCGGCCGCCGCAGCGCCCATCCGATCCGCGACCAGCCCGGGACGACGAGCCGGTCGAGCGCGGTGTCGAGCGGCCGCGCGAGCATCAGCTCAACGGCCCGGCGGCGTCTGGGCTGTTGCCCTCGAGCCCGCTCATGAGCCGCAGGCACTTGACGAACAGCGGCCGGTACTCCGGCGGCAGGGGCCGCAGGATCTCGGCCTGCAGCCGTTCGCTGTTGGGCACGACGTCGAGCAGCACGTCCTTGCCAGCGTCGGTGATGAAGATCGACCACGCCCGGCGGTCGGCGGCCGAGGGCTGCCGCTCCACCAGACCGCGCGCCATGAGCCGCGAGAGCATGGCGGTCAGCGTGTTGCGGTCCACCGCGATGGCCTCGGCCAGCTCGGCGACGGTCGCGCCGGGGCGCTGGTAGGCCGCGGCGAGCGCGGCCATCTGCCGCGGCGTCAGGTCGCCCGACTGCATGATCGTCTCGAACAGCGCCTCGGCCCGGAAGTGCGCCCGCCGCAACACGTGCGAGGTCGTCGACGTCAGGTCGATCTCGTCCATGATCGCCGACAGGCGGGCATCGCGTTCGGCGCGATCGGCGGCCATGGGCCGCGGCTCGGTCATGGCGTCATGATGGCGCCATGCGAGAGCGCACGCGCGTCGGGATCGCCGGCATGGGCTTCATCGGGCGGCGCGTGTACGACCGCATCGCGGCCGACTCGGGTCTCGGGCTCGACGTCGTGTGCGTCTGCGACCGGCAGGCGGCGAAGCTGGCGGGATGTCCGCCCGCGATCGTCAAGTCCGATCTCGCCGGGGTGCGCGTCGCGCGCCCTGATCTCGTCCTCGAGGCGGCCGGGGCCGCGCTGCTGGCCGAGTGGGGCCGGGAGCTCCTGGGCTTCGCCGACCTCCTGCCGCTTTCGGTCGCCGCGCTCGCCGACGACGGGCTCGAGGCCGCCCTCGGCGCGGCGGCGCAGGCGTCGGGGCACCGGCTGCTGATCCCGCACGGCGCGCTGGTCGGCGTCGACGCGCTGGCCGAGCGCCACGGCGCGTGGCGCTCGGTGACCGTCACGTTCACGAAGCACCCGTCGAACATCGAGCTCACCGCGGTCGGGCTGGACCCGGTGGACATCCGCGAGCGCACCGTCGTCTTCGACGGCCCGGTCCGCGAGATCGCCCGCCGCTTTCCGCGAAACGTCAACGCGATGGTCACCGCCGCGCTGTCGACGGTCGGCCTCGACCGCTGCCGCGGCATCCTCGTCGCCGACCCCGGGCTCTCGGAGGCGATCGCGGAGGTGCGCGCGGAGGGCGAGGATGGCGGCCTGGTGCAGACCGTCAAGCGGGGGCCGATCGTGGGCGTCTCCGGCGTCGAGATGGCGGACGCCGTCATGCACTCGATCGTCACGGCGACAGGCGGCGGTGCGGGGCTGCGCTTCGTCTAGAGCAGCCGGCGGAGGGCGTCGATGCCGTCCCACACGTCGGTGAAGCGGGTGGTCAGCGGCGACAGGCCGAGGCGGAGGAGGTCTGGCGTCCGGAAGTCGGTGATGACCCCGTGCCGGGCGAGCCGCGCGCAGAGCTCCCGGGCGCGGGGGTGGGCGAGCGCCACGTGGGCGCCGCGCCGGGCCGGATCGCGTGGCGACGCGAGCGTGACGCCGAGCGGCGCGAGCACGGCGTCGCACACCTCGATGGCGAACTCGGTGAGCGCGATGCCCTTGGCGCGGATCGCGTCGATCCCGGCCTCGGCGGACAGGCGGGCGCCCTCCTGGACGGCGACCAGGCCCAGCACCGGGGGCGTGCCCGACAGCATCGAGCGGATCCCGGGCGCGCGCTCGTATCCCGGCGCCATGGCGAACGTGTCGTGGCGGCCGATCCAGCCCCAGATCGGCTGGCGCAGCGCCTCCTGGTGCTCGGCACGAACGTAGAGGAACGCGGGGGCCCCGGGACCGCCGTTGAGGTACTTGTACGTGCAGCCGGCGGCGAGGTCGACGCCCGCCGAGTCGAGCTCGACCGGTACGGAGCCGACCGTATGGCACAGGTCCCACAGGACGAGCGCGCCGGCGTCGTGGGCGACGCGGGTGATCGCCGCGACGTCAGCGAGCGCCGCCGAGCGGTACGAGACGTGCGAGAGCAGGACGAGCGCGGTCTGCGGTCCCACCGCCTCGGCGACCTGGTCGGCGCGCACGGCGTCGATCGGATCGCCGTGGATCCAGCGGACCGTCAGCCCGCGCTGGGCGGCCAGTCCCTCGAGGACGTAGCGGTCGGTCGGGAAGTTGTCGACGTCGGTGACGATCTCTGTACGGCCGGGCCGCGCGTCGAGCGCGGCGGACCCCAGCTTGAAGAGGCAGACCGTCGTCGAGTCCGCCAGCGCCACCTGACCGGGCGCCGCGCCGAGCATCGACGCCCCGATGAGGTCGCCGATCTCCTCGGGGAGGGTCAGCCAGCGCTCTTCCCAGGAGCGGATGAGGCGCTCGCCCCACTCGTGCTCGATCGCGTGCGCCAGGCGGTCGCGCGTGGCGAGCGGCAGCCGGCCCAGCGAGTTGCCGTCGAGGTACACGAGCTCCGGGTCGGGCACGAGGAAGCGCTCGCGAAACGAGGCGAGCGGGTCGCTCGCGTCGAGCGCGTCGGCCCGGTCCCGTGCCGGCGCGGGCGCCGGGTGGGTGGTCGTCACGTGGCCCTCCTCTTTCACTGCGCTCGGAACGATAGGCGCGTTCAGGACAGAAGCGCTGTGTACGTTGTACCTCGTTCCTTCATCTGGTGCAAGTTCTCCCATCAGGTCTTGACACTTGCTTGATGACGAGCGTAAGGTCGCATCGTCTACGTTGCAGTTTGGCGACGGGGAGAAGACTGGATGCCGGTCAACGGGACGGAAGGGACGGGAGCGGCGTGAGCCTGGGCGCGACACGACTCGCCGACACGAGCACGCCGCAGCGCAGCGTCGACCCGCGGGCCGCTGGGCTGAGCCGGTTCGCCGGCCGGGTGGCGCTCGTGACCGGCGCGGCGTCGGGCATCGGCGCCGCCACTGCGGCGCGCCTGGCCGCCGAGGGCGCCCTGGTCTGGCTCGCCGACGTCGACGTGGACGGAAGCGCCGCCCAGGCGAGCAAGCTGCCGGACGCCGTCGCCTGCGCGGTGGACGTCACGGACGCTGAGGCGGTCGAAGCGCTCGTCGGCCGGGTCGTCGCCACGAGCGGCCGCCTCGACGTGCTCGTCGCCAACGCCGGCGTGACGCTCGACGCGCCGATCTGGGACACGTCCCCGGCTGACCTGGCCCGGGTGCTCGACGTCAACGTCGCCGGGGCGTTCGCCTGCGCGGCCGCCGCGCTGCGCCACATGGTCGCCCGCGGATCGGGCAGCGTCGTCTTCACCGCCTCCGACGCGGGGCTCGTCGGCTGGCCCGGCCAGGCCGCCTACTGCGCGAGCAAGGGTGCGATCGTCGCCCTCACCCGCGCCGCCGCGCTCGATGCGGCGCCGCACGGTGTGCGCGTCAACTGCGTCTGCCCCGGCTTCACCGACACGCCGCTCGTCGCGCGCTGGATCGCTGGCAGCGACGACCCCGAGGCGGCCCGGCGCGAGGTCGCCGCGACGCAACCGCTCGGTCGGGTGGCCGATCCGGCGGAGATCGCCGCGGCCATCGCCTACCTCGCCAGCGACGAGAGCACGTTCGTCACCGGGATCGCCCTTCCCGTCGACGGTGGGGTGACCGCGCAGTGATCGCCCGGAGGATGACCGGTCGCACGGTCATCGTGACCGGCGCGGGGCGCGGGATCGGCGCCGCCATCGCCTTCCGCCTGGGGGGCGAGGGCGCGTGGGTCGCCTGCCTCGACGTCGACGGGCAGTCGGCGGAGGCGACCGCCGCGGCGCTGCCCCGCGGCGGTCGCTCCTTCGCCGTCGACGTCGGCGACGAGGCCGCGGTCCGCTCGGCGCTCGCGGCCGTCGTCGCGGAGCGCGGCGCCGTGCACGCCGTGGTCAACAACGCCGGCATCGCGGGGCCCCAGGAGCCCGCCGGGAGCACGGACCTCGCCGCGTGGGAGCAGACGCTGCGCGTCAACCTCACCGGCGCCTTCCTCGTGTCCAAGCACGCGCTCGAGCCGCTGCGCCGGACCGACGGGGCGATCGTCAACGTCGCCTCGGCGCTCGCGTTCGTCGGCCTGCGCGCCGAGTCGGCGTACGGGCCGTCGAAGGCCGGGCTCGTCCAGCTGACGAAGGGCATGGCGCTCGACTACGCGCCGGACGTCCGCGTCAACGCCGTGTGTCCCGGCGCGGTGCGCACGCCGATGATCGCCTCGGTCGTCGCGCCCGGCGACTCCGAGGCGCTGATGGCGGAGTACGGCCGCATCCACCCGCTGCACCGCCGGCTGGCGGCGCCGGAGGAGATCGCCGACGCGGTCCTCTTCCTCGCCTCCGATGACGCCTCGTTCGTCACCGGCACCGCACTGCTCGTCGACGCGGGACTGACCGCGTGACCCACAAGGAGGAGTCATGACAGACGACGCAACGCAGTCCAGCCGCCTGCGGCCCGGATCGCTCGGGGTCACCGGCATCGTCGTGCTCTCAGCCGTGCTCATGGGGCCGGCCATCTCGTTGTTCTTCAACACGCCGGTCGTCGCCGGCAATGCCGGGGCCGCCGTGCCCCTCGTCTTCATCCTGGCGATGGTCGGCGTCCTGCTCACCGCCTGGACCGTCGCCCAATACTCGCGCAAGATCAGCGGGGCCGGCTCCTTCTACGGGTTCATCCAGCGTGCAGCGGGCGCCCGGCTCGGCTTCATGGCGGGGTGGGCCACCTTCGGCGCGTATCTCGGCGCGGCCATCGGCGGCGCCGCGATCTCAGGCGCGTTCATCTCGGACCTGCTCGCCCGTCACGCGAGCATCGACATCCCGTGGATCTGGCTCGCCCTGGCGGTCGTCGCGGTCGTGCTGGCCCTGTCGATCATCGGCATCCGCATCTCCGAGCGCGTCGGGCTCGTGATGCTCGGCATCGAGCTGCTCGCGGTCGCGATCGTCGTCATCGCCATCCTCGTACAGGGCGGCGACGACGGCTTCAGCACGAAGCCGTTCACGTTCGACGGCGCTCCGAACGGGCTCGACGGCATCCGTCTCGCCATGGTCTTCGGCGTGCTGTCCTTCGTCGGGTTCGAGATCTCGGCGACGCTCGCGGAGGAGACGCGCGAGCCGCGGCGCAACGTGCCGCGCGCGGTCATCGGCTGCACCCTGGTCGTCGGCCTGCTGTACGTGATCGGCAGCTACGCGGTCACCATCGGCTACGGCGTCGACAACATCGACCAGCTCGCCAGCGACCCCGCCGCCTTCGACACGCTGACGGCCCGCTACGTCACGTCGGCCTCGGTCATCGTCGACCTCATCCTCATCAACGCGCTCATCGGCGCGACGCTGGCGGTGACAAACGGCTTCGCGCGCGTCGCGTTCGCGCTCGGGCGCAACGGCGCGATCCCCTCCTGGTTCGGCCGGACGAGCGCGCGCTACGCGACGCCGGTCAACGCGCTCGCCGTCTGCGGGCTCATGAGCATCGTGTTCCTCGTGCCGCTGTCGATCGACGGCCAGAACGGGCTCACCGCCTACACGTGGGTCTCCACGCCGGCGATCCTCCTGCTGATCCTCGTGTTCATCGCTGCCAACCTGACCGTCGGGCGCTTCTACTGGACCAAGCACAAGCCGGAGTTCCGCTGGGCCTCCCACGTGCTCGTCCCGGTCCTCGGGGCGCTCGTCATGCTGCTGCCCATCACCGCCCAGTTCTGGCCGACGCCGCCGTCGCCGCAGGACCGCCTCCCTTGGATCACGCTCGCCTGGCTGGTGATCGGGGTCGTGGTGATGGTCGCCGCCGGAAGCCGGCTGGCCGGCGCGTTCGACGCGGAGGCCGCATCCGGGGATCCCGGCCCGGACGACGGGCCGCCGGCGGTGGCCGCGGACGACCGGCAGCCTGCGGGGCGGGCATGACCGAGGTGGGCACGGGCAGCCGGCTCGTCGAGCTCGTGGCGGCCGCCGACGTCGTCGACCTCAGCCATCCCCTGGCCGTCGGCGACCCGGTGTTCCCCGGGCAGCCGGGATTCGACCTCACGCCGGTCGGCGACATCGACGATCCCGACCTCCCGCTGTGCTTCGGACTGATCTCGTTCATGGAGCACGTCGGCACGCACATGGACGCGCCGGCGCACGTGATCAAAGGTGGGCGGTACCTCGACGAGATCCCGTTCGCGGCGCTCGCCGGCCCCGCGGTCAAGGTCGACCTGCGCGAGCAGCGGGGCGACGCGATCGACTTCGACGTCTCGCTCGCGGACCTCGAGCGCTTCGAAGCGCGTCACGGGCGCATCGAAGAGGGGGCGATCGTCTTCCTGCACACGGGATGGGACGCCCGCTACCGGCAACCGAGCGACTACGTGGTGACAGCCGAGGACGGAACGTGGCACTGGCCGGGGCTGTCGGGCGCCGCCGCCGACCTGTTCGTCGACCGCCGAGTGCGCGGCGTGGGCATCGACACGATCGGGATGGACGGCGGCCACGTCGCCCTGACCCTCGCGGCGCACCGGGCCGTGCTCGGATCCGGCGCGTTCATCGTCGAGAACGTGGCGAACCTCGATGCGCTCCCCGCGACCGGTGCGCTGGCGCTCGCCCTCCCGATCAAGACCAGCTTCGGCTCCGGCGGCCCCACGCGGGTGGTCGGACTCAGGTGAGCACATCCACCCCACAGACGGAGCATTGACCCGTGGCGTCAGGACACATCTCGGACATCGGCTGCCGGTTCGACCCGCTCGACCCGAGCCAGGCCGACGGTCGCTACGCGCTCTGGGCCGAAGCGCGCGAGCATGAGCCGGTCTTCTACAGCCCGAAGTACGACCTCTGGTTCGTGACGCGCTATCACGATGTCGAGGCGGTGCTCAAGGACGTCTCCGGCTTCTCGAAGTGCGATGACTTCGCGCCCGCCCGTCCGTGGCCCGAGGAGGTGCAGCGGGAGCTCGACAAGGGCTACTCGTGGCACTACTTCCTCAGCAACAACGATCCGCCGGAGCACACGCCGCTCAAGCGCGTCGTGACCAAGGCGATGTCGCGGCGTCAGACCGCCGCGATGGAGCCGCGCGTCCGCACGATCGCCCGCGAGCTGATCGACGGGTTCGCGCCTGACGGGATCGCCGAACTGGGTGAGAAGCTGGCGTGGCCGTTCCCCGCGCTCGTGGCGTTGGAGCTCCTCGGGTTTCCCGGCGAGGACATGGAGCTGCTCAAGACCTGGGGCGACGAGTGGGTGCTGCTGTTCTCCGACGCGCCGGTGGAGACGGAGGCGATGGTCGCTGCGGCCGCGCAGTTCGTGGCGTTCCAGAACTACGTGCTGGACCACCTTCGCGACCGCGAGCGCAGCCCGCGCGAGGATCTCCTCAGCCACCTGGTCCGCGAGCTGCACGCCGACCCGGAGATCAACCTCGCGCTGGAGGACATCGTCAACCTCCCGATCCAGGTGATGACGGCCGGACACGTGACGGGCACGCTGCTCCTGCTCGAGGAGCTCACCGAGCTGCTCGACGGTCCGGATCTGATGGCCGACGTACGGGCCGACCCCGGCAAGATCCCGGCGCTGGTCGAGGAGGCGCTCCGCTTCGAGCCGCCGGTCCACGGCACGTTCATCCGTGCGCTGGACGACGTCGAAGTGGGCGGCGTCACGATCCCCGCCGACGCTCGAGTCCTTCTGTCCTACGGGTCGGCCAACCACGATCCGGCGTGCTTCGCCGATCCGGACACGTTCGCCATCGATCGCCCCGACGTCGATCGCCACCTGGGGTTCGGGAAGGGGACGCACTACTGCTCCGGAGCTCAGCTCGCGCGGCTCGAGCAGCGTGTGGCGCTCGAGCTCCTGCTCGAGCGCTGTCCCAACCTGCGGCGTGTCGAGGATCGCCCGCCGCAGCGCGTGCGACACATGTGGCTGCGCGGATACGAATCGCTGTGGGTCCAGTGGGACGCGCCGCCGGCGTCCTCGCCGACAGGGACACCGTCCCCTCGCCGGCGGACATGAGGAGGGTGCGATGGCCGAGACGCGGCTGATCTACGATCCCTACGGCGCGCAGGCCCACGCCGACCCGTACCCGATCTACCGGCGCCTGCGCGACGAGGCGCCGCTCTACCACAACCCCGATCGGGGGTTCTGGGCGGTTTCGCGCTACGACGACGTGGCGATGGTGAGCCGCGATTGGGAGCGCTTCACGGTGACGAAGGGCGTCGACATCGACAACGCCGGCGACCTGCTCGGTCCCGGGTTCTTCCTCGCCCAGGACCCGCCTGTGCACGGCAAGATGCGCGCGGTCGTCAAGCAGGCGTTCGGCCTGCGGACGATCCGCGACCTCACCGAGGCGGGCATCCGGCGCGAGGCCGAGGCGCTCGTCGCGGACATCGCGGTGCGACCGGAGGCGGATCTCGCGGTCGACCTCGCCTGGCTGCTGCCGTCACGGGCGATGGGCGTGCTGCTCGGGTTCCCGCGCGAGGACGCCGACCGGTTGCGCGACCTCGGCATCGCGTTCATGCGCCGCGAGGTCGACCAGACGGTGCCGCCGGCGAGCTCCGAGGAGGCCGGAATGGCGCTCATGGAGTACTTCGAAGTGATCATCGATGAGCGGCGCCGCGCGCCGCGCGACGACCTGCTCTCGGCGATCGCCACGGCGACGATCGACGGCGTGCCGCTCGCGGGCGAGGCCCCCGGCATGGCTCTGCTCATCTACGTCGGAGGGTTCGAGAACGTCGGGTGCATGCTCACGAACGCGCTGTACTGGCTCGCCCTGCATCCCGACCAGCGAACGTGGCTGGCCGCGAACCCGGACGGCCTGCCGGCGGCGATCGAGGAGGTCCTCCGCTTCGACGGCCCACAGCAGAGCTTCAAGCGCACGACGACGCAGGCGGTCGAGCTGCACGGCCGGCGGGTGCCGGCCGGAGCGCCGGTCTACGTCCTGTACGGCGCAGCGAACCGCGACGAGCGCAAGTTCCCCGATGCGGACCGCTTCGACGTGCACCGCACGGGTGGTCGCCAGCTGTCCTTCGGCGACGGCATCCACCACTGTCTCGGCGCTCCGATGGCCCGCCTCGAGGGCCAGATCGTGCTCGAGACCGTTCTGCGCCGGATGCCGCACTACGAGCTGACGGGTGAGCCCGAGCTCGCGCCGAGCCACGCGGTGCGCGGCTTTCTGACCATGCCGGTCGCGCCCGCCTGCTCGCCGGCCGCCGCCTGACACGCCGCGCGGGCCCGGCTATCCCCCGACCCGCGCGACGACGGTCGGCGGGTCGAGCGCGCTGGTGTCGCCCAGCGACGGACGGTCGGGCGATCTCGTGAACGCGGCGACGAGCTCCTCGCCGCTGGCCGCGATCGTCGCCGGGATGGCGGTCCAGGTCAGCGTGGCCCGTCGGCGGATCGCTGCGGGGCGACGCGGCGTGGTCGACCGCCGCGCCGCGCACGCGCGTCACCGGCAGCGACACCGTGGAACCCGAGATCGTCGCGGGCGCGACGGCCGCCGGCCGGACGCCGGCGGACCTCAGCGCCGTCGAAGGCGATCGTCGTGGCGGCCGGGGCGGCGGCCGGCAGGAGCGCGGCGAGAACGGGCGCCGAGAGGGCGGGTGTCAGCATGCGGGCCGATCTATTAGGGCACCCTAATGCACATGGTACGCTTCGCGTTGTTAGGTCACCCTAATAATCCGCTCGTCTGAGAACCGAGGCCCGATGCACCCCACCCGCAGGACCATGCGCCGGCTGGCCGGCGCGCTCGCCGTCGTCGCGGCCGTGCTGGCCGCGACCGCCACGCCGGCGCTCGCCGCGCCCGCCGTCGCCGTCACGCAGTCGGCGCCCGCCGACGACGGCGTCGTCAGGCTCAGCGTGACCGGGGCCGGCTTCGCCGCCACGCCGCCCGGCATCTACGTCATGTTCGGGCGCGAGGACGCGCCGATCAGCAGCCAGGGCGCGTTCCAGACCGCGCAGTACCTCCCGGCGTCCAGCGACACCGGCGCCCGGGCGGACGGCACGTTCGCCACGACACTCGAGGTGCGCCGCGCCTGGACCGAGGGCGACGGGCGCGAGACCGACTGCGCCGTCGAGCGCTGCGCCGTCTTCACGGTGAAGGCCGACGGCGTGCCGGACCGCACGCAGGACACGGTGACGCCGATCTTCCTGCCGGCCCTGGCCGCGACGCCGGTCGCGGACCTCGACCCGGACGAGGCCGACATCCACACCGAGGGCGAGGGCTTCGATCCCGCGGCCAACGGCGGCAACGGCTTCTACGTCGCGTTCGGCCCCAGGGGACCGAACTACCACGTCGATGCCTCGCGCTACCAGAAGGTCGTGCAGGTCACGCCGAACCCGGTGACGCCGACGATGGTCAAGCTGCAGGCCGACGGGAGCTTCGCGCTCGACCTCGCCGCGGTGAAGGCGCAGTACGCCGTGACGGCGCGCGACGGGACCGTCACCGAGGTCGACTGCACCGACGAGGCGACGCCGTGCCAGATCCTGACGTTCGCCGCGCGCGGCGGGGCCTATCGAGGGTTCGACACGTTCACGCCGGTGACCTTCGGCGGCGACCTGGGCCCTGGCCCCGGCCCCGGTCCCGGTCCGGGCACGCCCGCCATCTCGGTGAGCCCCTCGTCCGGCCTGAGCCCGTTCGGCGCGACGACGATCGCGGTCACCGGCTCCGGCTTCAGGCCCGCGGAGCCCGGGATCTACGTCGCGTTCGGGCCGGCCGCCGGCACGACGAACGCGGGCGCCTACCAGACCACCAAGTGGGTGCACCCGGGCGCTGCCCCGAGTGCGACGCAGGACGTGCTCAGCTCCACCGGCACGTTCTCGACCACGCTGACCATCGGCGCGGCCTACACCCACGGGTCCGGCAACCGGGTCGACTGCACGGCGCTGGCCTGCTTCGTGCAGACGTTCGCCGCGCACGGTTCGCCGGACCGCACGCAGGACACGGCGGTGGCGGTCGGCTTCGCAGGGGCGGCGCCGCCCGCGGCGGGCGCGCCGGTCGCCGCGCTGGCGATGTCGAAGCTGCGCATCGGTGCGCGCGGCCGCCTACGGCTCGTGCTCACCGCGCCCGGCCGGGTGACGGTGAAGATCGCGCGGCGGGTGAAGGGCCGGGCGGCGTCCGGCCCGGCGTCGGTGGCGAAGAGGGCACGCACGCGCTGGGTGCGGGCGAAGACGATCCGCTTCGATGTCGCGCAGGCCGGCCCGGTCGCGCGGACCCTGCGGCTGCGCCGCGGCGAGCGCTACCGCATCGCCGTCTCCGTGCGCGGGCGCGACGGGGCGGTGGTCAGGGCCAAGCCACGGGTCGTCCGCCTGCGCGCCGCCCGCTGATGCGCGGCGCGGCGCCCCCGGGTCGCCGTAGGCTCGGGGGCGCATGCGGCCGCCGGACGAACCACCTCCCAAGCCCTCCGCGCGGTGGAAGGAGGCGGCGCGCGCCCGCGCGGAGGCAAGCCGGTTCCGCGGGCACCTGGCGCGCGCGATCGAGTTCGGGCAGCGCTGCCTCGAGCGCCTCGTCGAGGTCGAGTTCGTCGACCGGTCGATCGCGCTGGCCTCGCTGAGCTTCACGTCGCTCATCCCGCTGGGCGTCGTGCTCGGCTCGATCTCCCCCGTCAACGGCGCGGACTTCGCCGACGGCATGATCCGCCGCTTCAGGCTCACCGGCTCGACCGCCGAGCTCGTCCAGAGCCTGTTCGCGCCGCCGAGCGATGTCCGCCAGACCGTCTCGATCGCCGGCGTCGTGCTCCTGCTCGCCTCGGCGCTGAGCTTCACCCGCGGGCTGCAGCGCGTCTACGAGCGCAGCTGGCGGCTGCGGTCGCTCGGCGTGCGGGCGACCCCCGCGGGCCTGGCGTGGCTGCTGGGGGTCGCCATCGTGGTGAGCCTGCTGGTGCCGGTGCGTGCGGCGATCGCCGACGCCACGGGCCCGCTCGTGGCGCTGATCATGGCGCTGGCCACCGCGTTCATGATCTGGCTGCTGACGCCGTTCGTCCTGCTCTCGCGGCGCGTCCCCTGGCGGGCGCTGGTGCCCACCGGGATCCTCACGGGGATCGGCATGACCGCCCTCGGCATCGGCTCGGTCATCTACATGCCGCGCGCGATCGAGGAGTCGGCCGACCGCTACGGGTCGATCGGCATCGCGATCGCGCTGGTCTCGTGGCTGGTCGGCGCGGGGTTCGTGCTCGTGGGCTGCTCGGTCGTGGGCGCCGTGCTCGGCGAGGGGCGGGACGGACCGCCGGCCGCGCCCGCGGCCTGACGGCGCGCCTCAGCCGAGGACGGCTGCGATCGCCGCCGCCGACCGGACGAGCGGGCCCGCGGCGTCCGCCGGGTCGCGGGCATCGGTCCACACCGCGCTGATCGAGGCCTCCGCCGTTGCGCCGGGCGGGCGGATCGCGGCGCCGATTCCGGTGGCGCCCGGCAGCAGTTCGCTCGTCGACTGTGACCAGCCGCGCTCGCGCGCGACCCGGATCGCGTCGCGCTCGCCGGGCCGCGGCTCGAGCGCCGCGAGGATGGCGATCCCCGACGCCGCCTGATCGAGCCGGTGGCGCAGCCCGGTCCGGTAGGCGACGTGCATGTCGGTGTTGCGCGGCTCGACGACGGCGGCGACGACCGCGTCCTCGCCGTCGCGCACGGTCAGAGCGGTCGTCGCGCCGAGCTCGTCGGCCAGCCGGCGCAGTTCGGCGACCGCCACCTCCTGCAGGCGCGGGCGCACGCGGCTGGCGAGCTCGATGAGGCCCGCGCCGAGCGTGTGACGGCCGTCGTCGGCGCGCACGACGAGGCGCTGGTCGACGAGCGGGCCGAGCAGCCGGTAGATCCCGGCGCGGTGCGTGCCCATCGCTGCCGCGAGCTCGGACACCGAGAGCCCGCCGGGGTGGTCGGCGAGCACGCGCAGGAGCCGGAGGCCCCGTTCGAGGGTCTGCGAGCCGCCGCTGGACGAGCGCTCCGTCACGCGGGGGACCGTACTGCCCCGTCCGCTCGGTGTACAACAGTTGTGCGCAACGAACAGATAGTGTACGTTGCCGGTCATGGGAGAGAGAGCCGGCAAGCCGCGCCGTCCCGTCATCGACCCGGAGGCCGCCGCCCGGTCCGGGCTGCGTTCCTGCCTCGGCCGTTTCGCCACCGGCGTCGCGGTCGTCACGTTCGGCGGCCCGGCGGGCCCCGGCGAGCGCCACGGCATCACCGTCAACTCGTTCACGTCGGTCTCGCTCGACCCGCCGCTCGTGCTCGTCAGCGTCGGCAAGCGCGCGCGCTCGCACGACCTCCTGCGGGGCCGGGCCTTCACGGTCAACGTGCTCGGCGCCGAGCAGGAGCCCGTCGCCCGCTGCTTCGCGGGTGGCCCCCCGATCGAGCTGTCCTGGATCGAGGGGGAGCACGCGCCGCGGCTGACCGGCGTCCTCGCCCATCTCGAGTGCACGCCGTGGCGGGCCTACGACGCGGGCGACCACACGCTGTTCCTCGGCGAGGTCGCCGGCTACGACTTCCGCGACGGCGACGCGCTCGCCTTCCTCACCAGCCGCTTCACCATCCTGGCCGAGGAGCAACTCGGCCACGAGCACCTCATCTAGGAGAAACCAGTCACATGGGCGCACGCACCGGCCAGGAGTACCTCGATCGTCTGTCGAGCCTGAAGACGACGGTCCAGATCGGCGGAGAGACGCTGGAGGGCGGCATCCCCGACCATCCGGCGTTCCGCAACCTGACGCGCACCTACGCGCGCCTGTACGACCTGCAGCACGCGCCCGAGCACCGCGACGTCATGACCTACGAGTCGCCGACGAGCGGCGAGCGGGTCGGCACGTCGTTCATGGTCCCGCGCACGCACGAGGACCTGGTCAAGCGCCGGGAGGCGTTCAAGGTCTGGGCCGACGACAGCCTCGGCACCCTCGGCCGCACCGGCGACTACCTCAACTCCTGCCTCATGGCCCTGTCGGAGGCCGGCGACTGGTTCGCGCAGGCCGATCCCGCGTTCGCCGGCAACATCAAGCGCTACTACGAGATGGTGCGCGAGCAGGACCTGCTCACCACCCACACGCTCATCCCGCCGCAGGCGAACCGCAGCCAGGGCGCCGGCCAGCAGATGGGCGGCAAGCTCACCGCGCACATCGTGAGCGAGGACGACAACGGCATCGTCGTGCGCGGCGCGCGCCTGCTCGCCACGATCGGCCCGACCGCCGACGAGCTGCTGGTCTTCCCGTCGACGGTGCTCAAGGGCAACCCCGAGGACGCGCCGTACTCGTTCGCGTTCGCCATCAACTGCGACGCACCCGGCCTGCGCTTCATCTGCCGCGAGTCGATGGACCACGGCCGCAGCCACTTCGACCACCCGCTCGGCTCGCGGTTCGAGGAGATGGACGCGGTGGTCGTCTTCGACGACGTCCACGTGCCCTACGAGCGCTGCTTCCTGCTCGGCAACCCGCAGATGTGCAACGGCTTCTACGCCGAGACGTCGGCGGCGGTGCACATGACCCACCAGGTCACCACCCGGACGATGGCGAAGACCGAGTACCTGCTCGGGCTGATCTCGTGCATGACCGAGGCGATCGGCATCGAGCAGTTCCCGCACGTGCAGGCCGACATCGCCGAGGTGATCGTCACCCTCGAGCAGTCGCGCGCGCTCGTCCGCGCCGCGGAGGCGGACGCCGCGCCGAACGCCTACGGCGTGATGACCCCGCGCTGGGAGCCGCTGAACGCCAACCGCAACTGGTACCCGAAGACCTACCAGCGCTTCCCGGAGATCCTGCGCAAGCTCGGCGCCAGCGGCCTGATGGCGCTGCCGACCGAGGCCGACGTCGAAGGCGCCGCCCACGACGACATCGAGGCCTACCTGCAGTCGGCGACGCTCACCGGCGCCGAGCGCGTGCGGCTGTTCCGCCTGGCGTGGGACACGTGCATCAGCGCGTTCGCCGGCCGTCAGACGCTCTACGAGTACTACTTCTTCGGCGACCCGGTGCGGATGGCGGGCGCGTTCGTCAACTCGTACGACCGCGAGCCCTACAAGGCACGGGTGCGCGAGTTCCTCGCCCGTGCCGACGAGCCGGTCGCGGCGGCCTGACCTGCGCTTTGGGTCCGAGAGGTGGACCCAAAGCGCAACTCGCCGTCAGGCGGGGGCGAGCTCGCCGACGTGCGGGCTCCTGGCGAGGAGGGCCAGCACCTTCTGCCGGCCCGCCTCGCTCAGCGGGGCGAGCGGGATGCGGGCGTGGGCCGAAGGCAGGATCCCCATGCGGTGCATGATCCACTTCGCCGGGACCGGGTTGGTCTCGGCGAACGCGGCGTCGACGAGCGGGTGCAGGTCGTAGTGCAGCTGCCGCGCCCGCTCGTGGTCGCCCGCGGCGAACGCGTTGTACAGCTCCGCGCACGGCACCGGCGCGAAGTTGCCGACGCAGCTGAGGTGCCCGGAGCCGCCGAGGCAGAGCATCGGGTAGCAGAGCAGCTCGATCCCGGACAGCGCGATGAAGTCCGTGCCGCACTCGTCGAGGACGTAGGAGACGTGCTCGAAGTCCTTCGTCGTCTCCTTGATGCCGACGATGTTCTCGTGCGCGCGGCGGAGCCGGCCGACCGTCGCCGGCGTGATGTCCACCGCGGCGCGGATCGGCACGTTGTAGACGATGATCGGCAGGTCCGGGAACTCGCTCGCCACCTGCGAGTACCACCGGAACAGCCCCTCCTGCTGCGCACGCCCGTAGTACGGCGTGACGACGAGCGCCGCCGCCGCCCCCAGTCGCGCGGCCTCGGCGGTCAGCTCGAGCGTCTCGTGCATGAGCGCGCTGCCGGTGCCGGGGAGGAACGGGACGCGCCCGTCGATCGCGCTCGCCGCGGCCCGCATGACCGCGAGGCGCTCCTCGATCGTCTGGGAGGTCGGCTCGCCGGTCGACCCGCCGACCGAGATCGCGTGCGTGCCCTGCGACAGCTGCCAGTCGATCAGCGGCCCGATCGTGTCGAGGTCGAGCTCGCCGTCGTCGGTGAACGGGGTGATGAGCGGGGTGATCGCTCCCTTGATCATGACTCCTCCTTTGCGGCGCGCCACGCTTCGTATTCGGGCAGCCGATCCTTCGCGAGGGGGTACGTGTCACGGACGCTCTCGCCCGCGGTGACGCGCTCGAGGGCCCACTCCTCGCGCCGCTCCTGCTCGAGGGCGTCGAGCGCGACCTCCTCGGCGAGCGCCGCGGGGATGACCAGCACGCCCTCGGCGTCGCCGACCATCACGTCGCCGGGCATGACGAGCACGCCGGCGCAGGTGACCGGCACGTTGTCCTCGAGCGGGAAGTGCTTGAGGCCGAGGACCGCGGCGTGCGGCGCCCGGTAGTAGGTGGGCACGTCGAGCTCGCCGAACGACGGCGAGTCGCGGACGCCCCCGTCGGTGACGATGCCCGTCGCGCCGCGCCGCAGTGCGCGCATCGCGAGGATGTCGCCGATCGTGCCGGCGCCGGCCTCGTCGCGCGCCTCGATGACCAGGACCTCGTCGGCGGTCAGGGACTCGATCGTCGCCTTCTGGGCGTTGAGCTCGCCCGTCGCGCTCTGCGCCTTGACGACGTCCTCGCGCATCGCGACGTAGCGCAGCGTGTGCGCGTAGCCGAGCAGGCGCAGGTCCGGGCGCGCCGGCTTCAGGCCGCCGAGGAACGTGTTGGCGATGCCGCGCTTGCGCAGCTGGACCGTGAGGGTGGCGGTGGAGACGCTGTTCAGCGCGTGACGCGCCTGCGCCGAGAGCTCGTGCTCGCGGGCGACCGGTGCGTTGTACGCGTCGGCGCGCACCTGCGGGCTGACCTTCGGCATCGCCCCGTAGTGCGCGAGCTCGGTCTCGGCCTCGGCGATCTCGTTGCGCAGCGTGCCCACGCCGTCGATCTCGACCTCGACGACGTCGCCGGGCTGGACCGGCTGCGACCCGGCCGGCGTGCCGGTGAGGATGAGGTCGCCCGGCTCGAGCGTCATGAGGCGCGACAGGTCGGCCACGAGCGCGCCGAAGTCGTAGATGAGGTTCGCGCTGCTGTCCTCCTGCACGGTCTCGCCGTTGACCCGGGTGCGCAGGACGAGCGCGCCGAGGTCCAGTTCGCCGGCCGGGACGAGGCGCGGGCCGATGGGGGTGAACCCGTCCTGGCCCTTGGCGAGGACGTTCGAGCCGCGGTCGGCCCAGCGGAAGTCGTAGACGCCGAAGTCGTTGGCCGCGGTGATCCAGCCGACGTGCGCGGCGCCCTCCTGCGGCGTGACGTTGCGCGCGCGGGTACCGATGACCACGCCGATCTCGCCCTCGAGGACCAGCAGCTCGCAGCCGCGGGGCCGGACGACCGGCGCGCCGTCGCGCGAGATCGACGACGACGGCTTGAGGAAGTAGGAGGGGTGGGCCGGGAACCGGCCGCGCTGCTCGGCGCGGCTGCGGAAGTTCAGGTGGACGGCGACGATCTTCGGCGGCCGCAGTGACTCGAGGTCCATGTGGCGCACATTATCGTCTTTCGTATACGATTGCCGCGATGATCGACACCGAGACGGCGATCCGCGCCCAGCAGCACTACATCGCGGGCGACTTCCGCGACGGCGCCGGGGGCCGGACCTTCACCACGCTGAACCCGACGAGCAACGAGGTCATCGCCGAGGTCGCGGCCGGCGACACCGCCGACGTCGACGCCGCCGTCGCCGCGGCGCGCCGCGCGTTCGACGAGGGACTCTGGCCGCGCATGTCCGCGAAGGAGCGGGCCGTCGTGCTGCGCCGCATCGCGAACCTCATCCGCGAGCACGCGCAGGAGTTCATCGCGCTCGAGTGCCTCGACATCGGCATGCCGATCGCCCAGATGAAGGGCCTCGCCGCGCGGGCGGCCGAGAACTTCGACTACTTCGCCGGCGTCATCGAGGAGCTGGCGGGCAAGGCGTGGCAGACCGGCTCGTTCCTGAACTACTCGGTGTTCAAGCCGGTCGGCGTGGCCGGGCTGATCATGCCGTGGAACGCGCCGCTCATGCTCTCGACCTGGCGCATCGCGCCCTGCCTGGCCGCGGGCAACACCATCGTCCTCAAGCCCGCCGAGTGGTCGCCGCTGACCGCGACGCGCCTGGCCGAGCTGATGGCCGAGGCGGAGCTCCCCGAGGGGGTCTTCAACGTCATCCACGGCTTCGGCGAGGCGGCGGGGGCACCGCTGTCCGCGCACCCCGGCGTGAACCTCATCTGCTTCACGGGGGAGACGACGACCGGCTCGATCATCATGGCCGCGGGCTCGCCGACGCTGAAGCGCACGTCGTTCGAGCTGGGCGGCAAGTCGCCGGTCGTGGTCTTCGACGACGCCGGCGCGGACTTCGAGCGCCTCGTCGACGCGGTCGTCTTCCAGATCTTCTCCATGAACGGCCAGCGCTGCACGGCCGGCTCGCGGCTGCTCGTGCAGGAGGGCCTCTACGAGCGGCTGGTCGAGGCGGTGGCGGCGCGGGCGCGCAACATCCGCGTCGGCGACCCGTTCGACGCGCAGACCGAGCTCGGCCCCCTCATCCGGCCCGAGCACCACGAGCGCGTGCTCGGCTACATCGCCGGGGCGCGCGAGGCCGGCGCGCGCATCCTCGCCGGCGGCGACCGTCCGGCGCACCTGCCCGACGGCAACTACCTCGCCGCGACCGTCATCGCCGACGTCAGCGAGGACATGAAGGTCTTCCAGGAGGAGATCTTCGGTCCCGTGCTCGTCGCGATGCCGTTCACCGACGAGGGCGAGGCCGTCCGGCTCGCCAACGCGACGAAGTACGGCCTGGCCGCGTACGTCTGGACCAACGACCTCACGCGCGCGCACCGCGTCGCGCAGTCCATCGACACCGGTCTGTGCTGGGTGAACTCCCAGAACGTCCGCGACCTGCGCACGCCGTTCGGCGGCGTCAAGGGCAGCGGGATCGGCCGCGAGGGCGGCGAGTACTCGTTCGAGTTCTACTGCGACCAGGAGACCATCCACGTCGCGCTCGGCACGCCGCACGTCCCCCGGCTGGGACTGGGCGGCGGCTGATGACGGTCGCGCCGAGCAAGCTGGAGCGCACGTACTCGCTGCTGCGCGGGCGGATCCTCGAGGGCGTCTACGGGCCGGGCCACCGGCTCGTGATCGACGCCCTCGCCCGCGAGCTCGGTGTCAGCCAGATGCCGGTGCGCGAGGCGATCCGCCGCCTCGAGGCCGAGGGCTGGGTCGCCTACGTGCGCAACCAGGGCTTCCAGGTCGCGCCGATCGACGCCGCCTCCTGGACCGAGGCGACCGCGACGCTCGCTGTCCTCGAGGGCTACGCGACCGCGCTCGCCGCCCCGCACATCACCGCCGGCGACCTCGCCCGGATGGCCGAGCTCAACGCCCGCATGCTCGCGGCGATCGAGGAGCTCGACGTGCTGGAGATCTCGAAGGCCAACCAGGCCTTCCACCAGGTCATCTACGACCGCTGTCCCAACGGCCATCTGCGTCGCGAGCTCGAGACGATCCAGGAACGGCTGAACACGCTGCGCAGCTCGATCTTCATGTTCATCCCCACGCGTGGGCGCGCGTCGCTGGCCGAGCACGAGGCGCTGATGGAGCGCATCGAGCGCGGGGCCGACCCGATCGCGATCGAGATGGTCGCGCGCGAGCACAAGATGCACACGGTGGCCGCGTACCAGCAGCGCCTGAACGACGAGGAGACGTCATGAGCCGGGTCCAAGAGCTGATCGGCGAGGT
Source organism: Capillimicrobium parvum (assembly GCF_021172045.1). Classification (GTDB taxonomy): domain Bacteria; phylum Actinomycetota; class Thermoleophilia; order Solirubrobacterales; family Solirubrobacteraceae; genus Capillimicrobium; species Capillimicrobium parvum. The sequence goes on from NZ_CP087164.1 coordinate 1,699,691, forward strand.
CAAGCGCCCGCCGTTCGACATCATGCGCGCGGCGCACGTGGAGCTCGTCGTGCGCGACCTCGACGCGTCGCTGCACTTCTACGACGAGCTGCTCGGGATGATCGTCACCGAGCGCACCGCCGAGGCCGCGTACCTGCGCGGGTGGGAGGAGTACCTGCATCACAGCCTGGTGCTGCGCGTGGGCGACGAGCCGGCGATCGACCACGTCTCCTTCCGGGTGGCGGGCGACGCGGACCTCGACGTCATCGCCGCGGACTTCGAGCGCCGCGGCTGCCCGGTCCGCGAGCACACCGGCGAGCCCGGCCAGGGCCGCGCCATCCGCGTCCAGGATCCGCTCGGCTTCCCGCTCGAGTTCTTCCACGACATGGACCGCGTCGACAGCAACACGCAGGCGTTCCACCTGCAGCGCGGCGCGCCGATCCTGCGCTTCGACCACCTGAACTTCCACTCACCGGACCCGGAGGCGGCGTTCCGGTTCTGGCAGGAGCTCGGCTTCCGCGCGACCGAGTACATCTCGACCGACGGTGAGGACGAGAAGCTCACCGGCGCGTGGCTGCGCCGCAAGCCGACCGTGCACGACGTCGCGCTCACCGCCGGTACCGGCCCGCGCCTGCACCACTTCGCGATGTGGCTGGCCGAGCCGAGCAGCGTGCTGCGCGTGTGCGATCAGCTCGCGGCCGGCGGCTGGGTCGAGGCGATCGAGCGCGGCCCGGGGCGCCACGGCGTCTCGAACGCCTTCTTCGTGTACCTGCGCGACCCCGACGGCCATCGCATCGAGCTGTACACCTGCGACTACTACACCGGCGACCCGGACCACCCGCCGAAGCGCTGGAGCGTGACCGATCCGCGGTGCCGGTCGTTCTGGGGCACGCGCGCGCCGGACCGCTGGTACGAGGAGTCCTCGGTGGTGCTCGACCTCGACGGCCGAGTCGTCGAGACCCGCGCCGCGGGCGTCGACGAGCGCACGGAGATCATGGCCTGAGCGGCGGTCGGCGCAGAGGCGCGAGCGCGTCGCGCGCGCCGCGCCCGAGCCACGTCAGGTCAGAGCCCATCAGCACGAGGTTGACCCCGGCCTCGAGCCAGTCCGCCGCGTCGTCGGGACCGAACGCGAAGATGCCGGTGCGCCGCGCCGCCGCGCGGGCGCGCTCGAGGACGCCCGCGATCGTCTCGCGCATCTCCGGGCCCGCCGGGTCGTTGAGGCCCATCGACGAGGCGAGGTCGGTCGGCCCGACGAACAGCAGGTCGACCCCCTCCACGGCCAGCAGGTCGTCCAGGCGCTGCACCGCCGCCCAGGTCTCGACCTGGATCGCCAGCAGCAGCTCGTCGTTCGCGCGCTGCCGATAGTCGAGGACGCCTGCGCCGTAACGCGCCGCGCGCGACGGTCCGATGCCGCGCCGGCCCAGCGGCGGGTAGCGCGCCGCGTCGACCGCGGCCGCCGCTTCGGCGCCGGACTCGACCCGCGGCACCACGATGCCGGCCGCGCCCGTGTCGAGCGCCGTGGCGATCGCCACCGGGTCGTTGCCGGCCACCCGCACGAGCGCCGAGGCGGAGCCGCCGCGCTCGGTCGCCGCGACGAGCCGCTCGATCGTCTCGATGCCCATCGCGCCGTGCTCGCCGTCGATGCACACCGCGTCGAAGCCGAGCGCGCCCAGCACCTCGCACGCGGCAGGATCGCGCAGGCCCGCGAACGTGCCGACGAGCTGCTCGCCCGCCTCGAGCCGGGCGCGCACGTCGCCGCTCACCACGTCGCTCCGATCAGCACATGCTCCTGCCCCACGTCGTCGGGCGACGTGCAGCCGAGCAGCGTGAGGCCCTGCTCGATCTCCGCCCGCAGCAGCTCGAGCACGCGGGCGACGCCCGCCTCGCCCGCCGCCGCCAGCGCATAGATCACCGGCCGGCCGACCATCACCGCCCGTGCGCCGAGCGCCAGGGCGGCGAGCACGTCCGTCCCGCGCCGCACCCCGCTGTCGAGCAGCACCTCGGCGCGCCCGGCGACCGCTTCCACCACCGCGGCCAGCACCTCGAGCGGCGCCGGCGTGCCGTCGAGCTGGCGGCCGCCGTGATTGGAGACCACGATCCCGGCGACGCCGTGCTCGCAGGCCAGCGCCGCGTCGGCGGGGGAGAGGATGCCCTTGAGGACGAGCGGCAGGCGCGTCAGGCCGGCGATGCGCTCGAACGTGCTCCAGCTGAGCGTCACGTCCACCTGAACGTGGAGGTCGGCGGGCGTGCGTCCGCCGCACACCGGGACCTCCAGCGTGTCCGGGAAGGCGAACCCGGCGCGCAGCGCGCGCTCGCGCCGCGGGACGACTCCACTGTCGACGGTCAGCACGATCGCTTCGGCGCCGCACGCCTCGGCCTGCTCGACGACGCCGCGCGTCAGCCCGTGGTCGCGCCAGGAGTAGAGCTGCTGCCACCACGGCCCGCCCGCGGCGGCGACGTCGGCCGGCGCGCACGTCGAGATGTTCGACAGACACAGCGTGGTGCCGCCCGCCGCCGCGGCGCGCGCGGTCGCGCATTCGCCCTCGGGATGCACCGCCCGCTGGATCCCCATCGGGGCGACCACGACGGGCATCGCCGCCGGCCGCCCCAGGACGGTCGTGGCGGTGGTGGCCGCACCGACGTCGACGAGCACGCGCGGCACGAGCCGGCAGCGCTCGAACGCTGCGCGGTTGCGCCGCAGCGTCACCTCGTCGCCCGCGCCGCCGGCCAGGAAGGCGAACGTCGCTGGGTCGAGCACGTCGCGCGCACACGCCTCGACGTCGTGGAGGTTCAGGAACTCGGCGTCTCGGACCTCGGCCATGGCGCGTAGTTTGTCAATTTGTCTGCTCTATGGTCAAATGAATCGCGTGCTGGTCGACGCCGACGTCCACAACACCCTCGCCACGAACGACCTCCTGCTGCCCTACCTGCCGCAACGGTGGGCACGCCACGTCGAGCGCTTCGGCGTCCGCCATCCCGACTCCATCGGCTTCTTCGCCACCCGCCCGCGGAACTTCGCGGCCCGCACCGACGCGTGGCCGCCGGGCGGTGGCGTGCCCGGCGGCGACCTCGCCTTCATGCAGGAGCAGCTGCTGGACCGCTGGGGCGTCGACGCCGCGATCCTCAACCCGATCAACCAGACGACGATCGGCGCGCAGCCCGGCGAGCTGAGCGCCGTCCTGAGCCGGGCGCTGAACGACTGGACGCTGGCCGAGTGGATCGACCGCGACGACCGCCTCTTCGGCGCGATCTGCGTCCCATGCGAGGACGCCGCGCTCGCCGCGGACGAGGTACGTCGCCTCGGCACTCACCCGCGCTTCGTGCAGGTGCTCGTCAACGTGCGCACGCGCGAGCCGCTCGGCTCCCGCCGCACCTGGCCGCTGCTCGAGGCCGCGGCCGAGATGGGCCTCCCGCTGTCCATCCACGTCGGTGGCCACGGCGGCAACACGATCACCGGAACGGGCTGGCCGTCGTACTACTTCGAGGACCACGCCGGCTACCCTCAGGCGTTCCAGGCGCAGCTCATCAGCCTCGTCTTCGAGGGCGCCTTCGAGCGCTTCCCGAATCTGAAGGTCGTCCTTCAGGAGGGCGGGTTCGCCTGGCTGCCGTGGCTCATGTGGCGTATGGACGACGCGTGGCGCCTGCTCGGCGACGAGGTGCCGCACCTGCGTCGAGCGCCGTCGGAGGTCGTGCGCGAGCACCTGTGGTTCACGACCCAGCCGATGGAGGAGCCCGAGCGGCCCGAGTTCTTCGCCGAGGTCTGGGAGGACCTCGACATGGAGACCCACGCGCTGTTCGCCACGGACTATCCGCACTGGGACTTCGACGCGCCCGACCAGGCGCTCCCGCGCGTCCTCGGCGCGCAGGCGCGCGAGCGGATCCTCGGCACCAACGCCCGCGACCTCTATCCGAAGCTCGCGCCCGCGCTGGCGCAGGTGGCGGCGCGGTGACCGCCCCGGTCGACAGCGACGTCCACGCCGCGCCGCCCGCGGTGGCCGAGCTGCGCCCGTACCTCGGCGACTACTGGCGCTCCTACGTCGACGAGTGCGGGTTCGCCGGCCCCGCCGGGCTCGCGGTGGCCACGCCGCCGAACGCGCCGACGGCGGGCGTGCCCGGCGGCGGGGCGACGCTCGAGGCGCTCGGGCAGCACCTGTCTTCGCTCGGCGCCTCCCACGGCGTGCTGCACTGCCCGTACGGTCTGGAGGGCCTGCGCAACCTGGAGTTCGCGAGCGCGCTGGCGACGGCGGTCAACGACTGGCTGGCGGACCAGTGGCTCGACCACGACGACCGGCTGCGCGCGACGCTGCTCGTCAAGGCCGAGGACGCGCCCGGGGCCGTCGCGGAGATCGAGCGCCGCGCCGCCGACCCTCGCTTCGTCGGCGTCCTGCTGCCCGCCCGCTCGGACCGGCCGTACGGCCAGCGCGCGTACTTCCCCGTTTTCGAGGCGGCGGCCGCGCACGGGCTGCCCGTCGTGCTGCACTTCGGCGGCTGCACCGGCAACCCGCCCACGCCGGTCGGCTGGCCGACGTACTACATCGAGGAGTACGTCGGCATGGTCCACGCGTTCGAGGCGCAGCTGACGAGCCTCGTCGCGGAGGGCGTGCTGCAGCGCTTGGCGGACCTGCGGATCGTCCTGGCCGAGAGCGGCTTCACGTGGCTGCCCTCGATCATGTGGCGCCTGGACAAGGAGTGGAAGGGGCTGCGGCGCGAGATCCCGTGGGTGACGACCGCGCCGTCGGCACTCATCCGCCGGCAGGTGCGCGCGACCGTCCAGCCGGTCGACGGGCCCGGCGACCCGGCCCGCCTGCGCCGGGCCGTCGAGCAACTCGGCAGCGAGGAGATGCTGCTGTTCGCCAGTGACCATCCCCACCGCCACGCCCAGCACTTCGAGGAGGCGCTCGCGGGCGTGCTCGAGCCCGAGCACGAGCGGGCGATCCTGCGCGGCAACGCCGTCGAGGTGTTCGGCCTGTGAGCGCGCGGCGCTACGTCGTCGCCACCGAGGACGAGATCCCGCCGGGCGCGCGCAAGATCGTGACGATCGAGCGCCGCGAGATCGGCATCTTCAACGTCGACGGCGAGTACTTCGCGCTGCGCAACCGCTGCCCGCACCAGGGCGCCGCGCTGTGCGAGGGGCACGTCCTGCCGGCGCTGGAGTCCAGCGGGCCGGGCGACCAGCGACTGGCGTCCGGCCGCCTGCTGCAGTGCCCGTGGCACGGCTGGGAGTTCGACGTGCGCTCCGGACAGAGCTGGTGCGAGCCCGATCGGATGCGCGTTCGCGCGTATCCCGTCGGCGTGGTCGACGCCGGCGAGGCGAGCGGTTTTCCCGGCCTCGTCCCGGGACCGCACGTCGCCGAGACGTATCCGGTCCGCGTCGAGGCGCGCCGCGTCGTCGTGGACCTCGGCGGGTGAGCGCGTCCGTGGCGGACGCCCGCCTGGATGCCTTCCAGCCGCTGCGCGTCCAGCGCGCGGGCGACGACGTCCTCGCCGTCCTCGTCGACGCCATCCGCGGCGGCCTGTACCGGCCGGGCGACCACCTGCCGACGCAGGTCGAGCTCGCCGCCCAGCTCGGTGTCAGCCGCGGCGTCGTGCGCGAGGCGATGATGGCGCTGCGCCGTGCCGGGGTCGTGTCGGTGCGGCGCGGGCGCGGCGGCACGGTGGTCGCGTCGCTCGAGCACCTCGACGACGTCCTCGTCCAGATCCGCGGGCAGACGCGCGAGACGCTGCGGACGGTGCTCGAGGCGCGCCGCGTGCTGGAGTCCGCGGCGGCGCTGCTGGCGGCGAAGCGGGCCAAGCGCTCGGACTGGCGCGAGCTGCGCGCACTCGCCGGGCAGCTCGAGGCGCTCTCGGAGGATCCCGCGCTGTTCGTGCGCACCGACGCGGCGTTCCACGTCGCGATCGCGCGCCTGTCGGGCAACGCGCTGCTCGAGCGGTTCCTGCGCGAGACGTTCGACGAGGTCATCGCGACCACGGCGCGCCTGCCGGTCGGCCGGATCTCGACGACCGAAGCGATCGCGATGCAGCACGATCTGCTCGTGGCGCTCGAGAGTCGCGACGCTTCGGCGATCGCCGGCGCGGTCGACGACCATCTCGCGCCACTCGAGCGCGCGCTGGTGGGCCGCCGCCTGAGCGCGGTCTAGCCGGCGTAGGCGCGGATCTGGTCGCCGACCAGCCGCACGAGGTCGCCGAGCGCGATGTTCGCGTCGACGAGGTGCAGTCCCCACGTGGGGTCGGGCGACGGGCGCAGGACAGGCGCGCCGCCGACTCCGACGATCTGCAGGACGCTCGCGCCGTTCGCGCGTGAGCAGTGCGCGCGGTAGGCGCCGGGGACCGAGATCCACGGCGTCGAGGCCGACAGCACCGGCATGCCGAGCACCGAAGTCGCCGTGGCGATCGTCGTGCCCGGCGCGAACGGGACGGAGGGGAGGATCGTGTCGACCGGCGCCGATCCGCCGCGCAGCGCGGCGGGGTTCGTGCACAGGACCTGCAGGCGGCCCGGGGGCGCCCCGGCGGGCGCCGTGCGCAGGATCCCGCTCGAGCGTCCGAACACCGCGTTCGGCGGGACGGGCTGGTCGAACGTCGAGAACGCGATGACACAGCCGGTCTGCGTGCGCGCCCGGCACGCCGGCACGTGGCGGAAGTCGCCCCCGTCGTCGCGGCCCCGGCGCACGGTCACGTTCGAGCCGAGCAGGATCGCGGAGACGAGCCGCCGCCGGACGCGCGGATGCCGGTCGATCTCGTCGTGGACGAGCCGGGTGAGCATCGCGCTGCCCTGCGAGTGCCCGATCAGCACGACGCCGCGACCGTGGTTGTGGTGGGCGAGGTAATCGCGCCACCCGGCGCGCACGCTGCGGTACGCGGTCCGCGACGCCGGGCCGAGCGTCGCCGGGTCGGCCGCGATCGCCCGCAGCGTGAGCTGGCGGTACATCGGCGCCCACACCCGGCAGACCTGCGAGTAGCGCGCCGCCTGGTAGAGCGCGATCGAGCGCTGCTGGGGGTCGATCGCCAGCGTTGCGTTCAGCCCGGGCTGGTCGCTGACCGTGGGGTAGACGTAGAAGCAGTCGACGCTCCGGTCGCGCGCCTGCCGGGGCTGGGTCACGCCGGTCTGGCGCCCGTCCGGCGCGAACGTCGTCGTGCCGAGGCCCGGGGTGCACGGGTCGTTCGCGATCCCGGGCCGGCACAGCCACGTCGTCTTCGCGGTCGCGGCCGGCAGCGCGGCCGGAAGCGCGGCCGGCAGCGCCGCCACGCCGGCGAGGAGCACGGTCAGGACGCGGCGGCGCACGGCGGGCAGGCTACCGCCCCGCCTCCACGGGGCGAGACGGTCAAATTAGAACGAAGCTTCGGCTTCACTTTCTGGTGCCGGATCGGTACGGTCGCCCTCGAGGCGCGTCGATCGACCGAGGAGAGAGCCCGCAATGTCCCATCGTCTGCTGTCGCACCTGGCGCACGTCGAGCTGCTGACCACCGACCTCGACGCATCCGTCGGGTTCGCCGTCGACGCGCTCGGGCTGGACGTCGTGCGGGAGGACGGCGACTCCGTCAGCCTGCGCTGCTGGGGCGACTTCTACTCGCACAGCCTCGTCCTGACCGCCGCCGACGCGCCCGGCCTCGGCCACGCCGCCTGGCGGACGGACGGTCCGGAGCAGCTCGACGAGGCGGTCGCGAAGATCGAGGCCGCGGGCACGCAGGGCGAGTGGATCGAGTCCTCGGCCGGGCACGGGCGGGCGTACCGCTTCGAGGGGCCGGGCGGCCACGCGAACGAGGTCTTCTGGGAGGTCGAGCGCGCGGTGGCGCCCGCGGGCGAGGAATCGCCGTATCCCGACCGCCCCCAGCGCACGGGCGGGCACGGCATCGGCGTGCGCCTGATCGACCACGTCACCGTCACCACCCCCAGCGTCAGGGACGCGAGCGCCTGGTACCGCGACGTGCTCGGCTTCCGCACGATGGCCTACATCGAGCCGGCGCCCGGCGCGCCGTGGATCTTCAGCGTCAACACGACGAACGAGAAGTCCCACGACCTCGGGCTCGTCGCGGACTTCGAGGGCCGGCGCGGGCGCCACCATCACCTCGCGTTCTGGGTGGAGACCAACCACGACCTGGTCCGGGGCGCCTCGTTCCTCATCGAGCACGGCCACGCCATCGACTACGGCCCCGGCCAGCACGGCATCGGCGAGCAGAACTACCTCTACTTCCGCGATCCGGCCGGGCTGCGCTACGAGCTCAACTCGGGCGGCTACCGCAACTACGTGCCCGACTGGGAGCCGGCGCGCTGGGGCATCGAGGACGGGCCGAACAACTCCTACCGCACCGAGGTCGCCATGCCGGCCGTGCACATGGTCGCGATCCCGCCCGGGGTCGCCGGCTCCATGGAGACCCCGGCCGCGGCGCCCGCCGCGGCCGGCTCGCCCGAGGACTCCCTGTCCCGGCTGTAGGCCCCGCGCCGTGGACGCCGCGTCGATGCACACCCGCCGGGTCATCACCGGGCACGACGCCGAGGGGCGCGCGATCGTCGTCGCCGACGAGGCGGTGCCCGGCGCCGGCCTGGCCGAGGACGACGGCCGCACCGACGCCGTCTTCTTCAACCTGTGGGCGACGCACGAGATGCCGGTCGACAACTCCGGCGCGGCGCTCGAGCGCCAGCGTGCCGGCAGCGCGACGACGATCCTCGGCACCGGCCGCGGATCCGTGCTGCGCATCGGCGTGCTCGCGCCCGGGGTGCGGTCGCCGATGCACCGCACGCAGAGCCTCGACTACGGGATCCTGCTCGAGGGCGAGTGCGACCTCGAGCTCGACGGCGGCGACGTCCGCACCCTGACGGCCGGCGACGTCGTCGTGCAGCGCGGCACGAACCACGTCTGGCACAACCGCAGCGACGCGCCGTGCCGCTTCGCCTGGATCCTGCTCGACGCCGAGCCGGTCACCGTCGACGGCCAGGAGCTCGGCGCGAGCTGGACGCACGGATCCTGACCATCCGCGTAGCCTGCCGGCGGTGACGAAGCGAGGGTTCTCGCTGGGCCTGGGGGGCCTCGCACTGGTCGCGCTGGTCGTGCGGCTGGTCTACGCGCTGGCGATCGCGCCGGACCTGCCCGCGCGCGGCGACACGCTGCTCTACCACCTCCTCGCCAACGGCATCGCCGACGGCGACGGCTATGCGCGCCCGTTCTCCGAGCTCATGACCGGGGCACCGGTGCCGACGGCGTCGTACCCGCCGCTGTACCCGCTGTACCTGTCGGTCTTCTCGTTCGCCGGCCTCGACTCGCTGGACGCGCATCGCGCCGTGTCCTGCCTGCTCGGCCCGGTCGCCGTCGTGCTCGTCGGGCTGGTCGGCCGACGGCTCGCAGGGCCGCGCGCCGGGCTCATCGCCGCGGCGCTCGCCGCCGTGTACCCGCAGCTCGTGATGGTCGACGGCACGGTGATCACCGAGGCGCTGTACGCGCCGCTCATCGCGCTGATCCTGCTGCTCGGCTACCGGCTGCTCGACGGCGGCGGCGGGCTGTGGATCGCGGCGGGGCTCGGCGCCGCGATCGGGCTGGCGACGCTGACGCGCACGGAGGCGATCGGGCTCGTGGTGCTGCTCGCCGTGCCGCTGTGCGTCGCCGCCGCACGCCGGCGCAGCGACCCGCCCGCGCGCATCCGCGACGCGCTGCGCCCCGCCCTGCCGCTGGCCGGCGTGGCGGTCGCCGCGACGGTGCTCGTGCTCGTGCCGTGGGTCGTGCGCAACGCGATCACCCTCGACAGGGCGGTCGTGTTCACCACGAACAGCGGGCACACGGCGGCCGCCACCGTATGCGACGACACGTTCCGCGGCGGCAGCCCCTACCTGGGCTTCGTGCGCCACCAGTGCGCGCTGACCGGGCCGTGCGCCGCGATCGCCGACGAGCTCGACCAGGCGGCGTGCCAGCGCGACGCGGCGTGGCGCTACATGCGCGATCACCGAGGCCGGGTGCCGGTCGTCCTCGCCGTCCGCGTCCTGCGCGTCTGGGAGCTCTACCGCTACCAGGACGATCTCGGCTACGGCGAGCTGTGGAGCCGCTCGATCCCCGTGGCCAAGGCGGGACTCGTCATGTACGCGCTGATGCTGCTGCTGGCGGTCGGCGGCATCGTGCGGCTGCGGCGGGCGCGCGTCCCGGTCTGGCCGCTGCTCATGCTCGCGGTGCTCGTGTCGCTGTCGGCGGCGATGACGTTCGGCTTCAGCCGCTACCGCCTCGCCGCCGAGATCCCGCTCGTGCTGCTCGCCGGGGCGGGCCTCGACCGGGGCGTCGCCGCGCTCGGCGCGCGCCGCCGCCGGCGCCTCGCCGCCCAACCCGCGCCCGCGTGAAGGCGAGCGGTCCCGGGCCCCGCTCAGCGCACGAGCTCGGCGCCGGCGACCAGCGCCTCGAGCTTCGCGTAGGCGACGTCGCGAGGCAGGTACTTCATGCCGCAGTCCGGCGCCGCGACGAGCCGGCCGGCGGGGATGCGCTCCAGCGCGGTGCCCAGCCGCCGGGCGACGGCGCCGGGCGTCTCCACCTCGTCGGTGTCGAGGGCCAGCACGCCGAGCACCACCGTCTTGGCGGCGAGCGCGTCGAGGCTCGCCGGGTCCAGGCCGGGCTGGGCGGCCTCGATCGAGACCTGGTCGACGGGCGTCGCGGCGAGCAGGTCGAGCGACCGGTATCCCGGCGGCCGGCCGGCGACGAACTGCGGGTAGCCGAAGCAGACGTGCACGCACGTCGTGCCCGGCGCATCCGCGAGCGCCCGATCGAGCGTCTCGACGGCGAGGCGCTGCGCCGCCTCGGGACGCGACTCCAGCCACGGCTCGTCGAGCTGCACGACGTCGGCGCCCGCGGCGAAGAGATCGGCGATCTCCTCACGGGCGGCGTCCGCGTAGGCGAGCGCGAGCGCCCGCTCGTCGCCGTAGAAGTCGTCCTGGGTCTGCTGGGACATCGTGAACGGCCCCGGCATGGTGATCTTCACCGGCCGGGAGGTGTGCGCGCACACGAAGGCCACGTCGCGGACCTGGATCGGCTGGGTCCGCCGGATCGGGCCGACCACCCTCGGCACGGACGCGGGCGTTCCGGCGCGGCTGAGGATCGTGCCGGGGTCGTCGACGTCGACGCCCTCGAGGGCGGTGGCGAAGCGGTTGGAGTAGCTCTCGCGCCGGATCTCCCCGTCGGTGACGACGTCCAGGCCGGCGCGTTCCTGGTCGCGGACGGCGAGCACGGTCGCGTCGTCCTGCGCCTCCTGCAGGTACCGCGGGTCGACGCGCCACAGCTCCCGTGCGCGGACGCGCGGGGGCAGGCGCTCGCGCAGCGCCGCGCGGTCGATGAGCCAGTCCGGCTGCGGGTAGGAGCCGACCAGGCTCGTGGCGAGGGCGGGGCGCGGGAGCGGGTGCGGGCGCGGCATCGCTCGCGAGCGTAACGGCCGGCGGGTAGCGTGCGGCAATGCCGAGCGCCGCCGCCGATCCCTTCGCCGCCCTCTCCGACGACGAGCGCATGCGGCTGCGGCCCGAGCCGCTGCCCGAGCGGGTCTCGCTCATGAAGGCGGTCCTCACCGACGACCGCTTCTCCGACCCGGCGTGGGTGTACGAGCGCAAGCTCGACGGCATCCGGTGCGCGGCCATCCGCGGCACGGCCGGGGTGCGGCTGCTGTCGCGCAACGACCTCAACCTCAACGGACGGTTTCCGGAGGTCGCGGCGGCGCTCGAGGCCGACGGCGGCAGCGACGTCGTCCTCGACGGCGAGGTCGTCGCGCTCGCCGGCGGGCAGACGAGCTTCGAACGGCTGCAGCAGCGCGGCGAGCGTCCGGTCGCGGTCTACTACTACGTCTTCGACCTCCTGCACCTCGCCGGGCAGGACGTCACCGCGCTGGGGCTGCGCGCGCGCAAGTCGCTGCTGCGCCACGCCGTGACGTACTCCGGGCCGATCCGGCTGACCGCACACCGCAACCGCGACGGCGAGGCGATGTACGCGGAGGCGTGCCGGAAGGGCTGGGAGGGCGTGATCGCCAAGCGCGCCGACGCTCCCTACACCCACGGGCGGTCGCGGGACTGGCTGAAGTTCAAGTGCTCGGCCGAGCAGGAGCTCGTCATCGGCGGCTATACGGCGCCGAAGGGCAGCCGCACCGACCTCGGCGCGCTGCTCGTCGGCCACTTCGAGGAGGGCCGGCTGCGCTACGCGGGCAAGGTCGGGACCGGCTTCACCCGGGAGACGCTGCGCGACCTCGCCGGCCGCCTGGAGCCCCTGCGCCGGGACGGCTCGCCGTTCGCCGACGAGGTCAAGGAGCGCCACGTGACGTGGGTCGAGCCGCGGCTCGTGGCCGAGATCGGCTTCAGCGAGTGGACGCGCGACGGACGCCTGCGCCATCCGCGCTTCCTCGGCCTGCGCGACGACAAGCCGGCCGAGCAGGTCGTGCGAGAGCGCCCGGGAACGGTGCAGCCCGGCTGAGGGCGTGGCCCGCTCCGGCCTCGCTCACGCGTCGGGGTCGACGTGGTCGGCCTGCTCGCGCTGCGTGGTCGCCGCGGCCTGCTCGCGCTCCGCCGCTTCGCGGCGCTTGTCGGCGCGGGCCTGGGCCTCCCGGGCCCGCCGCGCGTGCTGCTCGGCCACCTCGCGCTCGGCCTGCGCGCGCGCCTGGTCGTCCTGCGCCTCCTCGAGATGGCGCTCCGCGCTGGTCTCGTGCCGCTCGGCCTGCGCGCGCCGGGCGCGCGACTCGACCCGTCCCTGCGCCGCGCGTTGCACCTGTCGCCGGCGCAGCGCCACCAGCGCGAGCGCCACGAGGACGACGACCACGACGACGATCACCACGATGAGCCAGGTTTCCATGACGGCTCCTTACCCAGGTCGTTTGCCGCTGACGCCCGGCGGGGTAGCGAATGGTCCATGCCGCCGCTTGACGTCGACACCGTGCTGGACTGGCGCGGGCGCACCGTCCGCGACGCCGAGGGCGAGAAGCTCGGCATCCTGGGCGACATCCTGCTCGACCGGGAGACCGACCTGCCGGCGTGGGCCGGCGTGCGCACCGGCCTGTTCGGCCGCCACGAGTCCTACTTCCCGCTGGAGGGCGCGACGGAGGCCGACGGCGACGTCCGCCTCCCCTACACCGCACAGCAGGTCAAGGACGCGCCGCACGTCGACCCCGACGTCACGCTGTCGGCCGAGGACGAGGAGCGGATGTACGAGCACTACGGGCAGGGCTCCGGCGCGGCGATGGTGCGCTCGGAGGAGGAGGTCTCGCTCGGTGAGGTGCAACGGCGCCCGGTCGAGCGCGTGCGCCTGCGCAAGGTGACGGTCACGGAGAACGTCGAGCAGACGATCCCGGTCCGGCGCGAGGTCGTCCAGCTCGAGCACGAGCCGCCGCCGGAGGGCCGGATCGAGTCGGTCGAGGACGCCGGCGAGGCTCCCGCGCCCGAGTCGGTCGAGGACGCCGGCGAGGCTCCCGCGCCCGGCTCGGGCGAGCGGCCTTCCTAGCGAGCTAGTAGTCGACGGCCAGGACGACGATCGTCGCGTCGTCCTCGAGCGGCTCGGTCCAGCACTCGGTCACCGCCTGCTGGATCGCCATGGCCGTCGCCGCCGCGGTCGGCGCCTCGGCCCGGCCCACGGCGCGGCCCACGCCGTCCAGGCCGAACGTGCCGCCGCCCTTCACGGATCGCTCCGTCACCCCGTCGGTGACGAGCACGAGCCGCTCGCCGTGCTCGAGCCGCGCCGCCGACACCTCGATCTCCGGTGGCGCGTCGCCGCTGCCGAGCGGCGCGTGCACCGGTCCGTCGAGCGCGTGCATCGCCCCGTCGGCGCCCACGACCTGCGCGGGCGGGTGGCCGCAGTTGATCCAGGCGAGCGTCCCCGTCGGCGCGTGCCAGCGGGCGAGGACGGCGGACAGGACCCGGTCGGGCCCGCCCAGCGTGCGCGCCACCTCGTCGATGGCCAGCGCGGCATCGACGAGGTCGCGGCCGCTGCGGCGCGCCGCCCGCAGCGCACCGAGGGCGGCCGCGCCGAAGCCCGCCGCGCTCGGGCCCCTGCCGGCCGCGTCGGCGATCGCCACCCATGCGCCGTCGCGGTTCTCGGAGAAGTCGAACCAGTCCCCGCCGACCTCGTACGTGGGCAGCAGGCCGCCGGCGAGCTGGGCGCCGGTGACGCGGGCGATGCGCGGCGGCAGCAGGTGGTGCTGCACCTCGGCGGCGGCCGAGGTGGGCTTGTGGCGCCGCGCGGTCTCGACGAGATCGGTGTAGTCGTTGGCCAGCTCGAGGGCGAGCGCGCCCTGCTTGGCGATGTCGTCGAGCGAGACGAGCGGCACGCCCACGCAGACCAACAGTCCGAGCACGCGGCCGCGCAGCCACAGGGGCACCGCGACGCAGCGGGGGAGGCGCTCCTTCAGCCGGCCGTAGAAGCTCGGCAGACCCTCCGGCACGATCTCGGGCCCCAGCGCGGGCGGAGCCGGGAGCCGCTCGGGGAAGTCCTCCGATCCGGCGAGCCGCACGAGCTGGGAGCCGTCGATGTCGACGACGTACAGGGCCACGGCGACCCCGGCGGCCCGGCGCGCCTCGGCGACGAGCTGGTCGGCGATGAGATGCGGCGGCACCTCGTCGAGGATGTGCGTGACCTCGAGCGGCAGCGGGCGGTCGCGGCCGAGCCTGCCGGGCGCCTGGTAGGGCAGGGTCGCGACGGTACCGGGATCGCCCGGAGCCGCCGGCGGGACCGGGTCGGGCGGGCGCTCGCGGTCGAGCGCGTCCTCGAGCAGCTCACGGGAGGCGAAGTGCCGGTAGAGCGTCGAGCGCCCCACGCCGGCCGCGGCGGCGATCTGGGCCATGCTGGTGCGGCGGTCCCCGCGCAGGGCGGCCGCCGCGTCCAGGATGCGTTCCCGGCTCGCCAGCGCGTCGGCGCGCAGCGCGTTCAGGGGATCATCGGCCGGCCGCGGGTCCGCCATTCCTCAAACGGTAGGCGTCGGACATGTCTGGCGCCGAACCGGGACACATTCCGACTCAGTGGCCCCGTTTCGACCCATGCTTCTCGGATAACCGGGACAGATGAGGGGTGCTAGACGCACCCGTGTTCCATTTCGGGAGGGAACGATGACCGAGGTCACCGCCACCTACAACTTCACGGACCGCACGCTGCTCGACCGCGACGGCGAGAAGATCGGCAAGGTCGACGAGCTCTACGTCGACCGCGAGGGCGGCCGGCCCGAATGGGCGCTGGTGCACTCCGGGCTGTTCGGCATGCGCAAGACGTTCGTCCCGCTGCGAGGCGCGAGCCCGGACGGCGAGGACGTCCGCCTGCCCATCGAGAAGGCGCAGGTCAAGGATGCGCCGCACATCGATCCCGACGGGCAGCTCAGCGACGCCGAGGAGCGCCAGCTGTTCGAGCACTACGGCGTGCCGTACACCGACGCGGGCTCGACCACCGCGAAGGGCGCGCCCCGCACGGGCCGCACCGGCGCCGGCCGCGACGACGATCGCCGGTTCGAGCGCACCGGCAAGGACCGCGGGACGGTCGGCCGCGACACCTCTGGCCCGAACACCGACGAGGCGATGACGCGCTCCGAGGAGGAGATGCACGTCGGCAAGGAGCGCGTCGAGAGCGGTCATGCCCGGCTGCGCAAGTACGTCGTGACCGAGCAGGTCAACCAGACCGTGCCCGTGAAGCGCGAGGAGGTTCGCATCGAGCGCGAGCCGATCACCGACGCCAACGTCGACCGCGCCACCGACGGGCCGGCGATTTCCGAGGAGCAGCACGACGTCGTCCTCCACGAGGAGCGGCCGGTCGTCGAGAAGAAGGTCGTGCCCAAGGAGCGCGTGCGCCTGGAGACCGACACGGTCACCGAGGACCGCGACGTCTCCGGCGAGGTGCGCAAGGAGCGCATCGAGGGCGACGTCGAGGGCGACGCCGGGAAGCGCGGGAAGCGCGGGACGCGATAGGCCGCGGCGGGCGCCACGTCCCGCTGTCCGCAACCGGTGCGCGGGGCGTGCAAGGCGCCCCGCGCGGGTAGCGAGCGGGCATGAGCCGCAAACAAGGGGCACGAGCCGGCGTGGTGGCATTCCTCGCGGCGGCGGCAGGAGCGGTCGGCTGGGGGCTGTGGCGAACGCGCGGGCGCGGAGCCCGGGCGCACGAGCCGGCGGAATGGGCGTGCGAGTGCGGGCAGCGCTTCCGCTTCAGCGGCGCCGGCCGCCACCGTGTCTACTGGACCGAGGGCGCCCCGGCGCACGAGCCCGTCGTCGGCGACCGCTGCCCGTCGTGTGACCGCCCGCTGCCCGGCGGGCGCGAGGCCGTCGTGCCGGCGATGGACTGACCCACGCCCTACCCGGCGGGGCGCAAGGCGGTTCGTGCCGGCGATGGACTGACCCACGCCCTACCCGGCGGGGCCCGGGGCGGCGGTGGATAGATTGCCCGCGTGACCGCGGTGGCCCGTTCGCACGTCCGGCCGCTGTATGCCGCCGGGTTCGTCACCGCCTTCGGGGCGCACGGCATCGCCGCGAACCTGGCGCAGGTCACGCTGGGCGGCACCGGCTCGCTGTTGTACCTCGGGCTGCTGCTCGCCCTCTACGACGGCGCCGAGGTGGTGCTGAAGCCGGTGTTCGGCTCGCTCGCCGACCGGGTCGGTGCTCGGCCCGTGCTGCTGGGCGGGCTCGCCATGTTCGCCGCCGCGTCGGGGGCGTTCGCCGTGGCCGCGGACACGCGGTGGGTCTGGCTGGCCCGGCTGGCGCAGGGCGCATCGGCGTCGGCGTTCTCGCCCGCGGCCGGGTCGCTCGTGGCCCGTCTGACGCCCGCGGGAGGGCACGGCCGCGCCTTCGGGTCCTACGGGTCGTTCAAGAGCATCGGCTATGCCCTGGGCCCGGTCCTCGGCGGGGTGATCGTGGCGATCGGCGGCCTGCGCTCGCTGTTCGCGGTCATGGCCGTGCTCGCCGCGGTCGTCGCCGTGTGGGCGCTCGCCACCGTCCCGGTGGTGCCGCCGCTGCCGCGGGCGCGCCAGACCCTCGCCGACCTGGCCCGCCGCCTGGCCGACCGGAGCTTCCTGCATCCGACGGCCGCGCTGGCCGCGGCGACGGCCGCGCTCTCGGTCGGGGTCGGCTTCCTGCCCGTGTCGGGGGCCGCCGCCGGCCTCGGCCCCGTCGTCACCGGCGCGGCCGTCTCGCTGCTCGCGGTGACGGCGGCGCTCGTGCAGCCGCAGGCCGGCCGGGCGCTCGACGCCGGTCGCCTGCGCCCGTGGGCGGGCACGGCGGCGGGGCTCGGCATCGCGGGCGCCGGCCTGGCGGTCGCGATGCTGCCCGGACCGGCCGCCGTCCTCGGCGCCGCGGTGGGCATCGGCTGCGGCACCGGGCTGATCACCCCGCTCGCGTTCGCCACGCTGGCCGGCGCCACCCCTCCGGAGCGCATGGGCCAGACCATGGGAGCCGCCGAGTTGGGGCGCGAGCTCGGCGACGCCGGCGGCCCGCTGCTGGTCGGGGCGATCGCCGTGGCCGGGACGCTCGCCCTCGGCTACGGCGCGCTGGCGCTGCTGCTCATCGTGGTGCCGCTCGCGTCCGTGGCCGGTGCGGCCGTGCGGTCCGTGGGGGGTTCGGTTCGGTCGTAGCGGAGGCGGAGGGAACGGACGCGCGGGCATACCCCCAGCCTGTATCCCTCGGCGAGGTGGTTCGTCCGCGGCTCCCGGCTATCATCGGGGCATGGCCACGGAGGCGGCGACCACCCGCGGATACTCGGCGACGAAGGATCAGCTGCAGAAGCGGCTGCGGCGTATCGAAGGCCAGGTTCGCGGCATCGAGAAGATGATCGACGAGGACCGGTACTGCATCGACGTGCTCACCCAGATCAGCGCGATCCAGGCGGCGCTCGACAAGGTGGCGCTCGGCCTGCTCGACGGCCACGCCCGCCACTGCGTCGTCGGTGGACAGACCGAAGGCGAGCCGGAGGAGCTCACCGACGAGTTGATGGCGGCGGTCGCCCGCCTCATGCGCCGCGGCTGAGCGCCGCAGGGAGCGTCCCCTCGCCGACGCCCGGCGTTGCACGTCGGGCGCCGATGGAGCATCATGCAGGGACGGCGGCGTGAGACGTCGCCGGCGCGCTACGACAAAAGACCGTAGTCCGATCCATGGAGCCGCGCTTTGCCGGCGCAGCTCCGGCAGGTGTCGTCCGGACCGCGGAGGTTGGCCAGGGTGGAGTTGTCGATTGTCGTAGGGAATCCGAAGCCGCAGTCGCGCACGCTGGCCGTGGCGGCGGCGGTGGCCGAACGCGTCGCCGGGGCGTCGGGAGCGACGGTCGCCCGGACCGTCGACCTGTGCGACCACGCCGACGATCTGTTCCGGTGGCCGCACGAGGGGCTGGCGGCGATCAACGACGCGGTGGCGGCGAGCGACTTCGTCGTCTTCGCGTCGCCGACGTACAAGGCGGCGTACACGGGCCTGCTGAAGGCGTTCCTCGACCGCTACCCCAACAACGGGCTGGCCGGCGTGACGGCGATCCCGGTCATGACGGGCGGGTCGCCGACGCATGCGATGGCGGTCGACACGTCGCTGCGGCCGGTGCTCGTCGAGCTCGGCGCGTCGCTGCCGACGCGCGGCCTCTTCTTCGTGATGACGCAGATGCCGGAGCTCGAGACGGTGGTCGACGAGTGGGCGGCCCAGAACCTGACGGGGCCGGCGGTGCTCGGCCCGATGACCCGAGGGACGGTGGAAGGATGACGACGACGGACATGGTTGACATCGACCCCGGGCGCTTCCGCCAGGTGCTGGCGCACCTGCCGACGGGCGTGACGGTCATCTCCGCGCACGGCGCCGACGCCCCGATCGGGATGGCGGCGAACTCGGTGACGTCGGTCTCGCTGGACCCGCCGCTGATCCTGGTCTGTCCGGCGAAGTCCTCGTCGACGTGGCCGAAGATCCGCGCGGCCGGCGCGTTCTGCGTGAACGTGATGGCCGGCCATCACGAGCAGGTCACGCGCCAGTTCGCGGCCAAGGAGGCGGACCGCTTCAAGGGGATCGACCACACGCACCGCCCGACCGGGCCGGCGCTGTGCGACGCCGTCGCCTGGATCGAGTGCACGCTCGAGGACGAGCACGACGCGGGCGACCACACGATCGTCGTCGCCCGGGTGGTGGCCATCGAGGCGGTACCCGACGCCGAGCCGCTCGTGTTCTTCCGCGGCAGCTACGGGTCGTTCCGGGCGCCGGACCCGTCCTAGCTCCCTCGCGGCTCAGCCGGTGGTCAGCGCCCGACGAGGCACCTACGCCACCCCTGCGGCGGCGCTCGCGAGCCCCATGTGGGTTCCGGCGCCGGCGAGCACGTCGGCGAGCCGGGCGACGATGTCGTCGATGAGCTGCCGGTCGCTGATGAGCGGCGGCGCGATCTGCAGGACCGCGTCCCCGCGGTCGTCGGCGCGGGCGATGAGCCCGGCGTCGAGCAGCCGGCCGGGCAGGAAGCCGCGCAGGAGGCGGTCGCGCTCGGCCTGGTCGAAGCGCGTGTTCGCCTCGTCCTTGACGAGCTCCATCGCCCAGAAGAACCCGGCGCCGCGCACGTCGCCGACGACGGGCAGGTCCCGCAGCGTGCCCAGCCGCTCGGCCAGGTAGGGCTCGAGCGCGCGCACGTTGTCGAGGATGCCGTCGCGCTCGAAGATCTCCATGTTCTTCAGCGCGATCGCGGCGCTGACCGGGTGCCCGCCGAAGGTGATGCCGTGGCGGACGACGCCGCCCGCGTCGACGATCGGGTCGACGACACGGTCGGCGGCGAGCACCGCGCCCATCGGAGCGTAGGCCGACGTCAGGCCCTTGGCGATGCTGACGAGGTCCGGGACGACGCCCTCACGGGCGATGCCGAACCACTCCCCGAGGCGCCCGCAGCCGGTGATGACCTCGTCGGCCATGAGCAGCGCGCCGTGGCGGTCGGCCAGCGCGCGCAGACCGCGCCAGTAGCCGGGGGGTGCGACGAGGCAGCCGCCGGCGTTCTGAACGGGTTCGGCGATGATCAGCGCGACCTCGTCGGGACCGGCCGTCTGGATCGCCGCCTCGACCTCGGCGAGCAGCCGCGCGCAGAACGCGCCGGCATCGTCGCCGTCGGGCGCGCGGAACGCGTTGGTGTTCGACACGTGCGTCACATCGATCGGGGCTTGGCCGAACGGCTCCTTGAAGCGCGGCACGCCGGTGAACGACAGCGCGCCGAGGGTGACCCCGTGGTAGGCGATGTCGCGCGCGATCGCCTTCGTGCGCTGCGGCTGGCCGATCGCGTGGAAGTGCTCGCGCACGATCTTCCAGGCCGCCTCGACCGCCTCGGAGCCGCCGCACGTGAAGAAGACGCGGTTGAGGCCGTCGGGCGCGACGTCCGCGAGCCGATCGGCCAGCTCGATCGCTGGCGGGTGGGCGGTTGCCCAGTTCGTGTTGAACGGCAGCGTCGTGAGCTGTGCCGCGGCGGCGGCCGCCATCTCCTCGCCGTAGCTGTAGCCGATCTGCGCGCAGAACAGGCTCGACAGCGCGTCGATGTGGCGCCGGCCCTTCGTGTCGAAGACGTAGGGGCCCTCGCCGCGCTCGAGCACGAGCAGGTCGTCGACCTGCTGCTTGGAGAAGTGCAGCAGCAGGTGCTCGCCGGCGGTCGCCTGCAGCTCGTCGTGCGTCATGCCGCCCATCGGGTGGTCACCACCTTCTTGCGCGTGTAGAACTCGACCGCGTCGCGGCCGTTGGCATGGAGGTCCCCGTCGATGGAGTCCTTCCAGCCGGAGAACGGAAACCAGGCCACGGGCGCGGCCACGCCGACGTTGACGCCGACCATGCCGGCCTGCACGCCGTATCGGTACGCGCGGGCCGCGCCGCCGGACTCCGTGAAGATCACCGACGCGTTGCCGTAGCGGCCGGCGTTGACGAGGTCGATCGCCTCGTCGAGGTCCGCGGCGCGCACCAGGGTGAGCACCGGCCCGAACAGCTCCTCCTCGATCGCGCGGTGCCCGGCCGGGACGTCGTCGAGGATCGTCGGGCCGAGCAGGCACCCGCCCGGGCCGGGGTCGCCGCGCCCGTCGAGGACCACGGTGGCCCCGTCGGCCGCGGCCTGCTCGATGTCGGCGACGAGGCGGGCGTGGGCGGCCGGATCGACGACGGGGCACACGTCGGTGTCCGGGTCCAGGCCCGGGCCGGTGCGCAGCCGCGCGGCCGCCTCGACGATGCGGTCGCGCGCCGCGTCCTGCTCGGCGCGGGTGCCCACGAGGACGGCGATCGAGCCCGCGAGGCACCGCTGGCCCGCGGCACCGAACGCCGAGCCCATCACGCCGCCGGCCATGAGCTCCGGGTCGGCGTCGGGCATGACGACCATCGAGTTCTTCGCGCCGCCGAGCGCCTGCACGCGCTTGCCGCTCGCGATCGCGCGCTCGGCCACGTACCGGGCGGTGCGCGCCGACCCGACGAACGAGACCGCGTCCACGCCGGGGTGGTCGAGCAGGGCGTTGACCGCGTCGTGGGCGCCGTGGACGAGGTTGATCAGGCCCGTCGGGAACGCGTCGACCGACGCGGCGAGCTCGACGATTCGCTCGCCGGGCAGCGGGTCCTGCTCCGACGGCTTGAGGACGAACGCGTTGCCGGCCGCCACCGCGTAGGGCAGGAACCAGAGCGGGATCATCGCCGGGAAGTTGAACGGGGTGATCGCCGCGACCACGCCGACCGGCTGGCGGATCATCTCGACGTCGACGCCGGTCGCGACGCCCTCGAGGTTCTCGCCCTTGAGCAGGTGCGGCATGGCGGTCGCCGCCTCGCAAGACTCGATCCCGCGGCCGACCTCGGCGGCCGCGTCGGCGAGCGTCTTGCCCATGTCGCGGCTGACGAGCTCGGCGAGCTCGTCGTGGTGGGCGTTCAGCACCTCGCGCAGGGCCATCACCGCGCGGGCGCGCTGCAGCGGCGAGGTCGCGCGCCACGTCGCGGCGGCAGCGCGCGCGGCGGTCACCGCGCCGTCCACGTCGGCGGCGGTCGACAGCGGCACGCGGGCGAGCAGTTCGCCGGTGGCCGGGTCGCGATCCTCGAGCGAGTCGGTCGCGGCCGACGGCGTCCAGGCGCCGCCCACGAAGTTGGCGAGCATGCGGGTGTCGGTCGGGCGCGGGACGGTGTCGGCGGTCATGGACGACAGGCTGGCGGTCCGGGCGGGGCGTGGGCAACGGGGCGAACCGTGTGCGCTCGATCGCGCCGACGCGACAGAGTGTCTAGTGGCCCCCGCAAACGTGGCATCCGAAAGCGGGGCGCATCTCGAGCACAACGTTCCCGGGAAGACCCACTAGCCCCGGCCCGGCCGGCCGGCGCCGCGGACGTGGCGGCGGGCCGCGATCGCCAGCTGCAGCGCGAGCAGCGTCTCCGCATCGGACAGGTCGCGCCCGAGGACCCGCTCGAGCCGGGCGATGCGGTCGTAGAGCGCCTGGCGGTTGAGATGCAGCGCCCGCGCGGTCTCCGCCTTGCGGCCGCCGTGCGCGCACAGCGTCTCGAGCGTCGGCATCAGCGGATGCCGGCTGCGGGCGTCGTGCTCGAGGACGGGTCCGAGGACGAGCTCGACGAAGCGGCGCAGGTCCTCGCCGCCGCCCAGGCGCCAGAGCAGGCGCTCGAGCGGCATCGCGGTCGCGTCGTGCCATGGGCGCGGGGGCAGGTCCGCCGCCACCGCACACGCCTCGACGGCGTCGCGCAGCCCGTCGCGCAGCGCCCGCCATCCCCCGGCGGCGCCGGCGGCCACGACCGCGTCGGGGACCGCGTGCCGGCGCGCCGCCTCCCTGATGGCGCCCGCAGCACGCTCCGCGGTCGCGTCACGGTCGGGGGCGCCGCGCAGTCCGAGCACGACGAGGAGGTCGCCCCGCTCCGGATCCACGCCGACCAGCGCGGGCACGCCGAGCCCGGCGATCTCGCGTTCGAGGTCGCGCAGCGCGGCGGTCCACGAGCCGCGCGCCCCGGCGGTCCGGGCGGCCTCGCCGTCCTCGGGCTCGGCGAGCCGGGCGGCGAGCGGCAGGAGCACCGCGGCATCGCGCGGGGCGAAGCCCATCGCGCGCGCCCGGGCCTCCGCAAGCGCCGGATCGATGCCGCCGTCGGCGATCCGGGTCAGCAGGTCGCCGCGCCCGAGGGCGAGCAGCTCGGCCTCCTGGCGCGTGCGCAGGAACGCCATCCCGACGATGCCCGCGGCGCGGCCGATCGCCAGCGGGGCGAACGCGTCGAGCGGCGTGTCGACCGGCAGCGCGACGAGCCGCCCGGCGCTCCGCGCGCCGTCCCCGGGTACCGCGGCGACGACCCCGACGTCGGCGGCCTCGGCGCGCGAGCGGACCCACGCGGCGACGGGATCGGCGTCCGGACCGGCCTCCCGCGGCGCCGCGAAGGCCAGCAGGCGGCCGTCGCCGGTCTCGAGGAAGACCGGGTTGCCCAGCGTGTCGGCGAGGAGCGCGAGCACCTCCGGCACCCCGTCGCCCTGCAGCATCGCCGCCGTGAAACGCTGGTGCAGGTCCTCTGCCCGGCGCAGGAGGTCGTAGTCGTGGTTGATGATCTCGGTGTGGATGGCCTCGGTGACCGCGACGAAGCGGACCTGGGCGTGCAGCTCGACGAGCGGGAGCCCGCGGCGTTCGGCCTCTCCGACGAGCGCGGCCGGGAGCCGGCCGGCGAACGTCTCGCCGAGCTCGATCACCAGCCCGGCGACCTCGCGCCCCGCGAGGGCGGCCACGAAACGGCGCTGCTGCTCCGCGCGCGAGCCGATGCCCATGCCGGTCGTCAGCAGCAGCTCGCCTCCACGCAGCATGGCGGCGATGTCCGGCACCTCCCCGGCGTGGACCCAGCGGATCGGCCGGTCGAGTGCGGCGGCGCCGGCGACGACGGTCGGCAGCCCGCGGTGCAGCTCCGGCAGCGCGAGCGCCGAACGCACGGTGATTCGCGAGAGCGGCACGGGGCCGTGTTGCGTGACGCTGCGCATGGCGGCGTGGGCAGTATCGCCTCTGGGCGGCGATCGACCGGCCCCCGCCGACCGGGCGCTTCGCGAGCTGACGCAGCGTCGCAACCGCCATGCCGGCGTGCGCGCCCCGCTGTTACGCTCGCGCGATGGATGCCTACGACGGCATCGTCGTGGGCGGGGGCCACAACGGCCTTGTCGCCGCGATCGAGCTGGCGCGCGCCGGATGGCGCATACTGATCCTCGAGCAGGGTGAGCGGCTCGGCGGCGCGGTGATGAGCGCCGAGATCACCCGCCCCGGCTTCGTCCACGACCTGTACTCGACGAACCAGAACACGTTTCGCGGGGGCCTCGTCTACGGCGTGCTCGGCGAGGACCTCGAGCGCCATGGGCTGCGCTACGCGACCACCGACAAGCCGTTCGCCAACGCATTCCCCGGCGGCCGGGTCCTCAAGGTCTACCAGGACGCGGAGCGCACGCTGGCCGGACTTCGCGAGCACGATCCCGGCGACGCGGACGGTTGGCTCGAGCTGAAGGAGCTGTTCGATCGGCTGAGCCCGGCCATCTTCGAGCTGTACGGCTCGGCGCTCCCGTCGTGGGCCGCCGCCATGGCCGCCGGCCGCGCGCTGCGCCGCCTCGGCGTGAAGGGCGCGGCGGAGGGCGCGCAGCTCCTGCTGTCGTCGACCCGCGAGCTCGGCGACCTCTACATGTCCAGCCCCGAGGCGAAGGCGCTGCTCGCCACCTGGGGCATGCACCCCGACTTCGGCCCCGACGTGTCGGCCGGGGCGATGTTCCCCTTCGTCGAGGTCTTCTCCGACGCGGCCGCCGGCATGTCGATCGTCGAGGGCGGCGCCTCGCGGATGATCGACGCGCTGGCCGCCGTGCTGGCCGACCACGGCGGCGCGGCGAGGACCGGCGCGGCGGTGCGCCGCATCCTCACCGACGGGGACCGCGCGACCGGCGTCGAGCTCGAATCCGGCGAGCGGATCGGCGCGACGCGGGCCGTGGTGGCGAGCGTCACGCCGACCGCGCTCTACGGTCGCCTGCTCGAGGGCGGGCCCGTCCGCGAGTCGTTGCGCCGGGAAGCAGCCCGCTACCGCTACGGCCCGGGGACGATGATGGTCCACGTCGCGCTCAGCGCACCGCCCGCGTGGGCCGCCGGCGGCGACCTCGGCGAGTTCGCCTACGTGCACATCGCGCCCTACGTGGCCGATCTGGCCGACACGTACACGGCCGCGAGCAACGGCCTGCTGCCCAGCAGCCCGCTGCTGATCGTCGGCCAGAGCAGCGCCGTCGACCCTTCCCGCGCCCCGGCCGGCCGGGCCGTTCTGTGGGTGCAGGTCCGTGCGCTGCCGGCGCGGATCCGCGGCGACGCGGCGGGCGAGATCACCGCGAGCGACTGGCGAGAGGCCGCCGAGCCCTACGCCGACCGGGTGATCGCCAAGCTCGCCGAGTACGCCCCGGGCATCGACGAGCTCATCCTCGATCGCGCCGTCCTGACCCCGGCCGACCTCGAGGCACACGATCCGAACCTCGTCGGCGGCGACAGCGTCGCCGGAAGCCACCACCTGCGCCAGAACTTCGCGTTTCGACCACTGCGCAGCACGCCGGGCTACAGGACCCCGGTCGAAGGTCTGTACATGACCGGAGCGGCGACCTGGCCGGGTGGGGGCGTCACCGGCCTCTCGGGCCACCTCGCGGCCCAGACGGTGCTCGGCGGCAGCACGCTCTCCGCCCGCGCGGCATCCATCAGGCGCAGGCTCGCCGGCGGGAAGTGACGCGAGCCCGGAGTGTTTCGATCTGCTGGTCGTCGCCGGGGGCGAGGGCGGCAAGACGCTGCCCGCCACCGGCAAAGTGACAGATGTCCGTCGCGATCAGTGACCATGGCTCTCGGGGTCGCGCGCCGGCGGGCGGCCCTCGTCGAGGCGGCCCATGACGGCGAGGTCGTCGCGACTCAGCGCGAAGTCGAACAGTTCGATGTTCTGCGCGATGCGGGCGGGGTCGGAGGAACGTGCGGTGAAGGCGAGTCCGAGCTCGACATGCCAGCGCAGGATGATCTGGGCGGGCGTGCGGCGGTGGCGTTCGGCGAGCTCGACGACGATCGGGTGGCGCAGGAGGCGGCCGTCGCGGCCCAGTGGGCCCCACGCCTCGGTCGCGATCCCGCGGGCCGCGTGGTAGGCGCGCAGCTCCTCCCGCGGGAGCGTCGGGTCCAGTTCGACCTGGTTGACCTCGGGCGGCACGCCGGTCTCGGCGATGAGCCGGTCGATGTGGGCGGGCAGGAAGTTCGAGACGCCGATCGCGCGGACACGTCCCTCGTCGCGCAGCGCGATGAGGCCGTGCCAGGCGTCGACGTAGCGGTCCAGCCAGGGGTTGGGCCAGTGGATGAGGAACAGATCGAGGTGGTCGGTGCCGAGGCGGCGCAGCGCGTTGTCACACGCGCGCGCGACGAGGTCCCGGCCCTGCCACCGCGCGTTGAACTTCGTCGACAGGAAGATGTCCTCGCGCGGCACGCCGCTGTCGCGGACCGCCCGGCCGACGTCCCGTTCGTTGGCGTACTGCTCGGACGTGTCGATCAGGCGGTAGCCGGCCGCCAGCGCGTGGTGCACCGCGGCACGGGCCTCGTCGCCGGTCAGCGGCCAGGTGCCGAGCCCGACCAGCGGCATCTCGACGCCGGAGGCGAGCGTCAGCCGGCCGTTCACAGCGACGGTCGCAGGAGACCGGCTTCGAGCTCGGCGGCCATCGCTTGCCAGACGAAGCGGTCGTTGAACGCCGAGCCGAGGTCCGGCAGCTCGGCGAGGTCGCGCGCGTCGAGCTCGGGCGGCTGCGCCCCGAGGCGGGCGAGCTCGACGCTGACGGCGAGCAGGACGTTCAGGTTGACCGCGAGGACGGTGGCCTGCTCGACCGTCTGGGCGGCGACGGTGATGCCGTGGCCGAGCAGGATGCAGACGGGGCGGTCGCCCATCGCGTCGAGCATCTCCGCGGCGAGGTCGCGCCTCGTGATGAGCACCGAGCGCGGATAGACCGGCACGCCGTCGACCGCCAGACGCAGCGCCGGGATGTTGAACGCGCCGAACACCGGGCGGGGCGGCGGCTGGGCCAGCCCGCACAGCAGCGCCGCGGGCGGATGGGCGTGCACGACCGCCCCGACGTCGGGGCGCGCGCGCATGAGCTCGGTGTGGATCGGCAGCTCCTTGGGCGCGGAGAAGCCGGTCGGCAGGTCGACCGGCCGGCCGTCGAGGTCCACGCGCCACACGTCGCCAGGGTCGCTGAGCGCGAGTCCGCGCTCGTCCTCGCCGCGGCAGCGGACGACAAGCTCGTCCTCGGCGACGCGGGCCGAGACGTGGCCGAGGATCCCCTCGACGAGGCCCTTGGCGGCGAGGATGCGGCAGGCGGTCGCGACCGTCGCCCGCAGCGACGGCCCGTCGTCGTTGACGATCACTGCTCGGCCTCGCCTTCCGGGCCGAACGGGGTCTTCAGCAGCTCCGAGAACAGCTCGTGCGACTGCCAGGTGAGCACCTCGAGCTCGACCGGATCCAGCCGGATGCCGTAGCCGAGCTTCGGCGCGACGATCTCCAGCCGGACGCCCTGGCGCGTGTGGACCTTGCGCACCTGGACGGTCGCGTACTCGTTGGCCAGCTCGATCGGCTCGCTGCCGGGGAGGTCGTCCATCACAGGAAGACCGCGAGGTTCTGGGTGCGCAGGACGGACTCGTCGAGCAGCACGGTCCGGCGCGCGAGCCGAAGCGCGCCGTTCTCGCGGCGCAGCACGTCCGTGCGCCCGCCGGAGAGGAGGTCGTGGTCGTGGATGTCGCCGCGGCTGCGGAACAGCAGGATGTTGCTGCGCACGACCAGCTCGCCGGCGGCGTCGCCCTCCCACGCCCGCACGTTCGTGACGAACCGGCGGGTCCGCGACGGCGGATCCTCGGCCCACGCGTGCTCCGTGTCGAAGCGGGCGACGCGCTTGCCCAGGGAGTAGCGGTCCTCGTCGAAGTGCGCCATGTCTTCGAGGGCGCTGTCGTCGAGCGAGTGTGCCGACGTGATCCGGACGGGGACGAGGTAGCGGACGTCCTGCGTGAGCATGTCCAGCCACTCGTGGTGGCGGCGCTCGTCGAGTTCCTCTGCCTCGCGGTAGAGGAACTCGAGGACGTCGTCGTACGTGTCGCTGCCATAGCTGATCGCGATGCGGTTGGCGGTGGTCTCCATGGCCTCAGTCCAGGGTCGCGACGCGCGCCGACCGGCCGTTGCCCTCCGCGGCGATCGCGCCCTCCATGAGGTCGCACCACTGCGACAGCAGCTCGCGCTGGTTGTACTCGCCGAAGCCGGTGTACGCGCGGCCCGGAGCCGGCCAGTCGATGGGCTCGGTGACGGTCCGCCCGTCGCGCAGCAGCCCCATGCGGCTGTGCAGGTTCAGGCGCTCGGCCATCTGCCCGCGCGCCATCTGCGTGATCGAGGTCCAGTTCTCCACGTCGTCCTGCTCGAACATGCCCGACGAGCCAAAGCACATCAGGTACGCCTTGTAGGACGCGCCCTTGTACCAGTCCGGCGCCTGGCGATCGACCGCGAACCAGGAGTACACCTCGGTCTCGGTCGCGCTGACCGGCTGCCACAGGCGGATCGAGATGAACGGGACGACGAGCCCCTCGGCGTTCACGATCGGCCAGTTGTGGACGAAGCTCAGGTTGGGCAGCGTCGTCGCGGCCGAGGGCATGAAGCCCGCGTCGCCGACCATCGAGCGGTGCTCGGCCGGCCAGCTGGCGGTCATCCGGTCGATCATCTCGTCCGGATAGCCGATGCCGCGCAGGTTCTCGCGGAAGTCGCCGGCCGACATCTTGTAGGTCGTCCCGCCGCCGCTCCCGGCGAACCACAACGCGCCTTCCTTGCGCTTCTTCGCCTTCGGGGCGGAGAAGAGGTCGATCTCCACGATGCTCGCGTGGGTGTGGGGCGTGTGGTAGGTGTCGCCGGCGAAGTTCTCCGCGCCGATCTTCCAATTGGCCTTCACGCGGAAGCGCTGCGGGCCGCGGACCTCGGCGCCCTGCGGGCTCTGGCGGAAGTAGAAGTCGACGTAGAAGCGGAAGCCGCCGAGGAAGTCCTCGAGATCGGGCGCGTCCTCGTCGAGCGAGGCGAAGATCAGGCCGTCGTAGGCGGCGACGCGCGGCGCCGGCAGCAGCGACACCCCGCGGCGGCGCAACCCCGCCTCGCCGCCGTAGGCGTCGCCGTGGAACGGCACCCCGGTCAGCTCGCCCGAGTTCTTGTACGTCCACGCGTGGTACGGGCAGCGGAAGTGCGAGGTGTTGCCTGCCTCGGACCGGCAGACCTGCATCCCGCGGTGCAGGCACATGTTGAACAGCACGCGGATCTCGCCGGTCTCGTCGCGCGTGACGATGAACGAGTCGTCGACGATCCGCCGCACGACGTAGTCGCCGGGCTCCGGGATCTCCGACTCGTGCGCCATGAACATCCATGCCTTCGCGAAGACGTGGCGCTTCTCGGCCTCGAAGATCTCCGGATCGCTGTAGATGCGGGCCGGGATCATGCCGCGCCGGACGTCGTCGAGGATCGCCTGCAGGCTCATCGCGTCGATTCAAGCCGACGCTCTGCCATAGGACAAATACGCATCTGCGCACAGATCGCGCGTGAACCGGCTATGGATCGGGCGTAGTGTTCGCCGGGCATGGCGGTCGACCTGCGGATCAGCCTGAAGAAGCTGGAGATTCTCGACCTGGTGGTCCAGCTGGGCGGCGTGGGCCGCGCCGCGGAGCACCTGTTCGTCGCGCAGCCGGTGGTCACGGCGCACATCCGGTCGCTCGAGGAGCGCCTCGGGGCCAAGCTCTTCTACCGGGAGGGCCGGCAGCTGCACCTGACCGAGGCCGGTCGAGCGGTGCACGAGTGGGCGGACGAGGTGCTGACCCGGACCCGCGAGCTCGAGCGCCACCTCGACGGCCTCTCCGGCGGCAAACAGGGCACCGTCGTGCTGGCCGCCAGCATGTCGGTGGGCAGCTATCGCCTGCCCGACGTGCTCACCGCGTTCGGCGCGGCGCACCCGCAGGCCCGGTTGCGCATGAGCGTGTCGGACACCGAGCACGCCGTCGAGGACACGCGGGCGGGTGCCGTGGACTTTGCGGTCGTGGTCTCCGACACGCTGCGCGAAATGCCCGGCATGGAGGCCGAGCACGTCGGTGACGACGAGATCGTGCTCGTGACCGCTCCCAGCGGCGAGCCGGCGGGGGATGCGATCCCGGCGCGGGGGTTGTCGGCGCTGCGGTTCGTCGACGCGCCCGAGGGCATCGTGCGACGCACGTTCGTCGACCGCCAGCTGCGGCGCCTGGGCGTGCCGGAGCGTGACGTCGTGCTCGAGTTCGGCCATCCCGAGGCGATGAAGCGCGCGGTCCGTGCCGGGCAGGGCGCGGCAATGCTGTTCCGCAGCGCCGTGGCCGACGAGCTCGCGCTCGGACTGCTGCGCGAGGTGCGCGTCGAGGGGGTCGAGGTCACCGTGCCGATCTACCTCGTGCACCGCAAGGGCAAGACCTTCTCGCCCCTGCACCGGGAGCTCATCGCCCAGATCGGCGCGGCGCTCTCACGCCGTGAGACGGACGTTCCGTCAGCCTCTTGCTGAACGGACGTTCAAGTTCAAGCCGGAGTGGGGCGCCAAGGGTGACGGTCCGGGCCGGCCGGCGGTCGTCAACACGACGTGCAGACGGCTACCGATCGGCCGGCTGGAGGATCACCTTCAGCTCGTCGGCGCCGCGGACGAGACTCGCGAACACCTCCGGCGCGCTGTCGAAGCCGGTGCGGCGGGTGATCAGCGCCTCGACGTCGAGGCGCCCATCGGCGATGAGGCCGAGCGCGTCGGAGAAGTCCCGGCTCGTGTAGACGTAGGAGCCGCGCAGCTGCAGTTCGCGCACGACGACCTGGTCGACGGGCAGGGGGACGTCCTCGCCGAAGAGGGCGACCACGACGACCACCCCGCCGGGCCGGCAGAGCGCGAGCGCCTCGGCGACCACGTCCGGCGCGGCGGCGGCGATCACGAGGACGTCGAACCCGCTGCCCCCGGAGACGCGACGGCCGGCGGCGGCGAGGTCGTCCTCACGGGCGTGGACGGCGTGCGCGCCGGCCAGGCGCCCGGCCATCTCGAGGTTGAACGGCTTGATGTCGGTGACGAGCGGTGCGCCCGCGCCGAGCTCGCGGGCGATCATCGCGACGAGCGTGCCGATCGAGCCCGCGCCGATGACGGCCAGCCGCGTGCCGGCGCCGACCCCGCCGACGCGACACGCGCGCAGGGCCACGGCCGCGGGCTCGACGAGCGCACCCGCCTCGAAGCTCACGTTGCCGGGGACCCGGTACAGCAGGGCGGCGGGCGCGACGATCCAGTCGCTGAACGTCCCGGCCCAGCCGACGCCGGGCACCCGGCGGTCGGTGCACAGGTTCGTCTCGCCGCGGCCGCACGGCTCGCACGATCCGCACGCGACGAGCGGCAGGAGCGCCACGCGGTCCCCGGGCGTCAGGTTCGTGACGCCGGGCCCCAGCGCCTCGACCACGCCGGAGACCTCGTGGCCGAGCACGACGGGCGGCACGCGGAACGGGTGGTGCCCGCGGTAGGTCGACAGGTCCGAGCCGCAGATCCCGCCCGCCCGCACGGCGACGCGGACCTCCCCGGGGCCGGGCTCCGGGACGGGCATCGCCGCCAGCTCGATCTCCTCGGGGGCGGTGAGCAGGACGGCCTGCATGGTCGGCGGGGGCACGCTCACGTCGGTGACGGATCCTGTCACGGCGCGGCGCCCAGGGCGGCGACCGCGTCGACCAGCCGGTCGACCTCGGCGGCGGTGTTGTAGAGCACGATGCTCGCGCGGACCGCGCCGCCGGTCTCGACCAGGCCGAGGCGGCGCATGAGCTCGTAGGCGTAGTTGTCCCCGGCCCACACGGCGATGCCCTGCTCGGACAGGCGGCTCGCGACCGCGCCGGGCGCATGGCCGTCGACCAGGAACGAGACGGTCGAGGTGCGCCGGCGCGGTGACCCGAGCAGGCGGACGCCCTCGATCGCCGACAGCCCCGCGACGAGTCGCTCGAGCAGCCCCTGCAGGCGGCCCTCGACCGCGGTGAACGCGGCCAGCAGGCGGGTGCGGCGATCGCCGGCGGCGTCGGTGAGCCCCGCCAGCCAGTCCACGGCGGCGCGGACCCCGGCCAGCAGCTCGAACGGCGGCGTCCCGCGCTCGAACCGGCCCGGCCCCGCGTCGGGCGCCGGCACGAGCTTCGCCGGCCGCAGGCGTTCGAGCAGCACCGGATCGGCGATCACCGCGCCGGTGTGGGGGCCGCAGAACTTGTAGGACGAGCAGGCGTAGAGGTCGGCGCCGAGCTGCGCCACGTCGGTCGGGACGTGCGGGGTGGCGTGCACGCCGTCGACGTACGTCAGTGCGCCCACGGCATGAGCGGCGTCGGCGATCGCGCGGACGCCGGGTCGCGTGCCGATCGCGTTGGACGCGGCGGTGACGGCGACCAGGCGCGTGCGCTCCGACAGGACGCGCTGCACGGCCTCGGCGGGCAGCTCGCCGGTCTCGGCGTCGAAGTCCGCCACCCGCACCGTCGCGCCGGCGCGCTCGGCGGCCAGCCGCCACGGCCGGACGTTCGCGTCGTGGTCGAGCGACGTGACGACCACCTCGTCCCCCCGACCCCAGGTGCGCGAGATCGCGTCGGCGAGGTGGAACGTGAGCGTCGTCATGTTCGGGCCGAGCACGACGCCCTCGGGCGCGCCGCCCACGAGGTCCGCGATCGCCGACCGGGCTTCCGCGACGACCTCGCTGCTCGTGCGCGAGGCGGCGAACGCGCCGCCCTGGTTCGCCATCGCCGTGCGCAGGGCCTCGGCGACCGCTTGCACGACCGCGACGGGCACCTGCGTGCCGGCCGCGCCGTCGAGCGCCGCGACGTCCGGCGACAGGGCCGGGAAGTGCGCGCGCACCTCGTCGACGGGCATGAGCCGTGGCGCCGGCGGCGGGATGGTGCTCATGGCGCACCATCCTGCGGGCCCGGCGCCGCGGTCGCAAGCCGGACCGGCCGTCCGCCGCCCGCGGGAGCGTGCCGGTATCGTGCCGCGGCGCCGTCGTCCGGCCCGGGCGGGTGCGTGGCCCGGAAGCTCGCAGCGAACATGAACCCCGACGCCCAAGCCATCCCTGCCCTCGACTCGCTCGGCGTCGTCGCCGATGCGGTGGCCCGCACGGACGAGACCCTGTCGCTCGCGGCGCGCCATCTCGACCCCTCGCTGGTCGACGTGCTGCGGATCCTCGGCTTCGACAAGGAGTTCCGGTCGGCGCAGGGGTCGTATCTCTACGACGAGGCCGGCCACGGGTACCTCGACCTCCACACCGGCGAGGGCTTCGCCAGCCTGGGCCACAACCATCCCGACGTCCGCGACGTCCTGCGCGCCACGGTCGACTCAGATCTCGCCGACGGCGTCCAGATGCACTACTCGGCCCTGGCGGGGATGCTCGCCGAGGCGCTGGCGCAGCGGCTGCCGCCCGGGCTCGACGCGGTGTTCTTCGCCAGCACGGGCGCGGAAGCCGTCGACTCGGCGATGAAGTTCGCGCGCGCCGCGACGCGCCGGCCGCGGTTGATCTCGTGCGACAGCAGCTTCCACGGGGTCACGCTGGGGCCGCTCTCGATGGTCGGCGACGAGTTCTTCAAGGAGGGGTTCGGCCCGCTGCTGCCGGGCTGCGATCGCGTGCCGTTCGGCGACCTCGCGCGCCTGGAGGCCGAGCTGCGCCACAAGGACGTCGCCGCCTTCTTCGTCGAGCCCATCCAGGGCCGGATGGTGTCGCTGCCGCCCGCCGGCTATCTGCAGGCGGCACAGGAGCTGTGCCGGCGCTACGGGACGCTGTTCGTCGTCGACGAGATCCAGACCGGGCTCGGGCGGACCGGCAGGTGGTTCGCCCTCGAGCACTGGGGGCTGGAGCCGGACTTCGTGCTCGTCGGCAAGGCGCTCAGCGGCGGCTACATGCCCGTCGCCGCGATGGTCACGAGGCGGGAGATCTACCAGAAGGCCGTGGGGACGCTCGAGCGCTCCTACGTGCACCAGTCGACCTACGGGCGCAACCGCCTGTCGATGGCGGCGGGGCTGGCGACGATGCGCATCATCGAGCGCGATCGGCTCATCGAGAACGCCGCCGCCATGAGCACCGTGCTGAGCGACGGGCTCGCCGAGCTGCAGGGCCGCTACGACATGATCCGGGAGGTCCGCGCCAGCGGGCTGATGATCGGCATCGAGCTGCAGCCGCCGAGCTCCCGCGCCGCACGGCTGAGCGTGCGCATGATCCGCATGGCGAGCGAGGGGCTCTTCCCGCAGCTGGTCGTCATCCCGCTGCACCGCGACCACCGCGTGATCACGATGGCGGCCGGCAAGAACGACGTGATCAAGCTCCTGCCGCCGCTGACCCTCTCGGAGCCGGAGGCCAGGACCTTCCTCGGCGCGCTCGACGTTGTGCTCGCCGATTGCTCGGGCGCCGCGGGCAAGAACTGGGCGGTCGTGCGCGACATCGCCACCGCCACCCTGCGCCGCCGTGACGCGCCCGGCGCTCCGGTCGCCGAGAAGGTGCGCTTCCGCGGCACCGCCGTCGACCCGTCGCGGGACGACGTCTGCCTCATCACGGGTGCGTCCGGGTTCATCGGCGGGCACCTGGCTCAGCGGCTCGTGCAGGAGGGCCACCAGGTCCGCTGCCTCGTGCGCGAGAGCAGCGACACGTCGCTGCTCGAGGAGCTCGGCGTCGAGATCGCGGTCGGCGACCTGACGAACGCGCGCTCGGTGGCCGGTGCCGCGGAGGGCTGCCGCTACGTGCTGCACTGCGGCGCCCAGGTCTCCGACTGGGCCACCGTCGACGAGATCGTCCGGGTCAACGTCGAGGGCACGCGGAACGTGCTCGAGGCCTCCGTCGACGCCTCCGTGCAGCGCTTCGTGCACTTCAGCACCACGGACGTCTACGGCTATCCCGGCTGCGCCGCGGTCGACGAGACGTTCGCCCCGACGCGCTTTCGCAACTGGTACTCGCAGACGAAGCTGGCGGCCGAGGCCGAGGTCCGGCGCGTCGACGACACCGGGGCGATCGACGCCGTCATCCTGCGCCCCGCGACGGTCTACGGACCGCGCTCGACGGACGTCGTCGGCGAGATCGCGCGGGCGATCCGCGGCGGCAACATGGTGCTCGTCGGCGGCGGTCGCGCCGTGGCCGGCCTCTGCTACGTCGAGAACCTCATGGATGCCGCGGTCCTCGCGCTCCGGGAGACCGCCGCGAGCGGCCACGCCTTCAACGTCAGCGACGGCCTCGACGTCACGTGGCGGGAGTTCACCGAGGGCCTGGCCAGCGGGCTCGGCTGCTCGCGCGTCCGGTGGAGCGTCCCGTACTGGCTGGCCAGCGGCATCGGCTACTCGTTCGAGCACGGCTACCGGTTCCTGCGCACGACGACGCGGCTGCGCACGACGCCGCTGCTGTCGCGCCAGGCCGTGCACGTGATGGGCATCGACCAGGACTTCAGCAACCGCAAGGCGCGGGAGGTGCTCGGCTGGCAGCCCCGGGTCGACTATCCGGGCGGCCTCGAGGCGACCGTCGCCTGGCTTCGCGCCGGCGACTGAGGGGATCGCGCAGGCGGCCGGCCTTGCAACGCGTCGCGGAGAGGAAGAACATCAGGCCAACCAGCGACGACGGGAGGCCACAAAATGGCCGGTGTGCAGTCACGGGACTTCGGCTCGCCTGACGAGACGCGGACCCCGGACAAGACGCGGGTGGACCTGGTGCGCATGGGCGGTACGACCGTCGGCCGGTTCACGTTCGAGCCGGGATGGCGGTGGTCGGAGTGCATCAAGCCCGTCGCCGGCACGGACAGCTGCAACGCGCGGCACGTCGGCATCGTCCACTCCGGCCGGTTGGGCGTGAGGCATGACGACGGAACCGAGCTCGACCTCAATGCGGGCGACGCGTACGTCATCGAGCCGGGCCATGACGCCTGGGTCATCGGTGACGAGCGCTTCGTCGCGTTCGAGTTCGAGTCGCGCGCGGCCGAGGAGTACGCCAAGGGCTGATCGGCCCGGCTCGGTCGCATCGGCGCCCCGCCGCGCGACCCACGCCGCCATGTCGCAATAGGGTCCCGCGGATGCCTGATCGAACGGTCGCGGAGGCTCGTGTCGGATGAGCGCTGCGCCGACCCTCGACGTCAGCGTGATGTTCCACCCCGACCGCGCGATCGGTGAGACCGCCGAGCTGGCCGCCGAGGTCGAGCGCCTGGGGTTGGCGGGCGTGTGGCTCGGCGACTCGCAGAGCATCTTCCGCGACGTGTTCACGGCGCTCACGCTCGTCGCGGAGCGCACCTCGCGCATCGCGCTCGGCGTCGGCGTCACGAACACGGTGTCGAGGCATCCGGCGGTGATCGCGGGCGCGATCGGATCGGTCGCCGAGCACGCCGCCGGGCGCACCGTCCTGCTCGGCATCGGGACGGGCGAGACCGCCGTCGAGTCGCTGGGGCGCAAGCCGGCCACGATCGCGCGCATGGAGGAGGTGGCGCGGGCGGTACGGGGGCTGAACGCGGGGGAGACGGTGACCTACGAGGGCGCCGAGATCACCCAGGACTGGCCGGCCCCGCGCGTGCCGATCGTCTTCGCGTCGACCGGGCCCCGATCGCTGCGCGCCGCGGGACGCACCGCCGACGGCGTGTACCTCAAGCTCGGGGTCGACCCCGACGTCCTGCGCTACGCCGTGTCGAACCTCGCCGCCGGCCGGGCCGAAGGGGGGCGGACCCTCGACGGCTTCCGCGTGGCCGCGATGGTGCCGGTGGCCGTCGACGACGATCCGGCGGTCGCGCGCGACGAGGTCCGCGGGTTCGCCGCGGCGATCGCGCGCGCCGCGGCCCGGGCGATCCCGCCCGAGGACCTGCCGCAGGAGATCGCGGCGACGATCGCCGAGCTCGAGCGCGTCTCCTCGGTGGCGCGCGGGCGCCAGAGCTACGTGCAGTGGCTGCACAGCCCGGAGTACGCGCGGATGATCCCCGACGCGATCGTCGACCGGTTCGCGATCGCCGGGACGGCGGC
The DNA here is from genome assembly GCF_021172045.1 of Capillimicrobium parvum. Classification (GTDB taxonomy): domain Bacteria; phylum Actinomycetota; class Thermoleophilia; order Solirubrobacterales; family Solirubrobacteraceae; genus Capillimicrobium; species Capillimicrobium parvum. Next base: position 1,736,563 of record NZ_CP087164.1, read on the forward strand.
TCAGGTCGCCGGCCGGATCGCGGGCCTGGGCGCCGCGGGGGTCACCGAGGTGATCGCCCCGCTCGCGATGCCCGATCCCCGGCCGGCGCTGGGGAGGATCGGGGCCGGGGTCATGCCGCTGCTCGCGGCGACGCATCCGGGCGGCCGCCGAGCCTGACCTTCGCCGGGCCGGCCGGCGTCATCGCGAGCTCGACGTGCTGAATCCGCCGGCGAGTGCGCGGTAGCCGGCGTCGATCGTGGCGGCGAGGTCGCGTGATGGGTCGTCGACCCAGACGACGAAGGCGGCCATGGAGGTGCCGAGGGCGGCGTGGGCGATCGTCTGGGGGAGGTGGTCGTCGGGGTGCTGGGCGAGGCGGTGGGCGGCGAAGTCGGCGATGACGCGTCGCCATGCTTCGTATCGGAGCATGGAGTGGGCTTGGAGGGCGGAGACGGTCGTGATCAGCGTCATACGGATGCGCAGGTCGGGGAGCTGGTCGTCGGGGTAGGTGTTGGATGCGACGACCGCGTGGCGCAGCGTGGTCATGAGCGGCTCGTCGGTGGGTCGGGCGGCGAGCTCGGCGCGGAGCCGTTCGCAGACGAGCTCGAAGTCGCCCCAGACGGTGTCGTTCTTGGAGGAGAAGTAGCGAAACAGGGTGCGGCGGCCGACGCCGACGGCGCGGGCGATGTCGTCGATCGTCGTCTCGTCGAAGCCTTGGCGGGCGAAGAGGTCCAGGGCGATGCGGGCGACCTCCTCACGGGTGGTGCTCGCGGGGCGGCCTCGGGTGGGGTTGATTTGTGGCACGGGGTGCGGTAATTATTCCGGGACTGCCGACACAAGCGACGAGCAGGAGAGGTTCGCATGGATCAGGTTGTGGTGGACGAGCGTCCCGTCGAGCAGATGGAGGAGGCGGCCTCGGTCGAGCAGGCCGAGCCGGTCCTCGTCGAGGACGATCTGTTGATCGAGGACGTGTCGATCGACGGCATGTGCGGCGTGTACTGATCATGGTCGCGTTCGACGCCGAGCGGCCGTGGCGTCTGGGACGGCAGGTGGCGCTGCGGCCGGAGCCGTTCGGCGCCCTCGCATATCACTTCGGGACGCGGCGGCTGTCGTTCCTCAAGAGCCCGGCGCTGGTCGGGCTGGTGGAGTCGCTCGAGCGCCACGACAGCGCTCGGGAGGCCGTGGCCGCGGCCGGGGTATCCGATTGCGAGGTGCCGGTCTACGAGAAGGCGCTGGCCCGGCTGGCGGACACGGGGATGATCGAGCGGAGGGGGGCGGCGGCATGAGCGCGACGATCGCGCCGAAGCGGCTGGTCGAGCATTTCGAGGCCGGGCTCGATGCGCCGATCTGCCTGACGTGGGAGCTGACGTACGCGTGCAACCTGGCCTGTGTGCACTGCCTGTCGAGCTCGGGGCGCCGCGATCCGCGCGAGCTGTCGACCGCGGAGTGCAAGCGGGTGATCGACGAGCTCGAGCGGATGCAGGTCTTCTACGTGAACATCGGCGGCGGGGAGCCGACGGTGCGCCGGGACTTCTGGGAGCTCGTCGACTACGCCACCGCCCATCAGGTCGGCGTGAAGTTCTCGACGAACGGCAGCCGGATCACGCCGGAGCGAGCGGCGTGGCTGGCGGCGAGCGACTACGTCGACGTGCAGATCTCGCTGGACGGCGCGACGGCGGAGGTCAACGACCGGGTGCGTGGCCCGGGGTCGTATGCGATGGCGTTGGGGGCGATGGAGCACCTGGCGACCGCGGGCATGCGCGACTTCAAGCTGTCGGTCGTCGTCACGCGTGAGAACGCGGGGCAGCTCGACGCGTTCAAGGCGATCGCGGACCGTTACGGCGCGCAGCTGCGGCTGACGCGGCTGCGGCCGTCGGGGCGCGGCGCGGACGTCTGGGACGAGCTGCACCCGACGGCGCAGCAGCAGCGCACCGTCTACGACTGGCTGCTCGAGCACGGCGAGCAGGTGCTCACGGGCGACTCGTTCTTCCATCTGTCGGCGTACGGGCAGTCGCTGCCGGGGCTGAACCTGTGCGGCGCGGGCCGGGTCGTGTGTCTGATCGATCCGGTCGGCGACGTGTACGCGTGCCCGTTCGCGATCCACGAGGAGTTCCTGGCCGGCAACGTGCGCGAGCCGCGCGGGTTCGCCGGGGTGTGGCGGGACTCGGAGCTGTTTGCCGAGCTGCGGCGGCCGCAGTCGGCGGGTGCGTGCGGCAGCTGCGGGTTCTACGACGCGTGCCGCGGCGGCTGCATGGCGGCGAAGTTCTTCACGGGGCTGCCGCTGGCCGGGCCGGATCCGGAGTGCGTGCTCGGCCACGGCGAGCGGGCGCTGGCCGCGCGGGGCGATGCCCCCGCGCCGAAGCCGTCGGTCGACCACTCCCGTCGCCGGCCGCCGAAGCGCGATTGCGACGAGGATCCGCTCGCGGACTTCTGGCGCACGGTCGAGGCCCCGGTGCCCGTCTGATGGCGAGCACGAAGGAGTGGTTCGAGTCGGTCGCCGAGGCCCAGCGCCGGGCGAAGCGGCGCCTGCCGAAGTCGGTCTACGGGGCCTTGGTGGCGGGGGCCGAGCGCGGCGGCACGTTGGACGACAACGTGCGGGCGTTCGGCGAGCTGGGGCTGATCCCGCGGATCGCGACGGGGCTCGGCGGCGGCCGGGAGCTGGCGACGACCGTGCTCGGTCAGGAGGTGTCGCTGCCGGTGGTCGTGTCGCCGGCCGGGGTGCAGGCGGTGCATCCCGAGGGCGAGGTCGCGGTCGCGCGTGCGGCGGCGGCGTCGGGCACCGCGATGGGGCTGAGCTCGTTCGCGAGCAAGCCGATCGAGGAGGTCGCGGCAGCGAACCCGAAGGTGTTCTTCCAGACGTACTGGATGGGCACCCGCGAGCGCATGGTGCACGTGATGGACCGGGCGCGCACGGCGGGGGCGCAGGGGCTGATCGTCACGCTCGACTGGACGTTCGCGCACCGCCGCGACTGGGGCAGCCCGGCGATCCCCGAGCGCCTGGACCTCAAGACGATGGCGCGGCTGGCGCCCGAGGTGCTCTTGCGGCCGCGGTGGCTGGCGGATTGGGCGCGGGGCGGCGGGGCGCCGGATCTCGCGGTGCCGAACGTCGCCGGACCGGGCGAGCCGCCGCCGTCGTTCTTCGGCGCCTACGGCGAGTGGATGATGACCCCGCCCGCGACGTGGCCCGACATCGCCTGGATGCGTGAGGCGTGGGGCGGTCCGTTCCTCGTCAAGGGCATCATGCACCCGGACGACGCGCGACGGGCGGTCGAGATCGGCGCCGACGCGATCTCGGTGTCCAACCACGGCGGCAACAACGTCGACTCCACACCGGCGTCGATCCGGGCGCTGCCCGGCATCGTGGATGCGGTCGGCGATCACGTCGAGGTGCTGCTCGACGGCGGCATCCGGCGCGGCAGCGACGTCGTCAAGGCACTCGCGCTCGGCGCCCGGGCGGTGTTGATCGGCCGCGCGTACCTCTGGGGGATGGCGGCCAACGGTGAAGCGGGCGTGCACAACGTCCTGGAGATCCTGCGCGCCGGGATCGACGAGACCCTGGTCGGGCTCGGCCGGGCGTCGATCCACGACCTGACGCCGCGGGACGTCCTGATGGCGCCGGGCTTCGCGATCCACGACGGCGCGGGAGCATCGTCGCCGGCATGAGCGCGGCGCTGGCGGACGCGACCTGGACGCAGCTCGAGGGCGGGGCGCGGCCCCGCGTTCTCGCGGTGCCGGTCGGCTCCACCGAGCAGCACGGACCGCATCTGCCGCTGTCGACCGACACGGACATCGCGGTGGCGATCGCGGGCGAGGTGGCCCGGATGCGTTCGCAGGTGGTGGTGGCGCCGGCGGTCGCGTACGGCTCCAGCGGAGAGCACGCCGGCTTCCCCGGCACGCTGTCGATCGGCCGGGCGGCCACCGAGCTGCTGCTCGTCGAGCTCGGCCGCTCCGCGAGCGCGACGTTCCCGCGGATCGTGTTCATCTCCGCGCACGGCGGCAACCGCGAACCGGTCGTGCGCGCACAGCGGCGGCTGCTCGCGGAGGACCGCGACGTGCTCGCGTTCTTTCCCGCCTGGCGCGGCGACGCCCATGCTGGGCGCACGGAGACGTCGCTCATGCTGGCGGTCGCGCCGGAGCGCGTCCGGATGGACCGGGCGCGGGCCGGGGAGACGGCGCCGATCGGCACCTTGATGGCGAAGCTCGTCGCCGCCGGGGTGCGCCCGGTGAGCGGCAACGGCGTCCTCGGCGATCCCACCGGCGCGACGGCGCAGGAGGGGCGGGCCCTGCTCGCGGAGGCCGGCGCGGCGCTGGCGCGAATGGTCGACGACCGGCCGGTGGACGCGGCGTGACGGGCGTCGCGATCGTCACCGGCGCGGCCCGCGGGATCGGCGCGGCCACGGTGCGGCGCCTGGCGGCGGACGGCTGGCAGGTGATCGCCGTCGACCTGTGCGCGGACGACCCGCGGCTGCCGTACCCGCTCGGCACGGAGGCGGAGCTGGAGCGGGCGGTGGCCGACGCCGATGCGGCCGGCCCCGGCGCGGCCATCGGCCGCATCGCAGATGCCGGAGACGCCGAGGCCATGGCGCGCATCGTCGCCGAGGCGCAGGAGCTCCATGGCGGGCTGGACGCGTTCATCGCCTCGGCCGGGGTGATCGCGGGCGGCGTGCCGCTGTGGGAGATGGCGCCCGACCAGGAGCGCGCGGTCGTCGAGACCGATCTCCTCGCGGTGATGACCGGCGCGCGGGTCGCGATCCCGGCGCTGCTGAGCCGTCCGCAGCCGCGGTCGGGCCGGTACCTGGCCGTCGCATCCACGGCCGCGACGCGCGGGCTGCCGCTGCTGGCCGCCTACTGCGCGGCCAAGGCCGGGGTCACGGGGCTCGTGCGGGCGCTGGCGGCCGAGCTGCGCGGCACCGGCGTGACCGCCAACGCCGTGAGCCCGGGATCGACCGCCACGCCGATCCTCGACGAGAGCGCGCGCCTCTACCAGCTCGAGTCCGCGGAGGCCTTCGCGGCCCAGCAGCCGCTCGACCGGCTCATCCGGCCCGACGAGGTCGCCGCCGTGCTCTGCATGCTCGCCGGCCCGGACGGCGCCGCGGTGACCGGCGCGACCGTCCCGGTCGACGGCGGCCTGGCGCTGTGACGCCGCTGCCGTCCGGCTTCGGGCTCGTGCTCGACCGGTCCGTGCGCCGCTACCGCGACGGGCGAGTGCTCGTCGGCGGCCAGCCTCCGCGCCGTATCCGGCTCAGCGACGCGGGCCGGGCGGCGCTCGCCGATCTCCTCGCCGGCCGCGCCGGCTCCCCGCCGGCCATGCGGCTCGCGCGCCGGCTGGTCGACGCGGGCCTCGCCCATCCGCGCCCGCCGGCCGCCGCCGCCGGCCCGCTCGACGTCACGGTCGTCATCCCCGCCCGAGACCGGCCGGAGGCACTGCGCCGCTGCCTGGCGAGCCTCGACCCGGCGACGCCCGTGGTCGTCGTCGACGACGGCTCGGAGGATCCGGCCGCGGTGGCCGCCGTCTGCCGCGACCATGGCGCGCGGCGGCTGCACCACGAGCGAAGCGCGGGTCCGGCGACCGCGCGCAACACCGGGGTGGCCGCGGCGACGACCGAGCTGATCGCGTTCCTCGACAGCGACTGCATCGCGGACCCCGGCTGGATCGGTCGCTTGGCCGGCCACTTCGCCGACCCCCTCGTGGGCGCCGTCGCGCCTCGGATCCGGCCCTGGTTCCTGGTCTGCGGCGACGGCTGGGTGAGCCGGTTCGACCAGGCCCGCTGTGCGCTCGATCTCGGCCCCCGTGAGAGCCTCGTCGGGCCGGGCCGGATCGTCCCCTACGTCCCGTCCGCGGCGCTCATCGCGCGGCGCCGCGCCCTTCCCGCCTTCGACGAGCGGCTCCTGCACGGCGAGGACGTCGATCTCGTCTGGCGCCTGAACGACGCCGGATGGCGCGTCCGCTACGACCCGGGCGTCGTCGTCGAGCACGAGGAGCCGCAGACCCTACGGGCGCTGCTGGACCGCCGATGGCGCTACGGCACCTCCGCGGCCCCGCTCGCCCGCCGGCACCCGGGCCGGTTCGCCGCGGTCGTCACGCGGCCGGTCCCCGCGGCGGCCGCGGCGTTGCTCCTCGCGCGTCGCCCCGTGGCCGCGGCCTGCCTCGTCGCGGCCCAGGCGGCATGGTGGCAGCGGCGCCTCGGACCGGCGGGGCTGCCCGCGCGGCGGACATTCGCCTGGTCGGCGCAGGCCGTGGGGGAGACGCTTGTCGGCTGCGGGGCAGCGGCGACGACGTACGCCGCGCCCCTGCTCGCGCTCGGGCTCTCGCGCCGGGCGACCCGCGCCCCCGCCGCACTCCTCCTGGCCGGCGCGCCGGTCGTCACGTGGGTGCGCCGCCGGCCCGCGCTCGACCCGGTTCGCTGGACGCTGGCCTCAGTGTGCGAGGACGTCGCCTACGGCGCGGGCGTGTGGCGGGCGTGTGCTTCGCAGCGCACCGTCGATCCGGTGCGGCTCGTGTTCATCCGGCGCCCTTCTCCCCCCACGGGTTGGCCAGGAGGGCCGTCTCGGGTTCGGCGGGAACGCGCACGTCGGCCGGCGGGAACGCCTCCTGCAGATGCGCGCCCGCGCCGCGGTCGGTGATCTCGATCCGGTCGCCGTGGCGCCAGACGCGCGGCCGGTTGCGCGTGCGCGACCTGCTCAAGGAGCCCGCACACCGCGGCACGCGACCCCCGCAAAGCGGTCGTCTGCCGTCCGGTCATGGGGCCGCCGGGCGTCGACGCGGGCCGGGGAGTCCCGTATGGCTGGACACGGTGTCTGCCAGCATCCGCCGTGCTACGGTCGCGACGAAGAGCGCCGCTTGTCCGCCGGCAAACGGGACTCATCGAGAGGAATCGGAGGGAGATGATGCGAGCACTCATCGCAGGCGGGGGCATGGGCGGGCTCATGACTGCCCTGGCCCTGCGGGAATCGGGCGTCTTCGACAGGATCGACGTCTTCGAGCAGACACCGATGCCCAGCACCGCAGGAGCGGGGCTGAACATCCCACCGAACGGCGCGCGGCTGTGCCGGTGGCTGGGCGTCGACCTGGACGGCGGCGACCCCAGGGGACCCGACGGAGCGATCGACGGCGGCCGGGCGGCGATCCTCGACGCGACGCGGATGATCTGGGACGACAACTCCGTGTCGCGAAGGCCGCTCGACCACAACACGGCGGCCAACGACAACGCCGGCTTCCACCACATGCACCGCCTCGACCTGCTGATGTGCCTGTACAAGCGGGTCTTCGAGTTCGCGCCGGAGAGCGGCGTCAACTGCCCCATCCAGGTCCACATGGCCAAGCGACTGGCGGACGTCAGTCAGGATGAGAACGCCGTGACCGTGACGTTCTCCGACGGCACAACGGAGACCGGCGACCTCCTGGTCGGTGCGGACGGCGTCAACTCGCAGGTGCTGGAGGCGGTCTGGCCGGGCGTGTCGAACAAGCGCTGGACCGAGGTCACGGTCTACCGCGGTCTTGTCCCGAAGGACAAGGTCGCCACCGCCCGCAAGCTCGACGGCAGCCCGCTCGACCACAACCCCATCGACTCGTCCTCGATGGACAGCCGCGACCACCCGTACGCGCAGAGCATGACGTACTGGGTGCGTGGCCACGAACTGCTCAACGTGTGGCTGGCCTACTACGAGCCCAACTCCGAGGAGTTCGAGGGCGACGAGGGCGACTGGTTCCCCGTCGAGCACGAGGAGATGCTCGGAAACATGAGCAAGGCGTTCGGCGACGACCCCCGTCTCGGCGACGTCCTCGCGCTCGCCAGCCTGATCGAGCGGCCGACGAAGTGGGGGCTCTACGACCGCGACGCGCTCGAGAACTGGACCGAGGGTCGCGTGTGCCTGCTGGGCGACGCCGCTCACCCGATGCTGCCGACCTACGGCCAGGGTGCCGCCCAGGCCTTCGAGGACGCCGCGGCCCTGGGCAAGTGCTTCGAACTGCACGGCGCCGACATCTACAGCGCGCTGCTGCACTACGAGCGCGTCCGCTACTACCGCGCCACGCGCTTCCAGTTCGCGTCGAAGTTCCTCTTTAAGCACCTCGAGCCGGAGGACTCACCCCAACGCCGGCAGATCCTCAAGGCGCTCGACGAGCGCGACTACCCCGTGTTCGATCACACGGAGCGCGCGGGCAGCGACGACTCGTGGATCTACGCGTTCGACGCCCGCAACATCGGCGACAAGCTGCCGATCAAGAAGCTCGGACCGTGGGACTTCCGCTCGCGCGAGATCGCGCTCGACGCCCGTAAGCAGGTCGCCCGCAGCCTCTGGAAGCCGGAGAAGCCGCTGACGGGCGACCGGCCCGTCACGCGCGAGGAGCTCGCCCAGCACGCGACGTTCGACGATTGCTGGGTGGTCATCCGCGGCAACGTCTACGACTTCACCGAGTGGAAGGACCACCACCCCGGCGGTCCGTTCGTCGCCCGGATGTACGGCGGCAAGGACGCCACGGCGGAGTTCGGCGACTTCCACAGCCCGCTCGCCGAGCGGCACATGGAGCACTTCTGCGTGGGGCCGCTGGTCGGAGCCCCCGCCGAGCGCGCCGGCGACGCCGTCGAGGTCGAGCCGGCCAGGACCTGACCGGGCTACGCAACTGTGGTGCGGCGGCCTCTCGCTTCATGAGACGCCGCCGCACCATGATCTGCCGACAGGTCCTCAACGCTCCGGGCATTCCCCACCCGACGCCGATCCCGACTCGGACGAGCACGAGCTTGCCCCGATCGTCGTCGCCGATCAGCACTGTCTGCCCATCGGACCGCGTCGCGCGTTGGCGTGACACTTCATCCGGTGTCTCCTTGGTGCTGACGTCTCGCAACGCCCAGCCTCCAGGGAAGCCGACGGCGCATCTCGGTGTGCAAACTGTCGTCGATCATGCTCGCGGCCTTCCGTCGCTTGATGTGGTCCGTCCTTGACGGCATTAACGGCGGGCCACGCGGAGTTGCTGCGACCGCGGCCGGGCCGTCCCCGGTGACAGTCGCGCCCAACCCTCGGTGAAGAGGCCGCCTGCGCGGGCGATCGCTTCCTCGGTTTCCGCCGCGGCGGATCGCATGCGGATCTCTTCGAGGTGCGCGTAGATGCGCTTGGTCGTGGTGATCTGGGCATCTTCGGGTCCGGAAACAAGAAACCCCGCCGTAGCGGGGCTTCACCAGTGCGCCGGAGAGGACTCGAACCTCCACGAGCTATTCGCTCACAAGGCCCTCAATGAGGCTCCGTAGCTGTCAGACCGCTCTTTTCCAAGCATACATCGGGCGTCATGTCCGCGGATCTGGACGATTCGGACGCATCTGGTGAGAAGTTCGTTCTCAAACCCTTCTCACGTCGCGCACGAAGGTCGCCCAAGGCTAAGGCTCCGTGCGTGAGAGTCGTGCGGTCTAGGACGTTGAACTCGCGCCGACTGTCCCGTTACGCGGCGGGGAAGGCGAAGCGCTCGACCTCTGTGGCGAATGCGGTGAGCGGTTGAGGGATCCGGTCGAGTGTCCGCATCAGCGCAGCGATTCTCTTGTAGGTGGTGGCGTGGTTCGGCACGTCGTACCGGTCCTCGTAGAAGCGCTTGCGATTCCCGTTGTCTCTTCGATTACGCTGCCACTCTTCCGACGCCATGCCGTGGCCCGGGTACTTCGGAAACTGATCCCTGAGGACCTCCTCGTCGAGTGCGTCGAAGATGTCGTCGACGGGAAGGGCGAACGGCTGAACGGTGCGGTCGTTGACTGCCGCGTTCTGCAGCAGCGACGCCATTGCGTTGAGTTCGGTGTCTCGCGACCGCAACGACTCCTGCCGGAAGTCTGCGTCGTCGAGAAGTCGCTGAATGACGGCTGGCTCCAGCTTGTCAAAGACGACCGCCAGCCGTGCGCGCGTGAACTTCACGAGCACCTCGTGCTCGACGATCTGCGCATGCCGCCCGACGCCGGCGATGGGCACGGTGACGATCCCGGCGCGGTGGAAACGGCTGCCGAACAGTTCGTCGAGGACGACTTGGTCATGGCGGCCCTCCACGAACAGGATGACCTCGATGTTCGTGAGTAACTCGCCACGGTCAAGTCCCATGTCCTCGGCAACATCTGAGTACGCGGTCAGCTCGTCTGGCGAGAACGGGATCAGCTCGGACCGGCCACTGAAGGTGCGACGAACATGCACGAACCGCGTGTCCGACCCAGCACTCAAGAAGGCGTGCGCGTGCGTGGCGATGAGTCCCTGCGATCCGCGCGTCCTCAGCAGATCGATCAGCCAGCGAGCCGCAGCGCGTTGGAGCCTTGGGTTCAGATGACGCTCGGGCTCGTCGAGCAGATACAGACGAGGCCGAACGGCAGAGACGCGCTGAACGAGCTTCGGTGCCGGCTCGTTCTCGTCGCGCCATGGGCTATCTACGCCGCTGGCCAGAGCAAACGCGGCGCCTAGCGTCCGCTGGAAGGGCGGGTCCACCGCCTTGCTGGCGGCTTCGTCCAGCAGTCGCAGGTATCGATCGATCGTCGCTGACCCGGCCGGACGGCGGTTGTAGACGACAGCCTCGATCTCGAACAGGGCGTGGCGCAGTCCCAGCTCTGCCCGCCTCATCGCGTCAGCCGCCTCCAGGAGAGCGATCTCGGCCCATAGCCGTAGGCCGTCGGCGACCGAGCTGTGGTCGTAGACGGATCCGTCAGCAGCCGAGACGAGCGACACGACCACGGGGTCGTCCTCTCGCCACCGCAGCAGGTCTTGAGGCTTCACCTCAAGCTGGTAGCGCTCCTTCAAGAAGTCGGGTGCCAGACTGGTCGCCAGCTCGCTCAGGTGTCGGCAGCCAGCGAGCGCGAGCGGTCGACAGGCGACGGACCCTTCGTCTCGCACGGTCCAGAGGGTCTCTGGGGCCGGTCGGTCCTCCACGCGGCGGGCGAAGCTCTCCGCGATGTCGATCCAGTCGTCAACGCCTTCGACCTCTTGCCAGGCGTCACGCAGCCACTCGAGTGCGGACTTGGTTGACATGGCCCAGAGCACGTGCGCCAGCCACCCTTCCAGCGCGTCGGCGAGCTGCTGGCGCAGCCACCCCGGATCGGTGCTCGGGACGTGTACCGGCATGGGAAGCGCAGGGAGGTCGATGGTGCCGATCCGTGTCGCCCGTTCGCTGAATCCGCTGAAGGAGTGAGCGCCGGCGAGCGGACCTATGTCATGCAACCAGCTGACCAGGAGACCTGGCCGCCCAGTCGGCGGCTTGCCGCACCAGTCGTCGAGCGCCTCCAGGGCGAAGACCGACGAGCGTGAGAGCGCCGCGCGATGCGATGGATCCGCCATGGCAAGCCAGGCGGAACGGCCGTCCGGGGTGCTGGGCGGCCCGTCATCGTCCTCGTCGAGCTGCCGCGCATAGGTGGCGTTCAGGAGCTGCTCGGTGTCCTCAGCCTCGAGCTGGACCGTGAAGCGGTGCTCTCGACGTGCTGGCCGGCCCTCGATGAGGTCGTCAAGCGAGCGGGCCCCGTTGGCGATGGTGCTCAGCAGCCGGGACTTGCCGACATCGTTGGGACCGAACAGGACTGTGACGTCCCCTAGGGCGATGAAGCCGCTCGCGACCGGGGCGTCGGCGCCGGCGAACTCGTAGGCGACTAGGCGCATCGGGAGAGTGCATCAGGTCGGGCGCTGCTGTCCAAGCCGACGGGCGATGCGACCTGCAGCTCCAGGGCGACAGCAGGCCTGGGCCGGGTCACGCCGCTGGGGTGGTGGCCGCTTGGTATCCCAGCGGGAACGTCGCTGCAAGCCATTCGTGCACCGCCTCGGGTGAGGCCTTTCCGTTCTCCTTCAGAAGCTCGGCGATGTCGCGACCGGCGATGACGATGACGGGCTGGTTGTCCTCGTGGATCTCGCGCGACGGGTCGGGCCCGACGTATGACGTGGTGACGAAGACGCCGAAGTGCCGGTTCCTGAGGCGGGAGATTAGCCGTGACGTGGACGCGACTCCGCAGCCCTTGGAGGGCTCGAAGCACTTCGCCTCAAGGCTGAAGTCGAGTGGGACCTTTGCCTGGGGCGGACCAACGAACATCTTGCCGAACGCGTCCCTCCCCGAGTCTCGACTGCGGCGGGTTGCCTCGACGGAGACGTCTTCCTTGGCGGCCATCTTCCAGAGTTCGATCGCAAGCGCCTCGAAGGCGTGCGGATCGGGCTTGAAGTACTCGTAGACGGCTTGGACAAGCGCCGCGTCCTGGGTCGTCTGGGGTCGTTGCTCCGCCGTGGTTCGGTACGGCAGCGTGCTTGGGGACTCGAGAGGTCTGTACGTGCCTATCTCCACCCACTCGCGGAACGGTCCTGGACAGTGCTCGCCGAGGGGGTCGCCCTCCTTGAGCTCCGTGATCCAGGCGCGCGGGACGGTCGCGACGTCGAGGATCGTGAAGACCGCCTTGTAGTTCTGGAAGCGCTCGCCGGCCGTCGACCGCCAGACCGCGACGAGATCATCAAGGGGCGCGACGTCCGCGGCCCCTGGGACGGCGAGGCCAAGGAACTTGACATGTCGCCCCGGGCCTCGCTGTGCCTTCTGAAAGACGAGGAACGGAGGTACCACGCCGCGTTGCGGCGTGGCTGCGTGGATCGACTCGAAGACAAATCGCAGCAGCTCGTTCCCGCCTCGCTGTGTCGCGTGCAGAGGCGAGCCGGGCTTCTTGTTGTCGCCGTAGTAGGTGAAGAGCCCGGTGTTAATGTCGAGCCGGTCCGGCCAGTCGGGATCGGCCGCAGATGTGTAGAGAGCGGCCAGGCGATAGGTGTGCGAGTTTCGCTCGCCCTTGAATCGGAAGCCTCCTTGGTTCCCGACGGGCAGCAGCCTTGCAAGTGGGTCGTCGGACGCGTTGCCCTGCTCGCCGCCCTCGTAGACGGCATTCACGACAAGGTCGGCGTTGGCGAGGTCCGTGAAAGCAACGCGTTCGGTCATGGGCCCAGTATCCCTCGACGGTGGCCGATGCCGACTCGTCGCAGGCCCCGCGTTCGAGCGCGGAGGTCCGGCGAGTCGCCGATGCTCAAAGTAACCTTGCGCGATCGAAGGGGCTGCGCGCGTTCGGGGACCGGCGGTTGCCGTGTCAAGAGTCTTGCGCGGCTGTCGATCCGTCACTGAGATGAGCGAACACGGAGCGAGCGACTGGGGTTCAGCCGAGTGGTGCACGGCACTGGCTGAGCACTTCTTCCGGCCCGACGTGGCTCAGCTGCCCGTCCTGTTCTTCGTGGACGAGGACCTCCTTGCGGCGCTGCATCCCAGCGGCCGCCGGGATGCGGCCGTGGCGTGCCTCGGTCGCGCGGTCCGCTCCGGCCTAGCGGGTCCGGAGCCTCGCGGGTACTTCGACGGTTTCGAGCGACGTGGCCGGCAGTGGAAGCTCAGGGGCGCCGACGGGGCGCCCCCGTTCCTGCACCTGCTTGCGCTGTGCGTCCTTGCCGCAACCCGGATGGGAACCGGGTCGGTAGCGGCCACGAACTACCGGCATCACCTTTGTGCGCTGCTGGAGCTGGACGATGCGCACATGCCGGCGGGGTTTCGGGACTCGCTGTACTACCTGTGGGAGACCCTCACATGGTGGTTGGACGTGCACCTCGGCGGCGCGCTGGGGCTCTCGACGATCGTCGAGGACAAGCACTACACGCACATCGGCTATCCGATCTCGCAGACGCTCTTTCGCAGCGCTGACTCGCTCAAGCTGGATGACTTCTTCCGCTGGATCGCCCTGCGGCCCGGCGAGGCGTTAGACGAGGATGTCCTTGCTGCGCACTTCCGAGCATGGGCGCCAGGCCGCGGCCTCAGCGCGGGTGCGCTGCGCATGGTCTCCGAGGAGCAGTTCGGCGCGACGATCGCGCGCATCCTGGGCGGATTCGCGCGCACGTGGGATGGCACCGCCTCGCGAGCGGGCAACGAGCGGCGTGCGGTGCTGCGCGTGGTGATCAGCGCATACCCTCGTGTGTCGGTCAGCCTCATGGCGGAGCAGCCGGATGGCTTCCCGACTCGACTGCAAGGCCCCTTCGCTGGGCGCACGGTCACGGCCATGGCGCAGGACGGCGTCTTCACCCTGTCAGGCAGCGTCGAGGGCCGCATGCTCCTCAGGGGTCTCGTGCTCGGCTCGGGCGATGCTCGTCTGGTCCTGGCGGGCGGCGAGGTTCACGTGCTGCAGCTCGACCCAGAGCTCGGTGGCTGGGCCACCACCTCATCCATTGAGCCGGGCGTGCGCCATTGGCTGCTCGTGTCGCCATCGCAGTCAGATGACGTCTTGGCGCAGATCGGACGCTGCGCGCAGGAGCGGGGAGTCGAGACGGACGCTCCTGGAGCGCTGCGCGGGTGGACCATCGTCCGCAACGTGGTCTTCGACGACGCGGCGGCCCTCAGCGGTGTCTTGTCGAGTCAACGCCCGACCAACCGCCATCGCCTCACGCTGCGCGGCGGCTTGCCGCTGCGGGCGACAAGCTCCTACCTCGCGGGCGGCGCCCCGGACCTGTGGCTGCCCGTCGCGCCGAACGATGAGCCGGCGCTGACGCCACTGCTCGATGGGGATCGGCTCGACGTTCGAGGCGAGCAGGTCCGACTTGCGGATGTGATCGACGCGTCTGACAGCTCGACGCACGTGGTGAGCTGGGCCGGCACGACCCGGAGGTTCACGACGGTGGCATCGGCTGTGCGGTCGCCCCCGCCGACGCAGGTACCGGCGCACGGCGTGCAGGTCGACACTGACGGCAAGGTCACTGCGCATGAGCCACCGACGATCGATCCGAGCCTTGACGTCCGAATTCAAGGCGCTGTGGTCGAAGGGCCTGCCGTCCGGCCGCGGCCAGCACCCGTCCTGCTCCATCGCGGTGCCCAGCGGGCCTGGCTCCTAGGGTGCCATCCGGGCCAGGTCGACGAGGTTCAACCGCCGCGAACCCCAGCATGGCTGACGCGCGCGGGGTTGACGGACCGTCTCTACGAGGCGAGGGCGGCATTCGACGTGGCCTGGCTGGTTCAGCGGTGGACGCTCGCGCCTGCGCTCCGCATCCGGGCCGTGCTGGACGAAATGCCCAGCGAGGACGTTGGCGAGTCGGCGGAAGCTGTGGCGCTGTGGGCCCGTCTCCTGCTCAACGCGACGCTCATCGTGCGCGATGACGGCGCGCCGGAGCGTCTGGATCTGTACCGCGTCCTGGCCGACAGGATCTCGGACGACGCAGGCGTGGCATGAGCTACGAGCAGCTCTCCCAGTGGGTCGCTGAGATCGGCCACCACGACTTCGAGCGCTTCGCCGAGGCCCACGCCTGGGCGACGCCTGGCAGCCGCAAGGAGTCCCCATTCGCCGCGCTTCGAGAGCTGTCAGCGCTCGCTTGCATCGAGGTCGACTGGCGGCGGCGGCGATGGGGCGCGGCGCCACCCTGCCTGACGTTGCTGCCCGACGCCGCCGGACACGGGCTGCTGGTCGGAGCGCGCACCGCGCGGCTCACAAGCGAGGTCGACGAGCGCATCCAGGCCCACGACGCCATCGCCATCCCGGTCCGCCAGAGCCGGGCACCCGATGCCATCTTCATCGCGGCCGACTCGGAGCGAGCACTCATCAAGGCGGCGGCATCGCTTGACATCCCCTATGCCCATTCCGTCGTGGAGCGCCTCGCAGCTGTCCTGCCCGATCTGAACGCTCACCTCGCAACCCGACGAACCCCGTCCATCGTCATGCACTACGGGGTCGACCGCTACGACATCGATCGGCAGTGGCTCCCGGCCGAGCGCGATGACAGCCCCGGGCTCTACCTCTACGAACGCTCGGGGCCAAGAACGATCCACTTCGTCGATGCCGACGGCGCCCGGTATGAGACCGACCTCGCAGTCGGAGCGTGGGCTGAGGCACGAAGGCTCGGCAGAGACGACCTGCTGTGGTGGCGGCCCGATGGGGTCAACGGGACGCTGGACGTGCCGATGTTCCTGCCGCTTCCGTCGCTGCACGCGCGGGCCGCGACGCTGTGCAGCGGCCTGTCGAGTGAGTACGACAACGGAAGCCAGCTGTACGCCAACGTCCCAGAGTGGCTCGCACGGCGGATCGCCGCCGATCTCGAGCAACGCCTCGTAATCAAGTAGAAGTAGGCGCTAGATGCAGCTTGAGCAGACCTTCCAGGCCCTTCGCGAGGGTCTGTTCCGGTACTACGACACCCCGTTCGCGCTGCGCAGCGATGTGCTCGAGCAGGAGCGCCGCCAGCTGCTGGATCGAGACGGCGTGTCATGGCGCAAGCCGTTCGTTGAGCCGATCCGGGACTGGAGGAACGCGCCGGGGTCCATCGCTGAGGCCATCTCAGAGGCTCGCGGCCCGGCGGGCCTCTCAGAGCTTGTCTCGGCGGGCCTGATGGAGGGCGTGCCGTCCCTTCGCCTCCATCAGCAGCAGATGCTTGCCTCCGCCATGGCGGGACGGCATTCCGTCGTGACGGCTGGCACCGGCTCTGGCAAGACGGAGGCCTTCCTCCTCCCGATCTTGGCTGACCTTGTCCGCGAGTCGGCGGGCTGGACGGACCCCGCCCCGGTCGGCGAGGACTGGTGGACGTCGAAGGGGCCGTGGCGAGCGCAGCGAGGTGAGGGGGACGGCCGGCCGGCAGCGATCCGGGCGCTGGTCATGTATCCGATGAACGCGCTGGTCGAGGACCAGCTTGTCCGCCTTCGCCGGGCGGTCGACGGGCCGGCGGCGCGGGCCTGGCTCAAGCAGCACCGCCCAGGACATCGGTTCTACTTCGGGCGCTACACGGGCCAGACGCCGGTCTCCGGCAGCCGAGAGAGCGATACGGCGGTCGATCTGCTTCGCAGGAGCCTCAGGCTGCTTGACGGGAGGTCGCGCAAGGCCTCCGCGATGGAGGAGGCTGACCCGGATAGGTATGGCGGGGTGTCCTACTTCGTGCCGCGCCTGGATGGCGGCGAGATGCGGTCGAGGTGGGACATCCAGGAGGCACCGCCCGATCTCCTGATCACGAACTACTCGATGCTCAACATCCTGCTTCGACGCAAGCGGGATGAGCGACTGTTCAGGGCCACCCAGGAATGGTTGGAGCGCGACGACAGCGTCTTCACGCTCGTCATCGACGAGCTGCACATGTACCGCGGCACGCAGGGAAGCGAGGTCGCCTACCTGCTCAGGAACCTGCTCGATCGCCTGGGACTCATCGACCGGCCCGAGAAGCTGCGGATCCTGGCGACGAGCGCCTCGCTCGAGCAGGAGCGAGACAGAGGGTTCATCGAAGGGTTCTTCGCGCAGCCCATCGACCGCTTCGACATCTGGGCTGGCGAGGCAGAGCCGCTTGGCGACCCTCCGGCTGACCTCTCGCCGCACCTGGCGACCATCATGTCGGCCTCGGAGCGGGACGACGAGGAGGCCCGGACCCTCGCACTGCAGCTGCGTCTACCGGCCGCGATCACCGATATGTGCAAGAACGACGACGGCGGTGCGGCTGCCCGCAGCGTCACCGACCTCGGCGAGGGCCTGTTCCCGACCATCCAGGACGAACACCTTCGGGAGTCTGCGGCCTACGCCGCCCTCAACCTCGCGGGCCACGCGGGGATGCGCGTCCGTGGCCACCTCTTCCTGCGGACGGTGCTCGGGGTCTGGGCTTGCTCGAACCCTGAATGCAAGCCTGGGCACGCGGATTCGCGACGCAATATCGGGACGCTGTACGACCAGCCTCGCTACCGGTGCGAGGAGTGCGGCGCCCGGGTCCTCGAGCTCCTCTACTGCGAGACCTGCGGTGACGTCTTCCTCGGGGGCTACACAAGCGAGGAGCAGGACATGCTGGCATGGCACCTGTTCCCTGACTCTCCAGACCTTGAGGGCATCCCAGAGCGCGCACGGCTGGCGAAGGACCCGACGACGTTCCTGCTCTACTGGCCACAGCGCGAGGACCCGGCGGTCCCCTACAAGCATGGGGCGCACTGGGAGCGCGGGGCGTACCGGTTCGCGTTCCGACGATCTCGCTATGAGCCCATGTCGGGGCGTGTCCAGAATCAGAAGGTCGGCGCGACCGGCTGGACCTTTCACGTCACGTTGAAGGACGGAAGCGATCCAGACGCGACCGCCCTGCCGAAGGTCAATCCGCTGCCGATCTTCTGTCCGAGCTGCGGCGATAACTCTGAGCGGTATGCCTTCGGCCGGGAGGCCCGGGCCGTCGAGGATCGCTCGCGGACGCATTCGTCCATCCGAGCGATGGGCATGGGCTTCGAGAAGGCCAACCAGGTCCTGGCCGACGAGCTCATGCGACAGATGGGCGACCGCCGCAAGCTCGTGCTGTTCTCCGACAGCCGCATGGACGCCGCCAAGCTGTCCGCCGGGCTTGAGACGTCTCACTACCGCGACCTGGTGCGGCAGCTGCTGTTCCAGTCGATCGCGGATGAGGCCGCCAAGACCGGCATGGTCGAGCTCGCGCTGGCTCGGGCGACCGGCGCAGACACGTCCGCTCAGGCGACCGAGGCGCGACGGTGGCTGAGGGCACAGGAGCCGCAGCACGCGCCCCTGATCGAGGACTACGCGCGCGACGACATCGACGATGAGGCCGACGCCGCTCTGGCCGAGCGGATACTCACGCGCCTGCGATCGCCGGCTACCCCGCTGGCCACCCTCTCGCAGGCCGTGACCGACAAGCTGCTCCTTCTCGGCGTCAATCCCGGCGGACCGGCCTACGACCTGTCTGGCTTCGGGCCCGAGGACAACCGCAAGCCGTGGCACGAGATCTACGAGTGGGCAGCTACGCCTCCTCGGTCGAAGCACCCGGACGACCTCAGCGAGGATGGGCGTCGCCTCCTCGCGGAGATCAGACGCCTGTCTCGAGAGGAGGCCGTCAACAGCATCTACTCGGGCGGTGGTCGTGATATCGAGTCGATCGGCCTTGCCTTCACGACGCTCGATCCGACGACCACGCTCTCGGTGCCTACGGGGATAGACGCCGCCATCTTCCGCGACATCCTCAGCGGGGCGATGCGCATCCTCGGCGCGCGTCGGCGCTTCATCGGCATGCGTGATCCCGACGACGATATGCCCACCAACCTCCGGCGCTGGCTCAAGGAGGTGGCGGCAGCCCAACAGGTTGACGAGGAGGTGCTCGGACTGCGCGTCGCGGAGAGCCTGGCTGGGGGGGTCGACCGGTGGCTCATCGAAACGGGTGCGCTCTGGCTCGCCCCGGCTGGTGAGTCCCAGTGGCAGTGCCCGACGTGCCTGCGTGTCCATCTCCATTCGGCCGGTGGCGTCTGCACGTACTGCCGAGGCCGCCTCGGTGCGCCTGAGGAAGCCACGGCCAGCGACGGCAACTACTACGCCTGGCTGGCCAGCTCCGGCGGACACGCGTTCCGCCTGCACTGCGAGGAGCTGACGGGACAGACAGGCAGGTCCGAGTCGGGCCGGCGCCAGACGGCGTTCCAGGGGATCTTCCTCGAGGACGAGCTCGAGCGGGTCGACACGATCGACCTCCTGTCGGTGACCACCACGATGGAGGCAGGCGTCGATATCGGCAGCTTGCGCGCGGTGATGATGGCCAACATGCCTCCGATGCGCTTCAACTACCAGCAGCGCGTTGGACGGGCGGGACGGCGAGACGATCCGCTCGCGCTAGCCCTGACCATCTGTCGCGGCAGGAGTCACGACGACTACTACTTCGATCACCCCGAGAAGATCACCGGGGATCCTCCGCCCGAGCCGTACATCGACCTCTCGCGCCCGGACATCCTCAAGCGCGTGCTGGCGATCGAGGTCCTGCGACAGGCGTTCAGGCAACTCGGGATCGAGGACGATGCCGCTGAGCTGGGATCGAACGTCCATGGTCAGTTCGGGGTGGCAGGCGACTGGCGGTCGAAGCATGAGACCTACGTTCGAGACTGGATCGCGCATCACGGCGAGGATGTCGATCGCTGCCTCGACGCCCTGCTGAGTTTGACGCTGCTCAAGGAGCAGCGACCGATGCTGCGAGAGTTCGTGGCAGGCGAGATGCTGGAGCGCATCGGCGAGCTCGCCGACGCGGCGCTGGCCGCGTGGGACCTGAGCCAGGTGCTCGCCGAAGGGGGCCTCCTGCCGATGTTCGGCTTCCCGACGCGGGTGCGATACCTGTTCCACGGACGTCCCACGGGCTACCCCTGGCCGCCAGCAGCGACCGTGGATCGCGACCTCGAGATCGCCGTGAGCCAGTTTGCCCCGGGATCGGAGACGCCGAAGGACAAGGCCATCCACGTTGCCGTCGGTGTTGCCGCCTGGGACGCAATCGGGGGACGGGCCTTCCAACACCCAGACCCGCTCGGTCCCCGCGAGGATCTCCTCTACTGCCGCGACTGCCTCCATCTGGAGCCGGCCGACGGCCGGGACCCGACCGCGTGTCCCGTCTGCGGCAAGAGCGACCCGGTCTTCTCCAGAATCGACCTTGCCCAGCCGCTGGGATTCCGGACAGACTGGAGCCCCCGCAACTACGACGGTCGGTTCGAATGGCGTCCGGCAGCGTCACCGGGGCGGCTGTCACCAGGCGAGGCGAGGGGCGGCGCGAGCGTCGAGAACCTCGAGGCGCGGATCGGCTCTGACCGGCTGTACGTCGTCAATGACAACGGGGGGATCGGCTTTGAACTGGCGCCCGCCAGGAACCCAAGGTTCAACGGGCTCTTCTCGGTCGAGCTGAAGAACGACCCCTCGCACCGCGGGCTTGACATCCCTGCCCTGGCGGAGGAGCAGGCGGTGAACGTGTCGTTGGGCTCTCGTCAGGTCACCGACACCCTGCTGCTCGCGGCGGGTCAGATCCCAGAGGAGCTGCGGCTCGATCCCAGGACGGTCGCCGGGAAGGCGGCGCTCTACTCCGCCGGCTTCCTGATCCGCGAGTCCGCCGCTCGGCAGCTCGACGTCCAGGGCCGCGAGCTTCGCGTCGGCCTGTGGTCAGAGCCGCAGCTCGGCAGCGACCCACGAGGTTGGATCTTTCTGGCTGACGCACTGGAGAACGGAGCCGGCTACTGCACGCATCTCGGAGAGCCGGATCAGCTCAGGAAGTTGCTCGCGTCTGCTCGTGCCTACGTCGAGGAGCTTGCCGATGACGTCGACCATCCGTGCGACTCGTCCTGCTATGACTGCCTGCGGTCCTACGAGAACCAGGCCTACCACGCGCTGTTGGACTGGCGCCTGGCTCGCGACTGGCTTGACCTCATCGAAGGGTTGCCGCTGAACGTCGACAGGTGGTCTCAGACGGAGGAGCAGGTCGCGCGGAGCTTTGCCAGCGCGTTCGACGCGAGGCCGGCTCAGGTCGCCGGGGGCGTGTGGACGTGTGAGGCACAGGACCACCGTCTAATCGTCGTCTCGCATCCTTTGGAGGACGATCGCGAGGACTGGTGGTCAGAGCGTCTCGCGCGGGCTGTCGCCGATGCGGAGGACCGGGGACTGATCCCGGAAGGAGGCGCGGCGGAGTGTCGCTCGTCCTTTGACCTCCTACGCAGGCCGGGGGCGGTTTTCGCAGGCCTGTGAGCGCACCGGTCGTTCAGAACCTTCCGAGCGTCTCGCCGTCAGGTCTGCGGGGCTTGCGCGAATGCTTCCTGAGGGTCGCCTTCGCTCAGAGTTCCACAGGACCTGCACCGCCCGGCGATGCGCAGCTGATCGGTCAGGCGGTGCACGCCACGCTAGCTGCCCTGGTCGAGCCGGGCCCGCCGTTCGACGAGCGGTCCGGCTCGCTTACCCGGACCTTCGAGAGCGCCCTCACCGACCTTGCCGGGCCACGGCCGGTACGTCGGTCCCGCGTCGCTGCCGCGCGCCTGACGAATGTCGCGAGTCGCGCCGTCTCCCTGGTCGTCGAGGCAGGCGAGCCAGTCGAGCTTCGCTGCGAGCAACTGCTTGAGAGTCACGCCGGGCGTATCAAGGGGATCCTCGATCTCACAATCAGATCAGCGGTACTGCATGCCGTCGTGGACTACAAGACCGGCACCGTCCTAGACGACGAAGGCGCGCTGGCGACCCACCTGCAAGATCAGCTCGCCCTCTACGGCGTGCTTGAGGAGGCGCGAACGGGCCACTGGCCCGATCGCGCAGTGATCCTTCGCTTCGGCGGCGCACCAGTGGAGTGGAAGGTCGACCGGACACGGTGCGAGGAGGTCGTGCAGGAGGCGCTCGAGCTCCGCGCCCGCTACCTCGACCACCTCGGCAGCCGACCGCCCGCCTCTCCAGCTCCGAGCGTGTACCGACACTGCTCGTTCGCGCCGCGATGCGAGGCGTTCTGGGACGCGTTCACCGACGAATGGGCCGCCCCGCTCGCTGTGCGAGGACGGGTGGTGTGGTCTGAGCGAAGCGCTGCGGGCGGGCTGACCGTGAAGCTGGAAGAGGTTGAAGGTGTGTGCGAGGGGCACGCCGCGGTGCAGGGACTCGCCGAGCCTGAAGGTCGGGAGATCAAGCCGGGTGACACGCTCGCGCTCGTTGGACTCTGGATCGACCGCGACCAGAACCTAAACGGGGGCGCTTCAACGAGGATATGGGTTTCGGCTTCCTGAGCGTGAGCACCGTTCGTGACTTGCGATGCCTGGGGCGTCGACGTTGCGCAACGCGGAGCCTCATTCCGACCGTTTCGCGCGGACGCAACGGGTCGACAACCGGCCGCGGTAACGCCCGTTACGCCGTCGGCGGATCAATCGGTAGGAACGTGTGGTGCTTCTCATAGAACCAGTGCGCTATCACCAACGAACCCAGTCGCGGCGCGGCAGCCTAGACGGAACGCTCAGCGTTTGCCAGCGCTGAGCGCTCGGTGACCAGTCTGGTGATGGCCCGAGCAACGGTCGTGGGATCCTGATGCTCCCAATAGCGAGCCACGATCCAGCCGGCGTTCGCCAGCGCTCGGTCCACTCGACGATCACGTTCAACGTTGCGTTGCAGTTTGGGTGCCCAATACTCCTGATTCCGCCTTGGGCGCGTGCCGTGTTCTGGGCACACATGCCAGAAGCAGCCGTCGATGAAGACCGCAGTGCGCGACCGAGGAAAGGAGATATCCGGTCGGACGCTGAGTCCGTCCGCTAGTCGCAGCGGTCGATCGACGAAGAACCTGAGGCCGGCGCGATGAAGTAGCGACCGAACTGCGACCTCGGGACCCGTATCCCTGCGGCGGTTCGCGCGCATCCGTATCGAAGTCGCCTCGTCGGCAGGCTGTGGATAGCCAGTCATTGCCGAGTGCCGGCCTTGATCTGTACCCCGCGGGGACCCTGTCCCGGGCCCGGATGGTCGTCATGATCCCCCCGCAAAGCAAGGTATCGAGTGGGCACTGGGGCGGGCACCTCGGCGGGCGGACAGTCGTGTCGCTGCCTAGGGAGACTGGAGGGCACTCCGAGGTCCATATGTCCAAGCAGTTGAGTTCTGATTGCTAGACCGAGTACCTCGCCGAGGGCCACCGGAACCGCGTTTCCTATCTGTCGGCGCACGGATGTGTAGCCGCCGGAGAACCGGTGGGTGTCGGGGAAGGTCTGTAGTCGGGCCATCTCGCGAGCGCTGAGCCTGCGATTGCGCCAATGAAACGGTCCGGTCGCCGAGCCCGGTTGCGCCTGGATAGTCCAGGAAGGGCGATCCTTCGCAAGCTTCAAGAGGAATGACCAATACTTACGGCGCCATCCAAAGAGAGGCTCTCCATCGCCCTTGCGCGTGTGGTGCAGGTAGTTGCGGCCCTCCGGTATCGATGGCAGGAGTCCGGCCCACTGCCCTCCGGCGGCTAAAGCCGGGTCCCAATCGTCGCTGTCGAGGTCTGCGAGTGCATCCCAGGCAGTCGTGAACCGAGGCGCGCCGTCCGGCGCGCTCCGTCCGTGTGTCGCTTGCGGTGCAGCAAACTCGAGACCACTGCGCTCAGCGAGCACGAAGACTCGCTCCCGCCTCTGGGGCACGCCGAGGTCAGCAGCGTCTACGTGGATGATGGACGGTCTATAGGACGTACCGTGCCGGCCGTTGACGTCCTCAAGGACACGTGCGAGGAGTTCGACGGCTTGCTCTTCGGTGCTGCCGGCCCGCGGCTTTGCAACGAGGCCCTTCACGTTCTCGAGCACCATCACTCTCGGCAAGGCTGCATCCAGAACGTCGAAATACGCGTGTAGCGTGCGTGCTCTCGGGTCGCTCATCCGCGCCGGGGTCCCGTTGCTCCACTGCCCTGACTTAGAGAACGGTTGACACGGCGGACCGCCTGCGACGAGTGTCACCTCGCCAGGCTTGAGTTCGAACTCCTCCAAGAGGCGCTTCACGTCTAGTTTCTCGGCATCGCCCTCGCTGGCTACTCGCCAGGATGTGTTATCGGCGATCGTCCGGCGACAGTCCCGGTCCCGCTCGACACACCCTGCGACGTGAAACCCGGCTGCCTCGAGGCCGAGGTCTAAGCCCCCGGCGCCAGTGAAGAGCGACAATACGTTCACGCGCCGGCATCACATCACGAATCCCGGACGCGTGCTGAGAGCACGGTAGCGAGCTGACATGACGGCTGATGGGCTGGCGCCCCGCCGTCGAGGCGCGGTCATGGATGCAGCCAGTCGCGCGCAGCTTGCTCGGGCGCACCGATCGCGGCGTACCCGCCAGACCCGAGTGTCCGCGCGTGTCTCGTCCGACGGTGGCGACGCGGACGGCGCAAGCGCCCCTTCCACCTGGGTGCAACTGTGTGCGCGGCTGCGCGAAGCGCGTTGGGAGGGACGTTGCTGGGAGCGGCGCAGCGGTGAGGCGGCGTGAGGCAGGCGTCCGGCGGGCGGTTGCGGGTCGCGTGTAGTGGCCGGGAGGTTGGTAGCGAGGGGCGTGGATGGCGCCGGGTCGGGATGCGGGTCGTCGGTCGTGTGGTGAGCGGGGTGGTGTGGACGGGTCGCGGCGTCGTGGTTGATGGCGGGGTGCGTGTCGCGGATCGTCTGAGTGCCCGGCGGGCGGGCATCTGAGATTGCCACCGCTGGAATGCGCTGATGCCTATATCCTCTCCTTAAGAGGACGAGTTTTTCGATGCCTACGCTCCTCATCACCCGCAATGAAGCCGCCCAGCTCAGTGGCGCCTCGGCCGCGACCGTCAACAAGGCGATCGAGCAGCGTGTCGTGGCGATCAAGTCGGTCGGCAGCGCCTCACTAGTCGACGCTCGCGATGTCGGCGCGCTCACGCTGTTCGCTGGACTGCGCTTTGGGCTGCCGGTCATCGAGAAGCGCCGGTTGGCGCGGTGGCTGCGCAACGCGCCGCTCGGCGACGAGACGGCCCTGGGGACGGGGGTGATCGTGCGCAAGACACCCGAGCTTGAGGAGGCGATGGAGGACGCGCTGCGTTACGCACGCCTCAAGGAACGGTTCTTTGAGACCAGCCTTGATCGCCAGGGCGGCGAGCCGGTGATCCGGGGGACCCGCGTGCCAATCAGGGGCCTGGCCAGGCAGATTGAGGCTGGCGAGGGTCTTGCCGTGCTGCGCGAGCAATACGAGGGCATGGATGAGGACGCGTTTGAGTTCGCGGTCCAGTGGGCCCGGGCGAACCCCCGGCGGGGACGCCCAACCCGAGAGGCCGCTTCCAACGGCTTCGGTGAGCCCGCAAGTCGGCAGGCGCACATCGCTCGTCGTCGTCGCGAGCTGGCGCACGGGTGAAACTGTGGGTTGACGCTTGCTTGACGCCCACTCTTGAAGGCGTCGCGCATGGGCGCGGCTACGAGGCGACATCGAACCGCCGGCGCGGCTTGCTGGCCGCGCCGGACTCGGAGCTCTTTCCGATCCTCGTCGCCGAGGACTGGGTCCTCGTGACGAACAACGAGATCGACTTCCGCAGGCTCGCCGTCGCCCACGAGTTGCATCCTGGCCTTGTCATCCTGCCCCAGGGACGGGTCGACCAGCAGCGCACCTGGCTGCAACGCGTGATCGACTTCATCGAAGCCCGCTCCGGGCAAGACGGTGAGGAGCCGTGGGCCTGGATGACGTGCCGCATCGTGACGTTCGACGACGAGGCCGAAGAGATCCACGCAGCGTGGCTTCCCGACCCGCTGCCGTGAAGCGCGGCATCTGGGTCGGCGCGGACACCGGGGTGCTCGAACGATTGTCGAGACCCGGCGGGGTGGAACCTCCGAGCGCCGTCCCAATCGTCATGGAGGACCTGCTCCGACCCACGGAGGTTGCGCGCCTGCTCGGTGTCTCGCGAACCTGGCTGTACGACGCCGCGAAGGTCGGTCGCGTGCCGTCGGTTCGCATCGGCGGCCCAGGCGGTCCGCTCCGGTTCGTACGCGCGGACCTCGAAGCTTGGCTCGACGAGGCTCGCGCCGCGTGGCGGCCCGGCGACAGCAGCGCCGCCACGTTGCTGCGCGTTGCCGCCGAGCATCAGGACGGCCTACGCACTGCCCCAGATGACCGACTCGGTCGCCGCGGCCGCACCACGCAGAAGCGTGGTCTCCAGGTGGCCGTAGAACCGCTCCGTCGTCGTGATGGACGCGTGACCAAGCTGTCGCTGGACGTAGACGAGCGGCTGCCCCGTCGTTAGCCAGGCCGCCGCGGCCGTATGCCGCAGGCTGCGCAGAGGCATGTCGCGCAGGCCCGCATCCTTGAGGGCGTGCTTGTGCCACTGGCGCGACACCGTGCTGCGGTCGAAGTGCTCGGCCGGCGACGTGCTGGGCCAGCGGCCGGGCCCAACGAAGATCGGATCCCGCGGCGCGCATCGGGGCGGGCGCAGCTCGCGCAGGACCCCGGCCAGCCGCGGCCCGAAGTCCACCGCCCGGGAGCGGTCGCTCTTCGTCGAGCCAACCCCGGAGGCCTTGCGCGAGCGCATGACCCGGATCGCGTTGTTGGCGAAGTCGACGTCCTCCCAGACCAGGGCGACGGCCTCGCCGATGCGCATCCCCGTCGCGATCAGCAGCTCCGCCAGCGGCCGATACAACTCGCTGCAGCTGTCCAGGTAGATCGGGATCTCCTCCAGGCGCAGGTAGTCGCGCTCCATATGGTCGTCAGGGAGGCGCTGGACGGCGCGCGCAGGGTTGGCCGGGACCAGGCCGTCGCGGACAGCGTGGTTGAGGCAGACCGTCAGGACCGTGAGCGAGTTGTTGATCGTCTTGGTCGCGTAGCGCTCTTGCTCGACCAGCGAGGCCAGCCAACTCTTGATCGTGGCCGTGTCGAGCTTGGTGAGGCGGATGTGGTCGAGCGGGACCATGCGCTTGACGCCGTGCAGCCGGTAGCGTTATGGGTGCCGGCCTCCAGGTACGGCCGGCGCTCACGCAGCCAGCGCACGTAGAACTCGCCAAAGGTCTCGCGCGATGGCGGCGCGACCTCGCCGCGTGAGACCGCGACGATCATCTGCTCTCGCGCGCGTCTGGCGGCGCGCTGGCTCGTGAACCCGCGCTTGGTCGCGCTGCGTCCGTTGGCGGATCGGTACTTGAAGTAGAAGCGCGTTCCCTGCGCTGTTTCGTAGGCGTAGATGCCTCGCTCGCTGCCCATCGTTGCTCCTCGTGGGATCGCCGTTTGTTCTCAAAGGCGTTCTCACAACAGACGGAAGCCGAGGAGGGCAACCCCCGAGCAACCCGTGCCGGCAAACAAAAAGCCCCGTCAGAGCGGGGCTTTTCGTCTATGCGCCGGAGAGGACTCGAACCTCCACGAGCTATTCGCTCACAAGGCCCTCAACCTTGCGCGTCTACCAATTCCGCCACCGGCGCTCGAGGGCGCAGCGAGCATAGCGATGTTGCTTCCGTCCACACCCCGCGCTACCTTCACGAACACATGTTCCCCCTTGACCACCACCGGCCGTGAGGAGCGCGGAAGCCATGGATCTCACGAAGCGCCAGCAGGAGATCTTCGACTTCATCAAGCAGTACTCGAACAAGCACGGCTATCCGCCTACGGTCCGCGACATCGGCAAGGCGGTCGGGCTGGCGTCGTCGTCGACGGTGCACGCGCATCTGGCGAACCTGGAGCGGATCGGATTGCTGCGGCGCGATCCGTCGAAGCCGCGCGCGATCGAGCTGCTCGATCGGGCGGTCGAGGGCGTCAAGAGCCTGGTGACCCCGTCCGAGGGGCTGCCGCTGGTCGGCTCGGTCGCGGCGGGGCAGCCGATCCTCGCCGAAGAGAACATCGAAGACCACATCCCCGTGCCCAGTGAGGCCGGGGGCAGCGCCGGAGAGTTCATGTTGCGCATCCGCGGCGACTCGATGGTCAACGCGGGGATCCTCGACGGCGACCTCGTCGTCGTGCAGCGCCAGGACACCGCGTCCGATGGCGAGATCGTGGTCGCGCTCGTGGGGGAGGAGGCGACCGTGAAGCGCTTCTTCCGGGAGGACGACCACATCCGGCTGCAGCCTGAGAACGACCACATGGAGCCCATCCGCTCGCGCGAGGTGCAGATCGTCGGGAAGGCCGTGGGACTGTTGAGGCTCATGTCATGAGCACCGCGCTGAGCCTTCTGGACCTGATCGAGCGGCCGTCGATCCTGGACGTCGATCGTGATGGGCGCGCGGGCGTGCGCGTGTACGAGCGCGATGGCGGCCGCGAATCGTCGCCCGGATGCGAGCACGACCGCGTGCGGCGTCCCGAGATCGGGCGTGAGC
Source organism: Capillimicrobium parvum (assembly GCF_021172045.1). GTDB lineage: Bacteria > Actinomycetota > Thermoleophilia > Solirubrobacterales > Solirubrobacteraceae > Capillimicrobium > Capillimicrobium parvum. The sequence goes on from NZ_CP087164.1 coordinate 1,764,987, forward strand.
GCAGCGATCGTGGCGATCGGGCCGTGCCCGCGGTCGGAGGGGCGCCGACGCTCGACGATCTGCTCACGGGAATCTGGCAGACGATCGCGTCGGATCAGACCGCGACGTGCCCGCTGTGCCAGGGCGCGCTGGAGCCGCGATACAGCGCCGGATCGGTGCCCGTCGGCGGGCGCTGCACGAGCTGCGGTACCGAGCTCTCCTAGCCGCCGCTCTCGCGGCCCGGTCGGTGCTGCTCTGCTGCCGGAGAGACGCGCTTGCCGCTTGAGACGCCGCCCGCCGCTCGGGACGCCGCCCGCCGTTGGAGACGCGGCCCGCCGTTGGAGACGCGGCCCGCCGCTCGAGGCGCCGCCCGCCGCTGGAGAACTCGCGCCCGCAGCGCTAGATTGGACCTCGTAGACCAGGCAACCGCGGAGGGATCACCTTCGAGGAAAGTCCGGACATCACAGGGCAGGGCGGTCGCGGAGGCGACCCGGGGAAACCCGCGGGAAAGTGCCACAGAAATACACCGCCTACGTTCGGGGCTGCAGCTGCGTCCCGAGCCGGCAAGGGTGAAATGGTGCGGTAAGAGCGCACCGGCGTCGCGGTGACGTGGCGGCCAGGCAAACCCCGCCCGATGCAAGGCCAAGCAGGACCGTTCGCAGGCTGCCCGCCAAGGTCCAGGTCGGCCGCACAGATGGATGGTTGCCCACGACAGAATCCGGCTTATCGGTCTACTACGGAAAGGCCCCGCTCCGGCGGGGCCTTTCTATTGCTCGCCGACCCGACCCGACCTCCGCGGCCCGCAGCGCCCGCGCCCCCCCGACGCATCGATCTCGAGGGCGACATCATGGCGCGCCCGCGCGGTCCACGAGGCGGCGGTCGTCGCGATCCTGGACCCCGCTGGACCGAGTTGCCGCTCGCCCGCCAGGCAGGCGAGCGGGCCGCTCGCCTGCCTGGCGCTCGCCCCCCCCGGCTGCCTTCGATACTCGAGCAGCTGCGCGAGCACCTCGCCGGGCGCGTCACCGAGTGGTGGCTGCCCGACGAGGTGGTCTTCGTCGACGAGATCCCAAAGACGAGCGTCGGCAAGTTTCGACAAGAAGGCGCTACGTCCCCGGCTCGCCGAGGGGGACGCTCCAGCGCGCCCGGCTCGCCGACGGAGACGCTTCGGCGCCTCGGCTCGCCGACCGGACGCTCCAGCGCCCCGGCTCGCCGACCGGACGCTCCAGCGCCCCCGGGACGCCCGCCGCCTGAGCGAGCCGGGTCAGCCGTCCCAGGCCTGGACGCCGACCTCGCGCACGATGCGCCCGTCGCGCAGCTCGGCGACCGCGGCGCACAGCACGCGGGTGCCGTCCGGATACGAGCAGCGCACCGTGTAGCCGACCGCGTCCGGGCCGACCGCGACGCTCTCGACGCGGTGGGTCATGTCGCGGGCGTAGACGTCCTCGAGCGCGGCGCGGATCGCGTCGCGGCCGGCGATCCGGACCGGCGAGCTCGGTGGGTTCTGCGCGTCGACGCGCTCGATCGTCGCGTCCTCGGCGTAGAGGTCCATCAGGGAGGCGGCGTCGCGCGCCTCGATGCCGCGGCGCAGCGCGGCGGCGTCGAATGTGGAGGTGGTGGTGGTCATGGGCGCAAGATCGCGACCGCCCGTCACCGCTCCATCAACGCCGCGTGAAACGCCGCGGGCGCAGGCGTAGACTCGCGCAGTGCTGCAGGTCCGGCTCTTCGGGAGGCTGGAGCTCCGGGCGGGGGACACGCCCGTGCCCCTTCCCTTGAGCCGCCGTGCCTGCGAACTGCTCGCCTGGCTCGCGCTGAACCCTGGCGAGCACCCCCGCGGCATTCTCGCCGCCACCTTCTGGCCCGACGTGCTCGACACGAGTGCGCGCGCGTCCCTGCGCAGCGCCGCGTGGTCCGCCCGCAAGGCGCTCGGGCCCGCCGGCGATGCCCTGACCGCCACCCGCGACCGCGTCGGCCTGCGCTGCACCACCGATCTGCAGAGCTTCGACGAGCTCGTCGAACAGGACCGGCTCGACGAAGCGGTGGCGCTCTGCCGCGGCCCGCTGCTGGCGGACCTCGACGAGGACTGGATCCTGGAGGCGCGCGACCGCCACGCGCAGCGGCTCGGCGCCGTGCTCACCCGGCTGGCCGACGCGGCGCCGACCCCGCAGGCCGCCGTCGAGCTCGCCCGCCGGCGCCTGGCGCTCGACGCGCTCGACGAGGACGCCGCCCGCGAGCTGATGCGGCGCCTCGCCGCCGCCGGCGATCGCTCCGGCGCGCTCGCCGTCTACGACCGCCTCAGCGAGCGCCTGCGCGCCCATCTCGGCCTGGCGCCGTCGCCGCCGACGCGCGCGCTGTCCGCCGAGCTCCGTGCGCCGCCGCCCGAGGCCGAACCCCGGCCGGCCGCCGCGCCTCCGCCGCCCGCCCCGCCCGCGCCACTGCCGCCCGCCCCGCCCGCGCCCCCGCTCGTCGGGCGCGACGCCGAGCTCGCCGAGCTCCTGCGAGCCACCACCCCCGGCGCCCGCGCGGTCGCCGTCGTCACCGGCGAGGCGGGCATCGGCAAGACCCGGCTCGCGTCCGAGCTCCTCGCCGAGGCCGCCGCCGCCGGCGTCCGGACCGCTTCCTGCACGGCGCTGGAGCTCGGCGGCCCCGCGCCGTTCCAGCTGTGGGCCGAGCTCCTGCGCGACCTCGCGCGCACCATCCCCGCCCCGCCGCGGGACGCGCGCTGGCCCGAGGAGCTCGCCGCCCTCGCGCCCTCGCTGCCGATGCGCCTCGGGCGGACCGCCGCGGCCCCCGCCGCCGTCGCCCCGGAGCTCGCGCGCGCCCGGCTGTTCGAAGCGGTCGTCGACTGCCTCGAGCACGCGTGCGCCGACCGTCCGCTCATCCTGCTCTTCGAAGACGTCCACGCCTCCGACCCGCCGAGCCTCGAGCTGCTGAGCTATACGTCGCGCCGGTTCGACCGCCTCCCGATCGCCGCGGTCCTCACGCGCCGCCAGGTCCCAGCCCGAGCCGACCTCGACGCGCTCCTGCACGCCCACCGCGCCCGCGGCGGAACGGTCACCGAGATCGCGCTGCCACCGCTGCGACGAACCGACGTGGACGCGCTCATCCGTCAGGTCGCGGCGCTAGACGCCCCGGCCCGCGACCGGGTCGCCGGCGCGGCCGACGGCAACCCACTGCTCGCGGTCGAGAGCGCGCGCGCCGCCGCCACCGGCCTGCGCGGTCCCGCGCCCACGCTTCAGGGCGTCGTCGCCGCCGCCCTCGGCCCGTTGCCGCCCTCCGCACGTCGCATCGCCGAGCTCGTCGCGGTCGCCGGCCGGCCGCTGAAGCACGCCGAGCTCGACGCGCTCAGCCCCCAGCCCGCCGACGCGCTCGCCGCTCTCGAGAGCGGCCTGTTCGCCACCGACCGCGCCGGCTTCGGCTTCCGCCACCAGCTCCTGCTCGACGCCGCGCTCGCCCAGCTTGCCGAGCCCCGCGCCCGCGAGCTGCACGGTGAGCTCGCCGCCGTCATCGCCGGCCCCGCCGCCGAGGTGGCGCGTCACCTCAAGGCCGCCGGTCAGGACGACGCCGCCGCCGACCGCCTCGCACACGCGGCGAGCGAGGCCCTCCGGGTGGGTGCCGTGGCGCAGGCCATCGCCTTCCTGCAGGAGGCGCTCGAGCTCCGGCCCGGCGACCCGGCGCTGCTGTTGGACCTCGCGCAGGCGTACGCGTACAACGGCCTGCGCACCGAGGCCGAGGAGGCTCTCGATCGCGCGCTGCGCCGGTTCGATCCCGCCGACCACGCTGCCCGCGGAGCGGCGCACCTGCGCGCCGCGCGCTGGTATTCGGGCGTCCTGTGCTGGCCGCGGCGGACGGTCGAGGAGGCGAACCGGGCGCTGGCCGAGCTCGACCGGGTGCCCGAGACCGCCGTCCGCACGATCGCCGAGGCGCTCGCCCTCGGTGCCTGGGCCGAGGCGGCCGCCGGCGATCCCGCCCGCGCCGAGACGCTGCTCGCGCGCTTCGCCGCCCTCGACGTCGACGATCCCGACGTCCGCTACGAGAACGCCAACGCGCGCGCCTGCCAGGCGATGCGCCAGGGGCGCCTCGAGGAGGCGATGGACCACTTCGCGGAGTGCATCGCCGCGGGCGGCGGGTCGCCCGACAGCGTCTACGCTGCGTGGTCGAACCGCGCCGCGCTCGCCGCTGCGCTCGGCCGAACCGAGGAGGCGCTCGACCACGCCGAGCACGGGCTCGACGCGGTCCACGAGCTCGGCGACCTCCCGCCGCTCGTCGGGCCGCTGCACGCCCTGCGCGCCACGCTGCTCGCGCGGATCGGCCGCTTCGACGAGGCCCGCACGGCGATCGCCGCCGAACGTGAGGCGGCCGAGCGCAGCAGCGCGCCCGCGCTGCTTGCGCTCGCCGACCACGACGAGGGCATGCTCTGCGCCGCCGCCCGGCAGGACGCGCGCGCCGCCGAGCTCCTCGCGCGGGCCCTCGATCACGACGCCGCGGTCAGCCGGCCGCTCGCCCGGCTCGCCCGTGCGGAGGCCCTCGCCCGGCTCGGTCGCGCCGACGACGCCGAGCGAGAGCTGCGCGCCGTCACCCTCGAGCCGGTCCGCGCGGTCGACCGGCCGCCGGTCCTCGTCGCCCGGCTCAGCCACGTGCAGGGCCTCATCGCCCTCGCCCGCGACGACATCGATCTCGCCGCACGCCGGTTCGAGGAGTCCGCGGCGGCGTGGCGGCGCCTGCCCACCGCGGGCGGCGGCGAGCTGCTCGCCAACCTCGTCGACCTCGGCCGCCCGACGCTCGGGCCCGTCGAGCCCGCCCGCGAGCTGCAGCGCGTCACCGACGAGCTGAGCCGCCTCGCCCCACTGCCCACCTGACCAACCTGACCTCCGGAGGCCGACGCACGATGCCCAGCTTCGACGACGAGACGACCACCACCGCCCAGGTCGAGGAGGTCTGGAAGCTGCTCTACGACCCGAGCCGCTTCCCGGAGTGGTGGCGCGGCGTGGAGACGGTCGAGCCCTCCGCGCCCGGCGGCGACGGGGACTACACGATGTACCCCGAGGGCTACCCCGACTTCCCGATGCCGCAGGAGCTGCGCGCCGACACGAGCGGCCACCAGGTGACGATCTCGTGCCTCGTCAGCGACCTCGTGTTCGCCTGGCGGCTGGAGCCGCTGCCCGGGGACGACGGCACGCGCATCGGCGTGCACGTCGAGATCCCCGAGCAGGAGGCTCACCGCCTCGATTCTCAGCGCGACGCGATCAGCGCCTCGCTGCGCTCGCTCGCGGGGCGCGCCGCCGCTACGGCCGCGCCTCCAGCACGAGGTTGAACGGGGTCTCCGCCACGCGGCGCACCCGCGACAGGCCGCCCTCGTTGAGCACCTCGGTCAGGCGCGCCTGGCCGGCCTGCGCGCCGAGCCCGAGCGCGACGTCCTGGCTGAGCGACGCGGGCGTGCAGACCATCGTCGACGCCGAGTAGAACACGCGCCCGACCGGGTTGAGGTTGTCCTCGATGCGGTCGCCCGCGAACGGCTCGACGACCAGCCACGTCCCGTCGTCGGCGAGCTGCGAGCGCACGTTGCGCGCGGCGCCCACCGGATCGCCCATGTCGTGCAGCGCATCGAAGATGCAGACGAGGTCGTACGGGCCCCCGGCGAAGCTCTGCGCGCCGGCGACCTCGAACGTCACGCGGTCCGCGACGCCCGCGCGTTCGGCGGCGCGGCGTGCGGCCTCGATCGAGGCCTCGTGGTAGTCGGAGCCGACGAAGACCGAGCGCGGGAACGCCTTCGCCATGATGATCGTCGAGGCGCCGTGGCCGCAGCCGATGTCCGCCACGCGCGCGCCCGCCTCGAGCTTGGCCTGCACGCCGTCGAGCGCCGGGATCCAGTCGGCCACGATGTGCGCGATGTAGCCCGGGCGGAAGAAGCGCTCGGTGCCCTCGAACAGGTCGTGGTCGTGCTCGTGCCAGCCGAAGCCCTCGCCGGTGCGGAAGCGCTCGGCGATGTGCGGCTCGTCCTTGATGAGCGCGCCCGCCAGCTGGAACGCCCCGGGGATGAACGCCGGGCTGTCGGGATCGGCGAGCGCCATCGCCTGCTCGGGCGGCATCCGGAACGTTCCGGCGCCCGCGTCGTACTCGACGTAGCCGCTCGCGGCCTGCGCGCACAGCCACTCGCGGATGTAGCGCTCGCGCGTGCCGGTGCGCTCGGCCAGCTGCGCCGGGGTGACCGGCTTCGAGTCGGCCATCGCCCGGTAGAGGCCGAGCTTGTCGCCGATGAGCACGAGCGGCGCGGCCGCGAGCGCGCCGATGTCGCGGACGAACTCGCCCATGAACGCCTCGAGCTTGGCCTCGTCGATCGGCGGAGTGGGGGTGGTGGTCGCCATGAGGCATCTCCCGTCGGTGGGTTGACGGCGGTCAGGATCGGCGGCGACCGTCAACCGGCCGTCAACCGCGCGTCAGCTCGTGGCGCGAGCGCCGCGCGACCAGATGTCCGCGCAGGCGTCGCATGTGCTGGCGGGGATGATCCCCGCGCGCATGAGCAGCGCGAAGACGCGGCAGCCGAGGCAGAGGCCGAACGCGGCCTCCAGGAACGCAGCGGCCGCCAGCAGGCCGGTGACGACCCACGCCGCGGTGGCGGCATCGAAGACGAACGCGAGCAGCGTGGCGGTGAGCGAGAAGGCGAGGCCCATGCCCTGGGCGAAGCGCTTCGGGGGGCCGGGGACGGGCCGCTCGGCGAACGGCAGGCGCGGCACGATCACCCGCGTGGCGAGCTGGCCGAGGGGCGACAGCGTCGGGCCGGTGGCGACCCGTGCCGCGAAGCCGTAGAGCAGGACGAGCAGCAGCCAGCGCCAGCCGGTCGCGATCGCGGCGACGCTCATGACGAGGACGCCCGCGGCCACCGTGCGCGCGGCGACCTCGTTGACCGGGTTCGGGAAGCGGAACACGACCTTGGAGGATACCCAAGCGGTTCGCTGGGATTTCGTCGCGCCCGATCGACCCCGGCGGGTAGCGTCGTCTCATGCGCGCGGTCACGTACGAGGGGCCGGGCCGGGTGGACGTCGTCGACAAGCCCGAGCCCGAGATCACCGCCCCCGACGAGGCGATCGTCCGCGTCCGCGCCACCGGCGTGTGCGGCAGCGACCTGCACATCTACCGCGGGCGCATCCCGATCGAGCCGGGCTTCACGCTGGGCCACGAGTACGTCGGCGAGGTCGTCGCGGTGGGCGACGAGGTCGCCTCGCTCGCCGTCGGCGACCGGGTCAACGGCGGCTTTCACAGTGCGTGCGGAACGTGCTGGCTGTGCCGCCGCGGCGCGATGCACAAGTGCGAGCACGGCCGCACGTTCGGCCACGGCTCCACGCTCGGCGCCCTGCAGGGCACGCAGGCCGAGTACGCGCTGATCCCGCACGCCGACCGCACGCTGCGCCGGGTGCCGGACGCACTGCCCGACGACGTCGCGCTGTTCGCCGGCGACGTCATGGCGACCGGCTGGCACGCAGCGCTGCCGGTGGCCGCGGGAGACACGGTCGTGGTGCTGGGCCTCGGACCCGTCGGGCTGTCGGCGGTGCAGGCCGCGCTGGTCCGGGGCGCCGGCCGGGTCATCGCGATCGACACGGTCGGCGACCGGCTTGCGCTCGCCGAGCGCTTCGGCGCCGTGCCGGTCCACCTCACCGAGCAGTCGCCACGCGACGAGGTGCGCGCGCTGACCGACGGCCACGGCGCCGCGGTGGCGATCGACGCGGTGGGCGACGTGCGCGCGCTCGAGCTCGCGATCCGGCTGACGGCGAACACCGGCACCGTCAGCGTCATCGGCGCGTACGCCGAGCGCGCCGAGCTGCATCTCGGGCTTGCCTGGCTGAAGTCGCTGACGTTCGTCACGGGCCCGGCGAACTGCCTCGGCCACATCGACACGGTGCTCGAGCATCTCGTGGCCGGACGGCTGGACCCGCGCGCGCTGGTGACCCATCACCTCGCGCTGGACGAGGCGGTCGAGGCCTACGCGATCTACGACCGCCACGAGGCGCTGAAGATCGTGCTGCGCCCCGGGTAGGATCGCGCGGCGATGCGCTTCGGCATCTTCTACGAGCACCAGCTGCCGCGCCCCTGGGGACCGGACAGCGAGCGGCAGCTGATCGCGGACGCGCTCGAGCAGATCGAGGTCGCCGACCGCGTGGGGTTCGACTGCGTGTGGGAGGTCGAGCACCACTTCCTCGAGGAGTACTCGCACTCGAGCGCGTCGGACGTGTTCCTCGCCGCGGCGTCGCAGCGCGCGCGCAACATCCGGCTCGGCTTCGGGATCCTGCCGCTACCGCCCGGTTTCGAGCACCCGGCGCGCCGGGCGGAGACCGTCGCGACGCTCGACCTCGTGTCGAACGGGCGAGTCGACTTCGGCACGGGCGAGACGTCATCGGGCGCCGAGCTCGCCGGCTTCGGCGTCGACCGGGCGACGAAGCGCGAGCAGTGGGAGGAGGCCATCGACGTCGTCACGCGCATGATGGTCGAGGAGCCGTTCGCCGGCTGGGACGGGCGGTTCGGCTCGATGCCGCCGCGCAACGTCGTGCCCAAGCCGGTGCAGAAGCCGCACCCGCCGCTGTGGGTCGCGTGCTCGCGGCGCGAGACGATCCGCATGGCCGCCACGCGCGGGATCGGCGCGCTGAGCTTCTCGTTCGTCGAGCCCGAGGAGGCCGGCGCGTGGGTCGACGAGTACTACTCGGTGCTCGCGTCGGAGGAGTGCGTGCCCGCCGGGTTCGCGGTCAACCCGAACGTGGCGGTCGTGCTGCCGATGATGCTGGCGCACGACGAGGCCGAGGCGATCGAGCGCGGCATCGACGGCGCGCACTTCTTCGGCTACTCGCTCGCGCACTACTACGTGTTCGGCGACCACCGTCCGGGGCGGACGAACATCTGGGACGAGTTCCAGGAGCGCCGCGACGAGGTCGGCTTCGCCCGGCACATCGTGCGGCCCGACCAGGCACCGCTGGGCGTGAGGATCCTGCAGGAGGGGCTCGGCTCGCTGCGCGGGGCGATCGGGACGCCGGAGCAGGTGCGCGAGCTGGTCTCGCGCTACGAGCAGGCGGGGGTCGACCAGATCATCTTCGTGCTGCAGGCGGGCCGCAACCGCCACGAGCACATCGTGGAGTCGCTCGAGCTGTTCGGCGCGGAGGTGCTGCCGCAGTTCGCAGGCGAGGCGCGGGAGGCGCGCGAGGCCGAGAAGGCGGCGCGGCTGTCGGATGCGGTGGCGGCTGCCCTGGCGCGGCGCGAGCCGGCGCGGGCGAGCGACCCCGCGTACGTGATCGCCCCGATCGACTCCGGTCCGCCGGCGGCCACGGCGGGGCGCAACGGCCGTTCGCCGGGGGCGCGGGCGGCGAGCCTCGCGCAGGATCTCGTCGACCGCGCGGTGACCGGCGGCGAGCAGGCGTTCGCGGCGTTCGTGCACCGATCCGACGACCGGCGCCTCGAGCGCATCGTCGGCTCGGACGCCGGGCTGCGCGTGCTGTTCTCGGGGATGACCGCGCGCTACCGGCCCGACGCTGTGCCCGGGTTCGCCGGATCGGTGCTCTACGACCTGCGCCTGGCCGACGGGACCGCGAAGCCGTGGAGCGTCGACGTCGGGCCCGAGCGTGCGGTGGCCTACGCCGGCCGCAGCCCGGACCCGGCGCTGACGATGCGCGTCGCCGTGGCCGACTTCGTGCGCATCGCGGCGCACGACCTCGACCCCGGCAAGGCGCTCATGACCGGCCGCCTCACGTTCGAGGGCAACCTCTCGATCGCGATGCGGCTCGGCGAGATGTTCGGCGAGACGTCGGCGCTGTAGCGGCTCAGCGGACGGTGATGGCCTGCGCCATGCCGAGCGTCGCGTGCGGCTTGTTGCGACTGCGGGCGTCGCCGTAGGCGCAGACGAGCAGGTAGCGGCCCTTGGCGAGCTCCGGCGTGACGACGTTCGTCGTGCCGCCCGAGACGAGGCCGACGGCCTGGCTCGGCTGTCCGGCGAAGCGGATCTTGCCGAACTTGCCCTGCTTGGCGAGCTTGACGGCGGCCGCCGGCTTGCCCTTCACGCGCGCGAGGACCAGTTCGTGGATCTGGCGGCCCTGGTTGACGACCTTCAGCGTGCCGCCGGCGTCCAGCGTCCTGGGGGTGTCGAAGCGGAAGTCGCGCAGGCCGATCGTGCTCGTCGACGCCGGCTCCTCGAAGCCGCCGGGGCGGTCGAAGACGCTGAAGCCGCCCACCTGGTACTGCTTCTTGCGCTCGTAGACGATCACCGAGTACCACGCCGGATCCATGTCGAGCGCGACGACGTACGGCGCGCCGGGGCGGGTGCTGCCGCCGGCGACCCAGTCGCCCCAGGACTCGGTGCGGTCGGGCGAGAGCTTGCCGATGGCGTTCGCGAAGCCGCCGGTGTCCTTGCCGGGCTTGAGCGCGACGATGCCGAAGTCGACGGGGCGGTCGGCGTTGATCGTCACGCGCGTCCAGCCGGAGCCGGCGGCGAACCCGTTGGCGGTCATGTTCTGGTCGTCGATGTCGATCGTCGCCTGGTTGGCCGGCGCGGCGACGGCTGCGGGGACGCTCATGGCGAGCGCGGCCGCCGCCGCTGTGGCGATGCGGATGAGGGGGAGATGCATGGTGGGCGACGCTACGCGCGCCCACCCCCGCTCACATCGGGGAGATCCCTCTCCTTGTTGTCACTTCGCGCGCCCGCGTGCGAACATGCGTTCGATGTCGATCGTCTGCGTCCTCCTTCTCCGTTTCGCGCTGACCATGGCGGCGGGCGAGCGCGAGGCGCTGCTGCGGGAGCCGGCGGCGCTGGCGCCCGAGCCGGGGCGCGAGCAGATGATCGGCGAGGTCTCCCTCGCCGCCGAGGCGTTCGGCGTGCGCGCGGGGATGCGGCTGGGGGAGGCGCTCGCGCGCTGCCCGCAGCTGGCCCTCGTGCCGCCGGATCCGATGGGCGTGGCGGATGCGTGGGAACGGATCATGGCCCGGCTGGAGTCGATCGGCGCAGCCGTCGAGTCCGAGCGGGAGGGGCTCGCCTGCTTCGACGCCGCCGGCCTGCGCCGGCTGCACGGCGGCACGCTCGACGCGACGCTGGCCGCGACCCGCCGGGCGCTGGGCCGGCCCGCGCGGCTGGGCGCGGGACCCTCCCGCTTCACCGCGCTGGCGGCCGCCCATCGCGCCCGGGTGCGGCGACCGGAGGTCATCGCCGGCGACGCCGCCGCGGCGCTGGCCGGCGAGCCGGTCTCGCTGCTGCGGCTGCGGTCCGTCACCAGCGCGCTGCCCGAGCCGCTCGAGCGCCTGGGGATCACCACTCTCGGGGCGGTCGCGGCGCTCGGCCGCGCGCATCTGGCCGACCGCTTCGGGCCGGCGGGGCTGGCCGCGCACGACCTGGTCCGCGGGCGCGACGAGTCGCCGCTGCGCCCGCGGTCTGCCGGCGAGACGCTGGCGGAGGCGCTCGAGCTGCCGGAGGCCGGCTCGGGTGAGCAGCTCGAGCGCGCGCTCGGCCTGCTCGTCGACCGCCTGCTCGCCCGCCGCGAGCTGCGCGGCCGGACGCTGCGGGCGGTGGCGATCGCGGCGCGGCTCGTCGAGGGCGGGACCTGGCGCGAGCGCGTCGTGTTCCGCGAGGCGCTCGCCGATCCGGTGCGCATGCGTCTCGCGCTCGGCCGCCGCATCGGCTTGTTGCCGGCGCCGGCCGAGGTCCTGCGCCTGAGCGTCGAGCGCTTCGGCCCGGCGAGCGGCGACCAGCGCCCGCTGCTGGAGGACTCGGCGGCCCATCGCGCGGCGCGGCTGCGCGAGGCGATCCGCCAGGCGCGCGCCGCGGCGGGACCCGAGGCGGCGCTGCGCGTGCTCGAGGTCGACCCCGGCTCGCGGGTCCCCGAGCGCCGGATGGTCCTGACGCCGTTCGAGCCATGAGCGGCCCGCGCAGGCTCGGCGAGCCGCGGCGCGCGCGGGTGCGCGCGGACGCGCGCGGCCGCCCGCTGTCCATCGACGGTCGCGCGGTCGAGGCGGTCCGCGAGTCGTGGCTCGTCGAGGACCGGTGGTGGACGCAGCAGCCGCTGCGCCGGCGCTACTGGGAGGTCGTGACCGCCGACGGCCGCGACGTCGTCGTCTTCCGTGAGCTGATCTCCGGCGGCTGGTTCAGCCAGCGTGGATGAGCTGCGAGGATCGGCCGCGGTGACGCAGTTCGAGATCCAGCCGCGGGGGCCGTTCTCGCTGGCGGCGGCCGAGCGCTTCTTCGGCCGGTGGGAGGCGACGAGCGGTGCGGCCGGCGGCGCCTGGGCCCCGGCTCCGGCCCCGGCCCCGGCCGGCGGCGAGACCGTCCTGCGCGTCGCGTTCCTCACCGACGACTGGAGCGGAGCGGCGGGGCTGCTCGTCCGCCAGGCGTCCGGCGATCTGAGCGCGCCGGTCAACGGCGAGATCGTGGCCGGCTCGTTCGCCGACGACGAGGTCGTGCAGCGCCAGGTCGCCCGCCTTCTGTCGCTCGACCACGAGGGGGCCGGGTTCGTCGCGGTCGGCGAGCGAGACCCGGTCGTCGCGGTCTGCCAACGGGCTGGCGACTTCCTACGCCCGGTGCTGTTCCACTCGCCCTACGAGGCGGCGTGCTGGGCGGTCATCTCGTCGCGCATGCATCATCGCCAGGCGCGGCGCGTGCGGTCCGAGATGGGCGGCACCCTGACGGTCGACGCCGTGGCGCTCGACGTCTTCCCGGGGCCGGAGGATCTGCTTGCCCGGGACGCGATCCCCGGTCTCAATGCCGAGAAGGTCGCGCGGCTGCACGGCATCGCCCGCGCGGCGCTCGAAGGCCGCCTCGACCGCGAGCGCCTCCTGGCCCTCGAGGCCGGCGAGGCGATGGCCGACGTCCAGGAGCTTCGCGGCATCGGGCCGTTCGGCGCGGCGCTGATCGTCCTGCGGGGCGTCGGGCCGACCGACGCGTTCGCGCCGGGCGAGCCGCGGCTGCGCGCCGCGGCCGCCCGGGTCTACGACCGCCCCGAGCTGGGGTCCGACGAGGCGGCGTTCGCCGAGCTCGCCGAGCGTTGGCGGCCGTTTCGCACCTGGGTCAGCGTCCTGCTGCGCGCGACCGGCTGACCGCCCCGCGTCAGCCCGCCTGCTTCCCGCGCGCCTCCCGGTAGCGCCGGATCAGCGCGTTCGTCGAGCTGTCGTGCGCCAGCTCCGGCTCCTCCTCGGCCTGCAGCTCGGGGATGATCTTGCGCGCCAGCTCCTTGCCGAGCTCGACACCCCACTGATCGAAGGAGTCGATGCCCCAGACCGTGCCCTGGGTGAACACCTTGTGTTCGTAGAGCGCGACGAGGGCGCCCAGCGTCCGGGGGTCGAGCCGCCGGCACAGGATCGTGTTCGTCGGCTGGTTGCCCTTCGTCACCCGGTAGGGCTCCGGCGCATCGCGCCCGAACGCGAGCGCCTCGGTCTGGGCGAACATGTTCGCCATCAGCAGGTCGTGGTGGTCGCCGAGCGGGTTGAGCGTCTCGAGGAACCCGATGAAGTCGCAGGGGATGAGCTTCGTGCCCTGGTGGATCAGCTGGTAGAAGGCGTGCTGGCCGTTCGTGCCGGGCTGGCCCCAGACGATGGGGCCGGTCTGCACGCCGACCGGCTTGCCGTCGAGATCGACGTGCTTGCCGTCGGACTCCATGTCGAGCTGCTGCAGGTATGCGCTGAAGCGCTCGAGGTACTGGTCGTACGGCAGGACGGCGACCGTCTCGGCGCCGAAGAAGTCGTCGTACCAGATGCCGATGAGGCCGAGGAGCACCGGCAGGTTGCGGTCGAACGGCGTCGTGCGGAAGTGCTCGTCCATGGCGTGGAAGCCTTCGAGCATCTCGCGGAACCGGTCGGGCCCGATGGCCACCATCAGCGACAGCCCGATCGCCGACGGGTACGAGTAGCGGCCGCCGACCCAGTCCCAGAACTCGAACATGTTGTCGGTGTCGATGCCGAACTCCGAGACCTTCTCCGCGTTCGTCGAGACCGCGACGAAGTGCTTGGCGACCGCCGCCTCGTCGCCGAGCGCCCCGACGAGCCAGTCGCGGGCGGTGTGGGCGTTCGTCAGCGTCTCGAGCGTCGTGAACGTCTTCGAGGAGATGACGAACAGCGTCTCGGCCGGGTCCAGCCCGCGGACCGCCTCCGCGAAGTCGGTGGCGTCCACGTTCGACACGAACTGGAACGTCATGGATCGCTCGCTGTAGTCGCGCAGCGCCGTGTAGGCCATCGAGGGGCCCAGGTCCGATCCGCCGATGCCGATGTTGATCACGTTGCGGATCCGCCGGCCCGTGTGCCCCGTCCAGTCACCCGAGCGCACCTGGTCGGCGAACACCGCCATGCGGTCGAGCACGCCGTGCACCTCGGCGACGACGTCCTCGCCGTCGACCTTCAGCTCGGCATCGGCCGGCAGGCGCAGCGCGGTGTGCAGCACGGCGCGGTCCTCGGTGACGTTGATGTGGTCGCCGCGGAACATCGCGTCGATGCGCTCGCGCAGCCCCCGCTCCTCGGCCAGCGTGAGCAGGAGATCGAGCGTCTCCTCGGTCACGCGGTTCTTCGAGTAGTCGAGGATGACTCCGGCTCCCTCGACGGTGAAGCGCTCGGCGCGGTCCGGCGACCGGGCGAACAGGTCGCGCAGGTGGACGTCGCGCATCTCGCGGAAGTGCGCATCGAGCGCCTGCCACTGCGGGGTGTCCTGAACGGGTGTGATGGTCACGCGGGGTGCTCCGAAGGGTCGGGGTCCAGCCATTTCGCACCGGCGGGCAGCAGCCGGTCGGCCTCGGATGGCCCCCAGGTGCCGGTCGCGTACGGATGGATCGGCGTCACGTCCCCCAGGATGCCGTCGACGATGCGCCAGGCGGCCTCGACCGTGTCCTGGCGCGCGAAGAGCGACTGGTCGCCGTGCAGCGCGTCGCCGAGGAGGCGCTCGTACGGCTCCATCTCGTCGGCGGCCTTCTCGTCGAGATCGAGCGCCACCATCTCACCGATCATCTGCTCGCCCGGCTTCTTGATCATCACGTCGAACGAGATGACCACGTTCGGGCTGATCTCGAAGCGAATGCGGTTCGGTATGCCGCGGTCGAACACGCGCGCGGGCGGCTGGCGGAGCACCACGACGACCTGCGTCCCGGTCGTCGCGAGCTCCTTGCCCGCGCGGATGAGGAACGGCACGCCCGCCCAGCGCCATGAGTCCGCATGCAGCTTGACCGCCACGAAGGTCTCGACCTTCGAGTCCTTGGCGACGCCGTCCTCGTCGCGGTAGCCGTCGAACTGCCCGCGGACGACGTCGGAGGGGATGAGCGGCCGCACCGACCGCATGAAGCGCACCTTCTCGTCGCGGATCGCCTCCGACGAGTGGTCGACCGGGGGGTCCATGCCGAGCATGGCCAGCACCTGGAGCAGGTGGTTCTGGACGACGTCGCGGATCGTGCCGGCCTCCTCGTAGAAGCGCCCGCGGCCCTGCACGCCGAACGACTCGGCCATCGTGATCTGCACGTGCTCGACGTGCTCGGCGCGCAGGAGCGGCTCGAGGAACCGGTTCGCGAAGCGGACGTACGTGAGGTTCTCGACGGGCTCCTTGCCGAGGTAGTGGTCGATGCGGAAGACCGACGTCTCCGGGAACACCTCGTGCAGCACGCGGTTGAGCTCCTGGGCGGACTTGAGGTCGTGCCCGAAGGGCTTCTCGACGACCACGCGCGCGTCGTCGGCGCTGCCGCTGCTCTTCAGGGCCTTCACGACGGTGCCGAACAGACTGGGCGGGATCGCCAGGTAGTGCATCGGCCGCTCTGCGTCGCCCAACTGCTTGCGCAGCTCCCCGAACGTGGCCGGGTCCGAGTAGTCGCCGTCCACGTAGCGCAGCAGCTCGAGCAGGCGGTCGAGCGCGTCGTCATGCTCGTCGATGCTCTCCTTCGCGCGGTTCTTGAGGTCGTCGAGCGTCCAGCCGGCCTTGGCGACGCCGATGACCGGCACGTCCAGGGTGCCGCGGCGAACGAGGGCATGGAGGGCGGGGAAGATCTTCTTGTGCGCGAGGTCGCCGGTCGCGCCGAAGAAGACGAGTGCGTCGCTGTCGTGGGTCATCGCAGCGGGGAGACTGGCAGAGGGGATGGCGCGATGGCAATCGACGCGCGTCAATTGTCACGGTCTCGTGCTGATTTGTTGCATTTCGGTCGTCACGCTGGCGGCCATGGGACAGCGCGGACAGGCTTCGGTCGAATGGGTGGGCCTCGTGGCGTTCATGGCGGTGGTCATGGCGTCGGTCGCCGCGTTCGCGCTGCCGACCCAGATCGGCCCGGCCGTCGTGCGCCAGATCCATCGCGCCCTGTGCATCGTCAGCGGCGGGGTCTGCGACCTCGACCAGCGGCCGTGCGTCACGGCGGCGAACGCGACCGAGGACGAGGCGCACCTCAACGTCGGCATCTTCCGGCTCGGCCGCCACGAGCTGATCCTGCGCGAGCACCAGTCCGACGGCAGCGTCCTCGTCACGTACCTGCACGACACCGGCGCGGGCTGGGAGGTCGGCGCCGGCGCCGAGGTGTCGATCGGCAAGCGGCTGGGCGGCATGTCGGGGACGGCACGCGCGGCGATGCTCGCGTCGCTCGGCGGCGGGGAGACGTGGGTCTTCCCGGATGCGCGCGCGGCCGACCGGGGCATGGCGTATCTGAGCGAGGGCAAGGCGCCGCCAGGGGCCAAGCGCGCGCAGCGCATCACGCAGCGCGGCCTGCAGGCGTCCGTCGACGCGTCGCTCTCGCGCGAGACCGTCAACGGCGAGTTGCACCTCGACGCGCGGATCGTCGAGGGCACGGTCGTCGACGAGCGCGACGGACGCCGCACTCACGTCATCACGCATCGCGGCGAGGCCGGCGCGATCGTCAAGGTCTCCGACGAATCGGGCGCGTCCGGTCGGGCGGTCGGCGAGGAGCGCATCGCGGTGACGACGGACGCGCGGGGACGCCCGCTCGAGCTGGTGGTCGTGCGCAGTGGCGAGCTCGAAGGGGCGCTCAGTCTCCCCGACGACGTGCAGCCGATCGCGGGGGCGCTCCTGGGGTCGACGCAGGGCCATCGCCGCTGGGTGGTCGAGCAGCGCCTGGACCTCACCGATCAGGACAATCGCGCGGCGGTGCAGGGCATGCTCGACGCGCTCGACGGACCGCTCGCCGTGCTGACCCGGGCCGACGACGCGCTGCGCCGCCAGCTGAAGGCGCGGGGCGTCACCGAGGCCCGGACGTACGACGTCGCGACCGAGGATGGCGGCGCCTGGGGCGTGCATGCCGCCGAAGGTCTGATGATCGGCGGCGAGGTCTCCGATTCGGTCGAGCGGGCGACGCTGATCGACGCGCACGTCCTTGGCCCCGACGGTGAATGGCGGCGCAAGACGGAGTGCTTGGCTCGTGCGTGACACCGTCCTGGAGACATGCGAACATCTGTTCGCCTTGTCCTACGTCGAGCTCCACCTGCACTCCGCCTACTCCTTCCTCGACGGTGCATCGATGCCCGACGAGATCGTGCCCGCCGCGCTCGAGCTCGGCCATCGCGCGCTGGCGCTGACCGACCACAACTCGCTGTCGGGGGCGATGGAGTTCGCGCAGTCCGCACAGGCCCTGGGTCTGCGGGCGCTGCACGGGGCCGAGATCGACGTGCGCGACGGGGCGGGCGCGCGGGCCGCGGACGGCGACGAGCTGACGCGCCACCTGACGCTCCTGGTGCGCGACGCGACCGGCTGGCGCAACCTCTGCCGGCTGCTGACCGCGGCCCATGCGGACACGCGGGTGCCGGGGCGGCCCGGCTGGATCGGTGAGCCGAGCGTCACCCTGGACGAGGTGGCCGCGCACGCCGAGGGGCTCGTCTGCCTGAGCGGCTGCGCCTCGCGAGGGGTGCGCGACGAGCCGACGATGCGCCGGCTGCTGGAGGTCTTCGGGCCCGATCGCTTCCGGGTCGAGCTGCAGCGGCCGTTCGCCCGTCACGACCGTGCCCTCAACCGCGGGCTCGAGTCGCTGGCCCGGCGCCTCGGCGTCCCGTGCGTGGCCACCGGGAACGTCCACGCGCACACGCGCGCGCGCGCTCGCCTCCAGGACGCGTTCGTGGCGATCCGCGAGCACTCGACCCTCGACGCCTCCGAGCCCCTGCGCCGCGGCAACCACGCGCACGTCCTGGCGTCGCCGGAGGCGATGGCCGCCCGCTTCGCCGACCACCCGGACGCGGTGGCGGAGACGGCGCGCCTGGCCGAGACGCTCGGGTTCGACCTCACCCAGGATCTCGGCTACCGCTATCCCGGGTCCGAGGACGAGACGGCGAGCCGGCGCCTGGCCGAGCTGTGCTCCGCGCGCCTGCAGGAGCGCTATCCACCGGGGCACCGCCTGCGCTCGGAGGCCGTGGCGCGGCTCGAGGAGGAGCTGCGGGTCATCGACCTGCTCGGGCTGCCGGGGTTCTTCCTCCTGCATCACGAGCTGCTCGAGCTGGCGCGCGAGGTCGCCGCCGAGGTGCGCGACGGCGCCGCCGCCCGCTCGCTGCTGCCGCCCGGGCGCGGGCGCGGGTCCAGCGTGTCGTCGATCGTCTGCTATCTCACCGGGCTCTCGCACGTCGACCCGCTGGAGAACGCGCTGGCGCTGGGGCGCTTCCTCAACGAGGAGCTCACCTCGCTGCCCGACATCGACCTCGACTTCCCGCGCGACGTGCGCGAGGTGCTGATCCCGCGCGTGCACGACCGCTACGGCCGCGACCGCTCCGCGCTCGTCGCCGCCTTCCCGACCTTCAAGGCGCGCGGGGCGATCCGCGAGCTCGGCAAGGCGCTCGGGCTGCCGCCGGGGGAGATCGAGCGGGTCGCACGGGCCTCGGAGGGCTGGGGTGCGACGGGCGTCGGCAAGGATATCGCCGTGGCGCTGGGGGAGGGGCGCGTGGACTCGGACCCGCCCAACCGCTGGCGCTGGCTGGCGGACCTCTCGGCCGAGGCGTCCGGGCTGCCGCGCCACCTCTCGCAGCACTCGGGCGGGATGATCGTGGCGACGCGCCCGCTGATCGACTGCTGCCCCGTGCTGCCGGCGGCGATGGAGGGCAGGCAGATGGTGCAGTGGGACAAGGACTCCTGCTCGGACGCCGGCTTTCTGAAGATCGACCTGCTCGGGCTCGGGATGCTGTCGGCGGTCGAGCGCTGCGTCGAGCTGATAGCGCGGCGGCGGGGGGAGACGATCGACCTCTCGCGCATCCCCTTCGACGACGCCGAGACGTACGGGGCGATCCAGCGGGCCGAGACCACCGGGGTCTTCCAGATCGAGAGCCGGGCGCAGATGGGGTCGCTGCGCCGCACCCGGCCGGAGAATCTCGACGACCTCACCATCCAGGTGGCGATCGTGCGGCCGGGGCCGATCGTCGGCGGGGCGGTCAACCCCTACATCGAGCGCAAGCAGCGCCTCCGCGTGGACCCGGACTTCGAGGTGCCCTACGACCATCCGTCGCTCGAGCCCGTGCTGCGCGACACGCTCGGCACGATCATCTTCCAGGACCAGGTGCTCGAGGTGGCGCAGGCGTTCGCCGGGTTCTCGGTCGGGGAGGCCGAGGGGCTGCGCCGGGCGATGAGCCGCAAGCGCTCGGCGGCGGCGATCGAGAGCCATCACCGGCGCTTCGTCGAGGGCGCGATGGCGCGTCATGCCGGCGTCGACGAGGCGCTGGCCGAGCGTGTCTGGCACATGGTCGTCGGCTTCTCGGGCTTCGGCTTCCCCAAGGCGCACGGGGCGGCGTTCGGGCTGCTGGCCTACCAGTCGACCTGGCTGCGCGTCCACTACGGCCCGGAGTTCCTCTGCGCGCTGCTCGACGAGCAGCCGATGGGCTTCTATCCGCCCGATGCGCTGGTGCACGAGGCCCAGCGGCGAGGCATCGAGATCCTGCCGCCGGACGTCAACCGCAGTGCGGCCGGCTGCACGGTGACGGCCGAGGGGGCGGTCCGCGTCGGCCTGGGCTACGTGCTCGGTGTGCGCAAGGACGAAATCGAGGCGCTCGTGGCGGAGCGCGAGCGCGGCGGCCCCTTCCGTTCCATCGAGGACCTCGCCTCACGTGCGGGCGCGGGGCGCCCGGCGCTCGAGCAGCTCGCCTGGTCGGGGGCGTGCGACGGGCTGGTGCCCGGCGCGGTCGCGCGGCGGACCGCGCTGTGGCAGCTCGGCGTGGCGGCCCCCGCGGTGCCCGTCGGCGAGCACGGGATGCAGCTGTCGCTGGCGCTTGACCTTCCGCAGCCTCCGGCGCTCGGCGCGCTCGACGACTGGGACGCGCTGGTGGCCGACTACGCGACGACCGGCATGGCGGTCGCCCACCATCCCTTCGAGCTCCTGCGTCCGCACCTCAAGCGCGACCGGGTCGTCTCCAGCCGGGACCTGGCGTCGCTGCGCCATGGTGCCGAGGTCCGGATCGGCGGCCTGGTCATGGCCCGCCAGCGCCCGGCGACCGCCAACGGCGTGTGCTTCCTGCTGCTGGAGGACGAGTTCGGCACGGTCAACCTCGTCGTGCCGCCGCCGGTGTACGAGCGCGACCGGCTCACGGTGCGGTCGGAGCCGCTCGTCGTCGCCGAGGGCCGGCTCGAGCGCTACGCCTCGGCGGGCGGGGCGATCAACTTCGTCGTCCGCCGGCTGCGGGCGCTGGAGGTCCCGGTCGGCCGGCTGGCCGAGGTGCGCGACCTACCCACGCGCCGGGGCCGTCACCTCGAGCCCGTGCCCGACGATGCGGCGGGGGAACCGGTGGCCGAGCCGGCGGTCGCCGCCGGGGCCGCGGGGTCGTTTCGCGCGGTCGCGCCGCCGGTGCAGAGCTTCGCGGGTGGGCGCAGCAGATGAGGTCGTCCACGGCGCCGTGGGGGCCGTCTGCGCACGCCTCGACACGGACGTCTTCGCAAGGCGCCGCCGTCCCGTATAGATTTCGCCGCCATGGCGATCGCCGTTCTCGTCGTCTTCTGGGTCATCGCGGGTCTCGCGGTCTTTCTGATCGCCATGCGCGCCACGCGGAAACCGCCGCGCCCTGGCGAGAGCCGGCGCGAGCCGAAGAGTGTCCGGCGGGCGTTCGCGCTCGCGATGCTCGTCGTGTTCGTCGGCTTCGGGCTGGCGCTTCCGGCGTTCGCGGTGATCGCCGACTCGAAAGCCGACGACGAGGTGCGCGGTGGGGTGGACCTCACCAACGCCCAGGCCCACGGCCGCGAGCTCTTCACCCACAACTGCGCGACCTGTCACACGCTGGCAGCGTCCAACGCGGTCGGCTTGGTCGGGCCCAACCTCGACAACCTGCGGCCCAACGAGGCCCTCGTGCTCAACGCGATCCACCAGGGTCGGGCGCGCGGCCAAGGCCAGATGCCGGCCAACCTGGTGACCGCCCAGGACGCCAAGGACGTCGCCGCGTACGTGTCGGCCGTCGCCGGCAGGTAGGAGGACACGATGGAAGAAGCAAGAGCGCGCGAGCTCTTGCGGGTCGAGCGCGAGCGCATCGAGCGCTCGATCGCCGCGATCGAGCGCCCAGACGCCGACGACGGCGACGACGGCGACCCGCACATCGAGCAGCACATCGCCGACCAGGGCTCCGATCTGTACGACAAGGAGTTCGCCGTGGGTCAGCTCGGAGACCTGCGCGACCAGCTCGCCGCGGTCGAGCGCGCCGAGAAGCGGCTCGCAGAGGGCAGCTTCGGCCTGTCGGTCGAGAGCGGCCAGCCGATTCCCGACGCCCGCCTCGAAGCGGTCCCCACCGCGGAGCGCACGGTCGCAGAGCAGGCCGCGTGGGAGCGCGGCGGCTGAACCGGCGTTCGGCGACGGACACCGCGCCACCGGAAAGCGACGAACAACCCGCATTTTGCAAGGTTTCTTGCAGTGTGCAGGGATTTCGCCCATTGCTACGATGACGTCGTTCCGCTGAGTCGTCACCGGTAGCCGACCGGCTCGACGAGCGGGGGACCCGAAGCCGTCCGGGGCGAGTCGCATCATCTGCGTAGCGCATCTCTCGTGCGCGAGCCCGTCAGCTAACCCCGTAAGCCGTCAGAGAGAAGCGATGTCCCAACCCGCCAGGGCCCATGAGCCATGGGCTGACGATCTCGATACGTCCTACCCGTCGCGCCGCGGCCGTCGCGAGGCGGTGTCGTGGGCCTCGGCCGAGGACCTCGAGATCCTCGGCGGCCTCGGTCGTGACCCGTCGTCGAACTGGACGGTCCTGACGCTCGACCGCGACGACGATCCCGCCCCGGATGCCGCGTGGGTCGACGAGACGGGAACTGGCCCGGCGTCCGCCGGGTTCGACGAGACGGGAACTGGCCCGGCGTCCGCCCGGTTCGACGAGCCCGCGCCGGCGACCCGACCGCTGCGCGGCCGCTTCCGCCGCGCCGAGCCGATCCGCCCGCGCGCCGCGGCGGATCGCGAGTCGCCCGTGCGGCTGATCGACCACGAGACGACGCCGATCGACTACATCTCCGAGCCGCCCCCGCCGCTGCTGCCGGGGCAGCGCCGCACCGTCGTCATCCGGGGCATCGTCCCCGCACCGGTCGCCGTCACGCCCCCCGACCGCCGGCGCCCGCCGTCGCGCACCCGCGATCGCGTCGGCCGCCGTCCCGACCGCGTCGCCCTCTGGGCGTTCGTGCTCGGCCTCCTCCTCATCGTGATCGCCGTGCTCAGCACCGGCGGCTCCGCGTAGACCCGCCCCCGTCCCGCCCGCTCCCCGCTGAGGCCCCGCCATGCTGGGCCGTGGTGACCGTCGGCGGCCTCGATCCGGTACGGCGCCTCAATCCGGCGCGGCGCCTCGATCCGGAACGGCGGGCCCGCGCCGAACCTGCGTGGGCGGCCTTGCGCGCGCGCCCACCCGTAGGTACCTTACAAATCGTAAGGTGATGTCCTCTCTGAAGCACCATCTCTTCCGTCCACTCCTCGTGCAAGGGCTGCGCCGATGAAGACCGCGATGAGCAGGTTCCCCGTCCACGACGAGCTGACGGCGCCGGATGGCTCCGTCCCGGTCCTGCGCGGTGCGCTCGCCACCGCCGGTCAGCTGCCCAACTTCCTCGGCGTCCTCGCGGGGTCGCCGGCCGCGCTGCGCGGGTACGCCCGCTTCCGTGGCGAGCTGCGGCACGGCTCGCTGACGCGCCCGACGCTCGAGCGCATCTCGCTCGCGGTGGCCCAGCACCACCGCTCGCAGCCGGGCCTCGCGCTGCACGCACGCACGGCTCGCGCCGTCGGCATCGGCATCGACGAGGTCGCGCTCGCCCGCGAGTTCGACTCCGGCGATCCGGAGCAGGCGGCGCTGCTGCACTACCTGCGCCCGCTCGTCGAGGGTGACGGCCCGCCGATGCACCTCCACGAGGAGGCGCGCGAGGCGGGGTGGAGCGACGAGCAGCTGCTCGAGGCGATCGCGTTCGTCGCGCTCGAGTCCTTCACCGCCATGGTCAACGTCGCCGGGGACGTTCCGGTGGACGGCTCGATGGAGGAGACTCGCCAACTCCGGGCGGCGTAGCCTCACGGCCATGGAGCTCCGCGAGGGGGAGCAGGAGCAGCAGCGGGTGGCGGCGGACTGCGGCTGCTGTCCCCACCTGCACGAGGCTGTCGAGCTGATCGGCCGGCGCTGGACCGGCGCGATCCTCGAGGTGCTCCGGCAGGACGGGCCGCTGCGCTTCTCGGAGGTCGTCGGCGCGATCCCGGGCCTCTCCGACCGCCTCTGCTCCGAGCGGGTCAAGGAGCTCGAGGCCCGCGGCATCATCGAGCGCACCGTCCATCCCGGCCCGCCGATCCGCGTCGAGTACGCGCTGACCGACATGGGGCAGGCCCTCGAGCCGGTGCTCGGCTCGCTGGCGACGTGGGCGCGCGAGTGGCTGGCGACGACACCTGACGCTGGACGACCGGGCTGAGGACCTTGGACCGCCGGTCGGGCCGCGCGTCGCAGTGCGTCGTCTAGGCTCCGCCGGATGCCAGACCAGCCGCAGAATGCCGCCGACGTCAGGGCGCTCGTCGACGAGCATGACATCCGCTTCCTGCGCCTCTGGTTCACCGACATCCTCGGCCAGCTGAAGTCGTTCTCGATCAACGCCGCGGAGCTCGACGACGCGTTCGAGAACGGCATGGGCTTCGACGGCTCGTCGATCACCGGCTTCAACGCGATCGAGGAGTCCGACATGGTCGCGGTGCCCGATCCCCGGACCTTCGCCGTCCTGCCCTGGCGCCCGACCGACCAGGGCGTCGCCCGCATCTTCTGCGACATCCACACCCCCGAGCGCACCCCCTACGAGGGCGACCCGCGACAGGTGCTGCGCCGCGCGCTCGACCGCGCCGAGCAGATGGGCTTCGACACCTTCAACGTCGGTCCCGAGCTCGAGTACTTCCTGTTCAAGGACAACAAGTCCACCGAGGTGCTCGACGAGGGCGGCTACTTCGACCTGACGACGCTCGACGCGGGCTCCGACGTGCGCCGCGAGACCGTCCTGGCGCTCGAGCAGCTCGGCATCCACGTGGAGTACTCCCATCACGAGGTCGGCCCGTCGCAGCACGAGGTCGACATGCGCTACGGGCCGGCGCTGAAGATGGCCGACGACTGCATGACGTACCGCATCACGGTCAAGGAGATCGCGATGAAGTACGGCTGGCACGCGACGTTCATGCCCAAGCCGCTGTTCGGCGAGAACGGGTCGGGCATGCACACCCACCAGTCGCTGTTCAAGGACGGCAGCAACGCCTTCTACGACCCCGACGACCAGTACTTCCTCTCCGACGCGGGCAAGGCGTTCATCGCCGGCCAGCTCAAGCATGCGCGCGAGATCTCGGCGATCTTCGCCCAGTGGGTGAACTCCTACAAGCGGCTCGTGCCCGGCTACGAGGCGCCGGTCTACGTGGCATGGTCGCGGCGCAACCGCTCGGCTCTCGTGCGCGTGCCGCTGTACCGGCCCGGCCACGAGCAGTCGACGCGCATGGAGCTGCGCTGCCCCGACCCCGCCTGCAACCCGTACCTCACGTTCGCGGTGCTGCTGCAGGCCGGGCTCGAGGGGATCGAGAAGGGCTACGAGCTCCCCGAGCCGATGGAGAAGAACCTCTACCACCTTGCGCCCGACGACCGTAAGCGGCTCGGCATCGAGCAGCTGCCCGAGACGCTCGGCGAGGCGATCGAGATCACCGCCGAGTCGGAGCTCGTCCTGCGCACGCTCGGCGAGCACATGTTCAACCGCTTCGTCGAGATCAAGCGCCAGGAGTGGGACGACTACCGCGTGCAGGTCACGCCGTGGGAGCTCGACCGCTACCTGCCGGTGCTGTGACGGGTCATCCGACGATCCGCCTCCCGACCGTTCCGAACTCGACGAGGCTGCGCCGCGTCCGCGGGCTGTAGCGCGCCCGCGTGTCGATCTGGATCCGCCATCTGCCGGCCGCCGGGTGGTCCACGGGCAGCATCGCGATCCGCTTGCGCAACACGCTGCATCGCTCCGGCATCCGGCCGAACGACACCCGCCGCTGCTCGCGGCCCGCGTGCACGTAGTGGGCGTACACGCGCGCGCCCGGCCGCAGCCCGGAGATCCGCCAGCGCACCCTGCTCTGCGGCTGTGACGGCGAGCGCGGCGAGTGCAGCGCGGCGAGGTTCGCGACCCGGATGCGGACCGTCGCGCTCGTGGTGCCGTCGGTCGCCGTGAGCGCTAGCGACCGCGCGCTCGGCGTCGAGAACGGCAGGGCCGGCGCCGCGGCCGAGGCCTGGAAGCTGCCGGCGGCGTCGGCCGTCGGCGTGGCGAGGACGCCGCCCGACGCGACCTGCACCGGAGCGCTCGGGGCGAACCCCTGGCCCGCGACGATCATCTGCTGGCCGGGCAGGTAGCACGGCTCGTCGGTGGCCAGCACGGCCGCGCCGGCGGACGCGGCGGTAACGGCGCCGGCGAACGCGGCGAGCAAAGCGGCGGCCATGCACCGCCCCACCGATGGACGCCCCGACATCAGCCCAGCATGACTGATCGAGGGACGGAGGGGGCGCGCGAGCGGTCAGGCGTCCGCGAGCAGGCGCTCGAGTTCGACCGGGCCGGTCACCGGCCGCTGACAGGCGAACCGCTCGCACACGTACGCGGCCGCGTCGCCGTCGACCGGCGTGCGTCCCTCGAGCAGCGGCACCGCGTCGTTCGCGGCCGGGCCGCCGGCCAGCACGACACGCGGCCGGTAGGTGTCGCGGACCACCCGCGCGAGCGCGTCCGCGTCGGTCTGCGGGCCCACGATCGCCACCTCGCGCGTGGGCCCGATCGCGAACGCCATGGCCTGCAGCAGGTGGCCGAACGCCGCCGGGTGCTTCGGTGCGATCTCGTGGACGAGCGCGAGCACCGACTGGGCGCGCTCCTCGTACTCCGCGCGGCCGGTCAGGGCGTACAGCCGCAGCAGACCGACGGCGGCGCTCGACGACCCCGACGGGATCGGCGTGTCCTCGAGGTCCCGGCGCCGGGCGACGAGCTCCTGGTGATCGGAGGAGGTGGAGAAGAACCCGCCGTTCTCCTCGTCGGCGAACCGGGCGACCATCGCGTCCGCCAGTTCCCGCGCCTCGTGAAGCCACCGCGGCTCCCACGTCGCCTCGTAGAGCACGACGAGCGCCTCGACGAGGAACGCGTGGTCCTCGAGATACGCGTTCAGGCGCGCGTCGGCGTCCTTCGACGTGCGCAGCAGACGCCCGCCGGGATCGCGATGCACCCGCAGCAGGTACTCGGCCGCGGTCCGTGCCGCGTCGAGGTAGTCCTCGCGCCGCAGCACCGCGCCGGCCTCCGCGAGCGCGGCGATCGCCAGCGCGTTCCACGACGTCAGCAGCTTGTCGTCGAGCCCGGGGCGCACGCGCTGCGCGCGCACCTCGAGCAGCCGCGCCAGCACCCGCGCGCGCACGTCGCCGGGCGGCTCCGGCCCACGGGCCTCGAGCACGTTGGCGCCCTCGAAGTTGCCGCGGTGGGTCGCGCCGAACCAGGCGATCGCCGCCTCGGCGTCCCCGCCGAGCGCCGCGCGCAGCTGGTCGACCGTCCACGCGTAGAACCTGCCCTCGACGCCCTCGGAGTCCGCGTCGAGCGCGGACCAGAACGCGCCGCCCGGCGCGCGCATCTCGCGCAGCATCCAGTCGAGCGTGTCGTGGACCGTGCGCCGCAGCAGGTCATCGCCCGACACCTGCCAGCCGTGCAGGTACGCGCGTGCGAGCAGCGCGTTGTCGTAGAGCATCTTCTCGAAGTGCGGCACGGTCCACGTCGCGTCGGTCGAGTACCGGGCGAAGCCGCCGCCGACGAGGTCGTGCATGCCGCCCGTCGCCATCGCGCGCAGGGTGGCGATCGACATCTCCGTCTCGCCCTGACCGAGCAGGAAGTCGATCACCGACGCGGACGGGAACTTCGGCGCGCCGCCCCACCCGCCGTGCCGCGGGTCGTAGGACTCGCGCAGCGCCGCCACCGCCTGCTCGAGCTGTGCCGTCGACAGCGGAGCATCCGACGGCCGCAGGGACGCGGACGCCGCGAGCCGCTCGCGCAGCTGCGCCCCCTGCGTCTCGATCTCCGGGCGGCGATCGCGCCACGCGTCCGCGACGGCCTGCAGCACCTGCGGCCAGCTCGGCATGTTCATCCGCGGCTGCGGCGGGAAGTACGTCCCGCCGAAGAACGGCACCTGGTCGGGCGTGACGAACACGTTCAGCGGCCAGCCGCCGTGCCCGGTCATCGCCTGCACCGCCTCCATGTAGAGCGCGTCGACGTCCGGGCGCTCCTCGCGGTCGACCTTCACGCAGACGAAGTGCTCGTTCATCAGCGCGGCGACCGCCTCGTCCTCGAACGACTCGCGCTCCATGACGTGGCACCAGTGGCAGGCCGAGTAGCCGATCGACACGAGCAGCGGGACGTCGCGCTCGCGGGCACGGGTCAGCGCCTCCTCGCCCCACGGCATCCAGGCGACCGGGTTGTCGCGGTGCTGGAGCAGGTACGGCGACGTCTCGTGGGCGAGCGCGTTCGCCATCACGGCACCCGCAGCGGCGAGGCGGCCAGGCCCCGGACCGCGTCGCGCTCGAACGACGCCGCGGCCGCCGAGGTGCGCGACGTGCTGACCGAGATGCGCCGACCGCCGATCCGGCCCGTGACGCGCCCGCCGCCCGCACGGATGCGGCCGGAGGCGCCGTGGGCCTGGATGCGAAGCTCGATCGGGCGCATGGTGTCGTCGGGGATGATGCCGGTCACGGCGACGCGGGGCACGTACACGTAGCCGTGCAGCCGCAGCCCGTCCGGCTCGATGCTCGCCGTCCCGCCGCGCAGGCCGCCGAATCGGCGGACGCCCGTGCCCTGCACGCGCTCCGACAGGCGCCGCCGTGCGGCGTCGGCGACCGTGCGGCTCGCCGTCGTGACGATGCGCCCCGCCCGGCCGTGCAGCCCCGGATACGGCGGCACCGACCCGACGGACCGCGGCGCCGGGCGCGCGGGGTCCAGCAGGCGCTCGACCGTCTCGCAGGAGCCCGGCGGCGTCCCGGACAGGAACGCGACGACGGCGGCGTTCGCGCAGCCCGAGACATCGGAGCCGAGCACCGAGTGGCCGGCGTGCGGCAGCACGACGACCTGCGCCGCCGGGCCGAGCCGGGCGGCCACCGCCTGCGCGTCCTCGAGCGGCGTGCGCAGATCCTCGCCGCCGGCGAGCAGCAGCGCGCGCAGCCCGGCCGGCAGCGTGACGGGAGCCGGTGCCGGCGAGGCCACCGGCCACTGCACGCACAGCGGCAGGATGCCGGCGGCGATGACCGTGCTCCAGTCGAAGGGCGCGTAGCGCTTGCGCGGCATCGCGCGGATGCGCGCCCCGGCCTGCGCGGCCCGGGTCGCGGGCGGCGCGGTGCGGTCCCATGGAAACAGCGTCTCCTCGCACGTCGTCGCCACGAAGCGAGCGCGGTTGATCCCGCCGGCCGCGGCGGCGCGCGAGTCCCGCCCGCCGAGCTGAGCGCGCAGGCGGACGAACGCGGCGGGGTCGCCGTGCAGTGCCGCGTGGACCGCGGCGGGCACCGCCGAGCGCAGGACCGGATCGACGTCGCCGGCGGAGAGGATCGTCAGCAGGTCCGCGGGGGAGAGCGTCGCCCGCCGTCGCCTCCCGTCGGCATCGACGAACCGTCCGCGCAGCGGCCGCCGGCCCAGCCGGCGCGCCAGCCGGCGAACGTCGCCCGCCGGATCGGCCGTCACGCCGCGGCACGCGCCGCCGGAGCACACGCTGCGCACGACCCGCGGCAGCGCGGCGAACGTCGACAGCTGCAGCGGATCGGGCCCCTCCGGCGTCACGGTCGAGTCGAGGATGAGCGCCTCGACGCGCTCGGGGCGCGCCGCCGCGTACTCGAGCGCGACCTTCGTCCCGTACGACGCCCCGTAGAGCACGACCTGCTCGTAGCCGCCGGCGACGCGGATCGCCTCGAGGTCCTCGACGTCGGCCGCCGTCGTGAACTCGCCGCGCAGCGCGCCCAGCCGCGTGGCGCAGCCGAGCGCGCCCGAGCCGGACGGACGCAGGAGCCCCGGGCAGCGCAGGGCGCCCGACCCGCCGACGCCGCGCTCGTCGAACAGCACGAGGTCGCGGTCCCCGCGCACGCCGCCCAGGTCGGCGGCCAGCGCCGGGGCGCTCGCGCTCGCCACCTGTCCCGGCCCGCCGAGCAGGACGACGAAGGCGGTCCGCGTCGGCGCCGCGCCGGCCGGGAGCCGCCGCACGTCGAGCGCCACGGACCCGGGCAGGGCGCCGGTCCGGTCCAGCGGGACCGTCACATGGCTGCATTGCAGGTCGTCCTCGCCACAGGGCGCCTCCTCGAACGCGGCGGACGTGCCGGTGGGCCCGGCCGCCGCCAGAGCCAGGCTCGCCGCCACGCCGCCCAGCCCCGTCCACACCGTGCGCCTCGCGCTTCGCACACCCGCAGTCTTCCCGGCGGGTACGGTGTCCATCCACATGTCTCATCACCGTCACGCCGTCACCGCAATCGAGGCGCCCGCGGCGATCGGGCCCTACTCGCACGCCGTCCGCACGGGCGGCCTGCTGTTCTGCTCCGGCCAGATCCCGCTCGACCCGTCCAGCGGGGAGCTCGTCGGAGCGTCGCCGGGCGAGCAGGCGCGCCAGTGCCTGGAGAACCTCGCCGCAGTATGCGCCGCCGGGGGCGCCGGCCTGGCCGATGCCGTCCAGGTGACCGTCTACCTGACCGACATGGGCGCCTTCGCCGAGGTCAACGAGGTCTACGCCGGCTTCTTCGAGGGCGACCCGCCGGCGCGCGTGGCGATCGGAGTCGCCGCGCTGCCGAAGGGGGCGCAGGTCGAGGTGGCCGCCGTGGTCGCGCTGCCGGACGAGTGACCGTCACCGTCGCCGAGGTTCGCCATGCCCGCCGCGCGGGCGCGGACGTCGTGCGCCGCACGCCCGTGCTGGCCTCACAGACGCTGAGCGAGCGGTCGGGCGGCACGGTCGTGCTGAAGGCCGAGTCGCTGCAGCGGACGGGCTCGTTCAAGATCCGCGGCGCGCTGAACAAGCTCGACGCCCTGGGCGACGAGTGCCGGACGGGGGTGGTGTGCGGCAGCGCCGGCAACCACGCCCAGGCGCTGGCGGCGGCAGCCCGCGCCCGCGGGGTGCCGTGCGAGGTGGTCATGCCCGCCGACGCGCCCATCGCCAAGGCGGAGGGCGCAGCGGCGCTGGGCGCGAAGGTCATCCTCGAGGGCGAGAGCGTCACCGAGTGCCTCGCGGCGGCGCACGAGCGGGCCCAGCAGGGCGGCATGACGTTCGTGCACCCGTTCGACGACGAGCACATCATCGCGGGGCAGGGCACGCTCGGGCTGGAGCTGCTCGAGGACGTCGAGGACCTCGCCCGCATCCTCATCCCGGTGGGCGGCGGCGGGCTGGCGGCCGGCGTCGCGGTGGCGGTCAAGGATGCGCGGCCGGACGTCGACGTCATCGGCATCCAGGTCGAGACGTTCCCGGCGCTGGCCGCCTCGCTCGAGGCCGGGCACCCGGTCGACGTCGCTCCGCCGCTGACGACCATCGCCGACGGCATCGCGGTCAAGCGGCCCGGGGAGATCACGCTGCCGCTGCTGGCCTCCTACCTCGACGGGGTCGCGATGGTCTCCGAGGACGAGGTCGCCGACGCCATGGTCGTCCTGCTCGAGAAGGCCAAGCTCGTCGTCGAGGGGGCGGGCGCCGTGGGCGCGGCGGCGCTCCTCGGCGGGCATGTCGAACCGGCGCCGCACGGCACGACGGTCGTCGTGCTGTCGGGCGGCAACGTCGACGCCGGGCTGCTGGCCACCGTCGCGCGCCGCCACGAGACCGAGTCGGGCCGGCGCATCGCGCTGATCACGCGAGTGCCCGACCGGCCGGGTCACCTCGCACGGCTGCTGGTGTGCGTGGCCGAGGCGGGGGCGAACCTCGTCGAGGTCGAGCACGTTCGCGAGGGCATCGACCTGCACGTCCGCGAGACCGCCGTGCAGCTCGTGCTCGAGACCCGGGGGCGCGACCACGCGCAGGACGTGCTGCGCGCGATCGCCGGCGCGGGCTACGACGCGCGCGTCCTGCGGTAGGGCGCTCCGGCGTCACACGGGCGTCACGTACGCGCCGCTGATGCCGCCGTCGATGAGGAACGTCGACGCGGTGACGAAGCTCGAGTCGTCGGAGGCGAGGAACAGCGCGCCCTTGGCGATCTCCGCCGCCTCCGCGAAGCGGCCCATCGGCACGTGGACCAGGCGCCGCTCGGCGCGCTCGGGGTCCTTGGCGAACAGCTCGCGCAGGAGCGGCGTGTCCACCGGACCCGGACACAGCGCGTTGACCCGCACGCCCCGGCGCGCGTACTCCACGCCAAGCTCGCGCGACAGCGCGAGCACGCCGCCCTTGGACGCCGTGTAGGAGATCTGCGACGTCGCCGCGCCCATGACCGCGACGAACGACGCCGTGTTGATGATCGACCCGCGGTTGGGCGGGTCGTTCTCCAGGAGATGGGGGATGCCGTACTTGCAGCCGAGGAACACCGACCTGAGGTTGGCGTCCTGCACCCGCTGCCACGCCTCCAGCGACGTGTCCAGCACCGAGCCGTCGTCGTTGGGCGAGATCCCCGCGTTGTTGAAGATCACGTCGACGCGCCCGTAGGTCTCGATCGTCCGGGCGAACATGTCGACGACCTGTCCCTCGTGCGTCACGTCGACCTGCAGCGAGAGGTCGCCCGGGGCGTCCTCGCTCAGGTCCACGCCGACCACCGTGGCGCCCTCCTGCTTGAACACCTCGACGGTCGCCGCGCCGATTCCGCCCGCGGCGCCCGTCACGACGCACACCTTGTCCTTGAGTCTCATTCAGCCTGTCGCGTAGAAGATGGACTTGACCTCGGTGTAGGCGTCCAGCGCGTGCGGGCCGAGCTCGCGTCCATAGCCCGACTGCTTGAAGCCGCCGAACGGCGTGGACACCCGCACCGAGGTATTGGAGTTGATCGACAGCACGCCGGCCTCGATGCCGCGGGCCACGCGCAGCGCCTTCGCGCCGTCCCGCGTCCACACCGACCCCGACAGGCCGTAGATCGTGTCGTTGGCGAGCGCCACCGCCTCGGCCTCGCCGCGGAACGGGACGACCGCCGCCACCGGCCCGAAGATCTCCTCGCGCACTGCGCGGTCGTCGGGAGCGACCGGGCACAGGACGGTCGGCGCGAACCAGTAGCCGGGGCCGTCGGGCGCGCTGCCGCGAATCGCCACCGGCGCGCCCGCGGGCACGTACGAGGCCACCGCGTCGCGCCGGGCCGCGGAGATGAGCGGCCCCATCTGCGTGCTCTCGTCGAGCGGGTCGCCGACGCGCAGCGCCTCGACCGCCTCCTCCAGCGCCTCCATGAAGCGGTCCAGCGCGGAGTGCTCGACGAGGATGCGCGAGCGCGCGCAGCAGTCCTGGCCCGCGTTGCCGAACACGGCCAGCGGCGCCGCCTGCGCGGCCGCCTCGAGGTCCGCGTCGGCGAAGACGACGTTCGCCGACTTGCCGCCCAGCTCCAGCGTCACGCGCTTGATCGTCCGCGCGGCGCCGGCCGCGATCGACCGGCCCACCTCGGTCGAGCCCGTGAACGCGATCTTCGCCACGTCGGGGTGCTCGACGAGGCGCGCCCCGCACACGCTGCCCGGGCCGGCGACGACGTTGACGACGCCTTCGGGCAGCCCGGCCTCGAGCGCGATGTCCGCGAAGCGCAGCGCCGTGAGCGGCGTGAGCTCGGCCGGCTTGAGGACCACGGTGTTGCCGGCGGCGAGCGCGGGCCCGAGCTTCCACGCCGCGATCGTCAGCGGGAAGTTCCACGGCGTGATGAGCCCGACGACGCCGAGCGGCTCGCGCACGGTGAACGCCTGCCCGCCGGCGACCGGGATGGTGTCGCCCAGCAGACGCTCCGGCGCGCCCGCGTAGTAGCGGAAGACGTCCACCACCATCGCCATCTCGCCGCGCGCGTCGCCGATCGGCTTGCCGGCGTTGCGCGCCTCGAGCAGCGCGAGCTCCTCGAGGCGCGCTTCGAGCGCAGCCGCCAATCGCATCAGCGCCTGCGCCCGATCGGAGGGGGAGAGGTCCCTCCAGGCCGGCAAGGCGGACCTGGCCGCCGCGACGGCGGCGTCGATCTCCTCGACGCCGCCGCGCGGGACCTTCTCGAGCACCCGCTCGGTGGCGGGCTCGATGACCTCCAGGGTGGCCATCGGTCAGACGCCCCGCACGGGCGCGTCCTCGTCGAGCACGGCGAACAGCGAGATGATCGTGAACGAGATGGCGAAGTTTGAGAAGCTGGTCCAGCCGTGGTGCAGGCTCTGCTCGTACCCGAGCTCGGCGAGCCGACGCTCGTCGTGGATCTCCGGCCGCGAAGCGACACCCATGCGCTGGTCCCTCCCCCGGGAAAAGGTGTGAAGGTCCGTCCTTCGACCGCGACGGTACAAACGCAGGCGGTCGGATGTCAACCGGGGGTGTCCGTCACCCGCTCACGATCCGACCGGGCGCGCCGCGGGGCGGGCGGTGGCGCTGCTCAACGCGGATCCGGCAGCAGGCCCGCGAGCACGTGCTCGGTGCCGTGCAGGTGCTCGGCGATGTGGCGGGCGGCCGCGTCGGCGTCCCCGCGCGAGACCGCGAGCAGCAGCTGGCGGTGCTGCTGGTTGGACCACGCGAGGACCTCCGGCGGGTGCGCGATGTAGTGGATCAGGTCGGTCATCGCGCCCTGCGCCTCGGTCGCCGCCGTCACGAGCCGCGCGCTGCCGGTCGTCTCGGCGAGCCCGATGTGGAAGCGCACGTCGAGCTGGCGGTAGGCGGGGAAGTCCTCGAGCAGGTCGTCGAGCTCGGCCAGCGTCTCCTCCAGCGGCTCGAGTGCGGCGGCCGACGCGCGCTCGGCGGCGATCACCGCGACGCCGAGCTCGACCGCCAGCCGCCAGTCGCACACGTCGCGCCACTCGGCCACCAGCTCGGGCGACGGCGGGTCGACGGGCGGGAGCCGGTCGGCGACGAAGGTCCCGCCGCCGCGGCCGCGCACGGCGTGCAGGTGGCCGCTCTGCGCCAGCGCGGTCAGCGCCTGGCGCAGCGTGGAGCGCGCGATGCCGAGCATGGAGCACAGCTCGCGCTCGGCCGGCAGCCGCGAGCCCGGCGGCAGCAGGCCGAGCTTGATCGCGGTGCCGAGCCGGTCCACGGTCTCCTCGAACGCCGTCTGCGAGCGGACGGGCGCGAAGACGGCCTCGGCGGAGTCGATGCTCGCGCCGCTCACAACCGCTCGAACCCCCGGTAGCGCTCCCAGTCGGTCACCACGGCGTCGTAGGCCTCGATCTCGATCCGCGCGTTGTTGGCGTAGTGCTCGACCATCTCGTCGCCGAACGCGGCGCGCGCGACGGCGCTCGCGACGAACAGGTCGCGCTCCGCGCGCAGCGTGGCCGGCACGCGCGGCTTGTCGCCGGCCTGCGCGGTCCACCCGCGCTCGGCCGCCCGCCGGAGCTCGTCGAGGGTCACGGCCGGTGATGGTATGGAGATCGTGCCTTAGTGTTCAACCATGCGCACGGCGGGTGGTCGACGCGGGCGGCGTGCGGGTGCTTCCGGCGCTGAGCGGGCTCGGTGCGTCGTGGTGGAACGCGAGCGCCCGCGGGCTCGTGGCGGGGCTGACCGGTGCCAGGCGTCCCGCGCACATCGCGCGGGCGGCGCTCGACGCGATCGCGTCGCGCGAGCCGATCCGCCCCCGGCGCGATGCCGGGTGGCGCGCCCGCGAGCACGCCGCCTGGCGACGGTTCGTCGAGGCCGCCTGCGGGGTAGCCAACGAGACCATGAGCCAGGACACGGACGATCGCGATGACGTCGGCGCCGAGGGCGGCGACAACGAGAACGCCGACACGCTTCCCCCGCTGCCCTCCGAGGACGACGACTCGCCGCTGGGCGACACCGACCAGCACTCGAGCGCCCCGCCGACCGAGCACGACATGCCCAAGGACTGACGCGGGTCCCGCCCGGCGCGGCTCGCGCGGATCAGTACCGCGTGCCCACCGGGCCCGGGAGCGCGTCCAGCAGCGCGACGTCGTCGGCGCTCAGCGCGATGCCCGCCGCGCTGATGTCGCTGGAGCCGAGGCGGCGCTGAGGCAGGCGGGAGGAGGGCGTCATCCCTCACTGGATGACGCCCCCTTCCGGTCGGACTACCGGTCCGGGCGGTGGTGGCCCCGCCGGCCCGTCACCGCGTCGAGCGCGTTGACGATGCCCTCGCCGTAGAACCCGTTGAACGAGTCGCTGCCCTCGCACAGGGCGGTGTACTCGTCACCGAGGTCCGGGTCCGGGTAGTCGAACGGGTTCTGCTCGGGGCAGGCGTGGTCGTCCGCCGTCGCCTTGAGCACCTGCTCGACCAGGTCCGGATCGGCCCGCACGCCGCCGTTCTGGCGATCGCGCCTGCCGTAGCGCGCCACGATGAGCGCCGCGACGCCCACCGCGTGCGGCGCCGCCATCGACGTGCCCTGCAGGTACTGGTAGTACGAGCAGGTGCCCGACGTGCAGTCGGCGACCACGAACGGGGTCGTCGGCGTGCCGGTCTCGTCGATGTCGCCGTTGGCCGCGGCCAGCGACGCCGGGTACGGCGCCAGGATGAGGTTCGTGGGCGACCGGTAGAGCGACGTCCCGAAGTTGTCGCGGAAGTCGCCGCCGGGCGCCGACACGTCGGCCTGCTCGACCCCGTAATCGGAGTAGTAGGCCTTGCGCTCGCTCGGCCCGACCGAGGTCACGCCGATCACGCCGTCGGCCTCCGTCGGCATCGACAGGCACGAGT
Source organism: Capillimicrobium parvum (assembly GCF_021172045.1). Classification (GTDB taxonomy): domain Bacteria; phylum Actinomycetota; class Thermoleophilia; order Solirubrobacterales; family Solirubrobacteraceae; genus Capillimicrobium; species Capillimicrobium parvum. The sequence continues at coordinate 1,801,092 of NZ_CP087164.1, forward strand.
TGTCGATGTCGCGGTGGTGCGGCGAGCTCTCCTGGTCCGGGTAGTCCGGGCTGGTGTCGTCGACCACGGGCCTGCCGAGGTCGGTGTGCCCGTTGCCCTCCGCGGCGATCGTCGTGACGCCGTGGTCGCGGGCGTAGCCGATCGCCCGTTGCGTCGCCGTGACGACCAGTCGCTGCTCGCGCTGCTCGGCCGGCGAGTCCGCCGGGTTCGAGGAGCAGTTGAACAGCCACGGGTCGATGTAGAACGACATGTTGACCACGTCGACGCCGTGGTCGCCGGCGTAGGTCAGCGCGTCGAGGACCGGGCCCAGGAAGAAGTAGCCCGAGTCCTGGCCGGCGCGCAGGCTGACGAGGTCGACGCCCGGGGCGACGCCCCCGATGCCGACGCCGTTCAGCGGTGCGCCGATCGTCCCGGCGACGTGCGTCCCGTGGCCGTCCTCGTCGACGTCCGCCGGGTCCTCGCACGACTGGTCGGCCTCCTCCTCGCACGGCCCGTCGACCACCGGGTCGTCGACGGTGAAGTTCCGGCTCAGCTCGCGGTCGAAGTTCGGCGCGATGTCCGGATGACTGCCGTCGATGCCCGTGTCGATGATCCCGACGCGTACGTCGTGCGTGCCCTGCGTGACGGCGTACGAGCCGTCGGGCGTCGCGTCGATCATCCGCATGTCCCACTGCAGCGAGGACAGCGGGTCGCCCGTCACCATGCCCGGAGCCTGCGCGCCGCGGTCGAAGCGCCGGCCGCGCTGACCGCGCGACGCGTCGCGCTGGCCCTGGACGCGCTCGAGTTCGCGCTGGCCCTTGCGCCGCTGCTGCGGGACCGACCCGATCGGGTCGTTCTGGGCCGCCCCCTCGAGCGCGCTGCTCGATGCGGCCTTGTCGGCGAAGGCGGCCGACTCCGCCTCGACCGTGGCGACGCCGATCGCCGTGTTCTCGCGGACGATCCGTCCGCCGGCGCGCGCGATGTCCTCCCGGGCCTGCGCGGCCGATGCGCCGTCCTTGTAGACGACGACGTAGGTGCGGGCACCCGACTCGTCGGTGGCGGCCGAAGCCGCCCCGGCTACGGTGCCTGCGCTGCCTGTCGCGGCGACCAGCGCCACGAGCGAAGCGAGCTTCCTCATGCAACCTCCCCCTCCAGGGTTGTTGATCAGCGAACGGCCTCCCAACCGCTCGCAGCGTGGCGGGCACCTTAGAGGGCGACGCCCTCCGGACGGCGTGCGACGGTCACTCGACTGTCAGCCAGCGGACGTCGAGCCGGCTGCGGAACCGCTGCAGCGCGGTGACGAGCGCCGGGCCGAACGCGAGGTAGAACGCGACGTTGCCGGCGGCGTGCGCGAGGTTCCAGGGCAGCGACGTGCCCGAGATGACGAGGTACTCGTCGAGCGTGTGCCCGCCGGCGAACGTGGTCCACGTCGAGAGATCCATGATCGCGCCGAACATGAGCCCGGCCGCGCCGCACCACAGCGCCATCGGGACGCGGCGGGCCCGGCCCCGGCCGGCGCGGGCGAGGACGGCCCCGAGCAGGCCGACCAGCCCCCACGCGACCATCTGCCATGGCGTCCACGGGCCCTGGCCGAAGAACAGGTTCGACGCCAGCGCGGCGACGGCGCCGACGACGAAGCCGGGCGCGCCGCCGAGCGCGAAGCCGGCGATGAGGACGATGTCGGTCGTCGGCTTGACGTTCGGGATGGGGGCGAAGGCGATGCGGCCCAGCGCGGCCAGTGCGGCCAGGGTCGCGACGAGCGCGATGACCTTCGACGGCGGGTGCGTGCGCTCGTACCAGGCGAACCCGGCGAGCAGGGCGACCGAGAGGATCGCCAGCGAGGCGAAGGCCCAGCTCATGGCCGCGGCGCCTCCCGCATCCCGGAGCGCAGCAGCTCGGCGCCCTCGGCGGGCGTCAGCGCGCCGCACACCCGCGCCGTCTCGGTCGCGAAGTACCAGCCGCCGGTGAGCACCCGGTGCGGGTCGTCGTCGGCGATGACGTCGCCCTCGCCCATCAGGATGACCCGCTGGGCGAACGCGACCGCGAACTCCGGGTCGTGGGTCGCGACGAGCACCGCCGTGCCGCGCTCGGCGAAGGCCGCGATGTGCGCGGCGAGCTCGCCCTTGTGCGCGCGGTCCATGCCGCGGGTCGGCTCGTCGAGGCACAGCGCAGCGGGCGGCGTGGCGCCCGCCGTCACGATCGCCAGCGCGAGCCGCTGGCGCTCGCCGCCCGACAGGTCGCGCGGATGGCGGTCGGCGAGGTGCGCGAGGCAGTTCGCGTGCAGCGTGTCCGCGTCGACCTCGTCGCCCGCGCGCTCGGCGAGCAGGAGGTCGCCCGGGTTCTGCAGCAGCAGCGCGACCGGCCCGCCCGCGCGCACGCGTCCGCGAGTCGGCTCGAGGAGCCCGTTGGCGTGGCGCAGCAGCGTCGACTTGCCGGCGCCGTTGCGGCCCATGAGCGCGACCCGCTCGCCGGGCGCCAGCGCGAGGTCGATGCCGCGCAGCACGGCGCGCCCGCCGCGGCGCTCGAACCACAGGCGCTCGAAGGCGAGCGCCGGGTGCTTGACCTTCGTGCGGCGCGGCGGCGGGGCGTCGGCCGGCGCGGGCGGCGCGATCGCGTGCTCGCGCAGCGTCGCGCGCGCCTGCTTGACGCCGCTCGGCAGCGGGCGCAGGCCGGCCAGCGAGAACATCCGCGCGGCCGGGGTGGCCAGCGAGGGCTCGTGGTCGATTGCCCAGGCGAGGAAGTCGCCGGGCGGCGCGTCGCAGGCGACGGCGCCGTCGACGAGCGCGATGACGCGGTCGGCGGCGGGCAGGCAGCGCTCGAGCCGGTGCTCGGCGAGGACGATCGCGGTGCCCCACTCCTCGTTGAGCCGGCGCAGCAGCCACACGAGCTCGTCGCCGGCGACGGGATCGAGCTGCGAGGTCGGCTCGTCGAGCAGCACGAGCTGCGGGCGCCCGGCCAGCGCGGCGCCGAGCGCGACGCGCTGCAGCTCGCCGCCGGAGAGCTCGTTGGTCGGGCGGTCGAGCAGCGAGGCGATGGCCAGCGCGAGCGCCGCCTCCTCGACGCCGCGCGCGACCGCCGCCGCCGGCCAGCCGCGGTTCTCCAGGCCGAAGCCGAGCTCGGCGCGGACGCTGCCCATGACCGTCTGGGTCTCCGGATCCTGGAACAGCGTGCCGACGTGCGCGGCGACGTCGCCGGGCCCGTGCTCGCGCGTGTCGAGGCCGGCGACGGTCACCCGGCCGCCGAACGTCCCGCCGTGGAAGTGGGGGACCAGGCCGCAGGCGGCGCGCAGCAGCGTCGACTTGCCGGATGCCGAGAGCCCGCAGAGCACGACGAACTCGCCGTCCTCGATGCGCAGGTCCACGTCGCGCAGCGAGGGCCGCGTCGCGCCGGCGTGCGTGTACGTGAGGCGCTCGATCTCGAGGACGGTCATCGAGTGGCCTCCCATCGGGTCGTGGCCGGGGTGGATGACGACCCGCGGGGTCTCATCGCGCGATCCCGTGGCGGTCGGCGAACGGCGCGAGCGCGGCGGCGAGGACGACGGCGCCGAGGACGAGCGGGCCGGCGCCGCCGTCGATCCGCGTGAGGGGGTAGGCGTCGACGTTCGCCACGCCGGCGATCGCGCCCCCGGCGCCGGCCACGAGCAGCACGAGCGCGGAGAGGGCGAAGGCGACGTCGTGGCGCGACCACGGGCGGCGCTCGCTCGGGGGGCGGCGGGCGCCGCCGTAGCCGCGGACCTCGAGCGTGGCGGCGACGTCGGTGGCGCGGTCCAGCGCGCCCGACGCGACGGCCCTCACGAGCGCCAGCCGCGACGCCTTCGGCCCCGGGCGGCAGCGCTGCCCGTCGGCCAGGCGCCGTCCGTCCGCCGCCAGGACGCCGACCATCCGCGTGGCCAGCGTGGCGGTCAGGGCGGACCGGAACCCCGCGCGGCGGAAGAGGCGCAGGACCTGGTCGGGATCGACCGCGGCGGCGTACAGCGAGCAGGCGGCGATGACGGCCAGCGCGCGCAGCCCGAGCACGGCGCCGTAGACCAGCGCTTCGCGCGTGATGTCGAGCTCGCCCAGCGGCCCGACCCCGCCGAGCCGCAGGACGACCGTGAAGCCCTCGCGCGCGACGAGCGGGTTGATGACGACGAACAGGACCGCGAGCGGCAGGCCGACGAGCAGCGTGAAGCGGCCGACCTCGCGCGCGACGCCGGCCGCGGCCGCCGCGCCGACCGTGGCGGCGACGACGGCGACGAGGACCACAGGGTGGGCGTTGGCGAGCGCGCAGGCCACGAGCGCGGCGCACCACGCGCACGCCACGGACGCACGCGCGGCGTGCAGCGGACTCGCGCGGCGCTGGTAGGTCACCGCCCGGCGCCCTCGACGGGCAGCGGCGTGGGCGGCGCGTCGCCCGGGCCCACCGCGACCGCGAAGTGGCGGCGCAGCTTCTCGGCGTCGAGCGCATCGACCGCCGCGGCGATCCCGTTCGCGTCCGTGCCGGTCACGAACCACGTCGGCGGCTCGTCCTGGTAGCGCGTGGCGGCGATCAGGCCGGTGCCGGGCCCGAGCGTCCGCGCGGCGTCGCCGCGGTCGTCGAGGAGTTGCAGGGTTCGCCCGCCCTCGGCGAACCGGGCGAACACGCCGGACGCCCGCGGACCGTCGGCCAGCAGCCCGCCCGCGCGGTCACGGCGCAGCGCGGCCCAGGGGCCGATCAGGACGCGAAGGCGCGGCCCCGCGCTCATCGCGGGCGCGGCGGTGGCACCGTCGTCGTCGAGGCGTTCGCGCACCTTCGCGCACAGCTTCTCATCCGCGACGTGGCAGGCGACGGAGGTCTCCCAGCCGCGGTGCAGGCCGTGCACGAACGGCTCCGGGTACGCGCCGACGACGGCGGGCGAGCGCTGGGCGCCGTCCCACCGGTGGTGGTCCCACCAGATGCGGTCGCCGGCCCGCACGCGGATCCCCGTCGCGCCCTGGCCCGCCTCGACGCCGTTGACGTAGAAGAACCAGTCGACCATCCGCCCGCGGGCGGTCCCGCCGGCCAGGCCGTCGATCGCCTGGACGAACCCGCCGCCGTAGCGGGTCTTCACGTCGAAGGCGCGCTGGAGGTAGCGCATGATCGTGTCCTGCCCCTGCGTCGCACCGGTCCGCTCGCCGAGCTGATGGGCGCCGAAGTCGCGGGTGACGACGAGCGCGACGTCCGGCTCGCTCTCGCCGGCCCCGACGCCGCACCCGGCGAGCGCGAGCGCGCAGCCCAGCACGGCGGCGAGGCCGGCGAGGCGGCTCATCGCAGCGGGAACGCCCGGCGCGCGAAGGCGGTCAGCGCCTGCGCGGTGACCCACACCGGCGTCTGGCCGCTCGTGCGCGAGTAGCGCACCGAGCCGTCGGCCGCCTGCAGCGAGCGCAGGAACGCGAGCGGGGTGCGGCTGCCGCCGCGGCGCACGCCATCGGGGTTGCGCCCCGTGGCGACGAACGCCTGCACCGCCCACGCGGTCGACTGGGCGTTGGACGGCCCGCCGGGCTGCAGCGGGAAGCCGCCGTCGGGGCGCTGCTGGGCGGCGACGAAGCGGGCCCCGCGGCGCACCGGCGCCGAGCCTCGCGACTGCCCGCCCGCGACGAGGCCCTGCAGCGCGGCCGCGGTGTCGTCGATCCCGCTGCGCCCGCCGCGGCCCTGGAAGTTCCAGCCGCCGTCGCGGTTCTGCTGGCGCAGCAGGAACCGGACGCCGCCGCGCACCGCGCCGTCGCTCGTCGAGCGCCCGGCGGCACGCAGCGCCATGACGCCGAACGCCGTCCAGTTCACCAGCCCGTCGAACGAGCCGTCGGCGCGGCGGCGCGACAGCAGCCGGCGCACGAGCCCGCCCGGCACGCGCTGGCGCGATGCGCGCAGCGCGAGGATCGAGCGCTCGACGTCGCCGGTCGAGCGGGCCCGGCCGGCGTCCGCGCGCACGGCGGCGGCGAGCGAGCGCCCGCCGCGGCGGTGCATCGATGCTGGCGGCCGTCCGGCGGCCGCGACGCCGAGCGCGCCCCATTGGGTGGTCAGTGCGGCGGAGCGGCCGCCCGGCGCGCCGGGCAGCCCCCCGTCGGCGTTCTGCGCGCGCGCGACGTAGCCCAGCGCGCGCTGCGCCGCGGTCGCGCCCGCCGCGGGGGCGGATCCGACGATGGCGCCGGCGGCGGTCGCCACCGCGGCGGTGGCGAGGACGACGCCGACGCGCCGGCGCCGGGCGCTACCGGACACGGAACCGCACGCTCGCGTTCGTGGACCGGTTGCCGGCGGCGTCGGTCGCGCGCACCTGCAGCTGGTAGAGCCCCCGCCCGAGCCGCTTGGGCAGCAGGTACGACCAGCTCGCGTCGTCGCCCGCGTCGAACCACGCCGCGCCGCGCCCGCACGAGCGCTTGACGAACCGCTCCCGGTCGGCGCTGAACGACGAGCACCCCTTCCCGCGCTTGCGCTCGAGGCGCAGCTGCACCTGCTTGACGGCGCCCTGGTCGGCGACCGTGCCGTGCAGCTCGCGCGGGGCCCCGCGCCGCGAGAAGTGCTGGCCGTTGCGCAGGCCGGCGATGAGCGCGAGCGGCGCGCTGCGGTCGGCCGGGGGCGCTGCGGTCGATGGCTCGGCCGGAGGCGTGGGCTCGCCCGGCGCCGGCGGCGCGGGCGGGGCGGGACCGGGTTCGGTCACCGGCGCGGCGCTCACCGCGACGGTGGCCAAGGGCGTCGGCACCGATGCGGGCGCCGTGGCCTGCAGCTTCGCCGTGCCCGGCGTACCCAGGACGAGCGTCGCCGTCCCGTCGGCGCCGGTCGTGGCGGTCGCGCCTGCGCCGTCGGTGACCGTCGCGCCCGCAATGGGCGTGGGCGTCGTCGTGTTGCCGTCGCTGACGTGGCGGACGACCCGGACCGTGAACGGCGCGCCGGCGGTCACCGCCGCCGGGACGGACGAGAAGTACAGCGGGAAGACCGTTCCGACGAACCCGGGCCCGTCGCGCTGGACGTAGAACAGGAGCTCGTCGCCGGCCTGCACCGTGTAGTCGCACGCGCCGACCTGGCTGTAGCTGCCGTTGACCCAGAACGCCCAGTAGTCGCTGTGGGCGTAGGCGTGGCTCTCGCCGAGGATCGTCGACACGAACTCCTGGCGATCCCAGTTGCCGGCGGTCGCGACGTCGAGCGCGCCCGCGGCGCTGGACCCGGCGCATCTCATCCCGGGAACGTTCGCCGAGGGCGTGTTGACGACGGCCGTGCCGCCGATCGTGTCGCCGGCGATCCGCACCGTGGTGGACACCGCGAGGGCCGGCGTGGCCGCCAGGCCGAGGGTCACCAAGGCAACGGCGAAGAGCCGGAGGAACCTGTACCGCATGTCGTACTGCACCCCTTTCCGCGAGGGCGTCGTGACTGATGGCGGCCGGAGGCAGGTCTCCTGGCTCCCGGGCCCATCGTTCACGCCTTCCCGGGCTCATGGCCCAGTGGCTCGCGCGCGGCGCGTGTGCACGACATCCCCGGTCACAGTGGCGGGTCCGCGCCGGATTCGCACCGGCTTCCCTTCACCACCGACCGCTGGGGAATCTAGCGCGCAGGCGCCCCGGAGGGAACGCGGCGGGGCGCGGGGCGCTCGGCCGGGCGGGCGGGCGCGAGCCGGCGCAGGAGGGCCTCCCAGCGCTCGGTGACCGCCGCGGGACCCTGACGCGCCGCCCGCACCCGCGCCGCGCGGCCCATGCGCCGCCGCTGCGGCTCGTCCCCGGCGAGGAGGCGCAGCGCCGCCCCGAGCGCCCGCACGTCGCCGTCGGGGACGAGCAGCCCTTCGCTCCCATTCTCGATGAGCTCGCCCGGCCCGGTGGGGCAGTCGAAGCTCACCACCGGCACCCCGGCCGCGAAGGCCTCGAGGATGACGAGCGGCATGCCTTCGAAGCGCGAGCTCAGCGCGAGCACCGATGCGCCGGCGAGGACGCCGTGCAGGTCGCGCGTGCGCCCCATCAGCTGCACGCGGCCGGTGAGCCCGCGGTCGCGGATCATGCGCTCGAGCGCCGGGCGCTGCGGCCCCTCGCCGTAGATGCGCAGCGTCCACCCCGGGTGGTGCTCGGCGACGATGGCGAACGCGCGGACGAGGCGGCCGAACGCCTTCTGCGCCGTCAGGCGCCCGGCCGCCACGATGACCGGCTCGCTCAGCTGCGCCGGCGGCTCGGCGACGGGCGGCCCCGCGTTCGGGATGCACACGACCGCCGCCGGATCGCCGAGCGCGGCGGCATGCGCGGCGCGGTCGCGTTCGGTGAGGGTGACGACGGCGTCCAGGCGCGGATACCAGCGCGTCATCGCCCGCTGCAGCTGCGTCGCGTGGGCCGTGCGGTGCATGTGCTCCTGGCCGACCGTCGGCAGGCCGGGCCGCGCGACGGCGGCACCGACGAGGTTCAGGCCCGGGCGGGTGGCGATCAGCACGCCGCCGTCGCCCAGCGCCAGCAGCCGCCGTGCGAGGACCAGGTCCGTCCACAGGCTGCAGGTGGCCGCGCGGCGATCGGCCGGGTGCATGAGGTGGCTGGGGCGGGAGGCGAGCAGCCGCCGCGCGAGCCCGCCGCGGGGCGGGGCGCCCGGGCGCCGGTCGTCGAGCGCCGTCACGGTCACGCCGGGGGGAAACGCGAAGAACGGCCGCTCGCGCCGGCGCAGGAGGCTGATGACCTCGACGTCGTGGTGCTCGGCGAGCCGGCCGGCGAGGTCGAGCGTGGCGCGGATCGTGCCTCCCATGCCCCACGCGTTGAGCAGGAGGAGGTGGACCTTCGGAGGACCGGAGCCCTGCGCGCGGCGGCGGGGAAGGTGTGCCGCCGCGCGCAGAAGGCCCATCGCCACCCCATGGCGAAGCAGCTGCGGGCCGGTGGGCGTCCTGGTCATTCGCCGAGCATGGTGCGCCCACCCGCCTGAACGCCGCCTGAGCAGGGCGGCGGGTGGGCTTCCCGCGCCCGCGATACTGAACCGCATGTCGCATCGCCTGCTGGTCGTCGAGGACGATGCCGACCTGCGGTCGGTCCTGCGCCGCGGGCTCAGCGAGGAGGGCTTCGACGTGACCGCGGTCGCCGACGGCGCCGCGGCGCTGGCCGCGTCCGGCGACGAGCCCGACGCGCTCGTGATCGACATCGGCCTGCCCGACGCCGACGGCCGCGACGTCTGCCAGGCGCTGCGCGCCCGCGGGACGAACGCGCCGGTGCTGTTCCTCACGGCCCGCGACGCGCTGACCGACCGGCTGTCGGGCTTCAGCGCGGGCGGCGACGACTACCTGACCAAGCCGTTTCACTTCGCCGAGCTCGTGGCCCGGCTGCGGGCGCTGCTGCGCCGGACCGGCGCCGACGCGAGCGTCGCGGTGCGGGAGGGCCTGCGGCTCGATCCCACCGCGCACGCCATCCGCAGCGGCGACGCGGAGGTGCTGCTGACACCGACCGAGTTCCGCCTGCTGGCGGCGCTGGCGGCGCGCCCCGGGACGGTCCTGCGGCGCGCCGAGCTCGTGCGCTCGGCCTGGCCGGACGGCGCGATCGTCCACGACAACACGCTCGACCAGTACCTCGCGCGCCTTCGCCGCAAGCTGCGCGCGGCCGGCGCCGATGAGGCGATCGCCACGGTGCACGGGGTCGGGTACCGCATGGTGGCCGGCCCCGCAACCCTCGACCCGGGATGACGCCCATCGATCACCGCCGGGCGGCGTCCTCGACCACGCGACGTCCCGGAGGGATTCCTTCGGGTCGGCCTCCTTGCCCGGCAGCGCCGTTGGACGCCCTTTCGCGCCGATGGTCACGAGACGAACCACCGCCATGAGGTTCCGCACGCTGCGCGGGCGGTTGACCGCGGTCGCCGTGGTGGCGGCGACCATCGCGGTGGCGCTCGCGGTCGCCGCGTTCAACGTCCTGCTCGTGGCCAGCGTCAACGGCGACGTGCGCCAGCGCCTGCGCACGCGGGCCGAGGCGGTCGCCACGACCGTCCACGTCCGCGACGGGCGGCTCGCCGTGCGCGAGGCGCCCGCCGACGCGTCGATCGACGCGCGCGTCTGGGTCTTCGACGGCCGCGATGCGGTGCTGCGCCCGGGCGCGCCGGCGGCGCTGCAGCGCGCGGCGCAGGCGATGACCGGAGGCGACCGCGTCTTCACCGACGCCGACGACCCGCAGACGCGGCTCTACGCGCTCGCCGTGCGCCGCGGCGGGCGCGTCGTCGGAACGGTCGTGGCCGCCCAGCCGCTCGAGGGCTACGACCACACCATCGACGCCGCGCTCGTCGGTTCGATCGCGCTGGGCGCCGCCCTGCTCGCCGCGGTGTTCGCCGCCGCGTGGGTCCTCGCCGGGCGCGCGCTCACGCCGGTGACCGAGATGACGCGCGCGGCCGCGCAGTGGAGCGAGCACGATCCCGCCCGGCGCTTCGGCGGCAACCCGCGCCCCGATGAGCTCGGCGAGCTGGCGCACACGTTCGACGCCCTGCTCGACCGCCTCGCCGCCGGGCTGCGGCGCGAGCAACGGCTGTCGGCGGAGCTGTCGCACGAGCTGCGCACGCCGCTCGCGCGCATCACCGCCGAGATGGAGCTGCTGCAGCGCCGCGACCGCTCGGCCGAGGAGCGCGGCGAGGCCTACCGCGTCATCTCGCGCAGCGCCGAGCAGATGAACCGCATCCTCGCCACGCTGATGGCCGCCGCACGCGCGGAGAGCCGTCCCGAGCAGCGGGGGCGCAGCGCGCTCGGCGAGGCGTTCGCCGTGCTCGACGGCGAGTGGCGCCCCGTTCTCGCCGGGCGCGGCGTCGACCTCTCCGTCGCCGACACCGCCGAGACGGTGGGCGTCGACGGCGACGTCGTGGAGCGCATCGTCTCGCCGCTGCTCGACAACGCCGCTCGCCACGCCCGCCGGCGCGTGGCGATCGACGCGTGGCGCGACGATGCCGTCGTGCGCGTGCGCGTCACCGACGACGGCCCGGGCGTGGGCGACGGCGACCGCGAGCGGGTCTTCGAGCCGGGCGTGCGCGGCGATGACGGCCGCGGCGGCGCCGGCGACGGCGCGGGCCTCGGCCTCGCGCTCGCCCGCCGGCTGGCGCGGGCCGCGGGCGGGGACGTCACGCTGCAGGACGGCGGCGCCGGAGCGGCCTTCGTCGTCGACCTGCCGACATGACGCTGCTGCGTCTTCCCAGCCTGCTGCTCGCCCTGCTCGCCGCCGTGCTCGCGCCGCCGGTCGCGAGCACCGGGCCGGCGGCCCGCGCGAGTGCCGCCCGGTCGCACGTCGTGACGATCGTCCTGGAGAACAAGGAGGAGGGCCAGGTGATCGGCAGTCGGAGCGCGCCGTACCTGACGTCGCTGGCCCGGCGCGGCGGTCGCGCGATGCGCAGCTATGGCGTGGGCCATCCCTCGCTGCCCAACTACCTCGCGCTGACGAGCGGCTCCACCCACGGCATCGCGTCGGACTGCACGAGCTGCTCGGTCGACGCCCCGAGCATCGCCGACCAGATCGAGCGCGCCGGGATGACCTGGAAGGCGTATCTCGAAGGCCTGCCGCGGCCGTGCTTCCTCGGCGCGGGCGAACGGCGCTATGCGAAGAAGCACAACCCCTTCGCCTACTACGAGCCCGTCGTGCGCGACCGCGCCCGGTGCCGGCGCATGGTGCCGCTCACGCAGCTGGACGGCGATCTGCGCGGCAACCGGCTGCCGGCGTATTCGCTCGTCGTGCCGGACCTCTGCCACGACATGCACGACTGCAGCGTCGCGACCGGGGACCGCTTCCTGCGCACGCTGGTGCCGCCGATCCTGCGCCGGCTCGGACCCCGCGGGTTCCTCGTCATCACGTTCGACGAGGGCGCGAGCGACGCCGGCTGCTGCGGCGGCTCGTCCGGCGGGCGGATCGCGACGATCGTGGTCGGCCCCGGGGTGCGGCGCGGGGCGCGCATGCAGCGCCCGATCGACCAGTACGGCGTGCTGCGCAGCACCCAGCAGGCTCTCGGCCTGCCCCCGCTGGCCGCGTCAGCCGACCCGCGTCACGGTGGGCTCGAACCGCTCTTCGGCACGAGCCCGCGCATCCGCTGAGCCACGTCGTCCGTCCGGACGCGCGCGGCGGCGAAGCAGACGAGCGCGGCGCAGCCGAGCCCGAGCACGGCGCCCGCGAGCACGTCGCCGGGGTAGTGCAGGCCGATCATCACGCGCGCGACCGACAGGGCCAGCGCGGCGAGCAGGACCGGCGCGGCCACCCACCCGAGCCGGATGACGAGGACGCCGCCGATGGCGAACGCGGCGGTCGCGTGGTCGCTCGGGAAGCCGGCGTCGGCGGCGTGGTGCAGGAAGGCGTGGATCTGCGGGTGGGAGACGAAGGGCCGCGGGCGGTCGACGAGGTGCGACACGACCGCGCCGGCGACGAGGGCGACGCCGGCGGCGACGAGCGCGAGGAGCCCGGCGCTCCACCACGCCCGCCGCCGCAGGACGGTGCCCGCCGCGATCAGCGCGACGACGCCGACGAGGAACAGCGGCTCGGAGATCGACGCGAACGTGCGCGCCGCGTCCTCCCACGCGTCGTGGCGCGTGGCGAAGCGGTTCGCGTGCTCGGCGATCGTCAGGTCGAGGCTCATGCCGACGGGCCGGGATCCTCGCGCGAAGCACCTGACCATCGCCTGAACGGCCGCGGTCCGAAACGTAGCAAGCTAATCATTAGCGCACTACGGGAGTCCGCGCTATGGTCCGGTGCAATGGAGGCCGATCAGTTCTCCGAGGCCATGGAGAAGTTCTTCCGCGCGATGCGGCGCGCACGCACGCGCTGGAGCGGCGACCTGGAGGCCGGCGGCCTCACCGCCGCGCAGCACATCCTGCTCGTGCCCCTGCTCGACGGGCAGGAGCGCTCCGTGCGCCAGCTGGCCGAGGGGGCCGCGGTCTCGTCGCCCACGGCGACGCGCATGCTCGACGCCCTCGAGCGCGACGGGACGATCGTGCGGCGCCCGTCGCAGACCGACCGGCGCTGCGTGCTCGTCGCGCTCACCGACGCGGGGCGCGAGGCCCTGAAGGCGGGCCGGACGGCCGCGCGGGCGCGGCGGCGGGCGATCTACGACCGGCTCGAGCCGTCCGAGCGCGCCGACGCCGAGCGGATCCTGCGCCGGCTCGCGGTCCTCACCGACGAGACGCCGTAGGCGCTCCCCGCCCTCGCGCGGGGAGCGGCTGTGACGCCGGCTCGCCGTCCCCACCGACGAGACGCCGTAGGCGCGCCCCGCCCTCGCGCCGGAGCCGCTACGACGCCGGCTCGCGCAGCTGGGCCCGGCGGATCTTGCCGCTCGACGTCTTCGGCAGGTCCTCGGCGAAGTCGATGCGCCGGGGGTACTTGTACGGCGCCGTCGTCTGCTTGACGTGGTCCTGCAGCTCGCGCACGAGCTCGTCGCCCGGCGCGTGCCCGTCGCGCAGGACCACGACCGCCCGGACGATCGCGCCGCGCTCCTCGTCGGGCGCCGCGACCACGGCCGCCTCGGCCACGGCGGGATGGGCGACGAGCGCGGACTCGACCTCGAACGGGCCGATGCGGTAGCCCGCCGAGATGATCACGTCGTCGGTGCGGCCCTCGAAGTAGAGGAAGCCGTCCTCGTCGGCGTGGACGCGGTCGCCGGTGCGCCACGGCGCCGTGAGGTCGGGCGGCGGGTCGCCGAGGTAGCCGTTGAAGAACGTCGGGACGGTGCGCGGGTCGGCGACGAGCTCGCCGTCGTCGATCCACAGGCGCATGCCGGGCAGCGGCCGCCCCATCGAACCCGGGCGCACCGCCTCGTCGAGCGGCGTGCCGGTCATCTGGCCGGTCTCCGTCTGCCCGTAGCCGTCGCGGATCCACAGGCCGGTCGCCTCGTGCCAGGCGGCGAGCACCTCGGGGTTCAGCGCCTCGCCGGCGGCGACGGCGCCCCGCAGCTTCGGCAGGCGGCGCAGCGTCGCGCGCTTGGCGATGACGCGGTACTCGGTCGGCGCCATGCACAGCACGTCCACCTGCTCGCGCTCGAGGAGGTCAAGGCGCTCGGCGGGGTCGAAGCGGCCGTCGTGCAGGAGCGCGGCGGCGCCGCGGATCCACGGTGCGACGAACACGTTGCGTGCCGACTTCGACCAGCCGCTGGCGGCGGTGCACCAGACGAGGTCGCCGGGCTGGGCGGCGAGCCAGTGCCCGGCCTGCACGTGCTGGCCGGCGAGATAGCGCTGGGCGTGCACGACGGCCTTGGGCTCGCCCGCCGTGCCGCTCGTGAAGATGATGATCGCCGGGTCGCTCGGCTCCAGCTCGGCGGCGGGGGCGGGGTCGCCCTCGCGCCAGAGCGCGTCGTCTCCGACGAGCAGCACGGGCGTGCCGTCCGCGCCGGCGCCGGCGGCCTCGAGCTCCGCGCGGTTGCGCTCGTCGGCCACGATGGCGGCGGGGGCGGCGATGCCCAGCCGTAGAGCGAGGTCCTTGGCGCGCAGCTGCTCGTTGCAGGGCAGGACCATGGCGCCGAGGCGGAAGCAGGCGACCATCGTCATGACCCACTGCGGCCGGTTGCCGACGAGCGTGAGGACGACGTCGCCGCGGCCGACGCCGTGGCGGGCGAGGGTGCCGGCCAGCCGGGCCGCGCCGTCGGCGACCTCGCCGAAGCGCCACTCGCGGCGGGAGCCGTCGCGGGCGAGCTCGACGAGCGCGAGCCGGTCGGCGGGTGCGGCGTCGACGACGTCACGGGCGAAGTTCATGGGCGCGCAGGGTACGGCGCAGCCCACCGGTGGGCCCGCACGGATTAAATAGCTAGCTAATAATTTGTTAGCATAGCGACTCGTTCGCCAGTCAGGAGCTTCATGCGCAAGTCCGTCGCCGGCGGGATCGATCGTCATGTCTGGCTCGTCGCCGCCGTGGTCGCGATGGGCTCCGTCATGTCGATCCTGGCCGTCACCATCGTCAACGTCGCCCTCGAGCAGCTCAGCGTGCAGCTGCACAGCCCGCTCAACGACATCCAGTGGGTCGCCACCGGCTACCTGCTCGGCATGGGTGCCGTCATCCCCCTCAGCGCATGGGCGGCCAAGCGCGTCGGCACGAAGCGCATGTACCTGATCTCGCTCGGCTTCTTCGTCGCCGCGTCGCTGCTGTGCGCCTTCGCCTGGTCGGCGCCGTCGCTGATCGCGTTCCGCGTCCTGCAGGGCGTCGCCGGCGGCCTGACCCTGCCGCTCGGCCAGATGATGCTCGCGACCGCCGCCGGCCCGCAGCGCATCGGCCGCGTGATGAGCGTCATCGGCGTCCCGATGGTCCTCGGCCCGATGATCGGCCCGATCGTCGGCGGCCTGCTGATCGAGCACCTGAACTGGCACTGGATCTTTGTCATCAACGTCCCCTTCGGCATCGCCGCCCTCGTCGCGGGCTGGCGCCTGCTGCCCGCGTCGGCGCCGGAGCCGGCCGGCCGCCTCGACGTCCGCGGCCTGGTGCTGCTGTGCACCGGCGTGCCGCTGCTCATCTACGGCCTCTCGCGCACGGCGTCGGCGGGCGGCTTCGCCTCCGCGTCGGTGCTCGTGCCCGCGATCGCCGGCGTGCTGCTCGTCGCCGCCTTCGCCATCCACGCGGTGCGGGCGAGCGAGCCGCTGCTCGACATCGGCCTGCTGCGCAACCGCGGCTTCGCGGCCGCCGGCGCGGCGACGTTCGCCGCGGGCGCTGCGCTCTACGGCGCGATGCTGCTCCTGCCCCTCTACTTCCAGACCGTCCGCGGCGAGGACGCGCTGCACGCCGGGCTGCTGCTCATCCCGCAGGGCGTCGGCGCGGCGCTGTCGATGGGCGTGGCCGGCCGTCTCGCGGACCGCATCGGCGGCGGGCGCGTGGCGGTCGCCGGCCTGGCGATCATGGCGCTCGCCACGATCCCGCTGGCCGGCGTCACCGCCGACACCTCCTACTGGCTCATCGGCGCCGTCCTCGTCGTGCGCGGCTTCGGCACCGGCGCGTCGATCATGCCGCTCATGGCCGCCGCGTTCGCGACGCTGCGCACCGAGGACGTCGCGCACGCCACGCCGCAGCTCAACGTGCTGCAGCGCGTCGGCGGCTCGATCGGCACCGCGATCCTCACGGTGGTGCTGACGAACGCGCTCGCCGGCGACGGCTCGCGGACGCCCGAGGCCGCCGCGGCCGCGTTCGGCCACGCGTACTGGTGGGCCGCCGCGGTGACCGCCTTCGCGGTGCTGCCCGCGCTGTACCTCGCCCACGTCGAGCGGCGCGAGCGCGGGCGGCGCGCGGCCCTGCACGCCGTCGACCGCGAGATCCTGCCCGCCGGCCGCGAGCCGCTCGGCGCGGATCGCGAACCGATAGCCGCATAATGGACGCCGTCATGGTTGCCGGGCGCGAAGAGGCCGTCACCGATGCGCGGCGCGCGCTGCGGGAGTTCCTCGCCGCTCAGCGCCGCCTGCGCGGCCGCGAGGCGCAGCGCCAGGGGACGCTCAGCTTCTCGCAGTACGCCGTGCTGCGCGTGCTGGTCGACGGTGAGGAGCACCCGATCGGCGAGCTCGCCGTCGCCGCCGACGTGTCGCCGGCGAGCGCGACGAAGATGATCGACGGGCTCGAGCGGTCCGGCCTCGTCGGCCGGGTGCGCGACTCCGAGGACCGCCGCCGCGTCGGGGTCATGATCACCGCGTCGGGCCGCGCCGCGCTCGCGCGCAAGGACGGCGAGATCCAGGCGGCCTGGCAGCGAGCGCTGGACGACGCCGAGCCCGCCGAGATCGAGGCGATCGCAGCGGCGCTGCGCCACGTCGTGGCGATCTACGAACGCCTCTGAACGGCGCCACCGGACCCGCGGCCGGCGCGGCGTTCGCCGGAGGCCCGGGCCGCGTCGTCCACGGCCCGAGCCCATGTGCTCACGAGGATGAGCCGGACGCGCCCGGGCTGCGCGTGCGCGATCCCGAGCCGGTCGAGCGAGACCGCGTCGAGCGGGTGCCCGTGGCGCTCGCGCCGGAGCCCTTGCGCGAGCTGGCGCTCCCGCTCGACGCGCGCGCCGTGGTGCGCTTGCGCGCCGGGGACGCCGATGCGCGCGCCGCCGGCTTGGCGGCGCTGCGACCTGCGCGCGACGCCGGCTTGGCGGCCGCGGGCTTGCGCTCGCGCGCGGGAACCTCCTCGGTCACGACCGCCTTGGCGAGCTGCGGGATCAGGCGCTCGAGGAACTTCGCCATGCGCTCCTCCTGACGGCGGAACTCGCGCGCCAGCTTCGCCGTGTCGGCGTCGTGCAGGGCCGTCGCGAGCGCCTCGATGCCGGTGTAGGTGGCGATCTCCTCATGCTCGTCGGAGAACTCGGTCTTCGCGTTCTTGAGCATCTTCTCGGCATCGCCCGCACCGCGGATGGCGTGCATCGGGCCCTTCGCCAGCGAGACGGCCTTGTTGGCCGCGGACGCCACGGTGTCGGCCGCCTCGGCGACGACGCCCATCTCCGCCTTGCCCCCGAGCTGCTTGATGCGCCGCTCGAGCCCGCGCGCCTGCGCCTTCGTCTCCTTGAGGTGCTCCTGGAGACGCTTCTTGTACGGCGCCCGCTTCGTCATCTTGATGTGCGCCTGCAGCGCCGTCTCCAGCTCCTTCTCCTTGCCGTACGCCTCGTTGAGGTACTGGATCAGCTTGCGCTCGCGCGCCGTCGGATCGGCCATGGCTCCCCTGTGATGGACGGTGATGTCGTGCGCTTCCTTACCCGTATCCTCTGCGCCTACCACGAATTCGCGAGTGCAGGAGAAACCCATGGCCGTCGCCGTCCCCTTCGAGGAGAAGACCGACGAGCAGAAGGCGATCACCGAGATGGTGCGCCAGTTCGTCGACGAGCAGATCCTCCCCAACGCGGAGCATTACGACCACGAGGACTCCTTCCCGGAGCCGATCGTGGAGCAGATGAAGGAGCTGGGGCTGTTCGGGGTGACCATCCCCGAGGAGTTCGGCGGGATGGGCCTCGACCTCACCACGTACGCGATGATCGTCGAGGAGCTCTCGCGGGGCTGGATCTCGATCTCGGGCGTGATCAACACGCACTTCATCGGGTCCTACCTGCTGATGAAGTTCGGCACCGACGAGCAGAAGCACAAGTACCTGCCCCGGATGGCGACCGGCGAGATCCGCGCGGCCTTCTCGCTGTCGGAGCCGGAGCTCGGCTCCGACGTGCAGGCGATCAAGACGTCGGCCAAGAAGGTCGACGACGACACGTACGAGATCAACGGCCAGAAGATGTGGGTCACGAACGGCCTGCGCTCGGGCCTCGTGTTCACGCTCGTCAAGACCGACCCCGACGCCGAGCCGCGTCACCGCGGGTTCACGTGCTTCATCGCCGAGAAGGAGCCGGGCGAGCCGAACAACCCCGGGCTCACCGTCCCGCCGCAGATCAAGAAGATGGGCTACAAGGGCGTCGAGTCCACGGAGCTCGTCTTCGACGGCTACCGCTGCCCGGCCGAGAACATCCTCGGCGGCGAGAGCGCGGGCCGGGGCCGCGGGTTCTCGCAGATGATGGACGCGCTCGAGGTCGGCCGCGTGAACGTCGCCGCGCGCGGCGTCGGCGTGGCCCAGCGCGCGCTCGAGCTCGCGCTGAAGTACAGCCAGGAGCGCAAGGCGTTCGGCAAGCCGATCGCGCAGCACCAGGCGATCACCTTCAAGCTCGCCGACATGGGCACGCAGACGGAGGCCGCGCGCCTGATGACGATCCGCGCCGCGCGGCTGAAGGACGCGGGGCAGCGCTCGGACATGGAAGCCGGCATGGCGAAGCTCTTCGCGTCCGAGGCCGCGCGCTTCTGCGCCGAGGAGTGCCTGCGCATCCACGGCGGCTACGGCTACTCGAAGGAGTACGAGATCGAGCGGCTCTACCGCGACGCGCCGCTGCTGCTCATCGGCGAGGGCACATCCGAGATCCAGAAGATGGTCATCGGGCGCAAGCTGCTCGAGCGGCACAAGATCTGAGCGACGGGGGCAAGGGCGCCGGAGGGTATGCTCCGGCGCTCGTGTCCTCCGCCGCCGACACCGCCGCCCTCATCACCACCGCGGTGAACCGGCTGCTCGATGAGGTGCCGGCGCTCAAGCCCCTCAAGCTCGTCGTGGGCCTGGACCTGCGCGCGCGGGGGGATACGCAGCAGTACCGCGTCGAGATGCCGGGACCGAAGGTGACGAAGGACATCGCGGCTGACGCGCGCGTTCGCGTCGAGGTTCCGCGCGCGTTCTTCAACGAGATGGCCAAGGACGGGCGCGTCGCCGACTGGCGCGAGGCGTTCATGTACGGCCAGGCGAAGGCCACGGGGCCGACGCAGATCCTGCAGCTCATCGAGCGCGTGGTCGACAAGCAGGAGGAGCGCCAGCGCACCCGCCGCGCGCATCGGCCGTGAGCCCGATGCCCCCCGAGTGGGCGCCGCACGAGCGGACCATCATGGGCTGGCCGTGCCGGGCCGAGCTGTGGGAGGACCGCCTCGAGGAGGCCAAGGAGGAGTACGCGGAGGTCGCCAACGCGATCGCCGCCTTCGAGCCGGTGCTGATGATCGCCCGACCCGGGGACGGGGCGCAGGCGCGGTCGGTGCTGGCCGGGGCGGTCGAGATCTGGGAGGCGCCGATCGACGACTCCTGGCTGCGCGACAGCGGCCCGATCTTCACCGGCGAGCCGGCGGTCTGCTTCGGCTTCAACGCGTGGGGCGGCAAGTTCCCGCCGTGGGACGACGACGCGACGATCGCGCCGCGCGTGTGCGAGCACCTCGGCCGGCCGTACGAGCGCTCACCGATGGTGCTCGAGGGCGGGTCGATCGCGATCGACGACGCGGGCACGCTCATCACCACGGAGCAGTGCCTGCTCAACGCCAACCGCAACCCGTCCTGGACGCGCGCCGAGATCGAGGACGAGCTGACCGCCCGCCTCGGCGTGACGCGCGTCGTGTGGCTCGGGCAGGGGCTCGTGGAGGACCGCGACACCGACGGCCACGTCGACCTCGTCTGCATGCCGACCCCCGGCGGCGACGTGCTGCTGCAGCACGTCGAGGAGGACAACCCGAACTTCGCGGCGATGACCGACAACGCGCACCGCCTGCAGCGGGCAGGCATCGACGTGACGCTGTTCGACGCCATCGCCTACGACGACGACATCGCGATGAGCTACCTCAACGCCTATGTCTGCAACGGAGCGGTGATCGTGCCGCAGGCGGGCGACGCGGATCTCGACGAGCGCGCGCTGGAGATCTACCGGCTGGCGTTCCCCGAGCACGAGCCGATCGGCGTGCCGGGGCTGACGCTCGCGTTCGGCGGCGGCGGCCCGCACTGCATCACCCAGCAGGTGCCGGCGACGGATTGAGCCGGACGGGGCGGGGGCCGGGGCGGGTGCGCTTGGATCCGCTGGCCGCCAACGCACAGAACCTCGTCGAGCGCTTCCTCGCCGACGAGCAGCGCGTGCGCCTGCCACGGCGCTCAGCCTGACTCGGCGCCGCCGCCGACGATGCGCGCGTAGTTCGCGGGGTCGGTGACGCCCTCGGTCAGGACGAGCAGGACGGACGTCTCCGGGCCGGCCCGCAGCGCGGCGCGCGCGCCGGGGTCGGCGAGCAGCGCGCCGGTGGCGCCGGCGGTGCCGCCCGAGACCTCGCCCGCCTCGAGCCCGAGGGCGGCGAGACGGCGCATGCCCGCCTCCGCGACGTCGTCGGTGACGGCGCACAGGACGTCGAAGCCGTCGCGCATCGCCGGCCAGGCGACGAGCGACGGCAGGCCGGCGTTCAGCCCGGCCATGATCGAGGTGTGCGGGCCGGGGACCTCGACGATCTTGCCGGCGGCGATCGACTCGAGGACGCAGGCCGCGCTCTCGGGCTCCACGCCGGCGAGCGTGGCGCCGGCGCCCAGGTGACGCACGGCGGCGGCGGCGAGCGCGCCGACGCCGATCGGGATGACCGCGAGATCGACGCGCGCGCCGCCGGTCTGCTCGTCGACCTCGCGGAAGATCGTCGCGTAGCCCTCGATCACCCAGCGCGGGACGTCCTCGTAGCCGGGCCAGGACGTGTCGGAGAGCACGAGCCGGCGCGGGCTCGCGAGCGTGGCGCTGCGGCGGACGGCGTCGTCGTAGGTGCCGTCGACGACCTCGACGCGGGCGCCCTCGCCGGCGATCGCGTCGATACGCGCCGCGGCGGTGCCGGCGGGGACCAGGATCGTGGCGCCCAGGCCGGCGAGGCGCGCGACGCGGGCGACCGCGCGACCGTGGTTGCCGTCGGTCGCCGCGACGAGCTCCAGGTCCGGGTCGTACGGCGGCTCGCCGAGCAGGCGGCGCGCCGCCCACGACGCGCCGAGGAACTTGAAGGCGGGCAGGCCGAAGCGCTCGCGCTCGAACTTCAGCAGGACGCGGCCGACGCCCCACTCGCCGGCGAGCTGCGGCGCGTCGACGAGCGGCGATGGCGCGTAGCCGTCCAGCGAGCGGTGGAAGCGCAGGGGCGCGTCGTCGTCGCCGGGGCGCAGGGCGGGGTCGCGATGCGGGTTGGCCAGCCAGCGCATCACGCGCACAGCTCGTGGGCGGCGGCGGCGAGGACGGCCGCGCACGTGTCGACGCTGGCCAGGTCGACCCACTCCTCGGCCGCGTGCGCGCCCTCGCCGGCCGGGCCGAGGACGACCGTCGGGATGCCCGCGGCCTGGATGAGGGCGGCGTCCATCCAGTACGTCTCGCCGTAGAGCTCGGGCGCGGCACCGGTGATCCGGTGCGCGGCGCGCGACGTCGCGGCGACGACCGCGGCGCCGGGGTCGACCGCGAACGGCGCGCGCGTCAGGCCGGGCGTTGCGATCGCGCCGTCGACGGCCCGGACGAGCGCGTCGAGCTCGGCCCGCAGGTCGGCCGCGGTCTCGCCGGGGATGGTGCGGCGCTCGAGCGCGAGACGGCAGCGGGCGGGATAGCTCGACCGCTCCTGGCCACCCTCGATGAGCGAGGCGTGCACGGACGGGGCGCCGACGAGCGCGTGCGGCGGCCGCTCGCCCAGGTCGCGCTGGAGCGCGGCGAGCCGGCTCAGCACGGGCGCCATCCGGGTGATCGCGTCGATGCCTTCGCCGGGGCGCGAGCCGTGGGCGGCGCGCCCGGCCGTCTCGACGTCCGCCCACGCGAAGCCCTTGTGCGCGACGCAGACGCGCAGCGCGGTCGGCTCGGTGACGATGGCGGCGTCCGTGCGGACGTGGGCGAGCACCGCCTGCATGCCGATGCTGGCGTGCTCCTCGTCGGCGACCGCGGTGACGACGACGTCGCCCGCGAGCGGCTCCCCGCGCGCCAGTTCGGCTGCGGCGATCAGGCACGCGGCGAGGCCGCCCTTCATGTCGTACGCGCCGCGGCCGTGCAGCCGTCCGTCCTCGACGCGGGGCTGCAGCGGCCGGTCCATCCCGTCGAAGCCGACGGTGTCGAGGTGCGCGTTGAGCATGAGCGACGCCCCGCCGCCGCGGCCGCGGACGGTGCCGACGACGCTCGGCCGGCCCGGCGCCGCCTCGACCACCTCGACGTCGAGGCCGGCGTCGCGCAGCCAGTCCGCGACCAACGCGGCGATCTCGGCCTCGCCCGCCCCGCCCGCGACGAGATCGGGGTTGACCGAGTCGATCGCGACCAGCGCGCTGAGGAGCTGCTCGCCGTTCACCGGCGGCATGCTGCCACCTCGCTCACCCGCGCGCCGCCACCAGCACCACGTTGGCCCTGACGGCGCCGACGACGGGGCCCAGGCCGCCGTGGCGGATGGCGGCGAGCTCATGCCATTTGCCGTCGTCGCCGCAGATCACCGTGTAGCTGCGCACGATGACGACCTTGCCGCCGACGACCTTCGTCTCGGAGAGGGTCTTCTGGTCGCCGGGCTTGCCGCCGCCGAACTCCGGGCACTTGACCTCCGGCGCCGAGCCGGCGTTGTCCTTGGCCTGGGCCTGCTGGACGGCGGGCGCGGCCGCGCCGAAGGCCAGGGCGGCGAGGGCGACGGTGAACACGCGACGGGCGCTCATGATGCGGCCTCCAGGGCGGTCGTCGGGACGGCGGCCAGGACGTGCAGCGGGCCGGTCTCGAGGCGGATGACCTTGACCCAGCGGTTGTTCTTGTCGCAGACGGCGATGACCTTGCCGTTCTCGTCCTGCCACAGCGCGCCGGGCTTGCACTTCTCCTTGACCGGCATGTATTGCGGCTTGGCCTGGGCCAGGCCCGGGCCGGCGGCGCCGGCGGTCAGGCCGAGGAGCGTGGCGCCGACGATCAGTCGGCGCGGGACCTTGTGCATGACGTGTCCTTTCCGGGACGGGGAGATCATGGACCTGATGCTCCGCCCACGCCACGCGGGCGTCTGTCAACCAGGTGACACGGCGAGCGTGCGATCGGCGACGCCCGGCGGAGCGGGATGGGGCTCCGGCACGTCGTCGTTCGCGCTCGAGGTGACGCGCAGGGTCACGCGGTAACGCACCACCCCGCGAAACCCGCCGGCGTGGAAGCGCCGGCGGCCGGTCGCGCGCACGGTCATCGGGCGGCCGCTGTCGAGGCGCGCCCGCGGGAGCCACCGTGTGCGCGGCAGCGCGCCGCTGCGGGCGAGGTCCACGGTCAGCGGGCCGCTGCAGCGCGTCGCCAGCGGCTCGGCGCCCGCGACCACCGTGCTCGCCGCGACCGCGAGGAACGTGATCCGCGCGCGGTCGCCGCGGGTCGTCAGCACGTAGCTGAGCAGCGGCGTGCGCAGCTCGTCGCGGCAGCGCCCGCCGCCGGGCATGAAGACGCTCGCCGCGGTCCGCGCCCGCGTGCTGACGAGCCCGCCGAAGCCGATCGTGCGCCCGTCGAGCGTGAGCTGCGCCCCGCCCGCCCGGGCGCCGGACGGCACGTGGACGCCGACGACGCCGGCGATCCCGCAGCGGCCCGACCGGGCGCACGTGCGCGGGTCGCTGGCGTAGGTGACCTCGATGTCCGCCGACCCCCGGCCGCTCAGCACGCGAAGCGCGGACGGCGCGAGCGGAGTGGGCGGCGCGGGCGGAGCGGGCGGCGCGGCCGCCGCGGCCGGGGCGGCCACCACCGCAGCGCACGCCATGAGGACGGCGGCGATCCCGGCGGCCCGGCGGCTCACCCGTCGCCGTCGCGGTCGCCGTCGACCTCGGCGAGCCGCTGATGCAGCCGCTCGCGCAGCTCGTCGGGCTCGTACTCGCGCTGCGCTCGCTGCCGGCGCCGCGCGACGACCGCGCCGCCGACGGCCACGCCCGCGAGGCCCGCGAGCCCGATCAGCTTCCAGGGGACGCGCATCGGCTCGTAGGGTACGCCGCGTGCTGTCGCTCGACGAAGCCGTCGCCACCGCCGCCACCGGCGACATCTGGCTCTTCCGGGGCCGGACGGTCGCGGACCTCGCCATCCGGACGGTGACGAACAGCCCGGTCAACCACGTCGGCATGGCGGTCGCGATCGACGACCTGCCGCCGCTGCTCTGGCATGCCGAGCTCGGCCGCTCGCTGCCCGACGTCTGGACGGGCGAGCGCCAGCGCGGCGTGCAGCTGCACCGGCTCGCCGACGCGGTCCGCACCTGGGACGAGCGCTACCACCAGCGCGCCTGGGTGCGCCAGCTGCAGGGCACGGTGGCGCGCCATCACGAGGACCGGCTCATGCAGACGATCGACCGCTTCGACGGCCACCCGTTCCCGACCACGGTCTCGCTCGCCGGCCGCTGGCTGCGCGGCCGCTTCCGCCGCCGTCGCGAGGTGTCGCTGGAGACGATCTACTGCGCCGAGCTCGTCGCGAGCAGCTACCAGGCGATGGGCCTGCTGCCCGCCGACCGGCCGGCGAGCTGGTACGACCCCGGCCGCTTCTGGAGCGGCGACCGCATCGAGCTCGTCGCGCCGTTCTCGCTCGGTCCCGAGATCGAGGTGCGCTGACGCCCGCGAGCGCCGCCGAGACCCGAAGAACTTGCGGATGGGTGTACTAGCGTGAGCACCCGATGCGGCTGCTGACCGCCTACGACATCCCGCCCTCGCCCGCGCGCGCCGGCGTCGAGGAGCCCCGTCGCCCGCCGCTGCGCATCGGCGCCGTTCAGCACCGCTGGCATCCCGATCCGGTGCAGCACGAGGCGGCGCTCGCGGAGGGCATCCGCATGGCCGCCGCCGAGGGCGCCACGCTCGTCTGCCTGCAGGAGCTCACGCTCTCGCCGTACTTCGCCATCACCGCGGACGGTCCGCGCGACGCCGCCGAGCCGATCCCCGACGGGGCGACGTCGCGCTTCGCGGCCCGGATGGCCCGCGAGACCGGCGCCCACGTGCACGCCTCGCTGTACGAGCTGGCGCCCGACGACCCCGACGGCCTCGGCTTCAACACCGCGATCGTCATGTCGCCGGACGGGGAGCTCGTCGCGCGCACCCGCAAGCTGCACATCCCGGTCACCGCCGGCTACCACGAGGACAAGTACTTCCGGCCCGGCCCGCCCGGCGACGGGTTTCCGGTCATCGCGCTCGGCGACGCCCGCTTCGGCTTCCCGACGTGCTGGGACCAGTGGTTCCCGGAGCTCGCGCGCGCGTACTCGCTCGGCGGCGCGGAGGTCATCGTCTACCCGACCGCGATCGGCTCCGAGCCCGATCACCCGGACTTCGACACCGAGCCGCTCTGGGAGCGCGTGATCGTCGCCAACGGCATCGCGAACGGCACGTTCATGGTCGCCGTGAACCGGATCGGCACGGAGGCGCCGCTTGAGTTCTACGGCTCGAGCTTCGTCAGCGACCCGTACGGCCGCGTCCTCGTTCAGGCGCCGCGCGACGAGCCGGCGGTGCTCGTCGCCGACCTCGACCTCGACCAGCGCCGCGACTGGCTCGAGCTGTTCCCGTTCCTCACCACGCGCCGCCCCGACGCGTACGGGGCTCTGACCTGACGATGTTCGCCGACGTCCCGCCACCCGCGATCGTGCAGAGCCCGATCCCGTTCAAGGCCAGGCGCAAGAACGAGATGCGCCGCTACGCGCGCCGGCACTACGGCATCGACTCGTTTCGCCTGGAGGGCCCGAAGGTGATCGTCGAGCACATCACCGCCAACAACTCTTACAGCGCGACGTGGAACACGTTCTCGGCCGACGTCGCCGATCCCGAGCTGCACGAGCTCCCGGGCACCTGCGCGCACTTCGTCATCGACCGGGACGGGACGATCCACCAGCTCGTCCCGCTGGGGATCATGTGCCGCCACACGGTGGGCCTGAACTACACGGCGATCGGCATCGAACACGTCGGCACGACCGACGGCCAGGTGATGGACGACCGCCGCCAGCTGCGCGCGTCGCTGCGGCTGACGCGCTGGCTGCAGAGCCGCTTCGGCATCTCGACCGAGAACGTCATCGGGCACGCCGAGTCGCTGTCGAGCCCGTATCACCAGGAGCGCGTCCGGCGCCTGCGCGGCCAGACGCACGGCGACATGAGCGCGAGCACCATGACGCGCTACCGGAAGCTGCTCTCGAAGTAGCTACAGCTTGCGCGCGCGCACCGCCGTGCCGTAGGCGCAGATCTCCGTCCAGGTCGTGCCCAGCTCCGACGTGTCGAACCGGAACGCGACGATCGCGTTGGCGCCCTTGCCCTCGGCCTCCTCGACGAGCCGCTCCGTCGCGTGCGCGCGGCCCTCCGCGAGCATCTTCGTCATGCCCTTCAGCTCACCGCCGACCATTGACTTCAACGACGCGCCGATCTGCGAGCCGACGTTGCGCGAGCGGACGGTGAGACCGAAGACCTCGCCGTAGACCTCCTCGATCTCGTAGCCGGGAAGGTCGTTCATGGTGGAGATGAGCATGGCTCGGGACCCTACCTGTCGAGGCGGAGTCCTACGGGCCGTGCCAGCCGACGTGGCGCAGCGCGTCGCGCACGACGTCCTCGCCGACCGCCGCGACGACCGACAGCACCGCGGTCAGCGCGAGGCACAGCAGCAGCGCGCGGGGCGGGCGGCGCACCAGCACGAACGGCAGGACGAGCCCGACGAGCAGCTCGGCGGTCAGCACGACCCGCGCCGCGCGCCCGTCCCACGTCGTCTCGAGCAGGACCGCCTCGCCGATCATCGGCGCGGCGACCATCGCGGCCCCGAGCGCGCGGGCGCCGTCGCTGCGCCCCGACCGCCACAGCGCGCCCGCCGCGCCGAAGATCGCACCCGCGACCGCCGCGGCGGCCGCCCAGCCGATCGACACCGGCACGGCGTAGCCGAGCGACGCGCGGCCCTCGCTCCAGACCGTGAACGCGTACCAGGCGCCGGTGCCGCCGACGAGGGCGAAGGCGCCCGTCGCCGCGCCGAGATCGCCGCGCCGCGCCAGCGCGCCCAGCAGCCAGGCGACGGCCAGCCACGGCGCGCCGAGCGCGATGACCCACGCGCCCAGGCGGCTCGCCGGCTCGGCGACGGGGCCGGCGAGGGCGATCAGGCCCGAGCCGGCGGCGTACCGGGCGGCGACCCCGAGCCCGAGCGCGGCGACCAGCGCGGCGAGCGCCACGACCGCCACGCGCGAGCCGCGCAGCCGCTCGCCCTCACCATTCATGGCCGACGAAGGCCGGCTCCGGCACCAGCACGACGCCGAAGGCGTCGCGCACCCCGCCGGCGATCTCGCGGGCCAGCGCCACGAGGTCGGCGGCGGACGCCCCGCCGCGGTTGACGAGCGCCAGCGTGTGCTTGCTCGAGATCGCCGCGCGCCCGCGGACCATCCCGCGCTCGAACCCGGCCCGCTGGATGAGCCACGCCGCCGACGTCTTGATCCGGCCGTCGGGCTCGGGGAAGGCCGGCGGCGACTGCGGCGCGGCGCGCCGCCGCAGCTGCGCGAACGCCTCCGCGTCGAGGATGGGGTTGGTGAAGAACGAGCCGGCGCTCACGGAGTCCGGGTCCGCGGCGTCGATGACCATGCCCTTCGCGCGGCGCAGCGCCAGCACCGCCTCGCGGACGTCGCCCAGGGGAGCACGGTCGCCGAGCTCGACGCCCAGCGCCCGTGCGAGCTCCGCGTAGGCGACCGGCTCGCCCTGGTCCGACTCGCGCAGCGCGAACGTGACGCCGAGCACGACGTGGTCCGCGCGGCCCTTGAACGCGCTCGACCGGTAGGCGAAGCCGCACGCGCCGGGCGGTAGATCGGCGACCTCGCCGCTGCGGCGGTCGAGCACCCGGACCGACGCGATCGTCTGGCTGACGTCCTGCCCGTAGGCGCCCACGTTCTGGATGGGCGTCGCGCCCGTCGAGCCGGGGATGCCCGACAGGCACTCGACGCCCGCCAGGCCGCCCCGGACCGCATGGCGCACGACCGCATCCCACTCCTCGCCCGACTCGACCGTCAGCGTCGCGCCGTCGCGCTCGATGCCGCGCGTCTCGATCCGGACGACCGTGCCGTCGAAGCCGGCGTCGGACACGACGACGTTGCTGCCGCCGGCCAGCAGCAGGACGGGCTCGCCGGCGGCGTCGAGCTCGCGCACCGTCGCGACGAGCTCGTCCGCCGTCGCGACGCGCACCAGCCGGCGCGCCGGGCCGCCCAGGCGCAGGGTCGTCAGCGGCGCGAGGCTCACCACGCGACGCGGCTCACGTCTGCTCCACCGGACACCAGTACGTCGTGCGCCCGCCGACGGTCGCGCGCGCGAGCTCGGCGCCGCAGCGCGGGCAGTGGCCGCCGCGCACCCGGTGCTCGATCAGCTCGCCCGTGTGGACGCCGCCGAGCCGGATGGCCGAGCGGATCGCGGCGCGCAGCTCGCGGCGCAGGCGGTCTAGCTCGTCGTCGTCGAGCGAGCCGGCCGGGCGCACGGGGGACAGTCGCGCGCGCCAGAGGGTCTCGTCGGCGAGCAGGTTGCCGACCCCGGCCAGGACCGCCTGGTCCATGAGCCGCGCCTTGAGCGGCGCGTCGCCCCGGCCGACGCGCTCGCGGAAGGCGTCGCGGGCGATCTCGCCCGCGTCGGGCCCGAGCGCCTCGATGCGCGGGTCGAGCACCGCGCGGCCGAGGCGGCGCTTGTCGCGCAGCGTGAGCGCGCCGCCGTCCTCGAAGTGCAGCGTGAAGCGGTCCCACGACGGGTTGCCGTCGGAGGGCGCGGGGTCGCCCTCGGCGTGGTCGTCGACGACGATGCGCCCGGCCATGCCGAGGTGCAGCCCCAGGATCGGGCCCTCGCCGTCGTCGGTCTCGATCCACATCGCCTTGCCGCGGCGGTTCGCGGCGCTGAGCGTGCGGCCCGTGAACGCTGCGGCGAGCTCGCCCGGCTGGTGAGGCCGGCAGACGTACGTGTCGGTGTCGTCGACCGCCGCGATCCGCCGGCCGAGCGCGCGCTCGGCGATGAGGGCGCGGGCGCGCTCGACCTCGGGCAGCTCGGGCATCGGCCCAGGGTACGTGCTCGGCGGCGCCGCCCTGGGGCGAGGGCGTCAGCTGCCCGTGGCCATGCCCGGCTCCGGCCAGGCACCGTGGTCGCGCACCCAGTCGCGCCGCTTGTCGAACGGCTGGGCGACGTAGTCGCGCATCGCGTCGATCGCCTCGTCGGTGACGATCGTCTTCAGCCACTCCTCGGCCTCGACGCGCAGCCCCTCCTGCATCGGCAGGTTCGCGCCGCGCACGACGGAGCGCTTCGCCGCGGTCAGCGCGACCGCTGAGTTCGTCCTCAACCGCTCGGCCACCTCGAGCGCCCGCGCCCGCGCATCGTCGGCGAGCTCGTTGACGATCCCCAGCTCGAGCGCGCCCTCGGGGGTCACGTAGCGGCTGCGCAGCAGGAAGTCGAGGGCCCGGCTGCGGCCGATCGCCCGCTCGAGCAGCTGCGATCCGGTGCCCGTGAGGATCCCGAGGCTCGCCTCGGGGAAGCCGAGCAGATAGTCGCCGCGCTGCATGATCCGGATGTCGCAGTTCAGCGACAGCTCGAGGCCGCCGCCGCCCGTGTCGCCGGTCATCGCCGCGATGATCGGCTTGTCGAGGTAGGACAGCGACTGCAGCAGCGTGTGCCAGCCGTAGATGAGGTCGTACGAGCGGCGGATGAGGTCCTCGCGGTCCTCGGCGAGGTCGACGAGCTCCTCGACGCTGTAGTGGGTGATGTAGCGGTCGGGGATCGCCCCGGTGATGATCACCACCCGCACGTCGGGCTCCCGCCAGCGGGGCAGCATCTCCGCCAGTCCGGCCGCGCTCGCGCCGATGAAGTAGTTCATCGGCGGGTTGTTGTGGGCGGCGACGATGATCCCGTCGCGCTCCTCGACTTCCCAGACGCTCATGGGTGCACGCTAGATCGGGCGCCCGCCCGCGGGTGCGCGCGCCGGGCCGTGCCGCTGTGAACCTCCCAACCGGCGTCAGGAGGGGTCGCGCGTGTGCCGCAGGACGGTGCCCAGCAGCGGCGGCACGGCCAGGGCGATGAGCACGGCCACGACGACCGCCGAGGCGCCGGAGTGGGCGAGGAGCACCGCCGGGCCGCCGCCGAGGACCGCGGCGCCCACGGGCCACGCGACGAGCCATGCGACGACCAGTCCGCCGCCGCTCGGATCGCCGGCCATCGCGGTGGTGAGCATGCTCGTCGGCAGTCGTCCCCCGCGGCGCGAGGACAGGGCGGCGCACAGCACGACGGTGGGGACGGCGAGCACCGCGAGCAGCGCGGCGGCCGCACCGTGGGCCGGCAGCTCGCCCGTCGCGGCGCACCCCGCGACCGCCAGGAGCGCGCCGGCGGCCACCGCGGCCATCGGCAGCGCCACGTGGCCGAGCAGCACCCGGCCGTAGGGCGTCGGCAGCAGGACGCGCGTGCGGTCGGGCGCGTCGGTCTCGGCGCGCAGCGGCTCCAGCGCCCGCGAAGCGCCCCAGTAGGCCAGCAGCGCGCCGGCGGCGCCGGCGGCGGGACGGTCGGCGGCGATCAGGCTCAGCGCGGCGCCGCCCAGCGCAAGGGTCGTGGCCTGCAGGACGGGCCGGGGGTCGCCGAGGGCGGCGGTGACGTCGCGCCAGGGGACGACCCACGCAGGGTGTCGGGGCAGGCGGCTGCGGCGGGCGCGCGCCGACCGCCGGCCCGCATCGCTCGCGCGGCGCAGGCCCAGACGCGCGGTGCGTGCGTCGAACGCCCACAGCGACGCGATGGCGCCGGCGCGCGCCTCCGCGCGCCTGGCGTGGCGCTCGGCCGGCCACCGTCCGCACGTGCGCACGACCTGCGCCGCCGCGACCGCGGCGACGAGCACCACGGCCGCGAGCGCCGGGAGCCAGTGCCTCGCGCTCGCGCCGCTCGCGGGCGCCGCCGCCCAGCCCCACGGTCCGGACCAGCGCGCGACGGCGCGCCCGTCCGCGCTGCCGTGCGCGGCGACGACGAGCGCGGCCGCCGTGATCGCCACCGGCAGGCCGGCCCGGCGCGTGATCGCGTCCAGCCGCGCCGACCCCTCGACGGCGCCCGCGAGCGCGACGCCGATGACGCCGCACGCCGCGAAGGCGCCGGTCAGCGCCAGCGCGCCGTCCAGCGGGAAGCTGCGGCCCTTGCCGGTCAGCGCCACGATCGCGATGCCGGCGAGCACCGCTCCGCCGGCGGCGCCGACCGCGAGGTTGCGCACCAGGCGCGGGGCGGCGAGGGCGCGGCGGCTCAGCGGCGCCTGCAGGAGGAACGCGACGTCGGCCTGCGCGTAGACCACCGGTCCCTGCACGCCGCCCCAGCGGGCGGCGAGCCACAGCACGACGAGCAGCACGGAGGGACCCCACACCTCGGCGCTCGACGGGGTGATCCAGCGCGAGAGCACCGTGCTCGTCGTGCCGTACGTGAGCGCGCCGACCATGCCCACCGTGATCGCGACCATGTACGCGACGTCCAGGCGGCGGGCGATCGACGGCGGCGGATGGCGCACGCGCCACCAGGCGCGCACGTCGCGCAGCGCCGCGGCCGCGGGCAGGGCCGCCGAGGGTGGGGCGGTCAGCTCGGCAGCCACCCGCGCTGCTCCGCCCGTTCGGCGACCTCGCCCCATGGCCCCTGGTCGACGACCTCGCCCTCCTCGAGCATGACCGCCCGGTCGGCGAGGCCCTCGGCGAATGCCATCTGGTGCGTGGTCAGCACGACGGCGACCCTCGAGCGCTTGGCCTCGAGCAGCAGCTCGTGCAGCAGCGCCTGCGAGGGCGGGTCGAGCCCGACGACCGGCTCGTCGAGGAGCAGAAGCGCCGCCGGTCGCACGAGCGCGCAGGCGAGCTGGGTCTTCTGGCGCATGCCCCGCGACAGCTCGGCGGGCAGGAAGTCGGCGCGTTCGGCGAGGCCCAGGCGCTCGAGCAGGGCGTCGATGCGCGCGGCGGTGCTCTCGCCGTGGACGCCGTGGGCGATGGTGACGAGCTCGGCGTGCTGGCGCACCGTGAGGTCGGCGTAGAGCAGCGGCGAGTCCGGGACGATCGCCAGCGCGGCGCGCGCCCGCTCGGCCTCGGGCTCGGTGTGAGGGTCGAGCCCGGCGATCCGGATCGTGCCCGACGTGGGGGTCAGCTGGCCGGCGATGGTGCGCATCGCGGTCGACTTGCCGCTGCCGTTGGCGCCGATGAGCGCGACGCACTCTCCGGCGTGGACGGTGAGCGACAGGTCCGCGAGCGCGACGAGGCGCCCGTAGCTGCGCGACAGGGAATCGACCTGCAGGGGCGCGGTGGCCACGCCCACCAGTGTGCCTGACGGCGGCACGGGTACACGCGTGCTGAGCCCGCGACCAATATCATTGACGATGCAACTATGACCGACACCGTCTTCAAGCTCGGTGCGGAGGAGGCCGGCGACGGCCGCTTCCGGCGCCAGCAGAGCAAGTTCCGCGACTGGGCCGATACGACCGAGCCCGGCCGCCACGACCTGTACGTCTCCTACGCGTGCCCGTGGGCGCACCGCACGATCATCGTGCGGCGCCTGAAGGGGCTCGAGGACGTCGTCGGGATGTCCGTGGTGCACCCGTACCGCGACGAGCGCGGCTGGGCGTTCACGGGCGGCGAGCATCGCGACGAGCTGCACGACTGGGACTTCCTGGTCGACGCCTACGACGCGACGGATCCGAGCTTCGAGGGCCGCGTCAGCGTGCCGGTGCTGTGGGACCGTCAGGAGCACCGCATCGTCAACAACGAGTCGGCCGACATCATCCGCATGCTCAACGCCTGGGGGACCGAGGGGCCGGATCTCTATCCCGAGGACCTGCGCGCCGAGATCGACGCGATCAACGAGCCGGTGTACGACAACGTCAACAACGGCGTCTACAAGACCGGGTTCGCCGGCACCCAGGAGGCCTACGAGGAGAGCTTCACCGCGCTGTTCGACTGGCTGGGCCGGCTCGACGAGCGCCTCGGCGGCCGGCGCTACCTCGCCGGGGACCGCATCACCGAGGCCGACTGGCGCCTGTTCACCACCCTGCTGCGCTTCGATGCCGTCTACCACGTGCACTTCAAGTGCAACGGCCACCGGCTGATCGAGTACGCCAATCTCTGGCCGTTCGCGCGCGAGCTCCATCAGTGGCCGGGCGTCGCCGAGACCGTCCGCTTCGACGAGATCAAGCGCCACTACTACACCACGCACCCCGAGCTGAATCCACGCCGGATCATCGCCGCCGGCCCGCTCGACATGGACTGGACCGAACCGCACGGGCGCGGCTGACCGCGCCCGTGCGGAGCGGCCGGCCGGTCAGCGCTTGCGCTTGTGCGTGCGGACCGTGACGGACACCTTCGTGCCGCCGGCCGCGGTGGTACCGGCCTTGGGCGAGCTGCTGACGATGCGGCCCGCCTTGCCCTTGCCCCGGCGCTTGTGGACGCTGCCGAGCGCGCAGTGCGCGGCGGTCAGCCGCGCGCGGGCGCGCTTGACCGTCACGCCCTTGAGCGTCGGCACGACGCACCGGACCGGTGGCGGTGGCGGCGGCGGCGGGGGCGGCGCCTGCACGCTCAAGAGGAGCGGCGCCGCGTCGTCGCGGGTGAACTGGGCGCCCGACTGGCGCTGCGAGAACGGGTAGATCTTCATCGTCGCGCCCGGCGCCACGCCGACCATCTCGGCGGGGAACGACACGCCGTACGGGGGCACCCTCGTGACGTCGGTCATCTGGGCGGCTCCGGCCGGGCTGACGAAGGTGAACACGTCGTCGACCATCACCGCGTCGTAGTCGAGTCCGCTGAACGGTCCGTTGCTGACGCCCGTGGCGGGGTTGTTGTCCGTATCGAGATGCCACTGCAGGATGTCGAAGAACCCGAGCGGCGGGCTGCCGGCGATCTGGTCGCTGAGCGTGATAACGCAGTTGGCGTCGACGGACGCCGTCGCGGCGGTGATGTCGAGCGCGCCGGCCTCGTTGTCGCCCGCCGCGTCGGCGGCGGTCTGCGTGGCCGGCTGGCAGGTCGCGGCCGACGCGCCGGCCGGCAGCGCGAACGCCGCAGCGGCGGTGGCGCCCGCCAGCGCGAGCATGGTGCGAGGTTGCATGGTGCTTCTCCTCGGTTGGGAAATGGACGTCACCGCCGCTTGGCGCGGACGATGACCGAGACCTTCGTGTTCTCCGGGGCGGTCGCGCCCGCTCTCGGCGAGTTGGCGACGATGCGGCCGGGCCTGCCCCTGCCGCGGTGGCGGTTGACCTTGCCGAGCGTGCAGTGGGCTGCGGTCAGACGGGTGCGGGCGCGCTTGACCGTGAGGCCCTTGAGGTTGGGCACGACGCACTGGACTGCCGGAGGCGGAGGCGGAGGCGGAGGCGGAGGCGGCGGAGGCGGGGGCGGCGCCTGGAGCGTCAGGACCAGCGGCGCGTCGAGCAGCGCCCGGTCGCCGGCGAACTGGCCCATGCCGACGAAGCCGTAGGACAGCGCATAAATCCGGATCGCCGAGCCCGGTCCGGCACCGACGGCCTCCGCTGGAAACGACACGCCATACGGGGGAACCGGGGCCACGCCGGCGGAGGAGGTCGGTGCCGGAGCGGCGAACGGCGTGAGGCTGCCACGACCGCTCGCGGTGAGCGACGCGAAGAACTCGATGCCAGGGAACCCGAAGTTCGTCCTCCCGGTGCCCGGGTTGCTGTCGACATCGAAGTCCCACTGGAAGGCTTGCGTGCCGGTGAGCGGCACGTCGCCCGCGATCTGGTTGCCGACGGTGAGGACGCAGTTCGCGTCGACCAAGGCGGTCACGCCCGT
This sequence comes from Capillimicrobium parvum, assembly GCF_021172045.1. Lineage (GTDB taxonomy): Bacteria > Actinomycetota > Thermoleophilia > Solirubrobacterales > Solirubrobacteraceae > Capillimicrobium > Capillimicrobium parvum. The sequence goes on from NZ_CP087164.1 coordinate 1,835,947, forward strand.
GATGTCCAGGGCTCCGGGGTCGTTGTCGCCGGGTGGGTCCGCAATGGTCTGTCCGGCCGGCTCGCAGGTCGCGGCCGACGCGCCGGCCGGGACCGCAGCGACGGTCGCGCCCGCGACGGCCGCCAGGATGAGCATGCTGCGAAGGGACATGGTGGTGCTCCCGTCTGGATCGCCTCGGGTCACCGCCGCTTGGGACGGACGATGACCGAGACCTTCGTGGCCTCGGGGGCCGTCGCGCCCGCTCTCGGCGAGCTGGCGACGATGCGGCCGGGCCTGCCCCTGCCGCGGTGGCGGCTGACCTTGCCGAGCGTGCAATGGGCGGCGGTCAGGCTGGTGCGCGCCTTCTTTGCGGTGAGGCCCTTGAGGTTCGGCACGACGCACTGGACCGTGGGCGTGGGAGCGGGCGTCGGCGTGGGAGCCGGCGCGGGAGCCGGAGTCGAGGCCGTTCCGGGCCGCAGCTGCAGGACGAACGGCGGCGAGCCGAGGTTGGGCGCGATGTCCTCGTAGACGGTCGTGTTGCCCGCCGTGCGGGTGAGCGCCGCGCCCGCGATGCGGATCGCGGACGTCTCGGTGGCGCCGACGGCCGCGGCCGGCACGGCGACTGAGAATGGTCCCGCCGCCGGCAGCTGCCCGAGCGGCGGCGCGTTGCGGTTCGGTCCGTAGAGCGCCGCATTGCCACTGCCGAACAGCACGACGCCGTAGTCCGCCCCCTGCTGCCACGGTGCGTTGCCGAACCCGGTGTAGATGACACCCGTGTTCGGGTTGTTGTCCGTGTCCAGCCACCACTGCAGCTGGTCGTTGGCGGCCAGCGCAGGCCGGTTGGCGATCTGGTCGCTCAGCGTGATCGTGCAGGCATCGTCGACCGTGGCGGTCATGCCGGTGATCTCGGGTGCCTGGAAGAGCTCGCCGTCGACCGCATCGGCGATCGCGCCGGACATGGGCGCGCACGACGCAGCTGAGGCGCCGGCGGGCAGAGCGAGCGCGCCGGCGGCCAAGGCGGCGCACCCGGCGAGGGCGGGAAACGGTCGCATCTCGGCCTCCTCGGGCCTCGATCGAATGAGCTTCGACCGTATGGCCCGCTCCAGCGCTCAGGCATCCGCCAGGAATACGCCTCACATGCGGAGAACCATGGAGCGGCCGTCCGTAGTTCGCGCCGCGGGTTAGCCTTCGCGCGTGCTCGCGTACGTCTTCTGGCATCGTCCCGCGCCGGGCGTCGTCGCTGCGGACTACGAGGCCCCCCTCGACGCGTTCCACCACTCGATCGGCGTCCCGTCGGCGTGGTTCGCCGTGCGGGGGCTGCCCTGGATCCCGGACGGAGGGGACGGCTACGAGGACTGGTACCTGGTGGACGACTTCACCGCGCTGGGCGAGCTCAACGAGCGGGCGGTCTCCGGCCCTCGGCAGGTCCCGCACGACGCCGCGGCGGCGGCCGCCGCCTGGGGGATCGCCGGGTTGTACCTCCTCAAGCGGGGGGAGCCCCGCCTCGACGGCGTGCGCTTCGCCGCCTGGCGCGCCAAGCCCGCGGGCGTGACGTACGACGCGTTCGAGGCGTCGCTGCCCGGCCGCGCCGCCTGGCAGCGGCAGATGACGCTCGGTCCCACGCCCGAGTACGTGCTGCACGACGACGCGGGCCCGCTGCAGGGCGAGCCGTCCGTGGCTTACGCTCCCACGGCCGCATGACCGCCCCCACCACCACGATCTTCACGACGATGACCGCGCTCGCGGAGGAGACCGGCGCAATCAACCTCGGCCAGGGCTTCCCGGACGAGGACGGCCCCGCCGAGGTCGCCGACGCGGCCGTCGCGGCGCTACGGTCCGGCACGCGCAACCAGTACGCGCCGCTCGGCGGCGTGCCGGAACTGCGCGAGGCGATCCTCGAGCACCAGCGCCGGCAGTATGGTCTGGAGCCCGCGGCGGTGCAGGTCACGTTCGGCGCGACGGAGGCGCTCGCATCGGCGGTTCTCGGCCTCGTGCGGCCCGGCGAGGAGATGGTGATCCTCGACCCGTGCTACGACTCCTACGCGCCGATCGCCCGGATGGCCGGCGCCACGCTGCGCCGCGTGCCGCTGCACCCGCCCGACTGGCGGCTGGACCTCGACGAGCTCGCCGCCGCGATCACGCCGCGGACGCGTCTGCTGCTGTTCAACAGCCCGCACAACCCGACCGGCCGGGTGCTCGACCGCGCCGAGCTCGAGGGCATCGCCGCCCTGTGCCGCGACAACGACGTGATCGCCGTCACCGACGAGGTCTACGAGCACCTCGTCTTCGAGGGCGAGCACATCCCGCTCGCGACCCTGCCCGGCATGGGCGAGCGCACGGTGACGATCTCGAGCATCGGCAAGACCTTCTCGTTCACCGGCTGGAAGATCGGCTGGGCGACGGGCCCGGCGGAGCTCATCGCCGCGCTGCGCGGCGTCAAGCAGTTCCTCTCGTTCGCCGGCGGCACGCCGCTGCAGGCGGCGGCCGCCGCCGCGCTGGCGCACGACGGCGGCTATCCGGCCCGCCTGCGCGACGAGCTGCACGCCAAGCGCGACCGGCTCGCGGACGGCCTGCGCGCCGCCGGCTTCGGCGTGCTGGCGTGCCAGGGCACGTACTTCATCTGCGCCGACGCATCGCCGCTCGGCCACCCGGACGCCGAGGCGCTGTCGCTGCGCCTGCCGCACGAGGCCGGCGTCGTCGTGATCCCCGTCTCGGCGTTCGTCGAGGACCCCGCCGGGCCCACCCGATCGCTCGTGCGCTTCGCGTTCTGCAAGCGCGAGTCGGTGCTCGACGAGGCGATCGGGCGGCTGCGCGAGTGGGCCGCGGCCTGAGCGGAGGCGCCGCCTCAGCTGGGCGGCAGGAGGACGCGGTTGATGACGTGGATCGTGCCGTTGCTCGCCTTCACGTCGGGCGTCACGACGCGGGCGTTGTTCACCCACACCTTGCCGCTGCGCACGCGGATGCGCACGCGCGAGCCCTCGGCGGTCTTCGCGGAGCGAAGCTTGACGACCTCCTTGGCGGTCACGTTGCCCGGGACGACGTGGTAGAGCAGGACCTTGCGCAGCATCGCCTTGTCGCCGGCCAGCGCGTTCAGCGTGCGCTTCGGCACCTTGGCGAACGCCGCGTCGGTGGGAGCGAAGACGGTGTACCTGGTCTTCCCGGTCAGCGTCTTCGCCAGGCCCGCCTGGGTGACGAGCTTGGTCAGGGTCTTGAACTGGCCGGCGGCCTGCGCGGTCTGCACCAGGTTGCGCTCCGGCGCCTGGGCGATGGCGGCCGACGGGCCGACGAGGCCGGTGGCGACGATGGCGGTGGCCAGCATGGATCGGGTTCGCATCGAGGCGGACTCCTTGGGTCGGACGTTGACGCCCGACGGGTACGCGAACGCGGGCGCGTCCGGTTGGCGGGTTGCCCATCCGCCGGGATAGCTGGCGCGTAGGAATCAACACGATGAGCTCATTCGCCGCTCCCGCGGCCCGATCGGTCACGATGGTGCCTCGCGTGCCCGTCCCCGACCGTGGATCCGACCCGGAGGAGCATCGGATCGCCGAGCGCCTGCGCTCCGGCGATCCCGATGCGTTGCGCGATGCGTACGACCGCTACGGGAGGGCGACGTTCGGGCTCCTGCTCCGGGTGCTGGGCGATCGCGCGCTCGCGGAGGACGTCCAGCAGCAGGTGTTCCTGGAGGTATGGCAGCGGGCGGGCAGCTACGACCCCGCGCGGTCGGGCCTGCTCACGTGGATCATGATGATCGCCCGCAGCCGGGCGGTCGACCAGCTGCGCCGCCGCATCCCCGAGCCGCGCGACCCGACAGGTGAGACGGGCGTGCTCGGCGCCGAAGCGTCCGTCGAGGCGGAGGTCGACGCGCTCGCCGAACGCTGGTACGTCGCGGCGCTGCTGCGCCGGCTGCCCGAGCCCGAGGCCGACGTCCTGCGCCAGCGCTTCTACGGTGGCCTGTCGCAGAGCGAGATCGCCGAGCGCGGCGGCATCGCGCTCGGCACCGTCAAGTCGCGGATGGTCAGCGGGCTGCGCCGCCTGCGCGCGATGCTCGACGAGGAGGGGGTCCGGTGAACGCCGACGACGCGGTCAGCTACCTGCTCGGTGAGCTCGACGCCGACCAGCGGCGCGCGTTCGAGGACGCGATGGCCGCGGACGCGGACATGCGGGCCGAGGTCGAGCGCCTGCGACCCGCGGTCGAGGCGCTCGAGAGCCTGCCGCCGGACGCGTGGGACATGCCGGAGCCGCCGCCGCTGCGGATCGCCGCGCTGCCGTCGCGTGCCCCCGCTGAGCCGCACGCGATCGAGCCGGACGATCGGCCGCCGCCGCCCCCGACCCCCCTGCACCGGGTGCGGCGCATCGAGCTGCGCCCGGCCCTCGCGGCGCTGGCCGCGGCCGCGCTGCTCATCGTCGGCGTCGGGATCGGCGTGCTCGCCGGGCGCGGGACCGACGATGGCGGCACGACGACCCAGGTCACCACGGTCGCGGAGCACTCGCTGCAGCCCGTCGGCCCCCGCGACCTCAACGCGAGCGGGCGTGTCTCCATCGCCCAGGCGGGCACCGGCAAGCGGTCGGTGCAGCTGCACGTCGACGGCCTGCCCCGCACCGGCCGAGATGCGTTCTACGAGCTGTGGCTGCTCGGCGACGACGGCCAGCTCGTTGCGCTCGGCACCTTCCGCGTCGACGCGGCCGGCAACGCGACCGTCCAGGTGCCGCTCGCCGTCGACCCCTCGAACTTCCGCTGGTTCGACATCTCACGCCAGCCGAACAACGGCGACCCGAAGCACTCGGGCGACTCCGTGCTGCGCGGCGCGACCCGCAGCTGATCAGTCGTCCACGAACCTGGCGCTCGCGCCTAGGACCAGGTCTCGCCGCCAGCGACGCGCTCGTAGCCGAGCCAGAGCGCGTTCATCGTCGTGGTGACGAGCTGCTCTCTCGGCACGTCGGGGTGGTCGACCCACCAGAGCGCCAGGCCCTGCATCGTGGCGCGAAAGACCTCCCAGACGAGCAGCGTCCCGGCGGGCGAGTCCTCCGTCGCCCGCGCGGCGGGCTCGCGGGCGAGCAACGGCAGCAGGCTGTCCCGGCTCGCGGCGGCCACGGCGCGGTGGACGGCGTCGACCTCGGGATCCCCGGTCGCGTCGCGGAACAGCACCCGCGAGGCGAACGGGTGCTCCTCGACGTAGGCGAACCACGCGTCGACGGCGCCGCCCAGCCGCACGGCGGTCATCTCGTCGCGGCCGAGGTGCTCGATCCAGATGCGCTGCAGGTCGGCGTAGTGGCGCTCGAGCAGGCGGCGGTAGAGCGCCGGCTTGGAGTCGAAGTGGTCGTAGACGACGGGGACCGTGACGCCGGCGCGGCGGGCGATCTCGCTCATGGCGGCGCCGTGATAGCCGCGTTCGGCGACGACCTCGGTGGCGGCATGCTCGATGAGCTCGCGCCGCTCCGGCGCGGTCAGCCGGCGCCGGCGGGGGGTGGGTAGGGGAGCGTCGGACGTTGACAACCTAGTCGCCGCTAGGTACGTTGCGCGAGCAACCTAGCGACGAGTAGGTTAGATCATGCTCCTGACGGTCCATCTCGTTCCCGCCGGCGCGCCGCAGGCGCTGCGCAGGCTGCGCCGGCGCCCCGCCCCCCGGGACGGGCTGATCTGGTCGGAGACGACGCTCATCGCGCCGCTGCCGGCCGGCGGCCCGCCACGGGTCGACGGCAACGGCCTCATAGCGGCGTGGCGCGACGGCGAGGCGCTCGACGCGTTCCTGGCCGACGACCCGCTCGCCGGCTGGCTGGCCACCGGCTGGTCCGTGCGGCTCGAGCCGCTGCGCGCGTACGGCGGACTCCCCGAGCTGCCGGGGCTCGGGCGGCCGGAGCGCGAGGCCGATCCGCGGGAGCCCGTCGCGGTCCTCACGTTCGGCCGCACCAAGCTGCACCGCCTCGTGCCGTTCCTGCGCGCGAGCGCGGCGGCCGAGCGCCAGGCCCGCCGCGACCCCGCGGTGCTGCTCTCCACCGCGATCACCCGGCCGCCGCGGACCGTCGCCACGTTCTCGGTGTGGCGCACGGCCGAGGAGATGCGCGCCTACGCGACGCAGGCCGGCGCCGCGCACGCCGAGGCCATGCGCCGCAACGCCGAGCGCCCGTTTCACCGCGACCAGCTGTTCGCCCGCTTCCGGCCCTCGGCCGTCGAGGGCAGCTTCCACCGGTCGGCCGCTCGCCTCCAGGAATCGACGGCTGCCTGACAGCAACACTAGACTTAGTCGGGTGACTAAGTCTGTTGGGGTCCATGAAGCGAAGACGCATCTCTCCCGCCTCCTGGAGGACGTGGCCGCGGGGAACGAGGTGACGATCACCCGCCGGGGCGCGCCCGTCGCGCGGCTCGTCCCCGCCCGCGACACGCGTCGCCGCTTCGGGATGGACCACGGCGTGTTCGCCGTCCCCGACGACTTCGACGCGCCGCTTCCCGACCAGCTGCTCGCGGACTTCGAGCGGTGAGAGCTCTGCTCGACACGCACGTGTTCCTGTGGCTGCAGACCGTGCCCGAGCGGCTCGGAGCTCACCTCGACATGCTCGCCGACCCGCAGACGGAGCTGCTGGTCTCGGCGGCGAGCTCGTGGGAGATCGCGGTCAAGTACGCGCTCGGCCGGCTGCCGTTGCCCGAGAGTCCCGAGCGGTGGACGCCCGAGCGCATCCGGGCGATCGGCGCTCAGCCGATCTCCATCGAGCACGGTCACGTGCTGGCGGTCGCGGCCCTGCCGCGCCTGCATCGGGACCCCTTCGACCGCGTCCTCGTCGCCCAGGCGCTTGTCCTCGACGCGACGCTGACGACGGCCGATGAGGTCCTGACGCGCTACCCGGCACGGACGCTGCTCGTCGGCGGCCGCGCGTGAGCGTGAGCGTCAGGCGACGGCGGGATCGCTGCTCAGCACCGCGTCCGGGCCGCTGTCGTAGAGCTTGTGCACCTTGACGGTCCCGGGCGGGGTCGCGTCGATGCACAGCCGGCAGAGCACGCACTCGTCGATGTTCGTGTCGACGATCTGCACCCGCCCGCCGGCGTCGGCGTAGATGTCGACGGGACAGACCTCCTCGAGCCTGGCGGCCGCGGCCGCGTCGCCCGCGATCTCGTCGGAGACCTCGATGCCGATGAAGATGGCGTCGCTTCTCATGCCGCGGCCCCCTGGCGCTCCTCGATCTTGCCCTTGATGATCTCCGGGATCTGGGAGATCTCCTCGGCCACCGTGATGCCCGCCTCGGCGAGGCGGGCGATCTTCTCGGTCGCCGTGTCCTCCTTGCCCTCGACGATCGTGCCGGCGTGGCCGAAGCTCATGCCCGGCATCTCGTCCATGAACCGGCCGGCCATGAACGCCACGACCGGCAGGCGCGAGTCGTTCTCGGTCACCCACCGCGCGAGCTCGGCCTCCATGCGGCCGCCCGGCTCGGTGTAGATGACGATGCCCTGCGTCTGGTCGTCGGCCTCGAAGAGCGGCATCAGCTCGGCGTACGTCGAGCCGATGATCGCGTCGCCGCCGATCGAGACGGCGGTCGAGATGCCGAGGCCCGCGGCGCTCAGCGTCGAGGACATCTCGGTCGTCATGCCGCCCGAGCGGGAGATCACGCCGATCGCGCCCGGCTTGTACGACTTCGCCGCGTCCTTCGCGGGCCCGCCGATGCCGCCCATCTTGATGACGTCGGGAACGATGATCCCGAGGCAGTTCGGGCCGATGATCCGCGCGCCGCGCAGGGTCGCCAGCTCGACCATCTCCGCCACGTCCGCCCGCGGGATGCGCTCGGTGACGATCACGACGAGCTCGATGCCGTTCTCGATCGCCTCGAACACGGCGTCCTTCGTGAACGCCGGCGGCACGGTCACGACCGAGCCCTTGATCGGCGTGCCGTGGTGCTCGACCGCCTGGGCGACGGTGTCGAAGACCGGCACGCCGTGGACCTCGCGGCCCTTGCGCCCCGGCGTGACGCCGCCGACGATCTTCGCCCCGGCGCCGTAGTCCAGGCACTCGCGGGTCAGGTTGACCGCCTCGCGGCCGGTGATGCCCTGGACGATGAAGGTGGTGTCTGCGTCGACGAGGATGCTCATTCGACCACGACCTCCTTACTGGCCGGAGGCCGGGTCGTTTGTGTGCGTGGTGCCCGCCAGTGCCTCCACCGCGAGCCGCGATGCCTCGTGCAGCGACACCGACCGGTCCGCGTACTTGACGCCGTACTTGTCGAGGATCTTGAACCCCTCCTCTTCCCACGCCCCGGGGATCCGGAAGATCGTGATCTTCTCCGCCGGGTCGTAGCCCAGCTCCAGGCAGGCCTTGATGACGCCGCGCGCGACGATGTCCACGCGCGTGTTGGAGACGATCGACATCATCACTGCGATCTTGTCCACGCCGGGCTTGGAGAGCACGAGCTTCGCCAGCCCGCACGCCTTCGCGACCGACGGGTTGCCGCCGATCTCGCAGTAGTTGGCGGGCTGGCCGCCCGCGTTGCGCACCGCGTCGAAGAGCGTCAGCGAGCCGCCGCCGGCCCCGATGACGAGGCCGAGGTTGCCGTCGAACTCCGTCACGTTGCCGGCCACGCCGCGGTGGTCCTGGGCGTCGACCGCCTCGCCGGCGAGCTCGAACTCGGTCGCCTCGCGGGCCTGGCGCGTCTCCTCGTCGCCGACGCCGAGGTCCTTCAGCAGCGCCTTCTGGCGCGGCCGGGCCTCGTTCTCCATGTCCATGTGCGCGTCGAGGGCGACGAACGAGCCGTCCTCCATCTCGGCCAGCGGGTTGATCTCGGCGAGCGTCATGTCGTAGTCGACGAACAGCCGTGCCAGCCGCGTGAGGATCGGGACGAGCTTGTTCAGCCGCGAACCGGTCACGCCGGTCTGCGCGATGCACTGCTTCGCCTGGAACTCGCTGAGCGGGAGGATGTTCGAGAAGTGCCGGCGCCCCACGTGGTCGGGGTGCTGCTCGGCGACCTCCTCGATGTCGATGCCGCCCATGTCGCTGAACAGCATCACGGGCTGCTTGCGCGTGCCGTCCCACACCACGCCGGCGTAGTACTCCTGCTTGACCGACGCCTTCGGGTCGACGAGCACGCCGCGCGGCATGTGCCCGTTGATCTCGAGGGCGAGGACGTCGGCGGCGTCACGCTCGGCCTGCTCGGGCGTATCGGCGAACTTCACGCCGCCCGCCTTCATCCGGCCGCCCGTCAGCACCTGCGACTTGATGACCACCGGCCCGCCGATCCGCTCGGCGATCGCCTTCGCCTCGCCGGCATCGGTCGTGAAGCCGTAGTCGGTTACCGGGATGCCCGCGCGCTTGACCACCTCGCGGGCTTCGTACTCGAAGAAGCGCATGTGGCCGGGAACCTATCGCGTTGACTGGCGGGTCAACGTTCAGGCGCCGGGCGGCCCGTCGAGCAGGAAGATCTCGAAGAGCCGGGAGGGGTGGAAGAGGAGCTGGCTGTGGTAGGTGAGCACCTTGCGCCCGGTGACCTGCTCCACGGCTGAGGTCAGCTCCCCCGCGACGACCTCCTGGAAGCGCAGGCGGTACTGGCGCACGAGCCGCTCCTCGCCGGCCTCGACCAGGCGCTCCTCGTTCGGCGTCAGGCCGCCCTCGAGCACGGTGAAGACGTACTCGTCGTTGAAGTACGTCTTCGCCTTCGTCGGACCGCGGCCGTAGAGCTTCGCCATCGCCTGGACGATCGCCGTCGACACGGCGGCGCGCAGGGCGCCGTGGGGATCGGACGTGGTTCGCTCCGGCATGGCGGCCATGGCGCGACAGTACCCGGGCCGGGCCGTGCGGCAACCCCTTACGTGCCGGCCGGCTCGAGCTCGTAGGCCTCGGCCAGCTCGGGATCCTTTCGGGCCAGCATCTCGGCGAGGTCCACCATCACGCGGCACTGCTTCCAGGTGGCGTCATCCTGCATCTTGCCGTCGATCATGTGCACGCCGCGGCCGTCGGGGATCGCCTCGATGACCTTCTTGGCGAACCTCACCTCATCCGGGTCGGGCGAGAAGACCTTCTTGGCGATGGCGATCTGCGCTGGATGCAGCGACCAGGCGCCGACGCAGCCGAGCAGGAACGCCGCGCGGAACTGGGTCTCGCAGCCCTCGAGGTCGCGGATGTCGCCGTAGGGCCCGTAGAACGGCAGCGCGCCGACCGCGGTGCACGCATCCACCATGCGGGCGATCGAGTAGTGCCACGGGTCCTGCTGGTAGGACGCCCGCGGCGCGTCCGGGTTCTCGGGATCCGGGTCCGCGATCGTCTGGTAGCCGGGGTGCCCGCCGCCCACGCGCGTCGTCTTCATGCGCCGCGATGCCGCGAGGTCGGCGGGGCCGAAGCTCATGCCCTGGATGCGCGGCGAGGCCGCGGCGATCTCCTCGAGGTTGGCGACGCCCTGTGACGTCTCGAGGATCGCGTGCACGAGGATGGGCCGGTCGAGACCGGCCTTGGCCTCGAGCTGGGCGAGCAGCCGATCGACGTAGTGGATGTCCCACGGCCCCTCGACCTTCGGGACCATGACCACGTCGAGCTTGTGGCCGATCTCGCCGACGAGCGTGGTGAGGTCGTCGAGGACCCAGGGCGACTCGAGCGCGTTGATGCGGGTCCACAGCTGCGTGTCGCCGAACTCGATGTCGCGGCCGACCTTCACCAGCCCGGCGCGCGCGGCCTCCTTGCGGTCGACCGGCACGGCGTCCTCGAGGTTGCCGAGCAGGATGTCGACCGTCGGCGCGATGTCGGGCACCTTGGCGACCATCTTCTCGTTGGAGAAGTCCAGGAAGTGGATCATCCGCGACGGCGGGAACGGGATCTCACGTACGGGGTCGGGCGCACCGATGGCGAGGGGCTTGAAGAAGTCGCGGGGGTTTCGCACGGCTGGTCGCTCCTGGTCTGTCGGAAGGCGCCGGACGTTAGCGGCGGGGCGCGGGCGCCGCCCCGCCCATCCGGGCGAGGACGTCGTCGCGGCCGTAGATCGTCAGCACGTCGCCGGCCTCGATGCGGGTGTCGAGCGGTGGAGCGCCGACGTACTCGCCGCCCTCGGCCCGCTCGATCCCGAGCAGCACGATCCCGGGGCTCTCGGGGGCGACCTCCGCGAGGGACCGGCCCGCGAGGATGCCATCGGGCCGGATCGTGATCTGGGTGACCGAGTACTGGTCGTGGATGCGCAGCAGCGCGTCGTAGTCGCGCGTGTCGATGTTGGTGGCGCGGCGCAGACCCCACGCCACGATGCGCGTCATCAGCCGGTCCAGCGGCTTGACCGACATCGCCGCCCACAGCAGCAGCGTCGCGCCGACCAGTCCCAGCAGCGGCCCGACGATGCTGTCCTCCTGGCGCGCCAGCGTGAGGATGGACGAGCTCACCACGCCGGAGATGCCGATCGCGCCCGCGACGAGCAGCATCTGCACGATCCTGCGCCGCAGCGGGTGGTTGACGATGGTCTCCGCCTCGGCCGTCGTGTAGCCCACGCCGAAGAACGCGGAGCGCACCTGGAAGCGGGCGATGTCGCGCGAGAGCCCGGTCAGCACGAGCGCCTCGGTTCCGGTGCGCAGGATCAGCCCGAGGACCACGATGGCAGCGAAGATCGCGATGACGCCTTCCATGACGTGAGGACGCTACCGGCCGCGGGTGCGGAAGGATGTGGGAACTATGAGCAGCGACTTCACCACCGATCAGGCCGCCCGTGAGTCCAGCGGCGCCCATCCCTACGGCCGCTACCTCGAGGAGTTCGAGGTCGGCGACGTCTACAAGCACTGGCCCGCGAAGACGGTCACCGAGTCCGATGACCACCTCTTCTGCCTGATCACCATGAACCACCACCCTCTGCACATCAACGACGTGTACGCAGGCAAGAGCCAGCAGGGGCGCAACGTGGTCGTGGGGCCGCTCGTCTACTCGCTCGCGCTGGGGATGAGCGTCTCGGACGTGTCGGGCAAGGCGATCGCCAACCTCGCGACCGAGGAGCTCAGCCACCCCGCGCCCGTGTTCCACGGCGACACGCTGTTCGTCGAGTCCGAGGTCCTCGAGAAGCGCGAGTCGCGCTCGAAGCAGGACCGCGGGACGGTCAAGGTCCACACCCGCGTCTACAACCAGGACGGCCTGCTCGTCGCCGAGTTCAAGCGCCTCGTCCTCGTTCCGCGCAAGCAGCCCGGCGAGCCCGCCTCGGGCGAGGGCAACGTGGAGTAGCGGCGTGGAGTAGGCCCACCCCGATTGGGGGTAAGGCAACCTGATGAGGGTCCACGCGGGCAGCGAGGTCGGTTAGTGTCTCCTCACCCAGGAGGCGGCGCGAGCCAGCCTCCTTTGGCATTCCATGGCACGGCACCGAGGAGTTGACTCCATCGTGAGCAGCGAGACCACAGTCCCGACGACGCACCGGAAACTCGTCCATTGGGTTGAGGAGGTGGCGGAGCTCACACAGCCGGACGGCGTGCACTGGTGTGACGGGTCGGCGGAGGAGTACGACCGGCTCGCCCAGGTCCTCATCGACGCCGGCACCTTCGAGAAGCTCTCTGAGGCCAAGCGGCCGAACTCCTACCTGGCGCTGTCGGACCCGGACGACGTCGCGCGCGTCGAGGACCGGACGTTCATCTGCTCCGCCGAGGAGGCCGACGCCGGCCCGACGAACAACTGGCGCGAGCCGGCCGAGATGCGCGAGACGCTGACCGGTCTCTTCCGGGGCTCGATGAAGGGCCGCACGATGTACGTCGTGCCGTTCTCCATGGGGCCGCTGGGGTCCGACAAGAGCTACATCGGCGTCCTGCTCACCGACTCCGCGTACGTCGCCGTGTCGATGCGGATCATGACCCGCATGGGGCAGAAGGCCCTCGACGTGCTCGGGGCCGACGGCGAGTTCGTCCCGTGCCTGCATTCCGTCGGCGCGCCGCTGGCCGAGGGTGCCGAGGACGTCCCGTGGCCCTGCAACGCGGACAACAAGTACATCGTGCACTTCCCCGAGACGCGCGAGATCTGGTCGTTCGGCTCCGGCTACGGCGGCAACGCGCTGCTGGGCAAGAAGTGCTTCGCGCTGCGCATCGCGTCCGTCATGGCGCGCGACGAGGGCTGGCTCGCCGAGCACATGCTCATCCTCAAGCTGACGTCGCCCGCGGGCAAGGTCAAGTACATCGCGGGCGCCTTCCCGAGCGCGTGCGGCAAGACGAACCTCGCGATGCTCATCCCGACGCTCGAGGGCTGGACGGTCGAGACCATCGGCGACGACATCGCGTGGATGAAGTTCGGCGACGACGGCCGGCTCTACGCGATCAACCCCGAGGCGGGCTTCTTCGGCGTCGCCCCGGGCACCGGGTTCGGCACGAACCCGAACGCGATGGACACCATCACGAAGAACACGATCTTCACGAACACGGCGAAGACGCCGGACGGCGACGTGTGGTGGGAGGGCATGACCGAGGAGCCGCCGGCGCACGCGACCGACTGGCGGGGCAACGACTGGACGCCCGACTCCGAGACGCCCGCGGCGCACCCGAACGCGCGCTTCACGACCCCGGCCGCCCAGGACCCGGCGATCGCGCCCGAGTGGGAGGACCCGGCGGGCGTGCCGATCGACGCGATGCTCTTCGGCGGGCGCCGCGCGACGGTCGTGCCGCTGGTCACCGAGGCGTTCGACTGGGAGCACGGCACCTTCCTCGGCTCGATCATGAGCTCGGAGAAGACCGCGGCGGCGGCCGGCACGGTCGGCGAGCTGCGCTTCGACCCGATGGCGATGCTGCCGTTCTGCGGCTACAACATGGCCGACTACTTCGCGCACTGGCTGGCGATCGGCAGGAAGACCGACGCCGGCAAGCTGCCGAAGATCTTCTACGTCAACTGGTTCCGCAAGGGTGACGACGGCAAGTTCCTGTGGCCCGGCTTCGGCGAGAACTCGCGCGTGCTGGCCTGGGTCTTCCGCCGTTGCGACGGCGAGGCGGAGGCGGTCGACACCGCGATCGGGCGGGTCCCCGCGCCCGGCTCGCTCGAGACCGCCGGCCTCGGGCTGTCGGACGCCGACCTCACCGAGCTGCTGCACGTCGACGAGGAGGGCTGGAAGGCCCAGCTCCCGCAGGTCCACGAGCACTTCGCGCGCTTCGACCGCCTGCCGGACGAGCTGCGGGAGCAGCTCGACGCGCTGGAGAAGCGGCTGAGCTGACGCGTCAGCGGGCGCGGCGGGCGGTGAGCCGCTGCAGGCGGGCGAGCCGCTCGTCCCACTCGGCGCCGACGCTGGTCATCCAGTCGATCGCCTCGCCGAACGGGGCCGGGGTGACGCGGTAGCGCGTCTCCCGGCCGCTGCGCCGGGCGCCGACCAGGCCGGCGCCGGCGAGGATCGCGATGTGCTTCGCCACGGCCTGACGGCTGATCGGCAGGTCCGAGGCGATCTGCGTGGCGGTGGCGCCGCCGCGACGGCCGATCTCGTCGAGGACCCGGCGGCGGGTGGGGTCGCCGAGGGCGGCGAAGACGGCGTCGACCTGGTCGGTCACGCGATGGTCAGCGGGCGCTGCCCGGGGGTTGCCGTGCGGCGGGGTGCGGCGAGCGGCGCCGCGGCGCTCGCCCACGGACCGACGGGCGCCTCGGTGACGCGCACGGTGGTCCCGCCGATCGCCGGGGCGAGCTCGACGGTCACGCGCGAGCCGGGGGCGTCCCCGGTCCACCACCAGAACGACCAGCGTTCGCCGGGGGAGACCTCCTCGACGATCGCGCGGCGCTCCTCGCCGTCGGGCAGGACGAACGTCGCGCTGCCGCCCTCGCGCAGGTCGAGCTCGACGGCGTCGGCCAGCCACTCCTCGAGCGCCTCGGGCTCGGTCACCGCCTCCCAGGCGTCGTCGGCCCCGACCGGCAGCAGAACCTCCTTGATGCAACTCATGGGTTGCATGATACCGTGGTGTCATGAGCAACCAGACAGTTGCGCAAACCGCCCAGCACCTGGTCCCGGTCGTCGTCAAGACCGACGGACGCGGCGAGCGCTCGTTCGACATCTTCAGCCGCCTGCTCAACGAGCGGGTGATCTTCCTCGGCACGCCGATCGACGACCAGATCGCCAACCTCGTCGTCGCCCAGCTGCTGCACCTCGAGGCCGAGGACCCCGAGAGCGACATCCAGCTCTACGTCAACTCACCGGGCGGGGTGGTCTACGCGGGGCTGGCGATCTACGACACGATGCAGTTCATCAAGCCCGACGTGGCGACGATCTGCTGCGGGATCGCCATGTCGGCCGGCGCCCTCGTCCTCACCGGCGGCGCGCCCGGCAAGCGGTCGTCGCTGCCGAACGGCCGCATCCTCATCCACCAGCCGACCGGCGGCTTCCAGGGCCAGTCCACCGACATCGAGATCCACGCGCGGGAGACGCTGGCGCTGCGGGCGCGGCTCGACGAGATCTTCGCCCAGCACACGGGCCAGTCGATCGAGCGCGTGCACGAGGACAGCGAGCGCGACCGCTTCTTCACCGCGCAGGAGGCCGCGGACTACGGGCTGATCGACCGCGTCGCGAACGGGCGCAAGAACGGCAATGGGGCGAGCTGAGCCGGCGCTCAGGCGGGGCCGAGCAGGAACACGACCGCCACGGCCGCGCTGACCTCGACGCGCCCCGTCTCGACCGGGGTCGGCTGCTTGGGCGCCGCCGCTCCGGCCGAGGCGCTGTCGCTCGCCACGCCCGGCGTCACCACCGAGCTCGGGTCGAGGTTGATCGACTGCACCCCGATCACCCGCATCCCGACCGCCGCGGCGGCCGCGTCCGCCCGCGCCCGGGCATCGGCGAGCGCCGCCTGCTCGGCCTCGGGCAGCCCGGCCGTCGGGTTCGAGAAGCCGAACGACGGTCCGGTGACGTCGTCGGCCCGCGCCGCCGTCAGCGCGTCGAAGACCGGTCCCACGAGCGCGACGTTCGTCAGATGCGCGCTCAGCGCGGCGCGCGCCGTGTAGCGCACGCGGGGCCGGCGCTTGTGGGTGCTGCGCGTGATGGCGATGCTCTGCGTCTGGATGTCCGCGCGCGGCACGCCGAGGCGCTGCAGCGCGGCCAGCAGGGCCGTGGTCCTGCGCGCGACATCGTCGCGGGCCGCCTCGCGGCTCGTCGCCGTCCGCGCGACGGCGGCCTCGACGTTCGCGGTGTCCGGCGTGGCGAACGCGGTGCCTTGGCCGAGCACGGCGAGCGTCGGCGTGGTCGCGTCAGCGGCCGCGGCCACCCCCGGCACCGCCAGGGCGAGCAGCGCGACCGCGATCAGGAGGAGGCGGTGCACGAGGTCAGTGCCGGTCGTCGCCGGTCGCCGCCGGGGGCCGGGACTCCTCGGCCAGCGACGTGATCGTCAGCTGCCCGCGGGCGGCCTCCTCGAGCACCTCGGTCGCCTCGTCGGCCGAGCGGGCGTAGAGCTCGACGAGCAGGTGGACGGTGATGCGGTTGTCGTCCTCGTGCTTGTGGAAGCGGACGTGGGTGAAGAACTCGCGGGTGCCGTGCTCGCCGAACGCCGCGTAGGACAGGGCGTCGCCCGCCTCAGGGCCCGAGCACGTCTCGACCTCGTCGGCGTCGACGGTCACCGTGCAGGAGGCGACCCACGGCGTGCCCGCGATCATCCGCTCCCATCGGTCCTCGATCGGCTCCACGCGCCCGCCGGCGAAGCCCAGGTGCGGCTGGTCGTGCATGCAGTCCAGGCACTGGACGACCGCCTCCTGCAGCTCGTCGACGACCTCGGCGCGCTCGCCGGTCAAGGGGTCGATCTTGTGGATCCCCTCGTAGTGGACCTGCACTTCGAGATCCTGCGACCAGCAGCGGTAGCACCGCAGCCAGGACCGGGCTTCCGTCGCGTCCATGCCGTTGAGCATACGACCCCGCCAGGTCGCCGCGGCGCCGCGGCGGCGTGGCGGGGGTCGCGCTCAGCCGCGCGCGAGCCGGAAGCGCTCGCCGAGGCTCGAGCACTCGGCGGTGCGCGCCGGCTCGAGGCCCTGCGCGCCGGGGCCGGCTGAGGAAGTGAGACGGCGGTGGATTCTCTCTAGCCGCCGATGGCGCTCATCGAGCGCTCGGGCTGGATGAACCCGGGCTCGTTGACGTGGTGCTTGAGCTCCTTGCGCCACACGGCATCGCGCAGGATCGCCTCGAGGTCGTCGTCGGTCGCGCCGTCGCGCATGGGGCCGCGGAGGTCGGTCTCGTTGAGGCTGAACAGGCAGGTGCGCAGCTTGCCGTCGGCGGTCAGGCGGATGCGGTTGCAGTCGCCGCAGAACGGCTCCGAGACCGGGTTGACGAAGCCGATGCGGCCCTGACCGTCGACGAAGCGGTACACACGGGCCGTCGCGTGCGGCTCGCGCGGCTCGGGCTCGAGGGGATACAGCTCGTGGATCGCGGCGCGGATCTCGTCGCCGGTGAGCACCTGGTCGGGCGACCACGTGCGGTCGGCGTCGAGCGGCATGAACTCGATGAAGCGCACCTCGTAGGGGTGCGAGCGGGCGAACTGCGCGAACGGCAGCAGTTCGTCCTCGGTGAAGCCGCGCAGCGCGACGGCGTTGACCTTGATCGGATGCGCCTCGGGGAACTGGGCGAGGTGCTCGAGCCCGGCCAGCACGCGCGGCAGCGCGTCGCGGCGGGTCATCTCGTAGAAGCGGTCGCGCTGCAGCGAGTCGATCGAGACGTTGAAGCGTGTCGCGCCGGCGGCGACCAGGGCCGCGGCGTCGCGCTCGAGCAGGAACCCGTTCGTCGTGATCGCGAGGTCGTCGACCACCGGGGCCAGCAGGCCGACGAGCGTCGGGAAGTCGCGGCGCACGAGCGGCTCGCCGCCGGTCAGGCGCACGTCGCGCACGCCCATCTGCGCCAGCAGCGCCACAAGGCGCTCGATCTCCTCGAAGCGCAGCACCTCGGCCCGGTCGAGCCACGGCAGGCCCTCGGCCGGCATGCAGTACTGGCAGCGGAAGTTGCAGCGATCGGTGACCGACAGGCGCAGATCGCCGATCAGGCGGCCGTGCCCGTCGCGTAGCGGTTCACGTCCCATACGTGACACAGCTTACTGACGGCGCCGAACCGCCCGGCGTCCCTGCCCCGGAGCGCGCGCCGCGTCCCTACAGCAGACCGCTGGCCCCGAGGCCGACGGCGAGGACCACGGCGAGGACGAAGAGCATCAGGGCGCCGTCGAACGATCGCAGGCGATTCGTGTGCATGGATCCAGAGTGCCGACGCGACAGGCCCCGAACCATCGGACGTCCGTCCGCTTGAGGGCCGTTGGACGAATGTTTGACCGCGCGCGGCGATCGGCCTCCACGGGGGGCGACGCGATCGACGCGGGTCAGCGCTTCACGATCAGGAACATGTAGGTCGCCGCGAACGCGAGCTGCCCGACCGTCACCGCGACGCCGAGGTTCGCCGCGCCGAACAGCTCGGCCAGCAGCGTCGCGACCGCGAACACGCCCACCATGAGGGCGAGCTGGGACTGCCAGCTCTCGAGCTTCACCGTCCCACCTGCGCTTCCGCCGTCCCGGCCGCGTCCTCGAGCACGCGCACCAGCGTAGGGACGTCGGCCCCCGCCTGCTGCGCGGTGAGCAGCCGGAGCGCCGCGCGGGCGCCGCCGACCGACCGCAGGCCGCGTTCGCCGTGCTCGACCGTGAAGTCGGTGAGCGCCGCGTCGCGGCGCGCAGCCTGGCGCCGCGCGGCGACGTCGAGCCGCTCGCGATGGGCGTCGATCGCGGCGATCAGGTCGTCGACGCCCTGGACCGGGGCGATCGACGAGACGGCGACCACCGGCGTGTCACGCGCGCCGAGCGAGCGCAGCGCGGCGCCCAGGTCGCGCCGCGCGCGATGCGCCACCACGCCGAGGTCCGCCTTCGTCACGACCAGGACGTCCGGCACCTCCATGATCCCGCTCTTGAGGAACTGCAGGGCGTCGCCCGATCCCGGCTGGACGATCACCGCGACGGTGTCGGCGACGTGCGCGACCTCGGTCTCGGACTGGCCGACGCCGACCGTCTCGATGACGACCACGTCGAACGCGGCGGCCAGCGCGGCGGCCGCGGCGCGCGTCGACGGCGCGATCCCGCCGAGGCGCCCGCCCGCCGCCGTGGACCGGATGAACACCGCCCGGTCGGCCGGGTCGTGGACGATCCGCGCGCGATCGCCGAGCAGCGACCCGCCGGAGCGCTTCGACGACGGGTCGACCGCGAGCACCGCCACGCTGCGACCCGCCGCCCGCCACGCCTTCACGAGCGCCGACAGCAGCGTCGACTTGCCCGCCCCGGGCGGCCCGGTGATGCCGACGACGTGGCCGGGGGCCTCGCCGCCGAGCGCGGCGGGGGAGACGCCCTCCAGCAGCGCGTCGACGTCGGCCCGCGCCGCGGGCGATCGGTTCTCGACCAGGTTGAGGGTGGCCGGAGCGGCCGCGAGGTCGCCGTCGCGCAGCCGCGCGGCCAGCTCGGCGCCCGCTGCGGGACTCACGATGCGTTGCCTCGCAGGGTTGCGGCGTCGCGGGGTGAGGGCCCGCAGGGCCTCACGATGCGTTGCCTCGCAGGGTTGCGGCGTCGCGGGGTGAGGGCCCGCAGGGCCTCACGATGCGTTGCCTCGCAGGGTTGCGGCGTCGCGGGGTGAGGGCCCGCAGGGCCTCACGCCTTTGCGGTCACGGGGTCGGGCCGGTGCGCGCGCTCGACCAGCGCCACCACCTCGCCCATGATCCGCGTGAACCCGACGTCCTTCGGGGTGTAGACCGCCGCCACCCCGGCCTCCTCGAGGGCGGGGACGTCGGCCGCCGGGATGATCCCGCCCACGACGACCGGGACGTCGACGCCCGCGGCCCGCAGCGCCTCCATCACCGCCGGGATCAGCTCGCGGTGCGAGCCGGACAGGATCGACAGCCCGATGACGTGCACGCCCTCGTCGAGCGCGCTCTTGGCGATCTGTTCGGGCGTCAGCCGGATGCCGTCGTAGACGACGTCCATCCCGACGTCGCGCGCGCGCACGGCGAACTGCTCGGCGCCGTTGGAGTGCCCGTCCAGACCGGGCTTGCCGACGAGGATCTTCAGCGTGCGGCCGAGCGACTCCGAGACGCGCTCGACCTGCTCGCGCACCTGCTCCACCTCCACGGATTGCGGCGCCGCGGTGGCCTCGCCGACGCCGGTGGGCGCCCGGTACTCGCCGAACGCGTCGCGCAGCGTCTGCGACCACTCGCCGGTGGTGACGCCCGCGCGGGCGGCGGCGATCGTCGCCGGCATGATGTTCTGGGCGTCGTCGGCGGCGACGCGGGCCAGCTCGGCCAGCGCCGCGTCGACGCCGGCCTGGTCGCGCTCGGCGCGCCACGCCTCGAGCGCCTCGCGCTGGTGGGCCTCGACGCCCGGGTCGACCACGAGGATGCCGCCGTCCTCGCCGTCGGCCAGCGGCGACGGCTCGGTCTCCGTGTAGCGGTTGATGCCGACCACGGTCAGCTCGCCGGCCTCGATGCGGCGGATGCGCTCGCGGTGGGAGTCGACGAGCGCCGCCTTCATGTACGACACCGCCTCGACGGCGCCGCCGTGCTCGGCCACGACGGCCATCTCGCGCCGCGCGCCCTCGAGCAGCTCCTCGACGAGGCCGTCCATGACCTTCGAGCCCTCGAAGATGTCGGGGTACTCGAGCAGGTCGGTCTCGTAGGCGAGGACCTGCTGGATGCGCAGGGACCACTGCTGGTCCCACGGCCGCGGGAGGCCGAGCGCCTCGTTCCACGCCGGCAGCTGCACGGCGCGCGCACGGGCGCCGCGGCCC
The DNA here is from genome assembly GCF_021172045.1 of Capillimicrobium parvum. Lineage (GTDB taxonomy): Bacteria > Actinomycetota > Thermoleophilia > Solirubrobacterales > Solirubrobacteraceae > Capillimicrobium > Capillimicrobium parvum. The sequence goes on from NZ_CP087164.1 coordinate 1,856,581, forward strand.
AGCGTGACGGCGAGCGCCTCGAGCACGATGCGCTGCACGTTGTTCTCGGGCTGGGACTCGGTGAGGCCGAGCGAGTTGACCTGCACGCCGTAGCGGAAGCGCAGGGCGCGCTCGTCCTCGACGCCGTAGCGCTCGCGGCCGAGCTCCTCCCAGAGGATGCCCATCGTCCGCAGCTTCGCGTGCTCCTCGATGAACCGCACGCCCGCGTTGACGAAGAACGAGATGCGCGCGAAGACCTTCGGCATGAGGTCCTCGGAGACGCGCTCCCGGACCGCGTCGAGGACCGCGATCGCGTTCGACATCGCGTACGCGATCTCCTGGACCGGCGTGGCGCCCGCCTCCTGCAGGTGGTAGCTGCAGATGTTGATCGGGTTCCACTTGGGCACCTCGGTGACCGTGTAGGCCACCATGTCGGCGATCAGGCGCATCGACGGCCCGGGCGGGAACGCGTACGTGCCGCGGGCGAGGAACTCCTTGATGATGTCGTTCTGGGTCGTGCCCTGGAGCGCGGCGGCGTCCACGCTCTGCTCCTCGGCGGCCACGATGTAGAGCGCCAGCAGCCACGCCGCCGTCGCGTTGATCGTCATCGACGTGTTCATGTCGCCGAGCGGGATCCCGTCCATCAGCATGCGCATGTCGCCGAGGTGGGCGACCGGCACCCCGACCTTGCCCACCTCGCCGCGCGCGAGGGCGTGGTCCGGGTCGTAGCCGGTCTGCGTGGGCAGGTCGAACGCTACGGAGAGGCCCGTCTGTCCCTTCGCCAGGTTCGAGCGATACAGCTCGTTGGACTTCTCCGCCGTGGAATGGCCCGCATACGTGCGCATCATCCACGGCCGGTCCGGCTCGGGAAGGCGGTGACTCATGGGTCAATTGTATGGTCCGGCCCTCGTGCAGGGCCGCGCCGCCACCTCGCTCAAGCTCCGCGCCGCCGACGCCCTCGACCGCGTCGCCGGCCGCCACGACCCGCTCGTTCCCCCGCGCCGCCTGCAGTTCGTGGGGGAGGGCGACTTCGTGGCGACGGGCGACGAGTTCCTGGGCCACCTCGTCGAGCTGGCGGGCCTGGAGCCCGGCAGCGACGTCCTCGACGTCGGCTGCGGCATCGGCCGGATGGCGCGCCCGCTCGCCGGCTACCTGACGACCGGCGGATACTCCGGCTTCGACGTCAACGAGATGGCGATCCGATGGTGCCGCGAGCACTACCCGGCGGGCTTTCGCTTCGAGGTCGCCGACCTGCACAACGCGCGCTACCACCCGTCCGGGCGCCAGAGCGCGCGCCAGTACCGCTTCCCGTACGCGGACGACAGCTTCGACGTCGTCCTGATGGCGAGCGTCGTCACGCATCTGCTCGAGCCGGAGGCCGACCGCTACCTCGCGGAGGCGCGGCGCGTCCTGCGCCCGGGCGGCCGTCTGCTGGCGACGTTCTTCCTGCTCGACGGGGGCTCGCGCGCGGCGCTGCAGGCCGGCCGGGCCGCGCTCGCGTTCCGTCCTGGAGGCGGTCCCGTGGCGGTCGCCGATCCCGACCTGCCCGAGGAGGCGGTCGCCTACGACGTCGCGTGGGTGCGCGAGCGCGTCGACGTGCGCTCGATCGACCCGGGCGCCTGGCGCGGCGAGCCGTTCGGCGCGCGTTCCTTCCAAGACCTGGTGGTGGCATGCGCCTGATCGATCTCGAACACCTCGGCCGCGAGCACGTCATCGGCGCCTGGCTGGTCGGCGACGTGCTGGTCGACCCGGGGCCCGGATCGACGCTCGACACGCTGCTGGCCGGGCTGGACGGGGAGGTGCCGCGGATCATCGCGCTGACCCACATCCATCTCGACCACGCCGGCGCGACGGGCGCGCTGTGCGAGCGGTGGCCGGACGCCGAGGTCTGGGTGCACGAGCGCGGCGCGCGGCACCTGATCGACCCCGCGAAGCTCATGGCCAGCGCCGGGCGCCTGTACGGCGACGACATGGCTCGGCTGTGGGGCGAGATGCGCCCGGTCCCGGCGGACCGGATCCGCATCCTCGGCGAGGGCCGCACGGAGGACTTCCGCCACGCCGCGACGCCCGGCCACGCCTCCCACCACCTCGGCTACCTGCACGAGCCGACCGGCACGCTGTTCGCCGGCGACACCGCGGGGATCCGGGTGCAGGGCGGCCCGACGCTCGGCGCGACGCCGCCGCCCGACATCGACCTCGAGGCGTGGATGGAGTCGATCGCGCTGTTCCGCTCGTGGGAACCGGACCGCGTCGTGCCCACGCACTTCGGGGTCTTCGAGGACGTGGGCGGGCACCTCGACGCGCTCGAGGCGTGGTTCGACACGTGGGGGCGCCCGGCGCGCGAGCTCGACGAGGCGCAGTGGGTCGCCGAGCACCACACGTGGCTCGCCGCGCGCGCGGAGCCGGCGGTCGTCGACGCGCTGGAGCAGGCGGCGCCGCCCGAGCAGTGCTATGCGGGCCTCGCGCGGTACTGGTCCAAGCGAGCCGGTTAACCTTCAGGCGATGCCGCAGACCATCGAGCGCCCGCGGCTCGGCGGCCCGGACAGCGGGCTCGGCGGAGCCTGGCGGGTCATCGTCCGCAACGACGACCACAACACGTTCGAGCACGTCGCGCGCACCCTCTCGCGCACCATCCCGGGGGTCAGCCTGCAGCAGGGCCTGGCGATCGCCGATCGCATCCACAGCACGGGCCAGGCCATCGTCTTCACCGGTCACAAGGAGCTGGCCGAGCACTACTGGGACCAGCTCAACGCCGCCGGGCTGACCATGGCCCCGCTCGAGCAGGCGTAGGCGCCAAACCAGCGTGCACGGGACGCCCCGGTCGGGCAACATGTCGGGCATGGCCGATGGGGGGTCCACCACGGCGGCGCAGCGCGCCGCGCGCGAACGCACGCTGCTCGAGCGCTACCACAAGCACGGCGACTCCGCGGCGCGCGACCAGCTCGCCGAGGAGATGCTGCCGCTCGCGCGCGCGCTCGCGGGCCGCTACGCCGGCCGCGGCGAGCCGCTCGACGACCTCGTCCAGGTCGCCTGCATCGGGATCATGAAGGCGATCGACGGCTTCGACACGACGCGCGAGGTCCGCTTCTCCTCCTACGCGACGCCGACCGTCCTCGGCGAGATCAAGCGCCACTTCCGGGACCGCACCTGGGCCCTGCACGTCCCGCGCGGCACGCAGGAGCTGCAGCTCAAGGTGGCCAAGGCGCGCGACGAGCTCACCAACCAGCTCGGCCGCTCGCCGACCGTCGAGGAGATCGCCGCGGCGGTCGACGCGTCGATGGAGGACACGCTGAGCGCCATCCAGTCGGCCCAGGCGCACCGCACGCGCTCGTTCGACGAGCCCGCGGGCGAGGACTCGACCCTGGCCGAGTCGCTGGGCGGCGCCGACCCCGAGCTGGGCCGCGCGGAGATCCGCGTGATGCTCGACGACGCGCTCGAGTCACTGTCGGACCGCGACCGCGAGATCCTGCGGCTGCGCTTCGAGGAGGACATGACGCAGACGGAGATCTCCAGCCTGATCGGGGTCTCGCAGATGCAGGTGTCGCGGCTCATCCGCCAGTCGCTCGCGCGGCTGCGGATGGACATCGAGGCGACGAAGCCGACGCGCCGCCCGGCCGCCTAGCGGCTCAGGTCGCCGAGCCGGTCTGGCGGTCGACCCACTCCCCCGCCGCGCCGGCGACGCTGGCGACCCGGTGCGCGGCGCGCCCGACCGGCGAGCCGTCGGCCGGCGCGATCGCCTGGTCGGGGTCCTCGGCCGCGGCGATCGCCAGTCCGCGGGCGGCGTTCTCGTGGGCCCACAGGCGCTCCTGCCAGCCGGCACAGGCGTCCGCGAGCTCGTCGTCGCCGTCGTTGCGCACGAGTGCCTCGACGTAGGCGAGCAGGGTCGTGACGTGCTGGACGTCGAGCACGGCCGCGCGCAGGGCCTGGTTGCGCTCCAGGAAGCGGTCGGCCAGGCGGCCGCGGACGCCGCCGAGCGCCGCGCCGAGCGCGTCCGCGGCCGGTTCGAGCGGCACGTCGCGCGCCGCGCCCATCGGGTAGAGCTCGGTGAGCATGCCCGCCGCGCTGTCGGCACCGGCGCGCAGGACGACCGATTCGGGGCCGGCGAGGCGCCCGGCGAGCACGCTCCAGTGCTCGGTCAGGTGCCGGCCGGCCGCCGACAGCTCTCGAAGGGCGTGATGGGCGGCGGGATGCATGGCTCGGGGCATACCCGTCTCATTCGCGACCATGCCCCAAAAGGGTGACTATCGCGTGAAACCGGGACCTGGCGCAGGCGCTACTGCGCCTGCGCGTCGCCGACCTCGACTCCGGCGGTGATCGGCTCCGGCTGCAGCCCGCCCGACACCACGAGGTCCTGCCACGAGTACAGGACCGGTACCTGGTACCAACCCTGGTGGTTGACACGGAAGGCGATGAACTCCTCGCCCTCCCAGTAGCGCTCCCACTCGAGCTTCGTCTCGAACGTCGCCGTCTGCAGGAACTTGTACCGGTCGTCGCGGCTGCGGTAGACGCGGTAGTCGGTCGCCCCGTAGCGCATCGACACCGGCGCGATCCGCGCCAGCGCGTCCGAGAGCCGGTCGGACCGCATGCCCGTCGCGTACCAGGGGATGTGAACGATGCCCGCCATCAGCTTCCGACCTCCGCCCGGATCGCTCCGGGACCCTCCTCGGTCTGGCCCAGACCCTCCTCGGCGGCGCCGACGAGGATCGAGATCTTCCCGAGGTGCTTGTTCTCATGCATCAACTGGTGCGCCTCCGCCACCTTGTCGAAGCCCATCGTCTGCCAGAGCACCGGGCGTATCTTCGACTGCTCGATGAGCTCGTTGGCCTTCTTGCACTCCCACGCGTTGGCGAAGTGCGAGCCGATGATCTGCTTCTGGCGCATCCACAGGTAGCGCACGTCGAAGTCGAGTTGGTAGCCCGACGTCGCGCCGCAGATCACGACCTTGCCGAACGGCTTGACGGTCAGCACCGACGTGGGGAACGTCGCCTTGCCGACGTGCTCGAACACGATGTCGGGCGGCTCGCCGAGCAGATCCCCGACGCGCTTGGAGAACGCGCGCGACACCTTGAAGCGCGCCTTCTCCTCATCGGGCGTCTCGCCGCCCTTGCGCATCATCCCCGCGAACTCGTTGCGGTTGATGTAGTCCGTCGCCCCGAGGCGCTTGATCAGCTCGCCCTTCTCGTCGGACGAGACGACGCCGACGCACTCGGCGCCGGACGCCTTGCAGAGCTGGGTGGCGAAGACGCCGAGCCCGCCCGCGGCGCCCCAGATCAGGACGCGGTGGCCCGCCTGCAGCTTCACCTGGTCGATGAGCATGCGGTAGGCGGTGAAGTACGTCAGCCCGTAGGACGCCGCCTCCTCCCACGTCAGGTTCCGGGGGCGGGGCAGGAGCTGCTGGGCCTGGACCTTCGTGAACTGGGCGAACGAGCCCCACGTCGTCTCGTAGCCCCAGATCCGCTGGCTCGGGGCGGCGAGCGGGTCGAGCCCGTGGACCTCCGGGTCCTCGTAGGAGGCCTGGTTGCAGTGGATGACGACCTCGTCGCCCGGCTTCCACCGCGTGACGCCGTCGCCGACCTTCCAGACGATGCCGGAGGCGTCCGAGCCGCCGATGTGGTGGCCGTACTGCGGGTGGTCGCCGTAGCCGAAGACCGATACCGGCTGGCCGAGCGCCGCCCAGACGTTGTTGAAGTTCACGCCGGCGGCCATGACGCGAACGACGACCTCGAAGGCTCCGGGCTCCGGTACCTCGATCTCCTCGATCTGGAAGGCGTCGACGGGCTCGCCCTGGCGCTCCTCGCGGATGACCCAGGCGGCCATCGTCGCGGGGAGCTCACCCGGCTCGGCAGCGATGCTGCTCACTTGCGATAGATCCACGGCCATAGGGCCAGGACTCTAGGGGAGTCCGGCGGCGGTCGCTCAGTCGAGGTAGCCGCGCTTGAGGACGAACGCGAACAGCCCGACGAGCGTGGCGACGGGCAGCGCGATCCCGAGCGCGAGGAACCACCCGAGCGTGTCGATGTGGTCGACCATCCACGAGAAGTTCATGCCGAAGAAGCTCGCCACGGCGGTCAGCGGCAGGAAGACCGTGGCGATGAGCGCGAGCCGCTCGCTGGCCCGCGTCATGCGGGTGTTCGCGGCGCTGTCGGCGAGGTGGATCGCGGCGGTCAGCCGCTCGCGCTGGCCGTCGGCGCGGAGCGCGAGGCGGCGCAGGTGGTCCTGGACGTCGCGGAAGTAGGCGGTCGACTCGTCCTCCAGGCCGGCCAGCGCGGCGAGGTCCTTGGCCGAGCCGTCGAGGATGTCGCGCTGGGCGATCAGGACGCGGGTGAGCCGCCCGACGGAGCGCCGCAGCGTGATCACGTGCTCGCGCACCCGCTGCACGTTCCCGGTGAGGATCTCGTTCTCGAGCGCCTCGATGCGGTCGTCGAGCGTGTGCAGGACGCTGAAGAACGAGTCGGTCAGCGCGTCGATGACGCGGTAGACGATCCAGCGCTCGTCGCCCGGGTCGTCGCGGTGGACCAGGGTCTCGAGGGACATGCAGGGCTCGCGGCGTACGGTGACGAGCCAGTCGTGCGCGACGAACAGGTGCGTCTCGATGAGGTCGACCGGCTCGCTGTCGTCCTCGGCGACCCCGTAGAAGACGAGCAGCAGCCAGTCGCGGTAGTGGTCGATCTTCGGCAGCTGGTCGAACTCGGTGGCGTCCTCGATCGCGAGCGGGTGCAGGTCGAAGACGTCGCCGATCCGGGCGAGCTGCTCGGGGGTGGGGTCGAGCAGGTCGGCCCAGACGAACTCGCCCGCGGCGTGGGCGGCTGCGATGGCGTCCGCGTCGTCGGCGCCCAGGGCGTGCACGATCCGCGAAGCTACCCCCGGCGGTGGACGGCTCCGCGGCCGCCCCGGTCCGGGCCCGCCTACGCGGCCGCCCCGTCCGGGCCCGCCTACGCGGCCGCCCTCCGGGTCCGCCTACGCGGCCGCCCCGTCCGGGCCCGCCTACGCGGCGAGCTCGGTCTGCGCGGCGTCCACGCCCTGGCCGGCGTTCGCGGGCACGCGGCGACGGGAGGAGATCGTCGCCGCGGCCACGAACGCACCCACCAGGACGACGGCCGCGCCGAGGCGCATGCCGCCCTGGAGGGCATGGACGAACGCGTCGTCCATCGCCGACGACGGGGCGCCGGCCGGTGCGGCGCCGGCGCCGAGCGCGTCGGCGAGCTTGTCGAGCTGGCCGGAGCCGGCCTGGGGGAGGAGGTGGCCGAGCCGGTCGCGGCCCAGCGCGGTGATCAGCGCGCCGAGCGCGGCGACCCCGAACGTGCCGCCGACCATGCGGGTCATGGACAGGATGCCGGAGGCGACGCCGGCCTTCGTCACGGGCACCGCGTTCATCGCGGCCGTGCTCATCGGCGACATGACGAGGCCCATGCCGACGCCCATCATCATGAACGGGACGACGAGGAACCCGTAGCCGCTCGAGGTCGTCAGGAAGCTCTGCCAGAACAGCGAGCCGCTGACGATGAGCAGGCCGGCGACCATCGGCAGCTTCGAGCCGATGCGGTCGCTCAGGCGCCCGGCCAGCGGCGCCGTGACGATGATCAGCAGGGTCGTCGGCAGGAACCGCACGCCCGCCTGGAGCGCGGTGTAGTCGCGCACGTTCTGCATGTAGAGCGCGAGGAAGAAGAACATCGCGAACATGCCGAACGTCACGATGAACGCGACCGCGTTGGCGCCGAAGAACTCGCGCGAGCGGAAGAACGTGAAGTCGACCATCGGCGCGCGGGACCGGCGCTCGATGATGACGAAGCCGACGAGGCCGATCACCGCGGTGGCGAAGAGCGCCAGGATGCGGGCCGAGCCCCAGCCCCACTGGTTGCCCTCGACGAGCGCGAAGACGAGCGCGCCGAGGCCGATCGTGATGGCCGCGACGCCGGGGACGTCGATCGTGCGAGCCACGCCCTCGTCGCGCGACTCGTTCGCGGCGATGAGCGTCAGCACGATGGCGAACGCGGCGACGGGCAGGTTGATGAAGAAGATCGACTGCCAGGAGACGTGCTCGACGAGGAAGCCGCCGAGGACGGGCCCGATCGCCAGCGCGAGCGCGCTCACGCCGGCCCACGTGCCGATCGCCTTGCCGCGCTCCTCGGCCGGGAACGAGTGGGTGATGATCGAGAGGGTGCCCGGCATCATGAACGCGGCGCCGATGCCCTGGACCGCGCGGAAGCCGACGAGCCACGCCTCGCTCTGGGCGAAGCCGATCATCGCGCTGGCGAGCGCGAACACGACGACGCCGAACAGGAACATCCGCTTGCGCCCGAACAGGTCGCCGAGGCGCCCGCCGGTCACGAGCAGGACGGCGAGCACGAGCGTGTAGGCGTTGATCGTCCACTCCAGGCCGGAGATGGACATATGCAGGTCGCGCTGGATCGCCGGCAGCGCCACGTTGACCACGGTGTTGTCGAGCATCACCATGAACAGCGCGAAGCACATCGCGGCGAGGGTCCACCAGCGGCGGTTGTCGTCGGTGATCGGCAGCCTCACGGGGTACGTCCTTCCAGCTCTCGCAGGATCGGTCCGATGGCGGCGCCGAGGCGGTCGAGATCCTCCGCCGGGAGGGTGGCGATGAGGCTCTCGAGGCCGGCCAGGCGCGCCTCTTCGACGCGACGCAGGACGTCGCGTCCGTCATCCGTGATCCGCAGGCGCTTCATGCGACGGTCCTGCTCGTCCTCGCGGCGCTCGACCCATCCGCGGCGCAGGAGCGCGTCGGCGGCGCGGCTCGCCCCGGGCAGGGAGAGCCGCATGCTGTCGGCGAGCTCCTTGACGGTGGGCTCGGTGCGCGAGTGCGACAGGTGGTGCATGAGCTTCATGTCGGTGAGGCCGATGTCGAGCTCGGCGAGCAGCGAGTACAGGCGCGTCGCGTCGCTCAGGCAGTGGTGCCAGAGCGCGACGAGCTGCTCGGCGACTCGATGCGGGGTCTCAGTGCTTGCTTGCACGGACGCAAGTATTGCACGCAAGCATCTGATGTCAAGGGACTACGGCAGCAGGAGGTCCTGCTGGGCGGATGCGCGCTCCTCGCCGACGTCGAGCCTGGCGGCGGAGATGTCGTTGCCCTTCACGTGCACGCGGTAGGGGCCCTGGGTGACGTTCGCCGCCAGCGATGCGGTGTCGCGCGGGTTGATCGGCCCCGTCTCCTGGCGGATGCCGGCGTTGCCGGAGCCGGGGTCATCGGCGCTCTCGAGCGTGATCTGCTGCGAGCGATCCGTCTGGTTGGTGATCACCAGGCGGATCGGGCCGGCGCCGAAGGTCGTCGGGGAGACCGAGACCTTGTGCTTCGAGATCGACGCGGTGACGACGATCGGGGACGGAGGGCGTTCCTCGTTGGCGTGGGTTCTGTCGTTCCCGCAGCCCGCGAGGAGGGGCGCCGCGATGGCCGTCGCACCCAGCGCAACGTGGATTCGTGACAGGCGAAGCATCCCCTCTGACCCTCCAGGTCCGAGCCGGAACCCTAGTCCAAATGAACGCCCGCGTCAGCGCGACGTCTCTGCGAGCCGGTCCTGCAGGCGCTCCCAGGCCTGCACCTCGGCGCTCTCGTACTCCGGGCCCTCGAGCCCGAGCAGCGTGGCGAGGTAGGCGTCCCACGCCTCGCGCTCGGCCGCCAGGCGGTCGAGCTCTTGGTCTGCGGCGAATGCGGGCACCGGGTCCTCCCTCCGGACGTGTTCGGCTCCAGTAGCCGCGATGCTACCCCTCCACCCGGTCGCGCGATGCGCAATCTCGCGTGCGCTCCGTCGGGGCCATGCCGTAGGACACCGGCGTGGACCTTCTCGCCCAGCCGCTGCGCACCGTCGAGTTCCTGGCGGTCGACACCGAGACGAACGGCCTCGGCGGCGACGGGTGCGAGGTCACCGAGGTGGGCGCCGTGCTCGTCGGCGGCGGCGAGCTCCACGACCGCTTCGCCTCGCTGTGCGCCGTCCGCGCGCCGCTCTCGCGCGGGGTCCAGCGGCTCACCGGCATCACCCAGGCCATGGTGGACGAGGCGCCCGAGGCCGAGATCGTCCTCGCCGACCTCGTCGCTGCGCTCGAGGGCCGCGTGCTCGTCGCGCACAACGCCGCCTTCGACCGGCGGGTGCTGCGCCAGGCCTGCGAGCGCCGCGGGCTCGTCTGGCCCGACCCGCCCGCGATCTGCACGGTCGCGCTCGCCCGGCGCTTCGCGCCGCTGGCGCGCCAGCGGCGGCTGGTGCCGCTCGCCGAGTCGCTCGGCATCGAGGTCACCGACCGCCACCGCGCGCTCGCCGACGCCGAGACCTGCGGCCGCGTGTTCTGCGCGCTGCTTCCGCGGCTGGCTGCGCACGCGCCCACGGTCGGCGATGCGCTGGCGCTGCTCAAGCCGGCGCGGGCAGCCCGGAGCCGGGCCGCCGCCACCGACGGCGGCCGCCACGGCGCGCGCCGCCGCCGCGCCGGCGCGCGGTCCGAGCTCATGGAGGAGCCGGCGGGCCGCGAGACGGCGCTCGACAGCCTCGCCGGCGCGCGCGAGCTCCCCGACGAGCCCGGCGTCTACATCTTCCGCAACGCCGGCGGCCAGCCGCTGTACGTCGGCAAGTCGATCGCCCTGCGCACGCGCGTGCGGTCGCACTTCGCCGCCTCGAGCGACCCGTCGGCCTGGACGGCGCAGGCGGCGAGCGTCGACTACCAGCAGGCGGCGTCCGAGCTGGGCGCGCTGGTGCTCGAGAACCGGCTCATCAAGCGGCTCGCCCCGCCCGGCAACGTGCGCCTCAAGCACCAGGACCGCTTCGTGTACCTGCGCTGCCGCCTCGACATCGCGTTCCCCGTGCTCGAGGTGGCGCCCGCGCCCGCGAGCGGGCATGCCGTCAGCGTCGGGCCGCTGCGCGGGCGGGCGGTCGCCGCCGAGCTCGTCGAGCAGCTCAACTCGCTCTTCGGCCTGCGCCACTGCGGGCGCAAGCTGCCGCGCCGCCAGTGGCCGTCGGCGTACGGCCAGATGGGCCGCTGCCTGTCGCCCTGCCTCGGCGACCTCGACCCGAACCTCTACCGCCGCCGTCTCGACGAGGCGCTTGCGCTGTTCACCGGGCAGGGCGACGGGGGCGCGGCGCTGCTCGCGCACATCGACGCCGAGACCCGCGCGGCGGCCGGCGCGCAGCGCTACGAGCGCGCGGCGTGGCTGCGGCGCCGGCGCGCGCGGCTGGAGCAGCTGCTGTCGCGCCTCGACGGCGTGCTCGGGGCGACGCACGCCCGGCCGAAGCTCGTCCGCGCTCCGCACCCGCGCGACGAGGGACGCGGAGACCTGTTCTGGCTCGTGGGCGGGCGGGTCGTCGACTGGTGCCCGAGCGGTCCGGACGACCTCGCCGAGCGCACCGCGGCGGCGCTGCGGCACTGGGACCCGCGGCGACCGACCGGGCATCTGCCCGCCGGCGAGGTCGACGAGGCGCGGATCGTCGCGGGGTGGGTGGCGACGAACGCGCCGCCGCAGCTGACGCTGGACCCGGTACCGGATTCGGGTCGGCTGGCGGCGTTCGCGGCCTGAGGGGCGCCCGCCGGCTGGACGGATAGCCGATTTTGCCCCCGGCCGAGATGTGATCGGCTTGCCGCTTGGAGGGTCACGTCTTGGAGTCGCCGCTGTCGGATCAGAGCAGCGCCGCCCGTTCGCCGGTGCTCGCACCCAGGCGGATCCACGAGCACGCCCGCGTGTTCATGCCGCAGCCCGAGGAGCCAGTTCACGCGTACGCGGCGCGCCTGCGCGCGATGCACAACCACCTCGGGATGCTCATCGAGGCGGTCGAGCGCGGCATGGGCGACCGCCCGCCGCTGCGCACGGTCAAGCGGGAGCGGCCTGCCGAGCCTCCGCCGCTGACGTCGCTCATCGTCGTCGCGCCGCCGGCCGCGTCGCTGGGGCCGCGGCCGCGCCTGCCCGTCGCGCCGGTCGTCGCGCCGGCCGTCGCGCCGGCGCCCAGCGCCGCACCGCCGATCGTGCCGCGGCCCTACGACCCGGCGGTCGACCCTGACCGCCGCGCCGGCGGGCCCGATCGCCGGCGCGGCGTGCGCGACCGCCGAGGCGGGCCGGCCGACCGCCGCCGCGGCGGCCCCGACCTGCGCGCGGCGCCCGTCGAGCGTCGCGCCGGTCCCGCCGATCGCCGCTCGGGCCGGCGCGACCGGCGTCTCGGCCACGCCCGCCGGACGGTCGACCGCCGCCCGGCGCAGATCCCCGAGCCGCGCCTGGACGGCGTCACCGCCTTCTGGATCGTCAACATCGCCGTCTGGCTTGGGATCTTCGTCTTCGTGATGATCTGGGCCACCTGAGGGCCCGCGACCGCTCAGCCGCGGAACGGCAGCTCGACGACGGTCGCCCGCGCGCCGTCGCCGACCTCGACCTCGGCGCCCGGCTCGGCCTCGCGCCGCACCATCGCCAGCGCGATCGGCCCGAGCTGCGGCGACTCGACGACCGTGCCGACCCGGCCCACCTCGCGCTCGCCGGCGCGCAGCACGTCGCCGGTCGCGGCGGGACCCTCGAGGCGCAGGCCGCGCAGGTGCCGGTTCGGCTTGCCCTTGTAGAACAGGCGCGCGACCGTCTCCTGGCCGACGTAGCAGCCCTTCGTGAAGCTGACCGCGCGCTCGTTGAGGCCGGCCTCCTGCGGGATCGTCGTGTCGTCGATGTCGATGCCGAAGCGCGGCCGTCCCGCCTCGACGCGGACGACGTCGGCGGCGGCCTCGGAGATCGGCACGGCGCCCTGCTCGGCGAGCCAGGCCCGCACCGCCTCGACGTCCTGGGCGGCGCAGATGAGGTCGACGCCGGCGAACGTCGCGACGATCACGACGTCGGCGCCGCCGCGCCGCGCGCGCATCGAGCTGTGCTCGGCCACCGGCAGCTCCTGCGCCGCGGCGACGGCGCGGGCGCCCGGCCCGATCAGCGACAGGAGCCCGCACTCGAGCGTCCGCTTGTGCAGCTCGACGTCGAAGCCGATCTTGAAGCGCCGGATCATGTCGAACAGCGCCTGCAGCGCGCCGCGCTCGGTGTCGAGCCACAGCTCGTCGCCGAGGTCGAGCACGCGCAGGTCGCCCTGCATCTTGCCCTTGTGGGTGAGGAAGGCGGCATAGCAGCCGGTCCCCGGCTCGAGCCCCTCCACGTCGTTGGTCACCTGGCCGGCCAGGAACTCCTTGGCCTGGGCGCCGGTCAGCGCGAGCTTCCCGCGTTCGGAGCGATCCACCAGGCCGCACCCGTCCCGGATCGCGGCAACTTCGTTTTCAGTCATGGCTAAACTCGTGGTCATGGAGAGCGTCACGTCCGCCGTCGAAGACTACGCCAAGGCGATCTACGCCCTGGAGCGGCGCTCCGAGGGCGGCGCGGTGACGACGAACGCGCTGGCCGAGCGGCTCGGCGTGACGGCCGCCTCCGCCTCGAACATGGTCAAGAAGCTCGACGGCCTCGGGCTCGTGCGCCACGTCCCGTACCGCGGGGTCCAGCTGACGCCGGAGGGGGCGAAGGTGGCGCTGGAGGTCATCCGCCACCACCGCCTGCTCGAGCTCTACCTCGCGGAGAAGCTCGGGGTGCCGTGGGACCGCGTGCACGACGAGGCCGAGGTGCTCGAGCACGTGCTCTCCGAGGAGCTCGAGGAGCTCATCGCGACCAAGCTGGGCGACCCCACGCACGACCCGCACGGCGACCCGATCCCCACCCGCGAGCTCGTCATCGACGACGTCGCGCACCCGACGCTGCAGGAGCTCGAGCCCGGCGCCGAGGGCATCTTCGTCCGCGTCTCGGACTCCGACCCGTCGATGCTGCGCTACCTCGCCGATCGCGGCATCCGGCCGGGAGCGGCGTTCGCGGTCGTCGACAAGCAGCCGTTCGACGGTCCCGTGTTCGCGCGCTTCGGCGAGGCCGCCGAGGTCCACGTGCTCGGCGGAGCGCTGGCGCGCGCGATGCGGGTGGACGTCGAGGAGCGATGAACGAGCCGCCGGCAGCCGGGGTCCTCGCGACCGATGCGGCGCCGGCGGAGGCCGAGCTTTCCGCTCCGGCCGCGCTGCGCGCGGTGGCGGAGGGGCCGAGCGAGCTCGAGGCGCTGCGGGCCCGCGGTCGCGTGCGGGGCATGCTGCCGATGCTCGGCCCGGCGTTCGTCGCCGCGGTCGCGTACGTCGACCCGGGCAACTTCGCCACGAACATCGCCGGCGGCGCGAAGTTCGGCTACCTGCTGCTGTGGGTGATCCTCGCCGCGAACCTGATGGCGATGCTCATCCAGTCGCTGTCGGCGAAGGTCGGCACCGCGACCGGCAAGAACCTCCCCGAGCTGTGCCGCGAGCGCTTCCCGCGGCCCGTGACCATCGGCCTGTGGATCCAGGCCGAGCTGATCGCGATGGCGACCGACCTCGCCGAGTTCATCGGCGCCGCCATCGCGCTGAACCTGCTCTTCGGCGTCCCGCTGCTGCCCGCCGGCCTCATCACCGCGGTCGTCGCCTTCGGCATCCTCGCCCTGCAGTCGCGCGGCCACCGCCGCTTCGAACTCGTCATCGTCGGGATGCTCGGCGTGATCCTCCTCGGGTTCCTGTACGACACGCTGCGCATCGGCTTCGACGCGGGCGAGGCGGCCAAGGGCTTCGTGCCGAACTTCGAGGGCACTGACTCGATCCTGCTGGCCACCGGGATCCTCGGCGCCACGGTGATGCCGCACGTGATCTACCTGCACAGCGCGCTGACCCAGCGCCGGATCATCGCCCGCGACGAGGGCGAGCGCCGGCGGATCGTCCGCTACGGCCGCGTCGACGTGCTCATCGCCCTCGGGCTCGCCGGCATCGTGAACATGTCGATGCTCCTCGTCGCTGCGTCGCTGTTCCACTCCAACGGCCTGACCGGCATCGACACGATCGAGGGCGCCCATACCGCGTTCGGCGCCCTCGCGGGCGCGCCGGCCGCGCTCGCGTTCGCGCTCGCCCTGCTCGCCTCCGGATTCGCGTCGTCGAGCGTCGGCACCTACGCCGGGCAGGTCGTGATGCAGGGCTTCATCGGGCGCACGATCCCGCTCGCCCTGCGGCGGGCGATCACCATGGCGCCCGCGCTCGTCGTCCTGGCGATCGGGGCCGATCCGACCGACTCGCTCGTGCTCAGCCAGGTGGTGCTGAGCTTCGGCATCCCGTTCGCGCTCGTGCCGCTGGTCCTGCTCACCCGCAACCGCGAGGTGATGGGCGCGCTCGTCAACCGGCGCTCGACCACGATCCTCGCCGCCGTCGTCGCGCTGATGATCATCGCGCTGAACTGCTTCCTGCTCGTCGACACGTTCCTCGGCTGAGCCGGAGCGCCGGGTACCCTCCAACGCCATGGCCCTCGCCGACGACTTCCAGGCTCTCGTCGACTCGCTGCCCGACGACTGGTCCGACCTCGAGCTCGAGCTGCGCATCCGCGACGTCGAGCGCTACATCGACGCCGCGCTGTACCTCGTCCAGGTCAACGCCCAGCCGCTGTCCTACGACGAGTGGCACTGGCGCATCCTCGTCGCGCACCGCTTCGGCCACGCGGCCGCGGCGCCGGTCGTGCACGGCACGCTGCGCCTCATCGACGAGGCCGGCATCGACGGCGAGCTGGTCCTGCGCGACCTGCGCGTCGGCCGCGCCGAGGTCGTGCAGATGTGGGGCCGGCCGGAGTCCGCGCGCCAGGCCTTCCGCCAGATGCGCGCGCAGTAGCGCCCGTCCGCGCGAGCATCGCGCGGCGCCCGACCCGGCCGCCCGGCGCGTCGCGAGGGCGGCGACCCGGTCGCCCGGCTCGCCGCCCTCCGGATCGCGTCCCGCTCAGGTGAGCGGCGCGGTCTGCGCGCTGCTCTGACCGGACCCGCCGTCGCCGGCGGTCCCGTCGCTCTGGCCCTGCCCGCCGCCGGCCGCGCCATCAAGGTGCTTCGGGCAGTCCCGGCCATCGCGCGGCCCGGCACCGGGCGCGCTGCCCGGTCCGCCGCGGTCCCCGTTCTGCGGGGCCTGCGGAGTCGTCGCGCTCGGCGCGGGGGCCGTCGTGGTCGCGCCCTGGGCCGCGCCGCCGTCGTTGCCGCTGCCGCCCGTGGCGGCGACGGCCGGCACGGCGATGGCGAGGGCGACGACCGCGGCGGCGCCGATGGCCACCAGGCGCCTGTGCGGTGGCTGGTGTTCGCTCATTCGTTCTCCCTTCGTCGCGGACGCCGACCACCATGACGAGCGGCCTGTCCGGTGGCCGTAAGCGCGGCGCCGCGGTTCTCAGGAGCCTCGCAGGGACGCGTTCGCGTAGCGCGTGTCGAACGCCTCGGCCACGTCGGGCGGCCGGCGCGTGATCCCGAACCGCGCCTCCCACCGGGCCCAGTCGCGCAGCACCCCGGGGTCGAGCGCGCCCGGCACGCCGGTCGGCCCGGTGAAGACGCTGTCGAGCACGTCGAGCTGGGCCATGATCTCGTCGCGCGACGCGGCCGGGACCTGCGACAGCAGATCGGCCGCGCTCGATTCCGGGTCCTCGAGCGTGAACCGGTAGCCGCGCTGCAGCGCGGCGACGGTCGCGCGCACGAGCGCGGGCTTGTCGCGCAGCGTCTCGTGCGTCACGCACAGCACCAGCTCCGGGTAGGAGGGGGCGCCGAACTCGTCGACGCGGAACTGACGGAAGCCGGGGCGCCGGCGCTGGAGCGCCACGCCCTCGACGTCCCAGAACGCGGTCGCGCCGGCGACCTTGCCCCCGAGCAGGGCGGGCACGGCGTTGAAGCCGATCGTCGTCGTCCTCACCTGCTCGGGCTCGCCGCCCGCGCCCTTGACGATCGACCGCAGCACCGCCTCGTCCGATGGCAGGCCGGTCACGCCGACCCGGTGGCCCTGCAGGTCGCGGGGGCTGCGCGTGCCGGGCTGGGCGAGCACCGCGGCCAGCGGGCGCTGGGCGATGCTCATGACGCCGACGACGTCGCGACCCTGCTCGCGCGCGATGGCCAGGTCATGGATGTCGAGGACGGCGAAGTCCGTGCGGCCGCCGAGCAGCAGCTTGACCGCGTCGCTGGACGACGACGGCTGGCGCACGCGCAGGTGGACCCCTTCCGCCGTGTCGTAGCCGCGCGCGACCGCCGAGTAGATGCCCGCGTGCACGCCGTTGGGCGTGAAGTCGAGCAGCAGGGTGGCGTCGGCGTTGGGGCGGTCCGCCTCCCGCGTGCCGCAGCCGGAGAGCAGGAGCGCGGCCGCGCTCAGCGAAAGCAGAACCCACACCAGTACGAGGCGTCGCATCAGCCGATCGGGGGGCGGGGGTATGGAACAGCGGGGCGTTTCAGCGTTCATCGCGGAGTTCGTCGGGACCTTCTTCCTGGTCCTGTTCATCTGCATGGCCGTATCGGTCACGGCCCCCACCGGGTTGACCGTGCCGGCGCTCCTGGTGATCGCGCTCACCCATGCCATCGTCCTCGCCATGGCCATCTACGCGCTGGGCGAGACCTCCGGCGGGCACTTCAATCCCGCCGTCACGACGACGCTGATGGTGCTGCGCAAGATCTCGCCGCCCAACGCCGCGGTCTACATCGTCCTGCAGTTCGCGGCCGCGGTCTGCGCGGCGCTCGTCTGCAAGCTGCTCATCGGCAACTTCGGCAAGGCCGCGAACTACGGTGCACCCGCGCTCTCGCCCATCGCCAACGGCAAGGGCGGCGGCTTCCTCGCGGAGATGATCGGAGTGTTCGTCCTGCTGTGGGCGATCATGGCGATGGCGGTCAACGTCCGCGCCCCGAAGGGCTGGGCGGGCCTGATCATCGGCCTCACGCTCGGTCTCGGCGTGTTGGGCTTCGGCGCGCTCACCGGGTCCGCGCTGAACCCGGCGCGCGCCTTCGGACCGGCGCTCGTGTCCGGCTCGTGGGGCCCCGCCGGCACCTGGCTGCTCGTCTACGTCCTCGCGCCGCTCGTCGGCGGGGTGCTCGCGGGCATCGGCTACACGAAGCTCGTGCTCGACGAGCAGGAGAAGCGCTGGGGCGGGCGCCTCGTCGACACCGACGTCCCGCCCGGGCAGCTCCCGGACAGCCTCGCCGCCGCCGAGGAAGGTCCCGGCGAGCGCCCCATCGACAAGTTGAGCTGAGCGCCTCACCGCGTCAGGCCTCGTCGGCGACGACCCACCGCCGCCGCGGCGGCATCGACCAGCCCTCGAGATCGTCGAGAAGCGCGGCGACGTCGCCCGACGACAGCAGGAGCCCACGGTTGCTCTGAGGCACGAAGCCCTCGGCGACTGCGTGGTCGACGAAGGCGATGAACGGCGCGTAGTAGCCCTCGACCTCGAGCAGCGCACACGGCTTGTCGTGGATGCCGAGCTGTGTCCACGTCATCGCCTCGACGAGCTCCTCGACCGTGCCGATGCCGCCGGGCAGCGCGATGAAGGCATCCGCGAGCTCGGCCATCGTCAGCTTGCGCTCGTGCATGGAGCCGACGATCCGCAGCTCGGTGAGGCCCTCGTGGCCGATCTCGCGATCCTGCAGCGCCTGCGGGATCACCCCGACGACCACCCCGCCGGCCTCGATCGCGGCGTCGGCCAGGATTCCCATGAGCCCGACCGCCCCGCCGCCGTAGACGATCCGGACGCCCCGCTCGGCCAGGGTGCGGCCGAGCAGCGCGGCGGCCTCGGCGTACGCGGGCCGCGCGCCGACGCTCGAGCCGGCGTAGACGCAGACGCTGCGCAGGTGGGTCATGGGGAGGAGGGTAGGCTTGGGCTCGTGGGAGGCCACAGATCGCTTGGCTGAGCTGACGCTCGGCCCCATGCTGCGCCACGTCGGGCCGACCGAGGCCACCGTGTGGGTCGAGACCGACACGGCATGCGAGGTCGAGGTGCTGGGCCATGAGGCCCGGACCTTCACGGTCGAGGGCCACCACTTCGCGATCGTCTGCCTCACCGGGCTGGAGCCCGGGACGACGACGCCCTACGAGGTCGCGCTCGACGGCGAGCGGCGCTGGCCCGCCGGTGAGAGCCGGTTTCCGCCGAGCGTCATCCGCACGCCCGCGGAGGACGACCCGCTCGAGCTGGCGTTCGGCTCGTGCCGGGTGTGCGTGCCGCACGTCGAGCCGTTCTCGCTGCGCAAGGACGACGACGCGAGCGGGCGCGAGGTCGACGCGCTGCGGGCGCTCGCCCTGCGCATGGTCGACCTGCCCCCCGCGGAGTGGCCCCACGCGCTCGTGCTGCTGGGCGACCAGGTGTACGCCGACGAGGTCTCGCCGCAGGCGCGGGCGCTCATCCGCCGTCGGCGCGATTCCGATCAGCCGCCCGGCGAGGAGGTCGCCGACTTCGAGGAGTACACGTACCTCTACCGCGAGTCGTGGGGCGAGCCGACGATGCGCTGGCTGCTGTCGACCGTGCCGAGCGCGATGGTCTGGGACGACCATGACGTCCACGACGACTGGAACACCTCGCGCCCCTGGGTCGAGACCATGCGGGCCAAGCCGTGGTGGGGCCCGCGCATCGAGGGTGCGGTCATGTCGTACTGGTGCTATCAGCACCTCGGCAACCTGGCGCCGGAGGATCTCGGCGCCGACGAGGTGTACGACGCGGTGTGCGCCGCGGACGACGGCGGCACGATCCTGCGCGAGTTCGCCCGCCGGGCCGACCGGGAGTCCGACGGGGCGCGCTGGAGCTTCCGGCGCGACTTCGGGCGGGTCCGGCTCGTGATGATCGACTCGCGGGCGGGCCGGGTCCTCGATCCGGGTCGGCGGTCGATGGTCGACGAGGACGAGTGGCGCTGGATCGAGGAGACCGCCACCGGCGGGTGCGACCACCTGGTGCTCGGCACCTCGCTGCCGTGGCTGCTGGCCTCGGGCATGCACGAGCTGGAGGCGTGGAACGAGGCGGTGTGCGACGGGGCGTGGGGACGCCGCGCGGCGCGGGTCGGGGAGAAGATCCGCCAGGCGCTCGACCTCGAGCACTGGGCGGCGTTCCAGAGCTCGTTCCGGCGGATGTGCCGGCTCGCCGACGACGTCGCGTGGGGGCGGCGCGGCGCCGCGCCCGCGACGATCGTCGCGCTGTCGGGGGACGTCCACCACGCCTACCTGAGCGAGCTCCACGTGGGCGACGGCGCGACGTCGCGCGTCTACCAGGCGGTCTGCTCGCCGTTTCGCAACCCGCTCGACGAGCGCGAGCGCCGGATGATCCGGTTCGGGTGGTCGCGGCCCGCGCAGTGGCTCGGGCGGGCGCTGTCACGCAGCGCGGGGGTCGAGGCCGCCCCGTTCGCCTGGTCGCCGGTCCACGACGCGCCGTGGTTCGACAACCAGGTCGCCACGCTGCGCTTCGAGGGCCGCCAGGCCCACTTCCGGCTGGAGCGCACGAGGCCCGGCCAGGCCGGCCTGGAGTGCGTGTTCGAGCACGCGCTCGCCTGAGAGCTACGCGAACAGGTCCTCCTCGGCCGCCCTGACCAGGGCGACGGCCCCGGGGCCGTCCCCGGCGGTCACGTGGCGCTCGAGCCCGCGGACGACGACGGCGGGCTCGCGCGAGTCCTTGGCCCGCACGAGGTCCGCGGCGGCGGCCGCCTCGTCGGCGATCGCGATCGCGGTCGCCTGCAGCTCGCGGCCGTCGGCGTCGACGCGGCCGAGCCAATCGTCGACGAGCGTCAGCCCCGCCACGCCGATCGCCGTCTCGCACTGGCCGCGCCGCCACGCCCGGCCGAACGAGTCGGTGATGACGACCGCGGGGGCCGATCCCGTCCGCTCGCGCAGGCCGGCGCGCAGGCGCCGGGCCGAGGCGTCGGGATCCAGCGGCAGCAGGACGAGGCGGGTCGGGCCGCCCGCGTTGGAGGCGTCGACGCCGGCGTTGGCGCAGACGAAGCCGTGACGCGTGCGGCAGATGAGGACGCCGGGACGCTCGCGCACGATCGACGCCGCCTCGTCGAGCACGACCTGCACCTGGCGCGGGTCCTTGCCGTGGGCCGCCGCGATGGCGCGCGCCCGGTCGCCCGCGGTCACGGCGGCGAGGTCCACCACGCGGCCCTCGGCCTTCGACACGACCTTGTGCGCCACGCAGAGCACGTCGCGGTCGCCCGCGCGCAGCCCGGCGTCGAGCAGCAGTCCGGCCAGGTCGTCGCCGGGGCGCACCTCGGGCAGGCCCGCCACGGCCTCGACCCGCAGCGCGCTCACGGGACCCCCAGCCGGCCGAGCGTGGCCTCGGTGCTCTCACCGAGCCGTCCGCTCGCGCGCAGCGCCGCGAGGTCGTCGGGCGTGTCGGCGTCCAGCCCGAGCGAGGGCAGCTCGCACACCTGCCAGGCGACGCCTGCCGCCGCGGCGGCCGCCTCGTGCCGGGCCCGGCTGCCCGGCCCGAACGACGGCGCGATCGCCCGGGGCGGGCGCAGGAGCAGCGCGTTCGTGCCGGTCCCGTGGCGGTCGGGCACGACCACCACGGCCGCGGTCGCCGCGAGCAGGTCGCCGACCTCGCCGGGATCGAGCGCGGGGCAGTCGCCGGGGACGAGCAGGACACGCTCGGCCCCGCGCTCGATCGCCCGCGCGATGCCGAGCTGCGCCGCCGCGCTCTGGCCGGCCTCGGCGGCGTCGTGGACGACCTCGGCGCCCGCCAGGCGCGCGAGCCCCGCCGCCAACGGCTCCCCGGTCACGACGATCACGCCGGCCAGGCCCGAGACCGCCCCGAGCGCGCGCAGCACGTCGCTGACCATCGCCTCGGCGAGACCGGCCCGCGGCCCGTCGGGCACCGCCTCGCGCAGCCGCGACTTCGCGCGCCCGAAGCCCTTGACCGGCAGGATCGCCAGCGTCGGCCCGTCCGCCCGCCCGGTCACCGCAGCGACCGCGCGAAGTCGAGCACCTCGGAGGCGACCCGCGCCCGCGCGGCCGCGTCGCCCAGCGTCACGTCGGTCACCAGCTGCGCCATCGCGGCGCCGGCGATCTGCTCGTCGCTGACGAAGCCGTCGGCCACGCCGGCGTAGTGCTCGGCCACGCCCGCGGGCGTCGCGTCGCGCCCGGCCCAGCGCAGGAACGACGCCGTCGGGCCCTTGAGGACGCGCCCGCCCACGAACGGGCTGACCGCGACGACGGGCGCGGCCGCCGTGCGCAGCGCGTCGTGGATCCCGCCCAGCGCCAGGATCGGCCCGATCGAGATGATCGGGTTCGACGGCCCGATGACGATCGCGTCGGCCTCGGCGATCGCCTCGAGGACCGCCGCGGTCGGCCGCGCCGCCTCGGCGCCCTCGAGCGCGACGCCGTCGACCGGGCCCTGCGCGCGCCGGCGCACGAGGAACTCCTGCAGCCGCCACCACTCGCCGCCCGCCATGACGTGGGTGCGGACCGGGCCGTCGCACATCGGCAGGACGCGGGCGCTGACGCCGAACGCGGCGGCGTGCTCGGCCAGAACCTCGGTCAGCGTCGCCCCGTCGGCCAGGCGCTGCGCCCGCCGCAGGCAGAGCGCGAGGTCGCGGTCGCCGAGGTTGAACCAGATCTCCTCGCCGGCCTCGCGCAGCGCGTCCATGACCGTGAACGTGTCGCCGTCGAGCCCCCAGCCGCGGCCGTCGATGCGGTCGGCCAGCCAGAACGTGACGAGGTCCGGGTCCGGGGACACGTGCGCCCGGTAGATCTCGATGTCGTCGGCCGTGTTGGCGATCACGGTCAGCGCATCGCCGGCGATGTCCAGCAGGCCCCGCGCGAGCTTGGCTCCGCCGGTGCCGCCCGCCAGGAGGACGGTCTTCATGGCCGGGCAGGATATGGGGGTACAGTCCGGTGGCCCATGAGCCGCCTGCCCGCCTCGGTCCACGTACGCGAAGTCGGCCCGCGCGACGGCTTCCAGAACGAGCCCGACATCATCGCGACCCCGGACAAGGTCCGGCTCGTCGAGCTGCTCGCGCGGACCGGTGTGAGGCGCATGGAGGTCACGAGCTTCGTCCGCGCCGACGTCATCCCGCAGCTGGCCGACGCCGCCGACGTGCTGGAGACGGCCGACATCCCGGACGAGGTGTCCGTGTCGGTGCTGGTGCCCAACGAGCGCGGGCTCGACGGCGCGCTCGGGCATCGCGAGCGCATCGACGAGATCAGCGTGTTCCTGAGCGCGTCCGAGACGCACAACCGCAAGAACGTCAACCGTTCCGTCGAGGAGTCGATCGCGGGGCTCGAGCGAGTCCTGCCCCGCGCCCGCGAGGCGGGGCTGCGCACCGAGGCGGTCGTCGCGACGAGCTTCGGCTGCCCCTACGAGGGCCACGTGGCGCCCGCGCGCGTCTTCGAGATCGCGCGCCGCCTGGTCGCCGCCGGCGCGCAGGAGGTCGGCTTCGGCGACACGACCGGCATGGCCAACCCGCTGCAGGTGCGCGAGTTCTTCACCGCCGCGACCGCCGAGGTGCCGGGCGTCGAGCTGACCGCGCACTTCCACAACACGCGCGGACAGGGGCTGGCGAACGTGCTGGCCGCGCTCGAGGGCGGCTGCGCGTCGTTCGAGTCGAGCTTCGGCGAGCTCGGCGGCTGCCCGGTGCCCGCCGGCGCGACCGGCAACATCGCCACCGAGGACCTCGTCTCGATGCTGCACGAGATGGGCATCGAGACCGGGATCGACCTCGGCCGCCTCCTCGAGGCCTCGCGCGAGGCGCAGCGCATCCTCGGCCGTCCGCTCGGCAGCCACACGCTCGTGGCCGGGCCCGTCGACTGGAACGCCGCGGCCTGAGCCGGCTCAGCGCCCGGTGAACGCGGGCGGGCGCTTCTCGGCGAACGCGCGCGTGGCCTCGGCGAAGTCGGCGCTGCGCGCGCACTGGGCCTGCGCGGAGACCTCCTGCTCGAGCGTCAGCGCGAGCGCCGGCTTGGCCGCCCCGTCGAGGATGCGCTTGGCGAGCCCCACGGCCAGCGGCGCGCACGCGAGCAGCTCGTCGCACAGCTGCGCGGTGGCCGCGTCGAGCTCGTCGCCGGCGGCGACGCGGTTGACGAGCCCGATGCGCTCGGCCTCCGTGCCGTCGACGAGCTTGGAGGCCATGATCATCTCCTTGGCTCGGCCCAGCCCGACGACCGCGGGCAGGCGCGACGAGCCTCCGACGTCCGGCACCAGGCCGACGCGCGTCTCCACGAGCCCGATGACCGCGTCGTGCGCCATCACCCGCAGATCGCAGGCCAGCGCGAGCTCCATCGCGCCGCCGAGGCAGCCGCCGTGGATCTGGGCGATCGTCGGCTTCGTCATCTCCTCGCAGAGGTCCCAGGTCGCGAGGATCGCGCTGCGCAGCTCGCGCAGGCGCTCGGGCGCCGCCGCGAGCGCGCCGAGCGAGCCGTGGTCCATCCCCGACGAGAACATCGGACCGGCGCCGCGCACGACGACGACGCGGACGCCGTCGTCGGCCGCGGCGGCGCTCAGCGCGGCATGCAGGTCGCCGATCAGCGCATCGTTCATCGCGTTGCGCTTCTCGGGCCGGTTCATGACGACGTGGCGGACGGCGCCGTGGTCCTCGGTGATGACGGTGGACATGGCGCGGACAGTAGTTACCCTCCCGGGCCATGGTCGCCCGGGAGCTCCTGCGCCCCCTGCCCTTCCGCGGAGACCTGATCGCCGCGGGCGCCGTCGTGCTGGCCGTCGGCGCCCTGCTCGTCGACACGCGCATGCAGGACGCCTGGGCGGCGGGCGTGCGGTGCGCGGTGGTCGCCGCCGCCGCCGCGGTCCTGCTCGCGCTCGCCTGGCGCGCGCCGGTCGAGGGCCCTGCGCCCCGGACGTACGTGTCGGTCCTGCTGGTCGCCGCGTTCCCGCTCGCGGCGGCCGCCCTCGCCGAGCTGGCGGACGCGCTCGGCGGCAGCGCCGGCTCCGCGGGCACGATCTTCTGGGTGCTCGGCGCGCTCGCCGCGGGCTACGCGGTTCTCGCGCAGGGCAGGGGCTCGGCCGTGTGCACGATGCTGGCGGCGGCCAGCGCGGTCGGCGCGGCCCTCGCCTTCTGGGGCTGGGTCTTCGAGCCGCGCGGCGAGACGGCGTACCGCTGGCTCCTGCTCGGCGCGATCGTCCTGCTTGGCCTCGGCGCCGTGCGCCTGCGCGACGGCCATCGCCGCCACGCGGTCGCGCTGATCGACGTCGCGGGGCTGGCCGGGATCGCGATCGCCGCCGTGTCGATGCTCGGCCTGGTCGTCGAGGGTGCGGGCACCGGCGGCATCGGCACGGGCTGGGAGATCGTCCTGCTCATCGTCGGCCTCGGGCTCGTCGCCTACGCCGCCGTCGACCGCGAGCCGGGCCCCGGCTGGATCGGTGCGCTCGTGTTGGTGAGCTTCGTGTCGAGCGCCGCGACCGACGGCTCGCTGCTGTGGTGGCCGCTGCTGCTCGTCGTCCTCGGGGGCGCCGTGGTGGCCGCCGGCCTGCGCCCGACCACGCCGGCGCCGCCCGCCCCCGACGCGGACGCGCCGCCCGCGCCGACCCGCGCGCTGCGGTGATCCGCCACCGCTTCGTCGACGCGGGCGGTCTGCGCGTCCATCTCGCCGAGGCCGGCGAGGAGGGCGCGCCCGCCGTCGTGCTGCTGCACGGCTGGCCGCAGACGAGCCACCTCTGGCGCCGCGTCGGGCCGTCGCTCGCCGACCGCCACCACGTCCTCATGCCCGACCTGCGCGGGTTCGGGGAGACGGAGGTCACCGAGGACGGCATGGACCCGGAGACGTTCGCCACCGACCAGATCGCGCTGCTCGACGCGCTCGGCGTCGAGCGCGCCGCCGTCGTCGGCCACGACTGGGGCGGCTACGCCGCGTTCCTGCTCGCCGCCCGCCATCCCGCCCGGATCACCGCGGTGCTGGCGTGCAACGCCCCGCATCCGTGGGTGCGGGTGACGCCGCGGGTGGCCGCCGAGACCTGGCGCGCGTGGTATGCGCTCGTGCTCGCGTCGCCGCTCGGCCCGCAACTCATGCAGCGCACCGACCTGGTCAAGAAGGCGCTGACGGCGGACACCCGCGGGACGGGCTTCACCGCGGAGGACCTCGAGACGTTCGCCGCCGCCTTCCGGCCGCCGGCGCGCGCGCGGGCCGCGCAGCGGCTGTACCGCAGCTACCTGGCGACGGCCGCGGCGGCCGCCCGGGGCAGCGCCGCGCCGGTGCCCGAGCTGCGCGTGCCCGGGCACCTGCTGTTCGGTGTGCGCGACCGCGCCATCGGGCGGCCGCTGGTGGAGGGCTTCCCGAGCGTCGAGTTCGTCGACGCCGGGCACTTCGTCGTGGACGAGTGCCCGGAGCTCGTGAGCCGGAGGGCCCGCGAGCTCCTGGCCACGGTGCGCTAGTGGTTCGTCTTGGTTGCGAGACGGGCCACTAGCTCAGACCACCCGTGCTCGGCGGCTGGTAGCCGCCCGCGCCGGCCGGCGCGGTGGGCTCGACCGTGGGGCTCGTCGGCGCCGGCCCGATGCCCTCGGGCGACTTCGGATCGGTGAACGGCGGCCAGTCCTCGGTGATGAGGAAGTAGTAGGCGTTGGCCCGCGTCAGGTAGCGGATGCCCATGTCGATGATGTCCTGCAGGCCCTGCGGCATCTTGCCGGTGAAGACGATCACGAACCACGCGCAGAACGCGCCGACCTCGGCGAGCAGCGAGAAGACGTACGCGATGATCATCACCGGGATCGCCAGGATGATGCGGAAGCCCGCCTTCACCCGGCTGTAGCGCTCCAGCGGCGGTCCGATGTGGACCCGGACCGGGTAGTCGTCGTCGGGCGCGCCGTTCCACGGCGGGTACCGGTCGGTGACCAGGTGGAAGTAGGCGGTCAGGCGCGTCGCATTGCGCAGCGCGCCCGCCACGAAGTCGTAGATCCCCTCGGGATACCGCCCCGTGAAGACGATGGCGAACCATGCTCCGATCACGGCGAAGTACGCGCCGATCAGGTAGAGCATCGTCAACAGGGCGGCCGGGATGACGGTGAAGTAGCGGAAGAACGTCGTGAGCCTGCTGTGGCGCTCGACGTGGTCCGCCTCGTACTGAACGGGGTACATGATGGACTCCTTCTACCGGCTGGGATCGGCGCGGCGCAAGATGCCGCGCCCGGATGACAACAGGTCGCGTAGGGCGGGCAGCTGCATCGGCCGGCCGAGCAGGTAGCCCTGCGCCCGCGGGCAGCCGAGCTCCATGAGGCGCGCCGCCTGCTCGTGCGTCTCCACGCGCTCGGCGACGGCCGGCAGGTCGAGCGCGCGCGCCATCGTCAGCACGGCCTCGACGATCGCGGTGTCGACCGAGCCGGACTCGAGGCCGGCGACGAACGAGCCGTCGATCTTCAGGCCGTCGAGCGGCAGCCGGCGCAGGCGGCCGAGCGACGAGTAGCCGGTGCCGAAGTCGTCGATGACGAGGCGCACGCCGAGCTCGCGCAGCGCGTCGAGGGCCTGGACGGGCGGCCCGGCGTCGTCCATGAGCGCCGTCTCGGTCAGCTCGAGCGCGAGGGCCGTGGGGGCCAGGCCGGAAGCGGTCAGCGCCGCGCGCACGTCGTGGCCCAGCAGCCCCGACGCCACCTGGCGCGCCGAGACGTTGACCGACAGCTCGAGATCGCCGGCGGCCTGCGGCAGCTCGGCGCGCATGGTCGCCATCTCCATGCACGCGCGGGCGAGCACGCGGCGGCCCAGGCCGCGCACGAGCCCGGCATCCTCGGCCAGGGCGACGAACGTGGCGGGGGACACGGGCCCGCGCTGCGGGTGCGTCCACCGGGCGAGGGCCTCGACGGCGCAGATGATGCCGCCGTCGCGCTCGAGCGTGACGATCGGCTGGTAGACCACCGCGATCTCGTCGCGCTCGATCGCGCGGCGCAGGTCCGCGACGAGTGAGAGGCGATCCTCGAGGCTGGCGCGGAGCTTGTCGTCGAACACCGCGACGAGGGCGCGGCCGCGCGCCTGCGCCCGGGCCCGCGCGGCCTCGGCGGCGGAGATCAGCCCGGCCGGATCGCGCGCCGACCGGCTGAGCGCGATGCCGATCGAGGCGGTCAGCTGGGCGCCGTCGATCGTCTGGAAGGGCGCGGCGAACGCGTCCTTGACCCGCTCGGCGAGGGCGCTCGCGGCCGCCTCGTCGCTCGATCCCGCCACGATGAGGAACTCGTCGCCCCCGAACCGCGCGGGCCGCGCGCTGCGGGGCAGCGCCCCGCGCAGCCGGCCCGCGATCTCGCGCAGCACGGCGTCGCCGGCCGCGTGGCCGAAGCCGCTGTTCACGGTGCCGAAGCCGTCGACGTTGACGAGCAGCAGCGCGAACGGCCCGCCGCCGGCGTGCAGCGCCTCGATGCGCTCGAGCACGGCGGCGCGGTTGGGCAGCCCGGTCACCCGATCCTGGTGCGCGAGCGTCTCGAGCTGCTCGCGCGTGCGCAGCTCGTCGGTGCAGTCGCGGAAGGTCAGCACGACGGCGCCGCTCTCCAGCGGCTGCGTGCTGACCCGGAGCTGGCGACGGGTGGCATCCGAGGGGCGGCGGATGCGCACCTCGACGTCGCGCTGCGTCTCGTACAGCGCCTCGGGGAGGCGCGGCGGGGCGTCGCTCGGGCCGGCGGGGCGCAGAAGGTCCCACCAGCCCGCGTCGTCCAAGGCCTCGCGCTCGACGCCGAGGATCTCCAGCGCGCTGGGGTTGGCCGCGAGCACCTGACCGTCGGGCGCGACGGAGATCACGCCGTCCGACAGGACGCCGAAGACGGCCTGCAGATGCGCTTCCGTCGTCTCCTGCTCCGGCCTGGCCACTTGCGGACCTATTCGTCAGGGTGGCAAGAAATCCTTAGCGGTCATGTTCTCACTTCCACATCGAGGCGAGCGGCGATCCCCCGGCACAGCGCGAGGACGGCCGCCAGCGCCTCGGGATCGAGCGTGGCCGGCGGGCGCCGGGGCAGGATCGCTCCCACGCCGAGCGCGGGCCAGCGCGCGAGCCGGGCGGCGAGGGCGTCGCTGCGCCCGCGGCGCACCGGCTGGGCACCCAGACCCGGTTCGCCGGCCGCGGTGTCGCGCGCGGCGGCGATCATCGCCGGGTGCAGGCGCCGGGGCCAGAGCCGGCCCTCGGTGAGGTGGAACGCGGGCGGGCCGGCGCCGCACGGCGCCACGGCGAGGACGGCGAGCTCCTCCGGCCGCGCGAGGCGGCGCCGGGCGCGCACGTAGGCGCGCAGGCCCAGCCCGCCCGCCTCGCTCGCGCCCGCGAGGACGAGCTCGACGGCGAGGCCGGGCGGGGGTCGGCGGTCGAGCTCCTCGGTCAGCGCGAGGGCGACGGCCGCCGCGCCGGCGTGGGGGTCGGCGCCGGGATCGGGCGCGCGCGCCGTCGCCAGGTCGGCGTAGCTCGCGGCGCCGATCAGCAGCGCGATCGTCGGCGCGAGCGCGACGGGGCCCAGCCACGCGCCGTCCTCGCCGGCCACGCGCGCCGCCGCCAGCCCGCACAGCAGCGCGAGGCACGCGACCAGCAGCGCCGCGGGCGAGGACAGATGGCCGCCCAGCGCCCGACGCGCGGCCGCCTCCAGCGCGGCCGGCCGGTGGGCGATCCCTCCGGGCCGGGAGTCGAGCGGGGCGGTGACGATCAGGCGGACCCGCGCACCGGGTGGGATCCGGGGCGGTTCGGCGACGACGCACTGGGTCGCGCGGCGAGGGAGGATCGCGCGGGCCACGGGCGGCAGGCCGCCCAGGTCGGCGGCCAGGAGGACCAGGGCGGCGGCGAGCAGGCCGAGGCCGACGGCGGGGGCGCCGGACGCGGCCGCGACGCTGCCGGCGACGCCGAGCAGGCACAGCAGCGCATGGAGGGCGGGCACGCCGGGCCGCACCCAGGCGGGCTCGATCCGCGCCGCGGGGCGTCCGCGGGCGCGCAGCGCGTCGCGCAGCAGGACCGCGGCGCGGCGCTCGGCGTCGCTGCACGGCGGCCGCGGCCCGATCGCGGCGATCCGGCGGGCGGTCTCGATCGGCTCGCTGATCGGCGGGACTGTAGGGCTCCGGCGGACGGGGCCGGGGCACAGGCCGTAAGCTCCCGCAGCCATGGACGCCGCCGATCTCGCGTTCGCCGGCCTGGCCCGTCAGGCGGAGCTCGTCGCCTCGGGCGAGGTGAGCCCGTCGGAGCTCGTCGAGCTGTCGCTCGAGCGCATCGCCCGCGTGGACCCCCGGCTGAACGCGTTTCGCGTCGTGTTCGCCGACCGCGCGCGCACGGAGGCTCAGCAGGCCGAGGCGCGCCGCGGCGCCGGCGACCGCCGCCCGCTGCTCGGCGTGCCGGTCGCCGTGAAGGACGACATGGACGTGGCCGGGGAGGTCACCGCCCAGGGGACGGGCGCCAACCAGCGCCCGGCGCAGGCCGACAGCGAGATCGTGCGCCGGCTGCGCGAGGCCGGCGCGATCATCATCGGCAAGACCAACGTGCCGGAGCTGACGATGTGGCCGTTCACCGAGACGGCGACGTGGGGCGTCACCCGCAACCCGTGGGACCTCGACAGGACGCCGGGCGGGTCGAGCGGCGGCAGCGGGTCGGCGGTCGCCGCGGGGCTCGTCGCGGCCGCGACGGCGTCCGACGGGCTCGGCTCGATCCGCATCCCCGCTGCCTGCAGCGGCCTGTTCGGGCTCAAGCCGCAGTACCGGCGGGTGCCGACGGCGCCCAAGGGCGACGACGCCTGGCACGGCATCGTGCACTACGGGACGGTCACGCGATCGGTCCGCGACAGCGCCCTCTTCCTCGACGCGGTGGCCGACCGGCCGTCGTGGGGCACCTTCGCCGAGGCGGCCGGCCGGCCGGCCGGGCAGCTGCGCATCGCGGTGTCGACCAGGGTGCCGCCGCCCGTGATGGCGCCGCTCGACCCGCGGGTGGTCGCGGCGGTCGACGAGACGGCGCAGCTCCTGCGCGGTCTCGGCCACACGGTCGTCCAGCGCGATCCCGACTACGACGCCGCGGCGATGGCGCGCGGCCTGGCGCGCTACTTCCGCGGCATCCTCGACGACGCGGCGGCCACCGAGCACCCGGAGCGCCTCGAGCGCCGGTCGAAGGCCATGGCGCGCATCGGGCGGCTCATCCCCGGGCCGGTGCTCGCGCGGTCGCTGGCCGAGACGAGCGCGCTCACCGAGCGGCTCGGGCGGCTGTGGGACGACGTCGACGTGCTGCTCACGCCGACGCTGACGTCGCTGCCGCTCGCGGTCGGCGCCTTCGAGGGCCGGGGCGCGCTGTGGACCTTCAACGGCGTCTCGCGCTTCGTCCCGCACCTGGGGATCTGGAACATGACCGGCCAGCCCGCGGCCTCGGTCCCGGCGGGCTTCACGCCCGAGGGCGTGCCGCTGGCGGTGCACCTCGTCGCGCGGTCGGGCGATGAGGCGACCCTGATGTCGCTCTCGGCGCAGATCGAGGCGGAGCGGCCGTGGGCCGACCGCCGTCCCCCGATCGCATCGTGACGCTGCTCGAGGTGGCGCTGGAGGCGGCTCAGGCCGGCGCCGAGGTGCTCGTGCCGCGCTTCGGCCGCGAGCGCGCAGCCGGCTCGAAGTCGTCGCCGACCGACCTGGTCTCCGAGGCCGACCTCGCCTCCGAGCGGGCGATCCGCGCCGTCATCGCGGCGCGCCGCCCGGACGACGGGGTGCTGGGGGAGGAGGGCACCGGCGATCTGGAGGGCACCAGCGGCCTGCGCTGGGTCGTCGATCCGCTCGACGGGACGGTCAACTACCTCTTCGGCCATCCGCAGTGGTGCGTGAGCGTGGCGGTGGAGGACGAGGACGGCGGCGTGGCCGGCGTCGTCCTCGACCCGCTGCGCGGCGAGTGCTTCGCCGCGGCCCGCGGCGAGGGCGCGACGCTCAACTCGGCGCCGCTGCCGCCGCCGCGCGACCTGACCGAGCTCGGCGAGGCGCTGGTCGCGACCGGCTTCGGCTACGACGCCGCCGTGCGCGAGCGCCAGGCGGCCATCGTGGCCGGGCTGCTGCCGTCCGTGCGCGACATCCGCCGCGCCGGCAGCGCCGCGCTCGACCTCGCCTGGACGGCGGCGGGCCGGCACGACGCGTACTTCGAGTTCGGCGTGCAGCACTGGGACTACGCGGCGGGGGTCATCATCTGCCGCGAGGTGGGGATGTCGGCGCAGGTGCTGCCGGGCGACGGGGTGCTGCCGACCGGCCTGGCGGTCGCCAAGCCGGCGCTGCTCGAGGCGCTGGTCAGCCGCCTTGCACCGTGACCTTCTCGGGCTCCACGTAGAACTTCACGCGCTGCTCGCCCTCCTGGTGGAAGGGGTACTCGTCCACGCCCAGGTACTTCTTGGCGAGCGCGTCGATGTGGTCGTGGCCCTCCTCGTCGCTCTCCTTGGCGACGCGGCCGCGGACCGAGACGAACTCGTAGGGGTTCTCCGCGTTGGCGACGGTGATCGTCACGCGCGGGTCGCGCTCCAGGTTCGTCGGCCAGATCCGCCCGCGCGCGCTGTTGAGCGTCACGTGCCCGTCCTCCACGTCGGCCCACGCGACGACGCCGTGGATGCTGCCGTCCGCGCGCAGGGTGGCGACGTGTGCCATGTTCGGCGCCTCGAGGATCTCCCGGGCGCGCCCCTCGATCTGTGCGGCCATGATGCCTCCTTGAGACTCGGGTCAGGGCTGGTCATGCGGCGGGTGGGATTCGAACCCACAATCCCGAAAGGGCAATGCATTTTGAGTGCATCGAGTATTCCAGTTCCTCCACCGCCGCCGGTGGGAAGCGCGCATGCTACGCGGGCGCGGGCCCGGCGTCCCGCGGACGCTCGACCTCGACGTGCCAGTCCTGCGCGAAGCCGCGCATCGAGAACGCGATGAGCAGGAACTGGACGGGCACGAGCAGCAGCGTGACGAGGCCAAGAACGCCCGAGTCGACGGCCGGGTCCGTGTAGCCGGTCTTGTCGCGGGCGAACCACTCCGGGCCGGCGATCGCGGCGAAGATCAGCAGGATGATGCCCAGCGCGGCGGCGAGCGGGAGGGTGCCGCGCGTCCACCGCGCGCAGTAGAACGCCAGGATCAGGTAGATGACCATGTAGCCGATCAGCAGCGGCTTGGCGCCCTCGAGCGCGCTCCACCCGCCGAAGGTCACGAAGGCCATCAGCGCGACGCTCACCAGCAGGAGGAGAATGACGATCAGCTTCGTCACCTTCGCCGCCGGCTTCTTGCGGTTCGGGTGCTCGATGACGATGTCGCGCCGCTCCTCTTCGGCCATGTGTCGGATCATACGAGTCGCGCGGGCGTGGTGGAATTGGCAGACACGCTGGGTTTAGGTCCCAGTGGCGCAAGCCGTGGGGGTTCGAGTCCCTCCGCCCGCACTTCCTCTCTCCTCTGACTCAGGGGGTCGGAAAGCCCGGCGGCGGGCCGCCGGGCCCGCCGCCCGCCGCTGCCTCCCCGCCGGCGGGCTTGGTGGCGGTGTCGACCCCGACGGCGAGCGCAACGCGGTAGCCCTTCCTGACGTTGCCTCTCACCGTGGCGAGCTGGTCGGCGCCACCGTCGTCGCCGAAGACGCTGTCGCTGTCGAGCGAGACCTGCGCCAGGTTCGACACCGACTGCTCGTAGCCCGCCTGTCGGTAGACGCGCCGGCAGACCCTCCGCGGCAGCGCGACCTGCGAGGTGGCGATGGCCTTGCCCGCATCGGTGATGCTCCTGCGGTCCGGGTAGACCTCGAAGTGGATGTGCGGCCAGCGTCCGCTGTAGCACGCCGGGAAGATGCTCCGAAACCGGACGCGCCCATCGGCGTCGGCGATCTGGACCCCGCGCAGGAAGTTCTCGTCCTCGACGCCCGGGGAGTACATGGAGTAGCCACCCTCGCGGGTGCAGTGCCACACGTAGACCGCGACACCCTCGAATGGCGCGCCGCCGTTGGCGAGATCCGCCACGACCAGCTCGAGGGTCATCGGCACGCCCTCGGCGACCCCGTTCGCGGCCCCGAAGCTCGACCGGACGTCGCGGCGCACGATGCCGCTCTGTTCGAGCACGTCCGGCCCGTTCGATCCGTCGCCCGGGTACGGACCGGCCGTCTCGTCGGGGATCTCGCCGAGCGCCTTGGCCTTCGCGGCCGCGGTCCCGGTCGAGCCGCCCGAGCCGCCGCAGGCGACGAGCCCGGCGCTCACCGCGCCGAGGCCGAGGATCTGCAGCACCCGGCGGCGGCTGAGCAGCGTCTCCACGTCGAATCCGAGCCCCTGATCGACCACCTCCTCCCGCGGGCGCGGCAGGCGGCGTCCCTCGTAGGTCTCGTGCATCGTCGGTTCGTCCATCACGCCACCGTGGCGATGCGCCCTGGGATCACGGCGGGTGGAACCTGAGAGGAACCTGGACGTCGCCGGCTACGGGACGAGGACGATCTTGCCGCGGGTGTGGCGCTTGGCGAGCTCGGTGTAGGCCTCGCGGACCTGGTCGAGTGGGTACGTCGCGGCGATCGGCACCTCGAGCTCGCCGGCCGCGACCAGCGCCGCCACCTCGGCGAGCACGTCGGCCGATGCCGCGTCGTTGTTGCCCGCCGACTGGATGCCGCGCGTGCGCTCCGGCGGGATGATCGTGTTGACCCGCAGCGGGGCGACGCCCAACTCGTCGAGGGCGAGGCCGACGTAGCCGCCGAACGTGTCCACGAACGCGTCGACCCCGCCGGGGGCGGCGGCGCGGATGCCGTCGGCGACGCCGTCGCCGTGGGCGACCGGGATCACGTCGTGCGCGCGCAGCCAGTCATGGTTGGGTGCGCTGGCCAGGCCGATCACGCGGGCGCCGGTGCGCCGCGCGAGCTGGACCGTGAGCGAGCCGACCCCGCCGGCCGCGCCGGTCACCACGACCGTCTCGTCCGGTCCGGGCGCGACGGCACGGATGCACGCCCACGCGGTGGTGCCGGCGACGAACAGCGACCCCGCGACCTCCCACGACACCTCCGGCGGCCGCGCGACCAGGTCGCCGGCCTCGGTCACGACCAGCTCGGCCTGGCTGGCGCGGCGGTCGGTCCAGCCGAGCACCTCGTCGCCGGGCGCCCACGTCGTCACGCCGTCGCCGGCGACGCCCACGACGCCGGCCAGGTCGCTGCCCTGCCCCGACGGGAACGTCGCCGGCCACAGGTCGTGCAGGAGGCCCTCGCGGATGCTGGCCTCACCGGGGTTGATCGCCGCGGCCTTGACGCGCACCACCACCTCGCCCGGACCCGGCGCCGGAGCCTCGACGTCGACGACCTGCAGGACGTCGACGCCACCGTATTCGTTGAACCGCACTGCTCTGGGCATGAGCACAGTTCAGCGCACCGCCCGCCCGCTCGCTCGCTCGCTCGGATACCCGTGTTCTCGTTCGCCGCGGCGCTCAAGCGTTCACGGGGGCGTGGCGCCAAGGCCGCCGGCGGGCGGCGGCTCAGCGTGCCCGGCCCGCCCGCACGACGTTCGTCGGATCCGGCTTGAGCTCCCGGTCGCCCTGGCTGTAGTCGCCGAACGGGCCGTCGCGCTGCGCCACCGCGGCGCCGACGCCCTCCGACTCGGCGAGCTCGATCCACGCCCGCGCCTCCGGCGTGTTGCGCATCATCGAGTCCATGACCGAGCCGAGCAGCTGGGTCGACGCGAGCCCCATGTTGTCGTAGGCCTGGTTGACGACGAGCTTCATCGAGGCGAGCTGGGAGAGCGGGATCGTGGCGAGCTCGCCGGCGAGCTGACGCGTGGCGGCCTCGAGCTCCTCGAACGGCACCGCCCGGTTGATCAACCCCAGCTCCGCCGCCTCGTCGCCCGACAGCGACCGGCCGGTCAGCGCGAGCTCCTTCGCCTTCGCCAGCCCGAGTCGGTAGACCCACATGCCCGCGTGATGGCAGCCCCACATCCGCGAGTACGGCGTGCCGATCCGCGCGTCCTGCGAGGCGATGACGATGTCCGCGCACAGCGCCATCTCGCTGCCGCCGCCGACGCACCAGCCGTGCACCTGCGCGATCACCGGCTTCGGGCTGCGCCACAGCGACATGAACCGGGGCACCCAGCCGATCGACTGCGACGTGGCCATGATCAGGTCCCGGCCGGCGTCCCACTCGCCCTCGGTCGCGATGTCCTCGTTCCAGTGGGTGAAGCCGCCCGCGAAGTTGAAGCCGGCGCAGAACGACCGCCCTGCGCCCTGCAGCAGGATCACCTTCACCGCGCGGTCGCGGATGGACTGCGTGACTGCATCCTCGAGCTCGTCGAGCATCGGCGGCACGATCGTGTTGAGGTCCTCGGGACGGTCCAGCGTGATGACCGCCGTGGCGTCCTGCACCGCGTAGTCGATCGTCTCGTAGGTGGTCACTTGCGGTCCCTCCCTTGGAAGCCGTAGGGCGCGTAGCGGCCCATGACGTGATGCTCGAAATGCGCCATCCCGCGCACCCCGCCCGGGCCGCTGATGGTGAACGGGAACTCGGTGGGGCCGAGCCGGCGGTCCATCGGGACATGCGGCGGACCGGCCGGGCGCGCCGCGACCGCATAGCGGTCGGACTCGACGTGCGGCCCCGCGCCGCGCCAGACGCCGGCGCTGCCGCCGTCGTGCCAGCCGCCGTAGTAGCCGAAGCCCTGGACGTCGGCCGGGGTGCCCGGCTCCTCGAGCCGGTACTCGTGCCAGGCGCCGTGCTCGTCGAGGACCGCGAAGGCGCCGCCGGTGACGTACCGCGTCCCGGGCTCGTATTCGATCTCGTGGCGCACCTCGGTCAGCGCGACCACGCGGCCGTCCGGGTAGGTCAGCTGGCCCTCGAAGTCCAGCGGCCGGCCGTCCTCGCCCTCGTGGGTGTTGAAGAACCCGCCGTGGTCGTCGGTCTCGAACGGCACCCACAGCCGGTAGCGGCGCAGGTCGGCCTCGGACTCGATCGCGTCGACGCCGCCGTGCGGCGTGCGCGGCCCCATCGTCGAGCGCACGCCCCAGGAGTGGTCGCGCATCGCGTGCCAGCCGTCGACCGCGACCTCGGCGCCGTCGCAGCGCAGCGTCCCGGACGCCCGGCACACCTGCGTGTAGCGGACCATGTCGTTGATGACGTGGCCGAACTTGAGATGGCGATAGGGCGCCTCGACGAAGGCGGCGCCGCGGGCCTGGAAGACGAGGTCGAAGGCGAGGTCGACCGGCGAGCCGGCAAGCGACACGCGGATCTCCTGCATGGGCCGGACGAGCTCGATGCGCAGCGGTCCGGCCTCGAGCTCGGTGTAGCGGGGGCGCAGCGCGCGCGAGGCGCGAACGACGCGCTGCTCGCCGTCGCGGGCGAGGCCGGCGAAGCCGTCGACGACGTTCATGTTCGGGTGCAGCCGCATGCCGAAGATCACGTACCAGTCGCCCGGCGCGTACGCCGCGAACCAGTAGCCGTCGTTGAAGTGCACGTCGGAGGTGCCCACGACGTTGAACGGCGTCGAGACCTGGTGGAACGGGAGGTCGTCGACGTCGTCGAGGCGCATCGCCGCAGCCTTCAACATCGCGCCGCGCGTGTCGAGCGCGCGGCGCCGCGCGCTTATGCGTTCGCCCAGGGCGCCGCGGTGAACCCGTCGAGGTCGTAGTCGGACATGCAGTCCTCGACCATGCCGGTGAACTTCGCCATCAGCCCGTCGCGGCCCGCCCAGCTGAGCATGTCGAGGCGCACCTGCTCATGGTTGCCGCAGTAGTTCATCTCGTAGAGCTCGTGGCGGCCGCCGAACTCGCTGCCGATCGCGTCCCAGATCAGCTTGAACAGCTTGACGCGGTCGTGGGCGTCGCCGGTGGAGCCGCGGTAGAAGCGCTCGACGAGCGGGCCGATCTCCTCGCTGGTGAGGTCGCCCGGGCCGGAGGGGACGACGAGCGGCGAGCCGCCGAGGATCTGCAGGAACGTCTGCTTGATCTTCGGCCAGGCCATCGTGCCGAAGATCCGCGCGATCGCCGCGTTCTCCTGTGACGGCATCACCGTGCCGCCCGGCCCTTCCTGCGTCTCGTTGATGAGCGCGGTGACGATCGCCCAGATCATCGTCCGCCACGCCACGACCTCGCCGAGCATCGTCTGCGGGCCGCGGAAGCCGTCCGTGCCGTTGGCCTCGAGGCCCTTGGCGAGCAGGCCGCACATGAAGTCGAGCTTGACCCCGAGCCGGGTCGTCGACTGCAGCGTGTAGCGGTTCACGAAGCCGGACGCCTGGAAGAAGCTCTGCGCGCGCTCGACGTCGCCGCAGACCAGGACGTTCTCCCACGGGATGAGCGCGTTGTCGAAGATGACGACCGCATCGTTCTCGTCGAAGCGGCTCGACAGCGGGTAGTTCCACGGCGACGTCGACGCCTTCTCGTAGGACGTGCGGCACAGGAGCTTCTTGCCGGGGGTGTCCATCGGCGCGATGAAGACCAGCGCGTAGTCCTCGGACCTGCCCTTCTCCATGACCGCCTGCGCGTTCTGGGCGACGAACGTCGCGTGCGTCAGCGCCGAGCCGGTCGCGAGCATCTTGGCGCCGCTGACGATGATGCCCTCGTCGGTCTCGCCGACCTTGTGCACGTAGACGTCGGCGACCTCGTGCACCGCCTTGCCGCGGTCGATCGGGGGGTTGATCAGGACGTGGTTGAGGAAGAGGCCCTTCGTGGCGTAGTCGCGGTACCACTTCTCGCCGCTGGCCTCGAACGGGGCGTAGAAGGAGGGATCGGCGCCGAGGGTCGCCATGAACGCCGCCTTGTAGTCGGGCGTGCGGCCCATCCAGCCGTACGACATGCGCGACCACAGCTCGACCGCCTTCGCGCCCCGTCGCAGGTCCTCGACCGAGTAGGCGGGCTTGAAGAACTCGTGGGTCACGATCCCGTTGCGGTCCTCGCCGACCAGCGTGTCGCGATGTTGCGGGTCGTGCAGCGCGTCGTACAGGCCCGCGATGGTGCGCGCCGACGTCGCGAAGGCGGGGTGCGTCGTGACGTCCTCGACGCGCTCGCCGTCCAGGTAGACCTGGCGCGCGTCGCGAAGGCTCGCGAGGTACTCGTCACCGGTGTACAGCTGCCCGCTGCGCACCTCGGTCGTGGTCGTCGCCATCGCGTTCTCCTCCTGGCCGGATTTCGTCCGTATACGTACGATCTGGATGGAAGACGGTACGCCTCGGCCCATGGGCAGTCAAGCACGCCGCCGGACGTCAGAGGTCGATGAGCTTGGACAGCAGCGCGACGACGTCGCGCTGCTCGGCCGGCTCGAGGTGCGCGACAAGGCGACGGCCGACCTCGTCGACCTGCGGGGCGGTGCGCGCGAGCAGCTCGGATCCGGTGGCGGTGTTGCGCAGCAGGTTGCGGCGCGTGTCGACGGTGTCCCGGCGGCGCTCGACGAGGCCGCGCGCGACGAGCCGCCGGCACACCTCCGCCAGCGAGGAGGAGTCGAGCGAGATGCGCGCGCCGAGCGTGCGCTGGTCCAGATCCGGCTCGACCTCCAGCGCGGCGAGAACGGCGAACTGCACGCCGGTCACGCCGGTGTCGACCACGTCGGCCCAGATGGCGGTGTGCATCTGCTGGGCGCGCCGGATCAGGTGGCCCGGCGCGATGGCGAGGTCGAACTGGGTCGGCGCGCGCGGCATGGGCGCGATGATCGCAGCGCGCCGGGACGGGTGGCGGGCGTGCGCCCGCCACCCCCCGGCAGCTGATCAGGTCAGCGGCCGGCCAGCACCGGCTCGGCGTCCGGTACGGCCTCCGGCTGCTGCTCGGCCGGCATGTCCCGGCCGATCCGCTCGGCGCTCTCCCGCGCGTGGGCGCGATAGCGCTCGAACAGCTGGCGGACATCCTCTGTCGTGCGGCACTCGCCGTGGAGGCTCCGCTCGATCTCAGATCCGAAGCACATTCCCCGGATCACCTCCTTCGTCTGTCGAGGTTACGCCTCGACGGGCTCGGCCACAACCGCCCCGGACCGCGCGCGAGCCGCACCGACGCCCGGCACGAACAGCGCGGCGGCCGCGCCGATCGCCAGGACCACCACGGCGACCGGCAGCGCGGCGACCACGCCGTCGGTGAACGCCTGCGGCGTCGCGTAGGAGCCGTGCGCGCTGAACACGGAGGCGAGCACGGCGACGCCGAGGACGCCGCCGAGCTCACGGATCGCGTTCGTCGCGCCCGAGGCCTGGCCGGCCTGCTCGGGACGCACGGAGGCGAGGATCGCGTTCGCCGACGGGGCGAAGACGAGCGCCATGCCGAAGCCCGCCATGGCCAGCGGCACGATGAGCGACGTGTAGGCGGCGTCGGGGGACGACACGGCGGCCAGCCACCCGAGCGCGACGGCCTGCAGCGCCAGCCCCGCGGCCATGAGCGGCCGCGCGCCGATCCGGTCGCTGAGCAGGCCGGCGACAGGCGCGACGAACATCGGCATCGCGGTCCACGGCAGCGTCCGCAGACCGGACTCGAGCGGCGACAGGCCCTGGCCGGTCTGGAAGAACTGCGACAGCAGGAACACGGCGCCGAACGTCCCGAAGAACATGGCGAACGAGACGCCGTTCGTCGCGCTGAACCCGCGCTCGCGGAAGAAGCGCATCGGCAGCATCGGCGCGCGCGCACGCAGCTCCCAGGCGACGAACGCGGCGACGAGTGCGACGCCCGCCCCGATGCTCGCCAGGATCGGGGCGCTGGTCCACCCGAGCGCCTGGCCGCGGACCACGCCGAACACGATGCCGAACAGGCCCGCGCCGACGAGCGCGAGGCCGCGCAGGTCCAGCGCGCGGGCGGGGCCGAAGGACTCCGTCAGGCGGCCGGCGGCCAGCGGGATCAGCGCGAGGCCGATCGGGACGTTCAGCCAGAAGATCCAGTGCCAGGAGACGCCCTCGACCACCGCGCCGCCGACGAGCGGCCCGAGCGCGACGCCGAGGCCGCTGATGCCGGCCCAGACGCCGAGGGCCGCGCCGCGGCGGGCGGGCGGGACCGCCTCCGAGAGGAGCGTGAGCGTCAGCGGCAGCACGATCGCCGCGCCGACGCCCTGGATCGCCCGCGCGGCGACGAGCGCGTCGATGCTCGGCGCGAGCGCGGCCGCTGCGCTCGCGGCGGTGAACAGCCCGAGGCCGATCACGAACATCCGCTTGCGCCCGAAGCGGTCGCCGAGCGCGGCGCCCGTCAGGAGGAGGACGGCGAACGACAGGGTGTACGCGTTGACGGTCCACTCGAGCGCCTCGAGCGAACCGCCGAGGTCCGCCCGGATGGACGGCAGCGCGACCCCGACGACGAGGTTGTCGAGCGACGTCATGAACAGCGCGATCGACACGATCGCGAGGGTCCACAGCGCGTGGCGGCGGGGCGTGGGGGACATGGGGGCCGGCCTCCTCGTTGTGTGTGACTGGTTACTCACTGTCTCGGCAAAAAAAAGAGAGGGGTCGCGCTCGGCTCCGTCAGTCCCAGCACGTGAGGGCGCGGGCCCACGGCTCGTCGAGCTCGTCGGCGCGCATGGCGGCGACGACGTTCATCAGCATCCCGTGCGCGAACCAGGTCTGCAGCTCGGCGTCGGTGGCCTCCGAGCGGCGGGCGACGAGCTCGTACAGGCGGCGGAAGCCGCGCCGGACCGCCTCGCGGACCTCGGGGTCGTCGGCGGCGGCGTGGGTCTGCAGCTGCAGCAGCAGCGCGTCGCGGTTGCGCAGGAGCTCGCCATAGGCGGCGCCCATCGCGGCGAGCGGGCTCGTGCCGTCGTCCGCCGCGGCGGCGCGATCGGCGGCCTCGGCGAAGGTCGCGACCGTGCGCTCGTAGCAGCGGTCGACGAGCGCGACGAAGAGCTCGCGCTTCGTCGGGAACAGGCGGAAGAGGTAGGCCTGGGAGATGCCGGCGGCCTTGGCGATCTCGGTCGTCGGCGTGCCGTGGTAGCCGCGCGCGGCGAAGGCCTTCTCGGCGGCCTGGAGCACGGCCTCGCGGCGCTCCTCGGCGGTGGAGAGGGTGCGGGTGGCGGTGGACACGGGTGTGAGTATGCACTCACTCACTCTCGGCTGTCAAGGTTGGACCGCTTATCCGCGGGGTACGCTGCCCGCCAATGCGCGTTGGACTGGTTCTTGGTGCAGGGGGCGTGGTCGGCGCCGCCTGGTTGATCGGGGCGCTCGAGGCGCTCGAGTCCGAGACCGGATTCGCCGCGACCGGCGCCGACGTCATCGTCGGGACCTCGGCCGGATCGGTGATCGGAGCGCTGACCGCCGCGGGCTGGCCGGCGCCGTACATGGCCGCGTACGCGTCGGGGCGCTCGCTCGACGGCTTCTCGGACCTCGAGGGCGCCGCGGTCGACCTCGACGAGCTCGCCCTGCGGGAGCGCGAGAGCGGCGACCGGTTCCGGCTGCAGCTCGCGCTCCCGCCGATCGGGCCGGGCTCGTGGCGCATGGCGCTGTCGACGTTGCGCAACCCGCTCAAGCACGCGCCGGCGGCGGTCATCGGCGGCTGGCTGCCGCGCGGGACGATCTCGACAGTGCCGATCCGCAGCCTGGTCGATCGGTTCGTGGGCGACGCGTGGCCGGACCGCCTGCGCGTCGTCGCCTGCGACTACCGCACGGGGCGCCGTGTGTGCTTCGGCTCCGACACCGCGCCGCCGGCGGAGGTCGCCGACGCGGTCGCCGCCTCCTGTGCGATCCCGGCCTTCTACCACCCGGTGTCGATCGGCGGGCGCCGCTACGTCGACGGCGGCCTGTGCTCGATGTCGAACCTCGATCTCCTGCGCCACGAGGACATCGAGGTGGCGGTCTGCCTGAACCCGATGTCGTCGACCGCGCCGGTCGCGGGCGGCGGGCCCGCGGGCGCGCTGATGGCCGCACTGCGCGGCACCGCGCGGCGCCGGCTCGAGCACGAGGTCCGCAAGCTCGAGGCAGGCGGCGTCGAGGTGCTCACGGTGGAGCCGTCGTCCGAGGACCTGGCCGTGATGGGCACGAACTTCATGTCGCGCAAGCGCCG
The DNA here is from genome assembly GCF_021172045.1 of Capillimicrobium parvum. Classification (GTDB taxonomy): domain Bacteria; phylum Actinomycetota; class Thermoleophilia; order Solirubrobacterales; family Solirubrobacteraceae; genus Capillimicrobium; species Capillimicrobium parvum. Next base: position 1,899,127 of record NZ_CP087164.1, read on the forward strand.
CAGCCAGGTGGCCGAGCAGGCGCACCGCAGCGTGGCGCGCGACCTGCGCCTGCGCTCCTCGCAGCTGCCGCCCCTCAGCGGTACGCGGGGTCCCGCGCGCGGGCGCGAGCCGCTGCGCCGCGCCGCCTGAGCGTCAGTCGTCGTCCGCGGGGCGGCTGGCTGGAGATGCTGCGCAACGAAAAAGGCCCGCATCTGGGCGGGCCTCTCTGAAGCGGGGGACCGAGGAGTCGAACCTCGCGTTGCGGTTTTGGAGACCGCCGTGTTACCGATACACCAGTCCCCCGAGGGACGGAGAACTGTAGCCAGCCGGCGCGCCGGGGCGCGCACCGGCCGGTCGTCATCCGGCGCCGCGGATGCGTTGTCTCGCGCGGCGGGGAAGGTTCAACAGACTCCTACTAGACGTCCTCGTCGCGCTCGAGGTCCTCGATCGCCACCTGCTCGTCGAGGTCGTATCCGGGCAGGTCGCCGCGATGGTCCTCGCCGAGGTCGTCCAGGTCGTCGTCGAGGTCGTCATCGAGTCCCTCGAGCGTCGGATCGTCGAAGTCTGGATCGTCGTTTGCCATGGCGCGATGCTACCTCCTGCCCTCCGCGTACATTGCCGGTCTCATGACGTCGCAGATCTTCGCCGATGGGGCGCTCGAAGGACAGGTCATCGCGGTGACAGGCGGCGGCACCGGCCTCGGCCGGGCGGCCGCGGCCGAGCTGCTCGCCTGCGGTGCGTCGGTGGTCATCTGCGGGCGCCGGGAGGAGGTGCTCGCCGAGGCCGCGGACGAGCTCGGCCCGCGCTGCTCCTGGGTCGCCGGCGACGTGCGCGAGGCGGCCGACGCCGAGCGGATCGTCGACGCCTGCCTCGAGCGCCACGGCCGCCTCGACACGCTCGTCAACAACGCCGGCGGCCAGTACTTCGTGCCGGCGGAGGCGATCGCGCTGAAGGGCTGGCGCGCGGTCACGCGGCTGAACGTGGGGGGGACCCTCACGATGGCGACCGCCGCGTACGACCGCGCCATGCGGCCCGCGGGCGGCGGCATGGTCATCAACGTCACGCTCTCCCCGCACCACGGCCTGGCCGGCATGACCCACTCGAGCGCCGCCCGCGCCGCGGTCGAGGGCGCCACGCGCGAGCTCGCTGCGGCCTGGGCGCCCGACGGCGTCGCCGTGTGCGCGGCGGCGGCCGGCCACTTCGACACCCCGGCGCTCGACAAGTACCCGGAGTCCGTGCGCACCGCCGCGGCACGCACCGTCCCGCTCGGCCGACTCGGCCGCGTCGAGGAGCACGCCTGGCTCATCGCCCTGCTCGCCTCACCGCTCGGCCGCCGCCTCAGCGGCTCGGTCGTCACGCTCGACGGCGCCCGCGACAACTGGTTCGGACCATGGCCCCCGGCGGGCATGGCCGACGAGTCCGGCGAGGTTCCGACCGAGGAGCGCCGGCGCGGCTAGGATGAGGCTCGAGCGAGCTTGCGGGCGAAGTGTTGTGGTTGCACAGAAGCCTTCCAAGCTTCTAGGGCGGGTTCGATTCCCGTCGCCCGCTTGACATACGGGGAGTGGCGCAGTCTGGTAGCGCACCCGGCTGGGGGCCGGGCGGTCGCAGGTTCAAATCCTGTCTCCCCGATGAAAGACCCCGAAGGCCCAGGAAGGTTCTCGGCGGGTCTGGAAGGACCAGAAAGCCCTGGTGCTGCCGGGGCTTTCGTGTGCTCGGGTCGATTCGGCCGGCCGACCCGCAGACCCCGGATGTGCGGCTCGCGAGTCACGCCGCGAGTCACGTGTCGCGCCGTGACTCGCCACCGGAGGTGTGGCGTAGCTTGACGATCGTGGCGGGGATGTCTCTCCCGCTGCCACGCCCCCGGCGGTTGCTGCCGCGCGGGGGGACCCTTTCGCCTACGGCGGTGCCGCCCACAGGGCGGCGAACGCCACCATCGACGTCGCTAGGGGGGTGCAAGAGGGCGAATGCACTTGCAAAGCTGCAAAGCGCCCGTCCCGCGCCGGCGGTGAGATCCTGCGCGCCAGAGATCCCGCCCTCAGGAGGACCACATGGCCCGCCGTCTGTCGCGCCGCACCCGTGAGAACCTCGACCGCACCGCGCGCTGCTGGGCCGCCCTGGAGGAGCGCCGTGAACTCCAGGCGCCCGCCTCGTGCCGCTGCCCCCGGCCGTTGCCGGCGACGGAGGGCCCGCGCTGCTTCTGGTGTGGGCGGGAAACGCCGCAAGCCCACTGGAGCCGGCACTGCCGCTTCTCACCAACTCGGCAGTGCGGCGACGCGGGGTCAGCGCTGGTGCTCTTGCCTCGCAGCGGCAGCGCCGGCTCCATACCGGCAGCCGCGAGTGCAGTCGTGTCCGGTTCCCTAGCGTGCGAGGTTCGAGCCAGCCGTTTCTCGTGGCGGCGCGCCCGCTGAGGGTTGCCGTCAGTTGACAGGGAGGGGTGGGATCTTGGTCAGGCAGCTCGTGTCGCCGAGGCGTTGGTTGCGGATGAAGGCGGACGTGATCGACAGGGCGCAGCCGGTCCCCTCCCGTTCTGGTCCGTGCCAGGCGTTGGGCACGTCGACGACCTGGGCATGTGCAAACTGCCGGGCGGCCTGGCGGCCCTCCGCGGTGGGCACGTTGGCGTCAAGGTCGCCCGAGATGACCAGTACCGGCACGTCGGGGAACGGGCCCGAGGTACGTTGCGCCGGCCGGTGACGGTCGGGCCAGCGGATGCAGGTGTTGCCGCGGTCGATGATCGCGCTGGTCCAGGCGCGTGTGCTGAATGGCCGGAAGGCGGCTTGGCGGAGCCGCGCCCGTCGGGCGGCGAACTGCCGCAGGCGCACCGCCACGGGCGCGCGGCGATCCCACAGCGTCGGGTAGTCGTTGCACGTGAGCGAGACCGCCAAGGCCAGGTCGGGCGCTGCATCGCCGACCCCCGACCCGCTGAACAACGGCCCCAGCGCTTGCGCCGCGGAGATCAGCGGCTGGTTGTCGCCCTGGAGGGCGGCCCGGATGACCGCCGGGAGCTGGCCGATGACGCCGTTGGTCGCGGCCTGGTAGGCGATGCCGGCCAGGGTGGTGTCGTCAAGGCGGCGGCGCTCGCCGTTCACTGTGTAGCCGATCGGATGGGCGCGCACGCGGCGGGCGAGCCGGCCAAGCTGGCGGAGGGTCCGGGCGCCGTCGCACTTGCCCGTCGTCGAGCGCGAGCACACGCGCCCGATCGCCAGGCGCAGCGCCTGTGCGTTGCGGCGCGCCCACATGTCAAAGCGCAGCGGGACGGCGCTGGACAGCACGATCGAGCGCACCGATCTCGGGTGACGCTGGGCGAACACGGTCATCAGGTACGTGCCGCTCGACACACCGTAGAGGTCGAGCTTGGGGATGCCGAGGCGCTCACGCACCGCCTCGAAATCGTCGGCCGTCGCCGCCGCGGTGTACGCACGCGCCTGCCGACCCAGCCGTCTGCCGCAGCGCGCGACCGCGCGAACCAAACCCTTCCGGGTGCCAGGTACCGCCGTCACCCCGCAGCGGATCGGATGCGAGCGTCCGCCGCCGCGCGGGTCGATCAGCAGCAGGTCGTGGTCGCTGAGCAGATCGGTGAAGACTCCGGCCCACATCGCCGCGCTGTCGATCACAGGCGCGTTCGAGTCGCCTGGGTTGAAGACGACGGTGCCGCGCGCGACGGGAAGCGCCGCGTCACTGTGGCGGATGAGCACGTAGCCAATGTCGATCTTCGGGCCCGCCGGCTTGGACCGAAACAACGGCGCCCGAACCGACCCGCACTCCGCCGCGGGCACGGGCACGCACCCCGGCGCCTGCGCGACACGACCGGCGCGTGACAACCCGAACGGGGGCGCCCCGACAGCGGTCGGCAGCGCCGACAGGGCCAGGCTGGCGACCAGCGTGGCACCAGCCGCGCAAGACAGCGGTGCGAAACGCATCGCACACCTCCCTCGTGCCGGCGCCGGCCCCGGCGAAGGCGCGCCACCGGCCTCCTCGAAGTACAGCCCAACGTACCGGTCACCCGGCCGGCCGTCAACGAGGGCGGTCCAGCCCCCATCCAGCCGCTCCCAAGAGCGCGACGACCGCCGGCGATGCGCTGCTCGTTCCGCAAGGCAGCCGTACTGGCGCTACCAAGTTGCATGCGCCTCGACGCTCCGACGACGCCAGGCGGGGTCGGGACGTGCGCTGCCGCTTTCGCCTGAAACCGGCAGCGACGCGACCGCCAGCACGATTGCCGCTTTCAAGCCCGTTCTGACCCCGATTCGGCACAGATTCGACCCCGGTTTCTCTCGCCGGGAGCCACCCGGCTGCGTCGCCTCAGCGCGCTTGAGGGTCCCTCGCCTACCCCCGCCCCGCCGCACGGCGAATCTGCGGTCGGGACACGGTCGGGACACCGTCGGGACACCATTGCCGTGCGTGTCCCGACCGCAACCTTCCGTCCGACCAGACGCGGTTCGAGTTAGGCGTCGGCGCGGATGCTGATGAAGTCACGAAGCAGCTCACGGGCTACCTGACCAAGCAGAGCGCTACGGCGCTCTCGGCGAAGACGAATTTGCGTCGCCGGCCGCTACGAACGTCACGCGGCTGGGGCGACGGGATAAACATGCGGCGCGCTCTCCGCCTGCTCTCCCAGGGCTGGATGGAGGACGCGGGCAAGGAGCGAGATGAGGGGCCGTTCGCGTTCGTGCAAGCGCTCCCGAGTGGTGACCTGCTCGTGCGAGTCGCCGGAGGGTGGGAGCGTCACGACACGGTGCGGCGCGCCGCCGAGCACGCGCAGCCGGCGAGCGACGACGACGACGCGGAGCCGCCTCGCGGCGGAGCGGAGGAGGAGGAGGAGGGAGCCTGCGAAGCAGCGCAGGCGACAAGCTGCCCCGTGCAGGAGGCGCGGGCCGCATGAGGCCGCTCCCGCCGCCACGTTTCGCGACTGCCGGCTACGAGCGCGTCGGCTTCGCGCTCCTTGTCGCCGCTACTCCGCCGCGCGTCGCGCCCGAGTACAACAAGTGCCGCGGCGAGCTCTGGGGGCGCTGCCAGTCGCGACGCGGACTCCCCGCCGCCTGAGGAGTTCGAGGCTCAGACGGCCGCGCTACGTGACCTTCTCCGCGTCGCCGCTGCGCCGGCACGCGTCTGCGACGAGGAAACGTACGTGGAGCTGGTCCGCGCCGCCCGACGACTGGAGTCGTCGAACAGGCAGCTCGGGACATCGGCCTCGCGTAGCGTCACCGTCCTGCACCGCCGCGGCGGCGCCCGCGCGGGGAGCCGCGCTCGTCGCCCATGACGGCGGAGAACCGGTCGCTGCCCTCGGCGCCGGGTTCAGGCTTCGGGTCGGCGTCGAGCCTGAGAACTAGGCCGAGCGCATCGAGCAGAGCGGCGAGCTGGGCGACCGTCACCGGCTTTTTGCCGGTCTCCCACGCGGAGACCTGCGGCTGGTGCGAACCCACGCGCCGCGCGAGTTCACCCTGCGAGACGCCCTGGCGCTTGCGCATCCGTCGCAGGAAGTCGCCGGCGTCCGAGGTCATCGCGCCGGACGGTATAGGCGAGCGCATCTATCGGTCGCCGCCGAGAGGTCAACGTCCAGGCGCGTCCATATGCGAACGCATATATTCTTCCTGTCGTGACGTCTTGTCCGGTCGAGACGGATTTCGCCCCGACCGTGGCGGCATGGGCATCGTCAATCGCCTTCCCACGCCGCTCCGACTGGGAGCCCGAGCTGAGCAAGCGTCAGCTTGCCGACCGGCTCGGCTACTCGACCCGTTGGGTCGAGCTGCGGGTGCGCGAAGGCATGCCCACGTCATCCATCAAGGGCAACCAGCGCCGGTTCCTCCTCTCGGAAGTCGAGACGTGGCTGGCGCAGAGGAGGAAGAGCGCGTGATTCTCAAGCGTGGCGACCGCTACGGCGTTCGCATCTACCGGGCAGGCAAGCAGGAGTGGGTTGGCACCTTCCGGACGCGGAAGGAGGCCAAGGAGGCCGAGCGTGAGGCGCTCCAGCGGGCGCGGCCGACGCGCGACGAGACCGTCGCGCACTTCGTCGAACGCTGGAAGGCGCAGTACGCGCGGCCGCGAGCCTCGACGAACCGCCACAACGCCTACATGGTGAAGCCGTTCGTCGCCTCGTTCGGCGGCGTCCGCATGGGGGACATCACGCGCCGGCAGGCGCGCGAGTGGGCGCTGCAGCATCGCGCCAGCGTCCCGGTCGTGCGAGCTCTCTTCAACGACGGGCTCGACGAGGAGGTCGTCACGTCGAACCCGTTCGCGAACCTCCGGCTCGACCAGCGCCGAGGCCGGCGGGACCTCACCGGCGCTGACCCGGGCGGAGCTGGACCGGCTCGCCGATGCGGCGCTCGCCACGCTCGGCGACTACGGTCCGACGTTCCGTGCGTGCATCCTCTTCGCGGCGTACGTCGGCCTCCGTCCGGCGGAGCTGTTCATGCTGCGCTGGACCGACGTGGACTTCGGTCGGCACGAGGTCCGCATCCGTCAGTCGCTCGGCTCGACCGGGGACGTGACGCTGCCCAAGAACGGCCAGGCGCGCACGGTGACGCAGCCGCCTCCGGCACGGGACGCGCTGGTGGAGATGCCGCGCCGCGCCGACAGCCCGTACGTCTTCACGACGCGCACCGGCAAGCGGTTCTCCAAGACGTCGCATTACTACTACTGGCACGCGGTCCGCTCGTCCTGCGGCCGGCCGGGCATGGACTTCTACGAGCTGCGTCACTTCTGCGCGACGGAGCTGCTTCGGCTCGGCGTGAGTCACGCCGATGTGGCCGTGCAGCTCGGGCACACGGATGGCGGGGCGCTTGTCATGAGCACGTACGGCCACCCCTCTGAGGACGAAGCCCGGGAGCGGCTGCGGCGCGCTTACGCGCCCGATGTTCGCCGGCTTCGGGCGGCGGAGTAGCCGTGCGGTCCGAGCCCTCCCGTAACGTTCCGCGCTCATGATGGAGCCGCTTTTCACGCTCGACGAGCCGCAGGCTCCGGCCGTCGGTCGCCACTCGTCTCAGAAGGCGAACGGCATCCACTACACGCCAACGGAGCTTGCCGCGTTCGTTGCGCGCCGGGCGCTGTCGGAGCTCGACGGGGGAGAGCTGGTCGTGCTCGACCCGGCGTGCGGCGACGGAGAGCTCCTCCTTGCCCTGGCCGTCGAGGCTGCTGCCCTCGGCCTTCCTCGACCTCATCTCGTCGGAGTGGACACGGACGCGGAGGCCATCCGTGTTGCCGCGGACCGACTTGGCGATGCGCCCGCTGCGAGCGTTGTTCTGCGCACGGGCGACTTCCTGGCGATGGGAAGTGACGAAGCGGGGGAGCTTCCCGACTCGTACGACCTTGTCATCTCCAACCCGCCGTACGTGAGGACTCAAGTCTTGGGCGCCGCGCGGGCCCAAGCGCTTGGCAAGCAGTTCGGCCTGACGGGGCGCGTGGACCTCTATCACGCCTTCGTCGCAGGCATGACCGCGAAGCTGTCTGAGGGTGGAGTTCTCGGGCTGCTGTGCTCGAACCGCTTCGTAACGACTAAGGGCGGTCAGTCGCTGCGGGCCCTGCTGCTTCGTCACTACGACATCGGGGAGCTATGGGACCTCGGGGACACGAAGCTGTTCGAGGCTGCCGTGCTGCCGGCGGTCGTCGTCGCCAGGCGGACGGCTATGCCGTCATCCAGAACAGGGTCGTTCGTACGCGTGTACGAGGACGAGGCGGCCAACGGTGAGGTGACCGCCGAAGACTCCCTGCTGGCGGCGCTGGAGAGTGACGCCGAAGGACTTGTAGAGGTGGCTGGCCGCCAATTCGAGGTCGAGCGCGGCGAACTCGTGGAGCCGTCTTCGGAGCGACCGTGGCGGCTCACGTCGGCGCGCGGCGCTCGATGGATGGAAGTAGTCCAGAAGCGTTCCGCCGGCCGGTTCGGGGACCTCGGGCCGATACGCGTTGGCATCAAGACGACTGCCGACAGCGTGTTCATCAAGGCGACGTGGGACGACCTTCCCGCAGACATTCGTCCGGAAAGCGAGCTCGTGCACCCACTGCTCACGCATCGCCTCGCGGCTCGATGGCGCGCAGAGGAAAGCGCGAAGGGCGCGCGTTTCGTCCTGTACCCGCACGAGATGAGGAACGGCCGTAAGCAGGCCGTGGACCTCGCGCGCTTCCCGCGCGCAGCGAGGTACTTGGAGCTTCATCGCGAGCGGCTCGAAGGCCGCGAGTACGTGCGCAAGGCGGGTCGCTCTTGGTACGAGATTTGGGTGCCGCAGCAGCCGGACGCGTGGGCGCATCCGAAGCTCGTGTGGCCGGACATCTCTGACCGACCGAAGTTCTTCCTCGATGAGAGCGGCGCCATCGTGAACGGTGACTGCTACTGGCTGTCCTGCAAGGGGCTGGCGGAGGACGAGGCTGCTCTCGCGCTCGCCGTTGCCAATTCCTCCTTCGCGCTTCGGTACTACGACCTCTGTTGCGGCAACCGCCTGTACGCGGGCCGGCGGCGGTTCATCACGCAGTACCTGGAAGAGTTGCCTGTGCCGGAGGCGCCTTCTGCTGCGCTGCGCGAAGTCGCGGACATGGTGTCGCAGCTACGGGACCCGGCCAGTCAGGACCCGGAGACACGCAGCGCGACTGAAGCGTCGCTTGACGCCGTGGTGTCGGAGCTGTTCGGCCTAAGAGAAGAAGTTGCTAGGTAGCCGGAGCTGGAGCTTGCGGTTCTGTACCAGCCCGCCGAACCGCTGGAACTCCCCGAAGAAGTCGATGCCTGTGGACAAGACGATGTGCTCGATATGGACCACTTCGGTGTCGTGAGCCCCGTATGCCACGAGATACCGGGCGTCGGAGTGACGAAGGCGAGGCGAGAGCGTGACGGCTGGTCCGTCGCTATCGGGCGAAACAAGACCGAGGTCGATAGTCGGCGACGTCTGGAGCTTCACCTCAAGCGCTTGGCAAACGATGTCTGGGAACTTGCCGGTGTCGGCGTAGCTCCCCAACCCGAGCGCCTCACAAGCGAGGCGGTGAAGACGCTCGCCGCGCAGCCGCTCGCTCGTCGAGTACTCCATCTCGCGTCCGACTAGACCGAGCAAGCGGTCGTAAAGCGCCCGGACGCTCAGCACCTTTCCGTGGACGGGAGGGTCGACCGGCCGCAAGCCGCGCAGTGTCCTCTCGTCGAGGTGGTCGGTAGGCGCCAATTCGGCGATGAAATCGGGCGTGTCCGTGTCGAACACGAGCTTGCTGCCTGAGTTGGCGTTCCGTCGCTTTGCCTGATACTTGCTCGTTAGCGTGCCGGTTCGGTCGAACATCGCGAGTTCCGTACCCTCGGCGACGCGAACCGCGATGACATCGCCGACATCATCAACCCGGATGACGGCGTAGCGCCGGGTGGGACTCAACTCCTCGTTCCAGACCTGAAGGTTGTCGTGCTGCTGCACGTACACGTCAAGGTCCTGGCCAGGGAACCGCGGCTTGACACGCCTGAACGAGGCGGGCACGGGATAGCCGAGAGCACGACACACGGCTTCCTTGGCGAGCTTTGACCGTGTGCGGATAGGGCCGGCGAACACAGAACCAGCGAGCTCGTGACGGAGTAGCTCCTCAAGCTCCTGATGGGTGTAGACGGCCTCGGGATGCTCTGTCAGTGGTTCGTAGATGTCGAACCCGAGTTCGGAGATGGCTTCGCGGATGGCGAGGGCGTCATCAAGGATGGACACGTCCCGATGGTTCGGGCTCGTGACCGAACTCCCTTCGACTCAGTCGCACGCCGGCAGCACCGGCGTCGCGAAACCGCGATGGAATCAGGGCGTTTCGCAGGCCGTTGAACCTGTCTCCCCGATCAAAGAAAGCCCTGCTACGGCAGGGCTTTCTGCTCTCCGGGTACGAATCCCGGGTACCAATCGCGTGCCTCGGGCGATAGCACGGCCGCCGCTCGTGATCTGGGAGGTTGGGCGCTGGCCCCTACTCGTCAACGGCGCGAGTCTCTTGCCTGAAGCTGCGGCGGGCGCTCGAACCCCGGGACTTCTGCATGGCAAGAAAGGGGCGGCGGGACCCGTGAGCGAAGGAAACGCCTGCAAAGGTGGCCGGTTTCGTTATGTCGGATTTCCATGCGCGGCCGCTGAATTTTGGCACTTTTCGGGCTCAAAGGGGAGGGTTTTGGCACGGTTCTGGCACCCGACATGCGATCTCGCTGTGCGGCTCGCGTGCAGCGCATCGAGAAACCTTGGGTCAAACTATGTCCTGGGCCGAGCGGTACGAGCCGGTCCAGGTGTGGCCGGACATCATCGCGACGCCGCCGTACAGCTTCGTTTCGAGCATCGCCTCGCTCGGCGACGAGGAGCAGCGCTCGGCCATGACCTACCCCGACCTCAACAGCGAGCCCACGACGCTCCAGGTGGAGATGTGGTCGAACACCTACAAGGTCTTCGTGCTCATCTGGGTCGCACAGCGCGAGCGCCCGAAGCGCCGGCCGGGCATCATCGTGCCGAGGGCGCGCGCGGCCTGACCTGGGCAAGCGACTCGGTCCGGAGGGTGCTTGGGCGGCCCCCGGCCACGGCACCCGCGCCCATCCGTCCGCGTGTAGGCGAAAAGCCCTCGCCGCGGCCTGCGACTTCCGATAGACTTCCTCGGCAAGAAGAAGTTCTGCGGACCAGGAGAGACGATGAGCGCGGTGGCCGAGGTAGCTGAGCAGATGACCGTCCTGCGGCACAAGGCCGAGCAGGTCGAGGAGCTGGTCAGCCCGCCGCGCTCGGTCCGCGAGCGCCGCCCCGAGACCGCGGCCGAGGAGTCGCTGGCGCAGCGGCGCTGGGGCTGGTACCAGGGCCTGGAGGACGCGGTGCTGGACCTCTCTAACTCGCTGCCCGAGGGCACCGAGGACTACGACGCCCGCAAGCTGTTCGAGTTCCTCATCGAGCTGCGGCGGGCCATCACAGCCGACCCCGAAGCCAGCGATGAGCGCGGCGAGGTCGAGCTCGCGACCATCAAGATGCGCGACGTCGTGCACCGCATCGGCCGGCGGCTGGAGCACAACATCCTCGACGACCCGCAGTCGGCCGCGCGCTCGGTCTTCACCACCTTGAGGAGCGTCGGGGTCGGCGACCTGTCCCGGCTGCTGGGCGTGTCGACGAAGACCATCAACACGTGGAAGGCGGGCGGGCCGGTCACGCGCAAGGCCGACCGGGTGGTGGTGCTGGCGCAGCTGCTGACGTACCTGCGGTCGTCGATGACGCCGACGGGCCTGGTGATGTGGTTCGACGCGCCGCGCCATCAGCTCGGAGGGCGAACGCCGCTCCAGCTCTTGGACGAGAACGAGGCGGCCGCGCGCGAGACGCTGGTAGCTCTCGCGCGGGGTGCCCGTGGCCAGCTGGCAGGCTGAACCCGCACGCGTCAGCGACGAGTGGGTCTGCTACCGCCAGGTCTCACCGGAGTGGGCGCCGCTGTATCACGCCGCCGGCGAGCCGGTGCCGTCGCAGTCCGACGCGCGCTGGCACCGCCAAGGCGAGGGCTACGCGCAGTACATGGCGCTGGAGCCGCTCGGCGCGTGGGCGGAGCTCGTGCGCTACGAGGGCATCCGCGGCAACGCGCGCGCCGATGAGTACCGGCGCCGGCTGTGGGTGATGTTCGTGCGCGAGCACGACATCGCCGACCTTTCGACGTTCGAGGCCTACGACGCCTGCGGACTCGACCCGCGCATCGCCGTCGGCAAGCACACCGAGTCGCAGAAGCTGGCCGATGACCTGCGCGCGGCCGGGTTTCGCGGCGTGCTGTCGCCCTCGGCGGCGCTGGTCGGCGCGACCAACCTCACTCTGTTCGGCGCGCGCTACGAAAAGCTCCTGCTCGGCGGCCTGGCCACATGGCCCAACCCCCAGCCGGGACTGCGTCTGCCCTGCAGCCTCGTCGTCGAGGGCAATCCGCCCGACCAGCTCATCACCGAAACGGTGTTCGAGGACATCGAACACGACGGCTATCGCGACTGGCTGAGAGCCAACGGCAAGCCGCTTCCCGCGGACCCGCCGTAGTCCGCCAACCCAAGCAGTCGCGACCCTCGCGAGCTGCAGGCGCCTGAACCGTCGCCATGTGCGCGGCCTGCGCGGCAGTCTCCTGCGAGGACTGCTCCGTCGCTCCGAAACAGCGCGAAAGAGCGTAAAGCCTTTCAAGCGCACCGGCGGAAGCCGTCCGGGACGTTTCATAACTTGTGCGGTCCGTGGCAATCGCCCTCGACACCGACGTTCTTCCGGGCCGGATTTCGCGGCGGCGCAACCCGGGACAGCTCATTGTCAGACCTCGCCGCCTTACTGCGACTTCTGCTTATCCGGGCACGCATTTGGCGCTCGGAGCGGAGGGCGATTCGGTCCCAGCTCGCGGTCACGTTCGCTTCCCAAGGCTCGGGATTAAGGCGCATGGATGACGACCAGCTCTCACTCGGCTTCACCGGACGGCACCGCTCGCCGCTGATGCGACGCCTGGCGGCGATGGTGGCGCCCATCGCGACCGACGCCGGAGCGGTCATCGACGACGAGCAGATGCTCGACGTCGCTCGCGCGGTCTGCGACGCGTTCAGCCACGACGACGCCATCGGCGGCCTCACCCGCTCGGAGATAGGAGCGCGCATCAACGGCGCCTGCTCGCGCGACCTGCTCGACGCGCGCATCGGCGTGTTCGTCCGGATGGAGCTGCTGCGTCCCATTCTCGACAAGAAGCACCAGCAGCGCTACGTGCTCGCGCCCGCCGGCCTAGTCGGCGTGCTCATCGTCGACCGGTTCTCCACCCGCGTCGGCGTGGAGGAGTTGCTGGCGCTGCTGGACCGGACCGCAAGCGCACTGGAGCGCCACGAGGCCGACGCGCCCGCGGTGCGCGCCGCCCTGGATAGCTGCCGCGCGATGTTCGCCGTCTTCGCCAACGAGCTCGGGCGCCTCGTCGCGACCGCCCCGCTGGACGAGCTCCTGGAAGAGCGCCGCTTCCACGACGACTCGAGCTTCATGGTCCGCGTCGGTGACCTGCAACGGCTCGTCACCGACCAGTTCCCCGAGCTCGACCCGTCCGCCTACAAGCTGCTGTTGGAGGCGCAGCGGTACATCGGCGCCGTCGAGGACGTGCTCGGGCGCGTCCTCGACGAGGGCGGAGAGGCGCGCAACTTCTCGCTGCTGGACCCGGAGGAGTACCTCAACGCCGCGCGCACCGCGACCGTCGCGCAGCTCGGCGAGGTCGCCGCGGACATCGCGTTTGACCCGGCGCTGCCATGGGTGGACGCCGGCGCGGTCATCGAGGCGGTCGAGAAGTACCGGCCGCGCCGCACGGTCCGAACGCGCCCGCCGGAGCCGCCGGCGCCCAGCGCCGAGGACCCGGTCGCGCAGATGCAGGCACGCACCGACGCGTCCACGCGGCGCCGGGCGCTGCAGGCCGAGGCGCTGCTCGGCGGAGCTCGCACCAAGATCACGAGCGCGGCAAGCGCCGCACGATCGTCGCCGTCGCCGTCGCTCGCGAACTGGCCGGGTTCTGCTGGGCCGTCGCCAACGCCGACTGACCACGCCTGCACCACGTCGGTTGAGGAGGCGGCGGGAACCATCCGGCACCCACGCGCGAGGACATCCGCGGTTCGACTATGAGCAACCGCTGCGGCGGCCACGCTCGATCCTAGACAGCGGGTCCTCACGACGAAAACCGGTCCTGCGGCCACCCGGATCCGCGCATATCAGTCTGACCGCGCGTCGCGCACACAGCCGGACCCGCCGCCCCCTCAACCGACACGACGCCCGCCCCGGCCGCGGGTGTCCGGTGCTGAGCCTTGACAGAACCCCCGTCCATATCAGACGGGCGGCTGGACGAGGAGGGTGGAGCCACTGATGATCGCGGTGACCGAAGCCGCCGAGCCAGCAGCTCTCGCGGAGGACGGCGAGCGCATCCGACATGGCATGCACGAAGGCGCCCGCCAAGCGACGCACCGGCGGGTGAGAATCGCGCGATGCGTCCTGACTGGCTCGGCAGCCCCCAGCACTTCGTGGCAGGCGTGCTCCTCGCGCTGGCGGTGGGTGCGCTCGGCTACCGCATGCGGCTTGGACCTCCGTGGCTGGTCGCGACGATCGCCGTCATGGCGACCGTGACCGCCGAGACGCTCGTCGAGTTGTTCGAGTACCCGGTGCTCCATCCGGAGCGGCACATGACGAACCCCTATTTCGACACGATCGCGGATCTGGCGAACACCCTCGCGGGTGCGCTGATCGGCGGTGCCATCGTGCTCGCCTGGCCGCGGTTCAGCCGGCGCAGGCTATGACGACGCCAGACCGCTGACCACCGAAACGTCCTGGGGTGCCTCGAGACTTCTGGCCTTGGACAACCGAGGACGGAGTTCATGTCGCGAGAGCACACAGCTGGCAAGCCGACGACGCCTCGGTATTCGATCGCGGAGACGCAGGCGGCGGTGCGGATGGTCCGCTCGTTGTGGGCCGAGACGGGTATGACGCACGGAGCGGTCCGCCGGATCGCCGATCAGCGCGGCTACGGGATCGAGTCGGTGCGTAGCTGGATCAAGCAGGCCGGGCGGGAAGGTCGACGGCGAGCGCGTCCCGAAGGCTCGACACGATCTCCGGCCATGCCGACGCGCCCTTCTCCGGCGCTGCCCGCGTCGCTTTCCACAGGACCCCCGACGCGGGAACGAAGTCGGCCGGTGGCGGCACCACGTCATAGAACGGATGGCGCGCCGCCGCGTCGTCGACGGCGCGGTCGAAGCGCACGAGCTCCGGTCGGAGGTGCAGCATGAGCGAGGTCTCGAGTATGGCCGCATGCTCGACGTCCCAGCCCGGGAACTCGTCACCGAACAGCGCCTGCATGGTGTCCTCCGAGAGCTCGGCGAACGGCGCCTCGACCACCATGATCTGCGCCGCCGTCGGCTTGCAGCGCTCGTGCGCGAGCCAAGCGGCCTCGTAGACGAAGTTCGCGTTCTCGAAGTGCCAGCTCAGCACCGCGAGGCGGCGAAAGCCGCTCTGGACCAGGCCGGCGAGCACGTCCTCGAGCAGCGCCATCAGCGTCCGTGCGCCGAGCGAGATCGTGCCCGGAAAGGACGGGCCGCCGCCCGACAGGGGCCGTGAGCGATACCCGTACGCGAGCGGCGGCGCGACGTGGAGATCCAGCGGTTCGGCCACGGCGAGGGCCAGCTCGGTGGCGAGCAGTGCGTCCGTGGCCAGGGGCAGGTGCGGGCCGTGCTGCTCCGTCGCGCCGACGGGCACGATCACACCCGCGTCCCGGGCGGCGGCGTCGCGGACCTCCGGCCACGTCAGCTGGTCGAGCAGCCGCGGTGTGCGATCCCGGGCCATGTCAGCCCAGCACCGTCGGCTCGACAGCGGGCTCCTTGGGTGCGGCCGGCGCAGCGGGGGCGCTGAACCGCGGGAAGCCGAGCGCGTGCTCCGGCGTGCGCCCGCGGATCGCGAGCGCCGCCAACGCGACGTACACGACCGCGCCCACGGCCCACGCCTCGAGCGTCGGGATGCCCCAGCCGCTCAGCGGCACGCCGTCCTGGCCGGGCAGGATCCCGTTGCCGAAGCTGCCGAAGAGGATCGCCACGACCAGCGCCCCGATCGCGGGCCAGTTCGCCGGGGCCGTCTCCCGCCACGCCGGCACGCGATCCAGCTTGCGCCGCACGCCGAGCACGCGCGGCAGCAGGAGCTGGTCGGTGTACATGATCACCGTCGCGGTCGGGACGGTCACCGCCAGCAGCGTCGTGATCCGGAAGAAGTTGTCCAGGCTCTGGGGCACCCACCAGGCCATGAAGCCGCCGACCGCCGCGAGGATCAGGCAGGTGTACAGCCGGCGCCACGGCCGCCAGCCGCCGAGCACGTTCTGGCCGCCGTTCAGGGACTCGTAGTAGTTCGCGTCGTTGACGGCGATCTGGGTCGCCGTGGCGAGGATGAAGGCGAGCGCCGACGCTCCGAACAACGAGAAGGTCACGGTCGCGTCGAACACCTTGCCGAAGTCGCCGCTACCGACCCGCGCGGCCATGATCCAGCCGGCGGTCGGGAGGACGATCTGGCCGACGAACAGCCCGATCGCCAGCGGCGGCACGCAATCACGAAGCCGCGGCTTGGCGTAGCGGAACAGGTCCGGCTCGTTGCCGTAGGTGGCGAAGCTGATCGCGAGGACGATCCCCGCGACCGTCGTCGTCGCGCCCGGGCCGTGCGAGGAGAGGACGTGCCCCGGCGTCACGGTGAGCGCCTTGATGAGGGCATAGACCACCCAGACGAGCGTCAGGGGCGCGGCCACGAAGCGGGCGAACAGGGTGATGCCCGTGAAGCCGAGGATGTTGTTCACGACGCCGAGCACCGCGATGACGATGCCGAGCGTGAGCACGGGGCCCCAGCCGTACAGCCCGTTCCAGATCGAGCCGAGGAGGTTCGCCTGGTAACCCACCCACCCGAGCGGCACGATCATCACCAGCACCGACACGAGCCCCGAGCCGGCCACGCCGAAGATCGAGCGGCTCATGAGCGTGGTGGTCTGCCCGCGCGTCGCGCCGAGATATGCCGCAGGGATCGCGTAGGCCAGATAGCAGCATGAGCTGATCACCACGCAGAACAGCATCCGGCGCAGCGTGAAGCCCTCCCCGTACAGCTCGAAGCCCAGCGCCATGTAGGCGAAGCCCGGATAGAACGTCAGCCACAGCGGCACGTGGTGCGTCCACGTGCCGCGCCGCTCGCTCAGCGGGACGATGCCGTGGTTGCTGGAGGAATAGTCGTGGCCGACCTGTGCGGCGATCTCTGCGCCGGCGTGGTGATGGTCGGTTGGCTCCATCGCGGTCTCTCCCCTCTGGTGTGATCGGCCCGTCGCCGCGGCGGGCGCCCCGGCGACGGTGTGTCGCGGCTACGCGCCGACGACGTTGTGCTCCGGCCCGAACGGGAACCCGGTGATGTCGTCGGCGCCGTCGTCGGTCACGACGAGGATGTCGTGCTCGCGGTAGCCACCGGCGCCGGGCACGCCCTCGGGCAGCATGATCATCGGCTCGATCGAGACGACCATGCCCGGCTCGAGCACCGTTTCGATGTCCTCGCGCAGCTCGAGGCCCGCCTCGCGCCCGTAGTAGTGACACAGGACCCCGAAGGAGTGCCCGTAACCGAATGTGCGGTACTGCAGGACGTCGTACGCGGCGTAGATCTCGTTGAGCTCCGCGGCGATGTCGCAGCAGCGCACCCCGGGGCGGACGAGCGCCAGCCCGCGACGATGCACCTCGCAGTTGATCTCCCACAGCTGGAGGTGGCGCGGCGTCGGCACGTGGCCGAGGAAGAGCGTCCGTTCCAGAGCGGTGTAGTAGCCCTGGATCATCGGGAAGCAGTTCAGGCTCAGGATGTCGCCGGCGCGCAGGCGCCGGCTCGTCACCGGATTGTGCGCGCCGTCGGTGTTGATCCCGGACTGGAACCACGTCCACGTGTCCATCAGCTCGGCGTGCGGGTAGGTGCGCGCGATCTCGTCAACCATGGCGTGCGTCGCGTGCTGCGCGACCTGGTGTTCCGGCACGCCCTCGGCGGCCGCCTCGAGACAGGCGGCGCCGCCGATGTCGGCGACGCGCGCCCCGTTGCGGATGACGTCGATCTCCTCGGCTGACTTGACCATCCGGCGGCGCATCGTCGCCGGGCCGATGTCCACGAGCTCGACCCCCGGTACGGCGACCTCGAGCTTGGCGCGCCCCTCCAGCGTCAGGTGGTCGAACTCGACGCCCAGCCGGCGCGTGCCGTTCGCGAGCTCCGCGACGGCGCGGAAGTAGTTGTCGCGCTGCCAGTCGGTGTAGACGACGTTCTCACCGTACGTCCGCCGCCACGGCTGGCCGCCGTCGATGTTCGCGCTGATCGACGTCTGGCGCTCGGGCGTGACGAACAGGCCGTAACGGCGCCCGAACGTGCAGTAGAGGAAGTCTGCGTGGTAGTTGATGTTGTGGATCGACGTGAGCAGCACCGCCTCCACGTCGAGCTCCGCCATGGCGGCGCGCAGCCCGGCGAGGCGGCGGTCCATCTCGGCGTCCGAGAAGAACGGCGTCGCTCGCTCCCCGTTCTCGATGTGGATGAGCTGCGGGCGTTCGGCCAACCGTGCGGCGGCTTCCACGGGCCACCTCCTCGTTGTCGCGGCGTGGTGCGAGGATCGAGTATCCGGTGGCGCCTTGGTGGCCGGGAAGAGGACGAAGCACTACCTTTCAACCAGTCACCCTGGACACTCTGCCAGGGGACCATCGAGGAGAGCGATGCCGATCACGGTGCACGAGCTGCTCGCGGATCCGCTGCTGCGGCTCGAGCCGGTGGTCACCGGCGACACCCAGCGCACCATCTCGTGGGTGCACTCGAGCGAGATGCCGGACCCGGCCGACGCGGCGTTCCTGCGCGGCGGCGAGGTGGTGCTCACCGCCGGCGTCTGGTACTGGGCCGGGGCCTCTGCGGCGGCGTTCGTCGATGGGCTGGCGCGCGTGGGGGCCGCCGCGCTCGGGTTCGGCGTCAGCTCGCTGGTGGACGAGGTGCCCGCGCCGCTCGTCACGGCGTGTCGCGACGCCACGCTGACGCTCTTCCGGGTGCCCAGCGATATGGCGTTCATCACGATCACCCAGACGTTCGTCGAGTGCTTCGTCAAGGAGCGCGAGCAGGCCCTCCGCGAGACGGTGGCGCGCAACGACCGGTTCGTCCGGGCCGCGCGCAACGGCCGCGGGCTGCCGGGCACCCTGAGCGTGCTGCGCAGCTACCACGCGAGGCCCGCGTGGGTCCTGAGCCCGACCCGCGGCGTGCTCGCCGCCGCCCACCACGCGCCGCCCGCGCACCTGCTCGATGCCGTCGGCGAGCTGCCCGCGCACCTCGATCAGCCGGCAGACGTGGCCGGCCACAGCGCCTTCTCGATCCTCGGGCCGTCGGACACGGACGCCTACCTCGTGCTGGCCGCGTCGTTGGCGGAGCTGTCGGTCGCCGAGCGCGCGATCATCGACCAGGCGCTCGCCTTCCTCGCTGTCGAGCTCCAGCGCGAGGCGGCCGTGCGTGAGAGCGAGCAGCGCTACGCGGCGGAGCTGTTCGACCTGATCGCCGCCGGCGACGCCCAGTTCGCCGCCGTCGAGGCGCGGCTGCGCGCACTGGACCTCCCCGCCGACGCGCCGCTCGCCGGCCTCGTGTGCCGCGCGCCCGACCTCCCGGTCGCAGGTGCCCGCCTGCTCGCGGCGCTCGAGGAGCTTCACCTCCCCAACGTGACGGCAACCAAGGGCGCCGAGGTCGCCGCCCTGATCCCGTGGCCGCACCCGATCGAGGAGCTCGAGGCGCTCGGCGCGCGACTGCTCCAGGCTCTCGGTGACGGCGCCGCGCTCGGTGCCGGCAGCCCGGCCGAGGCGCCCCAGGACCTGCGCCGGACGCTGCTCGAGGCGCGCCACGCGTGCCGCATCGCCCTGCGGCGCCGGGACGCGCACTACGCGACGTACCCGCAGGTCGGCTCGCACGCGCTGCTCCTCGCGCTGCAGGACGACCAGGTGCTGGAGACGTTCCGTGGCGCGCTCCTTGAGCCCCTGCTCGCCCAGGACACCCGGCGGCACACGGTGCTCGTGCCCACGATCCGCGCGTTCCTCGCGGCCGACGGCCACTACCGCCAGACGGCGGCCGCGCTGCACGTCCATGTGAACACGCTGCGTCTGCGCCTTGCGCGCATCGAGCAACTGACCGGGCGCGACCTGTCGCGGCTCGAGGACCGCGTCGACTTCTACCTGGCCCTCAGCGCCGCCGGCGAGCTGCCCGGCGACAGCGAGACGCCGCCCGGCGCCGGGTGAGCGTGGTCGCGGGGCTGGGCCCGACTGCTACGTCGTATGGCGTGGGTTGACTGTCGGGCCGTGACGGCCGCACGCTCCTCGCGCGGGTTCGTCTGGCCGGAGACCGGCTCCGGCCGACCTCAGGTGTCGTGAGGACCTGCGCCGTCACGCCCGGGTAGGCGCAGGCGCCTCAGCGAGACGGCGTTGAGGGCGACGATGATGCTCGAGCCGGCCATGGAGATGGCGCCCACCTCCGGGCGCAGGACGAAGCCGACAGGTTCGAGGACGCCCGCGGCGATCGGCAGGGCGAGGCTGTTGTAGCCGACCGCCCAGGCGAGGTTCTGGTGCATCTTGCGCCTCGTGCCGCGGCTGATGGTGATGGCGGTGGCGACGTCGAGCGGGTCCGAGCGCATGAGCACGACATCCGCGGTCTCGACGGCGACGTCCGTGCCGGCGCCGATCGCGATGCCGACGTCGGCCTGGGCGAGTGCGGGAGCGTCGTTGACGCCGTCGCCGACCATCGCGACCCTGCGGGCGGACGGGGCCGATTGGAGCTCCCTGATCTTGGCCGCCTTGTCGGCGGGCAGCACCTCGGCGATGACCTCGTCGATGCCGAGCCGAGCGGCGATGCGCCGGGCGGTGGCCTGGCTGTCGCCGGAGAGCATGACCGCGCGGACGCCCTGTTCGCGCAGGGCGCGGATGGCCTCGGCGGACGTCTCTCGCGGCGCATCGGCGATCGCGATGACGGCCGCGGCACGATCGCCGACGGCCACCTCCACGCTCGTGCGGCCCGCGCCGGCCATCTCCTCGGATCGTGCGGCCAGGCCATCGCGCGAGATGCCGTGCGCTTCGAGCAGGCGCGCGTTGCCGACCAGCACGCGACGGCCGTCGACGGTCGCGAGCAGACCGTGGCCGGGGACCGCCTCGAACGCGTCGGTCCGCGGCGGCTGCAGCCCGCGGCTCCTCGCGGCCTCGACGATCGCCCGTGCGAGCGGGTGCTCGCTGTCGCCCTCCGCGCCGGCGACGAGCCGGAGGACCTCGTCCTCGTCGATGCCGTCGGCGGTGGCGACGTCGACGACCTCGGGCTCGCCTCGGGTCAGCGTGCCGGTCTTGTCGAAGACGACCGTGTCGAGCGCCGCGGCCTGCTCGAGGGCGATGGCGTTCTTGAAAAGGATGCCGCGCTTGGCTCCGAGGCTCGTGCCGACCATGATCGCGGTCGGAGTGGCCAGGCCGAGGGCGTCCGGGCAGGTGATGACGACCACGGTGATCGCGAACAGCAGCGATTCCTGGAGGTCGCGGCCGACGACGAGGTACCAGACGACGAAGGTCAGCGTGCCGCCCACAAGGGCGACCAGCACGAGCCAGAACGCTGCGCGGTCGGCGAGGCGCTGGCCGGGGGCCTTGGAGTTCTGGGCCTCCTGGACGAGCTTGACCACCTGCGCGAGCGCGGTGTCGGAGCCGACCGCGGACGCGCGGGCGCGCAACGTGCCGTTCTGGTTGATCGTCGCGCCGATGAGCTGGTCGCCGGGCGCCTTCCTGACCGGCAGGCTCTCCCCGGTGACCGTGGACTCGTCGACGTGGCTCTCGCCCTCCTCGACGGTGGCGTCGACGGGGACCTTGGACCCGGGGCGGACGAGCAGCAGGTCGCCGACCGCGACCTCGGCGGTGGGCACTTCGACCGGTTCGCCCTCGCGCACGATCACGGCCTTCGGCGGTGCGAGGTCCAGCAGGGTGCGCACGGCGTCGTTGGCGCCGCCCCGCGCGCGCATCTCGAACCAGTGGCCGAGCAGGACGAACGAGGCGAGCATCCCGGCCGACTCGTAGAAGACCTCGCCGTCGACGAAGAACGTCACGGCGACCGAGTAGACCCACGCGGTCCCGATCGCCACGGCGACCAGGACCATCATGTCGAGCGTCCGGTTGCGCAGTGCGTTGACGGCGCCGGTGAAGAAGATCGTCGAGGAGTAGAAGACGATCGGCAGACTCAGCAGGAACTGCCAGACGTCACGGTCGATGCCGAACGGCGTGGGCAGCTCCGTCCCGAGGAGGTTGGTCCCGACCGTCGACCACAGGACGATCGGGATCGTGAAGACGACCGCGACCAGGAAGCGGTCGCGCATGTCGCGGACCATCGAGTCCATCGACATCCCGGCATGGCCGCCGTGACCGTGGCCATGGGCGTCCGCGGCGCGCTCGACGGCCGCGCGGTCGTGGGCCCGGTGGGGCGCGGTGCGCTCGGCCATCGGGTCGCACACGTGGCCCGGCACGGATTGGCCGGCGCAGTGATAGCCGCATTCCTGGACCCAGCGGCGCAGGTCCTCCACGGACGTCTGCGCCGGGTCGAACGTCACCGTGGCGGTCTGGGCCACCGGGTTGGCGTCGACGTCGATCACCCCAGGCCGGGCGCCCAGCGCGTGCTCGACCACGGCCTTCTCGCCGGCGTAGTGGAGACCCCCGACGTGCAGGACCGTCGACTCGCTGGGTGGGGCGGCGGAGACCACGACCGTCAATCTACCATACCCCCAGGGGGTAGTACCGCCGGCACGACGGCGGCGCCTCCTCCGCGGACCGCGTCGCGCCGCCTTCGGTTGTTCCAATCGCGTGACGCCGCTCGCCTGGCGGCCCGCGCGAAACGTGGAATGCTCGCCCGCCCGGGATCGTGCTCCCGGCAGGCGAAGGAGAGAGAGCATGACGGCTGACCCCAACGCACCGACGCCGACGCTGCCGCTGTCCGCGGAGCAGCTGCTGACGACCACGCGGGCGGTGCGCAAGCGACTGGACTTCGACCGGCCGGTGCCGCGCGCATTGCTGCGCGAGTGCGTCGAGGCCGCGCTCCAGGCGCCGTCGGGGTCCAACCGCTGGGCCATGCAGTTCGTGATCGTGACCGACCCGGAGCGCCGCCGGGCCCTCGCCGACGTCTACCGAGCCGGCTACGCCCTCTATCGCGAGATGGACGGCGTGTACATCGGCAGCGTGGACAAGGGCGACGAGGAGCTCAACCGCCAGCAGCAGCGCACGGCGCGGTCGGCGGACCATCTGGCCGAGAACATGCATCGCGCTCCCGCACTGGTCGTCGCGTGCGCGCCCGGGCGCGCGGAGGGCGACGTCGCGCCGATCCGCAAGACCACGCTGCTCGGCAGCGTCCTGCCGGGCATGTGGTCCTTCATGCTCGCGGCCCGCCTGCGTGGGCTCGGCACGGCATGGACCACGGTCCACCTCTTCAAGGAGCAGGACGCCGCCGACGTCCTCGGGATCCCGAACGACGCGGTCACGATGGGCGCCCTGACCCCCGTGGCGTTCACGAAGGGCACGGACTTCCGCCCGGCGCTGCGCCCGGACCCGGACTCCGTCATCCACTGGGATCGCTGGTAGGCGGCCGCATCGTGCTGTCGCGATCGGCCCTCCCGCTCGTCGTGGCTCCGATGCTGACCGTGTCGGGGACGGACCTCGTCGTCGCGGCGTGCCGCAGCGGCGTCGTGGGGGCGTTCCCCACGGCCAACTGCCGTGCCGGGGGCGAGCTCGACGAGTGGCTCGCGCGAATCGAGGCGGAACTGGAGACGCCCGCCGGAGAGCAGGCGCCCGCGCCGTTCTGCCCGAACCTCATCGTGCACCGCTCCAACCGGCGCCTGGAGCGCGACCTCGAGACGCTCGTGCGCCACCGCGTCGAGCTCGTGATCACCAGCGTCGGGTCCCCCGCGCCGGTGATCGACGCGCTGCGTTCGACGGGCTGTCAGGTCTGGAGCGACGTCGCGACGCTGCGCCACGCCGAGCGCGCCATCGAGCTCGGGGTCGACGGGCTCGTCCTGCTCGCCGCCGGCGCCGGCGGACAGACGGGCGCCGCCAACCCGTTCGCCTTCGCCCGGGCCGTCCGCCGGCGCTTCGACGGCACGGTGATCCTCGCCGGCGGGATCTCCGACGGGGTCGCGCTGCGCGCCGCACACGTCCTCGGCTGCGATCTGGCGTACATGGGGACGCGCTTCATCGCGACGCGCGAGAGCATGGCGCCGCCCGCGTACAAGCGGATGCTCGTCGACTGCGAGCTCGACGACGTCGTGTTGACCTCGGCCTTCACGGGCTTGCCCACGAACATGCTGCGCCCGTCGATCGCCGCCGCGGGGCTCGATCCGGACGCTCTCGGCCCCGCCGCGACGTTCGACATGGGGCACACGCTCATCGGCGCCGACGGCGAGCCCCCGACGCGCTGGCGCGACATCTGGAGCGCCGGCCACTCCGTCTCGGGGGTCGACGGGATCCTGCCGGTCGCCGAGCTGGTGGCGGTGATCGCCGGCGAGTACGAGGCGGCGGCCCGGACGCCGGCGGCGCGCAGCGCCGGAGCACTGCACTGATGGCCGCCCTGTCGAGCATGCAGGACGACTTCCCGCTCACGCTGACGCACGTCCTGCGGCGGATGCGCACGGTCCACGCGGCAGCCACCGTCACGACGCTGCGCGACGAGGGCGGCCGCAAGGACCGGGCGACCTTCGCCGAGATCGCCGATCGGGCGGGGCGGCTCGCGGCGGCCCTGCGCCGGCTCGGCGTGCGTCCCGGCGACCGCGTCGCCACGTTCGCCTGGAACACGCAGGAGCACGTCGAGGCCTACTACGCGGTCACGTGCTCCGGCGCCGTCCTGCACACGGCCAACCTGCGCCTGCACCCCGAGCAGGTGGCGTGGACGATGAACCACGCGGGTGATCGCGTGGTCATCTTCGACGACTCCCTCGTCGCGCAGATGGAGCAGATCCGGCCGCACCTCGAGCACGTCGAGCACCTCGTGATGATCGGGGACGGCGACCCCGGCTCGCTGACCGGCGTGCTGCACTACGAGGACGTGCTCGCAACGGAGTCGGCCGGCTTCGCGTGGCCCGAGCTGAAGGAGCGTGCCGGCGCCGCCCTCTGCTACACGTCGGGGACGACCGGGGACCCGAAGGGCGTCCTGTACTCCCATCGCTCGATCGTCCTGCACGTCCTCGCGATGGCCGGCTTCGACGTGTTCCGCGTCGCCGAGCGCGACCGCGTCCTGGCGATCGTCCCGATGTTCCACGCCATGGGCTGGAACCTGCCGTTCATCTGCGGCATCGTCGGGGCGGACCTCGTCATGCCCGGGCGCTTCCTGCAGTCGCCCTTCCTGGCCCGGCTGATCGAGGAGGAGCGCATCACGTACAGCTCCGGGGTGCCGACGATCTGGATGGACCTGCTGCGCCACGTCGACCGCCACGATGCCGACCTCGGCAGCCTGGAGACCGTCGTCAGCGGCGGCACGCAGGTCCCGCCCGTGCTCATGGAGACCTACGAGGAGCGCTTCGGCGTGAAGGTCGTGCAGGGCTGGGGGATGACCGAGACCTTCCCGGGTGCCGCGATGGCCCACGACTGGTCCGGGGCCGCCGACGACGACGAGCGCTGGGCGCTTCGGGCCACGGCCGGTCGCGTCAGCCCGCTCTACGAGGTGCGCGTCGTCGGCGACGACGGCGGCGAGCTGCCGTGGGACGGGGAGTCCACCGGCGAGATCGAGATCCGCGGGCCCAACGTCACGTGCGCGTACTTCCGCGACGAGCAGGCCACCGCGGCGGCGATGGACGACGGATGGCTGCGCACGGGCGACGTCGGCTCGATCGACGCCGGCGGGTGGATCCGCATCACCGACCGCGCGAAGGACGTCATCAAGTCCGGCGGCGAGTGGATCTCCTCCGTCGACGTCGAGTCCGCCCTCATGCGCCATCCGGCCGTCGTCGAGGCGGCGGTGATCCCCCGGCCCGACGAGCGCTGGAGCGAGCGGCCGCTGGCGTGCGTGGTCGTCGAAGGCGACGTCGATCCCGCGGAGCTGCGCGGCTTCCTGGCCGAGCAGGTCGTGCGGTGGTGGCTGCCCGACGACTTCGCCTTCCTCGACGAGATCCCCAAGACGAGCGTCGGCAAGTTCGACAAGAAGGTCCTGCGCGTCGCGCTGGCCGCCGGCGACCTGCCGGTGCGCACCGTCGGCGACCCCCGATCCCCCTGATCAACCACCAAGGAGGAGAGCCATGTACAAGCTCTACGCGTACTGGTCCGCGCCCAAGCCGGAGGACGTCGATGCGTTCGAGGAGTACTACCGGACGACGCACGTCCCGCGCGCGGCCGCCGTGCCGGGCCTCGAGGACATCGTCACGACCCGCACGTCGGACGGGTTCGAGGGCGGCGCGACCCCGCACTACCGCGTCGCCGAGATGACCTTCGCCAGCAAGGAGGCGATGGCCCAGAGCGCCCAGTCGCCCGAGTGGGCGGAGATGCGCCAGTGCTCCGGCGACATCATCGGGCGCTTCGGCGTCAGCCTGACCGTCGAGTCCGGAGAGATCGACGCGGGCGCCTGAGGTCAGGCGGACCTCCGCGCGCGGATGATGGCCGCCGCCGCGCGGTCGTGAACCCGGTGGGTCTCCCGGATCTCGACGTCGCCGAAGCCCGCGTCGGCGAGCAGGCGGGCGTACTCCGCGCGCGTGAGGGCTCCGGCGATGCATCCGACGTACTGGGCGAGGTCGGCGCGCGTGGCCTCGTCCATCTCGCCGTCCGCGACGACGTCGCTCACGGCGAAGCGTCCGCCCGGGCGCAGGACCCGGGCGGCTTCGGCGAGGACGCGCGCCTTGTCGGTGGAGAGGTTGATGACGCAGTTGGAGATGACGACGTCGACGCTCGCGTCGGCGAGCGGGACGTCCTCGATGTGGCCCTTGAGCCAGCGGGCGTTGGCGACGCCGGCCCGGGCCTGGTTGGCGCGGGCGAGATCCAGCATCTCGTCGGTCATGTCGAGGCCGTAGGCGAGGCCGGAGGGGCCGACGCGGCGGGCCGAGAGCAGGACGTCGATGCCGCCGCCGGAGCCGAGGTCGAGGACCGTCTCGCCGGGGTGCAGGTCGGCGATCGCGGTGGGGTTCCCGCAGCCGAGGGAGGCGAGCAGCGCGCTGTCGGGCAGCGCGCCGCGATCGTCGCCGGCGTAGAGCGAGCCGCCGAAGAGCCCGGCCTGCTCGTCGGTGATGATCGCGGCCCCGCCGCCGCAGCACGCGGCCGCGCCGGTCTGCGTGACGGCGCGGGCGCTGGCCGCGTATCGCTCGCGGACGACCTCGCGCAGGTCTGACCGGTCCGCGGCGCGGCCGGCGCGGCAACCGCATGCGCCGCCCGCGTGGTCCGCGCCGCAGCAGTCCGCCTTGTCGGCCGGATCGCAGCAGGTGGCCTGCTCGGCGGGCGTGCAGCAGGCGGTCTCGCGTGAGGTCGTCATCACGGAGATCGTACGCTGTTATATCGACGTTTGTCAATACAGGCCCCCGCGGCGCGGCGCGGCGCGGCGCGGCGCGGCCCGGTCGTCAGCGAAGCCAGGCGCCGAGCTCGCCGAGCGCGTGGGGCAGCACGTAGTAGTACGCCCACAGGCCGCGGCGCTCGGAGTCGACGAGGCCGGCGTCGCGCAGCTTCTTCAGGTGGTGGCTGAGCGTCGGCTGGGAGACGTCGAACAGCGGGACGAGCTCGCACACGCAGACCTTTCCGGCGTGCCGGCGCAGGACGTCGACGAGCTGGAGGCGGATGGGATCGCCGAGCGCCTTGGCGACCTCGGCGAGCCGGATCGCCTGCTCGCGGTCGACGTCGGGGTAGACGACCGGCTCGCAGCAGCGCTCGCCGGCGGGCCGCTTCTGCTTCGGGGTCAGCTCGAGATCGATGGTCATCGATGCGAACACTACGCGGGCGCCCGGCCTGCGGATGTGAAAGCTTCGTATCCGTCTATCGAAGCGACGATGTTCGATGTTATGTTCGCTCTGTGGATCGGCCCGACCTCGCCCGGCGGATGCTGATGGAGGCCATCGGCGCGTTCGCGCTGGTGGTCGCCGGATGTGGCGCGATCATCGCGGACACGACCCGCGACGGCGCGCTCGGGACGGTCGGCATCAGCCTCGTCTTCGGGCTGATCATCATGGTCATGGTCTACGCGGGCGGGCACCTCTCGGGGGCGCACTACAACCCGGCGGTGACGATCGCGTTCGCGCTCGCGCGCCACTTCCCGGTCCGCGAGGCGGTGGCCTACATCGGGTCCCAAGTCGCCGGCGCGGTCGCGGGCGCCGGCCTGCTGCTGGCGGCGTGGACGGACCGCCCCGCGGACCTGGGCGCCACGGTGCCGAGCGTCGCGACGGGCACCGCGCTGCTCTACGAGGTCGTGCTCACCGCACTGCTGATGTTCGTCATCACGGCGGTCGCCACCGACACCCGGGCGGTCGGTGCGGCGGCGGCGATCGCGATCGGCGGCGCGGTCGGACTCGACGCGCTGTTCGGCGGTCCGATCACGGGCGCCTCGATGAACCCCGCCCGCAGCTTCGGCCCGGCGCTCGCGTCGGGCACGTGGACCGACTTCTGGGTCTACGTCGCCGGACCCGTCGCCGGTGCGGCGATCGGCGTGTTCGCCTACGAGCTCGTGCGCGGCCGCCGACCCACGGGCCCACCCCCGATCACGAGCGAGCGTTGAGCATGGCCAACGTCCTCTTCGTCTGCCTGCAGAACGCCGGCCGCTCGCAGATGAGCCAGGCGCTGCTCGAGCGCGCCGCCGGCGGCCGTCACGCCGCCCGCTCGGCCGGCAGCCAGGCGGACCCGGCCGGGCGCGTGCACCCCGAGGTCGTCGAGGTCATGCGCGAGCTCGGCATCGACCTCGCCGGCCGCCGCCCGCATCGCCTGCAGCAGGCGGACGCCGAGTGGGCCGACGTGGTCGTGACGATGGGCTGCGGCGACGCCTGCCCCTACATCCCCGGCAAGCGCTATGTCGACTGGGACCTGCCCGACCCGGCCGGTCAGAGCCTCGACGCCGTCCGCGCCACCCGCGACGACATCGCCCGGCGCGTCGACGATCTCCTGGCCCCGCTCGACGCCGGCGCCTGAGCCTCACGTCGCCGGCGGCTCGACGAGCTCGAGCAGCCCCTGACCGCCGTCGGTGACCTCGAGCGTCCGCCGGATCGGCGCCCCGGCCGGGACGACGAGCGTGAGGCGCATCCCGTGGCCAGCGAGCCGTTCGCGCAGGTCGAACATGAGCTCGACGGCCGCCGAGTCCATGAACGTCACCGCCGACAGGTCGAGGACGAGCCCCGTCTCGGCGGTGGCGAGCGCCTCGACGAGCCGCGCGCGGACCAAGGGCACGGAGGCGGCGTCGAGCTCGCCCCGGACGCCCGCGCGCAGAAGGCCGCCGTCGGCGACGACGTCCACCGTGGCGAGCTCACCCATCGCGCCCGCCCGCCGCCCCGAGCAGGCGCACCAGTTCCACGCGCGTGCCGTGCTTGCCGGTCGTGACCTCGACGCCGTCCATCAGCCGGCGGATCATCCCCAATCCGCGGCCCCGGTCGTCCTCGCGCGCAGCACGCCAGCGGCCCTCGTCCTCAACGGTGAAGCGCAGGCGCCCCGCCTCGCGCGCGGCCCGGACGGTGACGGTGCCATCGCCCGCCCCGTATGCGTGCTCGATCGCGTTGCTCGCCGCCTCGTCGAGGGCAAGCACGACGTCGTATCCGGCCGGCCCGTCGACGCCGTTGGCGGCCAGCCACCGTCGCAGCGCGCGGCGCGCCGTCGCGAGGCTCCGCGCGTTCGCGGGGAGGCGCACCGTGAGGGGGGCGGCATCGACCGGTCCGAGCGCAGTGACGAGCACCGCCACGTCGTCCGCGAAGCCGCCGGGTGGTCGCAGCGCGTCGAGCAGCCCGTCCGCGAGCGCCTTCGACGTCCGTCCCCGCAGCGCGGCGACGGCCTCCGACAGCCGCTCGAGCCCGGCGTCCAGGCTCTCCGAGCGCCGCTCGATGAGGCCGTCGGTGTAGAGCACGAGCAGCGCTCCGTCGCCGAGGCGCTCCACCCGCGTCTCCCACATCGCCGATCGCGTGACGCCGAGCGGGGGGCCGGGGCTCGCCACCAGGCCCGGCGGCGCATCGGCCGAGGGCGCGACGATCGCGGGCGGATGGCCGGCGCACGCGATCTCCAGCCGCTCGCGCGCCACGTCGATGCGCAGAACCTGGCAGGTGACCATGGGCGAGCCGTCTATCCCCGCCACGAGCGCGTTCAGCGAGCGCAGGAGGGTGGCCGGATCGTCGCCGCGCAGCGCGTAGCCACGCGTGGCGCTGCGCAGCTGGCCCATCACGGCGGCGGCGGACAGCCCGTGCCCCGCGACGTCGCCGATCGTGAGCACCACGGTCCCGTCGTCGAGGATCACCGCGTCGTACCAGTCGCCCCCGACCACCGCCACGTCCTCGGCGGCGACGTAGCACCCGGCCACGTCGAGATGCGGCTCGGCCGGCAGCGTCGCCGGGAGCAGGCTGCGCTGCAGCACCTCGGCGACGCGGTGCTCGCGCGCGTAGAGGTCCTCCATGCGCGTCGCGTGCTCGCGCTGGAGCCTCGTCTCGATCGTCCGGCTGCGCGCGAGCTCAAGCGTCGACCGCAGCCGGGCGCGCAGCTCCGACGCGGTGAACGGCTTGACCACGTAGTCGTCGGCGCCGAGCTCGAGCGCGTCGACGGCGGCGTCCGGGCCGGCGCGCGCGGACAGCACGACCACCGGGATGTGCGAGAGCCGTTCGTCCGCGCGCATCGCGCTGAGCAGCCCCAGCCCGTCGAGCCGCGGCATCATGACGTCGCTGAGCACGAGATCCACCCCGTCGGGGTCCGTGCGCAGCTGCTCGAGGGCGTCCTCGCCGTCCGTGGCCACGCCGACGTCGACGTCGGCGGTCAGCAGGTCGCGAAGGTACTCGCGCATGTCCGCGTTGTCGTCGACGATGAGCACCCGCGGGCGGCCCCCGGCGGCCCGCTCCGGCAGCGCCGCCATACCCGGGTGCCCGCCGCGCGCGCCTTCCCAACGGCGCATCTCCTCGACGTGCGCCGACGCGAGCGCCGAGGGCGCCGCGGCGACCGCCGGCCCGTCGGTCGCCAGCGGCAGCTCGATGACGAACGTCGTTCCCGAGCCCCCGGGCCCGACCTCCACGCGGGCCAGGCCGCCCTGAGCCTGGGTGAGCTCGGCCACCACCGCGAGCCCGATGCCGCTGCTCTCGTGCGTGCGCGAGCGGGCCCCGGGGACGCGGTAGAAGCGGTCGAAGATCTGGCCGCGGTGCTCGGACGGGATGCCGATGCCGGTGTCGGAGACCTCGATGACCGCCCAGCCATCGCGTTGGGCGCCGTGGACCGTGATCGACCCGTCGAACGTGTGCTTCAGCGCGTTCGACAGCAGGTTGAGCAGGATGCGCTCCCACAGCTCGGGGTCGACCTGCACGGGCGCCACCAGCGCGGCGACGTCGACCTCGAACGACAGGCCCGCGTCGCGCACCGCGGACTCGAAGTTGGAGGCCAGCTGTGCGGTGAGGGCGGCAAGGTCGGTGGGCCGCGCGTCGGCTCGCGTCCCGCCGGTCTCGGCGCGCGAGAAGTCCAGCAGCGCGTTGACGAGACGCAGCAGGCGCATGGCGTTGCGGTGGGCGATCGCGACGCCGTCGCCGTCGCCGTCGCCGTCGCCGTCGCCGTCGCCGTCGGCCGCCGGACGGCGCGCGAGCTCGTCCTCGAGCGGGCCCAGCATCAGCGTGAGCGGCGTGCGGAACTCGTGCGAGATGTTCGTGAAGAAGTCGGTCTTCGCGCGGTCGAGCTCGGCCAGCGCCGTCGTGCGGGCGCGCTCCTCCTCAAGGACGAAGGCGGCGGACAGGGCGGTGGCGACGGCGCGGGAGAGCAGCCGGTGAAAGCGGCGCAGCTCGTCGTCGAGCGCGAGGCGCGCGGGTACGCCGAGCACGAGGCGCCACGATCCGTCGCCGCAGTCCAGCGCCGCCACGTATGCGCCGGCGAGCGCAGCCGGGTCGGGGCCGGCGAGCTCGATCGCCGGTGGGGCGGGGACGATCCTCGGCGCGCGCCCGGTCGCGTTGAGCACCGTGTCCAGCCCGTGGCCACCGCCCGGGACCAGCTCGGCGAGCCGCGCCTCGGTGCGGGCCGTCACGCCCGTTGCGGCCACGAGGCGGGCGCCCTCGTAGAGCAGGGCGAACGGGACGTCCGCGGCGTCCGCCGCCAGCGCGGCGATCACCGAGCGCGCGACGGCGGCGAGGTCGTGCGTGCCGCCGGCGCGGTCGGCGACCTCGGTGAGCACGCGCAGGCGCCGCGCCCCGAGCACGCTGCGGGTGGTCTCGGTCACCGCGCAGAACACGCCGCCGACCCCGCCGGACTCGTCGATGATCGGGCTGTAGGAGAACGTGAAGTACGTCTCTTCCTCAAAGCCCGCGCGCGTCATGAGCAACAACTGGTCCTCGGACCACGTCGCGCGCCCCTCGGTCATGACGCCATCGAGCATCGGCCCGATGACGTCCCAGATCTCCGGCCAGACCTGGCGGCCCGGCGCGCCGAGCGCGCGGGGGTGCTTGTCGCCGAGTATCGGGACGTAGCTGTCGTTGTAGACCTTGACGAGCTGCGGCCCCCACCAGATGAGCATCGGGAAGCGCGAGCTCAGGCACATGCTGGTCGCGGTGCGCAGGCTCTGCGGCCAGGACCGGGGATGCCCGATCGCGCTCGCCGACCAGTCGTGCTCGCGCATGAGCCGGCCCATCTCGCGGCCCCCCGACAGGAAGTCCAGGGACTCGCCGCCCGATCCTTGGTCGACACCTCGCACGGCGGCGGTCCTACCCGCGGCGCCGCCGCGTTGATCGTCGCCCGGCGCGGTCGGTCAGCCGAGCGCGCCGGGCGGCAGCACGAAGCGGACCGCTGCGGACCGCGCCGGGGCGCGGTCGCCGTGGAGTCCGCCGGTGCGCGCCGACGTCTCGCGCGTCTCGGGCCGGCCGCCGACGCTGGCGATCCAGGCCTCGATCGCGTCGCGGTTGGAGCCCTCGGCGGTGATCGCCACGCGCTCGATCACATGGCCTGAACCGCCGGGGACGGGCCGGGCCAGGCGCCTGACCACGGCCCGGATGGCGTCATCGTCGAGCGCCGGTGGATCGGCGGCCGACGGGGGGTCGGGCGTCATGGGCGACCGACGAGGCCGGGCGGGGGCGAAGAGGGCATGTCCCGAGTCTAGGCTCCCGGCCCGCCGTCAGCTCGCATCGGGCAGCAGCGGTGGGGCGGTGCGGTACGTCGCGGGCGTCTTCGACAGGCGGATCGGGTTGCGCGTCAGCCGCGTCGTCCCGCCGTCCTCGCGCGGCAGGTCGACCGTCGGGTCGAGTCCGAGCCGCTCGGCCAGGGCGAAGGCGCCGGCCACGTCGTTGACCGGTCCCGCGGGGACGCCGGCGCGCCACAGCCGGTCCGCCCAGTCGGCGGCGGTCCGGTGGGCGAGTCCGCGCTGGAGCGCGGCCCGCAGCTCGTCGCGGTGCGCGACGCGGTCGCGGTTCGTGGCGAACCGCGGGTCGCTGCAGATCTCGGGCAGCCCGAGCGTCTCGCCCAGCGCGGCGAACTGCTTGTCCGTGCCGACCGCCACGGCGATGTCGCCCTCCGCGGTGCCGAGCACCTCGTAGGGCGCGATGCTCGGGTGCGCGTTGCCCATCTGGCCGGGCACCACGCCCGCGATGGTGAACGCCGACGCCTGGTTGACGAGCGCCGCCAGCAGCGAGGACAGCAGGTCGACCTCGACGCGCTGGCCCTCGCCGGTTCGGTCTCGGTGGCGCAGCGCGGCGAGGATGCCGGTGCTCGCGAACAGCCCGGCGATGATGTCGACGAGCGCGACGCCGACCTTCTGGGGCGGGTGTCCCGGCTCGCCCGTGATGCTCATGAGCCCGCCGACCGCCTGCACGAGCAGGTCGTAGCCCGGCAGGCTCGCGCCGCCGCCGGACCCGAAGCCGGTCACCGAGCAGTAGACGACCGCGGGGTTGACCGCGCGAACGTCGTCGTAGCCGAGCCCGAGCCGCTCCATGACGCCGGTGCGGAAGTTCTCGACGACGACGTCGGCGTCGGCGACGAGCTCGCGGGCCTCCGCGGCGCCGGCGTCGGAGGCGAGGTCGAGCGCGACGGTGCGCTTGTTGCGGTTGACCGACTGGAAGTACGTCGCCTGCCCGCGGTCGTCGAAGGGCGGGCCCCACGCCCGGGTGTCGTCGCCGCCGCCCGGGCGCTCGACCTTGACGACGGTGGCGCCGAGGTCGGCGAGCAGCATGGTGGCGAAGGGGCCGGCGAGCACGCGGGAGAAGTCGACGATGCGCAGGCCGTCGAGAGCGGCGGTCATGTGAGCTACGATATTCGATCTTCGAAGATCTCCGTGTGCGGCTGCCCCAGCGTCAGCCCGCGCGGCCCTCATCAGACCGACGCCCAAGGACCGAGCCATGAGCACGACCACCGCCGCGCCCGCCGAGCTTCGCCCGACCGACTTCCTCGGCATCGACCATCTCCTCGACGACGAGGAGCGGATGATCCGCGACACCGTACGCAAGTTCGTCGCCGAGCAGGTCACGCCGCACGTCGGCGACTGGTTCGAGGAGGGGACGATCCCGCGCGACCTGCCGGCGCGGATCGGCAAGCTCGGCCTCCTCGGGATGCACCTGAGCGGCTACGGCTGCGCCGGCACGAGCGCGACGGCGTACGGCCTCGCGTGCCTGGAGCTCGAGGCCGGCGACAGCGGCGTGCGGTCGCTCGTGTCCGTGCAGGGCTCGCTGGCGATGTACGCGATCTGGCGCTGGGGCTCGGAGGAGCAGAAGCAGCAGTGGCTGCCGCGGATGGCCGCCGGCGAGGCGATCGGCTGCTTCGGCCTCACCGAGCCGGACTCCGGCTCCGACCCCGGCTCGATGCGCACCCGCGCGCGCCGCGACGGCGACGACTGGGTCCTCAACGGCCAGAAGATGTGGATCACGAACGGCTCGATCGCCGACGTCGCGGTCGTCTGGGCGGCGACGGACGAGGGCGTGCGCGGCTTCGCCGTCCCGACCGACACGCCCGGCTTCAGCGCCCCCGAGATCCACAAGAAGCTCTCGCTGCGCGCCTCGATCACGTCGGAGCTCGTGCTCGACGACGTGCGCCTGCCCGACAGCGCCCGCCTGCCCGAGGCCACCTCGCTGCGCGGTCCGCTGTCCTGCCTCAACGAGGCCCGCTTCGGCATCGTCTTCGGCGCCGCCGGCGCCGCGCGCGCGTGCTTCGAGGCGGCGCTGGACTACGCCAAGACGCGCATCCAGTTCGACCAGCCGATCGCGTCCTTCCAGCTCGTGCAGGCGAAGCTGGCCAACATGGCCGTCGAGGTCAACCGTGCCACGCTGCTCGCGCTGCACCTGGGCCGCATGAAGGACGAGGGCCGCCTGCGCCCCGAGCACGTCTCGATGGGCAAGCTCGCCAACGTCAACGCCGCGCTCGAGGTCGCCCGCACTGCCCGCCAGGTGCTCGGCGCCAACGGCATCACCCTCGAGTATCCGGTCATCCGCCACATGAACAACCTCGAGTCCGTCGTCACCTACGAGGGCACCGCCGACATCCACCAGCTCGTCATCGGCGGCGCGCTGACCGGCATCCAGGCGTTCCGGTAGGCAGCGATGGCGATCGCACCGGCCCGCGGCCCGCAGACCACGCCCCAGCATGCGCTGGAGTGGCTGCGGGCGGCGATCGTCTCGGGCGATCTGCGGCCCGGGCAGCGCATCGCGCAGGAGGACGTCGCCGAGCGCATCGGCATCAGCGTGGCGCCGGTGCGCGAGGCGCTGCGCGTGCTCGAGCAGGAGGGCCAGGTCACGTACCTGCCCCGCCGCGGCTACTTCGTCACCGAGCTACGCATCGCGGACCTGGAGGAGATCTACGCGCTGCGCCGCGTGCTCGAGGAGCGCGCGGCGCGGCACGCCCTGCCGACGCTCGACGACGACGCGCTGCAGCGCCTCACGCTCGCGGCGCGCGACTGCGTCGACGCCGCCTATGCGAGCGACATCGCCGGTGAGCTCGAGGCCAACCGGCGCTTTCACTTCGCGATGCTCGACGCGCCCGACCAGCCGCACACGACCCGGCTGATCCGGCAGCTGTGGGACTCGACCGAGGCCTACCGGGCGCTCTACTACAACTCCGCTGACGAGCGGGCGGCCGCGACCGACGCGCACGACCGGATCATCGACGCGGTCCGCGACCGGGACGCCGACCGGCTGGTCGCCGAGCTCGACGCGCACCGCGACCGCGCGCTCGAGGTGCTGCGCGGCATCCTCGACTGACGCGGTGCCGGCCGCCGCGCCGGCGCTCCAGGGTGCGCCGCTGAAGACTGCGGCGGGGAGGCGGGTCCCGAGGGTTCTCGCTATCGGTCGAGGAGGTGGTCCCCCGCGGGCCCCCGCTATCGGTCGAGGAAGCGGTCCCCCGCGGGTTCTCGCTATCGGTCGAGGAGGCGGTCCAGCAGGACGTCGGGGTGGTCGCGCTCGAAGCGGTCGAGGGCGAAGTCGCCGGCGAACAACGCCAGCAGCATCCCGTCGCTGCGGTAGACGAGCTCGGCCCAGCGGCTGGTGCGGACCACCTCGGCCCCGGCGGCGTCGGTGCGCCGCGCGTGCGACCAGTTCGCGTGGTCGACGCGCACGGGCACGCCGAACTCGGTGCGCAGCCGCTCGACGGCCACCTCGAACTGCAGCGGGCCGACGCCGGCGAGGATGGGGGTGGGGTCGGCGACCGGATCGCGGCGCAGGAGGTGGATGACGCCCTCCTCGGCGAGCTGGTCCAGGCCGCGCTGGAAGTGCTTGCGCCGCGTGGTGTCGAGGTTCGAGACGGTGACGAAGTGCTCGGGGGCGAGGCTCGGGATCGGCGGGAAGCGAGCCGGGTCGCCGGCGTACAGGGTGTCGCCGACGCGCAGCTCCGCGGCGTTGACGACGCCGACGACGTCACCGGGGAACGCCTCGTCGATCGAGGCGCGCTCGTCGCCGAAGACCTCGTGCGCGTAGGCCATCGTGAACGGCCGTCCGGTGCGCGCGTTGACCGCCTTCATGCCGCGCTCGAAGCGCCCGGAGCAGACCCGCAGGAACGCGACGCGGTCGCGGTGGCGGCGGTCCATGTTCGCCTGGACCTTGAAGACGAACCCGGCGAACGGTGCGTCGAGGTCGCGCTGCGGGCCGTCGACGGTCGGCCGCGGCTGGGCGGACGGGGCGAGCTCGAGCAGCGCGTCGAGCAGCAGGCCGACGCCGAAGTTCGAGACGGCCGACCCGAAGAACACCGGCGTCGCGGCGCCCGTGGCGTAGGCCTCGAGGTCGAGATCGCCGGTGACCGCGTCGAGCAGCTCGAGCTCCTCCTCGGCCACGGTCCAGGCGTCGCCCTCGCGCTCGCGCGCCTCGTCGGCGGTGAGGACCTCGTCGCCGGCGCGGGTCGCGCCACGCGCCGTGCGGGTGAAGCGGTGGAAGGCGCCGTCGCGGCGGTCGACGACGCCGCGGAAGTCGCCGGGGATGCCGACCGGCCACGTGATCGGGTACGGGGCGAGATCCAGCACCTGCTCGATGTGGTCGAGCATCGCCAGCGGATCCATGCCGGGCTTGTCGTACTTGTTGACGAACGTGATGAGCGGGATGCGCCGCGCGCGGGCGACCTCGAACAGGCGCAGCGTCTGGCGCTCGACGCCCTTGGCCGCGTCGAGCAGCATCACGGCGCAGTCGGCGGCGGCGAGCACGCGCAGGGTGTCCTCGGAGAAGTCGCGGTGGCCCGGGGTGTCGAGCAGGTTCAGCACGGTGTCGCCGTGCTCGAAGCGCAGGACGGTGGACGTGACCGAGATGCCGCGGCGGCGTTCGATCTCCATCCAGTCCGACGTCGCGGCGCGTCGTCCGTTGCCCGCGCCGACGGTGCCGGCCTCGCCGACGGCGCCGCCGTAGAGCAGCAGCTTCTCGGTCAACGTCGTCTTGCCGGCGTCCGGATGGGAGATGATCGCGAAGGTCCGCCGGCGGGCGGCCTCGGCGGCGACGGTGCTGAGCGGGTGGGCGGGGGCGTCGATCGTCATGGGTCTCCGTGCGTTCGGCAGGGACGACCCGCGCGAAGCCGCCTGCGAGGTCGACGCAGGCGAGAGCGTCATCAACGAGGATAGTGGCGGCTCGGGCCCGCCTAGGATCGCTGACGTGACGCGTGCCCTCGCCCCGGCGCTGCTGGCGCTCTGCTGTGCCGGCCTCGCCGCCTGCGGCGGGGGGTCCGGCGGCCGGACAACCGAGACGTCGAGCTTCCGCGGACCGGAGCCGGCGGCGTGGCGGGTCTCGGTGCACCCGCTCGGCCGGGGCGCGTTCCGGGCGGCCAACGTGACGTTCGGTCCGCAGGGGCTGGCGCTGGCGCTGCCCGCCGGGACGCTCGACGGCGGTGAGGTCCAGGCGACGGAGCTGCGCGGCGACGGCACGTACCGCGCCCGGCTGCGCGCGAGCTCCGCCCCCGGCTCGCTGAGCGCGTTCTTCCTCTACCTGCACGACCACGCGACCGACTCGAGCGACGAGCTCGACTTCGAGATCCCGGCGGGCGAGCCGCACCGGGCGATCCTGACCGTGTGGCGGGTCGGCACGAAGACGCCGGCCGACCAGCGCACCGTCGCACTCGACTTCGACCCCGCCGCGGCGCTGCACGACTACGCGTTCGTGCGCGAGGGCGGGGAGGTGCGCTTCGAGATCGACGGGCGCGAGGCGTTCCGCTCGGCGAAGGCGCCGACCGCCGCGCTGCGGCCGATCTTCAACGCCTGGTACCCGACGTGGCTGGAGCCCTCGGTGCCGACCGCGGCCGGCGAGATGCTCGTCGACCGCTACCAGTTCACGGGCTGACCGCGAGCTCGCCCGCCAGCCGGGCGAAGGTCGCGATCGCCTCGGCGAGGTCCGTCTCCGCGGTGTCCTCGGCGCGCGTGTGGCTGATGCCGCCGATCGACGGGGCGAACACCATCGCGGCCGGGATGCCCGCGCGGGCCAGCGCGGCGCTGTCGTGCAGCGGGCCGCTGACCACGGGCGCGCCGCCGCCCGTCGCGCGGACCGCGCGCTCGACGAGGGTGGAGTCGAAGGCGATGGGGTCGATCTCCCACAGCAGGCGGCGCTCGACGCCGCAGCCGTGGCGCTCGGCCGCCGCATCCGCGGCATCGGCGGCCGCCCGCTCGAGCGCGACGAGCCGATCGCGCTCGGGGTGGCGCAGGTCGACCGTGAACGCGCACCGCTGCGCGATCGCCGTCGGGATCGCGGGCTCGGCCTCGACGCGCCCGACGGTGGCGTAGCCGTCGAGCCCCTCTCCGGCGTCGCCGATCGCGGCGATCGCCTCGGCCGCCGCGCGCACCGGGTCGCGGCGGTCGGCCATCGGCGTGGCGCCGGCGTGGCCGGCCGCGCCCGTGAGCGCGAAGGCGAGCCGGCGCACGCCGAGGCAGCCGGACACGGCGGCGCAGGCGCGACCGGCGCGCTCGAGGATCGGGCCCTGCTCGATGTGCAGCTCCAGCGCCGCGGCGACGTGGGCGAGGCGCGGGGACCGCTCGCCGAGCCGGTCGAGCACGACGCCGTGCTCGGCGAGGACCGCCGCCGCGCCCAGGCCGTCGATCTCGGCGCGGGTCGCCTGCCCGGTGGCCATCGAGGACCCGAGCAGCGAGCGCCCGAAGCGCGTGCCCTCCTCGTCGGCCCAGTCGGCGACGGCGATGGTGCGCTCACCCGGGCCGTCCGTGGTGAGCGCCGCCAGCACGCCCAGCCCGGCGTGCACGCCGAGGATCCCGTCGAGCCAGCCGCCGCCGGGCACGCAGTCGACGTGGCTGGCCAGCAGCAGCGTCTCCGCGCGCCGGCCGGGCACGACGAACCAGAGGTTGGCGAACGCGTCGCGCTCGATCTCGACCCCGGGGACGAGCGCCCGCGCGTGCTCGACCAGCCGCTCGCGCTCCGCCGCCCACGGGGCGCCCCACGCCTCACGGCGCCCGCCGCTGCGCACGTCGGCCTCCCGGAGGCGGGCGATGACGGCGGCGGCGTCGACGGCGGGCGTCACGCCCGCGAGCCTGTCAGACGGCGACCGGCTCCGCGATGAACTCCATGGCGGACGCGCCGATGGCGATGTCGAGCGACACCGATCCGCCGGTCAGGCGCACGGCCGAGAGATCCTCGGTCAGGCCGGCGTCCCAGCCGTGCATGTCGACGCCGCGCAGCGCCACCATGAGCAGGCGCTCGGCGCGCATCTCGCGCGTGTTCGGGATCGCCGGCTTGTCGAGCTCGAGGGAGACCTCGTAGTCCACCTCACTCGGCGTCTTGGCGCGCAGGCGGCGCAGGTTGCGGTCGATCTCGACGGCGACGGGTGCGAGGGCGAGGTCCTTCCGGGTCTTCGGGGCGGTCATGGCGATCTCCGGTGCGTGAGGATGGGTCGCCAAATCCAATCCGATGCCTGCCCTCCCGCCATCCGCGCAGACCCGTGGGGTTCCTGCGGGCCGCCCCGGTCCCGCGGTCCGTAGAACGGGCGCATCCCGGGCGCTCACGACACGCCCGCGCTCGGCGGCACGCCGGGCTCCGCGCCGCACGGCAACCCGATGTACACCGGCCGTCGGTCGCGCGCGACCGCGAGCGGATGGCGCGCGTCCAGGGCGACCTGTCCGTGGCCGTCGCGCACCGCAACCCGATGCTGCGGGACATGTGGTGCGGCGAGATCGGGCGCGGAGCGCTGGGCGAGCCGCGCGGCCCGATGAAGATGTCGTCAGCCGCCGCCGCTCTCGGCGCGTACCCAACGCCCGACCTCGGTCTGGTCGGCGTCCGCGGGCAGCGCCCGCTGCGCGCGCTCCCACACCGACAACGCCTCGGCACCCAGCGCGTGCTCGGCGCCGAGCTGCCGGGCCAGGCCGATCGCGATGCGCATGTCCTTGGCCATGAGCGCGAGCGCGAAGCCGGACGCGTAGCGCTCGGTCAGGACCTGGTCGGGCCACTTGCGCTCCGTCGCGAGCGAGCGGCCCGTCGACACGTTGATCGCGTCGAGCATCGTCTGCGGGTCCAGCCCGAAGCCGCGGCCGATCTCCAGCGCCTCGCAGGTGGCCAGGAACGTCGTCGCCGAGAGCAGGTTGTTCAGCGACTTCAGCGCGTGGCCGGCGCCCACCGGCCCGGCGTGCACGACCGTCGCGCCGACGACCTCGAAGAGCGGGCGGCACGCCGCGACCGTCTCGCCCGGGCCGCCGGCCATGATCGTCAGCGTGGCGGCCTGCGCGCCCGCGACCCCGCCGGAGACCGGGGCATCGACGAGCTCGACGCCGAGGCCCGCGGCCCGCTCGGCGAGCGCGCGGGTGCGCAGCGGCTCGGACGAGCTCATGTCGATCACGAGCGCATCCCGCGGCAGCGCCTCGAGCAGCCCGCCGCCGACCAGGACGCTCTCCACGACGCCCGAGTCCGGGACCATGAGGATGATCGCGTCGGCGCCGTCCGCGGCCTCGCTCGCCGTGGCGAACGCGGCGGCCCCGTCGAGCGCCGCGAGCCGTTCGCGCGCGTCCGCGGACACGTCGAAGCCACGGACCGCGAAGCCCGCGGCCGCGAGATGGCCGGCCATGGGGAACCCCATCCGGCCGAGGCCGACGAACGCGACGGACGCGCTCGGCGCGAGGGGAGCGCGCATCCGCTCAGGCCTCCTCGTGCAGGCGCACGCCGCCGGCCACGTCGCCGATGGCGTCGACGACGCGGTTGCTGATCTCGTCGCCGTAGCCCTGCCCGAGCGCGAGCCCGAAGCTCGCCACCGGGCCGGCCGCGTTCAGGCTCGGCGCTCCGAGCTCGCGCAGCATGTCGAGGTAGAGCGTGACGTCCTTGAGCATGAGCTTGCTCGTCAGCCCGCCCTCCATGTAGTCGCCGTCGACGATGTTCGGGAAGCGCTTGAGGCTGGCGAAGTTCACGCCGCTGCTCGCGTTGATCACGTCGAGCACCTTGTGCAGGTCGAGCTCCGCGACGCGCGCGGCGACCATCACCTCGGCGGTGGCGGCGAGCGACACCGCGTTGAGGAAGTTGTTGAGCAGCTTCGTGACGTGCCCGGCCCCCGAGTCGCCCATGTGGAAGATGCTGGTGCTGAAGCGCTCGAGCACCTCGCGCACCTGCTCGAGGGTGCCCGGGTCGCCGCCCACCATGATCGCCAGCGTGCCCTTCTCGGCGGCGGCGGCGCCGCCGGAGACGCCGGCGTCCAGCAGGGTCGCGCCGCGGGCGGCCAGCTCGGTGGCGAGCGCCCGCGTGGAGCTCGGCGACGCGGTGCTGAGGTCCACGACGACCTGACCTTCGCGGGCGGCGGCGATCAGGCCCTCCGGGCCGCGCATGACCGCCTCGACCACGCGGCTGTCGGGCAGCGACAGCAGGATGACGTCGGCCTGCTCGACGAGCTCGCGCAGCGAGCCCGCCGCCTCGATCCCGTGCCGGGCCGCCTGGGCCGGGTCGGCGTCGAAGCCGATCAGCGACCGGCCCGTCTCCCTGATGCGCGCGGCGATCCGCCCGCCCATGTTGCCGAGCCCGACGACGCCGATCCGCGGCAGCTCATTGCTCATG
This sequence comes from Capillimicrobium parvum, assembly GCF_021172045.1. Taxonomy (GTDB): domain Bacteria; phylum Actinomycetota; class Thermoleophilia; order Solirubrobacterales; family Solirubrobacteraceae; genus Capillimicrobium; species Capillimicrobium parvum. The sequence goes on from NZ_CP087164.1 coordinate 1,941,098, forward strand.
CGCCCGCGCCCGCGATGGCGTCGCGGTACTGCTCGTCGGTGACCGGCTCCAGCCACTCGTTGTGCTTGAGCGAGATCGCCAGGTGCACCATGAACGTGTCCGGCCCCGCGCCGTGCCAGTGCTCCTCGTCCGGCGGGATGAACACGACGTCGCCGACGGTGATCGGGCCTCCCGTGCCGTCGCGGTCGTAGATGTGGCCGGAGCCGCTCGTGACGACGAGGATCTGGCCGGCCTCGTGGCGGTGCCAGTTCGTACGCGCGCCGGGGGAGAACGACACGCTGGTGATGGCCACGCCGTCGGACTGGCCCATCACCGCGTCGGCCCACACCGTTCCCGTGAACGTGTCGGTGCGGTGCTGGGACGCCGTCCCGCTGTGGCCGCCCTTGATGATCTGCATCGTCTCCACCCCGAATCGCCGTAAGTTGGACATCCGCAACCTATCGCGGCGAACGGGACCGGCCGTGCCACCGCGCAGCCGGTAGGAGCTCGTCAGGCGATCCGGAAGGCGAACGACCCCGCGTCGCCGCCCACGGACGGGAATCGGCGCGTCACCTCGGGATCATGGCCGGGCACGACGAGCGCACCGTCGGCCTCCAGCCCGCGCACGAGCTCGTAGGCGGCGTACATCTCCCGCAGATCGACGACGATCCCGAACGGCCGGCCGAGCTCGAGCTCCTCGTACAGGTGCACGGCGTCGGAGGTCAGCACGACCGGCCCGCGCGCGGTGTCGACCACGAGCACCTGCTGGCCGGGGGAGTGGCCGCCGACCGTGATCGCGCGGATGCCGGGCGCGACCGTCTCGTCGGCGCCCGTCGTCCGGGCGCGACCCTCGCGCTGAGCGCTCAGCAGCAGCTCGACGTCGTCGCTCTCGACGTGCGACCAGAACGGCGCGTGACGGGCCACCGGCGTGCTCCAGAACGCCGCCTCCGCCTCGGGGACGACCAGGCCGGCCCCGGGGAAGCGGTGCAGGTTGCCGGTGTGGTCCCAGTGGAAGTGGGTGACGATGATCTCGTCGATCGACCTCGCGTCGATGCCGAGCCGGGCGAGCGCGTCGGGCAGCTCGACGATGCCCGAGCGCCCGGGCCGGCGCGCCACCGTCTCGGGACGGAAGCCGGTGTCGACGAGCAGGGTTCGCTCGTCCGAGCGCAGGACGTAGACGTAGTACGCCATGTCCTGCGGCGCGTCGGGCTCGTCGTAGGCGCCGTAATGGTGAAAGAGGACGCTGCGCGGGAGCGTCGCCTGCCCATAGCGGATCGCCACGATCTCCCACACGTCTAGACGCGGACCTGCGTGCTGAGGGCGGCGAGGATGCGGCGCACCGCGTTCTCCACGTCCTCGGGCGCGGCGCGCAGGACCTCGGCGATCTCGCTCGTGGTCGAGCCGTCGAGCAGCATGCCGACGATCGGGCGGTCGGCGTCGTCGAGCTGGTCGAGCGCCTCGCGCATGAGATAGTGCGACGACTCCGGCAGCAGACGCTCGCCGCCGTAGACCAGCCGGATCGCCTCGAACAGGTCGCGCGCGGCGACCCCCTTGTCGATGACGCCGTCGGCGCCGGCGATGCGGGCGGGCAGCGCGAGCGACGGGCTCGCGTAGGCCGAGTACACGAGGACCTTCGGCGGCGTGATCTGGCGCTTGATGCGATGGCACAGCTGCAGGCCGTCGGTCTCCGGCAGGTGATAGTCGAGGAGCACGAGGTCGGGGCTCGTGCGCCGCAGCAGCGGCCAGACCGACTCCTCCTGACCGTTGCTCTCGCCGGCGAAGACCAGGCCCGGCTCCGCTTCGATGACCGTGCGCAGGCCGGCGCGGAGCGCAGGATGGTCGTCGACGATGGCGATGCGGATCATGGATGGACCTCTCCGTTCGTGGGGACGTCGACGAGAACCCGCGTTCCGCCGCCGTCGCGGGCGCTGATCGTGAGCTCGGCGCCGATGCTCGCGGCGCGGCCCTGCATGGCGAGTATGCCGGTGGCGTGCGGGCGGCGCCCCGTCGGCAGGCCGCGGCCATCGTCGGCGATCGCCATCCGCAGCCCGCCGCCGCGCGGCTCGAGCGTCACGTCGATCGCCGTCGCCTCGGCGTGGCGCAGGGCGTTCGTCAGGGCCTCGCAGCCGATCCGGTAGACGTGCGCGGCGACGAGCGGCGACATGTCGGGCGCCGTCCCGCGGACGCTGATGCTGGGGCCGTCGTCGGGCGCCATCGTCCGCGCGCGCTCGGCGAGCGCGATGTGCAGCGGCCGGCCCTCGAGCGGCGAGCGCAGCTCCGCCAGGCTCGTGTCCATGTCGGCCGCGGCCGACTGGAGCTCGATCGACGCGCGCTGGACGGCGGGCTCGACGTCGTGGCCGACGCGGTCCTGCAGCGAGCTGACCAGGAGATGCGCCGCGTGGAGGCGCTGCTTGGCCGAGTCGTGCAGCTCCCAGGCGATGCGCCGGCGCTCGGCCTCGATCGCGAGGCGCTCGCGCCGCGTGCGCTCGAACTGCAGGCGCCGGATCGCGTCGGCCGCGTAGCCGAGCCCGAACACCAGCAGCGCCGGCAGGGCGAGGTGGACGACGAGGGTCTCGGAGGTCAGCGGGCGCACCGTTCCGGGCGCCGGGCCGCCGATGATCGCCACGACGAGGTAGACGAGCGTCGCCCCGAGCCCGAGCCAGACGGTGTAGCGCAGGCGCAGCTGCACCGCGGGCAGGGCGAGCGTGGTGAGCCAGAGCAGGTAGAACGGGCTGCGCCAGTCGCCGGAGGCGTACACGAGCACGAGCACGAACAGGCTGTCGAACACCCAGGCCACGGGCTCGCGCCGGATGCGCGGCCAGAGGGCGATGAGCACGGTGCTGCCGGCGCCGTAGGCGCTGAGGACGATCAGCGCGACGTCGGCGGAGCCGAAGGCCAGGAGCGCCGTCGCGATCCCGCTCGCCATGAGGCGGACGGCGATGAAGAGCACCAGCCAGGGCATCGCCTCGCCCTCGGCGAGCCGTCGACGGGTCCTCCACGCGGTCAGTGGCAAAGCAGCGAACATGGTGCCGGGTTTCGCCGGGAGTCGCGCGCAGGTTCACGGACCCTGTGGTTCAATCGCCGCGTGTCTGAGACTGCCGCGGACCCCGGATCCGCATACGAGACGATCAGGGTCGCACGCGACGGCGCGGTCGCGATCGTCGAGCTGCACCGGCCCGACTCGCTGAACGCGATCAGCCTCGACATGGGTCGCGAGCTCCTCGCCGCGCTGCGGGCGATCGCCGCGGATCGCGACGTCGGCGCGGTGGTGCTCACCGGGGCCGGGCGCGGCTTCAGCTCGGGCGCCGACCTGCGCGACGTCAGCGGCGCCACCACGCAGACGGGGCGCCCCGACGTGGCCGGCCGCCTGCGCGACACGCTGAACCCGATCACGCTCACGCTGCGCGAGATGCCCCAGCCGGTCGTCGCCGCGGTCAACGGCGTGGCCGCCGGCATCGGCTGCGCCTACGCGCTCGCGTGCGACGTCGTCATCGCGGCACGCTCGGCCTCGCTGCTGCTCGCGTTCGTCAACGTCGCGCTCGTGCCCGACGGCGGCGCGTCGCTGCTCGTCTCCGCACGGGGCGGGCTGGGCCGCGGGCTCGAGATGGCGCTGCTCGGCGAGAAGGTGTCGGCCGAGCAGGCGCTCGCCTACGGGCTCGTCAACCGCATCGAGGACGACGAGCGGCTGCTGGAGAGCGCGCTCGACGTGGCCCGGGGCCTGGCCGCCGGGCCGCCCGAGACGCACGCCGCCATCAAGCGCCTGCTCAACGAGCCCTACCTCGAGCCCCTGCGCCGTCAGCTCGAGCTCGAGGCGGACGCGCAGGCCGCGCGCGTCGAGTCCGACGAGGCGGTCGAGGCCATCAGCGCGTTCCTGCAGAAGCGCGCGCCGCGCTTCCGCGGCTGACCCTCAGCCGGCGCGCACGCCCGCCGGCGGCGCGTCAAGCCGCGCTTCCGCGGCTGATCCTCAGCCGGCGCGCACGCCCGCCGGCGGCGCGTCCTCGAGCGCGAGGTCGTCGATCGGCAGCTGGGGGTCCAGGCCGGCCTGCTCCCACGCCTGGCGGAACTCGTCGACGTGGCGCCGGGTCATCAGCTCGGCCGCCTCGCCGTCGCCGTGGCGGATCTCGGTGAGGATGCGGCGGTGCCGGGCGAGCGCCCCGCCGGTGAGCCGCTCGCTGGACATGAAGCGGTCGAGCGCCGGCATGAGCAGCTGGGTGATCGGTGCGCGCGCGAGGATGAGCGCGGGGTTGCCGGCGATGTCGGCGATCGCCAGGTGGAACTCCTGGTCGAGCCGGTTCCACGTGGCGAAGTCCGTGAGGTGGGCGGCCTGCGCGTCGAGGTTGTCCTCGAGCTCGCGGATGTCGCCTGGGGCGGCACGCTCGGCCGCGAGTCGCGACAGCTCGGGCTCGAGCAGGAACAGGGCGCCGTGCAGGTCGGCGAAGGTGACGTTGTTGCGCCGCAGCGCGCGGACGAGCTCGCGCTGGACGGGCTCGTCGTCGTCGCGGCGCACGACCATGATGCGCGGGCTCACGCGCTCGACGAACCCGGACTCCTGCAGCGTGCGCAGGGCCTCGCGGATCGTCGAGCGGCTGACGCCGAAATGCAGGGCCAGGCGCGTCTCGGAGGGAAGGCGGTCGCCGACGTTCAACTCCCCGCCGACGATCTGACGGCGCACGAGCCCCGCGATCTCCTCGTAGGCGAGCTTCGCCTTCGCCGGCCGCGCGTCGGACGCCATCGCCGCGGTCAGCCCTCCGCCACCAGCGCCGCGGCGGCGTCGGCGATCGAGTGGGCTCCCGGCAGCAGCGCGCGCTCGAGCGCCGGGTTGAACGGCATGGGCACCGAGGGCGTCCCCAGCCGGCGGACCGGCGTGCGCAGCAGGTCGAAGAGGTCGTGGCCGACCCGGGCGGCGATCTCGGCCCCGGCGCCGAAGTCCTGCACCGCCTCGTGGACCACGAGGACGCGTCCGGTGCGCTCGGCCGATCGCAGAACGGTCTCCATGTCCAGGGGAACGATAGAGCGCAGGTCGATGACCTCCAGCGAGACGCTCGCCGCCTCCGCCGCGCCGAGGCACTCGCGCAGCGACTGGCCCCAGGTGACGACGGTGACGTCGTCGCCGGGCGCTGCGATCCGCGCGCGGCCGAGCGGCAGCGGGTCGACCCCGAGCTCGCCGCGCATCGCGTACAGGCGGCGGTTCTCGATGAACACGACCGGCCCCGGGTCGCGCACCGCGTCGAGCATCAGGTCGTGCGCGTCGGTGACGGTGGCGGGCATGACGACCTTCAGCCCCGGGACGTGGGCGAGCATCGCCTCGAGGCTCTGGGAGTGCTGGGCGCCGGCGCTGCGGCCGGCGCCGGTCTGGGTGCGGAAGACGATCGGCACCTTCAGCGCGCCGTTCGTCATGTACCCGAGCTTGGACGCCTGGTTGAGGATCGGGTCCAGGCACACGCCGATGAAGTCGAGGAACATGATCTCGACGATCGGGCGCAGGCCGGTCATCGCGGCGCCGACCGCCGCGCCGACGTAGCCCATCTCGCTGATCGGCGTGTCGATGACGCGGTCCGGGCCGAAGCGCTCGTGCAGCCCGCGCGTGACGGTGAAGATGCCACCGCCCGCGCCGACGTCGATGCCGATCAGGACAACGCGCTCGTCCTCCTCCATCGCGTCGGCGAGACCCCGGTTGAGCGCCTCCATGTAGCGGGTCTGCGCCTTGACGGGCGCGGCGGCGGGCGAGTCAGTCGCCGAAGACATGCGCGTAGGCCTCCTCGAGCTCGGGGTCCGGAGCCGCGCGCGCGGCCTCGACGGCGCTCTCGACGCGGGCGCCGGCGCGTTCGCGGAGCTCCTCGAGCTGCTCGCTGGTCGCGTCGCCGGCCTCGGTGAGCCGGCGGCCGGCGACGACCAGCGGGTCGGCGTCGCGCCAGGTGGCCGACTCGTCCTGCGGCTTGTAGGGCTGGGCGTCGCCTTCGTAGTGGCCGTGCCAGCGATAGGTCTCGAACTCCAGCAGGAACGGGCCGTCGCCGGCCCGGCAGCGCTCGGCGGCGTCGAAGGTGACGGCGTGGACCGCCTCGACGTCGTTGCCGTCGATGGTTGACGCCTCGACGCCGTAGGCGACGGCGCGGTCGGCAACGCGCGGGACCCGGGTCATCGTGCGGCTGTCGGAGAACTCGGCGTAGATGTTGTTCTCGCACGCGAAGATCACGGGGAGGTCCCAGATCGCGCACAGGTTGAGCGCCTCGTGGAACGTGCCCTGGTTGACCGCGCCCTCGCCGAAGAAGGCGACCGCGACGCGGTCCTGGCCGAGGCGCTTGCTCGACAGCCCGGCGCCGGTGGCGAGCGGCATGCTCGCGCCGACGATCGCGTTCGCGCCGAGGATGCCCTTCGCGGGGTCCGCGACGTGCATCGAGCCGCCCTTGCCGCCGCACAGCCCGGTGGCCTTGGCGAACAGCTCGGCCATCATCCCGTCGAGGTCGGCGCCCTTGGCGAGGACGTGGCCGTGGCCGCGGTGGGTGGTCGCGAGGTAGTCGTCGTCGCGCAGTGCCGCGCAGACGCCGGCGGCGACCGCCTCCTGGCCGAGCGAGGTGTGGACGAAGCCGGGGATCTCGCCGTCGCGGTACAGCTCGGCGACCCGGGTCTCGAAGGCGCGGATCAGCGCCATGCGTTCGTAGAGCTCGAGGAGCATCACGCTGGCAATAGTGCCAGACAATAAATAGAAAGACAAGCTTGACAGGCGCGGGACAGCATCGTACTGTCTGACACTCACCGATTCGACGGAGGAGCTAACGCGTTGGTCACCGCGGTCGTCATGCCGCAGCTGGGGCTGGAGGTCACCGAGGGGACCGTGGTGGAGGTTCTCGTGTCCGTGGGTGCCCGCGTGGAGAAGGACGACCCGCTCGTTGTGCTTTCCACGGACAAGGCCGACACCGACGTGGTCGCGCCGGTCTCCGGCGTGGTGCGTGACGTCGGCGTGGAGGTGGGCGAGACCGTCGCGGTGGGAGCGACGCTGCTGGCGCTCGAACCGCTCGACTCCGCCGACTCCGCCGACTCCGCCGACTCCGCCGACTCGCTCGGTCCCGCCGCACGTGCGGGCGCTGATGCCCGCTCAGCGGGCACGGACAGCCAGACGTCCGGGGCCGCGTCGCCGCCGCGCCTGCGGGCCGCGCCGGTCGCCCGTCGCGCGGCCTCGGACCTCGGGATCGAGCTCGCGTCGATCGCGCCGGGCAGCGGGCCGAACGGGCGCATCACGCTCGACGACGTGCGGCGCGCGGCGGCGGCCGGCGCGCACGCGGGCAACGGGGCTCCGGCCGAGTCCGCCCCGGCCCGTCCCGCGCCGGCCGAGTCCGCGCCGGCCGAGTCCGCGCCGGCCGAGTCCGCGCCGGCCGAGTCCGCGCCGGCCGAGTCCGCGCCGGCCGAGCCCGCCCCGGCCCGTGCCGCGCCGGCCAAGCCGGCCCCGGCCCAGCCTGCGGCGGCCGGCCTCGAGCCGCTCACGCCGCTCAAGCGCGCGGTCGCGCGGCGCATGGCCGCCAGCCAGCGCGAGATCCCCCAGTTCCAGCTCGTCCGCGAGGTCGACGCGACGCACCTGCTGGCCCAGAAGGACGCCGCCGCCGCGGCAGCCGCCGAGGGGCCGCGGCCCGGCGTCAACGACCTGCTCGTCCAGGCGATCGGCGAGATGGTCGCCCGCCACCCCGACCTCGGCGCGGTCTTCGTCGCCGGCGAGGACGGCGGACAGCCCGCGCTGCGCCGCGCGCAGTCCGTCGACGTCGGCCTTGCGGTCGCGACGGACGGCGGCCTGCTCGTCCCCGTCATCCGCCGCGCGGACGAGCGCAGCCTGCGGGAGATCGCCGCCGAGCGCGTCCGGCTCGTCGACGCCACCCGCGCCGGTCGCATCGACCTCGCCGAGCTGAGCGGCGGAACGATCTCGCTCTCGAACCTCGGCAGCTTCGGCATCGACCGCTTCACGGCGATGGTCAACCCGGGGGAGTCGGCCATCGTCGCCGTCGGGCGGACCGTCGAGCGCCTCGTGCCCCGCGGCCGCGGCATCGCGGTCGTGCCGATCCTGACCCTCACCCTCAGCCTCGACCACCGCGTCGTCGACGGCGCCGCGGGAGCGCGCGCGCTCGCCGACCTCGCCGACCTGCTCGAAGGAGCGATGCGATGGCGGATCTAGCGATCGTCTTCGGCGGCGCGTCCGGGATCGGCGCGGCCTGCGTCGATGCGCTGCGGGCGCGGGGCGACCGCGTCGTCATCGCGGACCTCAAGCCGCCCGAGGGCGACCCCGACGCCTACGCGCTCGACGTCCGCGACCGCGACGCCGTGCACGCCGCCGTCGGGGACGCGACCGAGCGCCACGGGCCGCTGCGCGCGCTCGTGTACGCCGCGGGCACCGCGCGCGTGACGCCGATCCTCGAGATCGGCCAGAAGGAGTGGGACCTCGTCGTCGCCGTCAACCTGCACGGCGCGTTCCACGCAGTGCAGGCCGGCGCACCGGCGATGAGCGAGGGCGGAGCGATCGTCCTCATCTCGACGGTCGACGCGGTGTCGCCGGTCGGCGGCCTCGCCCACTACTGCGCGGCGAAGGCGGGGCTCGAGTCGCTCTCGCGCTCCGCGGCGCTCGAGCTCGGCGCCCGTGCCATCCGCGTCAACGCGGTCGCGCCCGGCGTCGTGCGCACACCGCTCATGGCCGGGCAGCTCGCGCGCCCCGAGGTGGAGCGCGGCTTCCTCGAGCGCATCCCCCTCGGCCGCATCGCCGAGGGTGGCGACATCGCCGAGCTCGTCGCCTTCCTCACCTCCGATGCCTCCAGCTGGATCACCGGAACCACCATCCCCATCGACGGCGGCATGCACCTGCGCGAGCACCCGCCTCTGCTGCCCACCGACCAGGAGACCGCCGCCCCATGAGCACCGACACCCCGACCCTCACCGTCACCACCGACCGCTGCCAGGACCTTCTCACGCAGATCGTCCGCATCCGCAGCGTGGTCGGCGAGCCCACCACCGCGCACCTCTGGGTCAGCGAGCGGCTGCGCGAGCTCGGCATGACCGTCGAGCACTACGCCGTCGAGGGGCGCACGGCGCCGCTCGTCCTCGGCGTGCTGGAAGGGGACGGCGACGAGCCCGGCGTCCTCTTCGACGCGCACTTCGACACCGTGCACGCCCGTCCCGAGGACTGGTCGCGCGATCCGTGGGGGGCGCAGGTCGAGGACGGCGTCCTCTACGGGCGCGGCGCCGTCGACAGCAAGGGCACGCACGTGTCGATGCTCGCCGCGCTCGAGGCGGTCGTCGCCGTGGGCGCGAGCCGGCGCGGCCCCATCTACTTCATGTCGGACTCCGACGGAGAGGACGGCTTCCGTGGCGCGGCGCTCATGGCCGACCTCGGCGTCGCGCAGCGCATCGACACGGTGTTCAGCGCCGAGGCGACGAGCAATCGGGGCATCGAGATCGCCTACCCCGGGATCTCGACGTGGAAGGTCACCGCGATCGGCCGCACCGCGCACCCGACCGAGCCCGAGAACGGCATCAACGCGATCACGAAGATGGCCAAGCTCGTCGACGCGGTGAACGCCGGGCGCCTCGAGACGCCGCGCGGCTCGTCGGACTGGTTCGAGCCCCGCGTGACGCTGCAGGCGATTCGCACGCTGCCGGGCGGGGGCTGGACGATCCCCGGCCGCTGCGACGCCGTCGTGTCGGTCATGTCGCCCGCCGGCGCGACGCTCAACGAGGTCCGCGACTCGATCGACGCGTTCCTGCGCATGCTCGAGCGCGAGGACGGCGAGGTGCGCTTCGAGTTCAAGGTGCTGCCGATGGGCGGCGGCCGCCTGTGGCTGCGGCCCGGCGAGTCCGACCCGAACCATCGCGGCGTCCGCGCGATCGACGAGGCCATCAGCGCGGTGCGCGGCGCCCCGGGCGAGGTGCGCAAGTTCAACGGCGGCTGGGTCGACGCGGTCGAGCTCATGCGCACCGGCCCGGACGGCTACGGCAGCCCGGCGGTCATCACGTTCGGCCCCGGCGACTTCGACCAGGCCCACGCGGTCGACGAGCACATCGCGATCTCCGAGGTCCGCGACGCCGCCGAGATCTACGCGCGCACGACGCTCGCGCTGCTCGGCTGAGCGGCTGGGCGCCCGCACATCGCATCGACCGTCGAGTTCCTGCGGCTGACGCTGAGGAACTCGACGCTCGGTGCAAGTACGCTCCGCCGCCGTGAACGATCAGCTGAGACGCCGGTCCGTCGGGGCCCCGGCCGCCCGATCCGTGCTGCTCACGCTGCTCGGCGAATACGTCCTGCCGGCCCCGGACGGGGTGTGGCAGGAGACGCTCATCCGGGCGCTCGGCACGATCGGCCACAAGACGCAGTCGGCGCGCCAGGCGCTTGCGCGCAGCGTCACCGCGGGCTGGCTGCTGACCGAGCGCCACGGCCGTCGCTCGCGCGTGCACCTCACGCCGGACACGGCGGAGATGCTGACCGTCGGCGCCCGCCGCATCTACAGCTTCGGCGAGCCGTGGGAGTGGGACGGGCGCTGGCTGCTCGTTGCGCTGCGCGTGCCCGAGAACCGGCGCGAGGTGCGCCACCAGGTGCGCTCGCGCCTGGCGTGGGCCGGGTTCGGCTCACTGGGCGGCGGCCTGTGGCTGAGCCCGCACGTGTCCCGCGAGAGCGAACTGCGCGACCTGTCGTCGAACGGCTCGGTCGCCGAGGTGATCTCCTTCCATGCCGAGATGGGCGCGCTGGGCGACACCGAGCGCGTGGTCTCCGAGGCCTGGGACCTCGACGGTGTCGCCGCCGGCTACCACGAGTTCATCGCCCGCTTCGAGCCGTGGGCGCCCGGCACGCCCGAGGAGGTCTTCCGCGCCCAGACCGAGCTCGTGCACCACTGGCGCAAGTTCCCGTTCCTCGACCCCGACCTACCGGTCTCGATGCGCCCCGCCGGCTGGCCGAAGGACCGCGCGCACGACCTGTTCGCCGAGCGCCACGCGCGGTGGCACGAGCCCGCGCAGGCCTACTTCCGGTCGCTCGAGGCCGGCGAAGCCGACGAGCCCGGCGCGTCGTCGAAGTCCTCGCGCAGCGCCTCGAAATAGGAGCCGCACGCGCGGCAGCGCCACTGGGCGGTGATGATCTGCCCGCCCCACTGGCCGACGCGCTCGGCGTCGGCCGCGTCGCAGAACGGGCAGGTCAGGGCGTCCATCGCCGCGTCTCCGCGTTGCAGAACGGGCAGGTCAGGGCGTCCATCGCCGCGTCTCCGCGTCCCAGCGCGACCAGTCGGCCGGCTCGTCGAGGGCGATCGCGACGCCCTCGCGCTCCAGCAGCGCGACCAGCCACGCGCGGACGAGCTCGCGCTGCTGCGCCGGGCTCTGGGTCACCATGCCCGCTTCCATGACGGCGGCGAAGCCGGGGTCGTCGTCCGGTCCGGCCCAGCGTCCCGCCTGCTCCCACGTGGAGAGCAGCGCGGCGACGAACGCGTCGCGCTCCTGCTGCGAACCGCGGCACAGCCGCTTGGCCCACGCCTCGGCGTGGACGCGGTGCGAGCCCTCCTCCTGCAGGATCTTGCGCGCGCGCGACGCCATCTGCTCCACCGACGAGTCGACGCACGCCGCGACGAACGTGGCGAGCACGCCGTCGACGAGGAGGTTCGCCGCGATGAACGCGGTCCAGTCGGGCAGCTCGTCGTCGAGCAGGGCGAGGCGCCGGCCGCCGGCGGCCTCGGGGTCCTCGACGCCGAGGGCGTGGAGGACCGGGTAGGTCGAGCGCGCGTGGCCGAGCTCGTCCTGGGCCATGGCGGCGGCGGCGACGGCGGATTCGAGAGTGGGGGCGCTGACCGCCCACTCGGCGTAGCGACGGCCGAGCGCCGCCTTGTTGTCGGCGAGTGAGCCGACGAGCGAGGCCATGCAGACCTGCGGTGAGATCGTCAGGCTCATGCCCGGATCGCCTCCCTGATCGCGCTTCGCGGGACGATGATCATCTCGATCCACGGCTGCTCGTCGTAGATCGAGCGTGCGGCGACCAGGGCGAGGTCTTCATCGTCCTCGCCGACGGTGCCGACATGGTGCAGCGGGTCCTCGTAGGCCTTGCGGGCGAACACTTCCCAGATCGCGTTTCGCCCTTCCATCCTCGCGAGCTCGGACCTCGGGTCGACGTTGCTCATGCGACGATCCCCAGCTTTCGCATGGTCGCCCGTGCGTCATCGCGGATCCGCGCGCGGGTCCACACCGGGTCCCACACGATCTCGATGCGCACCTCGTCGACGTCGGATTCCGCGAGCAGGCGTTCGCGGATGTCGTCCTGGATGAAGTCCATCGCGGGGCAGCCCATCGCGGTGAAGGTGAGCTCGAGATCGACCGCGCGCTCGTCGGCCCGGTAGGCGATCGACACGATCAGGCCCATGCCGACGACGCTGATAGGGATCTCCGGGTCCTCGACGTCGCGCAGCGCCGTCCACAGCCGCGCCTCGACCGCCTGCACCGGCGTCAGGGGGCCCGCGGCAGCCGCTTCGCGCGCCGCCTCATCACGGGTGATCGTGGCGGTGGCCCCCATCAGTTCATCACCGCCAGGCGCGACCGGTAGCCCTTCTGAAGCCGGCTCACGTAGGACTGGTTCATCGGCCCGCGGCCCTTCCAGCGCTCCTGGACCTCCTCCCACGTGATCGGCCCCTCGTCCAGCAGCCAGCGCTTGGCCTCCTCGTCGAACCGCGCCGGGAACGGGCAGTCGATCGCCCAGCGCTGCTGCGCCTCGTCCCAGTGGGCAGGCACGTCGATGCCGACCTCGTCCATGAACGGGACGACCTCGGCCATCCACGCCTGGCGCAGCTCGTCGTTGCTCATCCCCTTGAAGCCGTACTCGAGCTGGATGCCGTGCTTCTTGCGCGCGTCGGGCAGGCCGAACCACTCGAGCGTCAGGATGAACATCCAGTCCGCGGCGGCCTGCACGCGCGCCTTCTCGACGGGGTCGGCGCAGAGCTTCTTGACCCAGGTGCGGCCGTGGCGCAGGTGGAAGGTCTCCTCCTTGTCGACCTTCGCCAGCGCGCGCTTCCACGGCCCGAAGGTCGAGGAGCGGTGCACGTCGGAGAGCAGGACGAAGCCGGCCTGGTCGTAGAGCGCGTTGGCCATGACCAGCTCGTGCCAGGAGTCCAGCGGCACGTCGAACGCGTACGGGTACTTGAAGGCGCCGGGCTCGCGCTCGTAGATCAGCGCGCTCATGTCGACGCCGAGGTCGCCCAGCAGCCGGTAGCCGATGTGCGCGTGCGCGAGCTCGTCCTGCACGATCGAGACCGCCGAGCCGAAGTTGTTCAGAGCCGGTGCGTGCTGCGCGGCCCGCAGATAGGCCGGCGCGCTGACGAGCTCCGTGTCGGCGGAGACGGTGAGGATCCGCCGGATCCCTCGCAGGTACTCGGGCGACATGTGCTGCAGGCCCTCCACGAGCTTGCCCGCCGCCAGGTGCTCGCGAACCTGGTCCTCGCTGCGCTGTGCGAGCTCCTCGACGGGGAGCGCGGTGGGGGTCATCGGCGGCATCTCCTCAGGGGTCAACGTGTGACACTTGACTGACGGACGACAACGTATAGTATCTCTCACGATGCCGTCAAGCGTGCTGCTCGCGGAGAGGGACGAGGGCGTCCTCACGCTCGTCCTCAACCGCCCCGACCGCCGCAACGCGATCGATCCGCAGCTGCGCGACGCGCTCGCGGACGCCCTCGACACGGCGGCCACCGACGCCGCCGTGCGCGGCGTCGTCCTCACCGGCGCGGGCGGCGCGTTCTGCGCGGGCGGCGACCTCGCCCGCTTCGACGAACTGCACGACGCGCGCGCCTACCGCCACGTCGCGCACCGCCTGACCGAGCTCGTCGAGGCGGTCGAGCGGCTCGAGAAGCCGGTCGTCGCGGCGATCGACGGCGTGGTGACCGGCGCCGGCCTGGCGCTCGCGCTGGCCTGCGACTGGCGGGTCGGCTCGCCGCGCGCGCGGATCCTGTTCCGCGAGGGGAGCCTCGGCCTCGTGCCGACCCACGGTGGGCTCACCCGGCTCGTCAAGCTGCTCGGGCTCGCCCGCGCGAAGGAGGTGCTGCTCGGCGGCGACGACCTCGACGCGCCCGCGGCGCTTCAGGCCGGCCTGCTCTCCGAGATCGCCGACGACGCGCCGGCCGCCGCTCGCGCGCGCGTGGAGAAGATGCTCGTCCGCGCACCCCTGTCCTTCGCCGCTGCCAAGCGCCTGCTGACCCTCGCCGCGGACGTCGACGCCCGCAGCGCGGTCGTGGCCGAGTCGCTCGCGCAGACCGCGCTGTTGCAGACCGACGACCACCGCGAGGGCCTCGCCGCCACGCGTGAGCGCCGCGCGCCCGAGTTCACGGGAAGATGAGCCGATGGCCCACCTGATCGAGTTCGAGGGCGCGAGCCCCACCATCGGCGAGGACGTCTACCTCGCGCCCACGGCCGTCCTGATCGGCGACGTCCATGTCGGCGACCGGTCGAGCATATGGTTCGGCGCGGTGCTGCGCGGCGACAACTCCGAGATCCGCATCGGCGCCCGCACGTCCGTGCAGGACAACGTCGTCGTCCACTGCGCGCGTGACCTGCCGACCGTCGTCGGCGACGACGTGGTCGTCGGCCACGGGGCGCTGCTCGAGGGCTGCGTGATCGAGGACGGCGCGCTCGTCGGCATGGGGGCGATCGCGCTGCAGCGCTCGCGCCTCGGCCGCCGCGCGCTCCTGGCCGCCGGCGCGGTGCTCGGCGAGGGCACCAAGATCGGCGACGAGATGCTGGCCGCCGGGATCCCGGCGACGGAGAAGAAGCGCCTGTCGGGCTCGGCCCTCGGCTGGGTCGACGGCGGCGCAGACGAATACGTGCGACTCCGCGCGCGCTACCTGAGCGCGAGCGCGGAACTGATCCCCGACTGAGGAGACGGCTGATGGAAGCGGCGATGCTGATCGGCGGCGAGTGGCGACAGGCCAGCGGCAGCGAGGCGATCGAGGTCGTCAACCCGGCGACGGAGGACGTCGTCGGCTCCGTGCCGAGCGCGTCCGCCCAGGACGTCGATCTCGCCGTGGCGACGGCGAAGCGGGCGTTCCCGGAGTGGGCGGCGGCGGACGCCGAGAAACGTGCGGGCATCCTCGCGCGGGCGGCCGACCTCATCGCGGAGAACGCCAAGCCGCTCGCCGCGATCCTGACCTCCGAGCAGGGCAAGCCGGTGGCCGAGGCGATCGGGGAGGTCAACCACCTCGCGCACGGCGTCCACTACTACGCCGAGTCGGCGACGAAGGTCCAGGGCACCTATCAGGACCTCCCGTCCGCGTTCGGCCCCGCCTACGGCCAGGTCATGCGCCGGCCGATGGGCGTATGCGCCGCGATCACGCCGTACAACTTCCCGCTGACGCTGCTCGGCACGAAGGTCGCCCCGGCGCTGGCGATGGGCAACACCGTCGTCGCCAAGCCGGCCGCGACGACGCCGCTGGCCACGCTCGAGGTCGCCCGGCTCTTCGCCGAGGCCGGCGTCCCGGACGGCGTGCTGAACGTCATCACGGGGCGCGGCTCGACGGTCGGCGACGTGCTCGTCGGCCACCCCGACGTGCGGCGCATCGCGTTCACGGGCTCGACCGAGGTCGGCCGCCACGTGATGTCGGTCGCCGGCCCGCTGCTCAAGCGCGTCACGCTCGAGCTCGGCGGCAGCGATCCGGTCATCGTGTGCGATGACGCCGACGTCGACGCCGCGGTGAAGGCGGTGATCATCGGCCGGTACTGGAACGCCGGGCAGGCCTGTCTGGGCTGCAAGCGGGTCTTCGTCCACGACTCGGTCTACGACGACTTCGTCTCCCAGCTCGTGGACCGCGTCGGCCGCTACGAGCCGGGCGACGGCACGGTGAAGGCCGAGAAGCCGCGCCTGCGGATGGGGCCGATCCACACCCGCGCCGGGCGCGACGAGCTCGTCGAGCAGATCGAGGACGGCGTCGCGCACGGCGGCGAGGTGCTCATCGGCGGCGGGACGGCCGGCCACGACAAGGGCTACTTCCTGGAGCCGGCGGTCGTCGCCGAGCCGGGCGCCGACTCGCGGCTCGTGCGCGAGGAGGTCTTCGGCCCGGTGCTGCCGATCTTCCGGTACAGCGACTTCGACGACGCGCTGCGGCGCGCCAACGACACGTCCTACGGCCTCGGCTCCTCGCTGTGGACGCACGACGTGCGCAAGATCCATCGCGCAGCAAAGGAGATCGAGGCGGGCATGACCTGGGTCAACCAGATCCACTACGGCTACGACGAGCTGCCGTTCGGCGGGGTCAAGGACTCCGGGTTCGGAAAGGAGCACGGGCTCGAGGCGCTCGACTCCTACGTCGAGCTCAAGAGCGTCGTCGTCGGAGGGCTCGTCTGATGGCGGTCACGTTCGAGGCCGACGGCGCGGTCGGCACGATCACGCTCGACAACCCGCCGGCGAACTCCTACGACCTGCAGGTCATGACCGAGTTCTCCGAGGCGGTCGACGCCGCGATCGGCAGCGAGGCGCGCGCGATCGTCGTGCGCAGCGCGTCGCCGAAGTTCTTCTCCGCGGGCGCCGACGTCAAGAAGTTCCTCGACGGCGACGTCGACGCGAACATGGCGATGATCCGCACGAGCCAGGCGGCGTTCAAGCGGATGGCGGCGGCGCCGCAGCTGTTCCTGGCGCACATCGCCGGCCACGCGCTCGGCGGGGGCCTGGAGATCACGCTGGCCTGCGATCTGCGCTACGCGAGCGAGGGCGCCTACAAGCTCGGCACGCCGGAGGTGACGCTGGGCCTGCTGCCCGGCAACGGCGGGACGCAGCGGCTGACGCGGCTGCTCGGGCCGTCGCGCGCGATGGACCTGCTCATCACCGGGCGCACGTTCTCCGCGCAGGAGGCGCTGGACTGGGGGCTCGTGAGCGCGCTGTACTCCGCCGATGACGCCGAGGCGAAGGTGCGCGAGCAGGCCGAGCGCTTCGCCGCCGGGCCCGCGCTCGCGCTCGCCGCGATCAAGCGCTGCGTGCACGAGGGCGGCGACCAGCCCCTCGACCGGGGCCTGGCGCTCGAGGCCGACCTCGTCGAGACGCTGTTCCGGTCGCGCGATGGCAATGAGGGGCTGACCGCGTTCGTCGAGAAGCGCACCCCCGAGTTCGTGGGGGCCTGACGCATGGCGACGACGACCCAGGCGCTCGAGCGCGGCGCGTTCATCGACGGCGAGCTGCAGCCGATCGGCGCCGACACGCTCGAGATCCGCAACCCCGGGACCGGCGAGCTCGTCGGCCACGCGACGGCATCCGACGCGGCGACGGTCGACGCGGCGGTGCGGGCCGCGCAGGCCGCGTTCGGCGACTGGTCGCGGCGCGGCCTGGCCGAGCGCGGCGCTCTGCTGGTGCGCGCCGCCCATGCCTTCGAGGCCCACGTCGACGACCTCATGCCCGGGCTCGTCGCGGAGCAGGGCAAGACCCTGCGCGAGGCGCGCATCGAGCTGACGAAGGCGGCCGACACGCTGCTGCACTACGGCGAGCTCGGCCGCGCGGTGCGCGGCGCGTCGGTGCACGGGCTGGCGGCCGGGGTGGAGGGGCGCGTGCTGCGCCGCCCGCTCGGCGTCGTCGGCGCGATCGTTCCGTGGAACTTCCCGACGACCCTGCTGTGCAACAAGCTCGGCCCGGCGCTGCTGACCGGCAACACGGTCGTGGCCAAGCCGGCGGACACGACGCCGTTCACGACCCTCGCGCTGGCCGAGATCCTCGCCGAGGCCGGCCTCCCGCCGGGCGTCTTCAACGTCGTGCCGGGCACGGGCGCCGTCGCCGGCGAGGCGCTCGTCACCCATCCGCTCGTGCGCAAGGTGGCGTTCACCGGCTCGACGCCCACCGGCGCGCGCGTCATGGCGCTCGCCGCGCAGGGCATCAAGCGCGTCACGCTCGAGCTCGGCGGCAGCGATCCGATGATCATCTGCGACGACGCCGACCTCAAGGCCGCCGCATCGGCCGCGGCGATGGGCCGCTTCTACAACTGCGGCCAGGCGTGTCTGGCGATCAAGCGCGTCTACGTGTTCGACTCGGTCGCCGACGGCGTGATCGAGGCGATCGCCGACAAGGCGCGCAAGCTGCGCCTCGGCCTGGGCCACGTCGAGGGCTCGCAGATCGGGCCGCTGCACACCGAGCGCCAGCGCGCTCTGCTCGAGCGCCAGATCGCCGAGAGCGGCGGCGAGGTGCTCGCCGGCGGCGGGCGCCCGGACGACCCGGCGCTCGCGGGCGGCTGGTTCCACGAGCCCACCGTCGTGCTCGAACCCGCGCACGACTCGCCGATGGCGCAGGAGGAGGTCTTCGGGCCGGCGCTGCCGATCTGGCGGGTGCGCGACCTCGACGAGGCGATCGAGCGCGCCAACGACTCGCCGTTCGGCCTCGGCTCCTCGATCTGGACGCGCGACCTCGACCGCGCGCAGCGCGCGGCGGCCGAGCTCGAGTGCGGCTACACGTGGGTCAACTCGCCGACGAAGGTCTACGACGAGCTGCCGTTCGGCGGTGTCAAGCAGTCGGGGGTCGGCAAGGAGCACGGGTTCGAGGTGCTCGACTCGTACACGGACCTGAAGTCCGTGGTGGTCAAGAGCGGCTGAGGAGAGACGCTGATGCAGGCAACGCTGGTGGCGCCGGAGCGCTACAACGCCAGCCAGGTGGTGGACCGCAACGTCGACGCGGGCCGCGCGGACAAGGTCGCGTTCCGCGCCTCGGACGCGACGCTGACCTACGACGATCTGCGCCGCCAGGTCAACCGGATGGGCCGCCTGCTGCGCGAGCTGGGCGTGCGTCGCGAGGACCGCGTCCTGCTCGTGCTCGACGACACGACGGTGTTCCCGATCGCGTTCCTGGCCGCCATGCGGATCGGCGCGGTGCCGGTGCCGGTCAGCCACCTCGACAAGGCGGCGAATTTCCGCCACTTCGTCGAGGACTCCTACGCCGAGGTCGTCGTCACGGACGCGGCGTGCCTGCCGCGGCTCGCCGAGGCGCTGGCCGACCACGCCGAGCTGCGCTACCTCGCGCGCGGCGGCGAGGGCCCGGGCGTCGTCGAGCTCGACGCGGGGCTGGCCGCCCAGTCCGACGAGCTCGACCCCGCCCCGACGCACCGCGACGACGCCGGCTTCTGGCTCTACAGCTCGGGGTCGACCGGCAAGCCGAAGGGCGTCGTGCACCTTCAGCACGACATCGAGGTCACCTGCGAGACGTACGCGCGCCAGGTGCTGGACCTGCGCGCCGACGACGTCACGTTCTCGACCACGAAGCTCTTCCACGCCTACGGGTTGGGCAACGGGCTGTCGTTCCCGCTGTGGTTCGGCGCGACGTCGGTCCTCATGTCCGGGCCGACGCGGCCCGAGCCGATCCTCGCCACCCTGCGCGAGCAGCAGCCGACGGTGTTCTTCTCGGTGCCGGCGCTCTACGCGGCGATCCTGCGCGACCCCGGCGCCGACGGCTCCCTGGGCTCCGTGCGGCTGTGCGTCTCGGCCGCCGAGGCGCTGCCGCCGACCACGCTGTCGGGCTTCCGGGAGCGCTTCGGCCTGGACATCGTCGACGGCATCGGCTCCACCGAGATGCTGCACATCTTCTGCTCGAACGCGCCGGGCCGCATCGAGCCGGGCACGACGGGCCGGCCGGTGCCCGGCTACGACCTGCGCATCGTCGACGAGGACGGGACCGTGCTCGAAGGGCCGGCGGTGGGCTCGCTCGAGGTCCGCGGCGACTCCTGCGCGGCCTACTACTGGCACCAGCACGAGAAGACGAAGAGCTGCATGCGCGGCGACTGGTTCACGACGGGTGACCGCTATGAGCGCCGGCCGGACGGCGCGTACTCGTACGTCGGGCGCAGCGACGACATGCTGAAGGTCGGCGGTCTGTGGGTGTCGCCGATCGACATGGAGAACGAGCTGATCGCCCATCCGCGCGTGCTCGGCGTCGGCGTGGTCGGGGTCACCGTGGACGGCGCGAGCCGGGTCGCCGCCTACGTCGAGTGCGACGGCGAGGGCGACGACGCCCTGGCCGAGGAGCTGCGCACGTGGTGCAAGGAGCGGATGCGCCGCTACGAGTACCCGCACGTCGTGGAGTTCGTCGGCGACCTGCCGCGCACGCTGAACGGCAAGGTCCAGCGGTTCCGGTTGCGTGAGATGGCGGCGGGACGCCGGTAGATTGCCGGGCGTGACCGGCGCCCGTCCCGACCGCGACGACCTCTCTGTCCTGCTCGAGCTCGCGGCGCCCGCCGGGCGCGACGTGCTCGACGTCGGCTGCGGGCTCGGGACGCTCACGCGCGAGCTCGCCGCGGCGGGGGCGCGGGCGATCGGCATGGAGATCTCGCCCGAGCGGGCCGAGGCTGCGGCCGCCCAGGACGCCGCCGGCGTCGCAACCTACGTCGCGGGGCGCGCGGAGGCGCTGCCGCTCGGCGACGCGACGATGGACGCGGTCGTCTTCATGCGCTCGCTGCACCACGTCCCGGGCGAGCTGATGGACGCGGCGCTGGCCGAGGCGCGGCGCGTGCTGCGGCCCGGCGGCGTCGTCTACCTGGCCGAGCCGCTGACCGAGGGTGCGCTGTTCGCGCTCATCCGCCGGGTCGACGACGAGACGAAGGTGCGCGAGCTCGCGCAGGCGGCGATCGCGCGGGCGGACGGCGCGGGCTTCGAGCGAGCGGCCACGGTCGAGTACGACCGCCGGATGCGCCTCGCCGACGTCGCGGCCGTGCGCCGGCTCGTCGTGGGTGTCGACCCGGCCCGCGCCGCGGCGTTCGACGCGTCGGTGGACGAGATCGCCCGCGACTTCGAGGCCCTCGGCGAGCCGGACGGCGACGGCGGCGGACGGTGGTTCGGCCAGCCGATGCGGGCGGACCTGCTGCTGGTCAGACCAGCGGCTCGGTGAACGCGCGCAGCGCCGCGAGCGTCTCGGCCGCCGCCTCGAGGTGCGGGCTGTGGCCGCCCGGCACGTGGACGCGGAATACGTCCCCACCCGCCCCTCGCACGCGAGCCTCGATGCGGTCGAGCTGGTCGAGCGTGCCGTAGGGGTCGCCGACGCCCTGGATCAACAGGGTGGGGCAGGCGACGCGCTCGGCGTCGGCCTCGAGGCTCCAATCGCGGAACGCGGGGTCCAGCCACACGTCGCACCAGCCCCAGAAGGCGGCGTCTACGTCATCGTGGTGGCGGGCCATGCGCTCGCGCAGGTCGCCGGAGGCGTAGCGCTCGCGGGCGGCCTCGATCTCGCGCACCGTGACGTCCTCGACGATCACGTGGGGCGCCAGCAGCGCGATCCCGGTGACCGGGTGGCGGCCGGCGTGGATGAGCGCGATCGAGGCGCCGTCGCTGTGGCCCACGATGATCGGCTCGGGCGCGTCGAGTTGGGCGAGCACGTCGGGCAGGACGTCGAGCGCCTCGGTATGGAAGAAGGCGGGCGTGCGCGGCTGCGGCGGCGGCTGCGAGCGCCCGTGCCCGAAGCGCGAGAACGCGAGCACGCGCCGGCCTGTCGCCTCGTGCAACGCCTGCGGGAAGCCGCGCCACAGGCCGACCGAGCCGAGCCCCTCGTGCAGCAGCACGAGCGGGCGGCGGTCCGGGTCCCCCGGCAGCTCGAGCGCCTCGATGCGCCGCCCGGCGACGCGGACGTCGGGCTCCACGCGTGCGCCCGTCACGAGGCCGGGACGATGACCGCGGCGTCGAGCGGCTCGGCGTAGAGCCGGGCGACGTGGTCCGCGCGACGCTCGAGCACGATGCGCTGGTTGATGTAGCCCTTGTCGGTGATCTCACCCGCGTCGATGCTCGGCGGCTCGGCCAGCAGCAGCAGCCGTTCGATCCGCGAGGCCGAGCCGGCGCCGTCGTTGAGCGCGGCGAGCCGCGCCGCGAGGTGGGCGCACAGGGTGGGGTCGTCGAGCGCGACGTCGTCGTCGGCGCCGCCGCAGACCCGCCGCGCCTCGGCCTGGTTGACCCACGCGAGCGCGGCGACGGCGTCGCGGTCCTGGCCGCAGATGACCGCGTCCGTGAGCACCCCGGCGGTCGAGACGAGCTGCGTGCGCAGCCGGCCGACGGTGACCCAGGTGCCGGTGACGAGCTTGAAGTCCTCGGCCAGGCGCCCGTCGAACATCAGCCCCTGCGCGGGATCGGCGGGGTCGGCGAGGCGCACCGCGTCGCCCGTCAGGTAGAAGCCCTCCTCGTCGAACGCGCGCGCCGTAGCGTCCGGATCGCGGTGGTAGCCGGGCGTGACGTTCGGCCCCTTGACCCGGACCTCCCGCTTCTCGCCGGCGGGTGTGAGCTTCAGCGTCACGCCGGGGATCGGCACGCCGATGCATCCGCAGACGGAGTCGGGGAAGTGCGCCGACGTGGCGCCGGGAGCGGTCTCGGTCGTGCCCCAGGAGGCGGTCAGCGGGACCGGGTGGTCGGCGTGCTCGTCGGCCAGCGCGCGCATGCGCTCCCAGACTGCCGGCGGCAGCGCGGCGGCGGCGTAGAACATGAAGCGCAGGCGGGCGAAGAAGCGCCGCGCGAGGTCTGCGTCGGCCTCGAGCGCGCCCGCGAGCAGCGCGAAGCCGGCAGGGACGTTGTAGTAGACCGTGGGGGAGACGTCGCGCAGGGCGCTCACGGTGCGAGGGAAGAGCGCCGGCGCAGGCTTGCCGTCGTCGATGTACAGCGTGCCGCCGAACGCGATCGTCTGGTTGAGGTTGTGGTTGCCGCCGAAGGTGTGGCTCCAGGGCAGCCAGTCGACGAGCACGGGAGGCTCGTGGTGCAGGAACGGCCAGATCTGGCCCAGCGACTGCTGGTTGGAGCACAGCATCCGGTGCGTGTTGATCACGCCCTTCGGCGCGCCCGTCGAGCCGGACGTGAAGAGGATCTTGGCGACCGTGTCCGGGCCGAGCGCGGCGACGGCGCGCTCGACGTCCGGGCCGGGCTCCGTGGCGGCGAGATCGGCGAACGCGTCGAGGCCGGCGACCTGCTGTGCGACCCGGTCGCTCACGGCGCCGAGCGCGGCGGCGAACGGGTCGGCGTCGGCGGCGAAGACCATCGCGGGCTCGCACAGCTCGACGATCTGGCGCAGGCGGCGGTGGTCCTTCGACATGAGCGAGTACGCCACGCTCACCGGCAGGACGGGCACGCCGGCCGTCAAGGCGCCGAGGGCCATCACGAGATGGGCGAGCGAGTTGCCGCTGAGGATCATCAGCGGGCGGTCGGCACCGAGCCCGCGGTCCAGCAGCGCCTGCGCGACGCCGTCGGCGCGGGTGCGCGCGTCGCCCCAGGTCAGCGTCGTCCACGGCTCGGCGCCGGGTGCCCGCTCTGCGGCGAACACGCGGTCGGGATGGGCCTCGGACTGTGCACGGAAGGCGTGCACGAGGCTGGGCGGGTACGCGCCGAGCGGGTCGGCCGACCGCAGGATCAGCGTCCCGTCCGGCCGCTCCTCCGCGAGGATGCGCGGGGTGGCGAAGAGCGGTGTCGCGGTGGGGGAGACGGCCACGACAAGATACTAACGCGGCACGAGCGCAATGCAACTGTCTTGCGTCAGCGGCGGTCGGCCGGCGCCGACGAGAGCGGCAGGTTCTGCAGGCGCAGGTGTCCGCGTGCGACGAGCTTGCCGTCTTCGATGCGGCTGATCGACACCTGCCACAGCTGCTGGGTGCGGCCCTGGAAGATCGGCTCGGCGACCACCTCGAGATCCGCGACCGTCACCGGGCGCAGGAAGTCCGTCGTGTTGCTCGTGCCCACCGCGTACATGTCGCGGTCCTGCACCGCGACGCACGCGCCGACGCTCGCCACGCCCTCGACGACGATGGCGTAGATGCCGCCGTGCACCACGCCGAACGCCTGGTGGTGGCGCTCGTCGAGGGAGATGGTGGCGCGCACGCGGGTACCGCTCAGCTCGTGTAGCTGGTAGCCCGCCGACTGCCGGAACGTCTCGATCAGCGCGCCCGACGGCCACGGTTCGACGAACGTCTTGGGCGGTTCCACGATGCGGGACGCTACCGGCGCCGTCCGACGCAGCGCGCGGGCGTAGGATCCGGCCGTGCTCAAGCTCGGTTACAAGGCCTCGGCGGAGCAGTTCGCTCCGCGGCCGCTTCTCGAATATGCCGTCGCCGCCGAGGACCTCGGCTTCGACAGCGTCGTCGTCTCCGACCACTTCCAGCCGTGGCGCCACGACGGCGGCCACTCGCCGTTCTCGTTCTCGTGGCTCGGCGCCGCCGGGGAGCGGACGAATCGCATCGAGCTCGGCACGAGCGTGGTCGCCCCCGCCTACCGCTACCACCCCGGCATCGTCGCGCAGGCGATGGCGACGCTCGGCTGCCTGTTCCCGGGCCGCGTCATGCTCGGCATCGGCACCGGCGAGGCGATGAACGAGGTGCCGCTCGGCGTAGCGTGGCCCGAGCAGAAGCAGCGCTTCCAGATGCTCAAGGAGTCCGCCCAGCTCATGCAGGAGCTGTGGGCCGACGAGCGCGTCTCGTTCGCCGGTGAGCACTTCCAGACGCAAGACGCGACGATCTACGACCGGCCGGAGGGCGGGGTGCCGCTCTACATCGCGGCGTCGGGCCCGGCCGCGGCCCGCCTGGCGGGGCGGATGGCCGACGGCTTCATCACCACGAGCGGCAAGGACCCGGCGCTGTACTCCGAGAAGCTGCTGCCCGCGGTGCACGACGGCATCGAGAAGGCGGGACGCCAGGCATCCGACGTCGAGCTGATGCTCGAGGTCAAGGTCTCCTTCGACGAGGATCTCGACCGCGCGCGCGAGGACACCAGGTTCTGGGGCGCGCTGGCGCTCAAGCCCGAGGAGAAGATGGGCATCGAGGACCCGATCGAGATGCAGCGCCTCGCGGACGCGCTGCCGGTCGAGCGCACGGTCAGCCGCTGGATCGTCTCCGACGACCCCGCCGAGCAGGTGCGCCAGATCCAGCCGTACATCGATCTCGGCTTCACGCACCTCGTCTTCCACTTCCCCGGCCCCGACCAGGAGCGCGCGCTTCAGCAGTACTCCGAGCACGTGCTGCCGCGGCTGCGCGAGCCGGCCGCGTAGGACCGGCGCGCCGGGTCCGGGCGCCGGATCCCGGTGAACGACCGGTGACTTCACGTCCCTGCAACAGGGAGGCTCAGGGCGGCTGCTTGGGTGCCGCCAATGGGAAGCGCACGATGCATTTCGATACTGCTGGCGGCCGCCGTCCTGGCCCCGCCGGCGACCGCCATCGCGGCTGACGACGCCGAACGATCGCGCGGGCCGGAAGGCGACGCACTGGTGATCGGACACCGCGGGGCGTCCGGCTATCGGCCGGAGCACACGCTCGCCTCGTACCGCCTCGCGGCCGAGCAGGGGGCGGACTACGTCGAGCCCGATCTCGTCAGCACCAGGGACGGCGTGCTCGTCGCCCGCCACGAGAACGAGATCGGCGGCACGACCGACGTCGCCCAGCACCCGGAGTTCGCCGGCCGCCGGGCCACGAAGGTGGTCGACGGCGTCCGGATCACGGGCTGGTTCACGGAGGACTTCACGCTCGCCGAGCTCAAGACGCTCCGCGCGAAGGAGCGCATCCCACAGATCCGCCCGGCCAACGCGGCCTACGACGGCCAGTTCGAGGTCCCGACGTTCCAGGAGGTGCTCGACCTCCGCAAGCAGCTGTCGAAGGAGCTCGGGCGCGAGATCGGCGTCTATCCGGAGACCAAGCACCCGTCGTACTTCCGCGCGATCGGGCTGCCCCTGGAGCCGCCACTCGTGCAAGCCCTCACGCGCAACGGGCTCAACCGCCCGAACGCCCCGGTGTTCGTGCAGTCGTTCGAGACCGGCAACCTGCGTGCGCTGGACCGCGAGCTGAAGGTGCCGCTCGTCCAGCTGCTCGGCGCGCCGGATGACCATCCGGCGGGGGACCCGCGGGTCTATCGCGATCTGGCGGCGCCCGCCGGCCTGGCGTCCATCGCCCGGTACGCGGACGGTGTCGGGCCGTCGAAGGACTACGACGTCCCGCGCAATGCCGACGGGAGCTCGGGCACGCCGACGTCGTTCGTCGCCGACGCCCACGCCGCCGGCCTGCAGGTCCACCCGTACACGTTCCGGCGCGAGAACACGTTCCTGCCGCTGGAGCTGCGCTCCTCGCCGGACCCGGCGGGCATCGGCGACCTCGAGGCCGAGATCCGCCGGTTCGTCTCGATCGGCGTGGACGGGTTCTTCACGGACGACCCGGACATCGGCGTCGCGGCGCGCCGGACGACGCTGGCCGTGATCGGCGACACGCCGTACGGCGACGTGGAGGTCGGGGCCGTGCACATCGCCGGCTCGGACGACGACCGGGCGCCCTGGTTCGGCGACCGCAGGGATGCGGCGGGACAGCCGCGGCCCGAGACTCCGCAGGAGCGCGCGCTGCGCGAGCACGAGGTGGCGACCCGCCAGGCCAACAACCTCGCCTGGATCGACCGGATCTTCGCCGAGGCGCGCCGGTCGCGTGCCGCAGGCGTGGCGATCGCGCTCCAGGCCGACATGTGGGACCCCTCCGCGGGCGACCTGAGCGGCTTCGACGCCTACAAGGAACGCCTGGCCAAGCGCGCGCACGCGTTCGGCAAGCCGGTCCTGCTGCTCAACGGCGACTCGCACGTGTACACGTCCGAACAGCCGCTGGCCGGCGTCCCGAACGTGTCGCGCATCACGGTCAACGGTTCGACGACGTGCCCGCACGAGTACCTGCGGCTGTCGATCGACCCGCGCTCGCCGGCGGTCTTCGCCCACGAGCGAGTGCCGCTGCCGAGCACCGCGCAGCTGTGCGGAGCCTGACGGGCGCGCCCGAGACGCCCTGACGTTCGATCACAACACAGGAGAACCATGCATCTCAAGCACGTGGCGCCCGCCGTTCTGACGGCGGCTGCCCTGACACTCCCGGCCGCCGCGTCGGCCGGCGTCGCCAACGGACAGATCGAGCCGGCCACGACCGGCCCGAGCAGCTCGCAGGCGCCGTACATCGTCCCGACCCAGAAGCACGTCGGCGTGACGTCGGTGCTGAGCGTGGGCGACACGGTGACGACGCCGGCGGGTGCGCCGTACCGCATGGCCGGGATCGCCGACGGCCTCGGCGCGTTCGACAACGCCGACGGGACGTTCACGCTGCTGATGAACCACGAGCTGCCGTCGGCCGCGGGTGCCGTGCGCGCCCACGGAGCCACCGGCGCGTTCGTGTCGAAGTGGACCATCGCCAAGGACGACCTGCGCGTCCTGCACGGTGAGGACCTCATCCGGCGCATCGCGACGTGGAACCCGGCGACCGGGGCGTACGACGCACCGGCCACCGGCATCGCGCTCAACCGGTTGTGCTCCGCCGATCTCGCGGCCCCGACCGCCTACTACAACCCGACCACCGGCCTGGGCTACGACGGACGGCTCTTCACCAACGGCGAGGAGAGCTCGGGCGGCCGCGCGTTCGCCCATGCGATGGACGGAACCTCCTACGAGCTGCCGGCCCTCGGCAAGACCGCCTTCGAGAACGTGGTGGCCAACCCGGCGGCGGGCGACAGCACGGTCGTGGTGGCCACGGACGACTCCACCCCGGGACAGGTGTACGTGTTCCACGGCCGGAAGCGGTCGGCCGGCTCGCCGGTCGAGCGGGCGGGCCTGGACCAGGGCGCCCTGTACGGGATCAAGGTGCCCGGGATGTCCGACGAGAGCACGGGCGACTTCGTCGCGTCGGGCCGCTTCCAGCTGGCCCGGGTCGGCGACGGAGACGCCCGCGACATGTCGGGCACGGAGCTCGAGGCGGCCTCGGATGCGGCCGGCGTCACGCGGTTCTGGCGTCCCGAGGACGCCTCCTGGGATCCGACGAACCCGCACGTCCTGTACGTCACGACGACGGCGAGCTTCACGGCCCCCAGCCGGCTGTGGAAGCTCACGTTCGACGATCCCGCCGACCCGGCGAAGGGCGGCACGATCGAGGCCGTGCTCGACGGCACCGAGGGGCAGCACATGCTCGACAACTTGACCGTGGACGGGCGCGGCCGCGTGCTGGCGCAGGAGGACCCCGGCAACCACCCGTACCTGGCGAAGATCCGCAAGTACTTCCCGCAGCAGGACCGCCTCACGACGGTGGCCGAGCACGACCCCGCGCGCTTCGCGCCGGGCGCGCCCGGGTTCCTGACGCAGGACGAGGAGTCCTCGGGGATCGTCGACGTGCGCGCCATCCTCGGCGAGGGCTGGTTCCTCGGCGACGTGCAGGCCCACTACCCGCTGAGCGGCGAGCTCGTGGAGGGCGGCCAGCTCTTCGCGCTGTACGTTCCGCCGGCGCAGACGTTCGGGACCGCGCAGTCGCGCTAGCGGTCGGTTCGCCAGGGGGCGTCGTTCGCGGCGCCCCCTCGGCGCCCCTCAGAAGGCGAGGGTGAGGGGGTTTTCGAGGAGGTGGCGGATGCGGGCGAGGAATTGGGCGGCGTCGGCGCCGTAGAGGATGCGGTGGTCGCAGGTGAGGGTGATGGTCATGAGGTGGCCGGTGGTGATCTGGTCGTTGCGGATGACGGGTTGTTGGGTGATGGCGCCGACGGCGAGGATGGCGGCTTGGGGTGGGTTGATGACGGCGGTGAAGTGGGTGATGCCGTACATGCCGAGGTTGGAGACGGTGAAGGTGCCGCCGGCGAGCTGGGGCGGGCGGATGGTGTTGTCGCGGACGCGCTCGGCCAGGCCCCGGGTGGTGCGGGCGATGTCGCCGAGGGATTTGGTGTCGGCGTCGAAGACGGTGGGGACCACGAGGGCGTCCTGGCCGGCGACGGCGACGCCGATGTTGATGCGGGTGTGGAGTTCGTAGTGGCCGTCGCGGTAGGAGCCGTTGGCGTGGGGGAACTCGCGGAGGGCAAGGGCGGATGCTTTGACGACCATGTCGTTGAAGGAGGGGACGGGTTGGTCGGTGCGGGCGGCGTCCTTGAGTTGGGTGCGTAGCGCGCGGGCGGCGGCCATGTCGACGTCGGTGGCGATCGAGAAGTCGGGGATGGTCGCTTTGGATTCGGCCATGCGGCGGGCGACGACCTGTTGTAGGCGGGTGAGCTCGTGAATGTCGACGTCGCCCTTGGTGCCGGCGGTGGTGGCGGGCTCCGGCGCGGTCGCGGGCGTCTCGGGCGGGGCGGGCTCGGGGGTGGGGGTCGGTGTTTCGGCCGGTGCGGGCGCGCTGGCGGGGGCGTGGGCGGCGGCGAGGACGTCGGATTTCACGATGCGGCCGTCGGGGCCGGTGCCGGTGAGGGCGTGTAGGTCGATGTCGCGTTCGCGGGCGATGCGTCGGGCCAGTGGTGATGCCTTGACGCGGTCGCCGCCGTTGCCGGGCGCGGCGGCGGGCGCGCCGACGCCGACGCCGACGCCGACGCCGGCGCCGGCGCTGGCGGGGGCGGCCGGCGCTTGGGCGGGGGCGGCCGGCGCTTGGGCGGGGGCGGGCGCTGGTTCGGCGGCCTGGCCGGCGGGCTTGCCCGCGGTCTCGGTTTCGGGCGCGGTGGCGGAGCCGTTGGCGGCGGCGGGTTCGGCGGTGGTGCCGATGGTGGCGATCACGGCGCCGATGGGCAGGGTGGTGCCTTCGGCGGCCACGATGTGCAGCGCGCCGTCGGTGTCGGCCTCGTAGGGCATCGTGGCCTTGTCGGTCTCGATCTCGACGATCTCCTCGCCGCGGTTGACGGTGTCGCCGTCGGCTTTGAGCCAGCGCAGGATCGTGCCTTCCTCCATCGAGTCCGACAGCCGGGGCATCACGACTTCAGGCACCACAGACCTCCAGCGCAGCGGACAGGATCTTCGCCTCGTGCGGAAGCGCCGCATCCTCGAGGCTCGTGACCTCCTCGACGTACAACGGACGGCTCGTCGCGGCCACCGCCACGGAGACCGGCGATTGCCATTGCGCTCTCGTCATGTACAGTACCCTACCACCAGTGGGTGGGAAGATCGACGCAGCGGAGCTCGAGTGCTTCTCGTCGCGATCGGAGCGGTGATCTCCCCCGGACAGCAGGACGGCGACAGGCCGCCGCACTGGCGATGATTGGAAAGCCAAGTTGATCGAAGACGGTGAGACGACCGGCGGGCGTGCCGCTGTGCCCACCGGCGAGGAGGCATGAACTCGATGGCGTTCGTTGGGGTAGACATCGGCGGCACGTTCACCGACATCGTTCGCATGGACGAGTCGGGCGACGTGCACATCGACAAGGTCCCGTCCAGCGGAGATCCGATGGTGCTCGTCCGCGGGATCACCCAGCTCGGTGTGCAGCCGGAGGAGCTCGGCTTCCTGGGCGTGGGAACCACGGTCGGCACGAATGCGCTCATCGAGCGCAAGGGAGCGCGAACCGCGCTGATCACGACGCGTGGCTTCCGCGACCTGCTCGAGCTTCGGCGCACCGACCGCCAGGAGCTCTACGACCTGCAGTGGGATCTTCCGGCGCCGCTGATCCCGCGTTGCGATCGCCTCGAGATCACCGAGCGGGTGAGCTGGCGCGGCGAAGTCATGGTGCCGCTCGCCGAGGACGAGGTCGACCGCATCGTGCGCATCGTGCGCAAGCGCGGGATCGAGTCCGTCGCGATCGTCTTCCTGCACTCGTACACCAACGACGCTCATGAGCGCCGGCTGCGCGACATCCTGCACGAGCAGCTGCCCGACCTCGAGATCTCGATCAGCTCCGAGGTGCTTCCGACGTATCGGGAGTTCGAGCGCACCGCGACCGTCGCCACGAACGCGTACCTCGCGCCCGTGATGCGCCGGTACTTCGGCGCGCTCCGCGCCGCCCTCGATGCCGAGGGTTACACGCGCGAGGCCCAGGTGATGCAGTCCAATGGCGGACTCGGCTCGATGCGCAGCGGGGCGTCGACTCCCGCCCGGCTCGTGCGCTCGGGACCGTCGGCCGGTTGCATCGCGCTCGAAGAGCTGGGGCGCAGCATCGGCGAGCCGAACATGATCGGCCTGGACATCGGCGGAACGAGCGCCGATGTGTCCATGGTCTGGCAGGGCAAGGCCAAGCTGTCGGACCGCAACGTCCCCGAGTGGGGCCTGCCGGTCCTGCTGCCGAGCATCGACATCATCTCGATCGGTGCGGGCGGTGGCTCGATCGCGCACATCGACAAGGGTGGCTCGCTGCACGTCGGTCCCGAGAGCGCCGGTGCGAATCCCGGCCCTGCGTGCTATGGGCGCGGCGGCACGAACGCGACCAGCACGGACGCACAGGCCGTGCTGGGCCGGCTCGGGAGCGAGCAGCTCGTGGGCGGAGGCTTTCCCATCGACCCCGGACTGGCCGAGCAGGCGATCGCCAGGAACGTCGCGGAGCCGCTCGGCATGGACGTCGTTCAGGCGGCCGAGGGGATCCTGCGCATCCTCACCGCGAGCATGATGCGCGCCGTCCGGCTGGTCACGATCGAGCGCGGCGCCGATCCGCGCGACTTCGTCCTCTGCGGCTTCGGCGGCAACGGTCCGATGTACACGGTCGACATCGCCCGCGAGCTGTCGATCCCGCGGGTCGTCGTGCCGCGCTTCCCCGGGGTCTTCTCGGCGTACGGCGTGCTGCGCTCAGACATCGTGTACGACGCGTCGCAGACGCTGCTGATCGCGCTCGAGCCGGAGGCCGGTCCGACCGTCGAGGGGCGACTCGACGTCCTGCGTACGCGCGTCCTCGACGAGTTCGCCCAGGACGGGATCGACCACGAGCAGGTGAGCTTCCGCTATGTCGCCGAGCTGCGCTACAAGGAGCAGCTGCACGAGCTGGCGGTGGAGTTGCCGGATGCCCGCATGGACGCCGAGTCGATCCGCCGGCTCGAGCAGGACTTCCACGCCGGACACCTGCGGACGTTCGGCCACTCGGAGCCCGAGGATGCGGTCACGCTCGTCAACCTCAAGGTGTTCGGCACCCGCGCCGGTGGGGCGAACATCGAACCGCGGGCCGCGACACAGACCGACGAGCCGCGCGGCGAGCGGTCCGTGTACTTCGGCGGCCACGGGTTCATCCCGACCGCGGTCGTTCCGCGCCCGAGCATCGGCATCGGCGAGCGCGTGGACGGCCCGGCGCTGATCACCCAGGTGGACACCACCTGCGTCCTGCCGCCGGGGTCGCACGCAACCTGCCGACCTACCGGGGATCTGATCGTGGAGGTTGGAGCATGAGCGCGTTCGAGCGTCGACTGGATCCGGTCACGTTTGAGGTCCTGAAGAGCGCCTTCGTATCGGTGTGCAACGAGATGGCGCTCGCCGTCGAGATGTCCGCCTACTCGACCGTCATCTCGGAGGGGCGCGACTACAGCGCGACCCTCTACGACGCGCACGGCAATCTGGTGGCGCAGGGCATGGAAGACCTGCCCTCTCATGCCGGCACCGCCGCGTTCACGGTGCGGGCGACGATCGAGCGGCAGGGCATCGAGCGCATGCGCCCGGGCGACATGTTCGTCATGAACGACCCGTTCATGGGCGGCACGCACCTGCAGGACGTGCGCGTCGTCGCGCCGATCTTCCGCCAGGACAAGCTCGTCGGGTTCGTCGCGACGACGGGCCATTGGTCGGACGTCGGTGGCATGGTGCCGGGCTCCTTCTACATGGAGGCGAGCGAGATCTACCAGGAGGGCGTCCAGATCCCGCCCGTGCCGATCGTGCAGGAGGGCGTGCTCAACGAAGCGGTGCTCGACCTGCTGCTGCACAACATGCGCGTGCCGGGCGAGCGCCGAGGAGACCTCCACGCGCAGATCGCGGCCTGCCGCGCGGGCGCGCGGCGGCTCGTAGAGCTGATCGACCGCTACGGCGAGGACACCGTCGCGGACGCCATGGCACAGGCGCAGGACTACTCCGAGCAGCTGTTCCGGAGTGAGATCGCCCTGATCCCCGACGGCAGCTACTCCTGGGAGGACTGGATCGACCAGGACCCCAAGACCGGCGAGCCGCAGCCGGTGCGTCTGACGATGCGCATCAAGGGTGACCAGATCACCTACGACGTGACGGAGTCCGCGCCACCGGTCCATACCGCGATCAACTGCACGTACCCCGGTCTGTGCAGCGCGATCTTCATGAGCACGAAGGCCCTGTTTCCGCAGGTGATGATGAACGAGGGGCTGCTCCGGGCGATCGAGATCGTCGTGCCCGAGCGCAGCATCGTCAACGCGCCGCGCCCGTACCCGGTCGGCGGCATGGCGGCCACCGCGCTCGAGCGAGTCATCAACTGCATCCTCGGCGCGTGGTCGCAGGCCGCGCCCGAGCGCACGACCGCGGGCCACTACAACATCATCAACATCGTCTTCGGCGGTCGCGACGAGGAGACCGGCGAAGAGCACGTCGCCTACGTCTGGACCGAGGGCGGCACCGGTGCGCGCGCGACGAAGGACGGCGTGAGCGGCGTGATGATGTTCTTCTCCGCGAGCACGCGCAACATCGCGGTGGAGATCCAGGAGCGGCGCGCGCCGGTCAGCTGGGCCGGCTACCAGTTCCGCCAGGATTCCTGCGGGCCGGGCGAGCACCAGGGCGGCCACGGGTCGATGCGGCGCCTGCACTGCGACGCCGACGGGCTCGTGCTGTCCGCGATCGGCGACCGCGAGAAGTTCAAGCCGTGGGGGCTGTTCGGCGGCGGCGAAGCGGCGAGCCAGCACCTCATTCGCTACCCCGCGGTCGGTGGCGAGGAGTCGCTCGGGATGTTCTTCTCCAACCAGGGGCTGAAGGCCGGCGACGAGGTCGCGTACCTGTCCACCGGCGGCGGCGGGTACGGCCCGCCCGCCCGGCGAGACGTGGCTCTCGTGCTCGACGACCTCCGCAACGAGTACATCAGCGAGGAGTTCGCCGCGCGCCACTACGGCGTGGTGTGCGACGTCGTCGATCGCGAGGCGCTCGACATCCGCGTCGACGTCGAGGCGACCCGGGCGAGACGCTCGGAGCTGTTCGGCGCCGAGCATGCCGATCCGCCCGGCCTCGAAACGCTCGGGAGCGAGCAGCTGACTCGCGGGGCCGCGACCGCATGAGCTCGATCCTCGGTACAGGCATCACGCCCATCGGCCGTCATCTCGAGCAGTCGCTCGCCGAGCTCGCCCAGGCTGCCGCCGGCGACGCGCTGGCCGATGCCGGCGTCGACCGGTCCGACGTCGACACGGTCGTGTTCGCCAACGCGTTCGCGGGCATGGTCCAGGGTCAGGAGTCGGTCCGCGGTCAGGTCGTCCTCGGTCGCGCGGGCTTTGCCGGGGCGGCGATCTACAACGTCGAGAACGCGTGCGCGAGCGGGTCGAGCGCGGTTGCGCTCGCGCACCGCCTCCTGCAGGCGGCCGCGTCGGAATGCGCCCTCGTGGTCGGAGCCGAGAAGCTGCACCACGCGAGCCGCGACGTCTCGCTCCGGGCGCTCGCGACCGCAACCGACATCGACGAGATCGACGAGGACGATGTCGCGCGTGGGGTGTTCATGGCCCACTACGCGGGCAAGGGGCGCGAGTACCTTGACGCCCACGACGGGCAGATCGAGCATTTCGCCCTCGCGGCGGCCCGCAGCAGTCGCAACGGCGCCCGCAACCCCTCGGCGCAGTTCCGGGTCGCGTGCACGCCGGACGAGGTGCTCGCCGCCCGGCCGATCATCGACCCGCTGACGCTGCTCATGTGCTCACCGATCTCGGACGGCGCGGCGGCCGTGGTGCTCGGGCGCCAGCGCCCGGGGGCGCCGCGGATCCAGGCCAGCGCCACGGTCTCGGGCTGTGACGGCCGAGACCCCTCGATCGAGGCCGCGCGCAAGGCGTTCTCGGAGGCGTCGGTGTCACCGGACCAGCTCGATGTGCTCGAGGTCCACGATGCCGCGATACCCGGTGAGCTGCTCGCCCTCGAGGCGCTCGGCGTCTGCGGCAAGGGCGAGGCCGGGCCGTGGATCGCGGACGGTCGCAGCGACCTCGACGGTGACGTCGCCGTGAACACCAGTGGCGGCCTGGTGCGCCGCGGGCACCCGATCGGTGCCACCGGCGTCGCCCAGATCGTCGAGGTGGCGGACCAGCTGCGCGGCCGCGCGGGCGAGCGACAGGTCGAGGGCGCGCGCCTCGGTGCGTGCCATAACGCGGGCGGCGTCCTGTGCGACGAGCCCGCCGTCGCGGTCGTGACCGTGATGGAGGCCGCGTGAGCGTCGGGGAGGAGAGTCCGAGCTCCGCCGCACAGCGGCGCTGGGAGACCCTCGCGGCGCGCGTGGCGCAGATGCGGGAGGCCATCCCGTACGTCACGGCGAACACGGAGCTGCTGGAGTCCCGGCGCTCGCAGATCGCCGAGGCGGCGTATGCGGCGTTCTGCGCCAACGGCTTCCGCTCGACGTCGGTGAGCGATGTCGCCGGGCTCGCGGGCATGGACAAGCGCACGCTCTACGACTACGTCGGCGACAAGCCCGACCTGCTCTACCTCGTGTTCCTGCACTTCCTGCCGGACCAGGTCAAACGCATGGGCAGCGCGCTCCGGGACCGGGACGACCCGGTGATGCAACTGCAGAGGATGGGACGCGCGCACCTCAGGTTCCTGGCGGAGTATCCCGGCCTCGGCCTCCTCTACTACCGCGAGATGCGGTACCTGCACCGTGAGCAGATCCGCGACCTGCTCTGGCTGATCGGCGAGACGATCACGCTCTATCGCACGGCGATCGAGCGCGGGGCCGCCGCGGGGCTGATCGTCACCGACGACGCGCATGTCGCAGCGCGGGTCTTCGCGGCGGGGCTCGATATGCCGAGCCTCACGGCGTGGGATCTCGCGAGCTCCGATCCCAAGATCGTCGAGCGCGAGATCCTGCGCTTCGCGCTCGACGGTCTGCGGGCTCGTTAGGACCATGCGAACCAAGGGATCCATGCTTCAACTGTTGACGAACTGGTATCCTCCCACCGGTGGGTGGGAGAGAGAGACAGCTGGCCGCGATGACCACTGAGAGCGGAAGCGCCCGCGCCGTCGAGGGAGACGCCGCCCTCGCCCTCCTTGAGCAGATGATCTTCATCCGCCGCTTCGAGGAGCGCATGCACGAGTACGGCGCCCACCCGGACATGGCCGGCACCGTCATCCATACCGCGGTCGGTCAGGAGGCCAGTGCCGTCGGCGCCGCCGGGCTGCGCCGCCCCGGCGACATCCTGTTCTCGACCCATCGCGGTACGGCGCACTGCCTCGCGTGGGGCATCGACCCGGTCGCCCTGCTCGCCGAGAGCGTCGGCCGCGTCGGCGGACTCGGGGCCGGGCTCGGCGGTCACATGCACCTGTTCGACGCCGCGGAGGGGCTGCTCGGCACGAACGGCATCGTCGGCGCCGGCGTGCCGCTCGCGGTCGGCGGCGCCCTCGGGCTCGCACTCCGCCGGGCGGGCGGCGCAGCCTTCTGCTACTTCGGCGACGGCGCCGCGAACACCGGCGCGTGCCTCGAGGGGCTGAACCTCGCCGCGGTGTGGAAGGTCCCGGTCCTGTTCGTCTGCGAGGACAACAAGTTCGCCGAGACGACGTCCTCCTCGGAGCAGACCGGCGGCAACCTCCCCGACCGCGCCGCCGGGTTCGGACTGCACACGCTGGCGGTCGACGGCAACGACGTCCTGGCGGTGCGGGCGGCTGCCGAGGAGCTGCTGGTGCGAGTTCGCGCCGGGGAGTCGTGCCTGCTCTATTGCGAGACGCTCCGCGTCAACGGGCACTACGTGGGCGATCCGCAGCACTATCGCCGCACGCCCTCCGGGGACGACGTGTCCGTCCTCGACCCGATCGACCGCCTCGCTGAGACGGCCGGCATCGCGGACGACGACGTCGCCGCGGTGACCGCCGCCGCCGACGCACGACTCGATGAGATCTACCGGGAGGTCCTTGCGATGCCCCGCCCGACCGCCGACCAGATCCTCGGAGCGAGGACGTCGTGAGCGAGCGCATGCTCAAGGAGTGGCAGGCCGTGAACGAGGCGCTGCGCGAGGAGATGGAGCTCGACGGGCGCGTCGTGGTGTTCGGTGAGGACCTCGCCAAGGCGGGCGGGACCTTCGGCCAGACCCGTGGACTGCTCGACCGGTTCGGCCCCGAGCGCGTCCGCGACACCCCGATCTCCGAGCAGGCGATGGTCGGCGCCGCCGTGGGAGCGGCGATGGCCGGGCTGCGGCCGGTCGTCGAGATCCTCTACATCGACTTCCTCGGCATCGCCTCGGACCCGCTCGTCAACCAGGCGGCCAAGGTCGAGTACTTCACCGCCGGAGCGCTCAACGCGCCGATGGTCGTCAAGTCCGGCGTCGGCACGCTGCAGGGGATGGGCGCGCAGCACACCCAGGCGCTGGAAGGCTGGTACGCGCAGGTCCCGGGTCTCAAGGTCTGCTGGCCGGCGACCCCGGGCGACGCCAAGGGTCTCCTCAAGGCGGCGATCCGCGACGACGCTCCGGTGTTGTACATCGAGAGCTTCGACCTCCTGCGCGCGCGGGGACCGGTCCTCGAGGGGGAGGAGTCGTTCGTGCCCCTGGGCGTGGCCGACGTCGTCCGCCGCGGCCGCGACCTGACGCTCGTCACGTGGGGCACGATGCGCCGCATCGCGCTCGAGGCGGCCGAGGAGCTGGCGTCCAGGCACGCGATCGAGGTCGAGGTGATCGACCTGCGTACGATCTATCCGTGGGATCGCGCGACGGTGTTCGAGTCCGTCGCGGCAACGCACCGCTGCCTGGTCGCGACTGAGGCGGTGAGGGACTTCGGCCCTGGTGGCGAGATCGCGGCGGAGGTGGGCGAGGCCTGCTTCGACGACCTCGACGCTCCGGTGACCAGGCTTGGCAGTCCGCGCGTGCCCTCACCACACTTCAAGGAGTACGAGGCTGTGCGACTGCCGAGCAAGGACCAGATGACCGACGTGATCGCCGCGATGGTCGGCGGCGACCTCGCCCAGGAGGCGACGGGATGATCGACTACCGACTCGAGCAGCGCACGATCGGCCAGGTGCTCGCGGACAAGGCGGAGCGGGTCCCCGACCTGCCGTACCTCCTGTGGGAAGACGAGTCGTTCACCTACGCGGACGTCGAACGCCTGAGCAACGCGCTCGCGCGCGGCCTCGCGCAGCGAGGCATCGGGCGAGGCTCGCACGTCGCGCTGTTCATGGACAACTGCCCCGAGTACCTGTGGGCGTCGTTCGCGCTCGGCAAGCTCGGCGCGGTCGGGGTCCCGATCAACACGGCGGCGAAGGGGCAGCTGCTCCAGTACCTGCTGAGCAACAGCGATTGCACCGACGCGATCGTCGACGCGGGATACGCGGCGACGGTTCGGGCCGCGGTCCCGCAGCTGCGGGTGATCGAGCGCGAGGCGCTTGCGGCGATCTCCGGCGAGCACATGGATGGCGCCGAGACCCCGCCGGACGCGGCCGTCTCGTTCAAGGACCCGTGGTTCATCATGTACACGTCCGGCACGACCGGGCCGTCGAAGGGCGTCGTCTGTCCCCACGCCCATCCGCTCACGGTGGGCTACCGCGTCGCGCGAGCGTTCGAGCTCGGCCCCGAAGACCGTCTGTACACCTGCCTGCCGATGTTCCATGGCAACGCGCTCTGGTACTCCGCGCTGACGGCGGTCTGGTCGGAGTCCTCGATCGCCCTCGTCCCGCGCTTCTCGGCGAGCCGCTTCTGGTCGGACATCCACCGCTACGGCGCGACCGAGTTCAACGCGATCATGAGCGTGGCGACGATCCTCGAGAAGCTGCCACCCACGCCGGAGGAGCAGGACAACCCGCTGCGGCTGGCGTTCGTCGTGCCGCTGCCGCTGCGCCGCCAGGAGCTCGAGGAGCGGTGGGACCTGAAGTTCACCTGCAACTACTCGATGACCGAGCTCGTGCCTCCGGCGGTCCTCCGAGCGGGGGAGGGGCTCGACCGGCCGAACGTCTCCGGGCGCCGCGTCGAGCACGTCGAGATGCGGATCGTCGATGAGGACGACCGCGAAGTGCCGCCCGACACGCCGGGCGAGATCGTCGTCCGGCCGAAGGAGCCGTGGACGATGTTCACGGGCTACTACAACAACCCCGACGCGACCGCGACGGCGTTCAGGAACCTCTGGTTCCACACCGGTGACCGCGGCAAGGTCGATGCCGACGGGTTCTTCACGTTCGTCGATCGGACGAAGGACGCCATCCGCCGGCGCGGCGAGAACATCTCGGCGCACGAGATCGAGATCATCCTGGAGTCCTGCGACGCCATCGCCGAGGCGGCGGCGGTCCCGGTGCCGTCCGATCTGGGCGAGGACGAGGTCGCCGTATACGTCGTCGTCGCGGCTCACGAGAAGGGCTTGTCCGAGCTCGACGTCGTCCGGTTCGCCGAGGAGAACCTGCCGTACTACATGGTGCCCCGTTACGTGGCGCTCGTCGACGAACTGCCGAAGACCGCCTCCCACAAGAAGGAGAAGCACTCGCTGCGCGAGCGTGCCCTGCGCGAACGCGGCGAGTTCTGGGATCGGGTCGACCAGGGCATCCAGATCCGCCGGCCCGACGGCACCGCCGCCCGCTGACCTGGCCCATGGACAGTTCGATGCGAAAGCTCTGGCACAACGAACCCACCCACCAGAGGGTGGTTCATGAGAGGACGGTGGAGACCCTATGAGGGCATGGCGCGTTCATGAGTTCGGACCGCTCGACAACCTGCGCTTGGAGGACATTCCCCGGCCCGAGCCGGGACCGAACGACGTCGTCATCCGCATCCGCTCGATCGGCCTCAACAGCTCCGAGCTGCAGATCGTGCGCGGCATGTACGAGAACGACGGGATGGACACGCCCTTCAAGTGGGACTCCCATCTGCCGCGCGTGCCCGGCATCGAGGGCGCCGGTGAGGTCGCGGCCGTGGGCAGCGACGTGACGTCGCACAAGGTCGGCGACCGCGTCACGGTCAGCTACTGGTTCTGCTGCGGCGAATGCGATCTCTGCCGCAGCGGCATCGAGAACATGTGCTCGCAGGCCGCGCACTTCGACACGATCCAGTTCGGCCGGACCGCCGACGGCGCCTACGCCGAGTACGCGAGGGTGCCCGCGCCATATGCGGTCCCCATCCCCGACGGGCTGGCCTTCCAGGATGCGGCGGCGCTGACCGTTGCGGGCGGCACTGCGGCGAACATGCTCTTCGCCCACGCCGACATCCGCGCCGACGAGACCGTTCTCGTGACCGGTGCGGCGAGCAACATCGGCGTGATCGGCCTCCAGCTCGCCAAGATGGCCGGGGCGAGGCGCATCGTCGCCACCGCCGGCAGCGACGAGAAGCTGCGCAAGCTCGAGCAGCTCGGCGCCGATGCGACGATCAACCACACGGAGACGCCCGACTTCGCCGAGCGCGCCATCGAGCTCAACGGCGGCGAGGGGTTCGACATCGTCTACGACGTGCCGGGCGGCTCGACGATCAGCCCGGCGCTGCACTCCGTCAAGCCCCGCGGCCGCATCGTGCTGGCCGGCTACATGGGCGGCAAGACCGCAGAGATCAACCTGGTGCGCATCATCATCTTCGAGGCGCGCATCCTCGGGTCGGCGTCGTGGACGCGGCCGACGCTGAGCTGGGTGCTCGATCTCGGCGCGCGAAAGCGGATCCGGCCGGTCATCGACACGGTGTACGACTTCGAGCAGCTCCCGGAGGCGCTCGGCCGGCTCGAGCGCCGCGAGGTGTTCGGCAAGGTGATCGTGAACGTGGACTGATGGACGGCGCGGCCCTCCGAGCACCCGAGCGGCATCCCGGCCCCACGGAGCGGCTACGGGCGGACGCCCGCCGCCACCTGTGGCACTGGGGCGTGCAGCTCGCCACGTGGCCGGAGGCCCCGCTGACCCTCGTGGAGGGTCGCGGGACGACGGTGGTGGACGCGGACGGCCGCGAGTACCTCGACGCGATCAGCGGACTCGGCGTCGTCCAGGTCGGGCACGGCTGCGGCGAGATCGCCGAGGCGGTCGCTGCTCAGGCCCGCCGCCTGGCGTTCGCTTCGCTGGCCAACGGCGTGTCGAACGACGTCGCCACCCGCCTCTCCGTCGAGATCGCCCGGCTCGCCCCGGGCGATCTCGAGGTGAGCTTCCTCACGACGGGAGGCGGTGAGGCCGTCGAGACGGCGATCAAGATGGCCCGGCAGTACCACGCGCTCAGCGGGGAGCCGCGGCGGACGAAGCTCATCGCCCGCGAGGGGTCCTACCACGGGCTCACGCTGGGGGCCCTGAGCGCCACCGGCGTTGCGGTCTCACGGCGCCCGTTCGAGCCCTTGCTGCCGGGCTTCCACCACGTGGAGCATCCCGAGCCGGCGCGCTTCGACGGGACGTCCGAGGAGTGCGGCGAGCTCGCGCTGCGCAGCCTCGAGGCGAGGATCGAGTTCGAGGGGCCCGAGACCATCGCCGCGTTCATCGCCGAGCCGGTGTCGACCGCGGGCGCGATCAAGGTCCCACCGCCCAACTACTGGCCCGGCGTCCAGCGCATCTGCGCGCGCCACGGCATCCTGCTGATCGTCGACGAGATCTTCTGCGGCTTCGGCCGCACCGGGCGGATGTTCGGCGGCGAGCACTGGGACGTGCGGCCCGACATCATGACGCTCGCGAAGGGGATCACCAGCGGCTACGCGCCGTTGAGCGCGACGGTCACCAGCCGCAGGATCGCCGACGCGTTCTGGGCGGGGCCCGAGACCGAGTTCCAGCACGCCGCGACGTCGGCCGGCCACCCCGTGTCGTGCGCCGCCGCGCTCGTGAACATCGCCGTGATCGAGCGTGACGGCCTGGTCGACCGCGCCGCCGAGATGGGTGCGCTGCTGGGCGATGCGCTTCGGCCGCTCGTCGAGCTCGACGGCGTGTCGCACGTGAGCGGGATCGGCCTCCTCTGGGGTGTCGAGCTCGAACGACCGGACCCCGCGCGCATTCGGCGGCTCCTGGCGGCGCTCCGCGAGCGTGGGGTGCTGGCGCGCGGGTCTGCCACCAACGTGTTCCTGTACCCCCCGCTCATCGTCACGGCAGCGGAGGTCGATCTGCTCGCGGGGGCGGTCGCCGACGCCCTGACCATCTCGGCGAGCGAGTGACGCACTGTGCGCGCGACGACATCGCTTTCCGTTCCACACGACCCCTCCCACTGGTGGGAGGCACCGAGGAAACATCCAACGACCGCTCCCCCGTGGGAGCACGAGGAGTTCTCATGAGAGCAGTGGTACCCCGTTCCTCCCAAGGCCTCCAGCGCTGGCTGCTGGCCATGGCCGCCATCGCGGCGCTCGCGTTCGCCGTGGGTTGTGGCAGCACCGACGACGAGGGCGACAGCGGCGGGAGTGGTGCGACCGGCGCCACCAGCGCCACCAGCGCCGAGCAGAGCGCGTCGAATGAGAAGGACCCGATCGTCGTCGGCATGAGCGGCTCGCTGAGCGGACCGCTGAACGTCTACGACAAGCCGCTTCTCGCCGCTGTCGAGCTCGCCGCGGACGACATCAACAAGGACGGCGGCATCCTCGGACGCCAGGTCAAGGTCGTCTCCAACGACAACAAGACGGACATCAACCTCGTCGAGCGTCAGGCCAAGGCGTTGCTCGAGAAGGACATCGACGTGATGATCCCGACCTGCGACTACGACCTCGGCGGGCCCGCCGCGAAGGTCGCGAACGAGCAGGGCGTCCTGGCCATCACCTGCGCCGGCTCACCGCTGTTCGGCGCCAGCGGCATCGGCCCGCTCTCCTACAACTCGTTCCCGGGCGTGCCCACCGAGGGTGCGGTGCTCGCGAGCTTCGCGAAGGAGAAGGGCTTCAAGCGCCCGTACCTGCTCGAGGACACCAGCCTCGAGTACTCCAAGAACCTCTGCAAGTACTTCGAGGAGGCGTGGAAGGCGATCTCCCCGGGCGACCCCGTCGTCGGCAAGGACACGTTCGTCAACAGCGACCAGTCGATCGCCTCGCAGGTCACGCGCCTGAAGGGCAACAAGGAGGCCGGCTTCGTCATGCTCTGCAGCTACCTGCCGGGCGGCGCGACCGCCCTTCGGCAGCTGCGGTCAGGCGGCGTCGATCTGCCGACGCTCGGCACGATCGGCTTCGACGGCACCGCGTGGATCGAGGCCGTCCCCGGGCTGAGCGACTTCTACTACGCCGCCCCGGGAGCGATCACGGGCGACGACCCGAACCCCGACATCAACGACCTGTTCAAGCGGATCAAGCAGAAGACCGGTGAGGCGCCGCCGAACTCCTATCCGGTCATGGGCTACTCCGAGATGCAGAGCATCGCGCGAGCCATGGAGGCGGCCGGGTCCACCGACGCCGAGGCGGTCGCGGCCGCACTGAACAAGTTCAGCGACGAGGAGCTGCTCGCCGGGCCCACGACGTACACCGAGGACTGTCACATCCCGGTGGGTCGCCCCATGCGGGTCATGCAGTTCGACGGTGGCAAGCTGTCGTTCCTCGAGTCCATCAAGCCCGAATCGGTGCCCGAGGCGCCCTGCTGAGCGTGAGCGGGAGCCCCTCCACAAGCGTTTCCCCCCGGCCTGACGCCGGGGGGAGCCGCGACCTCCGACCGGCGCTCTCGACGCGTGGCGTCAGCGTGCGCTTCGGCAGCCTCACCGCGCTCGAGGACGTCGACCTGGAGATCCGCCAGGGCGAGATCCTTGGGCTGATCGGCCCGAACGGCGCAGGGAAGACGACGCTGCTCAACGTTCTGACCGGCTATCAGCGGCCGAGCGCCGGGACCGTCCGGCTCGGCGACCGGGACGTGACGAAGCAGTCGCCAGGGCGGCGCAGCCGCATGGGCGTGACACGGACGTTCCAGAACGTCCGGCTGTTCGCATCGCTGTCGGTCCGCGAGAACGTGGAGGTCGCCGCGCTCGGCGCCGGGCGCTCGCCGCGCTCGGCGCACGCGCTGGCCAGCAGCCTGCTGGCTCGGCTCGGTCTCGACCAGCGGGCGGACGTCGCCGCCGCGTCGTTGCCGTATGGCGACGAGCGCCGACTCGGCGTGGCGCGCGCGCTCGCGACCGAGCCGCGCTTCCTGCTGCTCGACGAGCCCGCGGCCGGCCTCAACGAGGTGGAGAGCGACGAGCTGCTGGAGTTGCTGCGCTCGCTTCCGGAGGCGTTCGGCTGCGCGCTGCTGATCGTGGAGCACGACATGCGCCTCATGACGCGGCTGTGT
Organism: Capillimicrobium parvum; assembly: GCF_021172045.1. Lineage (GTDB taxonomy): Bacteria > Actinomycetota > Thermoleophilia > Solirubrobacterales > Solirubrobacteraceae > Capillimicrobium > Capillimicrobium parvum. The sequence continues at coordinate 1,984,970 of NZ_CP087164.1, forward strand.
CCGCGTCTGCAGGTGCTCGACTACGGACGCACGATCGGGATCGGCTCTCCGGCGGAGATGCGGGCCGATCGCCGCGTTCTGGAGGCATATCTCGGAGCGGAGGAGGCTGCACGCGATGCTGAGGGTTGACGACCTCTCGGTGCGCTATGGCCGCGTCGAGGCGCTGCGCGGCGTCTCGCTCGAGCTGCGCGACCGCGAGGCGGTCGGCATCCTCGGCGCGAACGGCGCCGGCAAGACGACGTTGCTCGCGACGATCGCCGGGCTCCTGAGTCCCGCGCGCGGAACGATCGAGCTCGACGGGCGCCGCATCGACGGTTCGCCTCCCGAGTCGATCGTGCGCGGGGGCATCGCCCACGTCCCGGAGGGACGGCGGATCTTCGGCAGCCTCACGGTCGGCGAGAACATGCGTCTCGCGCGCAACGCGCGCCGCAACGATGGGAACTTCGCCGAGGACCTCGAAGGGGTGATGGAGCTGTTGCCGACGTTGCGGCGCCTGCTCGACACGCCGGCCGGCAAGCTGTCCGGCGGCGAGCAACAGCAGCTCGCGATCGCCCGCGCCCTGCTGTGCGAGCCGCGCGTGCTGATGCTCGACGAGCCATCGCTCGGCCTCGCGCCGCAGGTCGTCGACACGGTCTTCGAAGTGCTCGCGAGCCTGCGCGCCCGAGGCGTCACGCTGCTCCTGGTCGAGCAGAACGTCCGTCGCACGCTGCGTCTCGTCGATCGCGCGTATGTCCTGCGCGCCGGGAACGTCGAGGTCAGCGGCTCGCGGGAGGAGCTCGCAGACTTCGAGGCCCTTGCCGACGCATACCTGGGAGCGGCCCGATGAGCACCATCATCCAGAACGCGCTCGACGCGATCGCGCTCGGCAGCGTGTACGCGGTGTTCGCGCTCGGCATCGCCCTGATCTTCGGCGTCATGCGTCTGGTCAACCTCGCTCACGGCGAGATCATCATGGCCGCCGGCTACACGCTGCTCGTCACGGGTGGATGGCCCTGGTGGGCGCGGGTCGGCGCAGCGCTGGCGGTCGGCGTGGTCCTCAGCGTTCTCATGCACCGACTGGCGTTCAAACCGCTGCAAGGGGCATCGGCGGTCACGTTGATGGTCGGCTCGCTCGCGGTCAGCGCATTGCTTCAGACGTCCGTGCTGACCTGGCGCGGCGGCAATCCGGAGGGCACGCGCAACCTCCCGCTCCTCAACGATGCCATCGAGATCGCCGGCGTGCGCGTCAGCGTCCTGAGCCTCGTCAGCGTCGGTGTCGTGGCGAGCCTGCTCGTCGGCCTGGCGGTGCTCCTGCGCCGAACGGACCTGGGGCTCCGCATGCGCGCCGCTGCCGAGGACTTCTCGATGGCGCGCATGCTCGGAGTCAAGGCCGACGCGGTGATCATGTTCGCCTTCGCAATCGCCGGGCTGCTCGCCGCCGTCGGTGGCGTGCTGGTCGTGTCTCAGACCGGTACGGTCACCCCGACGATCGGGCTCAGCGTGATGCTGTTCGGACTGATCGCGTGTGTGCTCGGCGGGCTTGGCAGCCTTGCCGGTGCCGTCCTCGGCGGCTTCGTGCTGGGGTGCGCCTCCGTCGTGCTGCAAGCGACGCTGCCGCTCGAGTTACGGCCGTACCGCGACGCGTTCCTGTTCGCCGGTGTGTTTCTCGTGATCCTGCTGCGGCCCGAGGGCCTGGTCCGGACGTCTGCGCTTCAGGAGCGTGTGTGATGCGAGAGCGCTTGTCTGCCGTATCGGTCACCCGTGCGCTGCGGGTCGCGGCGCTGCCGGCACTCGTCCTGTGCGTGCTCGCGCTCGTCCTGGACGGCGGGTCCTCGAGCCTCCAGGACACCGGCGCGCGTGGGCTGATCTTCCTGGTTGCCGTCCTCGGCCTCTACACGTTCATGGGCAACTCCGGCGTGATCTCCTTCGGCCACGCGAGCTTTGCGGCGATCGGCGCCTACGTCGGGGCCGTCCTGTCGCTCAACCCGGCGCAGAAGCTGCTGCAGCTGCCCGGGCTGCCGGAGTTCGCCGGCAAGGCCGAGCTGTCGCCGACCCTGGCGGTGCTGGTCGGCGCCGCGGGCGCCGCCGTGTTCGCCCTGGTGATCGTCGTGCCCATCGTGCGTCTCTCGGGACTCGCGGCGGGGCTGGCGACGTTCTCCATCCTCGTGATAGTTCGCGTGGTGATCAGCAACTGGGACGGGGTCACGCGCGGGACGCAGGGACTCAGTGGCGTGCCTGACGGCGGCGAGGGCCCGCTCGCCATCCTGCCATGGGCCCTGGGGGCGCTCGCGATAGCGGCCCTGTTCCAGTGCGGTCGCGCAGGGCGGCGATTGCGAGCCTCGCGCGAGGACGAGGTCTCGGCCCGCTCCGTCGGCATCCGAGTCGAGGTCGAGCGCGGCGTCGCGTTCGTCGTCAGTGCCGCGATCACTGGCGCAGCCGGGGTTCTCTACGCCCAGTACCTGGGCACGTTCGGACCCGACAGCTTCTACCTGACGCTCACGTTCATGCTGATCGCGATGCTGATCATCGGCGGCATGTCGTCGCTCTGGGGCGCTGTTCTGGGGACGATCGTGGTTGTCGCCATCACGGACATCCTGCAGCGCGTCGAGCAGGATGGCCTGCGCGCGGGGCCGGTCGATATCGGCAGCATCGAGAACCTGAGCAACATCGGGCTGGCGCTCGCGATGCTGGGGATCCTGATCCTGCGACCCGAGGGCATCGCTCGCGGGCGCGAGCTGCTGCCTCCTCGGCTGCGGCGGCGGTCGGCCATGAAGGGTGAGCCGGTGGACGCGAAAGATGGCGCCGGGATGCCGTCCGACGCGTAACCGTATGCTGCCGCCATGAGCGTCGTCCGCGGATCAGGCGAGCTGTCCGCCGCGCGGCGTGTGGCGGCCGTGGAACGCCGGGTCGCGCAGCAGTGGGCGGCCATCCCGTCGGTGACCGACAACGAGGAGCTGCTCCAGCGGCGGCGGTTGCAGATCGCCGGCGCGGCGTACGAGGAGTTCGCCCGTACGGGCTTTGCCTCCACGAGCGTCAGCACGGTCGCGCGGCACGCGGGAATGGACAAGCGCACGCTCTACGACTATGTGCGCGACAAGCACGATCTGCTCTACATCGTCTTCCTGTACTTCCTACCGCGCCAGGTGCAAGCCATCGGCGGGGCTCTGGCGGACGTCGACGATCCGGTCGACCAGATCAGGGCCATGGCACGCGCCCATCTGACGTTCCTCGACGAGCACGAATCGCTCGGCCTTCTCTACTACCGCGAGATGCGCCACCTCCGGCGCGAGCAGATCTCCGAGGTACTCGAGATGATCGGGGCGATCGTCGAGCTGTATGAGGAAGTCATCCGCCGAGGGGCCGACGAGGGACGCTTCCGGACCTCCAACGCACGGCTGGCCGCGCGGACGCTGGCCGCCGCACTCGACATGCCGAGCCTGACGGCGTGGGACGTGAGCAGGTACGACTTGAGCGCCATCGAGAAGGAGATCCTCCACGTCGTGCTCGATGGCCTCGTGGCGTAGGCCGTGGGCTGCCCCTCAGAAGGCGAGGGTGAGGGGGTTTTCGAGGAGGTGGCGGATGCGGGCGAGGAATTGGGCGGCGTCGGCGCCGTAGAGGATGCGGTGGTCGCAGGTGAGGGTGATGGTCATGAGGTGGCCGGTGGTGATCTGGTCGTTGCGGATGACGGGTTGTTGGGTGATGGCGCCGACGGCGAGGATGGCGGCTTGGGGTGGGTTGATGACGGCGGTGAAGTGGGTGATGCCGTACATGCCGAGGTTGGAGACGGTGAAGGTGCCGCCGGCGAGCTGGGGCGGGCGGATGGTGTTGTCGCGGACGCGCTCGGCCAGGCCCCGGGTGGTGCGGGCGATGTCGCCGAGGGATTTGGTGTCGGCGTCGAAGACGGTGGGGACCACGAGGGCGTCCTGGCCGGCGACGGCGACGCCGATGTTGATGCGGGTGTGGAGTTCGTAGTGGCCGTCGCGGTAGGAGCCGTTGGCGTGGGGGAACTCGCGGAGGGCAAGCGCGGATGCTTTGACGACCATGTCGTTGAAGGAGGGGACGGGTTGGTCGGTGCGGGCGGCGTCCTTGAGTTGGGTGCGTAGCGCGCGGGCGGCGGCCATGTCGACGTCGGTGGCGATCGAGAAGTCGGGGATGGTCGCTTTGGATTCGGCCATGCGGCGGGCGACGACCTGTTGTAGGCGGGTGAGCTCGTGAATGTCGACGTCGCCCTTGGTGCCGGCGGTGGTGGCGGGCTCCGGCGCCGTCGCGGGCGTCTCGGGCGGGGCGGGCTCGGGGGTGGGGGTCGGTGTTTCGGCCGGTGCGGGCGCGCTGGCGGGGGCGTGGGCGGCGGCGAGGACGTCGGATTTCACGATGCGGCCGTCGGGGCCGGTGCCGGTGAGGGCGTGTAGGTCGATGTCGCGTTCGCGGGCGATGCGTCGGGCCAGTGGTGATGCCTTGACGCGGTCGCCGCCGTTGCCGGGCGCGGCGGCGGGCGCGCCGACGCCGACGCCGACGCCGACGCCGGCGCCGGCGCTGGCGGGGGCGGCCGGCGCTTGGGCGGGGGCGGCCGGCGCTTGGGCGGGGGCGGGCGCTGGTTCGGCGGCCTGGCCGGCGGACTCGCCCGCGGTCTCGGTTTCGGGCGCGGTGGCGGAGCCGTTGGCGGCGGCGGGTTCGGCGGTGGTGCCGATGGTGGCGATCACGGCGCCGATGGGCAGGGTCGTGCCTTCGGCGGCCACGATGTGCAGCGCGCCGTCGGTGTCGGCCTCGTAGGGCATGGTGGCCTTGTCGGTCTCGATCTCGACGATCTCCTCGCCGCGGTTGACGGTGTCGCCGTCGGCTTTGAGCCAGCGCAGGATCGTGCCTTCCTCCATCGAGTCCGACAGCCGGGGCATCACGACTTCAGGCACCACAGACCTCCAGCGCAGCGGACAGGATCTTCGCCTCGTGCGGAAGCGCCGCATCCTCGAGGCTCTTGGCGTAGGGCATCGGGACCTCCGCCATGCCGACCCGCCCGACGGGCGCGTCCAGGTCGTCGAAGCACGCGGTCGAGATGCGGCTGGCGACCTCGGCGGTCACGCCGTAGGACGCCCAGCCCTCCTCGACGCACAGCGCGCGGTTCGTCTTCGCCACGGAGGCCGCGACGGTCTCCATGTCGAGTGGGCGCAGCGAGCGCAGGTCGACGACCTCGGCTGAGATGCCGTGCTCGTCCTGCAGCTGCTCGGCCACGTGCAGGCAGCGGGTCACGGCGAAGGAATGTGCCACAAGCGTGAGGTCCGTGCCAGCCCGCGCGACGCGCGCCAGGCCGATCGGCACCTCGCCGTCGACGGAGGTGTCGACCTCGCCCTTGGCCTTGTAGAGCTGAAGGTTCTCGACGACGAGCACGGGATCGTCGTCGCGGATGGCCGCCTTCAGCAGGCCGCGCGCGTCCGCCGGGGTCGCGGGCGCGACGACCTTCAGGCCGGGGACGTTGGCGAACCAGCCCTCGAAGGACTGCGAGTGCTGCGCGGTGAGCTGGTTGCCGGCGCCGTTCGGGGTGCGGATCACGAGGGGGACGCCGACCTGGCCGCCGAACATGTAGCGCACCTTCGCCGCGTGGTTGACGACCTGGTCCATCGCCACGAGGATGAAGTTCAGGGTCATGATCTCGGCGACCGGGCGCATGCCCGACATCGCCGCGCCGACGGCGGCGCCGACGAACCCCTCCTCGGAGATCGGGGTCTCCATCACGCGCTCCGGGCCGAAGTCGTCGAAGAGGCCGGCGGTCACCTTGTAGGAGCCCTGGAACACGCCGATCTCCTCGCCCATGAGGAAGACGGACGGGTCGCGCTCGAGCTCCTCGCGCATCGCCAGGCGCAGCGCCTCGCGGTAGGTCATGGTCTCGACGCCGGCGGCGGTCTCGGAGGCCATCGTCACGCCGCCTGCTGGAGCTGGGCGATCACCTGCGCCTCGCCCGCGGGAGCCCCCGGGGCCATGCGGGCGAACTGCTCGGCGGTGCGCGGGTCGCCGTAGACGAACTCCGCGAGCGTGTCGACGCTCGGCTGCGGCGAGGCGTCGGCGAACGCGACGGCCGCGTCGACCGCCTCCTGCGCCTCGCGGGCGACCGCGTCGAGCTCGCCCTCCGCCACGCCGGCGGCGAGGAGCTTCTGGGTCGCCAGCGCGAGCGGGTCGCGCTTGGACGCCCACTCCTCGACCTCGTCCTTCGTGCGGTAGGCGGTCCCCGCGTCGGCGACCGAGTGGCCGCGCAGGCGGTACGTCATGACCTCGAGGACGGCGGGCTGACGGTCCTCGCGGGCCCGCTGCAGCAGGGCGTCGGCCGCCGCGTGGACGGCCTCGACGTCCTGGCCGTCCACACGCTCGCCGGGCATCCGGAATGCCGCGGCGCGCTTGTGGATCTCGGGCTCGGCCGACGCCTGGTCGACCGTCGTGCCCATGCCGTAGCCGTTGTTGAAGACGGCGAACACGACGGGCAGGCGCCATACCGCGGCAAGGTTGAGCGCCTCGTGCCATGCACCCATGTTCACGGCGCCGTCGCCGAGCTCGCAGAGCACCGCCATCTTCTCGCCGCGCTTGACTCCGGCGAGCGCGACGCCCGTGGCGATCGGTAGCTGGCCGGCGACGATGCCCCAGCCGCCGAGGTAGCCGCGATCGGGGTCGAGGAGGTGCATCGACCCGCCGCGGCCGGCGGCGCAGCCGTCCTCGCGGCCGAACAGCTCGGCCATGACGGCCTGGGGCGACGTGCCGCGGGCGAGCGCGAACCCATGGGAGCGGTAGGAGGTCAGCAGCTTGTCCTGCGGCTGGAGCGCGGCCACGGCGCCGACGGTCGCCGCCTCCTGCCCGATCGCCAGGTGGCAGTAGCCGCCGATGCGGGCGCGCTTGTACTGGCGTTCGGCCTCCTGCTCGAAGAGGCGGATCAGCGTCATGTCGCGCAGGGCCGCGAGCAGATCGAGCGGCCGCTGCGGTGCGTGGGCGGCCGCCACCGCGTCGGGACGCCGGGCGCTCCGGCTCTGGGTACGGCGGCGGGTGGTGGCCATCTGGTCAGCTCTCCGGTCGATCGAAACGAACAGGCATTGTATCCACAGCAGTTTGTGGATACAAGACGACTCTGCAACGATGTGCGCCGCCATGGAGAAGCTCGCAACCGAGCGCCACAACGTCGACGCCGTCCACGACCGGCTGCGCGGCGCCATCCTCCGGGGCGACATCCCGCCGGGGGAGGTGCTCCAGCAGGTCGCGCTCGCCGAGGAGCTCGGGGTCAGCCGCACGCCGCTGCGTGAGGCGTTCCGCCTACTCCAGCGCGAGGGCCTGCTCGAGGGCAGCCCGAACCGCTCCTACCGGGTCACGTCGTTCTCGCCGCGCGACCTCGAGGAGCTCTACGTCACCTTCCTCCCGCTCCAGGCGCTGGCGATCCGCCTGACGATCCCGCTGCTGCAGAGCTCGGACATCGCGACGATGATGGGCGACCTCGCCCAGATGGACCACTACGCCGAGGCGCAGGACGTCGAGGGCTGGGAGGTCCCGCACCGCGAGTTCCACCGCCGCCTGATCCAGCACGCCGGCCGGCGCGTCGTCGAGCTGCTCGATCAGCTCTCCGACCACGCGGGCCGCTACCGGCGCGTGTACCTCGCGGGCACGTCCTACGGCTTCGAGGCGGCCGCGGCCGAGCACCGCGAGCTGCTCGAGTCCTGCCGGGCCGGCGACACGAACCTCGCCGCCGCCCGGCTCGCCCACCACCTCGCGCACACGGCGCTCGACGTGCTCGCGATGGCCGACGACGCCTACGAGCCGCACGCGCTCAAGGTCGCGCTCGCGGTCGCCCAGCTGCCGCTGCCGGACGAGCGCTGAGCGCGCCCGCCTCCCCGGTGCCGGCCCGCCTCCCCGGTGCGGACCTGCCTCCCCGGTGCGGGCCTGCCTCCCCGGGTCGCCGAGCGTCGAGTTTCTCAGCCTGAGCCTCAGGAACTCGACGCTCGATGTGGGCGCGGGCCGCCCGGCGGGAGCTCAGGAACTCGACGCTCGACGTGGGCGCGGCCCGCCCGGCGGGAGCTGAGGAACGTGGCGCCCGCCGGTCGTTTGGGCGGCGTGCCATCGTGCCGCGCATGCACGACTTCGAGATCACCCGCGACGTCGAGTTCGCGCAGGTGGACGGGCGCCCGCTGCTGCTGGACCTCTACCGGCCGGTCGCCGAGGACGACGTGCCCGCCGTCGTGATGCTGCACGGCGGCGCATGGATGCTCGGCGACCGGACGATGTACGCGGCCGAGCGCATCGAGCCGGTGGTGCGCCACGGGATCGCGGTGGCCAGCGCGAGCTATCGCTTCACCGACGAGGCGACGTACCCGGCGCAGCTGCACGACGTCAAGGCGGCGGTCCGGTGGGTGCGCGCCAACGCGGAAGAGCACGGGCTCAGCGCCGAGCGCGTCGGGGCGTGGGGGGCGTCGGCCGGTGGCTACCTCGCGCTGATGCTGGGCCTGACCGGCGGCCGCGACGAGCTCGAGGGCGACGTCGGCGGGCACACCGGGCTCGACAGCTCCGTGCAGGCGGTGTGCGCGCTCTTCGCGCCGAGCGACCTCGTTGCGCTCGACGACCACGTGCCCGACCCCGACATGCCGTTCCCGGCGCACATCCAGCGCGGGCCGGCCTTCGACGGGCCGAGCCCGTCCGCGCGGCTGCTCGGGCTGAGCGCCATCCGCGACGACACGGAGGCGGCGCTCGCCGCCAGCCCCGTCATGCACGCCGGCCGGGGCGACGCCCGCTTCCTGCTCCTGCACGGCGACGCCGATCCCATGGTTCCGGTGTCGCAGAGCCAGGCGATGTTCGGCGCGCTGGCAGGCGCCGGGCAGGACGCGAGCCTGCTCATCCTCGCGGGCGCCAACCACGAGGGCCCCGAGTTCGCGCGGCCACCGGTCCTCGCGGCGGTCGCCGAGTTCTTCGCCGACGCGCTGTAGCGGGATCAGCCGCCGCCTCAGCGCGCCAGCGGCTCGCCCCGCAGCCACGCCGCGCCGTCCGCGTAAAGGCGCTCGACCTCCGGTCCGATGATCCCGGGCATGTCGGTCTTCACCGGGTAGCCGATGCCGTGCTGGAGGTAGGCGAGGTGGCGGTAGCCCTCCGGGAAGCGCTCGAGCACCGCTGGGTCGAGCACGGGCGCTGTGCCGGGCATGACCGGGTCGAGGCGGTCCTTCTCGTAGATCGGCTGGCGCAGCACGAGCCCCCAACGGCCGCCGCGGCGCTCGAAGAAGTCGTAGAAGCGCCCGGTGCACAACACGTCGCTGAGCACCCCCTCGACCTCGGCGCGCTGGTTGATCGTCATCTTCGTCTGGGCGATCGCGCGGTCGCCCTCGACGTCGACCGTCCCGCCGCCGAGGAAGTGCAGGATCCGCACCCCCCGCTCGAAGCCCTCGACGCTCACGCGGATGAACTCCTCGTACGGGCCCTGCCACCAGGTCGCCATCATCCGGCCGTCCTCGTGCCAGACCGTGCGGAAGCGGTCCCAGTCGAGCGCGTCGCGCCAGAGCGCCCAGCCCTCGACGAGCTCGCGGATCGTCAGGCGGTCGCCGCGGTCGCCCGTCATGGCGCGCCCCAGACCTCGGCGGCGGTCTCGACCACGAGCGCGAGCTTCGCGCGCTGGTCGTCGTGCGTGAGCCTGTTGCCGGCCACGGTCGAGGAGAACCCGCACTGCGGCGACAGGCAGAGCTGGTCGAGGTCGACGTACCCGGCGGCCTCGTCGATGCGGCGCTTGAGTTCGTCCTTGGACTCGAGCTGCGGCCGCTTGGTCGTGACCAGGCCGAGCACGACGTACCTGTCCTTGGGCACGAACCGCAGGGGCTCGAACGTGCCCGAGCGCTCGTCGTCGTATTCGAGGAAGAAGCCGTCGACGTCGAGGTCGTTGAACAGCGCCTCGGCCACGAAGTCGTAGCCGCCGGAGGCGACCCACGACGACGCGTGGTTGCCGCGGCACAGGTGCGTCGTGATCGTCATGTCGCGCGGCCGGCCGGCCAGCGCCCGGTTGACCGTGGCGATGTACGTCTCGTGCTGGTGCTCGGCGTCGCCGCCGAGGTCGGCGATGTACCTGCGCTGCTCCGGGTCGTTGACGTACGCGAGGCTCGTGTCGTCGAGCTGCAGGTAGCGGCAGCCGAGCTCGTGCAGGCGCCGCACCTCCTCGCCGTACGCCGCGCCCAGGTCCTCCCAGAACGCGCCGAGGTCGGGGTAGACGGACTCGTCGATCGCCGAGCGCCCGCCGCGGTAGTGGACCATCGACGGCGACGGGATCGTGAGCTTCGGCGTGACGCCGTCGGTGACGGCGTCGCGCAGGAACGTGAACGCGTCCTCGAAGATCGTCTCCTGCAGGCCGATCTTCTCGCTCACGCGCGCGGCGGCGGGCGTGAACTCGATGTCGCCCTCCTCGTTGTGGAACCGGACCTTGAGGTTCTCGCCCTCGACCTTCGTGATGCCGCCGAGCGCGTAGATGAAGTCCATGTGCCACGACGCGCGGCGGAACTCCCCGTCGGTCGCGTCCTGGAGTCCCACGTCCCGCTGCAGCTGGACCGCGTCGCGGATCGCCTCGTCCTCGACGCCGCGCAGCTCGGCGTCGTCGATGCGCCCCGCCGCGTGATCGTCGCGGGCCGTCAGCAGCGCGGGCGGGCGCAGGAGGCTGCCGACGTGGTCGGCGCGGAACGGGGGACTGGTGCGGGCGGCCATGGAGCTCCCTGGTTGGGATAGCGTTCGATCCTGCGGAACGCCGCTACGTATAACAAAACATCTGACCTCATGCCGCCCTCGCTCAGCTCCGTCGACAACGCCCTGCGCCTCGTGCACGTCCTCAGCCAGCGCGACGAGGTCGGCGTGGCCGAGGCCGGCCGGCTGCTGGGGGTGGCGCGGTCGACCGCGCACCGACTGCTGGCGTCGCTCGTCGTGCACGGCTTCGCCGAGCAGGATCCTGCGCGCCGGACGTACCGCGCGGGCCCCGCGCTGCGCGAGTCGGGCCTCGCGGTGCTGCGCCGCTACGACGTGCGCGACCACGCGCGCCCATACCTCGAAGGCGTCTCGGAGCGCACGGGGGAGACGACCCACCTCCTCGTGCTCGCGGGCGCCGACTCGCTCTTCGTCGACGGCGTCGAGGGCAGCCGGTCCGTGCGCACCACCACCCGCCAGGGCGCCTCGTTTCCGGCGCACTCCACGTCGGGCGGCAAGGCGCTGCTCGCCGAGCTCTCCCACGACGAGCTGCAGGCGCTGTATCCCGATGAGCGCCTGCCCGCGCTGACGGCTCGCACGATCGCCGCCCGATCGGAGCTCGAGGCGGAGCTCGACCGCATCCGGGCCCAGGGCTACGCGCGCAACGACGGCGAGTCCGACGACCACATCACGAGCGCGGCCGCGGTCGTGCGCGACCGCGCCGGCCTGGCGCGCTTCGCCATCAGCGTGTCGGCCCCCGCCTTCCGAGCGGACGAGGCGACCATGGACGCGCTGATCGAGGCGGTCACCGAGGCATGCGCACGCGCGACGCGGCCTGACGGAAGCGCTCGCCGCGCTCCGTGAAGTCGCGGAAGTGCCCGAAGCTCGGAGCGGCGGGGGACAGCAGAACGACGCCGCCGCGGTAGACGGCGCCGTGGGCGAGCCCGACCGCCTCGTCGAGGCCATGCGCCATCCGCGCTTCGACCGCGTCGCCACAGCGCGCGGTGATGGCGGCGAGCGCCCGCTCGCCGTTGTCGGGCACGCCGACGACGCGGCGCACGCGGCCGTGCTCGGCGACCGCATCGGCAAGTGCGGCGAAGTCTTGCCCGCGATCGTGGCCGCCGACGATGAGCGCCAGCGGCCGCCCGGGCAGCGCGCGCAGCGCGGCGGCGCTCGACTCGGGGGTGGTGGAGATCGAGTCGTCGACGAAGCGCACGGCGCCGTCGTCGATGACCGTCTGCAGGCGGTGCGCGAGCGGCTCGAAGCCGGCGAGCGCGGCCTCGGGATCGGCGGCCGGCCAGCCGGCGGCGTCGGCGGCGGCGAGCGCAGCGGCGACGTTCAGCGCGTTGTGCTCGCCGAGCAGCGCCGTATGGTCCATGCGCACGACGGTCCGGCCGTCGCGCACGACGGCCCCCTCCTCGACGTCGTAGCCGGCCTGCACGCCGAACAGCACGCTCGGCACTTCGCCGGCGAGCTCGACGAGGCGGGCGTCGCGGCCGTTGAGGATCGCCACGCGCGGCCGGTGGCGCAGGATGTTCAGCTTGTCGGCGTAGTAGACCGCCTCGCTGCCGTGCCAGTCGACGTGCTCGCGGAACAGGTTGACGACGACGGCGACCTCGGGGGAGAAGCGCAGGTCCGCCGCCTGGTAGCTCGACAGCTCGACGACCCAGACGTCGGGCGGGCGCTGGGGGTGCAGCAGGTCGAGCAGCGGGCGGCCGATGTTGCCGGCGAGCTCGGCGTGGGCTCCGGCGGCGGTGACGAGGCGCTCCACGAGCGAGGCGGTGGTCGACTTGCCCTTCGTGCCGGTGATCCCGATGACGTGCTCGTCGTGGTGCTCGGCGAACCACAGGTTCGTCGCGGTCGTGAGCTGCACGCCGGCGGCCTGCAGCTCGAGCACCTCGTCGCGGTAGCGGCTGATGCCGGGTGAGCGCACCACGACGTCGCAGCGAGAGAGGGCGGTGACCGCGTCCGCGCCGTGGGCGAACCGGGCGCCGGGGAAGCGGGCCCGCTCGGCGTCCGGCACCGGCTCGTCGGTGGCGATGACGGCGACGACGCCGGCGCTCAGCGCGCGGAACGCCGCGGCGGCCTCGCGGCCGGCGCCCCACAGGCCGACCGCGGCGCCGTCAAGCTCCGAGACGCGCATGGACCGCCGCCATCAGCCGGCCGGGGATCTCGTGGTCGCCGGAGAGCGCCAGCACGGTGGCCGGATCGCCGAAGTCGTCGGGCACGGCGGGCAGCAGCCGCTCGCGTGCGGCTCGGACGACCGCGTGGTCCGCCCACCGGGGGTCGCCGGCGAGCAGCCGGAACGCGGCCACGGACTCCTCGCGCTCGCCGACGCACTCGAACGGCTTGTGATCCTCGAAGCCGCAGAGCGCGAGGAACCCGGGCGTCTGCGCGGGGTCGTCGAGCAGGTCGGCGCCGAAGATCGACGCGACGTCGGCGGGGGCGAGGAACGGCGCGAGGGCGAGCGTGACGAAGCGGCACTTCGGGCAGTCGCGGCACCACGTCGCGGCGCGGCGGCGCTCGTCGAGGCGGAAGGTCGCGTTGCAGCTTGTGAACGCGTGGTGATACGCGGGCAGGCGGGCGAACGCCCGCGCGATCGCGAGCTCGGAGGCGCAGCGCAGGACCGAGAAGTAGCCGAGGTCCGGCGACACCTCGTGGGCGAGGACGTCGCGCAGCCCGCGCTCGAACGCCACGCCCTTGCTCCACTGGTGGTTGACCTCGATGCCGGCGTGCTCGAGGTTGCCCTGGGAGGCCGAGCGCTCGTTGGCGAGCACGACCTCGTCGAGCCCGTGCAGGACGGCGGTGGCGAGCGCGATGAGCGAGACGACCGCGGTGACGGGGACGTGGCCGTTCAGCGCCCCCTCTGCGTTGAGGCGGATGAGCAGCGGGTCGATGACGCGGCGGGCGACGAGCCGCTCGAGGCCGGAGATCGCGGAGGTCGCGCCGATCGCGGTCGGATCCCCGACCGAGAAGAGGGTGACGTCGGCGCCGGCCGCGCGCATGGTCTCCAGGGCGACGACGGAGTCCTTGCCGCCGCCGATCGGGACGAGGCTGCGGCCCGTGGGCGCCAGCGGCGTGGGGGAAGGGTCGGCGGCGCCCGGGCCGGCGGCGAAGCGCAGGCGGCTCGCGAGGTCGAGCCCGTTGCGGTAGGCGTATTCGCCGAGGCCCTGGACGTAGACGTCGGTGAGCAGGCGCGCGCGGCGCTCGGAGAGCGGGCCGGTCTCGACCGTGACGTGCTCGGGGGCGGCGGCCTTGTAGTAGCTGACGCCCGCGACCTGATGCAGCAGGTCGAGCACGGCGTGCAGCGCGGCGCGGCGGGCGGGCTCGAGCGGCGGGGCGCCGGCGGGCAGCTCGATGCGCTCGGTGAAGCGCAGCTCGTCGTCGAGCGCGTAGGACAGCGAAGCGGTCGCGGACGGCTCGTCGAACGTCCAGCCCGTGACGCGGAACGTCGCGTAACGGGCGGGCTCGAACACCCGCGTCGGCGCGGCCTGGGACATGACCTCGAGTCTAGGAGCCTGTTGACTTTCCCCGCCGCGCGAGAGAACGCGTCCGTGGCGCCGGATGACGACCGGCCGGCCCGCAAAGGCCACCAGCATTCGCCGGGCCGGCCGGCCGTCCCCGGCATCCACGGTCACGTCCTCTCGCATCGACGGATGAAAGATCAACAGACTCCTCGGAGGCGTTCCGGCCGCGACGCGTCTACCGTTGACGGCGATGAACGACCCGACCGATCTGCTCGTCGTCGGCGGCGGGGCCATCGGCCTGTGCTCGGCGTGGCGCGCCGCGCAACGGGGGATGCGCGTTCGCGTGATCGAGCGCGACCGGCCGGGCGCCGGGGCGAGCACGGCGGCGGCCGGGCTGCTCTCGCCCGGCGAGGCGCACGAGTGGACCGGCGGCCACGGCACGTTCAACATCGCGGCGATGCTCGGCTGGGAGGACTTCGCGGCCGAGCTCGAGGAGTTCGCCGGCATGCCCCTCGAGTACCGGCGCAGCGGCGCGCTGCGTCTGGCGTTCAGCGAGGGCGATGTTGCGGCGCTCGAGCTGATCGACGAGGTGCTGTCCGGGGTCGAGATCGAGCACCAGATGCTCGACGCCGACGGTTGCCGCGCAGAGGAGCCGGGCGTGCGCGGCGCCGTGGCCGGACTGCTCTCGCCCGGGGACGCCCACGTCCACACCGAGCGCCTGATCGAGGCGCTCGCGCGCGCGTGCACGCGCGCGGGCGTCGAGCTCTCCGTGGGGGTGACCCCCGTCTCGACGCTGGCGGACTCCGGCGAGGGCGTGGCCGGGGTGCGGCTGTCGGACGGCACGAAGCAGCCCGCCGCGCTCACGCTGCTGGCCGCGGGGGCGTGGTCGTCGCAGGTCGCGTGGCTGCCGGACGACCTGCGCCCGCCGGTGCGGCCGCTGCTCGGCGAGTACCTCATCCTGCTCGGCGACCCGGATGCGCCGGTCGCGCGGCGCGTGCTGCGCGGGCCGGGCGGGTCGGCGGCGCCGCGCGCACAAGGCCGCTTCTGGGTTGGCACGACGGTGCGCGAGGCCGGCTATGCAACGCACCCGAGCGCCGCGGCGGTCGCGGACATCCTGGCCCGCTGGACGGCGATCCTGCCCGGCCTCGCGGAGCTGGGGTTCGAGCGGGCGGGGTCCGGCCTGCGCCCGGGCACGCCCGACCGGATGCCGATCGTGGGGCCGAGCCCGGTGGACGGGCTCGCGTACGCCACCGGGCACGGGCGCGAGGGCATCATCCACACGCCGCTGACCGGCGCGGCGGTCGCCGGGCTCGCGGCGGGCGATCCGATGCCGGACCTGATGGTCCCGTTCGCACCGGACCGCCTGCGCTAGCTGCTACTTCGTCGCCAGGTCCGCCGGCCGGTCGAAGAACGTCGCCAGGAACGACGAGGGCAGGAAGCTGTCGCGCGACCCCAGCGCCGCCCCGGGCGTGTTGAGGTTCCACGACGGCTCGACCCAGTCGGCGAGGTTCGTGTCGTCGACCAGCGGCTGCTCGCCGATGATCGCGTTGTACCTCACGCCCTGGCCGTGGAGCATCCGCAGCGCCACCTCCGCGGTCGCCGAGGCGGCCGGCAGCGGCGGCAGGGACGTCGCTACGTCGCGGTAGTCGGCCTTGTTCTGGTTCCAGTAGCCGAGCGAGCCCTTGCTCAGGCCGATGTCGGGCACGATCGGCATGGGCCGGCCGGTCTGCTGGAAGGCCTTCATCACGCCGGGCGCCATCACGGCGACCTCGAGCGCGGCGTCGATCTTCTGCGGGTGGGTGGCCAGGAACTTCAGCGTCTCGGACTTCGCGAGGTTGTCGCTGAAGCCGCCGTACACGTCGCCCACGGACTTCAGGCCCGGGCAGTTCTTGTAGACCTCCTTCCACGCGGCGAGCGAGGAGAGGTCGGGGCCGGAGCCCGAGAGCGCGTTGACCTGCAGCACGTTGCCCTTGCCGCCGAGCTTCTGGGCGACGAACGACGCGGCCCAGCCGGCGCCTTGGTACGTGTTGCCGTCGACGTTGACCGCGTTGGCGCTGTTGACGGGCGTCAGCAGCGTGACGGTGGGGATGCCCTGCGCGGCGGCCTTGTCGATCGGGCCGATGAACGAGTCCGCCGACGGCGTCTGCAGCAGGATGACGTCGGGCTTCTGCTGGACGATCTGGTTGTACTGCTGAAGCTGCTGGGCGACGTCGAGGTTGTTGCCCGTGTTCTTGACGATCACGTCGCCGACGTCGGGGTCCTTGCGCAGCCGCTCCTCCATGATCCGGGTCGCCTGGACGTTGAAGTCGGAGACGAGCTGGCCCCAGGAGATGGCGACCGTGTACGGCGGGGCGTGCGTCGGCTTCCAGTTCCTCCAGGCGCTCTCGACGATCTTGAGCGTCGCGTCCGGGTAGTTGGTGTAGCCCGCGATCGCCTGCTTCTGCTCGCCGCTGAACTGCGCGACGACTGGATCGGTCGGCAGCGGTGTGGCGAAGGAGCCGCAGCCGCTCGTGGGGACCTTGAAGGCGGTGGAGGTCGATGCACCATTGGTCTCGGTGCCGGCGCCACCGCTCGTGGTGCCGCCGCTGCCGCCGCCGCAAGCGGCGACGGCGAGCGACAGCGTCACGCCGGCGGCCAGCACGCTGGCTGAGCGTCGGAGCGGCATGGGCTAGTACTTGATCGTGCCCTTGTAGACGAACTTGCCGGTCGAGAGCTGGCCCGAGAACGTGCCCTTGCCCTTGACCTTCTTGAACTTCCTGGTGCCGCCGGTGATCGTCCACGTGCCCTTGGCATCGTTGGCCGCACCGGTGGTGCCGTGACCGGTCATCTTGATCGTGCCGCCCTTGCAGGTCCACACCTGCTTGGTGTCGGGGATGACCAGCGTGCCCTTCATCTTGCACGGGCCCATCGGCGTGTGGGTGATCGTCGCCGTCAGCGCGGTGCCCTTCTGACCGCCGGCGAAGTTCATGCTGACCTTGTGCGTCTTGGCCATCGCGGACGGGGCGGCGATCGCCGCCGCGCCGAGCGAGCACACCGCCGCCAACGCGGCGATCTTGCGGATGTTGCGAGGCACTGCTCTCCTCCTGTGCGTCGTGCGCCGCATGGGCGCAGGGGTGACTGACAACGTGGGCCTCATCTAGATGCGGTCGCGGAGTCGGCGGTCGCGCCCGTAGCCGGCGACGACGGCGAGGATGAGGAGCCCGAAGATGATCTGCTGGGTGGCGGAGTCGACGTCGTTGCCGACGAGGATGGTGGTCAGGACGGTGAGGATGAGCGCCCCGATGACGGTGTGGATGTAGTCGCCGCGGGCGCCCATGATGGTGGTGCCGCCGACGATGACGGCGGTCAGGCCCTGGAAGAGGTAGGGGTCGCCGAGGGATTGGTCGGCGCCGCTGAAGCCGGCGAGGAGGATGCCGACGAGTACGCTGCAGATCGCCGACAGCGCGAAGACGCTGATCCAGATGGTCCTGGTGTTGATGCGGGTGAGGTTGGCGGCGACGGGGTTGGCGCCCGTGGCGTACATGCGGCGGCCGGAGCGGGTGCGGTGCATGATCACCGCGGCGACGATCGCGACGAGGACGGTGATGGCCACGATCGGTGGGATGTCGATCCCGAACGTGGTCTCCGCCGGTGACGTGAGGGTGGTCAGGAACGTGGGGGCGGTGCCGGTCAGCTCGCCCTTGGTCCAGGCCACGGAGGCCCCGGCGGCGACGCCGCCGATCCCGAGCGTGACGATCAGCGGCTGGATGCGGAAGGTGTGGCAGATCCAGCCGGCGAGCGCGCCGAGGACGGCGCCGACCAGGACGGGGACGAGGATGGCGCCGATGGCGGGCCAGCCGTCGGCGCCGTAGAGCTGGCTGACGCCGATGGCGCCCATGACGATGAAGCCGGGCACGCTGAGGTCGAGGCCGCCGAGGATCATCACCAGCGTCTGGCCGAGCGCGGCGAGCGCGAGCAGCGCGGCCAGCGTCAGCATCGACTTGACGTTGGGCCACTGGCTGAAGCCCTCGATGTCGATCGAGCCGTAGACGAACAGGACGACCAGCGCGACGATCTGCAGGACCGGGGCGCGGCGCTGCAGGTCGCCCAGGCGCGCGGTCAGCACGCCCCGGCCGCCCGGCGTCGTGTCGGGGGTCACGGTGGTGTCGGTCATGCCGTGGCCGCCTTCGCCTTGCTCGGCCGGGCGGCTTGGAGGCGGGCGCCGACGATGACGCCGACGACGAGGAGGCCGCCGTAGACGACCTGGTTCCAGGTCGCCGAGACGTCGAGCGCGGAGAGCAGGGTCTGCAGCAGGTAGATGCAGAACGCGCCGAGGATCGAGCCGAGCAGCCCGCCGCGGCCGCCGCCCAGCGGGGTGCCGCCCAGCGCGACCGCGGCCAGGGCGATCAACGTGTAGGCGGCGACGTTCGTCGCCTGCGTCGACAGCACGAGCGCGGTGAGCGCGATGCCGGCCACGGCGGCGAACAGGCCCCCCAACGCGTAGGCCACGATTCGCGTCGCGTACACGTTGACCCCCGAGCTGTAGGCGGTGGCGTCGTTGCCGCCGACCGCGTACAACGCCCGGTGATAGGAGGTGCGCGACAGGATCAGCCAGATCACGACCGGGATCGCCATGAGGATCAGCGCCCCGGGGATGGGGCCGACCTGGTCGCCCAGCGACGACAGCCACCCGACGTCCTTGACCGTCTCCGGCGCCGGCGCGACCTTGAGCGCCACGCCCGACAGCACGAAGAACGAACACAGCGTCGCGATCACGGGCTGAAACCGCAGCACCGTGACGAGCAGCCCGTTGATCGCGCCGACCCCGGCGCCGATGGCCAGCAGCAGCGGGATCGCCAGCCACGCCGAGTCCAGCCCCGCATGTGGCAGGAACCAGGACACGAGGATCGTGTTGACCACGATCGTCAACGGCCCCACGCTGATGTCCAGGCCGCCGCCGCCGGACACGATCGACGGCGTCGACGCCATCGCGACCAGCGCGAACGGCGCCAGCGTCGCCAGCTGCGCCGGCCAGTTGCCGGGATCGCCGAAGCTCGGCTGCGCGACCACGTTGGCGATCAGCAGCACGATCGCCAGCAGCAGCGCGAACATGTAGGCGCGGGTCCGCAGCAACTGGCGCACGTCAGGCATGGGCGGGCTCCTCCTCGGGCCGCCGACCGAAGAACGCCGAGACCAGCGCGTGACGCGACAGCACGTCGCGCTCGATCTCGCAGAACACCTGCCCCTCGCGGAACACCAGGACGCGGTCCATCAGCTCGACGTGCTCGTCGACCTCGGTCGAGAGCATCACCACCGCCAGGCCGCCCGCGGCGAGCTCGAGCAGCAGCGCATACAGATCGCGCTTGGCGCCGAGGTCGATGCCGCGCGTCGGATCGTTGAGCAGCAGCACCCTCGGATCGGTCGCCAGCCAGCGCGCCATCACGACCTTCTGCTGATTGCCGCCCGACAGCGTGGTGATCACATCCTGCGGCCGGCCGAGCCGGATGCCGAGCCGCTCGACATACCCGGCGAACCGCCGCCGCGTCCGTCCCGGCTGGATGACCCCTCCGGCCGTGTCGCGCTCGTAGGTGGGCAGCGCGAAGTTCTCCACGATCGACTTGGATTCGAACAGCGACTCCGCCCGGCGCTCGCGCGGCACGTACGCCCCGCGGGCGCCGGCCGCGGCGGCGAGGCCCTTGATGAAGCGGTCCTGGCCGTGGCCCTCCAGGCCGGCCAGCCCGACCAGCTCGCCGGCGCGCACCTCCAAGCCGTCGACCGCGAGCACGACCTCGCCCGGCTCGCGCACCACCCGGTCGGCGGCATGCGCGGTCAGCTCGTCGGCGCCGGTCATCAGCCGCACCAGGTCGTCCACCGACGCCTCGCCGCGACCCACGGTCGCGACGGTCTCACCCGAGCGCATCACCGTGATGCGGTCGCCGATCTCGGAGATCTCGTCCATCCGGTGCGAGATGAAGATCACCCCACACCCGTCCGCCGCGCGCCGCTTCAAGACCGCGAACAGCCGGTCGCGCGTCGCGACGTCCAGCGCGCTCGTCGCCTCGTCGAGGATCAGCACGCGCGGATCGCGCACCAGGGCGCGCGCGATCCCACACGCCTGACGATCGCTCAGCGACAGGCCCTCGACCGGGGCGTCCAGCGACGGCGCGACCCCGAGCAGCTCCTCGAGCATCGCGCTCGCGCGCCGGCGTCGCTCGGCCTCCGGTGTCTTCGTCACGAACAGGCCGTCGGTGCCCAGCCACACGTTCTCCAGCACCGACCGCGCCTCGACGACCAGCACCTCCTGGAACACCGTCGCGACCCCGGCCCGCATCGACTGCGCCGGCGACCGCAACGCCCCGGTGCGCACCGCCCCGATCTCCAGCATCCCCGCATCGGGCCGCTGGACCCCGGCGATGATCTTCACCAGCGTCGACTTGCCCGACCCGTTCTCACCCACGATCGCGTGGACCTCGCCCACGGCCAGCTCCAGCGAGGCCGATCGCAGCGCCCGCGTCGCACCGAACGACTTGGCCACGCCCGACGCGCGCAGCGCCACGGTCCCCGAGGCGGTGCCGGTCGGCGCCGCGCCCTCCCGCCGGGCCGGGGCCTGCATCATCGCTGACCGCGCGCGTATCCGCCGCGCACCGTGTTGGACCGCATCCACTCTCCTCTGAAGCCAGCCGCGCCGTCCGCAGCCATGGGGAGGTCTACCACACGGGACTGAGAAGTGCGAATCCGAACATTGATTCGCAAATCTGCAGCGTGGCGCCGGGCCGACGGCGTGTTCCGCTCAGTCGAGCAGGTACGCCGCGCACACCTCTGCCAGCTCGTCGGCCAGGTCGTCCCAGGACAGCGAACGGCCGGACTCGTGCAGCGGCCCGTAGACGATCCGGCGTGCGAGCACCGCGAACGCCATGCGGAAGAAGACGTCGAGCGCGAGCTCCGGTTCGGGGTGGCGCATCGCCACACGGTGCGTGAGGACGCCCGCCGCGAAGGCGGCCTGCACCTCGCGCACGGCGGTCGATCCACGGACCAGCACCTGCGGGTCGAGCGCCCCCCGCAGCATGAACACGCGCAGCATCGAGGCATGGCGGTGGAAGACGTCGGTCAGCGCACGGACGGCGCGGCGGATCGACTCGCGGTCGTCGAGCTCGGCCCAGGCGATCGCGTCGAAGGCGGCGCGATGCTCGCGCTCGATCTCGTCCATCGCCCGGTCGTGCAGCACGAGGAACAGGTCGTCCTTGCTGCCGAAGCGTGCGTAGATCGACCCGACCGACACCCCGGCCCGCCGGCTGACCTCGGCGATCGTGAACGAGTCGTACTCGAGCTCGTCGAGCAGCTCCAGGCCGGCCTTGATGACCCGCTCGGACGACTCGCGGCTGCGGCGCTGGCGCGGAGGGCGGGGCAGGGCCGACGCCGAGCTCACGCCGGGTCCTCCGATCCCGAGCCGAGCAGATAGGCGCAGCAGGCGCGCGTCTGCTCGGCGCGGAAGCGCTCCCAGCTGAACTCGCGCGGCGACTCGAACACGGGGCCGTAGAGCAGGCGCCGGCCGAACGCGGAGAAGACCATCCGGAAGCAGACGTCGACCGCGAGCTCCGGATCGACGCGGCGGATGCTGTCGCGGTGCACGAGGATCACCGCCGAGAACGCCTCGGCGAGGTGGTGGATCGACGGCGAGCCGTGCGCGCTGACCTCCGGGTCGACGACGGCGCGCAGCATGAGGCCGCGCAGGAACCCGCCGTGGCGCTCGATGCTGTCCGACACGCCCTGGACGGCGGCGGCCACCGTCTCGCGGGGCGACAGCTGCGCCCACTTCGCGTCGGTGAAGTACGCCGAGCACTCCTCGTCGATGCCGTGCAGGTAGCGCTCCTGCGCGGCGATGAACAGGTCCTCCTTGCTGCCGAACCGCGCGTAGAGCGATCCGACCGAGACCTGCGCGCGGCGGCTGACCTCGGCCACCGTGAAGCCGTCCCAGCCATGGTCGACGATGACCTCGATCGCCGCCGTCAGCGCCCGCTCCAGGGACTCACGGCTGCGCTTCTGGCGCGGGGGCCGCGCGACGGCCGGAGGCTGGGGCATGCGCGGGATCGTAGACGGCGCCTCAGCTCGACCGTCAAGGGGGCCGGGGCCGGCGTCCCCGCTTGACGCCGAGTCGGACAGCGGCTATGAATCAAAACCCGAACTCGGGTTCGCATCCCTCCGGCCACCTCTGCACCAGGGCGGGCGCCCGGCAGGATGGCAGGCCCGGGAGTGCTGACCGGAGGAGAGCGTTCGCGATGTCCAGCGTGGAGAGGGTTCTTGTCGTCGGAGGCGGCATCGGCGGGTTGTCGACGACGATGGGCCTACGCCGCGCGGGCATCGAGGTCGACGTCGTCGAGCTCAACCCGGCGTGGGACGTCTACGGCGTGGGGATCATCCAGCCCGGCAACGCGGTCCGGGCGCTCGACGCGCTAGGTCTCGCGCGTCGCGCGATCGAGGAGGGCTTCGGGTTCAGCGGCTCGCGGATGCACCTCGCCGACGGGACGATGGTCGCCACGCAGGACGCGCCGCCGCTCGCGGGCGCGGAGTATCCGCCGATGAACGGCATCACGAGGCCGCGCCTGCACGAGATCTTCACCAGCGCCGTGCTGGAGTCCGGCGCCCGGGTCGTCCTCGGCGAGTCGGTCGAGCGCATCGATCAGCTGGCCGACCGTGTCGACGTCGCGTTCACCGACGGCACGTCCGCGACCTACCACCTGGTCGTCGGCGCGGACGGCATCAACTCGCGGGTGCGGGCCATGGTCTTCGACCCCGATCTGCGGCCCAGCTACACCGGACAGGTCTGCTGGCGCTACAACGTCCCGCGCCCGGAGGACCTCGACGGCATCTGGATGTTCATGGGCTCGCGCGGCAAGGCCGGCATCGTGCCCCTCGCCCCGGACCTCGCCTACCTGCTGCTGATCGAGCAGCCGCCCGTGGGCGACGACGGCGAGCCGGTCGTGCGCCTGGGGGTCGAGGGGCTCGCCGGGATCATGCGCGAGCGCCTCGCCGAGTACGGCGGGCTCATCGGCGACCTGCGCGACCGGTGCGTCCGCGACGACGCCGCCGTCGTCTACCGCCCGGTCGAGCGCGTGATGCTGCCGGCGCCGTGGCACCGCGGGCGCGTCGTCCTGGTCGGCGACGCGGCCCACGCCACCTCGCCGCACATCGGTCAGGGCGCGGCGATGGCGATCGAGGATGCGGTGGTGCTCGCCGAGGAGCTGGCGAGCGACCAGCCGGTGGACCAGGCGCTCGCGTCCTACATGGCGCGCCGGGAGCCGCGGGCGCGGTTCGTCTTCGACACGTCGCGGCGCATCCAGGAGCTCGAGCTGGCCCACGACCACGGGCCCGAGAACAGCGAGCTGATCGTGCAGTCGATGATCCGCACCGCCGAGCCGATCTGATCCGGACGCGCCCTCCGGCGCGCTTTCCCGCGAGCAACCCCCGAACGGCCGGTACCGTAGGCCGTGCGCCGGATACGCTGTCGCGCGCGTAATTCTTCGAATCCGGATCGGTCATGACCCAAACTGCTGGAAGCCCCGACAATCCCCTGCGTGTGGCCGTCATCGGCTCCGGGCCCGCGGGCTTCTACGCGGCGGGCCAGCTGCTGTCGGCCGCGGATCTGACCGTCGAGGTGGACCTCTACGACCGGTTGGCGACTCCGTGGGGTCTGGTGCGCGCCGGCGTCGCCCCGGACCACCCGAAGATCAAGTCGGTCACGCGCGTGTACGAGAAGACCGCGGCCAAGCCCGGCTTCCGCTACCACGGCAACGTCGAGATCGGGACCGACGTCTCGCATGACGAGCTGGCCTCCGCCTACCACGCGGTGCTCTATGCGATCGGCGCGCCGACGGACCGCCGGCTCGGCATCCCCGGCGAGGATCTGCCCGGCTCGCATGCGGCCACGGAGTTCGTGGCCTGGTACAACGGCCATCCGGACTACGCCGACCACGAGTTCGACCTGTCGGCCAAGCGGGCGGTCGTCATCGGCAACGGCAACGTCGCGCTGGACGTCGCCCGGATGCTCGCGCTCACGCCCGAGGAGCTCGCGGTCACCGACACCGCGGACCATGCCATCGACGCGCTGCGCCACTCGAGCGTCGAGGAGATCGTCGTCCTGGGCCGCCGCGGCCCGGCGCAGGCCGCCTACACGAATCCCGAGCTGCGCGAGCTCGCCGACCTCGAGGCGGCCGACGTCGTCGTCGACCCCGCCGACGTGGCGCTCGACGAGCACAGCCGGGCGTTCATCGAGTCCGACGCCGCCGACGTCACGGCGCGGCGAAACGTGGAGATCGTCACCGCCTTCGCGGCGACGCCGCCGTCGGGCAAGCCCAAGCGCGTCGTCCTGCGCTTCCTCGCCTCGCCGGTGGAGATCCTCGGCAGCGACCGGGTGGAGGGCGTGCGGATCGTCCGCAACGAGCTGACGAGCGAGCTGCGCGCGCAGCCGACCGGCGAGACCGAGGACATCGCGTGCCAGCTCGTCCTGCGTTCGATCGGGTATCGCGGGACCCCGATCCCGGGCGTCCCGTTCGACGACGGGCGCGCCACGATCCACAACTCCGACGGCCGCGTGACCCGCGAGGGCACCGAGGAGCCGGTGCCGGGCGTCTACACCGCGGGCTGGATCAAGCGCGGGCCGTCGGGCGTGATCGGCACGAACAAGAAGTGCGCGCAGGAGACCGTCACGCACCTGCTCGCCGACAACGAGGCCGGGGCGCTGCCCGAGCCGTCGACCACGCCCGGCGAGCTGCTCGGCGCGCTCGAGGACCGGGGGGTGGAGGTCGTCGACTACGCGGGCTGGGAGCTGATCGACGCCCACGAGAAGGGCCTCGGCGAGCCGCACGGCCGCCCGCGGGTCAAGCTGGTGCGCCGCGCCGAGCACCTCATGCACGCCGCCGCGTCGAAGGTCCGCGGCTAAGGGGTGCCGCCCCGAGCGCCTTAGGGTGCGCTGCTGGGGTCTGTCGTCGGGAGGCGGGCCCCCGAGCGTCCTCGTCCCGGCTCACCGCGGCACGCCGGTGCCCGCGGTGAGCAGCTCGAACATCCGCCCGAGCAGGTCCGCCGGGACCTCCTCGGGCTCGAGCATCGCCTCGAGCGCGACCCCGTTGGCCATGGCGAACGTCATGAGCGCGAGGTCGGCCACGGGCTGCGGCGGCTCGATTCCCAGCTCGTCCATCCGCCGCTGCAGTGCCGCCGCGATGCGCTCGCGCAGGGCGCGGTAGCGCGCCGTCAGCTGCGCGCGAAACGCCTCGTCGCGGGCGGCGTGCACGGCGAACTCGAAGAACAGCCGGGCCCATTCGCGATCGCCCTCGAAGTACTGGGTGAAGTCCGCGCCGAGCTGGCGCGCCTGGGCGTGCGGGTCGTCGCCGGAGGCCAGCCGCCGCTCGATCTGCTCGAGGCGCTCGCCGAATCGCTCGTCGAGCACCGCGAGGAACAGCTCCTCCTTGGAGGCGAAGTTCGCGTAGACAGCGCCCTTCGTGTAGCCGGCGGTCTCGGCGACCTCCTCCAGCGAAGCGCGGGCGATCCCCCGCCGGGCGCCCACCTGCGCGGCGGCGTGGACGAGCCGGCGGCGGGTGTCGGCCTGGCGCTCCTTGCGCGTCAGCCGGCTGATGCGATCACCTCGGTGCCGCGCCCGGGCGTGAGCGTGATCGCGCGGCGGCGCACGGGCTCTGGCTCGGGGTTCACCGGGCGCAAGCGGCGCGCGCCGGCGATGACCCGCAGCACCGCCTTCATCTCGAACTGGGCGAAGCTCGCGCCCAGGCAGCGCCGCACCCCGCCGCCGAACGGCAGCCACGTGTACGTGCCGGCGGGCTGCTCCAGGAAGCGCTCCGGCCGGAACCGCGCGGGCTCGGGGTAGACGTCGGCGCGCCGGTGGATGAGGTGGATGCATGGCGTGACCGTCGCGCCCTCGGGCAGGTCCCAGCCGCCGATCGTCACGGGCGCCTTGAGCTTGCGCACGACGACCGGGAGGACCGGGCGCAGCCGCAGCGTCTCCTTGACGACCGCGTCGAGGTACTCCTCGTCGCCGTCGCGCAGCCGGGCCATCGCGCCGGGGTGGCGCAGCAGCCGCTCGACGGCCCAGGCGAGCGAGGTGGCGGTCGTCTCGTGCCCCGCGATGAGCAGCGTCATGAGCTCGTCGCGCAGCTCCTGGTCGCTCATCGGCGAGCCGTCGTCGTGGCGCGCCTGCAGCAGCATGGAGAGGATGTCGTCGCGCTCGGCGAGGTCGGTGGCCCCGCGGCGGCGGCGGATCTCGGCGAAGACGACCTCGTCGATGGGCTCGATGCGTGTGCGGAAGGCGCGCGAGGCGCCGACGCGGTCGGGGCCGAGCAGCGCCATGGCGGCCATCGTCGGCCACGCCGTCGTCATCTCGGCGCCGTCGCGCAGGCGCGCGCGCAGGCGGTCCATGCGCTCGCCCTCCTCGAGGCCGAAGATGGTGCGCACGATGATGTCGAGCGTGACCGCCTGCATCTGGGGCCACAGCCGCAGCGGCTCCTCGACGGGCCAGGACTCGACGTTGCGCTGCGCGATCTCGGTCATCAGCTCGCCGTACCGCTGCATCCGCTCGCCGTGAAACGGCGGCAGCAGCAGGCGCCGCTGGGCAAGGTGGGGAGCCTCGTCGAGCAGCAGGACCGAGTTCGCGCCGAGCCATGGGCGCAGGATCCGGTTGGCCTCGCCGGCGTGGAAGACGGCGGGATCGCCGGTGAAGACCTCTCGCACCGCGTCCGGGTCGGCGAGGAAGACCCATGTGCCCTCCTGCGCGATGCGCATCGTGAAGACGTCGCCGTAGCGTTCGCGGCAGCGCTCCATGTACGGGAGCGGACGCGCCATCCAGCCGAGCGTCTGGATCGGCCGGGGGGCGCGAGGGCCCGGCGGAAGCTGGGTCCGTGGCATACCAGCGAGTATTCAGATACCGACAAGAATGTCAATCCGTTTCGAGGAATCCCCCCTCGCCCCTTGAACCTCAGGCGGTGGCCCTGTTCGATGCGGGGCGTCACCCCTCAAACCGGAGGATCAGCTCTATGCGCCTTCGCCGTCCTCGTCACGGCACCATCGCCGCCTACCTCGCGCTGTTCGTGGCGCTGGGCGGAACGTCCTATGCCGCCGCGTCGCTGCCGCGCAACAGCGTCGGCACCAAGCAGCTGCAGAACCAGTCCGTCACCGGCGCCAAGGTGCGCAACGGCTCCCTGACCGCGGCCGACTTCCGCCGGGGCCAGGCGCCGCGCGGTCCCGCCGGTCCGCAGGGCCCGACCGGCCCCGCCGGTCCGCAGGGCCCCGCCGGCGGTGGCTCGACGGTCGGCTTCGCCAGCATCGCGGCCAACGGCACGGTCAACGCGAACCTGTCGTCCGGGATCACGCAGAGCATGGTCGGCGTGGTGCCGGGCGGCTACTGCCTGAACAACCTGCCGGCCTCTCCGCGCCAGGTGCAGGTGACACCGCAGACCGGATTCGTCGGCCCGGTCGTCGCCAACGCGACGATCGGCTCGTTCGGCGCGTGTCCGAGCGGCACGCAGGTGACCATCGTGCTGACCGCGACCGCCACGAACACGGCCGTGAACAACGGCTTCTTCATCTCGATCGACTGACCCGGGACGGGCGCCCGCGCAGGTCGCGGGCGCCCACGGGCGGACCCGTGGATCGCCGGGCGGGCGACTCGCCCGACCCGGCTGACACCATGCGCGGCATGGCCGCCCGCTCGATCGCCCTCTTCGTCGCCGCGGCGTTCGCGGAGATCGGTGGGGCGTACCTCGTGTGGCTCGGGATCAAGGAGCACCGCGGGATCGCGTTCGTCGCGCTGGGCGCGATGGCGCTGACCGCGTACGGCGTCATCGCCGCGCTCCAGCCGAGCCACGAGTTCGGCCGGGTGCTCGCGGCCTACGGCGGCGTGTTCATCGTCGGCTCGCTGCTGTGGGGCGTCGCGTTCGACGGGTTCCATCCCGACCGCGCGGACGTCATCGGCGCCGCGATCTGCCTCGGCGGGGTCGGCGTGATCATGTACGCCCGCTGAGCGTGGGATCTAGTTTGCTCGAAAAGCTACGAAAACGTTGCTCGTCGAGCAATCATTCGTTGATCTCGAACGGCGGCGCGACGTCCGACGCGCGCGTCGCCAGCGGCGACTGCTCCCGCAGCCACCCCGCGAAGAACGGGTCGGCGATCCGCCACGCGCCCGAGCCCGGAGCGCGCTGCGTCAGCCCCCGCGCGCGCAGCCGCTCGAGCGCGCGCGGGATCATCGACGGCGTCGTGAACCCGTAGAGCGCCAGGTGCTGGCGGCTGGTCAGCTTCTCCGCGCCCCGGTCGGCGAGCAGGAACAGCGCGCGCATCTCGTTCGCCTGGCCCTCGTCGCCGCTGGACAGCACGTCGAGAACGGTCTCGAACGGCGCCGCCTCGGGCCCGGCGAGCATCCGCTCGTACGCGTCCTGCACGACCTCGACGGTCACCCGCCGCCCGCGCCGCTTCGTCGCCTCCCAGGCCGCCCAGGCGAGCTGCTGGGTGCGCTTCGGATGCGCGCCGGTGATGTTGAGCAGGTGGTTGAGCGCGTCCTCGTCCGTCGGGCGCCCCGTCGCCTCGAAGTTGAAGTCGAGGTACTCGAGGAAGTCCACGTGCGAGATCGCCGGCAGCTCCATCTGGTGGGCCTCGCCGAAGATCGGCTCGTCGCTGTTGGCGAGCATCATCGCCATCGCCTCGCGGATGCTCCCCGTCAGCAGCAGCGAGACGTGGTTGGCGCCGCTGCTCATCAGCGCCGAGCGGATGATGCTCAAGGGGCTCTCGGGGCAGCGGTTGAGGTGCTGGAACTCGTCGAAGACGACCACGACGTGGCGGTCGAGCCGTGCGATGCTCGCCAGCTGGGCGTGCAGCGCCTCGACGTCCTGCGCCGCGGTCACCCCCGAGCGCCGTACCGACCCCTTGATGACCTTGATGTCGAACCCGATCTCCTTCTCGAGCACCGCGATCTGGCGGCGCGCCTCGCGCTGGATGCGCCGCTGCGGATGCGACAGGAGCGCATCGTGCACGCAGCCGATGAACGCGGGGATGCTGAAGCAGCGCTGCAGGTTGACCCGCACGACGGTGTGCGGCGGCGCGTCGTCGCCGTGGGAGCGCTCGAGCTCGCGCGCCAGCTGCACGGTGAACGTCGTCTTGCCGGTGTCGCGCGGACCGAAGAGCGCGACGTTCGTCTGGCCCTTGAGGATCAGAGCCACATCGCGCGCGAACCCGTCCATCCCGACGATCTTGGCCGGGTCGTCGAGCGGGCGGCTCCAGATGAACGGGTTGACGGCAGGCACGGGGCTGTTGCGTTTGAAGGTACCGAACTGTAGCTTTTGGCGCTACAGAGTCGTTCGAGTCAGGTCGAAGCGCGCAACGTCCATGTGTGAACCGGGTTCGAGGATGCAAGGATGGCGCCACCGTGGTGCATGACTCGCACCGACCACTCGACGTCGTCGAGCGCCAGGACGGCGAGACGACGGTCGTGACGCTCGTCGGCGAGCTCGACATGGACACGGTCGAGCCGGTCCAGCGGCGGCTCGACGCGCTCGCGACGACGCGGCGCTCGACCCTGCTCGACCTCGACGAGCTGGACTTCATGGACTCGGTCGGCATCCGGCTCGTGCTGCACGCCTGCGAGCTCGCGCGCAGCGACGACTGGCCGTTCCGGCTGACCCGTGGGTCGGACGCGGTGCAGCGCGTGTTCGCCGCGTCCGGGCTCACCGACCGGCTGCCGTACGGCTGAGGGCACCGTGGCCGCGCGGTTGGGGATCGGGGAGGACGAACGCTCGGCGCTGGCCGGACCGCCATGGTCGGTCGCGGCTCCGGTCGCGGCGACGGCCATCGTCGCGATCACGGTCGTGGACGCGATCGCCGGCCACTTCGCCATCATCACCGCGCTGCTCGTGCTCGCGCCGCTCGGCTGCGCGCTGGTCGCCCGGTGGCGCGACACGGCGCTGGCCGCCGTCCTCGCGCTCGTGGCCGCGCTCGTCAGCCTCGCGTGGAACAGCGACTTCGGCACGACCTACGCCATCGGGCTCGTCGTCGTGGCGGTCGGCGGGTTGGTCGCCGTCCAGATCGCGCTGCTGCGCGCCGCCGGCGAGGTCAGCGGGGAGCGCTTCCGGCTGCTCGCCGAGATCGCCGACATCGGCAGCCGGCCCGGGTCCCTCACGGCGACCGTCGAGCGCGTCCTGGAGATCCTCGTCCCGGTCTTCGCCGACTTCGCGCGCCTCGACGCGGCCGGTGGCCCGCTCGGCGAGCGGGGGGCGCTCGACGTGCGGCCGGAGGTCGGGCGACGGCCCGAGGCGGTCGTGGCCCTCGGCGATGGGACCGCGATCGCCGTGCCGCTGCAGGCCCGCGGAGAGTCGCTCGGATTCCTCGAGGTCGCCTTCGGGCCGACGCATCGCCACTACGCGCGGAGCGACGTCACCTTCGCCCGCGTGCTCGCCGGCCGTGTCGCCCTCGCCCTCGACAATGCGGGCCTGTCGCGCGAGCTGAGCGCCGCGGAGCGCCAGCTCGACACGGTCCTCGACGAGCTCGCCGAGGCCGTCACGGTCATGGACGCCGAAGGCCGGGTCATCTATGCCAACGACGCGGCGCTCGACCTCCTGCGCATCTCGAGCGCGGAGGAGCTCTACGCGGCAGAGCCGGGCGACACCATGGGCCGCTTTGCCGTCCATGACGAGCACGGCGAGACCGTCTCGCTGCAGCGGCTGCCCGGCTTCCGGCTGCTGAGCGGCGAGCCGGATGCCGAGCCGCTGCTCGTGCGCAACGTGGTCCTGGCGACCGGCGAGGAGCGCTGGCTCGTCAACAAGGCGACCGCGGTGATCGACGAGGACGGCCGCACCGTCCGGGTGGTCAACGTCATCGAGGACGTCACGGAGAGCCGCCGCCGCGAGCTCGCGCAACGGCTCCTGGCCGACGCCAGCCGAGTGCTCGGCGCGTCGCTCGATCCCGGCGAGACCCTCCAGCACGTGGCCGAGGCGGCGGTCCCGGCCCTGGCGGACTGGTGCGGCGTGGACGTTCCCGGCGCGGGCGGCGAGATCGCGTCGGTCGCCGTGGCGCACACGGACCCGCAGCTCGTCGCGCTGGCGCGCCGCCTGCGGGAGCGCTACCCGGTGCGCATGGACGAGCAGGGCCGCATCGGCGAGGTGATCTCCACCGGCGCCACGATCCTCGTCGAGGGGGTGACGGACGAGATGCTCGTCGCGTACGCCCTCGACGACGAGCACCTTGAGATGCTGCGCGCCGTCGGCCTCGGTTCGCTCGTGATGGTGCCGCTGGCGGTCGGCGACCAGACGCTCGGAGCGCTGACGCTCGCGCGCACCGACCCGCTGCGGCGGTTCAGCGCCGCGGACGTCGAGCTCGCCGAGGAGCTCGGCCGGCGTGCGGGCACCGCACTGCTCAACGCGCGCCTCTACACCGAGCACGCCGCGATTTCCGAGACGCTCCAGCGCGGCCTGCGCCCGCCGGAGCTGCTCGACATGCCCGGCTTCAGCGCCGCCAGCCGTTACCGCCCGGCCGGCGCGATCAACCTCGTCGGCGGCGACTTCTACGACGCCTTCCCGGCGGGCGACGGCCACATGCTCATCATCGGCGACGTCGCCGGGCAGGGAGCGGAGGCGGCGGTGCTGACCGGGCTGGCGCGCTACACGCTGCGCGGCGTGGGCCAGCTCACCGGCGACCCGTCGCAGGCTCTGAGCCGGCTGAACGCGGCGCTGCGCGACCAGCCGGAGATGTCGCTCGTCACCGCCGTCTGCGCGCATCTGCGCGCCGACGCCGACCCGGAGGCGAACGCCGCGCGGATGCTCCTCGCCAACGCGGGCCACCCGCCGCCGATCCTCGTGCGCGCCGGCGCCCCCGTGCTCGTCGGCCGGACGGAGACGCTGGCCGGCGCGTTCGACGACGGCGAGTGGCCGTGCACGGAGGTCGCCCTCGAGCACGGCGACACGCTCCTGCTCTACACCGACGGCGTCATCGACACCGTCGGCGAGCGCGGCCGGTTCGGCGAGGAGCGCCTGCTGGAGTGCCTGCGCGGCGCCCCGGCCGACCCGCCGGCGCTGCTCGACCGCGTCGACGCCGCGCTCGACGCCTTCCAGCGCGGCGACCAGCGCGACGACACCGCGATGGTGGCGGTGCGCTTCGTCGGCGCGCCGGTGGTCGCGACCCGTCGCGGCTGAGTCGTTTCGCGGACTTGGCGGGGCGCGCAATCATGTCCGCCATGCGCGCCATCAAGATCACCGAGTTCGGCGGCCCCGAGGTCCTGGTGCTGCGCGACGTCGAAGAACCGCAGGCGCCGGACGGCACCATCCTGCTCGACGTCGCCGCGGCCGGGGTCAACTACGCCGACACCCACCAGGCCGACAACTCGTACCTGGCGCCCGCCGAGTTGCCGCTCGTCCCGGGAGGCGAGGCCGTGGGCACGACGCCCGACGGGCGACGGGTGGTGGCGCTGCTCGCGGGCGGGGGCTACGCGGAGCGGGCGATCGCCGCGCCGCAGGCCATGTGGGACATCCCGGACGGCATCGCCGACGGGCAGGCGCTGTCCCTCGTGCTGCAGGGGACGACGGCGTGGCACCTGCTGCGCACGAGCGCGCAGCTGCGCGAGGGCGAGACCGTCGTGGTGCACGCCGCGGGCGGCGGGGTCGGCACGCTGGCCGTGCAGCTGGCCAAGCGCTTCGGCGCGGGGCGGGTCATCGGCGTGGCGTCGTCGCGCGGCAAGCGCGAGCTCGCGCAGCGCCTCGGCGCCGACGCCGTGGTCGACTCGGGCGCCGAGGACCTCACGGCGGCACTGCGCGAGGCCAACGGCGGGCGCCGCGTCGACGTCGTCCTCGAGATGGTCGGCGGCAGCACGTTCGCCCAGAGCCTGGAGGCGCTCGCGCCGTTCGGGCGCCTGGTCCACTTCGGGCAGGCGGCGCGCCAGGGGGCGCCCGTGGTGGAGCCCGGGCGGCTCATGCACGGGAGCATCGGCGTGCTCGGCTTCTGGCTCGTGCACGTCCTTCAGCGCCCGGCGCTCATGCGCGAGTCCATCGACGACCTCGTCGCCGCGGTGCTGGCGCGCGAGCTGGAGCCGATCGTGGGCGGCGAGTACCCGCTCGCGGACGCGCGCCGCGCCCACGAGGACCTCCGCGCGCGGCGCACGACCGGCAAGCTCGTGCTGCGTCCATGACCTACGTGCGGTTCGTCGCGCTGGGCGACAGCACGGCGGAGGGGCTCGACGACCGCGACGGGTCCGGCGGCTACCGCGGCTGGGCGGACCGGCTGGCCGAGCGCCTCGCGCGGCTGGACCCGGCGACGCGCTACGCGAACCTCGCGGTGCGCGGGCGCCTGACCGCCCAGGTGCGCGCCGAGCAGCTCGAGCCGGCGCTCGCCCTCGAGCCGGACCTCGTGATCATCTCCGCCGGGGTCAACGACCTGCTGCGCCCCGGCTACGACCCGGCGAGGGTCATGGGCCACACCGAGGCGATCCAGCGCGCGCTCGTGGGCGCCGGCGCCACGGTCGTCTGCTT
The DNA here is from genome assembly GCF_021172045.1 of Capillimicrobium parvum. Lineage (GTDB taxonomy): Bacteria > Actinomycetota > Thermoleophilia > Solirubrobacterales > Solirubrobacteraceae > Capillimicrobium > Capillimicrobium parvum. The sequence goes on from NZ_CP087164.1 coordinate 2,018,562, forward strand.
CACGATGCCGGACCTGTCGGCGTTCATGCCGATCGCGCGGCTCGTCCGCACGCGCCTGCTGGCCCACAACGCGGCGCTCCTCGAGCTGGGCGCGCAGACGGGCGCGATCGTCGTCGACCTCGCCGGCAGCCCGGCGGCCTCCGATCCGCGGCTGTGGAGCGACGACCGCCTGCACGCGAACTCCCAGGGGCACGAGCGCATGGAGCAGGCCTTCGCCGGGGCGATCGGGCTGCTCGGCGAGCAGGCCGGGCCGTGGATCGAGCCGCTGCCCGCCGCGGCGGCGCGCCGGCGCCGCGAGGCGGTCGTCGCCGAGCTGCGGTGGGGCGGGCGCCACTTCGCGCCGTGGGTGGTGCGCCGGCTGCGCGGACGGTCGTCGGGCGACGGCATCGTGGCCAAGCGCCCCCAGCTGCTGCCGGTGCTGGCCGACGTGGCGTCGCCGCTGGACCCGTCCGCTGGACGAGCTTCCTAGCTTCCCGGGGCCTGGGTGACCGGCGCGGCCGCAGCGGCCGATGACGTCGGTCGATGGACCTGTTGCTGCCCGCGGCGCTGCTCGCCTTCCTCGTGCCGATCACGCTGATCGACCTCGACCGCCGCATCATCCCGAACCGCCTGACGGGGGCGGCCGCCGTGGTCGCGCTCGTGCTCGTGGCCCTCGTCGATCCGTCGAGCGCGCCCGAGCGGCTGGCCGCCGCCGGGCTGGCCGGCGGCGCCTTCCTCGTCGTCGCGCTGGTGAGCCCCGCCGGCATGGGCATGGGGGACGTCAAGCTCGTCGCGATGCTGGGCCTCTACCTCGGTGCGGCGGTCGCGGTTGCGGTGGTCGTCGCCCTGGCGGCGGGGACGGTCGCCGGCCTGGCGATCGTGGTCCGGCGCGGCGTGCTCGTGGGGCGCAGGGCGACGATGCCGTTCGGCCCGTTCCTCGCGCTCGGCGGCGCCGTGGCCGTCTTCGCCGGCCCCGCGCTGCTCGATCTCTACGCGCGCGCGATCTGAGCGCCGGAGAGATATGCGTCGAATCGTCCCGAACCGGGCAAGTACGCAGCCGTGTCGGTCAAGCTGGACGCCAGCGCGCTTGATTACACGATCCTCGCGATCTACTTCGCGGTGGTCCTCGGCATCGGCGCCGTCGCCCGCCTGACGATCAAGACCGACCTCGACTTCTTCCTCTCGGGCCGCTCGCTGCCGGCCTGGATCACGGGCCTGGCGTTCGTCTCGGCGAACCTCGGCGCGCTCGAGATCCTCGGCATGGCCGCCAACGGTGCGCAGTACGGCGTGGCGACCGTGCACTTCTACTGGATCGGCGCGGTGCCGGCGATGGTCTTCCTCGGCATCGTGATGATGCCGTTCTACTACCGGGCGAAGGTCCGTTCGGTCCCCGAGTACCTCCGCCTGCGCTTCAACGAGCCGACCCACGCGTTGAACGCGAGCACGTTCGCGGTCGCCACCGTGCTGATCGCCGGCGTCAACCTCTTCGCGCTCGCGCTCGTCATCAACCTGATGCTGGGCTGGTCGATCTCGGTGTCGATCCTGGTCGCCGCCGCGGTGGTGCTCATCTACATCACGCTCGGCGGACTGACCTCGGCGATCTACAACGAGGTCCTGCAGTTCTTCATCATCCTCGCCGCGCTCCTGCCGCTGACGCTCGTCGCGCTGCATAGCGTCGGCGGATGGGGCGGCCTCGAGGACCGGGTGCGCGAATCGGCGCTGGGCGAGGCCGGACTGCACGCGTGGAAGGGCCTCGGCATCGGCAACGTCACCAACCCGCTGGACGCGAACTGGTTCGCGGTGGTGATGGGCCTCGGCTTCGTGCTGAGCTTCGGCTACTGGACGACGAACTTCGCCGAGGTCCAGCGGGCGCTGTCGGCGAAGAACCTGTCGGCCGCGCGGCGCACGCCGCTCATCGGGGCCTACCCGAAGGTCTTCATCCCGGCGCTGACGATCATCCCGGGGCTCGTCGCGCTCGTCACGGTCAAGGGGCTGGGCACGAGCAGCAATCCGGACCTCCAGTACAACAACGCGATCCCACTGCTCATCGCGCGCTTCCTTCCGGAAGGCATGCTCGGCATCGCGATCACCGGTCTGCTGGCGGCGTTCATGGCGGGCGTCGCGGCGAACGTCACCTCGTTCAACACGGTGTTCACGTACGACCTCTGGCAGTCGTACGCGGTGAAGGGGCGCGACTCGGCCTACTACCTGCGGGTCGGGCGGCTGGCGACCGTCGGCGGGCTTCTGATCTCGGTGGCCACGGCGTTCATCGCCAAGGGCTACTCGAACATCATGAACTACGTCCAGCTGCTGTTCAGCTACTTCAACGCGCCGCTGTTCGCCACGTTCATCATCGCGATGTTCTGGCGGCGGACGACCGCGTGGGCGGGGTTCTGGGGCCTGCTGTCGGGCATCGTCGCCGCCGTCGTCACGCACAACCTCGCGTCCAACGGCGTCATCAACCTGGGGTCCGCACAGTCGCAGAACTTCTGGCAGGCGATCGCCGCGTTCGCGGTCGACGCGATCGTCACCGTGGGCGTCTCGCTCATCACGACGCGCAAGACCGAGGACGAACTGCGCGGGCTCGTCTGGGGCCTCGACCGCGAGGAGGAGGAAGACGACTTCGTCAAGGGCGACGACGCGTGGTACCGCAAGCCGTGGCTTCTCGGAGCCGGGGCGCTCATCCTCGTGGTGATCCTCAACATCATCTTCATCTGAGCTCATGGCCGACCAGGAACCGGAACCGCCGCAGCCGCCGACCGAGGAGGACCGCCGGCGCGCCGAGCGGCTCGAGCGATGGTTCGACATCCGCCGCATCATCGGCGGCCTGTTCGTGCTCTACGGCGTGATCCTCCTCGTCGCCGGCATCGTGGGGACGGACATCGTCAAGAACAAGGCCGACGGCATCAACATCAACCTCTGGACGGGCTTGGCGATGCTCGTCTTCGGAGTGCTGATGTGGGTGTGGGCGGTGGTCCGGCCGCTCGAGCGCGTCGCCGGCGAGGCGCCGTCAGAGCAGCCGTCCCCCTGAGCCGGGGGCGACCGCGACCGCCCCCTCCGGCGGCGTGACGCCCGGTGGCAGCAGCGCGAGCACGTGGCCGCCGAAGCCGCCGCCGACCATCCGGGCGCCGGCGGCACCCGCGTCCTTGAGGCGGCGGACGGTCGTCTCGACGGCGGGCGTCGACGCGTCGTACAGGTCGCGCAGGCTGGCGTGGCTGGCGTCGAGCAGGCGCCCCAGCCCGACGAGGTCGCCGGCGTGGAGCGCGGCCGCCGCGGCGTCGACGCGCGCGTTCTCCTCGAGGACGTGGCGGGCGCGGCGGTCCAGGGGCTCGGGCAGCCGCCGGGCGGCGTCGGGGACGGCCCGGCTGAGCGTCTCGATCCCCAGCAGGGCGCACGCGCGGGCGCACTCAGCGCGGCGCTCGTTGTAGCCGCCCGAGGCGTTGCTGTGCTGCTCGCCGGAGTCGAGCGTCACCAGCGTCCAATCGCCGGTCCGCAGCGGCACCGGCACGATCTCGAGCGTGGCGAAGTCGATGTGCAGCGCGTGCTCGGCGCGGCCGAAGAGCGAGGCGAGCTGGTCGAGCAGGCCGGTCTGTGCGCCCACCCACTCGTTCTCCACGCGCGCGCACAGCCGCGCCAGCTCGAGGCGGTCGCCGGGCTCCCGGCCGAGCAGCGCGAGCGCGAGGGCCACCTCGAGCGCGGCGGACGACGAGAGGCCGGAGCCCTCGGGAACGTCGCCGCTGATCTCCAGGCGCACGGGGGAGAGCTCGTGCCCCGCGGCCGCCAGCTCGGCGACGGTCCCACGGACGAAGGCGCGCCAGCCGTTGCGGTCGCCGTCGGCGGGCTGGGCGAGCAGGAAGCGGTCGTCCTCGTCGTGGTCGACGGCGCGCGCCTCGACGTGATCACCGTCCAGCGGCGTGGCGGTGACCGTGACGCCCTCGGCGATGGCGAACGGCAGGCTCAGGCCGCCGTTGTAGTCGGTGTGCTCGCCGATCAGGTTGACCCGGCCGGGGCCGAAGGCGGCGACGGGCTCGCGCGTTGCCATGCGAGGGGTTCTACCTGGCTCGCCAGTCGCTACCCTGCATGCGCCCGCGGATGTGGCGGAATTGGTAGACGCGCAGGCTTCAGGTGCCTGTGTCCTTCGGGACGTGGAGGTTCGAGTCCTCTCATCCGCATACTCGGTCGGCCCGCGCGCGTCGTCGCGCCGGGGCTTGCGTCGCACGTCGCTCGGTGGGACAGTTCTCACCGAGCGGTAAGGGACCGCTCGGTGCCCCCCGGAGAGGTCCACATGCGAGGTTCCCGGCTACTCGCGCTCGGCGCGGTCGTCGCGACTGGGGCTGCCGCGCCGGCGGCGTCCGCTGCGGTCGGTCCGCTCAGCCAGGCGAGCAGCCTCAGCCCGTTCCCGGCGGCCTGCAACGGAGCGCCGCAGAACGGAACGGAGTTCCGCAACACCGAGGTCGAGCCCTACGTCGACCTCGACCCGACGCAGCCGTCGGCGCTGATCGGGGTCTACCAGCAGGATCGCTACGAGACGGGCGGCGCGAACGGCATCGGCACGAGCATCTCGGCCGACGGCGGCGGCACCTGGACGCAGCTGCCGCCGGCCGCGCTGCCCAAGTTCACGCGGTGCGCCGGCGCGGCTCCCGGCAGCGTCGGCGACTACGAGCGGGCCACCGACCCCTGGGTGACCTACGGCGCCGACGGCCGCGCGTACCAGATGAGCCTGTCGTTCAACGACACGCGCAACCTGGCGAGCGCGATGCTGGTGAGCACGTCGGACGACGACGGCGCGACGTGGAGCGATCCCAAGGCGCTGATCGTCGACACCAACCCGCACGTCTTCAACGACAAGAACTCGATCACGGCGGATCCGCACATCGCCGGCAACGTGTACGCCGTATGGGATCGCCTGGTCTTCCCGAACGAGCGGGCCGGCGGCGTCTCCTACCTCACGGCCGCCGCGTTCCGCGGGCCCGCGTACTTCACCCGGACCACGGATGCGGGTGCGACCTGGGAGCCGGCGCGCCCGATCTTCGATCCCGGCCAGAACGACCAGACGATCGGCAACCAGATCGCGGTGACGGGCACGGGGGACCTGGTGAACGTCATGACGGTCTTCCGCAACGACAACGGCGCGGGCCGCAAGGGCGGCACCGTGTCCGTCCTGCGGTCGACCGATCAGGGCGCAAGCTGGAGCGGCGAGATCGTCGTCGACCGGCTCGGCACGGTCGGCGTCACGGACCCGCGCGACGGCGCCGAGGTGCGCACGGGCGACATCATCCCGTCGATCGCGACGGACGAGCGCCCGGGCCACGACGAGGTCTACGCCGTCTGGCAGGACGCCCGCTGGACGGGATTCCAGCGCGACCAGATCGCGTTCTCGAAGTCGACCGACGGCGGCCTCACCTGGTCGTCGCCCGTGCGGATCAACGGCGACGAGTCGACGCAGGCGTTCACGGCCGCGATCAAGGTCGACGATTCCGGCAACATCGCGGTCACGTACTACGACTTCCGCAACGACACGGTGGCGAGCCCATCGCTCGACACCGACGTGTGGGTGCTCCGCTCGTCCGACGGTGGAGCGTCGTGGAGCGAGGAGCGCGTGACGCCGTCATCGTTCGACATGCGCCAGGCGCCGTTCGCCAGCGGCTTCTTCGTCGGCGACTACGAGGGGCTGACGGCCACCGGCGAGACGTTCAAGCCGTTGTTCTCGATGTCCGATCCGGCGACCGACACGTTCTCGACCACGGTCGCGGCGCCGTTCCCGGAGGCGACGATCGTCCCGGAGCCGGCTCCGGCCGGTCTCATCGCGCGCGACTTCCCCGTCCAGCGGGGCAAGCCGACGCCGCGCTGAGCAGCGGGTCCGGCGGGCGGCACACCGGCGTGCCGCCCGCCGTGCCGGTCGCGCGCGGCTCCGCTCCCGTGGGACACAGGAGCCCTTCGTCGCCGGAAGCGGCATCATGGACCGTTCTCGACGCCGCCCACGGAGGCACGGATGACGACGATGCAGCGCCGATCACCCCGCCATGGGACCGCGCCGGCCGCGCGACTCGCGCGCCTGGTTCCCCTGTGCCTGGTCGCCGCCTTCGCGGTGCCCGCGGTCGCCGCCGCCGCCCGCACCCCCACCGACGAGGCGGATGTGGCGTCGGAGCTGCCCGCGCCCGACGTCGCGCTCGGGACGCCCACGGTCGAGGACGGCCGGGCCGGCGTCTGCGTCTCCGTGCGCTGGCGCCCGGTGCCCGATGGCGCGCTCGACGGCCGGCCCGCGGATCGGGTGGCGAGCACGGGGACGGTGCGGCTGTTCGCCTACGCGATCGACGGTGCATCGGGGCCCGTCCAGCTCGCCGCCGCGGAGCGCCGTGATCGCGTGGACCTGGACGGCGACCGCGAGCGCTACTGCTTCCGGCTGTCGGGCGAGGCGACCCGCCGGCTGCGCGCCGACGGCGCCACGAGCGCCGCCGCGCTGCGCGACCGCCTCCTCGCCGACGCGGTGCAGGCCGTCGACCGCGACCGCGATCGCGCGGCCGACGCGATCGGCGCCGACGAGGCCGGCCCGCCGCAGCTCGCCGCCAAGGCACCCTGCGACATGGCGCGGCTGTCGGCCGTCACCGCCCTGACGACGTGCCGCAACTGGGTCGTCTACGCGTCGCCGAACCTCAACGACTCCGCGCCGGCGGCGACGATCGAGGCCGAGCTGCGCTTCCTCGCCAACCAGGGCTTTCGCGGGGTCGTCACCTACACGGTCAACGGGACCATGAGCCAGGTCCCGCAGATCGCGCGCAAGGTCGGCTTCCAGAAGGTGATCGTGGGCCTCTGGAACCCGGGCGCCGAGATCGGCCGGATCGACGCGATCAAGCAGCAGGCCGACGGCATCGTCGTGGGCAACGAGGGGATCCAGCGCCGGTACACGATCGACCAGCTCGAGGGCTGGGTCCGCCAGCTGAAGTCCTCGTATCCGAAGCTCGCGGTCACCGCGACGAACGAGTGGTACTGGTACCTGCCGTCCAACAACGCCGACGTGGCGCGCCGGCTCATGGCCCTCGGCGACTTCGTGTTCCCGAACCTGCACGCGTTCTGGGACGCCAACCCGGCATCCAACGGCCTGTTCAGCGCGAACCCGAACCTCGCGGCGCAGTTCACCAAGGCCAACCTCGACCAGTTCTTCACCGGCAGGGCCGCAAACCCGCTCGGGCTCCCGGTCATCCTCAAGGAGGCGTGGTGGCCCGACCGGCTGACCGCGGGGCCGAACTGCCCGCTGCAGCCCAATGCCCCGCCGGGGGCTCCGCCGCCGCCGAGCGGTCCGCAGTGGCAGGCGTGGAACGGTGCGCCCTACTCCGAGGCGGCGCAGCGGGCGTTCTTCGCCGGGCTGACCGCGCGCGGCGTCAAGTTCGTCTGGGGCGAGCCGTTCGACATGCCCGCGAAAGCCGAGTGCAAGGCCCCGCCGCCCGCGGGCTACGGCGGCCTCGCCGGCCCGCACTGGGGCCTGTGGCGGGCGCCCGGCCAGCCGAAGCAGGTCGTCTCGGCGATCGACTACGGCCGGTACTGAGCGACGCGGGAGGGCGCCCGCGCGTGCGCGGGCGCCCCGGGAGCGTCAGTGGGCGAGGATCGGCTCGGCCGCGGGGTCGAGCTCGGGCGCGCCGCTGCGGAACAGGGTCGCCGCGACGACCGCGCCCACCGCGAAGATGCCGGCCGACCACCCGCCGCTTCGCCGACAAGGAGGAGCTGATCGACGCGCTCTTCGAGCAGCGCATCGACGAGATGGTCGCCCAGGCGCAGGCGTCGCTGGACGAGGACGACCCCTGGACGGCGCTGGTGCGCTTCTTCGAGCGCGTCATCGACGCGCAGTGCAACGACCGCGGCCTGATGGAGCTGCTCGTCTTCCGCCAGCACGGGCAGGCGCGCGTGGCCCGGGCGCGCGACCGGTTCATCCCGCTCGTCGATGCGCTCGTCAAGCGCGCGCAGGCCGCCGGCGTGCTGCGGCCGGACGTCGTCGCGCGCGACGTCCCGCTCATCCACGTGATGCTCGCCTCGGTGATCGACTACACCCGCGAGATCCGGCCCGAGGTCAGCCGGCGCCACCTCGCGCTGCTGCTCGACGGGCTGCGCGCCGACAGGGGGCCGCGGACGGAGCTGCCGGGGCCCGCGCTCGAGATCGAGGAGGTCGCCGCGGCGATGTGCCGCTGGAAGGCGCGACCGCGCTGACGGGCCGCGTGGCGGTGCGCGGCGCGCGACGGCGGCTGTCACGCGCGTCCGCTACGCGGGGCGGGCGACGAGCCCCACCGACGCCGCGGCGCACAGGTCGGCCCATGTCTCTGTGCTCACGCCGGCCGGCTTCAGCGCCGTGAGCATCAGCTCGGCCGCTGGGGCGCCCGCGCGCAGGCGGCCCGTCCGGTCCACCACCGCGATCGTCGTGTGCGCCCGCAGCAGCGCGAGGCCGATGCCGAGCGGATCGACCTGCAACGCGAGCGCCTCGATGTCGTCGTGGTGGTAGACGCAGACGTTGGCCGTCGGCGAGCGGCCCAGCGTGGCGGCAAAGCCGCGCTCGACGTCCTCGACCCAGCGCGACTCGAAGGCGATCTCGGTCTCCGGGTTGGTGACCCAGCGCATGACCGCCGAGCAGTCGGCGATGGCGAGTCCGACCCGCGCCGACCCGGCTCGCGCAGCGGCGGCGCGCAGCTCCCGGTCGAGCGCGTTCACGACCCGCTGCGGGTCGAGCATGCGGTCCGGGTACGGGTCCGCGCCCACCGGCCACGAGCAGCGCAGCAGGACACGATCGTCCGCAGCGGAGGGCGCCGGTTCGCGCGGGTCGGGGATGAGGATCCAGCGCTCCGTCGTGTCGCCGTGCAGGCGCACGAGGTGCTCGACCACGTTCAGCGGCCGCGGGGCCATGACGTAGAGCAGGGTGTGGGCCGCGCCGGCGGGCGGTGCGCCGACGCCGACCGCCGCGAGCAGGCCGTCCAGCTCGAGCTCCAACGCGTCGGCCAGCCGGACGAGAACCCGCACCGACGGCAGGGGCGCCCGGCCGGTGGCTGGATTGCGGCCGCTCTCGATCGACCCGAGATAGCTCGGCGAGACCCCGGCGGCTCGGGCCACGGCGCGCATCGACAGCCCGAGCTGCTCGCGACGCGCGCGAATCCGCTCGCCGATGCTGTCCTGTATAACTACCACCGTCTGCTTCACAGTACAGCGGAGGGGGGACGGACGTGGTCGAGCAGTTCGAACAGCGCCTGGCGGCCGGCGAGGTGGTGCTTATCGACGGCGGCACCGGCACGGAGCTCGAGGCGCGCGGGGTGCCGATGAACGGAAGCGTCTGGTGCGGGGTCGCGGTCCTGGACCATCAGGACGTCGTGCGCGGCGTCCACGAGGACTACATCCGCGCGGGCGCCGAGGTGATCGTCGCCAACACCTTCCCGTCCAACCGTCTCGCGCTCGAGCCGGCCGGGTTCGGCGACCGGGTGGCCGAGATCAACCGCCGCGCGGTCGAGACGGCGCGCCAGGCGCGCGAGAACGCGGCCGACCGTGCGGTCCTCGTGGCCGGCTCGCTGTCGCCGCACAGCGCCGAGGGCATCCCCGACCCGCAGCCCGGCGCCGACACGGTCCTCGCCGCCTTCCGGGAGCAGGTCGCGATCCAGGCCGAGGCGGGCGTCGACCTGTTCGCGCTCGAGATGATCCCGGACGCCTTCTACGGCCGAGCCGCGACCCAGGCGGCGCTCGAGAGCGGCCTGCCGGTCTGGCTGGGCATGACGAGCTGGTCGGGCGACGGCGGATGGCAGCACGAGGACGGGCTCGGCAACCTCGTCGCCGCGCTCGCACGGCCCGGCGTCATGGCCGTCAACGCGATGCACACCGACGTCGAGCAGATCGCGCCGGCCGTCGAGGAGATCCGCCAGCACTGGGACGGCGTCCTCGGCGCGTACGCCCATCACGGCGGCTGGGAGCCGCCGAACTGGATCTTCCACGACATCAGCCCCGAGGACTACGCGCAGGCCGCACTCGGGTGGGTGCAGCAGGGCGTGCAGATCATCGGCGGATGCTGCGGCATCCGACCCGCGCACATCGCGCTGCTGCGCGAGCGCCTGCCCGCCCGCATCCCCGCCGGGTGAGGCAGCCGCGGTCGGCCGCGGACGAGCTGAAAGCGGCGGGTCGCCGCCCAGTGACCGTGCTCACGCCGCTCTCCGGCACCACGCCGCTCAACGACCTCGACCGGTGGGCGCGCAGCAGGCCGACGCTACACTTCGGGGCGTCGGGTTGGAGCCGCGGGCGCCGGATCAGGCGCCGAGCGTAGTTCCAGGGGTCCCGCCGCCCGGCGGCGGCACTCCGAAAGGCCCAGCAAATGGCTATATTGCCTGCCCCGCGCCGCTATCGTCTAGGGGACTAGGACGCCGCCCTCTCACGGCGGAAACCGGGGTTCGAATCCCCGTAGCGGTACTTCAGAAGCCTCCGATTCCATCGGGGGTTTCGTCGTTCAAGGGGCATCGCGCGACAATCGGCGCGACAACGATGCGCCGCTGCAACTGGTCCACGCGGAACGGCGCGCTTGATGGGCGCCACGATCCCGGTGCCGGGCCAGCCTTTGCGAAGCGTTCGTTGTGTGCCAGTGGCATCCGGAGTAGCCGTCCTGCGGATCGTCTGACGTTGCGATCGCCGGTTGGCTACGACAAGGCGAGAGCTGTGCAACTCACCCGGCGGCTCGCGCGGCGGTCCGGCGGGCGGCGCGTTGGCTGGCCGCGGGCGGCAGACCGGATCACCGCGGCCGTGCGGCGCCCGTTTGAGCGGGGGGCGGGCATCGACGATTCCGACTTGCACCGCTGCCACGGTGCACCTACGGTCGATCGCGTGGTGTCTTCCCAGGGTCGTAGCCGGCAGCAGCGCAGAGCGGATCGCGAGGCGGTTCGCGCCTACCACGAGGCGCAGCTCGAGCTGCTGCTCGAGCGCGTGCGCGAGGGGTTCGCCCGCTATGACGAGGGCGCGATCGACGCGTTCGGGCTCGACGATCTCATCCACCGCTACAAGCGCGCCACGCAGAAGCTGTGGAGCGCCTGCGTGGGCGGCGGCTCACAGGTAGAGAGCATGGCGCGCATGCTCGAGTGGCAGCGGGTGGAGGGGGAGGAGACCGATTGGTGGGAGCTCGTCGCCCGGCGCGATCGCTGACCACCGGGGCGATCGCGCCGCCGCGGTTATCGGCGTCGCGCGTTACGGGTGGTCGCGCTCGCTGGGTCGGAGTTCTGGCACCGTTCTGGCACCACGTTGGCGCTGCGCCCGTGTGCCGCCAGGACGAGGACGCTCGAGGAGCCAGAAAGCCCGATGTCGTCGAGAGCTCGCCCGATCTCAATGGAGGTCGAACGGCTGGATCTTCTGCATGGCAAGAAGGCCGCTCATGCGACGCGTCCCGGCGGAAAAGCCTGCAAATGAGCGGGACAGCGAAGCGAGACGGTCTTCACGTGCCGGTGTTAGCCGGTGCCGATTTCTGGAGTTTGCTGCCAGATTCGGGTGTGAGCACCGACCCGAGGTGTACAGTCGTACAGCTCATGTCGGCGCGTCGCTCCGGTCCTCAGCTCGATCCAGATCGCCGGCGCCGGCTGCTCGAGGCGACGCTGCGCGTGGTCGCCGAGCGGGGCGTCGAGGGTGTCACACATCGTGCGGTCGCCAAGGCGGCCGGGGTGCCGCTGGGCTCGACGACGTACTACTTCGAGAGCAAGGACGACCTGCTGGCCGGGGCGATTGAGCTGGCGCGCGAGCGCAACTTCGCGACGCAGCGCAGGACGTTCGCGCGCATGATCGAGGAGGGCGCGGACCTGCCGCGCGCGCTGGCGACCTGGGTCGAGGAGCAGGCGGGCGGTCTGAGATCGCAGCTCGTGCTCGACTACCGGCTCTATCTCGCCGCGCTGAACCGTCCGGCGCTTCGCGGGGAGAGTGCGCGCTGGCTCGAGGGCATCACGGACCTCATCCGTGAGCACACCGACGCCGAGACGGCTCGCGTGCTCGGATATTTGCTGGACGGGATCCTCATCCAGGCCGTCATGCACGACACGATCGTGCTGGCGGCCGACGTGGAGCCGGTCTTTCGCCGGCTCATCACCTCCTGAAGGGCCGCGTCCGCGGCCTCGGACCGTCCGATATGCGGTCGATTGACCTCGCAAGTCGAAGCGTGACATGATGTACATATGTACATGTCAACCGCAGCGGCGAGGCGGCGAAGCGAGTGCCGTCCGCGGCAGAGCACTCCATGAGCTGGACCATCGGGGTCGACATCGGCGGCACGTTCACCGACATCGTGGTCGTCGGCGATCGCGGTGAGCAGGTCCAGTGGAAGCAGGACAGCACGCCTCACCGATTGAGCGAGGCGATCGAGCTCGGCCTTGAGGCCGTCGCCGGCGAGCTCGGCGTCTCGCTGCGTGAGTTGCTCACCGGAACCACGTCGTTCGTCCACGGGTCGACCGTGGCCACGAACACGCTGATCGAGCGCAACGGCCCCCGCGTCGGACTGGTCTGCACCGCCGGCTTCCGCGATGCCCTGTACTTCCGCGACGGGTTCAAGCCCGATCGCTTCAACCTGGCGCTTCCGCGGCCCGACGACTTCGTGCCTCGGTATCTGCGCCTCGGCGTGCGCGAGCGGGTGCTGGCCGACGGATCGATCGAGCTGCCGCTCGACGAGAACAGCGTGGCGGAGGTGGCGCGGACGTTCGCGCACCACGGCGTCGAGAGCGTCGCGGTGGCGCTGCTGTGGTCGCACGTCGACCCGGCACACGAGCGACGTGTGCGCGAGGTTCTGGCCGAGCGGCTGCCCGGGATCCCGGTGATGCTCTCGTCGGAGATCCTGCCGGAGATCGGGGAGTGGACCCGCACGTCGGCGACGGTGCTGTCGGCGTACGCGTATCCGCGCACCGCGACGTACCTGGAGGAGCTCGCGTCGTGGCTCGCGGCGAACGGCCTGGACGGCTCGTTGCAGGTCATGCAGATCAACGGCGGCTGCGCCGAGGTCGCGCAGGCGCTGCGCGTCCCGGTGAACCTGGTGCACTCGGGCCCCGCCGCCGCGCCCGCCGCGTCGCGCCACATCGCCGCGCGAGCCGGGCTCGCGAACGCGCTGACGATCGACATGGGCGGCACGTCGTTCGAGGCGGGGATCATGCGCGACGGTGAGATCTCGCTGTCGCGCAGCGAGATGATCGCGTTCCAGCCGCTCGGGGTCGCCGGCGTGGAGATCCGCTCGATCGGGGCGGGCGGCGGCTCGATCGCCTGGGTCGACGACGGTGGTGCCTTGCGGGTCGGGCCGCAGTCGGCCGGGGCGTCGCCGGGACCGGCCGCCTACGACCAGGGCGGCGAAAGCCCGACGGTCACCGACGCCAACATCGTCCTCGGCTACCTCTCGACCGACGCGTTCCTCGGCGGCCGGCGGCGCCTGCGTGGCGACCTCGCGCGGGCCGCGATCGAGACGCACGTCGCCAGGCCGCTCGGCCTGGGCGATCCCGTCGTGGCGGCCGCGGGCGTCATCCGCGTGGTCGAGGAGAACATGGTGTCGGCGATCCGCGCCGTCACCGTCGAGCGCGGCATCGACCCGAGGAGCTTCGCCCTGATCTCCGGCGGCGGCGCCGGCTCGCTGCATGCGGCCCGGCTCGCGGCGGCGCTGGACATCCCGCGCGTCGTGATCCCCGCGCAGGCCGGGACGCTTTCGGCGTTCGGGATGACCGTGACCGACATGCGCCACGACCACACCGCTGCGCTCTTCGCCACCACGCGCGATCTCGACACGACCGCGGTCGGCGCGGTCCTCACGGACCTCGAGGAGCGGGCGCTGCAGGATCTGCGAGCCAGTGGGTTCGCGGACGAGGACGTCCGGTTGGAGCGCACGGTCGACGCCCGGTATGCGGGCCAGATTCACGAGCTCATCACGCCCGTGCCCGCCGGGCAGTTCGACGACGAGGCAGTGCGGGAGCTCGCCGAGAGCTTCCACGGCATGCATCGCGAGCGCTTCACGTACGCACTGGAGGCTGCGCCGATCGAGCTGCTGCACTGGCGGGTGAGCGGCATCGGCCGGCGCGCGCAGGGCGAGGCGGCTCCGCTGGCGATGACCGGCGGCGGGGACCCTGCCCCGGCCTCACGCGGAACCCGGCGGGCGTACCTGCTCGAGCAAGGCGAGTTCGCCGACGTTCCGGTCTACGCCAGCGAGGCGCTGGCGCCCGGGGCCGAGGTCGCCGGACCCGCGATCCTCGACGGCGCCACCACGACCATCCTCGTGCCCGCGGGCCACCGCCTCGTCGGAGACGGCGTCCAGACGTACGTGATGGAACGCGTCTGATGTCGCCGGCCGTCCGGACACCGCCCGACGTCTCACACTGGATGGCTCGGATCGACGCCGCGGAGCCGATCCGCCGGCGCCCGGCGTTGACGGGCGTCGTGCATGCGGATGTCTGCATCGTCGGCGCCGGCTACACCGGGCTGTGGGCGGCGTACGCGCTCAAGCAGGCGGCGCCTGATCTCGACGTCGTGATCGTCGAGGCCGAGTTCGCCGGCTATGGCGCGTCCGGTCGCAACGGGGGAGCGGCGGTCGCGCAGGTCAGCGGATCGCGCGAGTACTGGGCGCGGATCGGCGGTCGCGAGGGCGTCGTCGCCTTCGAACGCGCGCTGCGAGACGCGGTCGCCGAGATGGGGGCGGCGATCGCGCGCGAGGGGATCGACTGCGGGTTCGTCGAGCACGGCAGCCTGCACGTCGCGCGCACCACGCTGGAGCTCGCGCGCCAGCGCGCGGCGGTCGAGGCGGACCGCGCGTGGGGCGTCGGGCCCGAGCACACGCTTCTGCTCGACGCCGGCGAGGTGCGCGACCGGTTGGTCGTCGCCGGCGCCCTGGGGGCTCGGCTGAACCGGCGCTGCGCCACTCTCGATCCGGGGCGGCTGGTCCGCGGGCTCGCGGCGGCCGCCGAGCGTTCAGGGGCGAGGATCTTCGAGGGCTCGCGGGTCCGCACGATCGCGCCCGGCCGGGCCGCCACAGACGGGGGCGAGGTCCGGGCTCGGTTCGTCCTGCAGGCGACCGACGCCTACTCCGGAGGCCTCGCTCACAGCCGCCGAACGATCGTGCCGGTGCATACGTCGATGCTCGTGACCGAGCCGCTGAGCACGGAGCTGTGGGCGGAGCTGGGCTGGCAGGGCCGGGAGTCCGTCGCCTGCGAGCACCCGTTCGTCCACCTCCAGCGCACGACTGACGGGCGCATCACGATCGGCGGCGACGACAACCGGATCCCGTACCGGTTCGGGTCGCGACCACCGCGCGACGCGGCGGCGACCGATCGGGTGCGCCGCACCTACCACGAGGAGCTCCTGCGCGCCTTCCCGCAACTGCAGGGCGTGCGCGTCGAGCGCTCCTGGCAGGGCATCTTCGGCGCGTCGCGCGATTGGGCACCGAGCGTGTGGCTGGATCGCGCGACGGGCCTCGGGTGGGCCGGCGGATACGTCGGCGAGGGGGTCGCCGCGTCGAATCTCGCTGGTCGAACGCTGTCGGACCTGGTGCTCGACCGGCGCACAGACCTCGTCAGCCTGCCCTGGGTGCGGCCGTTCCCGCGGCGGCGGTGGGAGCCCGAGCCGCTGCGGACGATCGGCGCGGCCGGGATCTGGGCGATGCGGGCCATCGGCGAGCGGGCCGAGGGCCGCAGCGGCCGTCCGTCGCGGCTCGTCGAGGTGGGCAACCGGATCGCCGGCTTCACGGGCAACGCCGGCTGAAACGCAGATGGGAGAAACGCCATGACCACCATGCCATCGGACGCGCCGCCTCAGTGGGCGCACTACACCGAGCCCGCCTTCGCCGACGTCCACGGGTTGCGCACGGCCTACCGGCGGTCGGGCGCTGGACCGGCCGTCGTGTACCTGCACGGAACCGTGCCGACGCGGGTCTGGCTGCCGCTC
Organism: Capillimicrobium parvum; assembly: GCF_021172045.1. Classification (GTDB taxonomy): domain Bacteria; phylum Actinomycetota; class Thermoleophilia; order Solirubrobacterales; family Solirubrobacteraceae; genus Capillimicrobium; species Capillimicrobium parvum. The sequence goes on from NZ_CP087164.1 coordinate 2,034,432, forward strand.
TGCGAGCACCTGGCACAGGCCCACGACGTGGTCGCGCCGGAGCACCCGGGCTTCGGCGACACGCCGCTGCCCGCGGCGATCGAAGGCTTCGAGGACCTCGTCCTGCATTACGACGCGTTCTTCGACACCCTGGGCCTTTGGGACATCCATCTCGTCGGCCACGATCTCGGCGGCTGGATCGCCGCGAACCTGGCGATCTTCTACCCCCGTCGCTTCGCGAGTCTGACGCTGATCACGCCGTCCGGGCTCAACACGCGCGCCCGCCTGGATGTGCCCGGCACCGATCCGTTCCGGCTGACCGCGCGGGAGCGGGCTGACGCGCTGCTCAACGGGCGCGCCGACCGGTACAGCGAGTTCTTCACGCAGGAGGGCTTTCCCGAGGACGTGGTGCGCTCCTACGAGGAGGCGACGACGCTGGCGCTGCTGGCCTGGCATCCACGCTACGACCGGCGGCTCGACGACCGTCTGGCCCGGGTGGCGGCTCCGACGCTCGTGCTGGGCGCGGAGGACGACCGGCTGGTCTCCGGAGCCGTCGCGGAGCGCTACGCCGAGCTCATCCCCGGTGCCCGCCACGTGACCGTTCGCGGTGCCCACGGCGAGGAGAGCAGCCACCTGCTGCCGCTCGAGCACCCGAGGGAGGTGGCGGAGCTCGCCGCCGAGCACGTCGCCCGCAACGCCTGACGCCACGCCGAGCACGAGAGACGACCCATGCACGACATCGAGTTCCACGTCATCATCGACGGCGCCTACCCGCGGGTCCCGTACGCCGGGAACCGCAAGTCGAACTACGTCGACCTGCCCAACACCCTCTACGACCGCGCGCACGGTCAGCGGGTGCTCGAGGACCAGCTCGAGACGATCGTCGCGCTGGAGGGGCTCGGCTACGACGGCGCGGTGTTCAGCGAGCAGCACAACGGGCCGATCGGCCTGCACGGCAACTCGTTGGTCGCGGCGTCGTGGGCGGCTGCGCGCACCACGCGGCTACGGATCGGAGCGTGGGGGCCGATCCTCAACTCGTACACGACGCCGGTCAAGATGGCCGAGGAGATCGCGGTCGTCGACACCCTGTCGCGCGGACGCCTCAGCATCGCGCTGCCGATGGGCCACGGCATGCAGCACCACTCGCTCGGCTACATGAACCCGGCGACGGTGCGGCGCCGGTTCCGCGAGGGCCACGATCTGCTGATCAAGGCGATGACCGAGCCGGGCCCGTTCGAGTGGAACGGGGAGTTCTTCCAGATCCCGTACGTGAACGTCTGGCCCCAGCCGCTGCAGGAGCCGCATCCGCCGATCATCCTGCCCGGTGGCGGCTCGCAGGAGACGCTGGAGCTCGCGGCGCGTAACCGCTACACGTACCTGCCGGTCCTCAACCCGCGCCAGGGCTTCCTGCGCAACGTGCAGCGGTTCCGCGATTTGTGCGAGAACGAGGGGTACGAGCTGCAGCCCAGCCAGGTGGCGGCCTCGATCTACGTGCACGTGGCCGAGACCGACCGGCAGGCGCGCCTCGAGGCCGAGGCCCACGACCTGTGGGCGTTTCAGAACTTCTATCTCTCGGCCGAGCACGACAACTTCCCGCCCGGCTACGTCTCGCCACAGTCGCTGCGCGGCATTCTGTCGGGCGGCTACCGGTCGACCCCGATGAATGAGCTCGGCTGGGACGAGCTCGCAGCCGAGCACTGGGCGGTCGCCGGCTCGCCCGAGACCGTCGCGTCGTTCCTGCGCGAGTCGCTGGAGGAGGCGGGCGCGGGCAAGCTGCTGGTGTTCGCCAACTCCGGCGTCAAGCCGCGCTGGCTGGCGATGAAGAGCCTGACGCTGTTCGCCGAGGAGGTCATCCCGCGGCTGCGCCAGGGCGGCACGCCGCGATGGAAGACCGAGCCGCACCGTGGCTACGACACGCTCGCCGAGTTCGGGGCGCGGCGGCCGGACGACGTGCCGCGCGCGGCGGTCCGGCTCGACGGCGAGCATCTCGTCGACGCCCAGACGGCGCATATCGAGGAGTTGCGCCGGCCCCTGTCCGACCATCCCTCGTCCACGGGAGTGCACGCATGACCACGTCGGCGACCGACCCGATCACCTTCAGCGTGATCCTCAACCGCCTCAACTCGATCGCGACCGAGATGACGCTGGCGCTCGAGCACGCGGCGATGACCCCCATCCTGGCGCTGTGCCGTGACTACTCCTGCTGCATCTACGACCGCGAGGCCCGTCAGGTCGCCATGGTCGACGCGCTACCGGTCCACACGAGCTCGATGCACCTGATCATCGAGGAGATCACCCGCGTCTTCGGCGATGACCTCGGGGAGGGCGATGTCATCGCCTGTAACCACGCGTACTCGTACAACACCCACGTCGGCGATCTCGTGACGGTGTGCCCGGTGTTCCACGAGGGTCGCCACATGTTCTGGGCCGCGTCGAAGGGCCATCAGCTCGACGTCGGCGCCGCCGTTCCGGCGAGCGTGCACGAGTGGGCGCCCGACATCTGGTCGGAGGGCCTGCAGCTGCCGCCGATCAAGCTCTATCACCGCGGCGAGCCGCGGCGTGACGTAATCAACATGTACCTGACGAACGTCCGCTATCGCGACCTCCTCGAAGGCGACCTGATGGCGCAGCTCGGTTCGATCTGGACCGGCGAGCGGCGGCTCAAGGAGCTTTGCGACGAGTTCGGTTCCGACACCGTCGAGCACTATTCGCACGCCGCGCTCGACTATGCCGAGAAACGCACCCGCGCGGCGATCCGCGAGATGCCCAACGGCGTCTACGAGGCCGAAGGCTGGATGGACACCGACGGGCTCGACGCGCACGACGTGCATGTCAAGGTCCGCGTGACGATCGAGGACGAGTCGGTCCACGTCGACTTCAGCGGCAGCGCCCCGCAGGTGCCGACCGGGCACAACTGCTCCTACGCCGTCGCGCAGGCGGTCGGCATCGCCGGGGTGGTGACCGCGATCGATCCGGACATCCCGCACAACGAGGGCTGCCTGCGCTGCGTGACCGTCTACGCGCCGGAGGGGACGGTGTGCAACGCTTCCTATCCGGCCTCGACCGCCTCGGCGACGACCCAGCCGGCCGATGCGATGCACGACGCGGTGTGCAAGGCGCTCGCGCAGGCGATCCCGGGCCAGACTCGGGCGGGTTGCAGCCACTGGTCAAATGTGCCGAACCTTGCCGGCACGCGGCCCGGCAGCGGCGAGCCGTGGGGGCACCTCTGCCTCAACGGCGGGGGCGGCGGGCCGGCGGCCAATGGCGCCGACGGCTGGCCGCTGGTCATCACGAACGCGGCGCTGGGCGGCCTGAAGACCGCGTCGGTCGAGGACACCGAGCAGCTGTACCCGGTGCGGATCGGCCGCTGGGAGGTCGCGACCGACTCGGCCGGCCTCGGCCGCTGGATCGGCGGCCCCGGCATCGAGCTGGAGATGTGGCCGACCCACACGCCGATCGAGTGGATCCACACGAACGACTCGCTCGTCAACCCGCCCCACGGCGTGCTCGGCGCGACCCCGGGCCGCGGCGGCGGCCACTACCTCACCGCCGACGACGGAGAGCGCCGCCACTTCCTGCCGCGGGCCGTCCACGTCGCGATGCAGCCCGGCCAGCGCTGGACGGGCGTCTCGACCGGCGGCGGCGGATACGGCGACCCGCTCGACCGTCCCCTCGAGCAGGTCCGCGCGGACGTCCGCGACGGGGTCGTCTCCCGGGAGCGCGCGCGCGAGGTCTACGGGCTCATGGTCGACGAAGCGCTCGATCCGCAGATCGACGAGCAGGCCACGGCGGCCGCGCGCACAGAGATCCGGGCGGCCCGGTCGGGTGAGCCCTTGCCGACGGTCACGCCGACCCACCCGTCGGCCAGCACCTGGCAGCGCGACGAGATACGGCCCCAGGACACCGTGATCGCACGCGCGCTGGGTGCGGCGCGCATCGATGCGTGATGCGATCGCTGCCACCGACGTGTCGGTCGTCGGCGTCGGGACGATGGGCTCCGCCGTCGTTCGCGTGCTGCTCGACGCCGGACGGCGGGCCACGGTGTGGAACCGGACACCGAGCGCGTCGCGCCGAGCGTGGAGCTCGGAGCGCAGCAGGCGCCGACCGCGGCCGAAGCCATCGCCGCCAGCCCGGTCACGGTGCTGCTGCCGATCGACTACGAACGCGGTGCGCAAGACCCTCGGGCCGTCGGACGGCTCGCCGGCCGCAGGCCGGACGCTGGTCAACTTCGTCACCGGCGGCACGGACGACGCCCGCGCGATCGCGGCATGGGCGAACGCCGCCGGCGCCCCGTACCTCGACGGCGCCATCCTCGGCTACCCGCGCGACGTGGGCGCTTCGGAGACGGTCGTCCTGTACGGCGCAGCCGAGACAGCGTTCCGCGAGCAGAAGGCGTCGCTCGCGCCGATCGCCGGCAGCCACCGGTTCATCGGCGACCGGCCGGAAGGCCCGAACCTCGTCTCCGCCGCGCTGTTCATGCAGCACTTCGCGTCGCTCAGCGGGCTGTTCGAGGCCGGGACGCTGGCGGCGCAGCCCGGCTTGTCGATGCGCGAGTTCACCGACATGGTCAACGAGCTGATGGTCCCGCTCTTTCAGGAGGGCAGCGCCGACGTCGCCCGTCGCCTCGAGGATGGCGACTTCCGCGGCGACCAGGCGTCCATCGACGTCTACGTCGCCGGTGTCGGAGATGGATCGCGATGCTGCGCGGCATTGGACTTCGAATCATCCGTCGGGGCAAGCTCAGGCTCGTTCCCGTGCCGGAACTCGAGCGTTGGGCCGCGGCTGCGGCCGAGCGCGTGCTCTGACCATGATGTCGGGACACCGCCGTAGAGTGGGCGCCCAACAACGAGGTGCCCCCGCGCTGCGCGAACAGCCGGGGGCGTGGCCCACGGAGGAATCAGCTCCATGAGCAGTAAGAAGGCTACGCCCGCCGAAGGCGTGGCGACCCGTCACTCCAAGCAGTGCCGCTCCGGAAGCGGCGGCCGGTGCAACTGCTCGCCGACCTACCAGGCCAACGTCTGGGACAACCGCGCGCGTAAGCGCATCCGCAAGTCGTTCACGACGCTGAGTGCTGCGAAGCAGTGGAGGCGCGACGCATCGACGGCGCTCGAGCGCGGCGGCGCGGACCTCCATGCGGACCCGTCGAGCAGGACCCTTGCGGAGGCCGCCGATGAGTTCATCGCCGGTGCGCGGAGCGGGGCGGTGCGGTCTCGCAGCGGAACGAGCTACCGGCCGAGCACGGTCCGCGGCTACGAGCGCTGCCTCCGGCTGCGTGTCAAGCCAGCGCTGGGTCACCTACGGATCGGCGAGGTGCGCCGGCGGGATCTCCAGCGTTTCGTGGACGATCTGCTCGCCGAGGAGATGGACCCGGCGACCGTCGTCAAGACGATCAACCCTGTCCAGGCGATCTTTCGGCGCTTGGCGCAGCGCGAAGAGATCCGCATGAACCCGGCCGCCGATCTCGAGCTTCCGAAGGGTCGGCGTCGGCGAGAGCGCATCGCCTCGCCGGCCGAGGCGGCCGCCCTGATCGCTGCGCTGGACTTGCCCGAGCGGGCCCTGTTCGCCACGGCGATGTACGCCGGTCTACGGCGTGGGGAGCTGCGCGCGTTGCGCGTCTCGGACATCGACCTGGCCGCCGGGCTCATTCGGGTCGCACGGACGTGGGACGACGGCGAAGGTGAGCAGGAAGGCGGCAAGTCGGAGGCCGCGCGGCGTCGCGTGCCGATCGCGGCCGTTCTTCGCTGGCCTCTCGGCGAGCACCTCGTCGCCAGTAGGCGGACCGGTGATGACCTCGCGTTCGGCATGACGGCGCGCGAGCCGTTCTATCCGTCGACCGTACGCAATCGCGCTCTGGCCGCGTGGGCACGGTTCAACGCCGCAGCCGCAGACGACCAGCGTCTCGATCCGATCACGCTCCACGAAGCTCGGCACACGTACGCCTCGCTCATGATCGCCGCGGGGGTGAATGCGAAGGCCCTTCAGAGCTACATGGGCCACTCGAGCATCACCGTCACGTTCGACCTCTACGGGCACCTCATGCCCGGCAACGAGGAAGAGGCCGCGGGTCTGCTCGATGCGTTCCTGCGACGCGCCGCCTGACGGCTGGCCTCAATCCAGCGGGAGTTGCTGCCAGCCGTCAACGGCTTCAAAAGCGCGATTTTGCAGGGATCCTCCCTGCTACCGTGGCCGCCGCCGTGGCCACCCAGAATCGCTTCCTCGTCGAGACGCTCGCTGAGCCACGGACGCTGTATCGCGGCGCTCGTGATGCGCATCAGCCGGTGGAGGCATGCAGGTCCAACTACGAGCTCGGACGCAAGCCGCATCCCGCAGATCTTCGGGCTCACGTGCTCGCGGTAGCCATCTCCATGTTCGAGGACGGCGGCTTCGTGGCGCAGATGTGCCGGCGGCACCGTACGCGTATCGGCGGCCACGTCGTTCGGTTCGATCTGCAGCCCGGAATGGGCATTTGTCTCGCGGACACCGGCGGTCCAGGGCACTGGTCGATCTGGGGACATCCGGATGCGTTGTCGGCGTGCATCGTTTCGATCACGCCCGCATAGAGCTCGTCGCGGTGGGTAGCAGCCCCGTTACCATCGTCAGGGCTATGACGTACTCGATCTTCGACACCGGCAACCTGGTCGTGTCCTTCGATCGCGAGGACGAGGCCATCGATGCGCTGAGGCGACTGGCTGAGGATCATGAGGCTGCCGACGGACTGCTGATGATCGCGTTCGACGACGCGGGCAACGCCGTCGGCGAGGCCGCGCCCGGCGAGGCCGCCGTCCACTCCGTCTGACGCGGCCGCGACCTCCGCGCGACAATCGCGCGACAACGAGCCTGCTTTTCCGGCGGTCAGGAGCGGTCGAGAGCGGCGCAACATTGCGACGGGAGAGCCAAATCTCAGTTCCCATCGTCCCAGGGACACCATTCGAATCCCCGTAGCGGTACCTCTGAAACCCCCGAGCACATCGGGGGTTTGTCGTTTCTGGGGTCGCCGTGGGAACACGCATGGGAACATCATTCGTCCCACGTTCCCACGGGATTCGTCCCACGTGGCAGCCGGTAGCCGAACCCCTCCGATGTGTGCGGACACAGAATCACCAACGGCTACTCGAACCTCCCCGCCTGCGTCACACCCTGCGCGTGTCGCTGCGCGACTGATACCGGACGACGGATTCTTCTCAGCCACCCCAGCGACACGACGACCCGCGCCAGGACGAGCCCGACCGGGTGGCGGGACTGCTCGGATCGCTGGGGTTGCTAGGGCTGCTCGTCCAGATCCCAGCCCGCGGCGCGCATCGCCTTGATGCGGTCCGAGGGCATGAGCTTGGCCAGGTAGGTGTCGGTCGTCGCGGTCGATGAGTGCCCCAGCTGCCCGGCGATGACATGCAGCGGAAGCCCGCGCTCGACCATCTCCGTGGCCATCGTGTGGCGCAGCCCGTGCGGATGTACGCGCTTGTCGATGCCCGCAGCCGTGCCGAGTTTCGGCAGCAGCCGCCGGACGTAGGACGGGTCAAGCGGCTGACCCGCCTGACGTTGTGCCCCTGCGCCGACCGAGCAGAACAACGGCTGACGGCCGTTGAGCCCGAGCCCGCGGCGGACCTCGGTCCACGCGCGCACGTAGCCGAGCCCCCGTGAGTCGATGACTGCGACGCGATCCTTGCGGCCCTTGCCCTCACGCACGCGCACCGTGCCCTGTCGCTCGTCCACGTCAGCCGGACGTAGGGCCAGCGCCTCCGAGACTCGCAGGCCAGATCGCCACATGAGCGCGACCAGCGCGCGGTTGCGCACGGCGAGTGGTCCGCGTCCCGTGATGGCGTCGATGAGCGCCTGCGCCTCGTCGGGCGTCAGTGGCTCCGCGGGGTACTTGCGTCCGGCGTTCGCTGGGGCGGGCATCTGGCCTCCGTTCCGTCTACTTGTCACGCTTCTGCCTAGAAGCGTGACGGCTCAGAGGGTCTGCGTCAACCGAAAGTCACGGCCTCGTAAAAGCGTGTCAACTGGGACTGGAACTCGGCGCTCCGGGCCGAGTGGCCACGCGCCAAGTTGGATGTCCGCGTGTGGCCGCCGATGTCCTTGCATGTCGTTGCATGTCCGTCCGCCGCTGCCGGAGGTCAACCGTTGACGGCCCGGACCGGCGCTATCAAGGGGTCATGAACAACCTGAACTGCCCCGACTGCGGGCGAGGCATGACGATCCTCACGTCCGCCGAGGGCCACATGACGATGATGGGGCCGCAGGGCCAGGCCAAGATCCCATCGCGACGGTTGGCCGTCGCCAAGTGCAGCTGCGGAGAGGGCTGGGAGCGCGACTACGGCGACGAAGGACCGTGGCGGCGGATCACCACCTGACGACCGACCCGAACTGCGGCGCATCGCTGCGGTCCGAGGGCGGCATGGCCACCGTCGCGCCCGAGATGGCGTAGTTCATGTTCGGCACGACGTGGATCGCCGCGCCTGCCTGTGGCTTCAGGTCAGTGAGCGTCAGGTGGTCCTGCGTCGCCATCGCGCCTCCGAGAGGCAACGCGACGCCCACCACGAGGCAGAACTTCGCGGAGATCGTTGGCCGCACGTACTTGAAGTCGTCAGGAAACCGCAGGACCACGCCTGCATCATCGCGGCCAAGACGGACGCGTCAGCGCCGGAAGAGGACGGACCGACTACAGGGCAGCGATGGTGGCGACAGCGGCAACGACGGTCGCGAGGGTCGAGATGATGAGCAGCGCGAAACCGAGACGTTCGAACCGCGTCCGGGCGCGGTCCAAGCGCTTGGTGGCTTCCTCCAGGTCAGCGACGGCGCTCAGGACAAGAACGGCGAGCGTCATGTCTCCCTGATGCAAGGGGACGCCACCGGGACCAGCTGCGTCGATCTTGCGAACCACCGACTGCGTGTCCATGTCCATCAACTCGCCGTAGGACTCCACGCCGAGCGCTTCCAGGACGACGTTCGGATAGGGCATAGCGCCAGCATCCCCAGCGATCCGGACAGCCCGTCCGCTCCTACCGGGACGATCCCAGCATGCAAAAGATCGGAACACCCGAGGTCGTCGCGGACCTCGACCAGGTGATGATCGTCCGCTACCCGGTTGACGACGCCACCGTTGAAGTCGAGTTGACGGGCTCGCTACTTGCGACCGGCGATCCGGACGGGACGCCATCGGAGATCGTTCGCACCAAGGGCGCGTATGGCCTGCTCCAGTACCTCCGCATGTACCCGGACGAGCCGCTGCCCCGCCGCATCATCTTCATGACGACCGAGCCGAACACCAGTCCGCCGTTCACCTGGCACGCGGAGTTCTGAGCAACCCCAGCAACCCCAGCGACCCGGTGGACGCTCGTTCGAGAGGGCGGCTAGGGTCACGGCGTGGCAAGGATCGCCCTCCTCTCCATCGTCGCCGTTGTGCTGGTGTCGGGGTGCGGGTCCTCCGACCAGCCGACTGTCAAGTGTGCTGACGGCACGACCTGCGAGGCGGTCGGGCAGCAGGGCGCGTGTTCCCACCACGGAGGGCTCGCGACTGGCTGGGGCCAGGGCGAAGGCGGCGGTTGGGGCGAAGGCGAAGGCGGCGGCTGGGGCGAAGGCGAAGGCGGCGGCTGGGGCGAGGGCAAAGGCGGCGGTCGGGGACCGTAGCGCCCAGCCTTCGGGAGACGACCAGGGGTAGACAGCATCCCCAGCGACCCGACGCGCTCAGTCGTCCGTGCGCTTCTCGCCGTAGACGTACGACCATGCCAACCCGAACAGCGCAGGCGCTCCGAGCGTGACGAGGATGGCGACCGTTGCGGCGTCCCCTCCGCTCCCGTCCGTGACGATCCGCGATACGCCGATGCCCAGCGCGACCGCTCCTGCGATAGGCACGAACAGCATCGTCAGCATCGAAGCCGCATAGACAACGGAGCGCGTCACCTGTGCGCGGCCCGTAGTCGCCTGACTGCCTTCGCGCGGCGGGCGATACACGCTGGAGGTCGCCATGCAGGGGAGAGTTCCTGCAACCACGGGAAGAGTACGTAGAGATCCATGCTGGAAAGCGTGACAGAGCCGCAACCGAGGTCAGGTGCAGCCGCTGCACTTCTCCGGCCCGGTGCCGTTGGCGATCTCGGCGGTGATGGCGTTGCTGGGGATGCCGAACGCTCGACCATGACTTAAGAGTTGGCGTCGCGGGCGTCGCCAACGGCGTCCACAACGTCAGCGGCGGGCGACCGGAGATTGTGAGGGGCTGCACAGCCGGTGTTCACGAAGTGCCGGACCTCGGCGTTCCCAGATCGTCCATGCCGTTCTTCGCCGCCCTGATTTTCGCCGATGCCTTCGCCCACCGGAGCTGCAGCGAACCTTGGATGCTGTCGTTGGAGCACGAAACGTCATCGAAGCAGTCGGACCAGATGTTCGCGGCCTTGAGGTACTGGTTCAAGGCACTCTCCAACGGCACGCCGACGCCAGATAGACAGCGAGGATTGTCATCCAGTTCGTCGTAGTCAACCTGGTCGTAGGTCACCTGGACATCGCCGAGCTTGTCCGTGTACTCGTCGTACGAGAGTCCTACGTTCAGACGACTGTCCAATTCCGAGATGCTGTCTTGGAACTCGCCCATGGCGTGCTCGCAGGACTCAACGAGGTTCCGCGCCTCAGCCTCGGCCTTCTTCTTTGCGCGCCGCTCTGCGGCCGCTTGTTGGGCCTTACGCTTCGCGGCGGCTTCGATCTCCTGGGTGCGCTGCTGCGCCTCCTTGTCAGTGCCGCACGCCGACAGGGCACCCCCGCACAGCAACACGGAGACGATAAGGACTGCCACTGGAACCTTCACACCGCAAGACCAGTCTTAGAAGTCATCATAAGCGGCGTATCGGCAACTCAAGATCCATGCTTTAGCCACGCTTACCTTTCCGCGATGCCGTCCCACAGGCGGTCGTCGCTCGGAGCCACCAGGGCACGACCAGGGCGCGGAGACGGGCGATCACGACGACTCTCCACGCTCGTAGAGGCTGTCCTTCTTGACGATCTGGCCGGACTCGATGGCCTCAGAGAGAGCGTCGCGGAACTTGGTCCCGGTCGGGTTGATGTCTACCGCCTTGGCGAGCGCGCTGCGGCCGAGCGGCTGATCGAGGGCGGCTACCAGGCGCTCGACCGTCGTAGGCTCGACGTGCGGCAACTGCACGGCCAGCCTGTCCGTCGAGCCGTCGTCAGCGAGCGTGCCGACGATCTCGTAGAACTCGGGCTTCTGGCTGGTCACCAGGCGGCTGGTCTTGCTACGGGTGATCGAGCAACGCTGCGTCAGTGACCCGTCCTCGTTCTCGACCCGCGCACCGTGCGCAACCAGGTTGATCGTGAAGTCCGCTGCGTTCGCCCACATCGAGGTACCGAAGATGTCCTCGACGTGACCGCCGCCACCCTTACGCAGATGGTGAGCGAGCCAGATCGTCAGGTCGTGCTTGTCTCGCAGGGGGTGCAGAACGGTCTTGAACAGGCCTCGCACGCTGGCGTAGTTCATGGCATCGACCCCGGTGCAGACCATTGAGACAGAGTCGATGACCAGCACGTCAGGGTCGAAGCGCTCGACCTCACGCGAGAGCCAGTCGTTCCACCGCTCGTCACCGAGCGAGACTCCAGCCTCGCGGCTGACGACGTACACGCGGTCACGGAGTTCGTCGACGCTGATGTCCTGCTGGGCGAACAGGTCGGCCAACTCCGCCGAGGTCTGCTCGCCGCTGATGAGGAACCAGCGCAGCGGCGGGACATCTCGGCCAAGGAACTGCTCACCCTTGATCGACGCGGCGATCATGGCGACCTCCACCGTGGTCTTCGAGCCGCCCCGTGCTCCGCTGGTCATCTGCACGCGGTTGGCAGCGAGCCAGTCGCGAATCAGCCAGGGCGAGCGGCGCTCGGCCGGGTTGGTGAGCTGGCGGAGGACTTCGATGCGGGTTACCTCCGCAAAAAGTGCCTGCAAACACCAGGCTTTTTCGATTCTTCGTTCGCTAGACGACCGTCTCGCGCACGAAGCGCGCAGTGGAGAAGCACATCAACGCCAGCTTCCTCAAGCTCAACCTCTCCCAATCTCCCACGGTCGATGAGGTCAGCCGGCGCGTGAAGGCTGCGCTCGTCCTCCTCTCGGGGTCGAAGGCGCTTAGCACACATGCGGATGGGGAACGACGCACCCCTGAAAATCCTGGGGCGCGCCCCATCGCCGCCCATTCGCCGACCACCTACAGTCGCAGTAACCCTGGCGCGAAGCGACGCATGACGGCACAGCCGGCGATGTGACCGTGGACGTGCGTGTCCTCACCGTCGATGACCAAGCGGTCTTCCGGGGGCTCGCCCGCGGGGTGATCGACGCAACACCGGGTTTCGAGTCGGTCGGGGAGGCCGCCGGGGGCGCGGAGGCGCTGGAGGCCGTCGACCGGCTCGCGCCGCAGCTCGTGCTGCTCGACGTGCGCATGCCGGGACTGGACGGACTGGAGGTGGCGCGACGGCTGCGTTTGACGCACCCGGACACGCTCGTCGTGCTGATCTCGATCGACGAACCGGCGGACCTGACCCCACCATCGCCGATCGTGCGAAGCGTGCCGCTCGTGCGAAAGCAGGACTTCGGCCCCCGGCTGCTGTCGCGTATCTGGCGCGAGCATCGGGCGTGAGCCGCCCGGTGCGCGGCTTCGTTGCCCGCACGCCGGGCAGCAGTCTGGCCTGCGTCGCGGCCCTCCGGCGAGTGCGCGGTGCCTACCGGCCGAAACCGCGGTCATCGCGCCGATCGCCTCGGTCATCGCGGCGATCCGCTCGCCGGTCATGACCGTGTTTGACGACGGCCGCGGTACCGACGACGGCTGCGGTTCTCGTGACCGGTCCGCCGATCAGGCCGCGTCTGCCTGCCCGTGGGCGCAGGGGCATGTCATGCTCCTTCCGGTTCGGATTCGATTGCGGCCAGCAGTGCCTGCGTCGGGATGCGCCCACTGGCGATCAGTTGGCCGCCCGACCGCCGTACCGCGGACCCGAACGGTCCGGCCCAGCGGTTCTCGTACACAAGCACCGCCGCAACGCTGCCGGGCTCGATCGCCAGGCCGACCGCTTCGATGTCCTCCTCGGCGAGCAGCATTGCGAGTTCGCTTTCGAGCCCGAGCAGCTCGCCCACTCTGCTCTCCTCGACCTCGTCCAGCTCCGCGGCCTCGACCGATCCATCGGCGTCCTTACGCAGGATCAGCAGATCCAGCACGCGCACGAGCCCGCGGTCGACCAGCGCCGTCAGCTCTGCCGCCATCTCACCGGAGAAGTCGGCCTTGTCGGCCGGGAACTCGACCACCAGGTAGTCGACCGGCCCGAGAACGTCAAGCTCGCTTTCGCTCATCATCGCCTTTCGATCGGGCGCAACAGACGAACAGGTCCCCGGAATCACGGGATTGCCGAGGAGCAGGGCTGGACGGTATGACTGTGGCTGGGGCGAAGTCATCATCCGATCGGGGTGAAGCCAGGATCGCAGCGAACGGACGCCCATCTCGTTCCATGCCGGTGTCCAGGAGCTGGAGCACTTCAGGGCCAGCGGCGCTGATGGGTCCCGGTCCGACATCTGGGACCCGCCGCAGCGCCATCGTCGTGATGATGTAGCCCTGCGGCTCACCTGTCGCCGGCGGCCGTTCACGGGTCGTGTCCGGCGGCGGTCCGAGGCCGCCTTGTCGATCAGGCTGCAGGAGCGCCTGCAGCCGCGGTCTGGAGGGCTTCGTCGGAGAGTTGGTGGGCCTCGGGCGTGCCGCCGATCTGGTTCACGAGATCGGAGATCGCGGGCGCGGTGTCGGAGTGGGCCAGCACGCCGACCGCTGCCTTGCCGGCGGTCAGTTCAACGGTGAGGCGCGCCTTGTCGGTATCGGTCAGCCCCAGGTTCTTGTGGTGAAGTGCCCCGGCAGCCGTGCCGCCGACAACACCGACACCCAGGACCGCCGGGCCCATGAGAAAGAGAGGACGCCCCCGATCGCGGCACCCTTGCCAGCGCCTCGCGCGCCCACTCGCACAATCACAGATCGAAGAGCTTCGCTCGTCGGACGCCGACTGACGAGATCACCCGATCCGGATGAAGATGCCCCGTCGCGTGCGCGCGACGCTGGGCCACTGGATTACGGGTACATCCAACACGTCGCGCCGTCGCCACCGCGCGAGGAGCGCCCTTCGGGCGGGCGCTTCTTCGGCTGGTCCTTCGTCGCCTCGTCGATGTTCTGGCCGCGCATCTTCATCCTCGCGCGGTGGATCTTCGGCAGCCAGCTCGGACGGGCCTTCGACTCCTGGGTCATTCCGGCGATCGGCTCTTCATCCTGCCGTGGACGACGGTGGCATACGCGTTCATGTGGAGCATCTCGTCGGACACGGTGTCGGGTACCGAGTGGATCGTCGTCGCGTTGGCGTTCGCGCTCGTCGCCGACCTCCTGACCTGGCTGACCTGCGTGGCTCTGCGTCGCTGAACGCAGCGCCGTCCATGTTGCGGCTGACGCCCCGACTCGGGGGTCAGCCGGTCAGCCCGGCGATGCCGTTGCGCAGCAGCGCGGCGGCGAGCAGCAGGACGATGATCGCGGCGACCGTCCGCGCGTGCCGCTCCAGCCAGCCGCGGAAGGACTCGAGCGTGCGCTTCGCGGTGTTCGGCACCACGGCCAGCATCACGAGCGCGAGTGCGAGCGGCAGCAGAGCCACCACCGTGAATCCCACCCACTGGGCGATGTACTCGGTGGCGCTCGGGTCGGTCTCGGAGATCGTCTTCAGCGCGATCGGAATGAACCCGCCCGGGTTGGCGAGCGTCGCGCCCGCGCCGACGATCGCGATCGCCGGCGACGAGGCGACTTTGCCGATCTGCTCGATCATTCCGTTCATCCGCGCCTGGTTCACGGGTCGCCGGAGGACCTTGATGACATAGGCCACCAGGAGGACGGCCGCGACGATGTCGACGATCGCGACCCACGTCTTCGGCGTGGAGGGCTCGGAGGAGGCGGCGGCGTCCCCGATCACGAAGGCCGCCACGATGCCGACCGCCAGCGTCGCACCAAACGCCCCGAGGTAGAACCACGCACCCGTACGCAGCGGCCGGTCGCCGAGCACGAGCGCGAACACGCTGAACGACAGCGTCGTCGGCGACACCATCGCCGCGAGCGCCACGAGCACGAGCTCGGTGTCGGTCCACCCCATGCCTACGTGCCGGGACGAGCCTGGCGGCCGGCCTGCCGTACCCGCACCGAAGGCGAGCGCCGACTCATCGGGGCTGAGGCGGGTCGCCCGCTCGTGACGTGCCGCTGCTCTCGATCCGCTCGAGGGCGCCGAGCAGCTGACCTTCGAACTCGGCGCCGGGGGCGACGCGACAAGCGTGGAGCTGGACGTTCGGCCTCATGCGAACAGCCTCGCACGGATGGGCCGCTCCTGCCTCATCCACATGGGATGACCTTCGTCGCTGATCGCGCAGCCGTTCAGCACGATGAGCCGCAGCGGGACCGATGACCCGGTAGCGGGCACATCGAAGAGCCGGCTGCGCGATTCCGTCGGCGAAGCGGCCGCCCTCGAGTGCGCGGTGGCCCACGAACAGCATCGTGGCCACCGGCGTGGCGCGCCGCGACGATGCCCCGGACCGGCCTCCGCCCGGCGGACGGGGGAGGCGGTGCCGGAACCGTGCGCGCGTACCGCGAGGCGATGCGCCGGTTCGCCGAGCTCGGGCATCGGGAGCGGGCGCTCAGCTGACGCGCGACGGCGGGCGGCGTCCAACCGCGGAGAGGACGCGTCGCGCGGCGCGAGAGCTACAGGCCGCGCGTGTCGACGCGGGAGGCGCTGACATCAGCCTCCCGCTGTGCGCCGGCATGGCTCGGGTCGTGTCGGTGTGATGGCATGGGGGACACCTCTTCGTCAGCTGTCGGGCGTGGTACGGACCCTCGACGGTGAGACCAGGGGCGGTGCGGGGTTGTGGTGCTGGGCGGCGACGCCGCGCTCGAGCACCTCGTCGGCTGCCGCCTCGCTGAGCCCGGCCTCCAGCAGGAGGGCGCGCGAGTGCGCGCCGAGCGCAGGGACGTCGCCCATCGGTGCCTCGAAGTCCTGGAATGTCGCCGGCGGCAGAAGCGCGTCGATCCGGGCGAACTCGGTCCCGATCGAGCGCCAGCGCTCGCGCGCTCGGAGCTGGGGGTGCTCGACGACCTCGGCAAGCTGCTTGACCTGGGCGGCGGGGACTCCTGCGCTTGCCAGTCGGGCATCGAGCTCGGCGGTCGTCCACTCCCGGGTGCGCCGCGCGACCTCGGCGTCGCACTCGGCACGGTTGCTGACCCGCTGGACGTTCGTGGCGAAGCGTTCGTCACACGCAAGCTCGGGTGAGTCGAAGACCTCGGTGACGAGGTCCCGCCACCCGCGGTCGCTCTGGACGCCGATGAGCATCTGCCCGTCGCGGGTCGGGTAGGTGTCGTAGGGGGCGATGGACGCGTGACCTACCCCCATGCGCGGCGGCTGTCGCCCGGTGTGCAGCTGGGTGTACAAGGCATGGCCCATCCACTCGATCGTTGCGTCCAGCATCGAGACCTCGATGGTCGCGCCCTCCCCGGTCCTGGCGCGGCGCAGGAGCGCCGCGAGCACCGACTGGGCGCAGTACATGCCGGCCGCGATGTCGGCGGTCGGGATACCGGTCTTCACCGGCTCGTCGGTGGTGCCGGTGATCGAGATCAGGCCGGCCTCGGCCTGGATGAGCATGTCGTAGGCCTTGCGCTGGGCCATCGGGCCAACGCTGCCGTAGCCGGACAGGTCGACCACGACCAGGCCGGGGTTGTCCGCACGGAGGGCCTCGGCGTCGAGGCCGAGACGCGATGCCGCTCCGGGCGCGAGGTTCTGGACGAACACGTCCGCCTGGCTGATGAGTCGCCGGACGACGTGGATGCCGTCCGGAGACTTGAGGTCGATCGCCAGCGATTCCTTGCCGCGGTTGAGCCAGACGAAGTGCGCCCCCGTGCCTTCGACCACGTGGTCGTACCCCCGCGCGAGGTCGCCATCCCCGGGTCGCTCGACCTTGATCACCCGCGCGCCGAGGTCGCAGAGGTTGCGGGTCGCGAGCGGCACCGCGACCGCCTGTTCCAGAGCGACCACCGTGTGGCCCTCGAGGGGCAGCATCACGCGCCGTCGGATCGCGCGGCCTTCACGAGCGCGCCGCCGATGATCAGCCGCTGGATCTCGCTCGTGCCCTCGTAGAGACGCAGCAGGCGGACGTCGCGGTAGAGGCGCTCCACCGGAACCTCGCGCATGTAGCCCGATCCGCCGTGCACCTGCACCGCGAGGTCAGCCGCCCGCCCGGCCATCTCGGTGCAGAACAGCTTCGCGGTGCTCGGCATGACGCGCCGGTCCTCGCCGGTGACGTAGCGGCGTGCGGCGTCGCGCACCAGCGCGCGACCGGCGTCGAGCCCGACCCTCTGGTCGGCCAGCATCGCCTGCACCAGCTGGAAGTCCCCGATCGGGGTGCCGCCCTGCGTCGCCGACGCGGCGTACGACACCGACTCGTCGAGCGCACGCTGGGCGCAGCCGACCGCGAGCGCGGCGACGTGGACCCGTCCGCGTGCCAGCGACGTCATCGCGGCCCGGTAGCCGACCGCCGCTTCTTCTCCGACGAGCGCCTCGGGGCCGACGCGCACTCCATGGAGGAAGACCTCCGCGGTGCCCGAGCCCGCATGGCCCATCTTGGCGTCCTTGCCGCCGACCTCGACCCCCGCCGCATCGGCGGGTACGAGGAACACGGCGATACCCGGACCCGTCTCCTGTGCGGGGCGGAGCCGCGCGAAGACGACGAAGAGGCCGGCGTCGGGTGCGTTGGTGACGAACTGCTTGGACCCGTCGATCACCCAGCCGTCGCCGTCCACGGTGGCCGTCGTGCGCAGCCCGGCGGGGTTCGACCCGGCGCCGGGCTCGGTCAGGGCGAAGGACGCCACGACCTCCCCCGAGGCGATGCCCGGCAGCCACCGCGCCTTCTGCTCCTCGGTGCCGAAACCGACGAGCACCTGTCCGGCGATGCCGTTGTTGGTGCCGAACATGGAGCGAACGGCGAGCGAGGTGTAGCCGAACTGCATGGCGAGCTCGACGTCCTGGACGAGATCCAGGCCGCCCCCGCCCCACTCCTGGGGGATCGCGTAGCCGAACAGGCCCATGTCGGCGATCTGCGCCCGCAGGTCGCCCGGGATCGCGTCGGACTGCATGATCTCGAGCTCTCGGGGGACGACCCGGGTCCGCACGAACTCGGACACCTGCCTGAGGACGTCAGCGAAGACGTCGTCGGGGACGTCGGGGTTGCCGGTGTACATGGCTCCACTCTGGGTCACCACATTGAGTTCAGTCCAATACAAAGTGGGTCCGTCTGTAATACTGAATGGGCATATATCTGGTGAGGCGTACTGGAGGTCGTGACGTGGACGTCGGACAGCTGCGGTCCTTCCTCGCGGTGGCGGAGGAGCTGCATTTCGGGCGAGCAGCCGAGCGGTTGCACATGGCACAGCCGCCGCTGAGCCGGACCATCAAGCAGCTCGAGCGGGAGCTCGGCACCACCCTGTTCGACCGCAACACCCGGCGGGTCCATCTGACGGCGAGCGGTCGGGCTTTGCTCGGGCCGGCGGCCGAGGTGCTCGACGCGACCCGGCGGGCCCAGGCGGCCGTGAGGTCCGCGGCCGAGGGGGAGAGCGGCGTCGTCCGGATCTCGTTCGCGGGAATCTCGACGTATCGGCTGGTGGCGCGCCTGGCCCGGGCGGTGCGGTCCGAGCGTCCCGGGATCCAGCTCGAGCTCTCGAGCCAGCAGTTCGCGCAGCCGGCGTTGAAGAAGCTCCAGCAGGGTGACACCGACCTGGCGCTGGGACGCTGGGACGTCGTGCCCGCAGACCTCGAGGCCGAGGTGGTGATGACCGATTCCCTCGTGCTCGCCCTTCCCGACACCCACCCGCTCGCCCGCAGCACGACGGTGGCGGTCGCCGACCTCGCGGGCGAGCAGTTCGTCTCGCTGTCGCCGCTCGAGGGCGCGGTCCTGCCGGAGCGGCTTCGCCGGTTGGCCGGCGACAGCGGGTTCTTGCCCGACATCGTCCAGATCGCGCCGGACACGCAGACCGCGTTGGCGCTGGTGGGCGCCGAGGCGGGTTGTCACCTCACCCTGGCTTCCGTCGCCGCGAACGACAACGATCCACACATCAGCTTCGTCCCGGTCGCAGACGAGGCGCCGGATGTGCACCTGCGCATGGCGTGGCGTCGCACCGAGACCGATCCCGCACTGCACGCGGTGCGACGCCAGGTGGCCGCCTGGGATTGCTCGACCGACGGGTGAGGGGCTCCTACTGCCGTGCCGTCCGCAGGCCGGCGCGGCCGCTGCTCACCTCTCGGCGGGCTGCTCCGACGCGGGCAGAAGCGCGTCCTCCTCGATGCCGAGCCCTCGCAGCTTGCGATACAGGGTGGTGCGACCGATGCCGAGCAGGCTGGCAGCCTTCGACCGGTTGCCGTTGGTCTGACGGAGAGCCGCGACGATCTCGGCCCGCTCGGCCAACTGGATCCGGGTGAAGGTCCGCCGGTGCGCAGCGTCCCACATGCACTCGGGCAGGTGATAGGGGCTCACGGACTGGCCGGGCAGCTCCCGGGCGAGGTCCTCGAGCAGGCATCGAAGCTCGGCCACGTTGCCGGGCCAGTGCCACCTCAGGAGCACCTGCAACGTGGCTGCGGACAGGACCGGTCGCCGCGATGGGGCGTCCCGCTCCAGGAGCGTGTCCACGAGCTTCGGGATGTCCCGGCCGCGACTCGACAGCGGCGGCAGCTCGACTCCCGGCGTGACCTGCACGAGCGCGCCCACGGTCGAGTCGGTGCACCGGCCCAGGTCGGCGGTGATCACCAGTCGCGCCGGTGACTCGCCGTGCCCGGAGTCCACAGTCGGGGCACTTGAGTCGTCGGGAGCAGCACGCGCGGCACCCGCGCTGAGTGCCTTGACGGCGTTGACCTGGTTGACGGGCAGGTCCTCCAGCCGCCGGAGCACGACTGCTCCCTTCGCCTCGAGCGCCGCCAGCGCGTCGCCTCGCCATGATGGGCGGTTCTCGAGGTCGCCGGCGTCGAGCACCAACGGCTCGGGATGACCCACCGAGCGCAGCCATTCGAGGGCGACGTGCAGCTTGCCCGACCCACTGGGACCGGTCACCGACACCGCCCTCGCGGATCGACCCGCCGCGCGCTGGAGCTGGGCGACGAACGGGTCGTGGAACGTCGGGACTGCCCCGCGGGGCCGGGTCCCGGGGGGACGCCGTCGGTTCAGGATCTCGACGGCAAAGGCCGGCTCCTCGCCAACATCGTCGAGCCGGTGGGCCAGGACTCGCGTCTGCAGCGCCTGGAGGTCGAGGTCCAGGACGCACGGCCCATGGGACCAGTCCTGGGAGAGCAGCAACTCCCACAGGCGGCCATGGCTCTCGACGTTGAGGAACGACAGCCCGGTGACGTTGCTCATTACGGTGTCGCTGTTGAGCACGATGACCGGACCCTTGTCCCGGTGCCGTTGGTAGCTGCGCCCGAGGGCGAGCTCGCGCCGCCCGACGGTCAGGCTCAGGTTGTCTACGATCTGCCGAGCGCCCTCGCGGACCAAGGCCAGCATCATCGTCTCGGCTGCGTCGGCGGGTGCAGCCAGGGACAGCGAGCCCACCATTCGCCCCGTCGCCGGGTGCCGGATGCCCGCACCGGCGCAGGCGAGGTCCTCGAGGGCATCGTTGAAGTGCTCGGGTCCGCGCACGAAGACGGCTCCCGCTTCCTGGATGGCGGTACCGAGCCCGTTCGTACCGATGCTCTCCTCGGAGAAGTCGAACCCCTCGGCGGCGCACGCATTGTCGAACCTGGCCCGTTCGCTGCGTCCAGCGACCCGTCGGGCCACGATCTGGCCCGTTCGGTCCGCCAGGAAGATCGAGGTCCCGAGGTCCTGCAGCATCCCCTCCAGCCGATCGAGGATCGGTCGCGCGGCGCGACTCAGTTCGCTGTCTGCGTCGAACTCGTTGACGTAGTGGAACGATCCCGGCTTCCGGGTGGCACCTGCGGTGATCGAGCGCCGCCAGCTCCGGTCGATCTCCCCGGGCAGCCATTCCGAGTTCCACTCGGCATGCATGAGGCCGTTCGAGATGAGGACTTCCTTTGCCGACCGGACCTCGTCGGCTTCCACGGAGCTGCGGCGCAGACGACTCATCGCCGCTCCAGGCGCTCGGACATCACTCAAGTATGGAGCGCCGGTCACAGTCCTACGAGATCATAAGGCCGAGTATTGATACCAATCGGGTTCCGATTCATGCGCGACTGACATCAGTTGCCGCGACAACCAGGCGCACCGCATGCCGGACCCGGCCCCCGACGCCCAGGCCCGCGGGGTGTCTCAGATCGGAACACATCGGTGGCCCTGGGCGCGCTTACCATCGCCGCTTGCAGACACCAGCGCTGGTGATGCGGCGGGCCCTCACGCCGGCCATCGAACCCCGTCGGGTCTGTCCCGACCATGCGGAAGGAACGTACGACATGAACCACCAGGCGCTCGCCGAGGCGGTCGAGCAGGACCCGGTCAAGGATCTCTACACCGACTGGTCGCAGATCCTCGCCACGACCCCGGATCTCACGATGCGGCTGTTT
This sequence comes from Capillimicrobium parvum, assembly GCF_021172045.1. Taxonomy (GTDB): domain Bacteria; phylum Actinomycetota; class Thermoleophilia; order Solirubrobacterales; family Solirubrobacteraceae; genus Capillimicrobium; species Capillimicrobium parvum. Next base: position 2,055,990 of record NZ_CP087164.1, read on the forward strand.
CGCAGCATCTTCGACGAGTGGCATCAGCCGACCAAGGAGCCCGAGGACGTCACCTACGCCGAGGCCACGGTCGGCGGCGTGGCCGGGATCTGGTGTCGCCCGGTCGGCGCCGACTCCTCGCGGGTGCTTCTGTACACCCATGGCGGCGGGTTCGCCGTCGGGTCGGCGTCGAGTCATCGCAAGCTCGCCGCGCATGTGGCGAAGGCGCTCGGCGTCGTCGCGTTTGTCCTTGATTACCGTCGTGCGCCGGAGCATCCGCACCCGGCTGGCCTTGAGGATGCCGTGTCGGCCTTTCTGGCCCTGACCGAGCAGGGCGTGGCGCCGGAGAAGATCACCACGATCGGTGATTCGGCAGGCGGCAACCTGGCCGTGGCGACTGCTCTGGCGCTCAAGGACCGCGGTAAGCCGCTGCCCGGCAGCGTGATCGCGTTCTCGCCGTGGCTGGACATGGAGAACTCGGGTGAGACGCTGCAGACCAACGACGCCACCGATGCTCTGATCACGGTCTCCTTGCTGGAGGGGATGATCGCCGGCGTCCTGGGTGAGCAGACGAGCCCCACGGCTCCGTTGGCCAACCCGCTGTATGCCGACTTCGAGGGGTTCCCGCGTCTCTACGTCAACGCCGGCGGTGACGAGTCGCTGCTCGACAACGCCACCCGGCTTGCCGAGTTGGCCAAGGCTGCCGGCGTGGATGTGACCCTCTCGGTCGTCGACGGGCAGCAGCACGCGTTCCCGATGAACGCCGGCCGGACCGCGGCGGCAGATGACGAGATCGGCCGCGTCGCCAAGTGGTATCTCGCATGAGCGGGCTGAGAGACTCGGACGTCGCCGCGGGCGGCGACTCCCGCGTCGACTACGACGTCATCGTCATCGGCGCCGGATTCGGCGGCATCTACATGCTGCACAAGCTGCGCAACGAGCTCGGCCTGTCGGTGAAGGCGCTCGAGAAGGGCGGGGGAGTCGGCGGCACCTGGTACTTCAACAGGTACCCGGGCGCCAAGTCCGACACCGAGGGTTTCGTCTACCGCTACTCGTTCGACAAGGACCTCCTGCAGGAGTGGAACTGGCGCACCCGTTACCTGGATCAGCCGGACATCCTGGCCTACTTGGAGCACGTCGTCGAGCGCTACGACCTCGGCCGCGACATCGAGCTGAACACCGAGGTGACCGGAGCCACGTTCGACGAGGACATGAGCATCTGGACGATCACCACGGCTGACGGCAAGCGGTACACCAGCCGTTACGTCGTCAACGCGCTGGGTCTGCTCGCCCGGACCAACATCCCCGACATCGCGGGCATGGACACGTTCGCGGGCCGGATGGTGCACACGAACGCCTGGCCGGACGACCTCGACATCACCGGCAAGCGGGTCGGCGTGATCGGGACCGGCTCGACGGGAATCCAGTTCATCGTCGCCGCGGCAAAGATGGCCGAGCACCTCACCGTCTTCCAGCGCTCGCCACAGTACGTCGTTCCGTCCGGCAATGGCCCGGTGGATCAGGCGGACGTCGACCGCATCAAGGAGAACTTCGACGCCGTCTGGGACCAGGTCCGCAGCTCCGTCGTCGCTTTCGGGTTCGAGGAGAGCAGCACCGAGGCGATGAAGGTCTCCGAGGAGGAGCGGCGCCGGGTGTTCCAGGAGAACTGGGACAAGGGCAACGGCTTTCGGTTCATGTTCGGCACGTTCGCCGACATCGCGATCGATCCGGAGGCGAACGCTGCCGCCGCGGAGTTCATCCGTTCCAAGATCGGCGAGATCGTGCATGACCCTGAGACCGCGCGCCAGCTCACCCCGACCGACCTCTACGCCAGGCGCCCGCTCTGCAACGAGGACTACTACGAGACCTACAACCGCGACAACGTCGAGCTGGTCTCGATCAAGGAGAACCCGATCGAGGAGATGACCCCGGCCGGCGTACGCACCGCCGACGGGGTCGAGCACGAGCTCGACGTCCTGGTCCTGGCCACCGGGTTCGATGCGGTCGACGGCAACTACCGGGCGATGGACCTGCGCGGCCGCGGCGGGCGGCACATCAACGAGCACTGGACCGACGGCCCGACCAGCTACCTCGGACTGTCGAAGGCCGGCTTCCCGAACATGTTCATGATCCTCGGACCGAACGGCCCGTTCACCAACCTGCCCCCGAGCATCGAGGCCCAGGTCGAGTGGATCGGCGAGCTCATCGGCCACGCCGAGCGCAACGGCGTACAGACCATCGAGCCGACCCCGGAGGCGGAAAGCGGCTGGTCCGCCACCTGCCAGGAGATCGCGAACATGACGCTGTTTCCGAAGGTCGAGTCCTGGATCTTCGGGGCCAACATCCCGGGCAAGAAGCACGCCGTCATGTTCTACATGGGCGGGCTCGCCAACTACCGCGCCCAGCTCGCCGATGTCGAGAACGACGGTTTCCGCGGGTTCGCGTTCAACCAGGTGCCTGACGAGGCCCCCGTCTGAACGGGCGGCAGCCGGCGTTGTGAACGACCGACCTCGGTCGTGCGCGCCCACTGGACGGCGGAATCGTTGCCGGCTGAACACCTGAGTTCAGGGGCCGCCTGACATTCGCTGGGCGGCGGAAGCGCAGCAGTCATGGGTCGCGAGGGTGCCCGGAGCCTGACTCAGGCTCCGGTGGCGCCAAGGCCTTCTCCATGCGACAGGACGCGACCGGGCCACCTGCCTGGGCGTGAGGCAGACGCGGTGCCACAGAGGAGCGGCCGCGGCGACAAACAGGAGGACATGAAGCATGACGAGATGGTTCGCATTGCCCGCGGTGATCGCGGCGGTGCTGTTCGCAGGATGCGGCAGCAGCAACGACAGCAGCAGTACGAGTGCCGGCACGAGCGCCGGCACGAGCGGCGGGGACTCCGGTCTTCCGGCCGACAAGGGCGGCCCGGGCGCCAAGGTGTCCTACATCAGCCCGGTCGCGGCGCAGCCCGGCCAGCAGGAGATCTTCCAGGGCATGAAGGCGGGGGCGAAGGAGCTGGGCTGGGAGGCCGACGTGCTGGACTCGAACCTGTCGCCGGACAAGCAGGTGGCGAACGTCGACACCGCGATCACGCAGGGACGCACCGCGATCGCGAGCTTCACGCTCGATCCGGGCGCCGCGGCAGCCGCGTATACACGCGCGGTCGCGCAGGGCGTCCCGGTCATCGGCATGAACTCCGAGGGCGAGGGCGTCACGTCGACGGTCTGGTTGGAGGTCCTGACGTGCGAGCCGGGCGGCCCCGGCGAGGCGGACGCAGCGTTCATCGCCAAGAAGACGCCGGGCGCCAAGACCATCGTCATCGGCGGTCCGCCCGTTCCGTCGATCACCGCGTCGGTGAAGTGCTTCACCAACGCGGCCAAGAAGCAGGGCCTGAAGATCATCGGCAAGGCCGACAACACGGCCGACACCGCCGACGGCGCACAGCGCCTCATGCAGGATCTGCTCACCAAGCACCCTGACGTGCAGGCGGTGTGGAACTACAACGACCAGTCCGCGCTGGGCGACTCGGCGGCGATCACCGGAGCGGGCAAGAAGGTCGCCACCGCGACCGCCGACGGCATCATCGTGGTCGGGCGCAATGGCGACGCCGACGCCATCACCGCCGTCAAGGAGGGCCGGCTGACCGGAACGTGGGACCTGAACACCGTCGCGTCGGGCCTGGCGGCGATCAAGCAGATGCAGACGGCGCTGAAGGGCGGGGCGGACAAGACGTACCCCGCGCTGACGGTGAAGTCGACGTTCTACAGCAGCGACAACATCGACACCTACAAGCCGCCGGCCGAGCGTCACGAGACGCTCGACTCGATCCCGCTGACGGGCGGTTCGTGAGAACCCGGTGAGGCACGCCGTCCAGGATCGTCAGGACGGACCGACCACGAAGAAAGCTGCGGCCTCTCGGCCGCAGCTTTCGCGTGCACGCCGCGACCCGATGGAACCAGAACGCGACGTGGACGATATCGGCGCGCCGTCGAGCTGAGATGCCGAGGCAAGACCTGGCGCTGTCTGAAGTTGACGTAATTCTTATTACTCTGCTATCCACCGGGAACGAGTGTCAAATGTGTCCCGTGTGCTTCCTGAAACTCAACGTCCGCAAGGAGGTCGTCGACCCGCTCTCCGACGAGCCGGTTGGCTACATGACCATGACCGAGACCACGTTCGAGCCGCTCGAGCTCACTGGCGACGAGCAGGAGCAGATCGGCCGCTGCAAGTCGATCGAGCGCGTGCTCGCTGATGGCACGACGGTCAAGGCGCGCGCCGCGCTGTGGCGGGTCGCCGCCGGCGCCGACGGTACGCCCCGACCGGTCTATGAGGCGGCGGCGTGATGAGCGGTTTCGATCCGTTCGACGGACGTACGACGCCCGACGGTGGACGCGTCGTGCAGACCGACCGCGTGGCGCTGTGGTGTCACGACGACGGTCGGACGGGCGAGCCCGTCCTGCTGATCGGTGGCTTCACGGCCGGGCATTTCGTGTTCGACCTCGCCCGGCCGCATCTCGCCCATCACCGCCTGATCACGTGGGAGCCGCGCGGTCTCGGGCGCTCGGAATGTCCGGACCCGGCGGTCGAGCCGTATTCCGTGGCGATGTGGGCGGACGATCTCCGTGCGCTCATGGACGCGCTCGACCTGGAGCGTGCCCACATCTGGGCGGTCGGGTTCGGTAGCTACATCGCCCATCGCTTCGCGTCGCAGTACCCGGAGCGTGTGGGCGCGTACGTCACGTACACCGACGTGTGGGCCGGCGACTCGCAGAAGGGCTATTCGCAGATCTGGGCGGTGTACTCGGCGATCGCGCACAACTTCGGCACGACCGGGTTCGGCGCGCGGGTGCTCGCCAATGTCTTCGACGTCTCCGATGTGCCGTGGTTCGGCGCGTGGGAGTCGCAGAACATCGAGGAGGTGCTGCATCCGGAGACGGTCGACGCGACCGTCGGCTACTGCCTGACGGAGGCCGACGTCCGTGAAGACCTGGCCGGCATCCAGGCGCCGACGCTCGTGCTGCAGGGCAGCCGGACGTGGGACGGGCGCACGATCGACCCGTCCGAGGACCCGTCGCTGCAACTGATGCTCGAGCGCGTGAAGCGCATCGAGACGCATCTCATCCCCGATGCCCACCCGGGCTACGTCTCGGTGCAGAAGCCGGCGGAGTTCGCTGCGGGCGCTCGCGACTTCCTGGCGCGCCACCCGCTGGCGTGAGCATGCCGGACCGGCCGGTGGCCTCTTCCTGGCCCGGGTGGTGTCCCTGAAATGTGTCCATCAATCGGCAGCAAGAAAGAGATAAAGGCGGCACGCCACCGCGCTGCTGTGCCTAGTATTGTCACGAGAAGATGGGCCGACGCGCTTCTCGGTTGCCATCGCGCGCCTGCCCGCCCGAGGGCCACCCGGCGACACGGCCACGAAACTACGTTCCCAAGCGAGGTCCCATGCGCGCATTCGCAGTGTCCGCGGGCAGCACGGCCCTGTCCGAGTTGGAGCTTCCCACTCCCACTCCCACGCCCCAAGGCACGGAGGTGCTGCTGCGCGTCACCCACTCCGGGGTGTGCCACACCGACACCCATCTGAGAGCCGGCTATTACGACCTCGGACGTCGGGGCAAGCTGCGGCTGGTCGACCGGGGGATTCCCTATCCCATGACGATGGGCCACGAGGTCGTAGGAGTCGTGGAGGCCGCCGGGCCCGAGGCCGACGGCGTGGAGGCTGGCAGAACCCGGCTGGTCTACCCGTGGATCGGCTGCGGCGAGTGCGCAGCGTGCCTCGACGGCCGCGAGAACGCGTGCCCGAAGGGGCGCAACCTGGGTGTCGCCCGCCCGGGAGGCTACGCCGACCACATCCTCGTCCCGCACCCTCGATACCTGCTCGGCATCGGCGACCTCGACCCTAGCTGGGCGGCGACACTGGCGTGCTCGGGGCTCACCGCGTATGCCGCCGCCAACAAGGTGCTTCCCCTCCCGCCCGAAGCGCCGGTCGTCGTCATCGGCGTCGGCGGCGTCGGGCTGACCGCGGTCGCCACGCTGCACGCGTTGGGCCACCGCGCGATCTGCGCCGTGGACCGGGAGGAGGCGAACCTGGCCGTGGCAGCGGAGTTGGGCGCCTCGCTGGCTGTGCCCGCCGGCTCCGGTGACCTCGCCGCCGACGTGCTCGCGGCGACCGGGCAGCCGGTGGCTGCGGTCATCGACTTCGTCAACAACGAGCAGACGGCATCGGCCGCGTTCGAGGTGATCGTCAAGGGGGGCCGCATGGTGCAGGTCGGCCTCTTCGGCGGCGAGGTGACGATCCCGACCGCGCTTCTGGCGCTCAAGATGGTCACCATCCAGGGAAGCTTCGTCGGCACGCTGACCGAGCTCCACGAGGTGGTGGAGTTGGCTCAGCAGGGCCGCGTCCCGCGGATCCCGGTCATCGACGGGAAGCTCAGCCTCGACGGAGTCACTGATTCCCTCGACCGGCTCGCAGCCGCGGGAGTGGCCGGCCGCATCGTTCTGAAGGGTGAGTGAGATGAGTCGGTATGCGACCGTGGACCCGACCACCGGCATGGTGGTAGCGGAGTTCGACACGATGTCCGACGCCGAGGCGGAGCGCTCGGTGGAGAATGCCCACGCGGCGTTCCAGACCTGGCGGCGGACCGACGTCGCCGAGCGAGCGGCAATCGTGCAGCGCATCGCCGACGGTCACCGTGAGCACGCGGACGAGTTGGCCGCCCTGATGACGCTGGAGATGGGCAAGCCCGTCGCTCAGGCCAGGGGGGAGGTGGCTCTCGCGGCGTCGATCTACGAGTACTACGCCACCAAGGGGCCCGAACTCCTCGCGGACGAGAAGCTCGACATCGCCGGCGCGGGCACGGCCGTGGTGCGCACCGACCCGATCGGCGCGCTGCTCGGCATCATGCCGTGGAACTACCCCTACTACCAGGTGGCGCGATTCGTCGCCCCGAACCTCCTGCTGGGCAACACGATCCTGCTCAAGCACGCCAGCAACTGCCCGCAGCAGGCGCTGCGCATCGCGGACATCATCGCCGCGGCCGGGAGCCCCGACGGCGTCTACCACAACGTCTTCGCCTCCAACGACCAGGTCGCCCGCATGATCGCGCACCCGCTCGTCCAGGGAGTGTCCCTGACCGGTTCCGAACGTGCCGGCAAGGCGGTGGGCAGCGTTGCCGGCGCCAACCTCAAGAAGAGCGTCCTCGAGCTGGGCGGCTCCGACGCGTTCATCGTCCTCGCCGACGCTGACCTCGACATCGCCGCCCGCGACGCCGCAGCAGGGCGCTTCGCGAACGCGGGGCAGGCGTGCACGTCCTCCAAGCGGCTCGTCGTCGAGGACGCAGTCTGGGACGACTTCCTCGAGGCATTCCTGGCCTACGCGGAGCAGTGGACCATCGGCAACCCCACCGACGAGGCCACCAGGCTAGGACCGATGTCGTCCCTGGCCGCACGGGCCGACCTCGTAGCGCAGGTGGAGGACGCCGTGGCCAAGGGAGCCACGGTCCACCTCGGCGGGGTCGTCCCCGAGGGGCCGGGCGCCTTCTACCCGGCCACGGTCCTGTCCGGCGTCGACGCCACCATGCGCGCGTACCACGAGGAGCTCTTCGGCCCCGTGGCGGTCGTCCACCGCGCGAGCTCGGCCGACGACGCGGTACGGATCGCCAACGACTCTCCCTACGGTCTCGGCGGCGCGGTGTTCAGCAGCGACGAGGCCCGAGCCGCTCACGTCGCAGACCGGCTCGACGTCGGCATGGTCGGCATCAACACGACCATCAAGAGCGCACCCGACCTGCCGTTCGGCGGCGTGAAGAACTCCGGGATCGGCCGCGAGCTCGGCAGGTTCGGGCTTGACGAGTTCGCGAACAAGAAGCTGGTGCGAACGATGTAGATGGGAACGCTCGCGCCGCGCACGTCACATCGGATCACTCCCCGACGGTTGCGCAGCGGCACATCTGAACAGGTCAACCCGTGCAGATTCTCGCGGAAGTGCTCGCCACCGGATCCCGGTCGATACCGGCCGCGCGCCAGCGCAAAGCCGGCCGACGTGCTCGTGGTCCGCCGAATCTGCGGCCGCTGGCACGACAAAGTGTTCCAATATGGGTCACCACTTTGCGCGTATTGCGGTCGTGTGTACGCTCGAAGTATGGGAAATGTGACATACGATTTCACCGGCGAAGTAGTCCTGGTTACCGGCGCCGCACGGGGCATGGGCCGCGAGATCGCGGTGTCCTTCGCACGGGCTGGAGCCCAAGTGGCAGTCAACGACGTGGACGCCCAGGTGGAGCACGTGCCGTACGCGACAGGCACGGTCGAGGAGCTGGCGCAGACCGTTGCGGACATCGAAGCGCAGGGCGCCGAGGCGCTCGAGGTTCGTGGCGACCTGCGTCGCGAGGCGGATGTCGAGCGTATGGTCGCCGCGACGATCGAGCGCTTCGGGCGCCTCGATGTGCTCGTGAACAACGCGGGCGTGTACTCCTGCGGTCCGGTGACCGAGCTCACCGAGGAGCGGTGGGACGTGGTCGTCGACACCGTCCTGAAGGCGCCGTTCCTGTGCTCCAAGCACGCCGCGCGGCACATGATCGAGCGTGGTGGCGGGGGTCGCATCGTGACGATCTCCTCGACGTCCGCGCTCGTCGGCATCCCGGACCAGGTCAACTACCAGTCCGCCAAGCACGGCGTCGTGGGCCAGATCCGTACGTTGGCGCTGGAGCTCGCGCCGCACGGCGTTACAGTGAATACGATCTGTCCGACCGCAGTGGCCGACACGGCCATGCTGGATCACGTCATCGACCTCGGCCCAGAATACTTCGGGAAGGTCAACGCGCTGTGCGGCGCCTCGACGGTGTTCCCCGGCCTCGATTGCATCGAGACGCGCGACGTGTCGCATGCGGTGCGCTGGCTCGCATCGGACGCGGCACGCTATGTGACTGGCGTTGTGCTGCCGGTGGACGGCGGATTCAGCTGCAAGTAGGGCCCGGTCGTCAGGTGCTCGCGTGCGCGATGGCGGGCACCTGATCGGCGCGTTTGAGACGCTCGCTGACAGACGCCGACGGGTACGTCTCACCGCTCCGGCCTACCGGTCGGCTATTTCCGCCACCAGACTGTCGAAGCCAACGGAGAGAGAGAGGACGCAGATGTTCCCGACGTTCGACCACACTGCCATCATCACTGCCGACATGCAGGAGAGCGTTCGCTTCTACTGCGAGGGCCTCGGGCTGAAGATGGTGTCAGACGAAGAGATCGTTGGCAACATGCAGCGGATCTTCGGTGTCGAGTCCGACTCGGTGCATGCCATCCAGCTCGCTCACCCCGAAGATGTGAACGTCGCCCTCGTGGAGCTGGTCGAGTTCCGCGACGGTGTCAATCGCAGGGACGAGCCGCCGCGCGGGCTCCCGGCCCGCGGGCTGTGGCTGATCGCGTTTCGCTGCGACTTCGATGCGACGGTTGAGAAGCTCGCTGCGCTCGGTTACCCGGCGATCGTCGATGCGTTCGACGGCGAGGTCAGCGAAGGCGACGCCTACGACCCATCGATCAAGCTGAGGGTGGGGGTCGTCGCCGGTCCGGACGGTGAGGTCGTCGAGCTCGTACCCAAGGAGCTCAGCCTCGCCTCGGTGCGGCTGCGCCAACGGGGCGCCGTGGGGTCCGTCGAGTAGGACTTCCTGAGGTCGCGGGTCTTCTGAGGACCGCGCCGCACGCTTGCCACGCCGGATTCACCCGCTTCATGCGCCGTCCTGTTGGCTTGCGGCGGTGCTGTGACACCACCACCGCATCCCGGGCGCGCCAACCGCGCGCTCCGTCAGCGCAGCGGGTTGAACGGAACGATCTCTACCGGGGTCCGTCCGGTGGTGATCTGATGTGCGAGCAGGCGGCCGGTGAGAGGGCCCAGGGTGATCCCCCACATTCCGTGGCCTCCGGCAACGAAGATGCCCTTCGTGCTGGTCGCGCCGATCAGCGGGAGGCCGTCGGGCGTCACGGGCCTCGGGCCGACCCACTCGTCTCGGCGGCTGGACCAGTCCACGCCCTGGAGCAGCGGCCTCGTCGCGGCCTCGATAACTCCGATACGTCGCGCGTCCAGCGGGTCGTCGGCGCGCCGGAACTCCATCATTCCGGCGATGCGCATGCGGCCGTCGACCGGCGTGCACGCTACGCGCGCTCCGGGGAAGTAGAGCGGGCCCTCGGCCGGCGGATCGGTCTCGACGCTGAAGCTGTAGCCGCGGCCGGCCTGCACGAGCGTCCGAACGCCGTGCGGGGCGGCGAGCTGCGGCATCCACGAGCCGGTGGCGATGACCGCCGCCTCGCCGTGCAGTGGCGCGGCGCCGTCCGTCTCGACGAGGACGCCGGGCTTCGCGTCCCGGAGGGCGTGGACCGTGACGCCTTCCCGGATCTGGCCGCCGCGCGCTCGCACGGAGTCGGCGAGCGCCGCGACGTACGCGCCGGGGTTGATGAACCGCTGAGAACGGACGTCGACCGCGAGCGTGACCGCGTCCGACAGCAGCGGCTGGCGTTCGCGCGCCTGGTTGCCGGTGAGCAGCTCGATCTCGATCTGCTGGCCGGTGCCCGCCACGAGGCGCAACTCGTCGAGGAGACCCTCGGCTTCGCGGTCGCGGGCAAACGCGGCGAAGATCGAGGCCGGTTGGGAGCGCGCCCGCACGCCGCCGGCCTCGAGCTGGTCGAAGGCCGCGAGCGCCTGTTCGTTGAGCGAGCGGTACGCGGCCATGCCCGAGCGCCACCGGCGTGGGGTGCAGTGGCGCGAGAACTCGAGCAGGAACCGCCACAGTCGGGGGTCGACCCGCGCCGGCACGTACAGCGGCGAGCGATGGTCGGCCATGGCCTTGAGCCCGTAGCGCAGCACCGCAGGCTCCGGCAGCGGCACTGTCAGGGCCGGCGACAGCCAGCCTGCGTTGCCCCACGAGGCCCCCGCCGCGACACCGGTCCGGTCGAGGACCACGACGTCCACACCCGCCTCCTGGAGAAACCAGGCGCAGGAGAGCCCGACCATTCCGGCTCCGGCAACGATCACACGCATGCCTCAGACCGTACGCGCGAAGTCCATGCGCATCGAGCGGCGCAGTATCCGATCTTCTCGCCAACTCGTCCTACATTTGTAGAGCGATCGTCTAGGCTGCGGCGCGTGGTACCCGACCGCCTGCAAGAGCATCTGGACGCCTTGGTGGCGGACATCGGTTACGGCGCGACCGTCGAGGACCTGGACGGGCGCGCGATCGCCTACAGCGCCCAACCGACACCGATCGACGAGGCGCGCATGCTGGCGATCCTCACCCGCGAGACGCCGCCCGATGTCTACGACTGGCAGCAGTCGCACGGCATCGCCACGGCCGACAAGCCGGTGCGGATCCCCGCCAACCCTGAGCTGAAGATGCACCCGCGCCTCTGCATTCCGCTGCGATACCGCGGCGTCAGGCTCGGCCACTTGTGGATCATCGAGAGCGATCGGCCGTGCACAGCCGATGAGGTCGCGACCGCCGAGCGGCGCGCCCGCGGCCTGGCTGCGCTGCTGTACCGCGACCGGTCGCCGGCACTGGCCGCCTGGACCGAGACGTCGGCGTTGCTTGCCCGCGGGCTCGGCGGCGACCGGCGTGCCGGCGCGCGTGCACTCAGACGTCTCAGCGACGAGCATGGCATTCCGCCGCGCGCGCCGCTGCGCGTGCTCGCCGTCGTGCCGACGGCACTGGACGGCGCGGGTCGCAGCGAGACGCTCGCCCAGATGCACGTCGCGCTGGCCGACCGGTTCGCCGCCCGGTCACGCGATCGGCTCGCGGCTGTGGTCGGGGGCCATCTGGCAGTGCTGGCTGTGGACGGCCGCGGCGCGCCCGGCGCGCTGTCGGGCGACGCCGACGCGGTCCTGGTCGCGGCCCGCCTGCGCGATGAGATGCTCCAAGCCGTCGGCGGGGCGATCGGGGTCGCCGTCGGCATCAGCGACCGCCACGGCGAGCTCGCCGACGTCTCCTCCGCGCACGAGCAAGCCTGTCGCGCCGCGCAGGCGTCCGCGGTCGACCCGACCATCGGTCCGGTGGCTTCCTGGTCGCAGATCGGGATCTACCGGCTGCTCATGGCGGGCGGGATGCAGGCGGTTGCCCCCGACATCGCCGCGCCGGCGCTCGAGCGCCTGGGCGGCGGTCGCGACGCGCAGGCCCTGCGCGACACGCTGGAGACCTACCTCGATCTCGGCGGTAACGTCCAGCGGACCGCCGCCGTATTGCACCTGCACCGCACCAGTCTGTACCACCGGCTGGGTCGCATCGAGGAGCGTGCCGGCGTCGATCTCGGTGCCGGCCACGTACGCTTGGAGCTCCACGTCGCGCTCAAGCTCGCGCGCCTCGCCGACGCCCCAGCGCTGTGATGCAGGCGTCCCGTTGCTCGCGCGCAGCGCAGCGTGGCGAAGCCCCGGCGCTCCTGCGCGACCTGCGGCGGCTGCCTCCGGAACGCACAACGGGGCTGAGGACGCCCCGAGGAGGCGACCGAAGAGAACGAGCGCGGCGCGGCCGACCTCCTGAACCGCTACGGCGGCGACCACGCGCGGACGAGCCGTGACCGAGCAACACGCGGGCGAGCCCGCAGCGAGTGGGCGTCTCCTGCGCGTTGCGCAGCAGAACGCCCACTCGCCGCCGGGTCGGCCTAACGAGCCGTTGGGCTACGGCCGCTCGCCCAGCGGGCCGGGGTGCGGCGGGGTCGGCGGAGCGCCGGGGCTCGTGACCTCGGCCGGGCTGAACCGGTCAGCCGGGTGCTCGTCGCCGCCCCGGCCGATCAGCTTGCCGAGCTTGTCGCGGTTCTTCATCGCGAGCCCGGCCACGCCGGCGATCGCCGCCATGCCGACACCCTGCTTCGCGCTGGGCGTGTGACGCTTGGAGGCCTTGCTCCTGCCGCCGCCGAACAGGCCGCCGATCGTGCCGGCCATCTTCTGCAGGGCCGACTGCTTCGGCTGCGGCCGGCCGAAGCGCGGCGTCGCGCGACCGGCCGACGCGGGCTTGCGCCGCGGCGGGCTGCTCGGCGAGCGGCGCGCGGTCGGGGACTGGAAGCGACCCGCGGAGGCGGGACGCGATCGCGTACGGGTGGTCATGAAACCTCTCCTTGTCGTGGAGCCCGTCGGCTACCCACCGCACCCGTTCCCGCACACTCGGCCGGTCAGGTGCCGGGCGGCCCCGGCGCGGCGCGCGCTCGACCTGGAAGACTCACCCGGCCGCATCGAGCCCGCGACCTCCACCGCGCGCACGCCGCTTCGCGCGCGGCGCCGAGCCGTACGAGCGCATCCCGCCGCTGTCGGTGTCCGGGTGCAAGTGCTTGGACCTGAAGTGGGACGTGTCGTTCCCGGTGCTGTGATGCCGCGCAGCGGCGACGAGATCAGCGCAATGCTTCTGCTGCGGGCGCGCCGACGCGCTGTGGGTTCGGCGGGAGGCGGAGCCCGGCGGCCAGGCCCACGAGCGCGAGGGCGGCCAGCACGATCATCGCGATGACGTAGGACGTGTTCCCGCCGCCCAGGTTCGACACGAGGATCGTCCCGGCGATCGCCGTACCGAACGAGGAACCCAGGTTCGAGACGCTTCGCGACAGACCGGAGATCTCGCCCTGTTGTTCCTCCGGGAAGCTGGACTGCACGAGGTTGACCGACGGTGTCAGCATCACGCCGAGGCCGAGGCCGATCAGCAGCAGACCCGGGGCGAACGCGACGACCCGCGACGAGGCGCCGACCAGCGCAAGCAGCAGCACGATCCCGGCACCCGTCATGACGAAGCCGGCCACGATGAGGGTGCGCTGCGGGCGTCGTTTCGCGAGCCGCTCGGCCGCCAGCGACGAAACCAGCACACCGAGCGTGGCCGCGGTGAAGATGACCCCGGTCTCGATGGCGTCATACCCACGTACGGTCTGCAGGAAGACCGCCACGACGAACGACACGCCCATCAGCAGCAGCCACTGGATGTTCTGGGTGATCAGGCCGAGGTTCGACACACGGTTCTTGAACAATCGTGTCGAGAGCAGGGGCTCCTGTCCGGAGCGCTCGCGTGCCCGGATGTAGACGAAGAACCCGGCGAGCAACGCGCCGCCGACGACGAGCAGGACCGCCATCAGGACCGGATCCCGGTCGGCTTGCAGGATCCCGAAGACGATGAAGAACAGGCCGGCCGCGGAGAGGACCGCGCCGACCGCGTCGAACGGTCGCTCCGGGTCGGCGGGCAGCGGGTCGGTCACACGGCGACTCAGCAGGACGATCGTCGCGACGATCAACGCCTGGAACACGAACGCGGCGCGCCAGCTGATGGCGCTCGTGATCAGCCCGCCGATCAGCGGACCGGCAGCCGCTCCCATGCCGCCGAACCCGCTGATGACGCCGAACGCCCGGGCGCGCGACATGGTGTCGCCGAACCGGAGCGTCGTGAGGATGTAGACCGGTGGGATCAGCAGCGCCGTCCCGACGCCTTCCAGCACCGAGTTGCCGATGATCAGAACGCCCAATCCCGGCGCGGCGGCACTCAACAGGGCGCCGATCCCGTACAGCACGAGGCCCATGGTGAAGCAGCGCTTGCGGCCCCAGCGGTCAGTGAGCTTGCTGCACGGGATCATGAGGATCGCCATGATCAGCAGGAAGAGCGTGATGGCCGCCTGCACCCCGGCCACGGTCGTGTCGAGGTCCTTGGTGATGTCGTTGATCATCACGTTCATGTTCGAGCCGGCGAAGCTGCAGATGAACTGCGCCAGCGCGAGAGGAGCCAGGAACCTGCGCCGGGCGGCGGCCGAGTCGGCGGCTGCCGGGCGAGCGGTCACGCCTGACGCCCGGACGGCGCCACGTCATGTTCCTGATCGGCGATCAGGCCGTAGTCCTCGATGAGCACCGCTGCGTTCTCCCTGGCTCGGCCGTCGACGAGTATGGCTCCGCCGAATCGAGCACCGCAAGGTGGTGCGCACGTCGGCATGGGGGGAGCGCACACGACTGACGCCGCGTCTCCCTTGCGCCCGGGCGTGTCGCGCGTGGAACATCGCTTCGACTCAGCGTGCTCGAGCGATTCCAACCATCGCCGCCGCCGCGTTTGCGCTGCTGCTGATCGGCCGCTCGCAGACCGCCGGCGACGCGCGCGGCTCGTCACATGCGGTCGCTCGCGGCGGGCTGGCCGCGCGCTCGGTGGACGGCGACGCGGACGCTCTCCATCGCGGGGCGCGCGTTCTCGGGGTGGGCCGTGAACCAGCGGGCGTAACGGATCGCCAGGGGTGCCGCGGAGACGCCGTGGGCGAGGACGGACAAGCCGACGGTGATGTAGGTGGCGAGGAGGATCGTGGGCGTGTGGGGCAGGTTCGCCTCTTCGACGATCAGGACCGCGAAGACGATCGAAGCCAGCCCGCGCGGGCCGAACCAGCCGAGGAAGGCTGCGGTCTGCCAGCGGGCGCCGCTGCCGATCAGGGCGATCACGACCGGGAGCATGCGCACGACGGTGAGGCTGAGCACGGCGTACAGCGCGGCCTGCCACGTCACGTGTCCGAGCTCGGGGCCGAGCAGGATCGCCCCGAACGCCAGGAACGTCAGCGCGCTGAGCAGTCCGCCGGCCTGCTCGCCGAACGCCGCGATGTCCCCCGGATCCCGCCGAAGCAGGGCTCCGAAGGTCATTCCGGCCACGAACGCCGCGATGAACCCCGAGCCGCCGAGCGGGTCCGCGATCCCGTACGCGAGCGCGGCGCCCGCGACCGGGATGATCTGCATCCACATGGGCGTGATCAGCCGGCGCCGGCCGGCCAGGACGACGACGGCGGCGGCCGCCGCCCCCGCGGCGATCCCGCCGAGGATGCCGTAGCCGATCTCCTCGAGCACCACCGTGACCGCGTAGTGGCCCGTCTGGACATCGGCGTCGACGTCGGCGACGGCCAGCGCGATCAGCAGCAGCGGGACGCAGATCCCGTCGTTCAGGCCGCTCTCGACGTTCAGTCCCTGCCTGATGCGAAGCGGCAGCCGTGGTTCGGTGACGACGGCCTGCCCGAGTGCGGCATCGGTCGGCGCCAGCAGGATGGCGAGGACCACGGCCTCGGCGACGGGGAGCTCGGGGTAGAGGGCCGTGGCGGCGACGGCGCCGGCGACGATCGTCAGGGGAAGCCCGATTCCGAGCAGGCGAGCCGGCAGGTGATAGTCGCGCCGCAGTGCGCGCAGGTCGATCCGTGATGCGTCGGAGAACAGCACGAGCGTCAGCGTCGCCTCGGCCAGCACGCGGACCGTCGAGCTCAGGGGCGAGAGGTCGATCTCGCCGATGACGCGCGGGCCGACGAGGATGCCGATCGCCACGAACACCATCGCCGGTGTGACCGGGGTCCCCGAGAGCAGCCTCGAGAACGAAGCGACGGTGAGCACCGCCCCTGCGACGATCGCCAGCGTCCAATGCATCGGATCTCGAGCCAACCCTACCTTCGAGCGTCGGCCCTGGTGTCCGGCCGGGCATGTCGGCGAGATGGCGCTGAGCCCTCAGGCGGATCGGATATGCGGAGCTGCGCAGTCGCAGCACGTCTCGCCGCGCCAGGCTTCGCGCCCTTCCTTCACCGCGACGAACGCGATGAACAGGCCGATCAGCGGGTCGAGCCACCAGGCGCCGACGGCGGCGTTGGCGGCCAGGCCGGCGAGGACCGCGGCCGCTTGAACGCCGCACAGCACGTTCTGGGTTCCCTCGCCGGCCGTGGCGGTCGAGCCGAGTCGCTCGGCGAGGCGGTGCTTGGCCCTGCCGAGCAGCGGCATGAGCACGACGCTGGTTGCCGTGAGCGCCATGCCGATGACGGTGATGTCGGGGTGTCCGCCTTCGATCAGGGTCTTGATGCTCTCGAAGAGCACATAGGGCGCGAGGATGAAGAACTGGATCGCGACGAGCCTCTGGGCGCGATGCTCGGCCGTCTCGGACAGCCGGCGTGAACCGGTGAATCGCCAGACGATGACGGCGGACGCGAGCCCTTCGATGAAGGAGGCCAGGCCCCAGCCGACAAGGGCGACCGAGCCGGCCGTGGCTCCCTGCCAGACGCCGACCCCACCCTCGATCGCCATGTAGACCAGGCTCAGCCACGACAGCGCGACGGCGAGGCGCGCGGCGCGCTGCCAGTCGGCGGTGCGCGCCGTGGGCGGCCCCGGCGGGCGGGCGGCGCCGGCCTGGACCAACGGCAGTTGGTATCCGTTGCTCATACGTCGATCCGGTGTCCGGCCATGACCCCTGGGCGGCCCTCAGGCGTTGAATGCCGCGGGACGGCTGGTGCCGCGGGTGACGCGTAGCGGGTGAGGCGCGTCCGACGCGGGTGTGCCGTGGCTCGGCTCGAAGAGCGCGCAGACGTCGAGGCTGGTGCACGAGCAGTCGATGGCGGTCAGCAGCCAGGTGCGCATCGCCTGGGCGCGTGCGATGAGCGCGTCGACTTCGGGCAGCTTGCGCTGCGCCAGCTCACGGAGCGACTCGAACGCGGGGGCGCCGGCCCCGGTGCTCTGCAGCAGCAGCCGTGCCTCGTCGAGAGTGAAGCCCGCCCGCTTGACGACCTCCAGGACTTCGAGGCGCTTTGCCGCGTCGGGCCCGTAACGGCGCTGGCCGCTGACGCGGGCCGGCTGAGGCAGCACGCCCTCGCGCTCGTAGTAGCGGATGGCCGACGTATTGATGCCGAAGCGCTGCGCGAGCTGCCCGATGGTGAGCGTGGCCTGGTCCATGGACTCTGCCTTGACTTGAACCTGGGTTCAAGGAGCAGAGTACCTGCGGTCAACGACTCCGCGGAGCGTCTCTCGATGCCGACCGAACTGTCCATAGCGTGCGCCTTGAGCGCGAGCGAGCTGCCTCGGCGCCTGGAGGAGATGGCGCACCTTGGCCGCGCGGCGCTGGTGGACGCGCACGCCGACTCGCGGTGGGCGAAGCTGTGCTTCGCTGCCGGCGCCGGGGTGCGCGACCGGGTGCTGGCGGTCGCGGCGGCCGAGGCCGGCTGTTGCGCGTTCTTGACGATGCGCGTGACCGACGAGCCCGACACGGTGGTGTTGACCATCGACGCGCCCGACGGCGCCGAGCTGGTCCTGGCCGAGCTCGTCGCCGCGTTCCGCGGCCGGCCGGAGCCGGCGCGATGAGCACGACCAAGCGGGGGCCGTGTCGCTCGGATCTCGCGCTGCTCGGAGGCGGCGTGCTGCTGGCTCTGCGCTCGGCGCGGCATCCCACCGCCAGGGCGAATTGGCGAAGGATGGGCGCCATGAGCGCCCAGCGCCATGACGTCGTCGTCATCGGCGGCGGCCAGGCCGGCCTCGCAATCGGCTGCTTCCTGGCTCGCCAGGGCCGGCGGTTCACCATCCTCGACGCGGCGGCAACGTCGTACACGAGCGCGGCGTGACGGCCGGCCCCGGCCCGTACTTCCTCGGGATGCCCTGGCAACACACCCGTGGCTCGGCGCTGCTCGGCTGGGTCAAGGACGACGCCGAACATCTGGCCGAGCGCATCAACGCCGGCGCCGAGGCGGCACCACGTTGGGGGCCCATGGACGGGCCCGTCGATCGCGATCCTCGATGAGCGCCGCGGCGCCCGATCAGACCGGCGCCGAAGGATCTCTGGCAACACCGCAGCCACTTCGTCGCCGGCCCGCGCTGGTGGCCCCCGTTCTGCATGGTCGTCGACTGGGTCGTCGCGGCGATCATCGTCATCGGGATCGCGGCCGGCGTCCACCAGCGCCGCGACAGTGGGTCAGCTCCCCAGGATCTTGGCCTTCTCCGCCGCGAACTCGGCGTCGGTGAGGATGCCCTGAGCCTTCAGGTCGGCGAGATCCTTGAGTTGGGCGACGGTGTCCCGGGCTGGAGGGCCGGGTGCGGCCTGCGGCGAGGGGGCGGGCGCCGGGGCGGCCTGCGCCTGTGCCTCTTCCTCCTTGGCCTGCCAGCGCTCGCCCTGGCGGCGGCTGACGCGGTTGGACACCGCCGTCGCCGTTCCGGCGATCGCCGCTGTCCGCGCCAGTCCTCTGATCAGTGGCATGGTCGTCTCCTGTTCTCCTGGTGTCCTAAGCGGCCGTCTCGGGCTCGTCCAGCGCGTCGAGGGCGTCGAGGAGGTCCGCCGCCGGGACGCGTTCGAACGCGAGCACCTCGCCGCCGTTACGGCGGACGGCCGCGACGAAGGGGGCGGCCCAGCGGTTCTCGTAGACGATGAGGATGGCCGCCGTGCCGGGCTCAAGATCGTCGGACGCCGTGCTCAGGTCCGAGTGGGCCAGGAGCCCCGTGCTGGCCCCCGAGAACGCCGCGAGGTCCGGGAAGCCATCGCCGTCGATGTCCGCAGCCAAGAAGGCGTCGAACGTGCCGTCCTCGTTCTTCTGCACACCGGCGACGTCGAGGACGCGGATGATGCCGCGGTCGACGAGGTCCAGGAAGATCGGGACGGCGTCGCCCGCCTTCGGTGCGTCGGGCGGGTAGCCGATGACGACGATGTCGACCGGTCCCAGTTCCATTGCGTCTGCGCTCATGACGGCTCCTTGGTCGCGGTGTCGCTCGGCGTCGCTCAGGACCGCCCGGCCAGCGCCTTGGTCTTGAGGTCGTCGTATTCGGCGTCCGTGATGGCGCCGGCGTCGAGCAGGCTCTTGGCGGTGGCGATCTCCGTGGCCGGGCCCGACTTTCCGGCCGCCTCGCGCACCTGCTGGTCGAAGGCCGCCTTGGCGGCCTCCTGGCCGCGCATGTTGCGTTCGGCGATCGAGTTGTGGTACGCGATCAGGTAGACCAGCACCCCGAGCAGCGGGATGAAGATCACGAAGACGATCCACATCGCCTTGGCGAAGCCGCCCATGTCGTCCCGGCGGAAGATGTCCATGAAGACCATGACCGCCAGCCAGATCCAGAACACGAAGCCGACGAACACCAGCATCGACCACATGACTTCGAGGAATGGATAGTTGTCGGCAAAGGGAACGTTCGCCATCGCTCCTCCTGAGGATGGTTGGGGGGATGTCGTGGTCGCCGCTCCACCGTGAGGGTGGCGCCTTAACGCGAAGCGGCGCGCCGGGACTCTCGCTGACCGCCTGTGGCCGCGCAAGCAGGCAGGCCGGTGTCTGAACGGGTGTCGGCATCCCCGGGCGACACCGGTGCGCGCCATTGCCCCGCGTGGTCGGAACGCCGGCGACGACGTGCGGTGAGACGCCGCGACCGAGCCCGGCCTCGACCTCTCCCGGGCCGAGGGCGTCGGCCGGTGCGCGAGGGGCGCGCACATCGATCCGCGCGTCGACACCCAGACGTCCGGGATGCGCGCAACACCGCAGGATGCTGGCGCGCCGGTTTGCCGCAACCGGCGCCTGAGCGCAGAGTTCATCGGCGAGGAGTGAGGTCCGCCCGCGCCCGCCGCGGGCGCCGGTGAGCGGAGAGGAGCGCATTCGATGTGTCGCTGGATGGCGTGGCTGGGCCAGCCCGTCCTCATGGACGAGCTGCTGTTCAAGACCAAGCACGGGATCGTCGCCCAGAGCCTGCACTCCGACCTCGGCGCGGAGCCCACGAACGGAGACGGGTTCGGCGTCGGCTGGTACGGGACCGGTTCCGGGCCCGGCCTGTATCGCAGCGTCGCGCCGGCGTGGAGCGACGCGAACCTCCGCGACCTCGCCGCGCATGTCGAATCTCCGCTCTTCCTGGCTCATGTGCGCGCGGCGATCGGCTCGCCCGTGCAGGAGACCAACTGCCACCCGTTCCGCCACGACGGCTGGCTGTTCGTCCACAACGGCTTCGTCGCCGGGTTCGAGCGGCTGCGGCGCGACCTCATGCTGGCGGTGGACCCCGACCTGTTCCCGCTCGTCCAGGGCACCACCGACACGGAGGTGGTTCTTCATCTGGCGCTGACGTTCGGCCTCCGGGAGGATCCGATCGGCGCGCTCGAGCGTGCGGTCGGGACCATCGAGGCGGTCGCTGCGCGGCGCGGCGTTCCAGCGCCCGTGCAGGGCACGTTCGGCATCTCCGACGGAACGGCGGTCTGGGCGGTGCGCTACGCCAGCGAAGGGCTGCCGCGGACGCTGTTCACGTCGTGCGACGCGGACGCGATCCGGCGCCTGCACCCGGAGAACCCGAGGCTGCAGCGCCTCGGCCATGACGACCGCCTCGTGGTCTCCGAGCCCTTCTCGGACCTGCCCGGGCTGTGGCGGGAGGTGCCGCCCGGTACGGCGGTCACCGTCCGCCACGGCGATGTGCTCGAGGAACGGCCGTTCACGCCTCGGGAGCGCGCGGTGTCGGTGGCGACGGGACCGATCCCTGACACGGCCCGTGGCTGAACGGCGTCATCGCGGCGCGGCGCGGCGCGGCGCGGCGCGGCACTGGTGCACGCACCCGCGCGATTCACCGGAGCGCCCCATGGTGCGGCATGCCGCGCGCGCGGTACGAATGAGCGACGATCCCTCACCACGGAGACACGCTGATGCTGCGACGGATGGACGACATGCCGGCTGGGACGCTCGGCTTCGAGGCGGTCGGCAAGGTGGACGACGACGACTGGGAGGAGACGGTCGAGCCGGTGCTCCGGCGCGAGATCGCCGAGGGCCGTAACGTGCGGATGCTCTATCTCATCGGGCCGTCGGCGGGCGAGATGGAGGGCGATGCGATGAAGGCCGACACCGGGTTCCGGGCGCGGCACGCGTCGTCGTTCGACCGGGTTGCCGTGGTCAGCGACGAGAACTGGATGCGCCCCGCGCTGCGCGGCCTGTCGTTCCTCCTGCCCGGCAAGGCGCGCGGGTTCCACGTGCGCGAACTCGAGCAGGCGAAGGCCTGGCTCGTCGAGGACGTCGCCTGACCGGCGCGACGCCGGCGAATCCGGGCGGGTTCATCCCGCTTGCGCTGCGGTGGATGACCGCCTTGCCGACTCAGTGGACCGGGGTCAGTACCACTTGCCCTTCGCGAACCCGCCGAACGCGACGAGGCCGATGAGGGCGATGATGATGCCGAGCAGCAGGCTCCACACGATCGCCACCACGATGCCGACGATGACGAGGATCCCGCCGATCCCGATCCCGCCGATGCTGCCGCCCCTGCTGTCTGCCATGTCATGTCCTCCGGTTGTGGTGCCCTCGGCTTACCCGGGGAAGGGACGCGTGACGCCTCGGAGCCTGTTGAACGTTCCCCGCCGCGAACGGCTGACGGCTCAGCGGCCGACGAAGACGCCGCGGCCGCTGACGCCCAGGAAGATGTTCAGCAGGCCGAACGTGATCAGCGCGATCGCCGCCGCGACAGACTCGCCGGCGAGCACGATGCCGATCGCGATGGCGCCGGCGCCACACACGACGTAGGTCCAGCGCAGGAAGGCGACGAGCAGGCGCATGCGACCCCGGTTGTAGCGCGAAACGGGCGCGACCGGGGGGTGGGAGGCCGGCCGCGCCTGTGACGCACTGCGATGCAGACCGCGGCCCGGGAGGAGAGGAGGACAAGGCTCGCGGTCTGTTCCGGTCATCGGCCGGGCGACACGCCACTTGAGCTGAGTGCTCCGTCGGGGAGGATCTGGCGGTCAGACGCCCGACGTCGGCGACGCGCGCGAGACGTCGCCCCGCTCAGGAAAGCGAGACAGGGACGACCAGATTAGACTGCGCCGCTTCCTCAGACCATGAAGGAGCACACGATGAAGGCACGCATGCTGACAGGGGCATCGCTGGCTGCAGTCCTCGCCCTGCCCGTCGCCGCCGAGGCCGCCGGGACCCTCTCCGCCGGACCGATCAAGGTCCGCGACTACAACATGACGGTCCTTGGCACCGACAGCGGCGCCAAGGACACGCTGACCGTCATGTTCAATCGCACGTCGGGCAAGTCGACGCAGCAGCACATGTACAGCTTTGACTCGGGCGTGAAGGTCACGAAGACGTCGATGAAGGGCTCGCTCGGGCGATATGGCGCGGTGAACCTGAAGCTCGGCACCGTCCGCAAGACCAAGGGGCGGGTGCCGGCGGGGTGCACCGGCCGCGCCGGGAGCGCGAGGAGCGGCACGTTCACCGGCTCGTTCCGGCTCGTCGCCGACACGACGTACTTCCGCACCGTGACGGCGAAGAAGCTGCCGGGAGTCGGCATCACGGGTGGCAGCATCAAGTGCAGCGGCGACGGCGGCACCGGTGGCGACGGCGGCGGCGGTGGCGCCGGCGGCGAGCCGATGCTGACCCACACGAAGATGGACGGCGCCGCGATGTTCACGTTCACCGCACGGCGCGGCGGCCAGACCGCCATGCAGATGGAGGATCAGGCGGCCACGGCGCCGGCGCGGATCATGCACATGATCTCCGGGGGCGGCCAGGGCCTGACCGTCGGAGGCGGTGGCGCGACCGCCACGGCCAAGGGCATCTCGCCGGACCTGTCGGGCACCGGCGTCTTCACGGGCGAGGGTGCCGCCGGGAACGTGGTGCCCGGGACGCTGGGCGGCGACCTGCGCGCGCGGTTCGACTCGATCGGCGCGATCAACATCGCGGGCGACGCGATGCTGATGAACCCGTAGGACTGGGTGACTCCGCGGCCGGGACGCGCAGGCGTCCCGGCCGTGTCGCGGTCAGTCGTCGACGCCGCTCGTGTCGTCGTCCTCGTCCTCGTGCACGTCGATCTGCACGATCGTCGCGGCGATGGGCGGGTCGTCACGGGCGGCATGCAGCGTGCGCTGATCGTCGCCGGGAAGCTCCAGACGCCACTCGCCGCCGCCGAGCCACGTCAGCGTGGCGAGCTGCACGTCGCCGTCGGCGAACGTCACGGTCCCGGCGTCCGTGCGGTCGACCTGCACCGGGCGCCCGGTGTTCGTGCGATGCGTCTGCGGGAAGTCCATGGCCGCGAAATTATCTGCGCCGGGCGCCGTGTGCCGTGCCGATCAGCGGAAGCGGCCGGGCTGCCAGAGCGGCTCCTCGCCGCCCGCGTTCGCGGCGCGGCTGAGGATGAAGAGCAGGTCGGAGAGCCGGTTGAGGTAGCGCACCACCTCCGGGTTCGCGTCCTGCACGAGCAGCGCCCGGCGCTCCGCGCGCCGGCAGACCGTGCGGCAGACGTGCAGGTGGGCGGCGGCGCGCGACCCGCCCGGCAGCACGAACGACTTCAGCGGCGCGAGCGTGGCGTTGACCTCGTCGCAGCGCTCCTCGAGCCAGGCGACCTGCTCGGGCACCACGCGCAGGCGCTCGCGGCCGCCGTCCCCGGACTCGGGCACGGAGAGGTCGGCGCCGACGTCGAAGAGGTCGTTCTGGATGTGGCCCAGCCACTGCGCCTGGTCGGCCGGCAGCTCGCCTGCGGCGAGCGCGAGGCCGAGCTGCGCGTTGAGCTCGTCGACCACCCCGTAGGCCTCGATGCGCGGGTGGGTCTTCGGCACCCGGCTCATGTCGCCGAGGTGCGTCTCGCCGCCGTCGCCGAGCTTCGTGTAGATGCGGGTGAGGTTGACGGTCATGGCCTCCTGGACCGTAGCGCGAACCGCGGCGGCCCACGGCCTACCCTGAGCGGCCGACCCATGCGCCCCCTTCGTCTCGCCGCCCTGGCCGCCGTCGCGGCCGGCTCGCTCGCCCTCGGCGCGTGCGGCGGCAGGTCGCCGAGCGGGTCGAGCGACGTCTCGGTGCTCGTGACGCGCGACTCCGGTGCCCAGCGGGTCGGCGACGCCGGGCCGCAGCCGGCGGCCGGCGGCCAGACGCTGCTGAGCCTGCTGCGCGCGGGCTTCGACGTGCGCGAGTCCGGTGGGCGCGTGCAGGCGATCGACGGGACGCCCGGGCCGTGGCGCGTCTTCGTCAACGGGGTCCACGAGACGGGTGACCCCGCCAAGGCCGGCGTCCACGCGGGCGACCGCATCTGGTGGGACGCGCACCGGGTTGACGTGCCGGCGGTGATCGGCTCGTACCCGGAGCCGTTCGCCCACGGGCGGGACGGCAGGCGCTGGCCGGTTCGCGTGGAGTGCGTGCGCCACGGCGACAAGCGCTCGTGCGACGCGATCGCGAAGCGGCTGGGGGAGAGCGGCATCCTCGCGTCGCAGTCCCTCATCGGGACCGAGGGCGGCGACGAGAACCTGCGCGTGCTCGTCGGACCGTGGTCGGCGATGCGCGGCGATCGCGCTGCGCGGCTCGTCGACCTCGGCCCGCGGGCGTCCGGCGTCGCGGCCCGCTTCTCCGACGACGGGCGGTCGCTCGCGCTGCTCGACGCCGGCGGCCACGTCGTGCGGACCCTCGGTCCCGGGTCCGGCCTGATCGCCGCCACCGCGTTCGACGACCAGCCGCCGACCTGGTTCATCACCGGCACCGACGCCGCCGGGGTGGCCTCGGCGGTCCGGGCGTTCGACGAGGGGACGCTCGCCGATCGCTTCGCGTTGGCGGTCGGCGACGACCGCGGCATCCCGCTCCCGCTGCGTTCGCCCGGCACTGACTGAGGCAGCACCGTCCCGCCGGTCGTCCGCCGGACCTTTCGGTTAGGTTTCCCGCCTCATGCGACTGGGGGTTCCTGCCGAGACGGCTGCGGGCGAGACGCGCGTTGCGCTCGTGCCCGAGGTGGTCAAGCGCCTTGTGGCCAAGGGCCTGGACGTCCGCGTGGCGCCCGGCGCGGGTGCACGCGCGCTGATCCCGGACGCGGCGTTCGCTGAGGCGGGGGCCGAGCTGTCCGACGACGTCTGGGGCTGCGACGTGGTGCTGAAGGTCGCGCCGCCGGCCGAGGAGGAGATCGGCCGATTGGGTGCCGATTCGGTGCTGTTGGGGTTCTTGAACCCGTTGGGCGCGCCGGGGACGGTGGGTGCGCTGGCGTCGGCCGGGGTGACCGCGTTCGCGGTGGAGGCGATCCCGCGGATCTCGCGGGCGCAGTCGATGGATGCGTTGTCGTCGCAGTCGAATGTGGCGGGGTTGAAGTCGGTGATCCTGGCGGCGGAGGTGCTGCCGCGGTTCTTTCCGATGCTGATGACGGCGGCGGGGACGATCCCGCCGGCGAAGGTGCTGGTGCTCGGCGCTGGGGTGGCGGGGCTGCAGGCGCTGGCGACGGCGAAGCGGCTGGGCGCGAAGACGACCGGTTATGACGTGCGTCCGGAGGTGGCCGAGCAGGTCCGGTCGCTGGGCGCGCAGTTCCTGGACCTCGGGATCTCGGCGGCCGGTGAGGGTGGCTATGCGCGAGAGCTGACCGAAGAGGAGCGCGCCGCGCAGCAGCAGGCGTTGACGGATGCGATCAAGGGCTTTGACGTGGTGATCACGACGGCGCTGGTGCCGGGCCGGCCGGCGCCGCGGCTGGTGACCGCGGAGGCGGTGGCGGGGATGGCGCCGGGCAGCGTCATCATCGACCTCGCGGGCGAGACGGGCGGCAACTGCGAGCTGACCGTGCCGGGGGAGACGGTGGTTCGTGAGGATGTGACGATCGTCTCGCCGCTGAACCTGCCGGCGTCGATGCCGCAGCACGCCTCGATGCTCTACGCCCGCAACCTGCTGGCGTTCCTGGACCTCGTGGTCGGCGAGGACGGCCGGCTGAATTTGAACTTCGAGGACGAGATCGTCGCCGGGGCGTGTGTGGCGCGCGGCGGCGAGGTCGTCCATCCCGCTGTCAAGACTGCCTTGGAGGCCACGGCCTGATGTTGGTCACGAATCTGGCGATCCTGGTGTTGGCGGGCTTTGTGGGCTACTACGTGATCTCGAAGGTCCCGAACACGCTGCATACGCCGTTGATGTCGGGTACGAACGCGATTCACGGGATCGTGCTGCTCGGCGGCCTGGTGGTGTTGGGGCTGGGCGTGGACGGCTGGCTGAGCAAGCTGCTGCTGGTGATCGCGATCGCGTTCGGCACGATCAACGTCGTCGGCGGCTTTCTGGTGACCGACCGGATGCTGGAGATGTTCAAGGGCAAGGATCCGAAGAAGGTGGCGGCGAAGGTCGAGGCGGCCGGGGAGATCGAGCCGGGGGCGGGCCCGCAGTGATGTCGCTGCCGTTCGCGTCGTTCGTGCACGACGACGAGTTCATCTACGTCCTCTACATCATCGCCTTCGCTCTGTTCATCATCGGGCTGGGCGGGCTGACGGGTCCGCGCACGGCGGTGCGCGGCAACCGCATCGCGGCGGTCGGCATGGCGATCGCCGTGATCGCGACGCTCCTGATCGACGGGATGGGCAACTGGGTGCTCATCGTGATGGGCGTCGTGGTCGGCACGGTGGTCGGTGTCCCGGCGGCACGCAACGTGAAGATGACGGCGATGCCGCAGATGGTGGCGCTGTTCAACGGCGTCGGCGGCGGCGCGGTCGCGCTGATCGCGTGGGCGGAGTTCCGCAACACGGGCGGCTTCTCGGGCGAGGCGACCTACGTGGTGGTCTTCGAGCTGTTCGCGGCGATCGTGGGGTCGATCTCGTTCTGGGGCTCGAACATCGCGTTCGCCAAGCTGCAGGAGATCCTGCCGGGCAAGCCGATCGTGCTGCCCGCCCAGCAGCTGATCAACGTCGCGCTGCTGGCGGTCTGCGTCGGCTTCGGCGTGGCGATCGCGACCGGCACCGACAGCCAGTGGGTGTTCATCGGGATCCTGGTCGCGGCGGCGCTTCTGGGCAACTTCGTCGTGCTGCCGATCGGCGGCGCGGACATGCCCGTGGTCATCTCGATGCTCAACGCGTTCACCGGCCTGTCGGCGGCGGCGACCGGCATGGCGCTCAACAACCCGGCGCTGATCGTCGCGGGCATGATCGTCGGCGCGTCCGGCTCGATCCTGACCAACCTGATGGCCAAGGCGATGAACCGCTCGATCCCGAGCATCGTGGCGGGCGGCTTCGGCGGCGCCGGCGCGCTGCCCGCCGCGGGCGCCGACGGCATCGATCGCACCGCCCGCTCGACCACGGCCAGCGACGCCGCCGTGCAGATGGCCTACGCGAGCAGCGTGATGATCGTGCCCGGCTACGGGATGGCGGTCGCCCAGGCCCAGCACGCCGTCCGAGAGCTCACCATCGAGCTCGAGAAGCGCGGCGTCGAGGTCAACTTCGCCATCCACCCCGTCGCGGGCCGCATGCCCGGCCACATGAACGTGCTGCTCGCCGAGGCCGACGTGCCCTACGACCAGCTCAAGGAGATGGAGCAGGCCAACCCCCTGTTCCCCCGCACCGACGTGTCGCTGATCATCGGCGCCAACGACGTCACCAACCCGGCGGCCAACGACGACCCGGGCAGCCCGATCTACGGGATGCCCATCCTCGAGGTCGACCGCTCGCAGTCGGTGATCGTGCTCAAGCGCTCGATGAACTCCGGGTTCGCCGGCATCGACAACCCCCTCTTCTACGCCGACAACACCTCGATGCTCTTCGGCGACGCGAAGAGCTCGGTCCAGGAGATCACGACCGAGCTCTCCGAGTTCTAGTTACGTTCGCTCAGGCGATCGCCGGGGCCTGGCGTCGCTGCGGGCCCTGGGTGATCGGCTGCGGCGTGTTGGCCAGCGGCTGCAGCCGCTGCGCCTTGACCTTCGACAGCTTGCGCCGCAGCCGCAGGTACTGCTTCTGCTCGCCCGGCGTGCGCCTGTAGTCGGGGTGGGCGAGGTTCCTGCGCTCCAGCGGGTCGCGCTTGAGGTCGTACATCTCCCACTGGTGCGGCGTGTCGCTGTTGGGGTCCCAGTACTCCGCGATCTTCCAGCGCTGCTCGCGGATGCTGACGATGTGCTGCGGCGGCTGGACGTACGGGCCGGCCTTCTGCCCGGCCTGGAAGTCGTCGAACGTGAAGACGACGTAGTCCTGCGGCGGGCGCGACGTGCGGCCGAGGATGTGATCGGAGTAGTCGACGCCCTGCCAGTCCGCGCGCGCCGACGACGGGGCGTTCACCAGGCTGGCCAGCGTGGGCAGGAAGTCCACGTGGGACACCATCGCCTGCGAGGTCGCCGGCCGGCTCCACAGCTGCGGGTTGGAGTACACGAGCGGGACCCGCAGCGTCTCCTCGTAGAAGTTGTAGTTCTTCTGGCGCATCCCGCCGTGGCAGAGGCCCATCTCGCCGTGGTCCGACGTGCGGATCACCACGGTGTCGTCGAGCATGTCCTGGCGCGTCAGCGTATTGAGGATGTCCACGAGGTACGCGTCGGACGCCTTCATCAGGTTGCCGTAGAAGTTGATGTAGGCCTTCTTCTGCTCCCGGGTCGTCAGCCGGCCGGAGAGCTGGAACAGGCGGACGAACTGGGCCTGCACCGACGGCTTGGTCGACAGGTCCTCGGCGACCGTCGGCGGCAGGTCGATGTCGCCCTCCAGCCACGAGTCGTCGTAGCCGCCGTCGAGGTAGTTCTTCGGATACAGCAGCACGTCGTGCGGGTTGACCAGAGACACGATCATGAAGAACGGCTGCTGCTGGGCGGCCGCGCTCGTCAGGTACTGCTGCACGCCCTCGAGGCCCGCGGCGGGGTCGCCCTGGCCGTCCATGTAGCGGCCGTCGTGGTCGTAGGCGCCGCCGCCCTCCTGGCTGATGTCCTGGTTGGCGCCGCCGTCCGGCGGGTTCCAGCGCGCGAAGCCGTACCGCTCGGTGTCCTCAGGCGTGAACGTGTTGCCGTTGATCGGCTTGGTGAGGTGCCACTTGCCCTTGTAGACGACGTTGTAGCCCGCCGCCGACATCACCGAGGCGATGTTCTTGAAGTCCAGCGGCAGTTCGACCTGCGGGTACTGGTCCTCGGGCATGTCCTCCTCGAGCGTGTACTTCACGCCGTGCTGGGCCGGGAAGTAGCCCGTGAGCAGCGAGGCGCGCGAGGGGGAGCACATGCACGCATTGCAGAACGCGTTCTCGAACGTGAGGCCGTGGTTCTTCAGCCGCATCAGGCCGGGCAGGTTCTTCTGCGCCCAGTCCCGCGGGAAGTGCATGATGTCGCGGTCCTGGTCGGTGATGAACATGATGATGTTCTTCCCCGCCACGCCGCCCGAGCCGTGCCCGTTCTGCGCCGCCGCCGTCCCCGTCGCGGCCTGGCCGCCCAGCATCAATGCCGGCGCGGCCACGGCCGCAGACTGCAGAAGCTCCCTCCGGTTCAGCACGTTCCTGTTCCTCCTTGGTGTCGTTCGTGACGCTCTGTCATCGGCTCGGCATCCTTGCAGACTCTGCGCTTCGAGCACCTGCTCACCCGCGCATCAGGTGTCGCGACCTCCCGGCGCCCGGTCCGCGCGGCGATCCAGGCCCCGGTGTCGCCGGCGCTGCAGCTGGTCCAGCAGCAGGCGCACACCGACTGGTTCTCGCAGCCGCCGAGCGAGTTCACGCGCGCGAGCGACAACTGACGCCACCTGACGGGGCGGCTCGCGGGCGCGCTGGGCCGGCTTGCCGCGAGGAGTAGTGTGCGCCCGGTGACCGCGCTGCTCCCCAAGGCGGCGGTCGCCGCCGCACTCGCCCTGGTGCTGGCCCGGGCATTCATGGGACCGCCGCCGCGGCGGCTCCATCCCCTGCTGACGCTCATCGCCGGGTTCGTCGGCCTCATCGGCTACCCGATCGCCGTGCTGGTCGCGGCCGACCGCCACCCGCAGCTCGCGTCGATCCTGCTGGGCGGCGCGGTCGCGTCGATGGCGGTCGCGTTCTGGGCCGCGCGCGGCCCCAGCGACGACGAAGGCGACGACGACGACGAGGGGCCCGAGCCTCCGGTCGACTGGGAGGCGTTCGACCGCGAGCGCGAGCGCTGGGACTGGTCCGCGACGCGGTAGTGGTCGTCCCGTCAGGCGCTCGCGCCGTGTGCAGCGCGAGGACGAGGACCATCAGCCCGCGATCTGCCGCCGTCCGCCCTCCATCGGGTAGTACCGCCGGCGATGGGCGCGATCTCCGTCGGCACTTCGAGCTGGGCCGACCCCGGCTTCGTCGAGGAGTGGTATCCGCCGGGCCTGCCGGCGCGCGAGCGCCTGCCCTGGTATGCGCAGCACTTCGACGCGGTCGAGGTCAACTCGACGTTCTACGCGCTGCCCGCGCCGCGGACCGTCGCGCGCTGGGCGCAGTGCACGGGCGAGGGCTTCACGTTCGACGTCAAGCTGCACCGCCTGCTCTCCCGCCACGCGGCGCCGCCGAGCTCGCTGCCGAAGGACCTGCGCGACGACGTGGCGGTCACCGGCAAGCGCCCGCGGGTCGTGCTCGACGCCGAGCTCGAACGCGAGATGGCGCGGCGGACGCTGGACGCGTTCGAGCCGCTCATCACCGCCGGCCGGCTGACGTCCCTGCTGCTCCAGCTCACGCCGGCGTTCAAGCCGGGCGCCCACCAGCTGGCCGAGCTCGAGGACCTCGTCGACGCGCTCACGCCGCTGCGGCTGGCGATCGAGCTGCGCCACCCCGGTTGGCTTGACCCCGGGCGCGTCGAAGCGACCCTCGCCTGGTTCGAGCACGCCGGGGCCGCGTTCGTGTGCGTTGACGCCCCGCAGGTCAAGGCGCCGACGGCCCTGCCGCCGATCGACGTCGTCACCCGCGCCGACCTCGCGTACCTGCGCGCCCACGGCCGCAACGCCGAGGGCTACACGCGCGGGCGCTCCGTCGCGGAGCGCTTCGGCTACCGGTATTCCGACGACGAGCTGCGCGAGATCGGTCAGCGCGCCCGGGAGCTCGCCGCCGAGGCGGCCGAGGTCCGGTTGATGTTCAACAACAACCGGGGCAGCGACGCGCCGGTGGCGGCCGAGCGGATGAGGGAGCTGCTGGACGTCTGACTGTTCGGAACTCTGTTACGGTCCGGAAGTCCGTGACTGTTCCGAACACCCGGCCCAAGGTCGCCGACGACGTGTTCGCCACGCTGCTGGGGGCGATCCTCGGCGGCCGGTACGCCGCCGGCGAGAAGCTGCCCGGACAGCGCGCGCTGGCCCGCGACCTCGGCGTGACGATGACCGCGCTGCGCGAGGGGCTCAAGCGCCTGGAGCAGATGGGGCTCGTCGACGTCCGCCACGGCGTCGCCATGCGCGTCAACGACGTCCGCGAGCGCGGCACGCTCGACGTCCTCGCGCCGCTGCTGATGCGCGGCGGACGGCTCGATCCGGACGTGCTCGCCGACGTCTTCGAGGCGCGCACGCTCATGCTCACCGAGCTCGGCGCCCTCGCCGCGGAGCGCCGCGACGACGCGCAGGCCGGGCGGCTGTCGGCGCTGGCGGACGCCATCGCGCGCGCGCCCGGCGACCGCGCCGCCCAGGAGCTCGACTTCGCGTGGGCGACGGAGCTGGCCCATGCCGCGGGCAACCTCGTCTTCGTCCTGATCCTCAACGCGATCCGGGCCGCGTACTTCGCCAACGCGGACGCGCTGCCGGTGACCGCCGACCACGCCGGGCTGGCGCCGCTCTACGAGCGCGCGGCCGACGCGGTGGCTGCGCGCGATGGCGACGGCGCCCGGGCCGCGATGCTCGCCCTGGCGCTCGCCCAGCGCGAGCGGGTGGAGGCGCGCCGGCCGTGATGGCCCGCGCCCGCGACGTCTTCGCCGCGCTCATCGACGCGGTCGTGGCCCCGGTGCCGCCGCTGCCGCCCCTGCGCGCGGGCGGAGCGTCGGCGTTCCTCGAGCGGGTGATCGCCGCGTCGCCGCGGGCGAACGCGGCGGCGCTCGTGGTCGCGCTGCTGGCGCTCGACGCGGTGCCGCTGGCGACCGGCGGGGCGCGGTTCCGGCGGCTCGCGCCCGAGCGCCGGCGCGCCGTGCTCGACCGGCTGGCCCGCACCCCGGCGGCGCCCGCGGTGCAGGCACTGCAGGCGCTGGCCCAGATGGCGTACTACGGCGAGGACGACGCCGCGCGGGCCGTCGGCTACGACGCGGACGCCGTGCTGGCGCGGGCGGCCGTCGCACGCGCGCGGCGGAGCGCGGCCGCGTGATCGTCGACGCCGGTGAGATGGCCGGCCGGCGCGAGATCCGCGCGGACGTCGTGGTCGTCGGCACCGGCGCGGGCGGCGCGCCCGCGGCCAAGGAGCTCGCCGAGGCCGGCGCGACCGTCGTGATGCTCGAGGAGGGCGCACACCACCCGACCGACACGCTGACCGCCCGCCCGCGCGAGAGCCTCGCGACGCTCTACCGCGACGGCGGCCAGATCGCCACCGTCGGCGCCCCGCCGATCGTCCTGCCGCTCGGCCGCGCGGTCGGCGGCACGACGCTCGTCAACTCCGGTACCTGCTTTCGCACGCCGCCGCATGTGCTCGAGCGCTGGCGGCGGGAGATCGGGCTCGAGCTCGACCTCGAGCCGTGCTTCGAGCGCGTCGAGGCGGAGCTGAACGTCGTCGAGGTCCCGCCCGAGCTCGCCGGCCGCAACGCCGCGATCGTCCGTCGCGGCGCCCAGGCGCTCGGCGTGTCGTCGGGCTACCTGCGCCGCAACGTGCGGGGATGTGTCGGCTCCGGCGTGTGCGCCTACGGCTGCCCGGCGGGCGCCAAGCAGCACACCGGGGCGACCTACGTGCCGAAGGCGCACGCCGCCGGCGCCGTCACGTACACGGGCGTCCGCGTGCGCCGCATCCTCGTCGAGCGTGGACGCGCCGTGGGCGTCGAAGGCCGGACGGCCGCCGGCGGCCGCCTGCGGGTGCGCGCCGGCCGGGTGATCCTCGCCGCGGGGGCGGTCCACACGCCCGTGCTGCTGGCCCGCAACCGCCTCGGCGGCGCATCGGGGATGCTGGGCCGCAACCTGTCGATCCACCCGGCGACCGCCGCCCGCGCGCGCTTCGACGAGGACGTCGTGATGTGGGACGGCGTCCCGCAGTCCTACCACGTCGACGAGCTCGCGTCCGACGGCATCATGCTCGAGGGGATCGCCGGCCCGCCGGACTACCTGGCGATGGCGATCCCGCGCATCGGACCCGAGCACCGCGAGCTCATGCTCGACGCCCGCCGCCTCGCCCAGTTCGGCGTGATGGTGTGCGACACCGGGCGCGGGCGGGTGCACGACCTCCTCGGCCGCCCGGTCATCCGCTACGACCTGCACCGCGAGGACGCCGCGCGCTTCGTTCGCGGCCTGGAGCTCCTCGCCCGCATCTGGTTCGCCGCGGGCGCGCGCGAGGTGGTGGTCCCGGTCAAGGGCGTCCCGGCGCTGCACGACGGGGACACCTCCCCGCTGCATGCCGCGCGCGTGCGCCCGCGCGACCTGACGCTGATGGCCTTCCATCCGCTCGGCACCGCCCGGGCCGGCGCCGATCCTGAGCGCTCCGTCCTCGACCCGGAGCTCCAGGTCCGCGGCACGCCGGGCCTGTACGTGTGCGACGGCAGCGCGGTGCCGACCTCGCTCGGGGTCAACCCGCAGATCACGATCATGGCGATGGCGACGAGGCTGGCCCATCGGCTGGCCTGCGTACCATCGCGCGGGTGATCGCTCGCGCCGACGCCCTCCACGCCCTGACCCGGGAGCAGTTCGACGTCGTCGTCGTCGGCGGCGGGATCACGGGGGCCGGGTGCGCGCTGGACGCCGCGTCGCGCGGGTACTCGGTCGCGCTGGTCGAGAAGCGCGACTTCGCGGCCGGGACCTCGAGCCGCTCGAGCAAGCTCGTCCACGGCGGCCTGCGCTACCTGCAGAACTTCGACCTCGGGCTCGTGCGCGAGGCGCTGCTCGAGCGCCAGCTCATGGTCGCGCTCGCCCCGCACCTGGTCCACCCGCTCAAGCTCGTCGTCCCCGCCTTCGAGGGCGGCAGCCTCGACCGCCTCGTCGGGGTCGGCCTGAACCTCTACGACGTGATGTCGCGCGGCCGGCGGCGCCGCGGCGAGTTCGCGGAGTCCTGGAGCCCGGAGCGCCATCGCGTGATCTCCGGCGAGGAGGTGGCCAAGCTCCTGCCCGCGCTCGCGCCGCGCAACCCGACCTCCGGCTACCTGTTCTACGACTGCCAGACCGACGACGTCCGGCTCGTCCTGACCGTGCTGGCCGAGGCCGAGCGCTTCGGCGCCGTGGTGGCCAACCGCGTCGAGGTCACGGAGCTGCTCGACGGCGCGGTCGGCGCGGTCGACGGCGAGACCGGCGAGTCGCTGCGGATCCGGGCGGCGAACGTCATCAACGCCACGGGCGTGTGGGCCGACCGCCTGCGGCCCGGCGAGCTGCACGACGAGGCCGACATCCCGCACATCCGGCCGAGCCGCGGCACCCACGTGACCGTCTCGCCCGAGGACCTGCCGCTCGTCGCGGGCGCGATCGTCCCGGCGGCGGGCGGGCGCTCGATCTTCGCGCTGCCGTGGCTGGGGCGCACGCTGCTCGGCACGACCGACAACGACTACGAGGGCGAACTGGACTTCATCGCCCCCGACGACGACGACGTCGCCTACATCCTCGACGCGGCGAACGCCTTCTTCGGCACGAGCCTCACGCCGGCCGACCTCACCGGCGCCTACGCGGGCGTCCGGCCGCTGATCTCCTCCGGCGACCCGAAGAAGTCGGTGGACATCTCACGCAAGGCGGAGCTCTACGAGACGTCGAGCGGCATGATCACGATCACCGGCGGCAAGCTGACGACATGGCGGCGGATGGCGAAGATGGCCGTCGACCGGCTCGTCGAGCGCGACTCGCGCGACGCGCCGTGCCGGACGCACGAGATCCCGCTCGGGCAGGCGGTCGACCCGGCCTCGCTGCCGCGGGTGGAGGGCGTGCCCGAGGCCGCCTACGCGGCGCTCGCTTCCCGCTACGGCCACGCGGCGCACGACGTGCTGAGCGTCGCGGCGGAGCGGGGGGAGCTCGCCCAGCGCATCGTCGACGGGCTCCCGGACCTGCTCGCCGAGGCGGTCCATGCGGCCCGGGCCGAGCAGGCGCGCTCGGTCGGCGACGTCCTGCTGCGCCGCACCCGGCTGGGCCTCCTCGCCGCGCCGGCGGTCACCGGCGACGGGGTGGCCGAGCGGGTCGCCGCCGCGTTGGCGCCCGAGCTCGGCTGGGACGGCCCACGGACGGCCGCGGAGGTGCGGCGGTTCGCCGAGGAGGCCCAGGCCGAGGGGATCCGCCGGTGATTCCGTCCGGCCGATACCGGAACTTTGCGTGTCCGGGCGGGTTGCGAGCCACGTCCGCGGGAAGCTGACTCGAAGAGGTGTTCTGAGCTGTTCGTGTTGCGTCGTTGCCTTGCGCTGTCCGGCCTGTGCGCCGCCCTGTTGCTGCTGCCGGCCGCCGCCGCGCCCGCGGCGTGGTTCCCCGGGGAGGTCATCGACGGGCCGAACCCCGGGCTCGTCTCCGTCGGCGGCGTCGACATCGCCCAGAAGGACGGGACGGGCGGGGTCGTCTACCTGCGGCTCGACGGCGGCGCGCCGCACGTGTTCGTCGCGCGCCTCCTCGACGGAGCCTGGCAGCCGCCGGAGCGCATCGACAACGGCATCGCCGAGGGCGCGTCGGCGCCGGTGATCGCCGCCGGGCCGGGCGGGCGGCTCGTCGTCGCCTGGGTGTCGGGCGGGTCGCTGATCTCGAGCGTCCGGCCCGATTCGGCGACCGGTTGGACGACGCCGCAGGGGGTCGCGTTCCCGGCGGAGGCGCCGGCGATCGACATGGGCCTCAACGGCCACACGTACGTGACCTGGTCCGCGTCGGGCGACGTGCGGGCGGCCTACATGGGGCGGGGTCTGACGCAGTTCCAGGTCATCCCGACCTCGCTCGACATGGAGCCGGCACGCCAGGCCGGTGACGCGGAGGGGCGCCGGCCGGCGGTGGCGGTGTCGGCCGAGGGGCTGGCGCTCGCCGCATGGGGCGAGGTGTTCGCCGACGGCAGCCAGCACGTCATCGCGCGCCGGGTCAACGGGCTCAGCCTGTCGCCGATCCCGCAGGACGTCACGCTCGGCGACCTCGACGGACGGCCCGGCGGCAACGCCGACTCGCCCGACGTGGCGATGTCGGCGGACTCGAGCTTCGGCTGGATCGCCTTCCGGCAGACCTTCTTCGACGGCGGCGCGCCGATGACGCGGGCCGTCGCCCGGCGGATGCGCGGGTCCCAGTTCGAGGCGGCCCGGCCGATCGACGGCCAGGGCTTCCCGGCCGAGGACGTCGGCGCCCCGCGGATCGCCGAGAACGTCGGCGGCGCCGGGCTGACGGCGGCTGGGCGGCTGTCCGGCCAGATCTTCGGCTCCACGTTCTTCGAGGAGCGCTACGACGAGGTGATCTTCAGCGGTGCGGTGCCGCTGACGTCGTCGCCGAGCCCGTTCTCGCGGCGGCCGGTCATCGCGTTCGCCGAGGACAAGACCGGTCTCGTGGCGTGGACCGCGCCGGACGCCTCGCTGAGGGTGCGCGAGCGTGCGGGCGAGTGGCAGCCCGAGCAGCTGCTCTCCAAGCCCGAGTTCGGGCCCGTCGACGTCAACGCCGGGGTCTCCGCGTCGGGCGACCGCTACCTCGACGCGGCGGTCGTGGCGATCCAGGACACGGGTGCCGAGCGGCGCCTGACCGCGGCGATGCTCGACCGCGATCCGGGCTCGTTCTCCCCGGCGTCGTCGTCGACCTGGTACAAGGAGGTCCCGTCGCGGATCTCCTGGCGCGAGCCGATCAACATCTGGGGCCCGCTCACGTACAGGGTCTACATCGACGACCGGCTCGCGGGCGAGACGCGCCAGCTCTCCTATCCGCTGACGCAGCTCGGCCTGCGGCCTGGCCAGCACCTGTACCGGATCGAGGCGGTCGACGTGCGCGGGCAGGTCTCGTCCACGCCGACCCGGCTGATCCGCTTCGACGCCCAGCCGCCGCGGGTGTCGATCAGCTTCAGCGGGACGCGCCGGGCGGGGCGGATCACGACGGTGAACGTCACCGCGACGGACTCGGGCGGCATCAAGGGCCGGCCGCGGGTGAGCTTCGGCGACGGGTCGAGCGTCCGCGGCCGTTCGGTCGAGCACCGGTTCCGCAAGGGCACGTGGACGGTGACCGTCCGGGTCAGCGACCAAGCCGGCAACGTGACCGTGCGCAGCCGGTCGGTCCGGATTCGCTAGCCTGCGCGGCGTCGCCGGACGCTGTCCAACG
Organism: Capillimicrobium parvum; assembly: GCF_021172045.1. Lineage (GTDB taxonomy): Bacteria > Actinomycetota > Thermoleophilia > Solirubrobacterales > Solirubrobacteraceae > Capillimicrobium > Capillimicrobium parvum. The sequence goes on from NZ_CP087164.1 coordinate 2,093,654, forward strand.
CGCCCGGATGCCAACCGACCCCCACAAGAGGAGACACATCTCATGGCCGTGCTCGACCGCGCCGCTCTCGAGGAGAGCCCGCTCGCCGACCTGCACACCATCGCCCGCGAACTGGGCCTCGACGGCTACCGCCGCCTGCGCAAGGCGGCGCTGATCGACGCGATCATGCAGGCGCACACCGGCGAGGAGCCGGCCGCGGCGCCGGAGCAGGAGCCGGCCGCGGCGCCGGAGCAGGAGCCGGCCGCCAAGACGGAGGCCGAACCGGCCGCCGAGCCTGAGGCCGAGGACGAGGAGGAGGAGAAGAAGCCGCGGACGAGCAGCCGCTCGTCGCGCAGCCGCTCCTCGCGCAGCCGGTCGCGCAGCCGCCGCGACGCCGACGACGGCGACGGCGCTGACGGCGCCGTGGCGGGCGCCCGCGAGAGCCGGGCGTCGACCACGAAGTCCGCAGCCGCCGCCGCTACCGCCGAGCCAGAGGCCGAGGCCGAGGCCGACAAGGTCGCCGAGGGCACGGTCGAGCTGCTCGGCAACGGCTCCGGGTTCGTCCGCGTCAGCCCGCCCGACCCGTCGGACGACGACGTCTACATCTCGGCCGCGCAGGTGCGCCGGTGCGAGCTCGTCTCCGGCGACGTCGTCACCGGGCCGCTGCGCGCGCCGCGACGCTCGGAGCGCTACCCGTCGCTGATCCGCATCGACACGATCAACGGCCGACCGGCCGACGAGGTCAGCGAGGGCACGCCGTTCGACGAGCTCCCCGCGACGTTCCCGACGCAGCGCTTCGCGCTCGGCGGCGACGACCCGACGCTGAAGGCGATCGAGTGGCTCACCCCGATCGGCCGCGGCTCGCGGGCGACGATCGTCGGCTCGGCCCGCGCCGGCAAGACCGAGGCGCTGCGCCGGCTGGCGGGTGCGCTCGCCGGCCAGGAGGGCGTCGAGGTGTCGGCCGTGCTCGCCGGGGTGCGTCCCGAGGAGATCACGGAGTGGCGCGGCGGCCCGGTCGAGCCCGTGACCGCGACGTCGTTCGCCGCGTCCCCCGACGCGCAGGCCGGCGCCATCGAGCGCGCGGTCGAGACCGCCAAGCGCATCGCCGCCCGCGGCGGCCACGCGGTCGTGCTCATCGACACGCTCGCGATGCTGCCCCCGGGCGCGGCGCGCCGGACGATGGCCGCGGCGCGCGACATCGTCGACGGCGGCTCGCTGACGCTCATCGCCACGTCCGACAAGCCGGTCGGCGGCGAGACGACGGTCATCGCGCTCGACGAGCGGCTGACCTCGACGGGTCGCTTCCCGGCGGTCGACCTCGCCGCGAGCGGGACCCTGCGGCCGGAGCTGCTCGTCGGCGACGCGGGGGCCGACGCGATCGCCCAGGCGCGCGCGGCCGCGGTCGGCTGAGGAGGACGCATCCACGGGCGCGGCCGGCGGTCGCCCGCCGCTCTCGGCTCCGCGCGTTCAGCGCGGGGTGTACGCGACCCGGCCCCAGGAGGGCTCGGGGGCCAGCTCGATCGGCTCGCCGTCGCGATCGGGCTGGATGTAGGCGAACGTGTGGCGCTCGACGTCGAAGGCGACGTCGAGCTCGCCCTCCTTGACGCGCTGGTCCAACCAGGCGCTGCGGAAGACGAGGCGGCGCAGCCAGTGCACGAGGCTGCGGTCCGCCGGGCCGACGAGCTCGGGCCAGCAGTCGTTGACGTGCTCGCCGAGGGCCGACGTCGGGTCGGGGATCTCGCCGTTGACCGCGAGGTTCACCAGGTCCTCGAGCTCAGCGTCGCCGAGCCGGTCGCCGACGAAGCCGAGCTTCATCGCCGCCTGCTCGCAACGCTCCTGGAAGTCGCGTTCGTTGAAGGTGAACCGGAGCTCGCCGTATTCGAGGACGAAGTCCTCGCCCGAGTCGTAGTTGCCGCGTCGTTGCGTGTCCATTGAGAGAGCGACGCGCCGTTGAAGGGGGGCGCGTCGTCGCGGCATTCTGACCAACTCCTGCACGGGTGCGAGGGGTGGGCGGAATCTTTCATCTACGTTTAGGCGAATGGACGAGCGAGGCGAGCTGCTGGAGCGCGCGGCGGCACTGATCGCGGCGTGGGAGGGGCGGTTCGGGCCCGTCGAGCCGCACCCGGCGAGCGTCCCCGACACGGACCGGCTGGAGGCTGCGTGGGGCGCGTTCGGGGAGCGGATGGCCGATCACTATCCGTTCTTTCATCCGCGCTTCGCCGGCCAGATGCTCAAGCCGCCGCACCGGGTCGCGGCGGCCGGCTACCTCGCCGCGATGCTCGTCAACCCGAACAACCACGCGCTCGACGGCGGGCCCGGGACGACCGCGCTCGAGGTCGAGGCGGTCGACGCGCTCGCCGACATGTTCGGGCTCGCGCAGCCCCGGCTCGGCCACCTGACGTCGTCGGGAACGATCGCGAACCTCGAGGCGCTGTGGGTCGCCCGCGAGATGACGGGCGGCAAGGCCGTGGTCCACAGCGAGCTCGCGCACTACACGCACGACCGCATGTGCCGGGTGCTTGGCGTCGAGCCTCGCGCGGTGGCGGCGGACGCGCACGGCCGCCTCGACCTCGACGCGGTCGAGGCGGCATGCCGGGGCGGCGACGTCGGCACGGTCGTCCTGACCGCGGGCACGACCGGGCTGGGCGCGATCGACCGCGTCGACGAGGCCCTCGCGCTGCGCGAGCGCTACGGCGTGCGGCTGCACGTCGACGCGGCGTACGGCGGTTTCTTCACGCTGCTGGCGCGCGGCGCGGATCCGCTCGTCGCCGGCGAGCCGTTCGCGGCGATCGCGCAGTGCGACTCGGTCGTCGTCGATCCCCACAAGCACGGGCTGCAGCCGTACGGGTGCGGCGCGGTGCTGTTCGCCGACCCGTCCGTGGCGGCGGTCTACGCGCACGAGTCGCCGTACACGTACTTCGTCCCCGCCGACCTGCACCTCGGCGAGATCAGCCTCGAGTGCTCGCGCGCGGGCGCCGCCGCGGCGGCGCTGTGGCTGACGCTGCAGGTGTTCCCGCTCCACGCCGGCGACGGGCTCGGACCCATGCTGGCGGCCTCGCGGCGGGCGGCGCTGGATCTGGCGGCGCGGCTGCGCTCGGACCCCGGCCTGACGCTCCACGTCGAGCCGGAGCTCGACATCGTCACGTACTTCCCGTCGCGTCCGACGCTGTCGGACGTCGATGCCGCCACCGAGCGGGCGCTGGCCGTCGGGATGGCCGATGGCGCCGATCCGGTGTTCCTGAGCACGATCCGCGTGGCGGCGAACGCGTTCGCGCAGCTGCACCCGGGCATCGTGCGGGATGTGGACGCGGCGCGGGTGCTGCGGTCCGTGCTGATGAAGCCGGAGCACGAGACGAACGTCGGCGACCTGCACGCGCGTCTGTCACGGCTTGCCGAAGAGGTGTCCGCAGCCGGCTGATCCCGCAACCGTCACGAGATCAACCAGCGGGGGGGCGAAGCTTGGCGGGGCCGGCCTAAGGCGGGCATGAGCGACGACGCTTTCACCATCCTCGTCGTCGAGGACGACGACGCCACGCGCACCTTCCTCGCCGACAACCTCACGGCCGACGGCTACGAGCTGCTGGTCACCGCCTCGGTCAACGAGGGCCGGCGCCTGCTGGAACGCCAGTTCCCGGATCTCGTGCTGGTCGACGTCGGGCTGCCGGACGGGTCCGGGCTGGAGCTCGTCCGGTCGGTCCGCGAGGCCGACGGGGCGACGAGCCGCCTCGATCCGACGACGCCGATCCTCGTCCTCAGCGGGCGCGCGGACGAGCTCGACCGGGTCCGCGGGTTCGAGCGCGGGACCGACGACTACGTCGTCAAGCCGTTCTCGTATCCGGAGCTGCGGGGTCGCGTGGCGGCGCTGCTGCGGCGGGCGCAGGGACGGCGCGTCGCCGGGCGCCTGCGGGTCGGCGGGCTCGTGCTCGACCCGCCGTCGCGGCAGGTGACGCTCCACGGCGAGGTGCTGGCGCTCTCGCAGAAGGAGTTCTCGCTGCTGCGCGTGCTGGCCTCCGAGCCGACCCGGGTCTGGACGAAGGCCGAGCTCCTGCGGATGGTGTGGGGGCACCACACCGCGGGAACGACGCGGACGCTCGACTCGCACATCTGCCGGCTGCGCCAGAAACTCGGATCCGGCGGCGAGCGGTGGGTCCTCAACGTGTGGGGCGTCGGCTACCGGCTGATCGATCCGCGGCCCGAGGTGGACGTCGAGTCCCCGGCCTCCTGCACCTTCTCCGCTCAGCCGGCGGCGGTCGCATGAGCTGGGCGATGGCGCTGGTCGCGCTGAGCGGGCTCGGTCTGGCGTGGTTCAAGCACCGCCGCCGCATGGAGCTCGTGACCCGTGCGCTGCACGAGCTGCGCTCGCCGCTGTGCGCGGCCCGGCTCGCGGTCCACGCCGCCGGCCGCGAGCGCGGATGGCCCGCGGTGGCGCGCATCGACGACGAGCTGGGCCGGGCGGCGCTGGCGCTCGACGACCTCGATGCCGCCCGGCGCGGGCGGTCCGTGTCGCCGCACCTGCAGGAGGTCGACACCGGCGAGCTGCTCGGGCAGGTCGGGGTGACGTGGGCCCCGCTCGCGTGGCCGGTCGGCCGGCGCGTCCGGGTCGAGCCACCGGTGGCCGCGCCGGTGGTCCACGCCGATCCGGTGCGGCTGGCGCAGGCCCTCGGCAACCTCGTGGGCAACGCGCTCGAGCACGGGACGGGCGACGTGGTGCTGTCGGTGTCGGTCGCGGGCTCTTGGGCGCGGCTCAGCGTGGCCGACGGCGGCTCCGGCCTGCCGGCGCCGCTCGGGACGCTGCGCCGGCGTGCGCGCGGCGGTCGCGGGTCGCGGGGGCGGGGACTGGCGATCGCCGACGAGATCGCCCGGCGCCACGGCGGTCGCCTCGAGAGCTCGCCGGCGGACGCCGCGGGCTGCCGGATGACGCTCGATCTGCCGCTGCCGGTGGGCGAGGTCGAGGACCAGGGTGCGTCGCTCTCGCTGCATCTCGACGGGATCGAGCTGGACCGCTCCGCGTCGAGGCGGTGGTCGGCGCGCCCGGCGCCGGTCGACTCGGAGGGCCTGCGCTGGGGCGGTACGGTGCAACCGCTGCGGCGGCGCCGGTGAGCCGGCGCCGGCGCGGGATCGTCCTCGCGGCCCTCGCGCTCGTCCTCGGCGGTCTGGCCGCCTCGGACGTCGCCGGCCGCGAGGCGGCGCTGCGCGAGCGCCTCGGGCCGCTCGTCGCGGTCGTCGTCGCGCAGCGTCCGCTGGGCTCGGGCGCGCGGCTGCGGGCGTCGGACCTCGGCGTGCGCCGCGTGCCGCAGCGCTTTGCGCCGGCGGGCGCCTTCGCGCGGCCCGAGGAGCTGATCGGCGAGCAGATCGGCGCGCCGCTGGGCGCGGGGTCGGACATCACGGCCGCGGCGCTGAAGGTGCCGGAGGCGGCGCGGCCGGGCGCGCCGGTGCGCACGGGCGAGCGGGTGGCCGACGTCGTGGCGATCGGCTCGCCGCGCGCGATCGTCCCGGGCGGGCGCGTCGACGTGCTCGTCACGCGCGAGGCCGCCGACGGCACCGCGGGGAGCACGGAGCTGGCGCTCGAGGACGTCGAGGTGCTCGCGGTCCGAGCGGCCGACGTCGGCCCGGGCGACCGCGGCGACCAGCATGTCGCGGCCTCGCTGCGGGTGACCTTGCGCCAGGCCGTCTATCTCGCCGCGGCGCAGTCGTTCGCGAGCGAGCTGCGGCTGCTCCCACGAGCCGCGGGCGACCGCCGGCACCGGCGCACCCCGCTGGCGGTCGGCGATTCGCTGTGAGCGCCGCCGTCGCGCCACGCCACGCCGCGCCGCGCCGCGCCACGCGCCCCGCAGCGTCGCCGACGTGTGGGCGCTGGTGCCCGTTTGGCGTTACAGCTCCTGCGTGCGGATCAGCTCGAGCTCGCCGCGACCGATCTCGTGACCGTGTTCGCAGCGCAGCTGCGTGCCGACCACCGCCCCGCAGTCGCGATGGCGGAAGCGCACCGGACCACCGTCGTCGGCCTCCCAGCGGTCGGCCCATCGCATGAGCGCGACCATCGCCGGCAGCAGATCCTGGCCCTTCTCGGTGAGGCGGTATTGCTGGCGTGTCCGCTGGCCGGGCTCGCGGTAGGGCTCGCGCTCGAGCAGGTCGGCCTCGACGAGCTCGCGCAGGCGGGCGGCGGTCACGGGCTCGCTGGCGCCGATGCGGGTGACGAAATCGTCGAAGCGGGTCGTCCCGTAGAAGGCCTCGCGCATCAGCAGGAACGACGTCCGCGTGCCGAGGACGTCGAGCGCCTTGGCCAGCGAGCAGCGCCGCGCCTCCCACCCGCTGCGGGGATCGAGCGCGCCGACGAGCTGAACCGCGTCCTGCATCGGCCCGAGTCTAGCTGACTTTGCCAGACAACAGTCAGCCGTGTATGGTGCTGGCTATGTTCAAGCTAAGTCAGCTCGATCAAGGGCGGGGCGGGGAAGGCCGCACCGGCGGCGCGCGGGGCGGGGCGTCCCGCGGCGAGGACGGGCGGGGTGGGGCGCTCCGCGGCGACGGCGGGCGGGGTGGGGCGCTCCGCACCGGCGGCGCGCGGGGCGGGGCGTCCCGCGGCGAGGACGGGCGGGGTGGGGCGCTCCGCGGCGACGGCGGGCGGGGTGGGGCGCTCCGCGGCGATGATGGGCAGGGTAGGGCGCTCCGCGGCGACGGCGGCGAACCGGCACGCTCGGCGTTCGGCCGCCGCGGCGACGCCTCCTCGCGGCTCGTCCTGCTCATCGTGTGCGCCGGCGTCGTGCTGGCCAGCCTCGACCTCTTCATCGTCAACGTCGCCCTGCCCGACATCGCGCGGGACTTCGGCACCACGAACCTCGCCGACGTGTCGTGGGTCCTCAACGCGTACGCGATCACCTACGCCGCGCTGCTCGTGCTCTTCGGGCGCATGGCCGAGCGGCGCGCGCGCCAGAACGGGTTCCTGCTCGGCGTTGCGATCTTCACCGCCGCGTCGGCCGCCTGCGGTCTGGCGGACTCGCTGCCGGCGCTCGTCGCGTTCCGGATCCTTCAGGCGGTCGGTGCGGCGCTGCTGACGCCGACGTCGCTGAGCCTCATCCTGGCGACCACCGACGCCGAGCGGCGGTCCGACGCGGTGCGCGCGTGGACGGCGGTGGGCGGGGTGGCCGCGGCCATCGGACCGGTCGTCGGAGGCCTGCTCGTCGCCGGCTCGTGGCGCTGGGTCTTCTTCGTCAACCTGCCGATCGGCATCGCCGCGCTGGTCGTCGGCTGGCGGCGCCTGCCGCACGTGCCGGGCCACCCGGTGCCGCATCCCGACGCGCTCGGCGCGGCGCTCATCACCGTCGGCATCGCCGCCCTGACGGCCGGCCTCGTCAAGGGCGAGGACTGGGGGTGGGGCTCGGCGCCCACCGTCGTCGCGCTCGCGGTCGCCGTCACGACGCTCGGGCTCTTCGTCCTTCGCTCGCTGCGCCATCGCAACCCGCTCGTCGACCCGGCGCTGTTCCGGATGCGGGCGTTCTCGGGCGCCTCGGTTGCGATGACGCTGTTCTCGATGGCGTTCGGCGGGATGCTCCTGTCCGTCGTGCTCTGGGAGCAGGGCGTCTGGGGCTGGTCGGCGCTCAAGACGGGACTCGCGATCGCACCCGGCCCGCTGATGGTGCCGGTGTTCGCCTTCTTCGTCGCGGGCCCGCTCATCGTGCGCTTCGGCGCCGGCCGGGTCGCCGCCGCCGGAACGACGATCTTCGCCGCAGGCATCGCCTGGTGGGCGCTGGCGGCGGGCGTCGAGCCCGACTACGTCGGCGACATGCTCGGCGGCATGCTCGTCACCGGAGTCGGGGTCGGCCTGACGCTGCCGACGCTCATGGCCACCGCGGCCGGATCCCTGCCGCCTCAGAGCTTCGCCACCGGCTCGGCGGTGATCAACATGCTGCGCCAGGTCGGCCTTGCCGTGGGCGTGGCCGTGCTGATCGCGGTGCTGGGGACCGCGTCCGGCGCAACCGACCAGCTTGCCGCGTTCCAGGCCGCCTGGTGGGTGCTTGCCGCGCTCTCGCTCGCGGGCGGCGTGGCCGCGCTGCTGCTCCTCGCCCCGCGGCGCCGGGCCGCCGTCCACGCGGCGCAGCCCGCGGCCGCGCCGACCCGCTGAGCCAGGGCCGGCCGCCGGACCACCGAGCGTCGAGTTCCTCAGCCTGCAGCTGAGAAATTCGACGCTCGACGTGCCGGCCCTGGTGAGCCGCGCCAAACGGCCGGCGCGGCTGACGCCGGCCGCGACGTGCCATCGTGGCGCGCGGATGAGCGTGCTGTTGAGCTGGAACGTCGCCGGCCGGGTGCGCAGCGTGCCCGAGCAGGCGCGGGCCATCGCCCAGCGGCCGGCGGACCTCGTCGCGCTGCAGGAGGTCCGGGTCACGGCGCTGCCGGCGTGGCGGGAGGCGCTCGGGGCGCTCGGCTACGAGCACATCGCCGCCACGCTGGTCGACGCCGGCCCGCGCCCGCCGGAGCGCCGGCTCGGGGTGCTCGTCGCCGCCCGCGGGCCGATCGAGCCGCTGGCGCCACTCGACCTGCCGTGGCCGGAGCGCCACCTCGCGGTCCGCACCCCGCTCGACGGCGAGGAGGTCGAGCTGCACGTCCTGCACGCGCCGATCTCGAGCAGGGCCGGGCAGGTGAAGGTGGTCACCCTGGAGACGGTCTACGCCGCGCTCGCCCCGCCGAGCAGCACGCCGCGCATCCTCACCGGCGACCTCAACACGCCGCAGTACGAGTCGCGCGAAGGCGAGGTGCAGAGCTTCGCGCGGACCCGCTCGGGCCGCATCCGCCCCACGCACGGCGAGCGTCACGACGCCGCGGAGCTGGGTCTCGTCGTCGGCCTCCTCAACCACGGCTACGCCGACGCCTTCCGCGTCCTGCACGGCTATGGGCGCCGCGACCGCAGCTGGCTGTATCCGCACGGCAAGATGGGCTACCGCCTCGACCACGTCATCGTCCGCGACCTCGTCCCGACCGCCTGCGAGTACGAGCACGCCTGGCGCGACGCCGGGTTGAGCGACCACGCGGCGATCTGGGCGGCCCTGCGCCCGGCGGGCTGACCGCGCCCGCCGCTGCGACGATGTCCGGCTGACCGCGCCCGCCGCTGCGACGATGTCCCGGTGCGCCGGCTCGTCCTGCTCGTCAGCGCGGTGGTCTTCGTGGACACGATGTTCTACGCCGCCGTCGTCCCGCTGCTGCCGCACTACGCCGACGAGCTCGGCCTGTCGAAAGCGGCCGCGGGCCTGCTGAGCGCCGCGTATCCCGCGGGGACGCTCATCGGCGCGATCCCGGCGGGCCTGGTCGTCGCGCGGGTCGGGGCGCGGCCGACCGTGCTGCTCGGCCTGGGCCTGCTCGCCGGCTCGAGCCTCGTCTTCGGCTTCGCCAACCACGTCGCGCTGCTCGACGCCGCCCGCTTCGTGCAGGGCATCGGCGGCGCGTGCACGTGGGCGGGCGGCCTGGCCTGGCTCGTCGAGGCGGCGCCGCCCGCGCGCCGGGGCGCGCTCATCGGCACCGCGCTCGGGGCGGCCATCGGCGGGTCGCTGTTCGGCCCCGTCGTCGGGGCGATCGCCGACCTCACCAAGCCGGAGATCGTGTTCAGCACCGTCGTCGTGGTGGCCGGCGCGCTCGCCGCGTGGGCCGCGACGACGCCCGCCCCGCCACGCGAGGAGCCGCAGGGCCTGCGCGACGTCGGCCACGCGCTGCGGCGGCCCGCGCTCCTGGGCGGAATGTGGCTCGTGGTGCTGCCCGCCGCGGGGTTCGGCGCCGTCACCGTCCTGGGCTCGCTGCGCCTGGACGATCTCGGCGCGGGCGGCGTCGCGGTCGGCGCCACGTTCCTCGTCGCCGCCGGCGTCGAAGCGATCATCAGCCCGATCGTCGGCCGGGTCTCCGACCGTCGCGGCCGCCTGGTGCCCATCCGCGTCGGCCTGGCCATTGCGCCCATCCCGTTGTGCCTGTTCACCGTGCCGCGTCATGCGATCGTCCTCGCGGCGCTGATCGTCGCCACGACCGCCGCCCTCGGCCTGTTCTGGGCGCCCGCCATGGCACTGCTCTCCGACGCCGCGGAGGCGTCCGGCCTGCGGCAGGGCCTCGCGTTCGGCTTCGTGAACCTGGCGTGGGCGGCCGGGATGGTCGTCGGCTCGGGTGGCGGCGGGGCGCTGGCGAAGGCGACGGGCGACGCGGTGCCCCCGGCGCTGGTCGCGGCCGCCTCCGTCGTGACGCTCGCCGCGCTCCTGCGCCGCCGTCAGGCGGAGTCGATGCGCGCGAGCTCCCAGACCGGTGGCGCGTCGCCGGTCAGGGAGGCCTGAAGCGCCGCGAGCTCGCCCGGCCCGAGTGCGCGCAAGCCGGCCGTCACCTGCTGGAGGTACTCGGCGCTGATCACCGCGCGCCCCCGAGCCCGGGCGCGGCGCAGCCGAGCGCGCGCACTCGGCGAGCCGGCGTACGCCCACACCCGTCCGGGCGCGCCGTCGATCTGCGCCGTCACGTCGCGCCGCACGTAGTTGCGCTCGCGGCGGTCGAGCAGCGCGAGCGCCTCGTCGCCGACCGGCAGGCACACGCCGTTGACGGCCGCGCCGGCCCGCCGGACGATGTCGAGGAACGTGACGAACACCTCGGGCCGCGTGCCGTCCACGAGGCGGTAGTGCTTGTAGCCCGGCAGGTCGCGCGCATTGTCCATCGCCACACCCCAGCGCCGCGCGAAGCCGGGCAGCTCGGCGATCCAGCCGCGGGCGGACGGCGTGCGCGAGAGCGGGCCCGCGGCGACCGCCAGCGACCCGTAGGCGAAGACGAACTGCGGCGTGGACAGGCCGCTGAGGCTAGTGGCCCGTCCCGTAACCACCGACCCGAGATGCGGGCCGTCGATCACCGCCATGCGGCGTTTTCGACCGCTCGAAATCCCAAGGGGATTCCTTCGGGTCTGCGTCCTTGCCTGGCGGCGCCGCCGACCCACCTTTCAGGCCGATAGCTACGAGACGAACCACTAGGCCGCCGCCGCGCGGTCCGCGGTGCGCTCGGCCGTCGCCGCCCGGACGACCGGGGCGACCTCGGTGCCGAACAGCTCGATCGCCCGCATGATCTTCGCGTGCGGCAGCGTGCCGACGCTGAGCTGGATGAGGAAGCGGTCGTGCCCGAAGATCTCGTGCTGGTGGAGGATCTTCTCCGCCACCTCCTGCGGGCTGCCGACGAGGTTGGCGCCGTGCAGCGTCCGGCTCGCGTCGAAGTCCTCGCGCGTCATCGGCGGCCAGCCGCGCTCGCGCCCGATCTGGTCCATCGTGACCTTGAAGGCGGGGAACGCCTCGTCGGCCGCGCGCTGCGACGTGTCGGCGACGTAGCCGTGGGAGTTGATGCTCAGCGGCAGGCTCCCATGGCCGGCCTGTCCGGCGGCCCGGCGGTGCAGGTCGGCGAGCGGGGCGAACCGCGCGGGCTCTCCGCCGATGATCGCCAGCGCCATCGGCAGGCCGAGCACGCCGGCCCGGATGACCGATTGCGGGTTGCCGCCGACCGCGACCCACAGCGGGATGCGCTCCTGCAGCGGCCGCGGGTACGCGACGGCGTCCTCGAGCGCCGGGCGGTGCGGGCCGGCCCACGTCACGCGCTCGCGGTCGAGCAGTTCGATGAGCAGGTCGAGCTTGGACGCGAAGAGCTCGTCGTAGTCCTCGAGGTCGAGGCCGAACAGCGGGAACGACTCGATGAACGAACCGCGCCCGGCCATGATCTCGGCCCGGCCGCCCGACAGGAGGTCGAGCGTCGAGAAGGCCTGGAAGACTCGGACGGGGTCGTCGGACGAGAGCACGGTGACGGCGCTCGTCAGGCGGATGTCGCGCGTGCGCTCGGCCGCCGCAGCGAGCACGACGGCCGGGGCGGACACGGCGAAGTCCGGGCGGTGGTGCTCGCCCACGCCGAAGACGTCGAGGCCGACCTGGTCGGCGAGCTCGATCTCCTCGATGAGGTCGCGCAGGCGCTGGTGGGGGGAGACGGTGCGGCCCGTCGCCGGGTCCGGCGTCATCTCCGCGAAGGTGTAGATCCCGAGTTCCATGGTCGTCACTCAGTCTAGCAAGTAGTTGCATGCGCAATCACTCGTCCGGGCATTACAGTGCCCGGTCGCGCCCGTGCCGACCGAGCCCCACACCACCGCCGCGCCCCGCGTCGCCATCTGCGCGATCGCCAAGGACGAGGGCCCGTACATCGCCGAGTGGGCCGCGTACCACCACCTCATCGGCTTCGATCCGATCGTCGTCTACGACCACGAGAGCCGCGACGACACCGCCGCCGTCCTCGAGCGCCTGCACGCCGCCGGGCTGGCCGAGCGGATCCCCTGGTCGGTGGCGCCCGACGTCAAGCCGCAGCTCGCCGCGCACGCCGACGGGATCGCCCGCCTGGCGGGCCGCGCCGAGTGGATCGCGTTCATCGACCTCGACGAGCTCCTCGTCTTCGAGCGCCACGACAGCGTCCAGGCGTTCGTCGAGCAGTTCGGCGCCCTCGGCTCGATCGCCATGAACTGGAAGATGCTCGGCAGCGCCGGCCACGAGCAGCGCACGCCGGGCCTCGTCATCGAGCGCTTCGACCGCTGCGCCGAGCGCTCGTACCGCGGCAACCGCCAGGTCAAGAGCCTGTCGCGGCTGGACCTCGTCACCGGCTCGGGCCTGCACACGCCGCAGCTGCGCGGCGGGCGCGGCGGCCAGACGCTGCTCGGCGAGACGCTCGCTCCGGTGGCGGGGGACACGCGCGAGATCAGCCACTCGATCGCGCGGGTCAACCACTACTTCACGCGCTCGCGCGCGGAATGGGACGAGAAGATGGCGCGCGGCAAGGGCGGCAAGAGCGCGATCGACCCGCGCAAGCAGCGCAACGCGGAGGAGTTCGCGATCCACGACCGCAACGAGGAGGCCGAGCTGCAGATCGGCGCCTTCGCGCCGGACGTGCGCGCGCTGCTGGACGACATCGGGCTCGAGGCGTGACGCTCGGCGTCGGGATCCTCAGCCACGAGCGCCGCGCGTCCGTGCTGCGCATCGTCGCGGCGGTGCGCGAGCTCAGCGCCGAGCCCGTCGCGCTGGTCGTCGCCGACGACGGCTCGGGTGACGGCACGGCGGAGGCCGGCCGGGCCGAGGGCGTTCGCGTGATCGCCGGCGAGCGCCGCGGGCCCGCGTGGAACCGCAACCGCGCCCTGTGGCACCTCCTGACCGCGGGCTGCGAGGCGATCGTGCTGATCGAGGACGACCTCGTCCCGGCGCAGGCCGGCTGGGACCGCGAATGGGCCGATGCCGCCGAGCGCTGGGGCGTCGTCTCCCACGCGCCCGGAGACCGCGCGCACGTGAGGACCCGCGAGGGTGGGGAGGGGACCGCGAAGGATCCGGTGCGGTCGCCCGAGGAGCCCGCCGGCGCGCTGGGCGTCAGCCGGGCGGCGCTCGAGGCGGTCGGCTTCTTCGACTCGCGCTTTCGCGGCTACGGCTCGGCGCACGGGGAGTGGGCGGCCCGCGCGCGGCGGGCGGGGTTCGGCGCGGCGCGCCACGAGCGGGCGCTGCCGCGCAAGACGCGGACGCTGTGCATCGGCGGCGGCCTCGAGCCGCTGGCCGACGACGGGCGCGGCGGCGACGACGAGGAGCTCGCGGGCAACCGGCGGGTCGCGCGGCGCGTCCGCGGCGGCACGCTGTATCGCGATCCGTGGAGCGGCGACGAGCAGCGCCGCGCGTTCCTGGCCGAGCAGCGGCTGACCGGGGTGCCGGACGGTGGGCGGGTCCTGCGAGTGCGTGCGGTCGCGGCCGCGCCGTCGTCCGGGGAGGCGATCGCCCGCACGGAGCTCGTCCTGCTCTCGCTCCAGCCCGGGGTCGCGGATCCGCTCGAGGAGCACGTGCTCCGGCGCACGGCGCCCCGCGAGATCGACGCCGCACCCGAGTTCCTCACGCGCGTGTCGGGCGGCCTGGTCGACGGGACCGACCTCCTCGCGCTGAACGAGAGCGCCGGCGAGGTGCTCCTCGACGCGCCGCCCGCGGCGCCGGTCGAGCTGCGCCCGCTCGGGCTCGCCGCGGGCGCCCGGGGCACCCTGACGCGGCCCGCCGGCCCCACCGCCGATGGCGGCGAACGCGCCGTCCTCGCCGGGATCCACGGCCGCCATGCCCCGGGCTCGTTCTGGCTCGAGCTCGTGCCGCGCCTGCTGCTCGCCCGCGAGCGGGGGATCCTCGGCGACGCGCCCGTCCTCGTGCCCCCGCTGCGCGCCGACGAGCACGCGGCGCTCGAGCTGCTCGGGCTCGGCGGGCTCGACCTGCGCACGCCCGTACCGGACACGCTGCACCGCTTCGGCGAGCTGCTGCTGCCCGGTCCCGGCGTCGCGCGCGCCCGTCGCGCCTGCCCGGCGGCGCTGCGCCGCACCCGCGCCGCGCTCGCGCCGGCCGCCGCGGACGCCGTGCTGCCGCGCCGGCTGTTCGTCGCCCGCCGCGACGCGCTCGCGCGTCGCACGGACGAGGACGCGCTGCTCGAGCTGCTGTACCGCCACGGGTTCGAGGCCGCCTGGGACGACGAGCTCACGCAGCCCGAGCGCATCCACCACTTCGCCCGCGCCGAGGCGCTGCTCGTGGTGCAGGGCCCGTGGCTCGACGGCGCGCTGCTCGCTCCCGAGGGCGCGTTCGTGATCGAGCTCGTCGCCGAAGGCGCGACCGCCGGGGAGATCGAGCGCGGCTGGACGCTGACGAGCGCGCTCGGCCAGCGCCATGCGCAGGTCGTGTGCCGGCGCGCGGCTGCCGGGGCCGCGCCGATCACGATCGACCTCGAGCACCTCGACCGAGTGCTGCTCACCCTGCTGGGCTGACCGCGACGCCCGCGTCGATGCGCCCGTGCAGGCCGCGCATCCACGCGGCCAGCTCGGGCGGGCCGTGCAGCTCGAAGTCGCACTCGAGCAGTGAGATGCCCGCGGCCAGCCACGGCAGCGAGTCGCCGGTCATGCGCATCCGGCAGCGCTCGTCGTCGACCGCCTCGACCGTCCCGCCGAACGGCCGCACCCGGTCGGCCACCGCCTCCGCAGGCACGTGCAGCGTCACATCGGCCTCGTAGCGCGTCGGGATCGAGCGCAGCGACTGGCGCACGAACGCCGCTGCGTCCTCGGCCGGCAGCTCGCGCGGTGCAAAGCGCGCGCCCGAGGTGCGCGGCGCCTCGAGGCGGTCGAGCCGGAACGTCCGCCAGTCGGCCCGGTGCACGTCCCAGGCGACGAGGTACCACCGCCGCCCGACCGACACGAGCCGGTGCGGCTCGACCGCGCGCGTGGCCGACTCGCCGTCGCGGCGCCGGTACTCGAACTGGAGGCGCTCGGCGTCGCGGCACGCCTGCGCGAGGATCGTGAGCGTCTCCGGCTCGATGGTCTCGCGCGGCGCGAATGCCAGGGGTACGGTCACGGTCTTCAGCGTGTTGACCCGGCGGCGCAGGCGCGCCGGCAGCACCTGCTCGAGCTTGGCCAGTGCGCGCACCGACGTCTCCTCGATGCCGGCGATGGAGCCTCCGGCGGCCGTGCGCAGGCCGACCGCGATCGCCACGGCCTCGTCGTCGTCGAGCAGCAGCGGCGGCAGGTCCGAGCCGGCCTGGAGGCGGTAGCCGCCCGCGGCCCCGCGCGTGGCGTCGACCGGATAGCCGAGCTCGCGCAGGCGGTCGATGTCGCGTCGCAGCGTCCGCGGGCTGATCTCGAGCCGGTCCGACAGCTCGACGCCGGGCCAGAAACGATGGGTCTGCAGCAGGGTCAGCAGGCGCAGCATGCGCGAGGTCGGATCGGTCACGCCGACCATCGTGCCATCCGATGCGGTCAGGATGTGGCCTAAATGCCGGGAATCATCTCCGGCATGCCGACCTCAGCCCTTCTTCAGGCGCCGCCGCTGACCCGCCGGCGGCCGCAGAGCGCTCGCCCGGCCCCGGCGCCTGCCGGCCCGATCATCCGCGCCCGCGGCCTCACCCGCCACTTCAAGACGCGCGCGGGAGTGGTCGAGGCGGTCCGCGGGCTCGACCTCGACGTCGCCGAGGGTGAGCTCGTCGCCTTCCTCGGCCCCAACGGTGCGGGCAAGTCGACGAGCCTGCGCATGCTGACGACGCTCCTGCGGCCGACGGTCGGCGAGGCGAGGGTCTCCGGTCACGACGTCGTGCGTGAGCCCGACGCGGTGCGACGGCGCATCGGCTACGTGGGCCAGGGCAACGCCGCGGGGCCGGCCCAGCGCGTCCGCGACGAGCTCGTCACGCAGGGCCGCTGCTTCGGCATCGGCGCGCGCGAGGCGCGCGCTCGCACGGAGGAGCTGCTCGCCGCGCTCGACCTCGAGCCGCTCGCCGACCGCAAGGCGAGCACGCTGTCGGGCGGTCAGCGCCGCCGGCTCGACGTGGCGATCGGGCTCGTGCAGCGCCCGCCGGTGCTGTTCCTCGACGAGCCGTCGACGGGCCTCGACCCGCAGATCCGGGCAACCCTCTGGGAGCACATTCTGCGCCTGCGCGCCGAGCACGGGATGACCGTGTTCCTGACGACGCACTACCTCGACGAGGCCGACACGATGGCCGAGCGCGTGATGGTCATGGACCATGGGCGCGTCATCGCGGACGATACGGCCGACCGCCTGAAGGCCGAGCTCGCCGGCGACTGGATCGTGCTGGGCGCCGGCGACCGAGGCGACGCCGAGCGCCTCGCCGCCGCCGCGCGCGAGGTGGTGCACGTCCGTGAGGTGCGCGTCGATGACCACCGCCGTCGTCCGCGACACCGGGACCGTCCTGCGCCGCGAGCTGCGCCCGACGCTGCGCGACCCGTTCTCGCTGATCTTCAGCATGATCCAGCCGCTGTTCTTCCTTGCCCTCTTCGGGCCGCTGGTCGTCGGCGTCACGGGCCTGGGCGAGCAGGCCTCGCTGCAGTGGTTCGTGCCGGGCATCCTCGTCATGTCGGCGCTGTTCGCGGCGTCCATGACCGGCTCGAACCTGCTGCTCGAGATCGAGTCCGGCTCGCACGAGCGCATGCTCGTCACGCCGCTCGAGCGCCCGGCGCTGCTCGTCGGCCGCGCGCTGAAGGAGATCCTGCCGGTCGTCGTCCAGTCGCTCGTCGTCGTCGCGGTCGTCATGCCGTTCGGCTTCGACCTCGAGCCGGCCGGCGCGCTCGGCCTTGTCGTGATCGCGCTCTTCGCGGTCGGCCTGGGCGCGCTGTCCTACACGCTGGCGCTTGCGGTGTCCGACCAGCAGTGGGTCTTCTGGGCGGTCCAGCAGACGCTGCTGTTCCCGCTCATGCTGCTGTCCGGGATGCTGCTGCCGATCGAGGACGGCCCCGCCTGGCTGCGGACGCTCGCGGACTTCAACCCGCTGAAGTACATCGTCGACGCCGAGCGCGCGCTGTTCGCCGGCGAGCTGACGACGACCGCCCTGTGGGGCGCGCTCGCGGCGGCCGGCGTAGCGGTGGCCGGGCTGGCGATCGGCGTGCGCGCGATGCGCCGCGCGACGGCGTGACGCGCCGCTCAGGCGGCGGCGGCCGGCGCCTTGCGCACTCAGTAGCCGAGGGCCGCGCCGTCGGAGCGCGGGTCGGCCGCGCCGGCGAGGACGCCCGTGTCCTCGTCGGCGACGATGACCTGGGCGTTGCCCATGGCCGGGGAGAACGGGTCGACCCGCTCGACCGCGTGGCCGCCGGCCTCCAGGAGCTCCGGCAGCCCGTCGCGGTCCTCGGCGAGGACGGTGGCGCGCTCCGGCGGGGCGCCGAGCACCCAGCGCGGCGCGGACACGGCCTCGACCGGATCCGCGCCCCGCCCGGCGAGCGCGCTCAGCAGCTGGACGTGGACCTGGGTCTGTGCGTGGCCGCCCATGCAGCCGAACACGGCCGCCGTGCGCCCGTCCTGCAGCGCCAGTCCCGGCGCGAGCGTGTGCATCGGACGCCGGCCGGGGCGCAGCGCGTTGACGTGGGCGTCGTCGAGCGAGAACGAGCGCCCGCGGTCCTGGAGGAGGATGCCGGTGCCGGGCACGACGATCCCGCTGCCGAAGATGTCGAAGACGCTCTGGATGCACGACACCGCCGTGCCGTCCTCGTCGACGATCGCGAAGTGGACGGTGTCGCCCGCCGGGGTCGCGGCGGTCTCGGCCGGGCCGCAGGGCTCGTGCTGCGCGCCGCGCAGGAAGCGGAGGTCGAGCAGTTCCTGCGGCGTGCGGCGCATGGACGCCGGGTCGGCGATCTCCCGGTCGCGCACGGCCATGAACGTGCGGGCGGCGGCGATGCCGGCGCCCGCCCAGGCCGCGGGCGCGTCGGCGCCGCTCAGCCCGGCCGCGCCGATCAGCGCGAGCCCCATGAGCGCCGTGATCCCCTGTGAGTTGGGCGGCATCTCCTGCACGTCCCATCCGCCGAACGGCGCGGTCAACGGCTGCACCCAGTCCGACGCGTGGGCCGCGAGGTCGCCCGCGTCGAGCCACCCGCCCTCGGCGGCGATCGCCGCCGCGATCGCCCCGGCGGGCGCCCCCGTGTAGAACGCGCCGGGGTCGCGGGCGATGGCGCGCAGCGTGCCGGCGAGGTCCGGCTGGCGCAGGACGTGGCCGACGGCCGGAGCGCGCCCGCCGGGCAGGAAGATCCGCGTGGCCTCGGGCCGGGCGCGCAGCACCTCCTCGCTGCTGCGGATGTAGCGGGCGAGCAGCGGAGTGACCGCCAAACCGCGCTCGGCGGCCTCGATCGCGGGGGCGATCAGCCGGGCGAGCTCCGTGCGGCCGAACCGCGCGTGGGCGTCGCGCCATCCGCCCACCATGCCCGGCACCGTCACGGCGAAGGGCGAGCGCGGCGTGATCTCCGTCAGGCCCCGGTCGAGCAGGTCGCCGGCCGCGGCGCCGGCCGGCGCGCGCCCCGAGGCGTTCAGCGCGAACGTCGCGTCGCCGCGGGGGCGGATGAGCCAGAACGCGTCGCCGCCCAGCCCGCACTGGTTCGGATGCGCGACGGACAGCGCGGCGCCGACGGCGACCGCCGCGTCGACCGCGGTGCCCCCGGCCCGCAGCACCTCCAGCCCGACCGACGACGCCCACGCGCTCGGCGTCACCACCATCGCGCGGGCGCCGAGGACGAGCGGGCGCCCGCTGGCGATGCCGGCCGACTCGAAGTGCGCCAGGCGGCTCACGGCTCGGCTCGTCTCAGCTCGGCTCGGTCGCCGGGTCGGAGGACGGGCGGCGGCGCTCGCGGTGGTGGGCGAGCTTCGACGGCCACCAGATCGCGGGGCCGATGTCGAGGGTCAGCGCCGGCACGAGGATGGAGCGTACGACGAGGGTGTCGAGCAGCACGCCGAACGCGATCGTGAAGCCGAGCTCGGTCAGCACGACGAGCGGCAGGAGCGCGAGCAGCGAGAACGTGCCGGCGAGGACGATGCCCGCGGACGTGATCACCGCCCCCGTGACGGCCAGCCCGCGGATCATGCCGTCCCTGGAGCCGTGGTGGTGCGCCTCCTCGCGCACCCGGGCCATGAGGAAGATGTTGTAGTCGACCCCCAGCGCGACGAGGAAGATGAACACGAGCAGCGGATAGGTCGAGTCCAGACCGGCGAAGCCGAAGACCTGCATCGAGACGAAGCTGCCGACGCCGAGCGCCGCGCCGAAGGACAGGATGACCGTCGCGATGAGGATGAGCGGTGCGGTGATCGCGCGCAGCAGGGCGACGAGGATCAGGAAGATCACGATCAGCACGATCGGGACGATGACGCGGTTGTCGCGCGCGGCGGCGACGTTGAAGTCGCGCTGCTGGGCCGTCGGGCCGCCGATGAGCGTCTGCGGCCCGCCGGCCTCCTTGGCCGCGTCGCGCAGGCTCGGTATCTGCTCGAACGCCGCCTTCGAGTACGGGTCGGCGACGAGCGTGAGGTCGAAGCGGGCGCCGCCCGCGCCCCGCTCGACGGGCCCGAGCTGCGCGACCCCCGGCTGCTTCTCGAGCGCGCTGCGCACGGCGCCCACGTGGGACGCGTCGCCGACGATGACGTTCGTCGGCGCGTTGGCGCCCGCCGGGAACGCCTCGGAGAGCAGCTTCTGGCCGGCGACCGAGTCCACCGAGTCGCGGAAGCCGTTGCCGTTCGTCAGGTCGGTGTTGAGCTGGGTCAGGCCGAGGCACAGGACGAGGAGGCCGGCGGTCGTCGCGATCCAGACGACGCGCGGGCGGCGTGCGATGCGCTCGCCGGTCCGCCGCCAGAAGCCGTGGGTCTCGTCGGTGCCCTCGTCGCCGACGTGCGGGATGAACGGCCAGAACGCCCGGCGGCCGGTGATCGCCAGCAGCGCGGGCAGCAGCGTGAGCATGCTGAGCATCGCCAGCGCGATGCCGACGGCGCACACCGGCCCGATGCCCGACGTCCCGTTGACCTCGGCGAGCATGAGGACGAGGAGCGCGACGATCACCGTGCACCCGGACGCGAGCACCGCCGGGCCCGCGCGCCGCATGGCGAGCGCCGCCGCCTCGTGCTTGTCGTCGTGGCGGCGCAGCTCCTCCCGGTACCGGGAGACGAGCAGGAGCGCGTAGTCGGTGCCCGCGCCGAAGACGAGCACGGGCAGGATGCCGCCCGTCTGCCCGTTGACGGTGACGCCGAGCTCCTCGAGGCCGTAGCCGACCCCGCGCGCGGTGATCTCGGCAAAGATCACGGCGGTCATCGGGATCAGCCAGAAGATCGGGCTGCGGTAGATGATCAGCAGCAGGACGAGGACGAGCAGGGCGGTGCCGAACAGCAGGGTGCCGTTGATGCCCGAGAAGACCTCGATCGCGTCGCGCGAGAATCCCGCCGCGCCGGTGACCTTCACGTCGAGTCCGTCCGGGACGTTGCGGTAGGCCTGGGTGCGGACCCCGTCGACGGCGTCGACGAGGCGGTCCGACTCGCCGTTGGGCTTGATGGGAGCGACGAGCAGCGCCGTCGTGCCGTCCTGGGACACGATCGGCCCGCTGAACCCGCCCGTGGCGACCGGGGGCTTGTCGTCGAGCGCCTGCTTGTCGCCGGTGACCTTGCGCAGGTCGTCGCGCGTCAGGCGGCCGTCGCCGGCGCGGTAGACGACCACGACCGGCGCGTTGTCGCCCGATGGGAAGCGCTTCGTCTGCTCGAGCGCCTTGACCGACTCGGCGCTGCCCGGCAGGAAGCTCGACTGCTCGTTCTTCTGCCCCTGCTCGAACTTGCCCGCGAACGAGGCGCCGATGCCGGCCAGGACGATCCAGGCCGCGACGACGACCCACTTCATCCGGCGCCCGGTGGCGAACGTCAGCGCTCTCGACACGTTGGGAACGGTACGGACCCGCGCCTTCCACGGTTGACGACTGCGCGCCGGTTTCGTGACGACCTACGATTTGAGTTTTTCTCATATCGGATACGGTCCCGTCCTCGACCCGACCCCGCGACGAAGGTGACCATGGCCCGAGAAGACGCATCGATGTTCTGGCCCGAGCACTTCAAGCTCGGCCTCTTCCCGCCCAACGTGTCGGGCGGCATGGTCTCGACGGCGGCCCCCGAGCGCTGGGAGGCGACGTGGGCCGACAACCTCGAGCTCGCCGTCGCCGCTGACGATGCGGGACTGGACTTCCTTCTCCCCGCGTCACGCTGGATCGGCTACGGCGGGCGCAACGGCTTTCAGAAGTCGGTGCTCGAGACCATGACCTGGGCCAGCGCGGTCCTGGCCCGCACCCGGCGCATCACGGTCTTCAGCACCGTCTACGCACCGCTGTTCCACCCCATCATGGCGGCGATGCAGATGGCGACGGCCGACCAGGTCGGCGCGGGGCGGTTCGGCCTCAACCTCGTCTGCGGGTGGCGCCCCGACGAGTTCGCCATGTTCGGGATCGGGAGGGAGTGGCACGACAGCCGCTACGACCGGGCGGCCGAGTGGATCGAGCTCGTCCGACGGCTCTGGTCCTCGGAGGAGCCCTTCGACTTCGACGGCGAGTACTACGTCGCCAAGGGAGCGCAGGGGCACCCGAAGCCGTACGGCGGCACCCAGCCGCTCGTGATGAACGCCGGCTACTCGCCCGCCGGACGCCGGTTCGCGGCACGGCACGTCGACTTCCTGTTCACCAACGTGTTCGAGCTCGACGAGCGCTCGGTCCAGGAGCTGCGGGACTTCCGCGCGCTCGCTGCCGACAGCGGCCGGCCCGACACGTCGGTGTGCGTGACGCTGACGATCGTCAGCCGGGAGACCCGCGCTGAGGCGGAGGAGTACGTGCACCACTACGCGGTCGAGCACGCCGACTGGGAGGCCGTGGACATCCTCACCGAGCGCATGGGCGTGATGGTGCCCGAGGGCCGCGAGGAGGCATGGCGGCGGAACATGTCGGCGAGCTCGGGCCTGGGCCTGGTCGTCGGCAGCCACGACGAGGTGGCCGACCGGCTCGCCGCGTTCGCCGAGGCGGGCTACGCCGGGGCCGCGGTGGGGCTCGTCAACTACCTCGACGAGCTGCCGGTGCTGCGCGACGAGATCCTCCCGAGGCTCGAGGCCCGCGGGGTGCGCCGCGCGGCGTGAGACGCGGCCGGGTCAGCCGCGGATGCGGGCCGTGAGCAGCCGCTCGGCGAGCGGCGCGTCGTGTGCGGCACAGGCGGCGCGCAGCTCGTCGAGCGCACCCGTGTCGTCGTCGGCGGCGCCGGGACGATCCCGCCCCGCGTGCAGCTCCGCCCGCGTCCACACGGGGCGGATGACGGTCAGCAGACGTGGCGCGCCCGCGGCGCGATAGAGCGTGAAGTGCAGCTCCCGGCGCGCCGCGCGGGCGCGACGGGCATCGCCCGCGGCGACGGCCTCGGCATGACGCTGCACCCACCCGCGCGCCAGCGCGTCGTCGGCCGGCGTGAACGCGCGCGCCGCATGGCCGGCGACCACCGGCTCGAGCGCGAGCCGCGTGGTCACGAGGTCCGCGAGGTCCTCCGGGGACGGCTCGACCACGCGTGCGCCCCGGTTGGGGACGTGCTCGACGACGCCGAGCGCCTCGAGCTCGCGCAGCGCCTCGCGCACGGGGAAGACGCCGGTCCCCAGGAGGTCCGCGAGGCGCTCCAGCCGCAGCGGCGCGCCGGGCTCGAGCTCGCCCGACAGGATGCGCTCGAGCAGCTCCGCGGCCGCCCAGTCGCGGTGCGACGCCGGGCCGGCCGACGTCCCGTGCGGCGCGGCTGCTCCGCCGGGCGCCGGGGACGCGTCGGGCGCCGGGGCCGCGCCGAGCGCCGGGGCCGCGTCGAGCAGGCGCTCGAAGAAGTCGACGAGGACGCCGAGGTGGCGGTCGAGCCGGCGAACCGCCTCGTCGGCATCGCGGGCGACACACGCGTCGAGCACCTCGCGGTGGCCGCTGTAGTCCACGTCGATGCCGGGATGGCCGACGAGGATGCGCGCCAGGTAATGCTCCATGCACTCGTGCGTGACGTGCAGCGACCGCGAGAGCCACGGCGACTGCGCCGCCGCGTAGAGCCCCTCGTGGAACTCGGTCGTGACGGGGACGAGCGTGCGCAGCTCGCCGGCCCGGAGCGCGCGCTCCTGCTCCATCAGCGCGGTCTCGGCTCGGCGCGCGTCGGCCGGCGTGAACCGCTCGGCCGCCCGGCGGATGGCGAGCAGGCTCATCGAGCGGCGCGCCGCCGCGAGGGGCGCCAGCTCGGCCAGGCTCAGCTCGCTCACCCGCGCGCCCCGCTGCGAGACCCGCACGATGAGCCCCATCGCCTCCAGTTCCCGCAGCGCCTGGACGACGGTCGCCACGCTCGCGTGCTCCTCCCGGGCGATGTGCGCGACGAGGAGGCGCGAGCCCGGCGGCCGGTCGCCGAAGATGATGGCCTCCCGCAGGCGCGTCACCACCTGCCGGGTGGATCGGCGCCGGCGGCTGGGAGCGGACGTGCTGGCGATGCGGGCGAGAATACCGGCGCGCACCCCCGGCTCACGCGGGCCGCGGGCTCGACGCTGGAAGTGTCGGCGGGTTGACAGACGCGGCGCGGACGTCGTTCGAGGATGGGCCCATCCAGTCAACGGTCCTACGGGAGGACAACCGTCATGTTCCGCCGTCACCTGCAGTCCGCCGCCACCGTCACCGCCATCGCCGCCGTCGCGCTCAGCGCCACGACCGGCATCGCCTCCGCCCGCGGCACGTCGTCGGCCAAGGCCCCCGGCGCCGCGGGCGTGAAGGGCGCGAAGCTCCATCGCGGGATGGTCGGCGGAACCACGCTGCCCCCGCACATCTCCGTGGGGACGACGTCCGTCGCACTCGAGGCGTTCCCGGCCGGCGGCAAGGGAAGCGGCACCGAGGAGGAGTGCGAGAAGTGGACCATCTGGCTGCGCGAGGACGCCGGGGCCATCGACGCCGCCACGACCACCGTCGACATCATCAACGCGTCCGACGAGCTCAAGGCCGACAAGGACGCGGCGATGGACGCCGGCTGCGCCGTCATCGACTAGGGCCGGCCCGTTGCTCCGCCGTCCCCTCCACGCCCACCCGTGGCGGCCCTGAACCGGCCGTGAATCTCGAGAGGGACGAACCGGAAAGCGGACCAATGATCAAATGAACTAGAGCGTTCTGCGGACCTTATTACAGGGTGCCTGCTGGCATTCGCCGGCGCGTCGACCGAGCGCTCGAGAAGTCTGCCACCGCGTCCCTTCCTGTCACCAGGGAGACGCTGCAGCATCGGGGCCGTGGCAGGGGTGCCGACAGATGCCCGGCGGGCGCGGTTCGTCGTGCGCGATCACAGCGATCCGCGGCGTGCTCTCACGTCCGTCGGGCGGCCATGGGCCGACCCGCGGCCCGGTGACGGGCGGCCGCGGGTCGACGGCAAGTTCCTCAGCGCCGGCGGCCGGCGCCTGTGGCTGCGCGGCGCCACGTACGGCACCTTCGCCACGGGCGAGGACGGCCGCGACTACGGGAGCCCCGCTCAGGTCGCCGCCGACCTCGATGCCATGGCCGCGTCCGGGCTCAACACGCTGCGGACCTACTCCGTCCCGCCGCGCTGGCTGCTCGACCAGGCGTTCGAGCGCGGGATCTGGGTGCTCGTCGGCCTTCCGTGGGAACAGCACATCGCGTTCCTCGACGAACGGGGGCGGGCCGACTCGATCGAGGCCCGGGTGGGCAGCGGCGTGCGCGAGTGCCGGGCGCACCCGGCCGTCCTGGCGTTCGCGATCGGCAACGAGATCCCCGCGTCGATCGTCCGCTGGTACGGGCGGCGGCGTATCGAAGGCTTCCTGCGGCGCCTGCAGCAGGCGGTCAAGGACGAGGACCCCGAGGCCCTCGTCACCTACGTCAACTTCCCGAGCACGGAGTATCTCCAGCTCGGCTTCCTGGACTTCGTCGCGTTCAATGTCTACCTCGAGGACGAGGCGGGGCTCGACGCGTATCTCTTCCGGCTGCAGAGCGTGGCGGGCGAGCGGCCGCTCGTCATGGCCGAGATCGGCCTGGACAGCCGGCGCAACGGGACGCGGCGCCAGGCCCAGGTCCTCAGCCGGCAGCTGCGCAGCGCGTTTCGGGCCGGCTGCGCCGGGGCCGTCGTGTTCTCGTGGACGGACGAGTGGCATCGCGGCGGCCAGGAGATCCTGGACTGGGACTTCGGCGTCACCGACCGCCAGCGGCGGGCGAAGCCGGCGCTCAGCGCGATTCGCGACGCCTTCGCCCAGGTGCCGCTCGAGCCCTCCAGCGACCTGCCGCGCGTCTCCGTCGTGGTCTGCACCCACAACGGAGCGGCGACGCTCGACGACTGCCTCAGGGCGCTGGCCGAGCTCGACTACCCGGACTACGAGGTGATCGTCGTCGACGACGGCTCCACCGACGCGTCGGCGCAGATCGCGGCGAGGCATCCGGTTCGGCTCATCTCCACGATCAACCACGGGCTGAGCGCCGCGCGCAACGAGGGATGGCGCGCCGCGACCGGGGAGATCGTCGCGTACACCGACGACGACGCGGAGCCCGATCCGCACTGGCTCGGCTACCTGGTCGCCGGGTTCGCGGCCGGCGACTTCGCGGCCGTCGGCGGACCGAACGTGCCACCGCCCGGCGACGGCGACGTCGCGGCATGTGTCGCCAACGCGCCCGGCGGACCGGTGCACGTCCTGCTCTCCGACCGTGTCGCGGAGCACATCCCGGGCTGCAACATGGCGTTCCGGCGGGAATGGCTCGAGGCGATCGGCGGCTTCGACGCGCAGTTCCGCGTCGCCGGCGACGACGTGGACGTGTGCTGGCGCATCCAGGAGCACGGCGGGACGCTCGGGTTCCATCCGAGTGCCCTGGTGTGGCACCACCGCCGGGCGACCGTGCGGCGGTTCTGGCGCCAGCAGCGCGGCTACGGCCGGGCCGAGGCGCTGCTCGAGCGCAAGTGGCCCGAGAAGTACAACGTGGCCGGCCAGCTCGGCTGGGGCGGACGGCTCTACGGCCGCGGGCTCCTGGCCGGGCTCAACCGCTCGCGCGTGTACTACGGGGTGTGGGGCTCGGGCGCCTTCCAGCCGTCGGTCGCCGTTCGGCCGAACCACCTCTTCCTGCTCGCCGCGACGCCGGAGTGGTACCTCGTCCTGCTGGCGCTGGGGGCGACGGCGGGCCTCGGCCGGTTCTGGCCGCCGCTGCTCCTCGCCCTGCCGCTGCTGGTCGCGGGCATCGGGCTCCTGCTGGCGCATGCGGTCGTCGGGGCGGCCGGCGCGGACTTCCGCTCGCTCGAGCTCCCGACGCGCGGGCGCCGGCGGCGACGCGCGCTCACGGCACTGCTCTACCTCCTCGGGCCCGCGGCCCGCCTGCACGGCCGCCTCGCGCATGGCCTCGCGCCCTGGCGCCGCCCCAAGCTCGGCGGCTGCGGGCTGCCCCGCCGGCGGCGGGTGCAGCTCTGGCTGGAGGAATGGCGATCGCCGGAGGACCGTGTCGGCCGGATCGAGGAGGACCTGCGTGCCGCCGGCGCGCGCGTGAGACGCGGCGGCGCGTTCGACCGGTGGGACCTCGAGATCACCGCCGGGGCTCTGGGGGGCGTGCGCATGCGGGCGGCCGTGGAGGAGCACGGCCAGGGCCGCCAGCAGCTGCTCACCCGCTCGTGGCCCTACGTCCCCCGGATCGTCGCCGGATCGGTGACCGCCCTCGTCGCGCTGGCGGTGCTCGCGGGACTCGACGGCGCAATGCACGCGATGGCGCTGCTCGGTGCCGGGGCCGCCGGCCTGGCCGGCGGATGGGCGGTCGAGTGCGGTCGCGCGGCGGTCGCGGTCGAGCGCGCGGTCGCCGGCTCGGGCTCCGGCCCGCCCCGCACTGCCGTGGTCACGCCGATGCGGCCGGCCATCGCGGTCGACGCGCGCCACGGCGCGGAGCTGGATGCCGACGACGCCGCGTCCGGCGTCATGGGGACGGGCGCATGATCGGCGCGGCCGTGCTGCGCCGTCGGCGGGATCCTGACCGGCGCAGCGCCTGGTACTTCTTCCGCGACTTCCCGCGGGTGCTGCGCTACCTGCGGCCGCATCGCAAGCTGGCCGTGGCGTCGATCGTGATCGCCCTGTTCGGATCGCTGGCCGCGCTGGCGTCCCCGTGGCCGCTGGCGCTGCTGGTCGACACCGTGCTCGGCAACAAGCCGCTTCCGGCGCTGCTCGGCTTCCTGGGCGACGTCGACCGGTCGGCGCTGCTGATCATCGCCGTCGTCGCCGGCGTCCTGGTGGCGGGGCTGCAGAGCGGCCTCGGCGTGCTCGACGACTACGTCAGCACGAAGCTCGACCAGAGCATGGTCCTCGACCTGCGCACGGAGATGTTCGCGCACGCGCAGCGCCTGTCGCTGGCGTTCCACGACAACAAGCGCACCGGCCTGCTCATGTACCAGATCAACAACCAGGCCACGGCGGTCGGAGCCATCGTGGTGGCGATCCCGCCGCTGATCCAGGCGCTGTTGACGCTCGTCGGCATGTTCGTCGTCGTCTACCGCATCGATCCGACGTTGGCGCTCCTGTCGCTGACGGTGGTTCCGCTGATCTACTGCTCGGCGGGCTACTACGCCAAGCGCATCGATCCCGAGGTCCGCCGCGTCCGCAATCTCGAGGGTCGCACCCTGACCATCGTCCACGAGGCGATGGCGATGCTGAAGGTCATCGCCGCGTTCGGGCGGGAGCGCCACGAGCACGCGCGCTTCCGCGACACGGCGGAGACCGCCGTCGGCGCTCGGGTGCGCCTGACCGTCCGCCAGACGACGTTCTCCCTCGTCGTGACCCTCATCACGGCGATCGGGACGGCGCTCGTGCTGGCGTTCGGCGCCCACAGCGTCATCGACGGCAGGATGACCGCGGGCGAGCTGCTCGTGGTGATGGGGTACATCGCCGCGATCTACAAGCCGCTCGAGCAGGTCAGCCAGACGATCAGCAACCTGCAGGAGCGGTTCATCACGCTGCAGGGCGCGCTGGATCTGCTCGACACCCGCCAGGAGATCGTGGAGCGGCCCGACGCGATCGACATCGGCCGGGCGACGGGCGCGCTGACGCTCGACGGGGTCAGCTTCAGCTACACGGGCCGCAAGGGGACGCTCGAGGACGTCAACTTCGAGGTGCAGGCCGGCGACCGCGTGGCGATCGTCGGGCCGACCGGCGCCGGCAAGAGCACGCTGCTGAACCTCCTCCCGCGCTTCTACGACCCGCATGAGGGCGTGGTGCGACTCGACGGCCACGACGTGCGGGACCTCAAGCTCGACAACCTGCGCGCACAGGTCAGCATCGTGCTCCAGGAGCCGCTGCTGTTCTCCGGGCCGATCCTCGAGAACATCCGCTACGGCCGCATGGAGGCCAGCGACGAGGAGGTCCTCGAGGCCGCGCGCGCGGCCAATGCGCACGACTTCATCACCGCGCTGCCGAAGGGCTATGCGACCGAGCTGGGCGAGCGCGGTGCGCAGCTGTCGGGCGGCGAGCGCCAGAGGATCTCGGTCGCGCGGGCGTTCCTCAAGGACGCGCCGATCCTGATCCTCGACGAGCCGACGTCGTCGATCGACTCCAAGACGGAGTCGGTGATCCTCGACGCGCTGCAGCGCCTGTCCGTCGGCCGCACGACGCTGATGGTGGCGCACCGCCTGTCGACGATCCTCGACGCGGACCTGATCCTCGTGATGAACCACGGGCGGATCGTCGAGCACGGAACCCACGAGGAGCTCGTCGCCTATCCCGGGCTGTACCGGGAGCTGTGGGACGCGCAGCACGGCGCAGCGGGTCGCGCCAGGGCGCTCCCGACCGCCGTGCTCTCCGAGATGACGGGGGCGATCGCGGCGGATGAGGTCGACCCCTCGCCGGCGCGCACGCCGGCGGCCCCCTCGTCGCGCCGCATCGTCCTCCTGGGGATGATGGCCAAGACGCCGGTTCCCGGGGTCATCTGGCAGACGATGCACTACCTGCTCGGCCTGCAACGCCTCGGGTTCGACGTCCACTACGTCGAGGCGCACGGCCGCACACCGGCGATGCTCATGCCGGATCCGGGCGCCGACGGACCGGCCCGGGCCGCGGCGCTCATCGAGGAGCTCATGGTTCGCTTCGGTTTGGCCGGCCGGTGGGCGTACCAGCACGACGGACGCGTCTACGGCGCCAGCGACACGCAGCTGCGCTCGCTGTTCAGCCAGGCCGAGCTCGTGATCAACCTCCACGGCGGCACGCCGCCGCGACCCGAGCACAGTGCCGGCGGCCCGCTCGTCTACCTGGAGACCGACCCGGTGGAGACGCAGGTACGCCTGCACGACGGCGACCAGGCGCTGCGCGACCTGCTCGGCGCCCACGATGCGCTGTTCACCTTCGCCGAGAACCTGGGGCGCCCCGGCTGCCCGCTTCCGGTCACCGCCGGCTTCGCGTTCCACCCCACCCGTCAGCCCGTGGTGCTCGAGCACTGGGCCGGCCGTGGCGCCGCGGCACCGGAGCGGTTCACGACGGTGGGCAACTGGCGTCAGGCGTGGCGGGCCGTCGAATATCGCGGCGAGCGCTACACATGGACCAAGGACGAGCAGTGGCGCCGGTTCCTCGAGCTCCCGCGGCGCACCGACCAGCCGATCGAGCTGGCCCTGAGCGGGATGCAGCCCCACCACGCCGAGGCGCTCCGCGCCCGCGGATTCCACGTGCGCGACGCGCTTGCGTTCGGCACCGACACCGATGCCTACCGCGACTACGTGGCCGGCTCGCGGGCCGAGTTCACGGTCGCCAAGGACCAGAACATCCGCCTGCGCACGGGCTGGTTCAGCGATCGCGGCGCCACCTACCTGGCCGCCGGAAGGCCGGTGGTCACCCAGGACACCGGATTCGGCGACGTCCTGCCCGTCGGCGAGGGGCTGTTCGCCGTCGGCGACCCCGACGGCGCCGTCGCCGCGATCGAGGCGATCAACGGGGACTACGCGCGCCACCGGCGCGCGGCGTCCGAGATCGCGCGTGAGCACTTCAGCGCCGAGCGGGTGCTCGGCGACCTCCTGTCGCACTGTGGAACACCGAGACCGAGGACCACCATGACATCCACATCACCCGAGGCTGAACCGCCCGCGCCGTCCTCCGGGTCGCCGCATCCGCTGGGCCTGGATTCGACCGTGCTGGCGATCATCCCGCACTACCGCTGCGAGGAGTGGCTGCCGGACTGCCTCGAGTCGCTCGTCCGCCAGACCCGCCCGCCCGACGGCATCGTGGTCATCGACGACGCCTCCGACGAGCCGCCGATCGAGATCGTGCGGCGCTTCCCGCAGGTGACGCTGCTGCAGTCCAGCAGCAACGCCGGCCCGTACCGGCTCGTGCAGCAGATCATCGAGGCGACCGACTACGACGCGTACCTGTTCCAGGATGCCGACGACTGGTCCGCGCCCGACCGCCTCGAGCAGCTGCTGCGCCATGCCCAGGAGACCGGTGCCGAGCTGCTGGGCACGCAGGAGGTCCGCGTGTTCTGCGACGAGCCGGAGGTCACGCCGGTCGCGTGGCCGCTCGACGTCAACGCCCCGTTCGCCGAGAAGCCGACGGCCTTCCCGCTGCTGCACCCGACGAGCATCGTGAGCCGTGACCTCGTGATGCGCCTCGGAGGGTTCGCCTCGGGGCTGCGCTTCAGCGGCGACGCGGAGTTCCTGCGGCGCGCCCGCTTCGTGACCGACGTCGCCAACATCCCGCATCACGGCTACCACCGCCGCATCCGCGCCGGCTCGCTGACGACCGCTCCCGAGACCGGGCTGCAGTCACCCGAGCGCAAGCGGGTCATGGAGATGCTGTGGGAGCGCGCGCGCAGCAACGCCGAGCTCGTGGCGCAGGGCGGCGAGCCCGACCTCGAGCCGATCGCGGTCGCGCGGCCGGTGCGGCTGTCCCAGCTCATCGGTCCCCGGTTGAGCGGTCGCGGGGGAGAGCGCCCGCAACCGGCGCCGGTGACGGCCCGGGCGCCTGCGCCGGAGGGCTCGGTGCGGCCGGTGTTCGTCGTCGGAGCCGATCGCTCCGGCGCCAGCGCCGTGGCCTGGGCGCTGGCGGAGCATCCCGGCATCGCCGGCGCCCCGCACGGCGGCTGGGTCGGTGAGCTCGGAGGCGCGCTGTCGGGCGTCTACGATGCCGCGCGCAGCGGCGACGGCGCCGGCCTCGGTCAGCAGCCGCCGTCGCCGGAGGCGTTCGCGGGGCGGTTCGCCGAGGTCGTCGGCGACCTCGTCGCGGACGGTGCGCGCCGCTGGGTCGACGCCTCCTGGCAGCACACGTTCGCGATCGAGCGTCTGGCGGCGCTGTTTCCCGAGGCGCGCTTCATCCACGTCGTGCGCGACGTCGACAGCGCGGTCGACGCGATGGTCGACCCGCCGCTCGGCGCGGCCGGCGCCACCGGCGGCACGCAGGTGCCGGCCCGGCTGCGCAGGAAGCTCGACGAGCGCAGCGCGCTGGAGAACTGGACCGCGGCCAACCAGGCCTGCCTCGACGCGGAGCCGATGCTCGGCGAGCGCATGATCCGCGTGCGCTTCGAGGCGCTCGTCGAGACGCCGGATGCCCTCGTGCGCGAGTGCCTGCGGTTCCTCGGCGAGCCGTTCCGCGCGGAGTGCCTGCGCCCGCTCAAGGGGCTGCGCGCCCGCGAGGGCGGCGGGGCCGAGCGGCCGGACGACGACGGATCACTGGCCGAGGAGCGGGCCCGCGCGCGCCGGCTGAACCGCGTCCTCCGGGGCGAGTCGGTCGAGGAGGAGCCGCCGCCGCCCGCGGGCGCGCCGGACGCACCCGAGGCGCCCGAGCGGGTCCTGGCCATGTCGCGCCGCGTCACCGAGGCGGTCCTCTCGGAGCACACGGAGGCCGCCGCGGCCATCGCCGTGATCAGCCGCGGAGACGACGAGCTGCTGCGCGTCGAAGGCCGACGCACGCAGCACTTCCCCCAGGACGAGCAGGGCCGGTGGCTGGGCCATCACCCGGCGGACGACGCCGAGGCGTTGGCGCATCTGGAGCGGGCCCGCGAACGCGGGGCACGCTTCCTCTTCGTCCCGTGCACGTCGCTGTGGTGGCTCGACCACTACGACGCCCTGCGCCGCCACCTCGAGACCGAGCATCGTCCCATCCTCCAGCGCCCGGACCAGGGCGCGCTGTTCGAGCTGCGCCGGGCGGCAGGCGGCGCGGCGGTCAACGGCAACGGAGCGGCCCACGCCAACGGCAACGGCAACGGCGCGGCCCACGCCAACGGCAACGGGAACGGCAACGGCCACGCCGCCGTGGACGCCGCGACGGTCGCGAAGGAAACCGCCGCCGCCCCCCCGGCCCGCGCGGCGGCGAACGGCCGTGCCGGCCAGGACCGGCGCAGGCGCGTCGTGCTCGTCACCGACCACTTCCCGAAGTTCTCCGAGACGTTCTTCGCCTGCGAGCTCCAGGGGCTGCGGGAACGCGGCTGGGACGTCCACGTGCTGTGCAACCGCAGCAACCGCGACCAGTGGCCGTACTTCCCGGACCTCGCCGACGAGCTGAGCAGCGGCGAGCGAATCCACGTGATCCGCGACTTCGAGGCCCAGCTGACCGAGCTGGCGCCCGACATCGTGCACTTCGGCTACGGAACGCTCGCGCTGGGCCGCATGCACGTCGCCGACCTGCTCGGCTGCAAGGTCGTCGTCAGCTTCCGCGGCTACGACGCCAACTACCACGGCCTCGACGATCCGCACTGCTACGACGACGTCTGGCAGTCGGCGGATGCCCTGCACCTCGTCTCGCAGGACATCTGGCGGCGCGCCCAGCGCCGGGGCTGCCCGGCCGACAAGCCGCACCGCGTCATCACCGACGCGGTCGACGTGTCGTCGTTCGCCGCGCCGGACCGCCGCTACGAGCCCGCGGGCGCGCCGGAACGGCCGCTGCGGATCGTCAGCGTCGGCCGGCTGCACTGGAAGAAGGGCCACGAGCACGCGCTGGCCGCGATCCGCACCGTGCTCGACCGCGGCATCGACGTGCGCTACCGGATCGCCGGCGACGGCGCGCACCGCGAGGCGATCCTGTTCGCGATCCACGACCTCGGGCTCGAGGACCACGTCGAGCTGCTCGGCGCGTGCAGCACGGACGAGGTCCGGGAGCAGCTGCGCTGGGCGGACGTCTGCCTGCACCCGGCGGTCTCGGAGGGGTTCTGCGTGTCGGTCATCGAGGCGCAGGCGATGGGCCTGCCGGTCGTGTGCAGCGACGCCGACGGCCTGTCGGAGAACGTCGCCGACGGCCAGACGGGCTACGTCGTGGCGCGCCGCGATCCGGGCGCGATCGCGGCGCGGCTGACGGAGCTGGCCGGCGACCCCGCACTGCGCGAGCGCATGGGCAGGGCGGCGCGCACCCGCGCGGTGGAGAGATTCGACATCGCCGATCAGCTCGACGGACTCGAGCAGCTGTACGAGTCGGTGCTGGCCAAGCCCGAGATCGACTCGCGGCGCCGCCGGCGGCGCGAGACCACCGAAGCGCTCGAGGGCGAGCTCGCGACGCTCGACCGTCGCCGGCTGGCGCTCGTGGAGCAGCTGCGCGCCCGGCGGATGGCCGAGCGCCTGCACGAGGACGTCGAGCGGCTCATCCCGGCCAACGCGACGGCGCTCGTCATCGCTCGCGGCGACGAGGAGCTGGTGGACCTCTCGGGCCGCCACGGCTGGCACTTCCCGCAGACGGAGGACGGCGTCTATGCCGGCCACCACCCGGCCGACGGCGCCACGGCGGTCCGCCACCTCGAGGAGCTGCGGGCTCGCGGAGCCGAGTACCTCGTCATCCCGGCGACCTCGTCCTGGTGGCTGGACCACTACGGCGAGCTCCGCGACCACCTCGAGCGCCACCACCGCCGGCTCGCCGCCGATCCGGATTCCTGCACGGTCTACCGGCTCGGAGATCAGCGCGCCGGGCCGCCGGCCGCGGTTGCCGGCGAGCGCGCCGCGGGCCGGGCGGCGGTGACCGCATGACCGGGTTCGCCGACGCGGTCGACCCGCCGTTCACCCGTTCGGAGCTGCTGGTCGACGGTCCCAACGAGCAGACGGTGGAGCTCTTCCGCGCGTCCGGGTGCCGGCGCTACGCGGAGCTCGGCGTCTACCAGGGCGACACGGCGGAGCGGATCGCCGACCACCTTGCCGGCGACGGCGAGATCCACCTGTTCGACTACGAGGATCGCGTGAGCGCCGTGGCCGAGCGCCTGCGCGCCCGCGGGCACGCCAACGTCGTGGCCCACCCGAACACTTGGCGGACGTTCGACTCCTACAACTGGAGCCTGATGGCGCTCCTGCGTCGCGGGGGCGCGCCGCCGTTCGACTACGTCTTCATCGACGGCGCCCACACCTGGGCGTTCGACGCGCTCGCGTTCCTGCTCGTCGACCGGCTCCTCGCGCCCGGAGGCTACGTGGACTTCGACGACTACCACTGGACGCTCGCGGCCTCGCCGTCGATGAGTCCCGAGGCGTTTCCGCCGACGCGCCGGCTCTACACCGACGAGCAGATCGACGCACCGCAGGTGGCGCTGGTGGTCGACCTGCTCGTCCGTCCCGACGACCGCTACGAGGAGCTCGTCGAGAACAAGCTCTTCCGCAAGCGCCCGGAGGCGCGGTGACCGCCCCGCTCGTCAGCGTCTGCATCCCCACGCGCAGCCACGGCCGCTTCCTCGGCGAGGCGCTCGCGAGCGCCCTGGACCAGGGGATCGACGAGCTGGAGGTGCTCGTGCACGACGACGCGTCCGACGACGGCACGGCCGACGTCGTCGCCCGCTGCGGCGACCGGCGTGTGCTCCATCACCGCCATCCGCGGCCGGTCGGGGTCGTCGCCAACCGCAACAGCTGCCTGGCCCGGGCTCGCGGGCGCTACATCGCCTGGCTGGACGCCGACGATGCCTACCAGCCGGGCGCGCTCGCCGAGCAGGTGCGCCTGCTCGAGGAGAACCCCGGCGTCGCCGTGGTCCACGGCGCGGCGGAGATCGTCGACGAGGCCGGGCAGGGCCGGCGCCCGTGGCGCCGGCCGTTCGATCACGACGCGGTCGAGCCGGGCACGGCCGCGTTCGGAGAGCTCATCCTCGCCAATGAGCTGACGACTTCGACGGTCGTGGCCCGCGCGGCCGCGCACGCGGGTGCGGGCCCGTTCGTCTCGTCGGGGCCGAGCAGCTCGGACTGGGACATGTGGCTGCGGCTGGCGCTCGAGGGCGCCGTCGCCTACCGCGCGTCGACGGTGGCGCGCTACCGCCAGCACGCCGGCTCGATCTCCGCCGCCACCACGGCCGGCGGGGCGCGGCTGCGCTGCGACGTGCGCGTCGTGCGCCGGATCCTGCGCCTGGCGGCATCCCGCCTGGCGGACCCACGGCGGGAGGCCCGGCGGGCGCATGCCGCGCTCGGCGCCCGGACGCTGCTGCTGGCGGGCGACCTGCGCACGCGCGGCGAGCGCGCCGCCGCGCTGCGCGCCGTGGCGCTGGCCGCTCGGCTCGCCCCGGGCGTCATGCGGGCACACTCGGGCGCATTGCTGGCGGCGACCGCACGGGCCGACGAGTACGCGTGCCACCGCCTGACCCGGCTGCTGCTCGGCCGGCTCGCGCATCAGCTCGAGGGGTCGCGGTTCGGCCGGTCGATCGCCCGCGCCGCGGCCGGCGACCCGGAGTGGGATGCCGCGCTGGTTCGCGTTGCGGACGTGCTGCGCCGCGTCACTCCGCCCGACGCCATGGTCGCCACGGCGACGAAATGGGACCCCACGCTGCTGCATCTGAGCGGGCGGCGGGGACGGCAGTTCCCCGACCGGCGCCTGCTCCCGGGCGGCTATCCGCGCGACGGCGCCGCCGCCGTCGACCACCTGGAGCAGCTGCGCCGGGCCGGGCTGTCGCACCTCGTGTTCCCGAGCGCGTCGCGCTGGTGGCTCGAGCACTACGAAGCGCTGGCCGAGCGCCTCGGCGGGCCGGCGCATGCCGACGAGGACTGCGTGATCTTCGACCTGCGAGCGTCATGACCGGCCGCATCGCCATCGCCGGATCGGTCGCCGCCAAGCCGGGCAACGCCGGGCACACCTGGCAGTTCCTGCAGTACCTGCTCGGGTTCAAGCGGCTCGGATGGGACGTCCTGCTGGTGGACGCCCTGCCGGCCGCGGACCCCGCGGGCGTGCGGTGGGTGGCGGCGGTGATGGACCGCCACGGCCTGGGCGGCGACTGGACGCTCGCCCTCGGAGACGGCACGCACGCCGGTCTGCCGCGGCGCGATGCGCTCGATCACGTGGCCTCCGCCGACCTGCTGCTCAACGTCATGGGCTTCCTGACCGATGCCGAGCTGCTCGCCGCGGCGCGGCGTCGCGTCTTCCTCGACACGGATCCCGGGTTCGCCCAGATGTGGCGCGAGCTCGGCCAGGCGGACATCTTCACCGGGCACGACGTGCACGTGACGATCGGCGAGCGCATCGGCCGGCCGGACTGCACGCTGCCGACCTGCGGCCTGCAGTGGGTGACGACGCGCCAGCCGGTCGTGCTGGAGGCGTGGCCCGCAGCCGAGGACGCGCCCGTGCGCCCGTTCACGAGCATCGGGAGCTGGCGCGGCGCCTACGACCCGGTCGAGTACGACGGCACCCGCTACGGGCTTCGCGCCCACGAGTTCCGCCGCTTCGCGGGGCTGCCGGCGACCACCGGGCACGGGTTCGAGGTCGCGCTCGCCATCCACCCCGCGGACGCGGCCGACCTCGACCTGCTGCGCTCGACGGGCTGGACGCTGGTCGAGCCGGCGCAGGTGGCGTCGACGACCGATGGCTACCGGCGCTTCATCGCCGGATCACGGGCCGAGCTGATGGTGGCCAAGGGCATGTACGTCCAGACCGTGAGCGGCTGGTTCAGCGAGCGCAGCATCTGCTACCTCGCCTCGGGACGCCCGGTGCTGGCGCAGGACACCGGCCTGTCGGATCTCTACGAGCTCGGAGCGGGCGTCCTCGCGTTCGCGACGCCCGACGAGGCGGCGGCCGGCGTGGAGTCGATCACCCGCGACTACGCGCGGCATGCGCGGGCCGCGCGCGCGTTCGCCGAGGAGCACTTCGACTCCGACAAGGTCCTCACGCGACTGCTCGAGCGGTTGTGAGGGTGAGCGTGGCGCAGCGCGTGGGCATCGCGATCGTGGCCATCACCGGAGCAGGCGGGTGCGCCGCTCCGGTGCGCGAGCCCGGCACCGGCGCCGAGCGCGGTCCGACGGTGACCTGCCGCAGCGAACGGTCGCGCGCCGACGGTGCGCGACCGCGCTGCCTGCCGGCGCGTGGTTCGTCGCTCGTCGTGCGCGGCCGGGAGCACCGCGCGGTCTGGCGCGGCCGTCTCGCCGCGCGGCGCCTCCACGACTGGGCGCAGGTCCAGGCCGCGCCCGGCGGGGTGCGGATCGTCCCCGGCCCGGGCACGCGCGGGCGGCGCGTGGCCCTCTTCACCGTGCGGCCCGGAGACCGCCCGGTGCCCGGCGGGGAGCGGGCCGAGGTCGTCGCCTCCCACGCCGCGACCGCCGGGCGCGAGGGCGCCGAGGCCTGGTACGCCTGGTCGTCCTACTTCCCCGCCGACCTGAACCCGCTGGCGTCGAGCACGTCGAACGTCTTCACGCAGTGGCACCAGTGGGATCCGTCGCCGCCCGCGCGGCCCACGCGCTGCAGCCCGAACATCGCCCTGCAGATCAACACCCGCCACACGCCGCCGCGGATCCGGCTCGCCGTCCGCGGCGGCCGGCTGGATCCTCGCACCTGCCGGCCCGGGACCGCTCGCGCCTGGGACACCGTCGCGCTGGCGCGACGCCGGTGGGTCGACTTCGCGCTGTACGTCCGCTGGTCGGCGTCCGCTCAACGCGGCCGGGTGGCGCTGGCCATCGACGGGCGCACCGTCGTGCCGGTCACACGGGCGGCGACGCTCTACCCCGGCCAGGGCACGTACCTCAAGCAGGGCTTCTACCGCGCGCCGTCGCCCGCGACGTCGCGGATCTACCACGGCGGGGTGACACGATTCCGATGACGGTCGCGATCTTCGGCAGCTGCGTCACGCGCGACGTCTTCGAGGACCCGGCGCTGCGCCCCAGCCTCGGCCACTACACCGCGCGGTCGTCGGTGATCAGCGCGGTCGCGCCGCCGCTGCCGGTCGACGAGGAGCGAGTCGTCCTCGACTCGCCGTTCCAGCGCCGCTGCGTGCTCGCCGACCTCCACAAGACGTTCTTCGATTCGCTGGCGGAGGATCCGCCGGACCTGCTGATCGTCGACCTGATCGACGAGCGCTTCGACCTGCTCGCCGGCGCGGGCACCGTCGTCACGGTGTCGTCGGCGCTGCAGGCGGCCGGCCTCGGCGAGAACCTGCATCCGGACATGCGGCCGCTGCGGCGGATGTCCGAGCGGGGCTGCGAGCTGTTCGCCGCCGCGGCGCCCGTCTTCGCCGCGCGCGTCACCGAGATCGTGCCGCCCGAGCGCGTCATCCTGCACCGCGCGCTGTGGTCGCTGCACTACACCGACGGCGAGCGCGTGCACCCCTTCCCGGACGCGCGGCTGGAGCTCTGCCGTCTGCAGAACGACATGCTCGACCGCAGCTACGACGCGTTGGCCGACGCGTTCGGGGCCGGCGTCGAGACGCTGCAGCTCGATCCCGCCGAGCACCTGGCCGACGCCGGCCACCGCTGGGAGCTCGAGCCGTTTCACTACGAGGCGTCCTACAACCGCGAGGCGGCCCGGCGCCTGCAGGAGCTGTACGCGCTGCGATGACGACGGTCCTGGTCGCCGGTGCGCTCGCCAACAAGCACCGCCACGGCGGCAGCATCTGGGTGCGCATGAGCTGGGCCGAGGCGCTGCGCTCGCTCGGCTTCGACGTCGTGTTCGTCGAGCAGATCGCCGAGGCCGACTGCGTCGACGGCGACGGGCACCCGGCTGCGTTCGCCGGCTCCGCCAATGCCGCGGCGTTCCGGTCGGTGTGCGCGGCGTTCGGCTTCGACGGCCGGGCCGCGCTGATCTGCTCCGACGACGGCCGGACCGTCGGGCTCGAGCCCGAGGAGCTGCTCGACCGGGCCGCGGAGGCCGACCTGCTCGTGAACATCAGTGGCCACCTGCGCTGGCGTCCGCTGCTCGAGCGCCTGCCCCGCCGCGTCTTCGTCGACCTCGATCCCGGCTTCACCCAGATCTGGCACGAGTCCGGCTCCGACGCGGCGGGCCTCGACGGACACGAGCTGCACTTCACCGTGGGCGCCAACATCGGCACGGCGCACTGCCCCCTGCCGACGGCGGGCGTCTGCTGGCGTCCCATTCGCCAGCCGGTCGTGCTCGACCGCTGGCCCGTGCAGGAGGACGGCGGCGGCTTCGGCGGCTTCACGACCGTCGCGAGCTGGCGCGGAGCCTTCGGGCGCCCGGCGTGGCGCGGGCGGACGTACGGCCTCAAGGTCCACGAGTTCCGCCGCTTCGCCCGGCTGCCGCGGCTGGCCGGCGCGCCGTTTGCGATCGCGCTCGACATCCACGCGGCGGACGCGGGCGACGCCGACCTGCTGCGCGGCGGTGGCTGGACGCTCGTCGACCCCGCCCTGGTGAGCGGCGTCGACGGCTTCCGCCGCTTCGTTCAGCGGTCGGGCGCGGAGTTCTCCGCGGCCCAGGGCGTCTACGTCGAGACGTGCAGCGGCTGGTTCAGCGACCGCACGGTGCGCTACCTCGCGTGCGGCCGTCCGGCGCTCGTCCAGGACACCGGCCAGGCCGGGCACCTGCCGCTCGGGGAGGGCCTGCTGTCGTTCCGGACACTCGACGAGGCGCGCGACGGCGCTCGCGCCATCGCCGAGGACTATCCGCGCCACCGGCGGGCCGCACGGCGCATCGCGGAGCAGTGGTTCACCCCGCGGCGGGCGCTCGCCCCGCTGCTCGAGGCGACCGGGTTGTCGCCCGCGCACGTCCCCCGGCCCGCGTTCGCGGGCGGTCCCACCCCGACGAAGGCGGAGCAGTGCTAGAGAAGATCAACACACCAGGGTTCGAGACGCTGTCCCGTGCGGACCCGAAGGTGTGCGACCACGTCGCCGGGCTGCTGGCCGACGGCAACCCGCGGCCGGTCGTGGCCGAGATCGGCCTCGGCATCGGCGCGACGACCGAGGAGCTCGCGCGGATCATGGCCAACCGCGGCGAGCTTCACCTCTATGACTTCGAGGAGAAGGTGGCCGAGATCATCGGCGACCTCGAGGGGCTCGGCTATCGCAACGCGGTCGGGTTCGGCAACACCCGCCGGCACTGGGACTCCTACAACTGGAGCCTGATGAAGCAGGTCCAGAGCCACGACACGCCGATCTACGACTACATCTACCTCGACGGCGCGCACACGTTCCTGCACGACGGGCTGGCGTTCGTGCTGTGCGACCGGCTGCTCAAGCCCGGCGGCTGCATCAACTTCGACGACTACTTCTGGTCGATCGCCGGCTCGAAGTGGATGGCGGACACCCGCGACGCGTTCCTGACCGACGAGCAGATCAACGCCCAGCAGGTGAAGCTGGTCATCGACACGCTCGTGCGCCCCGACCCCCGCTACGAGGAGATCGTGGCGCACGAGGTCTTCCGGAAGCGCGCGTGAGCCGAGGCGATCGCCTCAGCATCGTCGTCAGCGGGATGCTGGCCGGGGTGCCGCGCCAGGGAGGCGCCACGTGGGCGGTGCTGCAGTACGTGCTCGGCCTGCGCCGGCTCGGCCACGACGTGCTGTTCGTCGAGCCTGTGGACCACGATGGCGCGGCGCTCGAGCGCACACCGGCGGCGGCGTACTTCCGCGACGTCGTGGCGCGGTTCGGTCTCGCGGGCCGGGCCGCGCTGCTCGATGCCTCCGGCGGCGCCACCCTCGGCCTTCGCCGCGGGGAGCTCGACCGGCTCATCGGAGGCGCCGACGTGCTGCTCAACCTGTCCGGCATGCTCGACGCGCCGATCATGGACCGCGTCCCGGTGCGCGCGTTCGTCGACCTCGATCCCGGCTTCACCCAGCTCTGGCACGAGGCGCAGGGCATCGATCTCGGCTTCGACCGCCACAACCGGTTCGTGACGGTGGGGCAGTCGGTCGGCGCCGCGGGCGGCCGGGTGCCGAGCGCGGGGCGCCCATGGATCTCCACGCTGCCGCCCGTCGTGCTCGAGCACTGGCCCGTCGCGGACCGCCCGGCGAGCCCGCGGCTGACCACCATCGGGCACTGGCGGGCGTACGGGTCGATCGAGCATCAGGGCGTTCACTACGGCCAGAAGGCCCACTCGCTGCGCCGGCTCATCGACCTCCCGCGGCGGCTCGGGGTGCGGGTGATGCTCGCGCTCGGCATCCACCCCGACGAGACCGAGGACATCGCCGCACTGCACCGGCACGGCTGGCAGCTCTCCGATCCCGACGTCGCGGCCGGCACGCCGCGCCGCTACGAGGACTTCGTCCGCTGCTCGTGGGCGGAGCTCGGCATCGCCAAGAGCGGCTACGTCGCGGCGGACTGCGGCTGGTTCAGCGATCGCAGCGTCTGCTACCTGGCGACGGGACGGCCGGTGATCGCGCAGGAGACCGGCTTCTCGGAGCACCTGCCGACCGGCGATGGACTGCTGGCGTTTCGCACCGGCGACGAGGCGGTCGCGGCGGTCGAGGCCCTGCGCCGGGACTACCCGCGCCACCGTCGCGCGGCCCGCGCGATCGCAGAGGAGGTCTTCGAGTCCGATCGCGTCCTGTCGCGGCTGCTGGCGTGCCTGTGACCGACGCGCAGCTGCGGGCGCACCTGGCCGACCGGCTCGGGAGCCCGGTGGCGGGGCTGCGCCGCGCGCCGCTGCCGCGGCGCTCCAGCTTCGCGGTCGAGGTGCTGGACGTCGAGCTGGCGGGCGGCGGTCGGCGGCGGATGCTGCTCAAGGACGTCGCGTCGGCAGCGCTGGCGTCGGAGGCGGCGGCCGCGAAGCCGGCCTTCGTGCTCGACCCGCGGCGCGAGCTGATCGTCTACCGCGACGTCGTCGGGCCGATGGAGGTCGGCGTGCCGCGCCTGCTGGGCGGCGTCGCCGACCCGGCGCGGCAGAGCTTCTGGCTGCTGCTGGAGCTCGTGGACGGCGAGCCGCTGGCCGAGATGGCCGCCGGTCCCGCGTGGGCGGCGGCCGCGCGCTGGCTCGCCGACCTGCATGTCCGCGCGGTCGGCGCGCCGCCGGCGGAGCTGCTGCGCTACGACGCGTCCTGGTTTCGCGGGTGGCTGGCACGGGCTCGTGCCCTGGCCCCGCCCGGCTCACTGGATCGCGTGGCGCGCGGACACGAACGCGTGCTGCGCCGGCTGCTCGCCTGGCCGAGCGCCTTCGTGCACGGCGAGTTCTACGCGTCCAACGTGCTCGTCGAACGGGGGACCCCGCCGCGCCTGCGCGTCGTCGACTGGGAGATGGCCGGCATCGGGCCGGGGCTGCTCGACCTGGCCGCACTGACGGCGGGGGCGTGGAGCGGGGCGCAGCGGGAGCGGCTCGCGCTGGAGTACCACGAGACCTGGTCGGCGGCCGGGGGCCGGGCCTCCGCCGATCAGCTGCTGGAGACGCTCGAATGTGCTCGGTTGGTGGCCGCGCTGCAGTGGATCGGCTGGTCGTCGACCTGGTCGCCGCCCGCCGAGCACGCCCAGGACTGGGTGGCCGAGGCACGGAGAGCCGCTGAGCGGCTCGAGCTG
Source organism: Capillimicrobium parvum (assembly GCF_021172045.1). Taxonomy (GTDB): domain Bacteria; phylum Actinomycetota; class Thermoleophilia; order Solirubrobacterales; family Solirubrobacteraceae; genus Capillimicrobium; species Capillimicrobium parvum. The sequence goes on from NZ_CP087164.1 coordinate 2,136,505, forward strand.
TGATGCGCGACCATCCAACCTTGATGCCTTCGTCGCGTTTCGATCCGGATGAACGCCAGAGAATCGCTGATCGTTCCGCACATCGCGACCGGTGACCCGTCCCGGCACGATGGCCTCCTGCTGCGGGCGGCGTCCAGCGCCGACGACGCGCAGCGGGCCGCGCGGGGCGCGCGCCTCGTGCACGCGGCGATGATCGATTCGGCGTTGGCGGGCGCCGGAGTCGGCGGCGTCGCGGCGATCGCGGCCGAGAAGCTCCTCGGGACCGTGGCGATCGTGCTTCCCGAGGTCGACGTGGCGGTGATCTCGCCCGATCGCGGCGACGATCGGCTGGCCGAGCTGCGACGGTACGTGACCGCCGGCATGCGGGGTCAACTGGCCCACGCGCCCGTCGCGCTCGCCGGTGAGCTGCCGATCGACCTGCTCGGCGACCGTCTCGGCTCCGTGCTGGTCCTCGAGGTGGGCAACGTTCAGCTGCTCGGAGAGGTCCTCGAGGTCACCGCGATGGCCGCGCTGACCGCCGTGACGCTGGCCCACGGGACCTCGCTGACCCAGCGCCACGCACGTGCCGGCCTGTTGGAGGACATGCGGCGCCACCCAGGGCCGCCGGTGGCCGAGGTGCTCGCGCGCGCCCGGAGACTCGGGTCCGACCTCACCGCGGGGGCCAGCGCATTGTGCGCCCGACTGGCTCCCGGCGACGCGGAGCGGGTCCTGGCGACGATCGAGGGGGAGCTGCCGGGCGCCCTGGCGGCGGTGCGCGACGACCGGGTGGAGGCGCTGCTGCCCGGGTCCGACGACGACGCGGCTGCGCCGGACGCGGTGGCGCGACGGCTCGCTCGGCGGTTGCGCGAACGGGGCGCCGCGGCCCTGGCGCCGTTCGAGCGCGATCCGGCCGACCTGCACATCGCCCTGGACGCCGCCGAGATCGGGTTGCTGCTCGCTGAGCAGGCAGGCGTCGAGCTCGAGGAGCTGCTGGTCGGAAGCTGGCGCCTGCTCGTGCGCACCGCTGCGACGGATCCGCGCCAGCTCGACGCACTGATCGACACGACGGTGGGTCCGGCGCTCGAGCCCGGCCACCCGTCCCTCGCCGCGCCGGTCGACACGCTGAACGCGTACATCGACCAGGGCGCGAGCATGACCGCCACCGCTCAGGCGCTCTATCTGCACCGTCACACCGTCGCGTCGCACCTCGAGCGCATCGCCGAGGCGACGGGGCACGATCCGCTGTCGCCGCGCGGTCAGGAGCAGCTTGCGCTCGGCCTCAAGGCGCTGGCCATTCGCAACATCATGGAGCGGCCGCCCCCGTCCGACGTGCGCCGTCCGATCCGCGGTCAGGAGCTCGGCGCAGTTCCCGTGGCCTGAGAGCCCGCTGACCGGGGCGAACATTCCGGCGTGCCGGCCGCGTGTGGCCATGGACGCGCACGAAGCCCTGGCCGACCGCCTGCGTGAGTAGCTGATCCGTCGTGCGGCGGCGGGGGAGGGCGGGGATCTGCACGAGCGGATCCTGGCGCCGCTGGGGCGGCGCGGAGCGGGTTCGCTGACGCGTGTCGGCCAGCCGCCGGTGCCGGCTGGTGATCTCACAACCGCGCGCGTGCAATGCCAAGCGGCCCTGCGGCGAGCGCGCTTTGCTGGGGTGCCGTGACGATCGATGCCTTGATCGACGAAGACGTCGCTCCCGTGACGACGGTTCCCTGTCTCGAGGTCCGCGCGTTGATCGATGACGTGCTCGCGCCCGCCGCCGGTGAGATCGCCGACCGGCTCGCCCGAGTGATCCACCGGCACGATGCGGCTCCGGGCGATGACGCGGGGACGATCGCCGACACGTTGGCCAGCTGCGAGGCGAACGTCCGGATGCAGCTCGCGATGTGGCGCAACGGTCAGGATCCGTCGCACGCCGAACCGCCCGAGGCCGCGATCGCCTACGCCCGATTCTGCGCCCGGGAGGACCGCTCGCTGGCCGACCTGCTGCGGATCTATCACATCGGCCAGGAGGAGCTCATGCGCATCGTGCGCCACGAGCTCGCGTCGCGTCTGCCCGCCGAGACGATGTTCGCCGCGCTCGACCAGGTCTGCACGTTTGTGTTCACCTACAACGACGCCGTCCTCGTCCGGCTCGAGGAGGTCCATCGCCGCGAACGGGCGACCGCCGCGCGTACGACGGTCGCACGACGGCGGCGGATGCTCGCGGCGATCCTGGCCGGAGAGCCGGCGGATCCGTGCGACGCCGCCGACTGCCTGGGCTACGACGTGCGCCGTCATCACCTCGGCGTCGTGCTCTGGGGCGCCGAGCCCGACCGTCTGGGGGCCGAGGCCGCCCGGCTCGCGTCCACGCTGGGCACGGGCGCCCCGCTCACCGAGCCGCTGGGCGGGTCGGCGCTGGCCGCCTGGTTCGGCGGCTGGGAGCCACCGGACCCGGCACTGGTCCGCCCCGCCGATGGTGGGGTGCGCATTGCGCTGGGCACCGTCCGGCCCGGGGTCGAAGGCTTTCGGGCGACGCACGCCGACGCGCTGGTCGCTCGCCGTGTCTCGCGGGAGTGCCGGCTGGCCGACCCGGCGGTCGACTACCCGGCCCTCGCGCTGGCGGGGCTGCTCATCGCGGACGCCGAGCGGGCGCGCACCTTCGTCGCGGACGAGCTCGGCGCCCTTGCGGGCGGCGAGCGCCCCGACGCGATGCATCGCCTGCGCATGACGCTCGAGACGTACTTCGCCGAGCTCGCTTCGGTGGCCCGGACGGCGCGGCGCCTCGGCGTCCATGAGAACACCGTCAGCTACCGCCTGCAGAGGGTCTGCGAGATTCGCGGCCGGCCGCTGACCGAGCGCACGCTCGAGCTGCAGGCGGCGCTGCGCCTTGCCCGCCTGTTCTCCGAACCCGAGACCGACGCCGATCTCCATCCCCGTTGTACCGAGCGTTAGGAGCGATCTGAGATGGCTGCCACGGAAACCCGGGACGACACCGCGGCGATCGCCGCGCTGCACGAGTCGCTCGACGTCCAGCAGGCCGCGTTCCTCCGTGACCCGATGCCCTCCGCCGAGGTTCGCCGCGAGAGAGTCCTCGCGGTCGCGCAGATGGCGCTCGACAACCGCCTGCGAATCCGCGAGGCGGTCCGCAGCGACTTCGGATCGCACCCCGCGCTGTTTGCGGACATGGTCGAGACGCTCGGGATCGCCGGCCGGGCGGCGTACGCGGCCGAGCATCTCGAGACGTGGATGGCGCCGGAGCCGCGCGACGCGGACCCCGCGATGTACGGAACCGGCCGCGCCGAGATGCGCAGGGAGCCCAAGGGCGTCATCGGCAACATCGTTCCCTGGAACTTCCCGTATGACCTGAGCCTCGGGCCGCTCGTGGACATGCTCGCGGGCGGCAACCGCGTGATCATCAAGCCGTCCGACGCCACCCCGGCCTGCGGCGATCTGCTGCGCGACATGGCGCGGGCGACCTTCGATCCGGACCTCGTCGACGTCGTCGTGGGCGGTCTCGACCTCGCCCGGGAGTTCCCGCGCCTGCGCTGGGATCATCTCCTGTACACGGGCAGCTCGCGCATCGGCCGCGAGGTGGCCCGGGCCGCCGCCGAGAACCTCGTCCCGGTCACCCTGGAGCTCGGGGGCAAGTGCCCGGCGGTCGTGATGCCGGATGCGGTCGACGCCCGCAGCGTCCAGCACATCGTCGGCATCAAGATGATCAAGAACGGCCAGATGTGCAACACCGTGGATCACTGCCACGTGCCGAGCGACCAGGTGGACCGGTTCGTCGATCTGGCGGCGGAGTGGGTGGCGCAGGCGGTACCGGACTACTCGACCACCAGCGACTGCACGGGCATCATCAGCGACGCGCACCTCGACCGCGTGCTGGGCCTCATCTCGGAGGCGCGCGAGGCGGGCTGCCGCGTCGTGCAGCTCGATCCGGGCGGCAAGGTGGATCGCGAGACCCGCCGCGTGCCGATGCACATCGTCGTCGCTCCTCCGCCCGGCATCGGCATCAGTGAGGAGGAGGTGTTCGGGCCGATCCTTCCCATTCACCCGTACGACGACGTGGACGACGCGATCCGGCACATCAACGCCGGCGAGCGCCCGCTGGGCCTCTACGTGTTCACGCACGACGAGCAGGCGGCCGAGGGCGTTCTCACCCGCACCTCCTCGGGCGGCGCCTGCATCAACGCCGCGGCCATCCAAGGAGCGCTTCCCTCACTGGGATTCGGCGGGGTGGGCAACAGCGGCACGGGCCGCCATCACGGCATCGACGGCTTCCGCGAGTTCACCAACGCGCGGGGGGTGTTCATCCGCGGCGAGGACGACCTCTGCGACCTGTTCGTGCCGCCGTACGACGAGCGCCAGCAGGCCCTGGTCGACGGGGCGCTCGAGGGCGCGTGACCGCCGGCCGAGAATTGTGGGAATCCCACGAACCCGAGGCTCGCGGCGGAGCGCGGTCTGGGCCATCCGGCCATTCGCGGTCGCTCGGTCCCGGCGTACGTTGCGGCCATGACCGATACCGTCGTGAGGAGCGGGACGCGGCAGGGCCGCATGACGCTCGAGCGGATGGCGGGGACCATGCCCGTCCACGCGCCGATCTATCCCGAGCCGCCGTTCTACTACCGCAATCTCGAGTTGCTCGCCTGGACGTACGAGACCGACGAGGAGGCGGCGCTCGACGTCCTGCCGGACTGTCTTGAGCTGAGCCTGCCCGCCACGGCCACACTCGCCGTGCTCGATGCGCCCATCTGCACCCTCGGCTCGTACCAGGAGGCCTTCATCAGCATCGCCGCGACGTTCGAGGGCGAGCCCGTCCAGTACGTCGTCAACAACCTCCTGACGAGCGACGCGGCGATCGCCGTCGGGCGTGAGATCTGGGGCGTGCCGAAGAAGCTCGGACACATCGAGCTGCAGAAGAACGACCAGGGCATGATCGGCATCGTCGAGCGGCCGAAGGGCACGCGGCTGGCGACCGGCACCTTCCGCCCCGAGCGCGTCATCCCTCGCGAGTTGGCGAAGCCGTTCTCCGTGCCCCTGCTCACCCTGCGCGTGATCCCCCACCCCGAGGGACTCCCGCCCAAGGTCGAGCTGATCGAGCACTTCAGTCCGAAGACGAACAACCACAAGCTCACCGACGAGTGGTACGAGCAGCAGTTCAGCGGCCCGGGTCACGTGAACTTCGACGTCGAGTCGGCGATGGACCCGTGGTACCGGCTGCCGGTCCGCCGCATGATCAGCGCCTCCTACAGCGGTGGCCCGTGGAGCTTCGAGCTGCCGTGGGGCCGCATCCTCAAGACGTACTGAAGGCCGGTCCGGGGCGGCGCAGACCACCGCGCCGCCGATCACCTGCTCCGCCCGCCCCGGAAGATCGCAATGGTGCTCTCGCCGTCGACGCCTACGCGGAGCACGGCGAGCGCGAGGTGTGGCCCCTCGACGCGTCGACAGGCATATGGCAGGCCACGGAGACGGCGATCGCGCTGCGTGAATCTGCCTCGAGCCAACGGGCCCGATCGGCGTAAGCTGGCCGTGGTCCGACTGCCCCAAGGAGGCAACATGTACGCACGTGTAGCGGCATTCGAGAGCGATCCCGCCAACGTCGACGATGCGATCAACATGGTTCGCTCCGAGGTGGAATCGGGCACCACGCCGGCTGGGCTCGAGGGCGCCAAGATGCTGATGCTCGTCAACCGGGAGACCGGCAAAGGCCTGGGCGTCACGCTCTTTGCGAGCGAGGAGGCGATGCGCCGCGGCGACGAGGCCCTGAACGCCATGGACCCCGGGGCGAACGAGCGCCGCACATCGGTCGAGTTCTACGAAGTGCCCGTGCAGACGGTCAGCTGACGACGGCCAGACGGTCGCGCCGGGAGTCGGTGCTCAGGACGGCGAGGCCCACGCGATGCGTTGGCGTGCGGCAGGCTCGAGAGCAAGCCCGGCGACGTCTCCGTTCCCGCCGCGTTGCTCCAACTCGACGGAGTCTGCCCGAAGGTGCGGCCGTCACGAGACGTCCTCGGTACAGCTCACTCGCGTCGCTTTGCGCCGGTCCAGCTCCGCCAGAAACTCGAAGGGATCGTAGTAGGCCTCGGGGTCGATGAAGCCCGGCCTGGGTGCGGCCATGGCGGGCCAGCAGATGCGCGCCCACGGCGGCGGGAACGCCGGTCATCCGCGCTGGCCCGCTGTGTCCGCAGTGGGTCGGGTGACTGACGTCGTAGACGCGCCGCACCCGCTGCCCCTCGTGCATCGCGAGCACCTCGACCTGCACGAACAGCATCCACGGGCCATCATCACGTTGCCCCCCGAGGCGATCCCAGATCGACTGTCTCGTCACCGCCATGCGGTCCGCGGCCAGCAGGCCATAGCGGCCGAGCACCCGCATGTCGTCCATGATCTCCGGCCGCCAGCTTCCGCGGACCGCGCAGTAGCGCAGCGTCGGGAAGTTTCGCGGCAACGTCGAGACCTCGGGTGCGGCAGGTAGTAGACCCGTTGTGGGCCGACGGGATCGGCGAACGTCACCAGACGGGAGCCGTCCAGGAACGCGGCCCGCTCGAAGCGGCCGTTCTGGAAGAACCCGCGGGTCTCGCAGTTTTCGGAGGTCTCCCACAGGATCGTGTCGAGCAGACCCGGCGTGGGCGCGATCGTGCGGAAGCTGACCCACGAGATGTGCACCTCCGCGATCTCCTCGAGCTCTTCGGCGGCGTGGCGGACGAGGACGTTCGACAGGCCCGGGGTCGCGCCGAGCCCGGAGATCGCCGTGATGCCGGCCTCCCGGGCGGCGCGCGCCTGCGCGTCCGTCGGCTCGGATATGAGGTCCGCGTAGTCGACGCGCGCCTCGATGGCCAGGTCGATGACGGTGTCGAACAGCACGAAGCTCGTGCAGTTCATCAGCACGTCGGCCCCTTCGAGCAGCGCGAGGGCGGCCTCGCGATCGTGGAGGTCCAGGCCGACCGCCCGGATGCCGGCGCCGTCGAACTCGTCCACGAGCGTACGCGCCCGCCCTTCGTCGAGGTCGGCGACGACGAGCTCATCGAACGCTCCGTCCCGAGCGAGGTCGCGGGTCACCTCGCTGCCGACCTCGCCGGCGCCGCCGAGGATGACCGCCTTCATCGCGCGCGCGCTGTGGCTCGATCAGGCCGATGCGCCGGCGCTCGCCGACGTAGATGTGGTCCCGCCTCCGTCCCGCGCGGACGTCTGCATCGTGGGTGGCGGCTTCACCGGTCTGTGGACGGCGATCCACCTCAGGCAGGCCGATCCATCCCTTGACGTCGTCGTCGTGGAGGCGGGGACGTGCGGCGGGCAGGCGAGCGGGCGCAACGGCGGCTTCGTCATGACGGCCTGGTCGAAGTTCGCGACGCTGCAGAAGGTCTGCGGCACCGACGACGCCCGTTTCTATGCCCACACGGTCGAGCGGGCGGTGACCGACATCGGCGCGTTCTGCGACGCACAGGGCATCGACGCGCATTTCCGTCAGGGCGGGTGGCTGTGGACGGCCACCAACCGCGCCCAGATCGACGCGTGGAGGTACACCGTCGACCAGCTCGCGGCGGTCGGTGGGAGCCCGTACGAACTGCTGGAGTCCGACGAGGTGGCTCGTCGGTCCGGCTCGCCCGCCCACCTCGCCGGGATCTTCGAGGCCGCGCCCGCGGCGATCCATCCGGGCCGGCTGGTCGTCGGGCTGGCGGACGTGGCGCGCCGCCTGGGGGTGACGATCGTGGAAGGGTGCTCGATGACCGAGCTGCGCGGTGGCGCCACACCCGAAGTGATCACGCCGCGCGGGAGCATCCGCGCAGACAAGGTGGTGCTGGCGATCAGCGCGTGGTCGACGGCGATCCCCGAGATCCGCCGCTCGCTGATCGTCATCGCGAGCGACGTCATCGCCACCGACCCGATTCCCCGCCGCCTCTCCGCGATCGGCTGGGCGCCCGGGCTGTCCATCTCCGACAGCCGCCGCCTCGTCAACTACTACCGGACGACGGACGACGGCCGCGTCGCCTTCGGCAAGGGCGGTGGGGGCCTCGCACTCGGGTCGCGCATCAGCGACGCCTTCAACCGGTCGCCCGCTGCCGCGCGGGACGTGACGGCCCAGTTCCAGCGGATCTACCCGATGCTGAGCGATGTGCCGATCGACCGGCACTGGCGCGGGGCGGTCGACTACTCGGCGACCGGCCTGCCGTTCGTCGGACCGCTCGCCAAGCAGCCGCGGATCCTCGTCGCGGCGGGCTTCTCCGGCAACGGCGTCGGGCCGTCCTACGTCGCCGCCACCGCGCTGACCGATCTCGCGCTCGAGCGCGACGTCGAGCGGGTGCCCGAGAGCATGCGCATGCCGCGGGGCGCGCGTATGCCGCCCGAGCCGGTGCGCTACCTCGCCGGCCGCGTCGTGCGCGAGGCGGTGCGGCGCAAGGAGGATGCGGAGGACCTGGGCCGCATGCCGGGCCGCGTCCTCTCCATGGTCGCATCGCTGGACCCGACGAGCTTCACCGACGTCGGGCCTGTGAACGGCGGCAACGGAGCCTCCGCGCCGGCGAGCGCCCGCCGATGATCGGCTGACGGCGGGTGCGAGACCCGCGCGGTCAGGCCGGCGCGACGGTGACGGGCACGCCGGTCATCGTCGGCATCCCGGTGGCCGGGTCGACCGCGTCGCCGGAGACGAGCGCCGCGGCGTTGGCCTCGACGAACCCGTGCGGCGTCGAGACGGTTCCCCGGACCGCGCGACCGTCGAGGCGGGCCACCGTGCGCAACTCGCCGTGGGCGCTGGAGACGACGATCGGGTCGCCGTCGGCGATCCCGCGTTGTGCGGCGTCGTCGGGATGCAGCACGGATCCGGGCTGGGCGGACCGCGCGAGGCCGTGGCCGTCGGCAAGTGTCGAGTTGTTCTTGCGAAGCTGGCGGCGGTTCGTCAGCAGCAGTTCCGCGGGTCGGGACTCGGGGTCGCGGGTTCGCGCGAGCTCGTCGATCAGCATCGCCGGGGCCAGGCGCAGGCGCTGATCCGGCAGGGCGGCGTGGATCCAGCCGTGCGGGCGCTCCGGCGTGACGACCGCGTTCGTCGTGGCATGCAGCGCGCGCCAGCGGTCGGCGTCAGATCCGTAGAGGGCGTCGAGGACCGCGGCCTCGGAGGCGGCGCCGGGATCGCGCCGCGCGGCGGGGTCCAGGCCGAGGCGCGCGCCCAGTTCGCGCAGGATCCACCACGTCGGACGGCGGTCCGCGCCCGGGGCGAACACGCGCTCGCTGTACTGGCTGAAGGATCGCAGCGCGTAGAGCTCGCTGCCGGTCGGGATGTCGGCCCGCTCGAGCTGGCCGGCGGCGGGGAGCACGTGGGTCGCCAGCGCCGTGACGTCGTTGTCGATGACGTCGACGACCGCGAGCACGTCGAGCTTCGCCAGTGCTCGCGCGACGCGCTGGGGCTGTGGCCACGCGATCAGCGGATTTCCTCCGAGCACGACCAGAGCTCGTAGGTTGCCCGACTCGATCTCGTCAACGGCCGCGGCGCAGGGCATCTCCCCGAAGCGCTCCGGGAGCTCCGGCCGGCTGGCCGGGCCGGGTCCGGGCGTGCCGTCCCGCGGCTCCCAGGTCTGCCGGTGCGTCTGATTCAGGTAGCCGGGGTTGAACCACATCCCCCCAGGGCGGTCCAGCGACCCGGTGACGGCGCACACCATCCAGGTCAGCCACAACGTGACGTTCGCCTTGTCGGAGAAGTTGAGCCCCGTGCCGGTGACCATCGACACGCGACCGGTTGCGCGGATCTTCGTCAGCAGCTCGACGACGCGCTCGCCCGGGATGCCCGTGCCGCGGGTGCAACGCTCGAGCGTGAACGGTTCGACGGCGGCCGCGAGAGCGTCGACGCCGGTCGTGTGGCGCTCGAGATAGGAGCGGTCGGCACCGTGGCGCAGGAGCTCGCGAACGAGATATCCCATCAGCAGGTAGTCGGAGCCCGGCCGCGGCGCAAGGTGCACCGTGGCGACGTCGGCGCTCTCGGTGCGCCGCGGGTCGATGACCCACAGTTCCCCGTCGGTGGCCCACCGCCGCAACCACTCCTTGGGTCGCGGGATGTTCATGGTGTGCCCGTGCGACGCCATGGGATTGGTGCCGACGAGCACGGTCAGACGCGTGTCGAGGTCGGGGACCGGGAGCAGCCAGGGGTGTCCGACGACCAGCTCCGCCACCAGACAGACTGCCGGGCAGTCGACGGTCAGCGACGTGTACCACTGGCGTGAGCCCAGGTGCGCGAGGATCGCGGGACCAGCGCCGACGGCGGCCGACTCCACGTAGTGCGCGGTCCCCTTGTACATGCCGACCGCCGAGGGACCGGTCTCGGCCACCACCGTCTCGATCGCGCCGGCGAGGTGATCCAGCGCCTCGTCCCAGCCGGCCGACGCGCGCTGCTCGCCGCGGCCGATGAGCGGTTCATCGAGCCGGTCCGGATGGTGGTGATGGGCGCCGAGCGCGCGCCCCTTGGGACAGAGGTAGCCCCGCGAGACCGGGTGATCTCGATCGCCGCGGACGTCGATCACGCGGTCGCCCGCGGCCGTCACGATCGCGCCGCAGGCAGCGTTGCACAGCCGGCAGAACGTTCGATGGCGCGTCGGCAGGTCGTCGGTCATGGGCGCACCGTAGATGCTCGATGACGGGCGCGGGCCAGGCTCTCATACGGATGAACCAAGAGCTCTGTGCCGTTCATAGTCGAAGCGAAGTGGGCCGTCACGGCGCCGCAGTTACGGTCGAAAACCCACTGATTTGCGGGTCACGCCTACTGCGAGGATCGACGATGTTGCGACGACGGACGTCCCTGGCCATGCCTCTGCTGCTGCTCGCGCTCCTGGTCGGATGCGGCAGCAGCAGCGACGGAGGGTCCACCCAGTCGAGCGCGGCGAGCACCGGCTCGACGTCCGCGACCGGCACGGAGGTGGCCGCCAAGAGCGCGGAGTGCTCCAAGCCGAACGTGATCTCCCAGTCCGACTGGAACCAGGGCGCCAAGCGGCTGCCGGCGGTCCCGGCCGGCTCGGTCGACGGCAAGCGCATCGCCTACATCGGCTTCGGCCAGGACAACGCGTGGTCGGGCGGCAACAACGGCCTGGGCACGTTCACCGGCGTCCTCTGCGAGGCGCAGGCCAACGGCGCGGACGCGAAGTTCATCGGACCGCCGTCGTTCGACGCCCAGGTGCAGTTCCAGCTGGTCTCCGATCTCGCGGTCAGCAAGAACTACGACGGCCTGGTGATCACGCCGAACGACTCGACCAGCATCGCTCCGGCGATCAAGCAGCTCGTCGCCGCGGGCGTTCCGGTCGTCAGCACGCTGCAGCCCGCGGGCCCGAACGTGCTCTCGATGGAGAACCAGATCCCGGGGATGAACGGGAACGTCATCGAGGACCTGACGGTCAACGCGCAAGCCATGGCCGACGGCGTCATCGACGCGTGCAAGGCGCACGACCCGTGCAACGTCATCGTCATCTGGGGCGTACGCGCACTGGCCTTCGACAAGGTCAAGCCGGAGATCTTCCAGAAGAGGCTCGCGGGGCATCCCAACATCAAGATCGTCTGCGAGGCGGATGGCGGTTACGATCAGGACGTCGGCCGGACCGCGGCCGCGGACTGCCTTCAGGCCCACCCCGACGTCAACGTCCTGGCGTCACAGGCTGATCAGCAGACGCGAGGCGCCGAGCGCTCGCTCGATGCCGCCGGCCTCAAGTTCGGCCTGGGCAAGAACGACGTGAAGATCGTCAGCTCGTACGGAACCGTCTACGGCGTCGAGCAGGTTCGCAAGGGCAAGTGGCTGCAGACCACGTACAACCGGGCCCAGTCCATCGGCGCGGCGGCCACGCGCATCGTGTTGCTCGACATCGCCGGCAAGAAGATCCCCGACAACCTGCGCTTCATCGTGCAGGACCGGGACATGGACAAGGTGCCGAACCGGCTGACCAAGGCGGTCCTCGACGCGCATCCCGAGATCAAGGGGCAGTGGGAGGGGTGAGCGGCGCCCCCGCGCCCGACGTGAGCGCCGGCGGCGAGTCGCGCCCGCAGGACACGCCGATCCTGCAGGCCGACGGCATCGTCAAGTCCTTCGGACGGAGCCGCGTGCTCGAGCACGTGTCGCTCGTCGTGCGGGCCGGGTCGGTGCACGGACTGGTCGGGGAGAACGGGGCCGGCAAGTCGACGCTCGGCAAGATCCTGAGCGGCGTCCTGCGCCCGGACGAAGGAACCATGCGGGTGGGGGGAACGCCGGTGGCGTTCTCCTCGCCCGCCGACGCGCTGCGCGCGGGCGTCACGATCATGCAGCAGGAGCTGTCGCTGGCGCCGGACCTGACGGTGCGCGAGAACGTGCTGCTCGGCCAGCAGCCCTCGCGCTTCGGCGTGGTCTCGCGGCGGCTGCTGCGCCGGCAGTTCTCCGAGCTTCTCGACCGGACCGGGTTCGAGATCGACGGTGGGGCGCGGGTCGGCGCCCTGCCGATCGCCAAGCAGCAGGAGGTCGAGATCCTCCGGGCGCTGGCGCGTGGAGCGCGGGTGATCATCATGGACGAGCCGACGTCGGCGCTCTCGGCCCAGGACGGCGAGCGGCTGCACGCCGTCGTGGGATCGCTGCGCGACTCCGGCATCGCGGTGATCTACGTCTCGCACTTCCTCGAGGAGGTGCTGGCGCTCAGCGACGAGGTGACGATCATGCGCAACGGCCAGCGAGTGCGCACGGTCGCGGCTCAGGAAGCGACGATCGACACGCTTGTCACGCACATGCTGGGAGGAGCGCATGACGCGAACTTCCCGCCTTTGCCGCCGGTCGCGCCCGAAGCGAAGCCCGTCCTCGAGGTCCGTGGCCTGCGCCGGCGGGGCCAGGAGGCCGGCGTCGATCTCACCGTTCGCGCAGGCGAGGTGCTCGGGCTCTTCGGGCTGGTGGGCGCCGGGCGCTCCGAGCTCGCGCACGCCATGTTCGGTGCGCTGGGCGGCGTCACCGGTGAGGTGCTCGTGGACGGCCGGCCGGTCGACCTCTCGCGGCCGGTCACGGCGATGGCGTCCGGGATCGCCCTGCTGCCCGAGAGCCGCAAGGACCAGGGTCTCTTCCTCGGGATGAGCCAGCACCGCAACGCCACGATGGCGTCCCTGGACGACTTCTCCAGGGCGGGCTTCATCCGGGGCGATGTCGAGCGCCGCGCCGCGCGCGACGAGCTCGAGGCGATGGGGGTCAATCCCGTCGCGCTCACGAGCCCCGTCGGCGTGCTCTCGGGCGGCAACCAACAGAAGGTGCTGTTCGCCAAGACGCTGTTGCGCCGTCCGCGGGTGCTGATCCTCGACGAGCCGACACGCGGCGTCGACATCGGCGCCCGCCGGGCGATCTACGACATCGTCGTCAGCCTGCTGGCCGGAGGCATGGCGATCGTCCTCATCTCGTCGGAGTACGACAAGGTCGCTCAGATGTCACATCGCCTCAGCGTGCTGAGAGAGGGACGGATCGTGGAGAGCTTCGACGCCGGCGAGGTGTCCCATGACGCCGCGCTGGCGGCGGCGTTCGGCGTCTCGACCCAATCCAACTTCATCAAGGAAGTGACATGACCGGACTCGTCGGCGATGCGACTCAGCCTGGCCTGGGCCTGAACCCGAGACTCGTCTCGTGGCTGCGCGATTACTCGGTCGTTCTGATCGTCATCGCGATGTTCATCGTCATGTCATTCACGGCACCGAACTTCTTCTCGGTACGCAACGTGATGAACATCCTCGACCAGAACGCGCCGCTCATGCTCGTGGCGCTGGGTACGACGTTCGTGATCATCGCCGGAGCCTTCGACCTCTCGTCAGGCCAGGTGCTCTCGTTGTGTGGGGTGTTCGGCGCCTGGTTCGCCGTTCAACTCGACAGCGCCGTGCTCGGCGTGCTTCTCGGGATCGCGGTGGGTGTCCCATGCGGGCTGCTCAACGGGTTCCTCGTGGGCAAGATCGGCGTCAGCTCGTTCCTCGCGACGTTGGCGACGGGGCTGGTGATGGCGGGAGTAGCCTTGATGCTCACTCAGGGCACGAGCCTCGACCTCTCCAGCGACACGGCGTTCACCTGGCTTGGCTCGCATCGGTTCGGGGTGATCCCGGCGACCGTCATCGTCATCGCCCTCGTGTTCGTCGTGCTGTCGCTGCTGTTGACCACGACGAAGATCGGCCGCAACGTCTTCGCCGTCGGCAGCAATCCGGAAGCCGCGCGACTGTCCGGCATCTCGGTGACGCGCGTGATGATCTTCGTGTTCATCGTCGGTGGCGTCAGCGCGGCGATCGCCGGCCTGATCATCGCCACGCGCACGGGGGTGGGCAACTCCTATGCGCCGGCCAACACCCTCACGCTGAACGCCATCGCGGCGGTTGTCATCGGCGGCACGAGCATCGTCGGCGGTAGCGGCGCCGTGTGGCGCACGGTGTTCGGCGTTCTGCTCCTGGCGCTGCTGCAGAACGCGCTGAACCTGCTCGACGTCGAGCCGTACTGGCAGCAGATCGTCTCTGGGCTGATCATCCTCTTTGCGATCGTCACCAACACCGTGACCGCGCGGTTGCGGGCCTGACGCAGCTCCATCGTCTCCGGGCGGTAGGGGGCGAGTTTCGGGCGGCCGCCGCACTACTGAGGGCATGGATGCCCTGGAAGCCCTGGCCGACCGTCTGCGTGAGCAGCTGATCCGTCGTGCGGCGGCGGGGGAGGGTGGCGATCTGCATTCGCGGATTCGCGCGCTGGTCGACGTGGAGGCGGCGTTGCTGGACGTTTCGGCGCGTGAGCGGTTGGTGGAGTTGGTGGCGGAGCGGTCGTTCGGGTTGGGGCCGCTGGAGCCGCTGCTGCGCGACTCGTCGGTGGACGAGGTGATGGTCAACGGGCCGGGGGCGGTGTGGGTCGAGCGGCGCGGGCGGTTGGAGGCGACGGGGGTGCGGTTCGAGGGCGTCGCGGAGCTGCGCCACGCGATCGAGCGGATCCTGGCGCCGCTGGGGCGGCGGGTGGACGAGGCCGAGCCGCTGTGCGACGCGCGGCTGCCCGACGGCTCGCGCGTGAACGTCGTCATCGCGCCGCTCGCGCTCGACGGGCCGGTGCTGACGATCCGGCGGTTCCGGCGGCGCGGCCTTGCGCCGGACGAGCTCGTGGAGATCGGGACGTGGACGCCGCCGCTGCGCGATGTGCTCGAGCGGGCGATCGGCGCGCGGTGCAACGTGCTCGTCAGCGGCGGGACCGGCTCCGGCAAGACGACGACGCTCAACGCGCTGTCGTCGTTCATCGCCGATGGCGAGCGTGTCGTGACGATCGAGGACGCGGCGGAGCTGCGGTTGCAGCAGCCGCACGTGGTGCGCCTCGAGGCGCGGCCCGCGGGCGTCGAGGGCCGGGGCGAGGTCACGATCCGGCGACTGGTGAAGAACGCGTTGCGGATGCGGCCCGACCGGATCGTCGTGGGGGAGGTCCGCGGGGCGGAGGCGCTCGACATGCTGCAGGCGATGTCGTCGGGTCACGACGGCTCGCTGTCCACCGTGCACGCCGGCTCGGCGGAGGAGGCGCTGCGGCGGGTCGAGACGCTCGCGCTCATGGCCGACGTCGGCCTGCCGCACGCGGCGGTCCGCGAGCAGGTCGCCACCGCGATCGACCTCGTCGTGCACCAGTCGCGCATGCGCGACGGGTCGCGCAAGGTCGTGGCGCTCAGCGAGGTGGTTCGGGTCGCCTCCGGGCCGGCGACGCGGGAGCTGTACGCCGTCCGCGACGGCCGGCCCGTGTGGCGCGCGGCGCTCAGCGACGATCTGGCACGGCGGCTGGCGGCGTGATGGTGAGCCGGGCGGTGCTGCTCGCCGGCGGGGCCGGGGTCGTCGGCGTGCTCGCGGCGTGGGAGATCATCGTCGTGGTGAGCGCGGGAGCGGGCTCGCGCGGCGTCGCGCGGCTGCTCGCGCCGCTTCGGCGCGCGTCGACCTCCGGCGATGCCCCGACCGCGAGCGAGCGGCGGCGGCTCGCCGCACTGGCGGCGGCGACCCTGCTCGCCGCCGGGTGGATCGTGGGCGGACCGGTCGCGGCGGTCGCGCTGGCGGCCATCGCGCCGAGCGGGATGGGAGCGCTCGTGCGAGCGAGGCGGCAGCGCTGGCGGGCGCGGCTCATCGATGCGGCGCCGGTCGTCGCGCGGGCGCTGGGTGACGCCCTCGCCGGTGGGCACTCGATCCGCGGGGCCGCGGTGGAGGCGGCCGAGAGCGGCGGGATCCCCGGTCCGGCCGGGGTCGAGCTGCGCCGCGTGGCCCACGCGCTCGCGCTCGGCGAGCCGACCGACACGGCGCTCGAGTCCTTTCGTGCCCGCGCGGCCGCACCGGCGTACGACACACTGGTCGCCGCGGTCATGCTGCAGCGCGACGCCGGCGGCGACCTCGCGCAGTTGCTGCGCGACCTCGCCGCGTCGCTGGAGGCGGCGTCGCGGGTGACCCGTGACGCGCGGGCGGCGACGGCCCAGGCGCGCTTCACGGGAACGCTGATCGCGGTGCTGCCGCTCGGCGCCGCGGCGCTGTCGGAGCTCGCGCAGCCCGGCTCGCTCGCCGCGCTGATGGGCTCGCCGATCACCGGGACGATGGTGGGGCTCGCGGCGGTGCTGCAGGTTGTGGGCCTGGTGGCGGTCCGCCGGCTATCGCGGGTCGCCGGCGGCCAGGCCGGTGCCGGGCGCCGTCGCGGAGCCGAGCGGCGCGGCCAATCAGGTCCGCCATGACGCGCTCGGTGCTGCTCACGCTCGTCGCGGGCCCCCTCGCGGTGCTCGGCGTGTCGGACCTGCTGATCGCGGCGCGCCAGGCGCGCGGAAGCCGCCGGCGGAGGCCGCGCGGGCGCGTGCTCGGGTTGCTGGCCGCGGTGGGGCGGCGCATCGGCGTCGTTCCGGCGCCGGGCGACCTCGAGGCGCGGCTGGCGGCGGCCGGCTCGGCGCTGGGGCTGTGCCCGGCGGACCTCATGGCGGTCAAGGTCGGGGCCGCGGTCGTGGGCGTGCTCGCGGCGCTGCCGCTCGCGGCGGGGGCGTCCGGACGCACGGGGCCCTTCCTCGCGCTCGCCGCGGGCGCCGGCGGCTACCTGGCGCCGGACGCGTGGCTGCGCCGGCGCCGGCGGTCGCGCATCACCGCGATGGAAGGCGAGCTGGGGGACGTGCTCGACCTGCTGCGGGTGTGCGTGCAGGCCGGCCTGCCGGTCGGTCGTGCGCTCGGGGAGGTGGGAGCGCGCCACGCGGGCGTGCTCCCCCGCGAGTTGCGCGCCGCCGCCGCGACGATGCGGCTCGGCACGCCGCGCGCGGAGGCCCTCGAGCGGCTCGGCGCCGGAGCCCCGCTGCCCGCGGTCGCCGCACTCATCGCCGCGATCGGCCGCAGCGAGCGTCACGGCGCGCCGCTGGCCCCGGCGCTCACCGCCCTCGCGGCCGACGCCCGGGCCGAGCAGGGCCGCGCGCTCACCGAGCACGCCGCGAAGGCCGCGCCGAAGATCCAGCTCGTAGTCGCCCTGCTGCTCGTGCCCGCCGTGATGCTGCTGGTGGGCGCGGCCGTGCTGCGCGCGTTCGGCGTCGCGTGAGCATCGACCGTCGAGTTCCTCAGCCTCAAGCTGAGAACCTCGCCGGTCGGCGTGGGGTGGGGCGCGTCGGGGGTGGGGCGCGTTTGGGAGTGCGCGCGCCGGGAGCCCGGCGCGTCGAGGAGTGCGCGCGCCGGGAGTGGGGGCGCCCCGGCGGACCGGGGCGCCCCGCACCGCATCCCTACTTCAGCGTGAGCACCAGCTTGAAGCGCTGGGTGTCACCGTCGCGCTTGGAGCCCGCGGCCACCGAGCCGAACTGCTGCAGGTAGGACCGCACCCGAGCGAATTGCGGATCGTCGCCCGCGCCGAGGCCGTCGGCCAGGGTCAGCACCGGCTGCACGTCGAAGAAGAACGTCGGATCGACGCCGCTCAGCGCGGCCGACGCCTGCTTGAACGAGGGGCTGTCCGACAGCTTCGACGTCGGCGAGATCGCCGCCTCGACCGCCTGCTTGCTGACGCCCGCGACGAACTTGTCGCCCGCGGTCACGAGCAGGATCGGGAACGGGAAGCCCGACGGGGTGACGGCGATGCCGTCGTCCGCGCCGGCCACGCCGGTCGCCGCGCTCACGTCCGTGGTCGGCGAGACCTGCGGGATCAGCCGCGCGATCTTGCGGATCGCGGACTTCGTCGCGGTCGGGTCCGACGACTGCACGACGAGGGCGCCGCCGATCTGCGCGATCGACGTCCCCCGCACGAACAGCCCGCCGTCGCCCATCCAGCTGAACAGGTCGCGCTCGAAGTCGATGCCGAGCTGCTGCTGGATCGTGTCGAGCTGGCCGCTGACGTCCGTGCCGCCGACCGAGCCGAGCTGCGTGATCTGCTGCAGGCCCGAGCGCAGGCGGTCGCCGATCGACGACACCCCGAAGCCGAGCCACGAGTCGCCCGGCAGCGCGGCGAGCGCCGCCGCGGCGTTGCCCGCCGCGGGCGCGTTCGACGACTGCTTGACGCCGAGCGTCGCCGCGTCGATCGCGATCGCGTCCTGCGTGACGCCGAGCTTGGCGACCGTCGCGCGGCCGCCGCTGGAGGCGATCGCCTGGCGCACGCCGCTGAGCGTCTGCGCCGGGACGCCGCCCGAGCGGGCCAGGGCGTCGATCAGCCCGTTCGTCGAGACGTAGATCGTGCCGAGCGCGTCCTGCTCGCCGACCGACGAGAGCGCCGTGTTGTACTCGTCGTTCTGCGACATGTTCTCGACGCCGTCGCCGTTGACGGTGTCGACCACCGTGCGGAAGCCGCGCTCGCTGCCAGCGACGAGGTAGTCGCCGACGATGCCGACGGCCGTGTCGCCGTCGAGGCGGTAGGACGTGTCGTTGTAGGACTTGTCCTTGCCGCCCTTGGTCTGCTTGTCGATGAACGCCTGGGCCTTGTCGTTGTCCGAGGACGCGACGACGGCGGCGCCGACCGGGTTGTCACCGGAGAACGACGTGAAGAACAGGCCGGCGTCGTTGCCCAGCCACGGCTCGATGTCGTCCTTGAACGAGACCTTGTTGTCGCCCGACTCCAGGCCTTGGACGATCTTCGCGCCCGGGTCGTCGGTCTTGAGGATCTTCTTGAGAGCGTTCTCGGTGTTCGTCTTGAGCTCGCCGTCCGGCCGCAGCGTCGCCTGGATGTAGATGGGCGCGCTGGATGGAACCGCCTCGGCGGGGTTCGCGTCGCCGCTTCCGCCGCCGCTGCCGCAGGCGGCGAGGCCCAGCGCGACGGCGCCGGCGCAGGCGGCCAGCGTGGCTCGTCGCGCGCGGCGCGCGAAGGTTGTCTTGACCATGGGGTTCCTGAAGCCTCCTGATTTCGGGAAAAGCGGACCGCGGCCCCGCGGCGGTCCGGGCAGAGCCCTTCGCATCCTAAAGCGGATCGCCCGGACAGAACGCCCCTTCGGCTGCAACGGCCCCTGCAGTCTGGACGGATGCACGGCGTCTTGCCATCGGGGAACCCCCTCGCGCCCCACGGCGACCCACCGGCTCACCCCCGATGGTCAAGCGACATCTGGGGGTCTGGCGCGGCCTGAGGGGCGGGTTGGTGGGGAAATGTGTGCAAGTGGGGTTGCGATGTGGAGGAAAGTGGGATAGAACGCCGCTAGCGGACCGGAGTGGAGGAGCTCCTCCCACTCCTCCACTCCGGCCCGAACCCTCTTTCCACTCCTTATGACCCTTGGCCTTCCGCGGCACCTTCGACTACACGCTGGACGCGAAGAACCGGCTGACCGTGCCTGCCAAGTTCCGCGCGTCGCTGAGCGACGGCGTGGTGCTGGCCAAGCGGGTCGCGGGCTGCGTGGCGGTGTGGCGTCCCGATGACTACGACGCGTACATGCAGGCCGCGCTCGAGCGCTTCCATCCCATGTCGCCCGAGGCGGAGCAGCTCCAGCGCTTCTTCTCGGCCAACGCGCACGACACCGAGCTCGACTCCGCCGGCCGCATCATGGTCCCGTCCTTCCTCCTCCAGCACGCCGCCCTCGGCAAGGAGGTCGTCGTCACCGGCGCCGGCATCTGCCTCGAGGTCTGGGACCGCGGCGCCTGGCAGGAGTACAACGCCCGCCTCACCGACGATGTCGCGGCCATTCAGTCCCGCCTTGGCGATGCTGGTTGAGATGAGCGCCCCCCACATCCCCGTCCTCGCCGAGGAGGCGATCGAGCTTCTCGCCCCCAGCGCGGGGGAGACGATGATCGACGCCACGTTCGGCGCGGGCGGCCACTCGCGGCGCCTCGCCGAGCACCTCGGCCCGGCCGGCACGCTCATCGCGATCGACCGCGACCCGTCGGCCGAGGAGCGCTTCGAGCAGCTCGCCGCCGAGGTCGACTGCCACACCCGCTTCATCCGCGCGGACTTCGCCTCGGCGCTCGAGGGCCTCGTCGCCGAGGGCCTGCGTGCCGACGGCGTGCTGCTCGACCTCGGCATCAGCTCCATGCAGGTCGACACCTGGGAGCGCGGCTTCTCCTACTCCTACGACGCGCCGCTGGACATGCGCATGGACCCGGGTCAGGAGTTCGACGCGCGCGAGCTCGTCAACACCTGGGACGAGCGACGCCTGGCGCGCACGCTGCGCGAGTTCGGCGACGAGCGCTACGCCGGAAAGATCGCCCGCGCGATCGTGCGCGCCCGCGCGCGCCGGCCGCTCGAGACGACCCACGAGCTCGTCGACGTCATCACCGACGCGATCCCGGCTCCGGCCCGCTTTGCCGGAGGCCACCCGGCCAAGCGCAGCTTCCAGGCCATCCGCATCGCGGTCAACGGCGAGCTCGACCAGCTCGACCGGGCGCTGCCGAGCGCATGGGCCGTGCTGCGCAAGGACGGCCGCTTTGCAGGGATTTCCTTTCACTCTCTTGAAGACCGGCGCGTGAAGCGCTTCCTGGTAGACCGGGCCCAGGGCTGCATCTGCCCGCCCGACCTGCCGGTCTGCGCCTGCGGGCGCACCGCCGAGGCGGCGCTGTTGAGCCGCCGTTCGGTCGTCCCCAGCGCCGACGAGATCGCCGCCAACCCGCGGGCCTCGTCGGCCCGCATGCGCGCCGCCCGCAAGCTGCGCGACGAAGGAGAGCAGGGATGACGCCTCGGATGGGGAGCGCGGCCACCGCCGCCGGCTCCGGCCACGCTCGCAAGGTGCGCGGTTCCACGGCCACGCGCGGCCCGCGCCGCGTCTCCGGCCCCGCGCGCACGCCGAAGGGCCGCGGCCGCCGCGTGACGGCCACGAGGACGACGTCCGAGCGCCCGCCCGCGGGCGTGTTGAGCGGGCTCGGCGCCTTTGCGCCCCGCCGCATCTCGGGCGGCGCCGTCGTGCTGCCCGCGCCCGGGCGCACCCGCCGCCGCGCCGACGGCGACCGCGGCCTGGCCCGCCGCCTCGGGGGCCTGGTCGAGCATCCGTGGCTCGACCGGCTCCTCACCGGCCGGGTGTGGATCGCGCTCATCGCGGTCGGCCTCATCGGCCTCGTCTTCATGCAGGTGTCGCTGCTCAAGCTGAACGCCGGCATGGGCAAGGACGTCGAGCGCGGCGAGGTGCTGGGCCGCGAGAACGCCGTCCTGCGCGCCGACGTCTCCAAGCTCGAGGCGCCCGACCGCATCCAGCAGCTCGCGCTCGGCGCCGGCATGGTCCTGCCCGCGGCCGACCAGGTCACGTTCCTCGGCAAGGACGGCAAGCGCATGAGCGGCGCGGAGGTGCCCGCGGTCGCGCAGGCGAGCACGGCGACCCTCCCGGTCACGCCGCAGCAGCAGACGGCGGCAGCCCAGGCGCAGACCCCGGTCGCGCCCGCCACCACCGGCACCGCGACGACGACGGGCACCGCGACCGCGACCGCGACCGCGACCGGGACACCGGCCCCGGCCACGACGAGCGCCACGACTCCGCCGGCGGCCGTCACGCAGACGACCCAGACCCCGGTCCAGGCTCCCGTCCAGATCCCGACCCCGGCGCCCGCGGCCGCGACGCCGCCGGCTCCCCCGGCGGCCACCACGCCGCCCACCTCCGTGACGCAGCAGAGCGCCACCCCGCCGAGCACGTCCACCGGCACGACCGTGGCCGGCGGCGCGGTGGCCGGCGGTTAGGAACCCCATGGGCATGATCGACCGGCGCATCGGACTGCTCTTCGCGGTCTTCCTGTTGCTGCTCGCCTTCGCCGGCGCGCGGTCGGTGTGGCTCGGGACGGTCAAGGCGAGCGGGCTCAAGCACGCCGCCTCCAGCCAGCAGGTCTCGACGGTCACCGTCCCCGCGCGCCGCGGCGCGATCATCGACCGCGCGGGCGTGCCGCTCGCCGTCTCCGAGCCCGCCGACGACATCGCCGCGACGCCGTACCTCATCAAGGACCCCGCGGGAGCGGCCGCGAAGGTCTCGAAGATCCTCGGCATCGATGAGGGCGCGCTGCTCAAGAAGCTCACCCGCCGCGACACCGGCTTCGTCTACGTCGACCGGGTCGTCCCCGCGGACGTGGCGGCGAAGGTCGAGAACCTCGACATCGAGGGCCTCACCCTCATCCCGACCAGCCGCCGGACCTACCCGCGCAACTGGCTGGCCTCGCAGCTCATCGGCAACGTCGGCATCGACGGCAACGGGCTCTCGGGGCTCGAGTACGCCGACGACGACCTGCTGCACGGCAGCGACGGCCGCCGCCGGCTGACGAAGGACGCGATCGGCCAGCCGATCGGCGTACGCGAGGAGAAGACGGCCCGCACGGGCAAGACGCTGCGCCTCACGCTCGACGCGGCGATCCAGAGCAAGGTCGAGGCGGTCCTCAGCGGGGTCGGCGAGGTCTACCGGCCCAAGGGCGCCACTGCGATCGTCATGGACCCGAACACCGGCGCGATCCTCGCCCTCGCGAACTGGCCGCGCGTCAACGCCAACGACGTCGCGGGCGCGCCCCCGTACGCCCGCCAGAACCAGGCGGTCGGCACGACCTACGAGCCCGGGTCGACGTTCAAGGCCTTCACGGTGTCCGGCGCGCTCGAGGAGGGCAAGGTCACCCCGAGCACCTCGTTCAACCTGGCGCCCCAGATCCAGGTGGCCGACCGGACGATCGGCGAGTCGCACGCCCGCGGCTGGGCCACCCTGACGACCGCGCAGATCCTCGCCGAGTCCAGCAACGTCGGCGCGATCACCATCGGGCTCAAGCTCGGCAAGGTCGACTTCGACCGCTGGGTGCGGCGCTTCGGCTTCGGCAGGCCCACGGGCGTCGACCTGCCGGGCGAGGAGATGGGCATCGTCCCCACGCCCAAGCAGTACTCGGGCTCGTCGATGGGCAACCTGCCGATCGGCCAGGGCCTCTCGGTGACGCCGATGCAGATGGCCACCGCCTACTCCGCCATCGCCAACGGCGGCATCCTGCGCCGCGCCCACATCGTCGAGTCGGTCGGCGGGCGCGAGATCGCCAAGCCGAAGGGGCACCGCGTCATCTCCGGCAGGACCGCGGCGTCCGTGCGCCAGATGCTGCAGGGCGTGCTCGCGCCGGGCGGCACGGCGAGCGAGGTCTCGGTCCCCGGCTATCAGCTCGCAGGCAAGACCGGCACCGCGAACAAGGTCGATCCCACGACCGGCCAGTACTCGGACTCGAAGTACGTCGCGTCGTTCGTCGGCTTCGCGCCCGCGAAGAACCCGAAGCTCCTGTGCGCCGTCATGGTCGACGAGCCGAAGGGCGACATCTACGGCGGGTCCGTGGCCGCGCCGGCCTTCGGGCAGATCATGGCCTTCGCCCTGCCCTACCTTCGGATCGCGCCGAAGTGAGTGCCGAGATCGGCAACACTCACCCCGTCTGACGGACGTTCGCCGCGCCTGGCGGCGTCCTCGGCCGCTCAACGTGCCAGGGGCGCGCCTTCGGGCGTGCGTCCTTGCCAGACACGACGATCGCCTCGCCAGAACGAGGTGATCGTCGCCGATCCCGGCACTAGCATCCCCGCGATGCGCTTGGGAGAGCTCGTCGATGCTCCGCTGAGCCCGGCGGCGGCAGGCGTCGAGATCACCGGACTCGCGTTCGACAACCGGACCGCCGGACCGGGGACGCTGTTCTTCTGCGTGCCCGGGTTCACGCGCGACGGCCACGACTTCGCCGCGGACGCGGTGGCGCGCGGAGCGGCGGCGCTCGTCGTCGAGCGCCCCCTCCCCGGGCTTGACGTCCCGCAGGTCCCGGTGCCCGGCGCCCGGGCGGCGATGGCGCCGGTCGCCGCCCGCTTCTACGGGGACCCGACCGCCGCGCTGCAGGTCGTCGGGGTGACCGGGACGAACGGCAAGACGACCTCCTGCTTCCTCATCCGCGAGCTGCTGGAGGCCGGCGGCATCCCGACCGCGCTGCTCGGCACGGTCAAGAGCGTCATCGGCGGCGCCGAGGCCACCCTCGAGCGCACGACGCCGGAGGCGATCGAGCTGCAGCACGCGTTCGCCCGCATGCGCGAGGCCGGCGACCGGGCCTGCGCGATGGAGGTCTCGTCGCACGCGCTCGAGCTGCGCCGGGCGGACGCGATCCACTGGGGGGTGGCCCTTTTCACGAACCTCACGCAGGACCACCTCGACTTCCATCCGACCATGGACGACTACTTCGCGGCGAAGCGGCGGCTGTTCACGGCGGGCCCGGCGGCGTCGGTGGTCAACGTCGACGACGCGTACGGCCGCCGGCTGGCCGACGAGCTTCCCGTGACGACCTTCGCGATCGACCGCGAGGCCGATCTGCGGGCCGTCGACGTGCGCGGGGGCTTCGACGGCAGCGCGTTCGCGATCGTCGGCCGCGACGGCACCCGGCTCGACGTCCGCACCCCGCTGCCCGGCCGCTTCAACGTCGCCAACGTGCTCGGCGCGGTCGCCGTCGCCCGGGCGCTCGGCGTCGACGACGCGACGATCGCCGAAGCGCTGCCCCGCGCCGGCCGCGTCCCCGGACGCTTCGAGCCGGTCAGCGAGGGCCAGGGCTTCGCCGTCCTCGTCGACTACGCGCACACCCCGGACTCGCTGGAGAACGTGCTGCGCGCCGCGCGCGAGCTGACCGACCGCCGGGTGATCGTGACGTTCGGCGCGGGCGGCGACCGCGACCGCGGCAAGCGCCCGCTGATGGGCGAGATCGCCGCGCGGCTCGCCGACGAGGTGATCGTCACCTCCGACAACCCCCGCTCCGAGGACCCGGAGGCGATCGTCGCCGAGATCGTCGCCGGGGCCGGCCGGCCCGTGACGGTCGAGGTCGACCGCGCCCGGGCCATCGCCGACGTGGTGGCGCTCGCCCGCGACGGCGACGTGGTCGTGATCGCCGGCAAGGGCCACGAGCAGGGTCAGGAGTTCGCCGGCGGCCGCAAGGTGCCGTTCGACGACGTCGCCGTCGCCCGGGAGGCGCTGCGTGCGCGCCTGGTCGCCTGACCGCGTCGCCCGCGCCGCGGGCGGCCGGCTCGTGGCGCCCGCGCCGGTGACGACCGGGCCCCGGCGCGTGGTCATCGACTCGCGCGAGGTCACCGAGGGCGACCTGTTCGTCGGCCTGCCGGGCGCGGCGCTCGACGGCGGCGCGTTCGCGGCGCGGGCGCTGCAGGCCGGGGCGTGGGGGACGCTGACGACGCCCGCGCACGCGGCCGAGACGCGCGGCACGACCCCCGGGGCGGTGATCGCGGTCGACGACCCGATCGCCGGCCTGCACCGGCTGGCCACCGAATGGCGCCGCGCGCTCGAGGTGCAGGTCATCGGCATCACCGGCTCGACCGGCAAGACGTCGACGAAGGACCTGCTCGCCGGGATGCTGCGCCCGTACCGGCGGACGGTCGCCACGGCCCAGAACCTCAACACCGAGATCGGCGTGCCGCTGACGATCCTCTCCGCGCCGGCCGACACCGAGGTGCTCGTGCTCGAGATGGCGATGCGCGGCCTCGGCCAGATCGCCGAGCTCGCCGCGATCGCCGAGCCCGACGTCGGGGTCATCGTGAACATCGGGCCCGTGCACCTCGAGCTCCTCGGCTCGATCACCGCGATCGCCGCCGCCAAGGCCGAGCTGATCGCCGGGCTGCGCGGCGGGGGCACCGCGGTCGTCCCGGTCGACGAGCCGCTGCTGGAGCCCTACCACCGCCACGACCTGTCCTGGATCACGTTCGGCCTCGGCGGCGACGTCGCGGACCTCGGCGACGTCCGGATCCCGTTCGAGAGCGCCCACATGCGCCGGAACGCGCTGGCCGCGCTGGGCGCCACGCGGGCGGTCGGCGTGGAGCCGCGCGGGCTCGTCGACGTCGAGCTGTCGGCCCGCCGCGGGCAGCGCGTCGAGCTCGACAACGGGGCGGTCATCCTCAACGACTGCTACAACGCCAACCCGATGTCGATGCGCGCCGCCCTCGACGAGCTCCACCGCGCGCCGGGGCGCCGCGTCGCGGTCCTCGGCGACATGCTCGAGCTCGGTCCCGACGAGATCCGCTTCCACGAGGAGATCGGCGCCTACGCGCGCGAGCGCTCCGACGTGCTCGTCACCGTCGGCCCGCTCGCGGCGCACATGGGCGGCGACTACTCGGTCGCGGACGCCGCGGCGGCCGCCGCGCTCGTCGAGGAGATCGTGTCCGAGGGGGACACCGTGCTCGTCAAGGCCTCTCGCGGGGTCGGACTCGAAGCGGTCGCCGAGGCGCTCTAGGTGGGCGAGGTCCTGATCGGCGGCACGGCCGCGCTGCTCATCTGCGTCTTCTTGAGCCCGCGCTTCATCGCGTTCCTGCGCGTGCGCGAGTTCGGCCAGCACATCCGCGAGGAGGGGCCCGAGGGCCACCACGCCAAGGCGGGCACGCCGACGATGGGCGGGATCATCATCTTCCTCGCCGTCTCGGCCCCGTTCCTGATCCTCAGCGACTACGACTGGCGCGCGGTCGGCGTGTACCTCGCCGCGATGCTGTGCGCGCTGCTGGGCTTCGCCGACGACTACACGAAGATCGTGCGCCGGCGCTCGCTCGGCCTGCGGGCGCGCACGAAGCTCGGCGTCACGATCGCGATCTCCCTGCTGCTCTGGTACATCGCCAAGGAGAAGGCGGGGCTCCCGGCGACGCTCCGCCTGCGGTTCGTCGACGCGCAGGTCGACCTGGGGATCTTCTATCCGGTCCTGATCTACCTCGTCGTCGCCGGCACGACGAGCGCGGTCAACCTCACCGACGGCCTCGACGGCCTCGCCGCCGGGTGTGCGGCGATCGTGCTGCTGGCCTACATCGGCATCACGTTCGTCACGACCGGCCAGAAGGACCTCGCCCTGTTGTGCGCGTGCCTCGTCGGCGCGTGCATCGGCTTCCTGTGGTTCAACGCGTTCCCCGCGACGATCTTCATGGGCGACACCGGCTCGCTCGGCCTGGGCGGTGCGATCGCGGGCATCGCGGTCATGACGAAGACCGAGGTGCTGCTGATCCTGCTCGGCGGCATCTTCGTCATCGAGGCGCTGAGCGTGCTCATCCAGGTCTTCTCGTTTCAGACGTTCCGCAAGCGCGTGTTCCTGATGGCGCCGATACACCACCACTTCGAGCTGATGGCGTGGTCGGAGACGAAGATCATCCTGCGCTTCTGGATCATCGCCGCCGTCTGCGCGGCGATCGGCTTCACGATCTATCAGCAATCCCTCTCGTAGGAGTCCGTCGCGCCGCGTCGAATGCGGCATGGATGGCCAGAACTCGCGCCGCCGCCCGCGAGCAGCCCGTGGAGCACAGGATCCTGCTCACGGCGACGCTCTGCCTGCTCGCCGCCGGCGCGGTGATGGTCTACAGCGCCTCGTCGGCGCGCACGCTGCTCGAGGGCCAGGGCGACGGCACCGCGTACCTCGTCAAGTACGTCATGTGGGGCGTCGTGGGCATCGTGATCATGCAGGTCGTGGCGCGCATGGACCTGCGCCGCGTCCGCGACCTCACGCCGATGCTCGTCGGCGTCTCCGTCGTGATGCTGCTCGCGGTGAAGGTCCCGGGCGTCGGCGTGCAGGTCAACGGGGCGACCCGCTGGCTGGGCGCCGGGCCGCTGCAGTTCCAGCCGAGCGAGCTGGCGAAGATCGCGCTCGTCCTCTACGCGGTGCGGCTGATCTCCGAGAAGCCGAAGCTCGTCCTCACGCTCAAGGGCATCTTCCGGCCGCTCGGGATGGTGGTGGGCGCGTGCGCTCTGCTGATCGTCTCGCAGCCGGACCTCGGCACGTTCCTCGTCATCGCGTTCACGTTGACCGCGGTCCTCGTGGCGGCGGGGATGCCGCTCAAGCTCCTGGGCAAGTGCCTGCTCGTCGGCGTCCTGCTCATCGGGCTGTTCGCGCTGCTCGAGCCGTACCGGCGCGACCGCCTCACCGCGTTCATCGACCCGTGGGCGCACGCGGACACGATCGGCTACCAGTCGGCGCAGGGCCAGATCGCGCTCGGGTCGGGCGGGTTCCTGGGCCGTGGTCTGGGCGAGTCGGTCCAGAAGATCTTCTTCCTGCCCGAGGCCCACACGGACTTCATCCTCGCGGTGATCGGCGAGGAGCTCGGCGTGGTCGGGGTGTGGGCGCTGCTGTTCCTCTACGGGCTGATCGCGTACGCGGGCCTGCGGGCGGCGAAGGCGGCGAAGGGCGCGTACGCCTCGCTGCTCGCGGTCGGCGTGACCTCGCTGATCCTGTGCCAGGCCCTGCTGAACCTGTTCACCGTGCTGGGCATGGCGCCGTTGACCGGCGTGCCGCTGCCGTTCATCTCCTCGGGGTCCTCGTCGCTCATCGTGCTGCTGGCCGGGATGGGCCTGCTGCTGAACGTCTCGTCGGGGCGCACTGCGCATCTGATGCCGGTTCGGTCAGGATCGAGGGATGACGAAGGTGCTGATCGCCGCCGGGGGAACGGCCGGCCACGTGGTGCCCGCGCTGGCGGTCGCCGGCGCGCTGCAGGCTGACGGCGCCGAGGTCGCCTGGGTCGGCGGGGAGCGGGCGGAGGCGTCGCTCGTGCCGGAAGCGGGGATCCGGTTCCTGCCCGTCAGGGTGAGCGGGCTGTCGCGCTCGAATCCGCTGAAGGCGGCGCGGGCGGTGCTGCAGGCGTTCGGCGCGGTGGCGGCGGCGTGGCGGATCCTCGGCCGCGAGCGGCCCGACGCGGTGCTGGGCGGCGGCGGCTACGTCGCCGGGCCGGTCGGTCTCGCGGCGGTGCTGCGGCGCGTACCCCTCGTGCTGACCGAGGCCGACTCGCACCTCGGGCTGACGAACCGGCTGCTGGCGCGGTTCGCGCGGCGGGTGTGCCTGGCGTTCCCGATCGACGGTCGCGACGAGCCGCGGTTCCGGGTGACCGGGCGGCCCGTGCCGGCGCCGTCGACGGACCGGGCGGCGGCGCGGCTGCGGTTCGGCATCCCCGACGACGCGGTGTGCGTGCTCGTCTTCGGTGGCTCGCTCGGGGCCAGGACGATCAACGATGCCGCGGTCGCGGGGCTGGCCGACGCGGGTTGCTGGGTGCTGCATGCGTCGGGGCATCGCGACTTCGACGAGCTGCGGGCGCGGCTGGGCGCGCCGCCACGCTACGTCCTCGAGCCGTACATCCAGCCGTTCGGCGACGCGCTCGTGGCGAGCGACCTGGTCGTGGCGCGCTCGGGGGGCTCGATCTTCGAGATCGCCGCGCACGGGCGGCCGGCTCTGCTCGTGCCGTATCCGCACGCGGCGGCGGACCACCAGACCGCGAACGCGCGGTGGATGGTGGATTCGGGGGCGGCGGTGGTCGTGACCGACGCGGAGCTCAGCGGGGCGCGGCTGCGCAGCGAGGTGGACCGGCTCCTGGCCGAGCCCGCCCGCCTGGCCGCGATGGCGTCGGCGTCGGCCGGGCTGGCCCGCGTGGACGCGGCGCGCGAGATCGCGCGCGAGGTGCTCAGCGCGGCCGGGCGGGGCGGGTGAGCTCGGGGGTGGTTCGTCTCATCGCCGGTCGGTGGTGGTGAGACTCGCCACGAGGTCGTCGCCGATCTCCGGAAGGCCGCGGTGGCGGCGGATGTCGTTGCGTGCCTCGATCATCTGCTCGATGTCGGTGTCCTCGACCTCGGCCTGGGCGGCGCAGGAGCGCTCGAGCGGGCCGGCTCGGTCGCCGAAGCGCTCGTGCCGGCGCGGCTGCGCGAGGCTCATCACCAGCGTCAGCAGGATCCCGAACGACCCGAGGCCGACCACCACGAGCGGCTCCATGACGCGCAGCCTACGCCTCGCGCACGCCGGGCGTGACCGCCGCGTCCGGCGAGGAACGCCGGGCGCGCCGTACGATCTCGGGCCGTGACCGACCAGCCCTGGACCGGACGGCGGGTGCACGTCCTCGGCATCGGCGGGGCGGGCATGAGCGCGTACGCCCTCGCCGCCCAGGCGCTGGGTGCGACGGTGACCGGCTCCGACCGCGCGTCGTCGCCGTACCTCGAGCGGGTGCGGGCGGCGGGTATCGCCGCGGTCGTCGGCCACGACGGCGCGAACGTGCCGGCGGGCGATGGCGTCGAGGTGTTCGCGTCGACCGCCGTGCCCGCGGACAACCCCGAGGTGGTCGCGGCGCACGCGCGCGGGCTGGAGGTCCGGCCGCGCGAGGACCTCCTCGCCGAGCTGACCGCGCTACGGCGCACGATCGCGGTGGCCGGGGCCCACGGCAAGACGACGACCTCGGCGATGGTCGCGCACGTGCTGCTCGAGTGCGGGCTGGACCCCGGATACCTCATCGGCGGGGTCGTGCGGTCGACCGGCAGCAACGGCGCGTGGGGCGGCGGCGAGTGGCTGGTCGTCGAGGCCGACGAGTCCGACCGGTCGATGCTGCGGCTGCACGTCGACGTGGCGGTCGTGACGAACGTCGAGCTCGACCACCATGCGACGTACGCTGATCTCGACGAGCTCGAGGACTGCTTCCGGGCGTTCCTGCGCGGCGCACCGCAGGCGATCGTCTGGAGGCGCCCCGAGCTTCTGGCCCTGCGCGAGAAGCTCCCGGTGATCGCGTACGACGTGGACGACGCGGACGCGGCGCTGTCGGCGCAGGGGTCGCGGTTCGCGTGGCGCGGTGAGGAGGTCGTGCTGCGGGTGCCGGGCATCCACAATGCGCGCAACGCCGCGGCGGCGCTCGAGGCCAGCGCGCTGGTGGGGGTCGCCCCGGCCGACGCCGTACGGGCCATCGGCACGTTCGCGGGGGCGGGCCGGCGCTTCGAGCGGCTGGGGGAGACCGCATGGGGCGCGCTCGTCGTCGACGACTACGCGCACCACCCCACCGAGGTGGCGGCGACGATCGCCGCGGCGCGCACCCTCGGCGCGGGCCGGCGGGTGGTGGCGATCTTCCAGCCGCACCTGTACTCGCGCACGCAGGCGCTGGCGGGCGACTTCGGCACGGCGCTGCGGGGGGCCGACGAGGTGGTGCTGCTCGACGTCTACCCGGCCCGCGAGCGGGCCGAGGACTTCCCCGGGGTCAGCTCGCAGCTCGTCGTGTGGGCCACGGACGACCGCGCGCACTGGTGGCGCCGTCCCGAGAGCGCGCCGGGCCTGCTCGAGAAGCTGTCCGGGCGGGGCGACGTGCTGCTGTTCATGGGCGCCGGGGACATCGACCGGCTGGCACGGTCGTTCGTGGTCTGACGCGCAGGCAGGACGTCGCCCGTCGAGGGCGAACATCGGATCGATGGTCGCCGCCGCCCGCCATCTCCGGCCTCCGCGCCTGCGCGCGCGCGCCTGGGTGCTCCTCGCCTTGCTGCTCGCCGCCGCCGCGTTCGGCGCGTGGCTGTGGGTCCGCGACTCGAGCCTCGTCCGCGTCGAGCAGGTGACGGTCAGCGGTGCGACGGGCGCCGAGGCGCCGGAGGTCCGCCAGGCGCTCGACCAGGCCGCGCGCGAGATGACGACGCTGCACGTCGACACGGGCCGGCTGCGCAAGGCGGTGGCGATGTACCCGCAGGTCAAGGACCTCCGCGCCGAGGCCGACCTCCTGCACCGCCTGAACATCGAGGTGATCGAGCGCCCGCCGGTCGCCGCCCTCAGCGTGGACGGCAAGCGCACGCCCGTCGCGGCCGACGGCATGCTCCTGCAGGGTCGCCTGTCGCCGGCGGGGCTGCCGGTCGTCAAGGTGCCGGCCCTGCCCGCCGGCGGCCGGGTCACCGGCGGCCAGACCTTCCGCGCGCTCGACGCGATCGCCGCCGCGCCCGCCGCCCTGCGCCGTCACATCGCGCGCGTGCAGATCGGCCGGACCGGGATCGAGGCGGTCGTCGAGCGCGGTCCCCGCATCCTCCTGGGCGACGGCTCACGGCCCCGCGCGAAGTGGATCGCCGCCGCCCGCGTGCTGGGCGACCGCGACGCGGCGGGCGCCACCTACATCGACGTCCGGCTGCCCGAGCGGCCGGTCGCCGGAGGGCTGCCGACGAGCGCGACGGCCGATCCGGCGCAAGCCTCGACCTCGACTGGAGCCTGACTCCCGAATCGGCGGCACTCTCGCGCGGCCATCGAGACTTCGCGCTTTTGCAACGATCGTTGCGACGCTAGTCTTCGCGTTGACTTTTCGGAAACGCCGTGCATACCGTGCTTTCAGCGTTTTCCCCGGAAAGCGCGAGAAAACTCTCAACGCTATCTAGAGACTCGGACACACCTTCATGGAGAGCAGCGGCAGCTACCTGGCCGTCATCAAGGTCGTCGGCGTGGGCGGCGGCGGAACCAACGCCGTCAGCCGCATGGTCGACGCGGGCCTGCGCGGCGTCGAGTTCATCTCGGCGAACACCGACTCTCAGGCGCTCCAGATGACGGAGGCCGACATCAAGCTCAACATCGGTCACGACCTCACGAAGGGGCTCGGGGCCGGGGCGAACCCGGATGTCGGCTACGGCGCGGCCGCGGAGTCGCGCGACGACATCAAGGAGGCGCTCAAGGGCGCCGACATGGTGTTCGTCACCGCGGGCGAGGGCGGCGGCACCGGCACCGGCGCCGCGCCCGTCATCGCGGACATCGCGAAGAACGAAATCGGCGCGCTCACCGTCGGCGTCGTGACGAAGCCGTTCGAGTTCGAGGGCACGCAGCGCACGCGCCAGGCCGAGGAGGGCATCCAGCGCCTGCGCGAGGTCGTGGACACGCTCATCGTGATCCCGAACGAGAAGCTGCTCGCCGTCATCGAGCGCCGCACCTCGATCCTCGACGCGTTCCGCGAGGCCGACAACGTCCTGCGCCAGGGCGTCCAGGGCATCACCGACCTCATCACGATCCCGGGCCTGATCAACCTCGACTTCGCGGACGTCCGCACGATCATGCACGACGCCGGGTCGGCCCTCATGGGCATCGGCACGGCCGGCGGCGAGAACCGCGCGGCCGAGGCGGCCAAGATGGCGATCTCCTCCCCGCTGCTCGAGGAGTCCGTCGAGGGCGCCACCGGCATCCTGCTGAACATCACCGGCGGTCAGGACCTCGGGCTGTTCGAGGTCAACGAGGCGGCCGAGATCGTCAACACCGCGTCGGACGCGTCGGCGAACATCATCTTCGGGGCGGTCATCGACCCGGCGATGAGCGACGACGTGCGGGTCACCGTGATCGCGACGGGCTTCGACCACGGGCGCGCCCGCCCGTCGTCGGCGCGCGAGGAGACCCGCACCCGGCGGCGCGACCGCGACGTGCGCATGGACGAGCGCCAGCGGTCCTCGCTGGAGATCTCCGACGACGACATCGACATCCCGCCGTTCCTGCGCTGACCTCGGGCACGTAGCCGCGCCGCGGGGCGAGCCGGTCTCCGTCGGGCCCGTCCCGTCTACGTGCGCGACGCGACGTTGCACGGCACTCCCATGCGAGCGCGCACGCGCCAACTGGACGTGGCCGAACCGTCTCCAATACCCTGCACGGACGACTTCAAACGTGAAAAACGTTGGTTGGAGTCGCTAACGACCCACCCCGAATGATCCGATAACGCACTCATGAAGACGATGACGCTCAAGGAGCTCGCCGAGCATCTTCAGGCGCTCAAGGCCTCCAGGGAGCAGGACCTGGACGAGTTTCTCACCGACCTCCTGGTCCACTCCTATCCGACGAAGACGATCCAGAACGCATGACGCGGCGGGCCATGCCCCCGATGGTGCGTCGCCCATAGGTCCCGCAGGGGCCGCCAGTCGTCGGCACCGATAGCGCGGCCCGCCGGCCGTTGCGCTCGAGCCCGCCTACGCGTGAGCCCCGGGGACCCCGGGGCCGCTGACGGGCGCCGCGGCGGCCGCCAGGGCCGCTGCTAACGTCCGCCGCCGATGGGAGCCGCCCCCGACACCGCCCTGCGGCGCACGCCGCTGTTCGACCGCCACCGCGACGCCGGCGCCCGGCTCGTCGCGTTCGCCGGCTGGGAGATGCCGGTCCAGTACGGCTCGGTCCGCGACGAGCACCTCGCCGTGCGCACGTCGGCGGGCGTGTTCGACGTCTCGCACATGGGCGAGATCGAGACCTCCGGCCCGCAGGCCACCGCGCTGCTGCAGCGCCTCGTCACCAACGACGTGGAGCGCGTGCCGGTCGGCGGCGCGCAGTACGCGCTGCTGTGCCGCGAGGACGGCGGCGTCCTCGACGACCTCTTCTCCTACCGCCTCGAGCCCGACCGCTGGCTGACCGTCACCAACGCGGCCAACCACGAGAGCGACCTCGCCTGGTTCCAGCGCCACGCCGAGGGCTTCGACGCCACGGTGGCCGACCGCGCCGCCGACTTCGCGATGCTCGCCGTCCAGGGCCCGCTGGCCCGGGAGATCACGGGCGCGGTCGCGGGCAGCCCGCTGCCGGCGCGCATGTCCCTGGGCGAGCGCCGCATCGCCGGGGCCGACGCCCTCGTCTGCGGCACCGGCTACACCGGCGAGGACGGGGTCGAGCTGCTGCTCGATCCCGCCGACGCGCCGCGCGTCTGGGACGAGCTCGTGCGCCGGGGCGCCCGGCCCGCCGGCCTCGCCGCACGCGACACCCTGCGCCTCGAGGTCTGCTTCCACCTGTACGGCAACGAGCTGGGCGAGGATCGCGGGCCGATCGAGGCCGGGCTCGGCTGGGCGTGCCGCGAGGACACCGGCTTCATCGGCGCCGATGCCGTGCGTGCGGTCCGCGGGGCGGGCCCGGCCGAGCGCCTCGTCGCCTTCACCGTCGACGAGGGCATCGCGCGCCAGGGCAACCCCATCGCGGGCGGCGGCGTGGTGACGAGCGGCACGATGTCGCCGTCGCTCGGCGTCGGGATCGGCATGGGGTACGTGCCCGCCGACCGGGCGGCCGAGGGCGCGCGCCTCGAGATCGACGTTCGCGGCAAGATGCGTCCCGCCACGGTGCGCGCCAAGCCGCTGTACCGCCGACCGGACCGATCGGAGACGACCCATGGCTGAAGCCTCCTACCCTGACGACCTGCTCTACCACCCCGAGCATGACTGGGTGAGCCTCGACGGCGACACCGCCACGTTCGGCATCACCTGGTACGCCCAAGACGCGCTCGGGGAGGTCGTCTTCTTCGACCCGCCCGAGATCGGCTCGTCCGTCAAGAAGGACGACCCGTACGCCGAGGTCGAGTCGGTCAAGGCGGTCTCGGACGTCATCGCTCCGCTGTCGGGCGAGATCGTCGAGGTCAACACCGCGCTCGGCGACGCGCCCGACGCGATCAACGACGACCCGTACGGCGCGGGCTGGCTCGTCAAGGTCAAGCTGTCCGATCCGGGCGAGACCGAGCAGCTGCTCGACCAGAAGACCTACACCTCGAGCCTGGGGTGAGCGCGCGCCCGCTCTACGAGCGGGTGGTCCACCGGCTGGAGGAGCTGATCCGCACCGAGGAGCTGCGGCCCGGCGACCGGCTGATGACCGAACGCGAGCTCGCGACGAAGCTCGGGGTCAGCCGCACGTCGATCCGCCAGGCCCTCACGGCGCTGCGCGTCCGGGGGATCGTCGAGGTCCGCCACGGCGACGGCATCTACCTCGTGCAGGAGTCGAGCGACCTCGTCGGGACGCTCGCCGAGGGGCTCATCGCCAGTCACGCCCACCTGCCGGCGATCAACGAGGTGCGCGAGGCGGTCGAGCCGCGCGCGGCGCGCCTGGCCGCGCGGCGGCGCACCGGCGAGGACCTCGCCGCGATGCGCGCCGCGCTGGACTCGATGCGCGAGGAGATCGCGAAGGGCGAGCCGGGGTTGCGGGGTGACAGCGCGTTTCACCACGCGCTGATCGCCGCGGCGCACAACGAGGTGCTCAGCGCGATGTACGAGCACCTGGCGCCCGGGCTGTCGCAGTCGTCGCAGGCGTCCCTGGTCCGTCCGGCGCAGCCGGAGCGCTCGTTGCGCGAGCACGAGCAGGTGCTCGAGACGATCGAGCGCGCCGACGAGGAGGGCGCGGAGCTGGCGATGCGCCTCCACGTGCGCGACTTCTCGGACCTCGAGATGGTCGACCACGATTGAAGGCCGGCTGGTCCGTCGGGCAGGGTGGATAGGATTGGTCCATCCACTGGGAGGGTGGCTGGACCTCAATGAGCACATACACCGCCATCACCGACGCCGACCGCGAAGCGATGCTCGCCGCGATCGGCCTCGCAGACACCGACGAGCTGTTCGCGGCGATCCCCGCGGCGCTGCGGCTGGGCCGCCCGCTCGACCTGCCGCCCGGCCAGCCCGAGCAGGACGTCTATGCCCACCTGCGCGAGCTGGCCGCGCGCAACGTCAGCGCCGAGGACGAGATCACGTTCCTCGGCGGCGGGATGTACGACCACTACGTCCCGGCGCTCATCGACATGCTGATGTCGCGCTCGGAGTTCCTGACCCCGTACACGCCGTATCAGCCCGAGGTGTCGCAGGGCGGTCTGCAGGTGATGTTCGAGTACCAGACCGCGATCTCCGAGCTGACCGCGCTGCCGGTCGCCAACGCGTCCGTCTACGAGGGGCCGAGCGCGCTCGCCTCCGCCGGCTACCTCGCCAAGCTCGTCAACGGGCGTCCGCGCCTCGTGGTCTCCGCCGGCGTGCATCCCCACGCCATCGAGACGCTGCGCACCTACGCGCAGGGCTTCGGCGCGGAGGTCGTGGAGGTCGCGCTGCGCGACGGCGCGACCGACCTCGACGCCTGGCGCGCGGCGATCGACGACGAGACCGGCGCGGTGTTCTTCGCGAACCCGAACTTCCTCGGCGCCGTCGAGGACGCCGAGGCGCTGGCCGCGGCGGCCGGCGGCGGCACGGGCGACGAGCGCTCGCGCCCCGTGGTGATCGCCTCGTATGACCCGATCACGCTCGGCATCCTCAAGCCGCCGGGCGAGTGCGGCGTCGACGTCTGCGTCGGGGAGGGCCAGCCGCTCGGCAACCGGCTCGACTTCGGCGGCCCCTCGTTCGGCTTCTTCGCCGCCACCGAGGCGTACCTGCGGCGGATGCCCGGGCGCATCGCCGGTGAGACCGTGGACGCGGACGGGCGGCGCGGCTTCGTGCTGACGCTGCAGACGCGCGAGCAGCACATCCGCCGCGAGAAGGCGACCTCGAACATCTGCACCGCCCAGGCGCTCAACGCGCTCGGCGGCGTGGTGTACCTCGCGTGGCTGGGCCGCCGGGGGATCGTCGAGCTCGGCGAGCTGCTGCTGCAGCGCACGCACTACGCGCGCGAGGCGCTGTGCGCGATCGACGGGGTCGAGCCGCTGCACCGCCGGCCGGTGATCCGCGAGTTCGCGGTGACGCTGCCGGAGTGGGCGCCGGTGGACGACGTCGTCGAGCGCTGTGCGGCGGAGGGGGTCAACCCCGGCCTGGCGCTGCCCGAGCACAACGGACTGCTGGTGGCGATCACCGAGCAGCGCTCGCGGGCCGACATCGACCGGCTGGCCGCGGTGCTGGCCGACGCGGTGGCCGAGCAGGCGGGCAAGCGCGAGATGACGGGAGCGTCCAATGGCCGCCACTGAGACGCCGCTGCAGGGCGAGACGATCGAGACCATCTACGAGAAGGGGGCGCCCGGACGGCGCGCGTTCGTCGCGCCGGAGCTCGACGTGCCGCAGGTCGACGGACTGCTCCCGGACGAGCTGCGCCGCGCCGAGGGACCGCGGCTGCCCGAGCTCTCCGAGCCGGAGATCGTCCGCCACTACGTCCGGCTGTCGAAGCGCAACTTCGACCTCGACTCGGGCTTCTACCCGCTCGGCTCGTGCACGATGAAGCACAACCCGCGCCTGCACGAGCGGGTCGCGGCCCTGCCCGGGCATGCGCGGCTGCATCCGTTCCAGCACCCGAAGCGGGCGCAGGGCGCGCTCGAGCTGATGTGGAACCTCGAGCGGGCGCTGGGCGAGATCAGCGGGCTGCCGCACGTGTCGCTGCAGCCGAGCGCCGGCTCGCACGGCGAGCTGGCCGGCGTCCTGCTGGCCAAGGCCTACCACGCCGACCGGGGTGAGACGCGGACCAAGGTGCTCACGCCCGACACCGCGCACGGGACGAACCCGGCGACGGTGACGATGGCCGGGCTCGAGGTGGTCAAGGTCGGCACGAACGCCGACGGGGGCGTCGACCTCGACGACCTGCGCGCGAAGGCCGGCGAGGACGTCGCGTGCCTCATGCTGACGAACCCGAACACGCTCGGGGTCTTCGACGCGAACATCGAGGAGATCGCCCGCATCGTCCACGACGTCGGCGCCGTCCTCTACTACGACGGCGCGAACCTCAACGCGATCATGGGCATCACCCGGCCGGGCGACATGGGCTTCGACATCGTGCACTTCAACCTGCACAAGTCGTTCACCCAGCCGCACGGCGGCGGCGGGCCGGGGTCGGGGCCGATCGCGGTCTCCGAGCGCATGGAGCCCTACCTCATGAACCCGCGGATCGTGCGCGACGACGACGGGTCGTTCGATCTGCGCGACGTCAGCGAGAAGTCGATCGGGCGCCTGCGCGGCTTCCAGGGCAACTACGGCTGCTTCGTGCGCTCCTACGCGTACATCCGCTCGCTGGGCGCCGAGGGCCTGAAGGACGCCAGCGTCAGCGCGGTCCTCAACGCGAACTACCTGCTCGCCCGGCTCGGCGACGTCGCCGAGCACCTGCCGCTCGCCTACGGGCGGCTGTGCATGCACGAGTTCGTCCTGTCCGGCGCGCCGATGAAGCGCGAGCTCGGCATCAAGACCCTCGACCTCGCCAAGCGCCTGCTCGACCACGGCTACCACCCGCCGACGGTGTACTTCCCGCTGCTCGTCGACGAGGCGCTGCTCATCGAGCCCACGGAGACCGAGACGCGCGAGACGCTCGACGGGTTCGCCGACGCGATCAAGACCATCCTGGCCGAGGCGGCCGAGGATCCGGAGATCGCCCGCACCGCGCCGCACACCACGCCGGTCCGCCGCCTCGACGAGGCCGGCGCGGCGAAGCGGCCCGTCATCCGCCAGCCGATGTAGCGCGCCCGGGCCGCCTAGCCCGCCCGGGCCGCCGAGCGTCGAGTTCCTCAGCCTGAGCCGCAGGAACTCGACGCTCGATGCCGGAATGCGCGGGCGCTACGAGGGCGTGACCTTGTCGGTCAGCTTCGCGAAGCGGCCCTTGCCGTTGGCGACCTCGCCCAGCGGCTCGTCGGGCAGCCCGGCCGCCTTGCGCAGCTTGTCGGCGATCTCGTGGATCTCCTGCGGCGCGTAGCCCGGTGCGAACACGTCGGTCTGCTCCGGCAGGTCGTGCGGCGGGAAGCCCTCCGGGGCCTGGTCGACGACCGTGAGCTCCTCGCCCGTCTCCGGGTGCGGCCCGTTGAAGACCGCCACGATCTCCTGGTAGTCGCTCGGCGAGAAGCGATACAGCTTCAGGTGGTCGCCGCGCTTGATGTGCGGCTGGCACTCGGGGATCTTGTCGGTCGGGATGCGCGGGGACGGGAACAGCTTCATCAGGTTCGCGCCCGTCAGGTTCTCGACCGCGCGGGCATAGGCGACCTGGTGGACGCCGCCGCGGACGAGCAGGTAGCCGGTCAGCGCACGCGCCGCCGGGTGATCGCTCATCTGGTAGACCTTGAGCTTGTTGTTGCGGGCGCCGGTCTCGAGGAAGAAGTTGTGGACCAGGTCCTCGATGAGGTCGCCCGACGAGAACACGTAGTCGCCGTTCCAGGGCTTGCCCATCGAGTCCTGCGGGAACGCGCCCTTGCCGCCCGCGATGAAGTGCTGCGTGTTGCGGACGTCCTTGGCGTCGTCGAGCGATGCGCCGGTCAGCATCGTGTTGATCGCCGTCGCCACGAGCTCGATGTGGCCGTACTCCTCGGCGGCGATGTTCGAGATCAGGTCGAAGAACGGCCGCGCGCCCTGGCGGTCGCGGAAGTTGAACGACTGGAACGTGTAGTTCATCAGCGTCGACATCTCGCCGTACTTGCCGCCCATCAGCTCCTGGACGGCCGCGGCGCCGTTGGGATCGGGATCCGACGGCGGGGGCATCTCGGTGAGCAGACGGTCGATGCGAAGGATCACGGGGGCCCTCCTCAGGGGGAATTGAACAATTCCAATCGCGGCTACCCGGCCCGCAGCGTCTGAACCCGCTGATCGCGGCGGGCGGCGGCATCGTCGGCCTCCGTACACAGGAGGGTGAACCCGGACTGCAGCCAGTCGTTGACGGCCGACGTCGCCAGGACCGCGGTGACGACGCGCGACTCGCGCGGCCGCGCCACCCGCAGCGCGACGAGGCCGAGCGAGCTCCACGCGCCCAGGCAGCGTGTGCACGTCAGCAGCTCCCCGATCGCGTAGCGCAGGCCGCTGCCCTTCGGCTCGCGGCTCGGCTCGTCGACGAACGGCGCCCGGACCCAGCTCTCGACCTTCTCCTTGGCCACGAGCTTGCTCAGCGTGAAGGCCGCCAGCCCCAGCGGCGCCAGCTCGGCGGCGCGGACCGGCTCGACGCCTCGGTCGCGCGCCGCGAGGACGACCGTGCCGAGCAGGGCGCCGTACGTGGCGCTCAGCGTGGCGTAGTCGATCGGCTTGGTCGGCGTGTGGTGGACGGGACGCACGTCCGGTGCGGCGTACCCGGTCTGCGGAAGCTCATGCGCCGCGCCGGCCGTCAGCGTCCGAGCGTGCGCACGACCTCGCGCGCCCGCGCGGGAACCGGCCCGAGCAGCTCGCGCACCGCCGACAGCCCGGCGCGCACCTCGGGATCGCCCACCTCGATCGGCAGCAGCGAGTCCTGGAGCGTGGCGATCGTCTCGTCGGCGTCCCCGGCCGCGTCGACCGCGTCCTCGATGAGCGACCACGCCCCGGCCGAGGCGGGCCCGGCCGAGCCCGGCTCGAACGCGCGGGCCGGCAGCCCGTAGCGCGCGGCGAAGTCGGCGTACGTCCGCTGCGCGCGCCCGTAGGCGGCCTGCACGGGGCGGAACAGCGCCGCCTCGAGCTCGTCGCCGTGATGCTCGTCGAGCTGCTCGTACGCCACGCCGAGCGCGGCCAGCGCGTCCCCGATGCGATCGGTCGCCTCCGCGAGGGTGTCCAGCAGTTGCCGCCGCCCGCCGGACGCGCTGTAGCTCATGTCCTCAGCGTAGTCGGGCGCGGCCCGGCTACCTTCCCGGCATGGGCTCAGATACCAAGCCGCAGGTCGACGTCCCCGTCGGCGAGGCACCCTCGTACCAGCTCGAGCTCGAAGACCTCACGGTCGGAGAGGGCGACGAGGCCGTCGCCGGGCAGGTCGTCGAGGTCCACTACGTCGGCGTCTCCTGGAAGACCGGCAACCAGTTCGACGCGTCCTGGGATCGCGGCGACACGTTCAAGTTCAAGCTCGGCAAGGGGCAGGTCATCCCCGGATGGGACGAGGGCGTGGCGGGCATGCGCGTCGGCGGACGGCGGCGCATCACCATCCCGCCCCATCTCGCCTACGGCAAGCGCGGTGCGGGCGGCGTCATCGGCCCCGACGAGACGCTGGTCTTCGTCGTCGATCTCGTCGGCGTGCGCTGACGGGGCCCGCCGCGCCGTGACCGAGCCCGTCCGCGTCGACAAGTGGCTGTGGGCGGCGCGGCTGGTCAAGACGCGCGCCCTGGGGGCCGAGGCCGTCCGCGGCGGCCGCGTCGAGG
Organism: Capillimicrobium parvum; assembly: GCF_021172045.1. Taxonomy (GTDB): domain Bacteria; phylum Actinomycetota; class Thermoleophilia; order Solirubrobacterales; family Solirubrobacteraceae; genus Capillimicrobium; species Capillimicrobium parvum. Next base: position 2,178,248 of record NZ_CP087164.1, read on the forward strand.
TCAACGGGCAGCGGGTCAAGCCGAGCAAGGACGTCCGCCCGGGCGACCGCGTGCAGATCACCCTGTCGACGACGCGGTTGACGGTCGACGTCCGGGGCACGGCGCAGCGGCGGGGCCCGGCGAGCGAGGCGGCGCTGCTCTACGAGGAGACGGCCGAGAGCCGGACGCAACGAGAGCGGGCCGCCGAGCTGCGGCGGCTGGCCGGGCCGACGGGCGCCCCGGAACCGGGCGGGCGGCCAACGAAGCGCGACCGCCGGCGCTACGACGCGGGCCGCGGGCGCTAGTCGATCATCCCGCGGCTGCGCAGCTCGCCCCTCAGGCGGCGGCGCGTCCACGGGCGGCAGGTGGCCAGCCGGGCCACGAGGGAGCGCAGCGCGCGCTCGCGGTCGTCGGAGTCCTGCGCGGCGACATGAAGCTCCTCGACGCGCTCGAGCAGCCCCGTGCGCTCCGCGCGCAGCTCCTCGAGCTCCTTGCGCTCGTCGCGCGCGAGCCCGTCCGTCCAATCCCAGAGCTCGTCATCGGCGTAGCGGCGGCGTACGGACGGCTCGTCGTCGGTGACCGCGTGCGGCCCCGGCCGGCGCTCGCCCCGCAGGTCGCGCGCGGTGATGTGCTGATCCGAAGGCATGAGGGAGGGGTTCGCCGCCGTGCCGCGCTCCCCTGCCCGGACAATCTAGAACCGGACGGCGTCGCCGTCGGCCACGTCGGCGTCGACGATCTCCCGGCCGAGCGGCATGAGCGACACGGGGATGAGCTTGAAGTTCGCCAGCCCGAGCGGGATGCCGATGATCGTCAGGCACAGCGCCACGCCGCTGATGAGGTGGGCGAGCGCCAGCCACCAGCCGCACAGCAGGAACCAGAGCACGTTGCCGATGCCGGAGGCGATTCCCGCATCGGACCGGCGCACGACGGTCTTGCCGAACGGCCATAGCGCGAAGACGGCGATCCGCAGGGCGGCGATGCCGAACGGGATCGTGATGATGAGCACGAAGCAGATGAGGGCGGCGAAGGCATAGCCGATCGCCATCCACAGCCCGGCCAGGACGAACCAGATGACGTTGAGGACGAGGCGCACGACGCCATCCTCTCGCGCCGGCGCCGAAAGTGCACGCGGGGCCCGCTCCGATGCCGAAGGTCCGGAAATCCGCGTAGCGCACCGCGTGCCGACGCCATCAGTCGATAGCGTCGCGTCCCATGAACGCCACCGCATCGCCGTCGGGGACGAAGGGATACCTCCGCTACGGCGTCCTCTGGCCCCTCGTGCCGGCCATGGCGATGGTGATGATCGACTTCACGATCGTCTCCATCTCGCTGACGACGATCCAGGACGATCTCCATCTGTCGGCGACGGCGGCCCAGTGGACCGTCACGGCCTATGCCCTCGCCACCGCCGCCTTCGTCGCGCTCGGCGGCCGCCTGGGCGACATCATCGGCCACAAGAAGATCGTCACGATCGGCATCCTCGTGTTCGCGACCGCGTCGCTGCTCTGCGGCCTGGTCCCGGACGGCTCGAGCCTCTCGGAGCCGTGGCTGATCGTCTTCCGCGCCATCCAGGGCATCGGCGGCGCCCTGCTGATCCCGTCGGCCACCGTGCTCGTGCTCAACGCGTTCCCGCCCGCGGAGCGCGGCAAGGGCCTGTCGATCTTCTTCATCATCGCCGGCCTGTTCACCGCGATCGGCCCGATCGCCGGCTCCTACCTGACCGAGTACTGGACGTGGCGGGCGATCTTCTGGATCAACGTGCCGGTGGCGCTGATCTCGCTGATCGAGCTGCGCCGCACCAAGCTGTACGACGAGGCGCACCCCGCCCCCGTCGACGTGCGCGGCGCGGCGCTGCTCGTGGCGGGCATGGCGCTGAGCGTCCTGGGCATCCAGCAGTCGACGGTCTGGGGCTGGGGATCGGTCGCCACGATCGGCACGATCGTCGTCGGCCTGATCCTGCTCGTGGTCTTCTGGATGGTCGAGCGCAACACCGAGAACCCGCTCATCGACGTCCGCAAGCTCGCCGCGAACAAGGTCTTCGCCACCGACAACGCGATCGTCTTCCTCTTCTTCACCGCGTGGCTGGCGATCTTCGTCTTCGGCTCGATGTACTTCCAGATCTCGGCCGGCCAGCCGCCGTCGCAGGCCGGCTTCTCGATCCTGACCGTCTTCTACCCGTTCTTCATCACGTCGCGGATCGGCGGCGGGATGATGGACAGCACGGGGCCGAAGCTGCCGGTGGCGCTCGGCCTGCTGGGCACCGCGATCGGCATGGCGCTGTGGGCCAGCGAGGCGACCGGGCTCGACCACATCGACGTCCTGCCCGGCCAGCTCGTGACCGGGGCCGGGCTCGGCCTCGTCATGTCCGCGATCAACACGGACGCGCTGAACCGGGTCACGGCGAGCGCCCGCGGCGAGGCGTCGGGCATCGTGCAGACCACGCGGAACTTCGGCTCCGCGGTCGGCGTCGCGCTGCTCGGCACCGTGCTGCTGACCGTGTGGAAGTCGAACACGGTGGACTCCCTGGAGGGCGCGGGGATCCCCACCGCGCAGGCCAAGGACATCGCCGAGAACGTGGTCCAGGGCAGCGGGGGCGCGGCGCCGGCCTCCGGCGGCGGCGGCGGGAACATCGCCGAGACCATCGCCCACACCATCGCCCAGGACTTCGCCAACGGCTTCCAGGCCGCCCTCTACGTCGGCGCCGGGATCATGGCCGTCGCGTTCGTCCTCGCGATGCTGCGCCTCCCGGCCGGCCGTCAGGAGGCGATCGAGTAGCCCGGTCACGATCATGTGACGCATGACCGTGTACCGCCGCGTCGCCTCGCTGGGCTCCGACTCCGCCCGCCTCGCGCATACCGTGCGCGCCCTCAGCCGCTACGGCCTGACCTCGCGCCTGCGCGGGCACGGTCCGGCGTGGCTGCAGCGGCACATGACCGATCCGCAGAGCGACCTCGTCGGCGGTCGCTCCGAGGGCGACCGGCTACGGCTCGCCCTCCAGGAGCTCGGCCCGATCTACGTCAAGCTCGGTCAGCTGCTGAGCGTCAGCGGGGTGCTGCCGCCCACGCTGCAGGACTGCCTCGCGCAGCTGCAGGAGCACGCCGAGGCCCAGGACGCCGCCGTCATCCGCGGCGTCGTCGAGCTCGAGCTGGGCCATCCCGTCGACGAGCTGTTCGCCGACTTCGAGGAGCGGCCGATCGGCGTGGCCTCGATCGCCCAGGTCCACGCGGCGCGGCTGCCCGACGGCACCGACGTGGCGGTCAAGGTCCAGCACGACGGCATCGAGGCGACCGTCCACGAGGACCTCGACATCATCACCGCGCTCGCGGGCGTCGTCGAGGACCACGTGCCGGAGGCGCGCGCGTACCGGCCCCGCGAGCTGGCGCAGCAGTTCCGCCGGCGCACGCTCGGCGAGCTCGACTTCCGCCGGGAGGCGGCGAACGCCGAGCGCTTCGGCGAGGCGTTCCACGACGAGCCCGACGTCCACTTCGCCCGGCCGGTCCCGGAGCTCTCCGGACGCCGCGTGATGACGCTCGAGCTGCTGCACGGCAGCTCGCTGGCGGACGTCGCCGCCGCCGACGGCGGCGCGCTGGACCGGCCCGCGTTCGGGCGCCGGTGCGCCGAGGTGTGGATGACGATGATCTTCCGCGACGGCTTCGTCCACGCCGATCCGCACCCCGGCAACATCTTCGTCCTGCCCGGCGGGCGCATCGGGGTCATCGACTGCGGCATGGTCATGCGCGTCGACCACGAGACCCGCGCCGGCCTGGCGGCCATCGGCTCGGCGCTCGCATCGGGCCGCGCCGACGAGCTCACCGAGACGCTGCTCGCGGTCTGCGACCACCCCGCCGAGGTCGACCACGAGGCGTTCGCCGAGGAGGTGGAGCGCGCGGTCCTCGCCCGGGTCGGAGCGGCGGGTCCCATCGACATGAGGGCGGTGCTCGGCGACATGCGCAGCGTCGTGCGCGCGTACGGGCTCGAGATCCCGGGCAAGCTCGACCTGCTCGCGCAGGTGGCGGCGGAGCTCGAGGGGACGGTGCGCCACGTCGACGCCGACTTCCGCATGACCCCGGTGCTGCACTCGGTGGTGCGCCGGCTGGCCGAGCAGCGGCTGCGCCCGGAGGCGCTGCTCGAGCGCGGCGAGGACGTCCTGCGCCACCTCGCCACGGGGCGCCGGCACATGCTGCGCGACGTGCGCACGTTCGTGGAGCGGATCGGCTCGGGCCGGTTCGAGGTGGTCGTGCGCCACACCGACGCCGACGAGGCGGTCGACCGGCTCACCTACGGGATGCTGACGGCCGCGCTGCTCGTCGGCGCGCCGATCGTCTGGCACGCGGACCCGCCGCCGCGGCGCAACGGCGTCTCGGTTCCCGGGGCCGCGCTCACCGGGGCGGGGGTGCTCATGGCCGCGGGGCTGCTGCGCGGCGGCCGGCGCCGGCGCGCCAAGCCGCCGGCCTGACGCTCGGCAACAAATCTGCGCGCGTGCGAGTGGGACGGCGCAGGCTGGGCAATATGCCATCGTGGGCGCAGTCGACATCCTCGAGGCGGACCCGGATCTGGCCGAAGGGCTCTCCGAGGCGGAGCGCGAGGCCGCCGCGCGCCACCTCGTCGTGCCGTCGGTCGAGATCGCGCCCGGGCCGTGGTGCCCGGATGACCTGGGACGCCAGTGCGCCGGGGCGCTCGGCGTGCTCGTCCTCGACGGCGTGCTGAGCCGGATGCTCACGCTCGCCGGGCGCACGACCGGCGAACTGCTCGGCGCGGGCGACATCCTGCGGCCCTGGGAGGACGACGACCCGATGCCCCGGGTCGACTTCGACGTGCAGTGGTCGGTGCTCGAGCCGGCCCAGCTCGCGGTGCTCGACCGCCGCTTCGTGGCCGGCGCCGTCCGCTGGCCGAGCCTGATCGCCGAGGTGAGCCACCGGGCGCTGCGCCGCTCCCGCGGCCTGTCGCTGCAGCTCGCGCTCGGTCAGATCCCGCGCGTCGACGGGCGGCTCCTGCTGCTGTTCTGGCGCCTGGCCGAGCGCTGGGGGCGCATGACCCCGGACGGCATCTCCGTGCCGCTGAAGCTGACCCACGAGACGCTCGGTGCGCTCGTGGCGGCGCGGCGGCCCTCGGTGACGAGCGCCCTGGGCCGGCTCGCCGAGTCGGGGCTGCTGCAGCGGTCCGACGGCGGCTGGCTGCTGGATCGCTCGGTCGACGAGCGCCTGGGCGAGTTCCTCGCCGCTCAGGAGACGCGGTTCAGCTCGAGCAGGGCCTCGTCGGCGTCGATGGCGTAGAGGCCGGGGTCCACCTCGGACCCATGCGGGTCGCCGCGGCGCCCGCGCCACAGCACGCGGTGCCGTCCGCTCGGCGGCGGGCCCCACTCGGCGGGGGCGACCGGGCCGAACAGGGTCAGCGACGGTGTGCCGAAGGCGACGGCCAGGTGCGCCACGCCGGTGTCGCCGGACACGACGCAGCCGGCGGCGGCGACCGCCGCGGCCAGCGTGATGAGGTCCGTGCGTCCGGCGAGCACGGCCCCGGGCGGCAGCCCGGCCTGCCGGGCGACCGCCTCCGCGAGCGGCCGCTCCTCGGCCGAGCCGGTGACGACGACGTCGCGGCCGTGCTCGCGCTCCACGCGGGCGAGGCGGGCGAAGCGCTCGGCCGGCCAGCGCCGTGCCGGCGACGCGGCCCCCGGATGGACGACCGTCGCGCCGACCGCCCTCGCCGGCGGATCGGCGTCCGGAGGCCGGAGGCTCAAGTGCGCCGGGTCGGCGGGGATGCCCGACTCGCGCAGCAGACGGCACCAGCGCTCGCGCTCGTGCTCGCGATTGCGCCAGCGCGGCGCGAACGCGGTCTGCGGGACGTCGGGATGGGCGAACGCGATCAGCCGCTGCGGGCGCGTGCCGAGGGCGATGCGGTGGCTCTGTGGGCCGCTCCCGTGGAGGTTGACGAGGAGGCCGGCGTGGTGCAGGCCGGGCGCCAGCGGCGCCAGCTCGGCGGTGTCGGTCACGGCGTCGACCGCACCGCTGAGCAGCGCCAGCGGCTCCAGGGCGGCGGGCGCGGCGAGGACGTGCCGGTCTCCGGGGAAGGCGGCGCGGACGGCGCGCAGGGCGGGGATCCCGGCGAGCAGGTCGCCCAGCCCCAGGGCCCGCAGGGTGACGATCAGGGCCACGATGGCTCGGTGGAGACCATCGCGGCGAGCTCGCGGATCTCGAACCCGGCGGGCTGCGCGAGGGCGAAGACGATGGTGCGCGCGACGTCGGCCGGGTCGGCCAGGGCGGCGTCCGGGCCCGGCTTGTACTGCTGCGGGCGGCCCTCGAAGAACGCGGTGTCCATGCCCCCCGGCACGACCATCGTCACCCCGACCCGGCCGGCCTGCTCGACCGCGAGCGCGCGGCTGAAGCCGACGACGCCGAACTTCGACGCGCAGTAGGCGGTGGCGTCCGACAGGGCGCGCAGCCCGAGCGTCGAGGCGATCGTCACGACCCGCCCCCCGGCCCGCTCGAGGTGGGGCAGCGCGGCGCGCACGACGGCTGCCGTGCCGACGAGGTTCACGGCGATCACCCGGTCCCATTCGGCGCCGTCGACCTCGTCGAGCGTGCCGCAGGCGTCGATGCCGGCCGCCGTGACGACGCCGCGCAGGCCGCCGAAGCGGTCGCCGATGCCGGCGACGGCGCGCTCGGCCGCGCGGGCGTCGACGAGGTCCACCTCCACGCCCTCGAAGCCGTCGGGCGACGCCCGGCGGTCCAGGACGACCGGCGTCCCGCCGGCCTCGGCCACGGCGCGCACGACGGCGAGGCCCAGGCCGGATGCGCCGCCGCTGACGACGACGGCCCCTTCGAGAGCGAGTTCAGGCGCCACGCAGCGCCACCTCCTCCAGGATCTTCGAGGTCGAGCGCCCCGCGACGAACGGGACGGTCACGGCGCGACCGCCCCACTCGGCGAGGGTCGCGGCCTCGGGCAGTTCGGCGGCGTGGTAGTCGCCGCCCTTGACGAACAGGTGTGGGCGCAGGTCGCGCAGGACGCGCTCGGGGACGTCCTCGTCGAACACGGCGACGGCGTCGACGCACGCCAGCGCGCGCAGCAGCGCCGCGCGGTCGTCCTCGCGCACGACGGGGCGGCCGGCGCCCTTGAGCCGGCGCACCGAGCGGTCCGAGTTCAGGCACACGATCAGGCAGTCGCCGAGCGAGCGGGCCGCGCCGAGCATCGCCGCATGGCCCGCGTGCAGCAGGTCGAAGCAGCCGCCGGTGACGACGACGGTCCCGCCCGCGGCGCGCACGCGGTGAGCCAGGGCGCGGGGGTCCTCGGGGGCGCCGGGTGCGGCCTCGGCCTCGGTCTCGGTCTCGGCGCGCACGGCGCCGGCGCCGCCGGCCGCCACGAACGCCGAGGCGACGGCGACCGCACCGCCGACCGCCGACGACGGCAGCTCGCCGTCGGCCAGCAGCGCGGCCAGCGCGGACGCGAAGCGGTCGCCGGCGCCGCACGGGTCGCCGTGCGCGGCGGACCGTGCGGGGACCGCGAGCGGCGTGCCCTCGGCGAAGGCGAGCACGGCGCCGCGCTCCCCGAGCGTCACGCACGCGCCGACGGCGCGCCAGCGCCGGGCGAGCTCGGCACCGCGCGCGGCGGCCTCGGCCACCGCGCCCTGCGGACGGCCGGCCGGCTCGGGCACCTCGCGGGCGGCCTCGGCCGCGTTCGGGGTCACCAGCCGCGCGCCCGGGACGGGCGCCGGACCGCGCGGGTGCGGGTCCCACACGACGGGCACGTCAGGATCGAGGGCCGCCAGGGCGGCGCGCACGTCGGCGCGGGCGGCCAGGCCGCGTCCGTAGTCGGAGACGAGGACGGCCGCGGCGCCGGTGAGCGCGGACCGCCCGGATGCGGTCACCGGGCCCGGCTCGCCGCCGTCGCCGCGGTCCAGCCGCAGCAGGGCGCGCCCCCCGGCGCGGACGCGGATCTTCTCCGGCGTCGTCCCGGCGAGGCCGAGGTCGACGACCTCGACGCCGAAGCACCGCAGCAGCTCGCGCAGCTCGTCGCCGCCCGCGTCGCGGGCGAGGGCGGTGATCAGCGTCACGGGACGCCCGTCGCCCGCGGCGAGCGCGGCGGAAAGCCCGGCGCCGCCCGGGCGCGCGCGGCGGGCCTGCTCGTCGACGACGGGCGCCGGCGCATCGGGGGCCAGCCGCTCGGCCCGGCCCTCGATGTCGCGATCGAGCAGGGTGTCGCCGACGACGACCAGCGGTGCGCGCGGCCGGAGCGTCACGCCACGACCTCCTCGGCCGGGACGCTCGCGGCCACCCGGCTGTCGACGGCCGCGCACAGCAGGTGGATGGCGATGAGGTGGATCTCCTGGATCGTCGCGGTGGCGGCGGCGGCCGCGCACAGGGCGTCGTCGCAGACCTCGGTCAGCGGGTTCGGCCCCGGGCCGGTCAGCGCCCACACGATCGCGCCGCAGTCGCGGGCGGCTTCGACCGCCGCGAGCACGTTGGCGCTGCGGCCCGAGGTCGACAGCGCGACGAGCACGTCGCCCGGGCGCGCGTGGGCCCGCACCTGGCGGGCGAACGCGGCCTCCAGGCCGTAGTCGTTGGAGATCGCCGTGACCGCCGCGGAGTCCGTGCACAGCGCGATCGCGCTCAGCGGCATCCGCTCGTCGACGTAGCGGCCGACGAGCTCGGCGGTCAGGTGCTGGGCCTCGGCGGCGCTGCCGCCGTTGCCGACGGCGAGCAGCCGGCCGCCGTCCACGAGGCGGTCGGCGAGCAGGTGCCCCCAGCGCTCGACGCGCCCGATCTCGGCTTCGAGTGCGACGAGCGCCGTCCTCAGCGCGGCGACGTGGCGCCCGCCCGTCGAGAACCTCACCGCTGCACCTCCTCCACGGCCGCCGCCCGTCCGAGGGCCAGCTCGCGGTAGACGGTCAGCGTCGCGCGGGCGATGCGGTCCCAGCCGTAGCGCCGGCGTGCGCGCCGCGCCCCCGCCCGGCCGAGCGCCTGTCGCCGGACGGGGTCGTCCAGCAGCGAGCGCACGGCGGCCGCGATGCGGTCGGGCCGCCGCGGCGGGACGTGCACGCCGGTCACGCCGTCGACGACGGTGTCGATCAGCCCGCCGACCGCCGACGCCACGACGGGGATCCCGCAGGCCATCGCCTCCAGCGGCACGATCCCGAACGGCTCGTACCACGGGACGCATGCGACGACGTCGGCCGAGCGCAGCAGCGCCGGCAGGTCGGCGCGCTCGACGCTGCCGAGCAGGCTCACCCGGTCCGCGACGCCGTGCTCCCCGGCCAGGGCGCGCAGGCGCGCGATCTCGGCGCTGTCGTCGAGGGCGGCGGGCGGCGGGCCACCGGCGATCACGAGCTCGGCCTCCGGCACGCCGGCCAGCGCGGACACGACGTTGCCGACGCCCTTGCGCTCGACGAGCCTGGCCACGCACAGCACGCGCGGCCGGCCGGGCGGGCGCGGCGCGACGGACCCGTCGGGAGTGAAGTGGGCGAGGTCGACGCCGCACGGCACGACGGTGATGCGCCGCCGCTGGGCGCCGAGGCGCAGCAGCTCGAAGACCTCGTCGCTGCACGTGGCCACGATCCGGTGCGCCCGCCGCACGATCCCGCGCTCGAGGTCGATGCGATCGGCAGGGCTCGTGTCGCGCGCGCCCTGGTGGCGGCGCTTGACGATCCCCAGGGCGTGGAACGTGTGGGCGACCGGGATGCCGAGCGGCTGCGCGGCGTCGAGCGCGGCGAGGCCGGACATCCAGAAGTGCCCATGCACGACGTCGGGCGGCTCGTCGCGCCACGCAGCGTGCAGGTACTCGGCGAACGCGTCCATGTGCGGCAGCAGGTCGTCCTTGGGCATGGCGCGGGCCGGCCCGGCGTCGACGTGCTCCACGACCACGCCCGCGGCGAGCGGGACGCGCCGCGGCAGGAGCGCGTCGTCGCGCCGTGTGTAGACCGTGACGTCGCAGCCGAGCCGCGCGAGCGCGATGCTCAGCGCGGCGACGTGCACGTTCTGGCCGCCGGCGTCCTCCTCGCCGAGGACGGCCAGCGGACTGGCGTGCTCGGAGATCATGGCAACGCGCATCAGGCCCATACCTCCTCTCGGTCGATCGCGGGGGCCAGGCGCTCGAGCGCGTCGGCGACCGCGTCCGGCGTCAGGTCGTCGAGGCACGGATGTCCGGGTGCGTGGCACTCGCGCGCACGGCATCCGGCGCACGGCACCTCGATGCCCAGCAGCTCGTGGGGGACGGCCCACGGCCGCCAGCGGGCCGCGGGGACCGTCGGGGCGAACAGGGAGACGACCGGCGTGCCGACCGCGGCGGCCAGATGGGCGGGGCCGGTGTTGCCGACCACGACGGCGTCCGCGCCGGCGAGCACGTCGGCGAGTTGGGGCAGCGACAGCGCACCGCCGAGGTCCAGCGCGTCGTCGCCCGCGACGCTCGCGGTGAGCGCCCGCTCGTCCGCCGCGCCGGTGACGACCACGCTGCGGCCCTGCGCCGCGAGGCGGATGACGAGCGCCCGGTGGTGCTCGGGCGCCCACGCGCGGGCGGGCACCGACGTCCCCGGATGCACGACGACGTACGGGCCGGCGACCGGCGGCGCGGCGCCGGGCCGGCGGACCCGCAGGCGTCCGACGTCGCCGCCGGGCAGCGCGAACCCGGCCGCGTGCGCGAGCGACAGCGCACGCTGGACCTCGTGGACGTCGTCGCCGACCCGATGGCGCAGATCGAGCAGCGAGCCGGGGAAGTCGACCGAGATGGCGCTGATGCGCGGCACGCCCGCCAGCCGCAGCAGCAGCGCGAGCGGCAGCGGGCTCTGGTGAAACGACGTGAAGATCACCGCGTGGTCGAACCCCTCCGCGCGCGCCCAGGCCACGAGCTCGTCGACCGCAGCCGGATCGACGGGCTTGGGCTCGGCGTCGATCCACGGGGTGTGCCAGGTGCGCACCGCGTCGACGGCGGGCAGGAGCTCGGCCGCCGCCCGGCCGCGCGGGCCGCACAGCAGCGTCAGCCGGCCGGCCCCGGCGCGCAGCGCACGCAGCGCCGGGCCGGTGAGCAGGACGTCGCCCAGCGAGTCGCAGCGGGCGGCGAGCACGTGACCGGTCACCGGCCGCCCTCCGCCAGCAGCAGCGTGACCGCCGCGTCGAGATCGGCGGCGACCTCGGGGGCCGCGGCGATCTCCTCGCGCCGCGTCACCGCGGTGGGGACGAGCACCGCGCGGGCTCCGGCCGCGCGGGCCGCCTGGACGTCGGCCCCGATGTCGCCGATCACTGCGCACCGCGACGGCTCGACGCCGAGCGCGCGCGCCGCCGCAAGCACCAGCCCCGGCTGCGGCTTGCGGCAGGCGCAGCCCTCCTCGGGGCCGTGCGGGCAGATGAGCACCGGGCCGATCGGACCGAGGAGCTCCTCGACCCGGCGGTTGACCGCCTCGACCTGCCCGCGGTCGAGCAGGCCGCGCGCGATCCCGCTCTGGTTGGAGACGACGGCCAGCGGCACGCCGGCGCCGCGCAGCCGGTCGAGCGCCCGCTGTGCCGTCGGCGTGGGCACGACGCGCTCTGGATCGCCGTTGTAGGGGACGTCGACGACGAGCGTGCCGTCGCGGTCGAGCAGCACGGCCGCGGGGCGCCGGTTCGCGGCGGGCGAGGGCCGCCGCGCGATCCACCGCGCCCGCAGCTCCCCGCGCAGGGGGCGGTTCGCGGCGGGCGAGGGCCGCCGCGCGATCCGCCGCACCCGCAGCTCGCCGCGCAGGCGGTGGCCGACCGCGGCCGGCGGGATCGCGGCGGAGGTGACGAGCATGGTGGCCGCCTCGCCGGCGGTCCGCGGGCCGGGCGCGATGCGCCGCCAGGCGAAGCGCGCCGTGGCCGCCAGCCAGCCAGCGGCGCCGATCCACCGGGTCCGCGGGACGAGCGCCAGCGCGCCGAGCGCCACGGTCGCCGCGTGCGCCGGCAGCGCCCCGCGGGGCGCGCCCGCGCGCTCGCGCCAGCCGCGCCCGTGCAGGCGCCGCATCAGAGCGTCGTCGGCGTTGCCGGCCTGCTTGCCCACGGACACCCACCGGCCGGCCGGGCCGACGGGGTGGCGCACGCGGCGCTCGCCGCGCACGATCTCCCAGCCGGCGGCGGTGAGACGCAGGCCGAGGTCGGCGTCCTCGCGGTACGCGCGCGGGAAACGTTCGTCGAAGCCGCCGGCGTCCTCCAGCGCCGCACGCCGGAACGCCATGTCCGCCGTGGCCCAGCGCGCGCGTTCGAGTCCGGCCACGTTGCGCTCCCAGTCGGTGGGCCGCCGGTTGCTGGGCAGCGGCACGCGCAGGCGGCCCTGCGAGGCGCCGACGCGCGGGGAGAGGTCGTGCAGATCGCGCGCGAGCGCCGCGGCCCAGCCCGGCTCGGGGATCACGTCGTCGTCGAGGAAGGCGATCCACCGGGCGCGCGAGCGCCGCCATCCGGCGTTGCGCGCCCAGGCCGGACCGCGCCCGGCGCGATCCTCGATCACGATCACCTCGCCCTGCGCGAATCCCTCGAGCGCGTCGAGCAGCGGCGCGAGGGACGGTCGCCCAGAGGTGGGGATGACGACGTCGACCTGTGGCCGCGCCGTCACGCAGCGACCTCCGCGGGCCGGCGATCCTGCGTGCCCACGGCGACCGGCCGGCGCACGACGTAGGGTCCGATGACGAGCGCGTCGACGGGCGCGGAGCCCAGGCACTCGAGGGCGTCGCGCGGGTCGTCGACCATCGGGCGCCCCGCGGTGTTCAGCGACGTGTTGACGAGGACCGGCACCCCGGTGCGCCGCTCGAAGGCGTCGATCACCGCGGCCATCAGCGGCTCCTCGCGGCGGTCGACGGTCTGCGCGCGGGCGCTGCCGTCGACGTGCACCACCGCCGGGATCCGGGTGCGCCACTCCTCGCGCACCCCGTGCGTGAAGAGCATGTACGGCGACGGGAGCGGGCCGCGGGTGAAGATGTCCGGCGCGCGCTCGAGCGTGACCATCGGCGCGACCGGCCGGAACTGCTCGCGGCCCTTGACGTCGTTGAGGCGCTCGAGGTTGCGCTCGTAGGCCGGGTTGGCCAGCAGCGACCGGTGGCCGAGGGCGCGCGGCCCGAACTCGGAGCGGCCCTGAAACCAGGCGACGATCCCATCGGCCGCGAGGATCTCCGCCGTCGCCTCGGCCACGTCCGGGGGCCGCTCGGGCTCGATCCCGGCGGCGTGCAGCCAGCCGAGCAGCTCGCCGTCGGTCCAGCCGGGCCCGAGGTCGGCGGTGCCCATGGGCGCGAGGCGCCCGCCGCGGTCGCGCGCCACCCACAGCGCGGCGCCGAGCGCGGTGCCCGCGTCGCCGGCGGCGGGCTGGACCCAGATGCGGTCGAACGGCCCCTCCTCCAGCAGCCGCGTGTTCGCGACGCAGTTCAGCGCCACGCCGCCGGCCATCGCCAGGTCGCGCTCGCCGGTGCGCTCGTGCAGCAGGCCGACGAGCTCGAGCAGGACCTCCTCGAGGCGGGTCTGGACGCTGCAGGCGAGGTCCGCATGCTCGGGGCGCCACTCGTCGCCGGAACGCAGCGCCGGCGCCCACCGTCCGAGGTCGATCGGCGCGACGGCGAACCCGCCGCAGCCGTCGGCGCGCACGAGCTCGCGCAGCTCGGCGAGGTACGCCGGCCGCCCGTAGGAGGCCATCGCCATGACCTTGTACTCGTCGGAGTCTCGACGGAAGCCGAGGTGCTCGGTCAGCGCCGAGTACAGGAACCCGAGCGAGTGCGGAAGGGGCTGGGTGGCGAGCACCTCGAGCGTCCCGCCGCGCACGTGGCCGGCGAGCATCGAGGCGCGCTCGCCACGGCCGTCGCAGACCAGCACCGCGCAGTCCTCCCAGCCCGCCGCGAGGTACGCGGACGCGGCATGGGCGACGTGGTGCGCCACGAAGACGACGCGCTGCGGATCGAGGCCCGGCAGCGCGGTGGCGAGGAAGCTCGGGGCGCGCCGCGCGTACAGCGTGCGCAGCGGCTCCCAGGCGTCGGCGGTGATGTCGTCGTCGTGGATCGAACGCGGCGCTTCGGCGAGCGCGGGGTCGTAGGAGTAGGCGACCGCGTCGAGGTCGGCGGGCGCCAGGCCGCCGTGACGCAGGCAGAACCGCATGGCCGCCTCCGGGAGCTCCCAGGTGGCGAACGGGACGGCGCTCTTTCCGTGCTTGCGCCGGGAGAAGCGCTCCTCCTCGGCGGCGGCGACGATGCGCCCTCCGGCCACGAGCGCGGCGGCCGGATCGTGGAAGACGGCGTTGATGCCGAGCACCGTGGGCATGCCGCCGACTCACCCGAGAACCATCCGCCCAAACAAGCGCGCAACCGGTTGCAGGTCACCCCGTGCGGGGAAGGGGGCGGCGATGCGGATCCTCACCTGGCACGTCCACGGCGCCTACCTCAGATCGCTCCTGAAAGTGGACCATGAGTGGCTGGTCCCGGCGCGCCCGGGCCGCCCGCCGCACTTCGCCGGGCTGCCCCGCGACGGGCCCCCGTGGCCGGCCAATGTGCGCGAGGTCGACGCCGGCGAGGTGCGCGATCTCGACGTCGACGTCGTGCTCTTTCAGCACCATCGCGAGTGGGACGCGCGTCACGAGCTCCTCTCGCCGGCCCAGCTCGCCGGTCCGCGCGTGTTCGTCGAGCACGATCCTCCCTTCCACGGCTCCCCGACGGACACCCGCCACCCCGTCGACGACCCCGACGTGCTGCTGGTCCACGTCACCCCGTACAACGCGCTCATGTGGGACAGCGGCCCGCTGCGGACGGTCACGATCCAGCACGGCGTCCCGGATCTCGGAGCGCTGTGGACCGGCGAGCTCGACCGCGGCCTCACCGTCGTCAACAACCTGGCCGCACGCGGGCGGCGGCTGGGCGCCGACGTGTTCGAGCGCGCCGCGGCGCAGGTGCCGCTGGACCTGGTCGGGATGGGCGCGCGCGAGCTGGCGCCGCAGGACCTGCCGGCCTTCGAGGCGCCCTACCGGTTCCTCTTCAACCCGATCCGCTACACGAGCCTCGGGATGGCGGTCTGCGAAGCCATGATGATGGGGCTGCCCGTCGTCGCGCTCGCCACGACGGAGCACGCGGTCGCGGTTCGCGACGGCGTGTGCGGCTACGCGTCGGCCGACGTCGACGAGCTCGTCGAGCGCATGCGCGAGCTGCTGGCCGACCGCGCGCTCGCGGCGCGGCTGGGGGAGGGGGCCCGCGCACACGCCCGCGAGCGCTTCTCGCTGGAGCGCTTCGCGAGCGAGTGGACGGCGGCGCTCGAGGGCGCCGCCGCCGTCACGCCAGGACCGGCTCGCGTTCGAGCTGCACCGGGGTCCTGTTCGCCCGCTCGCTGAGGCGCGCGAGCGCCCGGCGCAGGATCCGCGAGACCTGCATCTGCGAGCACCCGAGCTCGGCCGCGATCTCCGTCTGCGTCATGTCGCGCACGAACCGCAGGTACAGCGCGTGGCGGTCGCGCTCGTCGAGCAGGTCGCGCAGGTCGCGCAGGTCGGCGACCTCCTCGGCCAGCGTGAGGCGCTCGTCCTCCGCGCCGACCGTGTCGGCGACGGTGCGGTCGCCATCCTCGATCCGGCCCGCCGGGGCGTCGAGCGACGTCGCCGAGTAGGCGCTGCCGGCCTGGAGCGCCTCGAGCACCTCCTCGAGGTCCATGCCGAGCCGCTCCGCGAGCTGCTGGGCCGTGGGCGAGCGACCCTCCTCGGTGGTGAAGCGCTCGACCGCCTTGGTCACGGCGAGCACGCGCTCCTGCAGCGGGCGGGGGACCCGGACGGCCCACGAGTGGTCGCGCAGGTAGCGACGCACCTCGCCGTACATCGTGGGGATGGCGTAGGTGCGAAGGGGCGACCCGAACCTGGGGTCGTAGCGGTCGATCGCCTTGATCAGCCCCAGCCAGGCGACCTGCATCAGGTCGTCCTCGTGGCCGCGGGCGTGGTAGGCGCCGGCGACGCGGCGGACGAGCGGCAGCATGCGGCGCACGAGCTCATCACGGGCGGACTCGTCGCCCTGGCGGCGGTAGCGCTCGAGCAGCCACTGCTCGGATACGACAGGGGTCGCTGACTTCGGCATGGACTCTCCTTCCGGTTAGGGCGGGAGTCCGAAGACCGCACGCTGCGAGCACGCGGTCCGTCCTTCCAGATGATCCCTCGGGGCCTGCCGCCTGTGCCGTTCGGTCCGGGCGGCGACCTTCCCGAGCCGTACCCGCAGGTTCTACCTCACATGCGCCGTGTCGAGCGGCCCGCGCCGGGGGGTCAGAACGCTGACCTGCGTGGGTGGGACGCCCCCGGTCGCAGCGCCGCTAGATTCCTGCGGCTCGTGCGCATCTTCAGCGGAATCCAGCCCACCGGTCGCAAGCACCTCGGCAACTACATCGGCGCGATCCAGCACTACGTCGCCGGCCAGGACGCCGGCGAGTCGATCTACTGCGTCGTCGACCTCCACGCGACGACGGTGCCCTACGACCCGCGGGAGCTGCGCGAACGGCTCTACGACACCGCGGCGATCCTCATCGCCGCCGGCCTCGATCCCGAGCGCTGCATCCTCTTCCGCCAGTCCGACGTGCAGGAGCACAGCGAGCTGAGCTGGCTGCTCTCGTCGGTCACGGCCTGGGGCGATCTGAACCGGATGCACCAGTTCAAGGAGAAGTCCGCCGCCCAGCGCGACCTGGTCTCCGCGAGCCTGTTCACGTACCCGGTGCTGATGGCGGCCGACGTGCTCGCCTACCGCGCGACGACGGTGCCGGTCGGCGACGACCAGCGCCAGCACGTGGAGCTCATGCGCGACATCGCCGAGCGCTTCAACGCACGCTACGGCGAGATCCTCGTCGTCCCGGACGGGCAGTTCCCGGAGGTCGGCGCACGGATCATGGACCTGCAGGATCCGGCCAGGAAGATGTCGACGACCGGCGGCAGCGTGGAGGGCACGGTCTACGTCCTCGACGAGCCGAAGGCCATCGAGAAGAAGCTCAAGCGGGCGGTGACCGACTCGGGCACGGAGATCCGCGCCGGCGCCGACAAGCCGGGCGTGACGAACCTGCTCGACATCCTCGCCGCGGCGCGCGGGACGACGGTGGCCGAGGCGCAGGCGTCGATGGCGGACGCGCGCGGCTACGGCGACCTGAAGGCGGCGACGGCCGAGGCGGTCATCGCGCTGCTCGATCCCGTGCGCACCCGCTACGAGGAGCTGCGCACCGACGAGGACCGGCTCGAGGCGGTCCTGGCCGCGGGCGCCGACAAGGCGCGCGCGATCGCCGCCGACACGCTGGCCGACGTCCGGCGCGTCATGGGCGTCGGACCCGCTCGCTGAACGCGAGCAGCGCCTCGTCGCTGCCGGGACGCCCGATCACCTGGGCGCCGATCGGCAGCCCCGGGCCGGGCAGCGGCGTGGTGACGACCGGGACCGGCACCTGCGAGAGCGGGACGACGCACTGCAGCAGCGGCGTGCGCACGTCGGCCAGGTCGCGCGGCGGGGCGACGATGGGCGATGCGGGGGCGAGCAGCACGTCGTAGCGGTCGAGCGCGTCGAGCACCGCTCGCGCGATCGCCACGCGCTCGGCACGCGCCTGCAGGTACTGGTCGTCGGTGACCCGCGCCCCAATGGCGATGCGCTGCGCGACGTCGGGCGCGAGGTCGTCGTGGTCGACGCCCCGGGCGGCCGTGATGCGAGCCGCCTCGTAGAGCTGGATCGTCGGATGCACCTCGTGGGCGCGGGCGAGCCCGGGCAGCGCGATCTCGTCGGCCCCGAGGGCCGCCGCGGTGGCCCGGACGCGCTCGGCCACCTCCGGCGCGGCGTCGTCGGTGAGCGTCGTGACGAGCGCGATCCGGCGCGGCGGAGGGGCGGCGGGCGCGGTGCCCGGGATCGTCATGGCCGTCAGCAGCAGGGCGGCGTCCGCGGCATCGGCGGCCATGGGCCCGGCGATGTCGTAGGAGGGCGCGAGGGCCAGCACGCCGTCCATGGGCACGCGGCCCGGGGTGGCGCGCACGGACACGATCCCGCACAGCGCGGCCGGGATGCGCAGCGAGCCGCTCGTGTCCGTCCCGACGCCGCCCAGGGCGAGGCCGGCAGCGACCGCGACGGCGGGACCGGAGGACGAGCCGCCGGGCAGCCGGTCCGGGTCGTGCGGGTTGCGGCACGGCAGGCGCCACGGATTGGCGCCGTCGATGCCGAACGCCCACTCGTTCGTGTGGCCCTTGCCGACGATGACGGCGCCGGCCGCGCGCAGCGAGCGCACGCAGGCGGCGTCGCCCCCGGGGACGTGCGACCAGCGGCGCGAGCAGGCGGTGGTCGGCATGCCGGCGACGTCGAGGAGGTCCTTGACGATGATCGGCAGGCCGAGCAGCGGCCGGTCGTCCCCGGCGGCGCGGGCATCGTCGGCCGCGCGTGCGGCGCGGCGGGCGCCCTCGGCGTCAACGTGGACGTAGCAGCCGAGCTGCGACTGCTCGTCGATGCGGCGCAGGAGGCCCTCGAGCAGGTCGGCGGCGCTGAGCTCCCGGGCGGCGAGGGAGCGCAGAGCGGCGGTGGCGGTCGGGGGCGCGGCCATGGCGTGCAAGTGTGCCGGGGCGACCGGACCCACCGCTACGGTGTCGCCATGTCCGTCGTCGCCGACCTGGAGCTGGACCTCGACGTCTTCACCGGGCCGTTCGATCTCCTGCTCTCGCTCGTGCTGCGCGAGGAGGTCGACCTGCTCGAGGTGGCGATGGCCGACGTGGTCCTCGCGTACCTCGACCATCTCGAGGCGCGCGGCGAGCTCGACCTCGAGCAGGCGACGGAGTTCCTCGTGCTGGTCGCGTCGCTGCTCGAGCTGAAGTCGCGGCTCATGCTGCCCCGCGAGGAGGAGGAGCTGCTCGACCTCGAGCCCGGCGAGGCGGCCGAGGAGCTGCTGGCGCGGATGCTCGAGGCCATGCGCTATCGCGGCGCGGCGGGCGACCTGCGGGCCCGGCTCGAGGCCGAGGAGGGCGTCCGCTACCGGTCGGCGCCGCCGCCGGCGTGGATCAAGCGCCCGGATCTGGCCGAGCTCGACGGGGTGTACGACCCGGCGCGGCTCGGCAGGGCGCTCGGCGTCCTGCTCACGCCGCCTCCCGAGGTGTCGCTGAGCCACGTGACGATGCCGACGGTCAGCGTCGCCGACCGGCTGGGCCACCTGCGGCGCCTGCTGCGCCGCGGCGCGACGTCGTTCGACGAGGCGGTCCGCGGGGCCGATCGCGTCACCGTGGCCGTCACCGTGTGGGCGCTGCTCGAGCTCTACAAGCGCGGCGAGGCGACCTGGGTGCAGGACGAGCCGTTCGGCGACATCGCGATCACGCCGGTCAACGTGGGGCCGAGCGCCGTGGGGCGGGCGGTCGCATGAGCGAGATGGCCCGGATCGTCGAGGCGCTGCTGTTCCTGTCGCCGGAGCCGGTGTCGGTCGAGGACCTGGCGGCGGCGGTCGACTCGTGGCCCGACGAGGTGGCGGCGGCGCTCGAGGAGCTCCGCGGCGCGTACGCCGAGGGCGAGCGCGGGCTCATCCTCAAGGAGGTGGCGGGCGGCTTCACGCTCGCGACGGATCCGGTCGCCGAGGCGGCGGCCAAGCGCCTGCTCGCCCGGCCGCGCACCCCGCCGCTGACCCCGGCGCAGGCGGAGGCGCTGGCGATCATCGCCTACCTGCAGCCGGTCTCGCGGCCGGAGATGGCGCGCATCCGCGGCGTGTCGTCGGACTCGGCGACGCAGACGCTGCTGGAGCGCGGCCTGGTCGAGGAGTCGGGCCGCTCGCAGTTCGGCGCGGTCCTGTACCGGACGACGCCGCTGTTCCTCAAGCTGTTCGGCCTGGGGTCCCTCGACGACCTGCCCGACCCATCGCAGTGGGACCCGAGCCCCGAGGAGGCGGCCGACCTGCGCGATCGCCTGCTGCGTGCGGGCGAGCAGCGCGCGCCCGCGGCGCCGGCCGACGCGGCCTGACGCCCCTCGGCTCATGGCTCGCCGCGCCGGGCGCCCGTCAGGCCACGCGCGGCAGCCCGCCGTCGAGTGCGCCCAAAAGCCCCTCGGCGATCGCGTCGGGTGTCGGCGGGCAGCCGGGGATGCGGACCGCGACGGGCAGGAGCTCCTCGAGCGGCTCGGCGAGCGCCGCCGGGTCGCCGAGCACGTTGCAGCCCATCGCGCAATCGCCCAGCGCGGCGACGAGCCGCGGCTCGGGCATCGCGGCGTAGGCGGCGAGCAGCGCCTCGCGCATGCGGGTGGTGACGGGCCCGGTGACGAGCAGGATGTCCGCGTGGCGGGGCGAGGCGACGATGCCGATGCCGAAGCGCTGCAGGTCGTAGAACGGGCTCGCGGCGGCCTGCAGCTCGTGCTCGCAGCCGTTGCACGAGCCGGCATCGACGTGGCGGACGGCGAGCGAGGCGGGGCGGCCGCGGGGCAGGCGGGCGTCGCGACGGACGCGATTCAGCTGGCGGAGAAGGACGTGCATCAGCGGTCGGCGCAGGCGTAGCAGAGCTCGAAGCTCTTGTTGATGAGCGGGAAGTCGGGCAGGAGGTTGCCCGCGGCGGCGTGGGCGACCGCGGGCCAGTTCGCGTACGAGCCGGTGCGCAGGTGTACGCGCGCGACGCGGTCGCCGTCGAGCTCCACGGCGCAGAGCGTGGCGCCGCGCGGGCTCTCGACGAGGCCGGTGCCGAAGTTCGGCGCGTCCCGGGCCGCGGTCACGACGCCGCCGGGCGCGATCTCCCCGCTCGCCAGCAGCTCCCCGAGCACGGCGCACGTCGACTCGAGCTCGAGCGCGCGGACCTGCAGGCGTGCGCGCACGTCGCCCGCCGGAGCCTCGGGCACCGCGGCCGCCAGGTCGCCGTAGGCGAGCCGCGGTGAGGTGGTGCGGACGTCCTCGCGGACGCCCGACGCGCGCGCGGCCGGGCC
Organism: Capillimicrobium parvum; assembly: GCF_021172045.1. Lineage (GTDB taxonomy): Bacteria > Actinomycetota > Thermoleophilia > Solirubrobacterales > Solirubrobacteraceae > Capillimicrobium > Capillimicrobium parvum. Next base: position 2,199,048 of record NZ_CP087164.1, read on the forward strand.
GACGGCGCCGAGCCGCACGGCGTCGTCGCGCGTGAGCACCCCGACGCCGTCCAGGCGCGCCTGGACCGACCGGGCGAACATGAGCGACCGCCACGCCTTTGCCGCGTCGTCGCCGATCGAACGCACCGCCTCGCCCGCGGTACGGGCGGCACCGCCGGACAAAGCGAGCGTGCTCCCGCCGACGGCCACCGAGCCGAACAGGAACCGGTGGCCGGTGAGCCGCGCGTTGAGCCGCTGCGCGCGTTCCTTGAGCGCCGCGAACGCCATCGCCCCGGGCGCGAACCCGACTCCCGCGCAGACGGCCGAGACGTCGTTGAGGTGGTTGTACAGGCGCTCGAGCTCGAGCAGGAGGGTGCGCGCCACGCGCAGGTCGTCGGACGGCCGGCGCCCCTGCGCCAACTCCACCGCCTGCGCATAGGCCACCGAGCTCGCCACGTGGCACGCCGCGCACGCCCGCCCGACGTGGGCCAGCCCGTGGTCGGCGTCGCCGCCCTGCGCCGCGCGCTCGAGGCCCCGATGCTTGTGGAACAGCCGCGCATCGAGCGCCAGGATGCGCTCGCCGACGAGGTGGAAGCGGAAGTGCCCGGACTCGATGACGCCGGCGTGGATCGGACCGACCGCCACGTCGTGGACGCCCTCGCCGGTCATGGGGACCGTCCACGCGGAGGGGTCGGCCGGGTGGTCGACGAGCGGACGCAGCGGCTCGTGGCCGTCGAAGCCGAGCCCGTGCAGATCGTGGGCCTCGCGCTCGTCCCAGCCCGCCGCGGGCGCGAGGTCCACGACGCTCGGCACGCGCCGGGCCGCGCTGCGGCAGGCCAGCGAGCGCACCAGGGCGCCGTGCGCGACGAGGACGCGCCAGCGCAGCTCGTCGCCGTCATCGGTCGCGTAGGCGCCGGCGAAGCGCCCGCCGCCGTCGAGCGCCGCGGCGACCGCCTTGCGCCACAGGGGCAGCGGGACGTCGGCCGCGGTGGGCTTCGCCACGGCAAGGGTCATGGCGCCACCGTCGCGAGCGAGTCGACCAGCTCCGAGCCGGGCAGCGCGAGGCCGGCCGCGGTCAGCGCCAGCAGCCCGATGGCGAGCACGGCCGTCATCGCCGCGATGCGCCGCTCGCTGCGCCGCGCCGCGTGGCGGCGGTGGCGGCGGGCGGGTCCGACGACCCCCTCGAGCAGCGCGTGCAGCAGCCCGAGGAAGCCGAGCGCGAGCGCGACCGCGGCGATCGCCACGACGGCGGTCCTGCCCGCCTGGATGCCGCCCGCCAGCACCAGCAGCTCGGAGAGGAACAGCGGCGACGGCGGCAGCCCGCCGAGCGCGCCGAGGCTGACGCCCATCGCCGCCGCGGTGGCGGGGCTCGTCGCGGCGACGCCGTCCGGCGCGTGGTGCGACGCGCGGGGGTCGTGGCGCAGCAGCGGCAGGGCGGAGTAGAACCCGAGCGACTTCGCCAGGCCGTGGCCGGCGACGTGCAGCAGGACGCCGGCGATCGCCAGCGGGGTGCCGAAGCCGACGCCGAGCGCGATGACGCCCATGTGCTCGAGGCTCGAGAACGCGAGCAGCCGCTTGAACGGCAGCGCCCGCCACAGGAACGGGACGGCCACGAGCAGCGACGCGAGGCCGAAGCCGAGGAACAGCGCGCGGGCCGTGCTGGCGCCGACGGCGGGCTCCAGCGCGTCGCGCACCCGCCAGGCCACGAGCAGCACCGACGGCAGCAGCGCCGCGGAGAGCAGCGCGCTGACCGGCGCGGGCGCCTCGCTGTGCGCGTCCGGCAGCCAGTTGTGCACGGGCGCCCAGCCGATCTTCGTGGCCAGGCCGGCGAGGATCAGCACGAAGGCCAGCAGGCCGGCCCCCGGGGCCACCGCGCCGCTGTGCTCGTGCAGTGACCGCCAGTCGAGCGTGGACAGGCCGCCGCCCGGCAGCGCGATCGTCAGCACGACGATGCCCAGCAGCGCGACCGACAGTCCGAGCGAGGTCAGCACGAGGTACTTCCAGCCCGCCTCGAGCGCGTGGCGGCTGCCGGTGAACGCGACGAGCAGGGCCGACGCGGCGGTCGTGGCCTCGACGAGCAGCCACGCGACCCCCAGGTTCCCGGCCAGCGGCACGGCCAGCAGGGCGGCCCAGAACAGGTGCAGCGCGACGTAGTAGCGGGCGCGCGAGCCGCGCGCTCCGGCGCCGGTGCGTCCTGCGTGGCGCAGGTAGACCGGCGACAGCAGCGCGCTGCCGAGCCCGACGACCGCCGTGAGCGCGAGGAACACGCCGCCGGCGCCGTCGAGGTACGTCCAGCCGTCGTCGATCGGGGCGGCGCCGCCGCGGGCGAGCACGACCGCCGCGAGCGTCAGCGCGACGGCCGCGGTCAGCACCGCCACCACGACGTTGCCGGCGTCGGCCTGGCGGGGCGTGCGGGCCGCCGCGACGAGCAGCGCGCCGAGCGCCGGGAGCCCGACGGTCAGCGAGGCGAGCAGGAGGGCGTGCTCAGTCACGCAGGCCCCGCAGCAGCTCGGTGTTGCCGGTGCCCAGCTCGAGATGGATGCGCCGGGTGAAGGCCGCCGCGACCGTCACGACGAGCACGAGGTCGACGAGCGCGCCGAGCTCGACGGCGAACGGCACGCCGCCGTGCGCGCCGACCGCGAGGAGCGACAGGCCGTTCTCGGCGACGATCAGCCCGAGGAGCTGGAAGAGCGTCGGGCGCCGCGCCGCGACGATCGAGATGCCGACGAGGACGAGCGCGACCGCGGCGTCCTCCACCCGCGCGCTCGCCAGGCCCAGGGGCGGGACGAGGGCGGCGCCGGCCAGCGCCACGGCGACGCCGCCCGCGAGCCGCACGAGCGCGGTGGCGGCGGGCGTGACGGGCGCCGGCTCGCGCGTGCGCAGGACGACGAAGGCCAGCAGCGCGGGCAGCGCCACCGCCTTCGTCAGCAGGACGAGGGCGGCGACCAGGAACTCGGTGGAGCGCCCCGCCGCGAGGTGCAGCGCGCCGAGGCTGAGCAGCAGCGACTGCGCGGCGACGAGCGCGATGGCGACCGAGCGGCGGCGCACGGCGATGACCGCCAGGCCGAGCAGCAGGATCGCCGCGACGAGCGCCGAGCTCACAGGACGCCTCCGGCGCCCCAGGTCGCGACGCCGGCCAGCGCCACGAGGCAGCCTAGGCCGAGCAGCGACGGCACGCGCAGGATGCGCATCTTCGCCTGGGCGGTCTCGAGCACCGCGAGGGCGACGGCGCCCGCGGCGACGGCCGCGGCCGCGAGCCCCAGGGCGCCCGCGAACGACGCCGGATGGGGGAGGAACAGCCCGGCGGCCAGCAGCAGCATGAGCCAGTGGCGGGCCGCCGCCGCCCACTGCAGGTAGGCGAGGTCGCGCCCGGCGTACTCGAGCAGCGGGCCCTCGTGGATCATCGTCAGCTCGAGGTGCGTGTCAGGGTTGTCGACCGGCTGGCGGCCGGTCTCGGCGACCACGACGAGCGCGAACGCCAGCAGCGCACACCAGTGCGCCGGCTCCGTCCAGATGGCGGTGCCGGCGGCGGAGCCCGACATCGCGACGAGATCGGTCGAGCCGGCCGGCAGCGCGGCGAGCAGCAGCGCGAGGGCCAGCAGCGCCTCGGCGAACAGCGCGAGGGTCTGGTCGCGGGCCGCGCCCATGAGGGCGAAGCCGCTGCCGGTGTCCCACGCCGCCAGCGCCACGGCGACCCGTGCGAGCGCCAGCAGGCCGACGAGCGCGAACGCGTCGTGGCCGAGCCCCCACGGCCCGGAGCGGCCGGCGACCGGGACGATGGCCAGCGCGAGGATCAGGCAGGCGGCGACGACCGGTGGGGCGAGCCGGTACGGAAGGCCGGCGCCGAGCGGCTCGACGCCGCTGCGGCTCCACAGCCGGCGCAGCTCGCGGTAGGGCTGCAGCGGCGACGGGCCGCGACGCCCCTGCATCCGCGCCTTGAGCGCCTGGATCGTCCCCGGTACGAGCGGCGCGACCGCGAGCCCGCCGGCCTGCACGACCGCGGCGATCGCGCTCATCCGAGCGCTCCCGTCCGCGCCAGGGCCAGCAGCCCGAGGACGAGCGCGAGCAGGTACGCCGCGTACGTGCGGACGTTGCCGGTCTGCAGCCGGCGCACGAACGCCGCGCCGCGCAGCCCGTGGCGCGCCGCGTGCTCGCTGACGAAGCGATCGACGGGCAGCGCGACCTCGCTGGCGTAGTCGACCCCGGTCACGACCCCCGCGGCCTCGGTCACCTCGAGCCGGCGGCGGGGGCGCAGGACCGCCTCGAGCACGAGCCGCAGCGGCTTCGCGTAGCCGGCGGCCGTCCAGCTCAGTTCGGGCACCACCCGCTGGCCGCACGTCCACGCGGGCGCCGGCGCGGCGCGCCGGCGTCCGCGCGCCGCCACGAGCAGGCCGGCGACGAGGACGACCGCGATCGCCAGCGCCGCCGTGGGCAGCGAGCCCGTCGCCGGCAGGTCGAGCCCGGGCGTGGCGGGGACCGTGCCGGCGGACGGGGCGAGGTCGACGAGCACGGGCAGCACCAGTCCCGGCACGAGGCCGAGCACGACGCAGGGGACGGCGAGCAGCACCATCCCGGCGCGCATCGGCCACGCGGCCTCGCGCGCCTGCGCCACCTCCGGACGGCGCGGCGCGCCCAGCAAGGTCAGGCCGAACACGCTCGTGAAGCACAGCGCCGCCAGGCCGGCGGTCGCCGCGATCCCCGCCAGCGCCACCGCCCCGGCGAGCGAGATGCCGATCGCCCCGTCGAGCGCGACGTGGAGCATCGACTGCAGGACGAGCCACTCCGACGCGAACCCGTTGAGCGGCGGCAGCCCCGCGATCGCCAGCAGGCCGATCGCGAACGCGCCGCCGGTCCACGGCATGCGCCGCAGCAGCCCGCCGAGGCGGTCGAGGTCCAGGCCGCCGGTCGCGCGCTCGAACGCGCCCGCGCCGAGGAACAGCAGCGTCTTGAAGACCGCGTGATTGACGAGGTGCAGAAGGCCCGCGGCGAAGGCGATGGCCGACCACTCGGGCTCGCCGGCCGTGGCCAGCACCACCGATGCGCCGAGCGCCGCGGTGACGATCCCGACGTTCTCGATCGTGCTGAACGCGAGCAGGCGCTTGAGCTCGCCCTGCACGAGCGCGTACAGGACGCCGCCCAGCGCCGACGCGAGCCCGAGCCCCATGAGCACGAGGCCGAGCCACAGCGGAGCGGGCGCGAGCCACTCGAGCTCGACCCGTATCAGTCCGTACAGGGCGACCTTGACCATGAGCCCCGACATCAGCGCCGAGAGGTGGGCGGGGGCGACGGGGTGCGCGCGCGGCAGCCAGGCGTGCAGCGGCGCGAGGCCCGCCTTCGTGCCGAACCCGACGAGCGCCGCGACGGCGATGAGCGTGCCCGTCGCCCCGCCGGGTCCGGCGAGCACAAGGGCCAGGAGCGCGACCCAGACGCCCGCGCCCCCGAGGTGGGTGATCCCGAGGTACAGCAGGACCGCGGAGCGCGCCTCGTCGTCGCGCCGCGCGGCGAGGATGGCGGCGGCGGGCACGATCGTCATCGCCTCCCAGAAGCCGAGGAACGTCGTGACGTCCCGGGCGGCGAGCAGCCCGGCGAGCGAGAGCAGGAAGGCCGCGGTGAGCACGGCCACGGCCCGCGGCGCGTGGCCGCCCGGCAGGTAGCCGCGCGCGAAGAGCAGGGCCGGCGTCGCGGTGAGGCCGAGCACGACGAGGAACAGCCCGCTGAGCGGGTCGAGCCCGAGCGCGGGCCGGATCTGCGCCGACAGCGGAGCGCCGGTCGTGCCGCCGGCGGCCAGGATCGCGACGCCCCCGACGCCGAGCAGCGCCGCGCCGAGCGCCTGCAGCGTCAGGCCGGCGCGCAGGGCCGCGGCGGCGCGGGACGCCGCCGGCAGCGCGCCGCCGAGTACCAGACCGGCGGCGCCGGCGAGGCAGATCGCGGTGGCGGGCGTCACGTCAGGCCCGGCTCCGGGAGGGCTCGAACTCCTCCCCGGCGAGGTCCTGCAGCAGCGTCCGGCTGCCCTCGAGGCTGCTGGTCAGGATCTCCTTGGCCAGCTGCAGCAGCTCGAGGGTCCGGCGGTCCTTGACCCGGTAGAAGACGTTCGTGCCCTGGCGGCGCGTCTCGACGAGGTCCTGCTTGCGCAGGGCCGCCAGGTGCTGCGAGGTGCCGCTCGAGTCGAGGTCGAGCGCCGCCTGCAGGTCGCCCACGGTCCGCTCGCCGTCGCGCAGCAGCTGGAGGATCCGGATGCGCGCCGGATGCCCCAGCGCGCGGAACAGCTCCGCCTTGCGGACGAACACCGGCGGTTGCGAGGTCGGCATGATTTGAATCTTAGAACATTTTAAGATCAGCAAAAGGCCGACGGAAACCCAACGTCGACTTTCTCCGTCTGCGCCGCAGAAACTCGACGCTCGACGTCGCGGGAGCGCGTCGTGGGGCGGGGCCGGGCGCGGGGCGGGGCATGGCGCGGCGTGGTTGGGGGGGCGCGGCTTGGTTCGGGGCGCGGCGTGGGCCGGGGCGCGCGGCGCTCAGCGCGTGGCGGCGAGCTGCCCGCACGCCGCCGCGATGTCGCGGCCGCGGGTCAGGCGCACGGTCGCCGGCACGCCGTGCTCGGTCAGCACCGCTTCGAACGCCGCGATCGCCTCGCGCGACGAGCCCTCGTACACCGAGTCCGTCGGGTTGTACGGGATGAGGTTGACCTTGAACGTGTAGCCCGGGCCCAGGAGCCGGGCGAGCTCGAGCGCCTGCTCGTAGCGGTCGTTGACGCCGGCCAGCATCACGTACTCGATGAACACCGTGCGGTTCGTCTGCTCGTGATGGGCCCGGCACGCGGCGAGGACGTCCGCCAGCGGGTAGCGCTCGTTGACCGGCATGAGCTCCGAGCGCAGCGCGTCGTCCGGCGCATGCAGGGAGAACGCGATCTGCAGCGGCATCCCGCAGCCGGTGACCTTCCCGATGCCGGGCAGCCAGCCGACGGTCGAGACCGTCGTGCGCCGGTGCGTGATCCCCACGTCCGGCAGCCGCCGCGCCGCCGCGAGGACGTTGTCCACGTTGAGCAGCGGCTCGCCCATCCCCATGAACACGAGGTGGTCGACCGGCTCGATGCGCCGGAAGTGCAGGACCTGGTCGAGGATCTCCGACTCGGTCAGGTTGCGCCCGAACTTCATGCGGCCGGTCGCGCAGAAGGTGCACGTCAGCGGACATCCCGACTGCGACGACACGCAGATCGAGCGCCGCCCGTCGCGGTAGCGCATGAGCACCGCCTCGACTGGCCGCCCGTCGGCGGTGTGGAACAGCGTCTTGATCGTCCCGTCGCGTGACACCGCCTCGTCGGCGACGGCGAGCGTCGAGAAGGGCACGTCCTCGGCCAGCCGCGCCCGCATCGCGGCGGGCAGGTCGGTCATCTCGTCGTAGCCGCTCGCGCCGCGGGCGGCCCAGGACCACACCTGCCGCGCCCGGTAGGCCGGCTGGCCCGCCAGCGCCTGCTGCAAGAGTTCGAGGTCCATGCGTCTCTCACGGTATCTCGCCCATGGCGGCGTCTCGTCCCGTCGCGCCGCCGAGGAGCTCATCCGCGCCGGGCGGGTGACGGTCGGCGGCGAGACCGTCACCGACCCCGCCCGCGACGTCGGCGAGCACAGCGGGGTGGCGTTCGACGGCGCGCCGGTCAGGCCCGCCCCGCGCACGGTCGTCTACGTGCTGAACAAGCCCCGCGGCGTCGTCTCCACCGCCAAGGACACCCACGGCCGCCGCACCGTCGTCGAGCTCGTCAGGACGCCGGCCCGGATCTATCCCGTCGGCCGTCTCGACGCCGACTCCACCGGCCTCATCCTGCTCACCGACGACGGCGAGCTCGCCAACCGGCTCACCCATCCCCGGTTCGAGGTCCCGAAGACCTACCTCGCCACGGTCGCCCGGCCGCCGGTGCGCGAGCACGAGCTGCGCAAGCTGCGCGAGGGTGTGCAGCTCGACGACGGCCGGACCACGCCGGCGCGCGTGCGGCGGATCTCGCCCACCCAGCTCGAGATCACGATCCACGAGGGCCGCAAGCGCCAGATCCGGCGGATGCTCGACGCGGTCGGCCACCCGGTGAAGGAGCTGCAGCGCATCGCCTTCGGTCCGCTGCGCCTCACCGACCTCGCGGAGGGAGCCTCGCGCCGGCTGACCCCCGCGGAGGTCGAGCAGCTGCGCAGGTACGCGCCGGATCGCGGCGGCGCGGGCGGCCGGGCGCCCCGAGCGCGCCGGTAGCATCCGCGCGCCATGCGCCTGTTCGCCCTGCGCGGAGCCACGACCGTCGACGCCAACGAGGCCGACCGCATCCTGGCCGCCACCACCGAGCTCATGCACGAGGTCCTCGAGCGCAACGCGCTGCGGCCCGACGACGTGGTCTCGTGCATCTTCACGGTGACCGACGACCTCGACGCCGCGTTCCCGGCGACCGCCGCCCGCCACATGGGCTTCGAGCGCGTCCCCCTGATCTGCACGCGCGAGATCCCGGTCCCCGGCTCGCTGCCGCTCGTCATCCGGCTGCTCATGCACTTCCATGCCGCCGAGGACCACGACCCCCAGCACGTCTACCTGCACGACGCGCGCTCGCTGCGCGCCGACCTCGACGCCGCCCAGTGAGCCCGTCCGAGTTCTCCGGCCGCGTCGGCCGCCTGCCGAAGTATCCCGCCGCCCCCGGCTACGCCTGGAAGGGCGACATCGCGCGCATGGCCTCCAACGAGTCGCCCGATCCGCCGCTGCCCGAGGTCCTCGAGGCGGCGCAACGGGCGCTGCAGGACCTCAACCGCTATCCCGATCCGTCGCAGGGCGCGCTGCGCGAGAGCCTGTCGGACCGCTACGGCGTGCCGGTCGAGCGCATCGCGATCGGCAACGGCGGCAGCGACCTGCTCCTCGCCGCGGGGGATGCGCTGCTCGACCCGGGCGCCGAGATCGTCTACCCATGGCCGTCGTTCAGCCTGTACCCGCACATGGGCACCGCCGCCGGGGCCACGGAGGTGCGCGTCCCGCTGAAGGACGACTACGTCGACCTCGACGGCCTGATCACCGAGATCACCGCGGCGACCCGGCTCGTCGTCGTCTGCAACCCGAACAACCCGACCTCGACCGCGCTGCCGCTCGAGGAGATCGAGGCGTTCCTCGAGCGCGTGCCGCGCCACGTGTGGGTGCTCATCGACGAGGCGTACTGCGAGTACTCGCTGCTCGGCGATCCCGACGACACCATCCCGCTGCTGCGCAGGTTCCCCAACGCCGCGCTCCTGCGCACGTTCTCGAAGGTCTACGGGCTGTGCGGGCTGCGGGTCGGCTTCGTCCTGTGCGGCTCGGTGGACCTCTGCCAGGCGCTGTACTCGGTCCGCCAGCCGTTCTCGGCCAACGCCGTCGCACAGGCCGCGGCCGTCGAGGCGATCCGCCATCAGGACGCCGTCGCCCAGCGCGTCGAGCGCGCCGTCGCCGCCCGCCTGCAGCTCGACGCCGGGCTGCGCCGCCTGGGCATCGAGCCGCTCGAGTCCCACGCGAACTTCTCCTGGTTTCGCGTGGGCGAGCCCGAGCAGGAGCTCGCGATCGTCAACGCGCTGGCCGAGCGGGGCGTTCTGGTGCGCTCGGGCACCGCGCTCGGCGAGCCCGGCTTCCTGCGCGTCACGTACGGGCTGCCGCACGAGAACGACCGCTTCCTGGCGGAGCTCGGCACGCTTCTGTAGCCTGGGCCGCGTCATGCGTAGCCAGCCCGCCACCTTCGGCACCTTCTTCGGCTACGCGTACGCCTGGCGATTTCGCTAGGCGCTCGGCCGCACCTTGCCGCGAGACCAGTTCCGGCTCACCGAGCGCCCTCGACGTGGAAACCCGTTCCCTGACCAGGCGTAGAGAAGAGACGACATGTTGATCGTGATGAAGCAGACGGCGACCGAGGACCAGGTGGCAGCGGTCGTCGAGCGCATCGAGAGCGTGGGGGCGCGCGCCCACGTCAGCCCCGGCGACGAGCTGACGCTGATCGGTGCCATCGGCGACCGCGACCACGTCGCGCGGCTCGGCCTCGAGGGCCATGCCGGCGTCGCTCAGGTGGTGCCGATCCTCAAGCCCTACAAGCTCGCCTCCTCCCAGCTGCGCGGCGGAGGACGCTCGACGCTCGAGATCGCCGGGCGCAAGGTCGGCGGCGAGCACTTCGCGCTGATCGCCGGGCCGTGCACCGTCGAGTCGCGCGACCAGCTGATGACCGTCGCCCAGGTCGTCAAGGACGCCGGCGCCGCAATGCTGCGCGGCGGGGCCTACAAGCCGCGAACGTCGCCGTACTCCTTCCAGGGCCTCGGCCAGGAGGGACTGCGGCTGCTCGCCGAGGCCAAGGCGGCCACCGGCCTGCCGATCGTGACCGAGCTCATGGACGTCCGCGACGTCGAAGCGCTGGCCGAGGTCGCCGACGTCGTGCAGATCGGCGCCCGCAACATGCAGAACTACACGCTGCTGTCCGAGGTCGGGCGCAGCGGCCTGCCGGTGATGATCAAGCGCGGGCTGTCCTCGACGCTCGAGGAGCTGCTCATGAGCGCCGAGTACGTGCTCAAGGAGGGCAACGAGAACGTGATGCTGTGCGAGCGCGGCATCCGGACGTTCGAGACCGCCTACCGCTTCACGCTCGACATCACGGCGATCCCGGTGCTCCAGGAGCTCTCGCACCTGCCGGTGATCATCGACCCGAGCCATGCGCCGGGCCGGCGCGACTGGGTGGCGCCGCTGTCGCTGGCCGCGGCCGCGGCGGGCGCCGACGGGATCATCGTCGAGACGCACCCGGAGCCCGACGAGGCGATCTGCGACGGCCCGCAGCAGATCCCGACCGACACGTTCTCCGACTACGCGCAGAAGGTCGCGCGCGCCGCGGAGCTGGCCGGCAAGGTCAGCACCGTGACCGCGTAGCGGCCGGCGGGGCTCGCTTGCGCGTCGCGATCGTCGGCACGGGGCTCATCGGCGGGTCGGTCGGCCTGGCCGCCCGCCACCGCCTCGGCGCGGAGGTGGCCGGTGCGGGCCCGGAGGCGCCGCGCGCCGTCGAGCTCGGCGCCGTGGACCGGGCGTGCGCGACGATCGCCGAGGCGGTCGCCGGGGCCGAGGTCGTCGTCGTCGCCGCCCCGCTGCGCGATCTCGTGACGTCGATCGGGACGGTCCTCGACCACGCGCCGGCGGACTGCGTCGTCACCGACGTCGGCTCCACGAAGAGCGGCATCACGCACCTTGTGCGCGACGACCAGCGCTTCGTCGGCGGGCACCCGCTCGCCGGCGGCGAGGCGTCGGGCGTCGAGCACGCGCGCGAGGACCTGTTCGAGGGCGCGGTCTGGTACCTCACGCCGCGCGAGAACACCTCCGGCCTGCTCTACGAGCGCCTGTACCGGGTCATCAGCGGTCTGGGCGCGGCGCCGGCCGCCATCGACGCCGACGTCCACGACCGCCTCATGGCCGCGGTCTCGCACCTGCCGCACGTGCTCGCCAACGTCCTGGTCGCCCAGGCGATCCGCGCGCTCGACGACGGCGAGACGATCCCCGCCACCGGGCCCAGCTTCCGCGACGCCACCCGGGTCGCGGGCGCCAACCCCGCGCTGTGGAGCGACATCATGCTCAGCAACCGCGAGGCGCTCGTCGCCCAGATCGACGACGTGCAGCGCCGCCTGGCGGAGGTGCGCGCCGCGCTCGCGGCCGGCGACGGCGACGCGCTCGGCGCGTTCCAGGCCACCGCGGCCGGCGAGCGGCGCGCGCTCCTGGAGACCCAGCTCGGCGGCGGGGCGCAGCGTGAGCTGCACGTCCCCGTGCTCAACCGCCCGGGGGTCATCGCCGAGCTCGCACTCCGCCTCGGGCGCGCAGGCATCAACATCTCCGACATGGCACTCGCGCCGTCGCCGGACATGCAGCAGGGCGAGGTGACCGTCTGGGTCGCCGAGCGCGACGCCGCGCGCGCCGCCGAGATCCTGGAGCTCGACCCGTGACCACCGTCCGCTACGAGCCGTCGGGCCGCCTGCGCGGGAGCGTGGCCGCACCGCCGGACAAGTCGATCTCCCATCGCGCGGCGATCGTCGGCGCGATGGCGTCGGAACCCGTCCGCATCACCGGCTACCTCGACGCGGCCGACACGAACTCGACGCTCGCCGCCGTCCAGGCGCTCGGGGCGCGCGTCGACGCAAAGCCCGACGAGATCGTCATCCGCGGCACGGGGCTGCGCGAGGCGCGCTCGGCGCCGCACCCGATCGACGTCGGCAACGCGGGCACGCTCATGCGGCTGCTGCCCGGCTGGCTGGCCGCGCAGGAGGGGCGCCGGTGGACGCTCGACGGCGACGACTCGATCCGGCGGCGGCCGGTCGACCGCATCGCCGAGCCGCTGCGGCGCATGGGCGCCGACATCGAGGCGCGCGACGGCCGCTTCCCGCCGTTCACGGTCCGCGGCGCGCGCCTGCGGGCCATCCACTACGAGCTGCCGGTGGCCAGCGCCCAGGTGAAGTCCTGCGTGCTGCTCGCTGGCGTGGCGGCCGACGGCGCGACCACGGTGACGGAGCCCGCGCCCAGCCGCGACCACACCGAGCGGATGCTCGCCGCGGCCGGGGTGGCGGTGCAGCGCCACGGCCGCCACGTCACCGTGCAATGCGCCGACGAGCTGGAGCTCGACCACATCCACGTCCCCGGCGACCCGTCGAGCGCCGCGTTCGCCATCGCCGCGGGCGTGATCGTGCCCGGCTCGCGGCTGCTCGTGCGCAACGTCGGGGTGAACTGGACGCGGACCGGCTTCCTGCGGATCCTCGAGCGGATGGGGGCGATCGTCGTCGGCGACCTCGAGGCGCCCGACGACGGCAGCGACCCCATCGTGCCGACGTCCGAGCCCGTCACCGACCTCGACGTCACGGCCGGCCCGCTCGCCGGCACGGTCGTCGAGCCCGACGAGGTGCCGCTGGCCATCGACGAGCTGCCGCTCGTCGGGCTGCTCGGCTGCTTCGCCGAGGGCGAGACCGTCGTGACCGGCGCACACGAGCTGCGCGTCAAGGAGTCCGACCGCATCGCCGCGGTCGTGACCGCACTCAACGCGCTGGGCGGTGACGCCGAGGCGACCGAGGACGGCTTCGTCGTGCGCGGCACGGGCGGGCTGCGCGGCGGGGTCGTCGACTCGGGCGGCGACCACCGGATGGCGATGCTCGGCGCGGTGGCCGGGCTGGCGAGCCGCGAGGGCGTCGAGGTGCTCGACATGGGCGCGGCCGCGGTCTCCTATCCCGGCTTCGACGCCGACGTTCGTAGTCTCCTCCGACGATGATCGTCGCCATCGACGGCCCCGCGGGGGCCGGCAAGTCCACGGTGGCGCGCGCCGCGGCGCGCGCGCTCGGCTTCCAGTACCTCGACACGGGGGCGATGTACCGCGCCGCCGGGCTCGCCGCCGACCCGGTCAGCGCCGACATCCGCCTCGAGGACGGCCGCGTCCTGCTCGACGGCCGCGACGTCACCGCGGACATCCGGACCAACGAGGCCGGCGAGCGTGCCTCGGTCGTTGCCGCACGGCCCGAGGTGCGCGAGGCGATGGTCGCCAAGCAGCGGGCGATCATGGCGGCCGGCGACTGGGTGGCCGAGGGGCGCGACATCGGCACGGTCGTCGCGCCCGACGCGCGGCTGAAGGTCTTCCTGACCGCCTCGCCCCGGGAGCGCGCCCGCCGGCGCGCCGCCGAACTGGGCACCGACGTCGCCACCGTGCTCGCCGATCAGACGCTGCGCGACGAGCGCGACCGCACCCGCGCCGCCAGCCCGCTGCAGGCCGCGCCCGACGCGGTCGAGCTCGACACCACCGGGCTGAGCATCGACGAGGTCGTGGCGCGGATCGGCGCCCTGGTGCCGTCATGAAGGTCGCGATCGTCGGCTATCCGAACGTCGGCAAGAGCTCGCTCGTCAACCGGCTCTCCGGGTCGCGCCAGGCCGTCGTGCACGAGACGTCCGGCGTCACGCGCGACCGCAACGAGGTGGCGACCGAGTGGAACGGGCGCCGGTTCGATCTGATCGACACGGGCGGCGTGGACTTCGAGGACCTCGACCCGCTGTCGGGCTCGATCCGCGAGCAGGCCCGGGCGGCGCTGGCCGACGCCGAGGTCGCCGTGCTCGTCGTCGACGCGCAGGCCGGGGTGCGCCCCGGCGACGAGGAGATCGCCGACCTCCTGCGCCGCGACCGCACACCGGTGGTCCTGGCGGCGAACAAGATCGACTCGGTCGGATCGCTGCCGCAGGCGGCCGAGTTCTGGTCGCTGGGGCTCGGCGAGCCGATCGCCGTCTCCGCCGCCCAGGGCCTCGGCGCCGGCGACCTGCTTGACCGCATCGTCGAGTTGCTGCCCGAGGAGGAGGAGGCCGAGGAGGACGAGGACGTCGTCCGCCTCGCGGTGATCGGCCGGCCGAACGTCGGCAAGAGCTCGCTCGTCAACCGCTTCCTGGGCGACCAGCGGGTGATCGTCTCCGACGTCGCGGGCACGACGCGCGACGCGATCGACCTGCCGCTCGAGGTCGAGGGGCGCAAGGTCGTCCTCATCGACACCGCGGGCATGCGCCGCCAGTCGAAGGTGCAGGAGTCCGTCGAGTACTACACCGCGCTGCGCTCGCAGCGCGCCGCCGAGCGCGCCGACGTCGCGCTCGTCATCTGCGACGCGACGGACGGGATCACCGCGCAGGACCTGCGCATCGCCGAACTGGCGATGGGCGCGAAGTGCGCGACCGCGCTCGTCCTCAACAAGTGGGACACGCAGAAGGGCACCGCGGAGGACCCCGGCGGGGAGATCGACCTCGAGCACGAGCGGGCCCGCGTGGCCCAGAAGCTGCGGCTGCGCCCGCGCGTGCTCACCGCCAGCGCCCAGAGCGGCCGCGGCGTCCAGCGGGTCATGACCGAGGCGCTCGCGCTCGGCGACCGCATGCACCAGCGCGTGCCCACGCCGGACTTCAACCGCTTCCTGTCGGAGGTCGTCCAGATCCGCCAGCCGCCCGCCAAGCAGGGCCACCGGCTGAAGCTGATCTACGGCGCCCAGATCGGCACGGCGCCCCCGCGCTTCGCCATCCAGGTCAATTCGCGCAACCGCGTGACGCGCGACTACGCGTATTTCATCGAGAATCGCCTTCGTGCCCGGTACGGATTCGACGGAGTCCCCGTCATCATCGACTTCACGGAGCGCAAGGAACGCCGCGGTGCCCGATGAGGTGGTCCGCCGGCGGCGCCGCCTCGCGCTGCTCGCGGCCACCGCGCTGATCGTCGTCATCGCCGTCGTCGCCGTGCTCCTGACGCGCGGCGGCGCGTCGGGCGCGCCCATCGCCGAGGAGGCCGCGAGCCTCGTCCCGTCCGACGCGATCGTCTACGTGCACGTCTCGACCGACGGCGACAGGGGCGCCGTGAAGGACGCCCGGAAGCTCGCCGGCTCGTTCGACGGCTACGAGCGTCTGCGCGACAGCGTGCTGAGCCGCCTGTCGGTCGGCGGCGGGGGCAGGAGCGCGGTGAGCCCGTGGCTCGGCGACGAGATGGCGCTCGCGCTGCTCGGGCCGCAGGGCGAGACGGCGGGCTCGCTTGTGCTGCTGTCCGTGCGCGACCGCGACAAGGCCCGCGCCTTCGTGCGGGAGGGCGCCCGGCGCAGCGGGCCGTCGCGCACGTACAAGGGCGTGACCCTCGCGCGCTACGGCGCGGTGTACGCGGCGTTCATCGGGGACTTCCTCGCGCTCGGCCAGCAGGCCAGCCTGCAGCAGGCGATCGACCTGCAGCAGGGCCGCGGCGAGGCGCTCGCCCGCGACGCCACCTTCGCGAAGCTGACGACGCGGCTGCCCTCCGACCGGGTCGCCGACGCCTACGCCACCGCGGACGGGCTGCGGCGCCTGCTCGTGCCCGCGGGCGGTGCGCTCGGCGTCGCCGGCGTCGTGCTCGACCGCCCGAACCTGCGCGGCACCGCGGTGGCCGTCCAGGCCGAGGACCCCGGCCTCGTGCTGACCGTCGCGGCCGACGTCCCGGGCCGCAAGGCGCAGCCGCTCGACCCGGCGCTCCTGAGCTCGGTGCCGAAGAACGCGCTGGCCTACTTCGGCAGCCGCGGCCTGGACCAGAGCGCCGGCCGCCTGCTGGCGGCCGCGGGGACGTCCGCGCTCGGCGACCTCATCCGGCAGGGGCGCAGGGCGCTCGGCGCGGAGGGGGCCCGCAGCGTGGGGGAGGACCTGCTGGCGCTGCTGGAGCGCGAGACGGCCGTCGTCCTGCTGCCCGGCGTGCCCGCGCCGACGCTGCTCGTCATGGCGAAGACCGAGAACGAGGAGCGCACGCGGGCGGCGCTCAAGCGGCTCACCGACGCGCTGCCGGGACTGCTGCCGGGCGGCAAGGTCACGCAGGCCGACGGCGTCACGAAGGTCACCTCCGACCAGGCGGAGCTCGACGCCACCGTGAGCGACGGCAAGCTGATGATCTCCACCGGAATGGTGGGAATCGACGCCGCGCGCAGCTCCAACGGCGGCATCGAGGACGCCGACGCGTTCAAGGCGACCGTCCCGGACGCCAGGAGCGGCGACGTCACGTCGCTAGTCTTCCTCGACTTCAGCCAGCTCCTCAGGCTCGCGGAGCAGACCGGCCTCAACGACTCACGCGCCTACCTCGCGGTCAAGGACGACCTGACCCGGGTGCGCGCCGTCGGGGTTCGGTCCACCGGCGAGGGGGAGGACACGACTTCGGAGATCCGCTTCCAGATCCCATGAGCCAGTACGCCGACAACGAGTACCTCTTCACGTCAGAGTCCGTGACCGAGGGCCATCCCGACAAGGTGGCCGACCAGATCTCCGACGGCGTCCTCGACGCCGTCATGAAGGACGACCCGACCGGGCGCGTGGCGTGCGAGACGCTCGTCAACACGGGCCTGGTCGTCGTCTCGGGCGAGATCACGACCGAGACCTACGTCGACGTCCAGGAGGTCGCGCGCGAGACGATCCGCAAGATCGGCTACGTCGACGCCGACCTCGGCTTCAGCGCCGACTCCTGCGCGGTGATCAACGCGATCGACAAGCAGTCGCCCGACATCGCCCAGGGCGTCAACCAGGCCTACGAGACGCGGACGGACCCCGGCGACGACGACGCCCTCGACGTCGCGGGCGCCGGCGACCAGGGGATGATGTTCGGCTACGCGACGAACGAGACCGACGAGCTCATGCCGCTGCCGATCGCGCTCGCGCACAAGCTGGCCAAGCGGCTGGCCGACGTGCGCCACGGCCAGGTCGTGCCGTACCTCCGGCCCGACGGCAAGACGCAGGTGTCGGTGCGCTACGTGGACGGCCGTCCGGTCGCGATCGAGAAGCTGCTGATCTCCACGCAGCATCGGGAGGGCTCGGAGGGCGTCATCCCCGACGACCTCTGGGAGCACGTCGTGCTGCCGGTGCTGCCGCGCGGCCTCTACGACGAGAACAAGCTGCGCCGAGACTTCCTCGTCAACCCGACCGGGCGCTTCGTCATCGGCGGGCCGGTGGGCGACTGCGGCCTGACCGGGCGCAAGATCATCGTCGACACCTACGGCGGCATGGCCCGCCACGGCGGCGGCGCGTTCAGCGGCAAGGACCCGTCGAAGGTGGACCGCAGCGCCGCGTACGCCGCCCGCTACGTGGCGAAGAACCTGGTCGCCGCGGGCCTGGCCGACCGCGCGGAGGTGCAGGTCGCGTACGCGATCGGCGTCGCGCATCCGGTCTCGGTCATGGTCGAGACGTTCGGCACCGAGAAGGTCGGCCGCGCGCAGATCGCCCAGCTCGTCGACGAGCACTTCGACCTGCGCCCCGGCGCGTTCCGCGACTACCTGAACCTGCACCGGCCGATCTATCAGAAGACCGCGGCCTACGGCCACTTCGGCCGCGAGGATCACGACTTCACCTGGGAGAAGACCGACAAGGCGCAGGCGCTGCGCTCCGCCGCGGGGCTGGAGTAGCCGCCGCTCCGCGCCGATAGCGGGGGCATGGACGTGCTCGACTTCCGTACGGAGGAGGAGCCCGGCGGCGCCGAGCATCTGCTCGTCAGCTGGCCCGGGCTCCGCCTCGGCGGCGTCTCACCGCGTCCGACGCTGGACCGGCTCGCCCGGTTCCGCGCGCACAAGCTCAACATCGCCGCCGACGGGCACACGTACATCGGGCCCCGCCGGTCGCTGTGGGGCGCGCGCGCGTCCGTGGACGTCGTGCGCGCCGAGATGGCGCGCCTGGGCGTGCGGCGCGAGAACGTCATCGCCTACGGGCCGAGCGTCCGGGCGGTGTGCGCGCTGTGGATGGGCTTCCAGGCCGAGGTCGGGCGCATCATCGGCGGCGGCGCCCCGATCCGCATGGGACGGCGGCTGCGCACGCTGGACCGCGTGGCCGGCGCCTCGCCGGAGGCGATCGCCTTCCGCGACCACTTCCTGTCCCTGGCCGACGCCGACCCGCCCGCCTCGCCGAGCGACGTCTTCTTCGACGAGATGATCCACGACGCGGCGCGGGCCGTGACCCTGCCGACGAAGGTGCATCTGCTCGTCAGCCCGGACGACGAGATGTACGACGACAACGTCGAGCTCGCCGCCCTGTTCGACCGGCTCGACCCCATCGAGTGTCACCTCGACGTCATCGCGTACGGCCGCCACGGCGGCGTCAAGGACGCGTTCAAGCGCTATCTGACCGACACGCTGCGCGAAGCCGGCGTGCCGCGCAGGCGGGCGCCGCGGGCCGAGCGTGCACCGGAGCCGGTGCGCTCGGAGACCTAGCCGGACGCGCCGATAGCGTCAACGGGACCGTGTCCCGCATCGCCCGAGTGGAGCCCCTGACGACGGCCCGTGCCCTGCGCGGGCCGTTCGACTACCTGCGCCCCGACGGCGCCGAGATCGGCTCGCTGCTGGTGGTGCCGTTCGGCCGCCGCGACGTCACCGGCGTGGTCACGGGGCTGGCGGACCGCTCCGAGGTGGCCGAGGACCGGCTCATGCCCGCCCGCCGCGTCCTGCCGCACAGCGTCCCGCCCGAGCTCGTCGAGCTGGCCGAGTGGATGGCGGTCGAGTACTGCTCGACGTTCGCCCGCGCGCTCGGGCTCATGCTGCCGCCCTCCGGCACGCGCGAGAAGACGGCCCTGTGGGCCGAGCGCAACAGCGCCGGCGCCGCCGAGGGGGTGCGCCTGACCGACCGCCAGCGCGAGCTGCTGGCCTCGCTGCCGCGGCTCGCGGGCCCCGATCTGGCCGCCCTGCGCCGGCTCGAGCGGCGGGGGCTCGTGCGGCTCGCCCTGCGCGCCCAGCGCCGTGCGCCCGAGCACGCGCAGGTCGGCGCGCGACGCCCGCAGCCGGCGCTCACCGCGGCCCAGGCCGCCGCGCTGCGCGACATCGAGGCCGCCGCGCCCGGCGAGCGGCTGCTGCTGCACGGGGTCACCGGCTCGGGCAAGACCGAGGTGTACCTGCGCGCGGTCGGCGCGTGCCTGGAGCGGGGGGAGGGCGCGATCGTCCTGGTGCCGGAGATCGCGCTCACGCCGCAGATCGTGTCCCGGTTCGCCGAGCGCTTCGGCGACACGGTGGCGGTCCTGCACTCGGCGCTCGGCGCGGGCGAGCGCCACGACGAGTGGCTGCGGCTGCGGCGCGGGCAGGCGCGGGTGTGCGTCGGGCCGCGCTCGGCCGTGTTCGCGCCGATCGACCGCCTCGGGCTCATCGTGATCGACGAGGAGCACGACTCCTCCTACAAGCACGAGGGCGATCCGCGCTACGACGCACGCCTCGTCGCGGAGCGGCGGGGCTGCCGGGTCGTGGCGGGCAGCGCGACGCCGCGGCCCGAGAGCTACCACGCGATGCGCCGCATCGTGCTCGCCGAGCGCGTCGACGGCCAGGCGCTGCCCCCGGTCCAGGTGCTCGACATGCGCGAGCAGCGCGCCGCGCTGCACCCGCAGACGTTCTCGGCGCTGCTCGACGCGCCGAAGTCGATCGTGCTGCTCAACCGGCGCGGGTGGTCGAACTTCCTGTCCTGCCGGACCTGCGGGCGCGCGTGGGGATGCCCGCAGTGCGACGTCACGCTGGTCCTGCACCGCGGCGGCGGCTACCTCGCCTGCCATCACTGCGGGCACCGCGAGCGAGTGCCGGACCGCTGCCCGGACTGCGGCTCGGTGTCCGTGACCCGCCACGGGGCGGGCACGGAGCGGCTCGAGAGCGACCTGGCCGGCGCGGGGCTGCGCGCCTTTCGCCTCGACGCTGACGTCGCGCGCGCCGGCAGCGTGCTGCGCGCGTTCGAGGCGGCCGGCCGCGGCGTGCTCGTCGGCACGCAGGTCGTGGCCAAGGGCCACGACTTCCCAGACGTCACGCTGGGCGTCGTGCTCGACGCCGACGCGACGCTGCGCTTCCCGGACTTCCGCGCGGAGGAGCGGACGTTCGCGCTCGTCGCTCAGCTCGCGGGCCGGGCGGGGCGCGGCCCGGGCGGCGGGCGGGTGCTCGTGCAGACGCTCGCCCCGGACGCGGAGTCGATCCGGTGCGCCGCTCGCCATGACGCCGATACGTTCCTGGCCGGGGAGCTGCGCCGCCGGGAGGCGCTGCGCTATCCGCCGTTCTCGACGCTCATCCGGGTCGTCTGCTCGTCCGAGCGGCCGGGGCTCGCGCTCGATCTCGCGGGGGCGATCCACGCCCGGCTGCCCGGCGCGCTGGGGCCCGCGCCGCTGTTCCGGCTGCGCGGCCGCGAGCGCGCACAGGTGGTGGTCAAGGCGGCGGACCGGCGCGCCGCGATCGCCGCGGTGGGGGCCGCGGTGGCCGCCGAGCACCGGCGCGGGGCCGCCATCAGCGTCGACGTCGACCCCCAATAACATCGAGTGGAAGATGTCGCAGTCCGACGCTGACGAAGAGGTCGTCGAGGCCCCGAACGAGCCGCCGCTCGACGACGCCGCCCGCGCGCGCCGCGCGGCCGCGCTCGCCCAGGTGCGCCAGTTCGGCGACCCGGTGCTGCGCTCGAAGGCGCGCGCGGTCGAGGTCTTCGACGACGAGCTGCGCCGTGAGGTCGCGCGCATGGGCGCGCTGATGGAGGACTCGATCGGGATCGGGCTCGCCGCGACCCAGCTCGGGATGCTGCGGCGGCTGCTCGTCTACCGCGTCGAGCACGACAGCCCCGTGGTGGCGCTCGTCAACCCGGTGCTCGAGTGGAGCAGCAGGGACGAGGAGAGCCTCGACGAGGGCTGCCTGTCGCTGCCGGGCGTCCTCGTGGAGGTCGAGCGGCCGGTGCACGTGCGCATCCGCGCCCAGAACGAGTTCGGCGACGAGCTGACCGTCGAGGCATCCGGCCTGGAGGCGCGGGTCATCCAGCACGAGATGGACCACCTCGACGGGGTGCTCATCCTCGATCGCACGTCGCGCGACCAGCGCAAGGCGGCCGTCCGGGCGCTGCGCGAGCGCGAGCGCGACGCCGCCACGGCGTGAGGCTCGCCTACCTCGGCACGTCCGCGTTCGCGGCGTCGGTGCTCGAGCGGCTGGCCGCCGGGGGGCGGGCGCCGGAGCTCGTCGTCACGCGGCCGGACGCGCCGCGGGGGCGGGGACGCAGGCTCGCGCCGCCGCCGGTGGCCGACACCGCGCGCGAGCTGGGGCTGGAGGTCCACCAGCCCGAGCAGGTCAGCGACGACCCACGGGTCGTGGACGCCGGCTTCGAGGCGATCGTCGTCTGCGCGTACGGCGCACTGCTGCGCGAGCCGCTGCTGTCGCACCCGGGCCTGCTGAACATCCACCCGTCGCTGCTGCCGCGCTGGCGCGGCGCGGCCCCCATCGAGCGGGCGATCATGGCCGGCGACGCGCAGACCGGCGTGGCGATCATGCGCCCGACGGAGGGCTTCGACGAGGGGCCGGTCTGCGCCGTGCAGAGCGAGCCGATACGGCCCGATGACGACTACGGCACGCTCTCCGCGCGGCTGGAGACGCTCGGTGCGCAGCTGCTCGGGCAGGTGCTCGAGGAGCGGCCCCCGTGCGTGGAGCAGACGTCCGAGGGCATCGTGTACGCCGAGAAGATCGGGCCGCGGGACCGGCTGCTGGACCCGGCGCGGCCGGCGGCCGAGCTCGAGCGCGTCGTGCGCGCGCTGCATCCGCACATCGGCGCGCGGCTGGCGCTCGCCGGCGGGCAGTTCCTCGGTGTGCGGCGCGCGCGGGTCGTCGAGGACCCCGCCGATGGGGTCCAGGCGGCCGACGGGAGGCTGCTCGTCGGCACGGTGGACGGTTCGCTCGAGTTGCTCGAGGTGCAGCCGCCCGGCGGGCGGCCGATGGACGCACGGGCCTACCTGCGCGGGCGGTCCGGCTGACGCCGCCGGACGCGCCCATTTACCTGAAAACGGCGCGCTGACCGCCGGAAGCGCTATCGTGCCGGTCCGCTCGGTCCAGCAAACTCAGGGAAGAAGATGCTCATCACGCTTTCGCGGCGAACGGGAATCGCCGCACTCGTGGCTGCTCTCGCTGCGCCTGCCGCCGCAGGCGCGGCGGTGAAGGACACGTTGATCCAGACCCCGGTCGGCGGCAGCCCCATCGCCGCGGGCGCCAGCGACAACACGACGTTCTCGCAGGACGGGCGCACGGTCGGCTTCATGGCCTTCGACTCGGCGGCCTCCAACCTCACGCCCGGTGACACGAACGGCAGGCGCGACGTCTTCGTCGACAAGCGCGTAGGGGGCGAGGGCAACCTCCAGGGCGCGCTGACGAACGTCAGCCAGGAGCTCGACACCGACAGCACGAACCCGTCGCTGTCGGGCGAGAACGACACGGCGGCGAAGTGCGTCGTGTTCCAGTCCGGCGGCAACGTCTACATGGCGTCGGTGACCGGCGCCGGCAAGCCGCGCAAGCTGGCTCGGGGCGGCTCGCCGAAGGTCGACGGCACCTGCGAGTTCGTCGTCTACTCCGCCGGCGGCAGCGTCAAGCTGTGGGACAGGGACGGCGGCATCTGCACCGTCGCCCGCGGCTCGAACCCCGACATCCAGACGAACGGCAAGGGCGCCGCGTACGTGCGCCGCGGCTCGATCAAGTACCTGGCGTGGACGCCCACCGGCTGCGACGACGGCCGGCTCGACCGCGACGGCAGGGAGATCACCGCCGACGTCCCGAGGACGGGCAGGGCGGGCCCGGGCACCAGCGCGCACCCGGCGCTCGACGACAACGGCTTCTACGTCGCGTTCGAGTCGACCCGTACGAACCTCTGCGCCGACAGCTGCTCGGGCTCGGGCGGCGCCGAGGACCGCAACGGGGCGGTGTCCGACGTCTTCCGGCGCACCCTCGACACGGCCAAGGCGCCGTGGCCGGAGCACATGCAGCGGCCGAGCTACTCGTGCGGCTCGAAGGGCATCGGCACGCCGTGCGTCGTCGACGCCTACGCCAACGGGCCGAGCAACAACCCGGAGATCTCGGGCGCCGGCGAGTACGTCGTCTACGACTCGGCGGCGACGAACCTGCGGGAGTCGCTGTCGATCGTGTCCATCGACCCGAACGGGCCGGTGCGCGACGTCTTCCTCTGGAACGGGCCGCGTGAGCGCCAGGCGGGCAACGTGTCGCGGGAGAGCCGCTATGCCGATCCGTCGCGGGCGCAGCAGTTCTTCAACGGCCCGACGACGAAGCCGAGCATGTCCAGCCGCGGCAACTACTTCGGGTTCACCGGCGAGTTCGCGACCGGCGGCGACCCGCCCAAGCCGGTCGCCGGGGTCGACCCGTCGTGCTCCGCGGGCGCGACCTGCGCGCTGCCGAACGTGTTCATGCGCTTCGGCGGCGGCTCGGACGAGGGCTTCGAGACGGGCTGAGCCTCCGGAACGCCGCCGATGGGCCCCGGGTACGCCGGGGCCCATGAGGCGCCTCGCGTCCTAGACTCCGGGACGTGAGTCCAGCCCGGCGCGCCGCTTACGTCGTGCTGCGACGAGTCTTCGAGCAGGGCGCCTACGCGGATCGCGCGCTGCGCAAGGTCGCCGAGGGGCTCGACGCCCGCGATCGGGCGTTCGCCACCCAGCTGGCCTTCGGCGCCGTCCAGCGCCGCGGCACGCTCGACCACGTCGCCGCCCACCTCGCCGACCGGCCCGTCGACCGGCTCGACCCGCCGGTCGCCGCCGCGCTGCGGCTCGGCCTCTTCCAGATCCTCTACCTCGACGGCGTGCCCGATCACGCGGCGGTCGACGAGTCCGTCGAGCTCGTCAAGGCCGACGCGCCCCGCGCCGCCGGGCTCGTCAACGCCGTCCTGCGCCGCGGGGCCGACGAGGGGCCGCGCATCGTCGCCGCGCTCACCGACGAGACGCCCGAGCAGGCGGCCATCCGCCACAGCGTCCCGGAGTGGCTCGCCCGCCTGTGGTTCGACGAGCTCGGCCCCGACGAGGCGCGGGCGCTGCTCGCAGCGGGCAACCAGCCCGCCGAGCACGCCCTGCGCGCCAATGCGCTCGTCCTCACCGCGCGCGAGCTGCTGGCCCGCCTGCCCGTGGCCGCCCACCTCGGCCTCGAGCCCGAGGAGGCGATCGTCGCCGACGCCCCCTTCGACGCGCACGGCTCCCCGCTCTTCGCCGCCGGCGCGATGCTCCCGCAGTCGCGCGCCTCCCAGCTCGTCGCCCACGCCGTCGACCCGCAGCCCGGCGACCGCGTCCTCGACCTGTGCGCCGCCCCGGGCGGCAAGACCACGCACCTCGCCGCGCTCACCGGCGACGAGGGCCGGATCGTCGCCGTCGAGCGCCACGCCGGCCGCGCCGACCAGCTCCGGGCCACCGCGCGGCGCCTGCACGCCGGAAGCGTCGAGGTCGTCCATGGCGACGCCGCCGCGTTCACGGCCGCCGAGCCCTTCGACCGCGTGCTCGTCGACCCGCCGTGCTCCGGCCTCGGCACGCTGCGCAGCCGCCCCGACCTGCGCTGGCGCGCCACCCCGCAGTCCATCGCCGAGCTCACCGGCGAGCAGCGCGCGATCATCGACGCCGCCGCGAACGCGCTCGCCCCGGGCGGGCGGCTCGTCTACTCCACCTGCACCCTCTCCACGGCCGAGAACGAGCGCCAGATCGACGCCCTCCTCGCCCGCCGTCCTGACCTCGCGCTGGACCAGGTCCGCACGACGCTCCCGCACCGCGACCGGACCGACGGCTTCTTCATCGCCGCGCTGAGCCGTACGCTGTGACCGATGGACCTCGGACCAGAATGCCCGAACTGCCACGAGCCCTGGCTTCGACCAACCAATCTGGCCGGCCGCTACCGCTGCGTGTACTGCCTGCACCGCTTCGAGCTGCGCTCGGTGTGCCCGAACTGCGGTGAGCACTCGACGATCGTCAGGATGTCCTCGACCGCCACGACGCAGTGCAACGCCTGCGGCGACTCGATGCTCCTGCCCATCTAGCTCTCCCAGATGACGACGATCCCCCGCGGCGTTGCGCCGTCGATCCTCTCCGCCGACTTCGCCCGCCTGGGCGAGCAGGTCGACCTCGTCCTGGACGCCGGGGCGCGCACCATCCACTTCGACGTCATGGACGGCCACTTCGTCCCGCCGATCACCGTCGGCCCGGAGGTGGCGAAGGCCATCGCCCCGCGCATCCACGCCGCGGGCGCCATCCTCGACGTCCATCTCATGGTCGAGCGCCCCGAGCGCCACGTCGACGCGTTCGCCGAGGCGGGCGCGGACCGCATCCTCGTCCAGGTCGAATCCACGCCGAACGTCCACTACGCGATCAGGCAGATCCGCGACCACGGCCGCTCACCGGGAGTGGTCATCAACCCCGGCACGCCGGTGGACGCGGTGGCCGAGCTCGTCGACGTCGTCGACGTCGTGCTCTGCATGACCGTGAACCCCGGCTGGGGCGGACAGCCGTTCCTCGAGAGCTCCATCGCCAAGCTCGGCCGCCTGAAGGCGCTCGTGGGCGACCGCGCGGAGATCGAGGTCGACGGCGGCGTCGACGCGGGCACGGCCGGTCCGTGCGCCGAGGCGGGGGCGACGATCTTCGTGGCGGGTTCGGCGATCTTCCACGCGGACGACCCGGTAGCGGCGTTTCATCAGATCTCCACCGCGGCGGGGTACGGCTAGCCGTATGGAGGCGCACCGTTCCATGGACGATGATTGCATCGACAATGGCCATAAGCGTTCTGATCGTCGATGACCACCCGAGCTTCCGGGCCACGGCCCGGCTGCTGCTCGAGGTGGAGGGCTACCACGTCATCGGGGAGGCGAAGGACGGCGAGGAGGCGATCCGCCAGGCGGCCGACCTGCAGCCCGACCTCGTCCTCCTGGACGTCAACCTCCCCGACATCGACGGCTTCGCGGTCGCCAGCCGGCTGACCGAGCCCGACGCCGACCCGGCGCCCGCGGTGATCCTCACATCCAGCCGCGACCCCTCCGACTTCGGCTCGCAGGTCGCCTCCAGCGGCGCTCGGGGCTTCATCCCGAAGGCCGATCTCTCGGGCGACTCGCTGGCCGCGCTCCTGGGATGACCCGCGGCCGCGTCCTGTGGGCCGCCGGCACCGCCGGGATCGCGCTCGGCGTCGTCGTCGCGCTCCTCGTGGCGGCCAGCGACTGGGCCGACGACAAGGTCATCGTCATCGTCCAGCTCCTGCTGATCGGCTGGAGCTTCCTCGGCGCCGGCCTGTTCGCCTGGCGCCGCCGTCCGGCCAACCGCGTCGGTCCGCTGATGGTCGCCGTGGGCCTCACGTGGCTGCTGTCCGGGTTCGCCTGCTCGGACCTCCCGCTGCTGTTCGCCATCGGCTACCTGATCGGCGCGATCCCGTTCGCCGTGGTCGTCCACCTGCTGCTGGCCTATCCGACCGGGCGGGTGCGCGAGCCGCTCTCCCGCGCGGTCGTGGTCCTCGCCTACGCCGTCGCCGGCCTCGGCTCGCTGCTCGTGTCGCTGCTGCGCGTGCACGACTCCGGCGCCGAGGGCTCGCCCGACAACCTCTTCGCCCTCTTCGACGCGCCGAGCGCGGCCAACGCCGTCGAGGCCGTCGCCACGCTGATGGGTGCGGTGATCGTCCTCGTCGCCGGCGGGCTGCTCGTGCGCCGCTGGCTGAACGCCACGAGCCTCCAGCGCAAGGGCCTCGCGCCGGTCCTGTTGACCGGCACGCTGTTCCTCGCCTTCCTGGCGATCACGCTGACCGTCGACCAGCTCTCGGACTCCGTGGCGATCGAGGGCGGCGTCGGCGCCCTGGCCGCCCTGCTGATGCTCGCCGTGCCCTACGCCTATCTCGGCGGCGTGCTGGGCAGCGGATACTCGCGCGCCCACGCGGTCGGCTCGCTCATCGACCGCATCAACCAGGTCGCCAACCGCCAGAGCCTGCGCGACGCGATGGCCGAGTCGCTCGGCGACCCCACCCTCGATCTCGTGTTCAAGCGCCGGGAGCGCGACGAGTGGGTCGACGCCGAGGGCCGCCGCTGCGTCGCGCCCGGCGATCGCGGCGTCACCGAGATCCTGCGCGACGGCGAGCCGATCGCCGCGATCATCCACCGCGCGTCGCTCGCGGACGACCCCGAGCTCATGCGCTCGGTCGGCTCGGCGGCCGCCCTGGCGCTCGAGAACGACCGCCTGCAGGCCGAGCTGCGCGCCCGGGTCGCCGAGCTGCAGGAGTCGCGGGCGAACATCCTCGCCTTCGGCCTGGCCGAGCGCCGGCGGCTGGAGCGCGACCTGCACGATGGCGCTCAGCAGCGCCTGGTGGCACTCTCCCTGCAGGTGAACCTGGCCCGCGCCAAGCTCGAGGACGACCCCGCCACCGCCGCCTCCCTGCTCGACAGCGCCCGCGAGGAGCTGCGCCAGGCGCTCGGCGAGCTGCGCGAGCTGGCGCGCGGCATCCACCCGGCGGTCCTCACCGACCAGGGCCTCGAGGCCGCCGTCAGCGCCCTCGCCGAGCGCTCGCCGGTGCCCGTCACCGTCGAGCCGCTCCCCGCGGAGCGCCTGCCCGCGCAGGTCGAGGCGGTCGCGTACTTCGTCGTCGCCGAGTCCCTGACGAACGTCGTCAAGTACGCCGGCGCCGACGAGGCGTCGGTCAGCGTCGAGCGGGTCAACGGGCACGCCATCGTGGAGGTCCGCGACGACGGCGTCGGAGGCGCCGACGTCGGCCGCGGAACCGGCCTGCGGGGCCTCGCAGATCGTGTCGCCGCTCTGGATGGCAAGCTAGAGATCGTGTCGCCGACCGGAGAAGGCACGCTGGTACGTGCCGCCATCCCGTGCGCGTCGTCGTAGCCGACGACTCCGTCCTGCTGCGCGAGGGCATCGTCCGCCTCCTCCAGGAGGACGGATTCGACGTGGTCGCGCAGGCGGGAGATGCCGAGGATCTCCTGCGCAAGGTGGGCGCGCATCGCCCCGATGTGGCGATCGTCGACGTCCGGATGCCCCCGTCGCACACCGACGAGGGGCTGCGCGCGGCCGCGGAGATCCGCGAGCGCTACCCCGAGACCGCGGTGCTCGTGCTCAGCCAGATCGTCGAGACCGGCTCGGCGCTCGAGCTGCTGACCGCGAGCGCCGAGGGCATCGGGTACCTGCTCAAGGACCGGGTCGCCGACATCGACCGCTTCACCGAGGCGGTGCGCCGCGTCGCCGAGGGCGGCTCGGCGCTCGACCCCGAGGTCGTCTCGACCCTGCTCGGGCGCCGGCGGCGCGACGACCCGCTGGTCGAGCTCACCAGCCGCGAGCGCGAGGTGCTCGGCCTGATGGCCGAGGGCCGCTCGAACGCCGCGATCGCCGAGGCGCTCGTGATCACCGAGCGCGCGGTCGAGAAGCACGTGACGTCGATCTTCGCCAAGCTGGGTCTCACCCCCGCCGCCGAGGACCACCGCCGGGTCCTCGCCGTGCTCGCCTACCTGCGCGCCTGACCGCCGACGCCGGTCAGGGCCCCCCGAGGTCCTTGTCGTCGCCGAACGCGGTCGTCCGGCACCACAGCACGCCGTCGTGGCGGGCGTTCACACGGAAGTGTGGGTAGCCGTATATGAGGCCGCGAGCGGATTGGTCAAGCTGAGGCCATGACCTCTGCCGACATCGTCTCTGCCACCGATCTTGTCCGCCGCTACGGCGAAGGGGAGGCCGCGGTCAACGCCCTCGCCGGAGTGACCGTGGCGTTCGCCGCCGGCCGCTACGCCGCGATCATGGGCCCCTCGGGCTCCGGCAAGTCGACGCTGATGCACTGCCTGGCCGGCCTCGACCGGCCCACGAGCGGCTCCGTCGTCGTCGACGGCGTCGAGCTGTCGAGCCTGGACGATCGGCGCCTGACCGAGCTGCGCCGCGACAAGATCGGGTTCATCTTCCAGTCGTTCAACCTCCTGCCGGTCCTCACCGCGGAGGAGAACATCCTGCTGCCGCTGTCGATCGCGGGCCGCAAGCCGGACCGCGCGTGGTTCGACGAGCTCGTCCAGACCGTCGGGCTCACCGATCGCCTCAAGCACCGGCCGTCGCAGCTCTCCGGCGGCCAGGCGCAGCGCGTCGCGGTCGCGCGGGCGCTGGTCTCGCGCCCGGCCGTCATCTTCGCCGACGAGCCGACGGGCAACCTCGACTCCAAGGCCTCGGCCGAGGTGCTCGAGCTGCTGCGCCGCGCGGTCGACGACCTCGGCCAGACCGTGATCATGGTCTCCCACGACCCGGAGGCCGCCGCGGTGGCCGACCGGCTCGTCGTGCTCAGCGACGGCCTCGTCGTCGAGGACCGTGCGACGCAGGTGGCGGTGGCCTGATGCTCGCCCTCTCCCTGAAGGGCTTCGGCGCCCGCAAGGTGCGCGTCGCCCTCACCGTGATCGCCGTCGCGCTCGGCGTGGCGCTGATCTCGGGCACCTACATCCTCACCGACACGATCAACAAGTCCTTCGACGAGATCTTCACGACGGCGGCCAAGGGCACCGACGTGTCGATCAACGCCCGCGACGCCGTGGAGAACTCCGAGGGCGGGACCGCCTCGACGATCCCCGCCTCGTTCCTCGGCCGCGTCGAGCAGGTGCCCGGGGTGTCCAAGGCCGTCGGCACGGCCGGCACCGACAGCGCCGCCGCGTTCAAGGCCAACGGCGATCGCATCGGCAGCACCACGGGCGGCGCGCCGACCTCGGTGTTCTCCGACACCCCGTCGCCGTTCGACTCGCTGACCTACATCGAGGGCCACCGTCCCGAGAGGGACGGGCAGGTCGCGCTGCTGCAGTCGACCGCGAAGGACGCGAACATCAAGATCGGCGACACGATCAAGGTGGTCGGCAGCAACGGCCCCGGGCGGAACCTCGAGGTGGTCGGGCTCGCCGAGTTCGGCGGCGTCTCGTCGGTCGGCGGATTCGTCGCCGTCGTGACCACGCTGAACCAGGCGCAGCAGCTCGCCGGCGAGAGGGGCAGGTACGACCAGATCCTCGTCGCCGCCGACGACGGCGTGAGCCCCGTGGAGCTGCGGGACCGGATCCGCACCATCGCTCCGGCGAACGTGTCGGTGCGTACGGGCCAGCAGCAGGCCGACAAGAACTCGCAGGACATCCAGGACCAGCTCGGCTTCCTGCGCACGGCGCTGCTCGCGTTCGCCGGCATCTCGGTGTTCGTCGGCGCGTTCATCATCTTCAACACCTTCTCGATCACCGTCACGCAGCGCATGCGTGAGTTCGCGCTGCTGCGGACCCTCGGGGCCTCGCGCCGTCAGATCCTGACCCAGGTGCTCTTCGAGGGGCTGCTGATCGGCGTGATCGGCTCGATCGTGGGCCTCCTGCTCGGGCTCGTGCTGGCGCCGGGGCTGCGCGCGCTGTTCAAGGCGGTGGGAGCCGACCTCCCGTCGTCGGGCACCGTCGTGGAGCCGCGCACGATCATCGTGTCGCTGCTCGTGGGCATCGTGGTCACGCTGCTCAGCGGCCTGGCCCCGGCGATCCGCTCCACGCGCGTGCCGCCGGTCGCCGCGCTGCGCGAGGGCGCCGTCCTGCCGCAGGGCCGCGGCCATCGCTTCGTGACGCCCGGCGGCATCGTGCTCGTGGTCCTCGGTGCGGTGGCGCTGGCACTCGGTCTGTTCGGCGGCGGCGGCATCGCCCTCGTGGGGCTCGGTGCGCTTGTCGTCTTCGTCGGCGTGGCGCTCCTGAGCCCGAAGCTCGTGCCGCCGCTGGCGGCCGGCGTGGGCGCGCCGCTGCCGGGCCTCGTGGGCCGGTTGGCGCGCGAGAACTCGATCCGCCAGCCCGGCCGCACCGCCGTGACCGCGGCGGCGCTGATGATCGGCGTCACCCTCGTGGCGTTCGTGTCGATCTTCGCCGCGGGCGCCAAGGCGACCATCGACGAGGCCGTCAACACCGCCGGCAAGCCCGGCACCCTGATCGTGCAGAACACGAACGGGTTCACGCCGATCGCGCCGCAGGTCGGGGATGCGGTCGCCCGCGTTCCCGGCGTCAAGAGCGTTTCGCCGATCACGTTCTCGACGAGCCGCGTCACGGGCGTGGGCGGCAAGACGAGCGTCACGGGCGTGCCGGCGAATCTGCCGGACGTCTTCACCATCGACTGGAAGCAGGGCAGCGACCGGGTCGTCCGGACGCTGGGCGCTCAGGGCGCGGTCCTCACGAAGGGCTACGCCGACAAGCACGACCTCGCTGTCGGCGACCGGATCCGGGTGCTGACGCCGCTGGGCAAGCACCTCGAGCTGACCGTCGGGGGCATCGCCGAGGACAACACCGGCCTGCTCGCGGATCTCACCGTCAGCCAGGCCCTGGCGCGCAGCGCCTTCGGCGAGAAGGAGGACGCGCTGGTCTTCGTCGGCGTCGACCCGGCGGACGAGAAGCGCGTCCAGTCGGTGATCAGCGCGGCGTTCGACCGCCTGTATCCGGTCGCCGAGGTCAAGACGCTGCAGGAGTTCAAGGACGACCAGGCCGGCCAGATCGACGGCCTGCTGATCCTCATCTACGTGCTCCTGGCGCTGGCGGTGGTCATCTCGCTGTTCGGCATCGTCAACACGCTCGTGCTCTCGATCTACGAGCGCACGCGCGAGCTGGGCATGCTGCGGGCCATCGGGACCTCGCGACGGCAGGTGCGGCGGATGATCCGCTACGAGGCGGTGATCACGGCGGTCATCGGCGCGGTGATCGGGGTCGTCCTCGGCCTGATCTTCGCGCTGGCCGTCGGCGTGGCGCTGAAGGACGACGGCTTCGTGCTCTCCATCCCGGTCGTGCAGCTGATCATCCTGCTGGTCCTGGGCGCGCTGGCCGGCGTGGTGGCCGCGATCGCGCCCGCCCGGCGGGCGTCGCGGCTGGACCCGCTGGAGGCGCTCGCCTACGAGTAGGTGGGCGAGGGCGAGCGGTAGATGCGCCAGAGGATCGTGGCGAGCGTCGCGGTGGCGACCGCGTAGCCCACCTCCGTCCGCAGCAGCTGGTCGTCGATCACGGGCACGAGCGTCCACACGACGAAGCCCACGGCGACGACCAGCCATGCTGCGGCCGACAGGGCCGCGCGGCCCCGGGCCAGCGCGGCCTGGTTGAGCGTCCCCGCGACGAGGTGCAGGCCCATGCCGACCCCGAGGATCGCCAGGCCGAAGCGGTTGTAGTCGAAGTCCTGGCCGAAGACGTGGCTCATGACGAACGGGCCGATGGCGAGCAGGCCGATCGCCACCGACCCGGCGAACCCGGCGATGACGAGCAGGGTCTGGCGGACGGCGCGCGCGAACGCCTCGTGGCCCTCGGTCGCCTCCAGGCCCGAGAGGTGGGGCAGCAGCGACGTCTGCACGGCCTGGAAGAGCTGCAGCGGAGCCCGGGTGATCATGAAGACGTTGAAGACGATGCCGGCCAGCGCGGCGTCCGACGCGGTGATCTCGGTCGTCAGGACGGCGGCGTTGAGGAGCGTCTGCTCGGCGAGCATGATCCCGGCGACGGCGATGGCGAAGCCGGTCGACTCGCGGACGGTGACGCCCTCGGCAACCTCCTCGGCGTCGACGTCGATGACCTCCTCGCCGTGGCGCGCGAACGCGAGCGGCACGACGACGAGCGAGACCATCGGCGCGGCGGCGATCCCGATGGCGACCACGTCCTCCCCCGACGCGATCCCGACCGCGACGGCGAGCGGGAACAGGAAGCGCGACGTCGACTCCATCAGCACCAGGCCGCCGTAGAGGCCGAACATCTGGTGGCCGGCGAGCCAGCCGCGCGCGAAGTAGCTCGCGGCGTAGAACAGCGTGCCGGTGACGAGGACCCAGTACAGCGTCGCCGAGCCGTCGAAGAGCTCGTCCTGGATCGGGGTGCGCAGCGCGAGCGCGCAGACGAGGAAGATCGCCGCGAACGTCGCCTGCAGCGCCAGCGGCGTGCGGACCGGGTGGCGTGAGTGCCCGAGCGCCCGGCGGCGCGCGAGCGTGCGCGACAGCAGCTGCTCGATCGGCCGGTAGATGACCGAGATGACGATGAACATCACCGACCACAGCACGTCGAGCTGCTTGGCCGCGACCTCGCCGACGACGTGCGACGCGACGGCGAAGTAGGCGAAGGTGAAGATCCCGGTCGCCGCGATCCCGATGCTCAGAACGCGCGCGCCGCGGCCGTAGCCGCCGGGTCGCTCCGTGGCGCCGCTGGTGGCGCCCGTGGGCACGGCGGCGTCAGAACTCACGGGGGGCCGCCTCCCGCTGGCAGCGACCGCATGCGCACTGCGGCGGCCCGTGGCCGCCGTCGGCACCCCTAGAGCCGGACAAGCAGCATGGTCCACGGGAACGGCGATCGCGCCTCGACGACCGTCCCGTGTTTCGACAACAGGGACACGAACCCGCGCTTGGACCAGTGGTTCAGGTGCCCGGGCGTGTTGCCGAGGTCCTTCAGGTAGGCGCCCCGCGCCATGTTCAGCCCGCGCCACAGCGGCTCGCGCGGGACGCTGACCAGCAGGTGCCTGGAGGCGACGCGCGCCATCTCGGCCACCGTGTGCTCCGGGTCGGGCACGTGCTCGAGGACCTCGATGGCGGTGGCCACCTCGAACTCCCCGTCGGCGAAGGGCAGGTTCTCGGCCTTCATCACCCGGTACTCGAGGTTCGGGACCTGGCGCTCGGCCCACTCGGCCTGCAGCTGCGGGTCGTCGAGGTCGATGCCGACCACGCGGCCGGCGATGCGGCGCGCCCACTTCTCGACGAGCACGCCCTCGCCGCAGCCGACGTCGAGCAGCGTCTGCGGCGCCGCCTGCACGAACAGCTCGTCCAGCGTGCGCTCGAAGCTCGCCATGAGCCGGCGCACGACCGGGTTCGTCGAGCCGTACTTGTCGTAGGTGTTGCCGGTGACCGTGCCCTCACGGTCGACCGTGACGGAGCCGCTCACGCCTTCACCGGCTCCCGGCCGGGCGCGTGGGCGCCGGTCGTGGCCTCCTGGCCGGTCGGCTCCGCGCCGGGCTCGTAGTGCGACGGCGGGATGCCGAGCTGCAGCTCGATGCGCCGCACCCGCTCGAACGTGCGCTGCTGCATCACCCGGTTGGCGTAGAGGAGGTCGCCGATCACGCCGAGCGCCCCGAGCAGCAGCGCCGCGTTGAACAGCACCGCGCCGAGGATGAGCGACTGGACGTGGCCGGCGCCGTCGCCGTCGATGTAGAAGTACAGGTAGCGCGCCCAGACGACGAACGCGGCGAGCGCGATGATCGCCGCGAGGCCCCAGAAGATCCGCAGCGGCTCGTACTGCGCGTAGATGCGGAAGATCGACACCGAGTTGCGACGCACGTAGGACCAGATGGACGGAAACAGGCGCGACTCGCGCGTCTGCGGGTTCGTGGCGATCGGAACGTGGTCGGTGGCGACGAGCATCTTGCCGGCCTGGATGATCGTCTCCAGCGTGTACGTGAACCGCGACACGACGGCCATCTGGAGCGCCGCCTCGCGGTTGTAGGCCCGGAAACCCGAGGTGGTGTCGGCCACGTCGGTGTCCGAGGCCTGGCGCACGACCCACGAGCCGAGGCGCTGCAGCGACTTCTTCAGGGGCGAGAAGTGCTCGATCGTCATGACCTGGCGGTCGCCGATGACCATGTCGGCGCTGCCGTCGATGATCGGGGCGACGAGCTTGGGGATGTCGGCCGCCGAGTACTGGTTGTCGGCGTCGGTGTTGACGATGACGTCGGCGCCGAGCTTCAGGGACGCGTCGAGGCCGGCCTGGAAGCCGGCGGCCAGGCCCTTGTTGTTCGTCAGGCGCACGATGTGGTCGACCCCGTTGGAGCGCGCCACCTCGATGGTCCGGTCGGTCGAGCCGTCGTCGACGATGAGCCACTCGACCTCGTCGAAGCCGTCCACCTGACGCGGAAGGTCGGCCAGCGTGGCCGGAAGCTGGGCCTCCTCGTTGAAGCAGGGGATCTGGATGATCAGCTTCATCAGCGGCCCTTGACGGTACCGTGCCTCGCCATGTCCCGCCCGGATCGCCTGCGCGCGGAAGCGCCTGCGCTCGCCCTGCTGCTGCTCATGCTCGCGGTGGGGCTGTTCCTGCGGATCCACAACAACGACTACGGCCTCCCGTTCGTCTACTACGCCGACGAGGGCTCGCACTTCACCAACCGCGCCGTGGGCATGCTGGGCGGCGACGCGAACCCCCACTACTTCCAGAATCCGTCGGCGTTCACGTACATCGTCCACGTGGCGCTGCGCTTCTACTTCGGCCACGGCTGGCCGTTCGGCGACTTCCAGCACGTCATCGACGCCTACGGCGAGGTGCCGACCCGCATCTACGAGATCGGCCGCACGATGGCCGCGCTCGTCTGCGCCGTGGGGATCGTCGGCATCTACTTCGTGGGGCGGGCGCTGTGGAGCCGCGCGGTGGGCCTCGTCTCCGCGGCGGTCCTCTGCTTCGCGTTCCTCATCGTCGCCTACTCGCGCATCGCGGTGACCGACGTCGGCACGCTGCTGCCGGTCGCGCTCGCGCTGTGGTGCGCGGTGCGCATCCACGAGCGCGGCGGACTGCGCTGGTACGCGGGCGCCGGCGCCGCGGTGGGGCTGGCGGTCGGCTTCAAGTACACGGCCGGCCTGGTCGTCCTGTCGCCGCTGCTGGCCGTCGCGCTCGGCTGGCACGCCCGTCGCGAGGCGAACCGCACGGGGGCCCGCCTCCCGCCGGCAGATGCTGCAAGCCCACCTCGCAGCGGCCTGGCCGGCGTCGGCACCCCTGGCCGGGAGGCGCTGCTCGGCCTCGGGCTCATGCTCGTCCTCGCCGTCGCGGTCTTCTTCGTCACGACGCCGTACTTCTTCCTGGACCTCTCGACCGCCGAGCACCAGCTGCGCCACCAGGCCGACCTCGCCGGCGGCCTGTCGAAGTACGGCCAGGAGCACGACAACGGCTTCCTGTACTACGCCTGGTCGCTGACGTGGGGGCTCGGCTGGCTGCCCCTGGCCGCGGCGCTCGGCGGGCTCGTGCTGATGGTGCGCGACGGGCAGCGCGCCCGCGCCGTGCTGCTGGCGATCTTCCCGCTCGCGATGTACCTGTACCTGGCCACCCAGCAGCGCTACTTCGGCCGCTGGTTCCTGCCCGCGTACCCGGCGTTCGCCCTGCTGGCCGGCTTCGGCGCCGTCCGCGCGATCGCCCTCGTCAGGCGGATCGGCCCGCGCCTGGCGCCCGCGGCGATCGCCGTGCTCGCCGGCGTCCTCGTCTGGCAGGCCGTGGCCGCGGACTTCCGCTCGATGGCGGTGCTCGGCCACACCGACACGCGCCAGGTCGCGCGCGACTGGCTCGAGGAGCACCAGCGCCAGAGCCTGCGGATCGTCATCGAGCCCGGCGTCCCCGCCCGCTACTACTGGAAGCTGCGCTCCAACGGCACCCACGTCCCGCGGCGCAAGCAGTTCGTCCGCGGCTTCATCCGCGACATCTCGGAGACGCGGATCGAGTACGGGCGCACGCTGAGCCCGGCGGTTATCGACCGCTACCGCAAGAGCGGCTTCTGCCTGGTCATGACGATGAGCCTCATCCGCGGGCGCAGCGTCAACGCCCGCAACCCGAAGGCGCTGGCCTACTACGACCGCCTGGAGCGGGAGTCGAAGAAGATCTTCAGCGTCAGCCCGTTCCGCTTCAACGCGGGCGAGGACAAGTTCAACTTCGACCTCTCCTACAACTACTACTCGCCCGCGTACCTGCGGCCGGGGCCGCAGATCGACGTCTACCGCCTCGAC
Organism: Capillimicrobium parvum; assembly: GCF_021172045.1. Lineage (GTDB taxonomy): Bacteria > Actinomycetota > Thermoleophilia > Solirubrobacterales > Solirubrobacteraceae > Capillimicrobium > Capillimicrobium parvum. The sequence continues at coordinate 2,235,956 of NZ_CP087164.1, forward strand.
GGATGCACGCAGGGCTACGGGCAGGTCGAGCAGGGCGTCGGCACGCCCGAGGGAGCCGGGACGTCGTGACGGTCCACGGGGAGCCGGCCCCCACCGCCCCGGCCCCGGCCGGCGGCGAGCGGCGGCGGCGGGGCAACCTCGTCACGTGGCTGATCCTCGGCGGCATCCTCGTCGTCGCGCTGGTCCTGCGGCTGTGGAACATCGACCACAACCTGCCGTTCGTCTACAACGCCGACGAGGAGCTGCACTTCGTCCCGAAGGCCGTCGACATGTTCGGCGGCTCGCTGAACCCGGGCTACTTCGAGAACCCGCCCGCGCTGACGTACCTGCTCTACGTCGTCTTCCGGGTGCGCTTCCTCGGCGACCACCTGCGCGAGGCGTTCGCCGGCGACCCGGAGCCCGCGTTCCTGACCGCCCGCATCGTCGTCGCGCTCATCGGGACGCTCGTCGCCGGGCTGGTCTACTGGGCGGGGGCGCGGTTCTACGACCGGCGCGTCGGCCTGGTCGGCGCGGCGGTGATGGCGGTCGCGTTCCTGCCGCTGTTCTACTCCAAGCACGCGCTGAACGACACGGTGACGATGGCGCCGGTCGCGGTGGCGCTCGTCGGCTGCCTGCTGGTCTACGAGCGCGGCCGGTGGGTGGACTGGCTGCTGGCCGGCGGCGCGATCGGCGTGGCCACGGCGACGAAGTACACGGCCGGGGCGATGATCGTCACGCTGATCGCCGCGGCGGTCCTGCGCGTCGCGCGCGACCGCTCCGCGCTGCGCCCGACGCTCGTCGGGTTCGCCGTGGCGGTCGGGGCGCTCTTCGTCTGCTTCGCGATCCTCAACCCGTTCGCGATCCTGCACCCGGGCGAGGCGCGCGCGCAGATCAGCGGGCAGTCCGACCAGGCGGGCACCGCGAAGCTCGGCCAGGACGACACGCTCGGCTGGCTGTACTACGTCAAGACGCTGCTCTGGGGCTTCGGGTGGCTGCCGACCGTCGCGGCGATCGCGGGCGGCGTCCTGGCGGTCGTGCGCGACTGGCGCAAGGGCCTGCTGCTCGTCGTCTTCCCGGTCCTGCTGTGGCTGTACCTGGGCGAGCAGGGCCGCCACTTCGGGCGCTGGCTCATGCCGATCTACCCGGCGCTGTGCGTCCTCGCCGGCTACGCCGTGGTGTCCGCCGCCGACGCGATCAAGGTGCGCGTCCCGGTCGTCGTCGCGGTGCTCGCGGCGGTGCTGTGCGTGCAGGGCGTGATCCAGGCGGTCCACATCGACACGATCCTCGGGCGCGAGGACACCCGCACCCAGGCCCGCGCGTGGATGGAGACGCATGTCCCCGACGGGGCGAAGGTGGTCGTCGAGCCGTTCATCCCGGGCAACTGGCTGACCCTCGACGCGTCGAGGACCTTCGACCGCTTCGCAGTCAAGCGGCCGTTTCAGGCCTACGAGAAGAAGCTGCGGCCCAAGCTCGTCGACCGCTACCGACGTGAGGGCTACTGCTGGGTCGTCGTCGGCAGCCACCAGAAGGGGCGCGGCCTGAAGGCCGGCCTGAAGAACGCGCGCGCCTACTACCGTGCCCTGGACCGCGCGAGCGCGAGCACGACCGTGTTCTCCCCCTACCGGCGCGGCGCCGAACCGGTGGAGTTCTCCTACGACCAGTCCTTCAACTACGAGCCGCGCGCGTTCGCGCGCCCCGGCCCGGTGGTCGAGATCCACCGCCTGAGCGGATGTCGGTGACCGCGTCGACCCCGACCCCGACCCCGACCCCGCCGCCGGCCCCGGAGCCGTCGGCGGCGCCGCCGCTCGCCCAGCGCATCGAGGCGCTGTGGAGCCGCAGGCTCGGCTGGGCGCTCGTCGCGGTCGCCGTGCTCGGTGCGCTGGTCGTCTTCGCCGCCCGTGAGACGTATCCGAACTACGACACCTACTACACGCTGCTGTGGGGCCAGGAGATCTTCCACGGCCACCTGCCCGACTACCACGTGCTGCGCCCGCCGACGCCGCACCCGCTGGCGACGTTCGTCGGCTGGCTGCTCGCGCCGTTCGGGACGTCGAGCGACCGCCTGCTCGTGCTCGTGTCGCTGCTGCTGTTCGTCGCGCTGCTGGTGATCCTCTTTCGCTTCACGCAGCGCCTGCTGGGCAGCCTCGTGGCGCTCATCGCGGTCGTCGTGGTGCTCACCCGCACCGACATCGACCTGCTCGCGCTGCGCTCGATGTTCGATCTGCCGTTCTACGTGCTCGTGTTCGGCGCGGCGGCGCTCGAGCTGCGCCGGCCGAGATGCGGCTGGCCCGTGCTCGGGCTGCTCGCCCTCGCCGGGCTGCTGCGCCCCGAGGCGTGGCTGCTCGGCGGCGTGTACTGGCTCTGGCTCATCCCGGTCACTCCGCGCCCGCAGCTGATCCGCCTCGCCGTGCTCGTCGTGGTCGCGCCGGTCCTGTGGCTGCTCAGCGACCTCATCGTCGAGGGCCAGCCGCTGTACTCGCTGACCGAGACGCGCGACGTGGCCGGGCAGTTCGGCCGCCAGCGGGGGCTGGGGGAGGCGATCAGGCTCATCCCCGACCACGTCAGCGGCAACGACAAGATCGTCATCGTCGGGCTCGGCGGGCTCGGCCTGCTGGAGGCGATCTACATCCTGCGCCGGCGCGCCGCCCTGCCGGTGGCGCTCGGCGCGCTGGGCGTGCTGACGTTCCTCATCATCGCCGCCGCCGGGCTGTCGGCGATCCCGCGCTACCTGACGATCCCGTCGCTGCTGCTCAGCCTGTGCGTGGCGGTGGCGCTCGGCGGCTGGACCCTCATCGCCGACCGGCGCGTCCGGGCGGTGGGGATCGCGCTGGCGATCGTCTCGCTCGTCGTGATCGCGTGGCGCGCGCCGTCGTACCGCAAGGACGTGTCGGTGCTCAACCACCAGGCGCAGTTCGTCTCCAAGCAGCACCAGAGCCTGTTCGCGGTGCTCGACGACCCGCGCGTCGTGGCGCTCATGCAGACGTGCCGGCCGCTCATCGTGCCGACGCACTCGACGATCCCGATCATCCGCTACGAGACCGGGCTCTCCAAGCACGCGATCCAGGCGACGATCGCCCAGAAGGAGGCGCCGCCCGTCGGCCTGTTGTTCGTCAACAAGACGTTCAACTTCGAGCCGGGCGCGGCGCGCTCGGCGCTGGGCGGCCGCTCACGGTCGCGGCAGTGGTGGTCGAACCGCAAGCTGCCGGGCTACGAGAAGGTCGCCCGCCACGGCAAGTGGACCGTCTACCAGAACTGCCCGTGAACCTCCTGCGGCCTCACTTCGCGCCGAGGTAGCGCACGTAGACCAGGTCGTACTGCGCCGGGGGCACCGCGCGGATGCCCGCGACGAGCGGCAGGTCGATGGCCGTCCCCGGGTTGACGAACGCCACGTAGTTGCCGCGGGAGGACGTCGCCGGCGCCCGCGACGGGGCGTTCAGGTAGTCGCCCTTTGCGCCCGGGGCCGCGGGGGCGGCACGGGACTCGAGCGAGACGTTGCCGCTCGGCCGGTTCCAGAGGAACACGTCGCGCACGCCGTTGGCGTCGTCGCGGATGGACCGGCTCTCCTTGAGGTTCGTCGCCGCCGAGTCGAACAGCACGAACTCGCCCGCGCCGGTGATCGTCGGATTGTGCGACGGCCCGTTGCCGATCGACGTGGCCTTGGACTTCGACACCCACCGCTGCGTCACGCGCCGCGCCTTGCGCAGGTCGGCCTCGGCGATGTCCGACACGCCGTTCGTGTCGCCGGCCAGCAGGTTCGAGGCCGTCGTCTCGAATGCGACGAAGCCGCCGCCGTCGCTCGAGTCCGGGCTCGACGACGCGCCGTTGCCGGCCTTGCCGTTGCGGGTCGCGGACACCAGCCGCGTCCTGAACGCCAGCGTCTGGCGCCCCTGGCCGCGGCCCTTGCTCGAGAACCTGCGCGTGAGGGTGCGCTGGTAGACGTCGCTGACGCCGTTGCCGTCGCCTCCGGTGAGGTTCGAGGACGTCGAGGTGAACGCGACCGCCTTGCCGGCCCGGCCGAACGCGGGCTGCCACGAGTCGCCGTTGCCTGCCGCACCCCCCGTCGAGGCGGACGCCAGGAACGTCCGGCCGGCGAACCCGCGCTCGGCGCCGGTGCCCGCCAGCACGTGGACGTAGACCTGCCGGCGCGGCGCCTGGGAGGCGCGTGCGCCGATCCGGCGCGCTCCCGGGCCGAGGTTCGTCGCCTGGGTCGTGAACGCGACGCGCTCGCACGCGCCGTCGATCGACACCTCGGTGGTCGGGCCGTCGCCCTGCGCGCCGTTCGACGCGACCGACACGCGCTGGGTGACGTTCGTGCGCAGGTCGCGGACGAAGGCGTCCGGCTGGCCGTTCGTGTCGCCCTCGACGAGGTTCGACGCGGACGAGACGAACGCCACGCAGTGCGGCGCATGGTGCGTGTCGCCGTCGAGCGAGGGGCTCGTCGACGGGCCGTTCGCCGGCTGGCCGTTCATGCCGATGGACGCGATCGTGGTCGGACCCATCTCCCAGGGCGTGCCGTCGCGCCCCCACGGGCCCCGGCGGCTGACGACGAAGACGTCGGTGGCGCCGTTCGCGTCACCCGCGACGATGTTCGCGGCGTCCGACTCGTAGGCCATCAGGCGCGCGTTGCGCTGGTCGTGTGAGACGGTCGGGTTGCGCGAGGGGCCGTCGGGAAAGCCGCCGTCCGCGCTGCGGGAGAGCAGGAAGGTCGTGCGGTTGCTGGCGGCGTCGGCGGCCGGGGCGGCGAGCGCCGCGGCCGTGCTCGCCGCGATGAGGGCGCCCAGCATCGGGACCCTCGCGTCGCGAAGGCGGTCAAGCACCATCGTTCCCCTGTGTCTCGTTGAGTTGGGACGAGGACGTCCCTCCCGCTGAGGGTTCCATCCTGTCAAATGCTCAAACGGTCAGAAAACTAGGTGCGTCAGGGGTCCTGATACCAGTCAATCAACTTCGCGCCGATCGGACGCGCCGGCGCAACAAATTGGCCGCCGCCCGGGGCATCGACGCGCGCCGCGCCGAGCCCGCTTCGGCCGGGGCCGCGCAGGATACGCCCCGGCCGAGCCGAGCCCGCTTCGGTCGGGGCGTATCCTGCGCGGGACGAATGACCCTCACCTCGGATACGGACCTGGCGCACCTCGAGCACGCCATCGAGCTCGCGGAGGCGCGGCCGGGCCGGGCCACGCCGAACCCGAACGTGGGTGCGGTCGTCGTGCGCGACGGGGCCGTGGTGGGCGCGGGCACCCATGAGCGCTTCGGCGGCCCGCACGCCGAGGTGGTGGCCCTCCTGGACGCCGGCGCGGACGCTCGCGGGGGCACGCTGTACGTCTCGCTGGAGCCGTGCGCGCACGAGGGCAAGACCCCGCCGTGCACCGACGCGATCGTCGCCGCGGGCATCTCGCGCGTCGTCGTCGCCGCCGACGACCCGAGCGAGAAGGCGTCGGGCCGCGGCCTCGGCATCCTGCGCGACGAGGGCATCGACGTCGCCATGGCGGACGGCGTGCTCGCCACCCGCGCGCGGCTCGTCAACCAGGCCTTCCGCAAGCACGCCCGCACCGGCCGCCCCTGGGTCCTCTTCAAGTCGGCGATGACCCTCGACGGGAAGGTCGCCACGCCGAACGGCGACTCCAAGTGGATCTCCGGCGAGGCGAGCCGCCGCCTGGCCCACCAGTGGCGCGCGTCGGTCGACGCCGTCGCCGTCGGCGTGGGCACGGCCCTCGCCGACGACCCGCAGCTGACGGCGCGCATCGAGGGCGTCACCCGCCAGCCCCGCCGAATCGCCTTCGACTCGCTCGCCCGGCTGCCGCTTGACAGCCAGCTCGTCGCCGCGGCGCACGAGGTGCCGCTGACCGTGGTCGTGTCGCGCGCGGCGGACCGGCGCGACATCCACGCGCTCGAGGCCGCCGGCGCCGACGTCATCGTCGCCTCGGGCGAGCACGAGCCGGCGCGGGTGCGCTCGGCGCTCGTCCAGCTCGGCGACCAGGGCATCACGTCGATCCTGCTCGAGGGCGGCCCGCATCTGTCGGGCGCGTTCTTCGACGCGGGCGAGATCGACGAGGTGCGGCTCTTCCTCGCGCCGATGCTGGTCGGGGGCCGCGCGGCGCGCGACCCGCTCGAGGGTCAGGGCGTGGAGCGCATCGCCGACGCGACGCGCGCCCTGACGATGACATGCCGGTCGGTCGATCAGGACCTCCTGGTCAGCGCGCGCCTGAAGGAGTGGTGACGGTGTTCACCGGGCTGGTCCAGGACCTCGGCGAGGTCACGCGCATCGACGACACGGGCGACGGCGTGCGCCTCGCGGTGCGCTCGCACCTGGCGTCCGAGCTGTCGGAGGGCGACTCGGTCGCGGTCAACGGCGTCTGCCTGACCGCGGTCGGCATGTGCGGCGGCGAGCTGTTCGGCGCCGACGTCATGCGCGAGACGCTGCGGCGCTCGTCGCTCGGCGACCTCGCCGCGGGCGGCCACGTGAACCTCGAGCTGCCGTTGCGCGCTACCGACCGCCTCGGCGGGCACGTCGTCCAGGGCCACGTCGACGGCGTCGGCGCCGTGCGCGCCACCCGCGAGGACGGCTTCGCGCGCATCGTGGAGATCGAGGCCGACCCGTCCCTGCTGCGCTATGTCGTCGAGAAGGGCTCCATCGCCGTCGACGGCGTCTCGCTGACCGTCAGCGCGGTGGGCGACACGTTCTTCGCGATATCGCTCATTCCCGAGACCATCGAGCGCACGACGCTCGGGGCCGCCGAACCGGGCCGGCCTGTCAACCTGGAGGTCGACGTGCTGGCCAAATACGTGGAGAAGCTGATTCGATGATGCCGACCAAGCACTTCGCCACCGTGGAGGAGGCGCTGGAGGACATTCGTGCCGGGCGGATGGTGGTGGTCTGTGATGACGAGGATCGTGAGAACGAGGGCGATCTGACGATGGCGGCGCAGTTCGTCACGCCGGATGCGATCAACTTCATGGCCAAGGAGGGGCGGGGGCTGATCTGTCTGACGTTGACGCCGGATCGTTGTGAGGATCTCGGGCTCGATCTGATGGCGGCGAAGAACGAGTCGGCGTTCGAGACGGCGTTCACGGTGTCGATCGAGGCGCGTGAGGGCGTGACGACGGGGATCAGCGCGGCGGATCGGGCGCGGACGATCCAGGTGGCGATCGATCCCGAGAGCGCGCCGCGCGACCTCGTGCAGCCGGGGCATGTCTTTCCGTTGAAGGCGCGTCCGGGCGGGGTGCTCGAGCGTGCGGGGCAGACGGAGGCGGCGGTCGATCTGGCGCGGCTGGCGGGCCTGAATCCGTCGGGGGTGATCTGCGAGATCATGAACGACGACGGGACGATGGCTCGGGTCGACGATCTCGTCGGCTATTGCGCTCGGCATGGGCTGAAGATGATCACGGTGGCCGAGCTGATCGCCTATCGGCGCAAGCACGACCGTCTGGTCGAGCGGGTGGTGGCCACGAAGCTGCCGACGTCGTTCGGGGACTTCACCGCGATCGGCTACCGGTCGCTGGTCGATGACAAGCACCATGTGGCGTTGGTCAAGGGCGATGTGGAGGGCAGGGAGGAGGTGCTGGTGCGGGTGCACTCGGAGTGCCTGACCGGCGACGTGTTTCACTCGCTGCGCTGTGATTGCGGCGAGCAGCTGGAGAGCGCGCTGGCGATGATCGAGCGCGATGGGGAGGGCGTGCTGCTGTATCTGGCGCAGGAGGGGCGCGGGATCGGGCTGCTCAACAAGCTGCGCGCGTACAAGCTGCAGGAGGATGGGCTCGACACGGTGGAGGCCAACCTGCAGCTGGGGCTGCCGGCCGATCTGCGCGACTACGGCATCGGCGCGCAGATCCTCACGGATCTGGGGCTGAGCTCGATCCGGATCCTGACCAACAACCCGAAGAAGATCCTCGGCCTCGAGGGCTACGGGCTGTCGGTGAGCGAGCAGGTGCCGATCGAGCACCTTCCCAACCCGCACAACGAGGCCTACCTGCGCGCCAAGGCCGAGCGCATGGGCCACATGCTCCACCACCAGGGCGTCGGCCTCGACGAGGAGATGCTCCACGACGAGCGCCGGAGGGACCGCCCGTGAGGATGGCGCTGTGCGTGGCGCGGTTCTACGAGGACCTCGCCGACCGCCTCGAGGCGGGCGCGCGCGCCCGGTTCGCCGAGGCGGGGGTCACGGACGTCGACCGCTACGACGTTCCCGGCGCGTTCGAGCTTCCGCTCGCCGCGCGCTTCGCGGCCGAGAGCGGCCGCTACGACGGCGTCGCGTGCCTCGGGGCGGTGATCCGCGGCGAGACCGACCACTACGAGTGGGTCTGCCAGGAGGCGGCGCGCGGCATCCAGGACGTGCAGCTGCGCAGCGGCATCCCGTGCGCGTTCGGCGTGCTCACCGTCGACAACCGCGAGCAGGCGCTCGCCCGTGCGGGCGGCGACAAGCGCGACAGCGGGCGCCACGCCGCCGAGGCGGTCCTCGCGCTGGCTGGCTTAAGGCGCCAACTGCAGGTACCCTGAACCCCATGACGGCGGAGGTGCTGGCGCTCGCGCTGACCCTGGCGGTCCACATCGTCGGAGCATTCGCGCTGATCGGGGTCCTCGTACGCAACAGCGGCGCCGACGTTCGCGACTGGTGGCCGGGCGACGACGACGGCGGCCCGCCGCCCGACGACCCGCAGCCGCAGCGCCCGCAGCCCGGCGGCGGGGGCGGCGTGCCGCTGCCCGACGCCCAGGCGTCCCCGGTGCGCCTGCGCGAGCCGGGCCAGATCTCCGAGCGCTACCCGCGCCCGGCCCGCCGCCCGGCGCACCCGCCGGCTCCGGCGCCCGAGCGTCAGCCCGAGCACGGCTGACGGGCGCCCGCCTACTCGTCGGACAGCCCCATGAAGCGCACGAACGCGTCGGGGACGGCCTGGCCGTTCGCTTCGCCGGACTCGTTCTCCTCGCGGCTCGTGAACCCGACGAACGTGCCGCGGTTGGAGATGGCCGGGCTCCAGCTGAACGCCGGCCGGCCGTCGGCGAGGTGGAACTCGCCGGTGCGGCAGCACTTGCTCTCGCCCGAGAGGTTGCCCGCGCCGCGCTCGCGCGGGAAGTTCCAGAAGTACACGTGCATGAACGGGCCGTCGGACGGTGGGCCGTCGAACTTCAGGTCGCGCAGGTTCTTGGCGAACGACCGGAACACCGCCTGCTCGCCGTGCCCGCTCACGTGCACCTGGTCTGACTGCAGGTCGCCCTGCGTATCGGTCCCGGCGTCGTAGCTGACCATCTCCATCTCGTCCGGTCCGCCGCTGGGCGACTGGCGCAGCGTGCGCCGGAAGACGTCGCGCGTCGCACCGTTGCGGTCCTCGGAGATGCCGCGGCACCGGCTGAGGCACAGGTCGGTGGCGGTGGACTCGAAGACGACGTAGACGCCGTCGTTGTCCAGGTTCGGATCGCTGGAGACGCCGTTGCCGCCCCGCTTGGCGTTCGTGGCCGAGTTGCTGACGAGCTGCCGGCCACCGCTCCGCCTGACCTTCTCGCGGTGTTCGCTGAGCGGCTGGTAGTACACCTGGCCGCCGCGGTCGAAGGCCACGCCCTCGCCGTTGGTCTGCAGGTCGGGATGGCTGCCCCGGCCGACGCGGCGCGCCGTGCCCTGGGCGACGTCGTAGACCCACACGCGCCCGCCCGCGGCGAACGAGACGCGACGGCAGTAGCCGTCGACGACGCCGTCGGTGGCGTTCTCCCTGCCTTTGCTGACGAGCGTCGTCCTGCCGGAGTCGAGGTCGTGCAGGTACACGTCCCAGTCGGAGCTCGTGTCCGCGGGGGAGAGGTTGGTCGCCTGCGACTGGAAGGTGAGGCAATGCGGCGCGACCGCGTCCTGGCCGAGCGTGCTGAGGCCGTCCAGCGACGGCTTGATCGAGTCGCCGTTGCCCTGCTCGCCGGAGCTCGAGACGCTGCCCAGCGACAGCGATCCGGTGATCTGGCCGGTGCCCGGGGCGTTGCGCTTCATCACGATGACGTCGCGCTTGCCGTTCGCGTCGCCGGCCACGAGGTTGCTCGCGGAGGAGTCGTAGGCGACGTAGCGGACCTTGCGGTTGTCCTGGCTGAAGGTGACGTCGTGGTCGGCGGGCCGGGGCCCTCCGGTCGGGTCGTCGCGGGCGACGCCGGTGTCCTGCGCGTACGTCGTGTCGTCGCTCGGGCCGCCGGCCGGCGGAGCGCCGCCGGGCGGCGAGACGATCTCCGTCACGCGCGTGCCGATGACGGGCGCCGGGGCGGCCGCCGCCGGGATGAGCACAGCGCCCGTCACGAGGACGGCGCATAGGGCACCGCGGGGAACACCGAACATGGACCCTCCTGCCGTGGGTCGATCGCGAATCCGGTCGGGGCGACGCTACACCATGCTCAGGACCATCTGTCCATCCGCCGTCCGTCCGTCGGGTCGGCGCAGCACCGGTGCTTGGCGCGGCGGCGGTCGGGCGGCCTCCCGCGGCGAGGCCGCCGGCGGTCAGTCGCGCCCGTTGGCGTGGCCCTTGCCCCGGCCCGCCGGCCCGGCTCCGCCCGCCTCGCCGGCCGCCTGCTGGGCGGCGGCGAGCTCGGCCTGGACCGTTCCCTGCTGGTCGGGATTCTGCAGGCGCACCTGGAGCACGTCGACGGCCTCCGACGGGCGCCCGGCGAGCCGGAGCGCGTGACCGAGGTCGTAGAGGGCGTAGGCGCACGGGTCGGTCTGCGACACCGGGCAGTCCTGCACGGCCTGCTGGAGGCTCGCGATCGCACCGGCGTAGTCGCCCTGGGCGATCTGGTTGTGGCCCTGGGCCTGGAGCTCGGAGGAGGAGCCGGACGGCGGGGCCTGCTCGGGCGGCGCCTGCTCCTGGGTCGTCGCCTGCTGCGTCTCGGGCGGCGAGGTCTGCGTCTCGGGGGCGGAGGCCGCGGGCGGCGCCGCCGCCTGCTGGGCCTTCTGCCTGCGCTTCGCCTTCTTCCTGGCCTTGGCGGCGCTCTTGCCCGCGTCGCTGCGCGACGCCTCGCTGCGCGCCGTTGCCGTCGTCTGGGCGGCGCCGCCGGCGGAGCGATCGCCGTTGCCGCCGCCGCCGTTGAGCGCGAGCGCGGCGATCGCGGCGCCGGCGAGCAGGAGGACCGAGGCGAGCGCGACGAGGACGCCCCAGCCGAAGCGCCGGCGGCCGGGGCCTTCGTCGTCGGCCGCCTCTCGGCTCGGGACCGCGCGCGGCGGGACGGCGCGCGGCGGGACCGCGCGCGTCGGGGCCGTGCGCTCGGCCTCCGTGCCGATGACGCCGTCCTCGAGCGCCTCGACCATGTCGCAGCAGCTGCGCCACCGGCGGTCCGGATCCTTCTCCAGCCCGCGCCACAACGCCCGGTCGACGGCCATCGGCAGCGTGTCGTCGACCTCGCTGGCCGCGGGCGGCGGCGTCTCGACGTGTGCGCGCGCCTGCGCCGCGATGTGCTCGCCGCCGAACGGCCGGCGCCCGGTGAGCAGCTCGAACGCGACGACGGCGAGCGAGTAGCGGTCGCTGGCCGCGGTCGCGTCCTCGCCGAGCGCCTGCTCGGGCGACAGGTACGCGGCCGTGCCGAGCACGGTGCCGGTCTGCGTCAGGCCGGCGGCGTCGCTGGCCATCCGGGCGATGCCGAAGTCACCGACCGCGAGGCGTCCGTGCTCGTCGAGCAGGAGGTTGCCGGGCTTGACGTCGCGGTGGACGATCCCGTGGCGGTGCGCGTGGTCGAGCGCCGAGGCGGCGGCGTCGAGCCAGGCGAGCGCCTGGCGGCGGCTGATCGGCGTGGCGGCCTTCAGCCGGTCGGCCACCGTGCCGCCGGCGAAGTGCTCCATCACGATGAACGGCGTCCCGTCGTCCATCTCGCCGATGTCGTAGATCGTGGCGACGTGCGGGTGGTCCGACACGCGCGCGGCGGCACGCGCCTCGCGGCTGAAGCGCTCGATCGCGGCCTCGTCGGAGGCGAAGTGCGCGCCCAGCACCTTGACCGCGACGACGCGGCCGAGCAGCGTGTCCTCGGCCGCGAAGACGGTCGCCATGCCGCCGGAGGCGATCCGGCGAACGGTGCGGTAACGGTCAGGGAGTCGGACGGGCGGCGACGTCGCAGGCATGCGCTAGCGGGACGCCTACCCATGACGGCGCGGGGCCGAACGTCCGGCCCCGCTATCCTCCTCTGCCGCATGGCAAAGATCTGTCACTCCTGCGGCAAGGGCCCCGCGTTCGGCAACAGCCGCAGCCACTCGATGGTCGCGACCAAGCGTCGCTTCGACCCGAACCTCCAGAAGGTTCGCGTCATGGACGGCGCCTCTCCGCGCCGCGTCTACGTCTGCACGCGCTGCCTGAAGGCCGGCAAGGTCACCAAGGCGCTCTAGGGGTGCCGATTCCGGCCCGCGGCCTGCATGGTGGGCTCGCAGCGTCCGCCGGCGGGAGGCGGGACCCCATGGGTTCTGTAGCTCCAGGGCATCGCGCCCTGGACCTGCTGCCGTGACCGAGTCGAGCCTCGTCCGCTTCCGCGCTGTCGTCGAAGGCGCGCTCGCGCATCTCGAGAGCCGCCGCCAGGAGGTCAACGACCTCAACGTGTTCCCCGTCGCCGACGGCGACACGGGCGACAACATGGCGCTGACCCTGCGCGCCTGCCTGGCGGAGGTCGACCAGCTCGCCCAGGAGGGCGGCGAGCGCACGATCGACGAGATCGGCCGCGACGAGATCGTGGGCCGCGTCGCCCGGGCGGCGCTGCTCGGCGCGCGCGGCAACAGCGGCGTCATCCTCTCCCAGCTCATCCGCGGCGCCGCCGAGGAGCTCATCAGCCGCCCCGGCGAGCTTGTCGACCCGGTGCTGATCGGCGCCGCGATGGCCCGCGCGGCCGACCATGGGTACTCCTCGGTCCGCGAGCCGGCCGAGGGGACGATCCTGACGGTCATGCGCGAGATGGCGAGCCGCATCGCCACCGAGCTCGCGCACATGCCCGACCCGCGCCTCGGGCCTTGCGCGTCGTCCGACGACCAGAACGCCGCGATCGCCGACATCCTCGAGCGTGCGATCGTCGCCGGCGAGGAGTCGGTGCGCCGCGGCCCCGAGCTGCTGTCCGTGCTGCGCGACGCCGGCGTGGTCGACGCGGGCGGCTACGGCGTGACGATCATCTTCGCGGGGATCGTCGCCGCGCTGCGCGGGAGCGAGGGCCCGCCGCTCGAGCACCATCACGCGCCGGCGCGGCGCCATGCCCCCGAGGAGCACAGCTCCTCGACCTACCGGTACTGCACGAACTTCGCTGTGATCGGCGCGGGGCTCGAGCGCTCGCGCTTCGCCGGGCCGCTCGAGGCGATCGGCGACTCGGTCCTCATCGTCGGCGACGAGCACACGATCAAGGTCCATGTCCACACCGACGAACCGCAGGCCGCGACCGCGATCTTCGCGGGCGCCGGCGAGGTGTCGCGGCTCGACGTCGCCGACATGCACGAGCAGGTCGAGCAGCGCGCCGGGCGGCTGCTGTCGCGGTGCGGGGCTCTGGCGGTCTGCGCCGGCGACGGGATGCGGCGCCTGTTCGCGTCGTTGGGCGCCGAGGTGCTCGACGGCGGCGCGACGCTCAACCCGTCGACCTACGAGCTGCTCGCCGCCATCCATGCGGTGCCCGCCGAGGAGGTCGTGGTCCTGCCGAACTCGCCCAACGTCATCATGGCCGCCGAGCGCGCCGCCGAGCTCGCGGAGAAGACGGTCCACGTCGTGGCGTCGCGCTCGCAGCAGGCGGGCCTGAGCGCCGCGGTGGCCCTGGTGCCGGATCGCGCGGCGGCGGAGAACGCGCAGGCGATGACCGACGCGCTCGTGCAGCTGCGCATCGGCTCGGTCGCCCCGGCCGCGCGCGAGGACGTGCACGGCCGGTTCGGCGTCGGCGAGGCCGTGGGGTTCGTCGAGGACGAGATCATCGCCTGGGGCGAGCCCGGGCCGACCCTGCAGGCCGTCCTGCGCTCGCTCTCGCGCGACGCCGAGCTCGTCACCTGCATCGCCGGCGACGGCGCCCCGCTCGACCACGACGGCGTGCGGGCGCTCGCGTCCGATGCGGTGGAGCTCGAGATCGAGGACGGCGGCCAGCCGGCGTACTGGTGGCTTCTGTCGGCGGAGTAGCTTCAGGCCCGCCGCCGCGGCCGGTCCGCCCCGGCGGTCATCATCTCGGCGTGGGCCCGTTCGACAGCGCCGATCCCGCCGCGGTCGCGGTCCGTCTCCCACGCCCGTCGCGCCTGGAGCAGGCGGTCGAGGCGCCGCACCCCAAGGTCGCGGAGGCGCTCGAGACGCTCGGGCTGCGGACGGTCGGCGACCTCCTCTGGCACCTGCCGCGCGAACGCCGGGTCGCGCGGCAGGTCGCCGAGCTCGCGGTCGGCGAGCAGGCCAACGTCCTCGTGGAGGTGCGCTCGATCCGGTCGCGGCCCGTGCGCCGGCGGGGCATGAAGCCGCTCGTCGAGGCGACCGTGGCCGACGCGACCGGGGTCATGAAGGTGGTCTTCTTCAACCAGCCGTGGCTGGAGCGCCGCTACCGGCCCGGGACCCGCCTGGCGCTGTACGGCAAGTACGACGGGCGCAACTCGTTCAAGGTGAGCTCGCATTCCGAGACCCTCGACGTCGGCGCGGCGGTGGAGGGCATCGCCCACTACCCGGCGACCGAGGGGATCACGTCGACGCAGCTGGCGGAGATGGTGCGCGCGCACCGGGCCGCGATCGGCGACGTCATCGAGCCGCTGCCCGCGGCCCTGCGCGTGGCCGAGCGGCTGCCCGACCGCGCCGCGGCGCTGGCCGACATGCACTTCGGCGACGGCGAGCCCGGGCGCGTGCGCCTGGCGTTCGACGAGCTGCTGTCCACGCAGCTGCTGTTCGCCCGGCGCCGGGCGCTGCATGCGGCGATCGCGGCGCCGGCGCTCGACGGGCCGCGGCGGCTGACCGAGCGCTGGCTGGCGGACGCGCTGCCGTTCACGCCGACCGGCGACCAGTCCGCCGCCATGGAGGCGGTCGAGGCGGACCTCGCACGACGGAGACCGATGCAGCGGCTGCTGATGGGGGAGGTCGGCTCGGGCAAGACCGTCGTCGCGCTGTTCGCGCTCCTGCGGGCGGTCGAGCACGGGATGCAGGGCGCGTTCATGGCTCCGACCGAGACGCTGGCCGAGCAGCACTTCGCGACGGTGCAGAACCTGCTCGGCGCCGAGCCGGTCTCGGCTGCGCTGCTGACCGGGTCCACCCCGGCGGGGCGCCGGGCGGACGTGCTGGGCAAGCTCGGGTCCGGCGAGCTGTCGCTCGTCGTCGGGACGCACGCGCTCATCGAGCCGGCGGTCGTCTTCGACCGGCTCGCGGTGGCGGTGGTCGACGAGCAGCACCGGTTCGGCGTGCGCCAGCGCAGCGCGCTGGACGCCAAGGGCCCCGGGCACCATCCACGCGACGGCATCGACTCGCGCAGCGCCCCCGGGGATGGTCGGAGGCTGGCGCCCCACGTGCTGCACATGACCGCGACCCCGATCCCGCGCACGATGCGCCTGCTCGAGTTCGGCGACCTCGAGCACACGGCGATCCACGAGCTGCCCGGCGGGCGCAAGCCGATCCGGACGTTCGTGGCGTCGACGGACGCCGAGCGCGAGCGCGCGTACGAGCGCATCCGCGAGGAGCTGAGGGCCGGCCGCCAGGCGTTCGTCGTCTGCCCGCTCGTCGAGGAGTCCGAGGCCCTGCAGGCGCGGGCGGCGACGAGCGAGTTCGA
Organism: Capillimicrobium parvum; assembly: GCF_021172045.1. GTDB lineage: Bacteria > Actinomycetota > Thermoleophilia > Solirubrobacterales > Solirubrobacteraceae > Capillimicrobium > Capillimicrobium parvum. The sequence continues at coordinate 2,251,617 of NZ_CP087164.1, forward strand.
GCGCTTGGCCCGGGGCGAGCTGTCGGACTTCCGGCTCGTCCTCCTGCACGGGCAGATGCGCCCGCGCGACAAGCAGGCGGCGATGGCGTCGTTCGCGGCGGGCGGCGCGGACGTGCTCGTGGCGACGAGCGTGATCGAGGTCGGCATCGACGTGCCCAACGCGACCGTCATGCTCGTCGAGAACGCCGAGCGCTACGGCATCTCGCAGCTGCACCAGCTGCGCGGCCGGATCGGCCGTGGCGGGCACGCGTCGGTGTGCATCCTGTTCGGCCCGAAGGAGTCCAAGCGGCTGCGCGCGCTCGCCGAGCACGCCGATGGCTTCCGGCTGGCGGAGATCGACCTCGAGCTGCGGCGCGAGGGCGAGCTCGTCGGCACGCGCCAGTCGGGCTACGGCGAGTTCGACGTCGCGCGGCTGCCCGAGGACGAGGGGCTGCTCGAGCGCGCCCGGCGCCGCGCGGCGGAGCTGCTGGCCTCGGATCCCGAGCTGCAGCGACCCGAGAACGCGCTGCTGGCCGACGCGCTGCGCGAGCGCTACGGCGTCGCCGAGCTCGACCTGCCGATCCCCGCGTGACCCGCATCCCCCGACCCGACCCGCCGTCCGGCGGCCTGCATCCGTGAGACCCTGCGGGTCCTCACCCGGCCGCGCCCGCACCCGCGCTGCGGTGCCGTCGTGAGACCCTGCGAGTCCTCACCCGGCCGCGCCCGCACCCGCGCTGCGGTGCCGTCGTGAGACCCTGCGGGTCCTCACCCACGGCGGTCAGAGCGCTGTACACGGTGACATCGTGAGGATCGTCGCCGGCCAGTGGCGCGGCCGCCGGATCGTGGCGCCGCCGGGCCGCGACACCCGTCCCACGTCCGACCGCGTCCGCGAGGCCCTCTTCTCGATCCTCGGCCCGCTCGACGGCACGGCGGTGCTCGACCTCTTCGCCGGCTCGGGCGCGCTCGCGCTGGAGGCGCTGTCGCGCGGCGCCGCGCGAGCCGTCCTCGTCGAGCGCGCGCCCGCCGCGCTGAAGGCCATCCGAGCCAACCTCGAGGCGCTCGGAGCGAGCGCCGAAGTGCGCGCCCGGGACGTCCGCGCGTTCGTCCGGGACGCATCCGCGGCGGGAGGGCCATACGATCTCGTGTTCCTCGACCCCCCGTACCGCGACGCGGCGGGGCTCGGACCGGCGCTCGAGCTCGCGCCGCTGCTCGCGGACAGCGGGCGGGTCGTGAGCGAGACCGACCGGCGGGCACCGCTTGCGCTTCCGGCGCTGGAGGTCACCGACGAGCGCCGTTACGGCGACACCATGATCAGGATCCACACCCTCCCATGACCAAGGCCGTCTGCCCCGGAAGCTATGACCCGATCACCAACGGGCACCTCGATGTCATCTCGCGCGCATCGGACCTCTTCGACGAGGTGATCGTCGCGGTCGTCAACGCGTCGGTGCGCAAGACGAAGCCGCTCTTCGCGGCCGATGAGCGGATCTCGTTCATCGAGGACGCCACGGCGCACCTCGGCAACGTGAGCGCCGCGCCGTTCGACATCCTCATCGTCGAGTTCGCGCGCCGGGTCGGCGCGAAGGCCATCGTCAAGGGCCTGCGCGCGATCTCGGACTTCGAGTACGAGCTCGAGATGTCCAACCTCAACCGCCGCCAGGCCGACGACATCGAGTCCGTCTACCTGATGTCGGGGCCGCAGTACAGTTTTCTCAGCTCCAGCGGTGTCAAAGAGCTCGCAACCTTCGGCGGGGACATCGACGGACTCGTGTCCGATCGCGTCGCCCGGCGGTTGAAGGAAGAGCTCGGCCGCTAACGAACCTAAGGAAGCCATGGACGTCCTCGTGCTCATCGACAAGCTGGACGACCTCGTCCACAACGCGAAGCCCGTGCCGCTCACGGATCAGGTTCGCGTGGACAAGGAGGAGATCTACGACATCCTCGACCAGATGCGCGCGACGATCCCCGAGGAGATCAAGCAGGCGCGCTGGATCGTCAAGGAGCGCCAGGAGATGCTGGCCGAGGCCAAGCGCGAGGCCGAGCGCATCGTCAAGGAGGCGCGCGAGCGCCAGGAGCGCCTGATCTCCCAGGAGGAGGTCACGAAGGCGGCCGAGCGCGCCGCCGAGGACATCATCGAGGACGCCCGCGCGCGCGAGCGTGAGATCCGCCTGGGCGCCGAGGACTACGCCGACGAGATCCTCAACACGCTCGAGGTCAACCTCTCGAAGTTCATCGCCGCCGTCCAGCGGGGCCGCGAGCGCCTGCAGGGCAAGGACGAGCCGGCCGAAGTCGCGCGCTGAGCGCCGCGACGCGAGGCACCGCGTCGCGCCGCTACACGTCCGCCTCAGCCGACGTCGAACCCGCGCAGCCCCTCCGCGGGCTCGTCGAACACCTCCACGCGCTGCACCTGGGCGCGCGGCGGCCCGGTCCGCACGAACTCGACCGCCTGCGACACCGCCTCCTGCGGTCCCTCGAAGACCGCCTCGACGGTTCCGTCGCCGCAGTTGCGCGCCCAGCCGGCCACGCCCAGTCGCGCCGCCTCCCGGCGCGTGCTGTCGCGGAAGAACACGCCCTGCACGCGGCCCGACACGATCACCCGGCGGCGCACCATCACCGAAGGTGTACTGCGCCGCGGCTCAGTGCGCCTCCTCGTCCTCCGCGGGCGCGAGCAGCGCGTCGAGTTGCGCGAGGTGGCCGCGCACCGAGCTCGCCATCGCGTCGAGGATCGCCCGCGCCTGGTCGATGCCGTTCGTCGCGTTCGTCAGCTGCGACTTGACGCGGCGCACGTCCTCCATCGCCTGCAGGGCGCGCTCGACCTCCGCGCGCAGCGCCGCGGGGTCGAGCCCGCCGGCCTCGTCGCGGGCCATCAGCACCCGGGCGCGCGCCAGCCCGTAGGCCACCTCCAGCGCCAGCCGCGACCCCTCCTCGGGGTCGTAGACGACGAAGAGCTTGTCGCCGTTGTACTCGCGCAGCGGGTGCGTCCGCGCGGGCAGCTCGTCCTCGCTGGGCACCACGAGCACGCCGAAGTCCGCGCCGCGCGTCTCGATCGCGCCGTCGAGCTCGGCCAGCGCCTCGTTCTTCGACAGCTTGCGGTCCTTGGCCTCGAAGACGATCCGGCCGCGGGCCGGCCCCGCGCACGCGTCGATCGCCACGACGACGTCGCCCTTGCGCCCGCCCTGGCCGCGCACGTCGCCGACCGCGTCGCAGTCGTCGCCGCGCGCGACGGCCACCACGTCGAGCGCCTCGAACACCGCCTCCTCGTACGTGCGGCCCTTCGCCGCCCCGCGCTCCGTGACGTCGGCCAGCTCCTCGCGCTTGACCTTCTCGGCCCGCAGTTCGGCGAGCTGGATCTTCAGCGCGGTCATCTCGGCCGTCATCGCCCCCAGCCGCTCGGCCTGCTGGTCCGACGACTGCTTGATCATCGCCAGCGACGCCCGCTGGAAGCCGGCCAGGGGGTTGTTCTCCGCGTCGGAGGCGAACTGCTTGCGCAGGTCCTCGCGCATCTGGACGGCGACCTCGCTGACGACCGCCTGCACGCGGTGCTGCACCGCCACCGAGGACTCGTCGCCGAAGTGGCGCTGCAGAGCCCGCGTCACGTGCCCGTGCTCGGGCCCGAACGCCTCGTCGACCTTCTGGTCCAGCCGCTCGGCGACCCGCCGCGCGCGGTCGACGAACTCGGTCTCCAGCACCCGGGCCTGGCGCTCGAACTCCGCCTTGACGAACTCGACCTCCGACCCGGTCTGCTCGCGGTCGAGGACCCGGGCCCCGATCTCGATCATGTCCAGCAGCGCGCGCACGGGATCGCGGTGCTCGCGCACGAGCCGCACGGCCGCCTCGTCGACGACCTCGAGATCCTCGACGAGCACGCGCTCGCCGTGCACGCGGACGCGCGAAGCGAGGGCGAAGGGAAGGGGGGTGGCAGCCTCCATTGCCCCTGCAAAGGTAGGTGGAGGACCCGACGGAACGGCGGTTCGGCGGCCCCATCCCTACGCTCAGCCGATGACGGCGCTCGACGACGCGCTGACCGAGCACGAGCCCGCTCCCGCGCGCCTGCGCGCGCTGCTGCACGCGGAGCTCGAGCTCGGCGTCCAGGAGCTGCGCCGCAAGCGCTCCGGCATCCCCGAGCCCGTGACGGTGGCCATCGGGCCGGGCCTGCTCGCCGTGGCGCCGGTCCCGGCGACCCTGCGGGCCGATCCACAGGAGGTCGAGGAGCGCAGCTGGCTGCTGGTCGCGGCGCTCGTCGGCTCCCTCGTCGAGGCCGGGGGCCGCGGTGTCCAGGCGGGCGATCACGACGGCCACCTACTGCTGGCGGCCGAGGCGGGGGACCCCGAGCTCGCCGCCCTCGCCTTCGACGAGCACGTGGCGCGCGTCGACCGGCTGCGCGCCCGAGCGGTCGTCCTGCCCGCCGGGGTGCTCGAGGCACACGAACCGCTGCGGCCGCCGGTCGGCGAGGCCCACCCGCTGCGCATCGCCGAGGCGATCGCCGCGCTCGGCGCGAACCCGGCCGACCCGCTCCAGGTCGCGGAGCAGGAGGATGCCGTCCTCGCCGCGCTCGCCGGCCCGGCCGCCGCGCCCCGGCCCCACGAGGATCCCGACCCCGACCGCCGGATCGCGCGGCGCATCGTCCAGCGCCTCGCCGGCATGGGAAAGTGGGGCGGCTACCACACCGAGTTCAGCCACCTCGCCCGCGGCTTCCACGGCAACGACAAGCAGCTCGCCGAGGAGATCGGCGAGCGCCTCATCGCCTCCGGGCTGCTCGAGGAGAAGCTCAGCGTCGGTCAGCGCCACGTGTTCCTCAACCCGCGCCGCGCCCGCGACGTGTACGCGCTCATCGAGGAGGGCACGCTCCCCGCGGGCCTCGATCTGCGCAGATGACGCCCCTGGGCCTCCCGCAGACGTCGCGCCCGGTACATTCCGACCCCGGGTCAGATGAACGTCCTCGATTCCGCCAGCCGCAAGCTGCAGACGGCCAAGACGCTGATCGAGGCGGGCGTGTTCCGGCCGGCGCGGCCCGACCGCCTGCTGCGCACCGGGCTCGCGCTCCGGCGCTGGGGTCCCACCGCCGCCGCGGGCTACACGACGTCGGCCATCCGCTACCCCGACGAACCGGCGATCGTCGACGACCTCGGCTCGCTCACCTTCGCCGAGGTCCACCGCCGCACGAACGGGCTCGCCCACGCGCTCGCCGACCGCGGCCTGGGCGAGGGCGACAACGTCGCCATCCTCTGCCGCAACCACCGCGGCATCATCGACGTCACGGTGGCCTGCTCCAAGCTCGGCGCCCACGCGCTCTACCTGAACACGATGTTCTCCGGGCCGCAGATCACCGAGGTGTGCGAGCGCGAGAAGCCGAAGGCGATCGTCTTCGACGAGGAGTTCACCGAGCTCGTCTCCGAGGCGGGCCGTCGGCGCAGGCGCTTCATCGCGTGGACCGAGGCGCAGTCCGAGGGCCGGCACGCCGACGAGCTGCTCGAGGACCTCATCGCGGGCGGCGACGCCTCCGACGTCGTGCCGCCCGCCCGGAAGGGGCGCATCACGATCCTGACCTCCGGCACCACCGGCTCGCCGAAGGGCGCCAACCGCAAGCAGCCGGAGTCCCTCGAGCCGGTCGCCGCGCTGCTCGACCGCATCCCGTACCGCGCGCGCGAGCACACGCACGTCGCGGCGCCGATCTTCCACTCGTGGGGCTACGCGAACTGGATGCTGGCGATCAGCCTGTCCTCGACGGTCGTGCTGCGCCGGCGCTTCACGCCCGAGAGCTGCCTGAGCGCGACCGCCCAGTTCGCGTGCAGCGGCCTCGTCGTCGTCCCGGTGATGCTGCAGCGCATGCTCGAGCTGCCGGCCGAGATCATCGACCGCTACGACACCCGCGCCCTGCGCGTCATCGCGGCCAGCGGCAGCGCGCTCCCGGGCGAGCTCGCCACGAAGGTCATGGACCGCTTCGGCGACGTCCTCTACAACCTCTACGGCTCGACCGAGGTGGCCTGGGCGACGATCGCCACGCCCGCCGACCTGCGCGCCGCGCCCGGCACCGCGGGCCGCCCGCCGCGCGGGACCGTCGTCAAGCTCCTCGACGAGGACGGCGGCGAGGTGGGACCCGGCGAGACCGGCCGCATCTTCGTCGGCAACGAGATGGCGATGGAGGGCTACACCGGCGGCGGGCACAAGCAGAACATCGGAGGCCTGCTGTCCTCCGGCGACGTCGGCCACTTCGACGAGGGCGGCCGCCTCTTCATCGACGGGCGCGACGACGAGATGATCGTCTCCGGAGGCGAGAACGTCTTCCCGCGCGAGGTCGAGGACTGCCTGGCCGCCCATGACGCGGTCGAGGAGGTGGCCGTGATCGGCGTCCAGGACGAGGACTTCGGCCACCGGCTCAAGGCCTTCGTCGTCGCTCGCAGCGAGGTCGGCGAGGACACGCTCAAGCGCCACGTCAAGTCGAACCTCGCCGGCTACAAGGTGCCGCGCGAGATCGTCTTCATGGACGAGCTGCCGCGCAACGCGACGGGCAAGGTGCTCAAGCGCGATCTCGCCGACGAGCCCGCCTGACGCGTCCGTCAGGCCGCTCGCTACGCTGGATTTCATGCCCCAGCGTGCCGACACCATCGACCTGTCGCGACTCGCGCTCGACGCCGGCTCGGGCCGGCGGATCGACCGCCTCGAGGTGCACCTGGACGGCTTCGAGCTCGCCGGCCAGGACTACGAGACCCCGGACACGGTGCCGGTCGTCCTGGACCTGTCGCGCATGGTCGGCGACGGCTATGCGATGCGCCTGCGCTTCGAGACGACGCTCTCGGGCCCGTGCATGCGCTGCCTGACGGCGGCGTCGCCGACCATCGCCGTCGACGCGCGCGAGGTGCACGATCCGCGGGGCGACGATCCGGAGATGACGAGCCCGTACATGGCGGGCGAGGTGCTCGACCTGGGCGCCTGGGCGCGCGACGCGCTGGCGCTCGCGCTGCCCAACCAGGTGCTGTGCCGGCCCGACTGCGCCGGCCTGTGCGCGGTCTGCGGCGAGGACCTCAACGCCGCGGGGCCCGAGCACGGCCACGAGGCCGCCCCCGACCCGCGGTGGGCGGCGCTGCGCGAGCTCAAGCTGGATCAGAGGTAGGGCCCGCTCGGCAGGTAGGGCCGCATCGGCCCGAGCTCGCCGCGCACGAACGCGGGGCCTTCGGGCGACAGCGCGAGACCGGCCTCCAGCACCGTCTGCACCGCCCAGTCCTGGCCGGGCCCGATGAAGTCGACGAGCACGGTCGCGCCCGGGCCGCTCGCGGCCAGGCAGGCCCACAGGAGGGCCGTCGCCGCCTCGTCGTCGAGGGCCGCGAGGAGCTTCGGCGTGCCGTTGTCGTGGACCGCGAACCCGCGCTCGTGGATCAGCAGCGGGCGCTCGTGGGACGTCAGCTCGGGGAGGTCGACGTGGTGGCCGGCCCCGCGGACGTGGCGGGAGAACGCGGCGGTCCGCTCGATGTCGGCGGCCGTGCCGGGCCGGACGCCGTCGACGGCGGGAACCCGGGAGCGGTCGACGATGCCGGCCGCGGCGACCATCGGCACGAGCTGCAGGCCGGCGCGCGCGTAGCGGCGCATCGCCTTCGGATCGGCGGAGGAGAGGATGATCTGCCCGCGCGCCCCGTCGCCGTAGGCGAGCGTCGCCTCGAGCAGCCCGCGACCGACGCCCCGCGCCTGGACGTCGGGGCGCACGGCGAGCAGCGAGAGGCCCCAGATGCCGTCGCGCAGCAGGGCGATGCCGACCCCCGGCGAGCTCGCCGGCGCCGTCGACCGCCGACCAGCACCCGGCCGGATCGGTGCGCAGCAGATGGCGGATCCGCCCCTCGCCGCGGCGGCGCAGGAGCGCCTCCGGCAGCGCCGGGCCGCCACCCCCGAAGGCCTCCTCGGCCAAGCGGTGGCCGGCGGCGACGTCCTCCTCGCGCATTGGGCGGATCTCCATGCCGATCAGCGTATGGGCTACCCTGCGTCGCCCATGGCCGTCCCGAAGCAGAAGCAGTCGCACGCCCGCACAGCGAAGCGGCGCGCCACGCACAAGATCAGCGCGCCCTCGACGAACGCGTGCCCCACCTGTCACAGCCCGCGCCGCCCGCACCGGGTCTGCCCCGTGTGCGGCTCGTACGCTGGGCGTGAGGTCGTCGCCGGCGGCGCCGGCCACGCGCACGACCACGACCACTAGGCCGCGCCGATGACGGCGACCGTCGCGGTCGACGCCAACGGTGCCGATCTGGGTCCGCGCGAGGTCGCCGAAGGGGCGCTGATCGCCGCGCGCGAGGGCGTCAAGGTGATCGTCTACGGCCCGGCCGACCGGATCGGCGAGGTCGGCCCCGGCGTGACGGTCGTCGACTCGCCCGTGTCGATCGCCAAGTCGCCCGAGCCCGCCTCCGCGGCGCGGTCGACCCCGGACGCCTCGATCGTCCGCGCGGCCCGCGCGGTAGCCGAGGGCGAGGCCGACGCGCTCGTCAGCGCCGGGTCCACCGGGGCCGCACTCGCGGCGGGGCTGTTCAACATCAAGCGCGCCCGCGGGATCTTCCGGCCCGCGCTGGCCCTCCCGCTGCCGATCCCCGACCATCCGGTGACGCTGCTCGACGTGGGAGCGAACGCCGACGTGCGCCCGGACCATCTCGTCCAGTTCGCCTTCATGGGCGCCGCGCTGGTGACGCTGCTGCACGGCATCGCGCGCCCGCGCGTCGCCCTGCTGTCCAACGGCGAGGAGGCGACGCGCGGCAACGAGCTGGTCCTCGAGGCCCACGGGCTGCTGGAGCAGCGCGCGGCGGGCAGCTTCGGGATGGAGTTCATCGGCAACGTCGAGGGCACGCACGTCGTCGACGGCACCGCCGACGTCATCGTCGCCGACGGCTTCACCGGCAACATCACGCTCAAGCTCATCGAGGGCGTCTCGCAGACGCTGCTGCACGTGGTGCGCGCGCGGGCGACGGCGACCTCGCGCGGCAAGATCGGCGGCGCGATGCTGCGCCCGGCCCTGCGCGGGCTGCGCGACGAGCTGGACCCCGAGGGCCCGGGAGGCGCCTACCTGCTCGGACTGCGCAAGCTCGGCGTCATCCCGCACGGCCGGTTCACGCGGGTCGGCTTCGCCAACGCCATCCGCGCCGCCGCCCGCGGCGTCGAGGAGGACGTCACGGGGCGTACCATCGCTGCCATGGAGTCTGCCGGCGCGCTCCGTCGTCCCCCGTCCGACAGCACCGCTACGGTGGCCGCTGAATGACCCGAGAGGACGTCTTCCAGCTCATCCGTGCCCACCTCGCCGACGAGCTCGAGGTGGATCCGGAGCGCATCCGGCAGGACACGCGCTTCAAGGAGGACCTCGAGGCCGACTCGCTCGACCTGTACACCCTCGTGCAGGAGCTCGAGGACTCCTACGGCGTGCGCATCTCCGACGAGGAGGCGACGAAGATCCTCACCGTGGGTCAGGCGGTGGACTTCGTCATGGCGCACGGCGTCAACGCGTAGCGTGGAGCAGCTGCGCAAGTTGCTCGACGAGCTGCCGGAGGAGCTGTCCCGGCAGGTGTTCACCCACGCCTCGTGGTCGGAGCGGCGGTCCGACTCCTACTCGCGTCTGGCGTTCCTCGGCGACTCGGTGCTGGGATTGGCGGTCACCGCCCACCTGTACCCGCGCCTGGAGGCCGAGCGCTTCGGCGCCGGCCGGCTGACGAAGATCCGGGCCCAGACGGTGTCCGGCCCCTCGTGCGTGGCGGTCGCCGAGCGGCTCGGCGTACCCGAGCGCCTGCAGGCCGCGGCGCCGGTGGGCGCGGGCCAGACCGCGGCGACGGTGATCGGCACCGACCGGGTGCTCGCTTCGGTGACCGAGGCGGTCATCGGCGCCTGCTACCTGCACGCCGGCTACGAGCGGACGGCCGAGGCGGTCGTCGAGGCCTTCCAGCCCGAGCTGTCACAGGCGCTCGAGCATCCGGTGGACTTCAAGTCGACGCTGCAGGAGCGCCTCGCCCGCGCCGGCGACATCGTCGCCTACGAGGTGACGGCCGAGCTCGGGCCACCGCACGACCGCACGTTCGAGGTCGTCGCATCGGTGGACGGACGGGTCGTCGGGCGCGGCACGGGTCGCTCGAAGAAGGCCGCCGAGCAGGAGGCGGCGCGCCTGGCCATCGTTCAGCTGCAGGACGTCGAGGGGGAGGACGCCGGCTGATGCATCTCAAGTCGCTGACGCTGAAGGGCTTCAAGTCGTTCCCGGACCGCACGCGGTTGGAGTTCGGCTCCGGCGTGTCGGTGATCGTCGGGCCCAACGGCTCGGGGAAGTCAAACGTCACCGACGCGGTGCTGTGGGCCCTGGGCGAGCAGTCGCCGCTCGCGGTGCGCGGCGCGTCGATGCAGGACGTCATCTTCGGCGGCGGCCGCGGCGTGCAGGCGCGCAACGCGGCGGAGGTCGAGCTCGTCCTCGACAACGGCGAGGGCTCCGAGCTCTATCCGATGAGCGAGATCTCGATCCAGCGCCGACTGGACCGCTCCGGCGACGGCGAGTACCGGCTCAACGGCGCGCGCTGCCGGCTCGTCGACGTCCTGGAGGTCCTGTCGGACACGGGCCTCGGCAAGGAGATGCACTCGGTCGTGTCCCAGGGGCGCATCGAGGCGATCGTGACGAGCAAGCCGCGCGACCGGCGGCTGCTGATCGAGGAGGCGGCGGGGCTCGGCAAGCACCGCAAGCGCCGGCGCCGGGCGCAGCTCAAGCTCGAGCGCACGCAGGACAACCTGGACCGCGCGCTCGACGTGGAGCGCGAGGCGCGGTCGCGGCTGCGGCCCTTGAAGCGGCAGGCGGAGGCGGCGGAGCTGCACGAGCGCCTGGAGCGCCAGTCGCTCGAGGCGCGCTGGGAGCTCGCGCGCGACGTGGTCCGGTCCAAGCGGGCGGATCTGGGCGAGGCCGAGGCCGCCGCGGTCGCGGCGCGCGCGGCGCGCGAGGAGGCCGAGCGGCGGCTGACGGATGTGGCGGCGCGGCGCGAGCGGGCCGAGGAGGCCCTGCAGCGGCGCACCGAGCAGCGCGAGGCGATGGCCGGGCGCGTCTACGCGGCCCGGACCGCGCGCGACCGCGTGGACTCGCGGCTCGAGCGCGCGGCGGAGACGGCGTCGACGCTCGCCGAGCGCGTCGAGCGGCGGGCCGTGCAGATCGCGGCGCTGGAGAGCGAGGCGGCCGCGGACGCGCCGGACGAGGCGGGGCGCGAGCGGATCGCCCAGCTCGAGGCCGAGCTCGAGCGCCTGGACCGCGAGCACGAGGCCGAGCTCGAGCGCGAGCTGGAGACGCTGGAGGCCGAGCGCGCCGCGGCCGAGCAGCGCGCGGCCGGGCTGCAGCAGGTCGTCGCGGAGCGCCGCGAGGCGCTGAAGGCGGCCGACGCCGCGGCGGAGGCCGTGCGGCGCGAACGGCGCGAGTCCGAGAAGGCGGTCGAGGCGGCCCGGCGCGCGGCGGCGAAGGTCGGCGCCGAGCTCGCGGCGGCCAACCAGTTCCTGCGCTCGCACGCCGGGGCGCCCGGCGGCGCGCGGGCGCTGTCGGGCGAGCTCCAGGTCGACGAGGGCTACGAGCTCGCGCTCGCCGCGGCGCTCGACGGGCGGCTGGGCGCCGCGGTCGTCGAGGACCTGCCCGCGGGCGCGGCGCTGCTCGATCGCGCGGGGCGCGACGGCGGACGCGCGCTCGTGCTCGGCGACACGACGGATGCCGGCGGCGCGCGGTCGCCCGGCGCCGTCTCCGCGGCGGCTCCCCCTCCCGGCGCGGTTGCGCTGGCGTCCCTCGTGCGCGGTCCCGAGGCGGCCCGCGCACTGCTCGACGCCGTCTGGGTCGTCGAGGACCTCGCCACCTTGCCGGAGGACTTCGCCGGGGTCGCGGTGACCCGGACCGGGCGCGCCTGGTCGGCGCTCACCCGCGAGCTGCGGCAGGTCGCCGCGGGCGGCGCGGAGCGCGTGCTCGCCGAGCGCAACCGTCGCGACCGCCTCATCGCCGATTCCGAGCGCGCCGTCCAGGCCGAGCAGGCCGCGCTGGCCGCCGCGGAGGGCGCGAGCACCGCCGTCGCCGCGGCCGACGCCGAGCGCGACGAAGCCGACCAGGCCGCCCGCCAGGCCGATCGCGAGCGGTCGGCCGCCGGCGAGGAGATGCGCCGCGCGGGCTGGCTCATCGAGCAGCGGCGCAAGGCCCCGCAGGAGGGCGCCGCCGCGGTGCGCCGCGCCCAGGCCGAGGGCGAGCTGGCCGCCGAGCGCCGCACCGCCGAACGCGCCGCGCGCGAGCGCGCCGAGCGCGGCCGGCGCCTCGAGTACCTGCGCGCCCAGCGGACGGCCGACGAGCAGCTGGAGCCGCTGGCCCGGACCCTCGCCGCGACGCTCGGCCGGGTCAGCGCCGCGGTCGCCAACCGCGTCGAGGCGGTGGAGGCCGAGCTCGCCGCCGACCGCGAGGCGGGGGAGGGCGTCGCCGCCGAGCTGCGCGCCTGCGCCCGCGAGGAGGCGGAGATACAGAACCAGCTGCGCCAGCGCGGCGACGCGCTGACCACGGCGGAGGTCCGCGCGCAGCAGCTGCGCGACGCCGAGGCCGAGGCGAGTCACGAGCTGGGCGAGCTCGCGGAGCGGCTCGGCCTGGAGGCGGAGCCGGCGACCGAGGCGCTCGAGCCCGAGCAGGCCGATGCGCTGCGCGCGCGGATCGAGCGGCTTGCGAAGCGCCGCGAGCAGCTCGGGCCGGTGAACCCGCTCGCGAAGGACGAGTACGCGGAGGCCGTCGCGCACGTCGAGGAGCTCGAGACCCAGCGCGAGGACCTCGAGACGGCGCTGCGTGAGCTGCGCCAGCTCATCCGCGACACCGACCGCGAGATCCGCGAGACGTTCGAGGCGACGTTCACGGCCGCCGCGCAGAACTTCGAGGAGCTCGCCGAGCACGTCTTCCCGGGCGGACGGGGGCGGCTGCGGCTCGTGCGCGAGGACGCCGGCCCGCGCGCGGTCCTTGGCGGTCAGGGGCCGCAGGACGGCGCCGAGCCGGCCTCCGAGGAGGCGGCGGAGGCCGCCGCCGAGGCCGAGGACGAGCCCACGCCCGAGGAGGACCTCCTCGGCGTCGAGATCGAGATCACCCCGGCCGGCAAGTCCACGAAGCGCCTCACGCTGCTGTCCGGCGGCGAGAAGTCGATGACCGCGATCGCGTTCCTCTTCGCGGTGTTCCTCGCCAAGCCGTGCCCGTTCTACATCCTCGACGAGGTGGAGGCGGCGCTGGACGACCTGAACCTCGAGCGCTTCCTCGCGCTGCTCGAGCGCTACGCCGACCGCGCCCAGTTCATCGTGGTCACCCACCAGAAGAAGACGATGGACGCGGCGGACTGCCTGTACGGCGTGTCGATGGGGGGCGACGGCGTGTCGAAGGTGGTCAGCCGCCGCCTGCCCGGGCGGGCCGCAGCCGCCACCGCCGCCTGAGTGACGCATCTCCCATCCGGTCTGAGTGACGCATCTCCCATCCGGTCTGAGTGACGCATCTCCCATCCGGCCTGAGTGACGCATCTCCCATCCAGCGTGGTGTGGGTCTGCGAAAATGACGCATATGTCACGTTCGACCCATCACCCTGACGCCGGCGTCGTCTACGTCGGTCCGTCCCTGACCACGTCGCTGGTCCGCGTCGTCCTCGCGCTCGCCGCCGCCGGCCGCTGACCGTCGTCCCGTCGTCCCGTCGTCCCGTCGTCCCGTCCGGCACGGGCCGCACCCCGCGCCGGGCTATCGTGCCGGGCCGCATGGCTCGCGACTGGAACGACCTCTTCATCACCGGCGACGGTGCGTCCGCCGCCGCGGCCCCGCGCGACGAGGAGCCGGCCAAGCGCCGCGGCTTCTTCCGCCGCCTGCGGGAGAACCTCTCGAAGACCCGCGAGGCGCTCGGCGCCGAGATCCAGGCCACCCTGTTCGAGGGCGACGTCGACGAGGAGACGTGGGAGCGCCTCGAGGAGGCGCTCATCATGGCCGACGTCGGCGCGACCACGACCGCCAAGGTCGTCGGCCAGCTCGAGCAGGAGGCCGAGTCCGGAGGGCTCGAGGGCGGGGAGGCGCTGAGCCGGCGCTTGCAGGAGCTGCTGGCGGACATCGCGCGCACCGGTCAGGACCGCATCGACCTGCGCCACGACCCCACGGTGATCCTGATGGTCGGCGTCAACGGCACGGGCAAGACGACGACGCTCGGCAAGATCGCCTGGCACCTGCGCAACGAGCTCGGCAAGAGCGTCATGCTCGGCGCCGCCGACACCTTCCGCGCCGCCGCGACCGAGCAGCTGCAGGGCTGGGCCGAGCGAGCCGGCGTGCCGATCGTCACCGGCCCCGAGGGCTCCGATCCGGGCGCCGTCGCGTGGGACGCCATCGTCCAGGGCCGCGCGCAGGGCGCCGACGTGGTGCTCATCGACACCGCCGGGCGCCTGCACACCCAGGACGACCTGATGGCCGAGCTCAGCAAGGTGCGCCGCGTCATCGCCAAGCAGCTGCCCGACGCGCCGCACGAGACGCTGCTGACCGTCGACGCCACGACCGGGCAGAACGGCCTGCGTCAGGCCCGCCTGTTCGCGGAGGCCGCGGAGGTCGACGGGATCGTCCTGACGAAGCTCGACGGCACCGCCAAGGGCGGCATCGCGCTCGCGATCGCGGGCGAGCTCGGCATCCCGGTCAAGCTCATCGGCGTCGGCGAGGCGCTCGAGGACCTGCGGCCGTTCGACGCCGACGACTTCGCCCAGGCCCTCCTGTCCTGAAGTACCGTTCGCTCTCCGATGGACCCGTGGGTCATATGGATCGTGGCGGCATGCGTGCTTGCGGTGGGCGAGATCGCCACCGTCAGCTTCTTCCTGGGCCCGTTCGCGGCCGGGGCGGTCGTCGCCGCCATCGTCGCGCTGGCCGGCGGGGGCTGGGTCGCTTCGACGATCGTCTTCCTCGTCATCTCGGTTCTCGTGCTGCTGTTCGTGCGCCCCGTCGCCCGCCGGCACCTGCGCCAGGGTCCGATGCTGAGGACCGGCGCGGCCGCGCTCGTCGGGCGCAATGCGATCGTCGTGGAGACGATCGCCAACGACGAGGGCACCGGGAGCGCGCGCATCGACGGCGAGGTCTGGACGGCCCGCGCGTTCGACGACGATCGTGTGATCGCCGCGGGCGAGCGGGTCCACGTCATCGAGATCCGGGGCGCCACGGCGCTCGTCGACTAGGGAGGCCACCCCATGGCAGGGCTCATCGTTCTCGGCGTGCTGATCCTCTTCGCGCTCTTCGTCGCGTTCAAGACGATCCGCATCATCCCGCAGGCTCGGACCGGCGTCGTCGAGCGTCTCGGCCGCTACAGCCGCACGCTTCAGCCGGGTCTGGCGATCGTCATCCCGTTCATCGACCGGGTGCGACCGCTCCTGGACATGCGCGAGCAGGTCGTGCCGTTCCAGCCGCAGCCGGTGATCACCGAGGACAACGTCACCGTGCAGATCGACACGGTCCTCTACTTCACGATCACCGAGGCGAAGTCCGCGACCTACGAGATCGCCAACCCGCTGCAGGCGATCGAGCAGCTGACGATCACCACGCTGCGCAACGTCGTCGGCGGCATGACGCTCGAGGAGACGCTGACCAGCCGTGATGCGGTCAACAGCCAGCTGCGCGTCGTGCTCGACGAGGCCACCGGCAAGTGGGGCATCCGGATCAACCGCGTGGAGATCAAGTCGATCGAGCCGCCGGCGTCGATCCAGGAGGCGATGGAGAAGCAGATGCGCGCCGAGCGCGACCGCCGCGCCGCGATCCTCACCGCGGAGGGCGTCAAGCAGTCGCAGGTGCTGACCGCCGAGGGCGAGAAGCAGTCCGCGATCCTCCGTGCCCAGGGCGAGCGCGAGTCGGCGGTGCTGCGGTCCGAGGGCGAGGCGAAGGCGATCGGCACGGTGTTCGAGGCGATCCACTCCGGCAACCCGGACGGGCCGCTGCTGAGCTACCAGTACCTGCAGATGCTGCCGCAGATCGCCAAGGGCGACGCGAACAAGATCTGGGTGATCCCGTCGGAGCTGACGAACGCGCTCGGCAACCTCGGCAATCGGCTGAACCTCGACCCGGGCCAGCCGGCCCAGGACCGTCCGGCGGACAACGGGCCCGTCACGCCCCCGGTGCCGCCGCCGACCGAGCCCCCGCGCTGATCAGACAAGCACGCCTTCGGTCGCGGCCACGAGCGGGATCTCGGCCCGCACCGTGGTCCCGGCGCCGGGCGCGCTGGTGACGCGCAGGACGCCGTCGAGCGCCGCGACCCGGTCCGCGAGCCCGCGCAGGCCCGAGCCGCTGCTCGGGTCGGCACCGCCGACACCGTCGTCGGCGACCTCCACGACGAGCCGGCCGACGTCCGGCCGCGCACGTACCACGACCTCGTCGGCCTGCGCGTACTTGGCGACGTTCACGAGGCACTCGGCGACGACGAAGTAGGCGGCGGCCTCGGTGGCGGGCGGCAGCCGCTCGCCGGGGATCTCCGCGACGGTCACGTCGACCGGCGCGCGCGCCGCGAGCTCCTCGATCGCGGGCCCGAGCCCGCACTCGGTGAGGACCGCGGGGTGGATGCCGCGAGCGAGGTCACGCAGGTCCCCGAGCGCGAGCTTGGCCTCCTCGTGCGCCTCCGCCACGAGCGTGTCGGCGCCGTCACCGCCGTCCTGCAGGCGCTTGCGGGCCATGCCGAGCTTCAGCGACAGCGCGACGAGGCGCTGCTGCGCCCCGTCATGGAGGTCGCGCTCGATGCGCCGGCGCGCCTCGTCGGCCGCCTCGATGATGCGCGCCTGGCTCGAGCGCAGGTCGTCGACGCGGGCCGTGAGCTCCGGGTCCGGCGAAGAGGCGAGCACGAGCTTCGCCCACGCGCCGTGCACGCGGCCGAGCCGGTCGAGGATGTGCCAGCTCAGCCAGGACAGGAGCACGCCGAGCGGGACCAGCGCGAGCGCCTCGGGCAGGGTGTCGGCGTTGAAGAGGCCGGCGTCGATCCCGTCGGGGACGGCCCAGTAGTAGAGGGGCGCGAACAGCGTGCCGGCCGACGCGGTGATGAGCACGACGGCGACGACCGTCCAGACCAGACCGAGCGGGAACTGGACGAGGAGGTAGACGAAGTCCTTCCAGGTCTGAGGGTCCCCGAGCCGGGTCATGATCTGCGCCCACAGCCCGGGCCGGCCGGGGCGGCGGTAGTGCGCCGAGGCGTCGGTGCCGATCAGGGCCTTGACGAGGATCCGCTCGCCCTCGGCCATCCAGCGCACCGCCCACAGCATCGCGACGAGGATCGGCAGGCCGATCAGCGTGATGGCCAGGCCGATGCCCATCGAGATCCCGGTGACGAGAACGCAGAACCACGCGACGCCCAGCCAGAAGCTGAGCAGGAGGTACAGCGTGCGGCGCAGCGGCAGCATCGCCGGCACGCTAGCCAGCGGACGTGGCGCGGCCCATACGGCTAGCCCTACTCTTGAGGACGGTGTTCGACGCGCTCTCCGACAAGCTCCAGGCCACGCTGTCCGACGTCCGTGCCCGCGGCACGCTGACCGAGGACGACATCAACAAGGCGATGCGCGAGATCCGCCTCGCGCTGCTCGAGGCCGACGTCAACTTCAAGGTCGTCAAGTCGTTCACGGCGAACGTGAAGGAGCGGGCGCTCGGCGCCGACGTGCTCGGCCAGCTCAACCCGGGCCAGCAGGTCGTCAAGATCGTCAGCGACGAGCTGACGTCGCTCATGGGCGGCGCGGCGGCCGGGGTCTCGTTCTCGCCGCGGCCGCCGACCGTGATCCTCATGGCCGGCCTGCAGGGCTCCGGCAAGACGACGGCCACGGCGAAGCTCGCCCGCCACCTGCGCGAGCAGAACGGCTCGTCGGTCGCGGTGGCCGCGTGCGACGTGTACCGCCCGGCCGCGGTGGACCAGCTCGTGAAGGTGGGCGCGCAGGCGGGCGCGACCGTGTACGAGCAGGGCACGGACCGCGACCCCGTCGACATCGCCGGCTGGGCGCTCGACCGCGCCAAGCAGGAGGGCAAGGACGTCCTCATCGTCGACACGAGCGGCCGGCTGCACGTGGACGAGCGCCTCATGGACGAGCTCGTGCGCATTCGCAAGGTCGTCAGGCCGCACACGATCCTGCTGGTGGTCGACGCGATGACCGGCCAGGACGCGGTCAACGTCGCCGAGCAGTTCGCGCAGGCGGTCCAGTTCGACGGCGTCGTGATGACCAAGCTCGACGGCGATGCGCGCGGCGGCGCGGCGCTCTCGGTCAAGGCGGTCACGGGCAAGCCCATCCTCTTCGCGTCCACGGGCGAGAAGCTCGACCAGTTCGAGCGCTTCCACCCGGATCGCATGGCGCAGCGGATCCTCGGCATGGGCGACGTCATGTCGCTCATCGAGAAGGCCGAGTCGCAGTTCGACGAGGACCAGGCCAAGGATCTCGAGAAGCGGCTGCGCAAGGGCGAGTTCACGCTCGAGGACTTCCTGTCGCAGCTGAGGATGATGCGCAAGATGGGCCCGCTGCAGTCGCTGCTGGGAATGATCCCGGGCTTCGCCGGCAACCAGCTGAAGAACATGAAGGTCGACGAGCGCGAGCTCGACCGCGTCCAGGCGATCATCCTGTCGATGACCGTGGAGGAGCGCCGGCGCCCGGAGCTCATCAACGGGTCTCGGCGCCTGCGGATCGCCAAGGGCTCGGGCACGAGCGTCCAGCAGGTCAACGGGCTCGTCAAGCAGTTCGGCCAGATGCGCAAGGTCATGCAGCAGCTCGGCAAGGGCAAGATGCCCGACATGGCCGCGCTGATGCGCCAGGGCGGGATGCGCTGACCGGCAGCCGCCTCGCGCGAGCCGCTACTCTCTGGCCACCTATGGCAGTTCGACTTCGACTCACCCGCATCGGCGGGAAGAAGGACCCGGTCTGGCGCGTCGTCGTCGCCGACCAGCGGTCCCCGCGCGACGGCCGAGTGATCGAGACCGTCGGCCACTACAACGCCCAGACCGAGCCGTCGACCATCCGGCTCGACGAGGAGCGCATCCGCGCCTGGCTCGATCGCGGCGCGCAGCCGACGAACACGGTGCGCAAGCTCATGCGCATCCAGGGCATCTCCTAGCCCGAACCGATGAAGGAACTGCTCGAGGAGCTCGCCCGCCGGCTGGTCGACGAGCCCGATGCGGTGTCGGTCGAGCAGTTCGAGGAGGACGACGGGACGATCGTCCTCGAGTTGGCGGTGGCGGACGACGACTACGGGAAGGTCATCGGCCGCGGCGGTCGCACCGCGCACGCGCTGCGCACCGTCGTGAAGGCTGCCGCGGTGAAGGAGAACCGCCGCGTCCTCGTCGACATCGTCGAGTGAGCTGCTGGTCGGCGTCGTCGGCAGGCCGCACGGCCTCGACGGCTCGTTCCACGTCGTGCGCCCCCGCGCGGACCTGATCGCCGCGGCGGACGTGCTGACGGTCGCGGGCGTCGCGCGCACGGTGGAGCGCCGCGCCGGGACGGACGCCCGCCCGATCCTGCGCCTGACCGGCTGCGCCACGCGCACCGACGCCGAGGCGCTGCGGGGGCAGGATCTCCTCGCCCCGCGGTCGCTCGCCGCCCCGCTGGAGGACGACGAGTACTGGCCCGAGGACCTCGAGGGCTGCGACGTGGTCGACGGCGACCGCCGCGTCGGGGTCGTCGAGCGGCTGCTGGCGTATCCGTCCTGCGAGCTGCTCGAGGTGCGCCGTGACGAGGGCGGCCCCCTCCTCGTCCCGATGGTGCGCGACGCGATCCGCGGCGTCGACGTCGCGGCGCGCGTGATCGAGATCGACCTCGCGTTCCTCGGGGAGGCCTGAGCGTGGGGATCGACATCGACGTCTTCACGTTGTTCCCGGAGTGGTTCGACTGGTTTCGCACCCAGCGCCACGTGCGCAACGTGATGGAGTCCGGCTCCTCGCTGGAATGCATCAACCCGCGCGACTTCACGACGCTGTCGGGGCGGCAGGTCGACGACACGCCGTTCGGCGGGGGCGCGGGGATGGTGCTGCGCGTGGACGTGATGGAGCAGGCGCTGTCCGGTCACTACGGCGTGCAGGACGCGACGGTCGTGCGCGAGCAGCGGCGGTTGATCGCCCTGATCCCGGGCGGGCGGATCCTCGACGACGCCTACGTCAACGAGCTGGCGGCCGAGCCGTCGATCACGCTGCTGTGCGGCCGGTACGAGGGCTTCGACGAGCGCATCGTCCAGCATCTCGCCAGCGACACGCTGAGCGTGGGCCGCTACGTCCTCAGCGGCGGCGAGCTGGCGGCGATGGTCGTCTGCGACGCCGTGCTGCGCAAGCTGCCGGGCGCGCTGGGCCACGCCGATTCGGCCGAGGAGGAGTCGTTCTCGGACGCGCTGGGCGGCAACCCGGAGTACCCGCACTACACGCGCCCGGCGCAATGGCGCGGCCATGGCGTGCCGGACGTGCTCCTGTCGGGCAACCACGCGCTCGTGCGCCAGTGGCGGCGTGCGCGCAGCCAGGAGCGCGGCGGCGCGTAGGGCGCGACGCGCGCAGCGCCTGCGACCACCATGCGGCGGCCTGCCACGGCGCTCCGCTACCATGGTCGCTCCGCGCTGGCTGCTTCTTGCACACCGACCACGGTCCGCGCGATTCCTCCATGTCTTCCGTCATCGAAAGTCTCGAGCGCGCTCAGCTGCGCCGCGTCCCGGAGTTCCAAGCCGGTGACCGCGTCCGTGTCCACTTCCAGGTGATCGAGGGCTCGCGCCGACGCACCCAGGTCTTCGAGGGCGTCGTCATCAAGCGCCAAGGCCACGGCGTCCGCGAGACCTTCACGGTCCGCAAGCAGTCGTTCGGCGTGGGCGTCGAGCGCACGTTCCCCGTCCACTCGCCGAAGATCGAGAAGATCGAGATCGCCGCGCGCGGCGACGTCCGGCGCGCGAAGCTCTACTACCTGCGCGAGCGGGTCGGCAAGCGGGCCCGGGTGCGCGAGCGCCGCTATGTCGGCCCCGAGCGTGCCGTCGCGCCCGGCCTCCTGCGGGACGAGACCGAGGCCGTCGACGCCCGCGGCGTCACCGCCGAGGAGTCGGTCGCCGACGAGGGCTCTCCGACCGACGGCGCCGCCACCGCTGGCGCGACCACGCCGGAGGCCGCCGCCGAGGCGACCGTCACGGACACGACGGCCGACACGACCACGACCGATGGCGGCGAGAGCGCCGCCAGTGCGGACGCCCCCCCGGACGCCGAGCCCGCCGATGCCTCCGCGGAGCAGGCCGAGGCGCCGGCAGAGACTGCCGAGGCGCCCACGCAGCCCACCGAGGCTGCCGAGGCCGAGGCTCCGGCTGACAAGAGCGCGTGACGAAGCGCAAGAAACGCGAGCCCTGGACGGGCGCGTGGTTTCTGGAGCTCGCCATCATCATTGCGGTCGCCCTGGGCCTCGCCCTCGGCATCCAGGCGTTCATCGTCAAGCCGTACCGCATCCCGTCGGAGTCGATGGAGCCGACGCTCGACGTCGGCCAGCGGGTCCTGGTCAACCGCCTCGGCAACCGCTTCGGTGATCCGTCGGTCGGCGACATCCTGGTCTTCCACCCGCCGAAGGGCGCCGAGACCGACACGTGCGGCGACCCTCAGACCGGGCCGGACCGCCGGCGGCCGTGCGACCTGCCGACCAAGCAGCGCGCCGACGTGAACTACATCAAGCGCGTCGTCGCGGGCCCGGGCGACAAGCTGTCGATCGTGGACGGGCATGCCGTCCTCAACGGCAAGCGCCAGAAGGAGTCGTTCATCAAGCCGTGTCCGGCGGGGAACCCGAACTGCTCGTTCCCGGGGACCATCACCATTCCCGCCGACCATTACTTCATGATGGGCGACAACCGTGGGGAGTCCGACGACAGCCGATTCTGGGGGCCCGTTCCCCGAGACTGGATCATCGGCGGTGCCTTCGCCACCTACTGGCCCCCGAAGCGCATCGGGCTCCTCTAAGCGGCCTGGCCCCAAGCGGGGGTCCGCCCATCGCGGGCGCCGCCTGTTCGCTCACGACCGCCGCCTCGGCATCCGCTTCGTCGCCGGCGCGGACGAGGCCGGGCGCGGCTGCCTCGCCGGTCCGCTCGTCGCGGCGGCGGTGCTCTTCGACTTCGAGCTGCTGCGCCCGTCCGACGTCCGCACGCTCGGCGCCCTCAACGACTCCAAGCAGCACACGCCCGAGGCGCGGGAGGAGCTCCTGCCGCGGGTCCTGCGCATCGCGACGAGGGTGCACGTCGTCTCGCGCTGCGCCCGGGGGATCGACGGGCGCGGCCTGCACCGCACGAACCTGGCGGCCCTGCGCGACGCCCTGCGTGGCGTCGCCGTGCCGGGCTGCATGTGCCTGAGCGACGGATTCTCGCTCGGCGCGGACTTCGAGCACGACACTCGCGCGATCGTGGATGGTGACGCGACGAGCGCCGCCATCGCAGCCGCCTCGATCGTCGCGAAGGTGACGCGCGACCGCTTCATGCACGGCGCGGACCAGCGCCATCCCGGCTGGGGCTTTCGCGAGCACGTGGGGTATTCCACGCCCGAGCACCGCGAGGCCATCATGCGCATCGGCGTCTCGCCCCTGCACCGCATGTCGTTTCAGTCCGCGGCGTACCAGCAGCTGACGCTGTAGGAGCCGAGCGGACCGGTCGTCGCACGTCGCGGTACGGTCGGGCAGCATCAGAAGGCGCCCTCGAGGTGGTCGAGGCACACGAGGTGCCCCGCCGGGTCGATGATCACGCCGATCGCATCGAAGCGCAGGCTCCCGGCGCGCGGCCGCTCGCTGGTCTCGTGCAGCCAGGCATGCGCCATGCGCCGCACCTGCCGGCGCTTGCGCTCGTCGAGCGTGGCCCACGGCGTACCGGAGCCCGCCCGGCGCGTCTTGACCTCCGCGAAGACCAGCACGTCGCCTCCGTACGCGATCAGGTCGAGCTCGCCGAACCGCGTGCGGTGGTTGCGCGCGACGATCGCGAGCCCCCGCCGCTCGAGGTGCGCAGCGGCATGGTCCTCGCCGAGGCGGCCGAGTCGGTGGCGGAGGTCGTCGGACATGACGGCGACCGTACGCCTGGTCATGTGACGGATCAGCACCTCACCGTTCCAACTTCGTCACGGGAACGTCACGGATCGGCAACGTGCCCGCAGACGTCGCGAAGCCGCCGCAACCGCGTGACGAACTTGTGACGTTCACGTGCTGATTCGTGACACGTCCCTGCGTAGCGTCGCCGACCGTGCTTGCCCGTGTCACCACCTTCTCGATCCGCGGACTCGATGTCCGCCCCGTCAGCGTCGAAGTCGACATCAGCCGCGGCCTGCCGGCGTTCACCATCGTCGGGCTCGGCGACACCGCCATCCGCGAGGCCCGGGAGCGGGTCCGCACGGCGCTGCAGAACTCCGGCTTCGAGTTCCCGCTGTCGCGCATCGTCGCCAACCTCGCGCCCGCGCATCTGCGCAAGGGCGGCTCCGGGTTCGACCTCGCGATCGCGTGCGGCGTGCTCGCCGCCAGCGGCCAGGTCCCACTCGCGGCGCTCGAGCGCCGAGCGGTCTTCGGCGAGCTCTCGCTGACCGGTGCGCTGCGGCCGTGCCATGGGACGCTGGCGGTGGCCCAGGGCGCGCGGGCGGCCGGCCTCGACGGTCTCTTCGTGGCGCGCGAGACCGCCGCGGAGGCCGCGCTCGTCGACGAGCTGGAGGTCGCCGGCGCCGGCACGCTGCGCGATGTCGTCGAGATCCTGGACGGGACCACGGGGGTGCACGTGCCCGACGATGCGCTCCCCGTCGCACCTGTCCCGTCGGCCGAGCCGGACCTCTCGGACGTCCGTGGCCACGCCGCCCCCATCGAGGCGCTGCGGATCGCGGCGGCCGGCGGGCACAACCTCCTGCTCCGCGGGGCCCCGGGCACCGGCAAGACGATGCTCGCCCGGCGGCTGCCCGGGATCCTCCCGCCACTGAGCCGTCAGGAGGCGATCGACGTCACGCGCATCCACTCGGTCACCGGGTTGCACCGGGGCGGCCGCCTGGTCGAGCGCCGGCCGTTTCGCGCGCCACATCACACGATCTCGGCGCCGGGCCTCGTCGGAGGTGGATCGCGACCGACGCCCGGCGAGGCGAGCCTGGCCCACCATGGCGTTCTGTTCCTGGACGAGCTCAGCGAGTTCACGCGCAGCGCCCTCGAGGCCCTGCGCCAGCCGCTCGAGGACGGACGGGTGGCGATCGTTCGCGGACAGCACACCGCGGTCTTTCCGACCCGGTTCGCGCTGGTGGCCGCGACGAACCCCTGTCCCTGCGGGTTCGGGCCGGGGTCGCCGCGCTGCCGGTGCAGCGAAAGCGACCACAGCCGCCACGCGCGCCGGCTCAGCGGCCCGCTGATCGACCGACTCGACCTCGTCGTCGACGTGGAGAAGCCCGACGCCGCGTCGCTCGCCGGCCCGCCCGCGACCGACTCCGCCACGGTCCGGGCGCAGGTGACCGAGGCGCGGGAGCGCCAGGCCGCACGGCTGATCGGCACGGGGATGGCCTCCAATGCGCAGATGGATGCGGCGCTCGTGCGCCGCCACGCCCGCCTGGGTTCCGCCGCCCAGCGCGCCCTCGACGCCGCCTACAACGACGGTCGCCTCAGCGCCCGCGGCCGCGACCGCGTGCTCAAGGTCGCGCGCACGCTCGCCGACCTGGGAGGCCGGGCCGACGTCTCGGTCGAGGAGATGCACGTGGCGATCTCCCTGCGCGGCGAGCCCCACGGCGCGGAGCGCATCGCATGACGAGCCTGTCCGGCTCCGGCTCCGGCTCCCGGGCCTCGGCGGACACGGCCACCGTGCCCGGAGACCCGGCCGCGACCCCGACCGGCCCGGCGCTGCCCTGCGGACCTTGCCTGCGCCGCACGTGGCTCGTCGGCGAGCTCTCCGGCCGCATCGAGCTCGCACGCCGGGCCGGGACGAGCCGGCTCAAGCTGCTGCTGGCGCTCGATGACGAGGACCTGCTCAGCGCGGTCGGCGCCGCGCCGGGCACCGCTGCGCGCCACCGCAACTACGAGCCGAGCGAGGGGCGCGCCGCGGCGGCCCGGGCCGGCGTGACCGTCGTCTGCCGCCACGACCCTCGCTATCCCGCTGCGTTGCGCGACATGGCGGACGCGCCGGCCGCCCTCCACGTCGCCGGGTCGGTCGACCGGCTCGTGGAGCTCACGGGCGCCGCCCGGCCGGCGGTGGCCGTCGTCGGGGCCCGACGGGCCTCCGCGTACGGACTCGAGGTCGCGCGCGGGCTGGGCCGCGGGCTGGCCTGCGCCGACGTGACCGTCGTCAGCGGTCTCGCGCTCGGCATCGACTCCGCCGCGCACGCCGGCGCTCTCGACGTCGACGGGCCGACCATCGCGGTGCTCGGCGGCGGCGCGGAGCGGCCCTACCCGGCGAGCAAGCGCCGGATCTACGAGGCGATCCGCGCGACGGCCTGCGTCGTCAGCGAGATGCCGCCCGGAGGGGCCGTTCACCGGTGGTGCTTCCCGGCACGCAACCGGATCATCGCCGCGCTCGCACGAGTGACCGTCGTCGTGGAGGGCGCCGAGCGTTCGGGCTCGCTGATCACCGCCGAGTTCGCCCATGACCTGGGGCGCGAGGTGGGGGCGGTGCCCGGCCAGGTCACGTCGCCGCTCGCGCGTGGGCCCAACGCGCTCCTGGCCGATGGGGCGCACGTGATCCGGGGGCCGGAGGACGCGCTGGACGTGGCGTGCGGCGTGGGGGAGTGGCGTCAGCGCCCCGGTGCGCCGGCGGTGCCCGCGGTCCTGCAGCGGCTGCACGACGCCGTCGCCGCGGGGGCGCAGACGCCCGAGATGCTGACGCGGCGGGGCTTCAGCGCCGCGGCGGCGTTCGCCGGCCTCGCGGAGCTCGAGCAGCTCGGGCACGTCCGGCGCACCGCCGCCGGGCGATACGTCGCCACGCTGCCGGCGCGCGACTCAGCCGGGCAGGGGCGCTCGTAGTCTGGATGCGCGCATGACCATTCCCTGTGTCCTCTCCATCGCCGGCTCCGACTCGGGCGGCGGCGCCGGCATCCAGGCCGACCTCAAGGCGTTCGCCCGCTCGGGCGTGCACGGCATGACCGCGATCACCGCCATCACCGCGCAGAACACCGTCGAGGTGCGGGCGGTCGAGGCGGTCTCGCCCGGCATGATCAAGGCCCAGATCGCCGCCGTCGCCGACGATCTCGGCGTCGACGCCGTCAAGATCGGCATGCTCGGCAGCGTGGCCACGATCGAGGCCGTCGCCGAGGCGCTCGGGCGCCTGCCCGCGGGCACGCCGATCGTCCTCGATCCCGTGATGGTCGCGGAGTCCGGCGGGCGCCTGCTCGACGTCGACGCGGAGGAGTCGCTGCGAGAGCGGATCGTGCCGCTCGTCACCGTCGTCACGCCGAACGTCGCGGAATCACGGGTGCTGGCCCGTGCGGGGGAGGACGTCCCCCTCGAGGAGGTGGCGCGCCGCATCCACGCGCTGGGACCCGGCGCCGTGATCGTCACCGGTGGCCATCGCGAGGAGGCGTCCGACCTGCTCTTCGACGGAGAGCGCTTCGAGAGCATCCCGGGCGAACGGCATCCGGGGGGCGCCGCGCACGGATCGGGTTGCACGCACTCCGCGACCCTGGCCGCGCAGCTCGCCAAGGGCCGCAGCCTGATGGAGGCCGCGACCGCCGCGCGGGAGATCGCCGGCGCCGCCGTTCGCGACGGGCTGCGCGAGGTCGGCGCGGGAGCCGGACCCGTCAACGTGCTCGGGCTGAGGAGTTGACGTGCGCCCCGCCTGTCGTTCCCGATCCGGCCCTTTGTCATAATCGCGCGAGGGATGAAGCTTCTGCGCATGAAGCCCGGTCACGGTGAGGTCCTCCTCGCGGAGGGAGACGTCGACGTCCCCGACCAGGAGCGCGACCTCATCGAGGCGTTCCGCGAGCAGCTCGACCAGGGGATGTGGGCCGCGGTGCCCACGGGACGCACCGGCGGCCGGCGCGAGGCGCAGATGGTGCGGTCGTTCGGTGAGGTGCCGCGCGACGCCGAGCGCGTGATCTTCTTCCCCAAGGCCGCCGGCGGGGCATGATGAGCGACATGCGCCCCCGGCCGGCACGGACCGTGGCGGACCACGGGGATCGCGCATGCTGCTCGCTCTGAGCGCCACGGCGATCGTCGTCATCGCGCTCCTGTGGGAGGTGTGCTGGCCGGCGATGTCCGAGGCGATCGACCGCCACCGGGCCCGCCGGGCGCGGGTGCCCACGTTCGACTACGACCCCGGGCGCGAGCGGCGCGCCGAGCAGCGCGCCCGCGAGCTCCTGCGCTCGTGCGTCAACGAGGAGGAGTGGGACATGTATCGCGACCTCGGATTCGTCCGGGTGTGGGGCGGCATGGCCGACGGTCCCGAGCGCGGCGCCGCGCGTGACAGCCTCGCCGGCGCGCCGTACGCCTACCTGATCTACCCCCACAAGCCGATCGTCGCCTACCTGCCACAGACCCGCCGGCTGCTCAACGAGTACTGCGTCGTGTTCCCCGACGAGTCCAGGCCGTACGGCTCGCCGCGGCTGCCCGACTCCGACGACGTGCTCGCGAAGTGGATGGCCCTCACCGGCGACGAGGAGCGTCTCATCGCCGAGGCCAACATGCACCTGCCGGGCCGCCAGGTCGATCCGCAGCAGGTCAAGCGCGACCTGTGGCGGTTGTCGGAATGGGAGCGCCAGCGCGCCGCCCGGGAGCGGCGGACCGGCCACGGTAGTGTTTCCGCGCCGTGAGCTCCTCCCGGAACGGCTTCGACCTCAAGCACCGCTCCCGCGCCCTTACCGAGGGGCCTGAGCGCGCGCCCGCGCGCGCCTACCTGAAGGGCATCGGCTACGACGACGAGGCTCTGGGCAAGCCGATCATCGGCGTCGCCTCGACGTGGATCGAGACGATGCCCTGCAACTTCCACCTGCGCGCGCTGGCGGCGAAGATCAAGGACGGGATCCGCGCCGCCGGCGGCACGCCGATGGAGTTCAACACCGTCGCGATCTCCGACGGCATCACGATGGGCACGTCGGGCATGAAGACGAGCCTGGTCAGCCGCGAGGTGATCGCGGACTCGATCGAGCTGGTCAGCCGCGGCCACCTGTTCGACGCCGTCATCGCGCTCAGCGGCTGCGACAAGACCATCCCGGGAACGGTCATGGCGCTCGCGCGGCTCGACGTGCCGAGCGTCATGTTCTACGGCGGCTCCATCGCGCCCGGGCGCTTCCGCGGCCGCGACGTGACGATCATCGACGTGTTCGAGGCGGTCGGGGCGCACGCCGCGGGCAAGATGACCGACGAGGAGCTGGCCGAGATCGAGTCGGTCGCCAGCCCCGGCGCCGGCGCGTGCGGCGGCCAGTTCACCGCGAACACCATGGCGATGGCCTTCGAGATGATGGGCATCAGCCCGATGGGCCCCTCGGCGGTGCCCGCCCAGGAGCCCACCAAGGGCGAGGCGGCGTTCGAGGCGGGCCGGCTGGTCATGGACGTCCTGCGGGCCGGCCTGCGCCCGCGCGACCTCATCACCCGCGAGTCGCTGGAGAACGCGATCGCCGCGGTCACGGCCAGCGGCGGGTCGACCAACGGCGTCCTGCACCTTCTCGCCGTCGCGACCGAGATGGGCGTCGAGCTCGACATCGACGACTTCGACCGCATCTCGGAGCGCACCCCGTTCATCTGCGATCTGAGTCCCGGCGGGAAGTACACCGCGGTCGACATGTACCACGCGGGCGGCACCGCCGTGCTGGCGAAGCGGCTCAAGGATCTCGGCGTGCTGCACGTGGATGCGCCCACGGTCGTCGGCAAGACGGTCGGGCAGCTCGCCGACGAGGCGGTCGAGACCCCGGGCCAGAAGGTCGTCCTGCCGCTCGACGCCGAACCGCTCAGCGCGACCGGCGGCCTCGCCATCCTGCGCGGCAACCTCGCTCCCGACGGTGCGGTCGTCAAGCTGGCCGGCCACCACCGCCGCCACCACACCGGTCCCGCCCGCGTCTTCGAGGGCGAGGAGGCGGCGATGGACGCGGTCACCCACGGTCGCATCCAGCCGGGCGACGTCGTCGTCATCCGCAACGAGGGCCCCGTCGGCGGCCCCGGCATGCGCGAGATGCTCGCGGTCACCGGCGCGATCAACGGCGCGGGCCTCGGTGAGCAGGTCGCGCTGATGACCGACGGCCGGTTCTCCGGTGCCACGCACGGCTTCACCGTCGGTCACGTCGCCCCGGAGGCGGCGCGCGGCGGCCCGATCGCCGCCGTCCACGAGGGCGACGAGATCACCATCGACGTCGACAACCGGCGCATCGACGTCGCCCTCTCCGACGAGGAGATCGCCGCTCGCGTCGCCGCCTACGACGCCCCGGTCAGCCCCGACAGCACCGGCGTCCTCGCGAAGTACGCGGCGCTCGTCTCGAGCGCCAGCGCCGGGGCGGTCACGCGCGTCGACCGCGCGCCCACCCAGGTCTGAGCCGCCACGCCGAACCGCCCGGCCACGCGGGCGGGTGGGTCCGGAGGACTCCCGGTGCATGCCGGAGCGGGGGTGGCGGCTTCAGTCGCCCGCCGGCGCGGCGGCCGGCGATGTCTCGTCGACCTCCTCGCCCGGAGCCTCGGCCAGGAAGTCGCCGAGCAGCTCGTTGAAGCGCTCGGGCCGCTCGAGCATCGCGACGTGGCCGGTGTCGTCCCAGATCACCTTGCGGGCGTCCGGGATGAGCTCCTCGAACACGTCGGCGTCGCGCACGGGGACGATGAGGTCCTGCCGGCCCCACACGATGAGGGTCGGGCAGGCGATCTCCGGCAGCCGGTGGCGGATCGGGTAGTCGCTCAGCGCGTCGAGGGCGCCGATGAACCCGGGCGTTCCCATTCCGGTGATCTGCTCGTAGGCCAGCTTCGGCGACAGCTGCTCGGGATGGCGCACGGCGAGCCCCATTGCCGCTCGCCGCAGCCGCGGCCGCCGGGCCAGCGCGGCGGCCCGCGCAAGCACGAGCCCGGTCATGTAGGTGCCGATCGCCTCCGCGCGGTAGAGCAGCTGCAGGGCCGAGTCGATGCGCTGGTCGGCCGCCGAGATCCCCGCGGCCGAGACGAGCACGAGGCGCTCGACGCGCGCCGGCGACTGGATCGCCAGCTCGGTGCCGATGAAGCCGCCCATCGAGTTGCCGACGACCGCGGCGGCCGAGACCTCCAGCTCGTCGCAGAGGGCCTCGACCCACCGCCCGTAGCCCGGGATCGTGATCTTGTCGGCGGGCATCTCCGAGTGCCCGAACCCCGGCAGGTCGACCGCGATCGCCCGATGGCCGGCCTCGGCGAGCACGGGCAGCTGCTCGAGCCAGTTGCGCCACGAGCCTCCGAGCCCGTGGATGAACAGCACGGGGTCGCCGTCGGCCGGCCCGATCTCGACCACGTTGGCCCAGCGGTCGTGCACGCGCAGCCACCGCTCATGCCGGCTCCAGTCGATGCTCCACCATGGCGTCAAACGGCGACCTAGGATATGCGACCCAGTGCGCATCGCGATCGACATCGACTCGACCCTCCACCACTATTGGGACGTCCTCTCCGACGCCGCCCGCCGCCGGTTCGGCATCGACCTGCCCTACGAGCAGCAGTTCGACTGGGGCATCACCCGGCTGAAGCCCAGGCAGCTCGAGGTCTGCATCGCCGAGACCCACACCGACGACGCGATCCTCGCGGGCGAGCCGTACCCGGGCGCGGTGGAGGTCGTCACCCGCTGGCACGACGCCGGCCACTTCATCCACATCACGAGCCATCGCCAGCAGCACGCCCACGAGGCCACCGAGGCCTGGCTGCGCAAGATCGGCCTGCCCTTCGACGAGCTGTACTGCTCGTTCGACAAGGTCGCGCGCTGTCGCGAGATCGCCATCGACGTGCTCGTCGACGACTCGCCGGTGAACATCGCCCGCGCCGTCGACGTGGGCATCATCGCGGCGACGCTGCGCCACCCGTGGAACATCGACGTCTGCGAGGAGGAGGACGTGCTGTGCGCCGACGACTGGCCGGGCCTCGACCGCGCGCTCGAGCCCGTGCTGAGCGCGACCGCCCCCGGGTAGCACGTACCGGATGACCGACGAGACCGCCGCCGCCCTGACGCCCGCCGGCCGGCGCGATCTGCTGCCCGCCATCGAGCCCGAGCGCACGCTCGACGACTGGGGCTGCTCGGAGCGGATCGAAGGCCTCTTCGACCAGACGGTCTACGAGTTCTACTACCGGATCTGGTTTCGCTGCGAGGTCGAGGGCGTCGAGAACGTCCCGTCCACCGGCGGCGCGCTGCTTGTCTCCAACCACGCCGGCGCCCTGCCGCCCGACGCCGCGATGATCACCAAGGCGATCAAGGAGGAGCACCCGCACCCGCGCCTGGTGCGCCCCCTCGTCGAGCACTTCTTCAAGGGCTATCCCGGCTTCTCGATGCTCGCGCCGAAGATCGGTGCCGTCCCGGCCCACCCGGCCAACGTCCACCGCCTGCTCGCGGACGAGGGGCAGCTCGCCCTCGTCTTCCCCGAGGGCCGCAAGGGCTCCGAGAAGCTCTTCAAGGACCGGTACCGCCTGCGCCGCTTCGGCCGCGGCGGCTTCGTCGAATCGGCCATGCGCGCCGCCGTGCCGATCGTGCCGATCGCCCTCGTCGGCGCCGAGGAGGCGCAGCCGATCTTCGCCCACGTCGGCGTCTTCCAGAAGCTCACGCGCCTCATCTACTTCCCGATCACCCCGACGTTCCCGTGGCTGGGTCCGCTGGCGCTGGCCGGCTACCTGCCGGCGAAGTTCAAGATCCGCTTCCTCGAGCCGGTGCGCACGGACGACATGGGCGCGGCGCCGTGGGAGGACGAGGGCCTCGTCCAGGAGGTCGCCCAGGAGATCCGCGCGCGCATCCAGGAGGAGCTCATCGACATGCTCGGCCGGCGCCGCAGCGTCTGGCTCGGGTGAGGCGGATGGCGAGCCGCCGCATCCTCATCACCGGGCTGAGCACCTACTGGGGCGGGCGCCTGGCCCAGGCGCTGGAGGACGATGACGAGGTCGAGGCGATCATCGGCATCGACCGCACCCCGCCGAAGGTCGAGCTCGACCGCACCGAGTTCGTCCAGGTCGCCGACCACCACACGCTCATCCGCCGCATCGTCCAGGGCGCCGAGATCGACACGGTCGTCGACACGCGCCTCGTCACCGACTCGAGCCTGACGAGTCCGCGCAAGGCCCACGAGAACAACGTCATCGGCACGATGAACATCCTCGCCGCGTGCAGCGGGGCGGACACGACGGTCAAGAAGGTCGTCTTCCGCTCGTCGGCCGACTTCTACGGCGCCGAGCAGGACGACCCTGCCTTCTTCACCGAGGACATGCGCCGCCCGCACCCGGCCCGGACCCCGATCGAGCGCGACATCGTCGAGGCCGAGCGCGCCGTCGCCGACTTCGCGGCCAAGCACCCGGACTCGACCGTCACCGTACTGCGCTTCGCGCACGGCCTCGGCCCGGAGCTGCGCACCTCATACAGCCGGCTGCTCGGCCTGCCCGCCGTGCCGATGATCCTCGGCTTCGACCCCCGCTGGCAGTTCGTCCACGAGGACGACATCGCCGGCGCGCTCCACCACGCGGTCACCCATGAGCTGCCCGGCATCTACAACGTCGCCGCCGACGGCGTCCTGGCGCTCTCCGAGATCGCGGGGCTGCTCGGCAAGCCGCTGCTGCCGGTCCTGCCGCCGTGGGGCACCGAGCTCGCGCTGCCCATCGCGCGGCGCCTCGGCGTGCACATCGTGCCCGAGATGGTCAACCACCTGCGCTTCGGCCAGGGGCTCGACAACCGGCGCCTGAAGGCCACCGGCTACCGCCTGCGCTACACGACCCGCGAGACCGTCGAGAAGCTCCGCGAGCACCAGCGCGTCGAACCGCTGCTGCGCGACCGGTCGGGCCAGTACCGCTACGAGCGCGAGGTCGAGGATTTCCTGCGCCGCAGCCCGAGCGTGCGCCGCGAGACCGAGCGCGACGAGTCCGCAGGCGCCAACTGACACACGCTGGTGTGAAGTTGCGGTTGCATGCCTTTCGTCAGCAGCTCCGGTTTAACTATCCTGACTTCGGGATGCGCCGCCCACTTCTGATCGCCGCCGCCGCGATGCTGCTCGTCATCGTCGGTTTGGGCGTGGCGGTGGTCGTCCTCGACAACAAGGCCGAGGGCAAGATCGCCGACGGCGTGAAGGTCGGCAGCGTGGACGTGGGCGGGATGAAGGCCGAGCAGGCCAAGGCCAAGGTCCGCAAGCAGTTGCTCGCCCCGCTCGACGACCCGGTGGTCGTCCGCTACCACGGCGAGACCTGGAAGCTCACCGCCGCGAAGGCGAAGATCCGCGCCGACGTCGACGGCATGGTCGCCGAGGCCATGAAGCGCAGCGAGGGCGGCAACGCCGTCCAGCGCGCCTGGCGCGAGGCGACCGGCGGCGAGGTCAAGGCCACGATCCCCGCCGAGGTCACCTACTCGCGGCGGGCGGTCAACAAGCTCGTCAAGCGGATCGCCGCCCACGTGCAGCGGGACCCGAAGGACGCGAGCGTCACGTTCTCCTCGACGAGCCTCGGCGAGGTCAAGGGCAAGGACGGCGTCGCCCTCAAGGCCGCGGTGCTGCGCCGGCAGATCAACGACTCGATCACCACGCCCGGCGCGAAGCGGACGTTCAGAGCCAGGACGAAGGACGTCAAGCCAGAGATCACGACCGACGAGCTCGCCGAGAAGTACCCGGTGGTCCTCACGGTCGAGCGCGGCAGCTTCAAGCTGCACCTGTGGAAGAACCTCAAGCTGACCAAGACCTACGACATCCGGGTCGGCCAGCAGGGGCTCGAGACGCCCGCCGGGCTCTACCACATCCAGAACAAGGCCGTGGACCCGGCCTGGAGCGTGCCTCACTCGGCGTGGACCGGCAGCCTCGCCGGCCAGGTCATCCCGGGCGGTGCGCCGAACAACCCCCTCAAGGCCCGGTGGATGGGCATCTTCGACGGGGCCGGCATCCACGGCATCGACCCCAGCGCGTACGGCACGATCGGCACCGCCGCCTCGCACGGCTGCGTCGGGATGCGCATCCCCGACGTCGAGGAGCTCTACGACCAGGTGCCGGTCGGAGCTCCCATCTACATCGCCTGAGCCTGGTCGTCCTCGCCGGGCGCCGGCGCGTCAACGCCGATCAGCTACACGGGCACGTCCTGCCGGCCGCCGATCTACATCGCCTGGGCCTGGTCGTCCTCGCCAGGCGCCGGCGCGTCAACGCCGATCTGCTCCACGGCCACGTCCTGCCAGCCGCGCTCGACGAGCAGGGCATGGTGGGGCGAGTGGCGAAAGACCAGGCTACCGATGAACACGCCCTTCTCCCGGCGGCGCATGACCGCGTACCACATGGTCGTGGCGTCGTGCGTGCCCTGGATCCGGTGCCACGGCCGCGGCACGTCGCCGGCCGGCGACGCGATGCCCGCGGCCATCAGCTGCTTCTGCGTGGCGACCCGCCCGCGCTGAGTGTCGATGAAGAAGAGCGCCATCCCCGCAGAACCTAGCGACGCCTGGATCGCGGCCCTCGAGCTGTTCGCGGCCGACCTGCGCCGGCGCGGCGCCGCCGAGCGCACGCGCCACGAGTACGCCGCCGACCTGCGCCAGTTCGCGACCTGGGCGACCGCCGCCGGGTTCGATGCGCCGGCCGTGACCCCGCGGGTCCTGCGCCGCTACGCGGCCTCGATGTCCGAAGCGGGGCACGCGCCGACGACCATCGCCCGCAAGCTCGCCGCGCTGCGCTCATTCTTCCGGACGATGCGCGAGCACGGCGACCTGCCGCAGAACCCGGCGGATCTCGTCTCCTCGCCGAAGCGCCCGTCGAAGCTGCCGCGCGTGCTCAAGGCCGACGAGGTCGCCCGCCTGCTCGATCGCATCCCCGCCTCCACGCCGCTCGAGCTGCGCGACCGTGCGATGTTCGAGCTCGCCTACGCGAGCGGGCTGCGCGCCGAGGAGCTCGTGAACCTGGACGTCGAGTCCGTGGGCTTCGATGCCGAGGAGCTGCGCGTCGAGGGCAAGGGCTCGAAGACCCGGATCGTTCCCGTGGGCGAGGAGGCGCTCACGGCGGTGACGCGCTATCTCGAGCGCGGGCGCCCCGTCCTGCGCTCCGACCCCGCCGAACCGGCGCTGCTGCTGTCGAAGTCCGGCCGGCGCCTGTCGACCTCGGACGTCCGTCGCCGGCTGCGCGTGTGGACCCGTCTCGTCGGCCTGCAGGGCGGCGTCTCGCCGCACGCGCTGCGCCACTCGTTCGCCACGCACCTCCTCGACGGCGGCGCGGACCTGCGCGCCATCCAGGAGCTCCTCGGGCACGCGTCGATCAGCACGACGCAGATTTACACTCGGGTAGAGTCCGCCCGGTTGAGGACCGCCTATGCCCGCAGCCATCCAAGGGCGTAGTGGGGTTCGCGCGGAGGGAAGCGACCTGGAGACCAACGTCAAAGCGATCGAGCTGCGGGACCTGTGGCGCCGCTACAAGCAGCAGGGCGACGCGCGCGCCCGTGAGCGGCTCGTCGTCACCTACTCGCCGCTGGTCAAGTATGTGTCCGGACGCATGGCGTCGGGCCTGCCCGCCCACGTCGAGGAGGCCGACCTCATCTCGTACGGCCTCGTCGGCCTGATCTCGGCGATCGAGCGCTTCGACATCGAGCGCGAGATCAAGTTCGAGACCTACGCGATCACCCGGATCAAGGGCGCGATCATCGACGAGCTGCGCTCGCTCGACTGGGTGCCCCGGTCTGTCCGCGCACGGGCGCGCGAGATCGAGAAGGCCAACTCGAAGCTCGAGCACCGGCTGCAGCGCGCGCCGACCGACGAGGAGATGTCGGCCGAGCTCGGCATCACCGTCGACGAGTTCCAGGACTCGCTGCAGCAGATCTCGACCTCGACGGTTGCCGCGCTCGACGAGCTGTGGACCGTCTCGGACGCCAGCGGCGACCAGGTGTCGCTGCTCGACACGCTGCAGGACCCGGACGCTCCCGACCCGGCGACGATCATGGACGCGACCGAGCTCAAGGACCGCGTCGCCGACGCGATCGCCCGCCTGCCGGAGCGTGAGAAGCTCGTCGTCGCCCTCTACTACTACGAGAACCTCACCCTTCGGGAGATCGGCGAGGTCCTCGGCGTCACCGAGTCGCGCATCTCCCAGCTGCACACGAAGGCGGTGCTGCGTCTGCGCTCGCGGCTGGCCACCGAGACCGACGTGCTTCCCGGCTAACGCGCTCCGGCGGTCATCGGCGCCGTCCGGCGCCGGACCCGCCCGCGCCGGCGCTGCCGGCGAACCGCCTCGTAGACGAGCAGCGCGAGGGCCACCGGCACCGTCGCCGGCAGCGTGTCGAGGACGAGGAAGAGCGCGTCGAACGCGACGGCGAGGACCAGGACGAGGACGGCCACGCCGGCCTGCGCGCGGCGCGACACCTCCGCCGCCACGACGGCGCCGAGCACCGCGGCGAGGAACAGGTCGCCGTAGCCCATGCTGGCCGGGTCGATGATCGCCACCTGCAGGCGCGGCAGCTCGGCGGCGGGCCTGGCCGCGACGAGCGTCGAGTTGGGCTGCTGCAGCTGCTCGGAGAGGATGAGGATCGCGTCGGCGGTCGCCATCGCGAGGATCCCGAGCTTGAGCAGCATTGCGGGGGCCACGCCGCGCAGCAGCCGCGCGAGCGTCACGCAGCTCAGCGCGGTCAGCGCCAGCGCGCACAGGTGGCCGCCCAGCTCGCCGGACCAGATCCATGCGGCGGCGCCGAGCGGCAGCACCGCGACCGCGTAGACCGGCCGGGCGCCGTGCATCGCCCAGCCGAGCGCCACCGCGGCCAGCGGCGGGCACGCGATCAGCGCCAGCCACGTCAGCCCGTCGGCCAGCCCGGGCAGGGCCGTGATGCCGAAGACCACGGCCACGATCGACGCCGGCGGGATGAGCGCCCACCAGCGCCCGCCCAGCCGCGCGAGCGGCCTGGGCAGCCCGGCGGCGGGCAGCGCGACCAGGGCCGCCTGGACGGCGTCCAATGCCACGATGGAGGGGTTCCAGGGAAGGTCCATTGTGAGTAGGGTCCCTCGCTCATTCGCGAGGAGAGGAGCGTAGGCATGCACAAGCGTGCGGACCGCATTCGCAATGTCGCCCTAGTCGGCCACCGAGGCAGTGGCAAGACCTCGGTGCACGAGGCCCTGCTCTACCAGGCCGGAGCCACGAACCGCCTTGGCTCGGTGGTCGACGGAACCACGGTGTCGGACTCCGACCCCGACGAGCAGGCCCGGGGGATGTCGATCGGCGCGTCGCTGAACTCGTTCGAGTGGCAGGACCGCAAGATCAACCTCATCGACACCCCGGGCGACCCGTCGTTCGTGGCCGACGCACTCGGCGCGCTGCGCGTGTGCGAGTCCGCGGTGTTCGTCGTCAACGCGGTGATGGGCGTCGAGGTCTCGACGACCCGCCTGTGGCGGCGCGCCGAGGAGCTCGACATCGCCCGCCTCATCTTCGTGAACATGCTCGACCGCGAGCGCGCCGACTTCTTCCGCACGCTCGACGGCCTGAAGGCCGCCTTCGGCCCGCACGTCGTCGCGACCGAGATCCCGATCGGGCGCGAGCACGACGTCAGCGGCGTCATCGACCTCGTCGACATGAAGGCCTACCAGTACGACCCGTCGCATCCATCCCGCGACAACTGCACCGAGATCCCCGTGCCGGACGAGCTCATGGCGCAGGCCGAGGAGTTCCGCGAGAAGCTGATGGACGAGGTCGCGGAGGTCTCCGAGCCGCTCATGGAGCGCTACCTCGAGGGCGAGGAGATCTCCCACGACGAGATCGTCACCGCGCTCAAGGACGGCACGAACCACGGCGACATCTTCCCGGTGACGTGCGGCGTCGCGGTGCGCAACCTTGCGACGAACCGCCTGCTCGACGCGATCGTCGAGGACCTCCCGAGCCCCGTCAAGCACGGCGGCCTCGAGGTGGGCGACATGACCCTGGAGCCGTCCGAGGACGCCGAGCTGTTCGCCTACGTGTTCAAGACGCGCGCCGACCCGTTCGCGGGGCGCATCAACCTCTTCCGCGTCTACCAGGGCGTCCTGGCCAAGGACACCCAGGTGCTCAACACCCGCTCGCACCACAAGGAGCGCATCGGCCAGCTGCTCGTCTTCCGCGGCAAGGAGACCGAGCACGCCGAGGACTTCGGCCCGGGCGACATCGGCGCCGCCGTCAAGCTCAAGGAGACCCGCGCCGGCGACTGGCTCGCCGCTCGGGATGAGCCGGTGGAGATGCCGTCGATCCCGCTGCCCGCACCGGTCATGGCCTTCGCGATGGAGCCGAAGTCCAAGGGCGACGAGGACAAGGTGTTCACCGCCCTGCGCCGGCTGCAGGAGGAGGACCCGACGATCGACCTGCACCGCGACGAGCAGACCGGCGAGCAGATCGTGGCCGGCCTGTCGCAGATCCACGTCGAGGTGATCGTCGACCGCCTGCGCGACCGCTTCGGTGCCGAGGTGACGCTCAAGCCGCCGCGCGTGCCCTACCAGGAGACGCTGCGCCGGCCCGCGAAGGCGCACGGGCGCCACAAGAAGCAGTCCGGCGGGCGCGGGCAGTTCGGGGACTGCCACATCGAGATCGAGCCGCTCGAGCCGGGCTCCGGGTTCCAGTTCGAGGACAAGATCAAGGGCGGGGTGATCCCGCACAGCTTCATCCCCGCGGTCGAGAAGGGCGTGCGCGAGGCGATGGCGGCCGGGCCGGTCGCCGGGTTCCCCGTCAAGGACATCCGCGTACGGCTCGTCGACGGCTCCTACCACACGGTCGACTCGTCGGAGATGGCGTTCAAGCTGGCGGGCACGATCGCCATGAAGGAGGCGATGGCGAACGCC
Source organism: Capillimicrobium parvum (assembly GCF_021172045.1). Classification (GTDB taxonomy): domain Bacteria; phylum Actinomycetota; class Thermoleophilia; order Solirubrobacterales; family Solirubrobacteraceae; genus Capillimicrobium; species Capillimicrobium parvum. Next base: position 2,290,378 of record NZ_CP087164.1, read on the forward strand.
GACGCCGCGCTGCTCGAGCCGATCATGACCGTGACCGTGTCGGTCCCCGAGGACTCGGTCGGCGACGTCATCGGCGACCTCAACTCGCGGCGCGGGCGCCCGCAGGGAATGGAGCCGGCGGCCGGCATGACCGAGATCAAGGCCGAGGTGCCGATGGCCGAGATGCTCAGCTACGCGCCGGACCTGCGCTCCCTGACCGGCGGGCAGGGCGACTACACCATGGAGTTCCTGCGCTACGAGGAGGTGCCGGCCCACCTCGCCCAGAAGGTCGTCCAGCAGACGGCCGGGGAGGCGGTCACCGCTTGAGCCCCCGCCGCGGGCCGGGGGTGCATCCAGGGGTGCCGATGCCGGCCCCCGGCTGGCCACGGTGGGTTTCCGGCGGCTGCCGGCGTGAGGCGGGCCCCCGTGCGTTGTACCCTCGGCCCGCGCCATGACCCCGAAGCAGATCGCCACCAACCAGGCCCAGATCTCCTGCGACGTCTGCGGCCGCACGCTGCTGCGCGGCGAGCACGCCGACATCTTCCTGCACAGCGGCGAGCGGCGGACGGTGTGCGAGCTGTGCACGCAGCGGGCCGCCAACGAGGGCTGGATCCGCGAGGCGTTCGCCGACGACCTCCCTGTCCGCGCCCGCGGGCGCCGCGAGCGCGGCTCCCTGTTCGGGCGCTTCGGCCGCCGCCGCGCGCCGAACGGCCAGGCGGCAGCGGGCGGCCTGAGCCGCGGCCCCCGCGCGGCGGCCGACGAGCCGCTCGAGGCGCCGGTCCTGCCCTACGGCGACGACAACGACCCGACCTACGTGGCCGAGGTCGCGCCCGCCCCGGCGCCGCCCCCGCGCGTCGAGCCGTCGCTCGAGATCCCGCGCGAGCGCCACGTCCACGCCGTGCCGACGAACGCGGACATGAAGCGGGCGCGCGCGGTGGAGGTCTTCAACGCTTCGACGCATCCCCGCACCGTCTCCGGCGTGGCCCGGTCGCTCGGCGCGCCGTTCGTGGTGGTGCGCCCGTCGGAGACCGAGGGCTCGATCGTCTCGATCACCGCGGGCTGGGAGCTGTGCTGGTACCGCTACGAGGTCGACCTCGCCGACGAGGCCGCCGGCGTGCGCGTCTCCGCCCAGGGCGACGAGATCTCCGAGCTCGATCCGGCCGACCAGGTGCCGAACGCCGCCGCCGACGAGCGGGGTGAGATCCGCCTCGTGGCCGGGTAGCCTCGCCTCCGCGATGATCTACTGCGTCGTGCCCGAGCCGCTCGCCGACGAGCTCTACCCGAAGCTCTCGGAGTACTACAAGGACGACCCGAACGTCACGGTCATCATCGACCGGCGCAAGTCGGAGCGGCGAGCGCACGGCGACGGGCCCGCGCCCGAGAGCCGCCGGGAGGTGCGTGACCGGCGCCGCCCGCGCGCCGCGGGCGACTTCCCGCGCATCGACCCGGAGTAGGAGCACGCGGGTGGCGAAGCTCGTCGTCCACGTCGACGGCGGCGCGCGCGGCAACCCGGGCCCGGCCGCGGCCGCGGCGGTGCTCTCCGAGCCGGGCGGCGAGGTGGTCGACGAGGCCGCCGAGGTGCTGGGCGAGGCGACGAACAACGTGGCGGAGTACCGCGGGCTGCTGCTCGGCCTGCGCCGCGCCCGGGAGCTCGGCGCGACCGAGGTGGAGGTGGTCAACGACTCCCAGCTGGTGGCGCGGCAGGTCGGCGGCGAGTACAAGGTCAAGCACGCGGCGATGAAGCCGCTGCACGCCGAGGCGATGGCGCTCCTGGGCGGCTTCGAGGCCTGGAGCATCCGCTCGGTGCCCCGGGCCCAGAACGCGCGGGCCGACGAGCTCGTCAACGCGGCGCTGGACGGGGCGTGAGCACGGACGGCACGCACGCTCGCTATGAGCGCGCGCTCGGCGACCTCGACGCGCCGCTGGCCTTCGTCGACCTCGACGCGATGTGGGCCAACGCCGCCGACCTCCTGCGGCGGGCGGGCGGCACGCCGATCCGCGTGGCGTCGAAGTCGGTGCGCTGCCGCGCCCTCCTGCGCGCGATGCTCGACCGCGACCCGGGCTTCCGCGGGCTCATGACGTTCACGCTCCCCGAGTCGCTGTGGCTGGCCTCCCACGGCTTCGACGACCTCCTGCTGGCCTACCCGACCGTCGACCGCGGCGCGCTGCGCGAGCTGGCGGCGGGCGACGGGCCCGGACCGGTCGTCATGGTCGACTGCCCCGAGCATCTCGATCTCCTGCCCGCGGGCAGCCGGGTGTGCGTGGACGTCGACCTGTCCTACTGGGCGCTCGGCGGCCGGGTCAGGATCGGGGCCAAGCGCTCGCCGGTGCGCACCCCGGCCCACGCGGCCGCGCTGGCGGGCGATGCGCTGCGCCGCGGCCTGCGGGTGGCCGGCGTGATGGGCTACGAGTCGCACATCGCGGGCGTCGGCGACGATCCGCCGTCGCGGCTGCGCGCGGCGGCGGTCCGGGCGGTGCGGCGGCGGTCGGTGCCGGAGCTGCGCGAGCGGCGCGCCGCCGTCGTGGCCGCGGTGCGCGCCGTCGTCGGCCCGGAGGCCGCGCTGCTCGTCAACGGCGGGGGCACCGGCAGCCTCGAGCTGACGTCGCCCGAGCCCGCCGTCACCGAGGTCACCGCCGGGTCCGGCTTCTTCGCCCCGGCGCTGTTCGACCACTACTCCGCGTTCCGGCTGCGGCCGGCCGCGTGGTTCGCGATGCCGGTGGTCCGCCGGCCGAGCCGGCGCACGGTCACGGCGCTCGGCGGCGGGTACCTCGCCTCCGGCTCCGCCGACCGCCTGCGCCTGCCGGTGCCGACGCTGCCCGCGGGCCTCCGACTCGACGGCCGGGAGGGTGCGGGCGAGGTGCAGACGCCGCTCACCGGCGATGCCGCGACGAGCCTGCGCATCGGCGACCGCGTGTACTTCCGCCACGCGAAGGCGGGAGAGCTGTGCGAGCGCTTCGACCGGCTGCACCTCGTCGAGGGCGACCGGATCGTCGACGAGGTGCCCACGTACCGGGGCGAGGGCCGCACCTTCCTCTAGCCGCGGTCAGGTCGAATAGGCTGCCGCCGGTGACGAAGCTCCCGGACACGATCACCGCGTGCCTCTTCGACCTCGACGGCGTGCTCACCCCGACCGCCAAGGTCCACATGAAGGCGTGGAAGCAGACGTTCGACGAGGAGCTGCAGCGGCGCGAGAGCGACGGCTACAAGCCCTTCGACCAGGAGGACTACAACGACTACGTCGACGGCAAGCCGCGCTATGACGGCGTGCGCTCGTTCATGGCGTCGCGCGGCTACCGGCCCTCCGAGGACGAGGTCCGGGCGATCGGCGACCGCAAGAACGAGCTCGTGCTCGAGCTGATCGCGCAGGGCGGAGTCGAGGCCTACCCCGGGTCCGTGCAGCTGCTGAAGGCGGTGCGTGACGAAGGCCGACGGACCGCGGTCGTCTCCTCGAGCGCGAACTGCCGGAGCGTGGTCGAGGGCGCCGGCATCGCGGATCTGCTCGAGGCCCGCGTCGACGGCAACACCATCGCCGAGGAGCACCTGAAGGGCAAGCCGGCGCCGGACTCCTTCCTGGCGGGAGCCGAGCGGCTCGGCGTCCCCGCGGCGCAGGCGTGCGTGTTCGAGGACGCGCTGGCCGGGGTCGAGGCGGGCCGCGCCGGCCACTTCGGCTACGTCATCGGCGTCGACCGTCTCGGCGGCGACCACACGCAGGCCCTGGCTGACCACGGTGCCGACATCGTCGTCTCCGACCTCGCCGAGCTGCTGTGAAGGAATTCGACACGGAGCGGTTCCCGCCGGATCCATGGCGGGTGCGCGAGACCGGGCTCGACCTCGGCCTCATCGCGCAGACGGAGTCGATCTTCGCGCTGGCCAACGGACACCTCGGCCTGCGCGGCAACCTCGACGAGGGCGAGCCGCGCGGCCTGTCGGGCACGTACCTCAACGGCCTCTACGAGTCCTATCCGCTCGAGTACGGCGAGCGCGGGTTCGGCTTCGCCGAGGACGGCCAGGCGGTCGTCAACGTCACGGACGGCAAGATCATCCGGCTGCTGGTCGAGGACGAGCCGTTCGACGTGCATCGCGGCCACCTCGAGCACCACGAGCGCACGCTGGACTTCCGCACCGGCATCCTGACCCGCGAGGTGCAGTGGCGCTCGGAGGCGGGCTACGCCGTCAGGGTCCGCAGCCGCCGCCTCGTCTCGTTCGTGGATCGCAGCGTTGCCGCGATCTCCTACGAGGTCGAGGCGCTCGAGCGCCCCATGCGCGTCGCGCTGCAGTCCAACCTGCACGCCAACCAGGTCGACCGCCCGGCGAACGGCGACCCGCGCGCCGGCCGGGCGCTGGGCGACGTGCTCGACAGCGAGCTGCACATCGACCACGGCCTGCGCGTCGTGCTCGCCCACCGCACGAAGCGCACGAAGCTCGGCTTCGCGGCGGGCATGGAGCACGTCATCGACGCCCAGGGCGAGGTCAACACGCTGACGCAGTCCGAGCCCGACCTCGGGCGCGTGACCATGGCGGTCGAGCTGCATCCGGGCCGGCCGCTCACGCTCACGAAGCTCCTGAGCTACCACTGGTCCTCGCGCCAGACGATCGACTGGCTGCGCGATCAGGTGGACGCCAGCCTCGAGAGTGCGGTCGCCCAGGGCTTCGACGTCCTCGCCGAGCGTCAGCGGGCGTTCCTCGACGACTACTGGCAGGGCGCCGACATCGAGCTGGACGGCGACCCGGAGATCCAGCAGGCGCTGCGCTTCGCCCAGTTCCACCTCGTGCAGGCGTCGGCGCGGGCCGAGGGCCGGGCGATCGCCGCCAAGGGGCTGACCGGCCCCGGCTACGACGGCCACGCGTTCTGGGACACCGAGGGCTTCGTGCTCCCGGTCCTCATCCACACGATGCCGGGCGCGGCGCGCGAGGCGCTGCGCTGGCGCCACTGGACGCTGCCGCTCGCCCGCGAGCGCGCCGCGCAGCTCGGGCTGAAGGGCGCGGCGCTGCCGTGGCGCACGATCCACGGCGAGGAGTGCTCGGGCTACTGGCCGGCGGGCACGGCGGCGTTCCACGTCAACGCCGACGTCGCGTGGGCGGTGGACCGCTACGTCGCGGCGACCGGCGACGACGACTTCCTCGCCGGCGAGGGCCTCGCGCTGCTCGTCGACACGGCCCGCCTGTGGGCGCACCTCGGCCACCACGGCGCGGACGGGTGCTTCCACATCCACGGCGTGACGGGCCCCGACGAGTACTCCGCGATCGTCGACGACAACATCTACACGAACCTGATGGCGGCGCGGAACCTGCGCGCCGCCGCGGACGCGGCTGCGGGCCACCGCACGCAGGCGTCCAAGCTCGGCGTGGTCCACGAGGAGATCGACTCCTGGCGCAAGGCCGCGGACACGATCTACATCCCGTTCGACGAGCGGCTCGGCATCCATCCGCAGGACGGCGACTTCCTCACCCACGACGAGTGGGACTTCGCCGCGACGCCGCCGGGGTGCTACCCGCTGCTGCTGCACTACCCGTACTTCGAGCTGTACCGCAAGCAGGTCATCAAGCAGGCCGACCTCGTGCTGGCGCTGCACGTCGCCGGCGAGCACTTCACGCTCGAGGAGAAGCGCGCCGCGTTCGAGTACTACGAGACGCTGACCGTCCGCGACTCGTCGCTGTCGGCCTGCACGCAGGCCGTCGTGGCCGCCGAGGTGGGCCACATCGAGCTGGCCTACGACTACCTCGCCGAGGCCGCGTTCATGGACATCCGCGATCTCGAGCACAACGTCGCCGACGGCGTCCACATGGCGTCGCTCGCCGGCGCCGTGACCGCCGCGATCGCCGGGCTGGGCGGCGCGCGCGAGATCGACCGCCAGCTGGTGTTCCGGCCGCGCCTGCCGCGCGAGCTCGAGCGGCTCGTCTTCCGCATCACGTTCGGCGGCGTGCGGGTGCGCGTCGAGGTGGGCCAGGAGGACGCCCGCTACGTCATCGACTCAGGCCACGGGGTCACGATCGAGCACTACGGCGAGCCGGTCGAGCTGCAGCCGGGCGCCGAGCCCGTGGCCCTCCCGATCCCGCCCGCGGAGCGGCTCACGCGGCCGCGCCAGCCGCCGGGCCGCGAGCCGATGCGCTGGCACGAGCGCATGGCGGCCGCCCGCGGCGTCAGCGTCCCAGAACCCGGCGCAGAGACGCGTTTGTGAAGCGCCCCTCCGGGTCGAGGCGGTCGCGCACGGCGGCGAACGCCTCCCAGCCCGGGTAGCGCGACGCGAGCCGCTCGGCGCCGAGCCAGTGGCGCTTGCCCCAGTGCGGGCGCCCGCCGAGGCCGAGCAGCAGCTCCTCGGCCGCGCGAAAGTACGGCTCGAACGGCTGCCCGCGGTGCTGGTGGACGGCGACGTAGCACGTCGCGCGCCCCGACGCGGGGGACAGGAACGCGTCGTCGGCGGCGACGAAGCGCACCTCGATCGGCATCGCGACGGGCAGCCGCCGGCGCGCGACGAGGTCCAGCACGCCCTCGATGGCGGTCCGGGCCTGCTCGCGGGGGAGGGCGTACTCGAGCTCGGTGAAGCGGATGTCGCGGCGGCTCGCGTACACGCGGTGCGAGCGGTCGACGACCACGTCGCGGGTGACGAGCCGCATCATCGCGCGGTTCAGCCGCGGCACCGTCCGCGGCACGCGGCCCGCCAGGCGGCCCGCCAGCGTGAGCGCCTCGTTCTCGAGGTGGCCCTTGACCCAGTCCGCGCGGGGGTTGCGCGAGCGCGGAGCCCGGGCGCTGCGCGTGCTCGTGCGCGTCATCACGCGGTCGGCGTAGGGGAAGGCCCAGAGCTCGAAGTGGTCCGCGCCGTCGGCCAGGCGGTCGAGACCGTCGAGCACCTCGCCCAGCGGACGCGGCTCGTCGACCCGCTCGAGGGTGAACGCGGGCACGCAGCGCAGCACGACCTCGGTCACGACGCCCAGCGCGCCGAGGCTCACCCGTGCGGCGCGCAGCCCGTCGGGGTCGGACGCGTCGAGCTCGACGACCTCGCCGCCGCCCGTGACCAGCCGCATCGCGGCGACCTGTGAGGAGAGGTTCGCCCAGCGGACGCCGGTCCCGTGGGTGCCGGTGGCCAGCGCGCCCGCGAGCGTCTGGGCGTCGATGTCGCCCTGGTTCTCGAGCGCCAGGCCCAGCCCGGCGAGCGCATGGCCGAGGTCGTGCAGGGTGACGGCGCCCTGGACGCGCACGAGGCCCGTCGACGGGTCGGCGTCGAGCACGGCCGCCATGGCCGACAGCGTCAGCAGGTGGCCGTCGGTGCACACGAGGTCGCTGAACGAGTGCCCCGAGCCCGCGACCCGCACCGTCCGGCCGGCCTCGGCGGCGCGGGCGACGGCCTCGACGACTTCGGCCTCGCTGCGCGGAGCCTCGATCGCGGCCGGCGAGCAGCGCTGCTCGCCGGACCAGTTGGCCCAACGGGGCTGGTCGGCTACCTGCGGCGGTCGCGGTACGCCGTGCGGAAGACGCTGTCCCACCAGGGGGCGCTGATGCCGTAGCCGACGGTGTCGTCCTGGAAGTGGTGGCGCATGTGCAGTTCGCGCAGCCGGCGGCCCAGCGCGGTGCGCGGGCGCGCGTGGTGCAGGTAGTAGTGCAGCTCGTCGTAGATGAGGTAGCCGGCCAGGAACGACGCCGTGAACATGTATGCGGCCGGCGTGCCGAGGACCAGCACGAACAGGCCGAACATGAGCGCCGCGAGCGGGACGCTGACCGCGGGCGGCATGACGAGCCGCTTCGGGTCGTTCGGGTGGTCGTGGTGGACGCCGTGGATGATCCAGTGCAGCCGCGCGCCCAGCCCCTCCTCGGGCTCGAAGTGGAACACGATCCGGTGCAGCCAGTACTCGAACAGCGTCCAGAACACATATCCGCCCGCGAGGCATCCGACGACGGCCAGCGGGCTCATCGCGGTGACCCCGAGCACGAAGAGGACGACCACGGCCGGGGTGAAGAGGAAGACCGGGACCAGGTGGTGGACGCGGGAGAGCTTGTCGAGCCAGCGCCAGCGGAACATCGGCGGCGACGCGGACAGCTCGTCGGTGCGGGTGGTGTACGGGGCGGTGTCGGTCGTCACGGGGAGTGGCCTCCGGTGCGGACGTCGCAGCGGTCGTTCCCGCAATACTAAACGGCCGCGCGAACGGCCTCATCAGGGTTCCCTACGGTGCCGCGGCGACCGCGCTGCCCTCGAGCAGGACCGCCGCGACCTGAGCTGGGTCGTCCCACATCGGCAGGTGCCCGCAGCCGTCGAGCACGACGCTGCGCGCGCGCTCGGGCAGGCGCCCCGGCCGGGCGACGAGCCGGTCGTGCTCGGGCCAGGCGAGCGTGAGCGCCACGCGGATGCCGGCCAGGCCGAGGAACCGGCCGGCGCGCATCGCGCCGTCGACCGCCTCGAAGCCCGGCGCCGTGGCATAGGCGCGGACGAGGTGGGCGGCGTCGGCGGGCGGGATGCGCTCGGGGTGCGCGACAGTGCCCAGGAGCGCCAGCCGTCGTCCGCGCTCGCTGCGCGCCAGCAGCGCGACCGCGGGCAGCGCTGCGCGGGCGAGGCGGCGCGCCGCGCCGCGGCGCGGCATCAGCGGCTCGGGCCAGAGGCCGGCCGGCGCGATGGCGGTGACGCTCTCGGCGCGTCCGGCGAGGGCGAGCTCGAGCGCGACCCAGCCGCCGAGCGAGTTGCCCGCCACGTGGAAGCGGTCGAGCCCGTGGGCGGCCAGCCCGGCGGCGACGGCGCGGGCGAGGGCCGCCGGGGTCGGCACGACGGCGTCGGGCAGGGGCGGCGAGCCGCCGAAGCCCGGCAGGTCGACGGACACGACCTCGCGGTGGGCGGCCACGCGGTCCCACACCGGCGCCCAGACGTGGCGGTCGGCGCCCAGGGGGTGCAGGAGGACCAGCGGCGGGCCGTCGCCCCCGCGGTCCAGGCCCAGCACGGGTCGCGCGACGGCCGCCATCGGGAGCGGATACGAGTGCCGGCGCGCCGTCGGATCAGCTCGCCGCGGCCAGCTGCTCGGGCGACGGCACCGGCTCGGGCGCGATCGCCCCGCGCCAGGTGGGCTTGGCCAGCACCGTCTGCACGAGCCCGATGCGGCGCTCGGCGAAGCCGGCCTCGCAGTACGCGAGGTACAGCCGCCACAGCCGCCGGAAGCGCTCGTCGTAGCCGAGGTCGCCGAGCCGCCGCACGGCCGCCTCGACGTTGGAGCGCCACGAGCGCAGGGTCTCGACGTAGTGCGGGGTGAGGTCCTCGACGTGGACCGTGCGCATGTCGGTCCGGCGCGCGACGCAGCGGGCGATGACCTCCTGCGAGGGCAGGCAACCGTTCGGGAAGATGTAGGTCCGGATGAAGGTCTTGCCGGCCTTCTCGACGTCGTAGGCGCGGTCGTCGGTGACGATGGCCTGCAGGACCATCAGGCCGTCGGGGTCCAGGAGATCGGAGCAGCAGCGGAAGAACGTGCCGAAGTCCTTCCAGCCGACGGCCTCGATCATCTCGATGGAGACGAGCCGGTCGTAGCGGCCGCGCAGGTCCCGGTAGTCCTCGCGCAGCACGGTGACGCGATCCTCGAGGCCGGCCTCGCGCACGCGCGCGACCGCGTAGGCGTGCTGCTGAGCGGAGATCGTCGTCGTCGTGACGCGGCAGCCGTACCGGCCGGCCGCGTGCACCGCGAAGCCGCCCCAGCCCGCCCCGATCTCCACGACGTGGTGCTCGGGACGCAGGTCGAGCTTCGCGCACAGCCGCTCGAGCTTCGCGGTCTGCGCCTGCTCGAGCGTCATCCCGCGCTCGGACCAGACCGCGCACGAGTACATCATCGTCGGGTCGAGCATCAGCTCGAACAGGTCGTTGCCGAGGTCGTAGTGCGCGGCGATGTCCTCGCGGCTGCGCTCGGGGGTGTTGCGGCGCATGAGGTCGCGCGCGCGCAGGTACGGCTCGCGCACCGGGGTCAGGCGCCGGCGGATCTCGTCGAGCCCGACGGCGTTGCGGGCCGCGACGCGGATCACGGCGGCGAGGTCCCGCGTGTCCCACAGCCCGTCGGCGTAGCTCTCGGCCAGCCCGCGCGACCCGCGCAGCAGCACGGGCCAGGCCTGCGGCGAATGGATCTCGACGATCGCGGCGGGCGCCCCGCCGGGGCCCAGTTCGACGCGCCGCGTACCCTCGACGACGGTCAGCTTGCCGACCTGGATGCGCTCGAGCAGCGCGAGCACGGCGGTGCGGGCGAGACGGGTCTTCACGGGGCCGGAGTGGGGTGAGGGTGGAGCGGTGCGCCCTTGACCTTGAGGACGAGGGCATGAATGTAGATGAGAACGCCGACGCGCAGCGCCGAAGCCGTGTGGCGGCGCCACGCGCGGCGGCTCGGCGGGCGGCGCCGCAGGGACAGCGCCGCGTCGAAGACCCGCCGGTCGCCCTCGTGGTTGGCGATGCGGATCGTGAGCCGCTCGGCGGGCTCGTCGCTGCTCCAGGCGTACTCCTGGTCCATGCCGAAGAACGGGGAGACGTGCAGCGCCTTGTCGGAGCGCCCGGTGCGGCCCTCGAGGACGTAGGCGTGGCGCTCGCCCCACGGCGTGTTCGTGACCTCGGCGACGACCGCCGCGAGCCCGCCGTCGGCGGCGAAGCAGTAGTAGAAGCTCACCGGGTTGAAGCAGCGGCCGGCGGCCCGCAGGTGGGTGAGCAGCCGGATCGGTCCGTCCGGGGCGCGGCCGATGCGCTCGCGTACGAGCGCCCGGACGGCCGCGTCGAGCGGCACGGCGGGATCGCCCAGGTAGTCCTCGCGCCGGAAGCGCAGCAGCCCGGGGCGGCGGGCGGCGAGGCGGCCGCCGCGCAGCCCCGCGACCTCCTCGAGGTCGACGTAGGCCAGCGTGATCCGGTGGCGGAAGCCGTGCCCGCGGCCGACGCGGCGGCGGTGGGCGATCGTGCCGTCGTAGATGGCGCTGTGGAGCGCGGTCATCGCAGCGCGGCGGCCACCCGCTCGGCGCTCACGACGCCGTCCTCGTGAAAGCCCCAGCCCCAGTAGGCGCCGCAGTAGTGCGTCCGGGTCCGCGGGCCGCTGATCTCGTGGTGGCGGGCCTGCGCGGCGACGCCCTCGGGCGTGAAGACGGGGTGCGCGTAGCGGATCGTCTTCAGGACGTGGCCGGGGTCGATCGCCGCCGTGTGGTTCAGCGTGACGCAGAGGTCGCAGCCGGGATCCAGGGACTGCAGGCGGTTCATGTGGTAGGTCAGGGTCGGCCGGCCGGCCGGCGCCTCGAGCAGGTGGTAGTTCCAGCTCGCCCAGGCGCGCCGGCGGCGGGGCAGCATGCGGCGGTCGGTGTGCAGGACCGCCTCGTTGAGCTGGTAGGGGATGGCGCCGAGGATCTCGTGCTCGCGGTCGGACGGGTCGGCGAGCATCCGCAGCGCCTGGTCGGAGTGCACGGCGAGCACCACGTCGTCGAACCGCTGCGCCTCGCCGCCGCGCGCCACGACCGTGACGTGGTCGGCGCCGCGGCGGATCTCGGCGACCGGCGTCGAGAGGCGCAGCCGGTCGCGCCACGGATCGACCACGGCCCGGACGTAGCGGTGCGAGCCGCCGTCGATCGTGCGCCAGCGCGGGCGGTTGCGCAGGCCGAGCATGCCGTGGTTGGCGAAGAACTCGGCCAGGAAGCGCGCGGGGAAGCTCCACAGGCGGCGCGGGTCGGCCGACCAGACCGCCGAGGCCTGGGGCACGATGAGCCGCTCGATGAACGGCGTCGAGAACCGCCGGTCCTCGAGCCAGTCGCGCAGCGAGAGGCGCAGGTCCGCGGTCAGCAGATCGCGCGCCTCGCGGTTGAAGCGCACGAGGTCGGCGATCATGCGGTGAAACCACGGGGTCACGAGATGCGCGCGCTTGGCGAACAGCCCGTTCGGCGAGCTGCCGTTGTACTCGAAGTCCCCGAGGCCGTCGCTGACCGAGAAGCTCATGTCGCTCGGCCGGGCGGCGACCCGCACGTCGGCGAGCAGCCGCTGGAAGCTCGGGTAGTTGCGGTCGTTGAAGACGATGAAGCCGGTGTCCACGTCGACGTGGCCCGTGGGCGTCTCGACTCGATGCGTATGTGCGTGGCCGCCCGGACGGTCGTCGGCCTCGAAGACCGTGATGTCGTGGTCGGTGTGCAGCGCGTGCGCCGCGGCGAGGCCGGCGATGCCCGTGCCGACGATGGCGATCTTGCGTCCCATGTATGGGAGTCCGCACATTCTCCACGAACGGATCACTTTCGCGCCAGGTTCTTGTGGAAGTCCACGACGCCCCCGGGCTCGGCGCGCGGTCCGGACGGCCGGCGGAGGGATATCCTCTGAGCAGGCCCCGTGGAGTGCGACCGCCGGGGGTTAAACCTGCCCGTGGAGTGCGACCGCCGGGCTTCATCACCGAAAGGACCCACCCATGCCCGAAGCCGTCATCGTCGACGCGGTCCGGACGCCCATCGGCCGCGCCTTCAAGGGCTCCCTGGCCTCCCTGCGCCCGGACGAGACGCTCGCCTACGTCGTCGACCAGGTGCTCGAGCGCAACCCGCAGGTCGACCCGGCCATCGTCGAGGAGGTCATCGCCGGCTGCGGCCTCCCGCAGGGCCTGCAGGCCAACAACATCGGCCGCATCGCGGTCCTGCTGAGCGACAAGCTCGGTCAGGAGACCGGCGGCTCGACCGTCTCGCGCTACTGCGCGTCCGGGCTGGAGGCGATCCGCACCGCCGCCAACGACGTCGTCGCCGGCCAGGGCGATGCGTACATCGCGGCCGGCATCGAGTTCGTGTCGCGCTACAACGGGGCGCAGGAGGCCGCGCACCCCGAGGACCAGAACGAGAAGCTCCAGGGCAAGGAGCCCGGCCAGCCCGACGCCTACATCGCGATGGGCCTGACCGCGGAGAACGTGGCCGAGCGGTACGGCGTGACCCGGGAGGCCCAGGACGAGTACGCCCAGAGGTCGCAGGAGCGCGCGGTGGCCGCCCAGTCGAGCGGCATCTTCGATCGCGAGATCGTTCCGGTCACGCTGGCCGACGGCACCGTGGTCAGCAAGGACGACGGCCCACGGCCCTCGTCGACGCTCGAGAAGCTGTCGTCGTTGGAGCCCGCGTTCCGTCCGGGCGGGACCGTCACGGCCGGGAACTCGTGCCCGCTCAACGACGGCGCCGCCGCGGCGCTGATCATGAGCGACACGAAGGCCGCCGAGCTGGGCCTAAAGCCGCGCGCGCGGATCATCACCGCCGCGACGTGGGGCAACGAGCCCGAGTTCATGGGCGTCGCGCCGATCGGGGCGATCAGGAAGGCGCTCCAGCGCGCCGGCATGTCGATCTCCGACGTCGACGTCTACGAGCTCAACGAGGCCTTCGCGGCCCAGGTCATCCCGATCGCCGAGGAGGTGGGCTTCGACTACGACAAGCTCAACCCCCACGGCGGCGCGATCGCGCTCGGCCACCCGTTCGGCATGACGGGCGTGCGCATCATGACCACGCTGCTCAACGACCTCGAGACCCTCGACGGCACGATCGGCCTCGAGACCATGTGCGTCGCCCAGGGCCAGGGCGAGGCGATGATCGTCGAGCGGCTGAAGTAGCCGTCCGCGCCCGGTCCCCCGGCGCCCCGCAACGGGGCGCCGGGGGGCCGCGGCGTCGACCGCGGCGTCGACCCAAGCGTCGACCGCGGCGGTAGGCCGGCCGGTGGCGGCGGCCGGGGATCACACGGCCGTGAACCCACCGTCCACGGTGAGCACGGCGCCCGTGGCGAACGACGCGGCGTCCGATGCGAGGAACAGCGCGGCGGACGCGACCTCCGCGGGGTCGGCCTGCCGTCCGAGCGGCAGCGATGCGGCGAAGGCCCGCTGCTGCTCGACGAACCCGAGCTCGGCGACGATGGGCGTGTCCATGGGGCCGGGCAGGATGACGTTCGCGCGGATGCCGTCCTTGCCGTGGGCGACGGCCACCGCGCGCGTGAGGGCGCTGAGGCCCCCCTTGGCCGCCTGGTAGGCGACCCGTCCCTCGTCCGCAACGGCGCCCCCGTGGATCGAGCCGATGCTGACGATCGACCCGCCGCCGGCTTCGCGGATCGCGGGGACGCAGGCGTTCATCCCCAGGAACGCCCCGGTGAGGACGACGTCGAGCGTCCGGTGCCAGCCCTCGAGGGTCTCGTCCTCGATGCCGCCCAGGGTCGTCACGAACGCGTTGTTGACGAGCACATGCGGGCCGCCGAGGTCGCGGCACGCGCCCACCACCGCCGACCACTGGTCGGGGGACGTCACGTCGAGCGCATGGAAGCTCGCGCGCCCGCCGCTGTCGCGGATCGTCGTCGCCACCGCCTCGCCGAGCTCCTCGCGGACGTCGGACACGACGACCGTCGCGCCCTCCGCGGCGAACCGGCGGGCGATCGCCTCGCCGAGGCCCCGCGCGGAGCCCGTCACCAGCGCCACCCGTCCCTGCATCGCGCCTGCCGGCATGGTCGCCATCATCGTTCTCCATCCGCGAGCCGCTCGCGCGTGCGGGCGACCCGTTCGTCGCACGAGCCGTCGTCGGCCTCCGGCGTGAGGATCACGTTCTCCTGCTCGCGAGGGTCGTTGCGCGCGGTGACGAACGTGGCGGGCTCGGTGAGGCTGAGGTTGTACGTCTTGTGCGGGACGCCCGCCGGGATGAACAGGAAGTCGCCGGTCCGGGCGATCAGCGAGTGCTCCAGGCGCTCGCCGTGGAAGAACTCGATGGCGCCGTCCACGGCATAGATCGCGGTCTCGTAGTCGGCGTGCTTGTGCGTGTTGGAGTGGCCGCCGGGCGGGAACGCGGTCACGTTGAGCGACAGCCCGTTCGCGCCGGCCGTCCGCTCGGAGATGCCGAAGAACACGGGGATGTCCTGCTTGGCCGTCTCGGCCCGGGGCGGGCGCAGGACGCGGACCTCCTGGCCGGGCGGGGTGCTGGCGTCGTTCATCGGTCGTCCTCCTGGTCGGCGTTGACGAGGGTGGAGAGCCTCAGCCGGGGCTCGGTGTGCAGCATGGTCGTCGCCATCGCCGGCAGGCCGGGGGCGGGGGTCACCCACCACATGGCGAGCGGGAGGCTGATCCGCTCGTGCGCGCCGGTGCCGAAGAGCATGCCGTTGGCCCGCCCGGCCCCGAGCAGGGTGGCGAGCCGGTTCTCGGGGTCCTCGCGCAGCACGAGCGACAGCGCCGCCTCGATGAGATGGAACTCCAGGATCTGGCGCGCGCGCAGCCCGTCGCCGGCTTCGAGGGCGTCGACGGTGCGGCGATCGAGCTCGATCCACTCCGCCGGGTCGTCGGGGCGCGACCGGTAGTGCTGGTGGTGGCGGTGGATGTGGCGGTAGGTCTTGCGCACGATGTCGTCGACGAACGGGCTGGCGAACGTCGCCCGCTGGGCGAGATGGAAGCTGCGATGGGCGCGCTGGAAGGCGTTGGGCTCGTGGGCCGCGGCCTCCATGTCGGCGAGATGGCCGCGCAGCTCGCGAAGCCGGGCGGCGGTCATCGCCGGCGTGCGGGCCTGCAGCAGCGGCGGCTCCACGAGGATCCTCAGCGCGTGCATGCCCTCCGCCGAATCGAGCCGCGCGGGGGCCACCCGGGCACCGGCGTTCGGCGTCGCGACGGCGAGTCCGTCGCCCTGTAGGCGGCTCAGCGCCTCGCGCAGCGGCGTGCGACCACAGCCGAGCTCGCGCATCAGCCGGGGATGGGCGAGTCGATCGCCGGGCTGGTACACGCCTTCGATGATGAGGTCGTGCAACCGTGTGTAGACGTCGTCGGCGGTCGGCGCCGGGCTCGGCATGATCGGATCCAATCACGTCAGGGCCCGCGATGCACGCCGGAGCTGGTCTGCTGACGGATCGGATCCGATGTGGATACGCTCCGGCTTCCTGCCTCACGCCTCTGGAGAGTTCGCATGGCCCGCGCCACCCCGCATCCCGCCGTCCTCGAGCTGTTCTCGGTCGTCGACCGAGGCATCGTCGTGACCGGCGCGGCCAGTGGGATCGGCCGCGCCATCGCGCGGGGCGTCGCCGCGGCCGGTGCACGCGTGCTCGCCGTCGACGTGGACGAGCAGGGTCTCGCCGAGACGGCGGCGGCGGCCGACGGGACGCTCGTGACGCACCGGGCGGACGTCGCCGACGAGGAGCAGGTCGCCGGCCTGTTCGAGGTGGCCGACCGCGAGCTCGGCGTCCTCGACGTCGTGTTCTCCAACGCCGGCATCGCCGGGCCGGTCGCAGCGGTGGAGGACATCTCGCTCGCGGACTGGCGGCGCGTCGGCGCGGTGAACCTCGACGCGGGCTTCCTGATCGCCCGCGAGACCGTGCGCCGGCTGAAGGCGGCCGGGCGGCCGGGCAAGCTCGTCTACACCGCGTCCGTCTGGGGCGTGGTCGGGACGTCGACGCCGCTGTCGCCGTACGCGGCGAGCAAGGGCGGCGTCGTCAACCTCATCCGCCAGCTTGCCGTCGAGCTGGCCCCGCACGGGATCACGGTCAACGGCTTCGCGCCGGCGGGCGTCGTGACGAACATCGCCGACGGCTTCTACGAGGACGACGAGGCGGTCAAGGGCCTGGTGGCGGAGATCCCGAACGGGCGGCTGGTGGGCGCCGACGAGGTGCTCGGGACGGCGATCTTCCTGGCGTCGCGCGCGTCGGATCACATGACCGGACACACGCTGGCCCTCGACGGCGGCTATCTGGCGCGCTGAGCCCGCGGCCCCGCGAGGCCGGGCGGCCGTCCGGGGCAGGGCGGCGCGGTAACGCTTTGCGCTCCACCTGCCGATAGTGGGAGAGTTTCGCCTAACCACCTAAGGAGGGTCGCCACATGGCGGAGGAAGTTGAGATCAGAGGTGCCGGAAGCACCGCGAAGATCCGGGGAGTCGTGGCCGTCCCCGTGCTGTCGATCATCACGCTCGGCATCTACTGGTGGGTCTGGTACTACAAGATCAACCGCGAGATGGCGGACCTCGGCAAGGCCACGGGCCGCACCGAGGAGCTCGGCGACAGCCCCGGCACGTCGCTGCTGGCCGTCACGCTGGGTGCACTCGTCATCGTTCCGGCGATCATCTCGCTGATCCACACGTTCCAGCGCATCCAGGCGCTGCAGCGGTTCACGCAGGCCGGCGAGCCGCTCAACGGCTGGCTCGGCGTCGTGATGTACCTGGTGTTCAGCCCGGTCCTGCAGGGCTACATGCAGAGCGGCCTCAACGGGGCGTGGCAGCACCAGGCCCAGGGCGGCACTCTCACCCCGGCTCCGGTCGGAGTGACCGAGCCCGCGCCGATCGCTCCCTGATCGCGCAGACCCGTTCCGGCGGGGCGGCCGCGTGGCCGCCCCGTCCGGTCTGCCCCGCCGCGTAGTCTGGCCGGCGTGCGACATCTCACGCCGCTCGTCCTCGCAGCGGCGGTCGCGGCCGCGGTCCTCGCTGGCTGCGGTGAAGGCTCGGCACCGCCCACGGCAGCGCCGGCCTCCACGTCTCCGGCGAGCACCGGGCCCGCCGTCGCGAGCCCGGAGCCCGCGCCCCGGCCGCGCCGGCGACCCGTGCGTCTCACGGTCGAGGTCAACGGCGACCTCCTGATCCACGCCCCGATCTGGCAGACCGCCCAGGCGCTCGGCGGCGGATCGGACTACGACTTCGCGCCGATGCTGCGCCACCTGCGCCCCTGGGTGAAGGGCTCAGACCTGGCGATCTGCCACGTCGAGACGCCGATGACCGCGGCGGCCCCGACCGGCTATCCGCGCTTCAACACCCCCCCTGCGCTCGCCCGCGCGATCCGCCGCACCGGCTGGGACGCCTGCGACACGGCCTCCAACCACACGCTTGACCAGGGCCAGTCCGGCGTGGACGCCACGCTGGGCGCGCTGCGGCGCGCCGGGGTGCGCCACACCGGCTCGGCCGCCTCGGCGCGCGGGGCCCGGCGGATCCTGCTGCTGCGCGCGAAGGGCGTCACCGTCGCGTACCTGGCGTACACGACGACGACGAACGGCGTCCCGCCCCCGCATCCGTGGTCGGTCGCCCTCGCCACGCCGCGCCGCATCCTGCGCGACGCGCGGCGGGCCCGCGCGCAGGGTGCCGACGCGGTGCTCGTCAACCTGCACTGGGGCGTCGAGTACGCCCACGCGCCGACGCCTCAGCAGCTCGCGCTCGCGCGCCGGCTGACGCGCTCGCGGGCGATCACGGCGATCGTCGGCCAGCACGCCCACGTCGTCCAGCCCATCCGCCGGGTCAACGGCCGCTGGGTCGTCTTCGGCGAGGGCAACCTGCTGTCCAACCAGACGAGCGCGTGCTGCCCGGCCGCCACCCAGGACGGGCTCCTGGCCATCCTGCACCTGCGCATCGACGGCCGCCGCAGCCGCGTCGAGCGCGTCGAGTACGTGCCGACCTGGGTGCGCCACGGCGACTACGCCGTGCTGCCCGTCGGCCGCGCGCTGGCCCGCGGCCTCGCGCCCGCCGCGGACCTGCGGGCGTCGTGGCAGCGGACGATCGGCGTCGTCGGCCGCGGGCCAGGGTTGCGCACCGTGCCGCGGCGCCTGCCGGGCTGAGCGAGCCGCCCGGCACGACGACTCAGAAGAGCCGCTGGCTGCCCCGCGACAGGAACCACCCGTGGCCGCCGGCGTTCGTGCAGCGCAGTCCCGACATGGAGACCGTGCAGCGGAACGGCCCGAACCGGCGCGTCGTGCCGTAGGGCACCAGGCGGGACTTCGGGTCGAACGACGTGTCGCTGGCGCAGGGCAGCTTGACGCTGCCGCGGCGGCGCATCGTGAACGACCGCCCGGCGTCGCCGACCTCGCCGCAACTGCGCTGCCCGTCGAAGCGGGTGGGGTACATCACGTCGCAGCGCAGGAATGTCGGGCCGGTCTGGTACACGCAGCCGATCAGGTTCGACGGCGTGCGAAAGAAGGTGAACGTCGAGGCGCCGGCGGAGGGGATCCCGGCGGCGGCGGCGATGGCGAGGGCGGCCAGCGCCGTGGCGGCGCAGGCGAGCACGGGGCGGAACATGGCGCAACCCTACGGGCGCGGGCGATCCTCGCGCGGGAGCCACCGCAGCGGTTGCCCCCGGTCGCCTGGCGCGACCGCGTCGCGTGGTCAGAGCGCGGACCCGCGCCGGTAGTTTCCGCACGGACCTCGCCGCTGGCATCGGTGCGGGCGAGCGTCATACGGTTCGCAGCATGGACGCACCACGTCAGACGCAGGCGACGAAGCTCGCCGCCAGGATGCAGCTGCGTGACACCGTCAGGGACGAGCTCGCCGGCCGCAACGACGACGCCGCCCGTCAGCGGCGCAGCGCGGCGCTGATGCAACGCGTGCGAGCGACAGCCCGCGGCGCCGCGCAGGGACGCACGCCCGTCGCCTGACGGCTGTCTCGGCAATCCGGGGGATCGGCGGTAGGGTGCTGCCCGTGCACGCCCCCGACTCCGACGCCTCGCTCGTCGCGGGTGACTGGCGCGCGTGGCAGTTCGCGCTGCTGGTCGAGACCGTCTCCGACTACGCGATCTTCCTCCTGGAGCCCGACGGACGGGTGGCGAGCTGGAACCGCGGCGCCCGGCGCATCAAGGGCTACGAGGCGCCCGAGGTCATCGGCCGGCACTTCTCGCTGTTCTACACCGACGCGGACCGGACGCGCGACCATCCCGCGCACGAGCTCGAGATCGCCGAGCTCGAGGGGCGCTATGAGGAGGAGGGCTGGCGCGTCCGCAAGGACGGGTCGCGGTTCTGGGCCAACGTGGTCATCACGGCGCTGCGCGATTCCGGCGGCACGCTCGTGGGCTACGGGAAGGTCACGCGAGACCTCACAGCACGCCGGCTCTCCGAGGAGCAGCTGCGCGCCACCGCGGCGGAGCTGCTGACGGCCAACCGCGGGCTCGACCAGTTCCGCCGCCTGGTCGCCGGCGTCCGCGACTACGCGATCTTCATGCTCGACCCCGGCGGCCACGTCGCCAGCTGGAACGCCGGCGCCGAGCACATCAAGGGCTACACCGAGGACGAGATCGTCGGCCGGCACTTCTCGGTCTTCTACACCGAGCCCGACCTGATGCGCGATCACCCGGCGCACGAGCTCGAGGTCGCGGCGCGCGACGGCCGGTACGAGGAGGAGGGCTGGCGCGTCCGCCAGGACGGGTCGCGGTTCTGGGCCAACGTCGTCATCACGCCGATCCGCAACGACACGGGCGTGCTGATCGGGTACGCGAAGGTCACGCGCGATCTCACCGAGCGCCGGCAGGTCGAGCAGGCGCTGCGCGACGCGCACGAGCAGCTGCGCCGCTCCAATGAGGAGCTCGATCGCTTCGCCGTCGTCGCCGCCCACGACCTCAGCGCGCCGCTCGCGACCGTCACCGGGCTGGCCGGCCTGCTCGAGCGCGAGCTGCCCGAGGACGTCACCCCGAAGGCGATCGAGTACCTGCGCCACATGTCCGTCTCGACCGCACGCATGGCCGAGCTCATCGACCGCCTGCTCACGTACGCGCGGGCCGGCGAGGGACCGAGCAGCCGCCGGCCGGTCGACGTCAGCGAGGCGGCCGGCTCCGCGATCGGCGACCTCGCCGCGGTGATCGCCGAGCGCGGTGCAGAGGTCCGCGTCGAGCTCGACGGCGTTCCGTCCGTCACGGCGGCGCGCGGCGACCTCGAGCTCGTCCTGCGCAACCTCGTGGGCAACGCCGTGAAGTTCGGGGCCCGGGAGCGACCGCACGTCCGTCTCGCATGGCAGCCCGAGGGGGACGGGTGCGTGCGCATCACCGTCGACGACGACGGGGAGGGCATCGCGCCCGACGATCAGGTGCGGATCTTCCGCGCGTTCGAGCGGGTGCCGACGGTGGCCGGGCCGCGCGGCAGCGGCCTCGGGCTGGCGATCTGCGCGCGCATCGTGCAGCGGTCAGGCGGCGCCATCGGCGTCGAGTCCGGCGAGGGCGCGGGCAGCCGGTTCTGGCTCACGCTGCCGACGTTCCCCGGAGATCGGGCCGGCGCGCCGGGCGCCTGAGCTCCGGCGGTGGCGGCGCGCGCGCCGGTCCGTCCGCGTACCGGGGCGCCGTGGCGAGGCGAGTAGCTTGGCTGCGTGACCGCGGTCGTCGTCGCCGAGCACTTCCCCGACATGGTCGCGGGCGTGGACGCCCGGTTGCGCCAGCACGCGGCGAGCAGCACGATGGCGCCGGTCCTGCGGCTGCGCCCGGGAGCATGGGCGCCGGACATCCCCGGGGACGAGGCGCGCGGGCACTTCGGCCTCCTCGCGCTCGACGGGCTGCTCGCACGGCGGGTGCACCTCGGGCGCCGGGCGTGCGTCGAGCTGCTCGGGGGCGGCGACCTCCTGCGCCCGTGGGCCGGCGCCGGCGACGGCAGCTCGATCGACATCGACGCGCGCTGGGTCGTGCAGGAGGAGACGGCGGTCGCCGTGCTCGACGCCCGCTTCGCCGCCCGGGTCGCGCGATACCCGGCGATCGCCGGCTGGCTGATGGACCGCGCGATCCGCCGCACCCACTGGCTGGCCTTCCATCTCGCCATCGGCCAGGTGACGCAGCTGCAGACCCGGCTGCACGTCATGTTCTGGTATCTGGCCGACCGGTGGGGCCGCGTGACGCCGGAGGGCATCGTCATCCCGCTGCAGCTCACGCACAACCTCCTCGGCGGTCTCGTGGGCGCCCACCGGCCAGCGACGACGACCGCGCTCGGGGAGCTGTCGGCCCGCGGCCTCGTGCAGCGCCGCGGCGACGGGACGTGGCTGCTGACCGGCGAGCGGCCGGCCGAGCTGCGCGAGCCCCGCGAGCCGGCCCCGATCGTGCGCTGACGCCGGGGTGGGGCGGCGGTCAGCCGCCGGCGACCGGAATGCTCTGCGTGAGACGCGCGAGGATGCGGCGCGTGGCGTGCTCGACATCCGCGGCTTCGACGCCGGCCGCCTGGGCGATCTCGGCGTCGGAGGCGCCGTCGAGCAGCATGCCGACGATCGGGCGGTCGCGCTCGTCGAGTTGCGAGAGCGCCTCGCCGCGCAGGTACGGAGAGACCTCCGGGATGAGCCGGTCGCCGCGATGCACGAGCCGGATCGCCGCGAACAGCTCCCGCGCGGCGAGCCCCTTGTCGACGAGGCCGTCGGCGCGCGCGAGGATCGCCGGCAGCGCCAGCGGGGGGCTGGCGTACGCCGAGTGGACCAGCACGCGCGGCGGCGTCGCCTGGCGCTTGATGCGGTGGCACAGCTGCAGCCCGTCGGTGGACGGCAGGTGATAGTCGAGCAGCACGAGGTCCGGGCGCGTGCGGTGCAGCAGCGGCCAGAGCGACTCCTCGTCGCCGGCGCTCTCGCCGGCGAACACGAGCCCGGGCTCGGCCTCGATGACGGTGCGGACCCCCGCGCGCAGCGCGGGATGGTCGTCGATGACGACGATGCGGATCATGCCGGTCGCCCGATGCTCCCAGAGGCACCCGGCCCTGGCCCGGGTCGGGTACGCGGCCGGACCGGGCCGCGCGCGCCGGCGGACCTCGTGGCGACCGACCCCGGCAGGTGGTCGCCGGCCGATTGGATCTCCGACCTCGTGCCGCACCTGGCTACGGCCTCGTGACCGTGGCGACGTACACCGGCTGCGGCGCGGGTAGGGCGGCCGGGCGCGGTCGTCAGCTGGGGGCCGGGGCGGGGAGGAGCACGAGCCCGGCGCCGGGATGGCGCGCGACGCGGCGCCGCACGCGCCGGCGGCCGGCGAACGCGAGCAGCTCCTGGTCGGGCGAGCGGCGCAGGCGCGCGAGCGCGGCGGCGCCCGCACGGTCGATGCCCCGCAGCCGGCTGAGATCGAGGACGACGCGCGAGGTCTCCGTCAGCGCGGCGATCGCCTGCTCGAACGTGCTCGCCGTCTCGGTGACGAGGTGGCCGTCGAGGACGATGAGCGCCTCATGCGAGAGCTCGACCGAGAGCACCCGCAGCTCGCGGTGGCGCCGGAGCCGCAACGTGCGGCGAAGCCAGAGGCGTGGGCCCGAGCCGCCGGCCGCGTGCGACGCCGTTGCGGGGGAAGCGATGGGAGGCATGGCAGGTCTCCTGAAGAGATGGTTCGTTCACGAACCGGTTCTTCGTCATTGCCCGGGAGTGCCGCAGAAGATGCGAGCCCGGGGTGCCGTGGTCACCGACGAAGGTCGGCGACCTCGTCGCGGGTAGAGGCACCGCCGCCCGCAGCCGCTCCCGGCCGTCCGCGCCGGGAGCGCCGCAGCGGCCCTAAGCTCCGCTGCCGTGGCGCGCAAGACGGCGCTCTCGCGAGAGCGGATCACCGATGCGGGGATGCAGCTGGTGGAGGACGAGGGGCCGCAGGCCCTGACGCTCCGGCGGCTGGGCGATGTGCTCGGCGTCGACGCGACGGCGCTGTACCGGCACTTCCGCAACAAGGAGGACCTGCTCAGCGCCATCGGCGACCGGACGCTCGAGGGCCGGATCGTCGACCCCGGCGACGACGTCGAGTGGCGCGCCGGCATCCGCGACCTGTGCGTCCGCCTGCGCGCGGCGTACCTCGCGCAGCCGGCCGTCGCGGACATCGTGCGCTCCGGGCCCCCGCGCCAGGGCAACGAGCTGCTGCTCACGGAGGTGATGCTGCGTCTGCTGCACCGCGCCGGCTTCTCCGCGGGGCAGGCGGCAGACGCGTACCACTCGCTGATCGGACTCAGCCTCGGCTCCGCGGCGATCGACGCGCCGGTGTCCCGGCTGCCGCACCGGGAGCGCGAGGAGCTCTATGAGCGCTGGCGGCGCGAGTACGCAGCGATCGACGAGCGGCGCTACCCGACCACGGTCGCGCATGCCTCGTCGCTGTGGCCCGGCGACGCCCAGCACCGCTTCGAGGTCGGTCTCGACACGATGCTCGACGGGCTGGAGGCCCAGCTGACTCAGCTGACCCCAAGGAGTCAACAACGTTGACAACGCCGCTGACTCCGCGTTATCCTGGAGCCGTGAGCAGTCCACGCGACCTGGAGGAGGCCGGCTTCGGCTGGCGCGAGAGTGGCGAGGGCGGGCCGGCCGTCGTCTTCCTGCACGGTCTCGGCGGCTCGCGCCTCGCCTGGGAGCCGCAGCTGGGCGCCTTCGGCGTTTGCCGGCGCGCGGTGGCGTGGGACCAGCCGGGCTACGGCGCCTCGGCACCGCTCGAGCCCACGACGACGTTCGCCGGCCTGGCCGACGCTCTCGCCCGCTTCCTCGACCTGCTCGGGCTCGACCGGGTCCATTTCGTCGGCCTGTCGTTCGGCGGGATGGTCGCGCAGCACGCCGCGCTCGCCCACGGCGACCGTCTCGCCTCCCTGACGCTCCTCTCGTCGAGCCCGGCGTTCGGGCTCGACGGCACGACCGCCGAGGCGTGGCGCTCGGCGCGTCTGGCGCCGCTCGACGCCGGGCGCACGCCGGGCGACTTCGCCGGTGAGGTCCTGACGGCCATCGCGGGCCCCGGCCTCACGCCCGAGGCGCTGGCCGCGCAGAAGGCGGCGATGGCGCGGATCGGCAGCGACGGGCTGCGCGCGGCGATCGACTGCCTGGTCACCCACGACACGCGCGCAGAGCTGCACCGCATCGCGGTTCCCACCCTGGTGCTCGCCGGTGCGCTGGACGAGGAGACGCCGGTCGCCTACGCGCAGGCGCTCGCCGGCGGCATCCCGGGGGCGCGCCTGGAGGTCGTCGAGGGTGCGGGACACCTGCTCGGCGCCGAGGCGCCGGACGCGGTCAACGCCATCGTCGCCGGCCATCTCGACGCCGTGGAGGCCCTCGCATGACCGAGTGGCGCTGGGTGCAGCCGTTCCGCGACCACCTCGACCGGTGCGACCTGCGCGAAGGGGAGGTCGTCGCCCTGCTCAGCGAGTCGGCCAGCCGGGCGCTGCTCGTCGAGACGGCGCGGCTGGCGGCGCAGAGCCTCGGCGCGCAGGTGGTCGACGTCGTCGTGCCGACCCCCGCCAACCCGCACCCGGTCGCGATCCGCTCGACGGGCGCGTCGCAGGCGCTGCAGGGCAACCGCGCGGCGCTCGCGGCGCTGGCGGCCGCCGACCTCGTCGTCGACTGCACGCTCGAGGGGCTGCTGCACGCGCCGGAGCTGCCGCAGGTGCTCGGCGGCGGCGCTCGCGTGCTGATGATCTCCAACGAGCACCCCGAGCACTTCGAGCGCTATCGCTGGGACCCCGACCTGCCGCGGCGCGTGGAGCTGGGGCGCACGTGGATGGCCGGGGCGGGCGAGCTGCGGGTGACGAGCGCGGCGGGCACGGACCTGACGATCGGCCTGGCGGGCGCGTTCGTCGCCGGCTCGACCGGGATCACCGACGGCCCGGGGTCGATCGCGCACTGGCCGGGCGGCCTCGTCGCGGCGTTCCCGGCGGCGGGCAGCGTCGCCGGCCGGCTCGTGCTCGCGCCGGGCGACCTGAACCTCACGTTCAAGCGCTACGTCGAGGCGCCGGTGGTGCTCGAGATCGCCGACGACCACATCGTCGCGATCGAGGGCCACGGGGTCGACGCGCTGCTCTTCGCCTCCTACCTCGAGGCCTTCGACGACGACGCGGCGCGCGCGACCAGCCACGTGGGGTGGGGGATGAACCCCGGCGCCCGCTGGGACTACCTCGAGCTCTACGACAAGGCGGACGTCAACGGGACCGAGGCGCGCGCGTACGCGGGCAACTTCCTGTACTCGACCGGCGCCAACGAGCACGCCGGGCGCTTCACGGCCGGCCATTTCGATCTGCCGCTGCGCGCATGCACGCTGCACCTCGACGGGCGGCCGGTCGTGGTCGACGGCGTCCTCGTGCCCGAGCTGCTCGTCGCCCTGCCGGACCCGACCCTGGAGATCTGATGGCCACCGACACCGCCCTCTCACGGGAGCAGCTCCTCGCGCGGATCGACGACCTCGGCCCGCGGTTTCGCGACCGCTCGAGCCGGTACGACCGCGAGGCGGCCTTCCCGTACGAGAGCTACGACGACCTGCGCGACGCGGGGCTGCTCGGCGTCTGCATCCCGGCTCGCCACGGCGGGCTGGGCGCGTCGTTCGCCGACTACATGCACCTCAGCGCGCGCCTCGGCGAGTACTGCGCGATGACCGCGCTGACCTTCAACATGCACTGCCAGACCGTGCTGTGGACCGGCATCGTGGCCGACGAGCTCGACCTCTCCCCGGCGGACCGCGCCCGCCACGAGGAGATCCGCGCCGACCTGTACCGGCGCATCCTGGACGCCGGCGAGATCATGAGCCAGCCGTTGTCGGAGGGCGTGGCGCGCGGCGCGACGGCCGGCGTGATGACGGAGGCCGTGCCGGTGCAGGGCGGCTGGCGCGTGTCCGGGCGCAAGATCTTCGCGTCGCTGTCGGGGGCGGCGAGCGCGTACAACCTGACCGTGAAGGTGCCCGGCGAGGAGCAGGTGCGCTTCATGTCGGTGCGCGCGGACAACCCCGGGGTGCGGATCGCCGGCGACTGGGACACGCTCGGCATGCGCGGCACGGACTCGCGCACGCTGCTGTTCGAGGACGCGTTCGTGCCCCATGCCGACGAGCTGCTGCCGGCAGGCGTCTACGACCAGCTGGCCGAGCGTTGGCCCTACGTCTACATGACGCTCACGCCGACCTACCTCGGGCTCACGCGCGCGGTGGTCGCGTTCGTGCGCGAGTATCTCGGCGGTGGGGGCTCCCGGCGCGACGTGCCGCAGAAGCAGGCCGGCTGGGCCGAGATCCAGATCGCCCACGAGCGCGCCGAGGCGCTGTGGCAGCGCGTCGTCGCCGAGGCGGGCATCGACCCGACGCCCGACCAGCTGCGCCGGGCCTGGGCGGCGTCGTTCACCGTGATGGAGACCGCGCCCGAGGTGGCGTCGAAGGCGATCCGCGTGTGCGGCGGCGGCTCGATCATGCGCACGCTGCCGCTCGAGCAGCACTATCGCGACGCCCGCTGCGGCTCGCTGATGCTGCCGTGGAGCGCCGAGGTGTGCCTCGAGCGCCTCGGCCGGTTCGGTCTCTACGACGACGAGGGCTGACGCGGCGCGGGCCGGGCGCGGCGGTCGGGCCGGCGCCGGGTCAGGCGGCGTCGAGCTCGGTCAGGCGGTTCCACTCCGCCTTGTCCTCGCGCCAGCCCTCCTCGGTGCGCGTGCGCTTCCAGTAGCCGGAGACCGACATCGCCTCCTTCGGCACGCCGCGGTCGACGAGCAGGTGCCTGCGCACCGCGCGCACGGCCGCGGCCTCGCCGTGGACGAAGGCGTGGACGGTGCCGGCCGGGAAGTCGAGCGCCGCCACCTCGTCGACGAGCGCATCGGTCTCCCGCCCGCCGGTGTGCAGCCAGGTGACGCGCAGGTCGCCGGGCGTGTCGAGCTCGACCTCGTCCTCGGGGCCGTCGACCTCGACGACGGCGTGGACCGGGACGCCGGCCGGGATGTGCAGCAGCGAGGCCGCGATCGCGGGCGTGACGCTCAGGTCGCCCACGAGCAGATGCCAGTCGGCGTCGGGGTCGGGCGCGTAGGCGCCGCCGGGCCCGGACAGCTGGAGCACGTCGCCGGGCTCGGCGCGGGCCGCCCACGGGCCGGCGACGCCGGCGTCGCCGTGGACGACGAAGTCGATCGTGAGGCGATTGGACTCCGGCTCCCACTGGCGCACGGTGTACGTCCGCGTGCGCGGCCACTGCTCGCGCGGATGCGAGGCGCGGATCTCCTCGACGTCGAACGGCGCGGCGTAGTCCGCCCCGGGGACCGGGAGCTGGAGCTTGACGTAGTGGTCCGTGTACGCGCCGGCGCCGAAGCCCTCGAGCTCGGGGCCGTCGACGACCACCCGCACGAGATGCGGTGTCAGGCGCTCCACGGAGTCGACGATCGCGTGGATCGTGCGGCGGCCGGCGCGCGCGGGAGGAGCCGTTGTCATAAGGCCACCCTAACAACAACGCCCCGGGCCGCCTCAGAGCAGCTCGGCGATGAGCGCGCCCGCACGCGCGGCGCCGGCGGTCTCCACGGGGCGGTAGTCGACGTCGCGGTCGATCTCCGCGGCGAGCGCGGCCGCGATCTCGGTGGGCCCGTCGGTCTCGAAGTCCATGCGCCGGCCGGCGCCGTAGCGCTCGAGGCGGTACGGCACGTGGCGGTTCTGCTCGAAGTGGTGGCGCAGCGGGAAGTAGAGGAACGGGCGCCGGTTGGCCGTCAGCTCCATCGTCGTCGTCAGGCCGCCCTGGACGATCGCGATGTCGCACGCCGCGAGATGGTGGTGGAGGTCGGGGACGTACGCGTGGATCTCGAGGCCGTCGCGGGCCGGGAGGCTGGACGGGTCCAGGCGGGGACCGGCGACGACGATCATCCGCAAGCCCGGCACGCGGTCCCGCGCCTGCGGGAACGCGTCGATGACGCGCCGCAGCAGGCTCGCCCCGACGCCCGAGCCGCCCACGGTGACGATGCAGACGCGCTCGTCGGCGCCGTAGCCGAGCGCGTCGCGGTCGCCGAGGCGGCCTGGGTCGAAGCCGGTGACGTAGCCGGCGAAGTCGTAGTGCCGCCGCGTCCACTCCCGGATCGACGGCAGCCCGGGGCCGAACGCGTCGGGGACGATGTCGTCGGGGTCGCCGACGAAGATCGCCCGGTCGCGCACGTGCGGGTAGCGCGCGATCTGCTCGATCATCTCGGCGTTCTCGTCGGCGGTGAGGTACGCCTCGTGCGCGCCGCCCTCGGGCATCGGCAGCGCCCCGACGAAGTCGGTCAGCCAGGCGAACGGCGCGCACTTGCGCTCGGGGTTCTCGTGCAGGTGGTAGTCGAGCTCCCACGCCTCGTCGCCGACCCAGAGGTCGTAGGGCTGGTCGCGGACCACGTCGGCGAAGACCATGAAGTTCGCGAGCAGGATCTCGTCCATCCGCCGGAAGGCGTGGAACGCATGCAGGGCATGGCCGGCCGACTCGCGAGCGAAATGGGCCGACTCGCTCGCGAGCTGCGCGCTCGCCGGATGGATCCGCTCGCCACGGGCTTCGAGCACCGCGGTGACGGGGTGCTGGGCGAGCCAGTCGATCTCGAGGTCGGGGTGCAGGCGGCGCAGCTCGTCGGCGATCGCCACGTCGCGCCGCGCGTGGCCGAGGCCGACCGGCGACGACAGGTACAGCGCCCGCCGGCGCCGCACCCTTGCGCGCGGCCAGCGCGCCGGCGGTGGCGGCGGGGCGAGGAAGTCGCGCAGCAGGAGGTTGACCTTGACCGGGTCGCGGGCGTGCGGTGCGTGTCCCGACCCTTCGAGCAGCACGAGGTCCCCGCCCGTCGCCTCGGCCAGCGCGATCCCGCGGCCGGCGCCGGTGATCCTGTCGTCGGCGCCCTGGATGACGAGGACGGGACACCGGACCCGTCCGCACAGCTCGAGCGTCGCCCGCTTCGAGAGGCCGCGCACGGACCCGGTGGCGACGAGCGTCTGCGCCGTCGTCTCGGCGCCCCAACCGACGCAGTCCTCGATCGCCTTCGTCGAATGGGGCTCGCTCAGCATCTGGGCGAAGAAGAACTCGAGGAAGCCGCGGTAGTCGCGCAGCCAGTAGTGGCGGTTGTACTTCGCCCAGCCCTCGTCGGTGTCGAGCTCCTCGTCCCACGGATGGAAGACGCGGTCGGGGGCGCGCTCGCCGATCGCCAGCGCGGGGCCGACGAAGGCGGCACGGTCGACCCGGTCCGGATGCTCGGCGGCGAGCAGCAGCGCCCACTGCGCCCCGAGCGAGAAGGAGACGAGCGCCGCGTGCTCCGTGGCGGTCGCGTCCATGACGGCGAGCGCGTCCGCCGCGAACTCGTCCTCGTCGTAGCCGTCGGGCGGACGGCTCGATCGGCCGTTGCCCCGGCCGTCGAAGGTCACGACGCGGCAGTGGCGCGCGAAGTAGGGGATCTGCATCTTCCAGTGGCGCGAGTGGACGATCGACCACGTCGGCAGCAGGAGGACGGTCGGCTCGCCCGAGCCGTAGACCTCGTAGTGCAGCGCGACGCCGTCGCGCTCGACGACGCCGGACTCGTCCGGGTAGCGGGCGCGCGTCTGCTCGGCGGCGTCAGATCCGGTAGCCGCCGTCGACGCTGATCACCTGCCCGGTGATCCCGGCGGACTCCGGGCAGGCCAGGAGCACGGCCATCGGCGCCAGCTCGTGCGCCTCGAGGATGCGCTGCTGGACGTTCTCGGATGCGGCCGAGCTCCTCGCCGCCTCGGCGCTGCCGACGAGCACCGCCAGCCGGTCCCAGTCGGCCAGCGCCGTCTCGGTCCAGCCCGGGCAGAAGCAGTTGACGGTGATCTCCTGCGGCACCTGGTAGGCCATCGCCCGCGTCAGCCCGACGACGCCGTGCTTGGCGGCGCTGTAGGAGATCAGCCCGCCGCCGCGCTTGGCGTAGCCCGAGCCGGTGTTCACGATCCGCCCGTAGCCGCCCTCGACCATGTGCGGCAGGGCGGCCCGCGAGCCGTAGTACGCGGTGGTCAGGTTGAGGAACAGGTTCTGCTCGAAGAGCTCGTCGTCGTGGTCGAGCGCGACGAGCTGGGTCAGGTCGCCGATCAGGCCGCCCACGTTGTTGAAGAGGATGTCGAGGCCGCCGAAGTGCGCGGCGGCGTCGTCGACGGCCTGCTTGATCGCCGGTCCGTCCATGCAGTCGACGACCAGCGCGAGGCCGTCGGAGCCCAGCTCGCGGATGCCGCCGACGACCTCCTCGAGCTCGTCGGCGCTGCGCGAGAGCACCGCCACCCTGGCGCCCTCGCCGGCCAGGCCGAGCGCGAAGGCCCGGCCGATGCCGCGCCCGGCGCCGGTGACGACGGCCACGCGACCGTCGAGACGTCCCGACGTGGGGCGGGCGAACTGCGAAGCAGGAGCGTCGGACCGCATGCTGTCTCCTCGACCTGGCTGCAGGCGGGGTTGCCGGCGAGGACAACGCTAATCCGTGCGTCCGGGCCGGACGCGGGCGGCCGTGATCCGGCTTGGGACTTACACAGTGGGCGCGATGCGGCCCAGCGATGCCGCACCACGCCGAGGCGTAGGGCGCGCCCGGCGACGGCGGAGCGGACCCGCACGGCGGAGGGCACGGTAAACACCCCCGGCGATCCAGGCGTCAATACCGTTGCGGCTCGCCGTTTCCTCCGAGTCACGCCGCGCGCAGAGAGGATGCCCAGATGTCGACGCAAGATGGCCAGGTCCTCACCAGTCTCGTCGGCTCGTACGCGATGCCGTCCTGGCTGTTCGACCGGGAGCGGCTGGCCACCCGCTTCCCTCCGCGCGTTCGCGCGACCGAGCTCTGGCGCGTCGCCCCGGAGTACCTGCAGGAGGCCCAGGACGACGCCACGCTGCTGGCCATCCGCGACCAGGAGCGGGCCGGCCTGGACATCATCACCGACGGCGAGATGCGGCGGGAGAGCTACTCGAACCGGTTCGCGACGGCCCTGGCGGGGATCGACCACGACCGGCCGGGCACGGCACTCGACCGCAGCGGCCATCCGAACCCGGTGCCGCGCGTCGTGGGGGCGATCTCCCGCCGTCATCCGGTGCTCGTGCGCGATGTCGAGTTCCTGCGGGCGAACACCGATCGCACGGTCAAGATCACCATCCCGGGTCCGTTCACGATGTCCCAGCAGGCACAGAACGAGCACTATGACTCCCCGCGCGAGCTGTGCCTCGCCTATGCCGCGGCGGTCAACGAGGAGATCGCAGACCTGTTCGCGGCCGGGGCGGACATCGTGCAGATCGACGAGCCGTACATGCAGGCCCGGCCGGAGCCGGCCCGTGAGTTCGGCCTCGCCGGTCTGACGCGGGCACTGGACGGCATCGACGGCACCACCGCCCTCCACATCTGCTTCGGGTACGCCGCGGTCATCCACGAGCGTCCGAGCGGCTACTCGTTCCTGCCGGAGCTCGCCGACTCCGCGTGCGATCAGATCTCGATCGAGAGCGCCCAGTCCGGGCTCGACCTGTCCGTCCTGGACTCGCTCGGCGCCAAGACGATCATCCTCGGCGTCCTCGACCTGTCCGATCCCGAGGTCGAGACCCCGGAGACGGTGGCCGACCGCATCGCCGGCGGCCTGCGTCATCGCGACAGCGCCCACCTTGTCGCGGCGCCGGACTGCGGCATGAAGTACCTCGACCGGGCGGTCGCGTTCGGCAAGCTGCAGGCGCTGACGGCGGGAGCCCGGCTTGCGGCGGCGGCGCCGAGCCGGGCCGCGTGACCGGCTCGGGCAGCTCGCCGGCGATCGAGTTCGCCGGCGTGACCGTGGAGGCCTGGGATGCTCGAGCCGGGGCCATGCGCGAGCTGATCGCCGATGTCGACTGGCACGTCGAGCGCGGCGAGCACTGGGTGGTGATCGGCCCGAACGGGGCCGGCAAGACGACCATCCTCAACGCCGCCCGCGCCCGCGTGCTCCCGCGCCGGGGCACCATCGAGATCCTGGGCGCCGCGCCCGGCACTCCGGGCCTGGCCGACCCTCTGCTCCGGGTCGGCGTCATCGAGGCGACGCCGCCCCGGTTCGCCCAGCGCATGAGCGCCCTGGAGGTCGTGCTCACGCAGCCGGCCTCCTCGGCCGCGATCCGCGGCCGGCGCGTGTCCGCCGACGAGCGGGCTCGCGCCGCCGGCCTGCTGGCGCGCTTCGGGGGCCACGAGCTCGAGGACCGGCGCTACGGCGACTGCTCGCGCGGAGAGCGCCAGCGCATCCAGCTCGCGCGCGCCCTGATGCGCGACCCGCTGCTCCTCCTCCTCGACGAGCCGGCGACCGGCCTGGACCTCCCGGGCCGCGAGGCGTTCCTGCAGGCGATGAGCCGGCTGGCGGCCGAGCGCCCGTCCCTCACCACCGTCGCCGTGACCCACCATGTCGAGGAGATCCCGGCTTCGTCGACTCACGCGCTGCTGCTGCGGGAGAGGAGCGTGGTCGCGGCGGGCCCGGTCGACGCCGTGCTGACCGACGACCACCTCGCCGAGTGCTTCGGCGTGCGCATCTCGATCTCGCGGTGCAACGGCCGGTGGGCGGCGAGCATCCACGACGCCGTCTGGGAGCCCGCGACCGGCTTGACGCACCCGCGCTAAACAAGAGCGCCGCCCGTCGAGTCGTATGGGCATGTGGTGCACGAGCCGCTCACACGCCGGCCTTCGGGGCGCCTCCCGGGCGGCCGGGGCGGGCTGCGGCGCCGCCACGCCGGCCGGGACGCCGTCGCAGCGGCTGGTGATCGACCAGCGCGTCCGGCGCGGGCTCGACGCACTGGCCCCCACCGAGGGCTCGGAGGCGCGCGACTGGCTGGACGTGCTCCGGCGGGCCGGGATGACCCCGTGGCCGAGGCGCTGGCGCGGCGGTTCCGTCCGAGCGAACGACGTCGGGTGCGACTCCATGGGATGGGGCACGCGCCCGCTGTGAGGCGAGGCGCCGGGATGACGAACGCAATGCAAGACAGCGAGCAGAACATCGGCGACTCCTTCCGCGTGGCCATGTCGCGCCTCGCCGCCGGCGTCGTGATGGTCACCTGCCGCGTCGACGGTCAGCCGTGGGGACTGACGGTGAGCGCCTGCTGCTCCGTCTCGATGGACCCGCCCCTGATCCTCGCGTCGCTCGGCGCGAACACCGTGAGCGCTGCCGCCATCACACAGCACGGGATCTTCGGCATCAGCGTGCTCGGTCCGCAGCTCGTCGAGGTGGCGCAGTTCGGTTCGTCCCGCGGCGAGCCGAAGTTCATGCAGCACCTCTGCGCCAACGAGCACCCGCAATCAGACAGCCCGGCCGTCAACGGCGCGGTCGCCCACATCGACTGCCTGCTCGAGCAGCGCATCGTCGCGGGGGATCACATCCTCTTCATCGGCCGTGTGTGCAACGCGCTGCTGGGCGACAGCGACACCCCGCTGGTCTACCACGGTCGCACCTATCACCAACTCGTTCCCTCTACCGACCTGGGCGTGCGTCCCGTCGCCGACGAGACGATCGACTCGCTCCTCTACGACTACCCGCTGCCGCGCCGGTTCGCGCGCGTGCATCCACCGAACTGACGTCCTCGAACCCGGAGAGAGCTCATGGCTACGATCGAACAGAAGCCGGTCGACACCGAGAAGCATTACCTGAAAACCGCCGAGGAGTACCTGAAGTCACTCCAGGACGGTCGTGAGGTGTACTACAAGGGCGAGCGCGTCGACGATGTGACGGACCACTTCGCGACGTCCGGCGGCATCCGGGAGATCGCTGAGCTCTACGACCTGCAGTTCGACGAGGAGGCGCGCAACGCGCTGACCTACGTGCGCGATGACGGCGCCCGGGTCACGGCGTCCTACCTGATCCCACGGACCAAGGACGACCTGCGCTTCCGCCGCGAGGGCATCAAGTTCGTCGCCCGCAGGACATGGGGCACGCACGGGCGCGGCATCGACATGATCGCCACGCTGCCCATCGGGATGCTGTCGGAGCTCCCGGCGTTCAAGCGCGAATGCGAGGACGCCGAGAACATCAAGTGGTACATCAAGTACTGCGAGGAGAACAACATCCACCTCGGCGAGACGATCGTCGACCCGCAGGGGTATCGCTCGCGGGCGTCCGGCACCGCCCCGGACGTCCAGCCGCCCGACCGCGCCACCGCGCGGATCGTCAAGGAGAACGACAAGGGCATCTGGATCAGCGGCGTCAAGGGCGTCGGCACCGCGGTGCCGCAGGCCAACGAGATCATCCTCGGCAGCTTCTTCCCGCCGCTCGACGAGGAGAGCTTCTGGGTCTTCGCCCCGATCAGCTCGCCCGGCCTGAAGATGTTCTGCCGCGAGGTGGTGCATCGCCCGGGATCCACCTGGTACGACCATCCGCTCACGTCGAAGGGCGAGGAGATCGAGTCGATCGTCGCCTTCGACAACCTGTTCATCCCGAACGAGCGGATCATCGCCCGCAAGAAGCGCGCACTGCACGGAGTGAACTTCTACAACGTGTGGGCCCGGCACGAGCACTGGTACACGTTCGTCCGGATCGTCGCCAAGGCGGAGCTCTACGCGGGGCTCGCCCAGCTCATCGTCGACACGCTCGAGCTCAGCGAGGTCGCGGTGGTCCGTCAGCGCGTCGCGGAGATCATCGAGTACTGCCAGATCCTGCAGGGCATGCAGTACGCAGCCGAGGAGCTCGCCGACTTCTCGGAGGGCGGGGTCATGACCCCGGACGTCAACGTCGTGACGGCCGGCCGCTCCTACGCGCTGGAGAACCTGCCGCGGATCCTGCACATCCTTCAGGACATCTGCGGACAGGGCATGATCCTGCGCTGGAACGAGGCCGATCTCGAGACGCCGGCGGCGTTCGGCAAGAACCTCGCCTGGTTCCTGGACACGCGCAACATGAGCGCGCGGGACAAGAACCTGGTCATGAACCTCGTGTGGGACGTCGCGGCGAGCGAGCACGCCACGCGGTCGAAGCTCTTCGAGGAGTCCAACGCGCTGAACGTGCCGTTCCTCAAGGAGCGCCTCTACGGCGAGTACGACCGCACGTCGTTCCTGCAGGACTGCCGGCACTTCATCGGTCTGGCGGACGCGCCCGAGCGCACGTTCACGCCGAAGATCGAGGCGCCGTCGCTGTCGACGTACAACGCCGAGGACATGACGAAGCCGGCGAGGTAGGAGGCATATGAGCGACGAGCAGGCCCGCCAGGTCTACGCGGCCGCGCGGCTGGGACAGAGCTTCGAACTCGGGTCTCGGCCCGCGGTCCTCGTCGTGGACCTCACGTGCGGCTTCACGGATCCGTCGTATCCCGTCGGATCCGACCTGACTGCGGAGATCGAGGCGACCAATCGCCTGCTCGGCGTCGCGCGGGAGCAGGGCGCGCCGGTGATCTTCACAACGATCGGATACGAGCCGGGCGGCACGGACGCTGGCGTCTGGCCGCAGAAGTTCCCTGCCATCCTCGACCTGCAGATCGGCGATCGCACCTCGGAGATCGACCCCCGCCTGCAGCGGCGGGCCGGCGAGCCCGTGGTGCTGAAGAAGGGCGCGTCGGCGTTCTTCGGCACGAACCTGTCAGCCATCCTCGTCGCCCTGCACATCGACACGGTCGTCCTGTGCGGCGCGACGACGAGCGGGTGCATCCGCGCCACCGCCATCGATCTCCTGCAGCACGGCTTCCCGGCGCTCGTGCCGCGGGAGTGCGTCGGCGACCGGGCGCGCGCCCCGCATGAGGCGAACCTCTTCGACATCCAGGCGAAGTACGCGGACGTCGTCTCGGTCGACGACGCGATCGCCTACCTCGAGAGCGTCACCACCCGCGCGGAGGCGGTCGGGTGACGTGCCGAGCCCCGCACCAAAGCGACGAGAAAGGCACCTGACATGGCCGCTTCATCCACATTCGTCGATCTCTGCGAGAAGGAGCTGAAGCTCTGCGGCGTGAAGGAGGGGGAGACGGTCGCGGTGCTGTCGCAGCTCGACGAACGCATCGACTACGCCGACGCGTTCATGGCCGCGGCGCGCAAGCTCGGCGCGACGCCGTTCAACGTGCGCCTGCCCGAGGCGTCCACCTCCCTGCTGGGTGACGCCGGCGCCTGGACGGTGGGCGAGACGCCGCTGGCCGACAACGTCCCCGCGCTGGAGTCGCTGAAGTCCGCCGACATCGTGATCGACCTCATGTTCCTGCTGTTCTCCAAGGAGCAGCTCGAGATCCAGGAGGCCGGCTCCCGCATGCTGCTGTGCGTCGAGCCGATCGACAACCTCCAGCGGCTGTTCCCGACCCAGGACCAGCGCCGGCGCGTGGAGGTCAGCGAGGAGCTGCTGGG
The DNA here is from genome assembly GCF_021172045.1 of Capillimicrobium parvum. GTDB lineage: Bacteria > Actinomycetota > Thermoleophilia > Solirubrobacterales > Solirubrobacteraceae > Capillimicrobium > Capillimicrobium parvum. The sequence goes on from NZ_CP087164.1 coordinate 2,326,900, forward strand.
CAACGCCAAGAGCCTGCGGATCACCAACCACGCCGGCACCGACGTCGTCTACCAGCTCGGGTCCTTCCCCGTCATGACCGAGTACGGGTTCACCGACACGCCGGGCCGGTGGGACCACTGGCCGTCCGGCTTCCTCTTCACGGGCGGGTCGGACGACGGCGTCGACGGCAAGGTGGTCGTCGACCGCGGCGACATCGTCATCACGCCGTTCAAGAAGTTCGTCGAGGACCCCGTCGAGCTGACCATCCGCCAGGGCCGGCTCGAGGACGTCCGCGGGGGCTTCGACGCCGAGCTGCTGCGTGACTACATCGCCGGGTTCGAGGACGAGAAGGCGTACGGCATCTCGCACATCGGCTGGGGCTGCAACGAGAAGTGCCGGTGGTCCGGCCTCGCCAACGACCGCCGCAGCATCGGCATGGAGAGCCGGGCGTTCTACGGCAACACGCTGTTCTCCACCGGCCCCAACCAGGAGCTCGGCGGGAACAACGACACCGCCTGCCACATCGACATCCCCATGCGCAACTGCAGCATGTACCTCGACGACGAGCCGGTCCTCGTCGACGGCGAGTTCGTGGTCGAGGACCTCAAGGCCTCGCGCAGCACGTTCGGATCCCCGTCGGTCACCACCGCGTGAGCGCCGCATGACGACCACGAACCGAAACTCCCGCACGCCGGATCGAACAGGAGGCCAGGTGTGAAGCCCGCACCGTTCAAGTACGCCAGTCCGGAGAGCCTCGAGGAGGCGACGTCCCTGCTCCAGCAGCATGGCGACGACGCCAAGGTCCTCGCCGGCGGCCAGAGCCTGATCCCGCTGATGAACATGCGCCTCGCGCGGCCCGGCGTGCTCGTGGACATCAACCACGTTGCGGGACTCGATGGGATCAGCCGCAACGGGGGGCTGACGATCGGCACGAACACCCGGCACGTGACGGTCCTGCGCTCCCCGGAGGTCCGGGCGTACGCGCCGATCGTCAACGAGGCCATGCGGCACGTGGGGCACGTCGGCATCCGCACGCGAGGGACGTTCGGCGGAGCCACGGCGCACGCCGACCCGGCGGCCGAGATCCCGGCGGTGCTCCTGGCGCTCGACGCGCAGATCACCGTGCAGGGGCCGCAGGGCACGCGCACGATCGCGGCGGACGACTTCTTCGTCTCCACGTTCACGACCGAGCTGGAGGACGACGAGATCGTCACCGCCGTGCAGCTGCCGCACCCGCTGGACCACGCGGCGTGGTCCTTCCACGAGGTCTCGCGCCGCCACGGGGACTTCGCCCTGGTGGGCGTCGCCGCGGTGGCCGAGCTCGACGGCTCGGGCAACGTCAGCCGGGCCCGCATCGCGCTCAGCGGCGTCGCGGACACGCCCGTGCGCGTGACGCAGGCGGAGGACTCGCTCGTCGGACGCGCCCCGGCGGACGGTGCGGACGAGGCGGGACGGCTCGCCGAGCAGCAGCTCGATCCCCCGTCCGACTTCCATGCCACGAGCACGTATCGCCGGGAGGTCGCCGGTGCCCTGGTCACCCGGGCGCTGCAGGACATGGACACCAAGGGAGGATCCCGATGAGCACGACCGTCAGCAGCCGCCGCATCGAGCCGACCGATGACCAGCGCATCGTCACGCTGAAGGTCAACGGCGTCGAGAGGCGGGGAATCGCGGAGCCGCGCATGCTCCTCGTGGACTTCCTGCGTCACGAGCTCGACCTGACCGGCACCCACGTGGGGTGCGAGCACGGGGTCTGCGGCGCCTGCACCGTGCGGATGAACGGCGAGGTCGTGCGCTCCTGCATCATGCTCGCGGTCCAGGCCGAGGGCGCCGAGATCGAGACGGTGGAGGGCCTGGCGACCAACGGGAAACTTCACCCGATCCAGGAGGCGTTCCGCGAGAAGCACGGGTTGCAGTGCGGCTTCTGCACGCCGGGGATGCTCCTGGCCGCGCAGACGCTGCTCGAGGAGAACCCGAACCCCACCGAGCCGGAGATCCGCGAGTACCTCTCCGGGAACATCTGCCGCTGCACCGGCTATGTCGGAATCGTCGCGGCCGTCAAGCACGCTGCCGAGCAGCAGTCACAGGCCTGAGGGGGCACCGCATGGCGACCGACACGCTCAACACCGGACGCAACATCCAGCGCGATGCCGAGGCGAACTCCGTCATGGATCGCAAGAAGTACATCGGGATGAACGTCCTGCGCACCGAGGACCCGGTGTTCCTCACCGGGCGCGCGAAGTACACCGACGACATCCACCTGACCGGGATGCTGCACTGCGCCTTCCTGCGCAGCCCGCACCCCCACGCGAAGATCACCGGCATCGACAAGTCACCGGCGCTGGCGATCGACGGCGTCGTCGCGGTCATCACCGAGCAGGACCTCGAGCCCGTGCTGGGCCCGTTCTCCACCACGCTCATGCGCGACGAGGTGGCGACCGTGCAACGGCCGATCCTCGACTCGACGACCGCCCGCTGGGTCGGCCAGCCGATCGCGATGGTCATCGCGGACTCGCGGTACCTCGCCGAGGACGGCGTCGACGCGCTGGAGGTCGACTGGGAGCCGCTCGACCCGATCATGGACGCCGAGAAGGCGCTGGAGCAGGGATCGCCGCTGGTGCGCGAGGACATGGAGTCGAACAACTTCGCGCACATCGAGTTCCAGCGCGGCGACGTCGAGGGCGCGTTCAAGCGCGCCCACCGGGTGTTCCGCAAGCGCTTCCACCACGGGCGCTTCATGGCCGCCCCGCTGGAGGCGCGCGCGGTCATCGCCGACTGGGACACGGCGACCGACGATCTGACCGTGTGGACGTCGAGCCAGATCCCGAACCTGATCCGCACCTACACGGCCGGGCCGCTGGGCATCGCCGAGAGCAAGATGCGCATCATCTCGGACTCGGTCGGCGGCGGCTTCGGCATGAAGGCCCACGTCTTCGACGAGGAGGCGCTGGTCCCCGCGGCCTCGAAGCTCGTCGGCAAGCCGGTGAAGTGGATCGAGGACCGCTACGAGAACCTGGCCGCCTCCTCGCATGCGAAGGAGATGGTCATGTACCTCGACGTCGCGGTGGACGAGAACAACAAGTTCCTCGCGTTCAAGGGCCACTACATCGGCGTGTCGGGCGCCTACCCCGCGCACCCGTGGACGTCGCTGATCGACCCGCTGCCGGCGGCCGGACTCCTGCCGAGCATCTACGACATCGAGGCGGTCCACACCGTGTGCGACGCGCCGATGACGAACCGGTGCCCGATCGGCGCGTATCGCGGCGTCGGCTGGACGCCGGGGCACGTGGCGCGTGAGACGTTCATCGACGACATCGCGCGCGAGCTCGGCGTCGATCCCGTCGAGCTGCGGCTGCAGAACGCGATCCCCGACGAGCCGTTCACGACGGTGACGGGGATGAAGTACGACGGCGGCAGCTACAGCGCGTCGATCCGCAAGGTGATGGAGATGATCGACTACGAGGGGCTGCGCAGGAAGCAGGCCGATCTGCGCAAGGAGGGGCGCTACCTCGGCATCGGCTTCAGCCCCTACGTCGAGCCGACCGCGTGGGGCTCTGAGGTCGCCAAGGCAAACGGGTTCCCGGCCGAGTTCTTCGACGCGGCCAGCGTGACGATCGAGCCCGACGGCTCGGTGACGGTGACGACCGGATGCCACAACCACGGGCAGGCGCACTACACGACCCTCGCCCAGGTCGCGGCGGACACGCTCGGCGTGCCGTTCGAGAGCATCCGGGTGATCGAGAACGACTCGAGCCGGGCGGTGTACGGGACGGGCACGTACGCGAGCCGCACCGCCGTGATCGCCGGCGGCGCGATCATGCGCGCCGGATCCGAGGTCCGCGACAAGATCGTCCGGCTCGCCGCCCACGCGATGGAGGTCAGCCCGGAGGACGTGGAGCTCGCCGACGGCTCGTTCAGCGTCAAGGGCGTCCCCGACAAGACCATGACGATGCAACAGGTCGGCATGCTGGCCTACTACGGCGGCGCCGCGCGGCTCGAGGGCGAGGAGCCGGCGCTGACCGCGACCCGGTCCTACGACCCTCCCGAGACGTACAGCAACGGCACGATAGTTGCGCTCGTCGAGGTCGACGCGGCGACGGGCAAGGTGGACCTGCAGCACATCTCGTGCTGCGAGGACTGCGGGACGATGCTCAACCCGATGGTCGTCGACGGGCAGATGGCCGGCGCGATCTCACACGGCATCGGCGGGTCGATGTACGAGGACCTCACCTACGACGAGAACGGACAGTTCCTGGCGGGCAGCCTCATGGACTACCTGTACCCGTCCACCACCGAAGTTCCGGATATGGACATCAGTCACATCGAGACGCCCTCGGTCGTGACGGAAGGAGGGATCAAGGGCATGGGCGAGTCGGGCAACATCGCCGCCGGCGCCGCATGCCTCAACGCGATCGCGGACGCCATCAGCTGCTTCGGTACCGTCGAGATCACCAAGACGCCGATCGGCCCGAACGAGGTCCGCGAGCTCATCCGCAATGCCGGCAACGGGGGCGCGTAGGTCGAGCTGGGTCACGCAATACGGAGGAGGGCGTTGAGGGGAGCGCGCCTTTCTTACTTTCATTCACGGTAAGTAGGAGGGTGGACAACGATGTTCGCAGTGTTCAAAGAACAGGTGTCAATCGACATCTTCGCCCTGGACATCTTCTATGTCCTCGCGGTCATCTGCCTGTTCCTCGTCGTCGCGGCCTTCGGGCTCATCGATTCAGGGCTCGTCAGGCGCAAGAACCTGCTGGACACCTGGGTGCAGAAGATCCTCGCCTCGCTGTTCGCCGGCCTGGCGTTCATCATCGTGGGCTTCGGGATCTGGAACTGGCAGTTCAACGAGGCCTTCGGCGTCGCGAACCCGCTGAGTGAAGCCATCAAGTCCTGGTGGCTCGGCGGCACGAACATGACCGAGTTCGCCGGCAACCTCGATCCGAAGCTCGTGCCCGAATCGGACGTTCTTCAGATCTTCTCGGTGTTCTTCATCGTCTACGCCGCGGCGATGGCCGCGCTCATCCACTCGGCGGGCCTCGAACGCGTGAAGGCCGTGCCGATCTACATCCTGTCGATTGCCGCCGGCGGCATCGTGATGCCGTTCCTCGCGTATCTGACGTGGGGCTCGGTCAGCCCGCTGACGAACGCAGGCGTGCACGACTACGTCGGCAACTTCTCGTTCTACATCTTCGTGGGCGTCTGGGCGCTGATCCTGGCGTGGCGGGCGGGACCCCGGCTCGGGGTTCACACGCCGCATCCTGGGACATCCGGCCCGCTGCCGCACAACATGGGCCGAACCGCATTCGGCGTCGTCCTGTTGATGTTCGCCATCCCGTTCCTCGTGCTGGGCTGCGGGTACTTCGTGCCCGGCGTCGGGTACTTCGGCATCTCGGTGACCAGCAGCGGGATCGGCGTGGTGCTGCTCAACATCTTCATGGCGTTCTGCGGTGGCGCCGTGACGGGCGCGATCCTGGCGTACTGGCGGCACGACGCCGTCTGGGCCCTGCTGGGGCCGCTGGCCGGGTACGTGTCGGGGACGGCCGGCTTCGACGTGTTCAAGCCATGGGAGATGCTGATCGTGGCGCTGTTCGCGCCCCTGATCGTCTTCGCCGGCTACAAGACGATGGCCAAGCTGAAGATCGATGAGCAGAAGGTCGTGCCGCTGGCGCTGTTCGGCGGCATCTACGGCGCGATCGTCGTCGGCTTCGTCAAGTGGCACACGGCGACGGGCGGCTACTTCGGGCTCCAGGGCAAGTACGCGCCCGGCAACTCCCAGATCACGCCGGGGTGGCAGCTCATCGGCGTCGGCGTGGCCGTGGGGGTCGCCGCGATCTCCGGGCTGATCCTCATCGTCGGGATCGAGAAGACGATCGGGCTCCGCGTCAAGGAGGCGGACGAGCTCGAGGGCCTCGACAGCGCCTACTGGGGTCTGCCCTCGGCGGCGGAGACCATCCTGCCGGACGGCGCGCCCCTCACCCCGGCCGGCGCGACCGGCGGGCCGGGCGGGAGGTTCGCGACGGCGGGACCACTGGAGTCGCCGTCGGAGTGACGAGCCGATGACGGCCGGTGAGGACCGGCGCACCGGTACCGGGGGTCCGCCCGACGGCGGACCCCCGGCGGCGCGCATCGCTCAGCCGGCGGTCGCGGTCGCCGGTCTGTTTCTCGAGGAGGTTGTGTGAGTACCACGTCGGCCGTCGCCTTCGGCTCCATCGAGGAGGTCGAAGCGGCCCTCCAGCGCGAGCGCTACCTGCCGGACCGTGGTCTGGCCACGGCGATCTACCTGGCGCTCGCGACCCGTCGCCCGCTGCTCCTGGAGGGCGAGGCCGGCGTCGGCAAGACCGAGGTCGCCAAGACGCTGGCCACGATCCTGGACGCCGAGCTCGTGCGCCTGCAGTGCTACGAGGGCATCGACGCGAGCCAGGCGCTCTATGAGTGGGACTACGCCCGCCAGCTGCTCTACGCGCGGGCCATCCAGCTTGGCGAGCAGGGAGTGCGCAGCGCCGAGCTGGGGCTCTACGGCCCCGAGTTCCTCATCGAGCGCCCGCTGCTGCGGGCGTTGCGTCATGGTGGCTCGACGGTGCTGCTCATCGACGAGCTCGATCGCTCCGACGACGAGTTCGAGGCCTTCCTGCTCGAGGTGCTCTCGGACTACTCCGTGACGATCCCCGAGATCGGGACGGTCGAGGCCGCCGTGCCACCCGTGGTGATCCTCACGTCCAACCGGACGCGAGAGCTCCACGATGCGCTCAAGCGCCGCTGCCTGTTTCACTGGATCGACTTCCCGGGCGCCAAGCGGGAGGCGGAGATCATCCGCGTGCGCGCGCCCGGCGTGTCCGAGCAGCTCGCCACGTCCGTCGCGCGGACGATCGCGCGCATCCGGGAGTTGGACCTGATCAAGATGCCGGGCGCCGCCGAGGCCATCGACTGGGCCCAGGCCCTCGTCCTGCTCGGAGCCGATGCGGTCACCTCGGAGGCGGCGCGCGTCAGCCTCGGATGGGTCATCAAGAACCGAGACGACCTCATCCGCGTCGAAGAGCTGCTGCCCGAGCTGCTCGCCGATGAGTGAGGAGCTCCTCGACCGAGTGATCGGCTTCGGGCGCGAGCTGCGCGACGAGGGACTTCCGGTCGGCACCGGGCAGATCCTCGAGTTCAGCCGCGCGGCGGCGATGCTCGGGCCGGCGGACCTCTACTGGGCGGGGCGGGCCACGCTGGTGACGCGCCGGGCCGACATCAAGCCCTACACCCTCGTCTTCGATCGCTACTGGACGGGCAACTACGGCCGCCGGGTGGAGATGAAGGAGGTCATCGAGCGCGTCCGCGGCGTGGCCGACGACGGCGGGCTCGAGGGGGGCGAGCGGGGCCGTGATGTCACGCCTGACGCCGAGCGGGCGAGCCGGCTCGAGCTGCTGCGCACACGCAGCTTCGCCAAGCTGACTCCCGAGGAGCTCAGCGAGCTCGCCCGGCTCGTGGCGCGGATCTCCCTCGCGGTGCCGCTGCGGCGGTCGCGCCGGCGGCAGGCGGCGCGACGGGGGGCGCCGGATCTGCGCCGCACGCTGCGCCGGTCGTTCCGGACCGGCGGCGAACCCGTCGAGCGCGCCTGGCGCGAGCGCCGCCTGCGCAGCCGGCGGGTGATCTTCATCGTCGACGTCTCCGGGTCGATGGCGTCGTACTCGCGTGGGCTGCTCGTGTTCGCGCACGCCGCCCTGCGCTCGAGCGGCAACTGGGAGGCGTTCTGCTTCGGCACGCGCCTGACCCGGGTGACGCGCGCCCTCATGCGCACCGATCCCGACGTCGCGCTGGCCCGCGCCGCCGACGAGGTCCTCGACTGGGACGGCGGAACGCGGATCGGGGAGTCGCTCAAGCAGTTCCTCGACCGCTACGGCCACGGGGGCATGGCCCGCGGCGCGGTCATCGTGATCTGCTCCGACGGGCTCGACCTCGGCGACCCGGCGGTCCTGGCGGCCCAGATGCGCCGCCTGGTGCGCCTCGCGCACCGGGTGATCTGGCTGAACCCGCTGCAGGAGCAGGCCGGCTACCGGCCCATCGCCCGGGGGATGGCCGCCGCGCTGCCATACGTCGACACCTTCGCGAGCGGCCACAGCTGGGCGAGCCTCGAGGCATTGGCCGACGAGCTGGCGGACTAGTTGAGGCATCTGCGAGTGAGGACCACGAACCGGACGAGGAGCCCGACATGACGACGCACGACACCACGAGGACCGAACCACGCGGCGAGAGCGGCTTCGTACAGGCCAACGGGCTGCGCCATCACTTCCTGTCCTACGGCGACGGCGATCGCACGGTGGTGATCGTGCCGGGCATCACGAGCCCGGCCATCACATGGGAGTTCGTGGCGGAGCGGCTGGCCGACCTGGCGCGCGTCGTCGTCCTCGACCTGCGGGGACGTGGGCTGTCCGACGTGCCGGCGCACGGCTACGCCCTGCCGGACTACGCGGCCGACGTGGCCGGCGTCATCGACGCGCTCGGGCTCGAGCGCCCAGTCCTGCTCGGCCACTCCCTCGGGGCGCGGATCGTCGCCGCCCTCGGGGCGCTGCACCCCGAGTCGTGCGGTCCGATGATCCTCGCCGACCCGCCGCTGACGGGCCCCGGCCGCGACCCGTACCCGACGACCCGCGAGAGCTTCGAGCAGCAACTGCACGAGGCCTATGCCGGAACGACGGCGGACGAGGTACGGCGCTTCTACCCACGCTGGCCGGAGGCCGAGCTGCAGCTGCGGGCCGAATGGCTCCCGACGTGCGACGAGAGCGCCGTCATGGCCACCTACCGCAACTTCGAGCTCGAGGACTTCTTCGCGTACTGGACCCGGCTCGGCGGACCGCTGCTGTTCGTCCACGGCAGCGTGAGCCCGGTCGTCACGGCGGCCGGAGCGGCCGAGGTCGCCGCGGCGAACCCGGCGGCGCAGACGGTGGCCATCGCGGACGCCGGGCACATGATCCCGTGGGAGAACCTCGAGGACTTCGTCACGGTGTGCCGCCGCTTCATCGCCGCGGCCGAGTAGCGCCCACGGCTCAGGCGGGGGAGATCACGATCGGCGTGGGCTCCGGGGGGTTGGCGAAGAAGTCGCGGCGAAAGTCGTCGTTGTCGGTCCAGTCGCGCTTGGGGATCTCGCGCCGCAGCATCGTGAACGTCGCCGGTGCCTCGGCGAACGGGAACGGGTCCATGCGCACGCGCCAGGGCCCGTCGGGCTCGATCGTCAGCTCGACGTCCTCGCCGTCGCGCCCCGTCGGGACGGGCCGCAGGACGGCGCGCTCGCCGGCGACGACGTCCTTCATCTGGAAGTACAGCGACAGCCGGTCGTAGATCTGCAGCAGCTTGTAGTTCGTCCACAACTCCTGCTCGGATATGCCGCGCGCCTCGCACACCTGCTTGATGCGCGCCTCCTGCTCGTCGATGAACGCGTCGACCGCCTCCTGCACGAGCGGGGCGAACGTGAGCTTCAGCCCGGGATCGGTGCCGTGGCGGCCGTTGTAGATCCCGCGGCCGTGCATCGCGACGAGCATCCCCGCGTAGTCGTCCTCATCGCTGACCGCGGCGATCTGCGCGCGGTAGAAGGCGAGGTGGGAGATGATCTGCACGTCGAGGAAGTTGCGCGGCTTCACCTGACCGTTCTGGGCGAGCAGGCTCGGGGCGCGCTCCCAGATCGCCCACCCGTCGTCGTGGCGCGCCGTCGCCGAGACGACGACGCGGCGTGGCTCCGGGGCCTCGAAGCGCTCGTTGCCCCAGGCCTGGGCGAAGTCGCCCGCCAGGACGGCATGGTCGGTCTGGAGGACGCACTGCCAGGCGTCGCCGGTGTCTCGCACGATCATCGCCGGCGGAGTATCCCGCTCGCCGGTCGCCAGGGGCCATCGGCCGCCCGCAGGATCGAGGGGATGAGGCGGCGCCCGGCGGACGGATGACCGGCGCTCACCCGTTCGCGTGATCTGGCCCCGGTTTGGTTGACGCGCGGGGTTCGCGGCCTCCACGCTGTCCGCGAGACCGAGATGAGGGGGCGGCCGTGACAGAGCGACACCAGCTCGAGCGAATGACGTGGTCCGAGGTCGACGAGGCGCTGTCGCGCGGGGTGACGGCCGTGCTGCTGCCGTTCGGATCGATCGAGCAGCACGGCCACCACATGCCGCTCGACACCGACTGCTTCATCGCCCGGGAGCTCTCGATCCGCGCGGCCGAGCATGCCGAGGCAGAGGGCGTGACGCTCCTCGTGGCCCCGACGGTCAACGTGACGCTCTCCTGGTACCACATGCAGTACCCGGGCAGCATGCGGCTGACCACGGAGACCTTCCTGCAGGTCTTCCGCGACGTCTGCGACTCCCTCTTCCATCACGGCTTCGAGACCGTCGTGATCGTCAACGGTCACGGCGGCAACGTGCCCGCGCTCACGGTGGCGATCAACCACTACTACGAGACGACGGGCCGGCGCATGCCGTTGACGAACTGGCTGGACCTCGGCTCGGACGTGATCGCCGAGCTCGACACGCCGACGATCCACGCCGAGGAGGCCGAGACGTCGCTCGCGCTCGCGCTCGGTCAGCGCGTCGACATGACCCGGGCCACACGAGACGCGTTCAACCGCAGCGACGCGGTCCGCGATGCCGGGCTGCCGTGGTCGTCGCTCGGCCGCTATGACGCCTTCCACCGCGGCCCGTCCGTGACGGTGCCGATGGACATGCTGCGGGAGATCTCGCCGTCCGGCGTCATCGGCGACGCCACCCGGGCGAGCGCCGAGACGGGCGAGCGGATCCTCGATGCCGTGGTCCCGCGCCTCGTGCGGGTCGCGTGCGATCTCGCGGCGCGGGCGACCGGGGCGGTGGAGGCGTGAGGGCCGAGCGTCTGTCACCGGCCGGCCTCGCCCCGCCCGAGGAGCCGTACGTCCACGCCGTTCGCGCCGGCGACACGCTGTACATCGCCGGCCAGGTGGCCTTCGACGAGCACAACCGCGTCGTCGGCGCCGGCGACCCGCGGGCGCAGATCGAGCAGTGCTGGCGCAACGTCGAGGTGGTGCTGCGATCTCAGGGCGGCTCGCTGCACGACGTCGTGAAGATCGTGTGCTACTTCAAGGACATCCGCCACTTCCCCATCGAGCTCGAGGTCCGCGGAGAGCTGTTCGGCGACGGCCCGTTCCCGGTCGCCACCGTGGTGCAGGTCGCGAACCTGGGCCTCGACTCCCTGCTCGTCGAGATCGACGCGACGGCGGTCCTCGCCGCATGAGTTCACCACCACCGATGACCGGAAGGACGACATGGAGCTGAAGGTTCAGTTGAAGCTGGCGGACGGCAGCGTGGCCTCGAGCCTGGGCTACGAGAGCGCGGTCTCGTCCAGCGTCGAGAGCCTCGGGCTGCGGATGTACCCCATGTATCCGGGGACCCAGGACTCCCGGCAGGGCACGATGTTCCGCGTGCCGGTACCCGACGAGGAGGCGGCGGACCGCGCGCTGGCCCTGCTGCGAGAGCACGAGGGCGTGCAGAGCGCCGCCCTGGCATGAGTCGCGACGGCGCACAGCTGGCGAGCCGGCTGCACGAGGCCTACAACGCCCACGACGCCGATGCCGCCGGTCGCCTCTATGCGCCGGACGGCCGCCACGTCGAGATCGCGACAGGCGGCGAGCGCAGCGGGCCCGAGGCGATCGCGGACGGGCTCCGTGGCCTCCTGGCCGCGTTCCCGGACGCTCGCTGGGAGGAGCGGATGCTCATCGCCGAAGGCGACCGGGCGGCGATCGGCTACGTGCTGACGGGCACGCTGACGGAGGCCTTCGGGCCGTTCGAGCCGAACGGCCAGCGGCTCGAGCTGCCCGGCGTTCACCTCGTGTCGACCGCCGGTGGCGAGATCACCCGCTGCGAGGACTACTGGGACGCGGCGAGCTTCGGCCGCCAGATGCGCGGCTGAGCGCTCAGTCCGCGGTCCGGCGCAGCGACGGGATCCCCGCCAGCATGATCAGCGCCACGATGCCGAGCAGCGTGATCGGCAGCGCGAGGCTGCCCGTGATGTCGCGCAGGGCGCCCGCCAGCGCCGGTCCCACCGCGGCGATCAGGTAGCCGATCGAGAAGCCCATCGCGGTCAGCCGGCTGGACTCCTCGGGGGTCCGGGCGAAGATGACGAAGAGGGTGAGCGTGAGCGGAAAGGCGCCGCCCATGCCCAGTCCCGCCAGGGTCGCCCACACCCATGGGGCGGAACCGCCACCGAGCCCGAGCCCGAGGGCGCCCACGGCGACGAGCGCCGTGCTCACGGCCAGCCACCGGCGCAGGTCGCCGCGGTGCCGGGCGAGCAGCGGCACGAGCACCCCCCCGACGATCTGCCCTGCCGTGAAGACGGTGAGCACGAGGGCCGCCCGACTGTCGGAGTACCCCAGATCCTCGTAGCGCGGCGCGAGCCACGTGAGCAGCACGATGTAGATGATCGACAGCCCGCCCATGTACAGCGTGAGCTTCCAGGCGAGCGGGCTGCGCCAGGGCAGCCGCGTCGGCGCGCGGACGGCCGGCGCACGGTCCGGCGAGACGCGCTCGAGCACCACCCAGGCCGCCACCGCCGGGACCGTGAGCAGGCTCCAGATCCCGAGCGCCGCTTCCCACGATCCCCCCAGTGCGTGCGCGGCGGGGGCGGTGAGGCTCGCGGCCATCAGCGCGCCGAGGTTGATGGCCAGCGCGTAGGCGCCGGTGGCCAGCACCGCCCTGCCGGGGAACCGGCGCTTGACGACCGGCGGGAGGAGCGTCTGCGCGATCGCGATGGCGAAGCCCAGCACGATCGTCGCGCCGAACAGCGATGCGGCGCGGTCGGCCGGCCAGCGCAGCGCGGTCGCGATGCCGATCAGGCCGAGCGCCGCGATGACCGTGCGCTCGGTGCCGAAGCGCTGGGACAGCCGCGCGGCCATGGGGGCGAACGCGGCGAAGCACAGGGAGGGCAGCGTGGTCAGCAGGCCGGCCTCGGCACTCGTGAGCGACAGGTCGCTGCGGATCCTCGGCAGCACCGGACCGACCGATGACAGCCCCGGGCGCAGGTTCAGCGCGGCGAGCGTCAGCGCGACGATCGCGAGGGTCGCGTGACGGCGGGCGAGCTCTGCCGGGGGCGGGGCGCGTCGGATCACCGCGCGGCGTCGATGGTGACGTAACGCTGAACGGCCCGGTCCGCGAGCGCCGGGAACAGCTCCTCCTCGACGCGCTTGAACCACGGCGTGGCCAGGTGCGCCTCGTACGCGGCTTCGTCGCGGTAGCTCTCATACACAAAGAAGGCGTTCTCGTCGTCAGGCGCTTGATGCGTCTCGAAGACGACGTTGCCCTCCTCGGCCCGGCTGGGCCCGGCGATCTCCGCCAGCACGCGGCGGAAGCGGGCCGCATCTCCGTCGTGGCAGCGCAGGGTGATTGCATAGGCGTCGGCCATCGATCCACGTCCTCCTCGCGGGGTTCATCCCGATGACGCGCGCCGTGCGCGGATTGTTGAGCACAACCCACCCGGAGCAGGAACGGCAGGCCCGCGGGCGCCGGCGGGTGCTGGAGTTCCGGCAACCGCACCGTTACCGTGAACCGCACGTGAGCAATCGGCTCCCCGACCCCTTCGCCCGCCTGGAGGAGCGTCCGCTCAGCGTGCCGAAGGGCGAGGCGAACGGCGCCACGGATCTCATCGCGGCGACGTTCCGCGACGCCCCCGTCCCGGCCTTGCTCGTCGAGGTGGGCGCGCCGGAGGGCGTCGTCTGCCGGGCGCCCAACCGCGCCTTCTGCCGGCTCGTCGGTTTCGGCGAGGAGGAGGTGTGGGGACAGCCGCTGGACGAGCTGATCGAGGACGCCTCACGGCTGGTGACGGCCCTGGAGGGCGGCAGCGCCGAGGAACGGTTCGAGGGCCACTGCCGCCACGGCCGCGGCGGGCGGATCCGGGTCGTGGTGGAGGCCGCCCCGCTGGACCTCCCGGGGCAGGAGCGGCTCGCCATCCTGCAGCTGCACGAGATGACGGAGGCGGAGGACGCTCAACGCGCTCTGCGCGAGAGCGAGAACCGCATGCAGGAGGTCGTCGACAACGTCACGGCGCTCATCTACATCAAGCGCCGCGACGGCCGCTACCTGCTCATCAACCGCCACTTCGAGGAGATGTTCGGCGTCTCGCGCGAGGACACGCCGAACTGCAGCGACTACGACTTCTTCCCGCCGGCGATCGCCGCCGTGTACGCCGCCAACGACCGGCGCGTGCTGACGACCGGCAAGCCGATGGAGTGCGAGGAGCCCTGGACGCACGGGCGGACCTGGCTGTCGCTGAAGTTCCCGCTGTTCGACGACGAGGGCGCTCCCTACGCCGTCGGCGGCATCTCGACGGACATCACGGACCGCAGCCGCGCCGAGGCGGCGATCCGGCACGCCAAGGAGGAGGCCGAGCGCGGCAACCGGGCCAAGAGCGAGTTCCTGTCGCGCATGAGCCACGAGCTGCGCACGCCGCTCAACGCCATCATCGGGTTCGGCCAGCTCCTGGAGATGGAGGACCTGCCTCCGAGCGCGAACGAGAGCGTCGAGCGGATCGTCACCGCCGGCCGCCACCTCCTGACGCTGATCAACGAGGTGCTCGACATCAGCCGGATCGAGGCGGGCGCGCAGCCGACCGCGGTCGAGCCCGTGCATGCGTGCGAGCCGCTCGCCGAGGCGCTCGATCTCATCACACCGCTCGCCCGCGAGCGGAAGGTCTCGATCGTGCGCGACTTCCACGGCGGCCTGTTCGAGTTCGTCCTCGCCGACCCGCACCGCCTCAAGCAGGTCCTCCTGAACGTCGTCACCAACGCTGTCAAGTACAACCGGCCCGGCGGGACGGTGCGCGCCGCCTTCGTGAAGTCCGGCGACGATCGCCTGCGCTTCGTGATCATGGACACGGGGCTCGGCATCGAGCCCGAGAACCTGGAGAAGGTGTTCCTGCCGTTCGAGCGCCTGGGTGCGGACCGGACGAACCGCGAGGGCACCGGGCTCGGTCTCGCCCTGTCCCGCGGCCTGGTCGAGGCCATGGGCGGCACCATCGGCATCGAGCGGTCGGCCCCCGGCGAGGGCACCACGTTCTTCGTCGAGCTGCCGCTCACCGAGCGGCGCGACCTGGCCGCGACGGACCTCCTGCGCGGATCGTCGGCCGACGTGGAGGGCCTGACCATCGGCGGCCCCGTGACGGTGGCCTACATCGAGGACAACCTCTCGAACCTGGAGCTCGTGGAGCGCCTCTTCGAGCGCGTGGGGAACGTGACGCTCATCCCCGCCATGCAGGGCCAGCTCGGGATCGAGCTCGCGGCGCGCCACCGGCCGCACCTCGTGCTGCTGGATCTCCACCTGCCGGACCTCGACGGGGACGAGGTGCTGCGGCGGCTGCAGGGCGACGAGCGCACGAAGCACATCCCGGTCATCGTCCTGTCGGCCGACGCGACGTCGGCCCGGATCGACGAGCTCAAGGAACACGGCGCCGCCGGCTATCTCACGAAGCCGATCGACGTGCACGAGTTCCTCGCCGCCGTGCGCCAGACGCTCGCGAGGACCGCATGACGGCGGCCCCGGTCCGCATCCTGATCGCGGACGACCACCCGGTGTACCGGGAGGGCGTCGCCCGGGTGCTGGCGCAGCGGCCGGAGTTCGAGGTCGTCGGCGAGGTCGACGACGGTCGCGCGGCCGTCGACGAGATCCGCCGCCTCGAGCCCGACGTCGCGGTGCTCGACCTGCGGCTGCCCGGGCTCGACGGCGTCAGCGCCGCCGCGGTCCTCGAGCGGGAGGGATCGCCCACGAAGGTGGTCATCCTGTCGGCCTTCGAGGACAGCGCCACGGTGTACCGGGCGATCGCGTCGGGGGCGCGCGCCTACCTGCAGAAGGTCGTCTCCGGCGAGACGCTGTGCCGGACGATCGTCGCCGTCGCGCGCGGCGAGACCGTCATCCCGCCGGCGCTCCAGGGCCCCCTAGCCAGCGAGATCCGCGCCCGCCGCGAGCGAGCGGACGACCCGCTGCTGACCAAGCGCGAGCTCGAGATCCTCCGGCTGGCGGCCGATGGCCTATCGGCGCCCGAGATCGCCGATCGGCTCTTCGTGAGCGTGACGACGGTCAAGACCCATCTGCAGCACGTCTACGCGAAGCTCGAGGTCTCCGATCGCACCGCGGCGGTGGCCCAGGCCCTGCGCCGCGGCCTGCTGACGTAGCGCCCGTTCCGCGCGCCGCATCGTCCGGTCGGACGACGACATGTCGTGCGGCTGATCGTCCGGCAGGCCGATAGGCGGGCCGGGCGTCTCGGGCGAAGGTTGGCGACAGGGGAGTGCGCCGTGCGCGCGCCGCCGGCCATACCGCGACGGAGAGGCAGTCAATGAGACGATCGAGGCAGGCGCCGAGCCCTCCGAGGCCGCGATCGGTGTGTGACGGGGCTCGTCCCGGCGCGCCGAGCGCCGACGAGCTCATGAGCCGGATCGGGTCGGCGTACGACCAGCGCTTCCGCGACTTCCATCGCGTCGCCTCGGCCATCCTCGGAGACGCGGATCTCGGTCGGGACGCCGTTCAGGAGGCGTTCGCCCGGGCGATCAGCCGCCGGTTCGACTACCGGGGCGACGGACCGCTCGAGGCGTGGCTGTGGCGCGCTGTGACGAACGTCGCGCGCGACTACCGCCGTACGGCCCGGGCCACGGTGCTGCTCGGGGATCTGCCGGAAGGCGGGTCGCGCGGCATCGAGGCCGATTCGTTCGACTCGACGATCCGCAACCGCGTCGCGCGGTTGCCGGAGCGCCAGCGCACCGCGTTGTTCCTGCGCTACTACGTGGACCTCTCCTACACGGAGATCGCCGAGATCCTCGAGATCCGCACGGGCACCGTCAGCGCCACGCTGAACGCGGCGATCAAGGCGCTGCGCAAGGACCTGAGCCCGGAGCTGCAGCGCGACGTCGCCGAGGCCGAGCCGGTGGCGGTGGCGGTGGCCGCGTGAGCGGGCTCATGAGCAGGACCCCGGCGCGTCGCGTCCGGGTGGGAGGACCGGTCCCGCCGACGAGAAGGGCGATTGGACGATGGAGCTGACGAACGAGTTCACGGTGGCGGCGCCGATCGGCGAAGCCTGGCCGTTGCTGACCGACATCGAGCGGATCGCCCCGTGCGTCCCCGGGTTCCGGCTGACCGGCTCGTCGGACGGCGAGTACCAGGGCACGATGAAGGTGAAGGTCGGCGCGGTGCAGACGACCTACGAGTGCGTGGTCCGCTTCGTCGAGTTCGACGAGGAGCAGCACCGCGCCGTGATCGCCGCCCAGGGCAAGGAGGTGCGCGGCCAGGGCGGCGTCACCGCCTCGATCACCTCCACCCTCAGCCCCGAGGGCGACGGCACCCGCGCCACCGTCGTCACCAACCTCGACGTCACCGGCCGCGTCGCGCAGTTCGGCCGCGGCATCCTGGCCGACGTCAGCAACCGGCTCGTCAAGCAGTTCGTCGCGAAGCTCGAGACGACGATGCTGGAACCGGACCCCCGTCCGGCCGAGGGGCCGGCGAGCGGACGTGGGGGCGCGACGTCGAGCGGATCGGCCGCGTCGCCCCCCACGTCGTCCGCTTCCGCGGCGGCCCCGCCCGGCGACGACGAGGCGCTGAACCTGCTGTCCGTCGCCGGAGCGCCGATGGTCAAGCGGCTCGTCGTGCCCGCCCTCCTGCTGCTCATGCTGGTGCTCGTCCTCCGAGCGCTCGCGCGGAGATGACCATGGGCGCGTCCGAATCCATGGGCGGCACGGCGCGGGCGGTCCTGGACGTCGCCGAGGCGTGGGTGCGCGACGGCGAGCGCGTGGCGCTCGCGATGGTGGCCGGCACGAAGAAGTCGGCGCCGCGGCCGGTCGGGACCAAGATGGCGGTCAGCTCGTCCGGGCAGATCGAGGGTGCGGTGTCCGGGGGCTGCGTCGAAGGCGCGGTCGTCGAGGAGGCCGAGAGCGTCATGGCGACCGGCGAGCCGCGCCTGCTGCACTACGGCATCAGCGACGCCGAGGCATGGGACGTCGGTCTGCAGTGCGGCGGCGAGATCGCCGTCTGGGTCGAGCCGTTCGCGATGCCGTCGGAGTCGGAGGCGGACGACACGCCCGAGCGCCTCAGCGCGGCCTTCCGTGACCTGCAGCGCGCCGGTCGGCGCGCCGCGCTCGTGACGCTGATGCGCGGCCCGCGCCCCGGGGCCAAGCTCCTGCGCCTCGACGACGGCACGCACCGCGGAACCCTGGGCGACGAGCGCGCCGATGCGCTCGCCGCCGGGTACGCGGACGAGATGATGTGGGCCGGCTCGTCGAAGCTCTTCGAGGAGGCGGACGACGACCTGGCGCTGTTCGTCGACGTCAGCGCGCCGGCGCCCCGGCTGTTCATCTTCGGCGCCGTCGACTTCTCCACCGCCCTGTGCACCCTGGCGCGCTTCCTCGGATGGCGGCCGTTCGTGATCGACCCCCGTGGCCGCTTCGCGCAGCCGGCGCGCTTCCCCGACGCCGAGCAGGTTGTGGCGGAGTGGCCCCAGACCGCGTTCGAGCGCCTGGGGGGCATCGACCGGGCGACCTCGGTGGTCGTGCTGACCCACGATCCCAAGCTCGACGACGCCGCGCTGCGGGCGGCGCTGGCCTCGGACGCTCCGTACATCGGGGCGATGGGCAGCCGCACTGCACAGGCGGCCCGTCGCGAGCGGCTGCTCGAGGCGGGGATCGACGAGTCCCTCCTGGAGCGCATCTCGGCCCCGGTCGGATTGAACGTCGGCGCGCTGACGCCGGAGGAGACGGCCCTGTCGATCATGGGCGAGATCGTGGCCCTCCAGCGGGGACGCGACGGGGGCCGGCTCGCGAACGCGGCGACGCGCATCCACCCAACGACGGCGGGCATCGGGAACGAGCGTTGAACGCATCGCCACCTCGCGCCCGCCAGCGGGGGCAGATGCTGTCCCACGAGGAGGCGTGGGCCTGTGTGGCGGGGAGCGTCCGGCTGCTCAGGGTGGAGCGCGTACGGCTGGCGCGTGCGGTCGGGCGGACGCTCGCCGAGCCGGTCGTCGCGGCCGTCGACCTGCCGCCGTTCGACCGCTCGGCGATGGACGGGTTCGCCGTACGGGCGCAGGACACGTACGGCATGTCCCTGCGGGTCGTTGGCAGCCTCGCCGCCGGCGACGTCCCGGCCGTCAGGGTGGCGCCGGGCACCGCGGTGGAGATCTCCACCGGCGCCCCGCTGCCCAGCGGGGCCGATGCCGTGCTCCAATCGGAGCTCGCGAGCGTCCACGGGGACGGGATCGTCCCGCACGAGCCGATCGCGCGCGGCCGCTTCGTGCGCTACCGGGCCGAGGACGTGCGCGAAGGAGAGGTCCTGGCCCGCGCGGGCACGGTGGTGTCGGTCAAGCAGCTCGCCGCGCTGGCCTCCGCCGGCGTCGCGGAGGTGGTGGTGCACCGGCGCGCCCGGGTGAGGATCGTCGTCAACGGCGATGAGCTACTCGAGCCGGGCACGCCGCCACGCGCCGGGGCCGTGTACGAGGTCAACGGGCTCGTCCTGCGCCACGTCGCCGAGCGGATCGGCGCCGAGGTCGTCGCCGCCACGCTCGTCGGCGACGATCCCGAGGCGGTGCGCGCCGAGTTCGAGCGCGGCCTCGACGGGGACGTGCTGATCGCCGCCGGTGGGATGGCGGGCGGTCGCCACGACCACGCCCGGGCGGCGTTCGCGGCATGCGGTGTGGAGGAGCGGCTCCGGGGGGTCCTCATCACGCCCGGCAGGCCCTTCTGGTTCGGGTGCCGGGGAGGCACGCTGGTCTTCGGGATGCCCGGCAGCCCCCTCTCGAGCCTGGTCTGCTCGCTGCTCTTCGTCGAGCCGGCAGTGCGCCGGATGCAGGGCGAGGCGCACGCCGTCGCACGAGTGGTGCGTGCGCGCCTGGCCGTCTCCGTGGCGCCGGAGGACGGCCGGACGACGCTGCTGACCGCCCGCCTCGACCGCGCGGCCGACGGGGGGCTGCTCGCTACGCCGACGTTCCGCCAGGGGCCGCACGTCACCGCGGCGCTCGGAGAGTGCGACTGCTTCGTGATCGTGCCGCACGACGCGCCGCCGCTGGCCGCCGGGTCGGAGGTCCAGGTGCTGCTCGCCTGCGCCTCCGACGGGGATCTCGCCTGGCCGCTCGACGCGCAGTAGCCGCTGTCGCCCCCGGTCCGGCCGGAGCACGTTGTGATGGACCGCACATTGCTGCAAACTGCGGCTACACGGTGGCAAACGAGAATCGATTCAAAGACATCGAAGCCGCTGCTCGAGGGGAACTGGTCGTCGCTTCGGCCGGCGCCACGGGGGACGTGGGGGCCCTGGTCGAGGAGCCGGACGTGCGCGTGCTCGGCGCGCCGGCGCACCCGCGCCCGTTCGATCGCATCGCACGTATCGCCGCCATCGCGTTGCGCGCCCCGATGGCCGTCGTCACCCTGCCCGGCGACGACGAGCAGCAGCTCGTGGGCGCCTACGGCGCCGAGGAGCTGGTCGACGGCCACGCCACGCTGCCGCTCGCGCATGGGTTGTGCCCGATCTCGCTGACCGCGAGCGAGCCGTTCGTGGTCGAGGACATCGTCGACGAGCCGATCCTGCGCGACAACGTCTCCGCCCGGACGCTGGGCCTCGTCGCGTACGCGGCCGCGGCCCTGCTCGTCGACGGCCGGCCCGCCGGCATGCTCTGCGCGATCGATCGCGTGGCGCGCCCGTGGTCGCAGCGCGATCGCGCCCTGCTCACCGACCTCGCGGCATCCGCCGCCGCCGAGGTGTCCGCGCAGGGGATGTCGGCGCGCCTCGAGCGCCAGGCGATCCAGCTCCGCGAGCTGGCCGCGGCGTCGCAGGAGATCCTCCGCTCCGACGTCTCGCTCCAGGACCTCATGTCGGAGATCACCCGCCGCTCGCGAGCGATCATCGGCGCCCACCAGGGCGTCGCGAGCCTGACGATCGGGTCGCTGACGACGCAGTGGATCACCGCGGTGGATCTCTCCGACCGCTACGCGGCGTGGCGCACCTACCAGGTCCATCCCGACGGCAGCGGGATATACGCCATGGTGCCCGAGACCCGGCGCCCGATCCGCATGACCCAGGCGGAGCTCGTCGCCCACCCGCGCTGGCGGGGCTTCGGGGCGGAGGTCAAGCACCACCCGCCGATGCGCGGCTGGCTGGCGGCTCCGTTCCTCGGGCGCGACGGCAAGTGCCTGGGGCTCATCCAGCTCTCCGACAAGTACGAGGGCGACTTCACCGCCGAGGACGAAGCGGCGCTGGTGCAGCTCGCGAACGTGGCGGGATGTGCCATCGAGGAGGCGTATCTCGCGGCCGAGCGCGATCACATCGCCTACGCGCTCCAGGCGAGCCTCGTGCCGGACAAGCTGCCGCACATTCGCGGCATCGAGGCCGTGGCCCGGTGCGAGGTCCCGCGCTCGGGGCAGCTGCCGGTGGGTCAGTTCTACGACGTGTGCGAGACGCCGGACGGCTCCTGGGCGGTCACGGTGGCGGACGTCTCGGGCACCGGTCCGCAGACGACCGCGGTCGCCGGGCTGGTGAGGAGCACGCTGCGCGGGCTCCTCGACGAGCCGTCGCCGGCGGCGGCCCTCACGCGCCTGAACGCGACGATGCTGCGCGAGCGTGACGACCTGCGCTTCGCCACGGTGGTGCACACGCGACTGCGCATGGGCCGCCGGCCCCGCCTCGTCGTGTCCTGCGCGGGGCACACGCCGCCGATCCTGCTGCGCCCCGGCGAGGACGGACGGCCCGTCGGCCGCGGGGGCCAGGTGGTCGGAGCGATCCCGGGCATGGCGCCGGTGGACGTCGACGTCGATCTGCTGCCGGGCGACACGCTGCTGTTCTACACCTCGGGGGTCGTCGAGGCCTGGCGGGGCGACCGGTCGACCGTCGTCGATCTCGCGGGCAGTCTCGGCTCGCTGAGCACGGCGCCCCTGGCGACGATCGCCGACGCGGTGGAGCGCGTCGCGCGCAACCCGGCCCGGCAGGGCGGGGAGGGCGACTTCGCGATCGTCATCCTGCGCGTCGCCTGAGCGCCGCTCGTCCGAGCAGGGAACATGGCGCGTTCAGGGCGTGTGAGGTAAACGTTTGCGGGCCCGCGCGACGCGGGCGTCCAGCTCGGTCGCCGCGGCGGCGTACAACGGCTCCGCGATCCTTCGCGCCTCCGGGAGGCGGATGCGCTCGAGCATCCACCGCAGCTTCGCGTGCGCCTTGCCGGCATCGCACTCGCCGCGCTCCACCCACGCGCCGGCGAGGGGCGCGTTGACATCGAGCCACGACAGCGAGTCGGCCGCTTGGGCCAGGTCCCCTTCCGCCGTCCCGCCGAACTCGTGCTCGAGGATCGGCACCCGGGTTGCCTCCACGAAGCGCTCCGACGCGCCCTGGCCGCGCAGCCATGCCGCGACCACGACCGCGGAGCGCTCGCAGTGCCTGCGGTTGTACTCGGGGTCGTCCCATGGTGTCCGCCGCTTGTCGAGCACCGGTCCGCCCGGCACCGAGCGCTCCATGTCGTGGGCGAGCACCGCGATGACGACGGGCTCGGAGGCGGTCGGATCGAGTGCCAGCGCCCAGTCGCCCGCCCGAACCAGGTGGTCGCGGTCGTAGTACGGCTCGATCCAGTCGAGGACGTGCGCGTGCAGGCGCCGGAACTCGTCGGTGAACGCGCGGTCGGGAAGCCGGCCGTGGGGCGGTGCGGCGATCGGCTGTGGGGTGGGGCGGCGGTCGTTCACGCTGTCGGCATGCCTCGGGATCCCCGGCGCATCTAAACAGGACCGCCGAGCCGCTCGTCGTCGAGTACAGCGAGCAGGTGCTGCGCTCGCGCCCGATTCGACCCCGGCTGCAGGCACGCCCAGGAGGCACGATGGCCACCACGGAACGGACGTTTCCCAGCCCCTTCTCGGTGGCCACCCCGACCGGCGCCGAGGGGTGGGAGGAGCTGTATCCCTACTACCTGCGTTTCCGCGAGGACCAGCGGGAGTCGGAGGAGAGCCGCTTCTGGTTCTTCGACGGCATGCACAATCCGCAGCCGATCTACCCGTTCGACACGATCATGGTCGAGAACTGGTGGGTCTCCTGCAACCTGCAGACGGTGCGGCTGTGGCAGGTGCCGCCGGCGCTGGGCATCGACCAGCGCATCATGAACGGCTACATCTACTGCAGCCCGACCGCGCTCGATGATCCGGACGAGGTGGCCGCGCGCGTGCCCGTCTTCCAGCGGCGGGCGGGCTACTACTTCCAGCACTGGGACGAGATCTACGCCGCGTGGATCCCGAAGGCCGAGGACTGCATCGAGCGGTTGAAGGCCATCAGCTTCGAGCCGCTTCCCGACAAGGAGCCCGAGAGCTCCGTCACGGAGCACCCGGGGGTGTACAGCAGCTGGCATCTGCTGCGCCGCTACGACGAGCTGATCTCGAACATGTTCGAGATGGGGTCGTATCACTTCGAGATGCTGAATCTCGGCTACGGCGCCTACAACACGTTTCGCGAGTTCTGCCAGGCCGCGTTTCCCGGGATCACCGACCAGACGATCGCTCGGATGGTGGCCGGCATCGACATCATGTACTTCCGGCCCGACGACGAGGTGCGCGGCCTCGCGCGCCGGGCCGTCGAGCTGGGCCTGGCGCCGCTCGTCCGCGAGCTGACCGACCCTGACGAGCTGATGGCGGCGATGGCCGAACGCTCCGAGGGCCGCGAGTGGCTGACCGCGCTCGAGGCGGCCAAGGAACCTTGGTTCTGGTACTCGACCGGTGTCGGCTACACGCACACCGACCGCGCGTGGATCGACGACCTGCGTCTGCCGTTCGACGCGATGCGCGGCTACGTCGACAAGATCGAGGCCGGCGAGGACATCGACCGGCCGCTCGAGCGCGTCCTCGAGGAGCGTGCGCGGATCACCGAGGAGTACGCGGAGGTGATCGCCGCCGACGAGGACCGCGCCGCGTTCCTCGAGCTCGTGGAGCTCGCCCGTCAGGTCTATCCGTACGTCGAGAACCACAACTTCTACGTGGAGCACTGGCACCACTCGTTGTTCTGGAACAAGGTGCGCGAGCTGGGCGACCTGTTCGTCGGAGCCGGGTTCTTCGGCGACCGCGAGGACATCTTCTACCTGCACCGCGACGAGGTGCGCTCGGCGCTGTACGACCTCGTGGCGGGCTGGGCGACCGGCTGCACGCCGAGAGGCCCGAGCTACTGGCCGCCGATCATCGCGCGGCGCGTCCGGATCCTCGAGGCGCTGCGCACGGCCAATCCCGACCCGGCCCTCGGCACGCCGCCCCTCGAGATCAAGGAGCCGATCTCGATCATGCTCTGGGGGATCACGCCGACCATGGTGGAGAGCTGGCTCGACGGCGGCGAGGACGCCGCCACGGAGCTCCGCGGCGTGGCGGCATCGCCCGGCGTCGCCCGGGGGCCCGCGCGCGTCGTCAACTCGCCCGACGAGCTCCACGGCGTTCAGAGCGGCGACGTGCTGGTCTGCCGCATCACCGCGCCGAGCTGGGCCCCGGTGTTCTCGCGCGTCGCCGGCGCGGTGTCCGACATCGGGGGGATCATGGCCCACACGGCGATCGTCTCCCGCGAGTACGGGCTGCCCGCCGTCGTGGGCACGGGCTTCGCGACCCAGAACATCAAGGACGGCCAGCTCGTCGAGGTGGACGGCGACAACGGCGTGGTCCGCATCCTCGACGCCACGGCGACATGACCGCGGCGGAGCCATCGATCGTCTGGCTCGACGAGGACGGCGCCACGCCGGAGCGGCTCGGCGGCAAGTTCGGCAGCCTCGCGGAGATGGTGCGCGCGGGCTTCGCCGTGCCGCCCGGCTTCGGCGTCACCACGGCCGCCTACCGGGCATTCGTGCAGGCGGGCGGCCTCGACGAACGCATCGGCGGGCTGCTCGGCGAGGCGCCGCCGGACGACCTGGACGCGATCGAGCGCGCGAGCGCCGAGATCGCGCGGCTGATCCGGCAGGCGCCGATGCCGGCCCGGCTCGAGGACGAGATCCGCGCGGGCTACGCGGAGCTCGAGTCGCGCACGGGCACGGCGGGCGTGCCGGTCGCCGTGCGCTCGAGCGGCGTGCTGGAGGACACGGCGGGCGCCAGCTTCGCGGGCCAGTACGACACCTATCTCTGGATCCAGGGCGCGGACGCCGTGCTCGAGCACGTCCGGCGTTGCTGGTCCGGGCTCTTCGGGCCCCAGGTGTTGACGTACCACCCGCATGGCGAGGGCGTCCGGCACGCCGAGCGGGCGGCGATGTGCGTCGGGGTCCAGCAGATGATCGCCGCCCGGGCCGCGGGCGTCGCGTTCACCCTCGACCCCGTCACCGGGGATCGCTCGAAGATCGTCATCGAGGCGGTGTGGGGCCTCGGCGAGGGGGTCGTGAGCGGTGACGTCTCGCCGGATCGCTTCCGCGTGGACAAGATCACCCTCGAGGTCCTGTCGCGCGAGATCGCCGAGAAGGCGGGCGAGCACCGGCTCGATCCCGCCTCGGGCAGCGTCCGCCTCGTCGACGTCGAGCCCGAGCGCCGTGGCGCCGCCAGCCTCGACGACGACCTCGTCCGCGCGATCGCGTCCGAGGCCAAGCGCATCGAGCGCCATCGCCAGGCGCCGCAGGACATCGAGTGGGCGGTCGACGAGGAGGCCCGCCTGCACGTGGTCCAGGTCCGGCCCGAGACGGTGTGGAGCCGCCGGCCCGCGAAGCGGATCGTCGAGCCCGGGCAGGGGGCGCTCGACCGCGTGCTCTCCAGCTTCATCCGGCCGGGGGGACGATGAAGGCGGCGCCCATGGGGTACGTCCGCCCCGGCACCGTCGCCGAAGCGGTGGCCGAGCTCGCGCGCCACGACGGCACGGCCCGCGTCCTCGCCGGCGGCCAGAGCCTCGTGCCGATGATGCACATGCGCCTGATGCGGCCGTCGACGGTGATCGACATCAACGCGCTCGACACCGAGCTCGGACGGATCGAGGCGAACGGCTCCGACACGCTGATCGGCGCCCTCGTGCGCTACCGCGAGCTCGAGACGTCGCCGGTGGTGGCGGAGCGGCTGCCGATCCTGTCGACGATCGTGCGCCACATCGGCGACCGGCAGGTCCGCAACCGCGGCACGGTCGGCGGTGCGCTCGCGCAGGCGGACCCCACCGGGGAGCTCGCTCTCGCCTGCCTGGCGCTCGGGGCCGAGGTGACCGCGCGCAGCGCGCGCGGCGAGCGGACCATCCCGATCAGCGAGTTCTTCGAGGGCGCGTACGCCAGCGCCCTGGAGCCCGACGAGCTGCTCACCGCGGTTCGCGTACCGCTCGCCCCGACGCACTGCCGCTTCTTCGAGCGTGCGCGCAAGCACAACGACTTCGCCGTCCTCAGCGTGCTGGCGATGGGCAGCGCCGCCCCGGACGGGCGCTGGTCGTCGGTGCGCCTGGCGCTGGGTGGCGTCGACGAGCGTCCCGTCCTCGCGACGGCCGCGGCGGCGAGCCTGGAGGACCGGATCTGGGACGACGCCGCGATCGCCGAGGCGGCCGCGCTGGCCCTCGACGCCATCGACCCGCCCGACGACGTGCGCGCCAGCGCCGAGTACCGCCGCCACCTCGTCGGCGTCCACGTGCGACGCGTGCTGGCCGATCTCGACCAGCGAGGGCAGGGCAGATGAGCGACGAGGTCCCGATCACCGTGACGGTCAACGGCACGGTGCACCGTGCGAGCGTGGACGCGCGCACCCATGCGGCCGACTTCCTGCGCCACACCCTGCACATGACCGGCACGCACGTCGGGTGCGAGCAGGGCGTCTGCGGCATGTGCACGGTGCTCCTCGACGGCGACGCCGTGAAGTCGTGCCTGCTCCTGGCGCCGCAGCTCGACGGGCACGAGATCGAGACGGTCGAGAGCCTGGCCGACGGCGACGGGCTCAACGCGCTGCAGGAGGCGTTCCGCGACGCCCACGCGCTGCAGTGCGGGTTCTGCACCCCCGGGTTCCTGATGACCACGACGGCGCTGGCGCGCGATGGCCGGCGGCGGTCCCGCGAGGAGATCCGCGAGGAGCTCTCGGGCGTGCTGTGCCGCTGCACGGGCTACGAGAACATCGTCACGGCGGTCGAGCGCCATCTCTCGGAGGCCCGCGGTGTCTGACGTCGTCGAGTCCCCCTCGGCTCCTCGCAGCGGGGTCATCGGCGACTCGCCGGCGCGCAAGGAGGACGACCGGCTGCTGCGCGGGGAGGGGCGCTTCGCCGACGACGTCACGCCGGCCAACGCCCTCCACATGGCGGTCGTGCGGTCCCCGTTTCCCCGCGCGCGGATCGAGGCGATCGACATCTCGGCGGCGCTCGAGATGGACGGCGTCCACGACGTGCTCGTCGGGACCGACGTCGCGGCGCGCAGCGAGCCGATCAACGTGCTGCGCCCCACGCCGGGCGCCCCGTACGTGACCTACTACGCGCTGGCCCAGGGGCGCGTCGAGTACGAGGGCCAGCCGGTGGCGAGCGTCGCCGCCACGAGCCGGCACATCGCCGAGGACGCGGCGGAGCTCATCGAGGTCGACTACGACCCCGTGGAGCACGTGCCCGACGTGATCGCGGCGATGGAGCCCGACGCGCCGGTCCTGCATCCCGACGTGCTCGACTCGAACCTGCTCGTCTCCAACCCGCAGTCGGTGGGCGACAGCGCGAGCGCCATCGCCGCCGCCGACACCGTCGTCAGCGGCCGGTTCTTCGTCAACCGCGTGAGCGGCCTGCCCATGGAGACGCGCGGCATCGTCGCCGAGTGGCGCCCAGGGGGCCGCGAGCTGTCCGTGCGGCTGTCGACGCAGACGCCCCATCTCGTGCGCAGTCAGCTCGCCCACTGCCTGCGCCTGGACGAGAGCTGGATCCACGTCGTCGCAGCGGACGTCGGCGGCGCCTTCGGCCTCAAGCTCGGCGTCTATCCCGAGGACCTCCTCGCGTGCCTGCACGCGATGGCGCTGCGGCGCCCGGTCAAGTGGATCGAGGATCGCCTCGAGTTCTTCCGGGCGACCACCCACGCGCGCGAGGCCGTGCACGACTTCCGCATCGCAGCGGATCGCGAGGGACGCATCGCCGCCATGGAGGACGTGTACGCCACGGACCTCGGCGCCTACTACGGCTCGTTCGGATCCGCGCAGCTGTCCAGCGTGACCTACAGCGGCCCGTACCGGCTCGACCACGGGACGGTCGAGCGGCGCGTCACGATGACGAGCAAGACGCCGGTCGGAGCCTACCGCGGGTACGGCCAGCCGGAGGTCAACTTCGCGCGCGAGGTCCTGCTCGACCGGCTGGCCCGGCGTCTCGAGATGAGCCCGGTTGAACTGCGCCGGCGCAACATGCTCACGCCGGAGGAGCTGCCGTGGCGCAACACCACCGGGGCGGTCTACGACAGCGGCGACTACGCGGAGTGCCTGCTGGCGGCGGTGGATCGGATCGGCTACGACGAGCTGCGGCGGACAGGGCACGGCCCTCGCGCCGACGGCCGGTACGTGGGCGTCGGGCTGTCGTCGTTCGTCGAGCGCACCGGCTACGCGAGCTCCAGGTTCCTCGCCGGCCGCGGATCGAAGTTCGGCGCCCACGAGAGCGTGACGGTTCGCGCCAACCGCTCCGGCGGCATCGACCTCTATACCGGCGTCTCGACGTTCGGGCAGGGCAGTGAGACCGCCTTCGCGCAGGTGCTCAGCCACGTCCTCGGCATCGCCTACGACCGAGTGCACGTGCATGCCGGCGACACGTCGGCGACGCCGCTGAACACGGGCGCGTTCGCGTCGCGCACGATGATCGCGGCGGCGGGGGCGCTCGAGAAGGCGGCCGCGGATCTTCGGGCGAAGACGCTGAAGGTCGGAGCGTGGCTCCTGGAGGTCGACGACCCGGACGAGCTCGAGATCGCCGGCACCGTCGTGCGCGTCGCGAGCGACCCCGCCCGCAGCGTGGCGTTGCGGGACGTCCACGAGGAGGCGATCCTCGGGCTGCGTCTGCCGGAGGGCATCGAGCCGGGCCTGGAGGCGACCGCCTACCACGAGCCGACGCACGCCGCCTTCGCGTACGGCACCGCCGCGGCGCTCGTCTCCGTCGATGCGGAGACGGGCGACTTCGACGTCGAGCGGTTCGTGATGGTGCACGACTCCGGAACGCCGGTGAACCCGCAGCTGATCGACGGGCAGATCCGAGGCGGCCTGGCGCAGGGCCTGGGAGCGGCGCTGCGCGAGGAGCTGCGCTACGACCCGGAGACGGGCCAGCTGCTCAACGGGACGATGCTCGACTACTTCGTCCCGACCGCGTGCGACATGCCGCCGATCGAGCTCGTGCACACCGAGGTCGCGTCGCCCGTCACGCCGTTTGGCGTCCGTGGGGTGGGGGAGACCGGGACCATCCCGGCGGGCGCCGCGATCGCCAACGGCATCTGTGACGCGCTCAGCGGGCTGGGCGTGGAGATCTCCCGCCTCCCGCTGACGCCGGAGCTGGTCTGGCGGGAGATCCAGCGAGCGAGAGGCGTGCCCGCATGAAAGTCAACGAGTCGTTCGTGATCGCCGAGCCCCCGGAGCGGATCTGGGAGTTCTTCGAGCAGGTGGATCAGGTCGCACGCTGCGTGCCGGGCGTCGAGTCCGTGGAGGTCATCGACACCGACAACTCGAGGGTGCGCGTGACGCAGGCGGTCGGCCCCATGACCGCGACGTTCGACCTGAAGATGCGCATCACCGAGCGCCGGCCGCACGCGTTGATGCAGTTCACCGCGGTGGGACGCGCGGTCAAGGGGGCGGCCGGCAACATCCGCACGACGAACACCGTGCGGCTCGCGCCGCTCGACGAGGGGACGCGCGTCGAGCTCGAGGCCGAGCTGGCGATGGGCGGGGTGCTCGGGTCGGTCGGTCAGAAGGTCGTCGCCAAGCAGGCGGGCCAGGTGACCCGCGACTTCTCGGATGCGTTGGAGCGCGCGATCCGCGGCGGGGGTGCCCCGGTCGAGGCTGCGGCCGAGACGCCGGCCGGCGAGCCCGCCCCTCGCGGTCCCGTGCCCGTGCCCGAGCGGACGCGTTCCGCGGCGCTCCAGGCGCGCGCCGCCATCCTCGCCGCAGCGACGGCGCTGCTGATCTGGCTGGTGGTGCGGCGCGTTCGGGGCAGATGAGGGCGATGACCACGTGATCGCCGCGACCAGAGTCAGGAGGTGTCGGCCATGACCACCCGCGTCGGGCTGATCGTGCCGAGTTCCAACACCACGATCGAGACCGAGGTGCCGCACATGCTGCGCCGGCACGGCGAGGTGACCGGCGAGCGCTTCACGTTCCACTCCAGCCGGGCGCAACTGCACCAGGTCGACGCCGAGTCGCTGGACCGGATGGTCGCCGACAGCGACCGCTGCGCGCGCGAGCTCAGCGACGCCCGCGTCGATGCGCTGGTGTACGCGTGCCTCGTGGCGATCATGGTCCGCGGTCACGGAGCGCACGAGTCCTCCGAGCAGCATCTGGCCGAGGTGGCGGCCGCCAACGGCGGAGCCGCACCGGTGGTCAGCAGCGCAGGCGCGCTGATCGGCGCCATGGAGGCGCTCGGGCTGCAACGCGTCGCGATCATCACCCCGTACCTGCCGGAGCTGACCGCTGCGGTCGCCGGCTACATCGAGTCCTACGGGATCACGGTGACGGACGCGGTGTCGCTCGGCGTGGCCGACAACGTCGAGGTGGCGGGGATCTCCGAGGCGCGGCTCGTCGAGCACGCCCGGCGGCTGGACACGACCGCGGCCGACGGCG
Source organism: Capillimicrobium parvum (assembly GCF_021172045.1). GTDB lineage: Bacteria > Actinomycetota > Thermoleophilia > Solirubrobacterales > Solirubrobacteraceae > Capillimicrobium > Capillimicrobium parvum. Next base: position 2,357,532 of record NZ_CP087164.1, read on the forward strand.
TGGTCCTGTCCTGCTGCGTGCAGATGCCGTCGCTGTCGGCGATCGCGCCGGTGGAGGCCGAGCTCGGGATCCCGATCCTCTCGGCCGCGACCGCGACGGTGTACCAGCTGCTGCGGGCGCTGGACCGGCCGCCGGTGGTCCCGGGGGCGGGGCGGCTGCTGTCGGGCGAACCGGTCGGTGCCGGCGGCGGCTGACGACGCGGCCGCGCTGTTCGCTGCGCCCTGCGCCCACCGCCCTGCGTCCTGCGCCCTGCGCCCTGCGCCCTGCGTCCTGCGTCCTGCGTCCTGCGCCCTGCGTCCTGCGTCCTGCGTCCTGCGTCCTGCGCCCTGCGCCCTGCGTGATACGTTTCCACCTTGATCGTCAAGGACGGTGGTCAAGCCCGTGAGCGTGGGTGTCTTCGCGGATCGCCGGCCGAGAGAATCGGTGTTTGATCACATGAGCGGTGAGACGGTGCGGCCGCCGCGGCGGCCGACGATGAAGGACGTCGCCCGCCACGCGGGAGTCTCGATCAGCACGGTCAGCTACGTCCTCAACGACAGCGGGCCGGTGGCCCCGGATCGCCGCGCGAGGGTGCTCGACGCGGTACGGGTGCTCGACTACGCGCCGAACGAGTCGGCGCGCCGGCTCAAGCGCCGCTCGGCCTCCACAGTGGGCCTCGTGGTGCCCGACCTCGCCAACCAGTTCTTCGCGCTGGTGGCCGAGGGCGTCGCGGCCGCCGCTTCCGCGCGCGACGTGCTGGTCGTCCTGTGTGCGCCCGAGGCGACCGAGCAGCCGTCCCACCATGCCGGCCTCCTGCGCAGCCAGCGTGTGGACGGCGTCATCTGCCTCTCGGGGACGGGCACGACCGCGGGCTCCCTGCTCGACCTCGCGCGGATCGGCCCCGTCGTCCTGGTCGACGAGCAGATTCCCGGCTTCGACATGCCCGCCGTGATCTCCGACGGTCGCCGGGGGGCGCGCGAGATCGGCCGGCACGTCCTCCAGCACGGCCACTCGCGCCTGGCGGTCATCGGAGGGCCGACCCAGCTCTGGACATCCGGCCAGCGTCTGGCCGGCTATCGCGAGGCGCTCGCCGCGGCAGGGCGGGACCCCGACGACGTCCCGGTGTACGTCGGCGACTACCGGCAGCGGTCCGGGACCGAGCTCGCGAAGGCGGCGCTCGCCGGTCCGCCGGACATACGGCCGACCGCGCTGCTGTGTGCGAACGATCTGATGGCGATCGGGGCGCTCGAGTACTGCAGGTCGGTGGGGCTGCGGGTGCCGGAGGACGTCAGCATCGTCGGCTTCGACGACCTGCCGATGGCCGCGCTGCTCACCCCGCGGCTGACCACCGTGCGCCAGCCGGCGCGAGAGATGGGCCACCGTGCGGCGAGCCTCCTCTTCGAGCTGCTCGGCGACAAGCCCAACGGCGCCGGGGACGGCATGTTCCCCGTCGAGCTGCAGATCCGCGACTCGGCCGGTCCGCCGGCCTCCTAGCGCGTCACGACGGACGTGCAGGGGCGTCCGCCGGCCTCGTAGCGCGTCACGACGCGGACGTGCGGGGGCGTCCGCCGGCCTCGTAGCGCGTCACGACGCGGACGTGCGGGGGCGTCCGCCGGGCAGATGCGGGTAACGGGGGCGCATACGGTCGCCAAGAGGAGGAGATCAGCAGCATGGCCCCCGAGAAGCCGCACTACGACCACGAGGACGAGGGACGCGACATCGCCGACGAGGCGAAGGACGTCCCCGACCCCGCCAACCATCCCGCCACCGGGTACGGCGGCGTCATCGAGCCACGTGAGCCCGATTTCGAAGAGCCCGACACCTACGACGAAGACGACTGACTGAGCGCGTGCGCGAGCCACTCGCCGTCCGCTTCGCCGACGCCGCGCGGGAGCCCGAGGCCCCCGGAATCTCGAGCCATGCGATCGAGGTGGGCGGTGTCCGCTGGGCCGTGGTCGTGTACGAGCCCGGCGTCCTGCGCGAGGAGTGGTGCACCGAGGGCCACTCCGGCTACGTCCTCGACGGCGCGGTGACCTACGAGTTCGCCGACGGCGACCCCCCGCTCGCGCTGGCCGCCGGGGAGGGCTTCACGCTTCCCGCCGGCGGCGGAGGCCATCGCGGCCGGTCGGGGCCCGCGGGCGTGCGGCTGTTCCTCATCGACCGGGAGGGCTGAGTTGTCCTGGGGCGGTCAGCGGAGGGCGGCACGCTTGCACGGGAGCTCGCATGGGGTGTAAATCGGGCCCGTACGTGGCAATATCCACAATGTCGAGCACTTCGCACTGAGGAGGGGGAGTCAGTGGCCGCTGCGGCAGATCGTCTACCAGCGCTGGACATCTCGTACGAGGACGACCCGCGGGTGTTGAAGGAGGCCGCGGTGGAGGACTACTCCCTCCACGTCGTGCCTCACACATGGCGCTTGGGCAAGTTCCGGCTCACGATGGCGTGGTGGGCCTTGGCCACCGCCTTCTTCTACATGTACTTCTCGGCGTTCATCGCGCTGGCGTACGGCACGCGGAACGCCATCATCGGCATCGTGCTGTCGGTCATCGCCTATGCGCTGATCAACACGGTGATCAGCAAGGTCGCCGCCGAGAACGGCCTCACGGTCGCGCTGTTCAGCCGGAGCATGTTCGGCTTCGTCGGCGCGGCGCTCGTCACGTTGATCTTCGCGGCGACCTGCATCTACTACCTCGTGTTCGAGGGCTCGGTCGTCGCCGTCGCGGCGAAGGAGTACATCGGCGGACCGCTGAAGCTGTGGTACGCGATCATCATCTTCACGACCGCTCCGCTGGTCTGGCGCGGCGTGCGAAAGTGGCTCGACCGCTTCAACGGCGCGCTGCTGCCGATCTACGCGGCCATGCTCATCGCAGTCGTCGTCTGGGCCCTCGTGGACAAGGGCTACCACGGCTTCCTGCCGGACGCCAAGGCGCTGCCCGGGACGGACGTGCCGTGGCTGCAGGCGTTCACCGCGTACATGGGCCTCTACATCCTCATGATGTTCGCGATGGACTTCGCGCGGCTCGGCAAGCGCGAGGACCAGCGCTATCACGCGGCGATCACGTTCGGCTGGCTGTTCTACACGGTGGCGCTGCTCCTGAACGCACTTGTCGGCATCTTGCTCGTCTCGACGTTCGGCATCTCGTTCGCGCAGCTCGCCGGACAGGAGAGCGCCCTGCCTGTGGATATCGTCAACCTGACGGGACTCCTCGGCCTGCTGCTGATCTTCGTGACGCAGACCCGGATCAACACGGCGAACCTCTATCTCGCGTCGACGAACCTGCAGAGCTTCTTCTCGCGCGCCTTCCGGCTCACGCTTCCGCGGACGCTCTGGGTGCTGGTCGCCTGCGGGATCGGCTACATCCTGATGCTGACGAACATCTTCAGCTACGTCCTTGACGCGCTCAACTACCAGGGGATCGCGATCGTCGCGTGGGTCGGCGTCGCCATGGCCCACGTCCTCTATATCCGTCGCCGCCGGTTGGCGCTGGACCGCATGGAGTTCCGTCCCGGCCACGTGCCGGCGTTCAACCCCGCCGGCATCCTCGCGTGGGTGGCGGCCACCGCCTTCGGCCTGGTGGTGAAGATCACCGACGATGTGGGCTCGCAGTTCTGGGAGGTCGCCGGCCTGATCATCACCTTCGGTATCGGCTTCGGCGTGTACACCCTCGCCACGATGGTCGCGCGCGAGAACTGGTTCGTGATGTGGCGTCCGTACGATCCGGTCAAGGAGGTCGACGACCCCTGGGCCGCGCGCATCCGCTGTCACCGCTGCGACAAGTACTACGCCGCCCAGGAGATGGACCGCGATCCCACCGCCGGCCACCAGGCGATCTGCGCCGCGTGCGCGAGCGGCGCCGGCTACCAGGCCGCCGCGAGCCGCGAGTCCGCCCATCACAAGGTGTCCGACATGGCCATGCCCGCCCACGTCGGCCCGAGCGCGGATTGACGGCGGGCGGTGAACGCGGGCGATCGCCGCGGACAGGTGCGGGCGCCTCGGGCGCCCGCCCCCGATCCCACCGGGAGGGCAGCTGGTGAAGGATGACATCGTGGCCGTCGACGTCGGGGGCACGTTCACCGACGTCTGCGTCCTCGAGGGGGACACGGGGGCGTTGCGCGTCGCCAAGACGCCCAGCACCGGGGATCCGATCGAGGGCGTCATGTCGGCCGTGGAGGAGGCCGGCGTCGACCTCTCGCGCGTGGCGCTGTTCTCGCACGCGACCACCGTGGCGACCAATGCGCTGATCACCCGGCGCTTCCCTGCCGCGGCGATGGTCACCACGAAGGGCTTTCGCGACGTCATCGAGATCCGCCGCGGAACGAAGGACGAGCTGTGGGACGCGTACTACGACGTCGCGCCGCCGCCAATCCGCCGGCGCGACCGCTTCGAGGTGACGGAGCGCATCGACTACGCGGGCGACGTCATCGAGGAGCTGGACGAGGAGGAGGCGCGCCGGGTCGCGCGCCTGCTGGCCCGCCACGAGGTCGCCACCGTGGCGGTCTGCTTCATCAACTCCTACGCGAACCCGGCGCACGAGCTGCGCATGCGCGAGATCCTCGAGGAGGAGCTCCCGGACGTCCGGGTCTCGACCTCCAGCGAGGTCCTCCCGGAGATCTTCGAGCACGAGCGCTTCTCCACCACGGTGGCCAACGCCGTGCTGCAGCCGTTGGTCGGGCGTTACGTGCGAGCACTGGCCGGCGAGCTCGAGCAGCATGGCTACCGGGGGGACCTCGTGATCCTGCACTCCGGCGGCGGCGTGATGACGCCCGAGACGGCCGATCGCTTCGCCGTGCGGCTCGCCGCCTCGGGCATCGCCGCAGGCGCGATCGCGAGCCGGCACATCGCAGGACTCTGCGGCTTCGAGAACGCGATCGGGCTGGACATGGGCGGCACCAGCACCGACATCTCGCTGGTCTACGGCGGCGAGGCCCGCACCACGAACGAGTGGTTCGTCCAGTACGGGTATCCGATCCGCTTCCCCAGCATCGAGGTGCTCACGATCGGCGCCGGCGGTGGGTCGCTCGCCTGGCTCGACGACGCCGGCTCGCTGCGCAACGGCCCGCAGTCCGCAGGCGCCGACCCCGGACCCGCGTGCTACGCCAAGGGCGGCACGGAGCCGACGAACACGGACGCCAACGTCGTCCTCGGCCGTCTCGGCACCGAGCTCATCGACGGCGCCATGAAGCTCGACCCGGCTCGGGCGCACGACGCCATCCGCACGGGCGTGGCCGACCCGCTGGGGCTGGAGATGACCGACGCCGCCGAGGCGGTGATCGCCGTGGCCAACGCGAACATGGCGGACGCGATCCGGCTCATCTCGGTACGCCGCGGATACGACCCGCGCGAGTTCGTGCTCGTGTGCTTCGGCGGGGCCGGGCCCCTGCATGGCGCGGCGCTGGCCGCCGAGCTGTCCATCCCGACCGTGCTCGTCCCACCGAACCCGGGCGCGACGTCGGCGCTCGGGTGCCTGCTCGTGGACGTGCGCCACGACCTGTTCACCATGCTGCTCGGCACCGTCGACGAGCTCGATCCCGACGAGCTGGAGCGGGAGTTCGCCCAGCTCGAGGACGAGGCGCGCGAGCGCATGCGAGCCGAGGGGGTCGCGGAGGACGCCGTCGAACTGCTGCGCACCATCGACATGCGCTACGTGGGTCAGTGGCGCTCGATCGCGGTGCCGCTCGACGGCCGCGTCGAGTCGCTCGACGCCCTCGTGGCGCTGTTCGAGGACGAGCACGAGCGCGAACACAGCTACCGCCGGCCCGGCAGCCCGGTCGAGATCTACCGCGCCAACCTGCGGGCGACGGGCGTGACGCGCAAGGCGGAGCTCGCGCGCCATGAGCTGGGTGGGTCGATGCCCGAGCCGGTGCAACGGCGCCGCGTCCACTTCCCCGACGCCGAGGGAAGCGTCGAGGCGCCGATCTACCGCCGGGACACCCTGCCGGCGGGCGTGTCCTTCGACGGTCCGGCCGTCGTCGAGCAGCTCGACTCGACCACGCTGGTGCCGCCCGGGGTGCGCGCCGAGGTCGACGAGTACCTGAACATCCGCATGACGATCGACCGGGAGGCCTCGTGACCGCGCCCGCCCAGCGTCAGACCCTCGACCCGGTGACGTTCGAGGTGCTCAAGAACGCGTTCTCGACGATCGTCGACCAGATGGCCGAGCAGATCCTGCGCACGTGCCACTCGTTCGTCATCTACTCGCGCGACTTCTCGAGCGCGCTGTGCGACCCACAGGGCAACACGATCATGCAGGGCAGCCAGGACATCGCCGTGCACGTCGGGACCCTGCATCTCACCGCGCGGGCGGTCGTCGACGCCTTCGACCACGAGATGCGCCCGGGCGACGTCTTCGCGATCAACGATCCGTACGTCGGCGGCACCCACTTCAACGACGTGCGCATCGTGCGCCCGATCTTCCACGAGGGCGAGCTCATCTGCCTGGCGGAGTCCAACGGTCATTGGGCCGACATCGGGGGCAGCGTGCCGGGCTCGTTCGACATCACCGCGCGCGAGCACTTCGGCGAGGGCGTACGGGTGCCGCCCGTGCGCATCTACGACGAGGGCGTCTACCGGCGGGACATCGTGCGCATGATCGTGTCCAACACGCGGGCGCCCGACGACGCCGAGGGCGACTGCCTGGCCCAGGTGGAGGCGACCGCGGTGGCCGAGCGGGAGATCCTGCGCCTGTGCGGGAAGTACGGCCGGGACACGATCGTGACGGCGATGGAGGAGGTGCAGGACTACGTCGAGCGCCTGACGCGCAAGCGCATCTCCGAACTGCCCGACGGCACCTGGGAGACGGAGGACTACATCGATTCCGACCCCGACGCGGACGAGGGTCTCGTGCCGATCCGCGTGCGGATGACCATCGACGGCGACGTCGTTCGCTACGACCTGTCGGAGTCGCACCCGGCCGTCGGCTCGTTCCTGAACTCGGGCTTCGGAGCCAGCTTCTCCGGGGTCGTCGCCGGAACGAAGACCTTCTTCCCGGACGTGCCGTTGAACTCCGGCTTCTACCGCGCGCTGGACGTGAACCTCGGGCCGCCCGGCAGCTGCGTCAACGCCGCCTGGCCGACCGCGGTGACGGGCTTCTGCGCCGGGCCCTACGAGAAGATCATGAGCTCGATCTTCGAGCTGTGGTCGGAGGTGATCCCGGAGCGCGCGATGGCCGCCGCGTTCAACCTGGAGTACCTGCTGGTCGGTGGACGCGATGCGCGCAGCGGGTCCGGTTCGGTGTTCATGTGGTACGACTGGATGGCCGGCGGCTGGGGGGGCCGCAACGGCAAGGACGGCTCCAACGCGACGTCGCCGGTCTTCGGCGTCGGCCTCGCCGTCCAGCCGCTCGAGGCGCAGGAGCGCCTGTGCCCGGTGGTGACGCTCAATCACGCGATCCTGCCCGACACCGGCGGTCCGGGTCGCTTCCGCGGGGGGTGCGGCGTCGAGAAGGGCGGTCGCCTGACCGACGTGCACAGCACCGTGATGTCGTACTGCTGCGATCGAGCGCGTTCGGTGACGTGGGGGATCGGCGGCGGCCTGCCGTCCTTCCCGCACGGCGTCTGGATGAATCCCGGCACGGACGACGAGCGCTTCCTCGGCGCGGTGTTCTCGAACGTCCGGGTCGGGCCGGGCGACTCGTTCACCCGGCCGTCGGCCGGCGGCGGCGGCTTCGGCGATCCCCTCGAGCGAGACCCCGAGGCTGTCTGCGAGGACGTCGCCGACGGCTACGTCACCGTCGAGCGCGCCGCGCGCGACTACGGCGTGGCGATCCGCCCGGTCGACCCCGAGATGGCGCGCTACGAGGTGGATGCCGAGGGAACCCGGCGCGAGCGGGAGCACATCCGCGCGGAGCGCCGCGGCTGGCTGCAGGAGGACCCCGAGGAGGTGGCTGCGCGCTACCGGGCCGGCGAGGTCGACGTCATGGACGTCGTGCGCCGGCACGGCGTGATCCTGCACTGGGGTACGGGCGAGCTGCTGCCCCGGACGACCGAGCAGTTCCGCGCGATGCTCGAACGGCGGACCGTGCGGCACTGGGATCGCCGATGACCACCGCCGAGGAGCGCGTCGGCACGCGCTACAGCTTCGGCGGCGACGAGTGGATCCTCGTCGAGCTGGCCGAGGCCATGAGCGTCGGCGTCAACATGCGCTCGCTGGCGATCTGCCGGCGGCTGGAGGCGCTGGCCCTGGACGGCGTGATCGACATCTGCCCCGCCAACGCCTCGTATCTCGTGCGGCTGGATCCCGACACCATCCATCCGCGCGCGCTGGAGGAGCGCCTGCGAGAGCTCGAGGCCGAGGTCGGCGATGCCTCCGACTTCCATCTGCAGACGCGGATCATCGACGTGCCGATCCTGTGGGACGACCCGTGGACGCGGGAGACGGTCAAGCGCTTCGCCGACCGCCACCAGACGCCCGAGCTGACGAACATCGAGTTCGCCGCCGAGATCAACGGGTTCCCCACGACCGACGCCTTCCGCGACGCGGTGTTCGGGACGCCGTTCCTCGCGACGATGCTCGGGTTCGTGCCCGGGCTGGTCTGGGGCTACCAGCTCGTCCCCCCGGAGCGGCAGATCGAGGTGCCGAAGTACGTGCGCCCCCGGACCGACACGCCCGAGCGCGCGTTCTCGTGGGGCGGCGCGTTCACCGCCGTCTACCCGGTGCGCGGCGCCGGCGGCTACCAGCTGCTCGGGATGTGCGCCACGCCGTTCTTCGACTCGCGCCGCCGGCTGCCCGACTTCCACGATCGGGACTGGTTCTTCCGCGCCGGCGACATCATGCGCTACCGGGAGGTCGACCGCGCCGAGTTCGACCGCATCCGGGCGGCGGTCGAGGACGAGACGTTCCGCTACCCCCTCGCGGAGGTCGAGTTCGTGCCCCAGCGCTGGTACGACGACCCCGACGGGACCGCGGCAGCGCTGGAGAGGAGCCTCGATGACGCTTGAGATCCTCCAGCCCGGCCTGCAGACGACCGTGCAGGACGAGGGGCGTCTCGGCCTCTACGCGGGCGGGATGCCGCCGTCGGGCGCGATGGACAAGGCGTCGTACCGGATGGGCAACCTGCTCGTCGGCAACCCGGACGGGCTTGCGTCGCTCGAGATCACCTACCTCGGCCCGGAGATCGCGTTTCGCGACGACGCGGTGATCGCCGTCACCGGCGCGCAGATGACGCCGAAGGTCAACGGCGAGCCGATCGCGAACTGGCGGTCCCATGCCGTGCGGGCGGACGACGTGCTCTCCTTCGGGTTCATCGAGTCGGGCGCCCGCGCGTATCTCGCCGTCGCGGGCGGCATCGATGTGCCGCCGTATGACGGAAGTCGCTCCACCTACACGCTCTGCGGCCTCGGGGGATTCGAGGGGCGCGCGCTGCAGGCGGGCGACGTCGTGCCCGTAGGCACGGGTGTCGACGGACGCGCCGGGCTCGACGTGCCCGTGGACCTGCAGCCGGACCTCGGGGGCGACACCGAGTTGCGCGTCGTCGTCGGGCTGGCCAGCTATCGCCTCCAGCCGGAGAGCCTCGAGACCTTCCTCACCGCCGACTGGACGGTCACGCCCGACGCCAACCGTGTCGGGTACCGGTTCCGTGGCGCCGAACTGCACTTCGTCGAGCGCGAGCAGCCGGCCGGCGCCGGCAGCGACCCGGCCAACGTGGTCGACTTCGGCTACCCGATCGGCTCCATCCAGATCCCGGGCGGCGTCGAGCCGATCGCGCTGCTCGCCGACGCCGTCACGGGCGGCGGCTACGCGACCATCGCCACGATCATCAGCACCGATCTCGACCGGATCGGCCAGTCGAAGACCAACGACCACGTCCGCTTCCGCGAGGTCACCCTCGAGGACGCGCTCGAGGCTCGCCATCAGGCACGTGCGCGGCTCGACCGCGTCCGCGCACTTCTCACCGACTCACAGGAGCACGCAATTGGCTGACGACAGCGTCATCCGCTCGCCCGTCCCCGGGGTCTTCTACCGCCGGCCCGACCCGGGCTCTCCGCCGTTCGTCGAGGAGGGCGACGAGGTCGAGCCCGGCACCGTCGTCGGGCTCGTGGAGGTCATGAAGCAGTTCCACGAGCTGCGCTCGGAGTCCAGCGGCCGCGTGCGCGGGTTCACCGTGGACAACGAGGACGTCGTCAACGCCGGCGACACCGTCGTCGAGCTCGACGGGGCTGGTTGACGGTCCCGGCCGGACCATGACGCTGCCCGAGCTGCGCCGCGTTCTCGTCGCCAACCGCGGCGAGATCGCCGTGCGCGTCATCCGGGCCTGCGCCGACCTGGGGATCGAGTCGGTCGCCGTGTACTCGGATGCCGACGCCTCCGCCCTGCACGTGCAGCTCGCTGACGAGGCGCGCGCCATCGGGCCGCCGCCGGCGCGCAAGAGCTACCTGCGTGCCGACGCGATCGTCGAGGCGGCGCTGGCCGCGAATGCGGACGCCGTCCATCCGGGCTACGGGTTCCTCGCCGAGGTGCCCGCCCTGCCACGGGCGTGCGCGGAGGCCGGGCTGCGCTTCGTGGGACCTCCGGCGCACGTCATGGAGCTGGTCGGCGACAAGGTGGCGGCCCGGGCGGCGGCGAGCCGGGCCGGCGTGCCCATCGTGCCGGGCAGCGATCGCGCCGAGGACGCCGACGCGGCGCACGCCTTCGCGGGCGAGGTCGGCTATCCGGTCATGCTCAAGGCGTCGGCCGGCGGCGGCGGCCGCGGCATCCGCGTGGTGGCGGCGCCCGATGAGATGCGCGCCGCCTTCTCGGGCGCGTTCGCGCAGGCCGAGGCCGCCTTCGGCGACGGCGCCCTGTTCGTCGAGAAGCTCGTCGAGCGCGCCCGGCACGTGGAGGTGCAGGTGCTCGCCGACGAGCTCGGCTCCGTGGTGCATCTGTTCGAGCGCGAGTGCTCGATCCAGCGTCATCGCCAGAAGCTCGTCGAGGAGGCGCCCTCGCCGGGGATCTCCGAGCAGCTGCGCCAGGACCTGTGCGCGAGCGCCGTCGCTCTCGCCCACGAGGTCGGCTACGTCAACGCCGGCACCGTCGAGTTCCTCGTCGACGTGGACGCGCAGGCGTTCTACTTCCTCGAGGTCAACGCGCGCATCCAGGTCGAGCACGGCGTGACCGAGCTCGTCACCGGCGTGGACCTCGTCGCCGAGCAGCTGCGCATCGCCGCGGGCGAGCCGCTGTCGTTCATGCAGGACGACGTGCGCCGCTACGGCACCGCGATCGAGTTCCGCATCAACGCCGAGGACCCGGACAACGGCTTCATGCCCTCTCCGGGGCGCATCGAGGCGCTGCGTCTGCCGGCCGGGCCGGGGGTGCGTGTCGACACCGGCGTCGAGGCCGGCGACGCGGTGCAGCCGTTCTACGACTCGATGATCGCCAAGCTGATGGTGTGGGGCCGCGACCGTGACGAGGCGCTCGCCCGCGCGCGCCGGGCCCTCGACGAGCTCGTCGTCGACGGCGTCACCACGACCCGGGGCCTGCACCGGCGGCTGCTGGAGTGGGAGGGGCTGGCGGAGGCGACCGCGGACACGGGCGCGCTGGAGGCGCTGCTGTCCGCTGATGCGCCCAGCTAGCCCGCCGCCATGAGGACGATCCCCAGCAGGACGGCGAGGACGCCGCCCTGCTGGCCGGCGGTCAGGCGCTCGCCGAGCCGGTAGCGCGCGAGGACCGTCGTGACCGCGGGATAGAGCGACGAGGCGACCGCGACGACCGCCAGATCCCCGTGCCGGGTCCCCTCGGCGTAGGACCAGATCGCCGCGAGCGAGAGGGCTCCGATCGCGCACGTCGCCGCGATCGCGCGCCGCTCGAGGGCCCGGCGCAGCGAAGCTCCGGCGACCACGACCACGCCGATGACCACCGGGAGGGTGATCGTGCGGCAGATCAGCAGCGTCCAGGGGAGGCTCGTCTCGCTCGCCGGTGACACCAGCCAGTAGAAGGTGCCGAACCCCAGCGCGGCGATCACGGCGTAGACGATGCTCCTGCGCGCGTCGACCACCCGTGAGCCTCCGGGCGCCCGTGGCCCGCGAACCGCCAGCACGATCCCGACGACCGCGCTCGCCATGCCGAGCGAGCGCACGAGGCCGGGATCCTCGCCGCCGACGATCCCCGCGACGATGGGGACGATGACCCCCGTGGCGGCGATCGGCGCGACGATGCTCATCGTCCCGACGGCGAGGCCCTGGTAGAACGCGGCCAGACCGATGCCCACCCCGACCCCTGCTGCGGCCGCGTATCCGACCTGCGATGCCGTGGGGGCGCCCGTCCCGCTCACGACGATCCACAGGACCGCGAGCGCGAAGTACACCACCATGCTGAACAGCAGCACGGCGAGGGTTCCCACGCGCCGCGCCGTGATGCCGGCCAGGAAGTCGCTGATGCCGAACGACAGGGACGAGGCGAGACCCAGCGCGATCCCCAGCACGCAAGCCTAGTTCCTGGTCCGAGGCCGGGTCATACGTCGCCGTAGTCGACCGGGGTCAGGTAGCGGGTGTCGGCGTGCGCCGCCCAGTAGCGCTCGCGCAGGTGCCGCGTCGTCGGACCGACGGCCCCGTCGCCGATCGGAGCACCATCGAGCGTCACGATCGGCATGACGCCACCGGCGGTGGACGTCGCGAACATCTCGACCGCATCGCGGAGGCGGTCCTCTCCGAAGGGCCCGACCGAGACGGGAATGCCGTCGGCTTCCGCCAGCTCCAGGACGGTCCTGCGGGTGATGCCTTCCAGCACGCCCGCCGCGGGCGTGAGCAGCGTCCCGTCGCTGACGGCGAAGACGTTGTAGCCCGGACCCTCGGTGACGTTGCCGTCCGCGTCGAGGAGGATCGGATGGGTCGCTCCGCGGTCATAGGCTTCGTACAGCCCGCGGGTGAGGTCGGCCCAGTGGAAGTTCTTCACCGTGGGGTCGACGGACGTGACGGGAATCCGCTGGACGGTCCGGGCGATCACCGCATCCATCGTCCCGGTCGTGCTCGCGTCCGGGACGATCCACACGTAGGGGATGGCGTACGCGAAGAAGCTGTTCTCGAAGGTCCGGGGATCGCGGCTGCCGGGTGGCGGCACCCCGCGCGTGCAGATGGTCTCGACGTAGGCCGAGCGCAGCCGGCTCGACCGGACGAGCTGCACCAGGATGCGCGCGATCTCAGCCCGGTCGTACGGCGGGCTCAGCCGAAGGGTGCGGCAGCTGCGCTCGAACCGCTCCAGATGGTCCTCCAGGCGGAAGAACGCACCGTTCCAGACGGCCACGACGTCATAGGTGACGTCTGATCGGGAGAAGCCCGTGTCGAGGATCGAGATCCGCGCCTCGCCGACCGGGACGAAAGCTCCGTCGACGTACGCGGCGCCATCTCGGAACGCGTTCGCCGCATCCATCGCGGGCTCCCCGGCTAACCGGTGCGCAGCTCGGCGCGGCGGGCGCGCGTCGCTTCGAGGTCGACCTCGAGGCTCGACGACAGAGCCTCTTCGACGAACGCCACGCCATAGACGTCCCGGGCGCGCCCGAACGACACGAACCCGGCGAGGACGTCGTCGCGGACGCGTTCGGGCTCGCGTTCGAGCGGATCGCCGTAGCCGCCGCCGCCGGTGCTGTGCTGTCCGATGGCCTCGCCCGGCGCGATCACCACGGAGTCCAGCGGTGCGATCTCGGTCTCGTCGCCGTCCGCCGAGGCGCGGAACGGGATGTTCCGCGCCGCGGGTCCGCCGCCCTGCGTCCCGCGCGGCGGGTAGGTGACGCAGTCGGTCACGTACGCCGCGCCCATGGGGTCCCAGCGCGGGCCGTAGCGGACGGTGGTGCCGGGCGCGCCGCGGCGGCGACCGGCGCCCTCCGAGTCCATGCGGATGCGCAGCTCGCCGACGCGAATGGGGTACTTCTGCTCGGAGACCTCCACGCTGTCGCGGAACATCAGCCCGCTCGCCACGGCCAATCCGTACGTCACCCAGCCGTCGGTGTCCACGTTGGCCGGCCCGCCCTGTGTGCCGAGGAAGTACTGGTTGACGTACGGCTCACCGCGCCTGCGCATGTCAGTGCCGGAGACCACCGCGAACCCGGGGCCGAGGCCGGTCGCCCCCTCCGCGACGCCGAAGCCGGGCCACGCGTCCGCGATCGCCTTCTGGGTCGTCACCACGAGCCGGTCGCCGATGTTCGTCGTGGCCACGGAGGTGGAGTGCGGGAACTGCGGCCGCCCGACGATGCAGTTGTCGCGCAGCAGCAGCCTGATGCGGCGAAACGCGCCGGAGTTCGCCGGGATACCCGGCTCGATCGAGTTGAAGATGCCGGTCATGACGTTCGACACGGTGCACGCCTCGGACTGATTGAGCCCGGCCGGGATGCAGTCGATGTTGTCGCGCAGATCCAGCTCGACCGTGGCCTCCTCAGGATCGACGGTGATCGTGACGTTGATCGGGATGCCGTCGGGCAGCTGATCGTCGATCGGGTCGTGCATGCCGTGGCCGGTGATCCGGCCCGCCGGCATCTGGGCGATGGCGTGGGCCATCTTCGCCTCGGAGTAGTCGAACCACTCGGCGATGAACTCCCGGACGAGCTCGTTGCCGTAGCGCGCGCACACCTCCTTCAGGCCGGCCTCGCCGATGCGCGCGGCGCCGACCATCGCGAGGTAGTCGCCGTACCACTGGTCGGGCACGCGGATGCGGCGCTGACCGACGCGGATCACATCGTCGATGTCGCGGCGATCGCGCTGTACGCGGACGCAGGGGAAGATCACGCCGCCCTCGTTGTAGATGTCGCGGGCGAACGGCATGTAGGTCGTGGGCTCGGCGTTGCCGGTGTCGGCCTGGTGCGCCTTGGCCACGGTGGTGAACATGTGCACGCCCTCGTGGAAGACCGGGACGAGGATCACATGGTCGGCAGGGTGTGAGTTGCCCAGGTAGGGGTCGTTGTGCAGGAACGCGTCGCCTTCGGCGAGGTCGTCGTGCAGGTCGGTCATCGCCGCCCCGAGGAGCTGAGCGCCGAAGATGTGCACCGGAAGCCCCTCGGCGGAGGCGAGCAGGTCGTTGTCCGCCGTGACGATCGCGCAGGAGAAGTCGCGCGCCATGTTCAGCACGCCGCTGCGCCCCGTGCGCAGCAGGGTGTTCTCCATCTCGCGGACCACGCTGTCCAGGCGGTTGGCGATGACCGCGAGCAGGATCGGGTCGACGCTCACGCCCGCTGCACCGCCGCCTCGATCGGCTGCGGCGTGGCCTCCCCGGGGCCCGCGTCGATGATGTAGGTCCCGTGCTCCGAGACCCGGACGACGGCGCCGGGATCGATCACCAGGGTCGTCGTCGGCTCCAGAACCACCGCCGGCCCGGCGATCTGGGTGTCCACGGGCAGGAGCTCGCCGGCGTAGACGGGCGTGTCCTCGGCGCCGTGGCGCGCGAAGATGACGTTGCGGTGGCGCAGCGGCTGCGCGTCGCCCTCCGCGGACGCCAGCGGCACGATGCGCGGCTTGTCGAGCTCGGCGGTCGCCCGCACCCTCCAGATCAGGCACTCGACGTACTGGCCGGGCTCCTTGACCGCGAAGACGCGTTCGTGGATGTCGTGAAAGCTCGCGACGAGCGCGCGGACGTCGTCGTCGTCGCGCAACCGCGTCGCCGGCAGCGGGGTCTCGAGCTCCCAGACCTGCCCGGGGTAGCGCGCGTCGACGCTCGCCTCCAGCCGCACATCGCGCGGAGCGAGCGCCTGGAGGCTCTCGACGAAACCGTCGGCGCGGTCCTTCGCGCTCGCCAGCGCGGCGTTGACCGCGTCCCGGTCGAGCGCGCGCGTCTCGGCGAACCGGCTGACCGAGAACTCCGAGATGAGATCGGCCTGCAGCGCGCCCGAGGCCGACAGCGCTCCCGCGGTACGCGGCAGCAGGACCTGGCGGCAGCCCAGTTCGCGCGCCATCTGCACGACGTTGAGCCCGCTGGCGCCGCCGCCGGCGACGATCGCCAACTCGCGCGGATCGATCCCCTGTGCGATCGTGATCTCGCGGATCGCCGAGACGACGTTCTGCGTCGCGATCACCATCGCGCCCTGGGCCGCCTCCTCGACCGTCTTCCCGAGGCGCGCCGCAACACCCTCGAACGCGCGGCGCGCGGCGGCGACGTCGAGGTGCAGGCGCCCGCCGAGGAAGCCGTCCGGATCCAGGTAGCCGAGCAGCACGGCGGCGTCGGTGATCGTGGGGTCCGCCCCGCCCATGCCGTAGCACGCGGGACCCGGCTCCGCGCCCGCGCTGTCCGGTCCCACGTGCATCAGCCCGCCGGAGTCGACCGACACGATCGAGCCGCCGCCCGCGCCGATGCTCCGGACGTCCACCGCCTTGGTGCCCGTGATGTGACCGGTCCAGCGCTCGCCCAGCCACGTGTCGGCGGTGTAGTGGATCTGGCCCGAGCTGATCAGGCCCACGTCGAACGTCGTGCCGCCCGTGTCGCACACCAGCAGGTCGGGCGTGTCCGTGGGCAGCTCCGCGCGCCCGCACTCGAGGCCGGCGACCGGCGCCATCGACGGGCCCGAGCCGACGCTGTAGATCGGTCGATCGATCATCTCGGCGGTCGGCCAGGAACCGCCGAAGCTCGTCGAGACCAGGAGGTTGCCGGCGAAGCCGGCGGCACGCAGATCGTCGTCGAGATCGCCCAGGAAGCGCTGCATGAGCGGCTTGAGGGACGCGTCGATGACCGTGGACGACGCCCGCCGGTACTCGCGGATGACGGGGTTGAGCAGGTGCGACAGCGTGACCGAGACGTCCAGGTGCTCGTCGAGCAGCTCGCCGACCCGGATCTCGTGAGCCGGGTTGACCGTCGACCAGAGCAGGCAGACGCCGACCGCCTCGACACCGTGGGACCGGCACCCGTCGATGGCTTCCACGATGCTCGCCTCGTCCAGCGGCAGGAAGATCTCGCCGTCGCTGTCGACGCGCTCGGTGATCTCGAAGGTCAGATAGCGCGGGACGTACGGCGGCGGGAACGGCTGGTGGCGGAAGGGGCCGAGCTTGCCGCCCTCGCGCATCAGCAGGATGTCGGGGAAGCCGCGCGTGGTGAAGAACGCGGTCCTCGCCGTCTTGCCCTCAACGATCGCGTTCGTCGCGCGCGTCGTGCCGTAGGCGAACTGCGAGGCCTGCGCGAGCAGCTGCGCGACCGTCAGGCCGATGTCCGGCGCGATCTGCTCGAGCGCCTCGCGGATCGCGTCGAACGCGCGGCCCGCCGTGGTCAGCGCCTTGCCGATGTGCATCTCCCCGTGGGCGTCGACCACGACCACGTCGGTGAAGGTCCCGCCGGTGTCTACGGAGATCCGGAAGTCCACGATGTGTCCCTACCCGCTCGCAGAGTGTTCCACAGCGGCGTAACCTGGGTACGCGAGCGAGGCAACACGAGCGAGGGAAACGGGGGACCGCAGTGCGGACCGTCGACATCAACTCCGATCTTGGCGAGAGCTTCGGCAACTGGCGGATGGGCAACGACGAGGCGCTCATCCCCGAGATCACCACGGCGAACGTCGCCTGCGGCTTCCATGCGAGCGATCCGGTGACCATGGTCCAGACGGTCGAGCGCTGCAAGCAGCACGGCGTGGCGGTCGGCGCCCACCCGGGGCTGCCCGACCTGCTGGGCTTCGGCCGCCGGCCGATGGCGATCTCGCCCGACGACGCCTACGCCTACGTTCTCTACCAGGCGGGCGCGCTGCAGGGCGTGCTGCGCAGCGTCGGCCTGACGCTGCACCACATCAAGCCGCACGGCGCCATGTACTCGATCCTGCGCGACGACCAGGAGTTGGCGCCCGCCGCCGCCGAGGCCATCGCGCAGGCGATGGACGAGCCGGTGGTCTACTGGCCCGCTCCCACGGACGCGGCGCTGCCGAACGAATGTCGCCGGCGCGGGATCCGCGTCGTGGGCGAGATCTACCCGGACCTGGAGTACGCGCCGGACGGCCGTCTGATCCTGCAGCGAGCCAAGCACCACACCGATGTCGCCGAGGCGACCGCACAGGTCCGGCGGTGGCTCGACACGGGTCGCGTCGCGACGCCGGACGGGACGCCGGTCGAGATCGATGCGGAGTCGATCTGCCTGCACGGCGACGGCCCGAACGCCGTCGAGGTGACCCAGGCGGTGAAACGGACGGTCGAAGAGGCCGGCTTCCGCGTGGGCCCGCTCGACGCGACGACGGAGGTGACGGCATGAAGTTCGGCCTGATGTTCTCCCAGCAGGTGCCGCCGGAGAGCGGCATCACATGGCAGCAGCCGTACGAGGACATGCTGCGCTGTCTGCCCCGGGCCGAGGAGCTCGGCTACACCTCCGTCTTCAACGTCTCGCATCACGTGCAGCTCGACGGCCTCTGCCCGTCGCCGCTGATCGCGCTCGCCGGAGCGGCCGCGGTGACCGAGCAGATGAGGATCGGTCCCGGCGTCCTGCTCGTCCCGCTCTACGCGCCGCTGAAGCTCGCCGAGGACGTTGCGGTGCTCGACTGCCTCTCGAACGGCCGGCTCATCTTCGGCGTCGCCCCGGGCTACGTCTCCGAGGAGTTCGCCGCGCACGGCGTGCCGCGCGAGGAGCGCTTCGGCCGCTTCTGGGAGGCGCTCGAGCTCATGGACCGCGCCTGGACCGAGGAGCGGTTCTCGTTCGAGGGCAAGTACTTCCAGGTGCCCGAGACCCAGGTGAACCCGAAGCCGGTGCAGCAGCCGGTCCCGATCTGGTGGGGCCTGTCCGGGCCGAAGTCGCTCGCGCGCGCCGCGCGCCGAGGCGGGACGCTGTTCCCGTCGCCGCGGCACGGGATCGCGGAGATCCAGGAGCACCTCGACGTCTGGCGCGGCGCCGGCGGCGAGGTCGACGAGCTGCCGGTCATCCGGGAGGTCTTCGTCGCTGAGACGAGGGAGAAGGCGGAGGAGCTGGCGGCTCCGGCGGTGACGTACCTCTTCCGCGAGCTGTACGGCAAGAAGTCCGCGCAGGGCGAGCGCGAGCTGCGCGACGACGCGGGCAAGACCGTGCGGGCGGAGGATCAGGTGGACTTCGAGCACTTCAAGGGGCGCTACGTCATCGGCGATCCGGAGTTCGCCTATCAGGAGCTCGTCAAGTACCAGCGCGAGCTCGGGGCGACGGAGATCATCTGCTGGATGCACCTGCCCGGACTGCGGGGGGATGTGGCCATGCGGTCGGTGGAGCTCTTCGCGAAGGAGGTCATGCCGGCGTTCCGTGAGCCGGCGAGCGTCTAAGGAGGCGACCCGATGGCAGCGACGACCGAGAGCGCGGTGCAGCGCTACAGGCTCTACATCGACGGCGAGGAGGTCGACGCGAGCGGCGGAGCCGTCTTCCCTTCGACGAACCCCGCGACCGGGGAGCCGTGGGCGGAGGTCGCCGACGCGACGGCCGAGGACGTCGATCGCGCCGTGCGCGCCGCCGCGCGCGCGTTCGCGCACGACAGCCCGTGGCGGACGCTCTCGGCGACGAAGCGCGGCCGGCTGCTGATGCGCCTCGCCGACGCGATCACCGCGCATGCCGACGAGATCGCGCGGATCGAGGTGCGCGAGAACGGCAAGCTGCTCAAGGAGATGGCCGCGCAGCTGCGCGTCGTGCCCGAGTGGCTCTACTACTTCGGCGGGCTCGCCGACAAGATCGAGGGCAAGACCATCCCGCTGGACCGCACGTCGGTCCTGAACTACACGACGCGCGAGCCGCTCGGCGTCGTCGGCGTCATCACGCCGTGGAACTCGCCGTCGCTGCTGACCTTCATGACCCTCGCGCCGGCGCTCGCCGCCGGCAACACCATCGTCGTCAAGCCGTCGGAGGTGACGTCGGCGTCGCTGCTCGAGATCGCGCGCCTCCTGCCGGAGGCGGGGTTCCCACCCGGCGTGATCAACGTCGTCACGGGGGCTCGCGTCGCCGGGCAGGCGCTCGCGGCGCACCCGGGCGTCGCGAAGATCGCCTTCACCGGCGGCTCCGACGCCGGGCGCTCGATCGCGGCCACGGTCGGCGGCCGCCTCGGGCGGGTGACGCTGGAGCTCGGCGGCAAGAGCCCGAACATCGTCTTCGAGGATGCGGACCTCGACGCCGCCGAGGCGGGTGTGCTCGCCGGGATCTACGGCGCCGGCGGCCAGACCTGCATCGCCGGGTCGCGGGCGTTCGTCCACGAGTCGATCTACGACGAGCTCCTCGACCGGCTGCGCCGGCGCGCCGAGGGGATCGTCCTCGGCAACCCGCTCGAGCCCGAGACGCAGATGGGCCCGGCCGCGACCGAGGCCCAGCTGCAGAAGATCGCGCAGTTCGTCGACGACGCGCGTGGGGAGGGCGCGCGAGTGGTCGCCGGTGGGCAGCGCGGCAGCGTCGAGGCTCTGCCGAACGGGTTCTTCTACGAGCCCACGATCCTCGCCCAGATCACGAACGAGAGCCGGGTCGCGCAGGAGGAGGTCTTCGGGCCGGTCCTCGCGGCGATGCCGTTCCGCGACGACGAGGAGGCGATCCAGCTCGCGAACGCCACGCGGTACGGGCTCGCCGCCGGCATCTGGACCCAGAACGTGAAGCGGGCGCACCGGGTCGCGCGGCGCCTCGACGCGGGCACGATCTGGATCAACCTCTACCGCGCGATCACCTACAACTCGCCGTTCGGCGGGTTCAAGGAGAGCGGCATCGGACGACTGAACGGCGTGGACGCGGTCGACGAGTTCCTGCAGACCAAGAGCGTCTGGGTCGAGCTCTCCGACGACGTCCAGGACCCCTTCGTCCTGAAGGTCTAGCGAACGAAAGGACGGCAGCATGAGCACGCAGGCCCCGTCGCGCTCCTTCGTCTCATGGCGCGCCGCCGACATCGACGGAGACCACGCCAGCGGCTGCGTGATCACGACTGCCGACGGCACGGAGCTCCTCGACTTCACGGCCGGGATCGGCGTGGTCTCCACCGGCCACTGCCACCCGCGCGTCGTCGCGGCGATCCAGGAGCAGGCCGCGCGGTTCATCCACGCCCAGGCGAACCTGGTCCGCCATGCGATGCTCGAGCCGCTCGGTGAGGCGCTCGCCGAGATCGCGCCCCCCGGGATCGATCACTTCTTCTACGCGAACTCCGGCGCGGAGGCGATCGAGAGCTTCGTGAAGTTCGCGCGCCAGGCGACGCGGCGCAGCAACGTGATCGTGTTCGAGGGCTCGTTCCACGGCCGCACGCTGATGGCCGCGGCGCTGACGATGTCGAACGTCGTCTACCGCGCCGGCTTCGGCCCCCTGCCCGAGGGCGTGTACGTCGCGCCCTACCCGTACGCGTACGCGATGGGCGAGGACCCGGAGACCGCGTCCGAGCTGGCCCTCGAGGCCGTGCGCAAGCTGTTCAAGACGCAGACGGCGCCCGAGGACACCGCAGGCATCCTCGTCGAGCCGGTCCTGGGGGAGGGCGGGTACGTCGTGCCGCCGCCGTCGTTCCTGGTGGGACTGCGCGAGATCTGCGACGAGCACGGGATGGCGCTCGGGGTCGACGAGGTGCAGTGCGGGGTCGGGCGCACCGGGCGCTGGTGGGCCTGCGAGCACTCCGGCGTGTCCCCGGACATCCTCTGCTTCGCGAAGGGCATCGCGTCCGGCTTCCCGATCTCGGGCGTCGGGCTGCGCCCCTGGCTGCTGCGCAACGCGACTCCGGGCTCGCACGGCGGCACCTATGGCGGCAACGCGATCGGGTGCGCGGCCGCACTCGCGACGCTCGAGGTCATCCGCGACGAACGGCTCGTGGAGAACGCCGCCGAGCGGGGGCGGCAGCTGCTCGCGGCGTGCGAGCGCCTGCAGGAGCGCCATGCCGTCATCGGCGACGTGCGCGGTCTCGGCCTGATGGTCGGGCTCGAGCTCACGGACCCGGCGCGTGTCCGGCCGGTCCTGACGCACATGCTCGAGAGCGGCAAGGTCCTTGCGCTCTCGTGCGGGCCGGGCGGCGCGGTGATCCGGTTCGTGCCGCCGCTCATCGTCCGGGAGGCCGAGGTCGAGCGCGCCGTGGCCGCACTTGACACGGCGCTTGCCGAGACGGCTTAGGATCGCGCGACATGGTGAAGAGCGACAGGCAGCCCATCGCCGAACCGGAGCTGCCGGAGCCCCGCTACACGTTCGGCGGCGACGATCACGTCTTCGTGGACCTCGACCAGGCCATGAGCTTCCGCGTCAACTTCCGGCTGCGGGCGCTGACGCACGAGCTCGGCGCCCGGCAGATTCCCGGCGTGTTGGAGATCGCGCCCGCCAACTCGTCCTACCTCGTCCGCGTCGACCCCGACCGGCTCGACCCTCGCGACCTCGTGCGCGAGCTGCGCCGGCTCGACGAGGAGCTCGGGCACGGGGCGCCGCCGGCGTTCCGGACGCGGATCATCGACATGCCGACGTACTACAACGATCCCTGGTCGCGCGAGTGCCTGATGCAGTTCCGCGACCGCCACCAGAACCCGACGGGGACGGATATCGAGTACGTCGCGCGCGTGAACGACATGAGCGAGGACGAGTTCATCGCGACACATCATGGGGCGCCGTACCTCATCACGATGGTGGGGTTCGTCCCCGGCACGGCGTGGCACTTCCAGATGGTGCCGCCCGAACGCCAGCTGCAGGTCCCCAAGTACATCCGGCCCCGCACGGACACGCCGGAACGCACGCTCTCGCACGGCGGCGCGTTCGCCGCGATCTACCCGGTGCGCGGGCCCGGCGGCTACCAGCTGTTCGCCCGGGTCGCGCCGCCGGTGTTCGACGCGGCGCAGCGGCTGCCGGACTTCGAGGAGTCGCCGGTGCTGATGCAGCAGGGCGACATCGTCAAGTTCCGGCCGATCGAACGCGACGAGTACGACGCGATCCGCGCCGAGTGCGAGGCGGGGACCTACCGGTACCGCATCCGCGAGACCGAGTTCGACCCCCAGGCCTTCTTCGCGGACCCCTACGCGTACGACGACCGCCTCGTCAAGGAGCTCTCCTCGTGATCTCGGTCCTCGACGGCGGCGTCTCGACGACGGTGCAGGACGCCGGCCGCTTCGGCCTTTACCACATCGGCATGCCGCCGTCCGGCGCGCTCGACGACTTCTCGTTCCGCGCCGCGAACCTCCTCGTCGGCAACGACGAGACCGCGCCGGTGCTCGAGGCGACCTACAACGGCCCGCGCCTCGCGTTCGAGCAGGACACGCTGGTCGCGGTCACCGGCGCGGATCTGCCGGCGAAGGTCGACGGCGAGGAGCGTCCGGCGTGGGAGGCGTTCACGGTCCGCGCCGGGCAGGAGCTGACGTTCGACTACCTGCGCGCGGGTGCTCGGCCCTACATCGCTGTCGCCGGCGGCTTCAAGGTGCCCGAGGTCATGGGTTCGAGCTCGACGTACACGCTGGTCGCCCTGGGCGGCTGCGAAGGCCGCGCGCTGCGGGCCGGGGACTCGCTTCGCACGGGTGAGCCGCGCGGCGGTCGCGAGGGTGCTCGAGTGGCGGAGCGCCTGCGCCCGCAGCTCATGTCGGACTGGGAGATCCGTGTCGTGACCGGTCTGTGCGACTACCGGCTGAGCGAGGCCGGCCATCGCACGTTCCTCGAGACGGAGTGGACCGTGACGCCCGCGGCGGACCGGATCGGCTACCGCTATCAGGGTGCCGAGCTGGAGTTCGTCGAGCGGGAGCCGCCGTTCGGCGCCGGCAGCGACCCGTCCAACGTCGTCGACGTCGGCTACCCGATCGGTTCGATCCAGGTTCCCGGTGGCGTCGAGCCGATCGCGCTGCTCAACGATGCGGTCACGGGCGGCGGCTACGCCACGATCGCCACCATCATCAGCGCCGACCGCGATGCGGTCGCGCAGTCCAAGACGCACGACCGGACACGGTTCGTGGCCGTCCCGATCGAGGACGCGCTGGCGGCGCGAGCGGAGCGCCGGCGCCGCCTCGACGAGGTCAGGGACTCTCTGACGTGACGCGGTGGCGGTCGATGTAGTCCTCGTCGAGCTCCCAACCCAGGCCCGGGGCGTCGCTCAACTCGATGCAGCCCGCTGAGAGCGGCGGCCGGTTGGCGATCAGGTTCCACCAGATCGGGTCGCGGTCGGGCTCGAAGCACTCGACGTACCTCCCGTGGGGGATCGACGCGAGCAGATGCGCCGCGACCTGCGGCTCCTCGTGATGGCCCATGTCGACGTCGAAGCCCGCGGCCATGGCGGCAACCCGCCGCCACTCCGTCGGACCGCCGGACCATGACGCGTCGAAGTTGCAGATGTCGATGGCGCCCTCGACCATGAGGTCGCGGCAGCCGGCGGCCGAGAACTCGCTCTGTCCCGCGCAGACGCGCAGCGGGGAGCGGTAGCGGACATCGCGCATCGCCCGCCGGTCGTTGTGCCAGCGGCACGGCTCCTCGAACCACGCGACGTCCTCTCCCTCGACGAGGCGCGCGAACTCGATCGCCTCGCGCGGCGACCACGCCTGGTTCGCGTCGACCGCAAGCACGAAGTCCTGGCCTGCGGCGCGGCGCGCCGTCCGGACGCGCTCGGCGTCCTCGGCGGGCGTCAGCCCTCCGACCTTGAACTTGATGCCCGCCAGACCACGTTCGCGCAGGTCCGCGATCTCCTGCTCGATGGAGACGGGCGATCCGTAGTAGCCGCCGATGGAGATCATCGGCAGGCTGCGGCGATAGCCGCCCCACAGCCGCCACAGCGGCTCGCCGAGCGCCTTGCCGATCGCGTCCCAGATCGCCGTGTCCACGCACGCCGACGCCACCAGGCCGAGCCGCCGGTCGCGGAGGATGTCGAAGGTCACCGGTCGCGCGATCTCCCAGCAGCGCTCGACCCTCGCGGCGTCCTCGCCGAGCAGGCGCGGGGCGATCTCGCGGTCGATGATCTGCTGGATCGCCTGCAGCGCCGCGTCCTCGTCGCCCGCGTACGCCTCGCCGACGATCCCCGAGCCGGTCACGACGCGAGTGATCACCGTCGAGCGATGGGTCATCTCGTAGTAGCTGCCGCGGTACACGCGTCCCAGCGGCACGCGGATCGGCACCGTCTCGATCGCGGCGATGGTCAGGTCGCGCGCCGGGCCCGTCATGACGTCACGCCCGTCGACCGCCGGCCCCGGATCCACGTGAACGTCATACCGGCCTGCATGGATGTGCCTCCCTTACCGCAGCACGTCGCGACGACGTCGTGAGTCTGGCAAATCCGCGGAGCGCGCGTCCTCGTCGACGTAGCGCTGGAGGTAGCGCAGCCCGGTGATGGCGCGGCTGCCGTACCAGGAGGTCATCTCGCCGTCGATGAGCGCGACACGGGCGCCGGGGACGGCGGCGGCGACCTCGGGGATGTGGTGGTCCTTGAAGTGGTAGGGCTCGCTGCTGAGCAGGACGTGGTCGACGTGGCCGGCGTGGGCGGCCACGTCGATCTCGGGGTAGCGGTCGGTGCTGTCGGCGGGAACGGTGTGCCAGCCGAAGAGCGCGAGCGTCTGGGAGATGTAGGTGTCGCGGGAGATGGTCATCCAGGGCTCTCGCCAGATGAGGTAGAGGACGCGGCGCTCGGGTCGTCGCTGCGCCGCCGCGGCGGCCTCGGCGTAGGCGGTCTCGAACGCGTCGCAGAGACGCTCGGCTTCGATCCGGCGGTCGAAGGCGGCGCCGAGCGTGCGGTAGAGGTCGAGGTTGTCGCGCGGGGCGCAGGGGTGCGTGACGATGACCTGCGGGATGAACTCGCGCAGCGCGTCGGCGGTCTCGCGGGTGTTCTCGTCGACGTTGACGATGGCGTGGGTCGGCGCCAGCGCGCGGACGCGGTCGAGCTTGACGTCCTTGGTGCCGCCGACCTTGGGGATCTGGCGGACGGTGTCCCAGGGGTGGATGCAGAAGCCGGTGCGCCCGACGAGTTGATCGGCGAGCCCGAGGTCGCAGACGAGCTCGGTGATGCTCGGCACGAGGCAGACGATCCGCGCATCCATGGCGCGGGTCACATGTTGCGCCGGTACTCGCCGCCGACGTCGTAGAGGGCGCCGGAGATCTGGCCGAGCGAGGCGCTCTTGACCGTCTCCAGCAGGGCCTCGAAGACGTTGCCGCGCGCCAGCGCGACCTCCTGCAGGCGCGCGAGCGCCGGCTCGGTCTCGCCGGCGTGGTTGCGCTGGAAGGCGCGCAGGTTGGCGATCTGCTCGCGCTTCTCCTGCTCGGTGGAGCGCGCGAGCTCGATCTCGGCGCCGGCGTGCTCGGCCTGCTCGCGCGGGAGGAAGGTGTTGACGCCGATGAGCGGGAGCGTGCCGTCGTGCTTGAGTTGCTCGTAGAGCAGGCTCTCCTCCTGGATCTTGCCGCGCTGGTACATGGTGTCCATGGCGCCGAGCACGCCGCCGCGCTCGGAGATGCGGTCGAACTCCTCGTAGACGGCGGCTTCGACGAGGTCGGTGAGCTCGTTGATGATGAACGAGCCCTGCAGGGGGTTCTCGCAGAAGTTCAGGCCGAGCTCGCGGTTGATGATGAGCTGGATCGCGACCGCGCGGCGCACGGACTCCTCGGTCGGCGTGGTGATCGCCTCGTCGTAGGCGTTGGTGTGCAGGCTGTTGGTGTTGTCGAAGATGGCGTAGAGCGCCTGCAGCGTGGTGCGGATGTCGTTGAACTGCATCTCCTGGGCGTGGAGGCTGCGGCCGGACGTCTGGATGTGGTACTTGAGCATCTGGCTGCGCGGGGCGGCGCCGTAGCGCTCGCGCATCGCGCGCGCCCAGATCCGGCGTGCGACGCGGCCGATGACCGCGTACTCGGGGTCCATGCCGTTGGAGAAGAAGAACGACAGGTTCGGCGCGAACGCGTCGACGTCCATGCCGCGGGCGAGGTAGTACTCGACGATCGTGAAGCCGTTGGCCAGCGTGAACGCCAGCTGGGAGATCGGGTTCGCGCCGGCCTCGGCGATGTGGTAGCCGCTGATCGAGACCGAGTAGAAGTTGCGCACGCCGCAGTCGACGAACGACTGCTGGACGTCGCCCATCATCTTCATCGCGAACTCGGTGGAGAAGATGCAGGTGTTCTGGGCCTGGTCCTCCTTGAGGATGTCGGCCTGCACGGTGCCGCGGACCTTCGTCAGCGTGTCGGCCTTGATGCGCTCGTACACGTCGCGGTCGACGACCTGGTCGCCGGAGACGCCGAGCAGCCCGAGGCCGAGACCGTCGTTGCCGGGCGGTAGCTCGCCGCCGTAGCGGGGGCGCTCGCGGCCCTCGAACAGCGCGTCGAGCCGGCGCTCGCTCTCCGCCCACGCCCCCGTCTCGCGCAGGTGCTTCTCGACCTGCTGATCGATCGCGGCGTTCATGAAGAAGGCGAGGATGATCGGCGCCGGGCCGTTGATCGTCATCGACACCGACGTGGTCGGGTCGCAGAGGTCGAAGCCCGAATACAGCTTCTTGGCGTCGTCGACCGTGGCGATCGAGACGCCGGAGTTGCCGACCTTGCCGTAGATGTCCGGGCGCTCATGGGGGTCCTCGCCGTAGAGCGTCACGGAGTCGAACGCCGTCGACAGCCGCGCGGCGCCCTGGCCCTCGGAGAGGAGGTGGAAGCGCCGGTTCGTGCGCTCCGGGGTGCCCTCGCCGGCGAACATGCGCGTCGGGTCCTCGCCCTCGCGCCGGTAGGGGAACACGCCGCCGGTGTAGGGGTAGGCGCCGGGCAGGTTCTCCTTCATCAGAAAGCGCAGCCGGTCGGCCCACCCGTCCAGGCGCGGCGGCGCGATCTTCGGGATCTGCCGGCCGCTGAGCGAGGTGCGGTAGTTGTCGCCCGTGATCTCGCGGCCGCGGATCGTGTAGCGGTACTGGTCGGCGGTGATCGACGCGAC
Source organism: Capillimicrobium parvum (assembly GCF_021172045.1). GTDB lineage: Bacteria > Actinomycetota > Thermoleophilia > Solirubrobacterales > Solirubrobacteraceae > Capillimicrobium > Capillimicrobium parvum. Next base: position 2,385,173 of record NZ_CP087164.1, read on the forward strand.
CCGCTCGTCCCAGCCGCGCAGCAACTCGATCGCCTCGGCACCGAGGCCGGTCAGCGCCTTGTTGTACTGCGCACGCAGCGGTGCGTGGACGTCGCCGGCGGTCAGGGCCGCGCTGTGAAACGGCTCGAGCGGCTCGGGGAGCAGCGGGTCGCCCCACGCGCGCAGCGCCTCGTAGCAGTGGTGCGCCTGGCTCGCGAGCTGCGCGAGGCGCTCCACGTCTTCGTTGATCGATCGTCCCTGCTGGGCGATCTCGGCCAGATACCGCCCCCGCGACCCCGGGATCAGCGTGTTGCCCCGGGGCTCGTGCGTCTCGAGATCGAGGCCGGGCGCCCAGCGGCCGGGCTCGACGCCCGCGACCTCCGCGAGCCGCCGGCAGAGGTTGACGAACATCCAGCTCAGCCCGGGGTCGTTGAACTGGCTGGCGATCGTCGGGTACACCGGCAGCTCCTCGTCGGGGCCGCCGAAGGCGACGTGGTTGCGCCGCCACTGCTTGCGCACGTCGCGCAGCGCGTCCTGGGCGCCGCGCTTGTCGAACTTGTTGATGACGACGAGGTCGGCGAGATCGAGCATGTCGATCTTCTCGAGCTGGCTGGCCGCCCCGAACTCGCTCGTCATCACGTAGACCGAGCAATCGACCAGGTCGACGATCTCGGAGTCGCTCTGGCCGATGCCGGCGGTCTCGACGATCACCAGGTCGAACCCGGAGGCGCGCAGGAACGCGACCGCGTCCTCGAGCATCGCGCTCGTCGCCCGGTGCCGGCGCCGGGTCGCCATCGACCGCATGTAGATGCGCTCGTGGCGCAGGCTGTTCATCCGGATCCGGTCGCCGAGCAGCGCCCCGCCGGTCCGCCGCCGCGTCGGGTCGACCGCGAGGACCGCCACCCGCAGGTCGGCGAAGCACTGCATGAACCGCGAGAGCAGCTCGTCGGTCACGGTGCTCTTGCCCGCGCCGCCGGTTCCGGTGATGCCGACGACCGGCACGCCGTGCCCGGCCGCGCTCCACGCCGCCCGCAGCGCCTCGAGCCGCTCGGCGTCCAGCGCGCCGTCCTCGAGCGCCGAGAGCATCCGCGCGATCGCCACGTCGTCGGTCGCGTGCGGATCCGCGGGGACCGCCGTGGCCACGCGCGCCCGCGTCGCCCGGTCCACGAGGTCGGCGATCATGCCGGTCAGCCCGAGCGCCATCCCGTCGTCGGGGTGGTAGATCCGCTCGACGCCGTAGGCCTGCAGATCGGCGACCTCCTGCGGCGTGATCGTCCCTCCGCCGCCGCCGAAGACCCGGATGTGGGGAGCACCGAGCTCGGCCAGCATGTCGACCGCGTAGCGGAAGTACTCCGTGTGTCCGCCCTGGTAGGAGCTGATCGCGATCGCGTCCGCATCCTCCTGCACCGCCGCCCGTACGACGTCGCGCACGCCGCGGTTGTGCCCCAGATGCACCACCTCCGCGCCGCTGTCCTGGATCAACCGCCGCATCACGTTGATCGCCGCGTCATGGCCGTCGAACAACGACGCGGCGGTCACGAAACGCAACGGCGAGTCGCCCACCGGCGCTGTGGCGGACGGGGTATCGAGCTTGGCCTCGGTGCTCACAGCAACTCTCTCTCGGGAACGGCGGGTTCGACGACGCCGGCCCGCGCTGAGCAGGCAGGAAGGTCGTGGGTCCGATACTAGGTACCTAGACTATCGGATGGACGCTTAAATCGCGCCCGGGCGGCGTCCAAGCCCCTTGACGGTCGTCGCTTTTCCCGCATGGCGCGGGCGATGACGACCCGCTGGATCTCCCCGCTGTGCCCGCATGGCGCGGGCGATGGCGACCCGCTGGATCTCCCCGCTATGTCCGCATGGCGCGGGCGATGACGACCCGCTGGATCTCCCCGCTATGTCCGCATGGCGCGGGCGATGACGACCCGCTGGATCTCGTTGGTTCCTTCGTAGATCTGGGTGATCTTGGCGTCGCGCATCATGCGCTCGACCGGGTACTCGGTCACGTAGCCGTAGCCGCCGAGGACCTGGACGGCCTCGACGGTGACCTTCATCGCGTTGTCGGACGCGAACAGCTTGGCCATCGAGCTGTACTTCGCGGCCTGCGGGTCTGCGCGGTCGGCCAGCGTGCACGCCTTGTAGAGCAGCTCGCGCGCGGCGGCGGTCCCGGTCTCCATGTCGGCCAGCTTGAACTGGATCGCCTGCAGCTCGTTGATCGGCGCCCCGAACGCGATCCGCTCGGCCGCGTACGCGTTGGCGTAGTCGGTCGCGCCCTGCGCGATCCCGACCGCCTGCGCCGCCGCCCCCAACCGCGTGCGCTGCAACGTCCCCAACGCCACGCCCAACCCCCGGCCGACCTCGCCGATCACGTTCTCGTGCGGCACCCGCACATCGTCGAACACCGGTGAGCCGGTCGGCGAGCCCTTGATCCCCAGCTTGTGCTCGAGCTTGCCGATCGACAGCCCGGGCCGATCCTGCTCAACCACGAACGCCGTGATCCGCCGGCGCTCACGATCGGTGACCGCGAACACGACGTAGAAGTCGGCGATGCCCGAGTTGGTGATCCAGTTCTTGGCGCCGTTGATGACCCACTCGTCGCCATCGCGCACCGCGGTCGTGCGCATCGCCCCCGGATCGGACCCCGCCTCGGGCTCCGACAGCGCAAACGCCGGCGACCACTCCCCCGACGCGCACTTCGGCAGCACGCGCGCCTTGAGCTCATCGGAGCCATAGAGCGCGATCGGCAGCGTCCCCAGCTCCTGGATCATCAGGATCAGCGCGCTCGACGCACACGCCTTGGCGATCTCCTCGACCGCCATCTGCAACATCAACGTCCCCGTCCCCGTGCCCCCGTACTCCTCGGCAAACGGCAACCCCAACACATCCTGCTCGGCCAACAACCGCCGCACATCCCACGGATACTCCCCCGACGCATCGATCTCCGCCGCCCGCGGCGCAATCCGCTCCACCACGATCTGCCGGATCGAGTCACGAAAATCCAACAACTCCCGAGGAATCGCGTACACGTCCGTCGCCGTCTGCATGGCGGTGTCTCCGTTTGCTCGTAGGTGGTCTCTGCCAGGCCAGGACGGGGTCGTCTTGACGCGAGCGCATCCGATATGCGACATTCAAACTATCGGATGGCCTCCGGCGCATGCCGGTGTGCTGTCGGTAGGCCGAGGCGAGTTCCCGGCCGTCCCATCCGCCCGCTGCGTTGACTGGCATCTACCCGTGGGCGATGATGAGCCGGGGCGGATGGCCTTCGTGCAGATCTGCTCCGGCTCGCCCCTGCCTCGAGGAGAGCCGATCGCTGCGGTCCAGATGGTCGGTCTGCGTGGAGTCTGCACAGCGACGGCTACGCGGCAGGGCTCAAGGAGAGTCTCGACCTACTCGACGAGAGTGGCCTGATCGGTCGCGACAGCGCCAATATCCAACGAGTCGCCGATCGGCGGTGCCTTGGCGCCCAACCACGCGCTGCACGACCGGCCCGCTGGGGAGATGGTGTATGAGCTGGCCGGCCAGGATCAGCCGGCGCTCTCGCCGAGCTGAAGGCCCAGCCGACTGTCACGGCCGGGCCGAGCCTGCGCCACTTCGATCGGTTCGACCTGCACCTGATGCTCGCCGCCGTTCGCGACGGGCACAGGTGCTCTGCATGCCACCACCACCGACTTCACGATGGGGTACATCGGACCCGTGCGAATCGCCCCACGCAAGCGCTGACCGAGGACTACGGACTGACCTGATCCGGCCGAAACGGAATAGAAACACCGTTCTACCGTTCTGTGGGATTGAGATCCGGGATTTGGGTGCTTCGTCCGCAGAAGACCCGCCCCAGAACGACGAAACCCCTGCAATCTGCAAGGGTTTCGTGCGAAGCGGCTGAAGGGACTCGAACCCTCGACCTTCTGCATGGCAAGCAGACCGTCCACGCAGCGCGTCGAGGCGAAAAGCCCTGCAAATGACTTCGGGGCGTAACCGGCCTCAGACGTCTGTGCCGATTCGGGAAGTTTGCCGCCATATTCGGGAGGGTTCTGGCACCGTTTTGGCACCGAGAGATCGGTTTGCGGCTCGAGCATGTCGGCCACGCTATCGAGGCCGCCAGCGGATCGGCGCGTCGACGCCTGCCAGGCGATGCGGCGTGGACCGAGGGTTGATTTCGGGCCACCGACCCGGTCATCGACGTGCGATCGGCTGGCTACGGCTCCCGAGTTGCCGCCCGATTGGCGTCCCCGCGGACGGTCCAAGCTCGAAGTAGATCCGTAACGTCATGGCGGCCCCGGCGGCCGGCCACCTGTCGGTGTTGGCCTGCAACGTTGGGCAGCCGCGCGTGTCCGTTCCCTTTCATTGCCGAGACCCGCCCATCGACCAGTCGGCTCGGGCCTGTCGCCGGCCCCCGTACGCTTCTTGCTCATCGTCCTTGCGACGGACGATCACACCGGGCGGTCCGCCTGCGTGGCGTGGGCGTTCGATGCGCCAGGCCCTCAACATCGCCACGGGGTGTTCGCGCCCTGGACGGATTGTGTTGTTGGCTTTCTAGAGCCATTTGCATCGACTGATGGGACGCATGGAACACATGCTCAGTTGCCCCAGCGGTTGACTCATCCGTTGGCTCCGTGGGTGAGTGCGCGTTGCATGCGGAGTGCTGCGCGGCGAACGGTGGTCTCTGCTGCACGCTGGCTTGTGGCGGCGTCCAAGCTGACCATCTCGCGTGCTGCGGCGATCGTGGCCTCGGCGCCGGTAGCAAGCTGATCGACGGCATCGAGCGCACGGGTTCGCACCTCGTATGAGGCGACCTGCATCTGCGTGGCGATGTCGTTAGTGGCTGTGTCGATGTGCAGGGTAGGCGTCGTGATTATTGCGCTGGACGATCACATCGGCTCCGGCGCGGCGGCGACCGAACGCCGCCTGCGTGAGCCGAGCAGGCACTCGGCGTTGGCGGCACGCAGCCGGCGCACGGTCGCCGCGTCCGCGAACGCCACATCGTCCTGATGGACGGACTCGGTGGCCACCGCGAACACCGGGTACTGCGACAGGCGACGTGCCCGGACGGATGGGAGCGGATGGACCCGCGCAGCAGCTGGTCGGGCCACCGAGAACCCAGGTGAATGCGGCCGCGTGCGGTTGGTCGTTGCGCTTTGAGGCCGGAGCGCTCGAGGTGCGCGACCATCGCCGCCGCCTGCTCGGTCGTGATGACCGCGGCGACGTCGCGGGTCGGAGTGATGGCGCTCGTCGATTTGGCGAGCGATATCTCGATCGCGGTGGCGCCGACGACGACGGCACTATCGCGACGCGAAGCCCCGTCCTCGCCGGCGGCATGATCCTCATCGACGGATCGGCGGGCGCGCGCGAGCTCGTGAGTCAGACACTCGTTACGTCGAGCTGGGTACAGGTCGACCAGAGGTTGATCGACTTGTTCGCGCGTATGACCTGTGACCTCCAGTGGATCCATGTCGACTCCGAACGCGCCCAGGCGTCGGCGTCCGGCACGACAATCGCCCACGGGCTCCTCACGCTAAGCCTCGGCCCGCGGTTCAGCTACGGCTTCACCGGCGTCTCCTACGGCGTCGACTACGGCTACGGCCGCGTCGCTTCCCCGCGCCAGTGCCGGCCGGCTCGCGCCTGCGCATGCGGTCCGACCTCACGGGTGCGGAGGACGCCGCGGGCAGAGTGCAACTGACGATCACTCAGACGTTCGAGATCGAGGGCGCGTCGAGAAGCCGGCATGTGTCGAAAGCCCCCGCAATACGGGCCTTTCGTGGAAATACGCTGTCGCGAATGGCGCTGCCCCAAATCGGCCGCCGTCGGTTCGACTGTCCGCAAGGTGAGAATACTTGGCGAGGGAGGTGGACGCAGGCGATGCGACCGTCATCGCTCAGAGCACCTCAAGCATGCAGAATCGGTCCAGTACCGAATTGGTCACCGCTTCGCGCCGGGTGTGGGAACGTGACGCACCGGCTTTACAGTGCTCGTGCCCGCGGCTAGGTTAGCGGTTGGAGAGGGGCAGATGATGCATACAACCATGGAGTCCGTTCGTGCGGAGCGTGGCGTGCCGGCGTGGTTCCGTTCGGTAGCGGGAACGGTCGTGCGAGACGCGACGGCCGCGGACGTGACGCGCGCGCTGGCCCGCTGGTCGTCAGCCTACGAGAGCCTGTCGCCAACCCTGGCCCCGTGCCGACCCGTCGATGAGCGGGTGCTGCGGCGCAGGCTCGAAGGACTGGCCGCCGCCGTCGGACGAAACAACCCGTCCGCATTCATGGCGCAGCTCGAGGAGCTCGGGCAGGATCTTGCCCGATCACGCGTTCGCGTCGGCAGTGTGGTCCGAGGGGCGCAGGCTGCCTGGCTCTGTCTGTCCGAGCTCGCCGAGCGTCTGCCCGCTCCTCCGAACCCCGAGTCTGTGCTCCTGGCGGTATACGAGAGCCTCGACGTGGTCCTCAACGCGTACAACGAGACGTTCGCCATGAGCGGCGCGATCACGCTCCCCGGGGCCGAGCAGAGCCAGCCGCTGCTGACGTCGCCGATGCTGGGTAGCGGCGTCTTGGAGGTGCCTACGAGCACAGCGGAGCTGGATCGGCTACTCCCGCAGGCGCTGGCGCGTGCCGTTGCGACGGTCGGCGCCGAGAGCGGTTCGCTGCTGCTGCGGTCGGACCTCGTTGGCGGAGAGATCGACGAGTGGGTCCTCACGACCGCGGTTGGCCTTCCCGTCCCGCATGCGCTGCGTTTTCCGCGGGACTCCAACGGCTCCAACGAGCTGACAGCACGGGCCGAGATGCCGGTGGTGATCTCGGCCGCGCGCAACTGGGCCGTCCTGACCGGACCCGAGCGAGAGTTCGTGGAGCGCTGCGGAATCGCATCGGCGGTCGGAGTCGCCCTGAGATCGTCGGATGGCGATACGTTGGGCGTGCTCTTCACGAACTCCGGCCGGGAGCGCTTCTTCGATGAAGCGACGTTCGATGACATTGTTCGGATGGGCCGAACGATCGGCGACTCGCTGGCGCGCACGACCAGGACTCGGGTGTTTCACCAGCCGCTGGCGTCGCTGGGCGACTCAGTCAGCAGCCGGGAGCTGAGCGTGGTGGAAGAGCGGCTGATGAGCGCACTCATGCGCGATCGCGACCTCGAGGACGTCTGTCGTGCCCTCGAGGAGTCGTCCGGGTGCAGCCTCCGGGTCGTCGAGGAGAGCCGGGGCGTCGTCTACTCCTCCAGCGACGTCGCATCCGCCGAACTGGTCCCCGGTGCGAGCAGCGGCGATCACGGAGGCCGGCACGGCACGGCGGAGCGCTCGATCCTCGGTAGCGACGGCTTCGCCTGGGGCCGGGTCATCGTTCGCGACAACGCGCGCACGGACGGTCCGCGGGCGACGCTGCTCGAAGTCGCCACGGCTGCGGTCTCCGGCATCGAGCGCTGGGAGCGGGCGCGCGCATCGGGCCGTCGCCTCTCCCTTGCGCTGGATCACTGCCTGGCGGGCGTTCTCCATGGATCGCGGAGCGTCGACGAGTTGACCGGCCACCCCGATTTGCGGCGCCTCGGGGACCCGCCCTATCGACTCGCCGCGATCGTCCTCGACGAGCCGATGCCAGCGGACGCGCAGTTTGACCCGCGCGACGCGGTGAGGGACGCCCCTGCGCGGCGCCTGATGCCGATCACCACGCGCGACGCGATGCTGTGGATCGGACCATCGGACGCCCTGACGCAGGACGCGATCCGCGACCTGTTGGCCTTCCGTGCCCGTGTCGAGCGGCGTCGCTTGGTGGGACGCCTCGTGCTCAGCCCCAGGTTCGACTCGATCACCCGCGTGCTCAACATCGGCAACGCCCTGCGCCAGACCGCGGAACTCGCGCGAAAGGCGGCCCTGGACGCCGTGCTCGACGGGCACGAGCTCGGAAGCGACGAGCTCCTGCTCCTGGGGGAACCCGAGCTGCGACAGCGGTTCGTCGAGCGGGTCGCCGGGCGACTGTTCGAGTACGACCGCCTGCACGACACGGAACTCGTCAAGTCGGTCGCCGTCTTCCTCGACCATGGGTGCAGCATCAAGCACGCAGCTGAACGCCTCTACGTCCATCCGAACACGCTGCGGTACCGGCTCGGGCGGGCCGAGGCGCTCGTTCCCGGGATCCTGGACAGCGGCGAAGGCCGCCTCCACGTGCAGCTGGCGTTGACGCTCTCAGACTCCGAGCCTGGCTCTTCGTAGCGGTCTCCAGCCGGCTGCCGCGCTTTGGCGTGCGCGACAGCCGGTTTGTCAGTCGCGACGAAGACCGGCCCCACATGCGTCATTACGGTCGTCAACGTGATGACAGCTGCTGCCGTTCGACCGCCTGGCGCCGCCGGATCCCTGCGATGACCGAGGACGGCAAGCACAACGCGGAAACGTCACCCAACGACGACGCCGAAGCCGTCTCGGCGATGTACGACGCGGCGGGCATCCGTCGCCGACTGGGGTTCGGCGAGCGCCCGGCCGTCGTCGTGGTCGACCTGTCGAAGGCGTTTACATCCATGACGCACCCACTCGGCTCGGACATGGAGGACGTCATCGTGTCGACGGTCGAGCTCATCACCGTCGCTCGAGACGTGGCGGCGCCCGTCTTCTTCACCACCATCGCCTACCTGGACGGCGCGGGGCCCGGGACCTGGGGCATGAAGTCGCCAGTCCTGCTGTCGCTCGTCGACGGCGGTCCTGACGTGGCGATCGACGACCGGCTCGGGCGGCGGCCGACCGAGCCGCTCATCACGAAGGCGGGGGCGTCGGCGTTCTTCGGCACCAACCTCGCGGCACAGCTGACCCACGCGCGGGTCGACACCGTCCTCGTGGCGGGTGGCTCCACCAGCGGATGCGTGCGCGCGACCGTGGTGGACGCGATACAGCTGGGCTTCCGCCCCATCGTGCCGCGTCAATGCGTGGGCGACCGGGCGGACGGACCGCACCGCGCGAGCCTGATCGACATGGACGGCAAGTACGCCGACGTGCTCGACCTCGCCGCTGTCATCGATTGGCTGCGATCGCCGTCGGCTTCTCGGTCGGACCATCGGCCCCAGCCGGCGGCGTAGGAGGTGGTCACATGACGCCGGTCAGGACAAAGCTCATCCAGCTGTTCGAGGCGGAGTTCGACCTTTGCAACGTGCGTGCCGGTGAGAGCGTCGTGATCCTGTCCGACAGCGTTCGTCGCGAGACGACGCATCTCGGACTCTATGCGGAGGCGGCGGCTGCCGTCGCCGCTGCGCGCGGGGCGCACGTCTACGAGATCGTCGTCCGCCCGACCGCCGGGAACGCGGGGCGCGCGGGATTCGGCACCGACGCCTTCGCGTCCGTCGTCGGCGAGAGCGCGATCTCGCCTCTTCCGAACGTCGTCGACGCGCTGGTGCGAGCAGACTTCGTCGTCGATCTCCTGCTGCTGCTGCATTCGCCCGAGCAGATGGCCATCCTCGAATCGGGCACCCGGATCCTGCTCGTGCAGGAGCCGCCTGACGTGCTCGAGCGCCTGTTCGCCTCCGAGCAGCTCACTGCGGATGTGCGCGCGGCGGAGGCGTTGCTGCGTGACGCCTCCGAGCTGCGCCTGACGTCACCGGCGGGGACTGACGTGACCTACAGGCTCGGCCAGTTCGATCGGCTCACGGCCCAGATCGGATACGCCGACTCGCCGGGGACCTGGGACCACTTCTCGGCCGGGGGGCTGCTCGCGGCCTACGGCGACGAGGACGGTGTCGACGGCACCGTCGTCATCGCGCCCGGAGACGCGCTGTTTCCGTTCAAGCGCTACGTCCAATCGCCGATCGAGCTCTCGATCGAACGCGGCTACATCACCGCGATCGACGGAGGCGCCGACGCCCAGCTCTTCGCCGATTACCTGGACTACTGGGACGACGCAGATGCCTACGCCGTGTCACATATCGGATGGGGCCTGAACCAGCGAGCGCGCTGGTCGACGATGGCCACGATGGACATGCGTCACACCATCGGAATGGAACAGCGATGCATCGCGGGATGCGTGCTGTTCTCGACCGGCCCGAACGTCGATGGCGGCGGGTCGCGTAACACCAAATGTCACTGCGACATACCCCTGAGACATTGCACTCTTGAAGTCGACGGACGACGCGTGGTGGCCGGCGGCAAGCTGGTCGCCTGACCGGCCCTTGGGCAACTGCGAACGGGAGACAACCACAATGCAACAAAACGAAGCCACTGATGCCGACGTCGTCATCGTGGGCGGCGGGGTGAACGGCCTCACCTGCGGTTGCTATCTCGCGAAGGCGGGACTGCGGACCGTCATCCTGGAAAAGCGGCACGTGGTCGGTGGGGGGGCCACCACGGAGGAGGTCACGCTGCCCGGTTTCAAGCACAACCTCTGTTCGATCATGCACTGGTTGATGCCGCCGCAGATCATGTTCGACGATCTCGACCTCAACTCCCATGGACTGAACTACACGGCGTGGGACGGCGACGGCCAGTTTCCGCGCATCGGCACGCCGTACGCGGACGGCACCGGGCTCCTGCTGTGGGGCGACCGCCAGCGCACAATCGAGGAGATCGCGCTCCTGTCCGAGGCGGACGCGCGTTCCTACGAGCGCCTCATGGGTCTGATCGCGGGATTCCGCGAGACCTTCTTCCGCGACCAGATGCGGCCTCCTCGCCGACCGAGCGAGATCTTCGCCGAGCTCGAGGAGACCAAGTCGGGCCGGGAGGTCATGCGCTACATGCTCATGACCACCAGCGACGTCCTCGACGAGTGGTTCGAGAACGACAAGGTCAAGGGCTCGCTCTCCGCGCTGACCGCGATCGGCACGGTCAAGCCGACGGACGCAGGAGGCGGCGTCCTCGCGTATGGGCTGCTGGCCGCCCTGCACGACTGGGACTGGTACCTCGGCGTCGGCGGCTCGCAGACGATCTCGACGGCGCTTCGCAACTGCTTCGAAGCGCACGGGGGAATCGTCGAGACCGAGACCGAGGTCAGCCGTATCGGCGTCGAGAACGGCCGCGCGACCAGCGTCGAGACGACGGACGGAAACGCGTACGGCGCCGCCAAAGCCGTGGTGTCCACCGATCCGAAGAAGCTCTTCGGAAGCTTCCTCGACGCCGACGTGGTGCCCGCCGGCGTGACCGAGCAGATGTCGCGCTTCCGGTACGGCGTTCGCGCGATGCTCGTGAGCTATGCGCTCGAGGAAGCGCCCGTCTATCGCGGGTTCGAGGATCGGGGCGTCGACGTCCCGTGGATCCTGACCGGCGACACCCTCAAGGACGTCGACGAGAACTTCCGCGACGCGCAGTCCGGACGTTTGACGGTGGAGCTGTCGCGCGGCGGGTTCATGGTCGGATGTCCGACGCTCGTGGATCCGACGCAGGCGCCCGAGGGCAAGCACACGGTCTACCTCTACTGGTTCGTGCCCGCCGACGGAACGGGCGTCAGGTGGGACGAGATCAAGGAAGCCCACGCCGACCACGCTGAGGACGAGTGGCGCAAGATCGCTCCCAACATGACCAAGGACAAGATCCTCGCGCGCCATGTCCAGAGCCCGAACGACATCGAGCGCCGCAACGGCCTGCACGGGCCGAACGGCTTCAACATGGCCGCGTTCCAGCAGGGTTGGTTGCGTCCCACGCCGGAGATGTCCGACTACCGCACGCCGATCGAGTCGTTGTACCTCACGGGGCCGGGCACGTGGCCGGGGGGTGACGTCCGTCTCACTCCTGGGCACAACACCGCCAAGGAGCTGCTCGCCGACCTCGAGGCCGGCTCGTACGGCGGAGGGCGCGGCGCTTGGAAGACGAATGGCGGCGTGTCCGCACGTGTGACGGCGGCACGGTCGTGATCGGCTCGTGACGCGAGATCTCCGCGAGCAGGTGATCGTGGTGACGGGCGCGGCGAACGGCATCGGCCGGGCGGTCGCTCTGGGGCTCGCCGCACATGGCGCAGCCGTCGTTGCCACCGACCTCGACGGCGAGGGCTGTGAGGCCGTGGTCGCGGCCTCGGATGGGCGCGTGCTCGCGGTGGAATCGGACGTCTCGGATCCGGCCAGCGTCGAGGGCGCCGCGGACCGGACGCTGGAGTGGGGCGGCCGCATCGACGCGCTCGTCCACTGCGCGGCGGTCGTGCTCCACGGGGTGGACGAGCCGCGACGTCCGTGGGATCAGTGGCGTGACGTGGACTGGGACGTGTACTTGTCGGTGAACGTCCAAGGAGCCTGGAACGTCTGTCGGTCGGTGGCGCCTCACATGGCCGCCCAGGGGTATGGGAAGATCGTTCTGTTCTCGTCGCAGGCGGTCGGCGCGCCGCCGGCCCTGCTGGCGCCATACACGGCTTCGAAGGCCGCGGTGATCGGCCTCATGCGGAGCCTCGCTGTCGAGGTCGGAGACAAGGGGATCCGCGTGAACGCGATCGCGCCGGGCCTCATCCTCACCGATCGCGTTTGTGCGGGACTTACCGATGACTACGGCGAGGCGCAACGCGCCCGGACTCCGCTGGGCCGACTCGGCGCTCCAGAGGATCTCGTCGGGCCGGTCATGTTCTTCGTGTCGGAGCAATCGGACTTCGTGACCGGCCAGGTCTTGACTGTGGACGGCGGGATGGTGTTCGCGTTGTGAGCAAGGTCCCGGCTCACCGGTACGAGCTTCTCACGTGGGAAGAGGCGCGGGCGGCGGCGCTTGCCGACACGGTCGTGCTCCTGCCGATCGGCGCGGTGGAGCAGCACGGGCCGCATCTGCCGCTCGACGTCGACATCAACCTCGCGGTGGCGGTTGCGGATCGCGTCGCGGCCGACCGTCGTGGCGTGCTCGTCGCGCCCGGCGTGCCATGGGGGTTGTCAGCCGCTCACTTGCAGTTCGCCGGCACATTGAGCCTGTCTGCCCAGACGATGACGGCGCTCCTGACGGACCTCGCGGACTCCCTGGCGAGACATGGCTTCCGAAAGATCGCGTTCGTCGTGGCGCACAACAGCAACCGGCCGCTGGTCAGCCTTGTGGCCAAGGAGATCAGTCACCGACATGGCCTCCCGGTTCTGATGCTGTTCTGCACCGACTTCGCCGCCGACGCCTTCGCGGAGGCTCGGGTCAGCGCGCCGGGCGGCGAGCTCCATGCCGGCGAGCTGGAGACGGCCGTGGAGTTGCACCTGCGACCCGACGTCGTGCGCATGGACCGTGCGGTCCGCGCTCCGGTCGACGCGAAAGGCCAATTTGGCATGTCGATGGCGGCCAGCGACATCTATGGGAAGGGGCTGGTGCAGGTCGGCTTCGATCTCGCTCGAGCCACGCCCTCCGGTGTGTTGGGTGACCCAACGGTCGCCGTGGGCGAGGTCGGACAGCGCGTCTTCGACGCGATGGTGGAAGGCGTCTCGATCTCGATCGACGAGTACCAGGAGTTGGAATGGTGAGCAACAACCTGAGAGCTGGCCCTCCCGTGCTGGAGGTCGAGGGTGCACGCAAGCGCTACGGCGCCACCGAGGTGTTGAAGGGCGTGTCGTTCAACGTCCACCGGGGAGAGGTCGTGGGGCTGCTCGGCCCGAACGGCGCCGGCAAGTCGACCATGATCAAGACGCTCACCGGCGTGGTGGATCTCGACGGTGGCACGATCAGGTTCGAAGGGACGCCCGTGAAGCACCTGGGTGCCATCCCCTCGGTCGGGGTGATGCACCAGGACTTCGGCGTCATCGATGAGATGACGGTCCTGGAGAACATGCGCCTCGGTGTGCCCGCGCTGCGTTCCGCCGGTCCGCTGCTATCCGGCAAGCGCGAACGCGAGGCAGTGCATCGAGCTCTGGGACGTGTTGGGCTCGACGTCCCGCTCGGAGCGCTCGCCGCATCGCTTTCACCAGCGGAACGAGCGATCATGGCTGTGGCTCGGCTCTTGGACGTCGGCGCCCAATTCCTGATCTTGGACGAGGCGACCGCGAACCTCTCGCACCAGGACGCCAGGCGCCTTGCCGATGCGATCCTGAGCGGCGCCGGAGCAGCCGGAACGACCGTGCTGCTCGTGACCCACAAGCTCTCCGAGCTCACCGACTGGGCGGATCGCGCGATCGTGATGATCGACGGAGTCGTCGTTCGCGACTCGCACGTCAAAGGCCACGAGAGCGAGATCGTGCGCGCACTAGCCCCTGACGTGGAGCGGTCGAGCCCGGCCCCAGACAGCCTTCACGCGGGCTCCTCCGGAGACTCGGGGGCACGCGCCGACACCCTGTTCGAGCTCTGGGGCGCCGGTACCGAGCGCTTCGGGCCGTTGACGCTTCGGCTGAACCGTGGCGAGGTCATCGGGCTCACCGGGGCCGCGAGCTCCGGCATCCACGACATCGGCCTGGTTGCCGCGGGCGTGCGGCCGCTTGTCTACGGCGAACGCAAGGTGGCTCCGGGGATTCGCGTGGCGCTGCTCCCCGGCAACCGTGAAACCGAAGGCTCGTTCGACGACCTGCCGGTCACGCAAAACATGACCCTGACCGCATTGCGGCGATGGAGAGGTCCGCTCGGAAGCATGCGACTGCGTCAGGAGCGGCGCGACGCACGGGATATGGCGGCGCGCCTGCGGGTCGTACCGGCGAACGTCTCGATCTCGCAAGGTGCGCTGTCGGGCGGCAACCAGCAGAAGGTGCTCTTCGGCCGCTGCCTGTTCGAGGAAGCCGACGTTCTCGTGATGTGCGATCCGACGCGCGGCCTCGACGTTCGCACCCGCCGCGAGATGTACGCGCGGATCGGCGAACTGAAGGCCAAGGGGGTGGGAGTACTTGTGCTGTCCTCGGATGCCGAGGACATCCTCGAGCTCTGTGACTCGGTGGCGATTGTCGAAGACGGACACGTTGGCGCGCTCGAGGACGTCGCTTCGCTCACCGTCAGCGAGCTGGAGCTGATGGTCTAGTGAACACCGTCAGAGAGAGGAACGACGACGTGAACGTCTCGACACCCGCGGCGACGGATGTTGCACCCGGCGGACCTGGTAGCCCGGCCCCTCCCGAACGCCGGCCCCGTCGGCGGCTGCTCCAGGAGTCCTGGCTTGTCACGGGCGGCACCTTCCTCACCTTCATCCTGGTCTTCGTCGTGTACTCGATCTGGCTCGGCGACCGCTTTGCCTCGGCCGAGCCACGATTGCTGGACGCGCACCAGAACGTGCCCGTGATCCTCCTCGGGATGGCGGCGACCGTCGGCCTGATCGCGCGCCAGTTCGACCTGTCGATCGCCTCGATGGCCACCCTCGCGGCGTACCTCACGATCGGGTTGTCCTCCAAGGAGGGACTTCCCTTCTTCTTGGTGCTCCTGATCGTCGCCGCGGTGGCCGTTCTCGGCGGCGCGGCCAACGCCTTCCTCGTCGTCCGCGTGAAGATCAATGCGTTCATCGCCACGCTCGGAACGGGCGGGGTGTTCCTCGGGATCTCCGAGGTCTACAGCGGCGGCACGACCTTTTCGCCGGCTGATCTCGGTCGGGCGCTCCCGAGTTGGTTCAGCGGTCCGGGCTCGCTCGGCAGCTTTCAGGGACGGCCGCCGGCCATCGTGACGTGGCTGATCTTCGCCGCCTTGCTGGCCGGAGTCGGACTCTGGATCGCGGGACGCGTGTCCGAGTCGTCGACACGGACGCGCGTGGCCGCGGGAGGTGCGTGGCTGGTGCTGTCGGCGGTCCTGGTGGTCGGCCTGTCCGGTGCTGTGTCCGATGTCCCCTGGACCGTGATCCTGCTGCTCGCCGTGGCGACGTTGCTGTCGCTCCTGCTCGGACACACCCTTTTCGGGCGCTACATGTACGCGACGGGCTCCAACGAGAAGGCGGCTCGGCTCGCGGGGGTCGACGTGGAGCGCAAGCAGATCATGGCGTTCGTCATGTCCGCGGCGCTGGCGGCCCTCGCGGGTGTGATGCTCGCTGCCAACCAGGGATCTGCGGCGGCCAACGTCGGGGGCGGGTTCCTCCTGCCGGCGTTCGCCGCGGCCTTCCTGTCGACGGTGATGCTGTCCGCAGGGAGATTCCACATCTGGGGCACCGTGCTCGGCGGCGCGTTCCTCGCGTGGGTCAGCCAAGGGCTGATCGTCGGAGGCGTGCCGTTCACATGGACATCGATCATCAACGGTGTGGTGCTGATCGCAGCGGTCGCCCTTTCCTCGATCCTGCGACACCGGACGGGCGCGGCGTAGATCCGCGCCGAAAGGGCTACACGTGCAGATTCACGACAGCTTCGTACTCTCGGCACCCGTTTCGCGCGTCTGGGAGCTCCTTGACGACATCGAGCGCACAGCGCCGTGCGTTCCCGGCTTCGAGCTGGCCGGTCGTGACGGTGAGATCTACACGGGGGTCATGCGTATCAAGGTCGGTGCGATCACGATGACCTACGACAGCAGGATCCGATTCCTCGAGCGAGACGAGCAGGCGCGTCGGTTGGTGATCGCGGTGGAGGGCCGTGAGAGCCGGGGAGACGGCGGTGTCAGCTCGACGACCACGTCGGCGCTGACGCCCCACGACGGCGGAACCGCGGTGTCGCTGACTACTGACGTCGAGGTCAGCGGAAGGGCGGCCCAGTTCGGGCGCGGGGTGATCGGCGATGTCAGCGCTCGGCTTGTCAAGCGCTTTGTCACGAATATCGAGGCGCAGTTGACACCTCAGGAGACCGAGCGGGTCGAGCCTGAGGCGGTGACTGTGCGCACGCCGGAGCCCGTCGACCTGATTGCCGTGTCACGCGTGGCGGTCGCCAAGCGAGTCGCGCCAGTCGCCGCGGTCGCGATCGCCGCTCTCGTCGTGTGGCGACTGGCGCGCTGACCCGCCGCCCGAGTCAAACGGCGCCGTGACGACTGCATTGCTTCGCGATGGTCCGCTTGCCCGCCGAGAGACGCGCCGCCGACTCGGTCGCGTGCAGTCACTCGATGAGCCGACGACTGGACGTTTGGCCCTCGCGACAACGCCTTTGTCCTCGCCGACGATGACAGCGCTCGGTGCCGAGGGGATAGTCGAGACATCCGCAACGAATATCGGCACACCCTCGGAGGAGATCTAACTCGATGCGTTTCACCCCCATTCTCATTCCCGGGACGCCAGCCGGCCAGCCCGAGAAGATCGACGACCTCCTCGACCTGATCGTGTACGCAGAGGAGCTCGGCTACGACGGCGCCTGGATCACCGAGCATCACTCGACCGTCTACGGGCGTCCCTCACCGGCGGTGATTCTGTCGGCGGCCGCAGCGCGCACGAGTCGGTTGCGGCTGGGGTTGGGGGTGATCGCCTTGCCGTGGCACTACCCGCTCGATGTCGTCGAGGATCTCGCGACCCTCGACGTCATCTCGCACGGTCGCCTCGACCCCGGGTTCGGTCGCGGCCTGTTCCCATTCGAGTACAAGTTCTTCAACTCACCGATGGACGAGAGTCGTGGGCGGTTCAAGGAGTCGCTCGACTTCATCCTCGAGGCGTGGAACACCGGTAAGGCCGCACTCGACGGTGAGTACTGGACCATCCCTGAGGTCGAGTTGCTGCCCCAGCCCGTGCAGCGCCCCATGAGCCCGTGGCTCGTGGCACTCAGCCCGAGCACCATCAGCATGATCGTCGCGCGGGAGCTGAACGGACTGATCGGCCCGTATCTGACTCCGTTGGAGGAAGTCAAGCGGACGTTCTTGGACGTGTGGCGCGATGAGCTCGATCGCAACGGCCTCGGGCCCAACACGCTCGAGCTGGGCCACAACCAACACGTCTACGTCGCCGAGACCGACGAACAGGCGATCGCCGAAGCCGGCGAGCACCTCCTGTGGTACACGCAGACCCTCGGCGGGCTGCTGCCTTCGCGCGATGACACCAGGGAGACGCCGCAGTACGCCTACTACTCCGAATGGCGCGACGAGGTGCTCACGCTCAAGGGCGACAGGCTCTTCAAGGACCGTGCGGTGATCGGCAGCCCGGACACCGTGATCGAGAAGGTCCGGTACCTCCGCGATGAGGGCGGCGTCACGACCTTCCTGCCGTTCATGAACTTCGGCACCATGCCGACCGATCTCGCCAGGCGCTCGATGAAGCTGTTCGCCGAGGAGGTCATCCCGCCTTTGCGGGAGGACGCGGTCCCCAGTATTCCCGCTCAGGTCGCGAGCGAGGCGTAGCGAATGTCACCCTGGCAGGAAGTGGACGGCTTGGCGGACGGCCCGCTGGCGGGTGTGCGAATCGTCGACCTCAGTCGGCTGCTCGCCGGCCCGTACTGCACCATGATCCTCGGCGACCTCGGCGCCGACGTCATCAAGGTCGAGAAGCCCACAAACGGCGACGAGACGCGCTTCACCGACAGCATGGTCGTCGGGGAGAGCGGCTACTACCTCGGGATGAACCGCAACAAGCGGGGCATCACCGCGGATGTCCGCACCCCTGAGGGTGCGGAGATCGTGCGGCGGCTGGCGACGGACGCGGACGTCCTCATCGAGAACTTCCGCCCGCGCTATCTCGACGCCCGTTCGCTCGGTTACGACGAGTTGAAGCTGGACAACCCGCGGCTCGTGTACTGCTCGATCACGGGCTATGGGACGCGCGGGCCGCTCGTCGACCGGCCGGGCATGGACATCCTCACCCAGGCGTCGTGCGGCCTGATGGCGATCACGGGCGAGGATGGGCGCGCGCCGGTGCGCATCGGCCCGCCCGTCGCGGACTTCGGCGCGGCGTTCCTGGCCTCGATCGCGATCCTCGCGGCGCTTCGCGCGCGGGATGTGACCGGCACGGGTCAGAAGATCGACCTGTCGCTGATGTCGGCGTCGTTCGCGCTGGTCGCGAACTTCGCCGCCGGGGCGCTCAACAGCGACCAGGAAGTGCCGCGTCTCGGCAGCGCCCATCCGCAGATCGTCCCGTATCAGGCGTTCGAGACCAGCGACGGCTACGTGGCGATCGGGATCATCAACAAGAAGTTCTGGGTTCGGTTCTGCGAACTGCTGGGCTGCCCGGAGTGGGCGAACGACGAGCGATTCCGGCGCAACCGCGATCGCATCGCGAACCGCGAGATCCTCGTGCCGTTCATCGAGGAGCGCATCCGCAAGTCGACGACCGCGCACTGGCTCGAGGTGCTCGAGAAGGCCGACATCCCGTGCGCCCCGGTCGCCTCGTTGCGGGAGGCGCTGGAGCATGAGCAGTCGACCGCCAACGGCCAGGTGATGACGATCGAGCATCCCCGCCTGGGCCCGATGCGATGCCTCGGTCTTCCCTACGAGTTCACGGATACGCCGGGCAGCATCCGGCTGGCGCCGCCGGACCACGGGGAGCACACCGCGGCGGTGCTCGCCGCCATCGGCTACTCCCCTGAGGACATCGCGAGGCTCGAGGGGTCTGCGGTTGTGTGATTCGCTCGTCACGACGCGCGATGCGCTGACAGGACTGCTCGAGCCGCGGTCCGTCGCCGTGATCGGAGCATCTGCCGATCCCATGCGGATAAGCGGGCGGCCGATTGCGTTGCTGCGCCAATGGCGGTTCGCGGGCGAGGTCTTCGGCGTGAACCCGAAGTACAACCAAGTCGGCGGCGCACCGTGCGTGGCCGACGTCCGCGATCTCGAGACGCCGCCCGACGTCGCGTACGTAGTCCTACCGGCGGCAGCCGTGCCCGCAGCCGTGCGGGCCTGTGCCGCCGCCGGCGTGGGCCACGTCGTCATATCGACCGGTGGGTTCTCGGAGACCGGCGAGGAGGGCAGCCGCCTGGAGGAGGAGATCAAGGATGTGGTCCGCGAGCATCCGCTTCGGGTGCTCGGCCCCAATTGCGAAGGCGTGTGGAACGTCCACCATCGCATGCCGCTGACGTTCGGCAGCGCCGCGATGCGCGAGGACATCGCGCCGGGTCCGATAGCCGTCGTCAGCCAGAGCGGAAGCGTCGGCGCCGGGCTCGCGCAGGGCTGCCTGAGCCGGGGGATCGGCTGTGGCTACCTCATCACCACCGGCAACGAGGCCGATCTGACCGTCAGCGACGCGCTCGAGGCGTTGGTGGACCGCGAGGACGTCGGTGGCGTGGTCTGCTTCGTCGAGGGCATCCGAGACGCGGATCGCTTCCTCGCGGCATGCGCGCGGGCGCGGGCGGCCGACATCCCCATCGCGGTTCTGCGCGGCGGGCGCAGCGACGCGGCGCGAGCGGCGATGCAGTCGCACACGGGCCGCCTGGTCGGTCAGGACCGCTTCTATGACGCGCTCTTCCGTCAGGCTGGCGCTCGTCGGGCGCGCGGTCTGGGCGACCTGTTGGATTTCGCGGAGGGCGTGGCGAGGTTCGGTCGCCGTCCCAACCGCGACGTCGCGGTCGTGAGCTTGTCTGGTGGCGCCTGCGCGCTCATCCTCGACGAGTGCGACGCTCGTGGGCTCAGCAGAGCCCAGCTCTCGGAGGCCACCATCCGGCGCCTGAGCGAGCGGCTTCCGTCCTACGCGACGATCGGCAATCCCGTCGACCTCGCGGGACTGACGCTGAACGATCCTGCGGCGCTGCTCGACACGGTCGAGATCGTCCTCGAGGACGCCTCCACCGGGTGCGCGCTGGTCCAGCTGGCCAATCGCGGCGCCCGCGACGCCGACGACCACGGCGCGGAGCTCGCGGTCGTCGCGGATCGCCATGGCAAACCCATCGCCCTCTCCTTCATCGGTGGGCTTCCCGGCGACGAGGTCCTCCGCCGGCTGCGGCGCCTCGGGATCGGGTGCTTCGATGATCCGGCACGCGCCGTCGCGACGCTCGCGGCCGGGCTCCCCTCCGCTCGAGGGGCTGCGCCGGGCGCGTCGCGCGGCCCCGGCGGGGAGAGCGCGAGCTGGCATGAAGGTGCACGGCTGCTCGAGCGCGCTCGGATCCCGGTGGCGCGGACGCTCCATGCCAGCTCGGCGGAGGGTGTCGCCGACTCGGTTGGACAGATCGGCGCGCCGGTCGTGGTCAAGCTCGACTCGGACACCGCGTTGCACCGTTCGGACGTTCGCGGTGTCTTCGTCGACGTCCCAACCGTGGACGCCGCGATCGCCATCTACCGCGACCTCGAGCAGACGTGGGGAGAGGGCTGCCGGGTTCTCGTTCAGGAGATGGCGCGCGGCGGCGTCGAGGTGCTCGTTTCCGTGCGTCGCGAGCCCGATCTCGGCATGGGCGTCGTGATCGGGTCAGGCGGCGTCGAGACGGAGCTCCTCGACGACGTGGTGGCGGTCATCGCACCGGTGGATCCGACTCTCCTCTTCGACGTCATCGCCGAGACGAAGGTGGGCAGGCGCCTCGCCGGCTACCGCGGCGGTCCTCGCCATGACGGGGCTGCGCTGGTCGCCGCCGTCGTCGGACTGCTGGAAGCCGTGACCGAGTCCCCCGACGTGGTCGAGGTGGAGCTCAATCCGTTGATCGTCCTCGAAGAAGGGAAGGGTGTGTGCGCCGTAGACATCGTGCTCCAGCGTGGGCGAGGAGGCTCGCATGAGCGTTGAGAGCGAGCAGCGGGGCACGGCGAACGCCCCCGGCCTGACCGATGACGCGATTGCCACTGCGAGCAAGTTGCTCGGTCGCTGGCTGCGACGTGACGTCCACTGGCCGGCGGTGTACGAGCCGATCTCGCTGCATGACATCCGCCGGTGGGCGATCTACAGCGTCGGCGACGACAACCCGCTGTGGCGTGACGAGGAGTACGCGAAGCGCACGATCTGGGGCGAGGTGATCGCACCGCCGACATTCCTGTTCTCGATCGACACCACGATCGTCGCGCCCGGTCTTCCGGGCATCCAGTGGATCCATGGCGGAACCGACTGGGAGCTCTTCCGGCCCGTCCGGGTCGGAGATCGGATCACGGCGCGCGGGCGCCTGATCAACGTGGTCGAGAAGGAGGGCCGGCGCGCCCCCCGCTTCATCATCCAGGAGGGGGAGACGCTCTTCGAAAAGGCCGGAGGCGAGCTGGTCGGCCGCGCCGTGACACAGATGCTGCGCATCCCGCGCGCCCGCAGCGGCCAGGGGATGCGTTCTCAGTCCTCGAAGCCACGGGCAAACGGGTCGGCCGCGAAAGGTGTCTTCTACACCGAGGAGCAGATCGCGGAGATTGACGAGGCCTACGCGAACGAGGTCGTGCGCGGCGCCGAGCCGCGTTACTGGGAGGACGTGGAGGTCGGCGAGCAACTGCCCCCGATCGTCAAGGGCCCGTTGACCCTCGTCGACATCGTCGCGTTCTTCGCCGGCCGTCGCTTCGTGTACAGCCCGATGAAGATGGCCTTCGCGGAGCGCCGCAAGCACCCGCGCAACGTCTACGTGTCACCGCAGACCGGGATCCCGGTCCATCCCGCCGCGGGTCACTTCGACAACGAGATCGCCCGCGAGATCGGCATGCCGCGCGCCTACGACCAGGGCTTCATGCGGATCAACTGGCTCGGGCACCTCGTGACCAACTGGGCTGGCGATCACGGTGTCGTCCGCAAGCTCAGCGGCCGGAACCTGGGCGCGAACCTCGTCGGGGACCTCTGCCGCTGCCACGGAGTGGTGGTCGAGAAGATGGACGATCCGGTCGAGCCGCGCGTCGTGCTCGATCTCTGGGGCGAGAACCAGGACGGCGTGAGGTCGGCATCAGGTAGTGCCGAGGTCGTTCTTCCGACGAGGAGGGTCCCATGAGCGCCGACGTGATGCCGCACGCCCTCGTCGGGCAGGAGCGCGGGGCGTTCTCGGTGCGCGACTACCGCGTCGTGTTCGGGCCCGGCGCGGTCGCCGAGACGGCGCGCGAGCTCGAGCGCCTGGGCGCGTCGCGGCCGGTGATCGTCACCGGAACGACGCTCGGTACATCCGATGTCCTGGACGATGTCCTGCACGTCCTAGGCGACCTCGAGACGGCGGTGTTCGCCGGGGCGGGGGCCCACGGCCTCGTGTCCGCGGTCAACGCGCTCGCCGACCTCATGAAGGTCCACCGAGCCGACGCCCTCGTGAGCCTCGGCGGCGGTAGCGCGGTCGATGTCGCGAAGGGGGCGACGATGGTGTCGACGGGCCGACCGCTCGAGACGTTCCGCCGGCGCTCGGCAACGGGCTCGGGGGAGCGTCCGATGGATGCCTATTACACGGCGGAAGCGTTGCCGTGTGCCCCGATCGTCGCGGTGACCACGACGCTCTCGGGCGCGGAGTTCACGGGCCAGGCGGGACTCACGCTCGAGGGCAGCGACGGCGAGACGCGCAAGGATCAGTACTACCACCGAGGCTCGGCGCCCACGATGATCGTGCTCGACCCTCGAGTGACGCGTCGCACACCCCTGAATCTCTGGCGCAAGAGCGGAATCAAGTGCCTGGACCACGATGTGGAGCGGATCTACTCGCTCCACGGTCACCCCTTCACCGAGTCGCTGTCGATCGGGTCGGCACGCATCCTGCTGGAGCGCCTCGGGACCGAGGCCGACCAACCGGATTCCCCCGTGCGAACCGCGCTGTTGATCGCGTCATGGATGGCGCAGTTCTCGACCGGCAACGTCAACGTCGGCCTCAGCCATGCGCTCGGTCATCAGGTGGGAGCACTGGCCGAGATCGGGCACGGCGACACGTCCGCGATACTCCTGCCCCACGTGATGCGCTTCAACGCCGTCGAGGCGGAAGGTCCGCTCACGCGTCTCGCCCAGCAGGTCGGATGCGTAACGGCAGAGGGATATGGCGATGTCGAGGGTCTCATACAGAGGATCGAAGCGCTGATCGCTCGGCTCGAGCTTCCGACGCGCTTGCGGGACACCCGGCTGACCAGGGACCTGTTGCCCGTGATCGCGGAGCGCACCCTCACGGACACGGGGATCACTGGCAACCCGCGTCGAGTCACGGCGAGCGGCGAGGTCCTCGAGCTGCTGGAGCGCGCATGGTGACGTCGCCAGGAATCGGACGCCGTTCCTTCCGGAGGTGAGGGGCACGTGAAACCGGCCCGCTTCGAGTACAGATGCCCGACGACCGTGTCAGCAGCGATCGAGCAACTCGCCGAGGCCGGCGAGGAAGCCCGCTTTCTCGCCGGTGGGCAGAGCTTGATCCCGCTGATGGGACTGCGCCTGGCCGCGCCGACCCGGCTCATCGACCTCGGGCGGATCCCCGAGCTGCGTTACGTCGAGGTGGCGGACGGGTTGCTGCGGATCGGTGCCATGACGACGCAACGCACGCTCGAGCGCTCCACGGCCGTTGCCGAGGCAGCGCCGCTCCTGGCCGGTGCGATGCCCTATATCGGCCACCGGGCGATCCGCGCCCGCGGGACCATTGGGGGCAGCGTCTGCCACGCCGACCCCACGGCCGAGCTGCCCGTCGTGTTACGGGCACTGGACGCCGAGTTCGTCGCACAGGGGCCGGCCGGGCCGCGGACCATCCCGGCCGAGGACTTCTTCGAGACGCTGTTCACCAGCGCGCTGCAGGAGGACGAAATGCTCGTTGAGGTGCGGATCCCCACGACGACGGGCCGCCGCTGGTGGTTCGACGAGGTGTCGCGGCGCCACGGAGACTTCGCGATCGTGTCGTGCGCGGCGATCGTGGGACGAAACGGCGACCCGCCACGCGTCGTGTTGGGTGGCATGGCGTCGACGCCGCTTCGCGTCGAGAAGGCCGAGCAGCACATCGGCGGCGATCCGGAGGCCGCCCGGGCCGCCGCTCGCGTCGGTGTGCAGGACACAGATCCGACGACCGATCTCCACGCGAGCGCGGCAACGCGACGCCGCATCGCCGAAGCGCTGGTGGCCCGCGCCCTGCGCGCGGTGACAGCAACCGACGGCACCTCAGAAGGAGAGAAGCGATGACGAGCTCGAAGGAGCTGGTCGAGGTCGTGATGACCGTCAACCAGACCGAGGTCACCCGCACGGTCGAGCCGCGCCTAACGCTCGCGGACTTCATCCGCGACGAGCTGGATCTCACCGGAACCAAGCTCGGCTGCGAACACGGCGTGTGCGGTGCGTGCACCGTCCTGCTCGAGGGTGAGCCGGTGAGGTCCTGCTGCACACTGGCCGTTCAGGCGGCGGGCGGGACCGTCCAGACCGTCGAGGAGCTATGCCGGCTGCCACGTGGGGCTCGGCTGCGGGAGAGCTTCAAGAAGCACCATGCGCTGCAGTGTGGCTTCTGCACGCCCGGCTTCCTCGTCACCAGCTATGAGCTGCTCGAGGATCGTGACGAGCTGACCGTGGAAGAGGCTCGCCGTGAGCTCTCCGGGAACATCTGTCGCTGCACCGGCTACCAGGGGATCGTCGCCGCCGTGGTAGAGGCCAGCGGAGCCGACTGAACGGAAACGCGCTGATGGTTGAGAACAAGACGTTCACCCGTGGGAAGTTCGTGGGTGCGCGGGTGCCGCGGGTCGAGGACGATCGGTTCTTGACGGGGAGTGCGAGGTTCATCGCCGATGTGAAGGTGGCGGGGATGAAGCATGTGGCGTTTGTGCGGTCGCCGTATGCGCATGCGCGGGTGGTGTCGGTCGACGTGTCGCAGGCGTTGGCGCTGGCCGGGGTGGCCGCGGTTGTGACCGGGGAGGACCTGGCCGACGTCGGACGGCTGGTGGACGCCATGCAGATCGAGGGGTTGTCGAAGACGCCGCAGCCGGTGTTGGCGGTGGATCGGGTGCGGTTCGTGGGTGAGGCGGTTGCGGCGGTGGTGGCCGAGGACCGGTATGTGGCCGAGGATGCCGCGGATCTGGTGGTGGTCGAGTATGAGCCGTTGGGTGCGGTGACGGATGCGGTGGCGGGGATGGCGGCGGATGCGCCGGTGTTGTTTGAGGAGTTGGGCACGAACGTGCTGTATCGGCGGTCGCGTGCGCATGGTGATACGGATTCGGCGTTCGCGGCGGCTGATCGGGTGTTCGAGGGGCGGTTTCACACGAACCGGTTCATGGCGGCTCCGATGGAGACACGTGGGGCGATCGCGACCTTCGAGACCGGCCCCGACCGCCTGCACATCCAGACGTCCAGCCAGACGCCGCACCTGCTGCGGATGGCGCTCGCCGGCGTCCTGGGCATGCCGGAGCAGCGGATCCGGGTGAGCACGCCGGCGGTGGGCGGCGGCTTCGGCCAGAAGATCGCGACGTCGCCCGAGGAGGTCGTGGTCGCAGCGCTGGCGCGGCGATTGGGTTGTCCGGTGAAGTGGGTGGAGGATCGTCGGGAGAACCTGATCGCGGGCAGTCACGCCAAGGAGCAGATCATCTCGCTGGAGTTGGCGGTGACCGGGGAGGGCCGGATCCTCGGCATGCGCGCCCAGCTCATCGGCGACGGCGGCGGCTACTCCTTCAACACGTCCAGCATCCTCGTGGAACCGCAGGTCGCCGCCCAGAGCATGCCCGGGGTGTACGACATCGCCAACTACGACTACGAAGTGATCGGGGTCGTGACGAACAAGACGCCCGTGGCCTCGTTCCGGGGGATCGGCTGGACGGCGGGGCATTCGGCGCGGGAGCTGTTGTTCGATGAGGTCGCGCGTGATCTGGGGCTCGATCCGGCGGAGTTTCGGCGGTTGAACATGATCGCGCCGGGCTCGTTTCCGCATCGCACGTGCACGGACATGCTCTATGACTCGGGCAGCTATACGGAGTCGCTGGCCGACGCGCTGGAGATGGTCGACTACCGCGCGCTGCGCGAGCGTCAGCGCGAGCTGCGCGCGCAGGGGCGCTACATCGGCATCGGCATCAGCCCCTACAACGAGCTCACCGGCTTCGGGACGGACTCCGCCTCGCAGGCCGGGTTCCCATTTCCCTCACATGACAACGCAATGGTCACGGTTGAGCCGACCGGGAAGGTGACGGTGGCGGTGGGCTTTCATTCGCATGGGCAGGGGCATGAGACGACGTTTGCTCAGGTCGCGGCGGATGGGTTGGGCGTGGCGATCGAGGACGTCGCGGTGGTGTTCGGCGATACGAGCACGTCGCCGTTCGGGATGGGGACGTATGCGAGTCGCAGCGCGATCATCGGCGGCGGGACGGTGTCGCTGGCCGCGGCTCGGGTGCGCGAGAAGGTCCTGGCGGCGGCGGGCCGGTTGTTGGAGGTCTCGCCCGAGGATCTGGAGATCGTCGATGGTCGGGTGTCGGTGGCCGGCGATCCGGACGCGGGCGTGTCGTTTGCGGAGGTGGCGGGCGCCGCGTACTTCGATCCTCGGGTTCGAGGCGAAGGCGAGGACGTCTATCTGTCGGCGACGATGTTCTATGACCCGCCGGCGACGTACTCCAACGGCACGATCATCGCGGTCGTCGAGGTCGACCCGGAGACGACCGAGATCACGATCGAGCGGATCGTGGCCTCCGAGGACTGCGGAACGGTGATCAACCCGATGATCGTCGAGGGCCAGGTTCACGGCGCGATCGCCCAAGGCATCGGCGGGGCGCTGCTCGAGCACCTCGCCTACGACGAGCAGGGCCAGCCGCTGGCGACGACCTACATGGACTACCTGATCCCGACCACGATGGAGGTCCCGCGGATCGACGTCAACCATCTCGAGAGCCCGTCGCCGTTCTCGATCGGCGGGATCAAGGGCATCGGCGAAGGCGGTCTGATCTCCGCGCCCGCCGCCGTCACCTGCGCGGTCCTCGATGCCCTCGCCCCCTGGGAGCCCCGCCTGCGCACCCTGCCCGTCACCCCCGACCGCATCGCCGAGATCTGCCGACAAGAGTGATGGGCCGGTCGACCCGACCCGACGTGGTCGTCGGTGCGTCGGCCCCCGCAGGGCCTGGTCACATGCTGCCGGTTTGTGCTGTCGGGGAACGAGCGTGACGAACATCGTGGTGCCGGCCGGCTCGTCGAACGGTTGACGCGCCGGGCACCGGGAATACTCGGCCGTCCAGGAGGAGCGTGGGCACGCTCCGCGGAGTCTGGCGCCTGAGGGCGCCGAATCCCGCACCTCGGCGCGAGTCCCTCGTCTGACGCGGTCGTGGGACCTGGCTCGATGTGAGCCACAGCGCTGGACACCCTCCAGGTTTGGTCGTGGCGACGAGCGGTTTGTGAGCGTCCACCATGACGCCACTGGGGGTGCCGGCAGATAGTTGCACAGTGGATACGAGCAGCCTCTTGGTCCGTGGGAAGTTCGTGGGTGCGCGGGTGCCGCGTGTCGAGGACGATCGGTTCTTGACCGGCAGCGCGCGGTTCCTCGCCGATGTGAAGGTGGCGGGGATGAAGCATGTGGGGTTCGTGCGATCGCCGTATGCGCATGCGCGAATGGTGTCGGTCGACGTGTCGCGGGCGTTGGCGCTGCCCGGAGTGGTCGCGGTCGTGACCGCCGAGCACCTGCACTCCGTCGCCCCCCTGGTCGACCCTCTCGCGGTCGAGGGTTTGTTGAAGACGCCGCAGCCGGTGTTGGCAGTGGATCGGGTGCGGTTCGTGGGTGAGGCGGTTGCGGCGGTGGTGGCCGAGGACCGGTATGTGGCCGAGGATGCGGCTGATCTGGTGGTGGTCGGGTACGAGCCGTTGGGTGCGGTGACGGATGCGGTGGCGGGGATGGCGGCGGATGCGCCGGTGTTGTTTGAGGAGTTGGGGACGAACGTGCTGTATCGGCGGTCGCGTGCGCATGGTGATACGGGGGCGGCGTTCGCGGCGGCGGATCGGGTGTTCGAGGGGCGGTTTCACACGAACCGGTTCATGGCCGCTCCGATGGAGACGCGGGGGGCGATCGCGACCTTCGAGACAGGACCCGACCGGCTCCACATCCAGACCTCCAGTCAGACGCCGCACCTGCTGCGTATGTCCCTCTCTGCGGCGCTCGGCATGCCGGAGCAGCGGATCCGGGTGAGCACGCCGGCGGTGGGCGGCGGCTTCGGCCAGAAGATGGCGACGTATCCCGAGGAGGTGATCGTCTGCGAGCTTGCCCGGCGGCTGGGTTGTCCGGTGAAGTGGGTGGAGGATCGTCGGGAGAACCTGATCGCGGGCAGTCACGCCAAGGAGCAGATCATCTCGATGGAGCTAGCGGTGACCGGGGAGGGCCGGATCCTCGGCATGCGCGCCCAGCTCATCGGCGACGGCGGCGGCTACTCCTTCAACACGGCGAGCGTCCTGATCGAGCCGCTCGTCGCGGCGCAGCTGATGCCGGGCGTCTACGACATCGCCAACTACGACTACGAAGTGATCGGGGTCGTGACGAACAAGACGCCCATCGGGCCCTTCCGGGGCGTGGGCTGGACGGCGGGGCATTCGGCGCGAGAGCTGTTCTTCGATGAGGTCGCGCGTGATCTGGGGCTCGATCCGGCGGAGTTTCGGCGGTTGAACATGATCGCGCCGGGGTCGTTTCCGCACCGGACGTGCACGGACATGCTCTATGACTCCGGCAGCTACACGGAGTCGCTGGCCGACGCGCTGGAGATGATCGACTACTGGGCGTTGCGCGAGCGTCAGCGCGAGCTGCGCGAGCAGGGACGTTACATCGGCATCGGCATCAGCCCGTACAACGAGCTCACCGGCTTCGGGACCGATGCCGGCTCGCAAGCTCTCCTTCCCGTGCCGTCGAACGACAGAGCGGTCGTCACGGTGGAGCCGACGGGGAAGGTGACGGTGGCGGTGGGCCTGCATTCGCACGGGCAGGGGCATGAGACGACGTTTGCCCAGGTCGCGGCGGATGGGTTGGGCGTGGCGATCGAGGACGTCGCGGTGGTGTTCGGCGACACGAGCACGTCGCCGTTCGGGATGGGCACACACGCGAGTCGCAGCGCGATCATCGGCGGCGGGACGGTGTCGCTGGCCGCGGCTCGGGTGCGCGAGAAGATCCTGGCGGCGGCCGGCCGGTTGTTGGAGGTCTCGCCCGAGGATCTCGAGATCGCCGATGGTCAGGTGTCGGTGGCCGGCGATCCGGATGCGGGCGTGTCGTTTGCGGAGGTGGCGGGCGCCGCGTACTTCGATCCTCGGGTTCGAGGCGAAGGCGAGGACGTCTATCTGTCGGCGACGATGTTCTACGACCCGCCGGCGACGTACTCCAACGGCACGATCATCGCGGTCGTCGAGGTCGACCCGGAGACGACCGAGATCACGATCGAGCGGATCGTGGCCTCCGAGGACTGCGGAACGGTGATCAACCCGATGATCGTCGAGGGCCAAGTTCACGGGGCGATCGCCCAAGGCATCGGCGGGGCGCTGCTCGAGCACCTCGCCTACGACGAGCAGGGCCAGCCGCTGGCGACGACCTACATGGACTACCTGATCCCGACCACGATGGAGGTCCCGCGGATCGACGTCAACCATCTCGAGAGCCCGTCGCCGTTCTCGATCGGCGGGATCAAGGGCATCGGCGAAGGCGGACTGATCTCCGCGCCCGCCGCCGTCACCTGCGCGGTCCTCGATGCCCTCGCCCCCTGGCAGCCCCGCCTGCGCACCCTCCCCGTCACCCCCGACCGCATCGCCGAGATCTGCCACAACGGCAATCGCACGCCATGAACGCCGCGAGCCCGCACTCAGGCTTGCCCGCCGTTCCCGTGCCGGTGCCGTGGGGGGACGTGAGCTGCGAGATCGGCGAAGGACCGCTCTGGGACGATCGGTACGAGGAGCTCGCGTGTGTCGACCTCGACGCCGGCTTGGTCCACTGGATCGGTGCCGACACGACCGTGACCGTCGATTGTGGCCAACCGGCGAGCGCGGTTCTCCCGCGCACGCAAGGTGGCTACCTCGTCGCACTCGAAGAGGGCGTCGCGGTGCTCCCCGACCGCCAGGCCACGCCAGAGCTCATCGCCCCGATCGACCGGCCGCCGGGAATGGCCGTGCGGTGTAACGACGCGAAGTGCGATCCCCAGGGGCGCGCGTGGATCGGGACGCTGGCCGCGACCTTCGCGCCCGGTGAGGGCGCGCTGTACCGCCTCGACCACGACTGGACGCTCACCCGCATCCTCGACGGGCTCACGCTTCCGAACGGTATGGCGTGGAGCGAGTCCGGCGACACGATGTACCTCGTCGACAGTCGTGTCGCGGTGTGGGCGTTCGACTTCGACCCGACGGCCGGCACGCTCAGCCGCCGACGCGAGCTGATCACGGTGGACCCGGCGCACGGCGAGCCCGACGGCATGGCCGTCGACCTCGAGGGCGGGCTCTGGATCGCGATGTACGGGGCGGGCATGGTGCGTCGCCACTCGGCCTCCGGAGCGGTTACCGACACTGTGCGGATTCCGGCGGCGCGGGTCACCAGCTGTGCGTTCGGCGGCACCCGCCACGCAGATCTCTTCGTCACAACCGCCGCGGAGCCGGCCGGGTGCGATGCGGCGCGCGGCGGACGAGTGTTCCGGTTCACGCCGGCCGTCGGAGGCCGGGATGCGCAGGCATTCGCGGGTTAGTGCCCTTACGGGGAGTCGTTGGCAACAACAAATCGAGGAGTCCCGATGTCACGATCAGACCTAGAGATCACGCAAGACGTCGGCGGCCGGAAGGCGCGCTGTCGGGGCCGCGGCGTGGGCACCCTCGCGATCCTCTTGGCGATGATCCTCACCCTAGCCTTCGCGAGCGGGTGTGGGAGTAGCGACGATACCAGCACGGCAGCCTCCACGGCCGAGCCCGCGGCGGCGGACGAACCGGCGGGCGATGCGGTGGCGGCCGCGGAGAAGAAGGTCGCAGAGCTCTCCAAGACCGAGGGGGTGAAGTTCCCGGTTCCCGACAAGCCGTTCGATCCGGGCCACAAGCGGGCGGCGGTGATCATGGCGGGGCAGGACGAGGGCTTCACGGCGATGGTCGACTCGCTGAAGGAGGCGGCCGACACCATGGGTTGGACGCTGGGACCGCCGATGGACGGGAAGTTCAACCCGGCCGCTCAAGCAGGGTTCATCCAGCAGGCGGTCAACGAGAAGTATGACGCGATCATCCTGCTCGTCATCGACGCGGTGAACATCGAGTCGGCGTTGGCGGCAGCGAAGCAGGCGAACATCCCTGTCGCGTGCCTCATGTGCGAGAACAAGGGGTACGAGGACGAGATCATCGACGTCACGACAAGCGGTCGCCCGGGCGGCGAGGCGATCGCGAACTATGTCACCGCAGCCTCGGGCGGCAAGGCGAAGGTTCTGCTGTTCGACGACAAGGCGTACTCGATCGTGAAGACGCGCGTGGAAGGTTTCCGAGACACGCTCGCTCAGGTCTGTCCGGAGTGCGAGATCGTCGACACGGTGCAGATGACGCCGGCCAGTCTCGCGAAGCCGGGGCCGCCCGAGTGGCTCGGCGCGCTGCGGCGTTACTCGCCGGACGATTTCGACTGGACCGTCTTCCCGTACGACTACTACGCGATCCCGGCCGGCAAGACGGCGCTCGAACAGGGACGCAACGTCGCAATCACGGGCTACGACGGATCGCCGGAGATGGTGCGCATGATCGAGAAGGACGGGCCGGTGTTCAAGGCCACCGTCACCGCCCCGTTCGAGTACCTCCCGTGGGCCGCGCTGGACCAGGTCGCTCGGGCCTCGGCCGGTCTCGAGACGTGGGACACCACTCAGCTGCCGTTGCGTCTGGTCACTCCGCAGAACGCGGCGAAGTTCCCGAAGGGGTGGTACGTGCCGCACGACTTCGATCCCAAGGCGGCGTTCGCCCCCATCTGGTCTGGCGAATGATCATCAAACGGCGGCTCGGCAAGCTGGCGAGTTGAGGAGCGGGGGACATGGTGCGGACGAGAACGCGCGAGGCATCGGGTGAACCGCAGAAGGCATCGGTGGGACGGGCAGGATGGCTGCTCGCGGTCGTGGTGGTGGTCTGCGGGCTCGGGTTCGTCGGCTGCGGGAGCGGCGACGACTCCAGTGGCTCGACCGTGCGAACAGCGACCATCGTCGCGTCCAGCGGCGGTGATCAGGAGGTCGTCGCCAAGGCCAAGGTGCAGGTCGAGCAGCTCATGGAGACCGAGGGCGTGAAACTGCCGGCACCGACCGAGCCGTTCGACCCGGGCAAGAAGCGGGTCGCAGTGATCCTGGCCGGCCAGGATGCGGGTTTCGACGCGATGAACGAGGGCGTCCACGAAGCGGCGAGGACGATGGGCTGGACGGTGGGTCCGTCGATGGACGGAAAGTTCAGCCCGACGGCTCAGGCCGGCTTCATCCAGCAGGCGGTCCAAGAGAAATACGACGCGATCATCCTGCTCGTCATCGACGCCGCGACCGTGGAGTCTGCCCTCGCCGCAGCCAACAAGGCGAACATCCCGGTTGCCTGCGTCATGTGCGACAACGAGGGCTATGAAGGAAAGATCTACGACGTCACGACCGGTGGCTACCCCGCTGGACAGGCCATGGCGCAGTATGTGATCGCCGACTCGGGCGGAAAAGCGAAGATCCTCGTGTTCAACGACAAGGGCTTCGCCATCAATCCGCGCCGCGTCGCCGGATTCGAGGACACGATCGCGAAGGACTGTCCTGGGTGCAAGGTCGTCGCGGATCTCCAGACATCCGCCGCGGAGCTGAGCGACGCTGGTCCGCCGTCCTGGCTGGGCGCGCTGAGGCGCTATCCCGAAGGGAGCTTCGATTACGTGGTGTGGCCCGGTGACTACTGGGCGGTGCCCGCCGGCAAGACGGCTCAGGAGCAGGGACGCGAGGTCGGCGTCACCGGCTACGACGGCACGCCCGAGATGGTCGGCCTGATCAAGCAGGGCGGCACGGTGTTCAAGGCGACGATCTCGGCGCCCTTCCCGTACCTGGGTTGGGCGGCGCTGGACGTGGTGGCGCGGGCGTCCGCCGGGCACGATGTCTGGGACACGACGCAGATGCCCGTCCGGCTGGTCACAGCCGACAACGCGGCGGACTTCCCCCACGGTTGGTTCGTGCCGAGGGATGTCGATCCCAAGGCAACGTTCGGCAAGCTCTGGCAGGGCAGTTGACGCACGCTCGGACACGGCACGAGCGGTCAGCCACGGTGCCGGAATCGCCGAGTGCCGGTGGGCAACCGCTCGTCCACGGTCGCCCACTCCGGCGAACCGTGACACCGGACACTCGCTGCTGCCGCGCCTGGTCGTCGGGTGTCTTCCCATGAAGACCGGGCGGCTTGACGGAAAGGTGGCGCTCATCACCGGGACCGCCGGCGGGCAGGGTCGAGCCGCGGCGGAGCTGTTTGCGAGCGAGGGGGCGCATGTCATG
This sequence comes from Capillimicrobium parvum, assembly GCF_021172045.1. Taxonomy (GTDB): domain Bacteria; phylum Actinomycetota; class Thermoleophilia; order Solirubrobacterales; family Solirubrobacteraceae; genus Capillimicrobium; species Capillimicrobium parvum. Next base: position 2,419,011 of record NZ_CP087164.1, read on the forward strand.
GGCTGCGACGTGAACGCTGCGGGGGCCGCGGAGACCCTGGAACGCGTGCGTGCCGCCGGCGGCAGGATGGACTCGCATGCACCGGTGGACCTCGGGGACTCTGCCGCAGCGCGGGCATGGGTCGCGGAGGCCGCCCGCCTCGGTGGCGGCATCGACATCCTCTACAACAACGCGTCTGAGGCCCGCTTCGGATCGATCGGCGACCTCACCGACGAGGACTGGCACGCGACGATCCGCAACGAAGTCGATCTGATCTTCTACGTCTGTAGTGCCGCTTGGAGGTATCTCGTGGACGGCGGCGGATCGATCATCAACACCGGGTCGATCTCGGGCGTCAGCGCGATACAAGCCACCCCCGGGTCGTTCGCCCACGCCGCGGCCAAGGGCGCCGTGATCGCCCTCACGCGCGAACTGGCGCTGGAGGGCGGCCCACACGCAATCCGGGCCAACTCGATCTCCCCCGGCATCATCGCTTCACCGGCAACCGCACGGATGCTCACCGACCAGAAGTTCAACACGGACCATCTCGACAGCATCATGTTGACTCGCATCGGCGAGGTCGAGGACGTGGCGGCGATGGCGCTCTTCCTCGCGTCCGACGAGAGCGCTTGGGTCACCGGCGCGAACTTCATGGTCGACGGCGGGTTTCTCGCCCGCTGACGGCCCGTCACCCCTGCAAAAACAGAAAGCCTCGGTCTGCAGGGCTTTCGAGATGCCGGAGGAGGTGTCTGGCCTCAGGACATATGTCCCGAGACATCACAGTGATGCCGGAGGAGGGACTCGAACCCTCCGGACACGCGGATTATGATCGGCCGACAAGTTGGCGCATTCGCGGTACTTACGGGCTTCGGAGATGCCCTCAGTTGCGCTCAGAAGGGGTCAGAATCGGGCAGTTCGGGACCTGTTTCGGGACCCGATTCGCTGGGCGGTCGGACGTCCGCTGTGCACTCCATGCTGTCGGTGTGACGGCCCATGACGTCATCCGCGAAGTGTTCGATCCGAGCGGTGCGCGGGTGGTGCTGCCCGGGCGCGTGTGGCGGGAGAAGGTGCTCCGCGGCCACCCTGAGCTCGAGCTCCACGTCGACGCAATGCTGCGGGCCGTCCGGTCGCCCGCTCACGTCGAGGCCGATCCTGTCTTCGAGGAGCGACGGCGCTAATACGTGCGAGACGCGGGGCCCAGTCGATGCTGCTGGTGGTCGTAAGCTCTGAGCAGGAGCCGGCACGGATCATCTCCGCGTTCGGCCACCGCAAGGACCCGAGGCCATGGAGCGCGTGAGCATCACGATCGGCGCGGTCACCTTCGACCATGCCGACTACGACGCCGACAACGACGTCTTGTACCTGCACGTCGATCCGCCTCAGCAGGCCGACGGTGAGGAGACTCCGGAGGGGCACGTCATCCGTTACGCGCCGGCCACGTCGCGGATCGTGGGCCTGACGTTGCTGGGCCCTCGTCGGATCCTGGACCGCGATGGTCATCTGACGGCGACCGTGCCGGAGACGGTGGAGACCAGCGCTGAAGCGCTGGCGCCAGCGCTGGCCGCCGCCTAGGCGGCGGATCGCTCGCGCCCCATCGTGGTCGTGGAGGCGCGGCCGCTCTCGGGGGTCGAGGCGCGCGCCTTAGGATCCGGCGCTGTGAGTTCGGCCGATGAGGTGGTTGCCCCGGAGGTCCTCGCGGCGACCGCACCGGCGCGGTGGCTGCTCGACCAGGCGGAGGCTGGTGTGCCGTTGACGCAGACGTATGCGTTGGCTCGGGTGGTGGTGCGAGAGGCGGCGGAGCGGTGGCCGGGGTGGTGGGATGCGGAACTTTTCGGTCCGCCGCATCGCGAGGCCGAGCTGGCGGTGCTGGAGGCGCTGCATGAAGGACTCCGGCGGCTGCGGTTGGTGCGGCGCGGCGGCCGCCGCCTGCTGACGACGGCACGCGGTCGTGAGCTGGCCGCCGATCCTGGCGCTCTGCTGCAGGCGCTTGCGGCGGACCTCGGCGCGGGCGACGCGTTTACGGAGTCGGTCGCCGTCGCGGTCCTCGATGCGTTGCGCGGTGGCGAATCTTGCGATTGGCGCGAGCTTGATGCTGCGGCGTTCGCGCGTGTCCGACGGCAGCCTTGGGCGGGGCCGGATGGGGCGCCGCCGGGTGAGCGCGACGTCGGCGCGGTCGTCGGCGATGTGCTGCGCCGCGGTGAGGCGTATGGGCTCGTCGAGCGGTTCCCGGATCCGGCGCAGCCGCGCCTGCGTGGTCATCGTCTCGCGCTATCGCCGGCGGGGCGCATGGTGTTCGGAGGTGGAACGGCGACTGCCGGGCCGGTCTATGTCTTCGATGCGACGCTCGCGAACGTGCGTGGGGTTCGCGCGCGGATCGCCGTGCGCGGCGATCAACATCTGACGGCGCTGCATGACGCGATCCAGGAGGCCTTCGGCTGGCTGGACGACCATCTGTACTCGTTCTGGCTGGACGGTCGCTTCTGGGGTGACGATGACACCGAATACACGTCGCCGGTCACTCCTGACGAGGCATCTCATACTGCGGAGGTGCCGGTGTCCGAGCTGGACCTGTCAGTCGGGGCGAAGATCGCCTACGTGTTCGACTTCGGCGACGAGTGGCGCGTTCGACTCTCCCTCCGGGCGATCGAGGAGGCCGACGGGGCGCGGTATCCACGCGTGGTGACGCGCACGGGCCAGGCGCCGCCGCAGTATCCGGACGTGGGCCTCGACGACTGATCTGCGCGGGTTGCGCGCGGCGGGCGGTCGCCCTACCGTCGATCATGTGGCGTCTCCTGCAGGTCGCACCCGGCAGCAGCGCAAAGCGGATCGCGAGGTGGTCGGCGCGTACCACGAGGCGCAGCTCAAGCTGCTACTCGAGCGCGTGCGCGAGGGATTCGCCCGCTACGACGCAGGCGCGATCGATGCATTCCAACTCGACGATCTCATCCACCGCTACAAGCGCGCCACGCAGAAGCTGTGGAGCGCCTGCGTCGGCAGCGGCTCACAGGTAGAGAGCATGGCCCGGCTGCTCGAGTGGCAGAGGGCTGAGGGCGAGGAGACCGACTGGTGGGAGCTCGTCGCCCGGCGCGATCGCTGACCACTGGGCGACGCGCCCGCCGCGGTTTATCGGCGTCGCGCGCTAGGAGTCGTCGCGCTCGCTGGGGGCGGAGTTCTGGCACCGTTCTGGCACCACTGGCGCTGCGCCCCTATGCCGCTAGCACGGGGACGGTCGGAGACGCCAAAAAGCCCGTTGTGCTCGAGAGTTCGTCCGATCTCAACGGAGGTCGAAGAGCCTTCTGCATGGCAAGAATGCCATTCATAAAATGGGGTCGAGGGAAAAGTCCTGCAAAATGAATGTGTCTGCGGCCCGAAGCCGCCCTCAGGCACCTGTGCCGATTCGGCAAGTTTGCCGCCATATTCGGCAGGGTTCTGGCACAGTTTTGGCACCGGGACCTCTGCCTGCGGCTCGAGCACGTCGGCCCCGCTGGCGACGTCGCCAGCGGATCGGCGCCTTGACGCTGCCGGTCTATGCCTCTGGGACCGCGGGTTGAACCATGGGCCACCGACCCGCTCATGAGCGTGTGACCGTGTGGCGACGGTTCACGGGCTGCCGCCCCGATTGGCATCCACGCGGGTTGGCCTCGCGTGGATGGATGTAGGTGCCCCGTGGCCAGCATCAGCGCTGGGATGTCGAGGCTCTTGGCGTCACGTTCGAGCATCCCGTCCGACGGGCGCGGCCCCTCCGCGCGCGTCTACAGCGAGCGCAGGTCCAGACGGCGCGGCTCGTCCATGGCGCAGCCTACGGGCGTCATCACCGTCTGAAACGAGCAGCGGCGACGGTACGTGAGCCGAACGGCCCGGCGCCGCAGCGCTTCGCCGATGATCGTCGGTCGCTTTGCCTGAAGGCAGGGAGCACCTCGACTTGCGGCAGGCGTGGCGGCCCCTGCGCCTCGAAGCGGAGTCGTCACTCGGCCGGGGATGCCCGTGACGGCCTGACGGCCGCGTTGACCGCCGCGAGGAGGAGGACTGTCATGCAGACGGCAAGGCCCCGCCGGGCCGCCACCTCGAAGCTCGCGACGGCGTCGGTCAGAAGGTCGGCACGTGCTGCGCGGAGCGTACCCGGCCACGAGAAGCCCGAGCGCGACGCTCACGCGCTCCTGGATTCGGGCAAGCGCCGGACCGGTGGATCCTCCCGCAGCATGCCGTCACCTTGACCAACGTCAGCGACCGCGGCCTCCGTACGCCTACTGCTCGACCGGCGACAACCCGCGGTGGCTCACCGTGGTCCACCCTTGTGGCGGCGCCCCACGGGCACGCGCAGCCGCACGAGTCCTGGCCTCACGGCAAGCGTGGTGAATCAGCGCCGCGCGCGCGTCAGTCCGCCGCCTCGCGGTGCGCGTGGCAACTGCCCTCGCCCGGCCGCGAGGGTGGCACGTCGAGCGCGGGGCTGCGGTCGAAGAAGCCCCACGGCTTGAGCTCGAAGCCGATCCGGGCGACCGGCATGACCGGCCAGTCCTCCGGCCGCGGGACGTGATGGTGGTTCATCGTGTACCAGACGACGATGTCGGTGTCCTCGACGCTGCGGTCCGCTTGGACCCAGCGCGGCAGGCCGTCGCCCCCCTTGTGCTGGTAGGGGTAGTCGCCGGCGGGGTAGCGCTCGGCCGGGTCGTACGGGGTCACCCACAGGTGGTAGTCGACGAAGCCCGCGCGCCTGAGCATGGACGAGTCGGCGGCCGCGAAGGGGAGGGTGTTCTCGCCCGTGATGAGCTTGTAGGCGATGGGCTGGCCGACGCGGTTGGGCCTGGTCGGGTTCTGGATGTACCAGCTGCGGGCGGTGGAAAGGTCGATGCGCCGGCGGGCCTCGGCCTCGGTGCGCAGGGTGCGCGCGACGGTGCGCCAGGCGTTGCCGTGCGGGTTGCCGGGACCGACGGGATCGGCCTCGGTCTGGACCTCCACGACCGAGTTGCCGCCGCCGTCGAGATGCGGGTCCAGACGCGCGCAGAAGACGTGCTGGTGGTGCATCGCGTTGAGGTTCGGGGCGACGAGCTTGCCGTAGGGGGACGTCTCGCCGTCGGCCATCGCCTGCGTGGCGACGATGCCCGTGGCCTTGACCTCCGAGCCGATGATGCCGTCCTGGTAGAGGTACCAGAAGAAGCCGTAGTCGTAGTTGCCGACGGTGATGAAGCTCGAGATCACCAGGCGCCGGGCACGCCGGACCTCGACGTGGCCGGTGCGGAAGTCCATGTGCTTCCAGAGGGTGCCGTAGTCCTCCTCGTGCAGGCAGATCGCGTTGGGGACCACGACCGGCTCGCCGTCGGCGTTGGCCCACGCGCCGTCGAAGTAGTGGATGACGCCGAGGCAGTCGCACCCGAGCGTCAGCGAGTTGGTCATCGTGCCGGCGTTGAACTCGCCGATGTCCAGCGGCGTCTGATAGAAGCGGTCGGGGTCGGCGTAGGGGACGACCATCTCGGCGTAGGACGCGCGGCGCAGGATCGGGCGCAGCTCACCGTCGTCCTCGTAGCCGAGGTCATGCAGGACGAGCCCCTCGCGCTGGTCGAAGCCGACGCGCACGCGCCACTTCTGCCAGCGCACCTCGTGGCCGTCGACGGTGAAGCTCGGTCCCTCGGGCTGGCTGATGTGGATGGGGCGCAGGTCGTCCCGCAGCGCGATGCGGTCGGCGCGGAACTCGCCGACCTCGGCGGGCAGCGCCACGGGCTCGCGGTCCTCGAAGTGCACGAGCTCGCCGGTGTGGATGTCGACGAGGCCGAAGATCCCCTCGAGCGGGCGGGCGTACGCGTTGCCGCCCGGCTCGGGCCGGACGTAGGCGAGGATCCGCGCGAGGCGGTGGCCGCCCTGCTCCTCGGGGAGGTCGTACCAGCCCGCCGACACGGGGTCGACGTCGACGAGCGAGACGTCGTCGATGCCGCGCCGCTTCAGCGCCGCCTGAAACCGGGGCGCGCGGCGCACCGCGGCCTCGATCGCCAGGAACTCGGCCTCGGTCATCTGCGGCTCGACGCCCTCGAGGACCCGCCAGTCGGTCGCGGTGTCCGCCTCCAGGTCCACGCGCGCCTCGATCGTCGTGCGGCGCTCCACGTCGTGCAGGACGGCCTGCGCCGCGCGCACCGGGTCGGCGGCGTCGCGGGGCGGCTCCGCCGTGGAGATGGACACGAACCGCACGCCGTCGGGACACTCCGGATGGGCGCGCAGGGTCGCCGCGGCCCGGGAGATCTCCTCGGCGGTGAGCGGGTCGAGAGGGTGACGGCGGCCGAGCGCGGCCGATGGGCTGGCGGTGTCCATGGGGTGAAGTCGACCACCGGACTAGACAAATGTCAAGTTCACTGCCGCGCGGTCGGCTCCGGAGCGCCTGACGATACGCTCGCCCCATGGAGCGCGCCAGCGTCGAACGCCCGCCGCACAACGAAGGCCGCGACGCGCTGCTCGACGCCACCGAGCGGGTGATCGCCAAGCACGGCTTCCGGGGCCTCACCTACCGGCGCGTCGCCGCGGAGGCCGGCCTCACCCACGGGCTCGTCACGTACCACTTCGGCACGCTCGACGCGATGGTCCACGCCGCGCTCGAGCGCGCCTCACGCCACGCCGTCGAGGCGGCGCGCGTCGACTCCGACAGCGGGCGCCTGGAGGACTTCGCCGCCGACCTGCCGGGCCTCGCCGCCGAGGAGCCCGACGCCCAGGCCTTCCAGTTCGAGCTCGCGCTCGAGGCCCGGCGGCGCCCGGAGCTTCGCGACGACGTCCGCGCGCAGTACGACGAGTTCTTCGCCGTCACCGCTCGCGCCCTGGACCGCATCGGCATCGAGCCCGACCCCATGCTCGCCCGGCTCGTCTTCGCCGCGCTCGACGGCATCATGCTCCAGCAGCTCATCTTCGAGGACGAGGGACGCGGCGAGGAGCTCGTCGCCGAGCTGCAGCGGATGCTCGCCGCACTCGGGGCGGCGGGCGGCTGAGCGCCACTCGCGGAGCGCCCACGGGATCTGTACGGTCCCGCAAGGAAACTGGACACATGGCTAGTTCGAGGCATTGCATCCCGGCTCGGCGTGGCGCGAGCCACAGACGAGGTCAGTGGTAGCGATGCCCGCCGTCGACGTTGATCGTCTGGCCGGTGATGAAGCCCGCGGCCGGCGTGACGACGTAGGCGACCGCCTCGGCGACGTCGTTCGGCGCTCCCGCACGGCCGATCGCCTGCGCGCCGACGACCTCGTCGAACAGCGGATCGGCCGCCGCGGCGCCCCTCGTGTCGATCAGGCCCGGGGCGACCGCGTTGACCGTGATGCCGAGCGGGCCCGCCTCGGTGGCGAGCGCACGCGTGAAGCCGATCACGCCGCCCTTGCTCGCGACGTACGCGGTCAGGCAGCGCTGCCCGATGAAGAATGTCGACGAGACGATGTTGACGATCCGGCCGTAGCCCTGCTCGCGCATGACCGGGAAGACCGCGCGCGAGCAGACGAAGACGCCGTCGAGGTTGAGCCCCATGACCGCCCGCCACGTGTCGAGCGTCATCGCCTCGAACGGGACGTGCGGGTAGACGCCCGCGTTGTTGACGAGGACATCGATGCGGCCGTGCCGGGCAACGACCTCGGCCACGGCGGCCTGCACCGCATGCTCGTCGGTGACGTCGACGGCCGGCCGGCCCTCGTCCGGCGCGCGGTCGAACACGACGACGGTCGCCCCATCGGCGCGCAGCCGGGCGGCGATCGCCGCGCCGATGCCGCGCGCGCCGCCGGTGACGACGGCGACCTGATCGGCGAGTGGCAGCGAGCTCATGACGCGGGCAGCGTATGCCCGGAGGAGGCGAGATGGAGTCCCTGAACGGGCGGACCGCGATCGTCACCGGCGGCGCCAGCGGCATCGGCCGCGGCATCGCGCGGGTGCTCGGGCGCGAGGGGGCGGCGGTGATCGTCGCCGACGTCGACGGCGCCTCCGGCGAGCGGACCACCCGGGAGTTGCGCGGCGACGGCGTGCAGGCCGAGGCGATCGAGCTCGACGTCGCCGACCGCGCGGCGGTCGACCGGGCGATCGACGGCGTGGCGGCCGAGCACGGCCGCATCGACGTCATGTGCGCCAACGCGGGTGTCTTCCCGCCGGCGCGCGTCGAGGAGATCGACGACGCGGGCTGGGACGCCGTCCTCGGCGTGAACGTCCGCGGGGCCGTCAACTGCGTGCAGGCGGCGGTGCGCCACATGCGCCCGGCCGGCTACGGGCGCGTCGTGCTGACGTCGTCGATCACCGGCCCGATGACCGGCTACCCGGGCTGGTCGCAGTACGCCGCGTCGAAGGCCGCCATGATCGGCTTCATGCGCACCGCGGCGATCGAGGTGGCGCGCGACGGGATCACGATCAACGCGGTCCTGCCGGGCAACATCCGGACGGGTGCCGCCCACGGGCCCGGCGAGGAGTACCTGCAGCAGATGGCCGCCGCCGTGCCGGTCGGCTACCTCGGCGCGCCGGAGGACGTGGGTTGGGCGGTCCGCTTCCTCGTGAGCCCCGAGGCCCGCTACGTGACCGGGCACACGCTGGTCGCCGACGGCGGCCAGCTGTTGCCCGAATCCAGCGACGTGCTGCGCGAGATCGCAGCGCTCGACCGATGAAGGAGGAAGCCCCCATGGCAGCCGACGAGCCACGGACCCCGATCGCCCCCTACATGGCCGTCGGCCTGTCGACGGTCGTCCACGGCGTCGGGCAGCGCCGTCACATCGAGCGCAACCTGAACACCATCGAGGACGCGATCCACGCGGCCGTCTCGATGATCGGCATCAACATGCCGGTGCGGCTCATCGCGCTGGCCGAGGGCGCGCTCACCGGGTTCACCGACGAGATCTTCGACGTGCCGCACGTCCAGGCCGCGCGCGACCTGTTCATCGACATCCCCGGCCCCGAGACCGAGCGCATCGCCGCGCTCGCCCGGCTCTACGAGACCTACATCGTGGTCCAGTGCAAGGCGCGCTGGCCCGAGATCATGGAGGACCGCTTCTTCAACGTCCTGTTCGTCATCTCGCCGCAGGGCGAGATCGTCCACAAGGCCGCGAAGAACCACATCTTCTGCCGCGAGCGGTCGTGCACCCCGCACGACGTCCTGGAGCGCTGGACCGAGCTGTTCGGCGAGGGGATCGACGCGTTCTACCCCGTGCTGCGCACCGATGACATCGGCAACATCGGGACGATCTGCTGCAGCGACGGCGAGTACCCCGAGGCGCTGCGCGCGCTGGCGTTCAACGGCGCGGAGGTCGTCTACCGGCCGAGCGAGGCGGTGCCGATGACGCACGCCGGGTCCGATCCCGGCGGGACGTGGCTGCTGCAGAACCGCGCGCACGCGCACTTCAACAGCCTCTACATGCTCTGCCCGAACGTGGGGCCGGTCTACGTCCATCCGGGGATGGAGCACCCGTTCGACATCGCGGGCGGCGAGTCGCACATCGTCGACTACCAGGGCCATGTGATCGGGCACACGACGTCGGGGTTCAACTCGTTCGTCTCGGGGATCGTCGACATCGAGGCGCTGCGCCAGTTCCGGGTGATGAACCTCAACTCGAACTGGATCAAGGACCTGCGCACGGAGCTGTTCCGTGAGATGTACGCGCAGCCGATCCATCCGGCGAACCTGTGGATGGAGCGCGATCCGGGCCAGCACGCGGAGGTCGACGACGTCTACCGCGGCAACATCGCGCGCCTGCTCGAGCGCGGGACGTTCACCCGCCCCGCGCACGACTTCCCCGGCTCGCGCTACTACCCGGGCAGCGACGACCCGGCCGACGCGGAGTGGTCGCGGCTTCAGGAGCTCTGGGCCGGCGACGACTGAGCCGCGGCGGCGACCAGCCCGTCGAACATCGCCTGGCCGGCGGGCTGGTCGAGCATGAGCTCCGGGTGCCACTGGATGCCGACGAACCACGGGCCCTGCTCGGGCTCGGCGCCCTCCACGAGCCCGTCGTCGGCGACGGCGACGGGGCGCCATCCGGCCGGCAGGCGCCGGACCGCCTGGTGGTGCAGCGTGTTGACCGCCGCCTCGCCCGAGCCGAGGATCGCCGCCAGCCGCGAGCCCGGCGTGACCCGGACGCGATGACGGACGTCGTGGAACGCCTCGCCGGCGTTGTGGCCGTCGAGGTGCGGCTCGAGGTCGCCGCCCTCAACGCAGACGGCGAGCTGCAGCCCGCGGCAGATGCCCAGCACCGGGATGCCCGCCGCGCGTGCGGCCTTCCACAGCGCGATCTCGTGCCGGTCGCGCGCGGCGTCGAGCCAGGTGCTCGACGGATGCGGCTCGGCGCCGAACAGCGTCGCGTCGAGGTCCTGGCCGCCCGAGAGCACCAGCCCGTCGACGCCGCTCAGCTGGGCCGCCGCCAGCTGCTCGGCGACGACCGGCAGGATGATCGGCGTCCCGCCCGCCGCGACGACGCCGTGCACCATCCCGCGCTCCGCCGTGTCGGCGTCGCGGCGCCCGTAGGCGGTCGGCACGATGCGGGGGACGGCGGTGATGGCGATACGCGGATGGGGCATGGAGGGAGGTCCCGTGGTCGGCATGGGCTGGGTCTAAGCTCTCGCGCCGTGGCGCGCAAGACGGCGCTCTCGCGGGAGCGGATCACGGAGGCGGGGATGCGGCTCGTCGAGCGGGAGGGGCCGCAGGCGCTGACGCTGCGGCGCCTGGGCGACGCGCTCGGTGTCGACCCGACGGCGCTGTACCGGCACTTCCGCAACAAGGAGGAGCTGCTGAGCGCGATCGGCGATCGCACGCTGGACGGGCGGATCGTCGATCCGGGTGAGGAGGTGGGTTGGCGTGACGGTCTGCGGGATCTGTGCCTGCGGCTGCGGGCGGCGTACCTCGCGCAGCCGGCGGTGGCCGACGTCGTGCGCTCCGGGCCGCCGCGGCAGGGCAACGAGCTGCTGCTGACGGAGGTGATGCTGCGGCTGCTGCACCGGGCGGGGTTCGCGCCGGCGCGGGCCGCGGCGGCGTATCACTCGCTCATCGGGCTGAGCCTCGGGTCGGCGGCGATCGACGCGCCGGTGTCGCGGCTTCCGCAGCGTGAGCGGGAGCAGCTCTACGAGCGCTGGCGGCGCGAGTACGCGGCGCTCGATCCCCTGCGGTACCCGGTGTCGGTCGAGCACGCCCGGGCGTTGTGGGAGGGCGACGCGCTGCATCGCTTCGAGGTGAGCCTCGACACGATGCTCGACGGGCTCGAGGCCGAGCGGGCGCGCTCGGGCGGAGCGGCGGCGCTCGAAGCGCCCCCCGCCTGACCGCGCCGGGACCGGCTGCGTCAACACTGTTGACAGCATCGCTGACAGCACTGTAGCTTCCCGTCGGTGGGGCGTTCATGGGGAAGAGGCGAGGCCGGCGAGGGCGCGGACGTCCGCGTCGTGATGCCCGACCTCCACGGCGTCGCGCGCGGCAAGTACGTCCGCCACGGCGATCTCGAGGACGACTTCGCGCTGGCCGCCGCGACCTACCTGATCGGCCACGACGTGGAGCCGCAGATCCTGCCCGGGCTCTCCGGCGATCGCGGCTTCCCCGACGTCACCATGCGGGCCGAGCCGGCGAGCCTGCGCCCCGGCTGGGCGCCGGAGGAGCAGCTTGCGCTCGCGTCGAGCTACGGGCCGGACGGCGAGCCGTTCGCGCTCGACCCGCGCCACCTGCTGCGCCGGGTGGTGGCCGAGTGGGAGGCCGAGGCGGGGCTGACGCCGACCGTGGCGATGGAGCTCGAGTTCTTCGTCCTCGAGCCCGACGGCGACGGCGGCTGGCGTGCGTGCCACGTCCCCGGCGCGCGGCCGTACGGCACCGGGACCGACGTCGACCCGCTCGGCGTCGCGCGGCGGCTGCGCCACGTGGCGCGTGACGCCGGCCTGCCGATCGAGGGCCTGTCGTCGGAGTTCTTCGCCGGCCAGTTCGAGGTCAACCTCGCGCCGCGCGACGCGCTGACCGCCTGCGACGACGTCTTCCTCCTGCGCCTGCTCGTGCGCGAGACGGTGGCGGAGATGGGCCTGCGGGCCACCTTCCTGCCCCGTCCGTTCAACGACCGCGGCGGCAGCGGCCTGCACGTGAACATGAGCTTCTTCGACGCCGAGGGCGTCAACGCCCTCGACGATCCGTCGGCCGGCGATGGGCTCGCTCCGTTCGCGCATCACGCGATCGCCGGCCTGCTCGACCACCACGTCGAGATGACCGCGCTGCTGGCTCCCACGGTCAACTCCTACAAGCGCCTGCGGCCGGATCTCATGTGCGGGTTCTACGCCGACTGGGGCTACGACAACCGCTTCGTGACCATCCGCGTGCCGCGCCAGCGCGGGGCGGCGACGCGCCTGGAGGCGCGGCAGGCCGACGCCAGCGGCTGTCCGCATCTGGTCACCGCGACGCTGCTGGCCACCGCGCTGGACGGCGTGCGCCGCGCGCTCTCGCCGCCGCCGCCGCGCGACGGCGGAGACCCCGTGGAAGGCGCCGCGACGGTGTGCCGGTCGCTCGGCGACGCGCTCGACACGCTCGGGGCGTCCACCGCCCTGTCGGACATGCTCGGCCGCGACCTGCTCGACGCGTTCCTCGCCGTCAAGCGCCACGAGTGGCGGCGGTTCACCGAGCACGTGACAGACTGGGAGCTGGCCGAATACCTCCCACACCATTGACCAGCTCGGCCCCCGCGCCGGCGCCGGAAGAGCGCGCCTCGGCCACCGGCCGAGCCGGTCGAACGCATTTGACCAGCCCCGGGCTTGACATTTGTCTAGGCCGCCGACTACGGTCCTGCCACCCGCCGCCGGGCGCGCCGCTCACGCGAGCGCGGCAGCGACGGACTCGTGCGGACGGAGAGGCTTGCGGACGTTGACCACTGCTTCGGAGACCATTGCGCCTGGCGCGCAGCAGACCGTTCTGCGCATCCAGGGCCTGTCGAAGACGTTCGGGGCGACTCGGGCGCTGGACGACGTGTCGTTCGATCTGCAGCGCGGCACGATCCATGCGCTGCTGGGCGGCAACGGCAGCGGCAAGTCGACGCTGATCAAGATCCTGGCGGGGGTGCAGCCGGCCGATGCTGGGCGCATCTTCGTCGGCGACAGCGAGTACGACGCGACGAGCATCACGCCGGACGTCTCGCGCGAGGCGAACCTGCGGTTCGTGCATCAGCAGAACTCGACGTTCGGCGCGCTCAGCGTCGCGGAGAACCTGCACATCGGCCGGGGTTTCGAGACGGATGCGGCGGGGCGGATCGCGTGGTCGAAGGTGCGCCGGCGCACGCAGGCGCTCCTGGATCGCTTCCAGATCCACGCGCGCCCCGATCAGCTGGTCAGCGAGCTGGGCCGCGCGACCCAGACGATGCTGGCGATCGCACGGGCGCTGCAGGACCAGGAGGACGCGCACAGCGGGATCCTGGTGCTCGACGAGCCGACGTCGTCGCTGCCGGCGGTCGAGGTCGATCTGCTGTTCGACGCGCTCAAGCGCTACGCGGCCGAGGGGCAGACGATCATGTTCGTCACCCATCGCTTCGACGAGGTGTTGGAGATCGCCGACCGCGCGACGATGCTGCGCGACGGGCGGTTCGTCGCGACCGTGCCGCGCGCGCAGATGACCGAGGACGGGCTGGTGGAGCTGATGGTGGGCCGCGCTTTGGCGCATGAGAGCGGGGTGGCCGAGGCGACCCCGACCGGGGATGTGGTGCTGACGTGTGAGGACGTGCAGGGCGGGGCGCTGCGCGACGTGACGTTCTCGCTGCGCAAGGGGGAGATCCTGGGCATCGCCGGACTGCTCGGCTCGGGGCGGTCGACGCTTCTGCAGACGCTGTTCGGCCTCAGGCGCGCCGACGCGGGGCAGATGACGCTCGAGGGCCGGGCGCTGGCGCCGGACTCGCCGCGGGCGGCGATGCGGGCGGGGCTGGCGTATGTGCCCGAGGATCGCGTGGCGCATGGGGCGTTTTTGGAGCTGCCGGTGACCGACAACATCGGGCTGACCGTGCTGGGTCGCTATTTCCGCCACGGGGTCTTTCATCACCGGGCCGAGCGGGCCGACAGCCGGCGGGTGATGTCGGAGTTCTTGGTCAAGGCGGCGTCGGAGCGCGCGCGGTTCGGGTCGTTGTCGGGCGGCAATCAGCAGAAGGTGATCCTGGCGCGGTGGTTGCGGCGCGAGCCGAAGATCCTGCTTTTGGACGAGCCGACGCAGGGGGTGGACATCGGCGCGCGGATGGAGCTCTACGCGCTCATCCGCGAGGCGACGGTGCGCGGGACGAGCGTGATCGTCGTCTCGTCGGAGTTTGAGGAGCTCGAGCGGTTGTGCGAGCGGGTGCTGGTGTTCCAGCGCGGCCGGGTGGTCGCGGAAGTCGGGGGAAGCGACCTACGAGCGGACCGGCTCGAGCAACTGGTCCAGGGAGGAACCCATCGATGAGTGCCACCCAACGGGCCCAGGTGCCGGAAGGCCCGGTGGCGGCGCCGCCGAGCGAGCGCCAGGGCCGCGCCGTGCGGTTCTTGGAGGCCTACGCGCTGGTCATCCTGCTCGGCGTCGTCATCGTGTTCTTCTCGTTGTACTCCAAGACGTCGGACACGTTTCCGACCGTCGGCAACTTCCAGGCGGTCGTCGGCAACCAGGCGGTGGTGGCGATCGTGGCGTTGGCGGCGCTGATCCCGATCGCCTGCAACGAGTGGGACCTGTCGGTCGGCGCGACGGCGGGCGTGTCGTCGATCTACGTCGCCAGCGCCATGTCCAACGGCACCCCGGTGCTGGTGGCGATCCTGCTCGGCCTGGGCATCGGGCTGGTCGTGGGCCTGTTCAACGCGATCGTGGTGACGCGGATCGGGGTCAACGGGATCATCGCCACGCTCGGTACTGCGACGTTGTTGGCCGGGGTGACGCAGGCCAAGACCGGCGGTGTGGCGATCGTGGCCAACATCCCGCAGAGCGTGGTCAGCTTCGGCTCGGGCAACTGGCTGGGGATCCCCAAGGCGGGATGGCTGTTGATCGTCGTCACCCTCGGCGTCTACTACATGCTCAACCACACGCCGTTCGGGCGCTACCTCTACGCGGTCGGCGCCAACCTCGACGCCGCCCGGCTGGTCGGCCTGCGCTCCAACCGCCTGATCGGATTGTCGTTCGTCGCCGCCGGCGTGCTGGCCGGCGGCGCCGGAGCCCTGCAGGTCGCGCGGGCGGGCGGCGCGGACCCGCGCGTCGGCGAGCAGTTCACGCTGCCCGCCCTGGCCGCCGCGTTCTTGAGCGCCGCCGCCATCCAGCCCGGCCGCTACAACGTCTGGGGCACCATCGTGGCGATCTTCTTCCTCGCCGCGCTGAACGCGGGCCTCAACCTCGCCGGCTCGCAGGACTACGTCACCAACTTCGTCAACGGAGCCGCGCTGATCATCGGCGTGGGCCTTGCCGCCTACCTGGGCCGCAAGCGAAAGGGCGCGTAGCGGTGACCGCTGCGCGCGCGTCAAGAACAGGTCCCGAGCGCCGACCGCGGCCGGGGCGGACTGTCGCCGAGACCTCGGAGTAGGAGGAGAAGTCAATGATTGGTTCGTTCGTGCGCCGCACGAGGTGCGGCGCAGCGGTGGTGCTCGCGCTCTGCGCAACGATGACACTGGCCGCCTGCGGTTCCAACGACTCCGGGAGCACCTCGACGAGTGCCTCCACGGCCGCGTCGACGGGGACGTCGACCGGGACGTCGACGGCCGGCGGCGACAACGCCGTCGTCGCCGAGGCCCAGAAGGCACTCGACGCCGCATCCGGGCCGACGGGCACGTTCAAGGAGCCGCCGACGGGCGCCACCAACCCGCCGAAGGGCAAGGACATCGTCGTCATCCCGTTCGGTCAGGGCATCCCGTCGTTCGCCGCGGCGGTCAAGGAGGTCCAGGCGGCCGGCGACAAGCTCGGCTGGAACGTTCGTGTCGTCGACGGCAAGTTCTCGCCGAACGCGTGGCTGGCCGGCATCCGCGACGCCATCAACGCCAAGGCGGACGGCATCATCACCTTCGGTCCCGACTGCCCGCCGATCAAGGCGGCGCTCCAGGACGCCAAGAAGGCGAACATCCCCGTGATCAACGTCGAAGGCCATGACTGCGACACGCTGCAGCCCGGCGCCGATCCGGAGTTCGCGTTCACCGTCGGCTATGCGGAGGGGACGCTGCAGGACTGGCTGAAGGCGATGGCCAGGCTCCAGGCGGACTGGGCGATCGCCCACACGAACGGCAAGGCCAAGGTGCTCGACATCTTCGAGACCGACGCCCACACGTTCAAGGTCATGAACGACGAGTTCCGCAAGCAGCTCGGCAAGTGCCCGGGCTGCGAGATCGTCGACCGCATCGAGATCACGGGCGCCGACTACGGCCCGAAGCTCCAGCAGAAGACCCAGCAGGCGCTGCTCCAGCACCCGGAGATCAACGTCATCTGGCCGGGCGGCACCGAGACCCTGCTGCCGGCCGGCGTGGCCGCGGCGGTCCGCGGGTCGCAGAACAAGCCGATCTCGGTCGGCTGGGAGTGCCAGGACGACTCGAAGACGAACTTCGAGAACAAGATCCTGGGTGTCTGCTTCAACTATCCGCCGCAGTGGGAGGCCTACGCGGCGGTGGACGCCCTGATCAACATCTACGAGGGCAAGAAGCCGAACCTCAACTCCGGGCTGGGCATCCGCGTCGTCGACGCCGAGCACAACCAGGACTACCAGCCGTACCAGGCGCCGATCGACTTCAAGGCCGCCTACGAGAAGGCCTGGGGCGTCGGCTGATCTGACTCACGCCCGCGGAGGCGGGCGGCCACGGACGGCCGCCCGCCCTCGCACCCGTTCCATCGCAAGACCAAGGAGCGACGTGTCGCCGAACGACCGCAACGCGCATTCCGCGAGCATCGAGGTCGCCGTTCCCGCCGAGCGTGCCTTCGCGTTCATGGCGGACGGCATGAAGCAGAACCACTGGGCGCTGGGAAGCCAGGACCGCAAGGCGCTCGGCGACAACTTGTTCGTGGGGCAGTCGTCGTTCGACGGCAGCGACCTGTACGTCAAGATCGACTCGTATCCCGACCTGCTGCTGGTCGACTACTCGATCGGCGAGACGCCCGAGTCGGTCAGCCCGGCGGTCGAGGCGCGCATCCGCCGCGGGTCATGGCTCGGCCGCGGCGACGACGTCAGCGTCATCACGCTCACACTATGGAGGTGGCCGTTCGCCGACCAGGACGAGTGGGAGATGCACTACCACCTCTGGAAGACGGAGATGCACCTGATCAAGGGCGCGATCGAGCGGGGCCTGTGACCGCGGATCTTGCGCAGCTCCGGGCGCGTGCTCGCGGGCCGGTGATCGGGCCCGCCGACGCCGGCTACGACGAGGCGCGGGTCGGCTGGAACGCGATGATCGATCGCCGCCCGGCGGCGGTCCTGCGCTGTGCCGGCGAGGACGACGTCGTGGCCGGGCTGGCGTTCGCCCGCGAGCGCGGTCTCGTCGTCGCCGTGCGTGGGGGAGGGCACAGCGTCGCGGGGAAGTCCACCTGCGACGACGGCCTCGTCATCGACCTCGGCGCGATGAACGCGGTGGAGGTCGACCCGGAGCGGCGAACCGTCACCGTGGGCGGCGGCGCTCTGCTGCGCGACGTCGACCGGGCGTGCCGGCGCCACGGCCTCGTGACGCCGGCCGGCGTTGTGTCGCACACCGGCGTCGGCGGCCTCGCGCTGGGCGGCGGCGTGGGCTGGCTCACGCGCAAGTACGGCCTGACGTGCGACAACCTGATCTCGGCGCGCGTCGTGCTCGCCGACGGCAGCCGCGTCACCGCCAGCGAGACCATGCTCCCCGAGCTGCATTGGGGACTGCGCGGGGGCGGCGGGAACTTCGGGGTGGTGACCGAGTTCACGTTCCGCTGCCACCCGCTCCCCCCGGCGATTCCCGTCGGCATCACGATCTGGCCCATCGATGCGGCGGGCACGGTGCTGGAGGCCTACCGCGGCCAGGTCTTCGAGCAGCCCGACGCCTGGAAGGCGACGGCGTTCGCCATGCGGATCCCGGAGATGGACGGGATGGACCCGGCGCTGTTCGGCCGGCCCGCGCTGATGGTGCTCCAGGTCTGGGCGGACGACGACCTGCCGGCGGCGCAGCGCGCGCTGCGGCCGTTGCTCGACGCCGCCCGCCCCGTCCACTCGACGCTCGCCCCGATGCCCTACCTCGACCTGCAGACGATCGACGACGCCGTCTCGGGGCACGGGAAGGCGAACTACACGAAGGGCGGCTATCTCGACGATCTCGGGGACGGCGTCGTCGAGGCGCTCGTCGTCGGGGCGAGCGAGCTGCCGAACGACCAGTCGGTCATCGAGGTCATCCCGCACGGGGGCGCGCAGCTGCGCGTCGCCGAGTCCGACAGCGCCTTCAGCGACCGGGCGGCCGCGTACTCGTTCAACGTCTACTACCGCTGGGCGCTGCACGAGTACGCCGGCGAACACATCGCCCTTGCGCGCCAGGCCTATCGCCGCATCGAGCCGCACGCGTCGGGCGGCGTGTACACGAACTTCTTCTCCGAGGACGACGGCGCCGACCGCGTGGTCGCCGCCTACGGCGAGGCGAAGTACCGCCGGCTGTCGAGGCTCAAGGCGCAGGTCGACCCGCAGAACGTGTTCTCCCTGAACGGCAACATCCGGCCCGCCCCGCCAGGGACGCCGGACGCCGAGCTCCTGACGACGACGAAGCGAGGTCCCACATGACGGCACCGGCCTACTCCACGAGCGTCGACAGCGACGCGTACGAGCCCTTCGAGGCGGGCGTGGTCAACTGGCTGCGCCAGGACGACGACGTGGCGGCCGGGATCTGGGTCTGCCGTCCGGAGGAGCAGCCCGGCATCCACGAGGCCGAGTTCGAGAAGAACGAGACGATCTACATCATCGAGGGCCGCGTCCGCGTGGAGATCGTTGGCGGTGAGACCTACGAGCTGGGCCCGGGGGACAGCGCGGCGTTCGTGAAGGGGACGGTCGGCCGCTGGAAGGTGCTCGAGGCGGTGAAGGAGTTCTTCGTCTACAGCTGATCGCGGGCGCTGCCCGCCCTGGCGGCGGCGAGCGCGTGCAGCACCTCGTGCAGCTTGGCGACGAGCGCGTCGGTGTCCTCGCGGCGGCCGAAGATGAGCTGCTGGAGGATCATGCCGTCCAGCGCGGCGAAGACGAGCCGCGTCATCGCCGGGCTGTCGTCGACGCCGATGCGGCCGAGCGCGTCCTGTGCGACGGCGAAGTAGTTGTCGTACATCTCCTGCACGGCGGCACGGAGGTCTTCACGACGGCGGGCCTCGAGGACGACCTCGAACTGGAAGGCCTGGCCGTCCGGCGCCTCCTCGGCGAGTTGGCCGAGGTCGCGGGCGAAGTCCTCGATCCGGCCGCTGCGGGCCTCGAGCGCCGATCCGTCCACCGCCCTGCGCGCCACGCGCAGCAGGGTCTCGCTGATCAGGGCGTCGAGGGTTCCGAAGCGGTAGGTCACGAGGCCGTGCGTCACCCCGGCCTCGGCGGCCACGCTGCGGTACGTGAGCGCGGAGAAGCCCTCGCGGGCGATGACGCGCTCGGTGGCGTCCAGCAGGGCTTCGCGGCTGTCCGGCACTGCCGGCGAACCCGAGAGGTCGGAGCTGGCCATGCCCGGACCCTAACCCGCGACCACCGGCTTGACAATTGTCTAGGACGGGGACGCCGATGAGCGGACGATCGGATCCGCGCGAGGCCGAGGCCGACGTCGACGCCGGCGAGCGTGACGTCGCGGCCCTCGACGCGCTGTGGCAGCCGCTGCGCCTCGGCGACGTGACACTGCCGAACCGCCTGATGACGTCGGCGATGACGCTGCAGTACGGCGAGCAGGGACACGTCAGCGACCGGCACGTCGCGTTCTACCGGGAGCGGGCCGCCGGCGGCGTCGGCCTCGTCTTCAGCGAGCAGCTCAACGCGACGAGCCTCAGCGCGAGCCCGTTCGGCACGGCGCTGTCCGCGCACGACGAGCGTCACGCGGCGGGCTTCGGCCGGATCGTGGAGGCGCTCGAGCCGTACGACACCCGGTTCTTCGCGCAGCTGTTCGCCGCCGGCGCCGTCAGCTCGAGCACGGCGGGGCTCGACGGCTGGGGACCCGTGCGGGCGCCGTCGCGCGTCGGCATCCCGGGCGGCGAGACCCCTCTGCCGCTGACCACCGCCGAGATCGAGACGATCGTCGCCGACTTCGCCCGCTCGGCGCGGCTGGTGCAGCAGGCGGGAGTCCACGGCGTCGAGGTGCACGGCTCGCACGGCTGGCTCGTCGGGCAGTTCCTCAGCCCCTTCTACAACCGGCGCGAGGACGCCCACGGCGGGGACGTCGCCGGCCGCTGCCGTCTGGCGCTCGAGATCGGGCGGGCGATCCGCGGCGCCGTCGGACCCGGGTTCCCGGTCGGGCTCACGCTCACCTACGACGAGCTGATCGGCGCGGCGGGGATCACCCCGGACGACACGCTGGCCCAGCTGGAGATCCTGTCGTCGGCGGGCGTCTACGACTTCTTCGACGTGTCGATCGGCTCGTCGCACTCCGAGCATCACACGATCGCCCCGATGGCCGTCGCCGAGGGCTTCTCACTCGCGTTCGCCGCGCGGGCGAAGGCGATCGTCGGCGAGCGCGCCGCGGTCTTCGTCGCCGGCCGGGTCGTGGACCCGTGGATGGCGGCGCGGGCCGTCGCGGACGGGCACGCCGACGTCGTGGCGATGTCGCGCGCGCACCTCGCCGATCCGCACCTCGTCGAGAAGGCACGGTCCGGTCGCTTCGGCGACGCGACCCGCTGCGTCGGCGCGAACGTCTGCGTCGGCCGGGCCCTGAAGGGCGAGCCGGTCGCCTGCGTCGTCAACCCGGTCACCGGGCGCGAGGGAGGCTGGACGCAGCGGCCATCCCGATCGAAGCGGACGCGCAGCGTCGTGGTCGTCGGCGCCGGCCCGGCGGGCCTGCGGTGCGCGCGGGCCGCGGCGCTCGCCGGGCACTCGGTCCGCGTCCTCGAGCGGGCCGCGCGGCCCGGCGGTCACCTGCGCCGCCTCGCGCAGCTGCCGACCCGGGAGTCCTGGTGGCGGGCGATCGACGACCTCGCCCGCGACGTCGCCCACGCCGGGGGCGAGCTGGTCCTCGGACACGACGCATCCGCCGACGAGCTCCTGGCGGCCGCGCCCGACGTCGTGGTCGTGGCCACGGGGGCGCGCCATGCGGCGACTGGCGCGTCGTGGTCACGGCCCGACCGCGCGGCGATCCCGGGCCTGGACGGCGTCGTCGCGGCCGCCGGGCTCGACGCGGCGCTCGACGGGACCGCCGGCGATCCGCTCGCGCTCGGCCGGCGCGTGGTGATCGTCGACGAGACCGGCGGCTACGCGCCGCTCGGCCTGGCCGAGCGCCTGGGCACCGCGGGCGTCGAGGTCCACGTCGTCACGCCCGCCGAGCGCCTCGGCGGCGAGGCCGCGGACCTCCTCGAGGTGCCGCACGTCATGCCGCGGCTGGCCGCGCTCGGCGTGACCACGCTCGTCGCCCACGACGTCGATCGGGTCGAGGGCGACACGGTCGTGCTCGCCGGGGTCTGGGGCGGCCCGCGGCGCGAGCTGACCGCCGTCGACTGCGTCGTGCTGGCGATGGGCCGCGAGCCGGAGGACCGGCTGTACCGCGACCTCGAGGGCCGGCTGCCCGACGTCCGCTGCATCGGCGACGCCCTCGCGCCCCGGGACACCGCGGCCGCCATCTTCGAGGGCGAGTCCACGGGCCGAGCCCTCTGAGCCCGGGACCGGCTCAGGCGTCGCGGAGGACCGCCAGCGCCTGCTGCGCGGCGCGCGCCCCCGACTCCAGAGCGCCGTCGAGCCAGCCGATCCACCGCGTGGCGATGTCGGCGCCGCCGAAGCAGACGCGCCCCTCCGGCTCCTGCAGAGCCGACGCGTCGCGGCTGAGCGTTCCCGGGCGGTGCGCCGGCCACCCTCCTCGCGCCAATGGGTCGGCGTTCCAGTCGTGGGCGTCGCTGGCGAGCACCCGGGCGTTCGGGAGATAGGCGCCCACCGCTCGGGCGACGGCGTCGGGATCGGTGACGTCCAGCGGCGAGGGCGGGGCGCTGAAGCCCACCATGAGCGTCGCGCCGTCCAACTCGTACTCGGGCGACAGCCACAGCAGGTCCTGCCCGGGGCCGAAGCAGATCGTGTCGGTCGGCCCGCCGTCGACCAGCACCCAGACCTTGCTCATGCGGTTGGGATGGCCGTCGCGCGCGAGCGTCGCCTTGGCGGGACCCAGCGCGGGGAGGAACTCGATGTCGCGCCAGACGTTGACGGGCAGCGCCACGATCGCCGCCGCGGCGCCGAACGTCCGCCCGTCGGCGGTCGTGGCGACGACCCGGCCGGGCTCGCGCTGGTCGACGCGGACGACCCGCGCGCCCAGCTCGAGCACGGGGGCGGCGTCGCGGGCGAGCGCCTCGACCACGGTGCGGGTCCCGCCGGCGAACTTGTCGACCACCCCGGCCCACCAGGCCCACGCGCTGTGATCGAAGGCGGCCATGAGCGACAGCGCGTTGAGGATCGACCACTCCTCGGGCGGCGCGCCGGATCCCAGCGTGCCCCACGCGGCGAGGAACCGCGTCGTGCGCGGGCTCAGGCGCAGGCCGGCCAGGAACCGCTCCACCGAGACGTCGAGATCGCCGAGGTCCTGCCGGTCGCGCGGGACCGATGGGTCGACGCGGTGGCTCGCCTCCATGATCCGGAACACCGCGCGCTCGAGCTCGTAGATCTCGTCGCCCTCGAGCGGGAACGCGGACGTCGGCGCGGCGTCGAAGCCCCAGCGCCAGCGCGGCACGCCGGTCTGCCCTTCGACGAGGCCGATGCCGTAGCGATCCATCTCGGCGGCGACGTGCGGCTGGAACCTCGGCGCCACCCACGTGCCGCCCAGCTCCACCTCCTGGCCGTGACCCGCGAACGGGCGCAGGAAGGTCCGGCCGCCGAGGCGATCGCGGCCCTCGAGCAGGAGGACGCGCTGGCCCGCGTCGCGCAGGTCGCGGGCGGCGCGCAGGCCGGAGAATCCTCCGCCCACGACGATCACGTCGAACGGATCCGGGTCAGGTCGCTGCATGGTCATCCTCTGAGGTGGTGGTCGATCGCTCCGGCGCGCGCGAGCGCCCGAGGAGCGCCGCGCTCGTGACGAGCATGCCGCCGGCCAGCACGCCCCAGGGCAGGGCCTGGCCCCCGATGTCGGCGAGGACCCCGCCGCCGGCCGCGCCGGCCATCTGCCCGCCGGCGAAGGCCAGGTTGAACAGGGAGTAGGTGTGGCCGTCGCCGATGCGGGCGGCGCTGACCACGTCGCGCAGGCGCAGCATCGCCGGCGTCCAGGTCAGGGCGATGGGCGCGACGATTGCGACGAGGCAGCAGGCGAGCAGCCAGGCCGTCTGCGGGACGAGCGCGACGATCATCAGCATGGCGGCGAGGGCGTAGGCGCCGACGGTCAGCCGTCGCGCGCCGACCCGTTCGAGGGCGTTGCCGCCGACCGCGGTCCCCGCGGCCTCGACGGTCCCGACTACGACGAACGTCGCCGCGATGAAGGCCGCGCCGGCTCCGAGCGCGTCCAGCCGCAGCGCCCCGAGGACGGGCAGCATGCCGACCATCACCGCCGGCAGCGTGACGAGCCAGATCGCGCCCGCGGCCCGGCGCCGGTACGCCGGGCGCGCGATGCGCGCGACGCTGCCCGACGCGGCGGCGGGTGGACCGGCCGGCAGGCGCCGCATCGCCACCGCCAGGACGAGGGCTCCGCCCGAGAGCACGCAGAAGACGAGCTGGGGCGACGTGGCCACGATCCCCGCTCCGGCGAGCGGACCGACGAGCGTGCCCGCGACACCGGCGCCCAGCACGCGCCCGATCGTCGCGGCGCGCGACGCCGCCGGCGTGCACGCGACCAGCCACGTCAGCGCGCCGGCCCAGACGACCACGCTGGCGATCCCCTCCAGGAATCGCGCGGCGACCAGCACCGAGAACGTCTGGCCGAACCCGAACGCGACCCCGGAGATCGCCAGGAGGACCAGGCCGCAGAGGACCGTGCGGCGGCCGCCCAGCCGCGAGGCGGCCACGCCAGCCGGCAGCGCCCCGAGCAGCACCCCGGCGGGAAACGCGGACGACAGCAGGCCGGCCGCGGCGTCGCTGAGGCTCAGCCGATCCGCGTACGCCGGCAGGACGGGCGCCAGCGCGGAGTACAGCAGCGAGTCCCAGAACATCGCCGTCGCCGCCCAGGAGGCGATGCGCCGCCACGGCGCCGGGTCGGGGACCGCGCCGGCGCCGAGCGGCCCGGGGGGCGGCTGCGTCGAAGCACGGGACGACACGACCGGCGGCGCAGCGCTCGCCTACCCGACCGGCAGGGCGCCGCCGAGCACCGCTCGCGCCTGCTCTGCAGCGCGAGCTCCGGCCTCCAGCGCGCCGTCGAGCCAGCCGATCCAGCGGACCGCCACATCGGCGCCCGCGAACACGATCCGGCCCTCGGGCCGGCCGAGGGCGCTGTGGTGGGCGGACAGCATCCCCGGCGGGTTGACGAGCCAGGTGCCCTTCGCGTACGGGTCGGCGGCGAAGTCATGCGCGTCGGCGGCGACGACGTCGGCCTCGGGCGCGAACTGGCGGACCGCCCGGGTGAGCGCGTCCAGATCGGACACGTCGAGCTCGCTCGGCGGGGCGCACATGCCCATCGCGATCGCCCCGTCGGGCCTCTCGAGCTCGGGGAACATCTGGACGAAGTCCGTGCCCCAGCCGGACGCGAACAGGTTCGGGGGCAGGTTCTCGACGACCATCCACGTCTTCTTCATCCGGCCGGGGTTGCCCGCGCGCGCCGGCTCCATCTTGTCCTCGGGGAGCGCCGGGCTGAACTCGATGTCGGGCCACACGGCGAGCGGCGTGGCGATCACCACCGCCGGGGCGCGGTACGTCGCGCCGGCGGCGGTCGTGACCCGGACGCCCTCGTCGTCCTGCTCGACGCGGGACACCGGAGCGGACAGCTCGATCCTCGCGCCCGAGTCGCGGGCGAGGAGGTCGACGACCGCGCTCATGCCGATCACGAAGCGGTCGGTGACGGCGCCGTACCAGCCCCAGACGCTGTTGTCCATCGCGGCGATGAGCGACAGCGCCGTGAGCATCGACCACTCGCCCGGCAGGGCGCCCGAGCCGAGCCCGGCCCACATGTAGATGAACTCGCGCACCGCGGCGGGCGTCCCGAGGTCGTCGAGGAACCGCTCGACCGACACGTCGAGGTCGGCGAGGTCCTGCTCGTCGCGCGGGCGGTCCGGGTCGACGCGGTGCGATGCCCGGATGATCTGGAAGAGCGTGCGCTCGAGGGCGTAGATGTCGTCGCCCTCGAGCGGGAAGTGGCGCTTGAGCTCGCCGCCGAAGTGCCAGCGGCTGTCCAGGTCCCCGCCGTGGCTGACGACGAGCTCGAGGTCGTAGCGGGCGATCTCGTCGGCGACGTGGGGGTGGACCTCGGGCGCGACCCAGGTGCCGCCGATCTCGACGAGCTCCTCCCGGCCGGCGAACGGGCGCGTCCAGGCCCGGCCGCCGAGGCGGTCGCGGGCCTCGAGGACGAGGACCGAGTGCCCGGCGTCGCCGAGGTCCCGCGCGGCGCGGATGCCGGACAGGCCGCCTCCCACGACGATCACGTCGAAATCCGAGCCCATCAGCTGCCTCCGTGGTTCTGGTTTGCGATGCTCAGCGCCTGCCCGGCGGCACGACGCCCCGATTCCAGGGCCCCGTCGATCCAGCCGATCCAGCCGTTGGCGATGTCGGCGCCGGCGAAGCAGACACGCGTGTCGGGCTCCTGGACCGCGGACATGAGCCGTGTCGCCTGGCCGGGCCGGTAGGTCAGCCAGCCGCCGCGCGCGAACGGGTCGGCGACCCAGTCGTGGGCGTCGACGGCGGCCACGCGGGCGCCGGGGAAGTACGCCCGGACCGCCTCGCCGACCGCCGCGCCGTCGGTGACGTCCAGCAGGCAGGGCGGCGATGAGAAGCCGACGATGAGGACGGCGTCGCCGACCCGGTACTGCGGGGCGACGAACAGCAGGTCGTTGCCCGGGCCGAAGCCCATGGCGTCCTCGGGCACCCCCTCGACCAGGGCCCAGACCTTGCCCATGCGGTTGGGATGGCCGTCCCGGGCGAGCGCCGCCTTCGCGTCCGAGAGGGGCGGATCGAAGGCGATGTCGCGCCAGACGTTGACCGGCGCGGTCACGATCGCCGCGCCCGCGGAGTACGTGCGTCCGTCCTCGCACGTGACGGTGACCGCGCCCTCGTCCTGGCGGACGTGCGTGACGCGCGCCGAGGTCTCGAGAACGGGGTCCCCGTCCTCGACCAGCGCGTCGAGCAGGCTCTGCGTGCCGCCTTCGAGCTTGTCGACGACCGCCGCGAACCAGGCGTAGGCGCTGCGGTCCGACGCGGCGATGAGCGACAGCGCGGTCAGCGCGGACCACTCGTCCGACGCCGCGCCCGAGCCGAGCGAGCCGAACGCGGACAGGAACTCGTACGTCCGCCGGCTCATCGGCTCGGCCCGCAGGAACTGCTCGACCGACACGTCGAGGTCGGCGAGGGCCTGGAGGTCCCGCGGACGCTCGACGTCGATCCGGTGGGCGGCCTCGATGATCCGGTACAGCGCCCGCTCGAGCTCGTAGAGCTCCTGACCCGACAGCGGGAAGCCGGGGGTGATCGCCCCGTCGAAGCGCCAGACGAAGCGGCTGGGCATGAGCGCGTGCTCGGCCAGCCGCAGGCCGTAGCGCCGCATCTCCTCGGCCACCCACGGCTGGTACTGGGGCGCGACCCAGGTGCCGCCCATCTCGATCGGCTGGTTCGTGCTGGCGAACGGCCGGCGCCAGGTGCGCCCGCCGAGGCGGTCGCGCCCCTCCAGGACGAGCACGCTGCGCCCGGCGTCGCGCAGGTCGCGCGCGGCGGCGAGCCCGGCAAAGCCCGCGCCGATGACGACGACGTCCGCGGAGGTCCCGGGTGCGCTGGTCATGGCCGCCGGCCCATCGATCAGAACGCGATCGGCTCGGTCTCGTCGATCGACCAGAACGTGAGCGCCGGCTCGTGCACCTGGAAGATCGCCTTCGCACCCCGCTCCATGACGATCGCGTCGCCGGGGTGCAGGTGGATCGGCTCGCCCGCCTCAGGCGTGTAGGACACGTGGCCCTCGACGAGCAGCAGGGTCTCCTGGAACGGCTGGTCGAGGTGGATCGTCATCGGCTGGCACGTCCACATCCCGGTGGCGTTGCGCCCGTCGGCCGAGCGCCAGAAGACGCTGATCTGCATGTCGACCTCGCCGGCGATCACGTCCTCCGGGCGCGGGACGTCCGGGGCCCACCGCTCGAAGGCGGCGATCGACCGGTTGAGCTTGCGCAGGCCGGGGGCCTCTGTCGCTGACACCGCGTTCTCCTGTCCTGTCCTCAGCCGCCGGCGAAGCGCCGCAGGACGTTGCCGGTGATGCGCGCGACGTCGTTGTCGCCGCCGTTGTGCGTCAGGCTGCCGCCCCACGTCACCGATCCGGTGGCGAAGACGGCGGCCCCGTTCGGGTGCTCGGCGTAGACGACGTCCGCGTGGACGTTGGCGTTGACCGTGCCGCCGGACAGGCTGTCCTGCATGAGCGTGTCCTCGACGACGGCCTGGTAGCTGTCCGAGAAGCCGCGCGCGGTGGCCAGGAGGACCGCGTGCGGCGGCGTGCCCAGCTCGTCGTCGACGCGGTCGATCTCGAAGCCCGCGGCGCCGCCCATGATCGCGCCGAAGTCGCCGAAGCGCTCGCCCTCGACCCCGTCGAAGATCCACGCGACCTCCGGGTCGTGGCTGGCCGGGAGCCGCTCGTAGCCCAGCGCGACGTCGTAGCCGTGGGCGGCCATCCCGACGAGGAAGAGCCTCTGGGGCGCCCTGCCGCGAAAGCGCCAGAGGCCGCTCGGCTCGCCGGTGCACGCCTGGTGGCACTCGCCGGGGGCCGACTGCCACGCGCGCGTGCCGGCGTAGGTCCGCCGGATCTCGAGCACGTGCGGCCGCTCCGGATGCACCGAGGTGACCCAGTACATGCCGTTGCCGCCGAGGTACATGAAGCGGCCCCCGCCGTCGAGGTACGCCTCGGTCGCGTCGAGCATCTGCTCGCTCCAGTACTCCGGGTGCGTGCCGGTGAGGATCACGCGGTACGGCTCGAGCAGCTCGAGGCCCTCGTGGTGCAGGTCCTCGTCGGTGATCACGTCGAACGGCTCGCCGAAGGTGCTCAGCCAGTCGAGGACGTGCAGGTCCGCGCCGAGCTGGTGAGCGGCCTGGATCGGCGGGGAGATGTAGTACGGCCGCATGTTCGGGATCGGCCGCAGGCGGCTGACGAAGCAGTTGCCGGTGCCGTCGGAGTGGTGGTCGTACGCGCTCAGCAGCTCATGGCGCTTGGAGTAGAGGTCCTCCGGCGCGAGCAGCGCGTTCATGCGCTCGCGCTCCTCCGGCGAGATCGAGGGCGAGGTCTCGGTCCCCGAGTGCTCGCACGAGTACGCGAGGTAGCTGAACGTGGGGGCGAGGAAGGCGATGCGCGCCGTGGGACGCCCGCGCGCGGGACGGACGAAGAACGGGATGTGGTCCTCGGCGCCACCGGCCCGCAGCCGGATGGCGTACAGGCCGCTCGGCAGGTCGTGCGGGACCTCCAGGTCGAAGTCGGGCTCCCAGCACGCGTCGTCCATGTCGTCGCGGTGGAAGTGGATCGCGCCGTACTCGCCCGGCGTCTGCCTGAAGTCGTCGCTGCGCCCGGTCCAGTTCCAGCCGGTCACGCCGCGCATCGGCATGTTCACCGTCTCGCCGTGGTGCAGGTTCGGCCCGACGTCGGTCACGCGGGTCGAGCCGATGCCGATCGCGAAGTCCCATGACGCGACGCCGTCGATGCGCGGCGCGTCGATCTTGCCGTCGAAGCCGTCGCCGATGCGCAACGGCTCGGCGACCTCCGCCGGATCGCACGGCGCGGAGGCGCGCGCGTCGCCGGACCAGCGCCGCGGGGTCTGGGACACCGTGGCGCGGCCGTCGGTGAGCTCGCCGGCGACGCGGTACCACTCGCCCCGACGTAGGGGCACGCCGGTCGTCACGCGGCTGCCGCCGACGCGCAGCTCGACGGCTCCCTCGGCGTTCACGAAGAGGCCGTCGGCGGTGCCCCAGGTCATGAGGCCCTGCTCGCCGGCGTCCGGCGCGGTGGGGCAGATCCAGGCCTCGAGGCGGAACTCCGCCGGGCGGGGGACGGGCCGGGGGAAGCGCACATACGACCCCTTCGGCAGCGCCTGCTCACGCCCCGCATGGGTTCCGTTCAGCGGCGCGTCGAGATCGCGGCGCAGCTGCGGCGAGTGCGACGGACGCACCAGCGTCGCTTCGTACTGCGGGTGCGGCGTGCTGACCATGAACCGGATCCGCTCGCCGCGCGCGACGCTCAGCCTGTCCCCGTACCCGACGATCTCCATGCAGCTCCCCTCGACGACTCACGGCCCTGACGAGCCGCCGTTGGCGCCGTAGCTGACCAGGCGACTAGACAAATGTCAAGTCTTGGGAGCGCGCGTCGGATGCTCAAGGATCACCTTGCCCACGTGGCGCCGCTCGCCGAGGTACGCGTGGGCGTCCGCCGCGCGCTCGATCGGGAAGCGGGCGGCGATCGGGATGGTCACCTGGCCGGTCAGCGCGAGCCGCAGGGCGGTGCGCTCGTCGTCCGGCGTGCAGATGCGAAAGCCGAGGATCCGCGAGCCGCGCACGAAGACCGACAGGAGGTCCACGGCCGCGGTCTCGCCCGCGTGCGCCCCGCAGATCGCCAGGCGCCCGTCGGGCCGCAGCGAGGCGAGATGGTCGTTGATCATCGGCCCACCGACCGTGTCGAGGACGGCGTCGGCGCCGGCGCCGCCGGTCAGCTCGGCGACCGCCTCCGCGACGGGGGTGTCGCCGTACACGATCACGTCGTCCGCGCCGAGCGCCTCGATGTGCGGGGCCTTCTCCGCCGATGACGTGGTGGCGATCACGCGCGCGCCGGCCAGCTTGGCGACCTGGACCAGCGCCCCGGCGACGCCGCCCGACGCCGAGGGCACGAGCACGGTCTCGCCCGCGGTGACGCGGGCCAGCCGCGTGACCATGTTCCACGCGACGCTCAGCACGCACTGCGCCGACGCGGCGACGTCCGCCTGGTCGATCGAGTCGAGCGCGATGAGCGCCTTGGCCGGCACGCGGACGTACGCGCCGTAGCCGCCCCAGCGGTGGTAGCCGACGAGCTCGAGATGGGGGCACAGGTCGGGCCGCCAGCGAGCGCAGTCGGCGCAGGTGCCGCAGGCGAACTGCTGGTGCGCCGTCACCGGCCGGCCGATCTCCCAGCCGCGCACGGCGGCCCCGACCTCGACGATCGTGCCCGCGAACTCGGCGCCGAGGACGTGCGGCAGGGCGAGCTCCCACGGCGCGGTGCCGGCGCGGCAGTCGAGGTCGACGTGGTTGAGGCCGCACGTGACGGTCTCGACGACGACGTCGTCCGGCCCGCACGGCGGGTCCGGAACCTCCTGCCAGCGCAGGACGCCGGGCGCGCCGTACTCGGTGAAGGCGGCGGCGTGCATGTCAGCGGGCGCTCTCCGAGAATGCGCGGCGCAGCGCGTCGAGCCGGCGGCCGATGATCCGCGCGCCCAGTGCCGACTCGGGGGCGAGCAGCTCGGCGGCGTGGTAGGCGCCCGGGTCGACGTGCAGCTCGGTCGGCACGCCGGCCCGCATCAGCCGTGCGGCGTAGTCGATGTCCTCGTCGCGGAACAGGTCGAGCTCGCCGACGTCGAGGTAGGTGGGCGGGAGGTCCGCCAGGTCCGTGGCGCGCGACGGCGCGGCGTAGGGCGGCACGTCGTCGCGTCCGCGGCGATCGCCGAGCAGCATGCGCCAGGCCTCCTCGTTCGCCGCCCGGTCCCAGATGCCGAGGTCCCGGATCTCGTGGGACGAGGGCCGGTCGTTGCGGTCGTCGAGCATGGGATAGATCAGCGCCTGCAGGACGAGCGGTGGGCCGCCGCGGTCGCGAGCGATGAGCGCGGTGCCGGCCGCGAGGCCACCGCCGCCGCTGGGCCCGAACAGCGCGATCCGGTCGCGGTCGACACCCACCTCCTCCGCGTTGTCCGCCGTCCAGCGCAGCGCCGCATAGCAGTCCTCGACCGGCGCCGGATGCGGGTGCTCGGGGGCGAGCCGGTAGCCCACCGAGACCGTGGTGCAGCCGAGCGCGTCCGTCAGCTCGCGCGCGAGGAGGTCCTCGGAGTCGAGGCTGCCCATGATCATGCCGCCGCCGTGGATGAACAGCAGGCCGGGCCGCGCTCCCTGCGCCGCCCGGGGCCGGTAGATCCGGACCGGCACCGCGGGCTCGCCCTGAGGCCCGGGCGCGTCGCGATCGTGGGCGACGACGGCATCCGAGGGCGGGTGCTCGGCCACCAGCGAGCGCAGCACCTCGTCGGCCCGCTCGCGACGGGCAGCGAGGTCCGCGATCGCGCCCAGGCCGCCCGGGCCCGTCCGCCGTAGGAAGTCGTCGAGGGCCACGAGCGCCTCCGGGTCGACCCGCTCGCGCAGCGCCGAGGACGGGCTCATGTCCGGCGCTCGCTCATGCGGCGGCTACTGTCGCCGCGGACTAGACAGATGTCAAGTGCGCGCGCTGCCCGGCGCTCGAGGACGTCGTGCGCCTGGGCACCGAACGCAAGTCACCGAACGGCGTCAGCGGGGCATTGACTGTCATTCCGATGGCGGTTAGTGTCACGAACGGTGCCGGCGGCGAGGGGCCGCCGGGACGACATCAGGAGGAGACCGTGTTCGCATCGCTGGGCGGCGGAGCCGCCGCGCGCCGCCGGCGGGTCACCGGCG
The DNA here is from genome assembly GCF_021172045.1 of Capillimicrobium parvum. GTDB lineage: Bacteria > Actinomycetota > Thermoleophilia > Solirubrobacterales > Solirubrobacteraceae > Capillimicrobium > Capillimicrobium parvum. The sequence goes on from NZ_CP087164.1 coordinate 2,450,738, forward strand.
TCGCCGTGGCGCTGTCTGCCGCGGCTCTGGTCGTCGCCGGGTGCGGCGGCTCTGACTCCTCGACGACGACGTCGGGATCGACGGCTGCGCCCGCCGGGACGACCGCATCCACCACGGACGCGGGCGGCCCCGCCGCCTCCGCGCTCCAGCAGGCGCAGGCGGAGCTGGCCAAGATCTCGGGTCCGAAGGGCCAGTTCGGCTCGCCGCCCACCACCGCGCCCAAGCCGGCGACCGGCAAGACGGTGTGGATCGTGTCCGTGGGCCAGAGCGTCCCGGCGATCGCGAAGGTCGTCTCGACGATCGAGTCCATCTCGAAGGACCTCGGCTGGAAGACGCGCGTGTGGGACGGCAAGCTCCAGCCCAACCAGCAGCTCGCCGGCATGCGCGCCGCCGTGGAGGCCAAGGCGGACGCGATCATCAACTACGGCACCGACTGCCCGACGATCCAGGTCGGCCTGCAGGAGGCCAGGGCGGCGAAGATCCCCGTGGTCGGGATCGAGTCGTTCGACTGCGACGTCGTCAAGCCCGGCGCGCCGTCGCTCTTCACGTGGGTGGTGACCTACGAGCAGGGCGACCTGACGCAGTTCCTCACGACGCTCGGCGGCTACCAGGCCGCGTGGGCCATCGCGCACGGCAAGGGGGAGAGCAAGGTCGTGCACTTCCGCGAGACGGACGTGCGCACGCTGCTGACCCTCGCCGACGCCTTCACGGAGGCGATGAAGGCCTGCTCCACCTGCGAGATCGTCGACACGGTGGAGTTCACCGGCGCGGACTACGGCCCGAAGCTCCAGCAGAAGACGCAGCAGGCCCTCGTGCAGCACCCCGAGACCGACTCCGTGTCGGCCGGCGCGGACTCGACCATCACGGGCGGCGTCGGCGCCGGCATCCGCAGCTCCCAGCACAAGCCGCCCGCGATCGGGTGGGAGTGCGACGCGTCGGTGATGCCGCTGCTCAAGAGCGGGATCGAGGGCGCGTGCTTCGACTTCGTGTCCGAGTGGGAGGGGTACGCGGCCGTCGATGCGGTGATCCGGCTCTTCGCCGGCGAGAAGCCGACGACCCAGACCGGCATCGGCATCCGGCTCGTCGACAAGGAGCACAACCTCGACGGGTACGTGCCGGGGAAGGGGCCGGTCGATTACGCGGCGATCTACCGCAAGGCGTGGGGGCTCGGCTGAGCCCCCACGGCGGGTCCGTACGATGCGGGCGTTGACGAACCTCGACGCCCCATCGCCGGGCCGCGGCCAGTCCGAGCGGCGCTTCGCCATCGCCGCGGAAGCCATCCGCCTGTTCGAAGAGCGCGGGCTCGACGCGACGACCGTCGACGACATCGCGGCGGCGGCGGGGATCTCGCCGCGCACGTTCTTCCGCTACTTCGCGACGAAGGAGGCGGCGGCGTTCCCCGACCACGAGGCGCGCATCGCGGAGCTGCGCCGGCGCCTCGGGGCGCGCCGCTCGTCGCCCGAGCCGATCGCCGCCGCGTGCGAGGTCAGCCAGGGGCTCGCGCTCGAGTACTTCAGCGCGTACGGCCTGTATCGCCCGCGGTACCACCTGGTCAAGGAGGTGCCCGCGCTGCGCGACTACGAGCGGCTGATGGACCGCGAGTACGAGGTCGCGCTCGACGAGCACCTGGCCGGCGAGTTGACCGGCGATGCGGCGCCCATCGTCGCCCGCCTCGTCGCGGCCGCGATCGTGGCCGGCGTCAACCACACGCTCGAGGTCTGGGCGAACCAGGACGAGGTCGACGGTGCGCAGCTGCTCGAGCGCACGTTCGCGCAGCTGCGGGCCGCCTTCCCGGACGATCGCTCGAGCGCTCCCGCCTCTGACGGGGCGCCCGCGGAGGACCTGATCGTCGTCGTGCCCGCCAGCAGCGCCCTGCGCGGGGCGATCGTCGAGGCCCTGCGCGGCGCCCGGGGCGACTGACCGCGCCGGTCAGCCGTCCACGCGGACGACGACGGCGGCGCCGGTGTCCCCGGCGGCGCACCCGGTGAAGAGGCCGGTGCCCCCGCCGCGCAGCGCGAGCGCCTCGATGAGCTCGACGATCGCGCGGGCGCCGGTCGGCGCCTGCGGATGCCCGTAGACCAGGCTCGACCCGAACGGGTTGATGCGCTCCTGGGCGATGCCGAGCTCGCGTTCGAGCCACAGGTCGTTGACGGCGAACGGGTTGTGCGTGGTGACGAGATCGAGGTCGCCGGGGCCGAGGCCCGCGGCGTCGAGCGCCGCCCGCGCCGCGGGCGCGGGCGCCTTGGGCATGCGCGCCGGCTCGGTGCGCGCGGTCCCGGACGACACGAGTCGCGCCACGGCGCCGTCGCGCCCGAGTTCCTTCGCCCGCTCGGCGGTGGTGACCAGCAGCCCGGCGGTGCCGTCGGCCGGATGGGTCTGCGTGCCGCCGGTGACCACGCCGCCGGGCCGCGACGGCCGCAGCGCGCGCAGGTCGTCGTGGGTGGTGGCGCGAACGCCGACGTCGGCGTCGACGCTGACGGCGGGCCGCCCGCGGGCGTCCTCGAGCTCGACGGCCACCATGTAGCGGCGCTGGAACGCGCGGTCGTCCGCGAGCGCGCGGCCGTACTGCTCGTAGCGCAGCGCGGCGACCTCGTCGAGCGCCTCGCGCGGGAAGCCGCCCTCCGCCGCGACCGCCTCCGCGGTCGCGATCATCGCCTCGCCCGTCAGCGGATCCGCGGCGAAGCTGTCGAGCGGCAGGTCCTCGCGGTCCACCCGTCCACCGGCCCCGCCGACCCCGGGGTACACGACGTGCGGGCCGTTGCTCGTGCGGTCGGTGAGCACGGTCAGCGCGAGGCCTCCGTCCGACTCGACGGTCGCGGCGGCGGCGCACAGGGCCGCGACGGACGTCGCGCACGCCTGGGCGATCGTCGGCCCGCCGAGATGCGGCGCGCCGATCCGGCTGGCCACGGTCGGCGCGGCGTAGAAGCTGCCCATCTGCGGGATCGTCATGCCCAGCACGAAGCAGCTCAGGTCGCCCGGCTCGATCGCCCGCTCGCGCATCGCCCGCGCGGTCACCGCCACGGCGACGTCGAGGCTCGAGAACGGCGCCAGCGGGCCCTGCCAGCGCGCGAACGGCGACGACCATGCGGCGCCGACCGGGATGTGGCAGCGCTCGAACCTCATTGCCCGGCCTCGGCCGGCTCGAGGACGCGGACCAGCCGCGTCTTGGCCTGGCTGCGCGGCAGCGTTCCCGGTGGCAGCAGCTCGACCTTCGCGCGGACGACGAGCTTGTCGCGGATGCGTCCCTCGAGCGTCGCGCACAGCGTCTCGAGGTCGCCGGGCTCGGCGGCGTGCTCCACGCGGACGCAGACCGGCGGATCGACCTTCGGCAGCGGACCCGGCACGACGATCTCGATCGCCCCCGTCGTCCGCGGAACCGACGACACGACGTCGCTGATCGCCGACGGCCAGACGTTGACCCCGTTGACGATCAGGAGGTCGTCGGTGCGGCCGACGCAGGTGATCCGCGGCGCCGTGCGGCCGCACGGGCACGGGGTCGTACGCACGACGACGCGGTCGCGGGTCCGGAAGCGCACGAGCGAGACGCACTCGCGGTCGAGGTGCGTGGCCACCAGCTCGCCCTCGGCGCCGTCCTCCCACTCGAGCACGTCTCCGGACTCGGGGTCCACGATCTCGGCGATCAGCCGCTCGGGGGCCAGCAGGTGGTTGCCGTCCAGTGCGTCGCACGTCGCCGCGTACATCGGGAACACGTCCGCGTTGCCGACGCTCTCGCGCACCTCGGCCCCGAAGTCGTCGGCGATGCGGTCGCGCACCGCCGGGATCGCGCCGCCCGGCTCGGCGCCGACGAGCACCCGGCGCACGCCGAGCGTGCGCGGGTCGCGCCCGAGCTCGTCGCGCATGTGCTCGGCGAGGTAGCGGGCGTAGGACGGCGTGCACGACAGGATCGTGCCGCCGAGGTCGGCGGCGGAGGACAGGAGCCGGTCGGTCGCTCCGGTGCCGAGCGGGATGAACGTCGCCCCGATGCGCTGCACCGCCTCGGCGAGCGGCAGGCCGCCGACGAAGAACCCCAGGCCGAACGCATGCAGGACGACGTCGTCCGGGCGCATCCCCTCGCACCAGTACACGCGCGCGGCGATGTCGGCCCAGGCGTCGGCGTCGGCGGCGGTGACCCCGACGTAGCTGGGCCGCCCGGTGGTCCCGCTGGAGGCGTGGACGCGGACGACGTCGCGCATCGGCACGCCGGCGTACTCGCCGAGCGGCGGAGCCGCGAGCTGGCTCTCGCGCAGCTCCGCCTTGTCGGTGAACGGCAGGTTGCGCAGGTCGCGCGGGCGCCGGATCGACCGGGCGTCGCAGCCCGCCTCGGCCAGCTTGCGGGCGTAGAACGGCGACCGCGCGACGAGCGCGGGGAGGTGGCGTTGCAGCAGGCGGGACTGGAGGTCGTCCACCTCGCCGGCGGACATCGTCTCGAGGTGCTCGCTGTAGTACGCCGCGGTCATCGGCGGGGTCCGGACGGGCTCACGCCCACGACGCTAACGGCATTGACTGTCATCTTCAAGTCAGTTACTGTCAAATGGTCGCTGGCCCACGCCTTGGGAGAGAGCCCCGTGCCCGTCCTGTCGTCCGTCAAGCCCCCGCCCGTCGTCGACCGTCTGCTGGCCGAGCCCGCGCGCAAGATGCTCATCGGCGGCGAATGGGTCGAGGCGAGGTCCGGCAAGACGTTCGAGGTCGTCGACCCGACGACGGCGCGGGTCATCGCGACGGTCCCGGAAGCGGATCGGGCGGACGTCGATGCGGCCGTGGGCGCCGCCCGTGCCGCGCTCGACGGTCCCTGGTCGCGCCTGCTGCCGCACGAGCGCCAGGCCCTGATCCTGCGCCTCGCGGACCTCGTCGAGGAGCACGGCGAGGAGATCGCCGCGCTCGAGACGCTCAACCAGGGCAAGCTGCTCGCGGTCGCCGAGACCGTCGAGGTCGAGATGGCCGCGGACTACCTGCGCTACATGGCCGGGTGGGCGACGAAGCTCGAGGGCTCGACCCTGCAGCTGTCCCCTCGCATGACCGAGGGGGTCGGCTACCACGCGTTCACGCGCCCCGAGCCCGTCGGGGTGGTGGCGTGCATCGTCCCGTGGAACTTCCCGCACCTCATGGCGGTGTGGAAGGTCGCGCCCGCTCTGGCCACCGGCTGCACGGCCGTGCTCAAGCCCGCGGAGCAGACCCCGCTGACCGCGCTGAAGTTCGCCGCGCTCGTCGAGGAGGCCGGCTTCCCGCCGGGCGTCGTCAACGTGGTCACGGGCCACGGCGAGCCGACCGGGGCGGCGCTCGTCAAGCACAAGGGCATCGACAAGATCGCCTTCACCGGCTCGACCGCCGTCGGCAAGCGCATCGGCGTCGAGGCGATGAAGAACATGACGCGGGTGTCGCTCGAGCTCGGCGGCAAGTCCCCGGTGCTCGTGCTCGACGACATCGACCCCGAGTTCATCGGCCCGGCGATGCTCGGCGGGCTGTTCTTCAACTCCGGCCAGCAGTGCGTCGCCGGGTCGCGCCTGTACGCGCCCGCGCGGCGTTTCGACGAGATCGTCGAGAAGGTCGCCTACTACGCGGACTTCCTGAAGGTCGGCTCGCCGTTCGACCCCAACGTCCAGCTGGGGCCGGTCGTCTCGCAGGTGCAGCGCGACCGCATCCTCGAGTACATCGAGTCAGGGCGGGCCGACGGCGCCGAGGTCGTCCTCGGCGGGGGAGTGATCGAGGGCGACGGCTACTTCGTCGAGCCGACGATCCTCGCCAACACGAGCCACGACATGCGGGTCGTGCGCGAGGAGATCTTCGGGCCGGTGCTCGTCGCGATGCCCTACCGCGACCTCGACGACCTCGTCGAGAAGGCCAACGACACGGAGTACGGGTTGGCCGCCAGCATCTGGAGCCAGAACCTGAGCCGCGTCCTCGAGCTCATCCCCCGGATCCGGGCCGGCACGGTCTGGGTCAACACCCATGGCGTGCTCGACGCCAACATGCCGTTCGGGGGCTTCAAGCAGTCAGGCATCGGCCGTGAGCACGGCCGCGCCGCCATCGACCACTACACGGAGACGAAGTCCGTGTGCATCGCCTACTGAGGCCACCGATGTCCGACACCACGATCAGCTCCGACCAGCACACCAACGGCGGATCGCCGGTCGCCGGCCACCAGCCGACCACCGCGCCGTCCGCACCCGGAGCGGCGGCGCCGCGCGCGACCACCCGTCAGACGCTCAAGAAGGCCAAGCGCGAGCGCCTACTGGCCGCCCACGAACGGCGCCGGGAGCACCTGGAGCGCCACGCCCATCCGCTCGATCCGCTGTCGCCGTCCGAGACGCAGCTCGCGGTGCGCCTGGTCCGCGAGCACAAGCGCTTCGCCTACGGCATGCGCTTCTCGATGCTGATGCTCGTCGAGCCCACGCGCGACCAGCTGCACGGGCCGCGGCGCGCGCGCGATCTCGACCGGCGCGCCGAGGTCGTGCTCATCGACGTCCCGGGACGGACGTCCTGGCGCGTCATGCTGAACCTCACGAAGGCCAAGGTCACGTCCTGGCGCGAGATCGAGGGTCACCAGCCGCCGATCGTCACCGACGAGTTCGTCGAGGTCGAGGTCGAGGCGAAGTTCGACGGCCGCGTCCAGGAGGCGCTGCGCCGCCGCGGCCTGGACCTCCAGCAGCGCAACCTCGTCAACGTCGACCCGTGGTCGTCCGGCAACTTCGGCGAGCCCGAGGAGAACGACCGGCGCATCGCGCGCGGCCTGTTCAACATGCGCAACCACGCCGACGACAACGCGTACGCGCACCCGATCGACGGCCTCTCCGTCGTCTACGACCTCTACGGCGAGGAGATCATCAAGGTCGAGGACGAGGAGGTGCGGCCGGTCCCGTCGGAGAGCTCGAACTACGCCGCGCACTTCCAGGATCGGTGGCGGACGGATCTCAAGCCGCTGGACATCGTCCAGCCCGAGGGCCCGAGCTTCAGCGTCGAGGGCTGGCAGGTGCGGTGGCAGAAGTGGAGCTTCCGGGTCGGCTTCAACCAGCGCGAGGGCCTCACCCTGCACGAGGTCTCCTACGACGACGACGGAACGGTCCGGCCGGTGCTGTTCCGCGCGTCGGTCGCCGAGATGACCGTGCCCTACGGCGACGTGGCGTACATCCAGCGCCGCAAGAACGCGTTCGACGCGGGCGAGTACGGCCTTGGCCTGCAGGCCAACAGCCTCGAGCTGGGCTGCGACTGCCTCGGCGAGATCCACTACTTCGACACGACGTGCATCGACACGTCGGGCGAGCTCGAGCCGAAGAACAACGCGATCTGCCTGCACGAGGAGGACGCGGGCATCCTCTGGAAGCACTGGGACCTGCGCACCGACAAGACCGAGGTGCGGCGCTCGCGCCGGCTCGTCATCTCGTTCATCTCGACGATCGGCAACTACGAGTACGGCTTCTATTGGTACCTGTACCAGGACGGCACGATCGAGCTCGAGGTCAAGGCGACCGGGATCGTGCAGACCGGCGCGCTGCACGACGGCGAGACGACGAAGTACGGCACCGAGCTGGGGCCGAACCTGTACGCCCCGCACCACCAGCACTTCTTCTGCATCCGCCTCGACCCGAGCGTGGACGGCGACCGCAACCAGGTCACCGAGGTGGAGACGGTGGCGGTCGAGGATCCCGAGGAGAACCCGTACGGCAACGCGTTCCACCCGGTCAAGCGCACGTTCGCGACCGAGACCGAGGCGCGCCGGCGCGTCAACCAGGACACCGCCCGGGGCTGGCTCATCGAGAGCACCCGGACGAAGAACGGGCTCGGCGGGCGCCCCGCGTACAAGCTGGTCGCGGGGGAGAACTGCCTGCCGTTCGCCCGCGAGGGCTCCTCGCTCCACGGGCGCGCCGGCTACATGTGGAACCACCTGTGGGTGACGCCGTTCGACGAGGACGAGCGCTATCCCGGCGGCGAGTTCCCCAACCAGCATCCGGGTGGCGACGGGCTGCCGGCCTGGACGGAGGCCGACCGCGGCATCGTCGACCGCGACATCGTCGTCTGGTACGTCCTGGGCCACCACCACCTCGTCCGGCCCGAGGACTGGCCGGTGATGCCGGTCGCCCGGATGGGCTTCAGCCTGAAGCCGACCGGGTTCTTCGACCGCAACCCCGCGCTCGACGTCCCGCCGAGCGAGTGCCACGGCGACGCCGCGTGCGGCGTCGACGCGACGAGCGACGGAGGGTGCTGCGCGTGATCGCGGCGCACCCGAGCCGCGAGCTGCGCGAGCTCGCGGCCGAGCTCGCCGCGCTTCCGGTGCCGGAGACCATCGAGGAGGAGCACGCCTCGTGGAACCGGATCTGCGCGGCGCTCGACGCGGCGCCCGACGCGACGTGGGAGGAGGTCGACGCGGACGGCGTGCCGTGCGTGTGGACGTCGGCCGGCCCCAGCGACGCGTGCACGATCCTCTACTGCCACGGCGGCGCCTTCGCGATCGGCTCGCCGTGGCACAACCGCGACATGATGTCGCGCATCGCCCGGGCCGCCGGCGGCCGCGTCCTCGGCGTCGACTACCGGCTGGCGCCGGAGCACCCGTTTCCCGCGGCGCTCGACGACACGGTCGCCGCGTGCCGCTGGCTGCTCGAGTCGGGCGTCGATCCGGCGACCGTCGTGCTCGCCGGCGACTCCTGTGGCGCGAACCTCGTCCTCGGCGCTGCGCTGCGCGCGCGCGACACGGGCCTGCCCCTGCCCGCGGCGATCGCGGCCATCTCGCCGTGGGTCGACCTCACGCAGGCCGGGTGGTCGTACGAGACGAACGCGGCCCGCGATCCGTTCGTGACGAAGGACTCGATGGACTACCTCGCGGCGTCCTACCTGGCCGGCGCGAGCGCTGAGGACCCGGCGGCGTCCCAGCTGTTCGCCGACCTGGCCGGCCTGCCGCCCGTCCTCGTCCAGGTCGGAGCGGGCGAGGCCTTGCTCGCGGAGTCCGTCTCGCTCGTCGAGCGCCTCGGGCGCGCCGGCGGCTTCGCGACCCTCGAGATCTGGCCGCACGGCGTGCACGTCTGGCCCATGTGGGCCGCGCGCGTGCCCGAGGCCCAGGCGGCGATCGAGCGCCTGGCCGCCTTCGCCGTGTCCGCCGTCGCCGGTGCGGCGACGGCGTCCCGAGTCCCCTGAGCGAGAGGTCCTGTCTTGGCCCGAGATCCGAAGTACGACGTGCTGTTCGAGCCCATCCGGATCGGGCCGAAGACGCTGCGCAACCGCTTCTGGCAGGTCCCGCACTGCAACGGCGCGGGATCCGAGAAGCCGGGGATGCAGGCGACGTTCCGCGGGACCAAGGCGGAGGGCGGCTGGGGCGCGGTCTTCACGGAGATGTGCACGATCACCGCCGACGGCGACGTCATGCCGCTCGTCAGCGCCAAGCTGTGGGACGACGACGACGTGCGCGCCCTCGGCGCGATGTGCGACGCGGTGCACGCCCACGGGTCGCTGGCCGGCGTCGAGCTCCTGCACACCGGCGGAGCGGCGGCCAACCAGGAGTCGCGCACCCCGGCTCGCGGGGTCAGCCAGGTGCCCAACGACATCATCCCCATGACGAGCTGCCGGGCCATGTCGCGCGCCGAGATCCGCCAGATGCGCCGGGAGCACGTCGAGGGGTTCCTGCGCGCGCGCCGGGCCGGGTTCGACCTGCTGACGTTCTTCGCCGGGCTCGGCAACATGCCCGTGTACTTCCTCTATCCGTTCTACAACCAGCGCACCGACGAGTACGGCGGCTCGTTCGAGAACCGGATCCGCTTCACGCGCGAGGTGCTCGAGGAGGTCCGGGGGGTCATCGACGACTGCGCGATCGGCATCCGGTTCTCGATCGACACCCTCGACGAGCCGTTCGGGCTCGGCGCCTGCGGCGTGCGCCACGACGGCGAGGGGCGCGACTTCATCGAGGCGCTCGACGACCTCGTCGACTACTGGGACCTGAACATCGGGACGCTGAACTGGGGCGAGGACGCCGGGCCGTCGCGCTTCTTCGAGTCGAACCACGAGGCGCCCTACACCCGGTCCGGCAAGGCGGTGTCGCAGAAGCCGTGCGTCAACGTCGGCCGGTTCACGGACCCGGACGTCATGGTCGCGGCGATCACCTCCGGGCAGTGCGACATCATCGGCGCGGCGCGACCCAGCATCGCCGATCCTTTCCTGCCCCGGAAGATCGAGGAGGGGCGCATCGACGACATCCGCGAGTGCATCGGCTGCAACATGTGCGTGTCGAAGTGGGAGCAGGGCGGCCCGCCGATCGTGTGCACGCAGAACCCGACGAGCGGCGAGGAGTTCCGGCGCGGCTGGCACCCGGAGCGGGTGCCCGAGGCGGCCAACGCCGACAACGACGTGCTCGTCGTCGGCGCGGGGCCGGCCGGGATGGAGTGCGCCATGACGCTCGCGCGGCGCGGGATGCGCCGCATCCATCTCGTGGACGCCGACCGGGAGATGGGCGGCCACCTGCAGTGGCTGACGCGGCTGCCGGGCCTGGGGCAGTGGCGCCGGGTCGTCACGTACCGGCAGACCCAGCTCGCCAAGCTCGCCAACGTGACGTTCGTCCCGGGCACGACCCTGTCGGCCGCCGACGTGCTCGACTACGGTGCCGAGTACGTGGTGATCGCGACCGGCTCCCAGTGGCTCGGCGACGGCACGACCAATCTCGGACGGCTCGACCTCCAGGGCGCGCCGGACGGCAGCGTCCTGACGCCCGAGGACATCATGGCCCGCGGGGCCACCGCCGGTGAGCGCGTCCTCGTCTACGACACCGACGGGTACTTCATGGGCGCGTCGATCGCCGAGAAGGTGGCCATGGGCGGCAGCGCGGTGACCTACGTCGCGCCGTCGGACACGCTCGCGCCGTACATGCGCTACACGCTCGAGGAGCAGCGCCAGTACCAGCGCCTGGTCGAGCTCGGGGTGGAGATCGTGCCCCAGACCGTCATCCAGGGCTTCGACGGCCGGCGTGCGCCGGCGGTCCACATCTGGAGCGGTGCCGAGTCGGTCGTGGAGGCCGACACGCTGGTGCTCGCCTGCCTGCGCACCTCGGCGTGCGCGATCTACGACGAGCTCGCCGAACGGCCCGGTGACCTCGACGGCGCCGGCATCCATGGCCTGTTCCTGATCGGGGACGCCCACACGCCGAGCACGATCGCGCAGGCGGTCTTCGGCGGGCACCGGCTGGCGCGCGAGATCGACTCCGAGGATCCGTCGGTCCCGCTGCCGTTCATCCGGGAGCGGCCGGCGGTCCAGGAGCTCGCCCGCGCGTGAGCGCGCTGCACGACCGGCGCTACGCGCTCGCCGCCGCCGCGATCCGGCTGTTCGCGGCGCGGGGGCTCGAGGGCACGACGGTCGAGGAGATCGCCGCCGAGGCGGGCGTCTCGCCGCGCACGTTCTTCCGGCACTTCGCCACGAAGGAGGCGGCGGCGTTCCCCGACCACGAGGAGCGCATCCAGGAGCTGCGCGAGCTCCTGGCCGCGCGCCGCGGGGCGTCGTCGCCGCTGGACGCGGTGCTCGAGGTCACCCAGTCCACCGCGCGCGAGTACTTCGACGAGACAGACCTGTACCGGGCCCGCATCGCCGTCGTGCGGGCGAACCCGTCGCTGCGGGACTTCGAGCGCGTCGTCGACCAGCAGTACGAGGACGCGATCGCCGGCTACCTCGCTGCTGAGATGCCGCCGGCGGCCGACGTCACGCTGCGGGCGCGCGTGATCGCGGCGGGCGTCGTCGCGGCGGTCAACGACGTGCTGGACACGTGGACCACCGACGAGGGCAGCGACCCCGAGGCGCTCCTGTGGCGCGCCGTCGAGGTCCTGCGCCGCGCCTTCGCCGCGATGGCGGCTCCGGCACCGGAGGATGGCGCCCCGATCGTCATGCGCATGCCCGCTGATCTGCGCGACCGCCTCGTCGCGGCCCTCACGGCAGATCGAAAACTATCCACTTGACAACTTTCGCCTCCGTCGCGACACTCGGCATCCCTCCCGCCGCGGGCGGGACGAGCGAGCGGAGGAGCGCTGATGCTGCGGGTGGTGGTGGCGGTCAAGCAGGTCGCCGCGCTGGACGACGAGTTCGAGCTCGAGCCGGGTGCGGCCGAGGTCGATCCGGACTTCGTCGAGCGCGAGCTCAACGAGTGGGACGCGTTCTCCGTCGAGGCGGCCGTGCAGATCAAGGAGGCCGAGGGCGAGGCTGAGGTGGTCGTCGTGACGGTGGGCGACGAGGAGGCCGACGAGGCGCTCGTCGACTGCCTGGCGCGCGGCGCCGATCGCGCGGTCCGGGTCGACCTGTCTGCCGACGACCCCTTGATCGTCGCTCGTGCACTGGCCGCCGTCGTCGAGCGGGAGTCCGCCGACCTCGTCCTGTGCGGGGTGCAGTCCTCCGACGCCGCCGGCCAGGCGACCGGCGTCGCGCTCGCGGCGTACGCCGGACTGCCGCATGTCGCCGTGGCGCGGCGGATCGACTTCGACACGGCGGCGCGGCGGCTGCGTCGACCGGGAGCTGGAAGGCGGGCTGGTGGAGGAGCTCGAGCTGCCCGCGCCGGCGCTGGTGACGGTCCAGACGGGCGCCAACGAGCCGCGCTACGCGACGTTGCGCGCGATCAAGCAGGCGGCGGACAAGCCGCGCGAGGTCGTGTCGGCGGAGGACCTCGGCCTGGATGCGACGGCGTTGGACGCGGCGCGGGGCGCTCGGGTGACGGCGCTGTCGCCGCCGCAGGCGACCGGCCGGGCGCAGATGCTCGAGGGCGACGCCGACGACGTGGCGGCGGCGATCGTCGAGATCGTGCGCGAGCGGATCGGGGCGCCGGCATGAGCGGCGTGGTGGTGGTCGCCGAGCACCGGCGCGGCGAGGTGCGCGACGTCACGTTCGAGCTGATCGGCCTGGCGCTGGAGCTGAAGGCCGCCGGGGCGGGGCCGGTGGCGGTGCTCGTCGTCGGCCGCGAGGCGCAGGCGCTGGCGGAGTCGCTGGCGGTCGAGGGCGTGGACGCCGCGCTGGCGGCGCCCGCCGACGCGGAGGGCTTCGAGCCCCACGTGACCCAGCGGGCGGTCGAGCGCGTGGTCCAGCAGCGCGCGCCGCTCGTGGTGCTGGCCGGCCACACGGTCGACGGGGCGGGGTTCGCGCCCGCGGTCGCGGCGGCCGGCGGGCTCGGGTTCGCCTCCAACGTCCTGTCGGCGGCGTGGGCCGACGGCGCGCTGTCCGCGCGGCGCGGCGCCTACGGCGACCGCCTCGTCGCGGAGCTCGCGTTCGACGACCGGCCGGCGGTGCTGATGGTGCGCGCCGGCGCGTATCCGGCCGCCGCGCGGTCTGGCTCGGCGCCGGCCGTGGAGGTCCTGGAGCTCGACGACGCCTCGGGCCCGACCGCCCATCTCGGGTTCCGCGAGGCCGACACCTCGGGGGTCGACATCACCAAGAGCGAGTTCCTGCTGTCGATCGGCCGGGGCATCGGCGAGCAGGACGAGATCGAGCGCTTCGAGCATCTCGCCGAGCGGCTCGGGGCGACCCTGAGCGCGTCGCGGCCGCTGGTCGACGCGGGCTGGATCGACAGCGCGCGCCAGGTCGGCCAGTCCGGGCGCACGGTCAAGCCGAAGGTGTACCTCGCGCTGGGCATCTCCGGGGCGGTGCAGCACCTGGCCGGCATCCGCGACGCCGAGATGATCATCGCGGTCACCACGGACGCCGATGCCCCCATCTTCGGCGTCGCGCACTACGGCGCCGTCGCCGACGTGCACGACCTCGCCGACGCCCTCGAGGCGCTCTGACCCCGAGCCGGCCGTGACCGCCGCAGCGCCGCCCACCCGCGAGGTCTTCTGGCACATGCCCGCCTGGGCCGAGGTGCTCTGGTACGTCCTCGCGGTCGCCTCGGTCGCCTCGGTCGCCTCGGTCGCGGTGTTCGCGTGCGGCGTGGCGCGGCCGGTCGTGAAGTACCGGCGGGGGCGGCCCGGGAACCTGCCGCCGGTGCGCGAGCTGCCGGCGCGGATCGCGGCGGCGTGCCGCACGGTGTTCGCGCACGCGTCGATCAAGCGGCGCGACCCGTACGTCGGCTCGGCGCACCGCCTCATGTTCTACGGCTTCCTCACGCTCTTCGCGGGGACGGTCGTGCTGGCCATCAACACCGACGTGACGGAGCGGTTCTTCGGCTGGCGCTTCTTCGAGGGCGACTTCTACCTCGGCTACTCGATCGTGCTCGACGTGCTCGGGGTGGCGCTGCTGGCCGGGCTGGTGATGATGATGGTCCGCCGGGCGCGCCGCCCGCCGCAGCTGGACTACCGGCGGCCCGACCGCGAGCCGGGCGACCCGGACCAGGACCGGCGCGCGTACCGGATCGGCGACTGGCTGTTCGTCGGCGCGCTGCTCTATCTGGTGCTGACCGGCTACCTGCTCGAGGGCGTGCGCATCGCGATGGACGAGCCGGGCCACGACGCGTTCTCGCCCGTCGGCTGGCTCAGCGCGCAGGCGATCGGCGTCCTCGGGCTCTCCGACGGCGTGCTCGGCACGCTGCGGCACGTGATCTGGTGGTCGCACGGCCTCGTGGCGATCGTCTTCGTCGCGTCGATCCCGTACACGAAGGCGGCCCACATGCTCACGAGCTTCGCGAGCCTCGTGCTGCGCGACCCGCTGGCCGGCCGGCGGCTGCGCCCGATCCCGCCCGAGCTCGAGCACGAGCCGGCGGGCTACGGCGTGCTGGCGGACTTCTTCACCGAGCACCTGCTGCAGCTCGACGCGTGCACCAAGTGCGGCAAGTGCCACGTCGCGTGCCCGGCCAATGCGACGGGCCGGCCGCTGTCGCCGCGCGACGTCGTGCTCGACCTGCGCGAGCTGGCCAACCACGGCGGCATGGACGTGCCGGTGATCGGCGACGAGCACGTGCGCGAGGACACGCTGTGGTCGTGCATGCAGTGCAACGCGTGCGTGGAGATCTGCCCGGTCGGCATCGAGCAGGCGCCGATGATCAACCAGATGCGCCGCCGGCTCGTCGAGGAGGGACGGATGCAGCCGGCCCTGCAGAAGACGCTGCAGACCATCCAGAAGTCCGGCAACTCGTTCGGCGAGAGCAAGCGCAAGCGGGGGCGCTGGACGCGCGAGCTGGACTTCGAGGTCCAGGACGCGCGCAAGGAGCCCGTCGACGTGCTGTGGTTCGTCGGCGACTACGCCTCCTTCGACCCGCGCTCCCAACAGGTGACCAGGTCGGTGGCGCGTCTGATGCACGCGGCGGGGGTGGACTTCGGCATCCTCTACGACGGCGAGCAGAACGCCGGCAACGACGTCCGGCGCGTCGGCGAGGAGGGGCTCTTCGAGGCGCTGGCGCAGACGAACATCGCGGCGCTCTCCGGCTGCGAGTTCAACCGGATCGTCACGAGCGATCCGCATTCGCTCAACACGCTGCGCAACGAGTACCCGCAGCTCGGCGCGACGTGGACGGTCACCCACCACACGGCGTTCCTGCTCGAGCTGGTCGAGGAGGGCCGGCTCTCGCCGGTGCGCCCGCTGGACCTCCGCGTCACCTACCACGACCCGTGCTACCTCGGCCGCCACAACGGCGGCTACGACGCCCCGCGGGCGCTGCTGGAGCGCATCGGCTGCGACCTGGTCGAGATGCCGCGCAACCGCGACAACAGCTTCTGCTGCGGCGCCGGCGGCGGGCGCATCTGGATGACCGACCCGCCGGGCACCGAGCGCCCGTCGGAGAACCGGATCCGCGAGGCGGTGGGGCTCGGCGAGCTCGACCACTTCGTCGTCAGCTGCCCCAAGGACGTCCGATGTACGAGGACGCGATCAAGACGTCGGGCCACGCGGACCGGATCACGCTGCGCGAGATCACCGAGCTGCTGGAAGAGGCGGTGGCTCCGCCGGAATCGCCGCCGCCGATGGCCGCGGCACACGAACTATCCACTTGACAAGCTTGGCCGGCGCGCATACGGTCGCCCGGCCCGAACGAGGAGGAGCGCCGTGTCAGGGACCGGCCAGGAGGACCAGCTGCTGCACAGCCCCGTGCACGAGCGCATCGTGCGCGGCGACGCCGAGGTCATGGACGTCTACGGGATGGCCCAGCCCGTCGTGGCCGAGGACGTCGAGCTCGAGTACCGCGCGGTGCGCGAGGGCGTCGGCATCCTCGACTTCTCGCCGCTGCTGAAGGTCGACGTCGAGGGTCCGAACGCGAAGGAGCTCCTGAACCGGGCGTTCGCCCGCGATCTCGCCAAGGTCGCCACCGGGCGCATCGCATACGGCCCCGTCCTCGGCGAGGACGGTCTGATGCGCGACGACTCGACCGTGGCCGTGCGCGGCGACGATCGCCTGCGCGTGGCGGGCAGCCCGCTCATGCCGCCGGAGATCGTGCCGTACGCCGAGAGCGTCGGGCTGACCGCGACCGAGCGCCGCTCCGAGCTCGCCCACCTGAACATCCAGGGGCCGCGCAGCCGCGACGTCCTCGCCCGCCTCACCGACGCCGACGTGTCCAACGCGGCGTTCCCGTACTACACGATCAAGGACGGCATCCCCGTCGCCGGAGTGAAGGACGCGTACGTCGCCCGGATGGGCTACACCGCCGAGCTGGGCTACGAGCTCATGGTCCCCGCCGACGCGGCGCTCGACGTCTTCGACGCCCTGATGGAGGCGGGCGCCGAGTTCGGCATCCGGCCCGTCGGGGGCGCCGCGATCATGATGGTCCGCATCGAGGCCGGGATGGTCATGGGCGAGTTCGAGTACGACACCCGGACCTCGCCGTGGGAGTGCGGCCTCGGATGGGCGGTCGACCTCGAGAAGGGCGACTTCCGCGGCCGCGACGCGGTGCTGCGCCTGCGCGACGAGCGCCGGCAGCGCCTCGTGGGGGTCGTCCTGGAGCGCGGCGAGGACGGGGCGACCGGCGCGCCGCTGCAGTCCGCCGGGGGCGAGGCGATCGGCGCGGTCACGATGTCGATGCCGTCCCCGTACCTCGGCGGCAAGACGCTCGCCCTGGCGCGGGTCGACGAGGCGCACGCGGCCCCGGGCACGAGCGTCCGGGCCGCCGTCGACGGCGACGAGATCCCCGGCGAGGTCGTCTCGATCCCGGTCTACGACCCCGAGCGCAAGCGCGTTCGCAGCTAGGAGGCGACGATGGCGCGCGACCCGAAGTACGACGTCCTCTTCGAGCCCGTCCAGGTCGGGCCGAAGACCCTGCGCAACCGCTTCTGGCAGGTGCCGCACTGCAACGGCGCTGGCTCCGAGCGGCCGGGCATGCAGGCCGAGTTCCGGGCCATGAAGGCCGAGGGCGGCTGGAGCGCCGTCTTCACCGAGGCGTGCACCATCACGCCCGACAGCGACGTCATGCCGCTCGTCGGCGCCAAGCTCTGGGACGACGGCGACGTGCGCAACCTCTCGCTGATGACCGAGCGCATCCACGACCACGGCGCGCTCGCCGGAGTCGAGATGTGCGCCGCGGGCGGGATGGCGGCGAACTCCGAGAGCCGCGCGCCCGGCCGGGTCGTGTCGCAGATCCCGCACGAGTTCAACTACATGGCCAACGGCCGGGCGCTGGACCGCGAGGAGATCCGCCGGCTGCGGCGCGAGCACGTGGCCGGGGCGTTGCGCGCCCGCGCGGCCGGCTTCGACCTGCTCACGCTGTTCGTCGGCCTCGGCGCCTTCCCGATCTACTTCCTCTATCCCTTCTACAACAAGCGCACGGACGAGTACGGCGGGTCGTTCGAGAACCGCATCCGGTTCACGCGCGAGGTCCTCGAGGACATCCGCGAGGCGATCGACGACTGTGGGATCGGGTGCCGGTTCGTCATCGACACGCTCGACGAGCCGTACGGCTACGGCGAGCAGGGCATCCGCTACGACGGCGAGGGCGTCCAGTTCATCGCGGCGCTCGACCACCTCGTCGACTACTGGGACCTGAACATCGGCACGCTCAACTGGGGCGAGGACGCGGGCTCGTCGCGGTTCTTCGCGATGAACCACGAGGCGCAGTACACGCGCATCGCGAAGACCGTCACGACGAAGCCCTGCGTGAACGTCGGGCGGTTCACCGACCCGGACGTGATGGTCGAGGCGATCACCTCCGGCCAGTGCGACATCATCGGCGCCGCGCGGCCGTCGATCGCCGACCCGTTCCTGCCGAGCAAGATCGAGGAGGGCCGGCCCGACGACATCCGCGAGTGCATCGCGTGCAACGTGTGCGTGTCGCGCTGGGAGATGGGCGGCCCGCCGATCTGGTGCACGCAGAACCCGACGTCGGGCGAGGAGTACCGCCGCGGCTGGCATCCCGAGCGCTTCACGACCGCGGCGAACGCGCAGAACGACGTGCTGGTCGTCGGCGCCGGGCCCGCCGGCCTGGAGTGCGCGATGGTGCTCGGCAAGCGCGGGATGCGCCGGGTCCACGTCGTCGACGAGCAGCCCGAGCCCGGCGGCCACCTGAACTGGCTGACGCGCCTGCCCGGCCTGGGCACGTGGAGTCGCGTGACGCAGTACCGCCGGACGCAGATCGACAACCTCAAGAACGTCCAGTTCGTGCCCCGGACCCGGCTCTCGGCGTCCGACGTGCTGGACTACGGCGCCGAGATCGTGATCGTGGCGACGGGCGCCGAGTGGGCCCGCGATGGGATGAACGGGGCGATGCACGCCCGGATCGACGGCGCGGACGCCAGCCTGTCGCACGTCTGCACGCCGGAGCAGATCGCGCTGGAGAGCAAGGCGCACGGCGAGCGCGTCGTCGTGGTCGACCACGACGGCTACCACATGGGCGCCACGATGGCCGAGCTGCTGGCCGGCCGCGGGGCGTCCGTCACGCTGGTCACGCACTTCGACTCGATGGGCCCGTACATGCGCTACACGCTCGAGGAGCAGCGCCAGTACCAGCGGCTCGTGGAGCTCGGCGTCCGGATCGTGACGCAGACGCTCGTCACGGCGGTCACGCCGGCGCAGGCCTCGATCGTGCATGTGTGGTCGGGCGAGGAGGGCACGGTCGAGTGCGACACCGTCGTCCTCGTCACGCAGCGCGTCTCGCGCAGCGAGCTCTACGAGGAGCTGCGCGCGGACGCCGGCGCGGTCGAGGAGGCCGGTATCGCCGCCGTACACCTGATCGGAGACGCCTGGCAGCCGGGCATGGTGGCGCAGGCCACGTTCTCCGGGCATCGGCTGGCCCGGGAGATCGACACGGATGATCCCGCGACGCCGCTGCCGTTCATCCGCGAACGGCGCCTGCTGAACGCCACGGAGCAGGACTACGTGCTGGGCTCGCCGGCGCTGGCCCACGGGCTCGACGTGCTCGCGACCTGACCGGTCGGCGGCGCCGGTAGCCTGCGGGCCCCATGACGACCGCCGGCGCAACCAGGCCGTCCTACGGAGAGGGGCGTCAGGCGCTGCTCGACGCGGCGATCCGCGTGGTCGCCGCGTCCGGCCTGCGGGGGCTGACGATCCGCGCCGTCGGCGCCGAGGCCGGCGTGACCCACGGCCTGGTCCGCCACCACTTCGGCTCACGTGAAGCGCTCATCGAGGAGACGCTGAAGTACTCCGCGCAGGTGTCCATCGCGGCGTCGTCGCTGGACCCGGAGGACGGCGACATCGACGGGCTGGCGGCCAACCTCCCGGCGATGGCGGAGCAGCAGGGCGAGCTGCAGGCGTTCCAGTTCGAGCTCCTGCTCGAGGCGCGGCGCCGGCCGGAGCTCCTGCCGCATGTCCGCGCGATCTACGACGAGTACCTGGAGGCGACCGCGGACGGGCTGCGGCGGGCCGGGGTTGACCACGACGCGGACCTCGCGCTGCTCGTCATGGCAGCGCTCGACGGCCTGGTGCTCCAGCAGGTGGTGTTCGGCCAGCCCGAGCGCACGGAGCGGGTCATCGGCCGGCTGCACGACGTGCTGCGCGCGGTCGGCGGCGGCGGTGGCCGCCGTCCAGGCTGATCGACTGCCCGCCGGCCACCGCCCTGCCGTCAGGCGGGCTGCGCCTCGCGCGCGACGACCTCCCGCGCGGCCTCGGCATCGCCCCACCACGGCATCAGGTTCGACGCGTCGTCGAACCCGTTGACGATGCGTGACGCGAGTCCCGGGATCGCGCCCGCGGCGCCGAGGACCTCGACCACGTGCTCGGCGGGCGGCGCCAGCAGCATGTTCGTCCACTCGGTGACAGGCCGCGCCTCCTGCCAGTAGCGGTCGAACGTCGCCTGCATCCACGCGCGATCGAAGCCGTCCCGCCGGTCCACGATGGAGGCGAGGTAGTGGCCGGCGCACTTGGCGGCGTTGTTCGAGCCCTGGCCGGTGATCGGGTCGTTGAGCACGACGACGTCGGCCATCCCCAGGATCGGCGCGCCCGAGGGCAGCTCAGCCACCGGGTGGCGCACGGTCGGCGTGAGACGGCCGGCGAGGATGCCGTTCGGGTCGGTGAGGCGGGCGCCCCGCGCACGCTCGGCCTCCCAGGGCATGTGGCGCTCGAGGATCTCGAGGCTGCGGGCGAGGTGCTCGTCCGGCGTTGACACGTCGCCCCAGCAGTCCATCGGCCCGCCCGGGATGCCCTCGAAGACCATGATGTGGCAGGGGCCGGTCGTCGTGAGCGCCGGAAACCAGAAGTACTCGCCGACGCCCGGGATGAGGTTGAACGTGACGGCCGGGAAGTCGTCGCGGTCGCGGTAGCCCTCGACGTACGTCAGGGCGAGCGCCCGCTGCGGCTCACCGTACGGAGACCGCTCCTCGTCGCGGCCGAACAGCCGGCCGATCTCGCCCTTGCCGCTGGCGACGACCACCAGGTCGTGGCTGCGGGCCAGGTCGTCCAGCTCGGCCACGCCCGCATCGGCGTGGCGCAGCTCCCCGCCGCGCTGCGTGAGGAGGTCCATCCATGCCGGTATCTTGACGCGCTGGTCGACGGACTGAGCCGGCGCGGTGAGCCGGGCCGCCCAGTCGATCACCGTCGAGCCCTCCGGCCCGACGACGACGAGGCCGATGCCCTCGACCGGCGGGCACTCGTCGTCCCAGAGGTTCAGCCCCAGGTTGCGCTCGGTCTGCAGGGCGCGGTCGAACATGCACTGGCTGGAGAGCACCCGCCCGGTGCGGATCTCCTCGCCGGTCCGGTTCGTCACGACCGTGACCTCGAAGCCGTTCTGAAGCAGGCCGAGCGCGAGCTCGAGCCCCGCCTGTCCTGCTCCGACGATGGCGATCTTGCTCATGTGCGTGGTCCTTTCGTCTGGCCGGCGGGGTCAGGCGCCCGCGCCGGGCCGTTCGCTGAGTCGCGGGATGGCGGGTGCCGCCTGCTCGGGGCCCATCGCGGAGTAGCCGCCGTCGACCGCCAGGTCGGTCCCGGTGACGAACGACGCCTCGTCGGAGCAGAGGAACAGCACCGCGCGGGCGACCTCCTCCGGGTCGCCGACCCGCCGCAGGATGTGGAAGTCGGCGGCGACCGTGTCGGTGTGCGCGCGATCGCCCTCCGTCAGCTGATCCATGATCTTCGACCAGGTCCAGCCGGGGGAGACCGAATTGACCCGGATGCCGTCCGGGGCGAGGTCGAGCGCCTCGCTGCGGGTGACCTGGAGGATCGCCGCCTTGGTGGCCGGGTACAGCCAGCGCCCGGTCTGCGCCACCCGGGCGCTGATGCTCGCGAAGTTCACGACGGCGCCGCCGCCACGGGCCGCCATGTGCGGGTGGGCCGCGCGCAGCATCATCACCCCGCCCACGACGTTCGTGTCGTAGCTGGTCAGCCAGTCGGCGCGCGAGGAGCCGAACCCCTCGTCGACGTAGGAGCAGGCGAGGTTGACGACGAAGTCGACGCCGCCGAAGGCCTCGACCGTCGCGGCGACGCACGCCGCCACGTCGTCGTTGCGCGTGACGTCGGTGGGCACGAACAGCGCGCCCGCTCCCAGCCGGTCGGCGACCGCCCGCCCTCCGTCCTTGTCGATGTCGGCGATCGCGACCCGCGTCCCCGCCTGATGGAACGCGGCGACGACCGCCGCGCCGATGATGGTGGCGCCACCGGTGACGATGGCGACCTTCCCGTCGAGTCCTTGCACGCGTCTCTCCCGGCGGCTGCTCGCCGCCCCTCGTCGCTGGCCCTGGCGGACCGTACGCCCGTCGGGCGGCCCGCTCCAGCCCTCGGACGAGGGTTCTTCGCGGCTCCCTCGTGCGAGGGAGGGCATGAGTCAGGCGAGGAGGCGGGCGAGCTCCACGCGCGACCGGATGCCGAGCTTGCCGTAGACCGCCTTGAGGTGCTGCTTGACGGTGTACCGGCTCAGGCTCAGCTGCGTCGCGATCTCCGCGTCGCGCAGGCCCCGGGCGGCGAGCTCCGCGACGTCGCGCTCGCGCTGGGTGAGCTCACCGGGAAGGACGCGGGCGGCGATCTCGCTCGTCAGCAGGTCCACCATGCAGATGACCACGTTCGGGTCGCTCTCGGCGTGCCGCACGCGTGCCGTGAGCCGGGCGGGGTCGCCGTCGGCCAGCGAGACGGGCAGGTCGTGGCGGGCCATCGCGCCGTCGGACCCCGGCTTGCGCATCATGAGCTCCTCGAGCGCCGCCTCGCCGTCCGAGAGCTGGTCGAACAGCTGCCGCGCCGCCAGGTTTAGGCGCCGCTGTGCGCGATGCAGATCGGTGACGACGACCGCGTCGGAGCACAGCTCCAGCGCGGCCAGGGCCTGGTCGCGCTGACGGGTCAGCTCGGTGCGGGTGCGCACCGACGCCAGGGCCGCCCCGAGGAGGCGGGCGATCGCGTCCGCCACCCGCCGGTCGTGCTGCGCGAACGGGCCTTCGGCGGCCGTCCGGCCGAAGTTCAGCGTCCCGATCACCTCGCCGTCGACGACGATCGGGGCCTCCATGAGGTTCATCATCCGGTGCAGGCGGAAGACCTCCCCGTAGACCGGGAGGTCCGACCACTGCTCGGCCGGCATCAGCAGGGCGTTGTCGACGGCGCGCCGTTCGACGAGGACTCGCTCGAGGACCGGATCGTGGTGACGCCCGAGCTCCTCGTAGCGCGACAGGAAGAAGTCGCTGACGCCGCGGGCGGCGATGCCCTGCGCGCCGTGGGTGAAGGGGTCGAGGACGTAGAGGCCGGCCGCGCTGGCGCGCACGAAGGTGCCGATGCCGTCGAGATAGCGGTTCTCGAGCTCCTGCATCGTGGGGGCGTGGGCCACGTTGCCGATGAAGTCGAACAGCCTGTCGTCGATGGCGTCCATCTCACTCCCCACGGGGAAGTATGCCGGGCCCGCAACCATCTGCGGCGAGGCGGGCGCGCCGAGCCGGTGCTCAGGCGGGCGTGATCTCCGCGACGAGCACTATGCCACCGCCGCCTTCGCGCCGACGCCCATGTGGGCGCCGGCGTCGGCCAGCACGTCCGCGAGGCGGGCGACGATGTCGTCGAGCAGCGGGCGGTCGCTGATGAGCGGCGGGGCGATCTGCAGGACGGCGTCGCCGCGGTCGTCGGTGCCGGCGATGAGCCCGGCGTCGAGCAGGCGGCCGGGGAGGTAGCCGCGCAGCAGGCGGTCGCGCTCGGTCTTGTCGAAGCGGGCGCCCGCGTCGTCCTTGACGAGCTCCATCGCCCAGAAGAACCCGGCCCCGCGCACGTCGCCGACGATCGGCAGCTCGCGCAGCGTCGCGAGCCGCTCGGATAGGTGCGGCTCGAGCGTGCGCACGTTCTCGAGGATCCCGTCGCGCGCGAAGATCTCCATGTTGCGCAGGGCGACCGCGACGCCGACGTTCACGCCGACCATCCCGGCCGGCACGCCGTAACGGTACGCGCGGGCGGCGCCGCCGGACTCGGTGAAGACGACCGACGCGTTGCCGTAGCGGCCCCGACATTACGACCAACGTCGGTTTGGCGGCAGAGCACAGCGACCGGCAGCGCATCGAGGACGACACCTGCAGGTGCCGGGCACACCGTGCCGGCTGGAGGGTGATCCGCGGACGTGCCCAGTTCGCGATGTCGCCAGGCCGACGCCGGGCCCGTCGCCTGAAGTCAGTGCGACGGAAGAGAACGCGAAAGCCCCGCGTTGCGGGGCTTTCGTTCCAAGCGGCTGAAGGGACTCGAACCCTCGACCTTCTGCATGGCAAGAAGGCCATCCACGCAGGGCGTCGAGGCAAAAAGTCCTGCAAACGAACATGGCTGCGGGTCGAAGCCGCCCACAGATGTTCGTGCCAATTCGGGAAGTCCGCCGCCATATTCGGGACGGTTCTGGCACAGTTTTGGCACCAGAATCTCGACATCCGGCTTGAGCACGTCACCCAGGCTACCGAGGCCGCCAGCGGATCGGCACGTTTGGACGCCTGCCAGGAGGCCCTAGCCGGACCGCAGGTTGTGCTGGCAGCCACCGGACTCAGTCGTCGATGGAGACTCGGCGCCTGGTCCTTGGCCGAGGTCAGCGGCCTTGTACGTTTGGATAATGGAAACGCTTGAGGCACGGCCAGCGACTGAGGTCGGGCCGCAGCTCGTTCTGGCTCGGCCAACGCTCGGTGGCGCCACCTCCTTCGTGGGGCGTGAGCAGCTCTTGGAGCTGCTCCGTGGGGAGCTCGCCAGGCACCGGGCCGTGACGTTGTGCGGGACGGGAGGTGTAGGGAAGTCTCGGCTCGCGCAGCGCCTGGTGGAGACGGCGACGGATTCGTTTCCCGGCGGTATCCATTTCGTCGACATCGAGGGTGTCGGCGAGCGGCCCATTTTGGAGCGCCAAGTGCTCGATGCGTTGCGCGCTGAGGGGTCGGGCGGGCGCGAGAGGCGAGCGGGATCTCTGGCGGTGCTGCTGGTGCTCGACGGGTGCGAAACCATGACCGACGACGCGCGGGAACTCGTCGCCGAGCTGGCGGATCGGCACCCACACCTGCACGTGCTGGCCGTTGGTCGCACGGCTGCGATCCTCGGTCGCGGAACGACCGTGACGGTGCCGGCGTTGTCTCTTCCCGGAGAGCTCGGCACGCTCAGCATCGGGTGCGCGACACAGTCCGAAGCGGTGCGGTTGTTCATCGATCGCGCTCGCGCAGTGCGCGCGGAGTTCGAGATGACGACCTCGAACTGCGCGACGATCGTCGATTTGTGTCGAGCCGTCGATGGGCTCCCAGCCGCGATTGAGTTGACCGCCTCGTGGGTCCGGACGCTCTCGCTCGACGAGACCTTGAGGAGAGTCCTACGAGATCCCGGCTCGCTTTGCCGGCGACGCTCCGCCGTGTCGGATCGGTTGCGCGGCTTGGCGCCGCGCAGCTTCGAGCTGTGCACCGACGAGGAGCGTCAACTGTGGGCGGGGCTGTCGGTGTTCCAGGGAGCATTTGACCTGGCCGCCGCTGAGGCGGTATGCGGTGCCGTCTGCGTTCCGGCGAACGTGCTGCTCGACGTTCTGGCGGCGCTGGTCGACCACTCGGTCGTCGTGGCCGACGTCGACGATTCAGAACCGCGGTTCCGTCTTCCCTGGGCGATGCGCCAGTTCGGCGCGGAGGCCTTGGGCGGGAACGGGAACTTCGACCAGCTCCGAGACGCCCACGCAGCGTGGTACGCGACGGTTCTGGCATCGGGGGCACACAACTGGCTGGGGCCCCGCCAGTGGTCGTGGAGCCGTCGTCTGCATATGGATCAGGCAAACGTGGTGGCGGCGATCGATTACCGGGCGTCTCGTAGCGACACCATCGACGACGCCCTCAAGATGGCCAGCGATCTGTTGCTCTACTGGCTCACCAGCGGCGACGTGGGAGACGGACGAGACGTGTTGTGCAACGCACTGCAGGCCGCACCCGCGGGCCACAGATCACCGGCGCTGACCCGAGCGCTCCTCACCGCGGGCTACCTGCACATCGTCCAGGGGCACCTTCGGGATGCGGAAGCGCTGATCGCCGCGGCACACGATGCCACCGACGCGATGCTCCCGCTCGAAGCGGCGTTTCACCTGCACGTCCAAGGGATGCTCGAACTCGCGCGGGGACGACCCGACGAGGCATCAATCTCCCTGGAGCAGGCGCTGTCCACGTACGCGAGCGTCGATGAGGTCCGTGCACGGACGCTTTGGCTTGACGCGCTCGGGTTCGCCACGGTGCTCGCCGCCACACGCGGCGACTTCGACGCGGTGCGCCGCTACGAGGCGAAGGGCCTTGCCAACAGCGCTCAGCACCAGGACGAACTCCTGCGCGGGTACATCGACTACGGAGCAGCGCTCGCGATGTTCGTCCAAGGCGACATCTCGGAGGCTGCACAGCGCGCGAGGGGGACGATCCGAGACACCCGCGACGAACTGCTCACCGCGCACTGCCTGGAGCTTCTCGTGTGGTGCTCCGCTCGAAAACGCGACACGCGTCGAGCGGCCATCCTTCTGGGCGCGGTCGATCGTCGCTGGCATCGGCTGGGCGGTCGCCTGTCAGGTTTGGAGGCGGCCCTGCCCTTTCGGCGCGACGCGGACGAGCGCTGTCGCGCGGCGCTCGGAGAGGGCGCGTTCGCGACGGCGTACGACTCGGGCGCCGGGATGTCTCGCGAGGAGATATGGGAGCACCTAGCAGCCGCGGCATCCGGGGGAGCGCAGGTCGCGGGGAACGACGACCCGCTAACGCGCCGCGAACGCGAGGTGGCCGCGCTCATCGCACAGGGGATGACCAACCGAGAGATTGCCGACTCCCTCATGATCAGTCCCCGCACCGCAGAGAGCCACGTGGACCACATCATGAGCAAGCTGAACGTGACGAACCGGGTGCAGATCGCCGCTTGGTGGGTGTCACGGGCGGATGCCACCCGCGTCTGAGAAGCGACTACGGACGGGCTCCTGTGGTGCGCGTCCGTACGTCGTCGCGAAGTTCCGTACATCTACGGATGTCCGGCGACGAGCACCTTCATAGGTTCCGCGACGCCGCATCGAAGACGCTCTTGGCGCGTCACGAGCGGTGTCTTTTGCCACCGACGGAGGAGCCCATCTTGCCGACCGACGATCCCAACGCTCATTTCGCGAGCGCGCACATCGATGTGCATGCCGAGCAGGCATTCGACTTTCTCGCCGACGGGATGAACCAGCGGTTCTGGGCGCTGTTCAGCATCGAGCGGCGCCAGCTCGGTCCCGATACGTTCGTAGGGAGCTCGATGTTCGACGCGGTCGATGAGTACGTGCGCCTGCGCCCCAATCGGGAGCTGTTGCTCGTGGACTACTTCATCGGCTTCGAAGGCCCAGACAACCTGCGCCATCAGGTCCAGTCTCGCGTGATCCCCGGACCGGAGCTGGGGCGTCCCGAAAACACGTGCGTGGTCACGAACGTCGTCTGGCGCGACGAGGCGTACACGCCTGAGGTCTGGGGTCTGATCTATCACGTTTGGAAGGTCGAGCTGGCGCTGATCAAGGGAAAGCTCGAGCAGCTGCACCCGGCGTCGGCGTAGCCGAGCACAAACGCCGTCTTGGGTGGCGCAGACCTTTCTTTCGTCTGCGCCAGCCCGGACGGATGGCTGCGCAACTAACCGTCTTGGGAGGACAGAGATGAAGGTCGTCGGCTACAGCGACCTGCTCGGCGTCAAGCAGGGAAGCCGGATCCGGTTCATGGTGAGTGCGGATGGGGAGTACGAAGCGCGGCTGGTGCGACCGTCGCACTCGGCGAAGCTCCGCGAAGAACTCGATGCACCCTTCAACGGGCGATACCAAGGACGGGAGCAGAGCATCCCCGCCGGCTCGCACATTCGCTTCGCGCGACCGGTCCCGCGGCCGGCCGAGTTTCGGATGTCCGCGTGGGTGCTCCCCACCGCTCCGGGTCGAGGCGCCCTTCAGGGGCTGATGACCTGGGGCTCGGATGACGGCTTGTTCCTCAACGATCGCGGCGAACCGGAGCTGCGGATCGGCGGCGCGCGTCTGGCGACCGGGACGCCGCTCCGGCGCGGCGAGTGGTATCGGCTGGAGTGCGGACTGCAGGGCGGCCGCGCGTTCGTCGTCCAGACACCCAGGCGCTGGGACGGCGAAGCGCGAGCGGAGGCCGAACGCGCACCTTCCGACGTGAAGTCGCCCTTCCGGATCGGCCACCAGTTCGACGGCAAGATCGAGTCACCGCAGATCGACGGCGTCGCGGCCTGGGACTTCTCGGTCGGCATCACAACGCTGCGTGTGCACGACACCTCGCCGCGCCAGCTCCACGGGGAGCTGATGCAGATGCCGATGCGCGCCGTGACCGGGCACAACTGGACCGGACGAGAGCTCGACTTCCGGCGGGTGCCACAGGAGTACGCGGCGATCCACTTCCACCACGACGATCTCGCCGACTGCGGGTGGCACAGCGACTTCTCGTTCGATGTCCCGACGGACCTGCCTTGCGGCATGTACGCGGTCCGTCTGCGTTGCGAGGACGGCGAGGACCATCTGCCGTTTTTCGTCACTCCGCCCGAAGGGCGGGTGAACGCTTCGGTGGCGTTTCTGGCACCGACGTTCAGCTACCTGGCGTACTCTGACGAGTTCTTCGGCATCGGCCAACCGCAGCCCGAACCACGGCGTTCGCCGTTCATGTATCTGTCGACTTCCGACGATCACTACGCATGGGAGAGCGTGCCGCCCCTGCCCCCGGACGAGCGAGCGCGGATCCTCGCATCCGCCGGCCCGGAGGACCGGTGGGCCTTGGAGAACGGGCTGCTCAGCAGCTATGACAATCACCGCGACGGGACGGGCAACTGCTTCGTGTCGCGGCTGCGGCCGCTCGTGAACATGCGCCCGTACTACGAGGCGTGGGAGCTCCGTGGTCCGCATCAGCTGAGTGCCGATCTCCACGTCCTCGACTGGTTGGGCACGACCGGTCGCGCGCATGACGTGATCACCGACGACGACCTCCATACCGAAGGCCTGGACCTGCTTTCGCGCTATCGGGTCGTCGTGTCGGGCACGCACCCGGAGTATTGGAGCGGCGACATGCTCGACGCGCTCGAGGCGTGGCTCCAGGCCGGCGGACGGTTCATGTACCTGGGCGGCAACGGCCTCTACTGGGTCACGACGCCCCATCCCGCGGCCCCGCACGTCTTGGAGATTCGCCGGACGAATGCGGGCACCCGGGCATGGGAGTCGGCGCCAGGCGAGTGCCACCACCAGGGCACCGGCGAGCCGGCGGGGCTGTGGCGGTATCGCGGACGGGCCCCGCAGAGTCTCGTCGGGGTGGGGATGACCGCGCACGGAGTCGAGGAATCGCGACCGTTCGTACAGGAGCCACGTAGTGGAGACGATCGTGGCTCGTGGATCTTCGACGGCATCGCAGCCGATGAGGAGATCGGTGGGTTCGGCGCGCTCCTCGGCGGTGCCGGCGGGTACGAGCTCGATCGCATCGACTACGAGCTCGGTACCCCGCCGCACGCAATGCACCTCGCGACAGCGACCGGCTTCTCCGACATCTACCAGGGTGTCGTGGAGGAGGTCTTCATGGCGAACTCACGCCAGGGCGGCACGGTCGACCCGCGCGTCCGAGCCGACCTCGTCTACTTCGAGACGCCCAACCAGGGTGCGGTGTTCAGCACGGGCTCGATCTGCTGGGGCACGAGCCTCACGCATGACGATTGCGACAACAACGTCTCGAGGCTCACAGGCAACGTCCTCGACCGCTTTGCCGCCGACGACGCGTGATCGGCATCGCGACTACGAAGGAGATACACAGATGAGCAAATGGGTGACGCTGCCGGCGTCAGCGATGGTCGTCGCAGCTCTCGCCGGCTGCGGAAGCAGCGGTTCGGACGGGACGTCCACCACTGGCCGCACCACGGCGAGCACCGCGACGGGCAACGGCGAGAAGATCGCGTACGCAAGCCCGGTGGCCGCCCAGCCCGGCCAGCAGGAGATCGCCGGCGGCATCGAAGCCGCTGCCCAGGAGCTGGGCTGGACTGCGACGGTGATGGATGCGAACCTGTCCGCCGACAAGCAGGTCGCAAACATCGACACCGCGATCACCCAGGGAACCGCAGCAATCGCGTCGTGGACGCTGGATCCCGGTGCCGCCGCCGGCGCGTACACTCGCGCACTCTCTCAAGGCATTCCCATCATCGGAATGAACTCCGAGGGCGAGGGGGTCACGGCGACCGTCTGGTGGGAGTACATTCGCTGCGAGCCAGGCGGCCCGTGGGATCAAACCGCCGAACTCATCGCCGACATGCGCCCCGGCGCCAGGGTCGTCCAGATGAGCGGGCCGCCCGCTCCGTCGGTCATCGCCGAAACGAAGTGCTTCGCCGCAGCGGCGAAGGAGCATGGCCTGGACGTCGTCGAGACCGCCAACAACACAGCTGACACGGCCGAGTCCGCTCTGCGGATGACGCAGGATCTCCTGACCAAGCATCCGAAGATCGATGCCATCTGGGCCTACAACGACCAGTCAGCCCTCGGTGTCTCAGCGGCGCTCGTCAGCGCCGGGCAGACCGTCGCGACAGTCACCAAGAACGACGGCGTCATCGTCACGGGTACCAACGGCGACGCCGACGCGATCGACGCGATCAGGGAGGAGCGCCTGACGGGCACGTGGGATCCGAACAACTTCGCCACCGGTCTCGCCGCGGTGAAGCAGATGCAGACGGCCTTGCAAAGGGGAGCTCACGGTACCTACCCACCGCTCACGGTGAAAGCGACGTTCTGGACCGACGAGAACATCGACGAATACAAGCCGAGCGACGAGCGGGGGTACGCGTTGGATGATCTGCCGCTGGTGGACGGCGCTGGCTGAAACTGCCTCGCCCGTGGACGCGCTCGCCGCTCGTGTCGAGCGCGTCGACGGGAAATCAGCCAAGCGCCGACTTTGCCGTGGAGAGCCACGAAACCGCATCGCGCTTGGCGCGGCGTTCGGTATCGAGCGACGAAACCGGTTCGGAGCCGGGATGCGCTCCGGCCGCACGCACGTAGGGTGCGCCGATGTCGAACGCGGTCCGCCTGCGATGAATCGGGGGTGCTCCGAAGCCTGCTGCGGGATAAGGTCGCCTGTCGACCGCGTCCAGGCTTATTCCGCGCCCGCGGGCACCGGTGGGCTGCACCCAGCGTGTTACGGATCCTGCGGCCGGGGCCAGAAAACGCAGCCGCCACGATGGACCCGTTTCTCCATCTTCTCACACCTTGTCCGAAGAAGTGCACAGTGCCACCACGGAGGCGATCGTGAAGCGAGAGCAAAACTCGATGTTCTGGAACGACCACTTCAAGCTCGGGCTCTTTCCCCCGAACGTCTCAGGGGGCATGACGTCGACCGCTGCACCTGAGCGCTGGCAGGCCACGTGGGAACAGAACCTCAAGCTGGCGCAGGCCGCCGACCGGGCCGGGCTGGATTTCCTCCTTCCAGCCTCGCGGTGGATCGGCTATGGAGGAGAGACCGGCTTCCAGCGTTCGGTTCTGGAGACCATTCCTTGGGCGAGCGCGGTCCTTGCCTGCACGGAGCGCATCACTGCCTTCAGCACCGTGTACGCGCCTCTGTTTCATCCAATTCTCGCCGCGATGCAGATGGCGACGATCGACCAGATCGGCTACGGCAGGTTCGGCCTCAACGTGGTCTGTGGCTGGCGGCCGGACGAGTTCGAGATGTTCGGAACCGAGCGCGACTGGCACGCCTCTCGGTACGATCGCGCGGCCGAGTGGATTGAGCTCGTACGCGGTGTGTGGACCAACGAGGACCCGTTCGACTACATCGGGGATCACTACAGAGCGATTGGTGCCCAAGGACATCCCAAGCCCTACGGCGGGACGCAACCGATCGTCATGAACGCCGGGTACTCAGAAGCCGGCAGACGGTTCGCGGCCAAGCACGCCGACTTCTTCTTCACCAACGTTTTCAACCTCGATGACCGGGCGGCGCGCGAGCTAGGGGCGTTTCGCGAACTTGCCGCGGCGAACGGCCGCCCGGACACCACGATCTGCCTCACCGCGATGATCGTCAGTCGCGATACGCGCGCGGAAGCCGAGGAGTACCTCGACCACTACACGCGACGCCACGCGGACCCCGGCGCAGTTGAGCTGATCATCGAACGAATGGAAGTCAACGTGCCCGCCGGCCGCGAGGCACAATGGCGGGAGCGGATCGCGGCCAGTTCTGGGCTCGGCCTGATCATCGGAAGTCACGACGAAGTGGCCGAGCAGCTCGCCGCCTTCGCTGCGGCGGGCTACGGCGGGGCGGCAGTCGGCCTGGTCAACTACCTCGACGAGCTGAGCGTCGTGTCCGACGAGATCATCCCTCGGCTCGAGGCGCGCGGAGTGCGCCAGCCGACAACCTAGAAGAAGCTGCCGGGCTCGTCTTTGTGCATGGTGTTTCGGCTGAGTCGGGCGCGCAGTGATCCGAGTCGGCGAACGGCTATCGGTTCATCGCCTCGGCGTGTTGAGCAGAGCGCTCCTCGGGGAGCCGCGTTACCCGACACCCTCGAGCAGCGCGGGCAGATGGCAGAGCGCCAAGAAGTCCGCGAGTCAGTCGATCTGTCGTCCCATCAACGCCAGGTACTGCGACAGCGCGCCCTTGACGAAACTCTCGCGGGTCGGACTGTTCGGTCCAGGCACGAAGCGTCGGGAGCGCACACCGCGCTGGGTGAGCTCGGCGAGCGCCACGTCCTCGCGGTTGGTGACGTCGAACACCCCGATCAATGTGTCGATCTCGTAGTCCTGCCCTTCGATGGCGTCCTCGTGCACGTACCACTGGCAGACGATGTGCGTCGTATCCTTGTCGATGGGGAACACGTCGAGATGCACGCCGTGATCGGCGAAGTAGACCGATGCGGCGAACATCGGGACGAGGATGAAGCCCGCGCTGAACCCCGTCTCGAACCCCGTGCCCAGCGGCTTTCGCGACACCCAGCGGCCGTCCATCGAGAAGGTCTGCATCCCCTGGCGCAGCGGAAAGTAGCCCTTCTCGGCATTGAAGGCTTCGAGATCGCTGTCGCGCGGCGCGAAGAAACCGGCGTAGTCGCAGGACACCCCCAACGATGGGTGAGCCCCGGCGCAGTGGTAGCACTCGCAGTTGTTCTCGAGCACGAGCTTCCAGTTGGCACGGACCTCGTATCTCACCTGGTGCGCCAGCTTGACTCGGTCCGGTTGGACGCGGCCGAGCTGCTCCTCGTCGACCAAGGGCACTACGACGTCTCGGAACGCCGGCGCCTGAGAGGCGTCCTCGCCGAGATAGACGTAGATCGACCCATAGTAGGTCGAGCACCGCGCCTCGTGGAGGCCCCAGTCGGCGAAGTCGAAATCCACGCCGTCCCGCGAACCCGGCGTGCCGAGCAGCCGGCCGTCGAGGCCGTAGCTCCAGCGGTGGTACGGGCACACGAACGCCTTCCGATGTCCGACTGTCCCGCTCTCGCAGAGTTGGGCTCCTCGATGACGGCAGACGTTGAAGAACGACCGCACCTCGCCGTCGGCGTCACGAACGATCAGCAGGCTTTCGGGTCCGACCGAACAAGCGAAGAAGTCGCCGGGCTGAGGGATCTGGCTGACGTGCCCCACATGGAGCCACTGCCGCGCGAAAACAAGGTCGAGCTCAGCCTCGAAGATCTCCTCGCTGAGGTAGTAGTCGCGAGGGAGACTCGTGAAATAGCCAGGATGGTCGATGACCGATGCCATTGGTTCCTCCCCGGGTCAGGTGAACGATAGGGCGACTCAAGGCGCAGCAAGGGTAGACCGGGAGCAGCCTCACAACACGATGCTGATCGCTCCCATCGGCGCAAGCCTCCATGCGTCCATGCTCACCCGCTTCGATCGAAGACGCAGCCCGGTGGGCCCCCCGCGGAGACGGTAGGCGTAGCGCCCGACAAAGCAGTCCTGGTCCTTGTTGCGGAAGCGCCAGACCTGGAACGCGGCGTCCACGTGGATGTCTCCGTCGGCGTCTTCGCCCAACACTCTGACGTTCGAGACGAAGTGCCTGGTACTCGACCACGGGTACTCACGGTGAGCATGCACGCTCTTGAGCCGGACGACGAGCCCCGACAAGAGCCGCAGATCGTGATTGATGTACATCAGGTCGTGGTCCGGGTCGGCATCGGGGTTGTCGTTCGTGGGGACGATGTACTGAGCATCGTCGGTCCAGAGCTCGAGCCACTCGTCCATGCGCCACGCATCGAGGAGCGCGGCCTCGTCGTACAGGAGATCCTCGACCTGCGCGCGACTCACCGCAGTGGGGCGCAACGCTTGCTCCTGAAGGCTCGCGCTCATATCTGTGCCTCCGCCAGCTCGGATGCCATGAGATCGGACTGCCATCTACGCCAGAATTCCCGCAATTGGGCCTCGCCGGTCATTCGATCGTCGTGAAACGCGCGCGAGAGGACGTTCCACTCAACGACAGCTGAGTCCGCACCGGCCTGGCAGGACTCGAGCGCCTCGACATCGTCAGGGGTGGCAAGACCTCCCGGGCCGGCGAACGTGACGTAGCTCTCGAGGCGCACGCGGCGCACGCCTGCATCCTCGTCGCGAGGCGCGAGTTCGTACTGCGCGACGTCCATGTAGCCGACCCCGGTGGGCTGGATCACCCGTAGCGCCAGCGCGTTGTTGTCCATGACGAAAAGGTTCGGATAGATGAACAGGTTCCGGTTGAGCTCGGCCATGCGATGTCCACGATCGCCGAGCGTGGCGATCAGTCGGTCCCGCATCGCGTCCAGTTGGCCATGAGAGTCCTCGCCGAACGCGGGGCTCCACTTGGCGACGGGCCGGCCCCAGGAGCCCGTGTACTCGAGCACCGCGTGACCGTTGCCCAGCTGTCGGCAGGATCCGACGCTCGGTTCCGTGTGCACGTCCTGGTCCTTCAGGAACTGGAAGTAGGTGTGGTGCGTCGGCGCCAGGTGGTAGCCGTCGAAGCTGTTCTCGACCAGAAGCTTCCAGTTCGCCTTGATCCCGTACTGATGCGTCCCGCGAAGCACCGTGAGCGGGCCCGTCCAGGACTTCCCTCCGCTGTCGGCTGCGTCACTTCGATCGCTCGACAGGACAGCGACGGCTTCTGCCGACGCGTCCATGAGGTCGTCGAGGCACGCACGCGCGCCGGCAAGGTGATCGCGGAGCTCCGGAACGTCATGCGAGAAGCTCACGAAGACGAACCCGCGATACGACTCCGCTCGCGCGGGCGGGCGGAGACCCATGGCGTCCTTGTCCCAGGCTCCGCCGTAGGCGCTCTCGTCCGGAACCCCGACCAGGTTGCCGTCCGTATTGAACGTCCAAGCGTGGTAGAAGCACTGAAAGGCCTTTGCGTTGCCGCGGTCGCGGCGACAGATGGTCGCGCCGCGATGGGTGCACGTGTTGGCGAAGACACGTACGTGACCTGTTGTGCGGCTACGGACCATGAACAGCGGCTGTCCGGCGACGCTGCGCCGGACGAAGTCGCCGGGTTCGGGCACCTCGGACTCGTGGCCGAGATACAGCCAGGTCCGCATGAAGATGTGCTCGAGCTCCAGTCGGTGGATGTCCTCAGACGTCAACGCCGATCGGTGATAGGCGAAATGCTCGTCGTTCGGCCGGTCGTCGATCAGCTCAGCGAGATCATGGGTCTCCCGCCTCATGCCGGCAGCCCTCCGTCGGGCGGAAGCTGGACCGTGATCCATTTCCACTGCGTCATCGCGTCGGCGTCGGTCTCGGTTCCCTCGCGCCCGATGCCGCTGCGCCCGAGCCCGCCGAAGGGCACGTGGGGCTCGTCCTGGATCGACGGTGCGTTGATGTGGATCATGCCCGTGCGCACCGCCTTGGCCAGTGACAGCGCCGTCGTCACGTCCTGCGTGAAGACCGAACCCGAGAGGCCGTACTCCGTGTCGTTCGCTCGGTCAACAGCGTCTTGGAGATCGTCGAACGCGTAGATCGATGTCACGGGGCCGAAGGTCTCCTCGGTGTAGACGGTCATCTCCGGACGGACGCCGCGAAGCACCGTGGGTTCGAACCGGTTGTCCCGCCACCGTCCCCCGGCGCAGACCTCGGCGCCCTTGGCGACCGCATCCTCGACGTGCGCGGTCACGCGCTCGCGTTGACGCTTGGAGATCGTGGGGCCGACGACGGTGTCGTCGTTGCGTAGGTCTCCCATGCCCCGTGCCGTGAGGTCCGTCGCGACGGCCGCGAGGCGATCGGCGAACTCTTGGGCGGCGCCGCGCTGGACGAGAAGGCGGCTGGCGGCCATGCACGCCTGCCCTTGGAAGAAGAACACGCTGATCGCCGCGGCCTGCACCGCCGAGTCGAGGTCGGCGTCATCGAGGACGATCATGGGACTCTTTCCGCCCAACTCGAGGATCACGGGCTTGTAGTGACGGGCGCAGAGCTCGGCGACATGCCGTCCAATGCGGGACGAGCCGCAGAAGGTGACGCACTTCACCAGATGGTGCTCGGTGAGCGCATCCCCGATGTCGAACGGATTGCCTGTGACGACGTTGAAGTGCCCGTCGGGAAAGCCGGCGTCCTGAAAGACGCGCGCCAGCATGTGGGCGACGCGCGGGGCGTGCTCAGACGGGAGCTGGACGAAGCAGTTTCCCGTGGCGAGCGCCATGGAACCCTGCTTGGCACCCTTCAGAAGCGGCACGTTGAACGGCGTGATGCCCGCCACGACGCCGACGGGCTCGCGCACGGTCACGCTGAAGGCACCGGGGCGATCGGACGGCAGCGTCTCACCCTTGAGACGCCGCGGCACGCCGGCCGCCGCACGGATCGCGCTCAGCGCCATGTCGAACTCGAAGTTCGCTTTGAAGATCGGCGATCCGACCTCGTCGACGAGCACGTCGACGAACTGCTCACGGCGCCCCTCGAAGACCTCCGCGGCCGTCATGAGCCAGCGCTCGCGATCGCGCATCTGGATCAGTCCACTGGCCGCGAACGCGGTGTGGGCGGAAGTGACGGCGCGATCGATGTCCTCGACCGCGCCATCAGCGGCATGAGAGTAGACGCGATCGCTCTCAGGGTTGAGGTCGTCGAAGTAGGCATGGGTGCTCGCCGGCACCGCCTCTCCGCCGATCCAGAGATCGTTGGTGATGATCTTCTGGGTCGAGGTCTGTTCGGTGGCGCTCAAGGATCCTCCTATCGTCGTCAGGCCGACCCGGGCGATCGTGCAGCCCCTGAACGCGTACCGGTACCCCCCGGTCGACTGGCATTGCAAGGTCCCCGCGAGTGAGGGGGGAGGGGGCGCAACGCGTGATAGGATCGTGCTCGGAGAGGAGCCTTGGTGTCGTCTGGGACCCAAGCGACAACGATCATCGACGCAGCGAGCGCGATCGCTGGAGCGACAGATCTGGACGATCTGTCCGAGCGGACGCTCGATGTGATGGACAAGCTGATCGTGCCACAGCGGTCGGCGCTCTACGTGCTCGACACGACGACGCGCCGGCCGACGCACGTCGCGGCACGCGACGTCAGCGACTACTTCCTGGCGGTCTATGAGGAAGTGGGACGAGATCGCGATCCCGTCCTGCACCATGTCCTGCGGCACCGAACCGCCATCGACAGCGACAGCCTGATGAGTCGCCGGGCGTGGCTCGACGCGGCCTATTACCGCGAAGTGCTGCGGATGCATCGCGTCAACGTCGCGCTCCAGGCGCCCCTGCTATCCGGCGCCGACCTCCTGGGGACGCTCAACGTCGGAGACGTGCGCCGCTTCGACGCAGGAGATATCGCGCTGATCGGCGCCCTGGGCCGGCTCGCGGGCTCGATGCTGCAAGCCATCATCGGACAGAACGCCGCGCTGCGTGAGCGAGATCAGCTGCGCACGGCGCTCGAGCTTTCCGATGAGGCGATCATCGTGACCGATCACCACCACGCCAGACGGCGATCCAATGCCGCTGCGCGCGCGGTGCTCGACGCTATCGACGGTGCCGACGAGCCCGCGTTTCTGGAGGATCTGCTCTCAGGTACCGCGCCACGGGGCAACTCGGTCATGCGCGTGCCGGTCACACTCGCCTCCGGCGACCCATCCGAGCTGCACGTTCGGTCCGTCAGGTGCGACGATCGGTCGGTCATGCTCACGTACCTAAGGCTTGAAGTGCCGGCGAAGCTCGCGCTACCGGCGCACCTCGCCAGGGCCTTGTCGCCGAGGGAGCGGCAGGTGACCGAGCTGGCGATCCGTGGCCTCCACGACGCCGAGATTGCCGATCAGCTCTACCTGAGCAAGCACACGGTCAAGGAGTACTTGCGCAACGCCTACAAGAAGCTGTCCATCTCCTCGCGTCTCGAGCTCGTCTCCCTTGTGGCGAGCCGTCCAACCGACGCGGCGACGAGCGAAGGTCTGCCCACATGACCTGCCTGAGGTACGCCTGTCCGGTCGGCTGACCCCCTCGCTGGAGGGGGTCGTTTCGTAGGGAGCCGGGGAGGGGTAGCCGGCGCCACGGTGGGTGGGGATACTGGGGTCGACCTAACCTCGAAGACGGAGGGGACAGGGCCGGAGCAGGCGTGACTCGAGCCAGCGTCGGCGCGACGGCGACCGGTCAGACAGTCAGAGGGCGGCTCGCACAACGGGCTGATACGTCGGAAGAGCTGGAACCGTGCTCCGTCGGCTCGCGCCATGCAGCCGGGGCCGTTCGGATCTCGTAGAGGAGGAGAAGTCCATGTCTGGCTGGTTGACGTCAGTGCCGCGCCGCGGTGCCGCGGTGGCCGTTCTGCTCTGCCTACCGATGTCGGTGGCTGCCTGCGGGAGCTCCGATGAGTCCCGAACGACCTCGTCGCAGCCCACGGCCGCAACGACCGCCTCGGGTGATGGTGCGACGCAAGCCGGGGGCGGCGTCGTCGCTGACGCACAGCGGGCGCTGGACGCCGTGTCGGGTCCGACCGGGACGTTCCAACCACCGCCGACTGAAGGATCGACCCCACCCAAGGGCAAGACCATCGTCGTGGTCCCGTTCGCGCAGAGCATTCCGGGCTTTGCCGCTGCGGTCAAGGAAGCCAAAGCGGCAGCGCAGAAGCTCGGGTGGCAGGTCCGGGTCGTCGATGGGAAGTTCTCACCGAACGCAATGTTGGCCGGCGTCCGCGACGCGGTCACCTCGAAGGCGGATGGTGTGATCACCATGGGTCCCGACTGCCCCGCGATCAAGGCGGCGCTGCAAGAGGCCAAGGACGCCAACATCCCCGTTGTCAACATCGAGGGCCACGACTGCGACACGTTCGACCCGAGTGCGGAGCCGCTGTTCGCCTCGACGGTGGGTTACCAGGAGGGCACACTGCAGGACTGGCTGAAGACCGTCGGCAAGTTGCAGGCGGACTGGGTCATCGCGCACACCAAAGGCCAGGCCAAGGTGCTCGACGTCTTCGAAACCGACGCGCAGACGTTGAAGATCGTTCACGACGCGTTCACGGAGGAGCTCGGCAAGTGCTCCGGCTGCAGCGTCGCCGAGACCGTCGAAGTGACCGGCGCCGACTTTGGTCCGAAGCTTCAGCAGAAGGTCCAACAGGCGCTGTTGAAGAATCCGGACGTGAACATCGTCTTCCCCTCAGGCACGGAGTCGCTGTTGTCCGCGGGGATCGCGGCCGCCGTTCGCGGTTCGCAGAACAAGCCGGTGTCGGTGGGATGGGAGTGTCAGGACGATTCCAAGTCGAACTTCCAGAACGGGATACTCGGCGCGTGTCTGAGCTACACGCCCGGCTGGGAGGCCTACGCGGCAGTCGACGCGCTCGCCAATCTCATCGCCGGTAAGACACCACGCACGGAGACCGGCATCGGCGTTCGCCTGGTCGACGCTGAGCACAACCAGGACTTCGTGCCCTACGAGGCGCCCGTGGACTACAAGTCGGTCTACGAGAAGGCGTGGGGCGTGGGGTGACGTTCGCAGTCAAGTTCCGTAGATCTACGGATGCATGACACCGTGGGCGCCGATACGGTCGACACGCTGGCCGTACGACGGCCGGGACCTCGTGGACTCGAGACACAGGTGGCATTGACGGAGAGGAGTCAAGTGAACGTGCACAGTGATGCGACGGTGCTGAAAAACGGGGACGTCCTGGGGGCATATGCCCCGTTCATGGTGGGCGACGAGCCAACGGGGCATTTTGCGGAATTGACCGGCGCGAACTCCGCGGTACGCGCCGGCGTTTACAAGGTGAACCCGGGGGAGTACCCGGACGGCGTTCCGGTTCCCTATGAGTTCGACCGCGACGAGTACCTGTATGTGCTCGAGGGTGAGGTCGAGATCGACTTCGGCGAGTCGTCCGTCATTCGACTCAAGCCCGGCGACGGTGCGTCTTTCAGGAAGGGAAGCACGTCCATCTGGACCTTTCACGCCCCGTTCCGGAAGTTTTCGGTGGAGGTCGGCTGATGGCACCGCAGCGATGCGATGTCGCCGTGATCGGCGGCGGCTTCGCCGGACTTGCCGCCGCGCGAGAAGCCACGCACCTCGGCCACAGCGTGACCGTGGTGGAGGCCTCGGAGCGCCTCGGCGGACGAACATGGACGGATGACGGGCTCGGCACGCGCGTCGAGCTGGGCGGGACCGACATCCATTGGCTCCAGCCGAACGCGTGGGCCGAGGTCGCGCGGTATGGTCTGCAGATCGAGGAGTTCCCGCCTCCCGAGCGAGTGCTGTACCTCCACGACGCCGCCATCCACGAAGGCACGCTGGAAGAGGTCGGCGCGCTGATGGAGAAGGCGATGACTGCGCTGTCGAAGGTGTCGCGCGAAGTCGTGCCGAGACCGCAGGATGCCGGGTGGGAGCCGAGGATCCTCGACTACGACCGCTTGACGCTGGGCGCGTTCCTTGACGAGCTGGCGCTGCAGCCCCTCGAGCGTGACGTCACGACCTCGTTCTGGTCGGCCGCCTGTCAGGCGCCGTTGGA
This sequence comes from Capillimicrobium parvum, assembly GCF_021172045.1. Lineage (GTDB taxonomy): Bacteria > Actinomycetota > Thermoleophilia > Solirubrobacterales > Solirubrobacteraceae > Capillimicrobium > Capillimicrobium parvum. Next base: position 2,491,287 of record NZ_CP087164.1, read on the forward strand.
GGAAGTCGGGATGGTGCTTGCGCTCCGGTGGCTCGCCCTGGCTGGGTGGGACTGGGAGGTGATGCTCGACGTCATCTCGCGCTACAAGCTCGTCGGCGGAATGGGCCGGCTCTCGACGGCCATCGCGGCCGAGTCCCACGCGGCCTTCGCGATGAATGCCCGTGTGGCCGCGGTGCGCTCGAACGGCGACGGCGTCGAGGTCATCACCGAGGACGGCGCTCCCATCCTCGCGCGAGCCGTCGTGTGCGCGGTCCCGCTCAATGTCCTGAACGGGATCCGGTTCGACCCCGGCCTGCCCGGCGGGCTCGCGGAACTCGCCGGCGAAGGCCAGCTCTCGCGGGGCCTCAAGGTCGTCTGTCGCATCAAGGGGGACCGCGCGCCCTATGTGTGCCTTGCGCCGGAGGGCGCGCCGTTCGTCTGGATGCAGTACGACCGCCCTGTGGACGGCGACCACATCGCCGTCGCGTTCGGCGCCGACGCGCGGGCCGTGGACGGCTCGTCGCCCGGGGCGGTTCAGGTCGCGCTGCGCCAGTGGCTGCCGGACGTCGAGGTGGTCGATGTCGCGTACCACGACTGGACGCGGGACGAGCACTTCAAAGGCACCTGGGCGGTTCCGCGCCCGGGCCAGCTGTCGCGGCAGGTCCGCGTGATCGCTGAACAGGCCGGTCCGGTGTTCTTCGCGGGGGCAGACCTCGCTCCCGGCGCCTACGGCCTGATCGACGGAGCGCTTGCGACGGGAATCCGTGCGGGCCGGAGCGCCGCGGCCTTCCTCGGCGCTCAACGGTGAACCTCCGGTCTCGCCCGTTGGCGATGGTTCTTCGTCGGGCCCAGGGCGTCGATCATGCTCGTCGTTGAAGGCGTGCCGCGGCCGGATGGGCCTGATGCGCAGCAGATCGTGCTGCGGATCGAGGGCATGTCGAAGACGTTCGGGGCGACGCGGGCGCTGGTCGATGTGTCGTTCGGCCTGGAGCGGGGGACGATCCATGCGTTGCTGGGGGGCAACGGGAGCGGTAAGTCGACGTTGATCAAGATCCTGGCGGGGGTGCAGCCGGCGGATGCGGGGCGGATCTTCGTGGGTGACAGTGAGTTCGACGCGACGAGCATCACGCCGGATGTGTCGCGTGAGGCGAATCTGCGGTTTGTTCATCAGCAGAACTCGACGTTCGGGGCGTTGAGCGTCGCGGAGAACCTGCATATCGGGCGGGGGTTTGAGACGGATGCAGCGGGGCGGATCGCGTGGTCGCGGGTGCGGCGGCGCACGCAGGCGCTGCTGGATCGGTTTCAGATCCATGCGCGTCCGGATCAGCTGGTCAGCGAGCTTGGGCGTGCGACGCAGACGATGTTGGCGATCGCGCGGGCGTTGCAGGATCAGGAGGATGCGCACACCGGGATCCTGGTCCTCGACGAGCCGACGTCGTCGTTGCCGGCCGTGGAGGTCGATCTGTTGTTCGATGCGCTGCGGCGCTATGCGGCGGAGGGGCAGACGATCATGTTCGTCACGCATCGCTTCGATGAGGTGCTCGAGATCGCCGACAGGGCGACGATGCTGCGCGACGGGCGGTTCGTGGCGACGGTTGCTCGGGGTGAGATGACCGAGGACGGGCTCGTCGAGCTGATGGTGGGGCGGGCGCTGGCGCGCGAGAGCGGGGTGGCCGAGGCGACGCCGACGGGTGAGGTGGTGCTCACGTGTGAGGGGTTGCGGGGCGGGGCGTTGCGCGACGTGAGCTTCTCGTTGCGCAAGGGCGAGATCCTCGGGATCGCGGGGCTGCTGGGGTCAGGGCGGTCGACGCTCTTGCAGACCTTGTTCGGACTCACGCGGCCGGAGGAGGGGCAGATGACGCTTGGTGGCCGGCCGTTGGCGCCCGAGACGCCGCGGGCGGCGATGCGGGCGGGCCTGGCCTATGTGCCCGAGGACCGCGTGCAGCACGGGGCGTTTTTGGAGCTGCCGGTGACCGACAACATCGGGCTGACCGTGCTGGGCCGCTACTTCCGCCACGGGGTCTTTCATCATCGCGCCGAGCGGGCCGACAGCCGGCGGGTGATGTCGGAGTTCCTGGTCAAGGCGTCCTCGGAGCGGGCGCGGTTCGGGTCGCTGTCGGGCGGCAACCAGCAGAAGGTGATCCTGGCGCGGTGGCTGCGCCGCGAGCCCCGGATCCTGCTGCTCGACGAACCGACGCAGGGTGTGGACGTCGGCGCTCGGATGGAGCTCTATGGGCTCATCCGCGAGGCGACGATGCGCGGCACGAGCGTGATCGTGGTGTCGTCGGAGTTCGAGGAGCTCGAGCGGTTGTGTGAGCGGGTGCTCGTGCTGCAACGCGGCCGGGTCACCGCGGAGATACGTGGAGACGACCTACAAGCGGACCGGCTCGAGCAGCTCGTCCAGGGAGGAACCGATCGATGAGTACCACCGAACGGGCCCAAGCGCCTGAGGGGCCGGTGGCGGCGGCGCCACGAAGGGAGCGCGAGGGACGCGTCGTCGGCTTCTTCGAGGCCTATGCGCTGGTCATCCTGCTCGGCGTCGTCATCATCTTCTTCTCGTTGTACTCCAAGACGTCGGACACGTTTCCGACGGTGGGCAACTTCCAGGCGGTCGTCGGCAACCAGGCGGTCGTCGCGATCGTCGCGCTTGCCGCGCTGATCCCGATCGCCTGCAACGAGTGGGACCTCTCGGTCGGCGCGACGGCCGGCGTCTCGTCGATCTACGTGGCCAGCGCCATGTCCAGCGGCACCCCGGTGCTGGTGGCCATCTTGCTCGGCCTCGGCATCGGTCTGGTCGTCGGCCTCTTTAACGCGGTCGTCGTCACCCGGTTCGGCGTCAACGGGATCATCGCGACGCTCGGCACCGCCACCTTGCTGGCGGGCGTGACCCAGGCCAAGACCGGCGGCGTGGCCATCGTGGCGAACATTCCCAACAGCGTCGTGAGCTTCGGTTCGGGCAACTGGCTGGGCATCCCGAAGGCGGGATGGCTGCTGATCGTCATCACGCTCGGCGTCTACTACCTGCTCAACCACACGCCGTTCGGTCGCTATGTCTACGCCGTTGGCGCCAACCCCGACGCCGCCCGGCTCGTCGGTCTGCGCTCCAACCGGCTGATTGGGTGGTCGTTCGTGGCCGCCGGCGTGCTGGCCGGAGGCGCGGGAGCGCTCCAGGTCGCCCGTGCCGGAGGCGCCGATCCGCGCGTGGGCGAGCAGTTCACCCTACCCGCCCTGGCGGCGGCGTTCCTGAGCGCTGCGGCGATCCAGCCCGGCCGCTACAACGTCTGGGGCACGATCGTGGCGATTTTCTTCCTCGCCGCGCTCAACGCCGGACTCAACCTCGCCGGCTCGCAGGACTACATCACCAACTTCGTCAACGGAGCCGCGCTGATCATCGGCGTGGGACTTGCGGCCTACCTCGGACGCAAGCGAAAGGGCGCGTAATCGCAGCGATGCCCGCGTGGCTGCCGCGACCGCTGCCCCGGCAATCGGCTGGGAATCTCTCGACGTCAGCTCGACGAGGCGTTCGTCGGCGCATGCGGATTCGAGACGATCCATGCGGCGAGCTGCACGCGGTTCGTCATGCCCAGCTTCGTCAGGATGTGGCCCAGGTGGCTCTCGGCAGTGCGCCGGCTGATCGTCAGGGCACCAGCGATCTCTCGGTTGGTCATCCCCTTGGCGACGAGCTCGGCCACTTGCCGTTCGCGACGCGTGAGTCGAGGTTCTGACGAGTGAGGGTCAGGCCATCGTGATCACCGGAGCGGCCGGCGGGAGCGCACGATGAGGCTCGGTCCGGCAGCCCATCACGGCGAGAGCATTCACCGGGTCGTGACGGCCCAGCACTGGGGAAGATACGTCGTCACCAGCGTCGATGGCCGGATCGTCTCCGTCGAGCCCGTCGCCGGTGACCCGGAGCCGTCGTCGATCGGGTACGGCATGGTCGGCGCCCTGGAGGGTGATGTCCGCATCACGCGGCCGATGGTGCGTGAAGGCTGGCTCGAGCGCGGGCCGGGCCCGGCCGGCGGCGGGCGAGGCAGCGAGCCGTTCGTCGAGGTGTCCTGGGACCGCGCGCTCGACCTGGTCGCCGATCAGCTGCGCCGGGTGCATGCCGAGAGCGGCGGGGCCGCGGTGTACGGCGGGTCGTACGGGTGGGGCAGCGCCGGCCGGTTTCACCATCCCCAGTCCCAGCTGCACCGGTTCCTCGCGATGGCCGGCGGCTACACGGACTCCGTCGGGTCCTACAGCGTCGCCGCAATGGAGGCGATCCTCCCGCACGTGATCGGCGGCGCCCCGATGAGCATCTGGTCGCGGGGGCCGCTGTGGTCGGCGATCGCGGCCGACGGGGAGCTGGTGGTGTGCTTCGGAGGCCTGGCGCGCAAGAACGCCGACATCAATCCCGGCGGAGTCGGACGCCACGAGTCCGCCGTCTGGCAGCGGCGCTGCCGCGCCGCGGGCGTGCGCTTCGTCAACGTCTCGCCGCTCGCAGACGACGTCGACCCGGATCTGAATCCGGAGTGGGTCGCGATCCGCCCCGGAACAGATGCCGCGCTCATGCTCGCGCTGTCGTGCGAGATCGTGCGCCTCGGCCTGCACGATCGCGATTTCCTCGAGCGCTGGTGCACCGGGGCCGATGTGCTCATCGATCATCTCCTCGGCAGGAGCGACGGGATCCTCAGGGACGCCGATTGGGCGTCCTCGATCTGCGACGTCGAGGCGCACACGATCCGGTCTCTGGCCCGCCGGATCGCCACCTGCCGGACCGTCGTCAATGCCAGCTGGTCCATCCAGCGCCAACGGCACGGGGAGCAGACGTACTGGGCCGCGGTCGCGCTGGCCGCCGTATCCGGATCGCTGGGGCGACCCGGTGGCGGGTTGGCCGCGGGACTCGGCATCACGCAGATCGGCGTGCATGGGATGCGTGAGCCCATCGCCGCCTTCGCCACTCCGGGAAATCCCGTTGAGGAGCAGGTGCCGGTCGCTCGGATCGCCGATGCGCTTCTGCATCCCGGCACGACCTACGACTTCAACGGCCGGCGCAGGACGTACCCGCACTTGCGACTGGTCTACTGGGCGGGCGGCAACCCGTTCCACCACCATCAGGACCTCAACCGGCTGGTCCGGGCCTGGCAGCAGCCCGAGACCGTCGTCGTACACGACTCCTTCTGGAACCCGCTGTGCAAGCACGCCGACATCGTGCTGCCGGTCGCGACGTCACTCGAGCGCGACGATCTCGCCATCGGCATCATGGACCCCGTCCTCACCGCGTCGCCGCGGGCCGTCGAGCCACCGGACGGCGTACGCACCGACTATGCGGTGCTATCCGGGCTGGCTGCGCGCCTGGGGTTCGAGGAGGCATTCACGGAGGGACGCGACGCCGAGGCATGGGTCCGAGAGCTCTACGAGCGGACCAGGACATCGCTCCGGCGGTCGGCGGAGATCGAGCTGCCGAGCTTCGACGCCTTCTGGGAGATGGGGGAGATCGTGCTGCCGACTCCTCCTCGTCCTGTCGAGCTCTCGTTCGAGGGGTTGCGATCGGGCCTGCCCCTCGACACCCCATCCGGCCGCATCGAGCTGTTCTCGGAGACCATCGCCTCCTTCGGGTACGACGACTGCCCCGGGCATCCGACATGGCTCGAGCCCGAGGAGTGGCTGGGAGCCGCCGGGCCGGCCTCGGGCGCGCTGCACCTGCTCTCCAACCAGCCGAGGACCCGTCTGCACAGCCAGTACGACCACGGCAGCCACAGCCGCGGGGCGAAGGTCCAGCAGCGCGAACCCGTCCGGATCCATCCCGATGACGCGGCACAGCGCGGGATCGCCGACGGAGACGTCGTCCTGCTGCACAACGACCGCGGGCGCTGTCTGGCCGGCGCGGTGCTCGATGACCGGTTGCGGCGCGGGGTGATCGTGCTCTCCACCGGCGCCTGGTATGACGCGGAGCGCCCCGGGGGGCTGGAGGTCCACGGCAACCCCAACGTGCTGACCGCGGACATCGGGTCGTCCAAGCTGGCCCAAGGCCCGACCTCGGGGAACACGCTCGTGTGGATGGAGCGGTTCGCCGGCCGTCCGCCGGTCAGGGCGTTCAGCCCGCCGTCGATACGCCCACACGCCACGTGATCGAGAAGCGCGTCCCCAACCGCCCCCCGGCGTGCTGCGGGGTCGGAGCTGAGTAGCGGCAGTAGCTCGATGTCGCTGTGGTGGAGGGCGCGAGCTCCTCGATGACTTGGCGGTGGTGCTGTTGGCGGCCGTGGTGGAATGCGTGGTCGTACGGGCCACACTCACAGAGACGGTGACCGACGGGGCGGTTGGCGGAGTCAACATGAGTTGACTTGCGTGTCGCGTCCCTGCGCTTGGGACAGCAAATCCTGCCCGTCTAGGAGGTGCGCACCGCCGCTACAACGGTGATGATCCCGTCATGCACCAACCGAATCTCGATCACGATCATCTCGGTTCGAGCGCGGGATGCCCGGTCTTGGCCAGCGTCGTACTGGTCGGTCGCAGTGAGCGGCGAGCGAGGATATGCCCCGCCGCCCCGCCCCGCCGCGCGCGGCGCCATCATGGGCTGAGTCGGTGCCGCACTCTGTGCGTGGGGCGTAACGGGCGGTGCCTCGTCCGATCGTTCTCGGCGTCGTTGGGGACTCGGGAGCCGGGAAGACGACGCTCACGCGGGGGCTGATCCGAGTGCTCGGCGAGGAGCACGTGGCGCGCCTGAACGCCGATGACTACCACCGCTACGACCGCCGGATGCGGCGCGAGATGGGCATCACGCCGCTGCACCCGGAGTGCAATCACCTCGACATCCTCACCCAGCACCTGCTGCACCTGCGTCGCGGCGAGTCGGTGCTCAAGCCGGTCTACGATCACCGCGATGGGACGTTGCGGCCGCCGTCATATCTGCGGCCGGCGCGCTTCTTGTGCGTCGAGGGTCTGCTCACCTTCCACACGGAGACTCTGCGCAGCGCCCACGACGTGCGGGTGTTCCTTGCGCCCCCTGAGGAGCTGCGACGGGGCTGGAAGCTCACGCGCGACTGCACGCGGCGCCAGTACACGACCGACGAGGTGCTGCGCGAGCTCGACCGGCGCGAGGCGGACGCGATCGCCTACATCACGCCGCAGCGCGCGTACGCCGACCTCATCGTGACGTTCACCGCGAGCCGCAGCGCCGACCCGTCGCACCTCGACGCCGACGTGCTGCTGCGCGACTCCCTTGAGCATCCCGATCTGTCCCCGTTGCTCGACGTCGACCACGGTGGGGTGGCCCTCGTCCGGCGCGAGCGCGACCTACTGCTACGCATCCCCGGTGACCTCACCGACGAGCAGACGGTCGGCTTGGAGGAGTCCGTCTGGGACCGGATGAGCTTCGCCAGCCACTTGCGCGCCCGGCGGCTCGGCGAGTTCACCGTCGGTACGAGCCTGCGGCGCTCGAACTCGCTGGCGCTCGTGCAGCTCATCGTGCTTACCACCTGGTTACGGCGCGGGCCACGGTGGCGCTCGGCGGCCACCCCGTGCGCACCGAGTGGGGCGCCGACATGTCCGCGCCTCACGCATAGGGGCACCCCTATAGGTTGGCGGTCTCCCATGGCCGTCACTCTCACCCAGCTACACGCCTTCCTGGCCGTCGCGCGGTGCGGCTCGGTGACCGCGGCCGCCGCCGAACTGGTGGTCACCCAGCCGTCGGTGTCGGCTGCCGTCGCAGCGCTCGAGCGCGAGGTCGGCGGCGTCGAGGAACAGCGCGACGAGTCGGATGTCGTAGAGGTCGCGGCGCTTGAACTGCTCGAAGCGGTCGCGCAGCTCGGTGCAGATCCGCGACGCGGTGGCCTTCGAGACGCTCCCCGGGCCGGCCTCCTCGCAGAGCGACTCGACGTCGCGCATCGACAACCCGCGCACGAACGCGCCGACGACCAGCGCCTTGAGCGGCTCGGTCCGCAACAGCTTGGTGCCGCGCGGAAACAGTCGCGAGACGAACGGCGCGGCGGCCTCGCGGACCTGCGGGATCTCGACCGACAGCTCGCCCTCGGCCGTCTGCAGCGTCCGCGCCCGGAACCCGTTGCGCATGCCCGCCTCGAGGTCGGACCGGCGCTCGTATCGGGCGCTGCCCAGCCACGCGTCGAACTCCTCCTCGACCGCGCGCTGGATGATCAACCGCGCGCCGAGCTTGGCCAGCTGCGACAACGCCTCGCGCGGGTCCTCGCCAACCCCGACGGCCAGCAGCTGGTCGATCTGAGCTTCGAGCTCCGCCGACGGCGGTACGGTGCGTCTCACGGCGTAGGCCTCCTTCATCGTCTGCCAGGACTTGAGGGAACCTACGCCGCCTCATCGACGGCACCCGCGCGCTATTTACAGCGGCTCTGAGACGCCACCAAGATGGACCAGGCGGCTATCGCTTTCGCGTGAAGGGGCAGCGCACGGGCCGGTATTCGCGACCCGTGGGGCACCATGGCGGCGAGCAGCCGGGGGGCTGCCCGAAGCCGTCCTGCGCCCGTTAGCCTCGGCTCGCCGTGCAGTCTGCGCTCATCGCTGCTTCTGGGGCCTCATCAAAGCGACGTTGCTCGCTGGCGTCCGGCGTGTCGTCCGGCGAGCACCGAGAATGCCTCGTCGATGTCGCAGCCAAGCACGGCTTCGAGCGTGCTCAGTCCGTCATGACTGAGGTCGAGCACCTGCTGGTACACGCTCATCGTGAACTTGGCGTCCGTATGGCCGAGGAGGTACATCGCGCGACGGGGCGGGATCCCGATCTCGGCGAGGATCGACGCGAAGGTCCGTCTCAGGGTGTGCGGGGTGCAGCGCGGAATGGGCGAGCCGTTGGCGTTCGCGATGGAGACGATCTTGTCGACTACATGCGTGCGGACGTTGTCGGGGGTTTGGGGCGTGCCGTTGCGTGTCTCGAAGACACGGCGACCCGGGTGCGGCGGATGTCGTTCGTAATGAGCGATGAGCGCGTCGTGAACGAACGGCAGCATCGGGATGACGCGCTCGCCGGCGTTGGTCTTCGTGATGTCGCGGGTGATGCTGACGCGTCGAGCGTGGAGGTTGACGTGCTCGCCTTCTCGTAGACCGCAGAGCTCGTCGATGCGCACGCCCGTGCCGATGAGTACGGCCCAGATCGCGTGGCGCGGCACGTCGTTGCGCCGCCGCGCCGGCTGGTCGACCCAGAGTTCCCGACGGCGGATCTTGCGGATCAGCGTGTCGCTGACTCGATAACGCGCGGCGAGTCGCGTGTGGGGTTCGTGCGACTCTCGTATCGCTAGGACGTCCTCCCAGTCGAGGCCTCGCTGCTCGCGCTCAGCGGTCGCCGCGGCGCAGAGAACCGCTTGGATCTGCTTGACCTGAAGGGAGCTCCGATTCGGGGGCTCGGGGCGGACCATCGAGTGACGGTCCACAGGCTGGTTCGCGATGATCTGGCGGCGGCGCGCGTCCTCGAGCACCATGCGGACGGCGCTGACCACCTTGTTGATCGAGCTGTTGGACAGGCCCTTGCGGCGGCGTTGATAGGTCCGACCCGCGCTCGGGACGTACACGGTCTGCATGAGCGGTGCGCCCATTGCTGCTGCGGTTTCGATCTCGTCGCGTTCGGTCAGCAGTGCGGTGACCATGTCGTCGATCGCCGCCGCGTCGACGCTGCCGACGGGGAGGTCACCAATGTGCCCGATTGCCGCGCCGAGCCGCCAGCGCAGTGCCTGCTTGGACTTCTCGGAGTCCATGCGCTTGCAGCGGGCCGCGTAGAAGCGCGATGCGAAGACGGCGAACGTGTCCTGCTCGTCGGGTTGCGGTGTCGGGTCAGCGGTCGCTTGGGGCGTTGCGGGGCGCGGCGGGGTCCATTCGCCGCGCTCGAGGAGCGTCGCGACGAGTGCTCGTTCGCGCTCGACGCGTTGCTCGTTCCAGCCTTCCCATGTCGTACCGAGCGCGATGAAGTGCCTGACGCCCTGGTACGTGACCCGGAGGGCGAACCGGGTCCCGCGCTTCTGCTCGCGGCGCACGACCGAACACGTGGCGGGACGCGCCATCAGCTGCGACCTTCGCGGCGGCTCAGGAGCCGCGGGCGGAAAGCATCTGGACGTCGCCGGGCGGCGTTCGCGGCCGGCGGGACGCTGCGGCCGGGACGGAGGCGGGGCCAGCGGGATGCGCGCGCTGCAGTCGTTCCCGGACGGCCGCCAGGTCGAAGCGGATGGGCGCGTTGCGGCCGTCGCCGAGTTTGAAGCCGCCGAGCTCGCGCCAGCGCGCGTACACCCAGGACCGCTCCACCTGAAGCTCGCGCGCCAGCTGCTCGACCGTCACGAGGCCGAGCCCTCGGCCGGTCAGCCGTGCGGCGACCTGCTGGGCGATCGCGTCGATGTCGTCGGAATCCAGCGTCACATCGTCTGGACGGCACGCGGCGGCCCAGGCCCGACGGGTCTGGACGAGTATCGGAGCGGGCCAAGTCGGAGCCGTGCTGCGTGGCGGTGAGCGATGCGGGGCGCACGCTGCTGATAGCCGCGTGAAGGGCGATCTTCGCCGCCCCTGATCCACTGGACGCCAAGCACCTCGCAGAAGGGTTTTGGCACAGTTTTGGCACTGAACCCCGGGAGGCCATTTGCGGACGGGTTCCCGCCACCCTCTTCGGGAACGCGAAAGCCCCGCATTTGCGGGGCTTTCGTGCGAAGCGGCTGAAGGGACTCGAACCCTCGACCTTCTGCATGGCAAGCAGACGCTCTAGCCAACTGAGCTACAGCCGCAGGCGCAGGCCATGATAGCCGCCCCGCCCGCGAGGGGCTCACCAGCGCGCAGTCAGGGCCCGGCGGACGCGGGCGAGCGGTCAGGTCCCGCGACGACGCCGTCGTCGTGCAGTCGCCCGATCTCGTGCGGGTCCAGGCCCAGCACGTCGGCGAGGACCTCCTCGGTGTGCTCGCCCAGGAGGGGGGCGCGGCTGACGGGGACCCGGTCGACCGCGGTGAAGTCCAGTGGGGAGGCGGGCATGAGGTAGCGGCCGACGCCGGGGTGCTCGACCTCGGAGAACATCGGGTTCGCGGTCGAGCAGCGGGGGTCCTCGTCGACGAGCTGACCAAAGGTCTGGTAGGGGCCCCAGGACACGCTGGTGCCGGCGAAGGTCTCGCGGATCGTGGCGAGCTCGCGCGAGGCGAACCAGGGGCGCAGGAGCGCGGCGATGAGGTCGCGCGCCTCGAAGCGGCCGCTCTCGGTGGCGAGGTCGTGGCCGGTGACCTGCTCGATGCTGCGGCAGGCCTCCTCGATGCCGGTGACGTCGACGAGCGCCTTCCATTGGCGGGGGGTGAGGGCGACGACCATCACGCGGCGACCGTCGCGGGTCTCGAAGTCGTGGCCGAACGCGCCGTAGAGGTAGTTGCCGTCCTTGGGCTGGTCGCGGCCGCCGAGCTGGGCCTCGGCGATGCGGCCGAGGTTGCCGACCATGGCGAACGCGACGTCCGAGAGGGAGAGCCGCACGAGGGTGCCGTTGCCGGTCAGGCGACGATGGCGCTCGGCCGCCAGCAGCCCGGTCGTCGCCAGCGTCCCCATCGCGATGCCCCATGCCGGCAGGACGCTGTTGAGCGGCTCCGCGAGGTTGCGCGGCCCGGTCGCCCACGGAAAGCCGGTCGCCGGGTTGACGGTGTAGTCGACCTCGCTGGTGCCGTCGGGGTTGCCGGCCAGCGCGACCATGATCAGGTCGTCGCGCCCCGCACGCAGCGCGTCGTAGTCGAGCCAGCCCCGTGCGGGGAAGTTCGTCAGGAACAGCCCGGACTCGTCGCCCGGCGCGGTCACGAGGCGGGTGACGAGCTCGCGGCCCTCCGGACGGCGCAGGTCGACCTGCACAGATCGCTTGCCCTTGTTCAGGCCGGCCCAGAACAGGCTCTGGCCGTCAGCCGCCAGCGGCCAGCGCACGCGGTCCAGCCCCCCGCCGATCTGGTCGAAGCGGATGACCTCCGCACCGAGCTGCGCCAGGGTCATCCCGCCCAGGGGCGCCGCGACGAACGCGGAGCCCTCGACGACCCGCAGCCCCGACAGGATCCCCGGGCTCACGCCATCACCCCGACCAGGCGCCAGTCGAGGACCTCGGCGGCCTCGTCGGGCGACCGCAGCGCGCGCACCAGCACCCGCAGATGGACGAGCCCGCCGCCGGCCGTCAGCGGCTCACGCGCAGTGAGCTCGACCGAACTGCGCAGCGTGTCGCCCTCGAACACGGGCCCGAGATGGTCGCAGCCCTCCCAGGCGACGATCGTGACGAGGTTCGGCAGCGCCCGGCACAGGTGGGAGGCGGCGATGCCGATCGTGTGGCCGCCGTACACGAGCCGCCGGCCGCCACCGGCGACGGCGTCATGGTGCGCCACGGCGACGTTCAGCGTCATGCGCGCGAGCTCGGGCGCGCAGCTGACCACGTCGCCGCCCTCGACGGCCCAGCGCGCCGGCGCCGACAACTGCGCGAAGTGCGCGCCGTCCGGCATCGCGGCGCGAAACGCATCGAGATCCCAGCCGGCCGTGACCGCCTCCAGCGCCTCGCCCGACAGCCCCGTGCCGACGGCGTCGACGTCGTCGGCACGGCCGGTCGGCTCGCACCCCTCCGACAGCGGCAGCATCGCGCAGCGCCAGAAGTCGAGTACCGGGCGGTCGTCCTGGTCGACCGTGGTCACGCGCAGCACGGCGAGACCCGTCGGCGCGCGACCCTCGCGGCGCCGGTTCTCGCGCAGCGCCTCCACGGTCGTCGTCGTCCGAAGCGTGTCGCCGAGCAGCACCGGCCGCCGGAGCACGAGCCCGCGGTAGAACAGGTTGCCGATGACCCGCTGCGTCAACCACGTCGACTGGCCGATCGCCATGTCGCACACCAGCGACGGATGCGCCAGCGGCCGCTCGGCCCCCAGCACCCGCCGGCTCAATCCGGCGTCCAAGGACAGCCGCAGGCGATCACCGAGGATCGCCTGGTGCAGGGCGGCGTGCCCGTCGGTCAGCGTGATGGCCGGCGCATCGACCACACGATCGCCGACCTCCAGATCATCGAAATAGGGCCCGGCCACGGAACCGGCCGAGGGCGTTGAGAGGTCTGCGGACATTGCCCTCGAGGGTACGAGAGCGCCGGCGGCGATCAGTGTGTCGTCGGCCCGGGCGACCGGATCGTGCCCGCAGCCTGTCGGTGATCAGGTCGCGAAGGGAGCGCGGCGCCCGCACGGAGGCGAGCGCCGCGCGCACCGTGCGTCAGCGGCGGTAGGCCCTGAGCCGCAGGTTGACGCGGTCGCCCGCAAGCAGGCGCGTGCCCGGCGGGATCGACTGCCGGCGCACCAGGACGCGGCGCCTGGGCACCGAGCGCGGCCCGGTCACGGCGCCGACCGCACAGTCCGCGGCGCGCAGGAGCCGGGTCGCGGTGCCCAGCGAGACCCGCTTGACGTCGGGCACCGTGCAGGTGCCGGGCGCCGGTGGCGGGGTGGGGGCAGGCGTCGGGGTCGGAGTGGGCGTGGGGGTGGGGGTGGGCGCCGGCGGTGCGGTGTACGTGTAGACCGCGCCGGGCGCGATGGCGCTGAGCAGGCCGGTCACGCCGAGCACCCGCACGTTGACCGTGCCGGCGACGCCGACCGGGACGACCGCCGTGATCGTGCTGAAGCCGCGGATGGCGAAACGCGGCGCCGCGACCCCCCCGAAGTACACCTGCCGCGACTGCGCGAAGTACGAGCCGGTGAGCGTGACGACCTGGCCGCCCGTCGTCGGGCCGGTGTTCGGCGACACGGTCGCGAGGATCGGCGGCACGATGACCGGAGGGGTGCTCGGCGTGTAGGTCAGCGTCACGCTCGGCCTGGCCGACGACCACGCCGTCGTGACGCCGGTCGCGCTCGGCGTCACGTAGCTGGCGCCGCCGCCACCGCCCCCTCCACCGCCGCTCGGGGCCGAGCCGCCGCCGGAGCCGCCGCCGCCGCCGTTGTAGCCGCCGCCGGCGCCGCCGCCGCCGGCGACCGTGCCGTCGGTCGAGCCGCCGATGCCGCCGCCGTTGGCTCCGGCCGCGCCGGCGCCGGACTGGGCGTCGCTCGCCTCGCCGCCGTCGCCCCCGTTGCCGAGAACGCCGTTGAAGCCCGACTGCGAGCCGCCGCCGCCCTGACCGCCGCCGTTCGTCGTACCGGGGCCGCCGCCCGTGCTCGGCGTGCCGACCGCGCCCGCGCCCGCCTCGTCGGAGTCGCCGCCGTCGCCGCCCGACGCGGAGCCACCGGCCCCGCCGCCGCCGCCCGCGACGAGCAGGCGGGTCTGGAGCGGGTTGACGCCGCCCTTGCAGATCGTGACGGTGGCCGAGCAGGTGCGCACGTCGGTCGCGCCGCCCCCGCCGCCGCCGCCCAGACCGCGCCCGCTGCCCCCGTTGCCGCCGACCTCGATGTAGAGGACCTCGCCGGGCGAGACCGGGATGGTGGCGGTGACGCTGCGCCCCTGGCCGCCCCCCTGCACGAGCCCGCCGCCCCCGGTGACCGCGTTGCCGCCGGCGCCGCCGATGGCGGTGAAGGTCACGCTGGAGACGTTCGCGGGGACCGTGAAGGTGGACTCGCCGACGTTCGTGAACGTCTGCGTCGACTGGGCGCGCGCGCCGCCGGCGGAGGCCAGCAGCGCGACGGCGGCGGCCGCTGTGGCGAGCAGCAGGCCGCGGGGGAGGGACCGCGAAAGCGCGAGCATGCGGCGACTATCGCACAGGTGGGACCCGTGCGTCCGGTTTTCTGAGCGGTCGCCCACCGCGGTGAAGACCGTGGTCTTGCCTAGAGTGCCGCCGGCATGATCGACGCGGTCGTCTTCGATCTCGACGGGGTGCTCATCGAGTCCGAGCAGCGGTGGGACGCCGCCCGGCGTGCCGTGGTCGCCGAGGCCGGGCGCCCGTTCCCGGACGGGGCGACCCGCGCGATGCAGGGCATGAGCGCGCCCGAGTGGCAGGCGTACCTGCACGACGAACTCGGGGTGCCGGAGGCGCCGGAGCAGATCGGTCGGGCGGTCGTCGACGAGATCGTGCGCGGCTACCGCGACGACCTGCCGCTGCTTCCCGGGGCGACCGATGCGGTCCGCGCCCTCGCGGGGCGCTGGACGCTCGCCGTCGCGTCATCGGCCAACGCGGAGCTCATCGACCTCGTGCTCGAGCTCGCGGGCCTGGGCGGCGACTTCGCCGCCACCGTCTCCAGCGAGGAGGTCGCGCGCGGCAAGCCGGCGCCGGACGTCTACCTCGAGGCGGCGCGCCGGGTCGGCGCCCGGCCCGGCCGGTGCATCGCGATCGAGGACTCGTCGAACGGCCTGCGCTCCGCCGCGGCGGCCGGCATGGTCGTCGTCGCGGTGCCCAACCGCGACTACCCGCCGGATCCGGACGCGCTCGCGCTCGCCGCGGCGTCCGTCGGCGGGGTGGCCGAGGTGACGCCGCGGCTCATCGCCGGGCTCGACCCGGAGGCCCGCGGTTAGGACGTCTCCGCCGGGCGCGGGTTGGGCAGCGGCGTCAGCGTGCGCTCGATCTGCTCGCGACGGCTCTCGAGGAACGGCGGCAGCGCGACGCTCTCGCCCAGGCGCGCCGCGTCCTCGTCGACGTCGAAGCCGGGGCCGCGGGTGGCGATCTCGAACAGGACGCCGGACGGCTCGCGGAAGTAGACGGAGCGGAAGTAGAAGCGGTCGATGACCGGGGTGGGGCGGACCGCGGGCGTGCGCTGCAGCAGCTGCTGCCACGGCTCGATCTCGTCGAGCGCCGCCGACCACGCGACGTGGTGGACCGTGCCCGCGCCCTGCAGCCCGTGCTGCTCGGGCGCTGGGTCGTAGGTGTACGTGCCGCCGCGCTGTTCGCCGCGGGCCTCGAACCGGCGGCCGCCGTCGTCGGTCGCGCGGAAGTTCAGGACCTCGGTCAGCAGCTGCGCGCTGCGCTCGGGGCGGTCGTTGTAGGCGCGGACGCCGTCGAAGCCCCGCAGCGCGACCTCCGGTGCGACCTCGGGATGCTCGGCGATGAGCGCCGCATCCGCGACGTCGGCGACGACGAGCTCGTGGGCGAGGCCCTCCCGGTCGGCGAAGCGCAGGCGGTCGCCGTCGCGCTCGGTGACGATGCCCTCGTCGCCGAGGCGGGCGGCCCAGAAGTCGAGCGCGGCGGCGTCGGCGACGCGCCAGCCGATCTGGTGGACCATGCCGGCGCCGGCCCGGCCGCGGGGGCTGCCCGGGTACTCGAAGAACGTCATGTCGGCGCCGGGCGAGCCCTGCTCGTCGGCGTAGAAGAGGTGGTAGACGCTCGGGTCGTCCTGGTTGACGGTCTTCTTGACGAGCCGCAGCCCGAGCACGCGCGCGTAGAAGTCGACGTTGCGCGGCGCGTCGCCCGTGATGGCGGTGATGTGGTGGATGCCCTCGAACTGCACGGTCGCCTCCCGGGATGCGCTGGTGAGCCAAAGTAGTTGCACAAGCAACTATAGCGTGGGAACTGTCGAATTTCCAGTCGCTCCCGGGCCGGCCGGTCCGGGAGCCGGCGGCCCGGGGATAGCGTCGCGGAAGCCGCAGCGCAACCGACCGAGAGGAGCGAGCGGTGTACAAGATCTTCGCCTACTGGGGCGCACCCAAGCCCGAGGACGTCGACGCGTTCGAGGAGCACTACCTCAACGTGCACTGCCCGATCGCGGCGTCCGTGCCCGGGATCCGGCGGCTCATCCTCACGCGCGCCGAGGGCTTCGAGGGCGCCGACGGACTGCACTATCGCGTCGCCGAGCTGGGCTGGGACAGCAAGGAGGCGCTCGACGAGTGCGAGCAGTCCGAGGAGTGGGCCGCGCTGCGCGCCGACGCCGGGCAGATGGTCGAGCGCTTCGGCGTCACGCTCGAGAACGAGATGGGCGAGGAGGTCAACGCGCTCGTCGCCCGGTAGGGGGCGCCCGCCTCAGTGGCAGGTCCCGCTGCCGCTGTCGGTGAACGTCGTGCCGGTGGCGTTCGGCACGGGCAGGAACGACCAGTCGTATCCCGCGGGGTGCAGCGTGAGCGCGAGGACGCCGAACGTCCCCGCGCCCCGCGCCTCGCTGTTGGGCCTGGGCGTGCCGAACGCGTAGAAGCCGACGCCGCCGGTGCCGACGACGAACTCGCGGATGCCGGCGGCGGGATCGGCGGCGCCCGACGGATCCTGCGGCGCGAAGCGCTCGTACAGGTGGTCGTGGCCGGCGAGCAGCAGGTCGGCGCCGCCGTCGTACAGCGCCTGGAAGAGCGGCGCGACGGCGTTGCTGTTGCCGTGCGGGCCGGAGCCGAAGCGCGGCGTGTGGAACATGGCGAGCGTGCACGCGGCGGGGTTCGCGGCGAGATCCGCGCGCAGCCACCGCTCCTGGGCCGAGCCGGCCGTGCAGGCGATGTCGCTGCAGTTGGAGTTCAGTGAGATGACGTGCCACGGGCCGGCGTCGAAGCTGTAGTAGCCGTCGGCGCGGTTGCCGGCGGGGCCCTCCACGCGGCCGGCGCCGTTGAAGTAGTCGAAGTACCCGGCGGCGCCCGGGGTGTTGTACTCGTGGTTGCCGATCGCAGGGTGGGTGATCGCGCGGAAGCGCCCCCAGCTCAGGTCGTAGGAGCCGGCGTACTGCTCGGCGCTGCCGTCGGGGTACTGCAGGTCGCCGACCGTGAGGACCGCGAGCGGGTGCGCCGCCTCCACGAGCGCGGCGGTCGCCTTCTGACGGCAGTGGTCGGGCGTGCCCTCGCCGCCGTTGAAGTTGCGGTTGAGCGGGTCGCACGCGATGTCGCCGGCGGCGACGATCACCGGCGGCGAGCGGTCGGCGCGCTCGCAGTCGCCGGCCAGCTTGTCGCCCGGGTCCGCCTTCGTGGCCGACTCGACCCCGGCGCCGCACTTGATCGTGTCGGTCGCCGTGCCGTCGCGCGAGTCGAGGTCGTCGCTGCCCGGTCCGCCGCTGAGGCGGTCGGTGCCCAGGCCGCCGACCAGGGCGTCGTCGCCGTAGCCGCCGCTGAGCACGTTGTCCGCCCGGTTGCCGGTGAGCCGGTCGTCGCCCGTGCCGCCGACGACGTCCTCGACGTCGGCACCGACGTCGTCGCCCTCGCCGGCCTCGCCGTCGTCGGCCATGGTGCCGATCGTGACCGTGAGCGGCGCGGTCCGATCGGCGTAGTCGGCCTCGTCGATCCCGGCGCCGCCGGTCATCGTGTCCGCGCCGCCGCCGCCGGTGAGCTCGTCGTCCTTCGGGCCGCCCGTGAGGGTGTCGTCGCCGGCGCCCCCGCGCAAGCGTGCGGGGAGGTTCGCCGTGACCGTCGCGCGGTCGTCGAGGTCGGCCGCGTCGATCGTCACGCTGACGATGCCGGCGGCCGGGCAGCGGACCTCGTGCGTGTCCCCGGCGACGGCGGTGCAGCCGGCCCGGGCCCGGACCGTCGAGCCCTCGTCGCGGACGACGAGCGCACCGCGGGCGGGGCCGGCGACCGTGATGGCGTTCGCGTTGCCCGCCCCCGCGATCACCGCGAGCTTGCCGGAGTCCACGCGCACGACTGTCGCCCCCGCGGCGCAGGCCTGATCGGCGCCGATGAGCGCGGCGGCGGCCACGGCCGTCCCGATGACCCCGCCCAGGCGCCGCCGTGCGCGCATCGAGGGCAACCATAGAGCGCCCGGCGGCCGCCGCGGGAACGTCCACCGCGGCGCGAGGAGAGGCGACGACGGGAATCGAACCGGTGTACACGGCTTTGCAGTCGCAGCCGGCGAGTTGCTACCCATCCCGTAGGACCGGCCGGCGTTCGGCGTCCGGCGCGGGTGTGGAGACAAGGTCACCGAGCGGGAGGCGATCGCCGCGGCGCGGACCAAGGCGCAGGGTCCACTGAACGAGGTGGACCTCGAGCACCGGCAGGGCCGGCTGGTCTGGAACGTCGACGTCGGCTCCAGCGACGTGAAGGTCGACGCCGCGACCGGGCGGGTGCTGGCGGTCGATCAGGACGACTGAGGGCATCGGCCGGCCGCTGCGCCACGTGGAGGCCGGCCGCCCTCCGGTGCGTAGCCTGACGCTGTCATGCGGCTCCTCGTCGCCGAGGACGATCCGAAGCTCGCCGCTGCCCTCGCACGCGGCCTGCGCGCCGACGGCTACGCGGTCGACGTGGCCGCGACCGGCGACGAGGCGCTCTTCGCGGCCAACGTCTACGACTACGACGCCGTGGTCCTCGACGTCATGCTCCCGGGACCCGACGGCGTCGAGGTCTGCCGCGCGCTGCGCGAGGGCGGCCGGTGGTCGCCGGTCCTCATGCTCACGGCGCGCGACGGCATCCGCGACCGCATTCGCGGGCTCGACGCCGGCGCCGACGACTACCTCGTCAAGCCCTTCGACTTCGGTGAGCTCGTCGCACGGATCCGGGCGCTGCTGCGGCGCGGGGCGCCGGAGCGGCCGGCGGTCCTCGTCGAGGGGGACCTCGAGCTCGATCCGGCCGCGCGCTGGGTGACGATGCGCGGCCGGCCGGTCGAGCTCACGGCGCGCGAGTTCGCGCTCCTGGAGTACCTGATCCGCCATGCGGGCGACGTCGTCAGCCGGTCGGAGCTGCTCGAGCACGTCTGGGACCAGCACTACGAGGGGTCCACCAACGTCATCGACGTCTACGTCGGCTACCTGCGGCGCAAGCTCGGCGAGCCGCCGCAGCCGCGGCTGCTGCGCACGATCCGCGGCGCGGGATACGTGCTGCAGGCACCATGAGCGTGCCGATCCGCGTCCGGCTGACCGCGTGGTATCTGCTCGTCCTCACGCTCGTGCTGGTCGCCCTCGGGACGTTCGTCGTCGTGCGGCTGCGCGAGAGCCTGACGGCCGAGCTCGATCGCTCGCTGAACCTGGCGGCGACCCAGATCGCATCCGGGTACCGGTCCGAGGGCGCCAAGGACTTCCATGACGTGGCACGCACGGTGCTGCCGGCGCCCGGCACCCGCGGCTCGAGCACCCAGGTGCTGAGCCCGGGCGGCACCGTGCGGCTGTCAGACGGCGACCCGATGGCGCGGGTCGCCCTGGTCGACGCCGTCGCGGTCCGTGCGGCGCTGCGGGGCACGAGCGTGGCGCAGACGCGCGCGCACCCTGCGGCGGGGTCGCTGCGTCTGGTCGCCGTGCCGGTCACGCGCCGCGGGCGGCGAGGCGTCGTGGTGGTCTCCGCGTCGCTGCAGACCATCGACCAGTCGGTCCATCGCGTCCTGAAGCTGCTGGTGGTCGGCGGCGCCGGCGCCCTGGCGTTGGTCGCCGTCGGCGGGTGGTGGCTGGCGCGCAAGGCTCTGGCGCCGGTCGAGCGCATCACCACGCACGCCGAGCGCATCGACGCCGACGACCTCTCGGACCGCGTGACGGTCCCGCGCGCACGCGACGAGCTCGGCCACCTGGCGCGCACGCTCAACGCGATGCTCGACCGCGTGCAGGAAGGGGTGCTGGCCCGCGAGCGGCTCGTCGCCGACGCGTCGCACGAGTTGCGGGCGCCGCTGGCCGCGATGCGCGCCGAGCTGGACGTCAGCCTGCGCCACGACGAGCTCGACGACGCCGCGCGACGGGTCCTGGAGAGCACGCGCGACGAGGTGGTGCGCATGAGCCGGACGGTCGACGACCTTCTGTTGCTCGCGCGCGTGGACGCCGGGCGTCTCGAGGTGCTGCACGAGCCGGTCGATCTGCTGGCGATCGCGCACGCCGGCGCCCGCGATCACGCGGCGGCCGCGCGGGAAGCCGGCGTTGCCCTGGTGGTCACCGGCGATCGGGCCGGGGCGCTCGGCGACGCCGCCCGGCTGCGCCAGGTCGTCGGCAATCTCGTCGACAACGCCATCCGCTACTCGCCGCCGGGCAGCGCGGTGCGCGTCGAGGTGTGGGCGACGTCAGCGGAGGCGGGCGTGACCGTCGCGGACGAGGGGCCCGGGGTGCCCGAAGATCTGCGCGAGCGCGTGTTCGAGCGCTTCGCGCGCGCCGAGGCCGCACGGCCACGGCAGGCCGGCGCCGGCCTCGGCCTGGCGATCTGCCGCGAGATCGCCGTGGCCCACGCCGGGCGCATCTGGATCGAGGACCGCCGGCCGCACGGCAGCGCGCTCGTCGTCGCATTGCCCCGCGTCGCACCCCCGGACGAGTGGGCCGAGGAGCGTCACGGGCGTCGGACGTTGACGAGCTCGGCGCTCTCGCGCGGACCTCGGACCGAGCCCTCGAACACCTCGCCGATCCCGCGGACGTAGACCTTGGCGTCGCGGACCCGGGGCTCGAGTCGCGACCACTCGCGGCGTCCGTAACGCACCACGAAAGCGCCCATAGGGCACGGCGATGACGGCGTTCAGGCTCATGACACGGAACTGGTCCTCCGCGTGGCCCTTGAGGTACTCCTGGCGATGATGCTCGCCGACGCGCGGGCGCGCCGGCATGAAGAGCCCCGGGCGCCTCCCGACTCGGACCCATCACGGCCGGTCTTTTCGGTGGCGATCGGCGAGGGGAGCGCCGCCGGCCTGGCTCGGCCGGCGAGGGAAGGTCTCGGGAAGGCGCGGCACGGAGCATCGCAGCCAACCGAGCACACGCAACCCAGGAGCTCCACGCCATGTATGCCCGCCGACCCACCAGCCATCAGCAGATGACCGCGCCGATCGCGTCGCCCAGCGGCGACGTCCTACGCGACGCGCAGGGCTACGAGTGGACCGCGGCGGACTTCGCCCTCGCGGCAGACCGGGCCGTCGCCCACCTGACGCGCCAGGTACTTCCGGCGTTCGATGCCTCGGACCCGCGCCGCGGCGTCTGACCCCGCAGACGCCAGCACCGCCGCCCGCACCATCGAGAGATCGCCATGCTTCCCGCCAACCAGTACGTCATCCGCTTCGCCGCCGTTCGAGGACGAACAACCGGGCGGCGTGATCCGCGCCAACCACGAGATCGCCGCGGGCTGACCGGCGTCACTTCCTCGCGCGACAGGCGGTGACCACGAGGCCTGGAGCCGAACGCCGACCCCCGCGGCTCGAAGGCGTACGATCGCCATCATGGCCGCCCGGATCGTGCGTGCCGCCTGTCCGCATGACTGTCCCGACACGTGCGCGATGCGCGTGACCGTCGAGGACGGGCGCGCGACGCGCGTCGTCGGCGATCCCGAGCATCCGGTCACGCGTGGCTTTCTGTGCGGCAAGGTGTCGAACTACCTGGAGCGGGTGTACTCGCTGGAGCGGATCCTGCATCCGCTTGTGCGCGAGGACGGCGGCTTGCGTCGCGCGTCGTGGGACGAGGCGCTGGATTGCGCGGCGACGGCGCTGCGGCGGGCGCGCGACGAGCACGGGGGCGAGTCGATCGTGCCGTACTCGTACATGGGCACGCAGGGCCTGATCCAGGGCGATCTCATGAGCGCGCGGCTGATGAACGCGCTGGGGGCGAGCAACCTCGTGCGCACGGTCTGCGCCACTGCGGGTTACACGGGGACGGCGATGGCGCACGGCGTCTCGCCGGAGGTCGATCCGGAGGAGTGGCCGAATGCCCGCTTTCTGTTGGTGTGGGGCTGGAACCCGATGTCGACCGCGCCGCATCTTTGGCGGCGGCTGCTCGACGCGCGGGCGGCCGGGGCGCGCCTGGTCGTGGTCGACCCGTTTCGCAGCCGTACCGCCCGGGTCGCCGACGAGCATCTGCGTCCGCGGCCGGGGACCGACGCGGCGCTGGCGATCGGCATGATGCGCGCGATCGTCGATGCCGGCCTGCAGGACGAGGAGTTCTGTCGCACGCATGCCGATGGCTATGACGAGCTGCTGGCCGGGCTCGACCGCTATCCGGTTGATCGCTGGGCCGGGATCTGCGGGGTGGACGCGGAGGCGGTCGCCGCCGTCGGCCGGGCGTTCGCCACGACGCGCCCGGCGCTGCTGCGGCTCGGGGTCGGTGCGCAGCGGCACATGGGTGCTGTGCAGGCCTACGCGACGATCGCGTCGTTGGCGACGCTCACGGGGGCTTGGCGCGATCGCGGTGGCGGCTGCTCGTACATCCCGCTGGCCACGACGGGGGCGTTGCGCAGCGGCGCGCTCGTTCGTGCGGACTTGCGGCCCGGGCCGGTGCGCGACGTCAACATGGCGCAGCTGGGCCGGGCGCTGACCGACCGGGCGCTTGACCCGCCGGTCAAGGCGCTGGTCGTCTGGAACTCGAACCCGGCGGTCATCGCGCCCGACCAGGGCGGGGTGCTGGCGGGGCTGGCCCGCGACGATCTGTTCGTGCTGGTCCTCGAGCAGTTCGTGACCGATACGGCGCGTCACGCCGATGTCGTGCTGCCCGCGACGACCGCGCTCGAGCACCGCGACGTGCTCTTCTCGTGGGGTCATCACTACGTGACGTTCAACGAGCCGGCGATCGCGCCGCTGGGCGAGGCGATGCCGAACACCGAGATCTTCCGCCTGCTGGCGGCGCGCCTGGGCTTCGACGACCCGTGCCTGCGCGAGTCCGACGAGCAGCTGCTCGACGCGCTCCTGGCGACCGGCCCGTCCTTGCCGGGGCTGCGCGAGCGCGGCTGGGCGAAGGTCGATCTCGGGCAGGGCGCCGTGCCGCACGCCGACGGCCGGTTCGGGACCGCGAGCGGCCGGGCGAAGCTGCACGCGAGCTACGTCGCGCCGGTCGAGGTCGCCGACGCCGCGCTCGCGCAGCGCTACCCGCTGGCGCTGATCACGCCCAAGACGCACCTGTTCCTGAACTCGACGTTCGCCAACCAGGAGCGCCAGCGGTCGGCGCAGTCGCTGCCGATGGTGGTGATCAACCCTGCCGATGCGAGGCGGCGCGAGATCGAGGATGGCGGTTGGGTGCGCGTGTTCAACGATCGCGGCTCATTTCGCTGCGTGGCACGGGTGTCCGATGACGCTGCGGCCGGCGTCGTCGTCGCGCCGATGGGCTGGTGGAACTGCGACTACGCGGACGGGCTGAGCGCGCAGGCGACGACGTCGCAGGCGCTGACCGAGCTGGGCGCGGCGCCGACGTTCAACGACAACCGGGTCGACGTGGCGCCTGACGTGGGGGGTGGCAGATGAGCTCCAGGCCGGCCGGCGGCTACTCGATCGCGGCACGCGAGGACGCGCTGGACTTCATGGCCCAGTACCCGGGCTACGGCGAGCAGCGGTGGTACAGCGACGCGCTCGGGACCGAGCAGGTGTCCTTCAGCTGGCGGCGCATGCTCCCGGGGACCGGCGGGCGCGGCAGCTACGGCCACCGCCACCCGGGCCAGGAGGAGGTCTTCTTCGTGATCTCGGGCACGGTCACGTTCAAGGTCGGCGATGACGTGTTCGAGGCCGGCCCGCAGACCGCGGTGCGCATGACCGGCGAGGAGTTCTACTCCGTCCACAACGACACCGACGCCGAGGCGCAGCTGCTGATCTTCTCGACTCGCGACGCGGCGGCCGGCACGGAGAAGCATGATGGGTTCTGGCCCTGAGCGCCATGCGCGGCGCGGTGCATTCTGCGCGTCCGGGCTAGTGGTCTGATCCCGCGACTTGCTGGCGTGTGCGCGATGGTGATGAACTCTCCATCGCGCGCACCCACAACAACCTCGCGGCCCGCCATGAGGTCGGTGATGTCCTCTTCGTCAAGGACGATCGGCCGATCCTCGCGACCCATGGTGTCCGGGGCGGGCAGGCTCAGGTCACGCGTCGCGTCGGGGATCACGGCTGGCGGTCGCCCCGACTAGCCACTATCGGACCTCATCGAAGGTGGGGGGCTGAGGACCGGCTCGGGTACGGCGGAGCGTTCTGATAGGGCGGTGAGGTCCGAGTACTCGGTGTGTGAGTCGACCAGCTGTCCGGCCAGGAGCCGCGTGATCGAGCTGCCGGCAAAGCAGGGCGTGCGGTCACCGGCGTCCCGCGCGGCGGCGGCTGTGGTGGTCGCGTGCCAACGCGTCGCGACACGGTCTTCCTCGGCGATCTGGTCTTCGATCTTGATGTGTAGACCGGGATGGGCGCGACGGCGGCCCGAGACGAGCCGGCGCACACCCTGTGCGGCGCCGGCGCTCGCGTCGCTGGGTGACGCCGGGCGGGCGGCGCAGGTTGCCGGCCAGTGTGGTGCGATCGCCTTGGCCGAGCGATCTGTTGTCCAAGGACCGGACTGGAGTTCCCCCGCTTCTTCGGACAGTCGGGGGCTTTCGTCGTTAGTCGTTGATTTTGTTGGTCATGGTCATCGTCTCGAACTGCGCTGGGGAGAGGTAGCCGAGGGTCGAGTGGCGTCTGGTGGTGTTGTAGAAGGCCTCGATGTACTCGAAGATCTCGCTGATCAGCTCGCGGCGCGCAGGCCACGAGCGACGGTGGACGAGTTCCTTCTTCAGGGTGGCGAAGAAGGTCTCGGCCACGGCGTTGTCCCAGCAGTCGCCGCGTGAGCCCATCGAGCGGGCGATGCCGGCTTTGGCGCAGATCTGGCCGAAGCCCAGCGACACGAACTGCGACCCCTTGGTCGCTGTGATGAATCAGGCCGGGCTCGGGCCGCCGACGGGCCAGCGCCATCTGAAGCGCGTCAACGACGAGCTCGGTGCGCATGTGGTCGGCCATCGACCAGCCGACGATGCGGCGGCTGTAGGCGTCTTGGACGGCGGCGAGATAGAGCCAGCCCTCCCACGTCTTCAGATACGTCGGATCGGCGACCCAGAGCACGTCCGGCGCGTCGGGTCGGAAGTTGCGCTCGACGAGGTCGTCGGCGACCCGCACGCCCGGCACCCGGACGGTGGTGCGACCACGCTTGCGCTCGACCAGCCCGGAGATGCCGGCCTCGCGCATGAGCCGCTCGACGCGCTTGCGCGCGACCTTGATGCCGAATGCATGCGTAGCTCGGCGTGGATGCGCGGCGATCGGTAGACCTTGCGGTTCTGCTTTCAGATCCCGCGGATGCGCTCGGTCAACCATGCATCCGAGAGCTCACGATCAGACGGCGCGCCGCCAGCCCAGGCGTAGTAGCCCGACCGCGACACGCCGAGCAGCCGGCAGGCGATGGAGACCGGGGTTCGGGCCTTCTCCGCCACAATCCGATAGGCCGTCACCGGGTCCCGCTCTCCGTCGCGAAGAAGGCCGCGGCTCGCTTGAGCAGATCACGCTCTTGGCGCAGCCGCTGGTTCTCGCGACGGAGCTTGACCAGTTCGGCGCGTTCATCGGTCGTTAGGCCGTCATCGCGCTCACGGCGATCGATCTGCTCCTGGCGGCGCCAATTCCTGAGCGTCTGCTCCGACACCCCGAGGCTCTCCGACAGCTCTCTGGGGGTGCGGCCGGCGCGCAGCAGCTCGACCGCTTCTCGGCGGAACTCGGGCGGGTAGGCGGGACGGGTTCTCGGCATCGACAGACACAACCTTTCGCGGCCTGCAGTCCGCAAGCCATCAGGTGTCCGTCAAAGCGGGGGAACTCCACGTCCCTGGGCACCGCCGGTCTATGCCAGCAACCGCGCGCGAGCGACGGGCGGCGGCTCCACGGGGGCGCCGAATTCAACTAGGCTCGCGCCGGGCGGATGCGATGAGCAGACCGATGCTTCGGGGCGGGTCGCTGGGGGCCGTGTTTTCGGTTCTGGCCGGCCTCGCGGTGACGATGGTGCTCGTTGCGCCGGTCGCTGCCGATGGCGCGACGCGAATCGGGACAAGCTCGCCTTCGACGCCCAACCGCGCGGCTCGCGGGAACTTCGCTGGCTTGATCAAGATTCGCGGCGGGCGCAGGGTCTACCTCGAGTGCCGCGGCAGCGGACGCCCGACGGTCGTACTCGAATCGGGGCTGGGCAACGCCGCCGATGTCTGGGGCGGCGCCTTCCTCTCCGCAAACGATCCCGGTGCCGACCCGCAGCGGGCCGTGTTTCCTTCCGTCGCACGGTTCACCCGTGTATGCGCCTACGACCGCCCGGGGACGGGCCGGCTCGATCCGCGCACCGATCGGTTCAAGCCGAGCCGCAGCGACCCCGTCGCGATGCCGCGGACCGCGCTCGACATCGCGCGCGATCTGCACGCGCTGCTGCGAAAGGCTCGGCGAGCGGCCGGCATCCGCGGTCCCTACGTACTCGTCGGCCACTCCATCGGCGGGCTGACACAGCGCCTCCACGCCACCGTGTATCCCCGAAACATCGCTGGACTCGTCCTCGTCGACGCGACGCCGGATCGCTATGGCGCGGTCCTCGCGATGCTGGCGGCGAACGGGCTGCTGACGCCGGAGCAATACGCCGCCGTGGCCGCCGCGCCCCCTCCGCCAGGACTCGAGAGCTACCCGGACCTCGAGCGGCTTGACATCGATGCCAGCGGCGCCCAGACGCGCCAGGCACAGGCCGACACGCCGCTGCGTCCGATGAAGCTGGTCTTCCTCTCGCTGGCGAGCCTGGACCTGCCCCCCGACTGGCAGCGCGAGGCGGTCCAGGCGGTGAAGCAGGTGTATGAGGCGGCGCAGGACGAGCTCGCCAAGCTCGTACCGGGCGCCCGCCACGTCATCGCCGCGAATAGCGGCCACTACATCCAACTCGACCAACCCAAGCTCGTGGTCGATGCGATCCGCCGGGTGGTCGACGAAACACGCAACCACGCACAACCGAACAGCAGCAGATAGAGCGATCGCGAGCCGGTGGCTCGGTCTGTCGCCGCTGCCGGACTTGCCTCGAGCGGTAGCGAGCGCCGATGTCACAAGATCGGGTCGGCCGGTGTCTCGGTGCACAGAGATCCGCAGATCGAGACGAGGAGGACCCATGGCCACCAGGATCCCGACAACAGAGATCACCGGCGTCCGCGGTGCGCTGGTGAAGAGGTTCGCCAAGAAGATGCTCGGCCAGGTGCCGGAGCCCCTCGGCGTCTACTGGCACAACCCCAAGGTGCTCAACCACTACATGGCGCTCGGCCGCAAGTCGCAGCAGTGGGATGTGTGCGATCGCAGCCTGAAGTCGTTCGCCCACATGGCCGTCGCGTCGCTCATCGGCTGCAGCTGGTGCCTCGACTTCGGCTACTTCGAGGCTCACAACCAGAACCTCGACGTCGAGAAGGCGCGCGAGGTGCCGCGCTGGCGCGAGTCGGACGTCTTCACGGCCCTGGAGCGCGACGTGATGGCCTACGCGGAGGCAATGAGCCAGACGCCGCCGACCGTCACCGACGAGATGTCCGCCCGGCTGCTCGAGCGACTCGGGGCGCCGGCGATGGTCGAGCTGACCTCGTTCATCGCGCTGGCCAACGTCTACACCCGGTCCAACGTCGCGTTCGGCATCGAGTCAGACGGCTTCGCCAAGGCCTGTGGTCTGAAGCCCCTCGCCGAGCCGGTGGTCCCGCCCCGGGTAGCGTCGGCCGCATGACGGGCGATCCGTTCGTCACCCACCGCAGCCTGCTCTTCACGGTCGCCTACGAGATGCTCGGCTCGGCGGCCGACGCCGAGGACGTCGTCCAGGAGACCTGGCTGCGGTGGGCCGACGTCGACCGCGCCGAGGTGCGCGACCCCCGTGCCTACCTGGTGCAGATCGTGACCCGGCAGGCACTCAACCGCCTGCGGACGGTCTCGCGCCGGCGGGAGGAGTACTTCGGGCAGTGGCTGCCCGAGCCACTGCGGACCGGCCCGGACGTCGCCGAGGACGTCGAACTCGCCGAGAGCGTCTCGATCGCCATGCTCACCGTGCTCGAGACGCTCGCCCCGACCGAGCGGGCGGTGTTCGTGCTGCGCGAGGTCTTCGACACGCCATACGACGAGATCGCCCAAGCGGTCGGCAAGCGGCCGGACGCGGTACGCCAGATCGCCCGACGGGCGCGCGATCACGTGACCGCCAGGCGCCCGCGGCTCGAGGTGACCCGCGCCGAGCAGCAGGCGGCGGTGGAGCGGTTTCAAGCCGCACTCACAACCGGCGATCTCCAGGGCCTGCTCGACGTTCTTGCCCCCGACGTGACGCTGGTGGCCGACGGCGGGGGCGTGGTTGCCGCGGCCATCCGGCCGGTGACCGGCGCGAAGACGGTGGCTCGACTGCTCTCCCAGTTCAACCTTGCCGCACGCGGCGCGCGGGTCGGAAGCACTTGGCTCAACGGTGCCCCCGCGCTGCGGATCGACCCCGGGGGCGAGTTCGACACCGCTGTGGGCCTGACGGTCGAGGCCGGCCGGATCACCCGCATCTACGCGATCCGCAACCCTGACAAGCTGGCGCGCGTCGACGAACCGGTTTCCCTCTCGCGGTAGCGGGCCATGTCGAAAAGCGCCGACCGGCTCCGCTCACCCGGTGAAGGGCGGCGACAGGCGCGGCTCACAGCATCAGGAGGCACTCATGACGATCCAGCGCATAGACGACGTTCTCCATTGGTGGTGCACGGTCGCCGCGACCCGTTCTTTCCCGTCGGCAACGCCGAAGCGCTCGCCCGCGAGATCCCCGACGCGTAGCTGCTCGTGCTCGAACAGCCCGCGACGGTGATCCCCGACGCCGCCCGCGGGCGAAGTGGCGCCGGCGATGCTTGCGCTGTAGGCGCTCAAGCTCCTCCTTCGCGCGATGTCCGGCAGTGCCGCGCAACGTCCCCCTCGCTCGCACCGGCGGTGGCGGTGGCGACGGCGTCAACGACGCCCCGGCGCACGCCGGACCTCGGCATCGCCATGGGCACCGCCGGCGTGACCGTGTCCTCGCAGACCGCCCGACGGCGCGATCACGGTCGACCGCATCGACCGCGTGGTCGACGCTGTCCACGGCGGCCGCCGCGCGCGGCACATCGCCCGCCAGAGCGTCACGGCCGGCATGGCGGCCCAGCATCGCCGCCATGGGCTCCAAGCCTCAGCGGTTGCGCGGACGAGCTCTGCTGAGCGAACGAGATCGGCTCGCGGGAGGCGGGTCCATTGGTCATGATCACGGCGGTGGCCTTCACACGCAGACACGATCGGCAGGACGCGCGGGCGTGGACTATCGAGGCGATTCGCCGGATCGAGGCGGATGCCAACCGCTCGGCGGACACCCATCTCCACGTCTTTCCGCTTCCCCCGCAGTGGGGCGTGGATCTTTATCTCAAGGACGAGTCCGTCCACCCGACGGGATCGCTGAAGCACCGGCTCGCGCGCTCGCTGTTCCTGTACGGGCTTTGCAGCGGCTGGATTCGCGAGGGCACCACCGTCGTCGAGGCGTCCAGCGGCTCGACCGCCGTCTCCGAGGCGTACTTCGCGCGCTTCCTCGACCTGCCGTTCGTCGCCGTGATGCCGGCCGCCACGAGCCAGGAGAAGATCGCGCTCATCGAGGCGCAAGGCGGGTCCTGCCACCTCGTTGCGGATCCGACGACCGTGTACGACCGAGCGCGGCAGCTCGCCGCGGACCGTGACGGGCACTACCTGGACCAATTCACGTACGCTGAGCGGGCGACGGACTGGCTCGGCAACAACAACATCGCCGAATCGATCTTCGAGCAGATGGCGCTGGAGCGCCACCGCGTCCCGACCTGGATCGTGGTCGGCGCGGGGACGGGCGGCACGAGCGCGACGATCGGACGCCACGTGCGGCACCGGCGCAGCACGACCCGCCTGTGCGTGGTTGACCCCGAGCACTCCGTCTTCTATGCGAGCTGGGCGAGCGACCCCGCGGCATTCACGGGCCGGCCGTCCCGCATCGAGGGCATCGGCCGTCAACGTGTCGAGCCGTCGTTCGTGCCCGACGTGATCGACCGGATGTTCCAGGTCCCGGATGCCGCGTCGATCGCGACGATGCGCGTCGTGCGGCAGCTCACGGGCCGCAGCGTCGGCGGGTCGACCGGGACCAACGTCTGGGGCTCCCTGATGCTGGTCGCCGAGATGCTGTCGCGCGGGGAGCGCGGGAGCATCGTGACCCTCATCTGCGATGGCGGCGAGCGCTACCGCGCGACGTACTACGACGACGCTTGGGTCAGACGCCAGGACCTGGAGCTCGCCGCGTACACGGATGCGGTCCTCACATTCCTCGACACCGGGGTCCTAGCGGATCCCGTGACGGGAGAAGGAACGGTCAGCGCACCCGACCGCTCGGCAGTGCGCTAGACCTCGACGATGGCGTCGCGGATGCGTTCCTCGACCTCGGGAGGAACCTCGTCCATCCCGTGCGCCTCGCGTGCGTGGACGGCCACATCCTCGAGGATTTCGTCCTCAGTCCGTCCCTCGATCTTGGTGTCGCATCCCGGGACGATCTCGCCGCATCTGAACTCCTTCATGGGATCCTCCCATCGTTGGTGCTCGCCAGGTCCCGCGGTACGATCGCCTGGATGTGCCGTATGCTCGCATATCTGGGTGAGCCGGTGTCGCTGCGGCACATCCTCTTCGAGACCGACGGTTGCCTCGTCCGCCAGTCGTACAGCCCGCGGATGATGAACACCTTCCTGAACCTCGCCGGCTTCGGCATGGCGGCCTGGCAGCCGCAGTCCGTCCGCGAGGACGAGCCGTTCATATACCGGACGACGACGCTGCCAGCCTTCGACCGGAACCTACGCGGGCTCGCGGGCAAGCTTGAGCCGACCTGCGCGATCGCCCACGTCCGCGGCGTAACCTACGGCGAGCAGGAGCTCGTCGGCGGCTCAAATCTGCATCCTTTCCGCTTCCCCGGCGCAACCGTCGCGCTCGCGCACAACGGGCACCTGCGGGACTTCTCACGGATGCGCTACGACCTCGTCCGCCACATCCGGCCGGAGCTCGCAGAGCGCATCGAAGGGACCACAGACTCGGAGTGGATTTACGCGCTTGTGCTCTCACACCTCGACGACCCGTACGGCGTGCCCGAGGCCGGCGAACTCGCCGAGGCCGCAGAGAGGGCGCTCGGCGTCCTGCGCGAGGTGCGGGCGCGCCTGGACATCGACACGTCCTCGCCGGTCAACCTCTTCATCACGACCGGGCAGGCCCTCGTCGCCACGCGCTTCTCGTTCGACTACGGCTGGTACCCGGCCGACGACACGATGCTCGAGACCGATCTGCCGTACGTCAGCCTGTGGTACACGGCCGGCGACAGCTACGGTCGTCACGACGGCGATACCCGCATGGCCGGCGACCGCGGGGTGCGCTCGCTGCTCATCGCCTCGGAGCCGCTCACCGAGGACACCTCCACCTGGCTCGAGGTCCCCGAGTACTCAATGATCATGGCAGACCGCGCGTCGGACGCCCTCGCCCTGCAGATGCGCGACCTGGATGTCTGAGCGCGAGCGCGTCGCCTTCCT
This sequence comes from Capillimicrobium parvum, assembly GCF_021172045.1. Lineage (GTDB taxonomy): Bacteria > Actinomycetota > Thermoleophilia > Solirubrobacterales > Solirubrobacteraceae > Capillimicrobium > Capillimicrobium parvum. The sequence goes on from NZ_CP087164.1 coordinate 2,523,228, forward strand.
CGCCGGCGTCCCGCTCTTCGAGGGCATCGCCGAGGATGACCTCGCGGACCTGGCGCACGTCCTGCGCAGGCGCACTGTCCGAGCCGGCGAGATCATCTGGCGGGAGGGCAGCCACGCTGCGAGCATGGCGTTGATCGTCGACGGGCGGGTCGCCGTCACGCGACACGTTGTGGGCGCGCGCGCCATGAGCGTCGCCGAATTCGGCCCGGGGCAAACCGTCGGCGAGATCCCGCTTTTTGACGGAGGACCGCACACGGCGACGGCGCAGGCCGCGGACACCACGACGCTGCTGCTGCTCGGCCGCCCCGATTTCGCCGCGCTCGTCGCGCGCCGCCATCCGTCTGCGTTCGCGCTCAAGCGGCGCATCGCGAGCCTTGCCACCGCACGGCTGCGCACGCAGCTCGAGCGCCTCGCCGCGCCGATCGCCGACGCACCCGACGAGCAACCCGCCGCGGAGGCACTGCCGCTGGCGGCGGAGCTCGAGCCCTGCGGGCCGCCCAACAGCGGCTACGTGCGCCGGATGGCCACGTTCCGCGCGTTTGACTCGCTGGCGCTGTGGGGCTTCCTAACCGCCGGGCGCTACGCTCGCTGTCGGCGCGGGCGGACGCTGGTGGCCGAGGGCGCCCAGCCGAACGCCTGCTATCTCACGATCAACGGCGCGGTGGAGAAGGTCCTGGTCCGCGGGAGGCGGCGGATCCGGGTCGGCCTGGCCGGACCCGGCCAGGCGTTCGCCTACGAGAGCCTGATCGACGGACGGCCGGCACCCGTCACCGCGATCAGCCGCGAGCGTGCGCTCTTGCTGGTGCTGCCACGCGAGCCCTTCGAGCGGCTGTTCCTGGGCGACACCCCGGAGTCACATGTCTTCCTCGACGTCATCGACCGCGACGTCGTCGGCTCCTGGCGGCACGCCCTGCGCCCGCTGGCTCCGCTGGTGCACGCTTCCGCCCCACGCGACAAGTTCGTCTCGGTGACGTGAGCGGCATGCCGCCCGTCGTGCTGGGCGGCCTACTGCCATCGCTCGCTAGGCCGCTTCCTGCTAGCAACGCTCGGCGGCGAACTGATCGGGCTTCCGGTCGAGCATGTCGGTAGCGAGCCCGCGCTCGCCCAGACTCCTGCGCGTTGTCCAGACCAGGCACGCGAAGCCGCGCTTGGCGGTGGCTGGTAACTCGTGAGAGCATCGTGTCCTCGAGCCTGCTGCCGTTTCGCGCGGAAGAGGCGCCTCGCCGTGGCGCGCGAGGCTGGCCACGTGCAACCGGTGGGGGGCCGGAGAAGACGAAGGCGAGGACGCCGTCAACGAGCATCAGATCACTCCCGAAGGGGGCAACCAGCGTGACCAACGAACCCGTGCCTGATGGAACGCCCGACAGGGCGATCCAGCCAGGCGACGCCACCTCGGTAGAACGCAACAAGGCCGTCTCGCGCCGGTGGGTCGACGTCTTCAATGAGCGCGACGACGCGGGTGAGGCCGACGTCCGTGCGCCGGATTACGTCGCCCATGCGCCCGTCAGTCTGGAGCCTGTCGCGCTGGACTCCGAGGCATGGATGCGGTTTCTCGCCGGCTTCCTCGAGGCTTTCCCTGACCTTCAGCTGAGAGTGGAGGACGCGGTGGGTGAAGGCGACCTCGTCGCACAACGGATCCGCTTCGAGGGCACTCACACGGGCGAGTTCCAAGGGCTCCCGCCGACGCACCGGAAGGTTACGTTTTCCGGCCTCGAGTTGAACCGTTTCGTTGACGGGCGAGTCGCGGAGCACTGGTTTCAGATGGACGCCCTGTCGCTGCTTCAGCAGTTGGGTCTGGTCGTCGTGCCCGGCCCGCGGTTGCTGCCGCGCGTCCTGGCCCACCAGTTGAAGAAGCTGCACACGAAACGCTGAGCAGAAACTGGATTCGGTGCCCTGTCCGCCGGCGAGCGAACGAGATGACGCGGCGACGGATGACAGCGGCAGCCGCCGTTCGGCCAGTCCAGTTGCTGCTTTGGCATGCCAGGACCAGACGTCTGCGCCCTCGCGGCGCTATCGCTATGCGCGATCAGCGGGAGCTGAGGCTGTGGTAGGCGGCCGAGTGGGACGCGAGAATGACGGCATGCGCGCTGAGACGGCGCTGACGCGAGCAGTCGCCGCGTCCATCACCATGGCCTTGGGCGCCTCGGTCGCCGCAACAGCATCCCATGCGGAGTCTGGACCTCCGCCGCTCCAGCCCGACAGCACCACGGTCGGTGGGCCGGGGCGCCGGGGCCATCAGCGGCCGGCACGCGCGACGCAGCTACGAGCATGCTGGTCGTGGACCTCGGCTGTCAGAACTGCCATGAGGAGCCCGTAGCGATCTGCATGGACGCGTCGCGTTCTGACCTTGAGGAACTGTTGAGGCGGGCGCAGCCGACGCCGCGGCCGGAGTTCGTTGACGAGCTTGAGTCGTCGCTCCTCCGACTGGGCCGCGCCCCCGAGAGGCGCGTCCCGCGGCGGTCGCTGAAGATCGGGGCGCCACGCGTGTTGGCCTTGGCCGGATGCGGCGGGGTGATCGCCGCTGCGCTTGTGGTTCTGAACCTGGCCGGTGTCAGGCCCCTTGGCTCCGGCGGGACCAGCGGTGCCGAAGCTGGTCGCCGCTGCGTCACCGTCAACGAGACCCGCGTGACGCGCGATCCGAGGCTGAGCGTCGGCCCTGACGGTCGCCTGCACATCAGCACAGAGCGGCAGACGGCTACGCAACCTGGCGTGCGCTGTCGTTGAGCCGCGGGAACCGATCCGGCCGGCCAGGGCCGGCCGCAGGCGCCGCAGTCGGCTCGGCGATCGCCCCTTCGCCGCGCTGATCGGCCGCGACGCTACTGGGCAGACGACGCAGGGCCCCCGAGGAGATCTGGTGGATATTCGCCTTGCTGACGTCCATGATCTCAGCGATCTCGGCGACAGACAGGTCGGCGCCGTAGCGCAACGCGAGGACTTGGCGCTCCGGCGGCCTCAGTCCTTGAAACCACGCCTTCAGGGCCTCGGTGCTCATCGCTTGCGTCACCGGGTCATCCGATGAGACCAGCGCCGCCAACATCTCCGGATGCTCCTTTGCGGACCGTCCGGTCCGATGGCTGCTGCGGCGCAGGTGGTCGATCAGGACGTTGCAAGCGATCGAGAAGATCCAGGTCCGCTCGCTCGAGCGTGCGCGATCCGACCGCCCCCAGGACCGCACGACGCGCTCGAACGTGGTCGACGTGAGAGCCTCGGCGACGTCACGCTCGACCGAGTAGCTGAAGAAGCCGTAAACGGGCGCAACTTGTACGCGGTACACGGACTCGATCACTGCGGCGTCCGGCCGTCGGCCAAGGAAGCGGCGCGCAGGCGTAGGTGGTGGCGGGGGCCCTGAGGGTGACACCGATACGTCCTACCCCGACGCCGCCTTACGACGCGCGACCGATCGGCGTGCCGTCGAGCAATGCGCGCGCTGCGACTGCGTGCTAGGCAAGCCGACGCGGTGGGGTAGGCGAAGTCGTGTCACTGGGCAACCACGCGTCGGAACACGGGAAATCTGGCCGAAGTTGGTTGGTCGGTCTTGTCCGCGTCATATGCCTGACTCGCTCCGCGCGAGAGGCGCGGAATTACGCGCGCTAGCCGCCTCCGGCCGCTCCGACACCGCTGAGGAAAGCGACAGGGACCAAAGTCAAGTCCCCGGGACGTCGGTGTCAACGAGTGCGCTCATCTCGTCGGTGATGCTGGTCGCTCAGACCGCGACGAGCTGTCCGATCTTGATATCGGTGTGGGTCAAGGTCATAGCCCGGTCAGCGCGCGGCGGAGAGCACCCTCCGAGGTTGCGGCGGCCCGTAGTCTGCGCGCATGCAGAACCGCTCATCGCTGCCGCTGGGCCTGAGGACGCTGCTCGCGGCCGTTGAGGATGCGCCACCCTTTTCGGCGAGCGACGTCGTCGGCGAGCGCCTCGCGAGCGCACTGGGAGCCGGCGAGGTCTCCTTCCTCATCGCCGACTTCAGCGGCCACGCGCTGATTCGCCTCGGCCATTCTGGCAGCAGCGCAGCTACCCGCACGCAAGGTGACGAGACCGCCGAACGCGTGCCTTTGACGGGAAGCTCGCCGGGACGCGCATTGGCCTCCCAGGCCGTCGAGCTCGAACATGGTGTGGACGGGACCCGAGTGTTCGCGCCGGTCACCAACCGGGGAGAAGCCATCGGCGTGCTCGAACTTCTGCTCGCCCAGGCGCCGGACGAAGACGTGCTGGCGGAGGTCGCGGCGGCCGCGCACGTCTTGGCGTATGTGGTCATCGCCAACCGCCGGTTCACGGACCTCTTCGAGTGGGGGCAGCGCTCGGTCCCGCTCTCGCTCGCCGCGGAAATCCAGCATCGTCTGTTGCCGAGCGCGTACACGTGCGAGGCCGGCCAGTTTACGCTCGCGGGCTGGCTGGAACCCGCCGGCAACGTCGGCGGCGATACCTTCGACTTCGCGCTGGAGCGCGGCGCCCTGCACGTCTCGATGACCGACGCCATGGGGCACGAGGTCAATGCCGCGCTGCTCGCGACCGTCTTGCTCGCGAGCCTGCGCAACGCCCGCCGGGCGGGGGTCGGACTGGTCGAACAGGCACGCCTGGCCAACCTCGGACTCGCCGACAACGCCCGCGGGGATGGGTTCGTGACCGGCCTAGTCGCACGCATCGACCTGGACGCCGGGACGGCGACCATCGTCAACGCCGGTCATCCGCTGCCGCTGCGGCTACGCGACGGACGTGTGGAGCGCGTCGAGCTCGAAGTCGACCCGCCTTTCGGAACCGTGCGCGACCACGCGTACCGCGTTCAGCCGCTGCCACTGGAGCCGGGCGACCGTCTCATGTTCTTCACCGACGGCATGCTGGAGCGCAACACCACCACTGTGGACATCGAGACCATGGTCGCGACTGGTGCGCAGATGCATCCGCGAGAAGCCGTCCAGCACCTCACGCAAGCCATCCTCGAAGCGACCGGCGGCGCACTCAACGACGACGCGACCGCGTTGTGCCTCGACTGGCACGGAGGACCCGCGCGCGACCGGACCAGCGTCTTCGGCGCTAATCAGTGACGCGCGGGAGCGGTCGTCGGACGCCTTCGACTGGCCCGGCCCTGCGCCGTCGCGCGGCGGCGGCCAGCGCGTTACGGACGAACCGCCAACCGGTACTCGCCTCGGCCGCGACATCGATGTCCCGGCCGGCGAACCAGGCCACCCAGCGCGTCATCGCCGCGGGTGTGGCGTCCATCCTGCCGCGCGTCACCTCGCCGTATGTCGTGTCAAACGCGTCGAACGTGATCTGGCTGCGATGCACATCGAACCCGGCTACGATCACCATCAGGGCCTTCCTCGAGCTCCGGCCATTGCCCCTCGCGAAACCATCTCGCGCCGCGCCGAAGGGGGCCCGGAGTTGATGCCATCTTCGCGCGACGAGCGAGCGGCGCTCGATGCGGCAGTCAAGGCAAGTCGGCCACAGGCAGGCGAGCCAGGATCGTGCAGACCTCTGCCGTGTCCGCGATCATGGCATCCCCGGCAAACTCAAGGGAGCGAAGCGACCGTTGTGCGGCTTCGGCGTTGCCCGCTCCGCACGCGTCGCGCACGACGACCGGTACGTACCCGAGGTCGGCCGAATGGCGAACCGTCGGGTCGATGCCGACTTCGAGCGCTACCCCGGCGATCAGGTATGCCCGCACCCCGCAATCGCGCAGCACGATGTCGAGCGGTGTGCCCTCGAATGCCGACATCGTCACCTTGTCGATGACGGCCTCGTTGTCCTGCGGCACGAGCTCCGGCGCGAGTTGGAAGCCCGGCGACCCGTACGGGATGAGGGGACGGGTGTCCGCCGCGCGGGAATGGTGTTGCCAGATCTTCGCCTGGCGCAGGGCGTACGTCCCCGCCAGGCGTGTCGGCATGAAGAAGTGGCGCAGAAAGATGGTCCGCACCCGTCGCTCCCGCGCCGCGCCCAGCAGACTCACGACATTGGCGAGCACGACGTCGGCATTCGAGATCTGTCCGAGGACGCCAACCTGCATGTCGTAGACAAGCAACGCGAGGGTCTGCGGGTGCAGGGCGTCGTCCAGCGACTCCGGGACGTCCAACCCATTGAACCGATCCATGCCGACACGGTACATACAGCACGAGGACACAAAGCGATACTCCCCACCGCGCTGCTGCACCGAGGCAGAGCACGTTGCCGACGCCTCGTGACATTCGTTATCGCTGTGGACGGAGGCTGTCGGGTAATTCCGTGACGGAGTCGCTGGCTGCGCTGTGCGAGTTGTCGAGTGCCAACGACGAACGGGGCGGCGGGAGCCGTCCTTGCCGCCATAAGGGTGTTGCGGCGGCGGGTCGGTGGCTGTGGAGCTTGAGCAGGTCGTCAGTGGCGGCGATCAGTCGCCATTCGCTGCGGCAGGCGGCTCTGCCGCGGCGTTGGAAGCGTCTGATCGCGCGGTTGAACTTGATCTGGGCGAACACCGGCTCGACGGTGATCTGTCGCTGCCGGTAGAACTCGCGGCCGTGCGGCGCGTGGCCAGGACGCGGCGCATGAACGCGTAAGGGCCGCCATCCCGGCCCGGCCGGGTGTCGTTGCGCAGGCCGGCGTCGGGCGGGACGAGGACCTGGATGCCGTCGCTGACGATGTGGTCCATCTGGCGCCTGGCGGCGCCGGCGTCGTGGAGCGCGGTCCCGCATGCGCTGGGTCACGACGAGGTCGCAGCGCGTGCCCGAGCGCCGGTGCCGATGGCGCTGAGAGCGGCTCATCCGCGGTGCCCGTCGCGCGCGGAGCCGCGCTGCCATTACGATACTCGCGGCCTGTGTCCGAGAGGGAGGGCCTCGAGATGGAAACCCTGTCCGCTTTTGCGGAGCTGTTCCGCCGCCAGCTCGAGCTGAGCGGGGTCACGCCCGACGAGTCGGTCGTGGTGCTGTCGCGCGGCGAGTCGTTCCCGCGTCACGTCGACGCGTCGCTGGCGGCGGCGCGCGGTATCGGCGCGACGGTGGAGCACGTGCGCATCGGCTCTGCCGGGCCTGACTGGGTCGGTCTGCGCACCATCGCGGTGCCCGAGCTCTTTGAGCAGCCGTCGGCGGTCGAGGCGATGAAGGCGGCGGACCTGGTCGTCGACCTCGTGTTCTTGCTGTACGCCCCGCAGCTGCACGAGATCCTCGCGGCGGCAACGCGGGTGCTGACCGCGTTCGATCCGCAGGAGAACCTCGAGCGCCTGTTTCCGGACCGCTCGTTGCGTGAGCGCGTCGAGGTTGCCGAGGAGCTGATCAACGGCGCGAGCGAGATGCACATCACGAACGCGGCGGGCACCGACGTGACGTACAAGCTCAACCAGTACGGCGTCGTGACGGAGTACGGGTTCAACGACACGCCCGGGCGCTGGGACCTGTGGCCGGCGGGCTTCCTGCTCACGGGCGGCGACGACGACGGCGTGGATGGCAAGGTGGTGGTCGCGCCGGGCGACGCGCTCGTGCTGCCGTGGATGCAGTTCGTGCGCGAGCCGATCGAGTTCACGATCGAGAAGGGCCGGATCGTGGACCTCCGCGGCGGCGTGGAGGCCGACGTCCTGTCGGAGTACCTCGCCGGGTTCAACGACCCCGACGCCTATGGCGTGTCGCACATCGGCTGGGGGCTCAACGAGAAGGCGAGTTGGGCGGCGCTGGCCACCGCGCCGTACGGCAGCATCGGCATGGATTCTCGCTCCTACTACGGCAACGTGATGTTCTCCACCGGCCCGAACATCGAGTTGGGCGGCAACAACATGACCGCCGCGCACATCGACCTGCCGATGCGTCGATGCGACCTGTACCTCGACGGCGAGCCGATCATCCGCGAGGGAAAGATCCTCATGGAGCAGATGCAGCCGCGCTGAGCGCAAGCGCGGCGGCCTCGCCGCCGCGCGCTCACGCATCCGGCGCCTCCCCGGTCTGGAACCGGCGCGCGATGCGTCATCACCCGCCGCTATCGCTGTGCGCGAGCGGTCGGGCCGGTGTCGGCGCCAATGTTCCGCGCACGAAACCCGGCAGCGCCAACTCGACCCTGGCCGACGTTGTGACGTTCGCGGCCGCCGACGAACTGCTGCCGAGGCAGGAGCACCCGGAGCGTGGGGTGGCGCCCCTGGCCGGGTGGAAGGCGACCTTCACGCCGTAGCCGACGCTGAACCCTCGCAGCCGCTGCAACGTCTCGCCAACGGTGCAACAACTCGAGGCCGCGACCATCGCTTCACAGCGTCAGTCGTCAGGGGCAGGCTCGCCTTCAACCCCGAACCGAACGGGAGCGTCGAGACCGCCGCGCGATCAACCACGAGCCGAAAGGAAGGAACATGACCGCGACCCTCGAGATCCAGGAATTGAAGGCCGCTCACCGGGGGACCTGGGCGTCGGGTGACTACGCCGGGGTGGCGGAGAGGTTCGTCAGCGACGTCGCTCAGACGGTCGTCGCAAGGGCGGCCATTGAGACCGGGACCGAGGTGCTCGATGTCGCCACCGGGTCCGGGAACGCGGCGATCCCGGCCGCTCTGGCGGGCGCCCGTGTCACCGGGCTCGACCTCGTGCCCGAGCTGCTGAACGTGGCCCGCGACCGGGCCGACGAGACCGGCGTGAAGGTCGGTTGGGTGGAGGGCGACGCTGAGGCGCTGCCGTTCGCGGACGAACGCTTCGACACCGTGCTCTCCGTGCTCGGCGTGCAGTTCGCGCCCCGGCATCATGTGACCGCGCGCGAGCTCGTGCGCGTCGTGCGACCGGGCGGGACGATGGTGCTCGCCTGCTGGACCCCGGGCGGCTTCATCGGCCGGGTCTTCAAGACGATGTCCCCGTACCTCCCGAAGCCGCCCGCCGGCGCGATGTCGCCGCCGCTCTATGGCGACGCGGACCATGTTCGCGAGCTCTTCGAGGACGCCGGCGTCGAACTCGCCTTCGAGACCCATTTGGCCATCTTCTGGGGGGAGTCCCCGGCCGGCTTCGTCGAGTACATGGCCCGACCACTACGGGCCCATCCTGAAGGCGCGGGCGCGGCTCACCCCGGAGGGGCGCTGGGACGGGCTGCGGGCGGACCTGATCGCCCTGTGTGAGGACGCGAACGTCGCGCAGGAGGGCTTCCGGGCACCGTCGGAGTACCTCCTCACGGTGGGACGCAAGAGGGCCGGGTCATGAAGCAGCTCGTCGTCGACAACATGTACGCCGGGATGCCGGACGTCGTCCACGGCGGCTACCTGGCCGGGTTGCTGACCAGCGCGCTCGGCACGGACAGCTCGCGTGTCCGGCTGCGCCGGCCGGTCCCGACGTCTCGTTCGCTGCGTCTCGAGCACGCGGGCCCGGACCATGTCGAGCTGCACGACGACGCCGGCCTGCTCGCTAATGCCGTCGACGTGGATGTCCTGCTCGATGTGCCCGTGGCCGTCGCGCCGGGGCACGCGCGGGCGGCATCCCGGCGAGCACCCAGAGCGGCACATCACCCGTTCGCGCGATGCATGTGCTGTGGCCCGGAGCATCCCCATGGGCTGGGCGTCTTCCCCGGACCGGTGAGCGGTCGCCGTGTCGTGGCCGCGTACTGGGTCCCGCCGGTGCAACCGGCCGATGACCGGGGTGAGCTGCCGCGGGAGCTCGTCAGCGCGGCGCTCGACTGCACGCAACTCTGGGCGATGATGGTGCATGCGCCGCCAGCGACCCGCCGATCGCGTGGTGACCGCCGTGCTCGAGACACGCCTCGAGCGCCCGGTCTCGGCAGGCGAGCCGCATGTCGTCATCGGCTGGCCCATCGGCCGCGACGGACGCCGATGGATCGCGGGAGCGGCCGTCTTCGGACCGGCCGGCGAGCTCTGCGCGGCCGGTCGCCAGGAGGCGGCGGTCGTGGCCGGGTGGGGCGTGCCGCTCGGGCGCGACAACTGGGCGCCGCCGGCCTTTGCCATGGCCTAGCGGCCGCCGTACGCTGGCGGGATCATGGAGGGGCGCGCGCCGCTCGCGATCCTCGTGGCGGATGGCGATCCGCTGACGTTCGCGAGCGTCGGCGCCGCCGTGGCGCACGCGGCGACACTGCAGCCGGGCGCACAGGTCGGCGTCGCCGCCGCGAGCGAACCGGATGCCGGGGCCGTCGCACGCCGGCTGCGCATGGCGGCCGAGCCCGGTCAGGTGCTCGTCTCCGACCCGGTGCGATGGGCGGAGCTCGACGGGCGCTCGTTCCGCGATGCCGGATCGCTCGCGGTCGGCGCCGGCCATGCCCTCCCTCCACGCGTGGGAGCTCCTGTGGGCCGAGCCGGCGCCCCGGACCCGGGTGCGTCTGTGCGGGCGCCTGAAGGTCGAGATCGACGGTCAGGAGCCGGCCCTACCAAGCGGCCAGGGGGCATCTCTGCTCGGCTACCTGCTCGCGAGCCCGGAGCGCGAGGCCGATCGGTCGCAGCTGATCGAGGTGCTCTGGCCGTACCGCGCGCCGCGTGATCCGTACGCGGCGCTGAGGCCGATCCTGTCGCGCCTGCGCGGGGCGCTCGGCCGTGCGGCGCTCGAGGGTCGCAAGCGCATCCGGGTCAGGCTCCCCGAGCCGGTCTGATGGACGTTGCCGAGGCGACGGCCGTCCTCACATCGGCACGGACGGCGGCGAAGTCGCAGGACCGGGCCACGACACGCGCGCATGCGCAGGCCGCGCTGAGCCTGCTCCAGCCCTGCTTCCTGCCGGGCATGGACGACGAGTGGGTGCATACGCGGCGGCTCGAGACCGAGGAACTGGAGCTCGAGGCGCTCGAGTGGATCGCCCGCGCCTCACTGGGCCTCGGCAGCGCAGAGCTCGGCCCTGCGCAGCGGGCGGCGCGCGAGCTGGTCGCCCGTTCGCCGTTCCGCGAGACGGGTCATCGCTTCCTGATGGAGGCCCTCGCCGCAGACGGCAATGTTGCCGAGGCCATGCGCGTCTACGACGACCTGCGCGTCCGGCTGCGCGACGAGCTGGGCGCCGCGCCCGCGGCGGAGATGCAGGCGCTGCATCAGCGCCTGCTCGCCGGCGAGAGCGGACGGCGCGCCGTCGCCGAGCAGCCGCCGGCTGCCGCCCTCCCGCGCCGGCTGTCGCCTCCCGAACGCTCGATCTTCGTGGCCCGGGGCCGCGAGCTGGAGGTCCTGCGCACGGCCTGGAACGACGCGCGCGCGGGAACCCGGCGGCTGGTCCTCGTGGGGGGCGAGCCGGGCATCGGCAAGACCCGTCTGGCGCAGGAGTTCGCGCGCTCGGCGTATCTCGACGGAACCGTGCTCTATGCCGCCTGCCAGGAGGAGGCGCTCGTTCCCTACCAGCCGTTCGTCGTTGCTCGACCTCTGGGACGGCGACTCGATGCGGTCCGTGCGCTCGCCGCCCGCACGCTGCAGACGAGCCGGCGGACCGGGAACCGCTGGGACGAGTGGGCCTCGCGCCAGCTCGCGGCCCGGGTCTGCGCAGTGCGCGGTCAGCACCAACGGGCGGTCGATCTCCTCGACGCAGCGCTGGACATCGTGGTCGTCGGCGGTGCCCCGTACTTCGAGCTATGGGTACGACCCGAGCTCGCACGCGCGCTCTGCGATATCGGGCGCGTCGAGGAGGCACGCGAGCACGTCGACCGCTGCCGCACAATCCTCGAAGGCGGTGAGGACTGGCGGGCACGGGCGGGGATGACCGCGGTGGCCGCAGGGATCGTGCTCGCGCACGAGGGACGGTCATCCGACGCCGCGCGCGTCTTCGCCGAGGGCCGCGCGCTGCTCGCGCGCCACCGCTTGATCGGTGACGAAGCTGACCTGCTGCATCAATGGGGCCGATCGCTGGCCGCGCCGGACCGGCTCGACGAAGCGGCCGACCTCTACCGCCGGCACGACGTCGGCCGCCTCTGGTTCGAGCGCGTCTCCGCGGACCGGCGGCAGCTCGGCTGAGCATCGCGCGCAACGCTGCGCCAACGCCCGGCCAACGCCCGCGGCCGAACCTCGCGGCATGAGACCGCTTCTTTCCCGTATCGCCGGCAGGCACCCGCGGCTGGCCCCGCTCGTGCTGGCCGTCATCGCCGCGCAGAGCATGCTCGTCGTGCTGGCCCCGACCATCGTCGACATCGGACAGGCATTCGGCACATCCGTCGGCACGGTCGGCCACGCCCGCGCGATCGCGGCCGCCTCGGCCGTCGCCGCGTCTCTGGTGATCGCTGGCGTCATCGACCGACTGGACCTGCGGCGCCTGCTCGCCGCCGGGGCCTGCCTGGCCGTGGTGGGTAGCGCGACGATCGCGACGGCCCCGTCGCTCGGCGTCTTTCTCGCCGCCCACGGCGTGAGCGGGATCGCCTTCGCGTGCCTGCTTTCGGCCGGTCTCACCGGCGTGGCCGCGTTCCCGCGCGAGCAGACGGCCCGGGCGATGGGCTACCTGATCGCGGGCAACGCCCTGGCCTGGATCATCGCCGCACCGCTGGCGGGGCAGTTGACGGAGGGCATCTCGTGGCGCGCCGCGCAGGCGGTTCCGTGCACGCTCGCCCTTGCCGCGCTGGCCGCTTCGCGCGGCGTGATGTCGCCGCCCGTCGAGGCCTCACGCGGGCGGCGTATGGGATTGCTCGGCGTGGTGGTCGAGCGGCAGGCACGGTGGTGGCTGGTGGCCGAGCTGGCGGCCTGGTTCGTGTGGGCCAGCGAGCTGACGTACGGCGCGGCCTTCCTCATCCAGCACCACTCCGTGTCGCAGTCGGCGGCCGGCGTCGCGTTCGCCGCCGCGGCGACGGCCTTCTTCCTCGGCTCGGTGCGCTCGGCATCGCTGGTCCGGCGCTTCGCGCGCCGGCGCCTGATCGCCTCCGCCGCGCTCGCCATGAGCGCGCTGATCTTCCTGCAGTTCAACGTCGCACCCTCGATCTGGGTCACGCTCGCGCTGCTCACACTCATCGCGCTCTGCGCGGGAATGCGCGCGTCGACCTCGGCCGGTCTCGGGCTGGCGCAGATGCCCGATCGCCCCGGCACGATGATGACGGCCCAGACGGCCGTCACCCAGTTCGGTTACCTGCTCGGTGCGCTCGCCGGCGCGGGAATGCTGGGCTCGTCGAGCTACGCCGCCCTCGGGCTCGTCCTCGGCGGCGCGATGCTCCTCTGCGCCGTGCTGTTCACCCGCGTCACCGATCCGCTCGAGTTCGAGCGGGTCGGCGAGAGGCGTCATCCGACGAGGAACCGGCCCGTCGGGACGCGGGTCCCGCTCGCGGCGGAGTGGGCGCGCTGACGAGCACTTCGCCAGCGATGTCGCTCCCACGGAACGAACCCCAGCCGGTGCAACACTGCGTGCGGCGTCACCCTGCTCGTAGTCGCTCCAGGTCGCACACCACCTCGGTGGGCGAGGGCATGGCCGCGATCTCGGCGGCCAGCCCACGCGCCGCTTCCCGGTATTCGGGCTCGACGAGAAGCGCGCGCACCGCCTCGGCGACCGCCTCCGCAGTGATCTCCTCGGGCAGCAGCCGGCGGCCCGCGCCGCTGTCGAGAAGGGCCTGAGCGTTAGCGAACTGATCGGCACCGTGGGGCATCGCGAGCTGAGGCAATCCGTGCCAGAGGGCACCGAGCATGGTTCCGCTGCCGCAGTGGTGCGCGACCACATCGACGCGCGCCAGCAGCGCTGCCTGAGACACGAAGCGCTCGACCCGCACCGAATCCGGGAGAGGCCCCAAACCCGCAGGGTCGCCGTCGGGCCCGACGGTGACCAACGCATCGACGGCCAGCGCACCCAAACCCTCCACCGCCGCTCGCAATGAGTCCACCTGTCCGTGGACGTACGTACCGAGCGTGACGTAGACCAATGGCCGCGAGCGCTCGCCGGTCACCCAGTCCGGCAGCTCCCCGCCGACATCGGGCGGGGAGTCGGGACGCAACAGGATCCGCTCTCCGGCGTGGGACGCGTCGGGGTCCTGCAGGCTCGGTGGGCAGATGTCGATATAGGCGTTGGCGGTGAAGAAGTCGTGAGGCGCGGCGCCCGGGTCGTACTCGTGCCACACCTGATGTAATGGCGCGACTACTGCGCGCCGGACCATCTCTGGGACCTGGCGGCCGAGCGAGTGGGCCGTCGCCGGGATCCCCGCGATGGCCGCCGCAATCGGGGCGCCGGCGTCGGTCTCGTCGTAGACCACGAGATCGGGGGCGGCCTCGTGAAGGAGCGGCAGCAAGTCGGCAATCGTGTGCCGCGGTAACACATCGCCGAACACGGCCACGCCGATGCGGAAGCGCTCCTCCCGAGGCAGGTCGCCCAGCTCGGGCTGCTCGCGCAGGACGCGCTCGTCGGCCTCAGGGATGGAAATCCCGACGCGCTGCACTCGGAAGCCAAATGCCTCCAAGCGCTTGACGAAACCCTCACCGGTACCCCACAGCACGTCGTGACCCACATCACGACACGCCGCCGCCAGCGGCAACAGCGGGTACACATGCCCATACGCCGGCCGACAGCAGAACAGCACACGCATCGAGCAAGAATCCTAATTCTCGGCCGACTCCGGCCGACGTCGTTACTGGCGCCACCGCCGAGAAGCGTCGCGCCCGAGCGCCTCGAGGTCCGTGATCGTCCGGTCGGGGGGCGCCGATCCTGACGTGAGCTTGATCGCGGCAATGTCCCAACGGCCCGCAGCAGCAGGATCCTGTGGTCGATCGCGTCGCGTTGCTGCTCGTCGCCGCGGTCGCCGCGCTCATCGTGCGCGAGGTCTGAAAGGCGGTTGAGCGTTGGCGCGAGAGGCGCCGGCGTGACCGTCTGATAGTGACCTTCCCAGCTTGGCGCGGCTGCTGAGCCAGGCGGGCGAGAAAGGTCGGCGGCGAGAAGATCGCGCCAGGTGACGATCACACCGACGATCGCCGGCTACACCACAACACACGACTTGACTCGCGCGCGCCGAGTGTCTGTCAGCTCAAGCAGGGTCGCGACCGATGAAGGGGGCGTTGCGCGCGGTTGCCACCGGCGGCATCTGGGGCGGGATGCCGCGCCGGACGGAACGGGTGCGTTCGCGGTTAGGCTGCGCTGGATGGCCGACTGGAAGAAGCGGAACTTCGAGGACATCGAAGACCGCAGTCCTGCTGAGGTGCCGATTCGGTGGCTGTTCTCACGCGACGAGGTGGAGTCGACGCAGGTCGGCGTAAGTCGCTTCAGCTACGAGCCCGGCGCGCGGATGCCATTCGGGCATCGGCACGGCGTGCAGGAGGAGGTCTACGTCGTCGTCTCCGGCTCCGGACGCGCGAAGCTCGAGGACGAGATCATCGAGATCGCGTTGTGGGACGTCCTGCGCGTCGCACCGCAGGTCATCCGGTCGTTCGAGGCAGGTCCCGACGGCATGGAGATGATCTGCGTCGGCGGCAAACGACCCGAGGGCGGCGACAACGAAGGCTTCAAAGACTTCTGGCTCGACTGGTAGCCCTGACGGGTTGACACACCGATCAGCTCGCCGACGTAGACAGGCGACGCCATGAGAACCTGATGCCGCGAGAACGCCCGAGGTGCGCAGCTGCCGACCCGGCGGGCAAGATCACCGTGACCGACCCCGACTCCCGCAATCTCAAGACCACGCGCGGGTGGGTTCAGGGTTACAACGCCCAGGCCGCCGTCGGCGAAGGCCAGATCGTGCTCGCGGCATCGAGTCACTCGACACCGCCAGCCTGCAGCCGATGATCGAGACCACGCTGCACGAGCTCGCCGCGGCCGGGGTCATCGAGACGCCCGGGGTGCTGGTGGCCGACGCCGGCTACTGGAAGAACGACGCGAGCGACGCCATCGTCACCCAGGGCATCGCGGTCCTCGTCGCCCCGGACGAGCGCCCCGCGGAGCGTCACGGGCGTCGGACGCTGACGAGCTCGGCGCTCTCGCGCGGACCTCGGACCGAGCCCTCGAACACCTCGCCGATCCCGCGGACGTAGACCTTGGCGTCGCGGACCCCGGGCTCGAGTCGCGACCACTCGCGCGTCCGTAACGCACCGCGAAAGCGCCCATAGGGCACGGCGATGACGGCGTTCAGGCTCATGACACGGAACTGGTCCTCCGCGTGGCCCTTGAGGTACTCCTGGCGATGATGCTCGCCGACGCGCGGGCGCGCCGGCATGAAGAGCCCCGGACGAGCGCCGTCGACGCCCGCATGCCAGGTCCCCTCGGTGCTCGTCACCCGGCCGTGCGCATCCAGCTCGGCCGTGTCCTCGCCGAAGTACCACACACTGCCGTGCCGGTCCTGGGCGTAGTAGTCGCGCGTCCGCTCGCTGAGATGGCCGCCCTGATAGACGCGATCGTCGATCACCCGGCAGCGAACGCCCGCCACCGTCCTGGTGCGGCGCGTCACGCGGACGACGTCGCGCTGCGACACGCCGTCCTTGACCCCGTCATACGTCATCGTGGTGCCGGGGGACATCGGCAGCCACGGGTTGTCGATCCGCGTCGTGAAGCTCGCGGGGTGCAACCGCCGGATGCGAGCGTCGGCCTGCCCGCCGGCAGGCGCCGTCGTCATGCAGATCCCGGCGAGCCCCGCCGCGACGGCCACCGGCAGGAGGTGCGAACGTCTCATGAATGGGCTCCTGGTGAGGGACGACGCCCACCGTAGAACGCCGCGCATGAGAGGAGCATGAGCGCGTCAGCGACCAGCTCATGGCCGCCCAGGCCGGCAGGATGGCGACCTGCGCTCGACGGCAGGTCTTGGCGGCCGCAACGCTGCGGCCGCCGTCAGATGGCGTCGCCGAGCGCCTGCGCCGAGGTGGGGGGATGCGTGGCGCGGGCCGCGCCGGGCCGCCTGGACTCATGCCCTCGGCGAGGTGGTAGGAGCCGAGGACCAGGACGATGGCCAGCACTTGAGCGCCGATCGTCTCCCAGGAGGCGTAGATCTCGAGCCAGGAGCCCATCCGCCGGGACGGGGATCGCCGCAGTGGTTGACGGCCCGTGTCGCCGGTGTCTCGGGACACAAGGGGACAGCTTGCGTGCGCAACGATCAGCGGAAACGGCGAGAGCCCCGATGGGATCAGGGCTCTCGACAGAGGCGACGACCGGAATCGAACCGGTGTACACGGCTTTGCAGGGGTGCCATTGCCGTTGCGTTTGGCCTGGAATCGCGCGTTTTCCGCGGATCGACTTGCTTCGAGTTGCGTCGAGAATCGCGTAGTTGGAGGTGCAGCGGAGGTGCGTTGGAGGTGCGACAGGAACGTCTCGTCTGGCCCGTGCCAGCGTGCGGCACGGGTCGTGCGGGACGTGTCGGTGTGCGAGTCCGTCCGAAGCCACGTTCACTATCCCGTTCGGCCAATACCACCGAACGAAGGAGGTGTCGCATCGTGGCCAGCGACATGAACAGCAGGACTATCGGAGGGCTCGTCGTCTACTGCGACTGGCTCTCGGAGAAGGGCTACGCCGCGCCGTCGCAGGTCGGCCCGTGGAAGATCGCCATCCGGAAGGTGTTCGAGGCCGTCGACGGCCCCGGCTCCGGATTCGAGGACAAGCCGTTGGAAGACCTCGATCTGGATGACGCGTTCCGCCGTTTCCGCACACTCACGGCACAGACGTACAAGTCGGAGAGCCAGGACGCATATGTCGGTCGCGTCAAGCGGGCGATCGAGGCGTACGAGTACTGGCTGACCAACCAGAAGCCCCCGGCGTTCCGCCAGGCGGGCAAGCGCAGCGATGACGGAGACGCCGCCAAGGCGCGGGAGACGGCCCCCAAGCCGAAGACCACGCCGCTGACGGCCGTGGAGCCGGGGCGCGACGAGCGGAAGGTCGAGGACTTCATCGACTACCCGTTCCCGCTGCGCAACGGTCAGATCGCTCGCCTGTCGCTGCCTCAGCGGCTCGAGAAGTCGGACGTGGACCGCATGGTCCAGCTGCTGCACGCGCTCCAGTTCGAGCCGCAGCCGCAGATCCCCGAGCGCACCGGGGAGGAGCAGGCCGCTGCCTAGCGCGTAGCTAGGACGACGAAGGGCCGCCCGAAAGCGGCCCTCCGTGTGGTGCCGTCGCGTCTACGTTCTGAGGCGAGGCGCGGCGGCTCCACGTTCCTACCAACCTACTGCGCGGAGAGACGCTTCCCTCCCCGCTGTTTGGTCACTTTTCAGTCGCCGGCGACCGGGGCCAGCAAGGCGGTCATCCCGGCTGTGGGCACTTCGAACGCGTTCGAGAACGCTGCGCCGATGCGCCTCGCACGGTCCTTGCGCGGTGCGAAGTGCATGTACGTCTGGGTGGTCATCACGTGCGCGTGGCCCATCAGCTCCTGGATCTCGGTCACCGGCACGCCCGCCGCCGCCAACGTCTGGAACACGAACCGGTCCGCGCCCTCCGCTTCGCGCTTGTGCCCGAGGCCCGCCGCCTTGAGCGCCGCGTACAGATCGACGCGCACCTCGAAGTCGTTGAGCCACGTGCCATCTGCCTGGACGAACACGAGGTCGTCGTCGTCGCTGTAGACGGTGCGGTTGCGATGCATGGCCAGCGCCGTCAGAAGCTCGGGGGCCAGGTCCACGGACCGCGTCTTGTAGCTCTTAGTCGGCTGCTCGAACCGGTCGTGGAGGGCGAGGCTGCGCTCGACGCGCACCACGCCGCCGACGAAGTCCACGACCCGCCAGCACAGCGCCATGAGCTCGCCCAGGCGCAGCCCTGCCATGCCCGCCATCAGGTACAGCAGCCCGTCCTGAGGCGTGGCCGCTGACGACACGACGCGGGCCAACTCGTCGGGCGTCAGGAACGTCAGGCGGCCGGACCCCTTGTCCCGCATCTTCTCGACGCGGACAGCGGGGTTGTGGACGATCCCCCATTTGCGCTCGGCGCGCTTGAAGATGTCGCCCAGGATGACGAGGTGCCGGTTGATGGTGCGCGGGGCCAGCTTGCGCCCGGTGCCCTGCCGTCCCCGCTCGGCAATGGCGGCCTTGTACGCCTCCACGTCCTGCGGCGTGATCTGCTCCACGGCGACGTCACCGAAGTGGGCGGCCAGCAGCGTGGCCGTACGGCGGTAGTCGCCAAGGGTGGAGGACCGCACGCGCCGGTCGTGCTCGACGTACCGCAGCCACTCGTCGGCGGCTTCGCGGAACGTCACCACGGCGGGCCTGCCGCCCACGACGCGCTCGCGTTCGGCATCGAGGATGCGCACCAGTTCGTCGTTCGCGGTGCGCTCGGTGAAATACCCGGCCGGTGGACGGCCCGCCTTGGGCCAGTGCGGACCGAGCCGGCGAGTCTTCTGCGTGGGGCCGAAGGTGCCGTCCTGCCGATGGTCGAGCGTGCGGTAGCGGACGTACCAGACCTCGCCCTTGGTCTTGCGCTCCTTGCGGACGTGGCCAGTTGCGGCGGTAGGCTGCGGGCGCATCTCGGGCTCCTTCCGAGTTGTCAGACCCCCGGTCGTTGATGCGGCGCGGGGGTCATCTACTTAAGTGACACTGCGTTGCCACTATTGCAGACCTCCCAAAAACCGTGTGCGCTCTAATTACGGTTAATCTGGGTGCGACCGACGGTGCCAGTCCGCCAGAGCCGTTACAAACCTGCTGTCACGCCACCACGTTCGCGGTAGTCGCCCATCCGGTACTACCGCCCAGGGCCACGCGCCGAGTTGGGCGAGAATTACTCGTCCGTCGTTCCGCCACCGTTCGACTGTGCCGGACCGCCAGGAGTCTTGACGGAACGTGACCTCGCGTAGCGCCATGGGATGGCCAGGCGACTTCCGCAGGTAGCGCTCCAAGAACGTCCCGGGTGCTAGTTCCCGACGCTCGATGTCGCACATGTAGGCCACGGTCGCCGCCTCGTAGGCATTTCGTCTTGGCTGGCCCGCCGTGTCGTGTTGTGGCCCCGGCTGAGTCGTGCCGTCCGTTGGACGGGTGGCGTCGGCTAGCGCCTCGGTAAACGATCGCAGCAGATCCGGCTCAGGTATGAACAGCAGCGGTACGGCGGTGACGAGCGGCAAGGTAGGCGAGCGTCCCGTTGTGAGTCCAGCGATCACCTGTTCAAGGTCCGGGCTTTCCCCCAGTCGAGGCAGGTAATAAGTGGCGCAAACGGGGTCTCGGTCGCGCCGCATGCTGTGCCCACGATGGCTCAAGTCGCCCACAACACAGCAGGTTGGCAGTCGGACCGGCTAGTTCCCGCATCGGAGGTCGCAGGCCTCCTAGGCGTCTCCAGGAGCACGGTGGTTCGGCTCGCCGACCGCGGAGATCTACGGCCGGTGCGTCTCTCCTCCAGATGCACCCGGTACCGCATGAGCGACGTCGTCGCCTTCATCGAAGCCCGGCAGTCGAGCGCGAGCGCTGATGATGCATGAGCAACCTCGCAAGGTTCATCGAGTCCGGCCCAGAGACGCCGCTCGCGGAGGGGCAGGTGTTGGTGGGCACCGCTTGCGAGCACGCGTATCTCTGGGACGAGATCGAGCTTCCGTATGGCGATGGTCCGCGCGGTCACGGAGACACTGCCGCGTGGTGTCCGAAGTGCGACGACCCGACGGCCGTGCGCCATTTTGCGATGCGCAGCGTGACGACCTCGGGGCAAGCCGTCACGGCGCGGTGGCCCGGGTGCTCAGAGGCGGGGTGGTGGTACGTGCAGATCGATAGGAAGCTCGTCCGGTGGGCGAAGCACCTGGGCCTCAAGTCGTCCCACGTCGGACTGCTCATCGCGCTCGAGGGCTATCGGAAGACCTGGGACGCGCCGACGTGGGTCAAGTACGCGACGCTCGCGAGCGAGATCGGCGACAGCGAGGACACGATCAGCCGCCGTGTGCAGGACATGGAGCAGCTCGGTCTAATCGAGGTCGACCGCACGTCTACGAACGGTCGGCGAGGGGTCTGTCGGATCACACGCAAAGGCCTGACGTTGGCGCTTGCCCATATCGCGGGGAACATTCGGCGCGACCTGCCCGGCGACCATGGGCTCGATGAGTTCCTACGCGCTCTTCGACAGCAACCGCAAGCTGCGGCTGCGCGTAACCGCAAGCTGCGGTCGGAGCAACCGCAAGTTGCGGCCACCAAAGAAGAGCAGTTTGAAGAAGAGGAAGTTGAAGAAGAGCCTCTAACGAGGCGCGACCCGGAGGATCGCGGATTGTTCGATGACGACGCTGATCCCGAGGAGGCGTTCATCGACAACGTCATCCGCCTCTTCAACGCCGTCGAGGAGCCGATCGACGCCAAGCCCATCGAGGCACGCGACGGGACGATCTGCGCCTACGCTCACCACGCCGAGTCAGACTGGATCAGGCACAACGGTCGCCGTGAGTGCGGCATCTGCCATCCGCCAGCGGTGCCGCGCCTCGTGGCTCGATGGGTTAGGGCCGCCTGATGGCCGCGCTACTGACCGCCGAAGACGTGGCCGCTCAGCTGCAGATGACGAAGGCGGGGGTCTGGAGTGAGACGCGTGCCGGACGCTTCCCGGCCGTGCGGTGCGGACGCAGCTACCGCTACCGGCAGCAGGACGTGGAGGCCTGGATCGAGACCAACGTCACCGGGGCACTGCCAACGAGGGGGCGACCATGATCGCGACCGTCTTCGCATTCGAGCGCCCCGATGGAAGCTGGGGCGCGGTCAACGATGACACCGGCCGCCTGATCGGCACACAGATCGGGTTCCTCGCCGGCGTCTTCATGGCCCGGCTCAAGGTCCGTGGCGCTGACGTGCATCCGGTGCAGGTGACGCCAGCCCAGATGGCTGATCTGCTGCTGAGCGCCGGGTACGGCTCAGATCAGGCGGCGCACCGGTTCGCGCTCATCGAGGGCCAGGCCGAGGACGTCACCGATGCACTGCGCTGGGCCATCGATCTCGCCGACCTCGTGCCGCTCGCCGAGGTGCAGGAGCCGTCGTGTCAGCACTGAACTCAGGTTGTCGCGTCGCGCTTGGCGATGGCGTCACGCGCACCTTGCGGCAGCGCGTCGAAAAGTCCCTTGAGCTTCTTGGGCTGAGCGATGCGGTCCTGCACGATGAAGTTGATCACCGCGAACAGGGCGGTCGCCGTCTCGGTGTCGTCGCGCAAGTCCATCTCAAGGGGGTGCACGGCGTTGTTCCCGACAACCCGCAGAACATCGAGTGCCTGTTGGGTCTCGACCGGCAGGCCTGCCGCGACGAGAGCTTTGATGGCGGCGTTGGGATCCTTGCCCTGCTGGCCCAGATGGTTCTGCAGCAGCGTCTGCAGCGCGAACCGCAGCAGCGCGCAAGCACCCCGTGGGGAGGCAGAGACGATTGCGCGGGCCTCCTCGTAGTCAGCCCGCACGTCGTCTGGCATGTCGGTGTGCGGGCGTGGACCGGTCAGGGTCTGTTGCGGTTCGACCATTCGCGCCGTGATCTGCGGCGTGCCGTCCACCATCCAGAACCCTTCGACCCAGTAGGCGTCTCTGTCGCAGTGTTGGCACGTCGAGATCCACCCATTGGAGGCGGTGGGTGTCCACTCCTCATAGTCGACCCGGACGTTGTAGTGCAGTTGCGCCCACTCCTGAGGCGCGTAGACCCCGCACCGGGGGCAATGAAACGCCGTGCTCTTGAACGTCGGGGTGACGATTTCCCCCTCTGCGATCCGCGGCAGCGCCATTGCTCAAGCGTACGGGACCGGTCGGACCTGAACGGAAGATCCGCGTCACGGCCCGCAAAGCCGTGGGAACGCCGCTTGAGGTCGCATCCCCACTGGACTTCCAGCCGCCGCACCTCCAACCGCACCTCCACGGCATGAACCAGACAGGGCATCCCCAGACGCTCCAAGCGGTCCAGCTGGGCAACCGCAACGCCGAGCAGCACGGCCTCTACGCCGGGCCGGGGAGGGAGTTGGACCCGCTGGCGCAGGAGGTGGCCGACTGGCTGATGCAGGCCAGGCACACCGAGCCGCTGGATCTGATGGCCGCCATCGAGATCGGCAAGCTGGCGGTCCTCATCGATCGCGTGGACACGGCGCTTGGCGATGGCGTGGTGGAGCGCAAGGGTCAGCCACGCGGCCTGATCGACATGCGTATCCGGCTGTCCTCGCGGTTGGAGAAGTGGCTTCGGCAGTTCGGCCTGACGCCTGCTGCCCGCGCTGACTTCGCCAAGGCGCTGGCAGGCGGCTCGTTCAGGGAGAAGATCGAGGCACGCCGAGCGGCGCTTGCCCAGCAGCAGGAGGCCGGCGATGCGCCCCGATGATCCGTTCACGGCTGTGGAGATCAGCACTGCGCCGGGCTGGGATGAGAGCGGGAGCCGCGTGGATCGCTGGGCCGTCGTGCTGAAGACGGCCTACGGCACCAGTCGCGTGTTCACCACGCCGCACCTGGAGATCGCCGTCTCCGAGGCGCACGGACACATGAGCAGAATCGAGAAGCGACGGAAGGTGGCGGCATGAACGCGCCGCGTGAGGAGTTCCTGTTGGCGTTGGAGGCGGTCGCCTATGCCGATGCGACCTCGCCGGGTGACCGGCTGCGGGCGCTGGAGATGCTGGAACGTGAGCGCCAGAAGACGCCTGACGGCCACGCGGTGTTCGACCTCTCGGGCCTTTCAGGCGAGGCGCTGGAGCGCGAGCTCGCCGGGTTCCTTCAGCCGGGCTATCACGGCAACCCGCCTCCGCTGCCTCAGGAGGACCCAGCCGATGAGGTTGCGGCACGTGTGATCGAGCAGGTGGCTGAAGGCGAGGACACGACGATGTTCAGTCGCACGACGGCGGCGTTAGCTCGGTACTTCCATGGCCGCGAGGACCGCGAGGACCGCGAGCAGCCGAGCGCCGAGCCCGGTGGCAAGGTGGTGCCGTTGCGTCCCTCTCAGGAGACGGCGGGCGACCGTAGCGAGCCGCCCGTGGACCCACGCATGCTGGATCGCAACGACCCTCGGGTGAAGGAGCACGTGCGAAAGCAGCAGGAGGCCGCCCGCGCCGCACTTGCCCATCAGCGGCGCGAGGCGTTGCCGGAGTCGCTGAAGGCGCTGGTGCCTCCCGGCGTGGATCCAAAGGCGGCCGATCGCCAGTGGCCGAACGGCCTGGACGGGCGCGGCCGCGGATAACACACAGACGCGTTGCGCAACGAGTCGTGCCGCCGCGGCGTTTGGCAGGGTTCGACTTGCATACGTCGGACGCTCGCCAGGGGGCCTGTACGCAGGGTCACGCGAGATACGGCGGCACGACTGGTCAGGCGTAGCCAGAGGGCGGGAAGTCTCCGTCACGCATTTCGCTCGTTTCCGGTGCACGGCTGGGCCTCCTTCGGAGGTGAGTCACCGAGTCCAGGACGCCCGTTGGCGTCATGAATTCGCGTACTTCGGAGGGATCCCCGTGCGGGATGTGCAGCAGGTCCTCAACGACCTCAAGGCGCTGGCCCAGCAGCGCAACGCAGGCCACGACGTCAGCCACCATCAGACACAGCTGATCGCTGAGCTCAAGGAGCACGGCATCGTCGCATCGGTCGCCGCTCCCCCGGCCGCGCAGCCCCCGGCGCTGTCGCAAGCGCAGCTGGAGGCGGCGGTGCGCAGCGTGTTCGCCGGTCGTGGCGGCAGCCGCTTCACCACTGACGAGACGGCCGAGTTCATGAAGGCGCTGGAGTCCGGGCAGGCGCAGTACGCGCCGACCTCCTCGCAGCCGAAGGCGACCCTCGCCGGCGTCATGACCAAGGCCCTGGCCGAGGCGACTCCTTCGGCTGGCGGCTATCTCGTGCCGGTCGAGGTCAGCAACGAGGTGATGCAGCTTGTCCGGGCGCGCATTTCGGTGATGCAGATGGGGCCGCGAGTCCTGAACGTCGCCAAGGAGCTTGACCTCCCGGCGGTGGCGCTGGGGACCACGGCGGCGTTCGTGCAGGAGAACGCCCGGATCCCGGTCAGCGAGCCGCAGTTCAGCCTGACGCCGAAGCTCAAGCCCCTCCAGCTGGCCGCCCTGTCGCCGGTGTCCAACCGGCTGCTGCACGACGCCCAGACCGTGCCCGAGTTCGAAGAGATCATCCGCAGCGACCTTGCCGACGCAGTCGCCAACCGCGCCGACCTGGCCTACCTCCAGGGCCTCGGCGGCGGTACCGAGCCGCTGGGCCTGCGCAACGTCTCGGGCATCAACGTCGTCAACCTCGACCCCACGACCGCGCCGACCCTGCTCGACTTCCGCAAGGTGGTCGCGACACTTCGGTCGCGCAACTGCCCGTTCGTCAAGCCCGGCTGGATCATGCACCCCGACGTGCTCAGCTGGCTCGAGCAGCAGACCGACACGGACGGGCACCGGCTGCTGGACGGCGAGGACCTCAGCCTCGACGCGGCGGGGACGAGCGGCACGTTCTTGGGCTTCCGGTTCCAGACCACGACGCGCATCCCAACCAACCTCACCGTCTCATCCACGCCGGGGTGCACCTACGCCCTGTTCGGTGACTTCAACGAGGTCTGGATCGGCGAGCAGGAGGGCCTTCGCCTGGACGCTTCCGACACGGCGTCCTACGTGCAGACCGTCGAGGGCGAAGACGTCCACATCCACGCCTTCCAGTTCGAGCAGACCCTGTTCAAGGCCAGGACCGCCGTGGACATCTGCCTGCGCCGCCCCGAATGGATGGTCGCCATGGAAGGGGTCAAGGTCTCCTAGAAGCTTCCCGGCGGACGGACGGAAGAGACGTAGATGGCCGCCGCGAAGACCCGCACCGCGTGCAACAGCGGGTTGCTCTCCCAGGCCCCCAACCCCGCCCCGGTCAACGCTGAGCCGGGGCGGGCGCGGGGGACCTGGACGGACGCGCTCGACGTCGCCCGGCGCATCCTGACCCAGCGCCCCGACCTCACCTGGCCGACGCTGTGGCCCTTGCTGCTCGCCGCCGAAGTCGCCGCTGAGGACCAGGAGGACGCGTGCCGGTCTGCGCTACGGCGCGCTGCCGCCAAGGGCCAGCTTCCAACCGTCCGTGCCGACAAGCGCGGGCCAAAGACCGGCACCGAGTGGTCGCAGCAGCGACGAGACGCGATGGCTTGGCAGAAGCCGACCCCACGGCCGATCGTCGACGAGCCAACCGTCTACGAGCTACAGAGCGAGCGCCGACAGGCGTGCCTAGCCATGCTGAGCACCCTCGTCGGAGTGATCGCCGTCGAGTTGTCCCCAAGAACGCTCGCCATCCTCGCCGCGCAGGGCTACGGGTCCGATGTCGTCATGGACGCCACCGATCGGCTCGTAGACGCTGGCCTGGCCGAGGTTCGGTGGCAGGCCCACGGCTGCGACCTCTGGCCACGGGTGGAGGCCGCGTGAGAGAGCCGCTACACATCGCGGGTGCGACGAGTGGCACCGCGACAACGAGCGAACTCGCTGCCGCCGCCCGGCTCATCCCCGTCGAGGGCACCGGCACCGACCCGCTTGGCCGCTACGCGAAGGGCCAGCGCTACCGGATCCCGCTGGAGCACCTGCCCGACCTCCTCGATCGCGGCTGGGTCGAACCGGCCGACGTCATCACCCCGACGCTGATCCAGATCGCCTCGATGAAGATCGAGAACCCGCTCGCCCGGCTAGCCAACCCCGTGCACCGGGTCGTCTTTGACTCGCTCACCGAGGCCGAGGCCTATGCGCTCGTTCAGGGCCTCTGACGGCACATCTCGGGGTGCGGTGGAGGTGCGGTTCGGGGTGCGGTTGAACCCCTAACGCAAGAACCCTCCGCAAATGGGAGGGTTCCGAGAGAGGCGACGACCGGAATCGAACCGGTGTACACGGCTTTGCAGGCCGCTGCGTAGCCACTCCGCCACGTCGCCAGGTGCGGCCCTCAGGCTATCGGGCGCGGGCGGCGGATGGTCGAGCGCGAGGGCGTCGCGGCGTTGCTACGCTACGGCGCGGCTGAGGGCGATTAGCTCAGCTGGGAGAGCGCCGCCTCGACAAGGCGGAGGTCACTGGTTCGAGCCCAGTATCGCCCACCTCGGAAACCCGCTGGAGACGGCGGGTTTTCGCGTTCTCGGGTACCAACTCCGAGTACCAATTCCGTCGCGCTGCGTCCGCACGCAGCCCAGATACCAAGGCGTGGCGCTCGTGCGATTGGCTGACCGCAGCCATCGCCGGGTCCCTCACAGAGAGCGATGCGCGAAATAGGATCGTCGAATGCCCGGGGCTCTAGACCCGCTGCTCGACGACTGCGCGTCGGGTTGAGTACGCGTCCAGGGTCGCCCGGCCGAGGGCGACAGCTGATCAACGACCAACGAGGGGTGGCGGGCGTGCTCCTACCGGCGTGGCTGTTTGCGCTGCGCGACACGTTGCGCGCCGGCGCGCTCGCTCCGGCCGAGGCACTGGGCCCGATCACCGTCCTCACCGAGCTCTCGCACGTCTGCGAGACGTTGCTCGCCGGCAGAGCCGGCCCCAACGACGCAGACCGCAAGTCCATCACCGCCGAGCTTCGCGCCGCGCGCGGAACCATTGGACCGAGGGCAGCGCAGGCGATCGGGCCGACGCTGGACACGTTCGTCAGGGAGACGACAGCGACGAGGCTTGAGACCGCGCAGGGAGCGCGGTCCGTCAAGCTCGCGTTGGACGCGCTCGGTCCGCGTGTCGTAGCGCCTGAGGCGTCCGCGGCCGCCTGGGACGATGTGGTGGCGGCGTTCGCCGACCCTGACGTGGACGTAGACATCTGCGAGCAGCGGATGATGGTGTTGAGGGAGCTGTGCGAAGCGCGCGGCCATGGCTGGTGGGCGCTCGGCCTGCCGCACGTGCTTTCGGACGTGATCTCCGACACGATGTTGGGCGCGGTCTGGGCCGGGGTCATGGACGAGTCCCTGCTGACGGACCCACGCGATCAGGCTGGGATGGACGAGGAGGTGAGACTGGCGGCGTGCCGCCGAATGGTCGCCGAGGACGGAGAGCGAGACGACGTGGTTGTCTGGCTGCGCTTCGAGCATGCGTACGTCGATGGGTGGCAGCGAGTCGGGCCCGTCGAGTTCTTCCACGCGGGGATGTTTCCCGACGGACTGCGTGCTGGTGGCGGCCTCGCTGGCATGCCCGGCTATGAACCGCCAGCTGAACTGCACGACCCGAGGTTCACAGGACGCTGGCCAGAGGATCACCGAGCCGACCCAGGCACTGAGCATGCTGTGCTCGCACGCGTCCGCCTGCCAGACATCTACGTCGAACAGGCGAGGCGGCGTGCGCGAGATCTCGTCACGGCGGTCATTGAAGTTGCGTCCGAACTCTCGCAGTGGGAGCTGCAATCCGGAGAGGTGCTCTACACCGAGAAGAACGGCGCCTCCGGTTCGTTCTTCGCCGATCCCAAGCAGCTCGAGCGCAACCGAACGCGGGTCCAGTCGGTCGACGACCCCACCAGGGACGGGCTCGCACGGCTCGACCCGGGTCTGGTGACACGACTGGCTGCAGACGACCCCGCCGCCTTTGAGGCCGTGGAGGACGCCCGCTGGGTCATCGCGGTCGCCCGGTCGCCCAGCGCCGCCCAACGCGTTGCACTCGGCACGCGCGCGTTGGAGCGATCGCTCGGCGCCGCGCGCGCTCAGGGCGAGCGATGGCCCGACGGGGTCCGGCGCTATCTGCGCGCCCCATGGTTGCACTGCGCGATCGGGATGTGGCTGGAAGTGCTGGCGCACCACGCGATTGTCGGCGCCGCGCTGACACACGGCAGGGACAGTGCGAGCGCGGAGGCGGTCGTGGGGTCGGAGCGCGGCACAGCTGCGCGGTCGCCACGAAGCGTCGACGTTCGTGGGCTGGCATCGTTGGCGTCCGGCCGTCCGCTGGACGAGATCATTTCCGCCGGCCTCATGGAACATCGCCAGGTTCGCGTCGGACTCGCTGTGCTCAGTGACCCCACGGCGGCGGCGCGGTGGCTGGCCACGCGCGAGCGACGCTTCGACGTCCTGCTGGCTCGCGCCGAACGGTGCCGAAACGGCGTCATCCACGGGCAGCGGCCAACCGAAGGCGCGCTCAACACGGTCGACGGCTTCGTCGCCGACCTCGGGCGCATCGTGGCGCGCGACAGCGTCCGAACCGCGGCATCCGGCCTGGAGCCGCTCGCCGTGCTCGAAGGGTGGCGCGTTGGGATCGTCGAGGCCAAGGCGCGGCTCGACGCCGGTGACGGCCCCGTGGAGGCGCTGTTCCTCAATCCGTGTGCCCGCGGCGACGACTTCGAAGGCAGCACTGTCGGCGAGCCATGAAGCTGAACACCGACAGCTACGCCCACAACGATCTCCCGGCCGCGCTACTCGACCTGCGCGCAGAACTGTCGGAGGGCGCTGACAAGGCGCCGCCCGAGCTGCTGGGCCCGATCAGCGCGCTGCTGGAGGTCGACTACACGTGCGAGAGCGTCATGAAGGGGCGGAGGATCAACCCGGGTGATCGCCAGTGCCTCGTCGCGGACCTCGGGTCGATGCACCGGGCACTCGGGCCGCGGACCCGCGCGGCGGCCAGCCCCGAGCTGGACGATTTCGTGCGCGGGCTCAGCAAGCTCGCCAGGCGGCTCGACGACGCCGGCCAGGCACGCTCGGCTCAGCTGACCACTAGATCACTGCTCGCGGCGATGGCCCGTCCCGACGTCGCCCGGGCCGCATGGAATGACGCCGTGCACGCCTTCGAGTCGCGCGAGACGACCCCGCAGGAGTGCATGTACCGCCTGCGTGTCCTGCAGGAGATCTGTGAGCACCGCGGCTACCAGTGGCACCCGCAGGGTCTCGCCGACCAGCTCGTGATCCGGCTTGGCGACGTCGTCGCACGCCAGGCTATGGCTGACGGCGACGCCACGATCCAGCCGACTCCCGTCCGCGAGCGCCTTGACGCCTGCGAGGCGCGGCTCGCGCAGACCCCGGGGCGCGCCGACATCGCGGTCTGGTTCGTGATATCGCACGCGGAGCTGCCCGACGGCCCGATCGACCTCGGGCCGGTTCAGGTGTACCCGGCTGCGACTCTCCGCGCAGCGGCGGAGCCCGACGCCGCGCTCCCTAACCTCGCCACGGACCTCCCGGAGATCAACCGGCTGCGTGCCGGCGCCGGCTCATGGCTGAGGCCGGCGCCCGATCACCACGCTATGTCCTTGGCGCGGGTGTGGATGCGCGACGCGTTGCGCTGGCGCGCACCGGCCGTCGCGCGCGGCACCCTCGAGGCCCTCGTGGAGATCGCCGACCCCGGCACCCAATGGGTCATCTGGGACGGACACATGGGCTGGAGCGGCGGCGACCTGTGGGGCGAGTCCTTCACCGATCCCGAACGGGAAGCCCAACGCCAGCGACTAACCATTTCGATGTTCGACCATACCCAGCAAGGCCTGCAGACGTTTAGCGGCGAGTTTGTGCAGCGGCTGCTCGACAGCGACCCGAACGCGCTAGAGGCCGTCGAGGACGCTCGCTGGGTGGTCGCGCTTTCGAGGGCCTCAGGCCACGCGCAGCGCGTAGCGCTCGGCACCCGTGCGCTCGAACGCAGCCTCAGCGTCGTCCAAGGCCCCAAGCAGCGTTGGGCCGAAGTTACATCCCGCTACCTGAAGGCGAGGTGGGTCCTGGACGTGCTGCGCCAGGACCTCGGGGACGCCGCCCTCACCGCCGTGCGCGACATGCGCTGGAAGGCGCACAACCCCACGGCCGAAGATGACTTGCTGCACCTCGTGCTGTCAGGGTCCGACCCCACGTCATGGAAGGTCTCGCACCGCGGGCTGGCGACAGCCCGGGCCACCTACGGCGACCAATGGGCGAGCGGGTCGCTTGCCGTGCGGCTCGTCGAACGCGCGGACACGGCGCTCAACGACCCGACGGTTGCGCTCGCCCGCCTCGACGAGCTCGAGGATCGGTTCACAACGCTGCTCGAGCGCGCCGAGCGACAACGCAACAGCTTGATCCACGGTGGACGCCCCGTCGACGGCGTGCTCGCGACCGTCGACGACTTCGTCACGACGCTCAACGACCTCGTCGCCGAGGAAAGCATGCACGCGGCCGAAACCGGCGACGACCCACTCGTCCGGCTCGAGGGCTGGCGCGTCGAGGCGCTCCACCGCAAACAGCGGCTCGAGGCAGCGGAAGCGCCCGTCGATGTGCTCTTCGCCGACGGGTCGTGACCCGTGCGCGGGTCGGGCGTGGAGTCGGGATCAGGGCCGCCCTGCTACATCGCAATGGCCTGTCCGGCCGCAGGCGTACCTTGGAGACGTGGCCGCGCGTCACCACTACCTGCCCAGGTTCCTGCAGCGCCGCTTCGGTTGCGACCCCGCAGATCGCAACACGACGGTCGTCCGCATGGACGTGTCGACCGGCGAATGCCGCGCGGTCCACCCTGCCAAGGAGGCGTCGCTGGACCGCTACTACCGCCTGACCGACAACAACGCCAAGAATGAGGACGGTGTCGAGGGGCTCCTCGGTCGCATCGAGTCGGCCGCGGCGCCCGCGATCACCAAGGTCGTTGGCTCGGGCGGCGAGCCGCCCGAGCCGCGCAAGCTCGTGGGCCTTGCAAGGTTCGTCGCGACACTGGCGTTCCGCACGCCGGACGCGCGCGCCGACCTCGCGGCCGCAGACATCGAATTCTCTAAGCTCGCGGCACGGCAACTGTTCTCCGACCCGGCTGCAACGCGGCGCGCCCTGGGTCCCGACGCGACTTACGAAGCGGTCGCCAGGTGGCAGCGCAAGCTCCTGGACGGCTTGCGCGACGGGAACATCACCTTCGAGCGCGATCCGGTGCGCGAGATCGGCATGATGCTGCGCGCTGTGGAGCCATTGACCCAGTGGCTCATCTCGGCAGCGTGGTGGGAGCTGCTGCGCGCCCCCCAGGGCCGCCAGTTCGTGCTGTCCGACGCGCCCGTCGCTCACCGGGACCCGACGCCACCGCTCGATGGTGCCGGCGCCGGCTTCAACTCCTCGCCCGGGGCGATGACGGTACTGCCGATCGACCCGGTCGTCGCGCTGCTCATCCGGCCTGCGCCCGACGGTCTGCTGAACTGGGTAGCTCGGGACGTTGGCGAGGCGCTCGTCGACGACTTGAACCTGCTCATCTACGCGCAGGCTGGCGAGGCGGTGTACGCCTCGTCCCGGCAGATCCTTGAGGAGGTGCGCGCCAACGCGCGGCGCGATCCGCAGCGCGTCGTTGAGCTCAGGCGCCGGCGCATGCGCGTGTGGGTCGGCGAGCTGGGCCCCAAGGACGCGCCCGGCCAGGGCGGCGTGCGCGAGTTCACCGGCAGAAACCGCGACGGCACGGTCACCGCATCGATGCGGGTCTCCGCCGCGCAGGAGGCCGATGCGCTGCGACGCGCGATCTGAGGCGTCCTTTTCGCCTCAGAGTTAGAGCGCCAGCAGGCCTCGCTCAGCCACCGGGTCGGCGCTCCACTACGTCGGGATCGTCGTTGTCCAGGATCCAGTCGTCGAAGTCGATGTCGCCGATCCGTACCGGTTGCCCACCATACGAAGCGGGACCTCGGACGTAGGTGGCGAGGATCTCACGCACACACATGCGAAAGACGCGCACCGCGATCTCTGCATGCGGGCGGACGCCACGCCAAAAGAGCAGGGTGTCCGCAGGAGTGTCGATGTGGCCGTGCACGAGCGCGTTGCGGACGTTGTAGAAGTCCGAGGCCCACTGTTGCGCGAGCGTGTATTGGCCTGGCCCGTTGAAGAGCGACACCGTCTCGGCGCCGCGGCTATACGGGTCAACCCACTTGCCAATGCGCGCGACGAACTCGCGGCGGTTGGCGAAGTCCAGCAGCGCTTCAAGCGCGATGTTGAGATGCACCAGGCGCCAGAGCCCCTTGTACATTTCGTTATCCGTCAGGGCGTAGAAGAAGCTCTCCAGCGCCAGCCACAGCCGTCGTAACTCAGCCGCGTCGTCCCGGCTGATAAGGAGCCCCAGGGATGTGACGAAGTCGTTGTCGGGCCGGGTCGGCACAAGGCTCGTTGGCGTCCAGGGCGGGCAGACGAACTTCATCTTTACGCCGTCGCCGAAGCCCGTCAGCTTGCGGCCGCTTTGGACCGCGATACCGCCGGACCCGTCGAGCATCTGGTGGTAGAGCAGGAAGTTGTCCGATGAGCACGGCAACACCGGGTTGTGGTAGCCGAACGCCAACGACGAGAATGCGAGCGCGTAACCGGCTCGACGCACCAGTGTCCGTTCGTCGTCGGTGAGCGGACGCAGCGAGAATGATGAGTCGATCGTCGCGACGACGATGCTCCGCACCTCGTCCTGCTCTGGCCATGTCAGGTACGCGCGCTTGACGCGGTCCAGTCGGTCCCGGTCGACTGTGCTGAGCGTGACTGGCAGATCGTCGGCCGGGTAATCAAAGAAGAGGACCGGTCCGAGCTGAACAGGATCGCCGATCCGTAACCAGGGCATGAAGCCGATCTCGGCAAGCGGCCGCGGGCTTGACGTGGTCATACCCGCGAAGCTAGGGCGTGCACCGGCGGATCCGCGCGTAGGCCTGCCAGGCGCGCGACGCTCGCCGGCGATTCGGCGCCCAAGCGCGCCCCTGCGTGGCTTCGGCACGCCTAGCCCCGCTCCCGAGGCCCGCCCGCCAAGCTGTTCGACGGCGTTCCCCCGAGGCCGGCCTCTGCGGTGACTGCGTGAGCTTCGGTGAGCAGTCTCGGCTGGGCGCCTACCGCAGCCCATTGAAGCGAGTCGTCACCGATCACCTGTTCGAGTCCCTCGACGTGCGCGATGAAGCCCGCCAACGCGACGTCGACGGCTATCGCGTGCCGTCGCACCGCACCACGTCGTGCTGGCGACTGGCGTGCAGCGGCTATCTCGGACTACGGCCATGGCACTCGGCGCCCAGTCGGCCGCGGTGGCGAGTGGAGATCCGCAACGCGGGGACGCGTACACCGCGCTAACCGGTGGAGCGGTTCCTCGGCGTACGTGGGCCGGGATCGTGCACCCGCGGCGGACTCAGACGCGTCACAGCGAGTAGCTGGACAGCACCTGGGCGTGCTCGCCCTCGTGCCGCACGAAGGAGTGCTTCAGCCCCTCGGTCGTCTGCGTCATCCAGGCCGTCACGACTGCGCGATCTTCGACGCCCCGAGCGCGGTCGAGCGTCCTCGTCTGCAGCCACGCGGTGGTCGCGTCGAGCCGCGCGCTGTTGCGGATGTCGTAGGCCGGGAAGCTCGCGGCCGACACGGCGACTGGTCGCGCGTCGATCCCGCGCGGCGTCGTCCCGGGCCGCCAGAACCTGTGCGTTTCGGCCTGGGCCCAGGCGCCGTGGTTGAACGCGGCGAGCTGATGGCGAGGCGCGTCGTGGCCCGGAACGCGATCGTCCGCGTCCGCCCAGGTGAGCAGCAACGCGTCACGCGGGTCCAGCGGGACGCGAACCTCAAGAGATCCCAGAAGGCTGACGTCGACGTGGCCGCCGGCGTCGGTGCGCGACCAGGCCGCTTGCGTGATCGGGTGGTCGGAGGACACGAGCTCCGGACGGGAGAACCGCAGCAGAGCCCAGTGCATCTGCCCGATGATGGACGCGACGGTGCTGACTGCGTCGAACATCGAGTCGAGCTCGAAGTCCGCCTCGCGCAGCTCCTGGCGGCCCGCTCTCGTCAGCCAGGCCAGCAGCGGGGCTTCGCGCTCCATCTCGTCGAGGAACCGGCCGACCATCCCGGGGATCTCTCCCCGCTGTCTCGGACTGGCGCAGAGGATCATCGCGATCCACAGCGCAACCCATGCGCGCTCGCCGGCGTCGGTCAGCGGCCATCTCTGGCCGAGCTGTCGGATCAGAGGGAGCGCGCGCGTCTCGATCGCGCCTCGCTCCGTCTCGGCGACGGCCGCCGGCCGCGACCCGTCGGGCGAGGGTGAGGCCGCGTAGAACTTCTTGCGCACCCCGACCTGACTGGGCGGTAGCTTCAGCCGCTGCCCTCCGTCGACCAGTTCGCATTCGACGACGTCGTCGACGGTCCAGTTGCGGATGTATCCGGCGCTGATGACGTGGTTACGGTCACGATCCATCGGGCGGCCCGCCTTTGCGCCTGCCGTCGCGCTCTTGAAGGTCATCGATCGGGAAGTTCGACGCGGTAGCGCCTCTCGTCTGACGCGCAGCGGAGCAGGACGGGCCAGCCACGCAAAGCCTGATGGTCGAGGTCCTCACGGCTTCGAGGGGTGCGACGGGTTCGGACGGGTCGCGAACCGTATTGGCGGGCCTGCCTGCCACCACACATCGAACTGGTCGCGCCAGGCCTGGACGTCGCCGAACGGCAGCTCGGACACCGTGGTGAGCCGGCCTTCGCGGCCGTCGGGCTTGGGCAGGAACGTCGCCGGGGACCCGCCGACGAGCAGCCCGGTGTCCCCGACGATCCAGATGCGGTCGTGAAGCACGTTGGTGCCGTGCTCGAGCCGCCGGAACTCCAGCCGGCGCGCGGGAGAGCACGCCTGCGCATCGGCCGACAGCTTTGCGGTCAGCGCACGAATCGGCCTATTGAGCTCCTCGAGGAACTCGATCACCGCGGGGGCCGTGTCGCCTGCGAGCAGCTGCGGGTCGACGATCAGCAGCTCGCCGCTTCGGTACGAGAGCCGCGACCGCAGATAGTCGCGCAGCTCGCCTCGGTTCGACCATCGCCTCCGAGCTGCCGCGAGGCGCGCCTCGGCGGCCAGGGAGTTCGCCAACTCGACCGCCTCGTCGCTCTCGGCGGCGCTCGGCGTCGGGCGTCGCTCGCCGATGACCGACCGCGACCCGGGCGCCGCGGCAGCCTCCGCGTGCCATGTGAGCTCAACGGACTCGATCCGGCGGACCAGTGGCCGCTCGTCGAGGAGGCGGCCGTCAGGGCTCATCAGCGACACGCTCCACGAGGTCCGGTGCGGTCCTCGCGGAAGGCGAACCGCGATGGTGCGCCGATTCCAGGCGAGCATTCTGGGCTCGGGCCCGTCGTCCCGCTGGTCGCCGGACGGCAGATCGGTGATCCGGACCTGTTGGGCGAGCAGCGGGCGCTCCTCTCCGACGCGGAGCAGCAGCGAGCAGCTCACCGGGTCGATCCGGTCCGCGTCCCAAGCGACGGAGATGATCAACTCACCCGTGTCGAAGTCGGGGTACACGTCGGCGATCCACGCGTCGCCCAGGACCCGGCCGATCGCCACCCGGTTGACGGGCGCGTGATCGGGATGGCCCAGCCAGGCGATGCCAGTCAGGCGCTCCGGCCAGTTGGTCAGATAGCGATGCTTGGCGACCTCCGCGAGATCTCGCCCGCGTGGCAGGTGCGGCGGCGACTGGACTTCCCAGGCCGGCTGCGTTAGCGGCGCCGGCGGCGTCTCGAGGTCGGCGATGACGGCGAGGACCGGACGATGGGTGCCCGCGACGAGCGCTCGGTCCTCGTTCGTCGTTTCGGTCGGGATCAGAGTCGGTGGACTCCAGCTCGACGCGGCGACCTGCAGCGCGGCCCACGGCGCCTCGAACGCGCCCGATCCCAGGCGAGCCACGACGTCGTCCCACTCGTCAGGTGCGACCGGGGCGCGCATGATCCGAACGCCCAGGAAGGGCTCGGCGATGAACACGGGACCGAGGTCGAAACCCTCAGCGTCGCCGCGAGGCCTTGCAGTGGGCGGTTGCAGCGACCCCCAGCGGGTCCAGCTTGTCGTCGACAGCGCGAGTGGGACCGTCAGCAGCGCACCGGCGGCGAGCTTCCACCGGCCTTCATCGAGGAACGCGATGGCCGACCACACGCAACCCTCGTCCTCTGCGGGACGCAGGGCTGGCGGGGCAACCAGGTGTGGAGGACAGGGCGCCGCGCTCATCGCTTTGGGGTGCGACGTTCTAGCGCACTTCGTCCGAGAGCGGCGCGTCCGCGGCGGAGCTGTTCCCGCCGCGAGACGGATGGAGGGGTTCGTAGCCTTCAACCACTCGCTCTCGGCCGTTAGGTTGCGCCACGCGGCAGGCTTGCCGATGGGGCATACGAACACCGGTCGTTGCGATCGATATGCCGCGCAAGGTCGTCCAGGATCTCCTTGGCGGTCCACTCGCTGACGATGAGCCACGTCGACAGCATGATCCTGCGGCAGTTCGCGTACGCCCCGATCTCGGTGATGAGGTCCGCGTAGTCGGCGCTCGTCTCGTCACAGCCACGGAGATCGTACGTCACTAGATAAGTAGTCTCCATCAACAGGATTCTGTTGAGCGGCGACCGGACGCGCAACGCGTGCAGGTGGGCGGACTTCGCAGTTTCCGCGTGACGCCGTCCGGGTCACCGCGATCGACGAGGCTTCGATCGAACCCGCGTCATACCTCGGCGTTCATCGCCCGCGTCCGCAACCGGGCAGGTCACGCCGATCGCAGGCGCGCCGGCGTAGCACGCCGCTCGACGAGCGCGCTGACCAACCGCGATTCGGTCGCTCAAGATCCGTAATGTGTTGCCGTGCCCAAGCGCCTGTGGGATCAAGATGGCGTCTCGGTCTGGTTCCACTACACGACGCCGGATCTTGCACTCGGGATTCATCGGTCACGCAAGTACATGGTTCTCGATCGCGAGGACGCGCGAGGCAACGGACTGCACGTGACGAACATCGCGCCCGAGCAGCTTTCCGACGATGACCTCCTCAAGCGTCTCTTCGCCAAGCAGAGGGCGGTCGTCAATATCGAGGGCGTCCTGGTGTTGCGCCGCGACCCGAAGATCCTCCCGGTCGAGAAGTCCTACGGGCCGGGGAAGTGGCTGCATCCAAGCCCACGCAAGTCCGTGATCGACCTCGCGCCGGTGTACTTGGGGATCGGTATCCGGCAGAAGGACGTGTGGTTGTGGACGGACGGACTGATGCTCGGCGCGTGATGGGCTCGGTGGTGATCCGCCCGGACGCCAGGTCGGATGAAATGTACTTTTGAAAGTACGGTTGCTACCATCTCCTCATGGCCGATCTCCCGATCATCCGCCCCGACGCGACGGGCTACACCTACGACGGCGTGTCCGTCGATGGCTTCGCCGATCGGCCTGAGCTACCCGATGGCACCCGGCAGGTGATCGCGGCGATGGCCGAGGCGGTGGCGCCGCAGACGCTCACCGCTCTCCAGCGAAAGCTCGCACGCCTGCGCGCGGACGAACTGGCCAACGACTGGCTGCTGGAGCTGCTGACCGAGGATGCCGCACAGATCGCCGACGCCGACGAGCGCGGCGACTTCGCGGATCTCACCGCGGAGGAGTACCGGCTCTGGCGCTATCCCGGGGACCATCCTGACCTGCCCGACGACGCGTTCTACCCGCTCGGGATCGGTCATGCCGCCGCCCTCGCCGGCGCAAAGAGCTTCGTTCTGCGCCGGTGGGTCGACGCGGGGATCGTCCCCGCCGTCCGAGTCGGCGCGCGCTACCACTTCTTCTCTGCGGGGACCCTGCAGGCGCTGCTGCTCGCCAAGCGCAACAAGCAGGAGATCGCTGCGCTGCTCAAGCTCGTCAAGGGCGACGACGAGTCAGCCTCATGGGCGCGGCTGATCGGCCGCACCCTCGAGGTCAAGGCCCGCACCGTCGCCAGCTACGCCACTCACACCGAAACCGCGTCAGACCTCGAGGCCATTGGGGGCAGGCTCGTCGAGACCAGTGACGCGTTCGCCCACATCAACATGACCGAGCTCGCTGAGCTCTCGGACCCAGACGAGATCTCCACCGCGGCCTTCAGCAACGCCCTCGCAACACGCAAGAAGGCCAGCCGCGAGCTCGCGGAGTACTGACTCGACTTGTCGACCAGGTGTGCGGTCGCGCTGGCGGCGCCGCTGTACAAAAACGGTGCTCCGGCTGTGCAGACCTCGGCGCCAAGGCCAGTCGGATCGCGCGCAGAGGAGGTCCGCCCCGGCCGGCGAAGCCCGTTCAGCGCCCGAAGCGCTCAGGTCCGTGCGTGAGATCCCGGCGGAGTCGTGTGTCAGCACCCCCCGCCGACGCTCCCAGATCCAAGCGCAGCTCGGCTTCATGAAACGCTCCTCGTACCGGCGAGCCCGTCGACGCGTCATCGCGGCGGGGGTCCGGGCCCGCGGTCAGCCGTCCGTCGACGAGGGGCCGCGGGGGTGTCGAGGTCGCGCGTCCAGATCATCTGCGGTCCGTCGCCGAGCAGGTCCCAATGCCGCTCGGTGAGGTCCTCGACGTGGAGCCACACGGTGGCCGGATACCGCAGGTGCAGCAGGCCGGTCGGAGTCGCGCCATCGTCGAGGTCGATCAAGTGTGGAGTCAGCCGGCCGCGCCGAAGTACGAGGCCGCCAGGACGTCGGCGCCACCGGCTGCGCATCCAGCATCCCGGCGGGTGCATTTGGGTGGTCGGCTGCGGGGGAGCGGAGGTGAGCGGCGTCGATGGGGAGTCGCGGCGGTGGTGCGGGAGTCGGCGGCGAGGATCGAGGGGGGCGCGGTGGGCGGCGGCCGTGGGGGTCGGTGTGGTGGCTGGTCGCGTGTGGCGAGTGTGGTGGCGGTGAGGGGGCGGGAGCGGGGGTGACGGCTGGTTCGGGGGGCGGGGGGTCGGTGGCGGCGTGGGGGTGTGAGGGTGCGGGTGCCGTCTGGATCTCATGCGCGCGTGTGTGGGGATCTGCTGGTGTTGAGCATTGGCAAGCTCACGCGCGGCGCGGAAAGCGCGCGTTATTACGAGCAGTCGGTCGCGACCGGCCGGGAGGACTACTACACCGGTGAGGGCGAGTCGCGCGGCGAATGGGTCGGCGGCGGCGCGGCGACGCTCGGGCTCGAGGGCGACGTGGCGGACGGCGAGCTTGAGACGCTCCTGGTGGAGGCGCGCCATCCGCGGACGGGTGAGCCGCTGCGGCCCGGGGGCGGGTTCGCGGTGCAAGGCTTTGATCTAACGTTCTCGGCGCCGAAGTCGGTGTCAGTGTTGTTCGCGGCCGGCGACGAGCAGGTCCGTACCGCAGTGGTGCGCGGTCATGAGGCGGCGGTGCGTGACGCGCTGGGCTATCTGGAGCGTGAGGCGGTCCAGGTCCGGCGCGGCGCCGCGGGCGCGGTCAAGGAGCACGCCGGCGGGCTGATCGCGGGGGCATACCGGCATCGCACCTCGCGGGCCGGTGACCCGCAGCTGCACACCCACGTCGTGGCGGCCAACCTGGCGCAGGGTGCTGATGGGCGCTGGACGGCGTTGCATGCCGCGCCGTTGTACGCGCACGCCAAGACGGTCGGCTACCTGTATCAGGCGGCGTTGCGTGACCAGCTGAGCCGGTCGCTGGGGGTGCAGTGGGGTCCGGTGGTCAAGGGGGCGGCGGAGATCGAGGGCATGCCGCGGGAGGCGCTTGAGCACTTCAGTCAGCGTCGCGCGGAGATCCTCGACGCCCTGCACGTTCGTGGGTTGCAAAGCGCGGCCGCGGCCAGGGCTGCGGCGTTGGAGACCCGTCAGGCCAAGACGTACGGGGTCAGCCAGCACACGATCTATGAGCGCTGGCAGGCCCGAGCAGCTGAGCACGGCCTGACGCGCGACATGGTTGCCGGCGTGCTTGACCGCGAGCCGGTCGAGACAAC
The DNA here is from genome assembly GCF_021172045.1 of Capillimicrobium parvum. GTDB lineage: Bacteria > Actinomycetota > Thermoleophilia > Solirubrobacterales > Solirubrobacteraceae > Capillimicrobium > Capillimicrobium parvum. The sequence goes on from NZ_CP087164.1 coordinate 2,563,326, forward strand.
CGACGAGCAGGTGCGCGCGGCGGCGCAGTTGATGGCCGGCAAGACCGGCATCACGGCGCAGGCGTCGACCTTCGGTCGCCGTGAGGCGCTGCAGGCATGGGCCGAGCTGCACCCGTCGGGTGCCGACGTGGCGCGCATCGAGGCACTCGCGGATCGCTGGCTGGCCTCCGACCTCGTGGTGCGTGTCGATGGCGAAGCCGGGCCGGTGGCGCGCTCGCAGGTCATCTCGACCCGCCACGGCGCGCGGGTGGCCGTGGTCGAGGATCGCTACAGCACCCCGGACATGCTCGCCACCGAACGCCGACTCGTCGAAGCCGCCGCCGCCAGGGTCGGCCAAGGCACCGGCGTCGCGGACGCGCAGAACGTGGCCGACGCGCTGGCCACCCGCCCGTATCTCGCCGATGAGCAGCGGGGGATGGTCCGCGCACTCACGTCGTCGGGAGACGGGCTGCAGGTGGTGCTGGCCAAGGCGGGCGCGGGCAAGACGACCGCGCTCGACGCGGCGAGGGAGGCGTGGCAGCGCTCCGGCCTGCTCGTCCAGGGCACCGCGCTGGGCTCGTATGCCACCAACGAGCTGCGCGACTCGGGCATCCCGGCGTGCACGATCGCCCGCCTCCTGGTCGACATCGACGAGCACGGCCTGGCCCGGGGGTCGGTGTTGAGCGTCGATGAGGCCGGCATGGTCGGCACCCGCACCCTCGATCGTCTCGCCAACCACGCCGAGCGGGCCGAGGCGAAGCTGGTGCTGGTTGGTGATGACAAGCAGCTGCCTGAGATCGATGCTGGCGGCGCGTTCCGCGGTCTCGCCCGACGGCTCGGCGCGATCGAGCTGCACGACAACCGCCGCCAACACGATCCCGAAGACCGCCGCGTCCTGGATGCCCATCGTGCCGGCCGACCCGACGAGCTCATCGATTCCCTGGCGCGTCGCGGCCGCATCACCGTCGCGCCCGACGTCCAGCAGACCCGCCAGGCGCTGGTTGCCGATTGGTGGCAGGGCGCCCAGGCGGAGGGCATCGAGCAGGTCGCGATGATCGCGCTGCGCCGCAGCGAGGTACGCGAGCTCAACCACCTCGCCCGCCACAGAATGCGCGACGCAGGTCGCCTGACCGATCGCGAACTCCATGTTGATGGCCGCGCGTTCGCGGTGGGCGACCGCGTCGTGACGCGCACGAACGCGCCGTATCTCGGTGTCGTCAACGGCAGCCGCGGCGAGATCACCCACATCCACGACGACACTGCCATCACGTTGCGCCTCGACGATGGCCACACCGTCGACCTTCCGCCGCGCTATGTCACGGGCTGGCGTGACCAGACGCCGAATCTCGATCACGGCTACGCGATCACCGCCAACGGCATCCAGGGCGGGACCGTTGAGCGCAGCTACGTCCTCGCCAGCGAGGAGGCATTCCAGGAGTGGGGCTATGTCGCGGCCAGCCGCCACCGCGTCGAGACGCGCTTCTACGTCACCGCCTCCGATTCGCAGTCCGACCAGCTCGCGCTGGATGGCACGCCACCGACCGATCCGCTGCGCGACATCGTCCGCGCGCTCGGCCAGTCGCGCGCCAAGGGCCTCGCGATCGACGCCGCCGCCCAGGGCGAGCTGCGGACCATGCCCGACGATCGGCTGCGCTCCGAAGCCGGGCACCTGCGCTCGATCCTCGAGACCGCACCGACCGCGGCGGCACACAAGCTCGACGTACTGACCAGCGAGCGCTCGCGCGTGGCCGCCGAGGTCGAGCGCTCAGCCCAGACACTGGACCAGACGTCGGCGCAGCTCGCTGGCGCGCGGTGGCGCGAGCGACGCGTGCTGCGCGAACGCGTCGCGGGCGCACACCGCGCGGCCGCGACCTGGCGCGAACGCCTCGCTCACGTCGACCAGCGCATCGCGCAGGTGCGCGAGCACCTGGGCGACCCCGACGCCTGGCTCGACGACCGCCGCCACGCCATCGGTCGGCTGGCGGCCGTCGAGACCGAGCTCGCGCGCCGCGAGCACACCAGGCGCATCGAGGCGCTGCGGTTGGTCACGATCGACCCGCCCGCCTACGTCACCCAGGAGCTCGGTCCCCGGCCCGAGGAATTCACCCTGCAGCGGCGATGGGACCAAGGGGCGCGCACGATCGAGAGCTACCGCCAACGTCACGGCCATCACCTCGCGCCCGACCAGCCCGGACTTGGTCCGCCGCCCCGCGTTGACCGCGAGCGCCGCGTCTACCACGCTGCGGCCCGCCGCCTCGATGACGTCAAGTCCGAGCTCGGCCTGCAGCCGCCAACGTGTGGCCCGGTCGCGCTCGATCGCGGCCGGTAGCCCCGGACGCGCCAAGTTGTCGCGCGGGTCGCAACAACGCTCCGGCTCTGGCTCGAAGTAGATCCGTAACCAGGCTGTTCATCACCGCTCGCGCCGCCGCAGCGCCCAGCACTCCGCTCGGTACGCGCCTCCCACGCGGCCCGGGTCCGCTTCGATGCCACCCTAAGCCGATCCACAGCTTGCTCCCTGCTGGTGGTGGCCGTCGCGCGTCCCACGTTGTCCCCGCACCGTACGTGCGTCCATCGCGGGCGGGATGCTGTCGAGACGTGCCGTCTGTTCGGCATGTTTGATCATCTCGATGCCGCTCAAGCCCCCGACCGTCTCCTCGATGCCGGGGAGGTCGCGGAGATCCTGCACGTCGCCCGCTCGTGGGTATACGAAGAGACTCGGCTCGGGCGTATGCCTCATGTGCGCCTGGGCCGGTACGTGCGTTACCGGCGCGCCGCGATTGAAGCGTGGGTCGCGGACCTTGAGGGCGACGGCGCGGTCCGGCGGGGATCACGTCGCGTGGCCACGTGAGATGTCCGCCGCGCACGTGAGAATTGGGAGCCGAGACGAGGTGGCCGGGCGGCGCGCGAACGCCCCCGGCCTGGCACAGGAGGGGTAGCTCCCATGCAGGCGCAAGGTAGCGCGAGACGCGCATACGGGTCCGGCTCGATCTTCGAGGTCGACGGCACCTGGTACGGCAAGTGGCGAGTCAGTGGGCGTCAGGTGAAGCGCCGGCTCGGACCGAAGCGCACGCGTGGCGAGGCCGACGGGCTGACGAAGGCGCAGGCTGAGGCACGGCTGCGCGAGCTCATTGCGAACGTCGGGTCGGAAGACCTCCGGGCGCGCGGAACCAAGGGCCGCGCGCGGCACGGCTACACGATCCAAGAGCTCGGCGACCTCTTCATCGAACACGCCCGTGAGCACCGCGGGCTGAAGAAGACGACGCTAGATGACTACGCCATGCATCTACGCATCCATCTCGTGCCGTTCTTCGGCGACACGCCGATCCAGGACATCGACGCACGACGGATCGAAGCGTTTGCGGCGCACCTGAGCGCCAAGAAGGGCCAGGGACGCCGGGGTGGGCAGAGCTTGTCACCGAAGTCGGTCCGCAACTACCTCGGCAGCCTGAGCGCGCTGCTCAACTTCGCGGTCCGCAAGAAGTGGATCGCGGCGTCGCCGATGAGCGCCATCGACCTGCCGACTATCACCAGAGACGCGCCGCTCGAGGAACTGACCTTTCTCGAGCCGCACGAGGTCGCCCGGCTGATCGCCGCATCCGTGGAGGGCGAGTACGAAGAGCTGGATCGGACGCTCTACGTGCTCGCCACGTACACCGGTCTGCGGCAGGGCGAGCTGCGCGGATTGCGGTGGCAGCACGTCGACTTCGAGCGATCGCTCATCCACGTGCTCGAGAGCGTGACGCGGGGTCGCCGATCGAGCCCGAAGGGACGCCGGCGGCGATCCGTTCCGCTCGCGGCGACGGCTGCCGAGGCACTGCTGCAATTGCGCGCGGTCAGCAAATGGGTCGGCCCGGAGGACGCCGTCTTCGCGTGCCCCTCTACCGGACACCCGATGGCTCGCGCCGGGATCATGCAGCGCTACCGGCGAGCGCTTGTCGCGGCAGGCCTATCGCCGACCTTCTCCTTCCACGACCTGCGCCACACGTTCGGGACGACGATGGCGCGCCGCGGCGTCCCCGTCGGCACCATTCAGGCGTGGATGGGGCATGCCGATCTTGCAACCACGCAGCTCTACATGCACTACGCGCCGGCCGCCCGCGACGCGCAGATCATCGACGCGGCGTTCGCCCCGGAGTCAGACGCCAACGCGCCCGCGATCGATGCCGTCGTCGCATAGCCCCGGCGGCCGATAGCGGCCGGATTCTCCGGTACCAATCGAGTACCAATTTGAGCGGATCTGACCGAACTGCGGGCACCTCCGACCACCAGAGAAGCAAGTCCTAGAGCCAAATTCGCCTGGCGGCCGCGTCTTCGAGCCCAGTATCGCCCACTCACGAAACCCCCGAGGACATCGGGGGTTTCGCCGTTCTCGGGTCGGTCCGTGGGCCCAACAGGGGCCCATTTGGCGGCATCGGCAGGGCGCGGAAACGCCCGGACCCGTCGCGCCACCCTCCGGTAGGCCGGTTGTATCACTGTCCAGTTGGATCACGGTTGGATCACGGGATGATCCAACTGAAAGACCCCGCATTCCCACGGGTGTTTTCGCACCCCGCGCCTCCAGTTGGATCACGCGTTGAAACTCCCCGCGCGGGCGAGCCCGGCCGCCCCTCCCGGCGAACCCGGTTGGCGCCACAGGGCCGCCGTGCGAACCTGTCCGTTGAGACGCACCCGTCCCAGCAGGAACGCTATCCGCCGTCCGCCCGCCGCCTCGGTGAACTCGAGCCCCTCGCCCGCATCGACCAACGCGACGTAGACCTCGAGGAGTTGCGCGAACGGCAGGCGGCGAGGTCGTGCCGCTGCTCGCGCCGCTGCCGGCGACGGCCGACACGGCCGGCTTGCGGTGCGTGTGGTGTGGCCGGCAGGCGCGATAGGACGCTCGCCCGCCCGACCGGACCGCAGTCCGGCGCGCCGCTGTCCGTGGGGGACGCGTCGAGGAGGGGCCCCTCCCCCGATTCTCTCGTGGTCACTGGCCTCTACCGACGTCGCCCGCCTGCCGATGTCGGAGGAGGAGCTGGCGGACGCGCTTGTTGGAGCAGGCGGGCGTCGCGCTGCTCGCCGGCACGGCGTTCGGCGCGGGCGGCGCCGGGCACCTCCGGCTGTCCTGCGCGAGCTCACGCGCCGATCTCGAGCTCGCGCTCGAGCGCATCGGCGACTTCCTCGCGCGGCTCTGACCCGCGACGAGCTTCTCGACGCGGTGCTCCTGCTTGGCCGGCCGGTTCGGGGACGACGGCCACCGGCCCGAGCAGCTCCTCGTGGTACGCGCGTACCGTGTGGCGCATCACCGAGAGGAGCGTGCAGTGGAGCGGAGCGTGGTAGTGACCGGCTGCGGGACCGGGCTCGGAGCGGCGATCTCCGGCCGCCTGGCGGCCGACGGCTGGCAGGTCGTCGGCATCGACGTCGACGCCGACCTGGCCGCCGAGGCGGCTCGTGCGCTGGACTCGGGCGGCGAGGTCGTCGTCGGCGACGCCGCCGACCGCGCCATGCTGGCGGAGGCCGCGGAGCGCGCGGAGGCGCGTGCGCCGCTGTCAGGCTGGGTGAACAACGCCGGCCTGATGATCCGCACCAGCCTGCACGAGCCCGACCCCGACGACGTCGAGTCGCTGCTGCGGGTCAACCTCATGGGCTACTACTGGGGCTGCTCGCAGGCCGTTCGAAGCCTCCTCGAGGCCGACCGTGCCGGCGCGATCGTGAACATCTCCTCCACGCACGCGCGGGCGTCGTTCCCCGGCTGGGCGGCGTACGCCGCGTGCAAGGGCGCGATCAACTCCCTGACGATGCAGGCCGCGGTCGAGTACGCGCCGGCCGGCATCCGCTGCAACGCGGTCGAGCCGTCGGGCATCCGCACGCCGCGCAACCTCGAGGCGATGGCCGCGGCGCCCGATCCTGCCGCTGCCGCTCGCGAGAACGACGTCGTCCAGCCGCTCGGCCGCATGGGCGAGCCGGAGGAGATCGCCTCCCTCGTCGCGTTCCTGCTGTCGTCCGAGGCGTCCTTCATCACCGGCCAGTGCATCGCGGCGGACGGCGGAGCGACCGCCCGCTGCTATCCCGGCACCTCCGACCCCGTCGTCGCCGCGCGGGTGAAGGCCAACCGCTGAGCACGACGATGCGGGTCGCGACGCACCCTGGCGGATTCCACGCCGACGATGTCTTCGCGATCGCCGCGCTCGGCCTCGCCGCCGGGCCGCTGGAGATCGCCCGCAAGCGCGACGAGGCGCCAGGACTCCGTCAACGCGGCGAGAGCGCCTCAGACCACCACAGAACAAGGTCCTAGAGCCAAATTCGTGCCGGTGGCGTCTTCCAGCCCAGTATCGCCACTCATGGATGGCCCGCTCCGGCGGGCCTTTCGGCTCTCTGGGTTACCGATCTCGAGTACCAACTTGCGTCGCGCCGCCGGCGAGGCACGTGTCCGGGCGTGCCGCTTGACCCCGGAGACCGGCACGTGTTGCGAGATCGGCGGGGTTGATCTAGATTCGGGCAGGTCCGAGGAGGGAGACGGTCGGTGTCGTGGCGGGGACAGCATCGGTCGGCTGATGGGCGAGCCTGAGCTCCCCGCTCGTTTCACCCCACGCGCGCCGGCGTCGCGCGGTCGCAGGGCCGCCCTGTATCTGGCGGCGCCCGTGGTGTGGGTCGTGGCGCTGGTCACATTGGCGTTCGTGGTGGGACACGGGGATGCGGTCGAATACGCGCTGATCGCCCTCGGGGCGTCGTTCGTCGTGGCGCTGTTGGTGGTCGGCTGGAGCCGGGTCGTTCGTGTGCGCGAGGAGCGCGGCGCGTGAGCGGCGGCCAGACGGCCAAGCTCCTGCTGGCGTTCCTCGGCCTGTATCCGGTTGTCACCTCGGCGGCCTGGATCGCGGGCGGCCTGCTGTTCCGCCTCTTCGACGAGCGTCCGGAGCCGCAGGAGCCGCAGGGAGGCTGGCCGGGGGTGAGCGTGCTGATCCCGGCCCACAACGAGCAGAGCGTCATCGGGGCGTGCGTACGCGCGGCTCGGCAGATCGACTATCCGGTCTTCGAGGTGCTGGTGCTCGACGACGGCTCCAGTGACGCCACGGCGGCGGCGGCGACCGCGGCGGCGGAGGGCGACCCGCGCGTGCGGGTGGTCGCGGACCCGGTGAACATCGGCAAGGCCGACCGGCTCAACCGCGGGTTGCGGATGGCCCGGCATGGGCTCGTGGTGATCACCGACGCGGACACGCACGTCGATGCGCTGGCGCTCAAGCTGCTGGTGAGCCGGTTGTTGCGCTCGGAGCGTGTCGCGGCGGTCGCGGGCGCGCCGCACGTCACCAACCGGCGCACCCTGTTGTGCGCGATGCAGATCATCGAGGCGTCGGCGATCATCGGGCTGATCCGGCGCACCCAGGCGGTCGCCGGGCGCGTCGGTGTGGTGGCCGGCGTCCTCGGGCTCTTTCGCCGCGATGCGGTCGTGGAAGCGGGCGGCTACCGCGCCGAGATGGCGACCGAGGACATCGAGCTCACGTACCGGCTGCTTCTGGCGGGTTGGCACACGACGTTCGAGCCGGACGCGCTGGTCGGGATGCAGGTCCCGTCGAATCTCCGCGCGCTGTGGGCGCAGCGCCGCCGCTGGGCACGCGGGCAGGGGGAAGTCCTGCATGTCCACCTGCGCCATCTGGTGCGTTGGCGCCAGCGGCATCTGTGGCCGTTGGCGCTCGAGGGGCTCGGCTCGCTGTTCTGGATCGTGCTGCTCGCGATCTGGTACCTGATCATGGTCCTGCTGTTCGTCGTCGCCGGAGTCGACGTCCCGGACGTCTCGGCGTTCACGCTCCTGTTCTCGTGGGGGATCGCCGTCGCCGTCGTCGCCACGATCCAGGTCACGATCGCCCTGAGTCTGGACCGGCGCTACGACGGCCGCGCCCCCCTCGCCTTGCTCATCGCCCCGGTCTATCCGGTCGCGTATTGGATGCTGAGCGCGGCGGCCGCCCTGTGGGCGGAGGTGCCCGCTCTGATCCGCGGCCCCGCCAGCCACCGCGTCGTGTGGGACATCCCGCGCGAGGACCTCGCGGAGCAGGCGCCGGCCGAGAGCTGAGCGGCGCGGGGAGGATCCGGCGCGACGAGCAGCGCGTCGCGGACGGTCGGGGCCGAGGTCAGTCGCCGCCGGCCGGCTCCCGCTTCCGATGCGGTCGTTGCCGTGGCCGCGACCCGGCGGCGAACGCCCACCGCCGGTTGCCCATGAAGCTCAGTGGCGTCACGGCGATCGTCGCCGCGGCCTGCGCGGCGATGGCATCGGCGTGCAGCGCGGCGACGAGACCGGTGAGGATCGCGAGGCTCAGGGCCGTCGCCATCACCGAGACCACGAGGAACCGGCTCGCCTGTCCCACCGCTCCGGCGCGGGCGGTCGCGAACGTCCAGCGCCGGTTCCAGACGAAGTTGTTGGCGACGGCGACGAGGAACGCCAGCGCGTCCGCGGCACGGTAGTCGATTCCGGTGCGTTCCAGGAGCAGCGCGAAGGTGACGAGGCTGACGACGAAGCCGCTGGTCCCGACGACGCAGAAGCGCGCGAACTGCGACAGCGAGGCGCGATCTCGGGTCAGGAGCAGCGATGCGGATGGGGATCTCGGCACAGTCGCACCGCGAAGGGAGGCGTCGTCCCGCGTTCAGGCCGCAGCGGCGCGGCGCTCGGCGGCCAGCTGCCGGCGCAGCCGCGCGAGCTCTGCGAACGCGCGCATCACGACGCGTGGGCTGGCGCCGCTCTGCCGGCCGTTGATGCGGGGCCGGTGGTGGACGCCGAGCTCGGTGATCCGGGCGCCGGCGGCCAGGCAGCGCACCAGGAGCTCAGTGTCGATCATCGCGCCGTTGGCCGTGAGCGTGATCCCGTCGAGCGCGCTGGCGCGCAGGAGCTTGAACGCGCAGTCGACATCGCGGACCGGCAGGTGGAAGACCCTGCGTACGAGCCAGTTCCACGCCGCGGCGTTCATGCGGCGCCCGACCGGGTCGCGGCGAAGGATGCGCCAGCCGATGACGAGGTCCGCCGTCGCGGTCTGGGGCAGGAAGTCGTCGAGCTCGTCGAGGTCGAACTGGAGATCGGCGTCGGTGAGCAGGATCCAAGGCATCGACGCGGCCGTGATGCCGGTGCGCAGGGCCGCGCCGTAGCCGCGGTTGGCCGGGTGGATGAGCAGCCGGACGCGGCGGTCGCGCGGGACGAACCCGGCGGCGATCTCGGCGGTCGCGTCGGTGCTGCCGTCGTCGACGACGATGATCTCGTAGTCGAGGCTGGTGTGGGAGGCGGCACGCGCGGCGGCGCGGATCGCGTCGGCGACGTTGGCCTGCTCGTTCAGGCACGGCAGCACGATGGACAGCCCCGGCAGGACGAGGTCCGGCGCGCGCGGGGTCTCCGTCGGAGCTCGGGACGGCCGGGCGTCGGGACGCGGTGGTGCCGGCGGCGGCAGGCTGCCGGGCGCCTGGCGAGTGGGGGAGTCGGCGGTGTGCATGCCGCCAGACTGTCCGGCGCCCGGTTCGTCCCGGTTGCCCGGCGGTTAGCGTTGCGTTGGTCTCGCCACTAGCGCTCGAGGATCCAGACCGTGACGGGCTCTCCGCCCAGCGCGGACTCGTGGAACGAGTGCACCCGGTACGGATGCCCGGCGATCGTGGCCGTGCCCGAGGCGGGCAGTCGGACGAACGCGGCGGAGTACATCGACGTGCGCAGGTGCGACCGGCCGCGGCCGCGCAGAATGACGTTGGCGCCGTAGACGCGGTGCATGTAGCGCACGAAGCCGATCTCGTCCTGCATCGAGATCTGGACCGTGGCGAGCGGCCGGCCGTGGGCGTCGCGGATGGTCTTCTGCAGCGGCGCGAGGACGAACGGCACGCCGGCGTCGGCCAGGACGCGTGACCTGCGGACCACTCGCAGCCGCGAGATGTGTGCGTGCGGTGTGGCCTGGAGCCGGCGGACGGCCGCCCGCAGCGAGGCCACGTCACCGGTGCGCAGCGCGTGCAGTAGCTGGGGGTCGTGAACGACGGTCCGCAGGTGGATCTGGGCGGACGCGCCATGGGACTCGATCCCGTAACGGCGCATCGCGGTCCGCGTCATGGCATCCGGCGCGGACACGGTCGTCTGCGTCGCCGGCTGGGGAGCGGCGGCCGCCGAGGTCTGCGTGGGCGCCGCCTGCTGCGATCCGCAGCCGGCGATCACCGCGAGGGCGGCGCCGACGACGATCAGTGAGGAGAAGGTGCGCATCGCGCCAGGTTGTCCCGACGTCCGTTCGGCGCGGTTGCGGGGTCGTTAGCGTCGCGTTTGGGCGGTCATCATCCGAGACCGAGCCGCGCGTGGGTGACGCCCATGAACGCGGTCAGGACGAACGTCGCGGTCTGCAGGCGGCGATCGCGGGCGACCGCAGCGAGCGGCAGCAGCCAGACGATGTACCAGGGCAGCAGCCAGGCCGTGCTCACCAGCAGCGCGGCGGTCGCCCAGCCCGCCGCCGCCACCGCGCGGTGCCGGTGGCGCCACGCGTGGACCAGCGCGACGGCGGCGGCGGTGGCGGCGGCCGCGCCGAGCATCGCGCGCACGGTCCCGATATCGAGCCCCGACAGACTCGCCACCTCACTGGGCATGCTGTGGCGGGAGACGGAGCGCTGCTGCTGGGCGAGCGCGCCGACCATGCCGGTCAGGCTCGAGCCGAAGGCCAGCACCGCCGCACCTGTGCACAGCGCCGCCGCCGCGAGCGCTCCCGCGAGCGCCCGGCGACGCGAGGGGGCGCCGAGGATGACGAACGGCGCGAGCAGCAGCGCGGAGGTCTTCATCGCGGCGGCGAGGATCGCCGTGCCGGAGGCCAGGGCGCCGCGCCGCGCGCCCAGCGCGAGCAGCGCGGCCGCGGCGACCGCCGCCACGAGCAGGTCGTTGTGGGCGCCGCCGACGGCGTAGACGAGCAGCAGCGGGTTGAGGCCGACGAGCGCCGCGGCGTGCGCCGGCGCGCCGCCCGCCCGTCCCGCCGCTGCGGCGCTGAGCCCCGTGCAGGCCAGTCCGGCCGCCATGGCCATGACCTTGAAGGCCCAGAGCGCACCCGCCACCCCGAGCGGCACCGTCAGGTAGCTCAGCAACGTGAACGCCGGCCCGTACGGGCTGTGCACGTCATGCCACAGCACGAAGCGGTGCACCGCGTCGTGATGCAGTGCGACGGCGCCGTGCGTGTAGGGACTCGATCCGTGAAGGACGCCGAGGCGTGCGTAGCCGATGTAGCCGAACACGTCACCGGTCAGCAGCGGCGGCGCGAGGAGCAGGATCACGTGCGCGGCCACGACGGCGATCAGGACACCGCGCAATCCCAGGCGGCGTGCGCCGAGGACGGCGACCGGATACAGCGCGATCAGCAGGATCAGGACGATGCCGAACGCGCGCTGGCTGATCGGCTTCGCGAGACCGTGCAGCGGCCCGGCCATCCACGCCGGGAAGGCGCGGCGCGAGACGGGCACCAATCGCGACGGAGCTCCGGCCGCGGAGACGGCCACCACCGACATGAGCGCGACCATGATCCCCGGCGCCAGCGCGCAGGCCCATGCAGGGATGGCGACCGGCGCCCGTGGTCGCGGGTGTGCGGTCTGCGGGACGGGCATCGGCCACCGCACTCGACCGCGCCCGTACGGGTCCATGCGCTCATGCTCACCGGTGATCGGCGGGCTGCGGTTGCCGGGGCGTTAGGTTCTCGTTGTGGTGGGCGCCGCGCGCGTATCGACGACACGGCGCGGATAGGCAGCGCCGAAGGATGCTCCGCCGCGCCGCTTCGCTCATGTCCCGGCTCCCGCGCCCGCTGCTCGTCACGATCCTCGCCGCCGGCGTCGTGCTGGCGGTCCTGCCGGCCCGGCACCCGCCGGCCACCGCGCTCCAGCCGGCCGGGCACGCGCCGGCCACCGCGCTCCAGCCGGCCCGGCACGCGCTGGCCACGGCGTTCCAGCCGGCCGGGCCGCGCGCGCCCGCGGCGGCCTGGCCCGGCCGGCACGGCTGCGGTGGTGGCGCCGACCTCACCGTCGAGGTGCGCAGCGGAGGGCGGCGGCGCGTCGCGCTCGTGCACGTGCCGCGCGGAGTACGGCGCGGCGCGCCGCTCATGATGGCGCTGCACGGCGCGCACGCAGACGGGCCGTTCATGGCCCGCTACTCGGGCCTGTCGCGGGTCGCCGATCGCGCCGGCTTCGTGGTCGCCTATCCGTCGTCGCTCGGCCGGCCGGCGTTCTGGGACCTGACCGGCCCCGGCGACGTGGCGTTCGGGCGCAGGCTGGTCGACCGGCTGTGGCGCACCGGCTGCGTGGACACGCGGCGGACCTACGCGGTCGGCGTCTCCAACGGCGGCGGCATGACGGCCCGGCTCGGCTGCGAGCTGTCGTCGCGGCTGGCGGGCATCGTCGTGGTCGCGGGCGGATTTCGCAGCCTGCCCGCCTGCGCGCCCGACCGCCCTGTCTCGGTGCTCGAGATCCACGGGACCGACGACCAGGTCGTGCCATACGCCGGTCGCGCCGACGACGGCTTCGCCGGCGACGTGCGGGCCTGGGTGGACGGCTGGGTGCGCCGCGACGGGTGCCTGCCGCAGCCGCGCGAGCGGCTGCTCGCCCCTCGGGCCGAGCAGCTGGCCTGGGGTCCGTGCGCGCAGGGCAGCGCCGTCGAGCACATCGTCCTGCAGGGCGGCCAGCACGCGTGGCCCGGGGCCACGCCGCCGGATCCGGGCCCCCGCGCCTCGATCTCGGCCGCGGCGCAGGCGTGGCGGTTCCTGCGCAGCCGACGGCTGGCGCATGCGCCGGCCGGCTGACGCGTCACGTCACCCGGTACAGGCGCGAGCGCAGCATGCTGTGGACGATCCCGGCCTCGGCGCTGACGTTCACGCCGTGGGCGGCGACCCAGCGCGGGACGACGCAGCCGGCGGTCGCCGCCCATCGCCGCTGGCGGCAGGCGGGGCCGAGCAGCACGTAGCGAACGTCGCCGCGGCGGATCGCGGCCCGCAGTTCACGGAGCCTCACGAGCGGGCGCGTGCCCGTGTTGTCGAGGATGAGCACCGCGCGCTGGTCGTGCAGCACGATTCCCGCCGCGATGTACGGCGACTCGACCGCGACCTCCTCGCGCGCACCGCCCTGGTGTTCGATCAGGAACGCGCTCAGCCGGTGCGCGGTGGCCGGAGCGATCCTCCCGAACTGCTCGGCGTCGTTGGCGCCCGTGCGCACGATGCGCAGCGAATGCACGAGCGGGACGGCGAGCACCACGGCGAGCGTCGCCGTCGCCGCTGCCGGCCACAGGGCGCGACGGTGCCGGGCGACGAGCGCGAGCGCGAGCGCCAGCGCGGCCGTGGCGGCGACGGCCGCGCGCAGGGTCGTGCTCGGGCCGGCCAGCCACAGCGCGTAGAGGGCCACGGCGGCGGTCGCGGCCGCGGACGCCGCGGCGACCGTGACGCGACGCGACGCGGCCTGGGCGACCCCGACGGCTCCGGCGCCCAGCGCCGCCGCCACCGCGGGGGTGAAGCCCTCGAAGTAGCGGACGTGCATCGCGCCCATCGCGCTGTAGACCACGAGGCCGGTGCCCAGCCAGATCGCCAGGCTCAGCGCCGCCGCGCGGCGCAGGCGATCGGCCGCCGCCAGCGTGCTGCGGGACGCCAAGGCGGCCAGGAGGCCGAACAGCGCCGCGGCCGACGCGGCGGCGCCGACGACCACGCCAGTGTCGACCGGGCGCAGCCGCAGCAGCCGCGGGAGGCCCGGCGGGTTGCCCCCGGCGCGCGGACCGCCGCCGAGGCGTCCGACGCCGTCATAGAGGAAGGTGGCGTCCCACGCGCTTCCGTGCGCGGAGCCCAGCGCGAACGGCCGCTGCGCGGCGGGCAGCAGCGAGATCGCCCCCAGCCAGCCGAGGGCGACGAGCGCGAACGTCGCGCCGGCGCCGGCAAGGTGACGCCGGCGCCCCGCCCATCCCCAGACCGCCAGCACGACGAGCGCGGGAGCGGCCACGAGCGACTCGAGCTGCTTGGCCTCGAACGCCAGGCCCGCCGAAGCGGCGGCGGCGTACAGCAGCCATGCGCGTCCGGTCTGGCAGGCGCGCACGATCAGCCAGGCGGCCAGCACGAGCAGCGCCGACATGACGCTGTCCATCGTGTCGCTGCGCGCGGTGAGCACCGCGACCGGCAGCACCGCGAGCACCGCGGCGGCGGCGAGGCCGGCGACCGGCCCGGCGAGGCGGCGCACCAGGTCGTAGAGCAGCACGACGGCGGCGATCCCGCTCAGCGCCGCCGGCAGCTGCAGCGCGATGCGGTCGAACCCCAGCAGCTTGACGCTGACCACCTGCAGCCACAGGTCGAGCGGCGGCTTGTCGATCGACACGTGGGCTCCCGGCTCCAGCGCACCGACCAGCAGCGCGTGCCAGGAGCCCGCCATCGTGCGCACCGCGGCGTCGTAGAACGGGTCAGGAGGGACGCGGCCGAGCGCGACGAGGCGCAGCGCGGCGGCAACGCCGACGACCGCGGCGAGCGCGATGGCCGTCGCCGCGCGTGGCGCGCGACTCGAGGGCGCGGCGGCCGCCTCCGGATCGGCGAGCGCGGCCGCGGATGCCGGGGCAGCCTGCTCCGCACCGCCACGCCCCGCACGCAACCGATCGAACCGGGCGCTCGTCATCGGCCCCCGATTGTCCCCGTTTCGCGGTGGCGCCGGGTGAGGCCGATGTTGCGCCGCGGTTAAGGCGGGCCGACGACGCATGGCGGGCGACCGTGGTCCGGTCGGCGCAACCAGACCCTAACGATGCGCCAATCGGGCGCTGCCCGGGAGCGGTGACCATGCCCGCATGAGCCTGACCAACGCCGATGCGATCCCGGCGGCGGTACCGACGCTGCGGCGGACGCTGCCGGTGAGCCTGGCCGGAATCGCCACCGGATCCGCTCTGGCCGTCGTCACGGCGGTCGCCGTTGCACTGCGCTTCTGGTCGTTGGCGGACGTGCGCCTGAACCCGTACTACGACGCCGCGGTGCGCAGCATGTCGGTCTCGTGGCACAACCTGCTCTACGGCGCGTTCGAGCCCGGCGGTTCGCTGTCGGTCGACAAGCTCCCGGTGGACCTCTGGCTGCAGGTGGCGAGCGTCAAGCTGCTCGGCTTCTCGTCGTTCGCGCTGCACCTGCCCGAGGCGCTGGGCAGCGCGGTGGCGGTGCCGCTGCTCTATTGCGCGGTGCGCCCGCTGTTCGGGCGCGGAGCGGGGCTCGCGGCCGCGGCGGCGCTGGCCGTGCTGCCGATCGCCGTGATCACCGGGCGCAGCGACACGATGGACTCGGTGATGATGGCCCTCGTCGTCCTGGCCGCGTGGCTGGCGGTCCGCGCCGCGCGCAGCGGCCGCGTCCTGCCGGCGATCGGGGCCGGCGCGATGATGGGCCTGGCGTTCAACGTCAAGCTGTTCGAGGCGCTCATCCCGCTGCCGGCCGTCGTCCTGCTGTTCTGGCTCGGCGCCACGGGGTCGGCCCGCGCGCGTCTCGGCCGGCTGGCGGCGGCCGGCGCCGCGCTTGTCGTCGTCGCCCTCTCCTGGCTGGTCGCCGCATCGCTCGGTCCCGGCCATCACCCGTATCCCGTCGGATCCACGGACGGCAGCGTCTGGAACGTCGCGCTCGTCTTCAACGGCATCGACCGGCTGCGGGGCTCGGGCGCGCCGGTCACCGTCAACCCGCCGTCGGTCACGCGGCTCTTCGACGGTCCCTACGCGTCGCTGGTCGGCACCGCGCTGCTCGCCGCACTCGTGCTGGGCGGCCTGGCCGTGCTCGTCGCCGTGCTCGCCGGTCGCCGCGACGGTCCGCCTCCGCGGCCGGCGCGGGTCGGAGCCGTGGCGATCGCCACGTGGCTCGTCGGCGGCGCGGCGCTGTTCAGCGCCATGCAGATGCTGCACCCGCGCTATCTCGAGGTGATCACGCCGGCGATTGCCGCGGCGATCGGCATCGGCGTCGTCAGCCTCGCCGCCGCGGCGGGCCGTCGGCGCACCGCGGCCGCCGTGCTGGCGGGCGGCGCGATCGCCGCCGCGCTCGGCCAGCTCGCCCTCGGCCCGGCGACTCCGGCCCGCGCCACGGTCGTCGTGGTCGTCATCGCCGCCGCCGGACTCGTGGTGGTCTGCGCACTCGCGCGGCGGCGCGGGGCCGCGCCGATGGCCCTGCTCGCGCTCGTGGCCGTGCTCGCCGTCCCGACCGCCGGCGCGTTGACGGCGGTTCACGCGCGGACGAGCAGCGCCGGCGAGCCGGGGGCGATGCCCGCCGCCGAAGTGCGCGCGCTGAGCCGGTTCCTGACCGCCCATCAACGCCACGCCCGGTATGAGGTGGCGAGCTCCAGCGTCGCGCTGGCCGGACCGCTGATCGCTCGCGACGGCCGGCCCGTGCTGATGCTCACGAGCATGAACGGCCGCGCATTCACCACCGCGGCGACGCTGAGGACGGCGGTCCGCACGGGCCTGGTCCGCTACGCGCTGCTCAGCCGCGCCACGTGCCCCGCCGGCAGCTGCGCCCCGGCCGTGCGCTGGGCGATGGCCCACGCCACCGACGTCAGCCGTCAGGCCGGGCTCAGCCGCCACGGTCTCCTGTACCGCCTGTCCGACGGACGCCGTGGTCCGTAACGAGATCGCAATGACGGCACGATCCCGGGCAACCTCGGCGATGCGACGGTGAGCGGCATGCGGCCCGTGACACCGTCCACGGTGCGCCGACCCCGCCGCGTCGTGCCGGCGGCCGCTGCCGGCCTCGTCGCGCTGGCGGCGGCGCTGCTCGCCGGGAACGCGCTGGTCCCCTCGGCGCCGTGGCGGCCGCTGAGCCTCGTGTCGGTCTCCGGCGGCTCGCCCATGGCGTTCGGCCATGTGCTCGCCCTGGCCCTGGGCGGGGGGCTGGTGCTGCCGGCGTGCGGCCTGTGGCGTGGGCAGCGGCGTGCCGCGGTAACGGCCGCGCTGGGGCTGTCTCTGTGGGCGGGGGTCGCCCTGACCCGTCACGGCGTCGAGGTGAGGCCGCTGGCGGTCGCGTTCGACGCGCTGGTCGTCGCGGCGCCGGTCGCCGCTGCCGCGCTGCTGCGGCCCGCACCGGCGGCGGACGGCCACCTGCCGGCCGAGCACGAGCGGGCGACGGCGCTCGTGGCCGCACACAGCAGGGACTCGCTCGATCCGTTCATCCTGCGCGAGGACAAGTCGCTGCACTTCGCGGCCGGCGGCGTGCTCGGCTATCGCACGCTGCGCGCGACCGCGATCGTCGGCGGGGATCCGGTCGCCCCGGACGACCGGGCGCCGGCGGTTCTCGCCGACTTCGAGGCGCGCGCGGCGCGCCGAGGCTGGGACGTCGTGGTGACCGGTGCGTCGGCGCGTCACCTGGACGCCTACCGCGCGGCGGGCTGGCACGCGCTGCGGATCGGCGACGAGGCGGTCGTCGATCCCCGGGCCTTCTCGCTGGCCGGCCGGCCGATCCGCAAGGTGCGCCAGTCGGTGATGCGGATCGCGCGGCTCGGATGGAGCGTCGATGTCCTCGACGGCGAGCAGCTCGGCGACGCGATGGGCGAGATCGCCGCGATCGACCGGCGCTGGCGCACCGCGCAGCCGCGGCTCTACGGCTTCGCGATGACACTCGGGCACCTCGAGCCCGACGGTGTGTACGTCCTCGCGCGCGACGAGCGGGGCCGGCTCGGCGGCTTCCTGCGCTTCTCTCGGTACCTCGACGGCCTGTCGCTCGACGTGATGCGCCGCGAGGCGGACACGCCGAACGGGCTGAACGAGGCGATGGTCGTGGCGGCGCTCGAGTACGCCCGCGCGGGGGGTTTGGCCGAGGTGAGCCTGAACTTCGCCGGCTTCGCCCACGTGATGGCGGCGGCGGGGCCGCTGAGCCCGCCGTACCGGCTCGTGCGCTGGGTGCTGCGGCGCGCGCACGGGCGCTTCCAGCTCGAGCGGCTCGTGCGTTTCAACGCGAAGTTCTTCCCGCAGTGGCGGCCGCGCTTCCTCCTGTACCGCCATCGCGGCGCGCTGCCCCGCCTGGCGCTGCGGGTGCTGCAGGCGGAGGCCTACGTCCGCGCGCCGCGCTGCCGGATGCTGCCCAACCGGTGGCTGGCGCCCCGCCCCGGAATGACGATCAGCGCGCCGGCGGCGACCAGCCCCGTGGCCACGAGCGTGCCGGCGCGCCCCAGCTGCGGCTCGACATGGCTCGCGACGGGATCGGAGATCGCGGCCGCATCCGACGCCGCGCCCACGATCGCCAGCACGATCCACGCCAGCGCGGCGGCGGTGGCCGCGGACGCGACCGCGGACAGCCCGGCGATCCGGCGCAGCGCCAGGCCGGCCGCGAACCCGGCGGGCAGCCAGGCGACGAGCATGCGGAGCAGTCCCTGGCGCTCGCCGCCGGCCAGCTGCTGCAACGGCAGCGCCCCCGCGACGCGCGGTCCGATGCCGAGCACGCCGGCGTGGAACAGCAGGTACAACCAGCCGACGCCCGCGAACACGGACGCGATGACGGCCAGGATGGCGGCCGGCCAGCGGGCCGCCGACAGCACGAGACCGCGATGACGCGCCGGCTGCTGGCTGCCGCCGCGATCGGCTTCGTGGTCGTCGGGCTCTTCGGCACCTGGTCGTATGCCCACAACTATCTCCGCTATCGCGGCTTCCCGCCCCCGCGCGACCCGCGCAACGTCGGTCCCGGCCGCGTCGTCCACCTGCACTTCTTCTCGGCCGCGCTCGGCAGCCGCCGGTCGGCGCTCGTCTACCTGCCCCCTGACTATGCCGTGGCCGCCGCGCGTGGCCGCCGCTACCCGGTGCTGTACCTGCTGCACGGCAGTCCCGGCACGCCCCAGCTGTACTTCGACGCCGGGGCCCTGGGCGTCGATCTCGACACGATGATCGCTCGGCACCGCATCCGGCCGATGATCGTCGTCCTGCCCAACGGCAGCGACGGGACGCTGCGCTCGGACACCGAGTGGGCCAACACCACCCACGGGCGCTACGAGAGCTTCGTGCTGGACACCGTCCGCGCGGCCGACCGGCGCTTTGCGACCATCCCCGATCGTGCCGGCCGCGCGATCGCCGGCACCTCCGAGGGTGCCTACGCCGCGGTCAACATCGGCCTGCGCCACCTCGGGACGTTCGCGACGATCGAGAGCTGGTCGGGCTACTTCACCCAGACCCACAGCGGCGTCTTCGCGCACGCCACGGCCGCCCAGCGGCGCGCCGCGAGCCCGGCCCGCTACGTCGGCTCCCTGGCACCCCGCCTGCATGCGCTGCCGACCCACGTGCTCCTCTACGGCGGCGCCCAGGACCACGACACCCGCCAGCTCGCGCCGTTCGCCGCCAGGCTGCGCGCGGCCGGCGGCGACGTCACCGCGCGCGTGTTGCCCGGCCGCCACGACTGGGGGTTCTGGCGCCGCGAGACGCCCGCGGCGCTGCGCTATCTCGACGCCCACCTCGCCTCCGCATGACGAACGCGCTGATGATCGGGCTCGCTCTCGCGCTCGCCGCCGCGGTCGCGCTGAACGCCGGCTACCTGCTGCAGCACGCGGGCGCACGCACCGCCCCGCCGATCAGCGCCCGCCACCCCGTGACGATGATCCGGGGTCTGCTGGGCTCGCGCGCGTGGCTGGCCGGCCTCGCGCTCGGGCTCACCGGCTGGGCGCTGCACGTCGCCGCGCTCGCCCACGCCCCGCTCTCGCTCGTGCAGGCCTTCGCCGCCGGGGGGCTGGTGCTCTCGATCCCAGCGGCCGCCGTGCTGCTGCGCGAGCGCCTCGGCCGCGCCGAGCTGCAGGGCATCGCGATCATGGTCGGGGCGCTGCTGCTGCTGGCGGTCGGCGTCGGGCCGATCGCCGCGCCGACGCTGCGACCCGGCGCACTGGCCGCGTACCTGCTCGCCGCCGCCGCGCTGGCCGCCGCGCTGGCCGCCGCTCCTGCGAGCGACCGCCGACCCCACATGCTCGGTCTGGCCGGCGGCGTGCTCTACGGCGCCGCCGACGCCGCCACGAAGGCCGCCACGATCGTCGGCGGCCACGGCGTCGGGGCGCTGTTGCTGAGCCCGTGGCCGCTGGTCGTCCTGCTCGCGAGCGCGGGCGCCTTCCTGTGCTTCCAGCGCGGGCTGCAGACGGGGGCCGCCGTGCCGGTCGTCGCGCTGATGACCGCCGGGACGAACGTCGTGGCGATGGCCGCGGGCGTGTTCGTGTTCGGGGATCCGCTCGGAGCCGGACCGGTCGCCGCGGGCCTGCACGTGCTCGCCTTCAGCCTCGTCGCCCTGGCGGCGTGGCGCCTGGCGCCCGCCCAGACCGCGTTCGCCTGACCGCCGCGCGCGCGTGCCTACCCTCAGTGAGGCAATGCGCGCCCTTCTCGCCGCATTCGCCGTGTGCGCGATCGCCGTCGCGGCCGCCGTGTGGCTCCTGCCCGGCGACGGGTCGCGGGCCTCGTCCGCCGGCCGCGTGATCCTCGGCTCCTACCCGTCGTCGGCGCTGCGCGGCACCGAGCACTACGCCGTCTACCTGCCGCGCGGCTACGACACCGGCGCCGACCGCTACCCGGTGATCTACGCGCTGCACGGCCTGCCCAGCGACGCGGGCGGCTACCGGCAGATGGACATCGCCGCGTGGGGCAGCGACGCGCAGGCCGCCGGCCGGCCCGCGATCGTGGTCGCCCCGCAGGGAGCGCGCGCGGGCGACACCGATCCCGAGTGGCACGACTGGGGTCCCGGCCGCGACTGGGAGACCGCGGTCGCCGAGGAGCTCGTGGCCCGCATCGACCGCGCCTACCGCACGATCGCCGACCGGCGCGGGCGGGCGCTGATCGGCGTCTCGGCCGGCGGCTACGGCGCCAGCATCATCGGCGTGCGCCACCGCGACGCCTACTCGGTCGTGCAGTCGTGGAGCGGCTACTTCCATCCGACCAACCCGGCCGGCGACGGACCGCTGGACCTTGGCTCGCCGGAGGCCGAAAGCGCGGCCAGCGTCCACAGCTACGTGCACGACGCCGCGCGCGCCCGCGCGGCCGGCGGCCCGACGATCGACTTCGGCTTCTACGTGGGTGACGCGGACCCGCACTTCCTGCCTGAGAACGAGCAGCTGCACCGCGACCTGCTGGCGGCCGGGGTGCCGCACACGTACGCGGTCTACCCGGGCGCGCACACCCGCGCGTTCTGGGCCGAGCACGAGGAGGAGTGGATCGGCACCGCGGCGCGCGAGCTCGAGCGCGCGCACTGATCCGGGGCCGCGGCGTTCCATCCCGGCGCCTCGTTGCGCAGGAGCGCCAGCAGCGACAGGCCGGCGGGGAGTCGCAGCCCGTGGCGCAGCAGGGTCGCCTCGACGCGCATCGGCATCTCGAGCACCGTGTCGAGGCTGCGCGGCGTGCGGTCCAGGTCGGATCGGTCGGTGCTCGCGGCGGTGTGCCTGGTGGCCAGGCGCACCACGGCGGCCGGGGCGAGCAGCAGCGTGTTGAAGTACGTCGTGTGGACCGGCGCCCAGCCGGCGGCGACGGCGGCCGCGAGGAGGGTGCGGCGCTGGTAGCGGCGGTAGTGGCGGTTGACCTCGTCTTGGCGCGACCAGAGCAGCGGGTAGGCGGGCACGGTGACGAGTAGGTGGCCGCCGGGGCGGGTGACGCGCCGCAGCTCGCGCAGGGTGCGGCGGTCGTCGGGCGTGTGCTCGAGCACGTCGAGGCAGGTGACCAGTCCGAACCGGGCGCCGGCGAACGGCAGCTCCTCGACGGCGGCCAGGGCGACGTCGCGATGGCCGCGCGCCCGAGCCGCCGCGACCGCGTCGGGGCTGATGTCGACACCGACGGGACGGCCGTACGCGGCCAGCTCATCGAGCATGCGCCCGGATCCGCACCCGGCGTCGAGCAGCTCGGTGCCGCACTCGAGCGCAACGCCGGCGAGGACGGCGCGCAGGACGCGCCGCCGGCCGCGGTACCACCAGTGGTGCTCGTCCCCCGCGAGCATCGCGCTGAGCTCGGAATCGACCATATGCCGAACTGTGCCCCGGCGGGCGTTGACGCCGGCGGGCGTTGCGTGAGCGTTCTGTTAGGCCCCTCAGTCGATCGCCGCGGGCGCCGGGGTGAGCGCCAGCGTGAAGCGGGCGCCCGGAGCGCCCGGGTCGACCGTGAGGTCTCCACCCATGCGGCGGGCCAGCTCGCGGCCGATCGCCAGGCCGAGGCCGAAGCCGACGGTGGCGGCATCGGTCCCGCGCTCGAAGCGCTCGAAGATGCGCTCGGCGTCCTCGGCGGATACGCCGGGCCCATGGTCCTGCACGACGACGACCGGGCGGTCGCCGTCCGCGGGCACCTCGACGCAGACCGCCGCCGCCGGCGGCGAGTGGCGCAGCGCGTTGTCGACGAGGATGCGGATGATCTGCGCGACGCTGCCGGGATCGGCGACCGCCCAGCGCGGCGCCGGGGCGACGAGGTCGATCGGCGAGCCGGCGTCGGCCGTGCGCGGCTCGAACTCGGCCAGCACCGAGCGGCTGAGCTCGACGAGCTCGACGAGCTCCGTGCGCGGCGGCACGCCGGCATCGAGCCGGCTGAGGTCGAGCAGGTCGCGGGCGAGCTTGCTGAGCCGCTCGGTCTGGCTGACGGCGCGGGAGAGCTGGTCGCGGGCGTCATCGAGGTCCGGTCGGGGCACGGCGAGCTCCTCGCTCGCCGAGTCCAGCATCAGCCGCAGCGACGCCAGGGGGGTCCGAAGCTCGTGCGAGGCCGTGGCGACGAAGGTGCGGCGAGCCTGTTCCTGCTCGAGGAGGCGCTGCTGCATGGTCGCGAAGGCGCGCGTGAGGTCGCCGACCTCGTCGCGGGCATCGTCGGCGCGCATCTCGGCGACGGGCCCCAGCTCGGCGACACGAAGGGCGGTGTCGCGCAGCGCCTTGAGCCGGTGGGCCAGCCGCCCGGCCAGCGCGACGCCGACGACGAGCGCGACGCCGAGCGCGATCAGCGCGGCGACCAGCAGGGCGTGCCGGACGACCTCCTGCGCGGAGCCGAGGTCCTCGAGCGACTTGCGCACCGCCAGGGCGTAGTCATGACCGGCGACCTCGAACGGCACCGCGACCTGCGCCACCTGCTCTCCGCCCGTGTCGTCGATCGATCCGATGAGGCGGTGCTCGCGGATCGCGCGCGCGACGTCGGGGAACCGCTCGTCGGGGTTGAGGACGGGCGTGGTCAGCACCAGGCCGGTCCCGTCGACCACGTCGACCTCTGCGCCGGCCCGGCGCCTGAGGGCGCGCGCGGCGCGCTCGAGCTCGTCGCCGCCGGGCCGGAGGTCGCCGCGATCGATGTCGCGGAACCCGGGCGCGGCGGCGCCCACGGTCTGCTTGAGCGACGCGAGCGCGTCGGTGCGCAAACGGCGGTCGAGCGGGGCCAGCAGCAGGATCGCCGCGACCGCGAGCGTGAGTGCGCTGACGACGAGCAGGGCGGCGGTCAGCCGGCCGCGCAGGCCGAGCATCCACCTCACGGGCTGTGCAGGCGGTAGCCGACACCCCGCACCGTGAGCAGCAGCTCCGGCTTGTCGGGCCTCGCCTCGAGCTTCTCGCGCATGTGGCAGACGTGGACGTCGACGCCGCGCGGGTCCCGGTAGGCGCTGTCGCCCCAGATCGCCCGCAGCAGCTCCTGGCGGTTGAACGAGCGTCCCGGGGCGAGCATCAGCGTCTCGAGCAGCTCGAACTCCGAGAAGGTCATCTCGACCGGTCGGCCGTCGACCGTCACGGTGCGCCGGCTCCGGTCGAGCACGATCGGCCCGACCTGCAGGACCTCGTCGCCGAGCGCGCGGGTGCCGGCGCGGCGCAGGACGGCGCGGATGCGGCTGCGCAGCTCGGCGGGCCCGAACGGCTTCGTCACGTAGTCGTCGGCGCCGGCCTCCAGCCCGAGCACCGCGTCGGCCTCGCTGTCGAGCGCGGTCAGCATGATGATCGGGACGAGGTTGCGGCGGTCGCGCATCGTGCGGCAGACCTCGTAGCCGTCGGGGCCGGCGCCGAGGGCAACGTCCAGCAGCACGACATCGAAGCGCCCCGTGGTGGCGCGGTCGATCGCCGCGCGCCCGTCGGCGACGGCCACCACCCGGTGCCCGTCACGCTCGAACAGGCGCTTGATCTGCTCGCGCAGCTCGGACTCGTCGTCGACGACGAGGATCTCGAGCGTCTCGACCGTCACGCGAGCGAACATTATCGCCCGCCCAGAGGTGATCGAGGGGGATCGATCATGGTGTCGCGGTGCTCCTGGCCGTGTGATCCACCAACGCCTAACGCAAGGTCAATGCGGGGCTGCTCGCAGCCAATCTGCCGGCGCGTACGTTCGGCGCGTCCAGCCCGCCGACGCCACGCCGCTCGGCGGGGCGACGGCCGGTGCCGGCCCACCTCTCGACCGCTTGGAGCCCAACCATGTTGCACGGCATCTTCGTCCTGCAGGTCCCGGTCGCCGAGAAGCTCCTGCGTACGGTCCTCGTCTACGCGACGATCGTGCTGCTGTTCCGGCTGACGGGCAAGCGGGAGCTCGCGGGCCTGAACACGCTCGACTTCGTCGTGCTGTTCCTGCTGTCCAACGTCGTCCAGAACGCGATCATCGGCAGCGACAACAGCTTCTCCCGCGGGGCGATCGGCGCGGCGACGCTGGTGGGGGTCAACGCCGCGGTCAACCGCGTGGTGGCCGCGTCGCCGACGGTCGCCCGCTGGCTGGAGGGCACCCCGACGCCGGTGATCGCCGACGGCGAGCCCCTGATGCGCGACATGCGCCGCATGGGCCTGCGGACCGCCGATCTCGAGCACGCCGTCAAGCTGCAGAACGGCGACGCGATCGGCGATGTCGCCAGCGGGGTCCTCGAGCCGGGCGGCCACCTGATCCTCGACCTCAAGCCGTCCCAGCGCGGGGCCACCAGCGGCGACATCGACCGCGTGCTGAGGCGGATCGCGGCGCTCGATCGCCGCGCCGCGCCGCGCGGGTGACGCGGCGCGGTTCTCGGCCGGGTGCAGGTCGCCGTCGCCGCTCATGACGGCGCGGTGGCGGCGTCGACCGCCCTGGAGTGCAGCATGTCGGTGGCGGCTCCGAGCACGGCGGCGACGCCGACGATCGTCGCGAGCGCCGCGACGGGCGATGCGGCCCACCGCGGCACGCCGATCCAGGGCATCACGGCGAGCGGGACGAGCACCTGGAGGGCGAAGACCGCCGGCGCGGTGCGGGTCACGGGCCGGCGCTGCAGGGCCGTCGACTCGCTGAGCAGCGCGACGCCCGACGCGGCCGCGGTCGCGACCGCCCATCCGAGCGCGGCCGGCCACCGGCCGGCCGCCGCGCTGTCGGCGCACAGCTTCGTCGAGATGCCGCTCCAGGCGAAGCCGATGCCGGCGCCGACGGTGGCGAGCCGTCCGTCGATGATGCCGACGGCCGCGGCGACGACGGGCGCGAGCGTCGCCATCGCCGTGATGGCGAGCATCGTCGCCGCCGCCGTGCCCAGGTGGGCGGTTCCGGCCGGTCCGCCGCCGATCGTCAGCAGCGCGACGCCGGCGAGCAGCCCGCACACCGCCAGCACATCGCGCTGGCGGACGGGCTCGGCCATCCGGTGGGCGCCGATGGCGAGCAGCGCGATGAGGCCGACCCCCAGGGTCGGCTGCACGACGCTCAGCGGCGCGAGGCGTGTGGCCACCGCCTGCAGCGGCCAGCCGACGATCCCGAGCGCGAGCCCGGCCAGCCAGATCGGCCGGCGCGCGAGCGTGGCCAGCAGGGAGACGCGCATCGCGCTGCGCGTGGACGTCCGGCGAGCCTCGTGCGCCTGGCAGGCGACGCCGACGTCATACAGCAGCGACGCGGCCGTGGCGGCCGCCACCCCGAACAGAACTCGCACGATGCAGTTGACGCTAGACGCGCCGCGGTCGTCCGGCCGTCGGTGTTCAGGTGATGGTCAGCATGGACGTCGAGCATGGTCGCCATGGCGCCGGCGCACGCGATGCTCGCCTGTCTTGGCGGCGGCGTGCTGGCCGCCCACGCTGTCCCGGCGCTCGCCCAGCCCCTACCCCGGATCGGCGACCTCCTGGGCGTCGAGCGGCGCGTCCCCGGACCGGCCGCGGTCGCGCTGACGTTCGACGACGGCCCGCACCCGCAGGCCACGGAGCAGGTCCTCGAGGTGCTGCGCGCGCGCCGGGCCACCGCGACGTTCTTCCTGGTCGGCGAGCAGGCGGTGCGCCATGGCGGTGCCGCCGCCGAGGTCGCGGCGGCCGGGCACGCGATCGGGGTCCACGGGTTCCGCCACCGCAACCTTCTGCGCCTGACGCCCGCGCAGACCGTGGACGACCTGCGGCGCGGTCGCGCCGCGGTCGCCGAGGCGACCGGGCTCGATCCGTGGGTGTACCGCCCGCCGTACGGGGTGCTGAGCGGCGGCGCGCTGCGCGAGGCGCGCCGCCGGCGCTGGCGCGTCGTGCTCTGGAGCCGCTGGGGCCGCGACTGGCGCGCCGACGCGACCGCGGGCTCGGTGTGCACGCTCGTCGTCGCCGGGCTCGCCGGCCGCGACGTCGTCCTGCTGCACGATGCCGACCACTATGCGGCCGCCGGATCGTGGCGGGCGACGGTCGGCGCGCTCCCGCGGATCCTCGACGCGATCCAGGACGCCGGGCTGGTGACGGTGCGCCTGTGAGCCTGCGGGTCCTCATCCTGTCCGCGGACATCGGCGAGGGCCACAACACCGCCGCGCGCGCGCTCGCACAGGGATTGCGCCGGCGCGGCGCGGTCGTCCACGTGGACGAGCACCTCGAGTCGCTGTCGGCCGCGCAGCGACTCGCCTTGCGTGAAGGCTCGAGGCTGCTGTTCCGCCACGCTCCGTGGGCGTTCGGCGCGTACTACCGGCTCTTGCTGCGCTCCCGGACCGCGCGGGCGCTCGCACGCGCCTCGCTGGTGCGGTTCGGCGCCCGACCGATGCTGCGCATGATCGATCGCCACCGGCCGGACGTGATCGTCTCGACGTATCCGGCGACGACCGTCGTTCTGGGCGAGTTGCGCCGCCGGGGCGCGGTCCGCGCACCCGTGGTCGCCACGATCACGGACGTGACCGGGCTGTTCTTCTGGGCTGCGCCCCGGATCGACCTGCACCTGGTGAGCTGGCGGGAGTCGATCGAGGAGGTGCTCACCATTGCGCCGGGCAGCGACGTCCGGCATGTCGCCGGTCTGACCGATCGCGTGTTCCAGCGCCCCCGGAGCAAGCGGGAGGCCCGGACCGCGCTCGGACTGGCCGCCGATCGTCCGGTCGTGGTCGTCTCAGGCGGTGGATGGGGCGTGGGGGACCTGGCGGGGGCGGCTTGCGCCGCGCTCGCGGTCCCCGGCGCGCAGGTGATCGTCGCGGCCGGACGGGACCCGGCCGTGCGCGCCCGGCTCGAGCGGCGCATCGGCGCGGCGGCAGGGCTTCACGTCCTCGGCTTCACCGACCGGATGAGCGACCTCCTAGCCGCCGCCGACGTGCTCGTGCACGCGACCGGCGGCGTCACCTGCCTCGAGGCGCGGCTTCGCGGTTGCCCCGTCGTGCTCTACGGCTTCGCCGTCGGACACGTCCGCCACAACGCGGTCGCGATGGAGCGTCTCGGCCTGAGCCTCAGAGCGCGTCGGCCGGCCGAGCTGACGGCGGCCATCGTCCGGATCCTGCAGGAGCCCGCGCCGAACGCGCGGCCGTGCGGAGCGCTTCCGTCGGCCGCGAACGCCGTCATGACGGCGCGGGCGCTCGATCTGGCGCCCGTCCCCGTCCGCCGGGCGCCGTCGCGGGTGCGTGGCCGTGTGGCGGTCGCGGCGCTCGTCGGCGCGCTGGTGGTCGCGGGGTTCGCGCAGACCGCACCGGGCGACGCGATCGCCGATCACGCGCGGCTGCACGTCCACTCGGTGCTCGTCGCACCGATCCGATGAGCCGCCGGCCCCGCGCCGCGGCGACTGCCGAGACCTGCCTCAGCCCGTGACCTCGACGACGACGGCGGCGCCGGTGTCGCCGGCGGCGCATCCGGTGAACAGGCCGATGCCGCCGCCGCGGTCTTCGAGCGCGTGCAGCAGCTCGACGATGCCGCGCGCGCCGGTCGGGCCCTGCGGGTGGCCGTAGATGAGGCTGCAGCCGTAGGGGTTGAGGGCGCGCGCATCGACGCCGGTCTCGCGGGCGAACCACACGTCGTTGACGACGAACGGATTGTGGGTCTTGACGATGTCGACGTCGTCGAACGTCAGCCCGGCGTCGTGGAGTGCCGCGCGTGCGGCGGGCACCGGGGCCTTGGGCATCGTGCCGGCGTCGACGCGGGCGAAGCCGGTGGACCGGATGCGGGCCAGAGGGCCGTCCACGCCCAGGTCGCGCGCCTGCTGGGCGGTGGTGAGGATCATCCCGGCGGCGCCGTCGGCCGGGTGGGTCTGGCTGCCGTAACTCACGACGCCATCCGGCGTGACCGGGGCCAGCGCACCGAGCTCCTCGAGGACGGCGGGTCGGATGCCCTGATCCTCCTCGATCTCGGTCGCGCGCTTCCCGCGGCCGACGGTGATCGGAACCATCCAGCGGCGCTGGAAGGCGCGGTCGTCGGCGAGAGCGTCGGCGTACTGCTCGTAGCGGCGGACGGTGAGCTCGTCGAGGTGCGACTTGTCCATGCCGCCCTCGACCGCGACGCGCTCCGCCGTCGCGAGCATCGACTCGCCGGTCATCGGGTCGCGGGCGAAGGAGTCGAGGACCCAGTTCTCGCTGTCCGGGGTGCCGCCGGGTGCGCTCGTGCGTGGGTAGGTGAGGTGCGGTCCGTTCGATGTGCGGTCGGTGGTGACGACGAGGCGCGCGCCCATCGGCTCGACGTCCTGGGTTGCCGCCGCCGCGTGCAGCGCGGCCACCGAGGTGGCGCATGCCTGCGAGATCATGGGACCGCTGACGCCGGGGAACCCGAGTTGCGCGGCGAGGGTGGGAGCGCCGTAGAACGCCTCCTTCTGGGGAATGGTCCAGCCTAGGACGAGCTCGCGGACCGGCCACGTCGTCCCGCGCTCGCGCAGCGCACGCCCGGTGACCTGCTTGGCCAGCTCGAGGCTGTTGAGGTCGGCGGTGGCTCCCTGCCAGCGCACGAACGGCGACGACCACGCGGCCCGCAGGGGAATGACGGTGTTCTCGAAGCGCACGACTCTCCTTCGGCCTCAGGCGTGCGCGCCATGATGGCCGCACGTACGAGATCCTATGACATCTGCCTGACGCACGACATCAGACAGTCTCGTAACGCGCCGTCCCGATTAGGCCTGAATACCCTACTGATACGCTCCGTTGCGTACTGGTAAGAGGAGGAGGAGGTTGCCGTGGCACGGACACCGCAGGTTGGCACGGCGGACATCACGGGCGTCGTCGCCTACCAGCCCACGACGGTCCGCACCGACGTCGTCATCGACCGCAACACGAAGGACGCGATCGACCTCGACGAGGCGGCGCGGGCCGCCGACGTGCTGGTCCGGGACGGAGCGAGCGCGATCTGCCTGAACGGCACGTTCGGCGAGCTGTCGTCGCTCACCCTCGAGGAGATCCTCGCCTTCACGCGCGCCGTCGTGGAGTCGGTCGCCGACCGCGTGCCGGTGTTCGGGGGAGCCACGACGCTGAACACCCGAGACACGCTCGACCGGGCGCGCCGGTTCCGCGAGATCGGCGCTCACGGCCTGAACCTCGGCCGCGGGATGCTCTCCGCCATGGGCGACGTCAACATCGTCCGCTGGTACCAGGACGTCGCGCAGGAGCTGCCCGATATGGCGATCTTCCGCTACGACGACGTCCAGGCGTTCAAGCGCCCGATCAACACCGCGGTCTATCGCGAGCTGGCGAAGATCCCGCAGGTCGTCGCCTGCAAGTACCGCACGCAGATCGTCGTCGGGCGCATGATCCAGACGAACACCTACAACGCCGGTCTCGAGGCGGCCGCGGCAGTCCCGGCATGAGACTTGCGCAGCGGCTGGCCGCGCTCAGCGCGTCGGGCGTCTCCGACGCGACCGGTGGCCAGGGCGTCGTGCGCACCGGCCTGATCCGCTACAGCGGCTCGGGCACCGTCGCCGGCCGCGCCGTGACCGCCGATTGCGCGGAGGGCTCGCTGCTCGCGGTGTTCGGTGCGCTCGACCGGGCGCAGCCGGCGACGTGCTCTGCATGACCGCCCCGGGCGACACCGCCTATCTGGGCGAGCTGCTCGCGACGGACATCGCCAACCGCGGCCTCGCGGCGGCGGTGGTCGACGGCCTCATCCGCGACAGCGAGGCGCTGCCGGGCCTGCCGGTCTCGTTCTTCGCGCGCGGCGTCACGCCGACGGCCCGTCGCGGCGACGACCCAGGGCGATCCATGATCCCCATCGACCTGGGCGGGGTGCAGGTGCGTCCGGGAGACTGGATCGTCGCCGACGGGGACGGCGTCGTGGCGATCGCCGCCGGCGAGGTCGACAGCGTGCTGGCCAAGGCCGAGGAGGCTGCGCGGCTGGAGGAGCGGATGCTCGAGCGCATCAGGGCGGGCGCCAACGTGATGGACGCCGTCCGCGCGGTGATCGGGGCGCCGTCGTGAGCGGGACGGCGACGCGGCCGGCGCCGATGATGATCGGCGCGGAGCACGAGACGCGGTCCGGCGAGACCCTTGACGTCCTGACGCCCTCGACCGGCGAGGTGATCGCGCGGGTGCCCGCAGGCGACGCGACGGACGTGGATCTCGCCGTCGCGCGCGCGAAGGAGGCGTTCGCGACGTGGTCGCGCGTCCCCGCCGCCCAGCGCGCGAAGCTGATCAACCGCCTCGCCGACCTCGTCGACGAGCGGCTGCCCGAGCTGTTCGAGCTCGAGACGTCGAACAACGGCCGCCCGATCGTCGAGACGCGCGCCCAGCTGTCGATGGCCGGCGGCATCTACCGCTACAACGCCGCCCTCGCGCTGACCGAGCGCGGCGAGACGTTCGACGCCGGCCCGCAGCACCATGGCTACCTGCAGCGCTCGCCGCTCGGCGTGTGTGGCGTGATCGTCCCGTTCAACCACCCGTTTCTCATCATGGCCCGCGGCGTGGCGCCCGCGCTGGCCGCGGGCAACACCGTGGTCGTCAAGCCGTCCGAGCTCACGCCGCTCACCGCGCTGCGCTTCGCCCGTCTCGCGGCGGAGGCGGGGATCCCCGACGGCGTCGTCAACGTCGTCACGGGCCTCGGCCCGGCGGTCGGGGCGCCGCTGACCCGCCACCCGGACGTCAAGAAGATCGAGTTCACCGGCGGCGCGGGGACCGGGCGGCAGGTCGCGGTGGCCGCGGCCGAGCGCTTCGTCTCCTACAGCGCCGAGCTCGGCGGCAAGACGCCGGTGCTGGTGTTCGACGATGCGGGCGTGGAGGAGGCCGCGCGCGGCTGCGCGTTCGCCGCCTTCATCGCGGCCGGGCAGACGTGCGTCTGCGGCTCCCGGATCCTCGTGCAGGAGTCGATGTACGACGCGTTCGTCAGCGCGCTCGTCGAGCAGACCGGGGCGATCGGCATCGGCGATCCGGCGGATCGCGCGACGCAGATGGGGCCGCTCATCTCCGCCGCCGCGCGCGACCGCTCGGCCGCCTACACCGCGATCGCGCGCGACGAGGGTGCGACGATCCTCACCGGGGGCGCGCCGCCGCGGCTCGACGCGCCCTTCGACCGCGGGTTCTTCTTCGCGCCGACCATCGTCGGCAACGCGACGAACGGGATGCGCTGCGCCCAGGAGGAGATCTTCGGCCCGGTCATCGTCGTGGCGACGTTCCGCGACGAGGCGGACGCGATCCGCCAGGCCAACGACATCCCGTTCGGGCTCGGCGCGGCGATCTGGACCCGCGACGTCGCCCGCGCACACCGGGTGGCCGGCCGGATCGAGGCCGGGATGGTGTGGGTCAACGACCACCACCGGACCGCGCCGGCGATGCCGTGGGGCGGGGTGAAGGACCCCGGCTTCGGCAAGCAGTCGGGGCGGGAGGCGTACGACTCGTTCACCACCGTGAAGGCGGTCGTCGTCCGGACGGCTCCCGACCCGGTCGACTGGTACGGCAGCGACCCGCACGACCGGCTGAACTGAGCCGGGCGCCCGCGCGCGGGCGCCCGGTGTCCGTCAGTTGCTCGGGGCGGCGAGGACCTCCGCGACCACCCGGCGGTGCTCACGCATGGTCTCCATCCCGTCCTGTCCGGGCTGGCGGCCGAACCCGCAGTACATCGCTACCCCGAAGTCGTCGAGGTACTGCGACGCGGTCGCGTGGCGGCGGCGCAGGCCATCGACCCCGTCGACGGGCAGCACGATGCCCAGGTACAGGCGCGTATCGGGCGTGTCGAGGTCGGCAAGCGGCGCGAAGAACCGGCTGTCCTCGCTGCGCAGGTCACGCGGGCCGGCCAGGTGCAGGAAGTCGACCGGGCGCCCGGACTCCTGCACCGCGTAGTTCGCCATCTTGACCAGCAGCGACATGTCCCGGGCCTCGTACATCGGCCACGCCGGGAACGTGCCGTAGCAGAGGTGATACCCGACCAGGACCTGCTCGGGGATCATCCGCGTCAGCCGGGTGACGCCGCCGGCGAAGCGCTTCCAGGCGTCGCCCTCCATCCACGAGATGACGCCCTCGATGTTGAGGACCTCCCAGCACACGTCCCACTGGATGACCAGGTCCTCGGGCGGGATGGCGTCGGTCAGCCGCCGGATCTCCCGGGAGAACATCTCCTCGTAGGCGGCGGAGACGACCGCGAAGTCGTGCTCCCAGTCGCGCTTGAAGCTCGCCATGACGCTGGTGTTGAACGGCAGGCCGACCTGGAAGCGCACGTGCGCCGGGATGGCGCCCTCGTCGCGCAGCCTGCGGAAGACCTCATAGGACGCGATCGCGTCGTCGAGGCGCGGCCAGCGGTCGAAGGTCAGCTCGCCGACGCCGATGCCGTCGCGCACGCCGAGCACGGTGATCTGCTCGACATGACGCGGCGGAACGGCCCCCGGCTCGACCACCTCGATGCCCTCGTTGGGCTCCAGCATCGTCATGTGGTCGTAGGCGGCCCACAGCGCGCGCGGGCCGGTCTCGCCGTCGGGGAGCGCGAACACGAGGTCGCCGTACAGTTCGCCTCCGACGCGCAGGGCCTCCTCCGTCGATGCGGCAGGGAGGCTTCCCACCAAGAGCAGCTCGCTCGAAACCCTGGGGGCCATGGACTCTCTCCTTCCAGATGGATACGAAACGAATCGTATCACGGTAGGATGGCGCCGATGAGCGACGCTCCGTTCTTCGTCTCCTCGCAGGCGGCCACGCAGGTGTTCGCCTGGCCGGAGGCGATCGCCGCGCTGGCGCAGGCCTACGCGGCGCCGCCCAACCCGGCGGCAACTCCGCCGCGCACCGTCGCCCACGACGACGGCGCCTGGCTGCGCACCCTGCCGGCGCTGCCCAGCGGCGGGCGGTACTTCGGCGCCAAGCTCATGGCGATGGCGCCCGCCTCGGCCCAGCCCGGGGTCGAGTACGTGATCGTGTTGTGGGATCGCGAGACCAGCCGCATCGCGGCGTTCGTGGACGGCCACGAGGTCACGGCCCTGCGCACCGCGGCGACCTCGGCCGCCGCCCTCGACCGCCTGGCCCCACCCGGCCCGATCCGCCTCGGCGTCCTCGGCAGCGGCCTGGAGGCGACGATGCACGTGCGCGCCTTCTCCGCCGTGCGGCCGATCGAACGGCTCGTCGTCTCGAGCCCCACGCCGGCGCGCCGCGAGGCGTTCGCCGAGACGGCCGCCCGCGACCTGGGCTGCGCGGCCGAGGCGGTCGCCGACGGCGCCGCCGCGGTGCGGGGCGCGTCGGTCGTGCTGGCGGCGGCCCGGTCGCGCGGCGAGCAGCCGATCCTCCACGGCGACTGGCTCGCGCCGGAGGTGGCCGTCGTGTCCATCGGCTCGACCATCCCGGCCCAGCGCGAGATCGGCGCCAGCGTCGTCGCCGCGAGCGACCTCATCGTCTGCGACACCGTCGAGGAGGTCGTCGAGCAGACGGGCGACATGCTCGAAGCCGCCCGCGCCGGCATCGACTTCGCCGGTCGGACCTTCTCGCTGCACGACCTGCTCGCCGGAGCGCTGGACGAGCGGCTGGCGCACGCGCCGCGGCGCCTGTTCAAGTCGGTGGGCGGCGGACTCCAGGACGTCGTCGTCGCCGAGGTGATCGTCCGCCGCGCCCTGGAGGCGGGCCTGACCACGCCCTTGCCGATCGGGTTCGACACGAAGGAGTAGGACATGGCCGACTACACCAAGGATGACGCGCGCGCCTGGGCCCGGGAGCGCCTGACCGGCTGCGCGGCCGTCACGATCCCGACGTTCACCGCTGACCTCAAGCGGCTCAACGAGCACGCGATCCGCCACGACGTCGAGCGGGCCGTCGAGCACGGGTTCAGCTACACGCTCCTGATGACGGAGACGGCCATCACGCCCGAGGAGGCCGGCCGGTTCACCGCCGTCGCGCGCGAGGCCGCGGCGGGGCGCCTGCGGCTGTTCGCCCACGCCGCGTTCGGCACGCTGGAGGACAACGTCGAAGCGGTGCGCACCGCCGAACGGGAGGGCGCCGATCTCGTCCTGCTCGCCTACCCGCCGCAGTTCTGGCCGACCAGCGAGCAGGAGATCTACGACTGGACCCGCGAGGTCTGCGAGGCGACGAGCCTCGGCGTGATGCTGTTCGGCCTGCCAGCGTGGGGCTTCGAGCGTGTCCATCCCGCCGGCATGCCGGTCTCCTTCGTGCGGCGGGTGCTCGACACGATGCCGAACGTCGTCGCCATCAAGGCCGAGCAGGGCTTCCCGCTCGTCGCCGGCGTGTGCGAGATGTACCACCACTTCCGCGACGAGGTCGTCATCAGCTGCCCGATCGAGTCCGACGCGATCCCGCTGATGAGCGTCATGGACCTGCAGTTCTCCGGGACCAGCAACACGCAGTGGATGAGCGACTGGTACCCGCGCACGTTCGAGCTGGCCCGCACCGGCCGCTGGGAGGAGGCGATGCAGCGCTTCTGGGCGGTGCAGCCCGCACGTCAGGCCGCCACCGCGGCGACCCAGGCCTACATCGGCGGCACGACCGTGCTCAACCGGACGATGTGGAAGTACCAGGACTGGCTGGCCGGATACAACGGCGGGCCGCTGCGCGCCCCGGCGATGCGCGTCCCTGACCGGTTCATGAAGTCCCTGCGCGCTGGCTTGGAGGCCGCGGGCCTGCCGGTCACGACCGACCCTGACCGGGAGTTCATGACCGGCCGCCATCCGGCCTGAGACGCGAGGGGAGAGACGATGCCCGACACCATCCGCGCCGACCACATCGGCAGCCTGCTGCGGCCGCCTGCGCTGCTCGAGGAGATCCACGAGATCTACGACGCAGGCCATACGGCGCTGCTCGCCGCGGAGCGCGCGAAGGATCGCACGCGGCTGCACCAGCTCGAGGACGAGGCGATACGGCGGGTCGTCGCGCGCCAGCAGGATCTCGGGCTCGAAGTCGTCACCGACGGCGAGTTCCGGCGCCTCATGTACTTCAACTCCTTCTTCGACGCCGTCGACGGGCTCGCCCCGAGCGCCTCGAAGCTGCACTTCCGCGGCGACGACGGCAGCGTCGTCGAGCACGAGGGGCCGGTCGCCATCGTGGGGCGCGTCGCCAAGCGCGAGAGCCCCGCGGCGGCCGAGGCGCAGTTCGTCTCGGGCCTCACCGACCGCACCGTCAAGGTGGCGTTCCCGACCGCGTCCTTCCTGGTCGGCCAGGCGGCCCTGGGCCCGGGCATCGAGGCCTACGGGTCGACCGAGGAGGCGTCCGCGCAGCTGGTCGGCGTGCTGCGCGAGCTGGTCGACGACGCCGTCGCGGCGGGCGCGACCTACGTCCAGTTCGACGTGAGCGGCTACATGATGCTGTCGGCCTCGCCGCTGGGCCAGCTGGTGCGCTCGCGCGGCATCGACCTCGACGCGCTCCTGGAGCAGATGCTGGAGGCCGACCGCCGCCTCGTCGCGGGCCTGCCCGACCACGTCACGATCTGCATGCACCAGTGCCGCGGCAACTACGCGTCACGCTACCTGGCCGACCACGACGGCCTGGGCGAGCTGGGCGAGACGTTCTTCTCGCTGCCCTACGACCGCTTCACCCTCGAGTGGGACGGCCACGTCGAGCGCACCGACGCCGACTATGCGGCGCTGGAGCGCGTGCCGCCCGGCGGGCCCACGGTCGTGCTCGGCGTCGTCAGCACGCGCCACCCGGAGCTCGAGTCGGCCGATGCCATCGCCGCGACGGTCGACCGCGCGGCGCGCCACGTCGCGCTCGAGCAGCTGGCGATCTCGCCGCAGTGCGGGTTCTCGTCCGCGCTGACGACGAGCGACGACGACCGCCCCGACGGCAACCTCATCGACGAGGACGCCCAGTGGCGCAAGCTCGAGCTCCTCGTGACGACCGCGCAGCGGATCTGGGGCTGAACGCGGCCGGCGGTGGTCGCGCCAGGGGTGCCGACGCCGGCCCGCGGCCTCCAAGGTGGGCTTGCAGCGCCTGCCGCCGGGAGGCGCGCCCCCGTGGGGTCCAGTGCAGCCGTCCGGAAGCTCTTCGAGACCCGAAGAACTTGCGGATGGGTGTACTAGTGAGGGACCGCCGCGGTGGTGTGGCCGGTCCACCGCGAGATGAGCTCGTCGAGCCCGGTCGCGTCGTCGGCGACGCCGAGCACGTAGCGGTCGGGCCGCACGACCAGCGCACCGCCGGCGCCGTGGCGCGCCAGCAGCTCGTCCGCGACCGCCGCGCCGGGGTCGAGCACGTGGAACCAGCGTTCGTCGGCCAGCGCGCGGCGGGTGTCGTCGTCCAGCGCCGCCTCGACCGCGGGCGTCATCGCCACGAGGAAGCGCCAGCCGGTCTCGTCGTCCAGGCGCGACCCGTCGGGCAGGACCGCCTGCTCGGAGAGCAGGCCGGCGGGCGGCGCCGCATCGCCGTGCAGGCCGGGCCCGAGCGGCGGCGTCTCGTTGCGGTAGGGCATCGGGTTGGCGAGCAGGTGCGCGTCGCGTCCGGCGGCGACCTGGGGGTCCGTCGTGTTGATCACGTTGGACAGCTCCGTGGCGATCTCGATCCACGCGCGCGCGTGGGCGCGGCGCTCGGCCTCGTAGGTGCCGAGCAGGCCGTCCGCGGCCTCGCCGCGCAGCACGGCCGCGAGCTTCCACGACAGGTTGATCGTGTCGCGGATCCCGGAACACAGGCCCTGGGCGCGCAGCGGCGGCTGCATGTGCGCGGCGTCGCCGGCGAGGAAGACGCGGCCGACGCGCCAGGGGTCCGCCAGCAGCGACCGGAAGGTGTAGATGGCGGAGCGGTCGATGCGCACGTCGTCGCGCCCCGCGAACCGCTCGATCAGTCCGTAGGCGCCTTCGGGCGTCCCGATCACGGAGCGGTCGTCGTCCGGGAGGACCATGAACTCCCAGCGCAGGCGCGGCTCGCCCATCGGCACGAAGAAGTGGGGACGGCTCGGCCAGCAGTAGCCGATCATCGCCTCGGGCAGGTCGTCCAGCGGACGCAGCTTGACGCCGTCGATGACGACCCAGTCCTGCTCGGGACCGAGCGTCTCGAAGTTGGCGCCGATCGCCCTGCGCACGAACGAGGAGCCGCCGTCGCAGCCGACCGCGTACGCGGCCGTGACCGTCCGCGTGGTGCTCGAGGCGCGCGCACGGACGGTGAGCCGCACGCCGTCCCCGTCCTGCTCGAGCTGCTCGACGGTGTGGCCGTCCCACATCTCGATGCCGGGCAGCTCCGCCATGGTCCGGCGCAGCAGGGACTCGACGTCGGGCTGATGGAACATGTGGGTGTCGCCCCAGCCCTGGCTGCCGGTGCGGTCGTAGGGCAGGTCCCAGTCGATCAGGGCCTGGCCGGCGTCGTTCTCGTAGCGGAAGCCCCGCATCGGCACCGAGACGCCCGCGATGCCGTCGGCGACGCCGAGCGACTGGTACATCCGCAGGATCTCGCCATCGAAGCAGACGGCGCGGGGGAGGTGGTAGATCGACGTCTCGCGCTCGATCGCCACGGCGCGGACGCCCTGCTGGCCGAGCGCGATGGCCAGTGTCGCGCCCACGGGACCGCATCCAACGATCGCCACGTCGAAGTCGTGTGCCACTGTTGCTCTCCTCCTGCCTTCCGCCGTATACGCAACGGAGCGTATCGGGTCTTGAGCGGGTTTGCCACTTGCCAGTCGGTAAACCGCTACGATACGCTCCGTTTCGGTAACGAGGGAGAGAGGACATGCGTCGTGCACTTCGAGGACGGCGTCGAAGGCTCGCAGCGGCGAGCCGACGCCGTCGCCCGGCACGTGACCGGCTTCGGCGTGGCGACGGAGTGCGGCCTCGGCCTGCTGCCGCGCGACGAAGTCCGCCCGACCTTGGAGATCCACCGCGCGCTGCGGGCGCCGGTGGCCCACTGACCAGGAGAACCCATGCCCCACCGACCGCTGTCCATGCTGTCGCACGTCGAGCTGCTGACCCCCAAGCTCGACGAGTCCGTCGCCTTCGCCCGCGAGATGCTCGGCATGTTCGTCGTCGCCGAAGAGGGAGACTCGGTCTACCTGCGCTGCTGGGGCGACTACTACGCCTACAGCCTGGTCCTGTCCGAGGGCGCCGAACCGGGGCTGGGCCACGCGTCGTTCCGCACCTGGAACGCCGAGCAGCTCGACATCGCGGTCGCCTCGGTCGAGGCGTCGGGCATCACCGGGCGCTGGATCGAGTCGTCCCACGGCCACGGCCGCGCGTACCGCTTCGACGGCCCCGGCGGCCACGCGACCGAGCTGTTCTGGGAGGTCGATCCCGCCGTTGTGCCCGCCGGCGAGGAGTCGCCGTATCCCGAGCGCCCGCAGCGCGCGGCCGGGCACGGCATCCCCGTGCGCCTGCTCGACCACGTGACGGTGACGACGCCGGACGTGAAGTCGGCGATGTACTGGCATCGCGACGTGCTGGACTTCCGGCTGATGGCCGCCGTCGAGGAGGCGCCCGGCGCACCGTGGTTCTTCGGCATCGCGACGAACAACGAGAAGTCGCACGACCTCGGGTTCATCCTCGACTTCGACGGCATCCCGGGGCGCCTGCACCACCTGGCCTTCTGGGTCGAGACCAACCACGACCTGACCGAGGGCGCGCGGTTTCTCATCGAGCGCGGCTGCGAGCTCGACTACGGTCCCGGCCAGCACGGCATCGGCGAGCAGAACTACCTGTACTTCCGCGATCCGGCGGGCCTGCGCTACGAGCTCAACTCGGGCGGCTACCGCAACTACGTGCCTGACTGGGAGCCGCAGGTCTGGCGCTTCGAGGACGGTCCGAACAACACGTTCCGCACCGAGATCGGGATGCCCGCCGTGCACATGGTCGCGATTCCGCCCGGGATCGTCGGCAGCAGCGACGAGGCGCTCGAGGGCATCGTGGCCAAGGGCTGACATGGCGACGCGGACACGAGGCGACGTCCTGCTCGTCGGCAGCCTGCCGTTCGACGAGGCGTCCGACGCGCTGCGCGCGGGCGGCGAGCTGCTCGGCGAGCACCTGCGGGGCGTGCCGGACGGCGAGGTCGGCGACCGCAAGATCTGGATCGGGTTCTTGCCGCGGACCGTCTACAGGGATCATCCCGGCCTCGATCTGCTGCGCGCGCCCGAGGGCGGCGTCCAGCACCAGCCCGACGCCAAGCCGGACGTCTGGGAGGCGTCGTTCCTCTTCGGGATCCGCGACGGCGTCGAGACGCTGCGCTTCGACGACCTCGGCTACGGCCGTCTCGCCCTCGAGAGCTACCGCGAGTACCGACGGCTGCGCGACGAGGGCGTGATCCCCGACGGCGTCCGCTTCCAGGTCTGTCTGCCGGGGACCGGCAGCGCGGTCTCCTACTTCTTCGGGCGCATCGAGGATTGGCCGCGCGCCCACGCCGCGTACCACGACGCGATCCGCCGGGAGATCGAGATGATCGCCGCCGTGGTGCCGGCCGCGGAGCTGCAGGTCCAGTTCGACCTGGCCATGGAGTTCGTCGACCTCGCCGCGGGGGAGGGCCGGGGTATAGCGCACTGGCCCGGCGAGCCGCTCGAGGCGCGCATCCAGCGTCACGCCGCCTATCTCGACGAGCTGTGGAAGGGCCTCCCGGACGAGGCCCTGCTCGGCTACCACTGGTGCTACGGCACGTGGGGTGGGTGGCCGATGAAGGCGATGCCCGACCTGGGGTTGTGCGTCCGCATGTCGAACGAGGCCAAGCGGCGCAGCGGGCGGCGGCTGGACTACGTGCACATGCCCGTCGTGCGGGACCCGGACGAGGCGTTCTTCGCGCCGCTCGCGGATCTGGACGTGGGCGACACCGACGTCTATCTCGGGCTGGTCCACCACGACGACGGCGTCGCGGGCTTCAACCGCCGCGCCGAGCTGGCCCGGCGCCACCTGCCGCGGTTCGGCATCGGCGCGGTCTGCGGCTACGGGCGCCTGCCCGCCGCCGAGCTGCCCGACGTGCTGGCGCTGCATCGCGACTGCGCCGACGCGCTCGCCGCCGCCCGCGCGTAGGGAGGCGGTCTCCGCGCCCCCGCTCGCGTGCCCCTCGCTACGCCGCGCGGGAGTGGGGCCTGCCGCCGACGGCGCGGGCTTCCTCCTCGCCGCGCAGGACCCGCAGTGCGCCCTCGGCGAGGGCGGCGAGCTCGTCCTCGCCCGGGTGGACGTTCACGGGGGCGATCCAGTCGACGCGCTCGGCGATCGCGGCGGTGAGCGCGGCGGCGTGGGCCATGCCGCCGGTCAGCAGGATCGCGTCGACGCGGCCGCGCAGCGGCGCGGCCGCGGCGCCGATCTCGCGGGTGATCTGATGGATCATCGCGTCGATGACGAGCGTGGCCTCGGCGTCGCCCGCGAGATCGGCGCGCCGGAGCGCCTCGGCGACGTCGCGCGTCCCGAGATAGGCCAGCAGCCCGCCCTCGCGGAAGAGCATGTCCTCGACGGCGCGGCGGTCGTGGCGGCCGCTGAAGCACAGCTCGACGAGCGCCATCGCCGGGACCCCGCCGGCGCGCTCCGGCGAGAACGCGCCCTCCTCGCGCGAGTTCGTCACGTCGATCATGCGCCCGCCCGCGTGCGAGGAG
Organism: Capillimicrobium parvum; assembly: GCF_021172045.1. Classification (GTDB taxonomy): domain Bacteria; phylum Actinomycetota; class Thermoleophilia; order Solirubrobacterales; family Solirubrobacteraceae; genus Capillimicrobium; species Capillimicrobium parvum. Next base: position 2,604,195 of record NZ_CP087164.1, read on the forward strand.
ATCGAGATCCCCGAGCCGAGGTGCGCGACGATGAGCCGCAGGTCCTCGTAGCGGCGGCCGGTCTCGCGGGCGAAGCGCTTGGCCACCGCCTTGGTGTTGAGCGCGTGCGAGAGGCATTCGCGGGGGAGGGCGGGATGGCCGGAGAGGCGGATGTGCGCCGGCCACTCGTCCACCGCGACGGGATCCACGACGAAGGCGTCCACCCCCGCCTCGGCGGCCAGCTCCTGTGCCAGGAACGCGCCGAGGTTGGACGCGTGCTCGCCGCGCTCGTGGCGCTCCAGCAGCTCGAGCATGGCCGCGTCCACCCGGTAGGTGCCGGAGGCCAGCGGCGGCAGCAGGCCGCCGCGGCCGACGACGGCGGCGAGCACGCCGGGCTGCGTCTCCAGCCACGCGCGGATCGCGGCTGCTCGCATCGGAAGCTGGTCGAGGATCGGGCGCCCCCGGAAGGCGTCGAGCTGCGCCTGGTCGTGGCCGACGGCGACGGCGGCGAGCTCCCGGCCGCCCGCGAACAGCGCCACCTTCGTCGAGCTCGAGCCCGGGTTGACGGCGAGGATCAGCGGCTCAGTCATCCGCGCTGCAGATGACGCCCAGGCAGATCGACGTCAGCTTGTCCTCGGCGCTCTCGACGCGCGACGGGATGAGGATCGGCACGCGGGCGCCCGCGATCACGTGCCCGAGGACGCTGCCGGCGAGGTACTTGGCCGCCTTGCCGAGGTGGTTGCCCGCCTCGATCGACGCCGCGACCAGGCAGTCGGCGTGGCCCGCCACCGGGTGGTCGATGCCCTTGGCTGCCGCGGCGGCCGGCGACAGCGCGTTGTCGAGCGCGAGCGGCCCGTAGACGTCGCAGTCGCCGAACTCGCCGCGGGCGCCCTCCTCGGTCAGCGTGCGCGCGTCGAGCGTCGACGGCATTGCGTCGGTGACCGCCTCGGTCGCGCTCATGATCGCGATCCGCGGCCGCGCGAAGCCGAGCCGGTGCAGCACGGCGGCCGCGTTGCGGACGATGTCGCGCTTGTCGGCCAGTGTGGGCGCGATCGACAGCCCGCCGTCGGTGACGCCCACGAGCCGCGGCGCACCCTGCACCCGGTCGTCGTAGAAGGCGACGTCGCTCAGCCGCCGGCCGGTGCGCAGGCCCGCGTCGGCCGACAGGGCGGCGCGCAGCAGCTGATCGGTGCGCAGCGCGCCCTTCATCAGCACGTCGACGTCCCCCGCCCCGGCGGCCCGGGAGGCGAGCCGCGCGGCGTCCTGCGCGCTGCCGGCCGCCACGAGCTCGCAGGGGTCGAGCAGCGCCGCCGGCGCCTTCGCCTCGATGGCGGCGGGATCGCCGAACAGGACGGGCGCGACGATGCCGAGCTCGACCGCAATCGCGACGGCCTCGAGCGCCACCCCGTCGTCGGCGCACACGACCGCCAGGCGCGCCGGCGGGCGGCCGACGGCCAGCGCCCGGAGGGCGGCGAGGTCCCGCGGCGCCGTGCCGGCCGGCGCCTCAGACCGTGGAGAACTCATCGCCGGCAGCGGCCGCGGTGAGCGGCGGGTCGTTGCGCGGACGCTCGTCGGCCACGAGCGGCTCGGGCACCGCACCGGCGGATCGCCCGCGCGTGCCGAGGATCTCGCGCGCCTCGCTCGGGGTCGCCGGCCGCAGCTGCAGCTCGCGCGCGATCCGCACCGCGCGCTCGACGAGCTGAGCGTTGTCGCGCGCCATCTCGGTGCGGCTGTAGCGGACGTTGTCCTCCAACCCGACGCGGATGTTCAGGCCCATGGCCAGGCCCATCGTCGTCAGCGGCAGCTGCGCACGCCCGATCCCGATGACGCTGCAGTTGGCGCCCGCGGGCAGCCGGGAGACCGCATGGCAGAGGTTCTGCCACGTGCCCCGGGCCGCGCTCTGGCCCGGCGCGCCGAGGACGAAGCCGACGTTCAGCGGCGGCTGCAGCAGGCCGGCGTCCACGAGGCGCTCCACCTCCTCGAGCATCGTCGGGTTGTAGACCTCGAGCTCGGGCTTGACGCCCCGGTCGAGCATCTCGCGGGCGAACCATTCGATCTGGGCCCGCGGGTTGTCGAGCATGAGCGCCCGGCCGTCGCGCGTGAAGAACAGCACGTGGCCCATGTTCAGCGAGCACATCTCCGGGCTGAGCAGGGCGGTGCTCAGGCGCTGCTCGTATGTCTGGCTCAGCCCGCCGCCCGTGGTGAGCTGGACGATCGCGTCGGTCTCCGTGCACAGCCGGGTGTGGATCTCGCGGTAGATCTCGCGGTCGGTCGTGTTGCGGCCGTCGGGGTCGCGCGCGTGGACGTGCAGCACCGCGGCGCCCGCCGCCCACGCGGCGATTCCCTGCTCGACGATCTCCTCGGGCTGCTCCGGCAGCGCCGGCGTCGTCGCCTTGTCGTGGTAGCCGCCCGTCAGGGCGCACGTGATGATCGGCGGCGCGTCAGCGACCATCGGGCAGCGCGTCGATCAGCAGGAACGCCATGCGGCACGGGCGGTCGCTGCGGTTCGACCAGGCGTGGTTCGTCCCGCGCTGGACGATCACGTCACCGGGGCGCAGCAGGCACTCGCCGACGTCCAGGAGCGCCCAGATCTCGCCCTCCAGGACGATCCCGTAGTCGAGCGTCTCGGTCTTGTGAAACCAGAAGTGCCGCGGGTCGCTCTCGGCGTCCTGTCCCGCCGCGTGCGCGTCCGCGCCGCCGATCTCGCGGAACAGCTGGGCGATGTCGATGCCGTCGTAGCGGGTGTCGGGCGGGAAGTCGGCGATGCGCAGGATCGTGCCGTTCGGCGGGGGGCCGATCGGCGGGACGGTCCCGGCGGGCGCGGCATCCTCGTTGCCGGCGTTGGACGCCGGCATCGAGTCGGTCATCCAGATCACTCGTGCGACGAGGTCGGGCACGCTCGCGGGAGCGTTGCTATGGGGGGCGGGCCCGTCGCTGAGGATGATCGAGCGGCCGTGCTCGTCGTGGCCCGTGACGACGCGCCGGACGGGCGCGAGCAGCTGCACGTCGTCGGCGAGCGTCGCGCGCGCGGCGATCTGCTCGCTCACGGTGAGACCTCCTGCAGAGTCATGGCCGTTGTGGGTGAGGACCCGCGGGGTCTCACGACCGGACCGCGTCGAAGGGGTTCTCGCGCGGCTGCGGCCACCACGGGTACTGCTCCGGCTGGGCGCTGAAGCGGTTGCGCAGGACGCCGACGCCGTCGATCTCCAGCTCGACCGTGTCCCCGGGGTTGAGATGACGGCCGAGCTCGAGGGCCGAGCCGTTGCCGACCGTGCCCGAGCCGATGATGTCGCCGGGCTGCAGGACGTCGCCGATCGAGACGTACGCGAGCAGCTCGGCGGGCGAGTAGATCATGCCCTCGCTCACGCCGGTCGCCCACTCCTCGCCGTTGACGCGCACGCGCATCGTCAGCTGGTCGAGCGGCGGCAGGTCCGGGTCGCCGATCGTCGTGATCCACGGCCCGATCCCGAACGCGAAGTCCTTGCACTTCTGCGGACCCATCCCCATGCCCATCTCGCGGGCCTGGATGTCCCGCGCGGAGAAGTCGTTGAAGATCGTCAGCCCGAACAGCCGTTCCTGCGCCTGATCGGGGGTCAGGTTGCGGCCGGTGCCGCCGACGACGAGTCCGAGCTCGAGCTCGTAGTCGAGGCGCTCCGCGAACGACGGATAGGGGATCTCCTCGTCGTGGCCGAACACGACGCCGGTCGAGCCCTTGAAGTATCCGGGCGTCCGGAAGAACTGGGGGTTCGGAGCTCCGACGCCCAAGCGCTCGCCGTACTGCTTCATGTGCAGCGGGAAGGTCAGGGAGTCGCGGATCACGGGCGGGTCCAGCGCGGCGATCCAGCGCACCTCGTCGAAGGCGAGCGACGCGTCGCCGGGGGCGGCGGCGTCGGCACGCTCGGCGGCCGCCACGAAGGCGGGCCCGAGCGCGATGGCCGCCGACATGCTGGGCGGGAACAGCGCGTCGGCGAGCCGGCGGGCGGCTTCCGGCGTGGCGCCGTCGGCGAGGAGGCGCAGGCGTTCGGCCGCCGCCAGGTCGACGACGCGCTGCTGCGCCGGATGGACGGCGACCAGGCGCGGGGCGGGGCCGTCCGGCCCGGTTCTCGAGATACGTCCCAGCTTCATGAGCGGCTCTCCTCCGGATGGAATCGAGCCGTATCGTATCGTATGTTGGCGCAGGAAGCTATCGCTCCGTTGCGTATCGTTTACTCCATGGCGACCAGAAGCGAAACGAGCCGGTCGGCGATCCTCGAGGCGACCGTCGCGCTGCTCGAGGACACGACGGTGCAGAAGCTCTCGATCGAGGCGATCGCCAAGCGCGCCGGCGTCGGGAAGACGACGATCTACCGCTGGTGGCCCAGCAAGGCCGCCGTCGTGATCGACGCCTTCATGGAGCACCATCTGGTCAAGACCCCGATCCCCGCGGACCTCTCCGTCCGCGAGGCCCTCGCGGTGCACCTGCGCTCGCTGATCCGCCAGTACGCCGGTCCCGAGGGGCGCCTGGTCGCGCAGATCATCGCCGAGGGCCAGTACGACCCGTCGACGCTCGCGGACTTCCGCGGGCGCTTCTGGGACGGCCGGCGCGCGGCCATCCACGATCTGCTCGAGCGCGGCGTCCGGTCCGGCGAGATCCGCGAGGGCGTCGACGTCGACCTCCTCGTCGAGATGCTCTACTCGCCGGTCTACCTGCGCCTGCTCTTCGGCTACCGGCCGCTGAGCGAGGACTACGCCGAGCAGGCGATCGACGTCGCGTTCGCGGGGATGGCGGCGCCGCCCGCCGCCGTCTCGCGCTGACGAGCCGCGCGGCGGCGACCCCGTCGCCCGGCGCGGACTGCACCGCTCAACCGATACGGGACGTTGCGGGCCGCGTTCGACACTGATACGCTCCGTTTCGTATGAGGAGAGGCTGCGGCGGGGCCCCGCCACCTGGAGGAGACATGAGCAAGACCGTTCGATGCACCGCACCGTTCGTCGCCGCCCTGGCGCTGGCGGTGGCAGGCTGTGGGGGCGGGTCATCGTCCGGCAGCGGCGCGACCGCCGGCACCGGCAGCACCGGCAGCACCGCCGAGGCGGTGGCGCTGACCACGCCGGCGGCCGGGTGCGGCAGCCTCCCGTTGCCGGCGGTCCAGGACCCCGACGGTGTCGTCGCGCAGCTGCCCGCCGACCACCAGGCCGCCTACAAGGGCTATCCGTACGTCGTCCACAAGAGTCCCTGGGCCGACTGGAAGCCCAAGGGTGAGCCGCCCTACAAGGTCGGCGTCGCCTGGGGCCCGTCGACCGCCGGCTTCCAGGTCGACATGGGCAAGGCGCTCGTCGACCGCCTGAAGGCCAGCCCGCTGGTGAGCGACGTCGAGTACCGGACGATGGGCGCCGACGTCAATGTCCCGGCGCAGCTCGCCAACTACAACGCGCTCGTCAACGAGGGCGTCGACATCATGATCGTCGAGCCGCTGCTCGCCCCGCCGTTCCTCGCGCCCATCAAGAAGGCCGCGGAGAAGGGCATCCCGACGGTGACGGTCCAGACGGTGGCGGACACGCCGTACGCGGTCAACGTCTCGCCGAACCTCACGCTCGCCAACGCCGAGGCCAGCGCCCGGCTGCTGCAGATGATCGGCGGCAAGGGCAACGTCCTGCGCGTCGGCGGCATCCCGGGCGTGCCTTCCGAGATCGAGGCCGACACGGCCCAGAAGCTCGTGCTCAAGGAGTGCCCGGACGTCAAGGACGCCGGGCAGGTCTACGGCAACTTCGTCTCGCCGAACGCCAAGTCCGAGACGCTGAAGTTCCTCGCAACCCATCCCACGAAGATCGACGGCGTCCTGCAGTCGGGCACGATGACCGACGGCATCATGAGCGCCTTCCAGCAGACCGGGCGCCCGATGCCGATCGTCGCCGACATCGGCCCCACGAAGGGCGGCGTCGGCTACTGGATCAACAACCGCGACAGCTACCAGGGCGTCGGGACGGCGTTCGGCCCCTCCGCACTGGGCACGGCGGGGGCCGACGTGACCCTGCGGATGCTCGAGGGGCAGGGCCCGAAGACGTCCAACATGGTCGCGCGGATCCCGCTGCTCACCGACGAGAACCTCGACCAGTGGGCCGACAAGTCCTGGACGTTGACGACGCCCGGGCAGCCGGAGGGCCCGCCCAACAGCTGGTTCACCGACGAGTACCTCGATCCGTTCTTCGCCAACGGGGCTCCCCCGCAGGGCGACTGACACCTCATCAACCACCAGCAGCACAGGAGGAGAGCCATGTCTCTGTTCTCACGCAGGACGGTGACCACGCTGATGGCCACCGCGATCGCCGCGGCGGTCCTGGTCGTGCCGGGCGCCGCGTCGGCCAAGACCGTCAAGTTCACGATGACCGAGAACGGGAAGTCGTCCGGTCCGCCGAAGTACCTCGTCGACGGCACCGTCGCCGGGACGCTCGGCAAGGGCAAGGCGCATTCGCAGACCCTTCCGCCGACGACCAAGGGCTACTGGAAGCTCAAGGGCGGGACGATCTACTACACGTTCAACACGACCCTCCAGGGGACCGTCGCCTCCGGCAAGGGCAAGCTGACGCGCGGCACCGGCAAGTACAAGGGCGTGAAGGGGTCGTTCAACGTCCGCGGCGACATCACCGGCAAGTTCCCCTTCCAGATGAAGGGCACCGCCAGGTACTAGGCGTCCCGGTGCGGGGCCTCCGGGCCCCGCACCGGCCGTGTCATCGCATGACCGAGCTTCCGTGCATCGCCTTCGGCCGGTTCGCCGACGGCGCCGATCCGTTCACCGGGGTCGTCGCGGACGGCCGCGTCGGCGCCGTCGCCGACCTGCTGCCCGGCTGGCCCGACACCGGCGTCGAGGGACTGCTCGACGACTGGGACGACCACGTCGCCGCCCTGCGCCGGCGCCTCGCCGAAGACCCGTCGCCGCTCCGGTTCGCCGAGCACGAGCTGCGCCGCCTCGCGCCCGTCGCCCCGCGTCAGCTCCTCGCCGCCGGCATGAACTACCGCACCCACGTCATCGACCTCATGGTCGATTCGGGTGTCGGCTCGCGCCCGGACATGTCCGTGGAGGAGATCCGCGCCGAGGTGACGGCGGTGATGGACGAGAGAGCGCGGTCCGGCACGCCGCTCGTGTTCGCCGGCCTGCCCTCGTCGATCTGCGGACCCGACGACGACGTCCATCTGCGCGCCGACGCCGAGCGCAACGACTGGGAGCTCGAGCTCGCGGCGGTCATCGGCCGTCCAGGGCGCGATGTCGCCCTCGAGGACGCCCTGGAGTGCGTCGCCGGCTGGACGATCGTCAACGACCTGACCGCGCGCGACCTCGTCCCGCGCACCGATGCCGGACCGGTCTCCGTCGACTGGCTGCGCTCCAAGTGCGCGCCGACCTACAAGCCGACCGGGCCCTACGTCGTGCCCGCCGCCTGCGTCGCCGATCCGCAGGACCTCACGATCACCCTGCGGCTCAACGGCGAGATCATGCAGCACGAGTCGACGGCCGACATGGTCTTCGACGTGGCCGCGATCATCGCCTACCTGTCGCGGGAGGTGCAGCTCCTTCCCGGCGACGTCGTGCTGACCGGCTCTCCTGCCGGCAACGGCACGCATCACGGCCGCTTCCTGCGTGACGGCGACCGCATCGAGGCCGAGATCACGGGCCTCGGCGTCCAGCGCAACCACTGCGTCGGAGGCGCCGGGTGACGCGCCTGCGGGTCATCGAGTTCGTCGCGCCCGGCGTGGAGGCGATCGCCGCCGGCCTCGGCCTGTACGCCCGCCACGGAGTCGAGATCGAGACGGTGCGGACACGCTCGTCGACCGAGCAGCGCGAGCGGATGACGTCCGGCGACTGCGACGTCGCGCTGACCGCGATCGACAACCTGATCGCCTGGGACGCCGACGGCGACGACCTCCGCCTGATCGGCCAGGTCGAGCGCACGACGGTGCTCGACCTCGTCGTCGGCGCGGACGTCGAGCGCATCGCCGACCTGCGCGGCGCCACGGTGGCGGTGGACGCGGTCGACACGGGCTTCGCGATCGTGCTGCGCAAGATCCTGCGCGACCACGGCCTCGAAGCCGGCGACTACCGGCTCAGCCCCGAGGGCGGCATCCAGCAGCGGTGCGACGCGGTCACCCAGGGGCGGGCGGCCGGCGGGCTCCTCGGCCCGCCGTGGAGCGACCAGGCCATCGACCAGGGCCTGCGGCGCCTCACCACCGTGGAGCAGGCCCTGCCGGACTTCCCCGGCATCGGCGTCGCGGTGCGCGAGGCCCGCCTGGCCGAGCTGGGGCCCGCGCTGGAGCGGTACCTCGCCGCGCTGGCCGAGGCGGCGGCGTGGGCGGCGACCGCGTCCCGCGACGAGGCGCTCGAGCTCTTCACGGCGGCCGGGTTCCCGCCCGCCGGCGCGAGCGCGCTGCTCGACGTCGTTCCCGCCGACGTGCGGGTGTCGGCCCGCGGCGTCGCGCTGCTGTACGCGATCCGCGACGAGCTCGGCGTCCTGCCCGCCCGCGCGCCGGCGCCCGGGACGCTGGCGGCCGCGCCGTGACCATGGCGCAGGAGACGACGGCCGTGCCCGCCGCGCCCACGGCGCTGCGCGTCACGGACGCGAGCAAGTCCTTCGGGGCGACGCGCGCGCTGCGCGGCGCCTCGATCGAGCTGACGGCCGGCGAGGCGCTGTGCATCGTCGGCGAGAACGGGTCCGGCAAGTCGACGCTGGTCAAGCTCCTGGCGGGCGTCCATCGGCCGGACGCCGGCTCGCTGCAGGTCGGCGACCGGACCGTCGTGGCGCTGTCGTCGCCGCGCGAGTCCATCGACCACGGCATCGCCACCGTCTTCCAGGAGGTCCTCGTCGTCGAGGCGCGCTCGGTGCTGGAGAACGTCTGGCTGGGCACCGAGGGCCTGGTCCGCGCGCCGCGCTCGAAGGCCGCCAAGCGCGAGAAGGCCGAGGCGGTCCTGGACCGGCTGCTCGGCCGGTCCCTGGATCTCGACGTGCCGGTCGAGCGGCTGTCGCTGTCGGACCGCCAGGCGTGCGGCATCGCCCGCGCGCTGGTCCGCGACCCGCGTGTGCTGATCCTCGACGAGGCGACCTCGGCACTCGACGTCGCGACCCGCGACCGCCTCTTCGAGGTGCTGCGCGAGCGCGCCGCGGACGGCGTCGCCGTGATCTTCATCTCCCACCGGATGGACGAGGTCGAGGAGATCGGCGACCGCATCACCGTGATGCGCTCGGGCGAGACGGTGGCCACGCTGCGCCGCGGCGAGACGCCGGTCGCGCAGCTCGTGCGCCTGATGACCGGCGCCGAGGAGCTGACCGATCACGCCGGCGAGCGCGCCGACCGCAAGATCGGCGACGTCGTGCTGCACGTCGGCGACTTCGCGGTGCGCGCGGGGGAGCTGGTGGGGCTCGCCGGGCTCGAGGGCCACGGCCAGGACGGCTTCCTGCGCGCGCTGGCGGCGGCGGCCGGCGACGGCGGCGCCTACGTCCCGCGCGAGCGCCGCGCCGAGTCCCTGTTCGAGTCCAAGTCGATCCTCGAGAACTTCGCCCTGCCGACGCTCGCCCGCGACACGGCGGCAGGGGTGCTGCAGCCGAAGCGCAGCCGGGCGCGGCTGGCCGCCTTCGTCGAGTCGCTCGGCATCAAGCTCGGGCGCCCGGAGGATCTCATCACGACGCTCTCCGGCGGCAACCAGCAGAAGGTCGTCGTCGCCCGCTGGCTGGCCACGGAACCCGCGGTGCTGCTGCTCAACGACCCGACCCGCGGCGTCGACCTCGGCGCGAAGCGGGACCTGTACCGGGTGCTGGTCGATCTCGCGGCGTCCGGCATGGCGATCGTGATGCTCTCCACCGAGGTCGACGAGCACATCGAGCTGATGGACCGGGTCGTCGTCTTCCGTGAGGGCGGCCCGTTCTGCGAGATCCCGCGCGACGGGCTGTCGCGCCAGGCGCTCGTCGGCGCGTTCTTCGGACAGCGCCCGGAGGTGACCCATGCGTGAGCTGCTGCGGACGCGGCCCTTCATGTTCGCCCTCGTCTTCGCGGTCGTGCTCTGCGCCGTCAACGTGGTCGCCGAGCCCAGCTTCGCCGAGCCTGGCAACTGGCCGGCGCAGCTCGCGACGCTTGCGCCGTTCGCGCTGATCGCCATGGCCTCGACGCCGTCGATCGTCTCGGGCGGCGGCGGGCTGGACATCTCGGTCGGCCCGCTGTCGATCGTCGTCAACGTGGTGCTCGTGTCCTGGCTGCTGCCGCACGCCGGCCTGGGTTCGCCGGTCGTCGCCATCCTGATCCTGCTGGCGATCGGTGCGGGCGTGGGGGCGATCAACGGCGCGCTCGTCGCGATCTTCCGCTACCAGCCCGTCATCGCGACGCTCTGCGCGTTCTTCGTGCTCGCCGGCATCGCCCTGAAGATCGCGCCGAGCCCCAGGACGGTCACCGACGTCCAGTGGCTCAGCAGCCTCGGCGATCAGGTCGGCCCCATCCCCGGGGCCCTGATCCTGATGGCGATCCCCGCGGCGATCTGGCTGGCGCTGTCGCGCACGAGCTTCCATCGCGTCCTCTACGCGGTCGGCGGCAACGACGCGACCGCCTACAGCGCGGGGGTCGACGTCGTCGCCGTGCGCATCGCCGCCTACGCCCTCGGCGGGCTGTTCGCCGCGGTCGCCGGGATCGCGCTCACCGCGCTGGTCCTGTCGACGCAGACCGCGGGCGTCGCGTCGTACACGCTCATCGCCCTGGCCGCGGTCGCGCTGGGCGGGACGCCGCTGGGCGGCGGCCGGGGCGGGCTGCTCGGCAGCGTGCTCGGCGCGGTCTGCATCTACGAGCTCCAGACGGCGCTGTCGGCCCTCGGCGTCGCCGCGAGCTGGAACCAGGTCGTCTACGGCGGGCTCCTCGTCGTCGGCGTCCTCGTCGGCGCGCGGCTGCAGGCCGCGCCGGTCGCCAAGGCGGTGACGGCGTGAGACCCCTGCTGGACCTTCAGCGGCGCTTTCCGCTGGCCCAGACCGTCGCGCTGGTGGCGATCTTCGTCTACGGCGCCGCGACCATCGAGGGCTTCGGGCAGTGGTTCAACCTCAAGAGCATGCTCACGCTCGCCGCGCTGCTCGCCCTCGCCGCGCTCGGGCAGACGCTCGTGATGATCCTCGGCGGCCTCGACCTGTCGATCCCCGGCTTCATCGTGATGGGCGCGATCCTCGTCAGCGAGCTCTACGGCGTGCACCGGTGGCCGTCGGTGGCGGCGATCGTGGTGCCCGCCGTGATCGCCGCGGTGATGGGAGCCGCGACGGGCTGGATCTGCCATCGCCATCGCATCCAGCCGCTCATCGTCACGCTCGGCATGGGGGCGCTGGCCTCCGGCGGCGCGATCGCGTGGACCGGCGGCAACCTCACCGGAACCGCGCCCGCGTTCCTGACCGACATCAGCTCGCCCGCCGCGGCGACGTTCGGCATCGACGTGCCGCCGATCGTCGTCATCACCGGCCTCGTCACGGTCGTGATGGCCGTGGTGCTGCACCGCACCGTCGCCGGCCGGCGGCTCTACGCGACCGGCGCCAACCCGCGCGCGGCCGGCCTGGCGCGTGTGCCGACCGGGCGGGTCTGGATCGCCGTGTTCGCGGCATCGGCGGCGATCGCGACGCTGGTGGGCATCCTGCTCGCCGGCTTCAGCGGCGCCGACCAGTCGATCGGCGACCCCTACCTGTTCCAGGGGCTGACCGCGGTGATCGTCGGCGGCACGACGATCATGGGCGCCCGGGGCGACTACACGCACACCGTCGTCGGCGCGCTCACGCTGACGGTGCTGACCACGATCCTCGTCGGCAACGACGTCGACCAGGCGACCAACCAGATCATCTTCGGGCTGTTGATCCTCGCCGTCGTCGCGGGCTACGGCCGCGACCGGCGGCTGCGCGACCGGATATAGCGAAGGGGGTCGTGGAGAGCATCGACGTTGCCCGGGAGACCGCGCTCTCCCTCGGGCTCGTCCACGACCGCGACGGCGCGGACGACGCTACGCGGGCTCGACGCGCGGGAGGCGTGGGTCGGGCTCCACGGCCGCGCCATCGGCGGTGAGCCACACGTGCGCGGCGGCGAGCAGGCCGGCCTGCGCGGCGTCGCCGGCCCGGAGCGCCGCGACGATCTCCCGGTGCTGCGCATGAAGCCGGCGCAGGATCGGCTCGTCGAAGCCGGCCGGCCGGTGGAGATGGGCGTAGGCCGCGGCAGCGTCACGCAGGGACTCGATCATCTCGGTGAGCCGGGGGCGTCCCGCGACCGTGAAGATCGTCAGGTGCAGCGCGCGGTCGGCGTGCTCGTAGTCGCTCGTCGTGCCGGTCCGCATGGCGTGGTCGACGGCCGCGTCGAGGTCCTCCACGAAGACCAGCAGCTCGGCGGTCGTGCGCCGGTCGAGCCGTCCGGCGGCGAGGCTCGTGGCCAGCGGCTCGAGCGCGAGGCGGATCTCGAAGTTCTCGCGCACGTCGTCGGGCGTCGGCAGGTGCACGACGGCGCCGCGATGGGCGTCGTGGCGGACCAGGCCCTCGCGGGTCAGGGCGGTCAGCGCCTCGCGGACGGGCGTCGAGCTGACGCCGAAGCGGGCCGCGAGCTCGTCCTGGCGCAGGCGCGCGCCGGGCGGCAGGTCGCCCGAGCGGATCCGCCGGCGCAATTCGTCCTGGACCTGGCCGGCGCGGGTGGGTCGAGACTCCACGGCGATGCACGGATTATGCATGATCAAACGAATCATGCATAATCGCCGCGTGGAGCTCAGCGTCGCGTCGCTGCCGTCGTATCTCCGGGCGCGCGGGATCGCGCCTGCGCACGCGGACGTCGACGTCCGCGAGCTGTCGGGCGGCGTGTCCAACGTGGTGCTGTTGGCGCGATGGGACGGCGAGGGTGTCGTCGTCAAGCAGTCGCTCGCCCGCCTTCGCGTCGGGGTCGAGTGGCACTTCGACCGGGCGCGGATCTACGTCGAGCGCGCCTGCCTGGACGCCCTGAGCGAGCTGTTGCCGGGCGCGGCGCCGGAGTCGGTGTTCGCCGACGATCCGGAGTACGTGCTCGGCATGACCGTGGCGCCGGACGGCGGCGAGGTGTGGCGCGACGCGCTCGCGGCCGGCCGGTACGAGGACGATGCGACGCTGGGCGCGGCCCGGCTGCTCGGTCGTCTGCAGGCCGCGTCGGCGGCCCGGGCCGGCGAGCTCGCGCGCCGGTTTGCCGATCAGATGCCGTTGATCGAGGGACGGGTCGATCCGTTTCACCGGACCGTCGCCGCGGCGCATCCGGACCTCGCCGGGCGGATCGCGGTGGAGGTCGACCGGCTGCTGGCGACACGCTCGGTCCTCGTGCATGGCGACTTCTCGCCGAAGAACCTGATCGCCTACGGCGGCGGGCGCATGGTGCTGCTGGACTGCGAGTGCGCGCACTGGGGAGATCCGGCGTTCGATCTCGCGTTCCTGTTGTGCCACCTGCTCGGGGACGGCTGCCACGACCCCGACGTGGTGCCGACGGCGGCATCCCATGCGCGGCGGTTCTGGGCGGCGTACCGGCAGGCGGGGGGACAGGCGGACGACGAGGCCGCCGTCGTCGCCGAGCTCGCGTGCATCCTGCTGGCCCGCGCGGACGGGAAGTCCCCGCTGCTCGGCCTCGACGACGAGCGTCGCGCCGGGCTGCGCGCCGCCGGCCGGCGGCTGCTGCTCGGCGCCGACGAGCTCGACGTCCCGGCGGCGGTGGACATCGCGGCGGCACTCATCCGCGACCCCGGAGGACCATGACCCCCACGATCACCGGCGCCGGCGCGCTCGAGATCCTCGACTCGCGCGGGCGCCCGACCGTCGAGGCGCACCTGGCCCTGTCCGACGGCACGACGGCGCGCGCGTCGGTGCCCTCGGGCGCGTCGACCGGCCGCCACGAGGCGGTCGAGCGCCGCGACGGCGACCCGGCTCGCTACGGCGGGCGCGGGGTGCTCGGAGCGGTGGAGGCGGTGAACGGCGAGATCGCGGCGGCGCTGCGTGGGATGGAGCCGCAACAGCGGACGGTCGACCAAGCGCTGCTCGCGCTCGACGCGACGGCGGACAAGTCGCGCCTCGGCGCCAACGCCATGCTCGCGGTGTCACTGGCGACGGCACGCGCGGCGGCGAAGGTGGCCGGGGTGCCGCTGTGGCGCCACCTCGCGGGCGGCGGACCGGTGTCGCTGCCGATGCCGATGGTCAATATCGTCTCCGGCGGCCTGCACGCGGGCCGCCAGCTCGACTTCCAGGACTTCCTGGCGATCCCGGCGGGCGCGCGGACGTACTCCGAGGCGCTGGAGTGGGTGGTGCGCCTGCACGGCGCGATGGGCACGGTGCTCGCCGAACGGGGTCTGTCGACGCTGAAGGCCGACGAGGGCGGCTACGGCCCCCGCCTGGACGACCACCGCGCGGCGCTGCGGCTCATGGATGACGCCGTCGCGCGAGCGGGGCTGCGGCCCGGCGACGACGTCGTCTACGCGCTCGACGTGGCGGCGACGCACTTCTTCACCGGCGACGCGTACCGGCTGGACTCCGAGGGCCGCACGCTCTCCGCCGATGCGCTCGCGCAGTACATCGGCGACCTGGCCGCCGAGCATCCCATCGCATCCGTCGAGGACCCGCTCGCCGAGGACGACTGGCCGGCGTGGGCGGCGTTCACGCAGCGGCTCGGCGACGGGCTGCAGATCGTCGGCGACGACCTGTTCACGACGAACCTCGCACGGCTCGATCGGGGGATCGCGGAGCGGTCGGCCAACGCGGTGCTGGTGAAGATGAACCAGATCGGCACCATCTCGGAGACGCTCGACGTGGTGGCGCGGGCCAAGGAGGCCGGGTTTCGCACGGTGATCTCCGCGCGCTCCGGGGAGACCGAGGACCCGGCGCTCGCCGACCTGGCCGTCGGCACGCGTAGTGGGCAGATCAAGGTCGGGTCGGTGACCGGGGGCGAGCGGTTGGCGAAGTACAACCGCCTGCTGCGCATCGAGCGCGAGCTGGGCGACCGAGCGGCGTTCGCGGGATGGGGGGGAGATGGCTGAGCATCGGGTGCTGGTCACCGACTACACGTGGGCCGACACGAGCGTCGAGGCGGCGGTCCTCGACGGCGTGGCCGCCGAGCTGGTGCACGCACGCACAGGCGAGGAGGACGAGCTCGTCGAGCTCGTCGGCGACTGCGACGCGATCCTCACCTGCTTCAAGCGCGTCTCCCCGGCGGTCGTCCGCGCCGGCACCCGGCTGCGGGTCATCGGGCGCTACGGCGTCGGCACGGACAACATCGCGGTCGACGTCGCCACCGAGCTCGGCATCCCCGTCACCAACGTGCCGGTCTACTGCGCCGACGAGGTGGCCGAGCACGTCATCGCCCTGCTCTTCGCGCTCGTCCGCGGCATCCCGCGCTACGACCGCGCGATCCGCACCGGCGACTGGTCGCTCGCCACCGGCCTGCCGACCCGCCGCATCGCCGGCACGACGCTCGGCATCGTCGGGCACGGAGCGATCGGCCAGGCCCTCGAGCGCCGCGCCCGCGGGCTCGGCATGGAGGTGCTCGTGCACACCCGCAGCGGCGGAGTCCCGCTCGCCCGGCTGCTCGCCGAGTCCGACCACGTGTCTCTGCACGTGCCCGCCACGGCAGAGACCGACCGCCTGGTCGACCGCGAGTTCCTGGCCGCGATGAAGCCGACCGCGCACCTGATCAACTGCGCCCGCGGCGCCGTCGTCGATCACGATGCGCTGGCCGGCGCGCTGCGCGACGGCACGATCGCCGGCGCCGGTCTCGACGTCTTCGCGCCCGAGCCGCTGCCGACCGGCCACCCGCTGCTCGAGCTGCCCAACGTCGTCGCGACGCCGCACACCGCCTTCTACTCCGAGGAGTCGATCGCCGACCTCGCCCGGCTGGCCGCCCAGAACGTCGCCGACGTCCTCGCCGGCCGCCCGCCCGCGTCCGTGGTCAACCCCGAGGTGCTCGACCGCTGACCCGCGAACAGGCGGCTGGACTCAGCTGGTCATTGCGCAGGTGCCCCGCGCGGCGCGCGGCGGCCACTGATCCTGGCCGGGCCGCGGCACCGTCCGCCGCGCCCGGTGGAGAGTGTTCGACCGGTGTGCGTCAATGAACCGGTTAGCGGACTTGACGGCGCCCCCTCCGAGGGTGTCGGATAGGCGGCGAGTCGCGCGACGTCACCTGGTGGGGGCACTGGGGCGTCCGGCGGCCACACCCGACATAGAGCCCACGGACCGGGGGGCCACATGGCACTCGCACCACCCGCAGGCGGAGCCTGCACGCCGACGCGACGGAGGCGCCGGATCGCCGCTGCGATCTGCGCCGGGATCGGGGTACTCGCGGTGCCCGCGGGCGGGGCGGCAGCCGCGCCCGCCCGGGACTCCGACGAGGCCCAGGGTCTCGGCGGCGTCACCGCCGTCGTTCCCGCCAAGAAGGCCCATGAGGTTTCGACCCAGGCCGACCCGCCGCGCACGACGCCCCCGAAGGGGGACGAGAAGCCCGTGTGGCAGGCGCCGCCCGCCGGCAGCATCGTCGGCGGCACGACCGCACCGACGGGGGCGTACCCGTTCTTCGTGTCGGTGCAGACCTCGGGTGGATCGCACTTCTGCGGCGGCACCCTGGTGTCCTCGACGCGCGTGCTCACGGCGGCGCACTGCGTCGACGGGACGGTCACGGCCGCCGGCCTGCGCGTCGTCATCGGCGCGAATCAGCTCAGCGCCCCCACGCCGCAGGGCGAGATCCGCAACGTCAGCGCCATCGCCATCAATCCGGCCTGGAACGCGACGACGTTCGAGAACGACGTCGCCATCCTGACCCTCAGCTCGGCCTCCACGAAGGCGTGGTCGCGGCTGGCGGGCCCGGGTGATCCGACCGCGGCCGGCGACACCGTCCGGGCGATCGGCCACGGCGCCACCAGCGAGGGCGGCTCGGGCTCCGACAGCCTGCTGCAGGTCGACCTGCCGATCCAGTCCGATGCGACCATGTCCTCCTCGTCGGCGTACGGCTCGAGCTTCATCGGCGCCGTGATGATCGGCGCCGGTCCACTGGCGGGCGGCATGGACACGTGCCAGGGCGACAGCGGCGGGCCGCTGTTCATCGCGGGCGCCACGCAGCACGCGCTGGTGGGCGACACGAGCTGGGGCACCGGCTGCGCGAGGGTCAACCACCCCGGCATCTACGGCGAGGTGTTCCAGGGCACGATGCGCACGTTCGTCAACAACAACGTGCCCCGGCCCGCGAACGACGACTTCGGCGGGTCGGGCCTCAGCGGGGCGTTGGGCACCGTGTTCGGCGACAACACCGACGCGACCGCCCAACCGGGCGAGCCCTCGGTCCCGTCCACGGCCGACACGACCGTCTGGTACTCGTGGACGGCGCCCGAGAACGGGCCGACCACGTTCAGCCTGCGCGACGCCGCGTTCGACACGGCGCTGAGCGTGTTCACCGGCAGCAGCGTCTCGGGCCTCACCACCGTCGCGACGAACGACGACTTCAACGGCACGCTTCAGTCGAAGCTCACGTTCAACGCGTCGGCCGGGACGACGTACCGCATCCGGGTGGACGGGTTCGCCGCCGCGCACGGGCCGTTCAGCCTGCAGTGGGCGCAGAACCCGCCGGCCAACGACGACTTCGCCGCGGCGACGACGGTGTCGGGGGCGACGGGCAGGACGTTCGGCAGCAACGCGCGGTCGACCGGCGAGCCGGGCGAGCCGTCGCACAGCGGGGTCCCGGACGCGACGGTCTGGTACCGCTGGACCGCGCCGGAGAGCGGGCCGGCCGTGCTGAACACGCGCGGCTCGGACTTCGACACCACCCTCGCCGTCTACGCGGGCTCAGCGATCACCGGGCTCGTGCAGCTCGCAGCCAACGACGACATCAACGGCTCGCGCCAGTCGCGGGTCGCGTTCACCGCGACCGCCGGCACCGAGTACCGCATCGCCGTCGATGGCTTCAGCAACGCGCGCGGCAACGTCGCGCTGCAGTGGACGGTCAACCCGCCGGCCAACGACGACTTCGCGCAGGCCCGCGTCCTGCCCGGCACGGCGGGGATCACGTCGGCGACGAGCGTGCGCGCGACCGGTGAGCCGGGCGAACTCGACTACCACGGCGGTGCGGCGGCGGACAACTCGGTCTGGTTCCGCTGGACACCGGCCGTGAGCGGGCCGGCCGTGCTGCGCCTCGGCAGCGTCTCGGGGCTATCCCCGGGAATGGCGGTCTACACCGGCAACGGCTACTTCGAGCCGTTGACGAAGGTCGGTGAGGGGCCCACGTCGGTCGCGCTGAACGTGACGGCGGGAACGCCGTACAGCATCGCCGTGGACGGCAACGGCGGCACGACCGGGACCTTCACGCTTGAGTGGCTGATCGCCAAGTGCAACGGCGTCAACGCGTCGCTGATCGGGCAGGGCTCGATCACCGGGACCGCCGGCAACGACGTGATCGTCGGCTCCGCGGGGCCGGACTCGATCGACGGCGGTGGGGGCATCGACGTCATCTGCGGGCTCGGCGCGAACGACACGCTGATCGGCGGAGCAGCCGACGACCTCCTGTTCGGAGGGCCCGGCAACGACGACGAGCGCGGCGGGACCGGCAACGACACGTTCCGCCAGGACAGCGCGCCCGAGGGCGGTGACCGCCTCGACGGCGAGGGCGGCACGGACGCCGTCTACTACGGCACCCGCACCACCGGCGTGACGGTCAACCTCAACAACGTCGCCGACGACGGCGCGGCGGGGGAGGGCGACAACGTCCTGCTGACCGTCGAGAACGTCACCGGCGGCGCCGGCAACGACAAGGTGTCGGGCAGCACCGCCGCCAACCGCCTTTCGGGAGCGGGCGGCAACGACGAGCTGCGCGGCCGCGGCGGGAACGACCAGCTGTTCGGCGGGCCGGGGTCCGATCGCCTCTACGGCGACGGGGACTCCGACACGCTGAACCTCGTCGACGGGGTGTCGGGCAATGACGCCGGCAACGGTGGCGCGGGGACCGACACGGCGACGGCCGACCCCGGAGACGTGGTGACCGACGTGCCATAACGCGCCGGTGCTCTGGCTCGAGTGCGGAGCGAGCCTCCGCGTTCGGGCCTACGGGTGCCCGTAGAAGCGGACGACCTTCGCGCCCTTCATGCGGCGCGCCTTCACGCCGCCTTGACACCGATCGCCCGGCCCGGTACCGACCCGCGGCATGACCTCGGACGCGCAGGACACCTGGGACGTGATCGTCGTCGGCGGCGGTGCGGCGGGCGAGAACGCAGCGCAGTACGCCGCGATGGGTGGGCTGCGCGTCGCGCTCGTCGAGGCCGAGCTGCTCGGGGGCGAGTGCTCCTACTGGGCGTGCATGCCGAGCAAGGCGCTGCTGCGGCCGGTGGAGCTCATGGCCGCGGGACGCGCGATGGCCGGGGTCGAGCAGGCGCTCGCCGGCCGGTCGCTGCACCTCGAGGCCGTCCTCGCCCGCCGCGACCGCTTCACCCACGGCCGCGACGACGGCGGGCAGGTCGAGTGGGCGGCGGGCGCCGGCCTGGAGCTGCTCCGGGGCGAGGCGCGGCTCGACGGGGAGCGCACGGTGGTGCTCGCGCCGGCCGGTGGCGACGGAGGCGCACGGCGGCTGCGCGCACGCCACGCGATCGTCCTGGCCACCGGCACCTCGGCCGCGATCCCGCCGGTCGAGGGGCTGGCCGGTGCGCATCCGTGGACGTCGCGCGACGTGACGAACCTCACCGCGGTGCCCGAGCGCGTCCTGGTGATCGGCGGCGGCGTCGTGGCGTGCGAGGCGGCGACGTGGCTCGTCGGGCTCGGCGCCCAGGTAACGATCGTGGAGGTCGGGCCTGCGCTGCTGGCCCGCGACGAGCCGTTCGCCGGTGAGCTCGTCGCCGAGCGCTTCCGCGAAGCGGGCGTCGACGTCCGGCTCGGGGCGAGCATCGACTCGGTGCGGCGCGACGGCGCCGCCGACACGGGCGCGGGGGTGCCGCGCGGGGTCCCCGCCACGATCGTCATCGACGGCGAGGCGATCACGGTCGACGAGATCGTCGTCGCGGCCGGCCGGCGCCCGCGCACCGACGACCTGGGCCTGGAGACGGTCGGCCTCGAGGCCGGCGGCTACCTCGACACCGACGACCACCTCGCGGTGCGGGGCGTCGGCGGCGACTGGCTCTACGCGGTCGGGGACGTGACCGGCCGGGCGCTCTTGACCCACATGGGCAAGTACCACGGCCGCGTCTGCGGCGACGTGATCGCCGCACGGGCGCAGGGCCGGCCGCCCGACGGCTCCCGCCACCGCGCGATCGCCGACCACGGCCGGATCCCGCAGGTCACGTTCACCGATCCCGAGGTGGCATCGGTCGGCCTCACGGCGCAGGAGGCGCGCGAGCAGCACGCGCACGTGGAGACGGTCGACTACGACATCGCCGCCGTCGCGGGCGCGTCGCTGCTGCGCGACGACTACGCGGGGCAGGCGCGGCTCGTCATCGACGCCGACCGCGACGTGCTGCTCGGCGCGACGTTCGCCGGCCACGGGGTCGCGGAGCTGCTGCACTCGGCGACGGTCGCGGTCGTCGGCGAGGTCCCGCTCGACGTGCTCTGGCACGCCGTGCCGTCGTACCCGACGGCTAGCGAAGTCTGGCTGCGACTGCTCGAGGCGCGCCGGAACCGATGAGCGCGGCGGCTGCGGCCCCCGCCGCCCCCGCGGCGAGCAGCAGCCGGCGCCGCTTGACCAGCGCGAGCTGCAGGCTGCGCGGGTGGGCCTCCTCGTCGAACGGCCCGTGGGTCCCGCGGTCGCCGAGCGGGTGGTAGAGGTAGTCGGGCCGCGAGGGGTCGATCGGCTGGTCGGTCTGCTGCGCCTTGACGTTCGTGCGCGCCAGGTACCAGTCGCCGAGCCGGGGCGCGACCTTGTTGCCGGCGATGATGATCGCGCTGTTGGCGCCGACCCAGACCTCGCGGCGACGGTGCTCGGCGGCGAAGACGACCGCGTCGGCGGCGACCTCCGGCTGAAAGACCGGCGGCACAGGGCGCGGGTGGCGATGCAATGTCGTGCGGACCCATGTGAACTGCGGCGTGTTGAGCCCCGGCAGCTGCACCATCGTCACGCGGACCTTGCTGCGCTCGTGCATGAGCTCGCTGCGCAGCGAGTCGGTGAAGCCGCGGATGGCGAACTTGGCGCCGCAGTACGTCGCCTGCAGCGGGATCGAGCGGTAGGCCATCGCCGAGCCGACCTGCACGATGACGCCGCGGTCGCGCGGGCGCATGCGCCGCAGCGCGGACATCGTCCCGTGGACCACGCCGAGGTAGGTGACCTCCGTCACGCGCCTGGCGTCCTCCGCCGCGGTCTCGTGCACGAAGGCCAGGACGGCGGCCATCGCCGCGTTGACCCACACGTCGATCGGGCCGAGCTCGCGCTCCACGCGCTCCGCCGCCGCCTCGACCGCGCCGGCGTCGGAGACGTCGCACGGCAGCACGAGGGCGCGGCCGCCGGCCTGCTCGACCTCGCGTGCGGCCGCTTGCAGGCCCTCCTGCCCGCGGGCGACGAGCGCCACGGAGTCGCCGCGCGCGGCGAACGCCTTCGCGGTCGCGCGGCCGACCCCCGCCGACGCGCCGGTGACGACGACGACCCGGCTCACGACGCGTCCTCGGCCGCGCCGAACGCCGCGTTCAGTGCCGCGCGGCCGCCGAGCGCGCGGTGCTCGTCAGGTAGGTGGTCGCCGGCCATCGCCGTGCGCGTACCCCGCGAGCCCCGGCGCGACACCGTGCTGGTACGTGGTGGGACCGGCGGTGGCGGTGCGATGTGACGGCCGCCGGGCACCGGCGCCGGGGGCGGCGCCCGACCGGCGCCGCGGGAGCCGGCACCGGCGCGGCCGGGGGCTCGGCCGCCGGGGCCACGGGAGCCGCCGGTTGCAACAGGGCCTGGGACATCGTCAGCACGGCCGTTCCCGAGGCCCGGCGGGGCGCCAGCCACGCGGCGAACGCCGCCAGCACGGACGGGTCGGTCGCGTACGTGCCGCAGTCGGTGCAGACGTGATGGAACGTGAGCGTGAGCCAGCCGCCGGTCGCCTCGGCGGAGAGGACCAGTTGCTGGAGGTCCGCGAGGCCCACGGTCGACTTGATCGACGCCGCCGAGCGGATGGCGAACGGGTCGGCGGGCGGCAGGGTCTCCGCCGCCGGGCACGGGCCCCAGCAGCCCCCGGGCGCCGCGAGGCCGCCGGACTCCCGGGCGGCCGTGTACCCGCAGGACCGCGCGATCGCCTGTGCCGAGGCGTCGAAGTGCCCGTACGGATACGCGAACACGGCCGCCTGCGTGCCGAGCGCCAGCAGGGCCTGACGGTCGTCGCAGATCTCGTGGCGCTGGTCGTCGGGACCGAGCGTGGGCAGATCGGCGTGGTCGAGCGTGTGGCCGCCGATCTCGTGGCCCGCCGCCTTGAGCGCCGCGAGGTCGGCGGCGGTCAGGTGCCCGGTCTGACCGACGGCGCTCGACATCACGAAGAACGTCGCCGGCAGGCCGGCCGCGCCGAGCATGGAGGCCGCCGGCATCTGATCGGCGAACGCGTCGTCGAAGGTCAGGCTGACGACCGTCGCGCCGGCGGGAGCCGCCAGCAGCAGCGCGGCGGCCAGTGCCGCGGCCAGCGCCCACAGGGCTCCCAGGTATCTGCCGTGCATTCGTGCAGCGGGCTCTCGGGTCGGGGTGGGCGCGCTTCGTGCGCGCTACGGCTACGAGGAGACGTCCAGGACGACCTTACCGACCGCCCGGCGCTCCTCGATCGCGGCGAGCGCCTCGCCCGCCCGCTCGAGCGGGAAGCGCGGCCCCACGATCGGGCGCACGTGCCCGGCCTCGACGAGGGGCTCGAGCGCCGCGCCGATCTGCCGGTTGACGTCGGGCTTGTCCATGACGTAGCCGCCCCAGCCGGCGCCGATCACCTCGAGGTTGCCGAGCAGCAGGCGGTTGACGCGCACCTCGGGGATCGACCCGCCGGCGAAGCCGACGACCACCGCGCGGCCCTCCTCCCGCAGCGAGCGCAGGCTGTCGGTGAACCGGTCGCCGCCGACGGGGTCGATGACCATGTCGGCGCCGCCCAGCTCCTTGACCTGGTCCTTCCACGGCCCGTCGGACCGCACGACGTCGTCCGCGCCCGCCTCGCGCGCGACGCGCTCCTTCTCGTCGCTGGAGACGACGCCGATCGTGCGCGCGCCCAGGCCCTTGGCGATCTGCAGCGATGCGGTGCCGATGCCGCCGGCCGCACCGTGGACCAGGACGGTCTCGCCCGCCTGCAGCCGCCCGCGGGTCACGAGCGAGAAGTACGCCGTGTGGTAGTTGAGGATCAGCCCGGCGCCCTGCGCGAGATCGAGCGCGCCGGGGAGGCGGAAGGTCAGGAATTCCGGCGCGACCGCCACCTCGGCGAAGCCCCCGAGGAAGCAGAACGCGGCCACGCGATCACCCGGCTGGACCGCCGCGCCCTCCGGCGCGCTGCGCACGATGCCGCCCACCTCGGCGCCGGGGACGAACGGCAGGTCGGGCTTGATCTGGTACTCCCCGCGGCTCTGCAGCACCTCGGGGAACGAGACCCCGGCGGCATGTACGTCGATGACGACGCCGGCACCCGGCGTGAGCGGGTGGGACGGCTCGGGCTCGGGCACGTCGACGAGCTTCAGCGCGTCGGCGGGCCCGGACAGTTCGGTGATCTGGATCGCGCGCACGGCGAGCACCCTACGTCACGGTGCGTGTGCCGGTCGTGCGTTCGACCAGGGGTCCGGCGCACGACCGACGACGGCGTCCCGTCCGCTGTGCATGCGGCGGTGCCGCCTGCGGCACGAGCATGCTCCAGGAGCCGAAGCCGAAGGCGCGTGCGGACAGCGCCTGCACCCAGAGCGCGAGCGGGGGCTTGTCGACCGTCATCACGCCGGACGCGTCGAACGATCCATAGAGGAGCGCGTGCCAGCTCGAGCTCATCGACTGTACGGCGGCGGCGGCGGAGTGCTGGCCCGCCATGCCGGCTGGGGCCTGGAGGACGCCAGGGGTCGGCGCGCGCGCCGGGAGTGCCCTGCCAGCACGCTGAGAGGCCGCTGAGGGCGGTGTCCGGGGGCCGATCCGGCTCAAGATTCGGCCCAGATGCGCCGATTCCCGGTGTGACTCACGGCGGACCGGACAGAGAGAAGTTTCTCAAGTAAGGGGCCCGGAGTGTCGATCATGCGAGTGTGGACAGGACTCTGCGCAGGGGTTTGAGCTACGCCGTACCCGCGTGCGTGACGCTCTGCGTCGCCGTTGCCGCCCTCGGCCTCGCCATCACCGGGACGTTCGGCTGGGGCCCGTTCGCCACGAACGTCGGCAGCGGCGTGAGCGGCCAGGTCCGCCTGCCGAAGGGCGAGCCGCTCGCGCTGCCCGAGCTGATCGCGTCGTCTCGCCAGCCGTCCGGGACGCCCGCCCGCCCGTCGACCGCGCCGTCGGGCACCACCGGCTCGGCCGCGTCCGGCTCCGCCGCGGGCGGGACCTCGGCGCCGGCGGGCGTGCCCGTCGTCGTCGAGAGCGACGGCATCGACGTGGGCGACGTGGTCGCCTCGCCGCCGCGGCGCCCCTCCGCGCAGGACACACCGTCCTCGCCGACCCCCGACTCGACCACGAACGCCTCGGCGCCTGCGACGCCCGCGACACCCGAGGCGCCCGCGGCGGACCAGCAGCCGGCAGCGCCGGTCGCGGTCTCCGCCCGCCGCCGCCTGGAGCTGCGCGTCGTCAACCCGGCGCGGGTGAACCCGAGCTCCCCCGCAGATCTCCCGCGGCTGCGCATGGCCATGAATCTGGTCAACCCGGACACGGGCGCTCAGCGTCAGGTGAGCCTCAGCTTCACGCCCGATCTGGCCGCGATGGCCGACTCGGCGCCGACACCGACCGCGGCGGGCGACACCCCGGCGATGCGGGCGCGGATCGACATCGTCGACAGCAGCGTCACGTCGATCGACCAGTTGCAGATGCGCCTGCGCATGGACGTCGTCGCGGCCACGGCCCCGACCGCCCAGACCGTGGACGCGGGCCAGGGCGACGGCACGAGCAACGTCATCGAGGTGACCGTCCCGCTCGCCCCCGGCGGTCAGGCGCCGGACGATCCGACCCCGCCGTCCGATCCGGGGACGCCGTCCGATCCGGGGACGCCGAGCGAGCCGGGGACGCCGAGCGAGCCGGCGCCGCGCGAGCCGGCCGATACCGCGACGCCGAGCGAGCCGGCCAAGCCGTCCGAGCCCGCCAAGCCCTCTGAGCCGGCCAAGCCGTCTGAGCCGGCGGCGCCGAGCGAGCCGGCCAAGTCGTCTGAGCCGGCGGCGCCGAGCGAGTCGGCCAAGCCGTCTCAGCCGGCCACGCCGTCTAAGCCGGCCGCGCCGTCTGAGCCTGCCGCGCCGACCGAGCCGGCCGCGCCGTCTGAGCCTGCCGCGCCGACCGAGCCGGCCGCGCCGTCTGAGCCTGCCGCGCCGACCGAGCCGGCCGCGCCGTCTGAGCCTGCCGCGCCGACCGAGCCGGCCGCGCCGTCTGAGCCGGCCGCGCCGACCGAGCCGGCCAAGTCGTCTGAGCCCGCCGCGCCGACCGAGCCGGCCAAGCCGGGCGAGCCCGCCACGCCGACCGAGCCGGCCAAGCCGACCGAGCCCGCCAAGCCGTCGGAGCCCGCCACGCCGACTGAGCCGAGCGGACCGGCCACGCCGGCCAAGCCGTCCGAGCCGGACGCGCCGACCGCCCCGGCCGAGCCGGCCCCCGCCGCCCCGGCGCCCGTGGCCGAGCTGCTGCTCGCCGTCGTCGACCCCGATGCCGAGGTTCCCGAGCCGCCCGCGTCCACCTCGAGCTCGGTCACCGTCACCGCGCCGCCGACGCCGTCCGACGGGCCTGCGAGCGGCCCCGCGGCGGTCCAGGTCGCCATCACGCTGGTCACCCCCGCCGCGCCGCCGCCGGCCTCACCGTCGCCGTCCTCCACGGACGTCTCGCCCGCCTCGTCCGGCGCCGCCGGCACCGCGCCCGATGACGCGGCCGACGTCCCCGCCGGCTGACCCCGCTCCCGCTCAGCAGCGCCCGGTGCCCCAGGCGGTGCACCCGAGCCGGATCTCGTCGAACGTCTTGAGGACCGCCGTGCCACCCGCGTTGCGCAGCAGCGAGTCGCCGCGCGGCCAGTGCTTCTCCAGCCGCGTGTCGGTCCCCGGGGAGCCGCCGACGCGCACGAGCATGGTCTCGCCCGGCCCGACGACCGAGTTGCCGGGGAACGGATACGCCGCTCGCGTCCCGACGCTCAGCGCGTAGCCCTCGAGATCGACCGGCGTGTCGCGCGTGTTGCGCAGCGAGATCGTCTCGCGCCCGTACGGCTGGGGCTCGATGTCGAATGCTCCCTGGTCGGGGTCGGTGCACGCCTCCCGGCACGGGTACATCTGCCATGCCCGCAGGTCGCCGTCGTGATCGAAGAGGTAGGCGCCGTCGGAGATCGCGCGCTCGTCGAACGTCGCGTTGTCGAAGATGTTGCCGGCGAGGTTCCAGCTGAGGTCCGGGGCGGGCGCGGCGCCGACGCGCAGGCGCACCGAGCCGCCCGGCGGCACGATCGTGCCCGGCGGGAACACGAAGCGCCGCAGGGCGGAGTCGCGCACGTACCAGCCGTCGAGCCACACCGGCGCCGTGTCGACGTTCTTGATGCGCACCCACTCGTCGCCCGTCGGGGAGCCGTCGGTCTGATCCCAGTGGACCCAGAGCCTGACCGCGGCTGCGGGACCGCCCGCGCAGTACTCGGTGTTCCACAGCCCGACGCCGGCGTTCGCAGCCTGCTGGGCCAGCTGGCCGTAGGTGCGGTTCCACGCCCACTCGGTGTTGTTGGCGAGGAACAGCGCGTGGCCCTCGGCGAGCAGGATCCGCCCGGCGTCCTCCCACCGGCCGTCGATCATCACGCCCACCGAGCGGCGGATCCGCGCGCCCGAGTGGCTGTTCGGGTCCTGCGCGGCGAGCCGCACGATCCCGAGGCTGCCGTCGATGAGCTGGTCGAGCCGCTGCGTCGCCTCGAGCGCGTGGCACTCGCCGCGCCGCTTGATCCGGTTGTGGCTGTACACCGTCTGCTCCATCGCGTTGACGCCCGTGAGGCGCACGCGGATGGGGCTCGTCGTGTCGTCGTCGAGGAGGTCGACGTCGATCGTGTCGCCGTCGGTGATGTACACCACCCGCCCGAGCTCGAAGTGGCAGACGGGACCGTCGGGCTGCTCGGGGATGCACGGCCCGTCGGGCTCGGCGGCGCCGGCCGGGGCGGCGGCGGCGAGGGCCGCGGCGGCGGCCAGCAGGGCGATCAGGAAGCGGGACATCGGGTTCAGGGATCGGCAGCACGGGCCGGCGACTGAAGTCGCGGCGTGGGTAAGGTGCGCTCGCCTGTGATCAAGGTCAGCGTCATCGTTCCGGTCTACAACCCCGGCAAGAACATCAGAGATCTCGTACGGACGGTCCTCGGGCAGACGCTGCCCGCGGACGAGTACGAGGTGATCTTCGTCGACGACGGCTCGACCGACGACACGCCCGCCCTCCTCGACGAGCTCGCGGCCGAGCATGCCAACGTCCGCGTCGAGCACACGCCGAACTCCGGCTGGCCGGGGCGCCCGCGCAACATCGGCACCGACCTGGCCCAGGGCGAGTACGTCCTGTACGCCGACAACGACGACTGGATCGGCAAGGAGGCGCTCCAGCGGCTCTACGACAAGGCGAAGGCCGACGACGCCGACGTCGTGGTCGGCAAGGTCGTGGGGCACGGCAAGGACGTCGCCCGGCCCATCTTCGCCGCCAACCAGGCCGGCGTCGGGCTCGACTGGGAACCGCTGGTCACGCTGCTGTCGCCGCACAAGCTGTTCCGGCGCGCCTTCCTCGACGAGCAGGGGATCCGCTTCCCCGAGGGGCGGCGCCGGCTCGAGGACCACGTCTTCATGGTCAACGCCTACGCCCGCACTCGCAAGGTCTCGGTTCTCGCGGACTATCCCTGCTACCACTGGGTGCGCCGCCGCCGCAGCGCGTCGTTCCGCCGCCTCGACCCGACGGGCTACTACCGCGACCTCGAGGAGGTCCTCGACATCCTCGACCGGCACGTCGAGCCCGGCGAGCTGCGCGACCGCCTCTACAGCAACTGGTACCGGGGCAAGCTGCTGCGGCGCGTCGGCGGGCCCGCGTTCGTCCGCCGCACCGAAGGCGACGAGGCCTACTCGCGCGAGCTGTTCGAGGAGATCCGCCGTGTCGCCGAACGGCGCTTCGGCGACCGGATGGAGCCGTACCTGCCGTTCAGCCTGCGCGTGCGCTCCTACCTGCTGCGCACGGGGAGCTTCGAGGGCCTGCTCGCGCTGGCGGCGTTCGAGTCCCAGCTCGAGGCGCGCGCGATCGGCTACCCGCGCGCCCACGGCAAGGGCCTGGCCGTGCGCGTCGACCTCGCACTGCGCGGAGCCGAGCAGCCGCTGCGCTTCGAGCGCTTCGGCGACGAGGAGCGCCCGCGGGTGCGATGGGTCCCGCCGCCCGGGCCGCTGCGCGACGCGCTGCCCGACGAGGTGCTCGACGCGACCGACGACTTCGCCGCCAGCCGGCCGGGGCTGTTCCTGCGCTCGCCGAAGACGCTCAGCGAGTACCCGGTCGCCACGAAGGGCGAGGCGCGGCTCATCACCGACGGCACGGTCGCCCAGGCGGGCGACGCGCGGCTGAACCCGAGCCGCGCGTCCGGGGGGTCGCCGCTGCGCGGCGGCACGTGGGAGCTGCACGCCATCGCCGACGTGGCCGGCTTCTCGGCCCCGGCGCAGGTGTCGCGGCGGATGGCCTCGGAGCCCATGCTCCTGCGGATGGGCGCCGACGGGCAGCTCGTCGAGCGCAAGCCGCCCAAGCCGCCCGCGCCGCCGCCCGCCCCGCCGCGGCTGCGCCAGCGCGTCGTGGGCCGCGTCCCGGGCGGCCCCGCCGTCTGGCGGGCGGTCCGCGGAGGCCAGAGCCGTGCCTGACGCCAGCACGCCGCCCGCGGCGCCGGTCCGGGGTCCGATCTTCATCGTCGGCGCGATGGGCTCCGGCACGACCCTGCTGCGCCTCATCCTCGACAGCCACCCGCGCATCGCCATCCCCCAGGAGACCGGCTTCATGCGCGCCTACAAGGCACAGCGCACGATCCCGTTCAAGTGGCGCGGCGGTGGCTGGGGGCGCCGGCTGGGGTGGACGCGCGAGGAGTTCGACGAGCTCATGGGGGAGGTCTACGGCCGCCTGTTCATGCGCTACGCCGAGCAGCACGGCAAGGTGCGCTGGGGCGAGAAGACCCCGTACCACACGTGGCACATCGACGACATGGCCCGCGTGTTCCCCGACGCCGTGTTCCTCGGCATCGTGCGCCATCCGGGCGCGTCGGTGGCGTCGAACGTGTCGCGCTCCTGGCGCGACCCGGGCTGGGGGCGGCCGGCGCGCACGATCGAGCACTACCTGCGCAACAACCGCGAGATCGCCCGCCAGGCGACCCGGTATCCCGAGCGCTTCGTCGTCCTGCGCTACGAGGACCTGCTGCTGCAGACGGAGCCGCTGATGCGGGAGCTGCTGCAGTGGCTGGGCGAGCCGTGGTCCGACGACGTCCTGCAGCATCACGCCGTGCAGGCCCAGCGCGGCGGCGTGACCGAGGTCGAGGGCCAGACCCGGGTCGACGACCCGATCGACGTGTCGCGGATCGCGAAGTGGACGCAGACGCTCGACGCACCGGTGCGGCGCAGGATGGAGAGCCGGCTCGCCCGGATCGGCGAGCTGTGGGGCTACGACGTCACCGACCCGATGGCGCTCGCGCCGCTGCGCGACGGCTCGCTGCTGGCGGGCGGGGCCGACGTCGCCCGGCGCGTCCAGGGCTTTGCGGACCTCGAGATCGACCAGCAGAGCTACGTGCCGCTGACCGACCGCCGCTATCACCCCAACGAGGTCAAGCTCGTCGAGCGCGAGGCGCTGCCCGAGCGCGGGACGGTGCCGGCCGAGCCGGCTCCCGCGCCCGCGCCCGCCCCGGAGCCGAAGCCGGCTGCGAAGAAGCCCGCCCCGCCCAAGCGCAGGGCGCGCATGCCCGGGCCCGCGGAGCGTGCGCTCGCGCCGCTGGCGCGGCGGCTGCCGAAGCCCGCCCGCCGGCAGCTGATCCGGGTGCGGGCGCGCGTCCTGGGCGCGAGCGGGCGGGCCCGGCGGCCGCGGTCCTGACCGCCCGCTCAGAGCCGGAGCTTGCGCAGGTCCAGGCGCACGCGCCGCCGCAGCCGCCGCAGGCCGATGGGGCGCACCAGCCCGGGGTCCTCGCGCGCGCGGCGCAGGTAGTCCCAGAACCCGGCGTCGAGCACGCGCTGCGGGTCCACCGCGCCGCGGCGGGCGAGCACGTCGGCGGGCACCGGCTGCGGATCGGGCGTGTCGATCGCCTTGGCGAGCTTCCGGTAGCGGTCGGCGAGCACGGTGCTGTGCGGGTTCGCGCCGAGGACGAGCAGCAGCCCGGTCGGCTCGGTGTCGACCCGCAGGCAGATAAGGTCGGGACGGTGGTCGGCCAGGATCGCCATCACCTTGTAGACGTCGCCCGTCCACAGCCAGGTCTGGCGGTCGCGGGCGGCCATCTCGACGTCCGCCGGGAAGATGTCGTCGAAGACGATGACGCTCGTCCAGTCGGCGTGGCGCTCGACGTTGACGAAGTCGCGCAGCGCGAACTCGGCGAGATGCAGGCCGTCGATGAACGAGAGCCCGATCCGCCGGTCGTCGAGCGCCTCGAGCGGGTCCTCACGCTCGAAGTAGTCGTCGCTCGTCTCGCGGAAGAGCGTCACACCCTCGGGCAGCGGGTGGTTGAGCCGGTAGGACGGGTCGATCCCGACGCTGACGGACTTGGTCAGCGCGAGGCTGCCGCCGTGCCGGATGCCGATCTCCAGGTACGTGGGCGGGGCCAGGCGCTCGTGGATCTGGGCGAGGAAGTCGAGATAGTGCACGGGCGAAGTGGGCCAAGCTAGTACACCCGCCCATGCGGAGCTCGAGCAGCTGCGCGTCGACGGCTCGGCCTTCGCGATCGAGGGCGCGCTGGCCGGCGTCGGCGATCCCGCCGAGGGCGCCAGGATCGTGGCGCGCCGCCGGGGCGGCGGGGCCGCGGAGGTCGTCGCGGAGGCGACGCTCGGCGGCGACCGCTTCGCGGCGCGGGTCGAGGCGGCGGCGCTGGCGGGCGGTGACGGGGTCTGGGACCTGTGGCTGGAGCTCGCGCCAGGAGCACGCCGGCTGCGCGTCGGACGCCACCTCGACGGCCTGCGCGGCAAGAAGGACGTCGTCGTCTACCCGGCCGTGCCGCTCGGCGCCGGCGAGGCGCGGCCGTACTACACGGTCGAGGACAACCTCTCCGTCCGGGTCGGCGCGCCCGCGGCCGCGCCGCCGCCCGGCCTGGCCATCGGCCGCGTCTCCACGCGCCGACGGCTGCTCGGCGGGCTCGCGGTCGCCGTGCACCGCGCCGCGATCCGGCTGCTGCCGCCGCTGCTCGGCCGCCGGCGCGACCCTCATCCCGGCCGCATCCGGCTCATGCTGCTGCACGCCTGGGGAATGGGCGGGACGATCCGCACGACGCTGAACCTCGCCGAGCACCTCGCCGCCGGAGGCGGCGACGTCGAGGTCATGAGCGTCGTGCGCCGCCGCGACGAGCCGTTCCTCGGCTTCCCCGGCGGCGTCGCCGCGCGCGCGCTCGACGACCGCCGCACCCCGGGGCGCGGGCTCGCCCGCCTCCTCGGCCGCCTGCCGAGCGTGCTCGTGCACCCCGACGACTACGCCTATCCGTTCTGCAGCCTGCGCACCGACGTGGCCCTGGCCCGGACGCTGCGCGGCCTCGACGGCGGCGTCCTCGTCGCCACGAGGCCCGCGTTCGCCGCGCTCGCGGCCCGGCTGGCGCCGCCCGGCGTCGTGACGATCGGCTGGGAGCACATGAACTTCCACGCCCACCGGCCCGGCCTGGCCGCGGAGGTCCGCCGCACGCTGGGCGACCTCGACGCGCTCGTCGTGCTCACCGAGGAGGACGAGCGCGACTACTCCGGGCTCGTCGCGGGCGGCGCCACGAAGGTCGTCCGGATCCCCAACGCGGTCCCGCAGCTCGGCGGCGGGATCTCCGACGTCCACGCCCCCGTGGTCGCCGCCGCGGGGCGGCTGCTGAGCCAGAAGGGCTTCGACCTGCTCATACAGGCGTGGGCCAGGGTCGCCGCACGACGGCCGGACTGGCAGCTGCGCATCTACGGGTCCGGCGCGGAGGGGCCGGCGCTGCGCAACCTGGTCGTGGAGCGCGGCCTGTCCGGACAGGTGCTGTTCATGGGCGCGACCCGGCAGCTGGGCGAGGCGCTGGCCCAGGCGTCGGTCTTCGCGCTCAGCTCGCGCTTCGAGGGCTTCGGCATGGTCATCGTCGAGGCGATGAGCAAGGGCCTGCCCGTGGTGAGCTTCGACTGTCCGCGCGGCCCGAGCGAGATCATCGAGCCGGGGGTCGACGGCCTGCTCGTGCCGGCCGAGGACGTCGACGCGCTGGCCGCGGCGCTGCTCGAGCTCATCGACGACGAGGGCGCCCGGCGGCGCATGGGCGCGGCCGCGGTCCGCAAGGCCGCGCGGTACGACCTCGCGACCGTCGGCGCCCGCTGGGACGACCTCCTGAATGCCCTGCGTCCGAGCGGGTCCGGGGGAGCCGACCGCTAGGCTGCCGCCGGGTCTCGCTGCGTGTCGGACCGGCATGCGCAGGGCGAGCTTCTCCATGCGCGAATCCCTTGCACATCAGCGCCCGGCGGCGGACTCCGGCGCCGCGGACCGCGTAGCCGTCGGCGGCCTCGCCGCCGAGGGCACGACGTCGGTGCTCGTCGCCACCGCGGCGGGTGACGACGGCGGTCCCGCCGCGCTGCTGGCCTGGGAGCAGACGACGCTGCTGGCTCGGCTCGTCGAGCAGATGGCCAGCCTCGGCGTGCGCGACGTGCGCGTGCTCACGCGCACCGCGTGGAGCCCGGCGGTGACCGCGGCGCTCCCGGCCGGCGGGCCCCGAACCCTCGTCCTGCCCAGCGCCGACGCCGCCGAGGACCTGCGCCACATCGCCGAGATCGCCCGCGAGCGCGCCGACGCCCCGCTCGTCCTGCTCTACGGCGACATCGTCACCCACCGCGAGGCGCTGGCCGGCGTGCTCGCCGACCCGCGGCTGGCGACCGCCATCCTCAGCACGGGCGCGCGCACCGGGCGGCCGTTCGCGACGCGCACGCGCTCGCGCCGCGGCCGCGTGACGAGCGCCGGCTCGGCCTACCACCACGTCCAGCGCCCGACGATGAGCTTCCTCGGCGTCCTCAAGGTCGGACCCGACGACCGGGGCCGCGCCGCCGGCCAGGCCGACGAGCTCGCCGCGATCCTCGCCGACCCGCCCGGCGTGTTCGCCGAGGAGATGCTCATCAAGGAGCGCCGCTGGCGCCACTCGCTGGCGCGCAGCGTGCTCGGCCACGCCGAGGAGCTGGACGCCGTGCCGGCCGGCGAGGTCCCCGCGGACGGCGAGGCTCCCGCCTGGCGGCCGGCGCCCGGCGAGCCGATCGGGCCCGAGGTCCTCGACGCCGTCGAGCTGCCCGCCGACGTGCGCGAGGAGCTGGCCCTGCGCGTGCAGGCCGCGCCGGAGGACTCCGTCTCGCTCGTGCTCGTCGGGCTCGTGCGCGGCGGGACCCACGTCGGCCACAGCTACCTGCGCTCGCTGTTCTGGGCGCGGCCGCTGTCGGCGCCGTCGATCGCCGAGGCCGAGGAGCGCATCGTCGGCTACGACGAGGACAAGGTCCTGCTCGACTCGGCGGTGAAGGCCAGCGACGGCTTCTTCACGACGTTCTTCGTCAGCCCGTACTCCCGCTACATCGCGCGCTGGACCGCGCGCCGCGGCCTGACGCCCAACCAGGTCACCGCCTTCTCGCTCGCGCTGGGCTTCCTCGCCGCCGCCGGCTTCGCCACGGGCGAGCGCTGGGGGCTGATCGCCGGCGCGATCCTGCTGCAGCTCGCGTTCACGTTCGACTGCGTCGACGGCCAGCTGGCCCGCTACAGCCGCCAGTTCTCCAAGCTGGGCGCGTGGCTGGACTCGATCTTCGACCGCACGAAGGAGTACGTCGTCTTCGCCGGGCTGGCGATCGGCGGGACGCGGATGGGGGAGTCCGTGTGGCTGCTGGCCGGGATCGCGCTGACCCTGCAGATCGCGCGCCACATGGGCGACTTCTCCTTCGGCACCAGCCAGCAGCTGCAGATCGGGGCGACCGAGCACGCGCCGCTGCACCGTGCCTGGGATGGGCCCAACCCGCCGGCGGTGCGCTGGCCGCCCGAGTCGGTCGTGGCGGCCGCGGCACCCGTCGCCGAGGTCGTCGAGGCGCCCGCGCCGCCGCTGCGCGTCCGGATGTCGAAGGGGCTGCTGTCGGTGTGGCACCGGGTCGACCGTCTCGGCGCGGCCCGCTGGCTGAAGAAGATCGTCGCGTTCCCCATCGGCGAGCGCTTCGCCGCGATCTCGCTCACGGCGGCGATCTGGAGCGCGCACACGACGTTCGTGGTGCTCATCGTCTGGGGCGGCTTCGCAGCCGTCTACACCCTGACCGGCCGCTTCCTGCGGTCGATCTCCCGGTGACGTGCGGGCCCGCGGGTCCTCAGCCACCACCGTTCCGACCCGGAGGGAGGTGACTCGCTGAGCTCGCTCGAGACCTACCGCGACGACGGCCCCCTGGCCCGCACGCTCGGGCGCGTCGCCGGGCGCGCCGTCCCGCTGGCGCCGACGGCGCTCATCGCGCTCGGGGTCGCCGCGCTGCTGATCGTCATCGCGATCACCGGCGACGACGCCGACCGGTGGGTCCCGGGCGCCCTGATCGCCTGGCTGATCGTCACGGCCGGCACCTCGAGCGGGCGCCCGCACACCGATCGCCTGCGCTGGGCGATCCCGTCGCTGCTGCGCATCGGCGAGTACGCGGCGGTGCTGTGGATGGCGGCGATCGCGGGCGAGCGCTCGCTGCCGGCCGCGTTCGCGCTGCTCGGCGTCGTCGCCTTCCGCCAGTACGACCTCGTCTACCGCCTGCGCTACCGCGGGACGGTGCCGCCGCAGTGGGTGAACCTCGTCACGCTCGGGTGGGACGGACGGCTCGTGCTCGTCTGGGTCCTGCTGATCGCCGGCGCGCTGCCCGCGGGCATGTACATCGCGGCCGGGCTCCTGGCCGTCGTGCTGGTCGGCGAGTCCGTCACCGGCTGGCGACACTTCGAACGGGCCCAACGGCCCATGCTCTACGAGGACGAGGAGGAAGAAGCCGCATGATCGGCATGGTGCTCGCCGCGGGCTGGGGCAGTCGCCTGGCCCCGCTGACCGACGCGCTGCCCAAGACGCTGCTCGAGGTCGACGGCGACCGCACGATCCTGGACGTCGCCCTGGGCAACCTCAAGCACGTCGGGCTCGACCGCGCGGTGGTCGTGACCGGCTTCCAGCACGACGTGCTCGTCGAGCGCCGCGCCGCCCTGGAGCGCCGCCACGGCCTCGAGATCGAGCTGCTGTTCAACCCCAAGGCGCTCGAGTGGAACAACGCGTACTCGCTGTGGTGCGCGCGCGAGCACTTCGCCGAGGGCGTGCTGATGGCCAACGGCGACACCGTGCACCCGCCGTCGGTCGAGGAGACGCTGCTCGCCGCGCGCGGCGCCGGCGACGTCGTCATCGCCGTCGACCAGTCGCACGAGATGGGCGATGAGGAGATGAAGGTCCACGTCCGCGACGGGCTGCTGGACCGCATCAACAAGGCGCTCGACCCGGCCACCGCGGACGGCGAGTACATCGGCGTGACGCTCATCGAGCCGGCGGCCGCGCAGCCGCTGGCCGACGCCCTGCAGGCGACGTGGGAGCGCGACCCGTCGCTCTACTACGAGGACGGCTTCCAGGAGCTCGCCGACCGCGGCGGGCGCGTGGCGATCGCGCCGATCGGCGTGGTCGAGTGGGTGGAGGTCGACGACCATGCCGACCTCGCCCGGGCGCGGGAGGTCGCGTGCCGCTGCTAGCGCGCATGGTCGGGACGCCGCTGGCCATCGACATCGGACCGGGGGCGATCGAGGCGCTGGCGCCGCTGCTGGCCGACCGCCGCATCTCCAGCGGCGGGCACGTCGCGGTGGCCGTCGGGCCCGGACAGGGCGAGGCCATCGCCGCCGTCCTGCGCCCGCAGCTGGCCAACGCGGAGATCATCCCGGTGCAGGGCGGCTCGGTCGAGGCGGCGATGGACCTGTCGCGCGGCCTGCGCTCGGGCTTCTACGACGCGCTCGTGGGCATCGGCGGCGGGCGCACGATCGACGTGGCGAAGTACGCCGCGTCGCTCGCCGGCCTGCCGATGGTGGCGGTGGCGACGTCGCTCGCGCACGACGGCCTCGCGTCGCCCGTCGCGTCGCTGACCGAGGGCGGGCGCAAGATGTCCTTCGGGGTGCAGATGCCGATCGCGGTCGTCGTCGACCTCGACTACGTGCGCCGCAGCGCGCCGGAGATGCGCCGGTCGGGGATCGGCGACGCGGTCTCCAACCTCTCCGCGATCGACGACTGGCGGCTCGCCGAGCGCGAGCGCGGCGAGACCGTCGACGGCCTCGCGGTCACGTTCGCGCGCACCGGCGCGATGGCGATCATCGACCGCAGCGACTCCATCGACGACGACCGCTTCCTCTACGCGCTGGCCGACGCGCTCGTGCTCTCCGGCCTGGCCATGGCGGTCGCCGGATCGAGCCGGCCGTGCAGCGGCGCCGACCACGAGATCCTCCACGCGATCGACCACCTGTTCCCGGGCAGCGCGAACCACGGCGAGCTCGCCGGCATGGCCGCGCTGTTCACCTGCCATCTGCGCGACGACGCGGACACCGCCGCGCACCTCGACGCCTGCCTCGCGCACCACGGCCTGCCGCGGGTGCCCGCCGACGTTGGGCTCACTCCCGGGCAGTTCGCCGCGGCGGTGCACCACGCGCCGTCCACGCGCCCGGACCGCTACACGATCCTCGAGCACCTCGGGCTGGACGAGCGGGAGGTGAGGCGCCGTGTCGACGCGTACGTCGGCGCCGTCGATCGCTGAGCTGCGCGCGGTCACCCAGCCCCCCTCGATCTTCGAGCGCAACAGCGGCGAGCACTGGGCGGGGCGCCTGTACATGCGCCGCCTGTCGCCGTACCTGACGCGGCTGCTGCTGCGCACCCCGATCACGCCGAACGGCGTCACGTGGCTGATGATCCTGTCCGGCATCGCGGCGGCCGCCGCGCTGACGCTGCCCGGGATCTGGCCGGCCGCGCTCGCCGTCGTCCTGATCCAGCTGCAGCTCCTGCTCGACTGCTCCGACGGCGAGCTGGCCCGGTGGACGGAGCGCAAGTCGCCGGCCGGGATCTACCTCGACCGGCTGGGCCACTACGTGACCGAGGCGCTGCTGCCGGTCGGGCTCGGCATCCGGGCCGACGGCGGCTGGGAGCACATCGGCGGCTGGACGACGCTCGGGCTCGTCGTGTCGGTGCTCGTGCTGCTCGTGAAGTCCGAGACCGTGCTCGTGACGATCGCGCGGGTGGAGGCCGGGCTGCCGCGCGCGCAGGACACGCGGGCGGTCGCGGCGCCGCGCGCGGCCGGGCTGGCGGCGGCGCGCAGCGCGCTGGGGCGGCTGCCGTTCTTCCGCGCGTTCGTGGCGATGGAGGCGACCCTGCTGGCGCTGGCCGCGGCGGTCGGCGACGAGATCGCGGGCGACCTGGACGTCACGCGGGGGCTGCTGATCGCACTCGTGCCGATCGCAGCGGTCACCGCGGCCGGTCACCTGCTGGCGATCCTGACGTCGAGCCGGCTGCGGTGAGCGGCGCGCCGCACCCCTCCACCCGCCGCGGCCCGGACGCCGTGGGGCCCGAGACCTTCGGCTGCGTCGTGCTCACGGGCGGCCGGCGGCCCGACGACCTGCGCCTCGCCCTCGCCACGCTGCTGGACCAGGCCAGCGTTGAGCTCGACGTCGTCGTGGTCGGCAACCCGTGGCAGCCGAGCGGCCTGCCGGCGGGCGTGCGCGGCGTGGGGCTGCCGGAGAACGTCGGCATCCCGGCGGGGCGCAACGCGGGCGTCGAGCACGTGGACGGACGCCTGCTGTTCTTCCTCGACGACGACGCGTCGCT
The DNA here is from genome assembly GCF_021172045.1 of Capillimicrobium parvum. GTDB lineage: Bacteria > Actinomycetota > Thermoleophilia > Solirubrobacterales > Solirubrobacteraceae > Capillimicrobium > Capillimicrobium parvum. Next base: position 2,642,204 of record NZ_CP087164.1, read on the forward strand.
GGCGGATGCGGACGGCCTCGCCCGCGTCGCCGCGAAGTTCGCCGCCGATCCGGCGCTCGGCGCCGTCCAACTGCGCGTGGAGTCACGCGACGACGGGCCGCCGCTGCGCAACTGGGTGCCGCGCCTGCGCGTCGGCGACCGGTCGCGCTCGGGCGACGTGGCCGCGCTGTGGGAGGGGGCGGTGGCGATCCGCCGCAGCGTGTTCGAGGAGGTCGGCGGCTGGCCGGGCGAGTTCCGCTTCGTTCACGAGGGCGTCGACCTGGCCTGGCGCGTGCTCGACGCCGGCTACCGCGTGCACTATGCCGGCGACGTCGTCGCCCGCCACCCGTCGCACGTCGTCGGCCGTCACGGCTACTCCGCCTACTACGGCGCCCGCAACCGCGTGTGGATCGCCCGGCGCAACCTCCCGGCCCCGCTCGGGCTGCTGTTCGTCGCCACGTTCGCCGCGAGGACGCTGCCGACGCTCCTGCGCCGCCGCCACCTGCGCGCGGCGCTGCGCGGCTATCGCGACGGCCTGCGGCTCCCGTGCGGCCCGCGGCGGCCGCTGCGGGCCGCGACGCTGTGGCGCATGACCCGCAACGGCCGCCCGCCCGTGATCTGATGCGCCCGAGGACGCAATAGCCTGAGATCGGATGTCGACCCAGACGGTCTCCGCGTCAGCCGACGACCCACTGCACCGCCAGTGGGAGGACGAGTTCGCGCCCGAGGTGCATGTCTACGAGCCCCACAAGGTCGGGCTCCCGCCGCTGCGCGCCTACGTGCACGAGCTCTGGCGCCGGCGCGAGTTCGCCATCGAGCTCGCGCGCACGAGGCTCGCCGCGCAGCACTACGGCACCGCGTTCGGGATGACGTGGCTCATCCTCAACCCGCTGCTGCTGGGGGTCGTCTACTTCCTGCTCGTCGACATCCTGCGCAGCGGCCACCACCCGAAGGGCTTCTTCGCCCACCTGCTCGGCGGGATCTTCGCCTACTACCTGTTCTCGGACTCCGTGCGTCCCGCGGTCAAGTCGGTGACGTCAGGCGGCCGGCTCATCCTCAACACCGCCTTCCCACGCACACTGCTGCCGCTGTCGGCCGTGTTGACGTCGGTCATGCGGTTCCTGCCGACGATGGGCGTCTACGTCATCGTCCACGTCGCCTCGGGCCTGTCGTTCGACGTGGAGATGCTGTGGGCGATCGTGCCGCTCCTGGAGATCCTCGTGTTCACGCTGGGGATCTGCATGCTCGTGGCCGCGCTGCAGGTCTACTTCCGCGACATGGCCAACTTCCTGCCGTACCTGCTGCGGATCTGGCTCTACGCGTGCCCGGTCCTCTGGTACGCGGCCGAGGTGCCGCACGGCTACAAGTGGCTGCTCTACGCCAACCCGCTCGGCAGCATGCTGACCGCGTGGAGCGAGGCCCTCAACCAGGGCATCACGCCGGGCACGACGTGGCTCGTGCTCGGCGGGGCATGGGCCGTGGTCGCGTTCGTCGCCGGCGGCCTGTTCTTCGTCTCCCGGGAGCGTGAGTTCGCTGTCCGCCTCTGAGGCTCCGGTGCCCGCCCCCGCGGCGTCCGCGCGGGACGAGACCGAGCGGGCGGCCGAGGCCCCCGCCTCGATCAAGGTCGAGAACGTCTCGATCACGTACCAGACGGCGCTCGCGCACCGCCAGACGCTCGTCGGCACGCTGTCACGCCTCCGCCGCCGCCGCAAGGTGACCAAGGAGATCAAGGCGGTCCGCGACGTCTCCTTCGAGGTCCCCCGCGGCACCGTGCTCGGCATCGTCGGCGCCAACGGCGCCGGGAAGTCGACGCTCGTGCGGGCGATGGCGGGCATCCTGCCGCCGACGAACGGGCGCATCGAGGTCCACGGGCGCGTCAGCACGCTGCTCGCCCTCGGCGTGGGCTTCGACCGCAAGCTCACCGGCCGCCAGAACGTCGTGCTCGGCGGTCTCGCCGCGGGCCTGAGCCGCGAGCAGCTCGAGGACAAGTACGAGGAGATCGTCGAGTTCGCCGAGCTCGACGAGTTCATGGACATGCCGATGCGCACCTACTCGCAGGGCATGTACGGCCGCCTGGCGTTCTCCGTGGCGGTGAACATGGAGCCCGACATCCTGCTCATCGACGAGGCGCTGTCGGTCGGCGACGCGCACTTCAAGCGCAAGTCGTTCGACAAGATGCGCGAGCTCTGCGACCAGGCGCACACGATCGTGCTCGTCAGCCACGCCCTGCGCTCGCTGCGCGAGCTCTCCGACGAGGTCGCGTGGCTGAACAAGGGCGAGCTCGTCGAGTACGGCCGGCCCGGGAAGGTGATCCGGGCCTACCAGCGCTACCTCAAGGTCGACGAGGACGACGAGGTCACGCAGGAAGACGTCTGACGCAGCGCGGGCTGGCGAAGACGGCGTAGCTGCGGTTGCGGTAGATCCGCGTGTAGCGGGCGGGCGCGGTCGCCTTCGGGAAGTTCTTCTTGTAGAAGCGCTTGGCGTACTTCGTGTGCCGGGGCTGGAGGAACAGCTCGCCGAGCGGGCTGGCGTGCCCGCGCACGGTGCCGACGCTGCCCGGCGGCCCTGCCGCCCAGAATCGGAAGTAGGGAATGGGGCGGTGGTCGGCGGTCGACAGCGGCGCGCAGACCGCGAAGGCCGCCTTGACCTTCGGCGCCTCGGCCGCCTTGCGCAGGTCCGCGTAGAGGTGGCTGTCGGCGGCGAAGCGCTGGTCGAGGTCGCGCAGCATCGAGAGCTGCTTGGGGATGAACACGAGCGACAGCAGCAGCGCGAAGGCGCCGATGCCCATCCACCATCGGCGCGCGGAGGCGTGCTTCGGCAGCAGCTGCCAGCCGAACACCGCCGCGCCGTAGAACAGCGACAGCAGGATCGCCGGGGTCCGCACATAGCGGCCGATCAGCGGCAGGCCGAACAGCGGGCCGATCGCGAAGACGGCGAGCATCGCCACGACGACGGCGACGATCAGCACGCCCTGGCGGCGCCGGTACATCCAGGCGAAGACCATGCCGATCGGCACGCCCAGGATCAGCGGCTCGCGCAGCGTGAAGGCCAGGTAGGCCGCGCCCCACCTCGGCACCTGGGTGATCGAGCGGCGCCGGTCGTTGGACGCGGCCAGCTCGGACGTGCCGTGCAACGAGTGCAGCGGGTCCCCGGTGATGATCCAGTCGCTCGCGGCCCATACGACCGGGGCGATGAGCGCGACGGCCACGAGCTTCGCCCGCTCCTGCCACGTCCGTCCCGCCCACAGGTAGAGGACGTAGAGGCCGGAGAGCACCCAGGCCTCGGGGCGCAGCAGCCCGGCGACCGCCAGCACCGCGAGCACCGGCACGCCCCGCTTCGGCTTCACCGCCTCGAGCAGGACGGCCCCGACGATGAGCGCCTCGAAGGGCAGGTCCTGGTAGGCGAGGACCGCGTCGCGCTCGATCGCGGGCCGGGTCAGGACGACGAGCGCGGCGAGCGCGCCGGCCCATGGCGTGAACAGCCGGCTGCCCAGGCGGAAGACGAGCCAGACGAGCGCGCCGAAGCACAGGAGCGTGATGAGGACCATGACCCGGTCGGCGTTGTCGCCGAACGGCAGCGCGATCGAGCTGACCGCCATCTGCAGCGGGTGGGGCGTGGGGGCGTAGTCGGCGGTGTACTCCGGCGTGAACCCGTGCCACAGGTCGTGCGCCCACAGCAGCGCGTAGCGCGCGTCGTAGTTGAGATACCACGGGTCGTAGACCAGGTACAGGAGCGCGGCGACGCCCACGATCGTCGCCACGGCGGGCAGCCAGCGGGCCATCGTGGCCGGCGCGGCGCGCGGGGGCGTCGCGGTGGCCATCCGACTCACGAAGATACCGGCCGCGCAGGCGGCGCTCCCTACCATGGCGCTCCGTGTCCGCCTTCCTGCGCCGCCCGCGCGTGCTCATCGCGCTCGGCCTCCTCGCCGTGCTCGCCGCCGGTGCAGGGGTCGCGGCGTGGCTCGTGGTCTCCAAGGAGCCCGGCGACGTGTCGAACCCGAACGTCGAGTTCGACGCCCCGGCCCCCACCACGACGCCGCCGGCCACGACGCCGACGACGCCGACCACGCCGTCGAAGCCCAGGCGTCCCCAGAAGCCCAGGACCGTCAACTGGCCGCGCTACGGCTACACGCAGGGCCACACGCGGGTCTTTGCGCCCGACCATGCGCTGAACGGGCCCTGGCGGCGGATGTGGGTGCGGCGCGCGCCCGCGCTGACCGAGTTCCCGCCCGTGATCTGGGACGGCACGCTCTACCTGCTCGTCGACGACGGCACGCTCATGGCGTTCAAGGCGAACAACGGCCGGATGCGCTGGCGCCGGCAGGTCGGCGCGCTGGCCGCGAGCAGCCCGGCGGTCGACGAGTTCCGGCTCTACGTCGTGCTGCTCGAAGGCGCGAAGGGGAGCCGCAAGGGCAAGATCATGTCGCTGAGCCGGCGGACCGGCCGTGTCTTCTGGTCGAAGGGGCTGCCGAGCCGCGGGGAGTCCTCGCCGCTGCTGCGTGACGGCAAGGTGTTCTTCGGCACCGAGGACGGCACCATGTATGCGCTCGACGCCCGCAGCGGGCGCCAGATCTGGACCTACCACGCGTCCGGAGCGATCAAGGGCAGCCCGAGCTACGACGCGGGCAAGCTGTACTTCGGCAGCTACGGCGGCGACGTGCACGCCGTCCGCGCGTCGGACGGCAAGCTGCTGTGGAAGTCCGGGGCGGCGCGCGGCCTCGTGCGGTCCGGCAACTTCTACGCGACCGCGGCGGTGGCGTTCGGCCGCGTGTACATCGGCTCGACCGACGGCCGCGAGTACTCGTTCGCCTCGCGCACCGGCAAGCTCGCCTGGGCGCGGCAGACCGGCGGCTACGTCTACTCGTCGGCCGCGGTCGACAACGTCCCGGACGTCGGGCCGACCGTGTTCGTCGGGTCCTACGACGGGCGCTTCTACGCGTTCGACGCGCGGTCGGGCCGAACACGCTGGACCTACGACGCCGGCGGCCGGATCTCCGGTTCGCCGACCGTCATCGGCACCACCGTCTACTTCGCCAACCTCGCCAAGCGCGAGACGGTCGGGCTGAGCACGGCACACGGCCGGGTCGTGTTCCGCCGCTCGGCGGGCTCGTTCGACCCCATGGTCACCGACGGTCAGTGGCTGTACCTGACCGGCAGCTCCTCGGTGACCGCGCTGCGCCAGATCGCGCCGCGCACCCCGGAGCAGAAGCGGGCCGCCCGCGCGCGGGCGGCGGCCAAGCGCGCCGCCGCGCGCCGGCGGGCGGCCCAGCAGCGCGCGGCGCAGCGCCGGGCGGCGGCGAAGAAGCGGGCGGCGAAGCGCAAGACGCAGGCCGCGAAGAAGCGCGCGCGCCGGTCGTCGAACTGACGCTCAGCCGGGGCGGGACGCGGCCCGGCGGTCCAGCGCTGTGTCGTCGCAGGCCCACCGATCCGGTCAGCAGCCAGGCGCCCGTCTTGAGCGCGATGGTCACGATGGCTGCGGCGACCGACAACCACAGCAGCCTGAAGAGCCGCGGGTCGTGCACCGTGGGTTGCGCGTCAACCGTCAGGGACTGAGTGTAGACCTGAACAATCATTCAGCTATTCTCTCGGGCAATGGCGCACGGAACACACGCAGACGTCGATCGTCTGATCGACGACCACCGGTACGCACGCGCGGCCGCCGAAGCGATGCAGGCCCTGTCCGCGCCCAGCCGGTTGCGCATCCTCGCGCGCTTGCACGTCGGGCCCGCGTCGGTGAGCACGATCGCGGCCGCCGTGGGGATGGAGGGCTCTGCGGTCTCCCACCAGCTGCGGCTGCTGCGCCACCTCGGGCTCGTCGTCGGGCAGCGTGACGGCCGCCAGGTCGTCTACGAGCTGCACGACGATCACGTCGCCGAGATGCTCGAGCAGGTCATCGCGCACGTCGACCACGTGCGCCTCGGGTTGGCGGGGCGCGCCGGCGCATCGCTGACGGTCGGCGCCTGACGGTGAACGCGAGGCGCGGTGGAGCACATGAGCGCGGAACCCGCACAGGCTCGGCACGACGATCGCCCGGCGCACGACCACCGCGGACACGGCCATTCGCATGGGCTCGTCCCCGAGTCGATCAAGCGCTCGCGCGACGGCGTGCGGGCCGTCTCGCTCAGCCTGGTCGTGCTGCTGGTGACCGCACTGCTGCAGGTCGTCGTGTTCGTCGCCACCAGCAGCGTCGCGCTGCTCGCTGACCTGATCCACAACTTCGGCGACGCGCTGACCGCGATCCCGCTCGGCGCCGCGTTCCTCATGCGTTCAGCCGTCGCCGAGAAGCGCGCCGGCTACTTCGTCGTGTTGGCGATCCTCGTCAGCGCGGTGGTCGCCGCCGCCGAGGCGATCAACCGGCTCGTGCACCCTCATCCGATCGACCACCTCGGCGTGCTCGCCGTCGCGGGAGCCATCGGGTTCATCGGCAACGAACTCGCTGCGCAGGTGCGGCTGCGCGCCGGACGCCGGCTGCACAGCCCGGCGCTGATCGCCGACGGCAACCACGCCCGCATCGACGGGCTCGTCAGCCTCGCGGTCGTCGCCAGTGCAATCGTCGTCGCATTCGGCCTCGATCTCGCCGACCCGATCATCGGCCTCGCGATCACCGCCCTGATCCTGCGCATCACCTGGTCCTCGTGGCGCACGATCACCGGCCACGACCATCATCACTGACCCACCAAGGCGAGCGCCGCCGGCCTCGCGGCATAGGTTCTTCAGGTCCGCGTCGCCACCAGCGCCAGCTTGCGCACGCGCCCCTCGTCCAGCCATCGGATCCAGAGGCGGTGGGCGGCGAGCAGCTCGTCCAGCGCCCGGCGGCCGATCTGGGCGGCGATCTCCTCGGCGTGCTCGGCGAACGCGCTCGTCAGCGCCTGCGCCGTCGCGCGATGGGCGCGGCTGTGGTCCTCCTGCCATGTGACGGTGAGCCCCGCCCGCTCCAGGGATGCGGTCAGCTCGTCGAGCGGGGTGAGCCAGACCGTGTCGGCGTCGGGCATCGCCGCTCGCTCGGCTGCGGTCAGCGGCGGCCCCTCCTCGAGCGTGAAGGCGAACCGCCCGCCGGGCCGCAACGCCGGGAAGATCTCGCGGATCAGGGCGTCCTTGTCCTCGAAGGCGAGCATCGTCTCGAGCAGGAGCACAACGTCGAAGGGACCGGAGGGGAGCGGCGGAACGTGCGCGACCGCGAAATGGCACGGCAGATCGCCCGCGAGATCGCGGGCGACGGCGACGGCGCTCGCGCTGGCGTCCACGCCCAGGTAGGCGCAGCCCAGCTCTCGGGTGAGGAGCCGCCCGGGCCCCGCGGTGCCGCAGCACAGGTCGAGCACGCCGACGCCGGGGCCGATGCCCGCCTGGGCGGCCAGGCCCCGGATCTCGCCGGCGGTCATGAAGCTCTCCTGCCCGACGTACTCGCCGGCGGCGTACGCGGACAGCCGCGCGCGATGCAGTGCGCGGTGAAACGGCGCGCGGTCGTCCTGCCTCATCGCGCTGCCGGCCTCGACGCCATCGGCCCCGGATCCTGCCGGAATCCGCCCCGGCTCTCTGCGGCGGCGCTCCGGGTCTGCCTGTGTTGATCCGTCCTCGCGCTCCCGACGCCCCGGAGGGCGCGCTGCGAGTGAGCTGGGCGGGCCCGGCAACCGGGCTGGCGGCCCAGGTGCTGCTCCTGGCCGTCGTGACGCAGGCGGCCGGGCTCGGCGCGGCCGGCTGGGTCGTGGGCCTCGTGAGCGCCGTGGTCATCGCGGCCGCCCTGGCGCGCGGGCTGGCGGGCGGCGCCGATGATCGACTGGGGCCGGCGTCGTGGGTGACGCTCGCCCGGGCCACGCTCGCCGTCGGCGTGGCCGCGCTGGCCGTGGACTCGCTGATCCGGGGCATCCCGGTGGCGCTGTTCGTGACGATCGCCGCCGTCGCGCTCTCGCTGGACCTGGTCGACGGCCAGGTCGCACGGCGCACCGGGACGGAGTCCCGGCTCGGCGCGCGGTTCGACGGCGAGATCGACGCGTTCCTGATCCTCGCCCTCAGCGTCCATGTCGCCCCCACGGTCGGCGCCTGGGTCCTCGCGATCGGCTTCGCGCGATACCTGTTCCTCGCCGGCGAGTGGCTTCTGCCGTGGATGCGGGCCCCGTTGCCCGCGCGCCGGTGGCGCAAGATCGTCGCGGCGGCGCAGGGGATCGTGCTGACCGTCGCCGCCGCCGGCGTGCTGCCCCTGGGGCTGGTGCGGGCGCTCCTCGCCGCCGCGCTCGCCGCGCTCGCCGCGTCGATCGGGGAGTGCGTGTGGTGGCTCTGGCGCCGCCGGGACGTGCCGCGCGAGCGCACACGCGACGCCGTCGACCATCCGCGCGAGCGCGGGCCGCTGCGCACGGGCATCGCCGCGGCGCTGACGGTCCTCGCGGCGCTCCTCGTCTGGGTCGCGCTCGTCGCGCCGGCCGAGCCGAGCCGCTTCGCGCTCGGCGCGTTCGTGCGGCTCCCGCTCGAGCTCCTCGTCGTCGTCGCCCTGGCCGTCCTGCTGCCCGCCGCGCCCCGCCGCGCGTTGGTGATCGCGGCGGGAGCCGTCCTGAGCGCGATCGTCGTCGTCAAGGTCCTCGACATCGGGTTCTTCACGGCCTTCAACCGGCCGTTCAGGCCCGTCGACGACTCGGGCTACGTCGGGATCGGCATCGAGACGCTGGGCGACGCGATCGGCCGGGCGCAGGCGCACATCGTCGCCGTCGTCGTGGGCCTGCTCGTCGTCGTGCTCCTCGCCGTCCCGGTTCTGGCGCTGGCGCGTGTGACCCGGGTTGCGGCGGGACACCGCGCCTGGGCGCTGGGGGCGATGGCGGTGCTGGGGGTCGTCTGGGTCGGGCTGCGCGTGGCCGGCGCTCCGGTCGCCTCCTACAGCGCGGCGCAGCTCGCCGTCGGCGAGGTGCAGGCCGTGCAGGCGGGCCTGCACGATCACGCGGTCCTCGCCCGCCTGATCGCCCGCGACCGCTTCCAGGCGACGCCCGGCGACCGGCTGCTGACCGGGCTGCGCGGCAAGGACGTCCTGCTCGTGTTCGTCGAGAGCTACGGCAGGGTCGCCGTCCACGGCTCGTCGTTCTCGCCCGGGGTCGACGCCGTGCTGCGCCGGGGCGATGCTCAGCTGCGCACGGCGGGCTTCTCCGCGCGCAGCGCCTTCCTGACCTCGCCGACGTTCGGCGGCCTCAGCTGGCTGGCGCACTCCACCCTGCAGTCCGGGCTGGAGATCGACGGCCAACGGCGCTACGACCAGCTCGTCGGGAGCGACCGGCTCAGCCTCACGCGGGCGTTCAAGCGCGCCGGCTGGCGGACGATCGCCGACATGCCGCAGGATCACCGGGACTGGCCGCAGGGCAGGACCTTCTACCACTACGACAAGGTCTACGACCGCCGCAACCTCGGCTATCGCGGCCCGGGGTTCGGCCTGCCGCCGATGCCCGACCAGTACACGATGCTGGCCCTGCAGCGATTCGAGCTCGCGAACCGCCACCGGCCCCCGGTCTTCGCCGAGGTCGACCTCACCTCGAGCCACACGCCCTGGACGCGCATCCCCCGCCTGATCCCCTGGGACCAGGTGGGCGACGGATCCATCTTCGGCCGCATCGCGCCGGCGGAGGCCACGACGGCCAGCCTCTTCGGCGACGCCGAGCGCGCGCGCGCCGCCTACGGCCATTCGATCGAGTACGCGCTGCGCATGCTCTTCTCGTTCGTCCAGCGCTACGGCACCGACGACACCGTGCTCGTCGTCCTGGGCGACCATCAGCCCTCGACCAAGGTCAGCGGCGACAGCGCCGGCCACGACGTCCCGGTCTCCATCATCGCTCGCGACCCGAAGGTCATGGCGCAGGTCGCCGGGTGGCGGTGGGAGGCGGGCATGCGGCCGAGCCCGCAGGCGCCCGTCTGGCCGATGCGCGCCCTGCGCGACCGCTTCCTCAGCGCGTTCGGCTCGTCGCCGGCGGGCGGCTGAGCGCACTGCCGGTCAGTCGTCACGGAAGCGCGGCGAGAGCGCGTAGCGCAGCAGCACCACGTCGCCGATCTGGTTGACCTCGGCCAGGGTCGCGCGCCGGTCGGGGTTCCACGGGAAGCGTCCGTCGGTCACGAAGCGCGGGGCGCTCGAGTCGCCGACGAAGCAGGGCGCCACGACGAGCTGCAGCTCGTCGACGAGGTCGTCGGCCAGGAACTGGGTGTGCACGACGCCGCCGCCTTCGACCATGAGCCGTTCCACGCCGCGGTCGGCGAGGTCCTCGGTCAGCCGGCGCATCCGCACGCGCGCGCCGCCGTCGACGATCGTCGCCACCGGTCCGAGGCGGGCCCGGGCGTCGGCCACCCGCGGGCTCGGCGTGTAGACGAGCTTCTCGGCCTCGCCGGTCGTGAAGAAGCTCGAGCGCGCGTCGAGGTCCGCCCGGCCGGTCACGGTGATCTTCATCGGGTCGGGCGCGAGCCCGAGGGCGGTGCGCGCGTCGCGACGGGCCGGGGAGCGCACGAGCAGCCGCGGGTCGTCGGTGCGCACGGTGACCGCCCCGACCATGATCGCGTCGCAGGAGGCGCGCACCGCGTCGACGCGGTCGAAGTCGGCCTCGTTGGACAGCGCCAGGCGCGGCCGGTGGTCGCCGAGATAGCCGTCGATCGACACGCTGCAGCTCAGCAGGGTGTACGGGCGCTCAGACATCCTGGACTCCGTCCTGCGGCGCGACGACCCCGCCGCCGCGCCGGAGCGGCCACGCGAGCTCCGGCGGCGACCGTGTGCCGCGGGCCCACGCCGCCACGAGGACGACGGCGCCGGGGAGGCTGGCGGCGAACACCATCACGCCGTAGACCACCGCGGTGGCGACCCCGCGCGACGCGCCCAGGCCGGCGGCGGCGAACGCCCAGGCCGCCACGCCTTCGCGCGGTCCCCAGCCGCCGACGTTGGGCAGCGCCGCGGCCAGGAGCACGAGCAACGCCAGCGGCACCATCCGCGACGCGGGCGCGGTCGCGCCCGCGGTGCGTGCGGCGATCAGGAACGTGATCGCGTGTCCCGCGACGACCAGCGCCGACAGGAGGACGATGGCCGCCCACGCCCGCCGGGCGAGGAGTCCGTCGTGGAGGTCGCGAGCGGCGGCGCGACGCAGCCTCGCCCACCGCGAGCGCCCGCCGGCGCGCCACCGCATCGCCGGCACCACGCCCACCGCCGCCACGAGGAGCGCGGCCGCGACGAAGGGCATGGCCGCCCGGACGGGCGACACCGCGACGAGGAGGACCGCGACGGTGAGCACCACCTGCACGACCTGACCGGCCGAGCGCTCCCACGCCACCGCCCGCAGCCCCCGGCCGACGTCGCGCGTCCGGCGACCGTGGCTGATCCCCCGGTGCAGATCGCCCAGCACCCCTCCCGGCAGCGCCACGTTGAGGAAGATCGACCGGTAGTACGCGGCCACCGCGGGGCCCAGCGCGAGCTCCACGCCGAGGCCACGAGCCACGACGCGCCAGCGCCAGGCGCCGCAGATGGTGGTGAGCACGGCGATGCCCGCCGCGGCGGCCAGCGCCCGGCCGTCGACCGTGCGCACGCCGTCGAGGAACGGCCCGGTGCCCACGCGCCAGACCAGGACGGCGAGCGTCGCCGCGGTGGCACCGAGGCGGACCCACCACCAGACGGGCCGGCGGCTCGTGGCGGTGCGACCGGGGTGGACCACGGCCGTCACGGCACGACCAGCAGGTCGGCATGCCCGACGGTGACCGCCAGGTCCCCGGAGGCCGCCTGCACGAGGCGCCGATCCCGGTAGGGCCCGGCCTCGGCGGCCAGCGTGGGCTCCTGCTCGCAGCCGGCGGCGACCCACCCGCGCAGCCACTCTGCCGTGAGGTGGGCGTGGGCGGCGCCGAGGCGCCAGGGGCTCGAGCGGATCAGGACCCGGGCGCCCGTCGCCCGCAGCGCACGGACGGCGGCGGGTACGGCATCCGGGCCCAGCAGGCGGCCCGCCGTCGTCATACGGCGCTGGTGGGCGTTGAACGCGGCGCCGATGCGCCCGTCCAGCGGGTCTGCCGGCACCAGGACGACCCGCGCGACGACCGTCAGTGCCAGCAGGACGGGACAGCCGATCTCGATGCAGGCGCCGAGCATCCCGGCGAGCTCGCCCGTGGTCAGGATGTCGAGCAGCGCCGAGGCCACGATGAGCCGGGCGCCCTCGAGGTCGCCCGAGGTCAGCCGGGTGACGTCGGACAGGCGGGTCTCGACCATGACCGCGGCCCCGTCGAGGGCGTCGTCCGGCGGGTCGCCGGCGGCGAGCGCCAGCAGCTCGGGGTCGCGGTCGTGGATCACCCAGTGCTGCCGGCCGGGCAGCCGCGGCGCGAGCCACCGCCCCATCGCGCCGCTGCCACCGCCGAGGTCATGGATCTCGAGCGGGCCGGCCGCGCGAAGGTGCCGCCCGAGGCGCTCGGCCAGCTCGGCGCAGCGCGCCGCCGCGTCGGCGGGCTCCCGCAGGGCGAGCCAGTCGGGGCTGACCTGGGTGCCGTGCGCGATCATCGCTGCGCTCCCGCGAGCAGCCCGGCGAGGACGGACGCCGTGACCGGCCACGGGCGCAGCGACGCGCGCCGCTCTCGGGCGGCCCGGCGCAGGCGCTCGCGCAGCCCGGCGTCGCGCAGCCAGGCCCGCAGCGCGGCGCCGAGCGCCGCCGGGTCGCCGGGCGCGACGAGCATCCCCGGCCGCGTTCCGTCACGCCCCTCGCCGAGGGCCTCCGCCACCCCGCCGACGTCGGTGGCCAGGACCGGCACGCCGCGCGCCAGGGCCTCGGTGACGACCATGCCGTACGTCTCGGCGTGCGATGCGAGCACGAGCAGGTCCGCCGAGGCGTAGCCGCGGTGCAGTTCCGGCCCGGTGCGCGGTCCGGGGAAGCGCACGCGCCCGTCCAGCCCGAGGTCCCGCGCGCGGCGGCGCACGCCGCCGGCGAACACGGGGTCGCGGTCGACGCTGCCCAGGCATGTGCAATGCCACGACAGCTCCGTAACGGTGGCGAGCGCCTCGAGCAGCACGTCGTGCCCCTTGTCGGGGATCACCGCCGCGACGCAGAGCAGCGCATCGCCGGCCGGGCTTCCCGGGGCCAGGGCGGCGGTGTCCACGCCGGGCTCGGCCACGTGCACCCGGCCGGGCGGCAGCGCATACAGCTCGTCCAGCCGGCGACGCGCCCACCCGCTGGTCGTGACGACCGCGGTGGCCGCCTCCAGGACGTCGCGCTCGCGCGCCCGGACCGCGCCGGACTCGCCGGCAGGCGGGCGGTGTCCCAGCGGCATGTGCACCAGGGCGACCTGGCGAAGCCGGTGCGCCTCGGGCACGAGGGCCTCCGGTGCGGCCGACGCGACCAGCCCGTCGAGCAGCACCACGGCGCCGTCCGGGATCCGGCGGACGGCGCGCCTGAGGGCCGCATGCCCCGTCGCGTCGGCCCGCGGCCACGCGCCGGGCACGCCGTGCTCGTGAACCTCCCAGCCGCGCTCGGCGAGCCCGCGGCAGATACGGCGGTCGTACACGTTGCCGCCGCTCGGCCGGGCCGGATCGTCGATGCCCTCGGGGACGACCACGTGCACCCTGGTCACAGCGCTCGCTCGTAGCTCGCCCACGCCACGTGGGACTCGCGCAGCGTGACGGCGAGCCCGTCGAGGTCCCGCGCCCCGTCGCCCATGGCACCGGCCCGGGCGCGGTCGGCGAGCCGGTCCGCGACGAACCGGGCGAGCGCCTCGGTGGTGGTGTTCATGCCCGCGAAGTCCGCGACGTCGTCGAGGTTGCGGTATCCGAGCTCGGCCACCACCGCGCGAAGCGCGTCGCCCGCACGACCGATGTCGACGACGATGCCGTCGGCGTCGAGGGTCGCGCGCCGAAACGTCGCGTCGACGACATACGTCGCTCCATGCAGCTGCTGCGCGGGCCCGAACACCTCGCCCCGCAGGCTGTGGGCGATCATCATGTGGTCGCGGACCGTCACGCTGAACACGCGCTACTCCTCGTCGTAGGTGATCGTGTGGCAGAGCGCCGGGAGATCCCCCGCCGCGAGCCGCGCCATGACGGCGGGAAGCTCGTCGAAGCGCGACTCGCCCGTGATGAGCACGTCGAAGGCGGGGTCGCGCAGCAGGTCGAGCGCGAGCGCCAGCCGGTCGGCGGTCGTCCGGCGCGCGCTCCGGATGGGGGACACCGTCCCGACCTGGCTGGCGCGCAGCCCGAGCCGGCGAGCGTGGAAGGCGCCGCCCAGCGAGAGCCGCACCTCGGTATCGCCGTACCAGCTGAGGTCGAGCACCGTGGCCTCGGACGCGAGCAGCTCGAGCGAGCGCTGCAGCCCGGCGGACGTCGCGCTGGTGTGAACGACCAGGTCGCAGCCGCCGGGCGCGTCCTCCGGCAACGCGAAGCGGGCGCCGAGCACGGCCGCGACCTCGGCCCGGGACGCGTCGACGTCGACGAGCGTCACCTCGAGCGCCGGGAACCGCGCGAGCAGGCGGGCGACGCAGCAGCCGACCATCCCGGCGCCGACGACGGCCACGCGGTCTCCGACCAGCGGGGCGGCGTCCCACAGGGCGTTGACGGCGGTCTCGACGGTGCCTGCGAGCACCGCGCGTGCCGCCGGCACGTCGTCGGGGATGACGGACACCGCACCGGCCGGCACGACGTAGGCCGTCTGGTGCGGATAGAGGCAGAAGACCTCGCGCCCGCACAGCTCCGGGGGTCCGTGTTCGACCGTGCCGACGTTGAGATAGCCGTACTTCACCGGGCCCGGGAAGTCGCCCTCCTGGAACGGCGCCCGCATCGTGGCGTACTGGCCCGGCGGCACCCGGCCCCGGTAGACCAGCGTCTCGGTGCCACGGCTCACCGCTGTCCGCAGCGTGCGGACCACCACGTCGCCCCGGCCCGGCCGGGCCGGTGCGACCGGCCGGATCTCCCCATGCTCGGGCGCGCGCAGCCAGAACGCATGGGCGTTGTCGAGCACGTCGTATGCCTCGGCTTGCTGCGGCATCGGTAGGTGAGCTCCCCCGGGTTCACCTGTCCAGACGCCCGACCGCGGCGATCCTTCCCGCACGGGTCGTCCGTGGCCGCACGGTCGCCGCGCGCCGTGCCGCCTCGCACCATGACCGGGGCTTAGACTGCGCTCGCGTGTCCTGGAAAGGCACCGTCCATCGCGCACTGAGGCGCTCGACCGGCTTCGAGCTGCGGCGCGCCCCGCCGCCCAGGGAGCCCCGGCCCCGTCCGCGGCCGCCGCGCGTCCGCGTGCGCTCGGGCGACCGGCTCGTCGAGGCGCCAGTGTTCATCCTCTCGACCGTCCGGTCGGGCTCGACGCTGCTGCGCGTGCTGCTCGGCAGCCACTCGCAGATCCACGCGCCGCATGAGATGCACCTGCGCGACATCGCCGTCGAGGTGAAGTCGAAGTACGTCGAGCGGGCGCTCGACTCCGTCGGCCTGGACCAGGCGCACCTGGAGTACCTGCTCTGGGACCGCGTCCTGCACCGCGAGCTCGCCGCCAGCGGCAAGTCGGTCCTCGTCAGCAAGACGCCGAACGACGTGTTCATCCTGGATCGCATCCGTGCCTGCTGGAGCGACGCGCGGTTCATCTTCCTGCTGCGCCATCCGGCCGCGATCGCCGCTTCGCGCCACGCCACGCGCCCGCAGGACACGGCCGAGCGCAACGTCGAGATGATCCGCCGCTACGCCGTCGCCCTCGAGCAGGCCCGGACGGAGCTGCCCGGCCACACCGTGCGCTACGAGGACCTCGCGTCCGATCCCGCCGGCGAGACGCAGCGGCTGTGCGCGTTCCTCGGCGTGCCGTGGGAGGAGGCGATGCTCGACTACGGCCGCCACCGCCATCGCGGCCTGAAGGCGGGGCTCGGCGACTGGACCGAGAAGATCAGGTCCGGCCAGGTGCAGTCGCCAACGCTGCCTCCGCCGGACGCAGAGGTCGCTGGCCCGCTGCGCGAGTTCGCCGAGGCCTGGGGCTACCTGCCCGCCGGGCCGCCCACCGCAGCGCCGGGCGCTCGAGCGCCAGCCAGCTGACCGCCGCCAGGGTCCCGGTGATGGCCCCGGCCAGCGCCAGCGCCGGCGCGAGATCCGCCGGCCAGTGCCCGGTCCCGCGCAGCGCGAAGATCACCGGGAAGTGCCAGAGGTAGATGCCGTAGGAGAGGGTGCCGAGCAGCCGCAGCGGCGCCGTCGTGAGCAGCGCGCCGCGGATCGGCGAGGCCGTCAGCGCCGTGACGATCGCCGCGAAGCCGAGGACGGCCGGGAGGTGGCTGTCGACGTCGCGCACCACCTGCGGGCCGAGCCGCAGCGCGGTCCACGCCGCATCGAGGACGACGGCCGCCGCTCCGCCGGCGAGCAGGCGCGCGGCGGTCCGCCGGGACAGCACACGCCGGTGCATGACGGCGGCCGCGAGCATGCCGGCGGCGAACGGCGGCAGGTTCGTCAGCAGCGACGTGGTCACGGTGCGCGGCCACGCGTCGAACGCGGCGGCCGCCTGGAGCCCGACCCCGAGGATGACGAGCGCGGCCGGCAGCGCCGCCTGGCGGGCGCGGCCCGCGCCGAGGCGGGCGGTCAGCACGGCGAGCAGCGGCACGAGCGCGTAGAAGGAGACCTCGACGGCCAGCGTCCACATCGGCGGGTCGAGCTGGCCGCGGGTCGCCTCGGACTGGCCCTGGGCGAAGAGCACGAAGCGCGGCAGATCCGAGGCCGCGACCGCGTTGGGATGCCCGATGGCCGTCAGGACCGCGAAGGCGCCGAGCAGCGCCGCCCAGTAGGCGGGGAGGATGCGCGCCGCCCGGCGCAGCGCATAGCGGCCGAGGCGCGGGGCGGCCCGGCGATCGAGCACCGCCGCGACGAACGGGCGGTAGACGAGAAAGCCCGAGAGCACGAAGAACAGGGGCACGCCGAGGTACAGCTGACTGAGCGCCAGCTCGAGCGGGGCCTTCTCCGGACGCCCGCGGGCGCCCCAGTCGAACATCCACACGTGCAGGACGAGGATCCCGGCGCAGGCCAGGCCGCGCATGCCGTCGAGCGCGGGGGTCCGCCCGGCCGGTGCGGGCGGGGTGGCGGCGGGGGTGGGCGGAGGCGTCACGGTTGGCGGCGATGCCGAGGGGGCGGCGAAGACGGCTGCGGGTGGGGGCACTGATACAACACTCCGATGAGCGCCGTCCGTGTGCAGCGCGCGGGGCCGGTCACGACGGTCATCCTCGACCGGCCCGAGGTGCGCAACGCGGTCGACGGGCCGACGGCGCACGCGCTGGCCGACGCCTTGCGCGCGTTCGACGCCGACGACGACGCGTCGGTCGCCGTCCTGTGGGGTGCCGGCGGCACGTTCTGCGCGGGTGCGGACCTCAAGGCGATCGGCTCGGAGCGCGGCAACCGGGTGGAGGCCGGGGGCGACGGGCCGATGGGCCCGAGCCGCCTCGTCCTCTCCAAGCCGGTGATCGCGGCGGTCGCCGGCCACGCCGTGGCGGGCGGGCTCGAGCTCGCCTGCTGGTGCGACCTGCGGGTGGTCGAGGAGGACGCCGTGTTCGGCGTGTTCTGCCGGCGTTGGGGCGTGCCGCTCATCGACGGCGGCACGGTCCGCCTGCCGCGGCTGATCGGGCTGTCGCGGGCGATGGACCTGATCCTCACCGGCCGGGCCGTGGACGCCGAGGAGGCGCTGGCGATCGGGCTGGCGAACCGGGTCGTGCCCGCCGGGACGAGCCGGGATGCCGCCGAGGACCTCGCCGCCCAGCTCGCCCGGTTCCCGCAGGTGACGCTGCGCGGGGACCGGCGCTCGGCGCTCGAGCAGGAGGGGCTCCCCCTGGCGGACGCGATGGCGAGGGAGCTCGAGATCGGGCGCGAGAGCCTGGCCCAGGCGGTCTCCGGTGCGGCCCGGTTCGCGTCCGGCCACGGGCGGCACGGCGACTTCGGCGACCTCTGAGCATCGAGCGTCGGCGTTCTCAGCCTGACGACGAGAAAGTCGACGCTCGGCGCCGCGCGGCGGGGCGCCTCAGCTGGCGCCGCGCGGCGGGGCGCCTCAGCTCGGTGCCGCGTCGCCCAGCAGCAGCTCGACGACCAGCACGTCGCGCCACTCGCCGTCCAGCCGGCTGTGGCGCAGGTGCCACCCGACGTCCCGGAACCCATGGCGGTGCGCCAGCGCGACGGAGGCGTCGTTGCCGGTGAGGATCCGGCTCATGAGCTTCCACAGCCCGGCGGCCTCGGCGTCGGCGACGAGCCGGCGCATCAGCGCCGTTCCGATCCGTCCACCGCGCGCGCTGCGCGCCACGTAGACCGTGTACTCGCCGATGCCGGCGTACGCCTCACGCTCGTTGTAGGGCACCCAGCTCGCGAAGCCGACGACCGCGCCCCCGCGCGCCGCGACGATCATCGGCTCGGCGGCGATCCGCTGCTCCATCTCGTCCGGCGTGCGCGGCCGGGTCTCGAACGTCGCGACCCGGTCCTCGATGCCCTCGTTGTAGATCCGCGCCACCGCGGCCGCGTCGCCGGGCGCGGCGGGGCGGACGGTGACGGGTGACGCGCTCACGAGACGAGGCCGAGCAGGCGCTCGAGGTCGCGTTCGTCGTTCCAGGCGCCGACCGACGCACGGACGTACGGCCAGCCCGGCAGGTTGCGGATGACGATGCCGGCCTCGCCGGCGCGCGCCACGAACCCCGCCGGGTCGTCCTCGACCCACGAGACGAGCGTCGTGCGCCCGCGCGGCGCCACCTCGCGGCCCCGCGCGCGCAGTTCGTCGACCAGCCACGAGGCGAGGCCGGCGGCGCGCTCGCCCGCGGCCTCCCACCCGAACTCCGCCATGAGCTCGTCGGCCGCGACCGCGGCGGCGGTGCCCTCGGGCGCGAGCGCCGAGGCGTCGTGGCGGCGGGCGTCGGGGTGCGGCTCGGCCGCGAGCCCCTGCGCGGCGTCTACGAGGTTCAGGTACGTCGGACCGATCGGCGGCAGCCGGTCCTGCCAGGACGGCGCGACGTAGAGCATCCCGCTGCCGATCGCCCCGCACATCCACTTCTGGCCGGCCGCGCCGTAGAACGTGCAGCCGAGCGCGTCGACGTCGACCGCGACCGCCCCGGCGCCCTGGGCGCCGTCGAGCAGCACCGGGACGCCGCTCGCCGCGACCTCGCGCAGCTCGGCCGGGGCGACCTCGCCGCCCACCCAGCTCACGTGCGAGCAGGCGACCATGCGCGTCGCCGGCCCGACCGCCTCGGCCACGCCGGCGAACGGGACGATGCGCACGTGCGCGCCGGTGCGACGGTGCAGGGCGCCGAGCGGGCCGAGCAGGCCCGGATGCTCCTGGTCGCTCGTGATGACCTCGTCCTCCGGCCCGAGGTCCATCCCGGCGAGCACGCGGACCATGCCCTCGCTCGTCGACGTGGTCAGCGCGACGTTCTCCGGTGCCGTGCCGAGCCGGGCCGCGTACGCCGCCCGCTGACGCACCTGGAGCCCGAGCATGCGCTCGAAGAACGGGTGCGCGCGGCCGTGCGCGGCCCCGGCGTCGAGCATCGCGCGGGCCGCTTCGACGGTCGTGTCCGCGAGGGGCCCGCACGTGCCCGCGTTGAGGTATGCGATGTCCGAGCCGCCCTCGGCGCGCGGGCGCAGGACGGGGAAGTGGGCGCGGAGGCCGGCGGGCTCCATGAGGCCCGCCACGCTACCCCTCTGCGCCTCCGCGAAGCAGTGCGACGGCTACTGCCCGCAGACGGGCCACTGGCCGGGCCCGGCCTGCGCGTAGAGGATCTCGGCGCGCCGGGTCTGCTCGGCGACCGACGCGGCGGCCGGATCGCCGCTTCCGCCGACGGCCTGCCAGGTGGCGTAGGAGAACTGGTACATGCCTCGATAGGTGCCGCCTCCGCCGATGGCGCGCGGGTCGCCGCCCGACTCGCACTGGGCGATGGCGGCCAGATGGCCGGTCGGACCGCCGCCGCCGCCCGCGGCCGGAGCCGGGGCCGGCTTCGGCTTCGGCGGGCGGCGCAGGTCGTGGATCGCGTTGCGCAGGCGCCGGTTGCTCCAGCTCGTCGTCGCCGCCGCCTTCGGCTTGTGGTCGTGGCGGCGTGCGGTGCGTTCGTACTGGGCGACGAGGCGGTCGCGGACGTGGCTGCGCATCTGCTGGCGCAGCGTCCGCTCGCCGGCGAACCGGGGCGTCAGGGCGTCTGGGGCGACGCGGGCGGCGGCCGTGGCGGGCGTGGCGGGGGCGGGGGTGCCGGCGTCGGCGGCGAACGCGATGGCGGTCGGCGTGCCGGCCGCGGCGGCGGCCGTCAGCGCGGCAAGGGCTCGGGTGCTCATGGTCTCGAGTGGATTCCTCCTGCCGGGGCACAGCGGACGCAGGACGGCGCCTCGCGCACGGACCGGCACGGGTTGGGCGGCGCACGTGCAGCGACTTGGAGAACAGCGCGCAAGCCAGGCGCACGGCACCGGAACGCACCTCATGGTAGCCACTGTGGGAGAACGTACGTTCGAGAAGTACCATCACGCGCCGTGCACGTGACGCTTCCCGACGCAACCGAGCTGCAGCTCGACGACGGCGCGACCGGGGCCGACGCGGCCGCCGCGATCGGCGCCGGCCTGGCCCGCGCGGCGCTCGCCGTCAAGGTCGACGGCCGTGTCCGCGACCTCGCCGCGCCCCTGCCCGACAGCGCGGGGCTCGAGGTCGTCACGGCGCGCTCGCCCGAGGCGCTCGAGCTCATCCGCCACGACGCGGCGCACGTCCTGGCCACCGCCGTGCTCGAGCTCTATCCGGGCGTGAGGATCTCCATCGGCCCGCCGATCCAGGACGGCTTCTACTACGACTTCGAGTTCCCGCCGGGCGTGACGATCTCGGAAGCCGACTTCCCGAGGATCGAGGCGAAGATGGCCGAGCACATCAAGGCCGCCGAGCCCTTCGTGCGCGAGGACGTCCCGGTCGGCCAGGCGCTCGAGCGCTTCGTCCGCGCCGACCAGCCCTACAAGGTCGAGCTCATCGAGGACCTCATCCGCAACGAGGGCGTCGAGACCGTCAGCCTCTACACGAACGGCCCGTTCACCGACCTCTGCCGCGGCCCGCACGCGCCGACGACGAAGACGATCAAGGCCTACAAGCTGCAGTCGGTCGCCGGCGCGTACTGGCGCGGCGACGCGAACCGCACGATGCTCACCCGGGTCTACGGCACCGCGTTCCTGAGCAAGGAGGACCTCGAGACGCACCTCGAGCGCCTCGAGCAGGCCCGCGCCCGCGACCACCGCAAGCTCGGCCGCGAGCTCGGTCTGTTCGAGTTCTCCGAGGTCAGCCCGGGCATGGCGTTCTGGCTGCCGCGCGGGACCTTCCTCTGGAACGAGCTCGTCGCGCTGACGCGCCACATGAACGCCGAGCGCGGCTACACCGAGGTCAAGACCCCGCAGCTCTACGACAGCCAGCTGTGGAAGACCTCGGGCCACTGGGACAAGTACCGCGAGAACATGTTCATCACGGAGGCCGAGGACCGCCAGATGGCGCTCAAGCCGATGAACTGCCCGGGCCACTGCCACCTGTACTCGATGCACCCGCACTCGTACCGCGACCTGCCGATCCGCTTCTCCGAGCCGGGGCTGCTGCACCGCTACGAGCCGTCCGGGACGCTCCACGGCCTGCTGCGCGTGCGCCACTTCGTGCAGGACGACGCCCACATCTTCTGCCGCGACGACCAGATCTTCGACGAGGTCATCGGCTGCATCGAGCAGGCGTTCGCGACCTACGCGATCTTCGGCTTCGACGTCAAGCTCGAGCTGTCGACCCGGCCCGACGAGCGCGTCGGCAGCGACGAGCTCTGGGACCGCGCGGAGGGGATCCTGCGCGACGCGCTGGAGAGCCGCGAGCTCGGCTTCGACGTCAACGAGGGCGACGGCGCGTTCTACGGGCCGAAGATCGACTTCCACCTCACGGACTCGCTCGGCCGCTCCTGGCAGCTCGGGACGGTCCAGATGGACTTCAACTTCCCGGAGCGCTTCGGCCTCGAGTACCAGGGAGCCGACAACGCCGCGCACCGCCCGGCGATGATCCACCGGGCGATCCTCGGCTCGTTCGAGCGCTTCATCGGCCTGCTCATCGAGCACTACGCCGGCGAGTTCCCGGTGTGGCTGGCGCCCGTGCAGGGCATCGTCCTGCCGATCTCCGACCGCCATGCCGAGGCGGCCGCCGCCACGCGCGACGCGCTGCACGCGCTGGGCGTCCGCGCCGAGGTCGACGACCGCTCCGAGTCGATCGGGCGCCGCATCCGTGACGCCGAGCTGCAGAAGATCCCGTACATGCTCGTCGTCGGCGACCGCGAGATCGAGGAGGGCTCCGTGGCCGTGCGCCGGCACGGCGAGGGCGACCTCGGCAGCGAGCTCATCGAGGCGTTCGCGCGACGCGTGACCGACGAGCGCCCGATTGGCTACACTGGGCAGCGTTGAAGACTCTCGTGCATAACGGCCGCTTCTAGGTGCCGATCCCCCGCAGGTTCGACCGGCGCCCGCCGGAGCGCGACACCACCCGGATCAACGAGCGGATCCGGGTCCCCGAGGTGCGACTCATTGACGAGTCCGGCCAGCAGGTCGGCGTCATGCGCACCGACGAGGCTCTGCGCTACGCGCAGGAGCGCGACCTCGATCTCGTCGAGGTGGCGCCCGAGGCGCGCCCGCCCGTGTGCCGCGTGCTCGACTACTCGAAGTACAAGTACGAGCAGGCCCAGAAGCAGAAGGCCGCGCGCAAGCACCAGCAGCAGATCACGATCCGGGAGATCAAGTTCCGGCCGAAGATCGCGCAGAACGACTACGACACGAAGAAGGGTCACGTCGTCCGCTTCCTCAAGCACAAGGACAAGGTCAAGATCACGATCATGTTCCGTGGGCGCGAGGTGGCGCATCCGGAGCGCGGCGTCATGCTGCTCGAGCGCCTGTCCGAGGAGCTCTCCGACCTCGCGGTCGTCGAGCAGCGCCCGATCCAGGACGGCCGCAACATGACGATGATGCTGGCGCCGTCGAAGGCGGTCCTCGCCGGGGAGTACGACGGCAACGGGGCCGGCTCGAAGGCGGAGGACGGGGCGGCCGCCGCCGAGCCCGAGCCCGAAGCCGACGCCAACGGCTCGTCCGCCAGCGCGTAGACGCGGCCAGGCTGCGGCGCCCGCCGCCGTGCTCAATAGCCGTGCCCGCGGTGCACGGGCCGCTTGACCCGCTGGCCCGCGGCGCGCTTGCGCAGGTCGGCGATCGAGACGTGGATGTCGTCGGCCAGCGCGTCCGCGAGCTCGCGGCTCTGGTTGATCTTCACCATCATCCGCATGATCTGCTGACCCTCGTTGTCCGGCGGCATCTCGTAGGCGGGGACCATCCAGCCGCGGCGCTGGGCGAGCTCGCCGACGAGGTCCGTGCCGGTGAAGTCCTCCTCGTCGCGGACCCGGGCGATGACGAGCGGCAGCCGCGGCTCGCCGGACAGCAGCTCGAGCGCGTCCTCCTCGCCGAGCCGCGCCGCGAGCGCGTCGCGGTTGGTGTTCATCGCCCGCACGAGCGACGCGTAGCCCTCGCGCCCGAAGCGGATGAAGTTGTAGAACTGGGCGAGGATGAGCGCGGAGCTGCCGGAGAAGTTCAGCGTGAACGTCGCGTCGCGCTCGCCGAGGTAGTCCTCGTAGAAGACGAGCTCCTCCGGCAGCTGCTCCTCGTCGCGGAACACGAGCCAGCCGACGCCCGGGTAGACGAGGCCGAACTTGTGGCCGGAGACGTTGATCGACTTCACCGACTCGAGGCGGAAGTCCCACTCGAACTCCGGATGCGAGAACGGGAACACGAACCCGCCGCTCGCGGCGTCGACGTGCATCGGGATGTCGAGGCCGCGCTCGGAGCGCAGCCGCCCGAGCAGCGCGTCGATGCCCAGGACGTCGTCGCACTCGCCGGTGAACGTCGTGCCGACCACCGCGACGACCCCGATCGTGTTCTCGTCGATGTGCGGCTCGAGCTCGTCGGGCCCCACGACCGTGCGGCCGCGCGCGATCGGCACCTGGCGGGGCTCGACGTCGAAGTACCGGCAGAACTTGTCCCACACGACGTGGACGTCGGCGCCGTAGACCAGGTTCGGCTTGTCGGTCGCCTGTCCCGCCGTCTCGCGCGCCTTCTTCCAGCGCCACTTCATCGCCAGCGCCCCGAGCATCACGCCCTCCGACGAGCCGGCGCACGCGGTTCCGGGCGCCTCGGGCTCGCCGGGGCCGTTGTAGAGGTGGTGCAGCATGCGCACGCAGCGGTTGGCGATCTCGGCCGTCCGCGGATACTCCGCGTGGTCGATGAAGTTGCGGTGCAGGTTCTCGAGGATCACCGTCCGCGCCTCCGGCTCCATCCACGTCGTCACGAACGTCGCGAGGTTCTTCGACGGGTCGCCGTCGAGCAGCACCTCGCTCTGCAGGATGTGCAGCGCCGCCCGCGGGGTGAGGCTGCCCTCGGGGATGCGGCGGACCGGCGCGGGCTGGGTGAGGTACTGCTCGGCCAGCGTGAGGCTGCCCGTGTCGGCTTCGGTTCCGGACATTGCGTGCGCTCCTCGTGAGGGAAGGAGCGACGCTATCCGAGTGCGCGCCGGCGGGTCAGCCCTCGTCGAGTCGTGAGCCGGTGCGGGCAGCCGCGCCGGGCCTGGCCGGCCCGGCGCCGAGGACCCTCGCAGAGCCGCGCGCCGACTTTGCCATACTGTGCGACCGCTCATGCCGAAGATGAAGACTCACTCGGGCGCGAAGAAGCGCTTCAAGCTGACCGCCAAGGGCAAGGTCAAGGCCCGCCACGCCATGACCAGCCATATCCTCGAGAAGAAGAACGCCAAGCGCAAGCGGCGTCTCGGGAACCCGGTCGTGCTCGCCAAGCAGGACGAGGCCCGCGCGAAGAAGCTGCTGGGGGTGGGCAAGTGACCCGCGTCAAGCGCTCCGTCGCCCGCAAGAAGCGCCGTGCCACGCTCGAGCGTGCGAAGGGCTTCCGCGGCGAGGCCAACTCGAACTACAAGCGGGCGAAGGAGGCTCTGCTCAAGGCGGAGTCCTACGCGTACCGCGACCGGCGCAACCGCAAGCGCGATTTCCGCCGCCTGTGGATCACGCGCATCAACGCGGCCGCGCGCCTGAACGGCATGACCTACGGGCAGTTCATGCACGGCCTCAAGCTGGCCGGCATCGAGGTCGACCGCAAGGTCCTCGCCGACATCGCCGTGCGCGACGCCGACACGTTCCGACGTTTTGCCGAGGCCGCCCGAGAGGCGTCGGCTGCCTGAGCCTTCACTCAGGCAAGAACGACCGCAGACCTCGAGGGCGCCGCTGACACCGGCGCCCTTTTTGTTGCCCATGACCGTGATCACCTCCCCCCACAACGAGAAGCTCAAGACGCTGCGCCGGCTGCAGCGCCGCCGCGACGGGCGCTTCGTCGCGGAGGGCGAGGACCTGCTCGCCGCCGCCGACGCGGCGGGGTGGGAGCCGCTGGAGCGCTTCGCCGCGGCGGGCAGCGGCCTGCCGGGCACCGAGGTCGAGGCGGAGGTGCTCGCGAAGGTGTCGGCGCTCGGCTCGGGCACGCGGGCGCTGGCCGTCTACCGCGAGCGGTGGGCGACCGCCCCCACCGGGCCCCGCTGCGTCGCGCTGTGGGGCGTCCGGGACCCCGGCAACGTCGGCACCGTGCTGCGCTCCGCCCTCGCCTTCGGAGCGGACTGCGTCGCGATCGGCCCCGGCACGGCGGACCCGTACGGCCCCAAGGCGGTGCGCGCCTCGATGGGCGCGCTGTTCGCCGTGCCGGTCGCCCGGGTCGAGGGCATCGCCGAGCTGCCGGGCGAGCGGATCGCGCTCGTCGCGCGCGCCGGTGCGCCGCTGGCCGCCACGGCCCCGTCGCCGGACTGCACCCTCGTCGTCGGCGCCGAGCGCGAGGGGCTGCCCGGCGACGTCGTGGCAGGATGCGACCGCACCGCGCACATCCCCATCGCCTCGGAGTCGCTCAACGCGGCGATGGCGGCGACGGTGGCCCTCTACGAACTGTCCCGGAACCCCGCATGATCGACCGCATAGAGCACATCGCCGAGCAGGCGCGGACCGCCGTCGAGCAGGCCTCCACCACGGCCGCGCTCGAACAGGTCCGCGTCCAGTACCTCGGCCGCAAGGCCGAGCTGCCCAACCTCCTGCGCGGTGTGGCCGAGCTGCCACCCGAGCAGCGCGGGGCGGTCGGCAAGGCCGCGAACGTAGCCCGGCGCGACCTCGAGGCGGCGATCGCGGCGCGCGGGGAGGCGCTGCAGGCCGCCGAGCTCGAGACCCGGCTCGTGGGGGACCGCGTCGACGTCACGCTGCCGGGCGACCCGCCGCAGCCCGTCGGCCGCCTGCACGTCCTGACCCAGACCCGGCGCGAGATCGAGGACGTCTTCGTCGGCCTCGGCTTCTCGGTCCTGGAGGGTCCCGAGGTCGAGTCGGTCTTCTACAACTTCGACGCGCTCAACCACACGCCGACGCACCCGGCGCGGGCGCGCACCGACACCTTCTACATCGAGGGCGCCCGGCACGCGGACACCGACACCGAGGTCGTCCTGCGCACCCACACCTCGCCGATGCAGATCCGCGCCATGCAGGAGACGCCGCCGCCGCTGTACGTGATCATCCCCGGCCGCGTCTACCGCCGCGACAGCGACGCGACGCACACGCCCCAGTTCCACCAGGTCGAGGGCCTCGCGGTCGACACCGACATCACGCTCGCCGACCTCAAGGGCACGCTGCTGGACTTCTCGCGGGCGATCTTCGGCCCCGACCGCGAGGTCCGCCTGCGCCCGCACTTCTTCCCGTTCACCGAGCCCTCCGTCGAGGTCGACGTGTCGTGCTTCAACTGCGCGCGCGACGGCTCGCCGTGCCAGGTGTGCAAGGGCACGGGCTGGCTGGAGATCCTCGGCGCCGGGATGGTCGACCCCAACGTGTTCGGCTACGTCCGCGAGCACGGCTACGACCCCGACGAGGTCCAGGGCTTCGCGTTCGGCATGGGCATCGAGCGGATCGCCGCGCTGAAGTACGGCATCCCGGACATCCGCACCCTCTACACGAACGACGTCCGCGTCCTGGAGCAGTTCGGATGAGACTCCCGCTGAGCTGGCTGTTCGAATACTGCGAGCCGATGATGACGCCGCGCGACATCGCGACGCGCCTGGCGATGACCGGCACCGAGGTCGGTCGCATCCACCGCCACGGCGTCGACGCGCTCGAGCACTTCGTCGTCGGCAAGGTGCTCACCGCCGAGCAGCACCCGAACGCCGACCGCCTGCGCGTGTGCACGGTGGACGTCGGCGACACCGAGCCGGCCCACATCGTCTGCGGGGCACCGAACGTCGCCGCCGGCCAGACCGTCGCCGTGGCCCGGCCGGGCGCGATCATGCCCGACGGCACGCGCCTGAAGAAGGCGAAGCTGCGCGGCGAGCCCTCCGAGGGCATGATCCTCGCCGAGGACGAGCTCGCCATCGGCACCCTGCACGCCGGCACGATGGTGCTCGACGACGGCCTGCAGGCCGGGCAGTTCCTCGCCGAGGTGCTGCCGATCGCCACCGACGTGCTCGAGCTCGAGATCACGCCGAACCGGCCGGACTGCCTCGCCGTCTACGGCGCCGCGCGCGAGGTCCATGCCGCGACCGGCGCGCCGCTGGAGCCCGCGCCGTGGGAGGGCGTGGACCTGGGCCCGGCGTCGGGCATCGATGGCGTGACGATCGATGTGCGCGACCCCGACCTGTGCCCGCGCTTCACCGCCGTCGCCTACGAGGGCGTGACGATCGCCGAGTCGCCGCCGTGGCTCAAGCAGCGCCTGATGGCGTCAGGCCAGCGGCCGATCAACAACGTGGTCGACATCACGAACTACGTGATGCTGCTCACCGGCCAGCCGGTGCACGCGTTCGACCGCGACCGCATCGCGGGCGGCCGGCTCGTCGTGCGCCGCGCGAACCCGGGCGAGGAGGTCACGACGCTCGACGACCAGGTCCGCCGGATGCCGTCCGACGGCATGCTCATCGAAGACGCGGAGGGCCCCACGTCGATCGCCGGGATCATGGGCGGCGCGCGGTCGGAGGTCTCCGGCGACACGACCCGCGTGCTGCTGGAGATGGCGACGTGGGACGGGCCGAACATCCTCGCCACCTCGAACGCGCTCGGCCTGCGCACCGAGGCCAGCGCCCGCTTCGAGAAGGGCCTGTCGCCCGAGGCGACCGTCGAGGCGCAGGCGGTCGCGCTCGAGCTGATGACGTCGCTGGCCGGCGCCACGCGGCTGCCCGGCTGGTTCGACGTGGGCGGGGCGGGGCCGGAGGCCGCGGTGATCCGGCTGCGCGAGGCTCGGCTGCGCTCGCTGCTCGGCATCGACGTCCCGCGCGGCCGGCAGATCGGCGTGCTGCGTTCGCTCGGCTTCGGCGTCGGCGAGGCGGCGGACGGGCTCGACGTCACCGTCCCGCACTGGCGGCGCAACGACGTCACCCGCGAGGCCGACGTCATCGAGGAGATCGCCCGCCTGGCCGCGCTCGAGGAGCTGCCGGCCACCCTCCCGCGCAACCGGCCGGGCGCCCGGCTGACCTGGAGCCAGCGCGTGCGCCGGCGCGCCGAGGACGTGCTCGTCGGCCGTGGGGTGCAGGAGATCGCCGGCTGGTCGTTCGCCGCCCCGCCGCTGCTCGACCGGCTGCGGCTGGCCGGCGAGGCCGCGATGCGCGCCGTCGTCGTGCTCGAGAACCCGATGAGCGAGGACGAGTCGATCCTGCGCCCGACGCTCATGGGGTCGCTGCTGGACGCGGCGCGCCACAACCTGGCGCATGGGGCGGAGCGGGTCGCGCTCTTCGACTCGGGCACGGTCTACCTGGCCGGCGCCGACGACGGTCTCGCGCACGAGCACCACGGGCTCGGCGTGGTGCTCGCCGGGCCGCTGACGCCGCCGTCGTGGCGCTCGGCGCAGGCGGCGCCCGCCGACTTCTTCACGGCGAAGGCGCTGGCCGGCGCGGTGCTCGACACGTTGCGCGTGCCGTGGGAGGTGCGACCGAGCGACCACTGGGCGTTCCTGCATCCGGGGCGCGCGGCCGAGGTGACCGCGAACGGGCAGCGGCTCGGCTTCGTCGGCGAACTGCACCCGCTCGTCGCGCGCGAGTGGGACCTGGAGGGCGGCGCGGCGTTCGCGCTGAACCTCGACGTGATCGCCCGGCTCGCGCCCGAGGCGCCCGAGTACCGCGACGTGACGAGCTTCCCGCCGGTGCGCCAGGACCTGTCGCTCGTCGTGGACGACCGGCCCGCCGCGGATGTCGTGGCGATCGTCCGCGGCGCGGGCGGGGCGCTGCTGCGCCGCGTCGAGACGTTCGACCGCTTCGAGCGCGACGGCGAGGTCTCCCTGGCGCTGCACCTCGAGTTCGCCGCGCCGGACCGGACGCTGACCGACGAGGAGGTGGCGCGGGTGCGCGAGAAGATCCTGGCCGCGCTGGCCGAGCAGGGGGTGACCCCGCGTGGCTGAGCCCAGGGGTGCCGCAGGCGGCCCCACGCCGCCCACTGAGGGCACACCGAATGCCGGCCGCCGGGGGCGGGCCTCCGAGCATGGTGATCGGAAGATCACGGTCGCCGTGGCCGGAGCGTCCGGCTACGCCGGCGCGCTGGCCGCCCGGCTGTTGTGGCGCCATCCGGACTTCGAGCTCGTCGCGGTCACCTCCCGCAGCGACGCGGGCCGGCGCCTGGACGACCTGTACCCACACCACCGCGTGCCGCTCGTCCTCGACGCGTTCGACGTCGACGAGCTCGGTCAGATCGACGCGGCGGTCGTCGCCTACCCGCACGGCGCGGCGGCCGAGGCGGTCGCGCAGCTGCACGAGCGCGGCATCCGCGTCATCGACCTGTCGGCCGACTTCCGCCTGCGCGACGTCGCGGTCTACAACGAGTGGTACCGCGAGCACCCGGCGCCCGGGCTCATCGAAGAGGCGGTCTACGGCCTGCCCGAGCTCTACCGCGACCAGCTGCGCGAGGCGGACATCGTCGCGTGCCCGGGCTGCTTTCCCACCGCGGCGATCCTCGGCCTCGCCCCGCTGGCCCCGTACATCGACGACGTCGTCATCGACGCGAAGACCGGCGTGTCGGGGGCGGGCCGGGCGGCGACGGAGAACACGCACTTCGTCAGCGTCGACGAGAACGTCAAGCCCTACGGCGTCGGCCACCACCGCCACATGCCGGAGATCGACCAGGAGCTGGCGGCGGCAGGGGCGAAGGATCTCGTCGCGACGTTCACGCCGCACCTGCTGCCGCTCGACCAGGGCGAGCTGCTCTCCTGCTACGTCAAGCTCAACGCGGACGTGGACGTGGACGTCGCCGCGCTCTACGAGGAGCGCTACGCCGACGAGCCGTTCGTCGAGCTCGTCACCGCCCCGCCGGGCGTTCGCGACGTGCGCGAGACGAACTTCTGCCGCATCGCCGTCCACGTCGACGGGCGCACCGGCAAGGTGTTCGTCTTCGCGGCGATCGACAACCTCTGGAAGGGCACCGCGTCGCAGGCGGTGCAGTGCCTGAACATCATGTTCGGGCTGCCCGAGACGGAGGGGATCCTGTAGTGGCCTTCTTCCGCTCGCGCTGGGTGCAGCGGCCGGGCCACGTCGCCGAAGCCGGCGACGACCGCCTGCCGGCCGGCTTCCGCGCCGCGGGCGTGGCGGCGGGGATCAAGCCCAGCGGCGGCCTCGACGTCGGGCTGCTGGTCAACGGCGCCCCGGACGGCGTGAGCGCCGCCCGCTTCACGGCGTCCGGCGTGCTCGCCGCGCCGGTGCTCGTCACGAAGGAGCGCGCGCGGCTGGACGCGCTGCGCGCGGTCGTCGTCAACTCCGGCAACGCGAACGCCGCGACCGGCCGGCCCGGGCTCGACGAGGCGGCGCGGATGCAGGGCGCCGCGGCGATGGCCGCGGGCGTCGCCACCGAGCACGTCGCGGTCGCCTCGACGGGTGTCATCGGCGTCCAGCTCGACGGCCAGAAGGTCGTCAAGGGCCTGCTGGCCGCCAACGGCCGGCTGTCGCCCGACGGGGCCGGCGAGTTCTCGGCGGCGATCCAGACCACCGACGCGTTCGAGAAGCGCGCCACGCTCGACGTCGAGCTGCCGTCGGGCCGCGTCCGGCTGACCGCCCAGTGCAAGGGCGCCGGGATGATCTCGCCGCGCTTCGCGACGATGCTCTGCTTCGTGCAGACCGACGCGGCGCTGTCGGCCGAGACCGCCGACCTGCTGCTGGGCGTGTGCGTGAAGCGCTCGTTCGACCGCGTCTCGGTCGACGGTCAGCTCTCGACGAACGACACCGTCGTGCTCATGGCCTCCGGGCGCTCCGGCGTGACGGTCGCGCCGGAAAGCGAGGACGAGCTGCGCTTCGGCGAGGCGCTCGACGTGCTGCTGCGCCAGCTCGCGCTGCTCATCGTCGCCGACGGCGAGGGCTCCGAGCGCGTGGGGCGCGTCGTCGTGCGCGGCGGCCACCAGCCGGGCGTCGACGCGGTCGCGCGCGCGGTGGCGAACTCGCCGCTCGTCAAGACGGCGCTGCACGGCGGCGACCCGAACTGGGGGCGCATCGCCCAGGCGGTGGGCGCGGCGTTGCCCGGCACGGCGCCGCTGGCGCTCGACATCGCGATCGAGGGCGTCCAGGTCTGCTCGGGCGGCATGGCGCTGCCCGTCGACCAGGCGGCGCTCGACGCCGCCGTCGCCGGGCCGGAGGTCGAGTACGAGGTCGGCCTGCCCGGCGAAGGCGCCGACGCGGAGCTGTTCTTCTCGGACTTCGGCCACGGCTACATCACGATCAACGCGGACTACACGACATGAGCATCGACGAACGGCGGGTCGCCATCGGCGAGGACCGGATCGGGACGCTGCTGGAGGCGCTCCCGTACATCCGCGAGTTCCACGGCCGGACGATCGTCATCAAGTACGGCGGCGCGGCGATGGAGGACCCCCAGCTGCGCGAGGACTTCGCCCGCGACGTCGTGCTGCTCAAGTACGTCGGGCTGAATCCCGTCATCGTCCACGGCGGCGGGCCGGAGATCACGTCCTACATGGAGCGGCTCGGGATGCCGGTCGAGTTCGTGGGCGGCCTGCGCGTGAGCAACCCGGCCACGGTCGAGATCGCCAAGATGGTGCTGGTCGGCAAGGTCAACAAGGACATCGTCCTGCGGCTGAACCGCCACGGCCAGCCCGCGGTCGGGCTGTCGGGCGACGACGGCAACCTCTTCCGCGTCGGCCGTCAGAGCGCGCCGGGCGGCGAGGACATCGGGTTCGTCGGGCGCATCGAGCGCGTCGAGGTCGACCTCCTGCACCACATCGCGCAGGACTACATCCCGGTGATCGCGTCGGTCGGCGCCGACCGCGAGGGCAACTCGTACAACGTCAACGCCGACGATGCGGCCAGCGCGGTGGCGCGGGCGCTCGGCGCGTACAAGGTCCTGTTCCTCACCGACGTGCGCGGCTGGCTGCGCGACCCGGGCGATCCCGAGTCCTTGATCAGCGAGGCGACCGCCGCCGAGGTGCAGGAGGCGATGGCGACGATCGTCGGCGGCATGCGGCCCAAGCTGCAGGCCTGCCTCGACGCGATCCACGGCGGCGTCGGCAACGCGTACATCATCGACGGCCGCCTGCCGCACTCGCTCCTGCTCGAGCTGTTCACGGACGCCGGCACCGGCACGAAGATCGGACCCTCGCGATGACCCGGACCCAGACCGACCACCACCTGCTCCCGACCTATGCGCGCTTCCCCGTCGCGTTCGAGCGCGGGTCGGGCACCCGCCTGTGGGACGACGAGGGCCACGAGTACCTCGACTTCCTGTCCGGGATCTCCGTGTCGAGCGTCGGGCACTGCCACCCGCAGGTCGTCGAGGCGATCCGCGACCAGGCCGGGCGCCTGCTGCACGTCGGCAACCTCTACTACACCGAGCCGATGACCCGGCTGGCCGACCGGCTGGCCGAGAGCTCGCTGGGCGGCGGCGTGTTCTTCACGAACTCCGGCGCCGAGGCCAACGAGGCGGCGCTCAAGCTCGTCCGCAAGGCCAGGCAGGGCGGCGACATCGTCGTCGCGCACGGCGGCTTCCACGGGCGCACCTACGGCGCGCTGTCGGCGACGCCGCAGGAGGCCAAGCAGGCGCCGTTCGCGCCCCTCGTGCCGGGCTTCCGGGCGGTCGAGCCGACCGCGGACGCCATCGCGGGCGCCGTCGGCGCGGGCACGGCCGCCGTCGTGCTCGAGGTCATCCAGGGCGAGAGCGGCGTGCACATCCTCGACGACGAGGTGCTCGGCGCGGCGCGTGCGGCCTGCGACGCCCACGGCGCCGCGCTGGTGTTCGACGAGGTGCAGACGGGGATGGGGCGCACGGGGACGCTGTGGGCCTACGAGCAGACGGGCGTCGTCCCGGATGCCATCACGACCGCCAAGGCGCTCGGCGGCGGGCTGCCCATCGGCGCGCTCGTCACCGGCGAGCGCCTCGCGGACGTCTTCGCGCCGGGCGACCACGGGTCGACCTTCCCGGGCGGACCGGTCGTCGCCGCGGCCGCGCTGGCCGTGTTCGACGTCCTCGACGACGAGGAGCTGCTGGCCCGGGTCCGCGAGCTGGGCGAGCACGCACGCGCGCGATTGGCAGAGCTGCCCGGCGTGACCGTGGTCCGCGGCCGCGGCCTGATGAACGCGTTCGACCTGGCCGGCGGCAGCGCCCCGGACATCGCCCGCCGCGCGCTGCTGGAGCAGCGGCTCGTCGTCAACGCCACGGGCCCGGCGACCATCCGCCTGCTGCCGCCGCTGATCGTCACGCGCGAGGAGCTCGACGACGCGGTCGACCGTCTGGGCGCGCTGCTGAGCTGATTCAGCGCGCCGTCGGCTTCGGCAGTGCGGGGGGCGGCCCGCGGCGGCGGTGGCGGCCGAGACGGCCGTGGGCGTGCAGCGCCGGGACGAGCAGGAGGGCGACGTTCGCCAGCCGGTAGGCGGCGACGACCGGGACGGCGGTGGCGAGCCCGACGCCGACCCAGGTCAGCGACAGCGCGAGCAGGACCTCCGTCGCACCGACGCCGGCGAGCGGCAGCGTGCGGCGCGTGGCGGCGTAGCCGGTCGAGTAGGCGACGATCGTCTCCGCGGCGCCGAGGTGGACCCCGAAGAGGCGCAGGGCCGCGTAGAGGGTCGCGATGTCCGCCGCCCAGTACAGCGTCATGCCCCACCACGCGGCCGCGTACCGGATCGGGTGGCGGACCAGTTCGTGCAGCATCCCGACCCCGTCGAGGGCGTGGCACAGCGCCCGCCGCAGCCGGCCCCCGTCGCGGACGCGCAGCCGGCGGTCCGGCGCCGACGCCCACAGGCCGATGGCCAGGCCCGCCGGCACCCCGATCGCCCACGACCACAGCATCGCCCGCTGCGCGGACGAGCCCTCGAGCAGCAGCGCGATCGCCGCGACGCACGTGGCCGGTGCGAGCACGGCGTACTCGAGTGCGCCGAGGCCGAGGACGCGGACGGTCGAGTCGCGCGAGTCGTAGCCGGCCTCGTCCAGCGCGCGGCGGTCGACCGCGAAGCCGCCGCCGAGCGCGAATGCGCCGAATCCCGCCGTGACGACGTCCGCCGCGTCGCGCGTGGGCAGCGGCTCGCAGCCGCCCGCCGCCGTGACCGAGCGGAACGCGGCCGTGTAGCCCGCCAGCGCGAGCACCTGCCCGGCCACGCCGAGGGCGATCCAGCCCGGATGGATCGGCCAGGCGTCGCGGACGACGTTGTGCCAGCCCGCCACCGTGGCCACGCCGATGAGCGCGCCCGCGGCGATCATCACCGCGATCACCGACAGCGGAAGGCGGTGGCGGTGCAGCCGCTCGGAGCGTCCGGGCGCGCCCAGCTGCGTGGGCGGCGCGGACGACCGGCGCCGTCCGCGCCGTGCTGAGACCGAGCCCGGCATGTACGGGCGGTGTTACCGCGCGACGCGCCTCGGCAAGCGTCCGCGGTCGCGGGCCGGACGGCCGCCCGCGCTGCGGTCCGTCCCCGTGCGCGGCGCGGTGAACTGCGGATGGCGGGGCTGCGGCGGGTGCGCGATCATGGCTCCGACCCAGAGGAGGCTCGCCATGACCGACCGCCCGCAGATCGACGACGAGAGCGCCACCCCGCCGCAGGGCGACGAGCTGCTCGACGGCGCGCAGCACCAGGCGGTCAGCGGCCGCGCCGCCGCCGGTGCGCATGTCGACGACGAGGGCGGCACGCCTCCCCACGGCGACGAGCTGCTCGAGGGCGCGCCGCACGAGTAGACCGCGGCGGCGCGACGCAGTACGGTCGGCGCCATGGCCAAGGTCAAGCTGCACCGCTGCTCGTACACGTTCCTGCACACGAACCTGGACTCGTGCTGGAAGGTGCAGAAGGCGCTCGACGAGCAGGGCATCGACTACGAGATCGTCAAGCACGGCTACCTGCGCGGCGCGAGGCCGGACATCGTCGAGATGACGGGCCAGAAGCTGCTGCCGGTGCTCGAGCTCGCGGACGGCACCGCCTACCGCGCGGAGTCGTCGGACATGGCCGCGCGCGTGCGCGCCGGGGACCTGCCCGGCCCGTCGTAGCCACGGCCGGGGGGCTCGAGCACCGGGCCCACGTGCGGCGACGGATACGCTGCGGGCCCCATGTCCGACGCCCCGAGAATCTCCGCCCACACGATCCCCGCCCCCGAGGCCAGCGAGCGCATGCGCGCCCAGGCCACCGCGTCCTACGAGGCACGCCCCGACGAGGTCAACCGCGTGCTCCTGCTCTACTCGGGCGGGCTCGACACGAGCGTCATGCTCAAGTGGATCCAGGACGAGTACGAGGCCGAGGTCGTCACCCTCACGGTGAACCTGGGCCAGCCCGGCGAGGACTACGGGGTCGTGGAGGGCAAGGCGCGCCAGCTCGGCGCGGTCGACACCTTCGTCGTCGATGCGCGCGAGGAGTTCGCGCACGAGTACGTCCTGCCGGCGATCAAGGCCAACGCGATCTACGGGCTCGGCTACCCGCTGTTCACGGCGCTCGGCCGGCCGCTCATCGCCAAGCTCGCCGTCGACTACGCCCGCCGGGCGGGCTGCGACACGATCGCGCACGGCTGCACGGGCAAGGGCAACGACCAGGTCCGCATCGAGGCGACGGTGGCGACGCTCGCGCCCGAGCTAAAGATCATCGCGCCGGTGCGCTCGTGGGCGATGGGCCGCGACGAGGAGATCGCGTACGCCCGCGAGCACGGCATCCCCGTCAAGGGCGGGACGGAGGCGGCGCCGTACTCGATCGACGACAACCTCTGGGGCCGGTCCTCGGAGGGCAAGTGGATCGAGGACCTCTCGCATGCGCCCGAGGACGACGTCTTCCAGCTCGTCACGCGGCCCGAGGAGGCCCCGGACGAGCCGCAGATCCTGACCGTCGACTTCGAGGCCGGCGTGCCGGTCGGGCTCGACGGCGAGCGGCTGGGGCTGGTGGAGCTCATCGAGCGCGCGGGCGACATCGGCATGCGCCACGGCGTCGGGATCGTCGACCACATCGAGGACCGGATCGTCGGCCTGAAGGTGCGCGACATCTACGAGGTGCCGGCGGCGGAGATCCTGCTCACGGCACACCGCGAGCTCGAGAAGCTCGTCGGCACCATCCATCAGAACCAGTTCAAGCCCGAGCTCGACCGCCGGTGGGCGTACCTGGTCTACGCGGGGCTCTGGTACGAGCCGCTGCGCACCGATCTCGACGCCTACATGGAGTCCGTCAACGCGCGCGTGACGGGCCGGATCGGGCTCAAGCTGTACAAGGGCTCGGTGCGCGTGGTCACGCGTGAGTCGCCCAACGCGGTCTACGACGCGCAGCTGGCGACGTTCGCCGAATCGGGCGGGCTGTTCTCGCAGCAGGCGTCGCCCGGCTTCATCGAGATCTGGTCGCTGCAGTCGCGGCTGGCGTGGCGGCTGCGCCAGAGCGGCGAGGCGGGGACCGAATAGCCGAGCCCGGTCGCGGGGAGGAAGCACACGTGTTCTACAAGCTGCTGGGCCTGCTGATGTGGAGGGCCATCAAGTTCTACATCAGCCGCAAGGTGCCGAAGAAGGCCGTCGCCGCCGGGCTCGTCGTGGTGGGCATCGGGGTCGTGTCCGCTGCCGCGGCGGGCACGGCCAAGTCCGGCCGGAGCGAGTAGCCGGCGTGGGGTGGGGGCGGGTGCTCTGGCGTCCGCGGCCGCCCGTACATTGGCGTTCGTGACCGCCAGTCCCGACGGCTCGCCGATGGACTCCCCGCTCGAGATCGAGCGGGTCGAGTGGCTGCCGTGGACGCCGGAGGTCCTCGAGGTCCGGGTGTCCGGCCGCTGGGGCGGCGCGGTGCCGCGCGAGCCCGTCGAGCTCGTCGTCGACGCGGCGGGCGTGCGGCGGCGTTTGCGCTCGACCGGCGCCGAGGTGGACGCCGCCGGGCTGTGGCAGGCGAGCTTCGCCGTCCCGGTCGAGCTGCGGTCGTCGCTGGCGGCGCACCTGGCGCTGCAGTCGGGCGACCGGGAGCTGGCGCTCCCAGCCGCCCTGCCGGGCCCGGCCGACGGGACGCCGGCCCCGCCCCCGGCGACGGTGGTCGACCCGGGCGTGTTGGCGTCGATGCGCGCCCGCCGGGAGAACCAGGCCGACGAGGGGCTGCTGCGCCGCGCCCAGGCGGCCGAGGCGACCGCGGCGACGCTCGAGACGCAGCTCGGCCACGTCGAGGTCCGGCTGCGCGACGCGCTGGCCGAGCACGACCGGGCGGGCGCGCGCCTGCGCGCCGCCGAGCAGGGGGCGGAGGCCGAGCGCCGGGTGCGCTCGGAGGTCCAGGAGGAGCGGGTCGCCGCGCAGGCGCAGGCCGAGCGCGACGTGCGGGCGCTGCGCGAGCGCGTCCGGGCGGCCGAGGAGCATGCGGCCGCGCTGGCCGGCGAGATGGACGCGATCCGCCGCGAGGGCGCCGAGGCGCAGCAGGCGGCGGCGGCCGCCCGGGCCGCGGCGGAGCGGGCGATCCGCGGTGCCACGGCGGACGGCGGCGCGGAGGCGCGGCGGGAGATCGAGCGGCTGCGCGCCGATGCCGCGTCGCTGTCGGGGCAGCTCGCCGGCGAGCGGCGGTCGCGGGCGGCGGCAGAGGCCGATCTGGCGCGGCAGGCCTCGCGCGTGGCGGAGGTGCAGGCGACGGTCTCGCGGCTCGAGGGCGAGCTCGCGCGCCGCGGCGACGTCCAGCGCGGCGTGCGGGACGAGATCGCGTCGCTGCGCGAGGCGCTCGAACGAGTGCGCGCGCAGGCCGAGGCGCAGGCGGTGCAGGGGTCCGGCGCGCGGGCGGCGCTCGAGGAGCTCAAGACGGTGGCCGCCGGGCTGCGGGAGCGGATCGAGGAACTCGAGCATGCCGAGCGCGTGGCGCGGGCGGCGGCGCGGCAGGCGGGGGACGCGCTCGAGGAGCGCACGCGCGAGCTGTCCCGGGCGAGCATGGAGCTCGAGCGCCTGCGGACCGAGCTCTCGGTGGCGCGCGCGGCCGACGAGGCGCGGGTGGCGGCGGTCCGCGAGGCCGAGCGGGCGGTCGAGGCCGCGCGGCGCCAGGCGGCCGAGCTGCAGGTGCGCCTGGACGACGAGACGCGGCGTCGCTTCGAGGCCGAGGCGGCGCTGCGGGTCGAGCTGCAGCGCGAGCGCGAGGCGTTCGGTGCCGAGGTGGCCGCCGCCGAGCGCGAGGTGGCGGCGCGGATCGCGGCGGAGCGCGAGGCCTACGAGGAGCAGGCGACGGAGATCGAGCGGCTGGTGGGCGACGTCCGGGCGACGCTTGCGCTCGCGGGGGAGCAGCTCGGCACACGGCTCGAGGAGGCCGAGCGGCGGCGCGATGGCGCCCTCGCGGAGCGCGATGCGGCGATCGCCGAGCGCGACGCGGCGCTGGCCGGGGTCGAGGCGACGAAGCGCGAGATCGCGGCCGAGCTCCAGGACGCCTCGGCCGAGCGTGTCGAGCTGGGCCGCAGGCTCGCCGAGGCCGAGGCGTCGGTGGCCGAGGCGCGCGAGAGCGTGGCGCGGGCCCGGCATGCGGCCGAGGCCGAGATGATGGACGCCGGGGCCGACCTGGCGCGGCAGCTGACCGACGCGGAGGCGGCGCGGGACGCGCTGTCGGCGCAGGTCGCGGCCCGCGACGAGGAGCTGGCGCGGTTGCGGGCGCTCGTGGATGAGGCGACCCGAGGCGAGGACGAGCTGGGCCGGCTGGTGGAGGCCGTGGCCGAGCGGGCGGGGGCCGTGGCACAGGGCTTCGAGCGCGCGGTGGCCGGGCTCGCCGCCCGCATCGACGCGGAGACCGGCGGCCTGCGCGCCGAGCTCGATGCGGAGCGCCGGGCGCGGTGGGTCGCCGAGCAGGAGCTCGCCGCCGAGCGTGCGCGCGGTGCCGAGGGCGTCCACGCGGCGGTCGCCGACTCGCTGGCCCGCACCGAGCTCGAGTCGATGCGCCGGGATCTGGCGGCGGCGCAGGAGCAGCTCGCGGGCGAGCGCGCGCGGTCCGCCGAGGTCCAGGAGCAGCGCGAGGCGGCGACCAGGGTCGTGGCCGACCTGGGCGCGGCGGAGTCGCGGCTGAAGCAGCGCGAGCCCATCCCGCCCGACGACGAGCCCTCGCCGCCCGACGCCCCTGAGCCCGTCGATCCGACGCCGATTGATCCCGCGGCTGCCGCCCCGGCCGCGGCGAT
Organism: Capillimicrobium parvum; assembly: GCF_021172045.1. GTDB lineage: Bacteria > Actinomycetota > Thermoleophilia > Solirubrobacterales > Solirubrobacteraceae > Capillimicrobium > Capillimicrobium parvum. The sequence continues at coordinate 2,681,698 of NZ_CP087164.1, forward strand.
CGACCCCGCCGCCGCCGGCGAGCCCGCGCCGTTCGAGGTCGCCGCGGCCGGCCGATCCGCCCCGACCGACGCCGACGCGGACGCCGAGCCCACGCCGCTCGCCACGCGGATCGCCCCGGCCGCCGGTCGCCGCACCACGCCGTGGCTGGCGCGCTCGTTGCGGGCGCTTTCCCGTACCGACCCGGACGCCGCCGCCGCGCTCTTCCTCGCGCTCATCCCGGCCCAGGGCGGCCTGCTGCGCGATCCGCTGACCTACGCCCTGCTCGTCGACGACCACGGCGCGTACCGCGTCGACGTTCGCGCGGATGGGGCGACGGTCGAGCCGCGCTCCGCTGCGGAGGCCTCCGAGGGGACCCAGGTCACCGTCGGGGGGGCGATCGAGATGCTCGCGCCGCTCGCGGCCGGCGACGCGCCCCGGCGCCTGCGTGGCGTCCGGATCGGCGAGGGCCGCCGGCGCAAGCTGCGCAAGCTCGTGAAGGCCCGCCGCGCCCCGCTCGACCTCGCCGAGCTCGCCCGCCGCGGGATCGAGCTCCCGCCGGCGCCGCTGCTCGCCGCGCTGGCCGCCGCGGTGGAGCCGGCATGGACCGCCGGCCACGCGTTCAGCGTCCGCTACGACGTGACCGGCGCGGAGACCGTCGACGTCGTCGTCCCGTCCCATGGGCGGCCGACGGTCCGTCGTGCCGGCGCGGGCGAGCACGCCCCCGGGCCGGACGCACGGACTGCCGCCACGGTCACGCTGCCCGCGGCCGCGCTGCCCGCCGTCCTCGCCCGCACCGATCTCCCCGCCGGCACGCAGCCGCTGGTCTCGGGCGACCCGCACACGGCCGCGATCCTGCACAGCTGGTTCGACCGCGCGCAGGGCATCCCGGGCGGCTGAAGCAGGCGTCGCGCCCTCAGGTCCGGTCCGCGCACCGCAGCCGGTACAGGACGTGCCGCCGCAGCCGGTGCCCCTCCGGCACCAGCGGATGATCGAAGTCGTCCCGCGGATCGTGCGTCATGCCCAGGCGCTCCATCACGGCCCGCGAGCGCGCGTTGGCGACCGCGGTGAACGACACGATCTCCTCGAGGCCGGCCGCGCCGAACCCGTAGCCGGCCGCCGCCCGTGCGGCCTCCGTCGCATAGCCGCGGCCCCACGCCTCGCGCGCGAGGCGCCAGCCCACCTCCACCGCCGGCGTGAAGGCCGCGTCGAACGACGGCCGCGCGAGGCCGGTGAACCCCGCGAAGGTCCCGGTCTCGACGACGTCGACCACCCACAGCCCGAAGCCGTCGCGGGCGAACCCCGCCTCGATGGCGCCGGCCAGCGCATCGCTCTCGGCCCGCGTCAGCGGCGCGACGAAGTGCTCCATGACCTCCGGGTCGGCGTTCATCCGCGCGAACGGCTCGCGATCCTCGTCGCGCCACCGGCGCAGCAGCAGGCGGGGCGTGCGCAGCTCGTCCACGGCGGGGAGTATGGCCGCGGTCCGGTCCGGTCCGGTGCGGTCCGGTGGTGCGGTGCGGTGCGGTGCGGTGCGGTGCGGTGCGGTGCGGTGCGGTCCGGTGCGGTCCGGTCCGGTGCGGGTCGGGCGCGGTCGGGTGCGGTCGGGTGCGGCGCCGCCCGCGCGCGGCGGGCGGCCGGTCCGCCGAGCCCACCGCGACCGATGCACGGAGATTGCGGGCAGCGCCCCCTCGCCGTCCGATCGGCGCGCTAGCTTCCCGGTCCTCGTGAGCCCCGCGGCCTGCGCCCACCTCCACGTTCACAGCGAGTACAGCCTGCTCGACGGCGCGTGCAAGATCGACGCCCTCGCGGCCCGTGCCGCGGCGTTCGACCAGCCCGCCCTCGGGCTCACGGACCATGGCGTGATGAACGGTGCGGTCGAGCTGTTCAAGGCGTGCGCGAAGCAGGGCATCAAGCCGATCGTCGGCTGCGAGGTCTACCTGGTCGACGACCACGCCAAGCGCGGTGAGCGCCAGGAGCGCAACCACCTCACGCTGCTGGCCGAGACCGACGAGGGCTACCGCAACCTCGTCAAGCTCTCGAGCCTCGGCTACCTCGAGGGCCTCTCGCGCGGCAAGCCGAGCGTCGACCTCGCCCAGGTCGCCGCCCACTCGGCCGGCATCATCGCCCTCACCGGCTGCCTGGCCTCGCGCTTCTGCCAGCGCCTCATCTCCGACCGGCCCGGCGAGGCCCGCGCCCACGCGGACGACCTCCTCAACGTCTTCGCCCCTGAGAACGTCTTCTTCGAGGTCCAGAAGAACGGCCTCGCCGACCAGGACAAGGCCAACGAGGGCATCGTGCGGATCGCGCGCGAGCTGGGGCGCCCGCTCGTCGGCACCGCCGACGTGCACTACCTGCGCCGCGAGGACTACCACCACCACACGGCGCTGCTGTGCGTGCAGACGAAGTCGACGCTCGCCGCGCCGAAGATGACGTTCGAGACGAACGAGTTCTTCCTGAAGGACAACGGCGAGATGGAGACCGCGTTCGCCGAGTGGCCGGAGGCGGTGCGGACGACGCTCGACATCGCCGAGCGCTGCGACGTCTCGATCGAGCTCGGCAAGCAGCTCATCCCGAGCTACCAGACGCCCGACGGGAGCGACGAGCGCACGTACCTGCGCCGGCGCGTCGACGAGGGCCTGCGGCTGCGCTACGGCGATCCCGTGCCCGCCGAGGCGCGCGAGCGGGCCGACATGGAGCTCGGCGTCATCGACCGGATGGGCTTCAACGCCTACTTCCTCATCGTCTGGGACTTCGTCAACTACGCGAAGTCGAACGGGATCGCGGTGGGGCCGGGCCGCGGCAGCGCCGCCGGCTCGATCGTCGCCTACTGCCTGTCGATCACCGACGTCGACCCGCTGCGCTACGACCTGCTCTTCGAGCGCTTCCTGAACCCCGAGCGCGTGTCGATGCCGGACATCGACATCGACTTCTCCGTGCGCGGGCGCGAGCGCGTCATGCGGTACGTGACCGAGAAGTACGGGCGCGAATCGGTGGCGCAGATCGTGACCTTCGGCAAGATGTTCCCGCGCGCGGCCACCCGCGACGCGGCGCGCGTGCTCGGCCACGACTACGGCGTCGGCGACCGGCTCGCGAAGCTCATCCCGGACCCGATCATGGGCCGCCCGCCGAGCTTCGAGGACTGCCTGCGCGAGGGCGAGGAGCTCAAGAAGGCCTACGACGAGGACCCCACCGCCCGCCAGATCGTCGACGTCGCCCGCGGCCTCGAGGGCATCGTGCGCAACTCGTCGATCCACGCCGCGGCGGTCGTCATCGCCGACCGCCCGCTGACCGAAATCGTCCCGCTGCAGCTCGCCGACGCGGGCACCGTCGACGAGGACGGCAACCGGGAGTTCAAGACCGTCACCCAGTTCTCCATGAAGCCCGTCGAGGAGCTCGGCCTCCTGAAGATGGACTTCCTGGGCCTGCGCAACCTCGACGTCATCGAGGACGCGCTCGACATCATCGAGCGCTCCACCAGCGAGCGGCCGGACATGACGACGCTGCCGCTCGACGACGTGACGACCTACGAGATGATGGCCCGCGGCGACTCGATCGGCGTGTTCCAGTTCGAGTCCGAGGGCATGCGCGAGGCGCTCAAGAAGGTCCAGCCCACGGAGTTCGACGACCTCGTCGCGCTCAACGCCCTGTACCGCCCGGGCGCGATGGACCAGATCCCGACGTACGCGCGCGGCAAGCGCGAGCCCGAGTCGATCGCCTTCCCCGACGACCGCCTGCGCCCGATCCTGCAGCCCACCAAGGGCGTGATCCTGTACCAGGAGCAGGCCATGCAGATCTCCAAGGAGCTGGCCGGCTTCAGCGGGGCCAAGGCGGACGACCTGCGCAAGGCGATCGGCAAGAAGAACCGCGAGGCGATGGCCAAGCTCGAGCCGGAGTTCCGCCAGGGGTGCCGCGCCTCGGGGACGTCGGAGCAGGTCATCGACTGGCTGTGGACCACGAACGAGAAGTCCGCCGACTACTCCTTCAACAAGTCGCACGCCGCGTGCTACGCGCTCATCGCCTACCGCACGGCGTGGCTGAAGGCGACCTACCCGGCCGAGTACATGGCCGCCCTGATCTCCAGCGTGATGTCGACGAAGGACAAGGTGCCCTTCTTCGTCGCCCGCTGCGAGGAGATGGGCATCGAGATCCTGCCCCCCGACGTCAACCTGTCCGACCACGAGTTCACGGTCGTCGAGGGCAACATCCGCTTCGGCCTCGACGCGGTGAAGGGCGTCGGCTACCAGGCGGTCGAGGCGATCAAGAGCGCCCGCGAGGAGAGCGGCCCGTTCGAGTCGCTCTGGGACTTCTGCGCCCGCGTCGACGCCCGCGCCGTCAACAAGAAGGCCATCGAGGCCCTCATCCGCTGCGGCGCGTTCGGCTCGACCGGCGCGACCCGCAAGGGCATGCTCGCCGTGCTCGAGCAGGCCCAGGCGGCCGGCGCCAAGCAGCAGCAGGACGCGCTCACCGGCCAGGGCTCGATCTTCGACCTCGAGCCGGTCGGCGGCCCGGCCACGGCGTTCGCGATGCCCAGCCACCCGCCGATCCCGTCCGAGGAGTTCGAGCAGAGCGAGCTGCTCGCCGTCGAGAAGGAGGCCATCGGCCTGTTCATCTCGGCGCACCCCCTCAAGGAGGTCCGCGAGGCGCTGCGGCTGAAGGTCGACTGCCCGCTCGCAGACCTCGAGCACCGCAAGGACCAGGAGTGGGTGACCGTCGGCGGCATCGTCGCGCAGGCGAAGAAGATCCGCACGAAGTCCGGCAGCACCATGATGTTCGCGACGCTCGACGACCTCGAGGGCTCGGTGGAGATCGTCGTGTTCGAGCGGGTGCTCGCCGAGCAGGAGGCGGCGCTCGCGGTCGACGAGATCGTGCTCGTCCGCGGCCGCGTCGACCACAAGGACGCGACGAAGACCGCGGTCGTCGTCCAGTCGGCCGAGCCGTTCAAGCCGACGCCCGAGGAGGTCGAGCGGGCGCGCGAGGAGGTCCGCGCGCTGGCCAAGCGCAGCGCGCCCAAGCCATTCGCGGTCCACGTCGACGCCGCCCGCCTGCCGGCGAGCATCATCGACGAGCTCCGGACCCTCCTCGGCAGCCACCCCGGCGAGAGCGAGGTGCTCCTCCAGGTCCACACGTCGAGCGGCCATAGGCTGCTGCGTCTCGGTTCGGAGTACCGCGTCTCGGCCACCGCCATGCTCCGCGCCGAGCTCGACCACGTGCTCGGCGAGGCGCTGCTGCCCGCGGCTTAGCGGCGCCGGGACCGGCCGCAGGGCCGCCGAGGAGCCGATTCGAGCGCCGATTTCCCCGGCTCCAGTCGTCCCTCGAACAAAACCGGACCAGGCGTTGACAAACCGGTAATGTCGGAACGGCGGCCTCCCACCTTTCCGCTGGACCGGGGGTGGGAGGCCGTAGTTGTCTCAATTGCTGGACCGGGGATGGGAGGCTTCGCCGAGGCATACCCCGGCACGGAATGTGGGCAAACGCCGTCTCAGTTCCGGCCGGCCGGCGCCGGCGCTACCTGCGCGCCGCCAGGCCGCGCTCGCGCAGCGTGACGCAGTGCTCGATCTCCTCCGCCGTCGGCCCCTTGCGGTCCTCGCCCGGGGTCTCGAGTACGCACGGCAGTCCCTCGAAGCGCGGCTCGGACAGGAACGCCGCGCAGCCGTCGTCGCCCAGCTCGCCCTCACCGACGTTCGCGTGGCGGTCGCGGTTGGCCCCCAGCGGCGTCTGCGAGTCGTTGAGGTGCAGCGAGCCCAGGCGGTTGGGCCCCACCTCCGCGATGCAGTCGTCGAGCACCGAGCTCAGCCCCTTCGCCGTGCGGATGTCGAAGCCGGAGGCGAACAGGTGGCACGAGTCCAGGCACAGGCCCAGGCGGGCATCGCCGCCCGCCGCGTCGAACAGCGCGGCGAGCTCCTCGAAGGACCGCCCCAGCGTGCCGCCCGTCCCCGCGGTGTTCTCCAGATGCAGGGCGCAGCCCTCGCTCTCCGCGAGCGCCTCGCGGATCGTCGCGCCCGCGCGCTCGATCGCCGGCCTGACCTCACCCGCCTTCGCCGAGCCCGGGTGCAGCACGACCGCGTGGGCGCCGAGCGCCGCGCCCGCCCGCAGCGACGCGATCAGCGAGGTCAGCGACTTCGAGCGGATCTCATCGTCGTCGGAGGCGCAGTTGAGCAGGTACACGGCGTGGATGAGCAGCGCGTCGACGTCCGAGCGCGCCATCGCCTCGCGAAACGCGGCAACCTGCTCGTCGGAGTACACCGTCGGCTTCCACGCGCGCGGGTTCTGGTTGAAGATCTGGATCGCGCGGCAGTGCTTCTCGACACCGCGCTCGACGGCCTTCGCGGGGCCGCCGGCAGGCGAGACATGGGCGCCGATGAGCATGACGCCGCGATGTCTAGCATGCGGCCCTCATGCGGGTCCGCTTCGCTCCATCTCCCACCGGCGCTCTGCACATCGGCGGCGCGCGCACCGCCCTCTACAACTGGCTCGCGGCGCGCCACGACGGCGGGACGCTCGTCCTGCGCATCGAGGACACCGACCGGGAGCGCTCGACGCCCGAGAACGTCGAGCAGATCCTCGACGCGCTGCGCTGGCTGGATCTCGACTGGGACGAGGGGCCGATCTTCCAGACGGACCGCCAGGACCGTCACGTCGAGGTGATCGAGCGCCTGCTCGCCGACGGCCACGCGTACCGCTCGACCGCCACGGCCGACGATGTGAAGGCGTACAAGGAGCGCCACGGCCACGACCGCGGCTTCCGCGGCGAGTCCGAGGACGGGGGCGCCGTCCGGCTGCGCGTGCCTGACCAGGGCGCCACCGTCGTGCGCGACGTCGTGCGCGGCGAGACCGCCTTCCAGCACGTGCACCTCGACGATCCCGTCATCGCGCGCGCCGACGGCACGCCGCTCTACAACCTCGCGGTCGCGGTCGACGATCTCGACGCCGGCATCACCCACGTCGTGCGCGGCGACGACCACTACTCCAACACCCCGAAGCAGCTGCTCGTGCTCGAGGCGCTCGGCGCGACCCAGCCGGTCTACTGCCACCTGCCGCTCCTGCACGGCCCCGACGGCAAGAAGCTCTCCAAGCGCCACGGCGCCGCCTCCGTCCAGGAGCTGCGCGACGCCGGATTCCTGCCCGAGGCGGTCCGCAACTACCTCGCGCTGCTCGGCTGGGGCGCTGCCGACGACGAGACGATCCTCTCCACCGAGGAGCTCGTCCGCCAGTTCACGCTCGAGCGCGTCCAGCGCAACCCGGCGCGCTTCGACGAGAAGAAGCTGCGCTGGATGAACGGCCAGTACATCCGCGCGCTGGGCGTCGACGACCTCACCGCCCGTCTCGAGGCGTTCACCGGCCGCGAGGGGCTGCGCGGCGCGGTCGAGATCTCGCGGGAGAAGATCCAGACGCTGGCCGACTTCTGGCCGCTGGCCGGAACGATCTTCGACGGCCCCCGCGACGACGACGCCAAGGCCCGCGAGCAGTGGCTGACCGGCGAGGGCCGCGCCGCGCTGGCCGCCGCGCGGGACGCCCTGGCGCCCCTCGACGACTTCGGCGTCGACCAGGTCGACCTGGCGCTGCGCGGCGTCGTGGACACGCTCGGCGTCAAGCCGAAGCAGGTCTTCCAGCCGCTGCGGGTGGCGCTGACCGGCACCACGATCTCGCCCGGGATCTTCGAGATGATCGCGCTGCTCGGGCGCGATGAGACGCTTCGGCGCATCGACGCCGCCTTGGCTTCGAGCTAGTGGGCCCCCGCAAACGTCGCACCCGAGATGCGGGGCGCCGATCACCGCCAGGCTGTGTCCTCGACCACTCGAAATCCCAGAGGGATTCCTTCGGGTCTGCGTCCTTGCCTGGCGGCGCCGGCATCCGCATTTCGAGCACAACGTTCCCGGGAGACCCACTGGCACGCAGAGGCCGCTGTCGGGGCGGCCGGAATGGGGGCTCAATCATCCGTCCATGCCTGCCGATAACCGGGGCAGCCGCCCTGCCGATGACAGGGCCACATGCCTGCGAGAACCGGAATCCCCGAGGACACCCCCGATATGAGCCAGAACGCCGCCGCCGCGGCCGCCCCTGCGCCGCGCTCGGCTTCCCCCGCGCAAGCGGCCGGCGGTCGCCACAACGAAGGTCACGGACGCCGCCTGACCGCCGCATTCGAGGCGCTCGAGTCGTTCCCGGCCCTGGCCGAGTCGCGCAACCGCCTGCTGCGCGTGGTCGGCCAGGAGCGCGTCTCGGCGGGTGACGTCGTCGCCGCCGTCGAGTCCGACGTGGCACTGGTGATCTCCGTCCTGCGCCTCGCCAACCAGGTCGAGGGCCGCACGCGCGGCAAGGTCGAGTCGGTGGTCAAGTCGGTCGAGCTGCTCTCGCCCGAGGCCGTCCAGTCGCTCGCCAGCCGCGCACGCACGTTCGACTTCTTCGAGCGCACCGCCACGTGGGACGCGGCCCCCGAGCGCTTCCGCCTGCACGGCGTCGCCACCCAGCGCGCCGCCGATCGCCTCGCCACCGAGACCGGATACGACGAGCGCGACCGCCTCATGGTCACGGCGCTGCTGCACGACATCGGCAAGCTCGTCCTCATGCACGCGTACCCGGGCTATCCGGGCCAGGTCCACGGGCAGGCCCGCACGCCGGAGGAGCGCATCCATCGCGAGCGCCGCGAGCTCGGCGTCGACCACGCGCTCGTCGGCGGCGTGCTCGCCCGCCGCTGGGGGCTGCCCAAGGCCGTCGCCAGCGCGATCGAGCGCCACCACGCCGACGACGGCACCGAGGACTCCGCGTACGTCCGCCTCGCCGACATGCTCGCGCACTACGCGCAGGGCTCCGCGGTGTCGCCGACCGAGCTCCTGAAGTGCGCGCGGATCATCGGCCTCGGGCCGGCCGAGCTGCGCACGGTGATGTACGACCTGCCGTATCCGCAGACCGGCCGCAACCGGGCGATCGACCCGTGCCCGCTGTCGGCCCGCGAGCTCGAGGTCCTCAAGCGCCTCGCCGAGGGCAAGGTCTACAAGCAGATCGCGCTCGAGCTCCAGCTCTCGACCAGCACGGTGCGCACGCACCTGCACAACATCTACGGCAAGCTCGGCGCCGTCGACCGCGCCCAGGCGGTCCTGCTCGCGACCGAGCGCGGCTGGCTTTAGGAGCCCCTAGCCCGTCCCCCTCCGCTCGCTCCGCGCGGTCGCCGCGCGCAGCACCAGCCACGCGGCGAGGATCCCGGCGGCATCGACGGCGAAGTCGATCGGGTCCGCGTCGCGCCGCGGCACCCAGGACTGGTGGATCTCGTCGAGGCCGGCCCAGGCGAGCGTGATCAGCGCCGCCGGCAGCGCCCGACGGTCGAGCGCCCACCACCAGAGCGCGAACAGCACGGCGAACTGGCCGAAGTGCACGGCTGAGGTGGCCAGCCGCGCCCACGCGCCGAGATCCGGCCCCACGTCGGGCTGGCTCGACAGGTACCAGATCAGCGCCATCAGGGCGACCGGCGGTGCGATCCGCAGGACGCGTGTCATACGATCGGCGGTGGCCGTGCTGTCCATCACGAGCAAATCACCCTACGCACTGCAGGCGCTGACCGAGCTCGCCCGCTCCGACGGCGACGCGCCCGTCCCGATCGCCGAGCTCGCCCGCCGCCGCGCCATCCCGGTGCAGTTCCTCGAGCAGCTCTTCGCCATCCTGCGCCGCGCGGGCCTCCTGCGCTCGCAGCGCGGCGTGAAGGGCGGCTACCTGTTCGCCCGCCTCCCGCGCGAGATCACCGTGCTGGAGGTCGTCGAGCTCCTCGACGGCCCGTTCGGCCGCGACGCCGTCGGCATCTTCGCCGAGGCCGCCGCGGCCGCCCGCGCGGTGCTCGAGTCGACGACGATCCAGGACGTCGTCGATCGCGAGGTCCGCGACGCGGGCGTCGCGATGTACTACATCTGAGCGGCGCCCGGACACCGGCGCGCGCCGGTCAGCCCGCGAACCAGATGCTCACGCGGCAGCCGGTCCCGCTGGAGTCGATGTCGACGGACGACGCCATCGACGCGATGAGCGGCAGGCCGAGGCCGAGGCCGGGGCTGTCGGGCCGCGGGCGCATCCCGTCGCCGTCGTCCTCGATCTCGACGCGCAAGCCGGCGCTGTCGCCCACCTCGGATCGGGCGCGGACGCGGACGCTGCCGGGGCGGTCGGCGGGGTAGCCGTGGACGATCGCGTTGGTCACGGCCTCCGAGACGCACAGCGCGACGGCCTGATCGTCGAGGCCGCACGTCGCGGCCAGCGTCGCAATCGCCTGGCGGGCGACACGAACGCTCGACGCGATCGCCGGAAGCTCGAGATTCACCGGCTCGGGCGCCGTCATCGGCGTGCTCGTCCTAGCGGCCATCGCGGATGGTCGCAGCCGGGTCCGCTGATCCGCGGCGCGGTCACGGTCGTCCCGGCTGTCGCTCGTGCCGGACCATCACCGGGCGTCCCCGCTCGGCAAGCGTCCGGCGTGGCGTCCGCGGCGCATGCGCCATCGACGTCCGCAGGCGACTCATGACCATCCGTGTCGCCGGGGCGGCGCAGCTCCGAACGGACGCTGTCACCTCGGAAACCACGAAGGGCTCGCCCGACGGGGAAGGGGAAGGACCGCGAGCCCGGCGCGCTTCAGCCGTGGAGGCTCGCGCCGTAGGACTCGGGGGGGTCGTCCTGGCGGTGGCGGCCGCGGGCGACGTCCACGACGAGGAGGACGAGCGGGACGAGAACGATGAGGGAGACGATCACGATTGCCATTGGAGTGCCTTTGCGTCCGGTGGAGGGGACGAGGGAGAACCTGCCACCGCAAGGTCGGGCATCGGTCGGGAAGCGGTAGGAAAACGGTCTGAACGCATCGCGGCGAAGTGGGCACGGTCTGCGTCGGGCGGCGTGGCTACTCTGCGGGCTGCAATGGCATCAATCCCGATCAACATCGCGGAGTACGTCGGCCGCACGCCCATGGTGCAGGTCACGCGGCTCGTGGGGCCCGACACCGCCGAGGGCGCGGAGGTCTACGCCAAGGTCGAGTCGTTCAACCCGGGCGGCAGCGTCAAGGACCGCATCGGCGTCGCGATGATCGAGGCGGCCGAGCGCGAGGGCCGCATCGAGCCGGGCCGGACCACGATCGTGGAGGCCACCTCGGGCAACACGGGGATCGCGCTGGCGTTCGTCTGCGCCGCGAAGGGCTACGACCTCGTGCTCACGCTCCCGCAGGGCATGAGCCGCGAGCGCGATGCGCTGCTGCGCCTCTACGGCGCGCGCGTGGAGATCACCGAGTCGATGGGCGGGATGAACGAGGCCGTCGACGCCGCCCGGGCGATGGCGCGCCGCGACGACGTCTTCCTGCCCGAGCAGTTCTCCAACCCCGCCAACCCCGAGGTCCACCGCCGCACGACCGGTCCCGAGATCCTCGAGCTGCTCGACCGCGTCGACGTGTTCGTCGCCGGCGTCGGCACCGGCGGGACCATCACCGGCGCCGGCGAGGCCCTCAAGGCCGCCCATCCGAGCTGCCGCATCGTGGCGGTCGAGCCGGCCTCCAGCGCGGTCCTCTGCGGCCGCAGTCCCGGGCCGCACCGCATCCAGGGCATCGGCGCCGGGTTCGTCCCCGACGTCCTCAACCGCGAGCTGCTCGACGAGGTGATCCCGGTCAGCGACGAGGCCGCCCTGGAGACCGCGCGCGATCTGTCGCGCGTCGAGGGCATCCTCGCCGGCATCTCCGGCGGCGCCGCGATGTGGGCCGCGCTCGAGATCGCCAAGCGCCCCGAGTCCCGCGGTCAGCGCATCGTCACGATCCTCCCGGACTCGGGCGAGCGCTACGTCTCAACGCCGTTCTTCGCCCCGTAGGCGAGGCGCCCGCGGAAGCCGAGCCTCCGGGCCCCGTAGCATTGCCCGGAGCATGTTCGGCCTGTCGACCATGACGCGCATCGCCGGCGAGGTCCGCCGCGACGTCGCCGCCGCCCGCGACCGCGATCCCGCCGCGCGCGGCGTGGGCCGCGCCGAGATCCTCGCGCTCTGGCCGGGCGTGCAGGCGGTGCTCAGCCACCGGGTCGCGCATGCCCTGCACGCCGCGGGCGTCCCGTTCCTGCCGCGGACGCTGGCCACGGCCACCCGCTCGATGACCGGCATCGAGATCCATCCGGCCGCCCGGGTCGGCGACGGGCTGTTCATCGACCACGGCGCCGGCGTCGTGATCGGCGAGACCGCCGAGATCGGCCGCGACGTCACCCTCTACCAGGGCGTCACCCTGGGCGGCACCGGCTTCGCCACCGGCAAGCGCCACCCGACCGTGCAGGACAACGTCACGATCGGCTCGGGGGCGAAGCTGCTGGGCCCGATCACGATCGGCCACGGCGCGAAGATCGGCGCGAACACGGTCGTCATCCACGACGTGCCGCCGAACTCCACGGTGGTCGGCAACCCCGGCCACCCGGTCCGCATCGACGGCAAACGGCCCGAGGGTCCGGACGCCGACTGGCTGCACCTCCCCGACCCGATCGCCGACGCCCTCGCCGCGCTGTCGAGCCGCATCGCCGCCCTCGAGCGCGAGGTGACCCAGCTCGGCGGCCACCCGGAGGACGTCGGCGACAACGTCACGCCGCTGCGCCGCAAGCGGGGCCCGAACCCCGCGGGCGGCTGAGGGACGCCGCCGTCACGGCGGCCAGCGCCCGCTCGGGCCGGTCAGGGGAGGCGAGGGCCTGCGGCCCGGCGCCGCTCAGTACCAGATCGTCCGGCAGCGGTGGCGCGGCACGGCCTTGTAGCTCGGCGCGCCGCCGCGGGTCCACAACAGGTGATCGAGCTCCTGCTCGCTGATCTCCAGGCGCGCGGCGATCGCGGTGCAGGCGTTGACCGCGCACGCCCGGATCTCGCGCTCCTGCGGACCCGGGCGCAGGAGGCGCTCGGCGTCGATGTGCGCCGCCAGCCGCTGGTCGTAGACGAGCACGCCGTCGAGGCGCAGGACGTGGGGGACGAGGTTGTCGGCGAAGATCGTCAGGCGGCCGAGGTCCGCGAACCGGGCGACGCCGGCCAGCGCCAGGTCGCTCGCCACGATCTGGGCGCGCTTGTAGAAGCCGCGGTCCGCGTACGCCGCCATGCCTGAGGCCAGCAGCTCGGCGAGGCGCTCGGCGCTGGCGCCGGCCTGCGCCACGAGGTCGAGCGCCGAGCGCTCCCCGAGGAACGAGCCCAGCTGACGCAGCGCCTGCGCGAAGAGCGCCATGAGCTCGTGGTCGCGGTTCTGGCCGAGCGCGTCGGCGATCTCGTCGGCCCGCATCGCCCGCAGCTCGCGGTTCGACCACGGGCCGTGGGCGCGGAAGCGATCGGCGACGCCCCAGGCGACGGTGAAGTAGCCCGAGCAGTTCGGGCGCTTGCGCAGCGTCGGAAACCAGCCGGAGCCGAAGTTGATCGTGTCGAGCGTCAGCAGGTACGTCGCGACGTCGGCGGCCGAGCCCTCCAGGTAGTGGCGCGCCGGATCGAGCTGCGGCCGGTCCGCGTCGGCGAGCTGCACCCGCGCGACGGCGTCCGGGTCCACCCGCACGGACGTCGCCCGCGCGGCGGTCGCGGCGGCTGTCGTGCGGACCTCGTCGCACAGGCGCATGGGCGCGAAGGCTATGCGGCGACGTCCCGTCGCGCTCCTATTGTGCGGGGACGATGCCGACCCCCGCCGCCGACCGCCTGGAGGAGCTCCTCGCCGGGCTCAACGAGCCCCAGCGCGACGCGGTGACCCACGGCGACGGCCCGCTGCTCATCCTCGCCGGCGCCGGCTCGGGCAAGACGCGCGTCCTGACCCACCGCCTGGCCTGGCTCGTCCACAGCGGGCGGGCCAGCCACCAGGAGGTGCTGGCGATCACCTTCACCAACAAGGCCGCGCAGGAGATGCGCAACCGCGTCGAGCTGCTGCTCGGCCGCCGCACCCGGGGCATGTGGGTCATGACGTTCCACGCCGCGTGCGCGCGGATGCTGCGCGCCGAGGCCCCGCGCCTCGGCTACACGCGCCAGTTCACGATCTACGACCAGGCCGACGCCCGCCGCCTGACGAAGCGCTGCCTGGAGGAGCTCAACGTCGACACGAAGCGCTTCACGCCGGCCGCCGTCCACAACCAGATCTCCGACGCGAAGAACAAGCTGCGCTCCGCCGACGACGTCCGCGAGCTCGTCGGCTCGAGGTTCGAGGAGATCGTCGGCGACGTCTACGACGCCTACGAGCGCGAGATGCTGCGGATGAACGCGATGGACTTCGACGACCTGCTCGTGCGCGCGGTCAACGTGCTCGAGCTGTTCGACGAGGTCCGCGAGCGCTACCAGCAGACCTTCCGCTACGTCCTCGTCGACGAGTACCAGGACACCAACCACGCCCAGTACAAGTGGCTGCAGCTGCTCGCCGGCGAGCACCGCAACCTCGCGGTCGTCGGCGACGACGCGCAGTCGGTCTACTCCTTCCGCGGCGCCGACATCCGCAACATCCTCGACTTCCAGGACGACTTTCCGGACGCCGCGGTGGTCAAGCTCGAGCAGAACTACCGCTCGACGCAGACCATCCTCGACGCCGCGAACGCGGTGATCCGCAACAACCGCGGGCAGATCGCCAAGGACCTGTGGACCGAGGTGGGCCAGGGCGATCCGATCCGGGTGCGCGAGCTCGACGACGAGCGCTCCGAGGCGCGGTTCGTCGTGGGGGAGGTCCAGCGGCTCATCGACGAGGGCGTCAGCCGCCAGGAGATCGCGGTCTTCTACCGGACCAACGCGCAGTCGCGGGTCATCGAGGACGTCCTCGTTCAGCGCGACATCGGCTACCAGGTGGTCGGCGGCACGAAGTTCTACGAGCGCGCGGAGATCAAGGACGCGCTCGCCTATCTCACGCTGCTCGGCAACCCACAGGACGTCGTCGCGTTCACCCGCGTGGCGAACACGCCGCGGCGGGGCATCGGGCAGACGTCGATGTCGCGCGTGACCGCCTTCGCCACCGCGATGGACATGAGCGTCTGGGACGCCGCAGCGAACCCGGCCGCCGTCCCCAGCCTCGGCGCCGCCGCGATCAAGGCCTTCAGCCGCTTCATGGGCACGATGGAGGGGCTGCGCGAGCGCGCGGCGCAGGGCGTCCCGGTCGGTGACCTGCTCGAAGCGGTGCTCCACGAGACCGGCTACGTCGACGCGCTGGAGGCCGAGCGCACCTTCGAGGCCCAGGGCCGCCTCGAGAACCTCACCGAGCTCGTCAACACCGCGCGCGAGTTCGACGCGTCCGCCGATCCGGGCGAGGACACCCTCGACGTCTTCCTGCAGCAGGTGGCGCTCGTGGCCGATGCGGACACCCGCGAGGACGAGGGCCTCGTGACGCTGATGACGCTGCACAACGCCAAGGGCCTCGAGTACGAGATCGTCTTCATCACCGGCTTCGAGGACGGCGTCTTCCCGCACAGCCGCGCGCTCGACGAGGGCGCGCTCGAGGAGGAGCGGCGGCTGTGCTACGTCGGCATCACGCGCGCCAAGCGCGACCTCACGCTGTCCTACGCGCGCCAGCGGATGGTGTTCGGCAGCCAGCAGTACGGGCTGCGCAGCCGCTTCCTCGACGAGATCCCCTTCGAGCTGACCGACCGCGAGCAGACCGATGTCGTCCGCCAGCCCGGCGCGCGGGTGTCCTGGGCCGCCTCGCGGGCCGACGCCCCGCCGCCCGAGGCGGTCGACTTCCGCATCGGCCAGGACGTCGCGCACGCCGCGTTCGGCGAGGGCGTCGTGACCGGGATCGAGCCCGGCGGGATCGTCGTCATCCGCTTCGCGCGCGACGGCTCCGAGCGCAAGCTGATGGCCGAATACGCGCCGATCACCCGCCGGTGACGGGCGCCGGCCGCGCGGCGCGGCGGCGAGCTACGCTCCCGCGATGACGCTGCGCAAGCTGACCGTGGGCGAGGTACTGGCCGGCCTGGCCGGGCTCGCCGCCATCGCGCTGCTGTTCGGCCCCTGGTTCGGCGGCGACAGCGGCTGGTCCTCGATGACCGTCGTGCTCGTCCTCGTCGTGATCACCGCGCTGCTGGGCATCGCGCTCCTCGTCACGACCGCCTACCAGCGCTCGCAGGCCTACCCCGTCGCCGCCGAGGTGTTCGCCTTCGCCATCGGCTCGGTCACCGTGGTCATCCTGCTCGTCGAGCTCGCCGTTCGCGACGAGCCGGGATGGGCCGCGTGGGCGGGGCTCGCGGCCATCCTGGGCGTCGCCGCCGGCTCCTGGGTCGCCCTGCGGGCGGCGGCCCGGCCGTAGACCTCGGGCCCCGCGCGCACCATCTACTCTCAAGGCCGATGATCGACCGCGACCAGGTCCTGCACGTCGCACGCCTCGCGCGCCTGCAGCTCACCGACGACGAGGTGGAGCGCATGGCGGGCGAGCTGTCGCGCATCCTGGACCACATCGAGCACATCTCCGAGCTCGACCTCGAGGGCGTCGAGCCGACCTCCCACGTCGTCGAGGTCGCCAACGCGCTGCGGCCCGACGAGCCGCGGCCCTGCCTGGACCGTGAGGTCGCGCTGGCCGCCGCGCCCGCGCGCACCGAGGACGGCTTCCTCGTCCCCAGCCCGCAGGCATGATCGAGCTGAGCGCCAAGCAGCTCGCCGACGCGATCGGCGCGGGCGACGTCTCGGCGGCCGAGGCGTTCGCCGCCTACCGCGAGCGCGCCGCCGGCGACGAGCTCAACGCGTTCACATGGGTCGCCGAGGACGGCGAGGCGCCCGCGGCCGGCGACGGCCCGCTGCGCGGCGTGCCGCTCGCCGTCAAGGACCTGTTCTGCACCGAGGGCGTGCCGAGCCAGGCCGGCTCGCGCATCCTCGAGGGCTACCGGCCGCCGTACACGGCGACGGTGGTGCGGCAGCTCGCCGGGGCGGGCGCGCCGCTGCTGGGCAAGACGAACCAGGACGAGTTCGCGATGGGCTCGTCGAACGAGAACTCCGGCTTCGGCCCGGTGCGCAACCCGTGGGACCGCGAGCGCGTGCCCGGCGGGTCGTCGGGCGGCAGCGCCGCCGCGGTCGCCGCCGGCCTCGCCCCGTGGGCGCTCGGCACGGATACCGGCGGCTCGATCCGCCAGCCCGCCGCGATGTGCGGCATCGTCGGGCTCAAGCCGACGTACGGCTCGGTGAGCCGCTACGGCATGATCGCCTTCGCGTCGTCGCTGGACCAGGCGGGCCCGCTGACCCGCGACGTCACCGACGCCGCGCTGCTCTACGCGCACATGACGGGCGACGACCCGTGCGACTCGACCTCGGTGGCGCATCCCGAGAAGATCGCCCTGCCCAGCGCCGAGCGCCTCGACGGCGTACGCATCGGCGTGCCGCGCGGGGAGCTGACCGGCGAGGGGCTCGAGCCGGGCGTCCTCGCCGCCTTCGAGGCCGCGCTCGACAAGGCGCAGGAGCTCGGCGCCCGGATCGCCGACGTCGACCTGCCGCACGCCTCGCATGCGCTGAGCGCCTACTACGTGATCGCGCCCGCGGAGGCCTCCGCGAACCTCGCCCGCTTCGACGGCGTGCGTTACGGCCTGCGCCGCGACGAGGACGAGGGCCTGCTGGCGATGTACACCCACACCCGCCACGACGGCTTCGGCGACGAGGTCAAGCGCCGCATCCTCATCGGTACCTACGCGCTGAGCTCCGGTTACTACGACGCGTACTACGGCCGCGCGCAGCAGGTGCGCACGAAGATCGCCGACGACTTCCGCCGCGCCTTCCACGGCTGCGACCTCATCGCCACGCCGACCACGCCGACCACCGCCTTCCGCCTCGGCGAGAAGACGGGCGACCCGCTGGCGATGTACCTCGGCGACTACTTCACGGTTCCGTTCTCGCTGGCCGGCCTGCCCGGCATCTCGATCCCGTGCGGACTGAGCAACGAGCTGCCGGTCGGTTTCCAGCTCGCCGGCCCGGCGTTCAGCGAGAACCGGATCCTCGACGCGGCGTACGCGCTCGAGCAGGCGATCGGCTTCCGGGGGCTGACGCCGGGCCTCACCCGAGCGCGGTTCGATGGGGGCGCGGACGATTCGGGGGTGGTCGAATGACCGACTACGAGCCCGTCATCGGCCTGGAGATCCACGTCCAGCTCAAGACGCGGACGAAGATGTTCTGCGGCTGCGACCTGTCGTTCGGCGACCCCCCGAACACGCACACCTGCCCGGTGTGCCTCGGCCTGCCCGGCGCGCTGCCGGTGACGAACGCGCGCGCGATCCACTATGGCCTGATGATCGGCATGGCGGTCGAGTCCGAGCTCGCCCCGCGCTCGATCTTCCACCGCAAGAACTACTTCTATCCCGACCTGCCCAAGGGCTACCAGATCTCCCAGTTCGACCTCCCGCTGTGCTCGGGCGGCCGGCTGGGCGACGTGCGCATCCACCGCGTGCACCTCGAGGAGGACGCGGCCAAGCTCGTGCACGTCGGCGAGAGCGGGCGCATCCACGGCTCCGACACGTCGATCGTCGACTTCAACCGAGGCGGCACGCCGCTGGCGGAGATCGTCACCGAGCCGGACGTGCGCTCGGCCGAACAGGCCCGGGAGTGGCTCAACCTCCTGCGCGTGACGCTGCGCCAGCTCGGCGTGTCGGACGTGAACATGGAGGAGGGCTCGCTGCGCTGCGACGCCAACATCTCCATCCGCCCGGTCGGCAGCGACGAGCTCGGCACGAAGACCGAGCTGAAGAACATGAACTCGTTCCGCTTCATCGAGCGGGGCATCAAGGCCGAGGTCGAACGCCAGACCGCGCTCCTGCGCGCCGGCGAGCCGGTCGTCCAGGAGACGCTGCACTTCGATCCGCGCACCGAGCGCATCACGTCGCTGCGCTCCAAGGAGGAGGCGCACGACTACCGCTACTTCCCCGAGCCCGACCTCGTGCCGATCGCGATCACGCCCGAGATGCTCGAGGCCGCGCGCGCCGAGCTGCCCGAGCTGCCGGCCGCGCGCGTGGAGCGCTACCGCACGACGCTCGGGCTGAGCGAGGACAGCGCCAGGCTGCTCGCCGACCGCGTGGAGCTGGCCGCGTACTTCGAGTCCGTCCTCGCGGTCGACTCACCGGAACCGCAGACGGTCGCCAACTGGGTGACGGAGCTGGCCGCGCGCCTGGACGAGGGCGATCCGGGCGCGTCGAAGGTGGCGCCGTCAGCGCTCGCCGCACTCGTCGGGCTGCTGTCGTCGAAGGCGATCACCGTCGGCGCCGCGCGCCAGGTGCTCGACAAGCTGGTCTCCGACGGCGGCGACCCCGCGGCGATCGTCGACGCGGAGGGCCTGCGGGCCATGGGCGGCGGGGACGAGCTCGAGGGCATCGTGGCCGAGGCGATCGCCGCCAACGCCGAGGCCGCCGAGAAGATCAAGGGCGGCAACATGAAGGCGATCGGCCCGATCATCGGCCACGTCATGAAGGCGACGAAGGGCCGCGCCGAGGGCGGCGAGGTCACGCGGCTCGTGCGCCGGCAGCTCGGGCTGTAGGTCGCCCCTCGGCCGGCGTCCGCGCGCGCCGCCTCGAGCCGCAGGGCGACGCCCCTCCATGGGCGATGGCGTCCCGGCTACTGCCGCGAGAACGGCAGGACCGCCGTCAGCCACTCGATGAACTCGCTCGGGTTGCGGGTCTGGACCCAGACCCGGCCCGGGCCGGTGAACTCCATGACGAGCCCCTCGCCGCTCTTGAGCGTGTTCATCACGCCGGACGACACCTTGCGCGTCGTGTAGGTCACGGACGGGTCGAACGCGACGACGTGCCCGGAGTCGATGACGAACGACTCGCCCGCGCCGAGCTGCACGAGGTCGAGGGCGCCGTAGCACGAGACGACGACGTGGCCCGACCCGGTCGCGTGGAGCAGGAACCCGCCCTCGCCGCCCGCGAGGTTCTTGAAGCCGCCCCACTTCGTGTCGATCTCCACGGTCGCCGACGAGCACAGGTACGAGCCGCGCGACAGGTTGAGCGCCTCGGCGCCGACCTCGAGCACGGTGACATCGCCCGGCAGGCGCGCCGCGCAGTCGACCCAGCCGCCCTGCGACGGGGCGGTGAACGTGGTCATGAACAGCGACTCGCCGCCGAGCACGCTGCGCTTGAGGCCCTTGAGCAGCCCTCCCTGCATCTTGGCCTCGACCTCGACTCCGTGCGAGGTGGCCATCATCGACCCGGCCTCCGCCTTCAGCGCCTCGCCCCCGGAGAGGGCGCAGCGGGCGACGGCGAAGCTCGGGCTGTGGCGGATGGTGACGTCCATGACGTCGACCCTAACCCTTCCTGAGCGGGACCGACCGTAAACCGGGCGATCGCCGGCAAGCGCACCGGTGCGCTTCTCATGAGGCGTAGCATGCCCATCAGAGTCGACGCAAGGGAGGACCAGCATGGCGAAGCTCATCCGCATGGACCGCAACGGGCACACCACCGTCGCGGAGTGGACCGCCTCCGATCCGCAGGCCGTGGAACGCGCCGTCGAGGCGTTCCGGGCCGAGCTCGACCGCGGCTACATGGCCATGGTCACCACAGGGCCGGGCCACGCCGAGCAGGTGCGCGAGCTGCCGGTCGACGCCGACACGGTGATCCTGCGGCTGCCGATCAGCGGCGGCTGAACCGCAACGGGCCCACCACCGGCGCGATGGCGACCGACGCCCAGCTCACGGCGGCCGAACCGCAGCCGCTGCCCGAGCTCGCCGCGGTCCATTGGCGCCCGCGCGTCGACGCGCGGGCGCTGGACCGCGGCGACCGGCTCTGGACGCTGACGACCGTCGCGCACGTCGTGCCGTTCGCCCTGGCGGCGGCCGTGCTGCTGGCGCTCGAGCCGCTGACGCTGCCGGTCGCGCTCGTCTGCCTGGCTCACGCCTGGATCATCCCCGCGCTCTACGCGCAGCGCGGCGCGAACGTCGTGCGGCCGCGGCCGCGGGGCCCCGCCGGCCCCGAGCGCGTCTCCGTCGGGCTCCTCGGCGATCTCGTCGGCCACGAGGCGCGCGACCTGCATGCGCGGACGGGCCTGGTGTGCGAGCGCGGGGGGTTGGGGGTGTGGCTGCTGGGCGAGGCGGGCGCGCTGCTCGTCCGGCCCGGGCGGGGACGGGCCCGGCGCGTCGAGTGCTACTGCGTCGGCGTGCGCGACGCCGACCTGCCGTCGGGCGACCGCATCGCCCACCTGCTGCTCGCGCTGCGCGCCGACGAGTGCGGCTTTGCCACGGTCGCCAACCTCGCGTTCTCCGGCCGGCCGAGGCGCGTGCGCGCCCGTCTGCGCCGCGAGCAGCGCCCCGCGCTGGACCACGCGGTGGCGGTTGCAGCATCTTCACGCGATCGCTGACCGCGACCTCGACACTGGGGCCAATGACGACCGCCAGATCTTGGCCACCGGTCGGATGCCGGCCGGAGAAGGGGAGTCCATGATGCTGCGCATGACCGCCGCAATCGCCGCCAAGCGCCTCGTTCTCGCCCCGCGCCCCGCCTCCGCCGCCTCGCGCGGCCGTGACAGCGCCGCCGTGCGCCGCTACCGGCTCGCGCGGCTGAAGGTCGAGGGGGAGCGTAGGCCGGGCGATCCCACCCACGTGCACCTCAAGCGCATCTACGACTGACGAACCTGCGGGCCCGGATCGCCGGGCCCGTAGAATGGACGGCATGGAAGACACTTCTTCGTCGCCGGGCCTCGGCAAGAAGATCCTCGCGGTCATCGTCTTCGCGATCGCCGCCTGGATCCTGCTGAAGTTCGCCATCGGCCTCATCGCCGGCCTCGCCACGATCATCGTCATCGTCCTCGCGATCGCCGCGATCGTCTGGGCCGTCCGCACGCTCTGAGCCGGCCGTGGCCGGCGGCGCGATCATCGTCATCGCGTTCTTCTTCGGCCTGGCCGGAGGAGTCGTCGGGCGGTTGAAGGGCTCTTCGTTCCTCATCTGGTTCCTGATCTCGGCGTGCATCCCGTTCTTCGGGCTGGCCGCGGCGGTGCTCTACCGCTACGAGAGCCTGGAGCCCGAGAAGCACTGCCCGCGCTGCGGCAAGACCGTCAAGCTCTACGAGGCGCTGTGCACCCGCTGCGGGACGGAGCTCAACCCGGGATACACTGAGGAGTCCTCGCCGGCTGTCCACGGTCCAGAGCCGGCCTGACCCTTTCGTCGTGGAAGGAAAGGAGGTTCGCGCGCATGCGAGCGGTCGATGCCGTCATGGAGTGCCTGAAGGCTGAGGGCGTCGAGGTCGTATTCGGCTATCCCGGCGGCGCGAACCTCCCGACCTACGACGCGTTCGTCGACGCGGGCATCCGCCACGTGCTCGTCCGCCACGAGCAGGGCGGCGGCCACGCCGCCTCGGGCTATGCGCGGGCGACGGGCAAGGTCGGCGTCTGCCTCGCCACGAGCGGCCCGGGCGCGACGAACCTCGTCACGGCGATCACCGACGCGATGATGGACTCGACGCCGGTGGTGTTCATCACGGGTCAGGTCCGGACCGAGCTGCTCGGGACCGACGGCTTCCAGGAGGCCGACACGCTCGGCATCACGATGCCGATCGTCAAGCACAGCTTCATGATCCAGCACCCGCTGGAGATCCCGCGCGCGATCCACGAGGCCTTCCACATCGCCCGCACCGGCCGGCCCGGCCCCGTCGTCATCGACATCCCGCAGGACCTGTCGCGCGCCGAGATCGACTACGAGCCGGTCACCGACGTCCACCTGCCCGGCTACCAGCCGACGACCGAGGGCAACCAGAAGCAGATCCGCCAGGCGGCCAAGGCGCTGGCCTCCGCCCGCCGGCCGGTCATCTACGCGGGCGGCGGCGTCATCAACGCGAATGCCGCGGAGGAGCTGTGTGCGCTCGCGCGCGCCGACCGCTTTCCGGTCACCTGCACGCTCATGGGCCTCGGGGCCTTCCCGGCGCCCGACCCGCAATGGCTCGGCATGCTGGGCATGCACGGCACGCGGGCGGCGAACTACGCGATCGACGAGGCCGACCTCATCTGCTGCATCGGCGCCCGCTTCGACGACCGCGTCACCGGCAAGCTCAGCGAGTTCGCGCCGCGCGCGAAGTTCATCCACATCGACATCGACCCGGCGGAGATCTCCAAGAACGTCCCCGCGCACATCCCGATCGTCGGCGACGCGAAGAACATCCTCACGAAGCTCGTGGCCGAGTACCGCGCGCTCGAGCCGGACCGCAGCCGCCTCGAGGAGTGGTGGCAGCGGATCGAGACCTGGCGCGAGCGCCATCCGCTCGCCTACGAGGACAGCGCCGACACCGAGATCAAGCCGCAGTTCCTGATCCAGGCGCTGTACGAGGCGACCGGCGGCGACGCGATCGTCTGCTCCGACGTGGGCCAGCACCAGATGTGGGCGGCGCAGTACTACCACTTCGACAAGCCGCGCCGGTGGATCAACTCGGGCGGCCTGGGGACGATGGGCTACGGGCTGCCGGCGGCCATGGGCGCCGCGGTCGGCTGCCCGGACCAGACGGTCGTCTGCATCACCGGCGACGGCTCGGTGCAGATGAACGTGCAGGAGCTCGCGACCTGCGCCGAGGACGGCATCCCGATCAAGGTCTTCATCATGAACAACGGCTACCTCGGCATGGTCCGCCAGTGGCAGGAGCTGTTCTGGGACCGCCGGTACTCGCACGTCGACATGGGCCGCTTCCCGGACTTCCTCAAGCTCGCCGAGGCGTACGGCGCGACCGGGATGCGCTTCACCGACAAGACGACGCTGGTGGACGACATCAGGGCGGCGCTCGCCACGGACGGGCCGGTCATGGTCGACGTCCGCGTGACCGCCGAAGAGAACGTGTATCCGATGATCGCGCCCGGCGCCCCGGCGCGCGACATGGTGGGGTGATCACGGTGGGCGAGCCGGGAACCAAGGAGCTGCTGAGCCTCGAGGAGCTGGAGGCGACGGTGAGCCTGCGCTCGGGGCGCAAGCACACGCTGTCGATCCTCGTCGAGAACAAGCCGGGCGTGCTGACGCGGATCGCGGGCCTGTTCGCGCGGCGCGGCTTCAACATCGACACGCTCACGGTCGGCCCCACCGACGACGAGCGCATCTCCCGCATCACGCTGACCCTCGACGGGGCGCTGCACCCGATCGACCAGGTCGTCAAGCAGCTGCACAAGCTCATCAACGTCCTGAAGATCCGCGACCTCGAGCCGACCGACACGGTCGCGCGCGAGCTGGCGATGTTCAAGGTCGCGGTGGACGGCGCGCAGCGCGCCGAGGTCATGCAGATCTGCGAGATCTTCCGCGGCAAGGTCGTCGACGTGACGAAGCGCTCGCTCGTGCTCGAGGTCACCGGCACGACCGACAAGATCGAGGCGTTCGAGCGGATGGTCCGCCCGTTCGGCCTCGTCGAGATGATGCGCACGGGCGAGATCGCGATCTCGCGCGGGCGCGGCGAGACCTGAGCTGACGCGCACACATAGCGGGGGCGGGGGGTGAGATAGTCCGCCGCGGGAGGCCCACCGGCCCACGTGAGCGCGCTCGAATCTCAACCGGCAGATCCCGCGCCCGCGAGCGCGAGTGCGGGCAGCGCGTGGCCGCTCCTGGGCCGGGCGCGGGAGCGGGCGCGTCTCGACCGGATGCTCGTGGAGGCGCGCGTCGGCACGAGCGGCACGCTGATCGTCTCGGGCGAGCCGGGGATCGGCAAGACGGCTCTGCTCGGCTACGCGGGCGACCGCGCGGCAGGAATGGCATTGCTCACGGCGCGCGGGACCGAGGCCGAGGCCGAGGTCCCGTTCGGCGGCCTGCTGGAACTGCTGCGGCCGGTCCTCGCCGACGTCGACCGCCTGCCCGCGCCACAGGCCGACAGCCTGCGGGCGGCGCTGGCGCTCGGCCCGCCGACCCGGCTCGACCGCTTCACGGTGGGCGCCGCCACGCTGAACCTGCTGGCGACGGCGGCCGAGCACAGGCCGCTGCTCGTCGTGGTCGACGACGCCCACTGGCTCGACCGCCCCTCGCTGGCCGCCGTCCTGTTCGCCGCGCGGCGCCTGGTCGTCGATCCCATCGCCGTCCTGCTGTCCGTGCGCACCGGCGAGGCCCCGATGGTCGACGAGATGGGGCTGCCGACGCTCGACCTCGGCGGCGTGGACCACGCGACCGCCGCCGAGATCCTCGCTCAGCGCGCCGGCCACCCGCCGCCGCCGGACTCGGCGCAGCGGCTGTTCGCGCTCACCGCCGGCAACCCGCTCGCGCTCGTCGAGCTGGCCGGGACCGCGCTCGACCTGCCCCTCGCCGCGCCCGACGGCCCCCTGGCCGTCCAGACGAGCGTCGAGCGCGCCTATCGCGGCCGCATCGAGGCGCTCCCGGAGAGCGGCCGGACGATGCTGCTGCTCGCGGCCGCGGCGGGCGCGAGCGATCTCGCCGCCGTCGCCGCGGCCGGGGCCGCGCTCCGGCTCGACCTCACCGAGCTCGAGGCGGCCGAGCGGGCGGGTCTGGTGGCGCTCGGGTTCGGCCGCATCGAGTTCCGCCATCCGCTCGTGCGCGCGGCCGCCTACAACGCGGCGCTGCCCGAGCAGCGCCGCGCGGCGCACCGCGCGCTCGCCGAGGTGCTGACGGCCGACCCGGACGGCGACCGGCGCGCCTGGCATCTCGCCTCCGCGGCGCTGGGGCCGGATGCCGGCGCGGCGGCGGCGCTGCAGGCCGCCGCCGAGCGCGCCCGCGACCGCGGCGCCTACGCGACGGCGGCGAGCGCGGCCGAGCGCGCCGCCCAGCTGACCGCCGATCCCGCCCGGGCCGCCGAGCGCCGGTACGCGGCGGCGGAGGCGGCGTGGCTGGCCGGCGACCCGGCGCGCACGATCCGTGCCGCCGAGCACGTGCTCGCCGCGCGGCCGGACGCGCTGCTGCGGGCGGAGGCCGAGCACCTGCGCGGCCAGGCGACGATGCAGGCCGGGCCGGTCATGGACGGCTACCGGATCCTCGTGCAGGCCGCCGACGAGGTCGCCGCCCGGCATCCCGCCAAGGCGGTCGAGATGCGCGCCGACGCGGCCGAGGCGTGCCTGTACGGCGGGCATCCGGGGTCGATGCTCGAGACGGCCCGGGCGGCGTACGCGCTGGCCGCGGCCTCTGACTGCGGCGAGCGCGCGACCGTGCGGGCGACGCTCGCGCTCGGCGCGGCGCTGATCTACGGCGGCCAGGGCGACGAGGGCGCGCGCCACGTCCGCGAGGCGACCGCGGCGCTCGAGTCCTCCGAGGATCTGCGCGGCGATCCGCAGCTGCTCTCGTCGGCGGCCGTCGGCCCGCTGTTCCTGCGCGAGGCGGGCGCCGGCGCCGTGCTGATCGACCGCGCGATCGCCTGCGGGCGGCGTGAGGGCACGCGCGGCGTCCTGCCCTACGCGCTCGCGCTGGCCGGCCGCTACGCGACGACGAGCGACCGCTGGGCCGTGGGCGCGTCGCTGTACGAGGAGGCGATGCGGCTGGCCCGCGAGGCCGGCCAGGGCCTGCCGCTGTGCCTGGCCGCGGCCGGCATGGCGCTCGTCGCGGCGCGCCGCGGCGACGAGGACGCGTGCCGCGAGTACGCGGCGCTGGCGCTCGAGCGCGGCAACCGCCTGGGCCTGGAGATGCCGCGGTCGTGGGCGCTGGATGCGCTCGCCGAGATGGAGCTCGCGGCCGGCCGGCCCGACCGGGCGATCGAGCCGCTCGAGCGCAAGCAGGCCGTCCTCGCCGCCGCAGGGATCGCCGACCCCGACGTCTCGCCGGTGCCCGACCTCGTCGAGGCGTGCGTGCGCCGCGGCGGCGACGAGCGCGCGCCCCCGGGGTTCGAGGCCTTCGCGCAACGCGCCGTCGAGAAGGGCCAGCCGTGGGCGCTCGCGCGGTTGGAGCGCGCGCGGGGCCTGCTCGCCGGCGACGAGGACTTCGAGCGGCACTTCGCCGCCGCGCTGCGCCTGCACGGCGACACGCCGGACCGCTTCGAGGAGGCGCGCACGCGCCTGTGCCACGGCGAGCGATTGCGCCGCGCACGCCGTCGCGTGCAGGCGCGGGCGGAGCTGCGCCGCAGCTTCGAGGCCTTCGACGAGCTCGGGGCCGCGCCGTGGGCCGAGCGCGCCCGGATCGAGCTGCAGGCGACGGGGGAGACCGCCCGGCGCCGGGACCCGAGCACGCTCGACGACCTCACGCCGCAGGAGCTGCAGGTGGCGATGCTGCTCGGCTCCGGCCTGACGACCCGCGAGGCGGCGGGCCGGCTGTTCCTGAGCCCGAAGACGGTCGAGCATCACCTGCGCAACGCGTACCGCAAGCTCGGCATCCGCTCGCGCGACGCGCTCGCCGCGGTGCTCGGCGCGGGGCCCGACGCCGAAGACCAGGGGGCCCCCTGATGCGAGCCGCAGCGGGGCCCGCCTACGGTCGCGTCGACCACGGCCACACGACCAGGGAGATCCCATGGCCACGCAGTTGACGCAGGACCAGCCGGCGCAGATCGACGAGCAGAAGGTCGTCGCCTTCGTCCACCAGGCGCTCGGCGAGCTCGGCGCGACGCTGAACGCCGCCCTCGTCGTGATCGGCGACCAGCTCGGCCTCTACGCCGCGATGGCCGGCGCCGGACCGATCACGGCCGCGGAGCTGGCCGAGCGCACCGGCACTTCGGAGCGGTACGTGCGCGAGTGGCTCAACGCGCAGGCGGCGGGCGGCTACGTCACCTACGAGCCCGACGGCGAGCGCTACACGCTGCCGGCCGAGCACGCGATGGTGCTCGCCGACGAGGCCAGCCCGTGGTTCATGCCCGGCGCCTTCCAGCTCATGACCGCCAGCGCGGGCGACCACGCGCAGATCGCCGAGGCGTTCCGCTCCGGCGCGGGCGTCGGCTGGCACGAGCACAGCCACGGCGTGTTCGAGGGCTGCGAGCGCTTCTTCCGCCCCGGGTACGCCGCGCACCTGTGCACGGAGTGGATCCCGGCGCTCGAGGGCGTCGAGGCCAAGCTGCGCGACGGCGGCCGCGTCGCCGACGTCGGCTGCGGCCACGGCGCGTCGACCATCCTGATGGCGCAGACCTACCCGGACGCGACGGTCACCGGGTTCGACTACCACGACGGCTCGATCGCCGTGGCGCGCGAGCGCGCGCGGGCGGCGGGCGTCGCGGACCGCGTCACCTTCGAGGTCGCCCCGGCGAGCACGTACCCCGGCGGCGGGTACGACCTCGTCACGACGTTCGACTGCCTGCACGACATGGGCGATCCCGTGGGCGCGGCGCGCCACGTCCGCTCGACGCTCGCCGACGGCGGCACGTGGATGATCGTGGAGCCGTTCGCCAACGACCGCACCGAGGACAACCTCAACCCGATCGGCCGCATCTACTACGCGGCGTCGACGCTGCTGTGCACGCCCGCCTCGCTGTCGCAGGAGGTCGGGCTGGCGCTCGGCGCCCAGGCGGGCGAGACGCGGCTGCGCGACGTCGTGACCGCCGGCGGCCTGACGCACTTCCGGCGCGCGGCGGAGACGCCGTTCAACCTGGTGTTCGAGGCCCGCGCGTGACGGACGCCGTCCTCGGCGGACGTGTGGGCGTCTGTGCCCGCTGAGCGGGCGTGGATGCCCGCACGTGCGGCGCCCGACGCCGGGCGTACGATGGACGGCGATGCCGGTCGTCGCCCACGCCGAGCCCCCGTTCGCCCTCAGCCGGGGCGAGGGGCGGAGGCTCGCCCGCCACGCCGAGCGAGCCGTCCGGCGGGCGCGCTCACGCGGCGAGTCACTCGCGGCGGTGACGGTCCCCGTGGCCGGCGACGTCGACCCGGCGTCGGTGGCGTTCGCCTCGCGGCAGGGCGGCGAGCCGGTCTTCGTCTTCGAGCAGCCGGCCCGGCGCGGCGCTGCGCTCGCCGGCCTCGGGTGCGTGCGCGCCCTGGAGGCCGAGGGCCCGGGCCGGTTCAGGCAGGTGGCCGCGGACTGGCGGGCGCTGCTGGCCGGCTCGGCCGCGGACCTCGACGGGCCGCCCGCCACGGGACCGGTCGCGGTCGGCGGCTTCGCGTTCGCTGCGCAGGGCGCGTCGGCCCCGCACTGGGGCCGCTTCCCCGCCGCGTCGCTGCACGTGCCGGAGGTGGTGCTCGCCCGCCGCGACGGCGCGGTCCACCTGACGCTGTGCGCCCTGGCGACGCCGGACGACACCGCGCAGGACCTCGTCGAGCGGCTCGAGCGGCGGCTGGCGTCGCTGTCGCTCGCGCCGCTGCCGATGCTCGATCCGTCGCCGGCGGGTGCGGCTCCGCGGGTGGCGAGCACGATGCCGCCCGAGCACTACGAGGCGGCGGTCGCGCGCGCGGTCGAGCGCATCAAGGCGGGCGAGCTCGAGAAGATCGTGCTGGCGCGCGAGGTGGCGGTGCACGTCCCCGAGCCCCACGACGTGCCCGCGATCCACGGCATCCTGCGCGAGGCGTTCCCCGAGTGCTTCGTGTTCGCGGTCAGCCGTGGCGGTGCGTCGTTCATCGCCGCGAGCCCGGAGCTGCTGCTGCGCCGCGACGGGCTGCGGGTGAGCACGCTCGCGCTCGCCGGGTCGACGCGGCGGTCGGCGGACCCCGCGGTGGACGACCACCTCGGCGAGCAGCTGCTGCGCTGCGACAAGGACCGCGCCGAGCAGGCGATCGTGGCGCGGCGCATCGAGCGGACGCTGCGGCCGCACGCGGTCTGGGTCACCTCGGCGCCGGACCCGGTCGTCGTGAAGATGGCGAACATCCAGCACCTCGCCACGCCGATCCGGGCGCAGCTCGCCGAGCCGCGCAGCGCGGTCGAGCTGGCCGGGCTGCTGCACCCGACGCCCGCGGTCGGCGGCGAGCCGTTCCGGGTCGCCTCGCCGCTCATCCCCGCGCTGGAGGGCCTGGACCGCGGCTGGTACGCCGGCCCGGTGGGCTGGACCGACGCCAGCGAGGACGGCGAGTTCTGCGTCGCCCTGCGCAGCGCGCTGCTCGACGGGCCCGTCGCGCGCTGCTTCGCCGGCGTGGGCGTCGTCGCCGACTCCGACCCGGCGGCCGAGCTCGCCGAGACCGAGGTCAAGCTGCAGGCGCTGCTGCCCGTCCTGGCGCTGTGACGCCGGCGCCGCTCAGGCGACGGCGTCCTCGACGGCGGCCCAGACGCGGCGGTGCAGCGCGACGTTCCCGGCGCGGTCGGTGGGGGCGTGCAGCAGGCGGGCGCCCGGCCGGCCGAGCGCCGCGGTCAGCCCGGCGGCGTCCTTGACGCGCTCGTACTCGAGACCGTAGAGCGCCGCGATGCGCCGGGGGGCGAGGCCGGTGGGCGTGGCGACGTGCTCCTCGTACGCGTCGGTCTCGCCGCTCACCGGCAGGAAGTCGAAGATGCCGCCGCCGCCGTTGTCGACGAGGACGATCGTCACGTCGAGGCCGAGGCGGGGGATGGCGAGCAGCGCCGAGTGGTCGTAGGCGAGCGCGACGTCGCCGATGAGCAGGGTCGTGGCGGTGCCAGTCGCGGCGACGCCGAGCGCGCTCGCCACCGTGCCGTCGATCCCGTTGGCGCCCCGGTTGCACAGGACGCGCGGGCCGTCGGCACGGACGGCGGCGAAGGTCTCGACGTCGCGGACCGGCATCGACGACGCGACGAACAGCACGTGCTCGGCCCCGAGGCCGCCCGCGACGGTGCGGGCGATCAGCGGCTCGTTGAGCGCGCCGGCGCCGAGCGCGGCCGCGATCGCCGCGCCCGCCGCCCGATCCGCCTCCCGCCAGCCGTCGAGCCACTCGGATGCGGGCGGGCGGCCGGCGGCGTGGATCGGCGGCGTGCCGGCGGCGGCCGGCCGGTCCGCCGCCGCGCGGGCGGCCTCCTCGAGCGTGGCGGCCGGATCCCCGGGCAGCGCGGCGCTGAGCACGCCGTCGGGGTCCGACCACACCGCCTCGGGATCGAGCGCGACCTGGACGACCCGCTCGCCCAGCCCGGCGAGCCACCGGCGCAGCGGCTTGGACGTCGGCAGGTCGCCGGCGCGGACGACGAGGTCCGGCCGATGGGTGTCGCCGAAACCGGGGACGCGCAGCAGCGCGTCGTAGTGGGCGACCGCGTGGGCCCCACGGCGGGCGTCCGAGAGCGGGTCGGCGAGCAGCGGCGCGCCGGCGGCAGCCGCGAACGCGGCCAGCGCGCCGGCCAGCGCGGGGTCGTGCTCCGCGCGCCCGGCGACGACGAGCGGCCGGCGGGCGCCGGTCAGCGCGCCGGTCAGCGCCTGGGCCGACGACGCGGGAGCGGCGGCCGGCCGAGCGAGCCAGGGCACGCCGGCGGGGCGGCCGGGCCGAGGATCAGGCCCGAGCGGCGCGTCGAGCACCAGCGGCTCGCGCAGCGGCACGTTGACGTGGACCGGGCCGGGGCGCCCGCTCGCTCCGCTCGCGGCCCACATGACCCGGCAGGCCAGCGACCGCGCCCAGCGCAGCCGGGTGGGCGTCGCATCGTGGATGCCGAGGTCGACGAACCACCGGACCGCACTGCCGTAGAGCTTGATCTGGTCGACCGTCTGGCCCGCGCCGACGTCGCGCAGCTCGGGCGGCCGGTCGGCGGTGAGCACGACGAGCGGCACGCCGGCCTCGTGCGCCTCGATGACCGCGGGCAGGTACTCGGCGGCGGCGGTCCCCGACGTGCAGGCGATCGGGACCGGCCGCCGCGTCGCCTTGGCCAGCCCGAGGGCGAAGAAGGCGCTCGCCCGCTCGTCGACGTGCGAGTGGCAGCGCAGGCGCCCGTCGCGCACCAGGCTGAGCACGAGCGGCGTCGAGCGCGAGCCGGGCGACGTGCAGGCGTCGGTGGCCCCGCAGCGGACGAGCTCGTCGACGAACGCCCGCAGGAGGAGGTAGCTGTCGGCGGTGGGGGTCACGGCGCCCGCTGACTGTACGCGCGAGGATCTGCGGATGGCCTCGCCGTTCGTCCTGCTGCACGGGTTCACCCAGACCGGGCGGTCGTGGGACGGCGTGCGGCGTGACCTGGGCGACGGCGTGCTCGCGCCCGACCTGCGCGGCCACGGCGCTGCGGCGGCGCGGCGGCCGATCGACACCGCCCACCTCGTCGCCGACGTCCTCGAGGCCGCGCCCGACCGGTTCGTCCTGGCCGGCTATTCGATGGGCGGGCGCCTCGCGCTCCACGTCGCACTGGCCGCCCCCGAGCGCGTCGCCGCCCTCGGGCTCGTCTCGACCACCGCGGGCCTGCCCGACCCGGCGGAGCGCGCGGCGCGCCGGGCCGCCGACGACGCCCTCGCCGGCGACGTCGAGCGCGACGGCATCGACGCGTTCGCCGAGCGCTGGGGCGCCCTGCCGCTCTGGGCCGGCCAACCCGAGGCGGTGCGCGCGGTCGCGCACGCCGAGCGGCTTCGTCAGGACCCCGCCGGCCTGGCCGCGTCGCTGCGCGGCTTCGGCACCGGGGCGATGGTGCCCGTCTGGGACCGGCTCGGCGAGCTCACGATGCCCGCCGTCGTGCTCGCCGGCGCGCGCGACGCGAAGTTCCGCGCCATCGGCGAGCGGCTCGCCGCGGCGCTCCCGGACGGCCGCCTCGTCGTGGTCGACGGCGCCGGCCACGCGCTGGCGCTCGAGGCGCCCGCGACCGTCGCCGCCGCGTTGGGCGCCCTCGCGTGACGCGGCCTCGCACTATCGTGGCGCTCGCCGTGCTCGCCGCCGCGTTCATCGCCCTCGTGGTCAGCCTGGCCTCGGGCAACGGCTCGCACGAGGCCGCCGTCGGCCCGCAGCTCACGTCGCGTCAGCTCATCGGCCAGCGCATGGTGTTCGGCTACGACGGCACGACGCCCCCGGCCGCGCTCGAGCGCCGCATCCGCCGCGGCGAGGCGGCCGGCGTCATCCTCTTCGGCCGCAACGTCGGTTCGCCCGCCCGGCTGCGCCGGACGCTCGCCGCCCTGCAGCGCATCCACCAGCCCGAGGAGCTGCGGGCGCCGCTGCTCGTCCTCGTCGACCAGGAGGGCGGGCCGGTCCGCCGCCTGCCCGGCGCCCCCGAGCTCAGCGCCGCGGCGACGGCGAGCGCGGCCCAGGCGCGCGCCGCGGGCCGCGGCGCCGGCGCCAACCTGCGCTCCGTGGGCGCGAACGTCGACCTCGCGCCCGTCGTCGACGTCGCGCGCGCGGGCTCGGCCCTGGAGGGCGAGCGCCGCACCTACTCGCGCGACGCCGCCCGCGTGCGGCAGCTGGCTGACGCGTTCGCCCGCGGGCTGGGGGACGCGGGCGTGGCCGCGACCTACAAGCACTTCCCGGGCTTCGGCGCCGCGACGGTCAACACCGACGACGCGCCGGCGCGGATCGACAAGAGCCTCGCCGAGGTGCGCCGCGTCGACCTGCGGCCGTACGAGGACCCGCCGGAGGCCGTGAAGCTGGTGATGCTGTCGACCGCCGTGTACCCGGCACGCGATCCGCGGCCGGCGGCGTTCAGCCGCCGCTGGGCGACGGGCGAGCTGCGCGACCGCCTGCACTTCGGCGGCGTGAGCATCACCGACGACCTGCAGACCCCGGCCGTCCGGCGCTTCGGCAACCCGGGGCAGCTGGCCTACTTCGCGGTCCGCGCCGGCGTCGACCTGCCGCTGTTCTCCCAGGACTACGGCACGGGCGATCAGGCCGCCGACGGGCTCGTCACCGCCCTGCGCGCCGGGCGTCTGGACGAGGCCGAGCTGCGCACGTCCGCCGCCCGCGTGCTCGCGCTGCGCCGGTCGCTCGCGGCCGGTTAGAGGCCGAGCCCGGGGCGGGCGGGCACGGTGATCGCGCCGTCGACCACCGGCAGCGGGCTCGTCTCGGTGAACGCCTCGAGCGTCGCCAGCCCGCACGGCAGCTCCAGGCGCAGCGCCGCCGCCGCGTGCACGGCCGCCGCCACGCCCAGCGGCCCGTCGTAGGTCGACGCCAGGTACGGCTCCGCGCCGCCCGCGCGCACGAGCGACGCCTGCACGAGCAGCGACGCGATCCCGCCCGCTCGCGACACCTTCAGGCACACCGCGTCGGCGACCCCCGCGGCGAGCGCCCCCGGCTCGGCCGCCGTCTCGTCGAGCGCCACCCGCACCGCCGTGCGCTCGCGCACCTCGCGCATCGCGTAGATGCCGTGGACCGGCTCCTCGACGATCTCCAGCCCGGCCGGCGCGAGCGCCTCGATCATCCGCACCGCCTCGTCGACGTCCCACGCGCCGTTGGCGTCCAGCCGCAGCGCCATCGCCGGACCCGCCGCCGCGCGCACCGCGGCCACGCGCCCGGCGTCGTCGCCGACGCCCACCTTCAGCTTCACGCACGAGTAGCCCGCCCGGGCGAACGCGGCGGCGGCCGCGGCGGCCGACGCCCGGTCGGTCGCCCCGATCGTCGCGTTGACATCCACCGCCTGAAGCGGCGTGTCGGTGAGCAGCGACGCCACCGGCCGCCCCGCCCGCTGCCCCGCGAGATCCCACAGCGCGAGGTCCACCGCGGCGAGCGCTTGGGGCAGGTCGGCGACCGCGCGGCACTGGTCGTAGAGCCGGTCGCCGCGCACGCCCTCGCCCGCCTCGAGCACGGGGCGGTAGGCGCCGAGCGCGGCGGCCACCGCCGCCTCCGGCACGCCGTCGTAGGGCTCGAGCGGCGCCGCCTCGCCGCGCCCGACCGCCCCCTCCGCGGTCTCGACGGTGAGCTCGAACAGCGGCCGCTCGGTCAGCGAGCCCCAGGCCGTCACGAGCGGCGAGCGCAGCGTCAGCGTGCGCCGGCGGATCGAGACCTTCACGCGGTCATCACGAGGCCAGCATGCCAGCCGCCAGAAGCACGCAGAACGCGAGCTCCAGCAGGCCGGCCTGCGCCAGGGCCCCGTTGAGCGACGGCCCGTCGGTGCGGGTGCGCACGGTGTCGATGAGCCGCAGCGCGAGCGGCACCGTCAGCAGCGGCAGCAGCGTCCACCACGACAGCCCGGCGACCATCGCCGCCAGCGACAGGTAGGCGACGGCGATCATCGCCGCGAACAGCACCCGCGTGCGGTCGCGGCCCATGCGCACCGCGAGGGTCCGCTTGCCGGCGCGGCGGTCCGTCTCGAGGTCGCGGACGTTGTTGACGACGAGGATCGCCGCGCACAGCAGCCCGACCGGCACCGACGCGGCGAACGCCTGCCAGACGACGGCCTCGGTCTGCACGTAGTAGGAGCCGGCGACCGCCACGACGCCGAAGAACAGGAAGACGAACACCTCGCCGAGGCCCGCGTAGCCGTACGGCCGCGGGCCGCCCGTGTAGAGCACGCCGGCGAGGATCGACGCGGCCCCGATCGCCACGAGTATCCATCCGGCGACGACGATCAGGTAGATGCCGCACAGGACCGCCAGGCCGAACGTGACGTAGGTCGCCACGAGCACCCGGCGCGGCGGGACGAGCCCTCCCGCCGTCACCCGCACGGGACCGAGCCGGTCCTCGGTGTCGGCGCCGCGGCGCGCGTCCGAGTAGTCGTTGGACAGGTTCGTCCCGACCTGGATGAACAGGGCGCCGAGCAGCGCGGCCAGGAACGCGAAGACGTCGAACTCGCCGTCGTGGATGGCCAGCGCGGTGCCGACGAAGACGGGGGCCACGGCCGCGGGCAGCGTCCGCAGGCGCGCCGCCATGAGCCAGATCCTCACGGTCGGCGCGGGAACTGCCCGAAGTCGGGGTCGCGCTTGGCCTTGTACGCCTCGCGGCCCTCGCGCGCCTCGTCGGAGCCGTAGAAGAGGAGGTTCGTGTCGTGCGCGAGCTGCTGGATGCCGGCGTAGCCGTCCTCGTGCGCGTGGAAGCTCGACTTCACCAGGCGGATCGCGAACGGCGACTTCACCAGGATCTCGTGCGCCCACTGCACGGTCTCGTCCTCGAGGCGGTCGAGCGGCACGACCGCGTTCACGAGGCCCATGTCGAGCGCCTCCTGCGCGTCGTACTGCCGGCACAGCATCCAGATCTCCTTGGCCTTCTTCGTGCCGACCAGGTCGCGCATGAGCGAGGCGCCGAAGCCGCCGTCCCACGAGCCGACCTTCGGGCCGGTCTGGCCGAAGCGGGCGTTGTCGGCCGCGATCGTCAGGTCGCAGCAGAGATGCAGGACGTGGCCGCCGCCGATCGCCCACCCGGCGACCATCGCGATCACCGGCTTGGGCAGCCGCCGGATCTGCACCTGCAGGTCGGTGACGTGGAAGCGGCCGACGGCGCGCCCGGACTCGACGTAGCCGGTGTCGCCGCGCACGCGCTGGTCGCCGCCGGAGCAGAACGCCTGGCCGCCTGCGCCGGTGAGCACGATGACGCCGATGTCCGGGTCCTCGCGGGCGCGCTCGAACGCGTCCATCAGCTCGATGATCGTCTCGGGCCGGAACGCGTTGTGGACGTCCGGCCGGTCGATCGTGAGCTTGGCGATGCCGTCACCGCTGAGCTCGTACGTGATGTCGTCGTACTCGGCGGCCGGGGTCCACGTGGCTGACATGTCGAGGGAGGCTACCGCCGCCCACTTCGTCATCTTCACCCGCCTCGACGTGCTCACGGAGGACGACGAGGGCCCACTAGCCTCGGCGCCGTGCTCGTCGAGGCCTGGCTCGAGCGTGCCGCCCGCACGCGCCCCGACCGCGAGGCGGTCAACGGGCTGTCGTACGCGCAGCTGCGCGAGCGGGCCCGCGCCGGCGCCGGGGCCCTGGCCGCACGCGGGGTCGCGCCGGGCGACCTCGTGGGGATCGCGCTGGCGCCCGGAACCGGCTTCGTGACCGCCCTGCACGCCGTGTGGGGCCGCGGCGCCGTGGCCGTCCCCGTCGACCTGCGCCTCGGCGCCGACGAGCGCGCGCACGTGCAGCGCGGCTGCCGCCTCGTCGTCGACGCGCCGCTGCCGATCGAGGGCGACGGCGCCCTGTTCGCGACACACGACCTCGGCGCGCCCGCCGCGATCATCCACACGAGCGGCTCGACCGGCGCGCCCAAGCCGATCGAGCTGACGTTCGGCAACTGGCTGTGGAGCGCACTCGGCTCCGGCGTCGCGCTCGGCGTCGACCCGGGCGAGCGCTGGCTGTGCCCGCTGCCGCTCACGCACGTCGGCGGCCTCAGCATCGTCGTGCGCAGCGCGATCTATGCCACGACCGCCGTCGTGCTCCAACGCTGGAACACGGACGCCGCGCTCGAAGCGCTGCGCGACGCCACGCTCGTCAGCAGCGTCCCGACGACCCTCGCGCGCCTGCTCGACGCCGGCTGGCGCGAGCCGCCCCGTCTGCGCACCGTCCTGCTCGGCGGCGCCGCGATCGCGCCCGCCCTGCTGGACCGCGCCCGCGGCGCCGGCGTCCCGGTCACCACCACCTACGGCATGAGCGAGGCGTGCTCGCAGATCACCACCGGCGGCCCGCCGCTGTTCTGCACGCGCGTGGACATCGCGCCCGACGGCGAGATCGTGGTCAGCAGCCCGACCGTCTCCGGCGGCGGACCGCTGCACACCGGCGACCTCGGCGAGATCGACGAGCGCGGCCACCTGCACGTCACCGGCCGCAAGGCCGACACGATCATCACGGGCGGCGAGAACGTCGCGCCGACCGAGGTCGAGGCCGTGCTGGCCGGCCATCCCGCGGTGGCCGAGGCCGCCGTCCACGGGCGTCCCGACCCCGACTGGGGCGAGGCGGTCGTCGCCACGGTCGTCCTGCGCGCCGCGGCGACCGAGGACGAGCTCCGCGCGCACGCCGCGGCCCGCCTCGCGCCCTACAAGGTCCCCAAGGCGATCGCCTTCGCGGAAGCCCTGCCGCGCACCGCCAGCGGAAAGCTGTTGCGGCGCGCGCTGTAGCGTCCTCCTCCATGGCTCAAGATCCCGACGACTTCCGCTCCACCGCCCGCGACCGCTGGGAGCGCGCCGCCCAGGGCTGGGGCAACCAGCGCGGCTGGTGGGATCGCAGCACCGAGCCCGTCAGCGCGTGGATGATCGAGGCGATCGACCCGCAGCCCGGGCAGACGATCCTCGAGCTCGCGGCCGGCCCCGGCGACGTCGGCCTGCGCATCGCGGATCGGATCAAGCCCGAGGGCCGGGTCATCGCCACCGACGGCGCCGAGGCCATGGTCGAGGTGCTGCGCGAGCGCGCGCACGCCCGCGGGCTGTCGGAGGTGGTCGAGGCCAAGGCGATGGAGGCCGAGTGGATCGACCTGGCGGCCGCATCGGTCGACGCCGTGGTGTGCCGGTGGGGCTACATGCTGCTCGCCGACCCGGGCGCCGCGCTGCGGGAGACGCGGCGCGTGCTCAAGCCCGGCGGGCGCCTCGCGCTCGCGGCGTGGGACGAGCCGAAGGCCAACCCGTGGTCGTCCGCCGTCGGGCGCGAGCTCGCCGACCGCGGCCTCATCGAGGTCGACCCCGCGGCCCCCGGCCAGTTCTTCTGGCGCGACCAGGCGGT
Source organism: Capillimicrobium parvum (assembly GCF_021172045.1). Classification (GTDB taxonomy): domain Bacteria; phylum Actinomycetota; class Thermoleophilia; order Solirubrobacterales; family Solirubrobacteraceae; genus Capillimicrobium; species Capillimicrobium parvum. Next base: position 2,719,805 of record NZ_CP087164.1, read on the forward strand.
CATCACCGAGGCCCTCGAGGACGCGGGCTTCACGGACGTCACGGTCGACACCGTGCGCTTCACCCTGCAATACCAGGATCCCGACTCGTGGTGGGACGTGCAGATCGACATGTCGCCCGTCCTGGCGAACACGCTGGTGTCCGTCGACCCGGCGGCGCGCGACGACATCATGGAGGCGGCGCAGGCGCAGCTGGCCGAGTACGAGCAGGAGGACGGGTCGCTCGAGGTGCCCGCCTCCGCGCACGTCGCGCGCGCTGAGGCGTAGCCGGGCACGCTCTGGGGGTGCCGACGCGCGGGAGGCGGGGGCCCCCGACGGCTCTCCTCGATCGAATAGGGTCAGGCGTCCTATGTATTACGACGACGACGCTGATCTCTCGCTCCTCGACGGCAAGACCGTCGCCATCATCGGGTTCGGCTCACAGGGCCACGCACACGCCCTCAACCTCAAGGACTCCGGCGTCGACGTCGTCGTCGGCCTGCGCCCCGACTCCGCCTCCGTCCAGCAGGCGCGCGACGGCGGCCTGGAGGTCCTCGAGGTGCCGGATGCCGCCAGCCGCGGCGACATCGTGATGATGCTCGTCCCCGACGAGCGCCACCGCGCGATCTACGAGGGCGAGGTCCGCGACGGCATCGCCCCCGGCAACGCGCTCTTCTTCGGTCACGGCTTCTCGGTCCACTACGGCGAGGTCGAGCCGCCCGCCGGCGTCGACGTCGCCCTCGTCGCGCCGAAGGGCCCGGGGCACCTCGTGCGCCGCCAGTACCTCGAGGGCTCCGGCGTCCCCGGCCTCATCGCCGTCGCGCAGGACGCGACCGGCAACGCCAAGGCGCTGGCGCTCGCCTACGCGCGCGGCATCGGCTGCACGCGCGGCGGCGTCATCGAGACGACCTTCAAGGACGAGACCGAGACCGACCTCTTCGGCGAGCAGGCCGTGCTGTGCGGCGGGGCGTCCGAGCTGGTCCAGGCCGGCTTCGAGACGCTCGTGGAGGCGGGCTACTCGCCCGAGATGGCGTACTTCGAGTGCCTGCACGAGCTCAAGCTCATCGTCGACCTGATGTACGAGAAGGGCCTGGCCGGGATGCGCTACTCGATCTCCAACACGGCCGAGTACGGCGACTACACCCGCGGCAAGCGCGTCATCACCGAGGACACGCGGGCCAACATGCGCAAGATCCTCGAGGAGATCCAGTCGGGCGAGTTCGCCCGCGAGTGGATCGCCGAGAACCGCGCCGGCCAGGAGAACTTCCTGCGCATGCGCGACGAGCAGAACCGCTCGCAGGTCGAGACGACCGGCAAGGAGCTGCGCAGCCACATGGACTGGATCAACCCCGAGTTCTAGACAGGGCCACCAGCCGCGCATGGGGGAGGAGGGCGAGCAGCCGCGGTTCCTGCCGCCGACGGCCGACCCGCCGGACTACCGGCGGGCGCCGCTCCCCCCGCCGGCGCCCCGCGCGGCGGCGGCGCCCCCGCCGGCCGGGCGGGCCCGGATCCGCCGTCATCCGCCGCCGGTGCCCGGGCGCAACTACTCCGCGGCCGATCCGGGCCTGCCGGCCGCACGCACGGACGAGATCGCCCCGCCGGCGGTGGCCGAGCCGAGCAACCCGCTCGCCGTCTGGTCGATCAGCCTGGGCGTGATCGGCCTGCTGCTGCTCATCAGCTTCTTCGGCGTGATCGTCGTCAACGTGCCGTTGTCGATCGCCGCGTGGATCACCGGCGCCAAGGCCCGCGACCGCCCGGGGCAGTCGTCGATGGCGCAGGCGGGCATGATCACGGGCATCGTCGGGACGAGTCTGGGCGCCGTCGCCCTCGTCATCTGGGGCGTCGGAGTCGCGCTGACGAGCTGAGGCCGGCGCGCCGCAGGCCGGGCCGGCCCCGGCGGGTTGTTACCATCGCGGGCGTCGTCGCGACTGGCGTTTCAAGGTGGAGCACCACCGTGGAGCGGCGACGCCGGCCGACCTGCCGCACGCCTGGGCCCGGTCCGACGACGACTCGTCTCACCACCCAGGACGCTGCCTCCATGCCGCTGAACGCCACAACGATCGAGATCCCCGCCGACCTGCGACCCGCCGACGGCCGCTTCGGCTGCGGTCCGTCGAAGGTCCGCCCCGAGCAGCTTGCCGCTCTGACCGGTCCCGCCGCCGCTCTGATGGGCACGTCGCACCGCCAGAAGCCGGTCCGCGCCCTCGTCGGCCGGGTCCGCGAGGGCCTGCGCGAGCTCTTCTCGCTGCCCGAGGGCTACGAGGTCGCCCTCGGCAACGGCGGCACGACCGCGTTCTGGGACGCCGCCGCCTTCGGGCTCGTGCGCGAGCGCGCGCTGCACCTGACCTTCGGGGAGTTCTCCCAGAAGTTCGCCGCCGCGACGCAGGGTGCGCCGTTCCTGGCCGACTCGATCGTCGTCGGCGCCGAACCGGGCGACGCGCCCGCGCCGGCCGCCGACGCGAGCGCCGACGTCGTCTGCTGGGCGCACAACGAGACCTCGACCGGCGTGATGGTCGGCGTCGAGCGGGTCGGCGACGGCCTCGTGCTCATCGACGCCACGTCGGGCGCCGGCGGCCTGCCGCTCGACGCCGCGCAGGCCGACGCGTACTACTTCGCGCCGCAGAAGTGCTTCGCCTCCGACGGCGGGCTGTGGCTCGCGCTGCTCAGCCCGGCCGCGCAGGAGCGCATCGCCGAGCTGCACGCGAGCGGGCGCTGGATCCCCGAGTTCCTGTCGCTGAACACGGCGCTCGAGAACTCCCGCAAGGACCAGACCTACAACACGCCGGCGGTCGCCACGCTCATCCTGCTCGCCGAGCAGATCGACTGGATGAACGCCAACGGGGGCCTGGACTGGTGCGTGCGGCGCACGACGGACTCGTCGAGCCGCCTCTACGGCTGGGCCGAGCGCACCGCGTACGCGACGCCGTTCGTCGCCGACCCCGCCAAGCGCTCGCTCGTCGTCGGGACGGTCGACTTCGACGACGCGATCGACGCCGCCGCGGTCGCCGCGACGCTGCGCGCCAACGGCATCGTCGACACCGAGCCCTACCGCAAGCTCGGGCGCAACCAGCTGCGCATCGGCATGTTCCCGGCCATCGAGCCCGGCGACGTCGAGGCGCTCGCCGCCTGCGTCGACTACGTCGTGGAGCGGATCTGATGCGCGTCCTGGTCGCCGAGAAGATCGGCGCGTCCGGGGTCGGCCTCCTGCGCGAGCACTTCGACGTCGACGAGGGCGATCACCTCGACCGCATCGGCGAGTACGACGGGCTCATCATCCGCTCGGCCACCCAGGTCACCGCCGACGTGCTGGAGCGGGCGACGAACCTCAAGGCGATCGGCCGCGCCGGGGTCGGCGTCGACAACGTCGACGTCCCCGCCGCGACCAAGCGCGGGATCGTGGTGGCCAACGCGCCGCAGTCCAACGTCGTCACCGCCGCCGAGCACACGCTCGCGCTGCTGCTGGCGCTGGCCCGCAACATCCCGCAGGCGCACGCGAGCCTGACCGCGGGCAGGTGGGAGCGCTCGAAGTTCTCCGGCGTCGAGCTCATGGACAAGACGCTCGGCATCCTCGGCTTCGGGCGCATCGGCCAGCTCGTGGCGCACCGCGCGCAGGCGTTCGGCATGCGCGTCATCGCCTTCGACCCGTACGTCGGCGCCGAGCGCTACAAGGACCTGGGCGTCGAGCGCGCCGAGACGTCCGACGAGGTCTACGCGGTCGCGGACTTCATCACGGTCCACCTGCCCAAGACGCCCGAGACCGAGAACTGGCTCGACGACGCCGCCTTCGCGAAGATGAAGGACGGCGTGCGCGTGCTGAACGTCGCGCGCGGCCCGCTCGTCGACGACGCGGCGCTGCAGGCCGCGCTGGACTCGGGCAAGGTCGCGGGCGCCGCGCTCGACGTCTTCCGCTCGGAGCCCATCACCGAGCACCCGCTGTTCTCCTATCCGAACGTCATCGTGACGCCGCACCTCGGCGCCTCGACCGCGGAGGCGACCGACCGCGCCGGCTACCAGGCCGCCGAGCAGGTCATCGCGGCGCTCACCGGCGGCAGCGTGACCACCGCGGTCAACGTGCCCGCCGTGGCCGCGGAGGACCTCGAGGTGCTCGGGCCGTTCCTGCCCCTCTGCCAGGACCTCGGGCGCATCGCCGTCGGCCTCGCCGGGCGGCTGGACCGGATCGAGGTCGAGTTCCTCGGGCGCATCGCCGACCGCGACACGCGCCCGCTGAGCATCGCGGTGCTGCTCGGCGCGCTGGGCGGCCACACCGAGGACGAGGTCAACGCGGTCAACGCTCCGGCGCTCGCGGAGGAGCGCGGGATCGAGGTCATCGAGAGCAAGCGCACCAGCGCGCGCGACTTCACCGACCTCGTGCGCGTCACCGTCGACGGCACCCGCGTCGTCGGGACCGTGCTCGGCCGCCGCGACCGCCCGCACCTGCTCGAGGCGATGGGGCAGCGCTTCAACCTCGAGCTGCAGGATCACCTGGCCTTCTTCCGCTACCGCGATCAGCCGGGGATGATCGGCCGCGTCGGCACGTGCTTCGGCGAGAACGGCGTGAACATCATCTCCGCCGCGGTCGGCCTGGACCCCGAGACGAAGGACTCGCTGGCCGCCGTCATGGTCGTCACGACCGACGGCCCGGTGCCGCCGGACATCGTCGACGAGATCGCCCGGTCCGACGGGTTCGTGAGCGGCACGGCGGTCAGCCTGCGCAATTGACCGCCCGGTTCCCGCGATTTCTCACACGCGGAGGCGCGGTTTGGGTTACCGTTCACGGCGAAAGGCCGGGAAGGACCCGGCAAACGCCGTGCCAGCGCCCGCAGAGCCTCTCCGCGATCGCAGCACATGACCGTGGAGGACCCATGGCAACCGGAACCGTGAAGTGGTTCAACGACGACAAGGGCTTCGGCTTCATCAGCCCGGACGAGCCCGGCAAGGACCTGTTCGTCCACCACACCGGGATCGTCTCCGACGGCTTCCGCACCCTGGCCGAGGGCGCGCGGGTGCAGTACGAGTCGGAAGCGGGCCCGAAGGGCCCGAAGGCGATCAACGTCCAGCCTCTGTGAGCATCGCCGGCCCGGCGTCGTCCGCTCCCGCGGGCGACGTCGAGCCGGTTGCGAACGAGACCCGTGACCGCATCATCACGGGCGTCGTCACCGGCCTGCCGTTCGTCTCGCTGATCTTCGTCGCCTGGCAGGCATGGGAGGGTTGGCTGCACCCGCGCGACGTCGTCATCTTCGTCCTCATGTACCTGCTGACCGGGCTTGGCGTCACGGTCGGCTTCCATCGCCTCTTCACGCACCGCAGCTTCAAGACGGGCAAGGTCGTGCGGGCGACGCTGGGCATCCTCGGCTCGGCGGCGATCGAGGGGCCGATGATCTCCTGGGTGGCCGACCACCGCAAGCATCACGCGTTCTCCGACCAGCCGGGCGACCCGCACAGCCCGCACGTCGATCACGGCCACGGCTGGCGCGGCGCGCTGAAGGGCCTGCTGCACGCGCACATGGGCTGGCTGTTCATCCACACGGAGCGCGGGCTGAAGACGCGCTACGCGCCCGACCTCCTCAAGGACCCGGTCGTCGCGTTCGTCGATCGCTCCTTCCTGTGGTGGGCGCTGGGCGGGCTGGCCGTGCCGTTCGGGCTGGGCTACCTGCTCGGCGGCACGCTCGACGCCGCGCTGACCGGCCTGCTCTGGGGCGGCCTCGTACGCATGCTCGTCGTGCACCACGTGACCTACTCGATCAACTCGCTGTGCCACTTCTTCGGGCGGCGCGACTACGCGACGGACGACGAATCGCGCAATCTCGCGTGGCTGGCGCCGTTCTCCTTCGGCGAGTCCTGGCACAACAACCACCACGCGTTCCCGACGGCGGCCGAGCACGGCATGCGCTGGTGGCAGGTCGACGTCTCGGCGTACGTGATCCGCGGCCTGGAGCGCTGCGGGCTGGCGTGGGACGTGGTGCGTCCGACGCCCGAGCGCCAGGCGGCCAAGGCCGCGGCCTGAGACGCGCGGCCGCCGGCCGCGCGCGGCGTGCGAAGCACTGAAAACCGGCGTCTGATCTGATCGGCAAACCCTGTTTGTGCCCTTGAGCACAGGGGTACGGCTCGCACCACGATGGGTCGCAGGGGGATCGTGCTGATGGGCCTGGCGGTGCTGGCGATGGCCCTGCTCGCCGGATGTGGCGGCAGCAGCGGCGGCCAGGGCGCCCACCTGAACTTCTGGGCGTACAACGAGCCCGGCGGCACGTTCGCGGGGGCGGCGAAGCGGTGCACCCAGCAGTCGGGCGGCCGCTACACGATCGAGTTCCATGCGCTCGGCAACGACCCGGACACCCAGCGTCAGCAGCTGGTGCGCCGGCTCGCGGCCAAGGACTCCAGCATCGACATCATGAGCATGGACGTGATCTGGACCGCCGAGTTCGCCGAGGCGGGTTGGATCAAGCCGTGGCCGCAGGCCGCCGCCGACAAGGTCAAGCAGGGCACGCTGAAGGGCCCGCTCGACACGGCGACCTACCAGGGCAAGCTGTACGCCGCGCCGGCGAACTCCAACACGCAGCTGCTCTGGTACCGCAAGGACCTCGTCAAGGGCGAGGCCCCCAAGACGTGGGACGACCTCATCGCCACCGCGGAGAAGATGCCCAAGGCGGGCCGCATCGAGATTCAGGGCGCCCAGTACGAGGGCATCACCGTGTGGTTCAACTCGCTCATCCAGTCTGCGGGCGGCCAGATCCTCGACGGCCCCGACAAGGTCAGCCTCGCGCCGCAGCCGACCGAGGCGGCGCTCGGCGTGATGGCCAAGCTGGCGAACTCGAAGGCGGCCGACCCGTCGCTGTCGAGCCAGAAGGAGGACCAGAACCGCCTGGCCTTCGAGACCGGCCAGGCCGCCTTCCAGGTCAACTACCCGTTCATCTATCCGAGCGCGAAGGAGAACGCGCCGGATCTCTTCAAGAACCTCGGCTGGGCGCCGTACCCGGCGGTCAAGAACCCGGCCGACGCGGGCAGGAAGGCGCCGATCGGCGGCTTCAACTGGGGTGTGGGCGGCTACACCAAGCACCCGCAGGAGGCGTTCGACGCGGCGACGTGCATGCGTGACGAGGAGAACCAGAAGGAGTTCGCGCTCAAGGGCGGCCTTCCGCCGACGCTCGCCGCGCTGTACGACAACAAGGAGTTCGTCAAGGCCTACCCGTTCGCGCCGCTGATCCGCAAGGAGCTGCAGGACGCGGCGGTGCGCCCGCAGACGCCGCTGTACTCCGACGTCTCGCTGGCGATCTACAAGACGATCTCCCCGCCGGCGAGCATCGACCCGAAGTCCACCGCGGCCAAGCTGCGTGACCGCGTCAAGAACGCCCTCGAGTCGAAGGGGCTTCTGTGAGCACGAACGTCCCGACCCAGACCGGAGCGATCGCCGAGGCGCCGCAGCGCGGTCTCGGCCGGCGCGGCCGCAAGCCGATCTCCGACCGCGCGAAGGCCGAGCGCAAGCTGGGCTGGATGCTCTGCGCGCCCGCCGTGGTCGTGATGATCGCCGTGACGGCGTATCCGATCGGCTACTCGTTCTACCTGTCGCTGCTGCGCGCCGACCTGCGCTTCCCGGACCAGCGGGAGTTCATCGGCCTCGACAACTACGTCACGGTCCTGACCTCGTCACTGTGGTGGTCGGACTTCGCCCACACGATGATCATCATGGTGATCTCGGTGTCGATCGAGCTCGTGCTCGGCATGCTGCTCGCGCTCATCATGCACCGCGCGCTGTTCGGGCGCGGGCTCGTGAGGACCGTCTCGCTCATCCCGTACGGGATCGTCACCGTCGTCGCCGCCTACGCCTTCCTGCTGGCGTTCTCGACCCCGTCGGGCGGCTTCATCCCGCATTGGCTGGGCATCGAGCACGACCTCGTCGACCAGGGACACCCGGTGACGAGCTTCCTCGTCGTGATCCTCGCCGAGGTCTGGAAGACGACGCCGTTCATGGCGCTGCTGCTGCTCGCCGGCCTCGCGCTCGTCCCGGACGAGCTGCTCGAGGCCGCGCGCGTCGACGGCGCGACCGCGTGGCAGCGCTTCTGGCGCATCACCGTGCCGCTCATGAAGCCGGCGATCCTCGTCGCGCTGCTGTTCCGCACGCTCGACGCGTTCCGGATCTTCGACTCGGCCTACATCATCGGCCAGAACGGCACGAACCCGAAGATCGAGACGGTGTCGATCCTCGGCTACAACCAGCTGCTCAACCGGCTGAACCTCGGGCTCGGGTCGGCGGTATCGGTGCTGATCTTCATCTGCGTGATGATCATCGCGCTCATCTTCATCAAGGGGCTGGGCACGAGCAGGCCGGGAGAGGGATGAGCTGATGCGACGCTGGTCGACCGACCGAATCCTGGGCTGGGCCGCCGCCGACTTCGTCGTGCTGGTCTTCGCCCTGTTCCCCGTGCTGTGGATCGTGATGCTGTCGTTCAAGTCGCCGGCGACGGTGACCGACGGCAGCTTCATCCCCAACGAGTGGTCCACCGAGAACTACTCGAGCATCTTCAACGGGAACAGCCCGTTCCTCGACGCGCTGCGCAACTCGTTCGGCATCGCGGCGATCGCCACCGTGATCGCGGTCGTGCTCGCCTCGATGGCCGCCTACGCGATCGCGCGCCTGAACTTCCCGGGCAAGGCGATCATGCTCGGCGCCGCGCTGATGATCGCGATGTTCCCGCCGATCTCGATCGTCGGCCCGCTCTACAACATGTGGCGCAACCTGGGCCTCTACGACACCTGGCCCGGCCTGATCATCCCGTACCTCACCTTCGCCCTGCCGCTGGCGATCTACACGCTCACGGCGTTCTTCCGGGAGATCCCGTGGGAGCTGGAGCAGGCGGCCCAGGTCGACGGCGCGACGCCGTTCCAGGCGTTCCGCAAGATCATCGTGCCGCTCGCCGCGCCCGGCGTGGCCACCACCGCGATCCTCGTCTTCATCTTCTGCTGGAACGACTTCGTGTTCGCGGTGTCGCTGACCTCGACGTCGGCTGCGCAGACCGTCCCGGCCGCGCTGTCGCAGTTCACCGGCGTGTCGCAGTTCACAGCGCCCTACGGCTCGATCGCCGCCGCGGCGGTGATCGTCACCATCCCGATCATCATCCTCGTCCTCTTCTTCCAGCGCCGCATCGTGGCGGGGCTGACCGCCGGCGCGGTGAAGGGCTGAAAGGAGGCTTCCCGTGGCCGAGATCATCCTCGACAAGGTGACCAAGCGGTACCCCGACGGCACCGAGGCCGTCAAGCAGCTCGACCTCGACATCGCCGACGGCGAGTTCATCATCCTCGTCGGCCCGTCCGGGTGCGGGAAGTCGACGGCGCTGCGGATGATCGCTGGGCTGGAGGACATCTCCGACGGCGAGCTGCGCATCGACGGCGACGTCGTCAACGACCGTGCGCCGAAGGACCGCGACATCGCGATGGTCTTCCAGAACTACGCGCTGTACCCGCACATGACGGTGCGCGAGAACATGGGCTTCGCACTGAAGCTGGCGAAGGTCGACAAGGGCGAGATCGACCGCAAGGTCACCGACGCCGCGAAGGTGCTCGACCTCGAGAGCCAGCTCGACCGCAAGCCCGCCAACCTCTCGGGCGGCCAGCGCCAGCGGGTGGCGATGGGGCGGGCGATCGTGCGCGACCCGAAGGCGTTCCTCATGGACGAGCCGCTGTCGAACCTCGACGCGAAGCTGCGCGTGCAGATGCGCACCGAGGTCTCGCGGATCCAATCGCGGCTCGGGACGACGACGGTGTACGTGACGCACGACCAGACCGAGGCCATGACGCTCGGCGACCGCGTGGCCGTCATGCGGCTGGGCGAGCTGCAGCAGGTGGGCACGCCGAAGGAGCTCTACGACAACCCGGTCAACCTGTTCGTCGCGGGCTTCATCGGCTCGCCGGCGATGAACTTCTTCAGCGCGACGCTAGACGGCGACACGGTCCACATGCCGCTCGGCGACGTGTCGCTGCCCGACGAGATGCGCCGCGCCGTGGAGTCGCGCGGCGGCGCGTCGCGCGACGTGATCGCCGGCGTGCGCCCCGAGGACTTCGAGGACGCCGAGCTCGTCGACCGCAGCCGCCACGAGGGCGGCCTGGAGTTCGACGCGACCATCGACCTCGTCGAGTCGATGGGCTCGGAGATCTACGCGTACTTCACCCACGAGGGCGAGGGCGCGCGATCGGATCAGATCAGCGAGCTCGCAGCCGACGCCGGCGGGGCGGACATCCCGGGCTCCGAGGGCCAGCAGGTCGTGGCCCGGCTGAACGCGGACTCCACCGTGTCGCGCGGCCAGGGGGCGCGGCTGTGGCTGGACACGAGCCGACTGCACCTCTTCGACCCGCAGTCGGGCGAGAACCTCACGCGGCGCGAGGCGGCGCCGGCGGCCGCCTGAGACGCCCAACCGCGAGGCGGCGCCCGCGGCCGCCTGAGACGCCCAACCGCGAGGCGGCGCCCGCGGCCGCCTGAGACGCCCCGCCGCGAGGCGGCGCCCGCGGCGCGCGTGAGACGCCCGCCGCGCCGCTGATCAGCGCTTGTGCTCGGCGGCCTTCACCCGGGCGACGATCTCGTCGCTCCAGTCGTGGCTGCGCGTGAGCTCGTAGCGCTCGCTCGCGATGCGGTGGTACGCGTCGGCCTCGGTCCCGGGACCGAGCATGTCGGCCTCCCGCAGCAGCTCGATCACCGGCGCGAACTCGTGGTCGAACCAGGCCTCGGCCACGTCGGCGCGGCCGCGCAGCTCGCCGCGCTCCTGCATCTGGCGGAAGCCCCACGCCTCCACGCCCTCCGCCAGCGAGCCGTACTCATGAGCGTCGGTGAGGCGGATGCGCCCCGCGCGGTCGGGCGAGAGGGGCACGCGCTCGCGGAACAGGCGCTCGTGGCTCTTGAGCGGCAGGTCGGAGATCCGCAGCTCGCGGCCGGCGCCCACGCGGGTGAGCACCTCGGTGACGTACGCATCGATGTCGGACCAGCCGAGCGCGCGCGCGGCGGACACGCGGTGATGGCCGTCGCGCACGAAGTGGACCTCGCCCACGCGGTACAGCGACACGGGGGGCAGGGGCTCGCCGCGGCGCATGGCCGCCGCCACGCGCTCCCAGCGGGTGCGCACCCGCGAGCTCGTCGGGCGGAAGCTGCGATCGAAGCCGGTGCGGCGGTCCACGGTCCCGGCGATCGTGTCGAGCTCGACGACCTGCAGGCCGAGCTCGCGCTCGCCGGTGCGGCCGAGGGCGGCCACGACCTCGTCGAACGGGAGGATCACGTTGACGTCGCCGTGCTCGCGGGTGAGCACTCGGCTGAGTCGTCCATACGCGGCCTGCCGTCGTGCACGACGGAAATCGTCGGCGGCGTCCACGTTGGACAACCCGGTGCGCAGCGGTGGCATCACCGCCTTCCTACCCCGTAAGGTCGCGTCAATGGCTGTCGAATCTGGGTCGGCCGCACCGGACACGCTGAAGGCGGGCGCGCTCGGCTTCGTGTCCAACCTCGTGATCGGCATCGCCTCGACGGCGCCGGGCTACTCCCTGGCGGCGACGCTCGGGTTCATCGTGGCGGTCACGGGCATCGGCCTGCAGGCTCCCGCGGTCCTGCTCGTGTCGTTCGTCCCGATGCTGCTGATCGCCGCGGCCTACTACTACATGAACCGCGCGGACCCGGACTGCGGGACGACGTTCTCGTGGGTCACGCGGGCGATGGGGCCGTATCTCGGCTGGATGGGCGGCTGGGCCATCGTGGTCGCCGACATCATCGTGATGGCGAACCTCGCCCAGATCGCCGGCCTGTACAGCTTCCTGCTCGTCGGCTGGGACTCGGCGGCGGCCTCCACGGCGGCCGTCACCGCCGTCGGCGTCGCCTGGATCGTGATCATGACCGCGATCTGCGTGATCGGCATCGAGCTGTCGGCGCGCACGCAGGTCGGCCTGCTCGGCGCCGAGGTCCTCACGCTCGCCGCGTTCGTCGTCGTCGCGCTCGTCAAGGTCGCGTCGGGGGACGCCGGGCCCGGCAGCGTCGATCCCAGCCTCAGCTGGCTGAACCCGTTCGCGATCGACTCGTTCAGCGCCCTGGTCTCCGGGCTGCTGCTCGGCATCTTCATCTACTGGGGGTGGGACTCCACCGTCACGGTCAACGAGGAGAGCGCGGACCCGACCGAGGGACCGGGCAAGGCGGCGATCCTCGCGACGGTCATGCTGCTGCTGATCTACGTGCTCGTCGCGTTCGCCGCGCAGGCGTACGCAGGTCCCAAGGAGCTCATCGACAACGCCGACGACGTCCTCAGCGCGCTGGGCAAGGACGTGTTCGGCACGCCGCTGGACAAGATCCTCATCATCGCGGTGCTCACGTCGGCCGCGGCATCGACGCAGACGACGATCCTGCCGACCGCCCGAACCTCCCTGTCGATGGCCCGGGCGAAGGCGATGCCGCGCCGGCTCGGGCACATCCACCCGCGCTACCTCACGCCCGACGTCTCGACGATCCTCATGGGGGCGCTGTCAATCGCGTGGTACGTGCTGCTGACGATCGTCAGCGAGAACATCCTGTTCGACTCGCTAGCCGCGCTGGGCCTGATGATCGCCTTCTACTACGGGCTGACCGGCTACGCGTGCGTCATCTACTACCGGCGCGAGCTGACCCGCAGCGTGAAGTCGTTCGTGCTGATCGGCGTCGCTCCGCTGCTCGGCGCGGCGATCCTCACCGCGGTCTTCGTCAAGTCCTGCATCGACCTGGCCGACCCGGCGAACTCGGAGTCCGGCGACTCCTGGCTGGGGATCGGCCCGCCGCTGATCATCGGCATCGGCTTCCTCGTGCTCGGGGTCGTCCTCATGCTGTGGTGGCGGTTCGGCCACGTCGAGTTCTTCCGCCGCAAGCCCGAGGTCGTCGACCCCGCCGTGGCCGCGGCGGCCCCCGGAGGCGACGCGTGAGCACCATCGTGGTCGGATACGACGGGACGGAGGGCGCGGACGTCGCGCTGTGCGAGGCGGCCTCGCTCGCTCGCGACCTCGGCGACCGTCTCGTGCTCGTCTTCTCCTACGAGGTCAGCCGGCTCGGCGGCGAGGTCGCCGACTACGCCGACGCGCTGCGCCAGTACGGGCGCGGCGTGCTCGAGCGGGGCCGGTCCCAGGACGTCCTCCACGGCCTCGACGTCGAGTTGCGCGAGGTCGAGCAGCGTCCGGCGCACGGGCTGATCGCGATCGCCGACGAGTACGACGCGCGGATGATCGTCACCGGCTCCTACGGCGAGCGACCGCTCAAGGGCATCCTGGTCGGCTCGACGCCGTACCGCCTGATGCACCTCAGCGAGCGGCCGGTCCTGGTCGTGCGCAGCGGCGGTCAGGACGGGTCGTAGAGCGCCTCGAGGCGGTCGCGGTAGCGCTCGTTGACGACGTTGCGCTTGAGCTTCTGCGTCGGCGTCAGCTCCCCGGCCTCGTGCGTGAGGTCGTGGTCGAGGACCTCGAAGCGCTTGACCTGCTCGATGCGGGCGAACCGCGCATTGGCCGCGTCGACGTCGGCCTGCACGAGCTCGTGCACCTTCGGATCGCGGTGGATGGCCGCCGCGTCGAAGGGGATCCCGGCCGCCTCGGCCAGCGCGGGCGCCTCCTCCATGTCGAGCGTCAGCAGTGCCACGAGGTAGGGGCGGTCGTCGCCGTAGACGATGGCCTGGGAGATCCAGCGCGACTCGCGCAGCGCCGCCTCGATGTTGGCCGGTGAGACGTTCTTGCCGCTCGACGTGATGATCAGGTCCTTCTTGCGGCCGGTGATGCGCAGGTAGCCGTCCTCGAGCGCGCCGAGGTCGCCGGTGCGCAGCCACTCCCCGTCCATGGTCTCGGCCGTCGCCTCGGGGTTGCGGTAGTAGCCGGCGAAGACGTTGGGGCCCGACAGGAGGATCTCGCCGTCCTCGGCGATGCGCACGCCGGTGCCCGGCAGCGCGCGGCCGACCGTGCCGAACCGGAACTCCGCGGGCGTGTTGAGCGTCGCCGCGGCGCAGGTCTCGGTCATCCCGTAGCCCTCGACGACGAGCACGCCGCAGGCGTCGAAGAACTCGAGCACCTCCCGGGCGATCGGCGCAGCGCCGGTGAGCGCGAGCTCGATGCGGTCGCCGAACAGGGCGCGGATCTTCGCGAGCACGAGCCGGTCGGCCGCGGCGTGGCGGGCGCGCAGCAGCGGGTTCACGCGCCCGCGGCGCTCCGCCCGGCGGTACGTCCGTCCCGTGGCGAGCGCCCAGTCGAACAGCGTCTTGGTGAGCCGGCCGCCGTCGTCGCCCTTGGCCAGCGCCCGCGTGTGGACCTTCTCGAAGACGCGTGGCACCGACGGGACGTGGGTGGGGCGCGTCTCGGCGAGGTCGTCGATGAGGCGCGCGGCGTCGCCGCTCCAGAACGCCAGGGTGCCGCCGACGTCGAGCGCGACCAGCTCGGTGACCCGCGCCAGCGCGTGGGCGAGCGGCAGGAAGAGGAAGATGACGACGTCGCCGGAGAGGTCGAGCTGGCGCTCGTAGGCGTCCATCGTCGCCAGCAGGTTGGCGTGGGTGAGCATGCACCCCTTCGGCGGGCCGGTGGTCCCCGACGTGTAGACGATCGTGGCCACGTCGTCGGGCGCGATCGACGCCTGGATGCCGGCGATGAGCGCGCCGTCGGCGTCGGCGCCGCGCTCCGCGAGCTCGGCGATCGACATCGCGCCCGGCACGGGGTCGATGACCGCGACGTGCTCGAGGTCCGGGCAGTTCGCGCGGATCTCCTCGACCTTCGCGAGCTGCGCGGCGTTCTCGACGATCACCGCGCGGGCACCGGAGTGGGCCAGGACGTGCTCGGCCTCGCCCGGCGCGCTCGTGTGGTAGATCGGCACGACGGTCGCGCCCGCGCAGAGGATGGCCGCGTCGGCGAGCGTCCACTCGGGGCGCGTCTCGCTGAAGAGCGCCACCCGGTCGCCGGGGGCGATGCCCAGGCCGACGAGCCCGGCGGCGAGGCGGCGTGCGCGCAGGCCGAGCTGGCGGTGCGTCCACTCGTGGATCGCCCCGTCGCGCGGGAACCGCAGCGCCACCCCGTCGCGCTCGGCGGCGGCGAGGAACATCTGGCCGAGCGTCCCGGCGTGCAGCGAGCGCTCGATCGCCCGTTCGTGAGTGACGGTCTCTCCTCGTGACATGGCTCGATCGTCGCACGGGCGGGGCGGGGGCGCCATCCGCACCTACCCGCAGCCCGGTTGGGTGGTCCGGGCGGATGCGCGCCCGATCGGCGTGGTCGACGCTTGCGAGCAGCCCACGGTGCGCACGCCCGCCGCACCGTCCCCAGGAGGAGAGCCGTGCTGCGCCTTGCCAAGACATCCATCCGCCATCCGGTCGTCGCACTGCTGATCTGCATCGTGTTCGCCGGCGGGCTCATCGCGATCAGCTCGGGCATCACGAGCTCGGTGTCGCCGTCGATCGTCGTCGTTCCGGGGACCGACTCCTCACACGCACAGCACCTGGCCGAGGCGGAGTTCGGCCCGAGCGTGCTCGTGCCGATCCTGCTCGAGGGACCCAAGGCCCAGCTCGACAGGCAGGGCCCGGCGCTCGTGCGCGAGCTCGCGCTGCGCCGAGACACGCGGGTCATGTCGGCCTGGGACGGCGGCGAGGTCGGCGCCGGGCTGCGCCCGCGTCCGACCGCCGCGATGATCGTCGCCTCGGTGGCGCACACCGAGAAGGAGATGGTCAAGACCTACCAGGCGCAGATCGACGGGGTCGTCGCCAAGCAGATCGGCGGCCCGGTGCACGCCTCGATCACCGGGCAGCCCAGCCTCGACCGCGGCTTCAAGGACGCGGCGATCGACGCGACCCGCACGGGTGCGCTGCTGACGATCCCGATCCTCTTCGTCGTGCTCCTGCTGCTGCTGCGCGCGCCCGTCGCCGCGGCGGGACTGGCGCTGCTCGGCGGCGTGACCGCGCTGTCGGGCCTCGGCCTCATGACGCTGCTGGGCAAGGTCATGCCGGTCGACTCGATCGCGATGGCGCTCGGCACGATGACCGGCCTCGCGCTCGCGGTCGGATACGGCCTGCTCGTGTTCCGGCGCTGGCGCCAGGAGGTCGACCGCGACGTCGCCCATCACGACGCGGCGCACGCGGCGGTGGGCACCGTCGCGAGCACCGGCCGCGCCGTCCTCGTCGGCGGCACCGGCGTCGTGCTGTCGCTCGTCGTCGCGGCGGCGATCGCGCCGACCGAGATCCTCACGTCGCTGGGCATCGGCGCGATGCTCTGCGCGCTGCTGGCCGTCGGCGGCGCGGTCGTCGTCGTCCCGGCCGCGCTCACCCTGCTCGGCCATCGCGCGCTGTGGCTCTCGTTCCCGGCGCCGCGGCCCCTCTCGGCGGCGTGGGACCGCCTCGCCACGGGCGGCGGCGGATCGGTCGTGCGCCACGCCGGCACCGCCGGCATGCTGGCCACGGCGCTGCTCGTCGCGCTCGCACTGCCGATCTTCTCGTTGCAGACCGGCCCGCCGGGCGCCCAGCTCCTGCCCACGGGCTCGCCGGAGCGCCAGAGCTTCGAGCGGGTGGCGCAGGTCATGGGTCCGGGGTGGCCGACGCCGTTCAACATCGTCATCGCCGCGAAGGACCGGCCGATCACCGATCAGAAGCTCCTGGCCCAGATCGAGACGTTCCAGAAGCAGCTCGTCAAGGACGAGCGTGTCGCCTCGGTGGTCGGCCCGGGCTCCCTCGCCCCGGTCAGCCGCGAGCTCGGCGTGCTTCCCAAGGAGCTCAAGAGCTCGACGAAGCTGCTCAAGGGCGGCAAGAAGAAGCTCGGCGAGCTGCAGAGCGGCCTCGATGACGCCGCGGCGGGCTCGCAGCAGCTGCAACAGGGCCTGTCGTCGGCGGCCAACGGCGCCGGTCAGCTGCAGAGCGGCGCCGGTCAGGCGCGGTCCGGCGCCGGCCAGCTGCGCAACGGCCTCGGCCAGGCGCGCTCGGGCGCGGCGCAGATCTCCGGCGGGCTCGGGCAGGCGCTCGACGCGGCGCAGCAGCTGCGCGACGGCGCCGCCAAGCTCCTCGCCGGCTCCAAGCAGCTCAAGGGCGGCCTCGGCCAGGCGGTCACGCCGGTCCAGCAGGGCCTGCCGATCGTCAAGCAGATGGCCGCGGACGTGAGCTCCGGCGCCGAGGCGGTCAAGGCCGCGCAGGGCACCTCGCAGGCGCTCATCGGCCAGCTGGACCAGGCCGCCGCGCAACTGCAGGGCCTGCCGGCCGACGACCCCGCGGTGCAGTCGGCGCAGGCGGCGGTGCAGTCCGCGCGCCAGGCGGCGGAGGGCACCGCGGCGTCGCTGAACACCGCGGCGCCGAAGATCTCCGGCGCGGCCGGCGTGGCGGGCGCGTTCGCCACCCAGGTCGGCGAGCTCTCGACCGGCCTCGCCCAGCTCTACGCCGGCTCGACGCAGCTCACCGACGGCATCACCCAGCTGCAGGCGGGCAACAGCCAGCTCGCCGCCGGCATCGGCAAGCTCAACACCGGCGGGGGCCGGCTCACCGACGGCGTCACCGCCCTGCGCGACGGGGCGTCGCGCCTCGAGAGCGGCCTCGGCCAGCTGACGACCGGTGCCGGCCAGCTCGCCGGCGGGCTCTCGTCAGGCACGGGCCCGGCCGGCCGGCTCGCCAGCGGCCTCGCCGGCGGCGCCCAGCAGGTCGCGAAGTTCCGCGGCGACCTGCCGTCGCCCAAGGACCTCGAGCGGCTGATGAAGGAGTCGCCGGGCCTGTTCGACTCGGGCTACTTCGTCCTGGCCGCCGTCTCCGGCGCCCAGCCCGCCGCCCGCAACCAGGCGTCGTTCGCGGTCAACCTCGATCGGGGCGGCAGCGCCGGCCAGATCGTCGTCATCTCCAGGACGGACGCGTCGTCGGACGCCACACGCAACCTCGGC
Source organism: Capillimicrobium parvum (assembly GCF_021172045.1). GTDB lineage: Bacteria > Actinomycetota > Thermoleophilia > Solirubrobacterales > Solirubrobacteraceae > Capillimicrobium > Capillimicrobium parvum. Next base: position 2,737,636 of record NZ_CP087164.1, read on the forward strand.
GAGGACCTGCAGGCTCGCGTCGACGCGTTCACGAAGGCCACGCGGACCGAGGGCGCCGTCGGCGGCCCGGCCGGACAGCTCGGCGACTTCACCACCGCGACCGCGTCCCGGATCCTCCCGGTCGCCGTCGCCCTCGCCGTCATCATGTCGCTGCTGCTGATGGCCTTCCTGCGGGCGATCGCGGTGCCGCTGGCCGCGGTGGCGCTGGACCTGCTGACCTGCGCCGCGACGTTCGGCGCGATGCAGCTGCTGTTCGGCGGCGGCAACCCGCTGCTGGGCGGCCCGGGCTACGTCGATCCGATGTCGATCATCGCCATCCTGGCGGCGGTCTTCGGGATCACCATGGTCTATGAGGTGCACCTCCTGTGGCGCACCCGGGAGAAGCTCCTGGCCAGCGGCGACCCGGACGCCTCGATCCGGTTGGCGCTACGTGAGACGGCAGGTGCGGGCACCGGGGCCGCCATCGCCATGGTCGCCGCGATCGTCCCGTTCGCCATCAGCCAGCTCGTCGTCGTCCGGCAGCTCGGCGTGGGGGTGGCCGTCGCGATCGTGCTCGACGGGCTCATCGTCCGGCCGGTGCTGCTGCCCGCGGCTCTCGAGGTGCTCGGGCGCTGGGGTTGGTGGCCGACGTCGCGCAGGGCACCGGCGCCGCCACCGGCGGCACCCGCCGAGCCGGACCGGCCGGCGCGTGAGCCCGAGACCCGCCCGATCGCGGGAGCGCGGGCATGAGCGCCCCGACGACGACCGCCGGCACCGCCGCGGCCGCGCCCGACGGCGCGGTGCCGGACGGCGGAGACGAGCGGCTCGACGGCTTCGTCACGCGGGCCCGCGAGGCGGCGGACGCGATGCGCCGGCTCGACCAGGACGCGGTCGACCGGATCGTCTGGGCGATGGTGGTCGCCGGGCTCGAGCACGCGATCGACCTCGCCGAGCTCGCGATGGAGGAGACCGGCTTCGGCGTTCTCGAGGACAAGGTCCTCAAGAACTACATCGCCACGGAGTTCCTCTACGACTACCTGCGCGACAAGCGCTCGGTCGGCGTCATCGACACCGACGACGAGCGCGGGATCGAGTACGTCGCCGAGCCCATCGGCGTGGTGCTCGCGCTGCTGCCGATCACCAACCCGACGTCGACGGCGCTGTTCAAGTCGATCGTCGCGGCGAAGACGCGCAACGCGATCATCTTCCGTCCGTCGGCGCGCGCGGCGCGCTGCGCGGGCCGGGCGATCGACCTGCTGCAGGAGGCCGGCCGCCTCGCTGGGCTGCCACCCGACGCGCTCCAGGTGGTCCCGGACCCGACGCTCGACGCCTCGCAGTACCTCTTCCACCACCCCGGCGTCGACCTCATCTGGACGACCGGCGGCCCGAAGGCGGTCAAGGCGACCAACGAGGCGGGCAAGCCGTGCATCGGGGTGGGCCCGGGCAACGCGCCGGTCTATCTGCATCGCAGCGCCGACGTCGCCACGGCGGTCGTCGACATCCTGATCTCCAAGACGTTCGACGCGTCGGTGATCTGCCCGGCCGAGCAGACGCTCGTGGTCGACGACCCGATCTACGAGGCGGTGCTCGAGGAGCTCGCGCGGATGGGCGCGCGCATCCTCGACCCGGGCGAGGCCGAGCGCCTGGCCGGCTGCGTCTTCGACGAGGACGGCCGAGCGCGCATGGAGGCGCTCGGCCGCTCGTGCGTCGATCTCGCCGGCCTGGCCGGGTTCACCGCCGGCGACGGCACGAAGGTCCTCGTGGCGCCGCTGCCGGCCGGCCTGGACGAGCTGGGCCGCCACCCGTTCGTGGCCGAGAAGCTCATGCCGGTGCTCGGCGTCGTGCGCTCGCCCTCGGTCGAGCATGCGCTCGACGTCTGCGAGCTCGTCACTGAGCACGGCGGCCTCGGTCACACCTCGGCGGTCTACGCGGCCGACGAGGAGGTCATCGGCCGCTTCGCCGAGCGCATCCGCACGGGCCGCATCCTCGTCAACGCCCCGACGGCCGTCGGCGCCCTCGGCGGCGTCTACACGGCCATGACGCCGACGTTCTCGCTGGGCTGCGGAACCTGGGGCGGCTCGACGACGACCGACAACGTCAACTACCGCAACCTGCTCAACGTCAAGGCGGTCGCGCGGCGACAGACGCCGCCGCAGTGGTTCCGGGTGCCGTCGGACACGTACTTCAACGCGGGCGCGCTCGACAGCCTGCGGACGCTGCGCGCCGAGCGCGTGCTGATCGTCAGCGACGCCGGCAGCGAGGAGCGCGGCGTCGTCGAGCAGGTGCGCTCCCATCTGTCGGCGCGCAACGTCCGGGCGTTCACCGGGGTCGAGCCCGAGCCGACCGAAGCCCAGGTGCGCGCCGGCGTGCGCGCGCTCGGCGACGGCGAGGCGCTGCCCGAGCTCATCGTGGCGGTGGGCGGTGGGTCCGTGCTCGACGCGGCGAAGGCGATGCGCCTGTTCGCCGAGAGCCCCGGCCTGACGCTGCGGGAGCTGACGCTGCCGTTCCTCGACGCCCGCAAGCGCGTCGCCCACTACCCGGAGATCGATCACCGGATCAAGCTCGCCGCGGTGCCGACGACGGCCGGAACCGGTTCGGAGGTCTCGCCCGCCGCGGTGCTCACGCACGAGGGGCGCAAGCTGACGCTCGTCGACTACTCCCTGGTGCCCGACATGGCGGTGATCGAGCCCAGGCTCACCGTGAGCCTGCCGGCGGCGATGACCGCCGACACCGGCGTCGACGCGCTCACCCACGCGCTCGAGGCGCTGGTCTCGATCTTCGCCTCGCCGTACACCGACGCGTTCTGCCTGCAGGCGTGCAACCTGATCCTCGAGGCGCTCCCGCGCGCCGTGCGCGACGGCGCGGACCTGGACGCGCGCACGGCCATGGCCAACGCCGCGACCATCGCGGGGCTGGCGTTCTCGAACGCGTTCGTCGGGGTCAACCACGCGCTCGCCCACGCGCTCGGCGCGCGCTTCGGCATCGCCCACGGGCGCGCCAACGGCCTGTTCCTCGGCCACGTCCTCCGCTACAACGCCGGGCTGCCGCGCAAGTTCATGCCCGCGCCCGGCTACGGCGCCTACGTCGCCCCGCAGAAGTACGCGCAGGCTGCATGGGTGCTCGGCCTCGGCGGGCGCACGGAGGACACGGCGCGCGGCCGCCTCCTCGAGCGTGTCGACGAGGTGCTGGCGGAGGTCGGGATGCCCCGCACGGTCGCCGACCTCGGCATCGACCGCGAGGCGTACCTGGCGGCGGTCCCCGACCTGGTGCGCGACGCGTTCCGCGACCCGAGCCTGCGCACGAACCCGCGCATGCCGCTGATCGCCGAGCTCGGTGAGCTCTTCGTGGCGGTCGCCGGCTGATGCTGCGCAACGTCCCGGTCTCGCCGCTGCCGATCGAGCGCTTCCGCGCGGTCCTCGACGACGCCGGGTACCGCGATCTGCTCGCCCTCCGCGACCGCGCGCGGCGCCTGTTCGCCGGACGCGCCGTGTGGTGCGTGAACTCGACGGCGACCGGCGGAGGGGTGGCCGAGATGCTGCGCTCGCTGCTCGCCTACACCCGCGGCGCCGGCGTCGACACGCGCTGGCTCGTGCTCAACGGGACGCCGGAGTTCTTCGCGGTGACCAAGGGGCTGCACAACCGGCTGCACGCGGCGTCGGGCGAGCTGCCGCCGCTCGGCGAGGCCCAGCGCGCCGCCTACGAGGCGGTGACCGCGCCGGCGGCGCGCCAGCTGGCCGAGATGGTGCGGCCCGGGGACGTCGTGCTGCTGCACGACCCGCAGACGCTCGGCATGGCGCCCGTTCTGCGCGAGTGCCCCGTCGGCATCGTCTGGCGCGTGCATGTCGGCGTCGACGAGCCCGACGACCGGGTGCGCGCGGCCTGGGACTTCCTGCGGCCCTACACGCACAGCGTCGACACGTGCGTCTTCTCGCGCGAGCGGTTCGTCTGGGAAGGCCTCGAGCACGTGGGCATCGAGATCGTGCCGCCGTCGATCGACGTCTTCTCGGCCAAGAACCAGGAGCTCGACGACCCCGCGGCACTGGCGATCCTGCGCGCGGCGGGCATCGTCGCCGACGGCGAGGGTCCGCCCGGCATGTTCCTGCGCGAGGACGGGACCCCGGCCCGCGTCGATCGCCGCGCCACGCTCATCCAGGAGCGCGAGCTGCGCGCCGACGACCGCTACGTGACGCAGGTCTCGCGCTGGGACCGGCTCAAGGACCCGGTCGGCGTGCTCGAGGGCTTCGTGCAGCACGTGGGCGAGGAGTGCCGTGCGCAGCTCCTGCTCGTCGGGCCCGACGTCGCCGGCGTCGCCGACGACCCGGAGGGCGCCGAGGTGCTCGAGGAGGTCACGGCCGCATGGCGGGCGCTGGCGGCGCCCGCCCGCGGCCGCGTGCACCTCGTCACGCTGCCGATGAAGGACGCCGAGGAGAACGGCGCGATGGTCAACGCGATCCAGCGCCGCGCGTCCGTCGTCGTGCAGAAGTCGCTCGCCGAGGGCTTCGGCCTCACGGTCGCGGAGGCGGCGTGGAAGGGGCGGCCGATCGTCGCCGCCGGCGTCGGGGGCATCCAGGACCAGGTCGTCGACGAGGTCACGGGGCTGCTCGTGGCGCCGCACGACCTCGCGGCGTTCGGGCACGCCGTCTCCCGGCTGCTCACCGACGACGAGCTGGCGCGCCGGCTCGGGTCAGCCGCACAGGAGCGCGTGCGCGATCGCTTCCTCGAGCCGCGCCACCTGCGTCAGTGGGTCGACCTCATCGAGCGGCTCCCCGCCCCGCCGGTCGCTACCGCCTGAAGCGGAAGCGCCCGCCCCGCGGGTCGCTACCGCCTGAAGCGGAAGCTCAACGCGTGCGAACGGTCCCGTTCGGCGCCGAGCGGACCTGACCCTGGGCCCGTGCGTACGCGCCGGTTCCGCCGACGATCGCCATGACCGTCTCGGGCGGTGCCACGGCGGACCCGTCCGGCTGGCGCACCGGCGTCAGCTGGGCGGCAGCCGCGGTGACGATGGTGCCGCCGGCGAAGATCGCGGCGCCCGTGCAGACCGAGAAGCCGTGGCCGCCGTCGGACTCGTCCGTGGTCGCGCAGCGCGCGCCTGTGAGCCGGATTCCAGTGGTTCGCCGGACGTCAGCGCACAGCGCCGCGCGCCGCCGCCCGGCCGAGCTCCTCGAGCGCCGGGGGCAGCGCGTCGGCCAGCGGCTGCGGATCGCCGATCAGCCGGCGGTTGACGAGGAAGCCGACCGTCACCTGGCCGCGGTAGCTGAAGATGCTGACGCTCATCCCGAGGCTGCCCGAGCTCGGCGCCCAGACGAGGACGCCCTCCAGCGGCGCGCCCGCGAGCGCCAGAGGCTCGCGCGGGCCGGGCACGTTCGTGATGACCATCGTCGCCTTCGCGGTGAAGAAGTCGATGAGCCGCGCCTCGACCGCCGACGGCGTCGCGCCCATCGCGGCGAGGATGCCGTAGGCGATCGCCCCCTCGTGGGAGTCCTTGATCGCCGCGGTGCGGCGGCGCACCTCGAGCAGGCGGTCGACCGGCGACTCGATCCCGACCGGGAGGCCGAGCAGCAGGAGCCCGAAGCGGTTGCCGAGCTCGCGCGGGATCGTCTCCTCCAGCGCGCGCAGGTTGAACGGCACCATCGCGTGGACCTCGTCGAGGACGTCGCCGCGGGCGCGCAGGTGGTCGCCCAGCACGCCGGTCACCGCGGACAGCAGGACGTCGTTGATCGTCGCCCCGAACGCCCGGCCCAGATCGTGGACGTCGTCCAGCGCCAGCGGCGGCGACCAGCCGACCCGCTGGCCGACGCCGAGGTCGCCGCGCAGGGCGCTCCTGCGGTCGGACGGGTTGGCCGCGAACTTCGCCAGGATCCCGGCGTCCTGGACGCCGGTGCGAGCGATCTGCTCGAGGTGGCGCGGGTGCGCGACGGTCTCGAACGTCTCGTGCACCGCGGCGCCGGCCGCCCGGCGCCCGAGGGAGACGAGGTCGCTCACCGGGCGGGGGACGATCGAGCCGTGCGCCGGCGCCTTGACGCCGAGCGCGTCGGGCGGTCCGTCGACCAGCGTCAGCATGACGCGGGCGAGCATGATGCCGTCGGCGATCGCGTGGTGCATCCGGACGAGCATCGCGCTGCCGCCCCGGAAGTCGTCGATGACGTGCACGGACCACAGCGGCCGGGCGTGGTCCAGGGGCACGGCGATGAGGTCGCTGACGAGCTCGCGCAGCGCGCCCTCGTCGTGGGGCGCGGGCAGGGCGACGTGGTGGACGTGCAGGCCGATGTCGAAGTTCGGGTCGGCCTCCCAGCGCGGCCCTCTGGGCGGGCTGGTGTTCGGCAGCTCGGAGAACTGCGGGAAGCGGTCGACGAGGCGCTCCTGTAGCCGGTCGCGGACCGCGCCGGGGTCGAGCGCCGCCTCGAACCACAGCACCGCGTTGATGAGCATCGGGTTGGTGGGCCGGTCCATCCGCAGCCAGGCGGCGTCCGCGCTGGACATGGTCGACATGCTGCGACGGTAGGCGCCGGTCGTCGTGTCCGCATCGGTGGTTGTCCGTAGGCCGGGCCGTGGAGGCGCGCGGTCGTCATCACCCGCCACGGCGGTCCGGAGGTGCCCGAGGCCCACCACATCCTGGCCGAGCGGCGCAACGTCGGCGAGGTTGGTCTTGGTTCCGTAGCGGATCGCTGCTACCGTTGGCAGCCGAATGCGGTCCCTCACGGCCCTTTCCCTGCTTCTCCTCCTCCCCCGCTAGGGGGAGCGATGCGTGGCGCCCGCCAAGGCGCAAACTCAACCGAGAAGCAGACGAGAGCCGAGACGAAGGAGACACCCATGGACCGCGTACAGATCTTCGATACCACCCTGCGAGACGGCGAGCAGTCGCCCGGGATCTCGCTGAACGCCTCCGAGAAGCTGGAGATCGCCCACCAGCTGGCCCGGCTGGGCGTCGACGTCATCGAGGCGGGCTTCCCGATCGCCAGCCCCGGCGACTTCGAGGCCGTGCAGGCCATCGCCTGCGAGGTCGACGGGCCGATCATCACCGGGCTCGCCCGCGCTCAAGCGGCGGACATCGAGGCCGCATTCGGCGCCGTACGCGATGCCGCACGACCTCGGATCCACACGTTCATCTCCACGTCGGACATCCACATCAAGTACCAGATGCAGAACACGCGCGAGGACGTGATCGCCCAGACGCGCGCCGCGGTCGCGCACTCGAGGTCGTTCGTGGAGGACGTCGAGTTCTCGCCGATGGACGCGACCCGCGCCGACCTCGACTTCACCGCCGAGGTGATCGCCGTCGCCATCGAGGAGGGGGCGACGGTCGTCAACGTCCCCGACACGGTCGGCTACACCACGCCGGAGGAGTACGCCGCGTTCCTGCGCGGCCTCTACGAGCGGGTCCCGGCGCTGAAGGACGTCGTGCTGTCGGTGCACTGCCACGACGACCTGGGGCTCGCGGTCGCGAACTCCTACGCCGGCGTGCAGGCGGGCGCGCGGCAGGTCGAGTGCGCGATCAACGGCATCGGCGAGCGGGCGGGCAACGCGTCGCTGGAGGAGATCGTGATGCTGCTGGCCACGCGCGGCGACGTCGCCGGCGTGGAGACGGGCGTCAACACGCGCGAGATCGCACGGACCTCGCGGATGGTGTCGCGGCTGACCGGCTACGTCGTGCAGCCCAACAAGGCGATCGTCGGGCGCAACGCGTTCGCGCACGAGTCCGGCATCCACCAGGACGGCGTGCTCAAGGAGCGCACGACGTTCGAGATCATGGACGCGACGACGGTCGGCCTGGAGGGCAACGACCTCGTGCTGGGCAAGCACTCGGGGCGCCACGCGCTGCGCAACGCGCTGGAGGAGCTGGGCTTCACGGTCAGCGGCGCGGCGCTGAACACGGCGTTCCAGCGCTTCAAGGAGATCGCCGACAAGAAGAAGCAGGTGACCGCGATGGACCTCGAGGCGCTCGTCACCGACGAGCTGCGCGAGGAGATGGCGGGCTACGCGCTGGAGTGGTTCGAGGTCGAGGCGTCCAGCCGCCGCCCGCCGCACGCCACGGTCTCCGTGACCACCCCCACGGGCGAGAGCCGCGAGGGCAGCTTCACCGGCGACGGCCCGGTCGACGCCATCTTCCACGCGATCAACGCGGCGACGAACGTCGACGCCCGGCTACGCGAGTTCCGCGTCGACGCGGTGACCGGCGGCCAGGACGCCCTCGGCGAGGTCTCCGTCGTGCTCGAGCTCGAGGGCCAGGCGGCCTCGGGCCAGGGCGTGGCGACCGACATCCTCGAGGCGGCGGCGCGGGCGTACGTCCGGGCGCTGTCGGTGGCGGCGGCGAAGGTCCGCGCGGCGGAGTCCGCGGTGGACCCGCGCACGGCGCAGCTCACCCCGGGGCCCTGAGCCACAAGCGGGGCGGCGCGCGCCGCCCCGCTGTCAGCCCGCGGCGCGCGCCGCCCCGCCGTCAGTCCGCGGCGCGCGCCGACCAGCCGTCAGCCGGCGGCGCCTCCGAGCGCCAGCCCCTGCCGGTAGCCCGCCGCCAGCGCCCCGCCGGCGCGACCGCGGTCCATGAGCTGTCCGCCGATCACCGCCGCGCTCGCCCCGTCCGGGCCCACGGTCCGCACGTGCGCGCCCCGACGCTGCAGGACGTGGCTCTCGGCCGCCGTGGCCAGCGACCCGGCGGCGCGCAGGGCGCCCATCGGCGAGTGCAGCGCGAGCGGGAGCGACTGGGTGACGCTGAGGCAGAGGACCTCGGTGTCGCGGCGTGCCGGCGCGACGTCGAGGTTCGTCAGCGACCACACGCCCCCGTCGACGTACTCGCGCCCGCCGATGCGGATCGGCTCGAACACCCAGGGCACCGAGCACGAGGCGGCGACCGCCTCGCCGACCGTCGCCGGCGGCGCCCCGGGCGCGCCGAAGACGATGCGGCGCCCCGTCGCCCGGTCGACGGCGACGACGCGCAGGCGCCCGTCGAACCGCGCCCCGTGGCGCGCGACGACCTGGCTGATGCCCGCGAGCGAGCCGCTGCCCGTCGGCATCCGAGCGAGCACCAGCGACCGCGCGAGCGCCCCGGCGGGCGCACCCGCCGCTAGCGCCGCGGTGGCGAGCGGCGCGCTGACGCCCCAGGCCGCCCGCAGCGCGAGCCGGCCCGCCGCGCCGGCCGCCGACCGCGGCGGCGGGGCCGCGGGCTCCCCGGGCTCACGCGCGTCCGCCTCGCCATCGTCGGGCCGCCGCGGCGGCGAGCCCGCGGCCAGCCGGGCCGCGATGATCGCCCCCGCGGACGTCCCGACGAAGGACTCGACCCGCCGGAAGTCGACGTCGCCGGCGTCCTGGATGCCCGCGAGCACCCCGCTCATCCAGGCCTCGCCGACCACGCCGCCGGCGGCGAGCACGAGCACGTCCGGGACCGGGAACGTCGGCGCCACGCTCCGACCGTACCGAGCCCGGGCGCCGGGCACCCCGCGGCGCCGCTACACCGTCTGCTCGCCCGGCTGCGCGAGTGCGGCCGCGCCGAGGACGCCCTCCGCGACCGGTGCCGCGCCGAGCGCCGCCACCGCCGCGCCCGCGGCCGCCGCGCCCCCGGCCGCCTCGGCGACCGGCGCGCGCTCGACCGCGTCGAGTCCGGCCACGCCGGTCGACCGCAGCCGGGCCTTCATCCGCAGGAACGGCATCTCGACGAGATGGAAGCTCAGCATCGCGGCGGCGAACGTCACGACGACCGCGACGCCCTTCCCGGCGCCCGCGCGCGCCATCAGGACGATCACCGGGACGTGCCACAGATACAGCCCGTAGGAGATCTTCCCGACGTACGGCAGCGGTGGGATCCGCAGCAGGCGCGAGAGGATCGAGGCGTTGCTCGTCGCCAGCCGCGCCACGATCAGCGTCGCGCAGACGCCCACGAGCGGGATCGCCGCCAGCGGGTTGCCGTCGAGCCCCCACAGCGTCGGATAGTTGCGCCGCGCCCACCACAGGCCCACGAGCCCGGCGACCGCGCCCACGCTCAACAGCACGTCCCAGCGCCGGGTGAGCTTCCCGGCCGCCGACGTCAGAACGAGCGCCAGCGCGGCGCCGAGCAGCAGCTCCCCGAACCGCGGGTCGGGCCGGTAGTACAGCGCGATCCCGCCGATGGGATCGACCGGCGACCACGCCCACCAGAAGATCGACAGCAGCGCCACCGCCACCGCGGCGACGACGAGCGCCATGCGCCGCAGCCGGACGACGTGGGCGAGCGCGAGCGCGCAGATCGGGGCCCACAGCAGATAGAACTGCTCCTCGACCGCGAGCGTCCAGGTCTGCCCGAGCGCCCCCATGTCGAAGTGCGTGTTGAAGATCAGCACGATCGTCGACGTGTAGGTCAGCGCCGCCGCGACGGACTGCCACCACACGCCCCAGCTGCCCTCGGCGTTGAGCAGCGACCCGAAGGGGACGAGCACCACGATCATCAGGACGAGCGCCGGATACAGGCGCAGGAGGCGCCGCTCGTAGAAGCGCCTGACCGAGACCGTCCCGCGCGCCCGGTACTCGCCCACGAGCACGCCGGTGATGAGGAAGCCGCTCAGGACCAGGAACAGGTCCACCCCGAACATGCCCCCGATGCCGACCCCGATCTCGAGGTGGAAGACGATCACCATCAGCACGGCCACGGCGCGCAGCCCGTCGAGCTGCGCGATCCGTCGCGAGCCGTCCGCCGGCTGGCGGTTCACCCGGCGCACGGCGGCGAGGGCGTGCTGGAACGTGGAAGGGAAGGACATCGTGCGAAACCCGTGCCGCGGCCCTGCGGCCGGCGCAATCCTAATGCGGCCGCAGGCGTCCGATGTGCGTCCAGCGGTTCTGCTCGCCCATCGCTGTATGAGATAACGTACGAGCGTATGGCGACCATCGAAGCCACCCTGAACATCGGGCCGCGCGTTCGCGCGCTGCGCGAGGCGATGGACCTCAGCCTGCGCGACCTTGCGGAGCTCAGCGGCGTCAGCGCGCCGATGCTCAGCCAGGTCGAGCGCGGCGAGACGAGCCCGACCCTGCAGACCGCGGCGCGCATCGCGGGCGGCCTGGAGCTCACGCTCAGCCAGCTGCTGCGCCTCGACGAGGGCGGCAGCGTCTCGATCGTCCGCGCCGGCGAGGTGCGCAACGGCCCGGCCCGCCGCGGCCACGCCTACGAGGTGCTCACGCCGCCGCTCCCCGGCCTGCGGGCCGAGCTCAGCCGGCACGTGCTCGACGCGGGCGCCGCCACCGGCGGGCTCGACGACCCGCCGATGCACGAGCCCGGCAGCCGGGAGGTCGCCCACGTGCAGGACGGCGCGCTCGACCTCGTCATCGACGGCGACCGCCATCGCCTGCAGGGCGGCGACACCGTGACCTTCGACGCCGACCTGCCCCATCATTTCGAGAACCCCGGCCCCGGCCCGGCGACCTTCCTCGCCGTCGTGTCGGCCGGACTGCGGAGGAGCTGAACCCAGGATGCCCCAGCCCAAGACCCTGTTCGACAAGCTCTGGGAGGCCCACGAGGTCGCTCCGGGCCTGCTGTTCATCGACCTGCACCTCGTCCACGAGGTCACCAGCGCGCAGGCCTTCGACGGCCTGCGCCTCGCCGGCCGCCCGGTGCGCCGCCCGGATCGCACGCTCGCCACGGCCGACCACAACACGCCGACCGACGGCACGCCCGTCGCCAGGCTCATCAAGGACGAGCTGAGCCGCGTCCAGGTCGAGACGCTCGAGCGCAACTGCGCCGAGTTCGGCATCCCGCTCTACAGCCTCGGCTCGCCGCTGCAGGGCATCGTCCACGTCATCGGGCCCGAGCTCGGCCTCACCCAGCCGGGCATGACGATCGTCTGCGGCGACAGCCACACCGCCACGCACGGCGCGTTCGGCGCGCTGGCGTTCGGCATCGGCACCTCCGAGGTCGAGCACGTCCTCGCCACCCAGTGCCTCGTCCAGCGCAAGTCGAAGTCGATGCTCGTCCGCTACGACGGCACGCCGGGCTTCGGCGTCACCGCCAAGGACCTCATCCTGGGCACGATCGGCCAGATGGGCGTCGACGGCGCCGTCGGCCACGTCGTCGAATACGCCGGCGAGGCCATCGAGGCGCTCTCGATGGAAGGCCGCATGACGATCTGCAACATGACGATCGAGGGGGGCGGCCGCGCCGGCATGATCGCCCCGGACGAGACGACGTTCGAGTACGTGCGCGAACACGCCGGCCTCGACGACGTCCCGGCGGCCTGGCGCGACCTGCGCACCGACGACGGGGCGCAGTTCGACAAGGTCGTCGTCGTCGACGCCGCCGCGATGTCGCCGCAGGTCACGTGGGGCAGCACGCCCGACATGGTCGTGCCGGTGACGGCGAGCGTCCCCGACCCCGAGGACGACGGCGACGAGCGCGCGCTGGTCTACATGGGCCTCGAGGCCGGCACGCCGATCACCGACATCCGGCTCGACCGCGTGTTCATCGGCTCGTGCACGAACAGCCGCATCGGCGACCTGCGGGCCGCCGCGAAGGTCGTGGAGGGCCGCAAGGTCGCCTCCCACGTCAACGCGATGGTCGTCCCGGGCAGCCAGCAGGTCAAGGCGCAGGCCGAGGCCGAGGGCCTCGACGAGGTGTTCCGCGCCGCCGGCTTCGACTGGCGCGTCGCGGGCTGCTCGATGTGCCTCGGCATGAACCCCGACGTCGCCGCACCGGGCGAGCGCGTCGCCTCGACCTCGAACCGCAACTTCGAGGGCCGCCAGGGCCGCGGGGCGCGCACGCACCTCGTCTCGCCGGAGATGGCCGCCGCGGCCGCCATCGAAGGCCACTTCGTCGACATCCGCGACTGGAGCTGACCAGCATGGAGAGCGTCACGACCATCCGCGGCCGGGTCTCCGTCCTCGACCGCGACGACGTCGACACCGACCAGATCATGCCCAAGCAGTTCCTCAAGCGGGTGGAGCGCACCGGCTTCGGCGAGTTCGTCTTCCACGACTGGGCCAAGGAGCCGGGCTGGGACCTGCCGAAGAACCCGATCCTCGCTACGGGCGAGAACTTCGGCTGCGGGTCCAGCCGCGAGCACGCGCCGTGGGGCCTGCAGGACTACGGCTTCCAGGCGATCATCGCGCCGAGCTTCGCCGACATCTTCTACTCGAACTGCACGAAGATCGGGCTGCTTCCCATCGTCCTGCCCGAGGACGTCGTCACCGCGATCATGGGCCACGGCGAGTGCGAGATCGACCTGCCCGCCCGCGTGGTGCGCTTCGACGGCGAGGAGATCCCGTTCGAGATCGACGATGCGATCCACCACCGCCTCGTCAACGGCCTCGACGACATCGGCCTGACCCTGCAGCAGGGCGACGCGATCGCCGCCTACGAGCACGATCGCGAGCGCACCGGCCCGGACACGCTCGCGCTGGCGGGCGAGGCCTGATGGCGCACCACATCGTCCTGCTGCCCGGCGACGGCATCGGCGTCGAGGTCGTCGCCGCGGCCACGCAGGTCCTCGACGCGGTCGGGGAGTTCAGCTACGAGAAGCGCCTCATCGGCGGCGCGGCCATCGACGCGACCGGCGGCCCGCTGCCCGACGAGACCGTCGACGCCTGCCAGGGCGCCGACGCGGTGCTGCTCGGCGCCGTCGGCGGCCCGAAGTGGGACAGCACCGAGGCCGGCCGGCCGCGCCCGGAGCAGGGCCTGCTCGGCATCCGCAAGGCGCTGAGCCTGTTCGCCAACCTGCGCCCGGTCAAGCCGCTGACCGCGCTGCTCGACGCGAGCCCGCTCAAGCGCGACCGCATCGAGGGCACCGACCTGCTCGTCGTGCGCGAGCTGACCGGCGGCATGTACTTCGGGCGCAAGGAGCGCGACGCGGACCGCGCGTCCGACGAGAACGCCTACACGCGGCCCGAGGTCGAGCGGATCGCCCGCGTCGCGTTCCGGGCCGCCCGGCGCAAGGTCACCAACGTCGACAAGATGAACGTGCTCGAGGTCTCGCGGTTCTGGCGGGAGGTCGTCCTCGACGTCCACGCCCGCGAGTTCCCGAACGTCGTCGTCGACCACATGCTCGTCGACAACGCGGCGATGCAGCTCGTCAGCGCGCCGTCGACGTTCGACGTGATCGTCACCGACAACATGTTCGGCGACATCCTCAGCGACGAGGCGGCGATGATCACCGGCTCGATCGGGATGCTGCCCAGCGCGTCGGTCGGGGAGGAGGGCACGCCCGGCCTGTTCGAGCCCGTCCATGGTTCGGCGCCCGACATCGCGGGCCGCGGGATCGCGAACCCGCTGGCCACGATCCTGTCCTGCGCGCTGCTCCTGCGCCACGGGTTGGGGTTGAGCGCGGAGGCCGACGCCGTAGAATCGGCGGTGGACCGCGCCCTGGAGGGCGGTCTGCGGACCCCTGACCTCGGGGGCGACGCCACCACCGACCAGGCCACCAGGGCCGTCTTGGAGCAGCTGTGAAGCCAACGGAGCTCATCTGGTTCAACGGGGAGTTCGTGAAGTGGGAGGACGCCACGGTGCACGTCCTCACGCACGGGCTGCACTACGGGACCGGGGTCTTCGAGGGCGTACGGTGCTACGAGACCGAGATCGGCCCGGCGATCTTCCGCCACGACGATCACATCGCGCGCCTGGAGAAGTCGGCGGAGCTGTACTACATGCCGATCCCGTACTCCCACGAGGAGATCCGGACGGCGACGAAGGAGCTCATCGCCCGCAACGGCCTGCGCTCCTGCTACATCCGCCCGCTGGTCTTCCGCGGCTACGGCACGATGGGCCTGTTCCCGCTCGAGGCGCCGGTCGACGTGTGCATCGCCGTCTGGGAGTGGGGTGCCTACCTCGGCGACGAGGGCAAGCAGGCCGGCATCCGCGCGAAGGTCTCCAGCTGGCGGCGCATCAGCGGGGATTCGCTCATCCCGCACGCCAAGGCCTCGGGCCAGTACCTGAACTCGATCCTCGCGAAGATCGAGTCGCACAAGTCCGGCTACGAGGAGGCGATCCTCCTCGACGACCACGGCCACGTGTGCGAGGGCTCCGGTGAGAACATCTTCGTCGTGCGCGACGGCGTCATCTACACCCCGGCGCACAGCGGCGGCATCCTGGACGGCATCAACCGCAAGTCGGTCATGCAGATCGCGCGCGACCTCGGCTTCACGGTCGAGGAGCGGGCGATCGCCCGGGCCGAGCTGTACCTGGCCGACGAGGTGTTCCTCACGGGCACGGCGGCCGAGCTCGTCCCGGTCCGCGAGATCGACGACCACCGGGTCGGCGACGGGCGGCCGGGCGACATCACGTGTGCGGTGCAGAAGCTGTTCGACGACGCGCTGTTCGGGCGCGCGGAGCAGTACCGCGAGTGGCTGGACCCGGTCGAGATCCCGGCGCGAATTTCGTAGGCGCCTGGCCGGTCCGGCTGGGCGCCTGACCACGCCCCGCCGATCACCCGACCAAGGACCGCTTTCGCCATGACCACCATCCAGCTCTACGACGCCACCCTCCGTGACGGCATGCAGGGGGAGGGGATGTCGCTGACCGCCGACGAGAAGGTTCGCGTCGTGCACAAGCTCGACGAGCTCGGCGTCGATCTCGTCGAGGCCGGCTTCCCGTCCTCGAACCCCAAGGAGGCCGAGCTCTTCGACCTCCTGGCGCGCGAGCGCTTCGCCCACGTCGACATCGCCGCGTTCGGCATGACGCGCCGGCGCGGGGTCACCGCCGATGCCGACGAGGGCCTGGCGGTCCTCGCCGCCTCGTTCGCGCCCGTGTGCACGATCGTCGGGAAGACGTGGGCCCTGCACCTCGAGAAGGTGGTGCGGGTCAGCGCCGAGGAGAACCTGGCGATGATCGGCGAGTCGGTCGCGTTCCTCGTCGCGCAGGGCAAGCGCGTCGTCTACGACGCCGAGCACTTCTTCGACGCCTACCGCGCCGACCGCGACTACGCGCTGCGCTGCGTCGCCGCGGCGCAGGGGGCGGGCGCGGAGACCGTGGTCCTGTGCGACACGAACGGCTCGTCCCTGCCGTCGCAGATCGCGACGGCCGCCGCGGACGTCGCGCGCGTCGTCGAGCGCTTCGGCATCCACTGCCACGACGACCTCGAGTGCGGCGTGGCGAACACGCTCGCCGCCGTCGAGCAGGGCGCCGTGCAGGTCCAGGGGACGATGAACGGCATCGGCGAGCGGACGGGCAACGCGAACCTCATCTCGATCATCGGCAACCTGCAGACGAAGATGGGCCACGCGGTGCTCAGCGCCGAGCAGCTCGGCCGGCTCACCGAGACGGCCCACTTCGTCGACGAGCTGCTCAACCGCGTCCCCGACCCGCAGCAGCCGTACGTCGGCCGGGTCGCCTTCGCGCACAAGGGCGGCATGCACGTCGCCGGGGTGCGCGCGGACGCCTCGACGTTCGAGCACATGGAGCCGGAGGCGGTGGGCAACGAGCGCAGCCTGCTCGTCAGCGAGCTCGCCGGCCGCGCGACGGCGGCGGAGAAGGCGGACGCCCTGGGCCTCGAGGTCGACGCCGCACGCGTCATCGACCGCGTCAAGGAGCTCGAGCACCGCGGCTATCAGTTCGAGGCCGCCGACGGCTCGTTCGAGCTGCTGCTGCGCAAGGAGGCCGGGGTCTACGAGCCGCTGTTCCGCCTGGAGTCCTGGCGCTGCATCGTCGAGCAGCGCGCCGACGGCAAGGTCGAGACCGAGGCCACCATCAAGATCTGGGTGGATGGCGAGCGCTACGTCCGCACGGCCGAGGGCAACGGCCCGGTCAACGCGCTGGACCGCGCGCTGCGCGACGCGCTGACCGAGATCCACCCGCACCTGCGCGACCTCGAGCTCGTGAACTTCAAGGTCCGCATCCTCGACGAGACGAAGGGCACCGGTGCGGTGACCCGCGTCCTGCTCGACACGTCCGACGGCCACGACGTCTGGGGCTCCATCGGCGTCAACGAGAACGTCATCGCCGCCTCGTGGGAGGCGCTGGTGGACTCGCTCGAGCGGGCGATGCAGCCGGCCCGGGTGCGCAGTTGATCCCACTCGCGCGGCCGGTCCTCGGCGCCGAGGAGGAGGCCGCGGTGCTGGAGGTCCTGCGCTCCGGCCAGCTCTCGCTCGGCCCCCGGGTGCCGGAGTTCGAGCGGCGCTTCGCGGCACGACTCGGTGTCGCGCACGCGAGCGCCGTGTCGAGCGGGACGACCGGGCTGCACCTCGCGCTGCGGGCGGCCGGCGTACGGGACGGTGACGAGGTGGTGACGTCGCCGTTCTCGTTCGTCGCGTCCGCCAACGTCATCGCCTACGAGCGGGCCCGGCCGGTGTTCGCCGACATCGACCCGCGGACGCTGAACCTCGACCCCGAGGCGGCCGCCGCGGCGGTGACCCCCCGCACGACCGCGCTGCTGCCGGTGCACATCTTCGGCTACCCGGCCGATCTCCCGGCGTTCGAGAGGATGGGCCTGCCGATCGTCGAGGACGCCTGCGAGGCGCTCGGCGCCGTGCACGCCGACGGTGCGGCGGTCGGCGGGCGCGGGCACCCGGCCGTCTTCGGCTTCTACGCCAACAAGCAGCTGACGACCGGCGAGGGCGGGATGCTCACGACCGGCGACGCGGCGGTCAAGGAGCGCGTGGACTCCGAGCGCAACCAGGGCCGCGCGTCGAACATGGACTGGCTCGACCACGACCGGCTCGGCTTCAACTACCGCCTGAGCGACGTCGCGTGCGCGATCGGGATCGCACAGCTGCAGCGGCTGGACGGGATGCTCGCGGGGCGGGCGCGGGTGGCGGCGGCGTACCGGGAGGCGCTGGCGGGGATCGAGGGCTTGCAGCTGCCGTGCGAGGACTCGGGCAGCGACCGGCGGGGCTGGTTCGTCTTCGTGGTGCAGCTGCCGCGCGGCCGCGACCGGGACGGCACGATCGTCGCGCTGCGCGAGCACGGGGTGCAGTCCAAGCCGTACCTGCCCGCCATCCACCTGATGAGCTTCTACCGCGAGACGTTCGGCCATCGCGAGGGCGAGTTCCCGGTCTGCGAGGACGTCGCCGCGCGGTCGATCGCGCTGCCGTTCTTCCCGGAGATGACCGAGTCGCAGGTGCAGCAGGTCTCGGACGCGCTGCGCGCGGTGCTTGAATCCTCGCCGTGAACGAACGTGGGACCCCCTCCGGCGGCCAGCGGCCACCGTCGAATGTCCACAATCCGCGTGAGGCCGCCTCCGGACCCACGAGCCGCTTCGCCGAACCGCAGCACCCGACCTTCCGGGCCATGAACACGTCTCTGGGCTTCGACCGGCGGCTGTGGCCGCAGGACCTGCGCGGATCGCGCGCCCACGCCCGCATGCTGGCCGCCGCCGGCGTGCTGTCGCCGGCCGAGCGCGACGAGCTGCTGCGCGGCCTGGACCTCGTCGAGGCCGAGCTCGCGGGGGGCACGTTCCCGTTCTCGGAGAACGACGAGGACATCCACATGGCCGTCGAGCGACGGCTGACCGAGCTGATCGGGCCGGTCGGCGGCAAGCTGCACACTGCGCGCTCGCGCAACGACCAGGTCGCCACGGACATGGCGCTGTTCGTGCGCGACGAGGCGGGGGAGGCGGTGAAGCGCATCGATGCGCTCGCGCGCACCCTCGTCGCCGTCGCCGAGCAGCACGTCGACGTGGCGCTGCCGGGCTACACGCACCTGCAGCGGGCGCAGCCGGTCTATCTCGCCCACCACCTGCTCGCCTACGTCTGGATGCTGCTGCGCGACCGCGACCGCTTCGCGTTCGTCGCGTCGCGCTCGGTGGCGGCGCTGCCGCTCGGTGCAGGCGCCCTGGCCGGCGTGAACTTCGCCACCGACCGCGGCATGGTGGCCGAGGAGCTCGGCTTCGACCACGTCGCGCCGAACTCGATCGACGCCGTCTCCAACCGCGACTTCGTCCTGGACTACCTCGGCGCGGCGGCGACCTGCCTGACGCACCTGTCGCGGCTCGGCGCCGAGCTCGTGCTGTGGTCCTCGAGCGAGTTCGGCTTCGTCCGGCTGCCCGACGCCTGGTCGAGCGGCTCGTCGATCATGCCGCAGAAGAAGAACCCGGACGCCGCCGAGCTGCTGCGGGCCAAGGCACCACGGGTGGTGGGCTCGCTCGCCGGCTTCTACGGCGTGCTGCACGCGCTCCCGCTGACGTACAACAAGGACATGCAGGAGGACAAGGAGCCGCTGTTCGATGCGGTCGACACGCTGACGGTCTCGCTCGAGGCCGCCGAGGGGATGATCCGCGGCGCCGAGTTCGACGAGGAGCGCATGGCGGCCGCGGCGTCGGACGATCTGATCGCTGCGACCGACATCGCCGACCTCTACGTGAAGCGGGGCATGCCGTTCCGCGAGGCCCACGGGATCGTCGGTGGGCTCGTGCGCGAGGCGGTCGCGGCCGGCATCCCGCTGCGCGAGCTGCGGTCCGAGCATCTCGACGAGGAGGCGCGCGCGCTGCTCGAGCGGTCCTCGTGGCTGGAGTCCAAGGACTCCGAGGGCGGCACGGCGAGCGGGCGGGTCCGCGCGCAGCTGGCGGCCGCGCGCGCGGCGCTCGCCTCGGCGCCTCCGTGAGACCCTGCGGGTCATCGCCCGGCGATGCTCCGACCCGATGCGGCGCCGCATCGGCGATCGACCGCGCCTTCTTCGACCGTCCCGTGGTGGAGGTGGCGCCCGGCCTCCTCGGCTGCGTGCTGCGCCACGAGGCCACGAGCGGCGTGATCGTCGAGACCGAGGCCTACCACCTGTCGGAGCCCGCCTGCCACGCCTACGTGGGGCTGACGCCGCGCACGGAGGTGCTGTTCGGGGCGCCGGGCCGCGCGTACGTCTACCGGTCCTACGGCATCCACGCGCTCGTCAACGCGGTGTGCGAGCCGGAGGGCGTCGGCGCCGCGGTGCTCATCCGTGCGCTCGAGCCGCTCGACGGCGTCGGCGAGATGTACCACCGCCGGCGCGTGGCGCGCGAGGTCGACCTGTGCTCGGGGCCGGGCAAGCTCACGCAGGCGCTGGGGATCGAGCTGCACCACAACGGCGGCGACCTGCTGACCGGGCCGGTGCGGATCGAGCCGCGGCCGCCGGCGTGGCGCGACGTCCGCTGGGTCGCGGGCCCGCGGATCGGCATCACGAAGGCGGTCGAGCTGCCGTGGCGGTTCTGCGCGGTGGGTGCGTCCAGCGTCTCGCGGCCGTGGCCGCCGGGGCTGCGCGCGGCGGCGTAGAGCGCGCGCGCCGGCGGGGGTTCAGCCGGTCGGCGCGACGGCGCCGCCTGCGCCGGCACCGGCGCCGCCCGTGCTGCCGCTCGAGGGCGCAGGCGCGGGCGCGGGCGCGGCGGGCGCCGGCGTCTCGGGGGGCGGGGTCGCCGGTGTCGGCGCGGCCGGGGTCTGCGTCCCGCCGCCGCCACCGCCGGTGCCGCCGCCGGTCGTGCCGCCGTCCGGCGCGCCGGTCGTCCCGTCGCCGGTGGTGCCGCCGCCCGTCGCCCCGCCGGTCTCGCCCGTTGCGCCGGTCGGCGGCACCCCGGTGTCCGGGCTCGCCGTGGACGGCGCGGGGGCGACCGGTGCGACCGGCGTCGTCGTCTGCGGCTCGGTCTGCGTCAGCGACGGCGGGATCTTCTTGCCCTCGCGGGTCAGCTTCGCGATGAGCCGCTGGCGGCGGGCCTCCTCGCGCGTCTTGTCGATGTTCTCGATCGAGGTCATCACGTCGTGCCAGATGTCGGCCGGGAACGTGCCGCCCATGACCGGCTGTCCGCGATAGAGCGTCTTCATGGGCGTCAGGCGGTCGGGATAGCCGACCCACACGGCGGTCGTGTAGCGCTTCGTGAACCCGACGAACCAGGCGTCGCCGTAGTTCTCCGTCGTGCCGGTCTTGCCGGCCGCCCACTCGTTCAGGCGGGCGTGGGTCCCGGTGCCGGTCGTCACGACCGTGCTCATCATGGAGGCCATCTGGTCGGCGATGCTCTGCGGCAGCACGCGGCGGCTCTTGACCTTGTTGCGGTCGAGCACCTTGTCGCCGCGGGTGACCTCGTGGATGCCGACGGGCCCGAACCGCGAGGCGCCCAGGGTGCCGCTGATCTTGCGCCCGCCCCGCTCGATGGTCTGGTAGGCGTGCGCCATGTCGAGCGGCGTGACGCCGTGGCGCAGGCCGCCGAGCGTGATCGCGTAGTTGTGCGAGACCTTCGTGCGGATGCCCATGCGCTCGGCGAGCCGGGCGATCTTCTTCGTGCCGACCTGGATGCCGACCGCGGCGAAGACCGAGTTGTCCGACCACGTGAGCGCGCTGCGCAATGTGCGCGTGCCGGCGTAGGAGCCCTCGTCGTTGTTGACGACGAAGACCTCCCGGCCCTTCGTCCCGGGCACGGTGAACTCGCGCTTGCGCGACGGCCACAGCGAGTCGGGCGAGACGCCCTCCTTCAGCGCCTGGGCGAGGACGAACGGCTTGAAGCTCGAGCCCGGCTGGCGCTGGCCCTGGGTCGCGAGGTTGAAGGCCGACGTGTTGTAGTCGCGCCCGCCGACCATCGCGCGGACCTCGCCGGTCTTGTTGTCGATGACGACGACCGACGCGGTGGGCCCGTCAGGGTTCGCGAAGCGCGAGGCGACGGCCTGCTCGGCGGCGCGCTGGATGTCGAGGTCGAGCGTGGTGCGGATCTTCAACCCGCCCTGGAAGGACGCGATCGCGCCGTAGCGGTCGACGACCTGCTGACGCACCCAGGTCGTGAAGTACGGCGTCGAGGGGGTCGGGCCCGTCTCGGTCGGCGGAGAGATCTGCGCTTCGCCCGGCAGCGCCTCGGTGATGAACTCGCGGTACTCGGCGTCGGTGATCTTGCCCTGCTCGCGCATCTTCTCGAGCACCTGGTTGCGGCGCGCCTTGGCCGCCTGCGGGTGGTCGATCGGGTCGTAGCCGCTCGGGTTCTGGACGATGCCCGCGAGGAAGGCCGACTCGAACGGCGTCAGCACCTTCGAGCAAGGCTTGGCGAGCGACTCGCCGCAGCCTGGGTGGTCGGCGCCGAAGTACGTGCGCGCGGCGGACTCGACGCCGTAGGCGCCGCTGCCGAAGTAGACCGAGTTCAGGTACTCGGTGAGGATCTTCTGCTTGGACCACTTGCGCGTCAGGTGGTAGGCGAGCGCGGCCTCGCGCAGCTTCTCGAACACCGTCCGCTTGTTCTCGCGCTCGAGCGCCCGCTTGACGAACTGCTGTGTGATGGTCGACCCGCCCTGGCGCGGCTTGCCCTGGATCACGTCGGCGACGAACGCGCGGCCGATGGCCTTCAGGTCGACGCCGGCGTTCGTGTAGAAGCGCTCGTCCTCGATCGCGATGATCGCGTTCGTCATCGAGGGGTTGATGTCCTCGAAGGGCACGAGGACGCGGCCCTGGTTGGACGTGAGGATCCCGAGCCGGCGGCCGCGGATGTCGGTGATGATCGAGTTCTTGGAGTGCTTGAACTCGGCGCGGTTCTCGAGGTCCGGCAGGTCGGACGCGACCGCCATCATCATCCCGAACACCGTCGAGATGACCGCCAGCGCCAGGAGCGGCACCAGGATCAGCAGGAGTCGCAGCTTCTTCAGCCGCGGCTTACGACGCGATGGGAACGGGATCGGTTCGTTCATGCCAACTCGGCCACGGCGGGTCGGACGGGCCGTGGAGGGAGGTTTCGGCGCAGCCGGCGGCAGGGCGGCCGAAGCAGGCCTCAGACTACCATCGCGCCGGATGTCAACCCCCCTCTTGCGCAACGCGGTCGATGCCCTGCCGGCGGGGGAGCTCGAGCGCAAGCTCGCGCTCGATCGGCCCCTGCGCGTGAAGCTCGGCGTGGACCCGACGACCGCGGACCTGCACCTCGGCCACACGGTCGTGCTCGGCAAGCTGCGCGAGTTCCAGGACGCCGGCCACCGCGTCGTCCTGATCATCGGCGACTACACCGCTCGCGTGGGCGACCCGAGCGGGCGCTCCAAGGCGCGGCCGGTGCCGTCCGGCGAGGAGATCGACGCCAACGCGCGGACCTACCAGGAGCAGGCGTTCAAGGTCCTGCGCGACGATCCGGACCTGCTCGAGGTCCGGTGGAACTCCGAGTGGCTGGACATGCCGATGGAGGAGCTGTTCCGGCTCACGCGCGTGGCGACGGTTGCGCAGATCCTCGAGCGCGACGACTTCGCCAAGCGCTGGGCCGCGCGGACGCCGATCGCGATGCTCGAGCTGCTCTATCCGCTGCTGCAGGGCTACGACTCCGTGGCGGTGCGCGCGGACGTCGAGATCGGGGGCACCGACCAGAAGTTCAACCTGCTGCTCGGCCGCGACGTCCAGCGCGCCTACGGCCAGCCCGAGCAGGCGGTGCTCACGCTGCCGATCCTCGTGGGGACGGACGGGCACGAGAAGATGTCGAAGTCGCTGGGCAACTACGTCGGCGTCTCCGAGCCGCCGGAGGAGCAGTACGGCAAGACGCTGTCGCTGCCCGACGAGGCGATGGGCCAGTGGTACGAGCTCCTGCTGGGGCGCGACCCGGACCCCTCCTCGAGCCCGCGCGACGCCAAGCACGCGCTGGCCCGCGAGATCGTGGCCCGCTATCACGGCGAGCAGGCCGCGGACGCGGCGGCGGCGCACTTCCAGCGCGTCGTCGTGCAGAAGCAGGCGCCCGCGGAGATGGGGGAGCTCGCCGTGGCGGGCGATCCCGTGCACGTGCCGGCCGTCCTGGCCGAGGCGTTCGGCATCTCGCGCTCGGAGGCCCGGCGCCTCATGGCCCAGGACGGGGTGCGCCTCGACGACGAGGTGCTGCGCGACGCCGACGTGCCCGCGCAGGCGCTCGACGGCCGCGTCCTGCGCGCCGGCAAGCGCCGCTTCGTGCGGCTGCGGCGCGACGTCTGAAGCATCGGATCCCGGATCCGCTACAGTCCCCGGCCGGTTCGGTGCAGCGCGGTGCTGCACGGGCCTCGGAAGGGTTCCGTCCGGCAGGTCGCTACACTGCCGTCCAGCAGTCTCCATGCGAGGTGCTGTCGGCTCTCTTCCGAGCCAAGGAGCATCGCGCTATACTGAGCTGTCCGACCCGAAGTGCTCTGCGCTTCGGATCGCGTCCAACGGAGGGCGACCCCCTCCGCGAGAGGCGCGGCGGTCTTTGAAAACTCAACAGCATGCGCTTCTGGATCCTTCGGGATCCAAAAGTAAAGGCTCGATCCATTCGGTCGCCAGCGGCCGGATGGACACAATTGAACCCGTCATGATCGTCGTCGTCTTGTGTATGACGATGGCGTGAAGTAGTCATGACAACACTTCGTGACGGCTGGCTTCCGCCAGGAGGCCGGCCAGTAGTTCTTCACGGAGAGTTTGATCCTGGCTCAGGACGAACGCTGGCGGCGTGCTTAACACATGCAAGTGGAGCGACGAACCGGGGCTTGCCCCGGGGCAGAGCCGCGAACGGGTGAGTAACACGTGGGTCACCTGCCTCGATGACCGGGACAACCCGAGGAAACTCGGGCTAATACCGGATGTGCACTTAGGTGGAAAGGTAGCTTCGGCTTCCGCATCGAGATGGGCCCGCGGCGCATTAGCTTGTTGGTGGGGTAACGGCCTACCAAGGCGACGATGCGTAGCTGGTCTGAGAGGACGATCAGCCACACTGGGACTGAGACACGGCCCAGACTCCTACGGGAGGCAGCAGTGGGGAATCTTGCGCAATGCGCGAAAGCGTGACGCAGCAACGCCGCGTGGGGGAAGAAGGCCTTCGGGTTGTAAACCTCTTTCAGTTGGGACGAAGCTTCGGCGGTGAACAGCCGCCCGGAGTGACGGTACCTTCACAAGAAGCCCCGGCTAACTACGTGCCAGCAGCCGCGGTAATACGTAGGGGGCAAGCGTTGTCCGGAATCATTGGGCGTAAAGCGCGTGTAGGCGGCTCGGTAAGTCTGCTCTGAAAGTCCAAGGCTCAACCTTGGGATGCGGGTGGATACTGCCGGGCTCGAGTCCGGAAGAGGCGAGTGGAATTCCTGGTGTAGCGGTGAAATGCGCAGATATCAGGAGGAACACCAATGGCGAAGGCAGCTCGCTGGGACGTGACTGACGCTGAGACGCGAAAGCGTGGGGAGCAAACAGGATTAGATACCCTGGTAGTCCACGCCGTAAACGATGGGCACTAGGTGTAGGGGGTGTCGACTCCCCCTGTGCCGAAGCTAACGCATTAAGTGCCCCGCCTGGGGAGTACGGCCGCAAGGCTAAAACTCAAAGGAATTGACGGGGGCCCGCACAAGCAGCGGAGCATGTGGTTTAATTGGACGCAACGCCAAGAACCTTACCCGGGCTTGACATGTTCCTGACCGGCCTGGAAACAGGTCTTCCCTTCGGGGCAGGATCACAGGTGGTGCATGGCTGTCGTCAGCTCGTGTCGTGAGATGTTGGGTTAAGTCCCGCAACGAGCGCAACCCCCGTCGCATGTTGCCAGCATTTAGTTGGGGACTCATGCGAGACTGCCGGTGACAAACCGGAGGAAGGTGGGGATGACGTCAAGTCATCATGCCCCTTATGTCCGGGGCTACACACGTGCTACATTGGCGCGTACAGAGGGCTGCGATACCGCGAGGTGGAGCGAATCCCTTAAAGCGCGTCTCGGTTCGGATAGCAGGCTGAAACTCGCCTGCTTGAAGGCGGAGTTGCTAGTAATCGCGGATCAGCATTGCCGCGGTGAATACGTTCCCGGGCCTTGTACACACCGCCCGTCACACCACGGGAGTGAGCAACACCCGAAGCCGGTGGCCTAACCCCTTGTGGGAGGGAGCCGTCGAAGGTGGGGCTCGTGACTGGGGTGAAGTCGTAACAAGGTAGCCGTACCGGAAGGTGCGGCTGGATCACCTCCTTTCTAGGGAGCCCCGAATCCGGGGCCGGCAGGGTCTAGGACCCTGTTGCTAGGAATGTCGACCGAGCCTTGCCGTGCGAGCTCGGACATACCGTCCGGCTTTAGCGCGGTGCATGCTGTTGAGTTTTGAGAGACCGCACAGGTGAGTCCCACCCGTGCCCTCTCGGCGGTCCTTGAAAACTGCACAGTAGCCACATCACAGCCGCGGATCGATAAGCCCGCGGCTGTAAACGGGTATCACCGAGCCGAACTCTTGAGTTCGGCTTGATCACCGTCAAGATAGTAAGGGCACATGGTGGATGCCTTGGCACCAAGAGTCGATGAAGGGCGTGGACGACTGCGAAAAGCCCCGGTTAGGCGTTGAACGGCCTTTGACCCGGGGATTCCCGAATGGGTAAACCCAGCGCTGGTAATGCGGCGTTACTCCCGGCTGAACACATAGGCCGGGTAGAGACAAGCGGGGGAAGTGAAACATCTCAGTACCCCGAGGAAAGTAAATCAAAAGAGACTCCCTGAGTAGTGGCGAGCGAAAGGGGATCAGCCCAAACCTTGTGCGTGCAAGCGGCCACGCGTTGCGCACGAGGGGTTGTAGGGCGTTCGTTCTGGGCTGTGGCTGGCCCAGCAGGAGTTACAAAGTTGTGTGGTAGTCGAATCGCGTGGAACCGCGAACCAAAGAGGGCAACCGTCCCGTAGACGAAACTGCACAGCCTCCTGTCGGACGTTCCTGAGTAGGACCGCACCCGTGAAACGCGGTCTGAATCTGGGGGGACCACCCTCCAAGGCTAAGTACTCCTTGGTGACCGATAGCGGACTAGTACCGTGAGGGAAAGGTGAAAAGTACCCCGGAAGGGGAGTGAAATAGTACCTGAAACCGCGTGCCTACAAGCGGTGGGAGCAGACTTGTTCTGTGACCGCGTGCTTTTTGCATA
Organism: Capillimicrobium parvum; assembly: GCF_021172045.1. GTDB lineage: Bacteria > Actinomycetota > Thermoleophilia > Solirubrobacterales > Solirubrobacteraceae > Capillimicrobium > Capillimicrobium parvum. The sequence continues at coordinate 2,764,268 of NZ_CP087164.1, forward strand.
ACGAGCCGGCGAGTTACTCGTCTGCGGCAAGGTTAAGCGATGAGCGGAGCCGTAGCGAAAGCGAGTCCGAATAGGGCGATTTGAGTCGTAGGCGGTAGACCCGAAACTGAGCGAGCTACCCATGGGCAGGTTGAAGCGGGGGTAAGACCTCGTGGAGGACCGAACCGACCTAGGTTGAAAACTGGGCGGATGACCTGTGGGTCGGAGTGAAAGGCTAATCAAGCTCAGTGATATCTGGTTCTCTCCGAAATATATTTAGGTATAGCCTCGGATAAGATGCGTTTTGGCCGTAGAGCTACTGTTTGGACTAGGGGCCCTACCAGGTTACCGACTTCAGGCAAACTCCGAAGACCATGACGTGTACTCCGGGAGTCAGTTGCTGGGGGATAAACTTCAGCGTCAAAAGGGAAACAGCCCAGACCGCCAGCTAAGGTCCCTAAGTGCTAGCTAAGTGGGAAACGATGTCCGGATGCATAGACAACCAGGAGGTTGGCTTAGAGGCAGCCACCCTTGAAAGAGTGCGTAACAGCTCACTGGTCAAGTGTCCGGGCGCGGATAATGTAACGGGGCTCAAGCTAGTCACCGAAGCTGCGGGTGCGATCTTCGGATCGCGCGGTAGGAGAGCGTTCCTACGCTCGTGAAGCGGCGGCGTAAGCCAGCCGTGGAAGCGTGGGAAGTGAGAATGCCGGCATGAGTAACGAAAGAGGGGTGAGAATCCCCTCCGCCGATTGCCCAAGGATTCCTGAGTAAAGTTCGTCTGCTCAGGGTTAGTCGGGACCTAAGGCGAGGCCGAAAGGCGTAGTCGATGGCTAACAGGTTGATATTCCTGTACCACGTCGCTTCCGTTTGACCGATGGGGGGACGAGGAAGGCTAAGGGAACCCAGGCGATGGTCGTCCTGGGGTAAGCGTGTAGGGGTGGTCCCAGGCAAATCCGGGACCGCATTAACCTGAGGCGCGATGCCAGCTGGCTATAAGCCGGCGAGTCCCTGACGCCATACCTCCAAGAAAAGCCTCTAGGGAGGAAGCGCGTGCCCGTACCAAAACCGACACAGGTGGGCAAGTAGAGAATACTAAGGTGATCGAGATAACCCTCGTTAAGGAACTCGGCAAAATTGCTCCGTAACTTCGGGATAAGGAGCGCCCCAGTAGGGTGTAGCGCCTTGCGCGTGAAGCCCGAGGGGGCCGCAGTGAATAGGTCCAAGCGACTGTTTACCAAAAACACAGGTCTCTGCTAAGTCGAAAGACGACGTATAGGGGCTGACGCCTGCCCGGTGCCGGAAGGTTACGTGGAGGTGTTAGGGGTTCGCCCCGAAGCACCGAAGCTAAGCCCCGGTAAACGGCGGCCGTAACTATAACGGTCCTAAGGTAGCGAAATTCCTTGTCGGGTAAGTTCCGACCTGCACGAATGGCGTAACGACTTGGACGCTGTCTCAACGAGGGGCTCGGTGAAATTGCAGTCTCGGTGAAGATGCCGAGTACCCGCGGCTAGACGGAAAGACCCCGTGAACCTTTACTACAACTTGGTATTGGGGTTCGATGCATTTCGCTCAGGATAGGTGGGAGGCTTTGAAGCATCGGCTGCGGCCGGTGTGGAGCCAACCTTGAGATACCACCCTTGGTGTATTGGACTTCTAACTCCGCTCCGTATATCCGGGCGGGGAACAGTGCCAGGCGGGTAGTTTGACTGGGGCGGTCGCCTCCCAAAATGTAACGGAGGCGCACAAAGGTTCCCTCAGTACGGTTGGAAATCGTGCGTAGAGTGCAAAGGCAGTAAGGGAGCTTGACTGCGAGACTGACAGGTCGAGCAGGTGCGAAAGCAGGTCTTAGTGATCCGGCGGTAGCAAGTGGAAGTGCCGTCGCTCAACGGATAAAAGGTACTCCGGGGATAACAGGCTTATCGGGCCCAAGAGTCCACATCGACGGCCCGGTTTGGCACCTCGATGTCGGCTCGTCGCATCCTGGGGCTGAAGTAGGTCCCAAGGGTTGGGCTGTTCGCCCATTAAAGCGGTACGCGAGCTGGGTTCAGAACGTCGTGAGACAGTTCGGTCCCTATCTGCCGTGGGCGTTGGAGAATTGAGAGGATTCGTCCCTAGTACGAGAGGACCGGGATGAACGCACCTCTGGTGTATCTGTTGTCCTGCCAAGGGCATAGCAGGTTAGCTACGTGCGGATCGGATAACCGCTGAAGGCATCTAAGCGGGAAGCCGACCTCGAGATGAATTCTCCCACCACTTCGAGTGGGTAAGTCCCCTGGTAGACCACCAGGTTGATAGGCCGGATCTGGAAGCACGGTGACGTGCGAAGGAGACCGGTACTAATGGGACGAGGGCTTGACGGATATTTTTCATTTGGTGATGCCTTGATGTGGCACTGTGCGGTTTTGAGGGACCGTCGGGAGCTCTCGCGAGTTTCCGGTGGTTATGGCGAGGGGGAAACACCTCTTCCCTTTCCGAACAGAGCAGTTAAGCCCCTCAGCGCCGATGGTACTTGGCCCGCAAGGGCCCGGGAGAGTAGGACGCCGCCGGTTTATCTTCACGAGCCGCCCTCCGGGGCGGCTCGTCGTCGTTCTGGGTCGAGATGGTGGAACGCCGCCGCTTAATCCTCACGAGCTGCTCTCTTGGGTGGCTCGTCGTCGTTCCGGCTCGAGACAGACACCGGTGGGGTTCCTCGGACCACACCGTCGCCCCGCCGTGGCCGCGTGGCGAAGGGACGCGGCCTGCGGTGGATGACGGAGGTGGGAGGGGCCATCGCGTTTGCGAGGCGGCGGTGCAGAGGCGTAGTGTCCGGGCCTGGCCGTCGGAAGGGAGAGGGCGATGAGCGAGCGGGATGGGTACGAGCCGGGAACGCCGTGCTGGGTGGATCACGGGTCCGCGGACCCCGAGGGCGCGGCCAGGTTCTACCGCGGGATGTTCGGCTGGGAGGCTGTCGATGCGATGCCGCCCGACGCGCCCGGCCAGTACTTCATGTGCTCGCTGCGCGGCAAGCAGGTCGCGGCGATCGGCTCGCAGCCGCAGGAGGGCGTGCCGGCGATGTGGAACACCTACATCGCGACCGGCTCCGCCGATGACACTGCCGCGAAGGTCCGCGAGGCCGGCGGCGCCGTGCTGATGGAGCCGTTTGACGTGTTCGATGCCGGCCGGATGGCCGTCTTCACCGACCCGTCGGGCGCCGTCTTCTGCGCGTGGCAGGCGGGGGCGACGCGCGGGGCGCAAGTCGTCAACGAGCCGGGCACGCTGTGCTGGAACGAGCTCGCCACGCGTGACGCCGATGGCGCGAGGGCCTTCTACGGCGCAGTGTTCGGGTGGCGGGGGCTGGCGATGGACGCCGGCGACATGGACTACACGGTCTGGAACCTCGCGGGTGACGGCGAGCCGACCATGCAGGCGGCGGTCGGCGGGATGATGCCCATGGTCGGTGACATGTGGCCGTCCGATCTGCCGTCGCACTGGATGGTCTACTTCGCCGTCGAGGACACGGACGCCGCGGCCGCGCGCTGCGAAGAGCTCGGGGGCAGCACCACCGTGGCGCCGTTCGACTCGCCCGCCGGCCGCATCGCCGTGCTCAACGACTCGGTCGGCGGCGTCTTCTCGCTGATCACCATGCCTGACCAGCCGGCGGCCTGAGGCGGAGCGACGGCGACTCGAGGCGGGCGCGGAGACGCGCGGCGGAACCGTCGGGCGCCCGATGGCTCGGCGGAGCCTGCGCGTCCGCTTGCCCGCGGCGGCCGGCCGCGCGCGGCGGTCGTCCGGCTGTCGTCCGGCTGTCGTCCGGCTGTCGTCCGGCCGTCGCCCGAGCCGCGCGGCGGGGCCGCGCAGCTCGGGCCACGGCCGGCAGTTCAGGGGCCATGACCCCCACGCCGGCCGGCCGGCGAGGTCAGCGAAGGCTCCAACCCGGGATGCGCGTCGGGCGGTCGCGGCGGAGCGGGGTGAGGCAGTGGTGGTGCCGCGGCGCGACCGCACCGGGCCGGCGCGACCGGTGAACCGGGCGCAGCGGCTGACGGTGCGGGTGCGCCGGCGTCTCGGCGCGTTCGAGCGGGCGGGACGTCGCCGCCGATCCGGCGGAATCGTCCAGCGTGATGAAGGCGCGAGCGAGGCCGAGGGCGCGACCGGCAACCGCGCGCCACCGGGATGGGCGGGTCGCCGGACCGTCCGCACCGGCGAGCACGGCCCAGCCGCCGATCCGATCCATAGCCTCCCAGCCACGGGTCGCCGGCGAGCCCAGCTCGGTCTGGTGCGGAGTGTTCTCGGAGGGGAACATGTGTTCGGAAACCTAGGTGCTGGATCGGACGGAACAGGTGTTCTGCACGAGAACTTGCAGACCGGGTCTGCATCCGCTCTCATCGCCCCCCGACCCAGCTGCGGGCGCGCCGCCTGTGCGGCGCCGGTAGCGTGCCGCGAGCGTGATCCACCTGCGCATCGTCAGCCCGCCGAACCGCACCAAGGAGGTCCTCGACCTCCTCGGCGGCGACGATGCGGTGTGCAACGTCATCACCCTCCCCGGCCGCGCCATCAAGCCGACCGGCGACATGATCCTCGCCGACGTCGCGCGCGAGGACGCCTCGATCGTGGTCAGCGACCTGCGCCACCTCGGCATCGAGGAGCACGGCTCGATCGCGATCGAGCACATCGACACCGCGCTGGGCTCGAACGCCGCCGCCGCGATCTCCAGCGCGCGCGGCGAGGAGGCCGACGCCGTCGTGTGGGAGGAGGTGCAGACCCGCACGTCCGAGGAGGCGTCGCTGTCCTGGACCTACCTCGCGTTCATGATGCTCGCGGCCAGCATCGGCGCCTGCGGACTGTTCACCGACAACCCGATCCTGATCGTCGGGGCGATGGTCGTCAGCCCGGACTTCGGTCCCATCGCCGGCGTCTGCGTCGGCCTCGTCACGCGCCGCGGACACCTGGCGCTGCGGTCCATGCTCGCCATCGTCGTGGGCTTCGCCGCCGCCAGCGCCACGGCCTATGTCGTCGCCCAGGCGCTCCTCGTCACGGGCGCCGCGGACCGCGACTTCAACGTCGACAGCAGCGGCCTCGCCAACCTCATCGCCAGCCCCGACGCCTTCACGTTCGTCGTCGCGTTCTGCGCCGGCGCGGCCGGCACGCTCTCGCTGACGACCGCCAAGTCCGGCGCGCTCATCGGCGTGCTCATCTCGGTGACGACGATCCCGGCGGCGTCCGACATCGGCGTCTCCGCCGCCACCCTCGACTGGCACAGCGCCGCCGGCAGCGCCGAGCAGCTCATCGCGAACATCGCCACGATCATCCTCGCGGGCACCCTGACGCTCCTCCTGCAACGGCTCGCCTACAACAGACGGAGGCGGGCGCACGACCGCGCCCGTGCAGACGACCTCGCTAGCGGGTCGACCCCAGGGACGCCCAGACCTCGAGCTTCGTCGCCACGCGGCTGACCACCTCGTCGGTGAACTCGATCGTGCCCGAGTGCCCGGCGAGGTCCGGTGTGCGGATGCCCGCGCCCACCGTCTCGAGCACCGCCTCGTAGATCGCGCGCGAGGCGGTCTCGGCGGCCGCGTCCCCCGCGCGCCCCGCGTAGCCGAGCACCGCTCCGCACGCGAGGATCATCGCCATCGGGTTCGCGACGTCCTTGCCCAGCAGCGCCGGCGCGGTGCCGTGCGGCGCCTCCGCCATCGCCACCTTGGTGTCGAGCGACTCGTCGAACGCCAACAGCACGGACTCGGCGCCCGCGATCGAGCCGAACATCGGCATGACGAGGTCCGACAGGCAGTCTCCGTCCCGGTTGAGGGCAGGGATCACCAGCGGGCACTCGCCGGCACCCGTGATGAGCCCGGCGTACGTGGCGTCGATGAGCACGGGCTCGTAGATGACCTCGGGATGGCGGGCCGCGGCCGCGTCCATCTCCTCCTTGAGCATCCCCTCATACACGGGGGACACCGTCCACTTCGGGCCGCCGTAGACCTTGCCGCCCATCTGGGCGGCGGTGCGGAACGCATACTCGGCGACGGCAGAGCAGTTGCCGCGCGTGATCCGCTCGGTGCGCAGCGCGACCTCGCCGCCCGAGCCCTCGTCGCCCTCGCGCCACTGCTCCGCGCCATAGGCGTCGCCGACCGCCATCCGCACCACCGAGATCGGGTAGTGCACGCCGCCGAACGGCGTCACCCCGGGAATGCGCCGGCCCGTCCGGATGATCACCTTGCCGTCGATGCCCTCGCGCAGGATGCGATTCGGCGAGCCGACGTCGTCCCTGCCCTCGGGCGTGATCGTCGCGGCCTTGATGCCGAATCCGGACGCGCGCATCGCCTGTGCGGCATCGTCGACCACGGCGTTGGCGGTGCGGCGGCGGTGCTCGAGGGAGAGATCGAAGCGCTCGAGCGTGAGCTCGACTCCCAGCAGCTCGGGATCGAGCAGGCGCAGGGCCCGCTCGAGCAGCTCCTGGCCGGTCTCGTCACCCTCCATCACGGTGATCGTCAGCATGGCTGCCCCGCAGGGTATCTTCGGCCGCGTGAGCGAGCAGTGCAGCTGGTGCGGGGCCCCGGTCGACGAGGACGGCGGCTTCCGCGCGACGGAGCCGGAGGGCGATCGGCGGGCGGCGTTCTGCCGGCTCGAGCACGTGGTCCCATGGATCATCAACGGTGCCCACTGGGAGCCCGGCCGAATCGTCGAGCTCGGTGACGACGGCGTCGCTCTGGGGGTCTGCGCGCAGTGCGGCGGCGATCTCGGCGACACCCGCGTGCTGCTCGTCCGCCACCGCGGCGCCCACCGGATCGCTGACGCGTTCTGCCGGCTCGACCACCTGCTGGAGTGGGCGAAGCGGGGCGGGCGCTGGCGTACCGGCGTCTGAGCGGACGGTTCAGGCGGGCCGCAGCGTCCCGCGCCGCGCCACCGTCGCGGCGACCACCAGCACCGTCAGCCCGCACGCCGCGAGCACGGCCACCCGCCACGACGACACGTCGATGACGATCCCCGCCATCGCGTTGCCCAGGGCGACGCCGGCCACCGTCGCCGTGATGATCCATGTGAACGCCTCCGTCAGCGTCCCTGCCGGCGCCAGCGCCGAGGCCAGCAGGTTCCCCGCCGCCGACAACGGCGCGAGCACGCACCCGCTCACGATCGCCAGCGGCACGATCGCCCCGAGCGTCGGCGCCGCCGCGAGCAGCGCGACGAGCGGCGGCACCGCCGCCAGCAGCGCCAGGTAGCCGACGTGCAGCGGCCCGAGCCGGTGCCCGCCCACCCCGTACCAGAGCCCGCCGGCCGCGGAGCCGATCGCCTGCAGCGCGATCAGGACGCCCGCCAGGCTTCCGCTGCCTCGCGAGTTGCCGTATGCCGCGAGTGCGACCTCGAGCGTGCCGAAGCACACGCCGATCGCGATCGAGCCGATCACGAGCGTCCGCATCCCCGGCGCCACGAGCGCGCCCAGCAGGTGCGACGACGTCGCCGGTTCGCCGCGCCAGGTGCGCGACGGCCCGAGCGAGGCGAACCACACCGTCCCCGCCATCATCAGGGACACGCCGACGATCACCGCCAGCTGCGGGCTGAACAGCGCGATGATGATCCCGGCCAGCAGCGGCCCGATGACGAACACGACCTCGAGGAGGATCGAGTCGAGCGCGTAGGCCGCCGTCACGAGGCCGGGGTCCTCGGCGAGCAGGCTCGGCCACAGCGGTCGCAGGCACGCCGAGACCGGCGGCATCGCGCCGCCGACGACGGCGCACGCCACGAGCACCCCCGTCGGCGCGCCGCGGAGCCCGAGGACCACGAGCACGACGAAGGCGACGAGCGACACGCTCGCGCCGGAGAGCAGCACGACGGTCTGCCCGCGCCGGTCGATCAGGCGGCCCTGCGCCGCCGCCAGCAGCGCCGCGCTGAGCGCGAACGCGGCCGTCACCGCCCCGGCGGGACCGTAGGAGCCCTTCACGTGCTCGACGAACAGCACGAGCGACAGGGACACCATCCCGATCGGCACCCGCGCCAGGATCGACGACGCCACGAGCCCGCGCACCTCGGGCGCACGCAGGACGCGCGCGTAGCGATTGTCCATGGCGGTGCGCTACGCGGCGGCGGCTTCCCCGTCGAGCTGCAGCTCGGCGGCGTGCTCCTCGAGCGCGGCGACGACGAACCGCACGTGCTCGTCGAAGTCGACGCCGAGCTCCTCGGCGCCGGAGCGGACGTCCTCGCGGTTGACCGCCGCGGCGAAGCTCGGCTGCTTGAGCTTCTTCTTCACCGACTTCGGCGTGAGCCCGTGGATGCCCTCCGGCCGCACCGCGGCGCACGCCACGACGAAGCCCGAGAGCTCATCGACCGAGAACAGCGCATGCTCCATGCGCGACTCGCGCGGGACGCCGAGGAAGTCCGCGTGCGAGGCGATCGCGCGCACCACGATCGGGTCCTCTCCGCGGCGCTCGAGCTCGGCCATGATCGTCCGCGGGTGGCCGTCGTCGGCGTCCATGTCGGGATGGCGCTCGTAGTCGGCGTCGTGCAGCAGCCCGGCGACGCCCCAGAGCTCCTCGTCCTCGCCGAACTGGCGGGCGTACGCGCGCATCGAGATCTCGACGCACCGGCAATGGCGCCGCAGCGACGGCGACTGCACCCACTCGGTGAGCAGGGCCCAGGCTTCGTCTCGGGAGGTCTGCAGCGCCACGGGCGCCTAGCGTAGCCGCCGTCCCGCCGTCCGGCGGGCGGCGGAACCCACGGGCAGGGACGCGGGGGCCCCCGCCGAAAACCCCGGACGAGATGGCTGTTACCCTCATCGAGCGCCTCGCACCGTCCCCGCCGCAGGCGCGCCCGCTCATGGAGAAGTTCGTCATTGAAGGCGGCGCCCAGCTGTCCGGAACCGTGGTTCCGGCCGGCAACAAGAACGGCGCCCTACCCATCCTCGCCGCGTCGGTCCTCACGACCGACGAGGTGGTCGTGCGCAACGTCCCGCGCATCCGCGACGTCGAGGCGATGCTGTCCATCCTCCAAGGCATCGGCGTCCGCGTCGAGCGGCGCAACGGCCACGAGGTGGCGCTGCAGGCCGATGCGCTGCACGAGCCGGCGCAGGTCGACGCCAAGCAGGCCGAGGCCATCCGCGCGTCCTTCCTCCTCGCCGGCCCGCTGCTGGCCCGCAACGGCGAGGCGCGCATGCCCCCGCCGGGCGGCGACGTGATCGGCCGGCGCCGCCTTGACCCCCACCTCGACGCGTTCCGCGCCATGGGTGCCGAGGTCGAGACCGAGCGCGACGTCGTGCTGCGCGCCCCCCGCGGGCTGCGCGCCGGCGACGTCTTCATGGACGAGCCGTCGGTCATGGCGACCGAGAACGCGCTGCTCGCCGCGGTCAGGATCCCGGGCGCGACGGTCATCGGCAACGCCGCGTGCGAGCCGCACGTCCAGGACCTCGCGCGCATGCTCGTGAAGATGGGCGCGACGATTCACGGCATCGGCTCGAACGTCCTGACCGTCCACGGCAGCGCCGATCTGCACGGCTGCACCCACGACATCGCGCCCGACCACATCGAGATCGGCTCGTTCATGGCGCTGGCGGGCGTGACCGGCGGCGAGCTGCGCATCAAGGGCTGCGTCTCCGACGACCTGCGGATGATCCGGCTCGTGTTCAGCCGGCTCGGCCTGCACAGCGAGCTCGACGGCGACGACGTCTTCATCCCCGGCGGCCAGACCCTCGTCGTGCAGCGCGACGTCGGCGAGTTCACGGCCAAGGTCCAGGACGGCCCGTGGCCGGCGTTCCCCGCCGATCTCACCTCCATCGCGATCGCCCTCGCCACGCAGTCCGCGGGCCAGGTGCTCATCCACGAGTGGATGTTCGAGAACCGCATGATCTTCACCGACAAGCTGGTCAACATGGGCGCGAACATCACGCTCTGCGACCCGCACCGCGCGATCGTCTACGGCCCGAGCCGCCTGCGCGCAGAGCGCCTCGAGTCCCCGGACATCCGCGCCGGCATGGCGATGCTCATCGCCGCGCTGTGTGCCGAGGGCCGCAGCGAGATCGGCAACATCCGCCAGATCGACCGCGGGTACGAGCGCATCGACGAGCGCCTGCGGGAGCTGGGGGCCCGGATCGAACGCGTGGCGACGGAGCCCGTCCCGGTCTGAGCCTCGACCGAGTGACGTGGCCGACCAGCGGAGCGGTCACCTTCCGCACTCTTAGAGCGAAGCTGGGAGGCCGGGAGCGAAGCGGTCACCCAAGAGCGATGCGGTCACGAGATGAGGGGCGGTCACCCGGCTACGCTCTCGACGCCGATGATGCACCCGATCCCCAGCGGGACACGCGACGTCCTGCCCGACGAGATGCGCGAGCTGCGCGCGATCGAGAACGCGCTGCTCGGCGTGTTCGACGACGCCGGCTACGGGCAGATCGCCACGCCGGCGCTCGAGTTCGAGTCGGTGCTCGCGCGGGGGGAGTCGGGGCCGCCGGCCTACCGGGTGCTCGACGACCACGGCAACGTGCTCGGGCTGCGCACGGACATGACGATCCCGATCGCGCGGGTCGCCGCGACCCGCTACGCGGCGAGCGATCCGCCGTACCGCTTCTGCTACATCGCCAACGCGTACCGGCAGGTGCGCCCGCACCGCGGCCAGATGCGCGAGCTGCGCCAGGCGGGGGTCGAGCTCATCGGCTCGCCGGCGCCGGCGGGGACCGCCGAGGTCCTCGAGGTGCTCTGCCGGGCGCTCGACGCGGTCGGGATGCGCGACTACCGCATCGGCCTCGGGTCGGCGTCGATCGTGCCGGCGCTGCTCGACCAGGCCGGTGTCTCCGACGGCGACCGCGAGGCGGTCCTCCACGAGCTCGTCACACGCGACTTCGTGGGCCTCGAGCGCGAGCTCGCGCGGCTCGGCCTCGACGAGCGCATCGCCCGCGTGCCGCTCCTGCGCGGCGGCCCGGCGGTGCTCGACGAGGTCCCGGGCCAGGCGGGGTCGCTGCTCGGCGAGGCGATCGAGCTGCTCTCGGCGCCCGTGCGCGACCGGGTGATCATCGACCTTGGCCTCGCGCGCGACCTCGGCTACTACACGGGCTCGATCTTCGAGGTCTACGCGCCCGGGCTCGGTCAGCCGCTCGGGGGCGGCGGCCGCTACGACGAGCTGCTCGGCCGGTTCGGCCGGCCGCTCCCCGCGGTCGGCTTCGCGCTCAGTATCGACGGCCTGCACGAGGCCCTGGCGGGCGCATGACGCCGCTGAACCTGACGATCGCCGTGCCGCGCGGTGCGCTGATGCCCGGCACGCTCGACCTGCTCGACCGCCTCGGCGTCGACACGTCCGAGGTGCGCGCGAACGACCGCAAGCTGCTCTTCGAGTCGGTGGGCATCGTCACGATGCGCCCCTCCGACGTGCCGACCTACGTCGAGGCCGGCGCCGCCGACATCGGCATCTGCGGCAAGGACGTGCTCATGGAGCAGGCCGGCCGCCACGTCTACGAGCTGCTCGACCTCGCCTTCGGCGGGTGCCAGATGGTGCTCGCGTCACGCGCGGGCGACGATCCCGCGGTCGAGGCGCTGCGTCGGCTCGGCGTGATGCGGGTCGCGACGAAATACCCGCGGATCGCCGCGCGCTACTTCGAGGACACGGGGCGCCAGGCCGAGATCGTGGAGGTCAAGGGGTCGGTCGAGCTGGCGCCGCTGACCGGCCTCGTCGAGGCGATCGTCGACCTCACCGCCACCGGCACCACGCTGCGCGAGAACGGCCTGGTCATCCGCGAGGAGATCGCCTCGTCGACCGCGCGCCTGATCGCCAACCCGGTGTCCCACAAGCTGCGCGCGCGGGAGATCGACGCGGTCGTGGAGGCCCTGCGTGCAGGTTGAGCGCTTCGCGCTGACCGAGGGCGGCGGCGCGGGGGAGGCCGCGGCCGTCGCGGCGGCGGTGCGCGCGCTCGCGCCGGAGCCGGCCTCCGTCGCCGGCGGGGTGGCCGCGATCATCGCCCGGGTCCGTGGCGAGGGCGACGCCGCGGTCCTCGACCTCACGCGCGAGCACGACACGCGGGGCACCGAGCCGGCACCGTTGCGCGTCGCCGCGCACGAGCTCGACGTGGCGGCCGCGCAGCTGCGCTCCGACGTCCGCGCCGGCCTCGAGGTGGCGATGGCGAACGTCGCCGCCGTCGCGGGCGCGAGCCTCGGCGACGACGCCGAGATCCTCCTGCCGCAGGGCCAGCGGGTCCTCGTCCGCGAGCTGCCCGTGCGCCGCGCCGCCGTCTACGTCCCGGGCGGGCGCGCGCCGTACCCCTCGACGGTCGTGATGGGCGCGGTCACGGCGCGGGTCGCCGGCGTCGACGAGGTCGTCGTCTGCACGCCGCCCGGTCCGACCGGCGACGTCAACCCGGTCGTGCTCGGCGCGTGCGCGCTGTGCGGGGTCGACGAGGTCTACCGCATGGGCGGCGCCCAGGCAGTCGCCGCACTCGCGTACGGGACGGAGACGGTCACCCGCGTGGACGTGATCGTGGGCCCGGGCAACCTGTGGGTCCAGGAGGCCAAGGTGCAGGCGTGCGCCGCGGTCGGGATCGACGGGTTCGCCGGTCCGTCGGACCTGCTCGTCGTGGCCGATGCCGGGGTGGACGCGCGGGTCGTCGCGCTCGACCTGCTCGGACAGGCCGAGCACGGGCCGGGCTCGCTCGTCGTGCTCACGTCGGACGACGCGCCGACGCTGCGGGCCGTCACCGAGCAGGCGGCCGCGCTCGCGGCGGAGCGCTCGACCGTCGCGTTCGCGCCGCTGGCGGTCGTCGCCGCGCCGCACATGGACGACGCGCTCGCCTTCGCGAACGCGTTCGCGCCCGAGCACATGCAGCTCGTCGGCCAGCGGGCCGAGGCCCGCGCCGGCGCGGTGCGCTGCGCGGGCACGCTGCTCGTCGGCTCCGCGAGCGGCACCGCGTTCACCGACTACGTCGCGGGCTCCAACCACGTGCTGCCCACCGGCGGCGCCGCGCGCTTCGCCTCGGGGCTGTCGCCACGCCACTTCCGCCGGCGCATGAGCGAGGTCCATCTCGGCGCCAGCGCGGCCGCCCTCGCGCGCGCGGGCGCGCCCGTGGCCCGCGCCGAGGGGTTCACCGTGCACGCGGAGTCGATGGAAGCTCGACAGAATGGAACGCGCGTATGACGACAACGACCCGCACGAGCGAGATCGCCCGCCGGACGAAGGAGACCGACGTCCGTCTGACGCTCGGTCTCGACGGCGCGGGCGCGGGGGAACGGAGCACGGGCGTCGGCTTCTTCGACCACATGCTCGACCTCCTCGCGCGCCACGGCCGCCTGGACCTCACGGTGCAGGTCGACGGCGACCTCGAGACCGGCGCCCATCACACCGTCGAGGACACGGGGATCGTGCTCGGCCAGGCGCTCGACCAGGCGCTCGGCGACCGGTCGGGCATCACGCGCTACGGCCATGCCGTCGTCCCGATGGACGAGGCGCGCGCGGCATGCGCGATCGACGTCTCCGGGCGCCCGTACGTCCTGTTCGAGGCGCCGGAGCTGACGCCGGGAGTGACGGGCGGCTTCGAGCACGAGCTCGCCGAGGAGTTCTTCCGCGCGTTGTCCAACCAGGCGAAGCTCACGATCCACCTCACCGTCGAGGCGGGGACGAACGCGCACCACGTGATCGAGGCGCTGTTCAAGGCGTTCGCGCGTGCGCTGCGCGAGGCCGTGGCGATCGACCCGACCGAGACCGGCGTGCCGTCCACGAAGGGCGTCCTGTGACCGGGGCGACGATCGCCATCGTCGACTACGGCATGGGCAACCGGCGCTCGGTCGAGAAGGCGCTCGAGCACGTCGGCGCGCGCGCGCTCATCAGCCGCGAGCCCGGCGACCTGCGCGCCGCCGATGGGCTGCTGCTGCCCGGGGTCGGCGCCTTCCCGGCCGCGATGCGCACCCTGCGCGAGCTCGACCTCGAGGACGTGCTGCTCGACTGCGCGCGCGGCGGCATGCCGTTCTTCGGCTCGTGCATGGGCATGCAGCTCCTGTTCGAGAGCTCGGAGGAGCACGGCGGCGCGACCGGGCTCGGCCTGCTGCGCGGCAGCGTCCGGCGGCTCGACAGCCAGGGCCGGAAGCTGCCGCACATCGGCTGGAACGAGGTGCGCTGGGTGCGCGAGTCGCCGTTGCTCGACGGCCTGCCCGACCCGTCGACCTTCTACCACGTGCACACGTACGTCCCGCATCCGTCCGACCAGGCCGACGTGCTCGGCATCAGCGACTACGGCAGCGAGTTCGCCTCCGTCGTCGCGCGCGACAACGTGTTCGGTGCGCAGTTCCATCCCGAGAAGTCGTCGACGCACGGCCTGGCGCTGCTGCGCAACTTCGCCCGCCTCTGCGACCGGGTGGCCGCCTGATGCGCCTGTATCCCGCGATCGACATCTCCGAAGGCAAGGCCGTGCGGCTCGTCAAGGGGGACTTCGACGCGAAGACCGTCTACGACGACGACCCGCTCGACGCCGCCCGCGCCTGGGTGCGGCAGGGGGCGCGCTACCTGCACGTCGTCGACCTCGACGGCGCCAAGCAGGGCGCGCCGGAGAACCTGCACCACCTCGAGCGCATCGCTCGCGAGCTGCAGGTGCCCGTGCAGTACGGCGGCGGCCTGCGCGACCTCGCCGCGGTGCGCGCCGCGCTGCGCGCGGGCGCCCAGCGGATCGTGCTCGGCACGGCGGCGTTCCGCGACGTGGACTTCCTCGACGAGACGCTCTCGGCCTGGGGCGAGCGCGTGGTCGTCAGCGTCGACGTCCGCGGCGGCAAGGTGTCGTCGGCCGGCTGGCAGGAGACGACGCAGATGCCGGCCGACGACGCGATCCGCCGCCTGCAGGACCGCGGCGTGCGCCAGTTCGTCTACACGAACGTCGACAAGGACGGGATGCTCGAGGGCATCGACCTGGAGGAGGTCGCGTGGGTCGCCTCGATCGTGCGCGGGCGCTTCCTGATCTCGGGCGGGATCGGGTCGCTCGCCGACCTCGAGGGGCTCATGAGCCTGCGCCAGGTGAACCTCGCCGGCGTGATCGTCGGCAAGGCGCTCTACGAGCATCGCTTCACCGTCGAGGAGGCCCTCGAGGTCCTCGACGAGCGGCGGGCGCCGGCCTCGCCGGAGGACGAGACGGACCACGCATCGGCCGGGAACGAGCCGTAGGCGGGGGATGATCGCGGGCATCGACGCCGGGCAGACCGGAGTGCGGGCCGCGTTGGAGGACGCTGCGCCCGGACCGGTGGTCGCCGGCGTGCCGCGCATGGAGGGCGACGTCACGCCCGACCGCGTGGCGGATGCGCTGCTCGTCGCGCTCGCATCGGTGGTCGGGCAGGACGGCGTCGACGCGGTGGGCGTCGGGATGTCCGGGTTCGAGCTGGCGTCGGCGCCCGACCTGGTGCACATCGCGGCGCGACTGCGCGAGGTCGCCGGGCCGGGTGCGAGGGTGGCGCTTGCGTCTGACGGGGTGACGTCGCTGATCGGCGCGCTCGGCGGGGCACGGCCGGGGGTGGTGGTCGCCGCCGGCACGGGCGTCGTGGTGCTCGCGCACGACGGTGCGGCGGGCTGGGCCCGGGTCGACGGCTGGGGAGCCCTGCTCGGCGACGACGGCAGCGGCTTCGCCGTAGGCCGGGCCGGCCTGCGCGCCGCGATGCGCGCCTTCGACGGGCGCGAGGGCGGATCTGCGGCGCTGCGAACGGCGGCCGAGGGGCGGTGGGGGCCGGTGCAGACGCTGCCCGCCGCGGTGCTGCGCCAGGAGGAGCCGCCGTCGCGGGCGGTGGCGAGCTTCGCGCCGGACGTGGCGGCGGCGGCCCGCGACGGCGACCCGGTGGCCATCGCTATCTGGGCGCGGGCGGGCGACGGACTGGCCAGGTCGGTGGCCGCCGCCTGCGAGCGGACGTTCGCCGAGGGCTCGGAGGTCGACGTGGTCCGGCTGGGCAACCTGTGGGGCGCCGGCGACCTGCTCGACGCGCCGTTCCGCGCGGGCCTGGCGGCGCGCTGGCCTGATGCGCGGGTGGTCGCGGCGGCCGGGACGTCACTCGACGGGGCGATCGAGCTGGCCGGGTCGGACGCGCCCGGACCGGTGCGGGGGTTGCTGTGGCGGGGGTGATCGAGCGCCTGCGCGGCGGGCTCATCGTGTCGATCTCGGCACCGGCCGGCAGCCCGCTCGCGGGTCCGGCGCACGTGGCGGCGATCGCGGTGGCGGCAGAGCGCGGGGGTGCGGCGGCTCTGCGCGTCGACGGACCGGACGCGGTGGCGGCGATCCGGCCGGCGGTGTCGGTGCCCATCATCGGGCTGCGGCGGCGGGCGATCCCGGGGTCGGCGGTCACGATCACCCCCGAGGTGCACGACGCGATCGCGGTGTGCGAGGCGGGGGCCGACCTCGTCGCGTTCGACGCGACGGCGCGGCCGCGCGCCGCCGGCGAGGGCGCGGCGAGCTTCCTGCGGCGCCTGCGCGCCGCGGTGGGGCCCGGCATCGCCCTCGTCGCGGACGTCGACGACATCGGGGCGGGGCAGGCCGCGGCGGAGGAGGGTGCGGATCTCGTCGCCACGACGCTCGCCGGCTACACGGCGCCGGGTTCGGCGCCGGTGCCGACCGAGCCCGACCTCGAGATGCTCGCGGGCCTGGCGTCGCGCTCGTCCGTCCCCGTCATCGCGCAGGGCCGCTACTCGACGCAGCAGCAGGTGGCCGACGCGTTCGCGGTCGGCGCGTTCGCCGTGGCGGTCGGGACGGCGATCACCGATCCGACGGAGCTGACCCGGCGGTTCGCCGCGGCGGCGCCGGGCCGGGCGGGCTGACCGGCGCTACCGTTCGCGCTCGCGCACGCCACCCCGGGAGCCGACCAAATGTCCGACCTGCCCCTCGTCGTCGACGGAGCCTGGCTCGAGGCCCGCCTCGATGATCCCCGCCTGCGCGTCCTCGACGCCACCGCGCACCTGCGGCTGCCCGCGGACGGCGCGGTCGAGCTGCGGCCCGGCCGCGAGAGCTACGAGCAGGAGCACATCCCCGGGGCGGCGTTCGCCGACCTGCTCGGGGACCTCGCGGCGCCCGGCGCATCGCTGCCGTTCACCGTGCCGGAGTCCGACCACTTCGCCCGGCGCATCGGCGAGCTCGGCGTCGGGGACGGCACGTACGTCGTGGTCTACGACCAGTTCGATCCCGAGCGCGACCCCGAGCACTACCAGCTCTGGGCGCCGCGCCTCTGGTGGCACCTGCGCCTGGAGGGCTTCGACGACGTGGCGGTGCTCGACGGCGGGCTCGGGCTGTGGAAGGCCGAGGGGCGGCCCACGACGACCGAGCCGTCCGCCTATCCGCCGGCCCAGTTCCATGCGCGGCGCCGGCCCGAGCTGCTGGCCGACGCCGACGAGGTGGCGGCGGCCCTCGACGACGAGGACGTGGTCGTCATCAACACTCTGGCGCCGCAGACCTACGCGGCCGGCCACATCCCGGGCACGCACAACGTGTCGTTCACCCTGCTCGTGGACCCCAAGACCGGCCGCATGCTGGCCGAGCACGAGCTGCGCGAGCACTTCCACCCGATCGGGGCGCTGCACCGCCATCGCAAGGCGATCACGTATTGCGGCGGCGGGATCGCGGCCTGCGTGGGGGCGCTCGCGCTGGCCCGGCTGGGACGCGACGACGTGGCGGTGTACGACGGTTCGATGAACGACTGGACGTCGGACCCGTCCCGGGCCGTCGCGACCTAACGTGGCCGAACACCGGAGCGGTCACCTACGCACCCTTGGAGCGAAGGTGTGAGGCCGGGAGCGAAGCGGTCACACCCGGACCCAGGTGCCGAGGCCGGGAGCGAAGCGGTCACGCTCGTTAGGCTGAGCGCGTGCATCTCAAGCGCGTGATCCCCTGCCTGGACGTCGACGCCGGTCGCGTCGTCAAGGGCACGCGGTTCCTCGACCTGCGCGACGCGGGCGATCCCGTGGAGCTCGCCGCCCTCTACGACCGCGAGGGTGCCGACGAGCTGATCTTCCTCGACATCACCGCCACGCACGAGAAGCGCGACACGATCGTCGAGCTCGCGCGCCGCACCGCCGACGAGGTCTTCGTCCCGTTCACGATCGGCGGGGGGATCCGCAGCGCGGCCGACGCGCAGGCCGTGCTCGACGCCGGGGCCGACAAGGTGTCGGTGAACTCCGCGGCGGTCGCGCGGCCCGAGCTCGTCTCCGAGATGTCGCGCGTGTTCGGCGACCAGTGCGTCGTGCTCGCCATCGACGCCCGCCGGCGGACGGGCGGCGAGGGCTGGGAGGTCCATGTGGCCGGCGGGCGCACCCCGACGGGCCGCGACGTCGTCGCGTGGGCGCGCGAGGGCGTCGAGCGCGGCGCGGGGGAGATCCTGCTGACCTCGATGGACCGCGACGGGACGAACGACGGCTACGACCTCGATCTGACGCGCGCGGTCAGCGAGGCGGTCGGCGTGCCCGTCATCGCCTCCGGCGGCGCCGGCGCCCCGCAGCACCTCGCCGACGCGCTGCAGGCCGGTGCCGACGCCGCCCTGGCCGCTTCGATCTTCCACTTCGGCCGGTTCTCGATCGCGGAGACCAAGGAGGCCCTGCTCGCTGCGGGCCTGCCCGTGCGGCACCTGGCGGCGGCATGAGGCGCCCGGCCGGGATCGCCGCGCTCGTCGCCGTCGGGCTCGCGCTCGCCGGGGCGGGGGCGGGCCACGCGTCGGCCCGCACGCTGATCGAGGCCGACCGCACCGGCGGCTTCGCGGGCGTCGACGACCACTTGGTCGTCCGCGTCGGGGGCGCCGGCACGTACACCGGCCGCGACGGCCGGCACCGCCCGCTGCGTCCCGCGGCCACCCGCGAGGTGCGCCGGGTGCTGCGCGGGTCGGACTTCGCGAGCCTGCGGGGCAGCTACCGGCCGCGCGGCGTGGTCGCCGACGCGTTCGAGTACCGGATCAGCTACCGCGGCCGCACGGTGGTGTACGTCGACGGGGCCGAGAACGTCCCGGACCGGCTGAGCCGCATCCTCAGCGCCCTGAGCGACCTGATGTCGGGCCGCGGCGGCTGACCGTCCGCTCCATCAGATCCACGTAGGAGACCGCCAGCAGGTCCTCGTCGGCGACTCCGAGGAGCGCGCGCCACCGCTCGGCGCGCGCGTGCGCGTCCTCGAGACGCTCGCCGTCGGCCACGACCGCCTCGACCTCCGCGAAGGTGCCGAGCCCGTCCACCGCATCGAGGTGGATGCGCGTCCCGGCGTGCAGCAGCACGCGCCGCTCCTTCTCGACGACCGCGCGGATGCCGAGCGCGGCGCCGAGCGCCTCGCGCAGCGGCGCCGGGTCGAGCACCTCGACGATCCGGTAGGCGCTGGTCCGGGGCCCGGCGCGGTCCATCCGGTCGTACTGGATGAGCTCGGCGAGCGCCGGCGGCTGCTCGCGCAGCTTCAGGCGCCCCATCACCGCGTGGAAGTACGTGTCGCGCTGATGCAGCGTCGCCTCGTCCTCTGCTCCGGCGGCCCACGCGGCGCCGAGCGCGGCGTCCGGGTCGCGCAGGCGCGCCTTCCACTCGACGTTGCGTCGCATCACTGCGGCAGGATGGCGCGTATGACGCTCGAGCGCCTCGCCGGCGTGCCCGGACTGCAGACGCTCCGCGCGTTCGCCCGGGCCCATCCCGGATCACCGTTGTGGCTGGTCGGCGGCGCGGTCCGCGACGCCCGGCTCGGCGCGCCCGTGCGCGACCTCGACGTGGTGGTCGAGGGCGACGCGCTGGCGGTCGCCGAGGCGCTCGGGGAGGTGGTCGAGCGCCACGAGCGGTTCGGCACGGCGGAGGTGCTGGTCGAGGGCGGGCGGATCAACGTGGCGGGCGCGCGGACGGAGACGTACGCCGAGCCGGGCGCGCTGCCGGACGTCGAGCTCGGCGCAGGCATCGAGGAGGACCTGCGCCGGCGGGACTTCACGATCAACGCGATCGCGGTCGCGCTGGACGACGGGCGCACGATCACGGTCCCCGGCGCGGCGGACGATCTCGACGCGCGTCGGCTGCGGGTCCTGCACGAGCGGTCGTTCCTCGACGATCCCACCCGGATCTACCGGATGGTGCGCTACGCGCAGCGCCTCGGGCTCGCCATCGACGAGGAGACCGCGACGCTGGCCCGGACGGCGGTCGCGTCCGGCGCCCTGCTGACGGTCAGCCGCGACCGGCTCGCCAACGAGCTGCGCCTGATGCTCGGCGAGGACGACCCCGCCGGGCTGCTCGCCGCCGCGCACGACTGGGTCGGCAGCGGCGCGCCGGCGGTCGACCCGGTGCCGGCGCGCGCGGCGCTCGCGCTCCTCCCGCCGGACGGGCGGGCCGACGTGGTGCTCGCCGCGAGCGGGGCGATCGGCGACGGCAGGCGCGCGGCGCGTGACGTCCAGTGGTTCGACGACTCGCGGCCGGCGCGGCGCCGGGCGCACGACACGGCGCAGGGCGCGAGCGAACTGGCGCGGGCGCTCGAGCGGGCCAAGCGCCCGTCGGGCGTGGCGGCCGCGGTGCGGGGACGCCCGGTGGAGGCGGTCGCGCTCGCCGGGGCGTTGGGGCCGGAAGCGGTCGCGCGGCGGTGGCTGGAAGAGCAGCGCCACGTGCGCCTCGAGATCGACGGTCGCGACGTGATGGCGGCCGGCGTGGCCGAGGGTCCGGCGGTCCGGACGGCGCTCGAGCGCGCCCTCGCCGCGCGCCTGGACGGCGCGATCCCGCCAGGCCGCGACGCCGAGCTGGCCGCCGCGCTGGGGGCGTGAGTTCGTCGAGTTGCGCTTTTCGTCCACCTGTCGGACGCAAAGCGCAACTCGCGCCCGGCGGCTACGCTGGCGCCGCAGTGGCCTCGCTGAACGCCATGCGCTGGGACGGGTCCGCCGGCCACTACGAGGTCTGGTACCTGACGCTGACCGACCCGGCCGGCGGGGTGGGCGCCTGGATCCGCCTGACCATGGTCGCTCCGCTCGCCGGCGAGGCCACGTGCTCGCTGTGGTTCCTGGCGATGGACCCGGCGACCGGCGAGCTGACCGGTCGCAAGGCGACGTATCCGATCGGCGAGCTGACCGCGGCCGCGCAACCGTTCGCCCTGTGCGTCGCCGGGGCCACGCTCGACGACCGCGGCACGCGCGGCGCCTTCGAGGACGTCGCCTGGGACCTGCGCTGGGCGCCCGGACGCCCGTACGAGCATGTCCATCCGGTCCTGCGCCGGGCGCGGATCGCCAAGACGGTCCTGACGCTGCCGCACGGCGACGTGCTCGTCCACGGCTCGATCACCCTCCCCGGTGGGCGGGACGTCGCCATCGACGGCGCCCGCGGCGGCCAGGCGCACCTCTGGGGCTCCAAGCACGCGGAGCGTTGGGCCTGGGCGCACGCCGGCGACCTCACCGACGAGCACGGCGCGCCGGTCCGCGACACGTTCCTCGACGGCGTGTCGGTCTACGTGCCCAGGCTCGGACGCGAGGTGGGGCCGAGCACGCCGGTCGTCGGCCGCTTCCTGGGCGAGGACTTCGGCTCCCGCTCGCCGCGCCGCGTGCTCGCCAACCGCAGCGCGATCGGCCTGACGGGCTGGCGGTTCGAGGTGCTCGACGGCCACCGCCGGGTCGTCGGCACCGTCGATGCGCGCCGGGACCTGCTGGCCGGCGTGACCTACCAGGATCCCGACGGCGACCTCGCCCACTGCTACAACACCGAGGTGGCCAGCGCGCACCTGTCCGTCTTCGACCGCGCCGCCTCGGGCCGCCGCGGCTGGATGCTGCGCCAGACCCTCGTCGCCGACCGCCGAGCGCACTTCGAGTACGCGCAGCGCGCGCCGGTTCCCGACCTGCCGCTGCTGGTCTAGCGATGTTCCACTGGGACGGCGATCACCTGGCCGCGGACCTGCCGCACGGCGCGCGGGCGCTGTTCACGACGCGGCGCGGCGGCGTGTCGGAGGGGCCGTTCGCGTCGCTGCACCTGGGGCGGACCGCGCCCGGCGACAGCGGTGGCGACACGGCGGAGCACGTCGCGGCCAACCGCGCCCGACTCGCGCAGGCCGCCGGCGAGCGGACCCTGCGCATCGCCCGGCAGGTCCACGGCGCCGACGTCGCCACCGACGACGACCCGCGCCTCGAGGCCGACGCGCAGGTCACCACCCGCATGGACGTGGCCGCCACCGTGCTGGTGGCGGACTGCCTGCCGGTCGCGCTCGCCACGCCGCATGCCGTCGCCATGGTCCACGCGGGCTGGCGCGGCCTCGCGGGCGGCGTGCTGCGCAACGGTCTGCGGGCGCTCGGCGACGGCCCGGTGACCGCGGCGATCGGCCCGGCGATCGGCGTGTGCTGCTTCGAGGTCGGCGACGAGGTCCGCGCGGCGTTCCCCGCGCACCCCGCCGCCCGCCGCCGCCGCAACCTGGACCTCAAGCTCATCGCCCGCCGAGAACTGCAGGCGGCCGGGGTGCAGGCGATCGAGGACTGCGACCTCTGCACCTTCTGCGAGCCGCGGCTGTTCTTCTCGCACCGGCGCGACGGAGAGCGCACGGGCCGCCAGGCGGGGGTGGCATGGCGCAGCTGATCACCGGGCTCGAGCCCGACGTCGTGCGCGAGAACCTCGCTGCCGTGCGGTCCGAGGTGGGCGAGGGCGTCCAGGTCCTCGCGGCGACGAAGTACGTCGCGCTCGAGGAGATGGGCGTCCTCGCCGAGGCCGGCGTGACGCTGTGCGGCGAGAACCGCGCCCAGGATCTCGTGGCCAAGCAGGCCGCCGCCCCCGAGCTGACGTGGGACTTCATCGGCCAGCTGCAGAGCCGCAAGGTCAAGCAGATCCTGCCGCTGGTGCGCTACGTGCACTCGGTCGGCAGCGAGTCGGCGCTCGAGCAGCTCGACCGTCACGGGACCCCGGAGACGCAGGTTCTCGTGCAGGTGAACATCGCCCGCGAGGAGGGCAAGGCCGGCGTCGACCCCGGCGACCTGCCCGCCTTCCTCGAGCGCGGGGCGGGCGGGCCGTATGCGGTCGTCGGGCTCATGACCATGCCGCCGCTGGCCCGCGAGCCTGAGGACAGCCGGCGCTGGTTCGCCGCCCTGCGCGAGCTGGCCGAGCGCCACGGGCTGCGGGAGCTCTCGATGGGCACGACGCAGGACTACGCGGTCGCCGCCCAGGAGGGGGCAACGATCGTCAGGGTGGGTTCGCGGCTCTACAATCGGGGTTAGCAGGGTTTTCGCCTGCGGCAGAGAAAGGCAGGACCCGATGGCCTTCCGAGACTCCTGGCATAGCGCGCTCGTCTACTTCGGCTTGGCCGAGGAGCGCGACCCGCGCGCATACGACGACGACGAGCCCGACCCGCGCGCCCCCGACGAGGAGCCCGAGGAGCGCCCGCGCGAGCGCGCGAACGTGCGCCGGCTGAGCAGCAGCCGCCGCCGGCGCGACGACTTCGACGACATCTTCGCCGACGACGAGCCCGGCGGGCGCCCGACGACGGTCCTGCGCCCGGTCGGCACGGGTCGCGGCGGCAACGGGCGCTCCAGCGACGTCCGCGTGCACCTCGTCGTGCCGAAGTCGTTCAACGACGCCCAGCAGGTCGCCGACAAGTTCAAGGACTCGATCCCCGTCATCCTGAACCTCCAAGGCGTCGACGTCGACCTCTCCAAGCGCCTCATCGACTTCGCCAGCGGGCTGACCTACGCGCTCGACGGCGGCATGCAGCGGATCGCCGACAAGGTGTTCATGCTGACGCCGCGCAACGTCGAGATCTCCGCGGAGGAGCGGGCCCGGCTGATCGAGAAGGGCTTCTTCAACCAGAGCTAAGGCCGGTTCCTGGTGACGTAGACTCGGCCGCCGCATGATCGGATTCATCGGCGCCGGCAACATGGCAGGCGCGCTCGCGCGCGGATGGGGCGAGCCCGTGCTCGCGACGGACTCGGGCTCCGGCCGCGCCGCCGCGCTCGTCGAGGAGCTCGGCGGCGAGACGCTGGGCGACAACGCCGAACTCGTCCGCCGCGCGGACGCGGTCGTCCTTGGCCACAAGCCGTACCAGCTCGAGCAGGTCGCCGCGGGCGTGGGCGACGCGGCCACCGGCAAGACGGTGATCTCGATCCTGGGCGGCACGTCGATCGCACAGCTGCAGGCCGCCTTCCCGCAGTCGACCGTGATCCGGGCCGTCCCGAACACGCCGGTGGCTCTGCGCCGCGGCGTCACGTGCATCGCGGAGGGTGGCGAGCAGGCCGTGGCGCTCTTCGAGCGCGTCGGCAGCGTGTTCGTGCTGCCCGAGTCGCAGATGAGCGTCGCGCTCGCCACGACCAGCGTGATGCCGGCGTACGTCGCGCTGGTCGCCGAGGCGGCGATCGACGCGGGGGTGCGGGGCGGACTGCCGGCGGCGCGCGCGACCGAGATGTTCCTGGCCACGCTCGCGGGCAGCGCCGAGCTGTTGATCGCCCGCGGCGGCGACACGCTCACGGTGCGCCGGGAGGTCACGTCGCCCGGCGGCTCCACGGCGCGCGGCCTCGCCGCCCTCGAGCGCAACGGGCTGCGCACGGCGTTCGACGAGGCGCTCCAGGCGGTGATCGGCGGATGACGCCGCTCATGGCCGCCATCACCCGCGGCGACGTCGCCGACTACGTCGCGGCGTTCTTCCGCGTCTGGTCGCTGCTGATCCTCGCGTACATCGTGCTGTCGCTCGTCTACGCGTTCGGGCGGCTGCCGTACTCGCGGGTGCTGAACGTGATCTTCGAGTTCCTGCGCGACGTCGCCGACCCGCTCCTGCGCCCGTTCCGGCGCATCCTGCCGAACTTCGGCCCGTTCGACTTCAGCCCGATCCTGGCCCTGATCGCCCTCGGCATCGTCGGCTCGATCGTCGTGAGCATCATCCGCGGGTGACCCGGCGCGCCGCATGGATGCGGGCCGGCCTCGTGGTCGTCGCCGTGCTCGTCGTCGACCAGGTGTCGAAGGCCCTCGTACGCCACAACATCGTCCCCGGCGAGCGCGACGAGGTGCTGCCGTTCCTCGACCTCGTCAACACGCGCAACGAGGGCATCGCGTTCGGTGGGCTGGGCGGCTCGCCACTCGTCATCGCGCTCGTCATCGCCGCGCTGATCGGCATCCTCGTCGTCTTCGCGCTCAACGCCACGCGGCGGTGGGCGTGGCTGTCGGCCGGCCTGCTGCTCGGCGGGGCGCTGGGCAACGTCATCGACCGGGTGCGCGACGGGGCGGTCACCGACTTCCTCAAGCTGCCGCACTGGCCGCAGTTCAACGTCGCGGACATCGCGGTCACGCTCGGCGTGCTGTCGCTGTTCTTCGTGCTCGATGATCGTCGAGATCGCTGACGAGCAGGCGGGCCTGCGCCTCGATCACGCCCTGGCGGGCCCGCTGGGCTCGCGGTCGCGGGCGCAGCGGCTGATCGACGCGGGCCTCGTGACCGTCGACGGGCGCCGGCGGCCCAAGCGCCATGTTCTGGAGGGCGGAGAGCGCGTGGAGGTCGCCGACCGGGCCGAACCGGAGCCCGTCGAGGACGGCGAGCTCGTCGACCTGCGCATCGCCTACGAGGACGGCGACCTGCTCGTCGTCGACAAGCCGGCCGGCCTGGTCGTCCATCCCGCCGCCGGCCACGCGACCGGCACGCTGTCGCAGGCGCTCGCCGCCCGCGGGATCGCCGCCGAGCGCGGCGGGATCGTGCACCGCCTGGACCGCGACACGAGCGGCCTGCTGCTGGCGGCCAAGGACGAGGACACCCTGCGTGCGCTGCAGGACGAGTTGCGCGAGCGGCGCATCGAGCGCGAGTACCTCGCGCTCGTCGAGGGCCGGCCGCCGGCGCGCACCGGCACGATCGACGCGCCGATCGGCCGCGACCGCCGCGACCGCCTGCGCCACTCGACCGACACCGCCACGCCCCGCGACGCCGTCACCCACTTCGAGATCGAGCGCTCGCTGCCCGCCACGACGCTGCTGCGCGTGCGCCTGGAGACGGGGCGCACCCACCAGATCCGCGTGCATCTGAGCGAGATCGGCCACCCCGTGGTCGGCGACCGCGAGTACGGCGGCGGCGGCGCGCTCGCGGCCGGCCTCGAGCGCCAGTTCCTCCACGCGGCCCGCCTCGCGTTCGATCATCCCCGCACCGGCGAGCGGATCGAGGTCGTCTCGCCGCTGCCCCCGGAGCTGACGGACGCCCTGCGCCGCGCCGAGAAGGCTCTACACTGAGTTCTGTCCTGTAGGGCTGCCCGAGGCCCGTCCCTGCCCGCCGACCGCGGGTGTGGCCGACCGGCGGTGAATCGCACACATATCCAAGGGAGAGCTCATGGCCGAGCAGATCGGCATCCGCGAGCTCCTGGAGGCCGGCGTCCACTTCGGTCACCAGACGCGTCGTTGGAACCCCAAGATGCGCCGCTTCATCCACGGCGAGCGCGACGGCATCTACATCATCGACCTGCTCAAGACGCAGGTTCTCCTCGAGCAGGCGCAGGAGTTCGCGTCCAAGCTCGCGCACCGCGGCGGCGTCGTGCTGTTCGTCGGCACGAAGAAGCAGGCCCGCGACGCGATCAAGGAGACCGCCGAGGGCGCCGGCATGCCGTATGTCAACCAGCGCTGGCTCGGCGGCCTGCTGACGAACTTCCAGACGATCAGCCTGCGCATCAAGCGCCTGCACGACCTCGAGCGCTACGAGCGCGAGGGCCAGTTGGCGCTGCTGCCGACGCGGGAGCGGCTGTCGGCCGAGGCCGACCTCACCAAGCTGCGCGCGAACCTCGGCGGCGTGAAGAACATGCAGCGCCCGCCCGACGCGATGTTCGTCGTGGACCTCAAGACCGAGACGATCGCCGTGCGCGAGGCCCAGCGCCTGCGCATCCCGATCATCGGCCTGGTCGACACGAACTGCGACCCGGACGGCATCGACTACGTCATCCCCGGCAACGACGACGCGATCAAGTCCTGCGCGCTCATCACGCAGGGCGTGGGCTCCGTCGTCTCGGAGGGCCGCCAGGTCTTCCGCGCCGAGGAGGAGCGCGCTCGCCAGGAGGCCGAGGAGAAGGCCCGCCGCGAGGCCGAGGAGCGCGCGCGCCGCGAGGCCGAGGAGCGCGCCAAGCGCGAGGCGGAGCACGCCGCCCTGCGCGAGGCCGAGCTGCGCGCCCGCGAGGAGGCCAAGGTCCACACGCAGGCCGGGGAGACCCGCGACCAGGCCGAGGCCCAGGTGGCCGAGGCCGTCGCCGAGAGCGGGACCCCGAACCCGGATCCCGTGGTGACCCAGGAGGCCGACCGCGAGAAGGCCGACGCCGCTCGCAAGGCCGGCGGCCCGCGCAAGGCCCAGGACCCGCAGCCGGCCCCGGTGGCCGAGGCGGGCGAGCCGATCACCAACGAGGACGTGCGCGAGGCCGCCGGAGCGGCCGCGGCCGCCGAGGCCAACGGCGCGCCGGCGGAGGCCGCGCCCGCGGCGCCGGTCGCCGAGGCCGCGCCCGCGGCGCCCGTCGCCGAGCCCGCGCCCGCGGCGCCCGCCGCCGAGCCCGAGCCCGAGCCCGCGCCTGCGGCGCCCGTCGCCGAGGCCGCGCCCGCGGCGCCCGCCGCGGAGCCGGAGGCTGCGGCCCCGGCCGAGGCCGGGTCGCCCGCCGAGAACGAGAAGAAGGAAGAAGCGAACCAGTGACCGACGTGAGCCATTCCCCCAGCGCGAAGGACGTGAAGGCCCTGCGCGACCGCACCGGCGCGGGCATGATGGACTGCAAGAAGGCGCTGACCGAGTCGGGCGGCGACGTCGACAAGGCGATCGAGATCCTGCGCGTCAAGCAGGGCAAGCGCATCGAGGACCGTGGCGAGCGCCTCGCCACCGAGGGCACGGTGCAGAGCTACGTGCACTCCAACGCGAAGGTCGGCGTGCTCGTCGAGGTCGACACGGAGACCGACTTCGTCGCGCGCAACGACGAGCTCGTCGCGTTCGCCAAGGACATCGCGCTGCACATCGCCGCCGCCGCGCCGGAGTACGTCACCGAGGAGGACGTCGACGAGGAGCGCAGGCAGAGCGAGCTGCGCGTCTACGAGCAGGAGGCGGCCGACAAGCCCGAGAACGTCCGCGCCAAGATCGCCGAGGGCAAGCTGCGCAAGTGGTACGAGACGGTCGTGCTGCTCGACCAGCCGCACGTCAACGGCGACAAGTACGACGGCAAGACCATCGGCCAGCTGCTCGACGAGGTCCGGGCCAAGACCGGCGAGAACGTCCAGATCCGGCGCTTCGCGCGCTTCGCGGTCGGCCAGTAGTCACTCCGTGGCAGACGACGCGCCCGCCTTTCGCCGGATCCTGCTGAAGCTCTCGGGGGAGTCCCTCATGGGCTCCCTCGACTTCGGCACGGACCCCGAGCGCCTGCGGGCGGTCGCCCACCAGGTCAAGGTCGTGCACGACCGGGGCGTCGAGGTCGCGATCGTCCTCGGTGCCGGCAACATCTACCGCGGCATGGAGGGCGCCGCGGCAGGCATGGACCGCGCCACCGCCGACTACATGGGGATGCTCGCGATCGTCCTCAACGCGCTCGCGCTGCAGGACGCGCTGGAGAAGGTCGGCATCGACACGCGCGTGCAGTCGGCGATCGAGGTCCAGGAGGTCGCCGAGCCGTACATCCGCCGCCGCGCGATGCGCCACCTCGAGAAGGGGCGCGTCGTGATCTTCGCCGCGGGCACCGGCAACCCGTTCTTCACGACCGACACCGCGGCGGCGCTGCGGGCCATCGAGATCCACGCGGAAGCCCTGCTCATGGCCAAGAACGGGGTCGAGGGCGTCCTCACCGCCGATCCCCGCGAGGACCCCACCGCGCAGCTCATCCCGCAGATCACCCACATGGAGGCGCTCGAGCGCCGGCTGCGCGTGATGGACCTCACGGCGCTGACGCTCTGCATGGAGAACGAGCTGCCGATCTACGTCTTCAACATGGACGACGAGCGCAACATCGACCGGATAGTGTCCGGCGAGCGCGTGGGGACCCTGGTGACGACATGAGGCCCCGCGGGTCGACATCCGGGACCGTTATGACCCTTTGGAAGGCCGCTTGATGTCCGAACTCATCGACGAACTCCTGGCCGACGCCAAGGACCGCATGGCCAAGTCGGTCGAGGCGACGCAGCACGACTTCGGCTCCGTGCGCACGGGCCGCGCCAACCCGGTGCTCCTGGACCGCATCGTGGTCGACTACTACGGCGCCCCGACGCCGCTCAAGCAGCTGGCGACGATCTCGGCGCCCGAGGCGCGCCTGCTGACCGTCCAGCCGTACGACAAGAGCTCGATCAAGGCGATCGAGAAGGCGATCAACGAGTCCGACATCGGCCTGAACCCGTCCAACGACGGCAACATGGTCCGGCTCGTGCTGCCCGAGCTGACCGAGGAGCGCCGCAAGGAGCTCGTCAAGGTCGTCCGGCACATCGCCGAGGAGGGGCGGATCAAGATCCGCAACGTCCGCCGCGACTGCATGCACCAGCTGCGCGAGATCCGCGACGAGGGCGAGGCCGGCGCCGACGAGGAGCATCGCGCCGAGACCGAGCTGCAGAAGCTCACCGACGGGCGCATCGCGGACCTCGACGCGAACCTCAAGGCCAAGGAAGAAGAGATCCTCGAGGTCTGAGCCCGTGTCTGCTCCGCGCGAGAACCGCTCTTAACCACCGATGTCGGCGGGTCCGGCCCGGGCGCGCTACGTCGCCATCATCACGGACGGGAACGGCCGCTGGGCGCAGGCCCGCGGCCTGCCCGTCGCCGACGGCCACCGGGCGGGCGCGGACACCGTCAAGGCGCGCGTGCGCGATGCCGTCGACCTCGGGGTGCTCGAGCTCACCGTGTTCTCGTTCTCGACGGAGAACTGGTCGCGCTCGCCGGCCGAGGTCGCCGCGCTGATGGCGATGTTCTCCGAGCGCATCGACCGCGAGACGCCCGAGCTGCACGAGGAGGGCGTGCGGATGCGCTTCGTCGGGCGCCGCGAGGGCGTGGATCCCGGGCTCGTGCGCAAGATGGAGTGGGCCGAGTCGGTGACCGCGCAGAACGAGCGCCTGACGCTGTTCATCGCGTTCAACTACGGCGGGCGCGCGGAGATCCTCGACGCGGCCCGGCGCTTCGACGGCGGTGACGAGGCGGACTTCGCCCGGCTGCTGTACGCGCCGGACATGCACGACCCCGACCTGCTTATCCGCACCAGCGGGGAGCAGCGCATCTCGAACTTCCTGCTCTGGCAGTGCGCGTACTCCGAGATCGTGTTCCGCGACGAGATGTGGCCCGACTTCGGCCGCGAGGCGTTCGAGGCGTCCCTCGACGAGTTCGCGGCGCGCCAGCGACGCTTCGGCGGCCGGTGATGGCCGCACGCGGCCGGCGCCCGCCGCCGCGGCGGCGCTCCGCACGAGACCTCCGCGGCGCGGCGCCCCGGCGGCGCGGGGGCTCGGAGCTGGGCGCGCGGGTCCTCGTCGCGGTTCCCGCGATCGCGGTCGCGCTGTTCATCGTCGCGCGCGGCGGGTGGGTCTTCGCCGGAGCGCTGATCATCCTCGGCATCGCCTGCATGGGCGAGCTGTTCACGATGCTGCGCCACGGCAACCCGGTCCGCCTGGCCGGGTTCGCCGGCCTGGCCGGCATGCTGGTCGCGGCGCAGCTCGGCGGCCCCGATGCGGTGCTCGCCGCGTTCATCTTCACGCTGCCGCTGATCTTCCTGCTCGGGCAGATGCAGCCGCGCTGCGGCGCGCCCGGACTGTCGGTCACGGCGCTGGGGCTCATGTGGATCGCCGTGCCGCTCGCGCACGCGGTGATGCTGCGCGACCTGCCGCACGGCGACGCGATCGTCATCGACGTGCTCGTCGGCACGTTCATCGGCGACACGGGCGCGTACCTGGGCGGCCGGGCGTTCGGCCGGCGCCCGCTCGCGCCGATGATCTCGCCGAACAAGACCGTCGAGGGACTGCTCATCGGGATGGTCGCGGCCGTGGCCGGCGTCTGGTTCGCCGGGCTCTACCAGGACTGGCTGTCGGGCCCGCAGGCGCTGCTGCTCGGCATCGCGGTGGCGGTGGCGGCCCCGCTCGGCGATCTGTTCGAGTCCTACGTCAAGCGCGACGCACGGGTCAAGGACTCGGGCGCGCTGTTCGGAGCGCACGGCGGCGCGCTGGACCGGCTCGACGCGGTGCTGTTCAGCGCGGTCGTCGGCTACTACGTCTGGCATGCGATGCTCTGAGCTAGGGGTGCCGACGGCGACCAGGGTGCACCAAGGGGGCGCTGCTGGCGGCTGTCGCCGCGAGGCGGGCCCCCGTGTGTTCTCCCGCCCCTGAGCGCGGCTTCATGTCGCGCCCTACCCTGGGAAGCCCATGCCGCGCCGCCTGCTCATCCTCGGCTCCACCGGCTCGATCGGCACGCAGGCGCTCGAGATCGTCGAGACGTCCGGCGAGTTCGAGCTCGTCGGCCTGTCCGCCGAGCGCTCCTGGGAGACCCTCGTGGCCCAGGCGCAGCGCTTCGGCGTGCCCCGCATCGCCCTGGCCGACGCCGACGCCGGCGCCCGCGCCGCCGAGGCGTGGACCGGCGGCGACGTGCTCGCCGGCGCGCAGGGGCTCGTGGAGCTCGTCGTGTCCTCGGGCGCCGATCTCGTCCTCAATGCGCTCGTCGGGTCCGCCGGGCTCGGCCCGACGGTGGCGACGCTGGGGGAGGGCATCGACCTCGCGCTGGCCAACAAGGAGTCGCTCGTGGTGGGCGGCGAGCTCGTCACGGCGCTGGCTGAGGCGACCGGCGCGGCGCTCATCCCCGTCGACTCCGAGCACACGGCGCTGCACCAGCTGATGGCCGGGCTGCCGATCGGGGCGGTGGAGCGGCTCGTCATCACCGCGTCGGGCGGTCCGTTCCGCGGGCGCTCGCGCGCGGAGCTCGCCGACGTCACGGTCGATGAGGCGCTCGCGCACCCGACGTGGGCGATGGGCGGCAAGATCACCATCGACTCCGCGACGCTCATGAACAAGGGCCTGGAGGTCATGGAGGCCCATCACCTCTTCGGCACGCCGTACGCGGCCATCGGCGTCGTCGTGCACCCGCAGTCGATCGTCCACGGCGTGGTCGACCTGGTCGACGGCGCGTCGCTCGCGCACATGGGCCATCCGGACATGAAGATCCCGATCTCCTACGCGCTGCACCACCCGGACCTCGAGCCGCTGGCGTCCCGCCGGCTGCGCCTGGAGGAGGTCGGGGCGCTCACCTTCGAGCCCGTCGACACCGACGCGTTCCCCTGCCTGCGCCTCGCCCTGGAGGCCGCGGTGGCGGGCGGGACCGCGCCGTGCATCCTCAACGCGGCCAATGAGATCGCGGTGCACGCGTTCCTCGCGGGCCGCCTGCCGTTCCTCGGCATCGCGGCGGTCATCGAGCGCACGCTGGAGACCGTGGAGCCCGAATCGGTGCGGGCGTTCGAGTCGCTGTACGAGGCCGATCGCGCGGCGCGTGCCGCCGCGGCCGACCTGGTGGGCGCGGAGGTCGCGGAATGAGCTGGGTGCTGGCCTTCTGCGGCTTCGCCGCGCTCATCATCCTGCACGAGTTCGGCCACTTCATGGCGGCGAAGGCCGTCGGGATGCGCGTCGAGAAATTCTCGCTGTTCTTCGGGCCGATGCTCGCCAGGTTCCGGCGCGGCGAGACGACCTACGGCATCGGTCCGATCCCGCTCGGCGGCTACGTGAAGATCACCGGCATGAACCCGGCGGAGGAGATCGCGCCGGAGGTCGAGCACCGCGCCTACTACCGCCAGCCGGTGTGGAAGCGGATCGTCGTCATCTCGGCCGGGCCGGCGATGAACCTCCTCATCGCGTTCCTGCTGATCTGGGGCCTGCTGACCTTCCAGGGCCGTGAGAACCCGGATCCGGCCAAGGCGCGCTACGTGTCCCAGGTCGAGCGCGGCACGCCCGCGGCGACCGCGCTGAAGCCGAAGGATCGGATCGTCTCGATCGACGGCGGGACGAACCCGGTGAACTTCCAGCGGGCGATCTCCAGTCACCGGTGCGCGGGCACGCCGGCCGACCGCTGCGCTGCGACCACGCCCGTGACCGTCGTCGTCGACCGTGGCGGCGAGCAGAAGACGCTGAGGATCACGCCGTTCTACGACGGGGACCTGCACCGCACGCGGCTCGGTTTCGGGTACGGCTACCCGCCCGGCTACAAGCCGCCCTTCGAGCACGTCGGCCCGCTGGAAGCGGTGAGCCAGAGCGCCAGCGGCATGTGGAACGTGACCAGCCTGACCGTCTCGTCGATCGGCAAGCTGTTCTACGACTCGCAGGCGCGGAAGGACGTCTCGGGCGTCGTCGGCTCCTACGAGGCGACGCGGCAGGCGTTCACGTTCGACATCACGCGAGCGATCGAGATCCTCGCGCTGATCTCCCTGTCGCTGGCGGTCGTCAACCTGTTCCCGTTCCTGCCGCTCGACGGCGGCCACATCTTCTGGGCGTTGGCCGAGAAGGTGCGCGGCCGGCCGATCGCGTTCTCGGTCATGGAACGGGCGGGCTTCGTCGGCTTCGCCCTCGTCGCGGCGTTGTTCTTCCTGGGCCTGTCGAACGACATCGGGCGATTGACGGGCGAGGGCTTCAACATTCGTTAGGGTCCTCCCACCCTCGGAGGGGAGGAGACCCGATGGAGACCACTTCCGCCGCGCGCCGGCCTCGCGCGCTCGATGCCGCCACGATCCCGGAGGCGTTGCGGATCACCGCCGCCGAACGGGCCGATCACGTCGCCGTCCGCACCCAGGGCGGTGCGCAGGCGTGGACGTGGGCGCAGCTGCTCGAGCGCGTCGACGCCCTCGCCGCCGGCCTGCACCGGCTCGGCGTGCGTCGCGGCGACAGCGTCGCCCTGCTGCTCACCAACCGGCCGGAGTTCCACCTCGCGGACATGGCCGCCGCGACCCTCGGCGCGACGCCGTTCTCGATCTACAACACGTACTCGCCCGAGCAGATCGAGTTCGTGGTCACGGACGCCGGCGCGCGGGTGCTGATCGTGGAGCAGGCGCTGCTGGCCGGTGCGCTGGAGGCGCGCCAGGCGCTGCCGGGCCTCGAGCACGTGATCGTGGTCGACGGCCAGGCGCCGGAGGGCGCCCTGAGCCTCGAGGACGTGGTGGCCGCCGGCGCGCAGGACGACTTCGATCCGCGCGCGGCCTCCGCGGCGATCGAGCCCGACGACGTCGTCACGCTCATCTACACCTCCGGCACCACCGGGCCGCCGAAGGGCGTGCAGCTGACCCACCGCAACGTGATGAGCGCGGTGGCGATCGTCAACGACCTCATCCGCCTGCCCGAGGACGGCCGCGTCATCTCGTGGCTGCCGGCCGCGCACGTCGCCGAGCGGGTCGCCCACCATTACCTGCCGATCGCCTACGGCCTGCAGGTCACGTGCTGCCACGACCCGCGCCAGATCCTCGCCTACCTGCCCGAGGTCCGGCCCTCGTGGTTCTTCGCGGTGCCCCGCATCTGGGAGAAGCTCAAGGCCGGTCTGGAGGCGATGTTCGCCGGGCTGCCCGACGAGCAGCGCGAGGGCGCCCAGGCCGGTCTGCGGGCGGCGCTCGAGAAGGTCCGCCTCGAGCAGCGGGGCGAGCCGGTGCCCGGCGAGCTGGCGGCGCGGGTGGCCGCGGCAGACGAGGCGGTCTTCGCCCCGCTGCGCGCGCAGCTCGGCTTCGACGCGTTCGAGTCGGTGAACGTCGGCGCGGCGCCCACGCCCGTCGAGGTCCTCGAGTTCTTCCACGCCATCGGCATCCCGGTCGCCGAGCTGTGGGGCATGTCCGAGACGACCGGCGCGGGCTGCGTGAACCCGCCCGAGCGCATCAGGATCGGCAGCGTCGGACCGCCGTCGCCGGGCGTCGAGGCCAAGCTCGCGGAGGACGGCGAGCTGCTCGTCCGGGGCGACGTGGTCATGCCCGGCTACCGCAACCAGCCCGACCGCACGGCCGAGGCGATCGACGCCGAGGGGTGGCTGCACACGGGCGACATCGCCGAGATCGACGAGGACGGCTACGTGCGCATCGTCGACCGCAAGAAGGAGCTGATCATCAACGCCGCCGGCAAGAACATGTCGCCGGCGAACATCGAGGCGACGCTGAAGGCGGCCTCGCCGCTCATCGGCCAGACGGCGGTCATCGGCGACGCGCGCCCGTACAACACGGCGCTCATCGTGCTCGACGCCGACTTCGGGCCGGCCTGGGCGGCGCAGCACGGCATCCAGGGCGCCGACCTCGCCGCGCTCGCGGGCGACGAGCGGGTGCGGGCCGCGGTCCAGGAGGGCGTCGACGCGGCGAACGCGCGCCTCGCCCGGGTGGAGCAGATCAAGCGCTTCCACATCGTGCGCGGCGACTGGCTGCCCGGCGGCGACGAGCTGACCCCGACGATGAAGCTCAAGCGCAAGCCGATCGCCGCGAAGTACGCGGCGGACATCGAGCGCCTCTACGGTGCATCGTAGGTCCGTCCGCCCCACGATGCACCGGCTCAAGGTGCATCGGCCGCGGCCGATCGACGGAGAGTGCCCGCTCTCCGCCGCGCCGGCCTGCTCGCCGTCCTGACCGCGTGCCTCGCTCCGATGGGCGGCGGTGCCGCGCATGCCGCGAAGCCGCGGACGCAGTTCGCGGTGGGCTCGTCGACCGTCCGCGTGGCGCAGGACGTCGCGCGCGCGCATTGGGGCACCGACCCGTGTTCCGGTGCCGTGACGATCCGCTGCCAACCCGGCCGCCAACGAGGACTGCCGGATCGACTTCAACGCGACGGCCGAGTTCGACTGGCCGAAGTTCTGCACCGTGCTCGTCCACGAGTACGGCCATCTGGCCGGGCGCCCGCACGACGACCACCCCGGCCACCTCATGTCGCCGATCTACACGACGCCGCTCGCCGAGTGCGAGAGCCGCGCTACCGCGCGACGTGGGCCCGGGTCACGGCGCTCGGAGCCGCGGCGCCGAGCAGGCTGAGCCCGCGGGCGATCTCCTCCTGCAGGAGGTCGAGCACTCGCCGCGCGCCATGCTCGCCTCCGGCGGCCAGGCCCCACAGCGGGGGGCGGCCGACGAGCACGGCCCGCGCGCCGAGCGCCAGGGCCACGAGCGCGTCCGTGCCGCGGCGTACGCCGCCGTCGACGAGGACCTCGATGCGGCCGTCGACCGCTTCGACGACCTCCGGGAGCATGTCGATCGTGGCCGCCACGCCGTCGAGCTGGCGCCCGCCGTGGTTGGAGACGACGATCCCGGCCACGCCGTGCTCGCAGGCCAGCGCGGCGTCCTCGGCGGTCTGTATGCCCTTGAGCAGCAGCGGCACCGGCAGCTCGGAGGCGAGCTGCTCGATGTCGCGCCAGCCGAGGTTGCCGTTGACGAGGCTGAAGAACTCGGCCGGCGTCGGGCACTCGAGCGTGCCGAGGGCGGCGCGCACGGCCGGCATGTCGATGTCGGGCGGGATCGTGAACCCGGTGCGCTCGTCGCGCTCGCGGCGCCCGGCGACCGCGGCGTCGACGGTGACGACGACCGCGCCGAAGCCGTGGCCGAGCGCCTCGTCGAGCAGGGCGCGCGTGACGGCGCGGTCGCGGAACACGTAGAGCTGAAACCAGCGCGGACCGTCGGTGACGACCTCCGAGGGGCGCGACGTGGCGAGCGTCGACAGGCAGAAGATCGTGCCGGCACCCGCGGCGGCGCGGGCCATCGCCGGCTCGGCGTCCGGGTGCGCCAGGCGCTGCAGCGCCGTGGGCGCGACGAGGAGCGGCATCGAGACCGGCGTCCCGAGGACGGTCGTGGCCGTGCTCGCCGGGAGCCCCTCGACCAGCACGCGGGGGCGCAGCCGCCGGCGGGCGTAGGCGTCGACGTTGTCGCGCATGGTGCGCTCGTCGCCGGCGCCGCCCGCGTAGTAGCCGTAGGCGCCGGCCTCCATGCGCTCGGCGGCGAGGCGCTCGAAGTCGGAGACGTTGACGGCGTCCTGCCAGGCGACGGTCATGGCGCGCGCAACGCTATCCAGGACTTGGCCAGTCCCGCCACCCGCTCGGCCACCAGCTGCGCGTCGGGGAACAGCCGCGCGACCTCTCCGCGGCGCAGCAGCGCGATCTCCTCCCAGCCGCCCGCCGCCCCCAGCCGCCAGTACGCGCGCCGGGCCCCGGCGGGCAGCCAGTGGGCGAACGGCAGCAGCGCGTGCGGCTCGACGGGGAACGAGTAGGCGGGCGTCTGCACCCACACGCCCCGGGCGACGCGGCGCAGCTCGGCGGCGTAGGCGGCGCGCCGCGCGGGCGGGAGGTGCTCGACCACGCTGCTCGAGTAGGCGAGGTCGAACGCGCCGTCCTCGAACGGCAGGCGCTCCGTCGCGTCGGCGCGCACGAACGGCCCCGGGTACGCCGGACGGTCGACGACGTCGACGCCGGTGACGTCCAGGTCCGGCGCCAGCCCGCGCAGTCCGAGGGCGCCGCACCCGACGTCGACGATGCGCGTCGCCGGCGTGACGCCCGTCAGGGCGAGGAACCGGGCATGCCGGCGGGCGCGCGCCCGCTGGGCGAGCGGCTCGGCCATCCGGGCCAGCGGCCCGCGGGCGGTTGCGTAGACGTTGGCAGCCGGCATCCGGAGCGCTCGTACACTAAGTGGCCCGTCCCGCAACCGTCGGCCCGAAATGACACCCATCGATCACCGCCTGCCTGCGTCCTCGACCTTCGAAATCCCAGAGGGATTCCTTCAGGTCTGCGTCCTTGGCAGTCGGCGCCGCTGGGCGCCCTTTCGAACCGACGGTCACGAGACGAACCACTAGGTAGTCGATGGCTTCCGAGCGACAGATCCACGTCGGCGGCGTGCCGATCGGGGGCGGTGCCCCGGTCGCGGTGCAGACGATGACCAAGACGGAGACGGCCAACCTCCAGGCGACGATGGACCAGATCCACCGTGTGGCCGAGGCGGGCGCGGACATCGTGCGCTGCGCCGTCCCGCGCGAGCAGGACGTCGAGGCGCTGAAGACGATCGTGCGCGAGTCGCCGATCCCGATCATCGCCGACATCCACTTCAACCACACGCTCGCGCTCAAGGCGCTCGATGCCGGCGCGCACTGCGTGCGGATCAACCCCGGCAACATCGGCGGCCCCGACAAGGTCGCCGAGGTCATCGCCAAGGCGAAGGAGAAGGACACGCCGATCCGCGTGGGCGTGAACTCCGGCTCGCTGCCCAAGCACCTGCGCGATCTCGAGTACAGCGATCCGGTCGAGGCGCTCGTGCGCGCGGCCACCGAGACGGTCGAGCTCATGGAGCGCCTGGACTTCACGAACTTCAAGATCTCGATGAAGTCGACGTCGGTGCCGAACACGATCCACTCCAACCGGCGCCTCGCCGAGCGGATCCCGTACCCGCTGCACCTCGGCGTGACCGAGGCGGGGACGAAGTGGTCGGGCTCGCTGAAGAGCGCGGTCGGGCTCGGCACGCTGCTGGCCGACGGGATCGGCGACACCATCCGCATCTCCCTCTCGACGTTCCACGCCGAGGAGGAGGTCAAGGTCGCCTGGGAGATCCTCAAGGCGCTCAAGCTGCGCGAGCGCGGTCCCGTCCTCATCGCCTGTCCCACCTGTGGGCGGCTGCAGTTCGACATGGACTCGGTCGTCGCGGAGGTCGAGCGGCGCCTGGAGGCCTACGAGGATCCGATCGAGGTCTCGATCCTAGGCTGTGCGGTCAACGGGATCGGCGAGGCCCGCCACGCGGACTTCGGCATCACCGGGGCCAAGGACATGGGGATGATCTACTCCAAGGGCGAGCCGTTGAAGAAGGTCGCCACGGAGAGCCTCGTCGACGAGCTGTTCGCGGAGATCGACCGCTACTACGCCGCGGGCAAGACCGTCGTCCGCGACGAGGCGGCGGCCGCCGAGGCCGCGGCGTGGCTGGCCGAGGAGGAGGACGCGACGGCGATGACGCCCGAGCGCCTGGCCGCCCTCGAGGCCGAGAAGGCGCGCGAGGAGGCCGACGGCCTCGACGTGCGCGAGCTGCTCGACGAAGAGCAGTCCCCGGTCGCCGGGCGGCGCTTCACCCGCGCGTAGCGACGCGTCCGCGCACCGGCGGGCCGCCCATCGGCCCGTGCCGCGTAGGCTTTCGCGTCTCATGCACCGCCAATCGAACCTGCTCCTGCCGACCGAGCGCCAGGCGCCCGCCGACGCCGAGGCGATCTCTCACAAGCTCATGGTCCGTGCCGGCCTCATCCGTCAGATCGGCAGCGGCCTGTGGAGCTGGCTGCCGGCCGGCTGGCGCGTGCACGAGCGGATCGTGCAGATCATCCGCGAGGAGCTCGACGCGATCGGCGGGCAGGAGATGCTCATGCCGGTGCTGGTGCCCGCGGAGCTGTGGAAGCGCAGCGGCCGCTACGGCATCGACGAGCTCTTCAAGCTGCGCGACCGGCGCGACGCCGAGCTCGTGCTCTCGATGACCCACGAGGAGGTCGTCACGACCCACGTCGCGCAGGTCGTGCGCTCCTACCGCGACCTGCCGCTGATCCTCTACCACTTCCAGACGAAGGAGCGCGACGAGCCGCGCCCGCGCGCCGGGGTGCTGCGCACGCGCGAGTTCATCATGAAGGACGCCTACACGTTCGACCGCGACGCGGCCGGCCTGGAGGAGGGTTACCAGAAGCACATCGTGGCCTACGACCGGATCTTCGACCGCACCGGCCTGGAGTGGTACCGGGTCGAGTCCGACGTCGGCATGATGGGCGGCCTGGGCGCGCACGAGTACATGGCGCCGGCTCCGGCGGGCGAGAACGACGTGGCGCTGGCGCCCGGGTACGCGGCGAACGTCGAGGTGGCCAGCGCGGACCCCCAGCCGGTCGCGGAGCTGCAGCTCGAGGGCGAGTTCCACACGCCGGGCATGACGACGATCGAGGCGGTCGCGACCCATCTCGGCGTCGGCACGGGCAACCTGCTCAAGGCGTTCCCGGTGATCACCGAGGCGCGTGGGCTGGTGACGGTCTTCGTCCGCGGCGACCACCGGGTCAACGACATCAAGCTGCAGAACGCCCTCGGCGAGGCGTTCCGGCCCGCCGAGGCCGGCGAGCTGCCGGGTCCCGGCGGCTTTCTCGGGCCGACCGGCCAGGGGGTCGAGGTGTACGACGAGGCGGTCACGCCCGGCCGCTACGTCGCGGGCGCCAACCGCGAGGACTACCACGTCGTCGTCGAGGTGCCGGCCGGCGACCGCCTGGACGTCCGCACCGTGCAGGAGGGCGACCTGGTCGACGGCAACCCGATCACGGTGGAGCCGGCGATCGAGGTCGGCAACATCTTCAAGCTCGGCACCCGGTACTCCGAGCCGCTGGACGCGACGTACCTCGACGTGGACGGACGCGAGCAGTTCGTCTGGATGGGCTCCTACGGGATCGGGCCGGCGCGCATCGCCGCAGCGGCGGTCGAGCAGTTCGCCGACGACAACGGCATCTCGTGGCCCCGGGCGCTCGCGCCGTGGGACGTCCACGTGGTGGCGCTGGGCAAGGAGGACGAGCTCGCGGCGGCCGAGGCGCTGGCGCGGGAGATCGAGGCCGAGGGGCTGAGCGTGCTGCTCGACGACCGGCCGCTGCGGCCGGGCGAGAAGTTCGCCGACGCCGAGCTGCTCGGCTGCCCGCTGCGCCTGACCGTCGGCAAGCGCGCGCTCGAGTCCGGGACCGCCGAGGTCCAGGTCCGCCGGGGACGCGAGGCCCGCGGCGGCGTGCCGCTGCAGGGCGGTGCGCCGGCCGTGGCGGAGCTGTGGCGAAACCTCCCCTGACGTTCCGTCGTCTGAGCGGTCTGGACCGCTCCGGCGCGCCGCCGCCCGAGACGCAGGCGGGCCAGCCGCTGCGCCCATGGACGATCCCGAACTTCATCGGCTACGCGCGCCTGGCGCTCGTGCCGGTCTTCCTCGTCCTCGCCCTGTCGTCGGACACGGGCACGGATCCGCTGCCCGCCGTGCTGTTCGCGGTGGCGGTGTGGGGCGACTACGCCGACGGCATCGCCGCGCGGGTGACGGGCCAGTACAGCCGCCTCGGCACGCTGCTGGATCCGATCGTCGACCGCCTCATCATCCTCGCCGGGGTCGTCGTCTGCTGGCGCTTCGAGCTGCTGCCCCGGTGGGCGATCGCCGTGCTCGCGGGGCGCGAGCTGTTCATGCTGCTCGCGGGGCAGTACGCGGTGCGCCATGGCGTGGAGCTGAAGATCAACTGGCCGGGCCGCTGGTCGGTGTGGCCGCTGATGAGCGCGATCTTCCTGGCGCTGTGCGGCGTGGAGGACGTGGCGGCGGTCCTGCTCTACGTCGGTCTCGCTCTCGCGCTCTGGGCGACGGTGCTCTACGGTGTGTCCGCGGTTCGCCAATTGCGCGAACCCTCAAGGTCAACTTGACGTTCGGAAAAATGGGCTATGCTCAGCCTCGCTCGTCGTCACGCCGCGCTTCCCCTGTAGGAGTCATTCCCATGGACACCTTCCCCGACCTTGGCTCGCTCTCGGACCAGGAGCTCAAGGACCTCATCCAGCAGCTGACCGAGGAGGAGGTCGACATCTCCTACAAGCGCCGCATCCTCCACGGCAAGATCGACATCCTC
Source organism: Capillimicrobium parvum (assembly GCF_021172045.1). Classification (GTDB taxonomy): domain Bacteria; phylum Actinomycetota; class Thermoleophilia; order Solirubrobacterales; family Solirubrobacteraceae; genus Capillimicrobium; species Capillimicrobium parvum. Next base: position 2,805,581 of record NZ_CP087164.1, read on the forward strand.
CGCGCCGAGCTCGTCAACCGCCTACGCAAGAAGCACGAGGGCGGCGAGGAGGTCATCACGGGCGATGACGTCCGCCGCCTCACCGACATCCTCGCTGGTCGCGCCGGCGAGGAGCCGGCCTCCTAGCGCTCCCGCTCGTCGATCGGCATGGCGCTGCATTGCCCGGAGTGCGGCTTCGTCAACGCGGACGGGGCGAACTACTGCCAGAAGTGCGGAGCGTTTCTCGCCGCACAGGAGACGCCTGCCGGCTCTGACCCGGTCACGGCGACCTACCGCGTCGGCGAGACCGGAGAGCTGATCCCGGTCGACCTGGACACCGCAGCCTCGGAGGGACCCGTGCTCGTGATCCGCTCGGGCGGCGGCCGGACGGGCGAGTCGTTCCCGCTCGACGGCGACCGCATGACGATCGGCCGCCGGCCGGACTCCGACATCTTCCTCGACGATGTCACCGTCTCGCGCGACCACGCGCTGCTCGTGCGCCGCGGCAACGACCTCTACCTGGACGATCTCGGGTCGCTCAACGGCTCCTACGTGAACCGCAGGCGCATCGAGTCGCATCAGCTCGATGACGGCGACGAGCTGCAGATCGGCAAGTACAAGCTGACGTTCCTGCAGCGGTGACCGCGGTGGACCAACCCGAGATCGAGCTCCCGGACGCCGCCGCCTCCGCGCCGCCGCGCGAGAAGGCGATGACGATCGGCGCCGTGACGAAGGCGCTGGAGCAGGAGTTCCCCGACATCTCGATCTCGAAGATCCGCTACCTCGAGGACCAGAAGCTGCTCACGCCGCGCCGCACGCCCGGCGGCTACCGGCTCTACACGCCGTCGGACGTCGCGCGGCTGCGTACGATCCTTCGCCTCCAGCGCGACGAGTTCCTGCCGCTGCGGGTCATCCGCCAGGAGCTGGCCGCGGGCCGCGCGAGCGAGCCGGCCGCGGTGGCCGCCGCGGCGGACGGGCGCCGCGCGGCGCGCCGGCCGTCGGTCAGCGTGAGCGAGCGCGGGCCGCTGTACTCGCTGGAGGACGTGCTCGAGGAGACGCGCGCCGACCCGGCCCTCGTGCGCGAGCTCGAGGAGTACGGGGTCATCAAGGGCGAGAACCGGGCGGGCGTGAAGTACTACGACGAGACCGAGCGCGAGATCGTGCGGGCCGTCACCGAGCTCGCCCGCTACGGCGTCGGCGGGCGCAACCTGCGCGTGTTCCGCACCTCCGCGGACCGCGAGGCCGCGCTGCTGCAGCAGATCCTCGCGCCGGCCCTGCGGTCGCGCAATCCTCAGCGCCGCAAGGAGGCGCTCGAGGCGCTGGAGAACCTGGCCGCCGTCACGAGCCACCTGAAGCACCTCCTGCTGGTGCGCGACCTGCGGGGGATCGTCGGATGACCACCATGAGCACCACCGACCTGCGCGCCCTGATCCGCGACGTGCCGGACTTCCCCAAGCCCGGCGTCGGCTTCCGCGACATCACGCCGGTGCTCGCGTCGCCGGAGGGCTTCCACGCCGCCGTGTCCGGGCTGACGGAGCTGTCGCGCGAGTACCGGCCCGACCACGTCATCGCCGCGGAGGCGCGCGGGTTCCTGTTCGGCCCGGCGGTCGCGGCGGAGCTCGGCGCCGGGTTCGTCCTGGCGCGCAAGCCGGGCAAGCTCCCGCGCGAGACGGTGAGCGTCGAGTACTCGCTCGAGTACGGCGTCGACCGCCTCGAGGTGCACACGGAGGCGATCGGCCCGGGCGCGCGCGTGCTCGTCCACGACGACCTCCTGGCGACCGGCGGCACGGCGCGCGCGCTGTGCGAGCTGGTCGAGGCCGCCGGCGGCGAGGTCGTCGCCTGCGCCTTCCTGCTCGAGCTGGCGTTCCTCGACGGGCGCGAGCGGCTGGCCGGCCGTCCGGTACACGCGCTGCTGCGCGACGACGCCGAGTAGGCCGTGCCGAAGGTCCGCGTCCGGCGGACGCTGGCGGCGCCTCCGGCCGCGGTCTGGGCGATGGTCGGCGATCCGCACCGGCTCGCGCGCTGGTGGCCGCGCGCGGCCCGGGTCGAGGACGTCAGCGGCCGCGGGTTCACGCTCGTCCTGACGAGCTCGCGGGGACGCGAGGTGCGCGCCGACCAGCGGATGCTCGCGGTCGAGCGGGGCCGCCGGTGCGCCTGGGCGCTGCAGACCGAGGGAACCCCGTTCGCCAACGTGTTCGCGTCGAGCGAGACCGAGGTGCGGCTCGGGCCGGCGGCCGACGGCGCGACGGACGTCGAGCTCGAGCTGCGCCAGAAGATGCGCGGCGGCGCCCGGCTGGGCGGGCCGCTCGTGCGCCGGGCCGGACGGCGCGAGCTGCGCAGCGCGCTCGACGCGCTCGAAGAGGCGCTCGCAGGCGCCTAGCGGGCCCCGCAGACGTCGCACTCGAAATGCGGGGCGCATTTCGAGCACAACGTTCCCGGGAGGCCCACTAGAGGCGGCCGCGCAGGACCACGTCGGTCGGCTTGGCCGGGTCGTTGCTCGTCTCGAGCGAGAGCTCGAGGGCGCGGTAGTCCTTCGCGTCCTCGGGCAGCAGCGCCGTGACGTTCTCGAGCCGGCCGTTCTTCCCGACCACCGGTGTAGCTCCGAGGCGCTTGACCCCGTCGCTCGGTCCGCCGGTGAGCCAGGCGACGTAGGCGTTGCGCTTCGAGTTGGGCTGAAGATCCTGGGCATTGACGACGATTCCACGCTGGCCGCCCTGGGCGATGACGGTCGCGACGCCGAGCGCCTTGCCGGCGCCGGGCGCGCGGAGGTTGATCTGGCCCTCGATCGTCGGCTGGGCCTGTGTGGTGCTCGTCGTCGACGTCGACTGCGTGCCGGTCGACGCGCTGGTGCTCGACCCGTTGTCGCTGCTGCCGCTGCCCAGCACGAGGATCAGCACGATCGCGACGACGGCGGCGAGCCCGAGGATGAGGAGCGCGCCGCCGAGCCGCGACGCCCGCGGGCCGCCGCCGGGCGGGGGCGGGCGGAACCCGGGGACCGGGGCGTCATCGGACGGCTCCGCGCGGAAACCGGGGATCGGGGCATCATCGGACGGCTCTGGGACCTCGGGAACGCGGTCGCCGCCGATCGGCCGCAGTTCGTCGGCGATCGCCGCGGCCCAGGTGCGCGCCGGCTCGCCCGCCGCCAACGTTGCGGTGGCCTGCGCCGTTTCCGCGTCCTGCTGGCCCAGCAGCCAGTCGGCGAGGACCGCGCGCTGCGCCTCGGGCGGCTCGGTGGCGCCCGCCGCGCGCCCGAGGGCGACGAGCGCGCCCTCCGCGCGCTGCCGGACGGCCGCGGCGTCGGTCCGCAGCAGCGTCGCGAGCTCGTCATAGCCCTTGCCGCGTTGCAGCAGTAGCTGGACGACCGCGCGCTGCTCGGGGCTGAGGTCGTCGAGGCGGCCCATGCGCGGGCGAAGGCTATACGGTGCCTGCCGTGGATCACGCCGCCATGCCGCTGGACCTGCCCGTCCCCTTCGACGAGTCGTTCGATGCCCTCTACGGCCTGCAGATCGTCGAGCTCGGCGAGGAGCGCGCGATCGCCCGCGTGCCGGTGAGCAACGCGATCAAGCAGCCCCTGGGCCTGGTCCACGGCGGGGTCTTCTGCGCGATGGCGGAGTCGCTGGCCTCGCACGCCACCGCGGCGGTCGAGTTCCCGCGCGGCAACTCGGTGCGGGGGCTGTCGAACCAGACGAGCTTCATACGCCCGATCACCGAGGGCACGGTCCACGCGACCGCCCTGCGCCGGCACCGCGGTCGCACGACCTGGATCTGGGACGTCGAGATCACCGACGACCGCGAGCGGCTGTGCGCGGTCTCGCGGATGACCATCGCGGTGCGGCCGGCGCCTGGCCCTAGCCGCGATAGCCGTTCGTGATCGGCATCCGCCGGTCGCGCCCGAACGCCCGCGTGGTGATCTTGATGCCCGGCGGCGCCTGACGGCGCTTGTACTCGGCGAGGTCGACGAGCCGGATGACCCGCTCGACGTCCGCCTCCGGCAGACCCTGGCCGACGAGGTCCTCGGTGCCGAGGTCCTGCTCGACGTAGCCCTCAAGGATGCGGTCGAGCAGCTCGTAGGGCGGCAGCGAGTCCTCGTCGCGCTGGTCGGGCCGCAGCTCGGCCGACGGGGGGCGGTCGATGATGGAGCGCGGTAGCCCGCGGTGCTCGGAGAGCCGGTAGACGAGCGTCTTCGGGCAGTCCTTGATCACCGCGAAGCCGCCCGCCAGGTCGCCGTAGAGCGTCGAGTAGCCGACCGACATCTCCGACTTGTTGCCGGTCGTCAGCACGAGCCAGCCGAACTTGTTCGACAGCGCCATCAGGAGGTTGCCGCGGATACGGGCCTGGAGGTTCTCCTCGGTGATGTCCGGCTCGCGGCCCTGGAACGTGGCGGCGAGCATCTCCGTGTAGGACTCCATCGCCGGCGCGATCGAGAACTCGTGGCACTCGATTCCAAGCTCCCGCGCGAGATCGCGCGCGTCGTCCTGGGTGCCCGATGACGAGTACGGCGACGGCATCACCACGGCGGTGACGCGGCCCGCGCCCAGCGCGTCCACGGCGATCGCGGCGACGAGCGCCGAGTCGATCCCGCCCGAGAGGCCGAGCACGACGTGGCGGAAGCCGTTCTTCTCGACGTAGTCGCGCAGGCCGAGCACCAGCGCCGCGTAGACCTCGGCCTCGATCGGCTGCAGCAGCGGCGCGACCCGCCGCTCGGGCGCGGCCCCCGTGGCGGGCGGGGCCGGCTCCAGGCGCGCCAGGGTGACGACCTGCGGGGCGGTGCGGCGGACGGTCGGCCGGTGCGACGTGTCGCGCAGGCGGGCCTTCGCGCCGGCGCCGAGGTCGACGTCGACGACCAGCATCTCCTCGGCGAACTGCGCGGCGCGCGCGACGATCTCGCCCGTGTGGTCGCAGACGAACGAGTGGCCGTCGAAGACCAGCTCGTCCTGGCCGCCGACCTGGGCGCAGAACGCGTACGCGGCGAGCGAGTCGCGGGCGCGCTGGGCAATCATGCGCTCGCGCTCGACGCCCTTGCCGGCGTGGTAGGGCGAGGCCGACAGGTTGAGGATGAGGCTCGCGCCCGCCACCGCCTCGTCGGTCGCCGGCGGCCCCGGCTCCCAGATGTCCTCGCAGATGGTGATGCCCACGCGCAGGTCGCCCACGTCGACGACGCCGCCGCCCGGACCGATCTGGAAGTAGCGCTGCTCGTCGAAGACCCCGTAGTTCGGCAGCAGCACCTTGCGGTAGATCGCCTGGAGGCGGCCGCGCGACAGGACCGCCGCGGCGTTGAAGACGTCCTCGGCGCGCTCCGGGAAGCCCACGACCGCGACATGCTCGCCGGACTCCGCGGCGAGGCGGTCGATCGCGGCCCGCGCGTCGCGCAGGAAGTGCTCCTTGAGCAGGAGGTCCTCGGGCGGGTAGCCAGTGATGACCAGCTCGGCGAACAGCGAGAGCTGGGCCCCGGCGGCGCACGCGGCGGCGATCCCGTCGCGGACCTTGCGCTCGTTGCCCTCGAGGTCGCCCACGGTGGGGTTCAGCTGGTGTAGCGCCAGGCGCAGCGTGCGATCGCTCATCGCCCCACATCATGGCGTGCGCTGCGTCGAGGCCGTCCCCGGGCGATCGAGCGACGCGTCGTCGCGCGACTGCAGGATCAGCATCAGGGCGACGACCCCGGCGGCCGCGACGACGACGGCCAGCACCACGGCGAGCAGGCGGCTCACGGGCGCCGGAGCTCTTCGGCGCGCGGCATCCGGCCGTTGCGCGAGCGGCCGCGGGGTCCGCGGGGGCCCGGGCCCAGCGCGCCGGCCGCCGCCGCCGCGAGGTCGGCGATCGCGCCGCGCAGGCCCTCGGCGACGACGTCGAGGTCCGGCAGGGCGTCCTGGTCGCTGAGCAGACCGAACCCGAGGCGGCCGGCGTAGCTCATGACCGACACGCCGACGGCGTGGTGGGGCGCCAGCGGCACCACGGAATGGACGCGGCGCATCTCGCGGCCGAGCAGGAAGAGCGGATGCTGCGGGCCCGGGACGTTCGTCACCGCGACGTCGAAGCGGTCCTCGTGGGCCTGCAGGCGGGCGGCCTGGCTCATGATGGTGGTGGCGGCGAACCCGGGGAGGTGGGTGAGCGCCTCGGCGCTCATCGCCTCGGCGGCGCCGGGCGCGGCGGCCAGCGACGCGCGTACGGCGGCGAAGGCGGCGAGCGGATCGGTCTCGCCCACCGGGAGATCGGCGGGCATCGCTTCGATGCGCCCGATGACGGTCGCGTCCGTCCCGGGGCCCGGTCCGCGCAGCGCGAGCGGGACGAGCGCCCGCAGCGTCAGCCCGAGGGTACGGTGCCCGTGCAGGCGCAGGTGGCGTCCCAGCGCGCCCGCGACGACGGTGAGCACCGCGTCGTTGACGGTGCCGCCCAGGGCGTCCTTGATCGCCCGGAACGTCTCGAGATCCGCGTCGACCCACTCGTAGCGCCGGTGCGGGCCGATCGGCACCCGGTACGGGCTCGTGTCCGGTGGGACGAATCCGGCCCAGCCCAGCGGCGCCGCCTTCGCGATCGTGCCCGCCGCCCGGCGCGGGGCCCGCAGCAGCACCCGCGCGCCGCGGCCGATCTCCTCGGGCATCGTCGCGCGCTCGAGCAGGGATCCGGCGAGCAGCTGGGCCGGCGTGGGAACGGGCCGCGGAACCCATCCGGGCGCGTCCCGGGGCGCGTGCTGCGCGCTGGTGTCGGCGGCGTCGTCCTCGAGCAGGACGCTGGCGATCTCGCGCCCGCGGAGGCCGTCGACGAGCACGTGATGGGTCTTGCCGATGAGCGCGAAGCGGTCGCCCTCGAGCCCCTCGACGAGCCAGATCTCCCACAGCGGCTTCGCGCGGTCCAGCGGCTGCGAGAAGATCCGGCCGGCCTCGCGCTTGAGCGACGCCTCGTCGCCCGGCACGGGCAGCCCGCTGTGGCGGACGTGGTAGCGCAGGTTGAAGTACGGGTCGTCCACCCAGACCGGCCGGCCCTGGCGCAGCGGCACCCCGGCCGGCACCTGCCGGTAGCGCGGCACGAGGTCCAGGCGGGCGCGGATGTGGTCGAGCAGCTCGACGTAGCCGGGGGGCCGGCCGTCGAAGACGAGGACCTCGGCGACGTGCAGGTTGGCCGCGCCGTCGCGCTCGCGGTGCAGGAAGGATGCGTCGAGGCCGCTCAGGCGATCGGGGTTGGCCACGACCCCGATTGTGGTTGCGGCCGGGGGGATGCGCAAGCCGCGGCACACGATGTTCTCCACCGGCGCCCTAACCTCTGCCGTCGTGCCCGTGCCCGGATACCCGTGGGACGACATCCTGGAGCCGTACCTGGGAACGGTCCGGTCGCTGCTCGGACCGGGGACGTCGCTGCTCGACGTCCACACGCACACGGGCTTCAACGACCCCGACGGGGTGAAGGGGTCCGTCGAGGACCTGCTGGGCGGCCTGGACCGCGCAGGGATCGACGAGGCCGTCGTCTTCACGACCGCCGAGCCTGAGGGGTACCCGCCGGCCAACGACCGGGTGCTCGCCGAGATCGCGACGGCCGGCGGTCGGCTGCGCGCGTTCGCCCGCATCGACCCTAACGCCGGCGATCCGCTGCCGGAGGCCCGCCGCTGCCTGGAGGCGGGCGCGGTCGGCTTCAAGCTGCATCCACGCTCCGACGCGTTCGTCATGTCGCACCCGTCGGTGCAGGCGCTCGTCGAGCTGGCCGCCGCCGAGCGGCTGCCCGTGCTCGTCCACGCGGGGCGCGGCATCCCGGCGCTCGGCGAGGACCTCGTCACGCTCGCCCGGCGCCATCCCAGCGCCGCGCTGATCCTCGCCCACGCCGGCATCAGCGACCTCGGCCTGGTCGGCCCGGTGGCCAACGAGCTGCAGAACCTCTACTTCGACACGTCCTGGTGGCTGTCGTCCGACATGCTCGCGCTGTTCGAGACGGTCGACCCGTCGCGGATCCTGTTCGCCTCCGACATGCCGTACGGGTCGGGCCGCTATGCCCTGATGGCGTTCGTGCGCTGCGCGAGGGAGGTCGGGCTGGGCCCGGACGCGCTCGAGGCGATCGCGGGCGGCAACGCGCGGCGGGTGCTGGCCGGCGAGCCCCCGATCGACCTCGGCGGGCCGCCCGGGCGCGGCGTGCTCGGCCACCGGTGGCTCGCGGGGGAGCGCGTCATCGCCTACACCGCCGCGGCGTGCCAGATGATCTTTCGCTTCGTCGACGCGACGGAGCCGCTCGCGCTGGCACGGCTCGCCTGCCAGATCCCCACGGGCGGCGCGGACGGCGACGAGGCTCGCCTGCTGACGGAGATCGACGGGCTGCTCGAGACCGCCCAGGCGGTGCAGGCGCAGGAGCCGCTCGAGACGCGCGCCGCGCGGTTCGCGGCGATCGCCGCGCAGCTGCTCGCCGGCACGCCGCGCGTGCCGATCTGAGGACCGCCGCCCAAGTGTGAGGTGTCGCACACTTGGGTGTCGGGGCCGTGAGGCGGGGTACTCTCGAACGGCTGTTCGTATTCGGCCCGGGTGACTTCGCGGCGTCTTTCGCTGCTCCGCGCGTCTCGAGATCCCGCCGGCCGCCGCACAGACAAAGGAGGACCTCTGTTGAGGCCGCAGAACCCGCTGCGCGCCGTGCCGGCCCTTGGGCTGGCGAGCGTGCTCGGATCAACCATCGCCCTGAGCGCCGCCGCGCCCGCCGCCGCTCAGTCCGACACCCCGGGCGCACCCATCCAGATCACCGTCCGCGACGGCTCCCTGCGCTTCGGCGCGGCGGTCGACGTGACCGGCCGCCTCGCCTCCGGGCAGCCCGGCGTCCCCGTGGCCCTGCAGTTCCGCCCGGCGGGCGGCGCCGAGTGGGTGGCTCTGCGCAGCGCCGTGACGCAGGACGGCGGCGCGCTGCACCTGAGCGCGCCCCTGCGCCGGTCGGGCGCGGTGCGCGTGGTCGACGCCACGCCCCAGGCCGGCGCCGCCCAGGCCGACGAGCCGGCGCCGGCGCCGGCGCCGGCGCCGCCGCCGGCCGCCGTGAGCGCCGAGCGCCCCGTCCGGGTCCGCGCCGCCCTCGCCACCGAGCACGTGCGCCACCATCTGCGCGCCGGGCGCCGCGTCGAGGTCGCCGGCGCCCTGCGCCCGGGCGGCGGGGGCCGCGTCGTGGCGCTGCAGCTGCGCCGCGAGGGCCGCTGGCGCACGATCGACCGCGACCGGACCGCCGCCGGCGGCCGCTACCGGCTGTCGCAGCGGCTGGGCTCGCCGATGAGCGCCCCGGCGCGCGTGCGCTTCGCCGGCGACGGCGCGAACGCGGCGACCAGCGAGCCGGTCGGCCGCGTCAACGCGTACCGTCGCGCGTTCGCGTCCGCCTACGGGCCGGGGCTGTTCGGCAACCCGCTGGCCTGCGGCGGCACGTTCACGCCCGCCACGATCGGGGTCGCCCACAAGACCCTCCCGTGCGGGGCCGCGCTCACCCTGCGCTACCACGGCCGCAGCGTGCGCGCCCATGTGGTGGACCGCGGCCCGTTCGTCGCCGGGCGCGAGTTCGACCTCACGTGGGCCACGAAGGCCCGGCTCGGCCATCCGGGGATGGGCTGGATCGAGGTCACCCGCTAGTCGAGTTGCGCTTTCCGTCCGAGGGGTGGACAGAAAGCGCAGGTCGCGCCCGGGAGGCCCGTCCGAGCTCCCGGGCACCATCTGTGGGCCGTGAAGATCGCCCACCTCGACATGGACGCGTTCTACGTGTCCGTGGAGCTCCAGCGCCGCCCCGAGCTGCGCGGCAAGCCGGTCATCGTCGCGGGCACGGGCCCGCGGGCGGTCGTCACGACCGCCAGCTACGAGGCGCGCAAGTTCGGCGTCGGCTCGGCGATGCCCGCCGCGCGGGCGCGGCGCCTGTGCCCGGCGGCGATCAACATCCCACCCGACTTCGCGGCCTACCGTGCGGTCTCCAGGCAGGTCATGGACCTGCTGCGCGACCACGTCGAGCGCGTGGAGGTCGTCGGGCTCGACGAGGCCTACCTGGACCTCAGCGGCCTCGTCGCCCCGAACGCGGCCATGCGCCGGCTCGTCGCCGACATCCGGCGCGCGACCGGACTCTCCGCGTCCGTCGGCATCGGCCCGAACAAGCTCGTCGCAAAGGTGGCCTCCGACGCCGAGAAGCCCGCCGGCTTCGTCGTCCTCACGCGCGAGGGGGCGTGCGCGCGCTTCGCGGACGCCTCGCCGGGCCTCGTGCCCGGCATCGGGCCGAAGACCGTCGAGCGCCTGGCCGCGCTCGGGATCACGACGCTGGGCCGGCTGGCGCAGACGCCCGAGGCGGCCCTCCAGGAACGCTTCGGCACGAACCAGGGCCGCGATCTGCTCGCCCGCGCGCGCTTCCACGGCTCGGCGCAGCTCACGCTCGAGCGCGTCGCGGTCAGCGAGTCGCGCGAGACGACGTTCAACACCGATGTCGCCGATCGCGCGGAGCAGGAGGCGCACCTGCGCCGGCTCTCCGACGAGCTGTGCGCCGGGCTGAAGCGCCCCGGGCGCACGATCGCGATCAAGGTGCGCCTCGACGACTGGACCACGGTCACGCGCGCCCGCACGATCGCCGAGGCGACCGCCGACGCGCACGTCGTCGGCGGCGTCGCGCTCGACCTCCTGCGCGCCTACGCGCCCGCCCGGCCGGTGCGGCTGCTCGGCGTCCGCGTCGCCGGGTTCGACGCGCCGGCGCCGGAGGTCGACGCCGGCCAGCTCGCCCTGCCGCTGTAGGTTGCCGTCCATGCCTCACGCCACCATCCACGGCCACGACCTGTACTACGAGCGCTCCGGATCCGGCGAGCCGCTCCTGCTGATCATGGGCATGAGCGGCACCCACCTCAGCTGGGGCGAGCCGTTCCTCGACGGCCTGCGCCGGGAGTTCGAGGTCTGCGTCTACGACCACCGCGGCGTGGGGCACTCCTCGGCGACCGAGCCGGGCTTCACGATCGCCGACCTGGCCGACGACGCCGCGGGCGTGCTCGACGCGCTCGACTGGGACACCGCCCACGTCGTCGGCATCTCGATGGGCGGGATGATCGCCCAGGAGCTCGCGCTGCGCCATCCCGAGCGCCTGCGCACGCTGACGCTCGGCTGCACCTATCCAGGCGGCGCGGGCTCCGTGCTGGCCTCACAGGAGACGATGGGCAAGCTCATGGAGGGGATGAGCTCCGGCGATCCTGAGCAGGCGGTCCGCGCCAGCTGGGAGGTCAACGTGTCCCCGGCCTTCGCGGCCGACGACGCCGCCTTCGCCGCATTCCGCGGCGCGGCGCTCGAGCTGCCGGTCGCCCTGGAGGTCATCATGGCCCAGGCGCAGGCCGTCATGGGCCACGACGCGAGCGAGCGCCTGGTGGACGTCAGCGCCCCGACGCTCGTCATCCACGGCACCGCCGACGAGATGCTGCCGGTCGCCAACGCCGCGCTCATCGCCGAGAAGATCCCCGACAGCCGCCTGGAGATCCTCGACGGCGTCGGGCACATCTTCTTCCGCGAGCGCCCCGGCGACAGCGTGAGGCTCATCGCCGACCACGCGCGGGAGGCCGGCCGTGTCTGATCCCGTCCTGCTCGACGTCCGCGACGGCGTCGCGCACCTGACGCTCAACCGCCCCGGCGCCGGCAACCCGGTCAGCCTCGAGGCCGCGGGCGCGCTGCGGGACCACGCCCGCAGCCTCCACGGCCGCGACGACGTCCGCGCGGTGATCCTCGGCGCCGACGGCCCGAACTTCTCGGTCGGCGGCGACCTGCGCTACATGCACGAGGCCGAGGAGACGGAGGCGGCGGTCCTCGCGCTCGTCGAGGCGTTCCACGACGGCGTGGAGGCGCTGCTCGCCCTCGACGCGCCGCTCGTCACGGCCGTGCGCGGCGCCGCGGCCGGCGGCGGGATGAGCTTGGCGATGATCGGCGACATCGTCGTCGCCTCGCAGACCGCGCGCTTCACGATGGCCTACACCCAGATCGGCTTCTCGCCCGACGGCGGCGCCACGTGGACGCTGCCGCGCATCGTCGGCTGGCGACGGGCGGCGGAGCTGATGCTCCTCAACGAGCGCATCGACGCCGCCGGCGCGCTCGAGATGGGCCTCGTGACCCGCGTCGTGGACGACGAGCAGCTGGAGGCGAAGGCGGGCGAGATCGCGGGCAAGCTGGCGTCCGGCTCGACGCCCGCGTTCGGCGCCGTGCGGCGGCTCCTGCGGGCGTCGGCGACGAACTCGCTGACGGACCAGCTCGCTGCCGAGGCGCCGTCGATCTCCAGGCTCGCCGCCTCGCCCGACGGGCGCGAGGGGGTCAGCGCGTTCTTCGAGAAGCGCGCGCCCGCGTTCGGCCGCTAGGGGTGCCGACGCCGGCCCCGGGGCCGACAAGGTGGGCGTGCGGCGTCTGCCGGCGAGAGGCGGGCCCCCGTGCGTTTACCAGGGGTGCCGACGCCGGCCCCGGGGCCGACAAGGTGGGCGTGCGGCGTCTGCCGGCGAGAGGCGGGCCCCCGTGCGTTTACCAGGGGTGCCGACGCCGGCCCCGGGCCCACAAGGTGGGCTTGCGGCGCGTCTGCCGGCGAGAGGCGGGCCCCCGTGCGTCTACTAGTAGAGGGCGGTCGCCAGGCGGCGCCGGGCGTCCCGCGCGAAGTCGCTGTCGACGCCGAGCTCGTCGAGGATCGCGACGATCACGCGGCGCAGGTCGTCCTTGGCGCCGTCGGCGTCCGGCAGCGCCTCGATCAGCAGATCCGTCGCGCGTTCGCGGTCGCCGGCGTCCAGCGCCGTCAGCGCCTCGCTGACGTCGACGGGCGCGTCCGCCTCCTCGAGGCGCGCGCGGGCGAGCAGCCCCTCGGCCTGGAAGTCGCCGGGCACGTTCTTCAGGAGCTCGAGCGCCTCGTCGCGCTCGCCGCGCCCGAGCAGGATCCGCGCGAGCGGCACGACGGCGTCGGGGCGCGCGGGCGCGAGCTCGACGGCCCGGCGCAGGGACGCCTCGTCGCCCGCGGCGACCAGGCGGTCGGCCTCGGACGGGACCAGCGCGTCGAAGAACTGCTCGACGGCGGCCGGCGGCTGGGCGCCGACGAACTCGGAGACGACGCGGCCGTCCTTGAACGCCTTGACGGCGGGGATGCCCTGGATCTGGAAGGCGGTCGCGAGCTGCTGGTTGGCGTCGGTGTCGAGCTTGGCCAGCACGACCTCGCCCTCGCGGGCGTTGGCGGCCTTCTCGAGCGCGGGCCCGAGCTGCCGGCAGGGACCGCACCACTCGGCCCAGAAGTCGACGACGACCGGGACGGTGCGGGAGCGGTCGAGGACCTCCGCCTGGAAGGTCGCTTCGGTGACGTCGATGACGGTCATGATGGACATACGGTAGGACACCGCAATGCGCTTGTCCTACGACGACACGGGCAGCGGCACGCCGGTCGTGCTGCTCCACGGCCTGACCGCGACGCGCCGCTACGTGGTGATGGGCTCGACCGCTCTGGAGCGCTCCGGCCACCGCGTCGTCGCCCCTGACGCACGCGGCCACGGCGAGTCCGATCCGGGCGACCGCTACGACTACGAGGCGCTTGCCGCCGACCTCGGGGAGCTGCTCGACGAGCTGGGCATCGAGCGGGCTGTGCTCGCCGGCGCGTCGATGGGCGCGCACACGCTGTTGCGCTACGCGCTGGAGCATGCGGAGCGCGCGCTCGGCCTCGTGGTCATCACGCCCGCCTACGACCCGGAGGACTTCCCGGGCGACCTCGACCGCTGGGACGCGCTGAGCGCCGGCCTGCGCGACGGCGGGGTGGACGGCTTCGTCGCGGCCTACGGCGAGCCGGACGTGCCGGAGAAGTGGCGCGGCACCGTCGAGACGGTCATCCGCCAGCGCCTGGGCCAGCACCGCCACCCCGCGGCGCTCGCGGACGCGCTGCGCCAGGTCCCGCGGTCGCGGCCGTTCGCCGCGTGGGGCGACCTGCACGCCCTCGACCTCCCCGTCACCGTGGTGGCCGACCGCGACGAGGCCGACCCGGGGCATCCCCTCGCGGTCGGCGAGCGCTACGCGGCCGAGATCCCCGGCGCCGAGCTCGCCGTGGAGGAGGAGGGCCGCTCGCCGCTGGCCTGGCAGGGCAGCCAGCTGTCGAAGATCATCGCCGCCGTCGCCGCCCGCGCTTGAGGTCGCGCAGGGCGGCGGCGGCCGCCGCATCGCCGGGCACCCCGTGTACCGCGCCCCCGGGGAACGCGGCGGCGCTGCCGAGGTACAGGCCGTCCACCGGCGTGCGGTAGGGCGAGATCGACGGGATCGGGCGCAGCACGACCTGGGGGAGGCGGTAGCTGCCGCCGCCGACGTCGCCGCCCACGAGGTTGCGGTCGCGGGCCTGCAGCTCGGCGGGGCCCATGACGTGGCGGGCGAGGATCCGGTCGCGGAAGCCCGGCGCGAAGCGCTCGACCTGCGCCTCCATGCGCTCGACGTGGCGCGCCTGCTCGGCCGCCCAGTCGATCCCGGTGCGCGGGCCGTGCGTGTACGCCCAAGCGGTGTGGTGCCCGGCGGGCGCGCGCGTGGGGTCGGCGAGCGACTGCTGGCCGAGGAGCATGAACGGCCGCTCGGGCAGCCCGCGCTCGCTCTGCGCGATCGTGGCCAGCAGTTCCTCCTCGCCGCCCGCGACGTGGACCGTCCCGGCGCCGCGCGGCTCGGGCGCCTCCCACGGGATCGGGCCGTCGAGCGCCCAGTCGACCTTCAACGTCGCCGGTCCGTAGCGGTAGCGGCGCATGAGGCCCCGGTACGCGGGCGGCAGGCGGTCCGGGCCGACGAGCCCGACGAGGGCGTGCGGCATGACGTCGGCGACGACGAGATCGGCGCCGACGCGCTCGCCGCCCTCGATCTGCACGGCGGTCACCCGCCCGCCGGGGGTCTCCACGCCGACAACCACCTCACCGGTCCGCACGTCGCCGCCGAGCGCGCGCAGGTAGGAGACGAGCGCGTCGGTGAGCTTCTGCGCGCCGCCGCGCGGGCTCGGCCAGCCGACGGCGTGGCCCATGAGGTTCAGGTAGCTGACCGCGATGGCGCTGCCGGCGCCGGTGGGCGGCACGTCGCCGTGACCGGCCGAGCCGTACAGCCACGCGCGCGAGCCCTCGCCGCCGAACAGCCGCCGGCCCAGGCCCTGGGCGGAGCCGAGGACGAGCCCGCCGAACGCGGCCGCGCCGACGGGGCCCAGCGCGCCGAGCAGCCGCAGCGCACCGCGCACGGGCGGGAACCCGGAGAGCATCGTCGCGCGCAGCGCCTCGAACGCGTCGAGCAGCGGCCCCGCGAACGCTGCCCAGCGCTGTCCGTCGCCGGCGTTGATGGCATCCAGGCCGGCCACCGTCCGGTCGAGCGAGCGGTACAGCGCGACGGCGCGGCCGCCGGGCAGCGGGTGGGCGTAACAGGCCTGCGGATGCGTCCACGACAGGCCGTGGCCGGCGAGCGGCATGCGCCGGAACACCGGTGACGCCGCGCCCGCGGGGTAGACGGAGGAGAACGTGTCGTGCCGGTAGCCCGGCAGCGTGAGCTCCTCGGTGCGCACCGCGCCGCCGGGCACCGGGCCGGCCTCGAGCACCGTGACGGGATGTCCGTGCTCGGCGAGGCGGATCGCGGCCGCCAGCCCGTTCGGCCCACTCCCGATGACGACGGCGCGTGCGCTCATCCGCCGAGCCGCAGCGCGAGCTGGTGCAGCATGGACAGCCGCGCGACGTCGCCCTGGCCCCAGAACGCGTGCTGGGCCTCACGGCCGGCGACCTTGTAGGCCTGGCCGATGTGCCACGGCATGGGGTCCCAGGTCCCCGCCGCCCGCACGAGCGCACGGCCCTCGTGGGTGTAGAGCACGAGCCGGTTGTGCCCGGCGCCCATGAAGTGGCCCTGGTGGGTCGTGAGGTCGAAGCCGACGACCGGCTCGCCATCCTCGGGCACGACCCGCGGCTCGTCCTCGCCGTAGCGCGCCATGCCCGCCTCGAGCTCGTCGAAGTAGGCGCGCAGCGCGGCGGGGTCGTCGGGCGTGACCAGGCGCGTGATCGTCACGTAGCCGCGGGTGAAGATCGGGCGCCCGGAATCCGTGCCCGCGGCCACCTCGATCTCGAACGTCTGGCCGTCGAGGCCGCCCGGGCGCAGCGGCGTGAAGCGCCCGACCTCGCTCGCGTAGTCGGGCCACGTCTCGGGCCGGGTGAGCGCGCCGACGACCCCCTCGGCCGACGGCATCTCCACCGGCGGGTACGTGTGCCACACCTGCTCGTCGGGCGGCGCGTGCTCGGGCGTGAGCTTGCCGAGTCGCGCGAGCGCCAGGCGCTTGGAGTGGTCGTAGGCGGCGCGCTCCTCGGGCGATGCGAACGCGACGCCCCAGCCTCGCCGGTCGTCGTCCTCGTAGGCCGCGGGGAACCAGTCGCCGATGAGCGCGGCGCCGCCGGCGAGCAGCTGCGCGCGGTCCAGCGTTCCGCGCCCCGAGCGCCCGGTGTCGAACCGGTGGGTGCCGAACGCCTTGTGGAAGGCGGGCAGGTCGGTGACGTGCAGCCGTCGCGAGGAGGCCTTGCGATACCAGTAGGTCGTCAGCACGCTGAACGCGAGGCGCACGTCGTCGACCTCGCGCGCGTCGACGGGGCGCCGGTAGTACGCGGCGTTGAGGAAGTCGGTGACCCACGGGGCCGCGTCGCGGCCCGCGATCGACGAGCCGGCCATGCGCGCGAAGCGCAGCGGGCCGCCCGGCCTCCCGGGCGCCGCCTCGACGGCCGCCTCGCCGCCGGCCTGCCCATGGTCGTCCTCGTCGAGGAACTCGGGCACCTGCTCGTCGAGCGGCGCGTCGTCGCGCGATTCCGAATCGTCGGTCATGGCCTTTGCCTGCCCGCTCGCATCATGGTCCATGCCGTGCCGTGCCGCCAGAGGGCGTACCGTTCGTCGGGTGAAGCCCGTGTATCTCGTGCGCTGGGGACTGCCGCTGGCGCTCGTCGCCGCCGGCGTCATCGTCCTCGTCGAGACCGACATCGAAGGCGTCGGCGAGGCGCTCATCGCCGCGGCGATCTGCACCGTGATCGCCAACCTGATCTTCCGCCTCGGGTTCGGCGATCAGCACGACCGCGATCGCGAGGAGGCGGCGCGCGAGTTCTTCGACGCCCACGGCCACTGGCCCGACGAGACGCCGCGCGGCTGACGGGCCCCGCCGCGGGCTTCAGCCGCTGAGGAAGGTCAGCACCGCGAGCACGCGGCGGTGGCCGCCGTCGACGGCCGACAGGCCCAGCTTGTCGAAGATCGCCGTCACGTGGCGCTCGACCGCCCGCTCGGTGACGTCGAGGCGGCCGGCGATCGCCCGGTTCGTGTAGCCCTCGGCCATCGCCGCGAGCACCTCGCGCTCGCGCGGGGTGAGCGAGTCGATCGGCTCGCGCTCCCGCCGCCGGCCGAGCATCCGGGCCACGACCTCCGGGTCGAGCACGGACCCGCCCTCGGCGACCCGGTGCACCGCCTCGATGAAGCGGTCGACCTCGCCGATGCGGTCCTTGAGCAGGTAGCCGACGCCGCTGCTGCCGGCGTCGAGCAGCCCGTGCACGTAGTGCTCCTCGACGTACTGCGACAGGATCAGCACCCCGGTCGACGGCCAGCGGCGGCGGATCTCGGTCGCGGCGCGCAGGCCGGACTCGAGGTCGTCGGGCGGCATCCGGATGTCGATGATCGCCACGTCCGGCCGCTGCTCCGCGACCGCCTCGATCAGGCCGTCGGCGTCGCCGGCCTGGCCGGCGACCTCGATGCCCGCGTCCTCGAGCAGGCGCACCGCGCCTTCGCGCAGGAGCACCGAGTCCTCGGCGATCACCACCCGCAGCCCTTCGCCTTCTCCGGCGCTGCCCCCGGCCCGCGCCACCTGCCACCTCCGTTCGGCGTTCCGAAGGCGACCCTAACCGGTAGCCGGCCTGCCGGGGCGGTAGGGTCGCCGCTCGATGCTCGCCACCATCGTCGTCGGCGTGGACCACAACCCGGAGTCGCGGGACGCCGTCGCGCTCGCGCGCCAGGTCGCCGACGCCGCGGGCGGCTCGCTGCTGCTCGTCCACGCCTATCCGTACGAGCTCCTGCCGCTCGAGGGCACGGTCACCGAGATCGAGGTCATCGAGGACCTGCGCGACGACGCGGCGGCGTTCGCGGCCGGCCTGCGCGACGAGCTCGCGCCCGGCGCGGCGACCAGGGTCATACCGGACACGTCGCCCGGACGGGCGCTGCACGACGTCTGCGAGGAGGCCGAGGCGGGGCTGCTCGTGCTCGGGTCGCACCGGCGCAGCGCCGACGGGCGCGCCGCGGCGGGCGGGACGGCCAAGGCGGCGCTGCACCACGCGCCCTGCCCGGTGCTCGTGGCGCCGCGCGGCGTCGCGTCCGCGGAGCGCTTCTCGGTGACCACGATCGGCGTCGGCTTCGACGGCTCGCCCGAGGCGGTGCACGCCCTCGGCCTCGCGCGGGAGGCCGCGCAGGCGACCGGCGGCGAGATCGTCCTGCTGACCGCGGTCGCGAAGGCGACAGACGCGCAGGCCGCGCGGGACCGGGTGGCCGAGGCGGCGGACGGGCTGCCGGTCGAGGTGCTCGAGGGCAAGGCCGCCGACGTGCTCGTCGCCCGGTCGGAGCGGCTGGACCTGCTCGTGCTCGGCTCGCGAGGGTGGGGCCCGCTGCGGCGCCTGTTGCTGGGAAGCACGTCGGAGCGCGTCGTGCGCGACGCGGGCTGCGCGATCCTGGTCGTGCCGCGGGGCGGATGAGGCGCCCCCGTCGCAGGCGGGGCGGCGAACCACTAGCGTTCGCGACAGGCGGCGACACGAAGCGCCGATACTGATCGGACGATGGACCTCCTCGAAGATCCCAGCCAGCGCGCGGGCGTCGTGGTGCTCGGCGCCTTCCTCGCCTCGTTCTTGTTCATCCGCATGTCGACGCGGCTGATGCGCAACCCGAACGTCACGTGGTGGCCGGGGAGCGTGAAGCCGGGCGGCCTGCACATCCACCACCTCGTCTTCGGGATCGTCCTGATGATCTGCGCGGGGTTCGTGTCCTTCGCCGTCCAGCCGGGGAGCCCGTGGATGGAGGTCCTCGCCGCGCTGTTCGGCGTCGGCGTGGGGCTGACGGTCGACGAGTTCGCCCTGTGGCTGTACCTCGACGACGTCTACTGGAGCGAGCAGGGCCGCTCGTCGATCGACGTCGGGATCATCTGCGCGCTGCTCGGCGGCCTGGTCGTGCTCGGCTTCGTGCCCAGCGTGCACGGGTCGTGGGAGTGGGTCACGGTGGTGGTGATCGAGCAGCTCACCATCGCTGCGGTGATCGTCGTCAAGGGCAAGGTGCGCCTGGCGATCATCGGGCTGTTCATCCCGCCGTTCAACTACGTCTGGGCGATCCGCCTGGCCCGGCCCAACTCCTGGTGGGGGCGGCGCTTCTACCAGCCGCGCGCGGACGAGGATTCGCAGTCGCGATCGGCGCGGCGCCGCGCGAAGAAGCTTGAGAAGGCGACCAGGCGGGCGGTGCGCTGGGACGAGCGCCGGCTGAAGTGGCTGGACCGCATCGGCGGTGCGCCGAGCCTGCCGGTCGAGGCGGAGCCGGGCGCCGCGCCTCCGGTGCCGACCAGCCGATCAGACAGCTAGCCCGCGCGGCGACCCCACAAAGGAGGAGTCCCGCGGGCCCGGCGACTGCAGATGCCGGGCCCGCGGGACGGAGGAGAGTCAACGCCTCTGTACCCCAGAAGCGTCGATTTCAATCGTAACGGATGTCCAAAGCGCTCAGTCGAACTCGCGCAGGTAGCGCTCGAAGGTCCGCAGGTGGCCCTCCTCGTCGCGGAGGATGTCGATGACCATGTCCTGGGTCGCCCAGTCCACGCCGTCGCAGGCCTCGATGATCCGGTTGTAGTGCGCGATGGCGCCGGACTCGGCGTCGATGACGCCGTTGATGACGGTGACGACGTCGGCCGGGTCGGCGGGCGGCTGCAGGCTCGTCTGGCTCGCGCTGAAGTCCATGGAGCCGGGAGGCGTGCCGTAGAGCTCCTTGATGCGACGCGCGAAGGCCCGCGCGTGGCCGAGCTCCTCGTTGACGTCCTCGTCGAGGGCTTCGGCGATCTCCTCGGCGCGGATGCCGTCGAGGTTGGAGGCGTTGGCCAGATAGCTCATGACCGTCTCCATCTCCATCCAGTACGCCTGGGTGAGGAGGTCCACGATCTCTTGACGCTTGGCGGCGTTCTTCTCGGCGAGGATGCCCGTCTCGACGTGCTTGGTCGTGGCCACAGCTGCTCCCTTGCGTTCGAGGATGTAGCGGGGGACTATAACAAGCGGTTCAAAATAACGTCGCCATCAAGCCGAGCGCGCCGGCACGCGGGCCGGCGGCGGGAGTCGTGGCTGGCGGAGATCGCTACGGGCGAGCGGCGAGGGCGGACTCGTCGACCTGGCGCTGGGCGCACCAGGTCATGAACCGGCCCTCGGGAGTTCCGAGCCACTCCTCGAGCCCGTCCTCGAAGCGGCGCCAGCGGCGGGCGCGGACGCCGGCGCGGGGGAACTGCTCGAGGTCGTGCTCTTCGGCGAGGGAGCGCTGCATCGCCACCCATATTAGGCACACCGAAGAAGGGTTGCCAAATCTCTGCCTCGGAAGAACCCGCTCGCGCCCGCCGGGCCGGCGGGCGCGGGGGCGGTTCTCGCCGGCGGTTCTCGCGGGAATGTCGTGCTCGAAATGCGGCGCATCTCGGGTGCATCGCCTGCGGGGGCACTAGAGGGTCACGAGGATCTGGATCGCCTTCTTCCCGTAGCCGACGGCGCGCAGGATCGCCCGGTCGGCCCGCCGCAGGATGCGGTTGGCCCGCCTCGTGTTGCCGCGGCCGTAGCTCTTGAGGGCGAGATCGGCGCGCTGGTAGGCCATGGCTTCGAGCTCGAGGCCCTTCAGCAGCAGGTCCTTGGCCTGCTGGCCGTTCGGCGTCGACGGCTGCTGGGCGGCGAGCAGCTCGGCGAAGACGCGCGCGGAGCGCCGGGCCGAGCGCACCTTCTTGCGTGAGCCCGCGACCGCGGCGCGTCCCCGGGTGCGCACCCGGCGCAGGCCCGATGCGGCGGCGGACTCCTTCTTGGCGAGCGCCTGCAGGGCCGGCACGACGCCGGCCTTCATCGCGGCGTCGTCCGCGCGGGCGGCCGGCATCGGCAGCAGGAGGACGAGCAGTCCGGCGGCGAGGACGGCCGGGCCCCAGGTGCGAAGTACGGAGACGTGCATGCCCCGGGTGTTCCCGGAAAGACCGGAAGGTAGTGCACGTCCCTGCCGCCGGCCGGGCCGAGACCGCGCCCGAGACCACGCCCGAGACCGCGCCCGCCCGTCCCGCTCGGGCGCGATCAGACGCCGGCGCGCTGCGCCAGCGTGCGCAGGTCGGCCACGATCATGTCCGGGTCGGCGCCCGGGCGCACCGACGGCGACCCCTCGCCGCGGCGGTTGACCCAGACGCTGTCGAGCCCGAGCTCCGCCGCCGGCACGTGGTCGTGGAAGAGGCTCTGGGCGACGTGGAGGATCCGGTCGCGCGGGACGCCGGCGCGCTCGAACGCGAGCTCGAACATCGCGTGGTCGGGCTTGTAGGCCCCGGCTCTGCTCGGCGGTGACCACGACGTCGAACGGGTCGCCGAGCTGGGCCTGTGTCCGCGCGAACAGGTCGTCGTCGCAGTTGGTCACGGCGCACAGCCGGTAGCGGGTGCCCAGCCGGCGCAGGGCGTCGACGGAGTCCGGGAACGGCGGCCAGTCGCCGACCGAGTCGCCGAACGCGGCGAGCGCCTCGGCGCTCGGCTCGAGGCCGTGCTCGCGGGCGATCGCCTCGAGCGTGCCGGACACCACGTCGCGGTAGCGCGGGCAGGCGCCGTGCTGCAGGGCGGCCTCGTGCCGGGCGTAGGCGTCGAGCAGCTCGGCGTCGGTGGCCCGGACTCCCAGCGGCTCGAGCGCGGCGCGCAGGCCGTCGAGGACGCCGCGGTCCCAGTCGATGATCGTGCCGAAGCAGTCGAACGTGAGGACGTCGTAGGCGCTCAGGTCGAGATCGCGCATCGCCCGCAGGATGACAGGCACGTGCCGTCCAGGCCGGCGGTGCGCCGCGGCTCACCCCGGCGCGACGGCCTGCGCGGCGATCGCGCAGAAGTTCTGGGTCTGGTCCGGGTCGTTGACCTTCCAGCGCGACGACGCCAGCAGCGTCGCCCCGCCCGAGAACCGGATCGCGATCATGCCGTTGTTGGGCAGGTTCGCGCTGACGGGGCCGACGTCCTGCGGCCGGCCGAAGTCGTCGGAGCCCTCGCGCGTCGTGACGGTCGCGCCCTGGGCCGTGTCGACGGTCAGCGCCCGCGTGCCCAGCGGCCCGGGCCGGCAGGCGATCGCCAGCGTCCCGACCCCGGGGACCTCGACGCTCGCCCCGTCGCGGCCGGCGGCGTTCGCATCGCCGCGCCACAGGACCTGGGCCGAGCGCGCCACGGGCGGCGTCGAGCTCGCGGTCTGGCTCGTGAACGTGCCCTCGACGTGGCAGCGCTCGCCGCCGGACTGGCCGAGGTCCCACTGCCACGTGAGCTTCAGGGTCGTGGGCGCCGCCAGCGATGCCGCGCCGATGTTGTCGAACGGCCCCCGGTCGCTGATGATGCCCTCGTACTCGCCGGTCGACAGCTTCTCGGCCGGCCCGAACTTGTTGAGCCCCTCGCGGAAGTCGGGTCCGGTGTACCGGTCGTGGAGCGCCTCGCGGATCGCCTTCTCCTGGTTCTCCGACCAGTCCTTGTACGTCCAGTTCATCATCGCGACCTCGCGGTTGAGGTCGCTGGGGTAGAAGCGGATCCACTGGGCGTCGGGGCGGCAGACGATCTCGCCGTAGCCGATGCCGGGCGCGACGAAGCCTGCGACGTCGCGGCCCTGCCAGGCGCCGCCCGACCAGTCGACGACGACGCGCTGCACGGCGGCGCCGGTCTGGGGCGCGGTGTCCGCGCCGGCGCTCCCGCCGCCCGGCGCGAACGCCAGCGGCTGCTCGGAGCGCAGCGCGGTCCCGTCGGTGCGGCCGGTGACCTTCAGCGTGTAGCGGCCGGGACTGGGGCGGCCCGCCAGGGGCAGGTCGATGCTCACCTGGCCGGTGAACGCGCCGCGGTGGGCGGCCTGCGCGACGGTCGCCCCGGCCGGGTCCATGAGCGAGACCTTCACGTCGGACACGCTGTGGCGGCCGACGCTGCGCAGCAGCAGCCGGACCTGCCCGTCGTTGTCGGAGACGAGGGTGCTGACCGGCGCGGCGCGGACCGGCAGCGACGGGGTGCCGAACCGCCAGCGCCGCGACGCCGTCGTGCGCGACGAGCAGCCGGAGCGCTTGCCGGCCACCGCGAGCCGGTAGCGGCCCGCGCGGATCCGCCGGCCCGGGACGACCCGCAGCGCGATCGCCGTGCGCCCGCGGGCGAGCCGCCCGGCCAGCGAGCCCTGCGCGTACGTGCGCCCATTGCGCTTGAGCACGACGCGCGGATCGTTGATGCTCGCGCCGCGCAGGGGGGAGACGACGGCGGTCGGGTCGTCCTCGAGCACGGTCGGGTCCGACGAGGAGAGCGAGACCTTCAGCGGCAGGGCCCGGCAGGCGGGCGAGACCGCGCCCGCGGCGGCCGGGACCAGCGCGAGGGCCACGACCGCCAGGCCTGCTGCGAGCAGGGCGGAGCGCGATGACATCGTGCCATCACGGTAGGGCAGGGGCGCGGTCAGGCTGGTCACGTCCGGTCAGTATCGGCACCGGGCGCGCCGGCGATGAGCGCCGCCACCCGGGCGGCTAGCCTCCGGCGCTTGCGAGCGAGAGGTCAGATCGACCAGCTCGACGGCGTCCGGGCGCTGGCCGTCGTGGCCGTCATGACGTTCCACGACTTCCTCACCGGCTGGGGCTACCTGGGCGTCGACGTCTTCTTCGTGCTCAGCGGCCTGCTGATCACCGGCGTCCTCGTCGGCGAGGCCGATCGCCGCGGGGGCATCGACCTGCGGCGCTTCTGGGCGCGGCGGCTGCTGCGCCTGTACCCGGCGCTCATCGTGCTCGTGCTGCTGTGCTCTCTCGTCGGCGACCGGCTGAGTCAGGACGGCAGCTGGACGATGTGGTGGGAGGCGGTCGCGGTCACCGTCACCTACACGGCGGACATCGCGATCCTCGCCGACGGCACGCAGTTCCTCGGCGCGCTCGGGCCGGTATGGAGCCTCGCCGTCGAGATGCAGTTCTACCTCGTGTGGGCCGTCGTCCTCGCGTTCCTGCTGCACCGGCGCGTCGCCCGCGCCGTGCTCGCGGCCGGCACCGCCGTCGCGGCCGCGGCCGGGCTCTCGCTGTTCTGGGTGCTCGGGACCGCGCCCGACCCCGGGCTCGCGGTCGCGCCCAGCTACTTCCGCCCCGACGCGCGCTTCGGCGAGCTGCTCGCCGGCTGCGCGCTCGCGCTCGCGCTGTCTGCCCGGCGCGAGCCGCTGCCGCGCGCCGCGGACCGCGCGCTGAGCGCCGGCGCGGTCGCCGGCCTGGCCGTCATCGTCGTCGGCTGGCTCGCGCTGGGCGACCACGGGACGGTCGCGCCGATCCCGGTCGTCGTCATCGGCACGACGCTCGTGCTCGCCCGGCTCGTCACGAGCGACACGGCGCTGCTCTCGCGCGCGCTGCGCATCCCGCCGCTGCCGCAGGTGGGCCGCATCTCCTACGCGATGTACCTGTGGCAGCTGCCGATCCACGCGCTGCTGATCTCGCTCACCCCGAGCGAGTGGATCCAGCGGACGGGCTTCTGGGTCGGCACGTTCGTCGCGGGCGCGCTGAGCACCCATCTCGTCGAGCGCCGGTTCGCCGTGCGCCGCGCGAAGCTGCGCCGCGCCGACGTCGAGGACGGCGGCCTCGATCCGGCGTCAGCGTCCGGTGGCGCGGCCCACGCGCGCACAGCGGGCGAACCGGCGCGTCTGGGCGACCGCTCCGCGGCCTGAGCGCTCCACGCGGACCTTCACGGTCACCGTCGCGCCGCGGCGCCCGCGCAGGCTGACCCGCACGCGCCCGCCCGGCCGGCGGATGACGCCGGCGCGCCGCCCGTCGACGGTGACGACCGCCCGGCGCATCCCGGCGCGCCAGCGCTTCGGCACCCGGATCGCCGCGGTCGCACGGCAACGCTTCCTCTCCGCCGCGGTCGGCGGCGCCGGGCAGCCGGTGCCACGCAGCTGCTCGAGGGCGACGGCGTCGGCCATCGCCCGGTAGCCGGCCAGGTTCGGGTGCAGGTGGTCGCCCGAGTCGAAGGCGGCGCGCAGCCGGGCCGGATCACCCGGGTCGCGCAGCGCCGCGTCGAAGTCCACCACAGCGTCGGCCTCGCCCGCGGTGCGGATCCAGAAGTTGACCTGCTGGCGCTGCGTCTCGAAGTCGCCGTCGCCGTAGGTCGTCGGCTCCGCGCCGCCGGATGGCGTGAGCGTGCCGAGCAGCACCCCCTTGCCGGCCGACCGCGCCTGCTGGATGAGGATGCGCAGCCCGCCGATCACCTGCTCGGCGCCCGCGGAGCGCGCGCCGAGGTCGTTCGTGCCTTCGAGGATGAGGACGTCGGTCACGCCGGCCCGGTCGAGCGCGTCCGGCTGCAGCCGCTCGATCGCCTTGGGTCCGTGCTGGTCGATGAGGCCGTCGTCGAGGATCCGGTTGCCGGTGATGCCGGCGTTGAGGATGGCGAGCCCGGGCGGCGGTATGGAGAGGAGGACGCGGCGCTGGAGGACGTCGGGGTAGGCGCCGTTGGCGTCGAGTGGCTCGAGGTTGGGCAGCAGCGGCGACGGGCTGCCCTCGTAGCCGTCGGTCAGGGAGTCGCCGAACGCCACCACGGCGCCGGTCGAGGCGGGGGCGGCCACGTCGAGCCCGGTGACGAAGTACTTCGCGGTGCTCGACAGCGCGGTGAACCCGTCGGCCGACGCGTCGCCGGTGCGGTCCTCGCCGCGGTCCTCGAGCGTCGCGTACGACGTTTGGCGCCCGATGAAGTGCTCGGTCGCCGGCCCCGTGCTGTCCGCGAACCAGATCGAGACGGCGAGATCGTCGAACGCGTTGAAGGTCAGCGCGACCGGGTCGCTGACCGCCTCCTGGCCGCCGGAGACCGACACCGACGGCGACCCGCCGAACGTCACGGTGCGCAGCGTCCCCGGCACGACCGCCGCGCCGGCCAGCCGCCGGCCGACCGTCACGCGGTCGAAGGTCACCGACTGCGTGCCGAAGCGGTTGGACAGCCGCAGCCGCAGGACGCCGCCGCCGAGGTGCGGCGTCACGATCGTGCGCAGCGTCTGGGCCTTGAAGGCGCCGCCCGCGGCGTCGGACGGGCTCGCCAGCCAGCTCGCCACCCACCGCGCGCCGGTGCACGCCGCGGGGACGGCGGCGGCGCCGGAGGCGGGCGCCGCGCCGGCGTCCAGCGCACGCAGCGCCACGACCGCGAGGGCGGCGGCGGCGAGCAGCAGAAGGCGGCGCGGCGGCATCCTGTCGCACAACACGCGCCGCAGCATGCCGATTCGGCGGTCCGGCCGGGTCCCGTCAGGCGACCGCGAAGCCGATCCCGGCCCGCTGCAGGCGGTCGCGCAGGGCCGGGCCCATCGCGGTTGCGGTGGTCGCCTGGCCGGCGGTCTGCGGCAGGTCGTCGTGCGCGAGGCACAGGGCCGACTCGGCCAGCATCTTCGCGGTCTCGGCATAGCCGGGGTCCCCGCCCGAGACCTCGCAGACGGTGCGCGCGCCGCCCCCCTCGCCGGTGAAGCGCACGTCGATGCCGGCGAGCGCCCAGTGCGTCGAAGGGGCGTGCCGGGCGAGGTGCTCGGCGGTGAGCGCGCCGGTGCAGCCGGCGGGGCCGAGCAGGACGATGTCGTGCTCGCGGGCGTCGCCGGGCATGGCCGCAGCCTACGCCGGGACCACGGCGTACCGTACGGCGACCGATGAGATGCCCCCCGATCCGCAGTCGTAGTTGACAGAGATGCTCCAGAACGCGAACGGCAACGGCCACGGCGGCGATGCTCGGGCGATCCGCCTGCGCGGCTTCGTCAAGCGCTTCGGCGGCCTGACGGCGGTCGACGGGCTCGACCTCGACGTGCCCTACGGCACGTGCGTCGGCCTGCTCGGGCCAAACGGCGCGGGCAAGTCGACGACGATGAAGGCGCTCACCGCGCAGGTGATCGCCGACGAGGGCACGCTCGAGGTGCTCGGCCACCGGCTGCCTGAGGACTCCAAGCAGGCGCGGGCGGCGATGGGCGTCGTGCCCCAGCTCGACAACCTCGACGTCTCGCTCACGGTCGAGCAGAACCTGCTCGTGTTCACCCACCTGTACCGGGTGCCGTCGAAGGCGCGCCGGGCCGCGATCGAGCGCGCGCTCGGCATCGCC
Source organism: Capillimicrobium parvum (assembly GCF_021172045.1). Taxonomy (GTDB): domain Bacteria; phylum Actinomycetota; class Thermoleophilia; order Solirubrobacterales; family Solirubrobacteraceae; genus Capillimicrobium; species Capillimicrobium parvum. The sequence continues at coordinate 2,832,798 of NZ_CP087164.1, forward strand.
AACCTCACCGAGCGCCGGGGGTCGAAGGTCGACGCGCTCAGCGGCGGCATGCGGCGGCGGCTGCTCATCGCGCGGGCGCTGCTGCACGAGCCGCGGCTCGTCCTGCTCGACGAGCCGACGGTGGGGCTGGACCCGCAGGTGCGCCAGGAGCTCTGGGCGCTCATCGACCGCATGCGCTCGGAGGGCGTGTCGATCCTGATGAGCACCCACTACATCGAGGAGGCCGAGCGCCTCTGCGACGAGGTCACGATCATGTCGCACGGCAGGGCGGTCGCGGTCGGCGCGCCGCGCGCGCTCATCGCCGAGCACGCCGGTCCGGAGGCGATCGAGGTCTACGGGCCGCCGGCGCGGCTCAGCGAGGTCGAGTCCGACGCGGTCGGTCGCGGCTGGCGGACGCGGCGCACGGGCACGTCGGTCGCCGTGCTGCACGCCGACGGCAGCGACCTCGACGGCGAGCGCCGCGTGACGAACCTCGAGGACGTCTTCGTCCTGCTGACCGGGGAGGAGATCAGCTGATGGCCACCGCTGTCGCGACCGGACCCGCCCCCCGCCGGCTGCGCCGCCTCGAGCGCGCCGCGCTCGCCGGCGTGATGGTGCGCGAGGTCGTCAACTTCTCGTCGTTCTGGCGCTCGTCGACGTTCTCCTCGACGGTCGACCCGACGATCTACCTGCTCGCCTTCGGCTTCGGCTTCGGCTCGCTGGTCAGCGAGGTCGCCGGCTACGACTACATCGACTTCGTGGGAACCGGGATCGTGGCGACCACCGTGCTGTTCTCGGGCGCGTTCCCGGCGATGTATTCGACGTTCGTCAAGTACCAGTTCCAGCATACGTACGACGCGATCCTCGCGGCACCCGTCGACGTCGAGGAGCTCGTGACCGCGGAGGCGCTGTGGATCGCGCTGCGCACCGGCGTGTACGGCTGCGTGCCGATGCTCGTGGCGATGATCTTCGGCCTGGACCCGAGCTGGGGGATGCTGCTCGTGCCGTTCATCGCCGCGCTCGCCGGCTCCGGGTGGGCGGCGTTCGGGATCTTCATCGCGGCGAAGGCGAAGTCGATCGAGAGCTTCTCCTACTGGCAGAGCGGGCTGCTGACGCCGATGTTCCTCGTCGCCGGCACGTTCTTCCCGCTGTCGCAGCTGCCCGAGTGGGCGCAGGTCCTCGGCAACCTCAACCCCCTGTATCACTGCGTTCAGCTCGTCCGCGACTCCGTGTTCCAGACGTGGGGCTGGGCGGACGTCGGCCACCTGGCGTTCCTCGTGGGCTTCGCCCTCGTCTCCTGGCGGCTGGCGATCCGCTACATGGAGCGCCGGCTGATCCTGTGAGAGGATCGCGGCCATGCCCGACCGCCTGTACTTCACCGAGTCCGACGAGGCCAACGCGCTCATCGCGAGCGATCCGATGGCGCTGCTGATCGGCTTCGCGCTCGACCAGCAGGTGTCGGTGCAGAAGGCGTTCTCGGGTCCGCTGGCGCTGAAGGAGCGGCTCGGCTCGATCGACGCGGCAACGGTTGCCGCGGCCGATCTCGAGCCGGTGTTCCGCGAGCGGCCGGCGATCCACCGCTTCCCGGGCGCGATGGCCGGGCGCGTGCACGACCTCGCGGTCCACGTCGTCGACGAGTACGACGGCGACGCGGCCCGCGTGTGGACGGACGCGGCCGACGGCGAGCAGCTGCGCGCGAACCTCGAGGCGCTGCCCGGGTTCGGCGAGATGAAGGTCAAGGCGCTCGGCGCGGTGCTGGCCAAGCGCTTCGGCGTCGCCGCGGCGCAGGAGCTCGTGCCGTGGCACCCGACGCTCGGCGACGTGGACTCGGCCCAGGCGCTGGCCGACTACCAGGCCGCCAAGCGCGTCCACAAGAAGGAGTGGAGCAAGGGCCAGGCCGCGGGCGCGTAGGGGCGCCCGCGCGGCGGTCGTGTCGCGCCGACGGCGTGGGGCGCCGTCAACGCGACAGGACCGGCGAGGATCAGCGGTCGGTGGTCTCCAGCCAGCGGCTGAGCGCGTGGCGGCCCGCCAGCGTGATCTGGCCGTCGACGTCCAGCCAGTCGCGCACGCGCAGCTCGCGGACGAGGCCGAGGGCGTCGCGCGGGCCGGGGCCGTCGCCGTGGACGGCGAGCGCGCTCGTGCCCGGCTCGATCGTCCAGCGTCCGGAGTCGAGCGCCGCGAGAGCGACGCCCTGCTCGGCGGTGGGGACGTCGAGCGGGTGCGGGCCGAAGCCGCGCAGCGGATCGTCGCCCGGCGTGCGGGCCGCGGTCGGCTCGTCGTCGGCGGGGGCGGGGGCGGGCGTCCCGGGCATCGTGAACGAGGACGGATCCACCTGCTCGATGCGCACGCGCAGCCACGTGCCCGCGCTGTCGAACCAGTCCTTCGCCTTGTCCGGATCGAGCCCGGTCGTGCGGGCGACCTCGTCGAGGTCCACCTCCGAGAGGCGCTCGATCCCCCGGTTGACCTCCTGCGCGATCGCGCGCAGCGCGTCCTCGAAGCTGTTGCGGTTCGGTTCGTCGCTCATGCCCGCAGGGTGACAGCCCAACATGCAGCCCAGATGAAGACCGCATGGCGCGCCGTGGTCGTGTCGGCCTCGGCCCACCGGCGGCGGAACCTCGAGGCAGCGGCGGAACGTCAAGGAGCAACGGCGGAACGTCGAGGGGCAGCGCCGGAACGTCGAGAAGCAGAAGCGCCGCGGCCTCGGCTGAGGCGCGACCCGGGCTCGTCCGGCCCGATCGACGCGCCTGTTTCGGGCCGGGTCCGGCCCGATCGACGCGCCTGTTTTCGGGCCGGGTCCGCACGCGGACCAGGACGTTCCGGCCGGAAAGCTCCAGCCGTCCCGTCGCTTCGGTACGGTGGGCCCCGTGAGGGACTCGAGGCCACGCCCGGGCGATAGCCACACGCGCCGCGCTCGGCGGCCGGCGTGAGCGTCGCCGCCGCGCCCAGGAGCCGCCGCCCGGCCTGGCGCGACGAACTCGCGCCCTACACGGTGCCGCGGGTCGGGCGCAGCGTGCTCGACCTCGCGACGTCGGTCGTGCCGTACCTCGGCCTGTCGGTCCTCATGTACTTCTCGCTGGGCGTCTCCTACTGGCTGACGCTGCTCATCGCCGTTCCCGCGGCCGGCTTCCTGCTGCGTACCTACATCATCTTCCACGACTGCACCCACGGGTCGCTGCTGCCGTCCAAGCAGGCCAACACCTGGGTCGGGCGCGCGCTGGGCCTCGTCGTGTTCTCGCCCTTCTCGAGCTGGCGCCACAACCATGCCGTCCATCACGCGACGGCCGGCGACCTCGAGCGGCGCGGCGTAGGAGACGTGCCGACGCTCACTGTCGCCGAGTACCGCGCGATGCCCTGGCGCAAGCGGCTGGGCTACCGCCTGTTCCGCAACCCGCTGATCATGTTCGGCCTCGGGCCGCTGCTGGCGATGGTGATCCTGCCGCGGCTGCCGTCGAGCGCGTCGCGGCCCCGGCTGCGGCGCAGCATCGTCCTCACCGACATCGGGCTCGTCATCGTCATCGGGCTGCTGTGCTGGCTCATCGGCTGGCGCGAGTACCTGCTGATCCAGGCGCCCACGGCGATGATCGCCGGCAGCATCGGCGTCTGGCTCTTCTACGTGCAGCACCAGTTCGAGGACACGTACTGGCAGAACACCGAGGAGTGGAGCTACGCGGACGCGGCCCTCCAGGGCAGCTCGTACCTCAAGCTCCCCAAGGTGCTGCAGTTCTTCACCGCGAACATCGGGCTGCACCACGTCCATCACCTCAGCGCGCGCATCCCGAACTACAACCTGCAGCGCGCGCACGACGACAACGAGATCTGCCACGACGTGCCGACGCTCACGCTCTGGGACGGCCTGAAGACCGTCCGGCTGAAGCTGTGGGACGAGGACCAGGGCCGGCTGGTCACGTTCGCCGACGCCCGCCCCCGCTGACGGACACGCCCGCCGAAGATCATGGCCGACCGTCGCGACCTCGACTTCACGTATTCGCTGATCGACCGCATCTTCCGCCTGAGCCTGGGCGAGATGGCCGACTTCAGCGGGGCGAAGTACGACGGCGACTTCTCGCTCACGCTCGAGGAGGCCCAGCGCCGCAAGCACGAGTACATCCGCGAGCAGATCGGCATCGCGCCGGGCCGGCGCGTGCTCGACCTCGGCTGCGGCTGGGGCCCACTGCTGAACTACGTGCGCGGCCAGGGTGCGACGGGCGTCGGCGTCACGCTCTCGTCCGCGCAGGCCAAGGCGTGCTGCCGCAACGGCCTCGACGTCCACCTGCGCAACGCGCTGCAGGTCACGACCAGCGACTTCGGCCCGTTCGACGCGGTCGCCAGCCTCGGGGCGTTCGAGCACTTCTGCTCGCCCGACGAGGCCGCGGCCGGCCGTCAGGACGAGATCTACCGCAACCTGTTCGCGAACATCGCCGGCCTGCTGCCGCCGGGCGGGCGCCTGTACCTGCAGACCATGGTCTTCGGGCGCAACATGATCCCGCGCGAGCAGATCACCATCGACGCCCCGCGCGAGTCCGACGCCTGGTACCTCGCGCTGATGGGCGCGCAGTTCCCCGGCTCGTTCCTGCCCTACGGCTCCGAGCAGGTCGTCGCCGCCGCCGAGCCGCATCTGCGCCTCGTCGAGCGCACGAGCGGCCGCCTGGACTACATCGAGACGATCAAGCAGTGGCGCAAGCGGTTCGCCGAGCCGAGCCCGCGCAAGACGCTCGTCAAGCTCCAGCTGCTGCCCCACTACCTGACGAGCAAGGACTTCCGCCTGGCGTTCACTTCGGGCGTCAGCGCCAACAGCGTCTGCTTCGAGCGCGAGCTGATGGACCACTTCCGCCTGGTCTTCGAGAAGCCGGCCTGACGCCGCTCGTCACCCGCCGCAGGCCGCCGGGTTCGGCGTGGCCTGCAGCGTGCGCTCGAACGCACGCGGCCGGGCCGTCATCACGCCGTCGACGCACCAGCCGATGAGGTTGCGCCACGTCGGCGGCGTGTCGGCGTCGCCGTCGCCGAACCAGTTGTGCCACGCGTAGCCGGCCTCATGTGCGCGCGCGACGTTCTCGGGCGTGGTCACGTTCAGCTTCGTCCCGTTGAGCACGTACGTGATCGGCAGCTGGAACGCCACGACGCCGTCGCCCGGCGAGACGCCGCCGAGCAGGAAGCTCGCCGCGCCGTCGATTCCCGGCGCGACCGGGAACTGCGGGGCGAGCTCGTGGAAGAGGTCGACGGCGGGCTGCTTGAAGGAGACGACGATGACGTCGCGGCGCGGCTGGCCGTTGAGCAGGCTCGCGAGCACGCGGGCGTTCGTGAGGTACTCGTCGACGCCCTCGGCCTTCGTGCGGCCCTTGATCTCGACGTTGATCGGCGTGCGCGGGAACGCCCGCAGCAGCTCGCGCAGCGTCGGCACGCGGAAGTCGGCCCGCGTGTAGCCCTTCGGAGGCTTGCGCTTGCCGGTCGCGATCGCGCGGAACCGGTAGGCGGCGCGGCGCTTGTCATGGCCGTAGTGCTCGCCGCGGCGGGAGAACCAGTAGGCGCCGTCGAGCCGGCGGATCTGCGCGAGGGTGTGCGACGCGATCGTCCCCGTCCCGTTCGTGGTGCGGTCGAGCGTCGTGTCGTGCATGACGATGACCTGGTCGTCCTTCGTCACGCCGACGTCGAGCTCGAGCATGTCCGCGCCGACCTTCATCGCCTGCTTGAACGCGTACATCGTGTTCGACGGGAACTCGTCCTCGCCGCCCTGATGGGCGATGTTCCAGGTGCGCGACTCGCGCCATGGGTTCGGATCGGCGGCGGCGGCCGGGGCTGCGGCGAGGAGTCCGCCGAGCACGGCGAGCAGGGACAGGCGCGACAGACGGGACATGCGCCGCAGCGTAGTCCGGCGGATCCGCACGAGTCGAGGCGGTCGTGCCTCGCCTGTCTCACGCCGGAACCGCCCCGCCGGGCGCGAGTTGCGCTTTGTGTCCGACAGGTGGACGAAAAGCGCAACTCGGCGAACTCAGGCAGCGGCGGCGAATCCGAGACGGCGGCGACGTGGGCGGCGGCGGCGGCGGACCTATCGTGGTCGGGTGGCCACGACGACCTCCGTGCTGCGCGACCGCCTGGCGGACCTGACCCTGCGCGACGAGCATCGCCTGCGCCGCCGGCTCGACCGCGCGCAGGATGCCCGGGCCCGCGAGCGGGTGGAGGAGGAGATCGACCGGGCCGCCGCGCACGCCGCCCGCCGCCGCGACGCCGTCCCCGCGGTCACGTACCCGGAGCAGCTGCCGGTCAGCGCCCGCCGCGAGGAGATCGCCGCCGCCATCGCCGCCCACCAGGTCGTTGTCGTCGCGGGCGAGACCGGCAGCGGCAAGACGACGCAGCTGCCGAAGATCTGCCTGGAGCTCGGCCGCGGCGTGCGCGGCGCGATCGCCCACACGCAGCCGCGCCGCCTGGCCGCGCGCACTGTCGCGCAGCGCATCGCCGACGAGCTGGACGTCCCGCTCGGCGACGCCGTCGGCTACGCGGTGCGCTTCAACGACCGCTCGAGCCAGGACACGCTCGTGCGCCTGATGACCGACGGCCTGCTGCTCGCCGAGATCCAGCGCGACCCGCTGCTGCGCCGCTACGACACCGTCATCGTCGACGAGGCGCACGAGCGCAGCCTGAACATCGACTTCCTCCTCGGTTACCTCCGGCGCATCCTGCCGCGCCGGCCGGACCTGAAGCTCGTCATCACGTCGGCGACCATCGACCCGGGGCGCTTCAGCCGCCACTTCGGCGACGCGCCGGTGGTCGAGGTCTCGGGCCGGACGTATCCGGTCGAGGTGCGCTACCGCCCGCTCGAGGACCCCGACGGCGCCGATCGCGACCAGGTCGACGGCATCGGCGACGCCGTGGAGGAGCTGCTGCGCGAGAAGCCCGGCGACGTGCTCGTCTTCCTGTCCGGGGAGCGCGAGATCCGCGACACCGCCGACGCGCTGCGCGGCCGCCTCGGCGACGGCGTCGAGATCCTCCCGCTGTACGCGCGGCTGTCGGACGCCGAGCAGCGCCGCGTGTTCACCGCGCACCGGGGCCGGCGCGTGGTGCTCGCCACGAACGTCGCCGAGACCTCGCTCACCGTGCCCGGCATCCGCTACGTCGTGGACCCGGGCACCGCGCGCATCAGCCGCTACAGCGCCCGCCTGAAGGTCCAGCGCCTCCCGATCGAGCCGATCTCGCAGGCCTCCGCCGACCAGCGCAAGGGCCGCTGCGGCCGCGTCGCCGAGGGCATCTGCATCCGCCTCTACGCCGAGGAGGACTTCGTGGCGCGCCCGCGCTACACCGACCCCGAGATCCTGCGCACGAGCCTCGCCGCGGTGATCCTGCAGATGGCCTGGGTCGGGCTGGGCGACATCGAGGACTTCCCGTTCCTCGATCCGCCGGACCGCCGTCAGATCCGCGACGGGCTGAACCTCCTCGACGAGCTGGCGGCGATCGAGCAGGACCGGCGGCTGACCCCGCTCGGCCGCCGGCTCGCCCGCCTCCCGGTCGATCCGCGGCTGGGGCGCATGGTGCTCGAGGCCGACCGCCTGGGCTGCGCCGAGGAGGTCATCGTCATCGCCGCCGCGCTGTCGATCCAGGACCCGCGCGAGCGCCCGGCCGAGCAGCAGGAGGCCGCCGACGCTCAGCACCGCCGCTTCGCCGACGAGACCTCGGACTTCCTCAGCTACCTGAAGCTGTGGCACCACCTGCGCGGCGGCCGGCGCGAGCTGTCGGGCAACCAGTTCCGCAAGCGCTGCAAGGCCGAGTTCCTGCACCACCTTCGCATCCGCGAGTGGCAGGACCTCGCCGGCCAGTTGCGCGGCGCGGCGCGGGAGGCGGGCGTCACGCTCAACGAGCAGCCGGCCGAGCCGCGCGAGATCCACGCGGCGCTGCTGGCGGGCCTGCTGTCGCACGTCGGCGTGCGCGACGAGGGCCGGCGCGAGTACCTGGGCGCGCGCGGCGCGCGCTTCGCCATCTTCCCCGGCTCGGCGCTCGCCAGGAAGCCGCCGGCCTGGGTCATGGTCGCCGAGCTCGTGGAGACGTCGCGGCTGTGGGGGCGGGTCGCCGCGCGGATCGAGCCCGAGTCGATCGAGCCGCTCGCCGCGCACCTCGTCAAGCGCACGTACAGCGAGCCGCACTGGGAGCGCCGCCGGGGCTCGGTCGTCGCCACGGAGCGCGTGACGCTCTACGGGCTGCCGATCGTCACCGGCCGCAAGGTCGCCTACGGGAAGATCGACCCGGTCCTCGCGCGCGACCTCTTCATCCGCCGCGCGCTCGTCGAGGGCGACTGGGACACGCGCCACCGCTTCTTCCACGCCAACCGTGAGCTGCTCGAGGAGGTCGAGGAGCTCGAGCACCGCACGCGCCGGCGCGACCTGCTCGTCGACGACGCCACGCTGCACGACTTCTACGAGCAGCGGATCCCGGCCGACGTCGTGTCGGCCGCGCACTTCGACCGCTGGTGGCGCGACGCGCGCGAGGCCGATCCGGACCTGCTGACGTTCAGCCGGCAGCTCGTGATCGACGAGCGCGCCGCGGCCGATCTGGACCCGCAGGGCTGGCCGCCGGCCTGGCGCCAGGGCGACGTGACCCTGCCGCTGACCTACCGGTTCGAGCCAGGGGCGGATGACGACGGCGTCACCGCACACGTCCCGCTCGCCGCGCTCGCGCAGCTGCGGCCGATCGGGTTCGACTGGCTCGTGCCGGCGCTGCGTGAGGAGCTCGTCACGGCGCTGCTGCGCACGCTGCCGAAGGACCTGCGGCGCCCGCTCGTCCCGGTTCCCGAGACCGCCGCGGCGGTCCTGGCCGCGCTGGAGCCGCGCCGCCGGCCGCTGCTGGACTCGCTCGCCACCGCGCTCGAGCAGCTGAGGGGCGTGCGCGCCGCGCCATCGGACTTCGACCCCGGCCGCCTGCCCGACCACCTGCGCATGCGCTTCGCGATCGAGGAGCCCGACGGCCGCGCCGTCGCCGCCGGCCGCGACCTCGAGGCCCTGCGCGCGCGGGTGCGCCCGCGGCTGCGCGCCGACCTCGCGGCGCGCACGGCCGGGCTGGAGCGCACCGGGCTGCGCGCGTGGACGATCGGCACCCTGCCGCGGACCGTCGAGCTGCCCGGCACGGGGGGCGCGGTCGTCGCCTATCCCGCGCTCGCCGACGAGGGCGAGACCGTCGGCGTGCGGGTCCTCGACACGCCGGCCGCGCAGGCGGCGGCCATGCGCGCGGGGACGCGCAGGCTCCTGGAGCTCACGGTGCCGTCGCCGGTGAGATGGGTGCGCGGGCGGTTGTCGAGTGCCGCGCAGCTGGCGCTCGCGACCGCGCCCCACGGCAGCGTCGCGGCGGTGCTCGAGGACGCGACCGTCGCGGCGATCGACGCGCTGACCGCCGAGGCGGGCGGTCCGGCCTGGGACGACGCCGGGTTCGCGCGGCTGCGCGACCACGTGGCCGGCCACCTCGCCGAGCGCACCGCGCAGGTGGTCGACGGGGTGGTGGCGGTGCTCGACGCCGAGCGCGAGGTGCGCCGGGCCATGGAGCCGCTCATGGCGCCCCCGGTCGAGCCGGCGCGGCGCGACGTCGAGGCGCAGGTGCGCCGGCTCGTCCCGCCGGGGTTCATCGCGGAGGCGGGCGTCGCCCGGCTCGGCGACGTCGAGCGCTATCTGCGGGCGGCCGCGCACCGGCTCGAGCGGCTCCCGAACAACCCGGCGGCCGACCTCGACCGGATGCGCGCGATCAACGCGCTCGAGGAGGCCTACCGGCAGCGGATCACGACATGGCCGCAGGGCCGCCCGCTGCCCGACGCGCTGCGGGAGGTGCCGTGGCTGCTGCAGGAGCTGCGCGTCGCGCAGTTCGCCCAGGGCTTCGGCGCGCGGGGCCAGGTGTCGGCGAAGCGGATCCGGCGGATCCTCGACGAGGCCTGACGCGCTATTCGCGCGGCGGGTAGATGCCCTCCAGCGCGATGATGTAACTCGCCGCCTGGAACGGCTGCATGTTCGGGTGCGGCTGGCCGCCGCCGGCGGGGTTGAGGAAGGTGGGGTGCATGAGCTTGTTGTTCGTGGTCTGCGCGTAGGCGCCGCCGGTGGCGAACGTCTGCCCGTTGGGATCGCGTACGCCGCCCGCCGCCTCCGTGGCGCGCAGCTGGTGGCTGTGCTCGGGCAGCTGGTCGGCCGTGAGCGCGACCTGCTCCGCGCCGGTCTGCTGGCCGAGCGGCTTGGCGGGCACGCCCGAGCCTCCGGCCCATGCCCCCATCGCCGCGCGGCCGCGCAGGTCGGGCAGCGCGAACTGCGTCTGCCCGTTGCCGCCGTACGTCGTGCCGATCAACGAGAACAGCGCGGTGTTCTGGGCGATCGGCAGGACCGAGCCGTCGCAGAACGCCCAGCCGCGCGGGGCGAAGTTCCCGCCGAACAGCTTGATCTCGCCGACGTAGGGCTCGGACATCGTCAGTTTCTCGAGGGGTAGATGCCCTCGACGCAGATGAGGTAGTTCAGAACGGTCGAGGGCTGGACGTTGGGATGTGCGCCGCCGCCGCCGGCGAGCTGCGCCGTCGCCTGGTGCATGAGCGTGCCGGAGGTCGGCGCGGACGCGTAGGAGCCGCCGGTCGCGGGGTACGTCAGGTTCGGGTCGGTCGTCGTCGCGGCGTCGCTGCTGGCGCGCACCGAGTGGCCGTGGCTGGCCATCTGCTGCGTCGTGAGCTGGTGCGTCTCCGAGCCGCCGGCCTCGCCTTGCGCCCGGTTCGCGAGCCCCGGGCCCTGCCCCGCGCCGAGCGCGACGCGACCGCGCAGGTCCGGGAGCGCGAACGTCGTCTGGCCGTTGCCGCCGTACATCGTGCCGAGCAGGGAGAACAGCGCGGTGTTCTGGCTGATCGGCAGCAGGCGCCCGTCGCAGAACGCCCATCCGCGCGGCTCGGCGTCGAACGCGACCGCGCGGATGTCGGCGATGAGCGGGTCGGCGGGCGCCGCGGTGTCGGCCTGCAGGGCGATGCACCACTGGATGGCGAGCGCGGGCTGGAGGTTGGCGTGCGGCTGCCCCTGGCCGGCGTTGAAGACCATCGCGCGCATGCGGGTGGTCTTGTCGGGCGGGGCGGCGTAGAACCCGCCGCGGGCCGGCACGGCGCCGATCGGCGAGCTCGTCGTCTGCGTGGTCGCGGCGCGTACGCGGTGGGTGTGCTGGGGCAGCTGCGTGCGGTCGAGCGCGACGGTGTCCGTGCCCGTCTTCTGCCCGATCGTGCGCGCCGAGCGGCCGGGGCCGGCGCCCTGGCCCATGGGCAGCCGGGCTCGCAGGTCGGGGATCGCGAACGTGGTGGTGCCGTCCCCGCCGAACCGCGTTCCGAGCAGCGCATAGAGGTCCGGGTACGCGCCGATGCTCAGGCGCCGCCCGTCGCACGGCGCCCACCCGACGGGCACGAACGTGATCGCCATGGGCCGCACCTCGCCGAGGAACCAGTCGGCCATCAGGGCCCCGTGCGGCGGTCGATCGTGGCCGCGAGCGTCAGCCAGCGGCGGCCGCGCCGGCCGGGCGTGAGGAAGAGGTCGAACGCGCCGATGCCCGCGTGCTCAAGGCGCTGGATGCCCTGGCCGAAGCCGGGCCCGGTGGCGGCGGCGGGCGTCCGGAAGACGAGGCGGAAGGCGTCGTCGCGGCGGGCGAGGGCGGGGGAGAGGTCGCGTACCGCGGCGAGCTCGAGCGGCGTGCCCGCGGACGTGGCGAGGCGGCGGTCGGCGAGGGCGGTCCAGGTCGCGCGGCGCAGATGGGCGGGGACCGCCGTCGCGCGCGGGGCGGCGAGCGGCGCGCCGCCCGGCCACGTGCGCAGCGCCACCGCGGTCGCGGCGCCCGCGCCGAGCGCCAGCAGCGCGCGGCGCGTCAGCCCACGGGCGTCCATGGGCGCATGTGCGCCACCGGCGACGATCCCCTGCGCACCGGACACGGGCGCATCATCTCCGAGCGCGCGGCGGCGCGTCAACGCACTGGGCTCCGGCGCGGTGCGGTGGCGCGCTGCGGCGGGCGGCCGCCGCCCGGTGACGACCACCCGGTCGCGTAGGTTCCGCGCGTGGATCGCCCACCGCCGCAGCGCGTCGAGGTCATCGTGTCGGTGCGCACGCTCATGGTGCTGCTGGCCTTCGGGTTCGCCGTCTTCCTGGCGGTCGTCTCGCTGGGCTCGCTGCTGTCGATCTTCGTCGCCGGGATCGTTGCGCTCGGGCTCGACCCGGTCGTCGGCGCGCTCACCCGGCGCGGGTGGAAGCGCGGACCCGCCGCGCTCGCCGTCTTCGCCGCGCTGTTCGTCTTCGTCTTCCTCATCGTCGTGCTGACCGTCGGACCGCTGTGGGGCCAGGTGGTCGACTTCGTCGACATGCTGCCGCAGTACTGGAACGACATCTCCAACAGCGACGCGTTCGACGCGTTCCTCTCCAACGGCGGCAAGGAGACCGTCGAGAACGCGCTGAAGGACATCGCCGGCGAACTGCCCCACGCGGCGACGACCGTCCTCGGCATCGCCGGCGGGGTGTTCGGCTCGGTGCTGTCGCTGGTCACCCTGACGTTCCTCGCGCTGTTCCTGCTCATGGAGCGCCCGACGATCACCGACTGGCTCTTCGGCTTCGCGCCGCCGGCGCAGGAAGCGCGCTGGCGCCCGGTGCTCGAGGACTCGATCAGCGCGGTCTCGTCGTCGCTGATCGGCAACGTGGCGATCTCGCTCGTCGCGGCCACGGTCGCCGGCCTGTCGGCGTGGATCTTCGGCCTGCCGTTCCCAATCGTGCTCGCCGTCATCACGGGCTTCCTCGACCTCATCCCGCAGATCGGCGCGACGATCGCAGCAGTGATCCTCGTCCTCGTGGCGCTCACGGTGAGCACCGAGGCGGCGATCGCGATGGCGCTGATCCAGGTCGTCTACCAGCAGGTGGAGAACTACATCGTCTACCCGGTCGTCTACCGCCGGGCGGTCGAGCTGTCGGCGTTCACGACGATCGTCTCGGTCCTCATCGCCAGCTCGATCCTGGGCGTGGTCGGCGCGATCCTCGCCGTCCCGTTCGCCGCGGTCGTGAAGATCGTGATCCGCGAGGCGAGCGGGCCGCGCCGGGCGCGGATGGAGGCGCTGCGCGCGCCGCCGGCGCTCCCGGAGGGCGGCCCGGGCGAGTAGCCGGTCACGCGAGCGCAGCCCGGGCGAGCAGCCGGTCACGCGAGCTCGGCCCGGGCCTCCTGGAGCCACTCCCGCTGCAGCTCGATCAGGCGTGCGGCGTAGCGGTGGTTGATCTCGAGCAGGCGCCGGCGCTCGGGCAGCGAGCGGGCCACCTCGAGGGCGTGGCGGATCTCGGCGTCGGCGGTGGCGAGCTCGTCGGCGAGCGGCGCCAGGCCCTCGAGGATCGCCGCGTGGTCGACGAGGTCGGCGGCGAGGACGCGGACGATCGCCTCCTGCTGCATCCGCGGCAGCGCCGTCGGCGTGCGCACCCAGCCCTCGAGCGCCTCGACGCCGGCCGGCGTCAGGTCGTAGTGGGTGCGCTGGCGCGTCCGGCCGGGTTCCTTGCGCGACGACAGCAGGCCGAGCTTCTCGAGCCGCTTGGGCTCCGCGTACCACTGGCTCGGGGCGGCGTCCCAGTAGACGCGGCCGGCCTCGGCCATCCGCCGCAGGTCGTGGGGTCCCGCCCCGCCGCGGCCGACGAGCACGAGGATCACGTACGAGAAGGGCGACAGGCGGACGGCCATTGACAAAGCTCCGATCCAGAGTTACGGTGCGCGACGATCGAGAAAACTCCGATTCGGAGTCTACCCGGAGGAGCATGATGCCCGCCACCGCCATGGCCCCCACGACCGGCCCCGAGCTCGAGTTCCTCGGCTCGCGCGTGCGCATCCTCGAGGGCAGCGAGGCGATCGGCCTCGTCGACATGATCGAGGTGCCGGCCGGCGACGCCTCACCGCTGCACGTCCACCACGCGCACGACGAGGGCTTCTACGTCCTGTCGGGCGAGGTCACGCTGCACGTGCCCGGGGAGGCGATCACGCTGGGCGCCGGGGACTTCTTCCTCGCTCCGCACGGCGTGCCCCACGCCTACCGCGTCGGCGCGGCCCCGGCGCGCTGGCTCGTCACCTCGACGCCCGCCGGGTTCGAGCGCTTCGTCGCCGAGGTCGCCGCCGGGCGCGTGACCGACCCGGCCGAGCTCGCCGCGGTCGCCGCCCGCCACGAGATCGAGATCCTCGGCCCTCCCGGGATGCTGCCGTAAGCGCCCGGCGCGCCGGCCGCCGCCCGCGCTTTCTACCCTGGGACCGATGGACCCAGACGGCGACAGCGGCGACCGGCGCACCCCGGCGGAGCGGCTGCTGGCGCGGCGCCTGCCCGACCGGGGCGCGGCGCCGCACCAGTTCGACCGGCGCTCGCTGCAGGCCGAGCGCACGCTCGAGGGGTACCTGCGCGGCTCCGCGCCGCCGCGCTGGATGGAGCGTGCGGCTCAGGTCGACCGCGGCATCGAGCGCGAGCGCGAGGAGCTCGAACGCGCCCACCGCGCACTGCGCGAGCGCTGCGGCGACGACCCGGCGGCGTTCCCCGCGCGGTGGCGGGAGCTTGTCGAGCGCTGGCCGTTCGACGCCGAGCTCAACGAGCTCATCGCGCAGCACAACGAGTGGTACCCCATCGAGCGCCGCCTGCCGATGAACCCGCGCACCGGCGACTACGTGCTCATCATGGGCCGCTCGCACCGGCGCCCCGTGCTCGACGCGGCATGGGCGCTGCGCGAGTTCCCGGCCGAGGTTCGCCGCCCAGGGACATAGAGTCGTGGCCTCGTGGCCACTCCTCCGTCCGAGACCGCTCCGACCGCGCCCAAGGCGGGTCGCCGCCGGGGCCTGCTCATCCTTGCGGCGGCGATCATCATCGGCGTCGTCGACGGCCTCCTGTTCATGGGCTTCGAATGGGTCGTCAATCACGGGCTCGACTGGATCTGGAACGACGTCTTCGACACCGACGACGAGCGCTGGCGGGTGGTGCCGCTCGCGCTCGCGCTCGGCCTGCTGTTCGGCGTGGCCCTGCGGCTGCTGCGCCAGGACCGGCTCGTCGAGCCGCACACCGACCCGATGGCCGCCAACGAGGATGCCGACCCCGACGCACCGCTGCCGCGCGAGACGCTGTGGATGATCGGCGTGATCATCCTGGTCGGCCTCGCGAGCCTGCTCGCGGGCGCCTCGCTCGGGCCCGAGGCGCCGCTCGTCGGCGCCACGTCGGCGATCGGCGTCTACGTCGCGAACCGCATCGACCCGGGGCCGGAAGGGCGCCTGCTCGTCCTCTGCAGCGTCGGCGCGCTGCTGGTGGCGTTCTTCGGCTCGCTCGTACCGATCGCGCTGCCGATCCTCGTCCTGGTGCAGCGCACCCGGCGGCTGCCGATCCCGGCGCTCATCGCGATCGTGCTGTCCGGGGCGGCGGCGTACGGCACGCTGTACGCCGTCCAGGGCGGCGCGCCCGGGTTCGGGAGCATCCCGTTCGAGACCGGGGCGCAGGCGCACGACTACGCGACCGCGCTGCTGCTGGGCATCGCCTGCGTGCCGGTCGGGCTGCTGCTGCGCTGGCTGGTCGAGGCGGTCTGGGCCGTGGCCAAGCGGGTCGACGCGCACGTGCCGTGGTGGATCACGGCGGCAGGGTTCGGCGCCGTGCTCGGGGTGTGGTACCTCATCGGCGGCGAGACCGTCCAGTTCAGCGGCAGCGAGGGCAGCGGGCTGCTGCTGCACCACGCCGATGACTACGGGTGGGCCGCGCTGGCGGGGATCGTGCTCATGAAGATCGTGGCCACGGCGTGGTCGCTGGGCACCGGCTATCGCGGCGGCCTCGTGTTCCCGTCGGTGTTCTGCGGCGTCGCGCTCGGCCTCACGGTCGGCGCGATCTTCGGCGATCAGGCCGGCCCGGGGCTGCTGATCGGGGCCGTCGGCGGCATCCTGGCCGAGATGACCGCTCCGGTGGTGGGCGTGATCATGCTCGTCGCGCTGCTGCCGGCGAAGTACGCGGGCATCGCGGTCATGGCGGCGGTCGGCGTGTTCATCGGGCGCTGGGTGGTGGACCGCGCCGGGCCGCGCCGAGCCGCCGCGCCGGACGCGGGGATCTGACGCGCGTCCGGCGAGCGGGCGGCGGCTCCGGCCCTGACACGGGAGCGCGCTGGATGTACGGTTCCCTGAGAGATACGACGGCCGCGCCGCCGTCGCGCCGTGCACGAGAGGGGAGCCTGAGATGTCGAACGAGGGTCTCATCCGGGGAACGCACCATCTGACGTTCTGCGTGGGCCGCGCACAGGAGGACTACGACTTCCACGTACGCCTGCTCGGCCTTCGCAGCGTCAAGAAGACGGTGCTCTTCGACGGGGAGCTCCCGATCTACCACCTCTACTACGGCAACGAGGTCGGCGACGAAAGCACGGTCCTCACGGCGTTCCCGTATCGCCAGGCGGGCTGGATGGGCCGGCGCGGGACGAACCAGTGCAGGTCGATCAACCTCTCCGTGCCGGCCGACTCGCTCGGATTCTGGGCGGACCGCCTGCGCGGCGCGGGCCTCGAGGTCGGCGAGGTCGAGCGGTTCGGGACGCCGCGCCTCGAGTTCGCCCATCCGTGCGGCATCCCGTACCAGTTGATCGGCGAGAGCGGCCCGGATCCCCGCGATCCCTGGGAGGGCAACGGCGTCGACGGCGAGCACGGGATCCGCGGCGCGTTCGGCACTACCACCTCCGTGCGCGAGCCCGAGCCGATGGACGACTTCCTCGTGCGCGGGATGGCCGCGAAGAAGGTGGCCGGCGAGGGCGCGCACCACCACTACGAGTTCGGGACGGCCGACGGTCACGGCCGCGTTCTCGAGCTCGTCGAGGAGCCCGACCTGCCGCAGGGCACCTGGACGTTCGGCGAGGGCACGATCCATCACCACGCGTTCGCGGTCGCCACGGCCGAGGACCAGCTCGCGGTCAAGGACCACATCGTCGGGCTCGGCTTCACCGACGTCTCCGACGTCAAGGACCGCGGCTACTTCTTCTCGATCTACTGCCGGACGCCCGGTGGCGCGCTGTTCGAATTCGCGTACTCGCGGCCGCAGGGCTTCTTCATCGACGAGGCCGCCGACGAGCTCGGCACCCACATGTGCATCCCGCCGCACTGGGAGGACCGGCGCTCGGAGATCGCGCAGCTCGAGTCGATCGACACCGAGGAGGTCGTCGTCGGCTGAGGCGGCGCGCGCGGCTTCAGGCGAAGAGCGGCGCGAGGTCGATGAACACCCGGTAGTCGGCGATGAGGCCGCCGACCTCGCGGTAGATCGTGACCACGGGGACGGTGACCCGGCCGCCGTCCTTGCGGGTGTAGGTCACGTTGGACTCGACGATCGTGGCGCCCGCCGGCTGCCACTGCTCGACCACCTCGTGCTCGACGCCGTCGACCGTCTCGCAGAACCCGGCCCAGGCGTCGCGGATGGCGGCGCGGCCCCGGACCGGCTCGGCGTTGCCGAAGCGCATGACCGCGTCGTCGGCGAGGTGCGCGGCGAAGCGGTCGGGGTCCATCGTGTCGATGTCGGCGAACAGGGTGTCCCGGGTGGCCATCGCTCTCCTCCTTCGGTTGGTGGTCACGGATCCGGCGCCGGCGCGACGATCCCGTCCAGCGAGCCGGCGATGCGGCCCCGGCGGATCGGGACGCAGGTGTCGGGGAAGCCGCGGACGAACCGCGCGCCGTCCTGCGCGGCGAGGTCGAGGAACCGCTCGAGGTGGTCCATGGCGCCGGTCGGCAGGTCGTGCAGGACGAGCACGGCGGGGTCGGCGGCGCGGCACTGGCACACCGCGATCTCGGGCCAGCGGCGGGGCCGCTCCCAGTCGCGCGGCACGGCGTTCCACGTCACGCACGTGTAGCCGCCGGCGACGAGCACCTCCACGGCAGTCGGGCTGAGCACGCGCTCGTCGAGGTGGCCGCCGCCGCCGAACGGGCGGAACAGGCGGTCGGGGTGGGCGAGGTCGCCGATCAGGCGCTGGGTCGCCTCGATCTCCTCGCGGACCGCGGCCTCGTCGCCGAGCTCGCCCAGCGGCGTGCCGTGGGTGAGCGTGTGGTTGCCGATCGCGTGCCCCTCCTCGGCGGCGCGCTGGGCCAGGGCGCGGGCGCCGGGCCGCGCCAGCTTCGCGCCGACGACGAAGAACGTCGCCGGGATGGCGCGCCGGGCCAGGACGTCGAGCACGTGCGGGGTCACGCCGGGCTCGGGCCCGTTGTCGAACGTGAGCGAGATGTCGGGCACGCACGCGGCATTCCATCGCATCGCGGTTGCGGCCGAGCCGAGGGGCGCCGCTCGGGTCGTCTAGGGTGCGCCCCGATGGCTGCGGCGCGGCGGACTCGGTCACGAACGGTTCGGCTCGTGGAGCAGCGGCTGTCGATCGTGCGCCTGCTCATCGCGCTGTTCGTCGCCCGGATCGTCGTCACGGTCGCGGAGATCGCCGAGTCGCGGCTGACGGTGTGGTCGGTGCTGATCTCCGTGGCGATCGGCGTCGAGGCGTGGCGCGCGTGGCGGGTCCGGCTCGCCGCCAAGCGTGCGGGCCTGGCCCCGCCGCCCCCGCCGGCCGACTCCGTGTGGAACCGCATCCTGACGCCCGTCGAGCGCGTCGGCCCCGCCGTGCTCTACGTCGTCACCGTGCTGTTCGTCGTCGCGACCGTGGCGATGGTGGCCGACGACCAGGCCCAGGACCGGCTGCTGAACCTCACGCTCGTCGTGCGCGAGATCACGACGTTCCTCTTCGTCGCGATCTTCATCGTCGCCGCGCTCGCGGTCCGGGCGGGGCGCGCGGCCCCATCCGCCGGCCAGGGGTAGCTACGCGCTGTCGCGGGCCAGGCCGGTGAAGAACTCGACGTCGGCGTCCTGCAGCTGGCAGATCTCGAGCATGTGCCCGAGCTCGTCGCTCGTGTCGACGTACCCGGCGCGTACCCGGCCGGGGATCAGCACGGTGTAGTCGACCCTCAGGCCCGACCGCGCCAGGAGCTGCGTCATCTCGTCCCAGGCCTCGTCGCCCAGCGCCATGAACGTCGCGAGGTGGTGCAGGCGGACCGCGAACGAGCCGTCGGCCGGCAGGAAGCGGCGGTAGAACCCGACCTCGCCCGACACCGGCTCGATGAGCTCGACGATCAGGCCGCCGCGCGCACCCATCGCGATCCGCGCCGACCAGTCGGCCGGCTCGTCGCCCTTGAGGAACGTCGCGGTGTCCGTCGGGACCTCGACGCAGTGCTCGAGGCCGAAGCGCTCGCGCAGGAACCCGATGCCGCGGTCGAGGTCGGTCGTGACGTAGCCGAGCTGCCAGACGTTGGCGAACAGGTCGGCCAGCGCCGCGACCGGCCGCGGCGGGGTCAGCAGGCGCTCGCTCACGCCACGACCGCCCGCTGATCCTGGAGGTAGCCGTGGGGGTCCGCGTCGAGGTGCTCGGCGAGCCGCGTCGCGAGCGCCATGATCGTGTAGGAGGGGTTGGCCGACAGTGTGCGCGGGATGACCGAGCTGTCGCCGGCGAACAGCCGCCGCACCTCGTGCGACTCGCCGTGGGAGTCGACCACCGACGTCGCCGGGTCGCTGCCCATCCGGCAGCCGCCCTGCATGTGGGTGGTCGCGGGGGAGCTCCACAGGATGCGCGTCGCGCCCGCCGCCTCGAGCACGTCGCGACAGAACCGAGCGCCCTTCTCGCGGCGCTCGATCTCGACCGGCTGGAAGTCGGTCCAGAACTGCTCGCGGCCCTCGTCGTCGAGCGTCACGCTCGCGTTGTTGTCGTCGTTGACCATGAGCAGGAGGCCGATCCAGTGGCGGTAGTCGCGCGCGGCGTCGACGAGCGGCCGGCCCCACATCGGGCCGTTCTCGTCGCACAGGGCGACGGTGAAGCCGATGGGGTCCTGGACGGTGATCGCCTCGACGACGAAGCCGCCGTCCTCGTCGCGCTGGAAGTCCATGCAGTGCGCGGTGATCGGGTAGACGCGGTGCGCGTCCTGCGGCTCGTCGAAGCGGCCGAAGACGAACATCGCGGGATGCAGCCCGAGGTGGCGGCCGATCAGTGGGTTCGGCACGCCGGAGCGCAGGAGGATCTGCGGGGTGTTCAGCGCGCCGCCGGCGACGACGACCGCGCCCGCGTCGACGGTGTGCCGGGCGCCGTCGGCGTCCGTGTACTCAACGCCGCGCGCCTCGAGGCCGCCGGCGCCCTGCTCGACGAGGACGCGGTCCACGTGGCACTCGGCCCGCAGCTCGAGCTGCCCGCGCGCCCACGGCACCGAGATGTACGTGTTCTGGGTCGACTTGCCCGCGTTCGTCGGGCAGCCCTGCAGGCAAGACCCGCACTTCATGCAGTTCTCGTCGGTGTAGGAGATGACGGGCTCGAGGTGCGCGCCCACCGCGTCGAACCCGCGCGAGACCATGCGCGTGTTCTCGAGCCAGTCGGTCCGCTCGCGCATCCCGAGGACCTCGGCGACGCGCTCGTAGTACGGGTCGAGGTCGCCCGGGCCGAGCGGCTCGCCGCGATCGTTGACCGGGGCGCTGGCCTCGCGCCACTTGTCGTACTCGTGCTGGGTGGCGCGCAAGGCGACCTTCGTGTTGATGGTCGTGCTGCCGCCGACGCAGCGGCCTGCGACCAGCGCGACGATGCCGGTGCTCGGGTCGCTGGAGGGCATCGCCATCCGGATCGGCCACCAGATGTCGTGCATCGCGTGGGCCTCCCAGCGGGTGAAGTCCGCGGCGGTCCGGTGCGGGCCGACCTCGAGCAGCAGGACGCTGCGGCCCTTGCGCGCCAGCTCGCCGGCGACCACGCCGCCGCCGGCCCCGGAGCCGACGACGACGACGTCGAAGCGCTCGCTCACGCGCCCACCCCCAGGTACGACCAGTCCTTGTCGATGCGGCTCGCCAGCGGGAACCGGAAGTCGATCTCCTCGTAGGCGCCGGGTCCGGGCGCGCCGGGGGCGACGAAGTCGCTGTAGAAGGCCTCGATCGCCAGCGCGCGGACCATCTGGAACTCCGGCGTGGCGGCCAGCGGCGCGAGCGCCTCGGCCCCGCCGCCGGCGTGCGGGGCGAGCGCGTCGACCGCATGCAGCGCGCCGTCGCGCACGGCCTCGGGCGCGGCGGCGAGGATCGCGTCGATGTAGACGACGGGGCCCACGCGCGACGAGCCGGGGACGATCGTCTCGCACAGCGACTCGAGCGTCGCGGCGCGCTCCCGGTCCAGGCATTTGAGCTCAGCGCTGGTCATCGCTCGACGGTACGCAGCCCCCTGTCGGGCGGCATGTCCCGGGGCGCACAGATCGTTGTCCGGACGTGCCGAATCCGCCGCGCCGCGCCGCGTCTCCCCGCCGCGCCGCCTCGCCCGCCCCACGCCGCGCATCGAGCGTCGAGTTTCTCAGCGTCAGGCTGAGGAACTCCACGGTCGATGCAGGGGGTCAGGGCCGGAAGCTCAGGATCCGGTCGTCGGAGGCGGCGGGCGAGCCGCGGCCGTCGCGGTTGGACGTCGTGAACCAGATCCGCCCGCCGGGCGCCGCGACGACCGTGCGGATGCGCCCGTAGCGGTTGCGAAACAGCGCGTGCGGGCGGCCCGCCGACGCGCCGTGCAGCGGGATGCGCCACAGCGTCTGGCCCGCGAGCGCGCCGACGTAGAGGTTCGAGCCCACCACGGCAGCGCCGCTCGGCGAGCTGGTGGAGGTCGGCGACCACGTCACCTTCGGGTTGGTGAACTGCCCGCCGCGCGTGCTGCCGCGGCCCTCGACCACCGGCCAGCCGTAGTTGCGGCCCTTGCGGATGAGGTTGACCTCGTCGACCTCGTTCTGGCCGAACTCGGTCGCCCACAGGCGGCCGCCGCGATCCCACGCGAGGCCCTGGACGTTGCGGTGGCCGAGCGTCCACACCGGCGAGCCCGGGAACGGGTTGTCGGACGGGACGCTGCCGTCGGCGTTGATGCGCAGGATCTTGCCGTTGGGCGAGCTGCGGTCCTGGGCCAGGCCGCTGTCCCCGGTCTCGCCGACGCCGGCGTAGAGCTTGCCGTCGGGACCGAAGGCGATGCGGCCGCCGTCGTGGATCGACCCGGCGCGCAGGCCGGTGAGGATCGGCGTCACGGTGCGCTCGCCGAGCTTGAACGAGACGATGCGGTTGTCGCGCGCCGTGGTCAGGTGCGCGAAGACGGTGCGGTCGCGCGCGAAGGCGGGGGAGACCGCGAGGCCGAGCAGGCCTCCCTCCCCGTTGGCGTGCACGCCGGGCACGGTCATGACGGGGCGCGCGCGGCCGCCGGTGGCGGGGATGCGCACGATCCGGCCGCTGTCTCGCTCGGCGACGAGGGCGTCGCCGCGGGGCAGGAAGGCGATGCCCCACGGCGTGTCGAGGTTGCGAGCGATGGTGCGCGGACGGGTACGGACCGCGCGGGCGGCGGGGGCGGCCGTCGTGGCGGTGTCGGGCGTCGCAGCGGTGTCGGGCGTCGCGGGCGCGTCGGTCGTGGCCGGGGGCGACGCCGTGGTGTCCGCCGGCCCACCGCCGCAGGCCAATATGGCGCCGGCGAGGGCGAGCGCGCCGAGGATCGCGGCGGTCAAGCGCATCCCGGCCATTTTGTCCGACCACCGGCCGGGCCGACCCCGGTTCGCCGGCGTCGGCCGGGCCGACCCCGGTCGGCCGGCGGCCGGTCAGCCCGCCCGGCCGGTTCGCCCGCGGCTGGTCACCCCGCCCGGCGCGCCGGGAAGCGCGGCGTCTCGCGGCCCGGCTTGCACGCGAGCGTTCCTATCCTTCGACTCCATGACCTGGAACGTCTACCTCTCGGGCGAGATCCACACGGACTGGCGGGCGCGCATCGAGGATGGCGCCGCGGCCGCCGGCCTCGACATCGCGTTCACGGGGCCGGTGACCGACCATGCCGCCAGCGACGACTGCGGCGCCGCGATCCTCGGCGAGCCGGCGGAGCGCTTCTGGCACGACCATCTCGGCGCCGGGGTCAACGCGATCCGCACGCGGACGCTGCTCGAGCAGGCCGACGTCGTCGTCGTGCGCTTCGGCGACCAGTACCGCCAGTGGAACGCCGCCTTCGACGCGGGCCAGGCCTCCGCGCTCGGCAAGGCGCTCGTCACGCTGCACCCGCCCGAGCACGACCACGCGCTCAAGGAGGTCGACCGTGCGGCCCTCGCGGTGGCGCGCGAGCCCGAGCAGGTCGTCGGGATCCTGCGCTACGTGGTCGCCGGCGAGCTCGTCAAGCGCGCCGGGGCGTAGACGCGAGGACGCCGCCGTCGTCGAGCAGCGGCAGGAGGGTCATCGCCAGGCGGTGTCGCCGAGCAGCTCGCCGACGCCGACGAGCTCCGTCGCGCGGGTACGGGCAGCCACGGTGCGACACCGAGACCGACACCGAGGCGGGCGGCTCAGGCGGCCGCCGCGTCGAGCGCCGCGCGCAGGTCCGCGGCGAGGTCGTCCGGGTGCTCGAGGCCGACCGCGATGCGCAGCAGTCCCGGCGCCGCGCCGCCGGCCTCCAGCGCCTGCTCGTCCAGGACGCCGGCGAGCATCGCCGCGGGCGGCACGATGAGCGAGTGCACGCCGCCGAGGCTGGGGGCGAGGTCGAAGAGCTCGAGGCGCTCGGCCAGCGCCGAAGCGGCCGCGACACCGCCGCCGAGCTCGAAGGAGAGCAGCCCGCCGAAGCCGTCCATCTGGGCGGCCGCCAGCGCATGCTGCGGATGCGAGCGCAGACCCGGGTAGTGGACGGCCCGCACTGCCGGATGCCCCTCGAGCAGCTCGGCCAGCGCCTGCGCCGTCGCGTTCTGGCGCGCGACGCGCACCGCGAGGGTGCGCAGCCCGCGCTGCAGAAGCCACGCGTCGAACGCGCTGAGCACGCCGCCCAGCGTCAGCGACAGGTCCCAGATCTCGCCCAGCTCGTCCGGCGGACCGCAGACGACCCCGGCGGTCAGGTCGCTGTGGCCGCCGAGGTACTTCGTCGCCGAGTGCACGACGAGGTCGGCCCCGAACGCCAGCGGCCGCTGGTTGATCGGGCTCGCCAGCGTGTTGTCGACGAGGACGCGCGCCCCCGCCGCATGCGCCGCCTCGCTCACGGCGCGCAGGTCGGTGATCGCCAGCATCGGGTTCGACGGCGTCTCGAGGACCACGAGCGCCGTCCGCGCGCCGATCGCGCCCGTGAGCGCGGCCGTGTCGGCCTGGTCGGCGAACGTCACGTCGATGCCCATTCGCGGCGCGAGCTTCTGCAGCAGCGACAGCGTCCCGGCGTAGTGCACGTTCTGGGCGACGACGTGGTCCCCGGGCGCGCACAGCGCCAGCACGGTCGTCGAGATCGCCGCCATCCCCGACGAGAACACCCGCGCCGTACCGGCGCCCTCGAGCTCGGCGACGATCGCCTCCGCATGCTCATGCGTGGGGTTGCCGTACCGGGTGTAGAAGCGGCGCTCGCGCGGGCGGGTCGCCAGCTCGCGCAGCTCGGCGGCGTCGCGCGCCGCGAACGTCGAGGCGGGGTGGATGGGCGGCGTGATCGCGCCGTCGACCGCCGCGGGCCGCAGCAGCGAGGTCTCGACGTGGCGCTCGCGCGGGGTCTCGCTCATCGCCGCACCGTACTGCGCCGCCGCGGCGCGCCGCCCGCTGTCAGTCCGCCGGCGTGCCGTGCGCATGGCAGCTGCCCGCGCCGGGCTCCGGGGGCGGCACGTCGAGCGCGGGACTGCGGTCGAAGAACCAACCCCCACGGCTTGAGCTCGAAGCCGATCCGCGCGACCGGCATGACCGGCCAGTCCTCGGGCCGCGGGACGTGGTGGTGGTTCATCGTGTACCAGACGACGATGTCCGTGTCCTCGATGCCGCGGTCCGCCTGGACCCAGCGCGGCAGGCCGTCGCCGCCGGGGTGCTGGTAGGGGTAGTCGCCGGCCGGGTACCGCTCGGCCGGGTCGTAGGGCGTGACCCACAGGTGGTGCTCGATGAAGCCGGCGCGGCGGCGCAGCGGCGAGTCGGGGGCCGCGAACGGGACCGTGTTGTCGCCCGGGATCAGCCGGTAGGCGACCGGCGCGCCGACCGCGTTGCGCTTCGACGGGTTCTGGACCAGCCAGCCGCGCGCGCTGAACGGTCGATGCGCCGGCGGGCCTCGCCCTCGGTGCGCAGCGTCCGCGCGACCGTCCGCCACGCGTTGCCCTGCGGGTTGTCCGGCCCGACCGGGTCGGCCTCGGTGTGCACCTCGACGACCGAGTTGCCGCCGCCGTCGAGGTCCATGTCGAGCCGCACGCAGAACACGTGCTGGTGGTGGATCGCGTTGAGGTTCGGCGCGACGAGCTTGCCGTAGCGCGGCTCGAAGCCGTCGGCGACCGCCTGCGTCGCCACGATCCCGGTCGCCTTGACCTCCGACGAGATGATCCCGTCCTGGTGCAGGTACCAGAAGAACCCGTACTCGTAGTTGCCGACCGTGATCACGCTCGAGATCACGAGCCGCCGCCCCCGCCGCACCTCGACGTGGCCGGTGCGGAAGTCCGTGTGCTTCCACAGCATCCCGTCGTCCTCCTCGTGGAGGCAGATCGCGTTCGGCACCACGACCGGCTCGCCGTCGGCGTTGCACCAGGCGCCGTCGAAGTAGTGGACGACGCCGAGGCAGTCGCACCCGAGCGTCAGCGAGTTCGTCATCGTGCCGGCGTTGAACTCGCCGATGTCGAGCGGGGCCTGGTAGAAGCGGTCGGGGTCGGCGTAGGGGACGACCATCTCCGCATAGGACGCGCGCCGCAGGATCGGGCGCAGGACCCCGTCGTCCTCGTAGCCGAGGTCGTGGAGGACGAGCCCCTCGCGCTGGCTGAAGCCGACGCGCAGGCGCCACTTCTGCCAGCGCACCTCGTGGCCGTCGACGGCGAAGCTCGGGCCGTCGGGCTGGCTGATGTGGATGGGCCGGACGTCGTCGCGCAGCGGGCCGACGCGATCGGCGCGGAACTCGCCGCGCTCGGCCGGCAGCGCCACCGGATCGCGGTCCTCGAAGTGGACGAGCTCGCCGCTGTGGACATCGACCAGTCCGAAGATGCCCTCGAGCGGCCGCGCGTACGCGTTGCCGCCCGGCTCGGGCCGCACGTAGGCGAGGACGCGCGCGAGCTGGTGCTCGCCCTGCTCCTCGGGAAGGCCATGCCATCCGGCCGAGACGGGGTCGACGTCGACCAGCGCGACGTCCTCGATCCCGCGCCGCTCGAGCGCGCGCAGGAATGCGGGGGCGCGCCGGACCGCGGCCTCGATGGCCAGGAACTCGGCCTCCGTCATCTGCGGCTCGACACCGCGCAGCACGCGCCAGCCCGTCACCGCCTCGGTCTCGAGGACTTCGCGGCCGACCTCCCGCGGCTGGCCGCCGAGGAGCCCGACGGTCAGGCGTTCCAGTTCGAGCTCGCGCTCGAGGCGCGCCGCCGGCCCGAGCTCCGCGACGAGGTGCGCACGCAGTACGAGGAGTACTTCGCGGTGACGCGGCGTGCGCTCGAGCGTGCCGGGATCGAGGCCACGCCCGCACTGGTGCGCCTGGTGTTCGCCGCGCTCGACGGAGCGACGCTGCAGCAGCTCATCTTCGAGCGCCCCGACGAGAGCGCCGAGCTCGTCGCCGAGCTCCAGGGGCTGCTGCGCCGGCTGGCTGCTCCCTGACCGACAGGGCCCCGGTGGGGGCCGTGGTGCTCATCGACCCGGGCTACGGCGCTGCGGCCGCCGACGTCCGCGCCGCCGCGCGCGCGGCCGACTTGATCGCGCGCGTCAGGGTCTCGACGTCGTAGACGCCGTAGTGGCGGCGGCCGTTGACGAAGAACGTCGGGGTCCCCGACACGCCGCTGGCGTCCGCGCTCTGGACGTCCTCCGCGACGCGAGGGCCGAACCGGCGGCGGCGCAGGTCGTCGCTGAAGCGCTCGAGGTCCAGGCCGATCTCGTTCGCGTGGCGGTAGAGGTCGGCGATCCCGAGGCCCGTGCCGGGCGTCATCAGCCGGTCGTGCATCTCCCAGAACGAACCCTGCGCGCCCGCGCACTCGGCCGCCTCCGACGCCATCTGCGCGTTGGGGTGCACGTCGGTGAGCGGCAGATGGCGGAACACGTAGCGCATGTCGTCGCCCAGGCGCTCGTGCAGTGCGCGGATCGTGGGCGCCGCGTCAGCGCAGTACGGGCACTCGTAGTCGCCGTACTCGACGAGGGTCACCGGCGCATCGACGTTGCCGCGGATGTGGTCGCGCCCGGGCTCGACGTCCTCGGAGAGATCCACGATCGCGTCCGCGGTCGAGCCGAGCTGGCGGGCACGGACCTCGTCGGGCAGCCGCGTCATGATCTGGATCGCCACCCAGACGAGCGCCGGCGAGATGACCGCGGTGGCGATCACGCCGATCTTCGCCTCCTCGAGCAGCTGCCCGTCGAACGCCAGCGTCGCGACGAGCAGCGACACGGTGAAGCCGATCCCCGCCGACGCGCCCACCCCGAAGATCGCCGGCCAGGTGATCGTCAGCGGCGCGCCGCCCAGGGCGCGGCGCGAGCCGATCCACGCCGCCACCATGATGCCCAGCGGCTTGCCGGCCAGGAAGGCGACGACGATGCCCCAGGTGATGGGCGACGTGACGGCGTCGGAGATCAGCCGGCCGTCGAGGTGGATGCCCGCGTTGGCCAGGGCGAACAGCGGCACGATCACCCGGCTCGTCCACGGGTGCAGCCGGTACTGCATGCGCTCGTTGGCCGAGATCGCCGAGGTCAGGCTCGCGCTCGCCGAGTACGCCAGCTCGGGCGTCGGCTGCTCGCGGAACGAGCGCGCCAGCTCGGTGCTGCGCTCGAGGTCGTCGCGGCCCGGCGGGTAGGCGCTCGTGATGAGCCCGATGGCCAGGCCGGCGATGATCGCGTCGACTCCCGACTCGAACATGGCCAGCCAGATGCCGATGCCGACGAGCACCGCCACCGGCCCCCGCCACGATCCCGCCCAGCGCAGCGCGATCAGCACGCCGAAGAGCCCGATCGCGATCAGCAGCGGGACGAGCGACACCTTCTCGGTGTAGGCGATCGCGATGATCAGCAGCGCGACGAGGTCGTCGATGACGACCATCGTCAGCAGGAAGACGCGCATGCGGATGCCGCGCCCGCGCGTCATGAGCGTGAGGACGCCAAGCGCGAGCGCCGTGTCGGTCGACACCGCGGCGCCCCAGCCATGGGCGCCGTCGCCGCCCGCGTTGATCGCCAGGTAGACCGCGCCCGCGGCGACCATGCCGCCGAGCGAGCACAGCACAGGCACCGCCAAGCGGGAGCGCTCGCGCAGCTCCCCGAGGTCGAGCTCGCGCTTGGCCTCGAGGCCTACGACGAGGAAGAACAGCGTCATCAGGCCCGAGTTGATCCACTCGCGCAGGTCCGCCGACAGCTCGTGGCCACCCAGGCTGAGCGAGAGCTTCGTCTCCCAGACCTCGACGTACGAGCTCTCCGACACGTTCGCCCAGGCGATCGCCGCGAATGCGGCCGCCACGAGCACCAGGGCTCCGCCCGTCTCGGCGTGGAGGAAGCCCCGGATGGGCGCGGCCAGGTTGCGCGCCCAGGCGGTGCGTCCGGCGGAAGCCGCTGGCGAGGCCGTCGACATCGCCGCGAATCCTGGCAGGCCCCGTGCGTCGCCCTTCCCGCGCTCCGCGAGGTTGCGTCAGGCGGCCAGCCGCCGCTCGCCCTCGTCGATCGCCACGTCGTTGATCGAGGCGTACCGGCGCCGCATCAGCCCGGTCGCGGCGAACTCCCACATCTCGTTGCCGTAGGAGCGCCACCACTGGCCGTCCGCGTCGCGGCTCTCGTACTCGAAGCGCACGGCGATCCGGTCGTCCGTGAACGCCCACAGCTCCTTCTCCAGGCGGTAGTCGAGCTCGCGGGCCCACTTGCGCGCGAGGAACGCGGTGATCTCCTCGCGCCCGCGCAGGAACTCGCCGCGGTTGCGCCACTCGGAGTCCTCGGTGTAGGCGAGCGCGACCCGTTCCGGGTCGCGCGTGTTCCACGCGTCCTGCGCGGCCTGCACCTTCGCCCGTGCCGTCTCCTCGGTGAACGGCGGGCGGATGTCGGTCGGGGCGGCCACGGCGCTACTCGCAGAACGCGATGAAGGGCACGCCGATCAGTGTGACGCGCTTGGACTTGACGTCGACGGCGAACTGCAGGCGCCCGCCGCCGCCGCGCGGCACCTTCGCCAGCGTCAGGCCGAACGTCTCGTCGGTGCTGTGGTCGAAGCGGACCTTCGGGAACGCCCGCTTCACGGCCCTGCGGGTCGAGCCGACGTGGACGCCGCGGGCGCTCGCGCCGCCGGTGATCGTGATGTTCGTGACCCGGCGGGCCGCGGTCTGGCTGAAGTCGACGTTGCCGCGCAGCGGGGCGCGCAGCCGGGCGCCGCGGGTGTTCGGCCCGCCGAGCTCGCAGCCGGGGTGGATCGGCCCGACGCGGCCGGCGGAGCGCAGCTGCGCGTAGGTCATGCCGAGCTTGACGCCGTCGACGCCGGAACGGGTGACCTTCTTCGCGGCGGCGGCGTGTCCGGTGGGGCCCGTCGCCGCGGTCGCGCCGGCCGCGATCGCGCCGGCGGCGGCGAGCGTGCCGCCCGCGGCCAGGGTGCGCTTCAAGCTCCAGGTGATCATGCGCGCAAACCTATCCACGACCGCGGTCCGCGGGAAGGACGGGTGGACGGCTCCACTAGCGTGCGGTGCATGGCGAAAGGCAGGACGCGCGACTCCGCGCTCGTCTACTCCAGCAGCGACGGCGACCTGCGCCGCGCGCGCCGGGACGAGCCGGTCGCCCCGCCGCCGCCGGGCGGCCGCGTGAAGGTGCGCCGCGAGGTCGCCGGCCGGCGCGGCAAGGCGGTGACCACGGTGTCCGGGGTGCCGCTCGACGACGCCGGCCTGCGCGAGCTCGCCGGCCGGCTGAAGAAGCGCTGCGGCGTGGGCGGCTCGGCGAAGGACGGCGTCATCGAGCTGCAGGGCGACCATCGCGACACCGTGGTCGCGGTGCTGCGCGACGCCGGATACGACGTGGTGCTCGCCGGCGGCTGACGGCTCGGGGCGCGGGCGCGGCGCCTCAGTAGTCGAGGTCGACCGGCTCGAGGCCCTGCGACGCGCAGTAGTCGACGTAGAGCTTCATGTGGCTGAGCACGTCGTCGTGGCCGACGACGTTGTCGTGCTCGTCGACGTAGAGCAGCGCGCCCTCGAGGATGAACAGCGTGACCGTGCCCTCCTCGTTGCTCATGAGGGTGTGGATGTCGCCCGGCGGCTCCCACACGACCATCCCGGCGCGCGCGACCCAGTCCTTCTCGGCGTAGTACCAGCTGCCCTCCAGGACGTACCCCGTCACGGGGCCGACGTGGTAGTGGCGGTTGATCTGGCTGGCGCCCACGACCTTCGTCAGGTTCGCCCACACGCCCGTCTTGCGGTTCAGGCGCAGCGGCTTGACGAAGATCCCCGGATGCCCCTCGTACGGGACCCAGGGGATGTCCTGCGGGTCGATGACCCGCTCGCCCAGCGTCAGCGCCTTCAGGGGCCGCAGCGCCAGCGCGTCCTCGGTGATCTCTGCGCTCATGGCGGGAGTCTCCCGACCGGGCGCGGGCGCCGCGGGATGGGGCGCGGGGGTCGTTGGAGAGATCGCCAGCGGCGCTACGCCAGCCACTCGCCGAGCGGCACGCGGACGCCGAGCGCGGAGAAGTCGCCGACGTCGAGCATCCGCCGCGCCGCGTCGGCGAACGCCCCGACCGCGACCCAGGCCAGCGCGCCGCCGACGCTGATGCGCGTCGCACCGGCATCCGCGATCTCGCGCAGCGACAGGTCGGGCCGGGCAAGCACGTTCACGGGCCGGCCGACCGCGTCGCACACCGCGCGGATCTCGTCGGTGGTGCGCAGGCCGGGGGCGTAGAGGACGTCCGCGCCCGCGGCCTCGTAGGCCTGCAGGCGGGCGATCGTGTCGCCGAGGTCCGGGTTGCCGCGGATGTGGTTCTCGGCGCGGGCGGTCAGCGTGAACGGGAGGTCGAGCGCCCGGGCCGCCTCCGACGCGGCCGCTACGCGCGCGACCGCATGGTCGAGGCCGTACATGTGCCCCGCCGGGTCGTAGTCCTCGATCGATCCGCCGACCGCGCCGGCGGCCGCGGCCGCGGCGATCGCGCGGGCGGCGTCGGCCGGGTCGGCGCCGTAGCCGTTCTCGAGGTCGACGGACACGGGCAGGCCGGTGGTGGACGTGAGCGCGCGGACGTGCTCGGCGACGTCGTCGAGGGTGACGCCGCCGTCGAGGCGGCCGTGCGTGAACGCGAAGCCCGAGCTCGTCGTTGCGAGCGCGCGGAAGCCGAGCGCTTCGAGCACCTTCGCCGACCCGGCGTCCCACGGGTTGGGGATGATGAACGCCTCGCCCTCGTGCAGCGCGCGGAACGCCGCCGCCTTGTCCTGCTGGCTCGCCGTCATGCCGTCTCCTTGCGGTCGTTGCTCGGTGCGCCCATTCTCGCGCCCCACGCCACACGGGTGAAGTGCATCCCTAGCCTGTGGGTATGCCCGAGCCCTCCGCCGCACCGCCCGCCGCACCGGAGCGGCCGCGCCGCTCGGGCGACGGCCAGGGGCAGGGCAAGGCGCCGGACCGCGGCGCCGGCTGGAAGGTCGAGCCGTCGTCGACGGGCCGCGGCGCGCCGCCGCCGCCCACGCCGCCGATGCTCCCGCAGGGGCGCCGCGGCACGTGGGCGATGCTGCTGCTCGTCCTGCTGATCGTCAACCTCGTCTTCGCGTTCGTGACCGCGCGGCCGAGCGACCGTGCGCAGGTGCCCTACCAGCCGTTCTTCACCCAGCAGGTCGAGAAGGGCAACGTCAAGGAGATCTCCTCGCAGGAGGAGACGATCCAGGGCGAGCTGAAGAAGGAGGCGACCTACCAGCCGCCCGGCGGCGACAAGGTCACGGTCACGAAGTTCAAGACGCAGGTCCCCACGTTCGTGACGACCGAACAGCTGACGCAGTCGCTGTCGGAGCAGGGCGTCGTCGTCAACGCCGAGCCGCCGGACTCGGGGCGCAGCATCCTCAGCACGCTGATCCTCGGCTTCGGCCCGACGATCCTGCTGATCGCGATCTTCATCTGGATCTTCCGCCGCCAGGCGTCGGGCGGCGGGCTCGGCGGATTCGGCCGCTCCACCGCGCGGCGGGTGCAGCCCAGCAACGCCGACCGGGTCACCTTCGAGGACGTCGCCGGCATCGACGAGGTCGAGCACGAGCTCGCCGAGATCGTCGACATGCTGAAGAACCCGCAGCGCTACGAACGTCTCGGCGCCCGCATCCCGCGCGGCGTGCTGCTCTACGGGCCGCCCGGGACCGGCAAGACGCTGCTGGCCCGCGCGGTGGCCGGCGAGGCCGACGCCGCGTTCTTCTCGATGTCCGCGTCCGAGTTCATCGAGGCGATCGTGGGCATCGGCGCGTCGCGCGTGCGCGACCTGTTCAAGCAGGCCAAGGAGGCCGCGCCGGCGATCATCTTCATCGACGAGCTCGACGCGATCGGGCGGTCGCGGTCGGGCAACGTCGGCGGCATCAGCGGCGGCCACGACGAGCGCGAGCAGACGCTCAACCAGATCCTCACCGAGATGGACGGCTTCGAGGTCGGCACGACCGTCATCGTCCTCGCGGCGACGAACCGGCCGGAGATCCTCGACCCGGCGCTGCTGCGCCCGGGCCGCTTCGACCGCCGCATCGCCGTCCAGCCGCCGGACAAGCCGGGCCGCGTGGCGATCCTGAAGATCCACACGCGCAAGGTGCCGCTCGCCGGCGACGTGGAGCTGGAGCGGGTTGCCGCCTCGACGCCGGGCATGACGGGCGCCGACATCGCGCTGCTGGTCAACGAGGCGTCGCTGTTCGCCGCCCGGCGCGGCCACGCCGCGGTGACGTCGGCCGACTTCGGCGACGCGATCGAGAAGATCATCCTCGGCACCGAGCGCCAGGTGGTCATGAGCGAGGCCGACCGCGAGCGCACCGCCTACCACGAGTCCGGCCACGCGCTCGTCGGCATGCTCACCCCGGGCGCCGACCCGGTGCGCAAGATCTCGATCATCCCGCGCGGCCAGGCGCTCGGCGTGACGCTCTCGACGCCGGAGACCGACCGCTACAACTACGCGCTCGAGGATCTGCGCGGCAAGATCAAGGTCGCGCTCGGCGGGCGGGTCGCGGAGCGGCTCGTCTACGGCGACCTCACCACCGGCGCCGAGTCCGACATCCAGAACCTCACGCAGATCGCGCGGGGCATGGTCGGGCGGTGGGGGATGAGCGAGGCGATCGGCCCGGTCGCGGTGACCGACGGGCGCTCGGACGGCGGCCTGCTGCCCGGCGTGGCGCCGACGTCCGCCGCCACCCAGCAGCTCGTCGACGAGGAGGTCCGCCGGATCATCGACGACGCCGAGCACGACGTGCTGCTGCTGCTCGAGCGCGAGCGCGAGCGCCTCGACCGCCTCACGCACATCCTGCTGGACCGCGAGACGCTCGACGGCCCGGAGGCCTACGCGGCCGCCGGCCTGGCGGCCCCCGACCTCGACGTCCAGGACGAGGCGCACGCGACGACGATCGCGCCCGGGGCGACCGACCTGTCGGTGGCCGGCAGCGGGGAAGCGCCGACCGCCTGAGGATCAGGGCTGCTCGTCGAGCTGCGCCGCGACCTCCGCGATCCGGGCGCGCAGCCACGCGTGCGCCGGGTCGGCCTCGTGGCGGGGGTGCCACCACAGCATCTCGGTGAGGACCGGGAAGGCGATCGGCGGCTCGAGCAGCCGGACGTCGGCGGTGCGGCGCAGGTACGGGCCCGCGCGGGCGAGGACGAGCGTCACGAGGTCGGTGCCCTGCAGCAGGAACGGCGCAAGCAGGAAGCTCTCGACGCTGAACTCGACGTGGCGGGCGACCCGCTCGCGGGCGACGTGCTCGTCGGCCAGCGAGACCGCCTGGCCGCGGCCCATCGAGTAGGTGAGGTGGCCGAGGCGCCGGTACGCGTCGAGCGTCATCTCGTCGCCGACCAGCGTGTTGCCCTCCCAGACGCAGCACATCCAGCGGTCGTCGAACAGCCGCTGCGACGGCAGGGCGGGGTTGCTCATGATCTCCGGCGGCTCGATGACGAGGTCGACCTCGCCGACCCGCAGCGCCCGCGCGGCGTCGGGGAAGCGGGGCAGCGCCTGCAGCGTGACGCCGGGCGCCTCGGCCGCGAGGCGGCGCACGAGCGGCCCGATCAGCATCAGGACGCTGTAGTCCGAGCAGCTGACCGTGAACGACCGGCGGTCGCGCGCCGCGTCGAACGCGGGCCGCTGCTCGAGCGCGCCCTGGATGAGCGCGAGCGCGTCGCGGACCGGGCCGGCCAGCGCCTCGGCCCGGGGGGTCGGAGCGAGGCCGGCGCCCTGGCGGACGAGCAGCGGGTCGTCGAAGAGCCGGCGCAGGCGCGCGAGGGTGTTGCTCATGCCCGGCTGGCTGAGCCCGATGCGCTGTGCGGCGCGGGTGACGCTGCGCTCGCTGAGCAGGGCGTCCAGCGCGACGAGGAGGTTGAGGTCGACGCCGGCGAGGTTCATGCGCTCACGGTATTCGCATCGTCAATGCTGAATATCACGAGATTCAGTTGGCGTATGTCGGCCACCGCTCGTACGGTTCGGCTGGTCCGGGCAGCGAGGGCGGAGGAGAGCTCATGAACGAGGTGGCGGCCGGCGTCGAGGAGGTCCCGGTCCTGATCGTCGGGGGGAGCATGGTCGGCCTGTCGGCGGCGCTGTTCCTCGCCCACCACGGGGTGCCGGCGCTCGCGGTCGAGCGCCACGGCGGGACCGCCATCCACCCGCGCGCCGGGCACTTCCACCTGCGCACGCTCGAGCTGCTGCGCTCCGCCGACCTCGAGGACGCGGTCCGGCGCGTGTCGGAGGCGCAGTTCTTCCCCAACGGCGGCATCAACGCGGTCGAGACGGTCGCCGGCGGCGAGACGGCCAGCTACATCGCCGACCTCAACGCCGGGGTCGAGGAGTTCAGCCCGTCGCGGCGGCTGTTCGTCGCCCAGCATGCGCTCGAGCCGCTGCTGCGCGCCCGCGCCGAGGAGCTGGGCGCCCGGCTGAGCTACTCGACCCTGGTCGTCTCGCTCGACGACGACGGCGACGGGGTCACCGCGGTCCTGCGCGATCTGGCGACCGGCGCGGACCGGACCGTGCGCGCCCGCTACGTCGTCGCCGCCGACGGCTCGCGCAGCCCCGTGCGCCGGCGGCTGGGCATCGGGATGCACGGCTACGGCCTGTTGTCGCACAGCGTGACGATCTACTTCCGCGCCGACTGCTCGAAGCTGCTCGAGGGCGGCAACCAGGGCGTGATCTACGTCTTCAACGACCGGCTGCGCGGGTTCTTCCGCTTCGACAGGTCGGGGACGTCGGGGTTCCTCGCCGTCAACACGCTCGGCGACCCGCGCGAGCCGGGCGCGCTCGACGTCACCGCGGACCTCACGACCGAGGGCGCGCGCGAGCTCGTCCGCGCGGCGATCGGCGTGCCGGACATCGCCGTGGAGGTCGACGACGTCGCGCCGTGGGACGCCACGGCCGACCTGGCCGACCGTTACCGCGCCGGGCGCATCCTGCTCGCCGGCGATGCGGTGCACCCGCTGCCGCCCAACGGCGGATACGGCGGGAACACCGGCGTGCAGGACGCGCACAACCTCGCCTGGAAGCTCGCGGCCGTCCTCGGCGGGACCGCCGGCGACGCGCTGCTCGACAGCTACGAGGCCGAGCGCCGGCCGATCGGGCGCCTGACGATCGAGCAGGCCTACACCCGGTACGCGCGGCGCGTCGTGCCGGAGCTGGCCGGCGACGAGGAGCTCCCGCCGCTCGTCGACGACCTCAGCATGGAGATCGGCTACCGCTACCGGTCGAACGCCATCGTCGCCGAGGGCGACGACGACGGGGCGCTCACCGAGCACCCGAGCACCGCCCGCGGGCGGCCGGGGAGCCGCGCGCCGCACGTCGTCCTCGCGCGCGACGGCGTGCGCCTGTCGACCCTCGACCTGTTCGGTCAGGGCTACGTCCTGCTGGCCGGGCCCCAGGGCGCCGCGTGGCGCCGCGCGGCCGCGCAGGCCGCGGCGGCGACCGAGGTGCCCATCGACGTCCACGTGGCCGGCGCCGGCGCCGACGCCGATGTGGAAGACGCCGCCGGGCGCCTTCCCGCGGCCTACGGCCTCGAGCGCGACGGCGCCGCCCTCGTGCGCCCCGACGGGTTCGTCGCCTGGCGCAGCGCCGGGGCGGTCGACGGGCCGGCCGAGACGCTCGAGCGCGTGCTGCGCTCGACGCTCGGCGTGCGGTCGCGCGCGGCCTCCGCGGCCTGAGCGCCCAGCGAGCGTCGAGTTCCTGAGCTTGGACTCAGGCGGTCATCGCAACGGCAGGTCGTTCATCCGTTCAGCCGGGGTTGCCCGGTGCAGGGTCTTGCGGGGTCGTGCGTTGAGCTCGGCGGCGGGACCCCGGCGCCGACCGCACGGCGTCGTATCGTGCGGTTGTGACGACGACGGATGCGCAGCGGCTGGCCCAGGACCTGGCCGCCCAGATCGACCGCCACCGCGGCCTCTACGCCCGCGGGATGCCGGAGCTCGTGGACGCCGACTACGACGCGCTCGAGGAGGAGTTGCGCGCGCTGCTCGCCGCCCATCCGGAGCTCGAGCTCGCCGACAACCCGCTCGAGCGGCCGTGGGCGCCCGAGCTGGTGCCCGGCCAGACGATCCGCCACAGCCGGCCGATGCTCTCGCTCGAGAAGGCGACGAGCGACGCCCAGCTCGAGGCGTTCTGCGCTCGCTTCCCGGGCCAGTCGTTCACGGTGACCCCGAAGCTCGACGGCATCAGCCTGGCGGTCGCCTACCGGGACGGCGCGCTGGAGTACGTCGCGACGCGCGGCGACGGGCGCGACGGCGAGCGGATGACCGACAAGGCGCGGCTCGTCGTGCTCGGGCTGGCCCAGGAGGTGGACCTGCCCGGCCGCGTGGAGGTGCGCGGCGAGGCGGTGATGCTGCAGTCGGTCTGGGCCGCCTACAACGAGGCGCACCCCGACCGGCCGCTGACGAACCCGCGCAACGCGGCGGCCGGGACGCTCGTGCACAAGTCGCCGGAGGCGTGCGTGGCCGAGGGCCGCACGCTGCGGTTCTTCGCCTTCGACCTCGACGAGCCGGACCTCGGCGACGGCGACGTCAGCGAGCGCCTCACCCGGCTCGGGTTCGAGGCGCCCGACGTGTTCCCGGCCGCGGACCTCGACGCGGTGCGCGCGGCCATCGCCGAGATCGCGAGCCGCCGCGACGGCTACGACTTCGGCATCGACGGGGCGGTGGTGCGGCTGGCGTCGCGGCGCGCGTTCGTGGCCGCGGGGGCGAACACCGCCGCGCCGCGCGGCGCGCTGGCCTGGAAGTACCCGGCCGAGGAGCGCGAGACGATCCTGCGCGCCGTGACGTGGCCCGTCGGCAAGATAGGCCGCGTCGTCCCGCGGGCGCAGGTCGACCCCGTGTTCGTCGGCGGCACGACGGTCACGTACGCGTCGCTGCACAACCCGCGGCTCGTCGCCGAGCGCGACATCCGGGTCGGCGACACCGTGCGCATCATGCGCCGCGGCGACGTCATCCCGTTCATCTCCGGCTCGGTGCGCGAGCGCCGGACCGGCGACGAGCAGCCGATCGTGCTGCCGTCGGTGTGCCCGTCCTGCGGCACGGAGCTCGTCGTGCGCGGGACGGGCGAGGAGCTGTGGTGCGAGAACCTGCAGTGCCCGGCGCAGGCGGTGCGGCGCCTGATCCACTGGGCGTCGCGCCACGCCGCCGACATGGAGGGCGTCGGTACGACCTGGATCGAGAAGCTCGCCGACGACGGGGCGCTCGAGCGCCCGTCGGACTTCTACGCGCTGACCGCCGAGCGCCTGATCGGCTACGAGCGCATGGGGGACACCCTGGCCACGGCGATGGTCGCCTCGATCGACCGCTCGCGGCGCCTCGGCCTGCGCCGCGCGCTCATCGGCCTCGCGATCCCGATGGCCTCGGAGGGCGTGGCCAAGCGCCTGTGCCTGGCGGGCTTCGAGCGCCTCGAGGAGATCGCGGAGGCGAGCGCCGAGCAGCTCGAGGCCATCCGGGACATCGGGCCGAAGGTCGCCCAGTCGATCTCCGCGTACTTCGGCCGGCCCGAGGTGCGCGACGAGATCGCCGCGCTGCGCGCCGCCGGGGTCGATCTCGACGTCCGCGACGAGGACCGCCCGGTCGAGGCCGCCGACGCGGCGGACACCCCGCTGAAGGGCGCCACCGTCGTGGTCACCGGGGCGTTCGCCGACCCCGACAGCGGCGCGAAGGTCGCGCGTCCGGCCGTGGTGCGCATGCTCGAGCAGGCGGGTGCCACGTCGGCCTCCTCGGTCAGCGCGTCGACGACGATCCTGATCGCCGGCGACAACGTCGGGGCGGCCAAGACGGACAAGGCGGCGAAGCTCGGCGTCGAGGTGGTCGGCCAGGACCAGGCGTGGCGGTGGCTGGCGGAAGCGGGCCTGCGCTGACGGGCGGTGCGGCCGGCCGGCTGTGACGGTGAGTTGCGCTTTGTGTCCGCCAGGCGGACGGAAAGCGCAAGTCGTCGGCGTGACGCGGCCGGGCGCCGCTCAGCGCGTCGCCGCCGCCCAGTCCACGACCGCCGCCGGCGACCGGAGCAGCGCCTGCCACGTCAGGGTGTCGATCGAGCCCGTCTGCGCCAGCCCCATCGCCGCCTGATAGGCGGTGACCGCCACGGTCATCGCCGCGTCGTAGCGGCCGTTGACCGTGATCGTCTGCCCGGCCCCGTTGAGGT
The DNA here is from genome assembly GCF_021172045.1 of Capillimicrobium parvum. Lineage (GTDB taxonomy): Bacteria > Actinomycetota > Thermoleophilia > Solirubrobacterales > Solirubrobacteraceae > Capillimicrobium > Capillimicrobium parvum. The sequence goes on from NZ_CP087164.1 coordinate 2,871,431, forward strand.
GCTGCTGCGCCCAGATCACGAGGTCGCCCTTCATGCCCTTCGTGAGCGTGACCATGCCGGGGTCGAGCACCGGCGCGACCGGCGGCACGAGCGGCTGCGCGATCGCGTCCCAGTTGCCCGAGCCGGCGTGCTGCCAGTCCCACCAGCTCACGCCGGTCGCCCCGGCCGCGGCGATCAGCTGACGGAAGCGCAGGACGTCCGCGTCCGACGGGTTGTCGTACAGCTGCCCGAGCGGGACGATGGGCCGGCCGTACGGCCGGTTGTGCTGATAGCTGTGGTCGACGACCGCATCGACGCCGCCGCCGATGTCCTTCCAGTAGATCTGCGGCGCGTTGTACTGCGCGCCGCCCGGACCCAGGAAGACCGAGTACGGCAGCGACGGGTGGTAGTCGACGTACGGGAAGCTCGTGAAGCCGATCGGATAGGCGTCGCCCACGGCGGCGCGCAGCCCGGCGACGTAGCGCTGGGCCTCCGCGTAGCGGCCCTCGTACTCCTTCTCGGCGTCGATGACGAAGCAGTCGGCGCCCGCCTGGAGCGACTGGGCCGCCACCTGCGCCTCGAGGTCGGGGCGGGTCCCGTAGACGTACTGCCACGCGCACACGTCCAGGCCGCCGGCCTTCAGCGCGGACACGAGCTGCGGCGTGAACTGCGACCACGCGGTCGCCCCGTCGGCGCTCTTGATGAAGACGGTCGAGACGCCGTGCGCCCGGGCCTGCGCGACGATCGCCTGGGGATCGCCGCCGCTCGAACGCGACACGTACCAGATCCACATGCCGTTGCCGTCGAACGCGCTGCCGGTGGCCGTCGCGGGCGCGCTGGCGGGCGTCGGCTTCGGCGCGGGGTCCAGCGACGGCGCCGCGATGCGCATCGGCCTGACGGCGTTCGAGCGCCGGCCGGCGCGATCGCGCACGTACAGCGGACCGGCGACGGCGTCCTTCGGCACCGTGACGCGGGCCAGCGTGCGGCTCTTGACGCCGGTCGGGAAGGTGTGGCGCGCGCCCCCGCGCACGCGGAACGCGGCGCGCATCCCGCGGCTGAAGCGATCGCCGCGCAGGCGGAGGAGGCCGCCGGGGGACACGGTCTTCTGGCCCACGCACGCGCGCAGGCACTTGACCTGGGCGATCGACGGGGTCTTCGGGGCGGCGGCGGCGGGCGCCGCCATCAGGCCGGCGGCGGCGAACGCGGCCAGGGCGGCTCGAGTGCTTCGCATCGCCTCTTTGACCCCAAACATGCGACGAAGTTGCGGACGCCGGCCCCGCAGATCCGTAGGGTCCGCGCATGCACAAGCTCCTCGTGACCGTCGCGGCCGCCGCCGCGACGGCCGCCCTGATCCCCGCGGCCGCCTCCGCCGCGCCCATCACCCCGAAATCGCGGATCACGCAGAACGGCCTCGGCTCGATGCGCCTGAACATGACGATCGCCCAGGCCCAGAACCGCACCGGCCAGCGCATCGACTACCAGAGCTTCGACCCCAACGACGACGTGTGCGGGATCGGCAGCCTGGCGCCGCAGAGCCTCGGCGTCACCGTGCTCGCGACGAACGGGCGCATCCGCGTCATCAACGTCGCCGAGGCCGGCATCTCCACGCGCGCCGGCATCGAGGTCGGCGACCGCGCCCGCGACCTGCGCCGCGCCTACGGCTCGCGCCTGCGCTCCCAGCCGAGCAAGTACGACCCGAAGTCGCGCGACTACTGGGTGACGTTCGGGCCGCGGCGCAAGCTCGTCTTCTACGCCGACGGCAAGCGCGTCATCCGCCAGATCGCGGGCGGCCGCACGCCGGAGGTCGACTACGTCGAGGGCTGCTCGTGAGCCGATGACGGCCTCGCTGACCACGGACGTCCTCGTCGTCGGCAGCGGCCCGGCCGGCGCGTCGTCCGCCCTGTTCCTGAGCTCGCTCGGCGTCGACAACGTCGTCATCACGAAGTACTGCTGGACGGCGAACACGCCGAGGGCGCACATCACCAACCAGCGGACGATGGAGATCCTGCGCGACGCCGGGCTCGAGGCCGACGTGCTCGAGAAGGCGACGCCGCAGCACCTGATGGGGCAGACGCCGTTCGTCACGAGCCTCGCCGGCGAGGAGCTCGCGCGGCTGCACACCTGGGGCAACCACCCGGCGCGGCTCGCCGACTACACGCTGGCGAGCCCGTCGACGCACGTCGACCTCCCGCAGGACCTGCTCGAGCCGATCGTCCTCGGCCACGCCGCCTCGCGCGGCAGCCGGATCCGCTTCGACACGGAGTACCTCGGGCTCGTCCAGGACGACGAGGGCGTCACTGTGACGGTGCGCGACCGCCTCGGCGGCCACACGTACGACATCCGGGCGAAGTACCTCATCGGCGCCGACGGCGGGCGCAGCCAGGTGGCGCAGGACGTCGGGCTGCCGCTCGCGGGCCGGATGGACGTCGCGGGCAGCATGAACATCGTCTTCACCGCCGACCTGTCGCGCTACGTCGCGTACCGGCCGAGCGTCCTGTACTGGGTTCTGCAGCCGGGGTCGGACGTGGGCGGCATCGGGCTCGGGCTCGTGCGGATGGTGCGTCCGTGGCACGAGTGGCTCATCGTCTGGGGCTACGACATCGACGAGCCGCCGCCGGAGGTCAGCGACGAGCACGCGATCGAGATCGTGCACAACCTCGTCGGCGACGACACCATCGACGTCGCGATCCGCTCGACGTCGCTGTGGTCCAACAACCGCGCCTGGATGGAGCGCTACGCCGAGGGCCGCGTGTTCTGCATGGGCGACGCGTGCCACCGCCATCCGCCCAGCAACGGCCTCGGCTCGAACACGTCGATCCAGGACGCGTACAACCTGGCCTGGAAGCTGGCGCTGGTGGTGCAGGGCAAGGCCGCCCCGGCCCTGCTGGACAGCTACGACGCCGAGCGCGCGCCGGTGGGCGAGCAGATCGTCAAGCGCGCGAACCAGAGCATCGACGAGTTCGGGCCGATCTTCCAGGCGCTCGGCCTGCTCGACACGAGCGACCCCGAGCAGATGCGGGCGAACATCGAGGCGCGCAAGCAGGCGACGCCCGAGGCCGCCGAGCAGCGGCGCCGGCTGCGCGAGGCGATCGAGCTCAAGAACTACGAGTTCAACGCGCACGGCGTCGAGATGAACCACCGCTACCGGTCGAGCGCGGTGGTGGCCGACGGGACCCCCGAGCCGCCGTTCGAGCGCGACCCCGAGCTCTACTACGCGCCCACGACCTGGCCGGGCGCCCGGCTGCCGCACGCGTGGCTCGAGCACCGCGCCGCCCGCGTGAGCACGCACGATCTGGCCGGCAAGGGTCGCTTCTGCCTGCTGACCGGCATCGGCGGCGATGGCTGGGTCGATGCGGCGGCGGCGGTGGCCGGCGCGACCGGCGTGGAGATCGCGGCGTACGTCATCGGGCCGGGGCGCGAGGTGCTCGACACCTACGACGACTGGGCGCGCGCCCGCGAGGTCGAGGAGGACGGCTGCTTGCTCGTGCGCCCGGACGGCCACGTCGCGTGGCGCAGCCGCTCGCGCGTCGACGACCCCCGCACGGCGCTGCAGGGAGTGCTCGAGCAGTTGCTCGGCCTCGATCAGCCGTAGACGAGCCGCCCGCCCCGGGCCGGGGGTTCGCCGGGACGCTCGGGCGCTGCGGAGCGCGGCATCGCGGCCGTTTGCGCCGCCACCGGCGCCGGTGGTACGGTCGCCACGCGGGACTTGGCAGGGGCAGAGGCGCGGGACCCTCACGGAAGGCGGGACACGGATGCAAGCTCACCGGCGGCTGGCGGCTGCCGCGGCGACGATCGCCGCGACCGCCACGCTCATCATCGCGGCGCCGAGTGCGGACGCCGAGGCCCAGTCGCTCACGGCGACGTGGACCGCGCCCGTCGCGGCCGCCGACGTGGGGCAGGGCATCGACAGCTCGGTCGAACTGCTCGCCGGCGAGCCGCTGACCGGCGTCGCCGTCACCGTCACGGCGACCGGGCCGATCGTGCTCGGCGGCCCCGCCCGCCGGGAGCTGGGCGACCTGCCCGCGGGCACGCGCGCCGCGGGCGTGCCGTTCACCGTCACCGGCGACGGCCGGGGGACGCTGCACGCCGAGGCCACCGGGATCGACGGCGCCGGCAACCCGGTCTCCGCCGCCGTCGAGCTCGACGTCGCGACCGGCGCCGGCCGGGTCGCCGTCTCGCGCAGCGGCATGCTCGACGCGCGCGAGGCCGCCCTCGGCTTCGAGCGCGCGAAGCTCGGCGACGCCGCCTATGCGCGCCGGCTGGCGGCCCTGCGCAGCGGCGGCGCCGAGCAGGACGTTCACGCCGACGGCCCCGCGCCGGCCACGCCGCCGGTCAACACCCCGATCGCCGGCACCATCCGGTACACCGCGGTCAACGACTCGCTGCACGCCGCGCGCACGATCAAGGTCGAGGTCCGCGACTCCGACGGCACGACGAACGGCGCGCTGCTCGCGTCGCTGACCACCGACAACCGCGGCCGCTACAACGCGACCTTCACGACGAAGCGCGCCGACGGCCAGCCGCGCAAGCCGTTCGTCAAGGCGTTCGCCCAGGGCGAGGGCTTCCAGGTCAAGGGCGTCGGAGCGTCGGTCCCCCACATCATCCAGTCGACCCCGGTCACGGCGACCGGCGCCGCGCTGACCGTCAACCTCACGGCGAACAAGACCGACGACAACAACACCGCGTTCGACGTCGCGGACATGCTGACCACCGCGGTGGCCTACACGAAGCGCGTCAACGGCGGCGCGACGCTCGGCGCGATCACCGCGTCGTTCCCGAACGCGAACGGGACGAACTTCAACGCGTCGACCGGCGTGGCGCAGGTCCTCAAGCTCGACCGCTACGACTGGGACGTCATGCTCCACGAGTACGGGCACTTCGTCTCGCGCAAGATGGCCTTCAACGCCAGCCCGGGCGGATCGCACAGCTCGTCGCAGAACCTCGGCGAGACCATCGGCAAGGACGGCGGCGTCAAGCTCGCCTGGAGCGAGGGCTTCGCGACGTACTTCGCCATCTCCGCCCAGAACGTCCTCGGGGTCAAGGCGATGAACATCCCGAAGGCGGGCGACACCTTCTACGACGACACCGAGGACGCCACGCTCCACATCGCCCAGGCCACGAACGCCGGCCAGGCGAGCCTGGGGGAGGACAACGAGCTCACGGTCTCCCGCGCCCTGTGGCACATCTACAACGACGGCGCGCTCGGCATCGCCGACACGCTGATCATCAGCACGCTGAAGACCGCCGGGGCGACGACGTTCTCCGCCGCGCTCGCCCCCCTGATGGCCGCCGACGCCGCCGCGAAGTTCGACGACTCCGAGCCCGTGGACGCTGCGAAGGTGCTGCACTCCAACGACTACGGCTGCATGCTGACCACCCAGGCGGTGGCGCCGAAGATCACGGCGCCCGCCAACGGCGCGGTCCTCAAGCCCGACACGCCGCCAACGTTCACCTGGACGCCCAACGGCGCGGGACCGTCGAACCGCCTGAACAGCTTCACGGTCCAGTTCTGGAGCGAGAACTTCGACACGAAGCTGTTCGAGTCGCCGTCGCAGACCGCGGTGACCTACACGCCGACCGACGCGGACTGGAAGAAGGTCGTCGAGGCCAAGGACAAGGGCGGCGTCGTGCCGCCGAAGCTGCAGGTGGTCGTCAAGGGCTCCAACACGACTGCGCCCGCGACCGGCCCCTACAAGAGCTGCAAGATCCTCATCGCGATCAACCCGCTCATCAAGGCGCGTCCGGCGGCGGCGTTCCTCGCGTCGCAGTCGCCGTCCGCCGCCTGCTCGGGGCTGCTGCCGTTCAACCTCAACCAGTTCCTCCTGACCGGCCTGCGGCTGAAGGCGAGCACGCAGTACGCGATGCGCTTTGCCCTGGCCGGCCGGCCCGACGTCGCGCTCGGCAACGTGACCTCGGACGCGAACGGGATGATCACCGACCTGCCGGTGAGCATCCCGGCGATCCCGGCCCATCCGAAGTACACGCTGTTCGCCAAGCCCGCGTCGGGCACGACCGCGAAGACCGAGGTCGCCGTCTCCTGGTACGCGTGCATCCGCTGGGACCGCTTCAACCCGGACTTCACGGTCCAGTGGGGTGGGGCGGGCGTGAAGCCGAGCACGGCGCTCACGCACGCGTGGAACGGCACCCAGACGGCGACGACGACCGCCGGCGCCACCGGCCTCTACGACGGCAGCTATCCGATCCACTGCCCGCAGAGCCTCAACACCGTGACCGTCAACGGCATCACGCTCTCGGGCCCCAGCACGATCACGCACACCGGCGTCGACTGCACGCCGGCGGCGCCGCTGCAGGGCGCCGGGGGCAGCCAGGGGGTGGTCGTCTTCGGCGACCAGCCGCCGGGGTGACGCCCGGCGCTCAGCCGGCGGCGAACAGCTCGGTGAGCCGGGCGCGGCAGTACGTCCACTGCCGCCGCGCCCGCTCGCCGTCGGGGTGCAGCGTGTCGAGCACCACGAGCCCGCGGATCGTCGCCAGCGACAGCTCGATGAGCCGCTCGAAGTCCGGGCGCCCGGCGGCGTCGGGCAGCAGCCGGCGCGCGAGCTCCAGGGTCTGGCGGTCGAACTCCCGCTCGACGGGGACGAGCTGGCCGCGCAGCTCGTCGTCGGTGCGCGCGTGGGTCCACAGCTCGAGCGCGGCCTGGTAGAGCGGGTTGGCGTATGAGCGCCACAGCAGGTCGAGGCCCGCGGCGACCCGGTCGGGCCCCGACGGCAGCTTGTCCGCGGCCGTCGAGAGCTGCGCACGGCGGCGGTGGGTCAGGTGCGCGGCGGCGGCGGCGAGCAGCGCGTCGCGCGTCTGGAAGTGGTGCAGGTGCGCGCCGCGCGACAGGCCCGCGCGCTCGGCGACCCGGGCGGTCGTCGTGTTCGCGAAGCCCACCTCGACGAGGCACTCGAGGGTGGCGTCCAGCAGCGCCTCGCGCGTTGCGGCGCTGCGCTCGGCCTGGGTGCGGGGGAGGGTGTCGGACTGTTGGGCCATCGCGGGCGGCGGACGGTAGCGCAACTTGCGTTCACGAACGAATGTTTCGCTGCTACCGTTCGCCTCAGCTTCCGATCTCGATCCGAACCAGGAGCACCGAATGGCAGCCACCGACGCGTTGGTGTTCGACGCGATCCGCACCCCGCGCGGCAAGGGCAAGAGCAACGGGTCCCTGCATGCGACCAAGCCCGTCGACCTCGTCGTCGGCCTCATGCACGAGATGCTCATCCGCAACGAGCGCCTCGATCCCAAGCGCGTCGACGACGTCGTCCTCGGCTGCGTGACGCCGATCGGGGACCAGGGCGCCGACATCGCCAAGACCGCCGCCATCAAGGCCGGCCTGCCCGACACGGTCGCCGGGGTCCAGCTCAACCGCTTCTGCGCCTCCGGCCTGGAGGCCGTCAACATCGCCGCGCAGAAGGTCGCCTCGGGCTGGGAGGACCTCGTCTTCGCCGGCGGCGTCGAGTCGATGTCGCGCGTGCCGATGGGCAGCGATGGCGGCGCGTGGGCGATGGACCCCGAGACCGCCTACGACACCGCGTTCATCCCGCAGGGCGTCGGCGCGGACCTCATCGCGACCGTCGAGGAGTTCAGCCGCGAGGACGTCGACCGCTACGCCGCCCGCTCGCAGGAGCGCGCCGCGGCCGCGCAGGCCGAGGGCAGGTTCAAGGATCAGGTGGTCGCGGTCAAGGACATCAACGACCAGGTCGTCCTCGACCACGACGAGTTCATCCGCCCCGGCACGACCGTCGAGACGCTCGCCGGGCTCAAGCCGTCGTTCGCCGCGATGGGCGAGATGGGCGGCTTCGACGCCGTCGCGCTGCAGAAGTACCACTGGATCGAGAAGATCGACCACGTCCACACCCCCGGCAACTCGTCGGGCATCGTCGACGGCGCCTCGCTGCTGGCGATCGGCAACGAGCAGACCGGCACGGAGCTGGGCCTGACGCCGCGCGCGCGGATCCTCGCCACGGCGGTCTCGGGCTCGGACCCGACGATCATGCTCACCGGCCCGGCGCCCGCGTCGCGCAAGGCGCTGCAGAAGGCGGGCATCGGGGTCGAGGACCTCGACCTCGTCGAGATCAACGAGGCGTTCGCCGCGGTCGTCCTGCGCTTCGTGCGCGACATGGGCCTCGACATGGAGAAGGTCAACGTCAACGGCGGCGCGATCGCGATGGGCCATCCGCTCGGCGCCACCGGCGGCATGATCCTCGGCACGCTCGTCGACGAGCTGCACCGCACCGGCGGGCGCTACGGCCTGGCCACGCTGTGCGTCGGCGGCGGCATGGGCATCGCCACGGTCGTGGAGGCCATCTGATCATGGCCGAGTCCACCACCATCCGCTGGGACAAGGGCGACGACGGGATCGTCGTCCTGACCATGGACGACCCGAGCCAGTCGGCGAACACCATGAACGCCGCCTACGCGGCGTCGATCCTCGCCACCGTCGACCGCCTCGAGGCCGAGCGCGCCGACATCGCGGGCGTGATCGTCACCTCCGCGAAGAAGACCTTCTTCGCGGGCGGCGACCTCAACGACCTGCGCAAGGCGACGAAGGAGCAGGCGGGCGAGATCGCCACGTTCGTGCGCGAGAACAAGGCCGTCCTGCGGCGCCTGGAGACGCTGGGCAAGCCGGTCGTCGCGGCGATCAACGGCGCGGCCCTCGGCGGCGGCCTGGAGATCGCCCTGGCCTGCCACCACCGCGTCGTCGTCGACGACCCGAAGGCGGTCGTCGGCTTCCCGGAGGTCCAGCTCGGGCTGCTGCCCGGCGCCGGCGGCGTCGTGCGCACCGTGCGCATGATCGGCATCGTCGACGCGCTCATGAAGCTCCTGCTCCAGGGCCAGCGGCTGCGTCCGGCGCAGGCGCTCGAGGCGGGCATCGTCGACGAGATCGTCACCGCGCGCGAGGACCTGATCCCCGCCGCGAAGGCGTGGATCGCGGCGCAGGGCGAGGACTTCGCCGGCCAGCCGTGGGACGCCAAGGGCTACAAGATCCCGGGCGGCACGCCGGCGACGCCGAAGCTCGCGATGAACCTGCCCGCGTTCCCGGCGAACCTGCGCAAGCAGATCAAGGGCGCCAACTACCCGGCGCCGCACCACATCATGGCCGCGGCGGTCGAGAGCACGCAGGTCGACTTCGACAACGCGAGCGAGATCGAGGGCCGCTACTTCGTGGACCTGGTCACCGGGCAGGTGGCCAAGAACATGATCCAGGCGTTCTTCTTCGACCTCCAGCGCGTCAACGGCGACCGCGGGCGCCCGGACGGGATCGAGCGGTTCGAGGCGAGGAAGGTCGTCGTGCTCGGCGCCGGCATGATGGGCGCCGCGATCGCGTACGTGTGCGCGAAGGCGGGCATCGAGGTCGTGCTCAAGGACGTCTCGCTGGAGGCGGCGCAGCGTGGCCGGTCCTACTCGGAGAAGCTCGTGGCCAAGGGCGTCGAGCGCGGGAAGACCACCCAGGAGAAGGGCGACGCGCTGCTGGCGCGCATCACGGCGACCGCGGACCCCGCCGACGCCGCGGGCGCCGACCTCGTCATCGAGGCGGTCTTCGAGGACCCGGGCGTCAAGGCGCAGGTCTTCGCCGAGATCGAACCGCACCTGGCGCCGAACGCGCTGCTGGGCTCGAACACGTCGACGCTGCCGATCACGAAGCTCGCCGAGGGCGTGTCGCGGCCGGCGGACTTCATCGGGCTGCACTTCTTCAGCCCGGTGGACAAGATGCCGCTGCTGGAGATCATCAGGGGCGAGCAGACGAGCGACGAGACGGTCTACCGCGCGCTCGACGTGGCCAAGCAGATCTCGAAGACCCCGATCGTCGTCAACGACTCGCGCGGCTTCTTCACGTCGCGGGTGATCGGCACGTTCATCAACGAGGGCATCTCGATGCTCACGGAGGGCGTGCCGGCGCAGACGATCGAGCAGGCTTCGTCGCAGGCCGGCTACCCCGCGCCGGTTCTCCAGCTCTCCGACGAGCTCAATCTGAAGCTCATGCGCAAGATCCGCGTGGCGGCGGAGGCGGCGGCGGAGACGGCCGGGGGCTGGGACTCTCCGGGCGCGACCCAGGTCATCGACCGCATGCTGGACGAGCACGACCGGCCGGGCAAGCTCGAGGGGCGCGGCTTCTACGAGTACGAGGACGGCCGGCGCACCCGGCTGTGGCCCGGGCTGCGCCAGGCCTTCCCGCCGGTGGCGGACCCGTCGGCGCTCGACTTGCGCGACCTCGAGGAGCGGATGCTGTTCATCGAGTCGATCGAGACGGTCAAGTGCCTCGATGAGGGCGTGATCGAGTCGGTCGCCGACGCGAACATCGGCTCGATCATGGGCATCGGGTTCCCGGGCTGGACCGGTGGCGTCCTGCAGTACATCAACGGGTACGCCGGCGGCCCGCAGGGCTTCGTCAAGCGGGCCCGGGAGCTGGCGGCCACGTACGGCGACCGCTTCGAGCCGCCCGCCTCGCTGGTCGAGAAGGCCGAGCGCGGCGAGATCTACAGCGACGAGCAGGCGCTGGTCGCGGCGCGCTGAGGCACTCCGCCGCGCGGCGCGGCGCGTTGACGGCGATGAGCGCCGTCACCGCGCCACGACCGCGCGCTGAGGCACCCCGCCGCGCGGCGTGGCGCGTTGACGGCGATGTGCGCCGTCATCGCGCCACGACCGCGTCTCAGACCGCGGAGGGAACCTCGGCGGCCGCCTGCGCGGCCTGCATCTCGGCCACGATGTGCGAGCCGCCGATGAGCTCGAGGAACGTGTTCTCGCCGTCCGCGATCCGGTAGGACTTCGCGTCGCGCATCAGCTTCTCGGGATGGAAGCGGCTGCCGTCGGCGAACTCCACGCCCTCGCGCAGCGTGCCGCGCGCGCCGCAGAGCTGCAGCGCCTCCTCGCACAGCGCCATCGACGCGTCGGTCACGAAGACCTTCGCGGCGACCGAGTGCTGCAGGGAGCCGAGGCGGCCCTCGTCGCCCTCGCCGTAGTTGTAGGTGTAGACCGCGCGGGTCAGCGCACGGCCCGCCTCGAGCGCCATGAACATCCGGAACAGGCGGTTCTTCGTGAGCTGGTGCTCGGCGAGCGCGCGGCCGCCGGCGATGCGCTCGCCCGTCCACTTCAGCGCGCCCTCGTACGCGGCGCGCCCCGTCCCGATCGCCAGCATCGCGACCGCGACGTTCGCCAGCGTGTGCACCGAGTGCACGGCGATGCTGAAGTCGTCGGGGCCCATGAGGACGTAATGGGCGGGCAGGCGCACGCCGTCGAAGACGACCTGGCCCTGGTTGAGCGCCCGCAGCCCGTGCTTGTCGATCGGCGGGCCCTGGCTGATGCCCGGCAGGTTCGTCGGCAGGACGGCGAGCAGGCCGCGGTCCAGCGGCTCGCCGTCGATGCCGCAGTACAGGGTGACGTGGGTCGCGGTGGCGCCCGAGGACACCCACGTCGACTTCGCGCCGTCGATGACCCAGCCGTCGCCGTCGCGGTGCGCGACGCAGTCGCCGCGCGCGTCGCTCACCAGGCTCGGCGTATGGCCGGTGAGCATGTCCGAGCCGTGGCCCATCTCGGTGATCGCCCAGCAGCTGTGCAGGCGCGGGTCGGCGCCGGAGAAGTACGGCCGCGCGATCTCCTCGACGAGCTCGGGGCTGCCGAGCTGGTAGGCGAACGCGGCCGAGAACGGGGCGAGGAACAGGACGGCGGAGAGGCCGGCGTCGCCCGTGGTGATCTCCTCCATGGCGAGGAACTCCTCCAGGCGCGACAGCCCGAGCCCGCCGAGCTCCGCGGGTCCGCTCAGCTTCGTGAACCCCTCGCGATGGGCCTGGGCGAGGAAGTCCCAGAACGGCGAGCCGTCGGCGACGACGTCAGCGGCGTCCATGCGGTCGAGCGCTACGCCGGTGGGCGCGACGACGTCGCGCGCGAACTCCCGCGCGCGGCGCTGCCACTCGCGGCCCGCGTCGCTGATCGTGCGATTGAGCTCGAGGAACGGAAGGACCTGCGATGCGGTGGTCATCGACCGACTCTCGTGCACCCGGTGCCCGGGCGCCACCCGGCGCAGGCGGAGCGTTGTGGAGGCGAACGATGCGCCGGACCGGTACGGTCGGCCGCGCACCGACCCCGACGGCAAGGAGGCGCGATGATGGGCGAGGGGCAGCGGGCGTACGTCCATGGCTACGACGACCGCGAAGCCGACCGCCTGCGCGATCAGGCCGGCACGCTCGCCGACCTGCTGCACCACGACACCGGCTACCCGGAGGGAAGCGCGGTGCTCGAGGTCGGCTGCGGCGTGGGCGCGCAGACCGTCGAGCTGACCCGCCGCAGCCCGCGCGCGCACTTCACGGCGATCGACGTGTCCGCGGACTCTGTGGGCGCGGCGCGCGCCGCCGTCGAGCGCGCCGGGATGCGCAACGTCGGCTTTCGCCGGGCGGACCTGTTCTCGCTGCCCGCCGGCTGGACGTTCGACCACGTCTTCGTGTGCTTCGTGCTCGAGCATCTCGAACGTCCCGTCGAGGCGCTCGAGGCGCTGCGCGGGCTCCTGCGCCCCGGCGGCACGATCACCGTGATCGAGGGCGACCACGGCTCCGCGACGATGCACCCGGCCGGCGCCGCGGCGTGCGACGCGATCGACGCGCTGGTGAGGCTGCAGCGCGCCGCCGGCGGCGACGCGCTCATCGGCCGCCGGCTGTATCCGCTGCTGGTGGAGGCGGGGTTCGCCGAGGTCGCCGTGTCGCCGCGGATGGTCTATGTCGACGCCAGCCGGCCGCAGCTCGTCGACGGCTTCACGCGCCGGACGTTCACTGCGATGGTCGAGGGCGCGCGCGACGGCGCGTTGGCCGCCGGGCTGATCGAGCCGGAGCGCTTCGACGCGGGCATCCGCGACCTGCACCGCACGACCGAGCCCGACGGGGTGTTCACCTACACGTTCTTCAAGGCGACCGCCCGCTCAGCGGCCGGTCAGGAGGCGGGCGCGCCCGTGTAGAACCCGGTCGTCCGGGCGGCGCTTTCGCGGGCGGCCGCGGGATCGGTGCCCGCCTCGATGCTCGCCTGCGCCCACCGATCGCTGGCCTGCGTCATGAACCTCCGCCCGTCCTCCGACGCGCTCCACGCCGTGAACGCCTGCGGATCGACCGGCTCGCCGCCGTTCGCCAGGTGGAGGGCGAGCCCCATGAGCCCGAGGTCCCAGCCGACGCCCACCGCGCCCGGGCCGAACTGCGCCCAGCGCTCGTCGTCGACGTGCGCGATGTGCTCCAGCTCGAAGCGCGTGGAGTCCGCGCCGTCGGGCGTGAGGCGCAGCTCGATCCAGCTGACCTCGCCGCCGTACTCCCAGGTCGCGAAGAAGCCGCGCGGCGGGTCGCAGCGCTCGACGGTTCCGGCGGCGTTGCCCTGCAGCTGGTAGCGCCCGCCCGGGCGCAGGTCGCCGGAGACGGGCAGGAACCAGCGCGGGATGCGCTCCGGGTTCGTGCAGGCGTCCCACAGATCCTCGAGCGGCGTGTCGTAGACCCGCGAGACGGTGACGGTGCGGGCCTCGCCGGCCTCGAGCGTGCGGCGGCCGACCTGGCGGCGGACGCTGCTGATCTGGTGGACGACGTCGATCATGGGCTGCTCCCTTGGTGGGGGTCGGGGTTGGTGGACTCGCGCAGGCGGCGCTGACGGCGCCCGCGGGCGAGCTCGGTCTCCAGGGCGTCGAGGTGCGGCGTCCAGAGCGCGCGGAACCGATCGAGCCACGCGTGGAGGTCCTGCAGCGGCTCGGGATCGACCGCGTAGAGCCGGCGCGCCCCGTCGGGGCGCACGGTGGCGAAGCCGGATTCGCGCAGGACCCGCAGATGCTGGGAGACGGCGGGCTGCGAGATGCCGAACTCGGCCCGGATGTGCTCGGTCAGCGCCCCCGAGGACTGCTCGCCGGTGACGAGGAGCTCGAGGATGCGCCGCCGGACCGGGTCGCCGAGGACGTCGAACGCGTGCACGGGGAAGAGGTTATCAGTGATCCCTTATATAAGCACTGACTGATGTCTTCGTACCGAGAGTGGCGTGCCACCCGCTGAGCGACAATGCGCGCATGGCCGACGCCCTGCTGATCATCGACTACCAGCGCGACTTCCTCCCGCCCGGCGGCGCGCTCGCGGTGGCCGGAGGCGATGGCATCGCCCGCCGGATCAACGCGCTGGCCCGCGATGACGCATTCGCGCTCGTCGTCGCCACGCGCGACTGGCACCCGCCCGACCATCGCTCGTTTCGCGAGCAGGGCGGCCCGTGGCCGCCGCACTGCGTCCAGGGCACGCCCGGCGCCGAGCTGTCGCCGCAGCTCGACCGGTCGCGGATCGCCGTGATCGTCGACGCCGGCGTGCGGCCGCAGGACGACGGCTACTCCGGGTTCGAGTCGCCGCGCATGCTGGAGGTGCTGCGAGAGCACGGCATCACGGCGGTCACGGTCGTCGGGCTGGCGACCGATTACTGCGTGCTGCACACCGCCCGGGACGCGATCGGCGCCGGATTCGCGGTGACCGTCGACACGTCCGCCGTGCGGCCCGTCGACGTCCGGCCGGGCGACGGTGAGCGCGCACTCGCGGAGCTCGGCGCCCTCGGCGCCCGCATCGTCGACCTGTCGGCCGCGGGCTGACCGCGAAGAACCCGCGTCCCGCCCGGGCGCGACCCCTATCCTGAGGCCATGGCCCGCTACGAGCGAGATCGCCGGCCCACCGCCGGCGGGCCCCCGACGCCCGACGGGCGCCCGGTGGTCAGGATGCAGCTCGACCCGACGGGCCGCTGGAAGCCGGTGGAGGATCCGGCGGAGACGAAGCCGGTCACCGAGTCCCGGCCGCAGCCGCCCCAGCCCGACGACCCGCGCTCGGCGTTGTCGCGCAACGTCCCGCCGTACGCGGCGGGCTGACCGCGCCGGCTACGCGCGTCCGTCGCCGGGGGCGACCGCGCGCGCATCCGCGGCCAGGTCGCCGCGGCTCAGCGGCAGCCCGTGCGCAGCGCCGTCGCGGGCGACGATCACCTGGTAGATCGTGATGTCGCCGTCCTCGAAGGCGAGGGCCGAGCCGGTCATGTAGAGCTGCCAGACGCGCAGCCGCTCGATGCCGACCTCGGCGACGATCGCCTCCCGGTGGGCCTCGAGGTTGTCGAGCCAGCGCCAGAGCGTGAGCGCGTAGTGCTCGCGCATCGACTCGACGTCGCGGGTCTCCAGTCCGGCGCGCTGCAGGGCGGCGACGACGTCGGCGACCGGCTGCAGCTCGCCGTCGGGGAAGACGTAGCGCTGGATGAGCGACTTGGCGCCGGCGGGGGAGGAGGCGAGGCTCGAGATGCCGTGGTTGAGCGCCAGGCCGCCCGGGCGCAGCAGCGCCGCGATCTGCCCGGCGTACGCGCCCAGCTGCGCCCGGCCGACGTGCTCGTACATGCCGACCGAGGCGATCTTGTCGTACGGGCCGTCGGCGACCTCGCGGTAGTCCGCGACGCGGATCTCGACCCGGTCGGCCAGGCCGGCGTCACGCACGCGCTCGCGGGCCAGCTCGGCCTGCCGCTCGGACACCGTGATGCCGACCGCACGCACGCCATGGTGCTCGGCGGCGTGGCGGACCAGCGAGCCCCAGCCGCAGCCGATGTCGAGCAGCCGCTCTCCGGGCTCGAGGCGCAGCTTGCGGCAGATGCGCTCGAGCTTGCGTTCCTGCGCAGCGTCCAGGGGGTCGTCGGGGTCCTCGAAGTAGGCGCACGAGTACACGAGGGTCGGGCCGAGCAGGCGGCGGTAGAACGCGTTGGAGACGTCGTAGTGGTGGCGGACGGCGTCGCGGTCGCGGCGCAGGGAGTGGCGGTGGCCGCGCGGACGGAGCTCGCAGTCGGGTACGCGCGGCGGGCGCAGCGCGTCGACGCCCGCGAGATGCAGCGCCAGCGCGCCGACCGCGGCGAGCTCGCGCGGGCTCAGCGACGCGCCGCCGAAGCGGTTGCGCAGCGCCAGCGCCTCGCGCAGCTCGCCGTCGAAGCGCAGCTGCCCGGTCACGAACGCGCGGGTGAGCCCGAGCTGATTGGGCTCGTGCAGGAGCTGTCCGAGCGCCTCGCGCTCGACGTGGATCGCCGGAGCATCCGCGGGGCCGGCCGCGGCGGGCAGCACGCTGCCGTCCCAGAAGACCAGCGGGAACGGCAGGGCCGCGAACCGGCCCCCGGCCACGGCCGCCAGCGCACGGCGGACCTGCTGGGCGGCGGTGCGGGGCGCGGACGTGGACCGGCCGGAGAGCAGACGCATCGGCACGAACGCGCACGATACGAGACCCGCCCGGTCGGGCGTGCTCACGGGTACCATCGGCGTGGCGAGGGCGCGGGGATGCGGATCGAGTTCGAACGGCAGGGCGGCTTCGGGTACTTCCCCGGACGGCGGGCCGCGGGCGTCGTCGAGACCGGCGCGCTGCCGCCCGCGGACGCCGCGGCGCTCACCGAGCTGGTCGAGCGGGCCCGCTTCTTCGCCCTCCCGGCGCGGGTGGGCGATCCCCACGGCCTGGCGGCGGATGCACGCACCTACACGATCGAGGTCCGCCAGGGCGATCGCCGGCACCGGGTGCAGGTCAGCGAGCCCGTGCCGGATCCAGCGCTCGAGGACCTGATCGCGGAGCTGCAGCGGCGGACGCGCGCCCGTTCGCCAGATCGCTGAGCTCGTCCTCGACGCTGTGCTCCTGCAGCATCGCCGCCAGTTCGCGCTGGGCCTCGCTGGCCGACGCCGACAGCGAGACGGCGCGCGACGGCGTCGGATACGAGCGGGGACGGAAGAAGTAGGCGACCCGGCGCACGGTCGTCGCCGAACGGACGGCGTAGATCCAGCGAGCCACGTCCTCGTCCGGTCCGGACCCGGCCACGACCACGACGTCGGGCCGGATCGCGGCCAGCGCCTCGTGCAGTGCGCCGATCGCGCGCACCGGCAGCGACAGGGTGTCGATGCCGGCGCGGGCGCAGAAGAGCTCGAGCGCCCGCATCTGCGCCGCGTCTCCGTCGGTCGGCCCGTCGGTCGCGTCGCCGATGATGAGGGCGCCGTGCTGGTCGGGTACCGCGACGAGCCGTTGGGTCCGGCGCAGCCAGTCGGTCGCCCAGCCGAGCGCGAACGCCCACGACGCGCTCGTCGCGCCCTTGCGCCGCAGGACCGCCTGCAGCGCCTCGAGGAGGATGCCGTCGACCGCGTGCTCGAGCGACCCGATCGCCAGGGACGCCTCCATCACCGCGTCCGCGCGGGTCCGCTTGAACGACGTCAGGGCCGTGACGAGCGCGAGCACGTCCGTGCTCACCGAGTCGCGCAGCACGCTGACCGCCGAGGACGCCGAGAGCCCCTCCTGCAGCGCCCCGCGCAGGGCGTCGATCTCGGCGTAGGCGTAGAGGCGGTGACGCCCCGGAGACCGCTGGGGCCGGGGATAGCCGAACCGCTCCTCCCACGCCCGGAGCGTGTTGGCACTCACGTTCAGCAGCGCCGCCGCCTCACTCGTCTTGAGCGTCCGCATCGGCCGACTCGCTTCCTCCCGCCCGCGGGCCACCCGAACCCCGCGCCTGCCACGCGGTTTATCGGTTGCGTTCTGTTTTCGCACACTACGCCAATCGAAATCGCGTGGCGAGACATCACGTGAAGGCTTGCCCCCCAAACGTCCATGTCTGCTCCATCCCGGCCGCAGGAAGGCAGCGGCCCATTAGACATGACGTGTGGACCGTTCGGGCGCAGCGAGGCATCGCTGATGGCGCGCCGGGTGCTCGTCATCGGCCTGGACTGCGCCGCGCCCGAGCTGCTGTTCGACCGCTGGCTCGACGAGCTCCCGGCGCTGCGGGCATTGACGCGCCGGGGACGCCACGGCGTGCTGCGCAGCTGCGACCCGCCGATCACCGTTCCGGCGTGGGCGTGCATGACGTCGTCGCGCGATCCCGGAGCGCTCGGCGTGTACGGCTTTCGCAACCGGCCCGGCCACGACGACTACGGCCTCGCGCTGGCGGACTCGCGCGCGATCCACGCGCCCCGCCTGTGGGACATCCTCTCGGGCCGGGGGCGTCCGACGGTCGCCGTCGGGGTGCCGCCGACCTGGCCGGTGCAGGAGATCGACGGCGCGATGGTCTCCTGCTTCCTGACCCCGGACACCCGGGCGCACCGCTACACCCATCCGGCGGATCTCGCGCCGCAGCTGGAGGCTCTCGTCGGCGAGTACGTCGTCGACGTCCCCTTCCGCACCGACGACAAGGACCGGCTGCTGGCCGACATCGAGGACATGACGGACCGGCGGTTCCGTGTCGCCGCGCACCTGCTCGAGACGCGCCCGTGGGACCTGTTCTTCCTCGTCGAGATCGGCACGGACCGCATGCACCACGGGTTCTGGCGCTTCATCGATCCCGAGCACCGGCTGCACGAGCCGGGCCACCGGCTCGAGGGCGCGATGCTCGACTACTACCGCCGCGTCGACCGCCGCCTCGGCGAGCTCGTCGAGCGCGCCGGCGAGGACACGGCGGTGCTCGTCGTGTCCGACCACGGGGCCATGCGCATGGACGGTGGGGTGTGCGTGAACGAGTGGCTGCGCCGCGAGGGCTATCTCGTGCTGCACGACGAGCCGGCGACCCCGCGCCCGCTGCGCCCCGAGGACGTCGACTGGCGCCGGACGACCGCGTGGGGGGAGGGCGGCTACTACTGCCGGCTGTTCGTCAACGTGGCCGGCCGGGAGCGGGAGGGCGCGGTCGCGCCCGCCGCGCTCGACCGCGTCTGCGACGACCTCCGGGCCGGGCTGCAGGCGATCGAGGATCACGAGGGCCGGCCGATGCCCGACCCGACGGTCGCTCACGCCGGCGAGGAGCTCTACGGCGAGCGCGCCGGGGTGTGCCCGGACCTGCTCGTGTACTTCGGAGGACTGCACTGGCGCAGCATCGGGCTGGTCGGCACCGGCTCGCTGCACCGGCTCGAGAACGACACCGGCCCCGACGACGCCAACCACGCGCCCGATGGGCTCTACGTGATCGCGGGCGACGGCGTCGCGCCAGGGCCCGGAGCGCCGCGCAGCCTGCTCGACGTGGCGCCGACCATCCTCGAGCTCCTGGGAGAGCCGGTGCCCGGCGCGATGCAGGGGACGACGCTGCTGTGAGCGCTCCGGCCGCCGCGCGCCCCGCCGCCGCGCCGCCCGCACCGGTGCGCCTGCGCCCGGCCGAGCGCCTGCGGCTGCTGTGCGATCCGGGGACGCTGCGCCTGGACGAGGTGCCCGCGGGCGGGCCGGTGCCGTCGGTGCTCGGCGCCGCCGGCGACGTCGGCGGCCGGCCGGTCGCCTGCTATGCCCACGACGCCGCCGTCGCGGGCGGCTCGGTCGGCGCGGCGGAGGCCGACGTGGTGGTGGCCACGCTGCGCCGCGCCAGACGCGACGGCGTGCCCGTGGTCGGGTTCGTCGAGTCCGCGGGGGCGCGGCTGCAGGAGGGCGCCCTCGGCCTCGACGCGTACGCGCGCATCCTCTTCGAGGACGTCGCCGGTCAAGGCGTCGTGCCGCAGGTGTCCGTCGTCACCGGCACGGCGGCGGGCGGCGGGTGCTACTCGCCGGCCCTGACCGACTTCATCGTCATGACGCGCGACGCGACCATGTTCCTCACCGGTCCGCGGGTCGTGCGGGAAGCGCTCGGCGAGGACGTGGCGCCCGCGGAGCTGGGCGGGGCCCGCGTGCACGAGCGCAACGGCGTCTGCCACGTCGTCGCCGAGGACGAGGCCGAGGCGATCACGGTCGTCCAGGAGCTCCTGGGCCATCTTCCGTCGCATGCCGGAGGCGCCGTGCCGCAGCAGCCGGCCGCCGCCCCGGCGCCGGGGCGGCCGGATGCGTTCGTCCCGCGCGATCCCCGCCGGGTCTACGACATCCGCGACGTGGCGCGCACGATCGTGGACGGCGGACGACTGCTCGAGATCGCGCCGGGCTGGGCGACGAACCTCGTCACCGCGTTCGCCCGGCTGGGCGGGCAGTCGATCGGCGTGGTCGCCAACCAGCCGCGCTCGCTCGGCGGGATCCTCGACGCCGAGGCGGCGCGCAAGGGCGCCGCGTTCGTGGACGCCTGCACGGCGTTCGGGGTGCCGCTCGTCGTGCTCGTGGACACGCCGGGGTTCATGCCCGGGCGCCGTCAGGAGACCAACGGCATCATCCGCCACGGCGCCGGCCTGGTCCGCGCGTTCGCCGCCTCGCCGGTGCCGCGCGCGACGGTGATCCTGCGCAAGGCCTACGGCGGCGCGTACATCGCGATGAACTCCGCGGGACTGGGGGCCACCGTCACGTTCGCGTGGCCGAGCGCGGAGATCGGCATCATGGGCGCGCGCGCCGCCGCCCGGATCCTCGGCCGGCGTGACATCGCCGCGGCCGTGGACCCCGGCGCGGCGCTCGACGGACACGCGCGCCGGTACGGCGAGCAGCACCTGTCGGTCGGCGCGGCCCGCGCGGCCGGACTGGTGGACGAGGTCGTCGACCCGGGGCTCACACGTGCGCGGCTGGCGGCTGCGCTCGCACGGCCGGCTCGTCGTTGAGCAGGGGGGCGAGCCCGTCCCGCAACCGGGTCGTGGGTCGCCAGCCGAGGAGCCGCGCGGCGCGGTTCAGGTCGTAGCGCAGGGGCAGCGACGGCAGCGCCGGCGCGTGGAGGAGGGCGGCGGCGAGCCGTCCCGTCCGGCGGTCGAGGCCGTGCACCGTGCGCGCGAGCGCGCGAAGGTCGAACAGCTCGCCGCCCGCGACGTTGCACACCGCCCAGCCGACGCCCGGCGCGGTGGCGGCGAGGACGGCGTCGGCGAGGTCGTTCGCATGGACCCATTGCATGGCGACGCCGGCCAGGGGGGAGCGCAGGGCCGCCCCGGGGTTGTCGCGCAGCTCGGCGACGAGCTCGAGCGGCCGCTGCGCGCCGGCCCCGTACACGGTGGACGGGCGCAGGATCGCGCACTCGAGATGGTGCCGGCGCCGGAAGCGCGTCACGAGTCCCTCCGCGGCGATCTTCGACCGCCCGTAGGCGATGGACGGCGGGCGGGCCGGGCCGAGCGGGTGATCCTCGGCGACGGGCCACGCCCGCGGCGGCGCCGGGGCGTACACGGCGGTCGAGCTGAGCAGGACGAAACGCCGGACGCGCGCCTCGGCGGCGGCGAGCAGCAGGTTCTCCGTCCCCTCGACGTTGACGCGCTCGAGCTCGGCGGGCGACGAGCCGGGCAGCGCACCGGCAGCGTGGACGACGACCTCGACGCCGCGGGCCGCCGCGGCCAGCCGGTCGGGCGCCTGGAGGTCACCGGTCACGACGTCCAGCGCGTCGTGGCCGGGCAGCTTGCGCACGGTGTCGGCCACGGCCAGCACCGTGACCCGGGCCCCCTGGTGCAGGAGCCGATCGAGCACCGGCCGCCCGACGAGCCCCGTCGCTCCGGTGAGCAGGACGCGCATCTCACGCCCTCCCGAGCCAGACCTCGCAGCCGCCGCGCGGGTTGGCCCGGTAGGCCCAGCGGCGGTCGTCGTGGACCGCGATGTGCGGGCCGAACGGGTTCGCGGTGCCCACGAAGAGCCCGTGCGGGGTCGAGACGAGCGAGCGCGCGCCGAAGTTGTACGGGTTGCCGAAGCCGTCGCGCGTGACCGGCTCCCAGCGCACTCCGTCCGCGGTGCGCCACAGCTGAAAGCCCCCGGGCGAGCGCGCCGCGACGGTGCGCAGGTCCCGGCCGCCGAGTGCCGCGCCGAGCTCCGCGGGGGCGCGATCGAGCGGCAGGTAGGGCGCCAGCACGGACCAGTTGTACGTCGAGGCGTACAGGCAGCCGTCGTGCTCGGCCATCCGCCACAGATAGCCGTTGAAGGGATCGTCGAAGCCGGGGCCCATGCCGCTGAGCGGCGCGCGCAGGCCGACGGGGGTGCGCCGCCTCTCGCCCATGACGAGCTCGAAGCTGCCGTCCGGATGGACGCGCAGCAGCTCGGCCGCGGCGGGGCCGACGTCGTGCGCGCGGTCCAGGCCGCCGCCCTGGATGCCCGTCCCGACGTAGAGGGCGCCGCGGAACGGGCACAGGCTCACCGCGATCTCGTTGAGGTTGCCCCGGTAGGCGCCGTCGACGAGCACACGCGTCCAGCTCAGCCCGTCGTCCGTCAGCGGCGCCCGCCACAGCTCGAGGCCGTGGACGGGATTCAGCGTCCCCGCCCAGAGCTCGCCGGCGAACACCGTCAGCTCGAAGACCGTCGCGTTCGTGGGGTCGCCGAATCCAGGCGGCGCGGCCGGGCGCCACGGGCCGGCGCCGAGGCCGCGGCTCTCGAGGACGGTCGCGCCGGCCGCGACGTTGGCCCGCCCCTGACGCCGGCCCGTCGGGGCGCAGAACAGGCGATCGCCGGCGGCGGCCAGCGCGCGGAACGTGCTGATGCCCGCGTCGGCGCCGACGGTGCCGACGGGCTCGAAGCGCTCGCCGTCGTGCGTGCGCAGCAGCAGCGGCGGCCGCTGGGAGCGTGCGGGCGACCACGTCGTCACGTACAGCGCGTCGGGCCGGCCGTCGGTGGCGGGCACGACGGTCATGCCGCGATAGCCGATGTCGCGCGGGACCGGCCGGCCGTCGCGCCCGTCGACCATCGGCGCGACCAGGGCCCATCGGGCCGCGCCGGACGCGGGGTCCAGCGACAGGATGCGGCCCCGAAGGTCGAGGTCGTAGACGTCGGGCGGAACCGGGACGGGCCAGGGATCGAGCGGCGGAGGGTTGTGCATTCGCAGCAGCGCGAGGTTGTGGCGCGTCGCGCCGACGAACAGGCGGCCCCCGAACCAGGCCATCGTGTGGGCGTAGGCGTTGCCGCCGTCGCCGAAGCCGCCCACGCCGATCGGCCGGAACTCCGCGGCGGTCAGGCCGGCGCTCATCGCCGCAGGAAGCCGTCGACGGACGCCAGGAACGCGTCGGGGCTGACGGCGGGGTGGAAGTGCCCGACGCGCGGCAGGACCACGAGCCGGCAGTCCGGGACCGTGTCCGCCAACCGCCGCCCGCTCGCCAGCGCGAACGATCGCTCGCCGTAGATCGCAAGCGCCGGCTGACGGACGCCGCTGAGCTGCGCCGTGGTGGCGAACCCGGGGCGCTCCAGTTCCCGCTCGGCGGACGTCGCCGCCAGCAGGTCCAGCCAGCGCTGGGCGCTGCGACGGCCCATGCCCCACCCGCCGAACGGCCGGAACGCACCGCCGGCCGCCGCCGGCGGCGCCGTGCCCGCCCGGGCCAGGCGCTCGAGCGAGCGGTGGTCGAGCGCGTCGCGTCCCGGCCGGCGCCTGGCGGGTACCAGGCGGCTGTCGGCGACCACGATCGCCGCGACGCGGCGAGGCGCCCGCAGGGCGGTCTCCAGCGCGATGAGGCCGCCCCAGCTGTGGCCGACGAGCTGCGCCCCCCGGATCCCGAGCGCGTCGAGGAGGCCTTCGAGGTCCGCGACCCACGCCGCCGCCCCGTAGCCGGAGGCCGGCATCGCGCTGCGGCCGTGGCCGCGCAGGTCGTAGGCGGTGACGCGGTGATGGCGGGCCAGCTCCGCGGCGACCTTCGGGTACCAGAACGCATGGCTGGCGCCGAGGCCGTGGATGAGCACGACGTCGGGACCCTCCCCGCTCGTCCGGTGAAAGAGGCGGGTGCCGTTGGCGTCGACGAAGGGCACGGACGGCGTCCGGCGTCATTCGAAGTAGCCCAGGGCGCGCAGCCGGTCCTCGACCAGCTCCTGACCGGGAAGCGCGCCGTCGTCCCCGTCGCCCGCGACGACGTGGGGGGCGGCGAACGGCGCGCCGGCTCGCACCGGCTCCCGGCCCAGCACGCCGGGCGCGAAGATCTCGGTCGGCACCCGGCCCTCGAGGTCGTCGTCGACGGGAAGGCCGAGGCTGTGCAGCAGCAGCGGCGCGACGTCGAGGATGGACAGCGGCGGGACGCTGATGCCCCGGGCGATGCCGGGGCCGCAGGCCGCGAAGATGCCCTCCGGGCGGTGGGTGCCGGCGACCGTGGCGCGCGGGACGAGCGGGGCGGCCGCCGGCAGGACGGACACGAATCCGCTGTCGCGCAGCGTCAGCAGGAGATGCGGGGCGCGATCCGCGCACGGACCCGGATAGGCGTCCTCGCGCCGGCGGACCTCGGTCACCACCTGACCTCCGGAGACGGGGTCGCGGAACGCGAGGAGACGCTCGGCGATCATGGGCGCGAGGTGCTCGCTGCCGGCCGCCAGGTAGATGCCGTTGCTGCTCGGGGTGACGGCGAACGCCCGGGTGGCGTCCCAGTCGACGAGCTCGACGAGGCTGCGGACACGGTCCTCCGACAGCCGGTCCCCGCGATCCTGCGCCGCTCCCGGCGCCCACGTCAGCAGCCCCTGCCGCTCGAGCCAGGTGTTGACGTAGAAGACCTCGTTCGTCGGCCCGAAGCCGTGGTCGGACACGACGAACGTCCGCGCGTCGGGACCCGCGAGCGAGACGACCTCGGCGAGGATCGCGTCCAGCTGACGGAAGTAGTCCAGGCACAGGGCGCGGATCTCGCGCTCGTCGGGAGTCGGGTCGACCGGCTGCAGGCGCGGGTCGATGAACCGCCAGCACGCGTGCTGCAGCTTGTCGGTGCCGTCGAAGACGACCGCGACGACGTCGCTGGGCTCGGTGGTGAGCAGATGGCGCAGGATCGTCAGCCACTGGCGCTCGCGCCGGGTGTGCAGCTCGATCCAGCCGCGGGTCTCGCCCTCGGCCAGGCCCTGCAGGCACTTCTTCTCGAGTTCGTGGTCCATGGCGAGCTCGCGCTTGGCGAACCCGGGGAGGTCCTGCAGGCGCCGGTACAGCTCCGGGGGGTGGACCGCGTCCTTGAGGTGGCGCCACGGGATGAAGGCCCCGATCGAGTGGCCGTCGATGGGCAGCGGCGGGTAGAGGCCGAAGAAGTTCAGCGCCGTGGCGGTGCGGCCCTGGCGCGCGGCTCGCGTCCACACCGTCTCGGAGGCCAGGTCGCGCGAGGTCGTGAAGCGGAAGGTGCCGCCGCCGGCCGGCGCCGGCTGGAAGCGGACGAAGTCGATCAGGCCGTGGTGGCCCGGGCTGCGCCCGGTCATCAACGACGGCCAGGCCTGCGCCGTCAGCGGCAGGGCGGTCGACATGAGCGGTGCGCGCACGCCGTCGTCGACGAGCCGGGCGAGGAACGGCATCGTGCCGTCGCGCATCAGCGGGTCGAGGACGTCGAACGTCGCGCCGTCGATCCCGAGCAGCAGGGCGCGGGGCATCGCTCACGCCTCCCGGAGCCGGGACGCCACGTGGCCGGCGACCTGCGCCAGCGTCAGATCGTCCACGTACTCGCCGTCGACCATCACGAGCTGCTCGAAGCCGAACGCGACCCCCTCGTGGTGCTGCTCGACCGTGACGAACAGGCACACGAGGTCGATGGAGTCGAAGTCGAGGTCGGCGACGAGCCGGGTGTCGGGTCCGAGCGGCGTGGGGAGGTCGAGGTCCCAGTCGCTGACGATGTGCTCGGCGACGCCCAGGATCTCCGCCAGCGCCGTTGCCTGGTCGACGTTCTCGATGATGCTCACGAGGGACTCCTCTCTCGGACGGCGGTGGCGATGGTCAGCTCTCCGGCGCGGGCCGCGTGGGCGCGGACGGTCGCGGCGCCGGTCGCGCCGGTGAGGCGGCCGACGTCGACGTCGGCGGTGCCGGTGGCCGCGTCGAAGGCCCGCACGCGCACGCGGTGCGGGTCTCCGCCCAGCCCGTGGCCGACCGCCTTGGCGGCGCTCTCCTTCATGCACCAGAGGGTCAGCAGGCGGGCGTCGCCGTCGTCGTCGAACCGCCGCTCGTCCGGAGCGAGGGCGGTCTCGGCGAAGCCCTCCGGCAGGGTCCTGGGATGCTCGACGTCGATGCCGACCCCGCGGTAGGCCGGGTTCGCCGCGGCGCCGATCGCGACCTCGCCCGAATGGGTGATCGAGACGACCGGCGGCTCGCCCTGCGCTCCCGGCCACGCCGGGTGGACGATCGGTGCGCC
This sequence comes from Capillimicrobium parvum, assembly GCF_021172045.1. GTDB lineage: Bacteria > Actinomycetota > Thermoleophilia > Solirubrobacterales > Solirubrobacteraceae > Capillimicrobium > Capillimicrobium parvum. The sequence continues at coordinate 2,897,286 of NZ_CP087164.1, forward strand.
GTGCGCCCCCGGCAGGATCTCCACGTCGGCGGGGAACGCCTCGATGCCGCGATGGCGCAGCAGGGTGCGGACGGCGTCCTTGGCGGCGGCGCGCCCGCGCAGCCAGTCGGCGCGCCGGCGGTCGCTGCCCACCAGGTCGCGCCAGACGGCGCGCTCCCGGCGGCCGAGGATCAGGTGGGCGAGCACGCGCATCCAGATCTGGCCGTGGGCGAGCAGGAAGGCGTCCGGCAGCTCTTCGACCAGCACGGCCGCGGCCGTGCCGTCCGCGGGCAGCCCCGTCGCGGCGGGCTCCAGCGCGTCGCCCAGGAACGTGGCGCTCGGGTCGAGGCGAAGGTCGAAGAAGCGCTCCGGCAGGCGGAAGCGCAGGTCGCGCCAGCCGCGCAGCACGGCGTGCAGGCCCCCGTCCGGCGCGGTGAGCCGGATGTCGGCGGTGAGGTCCGCCCCGCCGTCGTAGGCGACCGCCGCCCGGGCCTCCACGTCCGCTCCCGCCTCGAGGGCTTCGCCGTGGACCCGGACCTCCTCGATCTCGAAGGGGAACACGGTGAATCCCCGTCCCATCTGCGCGGCCGCCCAGAACCCGATCAGCTGGCCGGCGGCATCCAGCAGCACCGGGTCGAGGATCAGACCGCGCGACGGGACCGTGTCGGCGGGCAGGCCGCGCAGCCGGCCCGTGATGGCCTGTGCGTCGATGCCGGTGAGCTCGGCGACGCCGCGGAACGCGGGGCCGTGGAACATCCCGTGGCGGTACAGCTCGTCGGGCGGCCAGGGGGACGGCCCGCTCGGACCGGGCCCGGCGGGGCCGGCGTCGGGCGGCGGAGCCGGCGCGGGGCCGGGGGCGAGATGCACGATCGCCTCGGCCGCGCACGTGCCGCCCTCGTGGACGTGCACCTCCACCTGCGCGCCCTCGTCGGCCCGGACGGCCTCGATGTGCAGGAGGGTCTCCTCGCCGTCGAGCGCGATCCAGTGGTGCCCGCGGACCCGCTCCACGGACGCCACGTGCTCGCGCGGGGCCAGCGCCGCGGCCGCCTCCGCCATCAGCTCGACGGTCATCGTCAGCGGCAGGACCGGCAGCCCGAGCAGGTCGGGGTCCGTCGCCGAGACGGGACCGCCGAGGCAGTGGTCGCGCAGGTACGGGTCGCGCGCGAGGTCCAGGCGCCGGTCGGCGGTCAGGCGGCGGCCGTCGGCGGAGCGCGCGACCTGGCCCAGCAACGCGGGCGCCGGGGCCGGGTCCGGGACGGCGTCAGGGCCGGACGCGGCTGGCGTTGCGCCGGCATGCGCCGGCTCGGCCGCTTCGCGCGGCAGCAGCTCCACGATCTGGTCGAGGGTGCGCACCGCACCGGCGCGCTCCATGTCGATCGTCGCGCCGGTCTCCTGCTGCAGCGCGGCGAGGATCTCGACGCGCTTGATGGAGTCGATGCCCAGGTCGGCCTCGAGGTCCAGCGGCCGGTCGAGCATCTCCGGCGGGTAGCCGGTGCGGTCGGCGATGAGCCGGCGGACGAGCGCCGCCGGATCCGCCGCCGCGCCGTTCGTGGCGGGCGCCGGTGCCGGAGCGGGCGCCGCCGCGCCGTTCGTGGCGGGCGCCGGTGCAGGAGCGGGAGCCGCCGCGACGTCGGGCGCTCCTGGCGCGGCCTCGGCGAGCACGGGCGGCGGCGCATCCGCCGACGGCGGCTCGGCGCCGGGCCCGCCCGTGAGGTAGGCGCGCATGACGTCGCGCTGGGTGGCGAGGAACCGCTCCATCGTGGCGAGATACGCCTCGACCACCTGGTGCGCGCCCCCTGGAGGCGCGGGTGCGGAGGCCGGCGGCGTGGTGGGCGGCGGGTCGACGGGCGCGGGTGCGGCGGCGGGCGGGGTGGTGGGCGGCGGGTCGGCGGGCGCGGGCACGGCAGGGACCTCCGGGAACGTGGCCGGCCGGCCGTTGCCGGGCACCCCGGGCGGCCGCGGGTCGACGTGCAGCAGCGGCAGGGCCGTCGCCACCCGGACGCGGGAGGCGGGGCGCGGACCGTCGAGCGGGTGCGCGCGGCCGGCGCGCAGCGCGGCGAGGTCGACGTCGACCCCGTGGACGGCGAGCTGCGCGGCGGCATGGCTGAGCTGGTCGGTGCCCGGACGGCGCGGATCGTCCATGGCCACGGCCAGGTGGGGCCGCCGCCGCAGCGTGTCGCGCACGAAGGCGGTCAGGAAGCCGCTCGGGCCGATCTCGACGAACGTGCGGCAGCCCGCGGCGTACATCGCCTCGACCGTCTCGCGGAAGCGCACGGGCTCGCGCCACTGCGCGGCCATGATCTCCCGGATCGCGGCCGGGTCGTCCGGGTACGGCGACGCCGTCGCGCAGGAGTACACCGCGAGCTGCGGCGCTCCCAGCGGAAGGCCGGAGAGGAAGCCGCGGATCCCCTCCGAGAACCGGTCGAAGCGCGGCGTGTGGTACGCGCGCCCGAACGGCAGCGGCTGGCAGACGGCCCCGCGCTCCTCGAGCGCGCGCCGCGCCTGCCCCACCGCGTCGTCGTCGCCGCAGAGGACGATCTGGTGCGGGCAGTTGTCCATGGCGATCGCGAGGCCACCGGCGGCCGCCTCCACCACACCGGTGACCGCGCCGGGATCGGGCGCGCCGACGGCGAGCAGCGCCGCGTCGGGCAGCGCCCCGTCGTCGCGCAGCTGCCGGTAGCAGGCGTTGAGGGCCGCGACGTGACCGGCGAGCTCGTCGCGCTCGTCCAGGTGCAGGATCCCGCCGGCGAGCAGCGCGGCCCAGTCGCCCGTGCTGTGGCCCGCGACCGCCTGCGGCGCGACGCCCATCTGCCGGACGACCTCGAGCAGCGCGAGGTCTGCGGCGGTGACCGACTCGGCACCGGCGTCCATCGCCCAGAGACCGTCGCCCGCCGTGGGGCCGAACACCAGGCGGCTGAGCGGTGGGCGGTCCGTGCCGAGCGAGGCGCGGTCGAGGACGTCGAACCACTCGCGGGCCGCCGGGACGTGGAGGCAGACGTCGGCGAGCATGCCCGGGTACTGCGACGCCTCCCCGGGAAACAGGAACGCGACGCCGCCCGCCGCGCCGGTCTCCGCGGCGAAGTAGACGCCGGCCCGGTCGCGGATCCGCGTGCACTCGGGGTCGGCGAGGCGCCGGGCCACCTCGGCCAGCCGCGCCTCGAGGTCCTCGCGTGTCGCCGCGACCACCGCGAGCCGCGCGCCGCCGGACGGCCGCTGTGCGTCGGCGGCCGCGGCGAGGTCGACGAGCGCCGCATCCGGGTGGCGCTCGACGAGCCGCCGCAGGCCGGCGACCGCGGCGGTGAGCTCGTCACGCGACGCGCCCGCGAGCAGGAACGCCTCGGAGGCCCAGTGGCGCATCCGCACGACGGTCATCGCGACCCCCCGTGCTCCTCGAGGATCGCGTGCGCGTCGATGCCGCCGAAGCCGAAGGCGCTCACGGCCGCGCGCCGGGGCGACCGCGCGCCGTGCACCCACGGACGCGGCTCGTCGTTGAGGAAGAACGCCGAGCGCCGCAGGGCCGGGTGGGGCGACTCGCAGTGCAGCGTCGGCGGCAGGACGCGGTGGTGCAGGGCCAGCGCCGCCTTGATGATGCCGGCGGCGCCGGCGGCCGGGATCGTGTGCCCGATCATGGACTTCACCGAGCCGAGGGCGCAGTGCGCCGGGGTGCTGCCGTTCTCGCCGAAGACCCGGGTGAGCGCGTCGAGCTCGGCCGCGTCGCCGACCGGCGTGGCGGTGCCGTGCGCCTCGACGAGGCCGACGGTTCCGGGCGCGACGTCCGCGCGCTCGTAGGCGCGGCGCATGGCGAGCACCTCGCCCTCGACGCGAGGAGCGAGCACACCCGCCCCGCGCCCGTCGCTGGCCGTGCCGACGGCGCGGATGACCGCGTAGATGCGATCGCCGTCGCGCTCGGCGTCCCGGAGGCGGCGCAGGACGACCATCCCGATGCCCTCGCCGAGCAGGGTGCCGTCGGCGTCCGCGCTGAACGGCCGCAGCTGCCCCGAGCGCGACAGCGCGCCGAGCCGCGCGAAGATGAGCTGGATCGGGAAGCTGCTCGAGACCTGCACGCCGCCGGCGACGACGCGGTCGCACTTGCCCGCGAGAAGGTCGCTCATGCCGACGTCGATCGCGATGAGGGACGAGGCGCACGCGGCGTCCACGACGAAGGCCGGCCCCATCAGATCGAGGCGGTTGGCGATCCGCCCGCACATGACGCTCGAGACGAGGCCCGGGGCGGTCTCGGGCGTGAACGGCGGCAGGCCCGCCTTGAGCTCGCGCTTGATCTCGGCGAGCTCCTGCGGCGTGTGCTCCGGGTGCAGGGTCCGCAGCACGCGCAGCGTCTGCTCGACGGCGAACGTGTGCTGTAGGAAGGCGACGAACCCGCGGTTGACGTACGTGCCGCGCCCGAGCACGACCTCGGTGCGCTCGCCGTCCACGGTGTCCGCGTCGCACCCGGCGTCGGCGAGCGCCTCCCAGCCGACCCGCAGGGCCAGCGCATGCTCGGGCTCGGCGCCGTCGAGGCCGCTCGGCATGACGCCCAGCGCCAGCGGGTCGAACTCGGCCAGGTCGCCCAGGTAGCCGCCGCGCGCGGTGGGCAGCCGGTCGTCGGACTCCGCGCTCGGGTCGACGACGAGGTCGCCGCCCCAGTCGGCGGGTGGCTCGCCGATGGCGCTGACCCCGGAGAGCACGTTGTCCCAGAACGCCTCCGGGCCGGGCGCCTGGGGGAACAGGCAGGCCATGCCGGTGATCGCGATACCCGGCACCGTCACCGGATCGCCTCCGCCGCGCCCTGCGCTCCCAGGCGGTTGAGCTCGGCGCTGCATGACAGCTCGATGCCGTCGAGCACCGCGAGCGGCCGGCCGCGGTGGTCGAGCAGGGCGGCGCGGCCCATGAGCAGCCCGCCGCCCGGCTGTGCGCGCAGCCGCAGGCGGCAGGCGATCGGCGTGCCGGCCGGGCGGTCGACCGCCCCCTCGACACGGCCCACCCGCGCGGGCAGCGCGGTGCGCTCGAGCGCGTGCCGCGACCACACGATCCCCAGCTGGAAGACGGCGTCGAGGACGACGGGATCGAGCCGCCAGGCGCCCGCGGGGGCGGCGGAGGCCAGCAGCGTCGCGTCGAGCCCCTCGGGCGCGTGCGCGTCGATCGCCGCGATGGCCCGCAGCGCGGGTCCGTGCCACAGCCAGCGGTCGTAGATCTCGTCGACCGTGAGGGGGAACGGCGACGTCGCCGGGAGCGCGGGCGGCACGCTCGCGGCGGGCGGCGTGCCGGGGCCGCGGCGGCCGCGGGCGCGGTAGTGGACGACCGCGCCCTGGTCGTCGCACAGCTCGACCGTCGGGTCCGGCGCCCCGGCGTCGCACACCTCGACCGTCGGGTCCCGCGCCCCGGCGGCGCGGGCCCGCAGGGTCAGCTGGCCCTCTCCGGCGCTCACGCCGCGCAGGAGCCGGAAGTCCTCGAGCGCGACCGGCGCGTCCGGTCCGAGGGCGATCGCCGCCAGCTCGGCGAGCAGCTCGAGCGCGACGGCGGCGGGAAGCACCGGGCGTCCGTCGAGGTGATGATCGGTCAGCAGCGGGTCGCCGGCGGCATCGAGGACGACCGGCGCGTCGATCGCGCCGTCCGGGCCCGGCACGGCCGACCGCAGCAGCGCCCCCGCCGGCCCGGCGGGCGCAGGGGCGGGGGCGGCCCACGGCCCTCCGCCCGCCGACCCGGCGGGCGCACGGGCGGGGGCGGCCCACGGCCCGCCGCCGACGACGACCTCCGGGGCGGCCGGCCCGTCACGTTCGATCTCGCCGATCAGGGCCGCGCAGCCGGCGGCGGGATCGATCAGGTCGATGCCGCGAGCGGCGAAGCGCCCCGCGACGGCCGGCGTGACCATCCCGGCGCCCGACCACGGTCCCCAGGCGATCGCCACGACCCGCGCGTCGCGGCGCCGGTCGAGGTCCGCCGCCAGCTTGCTGAGGAACTCGTTCGCCGCCGCGTAGTCGGTCTGCCCCGCGTTGCCGAAGCGGCCGGACACCGACGAGAACAGCACGAGGAAGCGCAACTCCTCCCACGGCAGCCGGCGGGCGAGGGTGAGGGCGCCCGTCACCTTCGGGTCGAGCACCCGCGCGACCGACGCGGCCGTCTTGCCGGCCAGGGCGCCGTCGTCGATCGCGCCGGCCCCGTGGATCACGCCGTCGAGGCGGCCGTGGCGGCCGTGGACCTCGTCGAGCACCCGCGCGAGCTGATCGGGGTCGCCGACGTCGGCCCGGCGGTACTCCGCCCGGCCGCCGGCGGCGGCGATCGCGTCGAGGGTCGCTCGCGCCTCGGCCGCGCGGGCGTCGTCGGAGCCGAGCTCGGTGCGGCCCACCAGGACCAGCGTCGGCCGGTAGCGGGCGGCGAGGTCCCGGGCGACCGCTGCGGTGATGCCGCGTGCCCCGCCGGTCAGGAGGACGACGGACTCCGGGCCGAGTGGCGGCGTGCGACCCGCGGTCGGCGGGGCGGGGGCGACGTCGATCGCGATCCGCCGCCCAGGCGGGCGGCCGATCTCGGCTCGGCCGTCGTGTGCGAGCAGTTCGGCGAGGATGCCCTCGGCCACGGCGTCCGCCGCCGCGCCGGCCTCGAAGTCGACGACCTTCGCCGCGACCCCGTCCCACTCCGCGCCGATGGCCTTGACGAGCCCGGCCACCGCCCCGTGGGCGGGGTCGAGCGCCACGGCACCCCCGGCCTCGACGCCGAAGGTCCCGCCCATCGCGGTGGCGGCCACCACGGCGCGCAGCCCGGGGCCGGCGTCGCGGCAGAGGTCCATCAGCCCGGTCACGAGGCCGCCGACGCGCGCACGGGTGCGGCGCTCGTCGTCGGCGAGGACGTCGCCGACCGCGTCGAGCGCCCGCAGGTCGACGAGGGCGGTCGCGGGGGCGTCCACCGCCTGCGCGGCGACGGGGTCGCCGGGGTCGACCGTGCGCACGTCCCGCTCGGCGAGCCGATCCGCGAGCGCGCGGGCCGCTCCGTGCCCGTCTCCGGCGACGAGGACGACGTCGCCCGGCCCGATCAGCGCAGGCCCGTGGGCGTCACCGGCGTCGCGCGCGACGGGGACGAAGCGGGGCGGCGGGGACGCCGCGGGAGTGTCGCGCCTCGGCGCGGGCCGGGCGGGCGACACGCGCGCGGGCTCGCTGTCGAGGAGCGCGAGCATCACGTCGCGCTGGTCGGCGAGGAACGTGTCCATCAACCCGAGGAAGCGGGTCACCGCGGCGTCGCGCGGCGCGAGCGGGGTGAGCGGTGGGGCGCCGGCGCGGGGCGGCGGGTCCGAGGCGGGGGCCGGCGGCGTGTTCGCGGGGGCGGGCGGGGCGGGCGCCGGCCCGGGGCGTGGCGGTGGCGTGCCGGCAGGACGCGCCGAGCCCCCGTCGACCAACCACGCACCCACCGGGATCTCGGGCGCGGGGCGGGGGGTCAGCAACTCGTCGAGGCCGGCGGTGCCGGCGCGCCCCGCCCACAGCGGCGCCAGGTCGAGCGCGACGTGCTCGGCGGCGAGCCGGCACAGCGCGTCGGCCAGCCCGGCCACACCGTCGCGCCCGTCCGGCTGCAGCGCGACGGCGGCGTGTGGCCGGTCGCCGAGGATCTCGCCGACGAGACGGGTGAGCACGCCGCGGGGTCCGGCCTCGACGAAGACGCGGGCCCCGGCCGCGTACATCGCCTCGATCTCCTCCTCGAAGCGGACCGGCCGGACGAGATGGTCGGCCAGCGCGGCGGCGATCGCGTCCACGTCGGCGGGGTGCGGGGCGGCCGTGGCGTTCGAGTAGACCGGCATGGCGGGCGCGCGCGGACCGGCGTCCCGCACCGCCGCGGCGAAGCGCTCGCGCGCGCCGGCCATGGCCGGCGAGTGGAACGCGCAGGAGACGGGCAGCCGCACCGCGGCCAGACCGGACGCCTCGAGGCGTTCGATCGCGGCCTCGACCGCCGCGGAGGGACCCGAGATCACGGTCTGGCGCGGCGAGTTGCGGTTCGCGATCACCACGCGGCCGCCCTCCGGCAGGGTGGTGGCCACGCGTTCCGCACCGGCCGCCACCGCCGCCATCGACCCGGGGGCGCCCGCCGCGGCCTCCGCCATCGCGCTGCCACGGGCGGCGCTGAGGCGCAGGAGGTCCGCGGCGTCCAGGGCTCCGGCGGCCCAGAGGGCGACGAGCTCCCCGTACGAGTGCCCGCCGGCCATCGCCGCGCGCAGACCCAGCCGCTCCAGCAGGCCGGCCGCGGCCATGCCGCAGGCCCCCAGGGCCGGCTGGGCGATTGCCGTGTCGCGCAGCGCGGCCTCCGCCCGCGCCCGCTCCTCGTCGTCGAACGCCGGCGGCGGGAAGACGAAGCGGCTCAGGGGCCGGGGCAGGCCCTCGGCGAGGACGGCGTCGGCGCGGTCGAACGTGGAGCGGACCTCGGGCAGCGCCACCGCGAGGTCGCGCAGCATGTCGCAGCGCTGCGACCCCTGGCCGGGGAACAGCAGCGCGACCGACCCGTCGCGACCCTGTGGGCGGCCGCGGCGGTGGACGCCCGGGACGTCCCGTGCCGGGCCCGGGCCGCCGAGCTGGGCCGCGGCCGCCTCGAGCTTCGCGGCCAGGTCGGCGAGGTCGGTCGCCGCGACCGCGAGGCGCGCCGGGTGCTCGTCACGGACCTCGCGCCAGAGCGCGGCGGCGAGGTCGCGCAGCGCAGGCGCGGCCCCGGCGCGCACCGCGTCGGCGACGCGCTGCGCCGCCGCGCGCAGGCCGCCGTCGTCGGCGGCCGAGAGCACGACGGGCTCCGCCGGCCAGTCGGGCCGCGGGCACGCCGCGTCGTCCTCCCGGTAGCCGCCGCGGTACTCCTCGACGACGCAGTGGAAGTTCGTGCCGCCGAAGCCGAAGGCGCTCACGCCCGCCCGCCGCGGATGCGCCGCCGCGTGGATCCACGGTCGCGTCTTCGTGTTGACGTGGAACGGCCCGTCCTCGAACCCGATCCGCGGGTTCGGGCGCTCGACGTTGATCGTCGGCGGCAGGACCTTGTGGTGCAGCGCGAGCGAGGCCTTCACCAGCCCGGCGACGCCGGCCGTGCACTTCGTGTGGCCGATCATCGACTTGACCGAGCCCAGCGCGCACGCGCGCGGGGCGGCGCCGGCCGCCGCGAACGCGGTGCGCAGCGTCTGGACCTCGGCCCGGTCGCCCGCGACCGTCCCCGTCCCGTGGGCCTCGATCAGCCCGACGCCGGCCGGGGAGCAGCCGGCCTGCTCGTAGGCGCGGGCGAGGGCCCGCAGCTGCCCCTCCGGCCGGGGCGCGGTCAGGCCCTTGGCGCGGCCGTCGCTGGAGCCGCCGATGCCCTTGATCACCGAGTACACGCGGTCGCCGTCGCGCTCGGCGTCCGCCAGGCGCTTGAGGACGACCATCGCCAGCCCCTCGCTGATGGCGATGCCGTCCGCGTCCTCGGCGAAGGGCTTGCAGCGGCCGGTCGGCGACAGGGCATGGGTCTTGCTGAAGCACAGGTAGCCGAACGGGTTCTGCACCGTGTCGGCGCCGCCGACGACGACCATGTCGCTCGTGCCGCACTCGAGCTCGCGCGCGGCGAGCTGCACGGCGGCCAGCGACGAGGCGCACGCCGCGTCGACCGTGTAGTTCGCGCCGCCGAGGTCGAGCCGGTTCGCGACCCGGCCGGCCGCGACGTTCAGCAGGATCCCGGCGAACGAGTCCTCCGTCCATTCGGGCAGTCCCGCGAGCGCCTCCGCCGGCACGTCGTGCAGGACGAGCGGCAGGTCGGCGCGGACCGCGTAGCGCGTGCCGAGATCAGACAGGCCGCCGCCGACGCCGAGGATGACCGAGGTGCGCTCGCGGGCGAACTCGCGCCCGTCGTAGCCGGCGTCGGCCAGCGCCGCGGCGGCGACCTCGAGGGCGAGCAGCTGCATCGGCTCGATCGACTCGAGGCTGCGCGGCGGCATGCCCCACCGGAGCGGGTCGAAGACGACCTCCTCGATGAACCCGCCCCAGCGTGAGCTGATCGCGTCCGGCCCGTCCCCACCGGGCTCGTACCAGCGATGCCAGTCGAACCTCCGCTCGGGGATCTCGGTGATCGCGTCGACGCCGTCGAGGACGTTGCGCCAGAACGCGGGAAGGCCCGGCGCGCCGGGCAGGAGGCAGGCCATGCCCACGACCGCCGCATCGGCCGGGCGCCTCCGGGGCCGCGGTCGCCGAGAGGGTGCGCCCGCCTCGAGCAGGCGGGTTGCGCCGTCGGTGATCTCGCGGTGCAGTTCCGCGATCGTCGATCGCGCGTCGCGCAGGGCGGCGACCTGTCCGAGCATGTAGAGCCCGCGCTCGGCCTGGCGCTCCGGCGTGACCTCGACCAGCGGGGGCCGGGCGCCGGCGGGCGCCGCGCCCTCCCGCTCGACGCCCTTGGCCGCGACGCGCAGCCGGCCGAGGCTCAGGTGCTCCAGCGCGTCGTGCACCGCCGCGGGCGTCGCGCCCCCGCCCATGAGGCGCCGCCGCTCCCGTGCGAACGTCTCGGCGAACGGCGTCGGTGCGCAGCGCGTCGCGTGCCCGGGGCCGCTCTCGAGCAGGACCGTGCGCGCGCAGCGCAGCGCCTCCGCCTGGAAGCCGGCCGTGATCGCCCCGCTGTCGACGGCCTCGCGGGTGAAGACGTAGGCGCTGCCCATCAGCACGCCGACCGCCGCGCCACGCGCGGCCAGCGGCGCGGCGACCGTGGCGGCCATCGCGGCGGAGCGGGCGTCGTGGATGCCGCCCGCAAGCAGGATCCGGCAGGCGGCGAGCGCCTCGTCGTCGAGTGCGCCGCCGAGCGCCTCGACCGCCTGGCTCCACAGGACGAAGCTCGACCGCGGGCCGACGTGCCCGCCGCACTCCCGGCCCTCCAGGACGAATCGGCGGGCGCCGTCGCGGGCGAACGCGGTGAGCAGCGCGGGGGAGGGGACGTGCAGATAGGTGGCGATGCCGCGCTCCTCCAGCCACCGCGCCTGGTCGGGCCGGCCGCCGGCGATGAGCGCGAACGGCGGACGGTGGCGCGCGACGACCTCGAGCTGCGCCTCCCGGACGTCGAGCGGCACGAATCCGAGGATGCCGGCGCCCCACGGGCGGTCCCCGAGGGCGGCGGCGACGTCGGCGAGCAGCGCGTCGACCTCGCCGGCCTCCATGAGGGCGAGGGCGATGAACGGCAGGCCGCCGGCGTCGGCCACCGCGGCGGCCAGCCCGGGGCGGTCGCTGACGCGCGTCATCGGGCCCTGGACCACGGGCAGGCGCGTGCCGTGGTCGGCGGCGAGCGCGGCGCCGGCGGCGAGAGGGTGCAGCCGGGCGGTGTCGCGCACGCGCTGGTCCAGGCTCGTGCGCAGCGCCACGACGACGCCGCCCACCGTGCCGTGGCGGCGGGCGAGCGGCGCCGCGAACGCGGCATCCTGGCCGAGGCACACGAGATCCTGCTCGGGGGAGGACCAGCCGGCGCGCGCCCGGACGAGCGCGCCCAGGCGCTCGGCGTCGTCCTCGACCGCGCGGGCCTCCGCGAGCGGGGCCAGACCGGGCCGGTCGAGCACGCGCCAGCGGCGGCGCTCGCCGATCACCGTGGTCTCGCTGCCGTCCATGCGCTCGATCACGGCGCGCATCGCGGCGTCCAGCGGCGACTCACGCGTGAGCCACAACTGGGCGTCGAGCACGACCCCCCGCGCGCCGGCCAGACGACATGCGGCGACGGTGTCCGGGCCGACCCCGCCCTGGACCCAGACGGGCGGTCCGTCCTCGCGGGCGAGGCGCTGAGCCACGACGAACGCGGTCTCCTCGCCCACGCGGCCGCCGGTCTCGTTGCCGCGGGCGATGAGCCCGCCGGCACCGGCGGCGATCGCGGCCTCGGCCTCGTCCTCGTCGACGACCTCGACGAGCACGAGGGCCGGATGCCCCGCGAACGCGGCGATCGCGGAGCCGGCCGCGACCGGATCGTCGGCCGCGATCGCGAGCCAGCGCAGCTCATCCGGCAGCCAGCGCGCGAGGGACGGCGCGTCGCGGGCGTCGAACCGGGCGCCGCAGCGCCCGGAGCGGCCGTGCTCGAGCAGCGCGGCGACCGCAGCGCGGCGCGCGCCGTCGGACCCGCGCGTCAGGTCGACGAGGCCGGCCCCGCCGGCCCGGGATGCGGCGATCGCGATGGCGGGGTCCAGCAGGCCGGCCGGGCCGAGGGCCGCCAGCTCGAACGGCCCCAGGCTCATGCGTCCGGCGAGCTGGGAGGGCATGCCCGCCGCTCAGTCGTCCCGCTTGCGGGGGTATCTGTCGTAGGCGGCGTGGATGGTCGACTGCGTCGGCATCTCGTACCCCGCCGGGATGCGCTCCTGCACCTGGCGCACGAGCGGGTACTTCGGCTCGTCCTTGGTGAAGTCGTTGGAGTCGAGGTCGTCGAAGGCCGTGAACAGCACGTCGTCGGTGACGGCCTTCGGCTTCTCGGCCGGGGCCGGTGCCGCCGCGACCGGGGTGGGAGGCGTGAGCCGGCCCTCCTCGATGCGGTCGTGGACCCAGCGGTCGAACACGGGGCGCATCGCGTCGCGCGTCGTCCGCGGCTGGCCGGCGTCCTCGAGTGCGTCGTTGACGACGCTCGTCTTCGGGAAGTGGTCCTCGGTGAAGTCGCCGGCGCCGAGGCCGTCGAACACCTCGTAGAAGTCCCGCGTGGAAGGCGCCTCGGTCGCGGTCGGCGGCGTCGTCGTCGTCGGCGGCGGCGTGGTGGCCGGAGGCGGCGTCGTGGCCGGCGGCGGCGTCGTGGTGGGCGGCGGGGTGGACGTGGTCGGCGGCGTGGTGGCCGGTGGCGGCGTCGTGGCCGGCGGCGTCGTCGTGGTGGGCGGCGGGGTGGACGTGGTCGGAGGCGGCGTGGTGGCCGGCGGCGGCGTCGTCGTCTCGGGAATGGTCACCGGCGGGGGCGGCTCGGTCGGAACCGGCACCTGGCTCTCGCCGTCCACCGTCGTCCCGTACGGATCCTCGACGGGCGTCGACTCGGGCGTGGAATCCGTCGAGGTGTCGACCTCGTCGAGCCCCCCTTCGAGCGCGCGCAGACCGGCGATGCGGCGATCCAGGCGGGCCTTCTGGAAGCGCGCCGTCGACTTCAGCCGGCGCGTGCGGCTCTCGTTGAGGGAGTCGAGGACGGGCGGCAGCACCGAGCTCCAGAACTGTGCGGCGGGGCGCAGCAGCGCGGGGCGCGCGCCGGCGCGGCCGCGCGCGGCGCGTGCGCCTGCCCGTGATGTGCGGGGGGCTAGCGGCGACACGTGATGACCTCCGTTCGGGACACGCCTACACCTGGATCCCGACTTGGGACCATGCCTGGCGGACGGCCGGCGGCTCGGGGGCTCCGACGGCCGGGAAGAGCTGCTCGGCGACCATCAGCGTGACCCGCGCGAACGAGCGGAACGACGCCGCCCGGGTCAGCATCGGGTTCAGCAGCGTCTGGTACCAGATGAGCCCCGCGCGCTCCCACGAGTTGCCGCCGAGCGCGGTGGCAAGCAGGTAGAACGCGTGGTTGGGGATGCCGGAGTTGATGTGGACGCCGCCGTTGTCGTCGAGCGTGCGGACGTAGCCCGCCATCGTCGCCGGCTGCGGGTCCTTGCCCAGCACCGGATCGTCGTAGGCGGTCCCGGGTGCCTTCATCGAGCGGATCGCCACCCGGTTGGGCACGCTCGGGTCGGGAATGAACAGCTCGGCGCCGATCAGCCAGTCCGCCTGCGCTGCCGTCTGGTGGTTGACGTACTGCCTGACCAGCGAGCCCATCACATCCGACATGGACTCGTTCAGCGCGCCCGGCTGGCCGAAGTAGACGAGCCCGGCCTCGTACTGGGTCACGCCATGCGTGAGCTCGTGGCCGATGACGTCGACGCTCTTGGTGAAGCGATCGAAGATCTCCCCGTCTCCGTCGCCGTAGATCATCCGCTGGCCGTCCCAGAACGCGTTGTCGTAGTCCTTCGAGAAATGGACGGTCCCGTCCAGCGGCAGGCCGGCGTCGTCGACGGAGTCCCGGTCGAACTCGTTCCAGTAGAAGTCGAACGTATCGCCCATGAAGTCGTAGGCCTCGTCGACCGCGAGGTCGCCGGTGGCCGGCTGGGCCTCGGTCCGCACGACGGTCCCGGGGATCCGCTGGCGGTTCTGGGCGTCGTAGATCGTGCGCTGCTTGTGCGGGATCCCGGTCAGGCCCGCGTACACGGGGCGCGGTATCCCGCGCGGGCCCGCGGACCCCAGGGCGCTGAGGCCGACGCGCGCGGTCAGCAGCGAATGCGAGGCGCTCAGGGTCGAGATCGCGAGGGCGCGCAGGCGTGCGCTCGGCGCGTTGATCGCGAGCGAGTTGAGCACATGTGGAGGCAGGATGCAGGTCAGCGGGTGGTGCCCGTCTGCCGTGCATCCGGCGAGGAGGTCGTGCCTCGGATGCCGGCTGCGCCCGATGGCAGCGCCGGCGGGAGGCGCGCCCCGTGGATCAGGCGAGCCGGACATCGAGACTCGTTCCCGGCTCAGCGCAGGCCGCGCCCGCCGCGGATGCCCTGGCCGCCCCGCAGCCCGCGGCCCCCGCCGCCGCGCAGACCGCGCCCGCCGCGCGCGCCCTGGCCCCCGCGCATGCCCTGGCCGCCGCGGATGCCCTGGCCGCCCCGCAGGCCCCCGCCGCCGCGAATGCCCTGGCCGCCTCCCATGCCCTGCCGGAGGGCGCCACGCTGCACCCGCTGCGCGCCGGTGATGCTTCGCTGGGCGAGCCGCAAGCCTCGCGCAGCCTGGTTCAGCCGGATCTGGGCCCGCACGTGGGCCATCGCCTTCGGACGCATGTCGCTCCTCTCGGGCCGGACGTTGCGCAGCCAGTGTCCGGCGCCGGCGGCACCCGATCAACGGCATGAGAGCTTTTGTGGAGGAACCGTCATCGGTGACGCGGGCCGCGATCAGCCGGCCGCGCGCGAGCGCCGTCTCCGCGCTCGCCGTCTCCGCCCGAGCCCACCGTCCCCGTCCGAGCCCGCCGTCTCCGTCCGAGCCCGCCGTCTCCGTCCGAGCCCGCCGTCTCCGTCCGCGCTCGCCGTCTCCGTCCCAGCCCGCGTCTCCGCGCCCGTCTCGGGCCTGCCGGCTCCGTCAGCCCGGGGCGGCCTCGGCCCGCGCCACGAGCGCCGCGATCCGCTCGGCCAGCCGCGGCCAGACCGCGCGCGGCAGGTCGTGGCCCATCCCCTCGACGAGCAGCAGCTCGGCGCCCGGGATGGCGGCGGCCGTCGCTCGTCCCCCGTCCGGGCTGACGAGCGGATCGCGGTCGCCGTGGATCACGAGCGACGGCACCGCAAGGGTCCGCAGCCGCGCCGTCCGGTCCGGTGCGGTGAGCAGCGCGACGAGCTGGCGCGAGACGCCGGCCGGGTCGTACCCGCGGTCGTACGCACACGCCGCGCGGTCGCGGGCCGCCTCCTCGTCGAACGGGAAGCCCGTCGAGCCGACCACCCGTGCGATGTGCACGGCCCGCGCGATTGCCGCCTCCCGCGTGCGCGCCGGCGGCGCGAGCACCGCCGCCATCGCTCTGGGCGTGGACGTGCCCACGCGGCGATCGCCGGTCGACGCCATGATCGAGGTGAGCGAGCGGACCCGGTGGGGGTGGCTGAGCGCGACGGTCTGGGCGATGGCTCCGCCGAGCGACGCGCCGACGAGGTGGGCGCGACCCAGGCCGAGCGCGTCCATGAGGCGGACGGCATCGAGGGCGAGGTCGCCGATCGTGTACGCCACCGACGACCGGTCGCCGCGCATCACGGCGGCCGCATCGCCCGCCGGCAGGTGGTCCAGGTGCGTCGAGAGGCCGATGTCGCGGTTGTCGTAGCGGATGACGTGGTGGCCGCGCCGGGCCAGGTCGGTGCACAGCTCCTGGGGCCATCCGAGCATCTGCATGGCCAGGCCCATGATGAGCAGGACCGGCGGTCCGGCCGGCCGGCCGAACGTCTCGAACGCCAGCTCGACGTCGCCCGCCGTCGCCCATCGCACGCCTGTTCCGGCCACAATGACCCGACCCTACGCCCACGGGCCCGCTCACCGGGGGTGCCGGTCGAACGGCATGAGGTACGCCTCGAGCTCCTCGCCGGCCTCGAGCAGCGCGGCGCGCTGCAGGGCGTCGCTGCCGTAGCGGTCGCGGACCGCGTCGACCACGGCGTCGAGGGCGGGATGGTCGACGCCGTCGAACGGCAGCTCGAGCTGGACCCCGCCGACCGCCTCCTCGATGTTCGTCACCGCCACGCCCAGGAGGGTGATGCCCCGCTGCTCGATCGCCGGTTGCGCGGCGCGGAGCAGCCGGCGCAGCGTGGCGAGGACCGGCCGCGTGAGCGCCGTCGCGCGGGCGAGCGTGCGCGAGCGCGAGGCCCGAGTGTAGTCGCCGAAGCGCACCCGCAGCACGACGGTCCGTCCGATCCGGCCCGCCGCGCGCATGCGCCGCATGACGCGGTCGGTGAGCGCGACGAGCGTGGCGTCGAGCTCCTCGGGCGTACGGAGGCCCCGCCCGAGCGCCCGCTGGGACCCGAACGACCGCCGGCGGCGCCCGCGCCGGACCGCGCGTGGATCGCGGTCCTGCGCGAGCGCGTGCAGGCGCCGGCCGCCGGCGAGCCCGAGCAGCCGCACCAGACCGGCCTCGCCGAAGCGGGCGAGGTCGCCGATCGTCCGGATGCCGTGGCGGTTCAGCCGACGCTGCGTCGCCGGGCCGACGCCCCACATCCGCTCGACCGGCAGCGGATGCAGGAACGCGAGCTCGGTGCCGGGCGCCACGAGCAGCAGCCCGTCCGGCTTGGCGGCGCCGCTGGCGATCTTGGCCACGTGCTTGCTGGTCGCCGCGCCGATGCTGATCGGCAGCCCGACCTCGCGCCGCACGTCCGTGCGCAGGCGGCGGGCGATCTGCTCCGGCGTGCCGGTGATCGCCTCCAGCCCGGTGACGTCGAGGAACGCCTCGTCGATCGAGATCTGCTCGACGACCGGCGCGGCCTCGTCGAGGATCGCGAACACCTCGCGGCTGGCCTCGACGTACGCCGAGAACCGCGGTCGCACCACGACCGCGTCGGGGCACATCTGCCGCGCCCGCCTGCCGCCCATCGCCGACCGCACCCCGCACGCGCGCGCCTCATAGCTCGCGGCGAGCACCACGCCGCCGCCGACGATGACCGGGCGTCCCCGCAGCCGCGGGTCGTCGCGCTGCTCGACCGACGCGAAGAAGGCGTCGAGGTCGGCGTGGAGGATCGCGGGACGTGACACGAACACATGTTCGCTCCCGAGCCGGACGACCCGCAGCACGGACCGTCCCCGCGCGGCGTGGCGCCACGCGTTCGCACCTTGGGGCCCCGGCCGTCGCGCCCGAGCCCGACGAGCTCCTGCTGCCGCGCCCGTCCGGCCGGGGAGGCCTGAGCACTACCTTTGACCCATGGCGAGCGTGCGGCACACCGGCAACGTGCCCGGCCTCGACGATGAGCTGCTGTACCCGCGGCTGAGCGAGGAGAAGCTCGAGGGCCTCGCCCGGAAGGGGCGGCGGCGCTCGTTCGAGCCGGGCGACGTCCTCTACGCGGACGGCCAGCGCGACGCCCCGTTCTACGTGATCGAGCGGGGCCTGGTCGAGTTCGTCGTCCACAAGCCCGGCAAGGAGATCCTCGTCGCCCGCGCGGACGCCCGGACGTTCATCGGCGACATCGCCGTCTTCACCGGCGAGCCGACGCTGACCGCCTGCGTGGCGGCCGAACCGACCGACGTCATCGAGTTCGACCGGCCCGGGCTGCGGAGCCTGCTCGGCGGCTCGCCCGAGTTCGGCGAGATGGTCCTGCGCACGCTGCTCGCGCGTCGCGACTGGCACGAGGGCGAGGGCTACGGCGTCCCGCGCCTGATCGCCTCCCGCAACTCGCGACGCGCGTTCGAGGTGCGGGACCTGCTCGAGCGCAACCTGCTGCCGGTCCGCTGGTACGACGTCGACACCGATCCCGACAGCGCCGCGATGCTCGAGTGGCTGCACATCGAGCCCGCGGACACGCCGGTGCTCGTGCACGGCGCGACGGTGCTGCGCAACCCGTCCGCCGCGCAGGTGGCGCGCGACCTCGGGCTGCGCGCGGAGGTCGACGGCGAGCGGTTCGACCTCGTCGTCCTCGGCGCCGGTCCGGCGGGCCTCGCCGCCGCGGTGTACGGCGGCTCGGAGGGGCTGCGGACGCTCGTCGTCGAGGCGTGGGCGCCGGGCGGCCAGGCGGGCACGAGCACGCGCATCGAGAACTACCTCGGGTTCCCGACCGGCATCTCCGGCGCCGATCTGACGCGCAAGGCCACGCTGCAGGCCCGCCGCTTCGACGCGGTCCTGTCGAGCTTCCACCGGGCGGTCGAGCTCGCGGACGGGCCGGAAGGGCTCGTGCGCATCGACCTCGACGACGGCCAGCACGTCCTCGCCCGCACCGTGGTCCTGGCGACCGGCGCGCGCTGGCGCGAACTGCGGGCCGAGGGCGTCGAGCGCTTCCGGGGCGCCGGCGTCTACCACGCGGCCATGGCGACCGACGCCGAGCGCTGCCGCGGCGAGGACGTCATCGTCGTCGGCGGAGGCAACTCGGCGGGCCAGGCGGCGATGTACCTGGCCGCACGCGCGCGCAGCGTGCGGATCGTCGTGCGCGGCCCGGGCCTCGCGGCCTCGATGTCGCACTACCTCGTCGAGCGCATCGAGCGGTCCCGGACCGTCGAGGTGCTGACCGAGACCGAGGTGGCGGCGATCCACGGCAACGGCACGGTGGAGTCGGTGGTCCTGCGCGACCGGCGCGACGGCGCCGAGCAGCGGGTGCCGTCGACCGCGGTGTTCGTGATGATCGGCGCGGACCCGTGCACGGAGGCGGTCGCCGGCATGCTCGCGCTCGACGAGGCCGGCTACGTCATCTGCGGGGCCGGCGCGACGCGGTGCGCCGGCCATCTCGGCTGGCCGCTGCAGGACCGCGAGCCGCACCTGCTCGAGACCGTCCGTCCCGGGGTGTTCGCCGCGGGCGACGTCCGCGCCGGGGCGGCCAAGCGGGTCGCGAGCGCCGTCGGGGACGGCTCCCTCGTCGTCCGCTTCGCCCACGACGTCCTGAACGCCTGAGCGGTCGGCGCGGCACTGGTGTGCGCCGGGCGTCGCGTCCGCCGTCTCGGGACAATGGGGAGCAGGTGACCCGCGCGACGACGACCGGACGGGACGGAGACCGCCCCGGGCGCGTGCGCGCCGGCTTCCGTCGCGGTGCGGCGCTCGTCGCGCTCGTCGTGGTGGTGGCGGCCCTGGCGCTCGTCGTCGTCACGACCCTGCCGAGCCGCGGATCGGGCCAGCCGGGCCACGGCCCCGACGTGCGCACTCAGCGGCCCGAGCGGGCCGGCCCGTCGCCGCAGGCGCTGCGCGCGTTCGCCGACCGGATCGCGGCGGGCTGGATGGGCCGGCGCAGCGAGTCCGGGCTGTTCGTCGACCCGATCACGGGCGGCGGGCGGCATGGCTTCGGGCAGGTCATGCTCGGCCAGGCGCTGATGCAGGCCGGCCGGCGCCGCGGCGACGACGCGATGCTGCGCGCCGGGGTGATCGCGGTGACGCGCAGCCTGCGGCGCAGCCTCCACGCGGGCGGCGCGGAGAACCCCCTCGGGCTGCTCGGGACCGTCTCGGCGTACCGCTGGGCGCGCGCGAACATCCGCCACCGCGCGGTCTTCCGGCGCGCCGAGCCGGTGTGGCGCCACCTGCTCGAGCAGTGGAGCGGCGGCGACGTCGGCCCGAAGGCGCAGCGCTGCTTCCACGACCCCACCTGCTGGGACAACTACAAGGCGATCGAGGCGGCCGGCGTGCTCGCGCTGGCGCAGACGCGGCTGCACGGCGCGACCGCCGCCTCGACGCTGTCGCAGCCCGTGGCGCGCACGGACGCGGTCGAGGTGCTCGAGCGGCGCTTCGCGCAGGCCTCCGGCCGCGCGGCGTCCTACCGGACCGCGGGCGCGAAGGACGCGGCCGGCGCCGGGCTCGGCGTCAACTCCGACCAGCCGACGTATCCGCTCGCCTACCAGGCGATGACCGCGATGGCCCTCGCCTCCGCGCTCGAACTGCCGAAGCACCGGCCGGGGCGCGGGGCGGTGCGCGCGTTCGCCCGCGTGATGCAGACCCAGGCGGCGATCGCCGCGCCGGACGGCGACGTCGCGTGGCTCGGCCGCGCGCAGGGGCAGAGCTGGGCGCTCGCCGCCACCGTCTACGCCGCTCGGGTGTGCACGCGCCGGTTCGCGCGGTCGCGTCCGGCGCTCGCCGGGACCTGCGCGACGCTGGCCGGCCGGGCGTTCGGGCGCCTGAGGGCCCGCCACGGCATCGGCCGCGACGGCCTGAACATCGTCCCGCGGTTTCGCACCTCGCCGGTCGACGCGCGCGGCCTGGACCGCTACGCGCGGATGATGACCTTCAACGGCCTGACGGCGGCGTTCCTCGACTGGGCGGCCGACGTCCCCGAGCCGGCGCGGCCCGTCCGTCCGGTCGCGCTGCCCCTCGACCGCGACGGGGCGTTCCGTGACCCCGATCATGCGCGGCTCGCGATCGCCCGGTCCCGGGACCTCTGGTTCGCGGTGCACGAGGTGGGGCCGATCGGGGTGTTCGACCCGCGCTACGGGTTCGGCCTGATCGCGGCCAAGGTGCGGCGCGACGGACGGTGGCGCGACCTGCTGACCGCCCCGCCCATCACCCCGGTCGGCAGCGTCCCCGCCGACACGGCGGGCCCGCTGCTCGAGCTCGGCGCGGCCACCGCCACGCCGTGGGGAAGGTCGACCACGGTCAGCCGGTCAGGCCGGACGGTCGTCGTGCGGGGCGGCTTTCAGTGGCCCGACGGCTCGTGGGCCCGCGAGGGCGCCATGTTCACGTACCGCGCGCTCGGCGACGGCGTGTCGTTGACGGTCCGGGCGCGCGGCGGCGACACGCTCACGTTCCAGGACTGGGCGCCGGCCGGGAGGCGCCGGCTGCACGAGCGCGGCCGGGCGCTCGTGCTGCCGGGCGCCGTCGCGCGCCTGTCGATCCGCCCGCGGGCCGTCGCCTGCGACGGCCGCTACGGCTCCGCGTACGACCGCGTCGTGCAGAGCTGCCGGCGGACGGTGACGCTCCCCGCGAGCGGCGTGGTGCGCTGGTCGATCCGCGCGCGCTGAGCCTCACGGCGCGAGCATCACCCCGATGCTGCCCATCGTCTCGCCGTTGCCCGAGCCGTCGGGGTAGCGCCCGAAGTCGGCCACGACGAGGTCCGGACGGGCGTTGTCGTCGAGGGTGGCCGACGCCAGTCCGCGCGGGCCGGCGCCCGCCGCCTGGTGGACGGCGCCCGCGAGTCCTCCGCCGCCCGTGCCGAGCAGCAGCGACACGTTGTCGGAGACGAAGTTCGACAGGGCGACGTCCGGACGGCCGTCGGCGTCGAAGTCCGCCACCGCGACCCCGGTCGGGTTCTGGCCGAGCGGGTCGCCGCCGGCGGACGGGTACGTGGCGCTCGTGAACGTCGGCGCCGCGGGGGTCGTCGTCGTGTTGCGCACCACCGTCACGCTGCCCTGGACGTGGTTGGCGACCACGATGTCGGCGCGGCCGTCGTCGTCGACGTCGGCCACCTGCACGTCGAGCGGATAGCGATCCGACGGCGTGCCGAGCACGGTCTGCGGCGCCGCGAACGACGCCGTGGTGACACCCGACGCCGTGGTGTTGCGCAGCACGGTCACCGTGCCGTCGCCGAGGTTGCCCACCACGACATCGGGCTTGAGGTCGCCGTCGAGGTCGCCGACGGCCACCGATCCGGCGTCCGTGCCGCCGGACGGGACCTGCTGCGGCGCGGCGAAGCGCGGCGGCGCGGCGGCCCCGCGGTTGAGCGTCACGGACGCGTACCCCGTCGAGGACGGTCCCGTGGAGCTCGCCGTGACGAGGTCCGGATAGCCGTCGTCGTTGAGGTCGCCGGCGGCGATGTCCGCCGCACCGGGCCCGGTGGCGGAGAAGCTCGCGCTCGAGCTCAGACCGCCGGCGCCGGTGCTGGGAATCAGCGCGACGGCGTCGTCGCCGGCCCCGTTCTGCGTCCGCGACAGCGACACGGCGACGTCGGGAAAGCCGTTGCCGTCGAAGTCCGACGTCACCGCGCCCGTCGGATCGGCGCTCGTGCCGAGGGCGACCGACGCCGCGGCGCCGAACGTGCCGTTCGGATGGCCCGGGGAGCTCAGGCTCCCGGCGCGCACCTGGACGTCGTCCGCCGCGCCCGGGTCCAGCGCGTCCTCGGGCACCGCCGCGTCCTGCGCGCCGTCGCCGTTGAAGTCGGCGAGCCCGACGCCCACGGGATGGGAGGTGGCGGGGTACTGGACGACCGCCCGGAACGGGGAGGACGGCGTGCCGCCGCCACCGCCGGACGACGAGCCGCCGCCCGACGACGAGCCGCCCGCCGGAGGCACCTCGGTGAAGCCGCGAGGCGGCTCAGGCGCCGGCGGCGGCGTGGGCGTCGTGGCGTTGAACGTGACGATGAGCGCCCGCTTGGGCTCGACCTTCGTCGCGTCGATGATCAGGTTGCACACGTAGCCGCGGATGCCGTGGTTGTCGCCGGTCGTGCCGCCCGTGCAGCCCTGCCACGACGCGAGCTCCGACGCGACGCCGGCGTGCGCCTCGATGCGCACCCTCTGGCCCGACGTGTAGAAGGCGGAGCACGTCGTCCGGCAGATCTGGCCGCCGTCGCCCTGGAAGTAGACGAGGCCCACGCCCGTGCCCGCGAAGCGAACCTCGACCGGAGCGCCGGGCACGGTGTCGCCCGACACGCGCGGCGTCTCGATGGCGGCCTGGGACGCGGCGTTGGTGGTGTCCGCGATGACGACGCGGTGGCGCGAGATGCGCGGCGCCGACACGTTGCCGAACTTCGCCTCCTGCTGCGCCGAGGCGGCGTAGCGGTCGGGCACGGCGTCCGGCAGCACGCCGACGACCTTCGCCCACCGGCGGGCGAGCGCCGGGTTGCGGAGATCGCGGGCGATGAACTGCGTGGCCAGCGGGCTGCGCTTCGTCGCCTGGAAGGCGTTGCGGTCTCCGACGGTGCCGTACAGCATGCGCAGCACGGTCATGGCGCGACCGCTCACACGCGTGCCGGCGGTGTGCAGCTTCACGGTGCGCGCCGTCGCCCGTCCCTTGGACGCGAGCTCGCCGGTCGCGTCGACCGGGTTGTGCGCCGCCGACAGCGCCTGCGCCGCCTTCAGGGCGATGAGGTACTTCGACCAGTTGTGCAGCGCGGTGGAGATCGCGTTCGGCGTGCGGAAGATGTCCGCTCGGCCACCCTTGCCGACCCGGTGCACCCAGAACGACTTCACGACCGGGGAGGCGTTGGCGATCGTGAAGCGGACCGTGCCGCCGGTCTTCGGCCGGGAGCCGTCGCGGCGCCGCGCGATCAGGAAGACGACGTTCCGCAGGCGCGAGCTGCCGCCCGTCACGCGCGTCACGGCGACGCGCACGTCGGTGGTCTTCGCACGCGCGGACCACCCGCGCGACCCGGCGCGGACCTTCAGCCCGCCGACGTTCGCCCGGAAGATGCGGGCCCCGCCGCCGGCACGAGGCGCCTTCGTACGACCGATCCGGACCTGGGCGACGCCGTAGGTGAGGTCGCCCGAGCGCGGGAGGGGAAGCACGACGGACGTGCCGCGCGCCGCGGCGCGTGCGTCAGGCGCCGCGACGAGGGCGAGCAGCGAGGCCAGCGCCAGAGCGGCGAGGCACGCCGGCGTGGCGAGTCGGCGCGCGCAACGACCTGTCGCGCGACGAGGCGGAGACACCACTGAACATCACTTCCTTGCATTGCTGGACCGGGCGAGCCGGAGCTCGGGCGCGGCATGAAACCAGAACCTGGAGACGATTGGCCGAAATCGGACGAATGACCGATGCGGCGCCCGCGCGGGGCGGGGCCTCCGACGGCCGGCGCTGTCACGATCCCGGGATGGCCGCGACCGCCGCGATCCGCGCCCGCGTCACCGCGGAGCAGCCGCTGGGCGGCGCCCTGCGAGAGGACGTCGCCGAGCGTGCCGCGGCGCTCGGCGTCCTGGGGTGGGTGCGGGCGGCCGACGACGGCGGGCTCCAGGTCCATGCCGAAGGTGACGCCGCGTCCGTCGACGCGCTCGCCGCGTTCCTGAGCGAGGACGGCCGGACGGTCGATGTCGAGCGCGTCCGCCGCGAGGGCCACGAGCAGTTCGCGATCCGCGGGGTGCCGGCGGGCGTGTTCGTGGTGCAGCAGCACGCCGCGACCGCCCGCCACTTCGACCTGCGCCTCGAGGTCGGCGGGGTCATGCGCTCGTGGGCGGTGCCGAAGGGGCCGTCGCTCGACCCGGCCGTCAAGCGCCTCGCCGTCGAGGTCGAGGACCACTCGATGGGCCACAACGACTTCGAGGGCCGGCTCGGCGAGGGCGGCGTGATCGTCTGGGACCGCGGCGGCTACGAGCAGGGCGGCCGGGTGCCGTGGCCGGAGGCGCTCGACCGCGGGCACGCCGTCTTCGTCCTACACGGCGAGAAGCTGCGCGGGGGATTCGCGCTGCAGCGCACGCGCCCGGGGGAGAAGGCGCAGTGGCTGCTCGTCAAGCGCCGCGACGACGACGCGCGCCCCGGCTCGGACATCGCCGCCGAGGCGCCCGGATCGGTCGTCAGCGGCCGTACGCTCGACGAGGTCCTACGCGGATGAGCGGCGCCGCTCAGTCGTGCGGGCGCACCTGACCGCGGATCTCGCCCGCCGGGAACTGCATCGTGTGGATGTTGACGTACGTCCGGCCGGCCTTCATGGCCCGAACGGCCTGGGCGAACGTCTTGACGTTCCCGACGGCGGTGAACTGCTTGGCCGTCAGCCGGCCCGCGCGCGGGAGGCTGAACGGCTTCGTCGAGATCGAGATCAGGACGCCGCCGGCCTGACCGGGGCGGCCGAGGTGGATGTGCGAGGCCTGCGCCGGGCCGGTCAGGCCCTTCGCGGTGATCTCGTATCTGATCGACCTGCCGTTCGGCGCGATCGTGAACTCGGCGTGTCCCGTGGCCTTCGAGCTCGACTTCGGGACCTCCGAGCTGCCCTTCAGGGTCGCGTCGTACTTCTGCGACGACGCGGCGCCGGCCAGGCCGGCCGGGATCGCGGCAGCCAGGATGACCACGGCGACGAGCGGCTTGCGCGACATGCTTCCTCCTCCCGGTGGGTTGCCCTGCTACCGGCAGTGACGCCGGGTGGGGCCGGTTCCTTCCCGTTTGGCGCGGCGCCGCTCAGGCGCCGGTCGTCCGTACGATCGGCGCATGGTCCCTGAGGCGAAGCTCGAGCAGACGGAGGCGGGGCTGGTCCCCGCCGGGCACGGATGGTTCGTGTTGAACGCGCGCGAGGCGCGGTGGATCGACCGCCCGCGGCGCGGGGTCAACGTGCCGCTGACCGGCTGGACCGAGGAGGAGGCGGAGGGCTACTTCCCGCAGATCGGCGTCGCGATCGCCGTGCTCGGCCCCGGCGAGCCGATCGGCATGTACCACTGGGAGGCCGATGCCGAGGAGTTCGTCGTGCTCTCGGGCGAGCCGCTGCTGCTCGTCGAGGGCCAGGAGCGGGCGCTGCGCCGGTGGGACTTCGTGCACTGCCCGCCCGAGACGCGGCACATGATCGTCGGAGCCGGCGACGGACCCTGCGTGGTCCTCGCGATCGGCGCCCGGGGCCACCTCGACCAGGGCTGCAACGGCGGGGCGTACACGGTCGATCCGGTCGCGGTGCGCCACGGCGCCGGGGTGCGGGAGGAGACCGACGACGCGAGGGTCGCCTACGCCCACCTGCCGCCGCCCGGCCCGGTGCGCTACCGGGCGGGCTGGCTGCCGGAGGATTGAGACGGGCGCGCCAGCCCGGCCGGGCGGGGCGAGCCCACGGCGACCCCCGCCCGAGGTCGCGGCGTCTCCGGACCGCTCAGGCCGCCGGCTCGGCGGCCCGCTGCCAGCCGATCGCCGGAGCGATGTGCTCGGCGATGGTCTCCAGCATCCGGGCGTTGTACTCCACCCCGAGCTGGTTGGGGACGGTGAGCAGGAGCGTGTCGGCCTCCCGGACGGCGGCGTCGCGGCTGAGCTCCTCGGCGATGACGTCGGGCTCACCGTTGTAGCTGCGCCCGAACCGCGCGGCGACGCCCTCGAGATACCCGATCTGGTCCTGGCTCTCGGCGCCGCGCGCGGCGAAGTACCGGCGATCCTCATCGGTCGTGATCGGGATGACGCTGCGGCTGACCGACACGCGCGGCTCGCGCTGCCAGCCCGCGTCGGCCCAGGCCGCGCGGTACAGGTTGATCTGCTCGGCCTGCAGGTCGCCGAACGGCACCCCGGTGTCCTCGGTCAGCAGCGTCGAGCTCTGCAGGTTCATGCCCTGCTCGGCCGCCCAGCGCGCGGTCCGGCGGGTGCCCGAGCCCCACCAGATGCGGTCGGCCAGCCCGGGGGACTGGGGCTGGATGGGGAGCGCGCCCGACGTGCCGGTCATGGTCGGGTCCGTGCGCGCGACGCCGGCTCCCTGGATCGCGTGGCGGAAGATCCGGGTGTGCTCGCGCGCCAGGTCGGCGTCGGTCTGGCCCTCGCGCGGGACGTGGCCGAAGGCCTCGGCGCCGCGCAGCGCCGGCTCGGGTGACCCGCGGCTGATGCCGAGCTGCAGCCGGCCGCCGGCGATCAGGTCCGCGGCGCCGGCGTCCTCCGCCATGTAGAGCGGGTTCTCGTAGCGCATGTCGATGACGGCGGTGCCGATCTCGATGCGGCTCGTGCGGGCGCCGATCGCGGCGAGCAGGGGGAACGGCGAGGCGAGCTGGCGGGCGAAGTGGTGCACGCGCACGTACGCGCCGTCGATGCCGATCGCCTCCGCCGCTTCCGCGAGCTCGATCGTCTGCGCGAGCGCGTCGCGCGCGGTCGGCGTCTGCGAACCGGGCGAGCGGCTCCAGTGGCCGAACGAGAGAAAGCCGATGCGCTTCACCGCCTCGACGCTACACGCTCACCTTCTGCGCTTCGCACTGGAGCGCACGGGCGCCAGCGCAGGGTTCAGGCCGCCTCGCCGTACTGGTCGCGCGCGTAGCCGAGCAGCCCCCGTGCATCAAGCCGGTCGACGGGCGCCCGCAAGGTGACGTGCACGACGCCGGGCGCCCGCCCGATCTCGACCGCGCCGCTGATCGTCGCCCGGTTCATCACCTCCGGCACGCTCATGTCCAGCAGCGTCGCGGCGCGGGCGAGGCCGTTGTCGGTCGCGCTGTTGAGGTCCGGTCCGGTTCCGATCACCGAGATCGGCAGCGACTCCTCGATGCGCTCGACGCCATGGCGGTGGCCCAGCGCCTCGGCGCGCATGCGCTCCTCGGCGGTCAGCGGCCGGGCGAGATACGGCAGGTCCTCGGCGACCGGCAGCAGCAGCGGGCCATCGATCGCGAGCCCCTTGACGACCTCCACCTGCAGCGTCACGGTGCCGGACACGTCGCATGTGTGGCCGGCGATCTCACCGTCGCCCTGGAGCGCATGCATGTCGCCCATGTAGACGCCGCCGCCGTCGACCTTGACCGGGCAGACGAGGATCGCGCCGGCGCGGACGGCGTCGATGTCCATGTGGCCGTCGGTCTTGGCCTCCTGGAGCTCGGCGGCGGTCAGCGCGTAGCGATGCGGCGCGCCGATCAGGAAGGCGCCGAAGTCGCCGGCGTTGTGGGAGTCGGGGATCGTCGCGGACGGCGACGTGCCGAGCTGGCCCATGAACGGGCGCAGGCGGGTGGCGAGCCCCACGATGTCGTGCGGCGCGAACGTCAGGATCGGGTTCTGGCGGGACCCGCCGGGCAGCGCGGCATATCGCGGCGCATCGGCGGCGAACGCCTCCGCGGTGTCCCCGGGCACGGTGACGCCGACGCCGCGCAGCTCGTCGAAGGCCATCGTGTAGCCGTTCGTGAACTGGAACGGCGCCGCATCGGCGCCGCAGTTCACGCAGCGGATCGACGTCGGGCCGGTCCCCTCGATCCGCGTCTGCGGCCACTCCGTGCCGCAGTCCGGGCAGACCGGCGCGCAGTACGGGTCGCCGTTGAAGCGGCCCTCCACCGGGCGGTCGTTGCCCGACGCGGTCGCGATCGACGTCACCTCGATGTCGCGGATGCGGATCGCGATCGCGTCCCCGACCCGGGCGTCCGCCACCGCGACCGGCTGGCACACCTCGTGACCGCCGCGGATCGACGGCGTGATCATCGGGCCCCAGCAGCCCGGCGCGGTGTTGACGACGATGTGGCCACCGTCGGCCACCGGCCCGGCCATCGGCACATCGGGACCGAGCAGCCCGTTGGTGAACGTGCTGACGAACACGGTCTGCTGGGCGGTCGCGGAGCGCGCCTGCGGTTGTTCGATGGCCATGTCAGGTGCCTCCGGAGATCGGCATGAGCAAGGCGACCTCGTCGCCGGACGCCAGGGGCCGCCCGCGGTGCGCGTGCTCGCCGCCGACCACCGGCAGGGCGGAGTGCAGCGGGCCGGCGAGATCCGGTTGCGCGGCGCCGAGTGAGGCGAGCGCATCGGCGACCGTGGCGTCGTCGGGCAGGTCGAGGGAGACCACCGGCGCGGGGGCGAGCCGGGCGAGTCCGACACCGAGCCGTACGCGAACGTGGATCATCGCGGTCTCCCGCCGGCCAGTCTGTCAGGACGACGAGGCCCACGCGCGAGACGAGCCGGCCGGACGGCGGGCGCCGCCGCGTGGCGCGACGCCGAACCGGGCAGGATCGGACCATGGCCGACGACGATGACGACTGGGTGGGCGAGCCCCCGGAGGGGCGCTACAGCCGCGACCGGGCGAACCCGGACTTCTGGCGGCGCCAGCGCCCGATCAGCGTGGCCGCGACGGGGATCCTCGTCGTGGTCGTCGTGCTGGTGGTCGTCCTCATCCTGCGCTGACGACGGACCGTCAGATGTGGGTCAGGATGTTCAGGACCCTGCCGGTGGGATCGCGGACGAAGAAGCGCCGCACCCCCCACGGCTCGTCGGTCAGCGGATGCAGGATCTCGTAGCCCCGGCGCTTGGCGGCCGCGTGCGCGGCATCCACGTCGTCCACCTCGATCGACACGTCCGGGAGCACCGCCGCGCCGGCGTCCTCGCGCACCACGCTGATCTGCGCCGACGGGTTGCCGGGCGCCGCGACCGTGACGATCCAGCCCTGGTCCATGACGACCTCGAGCCCGAGCAGTTCGCCATAGAACTCACCGGCCGCGGCGGGATCCTCCGCCTGGATGTTGGGGACCACCCGCCGAACGCCCATGCCCTGCAGGATGTCACGTCGCCGTTGCCGGTCAGCGCCGGACGTCGGGCCGTGCGCCCGGAGGCGGCGCGGGTGTCTCGGTTTGCGGGGATGGGCGCGATGCTCTCTGAGCTGGCATAGCCGGCGGCCATCCGGACGGATCTGTAGGCTGCCCCGCGACTCGATGAGACGGATCTCGATGAGACGCGCGACGATCGCTGCCGTGGTGCTGGGTGCCCTCCTCGGATCTGCCACCGCCGCCCACGCCGGGCCGAAGTCCCCGCAGCGGGCGGTCGTGACGCTGGGCGACAGCTACATCTCGGGCGAGGCCGGCCGCTGGAAGGGCAACAGCACGACGACCAGTGGTGACAGCGCCGGAACGGACCGGGCGTTCACCGGCGGCGTGACCGACCTGACGAAGGTCTACCTCAACGGCAGCGACGTCAACGGCTGCCACCGGTCCGACGTGTCGGAGGCGATCTCGGCGACCCGGCTGGGCACCACCGCGGTCAACCTCGCGTGTTCGGGCTCGGAGACCGTCAACGTCCTGCGCAAGGGGTCCGGCGGGACGCCCTTCAAGGATGCGCAGACGCAGGGCGATCAGTTCGTCCAGGTGGTCAAGGACTTCGACGTCCAGGTGATCGTGCTGTCGATCGGCGGCAACGACCTCGGGTTCGGCGACGCCGCGCAGGACTGCGTCACGCGCTACCTCCGCGGAGGCAGCGCCTGTCACGACGACGCCGAGAAGCAGATCGACGCTCGCATGTCGCGCACGATGAGCAACGTCCGCAATGTCATCGACGACCTGCGCGCCGTCATGAAGGACGGCGGCTACGACCGCGACGAGTACCGGTTCATCCTCCAGAGCTACCCGTCGCCGGTCCCGCGGGGCAGCGAGAACCGCCTGGGGGAGAAGGGCTGGGATCGCGTCACGTATGGCTGCGGGATGTGGGACAGCGACCTCGACTGGGCGCGCGACACGTTCGTGCCGACGGTGGCCGACCAGCTGCGCGCGGTCGCCGTCGCGGAGAAGGTCGAGTTCCTCGACGTCCGCAACCTGCTGCAGGGCCACGAGATCTGCTCCGTGTCGGCGAAGGCCGACGGCACGGCCGCGGACGGCGATCTCGAGTGGGCGCGCGTCGTCAGCGTCGGGGTAGCGCAGGGGGACAAGCAGGAGTCGCTTCACCCCAACGCCCTCGGCCAGGTCGCGCTCGGTGCGTGCCTGCGCAAGGCGATCGCCGACAAGGACGGCGACGAGTGGATGTGCCGGGCCGGGGCCGGCGTCGCACCGCAGGACGTGCGGCTCGATCCGATCCGCCGCAAGCCGGTCAAGGTCGAGCCCCAGCGCAAGAGGGTCGTCGACGTCGCGCCTGACCCGGACGACTGGGCGTCGCTGGACCAGGAGGACGTCGACGCCGCCATCGAGCGTCGCGGCGGCCCGGCCACGCCCACCGGGTAGCCGCCGCGGCCGTTCGCGGGTAGGAGGAAGCCATGTCCGCTTCCTCCGACGAGCCCACGCTGGACCTCGAGGCGATCCGCCGCGACCTGGAGGCGCGCAGGGACGTGGTGAGCGGGCGCGTCAGCGGGCTAGCACAGCGCCCCGAGCTGGGCAGCGCACAGGGGTTCGGCAAGCGGATCGGGGACGGCACGGTCGAGGCGATCAGCCGGCTGACCGAGATCGGCGTCGGCCGCTCGCTGGAGAGCGGCCTGATGCGCACCGAGCGGGCGCTGGCCAAGCTCGACGAGGGCACCTACGGGATCTGCGACCGATGCGGGGCGACGATTCCGGCGGGCCGGCTGCGGGCGATGCCCGACAGCGTGCTGTGCGTGGCGTGTGCGGCCACGGCGCGGCGCGACGCTCCTCGGCGCCGGTAGGAGCGACCGCCCCGCGCGGGGGCTGCTGCCCGGGCGCCGCCGGGCCGGCGGCGCCCCGAACGCGACCCTCATCCCTCCCGGAGCGCCAGCCGGCGCAACAGCGCGCCGCCGGCGAGCAGGAGCAGTCCGATCACGGCGACCGGGCCCAGGTCGAGCCCGGTGAACGGCAGACCGGAGCGCATCAGCGTCTGGTCGTCGGCCGCCGGGCTGGGCGATCTGGACGCGACGGTCTCGGTGCGGGCCGTCGGGGTGGTGGCGCCGTCGCCCATGCTCGGCGCGCCGGACGGGCTGCCCGCGCCGTCGTCCTGCGGCGCGCCCGGGGAGGACGGCTCACCGTTGACCGGCGCCGCCGGTGCGGGATGGCTGTCCTGGGCCGTCGTGGCTGCGCCTGCTCCGGGCGTCGTGGGCACGGCCGGCTCGCCACCGCTGCCCGGCGCTCCCGGGACGTCCGCCTCGGCCGGGGTCTGCGATCGCGTGGTGGAGCAGGACGCGAGAACGCAGACCGGTGCGTCGACGTCGACGCCTCCGAGCGCGAGCCTGCCCGAGCTGTCGCTCGTCTCGTCCGTCGCCGTGGTCTCCCCGCCGGACCCGGCGGGTGCCGTCGACGTGCAGGCGCTGAGCACGCACACCGGCGCGCCCACTCCGGCGTCGGCGACCTGCGCGGCGCCGGTCGATCCGCTGGTGCGCTGGACGCTCGCCGCACCATCGCCGGCGGTCGCGTGGTCGCCGTCGCTGAGGACGCGGACCGGTGCATCGATCCGGCCGCCGCCGATCTGACCGGTACCGGTGGAGCCGGTGGTCTGCTGGTCGGCTCCGGCGGTGGTCGTCCCGCCGGGGTTCTGCTCGTCGCCGTCGCTGAGGACGCGGACCGGTGCGTCGGCGGTCACCGGGCCGGCCTGGGCCGTGCCCGTCGAGTCCGATGTCGTCTGTGGTGCGGCGGTCGCCGGCGAGGCGGCCGGCGCGTTGTCGCCGTCGCTGAGGACGCGGACCGGCGCGTCGACGGTCACCGCGGCGGCCTGCGCCGTCCCGAGAGCGTCGTCGACGGTCTGGCCTGCCTGCGCTTGGGCAGGGGCCGTTGTGAGCGCGGCGCCGGCGAGGCCGGCGACGAGCGCCATCCATCTATGTCTCATGAATGCTCCTTGTCGAGTCCGTGCGGTGCGAGCCCCGCGCCGATCGGCGTGCGGGGCGACGTTCGGCAGCTCGACCGGGTCAGTCAGGCGGGACGATGCGCCCGAGGTACGGTGCCGCGGGCGGGGCGGCGAGCGCGATCGCCGGCGCGCGGAGACGTACGCCGGCGCCGGCGAGCACGAAGAGCATCCCGGCGAGCACCGCGGCCACGCCGCCCGCACCGGACGGCGCAGCGTCCGGCAGGCTCGATCCCGGGGCGGCGTGGACGTCACGGCGGGACGCCGGGGTCAGCGGCGATCGCGAGGACGTGCTGCGTGACGACGCACGGCGGTGGTCGGCTCGGTCTTCGGTGCGCGCCGTCGCCGCGCGGTCCCGGCCGGCGGCCTGTGGGGCGACGGCGACCGGCTCCGGCGCCGAGGCGAGCCTGTGGTTCGCGACGCGACGCGGCGCTTCCGGTCGCGGCCGATGCGGACGGGAGCGGCGGTGCGCCGGGTGCGCCGGCCCGGACCGCGCGCTCGAGGGCGCGACCTCGGCCGTCTCCGGCACCGGCGAGGCCTCCGCGGCACGCCGCGGCTGCGGGGCGGCGTCAGCGCGAGTTGGGGGCGTCGCATCCGCCGTGGCCTCGTGGAGCGCGACCGAGGTGTCGACCCGTCGTGCGCTCGCCGTGCCGGCCGGCACCGTGGTGGCCGTGACGTCGGCGACGGGCGCCGTTTCCACGGAGGCCGTCGCGGTGAGGGCGACGGCGGGTGCGGCCGCGACGGCGGGTGCCGCGCTCTGCGGATCGTCCGACACCGCGGCGGGCAGGGCGCGTGCATAGAGGTCCACGGGCGCCACCGACGCCGTGACACTCACGACGCCCGTGTGGACGTCAAGCCCCGGCACCGCGCCCGCCGGTGCCGCCGTGCACAGCACGCCGATCGCCGCCAGGAGGACGGCGATGCCGCCCCGTCTCTGCCTGTACCGGTCCACGGTCGCCCTCATCCGAATACTTGAGGACATCTATCCGGAAAAGGGAGCACCGCAAGCGAGACGTTGTCCGAGACAGGACAACCAACCGCGCCGCGCCCGCTGTCATGGAGCGCCCTGGTAGTCGCGACATGGCTCGCCCCGCAGACCCGGGCAGGGGGGCAGGCCGGCCGGCGCGCTCACGCCGGGGACGACGGGCAGCAGCAGGTGCGACGGCATCTGCTGGGAGTGGGCGATGGTCACCTTCGCCCTGCCCGGCGGGTCGGTCTCGCCGAAGGACCAGATCGGCTGGTCGCCGTTGGGCGCGCTGATCGACACGCGCAGCCGCGAGCCCGCCCGGTACACGTGGCCCTGGTAGTAGAGCGGGATGGTCACCGGCACGAAGGTGCCGGCCGGCAGCGTCGCGACGTCGGCGGCCCGGAGGCTGAGCACGGGCTCCAGCGGCGTGCTCCTGCTCTGGTCGAGCGCGCGCTCGTTCGCCCGCAGCCAGCCGCTCTGCACGTAGGTCTCCTTGCCGTCGGGGCGGACCTCGCTGATGGTGGCCTGCAGGTCGACGTTCGGCTTCGAGGACCGCAGCCAGGCATTCACCGCTCCGGCGCCGATGACCGTCGTGTCGGCGGCCAGCGGGGCGGTCAGGTACGACGCTGCGCTGCCGTCCGGGCTCTCCTGCCAGGCGTAGCCCGGCGTCGCGGTCCACAGGCCGCCCGCGCCCGCCGCGGTGTCGCCCGTGAAGTCGGTCAGCGGCCGGGCGTGGGCGTCCCAGGTGAACGTCTCGGCGCCGCGCGTGGCGGGCACCGCGTCGGTGAGCGCGCCGTTGCCGGCCAGGTACCAGGCGCGCGCCGTCGTGGCGGGGATCGGGAACGCGTCGAAGGACTGCTCGAACGTGGGGTGGGGGGCGCCGGCCTGCGGGCTCCCGCCGCCGTTCTCGAACAGCACGCGGATCGGCTTGAGCCGCTCGAACGCCGCCAGCGCACCGTCGTAGGTCGGCTCCTCCTGGATCGGGTCGCGCGGCAGCGTCACGCCCGTGATCCCCATCGCCTCCTGGTAGATCAGCGGTGCGGCGGCGCGGATGGTCGCCGAGTTGACGATCGGCGCCCGGCGCGCCACGTAGAGCGACAGGAAGTCGTACCAGCGGTTGAAGGTCTCCGGAGCCAGCGAGTCGACATGCGTGCCGTTGGTGAACGTGAACCACCTGCGCTGCGTGCCGGTCATGTGCGAAACGAGTGCCGGGCAGTGGCCGCCGGTCTGCTCGTCGGTCCACTGGCACGCCATGTAGACCGGGACCTTGATCTTGTCGACGAAGGTGACGGGCGACAGCGGGTCGGCGACCTCGGGGACGTAGTGGGCGTTCGCGCGGACCTTGGCCATGAGGTCGACGGCCTCGGGATGCAGCGCCTGGTTGTCCCTGCACGTCTGGTCGCCGTTCTGGATGCGCTCGTACGCCCATGGCTGGCCGCCCTCCGCGGACGCCGGCATGGCGTCGTGGACGCGCTCCTGGGCCCACGCCACGGCGAAGCCCGTGTTGAGGATGCCGCCCGGGTAGAGCGTCGTCTGGGTGGCGTCGATGACCGACAGCGGCGAGATCGCCGCGAGGCTCGGCGGGTTCAGCTGGGCGGTGAACAGCTGGCTGATGCCGCCGTAGGAGATCCCCATCATCCCGACCTGGTGGTTGAGCACCCACGGCTGGCGCGCCACGGTCTCGACGACGTCGTAGCCGTCGAGGTTCTGCAGCGGCTCGAAGAAGTCGAACGCGCCGCCCGAGCAGCCCGTGCCCCGCATGTTCACGTCGACGACGGTGAAGCCCATGAGGTTGGCCAGCACGGCGATGCCGCTCTGCGGACCCGCCGGGTCCGCGTACCCGTAGCCGGAGTACTCGATCAGCGTCGGCGTCGGGCCCGAGGGGAGCGTCGGCAGCTGGGACCCCACCGGCAGGACGTTCAGCGCATCTTGAGGAGGATGCACGCTGTAGGCGAGCTGCGTGCCGTCGCGGGTGGTGAGGTAGCCGTAGCCGCGCGACGGCAGGGTCTGGTCGTAGACGTCGGTGCTGGGCGGGGCCGCCCGCGTCGAGAGCACCGTCAGCGGGGCCGACGTGGCCCCGTCGCCGGACCGGCGGACGCGATAGCCGCGGGCCGGCGCGACGTTGCGAAACAGGGCGCCGCCGAGGGCGTTGACGTTCCGGGTGGCGACCGCCTGCCCGGCGCGGTCGACGAGCGTGAGCTCCCCGCCGGGATCGGCGCCGGTGACGTAGACCTGCTCGACGCTCGCGCGCGCGGCGAACGGGGCGTCGGCCGCACGTGCGGGCGTCGCGAACGTCAGTGCCGGCGCCAGCACGGCCAGGGCCGCCGCCAGCTGTGCTCTCCCGACCCGGTGACTCGTCATGGACGCCCCAACGTCACCGCGCGCGAAAACGTGCGGCGGCCAACCCACGGCCACCCGGTGGCACGTGCGTGAAAGGGTGCGCGAATGTCCCGATCGAGCGATGTCCTGGCTCTTGCCGCCTGCGCCCTCGTCGTCGCCGCCGCCGTGCCCGCGGCGTCCGCCGCGAAGGTGGCGGTCGATCCAGGCGGTGCTCAAGCTGCTCGGCTATGCCGTCGTCGACGTCAACATTCGGGGGACCGGCTGCTCGGGCGGCGCGTTCGACTACTTCGAGCCGCTGCAGGGCATCGACGGCTACGACGTCGTCGAGACGGCCGCGCGTCAACCGTGGGTGCTGCACGGCAAGGTCGGCATGGCCGGCGTCTCCTACGGCGGCATCAGCCAGCTGTTCGTCGCGGCGACCCGGCCGCCGAGCCTGTCGGCGATCACCCCGCTGTCGGTCATCGACAACACGCAGACCACGCTCTATCCGGGCGGCATCCTCAACACCGGCTTCGCGCTGTCGTGGGCCAAGGACCGCGTGTACGACGCGCGCCCCGCGTCGCCCACCGGAGGCCAGGCGTGGGCGCTGGACCGCATCAAGGCCGGCGACGAGGTCTGCCGCGCCAACCAGGTGCTGCACGATCAGGCCGTCGACCTCCTCGCCAAGACCGAGGCCAACCAGTTCTACGACCGCGAGGTCGCCGATCCGCTGGCGCCGATCACGTTCGTCGACAGGATCGCCGCGCCGACGTTCCTGGCCTGTCAGTGGACCGACGAGCAGACCGGCGGGCACTGCCCGGCGCTCGTCGCGCACTTCACCGGCACGGCGCGGAAGTGGTTCACGTTCACCAACGGCGTGCACACCGACTCGCTGGACCCGGCGACGTTCAACCGCTGGTTCGACTTCCTCGAGCTGTACGTCGCCCGGCGCAAGCCCACCCTGCCCGCGGCGGCGAGCGCGGGGGCCGGGGCGATCTACCAGGCGGTGCTCGGCATCCCCGGCCAGACGCTGCCGCCCGACCCGATCCAGCAGCAGCCGGACTTCGCCTCGGCGCTGAACGCCTTCCAGGCCCAGTCGCCGGTGCGGGTGCTGTTCGACAACGGTGCCGGCTCGTCGATGCCGGGCGCGCCCGTTCCCGCCTTCGAGCGGTCGTTCCCGACGCTGCCGATCCCGGGCACGCAGGCGCGCGCGTGGTACCTCGACGCCGGCGGCGCGCTGTCGGACGCCCCGGGGGCCGGGGGCGAGGACCGGTTCACGTGGAACCCGAAGGTGCGTCCGCCGACGAGCTTCACCGGCAACACGGGGGGCGGCCCGGGCGGGCTGTGGACCGCGACGCCGACCTACCACTGGGATCCGAACCCGGCGGGGACGGCGTCCGGTTACGTGAGCGCGCCGCTGAGCGCCGACACGACGGTGATCGGGGCGGGGGCGGTCGACCTGTGGATCCAGGCGTCCGTCCCCGACGTCGACCTGCAGGTGACGATCAGCGAGGTGCGGCCCGACGGCAACGAGACGTTCGTGCAGAACGGCTGGCTGCGCTCGAGCCTGCGCGCGCTCGCCCCGGGCAGGAGCACCGAGCTCGAGCCGGTGCTGTCGCTGCTGAAGGCGCAGGCCGCGCCGCTGCCCGCCGGGCGGTTCACCAAGGTGACCGTCCCGCTGTACTACCAGGGCCACGTGTATCGGGCCGGCTCGCGGTTGCGCATCGTCGTGGCGGCGCCCGGCGGCGACCAGCCGGTGTGGGAGTTCGGCGACACGCGGCCGGCCTCTGGCACCGCCGGCGTGCAGATCGCTCGCGGCGGCGGCATAGCGTCGCGAGTGCTCCTGCCGGTCGTGCCGGGCGTGGCGGTGCCGACGCCGCTGCCGCCCTGCCCAGGGGAGCGCGGCGAGCCGTGCCGCCCCTATCCGGGGTAGCTGTGACGGGCCATCACGCCTCGCCGACCTCATCGTGCGACTGGCGATCGTGCTTGGCGCGGAGCGAACCGGCTGGGATCGAGTCGAGGGCGAAGAGCAGGTCGGAGCTGCCGATGGCGATGAACGCGATGAAGAGCGGCGTCGCCGCGCGCCGGCCGCCGAGCCGGGTGAACATGCGGCCGTCGTCGTAGTCGCCGGTCACCGGGATCGCCCGTCTGGTGAGCTTGACCAGCGCGTTGTCCTCGACGTCGGGGTCCTCGTCGCGGTGGCGGAACAGCTGGACCGCGGTGAAGATGAGCAGCAGCCCGAAGATCAGGAACATGAAGGAGAACGCCGAGATCAACGCCGCGCCCAGCGCGATGAACACCGCGCGCATGACGAGCGCCGCGAGGATCCCGAAGGTCAGGAGCCGCTGTTGGTGGTCGGCGGGGACCGCGAACGCCGACATGATCACGACGAATACGAAGAGGTTGTCGACCGACAGGCTCTTCTCGACGACGTAGCCGGCGAAGTACTCCGCCCCGTAGTTCCAGCCGGCGATCAGGCCGAACACGATCCCGAAGCCGATCGCGACGGCGATGAAGAAGGCCGATGCGATCGCCGCCTCGCGGAAGCCCACCGTGTGGGCATGGCCGGGTCGCGACCTGAAGAGATCGAGCGCGAACAGGCCGGCGATCAGGCAGATCGTCGCCGCCCATCCTGCGAAGGTCACGTCGAGCATCCGGTTGGTCCTCCGGCGCTGGTTCCCGACTCAGGCGCGGCGCAATCGGGGAGCGGCGCGCCACGAGGCCGGTCGGCGCCTGGGTTACGCACGCCGCCGCGAGCACACCTGGGTCCGCACCGCCGGCGGTCGCAGCATGACGACAGCGACGAGCCACCCTGTCCGTCCGCCAGAATGACGGACGGACACGCAAGCCGAAGGGACGGCTCGTTCGACGAGAGGAGCGCAATGCCTGAGAGCAAACGCCTGCTGGTGGTGGTCGGCGCGGCGGTCGACGAAGTGGCGGAGCTGCCGCACAGCGTCCGTGCGCTCGTCGACGGGGCCGAGGAGGTGTTCGTCGTCGCGCCCATGTTGACGTCGCGGCTGGAATGGCTTGCATCGGACGTCGATGCGGCGCACCGGGCCGCCGACGAGCGTCTCGGCGTGGTGCTCGAGCAGCTGCGCTCAGAGGAGGTGGCCGCAGCGGGCGCGGTGGGTGACGACAGCCCGCTGACCGCCGTCGAGGATCATGTCCGTGCGTTCGGCCCCGATCACGTGCTCATCGCGCTGCGCAGCCGGGAGCATCGATCGTGGCAGGAACGAGGCCTGATCGAGGACATCGGGCAGTCCACCAATCTGCCGATCACGGTCTTCGAGGTCGACGCCGAAGGCCGCGTGATCACCCGCTGACCGGACGCCGTTCGCGCCGCCCGCGCTGCGGCTGCCGGGC
Organism: Capillimicrobium parvum; assembly: GCF_021172045.1. Taxonomy (GTDB): domain Bacteria; phylum Actinomycetota; class Thermoleophilia; order Solirubrobacterales; family Solirubrobacteraceae; genus Capillimicrobium; species Capillimicrobium parvum. The sequence goes on from NZ_CP087164.1 coordinate 2,936,065, forward strand.
ACAGGGATCCGCGGTCGATGATCCACCATCGACCCGGTGGCGAGGCGTCGCGTCGAGATGTGCCGTCAGCCGCGGCAGTCGACGGCGACGTCGAGGGCAGCGCAGATCTCGCGCATGCGCGCGTCGGCGAGCCGCCCGAGCCGTTGGACGAGTACGGCCACCGAGACGCTCTCGACGGAGTCCAGGTTGACGGCCGAGCGTCGGGGGACGGGGTCCGTTCCGGGCTCGAGCACGACTTCGCTGGCGAGGGCTCGGATGGTCGTCGTGCACGGCGCGACCAGGGCGCGACGAAGCCGAGGGATCGCGACGTCGCGCGACAGCACGACGACGGGGCGCCGACCGATCTCGGCGAGGTCGCACCACCACACCTCTCCGCGGGCCGGGAGCGCGCTCACGACGCAGCCGCTCCACGGCGAAACGACGCCAGGTCGCCCCACTCGTCCGGCTCGTCGATCGGATGTTCGTCGTACGCGGCGTAGCTCGCGTCCAGCTCGACCGCGCGGTGACGCGCGAGCAGCGCCGAGAGCGCCGCATCGATCAGTGCGGCATCGGTGGAGCCCGACCACGTTCGGCGGACGCTGTGGAGCAGCTCGGCGTCCACGGTCGTGCTCAGTCGTGTGCGAGCCATGCCATAAGTATGCCACCACTCGGCGCAACACCCCGGGCGCCGGCTGAGGTGGCGGTACCCAGGCGGGAGGTCCGCCGGTCGTGCGCACGTACGCCACACCCGGGGGACACCGCCTTGCTCGCCAAGCGGCCTGCGCACCGCCGTCCGCGTCGTCGGCCCCTCGCCGTTCGGGTTATGTGGCGATGACGATCTTGCCGCGCACGCGTCCCCGGGCGAGATCGCGGATCGCCTCCGGCACCTGGTCCAGCGCAATGACCCGGTCGACGGCGGGCGTGACCGAGCCGGCCTCGATGAGTGCTCGGAGCGCGTCGAGGTCGGTGCTGTTCGGCTTGGCGATGAACGTTCCCAGGCGCTGGCGTACGAACGGCGACAGGATCATGGCGCCGAGCTGGCGGTGGATGCCTCCCGTCCAGCGCCCGCCGCCCTCGCCGCCGACGATGACCAGCGTGCCGTCGCTGGTGAGGGCGCGGCGGAGTCGGGACAGCGGCCGGTTGCCCCCGATGTCGAGGACGACGTCGTAGCGCTGGCCGTCGTCGGTGATGTCGGCGCGGGTGTAGTCGATCACGTGATCGGCGCCGAGCGAACGCACGAGGTCCACCTTCTGGGTGGTGCAAACGCCGGTGACGTTCGCTCCGAGCGCCTTGGCGATCTGCACGGCGAAGGTCCCGACGCCCCCGGATGCGCCGATGACGAGGACGCGCTGGCCGGCCCTTACGCGCCCACGGTCGCGCAGCGCCTGCAGAGCGGTGACGGCGGAGACGGGCACTGCGGCGGCCTGCTCGAAGCTCAGGTTCGCCGGCATCCGCGCGAGCTTGCCCGGGTCCGTCGAGGCGTACTCGGCGAACGAAGCGCTGCAAGTGCCGAACACCGCGTCGCCCGGTGCGAGCGCCGTCACGTTCGCGCCGACCGCCTCGACGACGCCGGCCAGCTCCGAGCCCAGTCCGGCGACCTTCGGCCTGCGCAGCCCGTAGCCGGCAACCCGGAGCAGGTAGGGCAGCCCAGCCATGACGTGCCACGCGCCCCGGTCGAGGCCGGCCGCGCGGACCCGCACGAGCGCCTCCTCATCACCGACACTGGGCACCTGCACCTCGCTGACCTGCAGGGCGTCAGCAGAGCCGTAACGGTCGCGGACGATCGCCTTCATCGTTCGCACATGCGCCGGGAGTGTCGCTCCTGTATCCGCACCACGAGCGTCCGGGGGGTTCGGCTGTCCATCAGTTCGGCTCCAATGCGGGCCGCTGCGGCGAGGAAACTGACATCGATGGGTCCTTGAGCCTGGGTGCCGACGCGGAGCACCTGAGGATCGACGCGCACCAGCCGGCCAAGAGTTAGAGCCGCGAGGATCGCTCCGCCGCTTCTGAGGCGAGGGGAAAGCCGATCATACAGCCGGCGGACAGGCGACGGGCGTTGGGCGGCAGTCCGCAGTTGTGAACGAATCGGAAATGAATCCGAAAACGAATCACGGGGGACGAACGCCCACGTAAGTGGGTGGCGGCGACGTCGAGCGCGTAGGCGACGTCGTCGCCGGGCCGGTCGCCGGCGCGCTGCACCGCCGCGTCGACCAGCGCCAGCGCGGCGCCGTGGTCGGGCAGCGGCGGACCGTAGCCGCCCTCGTCGGCGTTCAGCGTCGTCAGGCCGCGCTCGGCCAGCAGCGCTCCGACGGGTTCCCGTTCGTCCGACGGACGGATCGCGAGTAAGGTCGCGCTGTGAGCCATCAGCCCAGCGTGCGTACGCGCGGGAGGCGTTCCGGGTCGAGGGCAGCACGTAGTGTCAGCGGCGATCCGCTGGACCGCCGCTTCGGTAGCTCCAATCCGACGAAGGAGGAGCCATGAAGTACATGCTCAGCTGGAACGAGCGCCCGCAAGGCTCGCCTGAGGAGTACGAGAACGCCCAGAAGCGGATTCTCGAGGTGTTCACGCAGTGGACGGCGCCCGACACCTTCACGATCGAGCTCTTTGTCATCCGCGTGGGTGACTGGGGTGGGTACATGCTGCTCGATTGCGACGACCCGCTCGCCGTCCACAAGTTCTGCTCGATGCTCCCCGCATTCGAGTTCCAGGCGCGACCTGTGGTCCCGGTCATGGATGCCGTCCGCGTCGAACTCGAGGCGATCAACTGGCGCGACGGGCTGGGACCTGCCTGACGCGACGGTCCCAAGGACATTCCCGATTCGCCGCATAGCAGGGTGTGAAACGAATCGAAGATGAATCCGAAAACGAATCGGCCTGATCGCGAGGGGAAAGCGCCCGCCGACGACGAGCGACGCGGCCCGAGTCGAGAATCAACGCTGAGCGGCTCGCCGTTCTCGGCGTCCGGCGCGGACGTCTGCTTCCTGATCGGCGGAAAGGGGCGGCTTGCCTGATTCGGCGCGCCGGGCGTTCATGACGGCGATCACACGGTCGTCCTCGGCCTCGGCGTCACGCTCGGCCTGCTCGGCGCGCGCCTTTGCTCGGGCAAGCGCGGCTTGGTCGCGGCGTGCGAGGTCGTCCTCGATGCGTCGGCGGACGAGTTCGGGGACCGCGTCGACCCACGGCCTGCCGGGCTCGATGAGGAACCACTCCCACGTGTACTGGATGCCGGCCTGGTCGACGATGCGGTCGTAGCCCTGGCTACTGCCGATCGGTTCGTCGGTCGGCCCGCTCCACAGTCGAATCGCCTCGTCGAAGGCATTGACGCTTCTGCGCAGGAGCGAGACGCCTTGCGATCCGCCGTTGGGTACGTAACGCGAGCCGTTGTCGAGCTGGACGTGGACTTCCTTGCGGAAGATGTCCTGCCACTCGGACTTGATGAACGCGTCGTACAGCTCGGCCGGCGCGCGCTGGTCGCCGGCAGTCACTGCGGTCCGCCCGTGGGTTCCGTGCGGAGTGGGGCCCGCCGCGGGACCTGCCCTGAGTTCGTTACGGGCTCATCGGCGATACCGAGCGCTTCGTCGGCGTCCGCGATTTGCTCCTCCCGTTCGGCCTCGGCCGATGATTCCGGGACCTCGGGTGGGAGCAGATGAAAGATCTCGCCGTCGCTCGTCGAGAGGTAGAGAAGCTCCGAGCTGTCGTCGACCGTCGCCGGCGCGATTTGAGCGCGGAGCTTGGCCTGCCGCTCGGCCAGGGACTTGTCCCGGTCGCGCCAGCGGCCCTTCAGCTCGATCTCGGAGAGCTGTCGAGTCAGATCCTCGGCAGCCGCGTGGGTCTGCTCCAGCAGGCGTGCTTCGCTGTCCAGGTGCTTCTGCAACGCCGTGTATGGATTGTGGGGGTCGACGAGAGCGACGGACGCGGCATCGGCAATGAGCGCCTTGCGCTTGATCGCGATTGCGGCCCGCGACAGGTGGAGGTCCCGAACGAAGTGGTCTACGTCCTTCGTCTTGCCACCAAGCGCCTGCTCAAGTTGACGGTAGTCCACCTTGCCATCCGCGTCGACAAGTCGGTCGACCGCGCCGCGGTTGCTCTCCAGGAACTGCCCTGAGCGGTGGAACTCATCGTCTGCGCTCTTCAGTGCGAGTTCCATCGACGGATTGTGGCCGTCGAGCATCAAGCTGATCGCGCGAGACAGCTGTCTATCGGCGGACCACTGATCCTTCAGCCTTTCGGTGTAGTGGCGTTCCTCCTGCCGACCAAGGATCGTCTCGATCCTGCGCTGATGGGCAACCTGTTCGCGCCGGGCCGCCATGTCAACGGCCATCACCGTTCCGGCGACAGCGAGCACCGGCCAGCCGGCTGCGACTGCGCCACCAGCAGCGACTGGCGTCAGGACGGCATGGGCGGTCTTTCCGCCGGAGCGGGAGAACCCTCGATACCCTGACGTGCCGGCAGCCTTGACGAGCTCGGCGCCTTTCGGGAGGACAACGCGGTAGAGCGTCGGGCTCATCGGGTTGAGAGCCTTGACGATGTTGACAACCGCCTGCTCAGCGGATGCGTTCACCGGAACGGCCCGGTACCTCGCAATGTCCGACTCGGTTACGGGCCGGTACTCAACCGCGACTGGCATCGCAGCCGTCTCGAGCGCTTCCCAGACCGTGGTCGGCGCCGCACCGGCAGCGCCAAGGACTCCTGGTGGGACGAGAATGCCTTCCTCCGGAAACACGGGCCGCACACTGGTCTCGGTTCGGGCGGTCGGCTCGGGTCGCCGCGAGGATCGCCGGATCAGCCAGGCGGCTACGACTACTGCGATGACGGCGGCGGCGATCAACGCAGGAAGCATTGGGTGCCAAGGCTAGGACATGGCCCGGCCATTGCAACGATGAGACGCGCGATTGCACGCTGGCGAGCCAGTCGGTGCAACGAAGTGAGGTTTCGCAAAGTCGCTGATGAAGGAATCGAATAATGAATCCGTGAGCGAATCACTGCGAGCGCGGTCCAGGCACGTCGCGAGCCGGCGCGGGTGGCCCAAGTCGGCCTCGGGCGAGTGAGTGGGACATGACGAGGATTGACCACTAAGGATGTTCGGAGTCCGTGCCGATGTGGTGCGGTATGGAAGCCCACGCGGACGACAGACGGATGGATCCCACGATCGCTGCGCAGCTGCGCGCGCGACTCGACGTCTCGGAGCTCGACGCGGACGCCAAAGCCGTGATCTCCGCAGCGATCGGCGACGGTGACGCGCTACCTGCCGCCGCCAAGACCGTCGCCGGGGTCTACCTGAAGTCGATCAGCGTCCGGGGCTTCCGTGGTATCGGTCCCGAGGCGGTCCTCTCGCTGCGGCCGCAGCCGGGGCTCACCGTGGTCGTCGGCCGCAACGGGAGCGGGAAGTCCTCGTTTGCCGAGGGCCTTGAGCTGCTGCTGACGGGCACCACCAAGCGATGGGAGTCCGCAGCGAAGCCGTGGTTGAGCGCGTGGCAGTGCCTGCATTCCGACGAGGGAGCCAGAGTGAGCGCCGAGCTCGTCGTCAGCGGCGAGCAGGCGCCGGTGCGGCTGCAGCGGACGTGGGAGCCGGACGCCGGGTTCACCGACGCAAGCGGGGCAACCGACGCCATCGAGACACTCGACACGCGTGGATGGACCGAGGCGCTGACGGCGTTTCGCCCGTTCCTCAGCTACGGCGAGCTCGCATCCATGTTCGACAAGCTCACGAGCCTGTATGCGGCGCTGTCGCCGGTGCTCGGCCTCGAGGACGTCGACCGGCTGCTCGTGCGGCTCAGCGACCGGCGTCTCGCCCTCGACAACTCGGCCAAGGCCGTCAAGAACGCGGCGAAGGAGCTCGCTGCGCAACTGGATCCCGACGATCCTCGCCAGGCGGAATTGGCCTCACTGTTGGTCACGCGCACGATCGACCCAGACAAGGTCCGCCATCACCTGGACGCGCATCCGCCGGGTATGAGCGCCAACGATGCGGCCACCGCCGGGCTGCGCGCGCGGGCCACGCGGGCGGTCCCGGACGACGAGGCCATTCGGGCGGCGCGGCTTGGGCTCGACGAGGCAGAGGCCACGCGGCGAGCGCTCAGCAGAACGGACCTCGACCGCGCTCGCCGGCTGGCGACGCTGCTGGAGGGCGCGCTGGCCGTGCGCGACGCCGGGCGACTCATGGAGGACTGCCCAGTGTGCGGCACGACGCAGGTCCTCGACGCGGAGTGGGACGAACGCGCGCGGCAGGAGATCGCTGAGCTGCGCAGGCAGGCCTCCGTCCTTGACGCGGCGACGCAGCAGGCGGCGAGTGCCCTCCGCCGATGGGAGGCGGTGCTCCACCAGGTGGACATCGCGACCGACGGGACCCTCGAGGAGGCCCTCGCCGCCGCAGAGCGCATCAGGCAGGCCGCCGCCGCCGCCCGCGCGGAGCTCCAGGGGCTGGACGAGGCCTGGCAGACGCAGGTCGAGGCCGCGATGGCGTGGCTGCGAAGCGCACGAGAAGCCGCCGCCCGGTCTGGCGAGCTCAAGGCGACCAAGGCGGCCGAGGCGTGGCTCAAGCAGGTCGCCGACGACCTGCGCAACGATCGTTTCCGGCCGATCGCCGACCAGGCCGTCGCCAACTGGCAGCAGCTGCGCCACGACTCGAACGTCGAGCTCCACGACATCCGGCTGAAGAGCGTCGGGCGCCAACGCCAGGCCTCATTCGATGTGCGCGCCGACGGGACGCAGGCCAACGCTCTCGGCGTGATGTCGCAGGGCGAGTTGCTCGCACTGAGCGTCTCGGTCTTCCTGCCGCGTGCTGGGCTCGACGAGTCCCCGTTTCGCTTCGCGGTCATCGACGACCCGGTCCAGTCCATGGATCCGGCGAAGGTCGATGGCCTCGCCAGGATCCTGGCGGACGCCGCGAAGACGCGGCAGGTCGTCGTCTTCACCCACGACGACCGTCTGCCCGAGGCGATCCGTCGCCTGCGACTGCCCGCGACGGTGCTGCAGGTGCTGCGCCAGAGACGATCCCAGGTAACGGTGCGGGAGGTTCGCAGCCCGCTCGTCCAGCACCTGAAGGACGCCAAGACGATGGCAAAGTCCGACCGGTTGGCGGAGGGCGTCCAGCAGCGCGTCGTCCCGACCCTCTGCCGAGGGGCGATCGAGGCGGCGTGCGCGCGCGGTGCGGGACGGGCAGCCGGTCGCTGAGGCGGACGAGCGCCTCAAGGAGGCCGGAATGCTCCGCCAGCGGCTCGCCCTGGCGATCCTGGGAGACGCGAGCCGGACGGACGAGCTGGGGAAGGAGCTCGTTCGCGTCGGGGGCCCGGGCGCGCCGGCGCTGCTGCGTCGACTGAACGCCGGTGCGCACGGGGACTTCGACGGCTCCGTCCGCGACCTCCCGCACGAGACCGAGCGCTTCGTGCACGCGCTCGTCGACGCGTCATGAAGGTCAACGACCTTCTCCTCGCCGCGCTCAAGCTGCTCGACCAGCCGATCGAGGATGCCGAGGGGACGTGGCCGCACGCAGCAGCCGTCCTGACCCGACAGGCGATCGAGGAGACCATGTCGCGCTGGTGGAAGCACGTCGAGCCCGACATGAACGCGGCGAACTGGAACGAGAAGTGGCTGGCCCTGCCCAGCTACCTGGGCCGGTCTCCGGTCGTCGGCGAGGCGCACTACGCCTGGTCGGTGCTGTCCGACGCTTGCCACCACCGCGCCTACGAGATCGGCCTGACCGAGGCGGAGCTGCGCTCGCTGCTGATCAAGGCCAACGACTTTGCGCGCCTAGTCAGCGACCGGCTCGCCAACCGCCAGATTCGGATCGAAAGGGTGGCGGCCGCAGCGTTACCAGTTGCGTGATCGGGATCCTACGCGCCCACGGGGTCGTATTGCGCGCGTACTCGAGATATCCGTCGCGACGGACGAGCCGGCAATACGCCGAGTCTTCGCTGACACAACGAGTGCCTCAAGACAAAGCGTCGCCGAGGCCGAGGCCGGGGCGTCTTACGACGCAGCCACTACTGAGGCCGAGCCGCCGGAGCCCTCGAGCGCCCGCAATCTGTCCACGATGTCGAGCGTCTTGACACTCACGGCTACGACCCGGAGGAGCAGGTCGACGATGTAACGCGGGTCATCCGAGTAGCGGTTGGGGTCGTTGCGGATGCCGGAGTCCTTGTCGGTGCGGACCTGGTGGCGGTCCATCACCCACTCGATAGCCGGTCGACCGTTGACTTCGTAGTCGTAGGCGCGCTCGGGAATGCCGGCGATCGTCAGGTGGGCGCTGACGATGATGGAGCTGCGGTCGCGCTTGCTGGGGAATCGCAGCTTCTCGACGCGGTAACGGACGGAGTATGCATGGCGTGAGTTGCCAGTCGAGCGACACGCGCTTAGCGCGCTCGCGTGGGTTCGCGCGTGCCGAGCACGAAGCTTCGCGGAGGCGTGCACGAGGCTTCGCTGCGCGGGGCATTCTCGATTCGTCTGAAACAGGGATGGAGAGTCCATCGGGCAACGCCCGCTAATCGACGTTATGTGAACCCGATCCGACGAACCACGCCGTGACAGGCGGCGCGCTCCAGCTGGTCATCAGCTCGCTGCGGCGTGGCTTGCGATGCCGGCGACGATGGTGTCGAGCCCGGCGTCAAACGCCCGGATGAGTGGACCGAGTTCGTCGCCGGCGTGACGCAGCGGTGCCGCGGCGCCGAGCGCGGCACCGTGAACGAAGTCGACGACGAGCCAGACGTTGGGCTCAACGAGGTCAACGTCGATGCCGCTGTCGGCGACCGCATCGGTGAGGGGCGCGACGAGCGGCATGGCGCCGGCGGCGACGACCGGGTCAGCGAGCCCTGCGGCGACGAGGTCGCGGTTGACCACCACAACATCCCAGTACGCCTTCGCCCAGCCCCGCACCCGCACGTCCCATGGGTCATCCGCGGCGGGGAGCGTCATCGCCCCGACCGTGCGCGCCATCACGAGCGAGAGGAGCTCGCGCTTGCTGGCGACGTGGTGGTACACGGCCATCGGGTCGACGCCGAGCGCGGCACCGAGCCTGCGCATCGACAAGGCGGGCAGCCCCGCGTCGGCGATCAGCTCGCACGTCGTCTCGACGATCGCGTCAACCGTGAGCGGATCGGTTCTCTGCCGCGCCTGATTGCTCATCTCTACGCTGTAGAGTAGCTCGACTCTACGCCGTAGAACGAAAGGCTCGACGTGCATGAACGCCCGGAGGATCTCACCGCTCTGCAACACCTGATTGACGACGCCTACGCGAACGCCAGCGCTCACCTGCTCAGCATTCACGAACCCGAACGGCGGCTCAACGCCGCCGCCGTGGCCTCCACGCTGACCGGCATGCGCCTCCTCGTGCTTGCCACCACCACGCGCGATGGCCGGCCGATCACCGGGGCGGTCGACGGCGTGTTCTACCGCGGCCGCTTCCACTTCGGGTCGTCGCCCGACTCCGTGCGATTCCGACACATCCGAGAGCGGCCTGAAGTGAGCGCCACCCACCTGCCCGGCGAACACCTCGCGATCACAGTGCACGGGACGGCCGAGATGATCGACGTCGGCGCGCCCGAGCACGCCGAGTTCCGTGGCGGCGCGCTCCAGCTGGTCATCAGCTCGCTGCGGCGTGGCTTGCGATGCCGGCGACGATGGTGTCGAGCCCGGCGTCAAACGCCCGGATGAGTGGACCGAGTTCGTCGCCGGCGTGACGCAGCGGTGCCGCGGCGCCGAGCGCGGCACCGTGAACGAAGTCGACGACGAGCCAGACGTTGGGCTCAACGAGGTCAACGTCGATGCCGCTGTCGGCGACCGCATCGGTGAGGGGCGCGACGAGCGGCATGGCGCCGGCGGCGACGACCGGGTCAGCGAGCCCTGCGGCGACGAGGTCGCGGTTGACCACCACAACATCCCAGTACGCCTTCGCCCAGCCCCGCACCCGCACGTCCCATGGGTCATCCGCGGCGGGGAGCGTCATCGCCCCGACCGTGCGCGCCATCACGAGCGAGAGGAGCTCGCGCTTGCTGGCGACGTGGTGGTACACGGCCATCGGGTCGACGCCGAGCGCGGCACCGAGCCTGCGCATCGACAAGGCGGGCAGCCCCGCGTCGGCGATCAGCTCGCACGTCGTCTCGACGATCGCGTCAACCGTGAGCGGATCGGTTCTCTGCCGCGCCTGATTGCTCATCTCTACGCTGTAGAGTAGCTCGACTCTACGCCGTAGAACGAAAGGCTCGACGTGCATGAACGCCCGGAGGATCTCACCGCTCTGCAACACCTGATTGACGACGCCTACGCGAACGCCAGCGCTCACCTGCTCAGCATTCACGAACCCGAACGGCGGCTCAACGCCGCCGCCGTGGCCTCCACGCTGACCGGCATGCGCCTCCTCGTGCTTGCCACCACCACGCGCGATGGCCGGCCGATCACCGGGGCGGTCGACGGCGTGTTCTACCGCGGCCGCTTCCACTTCGGGTCGTCGCCCGACTCCGTGCGATTCCGACACATCCGAGAGCGGCCTGAAGTGAGCGCCACCCACCTGCCCGGCGAACACCTCGCGATCACAGTGCACGGGACGGCCGAGATGATCGACGTCGGCGCGCCCGAGCACGCCGAGTTCCGTCAAACCCTCCTCGACATCTACCTGCCCCGGTATGGAGACGCGTGGCTCCCGATCCTCGAAGGCGGCACCTTCGCCCGCATCCACCCGCGCCGGATGTTCACCTTCGCAATGTCTGAGGCCGCGTAGCGGCGCTCACACTGCGGGTCGCAGCCAGATCGTGTTGACGATGTCGAGAACCATCCCCCGGCTCCGCTCACCGGGTAGAGGGCCACGACAGGCGCGGCCCACGACATCCGGAGACCGCGATGCACGCCAGGACCACCCGTCGCTCCACCGACTCCCAAGAAGGGAAGGTCATGGACCAGCAAGAGATCGGAGGCCGTTCATGACCGTCCTACGCTTGGAGCACATCGGCATCGTCGTCGACGACCTCGCGGCGGCGATCGCGTTCTTCGTTGCACTCGGGCTCGAATTGGAGGGCGAGGCGTCCGTCGAGGGGAGCTCGGTGGATCGCATCAACGGTCTGGAGGGCGTGCGGGCGGATATCGCGATGCTGCGGACCCCGGACGGCAACGGCAAGGTCGAGTTGGCCCGGTACCGCTCGCCCTCATACGCGGGCGGCGATCAGCCGGCACCGGCCAACGCGCCGGGCATCCGCCACATCCTCTTCGTCGTCGACGACATCGAGGCCTCCCTCGACGACCTTCGAGCGCACGGCGGCGAGCTGGTGGGCGACCTGGAGAACTACGCCAACAGCTACCGGCTCTGCTACGTCCGCGGCCCGGCAGGGATCATCGTCGAGCTGGCGGAGAAGATCGGCTGATGGGCGTCCCATTGTTCGGTCAGCAGCACGTCGACCGATACCGCGAGACCGGCGGCGAGGAAGGTCACGACCGGCAGGGCACCACGGTGCTGCTGCTCACCACCACCGTGCGCAAGTCGGGTGCCCAGCGGGCCACGCCCCTGATCTTACGAAGAAGGGCTGAGGGAGGCCCTGTCAGGGGGTGACTGGCAGGCCCCCTTTGGCCCGTGGCAGCGGGGGTACTGTGGTTCTCGTGGACCCCGCCAGAGACATCGCCGAGTTCCTCACCTCGCGCCGCGCTCGGGTCACCCCCGAGCAGGTCGGCCTGCGTACCTACGGGCCGCGCCGGGTGAAGGGCCTGCGCCGTGAGGAGGTCGCATCGCTGGCCGGCGTCAGCGTCGACTACTACAAGCGCCTGGAGCGCGGAAACGCCAGCGGCGTCTCCGATGGCGTCCTGGAGGCCCTGGCCGAGGCGCTGCTCCTGGACGCGGCCGAGCGCGCGCATCTGCACGACCTCGCTCGCGCCGTGAACCCGGTTGCGCCCAAGCGGCGGCGGCCCGGCCCGCAGCGCGTGCGCCCGGTGGTGCAGCAGATCGTCGATGGCATGAGCGCACCCGCGATCGTCCGCGGCAGCCGCCTGGACTACCTGTCGGCGAACGCGCTGGGGCGCGCCTTGTACGCGCCCGTGTTCGAGAGCGTCGAGCAGCCGGCCAACAGCGCCCGCTTCACCTTCCTGGACCCGGCCGCCCGCGAGTTCTACGTCGACTGGGAGCGCACGGCCAAGGACCTTGTCGCGCACCTGCGCTCGCTGGTCGGTCAGAACCCCTTCGACAAGGCTCTGTCGGACCTCGTCGGCGAACTGGCCACGCGCAGCCCCGAGTTCGCCGCCTGGTGGGCGGCGCACAACGTTCGCTACCACCAGACCGGCACCAAGCGCCTGCGCCATCCGCTCGTGGGCGAGCTCGAGCTGTCCTACGAGGTCATGGACCTGGCGGGCGACTCCGGCCTGACGATCGCCGCCTATGGGGTCGAACCCGGCAGCCGCTCCGCCCAGGCGCTTGATCTGCTCGCCAGCTGGGCCGCGACCCTCGACCACGCGATCACCCAGGAGCACTGAACACGATGCACATCACCCGCGCGACGACCGTGCCGACGCAGAAGGGCTCGGCCGAGTGGTTCACCGGCGACGTCTACATCGACGCCGCCGCGGCCCCGGTGGGCGACTCCGCGTTCGCGGCCGCCAACGTCCACTTCACCCCCGGCGCCCGCACCGCCTGGCACACCCACCCCAACGGGCAGACGATCTTCGTCACCGAGGGCATCGGCCGCTGTCAGCGCGAAGGCGGCCCCCTCGAGACCCTCCGGCCGGGCGACCGCGTCTTCTTCGAGCCCGGTGAGAACCACTGGCACGGCGCCGCGCCCGACCGCTTCATGGTCCACGTGGCCATGCAGCAGAACGACGGGTCCGGCTCCGCCGTCACCTGGGGCGAGCACGTCGACGATCAGCAGTACCGCGCCGCCCCGGCCGACGGCGCCTGAACCCAAGGAGAACCTCATGGAGTACCGGCCCCTTGGACGCACCGGCGTCCAGGTCTCACCGCTCTGCCTCGGCACGATGATGTTCGGCGCCTGGGGCAACCCCGACCACGACGACTCGATCCGCGTCATCCATGCCGCGCTGGACGCCGGGGTCAACTTCGTCGACACCGCCGACGTCTACTCGGCCGGCGAGTCCGAGGAGATCGTCGGCAAGGCGCTCAAGGGCCGCCGCGACGACGTCGTCCTCGCCACGAAGTTCTTCATGCCCATGGGCGACGACCCCAACCGCCGCGGCGGGTCGCGGCGCTGGATCATCAGCGAGGTCGAGAACAGCCTGCGCCGGCTGGGCACCGATTGGATCGACCTCTATCAGGTCCACCGCCCGTCGCCCGACATCGACGTCGAGGAGACCCTCGGCGCGCTGACCGACCTCGTGCGCCAGGGCAAGGTCCGCTCCATCGGCTCGTCCTCCTACGCGGGCAGCCAGATCGTCGAGGCCCAGTGGGTGGCCCGGGATCGGGGCCTGGAGCGCTTCCGCACCGAGCAGCCGCCCTATTCGATGCTCGTGCGGGGCATCGAGCTCGACGTCCTGCCCACCGCCCAGCGCCATGGCATGGGCATCCTCACCTACAGCCCGCTCTCGGGCGGCTGGCTGTCGGGCAACTGGAGCGCCGGCAGCTCACCCACCTCCCCCGTCCGCCAACGCCTGGCCAAGCGCTTCGACATGGCGCTGCCCGAGAACCGGCGCAAGCTCGACGCCGTCCAGCAGCTCGCGCAGGTCGCCGACCAAGCCGGGCTCTCGTTGATCGAGCTGGCCATCGCCTTCGTCGCCAACCATCCCGCGGTGACCTCCGCGATCATCGGCCCGCGCACCATGGAGCAACTGGAGAGCCAGCTCCCCGCCGCCGACGTCGTGCTCGACACCGCGACGCTGGACCGCATCGACGAGATCGTCGCGCCCGGCGTCACGCTCAACCCCGCCGACCACAGCTACGGCGAGCAGGTCCTCCAGCCGGCCCTGCGTCGGCGCTGAGAGGAGACCACCGCAACCGCGACGCTCCAGCGGCAAGCAATCGACAATCCGAGCGAAGAGGCTGAACCATGACGTCGGAGACCGTCCCTGCCCTGTCCCTCAACAACGGCGTGACGATGCCTGCCCTCGGGTTAGGCGTCTTCCAGAGCCCGCCCCAGGAGACCGCCGCGGCCGTCGAGACCGCGCTGCGCGAGGGCTACCGGCACGTCGACACGGCCGCGGCCTACGGCAATGAACGCGAGGTCGGCGAGGCGGTCCGCGCCTCGGGTCTGGACCGCTCCGAGGTGTTCCTGGAGACGAAGATCTGGATCTCCGACTACGGCTACGACGAGACGCTGCACGGGTTCGAGAAGAGCGCGGGCAAGCTCGGCGTCGAGCAGATCGACCTGCTGATCCTCCACCAGGCGCTGCCTTCGGCGTTCGACCGCACGCTGGAGGCGTACCGGGCGCTTGAGACGCTCCTGGCCGACGGCAAGGTCCGTGCGATCGGCGTCAGCAACTTCATGGTCGATCACCTCACCCGCCTGCTCGAGCACGCCTCGGTCGTCCCGGCGGTCAACCAGATCGAGCAGCACCCCTACTTCGCCCAGAGGGACGTCGAGAGCTTCGGCCGGGAGCACGGCATCCTCGCTCAGGCGTGGTCTCCGATCGGCGGCATCACCTTCTACCGAGACGGCGAGCACACGAGCACCCTCGACGATCCCGTCATCACGGCGATCGCCGAGGCGCACGGCAAGTCGGCCGCACAGGCGATGCTTCGCTGGGGCCTGCAGCACGGCCGCAGTGTCATCCCGAAGTCCACCAACCCGCAGCGCATCGCCGAGAACATCGACGTCTTCGACTTCGAGCTCTCCGCCGAGCAGATGGCCGCCATCGACGGGCTTGACACGGGCCACCGCGGCGGCCCCGAGCCCGACGAGGTCACGCTCGAGGCATTCGGTCGCGACATCCCAGAAGCCTGAGCGCACTGCCCACGTCGCGGCCCATGCGCAGCGCCTCGGTGCTCTCGAGTTCCCGCGTGTCGCCGGCGCTCGGTCAACCGAACGGCGCCATCCGGATGCTCAGGTCGGTGGCGGCGAAGCGGTGCACGTACCACGCCCGGCCGCGAGGGACCTGCTTGGCCTCCGCGCGCCACAGCGCGGCGAATTCGCGCTTGAAGCCCAGCCGCGGGAACTGCTCGACCACGCGCCTGCGGACCGCGTCGGGGATCTCGTTGCTGCGCAAGCCGAAGACGTCGACTGCGGCGCCGGCGGACATGAGATAGGCCTCGGAGCCGGACTCAAGGCCGACACCGGGGGTGTGATGCATGGCGATGGCGTTGGTCACCACCTCCCGGCTGTCGGCGGGCACTCCGTGGCGGTCGGCGAACTGGCGGGCCAGCGCCGCGCTGCGCACGGTGAAGTCGACGTGCGGGACGGGGCTTGGAAGCCCGGTGTCGTGGAACATCGCGGCGAGGTACAGCAACTCACGGTCGAACGAGATCCCGCGGAGTGCGGCGATGGCGGCTGCCCAGGCGTAGGCACGATGGGAGTGGTTGCGCAGCACCGGTGCGAGGAGGTCCTCGGCGGCCTCCTGCGCGTCTCGGGCCAGCGACGAGTCCGGGGGCGCAAGGCGCGCCGGTTCGATGGTGGCGCGGCGGCCCGAGTGCACGCGCAGGGCCATCGCCAACAGGCCGGCCAGGATGCCGAGCTCTCCGCGCAGCAGCGGCGGGGCCAGCGTCACGCACTCGCGGGCGGTGAGCACGCCGCCCGTGCGCTCGGTCCATCCGATCGACCCGAGCGGGTCGCTGGAGCCTGCGCGGCCGCCGCGATCGCCGGTGGTGGTCGTGGACATCGGTCGATCTTAGGCGCCGCCCCGCCCGGCGGGCCCGAGATCAGGTGGCGGTTCAGGGTGGCTCCCCGATGGCGGGCCGGTGGGCGCGGCGAGACGCTTGATCCATGTGCTCCACCGCCCTCCCCCGCCACGCCGATCGTCCGCGAGATCCCTCGCCCCGCACCTACGCCCGACCGGACCGGCTCGACCTGGTGAGAGACGTCGGCGGATTCATGAAGCGCTGGACGATCCGTCGCCCGAGCTCGTACGACTGCTGCTTCTCATCGACCAAGGAGCTCGGCGTATGCTGGCGCCATGGGGCTGCTACGCAAGCGGGCTGACGGACCCGGAGGCGAGCGGTTTCTCATGCGCGAGAAGCTGCTGTCCATCGGCGATGACTTCTGGATCGAGAACGACCAGGGCGAACGCGCGTACAAGGTCAACGGAAAGGCGTTCCGCATCCGGAGGACCTTCGTGCTCGAGGACACCTCGGGACACGAGGTGGCGCGGATCCAGGAGCGCAAGCTCAGCATCCGCGACAAGATCGCCATCGAGCGCGGAGGCGACACCGCCGCGACCGTCCACAAGGCGCTCGTCGGGCTCCGAGATCGCTTCGCCATCGACGTCGAGCATGGCGCCGACATGAAGGCACACGGAAACGTGGTCGACCACGAGTACGAGATCGAGCGCGACGGCGACACCATCGCCACGATCTCCAAGAAGTGGTTCCGCGTGCGCGAGTCCTACGGCGTCGACGTCGCCGCCGGCGAGGACGCCCCGCTCATCCTCGCGATCACTGTCGCCATCGACTCGCTGACCACCCGCGACTGAACTCGGCGCGACCCCACGCCGCTGCGTCGCGCGTGTAGGAAGCGCGGTCGCGAGTTCGGAGCATGGCTGCTCCCGTCTCCTGCCCGGAGCAGCCGCGAGCAGTCGGATGGCGGCTCTGGGCGCCGTCGGAGGAAGGCGGTCCTGGTCGGCCGTCCTTGGATCCGCGCGCGATACTTGTCGCATGACCCTCTGGCTGGCGGTCGTGGGCGCGTTCCTCGTCGGCGTGGGCGTCGCGCACGCTGTATCCGTGCGCCGCTACTCGCCGAGCCATGTGGTCGGGGAGATCGCGGTGCGGGGCCGGGGCCTGTTCTTCAGCCGGACCGCGGATGGGACCTGGTGGAGGCTTCGGCTCCGCGCGCGTCGCTGCAGCACGACGTATCCGGCTGACTGGGGTGACGCGCCGCCCGACAGCGGCGTTCGGGAGCCGCGGCGCCCGCGAGGACCCGGACCGCTCGACGCTGCCTCCGCCCTGGAGCCGCCGGACTGCTGAGCGGCGGCGAGCGTTGAGCGGCCTCGCGGCAGTCAACCGCCGGGGCTGAGCCCGGCGGCGGCGAGCGCCTCTCGACGATCTGGTAGACGACGTCGCGGCGCGCGAAGGTCTCCCACGCCTCGCGCACCGGCTGGACGTCGCTGACGGTCACGCCCCGAGCCTCCCCCGGTGCTCCCCGCCGGCCAAGCGCGGAACCGCCGCGAGGATCCGCTCCGCGACCGCCTCGGGGCGCTGTCCGTCGGTGCTGAGCACGAGGTCGACGCCGGCCAGGTCCGGCATGCTGGTCGCCAGCGCCTGCGCGTGCTGAACGAGCGCCTGGAGGCCCGACCAGCTGGCGGGCTCCCGCTCGGTGATGCGCGCGGCCAGGGTCGCGGGGTTCGCCTCCAGCCGCGCCAGGAAGACCTGGTCGGCGCCGACGGCCGCCAGCAGTCCGGCGACGTCGTCGTCGGTCTCAAGGGTCTGGGCGAGCAGCAGCAGACGGTGGCCGGCGTCTCGCAACAGCTCGCAGTGGACGCGGACGTGGCGCAGCCACTGCTCATCGCTCAGGGCCGGGTGCGTCCAGACCACCGACTCGACCTCGACGGCCGCGTGCGCGATGTCGTGGTCTGAGAGCGCGTCCGACAGCGCCGTCAACACCGCGCTCTTTCCCGCGCCCGGCGGGCCGGTGATCACGACGACCAGCACGGGCCGCGGAGCGCCTCGGCTGCCCCGTCCCGGTCGTGCATCAAGCCGACACCTTCCGCGCTCGCTCGAGCGCCGCGAGCACCCACTCATCGGCGGGCATGCCCCGCAGCCCACCGGGCGTGGCAAACAACCGGCACTTCAACCCGAAGTCCGTCCGCTCGCCCGCACCCGGCTCGACGTCCTCACCGTCGACGCGCACCGTCGGGGAACCGAGGAACCGTTCCCGCTCGGCCGCCGCCGCGTCCTCCACCCGCACGAGCTCGACGTCCTCGCCCGCACCGACGGACTCCAGCAACTCGCGCAGGTGCGGCAACAGCGCGCGGTGGTTCGGGCATCCATCGAAGAACAGGACCTCGACCTTCACCGCCACCGACGGTAGCGCGAGCGGCTGCGCGCGCACTCTTCGAGCACGGGCGGCGGGAGGCTCGGCCGGCATGAGGGTCGGCTCCTCCATGCCGAGACCTTCTCGGGCGTGCGCCGGTGGGGCTCAGTCGACGTCGACGGAGCCGATCACCTCGCCGTAGGGGAACAGGAAGTCGAGCCGGTCGCTCCGCGCGCCGATCACCTCGACCGGGCCGAGGATCGAGAGGGCGTCCTGCGGGCCGTCGTGCAGCCGTAGCGTGCCGGTGCCGGGGCGCGTCTCGTACGTCGTCCCCTCGGACACGTCGACGGAGATGACCTCGGCGCGGGCCGGCGCGCCCGCGGTCGCGGGAACCTGGCGCACCTGCAGATATGGCGCGTCGTCGCGCACGCCGAAGATGTCGGGCCAGGCTGCGCCGCCCTCGTCCCCGTCCGCCTCGGAGAAGTCCGCGTCGATGATCAGATGGCCCTTGCGATGGCACTCGAGATGCAGGCCGCCGTCGCGCTCCTCCCAGACGAACGCGCCCATCTTCTTCGGCCACGCCCAGAGCTCGCGGCCGACCGCCATGCCCATGTCGTCGTCGATGTACTCGAGCGTGCAATGGCCGCCGACGGTCCCGTCATACGAGACCGGGATGCCGAACTCCACGACGTGGACGTCGCGGTGCGGGGTCGCCCCCTTCGCGTCGACCTCGTCGGCCAGCAGCCAGCCGACGTGGAAGACGTCGCCGAGCGCCTCGAGTGGCGCGGGCACGAGGGTTGCGAGCACGCCTTCGGGGGCCCGGCAGAGGAAGCCGACGCTCGTACACCCGTGGAACGCATGTGGCGGCTCGCCGTACAGCGGCGTCCACGTCGGGAGGTCGTAGAAGACGCGTGCGGGAGTGCTCACGGCATTACTCGATTCGACTCGACTTGGGTTGACGTACTATTGCCGAAGCGACGACGCCATGTCAATCGAGGCCGAAATCCCCCGTGGGGGCGCATCGCTGCGCCGCCTTCCGCTGCAAGCCCGCAGCCGCGAGAAGGTTCAGCGGATCCTGGACGCGGCGGCCGTCCTGCTCATCGAGATCGGATACAACGCCGCGGTCGAGTCGCCGGCGCTGCTGATCGCCCGCGCCGAAGTGACCCAAGGCACCTTCTACACGTACTTCCCCAACTGCGAGGCAGCGATGGAGATGCTCAGCCTCAAGCAGCTCGACCGCGCGGTCGCGATCGTCGACGATGTCGCCGGCGCGCCCCACGCCTCGTGGGAGGACGCCTCGGACGCGCTGCTCGACGCGTTCGCCGGTTTCTACGCCGACCCCGTCGTGCGCGAGCTGTGGCTCAACCACCACCTGACCGAGCGCGCGCTCGTGCTCGAGGACGAGGCGAACGACTACATCTCCGGGCGGACGGCCGAGCTCGTCGAGCGGCTCTCGGGCGGCGCGTTGCGCGGCGACGCGCGGCGCAGCCGGGTCGCGACGGACATCGGCGATCAGCTGCTCCGGCTCGCGTTCCGCGGCGACCCGGCCGGCGACCCGGCGCTCATCGAGGAGGCCCGGGTCGCGATCCGCTGCTACATCGCGAGCTGGGACCGTCCGGTCGGGGCGACCGGGCCCGGGTCGTGAACCGAACGGCACGTCGCGGCACGACGTGCCGGCGTTGCGGCGCAGACGCGACCCGGATTCGCGGCCGGCCGGATCGGGCACGCCACGTCGCAGGGTCGGCGATCCATACCGCGCAGGAGGCACGATGAAGATCCGGGCTTTGGTCGTCGAGGAGAAGGATGCCCCGTTCGAGGTGCAGGAGATCGACCTGGCCGAGCCCGGCCGCGGTGAGGTGCTGGTCCGCATCGTCGCCGCGGGCGTCTGTCACACCGACGCGATCACCCGCGCGGGTGACATGCCGATGCCGTTTCCGGCGGTCCTCGGTCACGAGGGCGCCGGCATCGTGGAGAAGGTCGGCGCCGGCGTCGCCCAGTTCACGCCCGGCGACAAGGTCATCCTGGGCTGGGCGTTCTGCGGCGAGTGTCGCAACTGCCTGGATGGACAACCGCGCTACTGCCTGCGCACGGGCGAGGCGCTGGTGTCCGGCCGCCGCTTCAAGGGCGAGCTGCGGGGCCAGAGCGCGTACTCGCGCAACGGCACGCCGATCAACGGTCATTTCTTCGGCCAGTCGTCGTTCGCCACGCACTCGATCGTGTTGGCCGACGCGCTCGTCAGGGCGCCCGACGACGCGCCGCTGGAGCTGTTGGGCCCGCTGGCCTGCGGTCTGGCCACCGGCGCCGGCGCAGTCCTCAACGAGGCGCGTCCCCGCTTGGGCGACTCGATCCTCGTCGCCGGCGTCGGAGCTGTCGGCCTGGCCGCGATCATGGCCGCGCGCAACTCGGGCGTCACGAGGATCATCGCCGCCGACCTGCACGACAGCCGCCTGGAGCTGGCGAGCGAGCTCGGCGCCACCGACACGATCGACTCCGGCGCGACCGACATCGTCGAGGAGGTCGCCAGGCTCACCGGCTCGACCGTCGACTACGCCTTCGACTGCACCGGGGTGATTCCCGTGATCGAGACCCTCGCCGAGACGGTGGGCATGCGCGGAACGCTCGTGCTGGTCGGTGGAGCTCCCGCGAACGCCCGGTTCTCGCTCGACCATCTGCGGACGCTGTGGGGCAAGCGCGTGATCGGCGTCCTTGGTGGCGGCGGGCGCTCCGGGCAGCTCATCCCCGCCCTCGTCGAGCTGTACCAGCAGGGCCGCTTCCCCTTCGACCGGCTGGTGAAGTACTACGAGATGGACGAGGTCGAGCAGGCACTCGCCGACTCGCACTCCGGCGGGGTCATCAAGCCCATCCTGCGCAGCGCCAGCTCTTAGCTCAGCTCGACGAGCCGCTGCGCGACCGCGCCCACGCCGGGCACCTCGGCCTCCGCGCCCTCGTGCAGGAGCGCCCGCATGCCCGCAGCGAGAGCGCTGTGCAGCCTCTCCGGCGCAAGGGAGCCGACGTGCGTCGCGTCGAAGCTGGCGAGGGCGTCCGCCGGCAGGTCGTCATAGCCGCGGGCTTCGATCGCCGGGCGCTCAAGACGCAGACAGGCGAGCGAGAGAGCATGGTCGCGGACCGCGCCGATGTAGTGCTCCGCCTGCCAGACGCGGCCGCGTTCGATGCATGCGCGTGCGTGCAGGCCATAGACGACGCCCCAGCCGAAGAGGTCTGCGGCGGCCGGCGGCTGCGGCGCACCGGTCGTATCGCCCTCCGCGGTCTCGCCGAACAGCAGGCGGAAGCGGGGACCCGCAGCGGCGAAGCGTGCCGCCGGCGTCAGCGACAGATCCAGCTGGAGAGCGTCCGGGAACAGGAACACGCGGTAGGTCGTCGGGCCGCGCTCCAGATCGACGAGCTGCACCGCACCGGACTCCGCGCCCAGCGTGCGGGTCCAGTCCTCGAGGACCTCGGCAACCGGCACCTCGTCGGCGACGGCGAACGTGAGGTCGAGGTCGGAGAAGCGATCGACCGCCGTCGAGCGCCAGCGAGCCGACGGCGGCTCCGGCGACGACTCGTCGGTCCGCCTCGGCCAAGGTCAACACCCGTCCGCGCAGGGCGTCCCGTTGCTCCACCGTGAACATGAACGGGCGCGGATCGTAGTCCGGTCAGCCCGTGCAGTTCTTGCTCGCGTACTGCGCGACCTCCTGCGATGCGCCGGCGAGCTTCTGCGCGTTCGCCTGCAGCTTGGTCAGCGCCTCGCCGAGCTTGCCCGATGCGGCCGCATCGGTCAGGTCGAGGTTGTTGAAGGCGACGCCGAACTGGTCGTAGAAGTCGATCAGCGTGTTCCATGCGCCGGAGATCTCGGGTGGAGGATCGACGGCCTTCAGGGCCTTGGCCGCCTTGTCGAGTCGTGGGCCGAGATCTGCGGGGTCGATGGTGTCGATGTTCACGTCGATCGAGTCGGCGATGCCCGCGATCTGGTCGCAGAAGCTGCTGTTGGTCGCCTCGGCCGTGGCCGTGCCTGCCGGCGTCGACGGCGTGCTCGACGACGAGTCGCCGCCCCCGCCGCATGCGCTGATCGTCAGCACGCCGGCCAGCATGACGCCCAGTACGGAGACCCGTCTCAGTCGCACGGTGATGCCAGCCTTCCATTCGGGATGTGCCATCAGCATGTCGCAACCGTCGGTCGTGCGCGACGTTCCCGCGCCGGGTGTCGGTGGGCGACGGCAACATCTGCACGCGGCGCGCGCACGATCGCTGCGAAGTCGTGACGATCCCGCGTTGTTGCGTGACGCGGACTGCGATGGGCTTGCGGCCATGGACGCACACGAACCCATCCACGTGACGGTCGCCGGCTCCGGCGACGATCCCCGCTCGACCGTCGACCCGCCCGGCGTCGTCATCCACCGGGTGCCCGCGCTTCATCCCGACGACGTGGTGACGTTGCCCAACGGGCTTCGGGTGACGTCGGTCGCGCGGACGCTGGTCGATTGCGCGCAGACGGAGTCTCCGCGCGAGCTGTGCGCGATGTTCCGGCGGGCGCAGGAGCTTGGATTGCTTGACCTGGACGCCGTCGACGCGTGCATCGCCCGCCTGGAGTGGCGTCCTTCCACGAGGATGCTCAACGCGGTGATCGCGGAGTTTCGAGCACGCCAGGCGTGATGGCCCACGCTCGATCTGGCCCGTCTTGTGGCGCGGGACGCTGTCGTCTGCCTCGCTCCCAGCCCGTGCTCGCTCCCAGCCCGTGGTCCACGTCACCGCTAGGGTGCCGGCTCCAAGTCCCGGAGCAAGGAAGCCGATGAACCTCCTACGGAAGTCGATCGCGAGTGCCGTGGTGGCGCTCGTCCTCACGACGGCCGCGTCCGGCGCCGCCCAAGCCGCACCGCGGCCCAGTTCGCCGCAGATGGCCCACCGCGACGCCTCCGATGCCGTGCTCGCGGCCGAGTTCCTGCGCATCAACCAGGCCGGCGACGGCGTCGCGCTGCGGCGGCTGCTCTCGCCGGACTTCCTGCTGCAGCGCTCGGACGGCACGTACCTGACCCGGGAGCAGTACCTCCTGCGTCCGTCGAAGATCGACGCCTTCCAGATCTCCGACGTCGTCGGCACACGAACCCGCGGCGTGCGGGTCATCCGCTACACCCTCGCGGCGACGATCGAGATCGACGGCCGGCCGATCTCGCAGGAGCCGGTCCCCCGGCTGTCGGCGTTCGTCTGGCGCGGCGGCGCGTGGCGGCTCGTCGCGCACGCGAACTTCGCGGCGATCCCGAAGAGCTAGCCGAGGCCGGTCCGGGCGCCTCGCCGGCTCGGACGGTGACGGGTGGCTCGCACCATCCCGGCGGGCTGAGGCCCGCGCACGGGCGAAGCCGGCGCGCGGTGAGGGAACGGCGGGGCGGACTTGCGCGGGGCCGAGGCAGACGTTCCCGAGCGCCGTGCTGCTCGTCCCGTGGGATGGTCCGAGAGGGGCGGCCAGGACGCCGTCGCGTGCGAGGGAGAGTGTCCCGGTTTTCCGGAGCCATGTAGGGTCGCGCCGGGCCGTCGGAGAACACCCATGGATCACCCTCCGTGGACGGCGCAACCTTGCAATTACGTCGGTTCTCCGGCGGCCCGCTGTTTTGGCCGATCCTGCACGACGCGACCAGCGGTGTCTCGTATTGCCACCCGGTCGGTCCCCGGGAACAAGATCGGCACCGTCTGGAGCGGCGTTACCGACGTCGAGATCGAGGCGGCGATGGCTGCGGTCGACGTGAGGTCGGCGAGGCCGCCGGCGGCCGGGTGGATGTCCGGCGGGTTGATCTCGTCGATGCGGCCCAGCAACGCCTCGTCGAGGACGAGTCCCGGCCGCCGGCGACTGCGACTCGAGCTGCTGCATCGTGCGCGGCCCGATGATCGCCTGCCGTTCTTCAGCGGCGGGTCGGGCCGGCGAGCACCGCATGCGTCGTGATCGCCCGCGCGATCACGCGATCGCCCTGGGTGATCTCCGCCTCCGCCGACGCGACCAGCCGCCCGGCCGTCACGCAGCGGCCGCGGCAGACGAGCGTCGTCCCGCCCGCCGCGGCGCGCACGTACTGCACGCTCAGGTGCACGTGGGGCGCGGGGACGCCCGCCGGCAGCCGCGCGTGGACCGCCCAGCCGGTCGCGCTGTCGAGCAGCGCCGCGAGGTACCCGCCGTGGACGATCCCAGCGCCGTTGAGGTGCTCCGGCTGTGGGTCCGCCTCGATGAGCGACCCCTCCTCGTCGGCGCGCAGCATGCGGAATCCGAGGTGCGCGGCGAACGGCCCCGGACTGATGCGCCGCTCGTCGTCGTTTCGGACGTCGCCCACTCGAGCGGGACCCTGGCGGCCGTCGGGTGGGCGGGTCGGGGACCTACCGACCGACGGTCTCCTGGCGCCGGGGGAGCGTCCAGTTCGGGCGGACGAAGTGGCAGGTGTAGCCGTTGGGATAGTGCTCGAGGTAGTCCTGGTGCTCGGGCTCGGCCTCCCAGAACGGGCCGGCCGGCTCGACCTCGGTGACGACCTTGCCGGGCCAGATGCCCGACGCGTCGACGTCGGCGATCGTGTCCTCGGCGACCCGCCGCTGTTCGTCGTCGGTGTAGTAGATGGCCGACCGGTAGCTCAGGCCGACGTCGTTGCCCTGACGGTTCTTCGTCGTCGGATCGTGGATCTGGAAGAAGAACTCGAGGATGTCGCGGTAGGAGATCGTCTGGGGGTCGAAGACGATCTCGATTGCTTCGGCATGGGTTCCGTGGTTGCGATAGGTCGCGTTGGGGACGTCGCCGCCGGTGTAGCCGACCCGGGTCGAGATCACCCCGGGCCGCTTGCGGATGAGGTCCTGCATTCCCCAGAAGCACCCACCAGCCAGGATTGCCGTCTCAGTCGTCTCGGGCATCGCTCCCGCCTTTCCTGTCGCTCCCCCTCACGGTACCGGGCGGGCGTCGGCGCCGGTGGCGGGCTGCGCCCCCACTGCCTCGACCAGTGCGAGCGCTCCCGTCAGTGGCCGGACCATCACGACGAGGTCGCGGCCCGTCTCGAGCAGGCGCGCGCGAATCCTCGGCGCGCGATCGCGCGTGCGATCACGGGCGGGTGCGGCCGCCGGGACGCGCCCTGACCCGGGGGCCCGGCGAACCGGGCCCCCGGGACCGGCAGCGCTGCCCGGTCAGGGCGCGGTGGTCACGAACTTCAGCGTGCCGGGCGTGAGCTTCGTGGTGTCGAGCGTGTCGGCGTTCGTGAGGCCGGCGATCGTCAGCCCGTCGTTCGCCGCCTCGGGATGCGTGATCTTCAGCGCGGCCGGGAGGCCGTCGATGGCGACGCCGCCCGCGGCGTCGCCGCTGACGAGCACCGCGTCCGCGCCGGTGCTGCCCGTCGCCGTCACCGTGTCCGCGGCGCCGTCGCCGGTCGTCGCGCCCGACGCGGCGAGATCGACGTTCTCCGACGTCACGTCGGTGCCGCGCAGATCGCGCTGGACGAACGTGTCGGCGCCGCCGAGGGCCGCGGTGTCGATCTGCTCGACTCCGGCGAGGTCCATCGTGATGGCGCCGACGTTGCGGAAGAACCGTACGCGCGGCCCGTTGGCGGAGACGTCGAAGGCCTCCGCGGCGTTGGAGCCGTTGAAGACCATCCGATCGTGCCCGTCCTGCCCTTCGACGGTGTCGCTGCCGTCGCCCGGGTTCCAGACGAACGTGTCGTCCCCGGCGCCCAGGGCGCCGACGTCGGCTCCCATCCCGGGGGTAACCAGGTCGGCCCCGTCGCCGCCGGCGATCGTGTCCGCGCCGGCGCCGGTCGTGATGGTGTCGTCGCCCGTGCCGCCGTCGACGCTCAGCTGCGCCGCGTCGGCCGCCAACGCCGTCGTCGTCACGGTGTCGTCGCTCGCCAGTGCGTCGATCTCCAGCCCGTCGGCCGGCTCCAGGTGGGTCGCCTGGACCACAGCCCGGCCGCCGGTCACCGTGAGCGCGCCGGCCTGGCCGGAGGCGGTGATGTCGTCCTTGCCGCTCGTGCCGGCGACGACGAGGCGATCCGTCAGCCCGTCGCCGGTCGTCCCGCCGGGGGCGCCGGCGAAGTCGGTGTTCAGCGCCTCGAGGTCGGTGCCGCTCAGATCGCCGGCGACGAACGTGTCGGCACCGCCGAGCGTGGTCGTGTCGATCTGCTCGATCCCGCCGAGGTCCATGGTCACGGTGCCGACGTCGCGGGTGAACCGGACGCGCGAGCCGGCGGGCTCGGCGTCGAACCGCTCGGCGATGTTGGCGCCGTTGAACGTCAGGGCGTCGTGGCCGTCGCGGCCGTCGACGACGTCGCTGCCGTCGCCTGGGTCCCAGCTGACGCGGTCGTCGCCTGCGCCGAGGTCGACGACGTCGCTGCCCCTCCCCGGGTCGACGACGTCGTTGCCGTCCCGGCCGAGGAAGCGCTCGGCGCCCTGGCCGCCGGTGAGGACGTCGTTGCCCCGGCCACCGGCGATCGTCGTCGCCTCCGTGTCGGTGAAGACGCCGCGGGACTCGTCGATGCGGACGGCGTCGTCTCCACCGCGGGCCCGCACGCTGATCCGGTCGAATCGGCTGCGGTCGACGCTCGCGTCGGCCTGACCGTCGTCGCCGGCGTCGACCTCGAGCACACCGGGCTGGTTGGCCGCGAGGCGCAGGGCGATCCGGTCGCCGCGTTCCGTTCCACGCACGACCAGGGTGTGCCCGTTCACGGACACGCCGACGTTCGCCGGCTGCTTGGACGCGGCGTCCGCCTGGGTGGCGAGCGTCGCGACGGCGCCGGCCGCGATGGCGGCCACGAGCGCGAGACGCGCGGGCGACGCCAGGCGTGGACGGGGCTGTTGGTACGGGGGCTTGGGGGCCATGGGGCTCTCCTGTTCGGTTGCCTTCAAGACCGATGGCCGGGCCCGGTCGTTCCCGTGAGGTTCGCCACACATGGCGTTCGGCGACTCGCCGGTCAGCCGGCGGCCGTGTGGACCCAGGTTCGTCCCGCTAGCGTGCCGCGACCATGCGCCGTCTCCTCACGCTGCTCGTGCTCCTCGTCGCGCTCACCGCTCCCGCCGCTGCGGGCGCGGCGCTTCCCGCGACCGACATCCACATCGGTGCGGCCTTCTCCGCGACCGGCTCCGGCTCGACCTACGGCGGCCAGCAGGCGGACGCGGCGCGCCTCGCCGTGGACGAGGTCAACGCGTCGGGGGCGCTCGGCCCGGCCCGGCTGGTCCTCGACGTGCGCGACGACGGGTCGTCGGCGAGCCGGTCGACCGCGGCGTTCCAGCAGCTCATCGACGGCGGCGCCGTCGCGCTCCTCGGCCCCACGCTCTCCACGTCCGCGCTGGCTGCCGACCGGGTCGCCCAGGCGCGCGGCATCCCGGTCGTGAGCGTGTCGAACACCGGCGACGGCGTGCTGGACATCGGCGACTTCATCTTCCGCGTCGCGCTCTCCGAGCGCGCGGTCCTGCCCGTCACCGTCGCCGTCTCCCATCGCCGCCTGCGCTACCGCCGGGCCGCGATCGTGTGGGCGCGCGGCGACACGTACTCCCGCAGCGCCCGCGACGTCTTCCGGCGGTCGCTGCGCAAGCTGCGCGGCGTGCGCGTGGTGGCCGACCGCTCGTTCGCCCAGGGCTCTGCCGCGGGACACCGGACCGCGCTGCGCGACGTCGCGCAGCGCCGGCCCGACGCGCTCTTCATCGCCGCGCTGGCGCCCGACGTGATCGACCTCATGACGATCGCGCGCCGGACGCCCGCGCTGCGCGAAGTGCCGTTCGTCGGCGGCGACGCGTTCAACACGCCGGGGCTCATGGACCAGGCCGGCGACGTCGCCGAGGGCGCGATCTCCGGCACGGCCTGGATCGCCGGCGAGGACACGCCCGGCAACGCCGCCTTCGTGCGCACGTACCGAGAGCGGCTGGGCTACCAGCCCGACCAGTTCGCCGCCCAGGCCTACACCGGCGTGAAGCTGCTCGCAGCCGCGATCGTCCGCGCCGGGTCGGCCGACCCGCGCGCGATCCGCCGCGCGCTCGCCGGCCTGCGCGACGTCGACACCGTGCTCGGCCGCTTCTCGTTCGCGGCCGATCGCGAGCCGGTCTACGAGCCGGTCATCCAGCAGGTCCGCGACTACGGGTTCGTGAAGATCGGCGGCTGAGCGGCCGGGCGGCCGAGCGGCTGAGCGGCCGGGCTGCTGAGCGGCCGGGCGGCTGATCGGTCGGGCGGCTGAGCGGCCGGGCGGCTGATCGGTCGGGCGGTCACGTCAGGAGCGGTCGGCGGCCCGGTCGATGGGCGTGTCGGGTTGACCCCAGATGCGATGTCAATCCGCCACGGGCCCTGCGCCCGACCGCCCGCCACCGCGACCCTGTCGCGTTCACGGCGCTGCACGCCGTCAGCGCGACGGGACGGCCCGTCGTGGTCGCTGCTCATGTCGGCAGCTCCTCGCCGGCGCGCTCGCTGCTCATGTCGGCAGCTCCTCGCCGGCGCGCTCGCGCACCATGTACTCGGCGTACCACTCCGGCCAGTCGGGGTCCGCCTCGCCGGTTCGCGCCTCGTGCTCTCCGTGCGCGGCCGCCGCCCGCTTGAGGGCCTCGGTCAGGTCGCTCACGGACTCATAGGTCGTCGGCATCGGGCACGTCCTCCTTCGCTCCGGGCCCGTGGTGGGTTCGCCCGACCCTAGCCCGCGCCGAAGCACGTGACAACGGAAGTGAGGCGGTGTGGACCTCCGCCGGCCGCGCCGGATCGGCGTCGCCGGCGACAACAAGCACGGCGGCGGCTGCTTCGACTGGCGGCTGCTTCGACTGGCGGCTGCTTCGACTGGCGGCTGCTTCGACTGGCGGCTGCTTCGACTGGCGGCTGCTTCGACTGGCGGCTCGGCGGCCAGTGCAGCTCGAAGGGCAACGACTACCACTCGGACCTCTCCGCCGGCTCGCGCTGCGAGCCTGGGTCGAGTCGATCACCGTGGTGCGCGACCACCGCAGCCGACCGCGGCGGCGGAGGCGATCAGGTCGTGGCCGCGCTCGAGGACGGCGGCGCTGCGCTGCCCCGTCGCCGCCCGGTCGTCACAATCGCGGGGTGACCGTCCCGCCCGAGCACCGCGAGTTCGCCCGCCAGGTCGCGCTCTCGCAGGAGGTCGATCCGCGTCCGACGTTCGAGGCGCTGTCGGCCGCGACCGGCGTCCCGGTCGACGAGCTCGTCCACCACGCGCTGGTGCGGTGGGTGGCGGCGGGCGCCGAGGCGCTCATGGCGATCGAGCCGCCGGTGCTGCGGGACCTGATCGCGGCGCGCCGGCGAGAGGACTGGACGGCGGTCGGCGGGATCGTCGACTGGCTGGAAGCGGGCCTGTAGGTCAGACTGGCCGCGGCACGCCGGCACGCCGGCACGCCGGCACGCCGGCACGCCGGCACGCCGGCACTCCGGCACTCCGGCACGCCGGCACTCCGGCACTCCGGCGGGCCAACGCGGGATCGCGGCCGGCGGAAGCTGCGCGGCCAGCTCGCCGGACCAGGCCTGGAGCACCCGCGCGAAACCGGGCTCCACGACGACCGCTGGCTCTGGCCGCCGTCCACTCGGTGGCCGGTCGCGCATGCGCCACGGCCAGGCCCGCCTGCCCACGTCGTGAGCAGACGGGTCGGCGGGTGAGCCTCGGCTACCGGGTCCGGTGCGCGACCGCGACGAGGTACTCGGACGGCATGAGCAGGCTTCCGTCCGTCGCCTCGTTGCGGCGCTCGGCCATCGACAGGATCTCGTCGCGGCAGGCCTCCCAGCGGCCCTCGCCGGTCAGGCGCTCGCGCGCCTTGACCGTCGGGCCGTAGTGCGTCTCGAAGAACACGACGTAGTGCTCGGGGGAGTCGAACCGGAACGGGTTGCTGCCGTAATGGAACTCGAGGCGCACCGGCGACTCGGCGAAGAGCCCGCGCACGTGGTCCTCGTCGCCCCACAGTGGCGGAGGAGACGCCCACTCGGGCGGGGCCGGCATGTAGCGGCCCATGATCCGGAACAGCTCGCCGACCTGGCCGCCGGGCGTCCAGTTGACGAGCACGACGCGTCCGCCGGGACGGCAGACGCGGACGAGCTCCGTGGTGACGACCTCGTGGCGAGGAGCGAACTGCACGCCGAAGGCGGAGGCGACGCGATCGAAGCTCTCGTCGTCGAAGGGCAGGTCCTCGGCGTCGCCGGCCACCCAGTGGACGTCCACGCCGAGCCCGTCGGCCCGGTACTCGGCGATCTCCAGCAGCTCGGGCGTGAGGTCGAGGCCGGCGACCCGGGCCCCGGCGGCGGCGGCGCGCACGGCGATGTTGCCCGTGCCGGTCGCGACGTCGAGCACGTCCTGCCCCGGGGCGAGGTCGAGGTGGGCGAGCAGGTCGCGCGGCGGGACCTCGTCGATGACCTCGGCGACGGCGGCGTAGTCGCCCGCGGCCCAGGTCGACCGGTGAGCGCGCTTGAGGTCGGCAACGGCGGTCATGCGTCTGCCCTCCCTTGGGGGGTCGGTTGCGGTGCGGAATGCACGCCCGCCAGCATCCGCGCGCCCGGCCGCCCGCACATCGGGAGGACGCCCTATCTGCTCCCTATGCGCCGCGGGCCGCGTACGCCGCGGCCTCGGTGCGGTTGCGCACGCCGAGCTTGGAGAGGATGCGGCTGACGTGGTGGCCGGCGGTCTTCTCGCTGATCACGAGCGTCTGGG
Source organism: Capillimicrobium parvum (assembly GCF_021172045.1). Taxonomy (GTDB): domain Bacteria; phylum Actinomycetota; class Thermoleophilia; order Solirubrobacterales; family Solirubrobacteraceae; genus Capillimicrobium; species Capillimicrobium parvum. Next base: position 2,966,708 of record NZ_CP087164.1, read on the forward strand.
CGATCTGCGCGTTCGACAGTCCCATCGCCAGCAGCGACAGCACCTGCTGCTCGCGCGCGGTCAGCTCGCCGTACGCGCGGGGACGCGCCGCGGTGCCGGCGCCGAGGTCGCGCAGGACCGCCGCCGCCGCGTCCATCGCGCGCGACGCGCCGAGCTCGCGGAAGGTGGCGAACGCGGTGCGGGCCTCGTCGAGGGCGACGTCCGGGGCGACCGTGCGCAGGCTGCGGGCGAGCTCGAGCCGCGCCTCGCCCGCGTCGAGCGGCATGCCGAGCCGGCTGAACTCGGCCAGGGCGCACCGTGCGGCATCGGCGGCTGCGGCGCTGTCCTCGCACGCCAGGGCGACGCGGGCGGCCGCGAGGTCCCCGCGCGCCGCGACGACGCGGATTCCCGACGGAGCGGCCAGCGCGGCGAGCTCGTCGGCGGCCTGCGCCGCTCCCGGCGCGTCGCCGCAGGCCAGGCGGGCGTCGACGAGCGGCGCCAGCAGCTGGGTGGCGCGCATCGCGTCGTCCCCCGCCGCGCGCAGCCCGCGCTCGAGCAGCTCGACCGCCATCTGCGGCTGGGCCTCGGCGATGCGCAGCTGGGCGAGCGCGCGCAGCGACGACAGGTGCTCCTCGCGGCCCGCCAGCAGCTGCTCTGCCTCGGGCAGGCGCCCCTGGCGGATGCGCAGCTCGGCGAGCGCGGCGACGGTCGGCGCGCCCATCGCGGGCACGTAGCGCCGATGCGCGGCGAGCGCGCTCTCGAGCGCCTGCTCCGCCTCCGGCCATCGCCCGGTCGAGACGAGCACGTCGGCGTGAACGGTCCGGCAGGCGCCGAGCAGCGGGGTCGCGTCGTGGGCGCGCGCGAAGTCGTCGACCAGCTCGCACCATTCGGCCGCACGCTCCCACTCGCCGGCGTTCGTGCAGGCGATGATGAGGTTGCAGTACGCCTCGCCGAGCGTGTGGACGTTGCGCACGCGCCCGGACGCCGCCGCGGCCATCGCCTCCTCGAGCAGGCGCATGCCGTCCTCGCGGCGCCCGGCGCTCACCTCCGCTCGGCCGAGGATGCTCAGGGCGTAGACCTCGAGGTCGCCGGCGTCGGAGTCCTGCGCCACGGCCATCGCCCGCCGGGCGTGTGCGGCGCACTCGTCGACGCTCGCGGCGTGCCGCGCCCGTTCGATCGCCACCCAGCCCTGCCCGGCGCACGGGCCCGCTCCCTCGAGCGCGCGCTCGGCCCGGGCGAGCCAGCCCCGCGCCGCCGACGCGCGGCCCGAGATCAGGTACTGGTGCGAGATCCACACGCCCGCGCGGGCCGCCTCGTCGCAGCGCCCGCCGCGGGCGTAGGCGTCGAACGCGCGCTCGCGCGCCGCGATGCCGTCGTCGACGTCGCCGAGGAACCAGAGCGCCTGCCCCAGGCCGTCGAGCGCCTCGGCCGACCCACGGGCCGCCAGCTCCGCCTCGAACGCCGTCCGGGCGTCGGCCCACCGCGCGTCCTCGAGCGCCTGCCGTCCCGCCTCGAGCTGGTCGCCGCCGGACTCGGGGTCCATCTCGGGATGATCCCAGACGAGGCGGGGCGCGCCGCTCAGCGCGACGCGTCGTCCAGCCGGGCGATCTCGTCGCCCGTGAGCTGCAGGCCGGCCGCGGCGACGTTCTCCTCGAGATGCGCGACCGAGCCGGTGCCCGGGATCGGCAGCATCACCGGGCTGCGCTGCAGCAGCCAGGCCAGCGCGACCTGCCCGGGCGTGGCGTCGTGCGCGGCGGCGATCTCGGCGACCGCGCCGCCCGGCTGGGCCAGGCGCCCGGCGGCCAGCGGGAACCACGGGATGAAGCCGATGCCCTCGCGCTCGCAGTACTCGAGGACGTCCTCGGCGGCGCGGTCGGCCAGGTTGTAGCGGTTCTGCACCGTGGCGATCGGCACCACGGCGCGCGCGGCCTCGATGTCGGCGACGGAGACCTCGGAGAGCCCGACGTGGCGGACGAGCCCCTCGTCGAGGGCCTCGAGCAGCAGCTGGAACTGGTCGTCCGCCGGCGTGCCGGGGTCGATGCGGTGCAGCTGCCACAGGTCGATGCGATCGACGCCGAGCCGCTGCCGGCTGAGCTCGAGCTGCTGGCGCAGGTAGTCCGGGCGGCCGAGCGTGTGCCACTCCTGCGGGCCCGTGCGCGTGAAGCCCGCCTTCGTCGCGACCGTCATGCCCTCGTAGGGGTGCAGCGCCTCGCCGATGAGCTCCTCGGAGATGGCAGGCCCGTAGGAGTCGGCGGTGTCGATGAAGTCCACGCCGAGCTCCGGCAGGCGGCGCAGGACGGCCAGCGCGGCGTCGCGGTCGCGCGGTGGGCCCCAGATGCCCTCGCCGGTGATGCGCATCGCTCCGTAGCCGAGGCGCGTCACCTCCAGGTCGCCGCCGATCTTGAAGGTCCCGGATGCCTGTGCTGTCGTCGCCATGACGAATGACGCTAGCCGGGCCCGGGGGCGCTATGCGGAGGGGCGGGCGCGGATGCCGTCGAGCGCCATGCCCAGCACGTGGCCGCGCTGCTCGTCGCTGACGTACGTCGCGGCGGTGATGCCGGCCAGCATGCGCAGCACGTCGTCGAACTCGGCGTCGGCGCGGATCTCGCCGGCCATCTGGGCGCGGCGGAAGAGCGGCTCGCTGGCGGCGACCATCGCGGCGCGGCAGTCGCGCAGCGTCGTCGAGTCCTTGTTGAGCCCCTCCTTGATCGCCATCTTCGTCGCGACGTAGCCGGCGAACCGGTCGACCCATGCGGCGAAGGCCTCCCACGGGGCCAGCCGGCCCATCCCGCGGGCCGCCCCGCAGAGCTCCTCGACCTCGCCGACGTAGACGGCGTCGAACAGGTCCAGGCGCGTGGGGAAGTTGCGGTAGAGCGTGCCGATCCCCACCCCGGCGCGGCGGGCGATCTCCTCGAGCGAGGCGTCGGCGCCCTGCTCGGCGAACACGTCGCGCGCGGCGGCGAGCAGCGCGTCGAAGTTGCGGCGCGCGTCCGCGCGCTGCGGACGGCGGACGGCGACGGTGGGGGCGGTGTCTGACATCTTCCTGACTGATTCTAGTGAACTGGAGGGAGTCCTCCGCTATAGTGGAGGCCATCCTCCGCATCACCGACATATCCCCTCCTCCCGCCGGTCCGCGCCCTTCGCGCGCCGCCCGCGGCGAGCAGGCCGTGATCGCGCAGTGGCTGCGCGAGCAGGCGACCACCAGCACCCCCGCCCCGGCCTCCGCGGCGGACCCGGCCCCGCCGGTCAGACCGGCGCGCAGCGCGTGTCGGTACCGCAGCCACGGGTCGGCGTGGCCGGCATCCGAGCCGTCATCGCGGCGGCCCGCGCGGCCCGCGTCGATCGGGAGGGCGCGGGCGCGTCCGCTCGAGCTCTGAGCCTGCGGCAGTGGCCGCGTTCTCCAAGGTCGACAACCTCACGATCCTCAACGGCGCCCAGGGCGTCGCGGAGATGATGAACCAGATCATCGGGCAGCCGGGCCCGGCGCTGAAGCTCGCGCGCGAGACGCTCAGCGCGTCGTCGACGAACGGGCCGCAGCCGCCGGTCCCCGCGGCGTAGCGGCGGCCGGCGCTCAGCCGGTGAGCACGTCGAGCACGCGGTCGACGTCGGCCTCGTCGTTGTAGGCGTGCCACGACGTCCGCAGCCGTCCCCCGCGCTCGGCCGCCACGATCCCCGCCCGCTGTAGGCGGTCGAAGCCGCCCGGCACCTCGGCCGAAACGATCGCGCTCGCCGCGGGCTCCAGCCCGAGGCCGGCGCGAAACCGGTTGGCCAGTGCCACGTCGTGCCGGTGGATCGCCCCGACGCCGATCTCCTCGACGAGCGCGAGCGCCGGCGCCGTGCCCATCCACGAGAACCACGCGGGCGAGGTGTCGAGCCGGCGGGCGCTCGCGGCCAGCCGCAACGGTGGCCCGAAGTAGCTCTTGTGGACGTCATCGCCGGCGTACCAGCCCGCGCTGTGCGGCACGGCGTGCTCGAGCAGGCGGTCCGACACGGCGGCGAACGCGCTCCCGCGCGGCGACATCAGCCACTTGTAGGCGTGGCCGAGCACCGCGTCGAACGCGAAGCCGTCGAGGGGCAGCCAGCCGACCGCCTGCGTGGCGTCGCACAGCGTCAACGTGCCGGCGCTCCGCGCGGCGGCCGCCACGGCGGGCAGGTCGGCCACCTCCCCGGTCGCCATCTGCACGGCGCTGAACGCGGCGGCGTCCGCCCCGTCGGCGATCGCGTCGGCGAGGCGGTCCGCCGGGACGGTCCGCACCTCGAGGCGCTCCTGGACGAGGACGGGGAACAGCGTCGAGGTGAACTCGATGTCGGGCACGACGACGCGCGCGCCCGCCGGCAGGGCGGTCACGACGCAGCCCATGAGCTCGGACACCGTGGCGCCGACGGCGACGCGCTCGACGGGCACGCCGACCAGCCGCGCGAACGACGCCCGCGCCGTCTCGGTGGCCTCGCCCCAGCCCTCCCAGCTCGTGCGGCCGGCGTGCCAGTCGGCCAGAGCGTTCTGCAGCGCCTCCCAGCCCGGCCGCGGGGGCAGCCCGAAGCTCGCGGTGTTGCAGTAGACGCCGGTGGGCTCCCAGAGCCCGCGGAAGCGTTCGACGGCCGCCGTCATCGCCCGGGCACACTAACGCCGGTGCGTGTCACCCATGGGCGACGCGTCACACGCCGGAGCCCCGGCTCGCCGAGCTCCACGCCGTGAAGCGCGACCGCACGCCGACCGGGTGTGAACGCCCGCCGAACCGGGCAGCGAACCGGCATGCCAACCACCTCGCGCCGCCTGCGGCCGCTCTCCCTGCTGGTCGTCACCTCGACCGCCCTCGCCCTCTCGGCCTGCGGCGGCGACGACGGCGGCGGCGGCGGGACGGGCACCGGGTCGGCATCGTCGTCCGCGGCGGGCGGCGACGATCGCGAGGCGATCACCGCGCTCGTCACCGACTACACGAACGCGTTCGCCGACGGCGACTACGACAAGGCGTGCGACTTCCTCACCGACGACGCCCGCCAGGAGATCGAGAAGGCGGCCGAGCAGCTCGACGCCGATGGCTGCACGGAGGCGCTCCAGAAGGCGACCGACGGCCTCGACGACAAGACGAAGGAGACGCTGCGCGGCCTCCAGGTCACGTCGATCGAGCTCGACGGCGACCGCGCGGTCGTCAGGACGAAGCTGAAGGACTCCAGCGAGCAGACCGAGCCGGCGACCGTGGTCAAGGAAGACGGCGAGTGGCGCATCGCGCCCACGACCGGGGTGCAGGCCCGCACCGCGACCGTCCCGACCGCCACGGTGCCTGAGAGCCCCTGAGCGAGCAGTCCGCTTGCCTCCACCGGCGCGGCATAGGAAGCTGCGCCGCATGCGCGCTCTGCTGGTCACCCTGGCGGTCGCGGCCCTGGCGGCGGTCGCCGGACCGGCCGCCGCGTCGGCGAAGGGCTGCGGCGACATCCTCGACGAGGGCATCACGCCGCAGAACATCGCCGTGTCCCGGACGTCGTGCGCGAAGGGCCGCTCGGTCGCGGACGCCGTGGCGAAGGTGCCCGACGCTCCATGGCGCGGGTGCGTGGTGATCCGCCGCAGCGGGCTGCGGCTCACCGATCCGTGCGTCCAGCAGGGCTTCCGCTGCGCGGTCGCCGAGCGCTTGGGCGCGCGCGGGTTCGGGATGCGCGTGCAGTGCCGGCGCGGCTCGCGCACCGTCACGTTCGCCCTGCGCTGAGGCTCAGGGGGCCAACAGCACGTCCGGCGCGGCGGCCTCGATCAGCGGCCGGCTCGCCACCGCGGAGGTCGGCCAGCTCGGGAACTCGCCCAGCGCCGGGTGAAGGAGGCGCGGTCCGCCCCGGCCGGGCGGGCGGTGCCGCCACGCGTCGTGCGCATGATCGCGAGCACCGCCGCGTCGGCCTGCGCCATCGTCGTCTGCGCGGGCGGCTTCCGTAGGATGCCCGCGCCATGCAGATCGACGGAGGACCACTCGAGCGGCCCGCGGGACCGCTGCACGAGCTGCTCGTCACCGGCCTCGCTGCGCAGCCCGGCGACGCCGCGATCGTCTCGGCCGGCCGGCAGCTGACCTGGTCGGAGCTCGACGGCGAGAGCACGCGCCTCGCGCTCGCCTATCGCGCGATCGGCCTGAGCCCGGGCGACCGGCTCGCCTCGCTCATGCCCAACCGCGTCGAGCTCGTCATCCACTACCTCGCCTGCTTCAAGGCGGGGCTCGTCGCGACGCCGCTGAACTACCGCTACACGTTCCGCGAGATCGACCACGCGCTCGAGGTCAGCGGCGCCTCGGCGCTGCTCTTCCACGCGGAGCGCACGGAGGACCTGACCGCCAGCCGGCTGGCGGGCGGCCTCGCGCTCGGCACGGTCGCGTTCCGCGAAGGCGGCGCCGACGCGAGCGCCACCCATCGCTTGGACGCGCTGCTCGCCGGCGAGCCTCCGGCCGCCGAGCTCACGGCGCCCGGGCCCGCCGACCCCGCCGCGATCTTCTTCACGTCCGGCAGCACCGGGCCGGCGAAGGGCGTCACGCACACGCACGAGTCGCTGCGCTGGATGGTCGCCAGCGCCATCTCCGGCCTGGAGATCACCGACCGCGACGCGTTCCTGCCGGGCTCGTCGATGTCGCACATCGGCTCGTTCCTGTGGGCGCTGAGCTCCCTGTCGGCGGGGGCGCGCGTCGTCGTGGCGCGCACGTACGACGCCCACGAGATCCTGCCCCTGCTGCGGACCCATCAGCCGACGGTGCTGGCGATGATCCCCGCGGCGCTCGCGGCGCTCATCCGCGACCACGACGTCCAGCCGCAGGACTTCGCGTGCCTGCGGCTGTGCCGGGCCGGCGCGGACAAGGTCTCCGCCGAGCTCATGACCGAGTTCTCGGCGCTCGCGGGGTTCCCGGTCGACGAGGGCTACGGCATGACCGAGGTCGGCCTGGCGACGCTCAACCCGCCGTCGGGGCTGATCAAGCAGGGCTCGATCGGCCGGCCGCTGGTCGGCTTCAGCGTCGCGCTGCGCGACGAGGACGACCAGCCGGTCGAGCACGCCGGCGAGGTCGGCCGCATCTGGATCCGCACGCACAGCCGGATGGCCGGCTACTGGGAGGCGCCGCAGGCCACCGCGGACGTCCTCGAGGACGGCTGGCTGGACTCCGGGGACCTCGCGCGCGCCGACGAGGACGGCTACCTCTGGTTCTTCGGGCGCAAGAAGCAGATCATCGTCCACGACGGGTCGAACATCAGCCCGTTCGAGGTCGAGGGCGCGCTCATGGAGCACCCCGCCATCGAGCTCGCGGCCGTGATCGGCATCCATGACACCGTGCACGGCGAGAACGTCCGCGCCTACGTCACGCTGCGCGAGGGCGCGCCGCGGACGAGCGCCGCGGACCTGATCGTGTTCTGCCGCGAGCGGGTCGGCTACAAGGCGCCCGAAGAGATCGTCTTCCTCGACGAGATGCCGCTGAACCCGACGGGCAAGCTCGATCGCAACGGCCTCAGGCAGATGGCCGAGGATCACCTGCACCCCCACGGGCTCGACGAGTCCGCGGCCGCCTGACCGGCGCTCGATCGGATATATGCCCTTGACGGCATATGCCGTCTGAGGCATTCTTCTCGACATGGCCGCACCATCGGCCGTCTGGGCCGCACTCGCCGACGAGCACCGCCGCGCCGCGCTCGAACTGCTGCTCGAGCGCCCGTGTTCGGTGGCCGAGGTCATGCGCGAGCTGCGGCTGAGCCAGCCCAGCACCTCCAAGCACCTGCGCGTGCTGCGCGAGGCCGGCCTCGTCTCGGTGCGCCAGGACGGCCAGCGGCGCATCTACGCCGTCCGCCACCAACCCCTGGCCGAGCTGCACGAGTGGCTGGGCCGCTACCGCGCGCTGTGGGACGGCAGCCTCGACGCGCTGGAGCGCCGCCTCGACCAGACCGCGACCCGGGAGGAGCCCGCATGACGCAGCACGGCATCTACACGACCGTCGACGACCGCCCCGCCGTGCGGTTCGACCGCCGCCTCCCCCACCCGGTCGCGGCGGTGTGGCGCGGGGTCACCGATCCCGGCGAGCTGGCCCACTGGTTCCCGTGCGCCGTCGAGCTCGACGGGCTGCGGCCCGGCGCCGCCATGCGCTTCGACTTCGGCGGGGGCTTCGTGCTCGACGGTGAGGTCCTCGAGCTCGACGTGCCGCGCCGGTTCGCCTTTCGCTGGGGCAAGGACGTCGTTCGCCTCGAACTCGATCCCGACGGCGACGACGCGACGCTGCTGTCCTTCGTCCACGTCCTGCACGAGGAGGGCGAGGACGCCGCGGCGAAGACCATGGCGGGCTGGCACGTCTGCCTCGACGCGATGGAGGCCGCACTGGCCGGGGCCCCGATCGCGCCGTCCGGCGGGCCGTCGCCCGAGCGGCGCCGGCGCTACGACGAGTACGTCGCCGCCGGGGTCCCGGCGGGGGCGGCGATCCCCGGCACCTAGGAATCCGAGCACGCGGTCGGCATGGCGTGCGATGCTCACGTCACATGGTCAGCGACCACGCGTACGCGCGCTTCTCGTCGTCGCTCGGCGCCCGCGGGCTGCGGCTCGCGGGGCGGTTCAACGTCGCGGTGTACCGCCTCAGCCGCGGGCGGCTGATGAGCAAGGTCGGCCGGGCCCCCGTGCTGCTGCTCACCACGACCGGTCGCCGCAGCGGCCAGCCGCGCACCGCTCCCCTCCTGTATCTCGACGACGGCGGGCGCTTCGTCGTCATCGGATCGAACGCGGGCAACCCGCGGGCCGCCGCTTGGGCGCTGAACCTGCGGGCCGACCCGGACGCCGAGGTCGAGATCCGCGGCCGCCGGCAGCGCGTGCGGGCGCGCGTCGCGTCCGGCGCCGAGCGCGACGAGCTGTGGCGGCGGATGAACGAGCAGTACGCGGGCTTCGAGGACTACCGCGCCCGGACCTCCCGCGACATCCCGGTGCTGGTGCTCGACCCCGTGTAGGACAGGATTTTCCCACCGCCCGCTGGTTCGCCCATAGGATCGCCTCCATGGAAGCCGCCGCGGCCCCGTCCAAGAAGCTCGACGTCGGGAAGGTCATCAACGAGACGTTCTCGGTCTACGGCCAGAACGCGGTCGTCGTGCTCGCCTCGTCGATCGTGGTGTTCGTGGTCGTCGGCGTCGTGTCCGGGCTCCTGCAGACGGCCGGCGGCTTCGTGCCGCAGGCCCTCGCGGCGGTCATCCGCGTCGCGGGCTTCGCGTTCTACACGGGCTTCGTCGTGCGCCTCGTCGAGGACGTCCGCGACGGGCGGCGCGACCAGACGATCGGCGGGCTGATGTCGTCGGCGATGCCCGCGATCGTCTCGCTCGTCGTGTTCGGCATCCTCTTCGGCATCGGGGTCGGCATCGGCCTCGTGCTGATCATCGTCCCCGGCCTGATCCTGCTGACGTTCTGGTCGGTCGGCGCGCCGGCGATCGTGGTGGAGCGCGCCGGGCCGATCGAGGCCTTCGGGCGCAGCTGGCGGCTGGTGCGCGGCGACGCCTGGTCGGTGTTCGGCGCGCTGCTCGTGATGCTGCTGTTCATCATCGTGATCGGCGTCGTGCTCGCCGTCATCGCCACGCCGATCGGCAACGGGGCCATCGTCGTCGCGAACGTCATCTCGAACGTCATCACCGCGCCGCTGTTCGCCATCGCGGTCAGCGTGATGTTCTTCGACCTCGGCGGCGGCCGGCCGGCCGGCCGGGCCTGAGCCCGGGCCCGGCCGATAGATGGCCGGCGTGGGACGCATGAGCCTGGCCCTCGCCGCGGCGGTCGCGGCCTGCGCCGTCCCGGCCGCCGCCTCCGGCGCCGTCCACCTCCGCGGCACGGCCTACGAGTTCAACAACACGGACGTGCGGCTGGCCGGCGCGACGATCCGCGTCGCGGAGAACCGAAGCGTCGTCGCGACGACGCGGCCGGACGGCACGTACGACCTGCGCGTCCCGGGCCGCGGACGCGTGACGCCGTACATCGTCGCGGCCGGCTACCACACCATCTACCTGCAGACGTTCCGCATCCGGGGCCGCGACCTCGCGCGCGTGAACTTCCAGACGCCGACCGACGCGGTGTACGGCGCGCTGGCGACCCTGCTGCAGGTGCCGCTGGACGCCGCCGGCGAGCCGCAGGAGTGCGCGATCGTGTCGACCTTCAGCACGCGCCGGGTCCGCACGCTGAGCTTCGACGAGTTCACGGCCTTCGGCGCCCACGGCGTCGCCGGCGCCACGGCCTCGGCGACCCCCTCCCTGCCCTCGCCCGTGTACTTCAACGACCAGGTCGTCCCCGACCCGGCGCAGCAGCGCTCCTCGATCGACGGCGGCGTCATCTGGACCCGCGTCCCCGCCGGGATCTACCGGATCCGCGCGAAGCATCCGACCCGGCGGTTCGCGAGCTTCGTCGCCACCTGCGAGCCCGGGCGCATCGTGAACGCCAACCCGCCCTGGGGCCTCCACGAGCTGAGGGCGAAGCGGCGCGGCTGATGGCGCACGGCACGCACGACTTCGAGGACGACCCCCGCAACGAGCACATCCTGATCTCGGTCAACGGCGAGCTCGTGCCCCGTGAGCGGGCGGTGGTCTCGGTGTTCGACTCGGGGTTCGTGCTCGGCGACGGCGTCTGGGAGGGCCTGCGGGTCCGCGGCGGGCACCCCGCGTTCCTCGAGCGTCACCTCGACCGCCTGTTCGAGGGCGCGAAGGCGATCATGCTCGACGTCGGCCGCAGCCGCGCGGAGCTCGCCGCCGCCGTCTACGCCACCCTGCGCGCGAACGGCATGACCGACGGCGTGCACGTGCGCCTCATGGTCACCCGCGGCGTCAAGCGCACGCCGTACCAGGACCCGCGCGTGACCGTCGGCCCCGCCACCGTCGTGATCATCGCCGAGCACAAGCAGCCGCTGCCCGCGACCGTCACGCACGGCATCACGCTCTTCACGACCCACGTGCGCCGGGCGACGCCCGACACGCTCGACCCCAAGCTCAACGCGCACAGCAAGCTCAACGACATCACCGCGTGCATCCAGGCCTACACGGCGGGGGCCGACGAGGCGCTGATGCTGGACCCGCACGGCTTCGTCGCGACGTGCAACAGCACCCACTTCTTCGTCGTGACCGGCACTGCCGAGGAACCCGAGGTCTGGACGTCGGACGGGCGCTTCTGCCTGCCCGGCATCACCCGGTCCAACGTCCTGGCGCTCTGCCGCGACGGCGGCATCGCCCACCGCGAGACGACCTTCAGCCTCACCGACGTCTACAGCGCGCGGGAGGCGTTCGTCACCGGGACGTTCGCCGGCGTGGTCCCGGTGCGCAGCGTGGACGGCCGGACGATCGGCACCGGCGCGCGCGGTCCTGTGGTGGAGCGGCTGCAGACGATGTACGCGGAGCTGGTCGACGCGGACGTCGCGGGCCGGGCCGCGTCGTGACGGATGCCGAGGCGCGCGTCACGCCGGTCACGCGGGTGGCGATGTGGTCCGGGCCGCGCAACATCTCGACGGCGATGATGCGCAGCTTCGAGAACCGCCCGGACACCGTCGTCGTCGACGAACCGCTCTACGCCGCCTACCTCGCGCGCACCGGGATCGACCACCCGGCCCGCGAGGAGGTCGTCGCGTCGCAGCCGACCGACCTCGCCGAGGCCATCGCGGCCCTGAGCGCCCCGCTGCCCGGCGCCGTCCGCGTCCACTACGCCAAGCACATGACCCACCACGTCTCCGACGACATGGACCTCGGCTGGACGCTGGCCTTCCGCAACGTCATGCTCATCCGCGACCCGGCGGAGGTCGTCGCGTCCTACGTCCGCGCGCGGGAGACCTGCGAGCCCGAGGACATCGGCCTGCCCCAGCAGGAGTGGCTGGTCCGCCTCTGGGACGAGCACGGCGTGCCCCCGCCCGTCATCGATGCCGGCGAGTTCCTGCGCGCACCCGAGGCGCACCTGCGGTGGCTGTGCGACTGGCTCGAGATCCCGTTCACCGACCGCATGCTCTCCTGGCCCGCCGGTCCGCGCGAGAGCGACGGCGTGTGGGCGCCGCACTGGTATGCGGCGGTGTGGGCGTCGACCGGCTTCGAGCTGTGGCGGCCGCGCGCAATCGAGCTCTCGGACCACGACGCCGCCGTCGCCGACGCCTGCCGGCCGGCGTACGAGATGCTGCGCGCGCGGCGGGTCCGGATCCAGTAGTGGACCGATCAGCGCATCCGTCCTTGTCGGTACAGTCCCGCGCCGTGTCGTGGACGACCGCCGCCCGCCGCGCCCTCGGCGGACTCCTTTGCGCTCTCGCCGCGGTCGCGGTCGGGGTCGCGCCGGCACACGCCGCCGCCGGCTCGCCCTGGACCCCGATCGCCGGGATGGCGCTCACCGAGCCGCAGCAGGTCCACGCGGAGAACGGCGTCCTGCGCGTGACGCTCGACGCGCGGCTCGACACGATCACGGTCTCGGGCTCACCGATCCTCGCCCAGCCGTTCAATGGTCGGCTCGTCGGCCCCACGCTGCACGTCCGCCCCGGCGACACGATCGACGTCACGTTCGTCAACGCCACCCCGCAGGACACGAACATCCACTTCCACGGGATGCACGTCTCGCCGCGCCGGGACGCGGACAACGTCTTTCGCAGCTTCGCTCCCGGGACGACGCATCACACGATCGTCAAGGTGCCGAAGGGGCACTCACCGGGCACGTACTGGTACCACGCGCACCTGCACGCCATCACCGAGCCGCAGCTCATGGGCGGCCTCAGCGGGCTGGTCGTCGTCGAGGGCCTCGAGCGGCTGCTGCCCAGGCGCCTGCGCGGCATCGCTCAGCGCCAGATCGCCATCCGCGACCTGCAGACGTCCCCGGACGATCCGGGCCGCGCCGCGCTCAGCACCGCGGAGATCGACACCACCGCGCCGACGACGCGGCTGGTCAACGGGCTGCTCAGGCCGCGCGCCACGATGCGCGCCGGCCGGACGCAGCTCTGGCGCCTGGCCAACATCGGCTCCGACCTCTTCTACCAGGTGCAGCTCGAGGGCCACCGCTTCCGCGTGATCGCCGAGGACGGCTCGCCGGTCTGGCGCGTGCGCAGCGCCCGCACGCTGGTGATGGCGCCCGGCAAGCGCTTCGACGTGCTCGTCGAGGCGGGCGAGCCCGGCACGTACCGGTTGCGCACGCTGGCCTATCCCGAGGAGGGCTTCCAGCTGCTGCCGGAGGCCGACCTGATGAGCGTCCGCGTGCTTCGCGGCCGCGCGCGCAGGCCGCCACGCGTTCCGCGCCGGCTCGACACCCCCGCGGGCCCGATCACCGGGTTGCCCGTCGCCCGCAAGCGCACCTTCACGTTCAGCTTCGGCACGGGCGCCACGTTCACGGCGCTCATCAACGGCCGGCAGTTCGACCCGGGGAAGACGAACGTCGCCCCGATCGTCGGGACGGTGGAGGAGTGGACGCTGCGCAACCGTGCGCCCGAGGAGCACCCCTTCCACATCCACATCAACGCGTTCCAGGTGATGAGCGTCAACGGCAAGCCGTATCCACACGGCCTGCAGGACGTCGTGACGATCCCCCGGATGCGCAACGGCCGGCCCGGCGAGGTCGTGATCCGGATCCCGTTCCGGCACTTCACCGGCCACTTCGTCTTCCACTGCCACATCCTCGGCCACGAGGATGCGGGGATGATGATGACCGTGCAGGTACGTCGCAGGGGCGAGCCGGTGACGCCGCCGCCGACGGGGCTCATGGTCCAGCACGCGCTGCACGCGCGGCCGGCGGCCACGGCGCTGGAGGCCGGCGACGCGTCGCCGGCCGGCGGGGTCGGGGACCCCCCGGCGACCGCCTGGCTGTGCCGGCTGCGCGACCGGTCCGCCGCCTGACGATCACTGGAGAAATCCCTACATCTGTCGGTCTTTGCTGGCGTAACAGCCGACCGTCGGGGTAGCGTCACAGGTTGTGGGTGTCACCCGGAGAAGAAAGGAATCGCGGGAACGGGTCATCGTCCGGTTCGCGGGCGACTCGGGCGACGGGATGCAGCTCGCCGGGGGCCAGTTCACCTCCGCGACGGCGACGGTCGGAAACGATCTCGTCACGCTGCCGAGCTTCCCTGCTGAGATCAGGGCGCCGCAGGGGACGTTGGCCGGCGTCTCGAGCTTTCAGATCCACTTCGCCAGTCGGGACATCGCGACGCCGGGCGACACGCCGAACCTGCTGGTGGCGATGAACCCGGCCGCGCTGCAGGCCAATGTCGGCGGGCTGGAGCCGGGGACGGCGATCATCGTCAACGAGGACGCGTTCTCCAAGCGCAACCTCATGAAGGCGGGCTATGAGGACAACCCGCTCGACGACGACTCGCTCGAGGCGTTCCAGGTCACGCGGGTGCCGATGACCACGTTGTGCCAGCGCGCGGCCGAGGCGGTGGACGGGGCGAGCAGCCGCGACGCGCAGAAGGCGCGCAACCTGTTCGCGCTCGGTCTCGTGTGCTGGATGTACGACCGGCCGACCGACGGGACGGAGACGTGGATCGCGCAGAAGTTCGGTGGCCAGCCGCTGGTGCGCGACGTGAACCTCGCGGCGTTGCGGGCCGGCTACACGTTCGGCGAGGCGACCGAGCTGATCGGCGCGCGCATCGAGGTGGCGCCGGCCACCGACATCCCGCCGGGGACGTACCGCAACGTCAACGGGACGCAGACCACGTCGATGGGCCTGGTGGCGGCGTCGGTCAAGGCGGGGCTGCCCCTGACGCTGGCCGCGTACCCGATCACGCCGGCGTCGGAGCTACTGCACACGCTGGCGCGGCGCAGGGACTTCGGCGTGCGCACGGTGCAGGCCGAGGACGAGATCGCTGCGGCGGGGATCGCGCTCGGGGCGTCGTTCGGCGGCGGGCTGGGCGTGACGGCGACGTCGGGGCCGGGCATGGACCTCAAGGCCGAGACGATCGGGCTGGCCGCGATGCTCGAGCTGCCGCTGGTGATCGTCGACGTGCAGCGAGCGGGGCCGTCGACCGGCATGCCGACCAAGACGGAGCAGTCCGATCTGCTCTTGGCCTTGTATGGCCGCCACGGCGAGTCGCCGGTGCCGGTCGTCGCGGCCTCCACGCCGGGCAACTGCTTCGACGCGGCATTCGAGGCGGTGCGGATCGCGCTGCGCTACCGCACGCCGGTGATCCTGCTGACCGACCTGTTCCTGGCGAACTCGTCGGAGCCGTGGCGGATCCCGTCGGCGGCCGACCTGCCGCGCATCGACCCCGCCTTCGCGCGCCACGACGACCCGGACGCGCCGTTCCTGCCCTATGCGCGCGACGAGGTCGGCGCGCGGGCGTGGGCGATCCCGGGCACGCCGGGCGCTCAGCACGTCATCGGCGGTCTGGAGAAGGCCGACCGGACCGGGACGATCAGCTACGACGGCGTCAACCACGCGCGCATGACCGAGCTGCGGGCGGCGAAGGTCGCCGGGATCGAGGTCCCGGACGTGGTGGTCGACGCCGACGAGGGCGCGCGCGTGCTGGTGCTCGGATGGGGCTCGACCGCGGGCGCCACGCGCGCCGGGGTGCGCCGGGTCCGCGACCGGGGGCTGCCGGTCGCCCGCGCGCACCTGCACCACCTCAATCCGTTCCCCGCGAACCTCGCGGACGTCCTGCGCCGCTACGAGCGGGTGCTGGTGCCCGAGATCAACTCCGGCCAGCTCGCGCAGCTGCTGCGCGCGCGCTATCTGGTCGATGTCATCAGCCACACGCGGATGGAGGGCCAGCCGCTGCTGGCCGGAGCGATGGAGCAGGCGATCCTGGAGGCCATGCCCGCATGACCACGACCGCAGGGCTGACCAAGGCGGACTTCCAGTCCACGCAGGAGACGCGGTGGTGCCCGGGCTGCGGCGACTACTCGATCCTCGCCGCCGTCCAGGGGTTCATGCCCGAGCTCGGCATCCCGCCCGAGCGGGTCGTCTTCGTCACCGGGATCGGGTGCGCCGGGCGCTTCTCGTACTACATGAACACGTACGGGATGCACGCGATCCACGGCCGCGCGCCCGCGGTCGCGACCGGGCTGGCGGCCGCCCGCGACGACCTGTCGATCTGGATCGTCAGCGGCGACGGCGACGCGCTGTCGATCGGCGGCAACCACCTGATCCACGCGCTGCGGCGCAACGTGCCGATCAAGATCCTGCTGTTCAACAACCGCATCTACGGGCTCACGAAGGGCCAGGCCTCCCCCACCTCGGAGCTCGGCAAGGTGACGAAGTCCACGCCGGCCGGCAGCATCGAGGCGCCCGTCGACGCGCTCTCGCTCGCGCTCGGTGCCGGCGCGACGTTCGTCGCGCGCAGCATCGACCGTGACAAGCAGCACCTGCCCGACGTGCTGCGCGCCGCCGCCGAGCACCCCGGCGCCGCGTTCGTCGAGATCCTGCAGAACTGCCCTGTCTTCAACGACGGCGCCTTCGACCACGTCGCCGACAAGCAGCAGGCCGCCGAGCACCGCATCCCGCTCGTGCACGGGCGCCCGATCATCTTCGGGACCGAGCAGGAGCAGTGCGTCGTCAGGGCCGGCGACGGGTCGCTGCGGATCGCCGCGGCCGCCGACGTCGGCCGCGAGGCGATCGTCGTCCACGACGCCCACCGCCACGACCCCAGCCTCGCCTTCGCGCTCAGCCGCCTCGGCGACCTCTCCCGCGGGCCCGTCCCGATCGGCGTGCTGCGCTCCGTCCCCACCCCCGCGTGGGGCGAGGGCCTCGTCGCCGAGAACCGCCGCGCCCACGCGGCCGCCGGCGACGCCGAGCTCGACGCGCTGCTCAGCGCCGGCGACACCTGGTCGGTCGCGTAGGCCGGGCCGGGCGACCGGGCGCTGCGGTCAGCGCACGCGGTACCCCCGCGCCGAGTCCCAGTGCAGCGGCGCCGAGCTGCGCGGCAGCGGCGCGTCGCGCGCCGACACGCGCGCCCCGTGCGGGCTGCCTGGCGGGCAGATGGCGATGTAGCGCGCATAGCCGCCGAGCCCGCCGCGGAGCTCCGGGTAGCCGATCGACACCAGGCAGCCGGTCTGCGGCACCTGGTCGAGGTTCGCCACGCCCTCCGCCTGCGCGTAGCCGTGGTGCATGAGCCACGCCTCACCCTCGAGCGTCGGCGTCGTGTCGGTGTCCAGCGGCTCATGGCCGTGGAACAGGATGTGACGGCGCAGCTGCAGGAACTTCAACGCGTCCAGCGACACGCCCGGGAACACGGGGTCCGCCGCCAGCGCCTTGGCCTTGACCGGGTCGTCCGTCCAGCGCTTGGACCAGTCGGAGCGGACCATGACGACCGACCCGGCCGGCACGCGCCCGTGGGCGCGCTCCCACGCGCGGACGTCGGAGACCTGCAGCGCGTACGCCGGGTCCCTGCGCACCTGGTCGACGATGGAGATCACGACGAGCGGGCGCACCGCGTACGTCGCCGGCAGCTCGTCGATGCTCGGGTACTCGGGAGCCCAGTGCGCGGGCGGGTCGAGCTGGGTGCCGAACTGGTCGGTCGACAGGTCGTAGTGCGTCGCCTCGAAGCCGTCGCGCGCGTACGCGTACGGCTGCCCCGTCTCCGGGTTCACCGACGGGCCGAACGCCGACGGGCCGAAGCCCTTCCACACCGGCATGCTTGGCGTGATCTTGTGCGTCAAGTCGACGTAGCGCGCGTGACGCAGCACGGTCTGGTACGTCGACCACAGGCTCGCGGCGCCGTGCTTGGGGGCCGCGGCCGCGACGTCGTCGTGCCCGCGGCTGGTCCCCGCCACGTAGCCGGCCGCGACGAGCGCGGCGACGACCAGACCTGCGGCGATGCTGCGTACGCGCACTGCTCCCACCTCCCGTTCGGTTCGACTGAGGCGGGAGGCTAGACCGCCGCGCCGCGCGCTACGAGGCCGGCTTGTAGCGGTGGTGCAGCATGAGGTCGTTGCCGTCCGGGTCGGTGAACAGCGCCATGTGGCAGACGCCCGTGTCGAACGTGTCGCCGGCGAACTGGACGCCCTTGGCCTCGAGGTCGGCCCGGGCCGCCGCCACGTCCTCGACGTGCAGCGCCAGATGGGCGTTCTTCTGCGGCGCGAACGGCCTGCCCTGCTTCTCGGGCTCCCAGATGCCCAGGCACGTCTCGCCCACCCAGAACTCGTACTCGCCGTTCGGGTCGGGCTGCAGGCCGAGGGTCTCGCCGTAGAACCGGCGCGCGCGGTCGGCGTCCTGGGACGGGATGCCGACGAAGTCGAGCTTGGTGATGAGGGACATGGTCTGGCCTCCTGCGTGGGGGGATGGTTCGAGATGACCATGCTCCCAACCATTGCGGTCAGGCGGTGACCGCTTTGGTGGACCGTCGCGAACCGGCGGCGGGCATGACCGCGACCGGGCGGCCCGGTGCGGCCCGTCAGGCCGGCCCGTGACCGTTGGGGGCGAGCATGACGCGAACGATCGAGCCGGACGGGTGGTGGGCCGCGAGCTCGATCGCCTCGAGCGCCGAGTCCAGCGGGAACGTCCGTGAGACCGACCCGCCCAGGCTCAGCCGGCCGTCGGCGGCCAGCCGCCCGACGGCCCGCAGATCGTCCATGGATGAGGCGAAGATGCCGATGACGGTCAGCTCGCGGCTCACGATCCCGCTCATCGTCGTCCCGAGGATGAGCGGCTCGTCGCGTACGCCGCCCAGCACCAGCCGGCCGCCATGGCGCAGCATCCGCACACCCTCGCCCGGAGCGTCGCGCGCGCCGCTGAAGTCGATGACCGCGTCGACGGCGCCGACCGCCTCGCGTACCCGCCGTCCCGATCGCGGCAGGCCCTCGACGGGCTCCGCCCCCAGCGCGCGCACGCGCTCCGCGCCGGCCCGGCTGCGCACGACGGCGGCGAGCCGGGCGGCCGGGTACAGCGTGCGCGCGAGGATGAGCACGTGCGTGCCGACGCCGCCCGGTCCCACGACACACAGCGCGCCGTCGTCCGGCAGCTCGGCCGCGACCAGCGCGCGGTAGGCGGTCGCCACCGCGTCCGGCAGCAGCGCCGCCTCCTCCGGCGGCAGGCCCGAGACGCGGATCATGCGGTCCGCCGGCCAGACGACCTCCTGCGCCATGCCGCCCGGGACGTGAAAGCCGAGCGCGCGCTCGCGCTCGCATCGCCGGCCGTTGCCACCCAGGCACGCCTCGCACTCCCCGCAGACATCCAGGGGATGCAGGGCGACGAGGTCCCCCACGGCGATGTCCGCCGCGCCGTCAGCCACCTCCTCGACGATGCCCGCCACCTCGTGCCCGGGACGGATCGGGTACGTCGCCCCGCGGGGCAGCACCATCCCGTGCAGCGCGTGGAGGTCGGTGCCGCAGATCCCGCAGGCGAGCACGTGCACGCGCGCGTCTCCGGGCCCCAGGTCGGGCGGCGGCCCCTCCATCAGCACGACCTCACCCGGGACGAGCTGCACGTAGCGCATGGTCCGCGTCATCGCCCGAGCAGGTCGCGGGCGATGACGAGCTGCTGGATCTCGGCGGTGCCCTCCTCGAACCAGTACCCGCGGGCGTCGCGGTAGAGCCGTTCGATCGGCGAAGCGGTCGTGTAACCGATGCCGCCGTGGACGCGCAGCGCGAGGTCGGTGACGCGGCCGACCATGCGCTGGCAGAAGAGCTTCGCGGTCGCCGATGCGGCGCCGGTCGGCGCCTCCGCGGATTGACGCACCAGCGCGCGCCCGGCCGCCACCTCGGCGTGCATGTCGGCCAGGTGGACCTGGATCGCCTGGCGCTCGGCGATCGGCCGGCCGAACGTCACGCGCTCGCGCGCGAAGGCGACCGCCTCGTCGAGCGCGCGCTGGGCCGTACCGACCATGCAGCTCGACAGCGACACGCGGCTGTAGTCGAGGAAGCACATCGCCACTTCCAGGCCGTGGCCGACGGGACCGAGCCGGTGACGGTCCTCGACCGCCATGTCGTCGAAGCGCAGCGTGCGGTGGCCGGTCCCGGCGAGCCCCATCGTGTGCTGCGTCTCCTCCACCTGCAGGCCGGGGGTCCCGCGCGGGAGCAGGAAGCTGGTCAGCGAGTCGGCGGCGCGGCGGTCGTCGCTCGCCGCGGTGAGCAGGAACGCGTCGGCGCGGTCGGCGAACGTGATCAGGTGCTTCTCGCCGCTCAAGCGCCAGCCGTCGCCGTCGCGCCGGGCGCGCGAGTGCAGATCGCGGCCGCTGCCGCCGCTGCGCTCCGTCAGCGCAAACGCGACGAGCGCCTCGCCGGCCGCCATCCGCGCAACCACCGACTGCTGCTCCTCGGACCCGTAGCGGACGATCGGTCGCCAGATGCCGTTCGCCACGTGCGCGAGCATGCGGCCCCAGGCCGGCCCCATGCCGGCCCGCTCGAGATAGGGCACCACCTCCGGCGGGGCGAGCCCGAGCCCACCGAACTCGGGTGGCACGGTCAGCGCGCAGAGGCCGAGCGCGTGAAATCGGGCGAGATCCTCGGGTGGGATCTCGTCGCTCGCGTCGGCCGCGCGGGCGCCCTCCTCGAACTCGGACACGAACAGCGCCCGGACGACATCGAGGGCGGGCGGCGCGACGTGGGTGCGGTCCAGCCCGGACATGGCCGGGCACCCTAGCGTGCCGGGCCGTCCCACTCGTCCTGCCCTCCCCCTGATGGCGCGTCAGGCCGGCGGGCAGGTACGTGGCCGTCACGTCGCGACCGGCGCTAGATGTCGGCGCTGACCGTTCGCAGGTCGACCGGAACGACGAGCATCTGGCGCTCTCGACCGTCGCGGAGCAGCGACACCGACAGCCGCGTGCCGATGATCTCGTGCTGGAGGAGGGCCTGGAGGTCGGCGACGCTTTCCATGCGCCGGTGGCCCACGTCGATGATCAGGTCGCCCTCGCGGATGCCGGCGGCCGCCGCCGGTGAGCCGAGGACGACCTCAACGACCTCGATGCACCCCTCGCCACTCCAGGCCGTTCGTGCGCGTGCCGGCAGCGGCCGGGCCGCGCCGGCGAGGCCGAGGTAGCCGCGGCGAACCTCGCCGTGCGTCATCAGGGCGCCGATGATGCCCCGCGTGGCGGTGTTGATCGGCACCGCGAGGCCGAGCCCCACACCCGCGACCGCAGTGTTCACGCCGACCACGGTGCCGCGATGGTCGGCCAGCGCCCCGCCGGAGTTGCCGGGGTTGAGCGCGGCGTCGGTCTGGATCACGTCGTCGATGCGGCGGACCACGCCGCTCGAGCGTGTCGGCAGCGAGCGGCCGAGCGCGGAGACGACGCCCGCCGTCACCGAGCCCGCGAACCCGTGTGGGTTTCCGATCGCGACGACCAACTGCCCGGCGCGCAGCTTGGTGGCGTCGCCGAGCGCGGCCGGAGCGAGGTCGCCCTCGTCGCAGCGCAGCACGGCAAGATCGGTGAAGGGGTCGGCGCCGACGACGGAGAACCCCATCTCGCCGCCGTCGGTGAACGCCGCCACGCCGCGCGATCGCGACGGTCGCGTGTGGCCGGAGACGACGTGCGCCGAGGTCAGCAGGAAGCCGTCGGCGGTCAGGACGATCCCGCTGCCCGCGCCTGCGGGAACCCGCCGGCCGTCGCGACGGCGCGCGAGGACCTGCAGGTTGGCGACCGACGGGGACAGCACGTCGGCGACGTGGATGACGCTCTCGCTGTAGGCGTCGAGTGCCTCGGCCTCCGACGGCACGTCCAGCCGGGCGCTCATGCGCGCGCCTTCGCCGACAGGTCGACCTCGAGCCGATGCTCGTCGACTCCGCGCACGACATGGAGCGCCACGGTCGTGCCCGCGACGCGCTGCAGCGTGTCGACGAGCGCGTCCGGGTGTTGCACCTCCTCGTTGCCCACAGCGACGATGAGATCGCCGGCGAGCACCCCGCCGGCCTCCGCCGCGGAGCCTGCTTCGACGTCGCGCACCAGCACACCGGCGCGGTCCGGGAGGCCGACGGCGCGACGCATGCGGCGGGCCGCTCGCGGCGGCGCCACCGCGACGCCGAGGCGCGCGACGTCCGGCTCGCCGCGCAGCAGGCGATCGCTGGCTGCGCGCGCGGACTCGGCCGCCAGCGCGATGAGGAACCCCGGGTCGCCGCGCAGCGCGTTGATCCCGATCAGCTCGCCCGCGGCGTTGACGAGGGGGCCGCCGCCGGCGCCGCGCGGCATCGGCGCGGTGTGCTCGATCGCGCTCACGAGCCGCCCGCCGCGTCCCCGCACCCGCAGGAGGTCTGCCGATACCCGCCCCTCGGTCACCCGCAGGCCGGTGCCGGGATCGCCGAGGGCGAAGACCGGATCGCCGAGGTTCGGCGTCACCGGCGACCAACGGAGCGCTTCGACGCCGCCGGTCTGCGTCTCCAGCACGGACAGGCCCGATCCGAGGTCGCTCGCGAGGACCTTGCCCTCTTTCACGTCGCCGGCGACGTCGAGCTCCACGCGGTCACCGGCCAGCGTGTGGCTGAAGACGAGCACGCGGTCGGAAGCCACGACCGTGCCGCAGCCCCGTCTCGCACCCCGGCCGAGCCGCACGACAGCGGGACCGACACGCTCCGCTACCGTCGTGACTTGCAACATGCAAGTGAGTCTACCAACCGGCATATGCTTCGATCGGTGATCGACGACGCTCTGCTTTCCGGCCTCACCAACGCGACCAGCATCCTCGGCGACCGCTGGTCGCCCGCGATCATCGCCGCGCTGCTCGACGGCCCGCAGCGATACGGGGAGCTCAAGGACCGGCTCGGCATCGCGCCGAACATCCTCAGCGCTCGCCTGAAGGCACTTGAACAAGAGGGCCTCGTCGTGTCGACGCCCTACTCCGATCGACCCGTCCGCCTCTCGTACGCGCTCACCGCCGACGCCCGCGAGCTCGCCGACCTGCTGCGGCTCCTCGCCGCCTGGGGCGCTCACCGCACCGGTACGCCCGATGCGATCACCCACGCGCGCTGCGGCACGCCGCTCGAGGTGCGCTGGTGGTGCCCGACCTGCGCCGACACGGCGTCCCCGGGCGACGATGAGTCGATCAGGCTCTGAACGCGGCCGCGCGGTGGAACGCTGCCGGCACCCGCCCGCACACCCGCGTGCGCTGACCCCATGCCCGTTGGCCCGCGATGGCCCGGCTCGCCAACCTTGCCACGCCTCGTCTGGCGGCGCACCGGCGAGGCGATAGAGCGATCGAGGACTGTTTGCTCGGATACGTGGGATGCGGACTCGGCTTCCGCCTCGCCGAGCGTCTCCAGGGCCGGTACGCGCAGGCGCGAGGGCGTGATCGGTGAGCGGACAGGCGACGAACTCAGCGATGCGTTGTGGCCAGAGCGTGCACCGCCGGCAGCAGCAGCGGTGAAGGGTCTTCGGCCCAGTTGATCGCCGACGCGATCGTCACGTGCTGGGCGGGCAGCCGGGCGACGTACGCGTTGTAGCCGGCGGCCGTGCCGAGATGGCCGATCATCTCGACGTTCCCGGGAAAGATCCGTTGCTCGACTCCGAGGCCGTAGCCGACCTGGCCGCCGACGTCCGGGGCCGGGGCGAACGTGAGCATCTGGCGCAGGGTGTCGCGGTGGCGGAACAGCCGTCCTTTCAGCAGCGCATCAAGGAACCGGGTGAGGTCCTGAACGGTGGTGACGAGCGCGCCGCCGCCCGCGGCGCCGGCGATCGATGGATCAACGCGGGTCTGATCGACCGTTCTGCCGTCGAGCTCGCCGTAGGCGTGTGCGTGAGCACCCTTGATCGACGCGTTCCCGGGGGCGGGCAGCGTCGTGTGCCGCAGGCCCAGCGGTGTGATCACGCCCCGCGTGACCGCCTTGCGCCATGACCCGCCGGTGAGCCCTTCGATGATCAGGCTCAGAAGGTTGTACTCCGTGTTGCAGTACTTGTAGTTGGTCCCGGGCGCGAACGCCGGCGGCTGGGCGGCCGCGAGATCGAGGAACTCCGAGACCGTCCAGACCTTCAACGGGTCGCGGGCGATCTGCTCGTCGATGGCTGGCAGATCCCATTCGGGGATGCCGCTGCGGTGGCTGAGCAGCATGCGCACCGTGACGTCGGGCGCGGTCGGGAAACGGCCGATGACGCTCGCGGGCAGCACGTCGGGCAGCTTCGCGTCGAGCGAGAGGCGGCCGCGCTCGGCGAGTTGCAGAACCGTGGCGGAGACGAACGGCTTGACGATGCTGCCGGCGCGGAACCGATCGTTCGGGCGCATGGGCACATCCGGCGCCACGCGACCGAGGCCGGCGACGCCTGTCCAGGCGCCGAGCTTCGCGCTCCGCACGTGCAGGATCGCTCCGGGGGCGTGGATGCTTGGATCGCGAAGCGCGTCGTGAAGCGCCCGCTGGAGCTGACGCGCGAGGGCAGGATCGAAGCGCGGGCCCGAACTCGCCGCCACCAACGCGCGGTGTGCCGCAGCGCGCACGGGCGCACTGAGCCCGGCCGCGGCAAGGGCGCCGGCTGCACCCACCAACAGCGTCCGGCGGTTGAGGGAGCGGCTTGCGCCGCCGTCCACGACGGTGGCGGGTCCAAGGTCCGGCATGCTCGCCTCCTTCCCCGCGCGATCGCGCGAAGCACCCGATGTCCCGTCCAGATGGAGGAACTGGGTCAGGGCAACCGTAGTCCCTCGCGCACCGCAACGCCACTGCTCCTCGGACGCTGGCCTTCAGCTCGCCCGGCGGTAGCGGATGTGCGTGGCCAGCGGCGAATGCAGCACCTCGACGGGCTCCAACCGCAGAGATCCGACGCCGTCGAAGATCCGCTCGCCGGATCCGAGCAGGACCGGGGCGATGTCGAGCGTGAGCTCGTCGACGACCCCGGCGGCGAGGGCCTGCCGAACGGTGGAGGCGCCGCCCGCGATGTCCACGCCGTCGTCGCCGGCCGTCTCGCGCGCCTGTGCGTAGGCGGCGTCGAAGCCGTCGGTGACGAAGTGGAAGGTCGTCCCGCCCTCCATCTCGATCGGCTCGCGGGCGTGATGGGTGAGCACGAACACCGGTGCGTGGTACGGCGGCTCGGGCCCCCACCAGCCGCGCCAGTCCTCCTCCCACTCACCGCGGATCGGCCCGAACATGTTGCGGCCCATGACGTAGGCGCCGCGCGGGCGCATGAGCCAGCCGACAGCGGTCTCGTCGGCCTCGTTGGCGCGCTCGTCGCCGAGGTGCCAGCCGTGGAGCTCCATTCCGCGCTTCCCGAGCGGATGCTCGCGACTCTGGTCCGGCCCGGCGACGAAACCGTCGAGCGAGATCGACATGTGGCAGGTGGTGTCCGGCATCGCGACTCCTCCGAAGGTTGACGATTTGCAAGTACTGGCCCGGGATCTACCAGGCGGCGAAGGGGCGCTGGTGCAGCGCGAGCCTCATGCGGCAACCTGCTCACCGAGGAAGGCGGCGAGCCCGTCGAGCAGCAGGCCGGTGCCGTGCTCGCGCTCCGCCGGATCCTCGAGGTCGTCGAAGAACGCGCCGTGCTCGGTGAAGACGAGCCGCGTGCCGTCGCCGTCGGGCCGCACCTCGACGGTCGTCAGCGACACGGAGATGAGCCGCCCGTCGAGCAGGAGGTCGTAGGCGAAGACGATCCGCTCACCGTCGACGATGTCGTGGTAACGGCTACGGAACTCGTGCAGCGTCCCGCGCGGATCCCGTCCCACGCTCACCTCGCTGCCGCCGACGCGGAAGTCGAGCTCCCAATGGGCGTCGGTCCAGCCATCGGGCACGCCGAACCAGCGCTGCTTGAGCTCCGGGTCCGCGAACGCGCGGAACGCCTGCGCCGGGGTCTGGCGGAACCGGCGCTCGATCGTGAAGTCGTGCTGGCGGATGCTCATCGGCGGTCTCCTGGGTCGGCGGGAAAGGTGTCGTCGAGGACGTCGGAGAGGCGGTCGAAGTGCCTCTCCCAGATCGCACGGTGCTCGGCGATCCACTGCTCGAGCGTGCGCATCGGGCCGGGCTCGAGCCGGCACGTCCGGACGCGGCCGATCTTCTCCGAGCGCACGAGGCCGCTGCGCTGCAGCACGTCGAGGTGCTGCATCACGGACGGCAGCGACATGTCCAGCGGTGCGGCGAGCTCGCTCACGGACGCCGCGCCGCTCGACAGGCGGACGACCATCGCGCGGCGGCTCTCGTCGGCGAGCGCGTGGAACGCCCGGTCGAGCTGTGCTGCGTCGGCGGTCGGCATGAGCCGCATCGTAGCGCACACTTAGGCAACTGACTAAGTGTCATGCTCGATCGCGCGCCCCGTTCAGAGAGGCGAGCAGCGCGACCGTGATGTGCTCTTGAGCGACCTCTTCGCCGGTCGTCAGGCGGTATGCCATAACGCGCTCGCGGGGTCGCCGGCGGTTCCGGTGCCGGTTTTCCGCGGCCGTGCCGCTCGAGGATCGCGCGAATGGCCCCGCGATGCCCGAGAAGGAGATCGCCGTGATCGCTGCCGTCCTGCTCCTTTCGAGGGGTACCTGTTCAGCCGGCCGCGCCTGGCGTCGCGGTCGCCTGAAACTCGAACCGCGTTCCTACGCTGTTCTGGAGGAACGCGTCGGGGAAGCGCGCCGCGATTGCATGCGTCGCGCGCCACCCCGTGCAGTGCGTCGGCACGAGGTAGTCCGCGTCGAACTCTGCCAGCGCCGCGCACGTCGGCTCGATGATCTGCTCGAACGCGCGGCCGCTCAGGTGGAAGCCACCCACGACCGCATGAACGTCGTGCTGGCCCGTCAGCTTTCGGACATAGCGCAGGATGTTGACGATGCCCGAGTGGCCGCAGCCCGTGAGCACAACGAGCCCATGGCCGCGAACGGAGGTAACGAGCGCCTGGTCATCGAGGATCAGCGGATCGGGTTGCCAGGTTCCGTCCCGGTGAGCCTCGTGGCCGGGGAATCCGCGCTCGAACTCCGTCGTGCGGTCCACCTCGCCGGTGACGAGCAACGACCCCTCGAGCAGGAACGATGGCTGCTTCTCCTCGACGATGTCGAAGCCGGCACCTTGAAGGGCGTTCTTGCTCGTCGTCGGCAGCTCCACCCGGTTCCCGCCCGGGAATGTGAGCCGCCGCCGGGACCAGAACTCCGGGTGGATGAGCACGGGCATGCTCGGCCTGCCGAGCGCCCTCGTAAGGCCGTCCATCCCGGTGACATGGTCCCAGTGGCCGTGACTGAGAACGATGACGTCGATCTCGCCCGGAGGGACCTGCAGGCGGCGCATGTTCTCCACGAGCCCGTCGGGCGTGCGGCCGGCGTCGAAGAGCACGCGGGTCGTGCGATCGCCCTTGGTGACGGTCACCAGCGCCGAGAAGCCGTGCTCGGCGCGCAGCGCGTCGTCCGTGTCGCCCGAGACGCTGAAGCGCGCGGGCATGCGCGGCGACCGCGTCATCGACGGCCGCTTCGCGGGGCCCTGGTCAGCAAGCAGCGAGTCCGTGACGTTATCCACCAGCGTGGTGATCGTCAGCGCGTCGACGGGCTCCAGCGCGATCGCTTGCATCCGCTCGATCCGAGCCTCTCAGTTCGGGTGGCTGCCCACAAGGTCCGCTGCCGCCGCCCGTAGGTGATGCGTGGCGCGAAGACCGTCAACGTCAACTGGTCATTGCAGGCAGCGTCCGGCCGCGCATCGCGCGCGAGGGACAAGAGTGCGTTCGGCGGGTGAGCCTCCCGGACGGGCAGGCCTGACCACACGCTGGTGTCACAGCAGCTGCCTTATGCCGGAGTCGACGCCATGCTCGGGTCGTTGGGGATTGTTCGGTGGTCCCACGCAAACGCTGCAAGTGCTGGCTGACTCACCGATCGTAGACGCCGCCCGCAGCGACCCCGACATCTGCCCCGCGACTGAAGGTCCAGGCGTCTGGGCGGTTCCTGCCACCACGAAGGCTCTCCCCCGCAGAAGGCTCCCCCGCAGAAGGCTCTCCCCCGCAAGCTCACGGCGCAAAGCTCGTGCGACTGACAGTGATCTACCGCGACCCCGCCGGACGCAGGCACGTCGAGCGGCTGGTACCGCTCAGTTGACAGCGGCACGGCGGACCGCAGAACGTCCCATGACGGCCGTCGATGGAGTCTCGCGCGGGCGCTGCCGCCGCGAACACCGGCGACGCTCGATGCGGCTATCGCAGTGCGCGCCAGGACAGCGCCCCCGGCTGCGTGCGGCCCGAGACCGATCTAGGACTGTTTGCTCGCATACGTGGCCTACGAGGCGAGCCTGCAGGGATTATGCCGGCGCTCCGTGGGTCCGGGCTCGCGACGCGGGCGCCGCCTCCCTGACCTCGGTTCGAAGCAATGGAAGCCGAATATGCGAGGCTGCTCGACGGTTGCATGGCGCTCCGCGACGCCCATGCCCCGACGAGGCAGCAGGGCCGGAGTTCGCCCCAAAGAGTGCCACGTCAGCCGGAGAGATCAGTCGAGTCTCATCCCTGTTCCCATGCCTAACCTGGACGCCACAGTCCATTCCCGCGAATTGGCCGTTGTGCAAGTGCGGGGGTCAACCCTAGGATCGTTCCTCGGGAGCCGAGCTGATGCACATCGCGGAACACCCCGAGGACCGGATCCTCGTGATCCAGCACATCGCCTGTGAGCCTCCCGCGGCCTACGAGGACGTGCTGATCGGTCGCGGGATCCCGATTCAACGGGTGGAGGTCGACGAAGGCGAGCCGCTCCCTGACTGGCGGGGGTTCGCAGCGATAATCGCGATGGGCGGCCCGATGAGTGCCAACGATGGCGATCACCTCCCGTGGCTGGGTGAGGAGAAGCGGCTCATCGCCGAGGCGATCCGTGCAGGCATGCCGTACTGGGGGGTCTGTCTCGGCGCCCAGCTCCTGGCCAGCGCTCTGGGTGCTCGGGTCTTCCGAGGGCCCGCACCTGAGGTCGGGGTCTACCACGACATAGAGCCGACCGCGCATGCCGCAGAGGACCCGGTCTTCCGGGGCTTGACCGGCCCGCTGACCTCACTGCAATGGCACAGCGACACGTTCGATCTCCCCCATGAGGCTGTGCTCCTCGCCAGCTCTCCCGCGTATCGACACCAGGCGTTCCGCTGGGGCAACGCCTACGGAATCCAGTTTCACCTCGAGGTGCCGCCCGACCTGGCCGCGCAATGGGCCGACGTGCCGGCCTACGCCAATGCGCTCAATCAGATCCTGGGGCCCGGCGCTCTGCCCCGTCTCGTGGCCGACGTGACGTTGACCGCCCCCGTCACCATCGCAGTGGGCCAAGCGCTGTTTGCCCACTGGCTCGACGACGTGGTCGCACCAGCAGCATCGCGGCGGCGAACCACGCACACGGCGCCGACCATCGGCGACTGACGCGAGTCAGTCAAGTCACGCGACCGCAAGGTACTTCGTCTCGAGGTACTCCGAGAGGCCTTCGGCCCCGCCCTCGCGCCCGAGCCCGGACTGCTTGATGCCGCCGAACGGAGCGCCGGCATTCGACACGATCCCCTGGTTGAGACCGACCATCCCGGTCTCCAGCGCGTCGCTGACGCGCAGCGCTCGCGCCAGATCGCGCGTGTACACGTAGGCCACTAGCCCGAAATCGGTGCCGTTGGCGAGCTCGATCGCCTCCTCCTCCGCAGCGAACGTGGTCACCGGTGCGACGGGACCGAAGATCTCCTCGGAGAGCACCCGTGCGTCCTCGGGCACGGACGTGAGCAGCGTTGGCTGGAAGAAGTATCCGGGGCCATCGATCACGCTCCCGCCGACCACCGGTCGCGCTCCCCGCTCGATCGCGTCCGACACGAGCTCGGCGACGCGAGCGCGCTGTCGCGCGTCGATAAGGGGCCCGATGGTGACGCCGCTCTGCGAGCCGCAACCGACCCTGAGGTCAGCGGTCCGCTTTGCCAGTTCAGCGATGAACTCCTCCGCGACCGACTCATGGACGTGAAACCGGTTTGCTGACGTGCAGGCCTGGCCGCCGTTGCGCATCTTGGCCAGGACAGCGCCGTCGATGGCCGCCTCGATGTCCGCGTCCTCGAAGACGACGAACGGTGCGTTGCCGCCGAGCTCCATGGAGACGCGGAGCACCTGCTGGGCCGACTGCTCGATAAGCAGCTTTCCAACGGCCGTAGATCCCGTGAACGAGAACTTGCGCAGCCGTGGATCACGGATCAGGGGCTCGACGATCGACCCCCGCCGAGCTCGAGGCGATCACGTTGAGCACGCCGCCCGGGAGACCGGCGTCCTCGAGGATAGCTGCCAGCGCGAGCATGGTCAGTGGAGTCTGAGGCGCTGGCTTAGCGACCATCGTGCATCCCGCGGCGATTGCCGGGGCGATCTTCCGAGCGCCCATGGCGAGCGGGAAGTTCCACGGAGTGATGAAAAGGCATGGACCCACGGGCTGAGCCATCGTCAGCACACGCCCGAGACCCGTCTCGCTGCGCGACAGTCTGCCCCTGATCCGCACCGCTTCCTCGCCGTAACACCGGATATAGCTCGCCGCGTACGCCACCTGAGGTTGTCCCGGCGCTCGTGGAACTTTGAAGGTGGCGGTCCTCCCGCCTCGTCCGCTCGCGTTGCGAGCGTGACAGGTGCCAACCAAGTCCGCGAGGACAGGAGGACCACCGATGAGGACCGTAGATCAGGAGCAGGACGCCCGCGAGCTCGGGCTGCCGCCGAGCGTGCAGGAGGCGCTCGGCGAGCTGGTGAGTGCGGCGAAGGATGGACTGCTCGCGTTGAGCGTCGGCGTCGGGCTCGGCGTGCTCGCCGAGATGATGCAAGCGGAGGTCGACGATGTCGTGGGCCCCAAGGGCCAGCGCAACCCGGACCGTGCTGCGGTGCGCCACGGATACGAGGGCGGCGAGGTCACCTTGGGCGGGCGCCGGGTCGGTGTGCAGCGCCCGCGGGCCAGGACTGCGGACGGCGGCAGCGAGGTGGCGCTGAAGACCTACGCGCACTTCGCCGACCGCGATCCGCTGACCAGGGTCGTGCTCGAGCAGATGCTGGCCGGCGTCTCGACGCGCAGGTTCTCACGCACCAGGGAGCCGGTCGGCGAAGAGGTCCTCGCCGCCGAGCGCTCGACGTCGAAGTCCGCGGTCTCGCGCGAGTTCGTGGGCCGCACCCGCGAGCACCTCGACGCGCTGATGTCGCGGCCGCTGGGCGACATGCGGCTGGCCGCGATCATGCTCGACGGGATCGAGCTCAAGGGCCGCTGCTGCGTCGTGTGCCTGGGCATCACGACCGCCGGGATCAAGGTTCCGCTTGGGCTCTGGGACGGCTCGACGGAGAACAAGACCGTCGCCGCGCACCTGCTCTCAGACCTCGTCGGCCGCGGCCTGGATGTCGAGCAGGGCGTCCTCGTCGTCCTCGACGGATCGAAGGCGCTGCGGGCTGCGGTCAGCGAGGTGTTCGGGCCCGTGCCGGTGCATCGGTGTGCGCGTGACAAGGAGCGCAATGTCGTGGAGCACCTTGCCGAGCGCGACCGTCCGGCGGTGAAGATGCGGCTGCGCAAGGCGTGGGCGTCGGAGAACTACGAGCTTGCGCTCGATGGCCTGCGCCTGCTCGCCGGCGAGCTTGACCGCTCCTACCCGGGCGCCGCCGCGTCGCTCAAGGAGGGCATGGAGGAGACGCTCACGCTCACCCGCCTCGGAATCGGCGGCAAGCTCAAGACGACGCTGCAGAGCACGAACCCGATCGAGTCGATGATCGAGACCGTGCGCCGCACGAGCCGCAACGTCAAGCGCTGGCAGAATGGCGACATGTGCCTCAGGTGGACCGCTGCCGGGATGCTCGAAGCCGAGCAGCAGTTCCGCAAGATCATCGGCTACGCGGATCTCGCGAAACTCGCGCTCGCCGTCGAGCGCGACCTCCTCGCCGCACGCGCTGCCGTTCACACCACGACCAGCCAGGAGGCCGCTACGCGCGCGACCGCCAGCTGATCACACCCGGACCGCCGCCACGAAGTTCCACGACCGACGGGACAACCTCCGCCACCTCCGCACGCGACTCAGTGAGGGGTCTGCCTGTCTCCAGGGTCATGAGCAGCGCGAGTGCTTCGGTGCTCGCGGTCATAGCGCTGTAGGCACGGCGCAGGATGTCCGCACGCGCCCACGGCGGCATCGACCGCCACGCAGGGAACGCGTCGTGCGCGGAAGCGAGCGCGGCCCAGGCGTCGGTGAGCCCGGCCTCGGCCACCTCGGCCAAGAGGGTCGCGGTCGCCGGGTTCTCGACTGCGAATATGGCGCCAGAGGCGGCCTCATGCCATCGGCCGCCGATGAACAGCTCCTTGGGCGTCACCGCGATCAGGGCCTCCGCGTTCATCGCGTTCCCCGGACGGCCTTGATCGCAGGTCTGTGTCGATCGTCCAGCCGGTCCATTGGCGAGGAGCCGACCGCACGCAGCAGCCATGCGGCGGTCGCTGTGCGTTCCACGACCTCGGCACGGGCGAGCGCCGTGTCTGCGTCAGCGCCAAGCGTGAGGACTCCATGGCGAGCCAGCAGCATCGCGTCGTTTCGGGTGGCGGCCGCGGCGACTCCATCGGCGAGAGCACGCGAGCCTGGCGCTGCCGCGGACACGACTGGGATCTCTCCGATCCCGTAGTAGTCCTGCTCCTCGAGCATCCGCGGCAGCGCCGTGCCGAGGATGCTCAGCACGGTGGCATACGTGCTGTGTGTGTGCACGATCGCCCGGGCATCCGGGCGGGCGCGATACGCCGCGAGGTGGATCGGCAGCTCCCGTGAAGCTGGGCGTCGTCCCGCGATCTTGTCGCCGGTGAGGGTCACGATCACGGTGTCGCGTCGACGTAGCGCGTCGTATGGCATCCGCGTCGGTGTGATGCAGACGTGGTCGCCGTCCCGCACGCTGACGTTGCCCACCGAACCGACGACCAGGTCTCGCCGGCTCAGTTCACGAGCGACCCGGATGACCTCCCGCTCAGTTCCGCGACGACGCTGGCCGATCATGTGACATTGCACCACCTGCATGTTCAAAGCGCGAGCAGCGGCAGCTCGTAGCGGCAGCGGATGTCGTAGAGGGTGGTGCGTTCGGCGGCGGGGCGGCCGGCTTTGTGGGCGGCGGCGATGAGCTGGGGTGGGTCGAGGCGGACGCCGTGATAGGAGCCGGCGAGGCGGCTGATCGACTCCTCCATGAGGGTGCCACCGAGGTCGTTGACGCCCCAGCGCAGCGCTTCGGTGGCGGTGTCGAGGCCCATCTTGACCCAGGAGGCCTGGAGGTTGGTGATCGTCTTTCCGAGCGCGAGGCGAAAGACCGCGGTGTGCTTGAGGTTCTCCTCCGGTGAGATCTCCTCCACGCCGTGGGTGCGGCCGAGCAGGGTCTGGAAGGGGATGAACGACAGCGGGACGAACTCGGTGAAGCCGCCGGTGCGCTCCTGCAGCGTGCGGATGACGCGCATGTGCTCGGCGAGCTCCCATGGCTCCTCGATGTGGCCGAACATCACGGTCGAGGTCGAGCGCAGCCCGGAGCGGTGCGACGCCTCGATGACCTCGATCCAGCGCGCGACCGGCAGCTTGTTGGGGCTGATGCGCTCGCGGACGCCGTCGTGCAGGACCTCGGCGGCGGTGCCGGGGGTCGACCCCAGGCCGGCCGCTTGCAGCCCGGCGAAGATCTCCGGCAGCGGGCGGCCCGAGATGTCGGCGATGTGCGCGATCTCCATCGGGCTGTAGGCGTGCAGGTGCAGTTGCGCCGCCTCGTCCTTGGCGATGCGCAGGTACGCCAGGTAGTCCTCGAAGCTCCAGTCGGGGTGGATGCCGGACTGGATGCACAGCTCGGTGGCGCCGTAGTCGACCGCGTCGCGGATGCGGGCGCGAAACTCCTGCCCGGGGTGCTGGTAGGCGTCCGGCGAGCGCTTGCCCTGGCCGAAGCCGCAGAACGCGCAGCCCACGATGCACACGTTGGAGACGTTGATGTTGCGGTTGACGACGAAGGTCACCGTGTCGCCCGCGAGCTCGGCGCGCAGCTCGTCGGCGGCCTGGCGCATGTCCTCGATCGCCTCCGGCCGGTTCTCGGCGAACAGCGCGGTCAGCTCATCCTCCGACAGCGACACGCCGTCGCGGCCCTTGGCGATCGCGCCCGCGACGAGATCGCGGCGGATGACGCGTTCCTCGCGCCGGCCCGACGCCCCGCGTGGGATGAAGCTCCAGTACTTCGTCTTGACCACGTCGAGCACGCCCTGGGCCATCCACTCGCGGTCGAGGTACTGCGGGTAGACGCACAGCCGCTCGGTCAGCGCGTAGCCGAGCGGCGCCAGGGTCTTGCGGACCTTGTGCGGCGACGGGAACGGATGCTCGGGGCTGATGTGGTCGCCGTTGGCGCTCAGCCCGCCGAGGTCGGTCGCGCCGGCGGCGATCAGCTGCGGCCACCAGTCCGCGAGGTTCGGCGGGATCTGCACGCCGACGTCGGGCATCAGCTCCCGGCTCGCCGTCACGAGCTCGAGCATGTCGTCGATCGAGATCTCGCAGGCCCAGTCGGGCAACAGCAGCTGCGGGTGCGTGCCCAGCCCGGTGCGCCAGTACCGCTCGGCCGCCTCGGTGGCGATATCGGCCGGCTCCTCACCGTAGTAGCGGCGATGCGGCACGAAGTTCTGCAGGATGACCTCCTGCAGATGCCCATACTCGCCATGCACAGCGGCCAACGCGCCCAACGCATCCAAACGATCCTGACGCGACTCGCCGATCCCCACCAAGATCCCGCTGGTGAACGGGATGCGCAACTCCCCCGCCGCCCGGATCGTCGCCAGCCGCAACGCAGGGTCCTTCGTCGGCGAACCCTGATGCGCAACGAGATCCGCCCGCAACGACTCCAGCATCAACCCCTGCGACGCCGTCACCTCCCGTAACCGGGCCAGATCCCCGGCCGACAGGCCACCGAGGTTGGTGTGCGCCAACACCCCCCGCTCCAGCGACCGCTCACACGCCCACGCCACATACCCCACGAAATCATCAAAACCGAACTCCGCCAGCCGCTCACGCACCCCGACGTGATAACCCGGCTCATCACCGGTCAACACCAACAACTCCTTGACCCCACGCCGCGCCGCACGATCAATCAGCTGCTCGACCTCCCCCGGCGTGTGCAGATGCGCGCGATGCGTCGAAAACGCGCAGTACTTGCAATGCGAAACACACGTCCGCGACAACGACAACGTCACATTGCGGGAGAAGGTGATCCGGCGGCGCGGCGACATGGGTGTGACCTACGCGGTGACGCCCGGTCCTCCGAGCACCTCGCTCCAGCGCGTGGCCTCGATCGCCTGGGTCTCTGGGATGATCTCGCGCCCAACCTTGAGGATCTGCTCGACCTCGCCGTTCAGCACTCCGGGGGCGATCTCCTCGACGCCCACCGCCGCGAGCTCCTTGATCTTCTCCAAGCACTTGTCACGCGGTCCGGCGATGGAGAAGTCGTCGACGACCTCGCCGGGGAGGACCATGTGCTCGGCGTCTGACTCGCAGTGACCGCCCCAGTAGTCGTACGTCGCACGGGGCGTGTTGACGAGCCGGTCGATCGGCCCCGGAAGCTCGACGCCCGGGTTGTACTTGACGGTGTCCGCGAACTGGTTCGCCGCAATGTTCGGCGAGAAGCGGCAGAACTCCCACGCCGCCTCCTGATCCTCGCCGACGAACATCGCCGTGAAGCAGCCGATCTCGATGTCGTCGAAGTTGCGGCCCGCCTCGTCCGCCCCCTCGCGCACGTACTCCAGCGCCCAGCGGATCGAGTCGGGATGCGTCCCCACCTGGAGCTGGACGATGTCGGCCAGGGCTCCCGCGAGGCGCAGGTTCTTCGGGCCCGTCGCCGACATCATCGTCGGGATGTGCTCCTTGGCCCAGACGATGTGGGTCTCCGGACCGGTCTTGCCCGTGTGGTCGACGATGCCGACGCTCCCGCCGGCCATGAGCGTCTGGATGTCGCGAACGACCTCCTTGAACGAAGCGGTCGGGAACGGATGCAGGCCGAGCGTGCGCCGCGCGCTGTCGCCGCGGCCGATACCGAACAGCACACGCCCCGGATAGATCTGGTTCAGCGTCGCGTGCGCGTTCGCCGTCACCGTGAAATGCCGAGTGAACGGATTGGTGACTCCGGTCCCCAGCGCGATGCGCTCCGTCACGGCGAGCGCATGCGACATGTACACGTACACGTCCTTCCACAGCATCTGGGAGTCGAAGACCCAGGCGCGATCGTAGCCGGCCTCCTCGGCGGCCTTCACCGAATCGATGAACTTCTCGAACTCCCCCTCGCCCGGCTTGGGATAGAGGTAGGCACTCATCTTCATGGCGCTGCTCCCTTCGATGTTCGGCTGACTGCCGGTCTCGCTCGCTTGCTGCTTACTCCTGCGGCTGGTCGTCGACGATCTTGCGGAACGCGTTCTTGCGCCTGACGAACGGGCCCTCGAACTCGAGCAGGTCGCATCCGCGCACGGAGGTGCGCTCGCCGTCGGCGTTCGTGCTCACGAACGTCCACTCCGCCGAGCCGCGATCCCCGTCCACCGTCACCTCCGTGTCGATGAACTGGCCGTCCGGATAGGCGGCGAAGAAGCTCCGTACGCCCTCACGAACCTGGTCGCGCCCGACATAGCTGGCCCCGAGCGCGGTCGGACCGAACGAGGCGTGGTACTCGCAATCCTGCGCGAAGTACCGCATCACGCCCTCGAGGTCGTGCCGGTTCCACTGCTCGAGGGCTTCGAGCAGGCGCTCGCGCGTCATGGTCGAGGTCCTGCTCGCACCGTCGCCCGGTGGCTGTGTCCTGGATGTCATCGGTGTCCTTTCTCTGATCGGTGTTGGCGTCGTAGGCGCAGTCAGACCGCCGCCGGCTGCCGGCGGCGCCGCGGCGCACGCGACCCTGCAGTTCGCTGGACCGGGGACTAGCCCCAGAACGCCGCCGTCCGTCGCGCCAGCATCTGACGGAACTGGGCGGTCGTCTTCGGCAGCAGCTCGCCCGTCCCCCAATCGAGGATCACGCCGTGCTGGCGGACCGCGTCGAGGGCGTCGATCTCACCGGCGCGATACCGCTCGGCGACGGCATCGGCCGGCTCTTCCAGCCAGCCGTGCCGCGCGCCCGCGATGCGCGTCCGCTCGGCGGAGGTCGCGTCGAGGTCGACCTCGTACATGGCGAGCTCGGAATCGATCACGCGGATGACCACCCCGTAGTCCTTCCGCGCCCTGTCGACCGACACGTACCCGTCGACGACGTCCTCGCAGACGAGGTCCGGATCGCGCAGCAACGGGTCGCCGATGCCTCCGCCGCCGGCCGACGGGCGGGTGAAGCGGTCGCCGGGACCGACCGGCACGTTCGAGAAGATCGCCCCGAGGTACCGGGGCTCGTCCTCGCCGGCGCGGGTCAGCCACAGGCCCAGCGGAAGCGACGGCAGACCCCCGTCCATGCCCCAGACGACGGAACGGGCGCGGTCGCAGCAGTACGACATGACGGTGCCGGCGACCTCGGTCAGCTCCCCGCCCTTCTGCACCCCGCACCC
This sequence comes from Capillimicrobium parvum, assembly GCF_021172045.1. GTDB lineage: Bacteria > Actinomycetota > Thermoleophilia > Solirubrobacterales > Solirubrobacteraceae > Capillimicrobium > Capillimicrobium parvum. Next base: position 3,003,887 of record NZ_CP087164.1, read on the forward strand.
GCCGCGGTACGTTCCCGGGCCGCCCGAGTCCATCAGGATCTGGTGCTCACTGGTCACCACCGGGCACAAGCGCTCCTGGCCCTCGACGGGCTGGATCGCCTCGCCGACCCCGAACACGGAGGACGTCGCGGTGTTGCCGTCCTTCCCGTTGCGGGCGCCCCACCCTCCGGACATCCAGTCGTACCACATGAAGATGTCGTTGTCGGGCGTGCGCCCGTCGCGACCGCCCACGAGCAGGTACTCGATGTCCACGCAGCAGGCGATCGCCCGATCCGGCTGGACCTTCGACCACAGCTCGAAGACGCAGTTGACGATCTTGCCGTAGGCCCCCGAGCAGAAGCCGGTGACCGCGACGGGCCACGGTGCGTTGACCACCGTGCCCTCGGGCCCCGGGTTGACCTCCAGCGGCCGGTAGAAGCCGGAGTTGAGCGGCAGATCCGGGAAGAACATCTTCGTCCCGGTCACCACTCCGGAGAAGGTGGCTCCGAGCGACGCGTTGAGGAACGTGCCGATCGCCGGATGCGACCCGGTCAGGTCGTAGAGCACGCGATCGCCCTCGATCGTCATCTTGACCTTGATCGGGATCAGCCCTTCGCCGATCGCCGGGTCGTAGTCGATGTAGTCCTCGGTCTCCCAAGTCCCGTCCGGCATCTCGGCCACGCGCTGGCGCGTCAGCTGCTCGACGTAGTCCTGGACCTCTTCGAGCGCGACGAGGATCGTGTCCTTGCCGTACTTGTCGACGAGGCGCAGCATCTCCCGCTCGGCGACCTGCGTGGCCGAGACCTGCGACTCGAGGTCACCGGTCGCCGCCGCCGGCGCGCGCGTGTTCGACATGATCAGCCGCACGACGTCCTCGCAGTAGCGTCCGCGATCGTAGATGCGCACCGGCGGGATCCGCAGGCCCTCGCCGAAATGCTCCTTGGCGTTGACGTCGAACGAGCCGGGCACGCTGCCGCCGATGTCCGCCCAGTGCCCGTTGGACTGCGCGTAGGCGATGATCTCGTCGCCGACGAAGATGGGACGGACGATCCGGACATCGGAGAAGTGCGTCCCACCGAGGTACGGATCGTTGATGGCGAAGACGTCCCCCGGACGGATGTCGCCCTCGAACGCCTCGATGACCGCCTTTGCCGTGAAGTGAAGCGTTCCCACGTGCACCGCGATGTCATAGCTGCCCTGCATGGCGGTGTTGCCGTGGCGGTCACACAGAGCGGAGGAGAAGTCCCGCGCGTACATGACGAACGAGTGACAGGTTCGCAGGATCTGCTCGGCCATCTCGTCGACGATGGTGGTGAACGAGTTCTTGAGAACCTCGAGCGTCACCGGATCGAGGGACTTCGCGGGTGTTGCTGTGCGCTGGGTCATGGTTGGCTCCTCGTGTGGGCCGTCAAACGGTGATCCGCAGGTTCAGCCACGGGTCTACCTCGGCCGTACAGCCCGGCGGAAGTGGCGTCGTCGAGTCGAACTGCTCGATCACGGCGGGGCCGGGGATCACCATCCCCGTCCGGAGCTCGGCGCGGTCGTAGATCGGCGTCTCGACGGGGTCCGGCTCGTCCTGGAAGTGGACGGGTCGGTACGACGCCGGCCGCGCCGGCGCCGGGTCCTCGTCGTGCTCACGGAGCTCGGGCTTGGGCACCCGTCCGATCGCGGTGACGTTCAGGCGGTACACCTCGACCGGGGCGCCGTCCCGGCGATAGTTGTGCTCGCGTTCGTGGTCGACGTGGAACCGCTGGGTGGCCGGCTGCAGGTCGGTGATCGGCGGCTCGACCGGGATGGACATCGAGCGCCACTGCCCGGCGTAGCGCATGTCGATGGTGCGCGTCAGCCGCATGTCATCGGGCACGACGCCCTCCGCGTCCAGCCGCTCGCGAGCCTCGGCCTCCAGCCGCTGGAACTCGGCCTCCACCGCGGCCGGATCCGCCGACTCGGCACGGGCGAGGTACATCGTCGACAGATCGTGGTGCACGTCCACGAGCAGACACCCCAGCGCCGAGGTGATCCCCGGGTTGGGCGGCACGAGCACCGTGGGGATCCCGAGCTCCCGCGCGAGATCGACGCCGTGCAGGGGCCCCGCTCCTCCGAAGACCACGAGCGCGAACTCGCGCGGGTCATAGCCCCGCCGGATGGAGATCAGGCGCACCGCATCGGCCATGTTCGCGTTGGCCACGCGGATGACCGCGTTCGCCGCCTCGGAGACGTTCATCCCGAGCGGCTCGGCCACGCGGGATTCGATCGCCTCCTCGGCCGCGTCCGCGTCGAGGCTCATCTGTCCGGAGATCAGCGCGGGTCCGAGCCGCCCGAGCACCAGGTTCGCGTCGGTGTTCGTGGGCTCGGAGCCGCCGCGCCCGTAGGCCGCGGGACCGGGGTTCGCGCCGGCCGACTGAGGCCCGTTGCGCATCGCGCCGGCATCGTCGATCCACGCCAGGGAACCGCCGCCCGCGCCGATCGTGAGCACCTCGATGCTGGGAAAGCAGATCGGATAGCCGAACTCGACGTACCACTCCTTCGTGGTGCGCAGGTGACCGTCGGTCACGAGGGAGATGTCCGTGCTGGTGCCCCCCATGTCGAGGCCGATCGCGTTGGGAAAGCCCGCCAGCTCGGCGATGTGCCGGCAGGCGATCGCGCCCGCCGCGATGCCGGATGCGGCGAGACGCACCGCCAGCTTGTCGACGGTCTTGGGGGTCATGACACCCCCGCCCGAGTGGAGGATCAGCAGATCCCCGCTGTACCCGCCCTCCGTCAGCCGGTCGCTCAGGCGATTGACGTAGCCGCTGACCAGCGGGGCGAGCACCGCGTTGGCGACCGTCGTGGCGAACCGCTCGTGCTCGAAGATCTCCGGCAGCACCTCGCTGGAGGTCGTGACCCGCACTCCCGGCAGCTCTTGGGCGAGGATCTCCTGCATCCGCCGTTCGTTGGCCGGGTTCGCGTGCGCGTTCATGAAGCACACCGCGACGGTCTGGACGCCCTTGCGGCGCAGGACACCCGCGACCCGCAGCGCCTCCTCCTCGTCCAGCGGCGTAAGGACCTCGCCGGAGTAGGACATGCGCTCGAGCACCTCGTGACGATCGCGTCGCCGGATATACGGCGGCGCGAGGTCCTTGTAGGTGTCCCAGAGGTCCTCCTTGATGCCGTTGCGGATCTCGATCACGTCGCGGAACCCGCGTGTCGTGACCATCGCGGCCGCAGGCAGTCTCCGGGTGATCAGCGCGTTCGTGGCCACCGTCGTGCCGTGGGCGAACATCGCGACGTCGTGCAGGTCGATCCCGGCCTGGGCCACGCCGGCGAGGACCGCGTCGATCGGGTCGGTGCTGGAGGGGACCTTCTCGACCTGCATCTCCCCGGTCGTCTCGTCGAGGATGCAGATATCAGTGAACGTGCCGCCGACATCAACCGCAATTCGCGTGTCCATTTCCGATCCTCTCGCTCCCTCGTCACACGCTGTAACAGCAAGTCATCGCCCAGAGGGCGCAGAGTTTGCGCTCTCGCTCTCCGGTGCTCACTATGGCCGCCAATCAGGTCCAGCGCAACACGCCAATCGGCACGAAGTGGTCGGAATGCACGTGTCATGGCCCACGGACAAGCCGAATTCCGGCCTCGGCCGTCGCGCACCCGATGCAGGCCACTAGGGAGACCAATCACGGTGCGTTCACCCTCTCGATGGCACGCGCCGTCCGTTGCCACAAAAGAGCGCTATTCCGGTAACAAGCGCCACACCAATGACCGCCGCCGTGAAGTACTGCATCGTTCTGGTGAGACCCAGGGTGTCGATGACCAGACCGACCGCCACCACAGGCAGACCGAAAGACGCGTACGCCACGACGTAGTACGTCGACATCACCGCGCCACGCCGGTCGTACGGGGTGACCTCCGCGAGCAGGCCGATGCCTCCCCCGAACGCCAGCCCGAAGCCGACGCCGACGACGGCGCTCGAGCCGACGAGCAGCACCGGCGAGCCCACCGACAGCGATGCCGCGGCCAGCGCCATGCCGGCCGCCAGGGCCAACGTCCCGACCGCTGCGGCGCGGCGCACGTCGATGCGTGCCATGGCGAGCTGCGCCGACCCCGCCGCGACACTCAGCAACCCCACGGCCAGCCCGCCCGGCACGATCCCGCCCATGCGCAGCATCTCGGCGCTGATCGTCGGCCCGAGCGCCAGATAGACGCCGGCGACCGACCAGGTTGCGACGGCGCCGAACGCCACGAGGGCAAAACGGCCCCGGACGCTGGCCGGCACCTCGGGGCGCGTCGGTCGCAGCCGCACCGCGCGACCCGGCGGGGCGGTCTCGGGCAGACGGACGATCGCCCGGATCGCGACGATCAGCAGCGCGCCGAACAGCGCGAACACCGTCATCTCCGGTGCCGGCCCGTACCCGACGAGCAGGGTCGCCGCGACGGCCCCGCCGGCGATCCCGAACTCCACGGCCATCACGTTGACCGCCGCGGCGCGGGGCGCCGTCAACGGCCACAGGTCCAGCATGGCGGCGCTCGCGGCGCCGAGGACCGCCCCCGTCGCAATGCCCTGCAGGGACCGGGCGGCCAGCAGCCACGTGATGGATCGCGCGCCCATGAAGAGCAGGGCGACGATCACGAGCAGCCCGATCGCGCCGATCAGCACCGGCCGCCGCCCCACGACGTCCGACAGCGAGCCGAGCGTCAGCAGCGCCGCCAGCACGCCCAGCGGATACACCGCGAAGACCGCGGTCATCGCGACCGTCGACAGCCGCCACTCGCTCGCGTACCAGCCGTAGAGCGGCGTCGGCAGTGCCGAGCCCGCCAGCGTCAGCCCGAGGACGCCGGCGACCGTCAGGCGGCCCCGGATCCTGCGCGGCGTCAGACGCTTGCCGACGACGAGGGACGTAGCACGGCATCGCCGTGCTCACCGATGATCGCCTTCCCGTTCCCGCGGTCGCGCGACAGCCAGCTCGGCAACGGAACCTCCCGGCCGCCGGTCAGCCCGTTGGGGCGGATGATCAGCGCGCCGAGCAGCACGACGGCCAGCACCAGGTTCGCCGTGCCCGAGGGTGGCTGGGCGCCGAGCACGCCGTTGACCTCGATCCGCTGGACCGCGACGTAGACCACGGTCAGAAAGAACGTCCCCACGACCGCGCCCGTGACGCTGCCCAGCCCCCCGACCACCAGCATCGCCACAACGATGAACGTGAGATCGAAGTAGAAGTCGGTGTAGCTGAACCCGACGAAGTAGTGGGCGTAGAGCGCGCCGGCGATGCCGAAGACGAACCCGGCGAGGACGAAGGCGACGTAGCGCTCGCGGCGGACGCCGACGCCGACCGACTTCGCCGCGTTCTCGTTCTCCCGGCTCGCCCGAAGGCGCAGCCCGATGCGCGACTGCTTGAGGCCATAGGCCAGGAAGATCGTCAGCACCACCCACACGACGGTCGCGCCCAGCGTCGCGGTCTGCGGGACCCCGTTGATCGTGTCGCTGCCCAGCGTCAGCGCCGGCGTCTGGCTGATGAACACGTTCGTGATCACGAGCACCGCGAGCGTCGCGATCGCCGCCGCGATCCCGGACAGCCGCACGATCGGGAAGGCGAATATCGCGGCCAGCAGCGCGGCCACGAGTGCCGCCACGAGCGTGCCCGCCAGCGGGCCGAACTGCGCAGGGAAGATCCACGAGCTCAGGAAGCTCGGCATTTCGGTGAAGGTGATCTCCTTGATCTCCGTGGGAATGGTGAGCAGCGCCGACGCGTAGGCACCGACCGCCATGAACGCGACGTGCCCGAACGACATGACCCCGGAGTTCCCACTGAACATCTGCAGGCCGAGCACGAGCATCAGCCGCAGGAACATCTTCTCGCCCTCCCGCTCGTAGAAGATGTCGCCGCCGGACTCGATGAGCACCCAGGTGACGACGACGACGACCGACAGCACCAGCGGCGTCCAGGTGAGGCGAATCCCGCGTTGGAGTGTGGCCAAGGGGTTCATGCGAGCTCCCCGGTCGCCACGGGCTCAGCGCTCGCGGCCTCGCGCCGCCGGCGCCATCTGGCGCGGATGCGCCGGCCCGTCACGACCATCCCGTCGGGCTGCCAGACGAGGATCGCGATCACGGCCAGGAAGGCGAACACGAGCGTGTAGCCGTTGAGGCTCGTCGGCAGGGCGGCCTGCAGGAGGTTGATCAGGAAGCCGAGGACGAACCCTCCGAACGCGGCGCCCGACAGGCTCCCGAGCCCGCCGATCACGCCGCCCACGAAGGCGATCAGCAGCGGCCCCTGGCCCATCGTCGGCGCGATGGCTCCGGAGCGCAGCACGTAGAGGACGGTCACCGCGGCGGCGAGGAACCCGGTGATGGCGAACGCGAAGGCGATCACCCGATTGGCCTTGACGCCGACCAGCTGAGCCATCCCGAAGTCCTCGGTCGATGCGCGCAGCTGAACGCCCAGCGAGGTGCGTTTGAGCATCAACGTCATCGCGATCAGCAGGAGGACGGTGGTGACCGCGGTGATGATCTCGAGGTTGCTGACGAGCACGCCGAGCACGTCGTGCTGGCGGGTGGTCCACGGATACGGGGTGACGCCCTGCTGCGTGCTCTTGCCCACCGTCATGAACGCCAGCTGCTGCAACCCGTAGCTCACGGCGAACGAGGTGATCAGCAGGGTCACAGGCGACCCGCGCCGGACCGGGCGGAAGGCCAGCCGCTCCATGAGCACCGCCAGCACGACGACGATCGCGAAGGTGACGGCGATCATCGGGATCACGCCCCACGTCCGTGTGTAGAACATGGTGAACGCGCCGGCCATGATCAGCTCGCCGTAGGCGAAGTTCATCAGGCCCATCACGCCGAACAGCAGCGACAGCGACAGGGCGATCAGCGCGAAGAGGCTCCCGTAGGCGATGGAGTCGAAGCCGTACTGGAGCACCGTCGTCGCGGTGGCGAACATCATGCCCTCCTCATCCCATTCCGATGTAGGCGCTCTCGAAGTCCCCCATGGCGGCGAGCTCCTCGGACGTCCCGTGGAACTGCACGCGGCCTCCGGTGCGCAGCACGTAGGTGCGGTCCGCCACCTCGATCGTGCGGGCGGCGTTCTGCTCGACCAGCAGGATCGTCAGGCCCTCCGCGTGAAGCTGCTCGAGGATGTCGAAGACGCGATCGACCATGAGCGGTGCCAGGCCCAGCGTGGGCTCGTCGAGCAGGAGCAGCCGGGGCGAGGCCAGCAGGGCGCGGGCGATCGCCAGCTGCTGCTGCTCTCCGCCGGAGAGCTGTGCTCCAGGCTTGTGCCACGTCTTCTTCAGGACGGGGAACCGCTCGAGCATGCGGTCGAGGTCCTCGTCGACCTGCCGGCGCTCGCGCCGGCAGATCGCGCCGATCTTCAGGTTCTCCCCGACCGACAGCCGCCCGAAGATGCGCCGTCCTTCGGGAACCATCGAGACGCCCGCGCGCAGGATGCGGTCGGGGGAGAGCCGGGTCAGGTCGCGTCCGTCGAAGCCGACCGAACCGGAGGTCGGCCGATACGCGCCGACGATCGTCATCAGCGTCGTGGTCTTGCCCGCGCCGTTGTGGCCGACGAGCCCTACGAACTCGCCCTCGCGGACGTCGAGCGACAGGCCCTGCACCGCCGCGACGCGCCCGTGATGCACGGTCAGGTCAGTGACGCTCAGCATGCGAGTGCCTCTCCGCGGCTTCGGAGCCCTTCTGGCCGAGATACGCCGCCATCACCCGGGGGTCGGCGCGCACCGCCTCCGGAGGCCCTGCGGCCAGCGTCTTGCCGAAGTCGAGCACGTGGATCGACTCGCAGGCCCCGAAGATGATCCGCATGTCGTGCTCGACGAGCAGTACGCCGCAGCCGCTGTCGTCGCGGATCCGCACGATGGTCGCGGAGAGCTCGAGGCTCTCCGCGTCGTCGAGGCCGGCCGCCGGCTCGTCGAGCAGGAGGAAGCGGGGCTGGGCCGCGACGGCACGCGCGATGCCGAGCCGGCGCTCGTCGCCGTGGGGCAACGCCGACGCCGGCAGGCCCGCGACGCCGTGCAGGTCGAGCCCCATCAGCAGCTCCCGGGCGCGGGCCCGCGCCCGGGAACGCGACAGGCCCGCGCCCAGCGCGCCGAGCTCCACGTTCTCGAACACCGTCAGCGTCGGGAAGGTGACGACGTCCTGGAACGTCCGCACGACGCCGAGTCCGACGAGCCGGTGGGGCGGCCAGTCGGACACGTCCCGGCCGCCCACCTCGATCCGCCCCGTCGTGAGCGGGACGAACCGTGAGATGGCGCCCATCAGCGTCGACTTCCCGGCCCCGTTGGGTCCGATCAGCCCCATGATCTCGCCGGCCCGCAGCGTCAGGTCGACGCCGTCGACCGCGCGTACGCCGTCGTAGTGCACACGGACATCCCGCGCCTCGAACACGCTGCGCCCAGGCTCGTCGCTCATCTTCCCTCCTCGGTGTCGCCGGTCTGCGCTGGGCCGGTCCGCTACTTCACCGCCGGGGGCTTGGTGCAGGTGTTGCCGTCGCCGATGTCCGGCACCGCATCCACGGACGCCGTGCCGACCTGGCTGGACTGTCCGTTCTTGAACTCCTCGACGCTGTAGGCGCCGGGCTGGGGCCGGTGGCACTCCGACGTGAACTGCACCTTGTTGCCGCTGAGCTCGTCGACGGTGATGCCGGAGTCGAAGAGCGCGGCGGCGATCTTGTCCCCGTCGGTCGATCCGGCCTTCTCGATCGCCGCGGCGATCGCGGTGGCGAGGTCGTACCCCGGCAGCGCGTAGCTCGACGCGATCTTGGCCCCGTACTTGTCCTCGAACCGCGCGTTGACGTCGGCGACGGCGGCGTTGCCGCCCTTGCAGTACGTATCCACGCAGGCGAATCCCAGCGCGTAGACATCCGACACGTTGCCGGCCACCTGCTTGATCGCCGTGCCGTTCACGGCGGCGTTCGTCGCGATCGGCAGGTCGATGCCCGCGTCGCGGATCCCGCGGATCAGCTGCGCGCCGAACGGGATGATCGACGAGTCGTAGACGACGTCGCAGCCGGAGACCTTGCTGCGCAGACGCGTGACCTGGGAGCTCAGGTCCAGGGTGGGCCCGCCGACGAAGCTGTCCTCGCCGCAGATCGTGCCGCCGAGCTCCTTCCACCGCGCTGCGAAGTAGGCCGCCGTCGCCTTCGAGTACTGGATGAAGGTGTCGGTGATCACGTAGGCGCGCTTGAGGTCCGGGTGGTTCTCGTGGAGCCAATTGGCCATTGCGACGCCCTCGGTGTCAGAGCCGAGGCCCATCGTCCCGGAGTACGGCCCGACAAGCGCGGGCGACGCCGACTTCGGCGAGGACGCGCACAGCGCCATCGCCGGCACCTTCTGCGTCGATGCCGCCTGGATCGCAGGGAACGAGTAGTCGAAGTCACACGTCGCGACGATGACCTTGGCGCCCTTGTCGATGAGCTCCTGGGCGTTGGTGCCCGCGGTCGGCTTCTCCGACTTCGTGTCGATCCACTCCACGCGGATCGGCCGGCCCAGCACGCCCCCGTCCTTGTTGATCTCGTCGAAGCGCATCTGCAGGAGCTGGCTGGCCTGCTCGTCGTACGGCTGGTAGATGCCGGTCTTCGCCGCGGAGATGCCCACGACGATCGGATCCTTGCTCCCGGCCTGCGTCGCGGCGCCGGCGTCGGTCGACGCCGAGCTGGACCCCGTGTCGCTATTGGACGAGGATCCACAGCCGGCAAGGGCCATCACGGACGTCGCCGCGAGGGCACAGGTCACTGCTAGACCGCGAGCGATCATGGCGTTGCTCCTTTTGGGTTCATGGTGCACTCCATTGCGACGCCGTCCGATCGCGGCTCAGCCACGTGCAGACGTGCGAAGGCGGCGCGGCCCGTGGCGCAGCGATTTTCGGGTAGAGGCTGCGCCCGTTCACAGCAGGTCGCGGACGGCGTGTGCCGCGCGCCACGCCGTCACACCGGCTCAGTGCCGGTCGGAGGTCTTAATCCTGTTACCAATGGCCATGGCCGCCGGTTTCACAGAAACCCGACGGCAACAGCCGTCACGTCGACGTATGATCGTGCATCCCAACGTCCTCCTCCTCCGCGCTGAGTGGGTTCGGGAGACCGTCTCCCACGCAGTAGCGGTGTCGACCCGGCCGCGAATGAGCGACGTGCGCGAAGCGCTGTTTCGCCCTCAACCGCTCCTCTAGAATGGCAATATGGTGATGCGGGGCGGCATGGGACAAGGGCCAATGGCAGGAAATTGGGTGCTCGTGGACCGTTCCATTTGCCGGTAATGTCCACAGGCGCGATGCATCTCGAGCAACCATCAGCGCCGCAGGACTCACCGCAGATCTCGCTGGCCCGGTTGGTCGAGATGCTCGGGCCGGATTGGAACGAGGGGCCCGGGCCTTTGTACGCGAAGCTGGGCGCCGCCCTCCGGTCGATCGTGGAGACCGGCTTCCTGGCCAGCGGCACGCGACTGCCGCCCGAGCGCGACCTCGCCAAGCAGCTGTTCATCAGCCGCAGCACCGTGGTGTCCGCCTACAGCGTGCTGCGCGACGAGGGCGTCGTCGCCAGCCGGCAGGGCAGCGGCACCTGGGTACACAACCGGCGCCAGGGCACGTTCAGTGACGAGGCGGCGCTCAGCGCCCTGGTCCAGAGCTCGTACCTGTCGAGCTTCATCGATCCCAGTCCCGCGCCGATCGACCTGACCGTTCCGATGCCGGTGGCGGCGCTCGAGTCGATCGTCGGCATGATGCTGCCGGGCGAGCTCGGTCGCGACCTCCTGCGTGAGGCGACGCCGGTCGGCTACCAGCCGCTCGGGCTGCCTTCGCTGCGGCGCCAGATCGCGCGGTATCTCGAGGCACGCGGGCTCCCCACCGACGAAGAGGACCTCCTGATCACGAGCGGCGCACAGCAGGCCATCTCCCTGCTGCTGAACCTGTTCGTGCGGCCGAACGATGCCGTGATCGTGGAGAACCCCACATATCGAGGCCTCGTGGATGCTCTGACCCCTAGCCACGCCCGTCCCGTGACCCTGCCGATCGAGGACGCCAATCTGCCCGGCCGCCTACGCGAGCTGATCGACGCGGATGCGCCGCGGCTGATCTTCATCACGCCGACCTGCCACTACCCGACCGGTCTGACGGTGCCCGAGCACCAGCGTCGCAGCCTCGTGGAGGTCGCAGCGAGGGCGTCGGTGCCGATCGTCGAGGACACGGTCAACGCCGATCTGAGCCTCGAGCGTCCGCCGCCGTATCTGGCGACCTACGCGGACGGCCTGACTCCGGTGATCCTCGTCGGCTCGGCCAGCAAGATCGTGTGGGGCGGGCTTCGGGTTGGCTGGATCCGCGCCTCCTCACCGCTCATCTCGCGGCTGGCCCGGCTCAAGGCGCTGAGCGACATGGGCACGTCGCTGCTCAGCCAGATCGTCGTCCGCGAGCTGCTCGGCAACCTCGACGCCATCCTGACAACCCAGCGCAACGAACTGCGGGACTCGCTGGAGCTCATGGAGGACACGCTGAATGCCCACCTCCCCGACTGGCGCTGGCGTCGCCCGCACGGAGGCCGCTCGATGTGGATCAGGCTGCCGCGCGGCGATGCGCGGCACTTCGCCCAGTTCGCGCTGATGAGCGGGGTGGCCGTCACCGCCGGCGACACCCTGTCCGTCGACGGGAGCTTCGCCGACCACCTCCGCCTTCCGTTCGTCTATCCCCCGGAGATCATCCGAGAGGCGTGCCAGCGGCTCTCGCACGCTTGGATGGCCTACTCCGAGTCGCTCATCCGCGGCGAGTGAGGCCGCGCTGGCGTGCGGACGCCTGAATGGACTGGCATGGTCCACTCCACTTTTCGTGGATTGGCTACCTCGCGGACTGTTGGACCGAGCCGATAATCGGCCGTGACCGGCTCGCACACCGCGAGCGCCAATCAGCACCGCCAAAGGCAAGGGGTGTCCGATGTCTCAACCCCGTTCCGATACGCAGGCTGGGCTCATCCGCCTGACCACACGGTTCTCGCTGGCCCGCGCATCGGCCGAGAGCAGCCGCTTCTCACTGCGTCAGCGCGCAGTGGCGGAGCTCGTGGCCACCGCGCTGTTCATCTTCATCGGTGTGGGCTCCGTTCCGGCTGTCCTCCTGCAGGGCGATGTGACGTCCGCCAGCGGCGCGGATCTCGGCTTCATCGCTCTCACCTTCGGGTTGATCATCGCCGGTGTGTGTTACGTCTTCGGCCCCGTCTCAGGATCACACATCAACCCCGCCGTCACCATCGCCCTGGCGGCGGTCCGGCAGTTCCCGGCGCGCGAGGTACCCGCGTACGTGGCGGCACAGATGATCGGGGCCGTGGCCGGCGCGGCCGGCATCTGGATCATCTTCACCGACCGGGCGATCGACCTCGGATACGGGTTCGGGCTCACGCACTTCGACACGACCGTGACGAGCTGGACATCCGCGCTGCTGGCCGAAGGCTTCGGCACGGGCGTGCTGATGTTCATCGTGCTCGGCCTCGGATCGAAGGTCGCGCCGAGCGGCTGGGCGGGCCTGATCATCGGGCTGGCGGTGGCGGCCATCATCGTGACGCTGGGGCCCGTGACCGGGGGCGCCATCAACCCGGCGCGCGCGTTCGGTCCGCTCGTGATCTCGACGATCGCCGGAAGCGTGCACAACTGGGACCAGTGGGTCGGGTACCTCGTCGCCGAGTGCCTCGGGGCATGCGTGGCCGCGCTGGCCTACATGGTGGTCACGTCGCCGCGGCCCGAGCTCGACGAGATCTCACCGCGCGCTTGAGCGATGACGTCCATGTCCCATCAGCCCCTACGCACGGCCCGCACAAGGCTGCGGCGGTTCCCCCAGCGCGGCATCTTCGATCGGCAGGCGATCAACTCCATCCTCGACGAAGGGCTGGTCTGCCATCTCGGGCTCGCGGATGCGACAGGCCAGCCGTTCGTGCTTCCGACGACATACGCACGAGTGGAGGACGAGCTCTACATCCACGGCTCGGCCGCCAGTCGCACCATACGCGCGATGAGCACCGGTCAGCCGGTGTGCGCGACGGTGACCCTGGTGGACGGGATCGTCCTGGCACGCACCGCGTTCAACCACTCGTTCAACTACCGGTCGGTGGTGATCCTCGGCAGCGCAACCGCCATCACCGACCCGGTCGAAAAGGCGCGCGGCCTCACAGTCCTCATCGACCGGCTGGTGCCCGGTCGCTCCAACGAGGTGCGGCCACCAACGTCCCAGGAGCTCAAGGCGACGTCGCTGCTCGTGCTGCCGATCGACGAAGCCTCAGCGAAGATCCGCTCCGGTCCGCCGGGCGACACAGGAGACGATTTGCTGACCGATGCGTGGGCCGGGGTGGTTCCTCTGCAGACGAGCGTGCTGCCGCCGGTGCCTGATCCCCGACTCGCGCCTGACCGCCCGATCCCTGCACACATCCGTAGCTGGCGTCAAGAGACACCGAACTGACCTCTTGTACCCCTCGACCTCAGGATCGGCAACATTGCTCAAGCTTGGTTACAAGGCCTCGGCGGAGCAGTTCGCTCCGCGGCCGCTTCTCGAATTCGCCGTCGCCGCGGAGGACCTCGGCTTCGACAGCGTCGTCGTCTCCGACCACTTCCAGCCCTGGCGCCACGACGGCGGCCACTCGCCGTTCTCGTTCTCCTGGCTCGGGGCCGCGGGGGAGCGGACGAAGAAGATCGAGCTCGGCACCAGCGTGGTCGCGCCCGCGTACCGCTATCACCCGGGCATCGTCGCCCAGGCGATGGCGACGCTCGGCTGCCTGTACCCCGGCCGCGTGATGCTCGGCATCGGGACGGGCGAGGCGATGAACGAGGTCCCGCTCGGCGTCGACTGGCCCGAGCAGAAGGTGCGCTTCCAGATGCTCAAGGAGTCCGCCCAGCTCATGCAGCAGCTGTGGCGCGAGGAGCGGGTGTCGTTCTCCGGGGAGCACTTCCAGACGACGGACGCGACGATCTACGACCGGCCGGAGGAGGGCGTCCCGCTGTACATCGCGGCGTCCGGCCCCGCCGCGGCGCGCCTGGCGGGGCGCATGGCCGACGGCTTCATCACCACCAGCGGCAAGGACCCGGCGCTGTACTCCGAGAAGCTGCTGCCCGCGCTGCAGGACGGCGTCGAGAAGGCCGGCCGCCAGCCGTCGGAGATCGAGCTCACCCTCGAGGTCAAGGTCTCCTTCGACCAGGACATCGACCGCGCCCGCGAGGACACGAAGTTCTGGGGCGCGCTGGCCCTCAAGCCCGAGGAGAAGATGGGCGTCGAGGACCCGATCGAGATGCAGCGCCTCGCCGACGCGCTGCCGGTCGACCGGACGGCCAGCCGCTGGATCGTCTCCGACGACCCCGACGAGCAGGTCCGCCAGATCCAGCCCTACATCGACCTCGGCTTCAGCCACCTCGTGTTCCACTTCCCGGGGCCCGACCAGGAGCGCGCGCTCACGCAGTACTCCGAGCATGTCCTCCCGCGGCTGCGCGAGCAGGACACCAGACAGGCCGCCTCCCAACGCGTCGCTTGACCCGCGCGTTCGCAATGCAGGTGCGGCAACTCGGCAGCCCGAGCCAAGGACGCTCTCTGCAAAACTGCTCGAGCGCCAACACGGTGCGAAGCATTTGCTGCTAACCGGGGCCACGGGTCTCGCGTGCGTTGCGCCGCATCGGCGAGCATCACACGCGGTGGACGAGAATCATGCTTTTGCCCAAGGCTGCCTCGTGTACGAGCAGTCCGTCCGGGCGGCACGGGCATGCGCAACGACATCGCGGCGCTTGGGCCGCATCGCTCCGCAGCGCAGCGACACCAAGGAACGTGCCGGGAGTGGACTCGCGTTCGACCGCGGCCGCCACGACGATCATCACCATCCTCGGACGGCACGGCGTCGAAGACTACGCGGTTGGTGACCGCGGTGACGCAAGGCACGAGCCTCCGGTCGCGGGGGTGCTCGTCGACCCCGCACACTCGTTTCCCTGCCGCGATCCGCAGGACACAGTCGTGTGTGCCGAGGCGTGGGCCAATAAGTACGTCACCGCGGGGGCGCGACGTGCCACGACCGCGCTGCGCCCCACTACAGCGACGATACGTCGATAAAGCCACCAGAGTAGCCATCGACGATGACGCGAGATCGAGCGCGGGCTCCTCGCAATAGTTGCTTAAGTCCTCACCAAGTCGCCTCGCTGTGACATCTCCGAGTGTGATCCTGTGTCCAAGTCTGCAGGGTTCTACGGATGCGTCCTCCCAGCAGGATCCAGGATGCTGCCGCCATGTCGCCGTCCTGCCCACCGCTTGTCGCCGTGGCGACCGTGGCAGTGAGCCTCGCGCTCGGGGCGAGGTTGTCCCGTCCGTCGTGGAATTTCGTGGCGGCGGTCCGGTGATGCTCAGCTGATGGTGGCGAGCGTATCGGCCTCCTGGCGGGTCGTGGGGGCAACGGCGGCGCGGTGGGCGGTGAGGTCTTGCTCGACGGCGAGTGCGAGCTTGGCGAGGTCGCTGTAGCCGATGATCTTGCGGAATTGCTGCTCGGCTTCGAGCATCCCGGCGGCGGTCCAGCGCAGGCACATGTCGCCGTTCTGCCAGCGCTTGACGTTGCGGCTGGTGCGGCGCACCGTCTCGATCATCGACTCGATCGGGTTCGTGGATTGCGCGTCGTCTTGAGCTTGCCGCCGATCCCGAGGCGCGTGAGCGCGTGAGCGTCTCGGCCATGCCTTCGCGCAACGAGGCGGCGGCGCCCGGGTGCGAGCGGTCGAGTTCGCCGGCGAGCCGGTTCAGCGCGTCGAGCGCGACGGCGTAGTCGTCGGTTGCCCACGCCTTGCGCAGCCGGGCCTTCACTGTCGGGCGGTCGCGCTCGGATAGGTGCTCGAGCACGTTTCGTTCCTTGTGGCGCACACAGCGATGCACCGCGACGGGCCCGAACACCTCGTTGACCGCGGCCCGCAGCGCCTTGCTTCCGTCCAAGACGACGAGCACGCCCTGTTCGACGTCAAGGCCGCGGTCGATGAGGTCTGAGAGCAGGTGCGCGGCGACGGTCTTGTTCTCCGTCGAGCCGTCCCACAGCCCCAACGCGACCTTGATCCCGTCGGTCGTAATGCCCAGGCACACGACGCAGCAGCGGCCCTTGAGCTCGATCCCGTCGAGCATGATCGCGGCCAGGCGCATGTCCGCGAGCGGGCGGCCCATCAGCGCATCGAGGTGCTCGCGGGTACGCCCGACGAACTCGCGGCTGACGGCCGACTTCGAGGTTGAACGCTCCGCGGCGAGGACGTCCTCGCCGACCGGCTCGCGGGTGCGCGAGAACCGGCGCGTTGAGACACCGGCGAGCATCTGCTCCAAGACCACGCGCGTGAGCGGATCGCGGTCGGCGAAGTGCGCGTAGGTTCCCAACGCCACCTCGTGCGCGCCGTCGACGCTTCGTGCCCGCGGCCGCTCGACCGCGACGCGCCGACCGCCCAACGTGACCTCTCCGCCCTCGTGGCCGTGGCGCACGGCAGCCCGGTCCGGGTTGCGCTTGCCCTTCGCGCCCGCCCAGCGCTTCCTGCACGCTCGGCGGCAACGCCAGCTCGATGCTGGCGACCTGCACTTGCTCTACGGTCCTCATGGCGGTCCCTTCGTCTCGGTGGACTGACTTCGCACTCGCCACGCTCGCAACACCAGCGGACGAGGCGACGGGACCGCCACCTACGAAGTTCTACGCGCTACGGGACAACCTCCCCGATCACGTATGGGCGATCGACTCTCAGTTCGACCAGGCCGTCGACGACCGCGCGATCAAGCTGCTCAACGTCGTCGACGGGTTCACCCGCGAAGCTCTCGCGATGGAGGTTGCGACCAGCATCACCGTTGATCACACCGTCCGCGTATTCGCGCGCCTCGCCCGCGAGCGCGGCGCGCCGGGGCACGTCCGCTGCGACACGGGCCCGAGCTCACCGCACCTGCCCTCCAGGACCCGAGCAGCGGTCGTCGGCATGATCACCACCCCGTGAAGTCGAGGATGAGCTGCGCCGTCTCGATCGGGACGTCGAGCTGCGGGCAGTGGCCGACGCCGTCGAGCACGACCCAGTCGGCCGCCGGCAGCCAGTCGCGCCGGTAGCGCTGCGCCGCCGAGGGCCACGGCAGCAGCCGGTCCTCGGTGCCCCAGACGACGCGCACCGGGCAGTCGACGCGCTCGGCGTCGAGCCGCCACCCCTCGCGCAGGGCGCTCTCGACGAGGGGGGCTGCGCCGACGCAGCCGGCTGCGCCGAGCATCTGGTGCACGAGCAGGTCGGTGGGGATGTGCTCGAACGCGACCGTGGTGTAGGCGGTGGCCCGGCGGCGGCCCTCGGGTGTGGCGAGGATCGCCTCGGCGTGCGGCGCCGCGGCCCGCAGCGTCTCCTGCATCGACGTGAAGTACGCGAGCGTCGCGCGGAAGGACTCGTCGCCCACCGCCCAGCCGCCCGCCGGCGCGAGCGCCACGACCGACTCCGCCCGCCCGCGGGCGGCCAGGTGCAGCGCGACGTAGCCGCCGAGGGAGTTGCCCACGACGTGCGCCGTCGCGAAGCCTGCCTCGTCCATCGCCTCCTCCACCCCGTCGACGACCTGCGCCGCGCTCGCCTCGTCGCCGAGCGCCGGTCCGCCCGCGTGCCCCGGCAGCGTGGGCGCCAGCACGTCGTGGCGGCGCTCGAGGGCCGGCAGCACGAGGTCCCACGTCCGCCACGTGTCGGTGAAGCCGTGCAGGCACAGCAGCGGCGGGCCGCTGCCGCCGCGGTGAGACGGGGTGAAGCGCGTGAACATCGGGCGGGCGCCGATGCTACGGGCGCCGCCGCGCCGTCACCGCACGACGCGGTAGCGCAGGTGCGTGACGACCGGCGATGCGACCACCTCGACCTGCTCGAGGGTCGGGTGGCCGACGTTCTCGAGCAGCCGCTCGCCCGCGCCGAGCACGACCGGGACGACGTGCAGGTGCATCTCGTCCAGCAGGCCGGCGGCGAGGTACTGCTGCACCGCGCTCGCCCCGCCGGCGATGGCCACATCGCCCTCGCCGGCCGCCGCCCGCGCCTGCTCGAGGGCGCTCTCGATCCCGTCGGTGACGAACGTGAACGTCGTCCCGCCCTGCATCTGCAGCGGCTCGCGCGGATGGTGGGTCAGGACGAACACCGGCGCGTGGAAGGGCGGGTCGTCGCCCCACCAGCCGGTCCACCCCAGGTCCCACTCCCCGTCGCCGCCGCCGAACATCCGGCGGCCCATGATGTACGCGCCGTTGCGCGCCATCAGCCGGCTCGCGACCTCGGAGTCCACGTTGCGCTCCCCGCCTTCGAGGCCGTGCTCGCGGCGCCAGCCCTCGGTGGCGACCGCCCAATCGTGCAGGCGCATGCCGCCCTCACCGATCGGGTCCTCGACGCTCTGGTTCGGCCCGGCGGCGTAGCCGTCCAGCGAGATGGAGATCTGACAGGTGACCTGGCCCATGCTCGTTGGACCGCGCGACGCGCCGGAACTCATCGCCGCGGGCGCGGCCCCCGTTCGAACGCGTAGCCGAGACGGATGAGGCGCCCCTCGCTCCAGGCCGGCCCGAGCAGGTTGATGCCGAGCCGCTGCCCGCCGGGCAGCGCCGCCCCGGGGACGGTGAGGGCGGGCAGCCGGCTGACGGCGGAGAGGACCGTGGGCAGGGCGCCGGGCGCCTCGCCGAGCGTGAGCGGCTGCGGGAACGGCGTGCCGGCGTCGGTGCAGGTCCACGTCGGGTCGACGACCCCGGGCAGCGGCGATGCCGGGCACGTCATGGTCGGGTACACGAGCGCGTCCAGCCGATGGCGGCGCATGAGCGCGAGCAGCGTGTCACGGAAGCCGTCGGCCTCGGCCACCGCCGCGTCGAACGCGGGCCCCTCGGGCGCCGCCGTGGTCAGCGCCTGCTCGAGGCCGGGCAGGACGAAGACCCGGTCGCGGACGTCCGGCTGCGAACTGCGCTCCACCACCTCGGCGAGGCTGTGGACCGGCGCGCCGCGCCCCGGCCCGCGGAACCACGCGTCGAGCTCCGCGTGGAACTGCGATGCCGTGATCAGCCCGATTCCGTCGAAGGTGAAGCCGGGGACGTCGAACGCCAGCCCGTCGACGATCGTGGCGCCGGAGCGCCGCATCCGTGTCAGCCCGCGCGCGAACGCCGCCTCGACCTGGGTGCTGTCGGCCGTGAGGTCGATCCCGGCGAGGCTGTCCAGCACGCCGATGCGCGCCCCGCGCAGGCCGTCGCGGTCCAGGTACGGCGTGTAGTCGCGGCGGAAGCGGCTGCCCCGCGTCGCCGGATCCGCGGGGTCGACGCCCGTGAGCGGACCCAGGACGCGCGCGAGGTCGGCGACCGATCGCGTCAGCGGGCCGACCACGTCGGTGAACGAGGCGAACGGGATCACGCCCTCGCGGGAGACGAGGCCGACCGTGGGCCGCAGCCCGACGACCCCGTTCCAGGCGGCCGGCCCCTGGATCGAGCCGCCGGTGTCCGAGCCCATGGCGACGAGCGCCATGCCGCTCGCGACCGCCGACGCGGAGCCGCCGCTGGAGCCGCTCGGCCCGCGCGTCGCGCGCCGGCCGTTCGCGGTCTGGCCGCCGAGCGAGCTGTAGCCCGCCACGCCGTGCGCCCATTCGTCCATGTTGGTCTTGCCGAGGATCACGGCTCCCGCCGCACGCAGCCGGCGGGCGGCGAAGGAGTCCTGCGCGGTGCGGAACCCCGCGAGGACGAAGGACCCCGCCGTCGTCTGCAGGCGGTCGCCCGTGCCGTAGTTGGCCTTCAGCAGCAGCGGGAGGCACTCCAGCGACCGGGGGCGCCGACCGGCCCGCCGGCGCGCGTCGAGACGCCGGGCGATCGCCATCGCGTCAGGGTTGACCTCGATGACCGCGTGCGTGGTCGGGTTGACGGCGCGGATCCGCACGAGCGCCGTGCGGGTGACCGCCTGGCAGGTCGTGCGCCCCGCGGCCAGCGACCGCTCGAGCTTGCCGATCGAGGACGGCAGCCGTCCGGCGGCGTCAGCGGGCGCGACCGCCGTGAACGCGCCCGCGAGCGCGACCGCCGTGAACGCGCCCGCGAGCGCGCACAGCGCGACGACGATGGATCGCCGCATCGTCTACTTGGCCATTGCCGCGCAGACCGCGAGCCCCCAGGCGCGCCGCAGCGACCGGTACGCGGTGCTGGCCGGGGCGGGCAGCGCCTGCGACAGCTGCGTGCTGACCTGCACGACGGCGGAGCGCCGCCCGTCCGGCGTGGCGGCGATGAACGTCGTGTAGCCGGCGTAGTTGCCGGTGTGGCCGAGCACGGTGCCGCAGCGGGTGCGGTAGCGGAAGATGCCGAGGCCCGCCTCGTTGACGCCGGGGCCGGGCGGTCCGGACCCACCGGGGACGAACTGCCGCTGCGCGGTCACCGGAGCTCCGGGGTACAGGCGCCCGGATGCGTAGGCCCGCACGAATCGGGTGAGGTCGAGGGGCGACGAGACCATGCCGCCGGACGCCCACGCGATCGTCGGGTTCAGCAGCTCGCTGGCGTCCTCCGCCGCGTCCGGCGAGCCGTTGGGGAAGTAGCCGTGGACGAACGGCGCGACCATGCGCCACCCCATCGGCAGGCTCGTGCGCCGCAGCGCGAGCGGGTCGAGCACCAGCGCGCCCAGTGCGCGATCGTACGAGAGCCCGCTGGCCGCCTCGATGAACAGCCCGACGACGATGTTGTCGGTGTCGGAGTACACGTACTTGGAGCCCGGCGCGAATTCGAGCGGCTCGTCGGCGACGTAGCCGATGATGGTCGACGGCTCGACGGTCTGCCGCGCGTCTGCCTCGATCGCCGCCCGGAAGCTCGGCGCGTTGATGAAGTCCGGCAGGCCGCTCGTGTGGTGCAGGGCCTGGCCCAGCGTGACCGAGCCCCAGGCCGCGGGCAGCCCCGGCAGCCGCTGCGCGATCGTGTCGTCGACCGAGAGCTTGCCCTGCGCCACGAGCGCGAGCGCCGTCGCTCCGCTGAACGCCTTCGAGACGCTCGCGATCCGCCAGCGGTCGTTGACGTCGATCGGGCGCCCGGTGCGCGTGTCCGCGACGCCGCGGCGCACGACCGTGCGCTGCGATCCGCGCTGGATCACGGCCACGGCGCCCGGCGCACCGCCAGGCATGCGCACCACCTTGCCGAGCGCGCGGCCGAGGGCGCGGTCCGCCTGCTTCGGGGTGGCGGCGGTCGCTGCGGCGGGGCTGATGGCCGCGGCGACGGCGAGCGCGGCGACGACGAGCAAGCGGGGTGGCATCCCGCGACTCTACGGAAGTCCGGCGTGCGGCACATCGACCCGCGCGGTGTAGAGCGCGGAGGCGCGCTCGCCCTCCGGGCGCGCCTGGCGCCAGTCCGGCGCCAGGCAGGTGAGCAGCGTGCGGCCGTCCTCGCCGCCGAGCATCGCGCCGTAGAAGACGAGGTCGTCGTCGGGCACGGCGATCTCCTCGAGGATCTCGCCGCCGGGGCCGATGCGCGCGCAGCGCTTGTGCAGCGAGTCGGCGGCCCAGATGCAGCCCTCGGCGTCCAGCGTGCAGCCGTCGGGGGCGAAGCGCACCGCGCCGATGACCTCGTCGAGCGTGGTCAGCGGCGGCGTCGGCGCGAGCTGTCCCCACACCCGGCCGGGGCCCAGCGAGCCGTCGTCGGCCACGTCGAAGGCCGTGAGCCGCGCGGCGATCGTCTCGGCGACGATCAGCGTGCGGCCGTCCTCGCTGAGCATCACCGCGTTGGGGAAGTGCAGCCCGGTGGCGGCGCGCGACACGGTCCCGTCGGGGTCGACGCGCACGAGGTCGGCCGGGCGCGGCGCCTCGCCGGCCATGAGGTCGAAGCCGTAGTGCGTGACGTACGCGCGCCCCGCGGCGTCGACGAGCATGTCGTTGGCCTCGCCGCGGGTGAAGCCGGCGGTGTCGGCATGCAGCACCGGTTCGCCGCCTCCGCCGCGCCGCCACACCTTGTGGCCCGTCATGGACACCGCGAGCAGCGAGCCGTCCGGCAGCCAGCCCAGGCCGGACGGCCGCTCGATCGACAGCACCGTCTCCTCCACGCCGTCCTCGGTGACCGCGATCACCCGGTCGGCGTAGAAGTCGGACGCGTACCAGCGGCCGTCGTGCCAGCGCGCGCCCTCGAAGAACGTGCCGCCGTCAAGGAGGAGGGTCAGATCGCGCACGCGCGCATGAAACCGCGTCCAGGGCCGGGAAGACAACCCGCGGGACGCCAACGGTTGTGCGCCCGGACATCGCCGCTCGCGCGGGACCTCGTGGTTTGACGCCGTGCAGGCGCGCGCCCCGGCGGGCCGGACCGGGTTTGAACTCCCCCGATGCGGTCTATCGTGCTCCGAGATGGGTCTGCCCGCGACATCGGCGCCGCCGGCCACCGCCTTCCGTCACGAGGCGCTGTTCTACACGCGCGGGGTCGACGGGTTCGTCGACGAGATCGCCCCGCGCGTCGCCGGGACCCTGCGCGAGGGCGGCCATGCCGCCGTCGCCGCACCGACGGATCGCGTCCAGCGGCTGCAGTCGGTGTTCGGAGCCGAGGAGCGCCTGCAGCTGCTCGACATGACCGAGATCGGCGTCAACCCCGCCCGGATCATCCCCGCGTGGCGCGACCTGGCCGACCGGGCACTCGCGGAGGGCGGGCCGTTCCTCGGCGTCGGCGAGCCGGTGTGGGTCGGGCGCTCGGCCGCCGAGCTGGACGAGTGCCACCGTCACGAGGCGCTCATCAACGTGGCGTTCGGCGACGACCCCGCCTGGCAGCTCATCTGCCCGTACGACGCCGACGGCCTGCCGCCGAAGGTGATCGCCGACGCGCGGATGACCCACCCGGCCGTGCACGACGGCGGGGCCTGCTGTCATGCCCCGGTGGACGGCGTCGCCGCCTTCAACGCCCTCGAGCGGCCGCTGTCGCTCGTGCCGCCCGACGCGGTGACGATGCGCTTCCGGCGCAACGACCTGGCGACCGTCCGCGTGCTCGCGGGCGGATGCGCGGCCGCGGCGGGCCTGTCGCACTCGCGCTCCGGCGACCTCCTGCTCGCGGTCACCGAGCTGACCGCGAACAGCATCCGCCACGGCGGCGGATCCGGGCTTCTGAGCATGTGGGCGCGCGACGGTGAGGTCGTCGCCCAGAGCCGGGACGCCGGGCACGTCACCGACGTCATGGCCGGGCGACGGCGCCCAGGCCTGGACGACACCTCGGGCCGCGGGCTATGGATCATGAACCAGCTATGCGACCTCGTGCAGATCCGTCGTTCGGACCGCGGCACCGTCGTTCGGCTGATCGTGCGCTGACGGCGGTCCAGCGGCGCCGGCGGCGCCTCCTCCCCGCCCTCGCGGCCGTGCTCGCGGTCTCCGCGGTGGCCGCCGTGGCGGCGCTGACCGTCCTGCCGCGCCTCGGCGGCGTGGTGAGCACCGGCGCGCCGGGGGCGCACGGGGCGACGATCGAGCGCTTCGACGTGCACTCGCGCTACGTGCACGACACGCTGCCGCAGGTGGCGGCCGCGCCCGCCGGCGGCGGTGCCGGGCGGCCGCTGCTCGTGTTCCTGCACGGCCGCGGGGGCCGGGGCCCCGAGTCCGACTCGAACGCCGCCTTCTACGCGGCGCTGGGCAAGCTCGGCGATCGTGCGCCGAACGTCCTGTTTGCCAACGGCGGCGACCACTCGTACTACCACCGCCGCGGCTCGGGCGACTGGAACCGCTACATGCTCGACGAGGTCATCCCGGAGGCGGTGCGCCGCCTGCACGCCGACCCGAAGCGGATCGCGATCGGAGGCATCTCGATGGGCGGCTTCGGCGCCTACCAGCTGGCGCGGCAGCGGCCGCGGACCTTCTGCGCCGTCGGCGGTCACTCGGCGGCGCTCTGGCGCGCGGGCGGCGAGACCCCGGCGGGCGCGTTCGACGACGCGCGGGACTTCGCCCGCAACGACCTCATCGCCCTGTCCCGGGCGCGCGGGCGGGCGCCTTGGGGCCGCGCGCGTCTCTGGCTCGACGGCGGCACCGGCGACCCGTTCCGGTCGGCGGGCGACGCGTTCGCCGCCGCGCTGCACATCCCGATGCACCACTGGCCCGGCGGCCACGACGGCAGCTACTGGCGCGCGCACTACGTGCGCTACCTGCGGTTCTACGCCGCGGCGCTCGCGCGGTGCTGAGCAGCCCGCCGCCGCCGGCGAGAGGGCGGGGACCCCGAAGGCTCCGCCTGCGGTCCCGGTCAGGCCTTCTGCGCCCGCGGCTCGTAGTGCGGCGGGCGATCGGCGCCTCCGGGCCGCCGGTCGCGCACGAGCGAGGCGACCACGCCGGTCGCGAGGATGGCCGCGATGATCGGCAGGCTGATCTCCGGGCCGATCTTGCCGACGAACTCGGCGAGCGCCATCTTCGCGCCGATGAAGACCAGCAGCGCGGCGAGCGCCGTCTTGAGGTGGTAGAGCCGCTCGACGAGCTCGGCCACGAGGAAGAACAGCGGCCGCAGGCCGAGCAGCGCGAACGCATTCGCCGCGAAGACGATGAACGTGTCGCTCGTGATCGCCAGGATGGCCGGCACCGAGTCCACGGCGAACACGATGTCCACCAGGGCGATGCCGGCCAGCGCGGCGCCGCCGGTGGTCAGCACGACCCGGCTCCTGTCGCGGTGCATCAGGCGCCCGTCCGACGGCGCGCTCGACATCGGCAGGATGCGCTTGAGCCGGTCCACCATCGCCTGCTCGCCGTCGTGGTCGTGGCGGTGGCGGAACATCCGCCAGCCGGTCCAGATCAGGAACGCGGCGAAGACGAAGCTCAGCCAGCCGACGGCCCCGAGGGCGGCCGCGCCGACGACGATGAACAGCGCGCGCAGGACGAGCGCGAGCACGATGCCGTAGGTCAGCAGCCGGTGGCGCTCGGCGACCGGCAGCGCGAAGGCCGAGAAGACCAGCAGGAAGACGAAGACGTTGTCGAGCGACAGCGACTTCTCGACGAGGTAGCCGGCGAGGAACGCGCTCGCGTCGCCGCCGTCGCCGGCGACGAGGAGCACCAGGAAGAACGTGAGCGCGATGCCGACCCAGGCGACGCTGGCGACGGCTGCCGCCCGCAGGCTCATCTCACCGCCGCGGCCGCGCACGAGCGCGAGGTCGACGACGAGCAGGGCGGCGAGGGCGCCGACGAGGGCGAGCCAGGGCCAGGCGTCGGCGAGGATGGCAGCGGTGGGGATGGCAGTGGGCACGAGATCTCCGCGGTTGCGTGGACAATCCGCGAAGGTTTCTCCGCCCTCGGCGAGGGCCGCGAGCACCGGGTGGTCGCGCGCGACCGGCCGTGTTGACGATGCCCGCCGTCGGGATACTTCCCTTCGACGCCGTCCAGCATAGGAAGGCTGGGAGCTGCCGGCGGCCGCCTTTATGACCTTTTACGCCGGCGCGCTGCGTCAGCCGGTGGCGTCCGCCGCGGCCGGCGGCGTGCGGACACCCGTTCTCGGGCCGGCTGGGAGCGCACGCAGCGGCGCACGAGAGCGAATTGCGCTGCGCCGGCACCCCGCGCGCCATATGCTCGCCCGCGGATTCGTCTCCCGAAAGGACTCCGGCCCATGACCGCCCGCCTTCTGCCGTGCCTCGGCGCCGGCGCCGCCGCACTGCTCGTCGCGCTCCCCGGCGCGGCGGCGGCCAGGACGCGGACCGTCGACTGCACCGGCTCGCCACAGCGCTGCACGGCGACGTTCCGGCTCGGCGGCCTCGACACCGGCGACCGCCTCGCCGCTCGGCTGACCGACACCGACCTGCAGCTGCGGTCGGTGGCCCCGTCGTCGCCGAAGGTCCAGGCGGCCATCGGCTTCGACGGCTTCTCGATGCGCCTCGGCGGCTCGATCTTCGTCGCGCGCCTGAACGTCGTGGGGCCCGTGCCGCCCGGCGGCCGCGTGCGCTTCACGTTCGCCGTGCCGCCCCGGATGCGCTACTGCGGCGACGTCCGCTTCGAGATCGACAGCTCCCCGATCCACCTGGGCGACCTGCAGGCCCACGGGCTCACGTGCCGCGCCGCGCGCCGCATCGCACGCAACTGCGTGTCGGGCATCGGCCCGGGCCGGGGCTGGGGCGCGCTCGAGGTCGACCGCACGGTCATCCTGCGCCGCCGCGCCCAGCGCGTCACGTTCGACCTGCGCAACGTGAACGCGAGCTGCGCGCCCAGCGGCTGAGCCGCCCCGAAGCCCCGCAGACGCGGTCGGGCGCCCGGGCCGCGTTCAGCCCTCCAGCTTGGCGTCCAGCGTGATCTCGCCCACGCCGGCCAGCGCCCGGCTCACCGGGCAGCCCTCCTTGGCACTGCGCGCGTGCTCCTGGAACGTCGCGTCGTCGATGCCCGGCACGCGTCCGACGGTGCTCAGCGCGATCGTCGTGATCGTCGGCGCGCCGTCGACGATGCGCAGCGTCACCGTCGCGTCGGTCGTCACCGACTCGGGCGGCGAGCCCGCCTCGGCGAGCATGTTCGACAGCGCCATCGAGAAGCACGACGCGTGCGCGGCGGCGATGAGCTGCTCCGGGTTCGCGCCCGGGCCGTCCTCGAAGCGCGACTTGAACGAGTACTCGCCGCTGATGCTGTCGCCCGCGGTGAACGTGCCGCTGCCCGACCGCAGGTCGCCCTGCCATTGCGCTTGGCCCTTCGCTGGCATCTGCGTCTCCTTCGACGTGGGGGAACGTCGTGAAGTATGGCTGGCCACGCCGCCAGGCCGCCGCCGTCGATGACGAGCGCCGGCCCATCGGGCTGAAGTCCTCGAGCGCGGCGGCGAACTCGGGATCGTCGAAGGTCCGCGGCTCGTGCGGGCCCTCAGGCCCAGATCGAATCCGGGCCGGGGCGCGCCGCGACGTCGGCGACGACGACTGTGAGGTCGTCGCGCCCGCCGGCGTCCCGTGCGAGCGCGATGAGCCGGTCGGCGCACCGGTCGCGGGCGGCGATCTCCAGCGCCGCGCGGACCTCGTCCTCGGAGACGACGTCGGTGAGGCCGTCCGAGCACAGCAGCAGCCGGTCGCCGGGCCGGGCGGCGTGGCGGGAGATGGTGGGCCGGCGCTCCGCGGCCCCGTCGAGGGCGGCGAGCACGACGTTGCGCTGCGGATGCGCGCGGGCCGCCTCGGCGGTCAGGTGGCCGGCGTCGACGAGGGCCTGGACGTAGCTGTCGTCGCGCGTCAGGGCGACGAGCCGCCCGTCGCGGTACAGGTATGCGCGCGAGTCGCCGATGTTCGCCACCGTGTAGTCGGCCTCGAGCGCCACGGCGGTCAGCGTCGTGCTCATCCCGCTCGCGGGCGGGCGGCACTCGGCGATGAACGCGATCGCGTCGTTGCCGCGC
This sequence comes from Capillimicrobium parvum, assembly GCF_021172045.1. Taxonomy (GTDB): domain Bacteria; phylum Actinomycetota; class Thermoleophilia; order Solirubrobacterales; family Solirubrobacteraceae; genus Capillimicrobium; species Capillimicrobium parvum. The sequence goes on from NZ_CP087164.1 coordinate 3,031,072, forward strand.
GCGACCGCCGCCTCGAGCGCGTCCGGCAGCGGTGCCTGCAGGCGGCACTTCTCGAGATGCGCGAGCGCGTCGATGACCGCCCGGCTGGCGACCTCCCCGGCGGCGTGGCCGCCGACGCCGTCGGCGACCGCGATCATCCTCGGGCTGGCGAAGACGGCGTCCTCGTTGTGCGTGCGTCGCGGGCCGGGGGCGCTGCGGACGGCGCACTCGAGCGTGAGCGTCGGCACGCGGCCATGGTACGGCGGCGCGGCGCGGCGTGGCCCGCGTCCGCGTCCGCGCCGGGCCTACGTCACCTCGCCGGGCAGGACGATCCCCGCCGTCGACCCCGCGTCGATCGGCATCGCCGTCCCGGTGACGAACGACGCCCGGTCCGAGCACAGCCAGACGACGGCGTCGGCCACCTCCTCGGGCCGGCCGAAGCGCTTGAGCGCCTGCGGCGACGCGAGCTCCTGGCGGCGCTCGTAGGGCTGCTGGAGGATCATCGCGGTCGCGATCGCCGCCGGGCACACCGCGTTGACGCGGATCTCGTGCGGGGCGCCCTCGATCGCCGCCGTCTTCGTCAGGCCGTTGACGCCGTGCTTGCTGGCCACATAGGCGCCGAGTGCGGGCGCGCCGATGAGGCCGGCCAGCGACGCCGTGTTGACGATCGCCCCGCCGCCGCCCTGCGCGGCCATCTGCGTCATCTGCGCCCTGAGGCCGAGCCAGACGCCCTTGAGGTTGACGTCCATGATCAGGTCCCACTGGGCCTCTGTGGTGTCCGCGAGCGTCTCGGAGAGCTCCACCCCGGCGTTGTTGTGGGCGAAGTCGAGCCGGCCGTATGCGTCGACCACGGCGCCCACGAGCGCCTCGTGGTCGGCGGCGCGGCGCACGTCGCCGGCGACGAACGCGGCGCGCCCGCCGGCGGCCTCGACGAGCCGGACGGTCTCGTCGCCGTCGTCACGGCGATCCTCGAGGTCGTTGACGACGACGGCGGCGCCCTCGCGCCCGAACGCGATCGCGGTGGCGCGGCCGATGCCGCCGGCGGCGCCGGTCACGAGCCCCGCTCTGCCGTCCATCAGTCCCGCCATGTGAGGCCTCCTTCTCCGGTGTGGACATCGCCGTCCCAGGCCAACGGCGCGGGCGCGCCGCGCAGCAGCCAGCCGACATGGGCCTGGTGCTCGACGGCCTCGGCCGCGGTCACCGCCGTCGCGAGGTCCGCGCCGACCGCGACGACGCCGTGGCCGTGCAGCAGCACCGCGCCGGCGGTGCCGAGCGACCCGGCGACCGCGGCGGCGAGCTCCGGAGACCCGGCCGGTGCGGCGGGCGCCACGCCGACGCGCCCGATCCCGTAGTAGGACATCTCCTCGGTCTGCGGCGAGATCGGCTCGCCGAGGAAGCTCCACGCCGTCGCATACGGGCTGTGGGTGTGCACGATCGCGCAGACGTCGGGCCGCGCGCCGTACACCGCGAGGTGCAGCCACAGCTCGCGCGACGGGCGGTGCCCGCCGTGCAGGACGCGGCCGCGCCCGTCGACGTCGACGAGGTCCTCCGGGCCCATCGCGTCGTAGTCGCGGCGCGACGGCGTGATGCGCAGGCCGTCGGCGATGCGCACGCTCGCGTTGCCCACCGTGCCCACGACGAAGCCGCGGGCGCGCAGGCCCCGCATCGCCTCGATGATCTCTTCCGGCCGGTTCACCAGTGCGCCATTCAACCGCACCGGCCGCACGGCAGCGGCGGACCGGCGTCAGCCGGGCGCCTTGACCGGTGCGTGCGCGGTGCGAGGGCGCACCGCCGCGAGTACCACCAGGCATGCGGCGGACACGAGCGCCATGAGCACGAACCCGAGCCCGTAGCCGCCGGTCGCCGACTTCACGATGCCCATGACCAGCGGCGGGAAGAAGCCGCCCAGGCCGCCGGCGGCGCCCACGACGCCGGTCACCGCGCCCACGCGGTCGGGGAACCACTCCGGCACCAGCTTGAAGACGGCGCCCGTCCCCAGCCCGAGGAAGACGGCCATCACCAGGCAGACGATGGTCAGCGGCACGATGTGCTTGTACGAGGCCGCGAGCAGCAGGGCGAGACCGGTCACGGAGATGAACGAGGCCAGCAGCACCCGAGCGGCGCCGATGCGGTCCGCCAGCCAGCCGCCCAGCGGGCGCGCGATGACCGCGAGCAGCGCGAACCCGGCGGCGCGTGCGCCGGCGTCGGACTTGGAGAGGTCGTGCACGCCGGTCAGGAGCTTCGGCAGGTAGAGGAACATCGCGACGAACCCGCCGAAGGCCATGAAGTAGAAGAGCGTCAGCGCCCACGCCCGGCCGCTGCTGCGGAACACCGACAGGGCGCCGAACATGCCCGGGGCGGGGCCGGTCCGCGCCGCGCGCGGAGCGTCGCGGGCCAGCGCGTAGAACACGAAGGCGATCACGATGACCAGGCCCGTGGCCACCCAGAACGGCGCGGCGAGGCCCCACGCGTCGGCGATGCGCGGCGCGGTCAGCCCGGCGACGACGGTCCCGCCCATCCCGGCGCCGTAGATGCCGAGCGCCGAGCCCTGGCGCTCCGGCGGATACCAGCCGTTGACGAACGGCACGCCGACCGCGAACGACGCGCCGGCAAAGCCGAGCAGGAAGCCGAAGACGATGATCGGCGTCAGCGAGTCGTGCCACAGGGCGAGCGCGATCAGCGGCAGCGGCGTGAACGCCATCAGCGCGGTGAACACCCGCCGCCCCCCGGCCCGGTCGGTCAGCCACCCGAGCGGGATGCGCATGAGCGAGCCCAGCAGCACCGGCACCGCCACCATCACCGAGCTCTGGAAGTCCGACAGGCCGAGGTCGTCCTGGATGTCGGGCGCGAGCGGGCCGAGCAGGCTCCACGCGTAGAAGCAGACCGCGAACGCGAGCGTCGCGAGGGCGAGCTCGGTCCCCGCGCTGCCGGCGCGCTCCTGCGGGGCGGTGCTCATCGCCGGCGGGTCGGCGCCGCCGCGTAGCGTCGCCGGTAGAGGATGTACGGACGGCCGAGGTACTGCAGCGGGATGCTCCACGCGTGCACGAGGCGGCTGAACGGGAACAGCGCCCAGAAGCCCCAGGCCACGATCGCGTGGATCTGGTAGACGAGGTTGGCGTTCTCGACGGCGCTGACGTCCGGCTGCAGGATGAACAGCGAGCGCCACCAGACCGCGATCGAGGAACGGTAGTTGTACGGCGACTCGGTGATGAGGTTGTGGGCGAACGTCATCCAGCAGCCGAGCCCGATCAGCACGACGAGGAAGAAGTAGACGAGCATGTCGGTGCGCGACGTGGTGCGCCGGACGCGGACGTTCGTCGCCCGCCGGTAGACGAGCCCGACGAACCCGACGGCGGTCACGAGCCCGGCCACCCCGCCGGCGATCGCCGCGATCCACCGGTAGGTGTGCTCGGAGATCCCGACCGCGTCGGTGAACGACTCGGGGATCAGCAGCCCGATGACGTGCCCGCCGATCGCGGCCAGCGCGCCGTAGTGGAACGCGGGGCCGGCCCACCCCAGGATCTTGTGCTCGAACAGCTGCGTCGACCCGCTCGTCCAGCCGAACTGATCGGTGCGATAGCGCCACCAGTGTCCGACCAGGAAGCACACCACCGCGGCGTAGGGCAGGATGATCCACAGCAGGATCTCGCCGGCGCTCATGCGTGGACCCCTTCCGGCATCGCCTCGGGGGGCCCGTACGGCTCGAGGCCCACCGCCTCCTCGGGCGGGCCCTCGCGCGCCAGGCGGGCGACCTCCGACCGCTCGGCGACGCTCAGCGCGGGCAGCAGCGCGGCGATCGCGTCGAGGACGTGGGCGTACGGGCTCTCGAGATCGTGCAGCGAGAGCCGCAGCAGCTCGATCGCCGGGCGGTGCTCGGCCAGCAGCGCCTCGCCATGCCCAGGCGGCGCGACCGCCGCGAACGCGAGCATGATCACCAGGTCGTCGGGCAGCTGCGCGGTGTCGAGCGGCAGCCCGGCGGTGCGGTAGAGCTTCTTGAGGCGCAGGAGCGCCATCCCGCGCTCGCGCGTGTCGCCGTGGGCGTAATAGGTGAGGTGCAGGCTGTTGCGGCGGCGCAGGTCGAAGGTCTCGACGTAGCGCGCGGCGAGGTCCGTCTGGTTGGCGTCCCAGCCGGCGAGGAAGCGCGCGAGCGCGGCCCGTACGGGTCCGTCGTCGAGCGCGGCGACCTCGGCGGCCAGCTCGTCGCGCGCCGCGGCCACGCGCGCATCGGGGTAGCGCAGGAGAAACGAGAGCAGGGCCCAGGGCGGCGGGACCTCGGGTGCGGGGCGCCGGCGTCTCATGCGCCGTGGTGCTCGTCGCGCTTGAGCAGGTCGATCACGTGGAAGCGCTCGCCGTCGTACGGCACGACGGGCGACGACGTGTCCGGCCGCGGGTCCACCGCGCCGCAGTTGCCCGGCCCGCCGGCGAAGTCCAGGCCGCAGCCGCCCTGCTCCTGCATGAGGCGCTCGCCCAGCTCGGCGTGCGCGGGCGGGATGACGTAGCGGTCCTCGTAGTCGGCGATCGCCAGGAGCCGGTACATGCGCTCGAGCTCGGGTCCGGTCAGCCCCACGAGCCCCGGCAACTCGTCGTCGGTCTCGCCCAGCACCTCGCGCTTGCGGATGTAGGAACGCATCGCGGCGAGGCGCTGCAGCACGCCACGCACCGCCTCGACGTCGCCCGCGGTCAGCAGGTTCGCCAGGTACTCCATCGGGATGCGCATGTGCTCGATCGCCCCGAACACGTCGTCCGGGTCCGCCTCGTAGCCGTCACCCTCGAGCGTCGAGACGATCGGCGACAGCGGCGGCACGTACCAGACCATGGGCAGCGTGCGGAACTCGGGGTGCAGGGGCAGCGCGACCCCCCAGCGCATCGCCAGGTCGTAGATCGGCGAGCGCTGCGCCGCCTCGATCCAGTCGCGCGGGATGCCGTCGCGCGTAGCTGCGGCCTGCACTTCCTGGTCATCGGGGTCGAGGAAGACGTCGCGCTGGGCGGCCAGCAGGTCGCGCTCGTCGGGCACCGACGCGGCGGCCTGCACGCGGTCGGCGTCGTAGAGGACGAGGCCGAGGTAGCGGATGCGCCCGACGCAGGTCTCCGAGCAGATCGTCGGCTGGCCGATCTCGATGCGCGGGTAGCAGAGCGTGCACTTCTCGGCCTTGCCTGTGCGGTGGTTGAAGTAGACCTTTTTGTAGGGACATCCCGAGACGCAGTAGCGCCATCCGCGGCAGCGGTCCTGGTCGACGAGCACGATGCCGTCCTCCTCGCGCTTGTACATCGCGCCGGACGGGCACGACGCGACGCACGACGGGTTCAGGCAGTGCTCGCAGATCCGCGGCAGGAAGAACATGAACGCCTGCTCGTAGGTCATGCGCACCTGCTCCTGCATGTCGCGCAGATGCGGGTCGGCGGTCGCGTGCTCGGGGCCGCCGGCCAGACCCTCGTCCCAGTTCGGGCCCCACTCGAGGTTCATCGGCTTGCCGCTGAGCTGCGAGTGCGGCCGCGCCACGGGGTCCAGATCGGACAGCGGCGCGTCGACGAGCGTCTCGTAGTCGTAGGTGAACGGCTCGTAGTAGTCGTCGATGGCCGGCAGGTCGGGGTTGGAGAAGATCGTCAGCAGCTTCTTGATGCGCCCCCCGGCCTTCAGCCGCAGGTTGCCTTTTCGATCGAGCTCCCAGCCGCCGTTCCAGCGCGCCTGGTCGGACCACTGGCGCGGGTAGCCCTGCCCCGGGTTCGTCTCGACGTTGTTGAACCAGACGTACTCGGTGCCCGGCCGGTTCGTCCACACCTGCTTGCACGTCACCGAGCACGTGTGGCACCCGATGCACTTGTCGAGGTTCATGACCATCGCGACCTGGGCCTTGACGTGCATCAGTAGTCCACCTTCTGGGTGCGTCGGCGCACGATCGTGATCGAGTCGCGGTTGGACCCGGTCGGCCCGTAGTAGTTCGGCGACCAGGACAGCTGGGCGTAGCCGCCGATCATGTGCGTCGGCTTCATCGCGATCGTCGTCAGCGCGTTCTCGGTCCCGCCGCGCCGGCCGTCGATGACGGAGCGCGGCGTGCCGATCTGACGGTCCTTGGAGTGGTACATGAGGCACACGCCCTCGGGCACGCGATGCGAGACGACGGCTCGCGTGACGAGGATGCCGTTGCGGTTGTGCGCCTCGACCCACTCGTTGTCGCGCACGCCGATCGCCTCGGCGTCCTGCGGGCTCATCCACAGCCCCGAGCCGCCGCGGAACAGCGTGAGCATGTGCAGGTTGTCCTGGTACTCCGAGTGGATCGACCACTTCGAGTGCGGCGTCAGGTAGCGCAGGGTGATCTCGGGCGTCCCGTCGCCGTCCTGCGGCCGGCCGCCGGCCATCATGAGCCGGTGGTCGACCGGCGGGCGATAGGCGGGCAGCGCCTCGCCGAGCTCGCGCATCCAGGCGTGGTCGAGGTAGAGGTGCATGCGCCCGCTGAGGGTGTGCCAGGGCTTGTCGCGCTCGACGTTGATCGTGAACGCGGCGTAGGCGCGGCCCTCCTCGTCGATGCCCGACCACTCAGGCGACGTGATGACGCGCCGCGGCTGCACCTGCGTGTCCTGAAACGTGATGCGCGTCTCCTCGGCCCCCTCCGCCAGGTCCGCGAGGGGCACACCGCACCGGTCCTCCAGCGAGCGGAAGCCGGCGACCGCGAGGCGCCCGTTGGTCACGGCCGACAGCGCGAGCATCGTCTCGGCGGCGTGCTCGGCGCGCGCCAGCGAGGGGCGCCCGGCGGCCGCGCCGCCGCGCACGCGCCCGTTGCGGGCCGCGAGCTGGGCGACCTCGTGGTCGGGCAGCAGCGTCGCGCTCTTGACGGTGGCGCCGAGCTGCTCGGCCAGCGGCCCGAGCGCGCCCCAGTGGTCGGCCACCGCCCCGTAGTCGCGCTCGACGACGGTCAGGTTGGGCATGGTTCGCCCCGGGATCGGCTCGCACTCCCCCGCCCGCCAGTCGGCGACCTCCCCGCGCGGCTGGGTGATCTCGCCGGGCGAGTCGTGCAGCACCGGCGTGGCGACGATGTCGCGCCGCACGCCCAGGTGCTCGGCGGCGAGCTTCGAGAACGCCCGCGCGATCGTGCCGAACGTGTCCCAGTCCGTCCGCGCCTCCCACGGTGGCGGGATCGCGGGGTTGAACGAGTGCACGAACGGGTGCATGTCGGTCATCGACAGGTCGTGCTTCTCGTACCAGGTCGCCGCCGGCAGCACGACGTCGGAGTACAGGCCCGTCGTGGTCATCCGGAAGTCGACGTTGACGAGCAGGTCGAGCTTGCCGCGGGGAATGTCGTCGCGCCAGTTGACCGTGGACGGGCGCTCGCCCTCAGGCAGAGGGTCGGCCAGCGGCCCGTCGTGCGTCGCGCCGACGAGGTGGCTCAGGAAGTACTCCTGCCCCTTGCCCGACGAGCCGAGCAGGTTCGAGCGCCAGACGAAGAACACGCGCGGCCAGTTCTGCGGCGCGCTCGGGTCGTCGACCGCGAAGCCCAGGCGCCCCGCCTTGAGCTCGGAGACGACATGCTCGGCCGCGTCCACCCCGGCCGCCTGCGCCTCGTCGGCCACCTCGAGCGGATTGCGGTCGAAGGTCGGCAGGCCCGGCATCCACCCCATGCGCACCGCCTTGGCGTGGGCGTCCATCGCGGTCATCCCGGCGAACAGCCCCTCGCCCAGCGGGGTGGCGAAGTGGCCGGGCCTGAGCCGGTCGTAGCGCCACTGCTCGGTGTGCGTGTAGAACCACGACGTGCCCTGCGCCTGGCGCGGGGGGCGCCGCCAGTCCAGCGCGAAGGCGAGCGTCTGCCAGCCGGCGAACGTGCGGATCTTCTCCTGACCGACGTAGTGCGCCCAGCCGCCGCCGTTGATGCCGACGCAACCGCCGAGCAGCAGCAGCGCGATGAACGCGCGGTACGTCTCGTCGGAGTGAAACCAGTGATTGGTCCCCGCCCCCATGCAGATCATCGAGCGCCCGCCGCTGACCTCGGCATTGCGGGCGAACTCCCGCGCGACCTTCACCGCGAGCCGGCGGTCGACCGACGTGATCGCCTCCTGCCAGGCCGGCGTGTACGGCACGCTCGCGTCGTCGTAGCTCTCGGGCCACTCGCCCGGAAGCCCGTCGCGGGCCACGCCGTACGTCGCGAGCATGAGGTCGAGGACCGTGGTGACAAGCCGGTCGCCGACGCGGATCGCGGGCACCCCGCGGCGCATGACGCCGCCGCCGGGGCCGTCGCCGACGTCGAAGCGCGGCAGCGCCACCTCGACGGCCTCCTCGTGGCGGCCATGGAGGGTGAGCGCGGGGTCGAGGTCGCCGAGGCCCAGGTTCCAGCGGCCCTTGCCCTCCTCGCCATAACGAAAGCCCACCGACCCGTTGGGCACGGCGGGCTGCCCCGTCGCGGCGTCGAAGAGGACGGGTTTCCAGTCCGCGTTCTCGCTGTCCTGGCCGAGGTCGGCGGCGGTCAGGAAGCGGCCGGGGACGTGGGCGCCGTCGGCGCCGGCATCCAGCGAGACGAGCAGCGGGAGGTCGGTGAAGCGCTTGCCGTAGTCCTCGAAGCGCGGCACGCGGCGGTCGACCCAGAACTCCTTGAGCATGACGTGGCCCATGGCCATCGCCAGGGCGCCGTCGGTGCCGGGCTGCGCGGGCAGCCAGTCGTCGGCGAACTTCACGTGGTCGGAGTAGTCGGGCGAGACGACGACCACCTTCTGGCCGCGGTAGCGGGCCTCGGTCATGAAGTGCGCGTCGGGCGTGCGGGTGATCGGCAGGTTCGTCCCCCACACGATCAGGTAGCTCGAGTCCCACCAGTCGGCGGACTCGGGCACGTCGGTCTGGTCGCCGAAGACCTGCGGCGACGCGGGCGGCAGGTCCGCGTACCAGTCGTAGAACGTCGTCGTGTGGCCGCCGATGAGCGACAGGAAGCGCGTGCCGGCGGCGAACGACACCGGCGACATGGCGGGGATCGGCGTGAAGCCGCCGACGCGGTCGGGGCCGTGCGCCTTGATCGTGTGCACGGTCGCGGCGGCGATGAGCTCCGACACCTCGTCCCAGTCCGCGCGGACGAACCCGCCGCGCCCGCGCTCGGAGCGGTACGTGCCGTCGGCCGCCACCTCGGCGAACGCGGCGACCGGGTCGGAGGCGCGGGCCAGCGCGGCACGCCAGCGCTCGAGCAGGCTGCCGCGGATGTACGGGTAGCGCAGCCGGACCGGCGAGTACGTGTACCAGGAGAACGACGCGCCGCGCGGGCAGCCGCGCGGCTCGTGGTTCGGGCGGTCGGCGTCGGTGCGCGGGTAGTCGACCGCCTGGCTCTCCCACGTGATGAGGCCGTCCTTGACGTAGACGTTCCACGAGCAGGAGCCGGTGCAGTTGACGCCGTGCGTCGAGCGCACGACCTTGTCGTGGCGCCAGCGGTCGCGGTAGGCGTGCTCCCAGTCGCGACCGCGGCCGATGAGCAGCGACCAGCCCTCCTCGTTGGCCTCGCCTCGCCGGAAGAACTCGTGGGCCGCGACGGCGGCGGTCTGTCCTGACACGCTCGACACCCTCCCCCTGCTTGCCTGCTTCGACATCCGGGGCTCCCCTGAACGCCGGTGCGGTGAACCCGCACCGGCGGGACGCTACCGGGGCCGTCAGCGGGAGGACTGCTCGACGAGCGCGCGGAGGCTGTCGTGCTCCTCGGCGCAGGCCGGGCAGCCGTCCAGGTGCGCCCGCATGCCGGGCACCTGGACGTCGGCGTCGCCGCCCGCGACCTCGAGGTCGACGTAGCGGTCCAGCAGGTCGAAGCAGTCGTCGCAGCCGATCTCGGGGCCGGCCGGGCCGAGCAGCGCGTTCAGCTGGTTGCGGTTGCGGTCGCGGTCGGCGGTCACGGCGCGCTCCGGTCGAGGGCCTGGTCGATGGGGTGACCGTCGGCGGCGAGCCGCGTGCGCAGCTTGGCGCGGGCGTCGTGCAGCGTCTTGTAGAGCGCGCCGCGCGTCGTCGACAGCCGCTCGGCGAGGACGTCGATCGGCACGCCGTTGAGGGTCAGGGCGACGAGGACGGCGCGCTGGTGCGGGGTGAGCGTCTCGGCGATCGCCCGCCCGACGGCGCCGAGCAGGTCGGCCATCTCGGCGTCGGCGCCTGGCGAGGCGCGGCGGTCCGACAACCGCCGCCAGGCGTCGTCCTCCAGAGGGATCTCGCGTCCGTCCCATGCGCGGCGGCGCGCCTTCACGGACGCCTCGAGCATGGCGAACTTGTACGCCCACGTCGTGAAGCGGCTGTCGCCGCGGAAGGTGGACAGCTTGGCGAGCACGGCGACGAGGGCGTCGTCGGCCGCCTGGGTGGCGAGGTCGTCGATCTCGTCGAAGGTGGGCGCGCCGGTGGCCCGGCGCCGGCGGGCGAGCTCGAAGCGGGCCCCGCGCAGCAGGAGCTCGTGCAGCCGCGCGACCGCGTCGTCGCGGCCCGGGCCCGCCGCGGTCAGCGCGTCGAGCCACGCCGCCGTGTCGGCGTCCGGGCGGGCGGCGCCGGGGCGCGAGGCGGCGGGGGGCGGTGCGGTCACGTCGGCCATGGGTCCGGCGCGTCGAGCGGGGCGAGGATGCGGACGGCGAGGGTGGGCGGGCAGCCGCGATCGACGAGCGCGAGCAGCGCGTGCAGGTCCATGTCGAGGTCGCGGGCCAGCCGCGCCGCCAGCGGCGCCGGGAACCCGGCCGCGTCCAGCTGCGCCAGGCGCCAGGCGGCGAGTGCGGCGGGGTCGGCGGTGCTCCGGCGGGTCATGTGGACGTTGGCGACGCGACGACGTCCGTTCTTACCCCGACCACCGTCGGCACGCGTACGCTCGTCGGCTCAGCTCGGCCAGCCGGCGTCGACGAGCTCGCCGCGATCGCCCTCGGTGTGCGTGCCGAACGCGAGGAACTCGAGCCCCGCCTCGCCCGCCTCGAACGAGCGGGCGCTGCCCGCCGGCACCCGCAGCGCGCTCCAGGGTCGCAGCGCGACCACCTCGCCCTCGATCACCGCGCGGCCGTCGCCCGCGACGACGACGTAGACCTCCTCGTCGCCGGAGTGGCGGTGGGCGAACGGGGCGCGCGCGCCGGGCTTGACGCGCTGCAGGCTCAGGCCGATGCGCTCGCAGCCCAGGGCGTCGCGCGCGAAGCGCGCCTCGAGCGTGTCCGAGAAGCCGCCGGCGACCGCGTCGTCGTCGAGCTCGCGCAGCTGGATGAGGTCGTACGTGTGCTGGGTCATGCGGGAATGGTTGCGCACCCGCGGCGCGCGGGCTTGGAAAAATGCGACGGATGTCCGACGGCCCGCTGATCACGCCGCGCTCGGCGGTGCGCATCGCCCGGCGGGTTCTCCGGGTTCGCCCCCGGCCCGGTCGCGGCGCTCACCGACCGCGTCCTGGTGCCGCGGGAGGTCTTCGGTGCCGATGGCGCAGCTCGAGGCCGTCGGCGGTCGCCGCAGGGTGAGGTAAGGCCGCGGCGGCGGACGACGCCCATCCGGTGAACCATCGCTCGGGCCGTCGAGCGGACCTGCCGAGAGGAGCCACCATGGCCACCACGACCCTGCCGCGCAAGCGCGGCGCCTCCCCAGTCGCGCGCCCCGCCGAGACGGCCGCCGACTGGCGCGACCCGCGCTACCAGGCCTTCGCGCTGCTGCGGATCGCCTTCACGGTCGCGCCGATCGCCTTCGGGCTCGACAAGTTCTTCAACGTCCTCGTCGACTGGCCGCAGTACTTCGCACCGTGGATCAACGACATCGTCCCGGGCAGCGGGCAGGACGCGATGTACGCGGTCGGCGTCATCGAGATCGTCGCGGGCATCGCCGTCGCGCTGAAGCCGCGCTACGCCGCATACGTCGTCGTCGCCTGGCTGGCCGGCATCATCGTCAACCTCCTGACGTACTCGGGCTACTACGACGTCGCCCTGCGCGACTTCGGCCTCATGCTCGGCGCGCTGACGCTGGCCCGCCTCGCCTCCGTCTACGACCCGCCGCTGCGCCTGCGCCGCCGCTGAACGGCGCCCCCGCGCCGCGGGGTGGCGGCAGGGGCCACGCTTCTGGTTGGCTATCGCCATGTCAGAAGCGCCGTCGCCGGCCACGGAGGAGCGGGCGCGCCGGCCTCACTGGCGCGCCCGGCTGCGTCTCGGGCTCGCCGAAGCGGCACGCACCACGCCCGGCCGGCTCGGACTGCTGGGCGGGATGGTCGTCGCCGTATGGCTCGTCACGGCGGCGGTCGCGGCGCTCGCCGACGTGGAGTCGAGCTACGGCATGGCTCTCTGGAGCGGGCTGCGCCACCTGTTCGACCCGGGATCGCTCGGCGATGACAAGACGACGCCCCAGCGCATCGTTGGCGTCCTGCAGGTGTTCACCGGCCTGATCTTCCTGGCCGGCGTCGCGTTCACGGTCCTGGCCGAGACCGTCGACCAGGGTCTGCGCAAGCTGAGCGAGAGCGAGCCGCCCGTGACCGTGACCGGGCACCTGCTGGTCATCGGCGCGGGCGACGTGCGGGCGGCGCTGCTGACGAGGCTGGACGGCGACCGGGGCGATCCGCCGATCGAGACGGTCGTCGTGCTCGCGCCGTCCGCGGCCGACGCCGTGCCCCACGCCAAGCGCCCCTACCACCTCGTCACGCGAACGGGCGACGGGCGCGACGCGGCCGCGCTCGCGGACGCCGGGGCGACCGCCGCCCGGGCGATCGTCGTCCTCACCGGCGAGTCCTCCGACACCGAGGTGGCCGACCTGACGGCGCTCGAGTGCGTCGGCGCGCTGGTCGAGTGCCTGGACGGGACCGGCGACGGCTCCCCGCTCGTCGCCGTCCACATCGAGCACGCGCGCAACGTCGACGCCGTCTGGCCCCTGCTGCCCGAGGCCTTCGACGCGGTGCCCGGCGACCGCAACGTCGGGGCGATCCTCGCGCTCGGCGTCACGCTTCCCGACTACCCGAGCCTGCTGGGCTCCGCGACCGGCAGCGAGGGGTCCGAGCCGTTCGTCGTCCCCGCCGGCGACCTGGCCGGCGCGGCGTTCGCCGAGGCGCTCGGCCGCTGCGCGGGCGGCCTGCCGCTCGGGCTGCTACGCGACGGCCGCGCCCGGTACGCCCCTGAGCCGGACGAGCGGATCACGGCGACCGACTCCCTCATCGTGCTCGCGCCCGACCGCGCGGCGGCGCAGGCGCGCCGCGCGGCGCCGGAGATCCGGGCCGCCCCCGGCTCGTTGCACGTCGAGGCCGATCCCCGGCGCCTCGGCCGCGTCCTCGTGCTCGGCTGGAGCGAGGCCGGCGACGACCTGCTCGCCGTGCTCGGGGGCGGCCCCGCCGACCTGACCGTGGTCGCCCAGCTCGACGCCGCCCCCGCCGGCCTGGCGCCCGACCGCCTGCGCGCCGGCGACCCGGGTGACCCCGCCGCGATCGGGTCGGCGCTCACCGCGGTCGACCCGGAGATCGTCATCATCCTCGCCGGCGCCAACGGGGGCACCGACCCGGCCGGAACCCATGCCCGCGCCGCCCTCGCCGCGTTGAAGGTGGTCACGATGACGGACCGGCCCGACCTGACGATCGCGGTCGAGCAGCACCTCAGCGGGCAGGCGCAGCGCCTGCGCCGCGCCGATCCCCGCATCCGCGTGATCAGCCGCGCCGAACTGGTCGCCTACACGCTGCTGCTGTCGGCCACCGACCGGCCCGCGCTGGTCGCGCGCGAGGCGTTCGGGATGGACTCCGCGCTGACCCTGGACGCGGTCCACGTCACGGGATCCGAGGCGCTGCCCTTCCCCGCCGTCTACACCGCGCTGCTCGCCCAGGGCTGCGTGCCGCTGACGATGTCGCGCGACGGCGACGAGGTCGACCTGCTCAGCGCCGGCGCATCGACCGTGCGCCCGGGCGACGGCCTGCTCGTCCTGCGCCGCGCCGGGCCCAACGGGGCGGACGCCGCCGCAGCGACCGCGCTGCAGGGCTCGGCGAGTCCGCCCGCAGTCGCGTAGCCCGCCCGCGGTCGCGTCGCTCGCCCGCGCGGTCAGGAGGCCCGGGCCGCCGCGCCGGCGGCGCCGAGCCGCTCGCGCAGGGATCCGGCCATCGCCTCACCGGCGGACAGGATGTCGACGAGCCCGGCGAACTGCCGCTCGGCCGCGACCGCCGAGGGCCACGCGTCGCCGGGCGCCCATGGGCCGTCCTCGAGCTGGCGGACCGCGTCCTCGCCCAGGTCCGCGACGGCGGCCGCCAGGGCATCGAGCGTCGCCTCGAGGCAGCCGAGCGTCGCGGCGAGCGCCGGCGCGATCCCGTCCACGGGCGCCGCCGCCCTCAGGCCCTGCGCGGCGGCGAGCAGGTCGCACGCGTGGTCGAACAGGACGTGCGCCGGGTCGCGCACCCGTGCCGGCGGATCGTGCTGTCGAAGCGGCATACGGCCATCGTGCGCCCCGCGAGCCGGCGGCGCCATGGGGGTTGATATGCAGCCTGGTCAGTGCGCGATGCTGAGGCCGAGCCAGACGATCACGAGCGAGACCACGAAGACCGCCCCCTCGAGCCAGTGCTGCTGTGGACGGCGCAGGTGCCACAGGACCAGCACGCCGGCGAGGGCCACGAGCGCGAGCTTGACGTGCAGCGTGCCGTCGCCCCAGCGGTGGAAGTGCCCGGCCATCGCGGCGCCGGTGACGAGCAGCACGAGGAGCGCGACGAGCGAGCCCCAGCCGAACCGGCGGGCGATCGCACGCAGCCGGACCCGGTCTTCCTCGCCGCCGCGCAGCGACGGGACGACCGCGGCGACGAGGAACAGCTGGCCGCCGACGAAGAACGCCATCGCGAGGAGGTGCAGCCAGCGGACGATCTCCCAGGTGGTCATCGCACCAGGGTCTAGCAGTTCGGCGGTGCGGGCGGCCTCGTGACCGATCGCACACGTCCTATGTCACCGCCTTGACAGACGCCGCGCCCGCCGCGGCGCAGCATGCGAGCCGTCCCCTCTCACTCCTCCAAGGACGGCTCCCATGACCCGCCATCGCCTTCGCACCATCGCCGCCGTGACCGCCATCGCCGCCACCGGCACCGCCGCCGCGGCGGGCACCGCCTCGGCCCGCCCCGCGGTCCCGGTCGGCATCAGCGACCAGAGCGCCGCGATGTTCGACAGCCCGCTGTTCCAGCAGACGGCCATCAAGCAGGTCCGCTACTTCGTTGCCTGGAACGCGGCACGTCATCGTGGCGAGCTGAACGCGGTGCGCGACTACGTCAGGAGCGCGCGCAGCCACGGCATCTCCGTCCTGGTGCACATCGGCACCGACGACTTCCGCCCCCGCCGCGCCCACCTGCCGACCGTGCGCGAGTACCGCCGCGACGTCGGCCGACTCGTGCGCACGCTGCGTCCGCTCGGCGTCAGGGACTGGGGCGCGTTCAACGAGGCCAACCATCCCAGCGAGCCGACCTACCGCAGCCCGAAGCGCGCCGCGAGGCTGTTCGTCGCGCTGCGCTCGATGTGCGGCGGCTGCCGCGTCGTCGCCCTCGACGTCCTGGACACGCGCGGCGTCACCGGCTACATCGACCGCTTCTACGGCGCGATGACGCCGACGCAGCGCCGCCAGGCCTCGCTGGTCGGCATCCACAACTACTCCGACGTCAACCGCCGCACGACGGCCGGGACGAGCACGATCATGCGCGCCGTCCGCACGCACGTCCGCTCGCCGCACTTCTGGCTGACCGAGACCGGCGGCATCGTGGAGCTCGGCTCGGCCTTCCGCTGCAACGAGCGGCGGGCCGCGAACCGCACGACGTACCTGTTCAAGCTCCTGCACACCTACCGCCACGCGATCGACCGCGCCTACATCTACAACTGGAAGGGCACGGACTGCCGGACGCGCATGGACACCGGCATGGTCAACGCCGACGGCACGCCGCGCCCCGCGTACACGGCGCTGCGCCGCGGACTGCGCCGCTGAGCGGCCGACGGTCAGACGTCGGGGGTCGCCTCGATCCGGCCTTCGGCCACCGCGTCCTGCAGGGCGCGGTGGTCGAGCTCGTTCTGGTCGGCGTACGCGCGGGCGAACGCGGCGATCGCGCGGTCGAAGCGGTCGCTGTGGCCGAGATAGGCGGCGATGGCGACCCGGTCGCCAGAGCGGGCGTGGGCGCGGGCCAGCGCCAGCCCGCACAGCTGCGCGTACTTCGTCATGCCGGGCGGCAGCGCGGTGCTGATGTCGACCGAGCCCTTGCCGTCCCAGAGCTGGCGGACGTAGAAGTCGCGCTCCAGCCCGTCGATGCCGGTGACGCGCTCCCAGCCGAGGAAGATGTCGCTGGCCGCCTGCACCAGCCGCTGCCCGAGCACGACGCGCTTTCCGTGCGATCGGTGGGCGCTGCGGCGCAGGTGGGCCTCGAGGACCGACGCCTGCGCCTCCTTGGCCTGCAGGACGAGCGGATCGCCGGCGTCGCGCCCCTCGAGCAGGATCACCCAGGCCCGGGTGCCGACGCTGCCGACGCCGACGACCTTGTGCGCCATGTCGGCCACGCGATAGCCGTCGAGCAGATGCGCGTGCTCCGCCGTGAGGCTGCGCCGGTAGGACTCAAGCAGGCGGTGGAGCCGCGACTGGAGCAGCTCCGCGTCGCTCGCGTCGAGGAGGTCGCTCACCGGCACGAGCACCGGGGGCTGGCGACGGAAGCGCAGGCGTCCGTCGACCTTCTCGGTCAGCCGCTCGACGGCGCGCAGGCTCGTCTTGCGCAGCGCCTTCTGCTGCACCTTGCGGACCGCCTTGACCTGCGCGTCGGTGCCGGTCTGCGCGAAGTAGTCGATGAGGGCGTCGACGTCCAGCCGCGTGTACCAGACGTCGAGGTTGCCGAGCGCGGCGAACCCGGCCGCGCCCTCGCGGTACTGACGCACCACCGCGAGCACCGCCTGCTCGGCGTCAGCGGGCGAGAAGCCCCGGTCGCGGCAGGCGATCTCGACGCTCGCCGCGAGGCGCTTGACGTCCCACTCCCACGGGCCCGGCAGGGTCTCGTCGAAGTCGTTGAGGTCGAAGACGAGGCGGCGGTCGGGGGCCGCGAAGATGCCGAAGTTCAGCAGGTGCGCGTCGCCGCACGCCTGGACCTCGATGCCCGACGCGGACGTGCCGGCGAGGTCGGCCGCCATGATCGCCGCGGCGCCGCGGTAGAACGCGAACGGCGACGCGAGCATCCGCCCGTAGCGCAGCGGCAGGAGCTGTTGGACCCGGGTCGTGCCCTGACGCTCGAGAACGGCGACCGGGTCCTCGCGGTCAGACGCGGGCGCCCAGTCGCCGTGGCTCGAGCGCCCGGCGGCCTTGCGGCCCTCGCGCCCGCGCTGCACCTGCTCGTCGACCAGCGTCATGTGTCGGTGCGCACCTCCTTCCCGTCCTGCGCCCAGCGGGTGTGGAACGCGCCCTCGCGGTCGACGCGCCGGTACGTGTGCGCGCCGAAGAAGTCGCGCAGCCCCTGGATGAGGTTCGCCGGGCCGCGCTCCCGGCGATAGCCGTCGTAGTACGCCAGCGACGAGCTGAACGCCGGGATCGCCACGCCCTCCTCGGTCGCCCGCGAGACCACCCGGCGCCACGCGTCCTGCGCGTCGGCCACCGCATCGCGGAAGTACTCGACGAGCAGGAGGTTCTCCAGCTGCGGGTCCTCGACGTACGCGTCGCGGATCCGGTTGAGGAAGCGCGCGCGGATGATGCAGCCGCCGCGCCAGATCGTCGCCATGGCGCCGAGGTCGAGGTCCCAGCCGTGCGCCTGCGAGGCCGCCGTCATCTGCTGGAAGCCCTGCGCGTAGGCGACGACCTTGCTCGCGTACAGCGCCTTCTGGATGTCGTCGACGAGGCCGTCGGTGGAGCCCTTGGCGGCTCCCGGCACCGGGCCGGCGAGGCGCTGCGAGGCGACCTCGCGCTCCTCGCGCAGCGACGACAGCGTGCGGGCGAACACCGCCTCCGTGATGGCGGTCAGCGGCACCCCGAGCTCGAGCGCGTCCTGGCTCGTCCAGCGCCCGGTGCCCTTCTGCTCGGCCTGGTCGACGATCGCGTCGAGCAGCGGCCCGCCGGTCGACTCGTCGCGCTGGGCCAGCACCTTCGCCGTGATCTCGATGAGGAACGACTCGAGGTCGCCGGTGTTCCAGTCGTCGAAGATCCCGGCGATGTCCGCGACCTCGAGGCCCGCGACGTGGCGCAGGAGGTCGTAGGCCTCGGCGATCAGCTGGATGTCGGCGTACTCGATGCCGTTGTGGACCATCTTCACGTAGTGGCCGGCGCCGTCGGGGCCGACGTACGTGCAGCACGGCGTGCCGTCGACCTGCGCGGCGATCGAGGTGAGCACCGCCTCGACCTCCGCGTACGCCTCGCGGGCGCCGCCCGGCATGATGCTCGGCCCCAGCAGCGCGCCCTCCTCGCCGCCCGACACGCCGATGCCCATGAACCGCAGCCCGTGCTCGGCGCAGGCCTGCGTCCGGCGCTTCGTGTCGGCGAAGTGCGAGTTGCCGGCGTCGATGAGGATGTCGCCCTCGTCGAGCAGCGGCGTGAGCTCTTCGATGACGCCGTCGACCGGGGCGCCGGCCTTGACCATGACGATGATCCGCCGCGGGCGCTCGAGCGCGGCGACGAACGTCTCGACGGTCTCGCCGGCGGTGAAGTCGCCTTCGCCGCCGTAGTGCTCCATGAACTCGGTCGTCCGCGCGGCCGTGCGGTTGTGCACGGCGACGGGCACCCCGTGCCGGGCGATGTTGCGCGCCAGGTTGGCGCCCATCACCGCCAGCCCTGTCACCCCGATCTGGCTCTCTTGGCTCATGCGGTGATCCTCTCAGGCGGGCGCGGCCGTCGCCTGCCTGCGGTTCAGATGACCTGCATGAGCAGGAGGAAACCGACCACGACGGCTCCCACGACGAGGAGCACCACGAGCAGCGAGCCGTCGAGCACCACGCCGGTGACGACCGCCGCGAGGAACGCAAGCGCGACGGCGGCGACGACCATCTCGATCTCGTCGCCCTTGCGGGAGCGGACCGGCCGGCCATCCTGTCCGCGGCGGCGGCGCATCGCGCGAGCCTATCCGTGCGTCACAGGAACTGGCGGCCGCCGTCGACCACGAACGTCTGGCCGGTGATCATCGCGCTGGCGTCCGAGGCGAGGAACACCGCGGTGCCGACGACGTCCTGCGGCTGCAGGCTGCGCTTGATGGCGCCCCGCGCGACGCCGTAGGAGTCGGCGTCGTCGACGAGCTCGCGGCTGGCGTCGGTGAGCGTGAAGCCGGGCGCGAGCGCGTTCACGCGCACGCCCGCCTCCCCCAGTTCGCGCGCCATCACCCGCGACAGCGCGATGAGCGCGCCCTTCGACGCGACGTAGTGCGCCCACAGCGGCGAGCCGCTGAGCACGGTCGCCGACGCGACGTTGACGATCGAGCCGCCGAACCCCGACGCGCGCAGCGCGGCCGCGCACGCCTTCGAGCACAGCCACGGGCCGCGCAGGTTGACCGCCATCACGCGGTCCCACTCGGCGACGTCGATCTCGTCGAACGGCCGGCGCTCGAGGCCGGCGTAGATCGCGGCGTTGTTGACGAGCACGTCGATCGCCCCGAACGCGTCGAGCGCGGCGGCGGCCATGGCGGCGGTGCTCGCCTCGCGGGCCACGTCGGCCGCCACCGCCAGCGCCGACCCGCCCGCGAGCGCGATCTCGCCGACCGTCGCCTGCGCGGCGGCGAGATCGACGTCGGCGGCCACGACGCGGGCGCCGGCCCGGGCGAACCCGAGCGAGAACGCCCGCCCCAGCCCGCCTCCGGCCCCGGTGACGACGGCGCAGCGGCCGGCCAGCTCGGCGGGCGTCACCGCGCGGGCTCCACGGGCCGCGCGGCGAGCGCCGCGCGCGAGGCGGCGATCTCGCGGCGCGCGATCGCCCGCGCCGGCTCGGTGAACAGCCATGCGTCGATCTCGGACTCCACCCAGTCGATGTAGTCGTCCGGCGTCAGCTTCATCCACTCGTGGCAGATCCGCACCGCGGACTCGGTGTAGCGCCACAGCTTGTCGGCGTCCTTGACCAGCTCGTCGTCGAGGCTGACGGCCTCGGCGCGGGAGTCGTGGCCGTCGACGATGTCCTGGATCGCGCGCGTGCGCCGCTCGTCCCAGCCCACATGCGCGAGGATCTCGCCGGCGAGGGCCGCGCCCTGGATCTCGTGGCGTCGCGTGATGTCGGGCTCCCACCCGCGGATCGCGCCGGCCAGGCCCTTGAGGTGGTCGTCGCTCGGCACCGCCATGTAGCCGACGTCGTGCAGCAACACGGCGGGCAGGACGACGTCGGGATCCGCGGCCGGGCAGGACTCGAGCAGCTCCTGCGCGAGCGCGTAGGACTCGGGGACGTGGATCTCGTTGGACCGCGTCTGCCAGTACGGCTCGGCCGCCGCGTAGATGCGCGCGTAGCGCCCGGTCGCCGTCACAGCCCGAGGTACATCGTCTTGTGCTCGAGGTACTCGTCGAGCCCGTGGCGCGACTTCTCGCGGCCGAGGCCGCTCTGCTTGACGCCGCCGAAGGGCACCGAGTGCAGCGAGCGGTGGATGTCGTTGACCCACACCGAGCCGGCCTCGAGCTCCTCCGCGATGCGCCAGGCCGTGCGCAGATTGCGGCTGAAGACGTACGCGGCCAGGCCGTAGCGCGAGTCGTTGGCGAGGGCGACGGCCTCCTCGCAGTCGCCGAACGGCGCTACGCCGACGACCGGCCCGAAGGTCTCCTCGCGCATGATCTTCATCGCCGGCGTGGCGTCGGCGATCAGCGTCGGCGCGAAGAAGCAGCCGCCGTCGAACGGCTCGCCGGTCAGCCGCTCCCCGCCGCAGGCGATCCGCGCGCCCCGAGCCCGGGCGTCGGCGACGTGCTCGGCGCTCGTGGCCATGATGCGCTCGCCCACGAGCGGGCCGAGGTCGACGCCCGGCTCCAACCCGTGGCCGGCCCGCAGCCCGCGCGCACCCTCGGCGAAGCGGTCCACCAGCTCGTCGTAGCGCTCACGGGCGACGTACATGCGGTTCACGCGGTAGCAGAACTGGCCCGAGTTGGCGTACGCGTGGCGCACGAGCGCGGGCACCGCGACGTCGAGGTCGGCGTCGGCGCAGACGATGGCCGGGCACTGCCCGCCGAGCTCGAGCGTGACCCGCTTGTTCGTCTCCGCCGCGAGCCGGCGGATCCGGATGCCCGCGGCCGTCGACCCCGTGAACGCGACCTTGGCGGGGACCGGATGGCCGACGAGCGCCTCGCCGAGCTCGGGGCCCGAGCCGGTGATCACGTTGAGCACCCCCGCGGGGTAGCCGGCCTCGCCGAACAGGCGCGCCAGGTGCAGCGTGGACAGCGGCGTGTCCTGCGCCGGCTTGGCGACCACCGTGTTGCCGGTGACCAGCGCCGCACCGACCTTCATCAGCAGCAGGGTGATCGGGTAGTTGAACGGGGCGATCGCCACCACCACGCCGAGCGGCTCCTGCACCACCAGCACGCGCTCGTCCGGCTCGCCGAGCAGCGGCATCTCGCCGCGCAGGCGCAGCCCCTCCTGCGCGAAGTAGTCGAGCAGGTCGGCGGAGCGGCGGACCTCCGCGACCGCCGCGCCCAGGGGGCGGCCGAGCTCGAGCGTCAGCGTGCGCCCGATCTCCTCGGCGTCGCGGCGCATGAGCGCGGCGACCGCCTGCTGGAGCTCGGCGCGACGGGCGACCGGCGTGCGCCGCCAGCCGCGATACGCGTCCGCCGCCGCGCGCACCGCGCGATCGGCATCGCGCTCGTCGCCCTCGGCGACGTGGGCCAGGAGCGCGCCCGTCGCCGGGTCGTGGACGGCGATCGCCCGGCCCGACGCCGCCGGCACCCACTCGCCGCCGATCCACAGGTCGTGCGTGGCGGTGGCCGTCGCGGTCACGGCGCGGCGACCGGGTCGTCGAGCACGGCGGTGCGCAGCACGCGCCGAGTCCGGTCCAGCTCGGCCCGGGCGATCTCGCGCGCCGCCTCGGTGAACAGGCGGTGCTCGATCTGCGGCTCCGTGCGGTCGACGTACACGCTCGGCGTCATCCCCCACCAGTCGCACGCGATCGCCACCCCCGCGATGGAGAACCGCCACAGCGCGTCGGCGTCCTTGACGAGCTCGTCGTTGTGCGAGATCGCCTCGGACCGCGTGTCGTGGCCCGCGATGATCGCCACCACCTCGTCGCGCACGTCCGCCGGCCAGCCCGTCGCGCCCAGGATCTCCCCGGCCAGCCGCGCGCCCTCGCGCTCGTGGGCGATCCGCACGTCGGACTCCATCATCCCCGGGCCGAAGCCGTCGCGGTAGATCGCCGTCTGGTCCACGACCGCCCACCCGATGTCGTGCAGCAGCACCGCGAGCAGGACGACGTCGCGGTCGGCCCCGGGATGCTGCTCGAGCAGGCGCTCGGCGTAGTCGAACGCCATGGGGATGTGCACGTCGTTCTTGCGGACGCGCATGTACGGCCGCGCGGCGGCCCACACCGCGTCGTAGCGATCCCCCATCAGTCGAGGACGGTCACGGTGCCGTTGTTGCCGTCGACGCGCACGCGCTGGCCGGTGCGGATCGTCGTCGTCGCGGAGCCCGCGCCGGTCACCGCCGGCAGCCCGTACTCGCGGCAGACGATCGCGGCGTGGCTCATCATGCCGCCGATGTCGGTGACCGCCGCGCCGATGCGGGCGAACACCGGACCCCAGCTGGGCGCGGTGATGCGGGTGACGAGGATGTCGCCCTGCTGCACGTCGCCCAACTCGTCGGCGCCGCCGATGACCCGCGCGACGCCCTCCACGACGCCTGGCGACGCGGCCATGCCGCCAAGGTGCCCGGTGCCGGCGCCGGCGTGCAGCCAGCCGGACACCGCCTCGCTGGTGATGCCGTAGAGCATGATCGTGAACGGCTCGGTGATGACCGCCGGCGGCTCGTTCATCGCCGGCACCGGCGCCTTGCGCTCGAGGGCCGCGAGGATGCGCTTGCGCCGGGCGATCTCCTGCGGCCAGTAGTACGGGCCCATCGCCTCGACGCCGATGGCCCACGCGTTGCCGTAGTCGAAGATCACCTGCTGCAGCTCGTCGCGGCGCACGAGGAAGATGTCGTCGGCGTCGCGCCAGAAGCCCGCGTCGGCGAGCACCTGGCCCAGCTGGCGGATCTTGCGCCAGAACACCGACAGCGACCAGTGCTCGATGTAGAAGTTGTGGTCCTCGACGTATGGGAACACGAGCCGCGAGAGCCCGAGCTTCTCGTCGAACACCGCGCGTGCCTCGTCGTCGGGCAGCGCCTCGCGGTATTCGGCGGTGATGCGGTCGCGCTCGGCGCGGATCGCCTCGGTCGGCCGGTCGATGCTCTCGCCCGCCCGCACGCGCCCGGCGTAGTCGCGCACGAAGCCGAGCGGGATGTCGAGGTGGTCGAGCCACACCTTGTCGGTGCTGTACATCCCGTTGCCGGCCGAGAAGTTGAACCACGGGTCCTTCGCCGCCTCCCAGGCGGCGACCCACTCCTCGCCGCGCGGGCGGGCCGCGACGGCGGCGAGCGCCTCGTCCACGCTCCCGTCCGCCAGCGCGTCGTCCACGCCGAGCTCGACCGCGAGCTTCGCCAGCTTCTTGAGCTCGTCGTCGGGCCGGAACAGCACCACGTCGATGCCCTGCACCATCTTCGCGATGCCCAGGTCCGCGACGCCGGGCAGGACCTCCTTGCAGAACTGGAAGAAGTCCAGGTACGCGACGTAGCCCAGGTTCAGGAACTCGAAGTGGTACTGGAAGGCCTCGTAGGCCAGCTCGATCGCGCGGTTGTAGCTCGTCTGCAGCGCGAACGTGTTGTCCAGGCCGCGGCCCTCGGTGATCCAGTCCAGCGGGACCATCTCGGGCAGCGGCTCGAACTCGAGCGCCTCGAGGTCGGCGATGACCCGGCGGATCTTGCGCTCCCAGTTCTCCAGCAGCTGCGGCCAGTTGGCGAAGTAGTGGCCGGCGCGCTCCATGAAGTGCGGCACGCGTCCCGGGATCTCCTCCTCCGGGACCGGCACGGGGCTCATGTAGACGTAGCCGTTGTGGACCCGGTAGTCGATCCCGTTGGCGGGCGGGATCAGCAGGTGGCGCGTGTTGTACTGGCCGAGGCACTTGATGGCGAACTCGACCGTGATCGTGTCGAACGGCTTGAAGACCGTGGGCCAGTGCTGGAGGTCGGCGAACCAGAAGCGCCCCTCCTCGAAGTCCCGGCGGTCCTCGCGGAAGCGCAGGTAGTACGGGTACAGCTCCTCCCAGCCCTCTGCCCCCTCCGGCGCCGGGTCGTCGTACGGGCTGACGAACCGGCTGCTCGCCTCAGTCGTTGACATCCGCATCTCTCCTCGCGGCCAGGGGGTTGATCAGGGTGTGGGCGATGCTCGACAGGCCCGTCGCGTAGACGCTCGGCGCGCGCAGCGGCGGCGGCTTCCGGCTCCAGACGGTCTCCGGGCGGCTCTGCAGCAGCACGACGTCGTCGCCGTCGATCGCCCACTCGACGTCCTGCGGGCTGCCGTAGTGGCGCTCGGCGCGCTTGGCCAGTTCGGCCACGGCGCGCACCTGCGCCGGGTTCAGCGCGGGCGCGGTCCGGCGCGCGGGCTCCACCTCCCGGCGGACGACGCGGCGGCCCGGCACGTCCGCGACGAGCTCGACCGCCTTCGGGCCGATGCGCGAGTCCACCATCTCGAGCATGACCTTGTCGACGACGTAGTTGTCCGGCGTCACCTCGCCGCCGACGACCGTCTCGCCGAGGCCGAAGCTCGCGTCGATCACGATCTTCGAGCGGTCGCCGGTCACCGGGTTCAGCGTCATCGCCACGCCGGCGGCGTCGGCGTCGACCATCCGCTGGACGACGACTGCCATGCGCACGTCGTCCTCTCCGATGGCGTGGTCGCGCCGGTAGGCGATCGAGCGCGCCGAGTACAGGCTGGCCCAGCAGCGGCGCACGTGCTCGACCACCGCGTCCGCGCCGACGATCCACAGGTACGTGTCCTGCTGGCCGGCGAAGCTGGCCTCCGCCGAGTCCTCGGCGGTCGCGCTCGAGCGCACCGCGACCGCCGTGTCGTCGCCCAGCGCGGCATAGCCGACGCGGATCGCCCGCTCGACCGCGGGCGGCAGCGGCGCCTGCTCGAGCAGCGCACGCACCTCGCGCGCGCCGTCCTCGAGCGCCCTGATGTCCTGGGCGTCGGTCGCGTCGAGCACGCCGGCGATGCGCTCGCGCACGCCGGCGCGCACGGCGTCGAACGCGCTCGTCGTGATCACGAAGCCGGGCGGCACGGGCAGGCCGGCGGCGGTCAGCGTCGCGAGGCTCGCGCCCTTGCCGCCGGCGACCTCGCTGTCGCCGGGGCAGCGCTCGAACGGCACGACGTGCGCGGGCGCGGCGTCGAACTCGACGAGCACCCGTGACGGCCCGCGGAAGCTCGAGTTCGCGTTGAAGTCGAACGTCTGCCCGGCCGCGAGGCGCAGCGACGGCAGCCGGGCCGCGAGCTCCTCGAGCACGACCCGGCCCTCCAGGCGCGCCAGCGGCGCCCCGAGGCAGAAGTGGATGCCGAGGCCGAATGACAGGTGGCGGCTGGCGTTGTCGCGGTTCGGGTCGATGTGCTCGGGGTCGGGGAACACGGTCTGGTCGTGGTTGGCCGAGCCGAGCAGCAGCAGGACGTTCGTCTCCCCGGGCAGCTCGACGTCGCCGATGCGGGCCGGGCGCTTCGTGCGCCGCTTCCAGGTGAACACCGGCGCGCTGACGCGCAGCATCTCCTCGACGGCGCCCGGGATCAGCCGGGAGTCGGCGCAGATCGCATCCCACGCCTCGCGCTGGGCGAGCAGCTCCTTCAGGCCGTTGGACAGCAGCGCCGTCGTCGTCTCGTGGCCGGCGGTCAGCTGGCCGTAGACGAGCGCGGCGATCTCGTCGGGCTCGATCTCCTCCTCGCCTTCGAGGTAGATGCGGGCCAGCGCGCCGGGCAGGTCGTCGCGCGGCTCGCGCAGGCGCGACGCGACGAGCTCCTGGCAGTAGCGCCAGTAGCTCACGAGGTTCTCCGCGTGGTGGGCCTGCTCGGAGACGGGGCGGTCGCCGAAGTTCATGGCGACCCGGCTCTGCGCCCACTCCTTGACCTTGGGCACGTCGGCGTCGGGGATCCCGAGCATGCGGAAGATGACGAGCGCGGGCAGCTCGTAGGCGAGCTCGGCGACGAGGTCGGCCCGTCCGCGGCCGGCGAAGCCGTCGATCATCGCCGTGACGATGGCGCGGATGGCGGGCTCCATCCCGGCGATGCGCCGCGGCGTGAACGCCTTCTTGATGAAGCCGCGCAGGCGCGTGTGGTCGGGCGGCTGCTTGCCCGACAGGCCGGTGACGACCGAGAAGCCGCCGTCGGCGAGGATCTGCTGCACCTCGGCCGGGCGCGGCTTGAACGGCGCCTGCGTGTTCTCCGAGGAGAAGGTCTGCGGGTCGCGGAAGATGTCGCGGATATCGTCGTAGCGCGTGACGACCCAGTAGTCGAGCTCGGGGCTGTAGAAGACCGGAGCCTCGGCGCGCGCCCGTGCATAGAAGGCGAACGGGTCGGTCAGCTCGAACGGCTCGAAGTCGCGCGCCAGGCCGGCGTGCGGACAAGCGGGGACAGGCACAGACACCCCAGGGCTCCTCTCCTCGGCGATGACGCGGACGCTACCGCCGGGTCGCCCGCGGGCGAAGCGGACCGTTCGCCTGTGGCGAACGCCGGAGGTTAGGCTGTCGGGGCCGTGGCCTCCGACGACCCGCTGCGCTCGGTCTCGATCGCCCTGTCGATCCTGGACTGCTTCGCCGTGTCGGCCGAGCTCGGCCCGTCGGCGGTCGCGCGCGAGGTCGGGATCGCCAAGAGCACAGCGAGTCGGATGCTCGCGGTGCTGGCGGCGCGCGGCATGCTGGAGCGCCGCGAGGGCGGCCGCTACCGACTGGGCCTGCGCATGTTCGAGTACGGCCAGCTCGCGCTCAACCGGCTCAACCTGTTCGAGGTGAGCGTGCCGATCCTCACCGTGCTGCGCGACCGGGTGCGCGACATGGTCCAGCTCGGCGTGCCGATCGGGGCCGAGATCCTGTTCCTCGAGCGCTTCGAATCCCAGAGCGTGGACCCGCGCTTCCACGGCCCGACGTGGCGGCGCGTGCCCGGGCACTCGTCGAGCTCGGGCCGCGCGATCGCCGCGTTCAACCCGTCCGTCGCCCGGGCGATCCTCGAAGCCGGGCTGACCCGCCGCACCCGCTACACCGTGGTCGACGCGCGCCGGCTGAGCGAGATCCTCGTCGAGGTGCGCCGGCGCGGCTGGGCCTCGACCGACGAGGAGCTCGAGGAGGGCATCTCGTCGGTGGCCGCGCCCGTGCTGGTCGAGACCGGCGGCGGCGTGCGCGCGGTCGCGGCGGTGTCGGTGGTCGGACCGAGCGCGCGGCTGCGGCGCGGCGGCAAGGCGACGATCGCGCGCCATGCCGGCGAGGCGGCGTCGCGCATCGGCGCCGCGCTGTCGGCGGCGGGCTGACCGCCGCGCACCCGGCCCGCGCCGCGCACCCGGCCCGTGCCGCGCACCCCGCCCGCGCCGCGCACCCCGCCCGCGCCGCGCACCCCGCCCGCGCCGCGCACCCCGCCCGCGCCGCGCACCCGGCCCGCGCCGCGCACCCGGCCCGCCGCACCGAGCGTCGAGTTCCTCAGCGCCAGGCCGAGGAAGTCGACGCTCGGCTTGCGTGCAACATGGCGTGCGGACCGCATCGCCGGGCATCCCCGGCGTGTTGCTGAAACCAGAACACCGTCCGCACACGAACCACAGGAGTCCCTCTTGAGACCACTGCGCTCGTGCGTCGCCCTGGCCTGCCTGGCCGGAACTCTCGCGATGCCCGGCGGCGCCCTCGCCGCCGACCAGATCGCCGGTGTCACGGAAGACAACCAGCTCGTCCTGTTCCGCTCCGACGCCCCCGGCAACGTCCAGTACAGCGTTCCCGTCAGCGGCCTGCCCGCGGGCGAGCGGATCGTCGGCCTGGACCGCCGCGTCGGCACCGGAGCGCTCTACGCGCTCGGCGTCAGCAGCCGCATCTACCGCGTCGACCTCGGCTCCGGCCAGGCGCTCGCGGTCGGCAACCCCTTCACCCCGGCGCTCAGCGGCGGCCTGTTCGGCTTCAGCGCCAACCCGGTCGCCGACAACCTGCGCAGCGTCTCCGACGCGCGCCAGAACCTGCGCCTGAACCCGGACAACGGCCAGGTCTCGGCCGCGGAGGACAACCTGCAGTACGCAGCCGGCGACCCGGGCGCGGGCGCCGCGCCGGGCGTCGTCGCCTCGGCCTACACGAACCAGGCGCCGGGCGCGACGAGCACGACGCTCTACGACATCGACGCCGCGCGCGACGTGCTCGCCATCCAGGACCCGCCGAACGCGGGGACGCTGCGCACCGTCGGCGCGCTCGGCGTCGACCTCAGCGGCCCCGGCGGCTTCACGATCACCCCGACGAACAACGCCTACGCCGCCCTGCGGCGCGCGGGCCAGGCCAACCCCGAGCTGTTCCGCGTGAACCTCGCCAACGGCGCGGCGACCGCGGTCGGCCCGATCGCCGCGCGGCCGTCCAACACGCAGGGCACCGCGGCGCCGGTGACGGCGATCGTGGCGCTCGGCCCCGTGGCCGACGACCGCACTCCGCCGAACGTGGTCGTCGACCTGTCGAGCACGCTGCTCGAGTCGACGATGCTCGACCGCGGCATCCCGATCAAGGTCGCCTGCGACGAGGCCTGCAGCGTCAAGGTCTCCGCCGTCGTCGACCACACCAACCACCCGCTGGGCACGACGACCGGCGACGTCGTCGGCAGCGCCGGCAGCGTCGACGTGTCGATCCCGCTCGACGCCGCGAACAAGGCCCTCGTGCGGCGTCCGGGGACGCTGCGCATGAGCGTGCAGACCACCGTCCGCGACAGCGCCGGCAACGAGCGCACCACCGGCCGCGTGATCCGCAGCCAGACCCTGGCGCAGCGCGTCGGGTAGCGAGCACCCGCCGGCCGGGCCCTGCGTCCGGCCGGCGGCCTACCCGGGCAGCGGGCCCTGCAGGGCGCCGCAGACGTCCGGCGCGAGCAGGCACAGCGCGGGCAGCAGCGGGTCGAAGTGCGCCCGCTCGCCGTCCACGCGCACCGCGAAGCGGTCCCCGCTGCGCCCCGTCACGGCGATGCGCACGCCCGCGACGCTCACGGCGTCGCCCACGCCGAGGAGGCTGTCGAGGCTGTCCGGCGCGTTGGGCGCCGGCGACTGGCGGCGCACCTGGCCCCAGCATCCGACCGGTGCGTCGTCGAACGTCGTACACGACGCGGGCCGCTGGTCGACCGCCGACACGACGATGCCGTCGCCGGGCACCGCGTCGAAGGGCCGGTCGACGCGCGCCTCGAGCGTGAGGAACGCGCGCGGGTCGCCGGTCGGGATCGTGACGACCTGCAGCCCCGGCTCGTCGAGCGGGCCCAGCACGTACAGGGCGGCCGGCCGGTCGTGGACGGTCATCGCCGCGTCGGGCACCCAGCCGGCGGCGATGCGGTCGATCGCCTGCGTCGCCTTCAGCGCGAACACGCCGGCGGACGGGTCGGTCCACCCGCCGGTGCCCCACAGGCGCTCGTAGCCCATGACGTCGAGCGGGTCGTCGTACTCGACGCCGACCTCGACGCCGCCGATCTCGATGCGCAGCCGGCCGGTGAAGGCGTGCGGCCACGTCAGCGCGTGGCCGAGCTCGTGGGCGACGGTCGAGATGTGCGCGCCGGCGCCGAAGAGCTCACCGGGGCCGATCCACGCGATGCGGTCGTTTCCCGGCAGCGTGGTGGGCTCCCCGGCGCAGGGGTCGAGCGTCGAGCTGTCGTCGGCGCAGAGGTCGTTGCTCGCCGAGATGCGCTCGGTCTGCACGATCAGCGCGCCGTCGCGGCCGGCGCTGAGCCGCCGGGCCTCGGGCGCGCACCCGGAGGGGTCGCTGCCGTCCAGGGCGCCGCGTGCGCGGAACTCCGGCCGGTAGCGCCCCCCGGACAGCCAGGCGAAGTACGGGACGATCCGCCCATCGAGGACCGCCGCCGCGTCCTGCGCGGTGGCGCCGCCGACGTCGCCGCAGGTCCAGACGTCCCACCGGTCGGCGCCGAGCGAGTGCAGGCGCTGCGCGTCCGCGACGACGACGAGCGGGCCGCCGGGCGTGAAGCCCGGCCACGTCGGCACTGCGGCCTGGGGCGCGGGCGGATCCGGGTCGGCGGGGACGGGCGCCTGGGCGGTGGAGGGATCCGCGGCCGGGGCCGGAGGCGGCGCCGGGTCGGCGGTCCGATGCACGACGCGCATGCGCCCGCGCGCCACGACGCGCCCGCGCCGGTCGACGAGGACGACGCGCACGACCACCGCCGCGCGGGCGCCCACGCCGCGCCAGCGCAGCGCGAACGTCCCGTCGCGCCGCACCCGGGCGCGCGCCCGCGCCGTCCACCGGCGTCCGCGGCGCTCCTGCAGGACGGCGCGCGCACCACGGGGCGCCTGGCGCGCCGAGCCGTCGACCACGACCGGCTGTCCGGTCCGCAGCGTCTCGGGCACGGTGGCGGCGACCCTCGGTGCGGCAGCGGCCGGCGCGGCCGCGACGAGCATCGCGGCCAGCAGGACGACCGCGGGCGCCATACGTCGCGACATCGGCGCGTGAACCTAGTACACCCGTCCGCAAGTTCTTCGGGTCTCGGCGGCGCTCGCACGCGTCTGACGGCGGTCGTCGACCGGGCAGCGCCGTGCGGCGGCAGGCGCGGCCCGGGTCGTCGCTGCGTGCGGGACGGGACGGTGCGCGACGATAATGAGCAGGGCGCGTCCGCGCCCCTGCTCTCGACGCACAGGGAGGTGCCGCCGTGCCCACCGCACTGTCCGCCCGGGCCCTCGCGGTGTGGGCCGCGATGGTCGTCGTCGGCCTGCTCGCCGTCGCGCTCGGCGCGGGATCGGCGAAGCTCGTCGCCGGCATCGCAGCGGCGGTCGCGGCGACGAACGCGCTCGTGGAGGTCTGGCGGGCCGACCGGGCGATGCGCGGGCCGCCGCCCGAGGACCCCGGCTGGTGGCGCCACCGCGAGCTGCGCGCGAAGAGCCGTGCGCGGGTCTGGACGCTGCTCGCCGGCTCGCTGACCCTGGCCGCGCTCGCCCGCGACGACGGCGCGGGCCCGTGGCAGGGCGTCGCCATCGCCGCCGGGGTGATCGGCGCGGCGCTCGGCGCGGTGGTGCTCATCGCGGTCGCCGACGCCCGCGCGCAGCGCGAGCACATCCCGGGGATCCTCGACACCCGCGTGGCCCAGGCGCTCGGCGTGGTGCTGATCGCTGCCAGCGTGGCGGCGCTCGGCTTCGGCTCCTGGTAGGAGTGTGGGACCGCATGCCCACTCTGGCCATCATCATCGGCAGCACCCGTCCCGGCCGCGGCGGGCTGCCCGTCGCCCAGTGGTTCGTCGAGCGCGCCCGCGCGCACGGAGCCTTCGAGCTCGACGTCGTCGACCTGCTCGAGCTCGGCCTCCCGTTCCTCGACGAGCCGAACCATCCGCGCCTGCGCCAGTACACGCAGCAGCACACGAAGGACTGGAGCGCGCGCGTGGACGCCGCCGACGCGTTCGTGATCGTCACGCCGGAGTACAACCACGGTATGAGCGCGCCCGTCAAGAACGCGCTCGACTTCCTGCACGAGGAGTGGCAGTACAAGCCGGTGGGATTCGTCGCGTACGGCGGCGTGTCCGCCGGGACGCGGGCGACGAACATGCTCAAGCAGGTCGTGACGGCGCTGCGGATGACCCCGGTGACCGAGGCGGTCACGCTCCCGTTCTTCCGTCAGTTCGTCGACGACGAGGACGGCGTGCAGACCAACGAGACGATGGAGACCAGCGCCGACGCGATGCTTGACGAGCTGGTCCGGATGGAGGCGGCGCTGCGGCGGCTGCGCCCCGGGTAGTGCACCGCGCCGGACAGGCCCACTAGGCTCGGAGACGTCGATGCCGATCGTCGAGGGCCTCTCCTTCGCCTACGTGCTCCATGAGCTTCCGCCGGGCCGGCTGCCGTTCCGGCGCTGGCGCTGGGAGCTCTGGCACGGGCCCCGGCTCGAGGCCGCGGGCTGGCGGCTGAGCGAGCGCGATGCCCAGCGGGCGCTGCGCACGCACGCCTCGAGGGTCGGGCATCGCATCTTCGGGCTGGGCGAGGCGGCGCCGGACCCGGGCACGCCGGACTTCCGTCCCGGCGCCGCGGTCCGCGTGCGCGCCGGCGCCGTCGCGTTCGCGCTCGTGCCACGCCAGCTCGAGCGCCCCGATCCGCTGGCCACCCTGATCTGACGGCTCAGCCGCCGGCGGCCCGCCTCCGCGGGCGCAGCAGGTCGATGGCCTCCCGCCGGTCGGCGGCGACGCTCAGCAGCGAGTCGAGGCCCGTCACCTCCAGCAGCCGGGCGATCTCCCGGTCGCGGTTGACCACGACCAGGAGGCCGCCGTCGCGCCGGGCCCGGCGGTGCGCGGCGATGAGCGCCGCCAGGCCGCTGGAGTCCACGAACGTCGACTCGCTCAGGTCGAGGAGGACCGTGCCACGCGAGCGCGGCAGGGTGTCGTTGAGCAGACCGCGCAGCTCCCGGGCCGTGTAGAGGTCGACGGTGCCGTGCACGGCCACGACGGCGACGCCGTCGGCGTGCGACAGCGACAGGGAGAACGGCTCGGCGTCGGGGGGCACTCCCGTCCGACTACCCGGTGCGGACCTCGGGCATCGCCGTCTCGCTTTGCAACTTCGCTGGCGAACGGGCGCCCGGCCTGCAGCTTTGGCGCACGATCGCTCGCCAAACCTCGCCGAACCTGTGCAGAAGCTGCAGGCCGGTCCGGCCGGGCCGGATCGCGCCGAACCTTCCGGGCGAGATGTCCCCGCGCCTGCCCACCGTCCTCGCCGCCGCGCTCGCCTGCGCCGCACTGGCCGCCCCGTCGGCGTTCGCCGACAGCCCGACCGGCGGTGCCGCGTACCGCGACGGCAAGGCCGCCCAGGCGCCCGTCACGACGGCCCCCGCGACACCCGTCGCGCCCGTCCCGCCCGTCGCGCCCGTCCCGGCGGCGACGCTGGTGGGCGACGGCACGGCGGTCGCTCCGGCCGGCGCCCCCGATGCGGTGGTCAAGGTCATCGCCGCGGCGAACCAGATCGCCATGCTGCCCTACCGCTACGGCGGCGGGCACCGGCGGTTCGCCGACACCGCCTACGACTGCTCGGGCTCGGTGTCCTTCGCCCTCAACGGCGCCGGCCTGATCCCCGCCCCGCTCGCGTCCACCGGCCTCATGTCGTGGGGCGACCCCGACGCCGGCCGCTGGATCACGGTGTACTCGAACAAGGACCACGCCTTCATGGTGATCGCGGGCCTGCGGTTCGACACGAGCGGCCAGAGGACGACCGGCTCACGCTGGCAGCCGATGGACCGCTCCACACGCGGGTTCGTCGCGCGTCACCCCGTCGGGCTGTAGCCGCACGCCTACGCGCCGTCGCGCGGCCCGATCGCGCTCCAGTCGGCGGTCGCCTCGAGCCGAGCGAGCACGGCCACGAGCTGGGCGGCCATGCGGCCCAGCGCAAGATCGTCGGGCGTGGGTCGCCCCGCCTGCGCGAGCGCCGCCAGCTCGGGCGCGGCGCCTCGCGCGCGGCGCAGCAGCGACCCCAGCGCCGTGCCGTCCAACCGCTGTGGCCCGGTCGTCAGCAGCGGCCCGCCGATGCCACGCAGCAGCGCCAGCGCCGCCCGCGCGTCCGCCTCGTCGAGCAGCTCCTGCCCCGCGGCCACCGCGGCGAAGGCGTCCGCGTCGCCGCGCGCGAGCGCGTCCCAGCCGTCGAGCGCGCGGGCCGCGCGGGCGCGATCGACCGGCCGCGCCACTCCGAGCCCGAGCAGGGCGAGCTCGCCCGCGGGCGTCACGACGACGTGCGACGGACGCGGATCGACGGGCGCCAGGCCGGCGTCCAGGCACGCGGCCCGGAACGCCGCCACGAGCGCCCGCGCGGCCGCCGCCGGGTCGGCCGGCCGCCCGCCGTCCGCGAGCGTGGCCCCCTCGGCGAACGCGGTGACAAGGACCTCGGGCGCCGCCAGCTCGAGCACCGCGCGCGGCACGACGACGCCGGGCACGGCTCGCAGCGCCCGGGCGACGCGCCGCTGCTGTGAGGCCTCGTGCTCGAAGTCCAGCTCGTCGAGCGCCTGCTCGCGCGCGCTGCTCAACGCCGCCTCCGCATCGAGCCGCGGGAAGGCCGCGTGCAGCGGTCCGGCCAGCGATCCGAGCAGCGCCAGGTCCGCGCGCATCGCCCGCTCCACCCCGGGCCGGCGCACCTTGACGGCCACCGCCTCCCCCGCGAACGTCGCGCGGTGCACCTGGGAAGCGGGCCGCACGGCGAGCGGCTCCGGATCGAGGTCGTCGAGCACGCGGGCCGCGGGCCGGCGCCACGCGGCGCGCAATTCGCGCTCGATCGCGCCGGGGTCGATCGGCACGCATGTCGCCTCGGCCGCCGCGGCCGCCTCCCCCGCGAGCGTGGGCCCGAGGACGTCCTCGCCAAGCACGCCGTCCAGCCGCGCGAGCGCGATCTGCGCCGTCGGCGCCTGGCCGAGCAGGGCCCGCCCGGTGGCGAGCAGGCTCGCCACCGTGCCGGGGATCGGGGACCGGGTCGCCATCGCCGCCCCATCCTGCCCGCGACGCGTCGTCCGCACGCCGTCTACCTTGACGACATGACGACGTCGACTCCGTCCGCGGGCGCGCAGCGCCGGCTCGACCGCGAGCACGGTCTCATGTTCGTCGCCGCGATGGCGGGGCTGATGTGGCTGGCCGAGATCGTCGACACGGCGCTCGGCGGCGACCTCGACCAGTACGGCATCGAGCCGCACGACGGTGACGGCCTGATCGGCATCGCCACGGCGCCGTTCCTGCACGCCGGCTTCGGCCACCTGATCGGCAACACGATCCCGTTCCTCATCCTGGGCGCGTCGATCGCGCTCTCGGGCCTGGCGCGGATCGTCTGGGCGACGGTGATCATCGCCGTGGTCGCCGGCCTGGGGACCTGGCTCGTCGCGCCGGCGGGGACCGAGCACATCGGCGCCAGCGGCATCGTCTTCGGCTACGCGACGTACCTCATGACCCGGGGCATCTTCAGCCGCAGCATGGTGCACCTGCTCGTCGGTGCGGTGGTGCTCGTCATCTACGGCTCGACGCTGCTGTTCAGCCTGGTCCCGCGCGACGGGATCTCGTGGCAGGGCCATCTCTTCGGCGGCATCGGCGGGGTGATCGCGGCCTGGGCGCTCGAGGCCCGCCGCACGTCGTCGCCGTCGCGCACCCCGTCGACCTTCGCGTAGCCGAGACGTGGCGCGCGAGTTCCCCATCCGCGGCGAGGTCATCCGCCTCGGCCAGCTGCTGAAGGCCGCGGGGCTCGCCGACTCGGGCGTGGACGCCAAGGAGCTGCTACTCACCGGCGACGTGCGCGTCAACGGGGAGCCGGAGACCCGCCGGGGCCGCCAGCTGCGGCCGGGGGACGTCGTCGAGCTCGGCGACGAGACGGTCGAGATCCGGTAGCCGAAGGCGAACCGGAGCAGCCGGTCCACTTGCTCGACAAACCACTCTCCAGTGAATTGACTTCGCGCAATCGGGTAAGCGCCGGAGGGTGGAAGTCGCAACCGAGAAGCGCGCACGCACGGACCAGCTGCAGCGCCTGTGGAAGCAGTACCGCGTCCGTCCCGACCCGCGCGTGCGCGACCGCCTGGTGCTGTCGCTCGCGCCGATGGTCAAGTTCATCGTCTACCGCAAGGTCCGCAACGTGCCGGCCCACGTCGAGGTCGAGGACTACCTGTCCGTCGGCCTCGAGGCCCTGATCGTCTCGATCGACCGCTACGACCCGGAGAAGGGCGCGACGCTCGAGCAGTACGCGTGGACCCGCGTCCACGGCGCCGTGCTCGACGAGCTGCGCCGTCAGGACTGGGCGCCGCGCTCGGTGCGCCGCTGGGAGCGCGACATCGAGAAGGGCGTCCAGGACTTCACCGGCGTCCACGGCCGGCGCCCCACCCGCGCCGAGCTCGCCGACATGCTCGGCTGCCCGGTCGAGGAGCTCCTGCGCCGGCGCGGCGAGATCGCCCGCTCCGACGTCACCTCGCTCAACGCCGTGGTCATGTCCGAGGACGATGCCGAGGTCGAGCGGATGGAGACCATCGCCTCGGACGACGAGCGGGCGGACCCCGAGGCCGCGGTGCTGCGCGCCGACGCGAAGGGCCGCTTCCGCGCGGCGTTCGCGGAGCTGCCCGAGCGCGAGCGCGAGATCGCGGTCCTGCTCTACGTCAAGCACCTGACCATGGCGGAGATCGGCGAGGTGCTGGGCGTCTCCGAGAGCCGCATCTGCCAGATCCACGGCAAGACGAAGAAGAAGCTCCGCACGAGCCTCAAGGACGAGGACGCGGCGCTCTTCCATCTCGTGGCCTAGGAGTCGGTTGAACCTTCCCCGCCGCGCGAGAGAAGGCGTCCGCGGCGGCCGATCTCGGCGATCCTGAAGCCCTGCTCGGTCACGTGCCGGCGCCGCGGCCGAGGACGACGCGCGGCATGTGGCGGGCGATGACCTGCCCGGTCCGGTGCGACATGCGCTTGGCCCACCACGCCGGAGAGACCTGGCTGCGGGGCACCGGCGCGATGACGCGGTTGCGCCGGACCGCGTCGACGACCGCGCCGGCGACCTGGTCGGCGCTCGCGCCGTACCTGCCGTAGAAGCCGGCGATCCCCTCGCGCCGCTCGCCGGGCGTGCCGCGCAGGACGGCGTTGCGGGTGATCGGCGTGTCGATGATGCCCGGGCACACCGCGCAGACGTGCAGGCCGCGCGGCGCGAGCTCGGCGTGCAGCGCCTCCGTCAGCCCGACCACGCCGAACTTCGACGCGCAGTACGGCGCCATGCGCCCCATCGCGACGAGCCCGAGCGACGACGCGGTGTTGACGATCGACGCCGGCCGCCCCTGCTCGAGCATCCGCGGCGCGAACGCCTGGACGCCGTAGGCGACGCCGAGCAGGTTGACGCCGATCACGCGGTCCCAGTCCTCGATGGTCGTGTGCTCGATCTCGCCCGCGTGGCCGATGCCCGCGTTGTTGTGCAGGACGTCGACGCCGCGGCCGCGGGCGAACACGTCCACGGCGAACGCCTCGACCGCGGCGGCGTCGCGGACGTCGAGCTCGTGGGCGGCCGCGCGCTCCTCGCCGAGCTCGGCGACCAGGGCCTCGACCGAGCCGCGGTCGACGTCCGCGCCGTGTACGTAGGCCCCGAGCCGGGAGAACAGCCGGGCCGTCGCCTGGCCGATCCCGGACCCCGCGCCGGTGACCACGACGATCCGACCGGTGAAATCCATGTCAACGTCGCGGTAGCGTGCGCGCATGATCCGACTGTCCCTCCTGATCGCCGTCGTCACCGGCGTGGCGCTGGCGGTGCCGGCCACCGGCATCGCCGCCAAGCGCCCGGCCAAGCAACTCTACGTCTCGCTGGGCGACTCCTACGCGACCGGCTACCAGGCCACGGGCGTCAAGCAGGGCCACAACACGACCGACGGCTACGCCAACCAGGTCCCGGGCCTCGCCCGCAAGCGCGGCTACCGCCTCCGGCTCGTGAACTTCGGCTGCGGCGGCGCGACGACGACCTCGATCCTCGAGCAGGTCGGCTGCCGGCCGGACGCGCGCGCGGTCGGCGGGCCGGACTACTCGAGCACCACACAGATCGCCGCCGCCGAGCGCTACATCCGCAAGCACCGCAAGCGCGTCGGCCTGATCACGGTCTCGATCGGCGGCAACGACGTGACGAAGTGCGCGAGCGACCCTGATCCGATCGCCTGCGTCGGCGGCGCCGTCCAGGGCATCAAGGACAACGTGGGCGTGCTCGCGCAGCGCCTGCGCGCCGCCGCCGGACCGAAGGTGCCGATCGTCGGCATCACGTACCCCGACGTCATCCTCGGCGGCTGGGTCCTCTCCCCCGACCACACGCTCGCGACGCTGTCGGTCGTGGCGTTCCGGTCGCTGATCAACCCGGCGCTCACGGACGCCTACGCGAGCGTCAAGGGCGCGTTCGTCGACGTCACCGCGGCGACGGGCGCGTACGGCTCGCTGGACGAGACGACGACGCTCGACCCCTACGGCATGATCCCGGTGCCGGTGGCGAAGGTCTGCCAGCTCACCTACTACTGCCAGTTCCAGGACATCCACGCCCGGACCGAGGGCTACTCGATCATCGCCCAACTCGCCGCGGGGACCCTGCGCGCGCGCAGGACGTGATCGCGTGCTCTTCCGGCAGATCATCCACGACGACCTCGGCTGTGCCTCCTACCTGATCGGCGACGGGCAGGCGGGCGTGGCCGCCGTCGTGGATCCGCGGCTGGCCATCGACGAGTACCTGCGCCTCGGCCGGTACCTCGGGGTGCGGATCGAGCACGTGCTCGAGACGCACAACCATGCCGACCACGTCTCCGGCCACGGCCGGCTGATCGCGGCGACCGGCGCGACGCTGCACATCCACCGCGCCGCCGCGCCCGAGTACGACCACGATCCCGTCGACGACGGGTGGGAGCTCGAGCTCGGGCGGCTCGTGGTGCGGGCGCTCCACACGCCGGGCCACCGGCCGGAGCACACGGCGTTCCTGCTGATCGACACGGCGCGCGGGCCGGAGCCGTGGGCGGTGCTCAGCGGCGACAGCCTGTTCGTCGGCGACGTCGCGCGGCCGGACCTGGCCGTCGACAAGGCCGAGGGCGCGCGCGGCCTGTTTCGCTCCCTGCACGAGGCGCTGCTCACGCTGCCCGACGACTGCGAGGTCTGGCCCGGGCATCTCGGCGGCTCGCTGTGCGGCGGGCCGGGGATGGACCTGAAGGTCTCCTCGACGATCGGCTACGAGCGGGCCCACAGCCCGCTGCTGAGCATCGACGACGAGGATGCGTTCGTCGCGCGGTCGATCTCCGGGCTGGCGCCGCAGCCGCCGAACTTCCAGGCGATCGTCGCGCTCAACCGCGGGCCGCTGCGCGCCGATCGCCAGGTGCCGCAGCCGGTGGATCCGGGGCAGCTGGCCGCCGCGCGCGACGCCGGCGCGCTCGTCGTCGACGTGCGCACCGAGCTGCAGTTCGACGAGGCGCACATCCCCGGCTCCGTCTCGGTCACCTCGCTGCGCGCCGGGTTCGGCTCGCGCCTGGCCTGGCTGGCGCGCCCGCAGCAGCCGATCGTCGTGGTCGGCCGCGACGACGAGGACGCGGAGCGCGCGTGCGAGCTGGCGGGCGCGGTCGGCGTGACCGGGCCGCTGGCGTACCTGCACGGCGGCATGACCGCGTGGCGCGAGGAGCGCCGGGACGTCGACCGCATCGCGCGCATCGACGTGGGCGCCCTGCACGAGCGGCTCGAGACGGACCGCGACGGCCTGCAGGTCCTCGACGTGCGCGAGCGCAGCGAGTGGGACGCCGGCCACCTGGACGGCGCGGTCCACGTCCCCTACCACGACATCGCCGAGGTGCCGGACGGCATCGACCCGCAGCGGCCGGTGGCGGTGATGTGCGCGTCCGGTCAGCGCGCCGCCGTGGCGGCGAGCCTGCTGCAGCGTCACGGCGCACGCGA
Organism: Capillimicrobium parvum; assembly: GCF_021172045.1. Classification (GTDB taxonomy): domain Bacteria; phylum Actinomycetota; class Thermoleophilia; order Solirubrobacterales; family Solirubrobacteraceae; genus Capillimicrobium; species Capillimicrobium parvum. The sequence continues at coordinate 3,070,482 of NZ_CP087164.1, forward strand.
CGTCCTGCACGTCGTCGACGGCGGCGTCGGGACGTGGCGAGCCGCGGGCTGGCCCGTCGTCGAGGGGGCCTGAGGCGGCGTTCAGCCCGCGGCGGCCGCCGCCGCGACGGCGAGCTGGTCCGCGCGGTCGTTGAGCGCCTTGTGGGCGTGCGCGGCGCCGGTCTCGTGGCCGCGCACCCAGTGCCAGCGAACCTCCGCGTGCCGGGCCATCTCCGCGTCGAGCGCCTGGACGAGGTCCTGGTTCTTGACGGGATCGCCGCCGGCGGTCTTCCAGCCCTTGCGCTTCCAGCCGTCGATCCAGCGGGTCATCGAGTCGAGCATCAGCCGCGAGTCGGTGACGATGCAGACGCGGCTGCCGTCGGGCAGGGAGCGCAGGCCCTCCAGCGCGGCGGTGTACTCCATGCGGTTGTTCGTCGTGTGCGCCTCGCCGCCGGACAGCTCGGCGGGCGCCCCGGCCTCGGCGTGCACGACGATCGCCGCCCAGCCGCCGGGGCCCGGGTTGCCGCGGCAGGCGCCGTCGGTCCAGATGGCGGCCTCACCGGGACGGGCTTCGAAGGGGGTCTCGGGCGGGTTCGGGCGGCGGCGGCGCCGCGGATACGTGGAGGCAGGCACGGCGGGCGATGCTACGACGCCCGCCCGACGGCACGGCCGCCCCAAGCCTCAGGCCGCCACCGGGCCACCGCGCCGCCGGGCTGTGGGCGCGGCGCCGCCGGGCTGTGGGCGCGGCGCCGTCCCCGGCCCCCCATGCGCTAGAACCCGGGCCGTGGACTACCCCTACCGGCAGCAGATCCCCACGCGCTGGCACGACAACGACGTCTACGGACACGTCAACAACGTCGACTACTACGCGTTCTTCGACACCGTCATCAACACGTACCTGATCGCCGAGGGCGGCCTCGACATCGCCGCCGGGCCGGTGATCGGGCTGTGCGCGGAATCGCACTGCAGGTACCACGCCGCCTTCACGTTCCCGGAGACCGTCCATGCCGCGCTGCGCGTCGGCGAGCTGCGCACGCGCGGGGTGCGCTACGAGATCGCGCTCTTCGCCGCCGGCGCCGACAGCCCCGCCGCCGAGGGCTGGTTCGTCCACGTGTTCGTCGACCGCGACACGCGCCGGCCGGTCGAGATCCCGCCGCCGCTGCGCGCCGCCCTCGAGCGGCTGGTCGTCGACGACCCGGCCGTCAGCTGAGGATCGTCGACCCGCTCGACGCCAGGCGCAGCCACGCGGCAGGCGCCGCCGCCGGCCACGTGTGGTAGTCGCCGGCCGGATTGCCGACCAGCGTCCGGTCGGCCTGCGGCAGCAGCCCTCCGGTGCCCAGCGTGGCCCAGCGCGCCGCGTTCTCGTCGATCACGTCGGTCGACACGCCCGCCGCCGCCTTCGCCATGCGCATCTGCAGCGTGCCCTCCATCCAGAGGACGTCAGGACCCCACGCCTCGGCGTACGGCTTGTAGCCGGTGAAGCGGCCCGCCTCCGGGTGGCCCTCGAACCACCGCCGCGTGAGGAGCATCTCGGAGTCGGCCGCGGTGATCACGGAGGTCGCATCGGTCCTGCGGCCCTGGCCGATCAGCCACAGCGTGCCGAGCGCCTGCGCGTCGATCGGCCGCGCGCCGTCGCCGACGCCCTGGTTGAGGTGGGCCCGGCGCGGACCCTCGCGGACGAAGAGCTCGCGCTGGATGGCCGCGTCGGCGGTGACCGTCGCCTGGTGCAGATCGGCGGCGAGCTGGGCCGCCTCGGCCTGCCCCACCCCGGCGAGGCCACCGGCGCAGGTGCCGACGGTGCCGTTGATGAGGGCGGCCGCCCGCGCGTAGAGGGCCCGCGCCTCGAAGTTGTGCTCCGCGGAGATCCAGCTCACGTCGGGCCCGCCCGGCACGAACCCGTATCCGCGCGAGGCGGGGTCGGTGATGCGGTGGGCCAGCAGCCAGTGCGCGACGCCCGCCATCAGGCCGTCGTAGCGAGGCGAGCACGTCGACGTGCGGTACTGCGCCGCGGCGATGCCCACCCAGGCGATCGCGCCCGATCGGGCGAGCATGTCGGCGCTGCCGGTGCGCACGTCGTAGGAGAACCCGAGCGCCCCGTCCGGCTGCTGCAGCGCGGCGAGGTCGTCGAGGATGGGCTCGGCGGCGGCGGCCTGGCCGGTGGCGGCGTACGCGGCGGCCGTGACCGCGGAGTCGTATGTCCAACCCCGGTCGCCGATGGTGGCGGCTTCGGGCTCGGAGGCGGGGATCAGGTAGGAGCGCACGAGGTTCAGGGCGTCACCCGGCTCGGCGGCGCCGGCGCTCGCGGTGCCCGAGACGGGGACCGCGAGGAGGGCGAGGAGCAGCACGGCGGCGACACGGATCCACATGGTGCGCTGAATCGGCACGTCATCGCCCTGTTCCATCTCGCCGTCCTCCCCGGTGGACCGATGTGCGACACGTACGGCGTTCGCGAGACGAGATCATGCCATGTCCGGGAAGAGCCGTATCGTTTGCCGGGCCGGGGGCGCGGGAACTCCGGGAAGATCGATCAATCGACGATGGCCGACTACCCCCAGGGCTCCTCAACTCAGCCGAACATCCTCCTCGTCGAGGACGACGACGTCCTCGCCGCCGTGGTGATGGAGCTCCTCGCCGCGCACGGCACCGTGCGCTGGACGATGCACGGCGAGGAGGGCGCCGAGCTCGTGCGCGCCCAGCCGTGGGACCTCGTGGTCACGGACATCGAGCTGCCCGGCATCAGCGGGCTCGACCTCGTCGGCGAGATCAAGGCCGCGCAGTCCGACGTCGCGGTGCTCATCATCTCCGCGCGCGCCTCGTTCGACTACGCGGTCACCGCCCTGCGCGCCGGCGCCGACGACTACATGACCAAGCCGGTCGACCCGGTCGCGCTCGTCGAGAAGGCCGGCGAGCTCATCGTGCTCACGCGCGACCGGCGCGCCCGCAGCCGCCAGGTCGTCCTCGCCGTCGGCTCGCATCCCGACGACGTCGAGATCGGCGTCGGCGGCGTCCTCCTGCGCCACGCCGCCGAAGGCCACGAGGTGACCGTCCTCACGCTCAGCGGCGGCGAGCAGGGCGGCGTGGCCGCCGAGCGCGCGCTCGAGTCCCAGCGCGCGGCGGACCTGATGGGCGCCCGCCTCGTGCACGCGGACCTCGCCGACACGAGCCTCAGCGAGGGCGGCGCGACGATCGCCACGATCAAGGCCGTCATCGACGAGATCCACCCGACGCACGTCTACACCCATACGTCGAAGGACGTCCACCAGGACCACCGCAACTGCCACAGCGCGACGCTCGTCGCGGCGCGCGGCATCCCGCGGATCTACTGCTACCAGGCGCCCTCCACGACCGTCGACTTCAAGCCCACGCGCTTCGTCGCCATCGACGAGTACCTCGAGCGCAAGCTCGAGGTCATCCGCGCCTACGGCTCGCAGACCGCCGTCCGCACCTATCTCGACGAGGAGCTCCTGCGCGCGACCGCGCGCTACTGGGCTCGTTACACGCAGGCGCGCTACGTCGAGCCGCTCGAGGTCGTGCGCGAGAGCGACGTCCTGATCCCGGCCGAGACCCCCATGGCCGCAATCCCGGAGGTAGCTGCCGGATGACCGACCGACCCCGCGTGCTCGTGACCGGCACCGGCGGGCCGTCCGGGATCTCGATCCTGCGCGACCTCGCCGACGAGCCGCTCGACCTCATCGCCGCCGACATCGACCCGTTCGCCGCGGGCCTCTACCTCGTCGACGCCCCGCGCCGGGCGATCCTCCCGCGCGGCGACGACGCCGGCTTCTGCGACGCCCTGCTCGAGATCTGCCAGGCCGAGTCGGTCTCGATCGTCGTGCCCACGGTCGACAGCGAGCTGCTGCCGCTGGCGCTCGACCGCGAGCGCTACGCCGGATCCGGCGTGCGCCTCGTGCTCGCCTCCGAGGAGACCCTGCGCACCTGCCTGGACAAGTGGGTTCTGGCCGAGCGCTGCCGCGACGCGGTGCGCGTGCCGGACACCTGGGTCGTCGACGACGGGTTCGACCCCGCCGCGCCCGACCTGCCGGTGATCGTCAAGCCGCGCTCGGGCAGCGGCTCGCGCGGCATCCGGCTCGTCGAGCGCCGCGAGGAGCTCGAGGCGCTGGAGCGCGACGGCACCCTGCTCGTCCAGGAGAACCTGCCGGGCACCGAGTACTCGCTCGACGTCATCGCCCGCGAGGACGGGCACGTCGCCGGCGTCGTGCCCCGCGCACGGCTGAAGGTCGACTCCGGCATCGCGGTCACCGGGCGCACGCTGCACGACGAGCGCCTCGACGCGTTCGCCCGCGAGGTGGCCCGGCTCATCGGCCTGACCACGGTCGCCAACGTCCAGGTCAAGGAGGATGCCGGGGGCGTCCCGGCCCTGCTCGAGGTCAACGCGCGCTTCCCCGGCACGATGCCGCTGACGATCGCCGCGGGCGTCGACATGCCGAAGCTGGCGATCGGCGAGGCGCTCGGCACGCCGGTGCCGGACGGTCCGCTGCCGTTCGAGGACATCGCGATGGTCCGCTTCTTCCAGGAGCGCTTCTTCTCGTTCGACGACATCACCGACCTGCAGCGCCACGCGGCGCGCGTCGCGAGCTGAGCCGGCGCGATGGCGAGCACGCCCGTCCACCAGGACATGCAGGTGCACTCGACGTTCTCCGACGGCGCCGACACGGTGGAGGCGAACGTCGCGGCGGCCGAGGCGGCGGGCCTGACCGAGATGACGTGCGTGGACCACGTCCGCGTCGGCACCGACTGGCTGCCGGAGTACGTGGCCGAGGTCCAGCGCGCGCGGACGCGGACGCACGTGCGCCTCGTGTGCGGCATCGAGGCCAAGCTGCTCGACACGACGGGCCGGCTCGACATGCCCGACGAGCTGCCGCCGGGCATCGAGGTGATCTACGCGGCAGACCACCAGGTCGCCATGGACGACGGGGTCAACCATCCCGACGACGTGCGCGACCGCCTGGCCCGCGGCGAGCTCGACGGCGCCGAGGTGTTCCGCTGCCTCATCGAGTCGACGCGGCGCACGCTCGACCGCCCGCAGCCGGTCGTGATCGCGCACCTCTTCTCGATCGTCGGAAAGCTCGGGCTCGACGAGTCCGACGCGCCGCTGGACCAGATCGAGGCGCTCGCCGACGAGACCGCCCGGACCGGCCAGCGCATCGAGGTCAACGAGCGCTACAAGACGCCGTCCGCGCGCACCCTGCGTCCGTTCGTCGACCGCGGCGTGCCGCTGCTGGTGAGCACCGACAGCCATCGGGCGGACACGATCGGCCGTTACGACCACTGCCTGACGGTCCTGCGCGAGCTCGACGCCGTGCCGGCCTACGGCGGCACCTGAGCCGGGCCCCCGGCGGGCTGCCATGGCCTGGTCGATCATCCACCCGATCCTCGTGGCGATCGTCATCGCCGGGGCGATGCCGCTCATCGCCGGCTGCTACCAGTTCCTGCTTGCCGGGTTCAACGGCTTCTTCGGCGTGTGGAAGCGCGAGGGTGTGCCGGGCGTGCCGCTGCCGCGCGTCGCGGTCATCGTGCCGGCGTGGAACGAGGCGGCGGTCATCGGGCGCACCCTCGACACGCTCATGGCGCTCGACTACCCGGCCGACCGCCTGCGCGTGTACGTCGTCGACGACGCCAGCACCGACGAGACGCCCGGCGTCATCCTCGGCAAGTCGGCCGAGTACCCGGGCCGCGTCTTCCACGTCCGCCGCGAACAGGGCGGCGAGGGCAAGGCACACACGATCAACCACGGGCTGCGCACCATCCGCTCCGAGGACTGGTACGAGGCGATCCTCATCATCGACGCCGACGTGATCTTCACGCCGCGGTCGCTGCGCAAGATGGCCCGCCACCTGACGCGCTCGGAGGTCGGCGCGGTGACGGCGTACATCAAGGAGGGCAGCCGGCCCGAGAACTTCATGAACCGCTTCATCGCCTACGAGTACGTCAACGCACAGGCGGGGGCGCGGCGCGCGCAGAACGTGCTCGGCGCACAGGCCTGCCTGGCGGGCGGCGCGCAACTGATCCGGCGCGACGCGTTCGAGGCGATCGGCGGGGTGATCGACACGTCCTCGCTGGCCGAGGACACGTTCACGACCCTGAACATCCAGCTCGCCGGCTGGCGGGTCGTCTTCGAGCCGCACGCGATCGTGTGGGCCGAGGAGCCGCGCGACATCGGGGGTCTGTGGAAGCAGCGGCTGCGCTGGGGGCGCGGCAACGTGCAGGTCACGCTGCGCTACCGGCGCGTGTGGCTGCGGCGATGGACGGCGGGGCGACTGGGCAGCCTGAGCTTCGCGCTGATCTGGTTCTCGGTCTTCCTGATGCCGGCGTTCATGATCTCCTCGTCGCTGGCGCTGATCGTGCTGTGGCTGCACGACCGCGACGTGTCGATCGAGGCGTTCCGGCTGCTGTGGTTCGTCAACCTCGCGACGTACCTGTTCATCACGCTGTCGAGCTTCTCGCTGGACTGGTCCGCGGCGCGGGTGGCGTGGCGGGAGGCGTTCCTGTTTCCCGGCCTGATCAGCCTCGCGATCATCGCCTACGCGATCGTCCCCGACCTCATCGGCGAGGTGGGCGGCGACGCGTTCCTGCTGTTCGCCTACGTGTGGCTGTCGGCGTCGATGCTCGCGGCGTGGCTCGTCAAGCGCATCGAGGCGACGCGCGTGCTCGGCTGGGCGGCGCGGCCGCTGCTGTACGTCGTGGGCTTCGGGCCGGTGCTCTGCGCGATCACCGCGAACGCCTACGTCAAGGAGATCCGGGGCTCGGAGATGGTGTGGGAGAAGACCGAGAAGACCGGGACCGTCGGCGAGCTGGCGTGATCAGCCGGCGTCGCCTTCGCCGTCGGGGCGCTGGCGCTTGAGCCAGTCCGAGAGCTGCTGGCCGACGTCGGACACCGACGAGCCGGCCTGCGAGAACGCGTCGGTGACGCGCTTGGTGTAGTGGTCCTGGGCGGCGTCGACCTCGTCTCGCAGCGGCGGCTCCTGCCCGCGGCGGATGTACTCGCCGCCGGCGATCCGGTCGTACTCGCCCGAGCGCACCCAGGCGAGCAGCTCGCGGACCCGCCGCACGGGCATCGGGTGCGTGAGGCGCAGGTCCTGCGTCAGGCGGGTCAGCCGGTCGAGTCCCCGGCCCTCGTCGTAGTCCATCGCCTGCTGGATGAACGCGTCGAGGTTGAGCTCGGCCGCCGCCTCCCCCGCCGTGATGATCATGAGCGAGCGGCAGACCGCGATCGGGTCGCGCGTGACGAGCGCCGCGGCACGGTCGCAGGAGAGCTCGGCGTTGCGAAACCACTCGAGCAGCGCGAGCTGGATCGCCGCGAGCGGCAGGCCGGCCAGCAGGGGCAGCCGCGCCGCGCCGCCGAGCCGGATGAGGATGATCAGCGCGGTCTGGTAGAGGACGTGGTCGGAGTGCACGTGCGCCGCCTCGTGCGCGAGGACCGCGCGCCGGCCCTCGTCGTCGAGCAGCCGCACGAGCTCCGAGTTCAGCAGCACGACCGGCTTGTCGACCCCGATCGTCGCGGCGTTGGCCAGCGGGAACTGCGTCATGTAGAGATCGGGCACCTGCTCGATGTCGAGCGCGTTGAACGCCTCGCGGTGCAGCACCCAGATGTGCGGCAGCTGGTGCTGGCCGAGGCGCACCGCCGCGCCGAGCGACGCCGCGCGCAGCGCCCGCTCGTAGCCGAGCGCGATGAGCTTGCGCACCACGTCGTCGAGGTACGGGACCTTCCCCAGGGCGGCGGTCGCGGCGCGGTCGGCCGGGTGCTGGTAGGCCCGCGGCGAGATTTCCGGCAGCTTGTACGCGTGGACGGGGAGCGTCATGCCGGCGGCTCGTCCGCCGGGCGGTAGGCGAGTCCGCCGGCGTGCAGGTCGCGCTCCATGCGCTCGAGGCGCTCGAGGCGCCGCTTGAGCGCCGGGTGGGTGCGCAGCGGCGCGAAGTCGCTCTCGTCGGTGGGCAGCAGATGGAAGCTGTCGCGTCCGGCGACCGCGCGCAGGTCGCTGATGGGCACCCGGTCGATGCCGCCGCTGACCTTCACCAGTGCGGAGGCAAGGGTGGCGGGACGCCCGGTCAGGGCGACGGCACCCGCGTCGGCGGCCAGCTCGCGGTAGCGCGACAGCGCGCTCGTCCCGAACTGGGCCACCCAGCCGATGGCGAGCGCAAGGCCGTTGCCGAACCACATCCACCAGGCGCCCCAGAACTGGCGTCCGCCCTCGAGCAGGACCGCCCCGGGCGTGCCGACGACGGTCATGACCATCGCGTCGCGGTTGAGCAGGTGGGCCAGCTCGTGCGCCACGACGGCCTCGAGCTCCTCGGGCGTCAGGGCCGCGAGCAGGCCGCGCGTGACGTGCAGCTGCGGGCGCTTGCCGATCGGGGCGATGATCCACGAGTTCGGCTGGCGCTCCTCGTCGAGGACGAGGTCCGGCTTCGGCAGGTCGGCCAGCGCGCACAGCCGCTCGACGGCGTCGTGGAGCTCGGGCGCGCTCTCGCGCGCCAGCGAGCGGCCGCGGTCCATCTCGTTGCGCGCACGGACCGCCCGGGCGATGCCGATCACGGCAGCGATGCCGACCGCGATGGCGAACTTCAGCGGCAGGAGCAGCACGACAGCGGCGACCGCCGCGAGCACGACGAGCGGCGTCAGGACGGCAGCGACGACCATGCGGGCCTGCAGTCCGCGGTCCGCGGGAACGAGATCCCGAGTGCGCCGCATAGCCGAACGATACCGGCCCGCGTCCCCGGGCTCACCCGCTTCCGGCAACCTGGTCGGCACACAGGCGCGCAACGGCCCGCATCGGGGCGGGTTCGCCGCCGGCGTCGGTCGCCCCGGTCCGGCGGCTGAGCGCCTCGAGCTTCTCGGGAGTGTCGTACTCGCCACGCCTCGACGCCTCGCGCACGATGCAGCGGCACAGCCGCCGGTCGAGCCTGCCCCGCGACCCCTGCAGGCACGCGAGGCGCAGCTTCGCCTTGGCCTCCTGGAGGGTCGGGCCGCCGGAGCCGGAGCGCGAGCCGGCCCCGGAGCTCCCGCCGCAGCCGGCCACGAGCGCGGCCACCAGCACGGCGCCGAGCAGGCTGCGCACCCGCGGCTACCCGAACCCGGCGATCGACCGCGCCACGACGACGGCGGCGACGAACAGGACGATGGCGATCTCACGCAGCAACAGCCGGTGCTCGAAGCGGGCGTCGTCGCGCAGCTCGGCGTCGAGCGGGTCCCCGGCGACGGCCACGGCGGACACGGCGGCGGCGGCGTCCTCGGCCGTCCTCGGGGTGGGTGGGTCGCCGGACACGGCGGATACGGCGGCGGCGGCGGCGTCGGCCTCGGCCGCCTCGGCGGCGGGTGGGTCGCCGGCGGGCTGGGCGTCCTTCGGCATGACCGACAGCATGACGGCCGACGGGTGCGCGGCGTCGTGGAAGACCTCCTGCTCGGCCGCGACGAGCGTTCGCGCGGTGGCCGGAGCCTCCCCCGTGCCCGGGTTGCGCGCATAGCGCGGATGAGCGCCGCTGGAGACCTGGACGCGGATCCGGTGCCCGGCGCGGAAGCGGTGCGCGGTGGGCCACAGGTCGAGCGCGACCGCGCGCACGCCGTCCGGCCCCGCCCCGGGCGAGCCGGGCGAGAGCCGCAGGAGCGCGTCGCAGACGTTCAGCGACACGCCCTCGGGCAGCACGTCGCAGATGCGCACGAAGACGTCGGTGTTCTCGAGGCTCGAACGGAAGTGGATCTCGGCGCTCACCGGACCGATGGCCTCGAGATCGTCGGCGAGCGGCGCGGAGGTGAAGACGATGACGTCCTCGCGCGCCTCGAGCGGGCGGTTGTCGGTCACGGGCTGGCGCGCAAGCAGGACGGGCCCGCCGATCGCGGGCGTCGGGTGCGCCGGGTCGTAGCGGTAGTGGTCGGGCTCGCCGTCCGGCGGCGGCGGATCGGCCGCGAGCCCCCCGCCGGGCTGGAGGTGCAGGCGCAGCGTCCGCGCCTCGGGCGGGGGCCAGGTCTCCAGCGATCGCCACGCGCCCTCGCCGCCGACGAACAGCTGCACGGGCGCGTCGCGCAGCAGGCGGCGGTCGTCGAGCAGGTGCGCGCGCAGCCACGCGAGGCCTTGGCGCGTGCTGGTGGCCAGCACCCCCGGCGACGTGTGCGCCCACGGGCCGATGATCAGCTGGGTCTCGTGCCCCGCACGCCGCAGCGCGACGTGGTCCTCGATCATCCAGGGCAGGAAGATGTCGTACCAGCCGCCGATGAGCTGGACGGGCGCCGTGACGCGCCCGACGTCCGGGGAGTAGTCGCGCAGCCGCCAGTAGGGCTCGTCAGGCGCGGTCCGCTCGAACCACTCGCGGTAGAACGGCAGCGACTCGCCGGCGACGAGCGCGTCGAGCTCGCCGAGAGGCAGCTCGTCGAGGATCTTCGGCAGCCGGCGGCTCAGCCCGAACATGAGCCGCAGCGGGAACAGCCGCCGCTCCTGGGCGGCGATGATGAACGTCCACGACAGCGCGGTGTCGAGCGCCAGGCTGCCGCCCGGGAAGGCCTGGCCGTGGAACTGCGACGCGGTGATCGAGGGCGCGAGGGCGCCGAGCTCGTCCCCCGCCTCCGCGGCGACCGCCCACTGCACCAACCCCATGTAGCTCGAGCCGATCATCCCCACCGGCCCTTCGCACCACGGCTGCCCGCGCAGCCAGCGCAGGGTCGCCAGGCCGTCGGCGCGCTCGTCGAACGGCGCGAAGCGGCCGCCGGAGCCGAACGTCCCCCGCACGCTCTGCACGACGACCTGGAAGCCGCGCTCGGCGAGCAGGCGCCCGTAGACCACGCCGAAGAAGCCGCGGCGGCCGTACGGCGTGCGGACGAGGACCGTCGGCGGCTCGTGCCCGGCCGCGCCCGCCGGGACATAGCGGTCGGCGAGCAGCACCACCCCGTCGTCCATGGTCGCCGGCAGATCGCGCAGCACCTCGACGTCGCGCGTCTGCGGCGCGGGCAGGCGCAGCGACCGGCCGAGGATCTCGCTGAGCAGGCTCACCGGCCTCCATCATGCCCACCCGCGGCCGCGGCGGCGCGAGGTCGCGCCACTCCGGCGGCCGCCGGGAACCCACGGCGCCCCTCCAGGCCGCCGACGTTCGGCCGTCCATGCCCGCTGAGCGGGCACAGACAGCCGAACGTCTCCAGGCCGGGCGATCAGGCGGCGGCGGACAGCAGCTCGGCAGGCTGCCGGACGTCGAGGACGATCGCGCCCTCGGCGCCCTCCACCGCGCGGACGCGGTCGCCGTCGGCCAGCCGGCCGTCCAGGATCGCGCGCGTGAGCTCCTTCTCCAGCGTGCGGCGCACGTGGCGCTGCAGCGGCCGCGCGCCGAACTCGGCGTCGAAGCCGTCCCGGGCCAGCCGGGCGACCAGCGCCTCGTCGACCTCGAGCTCGATCCCCCGCTCGCTGCGCAGCCGGTCGGCCACCCGGGCGACGATCAGGCCGGTGATCTGCCGGACCTGCCCGGCGTCCAGCGCGTGGAACGTGACGATCTCGTCGATGCGGTTGAGGAACTCCGGCAGGAACGCCGCCTTGGCCGCGCCCAGCATCCGCTCGTCATCCGGCGCCGCCTGGGTGGCGGTGAAGCCGAGCGAGCGCTTGGCCGCGCCGGCGCCCAGGTTCGACGTCATCACGACGACCGCGTTGGTGAAGTCCACCGTGCGGCCCTCGCCGTCGGTCAGGCGGCCGTCGTCCATGAGCGCCAGCAGCACGTTCCAGACGTCCGGGTGCGCCTTCTCGACCTCGTCGAGCAGGACCACCGAGTACGGCCGCCGGCGCACCGGCTCCGTCAGCTGGCCGCCGTCGCCGTAGCCGACGTAGCCGGGCGGCGAACCGATCAGCCGCGCCACCGTGTGCGGCTCGCGGTACTCGGACATGTCGATGCGCACCAGCGCCTTCTCGGACGCGAACAGCCGCTCCGACAGCGCCTTGACGAGCTCGGTCTTGCCGACCCCGGTGGGGCCGAGGAACAGGAACGTCCCCAGCGGACGGTCGCCCTCCGACAGGCCCACGCGGGCGCGGCGAATGGTGTCGGCGACCACCTCGACGGCGGTCTCCTGACCGATCACGCGCTCGTGCAGCTCGTCCTCGAGGTTGCCCAGGCGCTCCAGCTCGCCGGAGACGAGCTCGCCCACCGGGATGCCGGTCCGCGCCGCGATCACCGCGGCGATCTCGGCCTCGCCGACGCGCGGACGCGCCGGGTCGGGGGACTCGCCCATGCTCTCCAGGCGCTCGCGCGCCTCCGCGATGAGCTCCTTGATCCGGCTGGCGTCCTCGTAGGCCTCGGCCGCGACCGCGGCCTCCTTCTCGGCTGCCAGGTGCTCGAGCTCCGCACGGATCCGCGCCGGCTCCGAGCTGCCCGCGCCGCCCTGCAGGCGCGAACGGGCCGCCGCCTGGTCGACCAGGTCGATCGCCTTGTCGGGCAGGTGGTACTCGCTGATGTAGCGGTCCGACAGCCGCGCCGCGGCCAGCAGCGCCTCGTCGGCGATCTCGCAGTCGTGGTGGAAGGCGTAGACGTCGCGCAGGCCGCGCAGGATCTCCACCGTCTGCTCGACGGACGGCTCGTCGACGGTCACGGGCGAGAAGCGCCGGGCGAGCGCGGAGTCGCGCTCGATCTTGCGGTACTCGGCGAGCGTCGTCGCGCCGATCATGCGCAGCTCACCGCGCGCGAGCATCGGCTTGAGCATGTTCGCGGCGTCCATGGCGCCCTCGGCGCCGCCGGCGCCGAGCACGGTGTGCAGCTCGTCGACGAACAGGAGGACCTTGCCCTCGCTGTCGGCGACCTCGGCGAGCACCGCCTTCAGGCGCTGCTCGAACTGGCCGCGGTACTGGGTGCCCGCGACCATGCCGGCCATGTCGAGCGCGACCACGCGGGCGTCGCGCAGCGCCTCGGAGACGTCGCCGTCGGCGATGCGCTGGGCCAGGCCCTCGGCGATCGCGGTCTTGCCCACGCCGGCCTCGCCGATGAGCACGGCGTTGTTCTTGCGCCGCCGCGACAGGATCTCGACGGTCTGCTCGATCTCCTGCTCGCGCCCGATGACCGGGTCGATCCGGCCCTCGCGGGCGTCGGCGGTGAGGTCGTGGCCGAACTCGTCCAGCGCGGACGACGGCTCGGTGGGGGCGCCGGCACCGGCGCCCGGCATCGCGCCGGCCCCGCCTGCACCCTGCACGGCCTGGCGGGCACACGGCTCGCAGAGCACCGCACCGCGGCGCCGCATGCCGTCGGAGAACATCATGCGCACCGTGCCGGGCCGCTGGCCGCACAGCTCGCAGACGTTCGGGTTCTCAGTGTTCATTCTCAGGCTCTTCCAATAGAAAAATCTCAGTGACTACGACTGAGATAATAGCGAAGATCTGAGACCCTTCGACCCGCCTTGGGCGCCGCTCCCTCAGCCCATCCGAGCCGCCGGCGCCGCATCCGTGGCATGGTCGAACTGCGCGGCGAGCTTCTGCGCCGCCCCGCGGTCGTCCGTCAGGATGCGGTCGGCCAGCGCGACGGTCTCCTCGTCGGCCGCGCGCGCCGCCCCGCGCTCGTCCGTCAGGATGGGGTCCGCCAGCGCGACGGTCTCCTCGTCGGCCGCCCGCGCCGCGACGCGCTTGAGCAGCTCGTAGCCCGCGATCTCCAGGTGCTCGAACGCGTAGGAGAACGCCGCGAGCTGCGCGGCTGGTCGTCGATCGTGTCTGCGGTCATGGGACGGGGATACCCGCCCCCGGCTTCGATGACCTACAGACCCAGCAACGTCAGGTGCCTATCCAGCGCGGCGGCGTCGAACGGCTCGGCGCGAAGGCCGAGGTAGCCGTCGGGGCGGACCACCAGCAGCGTGGGCGCCACCGGCCCGAGCCGGCCATGGACGCGCAGCGTGGGATCGGACAGCACCGGCACCGGCGTCTGCGCCGCGGCCTCGCCGATCACGACGGTCCGCGCCGCGACGAACCCGCCGCCGCGGCGCTCGGCCGCGGCGAGCGCCTGCGCGTGCTGCGGGGCGGGCCCGCTCCCGGCGAGATCGAGGACGAGCAGCCCCGGCGCGCGCATCAGCTCCCGCAGCGACGTGCGCCGGCCCGCCGCGTCGACGAGCGGCCCGGCGTCAGGCACGCGGTCGCCCGGCCGCGGGCCGGCCGTGCCCGGTACGCCCTGCACGATCGGGCTGCCGTGGTAGGCGACCGCGAGCTCGTGGCCCGCCTCGACGGCCGCGAGCACCTCGGCGGGCGTCGCCAGCGCGGCTGCCAGCGCCCGGTCGCGCGCGGCCGCGGCCTCGCCCTCCAGCACGTTGGCCTCGTGGGTCGCCCGCGAGCCGCGCACCGTGGCGAGCGCGACCGGCCGGCGCTCGGCCTCGTAGGAGTCGACGAGCGCATCCGGCGCCCCGGCGAGCGCGAGGCGCAGCTTCCACGCGAGATTGAAGGCGTCCTGGATGCCCGTGTTCATGCCCTGCCCGCTGACCGGGGTCATCGCGTGCGCCGCGTCGCCGGCCAGGAGCAGGCGCCCGGCGCGGAAGCGGCGGGCGACGCGATGGTGGATCGTGAAGCACGCCGCGTCGCCGACCGCGCTGATCCGCGCGCCGCGGCCGACGTGGCGGTCCAGCATCGCCTGCGCTTCGGCGCCGGACGGCGGCGCGCCCACCGGGGCCGCATCGTCGCGGAAGAACATCCGCACTGCGCCGCCGGGCAGCGGCATCGCCCAGAAGCCGTCGGCGTCGAGGAACACCGGCAAATCACCGGGCCCGTACGGCCACGCGTCGATCTCGGCGTCCAGCGCCGCCCACCGGCCCGGGAACTCGCCGCCGGCGAACGCGATGCCCGCGGCGGACCGCAATGCGCTGTGCACGCCGTCGCAGGCGACCACCCAGCCGGCGCGGCCGACCTCCCGCTCGCCGTCGCAGGCCACGACGCCGCCGCCGTCCGCCGCACGCAGGCCGTCCACGCCCACGCCCCACTCGACCGCGATCCCCGCCGCGCGGATCTCGTCCTCGAGGATCGCCTCGAGGTCGTGCTGGCGCAGGCTCACGGCGGCGGGCACGTCGCTGTCGATGCCGCGGAAGTCGAGGCGGGCGACCTCGCGGCCACCGGAGAAGAGCGGCACGCTCTCGATCGCGACGGCCCGCGCGAGGATCGCGCCCGCCACGCCCGTGTGCCCCCACAGCTCCAGCGAGCGGGCGTGCAGATCGGTCGCCCGCGACTGGGTCGAGCGGGCGGGCGCGCGGTCGACCACCCGGCAGGCGACGCCGTGGCGGGCGAGCTCGCAGGCCAGCGTCAGCCCGACCGGGCCGGCGCCGACGACCAGGACGTCCGTGGCGGCGATCACGGCGAGGCACTGTAATCGGGCGTGACGGAGGCCCGCCCAGCGAGGCTGCTTCACTGGATCCGGTGCCGCGCCTCGCCGTCGACCTCACCGCCCTGCGGCGCTCGCGCGACCTGCGGCTCATCACGATCGGCCAGGCGGCGGCGTCGCTCGGCACGCAGGCGGCACTCGTCGCCATCCCGTACCAGGTCTACGTCCTCACGAGGTCGCCGTTCCTCGTCGGCCTCGTGGGCGCCGTCGAGCTCGGCCCGCTCATCGCCGGCGCGCTCGTGGGCGGTGCCTGGGCGGACCGCTTCGACCGCCGCAAGGTGCTGCTGGCCGGCCAGGTGGTCGTGTCCATCGCCGGCGGGCTGCTGCTCGCGGCGTCGCTGGCCGGCGATCCGCACGTGGCGATCGTCTTCGCTCTGGCCGCCGTGCTCGCCGGCGCCACCGCGATCGTGCAGGTCGCGCGCGCGGCCGTCGTCCCGGCGCTCGCCGGCCCGGAGTACCTGCGTTCGGCGATCGCGGTGAACTTCGGGGTGGCCCAGCTGTCGTCGGTGATCGGGCCGGCGCTCGCCGGGCCGCTCATCGCGGTCGGCGGCGTGGAGGCGGTCTACGGGCTCGTCGCCGGCGGGTTCGCCGCGATGCTCGCGGTCACGCTGCCCCTGCCGCCGCTGAAGCCGACCGCGCGCGACGAGCCGCACGAGCCGATGGGCCGCTCGATCGCCGAGGGGCTGCGGTTCGTTGGGCGCAACCGGGCGCTCATGGGCTCGTTCGTGATCGACCTCACCGCGATGACGTTCGGGATGCCCCGGGCGCTGTTCGCCGTCCTGTCGCTGACCGTCTTCCACGCCGGCCCGGAGGGCACCGGGCTGCTGTACGCGGCGGTCGCCCTGGGCGCCCTCGTCGCCGCCATCCTGACCGGCTGGCTCGAGCACGCCCGCTGGCTCGGGCGCATCACGATCGTCGCCGTCGTCGTGTGGGGCCTGGCGATCGCCGCCGCCGGCATCGCGCCGAGCATCTGGATCTGCGCCGCGCTGCTCGCGCTCGCGGGCGCGGCCGACAGCGTCAGCGCGGTGTGCCGCAGCGTCATCAACCAGGCGGTGACGCCCGAGCACATGCGCGGGCGGATGTCGTCGGTGTTCATGCTCGTCGTGACGAGCGGCCCGCGCCTTGGCGACGTCGAGTCCGGCGTCGCCGCGACGCTGCTGTCGGTGACCGCCGCGGTCAGCACCGGCGGGCTGCTGTGCGTCATGGGCGTCGGGGCGGTGATGCTCGCGTTCCCGCAGCTCGCTGCCTACGACGGGCACCGCGAGGAGCGCACGCTCGCGGCGTAGTTGCGTCAGCCGCGCACGCGTACGTCGCGGGCCGGTCGTACGGCGTCCACTCGGTGGCGCTCGCGGGGGCCGGGACGCAGCAGGAGCTGAGGGCGAGGACCGGGACGGCTCGGCGGGCGGACCTGCGTTGACAAACGCCGGTGGACAGGAGAACTTGCGTCGCGTTGCACCGGGGTCCTCCCCGGGCACCGTTGACCAATGCGCTCCCTCCGACCACACGCCAAGGCGATGCCGTGACGCGCATCGGCCGCTACGACGAGCTGCCGTTCGGCTTCAGCTGGGTCATGGACGAGGCAATGGCGCGCACGTCGCACGCCATCGCCGACGACGGGCGGGTCTGGCTCATCGACCCCGTCGACGCGGGCGACGCGATCGAGCGCGCGCAGGGCCTCGGCGAGCCCGTGGCGGTCCTGCAGCTGCTCGATCGCCACAACCGCGACTGCGAGCCGGTGGCGCGCCGGCTCGGGGTGCCGCACGTGGCGATCCCGGGCGCGCTGCCCGACACGCCGTTCGAGGTCGTCCCCGTCCTCGATCACCGCTTCTGGCGCGAGCGGGCGCTGTGGTGGCCGGCGCGCAGGGCCCTGATCGTCGCCGAGGCGCTCGGCACGAGCCCGATGTTCACCGGCGGCGGACCGGCGGTCGGCGTGCACATGATGCTGCGGCTCACCCCGCCGCGCGGACTGCGCGCGTGCGACGCGCAGCACCTGCTCGTCGGGCACGGCGCGGGCGTGCACGGGCCGTCGACCGCGGCGGCGATCGACGAGGCGCTCGGCCGCTCGTACCGGGACCTGCCGAAGGTGCTGGTCAAGCTCCCGTTCGCCCTGCGCGGCCGGTAGCGTCCGGGGCATGCACGGACGCCGCCTCACCGCCGCCGCGCTCGGCGCGGCCGCCCTCATGGTCGCCGCCGCGCCCGCGGACGCCCGCCAGGTCGACGTCACCGAGTCGATGTCGGGCACGACCGTCACCGTCCGCACCGGCGACACGATCCGCATCTCGCTGCCCGCGAACGAGACGACCGGATACCGCTGGGGACTCGTGAAGCGCCCGGACCGCTCCGTCGCGCGGATCACGCGCCGGCACTACCGCCCGGACGGCGGCGGCATGCCGGGCGCGGGCGGCACGCAGATCTTCCGGCTGCGCTCCACGCGATCCGGGCGCACGCGGATCGCCGTCGCCTACGCACAGGTGGGCAGCGGGACGGTGGGCGACACGTTCTCGCTCAGGATCCGGGTGCGCCCGCGGCTATCTTGATCCGCGCATGCGCCACCAGCTGAAGCCGCTCTTCGACCGCGTCGTCATCAAGGAGCTCGAACCGGACCGCGTCCGCCACTCGGGTCTGGTCGTCCCCGCCGGGACGAACGAGCCGCCGCCCCAGCACGGGATCGTGCTCGCCGTCGGCCCGGGCATCGACTGGTGGCAGCCGGCCGGCGTCGAGATGCCGGTCAGGCCCGGCGACCACGTCGTCTTCCCGGCGAGCGCCGGTGCGTGGGTGGAGGTAGACGAGGAGCGCCTGCTGGTGTGCCGCGTCGCGGAGCTGCTCGGCGTGCTCGAGGAGATCCAGATCGGCACCACCGCCGACGCGGCGTAGCGGGGTCCTTCAGCCGAGCTCGTCGACGAGGTCGGCGACCGACTCGAGGGTCCGCGACGCCCGGTATGGGAAGCGCTCGGCCATCTCGCGCGTCGTGACGCCCGTGAGCACGAGGACCGTCTCCAGGCCGGCTTCGAGGCCCGCGACGACGTCGGTGTCCATCCGGTCGCCGATCATCGCCGTGGTCTCCGAGTGGGCGTCGATCGCGTTCAGCGCTGAGCGCATCATCAGCGGGTTCGGCTTGCCGACGAAGTAGGGCTCGTGCCCGGTGGCCCGGCTGATCAGCGCGGCGACCGAGCCGGTCGCCGGGACCGGGCCGACCGTCGTGGGGCCGGTCGCGTCCGGGTTCGTGGCGATGAAGCGCGCGCCGCCCACGATGAGCCGGATCGCCTGCGTGATGCGCTCGAAGCTGTAGGTGCGCGTCTCCCCCAGCACGACGTAGTCCGGCGAGCGCTCGGTCATCGTGTAGCCGACCTCGTGCAGCGCCGTGGTCAGGCCGGACTCGCCGATGACGAACGCCGAGCCGTTCGGGCGCTGGTCGTCGAGGAACCGCGCCGTGGCGAGCGCCGACGTCCAGATCGCCTCCTCGGGCACCTCGAGACCGCTGCCGCGCAGCCGGGCGGCGAGGTCGCGGCGCGTGTAGATCGAGTTGTTCGTCAGCACGAGGAACGGCGTGCCGCGCTCCCGCAGCCGGGAGAGGAAGCGCTCGGCGCCCGCGATGGCGACGTCCTCGTGGACGAGCACGCCGTCCATGTCCATGAGCCAGGAGCGGATCTCGCGGCGCGTCACCGGCGCCATGCTACGCGGGCAGCGTCCGCGCCGCCCGGCGCAGGCCGGCCCACGGATCGCCGCCCTCGTCGAGGCGCGCCGGCAGCGTCCGCAGCGTCCAGCGGTCGGCGCGCAGCTGCGGGTCCTCGAGCTCCTCCCACGCCAGCGGCGTGGCCACCGGGGCTCCCGGGCGCGCTCGCACGGCGTACGGCGCGACCGTCGTCTGCGCGTATGTGTTGCGCGCGACGTCGACGAGGATGCGCCCCTCACGCCGCTCCTTGCGCCAGTGGGTGGTGAGCTCGCCCGGGGCCCGCTGCGCGATCTCCTCGGCGATGGCGCCGGCGGAGGCACGGACCCGGTCGTGGTCCGCGGTGCGCCGCAGCGGCGCCACGACGTGCACGCCCTTGGACCCGGTGACCATCGCGAACGGCTCGAGCCCCAGATCTCGGAGCGTGTCGCCGACCTGCAGCGCGGCGCGGCGCACGCCGGCGAAGTCCACGCCCTCGGGCGGATCGAGGTCGAAGATCATCCGGTCGGGCCGGTCGAGCCGGTCGGCCCGGCTGGTCCAGACATGCAACGTGATCGCGTTCTGGTTCGCGAGCCAGACGAGCGTCGCCGCGTCGTTGGCCATCGCGTGGCAGACGCTCCCTCCCGCCCGCCGCCCCACCGTCACCCGGCGCACCCAGTCCGGCGCACCCTTCGGGATCTCCTGCTGGACGATCCGCGCGCCGCCGATCCCGGCGTTCCACCGCCACAGGTTCAGCGGCCGGTCGCGCGTGTGCGGCACCATCGCGCCGGCCACCGACTCGTAGTACGCGGCGAGATCGGCCTTCGTGATCCCGTCGCCGGGGAACAGCACCTTGTCGGCGTGGCTGAGGCGCACGGCGCTCGGTGAGGGCACGCCCGCATGCCTACCCGAACCGGCCCGCCGAATCTCGGTATCCTGTACTCACCGGCGGATCGCCCACGCGACCACGGGGCTCCTCGGAGCCCCAGCCGTGGCAACGCGCTCCTCGGAGCGGCCTGTCCAGGCGGTCGGGAGTGTCACGCCGCCCAGGCAATGACATTCAAGTCCTGGGACGTTGTAGTTCAGCGGCGATCTTTGTCCGGTGGGTTTCGGGCGGGCCTCAGGGCCCGCCCGAGCCGTTTCCGGGGCCGGTCCGGCGCGTTCAGTCGCGTGCCTGCAGGTCCAGCGCCAGCGAGTTGATGCAGTAACGCTGGCCGCCGCGGTCCGGCGGGCCGTCCGGGAACACGTGGCCCAGGTGCGAGCCGCAGTTGCTGCAGCGGACCTCCGTACGGACCATCCCGTGGCTGTTGTCCTCGATGAGCTCGACGTTCGCCAGGTTCGCCGGCTCGGTGAAGCTCGGCCAGCCGGAGCCGGACTCGAACTTCGTCGCCGAGTCGAACAGCTCAGCGCCGCACGCCGCGCAGTGGTAGCTGCCGTCCGCCTTCGCGTCGACGTACTCCCCGCTCCACGGCCGCTCCGTCGCGCCCTCGCGCAGCACCGCGTACTGCTCCGGCGACAGCTTCGCGCGCAGCTCCTGCTCGTCGATCGTCACGACACCGACACCACCTTCAGTCGTCGCTCGCCGCGCGGCGTCGAGACGACCCCGACGTCGCCGGCCCGTTTGCCGTCCAGCGCGGCGGCCACCGGCGACTCCGCCGACAGCAGCCCCTGGGCGGCATCCGCCTCGTTGGAGGACACCAGCCGGTAGGTCGTGCGCCGGCCGGACTCGTCCTCGACCTCCACGGTCGACCCGAACGCGACCACGTCGCCCCCGGCGACCTCGACCACGTCGGCGTTCTTGATGCGCTCGCGCAGCCGCAGGATCCGCGTCTCGAGATGAGCCTGGGCCTCCTTCGCCGCGTGGTACTCGGCGTTCTCCTTCAGATCGCCCCACTCCCGCGCCGTCTTGATCTGCCGGGCGATCTGCTGGCGCCCGGCGCCTTCGAGCTCGTCGAGCTCGGCCTGCAGCGCCGCCAGTCCGTCCGCCGTGATCGCATTCTCCATGCCGAGGATTGTGGCAGCGTCGATAATGAGGGTCTCACCCCGGGTAGACGAGGGCCACCATCGCCGCAGAAGGACCGCAACACGTCGTGGCCGTCGGCGCCTCCGCAGGCGGCGTCGAGGCGCTCGCGGATCTCGTCCGCGCCCTCCCCGAGGACCTCGCGGTGCCGATCGTCGTGGTCATGCACCTGCCGGCCTCCGGGACGAGCGTCCTGCCGGCCATCCTCGACCGCGCGTCGCCGCTGCCGGCGCTGCCGATCGCCGACGGCGAGGCGCTCGCCCCCGGCCGCATCTACGTCGGCCCGCCCGACCACCACGTCATCGTCGGGCGCGGCGAGCTCTCCCTCACCCACGGCCCGCGCGAGAACGGCTACCGGCCGGCGGTCGACGTCCTCTTTCGCACGGCGGCGCTCAGCTACGGCCCGGCCGCCATCGGCATCGTGCTCTCCGGGACGCTCGACGACGGCGCCGCCGGGCTCGGCGTCATCAAGGCCCACGGCGGCATCGCCATCGTCCAGTCCCCCGACGACGCGACCTATGCGGGGATGCCGCAGGCGGCCATCGACCGCGTCGACGTCGACCACGTCTGCCCCGTGCGTGAGATCGCGGCGCTCCTGCCGCTTCTGGCCGCAGGCGACCCGCTCCCCGCGATCGGCCCGGCGCTGCTGCCCGATCCGTTGCTCGACGTCCCGACCTCGGAGGAGCACGCGAGTGGCTTCATCTGCCCGGACTGCGGCGGGGCGCTGTGGACGGTCGACGAGGGCGGCGTGGCGCGCTACCGCTGCCGGATCGGGCACGCCTTCTCGGAGCACTCCCTGCTCACCGTGCAGGGCGCGGACGTCGAGGCGGCGCTCTGGGCGGCGCTGCGATCGCTCGAGGAGCGCGCCGCGCTGCTGCGCCGGATCGCCGGCCGGGCGGAGGAAGCGGGCAACCGCAAGAGCGCCGCCTCGTTTCGCGCGAAGGCGGCCGACGCCGACCGTCAGGCCGAGGTCATCCGCGCCGGCGTCCTGCCGGCGCCCCTCGACGTCGGCGCCGCAGGCGGGAATGTGACGTCGTGACCGATCCCGATGACGAGCTTCGCCCGCTGCTCGACTTCATCAAGCTCTCGCGCGGGTTCGACTTCAGCGGATACAAGCCGACGAGCCTCACGCGCCGCGTGCGCAAGCGCATGGACGCGATCGGCAGCGACAGCTACGCCGATTACCTCAACCACCTCGAGGTGGAGCCGGACGAGTTCTCCGAGCTCTTCGACACGATCCTCATCAACGTCACGTCGTTCTTTCGCGACGCGCCCGCGTGGCGCTACGTCGACGAGCAGGTCCTGCCGGCGATCATCGGCCACGCGGGCAGCCGCGACATCCGCATCTGGTCGGCCGGATGCGCGTCCGGTGAGGAGGCCTACTCGATCTCGATGCTGCTCGTGCGCCATCTCGGCGAACGGGCCTTCCGCGAGCGCGTGAAGGTCTATGCCACAGACGTGGACGACGACGCGCTGGCCACGGCGCGCGCGGGTCAGTACACCTCCAAGCAGCTCGAGGCCGTCCCGGCGGACCTGCTCGAGCGGTGCTTCGAGCGCCTGCCGGCGGGCGCGGCGTTCCGCAAGGACCTGCGGCGGGCGCTGATCTTCGGGCGCAACGACCTGGTCCAGGACGCACCGATCTCCCGCATCGACCTCCTGCTGTGCCGCAACGTCCTCATGTACTTCAACGCCGAGACGCAAGGCAGCGTCCTGCGGCGCCTGAACTTCGCCCTGGCGAACACCGGCTATCTCTTCCTCGGCAAGTCGGAGATGCTGCTGACGCGCGGCGAGCTGTTCCGACCTGTCGACCTCAAGTGCCGCGTCTTCTCGAAGGTCCCGGTCCCGCGGCTCGGCGAACACCTCATGTTCACGCCCGACGGCGACGAGAACGCCGACCCGGCCCTGGGCGACAGCCAGGCCCTCGGCCTCCGCGACGGGGTGCTCGACCTCGCGCCGGTGGCCCAGCTCGCGGTGGACCTCACGGGGATGCTGGCGATGGCCAACCAGCAGGCGCGCACCTTGTTCGGGCTCGAGGATGCCGACATCGGCCGCCCTCTGCGCGACCTCGAGGTCTCCTACCGGCCCGTGGAGCTGCGCGCGGCGATCGACCGGGCGCTCGCGGAGGCCCGCCCGGTCAGCCTGGGGACGGTCCAGTGGGGCGCGGAGGACGGCCAGCCGCGCGAGCTGGAGGTCCAGGTCTCCGCGGTGGTCAGTGACGGCGGCGAGCTGCTCGGTGCCAGCGCCACCTTCGCCGACGTCACCCCTCACCTGCGGCTGCGCGACGAGCTCGAGCGCTCCAAGCGCGAGCTCGAGGTCGCCTATGAGGAGCTCCAGTCGACCGTCGAGGAGCTCGAGACGACCAACGAGGAGCTCCAGTCGACCAACGAGGAGCTCGAGACGACCAACGAGGAGCTCCAGTCGACCAACGAGGAGCTCGAGACGATGAACGAGGAGCTCCAGTCGACCAACGAGGAGCTCGAGGCGACCAACGACGAGCTGCGCGATCGCTCGCAGGAGCTCAACGAGTCCAACATCTTCCTCGAGGCGATCCTCGGCAGCGTCGGCGTGGCGGTCGTCGTCCTCGACGAGGCGCAGGCGATCCGCGTCTGGAACCGCGCCGCGCAGGCTCTGTGGGGCCTGCGCCCCGATCAGGTGCGCGGCGAGCACTTCCTGTCGCTCGACATCGGGCTGCCCGTCGAGCAGCTGCGGGCGGCGCTGCGGGCGGCGCTGGCCGGCGACCGGACGGAGAGGCCGCTCGCGCTCGAGGCCCGCGACCGCTGCGGTCGCGACCTGACGTGCTACGTGACCTGCGTGCCCCTTTCGGGTCTGGATGGCGAGGTTCGGGGCGCGGTGCTGCTCATGGACGACCGCACACCCGTCCGGGCCGCCTAGTCGGGCCGGTCACTGGTCGGTCAGGCGGGCGTCGCGCAGTCGGCGGGCGTTCTCGCGCGCCTCGCGAGAGCGCTCGGCGATCTCACGGGTGCGGTCGCGCTGCGCTTCGTAGGCGGCGGCGAGCCGCGGGACGTCGGCCGCCAACCGGCGGCGGACCTCCACGATCGCGGTGAGGCGCTCGGTCGGCGCCGGGTTCGTCGCCGACCGGGCGGCCTCGGTCTCGTCCTGCGGGGCCGCCCACGGGCGGGCTGGGAGCGGCTCGATGCCGACCCGGTCGAGCTCGGCCGGCGGCGCGCCGTGGACGACCCACGCCCCGTCGTCGCGGCGCGAGACCAGCCCGCGTTGCGTGAGCTGGGTGATCGCCGTGGTGACCGAGGGCCGCCGCGCTCCGACGAGGCGGGCCAGCGTACGGTGCGTCAGTGGCAGGGGGATGACGAGCGCCTCGCGGGCCACGCGCCCCCAGCGGTCGGCCAGCAGCCACAGCATCATGAGCACGCGCGCGTCGACCCGCGTGAGGTGGCTGATGGACTGGGCCAGCGCCAGGCGGGAGGCGCGGCGCTCGCTGCGCTGCAGGAGGCAGCACGACAGCCGCGGCCAGCGGCGGACGGCGGCCTGCAGGTGCGCATCGAGCACGGCCACGCGTCCCGGGTCGATGACCGTCCAGGCGTCGGCCGTCGGCATCGCGATGGTCGTCGGACCGTTGCCGCCGACGAGGACCACGTCGCCGGGGCCGAGCAATTCGGCGGAGGTCGAGCCGGCGAATCCGACCTCGCGGACGAACACGCCGTCGACGATGAGGATGCCCCACTCCGGCTCGCCGACGGAGCTCGTGTCCCAGGCGCCGAGGGCGGCGCGCACGGCGGGCACCGCGGTGGCGCGCAGCGCCAGGCCGCGCTCAGGCTCCGGGACCGCGTCGAGCAGGTCCGGGTCCGCTTCGAACAGTCGGATCGCGCCGATGGCAGCCATGGGCCTCCTGGACGTTCCAGGGACGTGTCATGAGACAAACGCCCCTGGTTCTCATTCTGACACCACGGGATCCCCGGAAACAGCTCCTCGTCTAGACCTGACCCGGTGACGACTTCGGCCCCGGTCTCGGAACGCTGGCTCCTACTGCGCTACCGGACGACGAACGACCCCGTGGCGCGCGAGCGCCTCGTCGAGGCGATGATGCCACTCGTGCGCCGGCTCGTCTCGGGCTACGGCCATCCGCGTCACCGAGAGGACCTCCTGCAGGCGGCGTGCCTCGGCCTGACGAAGGCGATCGACCGCTGGGACCCCCTCCGCGGGCCCGAGCTGCGTACGTACGCGATCCCGACGATGCACGGCGAGGTGCGCCGCTGGCTGCGCGACCACTCGTGGGCCATCCACGTGCCGCGGCCCTTGCAGGAGCGCGTCCTGACCGTAACCCGCGCGACGAGCGGGCTGCGCGCGCGCGATGGCCGGTCGCCCACGGCGGGCCAGATCGCCGAGCACCTGACGATGCCCCTCGAGGACGTGCTCGGGGCGCTCCAGGCCGGGCGCGCCTACGGGGCCGCGTCGCTGGAGGCGCCGCTGGGCGGCGACCCGGAGGCGGGCACGCTCGGCGACGTGATCGGCGACGAGGACGAGCGCCTCGACCGCGCCGAGCAGGTGGCGTCGCTGAGCAGCCTGCGCGATCTGCTCGACGACCGCGACCGCGAGGTGCTGCGCCTGCGCTTCGTCGAAGACCTCACCCAGAGCGAGATCGCCGACCGGATCGGCTGCTCGCAGATGCAGGTGTCACGCCTGCTGCGACGGTCGATCGACCGGTTGAGCGCCCGGGTGACCGCGACGGGAACAGAAGAGGTGGGCGCGGTGGCTGCCCCCGGGTCCTGATGGTTGGAGCCCCAGTCCGACGGTGACATCCTCCGCACCCATACCGCCGACTACCCAGAACCTGGAGTCTCACCCGAGCTGACCGATTCCTGTCACTGGTCGGACACGAGCGCGAAGCAGTCCCAGTTGCGCGCGCCGGCCCCGCCCGCCCAGAGCTTCGCGGCGAGGCGGTCCTGCTCGGCCTTCGATGCCTGATAGGCGTGCGGGGTCGAGCCGCCCATGAGCTTCCAGGTGGCCGGCATGAACTGGTAGTAGCCCGACGCCCCCGCCCAGTTCGGCGGCAGGTTCTGCCCGCCCGACTCGCACTGGACGATCGGCCACGGGATCGCCCACGGCCCACCGGGACCGACGGACATCGCCGCGCGCGCCCGCTCGGCGAGCAGGCGGTTGAGCTGGCGCTCGGCCTCCTGGCGGCCGGCCCGCGTGTTGCGCAGCGCGGCCTCGCGGGCCGCGCGCGCCGAGGCGAGGCTCTGGCGCCGCGCCTGGAGGATCGCGTTCATGCGCGACAATGCGGCCTCGCGGCGCTGGACGGCGATCACGGCGTCGCGCTGGCGCTTCTCGAGCGACGCGAGCCGGCGGGCCGCGTCCTGCGCCTCCGCACGCGCGTCGCGCACGTTGCCGACGATGCGCTCGTCGTTGCGCTGCAGCCGGCGCAGGAACTCGCCCTGCTCGAGCAGGTCCGACAGGCTGCGGGCGCTCAGCAGCAGTGAGACCAGGTCGGCGTTCGACGCGGTGTACTGCTCGCGCAGGCGACGGGCCAGGAGGGTGCGGCTCAGCGCGAGCTTGCGGCGCAGACGCTGGACGCGCGCCCGCTCCGTGCGCAGGTCGGCCTGGGTGCCGGCCAGCTGCGCCTCGCCGCGGGCGAGGTCGTCGCGCACCTCGCCGAGCCGGCGCTCGAGCACCGCGATGTCCGCGCTGAGGGCCTGCTCGAGCCGGGCGAGGCGCTCGGCGGCGGACGCCAGCGACTGCTCGCGGGCCTTCTGGCCGCTGATCTGCGACTGCAGCTGCTCCGCGGTCGGCTCGCCTCCGGCCACGAGCGGGCTCGCCGCCCACAGGGTGAGCGGCGCGAGGACGGCGGCCGCGAGGGTGGCGGCAAGACGTGGCGGCGGCAGGCGGAACATCCGGCTCGGGAACGGCAGCGATCGACCGTAGCAACGGGGCCCGCACCCGCTGCACGATCTCATGCGCGGGCAGGTCAGGGCACGACGGGCAGGACGAGCGTGGCGAACAGGTGCTCAGCATCCCCGTGGCGTCCTGCACAGGCCCGTGCGATCTCATGCGCGGGCAGGTCAGGGCGCGACGGGCAGGACGAGCGTGGCGAACAGGTGCTCGAGCATCGCCGCGGGGTCCTCGCACAGGCCCGTGTGCACGTGCGACGGCTGGATGATCGTACTTGACGGGGCGACGAGCCAGCCGAAGCGCTCCGACTGGTCGGCGGCCGCGATCGGCCCGGCC
Source organism: Capillimicrobium parvum (assembly GCF_021172045.1). GTDB lineage: Bacteria > Actinomycetota > Thermoleophilia > Solirubrobacterales > Solirubrobacteraceae > Capillimicrobium > Capillimicrobium parvum. The sequence goes on from NZ_CP087164.1 coordinate 3,097,652, forward strand.
TCGGGGTCGCCGGCGGCGATACGCACGATCGCGTCGAGGTGCGGCTGGACGGTCGCGGGGTCGAGGCCGGGCGCGAGGGGGCGCAGCCGGTGCTCGTCGAGCGCGACGCGGGCGCCGAGAAACCGGCGCGGGCGGCTGAAGAGCACGACGCCGGCGTTGAAGCGCTCGCCGCGCTCCACGCGCGGGACGACGCGGACGATCGCGTACGAGAAGGGGCTACGCGCGGCGGACACGCTCGGCCTCCTCGGCGAAGGTGCGCGGGGCGGCGAGGCGCCGCGCGAGGTAGTCGGCGTAGGTCGCGCGCGGCGGACCCGTGAGCCATCCCTCGGGCAAGAGCGCCGCGATGCGCTCGAGCAGGGCGCGATCGGCGACCGGCGCCAGGCGCGCGTCGGCGTCGAGGATCGAGCCGGCGCTCGGCAGCAGCACGTGGTCGGCGATCGCCGGGAAGGGCCGCTCGGCGTCACCGACGGGATCGAGGCCGTCGGGGCCGTGCTGGCGGTAGAGCGCCGCGCCGTGGTCGATGAGCCACAGCCGCCCGTGCCAGAGCAGCAGGTTCGGGTTGCGCGGCGTGCGGTCGACGTTCATCGTCAGCGCGTCGAGCCACACGATCGCGGCGGCGAGCTCGGGGTCGGGCGCCCACCCCGCCGCGGGGGAGTACGGCAGCGCCCCCGGCAGGAAGTCGACGCCGAGGTTCGTCCCGGCGCTCGCGTCGATCAGCTCCTGGATCTCGGGATCGGGCTCGGCGCGGCCGAGGGCCGGATCGATCTCGGCGAGGACGAGCTCGGGCACGGGCAGCCCGAGAGCGCGGGCCAGTTCGCCGACCACGATCTCGGCGACCAGCGCGAGCGGCCCCTGGCCCGCGCCGCGGAACTTGACGACGTAGAGGCCGTCGTCGTCGGCCTCCACGAGCCCGGGCAGCGACCCGCCCTCGCGCAACGGCGTGACGTAGCGCGTGGCGGTGACGCTGCGCAGGGCGGGCGCGGTGGCGGTGAGCACGCGCGGACGGTAACGCCCGCGCGTGCGGTCAGCCGCCGAGGCCGGTCAGGCGCTGCTCGAGCGGGACCCGCGGCATGCGGGCCGCACCCGGGATGAAGCGTCCCCTGGGGGGCTGGCCGGTGAGCCGGCGCGTGGCTGGTCGGTTCAGCAGTTCCCCGCCACACCCGGGGCAGGAAGCCGTGCTGAGCGACAGCGGATCGAGGACGCGCGCATTGAACGCGCGCCCGCAGGAGGAACAGGCGAGCATGTGACGAAACGTACAACCCGGCGCCGTCCTCGACAAGCAATATCAGGGGTCCGGAGTTCGATTGCGGACCCATGCGAGGCATTCGCAGGCGCCGCTAGCCGCCGAGTTCGGCGCGCAGCGCGGCCACCTCCGCGCGCAGATCGGCCACCTCGCGCTCGAGCGCCGCGAGCCGGCCGTCGTCGGCGGGCGGGCTGACGGGCGCGGCCGGAGCGGGCGCGGCGGCAGCGGGTGCGGGCCCGGCCGGAGCGGGTGCGGGCCCGGCCGGAGCGAGCGCGGCCGGAGCGGGCGCGGGCGTGGCCGCAGCGGGCGCGGGCACGACGGCCGCAGCCGGCGGATCCGGGACAGCCTCGCCGGTCGCCCCCAGCCGCTGCACGTAGCGCTCCTCCTTCTGCCCCGGCCGGCGCGGCAGGCGCTCGGCCATCCCGCGTGCGATGAGCCGCTCGAGCGTCTCGTCGATGGCCGTCAGCCCGGCGAACGGATGCAGCCGCGCCGCGCGCTGGTTGAGCTCACCCGGCGTCTGCGGCCCGCGCAGCAGCAGCACGGCCAGCAGCGAGAGCTCGGCGTCGTCGAGCCCGAGCTCCTCCCTGAGCAGGTGACGGTACTTCGCCGCCCGGCTGCCCTGCCCGCTCGTCAGCCGCGTCCACCGCCGTCGGTACAGGCGGTTGAGGGCATCGCGGATCGTCGCCTCGTCGTAGTCGACGACCGGGTCGCGGTTCGTCGACTGATTGCAGGCCAGCCGGAGCGAGTTGAGGCTCAGCGGATACGCGTCGGGGGTCGTGCGCTGCTTCTCGATGAGGCAGCCGAGGATGCGCAGCTCGACGGCGTCGGGTTCCATCAGGCGAGGGCCGGCAGGCCGTCGATGCTCGTCTCGTTCTTGTCGGCCCGGTACGCGTCGAGCGCCCCGGAGCCGCCGCTGCGCAGCTTCTTGTCGGTCCACGCCGCCATGTGGTCGCGCTCGCCCTCGTGGCGCATGAGCGGGACCGTGTAGCCGCACGACCGGGCGATGCGCTGCACGTCGACACGGACGATCGCGCGGACCGCCGCCTCGGGGAGCTCCGTCGTGAAGCGCGCCCGCAGCTCCTCGAAGCGCTCGTCGGACGGCAGGATCGCCTCGCCGCGGCCGTGCAGGCGGACCACCTGCGGCGGCCCGTCGAACGCGCACAGCATCACGACGATCCGGCCGTTCTCGCGTAGGTGCGCGATCGTCTCCGCCCCGCTGCCGGTGACGTCGAGGTAGGCGACCGCCCGCGGGCCGAGGATCTCGAAGGTCGAGATCGGGCCCTTCGGCGACACGTTGACGTGGCCGGTGTCCGCACGCGGGGCCGTGGCCACGAAGAACATCGGCTGACGCCCGATCCAGGCCGTCAGGGGTGCGTCGATCTCGTCGAACGTCCGGGCCATGGGCGGCAGGCTACCGCGGGTGCAGCCGGTGCACCTGGACCCGCGGGCCGGCGGGGTCCGGCGTCGAGCGGACGTCGAACCGCTCGGCCGCGCGCTCGAGGAAGTCCGCCGCCGAGGCGCGGCCCGGATCGGCGATCCAGACCGCTCCCCGTTCACCCACCAGGCGCGGCAGCAGGTCGAGCAGGAGCGGGACGTTGCGCCGCTCGTACAGCAGATCCGAGCCGAGCACGAGATCCCACGGCGCCTGCGCGAGCAGCGGGTCCGCCTCCGCCCATGAGACCACGGCGGTCCGCACGGCCGCGCCGTTGCGGGCCGCGTTGCGCGCCGTGAACGCGATCGCGTCGGCCGACCAGTCCGTGGCGGTCACGCGCCCGCCCGCCAGCGCGGCGGCGATCGCCGGCAGGCCGAGGCCGCAGCCGAGCTCGAGCACCCGCGCGCGGTGCAGCGCCCGTCCGCCGACGGCCCGCGCGAGCGCCAGCGCGCTCGGCCACAGCTCCGCCCAGTACGGCAGGAGCTCCTCCTGCTCGAAGGCCTCCTCGTCGAGCAGCGCCTCGCTGTCGCGCGGGCGGACGATGAGCAGCTCACGCCCGTCGAGTCCGACGACCTCCTCGACCTCGTCGGGGCCGGGATCGGCGCCGCTCACGCCGCGCGGCGCCGGCGCGTGACGTGGCCGACGATCTCGGCGGCGGTGGCCGGGGCCAGCTCGGCGAACGAGGTCCGCCGCCCGTGGTGGTCGCGCACGCGCAGGGTGGCCGTGCGCCGCCGCGGCCAGGACAGCCGGTGGTCGGCCTCGGAGATCGCGTCGAAGCGCAGCGAGCGCACCCGGTCGGAGATCGCATCCTCGCGCAGCCACAGAAGCCGGCGGTCGGTGACGGCCAGGCGCGCCTGCGGGCTGGCCCACGTGGACGCCGGCGCGACGAGGAGGACCTGCTCGCCCTCGTGCAGCGCGCGGCCGAGCTCGGCGCCCAGCGCGCGGCGCAGCCGCGGCTCGACCCACGCCGCGACGGGCGGACGGCCGGCGCGGGGGCGCTCGGCGGCGAGGGGCCGCTTCGCCGCCTGCTCGCCGATGGCCGCGCGCGCCGCGTCGTAGGCGGCGTTGATCTGCGCCATGCGCCACGTCGCCTCGGCCGTCATCTGGCGGTCCGGGTGCCACTCCTTCGCCAGCCGCCGGTACGCGGCGCTCAGCTCGTCCGGGGTGGCGTCCGGGGAGACGCCGAGGAGGGCGAACGGGTCCACGCCCCCATTGTGGCGCGCTCGGCTCAGCCGGTCGGCGCGGGGGCGGCGATCCCGTCGACGAACGTGCTGACCACGAGGCGGCAGGCGTCGCGCTCGCGGACCTCGCCGTCGATGAGGGCCACGGTCACGGCCTGGATGAGCGCGCCGAGCGCGGACGCGCACCAGCGCGGCTGCAGATCCGAGCGGAAGTCGCCGGAGCGCTGCCCGCGCCCGACGATCGCGGTGAGCGGTGCGCCGACCTCCTCGGCGCGCTGGCGCAGCTCGACGTCGTCGCGCGGGATCTGGCGGACCAGCCGGTAGCGGTCGGCGACCTTGAGGATCGCCTGCACCGCCCGCTTGAGCGCTTCGACGGGCGTGCCGTCGTCCGGCCGGCTGCCGATCACCGCGTCGCGCGCGTCCTGCAGGGCCTGGTCGAGGATGGCCCGGACGAGGTGCTCCCGGCTCGCGAAGTGCCGGTAGACGGTCGCGCGGCCGACGCCGGCGGCGGTCGCCACACGCTCCATGCTCGCCTCCGGCTCGGCGGCCAGGAGCACGATGGCCGCGTCGATGATCGCGCGCATGTTGCGCTCGGCGTCCGCCCGGAGGTGACCCGTGGGCGACATCGTGTGCCGACCATACCCGCAGCAGCGGCACCGAGGGAACAATTCGGTTCAGCAGACGAGCCGGGTGGGCGAACGTCCTACCCTCCGCCGACGCCGATGCCCCTACGCACAGATCTCAGAAACGTCGCCATCGTCGCCCACGTCGACCATGGCAAGACCACGCTCGTCGACGCCATGCTCTGGCAGTCGGGCGCCTTCCGTGCCGGCCAGGACGTCGACGAGCGCGTCATGGACTCGATGGACCTCGAGCGCGAGAAGGGCATCACGATCCTCGCGAAGAACACCGCGGTCCACCACGGCGACGTCAAGCTCAACATCGTCGACACGCCCGGCCACGCCGACTTCGGCGGCGAGGTCGAGCGCGGCCTGTTCATGGTCGACGGCGTGCTGCTCCTCGTCGACGCCAGCGAGGGACCGCTGCCGCAGACGCGCTTCGTGCTGCGCAAGGCGCTCGAGGCGCGGCTGCCGGTCGTGCTCGTCGTCAACAAGATCGACCGGCCCGACGCGCGCATCGCCGAGGTCGTCCACGAGGTCGAGGAGCTGTTCCTCGACCTCGACGCCGACGAGCACCAGATCGACTTCCCGGTCGTCTACTGCAACGCCAAGGCCGGCCAGGCCTCGCTGGACCCCGACATCCGTTCCCACCCATCCCCGGATCTGCGCCCGCTGCTCGACCTGCTCGTCCAGACGATCCCGGCGCCCACCTACGAGGAGGGCCACCCGCTGCAGGCGCAGGTGACCAACCTCGACGCCTCGCCGTACGTCGGCCGCCTGGCGATCTGCCGGGTGCACCAGGGGACGCTGCGGCGCGGCGCGACCGTGGCGTGGTGTCGCGCCGACGGCTCGATCACCTCCGGCAAGGTCGCCGAGCTGTACCTGACCGAGGCGCTCGACCGCGTGTCGGCCGAGGAGGCGGGGCCGGGCGAGATCGCCGCGGTCGCCGGCTTCGAGGACATCACGATCGGCGAGACGCTCGCGGACGCTGACGACCCGCGGCCGCTGCCCGTCATCACGGTCGACGAGCCGAGCCTGAGCGTGACCGTCGGCATCAACACGTCGCCGCTGGCGGGCCGCGACGGCAGCAAGCTGACGGCGCGGCTGCTGAAGAACCGGCTCGACGCCGAGCTGGTCGGCAACGTGGCGCTGCGCGTGCACGACGTCCCCGACCGGCCGGACGCCTGGGAGGTCCAGGGCCGCGGCGAGCTGCAGCTGGCGATCCTCGTCGAGCTCCTGCGCCGCGAGGGCTTCGAGCTGACGGTCGGCCAGCCGCAGGTGCTCGTGCGCGAGATCGACGGCAAGCGCCACGAGCCGGTCGAGCGGATGACGATCGACGTGCCCGACGACTACGTCGGCGTCGTGACGCAGCTGCTGGCGCTGCGCAAGGGCCGGATGGAGCAGATGGTCAACCACGGCACCGGCTGGGTCCGCATGGACTACCTGGTGCCGGCGCGCGGCCTGATCGGGTTCCGGACCGAGTTCCTCACCGAGACGCGCGGCACGGGCATCCTGCACCACGTCTTCGACGGCTGGGAGCCCTGGTTCGGCGAGCTGCGCACGCGCCCCACCGGGTCGCTCGTGGCCGACCGCACCGGAGCCGTGACGGGGCACGCGTGCTTTCAGATGCAGGAGCGCGGCTCGCTGTTCGTGGAGCCGGGCGACGAGGTCTACGAGGGCATGGTCGTCGGCGAGAACAGCCGGTCCGACGACCTCGACGTCAACGCGGTGCGCGAGAAGAAGCTCACGAACATCCGGTCGTCGACGGCGGACGAGCTGGTGCGGCTCGTGCCGAAGCGGACGCTGTCGCTCGACCAGGCGCTCGAGTTCCTGCGCGAGGACGAGTGCGTCGAGGTGACGCCCCACAACGTGCGCCTGCGCAAGGTCCTGCTCGATGCCGTCTCGCGCCAGAAGGCGGCGCGGCAGCGCGCGCGGGCGTGAAGGCGCCGGATCCCTCCTCCCCCCGCTTTAGACTGCCGCGCGTGACCCGTCTGCGCCGCCTGCTCCTCCCCGCCGCCCTGCTGCTCACCTGCGTGCCCGCCGCGGCCGCGCACGCCCAGGCGCAAGCGCCGGCCGGCGGCGGCTCCTCGACGACGAACTGCCCGTCGTTCCAGGTCCTCAACAACGACCGGATCGGCAACCTGCAGCTGCCCGCGGGGGCGTACGACATCACGGTCAACACGCCGTCGACGCTGACCTGCGCCGCGGCGTCGGACCTGTTCCGCCAGTTCCTCGAGGACTTCGACGGGCGGCTCGGCGGCGGCTGGCAGATCACGATCTCCACGGCGACCTTCAGCCGGAGCACGCCGCGGCAGTCGTTCTCGGTCGCGCGCACGGGCGCCCAGCCCTCGAACGGCGGCTCGCCGATCCAGCCCGACATCGGCGGCGGCACGTGTCCCGCGACCTTCCAGGTGCTGCACGAGGACCACATCGGCGACCTGGCGGTCCCGGCCGGCAACTACCGCCTGAACCTCCTGTCGGCGGAGCGGATGACCTGCGACCAGGCGGCGAGCTCGCTCGCCTCGTTCCTGCAGGACTACAACGGACGGCTTCCCCGTCCCTGGTTCGTCGACGCCGAGACCGGCACGTTCCTCAACGGGTCGATCAACGTCGGGTTCTGGATCGAGCCGGTGAGCGGGACGCCGTTCAGGACGGTCCTCAAGCTGCCGGGCGACGGCACTCCGTGCGCGGGCACGTTCCAGGTGCTGCACAACGACAAGATCGGCGCGCTCAACGTGCCGAAGGGCCACTACCTCTTCGTGCCGCTCGCCCAGTCGAACCTCAGCTGCAAGCAGGTCGTGACGCTGCTGCGCCGCTTCCTCGCCGCCCCGCAGAACCAGCTGCCGGGCCAGTGGGTGGTGGCCCGGAAGTCGGGCACGTTCACCGACGGCCGCGGCAGCAAGGTCGGCTTCCGGATCAAGCCGGCGCAGACGTGATCCGGCGCCGGCACCGCCGCGGGCGCCGGCGCGCCGGCGGCGTGCCGCAGCGCCCTACGCCGGCAGCAGGCTGACCGTCGGAACCGGGACGGCGCGTCCGCCGCCCATCGCCACGAGCTCGTCGATGAGCGAGAGCATCTCGGCGTGCGCGCCGTCGTCGATGCGGCCCAGCGCGCGGACGGCCAGGACGCCGGGCGCGTCCTTGCCCAGGTGCGCCGCGAGCGCGAGCGGGCGGCGTCTGCGCCCCCGCAGCCGCGACCGGCGCCGGTGGGACTCGGCGAACGCGATGCAGCGTGCGGCGCGGGCGCGCTCGATCCACGGCTCGGCCGTCGTGCCGACCACGCTCGCCGCCACCGCGTAGAGGTCCTGGCGGCGCTGCTGGTCGACCGTGTCGTTGTAGGCGCGCAGCAACCCGCCGATCACGGGGTCGGTACACAACGGCCGGTCGGTGAACGGCTCGCCGGCGAGCATGGAGGTGAGCTCCATGACGCACACCCCCTGGGCCGGGGAGCTGTGCTTTCCGCGGCCGAGTCGGACGGTCTGGTGGGACGGTGCGGGAGCCATGTGGACCTCCTTTTGGCGAGGCTGGCGGCATCCGGTGGCTCAGGGCATTCTCCTACCCCGCAGCCGCGAGGGCTAGTGGAGGTGCCCGCAACTTCCCGATGCCCCCCGGTGGCCCACTAGCGTCCCCGCGCAGACATGGCCGACGACCCGATCCTCGACGCCGCGCACGCCCAGGTGATGGCGGTCGGCGTTAAGCGGACCACCCTCACCGACATCGCCTCCCGCGCCGGCGTGAGCCGCATGACCGTGTACCGGCGCTACCCCGACGTGCGCACCGTCCTGCAGGCCCTGATGACCCGCGAGTTCGCGGCGCTCATCGCCCAGGCCACCTCAGAGGCCGGCGACGCGCCCGACGGCCGCGAGCGCGTCGTGCGCACGTCGGTCCACGGCGCCGAGCTGCTGGCCGCCCATCCCCTGTTCCTGCGCCTGCTCGACGTCGACCCCGAGCTGCTGCTGCCGTACGTGACCGAGCGCGTCGGTGCCTTCCAGAAGCTCGTGATCGACGACCTCGCCGCCCGGCTGGGCGAGGCGATGCGGGAGGGCAGCGTCCGCGAGGGCGACCCGCGCCGCATGGCTTCGGCGATCGAGCTGGCCCTGCGCGGTTACGTCCTGTCGGCGCACTCGGATGCCGCCGAGGCCGAGCGCGTGCACCGCGAGGACCTGCGCCGGATGATCGACGCGTTCCTGGCGCCGTAGCGCCGGCCGGTGGCGGGCCGCTCTGCCACCCGCGGATGATCGACGCGTTCCTGGCGCCGTAGCGCCGGCCGGTGGCGGGCGGCTCCGCCACCTGTTACATTTTGGCGCAGCATGTCACACCGTCTCGAAGCCGGCTCGGCCCTCACCGCCGACCGGCGCACGCGCGAGCTCGCCGGGCTCGCCGAGGGCCGGGTCGTCGACGTCCTCATCGTCGGCGGCGGCATCACGGGGGCCGGCGTGGCCCTGGACGCCGCCTCGCGCGGCCTGAGCGTCGCGCTGGTCGAGCGCGGCGACCTCGCCCAGGGCACCAGCCGCTGGAGCTCGAAGCTCGCGCACGGCGGCCTGCGCTATCTCGCGGGAGGCCATCCGGCCATCGCGTGGGAGTCGGCGCAGGAGCGCGCCGTCCTGCTGCGCGCCGCGCCGCACCTCGTCGCCCCGCTGCCCATGCTGACCCCGCTCACGCCCGGCCTGCCCGGCCCGGTCGCGGCGGGCACCATGTCCGTCCTGCGCGCCGGTGACACCATGCGCCGCCTCGCGGGCACCCCGCGCCGCCGGCTGCCCAACGCCCGGCGCATCGACGCCCCCGAGGCCCTGCGCCTGGTGCCCGAGCTCGCCGCCACCGGCCTGCGCGGCGCTCTCATGAGCTGGGACGGCCAGCTCACCGACGACGCCGCGCTCGTCGTCGCCGTCGCCCGCACCGCGGCCTCCCACAGCGCGCGGATCCTGACCCGCGTCGCCGCGCGCTCGCTCGACGGCGACGGTGCCGTGGTACACGACGAGATGACCGGCGACGAGCTGGGCATCGCGGCCCGCCACGTCGTCAACGCCACCGGCGTCTGGGCCGGCGAGCTCACCGGCGGCGTGCACCTGCGCCCCAGCCGCGGATCGCATCTCATCGTCGACGCTGCCCGCCTCGGCCATCCCCGCGCGGCGTTCGGCGTCCCGCTGGAGGGCTCGCGCTCGCGCTTCGTCTTCGCCCTCCCCCGCCCCGATGCCACCGTGCTCGTCGGGCTCACCGACGTCCCGGTGCTCGACCCGGTCGGCATCGCGGATCCGCAGGTGACCGAGGAGGAGGAGCGCGGGCTGCTGCGCTCGGTGTCGAGCGCGCTGGAGCTCCCGCTCGAGCCGGGCGACGTCATCGGCCGCTTCGCCGGCCTGCGCCCGCTCGTGGAAGGCGACGACGACGCGACCGCGGACCTCTCGCGGCGCCACGTGCTCGTCGAGGACCCCGACACCCGGGTGCTGACCGTCGTCGGCGGCAAGCTCACGACGTATCGCCGCATGGCGCAGGACGCGGTCGACGCGATCGTCGCACGGCCGGGCGTGGACGCCGGGCCGTGCCGGACGACCCGCCTGGCGCTCGTAGGGGCGCTGGCGCCCGACACGTCGCTGCCGGGCGTGCCGACCCGCCTCGTGCGCCGCTACGGCACCGAGGCCGCCGATGTGATCGCCCTCGGCCACGACCGCCCCGAGCTGCTGCAGCCGCTCGCCGAGGGGGTCGAGGTCACGCGCGCGGAGCTGCTGTTCGCCGTCCGCCACGAGCTCGCGCTCACCGTCGACGACCTGCTCGACCGCCGCACCAGGCTCGGGCTCGTCCCCGCTCGGCGGGCCGCCGCGCTCCACGCCGCGCGCGAGATGATGGAGATCGGGCGGGAAGCCGTGTCCGCGTGACGCCCGCGGCCGCCCCCGCCACCGACCCCCTCGCCCCGCGCCTGCGCTGGTTCGGATGGGGCCCACCGACCCCGCCCGGCGCACCCGAGATGGACCTCCCGCCCGAGGCCGACCCGCTCCTGCACGAGCTCGGCGCCGCGGACGTCCACCAGCATCCCGTCGCGCTCGAGGACGTGCGCCTCGCGCCCTCCACGCTCGACACCGCGCCCTTCGCCGCCGTCGTCGGCGAGGACGCCGTGCGCACTGATCGCCTTACCCGCGTCGCGCACGCCGCCGGGCGCAGCTACCTCGACCTCGTGCGCCTGCGCGCCGGCGACGCGAGCGGCGCCCCGGACGCCGTCGTCCATCCCGGCTCGCCGGAGCAGGTGGCCGAGCTGCTGGCCCTCTGCGACCGGCTCGACGTCGCCGTCGTACCGTTCGGCGGCGGCACGAGCGTCGTGGGCGGCGTGAACCCGCAACGCGGCGGCCACCGCGCGGCCGTCACGCTCGACCTCGGCCGCCTCGACCGTCTCGTCTCCGTCGACCGCGTCTCGCTCACGGCGACCGCGCAGGCCGGCATGACCGGCCCCGCGCTGGAGTCCGCGCTCGCCGAGCACGGGCTGACGCTCGGCCACCATCCCCAGTCCTTCGAGTTCAGCACCGTCGGCGGCTGGGCCGCCACCCGCTCGGCCGGCCAGGCCTCCACCGGCTACGGCGCGATCGCCGAGCTGGTCGCCGGCCTGCGCTGCGCCACGCCGGCGGGCGAGATCGTCTGCCGGCCGCTGCCCGCCACCGCCGCCGGGCCCGACCTGCGCCAGCTCGTCATCGGCTCAGAAGGGGCCCTCGGCGTCATCACCGAGGTGACCCTCCGCGTGCGGCCGGCGCCCGCGGTGCGCCGCTACGAGGCGTGGACCTTCCCGTCGTTCGCCGCCGGGGCCGAGGCGCTGCGCACGCTGGCCCAGGCCGCGGCCGCTCCCGACGTCGCCCGCCTCTCCGACGAGGAGGAGGTGCGGATGAACCGGCTCGTCGCCGCGCACGCCGCCGCCGCGCCCGAGGGTCAGGTCGCGGCCATCTTCGGCTGGGAGGGCGATGCCGAGGACGTCGAGCGCCGGGCGGCCCGGTCCGCACGCGTCGCGCGCGCCCACGGCGGCCGGACGGACCCCGGCGACGGCGGCGAGCAGTGGCGCGCCGGCCGCTACGCGGCGCCCTACCTGCGCGACGTCCTGCTCAACCGCGGGGTGCTCGCCGAGACGCTCGAGACCGCCGGCGAATGGTCGCGGCTCGGTGAGCTGCGCACCGCGGTCACCGGCGCCCTGCAGGCGACCCTCGGTGCGCGCGGCACGCCGCCGCTCGTGCTCTGCCACATCTCCCACCTGTACGCCGACGGCGCGTCGCTGTACTTCACCGTCCTGGCCGCCCAGCAGCTCGGGGCCGAGGCCGAGCAGTGGCACGCCGCCAAGGCGGCGGCGACCGAGGCGATGCTCGCGCACGGCGGCACCGTCTCGCACCACCACGCCGTCGGCCGCGACCATGCGCCGTGGCTCGCGGACGAGATCGGGGCGGCGGGGCTCGACGCCCTGCGCGCGGCGAAGGGCCGCCTGGACCCGCACGGGATCATGAACCCCGGCGTGCTCGGCCTGTAGCTTCCCCGCCCGACGCCGACCTGGCTCGGGCTGCTGATCATCGGCGTCGCCGACGTCATCGCCGTCACAGTGATGCTGTTCGCGCGCCGGCGGGCGCCGCGCGCCCGACGGCGATGCAGCGCGTGCTGATCGCGATGCAGCTGGAACGGCCGGCGCTATCGCCGCCATGCGATGCGAGCGGTCGCCCCACCGGAGCGCCCGCGGTCCGACACGGCGAGTCTCACGCGTAAACTCCCCCGCCGACGTCTTCGCGCCATGCCTGCTGACAGCCCGAACGCCGCGGTCACCGGTGCTCCCGACGCGCCCGTGGAGCAGTGGTCCGAGCAGGCGCAGAGGGGGCCGGCGCTCGTCGCCCCCTCCCGGAGCCCACGGCCATGACGGTGCAGCGCGCCGATGACGACCGCCTGACCGAGGAGACGCTGCGCCTCGCCCTCGAGGGCACGCAGACGGGCAGCTGGATCTGGGACGTCGAGACCGACGTGATCTCGTGGTCGGCCAACCTCGGCCCGCTGCACGGCATGGCGCGTGGCGCCGCCCCGAGCACCTTCGAGCAGTGGCTGGCGTGCGTGCACCCGGAAGACCGCGACGAGGTGGCCGCGCTCGTCAGCGCCGCGCTGGAGGGCGCCGACAGCTACGCATGCGAGTTCCGCCTGGCGGGCGGCGAGGGCGGCACCGAGCGCTGGCTGCACTCGCGCGCCCACGTGATGCGCGACGGGCCGGGCGTTCCCGCCCGCGCGATCGTCGGGCTCACCACGGACGTCACCGCCCGCCATCGCCGCGAGGAGGCGATGGAGGTGCTCGCCGACGCGGGGCTGGCCCTGGCCGCCACGCGCACGCCCGAGGCGAACCTGCAGCGGATCGCCGACCTCGTCGTGCCGCGCCTGGCCGACTGGTGCGCGGCCCACCTCCTCGACGCGGAGGGCCGTCCGACACGGGTCGCCATCGCGCATCCCGGCCCCGACCGCGTCGCGTGGGCGAGCACGCTCGAGCACCGGTCGGACACCGCCAGGGTCGGACCCGCGGAGGTGCTGCGCACCGGCCGGTCCGAGCTGTACCGGGAGATCACCGAGCAGCTGCTCGACACGGCCGCCGCAGGCGACGACGAACACCGCGAGCTCCTGCGCAGCCTCGGCCTGCGCTCGGCGATGGTCGTCCCGATCAGCGCCCACGAACGGACGCTCGGCACGCTGACCTTCCTGTACGCCGAGTCCAACCGCCGATACGACGAGGACGACCTCGCGGTCGGCGAGGAGCTCGGCCGCCGGGCGGGGCTGGCGATCGAGAACGCCACGCTCCAGCGCGCCCAGCAGCAGGCCAACCGCCGCCTGCGCGACCTGCAGTCGGTCGCCGACGTGGCGCTCACCCACCTCGAGCTCGAGGCGATGCTCGACGAGCTTCTCCGGCGCCTCGCGGCGGTCCTCGACTCCGACGTCGCCAAGGTCCTGCTGTTCGACGAGCGGCGCCGGGTCCTGCGCGTCCGCGCGGCGATCGGCCTCGCCGGCGACGTCGTCGACGCACTCGAGGTGCCGGCCGGCGCCGGCGTCGCCGGGCGCCTGGCCGTCGCCGGACGGCCGCTGATCCTCTCGGACCTCGGCGGCGAGGATGTCGTGCTCGAGGACCTGCGCGAGCCGGGCCGCGCGCTGGCCGGCGTGCCGCTGCGCGTGGACGGCGAGGTCACCGGCGTGCTCATCGTCTCCAGCCGGGAGCATCCGTACGACCAGGACGACCTGCAGCTGCTCGAGCTCGTCGCCGACCGCGTGAGCCTGGCGATCCGCCAGGCCGAGCTCTACGAGGCGGCCCGGGACGCGGCGCTCTCCCTGCAGCGCAGCCTGCTGCCCGACGTCCCGCCCGTCCTGGCCGGCCTGCAGGTCGCCGCACGCTACCTCCCCGGTCACGACGGCGACGAGGTCGGCGGCGACTGGTACGACCTCTTCGCGCTGCCCGACGGACGCGTGGCGATCGTCGTCGGCGACATCGTCGGCCGTGGGCTGTACGCCGCTGCGCGGATGGGGCGCGTGCGCACCGCGCTGCGCGCATACGCGCACGACTCGGCCTCCCCCGCCGATGCGGTCGGGCGGCTCGACCGGCTGGTCGCGGCGGACGACATCGCCGAGTTCGCCACGCTGCTCGTGATCTTCCTGGACCCGCAGACCGGCGCGGCCCGCGCGTGCAGCGCCGGACACCCGCCGCCGCTGCTCGTCGCCGCCGAGGATGCCGAGACGGTGGCGGTGGCCGCCGGCCCGCCCATCGGGATCGGGACGGCCGCGCGCCGGGAGACCGCACTGACCGTGCCGGCCGGCGCGACGCTCGTCGCCTACACGGACGGCCTGGTCGAGCGCCGGACGCTGCCGCTCGACGCCGGGATCGAGCGCGTCCGCGAGGCCGCGGCCGGCGGGCAGGCGGGAGAGAGCGCCGAACAGCTCGTCGAGCGCGTCGTCGCGGAGATCATCGGCGTGGGCGGCACGGACGACGACGTGGCGGTCGTGGCGGTGCGCCGGCTCGGCCCCCAGCTTCAGCGGACGTTCGCCGCGGAGCCGTCCGCCGTGGCGGAGGCGCGCCACGAGGTGACCTCGTTCGCCCACGCCCACGGGTTCGCGCAGAAGATGCTCGGGGACCTCGCCCTCGCGGTCAGCGAGGCGTGCACGAACGTCGTGGTGCACGCGTACCGCGACCACCCGGTCCCCGGCCCGATGCACGTCGCCGCGCGCATGCAGGATGGCGCGCTCGAGGTGACCGTGGCGGACGAGGGCGGCGGCGTGCGTCCGCGCGGGGACAGCCCCGGCGTGGGGCTCGGCCTGCAGATCATGGCCCGCACCGCCGAGTCCTGCGAGGTGCGCGACGCGCCGGGCGGCGGCGCCTCCCTGGTCCTGCGCTTCGCCGATCCCGTCGCGCGGGTGCGGGAGGGCCGGCGGCTGTGAGCGCGCCGCCCTTCTCCGGGCCGCAGGAGCGGGCGCCCGGCCACGCCCACGCCCACGACGACGGCGGCGGGGGCGGCCACGGCCACGGCGGCGGCGGCCACAGCCACGGCGGCGGCCACAGCCACGGCGGCGGCGGCCACAGCCACGGAGTCAGCGCCGACGCGGACACCGGCAAGCTGACGATCGCGCTCGCGCTGATCGTGAGCTTCATGCTCGTCGAGGTCGTCATCGGCATCGTCGCGTCCTCGCTGGCCCTGTTGTCGGACGCGGCGCACATGCTCACCGACGCCGGAGCGATCGCCTTGTCGATCGTGGCGCTCCGCCTCGCCCGCCGCCCGGCGCGCGGCGCGATGACGTTCGGCCTCAAGCGGGCGGAGATCCTCAGCGCCCAGGCGAACGGGGTGACGCTGCTCGTCCTCGCGCTCGTCATCCTCGTCGAGGCCGTCCGGCGCCTCGTCTCGCCGCCGGACGTCGAGGGCGGCCTCGTGCTCGCCGTCGCCCTCGCCGGGATCGTCGTGAACGTCGCCGCGACGATGGTCCTGGCGCGCGCCAACCGCCAGAGCCTGAACGTCGAGGGCGCCTTCCAGCACGTGCTGACCGACCTGTACGCGTTCATCGGCACGGCGATCGCGGGCGCCGTGATCCTGCTGACCGGCTTCGTGCGGGCGGACGCGCTCGCGTCGATCCTCGTCGCCGCCCTGATGCTGCGCTCGGCCTACGGGCTCCTGCGCGCCTCGGGGCGGGTCTTCCTGGAGGCGGCGCCGGAGGGCGTGGACCCCGAGGAGCTCGGCAACGCGATGGCCGGCCTCGGCGGCGTCGTCGAGGTCCACGACCTCCACGTCTGGGAGGTCACCTCGGGCTTCCCCGCGCTGTCCGCGCACGTCGTGGTGGGCGCCGACACCGACTGCCACGACAAGCGGCGCGAGCTCGAGACGCTCCTGCACGACCGGTACGGCATCGACCACACGACGCTGCAGGTCGACCACGAGGGCGGCGAGCTCCTCCGCCTCGAGGTCGCCGACGGCCTCGACCCCGGCGGTCCCCCGCGCTGACCGGACGACGCCGTCGGATGTTCGGCGGCGTACAAATGGGGTACCCAGGGGCAGGATGAGCGCGACCCACTATTCGGCGGCCCTCACCCCGGCCGGCCGCATCCCGACCCGATTCTCCGTGCGCCGGCTCGGTGAGCGACTGGCCGTCGTGAGCGCCGGCGAGTGGCTGGACGAGGAACACGCGCGCGCCTTCGCCCGCTGCGTCCTGCGCACCACGCAGGAGGGCATCCGCGAGCTGGTGATCGACCTCTCCGAGGTGCGCCACCACGCCTGGCCCGCGATCTACGCGCTGTGCGAGCTCGAGGCGCGGCTGTCGGAGGCGTGCTGCGAGCCCGTCGCCGCCGCCGCCAGCGCGCTGCTGACCCACGACCTGCGCGCCGTCGGCCTCGACCAGACGTGGGAGCTGGCGCCGACGGTCGACGAAGCGCTGGGCGAGATGCTGGCCCGCCCCTGCTGAGCGTCACCCGCGGCGCCCCAGCACCTCGGCGGAGATCACCCCCAGCTCCTGCGCCAGCGTCAGGAACGCGCGCGCGTAGGGTGAGCCGTCGGTCGCGCCCTCGAGTGCCGCCCAGTCGACCTGCTCCCGCAGGGCGCGCGCCATCTGCAGCACGCCGGTGAAGTCGAGGTGGTGGTCGTTGAACGACAGGAGCTTGGCGGTGAAGACGTCCTCCAGCCGCAGCACCGGCATGTCGATCGCGGCGACGGGCATGACCTCGGCGCGCTCGAGGGCCGTCGGCACGTCCACGCCGGTCAGATGGAAGATGAGGTCGACGAGCACCTCGCCGTCCCAGACCTTCAGCAGCCAGTCCTCCGGCGGCTGCTCGGGCCGCATGCCCGCCGCGATGAGCGCCGCCTGAGCGCGCGCCGCGTCGTCGGGCGCGACGATGAAGTCGAGGTCGTTGCACGTCTCGGGGCCGCCGCGGGCCCACGCGGCCACGCTGCCGCCCAGCGCGTAGCGGACGCCGGCGTCGCGCAGGACCGCCGCGCAGCGGCGCATGGTCTCGCGGATGGCGTCGAAGCCGGGCTGCACGACCGGTGGTTACCCGCGAGCCCCGCGGGTACACCGTCGGCCATCGAGGCCTCAGCCGGAGCCCTGCGCGTCGCCGCCGCCGGCGACATCCACGTCCGCGAAGCGCAGCACGTCACCGTCTGCGCCGCCTTCGCCTCCCTGCGCGGCGAGGCCGACCTCCTGCTCCTCGCCGGCGACCTGACCACGCACGGCGAGCCGGACCAGGTCGCGGTGCTCGCCGATGCGTGCCGCGACCTCGGCATGCCGGTCTACGCCGTGCTGGGCAACCACGACTGGCACGCCGACCGGGTCGACGAGCTGCGGCCCATCCTCGACGACGGCGGGATCACGCTGCTCGAGCGCGACTGGGCGGTCTGCGAGCTCGGCGGCATCGAGGTCGGCGTGGTGGGCACCAAGGGCTTCGTGGGCGGCTTTCCCGGCTCGCACCTCCCGGACTTCGGCGAGCCGCTCCTGCGCCGCGTCTACGACGAGACGAGCGCCGAGGTCGAGGCGCTCGACGCCGGCCTGCGCGCCGTCGCCCACTGCCCCCTGCGCTTCGTCGTCCTGCACTACGCGCCGATCGGCGCGACGCTCGTCGGCGAGCCCGAGGGCATCTGGACGTTCCTCGGCACCGACCGGCTGGCCGCGCCGATCGCCCAGCACGAGCCGACCCTCGTGGTCCACGGCCACGCGCACGCGGGGACCTTCGAGGGCGCGATCGGCGGGACGCCGGTGCACAACGTCTCCGTGCCTGTCATGGGCCGCGACTTCTGGACGTTCGAGGTGCCCTACCCGGTGCATCCGGCGTCGCCCGTGCACTGATGGCCGAGATGGCCCCCGACCACGCGCTGCTGTCCGTCCGCGTCCAGCCGCGGGCGAAGCGCTCCGAGGTCGTCGGCGAGCGCGACGGCGCGGTGGTGATCCGGGTCGCCGCCCCGCCGGTCGACGGCAAGGCGAACGCGGCGCTGTGCCGGTTCGTCGCCGAGGCCGCCGGCGTCCCCCGGCGGGCCGTCACCGTCGTGCGCGGCGAGGGCGCGCGCGACAAGCTGCTGCGGATCGACGGTCTCACGGAGGCGGACGTCCGGCGGGCGCTGCTCGGATAGCCGGGCGGCCCCGCTCAGCCGCCGGCGGTGAACAGCGTTTCACCGCACCGCGCCCGGGTAGCGACTCGCCATGCGCGCCAACGACCTCGACCCGGGGCGCCTGCGCCGCCTGGCCGGACTCAAGGCGCCGGAGGGCGCCACCGTGCTGAGCCTCTACGTCGATCTGGACCCCATGACGTTCGGCACGCCGCCGGCACGGCGATCGGAGATCAGCTCGCTCACCGACGAGCTCGGGCGCCGTCTCCGCGACGCGGACCTGCCCCATGACGCGAGGGTCGCCGCGCGAAGCGACCTGGAGCGCGCTCGGACGGCGCTGAACGACACCGTCGCCGGCGCCGACGGCGCACGGGGCCTCGCGCTGTTCGTCTGTGGGCCCGCCGACCTCTTCGAGCTCGTGCGCCTTCCCCGTCCCGTCGACATGCGTGCGGTCGCCGACGACTCGCCCTGGATCGAGCCGCTCGTGCGCATCGGCCGCACCGAGGCGCTGGCCGTCGCCCTGGTCGACCGCCGCAACCTGCGCCTCCTGTACGGCGGCCGCGACAGCCTCGAGCAGATCGCCGACGAGGACCGCCTGCTGGGCCGCACGCCCGAGGAGGGCGGCACGCAGGCGCCGGCGCACAACCGGCCGACGCACAACGAGGCGCTCGAGCACTTCAAGCGCCTCGGCCACCTGCTCCTCGGCCTCCAGAAGCGCCGCGGCTTCGACTGCCTCCTGATCGCCGCCCCCGAGGAGCTGCGCAACGAGATCTTCGACCAGCTGCACCCGTACGTGCGCGAGCGTCTGGCCGGCTGGCTGGACGTCCCGGTCGACTACGCGTCGATCGCCGACGTCAGCCGCGCTGCGGCCGAGGCGCTCGACGCCCAGCGCACACGGCGCGAGGACGAGACGCTCGACCGCTTGCGCGAGCGCCTGGGCCGGGGCGAGCGCGCCGCAGGCGGCCTGGGCGACGTGCTGGCCGCCCTCAACGAGCGCCGCGTCGAGACGCTGCTCTACGACGCCGGACTGCAGGCGCCCGGCACGATCTGCCCGGCGTGCGGGTTCCTCGGCGTCGACCAGACGGCCTGTCCGGTGGACGGCACCGCCACGGAGCGGCGCGCGAACGTCATCGAGAACGCGGCCGAGACCGCGCTCCTGCAGTCGGCCGACGTGCTGGCCCTCGAGGACCGCCCGGACCTCGGCCCGCACGGCGCGATCGCCGCGCTGCTGCGGTTCTGACGGGGCGCTCAGTCCGCCACGAGCGGCACGAAGCGCACGCCCTCGCACGCCCGGCGCGTGATCGTCTCGCCACGCCGCCGGGCGAGGATCAGCCGGTCGTCGACGGGGACGACGAGCCGTCCGCCGTCGGCGAGCTGCTCCTCGAGCGCGGGCGGCACGCACCCCGTGGCCCCGGCGGCGACGTTGATCGCGTCGTAGGGCGCGGCGGCCGGATGGCCGAGCGTGCCGTCGCCGATGAGCAGCGTGACGTTCTCGACCCCGGCGGCGGCGAGGTTGCGGCCGGCGCGCCGTGAGAGCTGGGCATGGCGCTCGATGGACCAGACGTGGCTCGCGAGGCGGGCGAGCACCGCGGCATGCCAGCCGGAGCCGGTGCCCACGTCGAGGACGCGCTCGGTGCCCGTCAGCGCCAACAGCTCGCACATGCGCGCGACGACGTACGGCTGGGAGATCGTCTGGCCGGCGCCGATGGCCAGGGGCTCGTTGACGTAGGCGCGCCGCCCGGCGTCGGGAGGCGTGAAGAGCTCGCGGGGCACGCTGGCCATCGCGGCGAGGACGTCGCGGCCGACGCCCCGTCGGCGCAGCTCCTCGTAGAGGGCCTGCTCGGCGCGGTCCATCGCCGCGAGAGTACTCCCGGTCAGCGCGGGGACATGAACGCCAGGGCCGTCCCGAGGCCCGCGGCGCGGCGGACGGTCGCGATGCGGCGGCCGGGCTGGACGGCCGTGCGGGGAGCGCCGGCCAGGTCGCCCAGCCGCGCGCAGGTGGCGTCGAGGTCGGTCGTTACGGCCACCAGGCCCCAGAACGCCGCGGGCCCGTCTCCGTCGGGCTCGCGCGGGCCGGCGACCTCGAGGACGGCGTCGCCGAGCAGGAAGAACCCCTGGCGCGCGGTCGGGCCGGCCTCGCGGACGCGGCGCAGTTCGAGCCCGGCGGCCTGCAACGCGCCGCACGTGCGGTCGAAGTCGGGGGTCGCGACGACGACGTGGTCGAGCCCCACCGCGCCGTTGGGGTGCGCCGGCGCCGGCGCCGGCGCCGGCGGGTCGTCGCCGGCCACGCGCGTCGCCAGACCGTCGATCGACCCGCCCGCCGTCGCCGGGATGCCGCGCAAGGACCAGGCGGTGATGCCGGAGCCGCCCGCCCCGAGCGCCAGCCGGATCGTCCCCACGCGGCAGCCGCCGTCGGGCTGCACGGCGAACCCGAGCGCCGCCCAGCGCTGCGGAGGGTCGGCGATCTCCAGCTCGGCGAGCGCCGGGCGCTGCGCTATCGGGCGACCACCTTGAACGACCCGCGCATGAACGGATGCACGCGGCAGAAGTACGTGTACGTGCCGGGCTTGAGGTTGCTCGGCGTCTTCCAGCTCTTGCGGTTCGCCGCGGCGGTCATGACCGCCGGCCCGAAGCCGAGCTCCCCGGAGTCGAAGTCGACGCGCCCGTCCGCCAGCGGGTAGGCGATGCCGGTCTCGCCGCTGCACGGCTGCTTGCAGGCGGTGATCGTGTGGTAGATCGTCGCGTCGGAGTCCTGGTTGACGAACGTCAGCCGCCTGCCCTGGCGGACCACCGGCGGCCGGCCCGCCCTGCCGGTCATGTTCAGGTCGCCCTGGGCGTAGATGAAGTCCTTGATGTCGACGCGGCCGCCACCGCCGCGCACGCCCATGAGCGTCCGCGCGTCGGGCAGGCCGGACTGGCCGCCGCCGTGGTTGTCGTTCTCGGCGAGGTGGCCGTGGTTGAGCACGCCCTTCGTGTCGAGCTGGCCGGAGAACGGATCGATGCCGGTCGTGTCGCCCTCGGAGTAGGCGACCGGCATGATCGCCATCGACTCGTACCAGGAGGCCTTCGAGACGTCGTACGTCCCGGTGACGCTGATCACGTCCCCCTTGTGCAGCTGGACCTTCCAGTCCGGCGGCGTGTTCGTCATGGCGACGTCCCACGACACGGCGCCGGCCGGCTCGAAGTAGTGCGCCTCGGAGCGGAACAGCCGCACGCGCTGCCCGTTGCGCGTCAGGTACAGATCCGTGTGCAGCCCACCGGGATGCAGATGGCCGGCCGTCGCGACGAGCGTGCCGTCGTTGGGGACGTTCCACTCGTGCGCGAAGCCGATCTTCTTGCGCTCGGCGCCCTTGGCCATGTCGGGGAACGTGTACTGACCCTTGTGGCCCAGCCGCCGCAGCGCATCGAAGATCGGGTAGGCCTTGACCCCCGCGGCGTCCATCCACTGCGTGCGCACGGTCTTCATCCCCTGCGCCGTCGCCTCGGTCGCCGGCAGGAAGTCGATCTCGTACGTGAGGTAGACCTTGTCCGGGTTCGGCGTGAGGTTGTGGATCATGTAGTTCAACAGCCACTTCTGGTCGAGGTCGTACCAGTAGCCGTAGCCCTGCGGCAGGAAGACGTTCGTCTTCTCCTCGCCCGCCGCCCACGTCGGCAGGCCGTCCACGAGCCACACGCCGTGATGGAGGTGGATCACGTCGACGCCGGGGACCTTGCCGTTGAGGTAGGTGAGGTTGGGGCGGAACGCCGTGATGTAGCCCGGCACCTTCGGCTTGAGGTCGTTCGGGTGGATCTCGATGGTGTTCTGGCCGGGCGCGATGTCGATCGGCCCGAACTTGTAGGTCAGGTGCTGCAGGCCGGGGTAGTCGACCGGCTGCGCGTACTGCGCCGCCCCCGCGGACGCCGGCAGCAGGGCGGCGGCGAACAGGATCAGGGCAGGCAGAAGCAGTCGGCGCATCATGGTTGCTGCAGTCTGCCTGAAATCATCTCGTCGCGCGGCACCAGCGCCTCCTCGAGCGTCGCGGCCATCGCCCCCGCGATCGCCGGCCACGAGTAGTGGGCGCGCGCGTCCTCGAGCGCATTGCGCCCGCGGCGGCGCCGCTCGTCGCCGTCGTCGACCGCCTGGACCATCGCGGCGGCCAGTCCCGCCTCGTCGTCGGGCTCCACCAGCCACCCCGTCTCGCCGTCGCGGATGATCAGCGACGGGCCGAACCGATCGACCGCGATCGGCGGCAGCCCGCACGCCATCGCCTCGACGATCACCTGGCCGAACTGCTCGCGCACGGAGGCGAGCACCAGCGCGTCGCTCGCATGCAGCAGCGCCGCGAGCTCGTTGTGCTCGTGCCAGCCGGCCAGGAAGACGTCCGGGACGCCGAGGCGCCGGATGGTGTCGAACGGATGCTCGCCCTCCCACTCGCCCGCGTGGCCGCCCACGACGACGAGCGGCGCGCGCGTGGCGAACCGCTCACGGGCGCGGGCGTACGCCGCGATCATGAGGCCCACCCGCTTGACCTCGGTGAACCGGCCGACGTAGAGCAGCGTCGGCCCCTCGGCGAACGCGGCGAGGTCCTCCTCGGCGTACGCGACGCTGCCCGCCCCCCGCCCCGGCCGCCAGCCGCGGGGCTCGGCGACGAGGCACCGGCGCCACAGCGCGACGCGGTCGACCGGCTCCTCGGCGGGCGCGAACGCGGCCGGGTCGTAGCCGTTGGGCATCACCGTGCAGCGGTCGGGGTCGATGCCGAGCGCCGTGACCGCGCGCTGCACCTGCGTGGACGACAGGAGGATCAGCCGCGCGCAGGACTGCGCCCACCCGCGCAGCCTGCGGGCCCACGCCTCGGCGTGCGTCCAGCCCGCCGGGGCGCCGGCGGCGATCCGCTCGAGCATGAGCAGCTCGGTGCCGTGGAGATGGCCGACCACCGGCACGCCGGGCGCCACGCGCTGCGCCGCGGCGTTGACGGGCGTCAGGTGCGACAGGTGCAGCACGTCGGCCGTGGCCGCCCCCGCCTCCTCGAGGGCGGCGGCCCAGGCATCGACCTGGCGCTCGTACTGCGCGTCGTCGAGCGCCGCGAAGATGCGGTCCGGTGCCCCGAGGCGATCCTCGTAGGAGGGGTGCATCGGCGCGGCGCCCGCGGGCGGGTCCATGGGGTCGGGCGCGGCGAGCGCCGTTGTGAAGTCCACCTCGTGCAGGTCGAAGCCGGCATAGAACGCGCGGGCGTCGCCCTGGTGGCCGTCGTGGCGCGAGCCCGAGACGATCGTCACGTCCCACCCGTGGGCGGGCAGCTCACGCGCGAGCGAGCGCAGCACGTAGGCCGAGCCGCCGCGGGGAAAGAAGATCGACGCAGACACGACCCGGGGCACCGGCCCATCCTAGGTGGACGGGGCGGCGCCCCCGCGCCGGCTCGCGCGGTCAGTGGCGGTTGTTGCGCCGCGCGCGGCGCGCGGCCTGCGCCCGCGCCCGGTCCTTCTTGCGCTGCACCCCGGAGCGGCGGTGGTGGTCCAGCCCGTCGGGATGGTCGGGGTCCGCCACGGGCGCGCGCCGGCGGGCGTCGCGCGCGATGAGCACCCCAATCCCGATCAGCAGCAGGATGCCGATGGCGACGAGGGCGATCTCCTGCAGGTTGCTCATGGGTCGCCCGCAGTATCGGCCAACAGCGCGCGCAGCGCCAGCGCGTTGCGGGGGGCGAAGGCGTTCCAGTCGTTGTTGAAGTAGGCGAAGACCGTGGCGATCGCCCGCATCTCGTCGACCCGCGCCGCCCATTCGCGGATCTCGCGCTCGGAGTAGTTGCCGCCGCGTCCGCGCGCGCCGTAGTGGAAGCGGATGAGCGTCCATCCGGCGGTGAGCGGCGCGGCCGGCAGCGGGCGCCGGGCGTCGTGGCCGATCACGGCGGCGACGCCGTGGCGGCGCAGCAGGTCCCAGACCTCGTCGCAGAACCAGCTCGCGTGGCGCAGCTCGAGCGCGTGCCGGCCCGGCGGCAGCTCGGCCAGCGCGCCCGCGAGCCGGTCGTCGTCGCGCCTGAAGCGCTCGGGCAGCTGCCACAGCCACGGCCCCATCCGGCCGGCGGCGGCGAGCGGCTCGACGCGCTCCGCGAGGCGCCGGCTCGAGTCCGCGACCGTCGTCAGGCGCTTCATGTGCGTGGCGAAGCGGCTCACCTTCACGGTGAAGCAGAACTCGGGCGTCGTCTGAGCCACCCAGCGCGCCACCGCGTCGACCTTCGGCAGCCGGTAGAAGGTGTTGTTGAGCTCGACCGTGTCGAACACCGACGCGTAGTGCTCCAGCCACCGGCGCTGCGGGCAGCCGGCGGGATAGAACGCGCCCCGCCAGTCGGCGTACTGCCAGCCGGAGCAGCCGATGCGGGCCGGCTTCAGCGGCGTCCCCGCCTCCCGAAGGCCAGAGCCATCGCGAGGTTGCCCGCCCCGGCGCCCCAGAGGACGGCGCGCGCGCCGCGCCGCGCGATGGACGGCGACGCCGACGCCCACACGACGTCGGTGGCGATCTCGGTCGCACGCAGCCACGCCAGCGCCCACCAGTCGCGCGGCGCGCCGCGCGCGGCGGCGACCGCGTGGGCCGCCGCGAACGTCAGCCAGATCGGCCCGCAGCGGCGGAACAGCGCGCGGGCGTCGGGCGACGGCTCGGCGTGACCCAGGGCCCGCAGCGTCGCGTCCGGCGCGACCAGCGCGCCGGTGCCGAGAGCGAGGTCGAAGGCCGCCATCGTGCGGTTCACGGCCTCCACGGTGCCGTCGAAGGTCATGGCGGACCGGACCCTAGTCGAGCCGCCGCGGGGACCACCCAATGGTGCATCTACACTGCGCGCACCATGGCGAAGCAGCGACAGGTCCGCATCGAGCAGCGCAGCGCGCTGGCCGCGATGCAGCAGCTCGAGACGCGGTCCGACGACGAGCTTCTCGCGGAGACGAAGTACCGCGCGGCGGCCCAGGCCATCCTGGGCGCCCGCGCCGCCGAGCGCTACGACGCCAAGGCGTCGCGCGAGCACTTCCGCAAGGCGATCGCGGCCGCCCGGCCGCAGGAGCGCATGCAGCTGCGGCGCATGGCCGACGCCTCGCTGGCCCTGGCCGAGCGCCGCGCCGGCGACCTCAAGGACGCGGTCGAGCGCCTGGGCCAGGCGCCGCCGTCCAGCCGCCAGCTCCTCATGCTGCGGTTCATGGGCCTGGTCGCCCCGCCGCCCGGCGCGTCGATCTTCCTGCGCCTGCGCGGCATCGCCCTCGTCATCGGGATCATCGTCGCGCTGATGGCGATCGGCTTCGGCATCGTCGAGCTCATCGCGCTGCCGTTCGGGGGCATCTCGATCGGCGGAGCCGTCCTCCTCGGGCTGCTGCTCGTCGTGGCGGTGCTCGGCGGCCTGGCGCTGTTCGGCCGCCGGCGCCAGAACAAGGCGAAGGCGGCGAGAGCCGCCGGATAGCCCGGGGCGGCCCGTCCGCCCCGGCGCGTCCTACCCCTCGCTCAGCGTCGCCTTCTCGATCACGACGGGCCGCTGCGGCGCGTCCGTCGCGTCCGTGGGCACCGCCTCGATCCGGTCGGCCGCGTTCATGCCGTCGCCGACGACCCTGCCGATCACCGCGTAGTCCGGCGGCAGCTGCGCGTCCTCCGCCGTGACGATGAAGAACTGGCTGCCCGACGTGCCCGCGGGCTCCATCTCGCTCTTGGCCATCGCTACGACTCCGCGCGTGTAGCGCGTGCCGGCCGGCGGCTTCTCGGTCACCGAATAGCCCGGGCCGCCCGTGCCGTCGCCCGCGGGGTCGCCGCCCTGGACCACGAAGCCGGGGACGACGCGGTGGAAGCTCAGGCCGTCGAAGAAGCCGTCGCGGGCGAGCTGGGCGAACGAGGCGGCCGTCTTCGGCTGCGCGCGCTGGTCGAGCAGGATCCGGATCTCGCCGCAGTTGGTCAGCAGCGTCACCGTGTGGCGGGCGCCGCGCTTCAGACGCGTCGTGGGGGCCTGCTCCTCGACCTGCTTGGGGGCGGCGGCGGGCACGTCCCGGCATGCGGCGCCCGCCGGCGCGGTCGCGGTGCCGCCGGGGCTCTGCGCGATCGCGGCGGACGTGCCGGCCGATGTCGATCCGGAGTCGCCGCCGCAACCGGCGGCGGCGAAGGCGAGGCTGAGCAGGACGGCGAGGGCAGGCAGGAATCGGGGCATCGGCGGGCGAGGATAGACGGCGCGCCCGCGCCCTACGCCGCCAGCCGCGCCGGCCGCGCGGCGGCCCGGCGCGGGTTCGGAACGAGAAGGCAGACGGCCAGCGCGGCGAGCGCCGCCACCCCGCTGATCGCGAAGGCGATCGTGTAGCCGCTCTCGGCCACGTGCCCGCTCGCCAGCGCATGCGACGCCAGCAGCGACGCGGTGATCTGCCCGCCCACCGCGCCGCCGATGTTGCGCGTGATGGTGTTGATCCCGGTCGCCACCCCCGTCTGCGTCGGCTCCACGGAGTTCACCACGAGGTTCGCCATGGCCGCCAGCGCCAGCGAGATCCCGACGCCGAGCAGCCCGCCGCCGAACGCGATCGTCCACAGCTCGCCGTGGGCGAAGGTCAGCACCGCGAACGCTGCCGCCGCGAACATCGCGCCCAGGGCGAGCGGCAGGCGCGATCCGAAGCGGCTGCCCAGCCAGCCCGCGAGCGGCCCGACGACGAGCATCATGAGCGAGCTCGGCAGGAGCACCAGGCCCGCGCCGGTCGCGCTCAGCCCGAACCCGTATCCGGTCGACTCGGGCGCCTCGACGAGCTGCGGGATGAGGATGAACGACCCGAACATGGCGAAGCCGATGGCGAAGGCCGCCACGTTCGGGCTCCAGACCGCCCGCTGCGCCATGATCGCCATGTCGACGAGCGGCTGCGCAATCCGGGTCTCGTAGATGATGAAGACGGCGAGCAGGACGAGCCCGCCGACGATCAGCCCGAGGACGCCGCCCGACGTCCAGCCCCAGTCCGGACCCTGCGACACGCCGAGCAGCACCGCGATCAGCGAGAACGACAGCAGCGCGCCGCCGCCCCAGTCGATCCTCGCCGGTGCACGCACCGGCGACTCCGGCACCCAGCGCCACGTCGCCAGCGCCGCGGCGGCCGTCACGCCCAGCGAGACCCAGAACAGCGAGGCGACCGACAGGTGGTCGACCATGACCCCGGCGAGGACCAGCCCGAACCCGCCGCCGATGCCGAAGACGGCGCTGATGATCCCGATCGACGTCGCGACGCGCTCGGGCGGGAACTCGTCGCGGATGATCCCGTAGGACAAGGGGAACACCGCTCCGCCCGCGCCCTGGATGACGCGGCCCGCGATCAGCAGCCCGAGCGAGCTCGTGCCCAGCGCGCACACGATCGAGCCCAGGCCGAAGAGGACGAGCGTGACGAGCAGCAGCCGCTCCTTGCCGAACATGTCGCCCAGGCGCCCGATGATCGGCGGCGCCACGCTGGCGACGAGCAGGAACGCCGTCAGCAGCCACGAGACGGCGGCCTCCGACGTCCCGGTCTCGGCCTGGATGGCGGGCAGCGCGGGCAGGATCATCGTCTGCGCGAGGGAGTAGGCGATCGCTCCCGCGACGAGCGAGAGCAGCGTCCGCGTCGGGCTCTGGCGCTCGGGCGGCATCGTTGAGAGACTAAAACATCAGGCAGATAAGGACCTGCTTGCCCGGGCCCCCCGCTAGCGTCCCCGCGGTCATGTCGCGGCTCATCTGGCTCATCGTCAATCCGCACTCCGGCGGCGGGCGCGGGATGCGCCGGCTCCCGGACGCCGAGCGGGCCCTGACGGCGCTCGGGCTGGAGCACCGGACGCACTGCACGACGAGTCTGGAGCACGGGCGCGAGCTCGCGCAGGAGGGCGCCGACGAGGGGGCGCTCGTCGTCACGCTGTCGGGCGACGGGCTCATCGGCGCCGTCGCCGCGGTCCTCGCCGATCGGGACGACGCACTGCTCGGCATCCTCCCCGGCGGGCGCGGCAACGACCTCGCACGGACGCTCGGCATCCCGCTCGACGACGTCGCGGCCGCCTGCGCGGTGCTGCGCGACGGCGTCGCGCGGCCGCTCGACCTCGGCCGCGTCGGCGACCGCTCGTTCGTCGGCATCGCCTCGCTCGGCTTCGACTCCGACGCCAACCGCATCGCCAACGAGGCGCCGTCCTGGCTCGGCCGGGGCGTCTACGCGTACGGCGCGCTGCGCGCCCTCGCGGCGTGGCACCCAGCCCGCTTCGACCTCGAGATCGACGGCGCGCCGCCGCGATCGGTCACCGGCTACAGCGTCGGGACGGCGAACAACTCGGCCTACGGCGGGGGCATGTACGCGGCGCCGCATGCGAAGCTCGACGACGGGCTGCTCGACGTCGTCGCGGTGCGCTCGATGCCGAAGCGCCGGTTCCTCACGCAGCTGCTGCCGCGGGTCTTCAAGGGCACGCACGTCGAGCTGCCGGAGGTGGAGGAGGCGCGCGCCCGCTCGGTCCGCATCAGCGCCGACCGCCCGTTCGTCGTCTACGCCGACGGCGACCCGATCGGCGCGACGCCCGTCGTCATCTCCGTGCGACCGCACGCGCTGCGCGTCATGGCGCCGGCCGCATGAAGGCGGTGCTCGCTCGGACCGTGGGAGCGCTCTCGCGACGGACCGGCCGCGGCGGCACGTCTCTGCCCGGCAAGCTCCTGCTGCGCATGGAGCCCAGGGCGATCGCCCGGCTCGCGGCCGCGATCCCCCGCGGCAGCGCGGCGATCTCGGCCACCAATGGCAAGACGACGACCGCGGCGATGGCCGCCTCGATCCTCGAGCGCGACGGCACGCGCCTCGTCTCCAACCGCACCGGCGCGAACATGGCCGGCGGCGTCGCCACGGCGCTGCTCGACGCGCGGGGGCAGGGCGATCTCGGCCTGTTCGAGGTCGACGAGTTCTGGCTGGGCTCGGTGGCCGAGCAGCTGCGCCCGCGGGTGCTGCTGCTGGCCAACCTGTTCCGCGACCAGCTCGACCGCTACGGCGAGCTCGAGACCATCGCCGACCGCTGGCACGAGGTGGTCGCCACGGCGGCGCCGCGCGGCACCCGCATGGTGCTCAACGCCGACGACCCGCTCGTCGCCGACCTCGGCCGGGACCTGGACGACGTCCTGTACTTCGGCGTCGAGGACCGGAGCCTGGCCCTGCCGGGGCTCCAGCACGCGGCGGACTCCAAGCACTGCCGGCGCTGCGGCGCGCCGTACGTCTACGACGCCGTACTGCTCGGCCACCTCGGCCATTACCACTGCCCCACCGGCGACGCGGCCCGCCCGCGGCCCGCGGTCGCCGCGCGGGACGTGGAACTGGAGGGCGTGCGCGCCGCCGCGTTCACGCTCGTCACCGACGCGGGCGAGCGGCGCGTGCGCCTGCCGCTGCCCGGGCTCTACAACGTCTACAACGCCCTGGGTGCCGCCGCGCTGGCCCAGGCGCTCGGCGCCTCGCTCGACGACGTCGTCGCCGGCCTGGAGGCGGTCGCCCCCGCCTTCGGGCGCGCCGAGACGATCGCGCTCGGCGACCGTGAGCTCACCCTGCTGCTCATCAAGAACCCGGCCGGCGCCAACGAGGTCCTGCGCACGCTGCTGCTCGAGCCGGGCGAGCACGACGTCTTCGCGGTCCTCAACGACAACATCGCCGACGGCCGGGACATCTCCTGGGTGTGGGACGCCGACTTCGAGCTGCTGGCCGGCCGCATCCGCCGCTTCACGTGCTCGGGCACCCGCGCCGCCGAGCTCGCGGTGCGGCTGAAGTACGCCGGGGTCGGCGCCGACCGGATCGTCGTCGAGCCCGACCTCGAGCGCGGACTCGACCGCGCGCGCGCCGACGGCGCCGGGCGCCTGTTCGCCCTGCCCACGTACACGGCGATGCTCGCGCTGCGCGACCTGCTCGCCCAGCGCGGGGCCGCCCGCAGCTCCTGGGCGGCCCCGTCGTGACGGCGGCCGGCGTCATCTGGCACGACGTCGAGTGCGGCGCCTACGCCGCCGACCTCCCCCTGTGGCGCGAGCTCGCCGCGGCGGCCGGCGGGCCGATCCTCGACGTGGGCGCGGGCACCGGCCGCGTCACCCTCGACCTCGCGCGCCGCGGTCACGACGTCGTCGCGCTCGACCGCGACCCCGATCTCGTCGCCGCCCTGCGCGAGCGGGCCGCCCGCGAGGGCCTCCAGGTCGACGCCGTCCACGCCGACGCGCGCGCCTTCGACCTCGGCCGGCAGGTCGCCCAGGTGATCGTCCCGATGCAGACGATGCAGCTCCTGGGCGGCAGCGCCGGCCGCGTCGAGTTCCTGCGCTGCGCAGCGGCCCACCTGCGCCCGGGCGGGCTGCTGGCCGCGGCGCTCGCCGACGCCCTGGAGGGCGGCGTCGAGGGCGCCCGCGCCGAGAACCCGCTCCCCGACATCCGCGAGATCGACGGCATCGTCTACGCCAGCACCCCGGTCGGCGTGTACCGGGCACGCGGCGGGATCGTCATCGAGCGACGGCGCGAGACGATCGACGGCGCGGGGCAGGTCACCTCCGGACACGACGCGATCCTGCTCGACGACGTCGAGGTGCCGACCGTCGAGCAGGAGGCGGCACCGCTCGGCCTGCGGGCGCTGCCGGCACGCGCGGTCGCCCCGACGGACGACTACGTCGGCTCCGAGGTGGTGGTCCTGTGCCGAAGCTGAGGGTCTGCGCGTTGTACCCCGACCTGATGAACATCTACGCCGACCGCGGCAACCTGCTCATGCTCGAGCGCCGGTGCGCCTGGCGGGGGATCGGCTTCGAGCTGCAGGCCGCCGGCTTCGGCGACCGAATCGACCCCGACGCGCACGACCTCTTCTACATGGGCGGCGGGCAGGACCGCGACCAGGAGCTGTGCGCGGCGGACCTCGTCGCGACCAAGCGCGAGGGCCTCGAGGCGGCGGCCGCGGCGGGGCGCGTGATCATGGGCGTCTGCGGCGGCTTTCAGCTGCTCGGCCACGCCTACGCCCTCGGCGACCGCGACATCCCGGGGCTCGGGCTCGTCGACGTGCGTACCGTGCGTTCGGCCGACCCTCGGCTCATCGGCAACGTCGCGATCGAGGTCGCCCTTGACGGGCCGGGCGGCCCGCGGCAGGTGCTCGCCGGCTTCGAGAACCACGCCGGCCGCACGCACCTCGGGCCCGGCGAGGAGCCGCTCGGCCGCGTGCTGACGGGCCACGGCAATACGGGCGAATCGGGCTTCGAGGGCGTGCGCCGGGGTAACGTCGTCGGCACGTACCTGCACGGCCCGCTGCTACCGAAGAACGCCTGGTTCGCCGACTGGCTCATCCGCACGGCGACCGGCGCTGATGCGCTCGAGCCGCTCGACGACTCCCTCGAGGACGCCGCCCACGAGCTCGCGCGGCGCGTCGCCGGAGCCTGAGCGCCTCGATCGACGCGGCTCGTCGCCGCCATCTGACAGCCTTTGTCGGGCGAGGAAGCCGGGTACGCCTCCATCGCCCATCGGGATCCCCCTCTCTTGACCGACCCCGCCACCCTCGAGTTCCGCGACGTCAGCAAGCGCTACGGCGACGGACCTCCCGTCATCCACGACCTCAGCTTCGAGGTCGGCGCGGGCGAGATCTGCGTGCTCGTCGGCCCGTCCGGCTGTGGCAAGACGACCGCCATGCGCATGGTCAACCGCATGGTCGAGATCACCTCCGGCGACATCCTCATCGGCGGGCGCAGCGTGCGCCAGCGGAACGCCGCCCGCCTGCGGCGCGACATCGGCTACGTCATCCAGCAGGTCGGCCTGTTCCCCCACCAGACGATCGCCGGCAACATCGCAGCCGTCCCCAAGCTCCTCGGCTGGGACCGCCACCGGATCGCCGCGCGGGTCGACGAGCTGCTCGTGCTCGTCGGCCTCGATCCGGAGGACATGCGCGACCGCTACCCGGCCCAGCTGTCCGGCGGCCAGCGCCAACGCGTCGGCGTCGCCCGCGCGCTCGCGGTCGACCCGCCACTGATGCTGATGGACGAGCCGTTCGGCGCGATCGATCCCATCAACCGGGAGCGCCTGCAGAACGAGTTCCTGCGCCTGCAGGCCCAGCTGGAGCGCACCGTCGTGTTCGTCACCCACGACATCGACGAGGCGATCAAGATGGGCGACCGCATCGCGATCATGAAGACCGGCGGCATCCTCGCCCAGTACGCGTCGCCGGCCGAGCTGCTCAGCCAGCCCGCCGACGAGTTCGTCGAGGACTTCGTCGGCGCGGACCGGGCCCTGAAGCGCCTGTCCCTGCTGCGCGTGCGCGACGTGAACCTGTGGCACCCGCCGCTCGTGCGCGAGGGCGAGCCGACGGCCGCGGCGCGCGAGCGCGCGGCCCGCTCGGAGGTGCCGTTCCCGCTGCTCATCGACGCCGACGGGCGCCCGCTCGGCTGGCTGTCGGAGCGCGACCTGAGCCGCGAGACCGTGCAGGCCCCCGCCGACTCGATGGCGGACCCGGTCATCGACCGTGACGACGTGCTGCGCGATGCGCTCGCGGAGCTGCTGCAGGCCGGCACGCAGTACGCGCCGGTCGTCGACCCCCGCGGCGCGGTCGTCGGCGTGCTGTCCGTCGCGCTCGTCAGCCACCTGCTGACCTCCGGCGACCTGACCGAGGAGCCGCCCACCCAGCGGGCGACGGTGCGGTGATGCTCGCCCAGCTCGAGATCCACCAGCGCGCCGGCAACGACAGCTGCGTCGCGAGCAACGGCTTCTGCCCGAGCTGGATCGCGCACAACATCGACCGCTACCTCCATCCGTTCTGGCAGCACGTGTACCTGTCGGTCATCGCCGTCGTGCTCGGCTTCGTCATCGCGTTCGCGCTCGCCGTGCTGGCCCACAACAGGCACTGGCTCGTCGGCCCGATCATCGGCGTCACCGGCGTCCTCTACACGCTGCCGTCGATCGCCGTGTTCTTCCTGCTGCAGCCGATCACCGGCCGCGGCGCGTTCACCGCCCTCATCGCGCTGACCGCATACACGCTGCTGATCCTGTTTCGCAACATCGTCACCGGCTTCGACAACGTGCCGGCCGAGACGGTCGACGCCGCGCGCGGCCTCGGCTTCACCGACCGCCAGGTGCTCTGGCGCGTCGAGGTGCCGCTCGCGATGCCGGAGATCATCGCCGGGCTGCGGATCGCCTCGACCACGACGGTCGGGCTGGCCACGCTTGCGTTCTTCGCGGGCGCCGGCGGGCTGGGCGGCGAGATCTTCGCGGACATCACGTTCAAGTCGAACGTCGTCGTGGCGGGGGCGCTGTGCCTGCTGCTGGCGATCATGTTCGACGTCGTCCTGCTGACCGCGCAGCGCATCGCCCTGCCGTGGCAGCGGGCCCAGACGGCGGCTGGTCCGCGGCCGCGCCGGCTGTGGCGTGAGGCGCGGGTGATGGACTGATGAGCCAGTTCGGCGACGCGATCGACTTCATCCTGCACTCGCGGGAGGCGCGCAGCGGCGGCACGAACGTCGGCGGCGCGGAGCTGCTGCCGATGCTGTGGAAGCACCTGGAGCTGACCGGGGTGTCGGTCGGGATCGCGGTCGCGCTGGCGGTGCCCTTCGGGCTGTGGCTTGGCCACATCGGTCGCGGTGAGTTCCTGGCGACGTCGGTAGCGAACGTCGGCCGCGCCGTGCCCAGCCTGGCGCTCATCGCGTTCTTCGTCGCCTACATCGGCGTCGGCTTTCGCAACGTGACGCTCGCGCTCGTCCTGCTCGCCATCCCCCCGATCCTCACCAACACCTACGTCGGCGTGCGCCAGGTGGATCGCGACGCCGTCGACGCCGCCCGCGGCATGGGCATGACCGGTCCCCAGATCGTCCGCCGGGTGGAGCTGCCGCTTGCGCTGCCGCTCGTGTTCGGCGGCGTGCGGACGTCCGTCGTCAACGTCATCGCGACGGCGGCGATCGCGCCGCTGGCCGGGGTGGTGACGCTCGGCGACCCGATCATCGCGGGCGGCGTGTACGGCGAGGACGGGCGGCTTGGAGCGGCCATCCTCGTCGCCCTGCTGGCGGTCGCAGCCGAGGCGCTGTTCGCCGTGCTTCAGCGCGCGGTCACCCCGCGCGGCATCCGGATCTCCCAAACCCCGCAGGCGCGGTCGCACCGCGGCTTCGGGATCCCACGTCTCAGGAGGCAGACGTCCACATGAGAAAACTGACCCTTGCCCTGCTGGCCGTCCTCGCGCTCGCGCTCGTCGCGGTCGCGGCGGGCTGCGGCTCAGACGGCGGCGGCGGGACCGGCACGAGCACCGCGACGGGCGGCGCGACGGCCCCGCCGCAGACGACCGCCTCGTCGGGCAGCCAGATCGTGTCCAACCCGGACAACGCCAAGACGACGGTCACCGTCGGGTCGAAGAACTTCACCGAGCAGAAGGTGCTCGGCGAGGTCTACGCCCAGGCCCTGGCGGCGGCCGGCTACAAGGTGAACACCGAGCTCAACCTCGGCGACGAGAAGACGGCCCTCAAGGCGCTGAACGACGGCCAGATCGACGGCTACCCGGAGTACACGGGCACGGCGCTGCTGTCGTTCTTCAACGTGCCGACCGACAAGCTGCCCAAGGACCCGGCGGCCGCGTTCGACCAGGTCAAGGCCGACTTCGCCAAGGACGGCATCGCCGCGCTGCCGCCGACGCCGTTCACCTCGTCCAACGAGGTGGCGCTGACGCAGGAGAAGGCCAAGGCGCTCGGCGTCACGAACATCTCCGACCTCAAGGGCAAGGCGCAGAACCTCACGCTGTACGGCACGCCGGAGTGCCGCCAGCGCCTGGACTGCCTGCTCGGGCTGGAGAAGGTCTACGGGCTGAAGTTCAAGAAGTTCGTGCCCGTCGACCCCGCCCTGCGCCACGAGGTGCTCGAGAAGGGCCAGGCCGACGTGTCGATCGTCTTCACGACCGACCCGCAGAACAAGCGCGACAACCTCGTGCTGCTCAAGGACGACAAGGGCATGTTCCCGCCCTACAACTCGACGTTCCTCGTCAAGCAGTCGTTCCTCGACCAGGCGGGGCCGGACCTGCAGAAGACCGTCGAGCTCGTCAACAAGGATCTGACGGCGGCGAACATGCAGGAGCTCAACGCGCGCGTCGACCTCGACAAGAAGACGCCGGAGGAGGTCGCCAAGGAGTACCTGCAGGAATCGGGCTACGTCAAGTGACGGAGCAGCCGTCGGGGCGCGGACCGGCCGGTCAGCGCCCCGACGAGCCGAACCCGCCCGCGGCGCGGGCCGTCTCGTCGAGCTCGTCGACCTCCACCACGTCGGGCGTGGCGACCTCGACGAGCACGAGCTGGGCGATCCGGTCGCCGGGCTCGACGGCGAACGGCTCGGCGCGGTCGGTGTTCAGCAGCAGGACGCGCACCTCGCCGCGGTAGCCCTCGTCGATGAGGCCGGGGGCGTTGACGAGCGCGATGCCGTGGCGCACCGCGGCGCCGGAGCGTGGGAGGACGAGGCCGGCGTGGCCGGGCGGCAGGGCGATCGCGATGCCGGTCGCCACGAGCGCCCGCTCGCCCGGCTGCAGCGTCGCGGCCGCGACCGCATAGAGGTCGTAGCCGGCGTCGCCGCCGTGCGCGCGGGTCGGCAGGCGGGCGTCGTCGCGCAGCCGGCGGACCTGGAGGGTGCCGGGCTCGCTCACGCGCTGTAGGCGGCGAACCGCTCGGCCACCGTGGCCGGCACCTGCGCGCGCACCCGCACGCCCTCGGCGGTGTCCTCGCGCTCGAGGTCGCCGGCGATGTCGTGCAGCTCGGCGAGGCGTCCGCCCTCGGCGTAGGGCAGCAGCACGTCGATCTCGCGCAGCGTGCGCCGGAACTCTTCCTCGACGAGGTCACGCAGCTCGTCGAGGCCCTCCCCCGTGTGCGCGCTCACGAGGGCGGCGCCGGGATGGCGGAAGCCGAGCTCGCGACGGCGCTCCTCGTCGAGCAGGTCGGCCTTGTTGAGCACCAGCAGGCGCGGGCGCTCTCCGGCGCCGATCTCCTCCAGCACGTCGTCGACCGCCCGCAGCATCTCCTCGAGCTCCTCCTCCGGCGCGCTCGCATCCACGACGTGGAGCACGAGGTCGGCGAGGCGCGTCTCCTCCAGCGTGGCGCCGAAGGCGTCGACGAGCTGGTGGGGCAGCTTGCGGATGAAGCCGACGGTGTCCGTCAGCAGGTAGCGGCGGCCGCCGATCTCGAGCGACCGCGTGGTCGGGTCCAGCGTGTGGAACAGCCGGTCGCGGACGCCGACCTCGGCGCCCGTGAGCGCGTTGAGGAGCGTCGACTTGCCGGCGTTCGTGTACCCGGCGAGCGCGATCTCCGGGAGGTGCGCACGCTCGCGCTCGGCGCGCATGGTCGCCCGCGAGCCCTTCACGTCCGCGAGCTTGCGCTTGAGCGCGGCGATGCGGTCGCGGGCCAGGCGGCGGTCGGTCTCGATCTGCGACTCGCCCGGGCCTCGCGTGCCGATGCCGGCGCCGAGGCGCTCGAGGTGCGTCCACAGCCCGCGCATCCGCGCGAGGTTGTACTCGAGCTGCGCCAACTCGACCTGGAGCTTGCCCTCGGCCGTGTTCGCGTGGCCGGCGAAGATGTCGAGGATGACCGCGGTGCGGTCGACGACCGCGACGCCGAGCTCCTTCTCGAGGTTGCGCTCCTGGCGCGGGCTGAGCTCGTCGTCGGCGGCGACGACGTTCGCGTCGAGCTCCTTGATGCGCTGCTTGATCTCCTGGAGCTTGCCGGGGCCGACGTACGTGTTCGGATGGGGCGTCTCGCGGTGCTGGACCTCCTGGCCGACGACCGCGACGCCGGCGGTGCGCAGCAGCTCCTGCAGCTCGGACAGGTCGTCGCCCGCGGGCAGCGCGGCGATCATCACGGCACGCTGACGCGCGCGCCCGGTGGGGGCGCCGTTGGGCGAGTGCGTCTCGGTGGTCCGGCCGTGCCTGGCGCGCTGCATATCACTCAGTCTAGGTTCTCCTCGTGCCCACGGAGTAGCCGCGGGTAGCCTTCCCGGCCGTGCCCGACCTCCCCGGCCGCCTCGCCCGCCGTACCCTGGAGCTCGTCGACCTGCCGTCGGTGTCGCGCAGCGAGCAGCGGCTGGCCGCCCATGTGCTCGAGGTCCTGCGCTCCGGCGGGGCCGACTGCCGGGCGGCGGGCGACACGTGCGTGCTGGCCGGTGCGACCGAGCGCGGCGCGCGGCCGCTCGTCCTGCTCGCCGGCCACCTGGACACGGTGCCCGAGCAGGGCAACCTGCCCGGCGCGATCGTGGACGGTCGCGTCGTCGGGCTCGGCGCGGCGGACATGAAGGGCGCGGACGCGGTGATGATCGAGCTCGCCATCGCCCTGGCGGGCCGCGAGACCGCCGTCGACGTCGGCTTCGTCTTCTTCGGCCGCGAGGAGCTGCCGTTCGCCGAGAGCGCGCTGACGCCGCTGCTCGAGCGCGAGCCGGGTCTCGCGGCGGCCGACCTCGTCGTGGTGATGGAGCCGACCGCGAACGCGCTGCAGCTCGGCTGCCTGGGCAACCTCAACGCGACCTGGACGTTCAGCGGACGGGCCGGGCACTCGGCGCGCCCTTGGCTGGCCGACAACGCGATCCACCGGGCCGCCGAGGGCATCCACGCGCTCGCGCAGGTCGGGCCGGTCGAGCACCGCTTCGGCGGGCTGACCTACACCGAGGTCGTGTCGGCGACGACGATCTCCGGCGGCATCGCCCAGAACGTCGTGCCCGACCGGGCGGTGGCGCAGGTCAACTACCGCTTCCCGCCCGGACGCGGCGCGGCCGAGGCCGAGGCGCAGGTGCGGGCGTGGTGCGAGCCGTACGGCGCGATCGAGATCACCGGGATCGCACCGTCGGGGCCGGTGCCCGACGCCAATCCGCTGGTCGCGCGGCTACAGGAGTCGGGCGCCGGCGAGGTCGCGGCCAAGCAGGCGTGGACGCCGGTCGCCGAGTTCGGCCTCGCCGGCGTCGACGCGGTGAACTTCGGCCCCGGCGATCCCGTGCACGCGCACCGCGCCGACGAGGAGGTCTCGGTCGCCGCGCTCGTCGAGTGCTTCTCCGTGCTGGAGCGGTTCCTGTGCGGGTGAACCCGGCGCTCGAGCAGATGGGGACGTACCCGTTCGTGCGGCTGGGCGAGGCGAAGGCGCGCCTGGCCGCCGAGGGGCGGACGGTGATCGACTTCGGCGTGGGCGAGCCGCGGGAGGAGACCCCTGCGTTCATCCGCGCGGCGCTGTGCGCGGCGGTCGAGTCCGAGCCGGTCTCGGTGTACCCGCTCGCCGTGGGAATGCCGCAGCTGCGCGAGGCGATCGCCGGCTGGGTCGGCCGCCGGTTCGGCGCGCCGCTGGACCCGGACACCGAGGTGGTGCCGACGCTCGGCTCCAAGGAGGCGATCTACGGGCTCGCGCAGGTCGTCGGCCGGGGCCGCGGGGCCGTGGCGGTCACGACGCCGGGCTACCCGGTGCCCGAGCGCAGTGCCGTGATCGAGGGGCTCGACGTGCTGTCGCTGCCGCTCGACGGCGCGCGCGGCTGGCTGCCGGACCTCGATGCGGTGCCGTGGGAGCGGCTGGCGATCCTGTGGCTCAACTCGCCGGGCAACCCGACCGGCGCGGTCGCTTCGGTCGCGTTCCTCGAGGAGGCCGCCGCCCGCTGCCGGCGCCACGACGTGATCCTCGCCTGCGACGAGGCGTACTGCGAGCTGTGGTTCGAGGGCGACCCGCCGCCCTCCGCGCTCCAGGTCTCCGACCGGCGCGGCCTGCTCGCGTTCCACTCGCTGTCGAAGCGGTCGTCGATGCCGGGCTACCGGTCCGGGTTCGTCGCCGGCGACCGGGAGCTGATCGCGCTGCTCAAGCGCCACCGCCCGACCGTCGGCACGGCCCCGCAGCGCTTCGTGCAGCACGCGTCGGTCGCGGCGTGGTCCGACGACGCGCACGTGACCGAGATCCGGGCGCGCTACGGGGCCAAGCGCGAGATCGTGCTGCCGGCGCTGCGGGCGACCGGCCTGGAGCCGGTGGGCGGGCCGGCATCGTTCTTCCTGTGGCTGCGCGTGCCGGACGACGGCGACGATGCGGCGTTCGCGGCGCGCTGGCTCGAACGCGGCGTGGTGCTCGCGCCCGGGTCATATCTCGGTGCGGGCGGCGAGGGCCACGTGCGCGCAGCGCTCGTCCCGACGCTCGAGGAGTGCGAGCGGGCGGCGGAGCTGCTGGCCGGCGAATAACCTGCGCCGCGATGTCCACCGCTCCCACCGCCGCCGCCGCCCACGGCCTCGCCACCGTCGACCTCGCCTCCGGGGCGACGCTCGAGGTCTTCTATCCCGCCCCCGTCCTGGGCGCCCATCCCGCCGCAGTCGACCTGCCCGCCGACGCGCGCGAGGACGCGCTGCGCGCCGTCCGCGTGGAGCGGGTGACGACGATCATCGCCAACCTCGCGATGCCGCCCGCGGACGTCGCGGACGCCTACCTTCGCCTGCACCTCCTCTCGCATCGCCTGGTGGCGCCCAACCAGGTGAGCATGGAGGGCATCTTCGGCGTGCTGGTCAACGTCGCGTGGACGTCGCTGGGCCCGGTGTCCCTCGACCGGCTGCCGGAGCTGCGGCTGCGCGCCCGGGTCGACGGCATGCCGTTCAGCGTCGTATCCGTCGACAAGTTCCCGCGGATGGTCGACTACGTCGTGCCGCCGGGCGTACGGATCGCCGATGCCGACCGCGTCCGCCTCGGCGCCCACCTCGCCGAGGGCACGACCGTCATGCACGAGGGCTTCGTCAACTACAACGCCGGAACGCTCGGCGCCTCGATGGTCGAGGGCCGGATCAGCGCCGGGGTCGTGGTGGGCGACGGCACGGACATCGGCGGCGGCGCCTCGATCATGGGCACCCTGTCGGGCGGCGGCCGCGAGGTCGTCTCGCTGGGCGAGGGCTGCCTGCTGGGCGCGAACGCGGGCCTCGGCGTGCCGCTCGGCGACGGCTGCGTCGTGGAGGCGGGGCTCTACCTGACCGCGGGCACGCGGGTCACGCTGCCCGACGGCGAGGTCGTCAAGGCCCGCAACCTGGCCGGTGCCTCGAGCCTGCTCTTCCGCCGCGACAGCCAGACCGGCACGGTCGTGGCGGTCCCGCGCAGCGGCAGCTGGGGCGGGCTGAACGCGGTGCTGCACGCCAACGACTGAGATCCCTCAGGGCAGGTCGATCTCGCCCCGGAACACCGGCAGCGCCCAGCCGGTGAGGTTGACGTGGAGGTCGTCCTCGACCTCGACCTCGAGCTCGCCCCCGTCGAGGCGCACGGTCACCGGGGAGCTGCCGCCGCGCAGCACGTGCGCGACCGCCGCGCCCGTGGCCCCGGTGCCGCTCGACAGCGTCTCGCCCACCCCGCGCTCGAAGATCCGCGCGCGGATCGCGTGCTCGTCGAGCGGCGCGTAGAACGAGACGTTCGTGCGGTTCGGAAACAGCGGGCTGTGCTCGATGTCCGGGCCGATGGCGCCGAGATCGAGCGCGTCGGGATCCTCGACGGCGATCGCGCACTGCGGGTTGCCGATCGACACGAACTGGAAGGTGCGGCCGGCGAGCTCGCCCCGGCCGTCGGGGCCGCCGGACGGGAAGTCCTTGGCGCTGTGGAGCTTCGCGCGGCCCATGTCGACCCGGCAGCGGGTCTCGTCGAGGATCGTCGGGCGGATCTCGCCGGCGACGGTGCGGATGGAGAACTGGCGCCGGTCGGTCCAGCCGTGGCGGTGGAGGTACATGATCGCCTCGCGCGCCCCGTTGCCGGAGAGCTCGGCCTCCGAGCCGTCCGGGTTGAAGATGCGCAGGTCGGCGACGAACCCGGCGTCGGAGGTGCGCGCCAGCAGGAGGACGCCGTCGGCACCGACGCCGAAGTGGCGGTGGCACAACGCGCGGACCTGATCGGCCGTGAGCGGAGCGGGCAGGCGGTCCTCCTCGAGCACGAGGTAGTCGTTGCCCAGGGCCTGCCACTTCTCGAACGCGATGACGGTCATGGCGCGCGGGAGCCTACGGTCTCGCGGCGCCCGGGTCGCGACCGCCGAGCAGGCCGGCCGCGGCGTCCTCGGGCGTCGTCCGGGTCAGGTCGACCATCTCGACGCCCGGGAGCTTGCGCATCCAGGTGAGCTGGCGCTTGGCGTAGTTGCGGGTGCGGCGCTTCATCGCGTCGATGTCGCCGGCCAGCAGATCGTCGAAGCCGAGCGCCTTGCGGGCCGTCTCGGAGGCGCCGGCCGCGTTGGCGGCGCGGACCTCTTCGATCGCGCCGGCCGCCACCATCGCGTCGACGCGCGCCTCGATGCGCGCGTAGAGCGCCTCCCGGTCCATCGTGACGCCGATGAGCCGGGTCGGGTGGCGCGTGTGCTCGGTCCACAGCTGGTTGGGGCGCTGCGTCCCGTCGGGCGGTTCGAGCTCGCCGAGGTCCGAGAGCTCGAGCAGGCGGACGACCCGGTGCGCGTCGTTGGGGTCCACGCCGGCCGCCGCCCAGGGCGCGCGGCGGCGCAGCTCGGCGTGCAGGGCGGGCGCGCCGTCGCGGGCCAGGGCGTCCATCCAGGCGGCCCGGATCTCGTCGGGCGCGGCGGGACGCAGGTCGAGCTCGGCGAGCGCGGCGCGCAGGTAGAGCCCGGTGCCGCCGACGACGATCGGCGTCCGGCCCTCGTGCAGCAGCCCGTCGATCTCGGCGTGCGCGAGCCGGGCGTGCTCAGCGACCGAGAACCGGGCGTCCACGGGCACGAACGACACGAGCCGGTGCTCGAGCCGCGCGCGCTCGGCGGGGGTCGCGACGCCGGTGAGGGTCTCGAGGCCGGCGTAGACCTGCAGCGCGTCGGCGGAGACGGCGACCGGGCGGTCGCCGGTGCTCCGCAGGCGTTGCGCGAGCGCGATGGCGAGCGCCGTCTTGCCGGCGCCGGTCGGTCCGAACACCGCGAGGATCGTCGGGGTCGCCATCGCGGCCAGTATCGCGCGCCGGACGAGCGGGTCCGGCCGGCGATCTCCCCGGCCCGCCGGTCCTCCATTACTGTCCGGCTCATGGACGTCTCCGGCAGGACCGTGCTCATCACCGGCGCGACGGGCGGGCTCGGGCAGGCGATCGCCCGGACCTTTGCCGCCCGGGGCGCGTCGCTCATCGTCACGGGGCGGCGCAGCGAGGTGCTCGAGCCGCTCGCGACCGAGCTGTCCGCCCGTGTGATCGCCGTCGACCTCAGCGATGCGGCAGACGTCGAGCGCCTGATCGCCGAGACCGGCGACACCGACGTCCTGATCGCCAACGCGGCGCTGCCGGCGTCCGGCTCGCTCGACGACTTCAGCGTCGAGGAGATCGATCGCGCGCTGACCGTGAACCTGCGTGCGCCGATCATCCTGTCGCGGGAGCTCGGGCTGCGGATGGTCGAGCGCGGCGCCGGCCACATCGTGCTGATGTCGTCGCTGTCGGGGAAGGCGGCGACCCCCGGCTCGGCGCTGTACTCGGCCACGAAGTTCGGCCTGCGCGGCTTCGGGCTCGGGCTGCGTCAGGACTGGGAGCAGAAGGGCGTCGGGGTCTCGATCGTCTTCCCCGGCTTCATCCGTGACGCCGGCATGTTCCACGAGTCGGGCACGAAGCTCCCGCCGGGCGTCGGCACGCGCCGGCCCGAGGACGTGGCCGAGGGCACGCTGAAGGCGGTGCAGCGCAACCTTGCCGAGGTGGAGGTCGCCCCGGTGGCCCTGCGGGCGGGAACCCTGTTCTCCCAGATCGCCCCGGAGCTCGCGGCGAAGGTCAGCCGCCGGATGGGCGCCGGCTCGATCGCGAAGGACATGGCGTCCGGCCAGCGCGGCAAGCGCTGAGCGGCGGGCTCGGCTGAGCTCTGGGCCAGCAAGCCGCGAGCAGACCTGGCATCGGCGGGCCGCAGTGGCGCCGGCCCGAGCTCAGGCGCGGCGGCAGGCGGGGCCAGCAGGCCGGCGCCCGGCGGCCCCCTCACCGAGCGGTCGGATACCTCGGGCGGCGGGAGGACTGGCCGCCGCCGGCGGCGGCGCCGTCCTGCGGCGTGTCGGCCGCTCGCGGATCCTGGGCGCCGGTGTCTGCCGCCCGGGCGCGGGACGTCTCCTCCTCTCCCTCGGCACGCTGCGCACGGCGATCCTCTCCCTCGGTGCCGTTGCCGCTGGCGGTGTTCTCGAGGGCGGCATGGTGCTCGGCGATGCGGTCCTCGGAGCTGCGCGTCTCGCTCGACACCGCGGAGAGGATCTCGGTCGCCAGGCGCGGCCCGTCGTTCGACGCGACCGGCGTGGCCTGGATGCGCACGACGACCTCGTCGCCGTCGAGCTCCTCGAGGATGATGCGCGGGCGGTCGAGCAGCGGCGTCTCGAGCTCCTTCTCGAGCATGTTCTGGATGTCCGTCGGCGTGACCCCGGGGC
Source organism: Capillimicrobium parvum (assembly GCF_021172045.1). Lineage (GTDB taxonomy): Bacteria > Actinomycetota > Thermoleophilia > Solirubrobacterales > Solirubrobacteraceae > Capillimicrobium > Capillimicrobium parvum. The sequence continues at coordinate 3,140,930 of NZ_CP087164.1, forward strand.
GCAGGCGCGCGCGCATGTCGATGGCGTCGGGCTCGCGCAGCGGGACGACCGCGACGTTCAGGACCACGCTGTTGGGGATCATGATCTCGTCCTCGCCGTCGGCGAAGACCGTGTAGAGCAGCCCGAGCTGGCTGACGACGCCCTCGGCGGTGATGCCGGATCCCTGGAGCTTCACGCGCTCGCCGACGCGGAAGGGCCGCGCGCTCAGCAGCACCATGCCGGCGAACAGGTTGCCGAGCGTCTGCTGCGCCGCGAGACCGAGGACGACGGCGGTGAACGCGCCACCCAGCGTCAGCGACCGCGCGGACAGTCCGGCGATGTTCGCCGCCGCGAAGAAGGTGATGAGGATCGTCGCAAGGCGGATGAGGAACCCGACCGTGCCGGCGGTGGCGGGGTCCATCCGGCGGAAGAGCATCGGTCCCAGCGATCGCCCGGCCGCCCGTGCGAGCGACCACCCGAGGATCAGCATCACCACGACGCTGGCGATGCGGACGGGCAGCGCGAGATCGGGACCGAAGATGTCCTTGCGCTGCGTGTAGACCACGATGACGCCGACCAGGAGCGGCAGAAGCAGCAGGAGCTCGAGCCGCGCCCGCTTGACCGCGGCGCGGCTCAGCTGCTTGGCCAGGCCGACCTCGGCCCAGCTGTGGGAGCGGGTCTCGAACATCGACGGCTTGCTGTATCTCTTGATTCTCGGCATGGCTTGTTGGGGATCTGCCCCGTGGCGTCCGACACTAACGGCGAGCGACGTCCCACCATCACAACGCGGCCCGGACGCCGGAGGTTGCGCTCAGGCGCGCGACAGGCAGGGCTGCGCCGCCCGGATGGTCAGAACAGCGCCTCCTGGATCGGCGCCGGTGCGCCTCCGCCTCCGGGGTCCCCCCGCGCCGCGCCACCCGACCGCACGCCGTAGCGGGCCGCCGCTGCCCCCGATCGCGCGCCGTCGGGCGCCTCGCCTGCGCCGGGCCGCCGCACGCCCCGATGGTCGCGCGTCGGCGACGGCAGCGGCGACACGGGCCCCCGCCGTACGAGCCGGGTCAACCGCTCCCGCTCGGCCCGCGGCGCGTAGGCGCCGCGCGCGTAGAGCTCCTCGTAGCGGCCGACCAGGTCGGGCCGATAGGAGCGCAGCCACTCCATGAAGACGCCCCGCACGTCGCCGCGAAGGTGCAGCGCGATGCCCGACACGCCCGTGGCCCCGTTCTCCGCCGCCAGATCGAGGATCCGCTCGACCTGCTCCGGCGAGTCGTTGATTCCCGGCATCAGCGGCGCGACCAGCACCCCGCACGGGATCCCGGCCCGGTTGAGCTCACCGATGGCCTCCAGCCGCGCCCGCGGGTGCGGCGTGTGCGGCTCGCTCGCCCGCCATGCCTTCTCGTCCAGCGTCGGCACGGAGAAGTTCGCGCTCACGTCGGTCACCGCCGCGACCTCGCACAGGAGGTCCAGGTCGCGCAACACGAGCGGCGACTTCGTCAGCACCGAGCATGGGTTGCGCGCATCGCGCAGCACCTCCCAGATGCCCCGCATCAGCCGGTAGCGCCCCTCGGCCCATTGGTACGGATCGGTGTTGGTCCCCATCGCGATGTGCTCGAACTTCCATGACGGCCGCCGCAGCTCCGCGCAGAGCACCTCGGGCACGTTGACCTTCACCACGATCTCGCGCTCGAAGTCCCGCCCGGCGTCGAGATCGAGGTACTTGTGCGTCGGCCGGGCGAAGCAGTTGTGGCTGACGACGCCGTTGGCGACGAAGTCGCCGGTCCCCGTCGTGATGTCGAAGAGCGGCATCTCCATCTCAAGATCCTCGACGGAGACGACACGCAAAGCGTGTGCCTCTCCTCGTTCGAGCGACCGTGCCGACACGAGCTGGTCATCCACGGTGAGGTGCTGACGCGCCTCACCATCGGAGTCCTCGCCGGTGACGAACCTCCACCCCGCCGCGGTCAGGAACCGGTGGTCCCCGCTGGCGACCAGCTCGTTCCCGTCGTCCAGCAGCAGCCGATGCGCCCACTTCAACGTGGCCCACCGGTCACGTACTTCGGTCGGGACCAGCCGCCGCGAGCCGCCCCGCATCTCCGTCCCCAGGACCCTCTCGCCGGCCCGCAGCGAGTCGATCCGCCGCGTCCGACCATCGGCCATGAGCACCAGCGTGTCGCCCGCGAGGCAGTAGACACAGGCATGGGTGCAGCCTCTGTACGGGTTGATCGTCCACCGGAACGGCACCTCCGACGCCTCCGGAACGCGGTTCAGCGCCGACTTCGCGTGAACTTCATGGAAGCGGATGTCCAGCGCCTCCGGTGCGTCGAAGCGGCGGACGACCGCGCCGTCGCGGTAGCCCGGGAGGCGGGTCCGCTCGTCGGCTTCGACGGTGAGGTTGCTCCAGCGCACGAACACATGTTCGCACAGCGGGCGGATGGAGAGAAGCGGGGCTCAGTCCGTGAGCTCGCGGGCGATCGCCCGGCCCCACGCGTCGATCGCGTCCCAGTCGCGGTGGTCCCCGAGCCGGCCGCCGAACGCGTGGTACAAGACACGCGACGCCAGCGGCCACATGTCACGCTCGACGACCCCCGCGAAGACCCGGTAGTCGCGCGGCGACAGTGCTGCCCGGACCTCCGCGATGTCCCGCGGCTCGCGACGGACGAGCGGCCCGATCATGCGCTTCGTGTCGCCGAAGGCGCCCACGCTGAACAGCCACACCGGCCGGCCACGCAGCGCCGCGGCCTCGCGCCGCACGAACTCCGAGGCCTCGGGCGGCCATCGCCCGTCGTAGACGGGCGCACCGAACACCACAGCAGCCGCGCCTCCGACATCGCCGACCTCCCCCACCGCCCGAACGTCGACCGCCAGCCTCTAACGCGTCGCCGCGGCCAGCAGCGACATCTCGCCGGCCAGCGTCTGCGACGTGGCGCCGGTGATGGCGACCGCCACGATGTCCCCCGGCTCGGCCAGCCCGTCGAAGTTGACGACCTTGTTGTGGCTGGTCCGGCCCCGCAGGCGGCGCGGGTCGTGCCGTGAGGGGCCCTCGACGAGCACGTCGAGCGTGCGGCCGACGAAGCGCTGGGCGCGCTCGCGGGCGCGCCGCTGCACCACCTCGACGAGCCGCTCCATCCGCGCGGCCTTCACCTCGTGCGCCACGTCGTCGGCCATCTCGCCCGCGAGCGTGCCGCGCCGCGGCGAGAAGATGAACGTGAACGCGCCGTCGTAGCCGACCTCCTCGACGACTTCGAGGGTCTGTTCGAAGTCGGCCTCGGTCTCGCCGGGGAAGCCGACGATGACGTCGGTCGTCAGCGCGACGTCGGGCACGTGGCGGCGGATCATCTCGACGCGATCGAGGTACCGCTCGCGCGTGTACGTCCGGCGCATCGCCTTGAGGATCGCCGACGATCCGGCCTGCAGCGGCAGGTGGATGTGCTGGCAGACGCTCGGTAGCTCGGCGTGGGCGAGGACGACATCCTCGCGCATGTCCTTCGGGTGCGGGCTCGTGTAGCGGATGCGGTCGAGCCCGTCGATCGCGTCGAGCTCGCGCAGCAGCGCACTGAAATCGACCCTCGGTCGCAGATCGCGTCCGTACGAGTTGACGTTCTGGCCGAGCAGCGTGATCTCCCGGACGCCGTCGGCGACGACCGCGCGCGCCTCGTCGACCAGCTCGCCGAGCGGTCGCGACACCTCGCGCCCGCGGGTCGAGGGGACGATGCAGTACGAGCAGTTGCAGTTGCAGCCGACCGAGATCTGCATCCACGCCTGGAACTCCCGCGCGCGTTTCATCGGCAGGTGGCCGGTGAAGCCCTCGAACTCGAAGTATCCCTGGGCGGACAGCGACTCGCTCGTCAGGAACTCAGCCAGCCGATGCACCTGCCCCGGCCCGAACGCGACGTCGACGAACGGGAACTGGCGGAAGACGTCCTCCTTGACCGACTGCGCCCAGCAGCCCCCGACGCCGATGATGCGCTCCCGCTGCCCCCGCTTCAGCGCCTTGGCCTGGTGCAGGTGGCTGATGAAGCGCTCGTCGGCCTTCTCGCGGATCGAGCAGGTGTTGAACAGGATGAGATCGGCGTCCGCCGCCTCCCCGACCTCGGCGTACCCGAGCGACTCGAGCATGCCCTTCATGCGCTCGGAGTCGTGCTCGTTCATCTGGCAGCCGAACGTGGTGACGTGAAAGCGCTTCTGCGTTGCGGGCACGGCCATGTCGAACACGAAGCGTAGAGCCATCGGAATCACTCCACGGGGGACGTCCAGCAGGTGCTTGACGCCGACTCCCCGTCGCACCCGGAGAAGATCCGACGCTGGCACGAGCTCATCGCGAACGATCGTCCGCCGGGTCGAGCTCGTCGCCGGCGCGTCCGTGGTCAAGGCCGGCGAGCAGCTCGTGTCCTTCGGCGAGCGGCGCGCTGGCCGGAGGTGACGGCTCCTTCCATGAAGTCCGTCGTGCCGGTCTCCGCGCCGGCGAACACGATCCGGCCGATGGGGCGGCGCAGGGTCGCGCCGACGCTGCTCAGCGTGCAGGTCGGGACCTGGCTGCCGCAGCCTCTCGACCAGGGGTCGTCCTCCCAGTTGCGGACGTAGAACTCCTTCGGCGCCCGCGCCTTGGGCTCGAAGTACGTCTCGAGCGCTTCGAGCGTCAGCGCGCGGGTCGCCTCGTCGCTGGACGGGTCGCCGCCGTACCGGGCGAGCGCGGGCCCGCTGCCGAAGAACAGCGCGCACAGGATGCCTTCGTCTCCCTCGGTCGGCGACAGGTCCAGGACCAGTGGGATCGAGGCGAGCCCGGAGGCGACGCCGGCGAGGCCGTCCTCCCGCCACCAGGGTTGACGATCGCCGCGCTGCCCTCCACGAATCGGCCGGTCCAGACGGCGCCGAAATTGCCAAGCGCGTCTACATCACGATCGACCAGCAAGCGAGTGACGTCGAAGACTGGTTCTACGCCGTGATGGGAGCGTGCGGGGCCGCTTCTGTGCCCGTCTCCGCCGGCGACGCGCCTCGGGTCCGGTGCTGCGCGACCCGGACAGCCCGCGCGGCTGGGTACCGGCGGCCGATGGGTCGGCGACGCGGTCCTGAGCCGACCGCTGGATCAGCCGGCGCCCTGTGCCCCCCAAGGGTTGGCGAGCAGCGCCAACTCGGGTTCGGCGGGGACGCGCACCTCCGCGGGCGGGAACGCCTCCGACCTCCACGCGGATCCCCCCGGAGCGACGGATCCACGAGCGAACTGGACCGTTCGATCGTCCTACGCGGCATCGGCTCGGGAATGTGCGCGAATGCCGGCAGCCGCCCTCCCAGGAACTGTGACGTCCATGCGGGATGCCGCAGCCCGTCGATGATCGTCCGGGCCCCGATCGCCGGCGGCATGGTGAAGCCGTTGCGGGTGTCCCGCTCGCGGCCGCCAACTGTCGGGGCGTCGGCGCCGACCAGCAGCGCCCGGTATCCCGCATCCCGCGCGCGTGTAACGATCTCGCGTGACAGGCCCCGGTCGCGCAGCATGTACAGCTGAAACCACAGCGGTCCCTGTGACGCCGCCGCGACGTCCTCGAGCGGCGTACTCGACATGGTGGAAACGGCGTAGGGCACCCCCGCAGCCGACGCGGCCCGGGCGACGTCTCGTTCTCCGCCATCACGGATCGCCCGCGTCAAGCCCGTGGGGGCAAGGGCGATCGGCAGGGCCGAGTCGCAGCCGAGTATCTCGGTGCGAAGATCGATCTCCGACACGTCGCGCATGACCCTCGGCACGAGCTCGAGCTCCTCAAGGGCGGCGCGGTTGCGGCGCACCGTCACCTCGTCCTCGCGCCACCCTCGACGAAGTCGAAGACGGCGCGAGGGAGGAACCGCCGAGCCTCCGCACGCAGACCTCCGATGCTGTGACAGCGAGCGAGCCGCCGCCGGTCTCCGTCCGTGTCGAATGCGGGCCGTCTGATCAGCGCTACGAACTCGCGCACCGTCACGCGAACCCCGCCAAGCAACCCATGGTGCCGCTCATCGCGGCAAACGTAGAGGCGCCCCGTGCCGCCGGTACAGCGCAGCGTCCCAGCCAGTGAGACCGGCGCGGGCGTGGCGGGAGCCAACGGTTTGCCAGCGGCCCGCCACACGACCACCGATCCGACGCTCGGCGGGGAGACCCCCCCGCCGAGCGCCAGGCCGATGACGATGAAGGGCTGGACGTCCAGCCTGCTGGGCCCGTCGGCGAGGAGCCTGTCGAACTTCCCCCGCCGCGCGAGAGAAGATCGACAGACTCCTAGAGCCCCTGCTCCTGCTCGATCTTGCGCACCTTGGCGATCTGCGGATCGTCTGCCGTGACGTCGGCGCACTCGTCCTGGACGACCAGCTTGCCGGCCTTCGGCGTCAGCGTGCGCCCTGTGTTGTTGGGGATGTGCACGGGCGCCTTGCCGTAGTACCACGGCTTGCACACCAGGTCCGACTTGTAGCCCTTCGTGTCGAGCATCGCCTTGTTGACGCTCTCCTTGTCGATAGGACCGTCGATCGAGAGCAGCCGGTCGACGGTGAGCTTGGCCAGCACGAAGCCCATCTGACCGAACGACCCCACGGGCACCTTCGGGGCGTACTGATCGTGCACCTTGAGGTAGAGCTGGTTGTCCGGGCCCGTCGAGTCGACGGTGTTGACCTCGGCGTTGACCAGCAGCTTGCCCTCCCACTCCGGCCCCAGCGCCTGCGCCAGGAAGTCGGTGCTGCACGTCGACGAGCAGCCCCACTTCACGCGGCCGGCCAGCCCCTGCTGCTGCGCGGCCTGCATGATCTTCAGCGCCTCGGGCGGCGTGAAGCCGAGCAGCACGCCGCCGTCAGCGCCCGCCTGCTGCACGAGCGTCAGGGCGATCGAGTTGGCGTCCTGGATCGGCACGTTCTCCTTCGCGAACACCATGGGGACCCCGGCGGCGTCGGCCACGGACTTGACCCCCTCCGCATACCACTCGGCGCCCGGCGTGCCTGCGGTCGCGAACACGAGCTTCTTGACGCCCTGCTTGATCAGCGCCTGCGCGCCGCCGTCCAGGCTGTAGCGCGGCCCGAGGTTGATCGAGGCGGAGTTGGGCGTCGAGAAGCACTCAGGGGCGACGCCGACGTTGGTCGTATAGAGGTCGTTGGCCTCGTAGAACGCGTGGTTCACGGCACAGTCGAGCAGCGAGAAGCTGCCGAGCATCCCCAACACCTTGTCGCTCGTGACGAGCTTTCTCGCCAGGCCGGCGATCTGCCCCGGATCGCTCTGCTCCTCCTCGACGATGTACTGGATCGGGCGACCCTTGATGCCGCCGTTGGAGTTGACGCAGTCGTAGAACGCCTGCGCCATGTTGGATGCATCGGTGAAGTCCGTGCCGGGCTGCTTGGTGACGATGGAGCCGATCTTGATCGGCTCCCCCGTGGCCTTCTGGCCGTTGCCAAGACCGCACTTCAACTCGCCGCCCGTGCTGGCTGTGGTCGACGCACCCGTGCTGGCCGTGGTCGACGCACCCGTGCTGGCCGTCGTGGACGCGGCGGTGCTCGCCGACGTCGCGGCGGTGGTGCCGGACTGGTTGTCGCTGCCGCCGCACGCCGCGAGCGCCGCGCTCGCCGCAAGCAGCGCCATCGCCGTCACCGCCCACCGGACCCAGACCTGACCGGGATCTCTCCTCATCGCTCCTCCTCGTCTGCCTTGTGCGCCGGCGCGCGTGTGATCCGCTGCGCTGGGCGATCACGCCCGGACGGCCGACTCACGGCCGCCGGCTGCGCTCACGGTGAGGACCGTAGACAAAATCTGTACACGCTGTCAAGCTAAGCGCCGACGGTCGCCACAACTTCGAGGAGGAGAGAGTCGCCCGATGCCACCCGTCACCAGCGCCCCACCCACGCATGACCTGGATCTCTTCGCCGACGAGGTTCTCGTCGATCCGTATCCCGCGTACGCGGAGCTGCGAGAGCTCGCCGGCGCCGTCCACCTGCCGGCCAACGACGTGTACGCGCTGACGCGCTACGACGTGATCCGCGGTGCGCTCGCGGACTGGGAGACGTTCTCGTCAGCCTCGATCGGGTTCAACCCGATGGTCAACGAGGCGCTCACCGGAACGTCGCTCGCGTCCGATCCACCGGTCCACACCCAGCTGCGAGCCGTCCTGACCGAGAACCTGACCCCGCGCGCCCTGCGCGGCCTGAAGGACACGATCGACGCGAAGGCCGACGCCCTCGTGGCCGGGCTCGTCGAGCGGCGCTCCTTCGAGGCGATCGACGCCCTCGCCCGGGCGTTCCCGCTCGAGGTCGTCGCCGACCTCATCGGCTTCACCGGCCAGGTCCGCGACAACATGCTGCGCTGGGGCCAGGCCGCGATGGAGGTCATCGGCCCGATGAACGCCCGCACCGCCGAGAACTTCCCCATCGCCGGCGAGCTCTACGGCTGGTGCTCGACCGTGACCGCCGACGACCTCGCGCCCGGCTCGGTGGGACGCGGCATCTTCGACGCCGAGGCGCGGGGCGACATCCCGCCGGACACGGCGGGCCACATCATCCACCAGTACCTCGGCGCGGGCGTCGACACGACGGTCGCGGTGATCGGCAACGTCGTCGCGCTCCTCGGGAAGCATCCCGACCAGCTGGCGCTCGTCCGCCAGGACCCTGCGCTCGTGCCGGCCGCGTTCAACGAGGTGCTCCGCTTCTGGCCGCCGATCCACGCCTGGGGCCGTCGCGCGACGAAGGACGTCGAGGTCGACGGCGTCGTCGTTCCCGCCGGCGCGCAGATCGCCATCCTCTTCGGCGCGGGCAACCACGACCCGCGCCACTACGAGAACCCGGACGACTTCCTGGTCGAGCGCAACCCTGTCGACCACCTCACGTTCGGCTACGGGGTCCACGGCTGCGCGGGCCAGGGACTCGCCCGCATGGAGGGGCACGCCGTGATCGCGGCGCTGGCCCGGCACGCCGAGCGGCTCGTGGTCGGCGACGAGGCGCGCGTTCCGAGCAACATCACCCGGAGCATCCACGAGCTCCCCGTCCTGGAAGTGGTGCGAGCATGAAGATCGTCCTCGATCGAGCCCGCTGTGAGGGTCACGGCCTGTGCGAGGAGGCCGCCCCGGACCTGATGCACCTCGACGACGATGGCGAGCTGGTGATCGACCGCGAGGAGATCACCGAGGCCGAGCTGGCCGCCGCGAACGCCGCCGTGCGGGTATGCCCGGTGGCGGCACTGCGGATCGAATGAGCGCCGCCGCGATCAGGCGGATCGTCGTCGTCGGCAACGGGATCGCCGGCCTGACGGCCGCGGACTCGCTGCGCGGCGCGGGGTTCGACGGCGAGCTGACGATCATCGGCGACGAGCGCCATCCGGCCTGCAGCCGCCCGGCTCTGTCGAAGGCACTGCTCAGCGACTGCGCCGACCTGACGTCCCATCAGCTGCCCGCACCGACGCACGGCGCGCTCGAGATCGCCGGTCGTCGTGCCTGCGGGCTCGACGCCGAGCGCCGGCGCGTGGCCCTCGACGATGGCACCGAGCTGCCCTACGACCGGCTCGTGGTGGCCACGGGCTCGCGCGCGCGTCGCCTGTCCGACCTGGCCGGCGAGCTCACCCTGCGTGGGCTCGACGACGCGCTCGCCCTGCGCGAGCGCCTCGCCGCACGGCCGTCGGTCGTCGTCGTCGGAGGCGGACCGCTCGGCATGGAGGTCGCGTCGGGCTGCGTGGCCGCCCGCTGCCAGGTGACGGTCGTCTCTCAGGGCATGCCACTCGAGATGCAGCTGGGCCCGCACCTCGCCAGGGTCTTCGCCGAGGCCGCGCAGGGTCGGGGCGTCGCCCTCGTGCAGACCGAGTCGGCGCGCCTGGAGGAGCACGGCGGCGCGACGAGGGTCGTCCTCGAGGAGGACATCGTCCTGGAGGCGGAGCTCGTCGTCTCTGCCGTCGGCGACGTCCCGAACACGGAGTGGCTGGCCGGCACGAGCCTCGTCACCGACGGCGTCGTCCGCGTCGACGCCCGCGGGCTCGCACGACCGGACGTCGCGGCCGTCGGAGACCTCGCCGTCTTCCCGACGCCGTACGGCATGCGGCGGATCCCGCTGTGGAGCACCGCGATCGCGCACAGCAAGGTGGCGGCCGCGGCGCTCGTCCACGGCGAGGCGGCGCCGCCGCTGCAGTTCCAGCCGTACTTCTGGACCGAGCAGTTCGGGCTGAGCCTCAAGGCCGTCGGGTTCCTGCCGCTGAACGGCCCGCCCGTCTATGTCGACGGCGGGCCCGGAGGCCCCGCGCTGATGCGCTGGACCCACGAGGACGGCCGCGGCGCCGCGGCCGCGCTGAACTACCGGATCCCGATCCCGCGGTTGCGGCGGATCACGGAGGACGCGGCTACCGGCGCTCGCCGAGCAGCGTGACCCACGTCTCGGTGAGGAGATCGAGCTCCGGCCCGCTGTCGAGGTCCCACGGGTCGCGCATCCAGTGCAGCGCCGTCCGGTCGAGGGTCTCCATCGCGAGAAAGCCGCGGAAGTGGCGTGTCTCGGGAGCGTGGCGGTCGGCGAGGTTCATGCCGTCGACCATGTCGCCGATGACCTCCTCGAACCACCCCTCGTAGAGCTGGCGGATCTCCGGATCGACGGCGGCGGCCTGGGTGCTGACGAGGATGTACGGCTTGATCTGCGGCCACCTCGAGGCCTGCGTCGCGAGCCAGGGCTTCAGCGCGGCGGCGGTCCCGATCTGCACCGCCTCGACCAGCTTCGACGCGGTCGAGCCGTGCGCCTCCGAGGTGTGGCGGTCGAGGAGCTCGTTGAGCTCGTCGATGAGCGCCACCATGACGTCGCGCTTGCCGGGGAAGCGCGCGTAGAACGTCACCCGCGTCGTCCCGGCCCGGGCGGCGATCTCCTCGACGGTGGTCGCCACATAGCCCTTCTGCTGGAACAGCGCGAGTGCCGTCTCGAGGATCTGCTTCCGCGTCCGCTCCTTGCGCAGTGCGCGGAGGCCGGTCATGCGGGGCACCTTAACGAACGACGCGTTTTCTTGACAGCGTGTAAAGCGTTTGCGTATCTTCGAGACCGTGAACAAGAGGGTCAACACCGTTCTCGGTCCCGTTGCGGCCGACGAGCTCGGGGTCGTCGCGGTCCACGAGGCGCTGCTCTCGGTCATCCCCGGAGCGGAGCACGCATACGACGTCACCATCGATCGCGCCGCTATCTTCGAGCGTCTCGCCGGCAAGCTGGACGAGTTCCGCCGCCACGGCGGCGGGACGATCGTGGACAGCACGGGCATGTTCCACGGCCGTGACGTCCGGCTGTACGAGGCCCTCTCGCGCTCGACGGGCGTGCACATCGTCGCGTCGACGGGCATGGGCCCGGAGGAGATGCTCGGCGGGTACTTCCTCACGCCGCAGACGAATCCGCCGACCCCCTGGTCGGCGGAGATGTTCGCCGACCTCTTCGCCAGGGAGGTCACCGAGGGCATGGTGGTCCCGCGGGTCGAGCGGCGCGGCGGGGCCGGGCTCGTCGCCACGGCCGCCGACCGAGCGGGCATGACGGCCACCGAGGAGAGCCTGTTCCGGGGCGCCGCCCAGGCGGCCCTCGCCACCGGGGTTCCGGTCTCCATCCGCTACGGGGCCGATGCGGTGCGCGAGCTCGACATCGTCCTGGGCGAGCGCCTGCCTGCCGGCCGGGTCGTCGTCGGCGGCCTGGACCGCACGGACGCCGCAGGCAGCGGAGCCCCGCTCGACGTGGCGCGCCGGGGCGCGTTCGTCGCGCTCGACCACGTCGGCCGCGACGACGACGGCGCCTACCTGACCGACCGCGACCGGGCCGCGCTCGTGGCTGAGCTGGTCGACGCAGGCCACGCGGACCGCATCCTGCTTTCTAGCAGCGCGATCGGCGCGGCCAAGGGCCAACCGGACGACGCACTGCCCTACAGCCATGTCCTGTCCGGCTTCGTGCCGCTCCTGATGTCGCACGGGCTCGGCGACGCGGATGTCCGGCGCCTCCTGGTGGACAACCCGCGCGAGCTGCTGTCCACGGTCTCCTGAAGGGGCATGTCGTGTCGAGAGTGAACACCGTCCTGGGGCCCATCCCGACCGAGGAGCTCGGGTTCGTGGCGGTCCACGAGCACATCGGGTACGGCATGCCCGGCTGCGAGCTGGACACGAAGTGGTGGAAGACGCCGGAGGAGCGCTACGAGGAGACCGTCCCGAAGCTGCGCCGGTTCCACGAGTACGGGGGCGGGACCTTCGTCGATGCCACCGGCATCTGCAACGGCCGCGACGTCGACTACTACAAGTCGCTGGCGGCCAGGACCGGTGTGCACATCGTCGCCTGCACCGGGTTCGTCGGCGGCGACACCGCGCTTGCGTTCTTCGCCCGGGCGAGCGTCGAGTACCTGACCCGGCAGTTCGTCCACGAGATCACCGTCGGCATCGGCGACACCGGCAGCAAGGCGGGCATCATCAAGGTGGGCGTCAGTCGCGGCTTTCGCATGACGGACCTCGACAAGCGCATCTACCGGGCCGCCGCCCGCGCCGCGGTCACCACGGGCGTGCCCATCTTCACGCACCTCGCCGTCGACTCGGAGCCGGCGATCGACATCTTCCGCGAGGAGGGCCTCTCGCTCGACCGGGTCCTCTTCGGGCACGCCGACGATGGCGTGAGCCAGGGGAAGGTGCGTGACACCGAGATCGCCGACCAGGGCGGCCGGATCGGCTTCGACACCTTCGGCTACGACCTCGAGCTGCCCGACCCGCCGTTCTGGGGGCGCCCGCGCAAGGAGCGGCTCGATCACCTCCTGCGCTTCATCCGCGGTGGCTATCTCGATCGGGTGCTGGCCTCGGCCGACGCCAACTGCAGCCCGCTGGGGTGGCCGGGCGTCAAGGGGCACACCGTGAACTACCTCTTCGAGGAGCTCATCCCCGACCTGCGAGAGGCCGGGATCGACGAGGCGACGATCACCACGCTGTTCGTCGACAACCCGGCCAGCTTCCTCACGATCCAGAGCTAAGGGCAAGGAACCATGCACCCCTCAGACCTGAAGGACCTGAAGGTCGCCGTCGTGGGCGGCGGGTACGGCGGCGCCGCCGCCGCCGCGGCGCTGCGCAACATCGGCGTGGGCGACGTCCACGTGTACGAACGGGCGGCCGCGGTTCGCGAGGTCGGCGCCGGCATCGGCCTGCGTCCGGCGACGGTGGAGCTGTTCCGCAAGTGGGGCATCTACGAGGCGATCGCCGCGGTGACCTCGCCCAGCGACTCCTTCGAGATCCTCACCGCCACCGGCCACGTCCTCCACCGCGAGGAATGGCCTGCCTCCGAGCACGAGACCAAGACCCGCTTCGTCCACCGCGACGACTTCATCAACGCGTTCCTCGACGTCCTGCCCGCGGGCATGCTGCACATCGGCCGGCGGGTGACCGGCATCGAGGACGGCACGGAGCGCGCGACGGTGGTCTTCGCCGATGGGGCGTCGGTGACCGCGGATCTCGTGATCGGGGCGGACGGCATCCGCTCGCTCGTGCGCCAGCAGCTGTTCTCCGACGTTCCCCCCGTGTTCTCGGAATCCCACGCCTACCGGGCGGTGATCTCCGCCGACGACACCTACGGTATGACGATCGACGACAACCTACGCCTCTACATCGGCGACAACGGCACGACGATCTACTTCCTGCCCCTGCGCCACCGCAACCAGGTGTCCTTCGACATCACGGCACCCTCCGCCGATGCATCCTGGTCCCCCGAGATCACCAAGGCCGACCTCATGCGGCTGGTCGAGGGCTTCGACGAGCGGCTGCAGAGCATCACGCGTGACCTGGACATGGACCTGGTCACGAGCCGGGCGGTGTACGACATCGACCCGATCGACACCTGGCACACGGACTGCGTCGCCCTGCTCGGCGATGCGGCGCACGCGATGCTCCACCATCAGGGCCAGGGCGCGAACTCGGCCATCACCGACGCCGGCGCCCTGGCTGACGCCCTGGTCAAGGCGGACTCGGTCAAGGCGGCGCTGGTCGAGTACCAGGCGGTCCGCAAGCCGGTGACCGACGAGCTGCAGCGCATCTCCCGGCTGGGCTGGGACGCCGGAGCCGTCGAGACGGCGTTCCCCGGCCAGAAGGGTGCGGAGTAGCGCCATGCCCCTGCACCCTGAAGTCGCCCGGGTCGTCGTCACGATGCCCGCACCGCCCGACGAGCTTGACCCGGTGGCGATGCGCGCCGACCAGGAGGCACACGTGCCGCCCCTCGACGAGCGCCTCCCGCTGGCCGCGGTGCAGGACGCGACCGCGGGTGACGTGCCGGTGCGGATCTACACGCCGACCGGCGCCGACGGCTGGCTCGTGTACATCCACGGCGGCGCGTTCTTCCTCGGCAGCCTCGACACCCACGACCATGTCGCTCGATCGCTGGCCGAGGCGACCGGGGCCACGGTGGTCTCCGTCGGCTATCGCCTGGCGCCGGAGGCGCCATACCCGGCGGGTCTCGACGACTGCTACGCCGTGGTCCGGTGGATGGCCGAGCACGGCAGGACGATGGCGATCGCCGGCGACAGCTCGGGCGCGAACTTCGTCGCCGCCGTCGCCGCGATGGCGCACGACGACGACCTCGACGCCATCACCGATCAGATCCTCTACTACCCCTCACTCGACCTGGACTTCGACCCGGACCGCTACGCCTCCCTGCGCGAGAACGCCGTCGGCTACGGGCTGGAGACCGTGGGGCTGAAGCCCTTCAACGCCTTCTACGTCGACAGCGGCGCGGACCCGGCGGATCCGCTCGTCTCCCCCATCAAGCGCGCAGACCTGACCGGGCTGCCGCGCGCCCTCGTCGTGACCGCCGAATATGACCCCATGCGCGACGAGGGGGAGCTGTACGCGCGACGGCTGAGCGAGGCCGGCGTGGATGTCGTGCTCAGCCGGTACGCCGGCGCCGGCCACGGCTTCGTCGAGCACTTCTCCTGGATCCCCGAGTTCCACCGGGTCTTCGAGGAGACGCGCGACTTCCTCGATCGGACGAGCACACCATGACGCAGCCGGCGAGCATCCATCCGCTGCCCGCGCGGTGGGGCGACTTCACGCTGGGCAGCTACTTCATCGCCGCGCCCGAGCCGGCCATCGTCGACACCGGGATCGCCTCGACGCCGGCCGAGGTGATCGCTCCTCGGCTCGAGGAGCTCGGGCACCGGGTCGAGGACGTCCGCTGGATCCTGCTGACGCACGGCCACATCGACCATGTCGGCGGCGCCCATGCGCTCTGGGAGCTCACGGGTCGCCGCGCGCAGGTCGTGATCCACGAGGCCGATGCGCCGTTCCTGCGTTCGCGCCGGGCGCATGTCGACGAGTACGTCGGCGGCCGTCAGCGCTATCTGCGGGATCCGAACGGCGTCGCGCAGCTGACGCGGGCCACCGAGGCGGTGATATCGGGAGAGATGGAGCCATCCGTGGTCCTGACGGGAGGCGAGACGCTCTCCCTCGGCGGGGAGGTGTCGGTCTCGGTCCACCATGTGCCGGGTCACACGGCGGGAGCGGTCGCGTACGTCGTCGACGGCTCCAACGACGTGTTCGTCGGCGACGCCGTGGAGATCAACGGCGGCAACGGCTTTCCGACCTACGAGGACCCGGTCGGCTATCGCGCCGGCCTGGAGCACCTGCGCGACGTCGTACGCCCGAACCGCATGTTCCTGGGCCACCCGTTCGTCGGCCGGGACGGGGTGCCCTACAGCATCGAGCTCGACCGCGAGGCGGCGCAGCGGGCGCTGCAGGAGAGCCTGGACATCGAGGCGCGCATCGCCGGGCTTGCAGCGCGCTGTCTGGCCGACGGCCTGCAGGAGACCGACTCGGTCTACTCGCCGTTCGCGCTGGTCGCCGAAGAGCTCGGCTACGAGCGCGATCCGAGCCTGGAGCCGTCGCCGTTCTTCACCACGCTGCACGGCTATCGGCAGGCGGCTCGCGCATGACGGAGATCACGATTCGCAAGGACCTACAGGTCGCGATGCGCGACGGGGTCATGCTCGCGGTCGACGTCTACCAGGGAACCGAGGACAAGCCGCGGCCTGCGCTCGTCGCGATGAGCCCCTACGGCAAGGACCTCCAGGCGCAGTCGCTCGAGCTCCCGCCGCAGCGGCGTCCCAGCCCGCTGTGGGACGGCTGCCTCGAGGCCGGGGACATCGCGCGCATCGTCGCCGAGGACTACGCCCACGTGATCGCCGATCTGCGCGGGTCCGGCGCGTCCGGCGGCGAGATGGTCGGCAACTACAACGCCGGCGGCGTCCCGCTCGGCCAGGACGCCTACGACCTCATCGAATGGGTCGCGCAGCAGCCGTGGTGCGACGGCAACGTCGGCATGGTCGGGGTCTCCTACTTCGCCTCCATGCAGGTGTTCGCCGCCGCCGAGCGGCCCCCGCATCTGAAGGCGATCTTCGTGAGCGGCGGCCACTACGACTTCTACGAGACCACCTACCACGGCGGCATCATGTGGTTCATGCCGCGCGCCGCCCGAGAGGGCCGCGGCGGCGACTCCGGCATCGCCGTCGCGGACGTCAGGTCGCGCATGCTCGCGGAGTACTCGGCGGAGGAGGTCGCGCAGCGCGTGGCGGCACGGCTCGCCGACCCCGACGTCAAGCGGTGGCCGACCCTGGAGCACGTCCTGCGGTACCCGAAGAACCGCGAGCTGTGGTTCGACATCGTCCTCAACGAGCTCGACGGCGACTGGTACGAGGAGCGCAACCCCATCACGCTCGCCCGGAACATCGACATCCCCGTCTATGTGCAGATCAACTGGGGTCGCGGCTGGACGGTCGACGGCAGCATCGAGCTCTTCAAGACGCTCAAGGGCCCGAAGAAGCTCGACCTGCTGCCCTACCCGCCGATGCAGGAGCGCCCGTTTCACGAGGTCCACGGCGACATGTTCCGCTGGTACGACCACTGGCTGAAGGGCGTCGAGAACGGCGTGATGGACGAGCCGGCCGTCAGCATCTTCGTCGAGGGCACGCGCGAGCGGGTGACCGTCGACGACTGGCCGCCCCAGGGGGTCGAGCATCGGCCGCTGTACCTGCGTCCCCGGCGCAAGCTGTCGGCGACGCCCGAACCGCTGGACACCGAGTGGGCCGCCCCGGACGGCTTCTACCAGGCGCCCCTGACCGTGACGGACAAGGTGGAGATGCTGACGTGGTCCACCGAGCCGTTCGAGGCGACGACGCAGATGGTCGGCACCGGCGCCGCCCATCTCTTCGTGGAGATCGACACCGACGACACGAATCTCATCCTGCGTCTGTGGGACGAGGCTCCGGGCGGCGGTCGTCAGCTCGTCACGACCGGCTACCTCAAGGCATCGCATCGCGAGCTCGACGACCGCACCACGGAGGGCAACCCCTACCACCCGCACACCCGTGCCGTGCCGGTCGAGCCCGGGCGCGTCGAGGAGTACGTGGTCCGGCTGTATCCGTTCGCCAACGCCTTCCGACCGGACCATCGCCTCGTGGTCGAGTTGTCGTGCAACGAGCCGCTGGTCGACGCCCACAACTCGCTGCTGCCCCCCGAGGCGATGCACCTGCCGTCCGGGCGCGCGACGGGCCACAAGATCTACCGCGATGCGACGCACCATTCGCGGCTCGTGCTGCCCTTCACGACCGACTGACCGTGACGCCCCGGCCGAGCGCTCAACCAACGACAGCGACCGCCTCCGGGGCAGGGAGCTCCGCTCACGACGCCTGCCGCCCGCTCCCGCCGCCTGCGGCATCGGATGAGCAGGCCGTCTGAGCGACCGCTCCTTTCAGCGGGCGTACTCGATCGCCCGTGACTCCCGGATGACGGTCACCTTGATCTGGCCGGGGTACTCGAGCTCCTTCTCGATCTCGCGGGCGATCTCGTGGGAGAGCACCACCGCGGCGTCGTCGTCGATCGCTCCCGGCTGGACCATGATGCGGATCTCGCGGCCGGCCTGCATCGCGTAGACCTTGTCGACGCCGGGGTGCCGGGTCGCGATCTGCTCGAGGTCGCGCAGGCGCTTCACGTACTGCTCCAGCGACTCGCCGCGCGCACCCGGGCGGGCGCCCGAGAGCGCGTCGGCGGCCTGGACGATCACCGCTTCGACGGTCTGGGGCTCGACCTCGTTGTGATGCGCCTCCATTGCGTGGGCGACGGCCTCCGACTCGGAGTGGCGGCGGGCGAGCTCGCCCCCGACGAGCGCGTGCGGCCCCTCGACCTCGTGGGAGACGGCCTTGCCGATGTCGTGCAGGAGCGCCGCGCGGCGGGCGGTCTTCGCGCTGGCGCCGAGCTCGTCGGCCATGAGCGCGGCGAGATGCGCCGTCTCGACCGAGTGGGCGAGCACGTTCTGGCCGTAGCTCGTGCGGAACTTGAGGCGGCCGAGCATCTTCACGAGCTCGGGATCGAGCCCGCCGACGTTGGCCTCGAGGACGGCGGCCTCGCCCTCCTCGAGCATGTGGCTCTCGAGCTCGGACTTCGCCTGGTAGTAGGTCTCCTCGATGCGGGCGGGATGGATGCGCCCGTCCTGCAGGAGGCGCTCGAGGGTCATGCGGGCGATCTCGCGGCGGACCCCGTCGAATCCGGAGAGCACGACCGCGTTGGGTGTGTCGTCGATGATGAAATCGACGCCGGTGAGGTTCTCGAGCGCGCGGATGTTGCGGCCCTCACGGCCGATGATGCGCCCCTTCATGTCGTCGGAGGTCAGCTGGACGACGGAGACCGTGGTCTCGGCGGCGTGGCTCGCGGCGAGCCGCTGCATCGCGATCGAGAGGATCGAGCGGACGCGGCGCTCGGCCTCGCGCTTGGTCTCCTCCTCGATGGAACGCAGCAGCTTGGCGTGCGCGTGGCGCGCCTCCTCCTCGATCTCGCGCAGCAGGAGGGTCTTGGCCTGGGAGGCGCTGAGCCCGGAGACGCGCTCGAGCTCGCGCTGCAGCAGCGCGCGGTCGCGTCCGAGCCGCTCGCGGGCCTCGCTGAGCTGCGCGCGGTCGGCATCGACCTCGCTGACGCGCTTGTCGAGCTCGAGCGTCCGGCGCTCGAGGTCGCGCGCCTGGCGGGCGAGCTCCTCGGCCGCGGAGCTCTGCCGCTGAGCGTCCTCGGCGGCCGCCTCGGCGCGCTCGGCCGACGCCTCGGCGCGCGCGAGAGGTGGCGCAGCTGCCCCCCGCCCACGTGCCACCAGCGCGGCCGCGGCGACGAAGCCCACGGCGAGCACGATGGCCGCAATCAGTATCTCCATCCCCGGTTCCTCCCTCCGCCGCAAGCGGCGGCAGGTTCGTATCAGCGTATGGAGCGACCGACGGGCCCCGCGGGGCACGACTACGACGGGCATCGCGGCGGCAGCCGCGTATCAGCAGACGACGAAGGTGGCTGATTGAGAGGTTGAGACCCGGGTCCTTTTCCCGGCGAATGAGTGTCTGGACGTCGTCACGTTCTGAGACCGTCGTGTCAGAATCTACGGATTTGCTGCGGTTTCATGCCCCGAAGGGTCCTATCGTTCGCTGCCCGGCATCCTAGCCCTGGACGGCCTTGTGCGCAATCGAACGATGTGGTTCAAACGGCGGCGCACGAGGTCTTGTGCGGAGGCGGGCGCAGCGAGCGGCCGCGCCCTGTCGCTGACGGGAGGCCACCCCCTCTGACTGACGAGCGGCCGCGCCCTGCCGCGCCCTCCCACTGACGCCAGGCCTCCCTCTCTCACTGACGAGAGACCGCGCCCCTCTCACTGACGAGAGGCCGCGCCCTTCTGACTGACGAGAGGCCGCGCCCCTCTCACTGACGAGAGGCCGCACCCCTCTCACCGGGGCCGGTGGTACCAGGGGTCGGCGTCGAAGGCGGCGGTGAGCGCGGCCCGGCCGTTCTCGAGCACCGGTTCGCCGTGGGTGACGAGCACACGGTCGAAGTCGAGCCCGGCGAGCGGGCGCAGCGTCGGCTCGAGCCGCTCGCGCGACCAGCGCAGGCGCGACTCGGTGAGCGGGCGCTGGATCCAGACGCGCAGGCCGCCACCGTCCGCGGGCTCGACGGCGACCACGGCGTCGCCGAACGCGATCGCCCGTGCCTCCGGGATGAGCAGCGGCATCTCGCGACGCCGCGGGCTTCCGATCGCGAACGCCTGGATGCCGTGTGGCAGCTCGTCGCCGGGCGTGATCGCGGCGAACGGCGCGTCGCCCTGGAGGCGGTCGCCGACCCGCTCATGGCCGATGATCCGCACGCCATGGTCGCCACCCCACCGGCGCCACGCCTGCTCGGCGCTGCGGACGTGATACGGGATGGTGATCAAGACGAGCACGTCGCGCGCATCCGCCACGATCGCGTCGAGGCCTTCCGGCGGTTCGTTGCCGTCGAAGAGCGGATCCACGAGGAGGCAGTCGGCGCCGGCGAGGATCGCGAAGCAGCCGACCTCCGAGCCGAACCCCGTCAGCGATGGATGCCACTCGGGGTGGCGCAGCGTCCATCGCCAGAGGCCGGGTGCGAGCTGATGCAGCACGGACATGGCGCTCACCTGCCCACTGCCGGCCGGTCGCCGGATCGTGGGGAACGCCATGTCGCGCACCGCGTCAGGTCTGCAGGTCGAGGATCGCGGCGGCGAGCCATGCGACCTCCTCGTCCCATGACGCCACGGCGTCCGTCGGGCGCAGCACGAACTTCGACAAGCCGGCGTCGATGTGGCGCTCGATCGATGAGCGGAGCTCCTGCGCGCCCACGGGCAGCAGCTCCCGAGGGTCGAGATCGTCGCGCAGGACGCGGAGCCGGGCCAGAGCCGATGGATCCGGATCGGCTCGGGCGTAGCCGATGCTCAACCCGAAGTGCTCGGGATCGAACCGGCGTTCGGCGCGGCTGGCCGCGCGCTGGATCCGGCGACGCGCACGCTCGGCCTCGTCGGGGGTGAGCGTCGACCCGAGCCACCCGTCCGCGATGCGCCCGGCACGGTCCAAGGACGTGCCCGCCCGCCCGCCGAGCCAGACCTCCAGAGGATCCTGCACCGGCCGGGCTGCCGCGGCCACAGTGCTGAACGACCACCGAGGCGAACGGTGGTCGACCACATCGCCGGCCCACCAGGCGCGCACGAGCCCGAGCGCCTCCTCGAGGATCGCGCCGCGATCGGCGCCCTCGACGCCGAGCGTCTCGCGTTCCTCCGGCGAGCCCAGGCCGGGCACGAAGCTCAGGAGCAGACGGCCGCCGGTGAGCCGGTCGAGCTGTGCGAGCTCCTTGGCCAGGAGGAACGGGTTGCGGCCGAGCGGGACGACGTTCGCGCCGAGGTGGCAGCGCCGGGTCCGCCCAGCGAGCACGGCGAGCCCGAGGAGCGGATCGAGAACCGGAGCGAGTGGAAGGTCCGACAGCCAGATGCCGTCGAAGCCGCTCGTCTCGACCGCATCGCCGAAGCGGGCGAGCTCCTCGCCGTCCAGCGGACCTGAACCAGGAGCGACGGCGAAGCGGATCTTCATCGGCGGTCCACCTCGGTGGGGCTACCCGTGCCGCGCGATCCAGAACGGCGCCATCGCGAATGCGTCGGCCGGCGTCAGGCCTCGCGCTCGAACGCGCGGACCGCGTCGTAGGCCAGGTCGAGGCTGTACCCGCGGCGGGCGAGCAGGCCCAGCGCGCGCTCACGGCCCCGGTCGTCGCCGGGCGCCGCGCGCAGCTTCTGGCGCAGCACCTCCACGGCGGCGGCCAGCTCATCCTCGACCCCGCGCGCGGCGAGCGCCGCCTCGACGGCCTCGCGGTCGACGCCCATCTGCGTGAGCCGGCGGCCGATGCGGTCAGGTCCCCACCCGTCCAGCGCCCGCCGGTCCTCCGCGAACGTGCGCGCGTAGCGCGCATCGTCGAGGTAGCCCTGCTCGCACAGCTCCGCCACGGCCTGCTCGATCGCGTCGGGCTCGACGCGCCGCCCCTCGAGATGGCGGCGCATCTCCAGGACGGTCCGGTCGCGACGGGCCAGGTAGCGGTACGCGGCGTCCAGCGCCCGCTGGCGCCGGACGGCGGGATCGGAGTCGGGAGCGGACACGGCGGTCACCTCGCCCATCGCGGACAGGTCGGCGAGGTCGCTCAGAGGCGAACCGCCGACGCCGCCCCACGCGAGGGTCAAGCCAGGGCCTCTTCCTCGAGCGCCGGCATCTCGGGCGCCACGTCCTGATCGGCGTCGAGCGGCGCCACGCCATTGGGGTCGATGCCCTCGGCCGCGTAGATCTTCGCCTCGATCTCCTGCGCCACCTCGGGGTGCTCGTCGAGGAACCCCTTGGCGTTGTTGCGCCCCTGCCCGAGCCGCTCGCCGTTGTAGGAGAAGAACGAGCCCGACTTGCTGACGATGTCGTGCTCGAGCCCGAGGTCGAGGATGCAGCCCGACGTCGAGATGCCCTTGCCGAACTCGATGTCGAACTCCGCCTGGCGGAACGGCGGCGCCACCTTGTTCTTGACGACCTTCACCCGGACGCGGTTGCCCACCGCCTCGGTGCCGTCCTTCAACGTCTCGATGCGCCGGATGTCCAGGCGCTGCGACGCGTAGAACTTCAGGGCGCGACCGCCCGGCTGCGTCTCCGGCGAGCCGAACATCACGCCGACCTTCTCGCGGATCTGGTTCGTGAACAGGCACATGGTCTGCGTGCGGTTCAGGTTGCCGGCGAGCTTGCGCATCGCCTGGCTCATCATCCGCGCCTGCAGGCCGACGGTCTGGTCGCCCATCTGCCCCTCGAGCTCCGCCCGTGGCGTCAGCGCGGCCACCGAGTCGATCGCGATGACGTCGACCGCGCTGGAGCGCACGAGCATGTCGGCGATCTCGAGCGCCTGCTCGCCGTAGTCCGGCTGCGAGACCAGCAGCTCGTCGATGTCGAGCCCGATCCGCTGCGCGTACAGCGGATCCATCGCGTGCTCGGCGTCGATGAACGCGCACACGCCGCCGAGCTTCTGCGCCTCGGCGAGGATGTGGTACATCAGCGTGGTCTTGCCGGATGACTCCGGGCCGAAGACCTCGACGATGCGCCCGCGGGGCACGCCGCCGATGCCCAGCGCGAGATCGAGCGACAGCGCGCCGGTCGGAACGGCGTCGACCTTCACCCGCGCACCCTCGTCGCCCATGCGCATGACCGACCCCTTGCCGAACTGGCGCTCGATCTGCGCAAGCGCTCCCTGGAGCGCGGCATCGCGGGCCTTCGCGGCCTTCTCCTGGTCGGTGACGCTCATGTCAAAGCCTTTCCATCGTCGAGTGGACTGCACGTATCGTGAGCCTGACGCCGGACGGATCGCGGGGAAACACCTGTTCGTGTCGATCCGCAGGCGAAACCGTCACAGCTCTGTGCGCGCCACGGGCTCGTAGCGCGCGCCGCGCGGCGACAGCCGCGAGCGCAAGAGCGTGAGCGCCGGCGCGGCGAAGGTCCCGGCCTCCGGCGGGCTCGCCGCCTCGACCGCCGCGCGGCGGTCCCGGCTCACGCGTCCATGCGCGCGTACGCGAGCGACCGTCGCGTGCGCCAGGAACGGCCGCGGTTCCGCCCGGAAGCCGATCGCGTCCGCCAGCGCCGCGACCACGCCGGCCTGCATCGCGCCCAGCGCGCCGTCGCCGTCGGCCACCTCGACGGCGAGCACACGCGGCCGGCCGCGCGGCAGCCACAGCACGCCGCCCAGGGACAGCGCGCGCACCGGCCGGGCGAGCGGGCCCAGCAGCGCCGACACCGCCGCGACCTCCTCGTCCGAGCGCTCGCCGAGGAACGCCAGCGTCAGGTGCAGGGACTCGGGATCGAGGACCCGCAGCGCGTCGTCGCGGGGCGCCCACGCCACGAGGGCGACCCGCACGGCCTCGGGGAGCTCGGCGGCGACGAAGCAGCGCATCGCGAGATGATCGCGCGTGCCGGTGTCGTCGCGTTCACGGCGTGCAGCGCCGTCGGCGCGACAGGACCCGGATCCGGTCCGGTGCGGTCCCGGCGAGCCTGTCGCGTTCACGGCGACCAGCGCCGTCAGCGCGACAGGACCCGGATCCGGTCCGGTGCGGTCCCGGCGAGCCTGTCGCGTTCACGGCGACCCGCGCCGTCAGCGCGACAGGACCCGGATCCGGTCCGGTCCGGTCCGGTCCCGGCGAGCCTGTCGCGTTCACGGCGACCCGCGCCGCCAGCGCGACAGGACCCGATCCGATCCGATCCGGTCCGGTCCGGTCCCGGCGAGCCTGTCGCGTTCACGGCGACCCGCGCCGTCGACGCGACAGGACCGCGCACCGGGCGAGCGAGGCAGGCACACCACCGCGCGACCCCGCGCCGACCCCCGACCGCACCACCGCCCCCCAGCCCCGCGCCGCGCGAGCCCGCCCCGCGCCCCGCGACCCCGCCCCGCGGCGCTCCACGCCCACGCCCACGCCCCGCGCCCGCGCCGCCCTACTCGTCCCCCACCGGGCCGCCCTCCGTCGCCGCCGGCCCATGCGTGCCGCTCGGCTCCCCGGCCGCCGCGGCCGACGGCTCCGCCGCCCGCTCGCCCGGCGCATCCGACTCCCCCATCAGCAGCCGCCGCAGCAGGTGCAGCGCCACGGTCGTCGAGCGGTCGCGGACGTCCGCGCGCCCGCCCGGCAGGTGCACCCGGCGCGTCAGCCGCGCCACCGGATCGACGTCCCCGCGCGACACCGACAGCCACACGGTCCCCACCGGCTTGCCCTCCGTGCCGCCCCCCGGCCCGGCGATCCCGGTGATGCCGACGCCCACCTCGGCGTGCAGCGCCGCCCGCGCCCCATCCGCCAGCGCCTTGGCGACCTCCTCCGACACCGCCCCATGCTCGGCGATCAACGAGGCAGGCACCCCGGCCAGCTCCGACTTCGCCTCGTTCGCGTACGTCACCAGCCCGCCCGGGAAGTACTCCGACGCCCCGTCGAGCTCGGTCAGCCGCGCGGCGAGCAGCCCGCCCGTGCACGACTCCGCGCAGGCGACCGAGATCCCCGACGACCGCAGCATGTCCGCGACCTGGGTGTCCACGGACCGCCCGTCGTCGGAGAACAGGACGTCCGCGTGCCGCGACCGCACGACGTCCTCGAAGGCGCGGTACACGTCATCCGCGCCGGGCTCCCACCGGCTCACGATCTCGATCTCGCCGCGCCGCAGGCAGGTCGTGATCTCGAGCGCATCGAGGTCGACCCCGCCCTCGCGCGCGACCCGCATCGTCGCCGCGATCTCCGACTCCGGAATGCCGAACAGCCGCAGCATCTTCGACCGGTACGAGCTCGCGCCCGCCAGCACGGCCCGGAACTCCGCCGTCTCCACCGCCGCCGGCCACATCGCCTGAAGCTCCCGCGGCGGCCCGGGCAGCACGACGACCACCGGGAAGCGCGAGCCCGCCGACGACGGCGCGGGGGCCACCACCAGCCCCGGCGCGGTTCCCACCGGCGGCAGGATCGCCGCGCCCCGGGGCACGACCGCCTGCTTGCGGTTGGCGCGGCGGATCGCGTCCTCGTCCAGATGCGGCCATCGCGTCCGCAGCCCCGACAGGATCTCCCAGATCCGCGCCTCGGTCGCCTCGTCGAGCACCATCTCGCGCCCCTGGAAGCGCCCGACGATCTCCGCCGTCCGGTCGTCCTCGGTCGGCCCGAGCCCGCCGCTGGTGATGATGAGCTCCAGGCCCTGCCGGGCGAAGAAGCCCAGCGCCGCCAGCATGTCGTCATCGCGGTCGCCGACCACGACGGTGTGGGCATGGTCGACCCCCAACGCGAACAGCTGGTCCGACAGCCACGGCCCGTTGCGGTCGACCACCCGGCCCGTCAGCACCTCCGTGCCCGTGACGACGACGCCCGCGCGGACGCTCATGCCGCGCAGGTGGGCCGGCGGCTGTCGGGCAGGCTCTTGCGGCCCTTGGGCGTGATCTCGTAGCCGATCGGGTTCGAGGACTCCGGCACGTTGAATGACTTCCCGTTGATGCGCAGCACGACGGAGCCGTTACCCAGCCCGATGCGGAACCGACTCGACCGGAACGTCGCCGAATCGTTGCCCGCGACCAGGACCTGCCCGTTGACCAGCGTCCGCCCGCCCGCGGCTTCGAGGCATACGTAGACGGGCGCGGTGGGCCGCACCTGCAGCCGCACGAGCGACGGCGCCGCCGCCTTCCTGCGCTTCTTCTTCCCGCCCGAGCCCGAGGACGGCGTGGTGCGCGGCGTCGTGCTCGTCGTCGTCGTGGTGGTGGCCGCCTCGGTCGCGCCGCCTCCGCCCCCGTCGCCCGAGCCGCCGCCTCGGCCCAGGAAGTACAGCGCCGCGACGAGCGCCACGATGGCGATCCCGACGAGCCACAGCCGGCCGCCGTACCCGCGCGACGGGCGCCGGCGGTCGCGCTGGCCCGGCGGGACGATCGGCTGCAGCTCGACGTCCGACAGCCGCTCGTACTGCAGCTTGTACTCCTCGACGAGGCGGCGCGCGTCGAGGTGGAGCGCCTCCGCGTACGTGCGCAGGAAGCTCTTGACGTACGTGGGCCCCGGCAGCAGGTCCCACTCCTCGTTCTCCAGGGCACGCAGATACTTGGCCCGGATCTTCGTCTGGGCCTCGATCTCGGAGATGTCGATCCGGGCGCGCATGCGCGCCTCCCGGAGCGTGGCGCCGATCTCGGGCATGGGCGGCAGGCTACTCGTCGTCCGGTACGGGGACGGCCTGCTGCGCCGTGGCCTCCGAGGACCCGCCGCCGCCCTCCTGGCCGTCGCGCAGCGCGGCGATGAAGCGCTCCGCCTCGGTGGGTCCGACCAGCACCTGGCGGGGCTTGGAGCCCTCGTACCCGGAGATCACGTTGCGGCGCTCGAGCATGTCGATCAGCCGCCCCGCCCGGGTGTAGCCGAGCCGCAGGCGGCGCTGCAGCATCGAGGTCGAGGCCGTCCCCATCTCGGCCACGAGCCGGATCGCGTCCTCGAGCAGCGGGTCCTCGTCGGGGTCGAAGTCGTCGGGCTCGGAGGCCGCGACCTCCTCGGGCTCCTCGACCTCCTCGAGCAGGTCCTCGCGCAGCTCCGGCTCGCCCTGCCTGCGCCAGAAGTCGGTGATCGCCTCGATCTGCGGCTCGTCGATGTACGCGCCCTGGATGCGCTGGAGCTTCGACGAGCCGACGGGCGAGTAGAGCATGTCGCCCTTGCCGAGCAGCGACTCGGCGCCGTTCTGGTCGAGGATCACCCGCGAGTCGGTCTGCGACGACACCGAGAACGCGATGCGCGACGGCACGTTGGCCTTGATCATGCCCGTGATGACGTCCACGCGCGGCGACTGCGTGGCGAGCACGAGGTGGATTCCGACCGCGCGCGCCTTCTGGGCGAGCCGGATGATCGAGTCCTCGACGTCGGCGGGCGCCACCATCATCAGGTCGGCGAGCTCGTCGATGACGCACAGGATGTACGGCAGCGCGGTCTCGCCGCGGTCCTCGCGGCGGCGGTTGAGCTCGGGCAGCGACCGGGTCTTGGCCAGCGACATCGTCGAGTAGCGGTCCTCCATCTCCTTGACGAGGTTCTGCAGCGCGTTGGCCGCGACGCGCGGGTGCGTGATGACCGGGGTGAGGAGATGCGGGATGCCCTCGTAGTGGTTGAGCTCGACCTGCTTGGGGTCCACGAGCACCAGGCGCA
The DNA here is from genome assembly GCF_021172045.1 of Capillimicrobium parvum. Lineage (GTDB taxonomy): Bacteria > Actinomycetota > Thermoleophilia > Solirubrobacterales > Solirubrobacteraceae > Capillimicrobium > Capillimicrobium parvum. Next base: position 3,168,344 of record NZ_CP087164.1, read on the forward strand.
CGTCGTGCGGGTCGGCCTGCAGGAGGATGCTCGACAGCATCGCGTTCACGCAGGCCGACTTGCCGGCGCCGGTGGTGCCGGCGACGAGCAGGTGCGGCATCTTCGCCAGGTCCGCGCCGATCGCGCGGCCTGCGACGTCCTTGCCGAGCCAGATCGTCAGCGGCGACCAGTCGCCGGGCTTCTCGCTCATCACGTCGCCGAGCTGGACGATCTTGCGCCGCTCGTTGGGCACCTCGACGCCGACCGCGGTCTTGCCCGGGATCGGCGCGAGGATGCGGATGTCGGTCGCGGCGAGCGCGTAGGCGAGGTCGTCCTTGAGGTTGGCGACCTTGCTCATCTTCACGCCGGGCGCGAGGCGCACCTCGTAGCGCGTGATGTGCGGTCCCGCGACGGTGCCGACGACCTTCGCCTCCACCCCGAAGTGTCCGAGCGCCTCGATCAGCGCGCGCGCCGTCTTCTCCTGTCCGGCGGTGTCGGGCCGGGCCTGCTCGGCGGTCGAGCGCGACAGCAGCCGGACGCTCGGGCGCTTCCAGATGAAGTCCGGGCTCTCGGTGACCGAGGCCCGATAGCGGCCCTGCGGCGTGAGGTCCTCCGGATCGACGGCGAGCGTCGGCGCCGGCTCCTCCTCGGGCTCCGGCTCGAGGTCGGGGTCCTCGATCGCCTCGTGCTCGCCCGTCGGCTCGGGCTCGTCGAACAACGGCTCCGGTTCCGGCTCGGGCAGCTCGTCCGCGGTCCCGAAGACGTCGGAGAAGCGCTCCTGGAGGTCCTCGACGCGCGCGACGACGGGCTCGGAGTCCTCGGGCTCGGGGACCACGACGCGCTCCCGGCGCGAGCGGCCCGCCGCCGGCTTGGCCGGGGCGGGCTTCGGCGTGCGCAGCGAGCGAGTCGTGTCCGCCACGTGCGCGCCCGTCGCCTTCAGCACGCCGGCCAGCGACGCGCCCGTGATGAGCAGCACGCCGGCGAGCAGCAGGAACACCGAGACGATGTGGCTGCCGACCGTCCCGAGCAGCGTGCTCGTCAGCCAGTACAGCCCTTCGCCGAGCGCCCCGCCCCGCTCCTTGATCCAGGCGGCGTCCCACGAGACCCGCTCGCCGCCCGGCCCGAGGCCGAGCGTGCCGGCGGCGAGGGCGAGCGTCAGCGCGGCGAACAGGCAGACGGCGCCCGACCGAAAGGGCCGCACGGCGGGCAGCACCGGGCGCAGGATGAGGATCGCCCCCGCGGCGAACAGCGCGACCGGCGCGACGTAGCGCACGCCGCCGATGGCCAGCGCGAGCGCGTCGACGAGCGCTTCGCCCGCCTTGCCGCCCTGCCAGTCGCCGTACAACAGGAACGCGAGGAACACGCCCACGGCGATCAGCCCGAGCCCGATCAGATCGAGCTGGCGCTGGTCGAGGGTCGGGCGGCGCGGGGAGGAACGCCGCGCGCGCGTGCGCGGCTTGGGCTTCTTCTTGGCCATCAGGCACGCTCCTTCGACGCGCACCCCCCATTGCCTCCCTTTAGATGCGGCCGTACCATCGGGCCTCATGGTCGAAGGCCGCTCTCCCCGCGTGCTCGTCGTCGAGGACGACGAGGACATCGCCCTTGCGCTCCAGCGTTCGCTGCGCCTCGAGGGCTACGACGTCCGCATCGCACGCGATGGCGAGGTCGCGCTCGACGACTACCGCCAGTTCCTCCCCGATCTCGTGCTGCTGGACCTGGGCCTGCCGAAGCTGGACGGGATCGAGGTCGCCCAGCGCCTGCGCTCCGACGGCGACGTGCCGATCCTCATGCTCACCGCGCGCGACGCGGTCGAGTCGCGCGTCGAGGGCCTCGACTCGGGCGCCGACGACTACCTCGTCAAGCCGTTCGAGCGCCAGGAGCTGCTGGCGCGCATGCGGTCGCTGCTGCGCCGGCGGCCGCCGCGCGGCGAGGCGAACCTCGCGGTCGGCGACCTGCTGCTCAACCCGGACACGCACGAGGTCCATCGCGGCGAGCGCTCGATCGAGCTGACCCAGCGCGAGTTCGAGCTCCTCGAGTTCCTCATGCGCAACGAGCGCATCGTGGTCTCGCGCCAGCGCCTGCTCGACGAGGTCTGGGGCTACGACCCGTTCTCGACGACGAACACCATCGAGGTGTTCGTGTCGAACCTGCGCCGCAAGCTCGAGGCCGGCGGCGAGCCGCGGCTTCTGCACACCATCCGCGGGGCGGGGTACGTGTTGCGTGCTTGAGCGCATCCCCATCCGCTGGCGGCTGGCGGGGACCTCGGCCGCACTGATCTTCGTGATCCTCTGCACGTTCGCCGTCGTGGTGGGCGAGCTGACGCAGAGCCGCATCCGGTCGGACTTCCAGCACGACGTCGCGGCGGGCGCCGACGACCTCCGCGACCGCATCACCATCCGCATCGAGGGCGGGCACCTCATCCGCCCGTCGCAGAAGACGCTCGACCTCTACGCCGGCGGCGACAGCGCGACGATCCGCCTGCTGACGCCCGACGGCCGGCTCGTGCGCACGACGAGCGGCGCGCCGAACCTCGGCCCGAGCGTCGACCGCACCCAGGAGGTCAACGGCTACCGCGTCGAGACGCGCCCCGTGCAGCTGGAGCCGTTCGGCACCATGCTGGTCCAGTACGCGCGGCCGGTCTCCGACATGGAGAAGACGCTCGAGCGCGTGCGCCTCTTCCTGCTCTTCGGCGTGCTCGGCGGCACCGCGCTCGCCCTGCTCGCCGGCCTGACGATCGCCCAGCGCGCGATGTCGCCCATCGCGTCGCTGACCGCCCGCGCCGAGGAGATCCGCCGCACGCGCGACCCCGGCCGCAGCGTCCCGGTGCCCCAGGCCGACGACGAGATCTCCGAGCTCGCGCGCACGCTCGACCGGATGCTGCGCGCGCTGGACGCAGCGCAGCACGAGACCGAGGCCAGCCTCGTCCGCCAGCGCGAGTTCGTCGCCGACGCGTCACACGAGCTGCGCACGCCGCTGACCAGCGTGCTGGCGAACCTCGAGCTGCTCGCCGACACGCTCGACGGCGAGCAGGGCGAGGCGGCGCAGTCGGCGCTGCGCTCGTCGCGGCGGATGCGGCGCCTCGTCGCCGACCTGCTCCTGCTCGCGCGGGCCGACGTCGGCCGCGAGACGCCGCGCCACCCCCTCGACCTGGGGCGCACCGTCATCGAGGCGGCGTCCGAGCTCGAGCCGGTCACCGGCGACCACGAGCTGCACGTCGACGTCGAGCCGGTGACGGTGCTCGGCGCGCGCGACGACCTGCACCGCGTCGCGCTGAACCTGATGGAGAACGCGATCCGGCACACGCCCGCGGGGACGCGCGTGCAGGTGTCGGTGCGGCGCGACGGCGGCGACGCGGTCCTCGTGGTCTCCGACGACGGCCCGGGCATCCCGGAGGCACTGCGCGAGCGCGTCTTCGAGCGTTTCGTGCGCGGCGGCGGCGAGGTGTCGGGGTCCTCAGGGCTCGGCCTGTCGATCGTGCGCGCGGTCGCCGAGGGCCATGGCGGCTCGGTCACCCTGGCGGCGGGCGCGGGCGACCGCGGCACCCGCTTCGAGGTCCGTATCCCGGCGTCGCAGCAGGCGCCGGCCGAGCGCCCGGCGCGGACGCTCGTCAGCTCGTAAGGCCCGTGGCGGCCGCGAGCGGGAGCCACACGCGGAACGTCGTGCCGCCCGCGTCGGAGTCGACGGCGATCGACCCGTCGTGGCGGTCGACGACGATCTGGCGCACGGTGTCCAGGCCGAGGCCCGTGCCGCGCCCGACCTCCTTCGTGGTGAAGAACGGGTCGAAGACGTGGCCGACGATGTCGGCCGGGATGCCCGGCCCGTCGTCCGCGATCTCGACCACCGCGCAGCGGTCCTCGCGGCGCGTGCGCACCGTGATCGTGCCGTGGTCGCCGAGCGCGTCGATCGCGTTGTCGAGCAGGTTCGTCCAGACCTGGTTGAGCTCCGCGCCGCGCATGCGCAGCGGCGGCAGGTCGCGGTCGTAGTCGCGGACGACCTCGATCTCGGTGTGCTTGAGCTTGTGGCCCATGAGGGTGAGCGTGCTCTCAAGGCCCGCGTGGACGTCGGCGTCCACGACCTCGCCGCGGTCCATGTACGCGTAGGTCTTGACCGCCGCGACGAGGCGGCTCATCTGCTCGGTGGAGGCGCGCAGCTCGTCGGCCAGGCCGCGGGCGGTCAGCGCCGCCGCGACCCAGGCGATGGCCGCGCCGGTCGCGGGCCCGGCCAGGGCGGCCACGCGGTCCAGCCACTCGCCGTCGACCCCGGCCACGGCGAGCGGCTCGGCCAGCTCCCAGGCCCGTGGGACGTCGAGGTCCTCCAGGCGCTCGAGGAGGTCCTCCTCCGCATCCGCGACGTCGAGCGCGTCGAGGGCACCGCGCTGGTCCGCCCGCGCCAGCGCCTCGCGCTGCAGCGCGACGAGCCCCTCGGCCTCGATGCGCTCGACCCCCGACTCGACGAACGCGCCGAGGGTCCGGCTGATCACCTTCAGCGCGTCGGCGAGCTGCTCGGCGGAGCGCTGGGCGGCGGCGGCGGGGTTGTTGAGCTCGTGCGCCAGGCCGGCCGCCATCTTGCCGAGCGACTCCATCCGCTCGCGGTTCTGCTCCACGCCGGCCAGGCGGTTCATCACCGGCGAGACCGCCCGCATCACCTTGCGGTGGACGGGCGGGTTGCCGAGCGCGAGGCGGCGGAAGTCCTCCCCCGGGACGATCGCGAGGGTGACCGGCGTGAGCGCGCGCATCGACACGGGCAGCGGCTCCTCGGTGAGCGCGGCGATCGCCCCGATCCACGTCGGGCCCTCCTGGCGGCCCGTCGGCTCGATGCGCCCGTCGATCGACATGGACGCCTGCGCCGTGCCCCGCAGCAGGCAGAGCAGGCCGCGCGGCGCGGCGCCCTGCTCGGCGAGCGCGTCGCCGGGCTCCAGCTCGCTGACCTCCGCGACCTCGGCCCAGTGCCGCAGCTGCTCGTCGTCGAGGTCGTCGAACAGGTCGACCGGGCGCAGGTCCGCGACGGTGGCGGCCCGGGTCATGCCGTCGCGAGGTACTCGTGGATGAGGGTGACGGCCATCGAGCCCTCCCCGACCGCGCTGGCGACGCGCTTGACCGACCTCGCGCGGACGTCGCCGGCGACGAAGACGCCGGGCACGCTCGTCTCGAGCACGTACGGGTCGCGGTCGCGCTTGAGCGGCCAGCGCTCGTCCGGGACGTCCGGTCCGGCGAGGATGAACCCGCGCTCGTCGCGGGCGACGACCCCCTCCAGCCAGTCGGTATGTGGCGCCGCGCCGATGAACACGAAGCACGCGTCGACCGGCTCGGCCGTCTCGGTGCCGTCGGGCCCCCGGATCGTGAGCTCGCGCAGCCGGCCGTCGCCGTCGGCCGCGACCGCCTGCGAGCGGGTGCGCACCTCGATGTTCGGCAGCTTCGCGATCTGCTCGATGAGGTACGTCGACATCGAGGAGGTCAGCGACTCGCCGCGCACCAGCATGATCACCTCGGCCGCGAACGCACTGAAGTGCACGGCCGCCTGTCCGGCCGAGTTGGCCCCGCCGATGACGACGACCCGCTGCTGCTTGCACGCGCGCGCCTCGGTCATCGCGGCGCCGTAGTAGATGCCGGCGCCGGTGAGGCGCTCGAAGCCCGGCGAGTCCAGCTGACGATAGGAGACGCCCGAGGCGACGAGCACGCAGTTCGCGCTGAGCGACCCGCCGCCGCTGAGACGCACGAACCGGCCCGATCCCTCGACCTCGAGGGCGGTGGCCTCCTGGACGCTCAGCAGCTCGGCGCCCAGGCGGCGGGCCTGGGTCGTCGCGCGGGCGGCGAGCTCCGAGCCGCTCAGGCCGCGCGGGAAGCCGAGGTAGTTCTCGATGCGGCTCGACTGCCCGGCCTGGCCCCCGGCCGCCTCGCGCTCGACCATCACGGTGCGCAGGCCCTCGGAGGCGCCGTAGACCGCGGCGGCCAGCCCGGCGGGGCCGCCGCCGACGATGACGAGGTCGTAGTGGTCGAGCGCCGGACGGGCGGCGATGCCGAGGCGCTCGGCGATCTCGAGCGTGCTGGGCCGCTCGAGCACGCTGCCGTCCTCGAGCAGCGCGACCGGCAGGCGGTCGGGCGCCACGCCGGCGACCGCGACGAGCTCGCGCGCCTCGCCGTCGCGCTCGATGTCCAGCCAGCGGGCGGGCACGCGGTTGCGGGCGAGGAAGTCGCGCAGCTCGTGGGTCTCGCGCGAGAAGCGGTGGCCGATGACGCGCACGCCGCCCGCCTCGAGCGCGGCGCCGGCCTCCCACACCGCCAGCAGATCCTCGAGGACGGGATAGAGCTCCTCCTCGGGCGGATCCCACGGCTTCAGCAGGTAGTAGTCGAGGTTGACCTCGTTGATGGCGGAGATCGCCGCCTCGGTGTCGGCGTAGGCCGTCAGCAGGACGCGCTTGGCATCCGGGACGATCTGGCGCGCCTGGACGAGGTACTCGGTACCCGCGAGCCCGGGCATCCGCTGGTCGGCGATGAGCAGGGCGACCTGATCGCCGCGGGTGCGCAGCTCGCGCAGCATCTCGAGCGCCTCCTCGCCGCCGCCGGCCCGCAGGACGCGGTAGCGGTCGCCGAAGTTGCGCCGGAGGTCGCGGGCGATGGCGGCGAGCACCGCGGGCTCGTCGTCGACGGTGACGATCGCCGCGCGGCGGCGGCGATCGGACTCGGCCCGCTCGCCGGGGCCGGCCTCCTTGACGCTGGCGGTCATGGCTTGACGCTACAGGTCGCGCCAAGCCGCCCGGCGCTACTCGCCGCGGTCGATCCGCGCGAGCGCGATCCGCTCCTCGGCCGGGTCGACGGGCTCACCGCGCTCCAGCGCCGCGACGACCTCGTCGAGCGTGCGGCCCGACCTGCTGAACACGAGCCGTCCGTCGCGCATCACCAGTGCTGGAGCGGAGCCGCCGCACACGCCGCCGGGGTCCGATCGGTTATCCGAGTGCATTGGTAGGATTATGGGCGTGATCTTCACGACCAAGGCGGAGTACGGCGTGCGGCTCCTCGTGGAGCTCGGCCGCCAGGGGATCGACTCCCCCGTGTCGCTCAAGGCGATCGCCGAAGCGGAGAACCTGCCGCTCGGCTACCTCGAGCACGTCGTCGCGCTGCTGCGCAAGGCGGATCTCGTGGAGAGTACCCGCGGCGCTCGCGGGGGCTACCGGCTCGCGCGGTCGGCCGAGTCGATCACGATGGACGAGGTCGTCGTCGCCCTCGAGGGGTCGATCGCCCCGATGGACTGCTTCTTCGACGAGGCCGAGAGCCGCGTCTCGTGCTCCCATCTCAACGACCACGGCAGCGGCTGTGCAACGAAGCTGCTGTGGACGCGCGTGCAGGGCTCCGTCGTCGACGCGCTGCGGCGCACCACGCTGGCCGAGCTCGTCGTGTTCGGCCCCGCGCGCGAGCGCGAGCTCACCCCTCTCACCCACTGACACAGGCTTCCAGGAGACCATGGCGCATCTCGAGATCAAGAACCTCCACGTCCAGGCCGGGGACAAGCAGATCCTCAAGGGCCTGGACATCGACGTCCGCAGCGGCGAGGTCCATGCCCTCATGGGCCCCAACGGCTCGGGCAAGTCGACGCTGGCCAACGCGATCATGGGCCACCCGGGGCTCGAGGTCACCGAGGGCCAGATCCTGCTCGACGGCCAGGACATCACGGAGGCCGATCCCGACGAGCGCGCGCGCCTCGGGCTGTTCATGGCGTTCCAGTATCCGGTGTCGATCCCCGGAGTGACCATCACGAAGTACCTGCGCATGGTCATGAACGCCCACCGCGAGCACCGCGGCGAGGCCGACATCTCGCTCAAGGACTTCCGCAAGACGGTCGAGTCGGCGATGGAGCTGACGAACGTCCCGAGGGAGTTCTCGGCGCGCTACCTCAACGAGGGCTTCTCCGGCGGCGAGAAGAAGCGCCTGGAGATCCTCCAGCTCGCGCTCCTGCGGCCGCAGATCGCCGTGCTCGACGAGACCGACTCTGGCCTCGACATCGACGCCCTGAACGTCGTCGCCAACGGCGTCAACACCGTCACCAAGGGCAGCGGCATGGGCACGCTGATCATCACCCACTACCAGCGCATCCTGCACCTGGTCCAGCCGAACCGCGTGTCGATCGTCTTCGACGGCCGGATCGTCAAGGAGGGCGGCCCCGAGCTCGTCGACGAGCTCGAGCGCCACGGGTACGGCTGGATCCGCGACGAGGTCGCCGCAGGCGCCTAGGCACCATGGAGCCCCGCGGGTTCACCCACTCCGACGTCTCGGCCCTCGTGGACACCTCATCGGGTGCCATCCTCGACGTCCGCCACGAGTTCCCCGTCCTCGAGCAGGAGGGGCTCGTCTACCTCGACAGCGGCGCGACCGCGCAGAAGCCGGCCGCCGTCATCGAGGCGATGGATGCGTTCATGCGCCACGAGAACGCGTCCGTGCACCGCGGCGTCTACCCGCTCGCGGTCGAGTCGACCGAGCGCTTCGAGACGGCGCGCGCCCGCGCGGCCGGCTGGCTGCGCGCGCCGGCGCGCGGCACGATCTTCACGAAGAACGCGACCGAGGCGATCAACCTCGTCGCATACGCGTGGGGTCTCGACAACGTCGGCGCCGGCGACACGATCGTCGTCACCGAGATGGAGCACCACTCCAACGTGGTGTCCTGGCAGATCCTCGCGCAGCGGGTCGGCGCACGCGTCGAGTACGTCCGGGTCGACGGCGACGGGCGCCTCGACCTCGAGACCCTCGACGCGCTGCTGGCGCGCGAGCCGAAGCTCGTCGCCGTCGCCCACGTCTCCAACGTGCTCGGCACGATCAACCCAGTGGCCGACATCGTCGCCCGGGCGAAGGCCGCGGGCGCCGTCACGGTCATCGACGGCGCGCAGGCGGTGCCCCAGATCCCGGTCGACGTCGGCGCGATCGACGCCGACTTCTACGCGTGGACCGCGCACAAGGTGTACGGGCCCACGGGGCTCGGCATCCTGCACGGCCGCCCGGCGCTGCTCGAGCGGATGTCGCCGTTCATCGGCGGCGGCCACATGATCTCGCTCGTCTCCGACCAGGAGTCGACCTGGGCGGAGATCCCGGCGAAGTTCGAGGCGGGCACGTCGCCGATCATCGAGGCGGTCGGCATGGGCGCGGCCGTCGAGTGGCTGCAGGGCATCGGCATGGACCGCGTGCGCGCGCACGAGCTCGACCTCGTCGCCTACACGCTCGACCGGCTGTCCGAGATCCCCGGCCTGACGCTGCACGGCCCCCGCGAGCCCGAGGCCCGCGGCGCGGTGGTCTCGTTCGCGCTCGACTACGCCCACCCGCACGACGTGGCGGAGATCGTCGCGCGCCGCGGCGTCTGCGTGCGCGCCGGCCACCACTGCGCGCAGCCGCTCATGCGCTGCCTCGGCGTCGGCGCCACCACGCGCGCGTCCTTCGCGGTGCACAACGACCGGGCCGACGTCGACGAGCTCGTCGCCGCCCTGCACGACGTCCACGAGGTGTTCGGATAGCGATGGACGAGCTGTACCGCGAGCAGATCCTCGAGCACTACAAGCGCCCGCACAACTGGGGCGAGATGGAGGCCCCCGATCTCGAGGCCGAGGACCACAACCCCCTGTGCGGCGACCAGCTGAAGGTCATGCTGCGCGTGAGCGACGACGGGACGATCGAGGATGTCCGCTTCGCCGGGCACGGCTGCGCGATCAGCCAGGCCGCCGCGTCGCTGTCGTCGGACGAGGTCAAGGGCATGAAGGTCGACGACCTGCTGCGCCTGGACCGCGCGTTCGTACTCGATCTGCTCGGCATCGACATCTCCGCCACGCGGATGAAGTGCGCGCTCCTGACGTTGAAGGTGCTCAAGAGCGCGGGGCTCGGCCACACCGCCGACTGGGAGTCCGAGACCCCGGCCTCCGAAGCGGAGGCGCGACCTTGACACTGACCATCGACATCTGCCCGCTCGCGGAGCTGCCGCCGGGCGAGCGCCGGATCGTGTCCTTCGAGGACGTCGAGATCGGCGTGTTCAACTGCAACGGCGAGCTGCTGGCCATCGAGGACCGCTGCTCGCACGACGACGGGCCCCTCGCCGAGGGCGAGCTCGACGCCGCGGCATGCACCGTCGAGTGCCCGCGCCACGGATCGGTGTTCGATCTGCGCACGGGCAAGCCGATGACGCTGCCCGCCTACATGCCCGTAGACACCTTCCCCGTCCTCGTCGAGGACGGCCTGATCAAGCTGGAGGTCGACTGAACCATGGCTACCCCTGAAGTCATCGCCGAGCAGGAGGCCCTGGCGCACATCAACTCCGATTACACGGAGCGCTACGGCTTCCATGACGCCGAGAACTACCTGTACAAGGCCCCAAAGGGCCTGACGCGCGAGCTCGTCGAGAAGATCTCGGAGTTCAAGAGCGAGCCACAGTGGATGCGCGACTTCCGCCTGAAGGCGCTCGACCACTTCCTCGCGCGCCCGATGCCGACCTGGGGCTCGCCGATGCTGGCCGAGGTCGACTTCGACGACATCCACTACTTCGTGCGCGCCTCCGAGCGCTCCGAGCGGTCGTGGGACGACGTCCCCGAGGACGTGAAGAAGACGTTCGACCGCCTGGGCATCCCTGAGGCCGAGCGAAAGTTCCTCTCCGGCGTCGGCGCGCAGTACGAGTCCGAGGTCGTCTACCACCAGGTCAACGAGGAGCTCGAGAAGCAGGGGGTGATCTTCACCGACATGGACACGGCGCTGCGCGAGCACGAGGACATCGTGCGCGAGTACTTCGCCACGATCATCCCGCCCAACGACAACAAGCTCGCGGCGCTCAACAGCGCCGTGTGGTCGGGCGGCTCGTTCGTCTACGTGCCGCCGGGCGTCCACGTCGAGATGCCGCTGCAGGCCTACTTCCGCATCAACACGGAGAACATGGGCCAGTTCGAGCGCACGCTGATCATCGCCGACGAGGGCTCCTACGTGCACTACGTCGAGGGCTGCACCGCGCCGACGTACTCGTCGTCGTCGCTGCACTCCGCGGTCGTCGAGCTGTTCGCCAAGCCGGGCGGGCGCATCCGCTATACGACGGTGCAGAACTGGTCGAACAACGTGTTCAACCTCGTGACGAAGCGGGCGGTCGCCGAGACCGACGCGACGGTCGAGTGGGTCGACTGCAACCTCGGCTCGAAGCTGACGATGAAGTACCCGTCGGTCTACCTGATGGGCGAGCGGGCGCACGGCGAGATCCTGTCGATCGCGTTCGCCGGCACCGGCCAGCACCAGGACGCGGGCGGCAAGATCGTCCACGCCGCGCCGAACACGACGTCGAACATCTTCGCCAAGTCGATCTCCAAGGACGGCGGGCGCTCGTCGTACCGCGGCCTGCTCGAGGTCGCCAAGGGCGCCCACGGCTCGAAGTCGAAGGTGGTCTGCGACGCGCTGCTGCTCGACGAGGCGTCGCGGTCGGACACCTACCCGACGATCCGCATCGGCGAGGACGACGTCGACGTCGGCCACGAGGCGACGGTGTCGAAGGTCGGCGAGGAGCAGCTCTTCTACCTGCAGTCGCACGGGCTCCAGGAGGAGGAGGCGTCCAAGCTGATCGTCAACGGCTTCATCGAGCCGATCGTCAAGGAGCTCCCGATGGAGTACGCGGTCGAGATGAACCGCCTCATCGAGCTTCAGATGGAGGGCTCGATCGGATGACCGAGACGGCCACGGACATCATCGCCGCCCGCAGGACGCGGGCGCTCGACTCGCTCGGTGTGCTCGTCATGCCGGCGTTCCGCGGAACGCCGGGATGGGAGTTCACGCCGATCGACAAGCTGTCGCTGGACGACTTCGAGCCCGCACCGGGTGGCGAGGGCGACGGCCTGCTGTCCCTCGGCGACGCCATCGTGCCGGGCGACGCCGACCCGGTGGCGGACGCGCCGGTCGTGCTGCCGCTCGCGATGGCGGCGGAGCGCCTGCCGGCGGTCGTCGAGCGTCACCTCGGCTCGCTGGTCGGGCCGGACTCGCCGTTCTCCGCGCGCAACGACGCGCACTGGACCGACGGCGCGCTCGTCTACGTGCCGCGCAACGTCGTCGTCGAGGAGCCGATCGTCCTGACGAACGTCCACGAGCAGGCCGGCAGCGCCCTGCACTGGCGGACGCTGGTCGTGCTCGACGAGGGCGCGGAGGCGACGATCTTCGACCAGACGGTGTCGGCCTCCGACGGCGAGGGACTCGTCAACGGGGTCGTCGAGCTGATCGTCGGCGAGAACGCGACGCTGCGCTACGTCGGCGTGCAGGACCTCAACGAGAAGACGTGGGTGTTCGGCAACGAGCGCGCGACGATCCTGCGCGACGGCACGCTGGACTGGGTGACGCTCGGCTTCGGCGGGGCCAACGGAAAGGTGTTTCTCGAGACGACGCTGGCCGAGCCGGGCTCGAGCGCGCGCGTCACCGGCGGCTACGCGACGCGCGGGCGCCAGCACCTCGACTTCGACACCCGCCAGGAGCACGCGGCGCCGGACACGGTGAGCGATCTCGCGTTCCGCGGCATCCTCGCCGACCGCTCGAGCGCGGTGTGGCGCGGGATGATCAAGGTCGACCCGGGCGCTCAGCGCATCGACGCCTTCCAGGAGTGCCGGAACCTGCTCGTGTCGAAGAAGGCCCACGCGGACGCGATCCCGGGCCTGGAGATCCTTGCCAACGACGTGCGCTGCACGCACGCGGCGGCGATCGCCCAGATCGACCCGGACCAGGTGTTCTACCTGCGCTCCCGCGGCCTCGACGAGGACGACGCGAAGCGGCTCGTGGTCGAGGGATTCCTCGGCTCGCTCCTCGAGCGGTTCCCGGAGGGCCCGCTGCGCGACGCGCTGGCGGGCGCGCTGGACCACCGTCTCGCCGTCCTGCTCGGCGACTAGCTCCCCTCCGTTCGCACCGAGCGTCGACGTTCTTGGCCTGAGGCTGAGCAACTCGACGCTCGGTCGGCGTGCCCGCGTTCGGCGGGCACGAGGGCGAGGCCGGCCGCGCTACGCGATGGCGGGAACGAGCTGCACGACGCGGTCGATCAGCGCCTCCTGGTGTGGTTGGAGCTCCTGCTGGCCCATGCCCGCCGGGAACGCCTGGAGGACCGTGTCGCGCACCTCGGTCTCGATGCCGGACAGCGCCTCGACGATCGCCAGGCCGCAGAACGGGACGAGCTCTGCGGAGTAGCCGCCCTCGTGGGCGAGCACGAGGCGGCCGCCGCACAGCCGATCGGCGGCGTCGACCATGATCTTCGCGAGCCGGCCGAAGCCGCTCGGCGAGAGCATCATCCGCCCGAGCGGGTCCATCGCGCTGGCATCCAGGCCGGAGGCGACGATGATGAGCTCCGGGCCGAACTGCTCCAGCGCGGGGACGACGATGCGCTCGAAGGCGGCGGCGTAGGCGCCGTCGCCCGACCCCGGCGGGAGCGGGACGTTGACGTTGTAGCCCTGGCCGGGGCCTTCGCCGTTCTCCTCGACGGTGCCCGAGTTCGGCGGGAAGCAGTTGTCCTGGTGCAGCGAGATCGTCAGGACGCTCGGGTCGGCGTAGAAGGCGGCCTGCGTGCCGTTGCCGTGATGGACGTCCCAGTCGACGATCGCGACGCGCGACAGCCCGCGCGCCTGGCGCGCGTGATGCGCGGCGACCGCGATGTTGCCGAAGAGGCAGAAGCCCATCGCCGCGTCGGGGAGCGCGTGGTGGCCGGGCGGGCGGACGAGCGCGTAGGCGGTGTCGACGGTGCCGTCGAGGACCGCGTCGACGGCGGCCATCACACCGCCCGCGGCGAGCAGCGCGACCTCGTAGGAGCCCTTGCCGATCACCGTCGAGCCGTCGATCCCCTCGCCGCCGGCGCCGGCCGAGAGCGCCCGGATCTGCTCGACGTACTCGGCCGTGTGGAAGCGGCGCAGCTCCTCGACGGTCGCCGGCCGCGGCTCGATGCTCACGAGCTGGTCGAGCAGCCCGCTGACGTCGAGCAGGTTGCGAAAGCGGCGCTTCGTGTCCGAGTTCTCGGCGTGGCGCCAATCGGGCTCGAGCCAGCCCGACGCATCGGAGAGAAACGGGCCGCTCGCGCGTCCCGTGTTGTGCCACATGTACCGCTCATGCCACACGAACCCAGTCGCCATCGCTCTCCTCCTTCGTGAGCGTCCCGCCCGTGCAGGACCGCCAACGCGCATGCTAAGGCAGGGGCAGGGGTGCCCGGCGGGATGCACCCTGTAGCGTGCCGAGGGCATGGGTCGGGGTCGCGAGCACGAGCGCGCAGCGGGTCCGGCGCTCGTCGACCGCGAGGGCATCCTGCGCGACCTCAGCCGGCACCTGGCCGCGGCGTGGGCGTCGTTCGACCGCCCGCGATCGGCGGAGCCGGAGGCCGACGCCGAGCTGATCGGGCGCCTCGGCGCCGGCCTGCCGGAGGAGCCCGGGGACGCCCAGGCCGCGCTCGGCGACGCGGTCCACGTCCTCGACGCGAGCGTGTCCCCGTCGCGGCCGCTGTTCCTCGCCTACGTCGGCTCCAGCGGCCTGGAGGTCGGCGTGCTCGGCTCCGCGCTGTCGGCGGCGTACGACGCGAACCTGGCCACGGCCGCCGGCGCCGCCGACCTCGTCGATCGCCAGGCGGTGCGCTGGGTGGCGCAGTTCGTCGGGTTCCCGCTCGGGGAGGGCACCTTCACCAGCGGCGGCCAGACGTCGAACCTCACGGCGCTGCTGGCCGCCCGGGAGCACGCGCTGCCGGGCGCCCGCGAGCACGGCATGGCCGACCGCCGCGGCGCGGTGTACTGCTCAGACGAGGCGCACCACTCCGTCGTGCGCGCGGTCGAGGCCGCCGGGCTCGGGCGCCGCTGGGTACGCCGGCTGGCCATCGACGAGCAGCGGCGGATGCGCGTCGACGCGCTCGCCGAGGCGCTGGCCCGCGACCGCGCCGACCGAGTGACGCCGGTCGCGGTGGTCGCGACGGCCGGCACGACGCTCACGGGCGCGGTCGATCCGCTCGACGCGATCGCCGACGTGTGCGCCGAGCAGGACGTGTGGCTGCACGTCGACGGCGCGTACGGCCTGCCGGCCGCCGCCACCGCCACGGCGGGCCGCCACTTCCACGGGCTCGAGCGCGCCGACTCCGCCACCGTCGACGCGCACAAGTGGCTCGGCGTCCAGAAGAGCTGCAGCCTCATCCTGATGCGCCGGTCCGGGCCGCTGCGCGCGGCGTTCGGCCACGAGGAGCGCTACATGCTTCACGAGGCGGATGTCGCCAACCCCGTCGACCTCACGCTCGAGTACACGCGGCCGTTTCGCTCGCTGCGGCTGTGGCTGGCGCTGCGCGTCCACGGCGCCGCCCAGTTCCGGACGTGGATCGAGCGCACGCTGCACAACGCCGCGCTGCTGGCCGACGCCGTCCGCGAGCATCCGCGGTTCGAGCTGCTGCACGAGCCGATGCTCTCCACCGTCTGCTTCCGCCACGTCCCCGCTGCGATGCCCGCGGACCGGATCGACGCCCACAACGAGCGGCTCGCGCACGCCATGCAGCGCGACGGGCGGATCTTCCTCGCGCCCGCGGTCGTCGACGGGCAGACGTGCCTGCGCACGTGCTTCGTCAACTACCGCACCACGCCGGACGCCGTGCCGCTCGTGCTCGACGTCGCCGGCGAGCTCGGCGATGCGCTCAGCCGCGACGCCCGCTGAGGGCGCGCTCAGTCCGCGCCGGCCCAGCCGAGCCGGTTGCGGGTGCGCTGCGGCAGCGCGCTGACGACGAGGTCGTAGGAGTCCTCGATGAGGTCGCGGACGAGCTGGTCGGGCAGGCTGCCGTCGAGCGTGATCGTGTTCCAGTGGCGCTTGTTGAGGTGATAGCCGGGACGGATCGCGGCGTAGCTGCCCCGCAGGGCGACGGCGATCTCCGGCTCGCACTTGACGCTGACCTCGAGCGGCTCGCGGCGGTCGAGCGGCGTCAGGGCGAACATCTTCCCGGCGACCTTGAACACCGAGTGCTCGGGCCCGAACGGAAAGTCCTCGATCGCCCCGGTCCGCCCGAGGCAGTATGCGCGTAGCTCCTGGGCGTCCACCGGCGCAATCGTCGCACCTGCAGGACACGCGCGGGAGCCCGGCGATTAGGATCCGGCCATGTCCCAGCACGTGCTGCGGCTCCGGCCCACCGTCCTCGCCGTGACGATGCTGATCGCCGTGGCCGTCGCGTTGGCGGCCGCGACCGGTGCCGACGCCCAGTCGGCGCGCACCTGCCGCTCGGCCGACCTGCGCTACCCCTTCATGAAGGGCGGGCCGGAGACGTTCGGCGTCTTCAGGCTGAAGATCGCGGGCGGCGGCTGCGCGACCGCGCACCGGGTCGCGAAGGGCTGGATGCAGCGCTTCGAGGCCGGCCTGCGCGCCGGGCGGGTGAAGCTGCGGCGGACGGTGTCCGGCTTCGCGTTCCGCCAGCTTCCGCCGAACGCCGCCCAGACCTACCGGCTGATCGGCCGGCGCGGGCCGGCGACCATCCGCTTCGACTACGTCGTACCAAACGGCTGACCACGCCCTCTCCATCCGCGGCGCTGCGGCGCCTGGTCAACGGCTTCCAGGTCTCGCAGGCCATCCACGTCGCCGCCACGCTGGGCCTCGCCGACCTCCTGTCCGGCGGCCCGCGCACGAGCGGCGAGCTCGCCGACGCGACGGCGACCGACCCCGACGCCCTGTACCGGCTCTTGCGTGCGCTCGCGAGCGAGGGCGTCTTCCACGAGGAGGACGGCCGGCGCTTCGCGCTGACGCCGATCGGCGACTGCCTGCGCTCCGACGCCGAGGAGCCGGTCGGCGCCTGGGCCGCGTTCGTCGGCCGCCCCTACTACTGGCAGGCCTGGGGCGATCTCCTTCACTCGATCCGTACCGGGGAGAGCGCCTTCGCCCATCGGCACGGCATCGACCCCTGGGGCTACCGGGCCCGGAACCCCGAGGAGGCGGCGATCTTCGACCGCGCGATGGCCGACCTGGCCCGCCGCGCCTCCCGCTCGACGCTCGACGCCTACGACTTCGGGCGCCACCGCACGATCGTGGACGTCGGCGGCGGCCGCGGGGAGCTGCTGGTGAACCTCCTGAAGGCGCATCCGGCCATGCAGGGGGTGCTGTTCGACCTGCCCCACGTCGTCGAGGCGGCGGGCGGGGAACTCGACGCCGCCGGGGTCGGGGAGCGCTGCCGAACCGTCGCCGGCAGCTTCTTCGACGAGGTGCCGCAGGGCGCTGATGCGTACGTGCTGCGCGCGGTGCTGCACGACTGGGACGACCCGGAGGCCGTCGCGATCCTCGAGACGTGCCGCCGCGCGATGGCTGCCGACGCCTCGCTCCTCGTCATCGAGCGCGACATCGGCCCGCCCAACGCGCGGCCCGACGCGAAGTTCAGCGACCTCAACATGCTGGTCGCTCCGGGCGGCCGCGAGCGCTCGATCGCCGAGTACGGCGCGCTGTTCGTCACGGCCGGCTTCCGCCTGGCCGAGAGCCCGGCCGCCGGCTTCGGGCTGCACGTCATCGTGGGCGTGCCGATGCCGGACGGAACGCGGTAGCGCTCAAACGGCCGCGCGACGGCGCAGGGCCTCGGGATCGAGGACGAGCAGGCTCCCCCGTCCCGTCCGTACGTAGCCGAGCTCGCGGAGCGTACGCAGCGCCTTGACCGTCGCCTCGCGCGACGCGCCGCACCAGCTCGCCAGCTCCTCCTGCGAGATCGGCAGGTCCACCATGACGCCGGCGTCGGTGCGACGCCCGAACCGGTCGGCGAGCTCGAGCGTGCGCATGGCGACCCGGCCGACCGTGTCGAGCGACGCGAACTCGATGCGCTTGCGGTCGGCGTCGCGCAGCCGGGCCACCACGACCTCGAGCATCTGGCGGACGACGGCGGGATCGCTCAGCGCGGCGTGCACCTCGACGGCCGGCACCACGACCGCCTGCACCCCCGTGAGCGCGATGGTGCTGGCCGACCGCGGCGCGCCGTCGAGGGTCGCCAGCTCGCCGATGACGTCCCCCGGGCCGCAGATGCCGAGCACGATCTCCTGACCGTGCACCGACGAGCAGCAGGCCTTGACGAGCCCGGACTCGAGCACGAAGACGCGATCGGAGACGTCGCCCTCCACGCACAGCGCCGAGCCGCGCTCGTAGCTGCGGCGGCGGCCACGGGCCGCGAGCCGCGCGCCCAGTGCGAGATCGGCGGCGGTCACCGGCCGAACCTAACGGCTGGTCCCGGAGACGACCGCCCACATGGGTCAAAGGACGCAGACGCGGCGGCGGGGCGCTCCTACGGTCCTCCCCACGCCGTCGAAGCACGAGGAGCCGCAATCCATGGGCACCAAGCTCGCATCCACGCTCGCCGTCCTGACGTGCCTGGGGTTCGCCGCTCCGGTGGCGACCGCCGCCGGACAGGTCGAGGCGCAGCTGCGGCCGACCGGCACCACCTCGCAGGCGGGGTGGGACGTCGCCACCGGGCTCATCGACGGCGGGGCGTTCGGCCCGCTCGCGCTGGGCGCGTTGCGGACGACGGCCGGTCCCGACGGCGACGTGAGCGGCACGCTCGCGGTCTTCGGTCCGCGGGGCTGGCTGATCACGGCCGTCGCCGGCACCCGTCAGCCGGACGGCCTCCTGCGCGCCGACCTCGGCTTCGCCCGCGGGGCGGGCCGCTTCCGCAGCGTGCAGAGCGGGACCCTCGAGCAGCTCGCCGACGGGACGCTGATCATCAGGGTCCGCCGGACCCCGCGCTGACCGCGAGCCCGCGGGCGCGGCGCCCGCTCGTCAGGCCGCGTCCGGGTACCGGTCGTGGAGGTGCCACCACTGGTACGGCGGCGTCTGCGGATAGCCCTCGGGCGAGTCCTCCCACTCCTCCTGGCGGCCGAGCGCGGTGAGGTCGAGATAGCTCCACGTGCTCCCCATCGCCTCGTCGCCGCGGTTGTTGACGAAGTACGTGCGGAAGACCTGTTCGCCGTCGCGCAGGAACGCGTTCGTGCCGTGCCACTCGTCCACGCCGAAGTCCGCGTCGAAGTCGTCGGTCAGCGAGTACCAGGGCATGCTCCACCCCATCCGGGCCTTCCAGCGCTCGATCTCCGGCTGCGGCGCGCGCGAGACGAACACGAGGGTCGTGTCCCGGGCGTTGAGGTGCGCGAGGTGGGCGACCTGGTCGGCGAGGAACGAGCACCCGGGACAGCCGCTGTCCGGCCAGCCCTTCACGCCCGGCTCGAAGAAGAAGCGGTACACGACGAGCTGGCGGCGCCCGTCGAAGAGGTCGAGCAGGCCCGCGGGCCCATCGGGCCCCTCGAAGGAGTACGCCTTCTCGACCGCCATCCGCGGCATGCGCCGGCGGGCGGCGGCCAGGTCGTCGCGGGCACGGGTGAGCTCCTTCTCCTTGACCAGCAGCTCCTCGCGGGCGGCGTCCCACTCCTGCGCTGACACGATCGGGGGCATCTGCATGGCGGTGGTCTCCTGTTCGACGTCGTCACCGGTACAGACCCCGCACGGGACCGCAACTCATCGGTCGGCGGCGGCCCTCCCCCGCGCCGGTAGCCTGGGCCGCGGTGAGCGACGACCCCGAGAAGCCCCCGGCCCAGGCCGGTCGACTCCCCACGGGGCGGCTGGCGCGGACCGCGCGGGTCGGCGGGCTCGTCGCCGGCCAGGGGCTGCGCTGGGCCGGCATGCACACGGCCAACCGCGTCCGCTCGCCCGAGCGGGCGCAGACGGCGCGCAACGACCGCACCGCCGCGCTCGTCGACCAGCTCGTCGGGCAGCTCGGCCAGATGCGCGGCGCGGCGATGAAGGTCGGTCAGATGCTCTCGATGGTCGACTTCGACGGCCTGCCGGAGGATCAGCGCGACGACCTGCAGCGCCGGCTCGCCGCCCTGCGCGACGGCGTCCCGCCCGTGCCGTTCGCCAAGCTCGAGAAGCTGATGCGCCAGGATCTCGGCGCGCCGATCGGCGAGGTGTTCGCGGACTTCGAGCCGCATGCGTTCGCGGCGGCATCGATCGGGCAGGTCCACCGTGCGACGACGCGCGACGGCCGCACGGTGGCGGTGAAGATCCAGTACCCGGGCGTCGCGGAGGCCGTCGAGACGGACCTGCGCAACGCGACGCTGCTGCTGCCGCTCGTCAAGCGCCTGGCTCCCGGGCTCGACGGCAGGGCGCTGGCGGCGGAGATGCGCGCGCGGATCTCCGAGGAGCTCGACTACGAGCTCGAGGCGCAGAATCAACGGCGCATCGAGCGCCTGCTGCGCGGCCATCCGGCCATCCGCATCCCGCGGGTGCTCACCGACCTGTCGACCCGGCGCGTCCTCGTGTCGGAGTACGTCGAGGGCGCGCGCTTCGAGGAGGTCCGGCGCGCCGGCGAGCCCGTACGGGACCGCTACGGCGAGATCGTCTTCCGCTTCTTCTTCGGTCTGCTGTACCGCGAGCACATCGCGCTCGGCGACCCGCACCCGGGCAACTACCTGCTGTGCTCCGACGGCCGCGTCTGCTTCCTGGACTTCGGCCTGGTGCGCGACGTCGACGCGCGCCATCTCGACGGCGAGCGGGCGCTCGCCCGGGCGGTCCGCGCCGGCGATGCGCAGGCCCTGAAGGCGGCCCTCACCGCGGTCGGCTACCTGCCCGCGGACCGGGCCGACGTGGTCGACGCGGATTGGGCGCTGACCCTCATGCGGATGGCGACGAGCTGGTACGCGAAGCCGGGCCCGCGCCGGTTCCGCTCCGACGACGCGCGCCGCGACCACCGCCGCGAGCCGGTGGACGACGAGCAGCGCGACGCGATGCGCGACCAGATGAACCAGTTCACCCTGCCGCCGGAGTCGCTGCTCATCCGGCGCATGCACGGCATCGTCGCGGTGGTCCTCGGGCAGCTGCGCGCCGGCGGCGACTGGGGCGCGATCGCCGCGGAGTACCTGCACGGCGAGCCGCCCGCGACGCCGCTCGGCGAGCAGGAGCGCGCGTTCCTCGACGGCGTCGGACCGAGTCCCGCCGGCGTGGCTGATGCGCGACCCTGACCAGCGGACGAGCGTGCTCGTCGCCGGCGCCGGACCGACCGGCCTGCTCCTGGCCGCCGAGCTGCGGCGGCGGGGCGTGCCGTGCCTGCTCGTCGACGCGCTCGACGCTCCGCTCGGCTGGGACCGCGCGACCGTCGTGCACTCCCGGTCGATGGAGATCTTCGAGGCGCTGGGCCTCGCCGACCGGTTCCTCGAGCTCGGCGTGAAGACCCGCGCCGCGCGCATCCGCGCCGACGGCGAGACCCTCGGCTACCTGGACCTCGCCCTCGTCGACACGCGCTATCCGTTCGATCTCGGTCTCTCCGAGGAGGTGACGGAGTCGATCCTCCTCGGCCATCTCGAGCGCCAGGGCGGGACGGTCCAGCGCTCCACCCGCCTGGTCGGCCTGCAGCAGGGACCGGACGGCGTGCTGGCGACGATCGAGCAGCACGGCGGGCGGCGGCACGTGGCGGCGGCGTGGCTCGTCGCGTGCGACGGGTTCCACAGCACGATCCGCGACCTCGCCGGCATCGACTTCGAGGGTGCGGACATCGAACCGGCGTGGGCGGTCTTCGACGCGTCGATCGAGGGATGCGACGACGACCCCGACGTCGCCGTCGCCTACCTCGATCGGCCGCCGCTGAACCTGACGCCGCTGCCGGGCAACCGGTGGCGCGTCTACGTAAGGCCGACCTCGGACGCGAGCGATCTCGTCGCCGACGCCGCGCCCGTGATCCACCGCTACCACCCCGGCGCCAGGTTCACCGACGTCGAGAACCCGGTGCGCTTCCACTGCCATTCGCGCGTCGCCGCCCGGTTCCGCGCCGGCCGGGTGCTGCTGGCGGGCGACGCGGCCCATGCCTGTACACCAGCGCAGGGTCACGGCATGAACACGGGGCTGCAGGACGCGTTCAACCTCGGCTGGAAGCTCGCGCTCGTCTGCGCCGGCGCCTGCGCGCCCAGCCTGCTCGACGCCTACGAGGACGAGCGCCGGCCGGTCGCGCAGCAGGTGGTGGACTCGGGCGCGTCGACGGAGGCCGCGGTCGCGCTGACCCTCGATGCCGAGCGCGCCGAGCGCAACGCGACGCTGCGCCGGACGTTCGCCGACCCGGCATCCGCGCACCACGAGGCGACCTCGGCCGCCGAGCTCGGCCGGTCCTATCGCGACTCGCGCGCGGTGACCGGCGACGATGCCGACGCGCTGCGCCCGGGCGACCGGCTGCCGGACCCGCTGGCGGCGCACCCGGCCGGTGGCGGGCGGTGCAGCCTCCACGAGCTCACGCACCGCGCCGAGCACACCGTGCTGGTGCTCGGCGGCCCACACGCCCGCCCCGCCGACGTCCTCGACCTCGCGCGCGCCGTGGAGGCCGAGCATGACGCCTCGCCGATCATCGGCGCCGTGTTCGGCCTGTCCGCCGGGCCGGCCGTCGCGGGGCTCGGGACGCTCGACGCGGACGTCGCCGACCGGCTCGGGATCCGAGACGTGACGGTGCTCGCGATCCGTCCTGACCGGTTCGTCGGGTTCCGCCACGACGGCGGCGACCCGGGCGCGATCGCTGCCTACCTGCGCGTGTTGTCCGCGACGGCCGCCGGCGCCCGGGTCGACGTCAGCCCTTGAACGTCGACGCGCCCGCGTCGCCGAACGGCTCGTCGCGCTCGCGGACCGCCTGACGGAAGCCCGCCTCGGCCGCACGCTGCTGGAAGGCGTAGCCCTCGGCGGTGTGGCGGGTGATGCCGTCGAAGACCGTGCCGAGCAGCTGGGTCGCGTGCAGGCCCTGGCTGAACAGGCTCTGGTTGACGAGCAGCTTCATCATCTGCAGCTGGTTGAGCGGCATCCGGGCGATGCGCGCGACCAGCGCCTCCGTGCGCTCGTCGAGATCCTCGGGCGCGGGCGCCTCGATCGCCAGCCCCCATTCCAGGGCCTCGCGGCCCGACAGCGAGTCGCCGGTGAACAGCAGCCGCTTCGCGCGCTGGGGGCCGAGCCGGGGCGCCCACATCGCGGTCGTCGGCGAGCCCCAGACCCGCGCCGGCGGGTAGCCGATCTTCGCGTCCGCGGCGATGACGAGCAGGTCGCTGCACAGCGCCATGTCCGTGCCACCGGCGACGCAGAAGCCGTGGACCTTGCAGACGACCGGCGTGGTGCAGTGAAACAGCGACATGAAGCCGCGGACGTTGCGGCGCATCATCCCGAAGTCGACCATCGGGTCCCAGACGCGCGCGGGGTCGTGGTTGGCCGCCATGACGGCCGGGTCGAGCGGCGAGCCCGCCGGGGCGGCGAGCGGTTCGTCGCCCAGCCGGCCCTGACCCTCCGCCGACTCGACCAGGTCGTAGCCGCCGCAGAACCCCTTGCCGTTCCCGGACAGCAGGATCACGCGGACGGCCGGGTCGAGGTCGGCCTGCTCGACGGTCTGTTCGAGCTCGGTGACCAGGCGGCGCGTGATGCCGTTGCCGCGATCAGGGCGGTCGAGCGTGATGCGGCCGATCCCGTCGGCGGCCGTGTAGGTCAACGTCTGGAGGTCGGTCATGACCCGCGACGGTAGAGGTCCGGGCCGGCGCCGCGGCGGCGCGATGGTCGCCTCGGCCTAGCGACCCGTCCGCCGGAGCATCTCCACCACGAGGAACGCGAGCTCGAGCGACTGCTGCGTGTTCAGCCTCGGGTCGCAGGCGGTGTCGTAACGGGAGGCGAGCTCGTCGTGTGTGATGCGCTGCGCCCCGCCGAGGCACTCGGTGACGTCCTCGCCGGTGTGCTCGATGTGGATGCCGCCCGGGTGGGTGCCGAGCCGCTGGTGGACCTCGAAGAAGCCCTCGACCTCGTCCATCACACGGTCGAAGTGGCGGGTCTTGTGCCCGCTCGGGGACTCCTCGGTGTTGCCGTGCATCGGGTCGCACTGCCACACGACGCGATGGTCGGAGCGCATGACCGCCTCGATGATCGCCGGCAGCTGCTCGCGGACCGCCCCGTTGCCCATCCGCGCGACGAACGTCACCTTGCCGTCGATGCGCTCGGGATCGAGCCGCTGGACGAGCGCGACCGCCTCCTCGGGCGTGGTGCTCGGGCCGATCTTCACCCCGATCGGGTTGGCGAGCAGCGCCGCGACCGCGACGTGCGCGCCGTCGAGCTGGCGGGTGCGATCGCCGATCCAGGGCAGGTGTGCGGAGAGCAGGTACAGCCGGTCCTGGTCGAGGCGCAGGAGCGCGCGCTCGTAGTCGAGGACGAGCATCTCGTGGCTGGCGAACAGGTCGACGGTCCGCAGGGAGCTGTCGTCGACGCCGCACGCCGACATGAAGCGCAGGCTGCGGTCGATCTCCGTGGCCACGCGCTCGTACCGGGCGCCCGCGTTCGAGGAGGCGACGAAGTCCATGTTCCACTCGTGCAGGCGGTGCAGGTCGGCCAGGCCCGCGCCGGTGATCGCGCGCGCCAGGTTCATCGCGGCGGCGGCGTTCGCGTAGGCGCGTACGAGGCGGCCCGGGTCGGGCCGGCGAGCCTCCGGGGTCGGCTCCAGCGCGTTGACCATGTCGCCGCGATAGGAGGGCAGACCGGCCGCGTCGGTGTCCGAGCTGCGCGGCTTGGCGTACTGCCCGGCGATCCGGCCCACCTTGACGACCGGCATCGACGTGCCGTAGGTCATCACGACGGCCATCTGCAGCAGCGTGCGGATCGTTCCGCGAAGGTGCTCCTCGGTGTTGTCGACGAACGTCTCGGCGCAGTCGCCGCCCTGCAGGAGGAACGCCTCTCCGCGGGCGACGGCGCCGAGGCGTTCCTGCAGCCGGTCGACCTCGGTGGGGACGGCGATGGGCGGCACGCTCTCCAGCAGCGCCCGCACGCGCGTGACGTAGTCGGGATCCGGCCAGACCGGTTGCTGGGCGGCCGGCCGGTCGAGGGCGTCGGCCAGCGCCGCGGCCAGCGCCGCCGGCAGCGGTGGGAGCTCGGGAAGCGCCCCCACGGGCACGTCGACGGTCCAGTTCATGCCTCGAACGCTAGTGCAGCCGTCCGGAAGTTCTTCGAGGTATTCGGTGGATGATCGTGCGTGGCTGGGGGCGGTCGCCGGCCGCTCGCATACTGGTGGTACGTGTGCGGTCGGCGACCACCGTCAGACGCGTGCGAGCGCCGCCGAGACCCGGAGAACTTGCGGATTGGTGTGCTGGTGGGGCATCCGCGTCGAGCCCGACGGTCACGGAGCCGATGGGATCGCGCCGCTGAGCCCCGCATGACGGCAGCCCGGTGCGCACCGATGAGTTCTCGCCCCTCTCGCTGTCTTATGGGCATGAGCGATCCCACGCAGGCCCCCACCACCGTCACGAACATCGGCGTCGCGATGTTCACCGTGGCCGACCAGAACGCCGCGCTGGCGTTCTACACCGAGAAGATGGGCTTTGAGGTGCGCGCCGACGTCGCGTTCGGCGAGAACGGCGAGTACCGCTGGCTGGAGGTCGCGCCGCCCGGCTCGACCGCCCGGCTGGCGCTCAACCCGCCGATGAACGACGAGCCCGGCGGCAGCGCGATCGGCATCGAGACGGCCGATGTGCACGCCGAGCACGCCCGGTTGAAGGCCCTCGGGGTCGAGGTCGAGGAGCCGATGTCGTCGCCCGGCACGCCGACCATGTTCATGATGCGCGACCCCGACGGCAACCACATCGCCGTCGTCGAGACGTCCGGCGCCTGAGCGGCGAGCGTCCTACGCCATGGCCGGGCCGTGACGCGTCACGGCCAGGCCACCGGCCGCGTACGCGGCAACGGCCTCGCGGCGGCCTTCGAGGCGGCGGTGGAACGCGGCGGCGACGCGCAGCGCGTGCGCCTTGGCGAGCTCGGCGCGCTCACCGGCGAAGAGCTCGTCCACGGTCGTGCGCCACAGGACGAGCCAGCGCTCGAAGTGGGCGGCGCGCAGCGGGGACTTGGCGTCGAGCGACGCGTGGGGCGCGAACGCGCCTCCCCCGTACGTCCGCGACCCGAGCAGGACCGTCTCCCAGAACGACGAGATCACGGGCACGTGCGCCTCGAGGTCGAGGTGGGCGATGTCCGTGAACAGATAGCCGATCATCGGATCGGTCAGAGCGCGCCCGTAGAAGGCGCGGACCAGGCGCTCGCAATCCTCGTGCGTCTCGATGTCGCCGCCTGCGTGCATGCCCACAGAATAGGAAATCGGGGTCAGCTCACGGCCGCGCGCGCGGTGACCGTCGTCAGCGCGTCGTCGATGATCTCGAGCGCGAGGCCGACCTCCTCGGCGCCGATCGTCAGCGGCGGCGCCATGCGCACGCAGTTCGTCGCCCCGGCCGACGACCCCCGCACGAGGTTCACCGACAGCCCGCAGCGCAGGCACTCGTCGGTCAGCGCGCGGCCGAGCTCGTCGGCGGGCTCGCGGGTGTCGCGGTCGGTGACGAGCTCGAGCCCGCACAGCAGCCCGAGGCCGCGGACGTCGCCCACGACCTCGTGGCGCGCGTGCAGCTCGTGCAGCCCGGCGAGCACCTGCTCGCCGCGAGCGCGGGCCACCGCGGGCAGGTCCTCGTCCACCACCACGCCCAGCACCGCGTCCGCCGCCGCGGCGGGGAGCGGGTCGGACACGTGCGACGTGACGTGCGCGAAGCCGAGCGCGTGGCAGCGCTCCTCGAGACCGGCGCTCGTCACCATCGCCGAGATCGGCACGCCGCCGCCGAGCGTCTTCGACAGCACGAGGAAGTCTGGGACGACGTCGTAGAGCTCGAACCCGTACATCGCCCCGAGCCGTCCCAGCCCGGTCTGGCATTCGTCGAGGACGAGCAGCATCCCGCGCTCGTCGCAGAGCTCGGCCAGCCGCGCGAAGTAGCCGGGCGGAGGGACGATCACGCCGCCCGCCGACAGCACCGGCTCGGCGATCACCGCCGCCGGCGCGCCGACCGACGCCTGGTCGAACAGGTCGAAGCCCGCCTCCAGGCACGAGCAGTCGCACGTGCCGTCGCAGTGGCGGATCGGGCACCGGTACGCGTACGGAGCCGGCAGCGCGAAGACCCCGGGCATCGCCGGCCCGTAGCCGCGGCGGCCGGCCGACATCGTCACCGAGCTCGCTCCCGCCGTCATGCCGTGCCAGCTGCGCGTCAGCGACAGCACCTCGAAGCCGCCGGTCGCCAGTTTCGCCATGCGCAGCGCCGCTTCGTTGCCCTCGGCCCCCGTCGACAGGAACATCGCCCGCTCGAGGCCGGGCGGCAGCGTGGCGACCAGGTGCTCCGCGAGCGACAGCACGGGCGGCGACAGCGCCCACGCGTTGAGGTGCAGCACGTCACGGCCGGCGCGCTCGATCGCCGCCACGACCGCCGGATGGTTGTGGCCGATCGTCGCGCAGATCTGGCCCGCCGTGAAGTCGAGCACCCGGCGGCCGTCGTCGAGCTGCATCCACGATCCCGAAGCGGACGCGACGACCCCGTCCGTGAACGAGCCGCCGTAGCGGATGAGCAGGTCGCGGGGATCGGACATGGCCCGATCCTCCCATGGCCCGCTGCGTCCACGCCGTTTTAGGCCCGACTAAAGTCTGAGGCCGTAGCTACCAACAATCTGCTTAGATCCGTCATATGGCCTCCGTGTCCCGCCGATCCCTGCTCGCCTCCGGAGGCGTCGCCGCGCTGGGCCTCACGGTCGCCGGCGTCCGCGGCGCCACGGCCGACGGCGCGCAGCACGACCACGGCGCCCACTCCCACGCGCATGGCGGCTCCGGCATGGCCCACGGCGGCGGCGTCAACGGCCCCATGTTCCGCGGCGGGCAGACGGTCGACCACGCGGCCAACGGCTTCGACCCGACCGAGATCCTGCGCGACTTCGACTGGGGGCGCACCACGAAGCTCCCCGGGGGGCGCACGCTGCGCGAGTGGGACGTCTGGGCGTCGGACCACGACGTCGAGGTCGCCCCGGGGGTGACGTTCCCGGCGTGGACGTTCAACGGCCGCATCCCGGGCCCCACGCTGCGCTGCCGTGAGGGCGAGCGACTGCGCATCAACTTCCGCAACGGCTCGCATCACCCGCACACGATGCACTTCCACGGCATCCACCCGGCCGACATGGACGGCGTGGCGGGACAGGGCGCCGGGATCATCGAGCCGGGTGCGACGACCATCTACGAGTTCGACGCCGAGCCGTTCGGGCTGCACCTCTACCACTGCCACGTCGGGCCGCTGGCCGAGCACATCGCCCGCGGCATGTACGGCACGTTCATCATCGACCCCGCCGGCGGCCGCCCCGACGCCGACGAGCTCGTGATGGTCCAGCACGGCTACAACACGACGTTCGACGGCGAGGGCAACCAGCTCTACGCGGTCAACGGCATCCCCTTCTGCTACATGAACGCGCCGGTCCAGGTGCGCCGGGGCGAGCTGGTGCGGATCTACCTCACGAACCTGCTCGAGTACGACCCGATCAACTCGTTCCACCTGCACGGCAACTTCTTTCACTACTTCCCGACCGGGACGAGCCTGCAGCCGCTCGAGTACACGGACACGGTCGCCCAGGTGCAGGGCCAGCGCGGCATCCTCGAGATGCGCTTCCCCCACACCGGGCAGTTCATGTTCCACGCCCACAAGACGGAGTTCGCCGAGCTCGGCTGGATGGGGATGTTCGAGGTGACCGGCTGATGCCGGCCCCCACGGCGACGCGGCCGGTGGTGCCCACCTGGGTGCTCGCGGCGATCCTCGTCGCGGTGATGGCGGTCGTGCTGGCCGGGCTGGCCCTCGTCGGTGGCGACGCGCTGCCCGAGCGCCAGGGTCCGCCCGTCGAGCAGCTCGCCGTCGAGCGCACCGTGCTCGAGCCGGGCACGATCGAGCTGCGGCTGCGCAACACGGGCCCCGACGCGGTCTCCGTCGCGCAGATCTTCGTCAACGACGCCTATGCGGACTTCGCGGGGCCGGGCGACGAGATCGGCCGGCTCGCGAGCGCCTCGCTGAAGATCGACTACCCCTGGCAGGACGGCTCCCCGTACCTCGTCTCCATGCTCACCTCCACGGGCGCGGTGATCGAGCACCAGATCGCGGCCGCCGTGGAGACCCCCGCCCCCGACGCGGGCCTGTTCGGGCTCATGGCGCTGCTGGGCACGTACGTCGGGATCATCCCCGTCCTGCTGGGCATGCTGCTCCTGCCGGTCCTGCGCCGGGCGAGCCGGCCGTGGATGACCGGCCTCATGGCCTTCACGGTCGGGCTGCTCGCGTTCCTCGCGGTCGACGGGACGATCGAGGGCCTCGACATCGCCGGCGCCAGCAGCCAGGCGTTCGGCGGCGTCGAGCTGCTGTTCCTCGGAGCGGGGCTCGCGTTCCTCGCGCTCACCGCCGTCGACCGCATGGTCTCGGCGCGGCGGGCGGGCGCGGGGGCGGCCGGGCGCAGCGGATACGCGGCCGCGCTGATGGTGGCGATCGGCATCGGGCTGCACAACCTCGGCGAGGGCCTCGCGATCGGCAGCGCCTACGCGATCGGCGAGCTCGCCCTCGGCGCCTTCCTCGTCGTCGGGTTCGCCGCGCACAACACGACCGAGGGCCTCGCGATCGCGGCGCCCCTGAGCGGCGGGCCCGGCCGGCCGCCGCTGGCCCGGCTGCTCGGCCTCGGCGTGATCGCGGGCGCGCCGGCGATCCTCGGCGGCATCCTCGGCGCGACCGTCGACAACGCCGAGCTGACGACGTTCCTGCTCGGCGTCGGCGTCGGCGCGATCGTCCAGGTCGTCGTGCAGCTCGCGTCTACCATGCGCGACGGCAGCGGCCGGATCCTCAACCCCGTCAGCGTCGGCGGCCTGTGCGCGGGGATGATCGCGCTGTACGCGACGAGCCTGCTGGTCGCCGCCTGAGCGGGCGCGCGCCACCGAGCGTCGAGTTCCTCAGCCTCACGCGGAGAACCTCGACGGTCGATGCCGACGCGGGCCGCGCTACACGCGCTCGCCCACCCGCAGCTCGCCGGCGATCCCGGCCGCCCACTCGCCGATCTCGTCCCAGTCGCGCCGGTCGGCGGACTCGGGCGGCGTGTTCTTCGCCATGGACTTCGCGATGAACCCGCCGTCCTGCGGGACCCGCCCGCCGAACACGACGTGCGCGCGGGCGCCGAGCTCCTCGACCGTCTTGACGACCCCGGCCGGCTCCTCCCACTCCGCGTTGCGCTCGGCGTCGCCGACGTACCCGGACGAGAAGACCCAGAGCGGCAGCTGCGCCAGCTCGCGGCGGTGCCGATGCAGGAAGCGCTTGGCCTCATGGCGCCAGCGCTTCATGTAGACCGCGCTGCCGAGCACCACGGCGCCGTAGCCCTCGAGCTCCTTGACGTCGCCGGCGTCGCGGCAGTCCGCCGGCACGCCGTCCGCGCGCAGGCGCTCGGCGATCGCCTCGGCGATCTCGTGAGTCGAGCCGTGCTTGCTGGCGTACGCGACCAGCACCTTGGGGGTCGATGACGATGGCGTGCTCATGAGCCCCAGGATGCCCGCACCCGCGACGTGCGGCATCGGGGCAATGCCCGGGGCGCGACGCGGCAGACTACGGTCCGCCGCGGGCCGGACGCTTTTTCAGACCTCGACGACGACCGGCAGCACCATCGGCCGCCGCTTCAGGCGCTCGTAGACGAACTGGGCGAGGTCGTCGTGCAGGAGCTCCTGCAGGAGGTCGATCTCCCGGATCTCCTCCTCCGCCGCACGCTCGAGCGACGCCTCGACCGTCCCGCGGATCTCGTCGAGCAGCTCGTCGGCCTGGTCGCGGAACGGCACGCCGCGGAAGATCACCTCGGGCTCGGCGACCGACGACCCGTCCTGCTCGGAGATCGTGGCGACGACGACGAAGATGCCGTCCGCGGAGAGCATCCGCCGGTCGCGCAGGGCGACGTCGGCCACGTCGCCAATGTCGACGCCGTCGACGAAGACCATCCCCGACTGCTCCTTGTCGCCGAAGCGCGCGCCGCGCTTGTCGATCTCCAGCGGCAGCCCGTTGACGCCCCGGAACACGCGCTGCGCCTCGATGCCCACCGCCTCGGCGAGCTGGCCGTGCATCCGGATGCGCTTGTAGTCGCCGTGGAACGGCATGACGTACTGCGGCCGCACCAGGTTCAGCATCAGCTTGACCTCCTCCGCGTAGCCGTGGCCGGAGGCATGGATCGGGGCGTCGCGCGTCGTGATGACGTCGCAGCCGATCTGGAAGAGGCGGTCCACGGTCTCGTTGACCGCGCGCTCGTTGCCGGGGATCGGGGTCGCGGAGAACACGACCGTGTCGCCGGAGTGCAGCTCGACCTGCGGGTGGTCGCGGTGGGCCATGCGGCGCAGCGCGCTCAGCGGCTCGCCCTGCGACCCGGTCGAGCAGATGACGAGCTTGTGGTCGGGGAAGTCCTCGATCTCGCGCGCGTTGATGATCAGGCCCTCGGGCGCGACGATGTGGCCGAGCGAGCGGCCGATGTTGACGTTCTTGCGCATCGAACGGCCGATGAGCGCGACCTTGCGGCCCACGGCCGCGGCGGCGCCGATGACCTGCTGGACGCGGTGGATGTTCGACGCGAACGACGTGACGACGATCCGGCCCTCGCAGCGCGAGAACACCTCCTCCAGGCGCGGCCCGACGCCGGACTCGCTCGGGGCCCAGCCCGGGCGGTCGACGTTCGTCGAGTCGCCGCAGAGCAGCAGCAGCCCGTCCTTGCCGAGCTCCGCCAGGCGCGAGATGTCCGCCGGCCGGCCGTCGACCGGCGTCTGGTCGAACTTGTAGTCGCCGGTGACGAGCATGGTCCCCAGGTCGGTGGTCAGCGCGACCGCCCGCGAGTCCGGGATCGAGTGCGTCATGTGGACGAGCTCGATGTCGAACGGCCCCGCCTCGATGCGGACCCCGGCCTCGACGTCCTCGAGCTCGACCTCGCGCAGCTTGTGCTCGTCGAGCTTCGAGCGCGCCATCGCCATCGTCAGCCGGCTGCCGAACACGGGGATGTCCTGGCCCAGCTCGCGCAGCACGAACGGCAGCGCGCCGATGTGGTCCTCGTGGCCGTGCGTGATGACGATCGCCTCGATGTCGTCGGCACGCTCGCGCAGGTAGCTGAAGTCCGGCAGGACGAGGTCGATGCCCATCATGTCCGCGGTCGGGAAGCGCAGCCCGGTGTCCACGACGACGATGCGGTCCTCGTACTCGACGACCGTCATGTTCTTGCCGATCTCGCCCAGCCCGCCGAGGGGCAGGACGCGCAAGGTGCTGGGACTCACGATGGAATCGTCCGCCGGGTCGAAGCGTCGCCGTGTGAGGACCCGCAGGGTCTCACGATGCCGACGCGCCGCTCAGCAGGCCATGGCGCTCGAGCACGGCCCGCACCGCGGCACGCTCTTCCTCGGAGACCTCGACGAGCGGCAGCCGCAGCCCACCGACGTCGTGGCCCAGGAGGTTCAGCGCGGCCTTGACCGGGATCGGGTTCGTCGTGACCCCCATGACCGCGTAGACGTCGCGCAGCGACGCGTCGATCTCGGCGCGCCGCTCGGGCTGCTCGACCATCCGCCGCATCTCGTCGCCGACGACGTGGCTGGCGACGAGGATGCCCCCCGCGCCGCCCATGTCGAGCGTCCGGGCGAAGACGTCGTCGTTGCCGGCGTAGACCTCGAGGCCGTCGATCGGGGCGAGGTTGTCGTTGTTGGCCTGCTTGACGCCGATGACGTGGTCGATCCCGCCCAGCTCGGCCAGGAGCTCGTTGGGGATGTCGAGCGCCGTCCGGCTGGGGATGTTGTAGAGCAGGATCGGCTTGTCGGTGGCCTTCGCGATCTCGCTGTAGTGGCCGATGAGCCCGCGCCGGTTGGGCCGCACGTAGTACGGGGTGACCGACAGCGTCCCGTCGACACCGAGCGCGGTCGCGCGCTCCGTCAGCTCGACCGCGTGGCGGGTGTCGTTGGAGCCCGTCCCGGCCACGATCTTCACGCCGTCCGGCTTCTCGGCCACGGCGAGCTCGACGACGCGCATGTGCTCGTCATCGGTGAGGGTCGCCGCCTCGCCGGTCGATCCGCAGACGACGAACCCGTCGCTGCCGTGATCGGCGAGGTGGCGCAGAAGTGAGACGAACGCCTCCTCGTCGACGTTCAGCTCGTCGTCGAAGGGTGTGACGATCGCGGTGATGACGGTGCCGAAGGTGCCCACGGACACCAGTATCTCAGCGTCAGCGGCCGAGTGACTGCCGCCCGCGCGTTACCGTCGGATTCGATGACCGTCCCGGCTGATCCGGCACCCGCGCTCGCCGTCGAGGTGGCGCGCGTGCGCTACCAGGCCGACGACGGCGACTTCGCCGTGCTCGACGCGGTCACCGACGACGGCGAGGCGGTCGTGGTGTGCGGCCCGCTCGCGCACATCCACGCGGGCGACGCCATGGAGGTCCGCGGGACGTGGCGCGAGCATCCGCGGCACGGCCGCCAGTTCCACGTGAGCGCCGTGCGGGTGGCCGAGCCGAGCACCGACGCCGCGCTGCTGGCCGTGCTCGCGGCGGTCAAGCACGTCGGGCCGGCGGGCGCCGCGTACCTGCTCGACCGCCACGGCGCGAGCGTCCTCGACGTCGTCGATGCCGACCCTCACGCCCGGCTGCGCGAGGTCCCGGGCATCGGGCCGATCCGGATCGCGCCGGCCGTCGAGTCCTGGCGCGAGGCGCGGTCGCTACGCGCGGTGCGCCTCTTCCTCGACGCCCACGGCGTGCCCGCGGCGGCGGCCAGCCGGGTGCTGCGCGCACTGGGCGCCGACGCGGTCGACGTGCTCACGGTCGACCCGTACCGCCTCTGCGAGCTCGACGGGGTCGGCTTCGCGACGGCCGACGCGCTGGCCCTCGCGCTCGGCGTCGGGCCCGACGACCCGCGCCGCCTGGCGGCGGGCGTCGCGCACGCGCTGCGCGAGGCGGAGTCCGACGGGCACTGCCACCTGCCGGCCGCCGAGCTGCGCGCTCGGGCCCGGCGGCTCCTCGACGCCGATCCGGCGGGGGCGATCGAGCAGCTCGCCGCCGCGGGCGCCGTCGTGGTGGAGGGCGACCGGGTCGCCGACGCGCGTCTGCACCGCATCGAGCAGCGGCTCGCGCAGCGGGTGCGGGCGCTCCTGGACGCCGATCCGGCCCACGACGGCCCGGCACCCGAGCGGCCCGGCGGCGGCGCCTTCGTGCCCACCGACGCGCAGTGGGCGGCGATCCAGCGCGCGCTCGCGGGGCGCCTGTCGATCCTCACCGGCGGCCCCGGGGTCGGCAAGACCGCGACGCTGCGCGCGCTCGTGGACGTCGTGCACGCCCGCCGGCTGTCGGCGCGCCTGTGCGCGCCGACCGGCAAGGCCGCGCGCCGGATGGCCGAGGCGACCGGCGCCGAGGCCTCGACGATCCACCGGCTGCTCGGCTGGCAGCCCGGCGCCGGCTTCGTCCACGGGCCCGAGGACCCGATCCCCGGCGCGGACGTCCTCATCGTCGACGAGGCGTCCATGCTCGACGTCCGGCTCGCCGGCGCGCTGTTCGGCGCGGTCGGCGACGCGACGCACGTCGTGCTCGTCGGCGATCCCGACCAGCTCGCCCCGGTCGGCCCCGGCCGCGTGCTCGACGACCTCATCGCCTCCGAGGAGGTCCCGCTCACCCGGCTGACCGAGGTGTTCCGCCAGGCCGCGCGGTCGCTCATCGTCCGCGCCGCGCACGCGATCAACGAGGGCCGCCCGCCCCCACGCGAGATCCCCGGCGACGTCGATCGCGACTTCTACTTCGTCGCCCGCGATCGCGCGGACGAGATCTTCGCCGAGGTCGTCTCGCTCGCCGCCGACCGCCTGCCCGGGCACCTGGGGCTCGACCCGCGCGCCGACGTGCAGGTGCTCGCGCCGATGCACCGTGGCCCCGTCGGCATCGAGGCGCTCAACGACGCGCTGCGCGCACGACTGAACCCGGACGGCGAGCCGATCCCGGGCACCGGCCTACGGGTGGGCGACCGCGTGGTGCAGACCCGCAACGACCATGAGCGCCAGCTCATGAACGGCGAGATCGGCGTGATCGCCGCCCACGACCGCGACGCCGCCGAGACGCTGCTCGCCACCGACGACGGCCGGATGATCGCCCTGCCGGCGGGCGCGCTGGAGACCCTGCGCCCGGCGCATGCGATGTCGGTGCACAAGGCGCAGGGCAGCTCGGCGCCGGCGGTCGTCGTCCCGATCTTCTCGGGCCATCACGTCATGCTCACGCGCAACCTCGTCTACACCGCACTCACCCGGGCCGAGCGCATGGCGGTCTTCGTGGGCGAGCGGCGGGCGCTCGAGCTCGCGCTGCGGCGCGTCGACGCCCGGCGCCGGCACACCCGGCTGGCCGAGCTCGTCCGCGAGGGGTGACCGCACCTCCGGCGGGAGTGGGCTCTCGCCGTCGCGTGGCCGAGCTCGTCCGCGAGGGGTGACCGCACCTCCGGCGCGGGTGAGGGCCCATCCATTCCGTGGCCCGCCCTGCCGCGCCGCTCTAGCGGCGGGTCCGGCGCGGGGGCGCGACGGTGCGGATCGGCGGCTCGGCCGCGACGTCGGCGACGATCGTGCCCGAGAGACGGTCGTGCAGCGCACGACGCCGCCCGTCGAACAGGATCAGGAGGAAGCCGGTGCAGAGCAGCAGCGCGGAGAGCACCAGGCCGAGCATCCGCCCGAACGCGCGCCGCGGCTTGATGGGCTGACCCGTCGCGACCTCGACGACGCGGATGCGCATGAGCCGGTTGCCCGGGGTCTGCCCGGTCGTCGACCAGAAGAAGCAGAAGTAGGACGCGGTCCAGACCAGTGCGATGCCGGCGCCGATGACGAGCAGGACGTCCTTCACGCTGCTCGGCAGGCTGAGCAGCGAGAGGCACAGCGTGACGATCGCCGCGACGAACCAGCCGACGACGTTGATGACGATCGCGTCGGCGGCAAAGGCCAGTGTGCGGGTCGCCAGCCCGGCATACGGGCCGGTCACCACCACCACGGGCTCGGCGACAGGGGGCGCACGGGTCGTCGCGAGCGCGACCGGGGCGGCGCCGGGCACCGGCTGCGCGGGCGGCACCGGAGGTACGGTCGCGCTCATCCGGCCTCCGTGGTCCGGGCCCCGTCGCGCCGCCGCAGGACGCGGCGCGCCACGGCCTCCATCCAGGCGTCGGCGTTGCGAGAGCGGCCGCGAACCTCGCCGGCGACCTGGTCGGCGAAGCCCATGCCCTGCTGGGTGATCGCGGCGGTGATGGCCGGGCTGGCCGCGACCTCGTCGATCAGCGTCCACAGGCCCTGGCTCGCGGCGAGCCGGACGGTGACGTCCTCGAGGATCCGCGTCAGGAGCTCGTCGGTCAGCCGGCTCTCGAGCGCGCGGTCCAGCAGGCGCTGCATGCCCGGTGAGTCGAGCGCCTCGGCCAGCAGCCGTTCGGTGCCCGGCGAGTCGAGCGCCCCCACCACGAGACGCTGCGCGCCCGCGGACTCGAGCATCTCGGCGAGCAGCCGCTGCATGCCCGGTGAGTCGAGCGCCTCGGCCAGCAGCCGCTCGGTGCCCGGCGAGTCGAGCGCGCCCGCGACCAGACGCTGCGCGCCCGCGGATTCCAGCGTCTCGGCGAGCAGCCGCTGCATGGCCGGCGAGTCGAGGGCGTCGCACACGATTCGCTGCATGCCGGGCGAGACCAGCGCCTGCGACACCATCCGCTGCATGGCCGGCGAGTCGAGGGCGTCGGACACGATTCGCTGCACGCCCGGAGAGTCCAGCGCGCCGGCCACCATCCGCTGCACACCCGGAGAGTCCAGCGCGTCCACGACGACCCGCTGCATCCCGGGCGAGTCCAGCGCCCCGGCCACCATCCGCTGCACACCCGGAGAGTCCAGCGCGCCGGCCACCATCCGCTGCACGCCCGGAGAGTCCAGCGCCCCCGCGACGACCCGTTCCATCCCGGGTGAGTCCAGCACCTCGGCGATCAGGCGCTGCACCGCCGGCGACTCGAGCGCGCCGCGCATGAGCCGCTCGGCCGCCGGGCTCTCGACCGCGCCGGCGAGGACCGCGTCGATCTGGTCGCTCTCGAGCGTCATCTCGACGAGCCTGCCGACCTCCGGCCCGCGCAGCAGGCGCTGGGCGCTGCGATCCACGAGCGGGCTCGACACGACGTGGTCGACGACCTCCAGAGCGAAGGACGAGGCGAGCACGCGGTCGATCGTCACGAGCGTCACGGCCCTCGTCGTCTGGACCGCGGCGTCGCCGACGTTGTCCGCCGCGCGCACGGCGGTGCGGGCCACGCTGCCCACCAGCCCGCTCCCCGGAACTCGTCTGACGATGTTTCCGACCACTCACAGCCTCCTGCCGTCACCACCGACGATACCTTGCGCACGCGTGACAGACGACAGGATCGATCCCAGCCTCGCTCGCTCGCCATCGCCGCGGCTCCCGCCGGCGCTGCGGACGGGTCCGTCGCCGCTCTCGATCTTCGAGGACCGATCAGCTGCGGCGGCGGGGCTCGAGAGCGTCGGTGAAGCGGCGCGGGACGCGCGCCTCGTCGCCCTCCTCCCAGAGGGTGATGACGACGAGCTCGCCGCCGCGCACGTCGTGGCGGCAGACGAACACGAGCGAGCGGTCCTCGACATCGGTCACCCGCATCGCGCCGCGCTCGCCCGGCTCGACACGGCCCGCCGCCCACCCGCGGGCGACGCGCCCCGCGACGTCCGTGCGGGCGTCGAGCGTGCCGCGCACGCGCTGGCGGTACCGGTCGGCGGCGTGGTCGGTGACCGCGACCGTCACCCCGGGTGGGCTGTTCACCGGCGCACGGCCGCCCGCCGCTCGCTGACCTCGATGTGGCGCACGAGGGCGCCGGTGACCTGCGCGATCCGGTGCGGCAGGTCGCAGCGCAGCCAGCGCGACAGGTGCTCGGGCAGCGTCACGACGATGATCTCGTCATGGCGCTTGGGGTCGTAGACCTCGAGGACCGCGTGCAGTGGCTCCCCGTCGCCGGCCACCTGCCCGACCGCCTCGATCCCGATCTCGTGCAGCCGCGCCAGCGCGCCCTCGAGCCGCTCGCGGCCGGCGTCGCGGCCGCCCACCTCGAGCGGCACGACGAGAGTGACGTGCACGGGACCCGTCCGCGCGCGCTCGCGCAGGTACGAGATGAGCTCACTGGACTCGGCGGTCCGGCTGGCGACGACGAGCAGATGGGTCGTCCACGGCATGGTGCCTCCTCGTGACGGGCGTCACGACGATACTTGCCCACCCTGTCCGCCAGCGCCACAGTTCAGGTCCTGTTCAGGACCGGCGGGTCGCGGAGGCGCGGATCACGAGTCGAACAGCAGGTGCTCGAGGCCCACGACCGGCGACTCGGTCAAGGAGCCGACGCGGCGGACGGCGAGCAGCACGCCCGGCATGAACGACTCGCGGTCGACCGAGTCGTGGCGGATCGTCAGCGTCTGGCCGACGTCGCCCAGGATGACCTCCTGGTGGGCGACGAGCCCGGGCAGCCGCACCGAGTGGATCGGGACGTCACCCTGCATCATCTCGGCCGTCCGGGCGGCGGTCCCGCTCGGGGCGTCGAGCTTGCCGTCGTGGTGCAGCTCGATGATCTCGGCCCGCTTCATCACCCGCGACGCCTCGGCGGCGTAGCGCATCATCAGCACCGCGCCGATCGCGAAGTTGGGCGCGAAGAAGACGTTCGGCGGATGGTCGAGCCCACGCAGCGGCTCGAGGTCGAAGCTCGAGGTCCCGATGACGACGTGCACGCCGGCCCGCACGCAGGCGAGCGCGTTCGCGGTCGCCGTGTCGGGCTGCGTGAAGTCGACGACCACGTCGACGTCGCCGAGGATCTCCCCCAGCTCCACGCCCAGCGCCGGGTCCGCCCGGCCGGCGAGCACCATGTCCTCGGCGCCCTCGATCGCGCGGCACACGGTCTGGCCCATGCGGCCTGCGGCGCCGGCCACGCCGACGCGGATCGGATCGCCGGCGCTGGTCACGCGACCGCCAGCGGTGCGAGCGCCGCCCGGAACGCGTCCTCGTCGGGTCCGATCCCCGCCGCCGACAGCCGGCCGGGCGCGAACAGCTCGGTTGCCAGCGCGCGCACGTCGTCGAGCGTCACCGCGTCGATGCGCTCGAGCACCTCGTCGACGTCGAGCACCGGCAGGCCGGCCAGGACGGCCGAGCCGAGCCGGTTCATGCGCGACGCCGTCGACTCCAGCGACAGCACCAGCCGGCCCTTCGCGTTCTCCTTGGCCCGCGCGATCTCGGCCTCGGTCGCGGGCTCGTCGGCGAACCGCTCGAGCTCGGAGCCGAGGACCTTCAGCGCCTCCCGGAGGTTGTCGCCGCGGGTGCCGAGGTACAGGCCGACCTGGCCGGTGCCCCCGTACAGCGCCGTGAACGAGTAGACCGCGTAGGCCAGCCCGCGCCGCTCG
Source organism: Capillimicrobium parvum (assembly GCF_021172045.1). Taxonomy (GTDB): domain Bacteria; phylum Actinomycetota; class Thermoleophilia; order Solirubrobacterales; family Solirubrobacteraceae; genus Capillimicrobium; species Capillimicrobium parvum. The sequence goes on from NZ_CP087164.1 coordinate 3,207,531, forward strand.
CGCACCTCCTGGAACAGGCGCGACGATGACGTGCCGCCGAGGATCGTGTCGAGGACCCGCAGCGCGAAGCGGCGGTCGTCGTCGCGCGCGATCCCGCGGCCGCCGAGGCAGACGTGGACCTGCTCGGTGTCCTTGCGCGCGAAGACCGTCCGCGCCTCGAACGGGGGCAGCGGCGCGGACTGCAGGCGCGAACGGCCGCCGTTCATCCCCCGCTGCTCGGCCTCGCGCACGAGCTCGACGATGCGTTCGTGCTCGAGGGAGCCGGCGGCGGCGACCACGACCTGCGGCGGGTGGTAGTGCCGCTGGTGGAACGCCGCCAGGCCGTCACGGTCGATCGACGAGATGACCTCGGCGCGGCCGATGATCGCGCGCCCGAGCGGATGGCCCGCGAAGACCGCCTCGCCGAGCACGTCGAAGACCTTGTCCTGCGGGTCGTCCTCGTACATCGCGATCTCCTCGAGCACGACCTCGCGCTCGGTCTCCAGATCGCGCAGCGCCGGCCGCCAGACCATGTCGGCCATGACCGAGAACGCCTCGTCGAGGTGCACGTCGAGGACGCGCGAGTACACCGAGGTCGACTCCTTGCCCGTTCCCGCGTTCAGCTCCGCGCCCATCGCGTCGAACAGCTCGTCGATCTCGTGCGACTGCAGCCGGTCCGTGCCCCGGAAGAGCATGTGCTCGAGCAGGTGCGACAGGCCGGCCTCGGCCTCGGCCTCCATGCCGGAGCCGGTGCCGATGAAGAAGCCGAGGGCGGCGGATCTCACGGAGGGCATCGCCTCCGTGATGACCCGCACGCCCGACTCCAGCTCGGTGAGGGTGACCCCGTCGGTCACCCGGCCACCGGATGCGTCATCCGTGCTCCGTCCCGCGACCCTCGGGATGCAGCACTACGACCGCTCGGGGTCGCGGTTGCTGCCGCGCCGCGGACGGCCGGAGCCGCGGTCGCCGCCGCGCCCGCCCCGGTCGCCCCGGTCGCCGCCGCCGCGCGGACCGCGATCGCCCCGCGGGCCTCCGCCGTTGCCGCCGCCGGCGCCGATCGCCGCGAGCTCCTCGGCCGACTTGCCGGCGATGGCCGGGTCCTCGGAGAGGCGCAGGCCGATGCGGCCGCGCTCGCGGTCGACCTCGACCACGCGGACCTTGATCTCGTCGCCGCGGTTGAGGACGTCCTCGACCGTCTCGACCCGCTCGCCCGGCTTGACGTTCGAGATGTGCAGCAGGCCGTCGGTGCCCTTCGTCAGCTCGACGAACGCGCCGAACGTCGTGGTCTTGACGACCTTGCCGTCGAACTCGTCGCCGACCTCGACCTCCTTGGTCATGGCCGTGATCCGGTCCAGCAGCGCCTGCCCGAGCTCGCCGTTGGCGGAGTAGATGAGCACCTGACCGTCATCGTTGATGTCGATCTGGGACTCGAACTCCTCCTGCATGCCGCGGATCGTCTCGCCGCCCTTGCCGATGATCATGCCGATCTGCGACGGGTCTACCTGGATCGTCTGGATGCGCGGCGCGTACAGCGACATCTCGGAGCGCGGCATGTCGATGACGTCGCGCATCTTGCCGAGGATCGTCATCCGCGCCTCGTTGGCCTGCGTGAGCGCGTCGCGCAGGATGTCGAACGTGACGCCCGTGATCTTGATGTCCATCTGCAGCGCGGTGATCCCGCGCTCCGTGCCGGCGACCTTGAAGTCCATGTCGCCGAGGTGGTCCTCGACGCCGGCGATGTCGGTGAGGACGATGTAGTCGTCGCCCTCCTTGATCAGGCCCATCGCGATGCCGGCCACGGGCCGCTTGATCGGCACGCCCGCATCCATCAGCGCGAGCGTGGAGCCGCACACCGAGGCCATCGACGACGAGCCGTTGGACTCCAGCGTGTCGGAGACGACCCGGATCGTGTACGGGAAGTCCTCGATCGACGGCACCATGGGCACCAGCGCGCGCTCGGCGAGCGCCCCGTGGCCGATGTCGCGGCGCTTGGGGCCGCCCAGGCGGCCGGCCTCCCCGACCGAGAACGGCGGGAAGTTGTAGTGGTGGAAGTAGTACTTCTTCGTCTCGAGCCCGAGGGTGTCGAGACGCATCTCCTCCTTCAGCGTGCCGAGCGCGACGGCACTGAGCACCTGCGTCTGACCGCGGGTGAACATGCCCGAGCCGTGGGCGCGCGGCAGCAGTCCGACGTCGATCGAGATCGGGCGGATCTCCTTCTCGGCGCGGCCGTCGGGGCGCTTCTTGTGGACGGCGATGCGCTCGCGGATGATCTGTTTCTCGAGCTTGTCGAACGCGGCCTGGACCTTCGCGCGCTGCTCGGCGTAGCCCTCCCACGCCGGATCGCCGGAGTGCGCCGTGAGGACGTCCTCCTCGACGCGCTTGGTCGCGTCCTGGCGCTCGAGCTTGTCCTCGACCTGCGTCGCCGCGTCGAGTGCCGCGTAGTGCGAGTCCCTGATCGCCTGGTACAGACCGTCGTCGATCTGCGGCGCCACGAACTCGATCTTCGGCTTGCCGGCCTTGTCGCGCAGCTCGTGCTGCGCCGCGCACAGCTTCTTGATCGCCGAATGGGCGATGTCCAGCGCGTCGAGGATCTCGGCCTCGGGCACCTCGTTGGCGCCCGCCTCGACCATGAGGATGGCCTCCTCGGTACCGGCCACGATCAGATCGAGGTCGGTGTTGTCGAGCAGGTCGGCCTCGTCGGGGTTGACGACGAAGTTGCCGTCCACCTTGCCGATGCGCACCGCGCCGACCGGGAAGGGCAGCGGGATGTTGGAGACCATCAGCGCGGCGGACGCGCCGTTCATGGCCAGGATGTCGTACGGGTGCACGTGGTCGATCGACAGCGGCAGCGTCACCAGCTGCGTCTCGAAGCGCCAGCCCTTGGGGAACAGGGGGCGGATCGGACGGTCGATCATGCGCGCGGTCAGCGTGCCCTTCTCGCCGGCACGACCCTCGCGCTTGAAGAACGAGCCGGGGATCTTGCCCGCGGCGTACATGCGCTCCTCGACGTCGACCGTGAGCGGAAGGAAGTCCACGTCACGGACGTTGCCGGCGGTCGCGGTGCTCAGCACCATCGTGTCGCCGGCGCGGACGACGACTGCGCCCGAAGCCTGCTTGGCCATCTTCCCGGTCTCGAAGGAGATCTCGGTACCGGCGATCTCCACGGAGACGCGGTGGACGGCGTCAGGACTGCTCATATGTGTTCTGCCTCTCTTCTGGCCCGCGTTCGGTAGCGGGCCGCCTCTTTGCTGCTTCTCTTTGCCGAACCACGTCATTGTAGAGGGCTTGGTCGGGGCGACCTTCGCGGAAGAAGGTCGGCGTGGTCATGGCGCCGGCGAGCACCGCCTCGTGCGTCTGGCGCCGGACGCGGTCGGCGACGGCGTCCGAGCGGCGGTCGGCCTCGAAGCGGTCGAGGTCGAGCCCGAGCCGCTCCACCAGCGCCCACAGGTGCGGGTCCTCGATGCGGCTCTGGTCGGCGTAGACGGCGTCGTGGAACGCCCAGAACGCGCCCTGCAGCGCGGCCGCCTCCGACGCGCGGGCGACCGGCACGGCGCGGGGGTGCTTGGCCTTCAGCGCCAGGTGGCGGAAGACGCGGCGCACGTGCCGGTCGGACAGGCGCTCGTGCGCGACGGCGCAGAACGGGCACGTGAAGTCCGCATAGACGATCACGAGCGGGGCGTCCGAAGGGCCACGGGCGTGATCGTCGTCGTGCTCGTCCTGATCGATCATGGGCCCGTACATCTTCCCGCGTCGCCGCTCGGCGGGCCCCGCCCCCGGCGTAACGGTCTGCGCTGACCACCTGACCCCGCCGGGCGCGCTGGGGCGGCAGCCGTGACCTGCTTGCGCTTCAGGCGCCGCCCTGATGCCCGTGAGGGCGCGGCTACGAGTCGAGCGCTTCCAGGATCAGGTTGACGCCCGGCAGGTCGCCCGGCGAGTCGGCGACGTAGCTCCAGCGCACGACCCCGTCGGGGCCGAAGATCACGATCGCGCGGTTCGTCATGCCCGCGGGCTCGAAGTACGTGCCGAGCTTGCGCGAGGTCGCGCCCTTGGGCTCGAAGTCCGACAGCTGCGGGATCGAGACGCCGAGCTTCTCCTTGAACGCGGTCTGCGACCACGTCGCGTCGGTCGAGACCCCGTAGAGCTTGGCGTCGCGCTTGGCGAACTCGTCGCCGACCTCGTCGTAGATCTGCAGCTGGTCGGTGCAGACCGGCGAGAAGGCGAACGGGTAGAAGACCAGGACGGTCGTCTGGCCCTTGAGGCTCTCCTGCGTGAAGGTGTCGCCGTCCTCGGTGGCGAGGGAGAACTCCGGCGCCGGCGTCCCCGGCACGACGAGCTCGGTCATCGAGCCGCGTCCAGCAGGGCCGGAACCGTCCGGGAGGCCGACCCGCGGGATCTCACCGGCGAAGGCCGAGCTCGCGGATGAGCTCGCGGTAGCCCTCGAGGTCCTTCTTCTGCAGGTAGCCGAGCAGCCGCCGGCGCTGGCCGACGAGCATCAGCAGGCCGCGGCGCGAGTGATGATCCTTCTTGTGCTCGCGCAGGTGCTCCGTCAGTTCGTTGATGCGGGCCGTCAGCAGGGCGACCTGGACGCGGGTGTTCCCCGTGTCCTGCGGGTTGTCGCCGAACTTCGCGACGATCTCGGCCTTGTTTTCCAGAGTTAGCGTCATGTGCGGCCCGACACGGTAGCAAGGGCGGCCTCCACGTCGCGATCCATCTGCGCGACGAGGTCGTCGACGGAGGGGAACCGGCGCTCGCCGCGCAGGCGCTTGTGGAAGTCCAGCGCGAGCGCCGCGCCGTACAGATCGCCGCTCCAGTCGATGAGAAACGCCTCGATGAGCTCGCCGCGACCGCTCTGGAACTGGGGCCGCACGCCGATGTTCACGGCGGCCGGCACCGGGACCGCCTCGCCGTCCTCGAGGCCCGGCACCCACGCCACGCAGGCGTACACGCCGTGGCCGGGGATGACGTAGCCCTCGGGCGGGACGAGGTTCGCGGTCGGGAAGCCCAGCTCGCGCCCGCGCTTGTCGCCGTCGACGACCTCGCCGCGGTGGCGGAACGGCCGGTCGAGCAGCCGGCCGGCGTAGGCGACGGCGCCGCCGGTGATCAGCCCGCGGATGTGGCTGGAGGAGACGATCTCGCCGTCGATCTCCAGCAGCGAGCTGACGCGGGTCTCGAAGCGGTCGTCGGCGGCCAGCAGGTCGGCGTCGCCGCGGGCGAGGTGACCGAAGCGGAAGTTCTCCCCGACGCTCACGTGCGTCGCCTGGAGCGCGTCGACGAGGATGCGGTCGACGAACTGCTCGGCCTCGACCGACGCGAGCTCGTCGTCGAACGTCACGACGACGAGCTCCTCGACGCCGAGCTCCGACACGAGCTGCGCCTTGCGCTCCAGCGAGGTCAGCAGGCGCGGAGCGCTGCGCGGCGCGATGACCGCCAGCGGATGCGGCTCGAACGTCACGACGGTGTCGCTGCCCTCGATCACGGCACGATGGCCGAGGTGCACGCCGTCGAAGGTGCCCAGCGCGATCTTGCGGGGGCGCGGCTCGGCGTCGGTGAGAGCGGTGATCTTCATCCGGGCCGGAAGCCTACGATGGGCTTCAGAACACCGCCCTCCCGAGGTTCGGCGACCGCGATCGGGCCGTCGCCGTCGGCGAGCACCACGACCGGGCCCTGCGGGGCCCCGGAGGGCGCCGTCAGGGCCACGCCGTGGGCCGCCCGGCGCGCGGCCTCACCGTCCACCGCGACGACCGGCAGGATCGCCGCAAGCGCGTCGCCGAGGGGCACGACCCGCTCGGGGTCGGCGTCCTCGATCCGGAAGGGCCCGATCGCCGTGCGCCGCAGCTGAAGGCAGTACGCGTCGCCGAGGTCGCCGATCAGCGAGCGCACGTAGGTGCCGGTCGAGCACTCGATCGCGAACGTCGCGCGGTCGCCGTCGCGTCCCAGCAGCTCGAAGCGGGTGACCTCGACCTCGCGCTCGGCCAACTCGACCTCGGTGCCGGCGCGGGCGAGCTCGTAGGCGCGCCGGCCGCCGACCTTGACGGCGGAGTAGGCCGGCGGGCGCTGGCGCAGCCGCCCGGTGGGCAGCGGGCGGTCGAGGTCCGGGAGGCGGCCGGTGTGCTCGACCTCGCCCTCGGGGTCCCCGGTCGTCGACGTCCACCCCAGCCGGGCGACCGTCTCATAGGCCTTCGGCTGGCCCATGAAGAACCGCTGCGCCCGCGTGGCGCGACCGGCGAGCACGATCAGCAGGCCCGTGGCGAAGGGGTCCAGCGTCCCGGCGTGGCCCACCCGTACGCCGCGGCCGAAGCGGCGCCGGGCGGCCGCGACGATGTCGTGCGACGTCTTGCCCGCGGGCTTGTCGATGAGCATCACTCCGTCCATGCCGGGCGCATTGTGGCGACTCGAAGGCATCGGCCGTCCCCGGGACGGGCAAGATGCACCCGTGCCCGTCGACTCGTTCTCCGTTCTCGCGGCGGCGCCCGACGCGCCGTTGGACGAGCTCGCCCTCGCCATGGCGGCCGAGATGCGGCCCATCGACGCGGATCGGGCGCTCGAGCGCCTCGACGCGCTGGCCGGGCGGATCGACCCGGTGGCCATCGGCGCGGCCGCCGAGCTCCACGCGCTCGTGTCCGTGCTCGCACACGAGGACGGCTTCCAGGGCGACCGAGCCGCCTACGACGACCCGCGCAACTCGATGCTCGACCTGGTGCTCGAGCGCCGCCGCGGCCTGCCGATCCTGCTCAGCGTCGTCTACGTCGAGGTCGCGCGCCGGGCCGGCATCGCGATGGCGGGCTTCGGCCTGACCGGGCACTTCGTCTGCGGCCACGTCGGCGGCGACGAGGTGCTGCTCATCGACCCGTTCGACGGCGGGCGGCCCATCGCGCCCGCCTACGGCGCGCTCCGGCCCTGGACGCCGCACGAGATCGCGACGCGCATGCTCAACAACCTCGTCGGCTCCTACGAGCGGCGCGGGGACCTCACGCGCGCCATCCGCGCCGCGGACCTGCGGATGCTGCTGCCGGCCGATGAGGAGGACAGCGTGCGCCACGAGATCCAGGCGCGGGCGCTGCACGCCCGTCTCAACTGAGAGGTCGCACCGGGGCCCGCGTCCCGGCGACAGCGGCCAACCCTCGCACCCTGACGCGCGCGGATAGTGGTCGGCACCCCTAGGAGTCTGTTGATCTTTCATCCGTCGATGCGAGAGGACGTGACCGTGGATGCCGGGGGCGACCGGCCGGCCCAGCGAATGCTGGTGGCCTTTGCGGGCCGGCCGGTCGTCATCCGGCGCCGCGGACGCGTTCTCTCGCGCGGCGGGGAAAGCTCAACAGGCTCCTAGAGGCCGAGCTGGTCGGCGACCGCGCCGCGCAGGAACGCGACGATGTCGTCGATGTCCATGTCGGTCGAGAAGCCGGCCGCGCGGCGGTGGCCGCCTCCGCCCTGGCTGCGCGCGATCGCGCTCACGTCGACGGTCCCGTCGGTCGAGCGCAGCGATGCCTTGCGTACCGGCGTCGATCCCTCGCGCTCGCGCACGAGCACCGCGACCTTCGTGCCCTCGACCGAGCGCAGGTAGTCGACGATGCCCTCCGTGTAGCTCTCCTCGGCACCGGTGGCGCGGAAGTCCTCGGCCGTGACGTGGGTGAAGGTCAGCGCACCGTCGTCGTAGCGGGCCACGCGGGTCAGCGCCCGCCCGAGCAGATCGAGCTTGGCCAGCGGCATGCCCTCGTACAGGCGGCGATACGTGCGCTCGACGTCGACGCCCTGGTCGATGAGGTCGGCGGCCATGAGGTGCGCCGTGCGCCCGGTGTTCTCGTACATGAAGCGGCCGGTGTCCGTGACGAGCCCGACGTACAGGGCGTCGGCGATCTCCCGGGTGGCGGGCACGCCGAGCGCGCCCATCATGTCCCACACGATCTCCGCCGTGCACGACGCGTCGTCGACGACGTGGTTGACCGAACCGAAGCGGGTGTTGTCGTGGTGGTGGTCGAGGTTGAGCACGTTGGCCCCGGCCGGGTCGATCGGGCTGCGATCGATGTTGCCGCAGTCGAGGAAGACGACGGTGCGCGCCAGGAGGTCAGGCGGCGGCGCCGTCACGAGGTCGTCGAAGCGGAAGAACCGGTACTCGTACGGCAGCGGGAAGTCCTGGGGCGAGAGGAACATCAGGACGTCCTTGCCGAGCGTCGTCAGGACGCCGTGCATCGCGACCAGCGAGCCGAGCGCGTCGCCGTCGGGGTTCTCGTGCGTGACGAGCAGGAACTGGTCGCCGGAGCGCAGCTCGGCGAGCATGCGCTGCCGCGACGTCGTGGCCGCCTGGACGCTCATTCGCGGCCTGCGTCCCCGCCGGCCTCGACGTCGTCCGACAGCTCGCGCTTGATGATCCGCTCCAGCTTGAACGCCCGTTCCGTCGTCTCGTCGAGGAGGAACTCGAGCTCCGGCGTGTGCTTCAGCCGCAGCTCGGACGCGACGCGCCGCTGCAGGAAGCCGTGCGCCGAGTCGAGGCCCGCGATGGAGGCCTCGCGCGTTCGGCGGTCGCCGAGGACGCTCACGTAGACACGCGCGCGGCGAAGGTCGGGACTGGTCTTGACGTCGGTCACGGTGACGAACCCAACGCGTGGGTCCTTGAGATCTTGTGCAACAGCGTCGCTGACGACTTGGCGCACAGCCTCGTCGACCCGACGCATGCGGTCGGTACTCATCCTATGTCCTCGTCCGACGTGAAGATTCTCTGAACGCGCACATCATCTGGATAACGGTCGATCAGCCAACGTTCCACGGTGTCCGCGTGCCGCTCGAGCTGACCCATCGAGCCGCTCGTCAGGACCACCGAGAGCTGCGAGCGCTGCCACACGTCGTGATGGTCGATCTCGGCGACGGCGGCGCCGAGGCGCCCGTGGAGCTGCGCCTTGACGGACTGCAGCTCCTTGCGCTTGGCCTTCAGCGAGCCCGCGACCGGGAAGTGCAGGTCGACCAGCAGCAGCGCGACGTAGGCCGTCACGCCGGCACCCGGACCGGCGCGGGCATCACGTCAGCTCGCGCTCGACCCGCTTCGTCTCGTAGGCCTCCAGGACGTCTCCCTCCTTGACGTCCTGGAAGTTGCGCAGCACGATGCCGCACTCGAACCCGGTCTGGACCTCGCGTACGTCCTCCTGGAAGCGGCGCAGCGACTCGATCTCGCCGTCGTAGACCACCGTGCCGTCGCGGACGAGGCGGCACTTGGCCCCGCGGCGGATCATGCCCTCCGTCACGTAGGAGCCAGCGATGACGCCGATCCGCGATGCGCGGAACGTCTGGCGCACCTCGGCGCGGCCGAGGGACTCCTCGACCTCCTCCGGCTCGAGCATGCCCTCCATCGCCGCGCGCAGCTCCTCGATGGCGCGGTAGATCACCGAGTACGTACGGATCTCCACGCCCTCGCGATCGGCGATGGCCGCCGCGTCGCCGACCGGGCGCACGTTGAAGCCGAGCACGACCGCGTCGGACGCGGCGGCGAGCATGATGTCGGACTCGTTGATCCCGCCGACGCCGCGATGGATGACCTGGGCGAAGACCTCGGTCTGCGGCAGCTTGGCGATCTCGTCCTCGATGGCCTCCAGCGAGCCGGCCACGTCGGCCTTGACGACGAGGTTGAGCTCCTTCGACGTGCCGGACTTCGCGCGGGTGAAGACGTCCTCCAGCGACACCTTGCGGCCGGAGCGCCGGGCGATCGACTCGGTCTTCAGGCGGTTGGCGCGTTCGGCCGCCAGGACGCGGGCGCGCTTGTCGCTCTCGACGACGTGGAAGAACTCGCCGGCCTCGGGGACGCCGTCGAAGCCGAGGACCTCGACGGGATCGCCGGGGTGGGCCTCCTTGACGCGGTCGCCCTTGTAGTCGACGAGCGCGCGCACCTTGCCCCAATCGGCGCCCGCAACCACCGCGTCGCCGATCTTCAGCGTGCCGCGGTCGATGAGCAGGGTGACGACGGGGCCGCGGCCGGGATCGAGCTTGGACTCGATGACGTGCCCGGACGCCTCGACGTTCGGGTTGGCCTTGAGCTCCTCGAGGTCGGCGACGACCTGGATCGTCTCCAGCAGGTCCTCGAGGTTCTGCTTCGTCTTGGCGGAGACGTCGACGTACTCGATCTCGCCGCCCCACTCGGCCGGCTGGAGGTCGCGCTGCGTGAGCTCGGTGCGCACCCGGGTCGGGTCCGCGCCCTCCTTGTCGATCTTGTTGACCGCGACGACGATCGGCACGTCGGCGGCGCGCGCGTGGTCGATGGCCTCCTCGGTCTGCGGCTTGACGCCGTCGTCGGCGGCGACGACGAGCACGACGATGTCGGTCACCTTCGCACCGCGGGCGCGCATGGCGGTGAACGCCTGGTGGCCCGGCGTGTCGAGGAAGGTGATCGCCTTGCCGTTGTGGTGGACCTGGTAGGCGCCGATGTGCTGGGTGATGCCGCCGGCCTCGCCCGCGGTCACCTCGGTCTCGCGCACCGCGTCCAGCAGCGACGTCTTGCCGTGGTCGACGTGGCCCATGATCGTGACGACCGGCGGGCGCTCGACGAGGTCCTCGGCCGCGTCGTCGTACGTCGGCTCGATGTCCACGTCGTCGGCGGCGTGAACGATCTCGATCTCCTTGTCGAACTCGTCCGCGATGACCTGGATCGCCTCGTCGGCCAGCGTCTGCGTGAGCGTGGCCATCTCGCCCAGGGTCATGAGCTTCTTGATGATCTCGGGGATCGGGACGCCGAGGTACTCGGCGACGTCCTTGACCGTCGAGCCGGAATTGACCTTGACCTTGTCGGTCGCGGACTGCGCCTGGACGTCGAGCGGGGCGATCGTGTCGTCGTAGGTGCCGCGACGGCGACGGCCGCGACCGCGCGGGGGACGCCGCGGCGGGCCCTGCGGGCCGCCGCCGGGACCGCCCCCGGGGCCTCCGCCGCCGGGGCCGCGGCGCGCGGCCTGGGAGTCGATGACGACGCGACGCCGTCCGCCCGCCTGGGCCGGGGCGCGCTCGCCGGTGCGCTGGTCGTCGCGCGTCGGGCGCGCCGAACGCGAGCCGCCTGCACCGGCGCCACCGCCGGAGGCACCGGCCGGCCGCGGACCGGCGCCGGCGCCCTGCGGGCGTGCGCCGGGGCCCTGCCCCTGAGGCCGGCCGCCGGGACCCTGCCCCTGAGGCCGGCCGCCGCGGGCACCGCCGGGACCGCCGCCCTGACGCTGGCCGCCACCGCCGCCGCCCTGCCGCTGCTGACCGCCGCCCTGACGGCCGTCGGCCGGGCGCTGGCGGCGCTGCTCGGGCGGCAGGTCGCCGATGCGCTGCGGATGCGAGGCACCGTTCGTCGGCTGGTTGGCCTTGACGACGCTCAACGCGAGCTTCTCGTCGATCGTGGAGTTGGGCGACGGCACGCTGAAGCCGGCCTCCTGGAGCTGCTTGGCGAGCTCCTTGGCGTTGAGGCCGTGCGTGTCGGCGATGTCGGCGATGCGCTTCTTTGCCATTGGCTAATCCGAGTCTAGTGCTTGGGGCGCGGACGTCACTCGGGCGCGGAAGGCCCTTGCGAAGCCTCCGCGGCGGGACGCCCGCTCGAGGCAGGCGGGGTCGGGATGGACGTAGGCGCCGCGTCCACCGAGGCGCCGGTCGCGGTCGAAGACGGCGCGGCCCTCGACCAGGGCCAGGCGCAGGAGGTCCCGTTGCGGGGCTCGCTCGCCGCACCCCGCGCAGCGGCGGACCGGCGCCGTCAGGATCCCTCCGCCTCGCCGGTCGGCTCGGCCGATTCGGGCGCGGGCTCGAGACCGTCGGACGGGACGGGGGCGGCCTGCGGCTCCCCGGCGTCGCCAGGACCCTCGGCCGCCGCGTCCTCGGCCAGCGCGACCTCCTCGTCGAGCAGCGCCTCCTCGGCGTCGGCCGCCTCGGCGCCGGCGTCCTCCTCGGACGCCTCCTCGACGGCTTCGACCTCGACCTCGCCCGAGACGTCGAGGTCGTGGAGCTCGCCGCTCTCGTCCTCGTCGTCGGCCGTGAGGACGGTCACGTCGTCGGTGTCGTAGTCGACGAGCGCCTGGTGGGCGAAGAGGCCGCAGTAGCGCGAGCTCGGCAGCGCCGCGTTCGGGCAGCGGCGCCCGTTGGCGAGGATCGCGTGGCAGCGCCCGTCCAGGCCCTCCTCGCCGTCCTCGCCGCCGCCGCGGTCCTCGGTGGCGAACTCGGTCTCGGACTTGATGTCGATCCGCCAGCCGGTGAGGCGGGCGGCGAGCCGGGCGTTCTGGCCCTCGCGCCCGATCGCCAGCGACAGCTGGTCGTCGGGGACGATGACGGTCGCCTGCTTGGCCTCGTCGTCGACGAGCACCTCGCGCACCCGGGCCGGGCTCAGGGCCTTGGCGACGAACCGGGCGGGCTCGTCGTTGTAGGGGATGATGTCGATCTTCTCGCCACGCAGCTCGGAGACGACCATGCGCACGCGCGAGCCGCGCGGGCCCACGCACGCGCCGACGGGATCGACGCCGTCGGCATGCGAGACCACGGCGATCTTCGAGCGGTAGCCGGGCTCGCGCGCGACGTTCTCGATCTCGACGAGGCCGTCGGCGATCTCGGGGACCTCGAGCTCGAAGAGCTGCTTGATGAGCTCGGGGTCGCGGCGCGAGACGATGATGCTCGGCCCCTTCGTGGAGGGCGAGACCTCCTTGATGACCGCCTTGACCCGCTGGTTGTGCTCGTAGCGCTCGCCCTCGACCTGCTCGCTCTTGGGCAGCAGCGCCTCGACGCGCTCGCGCAGCTGGATGAGGGTGTAGCGCGCGTCCTTCTGCTGGACGATGCCGGTGATCAGCTCGCCGACGCGGTCGCGGTACTCCTCGTACATCATGTCGCGCTCCGCCTCGCGGATGCGCTGCAGGATGACCTGCTTGGCGGTCTGGGCGGCGATGCGGCCGAAGTCGTCGGGCGTGACGTCGCGCTCGTCGATCTGGTCCTTGTACTGCTCGAACTTGACCGGGTCGATCTCGGGGTCCTCGGGCTCGCGCATCTCCCCCGTCTCGGGGTCGATGGTCGTGCCCTCGTCGATCGTCTCGACGATCAGCTGCGCCTCGAGGCGCTCCGGGATGATCAGCTCGATGACGCGGAAGTCCGCGGTCTCGGAGTCGAGCTCCACCCGCGCGTACTTCGCCGAGCCCGGCTGCTTCTTGTAGGCGGCCAGCAGGGCGTCCTGCAGCGCGAACATGAGCTTCTCGGTGGAGATGCCCTTCTCGCGTGCGAGCACCGTCATGGCCTCAACGACTTCTCGGGACATGGTGGCTACTCCTCGACGAGGTTCGAACGGCTGATGTCGTCGTACGGGATCGCCACCACGCCCGTGGCGGCGGCGATCGTCACCTCCTGCTCGGAGGCACCGACGAGCTCACCGGTGAAGGTCTTGTGGCCGTCTCGCGGCTCACGCGTACGGACCCGGGCACGGCGGCCCAGGAAGCGGCGGAAGTGATCGGGCTTGGAGAGCGGGCGCTGACGGCCGGGGCTGGACACCTCGAGCGCGTGGCTCTCGCGCACCTCGGGCAGGAGGAGGGTGACGCGCTCACACAGCTCGAGCGTGACGCCGTCGGGATGGTCGATGAAGAGCCGCACGGTCTCACCGGAGACCTCTGCGAGCAGCACCTCGACATCCGGCGCGGACTCGGCCAGACGCGTCTCGATCTGCTGCTGAATCGGATGCACCGCTCTCCCTCCCTTCTTCCGGTCCGACAAACAAAAAAAGCGGGCGATCGCCCACTTCCGGTCCTGCTCCGGCCTCGAAGGCCGGCAACGAAAGCTGTGGGATGAGCGTAGCACTCACCGGGGCCCGCCTCCCACCGGCAGAGGCGGCCAACCCACCTTGCACGTGGTGGCCCGGTGTCGGCGCCCCCAGCGCTTCAGGCCGTACGTGCCAGGATCCTGCCGCATGCCCTCAGACCTGATCGACGACTACCTCGCCGGCCTCGAAGCGAGCTCCCGGCGGGTGGCGCCCGGCGAGTGGGGACTCAGCATCGTCGACGTCGCGGGCTGGCCGTTGCACGTCGGCCTCAAGCTCACCCGAACCCGCCCGCCGCTGCTTCGCGCGCAGGCCGAGGTGGTCGGGCCGGGCCGGGTCGACGACCACGAGGTGCTCTTCCGCAACCGCTCGCTGGCGATCGTCCGCTACGCCCACACGGGGGCCGGCGCGGTGTGGGTGGTGGGCGACCTCCCGGAGGCCGCGGTGACGGAGAGCGAGCTCGACCGGCTGCTCGGGCTGGTGGTCAGCGCGGCGGCGGACCTGCGGCGGCTCGCGGCGTAGCGGCGTAGCGGCGTCGCGGCGCACGCCCTCCATCATCGAGCGTCGAGTTTCTTCGCCTGGGGCACAGAGACTCGACGCTCGGCGAACCCCGGCGGCGCGCCCTCAGGCCGCCCGCCGCCGCGCCTGGTCGCGGTAGCGCCGGTAGTCCGGCCGCTCCGGTCGCAGCTGCGCGGCGAGCGCCAGCGGCCGGCGCGCCTCGCGGTGGCGGCCGAGCTGCTGCAGCGACCGGCCGAGGCAGAACAGCGCGAAGTCGTTCGTGGGCGCCTGGTCGACGACGGCCTCGAACTCCGCGGCCGCGGCCTCGTAGCGCGCGCAGTGAAACAGGGCGCGGCCCAGGGCCTCGCGGATCGACGCCTTGTCCGGCTCCAGATCCCGGGCGCGCGACAGCGGAACGGCGGCCGCGTGGAAGTCGCCGTCCTCGAGCAGCTGCGTTCCGCGCTGGTAGAGGTCGTAGACGTTGTCGGGGTCAGGCAACTCGGCTCAGTGTAGGCCGCGCGGCGGCAGCGCCCAGAGCGCCCGCAGCCGCGCCAGCGGGCCCATGCCCGCGGCCAGCGCCCGCCGCAGCGCGCGCCGCTGCTCGCGCGTCGGCCCGTCGGCGCGAGCCGCGTAGCGCCGGTCCCCCAGCGCCCGCACGTACGCGCGCGCGCCCGGGCTGCCCCGGAACCGCTGCTCGAGCGCGAGCAGCGTCGTGCCCGGCGCGATCGTCCGCCCCGTGCGCCGCAGCGCGCGCTCGAGCTCGGCGATCTCGAACGGCGGTCCCGCCAGCTGTGCGCGGCGCCGACGGCGGGCGACCAGCCAGCCGCCCCCGCCGGCCAGCAGCACGGCGGCGATCCCGACGGCGATGAACGGCGCCGGGTCCGTCCCACCGGATCCCGAGCCGAGGTCCGTGGGGGTGCCGCCGCCCGGCCCGAGATCCGCGCCGATCCCGCCGCGCGGCTCCGGGCCGCGCGGGACGCCGCCGATGTCTGCCGCCGCCCCGCCGCTCTCCTGGCTGCGCGCCGGCGCGTCGGCCGGCGTCGGATCGAAGGTCACCCAGCCGAGATGCACGAACCACACCTCGACCCACGAGTGCGCATCGAGGTCGCGGACGACGTACTCGCCGGACTTCGAGTCCAGCTGGCCGGGGGTGAAGCCCGCGCTCACCCGCGCCGGCACCCCGCCCATCCGCAGCAGCAGCGCCATCGCGCCGGAGTAGTGCTGGCAGTAGCCGGCGTGGGTGCGCAGGAGGAAGTCGGCGAGCGGCAGGCGCGAGTCGCGCACGTTCTCCTCGTAGACGAACTGGGAGCCGTTGAGGTAGTCCTCGACCCGCTGCACGTACTCGTACGGCGTGCTCGACTCGGAGGCGAGCCGCCGGCTGAGGGCGTAGACCGCGCCGTAGCCCGTGCGCTGCAGCACGGCGACCGCCTCGTCCTCGCCGGTCCCCGGCCCGGTGGCGATCGGCGCCAGCCCCGTGCCGAACGGCTGGAAGTGGATGAGGATGCGGCCGTTCGAGCCGTCGGGCGGCGCGAAGATCGTCGTCTCGTCGCCCAGGTAGCCGGGGTAGTCGGCCGGCGCGGCGCGCAGCTGCTGGTCGCTCGGCCGCGGGACGTAGGACTCGGCGAGGTACGCGTCGCCGGTGGAGAGGTCGTCGTGGTTCATCGCCACCGTGAAGCCGCCGGCGCGCGTGTTGACCGGCCGGGCCGGAGCGCGCGAGATCGACAGCGTCTCCCCCGGCGCGATGAACTGGCGCGTCTGCATGCCGGCGACCGTCACGCGCACGTCCTGACGCCAGCGCGGGTGCTCCGGCGCCCCCTCCGCGATCGGCGTCAGCGGATTCGCGCCCGGCTCCGACCGCCACCGCACACCGTCGAAGAACTCGAGGTCGTCCGCCTTCCAGTACGCGGGGCGCTGCGCCTTGACCCGGAGCAGGATGCGCCCGTCGCGCGGCCAGTCCAGCGGGCCGTAGCCGTGGGTCCAGTCGAAGCGGTCGGGCTCGTCGGGCTGCAGCGCGGAGGCGATCTGCTGCACGTCGACGACCGGCCCGTCGCCGTCGAGCGCGGGCGCGACGAGCATGCCGCCCCCCACCGCGGCGAGCACCACCGCGGCGCCGGGCAGCGCGAGCCGCAGCGGCAGGCGGTCGGCGAGGACGAAGAGACAGAGCGGCAGGGCGAAGAGCGCCCCCGCCACCCACGGGTGCGCGCCCGAGCGCTGGATCGCCGGGATCGCGAACAGCACGGCCAGCGCGAACAGGCACCAGCCCCGGAATCCCGCGCGCCCACCCGACCGCGGCCACGTCGCGGCCAGCACCGCGACCATCGCCAGCATCGTCCCGCCGCAGGCGATGACGATCCTCACCCACTCGTTGACGCCGCGGTACGGGACGGTCACTCCGGGCAGCGCCGAGATGCCCTCCCCCAGCCCGCTGGCCAGCTCGTCCCAGTCGCGCGGGTCGAACATCCACAGCGGCACGCCGGCGGCGAGGAGCCCCCCGGCGAGCAGGCCGACGCCCGCCAGCAGCGCGGCGCCGATGCGCAGACGGCCGTCGCGCGACCGGGCGGTGAACGTCAGCGCCACCGCCGCGAGGGCGGCCGCGGCGGCGAACGCGGCGCCGCGCCCGCGCGGTGCCTCGAAGATCAGCATCCCGTCCCAGCGCACGACGCAGACCATCAGCAGGGCGGCCAGGGCGAGCAGCCGCACGGCCGTACGACCGTCGCTCTCGCGCCCGGCGGTCACGCCGCCTCCCGGACCGGCGACCGCGTCAGGTCGTGGCCCGTGCACCCGGCGACGGTGAACATCGCGCGCCGGCCGGCCATCGCCCCGGGGACGACGAGCACCCGCCGCGGCGCCGAGGAGGCGATCAGCGCGCGGGGCACGCGCTCGGGCGCCTGCGCGACGACGAGCACGACCGGCCCGCGCCGCCCGTTGAGCGCTCCGAGCGCGGGCGCGCCGTCGTCGCCGAGCAGCGCCAACCGCACGTGCAGCGCCGTCCAGCCGTGCAGGTCGCCGTCCAGCGGCGTCGGCCGCCGGTCACCGGGCAGCAGCAGCCCGCAGCCGCCGTGGCGCGCCAGGTGCACGGCGAGCGACGCGGTGGCGCGCACCGCCTGGTCGAGCAGCTCGCCGTCGCCGCCGCGCGGGTCGAGCACCACGAGCGGCCGGGCGTCGGCCTCCGGCAGCAGGCGGCGCTCGACGAGCCCGTGGCCGCGGGCCAGCGCCGGCCAGTGGATCCGCGTCGCGGGCGCGCCGGGCTGCGCCGGGCGCAGCCCGTCGAGCTCCACCTCGGCCGCGCCGGCGGCGGAGTGCCGGCCGCCGAGCCCGGTGCCGTCGCCCCCGGAGCTGCGCGTCATCTTCACGGGCTCGATGCGCGGCAGGACGAGCACGGATGCCGCGGGCTGATCGGCCTCGCGCCGGACCGCCAGCAGGCCGAGCGGGTCGCCGATCATGAGCGCCGACGGCGCCAGCTCGCGCCGCCCGCGCCGCGAGAAGCGGGCCGAGACGCGCAGCCGCTCGTCGTGGCGGGCGGCGGGCAGCCGGCGCGGCTCGCCGAGCAGCGGCTCGTCGAGCGTGATGCCGATGAGCCCGAGCAGGCCGCCGCGGACCTCGAGCTGGGCGTGCAGCGGCTCCTCCTCCATGACGCGCCGCGCGTCGATGCGCCGCTGCACCCGCGCGCCGGCCGAGCTCGCCAGCACCCACGCGGCCGCCAGGAGCACGAGGACGAGCAGCGCGATGCCCGGCACGTAGAGCGACTCGGCGTCGAAGAGGACCGCCGCGCCGAGCAGCGCGACCCCGAGCCCGAGCACGCCTGACGCCCCTCCCGCGCGAACGTCCTGGCGGCGCAGGCGCATGGGGGCGGGGCGCTACAGCGCCGGGGTGGCGCTGACCGCGTCGGCGATCACGCCTTCGGCGGTCTCTCCCACCGCCTCGGGGCCGAGGAGGATGCGATGCGCGAGGATCGGCCCCGCGAGCGCCTGGACGTCGTCGGGCAGGGCGTGCGCGCGGCCGTGCAGCAGCGCCCGCGCCTTTGCCGCCCGCAGCAGCAGCAGCCCCGCGCGCGGGGACGCGCCGAGCTCCACCCGGCGGTCCTCTCGGGTGCGCGTGAGCAGCGAGACGATGTAGGAGCGCAGCGGGTCGGAGGCGTGGACCCGGCGGGCGGCGTCCTGCGCGGCGAGCACCTCGTCCGCCGTGGCGACCGGCTGGAGCGTGTCGACGGGGTCGCCGGTCTCGTGATCGGTGAGCATCGCGACCTCGGACGCGGTTGACGGGTAGCCGAGCGAGACGCGGACCATGAAGCGGTCGACCTGCGCCTCCGGCAGCGGGTAGGTGCCCTCGAACTCGATCGGGTTCTGCGTCGCGAGCACGAGGAACGGCAGCGACAGCGGGTGCGTGTGCAGGTCGACCGTGACGTGGCGCTCCTGCATGCACTCGAGCAGGCCCGACTGGGTCTTCGGCGACGCGCGGTTGATCTCGTCGACGAGGACGATGTTCGCGAAGATCGGGCCGGGCCGGAACTCGAAGCGGGCCTCGCGCTGGTTGTAGACGTTCGTGCCGACGAGGTCGGCCGGCAGGAGGTCGGCGGTGCCCTGCACCCGGGCGAAGGTGACCGAGAGCGAGCGGGCCAGGGCCCGGGCGAGCGTCGTCTTGCCGACGCCCGGCAGGTCCTCGACCAGGACATGGCCCTCGGCGGCCAGCGCGATGAGGACGGCCTCGACGACCTCGTCGCGGACCACGACGGCGGTCCGGATGTTGGCCGCGACCCGGCGCAGGGCGGCCGCGGCCTCGTCGAGCCCGCCCGGCTCGATCGCCTCGGCGACGCTCACCGCGCGCCCCCGCCGACGGCAGCGGACGCCGGCGCGGGCGCGGCGGCCCGCACCGCGTCCACCGTGTCGAGCACCGCCTCCGCGATCTCGCCCTTCGAGGCCAGCGCGACGTGGCGCTCGCCGGATGTCGTGACGATGGTCACCTCGTTGGTCGGGACGTCGAACCCGGCCCCAGGCTTCCCGACGTCGTTGACGACGACCGCGTCGAGCCCCTTGGCGGTGAGCTTGCGCCGGCCGTAGTCGACGGCGTGCTCGCCGGTCTCGGCGGCGAAGCCGACGAGGGTCTGGCCGGGGCGCCGGCGCGCGGCCAGCCCCGTGAGGACGTCGGGGGTGCGCTGCATCGTGATGGTGAGCGCGTCGCCCATGTCGTCCTTCTTGAGCTTGTGCGCCGCCGCCTCGGCGGGGCGGAAGTCGGCGACGGCCGCGGCCATGAGCAGCACGTCGCACGCGTCGAAGTGCGCGTCGCACGCGGCCTGCAGCTGGGCCGCGGTCTCCACCGCGACGACCTCGACGCCGGAGCCGGCGGGAAGTCCGACGTTGGCGGCGACGACCGTCACCTGCGCGCCGCGGCGCGCCGCGGCGTCGGCCAGGGCGAAGCCCATGCGCCCCGACGAGCGGTTGCCGACGAAGCGCACCGCGTCGATCGGCTCCCGGGTGCCGCCCGCGGAGACGAGCACGCGCAGGCCCTTCCAGCCGGCGCGGCCGCCGGCGGACCGCTCGCCCACGAGAACCGACTCGACGGCGGCCAGCAGCTCGGCCGGCTCGGGCAGGCGCCCCGCGCCCGTCTCGCCCTTGGAGGCCAGGCGCCCCACGCCGGGCTCGAGCACCGTGACGCCGCGCTCGCGCAGCGTCGCGACGTTGGCCGCCGTGGCGGCGTGCTCCCACATCGCATCGTTCATCGCCGGGGCCACGACGAGCGGGCAGCGGGCGGCGAGCGCCGCGCTCGTGAGGAGGTTGTCGGCCAGCCCGCCGGCGAGCTTGGCGATGGTGTTCGCGGACGCCGGCGCGATGAGGTAGGCGTCGGCGTTGCGGACGAGCTCGAGGTGCGAGAGCGGGTCGTGCGCGGGCGGGGCCTGGTCCGGGAAGGCGCCGCGCGCCGGGTCGCGCTCGAACTCGTCGGTGAGCACCGGCGCGCCGCTCAGCGCGGCGAACGACGCCTCACCGACGAACCGCCGGCTCGTCGGGGTCTGCACCACGCGTACGGCGTGCCCGGCCGCCGTGGCCAACCGGATGAGCTCGAGCGCCTTGTACGCGGCGATCCCGCCGCTGACCCCGAGCAGGACCCGGGCCACCGTTCCGTCTCCCCCGGTCTCCTGCGCCCTACCGGTAGCTGTACTTCAGCTTTCCCTCGGCGACCTCTTCGAGGGCGATCGTCAGGTAGTTCTTCGACGCGGTCTCGACCATCGGCGGCGGGAACTCGTCGAACGTGCCCTCGCCGAGGTTGTGGTAGTAGGAGTTGATCTGGCGCGCGCGCTTGGCTGCCACGATCACGGAGGCGTAGTTCGAGTCGACGTTGTCGAGCAGCCGATCGATGCGAGGGTTGATCATGAGGACAGGGTAGTACCCGCGGGTCCCGCGGACAGGTTCTCGCGCACGATGGCCTCCAGGCGCCCCACCGCCTCCTCCAGGCGATCGTTGACGACCACGTAGGCGAACTCCTCCTGCGCGGCCAGTTCGTCGGCCGCCGTCTGCAGCCGCCGCTCGACGTCCTCCGGGCTGTCGGTGCCCCGCCCGACGAGCCGCAGCCGCAGCGTCTCGAGCGTCGGCGGGGCGATGAAGACCTGCACCGCGGCGGGCACCGTCTGGCGGACCTGCCGCGCGCCCTGCAGCTCGATCTCGAGCACGACCGGCCGGCCGCTGCGCAGGCGGTCGTCGAGCTCGGAGCGCAGCGTCCCGTAGCGGCGCCCCGAGTACTCGGCCCACTCGACGAACCCGCCCGCCTGCACGCGCCGCTCGAACTCCGCGTCGGAGAGGAAGTGGTAGTCGACGTCCTGCGTCTCGCCGGCCCGCGGCCGGCGGGTCGTCGCGCTGACGGCGAGCTCGAGCTCGGGAACCCGCTCGAGCAGCGCCCGGATCAGCGTGCCCTTGCCCACCCCCGACGGGCCCGTGATGACGAAGACGGCGGTCAGCGCCGGAGCATGCCGACCAGCTCGGAGCGCTGGCGCTCCGAGAGGCCGCCGATCGTCTTCGACGGCGAGATCCGACACTGCTGCAGGATCTTGTTGACCTTCACGCGACCGTACTTCGGCACCGCGAGAAGCATGTCGAAGACCTTCGCGGTCTCCACCCAGTCGGGCGGGTCGAGCAGCAGCTGGTGAATGGACTCGCGCCCCGCGCGCAGGTTGCGCTTGAGCTCGGCGCGGCGGGTGCGGATCTCGTTCGCCCGTTGGAGCGCCTCCATCCGCTGGACCAGCGAGCGCTCCGGAGCCGCCGAGGGCTTCGTGGCGGTGTTCGTCGGGGCCGTCGGCATGGGCGGCGAGTCTACATAGCCCGGACGGGCGATCAAGGCGAGAGCAGCAAATCCGCCTACACCTCGACTTGAGGTCCACATCTGTGGAGGTTGGTTGACCCTGGGAGGAGGCTATTTGCAGGTCTTTTGTGGTAAGGGGTTATGCGGCCTCGCATCAGGTCCCGAGGGCCGCCAAGATGCTGCGGAGAATGTTCTACCAGCGCCTCATCCGGCCCCTCCTCTTCCTGCTTCCGGCGGAGGCCGCGCACGTCTGCGGCGCGCTGGCGATGCGCCTGCTGACGAGCCTGCCGGGGCTCGCGGAACGGACCCGCAGGGCGCTCGCGCCGAGCGACCCGGCGCTGGTCACCCACGCCCTCGGCCGCGACCTGCCGAGCCCGGTCGGGCTGGCCGCCGGCTTCGACAAGGACGCCCGGCTGTTCGACGCCGCGCTCGCGCTCGGGTTCGGCTTCGTCGAGGTCGGCACGGTCACCGCGGTGCCGCAGCCCGGCAACGACAGGCCGCGCCTCGCCCGGCTGCCGGGGGACCGCGCGCTGCTCAATCGCTTCGGCTTCAACAACGCCGGCGCGGCGGCGGCGGGGCGCGCGCTCGCGGCCCGCGATCCGGCGCGCGGCGTGGTCGGGGCGAACATCGGCAAGTCGAAGGTCGCACCGCTCGACGCGGCCGCCGCCGACTACCGCCACAGCGCGCGCGCGGTGGCCCCGCACGCCGACTTCCTCGTCGTCAACGTATCGAGCCCGAACACGCCGGGGCTGCGCTCGCTGCAGGACCCCGAGTCGCTGCGCCCGATCCTCGACGCGGTGGTCGAGGCGGCGCCCGAGCTGCCCGTGCTGCTCAAGGTCGCGCCCGACCTCCTCGACGGTGAGGTCGACGCCCTGGTCGACCTCGCGCTCGATCTCGGCCTGGCCGGGATGATCGCCACGAACACGACGATCGACCGCGGCATGCTGCGCGACCGCGCCGCCGCGGACGCCGCGTTCGAGGGCGGCGGGATCTCCGGCGCGCCGCTGAACGCGCGCTCGCTCGCGGTCCTGCGACGGATCCGCGCACGGGCCGGCGACCGCCTGCTGCTCGTCGCATCGGGCGGGATCGAGACGGCGCAGGACGCCTGGGAGCGCGTGCGCGCCGGCGCGACGCTGCTCGAGGTCTACACCGCGTTCGTCTACCACGGGCCGCTGTTCGCGCACCGGCTCGGCGCCGAGCTGGCCGCGCTCGCCCGCGCGCAGGGCTACGCGCGCGTGCAGGAGGCCGTGGGGACCGAGCCCGTGGCCGCCGCGCGCTGAGCCGCGCGCCGTCGACGTCGCGGCGCGGCGCGGCGCGGCGCGGCGCGGCGCGAAGCCTCTACGCCACCGCCGCCCGCCGCGGCGCCGGGGACTGCCCGTGGATCTCCTGCAGCGAGCGCACCGGCGCCTCGGCCTCGCGCGCCGCGCGGATCGCCCGCGCCGCGGCGAGTCCGCCCGACAGCGTCGTGATGCACGGGATGCCGCGCGCGATCGCGGCACGGCGGATCTCCCAGCCGTCGGTGCGCGCGCCCGAGCCGGTCGGCGTGTTGATGACGAGGTCCACCCCGCCCGCCCCGATCCGGTCGACCACGTGCGGCGACCCCTCGGTGATCTTGTTGATCGCCTCGACCGGCACGCCGTACGGCCGGATCGCCTGCGCGGTGCCCTTCGTCGCGACGATCGAGAAGCCGAGGTCGTGCAGCAGGAACGCGATCCCCGCCGCCGCGGCCTTGTCGCCGTCGGTCACCGACAGGAACACGGTGCCGCGCTGCGGCAGCGCCGACCCGGCCGCGGCCTGGGCCTTCGCGAACGCCGTCGGGAAGTCCGCGGCGACGCCCATGACCTCGCCGGTCGAGCGCATCTCCGGCCCCAGCAGCGAGTCCGAGCCCGAGAAGCGGTTGAACGGCATCACCGCCTCCTTGACCGACACGTGCCCGCCCGCCATCGGATCCGCCGGCAGGTCGAGGTCCGCGATCCGCTCGCCGAGCATCACCCGGCACGCCATCTTCGCCAGCGGCACGCCGATCGCCTTCGACACGAACGGCACGGTGCGCGAGGCGCGTGGGTTGGCCTCGATGACGAACACGCGCCCGGCGGCGACCGCGAACTGGATGTTCAGGAGCCCCACGACCCCGAGCCCGAGCGCGATCCCCTCGGTCTGGCGCCGGATCTCCGCGATGTCGTCGTCGCCCAGCGAGTGCGGCGGCAGCGCGCACGCGGAGTCGCCGGAGTGGATGCCCGCCTCCTCGACGTGCTGCATGATCCCGCCGATCCAGACGCTCTCGCCGTCGCAGAGCGCGTCCACGTCGACCTCGATCGCGTTCTCCAGGAATCGGTCGAGGTAGATCTGGCCGGGTTGGGCGGGATCGATGTTGCGCTCGAAGTACTCGGCGAGCCCCTCGAGCGAGTAGACGATCTCCATCGCCCGGCCGCCGAGCACGTAGGACGGGCGCACGAGCAGCGGGAAGCCGACCTCGGGCGCCGCCCGCAGCGCCTCCTCGACGGAGTGGCCGGTCGCGTACGGCGGCGCCTGGTAGCCGAGCTCGGCCAGCAGCGCGCCGAAGCGGCCCCGGTCCTCGGCGCGGTCGATCGCGTCGACGCTCGTGCCGAGCAGCGGGACGCCCGCCTCCTGCAGGCCCGCCGCCAGCTTCAGCGGGGTCTGCCCGCCGAACTGCACGATGACGCCCTCGGGCTTCTCGACCTCCACGACGCCGAGCACGTCCTCGAGCGTGAGCGGCTCGAAGTAGAGGCGGTCGGACGTGTCGTAGTCGGTCGAGACCGTCTCCGGGTTGCAGTTGACCATCACGGCGTCGCGGCCGGACTCGCGCACCGTCATCGCGGCGTGCACGCAGCAGTAGTCGAACTCGATGCCCTGGCCGATGCGGTTCGGGCCCGAGCCGAGGATCATCACGCTGGCCCGGTCGCCGCGGTCGACCTCGTGGGCGGCGCGGCGCTCCCAGCCCGAGTAGAAGTACGGTGTCTGCGCGGCGAACTCGGCCGCGCACGTGTCGACCGCCTTGAAGGACCGCTCGCCGGCGAACACGGCGCCGGGATCGGTGGCCAGCGCGGCCAGCTCGCGCAGGAACCACGGGTCGATGCTCGTGCGCCGGCGCAGCTCGCCGATGTCCGCCCCGCGGCGCAGCGCCTCGAGCAGGACGTCGTAGCGATCCGAGCCCGGGTGCTCGAGGCGCTCGAGCAGCTCGTCGAGCGGCCCGCCGACGTCGGGCGTCGCGTCGAGCTCGCGCGAGCGCATCGCCTTCAGGAACGCCTGCCCGAAGGTGCGGCCGATCGCCATCGCCTCGCCCACCGACTTCATGTGCGTGGAGAGCTCGGCGTCGACCCCGGCGAACTTCTCGAACGCGAACCGGGGCCACTTGACGACGACGTAGTCGATCGTCGGCTCGAAGGCGGCCGGCGTCAGGCGGGTGATGTCGTTGTCGATCTCCTCGAGCGCGTAGCCGACGGCGAGGCGGGCGGCGATCTTGGCGATCGGGAAGCCGGTCGCCTTGGAGGCCAGCGCGGACGAGCGCGACACGCGCGGGTTCATCTCGATGACGAGGACTTCCTCGGTCTCCGGGTTGACCGCGAACTGCACGTTCGAGCCTCCGGTCTCGACCCCCACCGCCCGGATGACCGTGAAGGCCTGGTCGCGCAGCTCCTGGTAGAGGCGGTCGGTCAGCGTCTGCTGCGGCGCGACGGTCACCGAGTCCCCGGTGTGCACGCCCATCGCGTCGACGTTCTCGATCGAGCAGATGATCACGCAGTTGTCGTTGTGGTCGCGCATGACCTCGAGCTCGAACTCGCCCCAGCCGAGCACCGACTGGTCGATGAGGATCTGGCCGATCGGCGACGCGGCCAGGCCGCGCGCGGCGATCTCGGCGAGCTGCTCGCGGTCGTGGGCGATGCCGCCGCCCTGGCCGCCGAGCGTGAACGCCGGGCGCACGATGAGCGGCAGGCCGATGTCCTGCGCGGCGGCGAGCGCCTCGTCGACCGTGTGGGCGATCGCGCTGGCCGGCATGCGCAGGCCCGCGCGATCCATCGTCTGGCGGAACAGGTCGCGGTCCTCGGCGCGGGCGATCGCGTCGTAGTTCGCGCCGATGAGCTCGACGCCGTGGCGCTCGAGCGTGCCGTCCTCGTGCAGCGTGCGCGCCAGGTTCAGCGCGGTCTGGCCGCCGAGCGTCGGCAGCAGCGCGTCGGGGTTCTCCTTGGCGATGATCTGCGCGACGGGGCCGGGCAGCAGCGGCTCGACGTACGTGGCCGTCGCGAACTCCGGGTCGGTCATGATCGTCGCCGGGTTCGAGTTGACGAGGACGACCTCGAAGCCCTCCTCGAGCAGGACCTTGCAGGCCTGGACGCCGGAGTAGTCGAACTCGGCCGCCTGACCGATGACGATCGGCCCGGAGCCGAGGACGAGGATCTTGTGGATGTCGTCTCGTCTAGGCACGCGCGATCTGCTCCAGGAAACGATCGAAGAGGTACAGGGAGTCGTGGGGTCCGGGCCCGGCCTCGGGGTGGTACTGGACCGTCCCGCCCGGCACGTCGAGCAGCGTGAGCCCCTCGACCGTCCGGTCGTAGAGGTTGATGTGCGACAGCTGCGCGGCGCCGAAGTCGGTCTCCCAGCGCACCGGCTCGTCGGCGTCGAGGCGCTGCTCGCCGCCGGGCCCGAGCACCGCGAAGCCGTGGTTCTGCGAGGTGATCTCGACCGCCCCCGTCTCGAGGTCCTTGACCGGGTGGTTCGCGCCGCGGTGGCCGAACGGCAGCTTGAACGTCTCGAGGCCAACCGCGCGTGACAGCAGCTGGTGGCCGAGGCAGATGCCGAACGTCGGCTTCTCCCCCACCAGCTGGCGCAGCGTGTCGACGACGTAGCCGAGCGCGGCCGGGTCGCCGGGGCCGTTGGCCAGGAAGTAGGCGTCGCCGTCGCGGGCCCGCAGCTCGTCGGCGGTGGCGGTGCACGGGTGCAGCTCGACCCGGGCGCCGCGCACGACGAGGTTGCGCACGATCGACGTCTTGATGCCGGTGTCGATGGCCACGATCCGCGGGCCGTCGTTCGACTCCCCGAGCAGAATCGGCTCGCGCGGCGTCACCTCGCGCGCCAGGTCGAGGCCGGTCATCGGCTCCTCGGCGTGGACGAGCTCCATCGCCTGCGTCTCGGCCATGCCGCTCGGGAAGATCCCGCCGCGCATCGCGCCCTTGTCGCGCAGGTGGCGCACCAGCGCGCGCGTGTCGACCCCCGTGATCGCCGGGATCTCGCGCTGGGCCAGCCAGTCGAGCCAGCCCATCTCGGCGCCCGGGGAGTCCGCGTAGTTGATCGCCGAGCGCATGACCACGCCGCGCGCGTGGATCGCGTCGGACTCCATCCCCGCCGCGCTCACGCCGTAGTTGCCGATGTGCGGGTACGTGAACACGACGATCTGGCGGCGGAACGAGGGGTCGGTGACCGACTCCTGGTAGCCGGCCATGCCGGTCGTGAACACCACTTCGCCGGTGACGTAGCCGGTCGCGCCGACCGGGTCGCCGTCGAAGCGCGCTTCGTCCTCGAGCAGGAGATAGCTCACGATGTGACCTCCTGCAGGGTCGACGCGTCGGTGTGTGAGGACTCGCGGGGTCTCATCTCAGGCCGCACTGAGCGCGAAGGAGCGCTCCCGGTAGGCGACCGCACCGGCCGCGATGGTCAGGAGGACGCGGCTGTGCAGGCGCCGCCCCGCGAAGCAGCAGTTGTCCGAGCGCGACTCGTAGCCGGACTCGCCGACCTGCCAGGTCGTCTCGAGGTCGACGAGGCAGAGGTTGGCGGGCGCGCCGCGCGCGATCCTCGGGGTCGGGAGCCCGACCAGCCGCGCGCCCGCGGTCAGCCGCTCGACGACCAGCGCGAGCGGCAGGATCCCGGGCCGGACGAGCCCGGTGTAGACCGCGGCGAACGCGGTCTCCAGGCCGGTCGTGCCCATCGGCGCCTCCTCGAACGGGACGTCCTTCTCGTCGGCGGCGTGCGGCGCGTGGTCGGTGGCGATGCACTCGATCGTGCCGTCGCGCAGGCCGGCGATGATGGCCTGGCGGTCGCGCTCGGTGCGCAGCGGCGGGTTCATCTTCATGCGCGTGTCGAGGCTGAGCACGGCCTCGTCGGTGAGCAGCAGGTGGTGGGGCGACGCCTCGCCGGAGACCGGCGCGCCCGCCGCCTTCGCCGCCGCCAGCGCCTCGACCGTCTGCCACGCGCTGAGGTGCTGGAAGTGGGTGCGCGCCTCCTCCTCGCGGGCGAGCATCGCGTCGCGGGCGACCATGACCGCCTCGCTCAGCGAGGGGATCCCGGAGAGCCCGAGCCGCGCCGACACCTCGCCCTCGTGCATGACGCCGCGGCCGGAGAGCGACGGGTCCTCCTCGTGCAGGGCGAGCACGCCGCCGCAGAGCTTCTGGTAGCGCATCGCGCGGCGCAGCATCCCGGCGCTGACGACCGGCTTGCCGTCGTCGGTGAAGCCCACCGCGCCCTCGTCGCGCAACTCGGCCATCTCGGTGAGCTCGGTGCCCTGCAGCCCGCGCGTGATGGCCGGCATGAAGCCCACCGGCACGCGCGCGTCGCGCCGGGCGGCGTCGCGCAGGGCCGACAGCAGCGGCGCGGAGTCGAGCACCGGGTCGGTGTTCGGCATCGCGACGACGGCGCAGTAGCCGCCCGCGGCCGCCGACCGCGTGCCCGTCTCGATGTGCTCCTTGTGCTCGTGGCCGGGCGTGCGCAGGTGCACGTGCGGGTCGAAGAAGCCCGGGAGGAGATGGCGACGCTCGCCGGAGACGGCCTCCGCGCCGTCGGGGACGGTCGCCGTGCCGGGCGCGGCGATCTCGGCGATCTCGCCACCGCGCACCACCACGTCGTGCACGCCGTCGAGGCCGGTGTTGGGATCCAGCACGTGCGCCTCGCGGATCACGAGATCCACGCCGGGCGCGGGCATGCCGGTGAGCATCGGCGCCGCCATCAGGCGAGCACCGGGGCGCTGGGCTCGGGGGCGCCGGAGCGCGCGCCCGCCAGCAGCTCGTATAGCACGGCCATCCGGACCACGACCCCCGCCTCGACCTGGGCGGTGATCACCGCCTGGGGCGAGTCGACGACCTCGCCGGCGATCTCCACCCCGCGGTTGACCGGGCCGGGGTGCATCACCACCTGGCGCGGGCCGAGGCGCCGGCCGTTGATCTGGTACCGGGCGACGTACTCGCGCAGCGACGGGATGTACGCGTCGGTCATCCGCTCCTTCTGCATCCGCAGCGCGTAGACGACGTCGGCCTCGCGCAGGTCGTCGAGCGTGTAGCGCACCGTGGCGCCGAGCGCCTCGATGCCCGGCGGGATGAGCGTCGGCGGCCCGCAGACCGTGACGTGCGCGCCCATGCGCGTGAAGGCGAGGATGTCCGAGCGCGCGACGCGCGAGTGCTCGATGTCGCCGACGATCCAGATGCGCTTGCCATCGAGCGCGCCGAGCCGGCGGTGCAGCGTGTAGACGTCGAGCAGCGCCTGCGTCGGGTGCTCGTGCTTGCCGTCGCCCGCGTTGATCACCGCGGCGGGCGTCCAGCGCGACACCATGACCGCCGCGCCCGCGTGCGGATGGCGGACGACGATCGCCGCGGGGTCGTAGGCGCTCAGCGTCTGGACGGTGTCCTTCAGCGACTCGCCCTTCGCCACGCTCGAGCCGCTCGGGCTGAAGTTCGTCACGTCGGCGCTGAGCGTCTTGGCGGCGATCTCAAAGCTCGAGCGCGTGCGCGTGGAGTTCTCGTAGAAGAGGTTGAGGACGCGGCGGCCGCGCAGCGTCGGCAGCTTCTTGATCTCGCGGCCGGAGACCTCGGCGAACGACGCCGCTCGCGCGAGGATCCGCTCGATGGCGTCGCGGTCGAGGTCGTCGATGGAGAGCAGATGGCGCATCAGGCGAGAGCCTCCTCGAGCTCTGAGATGGTGACCTCGTCGACGCCGTCGAGCTCCTCGACGCGCACGTTGACGCGCTCGAAGCGCGACGTCGGCAGGTTCTTGCCCACGTAGTCGGGGCGGATGGGCAGCTCGCGATGGCCGCGGTCGGCGACGACGGCGAGCTGGACGCGCGCGGGGCGGCCGTAGTCGAACAGCGCCTCGATCGCGGCGCGCACCGTGCGGCCGGTGTAGAGGACGTCGTCGACGATCACGATCGTGCGGCGGTCGACGTCGAAGTCGAGGTGGGACGCGTGGACCTCCGGCTCCTCGGGCCGGCTCTCGACGTCGTCGCGGTAGAAGGAGATGTCGAGGTCCCCGAGCGGGACGTCGGCCTCCAGCAGGTCGTCGATCAGGCGCTTGAGGCGGGCGGCGAGATGGGCGCCGCGGCGGTGGATGCCGACGATGGCGAGCGCATCGCCGCCGGGATCCTTCGCGTCGCCGCCGTGGGGGCGCGCGTTCTTCTCCACGATCTCGTGCGCGATGCGCACGAGCGTCCGCCGCATGTCGTCGCGGTCGAGGACGATCTTCTCGTCAGGCACGTCTCGTCGTCCGTCCTTCCTGGCCTCACAGGACCGGGTTAAAGGAGCCGCGCCGGACACTAGCAGCGCGATCGGCGGGACTCGGCCCGCTCGCTCGCCCGCCCGCCCGGCCGGCCGCGTCGCGTCGCGTCAGCCGACGCGCAGATGGATCGTGGCGCCCCCGCCGACCGTCGCGCCGGCGGCCGGGTCCTGCTCGGCGACGGTGTCCGAGCCGTCCGGGCCGAAGAAGCCGCCGCCGGACACGGTGCTGGCGTAGCCCTTCGCGTCGAGCCGCGACTGGGCCTCGTCGACGGTGAGGCCGACGACGTTCGGCACGCGCGGCTGGACGAGCACGGTCTTCGTCCGCCGGATCGTCTGGGTGCGCACCTCGTCGTGGACGACCCCGCGCGCGAGGACCAGGACGACGACCCCCAGCAGGAACCCGGCGGCCCCGGCGATGGCGAGGGTCAGCCAGCCCGGGGTCCAGCGCGGGCCGAGGTTCACGGTCGAGCCGCCTCGGCCGGGACGGCCGGCGCCGGTGGCGGCGCGCCGCTCCAGCGGACGAGCTCGGGTGCCCCCTTCTCGGGGAACGGGATCTCGATCGCGTCGAAGTCGCGCGGGACCTCGGAGCGCGGGAAGATCGCCCGCGCCTCGTCGCGCAGCTCGCGGCCCGCGTAGCGGGTCGACAGGTGCGTGAGCGCGAGCAGGGCGACCTCGGCATCGCGGGCGAGCGCGGCGGCCTCGGCGGCGGTCGAGTGGCCCGTCTTCCTCGCGCGGTCGGCGTCCTCGCTGGTGAACGTCGCCTCGTGCACGAGCAGGTCGGCCTGGTGCGCGGCGATGGCGACCGTCTCGCACGGGCGCGTGTCGCCGGACAGGACGATCTTGCGGCCGGGCCGCTCGGGCCCGATCACCTGCTCGGGATCGACGCCGTTGACGACCTCGCCGCGCTGCAGGGCGCCGAACGCCGGCCCGGGCGGGACGCCGAGGCGCTCGGCGAGCGCGGCATCGAAGCGGCCCGGGCGCGGGTCCTCGACGAGCGCGTACCCGTAGGCGGTGCCGCGGTGGCGCACCGGGATCGCCGAGATCGTGTACCCGTCGCGGGCGATCGGCTCCATCGCCGCCGGCTCGACGATCGTCACCTCGTAGCCGGTGCCGCCCCAGATCGGCCGCAGCCCCTCGAGCAGGCGGCGGGTGCCGGGCGGGCCGTGGATCGTCAGCGGGCGGTCGCGGTCGCGCAGGTCGAACGACTTCAGCATCCCCGGCAGGCCGAGCCAGTGGTCGGTGTGCAGATGCGTCAGGAAGACGTCGGTGATGTCGGCGAGACCGACGGAGCGCAGCAACTGGCGCTGCGTGCCCTCACCGCAGTCGATCAGGATGCGGTCGGCGCCGCGGCGGATCAGCGACGCGGGCAGGCCGCGGCGGGCGCTGGGGACTGAGCCGGCGGTGCCGGCGAAGAAGATCGAGAGGTCCATCGATGCTGCTGAAGGTACTGACGGCGCGTCGTCGCGCGGCGGGGCGCGGCGGGCGGGCGAGCGGCTACGGCGGCGGGCACGGCGCGCCGGACACGGTGTTCGTCGCCCACAACGCGGTGTTCGACGCGTCGTAGAGGACGAGGTTGCCGTCGTTCTGGACGGCCAGGTACGCGCCGGGGCTGCCGCTCGTGTTGGTGGCGAACGCGACCGACGGCCCGTCGCTCCCCGGGTCGTAGAGGCTCGGCCCCGGGTAGTAGACGACGAGGTTGCCGTCGGTCTGCATGACGACGTAGCTGTTCGACGTTCCCTCGGGCACGCCGCCGCCGACCGTCGCTGCCGGATTCGGGTACAGCGCCTGCGAGCTGAACGTCCACTTGTCGATGCCCTGGCTCGTCGGGTACAGGAAGAGCGCGCCGGTGAACCCGAGCGTGTACTGGCCGTTCGGGGACACGATCTGCGTCCCGGCGAGATATCGGGTGTCGCCGGCGGCCAGGAGCGTCGCGCAGCCGTTGGCCGACGTGGTCGTGACGGGGGTCGTGCTCGTCGGGCTGCTCGCCGGGCCGGGCGTCGAACAGGTCGCGACCTGGGTGTTGCTCGCCCACACCGCGGTGCCGGTGGCGTTGTCGTACACGACGAGGTTGCCGTCGTTCTGCACCGCGAGGTACGGCGTTCCGGTCGTGGTCGTGTTCGAGGTGTACGTCACGGTGGTCGGCGCGGCGACGACGGCCAGGCTGCCGCCGGTCTGCATCGCGGCGAACGCGCCGGCCACCGGCGTGCCGGACGAGGTCCACAGCTGCGTCGCGCTGCCGGAGGCGCCGTTCTGCGAGAGCGCGAGCGTGCCGTCGGCCTGCATCGTCAGCGTGAACAGGCCGCTGGGCGAGGAGATCGACTGCCCGCTCGGCAGCGCGTCGCCGGCCGCCATGACCGTCGCGCACTCGTTGACGCCGAGCGTCGTGGCGGGCGCCTGGCTGGGCGCGGTGACGCCGATGGGAGTGGTCGGCAGGGTCGCCGCGCCGGCGGGGAAGTCCGCGGCCGGGAACGGGCACTGCGCGTTGTTGGTCCCGCAGTCGACGTCGCCGGTGTCGCTGGTGACCGTCGGGCTGGCCACCGGGCCGACGTGGCAGTTGCCCTGCAGCTGCTCGACCTGGTTGACGTTCGCGGCGTACTGGCAGGGGTCGAAGTTCGTCCAGACGAGGTCGATGAAGTTCTGGTTGTCGCTCGAGTTCGCGACGTTGCCCTGCACGCCGCCGCCGCCCATGTCGGGCTGCAGGTACAGGGTCGAGCCGTTGAACATGCTCTGCGACGGGTTGAGCTGCGTCCCCGCGATCGCGCTGCCGGCGGTTCCGCTGGTCGCCCCGGCGACCGGCGTGGTGGCCGGCGCGAAGCCCTCCTTGGACGCGCTGATCGAGGCCGCCGCGAGGCCGCCGCCCGGCTCGGCCGCGGCGAACCCGATGAGGTTCAGGTTGCCGTCGCAGGAGTTCGCGATCACCGCCTCGGCGATGTTCAGGCCGGCGCTCACCACCGCGCCGGGCGACGGGATCGGCAGGCTCGACTCGCCCATGACGATCATCGCGAGCCCGCCCACGCTCGGCGTGTACGTGTTCAGCGCGAACGCCTCGAAGTTGACGACCTCGTCGAGGATCCCCGTCAGGAACCCGCTGGCCGTCGCGATCTGGTTGTTGCTCGCGCTGGCGATCGAGTCGTCGGCGGCGATCGGCTGCGTCACCGCGGTGCCCGAGCTCGCGGGCTCGCCGTCGGCCCCGTTCGCGACGGTGCCGGGCCCGTAGGCCTGCGGATCGCCCTGGGCGTCGTAGTTGGCGAAGCCGGCCGGGTTCGAGTTGCCGACCCCGCCCTGGTAGAAGCACTGCAGCGCAGTGCCGCTGACGGCCAGCGGCATGCCGACGTCGTTGGCGGTCACGCCCAGCGTGCCCGGCCCGCCGCCGGCGTCCGCGTACGGCGAGGTGGGACCGTAGACGCCGTTGGCGGTCTGGTTCTGGACGGTCAGCGTGCCGCACGGGCTGTTGGCGCCGCAACCGTCGTTGCCCGCGGCCCGGGCCGTCGGGCCGGCGGCGCGCCTCGTCGTGCTGCTGCGCAGGCCGGCGGCGTTGGACGCGTTGCCCTCCCGCCAGTCGCGGTGGCCGTCGACGTGCAGGAAGTCGCGGTCCTGCTGGACGTCGGCCCAGAGGAGACGGCGGGCGTCGCGGCGGCGCTCGGCGTCCTTGGCGAAGGCGCCCCGCTTGCGCAGGAACGCGGCGTGGCGGGTCGGGATGCGCACGGTGTACGTCCGCTCGACGGTCCGGTGGCGCAACTGGTGGACGATGGCCTTGTGCCAGCGCGGCGCGGAGGGATCGGGGCCGGTGGTCAGCAGCCGGCGGGCGACGCGGAAGGTGACCATGACGCGGTCGCGGGCGACGCCGCGGCCGCCCTTCCAGTTCGCGGCGCGGTAGCGGATGCGCACGCGCGCGCGGAGCGCCTTGTGCTTCGCGTGGATGATGCGGACGTCCCGGACGACGGTCGGCAGCGGCATCGCCAGGCGGATGGCGTCGCCGTGGCCCAGCCGCAGGGCGTTGCGGCTGCCGGGGCCGAGGTCGGCGCTCGCGGTCGAGGCGGCGGCCAGGAGCGAGGTGACCGCCAGCGCGAGGGCGAGCGCGAGCGCGGCGACCGCGACCAGAGCGCCCGTCCGCGGTCGTGGACGGAGCCGACCGCTCGCACCGCTCGACATCCGTTCCCCCGGGTTCGCTGGACTCGCGAGACATTGGCGTCCCGCCCGTGTGCCGACCGTACCCGACCCGGTGGTCCGCGCGCGATGACTTTGGACTCGCCCGTTCGTTTGGTTAGATCGCCGCGAACATGTCCTCGAGCAAGTGCCCTGTTCTGGCCGGCGTCCTCACCTTCGTTCTTCTCGTGTGCACCGCGAGTGCGAGTGGGAGTGCGAGTGCGGCCGGGCCACGTCCCGAGCTGCTGCCGGGCACACAGCTGACCGGAGCGGGCGCGTTCATGGGGCCCGTACATCGCGTGGCGGTGGGGCCGGTGAAGCTCGGCTACCGCCAGTTCGGACACGGCCCGGACCTGCTGATGATCACCGGCGACACCGCGCCGATGAGCCTGTGGATGACGTATCTGCTGGAGCCGCTGTCGCGCAGCTTCCGCGTGACGATCTTCGACAACCGCGGCGTCGGCTACTCCACCGACGACCGGTCGCAGCGGCTGTCGGTCCCGCTGATGGCCCGCGACACCGTCCGCCTCATCCGCGCGCTCGGCCTGCGCCACGCGACGGTCGTCGGCTGGTCGATGGGCGGGGAGATCGGGTTGACGATGGCCGAGCGCTACCCGCGCGCGTTCGCCCGGCTCGTCACGACCGGAGGCGACGCCGGCAGCCGTCATACGATCCCGCCCCCGCCGGGCCTCATCGGCGCGCTCAGCGACCCGAACAACACCGAGGCGGCGCTCGCGCTGCTGTTCCCGCCCTCGGCCGAGGGACAGGCCGCGCAGCAGCGCTTCATCGCCGGCTACCTCGCGGTGCCGCAGGAGCCCGTGTCGAACATCACGCTCAAGCGGCAGGCCCGCGCCGAGAACGCCTTCCTCCGGTACCCGCGCGTCTGGAACGCTCTCGACCGGATCTCCATGCCGGTGCTCGTGACCAACGGCGAGCTCGACCAGGGCGTCCCCATGCGCAACGCCCAGAACCTCGCGCGACGAATCCCGCGCGCCCGCCTGTCGATCTACGCGGGCGCCGCCCACGGCATGATGTTCCAGGACGCCGAGCGCTTCGCGGCCCAGGTCGCGCGCTTCGCGGGCCGGTAGCACGGCGCGTCCTCGCGCGACCGGCGGCACCGCTAGGCTTCATCGCGCCCGCGCCCGTAGCTCAGTGGATAGAGCGCTTGCCTCCGGAGCAAGAGGTCACAGGTTCGAATCCTGTCGGGCGCGCTCAGAAAATACCTGCAAAGCAGGGATTTTCTCGTTTCCGGGGTGGCCTCTGATAGGAACCGTGTTCCCTAGCGTGTTCTCTAGCTGCCCCGCACCTCTCAGTCGTAGGAGCCTTCATGGCTGAATCTGGTCGTCGGATCACCGGCAATCTGCGCATTGAGGAGCGTCCTCGCGCCGGACGAGTTTGGGTGGCTACGTACGTGCGAGCAGACGGCACGAAGGGCCGGAAGTTCCTCGGGCCGGCTTGGGTCAAGGACAGCGGCAAGCGGACTCCGCGGGGTGCAGTCGTCTGGCGCGCCGCGAACGGATCGAAGCCGGATCCCGACTACCTCACGCCCCGCGAGGCTCAGGACGCGCTCGATCGCCTGCTCGGCGTCGAGAAGGCCAAGCCGCGCACGGGCGCGCGCTCGGGTGCGAAGACCCTCGGGGCGGCAGCGGACGCCTGGCTCCTGCACGGACAGACCGTCCGCGGCGTGTCCGCGAGCACGATGCACGGCTACACGGCGATCGTCGGGCGGTTGTACGCCGAGGAGTTCTCCCCCGACACGCCGCTGCGAAAGATCACCGAAGAGCAGGCGCGCCGCTACCAGGACCGGCTCCTGCTCGACGGCAAGCTCGGCCGCGAGAGCATCCGCCGGCGGCTTGTCGTGTTGCGGCGCATCCTCCAGCACGCGAAGAAGCTCGGCTGGATCGGCGAGAACTCGCTCGCCGAGCTGCAGGTCGTCTCTCAGCCTCCGCCGGACCCGGACTTCAACGTGCTCGAGCCCTCCCAGGTCGAGGCGGTCGCGCGCGCGATTGCTGCGGTTCCCGACGACGAGCTTCCTTTGATGCGTAACGGGCTTGTCGACGAGCGGGCCTTCGCCGCCACGACGGAGCGCCGCGCCATGTGGGCCGACGTCGTCCGCGTCGCCGCGTACACCGGCCTCCGCTTCGGCGAGCTCCGAGCGCTGCGCTGGCGCGACGTCAACTTCAGCGGCGAGTCGATCGTCGTCCGCCGCAACGCGCCCACCTCCGCTCCCGGCGGCACCGCGCCAAAGGCACCCAAGTCGGGCAAGGGCCGCTCCGTCCCGCTCATCCCCCAGGCCATCGCCGCGCTCGACCGCCTCAGCGAGGCCGGCTACCCCACCGGTCCCGACGACCTCGTCTTCCCCACCCGCGGCGAAGGCATGCTTGACGCCGGTCGCGTCCGCAACGCCTTCTACCGCGGCCTACGCGACGCCGGCCTCGGCCATCTCCGCGACAAGACCAACCCCATGACCTTCCATGACCTGCGCCACACGTTCGGCACGATCGCGGTGCGCGTCTTCCCTGTGAGCGACGTCCAGGCGATGCTCGGCCATGCGGACATCCAGACCACGATGCGCTATGTGCACAGCGTGCCCCGGACGGATGCGGCGAAGCGGCTGGCGATGGCGTTCAGCGAGGACCTGGGCACAGCGCCGCTGCAGCTCCCGACTTGACGCCGCTAGCGGTAATCGCGCAAAGCGACAGCGACTGGAATTGCCGCTGGGCATGGAAAGCGGCAGCGGACTGCGCCTCGGGCTCGGCCACGCCGGGACGCTGGGCTGACGGATCTTGCAGACCCCCGCCTTCCGGCGGCAACGAATGGGCGGGGCGGCGCGTCAGGATGGTCGCTTGGATACGTTGCCGCCGTGACGCTTACGGCCACATGGTTTCGCAATCGCGGCTCTATGGATGAGTTGGTATTTGCCAGTGACAGCCGCCTGAGCGGCGGGCAGCGTTGGGATGGCTGCCCCAAGATCTTGACGTTGCCGCGAAGCGACGCGCTGATGAGTTTCGCGGGTGAGACACAGGCCGCGTACCCGATGATGCTCCAGTTGGCGAACTCCATCGCCTTCTATCCGCCATCGCAGGAGCGCCGGCTCGACCTCGCGCATCTCGGTGGTCACTCGCTGCGGTTGTTCAACCAAATGCGCGGGCTGATTGACGGCCCCTTCGCAGTCGGCCAGACGGAGCCGGATCCTCCCCGAGCGGTCTTCCTTCTCGGTGGGTACTCATGGCGATACCGGGCGTTCTTCACATGGAAGCTTGAGTTCGCAGAGGGCGAGTTTCGATACAGACGCGTTGTCCGGGGCCGGCAATCCGAGCGTGGATGGCACTTCCACTTCGCCGGGGACACCGACGCCGTCGAGCTCGCTCGAAATCGCCTGTTTGAGCTCCTACGAGCGCCTGGCAGAGAACGCGTTCAAGCCGACGGTCTAGACATGGAGCCATTCGAGGTCCTGCGTGACGTGATCCGCGAAGCGCGATTCGATTCCGTCGGTGGTCCGCCGCAGGTGGCGAAGGTGTACCGACATCTCAATACGCAGTTCTTCGCTGTCGAATGGCAGAACGTTGCGACCATCGCTGGCCGGCCGGCCTTAAGTTATGAACAGGCGTTCATTCCGCGACTCGACGCCGATCGGCCAGACCTGCAGCCGCGGCCACCCGAGCGTCTCGAAGAGCCGTTGCCCGGCGAAACAGAACCAACGGCCGACGAAACCGTCGAGTGACGATGGTCTCGCCACGATCTCGTCGGAAGGTCGGTCGACTATCGCATCGGACGACGACCGGCAGCGAGGCACTTCGCGGTCAGAGGCCGAGCGTTGCCTCGACTGGGATCATCGCCGCTCGGCGGGCGTGGACGGTGTCGAAGATCTCGGTGCTGTCGATGCCCTGGAGATAGATCGAGGTGATCCCGAGGTTGGTGTGCCCGAGTTGGCGTTGGATGACGATCAGCGGCACGCCCTCGCGGCCCATCTCGACGGCGTGAGCGTGACGGAGCTGATGTGGCGAAGCGCTTGCGGACACCGGCGCGCGCGGCGGCGTGGCGCAGCTCGGTGCGTGCGGTGCCGGCTGACCATTCGCGTCCCCGCGTCGGCCCGGTGGTGATGCACAGCAGCGGCCCGACCGGTAGGTCCACGCGCGCGGTGAGCCATGGCTGGAGTTGTTCCCAGGCCCAGTCGTCCATGCCCACTTCGCGCCGACGCCCACCTTCCGGCGGCGCACAAGCAGCGAGCCGCGCCGCTGATCGAGCCGATTCACTCAATGCGAGCGCCTCGTGGATGCGTAGGCCGGCGCGCCACAGCACGACGATGAGTGCGCGCAGCCGTGCTCCGTAGATGCCGGTGCCGGCCTGTCGCATGACCGCGACGATCTCGGCCACGCTCGGCGGGTCGGCCGGGTGGCGCTGGCCCTTGTTGCGCGGCGAGCGGGGGCGGCCGGCGGGATCAGACAAACATCGGACATGACGCTTCCTTGGGGTGGAAGCGTCGAGCCTCGCGTAGCCCGCTCGCGCGGTATCTGCGTGCGCCGTTGCCCGGCATGGAGAGGGGCGGCGCGGCGATGGCCGGGGAGCCGCCGCGCCGTTCGAGACAATGGGTTCAGAGATGAACCTCGATCAGGCGCTCACTCAGTACGACCGCACCGACGCGAACCTTCGCGCGCTGGAGGAGGTCGTCACGCGCTTGGAGGAGATGATCCCCGAGGGCATCGTCTTCTCTGCGGGCTCGCCGGAAGGTCGGGAGCATGACGAGCTCCGGCGGCGCTTTGCGGAGCTCATCGAGGCGCTTCCGGCGCTTAACGGCTTCCGTATCCAGGCCGAGCCCCTCGCGCTTGACGATGTGGCGCAGTGGCGCATGGACGCCTTCGAGGCGAGCATCCCGGAGTCGCTCGTAGACCTCGCTCAGCAGATCGCCGCGCCGCGCGCCGAGGTCGCTGACTACCGCCATCGCTTCGAGCGTCTACGGCGTGACCTGAGCCGGCGGCGGATCACGGAGCTAATCGACGAGATTGCCGCGACGCTTGCGCGAATCAAAGCTCGCAACCCGCAGGAGCAAGGGAGCGTCAGCGGCGACGATGAATGGCCTGTGCTGCGCGAAGCGGCCAAACAATTGCGCCGCCTGGTTGGGGACACCGCCTCCGCAGGTGACTGGTCGGCGCTATTCCGCCACCTGTCCTTCGGCGAGGCGGTAGATCTACGTGACATTGTCGCGCGTGACTGGCCGTCGGTCCGCGCCGCCGTGGAGGCCAGCATGTACGCCGAGGGGGAGCCGCTGCCCGTCGAGGTTGAGGACCTGGGGTCGCTCGTCGCGCAGCAGCCCTCCGGGCCGGTCAGCACGGCGTTGGCGTGGGACGCACTTGACTCCGAGGGCTTCGAGCGGCTCATCTTCAACCTTCTCCGGGACGCGCCGAGCTACCACAACGCCCAGTGGTTGACGGCCACCAACGCGCCCGACCGCGGTCGTGACCTCTCGGTTGAACGCGACGTGCCGGACTCGCTGGGCACCGGGCGTCGCCAAAGGGTCATGGTGCAGTGCAAGCATTGGCGGTCACGCTCGATTCGGCCCACGGATGCTGCGGAAGCGGTCACCCAGGCGCAGACTTGGAGTCCGCCCTTCGACGCCGTGATCATCGCCACCAGCGGCCGCTTCACCGCCGACGCCGTCACCTGGGTGGAGGGCCACAATGCGCGAAATCGGCTACAAGTCGACATGTGGCCGGAGAGCCACTTGGAGATGCTGTTGGCAGAGCGTCCGTGGCTTGTGGAGCAGATGGGTCTACGGGCCACTTTAGGATGACCACGACCGGCCGAAGAAGCTCACCGCAGCGCGCGCCGCACCGCCGCCTCGCCGGCGAGCCCACCTTGTTTTCGCAGGCTCGATCGGACAACGCGTCCGCGACTCCGACGCTGTCGCAGTCGGCGTAGATCGGCACCTCCGGCTGCTAGCCGCGGACAGAGCAGCCGACCCCTGGGTAGGACATCCACGGGCCAAATGCTGGAGGCGCGTCGATGCTCATGAGCTCCGCGGTCGGCGACGGCCGAAGGAAGAGCTGCCTCGGGAGCGAAGAGCGCTGGCATGCCCGCTGTCCGCGCATACACGACCGCTGTCGTCAGCGAGGACGGCGCCCTTCAGGCCGAGATCCTGTCGGTCCCTCGCTTCTTTCAGCGAGACCAATCAGTCGACCCCTTCGCTGCGCTGGCGTCCGATCTCCACGTCGAGCGCGCTGCCCCAGTCTCGGAACAGTCTCTGGCGAGCCTGCTGGAGCAAATCGCGTACGAGACGTCCGCAGCCCGGCGCGCAGGGCCGAACGCGGTTTCCGAACTCGTGCAGGCGATCACGTCTGAGCCCGTCGTCGTCGTCGAACAATCGCCCGCGCTCGGCAAGAGCCTCATGGCGCTCGCCAGTCAGGGCGGCCCCGGCTACATCCTCGTAGCGGAGGGCAAGCCGTTCCTTGCCCTTGCGGTCGAGGCCAGCCTCGTGGTCGTGTGGTTCATTGCCGGCCCCATCCAGGGCGCGCGTGAAGGCCTGCGCGAGGCAACGCACGACGCAACAAGAACCGTGGCCACCGAGATGATCGAGAGAGCACTTAGGGAACGGTTCTCCCGTCGCCGTCGGCGCGATGCGTAGCACCTATCGAACTGTCGACCCGTCCTCTCCGCCGCTACCGCTTTGGACGGAGGGTGTCGCGGAAACTCGCGAGTCTGTCCGGTGCGGCGGCGGTGAGGGTGGCGGTCGGCGCGACTTCGGTGAGTGCCAATCGGCCCGGACGGCCGATGATGTCGCTGATCGGCGTGCGCGGCGGTTCAGGCGGCCGCGAGGTGGTGTTGGTGGAGCTTGAGGAGGTTGTGGGTGGCCGTCAGCAGCCGCCATTCGGATCTGACGGCGGACCGGCCGCGGCGGGAGAACTGGCGGGCGCCGCGGTTGCTTTTGATCTGTCCGAAGACGGGTTCGACGATGCCTTGGCGTCTGAGGTAGAGCTGTTTGCCGAAGTCGGTCGCCAGGACGCGGCGGG
Source organism: Capillimicrobium parvum (assembly GCF_021172045.1). Taxonomy (GTDB): domain Bacteria; phylum Actinomycetota; class Thermoleophilia; order Solirubrobacterales; family Solirubrobacteraceae; genus Capillimicrobium; species Capillimicrobium parvum. The sequence goes on from NZ_CP087164.1 coordinate 3,248,669, forward strand.
TGAAGTCATAGAGACCGCCGCGCCGTCCGGGGCGGGGCTCTTTGCGACGATCGGCGTCCGGGGCGACGAGGACCTGCATGCCCTGGGCGACGATGGCGTCGATCGCGTCGTTCTTCCAATAGCCGGCGTCGGCCAACACCACCCCGGGCGTCTCGCTGACCCCGGCGCCAGCCAGCTCGTGCAGCGTGGTCTCGACCATCGGCTGCAGGCTGGCGGTGTCGAGTGACTCGATGCTGATCTCGGCCGCGAGCACGATCTGGCCTTCGCCGACGACGCCTTGGGCGTTGTAACCCTGCACCCACCCGCGCGTCGTCTTGAGATTGCGCGAGTCGGGGTCGGTGACGTTGATCTTGCCCGCCGGCTCGGCAGGGAGCGGATAAGGCTTGATGTTGTGGCGCGCCCCGGTCATCCGCCGCGAGCCGTCGCTGGCGATGCCGGCCGCATGCCACGCCGCGTGCTCTGAGACGACGTGACGCTCGAGCTCCCAGTCCTGGCGCAGCCGGCGCCGGCACTCGACCAGCCGCTCGGCGCGGTCGCGGGGGATCTTCTTGGCCTGCGCTGCGCGCTCGGCCTCCAGCGCCTGCTTGGCCTCGCGCAACACCTTGCGCCGGTCGCCGCTGGTGCGCAAGCCCTCCGGCAACTCGTCACCGCGCGCCTCGCCGAACAGTTCGTCTTCGGCCGCGTCGATGCGCGCCGCCTCCTCGAGGATCTCGCGGGCGATCTGCTCGTAGGTGCGCGTCGCGTGATGCGTGGCCGCCGCCGCGATCTTCGTGCCATCGACGGCAACGACGCCGACCTTGACCAGGTCGCTGCGCGCGCACAGCGCCAACACCTCACCGAACAAACCGGCGATTGCCGCCTCGTGCCGGACACGGAACCTGGCGATGGTCGCGTGATCGGGTACCCGATTGGCCGTGATCACGCGAAACGCAACGTCATCGTGGCAGCGCTGCTCGATCGCCCGCGCCGACCGAACCCCGATCGCGTAGGCGTAGACGAACAACGCCACCATCATCGCCGGGTCATGCGCCGCCCGGCCCCACCCGTCGTCGCGATAGCCCGCGTAGAACGCCGCCAGGTCCATCTCTGCCACCGCGTCGAGAACGAACCACGCAAGGTGCTCCTCCGGCAACCACTCACGCAGGCTCGGCGGTAGCAACAACTCCTGCTCGCGATCGCACGACAAGAAGTTCTGCGCCATGCCCGAAATCGTCCCGACGCCACCGGACATCACCCCGGTTTGTGCGACACCCTCGACGAGAAGCGGCACTCGCCCCGGCACTGTCTTTCTCGCGCAGAGCGGCAGCGCACGCTGCGTAGCGCTTCGCGTCGGTCCGACTAGGCGCTACAAAGCACTCGGAACGCTGCGCTCGCCGTCTCGCGCAGGTAGAGCTCGGTCGACGCCAGCAACTGCGCCACGGCTGGGGAGGCGCTTGCCTTCGACAGACCTGGCTGCGCGACCACGACCGAGATCTCGGGGCGCAGGACGGGTGCGGCCTCTTCAAGCCGATAGAGCGTCTCCCCGCTGCCGAGCAGGATTCCCGAACGCCCGTGCTTTTTGTTGCGATTGCGCTCGCGACGAAGGAGGTGTCGGAACAGCAGCGCGCTGTGGTGACGCCACTTTGCTGACTTCTGAGCCTGACCGCATAGCTCGTAGAGGTCGGCAACACGTGCTCCTGGCTCATCCTGAGAGCTGAACTTGCAGTGGACAAGCGTGATCGTGAGGCTCTCGTCGTCTCGCCGTATTAGGACAAGATCCGCAATCTCTCCGGTCCCATCATCGTCGATGACGAGCTCCCATTCGGCTTCTGACATCAGTTCCATCGCCGTGCGATGTTGGACTGACGTCGGGTCGCGTTCGGGACCTTGCGATTCCTTGCGAATATCGACACCGTCCCAATCGATTGCGCCGAGTCGCGTGAGATCAAATGGAGCGATCTCGCGATCAGGCTGCAAGAGAATCCCTGGCGAGACAACAACAGCATCCTGCTCGAATAGCAGCAGAGGATCAGTACGACGCAGGTAGTCACTTAGGGGCCGCGCCCCCGCACGCCGAGAGAAGACCTGAAGCTCGGCCTCGCGCGCCCGGTACGTGATCGCCCCCTCGGTGATGTCGAGTTCGTACAGCGCGCTTACGTCGTCGGCAGCCGCGGTGAACACGATCGGCCCGGTCGTCGAGTGGTCGACGATGCGAAGCTCGAGATCGACAAGCGGAGCGTCCGAATCCCCTGTCTGAACGCGAGTCTCCTCACTCGTGCTCAGGAGGGGCTCCCACAACTCGATCGCCAGCGGGACGAGTTCCGGTCGCGTGTCAAGCGTCTTCGGGCGAATGAAGCCGCGCATGACCTCATCGATGGAGATTCCATCGTCTGCCATCTTCGGTCCGACGTGATCGCACCAGTCGACCCAGTGCTTCAACGTCGGCGCGGCCCGATAGCTCCACACTCGCCCCTTCAAAGACGCGCCCAGACTCACGCGGACGCCCTCCTCGAACCCGAACGCGAAGATGTTGGTCTTCGCCTTCGTTTGCGCTTCAGCTTCGGTGAACCCCGCGATCACGTCAGCGCCGACGTGCATCGAGAATCGTCGACTTCGGCTGCGGACGTCTAGGACGCCGACGTTCGTTGGAACTAGCCGGTTCACCCGCGCCATCACGCGGTAGGCCGCCTCACCCTTGATCAGCTCCGCGGTGCCCGCGCTGATCGCCCGAGCGAGATCGTCGTGCGTTGATCCCTTGTCGGAGGAGTTGACGTAGAGCAGTTGCCGCTGACGGTCCCAGTAGAGGACGAAGAGGTCGTAGGTGATCTCAACCATGTCGTCCAGGTCCGCCCACTGCACGGGTTCGCGGCGCTCGACAACAAACCAAGTGACGTGGTCTTCCTCATTGATGGCGATCGGGTCCGTCACGAGGTTCTCGACACCGACGAGGTCCGGGAGGGCCTCGGGTGACCAACCGGCACACCGAGTGCGATAGACCACGGCGCTCATCTTCGGCTCCAGCGTCCGGATGGGAACCTCGTCCGGGAGAGTCCCGAAGGCTTCCTCGAACTCGTCGAGATCCCGCTCGCTACCTACGGCCGTCTCGGACAGATCGCGGATGACGGCGTTCCAATCTGCGTCTTCGGAATACAGCTTTCGGAGCGCCGGGTCGTAGCCACTGTCGGGACGGGCGACGAAGACAGAAGCCTCCCCGATGTCTGCATCCGCCGTTCGCGCGAAGCGGCCGACGAACTGCAATGTGATTCCGAGACTCCTGTGGGCATCGTGTACTGCCGCCACCTTGAGCGACGGGAGGTCAAAGCCCTCTCCCAACATGTTCACGCACACGACTATCCGGCTTGCGCGCGACCGCATCGCATCGAGCCCGTCGCGCCGCGCCTTGCCCGAGAGAGTGCTGTGCAGAGCGACGGGTCCGAGGTCCGGCGCGATCTCGTCATAGAGGTCGCGGATCTCGCGGGCTCGGCCGATCCGCGTCACTCGAGCCATCAAGAGATGGTCCAGGCCAGCCGCCAAGTCGCGCCGCAATCGCGCCACTGCGCGTTCGGCGATCGCTCGGTCCGGTTCTCCGAAGTCGATCACGGACGTGTAGTCGATAGCCGAGAAGTAGCCATCGCTTTGAGCCTCTCGGAGCGGGAACTCGTAGACGATCCGGCCCCCAAGCCGTCGACCGTCCTCGCGGTACGGCGTGGCCGTGAACTGGACCACTCGGCGGCTGGAGAACATGTCGCGGATCTGGCGCCACGTCGGTGCGGCGACATGGTGAGCCTCGTCGACGAAGAGAGTGGTACAGCGCTCGACGAGCTGCTTCGCCGCCTCAGCCGAGGCCGCCGCAAGCGCCGGCGGCGTCGTGACGATCACGTTGCACGCCTCGGCCCACTCCGCCGCGTTGGACGTCGACGTAAAGCCGTGGGCGAGACGGCCCACGACCGGGCGCTGGGCGCTCTCGCTGATGATCCCTGCCTGCTGGAGCACCCCGAACTGTTCGAACTTCGCGGCGATCTGGTCGCGCAGCGCATCGGACGGAACCACCACCAACAAGCGCTCGATCTGTGCCGCCACAAGGAGGGCGAGCATCGTCTCGGTCTTGCCCGTGCCGGTCGGCATGACGACGGTGGCCGGCTCGACGGAGCCCGTGGTCCAATGGCCAAGGACTGAATGCACTGCGCCCGCCTGCGGTCGACGTAGCCCGATGCGACCGGCCGTCCGATCTTCCATCGCGTAGTCGAACGCGTCAGCCCAGGAGCCACGAACTGTCGCCGGCGGGTCCGCGGCGAGGTCTCCGATCCACCGACGATGCTCGTCGTGAGCGAGCAGCAGGTTGAGATCTGCTTGCGCAGCCTTCGAGATCCGGAGCGCACGCTCGCCGAGCCCAAGCCCCGCGGCAGAACGGCGCAGCCGGAACTCCGTGCCGTCGTCGATAGCCGCGCGCAGGCCGCTGCGAGCGTCGCCCACGATTCGCGCCGTTCTCGTGTCTAGGAGGAGTTGGCGGGCCGCGTTCCGATCGACCGTGAGCTCTGACGACCAGCACTTCGGCAGTTCGAATGTTCGCTCGTTCGCCTCTGTCTGCTCAGACTCATCGGACATGATGTTCGGAGAATCGCGTTCGTAGCGGACGCATTCGTCGCACACATTCAGCGCGGCACGACAGGCGGCGGCTGGATGTCGCGCACCTGCAACTCACGCCGGTCCATTCACACTGCACCGACAACGCCGGGTGGCCTTGCACGGAAATGTGTCAGCGTCGGCGCCAGCGTCCATCGACAACCGAACTGCCTCAGGATGATGGAGCGCGCCGCGCCCTGCGGCGCGCACAACCCCGAGCGACAAAGGCGGTACAGAATCGAGCGCCCGAGCAAGCAAGCGGTCGCTCGTGCGTGCGACTACCGCTTTCGCGTGTTTGCAGCAGCACAGGCTTGACTTGAACTCGCTACCCCGACGCCGCAGAATATGACTTGTCATCGTGCCCCGAGTCTGGTGCTCTGGTGGTACTCCAGCGCCTCTGGCTGCTCGTCGTACTGGATGATCTCGCCAGCGACCTCGAGCAGATGCTCCTTGACCTCCGCCGGCGTTGCGTAGAAGAACTCGCGCCGCTGATTGACCCGGTTCACGCGACGATCGGCGAGCCGCTCGTGCAGCGCCGTCTCGATGCCTACCGCGTCCTTGGAGAAGAACAGCGCGTGCACGTCGAATCGGAATGGCACAGAAGCATCTCCGAGCTCTCGGACCCGGTCGAGAGGGTCCAAGCGCCGTGTTAGGCCGATCTTCACCATGCGGTCTCCGAACGCACCGACATTCGAAATGACGTAGACGTAGCCCGCGCGGATGTTGGCCGCTCGGTAGTCGACGTCCTCGATGGCGCGCTCAACGTCCGCCAGATCGGCGCGGAGACGCTCGGCAGCCTCGTGGTCGCCGTTGGCGAGCAGCGCCTCGAGTGCGCTGAGGTAGTGCTGTCTCTCCTTCTCAAGCCGCGCCCGCTCGCGCTCCATCTCCTGCTGAACGCGACGCTCCTCCCTCAGGCGCTCCTTCTCCTCACGCTCGCGTTCCTTCTCCTCGGCGAGCTTTTCGAGGTAGTCGGCAGTGATCTCGAGTTCTCGGATTCGCACGCCGTGGTACTGGTCGGTGATTCGGATCCCCATCGTGCTGCCCAGCCGCACGATCGTCGTCGCGACTTTCGTGAGGCGGTCGATCGAGGACGCCAGCTTGTAGGGCTTCAGGTCTCGGACGAGGTTGTCGGCTTCGGCGTTGTAGGCCCGCAGCATGAGCTTCGAGAAGTCGCGAACCATGACCCGGCCTTGGGGCGCGGAGCCGTTGACTGTCCAGCTGGTGGACCCGACCACCGCTCCGCCGTCCTTGCGGTTCATCGCCTTGATGAGGTCGCGTAGTCGTTTGAGCTCGGATGCGTACGCCACCGAGTCGCTCAGCGGGTGGCGGTACTCGTAGACGCCCACCTCCTGCAAGATCGCGGCTTCCTCCGTGACGACGACCTGTTGGCGCAGCTCTCGAAGTTGCGCGGTCAGCCTGGCGTGCTCCTCGAATTGCGCCGCCGCATCCCTCCGCATGCGCTCCTGAGCCTCGGTGGCCTGGCGTTCCAAGCTGGCTGCAGCGGCGACACGTTCTTGGTCCAAACGCGTCCGCTGCGCGGCGATCTCTTCTTCGAGCTCGTGTTTGCGGCGCTCGAGATCGGCCACCTCGAGCGCCCCGAGGCGATCCAGTTGCGCTCGTAGTCCGTCAACTTCGCTGTGAAGTTCTCTCGCCCGCGCCCGAGCACCGAACAGCGGAATTCGTCGATCGCTGGTCTTTGCAGCATCTGCATCCGCTGTCACTGCCGTGTCCGCGACTCGCGCGGGCACTGCCATCGGCGCCTCAGGCCTCTCAAGCGATGACATAGCGAATCCTTTCGTTGACCCAGGCGACCGACCTCGCTCGGGTCCCACCGAGCAAGACCTCTCGAACGCTACGACCCGGCCGCTTGATTCGCAACTCGGAGCCGCTATCGGTTCGGCGCGACCCGTCGCGTCTCGTGTTCGATTAGGTGCGAGCGGAACCGGTCGTGCAGCGGACCAAGCGGCAACGATGACTGGCCATCGTGTCATGAGCGCGTCAAGATCCGCGACTGAATGGACACGGATCGTCAGGGCATCCGCCCGTCCGCCGACACCACAGCAGGGATGCAGCCGACAAGCGCTTACGTTCTTGCGCGCGCGGTGGCGCGCTACCACGCCGGCTGTCTGCGCGTCATCGGTTCCCAGAACGTCGCGTTGCGCGACGTACGCACGACAAGAAAGGCGGCACTGTGCGTTGACGTGGGGGCGCTAACTGAGTCGGCAGCCCTGCTGTCCACAGGTCTGATTGAGATTGCCGCGCCGAGTCGCCCGCGCAGCGATGCCGAGCCGGAGATCAACGCGGCGTACGAGCGCCGTCGTGGCATTTGGGAGCGCTTGCAGGATCTAGCCGCCAAGGCGGCGGTGGAGGCCCACGCCAAGGAGGTGGTCTACGGCGGACCGCTCATGCACGGCTTCCTGCCGAAGGCTCGAACTGGGCGGCTTGAGCCCATCCTGGCTCCGCTCTTCATGGTCGGTGTAACCCTGCGAGTCACGAATCAGGGAGCCATCGAGGTACGGGCCGTCGACGAGCCACCGCGCTTCAACACCGTGTTGTGGCGCGACGCGGTGTCGTCCGAGGGGCTCGCCCGGATTGTCGACCAGGGCATCGAAGCGCAGGTCGATCTTGCCGGCGGCTGGGATCCGCACCGCGTCGAGACCCTCCTGAGGGCAATCGGTGCTGTCATGCCGGGGGTCGACGGCGGAATTCCGACCGAATTCCTAGGACGCTGGCCCGAGGTCCCCGACACAAAGGACCGCCCGGATGAGGCCTACGTCGAATTGCTGGATGGCGCCTCGTTGTTCCTAGCCAACCGCGCGTCGCCGTATCTCCTCGCCGACCTCGAACGCATCGCTGAGGATCCATCCAGCTACGTGGTGTCGGGTCGGCCTCTCTCCGTCCTCTTGAATCCGCCGTCGACCGAGCCGCGGCCTGGTCTGCGGGCGCCGAGCATCGACCAGGTCGTGTACCCCTTCCCGTCCAATGCGGCACAGCGTCAGGTCGCCGACGCACTGGACAAGAACGAGATCGTCGTCGTCCAGGGACCGCCTGGTAACGGCAAGAGCCTGACGATCGCAAATCTCGTCGCCCACCTCGTTTCCCAGGGGCAACGAGTACTCGTTTCTAGCCATAAGACGCAAGCGTTGACCGTCGTCCGAGACAAGCTGAACGACACCGACCAGCGGTTTCTCTTCGCTTCCCTGATCGGCGATGGGGCTGCTGCCAAGCGCGAACTGCAGAAGCAGATCGCCGACGTGCGGGCGTTCGCCGCTCAGGCCAACAGGACGACCCTTGCTCGCCAGCTGACCGAGATCGATGCCCGTCGCGCTGCCAATGGCGAGGCCTACACCGAGTTGCGCATGGACTTCATCGAGCGCGCCCAGCCCGAGCAGACCGACGCTGCCGCGTACTACGAACGATTTCGCGGCGTCGCGGTCCTACCCGCGGCCGACCCTGCCTTGCCGCCAGCCGAGCGGGCACCCGCGATCGCCGCGCTACGCCGGCTTTACGAGCTCGGCCGTGAACACGCCGGTGTGTGGGCGCGGCTCCGGACCAGCTCGGTCAGCGAGCTTGTCGACCTATCGGCCCAGAAGCGTGTCCTGGGCGAGTTCCTCGACCATCAGCGGGCGCGCGTGGCCGCTGCCAGCGATCCGGCTGTGCAGCGCGTCATCGCCGGGTGGCAGGCCCTTATTGACGCGGACCCCCGGTCCATCGACCGCGCCGACTCCGCGCTCACCACGATTCGCGAGGCGCTGCGTGGAGTCGTCGATGGTCCGCAGGAGCGCGACGCCGGATTGCGCCTGGCCGACGCCCCACAGCTGCTGGCCGACGTCGAGGAGGGCCTGCGCGGCCTAGAGAGCGCCTTCGCCGAGGCGCGTTCGCGCGCGCAGCACCGGGACCGCGTCGCCGCCGCTCCGGAGCTGCGCCAACAGATCCTGCAGCAGCACCAGCTGCTGACGCAATTCATGCGAAGGGGCAAAGCCCGCAAGTGGCTTGAAGCCACAGCACCTGGCGCGGCCGGGCTGCCAACAACTCAGGTCGCTGAGTGGGTCTCCTTCTGGGACTGGTGGAGCACGGTCCGCACCCAGTGCGACGGGCTCGCAGGCGGCCTGGCGACTGATATCCCGGAGCGGTTCGATCCCGACGCCGTCCAGGCGGTCCTGGCCCGGGGCGCACGGGCGTTGGCCCGAGGCAAGGCGATCATCGCTGCCCGGGAAGCCGCTGGGACGAGCGCCTTGCCACTGCCCCTCGACGCCGCCCTCGCCGCCAGCGATCGCGCGTCGCTCGACGCCGCCCTCCAGGCAGCGGATACGGCGCTCCGCGCCGCACGTGCCGACCGGTACGGCAACGCCCTCAAGGGCAGCAAAGAGCTGATCTTTCTCGGCGGCGAAGACGACCGCCTTGACGACCTCCTCGATCGCGGCGACTGGGCGCAGGCAGACGCTTCCATCGCGGCTCTCGACGCTCTGTGCAACGCCTTGCCCGCCCTTCAGGAACGCCGCACGTTGCTGGACGGCCCGCTCAGCCATCTTTCGCACAGCGCCGAGACGGTCGAGGCACACGCCGAACAAGAGGCCGACCCCCCAGCGTTCATGGCCGACCTCGATCGGGCCATCGCAATCCACGCCGAATATCTGCGCTTCCTCGAGATCGCCGGGTCTGAGACCACTGACGCGATCGCCGAACAGCTGACGGCTGTAGCCGACCAGGTCATGGAGGACGCAGCCCGTCTGCTCGGGCTCCGTATCCAGCAGCGCATCCTCGACGGCTTCCAGCGTCCGTCGTTCTTGTCAAGTCTGGAGAAGTTCCGGCGGGCCATCGGCGCGTCTCCGAAGCGCTTCGAGCGCTTCGAGGAGCTCAAGACGAGCGCGGACTTCGACATCGACGTCCTGACCCGCGTGTTCCCCTGTTGGATCATGCGCCCCGAGGACGCGTGTCGTGTCTTCCCGTTGCGGCCTGACATCTTCGACGTGCTGATCGTCGACGAGGCTTCCCAGTGCAACCCCGATCAGGTGCTCCCATTGTTCGCCCGGGCGCGCAAGGTCGTGATCGTCGGTGACGCCAAGCAGCTCAGCAACGAGGATCTGCGCCGCACCCTCTCGGGCGACGCCAATCGCGCGCTCATCCATCAAGCCGGACTCGACGAGCTGGACCCGTACGGCCTCTTCGACCAGACGCGCAACAGCCTCCTAGAGCTCGTTTCCCAACGCCAGCAAGCGGACGTCGTCCTCAACGAGCACTTCCGCTGTCGGCCCGAGCTGATCGCCTTCAGCAACGACCGGTTCTATGGCGGCACGCTGACGGTCATCCGCGACCGCCGCGACGACCGTGGACTGCGGCCATCGCTTCTCGTCCGCGAGGTCAAGCTCGATCAGCCCTTCTCGACCGCCCGCGGCGCCAAGGTCAACTTCGCCGAAGCCAAGGCGCTCGTCGACGACCTCGAACGCCGCCTTGCAGACCCACGCTACGACGGCATGACCTTCGGGATCCTGTCCCTGTTTCGCGAGCAGGTCGAGCACATCCAGGCTCTGATCGAACGGCGTGTGCCGCCCCAGGACCGTGAACGGCGCCGGCTGATCTGCTCGACGGTTGACGGGTTCCAGGGCGACGAGCGCGACGTGATCCTCTACTCGTGGCGCTACACCGCCGCGGATCACGGCTCGGTATTTGCCTTTACCAACGGAGGCGCCGGCGAGCAGCGAATCAACGTCGCGCTGACTCGTGCCCGCCACCAAGCCATCCACTTCATCTCCACGCCGGTCGACAAGTTCCCGCCCAGCGCCGCGAATGTGACGGGATACCTGAGGCACGCCGTGGAGCCGAAGAGGCTTCTCGAAGCCGTCGAGGCTCGCGCACACCGAGAACCGGGAGGCCGCGCCCGCCGGGCTGTCAAAGAGACGTGTACCGCCCGCGGCCTGAACGTGATCGAGGATTACGTCGCCTGCGGCGTCAGCATCGACCTGCTCGTCAGCAGTGACGACGAAATCCGCAGGGCCGCGGTCTTTGTCGACGCCGAACGGGACCAGCACCCGCCAGTGCACGTGCCTGAGCGGATCGACCAGCACGAGCTGCTGCAGCGCGCCGGCTGGCAAGTCGTCCGATTGCCCGCCACGACCATCCTCGATCGGCCGGATCTGATCGACCGGGCCATCGACGCCGCCCTCCACGATGCACAGCCGAGGGTCGTAGGCGAGCACCTAGAGGAGCCGATCAGGCAAGTGCTCGTTGATGGCGCCCCGGAACCGGAGGTCGCACTGCTCGACCTCGAGATCGAGCCGGAAGATCGAGCCGACTATCACTGGGACATCCCATCGGTGTCGGCCCGGCTGGCGTCCGGCGAAGCAGTCTTCATGTCCGGATTTGAGGAGGAGCTCTATGGCTCCCTCGTCATCCACGACGATCTGAAGGTCGTCCCCCAATGGCCTTCTCGCGGCAAGTCCATCGATCTCGTCGTAACCGACCGCGACGGCCGACGCCTGGCGGTCGAGGCCGACGGTGGACAGCATCACGAGACGGTCGACGGACAGCTCATCCCCGAGGATCTCGACCGTCAGGCCCTCCTCGAAGAAGCCGGCTGGAGCTTCCATCGGGTCGCTCACCGCGACTACCTAAGAGACCCCAAGGGCGAGGTTCAGGCCGTCCTCGACGCCCTCGCCGCCCAACCGCCCAACCCTGACCTTGCCGAACAAGTCTGGTCGCCCGTTCTGTCGGTCGACGATCTCACAAACACCGCCGCCATCATTGGCCCGGGATCGCTGCCCACTGCACCCGATGTCTCGTCCTCCGACGAGCCACCCCGCACGACACTCGCCACGATTGCTGACTCCGCGCCGAGCATGCGGGACCACGACGTGGTGGTTGAGGATCGCTCGGTCCATGCGGCGGAACTCAAGCCGAGCGAGCACGTGAATCCCGTTACGGAAGCCCGCGACCGGAACCACCAAGCGGAGCCATCCACTGCCAGCCACACGACGGCTGATGTGACCGTCGAGCGAGCCCGGGATGCGTCACCGGACTCGATCAGCGCGGCGCCACCTGGGCGCCTGTTTGGCCTCAAGCAGCAGGACCACCCCGAAGACGCCGCTCCCGCGCTGCATTTCGAGAATGTTCCGCTGGCCGAGGTCGCGATGCGCATAGCCCAGCTCGTCCACGAGCGCGGCCCCATCAACGAAGACGACCTGCCCGAAGCGCTCCGTCAGGCCGGCGTACTCGACGTGCCAGCTGCCCACGAAAGGACCGTCCGTCGTTTCGCGTGGGTGGCCAAGGGCAAGCGCTGGATCGATCTCGTCGACGACCGCTGGATAGCCGACGCTGGCCAGCCCGGGCGCGACAACCGCTATGGGGACTGGACTTACGCCGGGATCGTCGACCGCGCGCGGGAGAGCTCGCCACGATCGACGATCCATTCGAGCAACTGCTAGGCGAGGTCTACGACGGCGCCCGCGTGCCGCGGCTGCCGATGAGCTTGGTGGGTAGCGCCATCAACCGCGCGAAGCGGCTCTAGCGTCGTCCGGTCTCGCCGCTCGGCCGGTCACCGGCCGCCCCTGCCTCATTTGCAGAAGGCGAATCGAGGTGCCCCGGCCGTGTGAAAACACGCCGATGCGGCACACGTCACCCGGCGCCCCGCGGGCCGTATGCCCTCGATGCGCAGCGCGCGTTGGATGTCGGCATTCGGCCGTCTCAAACGATGCACGCCGTCGCCCACCGCCACCCGTCTCGAACGCCCACACCAGTCCTACCGCACTCGCCCGACTCGCCCGCCACGCCAGCCCACCCGCCGCTTCATCGCAGCCTGTCCAACGCCATCGCACGCCGAACGCGCGCCGCCACCCTCACTCCCGCGCACCAGCTCGCCCAACATCCGCCCCGCACCGATCAAACATCCGCAACAGCACCGATCACGCAGTTGCATCCGAGCTGCGACATCCGTCCAGATGACGGCGGGAGCGCCATGTCAGCTGCCGTCCAGCCGGCGTGGAACGGCTACCGGCAGCGGCCCTGTGCTGAGCATCGGCAAGCTCACCGATGCGGGCAGCGCGGGCTACTACGAGCACGCGGTGGCGTCGGGGCGCGAGGACTACTACTCGGGCCGCGGCGAGGCAGCGGGCGAGTGGGTCGGCGACGGCGCGACCGCGCTGGGTCTGGCCGGCGAAGTGTCGGCCGGGGCGCTCGAGCGGCTGCTCGCCGACGGCGCGCATCCCGTGTCCGGAGAGCCGTTGCGAGCAACAGCCGGGTCGGTGGTCGGGTTCGACCTGACGTTCTCCGCGCCGAAGTCGGTCTCCGTGCTCTATGCCGCTGGCACTTCCGAGACCAGGCAGGCGATCGTGGCCGGCCATGAAGCGGCGGTGGGTCAGGCACTCGGGTATCTCGAGCGCGAGGCGGTCCAAGTCCGGCGCGGGCGCAACGGCGTCGTCAAGGAGCACGCCGGCGGACTGATCGCGGCCGCCTACCGGCACCGCACCAGCCGGGCGGGTGACCCGCAGCTGCACACGCACGTCGTGGCGGCGAACTTCGCTCGCGGCAGCGACGGTCGCCACACCGCGCTCCACGGCGCCGCGCTCTACACGCATGCCAAGACGGCCGGCTACCTGTACCAGGCCGCCTTGCGCGACGAGCTGTCCCGCGAGCTCGGGGTCGAATGGACGTCGGTGGCGAAGGGTTTCGCCGAGATCAAAGGCATCCCGGACGGCGTGCTGGTCGAGTTCAGTCAGCGGCGGGCGGAGATCCTCGAGCGGATGGCGGCGCTCGGCGCGACATCAGCAAGCGCCGCCCGCGTGGCCGCCTTGGACACGCGCCGCGCCAAGGAGTACGGCGTCGGCGAGGACATCTACGCGGGCTGGGAGGCTCGCGCCGCCGAACATGGCCTCGACCGCATCGCGACCGGCGAGGTGCTGGACCGGCATGCCGAGCGGCCGGTCGACATCGAGCACGCGGCGGCGTTCATGGCGGGCGAAACCGGTCTGACTGCACAGGCGTCGACGTTCAGCCGCCGCGAGGTGCTGCAGGCGTGGTGCGAGCACTACCCGCAGGGCGCGCCGATCATCGAGATCGAGCAGCTCTGTGACCGCTGGCTGGCCTCCGACCTCGTCCTCCAGGTCGACGGCGCACCGGCCGGCACGACGCCGCTCGGGCGGCGGGTCGCCGCGGCCGAGCCGCGCTATACGACGGTCGGGATGCTCGCGGCCGAGGACGAGCTCCTCGAGCGCGCCGACGCTGGCCGTGCATCCGGCCGCGGCGTGGCAGGCGATGAGGCTGTCGCCACGGCGCTTGATCGGCGACCGACGATCCGCACAGAGCAGGCGGCCATGGTCCGCCAGCTCTGCAGCTCGGGCGATCTCATCGACGCGGTCAGCGGCCGGGCCGGGACCGGCAAGACGTTCGCGCTCGACGCGGCCGCTGACGCGTGGCGGCAGTGCGGCGTCCCCGTCGCCGGCGTCGCGCTGTCCGGTAAGGCGGCCGACATCCTGCGCGACGAGACCGCGATCCACACCTCGACGATCGCGCAGCTGTTCTCCGCCCACGATCGCTACGGCGACCGCGTCCTCCAGAAGGGTCAGGTGCTGATCGTCGACGAGGCCGGGATGGTCGGCACCCGCGACCTCACCCGACTCGCCGACATGGTCGACCGCGCCCGCGGGAAGCTCGTGCTCATCGGCGACACCGAACAACTCGCAGAGATCGACGCCGGCGGCGCTTTCCGCGCCCTCGTCAATCGCCAGGGCGGTGTCGAGCTCACCGAGGTCACCCGCCAGCAGGATCCGCAGGCGCTCGCCCAGCTTGAAGCGATCCGCGCCGGCCGCGCTCACGATGCCCTCATGGCCATGCGCGACGCCGGCAACCTCGTGCTCTCCCCCACGGCCGAACACACCCGCGCCACGATCGTCGCCGACTGGCATGCCAGCCATCAGCGCGTCGCCGCCGATGGGCCGGCGTTCATGGTCGCCAAGCGCAACGCCGACGTGCGCGACCTCAACCACCGCGCCCGCGACACGCTCATCGACCACCGCCAGCTCGGCGATGACGCCGTGATCCTCGCTGGCCGCGAGCTGCGCGTAGGCGAACGCGTCATCGCCGGCACCAACGACCGCCGCATCGGCGTGCGCAACGGCACCACCGGCACCCTCGGGCGCATCGACCACGACACCGAGACCTTGCACGTCCGCACCGACCGCAACGCGCACTTGGAGATCCCGTTCGACTACGCCGCCGGGCGCACCCGCGAAGGCCGCCCGCATCTCGACTACGCCTACGCCGTCACCGTCCACCGCGCCCAAGGCGACACCTGGGGCGCCGCGCACTACCTCGGCGGCGAAGACACCTACCGCCAAGAGGCCTACACCGCGCTGTCCCGCGCCCGTCATACCCACCGCTTCTACGCCACCACCCCCGAGATCGACCCGAGCAATCCGGAAGTCCAGGACCTGGCCCAGCTCGACCCGCTCGCCCGCGCACTTGGACGCGACAACGCCAAGACCCTCGCCCTCGACGCCCTCGACCAGTCCACCCCGCAGCAACTCCGCGCCGGCGAGCTCGATCGCCACGCCGTGACCGCCGCGTCACTCGAGAAGCTCGACCGCTCCCTCGCGAGCACCGCTGACCCCGACCGACGAGCACAGCTTCATCGCGTCCGCACCGCGCTCATCGCGCGCGCCGGCGATCCGGCCGAGTGGGCAGTCGCCCACCAGCCCGAACTCGCGCAGGAGGCCGGACAGCGACTTCAGCGTGCTCACCGCCAGCGCCTCGCAACCCACCGCTCCATCGTCGATCCGCCCGCCTACATCACCGCGGCCATCGGACGCCCGCCCCCAGACCCTGCCGGTCGCGCCACCTGGAACCGCGCGGCGCTACTCATCGAGGGCCACCGCCGCGACCATGCACCCGAGCTCACCGCGGACACGGCCGGACTCGGACCGCGCCCCAGCGCCGCCACCTACCGCCCCTGGCAGCAAGCCACCATGGAGCTGAACCGCCTCACCCAGAACCTCGACCGCCGAGTTCCTGTCCGCGACCGCGCACCCGACATCAGCATCGACCGCTGACCAGACCGACCGATCAGCACACCCGACGTCCGCGCCCCACCGAGACCGTCGCGGATGGACACCGAGAGGGAACGTGCCGCGTCATCGCCCCAACCTCACCCATCCGTCCAGACGCGGCGGGGCCCGGGCCAACACCGCCGTCTCTCACCCAAATGCCTCAACACCACACCACCGGCCGCACCGCGATCGACCTCCACGAACCGCTGCTACGCGCCAGCGACGTCGCCGCCCTGCTCGGCATCCCCCGCTCCAGCGTCTACGACTACGCCCGCCGCCACCACGACCCGCTGCCGTCGCTGACCATCGGACGCCACCGCCGTTTCTATCGCTCAGCGATCGAAACCTGGCTCGCATCACGGGCGGACTGACGGCGCGGACTCTTGATCCGAGCCGAAGGCATCGCCCGACGCCACCACGTGCGTCGGTCGAGTCGCCTACGGCTGGAAGCTACGCGCGCTCGCCGGCACGGAGGCGATCAAGGTATGCCGGGTCATAGAGGCCATCGAAGACACCGAGCGCGGCATCGACATCGTGCCGGACCCGGCGAATGACGACCCTGCCGGGTCCATCTACTTCGATCGTCACGTCGTCACCGGCCCGCAACCCTGAAGCCTTGAGGCTGTCAGCGGGCAGCGTCACCCGATGAGTGCTGGAGATCCTCGGCATGTCTGCCCATCGTATGGGCCTCGCGCAGCCACTCTAGAAGCCAGGTAGCAATGCGTGATCGCGTTCCCAAAGTCTCAGATCTGCCCATATTTCCGAAACTTTGATCTACAGTGGCGGCGTGTCGCGAGCCGACCGCAAGCAGCAGCTCTTCGAGGACATCGTGCGCCTCCGCCGCGCCGAGCGCACGTGCTCGGCGCCTCGTGACATCGTCACGGTCCGCTCCCACCTCGAGCAGGAGCTCGGTGACAGCGTCTCTCGATCGCTGGCGGCGCGGTTGCTCGGAGTCAGCCACACGGGGTTGCAACGGTGGATCGACGCGGGAGACGTGCCGGTGGTCCTCACCAGGAGCGGACGGCAGGAGGTGCCGATCTCGGCGCTCGTCGATCTGTACGAGTCGACCGAGACCGTGCGCAGTTCGGGCCGGCGACGCCTGCACGTGATGGAGCCGACCCTCGTCGCGGCCAGGACGAGAGCATCCACGCTCGACGCCAGCAAGCTCCTGTCTCCGACTGACATGGCCTCTGCGGATCCGCACGACCGGGCCGAGCGTCGCAGCCGCGCGTACCACGCCGCCGTCGCCCGGACCCTCCGCCGCGACACCGTGCGCGACGCTCTGCACCAGCTCTGGCGCTGGAACGAGGAGGGCAAGATCGATCCTCGGTACGCCGAGGAATGGGAGACAGTGCTCGGCCGTCCGATCCCCGAGATCAAGCAGGTGCTCACCGAGGACAGCCAGTGGGCACGCGACCTGCGCCAGAACTCGCCGTTCGCCGGCGCCCTCTCCGAGCCCGAGCGGCGCAAGATCTTCGACACCATCCGGTAGCTGTGCGGCGGGCGGCGGTCGATCACGTCGTCGCCGCCGCCGCGCCGTTCGCGACCAGGCGCCCAGCCGTCAGATCAGCAGGTATCGCAGACGCTGGTCATCCGCTGCCGTCACCCGGATGAGCTCGTAGATTCGATCGCCGAATTCCCCGGCATCGTCGAGCGCGGCTTTTCGGCGCTCGGGGTCCTCGAACTCGGCGAGGAGCTCCGGTTGTGGACGCTGCACCGCCTCTAGGAACGCCTCGTAGTGCTCCTCGAGCTTGTGGACGAGACCGCCAGCTTCGCGGCCGCGGTCTGCCAAGCCGCGTATGCGCTCTCGCGGCGTCTGCGCGCAGAGCGCGAGCACGGCGGCCTCGGTGACCGGCGCTGTCCGAGACGTCAACACGGCGACCATGGAGAAGCACGTCAGCAGCCGACTGATCTTCAGCTTGTAGTTCTTCAGCGCGCTATCGGCCTTCTTGGCGCGTAGCGCGTCGCCTTCGAGGCGGCGAAGCTTGAGCCGCTTGTGCTCGTAGTTGAGCGTCAGCGTTCGCCAGAAGCGCAGGATGTCGTTCGTCAGGAACACCGGCACGAACGTGTCGGGGTGGTCGGCGAAGTCGCGGAAGTAGAAGCTGACGACGCGCTGCAGCAGTCGGTCGTATACGTCGGCGGCGAAGACCGGGCGGCTCTCGAGCAGCAGGAGCATCCGCGCCGTAAAGGCGTTGATCGAGTCGTCGGCCGGACTCCCAAGGACTTCTTCCATGCGTTCGACGTAATGGACCTCGAGGTACTGGCCGTCGCCGGTGAAGGGCGGAAAGTCCATCTGCTCCGTCGCCTCGACGACGGCAGCCGCCAGCCGCACGAAGACCGTGAACGGGAAGGCGCCGTCGAGCTCGGCGTCGCACAGGAAGAAGAGGTCGATGTCCGACGCCGCTCCAGCTTCCAGCCGGCCGTAGCTGCCGGTTGCGTAGACGCAGAGGGGGCGGTCGCCCACCGCTCCGATGAGCGGCTCGAGACGACCGGTCAGCTCCGCGAGGCGTCTGAGCGAGTACTCTCGACGAGCATCCTCCACGTCGCGAGCATAGATCCCCACGCCGTCGTCATCGCGTCCGAAACGCCAGCGACGATGCGCTCTCATGCCTGACCACGCTCGTCCCGATCTGTACATCTCCGCCGACGTTGAAACCGACGGACCGGTCCCTGGCGTGTACTCGCTGCTCTCGTTCGGGATGTACGTCGTCGGGACTTTCGACGGCGAACGCCTGCGCCGGCCACACGCTCCACTCACGCTCTACCGCGAGCTTCGCCCGATCTCCGAGACGTTTCAGCCCGAGGCGCTCGAGGTCAACGGCCTGAACCGCGACCGGCTGGTCGCCGAGGGGGCGGACCCGGTCACAGCCATGGAAGATGCGGCCGCGTGGGTGGCCGATGTCGCCAACGGTCATCGTCCGGTCCTGGTCGCGTATCCGGTCGCCTTCGACTGGTCGTTCATGTACTGGTACTTCGAGCGATTCTGTCCGACGGGCTCGCCGTTCGGCCACTCTTCGTGTCTCGACATTCGCACGCTCTACCAAGCGCAGGCGGGCACGGTCTTCGATCTCTCAAGCAAGCGCCACATGCCTGCAGAACTTCTGCCCGAGGCGCCACATACGCACAATGCGCTTGATGACGCCATCGAGCAGGGCGAGCTCTTCGCGAACCTGTTTGCTTGGGCGCTCCGGCGCCGCGATGGCGCTCCAACCCTCAGCTCGACCGCGCCCTCGTGGATGGCGCGACGCGTCGTCCCGCTCGCGTAGCGGCCGCTCACGCGGCGCAACGCGACGAGCTGCGCCACCCATCAGATGACACATCCTGATCGGTTAGTTGCGTCCGCAAGCGTGTTCTCTAGCGTGTTCTCCAGATGCCCGTGTTCTCTAGCGTGTTCCCGAATCGGGCACTTTGAGCCGCTACCGATTTGGCTTAAACAAGCCCCATGCGATCGTTTCCTACGCAACCATACGGCCCTTAGGCCGCTCCGGAGCAAGAGGTCACAGGTTCGAATCCTGTCTGGCGCGCTGGCGATTTGCGTGCATTCCTCGGCCTTTCGTCCAGAGCACCTGGCGCCACTGACCTCGACCAGCGCGCGCCGGATGTCTGCCACGTGTCGATTCAAAACCTCCACCTAGCGGGCAGCCCAAGGCTCGTCGATGCGACCCTGCAGACGCCAGCGATACAACACGTGCCGCGCCTCGTCGACCATCGGCCGGCGCAGGCGCCGAGCGACCGCGCGGTGGTAGGCACGGCTGCGCGCGGTCGCGCGATCATGCCCACCCGCCTCATCAGCGAGGCCCTCGACCCGGAGGCGTTTCGCCGCTTCGCGCCGGCGCGCCATCGTCGGCGACAGTGGATGCCGGCGCGGCCGCTGTGCGCGGTCGGCGTCGACGGATTCTCGAAGGTCCAGCAGCGCTGGGACCGGCACTTCGACGCGGCCCGACTTGGAGGGGACGACCGGCAGGTCACCGCCCCTGATCCAGCGCTCCAGCGCGGTGTGGCTGACGCCGAGCGCCCTGGCAGCCAACCGGCGCGACATTGTCTCGCCCAGCTTCGCCTCAAGTGCCGGGCGCACGGCTGTGATGTCCTGGTTGCCGGGCAGGCACGGCCAGCGCGGCGGAGCCGCAAGGATGTTCTCGAACAGTTCCAGCTTGCGGTCGACGACACCCAATTGACCGTTCAGGCTTTCGCCGGAGTTGCCCAAGGGCGGAAACTGGACACTCGCTAACCCACCAGGCCGCTCACGAGCGGTACGCCGAACGTCAGCCACGCCCGGCGCGCATTGCCGAATAGCCGCACCGTCGTCTTCCCGTCCGCCGGGCATGGCCAACTCGGGCCGCTGTGCGCCCACAACCTGCTCGCGGACGTCATCGAGCGCGGCACGATCGCCGGGCTCGCTGTGTCGTGCGCGCAGACGGCGGTCGAGCAGCCCTCGACCCCTCGCGCTGAGGGCTCGGGGCGGCCCGGCGTTGACGCCCCGTCGCGCCGACGGGTACCGTCGCGTCTCCGCGCCGAACCGTGACAGACGCGGCGCCCGTGACAGGGAGTCCGGCAGTGGGAACCGAGTCCGTCGCGCAACTGCAGTCCGGAGAGGGAGCCGAGCGAGGCCGCGCGGCGCGCCAGGTCGCCCAGCGCTCCTCCCACGCCGAGTGGCAGGCGGCTGCGGACCGGCGCGATCCCGTCGACGTCCTCGCGGCGCAGGCGGCCACGCGGGTGCCGGACCTCGTGCCCATCCGCTACGGCCGGATGCTTGTGTCGCCGTTCGCGTTCTTCCGCGGCGCGGCCGCTGTGATGGCCGCCGATCTCGCGGCCACGCCGGCCACCGGCATCTTCGCCCAGGTGTGCGGCGACGCGCACATCGCCAACTTCGGCGGGTTCGCGGCCCCCGACCGGCGGCTCGTGTTCGGACCCAACGACTTCGACGAGACGCTTCCCGGCCCCTGGGAGTGGGACGTCAAGCGGATGGCCGCGAGCGTCGAGATCGCCGGGCGCGACATCGGGCTCGCCCGGCGCCGTCGAGCGCGGATCGTGAGCGAGACGGTGCGCCAGTATCGCGAGGCGATGCGGTCATTCGCCGCGCACAGCCATCTGGACGTCTGGTATGAGCGTCTGAACGCCAGCGAGCTCGTCGACCGCTTCGGGGGCGAGGTCGGGGCGAACGGCCGGATCCTCTTTGAGCGCACGCTCGCAAAGGCCCGGCGCAAGACGAGCGTGCGCGCGGTCAAGAAGCTCACCGAGCGGGTCGATGGCGCGCTGTGCTTCCGCAGCGTCCCGCCGCTGCTGTCGCCGCTGCGCGAGCTGCGCCGCGACCCGGCAACCGGTCCGGAGACCGACTACATCCGGACGTTGGTCGACCAGTACGCCGCCGGCCTCGACAACGACCGCCGGTACCTGTTCGGCACGTACAAGTTCGTGGACATGGCGCGCAAGGTGGTCGGGGTCGGCAGCGTCGGCACGCGCGCGTGGGTCCTGCTGTTCGTCGGGCGCGGCGGCCGGGATCCGCTCGTGCTCCAGGCCAAGGAGGCGCAGGCCTCGGTGCTCGAGCCATATGTCGGACGCAGCGGATACAGCAACCACGGCCAGCGGGTCGTCGAGGGTCAGCGCCTGTCCTCCGCGATGAGTGACGTCTTCCTCAACTGGCAGCGCAGCGTCGGGCTCGACGGGCTCGAACACGACTTCTACGTGCGCCAGCTCTGGGACTGGAAGGCGTCGGCCGACCTCTCGCGGATGGACGAGCCTGGACTCCTGGCGTACTGCCGGGCCTGCGGCTGGTCGCTCGCGCGGTCGCATGCGCGCTCCGGCGACCGGCTTGCCATCGCCGCATATCTCGGACGCGGCTCGCAGTTCGACGATGCCGTCACGCGCTTCAGTGCCGCCTACGCCGACCGCAACGAACTCGACCATCAGCGGCTGGTGGAGGCCGTCGCCGCCGGTGAGATCGAGGCGCGGCACGGCGTGTGACGGAGCCGCGCCGAGTGCTCGCCTCCATCGCCGCCCGGGCGCGCTCCCTGCTGCCGGGCCGGCGCGACGCACGCCGCGACGCGATCGCCGGCCTGCCCGCGGCGATCAGCAGCGTGCCCGACGGCATGGCGGCCAGTGTCCTCGCCGGAGTCAACCCGATCCACGGGCTGTATGCGTGCGTCGCCGGGCCGGTCGCGGGCGGCCTGACGGCCGGCACGCAGCGCATGATGATCACGACGACGAGCGCGGCGGCGCTCGCCGCCGGGTCAGCCCTGCAGGGCGTTCCGGCCGGGCAGCGCGACGATGCAGTCCTGCTGCTGACGCTCCTGGCCGGGCTCGTCATGGTGGGCGCGGGGATCGCCCGGCTCGGCCGCTACACCCGGTTCGTCTCTCACTCGGTGATGATGGGGTTCCTCACCGGCGTGGCGGTCAACATCGTGCTCGGGCAGATCCCGCATCTGCTCGGGGCGCCAGCGGACGGCGACACGGCGATCGAGAAGGCGCTCCACGTGCTCACGCATCCCGGCGGCGTGGAGCTCTCCTCCGCCGCCTGCGGTGCGAGCGCGATCCTCATCCTGCTGGGCCTGGCGCGGACGCCGCTGCGTCCGGTGGGCGCGCTGTTCGCGCTCGCCATGCCGACGCTGGCGATCGTGCTGCTCGGCGTCGACTCCGTCGCCCAGGTCAGCGACATCGGTGCGATCCCGGCGGGCCTGCCCAGCCCGGCCCTCCCCAACCTGGGGACGCTGAACGCCGACCTCGCGATCGGCGCCTTTTCGATCGCCGCGATCGTGCTCGTGCAGGGCGCAGGCGTTCGGCAGTCGGCGCCGAACCTCGACGCCTCGCGCTCGCGGATCAACACCGACTTCATCGCCCAGGGGGTCGGCAACCTCGCGGCGGGGCTGCTGCGAGGCCAGCCGGTCGGCGGGTCAGTCGGCACGACCGCGCTCTCGGTGGCCGCCGGCGCTCGCACGCGCTGGGCGGCGATCTTCGCCGGGGCCTGGATGGCGGTCATCCTGATCGCGTTCTCCGGCCAGATCGGAAAGGTCGTCCTGCCCACGCTCGCCGCGATCCTGATCTTTGCCGGGGTGGGCTCCATCCGCCACGGCCAGCTCGTGACGATCGCGCGCGCCGGCGGGGTGGGCCGCGTCGCCGTCGTCACGACGTTCGTCGCCACGCTCGCCCTGCCGATCGCCGCGGCGGTCGGCGTCGGCGTCGCCCTGTCGCTGGTGCTGCAGCTCAACCAGGAGGCGAGCGACCTGCGCGTCGTGTCCCTCGTGCCGACCGACGACGGCGGCCTGCGCGAGGGCCCTGCCCCCACCGCGCTTCAGCCCCGGAGCGTCGCGCTGCTCGAGATCTACGGCAGCCTGCTGTTCGCGGGCGCGCGCACGCTGGAGGCGCGACTGCCGGACGTAGCCGACGCGACCCGCGCAGCGGTCGTGCTGCGCCTGCGGGGCCGGGTGAACCTCGGGACGACGTTCCTGGTGGTAGTGCTCGAGTACCAAGAGCAGCTGGCGGCGGCCGGCGGCCGGCTGTTCCTCAGCGGGGTCGACGCGAGCCTGCTCGACCAGCTGCGCCGGGCGCGCGCCGCCGACGTCGAGGGAGCGGGCATCCAGGCGTTCGTCGCCACCGAAGTCCTGGGCGAGTCCACGCTGGACGGGTACCGCGCGGCGCAGGCGTGGGCGTCGGAGGTTTCGCCGGACGCGGAGCCAGCGTCCGGTTGTTAGAGGCACTCGTCGCGGAGCACCGTGCAGGCCCAGACGATCAGGGCGTTGACAGGCGCTCTGCGGCACGGGCCGCGACTCGGGCCGTTCAGCTGGCGGTGCGCGGAAGACACGCGACCTGGTCGTGTCGCGGCACGGACGAGCGGCCACCGTCGGGACCACGCCAATTCGGTGTTTGCTGGCGCACTCGTCAATCGACCCTGCTCTCTGTGCTCGCGCAGCCAGCGCTCGAGCGCGCGTCGCTTCAGGACACCAGCGGCAGGTCAGGCGGCTCGCGGTCCGGATCGACCGGCGTGCGCCGTTCCGGCTTGAGCAGCAGGCGCAGCGCATCGATGACGTTCCCGCGAGCCTCCTGGCGCGTGCGGCCCTGGCTGATGGCGCCCAGCACCTCCTCGACCTGGGCGCTCAACTGGTTGGTCTCAGGCCGGAAAGGGAGTACTGTGGATGATGCAGTCGACCCTGCGGGCAGGACTTCAGCCTCGGAGCCGAAAGCCACCGAAGCACACTTGTGCCGAGGCGCGGACCTTGAGGCAATGATCGAGACCCGCGGGGTTGGTTGCTTGTTTCACGCGGCGGGTCTCGTTCCCTCTTCCTCTCGCGCGACGCCCCCCAGAGGGTCGGGAGGTCTTGGCAATGCAGACGACGCGCAGCGCGGACGAAGCGCCCCGCCCACAGTCCGCGCGTCCGACCATGTCCGCGGTGCCCCAGCGCTCGGCTCGCCGTGCGACCGCGCGTCGCGCCAGCCACCGCCGCGCCACCGCGCGTAAGCGCAAGGACGACATCGAAGCGCGCATCGTCGAATACCTCAGGGGCCAACCGCACAGCACCACCGGTGGCATGGCCAAACGATTGAACGCCGACCGCGGCACGATCGCCGCCGGCGTGTCGCACATGGTTCGGGCCGGCGAGATCACGACGGAACTCCCCATTCGCCGGCGCGCTGTCTGAACCCGGGCACGCAGGATCCTCGACGCCCGCCAATAGCGCACTGCGCGCCCGACGGCGAAGTACCCGCACTTCGCTCCGCGCGCGAGCGATGCCGAACGGGTGGCCGCCCCGAACATCGACGAGCTCGGCGGCGTCGTCGCCCCCCGCGCATCGATGCATTCTGGGCGGCGTCAGCCGACGGTCTGTTCGAGGGGGATCTCGGCGGTGATGCGGGTGCCGTGGCCCGCGGGGCTGGTGATCCGCAGTCGGCCATGCAGTGCCTCGACGCGGTCGGCGATGCCACGCAGGCCTGTGCCGACGGCGGGGTCGGCGCCCCCCACGCCGTCGTCGGCAACGTCGACCACGATGAAATCGCCTCCGGCGCGCACGGCGACGCTGACCGCCGACGCGGCGGCGTACTTGGCGACGTTGGTGACGCTCTCAGCGACGATGTAGTACGCCGCCGCTTCCACCCGCCCCGGGAGCCTGTCGTCCGGCATGTCGGACACCTCGATCGGCACCAGCGACCTGCTCGCCAGTCCCTCAACCGCCGCTCTGAGTCCGCGCTCAGTCAGCACGGCCGGGTGGATGCCGCGTGCGAGCTCGCGCAGCTCGCCCAGCGCGTCACTGAGCTGCTGCCGCGCCTCGGCGAGCAGATCGCGAGCAGTGCCGTTGTCGGCGGCCAGCCGCGACTCGATCAACCGCAGGTAGACGGCCAGGGTCACGAGCCGCTGCTGAGCGCCGTCGTGCAGATTGCGCTCCAGGCGCCGGCGCTCGGCATCGCCAGCCTCGACGATCCGCGACCGCGACGACGCGAGCTTCTCGTATGCATCGGCGTTCGCCATCGCCTGGGCCACGAGCTCAGCGAACGCGCAGAGTCGTTCCTCGACGCCCACCGGCAGGTCGGCTGGGTCGCGCGCAGAGACGACGAGCACACCCCAGATCCGCCCACCGACGTGCACCGGTGCGGCGACCGAGGCGCGGAACCCCATGCCGCGCAGGCGCGCGGCGAGTTCCCCCTCGACGCCCTCGTAGCTCTCCAGGCGTTCCGGCTCTCCAGTCCGCAGGACGCGCGCCACCACGGTGTCGCTGTCGAGCGGCACACGCGCGCCGACGGGCAGTCCCTGGAAGTCGCGCTCCGCCGTCCAACCTCCGACGATCGTCACGTGCGCCTGATCTTCGTAGCGCACGACGCGGGCGCTCGGCACCGAGAGCAACTGCCCGACCTCGGTCGTCACCTGTTCGAAGACGGCGCTCGGCAGCGCTTCGGCCGCCACGAGCGTCGCGATCCGCCGCAATGCCATCTGCTCATCGGCCAGCCGCCGGGTGGCGCGCTCGCTCGCGACCAACTGCTGCTCGGCCTTCTCGCGCCTCAAGATGTCCTGCCGCAAGGCTTCACCGGCGCCTTCTCGCTCCGCGGTGAGCGCGGCCAGGACCAACGACGTGAGTGCGGCGGTGACCATGAACAGCTGGGTGGACAGCAGGCTGTCGGTGATCGACTCGCGGACGAACGGGCCGGCGTTGTGCGCGGTGTTCCAGACCGTCAACGACGTGGCGATGAGAACGGCGGCCGACGCTCCCGGCGGCCCGAACCGCAGCGCCGCCCAGATCAACGCCGGGAAGACGGCATACGGCACGTCGCGTTGGGACGGCAGCTCTGCGAGCAGCACGAGAGCGATGAGCAGCACCGCGCCTTCGAGCAGCCGGGGTCGCGTGGTACGCCACGGCCAGCTGCGCGCCCAGGTCAGGATCGCCGGTGTGACGACGAGCGCCCCCGAGAAGTCCGAGAACCACCACGTCCGCCATACCTCACCCACCTGGCCGGCAGGAATGATGTCGCCGAAGCGCAGCGACGCCGTGCCGAAACAGGCGCTGATCAGTGCGCCGACGGCCGCGGCGGCGATCAGGGCGAACACGTCGCGGACGCGATCCATCCGGACGCCGGCGCCGGCCAGGTGACGCAGCAGCAGAGCGCCGGCCAGCACCTCCAACGTGTTGCCCGCCGTCTGTCCGATGACCGTGCCCAGCGGCGACGACAAATCAGCGACCAGCAGGTCGCCCAGGACCACCCCGGGCCACAGGCGCGGCCCGAAGAGCACGAGCGCGGCCATGCCCACACCGACCGGCGGCCAGAGCGCCGTCACCGCGCCGTCGAGGTAGGCCAGTCGGAGCCCGATCTTCGCTGCCGCGTAGTAGGCGCCGCCCAAGAGCACGACGCCGACCACATAGCTCGCCGCGCGACCCGCGACCGTCGCCCGCCAAGCCGTCAACCGCGGGTCGGTCATATGACGGGGGATGGTGGAGAGGCTGGACATCAGAACCACCGACCGCCGGTAGGCGGTCCTCTCATCCTCTCTGAATCGCCAAGCCGTGAGAAGATCGCCGTGGACCCACCCCCAGCTTGGTGGAGTCAGGTGCACGGCGGATCGGCCTGCGCGCGTGGGAAGCGAGCCGCGACTACCGAGTGGCGCCCGCGACGGCCAGGCCGATCGCCACCCCATCCTCGGCGACGGCAACGACCGGGTCGGGCACATGCTTGTCGAACCCGGCGCGCACGTCATGACCGAGCCGAGCGGACACCGCGGCGACGCCGGCGCCGATCGCGGCGGCGTGGACCCACGGTGCGTTGCGCGTGCGCGCGTGCAGCGCCGCGGCGAGCGCCCCCAGCACCAGACGGCTGGTGAACGCCGGCGGCTCCAGGCGGCTGGGAGTCGACGCAAGCTTGTCGGCCACGAGCTCGCCCGCGGCGGCCGCCACCGTCAGGCGTCGATTCCACCTGTGGCGAAAGACCCGAGGCAGGCCCGGCTCCTCGAGCACCATCACGCTCGCGACGCCCAACTGGCTTCGCAGGCCCGTGGCGGCGCCGAGCAACGCGCTGGCGAACGCCACGCTTTGCCAGGTCGCGCGCCGACGACCGCGAATCAGAAAGGCCCTCTTCACGACCCATACGGCGCTGCTCAAGCTGGCCATGCGGACCATTCAATACGGGTCGGGCGCCCGAGGCAACGTGCAGCGTCGAGCGCGATCCTGCTCGATCTCCCGCAGCCGGCGTGCCGGCGCACCCGACCTCGCGGCCGTGACGCGGCGCGCGGACGCGTGCGCGTTGACATTCTCGCCGCCGGCCGCCCTGATGTCTGCGATACTCGCGCCCGTCCGACGGCTTCCGGAAGGGGCGACGATGGCGGAGTCCGGCACGAACGCGATCAAGGCGGTGCGGGCACAGTTCCCCGTCCTCTTCAACGCGGGCAAGTTCGACGAGCTGGGGCAGTGGTTCTACGCCGAGGATGCGGTCGCCTTGCCGCCCGGCCGAGATCCCATCGAGGGCCGCGCGGCGATCTGCAGCTACTTCGACGAGCTGTGGAGGAACGCCGGGCTACGGTTCGACCTGGATGTCATCCAGACCGTGGCCGGCGATGACATGGGGTACCTGATCGGCACGTATGTCGCGCACATGGGAGATCAGAGCGCTCCCGGCGTGACGCACGAGGCCTACCGGCTCCAGTCGGACGGGTCGTGGAAGTGCACCGTCGACATGTGGCACAACTCGGTGGAGTAGGAGCTCCGCGCAGGCCTGGCACGGGTGACGGAGGCTCCGGATGGCCGAGATGATCGCCACCCGACGCGGTGACTTCCTCATCGAGCAGCGCGGGCCGACCGACGCCCCGGCCATCGTGCTGGTGGCCGGCCTCGGCGACGACCACGACTCCTGGGCGGGTCCGGCGGCAGTTCTCGCGCGGTCGCACCGCGTGATCACGTTCGACAACCGGGGGATCGGACGCAGCCCGATTCCCCCCGGCCCGTACTCGACCGCCGAGATGGCCGAGGACGTACACGGTCTGGTGTCGGAGCTCGGGCTCGGGCGCGTCAACGCCGCCGGATCGTCGATGGGTGGCGCGATCTGCCAGGAATGGGTGCTGGCGTATCCGGACGACGTCGATCGCCTCGTGCTGAGCAACACCTGGGCCGAGCGCGACCGCTGGCTCACCGGTCTGTTGGAGCACTGGATCGAGCTCGCGGGCCGGGGCTCGGGGCGCGACCTGCTCTTCCAGCTTGCCCTGTTCTGCTTCTCCGCCGACCATCTGACAGACCACCCGCAGACGATCGACGAGTTCCTGGACGCGCCCCTTCCCAGCCTCGACGGCTTCCGGGCGGCCGCGCGCGCCTGCCAGCGCCACGAGGCGCTGGATCGCCTGGCGAGCCTCAGGACGCCCACGCTGATCATCGGCGGAGAGCACGACATCCTCACCCGGCCGACGCTGTCACAGCGGCTGGCGCAGACCATCCCCGCGGCGGAGCTCCGCTGGCTGCCGACCGGCCACATGACGTTCTGGGAGCAGCCTGACGCCTGGACGACAGCGGTGCGCGAGTTCCTCGCCGCCCGTCCGTGAGACGGAGGTCACAGGTGCGAACCCTGTCGGGCGCGCTCGGGATGTCCGAGCCATACCCGGTCATGGGCGGCGGGGCGCGATTCCGATCAATGCGTTCGGTCGCGAGCGCCGGAGAACCGCATGGCCACGACGGTTCCCGTCCCCAAGGAGGGGGGCGAGATCTCGACGTCGTCGCTCAGGGTCACGATCAGGGGAAGGCCGAGCCCGAGGCCGGGGCTGTCCGAGCGTGGTGCCATGCCGTCGCCGTCATCGCTGACGGTCACGCTGACCGCTGTGCCGTTGCGCTCGGCGACGACACGGAACGCCTTGCGGTCCGGGCTCCGGTCGCCTGTCCGGTACGCGTGGACAACAGCGTTGTTGCATGCCTCGGACACCGCCTGGGCGATGTCGCCGATCATCCGGTTCTGGCCGAGGAACTGCTCACGAAGCCATCCGGTCAGCACCCGCCGCGCCTGAGTGGCGCTGGCCGGCTCAGCGGCGAAGCTGCGGTCGAGTCCGCGGGCGCCGTCGGTGAGCGTCCCGACCTCAAGGGTCATCGCGGTTCCCTGTCCTGTCCAGAGCGGGCTTGTCCCAGCGCGCCTGTCCGATCCAAGGGCGAGCGCGCCGCCCGCCGCAGGAACGATCTTCCGATTCCCGCTGTGGCATGAGCGCGCGGGTTCATCTCCCGCCCGCTGACGGGCACGTCGTCGGTCGGGCGCCCGTGACGGCCGCACTGGCCATGCAGGCGTGCCGCCTCCCGAGGTCGCGCCGGCGCTGTCTCGCGCTGTCCAGCATCGCACTGCCTCCCTCCGTCCGCCCAGCTGTCGGTGCCGGGCCGACGCCGTTGATCCGGCGGGCTGCGTGCCCGCCGGCCTGATGTCTGCCCGGAGCCCCGATGCCCCGCCGCCGCCATCGCCTCGGTCAGTAGGCGATCACGGCGGCGGGGACCGCAGGACTCCGTCGCTTCCCCGTTGCAGCTCAGCGGCCTCCGGCGCCGGTGCCGGCGGATGGTCGGTGTCGCGGCCCGGCTCGAGCCCGGAGCGCTGCCGCTGCCCACGTGGTCGGTCGCGCCGGGTCTCGGCGCTGTGCAGGTGCTGCGCTGTGCGCATTGCGCGTTTCACCAGGCCTGCCCGGCGCTCGGCCTGCTCAGAGCTCGTCGGCGGTCCCCCAACCTGGTCCTGGCGAAGTCGCGCGCGAGCGGCCCTCGCGACCTGGCGCAGGACACGGAGATGCTGATCGCTCACTGGATGCCTTCGACAGCGCGAGCGCCCGACGAGGCGCGCTCGTTCACTGACCGGTCCAGGTCCATGGCGCCGCGCCGGCTGACCCGCCATGTCCGGCCGCCCCGGCCGTCACGGCGGCCGCTGGAACCTGCGTGGCCTGCGTGGCCATACCGCCGGCGATGACGCGCAGGTGCGTTCGCGGCTCGGCCTCGGACGCGCACACGGTGTCGCAGTGCCAGCAGGAACTCTCCTGACGGGCCAGCGGTGCCTGGCACGACCGGCACAGGCGTGGGAAGTGGCGTCTGCGCATGGCTCAGCGCTCCTCGGTCTTCATGGGCGCGGCACGTGATGTCCGCGGCATCGAACTGCGTATGACAGACGGCTCTTCCGTCGCTGGGACGAAACTGTCCGTGAGATCCGCTGCTCGGCTTGGCCGCGGTGCTCTGCGCGAAGTCGCTTCGCAGGAGCGAAAAAAGACCTGCTCGTTTCAGTGTACTCCCTGGCTCCCAACTCACGGTGGGTTGGACCCCGACGAGCAAGCGGGCGCGCCGCGCGACTGCCCGACGGGATCTCGTGCCAATCGGCACTAGAATAGTCCTACACGGCCCCTTTCACCGCTTCCGCGAAGCACTCGCGCTGCACCGCCGGCCAAAGCCGAACGGCGACCTCACGGACAGTTTCGTCCCCGAGGCGACGAGGGAGCCACCTCAACGAGGAGCACGAGCTCCGCCGACGCGATGCCGTGCCTGGAAAGGTCGCTCATGCAGACCAAGCCTCCCATCGACCCGACCGGCGACCCATCGCCGATCGTCCCCACGAGATCGGCAGACCCGAACGTCGAGCGCGAGAACCGCCGTTCGGAGCGAGAGGGACGCCGCAACGCCTCCGCGGAACACCCCGGCGTGATGATTCCCAGCCGCCGCAAGCGAATCCCGCTCGAGGCGCCGCTGATGCGCATGGTTGCCACTGGCGGGATCGTCGGCATCGCTGTCGTCATCGGCGCGATCATGGTCTCCCAGGACGCGGCCGGATGGATCACCGGGCTCGTGGTGGGGCTCGTCTCGGTCGTGCTCGCCGCCGTGCTGTGGTCGTCCCGACAGCTCTGAAAGCCGTCGCCCTGCAAGATCGAGGAGGATCAGCGGCCCGAGGACTCGTTCAATGCCACGGCGGCGCGAATGAGCGCCTGAAACGCCTTCTCGTCGATCTCCTCGCCCTCATGGAAGTCGATGGCGCGCCTGGTGTTGCCTTCGAGGCTGGAGTTGAAGAGGTCTGACGGGTCCTCCAACGAGGCGCCCTTGGCGAACGTCACCTTCACGACGCTCTTGTACGACTCGCCGGTGCAGACCATTCCGGCGTGGTACCACACCGGAACCCCTCGCCACTTCCACTCCTCGACGATGTCCGGGTCGGCCTGCTTGATGAGCGCTCGGATCCGGGCGAGGGTGTCACCACGCCAATCACCCAGCTCACGGATCCTCGCGTCGATCAGCTGGGAGGGCGAGTCAGTCGTTCCCTCCGTCGAATCTTTCCTCTTCATGACTGTCGCCTCCTCGTGGACGCTGTCGCGAGATCGTCACAGTAGCCCGCCGCTCCACCCGACCGTCGTGGACGACAGCGTCTCCCCCGGCTGCAGTATGCCGGTGATCCTCGGCCGCGCCCCTGCCACCGGGAGGCCGATCGCGAGGTCGCGTTGCTGTCGCGCATCCCGCCGCCGATCGCGTTCGCCGCCGTGACGGTCACCCGGATGCGCCGGCCGAGGTCGTGTGCGCTCAGGTCGTACTCGAGGTCGTCCAACTCCGGAGAACGGGCTCGCCGAAAAGCGTTAGGGTTCCAGGCCAGGAAAGAGGAGCCCGATGACAGGATTCAAGAACACCCTTTGCATCGCGGGGGCCACCATCGTCATGCTCGGCGCCGCCTCCGGCGCCGCGCACGCAGCGCCGCCGCCGATTGCGCCCCAGGGCGACGACGTCGGCTACCTCCAGTTCGCCGCCGTCGCGGAGCGCGTGAACCTCACCTACCTGCGCGACATGCGCGACGCGCGCTGGCTGCGGCCGGCCGAGCGCGCGCTCGTCGTCAAGGCGATCGCCGCGAAGCGCAGCACGACGATGCAGCTCGAGCTCGAGCTCGCGCTCGGCGCCGACGCGCCCCAGCCCGGCGGCTACGTCGCCGTCTTCCCGAAGAACGCCCTGCGCACCCGCCACGGCGGGCTCGAGCGCGGCGTCGGCCTGCAGCGGCTGATCGTCCAGACGCTCGTCGGCGGCGCGCCGTTCGTCGCCGACCCCGGCACACGGCTGCTGCTCACGCGCGTGGTCTCGGCCGACACCGCTCAGCTCTCGATGCTGCACCGGCTGACCGGCGACAGGACCGTGGGCGGACTGCCGGCCGGCGTCGACCTCGACGTCGCCGGTCAACTGCTCGACCGCTACCTGTCCCAGCCGGACGCCCCCGACCAGGAGAACCTCCCATGACCCGCCGCACGAAGATGCTGTGCGCGGCGCTCGCCACCGGGACCGCCGTCGTGGCGTTCGCGGCACCCGCCCAGGCCCTGACCGTCTATGCGGCCTCCTCGCTGCGCGACGCCGTCCCCGAGATCCAGCGCAACGCGACGTTCAACTTCGCCGGGTCCAACACCCTGCAGGCCCAGATCGAGCGCGGCGCCCCCGCCGACGTGTTCGCCTCGGCCAGCCCCCAGGAAGCCCAGGCGCTGTTCCGCGAGGGCCGCTGCTCGCGGCCCGTCACCTTCGCGACGAACACCCTCGTGCTGCTCATCTCGAAGGGCAACCCGGGCAAGGTGCGCTCGGTCTACACCCTGCGCGAGGGCGGCCGGCGGCTGGCCGTCGGCACGCCGGGCGTGCCGATCGGCGACTACACGCGCAACCTCCTGGCCCGCATGCGCCTGTCGAGCATCCTGAGCTCGAACACGGTCAGCCAGGAGACGAACGTCGCGAACATCACCGCGAAGGTCGCGCTCGGGTCCGCCGACGCCGGGTTCGCGTACATCACCGACGGCCGCTCCGCGAAGGATCGCGTCTCGATCCTGACGCTCCCGCGCTGGGCTCAGCCGCCGGTGCGCTACCAGATGTGCGTCGTCCAGCGCGACGGCGCCGACAGCGCCGGGGCGCACCGGTTCATCGGCCAGGCCCGCTCCAACCGGGGCCGCGCGGTCCTGCGCTCGGCCGGGTTCGGGGTGCCGCCGCGCGGATGAGGCGACACACGCTCGGCGAGCGGGCCGGAGGCGCGGTGCTGGCCCTCGCGGTCGGCATCGCGCTCGCGTTCCTGGCGATCCCGCTCGTCGCGCTGTTCACCGAGGTCCCGCTCGGCCAGGTTCCGAGCCTCCTGCGCGACCCCGCCGTGCGCGACGCCATCGCGGTGACCGCCCGCACGAACGCGATCGCCAACGTGCTCATCATCGCCTTCGGGACCCCGACGGCCTGGGTGCTCGCCAGCCGGCGCTTCCCGGGCCGCTCGCTCGTGGTCACGCTCACCGAGCTCCCGCTGGTGCTGCCGCCCGCGGTGGCCGGCATCGCGCTGCTCGCCGCGTTCGGGGCCGGCGGGCTGCTCGGGTCCGACCTCGCGGACGCGGGCATCGTCCTGCCGTTCACCGAGTGGGCGGTCGTGCTCGCCGTCGTGTTCGTCGCCAGCCCGTTCTACCTGCGTCAGGCGATCGCGGCGTT
This sequence comes from Capillimicrobium parvum, assembly GCF_021172045.1. Lineage (GTDB taxonomy): Bacteria > Actinomycetota > Thermoleophilia > Solirubrobacterales > Solirubrobacteraceae > Capillimicrobium > Capillimicrobium parvum. The sequence continues at coordinate 3,282,180 of NZ_CP087164.1, forward strand.
CGAGAGCGTCGACCCGGGCCTGATCGACACCGCGCGCACGCTCGGCGCGGGGCCCGCGCGGCGCTTCGCCCGCGTCGTCCTGCCGCTCGCCGCCGGCGGGCTGGTCGCCGGCTGGGTGCTCGCGTTCGCCCGCGGCGTCGGCGAGTTCGGCGCCACCATCGTGTTCGCCGGCAACGTGCGCGGCGAGACGCAGACGATGACCCTGGCGATCTACGAGCAGCTCGAGACGAACTTCGACGTCGCCCTCGCCCTGGGCATCCTGATGGTGGTCCTCAGCGCCGCCGTGCTGCTCGCATACAAGATGATCGTGTCATGGCGACGCTCGACTTCGAGCTCCACGTCCCGCTTCGCGACTTCTCCGTCGACGTCGGTCTGACCGTCGGGCGGGAGACGGTCGCCGTCGTGGGACCGTCCGGCGCCGGCAAGTCGACGGTCCTGCGCGGCCTGTCCGGGCTCGTGACGCCGAGCCGGGGCCACGTTCGCGTGGGCGATGCGACGTGGTTCGATGCCGACCGGCGCGTCGACGTCGCGCCGGAACGCCGGTCGGTCGGGCTCGTGCCCCAGGACTACGCGCTGTTCCCGCACATGACGGTGCGCAAGAACGTCTCGTTCGGGGCCCGGCGCGACATCGACGAGCTGCTCGACCGGCTGCGCATCCGCGGCCTGGCCGGCGAGCACCCTGCGCGCCTGTCGGGCGGCGAGCGCCAGCGGGTGGCGCTGGCCCGTGCGCTGGCCCGCGACCCCGACGTCCTCCTGCTCGACGAACCGCTCTCCGCGCTCGATGCCGCGACCCGGCGGGCCGTCCGCGACGAGCTCGGAGAGGTCCTTCACGCCGCCGGCGTCCCGACCATCGTCGTCACCCACGACTTCGACGAGGCCGCCACGCTCGGCGACCGCCTGGCCGTCATGGTCGCCGGGCGCTTCGTGCAGATCGGGACGCCCGCGCACCTCGCCGCCGACCCCGCCGACGAGTTCGTCGTCGAGTTCCTCGGCGGCCGGGTGCTCCACGGGCACGCCGAGCCGGCCGGCGGCGGCGCGCAGGTGCGCCTGGACGGCGGCGGGCTGGTGGTCCTGCCGGCCAGGAGCGTCTCGGGTCCGGTCCGCCTCGCCGTCTACCCGTGGGACCTGCGGCCGGTCGCCGGCGACGCCGGCCCCGACGAGCCGGTCGTCGCGCGCGGCCAGGTCAGCGCCGTGTCGTCGACCCGGGGACGCGTCCACACGCGGGTCGGCGAGCTCGCCGCCGAGTGCGAGGAGGCCGATGCGGCGGCGCTGGCGGTCGGCGACCGCGCGTCGCTGCTGCTCACCGGCACGCCGGTCCTGCTCGCCGCGTCAGCGGCGAACGGCCGCAGCGCCGACGTCGTAGCCGCCGAGCGCGCCGAGGCGGCCGGCGAACCCACGTGAGGCGATCGTGTCGAGCAGCGGCTCGACCGCCGGATGCTCCGCCCACGCCTCGGCGACCCACAGCTCGACCTCGTGCTCCTCGAGGGCGGTGAAGTCCAGGGCGAAGACGCGCGCCGCCGTCTCCATGGTCACCGCCGCCGCATCGAGCGCGAGCGCCTTGCGCGCCGCGTCGACATGGCCGCCGGCCCGGGCCACGACCTTGGCCGTCGCGTCGCCGAGCGCGCGGTCGAGCGCCTGCTGGCTGGCGGCGCCGGCGTCGCGCCCGACCACACCGAGCCGGCCGGCCGAGATCTGGTCGAGCGGGCTGGCGCGGCGCCGGCCGGCAACCCCCAGGCCGACCTGCCAGCGGGCGAACCCGTAGCGGCGCACGGCCACCGGCGGAGCGGGCAGCGCGTCGCGCCGGCCATGGACGACCGCCGCGTGACAGTGGCCGGCCGCCAGGGCGCGGACGGCCTCGCCCGTCGGGGCCGACAGCGGCGTGACCGCGTGCCCGCCCCGGCGCTCGAGCAGCGCCTCGACGATCGCCAGCGCCGGATCGCAGCCCACCACGACGAGCCGGTCGAGGTCGACCTCGGCGTGCAGCTCGATCGCGCCGTCGTGCCAGCGGCCGTCGAACGTCGCCCAGCCGCCGGCGCTCACCGGGACGTCGGCGGGGGCGCCCGCCACCAGCCGCGCCCCGACGCGCCCGATGCGGAGCGCGGCGCCGTCCTCGGGCGGAGCGCCGACGATCGCCGGCGCGTCGCCGGGCGCGCCGAAGAGCTCCTCCACCGTGCCGCCGAGCACGCGCGCGAGGGCCAGCGCCGCGGTGACCGACGGGGCGTGCCGGCCGGTCTCGATCGCGGCGATCGCCTGCCGGCTGACGCCCGTGCGCTCCGCGAGCGCCGCCTGGGTCAGCCCGGCCCGCGTCCGGGCGCGCCGCAGCCGCTCGGAGTCCCTCACGTCGCCGGCATCGCGCTTCATGGCGTGCCTCCCTGTATCGGGGTCATCCGCAGCACGAACGGGAAGTCGCCGTAGTCGACGACGATCCGCCAGCGGCCGCTCGCGCGCACCACCGTCCGCCCGTCCGCCGCGGCGGTGCGGAAGAGCTTGATCGCCCGGCCCCGGCCGCCGGGCGGCTCGAGGCGCGCGACGAACGGCGTCTCCTGCGCGAAGTCGAGGTCCGGGTTCTCGGGAGCGATCTGCTGGAAGCGGACCTCGTAACGGCCGTCGAGTGCGACCGGTCCCTTCTCCGCAGGCGACGCCTCGCCGCGGACGACGATCTCACCGGGGCGGCGCTGCTCCTGGGCCAGCGGCGCGCGCGCCGACTCGTTCGTCGGTGGCGCCGGGGCGCTCGAGGCGCCGCCGCCGCAACCGGCGAGCAGGACGGGCAGGACGAGCAACAGCAGCCACGCGCGCTTCACCTGCGTCACGGTAGCCGGTCGGCGACAGGAAACCGGCATCGCCGACCAGCATGCAAGAGCGTGCCCGGTCAGCCGGCCGCGGGCGCCCCGACCTTGCCCAGGAAGTCGAGCACGCGCCGCCACGCGTCCGCCGACGCCTCCGCGTGCTCGTCGAACGCGCGATCGAAGAACGAGTGCGGCGCGCCGGGGTAGGAGACGATCTCGTGCGGGACGCCGTTGCGCGTGAGCGCCGCGTCGAACTTCTCGATGTCCGCCGGCGGGATGTGGTCGTCGGCGCCGCCGAACAGCGCGAGCAGCGGGGTGCGGATCTGGTCGGCGTGGCGCAGCGGCGCCGGGAAGTCGGGCGAGTCGATCCCGAAGCGCCCCGGGTCGAGCGTCCCGTAGAAGCTGACGACAGCGTCGAGGCCGAGCTCGGGGTTGGCGCCGGCCAGGTCGGACTGCGCGCCCCCGAAGCAGAAGCCGAGCGTGACGAAGCTCGTCGCGCCGGTGCGTTCGGCGAGCGCGTCGCGTGCGGCGGCGATGTCGGCCTGCACCTGCGCGGGCGTCGTCTGCATCGTGTGCGGCATGTAGTCGAACTCGTCGTCGCGCTCCGCGTCGCCGGCGGTGCGGCCGAAGTAGTCGATGGCGAGCGCGTGGTAGCCGGCGGTGACGAACCGCTCCGCGAGGTCTACGTAGAACCGGTACAGGCCCCGCACGTCGGGCAGGATGATCACGGCCGGCCCGCCGATCGGGTCGGGGCACTCGGCAAGCGCGGCGGCGAACGGCGTGCCGTCGGCGCTGTGCAGCGTCAACCGCTCAGCGGCGGCGCCGCCGGCCAGGCGCGGAATCACCCGATCCTCGGGCACGCGGGGCGGCAGGGCGTCGAACTCGAAGCACATCGCGGGGATCTCCTCGTGAGGTTGCTCCGGCAACGTACTTCGCGACGCGCCGGGAGGTCGTCCGGGGTGCGAGGACTCGCCCCTGGTGGGTGCGACGTGATAGGACGGGTGCCCCCAACCGCGAGGAGGCCGCGATGGCCGGCCGGTACCAGGCGACGGTGACGATCGACCGCCCCATCGAGGCGGTGTTCGACTGGCTCGCCGCCGGGGTCAACGACCGCACGTTCAGCCCGCGCGTGCAGGAGATCGCCCAGGCGACCGACGGACCCGTCGGGCCGGGCACCGTGTTCCGCAGCACGGTCAAGGACGCCGGCATGACGACGAAGCGCGAGTTCGCCTACACGGCGTTCGAACGTCCGGTCCGGCTGCGGTGGACCGAGCGGTCCAAGAACCTCGTCACCGTGCCTGACGGCGGCTACGACCTCGTGCGCGCCGGAGACGGGGCCACGCGGCTGACGGTGTTCAACACGTTCGAGGGCCACGGGCTCGGCAAGCTGTTCGCTCCGCTCGCGCTGAGGGCCGCGCGCAGGACCGCGGACGACTTCGCCGGCGCCATCAAGCGGGCCGTCGAGGAGCACGTTCCCGCGGACGCCGCGCCACCGGGCAGCGCCTCCTGACCGGCCCGGTCAGGCGAGTCCGTCAGCGACCGCGCGCCCGCTCGCTCAGCGCGTGCGCCAGCCGTTCCTCGGCGCGCTGCGCCTCGCGCTCGAGCTCGCGCAGGCGCCCCGGCCGCGTCGGCCGGCCGCCGTACTCCTTCGCGCGGTACAGGTCGGCGCGCTCGCGGCGGTGGCGCGCGTCGGCCCGCAGCTGCTCGAGCGCCGCGTCATCCACGAGATGGCGCTCCAGCGTCACCCACGGGCGCGCGGGCGCGACGCCCGCGGCTCGCGCGGGGGGGCCGCGGCGCGGCGGTCGGCGGCGTCCTGCTTGAGCTGATCCTGCGCCGCCTTGTACTTCTCGCTCATCTCGGCGGGCGTCTGGCGCTTGCTGGGGGAAGAGAACCTCGGCGGTGTGGCCACGTGTCGCTCCTGAAACCGCCTCCGGGGAATAGGGCCACGCGGTGGGAGGAGGCAAAGCACCAGAACGTGACTATCAGCATTTGAGGCTAGCGCAGCGCCCGGCGGAGTCCACGCTGCGGGCCGGGTGGCGAGGGGGTCACAGACCCGCCGGGTGCCGGACGGCGAAGCCGGAGCTCGAGCGGGCGGCCGGGCGCCACCGCGGCCCGCTCTCCCCCGCGCCCGATGTGTCGAAGCGCAGGCCCGCCACCACCATGTAGGCGTGGCCGCCGTGCCCGTACACGGAGATCCAGGAGCCCGGGCCGGCGTCGCCCCAGCGCGCGAGCGCGCCCGAGACGAGCGGCACGTCCAGCAGCCCCGCACCGTGCAGCGCATAGCTGACCGCTCCCGAGCAGTCGTAGCCGCGGTCCTCCCAGCGCTGATGGCCGCCGCCCCAGACGTAGGGCGTTCTGGTGATCCGGTTCGCCGCCGCGACGACCGCTACGACCTCGGGCGGGGCGCCCGCCGGGGCGACCGCCGTCCGGCCGTCCGCCGCGAGGGTCGCCGTGTCCGTGGGGACGGGCGCGACGCGCGCCTGCCCGCCGGTCGTAGCCGGGCCGGGCTCGATCAGCGAGCGCAGGGTGCGTGCCTCGGCCACGCTCAGGCGCGCGTCGGCCACGCCGTCGTGGCCCTGCTCGAAGCGCAGCACGCTGCGGGCCGTCCGCCGTCCGAACGTGCCGTCGACCCGCGTGGAGATCCCGATGTGCGTGAGCCAGCTCTGCAGCACCCGGACGTCGTGACCGCGCATGCCGACGTGCAGGGGCCGCTCGCCGAAGGACGCCGAGGCGGCGCTCGGGACGGCGAGGACGGCGCCGGCGGCCAGGGCAGCCGCCAGCGAGCGCGCGCGGACGCGCGCGATGGACGCAGGCATGAACGGACTCCTCTTTCGCTCGCGCTTGCGGGGTGAGCTGTCGGGCTCGCGCGGAAAGAGGCGCGCTACCCGCCCGTAGGCAGGATTCGCCCCATACGTCGATGGGTCCCCCGCCCGCCCCGGCGCCGGAACACGGCGGGGCGGTTCAGCAGTGTGGTGTCGGCTGTCTCAACAACGGCGGCCCGGCGAAGTTGCGACACAGCGGCGTGGACGCCCCGGCACTCGGGGCCGCGCGCATGCGCGCGGCCCCGCCGGCCGCCGGCTCAGATCGCCTCGCCGGTCCGGTCGTCGAAGCAGACGAGCGCGAACGCGCCCGTGCCGCCGCCCTGGACCTTGAACGTGCGCGCCTTGATCCGCGGGTCCATGCCGAGGAACCAGCGGCCGTGGTTGTCCCACGTCCCCCCGTTGCCGACGTCGAAGCCGCCGACCAGGCCCTTCGCGTGCTGGCCGCAGCTCAGCTGCACGTCCCAGATGCCGTTGCCGCGGTCGAAGGCCTCGGTCGGACCGGTGACCTTCTTGGCGAACAGCTTGTGGACGTGCGGACCGGGCGCCGCCGCGCCGGTCTTGAGCCTCAGGCAGCGGCCGCCGGTGCTGACCTCGGTGCCCGGCTCCATCGCGTAGAACGCGTACGTCCAGCCGGCCAGGTCGTTCGTCGGCAGCGAGGCGAACAGCTCGGCGCTGCCGTGGTCCACGCTCCAGCTCGGGGCGATGAACGCCTCGCCCGGGGCGCAGCCGATGTCCGCCGGGTTCGATGTCACGGTGCCCGGCCCGCCGACGTAGTTACGGGCGTGGAAGGAGCCCGACAGCTGCACGTCGTTGGAGTGCGTGTCCGGCGCCGTCCTGCTGCCGAGGCAGGTGACGAACAGCTTGGCCTGCGCCTGATGCGTCGTGTTGTTGCGCAGCGAGAAACGGTAGGTGCTCACGTTCGCCGGGTCCGGGTTGAACGCCGTCGCGTAGAGCACGGTCACGCCGTTGGCGAGGTTCCAGCCGCCCGGGGGCGCCGTCGCGGCGTCGAGCTGGGCGTTGTAGTCGACCTGGTCGATGCGCCACATGCCGTCGGTGGCGATGTCGCCCCCGTTGCACGACAGCGTCTGCTCCGGGTTCAGGCCGGGCTGCAGGCTGACCTGCCGCTCGACCTTGTACATCTGCAGGTGATGGCGGCTGCCGGCGCTCGCCGAGCCCGTCGCCGCAAGGGCGGCGCCGGCGGCCACGATGGCCACCGTCGCGATCCGTCCGTGGATCCTCATGGGTCCTCCTTCTCGAAGAGTCCCGGGGAGCATACGGCGTGCGCGCGCCTGTTGGCGCCGCGTCAACGGCCGCCGGGGCCTTTGCCGAACCATTGCCCGGCCGTGGCCCGAGGTTGGCGAGCGCGGGGGCACACTGCGAAGCGACCATGCGCCCACCATCCGCCAGCGACCCGGTTCGAACGCGCAACCGAGCGCTGCGCACCGCTCGCCGCCTGACCCGCACGCTGGCCGTCGGCGGCATCGGGCTGGCGGCCGCCCTGTCGCTCCTGGCGGCGCGCGCCGTCCGGGGGCACGCGAGCTCCGCGCGACCCATCTCCGCGCCCGCGACCACGGCGCCCGCCGTCCCGCCGCCCGACCCGGTTCCCTCCGTCGACGGAACGCCTCCGGCGCCCCGGCCGCCCGCGGAGCCTCCGGCTCCGGCGCCCGATCCGGCTCCCCCGGCCGCCGTATCGGGAGGGTCGTGAGCGCCGCCTCGGCCCGCGAGCCCGCGCTCGGCACGACCGCCCTGGTCGTGACCGACGCGCCGGCGCTCCCTGCCGCGCGCGCCGCGGTCACGGAGGTCATCGCCGCCGTGGATGCCGCCTGCAGCCGCTTCCGCGACGACTCCGAGTTGCAGCGCCTCAACCGCCGCGCCGGCCACGTCGTCGCCGTGAGCGAGCTCCTCATGGAGGCGATCGCGACCGCCCTCTGGAGCGCCGCGGCGACCGCCGGCGCCGTCGATCCCACGGTGGGGCAGGCGGTCGTGGTCTGCGGCTACGACCGCGACTTCGCCCAGGTCGCCGGGCATCCGTCGCCCCTGCGCGCGACGCGGGTGACCGGCTGGCGCACCGTGACCATCGACCGGACCGCGGGCACCGTCCACGTCCCGCCGGGCGTGACGCTGGACCTCGGCGCGAGCGCCAAGGCGCTGGCCGCCGACCGTGCCGCGCACGCGGCCGCGCGGCGATGCGCGACGGGCGTCCTCGTCGCGCTCGGCGGCGACGTGGCGGTCGCGGGCCGCGCGCCGGCCGCCGGCTGGCGGGTCCGCGTGTGCGAGGACCACCGCGCCGGGCCCGACGCGCCCGGCCAGACGATCGCGATCCGCTCGGGCGGTGTGGCGACGTCGAGCACGACCGTGCGTCGCTGGCGGCGTGGGCCGGGCGCGGCGCACCACATCGTCGACCCCGCGACCGGACTTCCCGCGCGGGAGGTGTGGCGCACGGCGACGGTCGCCGCCGCGTCGTGCGTCGAAGCGAACGCGGCGAGCACCGCCGCCATCATCCAGGGCGAGGACGCGGCGTCCTGGCTGGCCGGAGCCGGGCTCCCGGCCCGCCTCGTGGCGGCCGCCGGCGGAGCGGTGACGACCGTCGGCGACTGGCCGGCCGAGAGGCGGGCGGCGTGATCGCCGCCGCCGGGCCCTCGGCGCTGTGGTACGTCTCGCGCGGCACAGGCCTGACCGCGCTCATCGCCCTCACCGCAAGCGTCGTGCTCGGGATCCTCCACGCCGATCGGCGCCGGCCTGCGGGCGCCCCCCGGATGCTCGTCGAGTCGGCCCATCGGACGCTGTCCCTCCTGGTCCTCGCGCTGCTGGCGGTGCACATCGCCACCACGGTCCTGGATCCCTTCGCGCCGATCCGCCTCGCCGACGCGGTCATCCCGTTCGCCTCGTCCTACCGGCCGCTCTGGCTCGGCCTGGGCGCGCTGGCGTTCGACATCCTGGCCGCCGTCGCGATCACGAGCGCGCTGCGCCTGCGACTCGGGGCGCGGGCGTGGCGCGCCGTGCACTGGCTGGCCTACGCGTGCTGGCCGCTCGCCGTCGTCCACGGCCTCGGCACCGGGACCGACGCCCGCTCGACCTGGATGCTCGCCCTGACGGCGGCGTGCGTGGCGGCGACCCTCATCGCCGCGGCGGTGCGGCTGGCGGGCGCGGGTCCGGGCGCGCGGGCGGTCCGCGGCGCGGCGGCCGCCGCGGCCCTCGCCTTCCTGCTCGCGCTGCCGATCTGGCTCGCCCAGGGGCCGCTCGCCCGAGGCTGGGCGCGCCGCGCCGGGACGCCACCCGCGCTGCTGGCCTCAGCCGCGGTCCCGGCACCGCCGCGCCACAACCCCCAGGCGTTCTCCACCACGGTCAGCGGCACCGAGCGCGATGCGCAGACCGCGGACGGCCGGATCGTCGTGGACCTGGCCCTGCACCTGCACGGCGGCGGCGAGGTGCGCGTGCGCCTCGCCGGCGACCCGCTGGACGGCGGCGGGGTCGCGATGCGCTCGAGCGCCGTGACGCTGCGCCGCGGCCACACCTACGCCGGCCGCATCCAGACGTTGCGCGGCAACGTCCTCGAGTCCCTCGTCGGCGCACCCGACGGCCGGGCCCTGCACCTGCGACTCGTGCTGGACCTGGGCGGCGGGACGGTCCGCGGCCGACTGACCGGCGAGCCGGCGACCGCCGTGGCGTCGTCGTGACCCCGGCCCGGGGCCTCCCCCGCCTGACCGCCGGGCTCGCGCGGCGCGTGCGCCTGGACCTCGATGCGCACCTCGCGGTCCACGGTCCGCTCGACCTCGACGCACGCGCTCCGGGCGCGTTGATCGACGCGACGGCGGAGGCGGGCCTGCGCGGACGCGGCGGCGCGGGCTACCCGACGGCGCGCAAGCTGGCGGCGGTCGCGCGCGGACGGCGGCCCATCGTCGTCGTCAACGCCGCCGAGAGCGAGCCGCTGAGCCGCAAGGACGGCGTGCTGCTCGAGGCGGTGCCGCACCTCGTGCTCGACGGCGCCCTGGCCGCGGCGCGGGCCGTGGGAGCTCGCGAGATCGTGCTGGCGATCCCCGCCGGTGCAGGCCGGGCGCACGCCTCGCTCGCGGATGCCGTCGCCGACCGGCCGGACACCCGCGGGGTGACGATCGCCGGCGTCCCGCGCCGGTATCTCGCCGGCGAGGAGAGCGCGCTGGTGCGCCATCTCGGGGGCGGCCCGCTGCGGCCGCAGGTGGTGCCGCCGCGTCCCGCACAGCGCGGACTGCGCGGGCGCCCGACGCTGGTGCAGAACGCCGAGACGCTTGCCCACCTCGCGCTCGTCGCCCGCCACGGCGGAGCCTGGTTCCGCGCCCTCGGCAGCGCCGCGCGCCCCGGCTCGGCGCTCGTCACGCTGACCGGAGCGATCGCGCGGCCCGGCGTCTACGAGATCGCCACGGGGACGCCGCTCGCGGCCGTCGCCGACGCGGCGGGGGGAACGACCGAGCCGGCGCGCGGCGTGCTGATCGGCGGATACTTCGGTGCGTGGTCGGCGACGGCCGCCGCCTGGGACGCGCCGCTCGACGCGACGCTCGGCTCCGGAGTGCTGTGCGTCCTCGGCGAGTCGGCCTGCCCGGTCGCCGAGCTGTCGCGGGCGACGAGCTGGCTGGCCGGCGAGTCCGCGGGCCAGTGCGGCCCGTGCGTTCACGGTCTCGCGGCCATCGCCGGCGCGCTGCAGGCGCTCCAGGAGGGGACGCCCGACCAGCGCACGACGAGCCGGATCGCCCGCTGGACGGGGCAGGTCGAGGGACGCGGCGCCTGCCACCTGCCCGACGGCGTCGCGCGGTTCGTGCGCAGCGGCCTGGCCCTGTTCGCGGCCGAGATCGAGGACCACCGGCGGCACGGCCCGTGCGCGGCATGCTCGCGCGTGCCGGTGCTGGAGACGCCGAGCGCGATCGGGATGGCGGCATGACCCGGCTGCTGCGCGTGGACCCGATCGCCTGCCGGGGCCACGGACTCTGCGCCGAGCTGTTCCCGGAGGGGATCGCGCTCGACGACTGGGGCTATCCGATCATCCTCGATCGCGAGGTTCCCGCTGAGCTCGTCGTGCACGCCCGACGGGCCGTCGCTTCCTGTCCCGTCCTCGCGCTGCATCTCGAGCGCGCACGGCACGGCGAGGGCGAGCGATGAGCATCCGCCTCCCGGCGCGTGCGGGCACGGCGCGCACGGTGGCGGTCGCCGGGCCGGCCGGCAACGAGCGGCTTACCGCCGCGGTCGCGATCGTCCTGCTCGTCCTGCTCGCGATCGAGGGCGTGACGATCCTCTTCCTCGGCCCGCTGCTGTCCGTGCACCTGTTCGTCGGGCTGCTCCTCGTGCCGCCGGTCGCGGTCAAGGTCGGGAGCACCGGCTGGCGCTTCGCGCGCTACTACCTGGGCAGCGAGCCGTACCGGCGCCGCGGCCCGCCGCACGCGATCCTGCGCGCCCTCGCGCCGTTCGTGGTGCTGACGACCGCCGCGGTCCTCGCCACCGGCGTGGCGCTCCTGTTCGCGGGCCCGGCCTCCCGCGACTCGCTGCTGCCGTGGCACAAGGCGAGCTTCATCGCGTGGATCGCGTTCATGGGCGTGCACGTCCTCGGCCATCTGCCCGCCCTGCCGCGGGCGCTGCGGCCGTCGCCGCTGCCGGGCCGGCCGGCCCGCGCCGCGATCGTGGCCGGCGCGCTCGTCGCCGGCTCGGCGCTGGCGATCGCCCTGGCGGGCCACTTCGGCCCGTGGCTGCACGGGTCGGGCGCCTGACGCCGCGCCGGTCGGCATACTCCCCGCATGCGGCTACGGATGGCCACGGCGGGATGCGCCGCCGCGCTGCTCGGCGCGACGGTCGCCGCGCCGGCGCACGGGCTCACGGTGAAGGTCGACAACCAGAGCGGGCGCGACGCCAGGTCGGTGTTCCTCATGCTCAGCGGCGCCGCGAGCAGCGACGGCAAGCTGCCCAACGACGTCGGCGTACCGCTGAGCGCGATCGGCGGCTCGCAGTTCACGGTCGGCGACATCACCAGCGGGCGGCTCTACGTCTCCTATGGCGCGAAGGTGACCAACGCCGAGCCGCCGACCGCACCGATCCGCTACGACAAGGTCGAGTTCACGACGACCGGCTCCGCGCCGACGGCGAACCTCACCGCAGTCGACTTCTTCGGCATCCCGTTCAAGCTGCGCTCCCAGAACGCGTCGGGAGCGGCGCTCGGGACCCGCGCCGAGCCGGCCACGGCGACGGTGATGAACGCGCTGCTGAAGATCCCGGGCGCAAGGGCGGCGACCGTGCCGGCGAGCGGCGGCGGCACGGCACGGATCCGCTCGCCGCAGCTCAGCCCGCCGCGCACGTACCCGAGCCTGGACCCGTACGTCCGCTCGATGGCCGGCCAGCGGATCACGATCAAGGGCGCGTTCTTCGGCGCGCCGTTCACGACCTTCGCCTACTCGGGCACGTTCGCGGCCGACGGCTCGATCACGCTCACCGGCACGACGACGCCGCAGGGCGGGCAGTCCGCGCCCGGCCAGCCGCTCGCCGTCCAGGGCGCCTCCCTCTCGGACGCGATCTACGCGGGCGCCGGCCCGTACACCGTCGGCGGGGCGCGCCGGCCGCCCGACCCGAACGACCTGTATTCCGCCGTCTACCGCGATCTGGTCGCGGGCTTCGCGTGGGGCTACTGGGGCGGCAGATACGGCAACGACACGATCGCTTGGTGCACGAACCCCGACCCGCGCGGGTACTGCCCGCTGGGGTGGAACAAGCCGAGCTTCGCGTCGGCGCGGGCCACGGCGCCCGCGTTCACCGCGTTCCACGGGTACGCGAGCATCATCAGCGACCTCACCGACGCGTACGGGTTCGCCTACAGCGACACCGGCAGCGTCAAGACGGTCCTGCTCCCGATCGACCCGCGCGGCACGCTGACGGTGACGATCGTCGGCGACGGGTCGAAGGCCGAGGGCGGCTCCGATGCGCAGGCCGATGCCGCGATGCTCGACGACCTCGGCGTGCGCCGGACGGTCACGGTCGGCGACGACGACACCGCGACGGTCGGGCGCGTGTCGTGCCCGCCGGCCTGCGGCGAGCACGCGGTGAGGATCACCGGCGCCGACGGCGAGCTCGACGACGACGTGGTCGCCCGCGGCCGGGCCGGTGCCGACGACCGGCGGCGCCGCCCCCTCGAGGTCCGGCTCACGCCCCGCGCGCAGGCGTACCTGGCCGAGCACGGCGAGCTCGACGCGCGCATGACCGTCACGGTCCGCCGCCCGGGCGCCATCGTCGACCGCGCGACGACGAAGATCGCCCTGCGCCGCGGCTGAGCGTCGCTCAGGAGTCCACGAGGATCATTAGCGCGGTCGCGACCGCGAGCACGATGCCGGCCGCGGTGAGCGCGATGACGACGCGCCGGTCCTGCGCGCGCCAGCCCGCGTCGAGCACGGCGGTCTCGACCTGGCGCTGGCGCCACGTCCCGGCCAGGACGAACAGGATCCCGTAGACGACGTACCCGACGCCGATGGCCGCGTACGCGACGTGCGAGCCGCCGCCGAGCTCCGGCACGACGCGCCCGATCCCGACGCCCACGGCAACCGAGGTCAGACCGGTGCGCCACCAGGCAAGCTGCGTGCGCTCGTTGGCGAGATGCGTACGGCGCGTGGCGTCCCCGGTGGGATCGCCGGCGTCGGCTGCCCGATCGGCTTGCTCAGACATGTCGCGCAGACGATGCCACGTCGCGCAGCGGGCGTGGTAGTCCGGCCCTGCCGCGACCGCTGACCCGGCCCGCGGCGCGCCGCGGACGGCGCCCGGGGCCGGACCCGGCTCGTCAGAACAGGCGCTGCGTGGCGAGCTTCGCCCCGGCGCTCAGCGCCTCGAGCTTCGCCCAGGCGACCATCGGGTGCACGCGGCCGCCGAGGCCGCAGTCCGTCCCGCCGATGACGTTCTCGCGCCCGACGGCGTTCGCGTAGCGCGCGATGCGGTCGGCGACGAGCTCCGGGTGCTCGATCACGTTGGTCGCATGGCTCACCACGCCCGGCACGAGCACCTTGCCGTCCGGCAGGTCCACGTCCTCCCACACCCGCCACTCGTGGTCGTGGCGCGCGTTGGCGGCCTCGAACGAGTAGCTGCCGCAGTTGATCTGCAGGAGCAGGTCGACGATGTCCTTGATCTCGATGTCGGTCACGTGCGGCCCGTGCCAGCTGCCCCAGCAGCAGTGAAAGCGCGTCAGCTCCTCCGGGATCCCGCGCAGCGCGTGATTGAGCGCCTCGACACGGACCATGGTGAACCTGCGGTAGTCCTCGACCGACGGCGCCGGATCGAACTGGTCCCAGTTCTCCGCGAACGACGGCTCGTCGATCTGCACCATCAGGCCGGCGTTCGTGATCTCGAGGTACTCCTCGCGCATCACCTCGGCACAGGCCCAGACGAACTCCTCGTCGGTCTTGTAGTGCTTGTTGCCGATCCTCGACGCGCTGCCCGGCCCGACCGAGCACAGGAAGCCGTGGTCGATCCCGGCCGCCTCCATGCCCGCCTTCATATTGGCGATGTCGCGCTGCACCTCGGCCTGCCCGGTGTAGGTGAGCGGGCCCTCGACGACCGGCAGCGACATGCCGGGCTGGTCCGGGTCGTCCGCGCGGGACTTGGCCTTGACCGCGATGCCCGAGTCCGGGTCGGCGTAGGCCTCGGCAAAGAGGTTCCAGTCGCGCCGCTCGGGGAACGAGCTGAGCTGGATCGTCGACTCCGCCGGCGCCGACGGCACGTGCCCCATGTCCGTCCACAGTCCGAGGCCGCCGAGCCGCTGGAACGAGTAGCTCCACCACGCGCCGTAGTCCACCTTGGCGCCCATCGTGTGCCCGTACTCGCCGTCGTTGGGCAGGTCGATGCCCGTCTCCGCCTGCCGGCGGACGACGTCTATCGTGGCCTGGCGCAGCTCCTCGGCGTACTGCTCCTGGTCGTAGTCCTCCTCGTCGAGCCGCCTGCGGTTGAGCTCGATGAGGTCTTCGGGACGCGGCAGGCTGCCGGCGTGGCTGGTGAGGATACGGTCGCTGCTCTTCACCCTGGTCCTCCATCCGTCGACCCCCCGCCGAACGGGACGGCGGGCTGACTGCACGTGACGCGATGCTAAAGCGCGGCACCGAGTCCCGGATGGACCGCGCGCGTCTTTGTGCGCGCCGGGGCACGAACTGCCGCACGCATCGTCAAATCGCCCGCGCCCGCTGGACAGCCACGTTAGCCTGGGGCTGGTTCGGGTAGCGCATTCCGCATGGCCATCGACATCGACTCAACCCGCGTCGAAACGGCGTTCGCCGATCTCCGGCAGCGAGCCGGCGCCGAGCGCGTGGTGACCGTCTGTCAGCTCGACGAGGTGGCGAAGGGCGCCGACCTCGAGGGCGAGGCCGTGGCCATGCTCCAGTCCCGCCTCGAGCAGGCGGGCATCGAGATCGACGACGACTGCGACCGCGACCCCGCCGAGCAGCCGAGCTACACGATCGCCTCGCTCTCGCACAACACCAGCGACGCGCTCGCCCAGTTCCTCGACGGCATCGGCCGCCACCGCCTGCTGCGGCCCGACGAGGAGCTCGAGCTGTCGCGCCGGATCGAGCGCGGCGACCTCGAGGCCAAGGACCGCCTCATCAACTCGAACCTGCGCCTCGTCGTGTCCATCGCGCGCCAGATGCAGGGCAACCACGACCTCTGCCTGCTCGACCTCATCCAGGAGGGCGTCATCGGGCTCGTGCGCGCAGCGGAGAAGTTCGACTACCGCAAGGGGCTGCGCTTCTCGACGTACGCGACGCTGTGGATCCGCCAGGCGATCCAGCGCGGGATCGCCGACCGCGGCCGCACGATCCGCCTGCCCACGAACATCGCCCAGCGCGAGCGCAAGGTCGGGGCCGTGCAGCGCCGGCTGACGGTCGAACTGGGACGCGAGCCGACCCCGGCGGAGATCGCCGAGGGGGCGGGGCTGCCGGAGGCCCAGGTGCAGCAGATCATCGACGTCTCGCGGGTCGTGACGAGCCTCGACCTGCCGGTCGGCGACGAGGGCGACGCGAGGCTCGGCGACCTCATGCCCGGCGACGAGCCGCCCGTCGAGGAGTCGGTGCACGTGACGATGCGCCAGGACCTCGTCCGGGCGACCGTGGACCGCCTCCCGGAGCCGCAGCGCAACGTCATCAAGCTCCGCTACGGGCTGAACGGGTCGAGCGAGCCGCTGCCGCTGCAGCGCGTCGCCCGCGAGCTCGACATCGCCCCGCGCGACGTGCGCCGGCTCGAGGAGCAGGGCTTGCAGGCGCTCTCGCTGAGCAGGGAACTCGACGCGCTGCGCGAAGCTGCGTAGATCGTCCCGTCCGACCTCGAGACCGGTCTCGCTACCGTGACACACGTGCCCCGGCACGGATTCCTGACGCGCGGCGCCCTGCGCGCGCGCTCCGACGAGCAGATCGTGGCCGCCCTGCGCGGCGGCGACGACGAGGCGATGGCGGTCATCACCGAGCGCTATCGCGACCGCCTGGTCGCGTACGTGCGCCGCATGTCGGCTGGTGCCGACGCCGAGGACGTGGTGCAGGACGTGCTGACCCGCGCCTTCCTCGCGCTGCGCGCCGATGACCGCCCGATGACGCTGCGGCCCTGGCTGTACCGGGTCGCCCACAACCGCTGCCTCGACGTCCTGCGCAAGCCGGTGCCGCTGCCGACCGACGAGGTCGACCTCGGCCCGACGGCCAC
Organism: Capillimicrobium parvum; assembly: GCF_021172045.1. GTDB lineage: Bacteria > Actinomycetota > Thermoleophilia > Solirubrobacterales > Solirubrobacteraceae > Capillimicrobium > Capillimicrobium parvum. Next base: position 3,298,462 of record NZ_CP087164.1, read on the forward strand.
GACGCTCGGCGAGCAGGTGGCCGGGCGCGAGCGGCTGCGCCAGGTCGTCGCGGATATCCAGGACCTCCCCGACCAGCAGCGCTCGGCGCTGATCATCCGCGAGCTCGAGGGCCTGAGCTACGAGGAGCTCGCCGACGCGCTCGACACGACCGTCCCGGCGATCAAGTCGCTGCTCGTGCGGGCGCGGATGAACCTGGCCAAGGCCGCCGAGGCGCGTGCGCTGGCCGAGCAGCAGTGGGTCGAGCGGGCGCTGCCCGCGCCGGCCGCGCGGCCGGCTACCGCGTAGCCCAGGACGTCGGGGTCCCCAGGACCGCCGCGGGCGAGACGTGCGCCAGCGCGCGCTCGACCGGACCCGGTGGGGCCGCGACCGCGGCCTCGTCGTCCTGGCGGAGGAAGTCCAGATGGCCGCCGCAGCGGGGGCAGGCGCCGACGATCCGCAGGCCGTGCGAGGCCGTCGGACCGAACCACTCGAAGCCGCATCCGGCGCAACGCACCCGGGGAGATGGACGCATGCCAGCACCTTAGGCGTCCCATCGCTCGAAGGTCATCGTCCATTTGTCGAGTGCGAGCGCTGGATTTCTCTCCAGCGGGCGTGTTCTCCGCAGAGCCGACCAGATGCCCCGCGCGGCGGGAGTACCAGTTCGCCTACGACGAGCTGCGGGGGAGCGCCCGACGGCCGGGGCGCCTGCCGGGGCGCCCTACGCCGAACGCAACAGCGAACGCAGATCCGCGACGCAGTCGGGGTGCCCGGCGAGGCTCCACCGGGTCGGCGCGCCGTCGTCGACGGTGATCGCCGCGCCGTCCGCCTCGCGCACGAGCAGCGCGCCGGGCAGCCAGTCCCAGTCGGCGGCGTCGGGCTGCATCCAACCGTGCAGGCGCCCCGCGGCCACCCACGTCAGCTCGAGCGTCCCCGAACCCGGCACGCGCAGGGCGCCCACCCCGTCGACGATGCGATCGACGACGCCGCGCACGCCGGGCAGCGCGAGCTTGCCGTAGCCCCACTGGACGGCGACGGTCGTGCGGTCCAGCGGCGCCGGGCCGCGCACCTCCAGCCGCCGGTCGCCGCACCACGCGCCGTGGCCGCGGGCCGCGCCGAACAGCTCGGCGCGCTCGGGGTCGAACACGGCGCACGCCAGCGGCCCGGCGCCATCCGTGAGCACGACGGCCGAGCACCACCCGGGGATGCCGTGCGAGTAGTTCAGGGTGCCGTCGATCGCGTCGATGACCCAGCGGCGATCGCCCTCGCCCGCCCGGTCCGTGCCCTCCTCGCCGAAGACGGCGTCGGCCGGCCGCGCCGCCGAGATCGCCGCGACCGCGGCCGCCTCGGCCTCGCGGTCGGCGGCGGTCACGACGTCGGTCGGGATCGCCGACTTCACCTCGATCTCCAGCGGCCCGCCGTGGTGGCGCAGGGCGACGGCGCCCGCGGCGAGCGCCGCCGCCCGCGCCACCTCGAGGTCCGCGAGCGGCGTGGGGCTCAGCGCCCGCCGGCGACGGCCGGGAGGATCGTCACCTCGCCGCCGGCCGCGACCTCGGTCGCCAGGCCGTCGAGGAAGCGGATGTCCTCGCCGCCGACGTAGACGTTAACGAACCGGCGCAGCTCGCCGTCGTCGCCGGCGATGCGGCCGCGCAGCCCGTCGTAGCGGGCGTACAGCGAGTCGAGGACCTCCGCCACGGTGCCGCCCTCGACCGACGTCTCGCCATCGCCGCCGGTCGCCGACCGCAGCTGCGTGGGGATCTTCACCGTCACTGCCATCAGATGCGCGCTCCCTGCTCGACCGTCGCCTCGAAGTCGTCGAAGGACGGGGTGATCTCGTAGGCCTCGAACGTGCCGCGCACGGCGTCGAGGGTCTTCAGTCCGTCGCCGGTGATGACGAGCACGACACGCTCGTCCGCGCCGATGTCGCCGCGCTCGGCGAGCTTCGCCAGCGTCGCGGTGGTCACGCCGCCCGCCGTCTCGGTGAAGATGCCGGTCGTCTCGGCCAGCAGGCGGATGCCGGCGCGGATCTCGTCGTCGGTGACCGAGTCGATCCCGCCGCCCGACTCGCGCGCCAGCTCCAGCGCGTACGGGCCGTCGGCGGGGTTGCCGATCGCCAGCGACTTGGCGATCGTGTCCGGCTTGACCGGGCGGCACACGTCGGCGCCCGCCTCGTACGCGGCCGCGACCGGCGAGCACCCGAGCGCCTGCGCGCCGTTCATCTTCGGCTGGTCGCCGTCCAGCAGCCCGAGCTCGGTCCACTCGGAGAAGCCCTTGGCGATCTTCGTGAACAGCGACCCGGAGGCGATCGGCACGACGCAGCGGTCGGGCAGCGTCCAGCCGAGCTGCTCGGCGATCTCGTAGGCGACGGTCTTCGAGCCCTCGGCGTAGTAGGGGCGCATGTTGACGTTCACGAACGCCCAGTTCTCGCGCTCGCCGGAGACCTCGGTGCAGAGGCGGTTTACGTCATCGTAGTTGCCGGCGACCTTGACGAGGTGCGTGCCGTAGACGCCGGTCGCGAGGATCTTCTGCTCCTCGAGATCCGCCGGGATGAAGACGTAGGACGGCATCCCGAGCGCGGCGGCCTGGGCGGCGACCGCGTTGGCGAGGTTGCCGGTCGAGGCGCACGCCAGCGTGTCGAAGCCGAGCTCGCGGGCCCGCTGCGAGGCGATGGCCACGACGCGGTCCTTGAACGAATGCGTCGGGTTGTGCGTGTCGTTCTTGACCCACACCTCGCCCAGGCCGAGGCGCTCGGCGAGCCGGTCGGCGCGGATCAGCGGCGTGCAGCCGGCGGGCAGCCCGACCCGCGACGAGTTGCGCCCGGATGGCCCGGGCGGTGCGTCGAGCGGCAGGAAGTCGCTGTAGCGCCAGATGTTCTGCGGGCCCGCCTGGATGCGGCGCCGCAGCGCGCTGACGTCGTCACCCAGCGCCGAGTGGTCATAGGCGATCTCGAGGGGGCCGAAGCACTGCTCGCAGACGTAGCGCGCCTCGAGGGGATACCGGGCCGCACATTCCCTGCACTTGAGCTCTGTCGCCGACATGAAGAAACCTCCGCCGTTCAAGTGGCGAAGGTCTCAGGAACCTGCCGCCACATCTCACAGGAATTGGCACCTTTCCCGCGTGGCGTTCGCGGGGGGTTGCCGGGGTTTCGTCGGGCCAGTCCCTCCACCCCTCTGGATGTGTCCAGCTATGTGGTCGGCAGGATACAGGTTCTCCTGCAATGCGCGATTCCGAGCGGCCGGACGGGTACCATGGTGGCGACGCGAATGGACCTGACGATGACCGACGAGCCGCGAAGTCCCAATGCCGAACCTTCCCCGCCTGCGCCGGGGTGCTCGCGGCCGCGCGCCCGTCCGTCCGCCTGAGCAGCCCGACACCCCGAACGTCGAGGAGATCGAGGCCTGCGGCCTGCGCTGGATCAACATCGAGCGCCCCCGGCAGGTCGATCGTGCCTGGCTCGAGGAGCACTTCGACTTCCACTCCCTCGACTACGAGGACGTCTTCTCGCGCAACCAGCGCCCGAAGGTCGACGAGTACGACGACTACCTGTTCGTCGTGCTGCACTTCCCGCGCTTCGACAAGCAGGTCGGGCGGCTGAACGCGGCCGAGCTCGACGTGTTCGTCGGCTCGGACTTCATCATCACGCTGCCCAACGAGCCGATCCAGCCGCTCGAGTACCTCTTCGAGCGCTGCCGCACGGGCGACGAGCTGCGCGAGCAGCTGTTCAGCAAGGGCGCCGGCTACCTGCTCTACAAGGTCGTCGACGACTGCGTGGACGCGTCGTTTCCGATGCTGCGCAAGATGGGCAACAAGCTCGAGCGCCTGGAGGAGGAGATCTTCGAGGGCCGCTCCGAGGAGATCGTGCGCGACATCTCCAACGTCAAGCAGGAGATCATCAACTTCCGCAAGATCGTGCGCCCGCAGCGCGCCGCCCTGCGCGACCTCGACCGCACGCGCCGGTACGTGCCCGAGAGCCTCGAGGTCTACTTCGACGACATCGTCGACGCGTCCGAGCGCATCTGGGACATGCTCGAGAACTACAAGGAGGTCGTGGAGGCGCTCGAGTCGACGAACGAGTCGGTCATCTCGCACCGCGTCAACGACGTCCTGCGCGTCCTGACCTCGATCAGCGTCGTGGTGCTGCCGCTGACGCTCGTCGCCAGCGTGTTCGGGATGAACGTCCACGTGCCGGGACAGGGGTCGATCGAGGCGTTCTGGATCGTGATCGTCGCGATGGTGCTGATGCTCGGCGGGATGCTCGGGTACTTCCGCCACCGTGGCTGGCTCTGACCCCTCCCCCACCGAGCAGGCGTTCCAGCGGATCGTCGCCGAGCTCGGCGAGCCGATGCTCATCGTCACGACGGTCGCGGGCGACGGCGAGCGCTCCGGATGCCTGATCGGCTTCGCGACCCAGACGAGCATCCACCCGCCGCACTTCCTCGTCTGCCTCTCGCAGAAGAACCACACCTACGGCGTGGCGCTGCGCGCGACGCACCTCGGCGTGCACGTGGTCCCCGAGGCGGGCGAGGCGATCGCGGAGCTCTTCGGCGGGTCGACCGGCGACGAGGTCGACAAGTTCGCGCGGTGCGCCTGGCGCGATGGGCCCCACGGCGTGCCGCTGCTCGACGACTGCCCGAGCCGGCTGGTCGGCGAGATCCTGTGGCGCCGCGACGGCGGCGACCACGACGCGTTCCAGCTCGCGCCGGTGTTCGCCGAGTACGGCGGCACGGAGGCCGAGCTGCGCTTCGAGGAGGCCAAGCGGATCGATCCGGGGCACGCCCCGTAACCGGCGGGCGCGGCCCGGTGTAGCGTTGATGAACCCGGTCTTGGTCTCGCTCACCACCCCCTCCCTCGAGGCGCTCGAGCAACTCGCCTCCGCGGCGCAGCGCGACGCCGCCATCGACCGCAAGCGGATGCTCGTGGTCGTCAACCCGTATGCGACGACGGTGTCCGACCGCCTGCGCAACCTCGTCGTGTACGCGCTCCAGGGCCGCTACGACGTGACCGCGATCGACACCGAGAGCAAGGACCACGCGACCGAGGTGTGCCGGCGCGTCGGCGATGACGGCTACGAGGTCGTCGTCACGTTCGGCGGCGACGGCACGGTCAACGAGGCGGTCAACGGGCTGATCGGCTCCGACGTGCCGCTGTTCCCGCTGCCGGGCGGCAACACGAACGTCTTCTGCCGCATGCTCGGCATCCCGAACGAGATCGTCGACGCCACCGAGCACCTGCTGCGCATCGCCGACGACTGGCAGCCGCGACGGGTCGACCTCCCGGCCGTCAACGGGCGCGCGTTCACGTTCTCGTCGGGTGTCGGGCTCGACGCGACGGTCGTCCGGCGCGTCGACGCCCGCCCGCACCTGAAGGCGCGCTTCGGCCCCTGGTTCTTCACGTCGGCCGCGGTCGTCTCGTTCATGAAGGACTACGTCGTGCGCCCGCCGCGGCTCGAGGTGACCTCGGACACCGGCTGGACCGACCGCGGCGTCACTGCGATCGTCCAGAACGGCGACCCCTACACGTACTTCCGCGACCGGCCGATCTCGCTCGCCGAGGGCGCGACGCTGGACTCGGGCACGCTGAGCGCCGTCGTGCTCGAGCGCGCCACCGCCCTCGACGTGCCGACGATCTCGGCGCGTGCCTTCCTGCCGCGAGCGCGGATCGTGCGGCACCGCCGGGTCGGCCACGCCGAGCGCCTCGACGCGCTGACCGTCCGCTCGACCGACGGCCGCGAGATCCCGCTGCAGCTCGACGGCGACTACGTCGGCTCGGTCACCGAGGCTCGCTACACGATCACGCCCGGCGGCCTGGCCGTCGTCAGCTGACGACCGGGGCCGGCTCGTGCAGCGCTGCCCGGTTCGGCAGCGCCAGCCCGCACGCCGCCGCGAGCACCGACAGGCCGGTCGTCACGCCCATCGCCGCGACGAACCCGTCGGTGAACGCGCCCGGGGACGCGTAGCTTCCGGCCGCGGCGAACGCGGCCACGCCGAGCGCGATGCCGAGGACGCCGCCGAGCTCGCGCATCGTGCTGTTCGTGCCCGCCGCCTTGCCGATCGCCTCCGGCGGCACGGCGCCGACGACCGAGTTCTGGGCCGCAGGGAAGGACATCGAGACGCCCACGCCCGCGACGATCAGCGGCGGAACCATCTGGGAGTAGCCCGTGCCGGCGTCGGCGACGAGGGCGATCCAGCCCATGCCCGCCGCCTGCAGCAGCGGCCCCGCGACGAGGAACGGGCGCTCGCCGAAGCGATCGACGAGCTTGCCCGCCAGCGGCGCGACGAAGAACAGCGTCGCCGTCCACGGCAGCAGGCGCAGGCCGGCGTCGAGCGGGCCGTAGCCGAGCCCGGCCTGCAGGAACTGCGCCATGAAGAAGACCGCGCAGAACAGCGAGCCGACCGTCAGGAAGATCGCCGCGTTGCCGGCCGAGAAGGCGCGGGAGCGGAAGAAGCGCATCGGCAGCATGGGCGCTCGGGCGTGCAGCTCGTAGGCGACGAACGCGGCGATGAGCGCCGCCCCGCCGAGGAGCGTGCCCAGCACCTCGGCGCTGTCCCAGCCGGCGGCGTTGGCGCGTACGAGTCCCCACACGAGGCCGAGCACCCCCGCGCTCACGAGGGCCAGGCCGGCGAGGTCGAGATGGCGATCCGGGCCGCGGCTCTCGGGGATGCGGGCCAGGACGAGCGGGATCAGCGCGATGCCGATCGGGACGTTGAGCCAGAAGATCCACTCCCAGTCGAGCCCCTGGGTGAGGGCGCCGCCGACGAGCGGGCCGCCGGCCACCGCGATGCCGTTGACGGCGAAGAAGATGCCGAGCGCCGCCCCGCGCTTCGTGGGCGGGAAGGCGGTGCTCACCAGGGCGAGGGCGAGCGTCGTCACGGCCGCCGCGCCGGCGCCCTGTACGGCTCTGGCGGCGATGAGCGCGCCGACCGACGGCGCGAGTGCGCAGGCTGCGGAGGCGACGACGAACAGGCCGATCCCCGCGGCGAACAGCCGGCGGCGGCCGAAGCGGTCGCCCAGCGCGGCGGCCGTCATGAGCAGGACGGCGAAGCTCAGGTTGTAGGCGTTGACCGTCCACTCGAGCTGCTCGACCGATGCGCCGAGGTCGACGCGGATCGTGCTGAGGGCGGTCGTGACGACGAGCGTGTCGAGCGCCGTCATGAAGGCGGCCAGGGCGGCCAGGACGAGGATCCAGCGCTGTCTGTTGGTCATGCCGGTGCAGACACCGGCCGCGGGCGCGGATTGAGCGATGAGTTTCGGCCCGCGACGGTGTCTCTACGTCACCATGCATGTCGACGCCGACGCCACACTCCAGCGCGCCCGCTCCGGCGACGAGGCTGCGTTCCGAGCGCTCACCGACCCGCACCGGCGCGAGCTGCAGGTGCACTGCTACCGGATCGTCGGATCGGTGCAGGACGCCGAGGACCTGGTGCAGGAGACGCTGCTGGCCGCATGGCGGGGACTCGCGGACTTCGAGGGCCGGGCGACGGTGCGGTCCTGGCTGTACCGGATCGCCACGAACCGCTGCCTCAACGCGCTGCGCGCGGTCGGCCGTAGGCCCGAGGGCATGATGGTGGCCGGGCCACCCGCGGACGCGCCGGAGCCGACCCGCCGGGCGGAGCCGCTGTGGCTGCAGCCCTATCCCGATGCGCTTCTGGATGGGTTGGCCGACCGCGCCGACGGACCGGACGCGCGCTATGAGACCAGGGAGGCGGTCGGCCTCGCCTTCGTCTCCGGCCTGCAGCGGATGGCGCCGTTGCAGCGGGCCGTGCTCGTGCTGCGCGACGTGCTCGGCTACCGCGCCGCGGAGGTGGCGGAGATGCTGGATGCGTCCGAGGCCTCGGTCAACAGCGCCCTGCAGCGGGCCCGGGCGGCGCTCGAGGCGGCGCCGTCGCGTCCCGGCGGCGCCACGCTCCCGGAGTCGCCGGCCGCACGGGCGGTGGTGACCGCGTTCGCCGACGCGTTCGAGCGCGGCGACGTCGAGGAGGTCGTGGCGCTGCTGACCGACGATGCGTGGGTGCGGATGCCGCCCGAGCCGCACGAGTACCAGGGCCGGCCGGCGATCGCCGCGTTCCTGCGGTCGCGGCCCATCTGGCGCGGCGGGCACGGCATCCGGCTCGTGCCGACGCAGGCCAACGGCCAGCCGGCGTTCGCCTACTACCTCATCGACCCGCATGCGCCGGGCGTGATGCGGGCCGGCGGGGTGATCGTGCTCACGCTGGAGGGCGAGGCGATCGCGGCGGTCACGCGGTTCGGCGACTGCGGTGTGCTGCCGTACTTCGGGCTGCCGCGGACGCTGCCGGTCTGAGCCTGTTGAACTTTCCCCGTCGCGCGAGCGAAAGATCAACAGACTGCTAGAGGAACGCGGCGCCGTACGCGCTCAGCGACGGCTGACCGCCGAGGTGCGCGTAGAGGACGGCCGCGTCGCGCGGGATCTCGCCGCTCGAGACGAGGTCGATGAGACCCGCCATCGACTTCCCCTCGTACACCGTGTCGGTGATCATGCCCTCGAGGCGTCCGGCGAGGCGGATCGCCGCGATCGTCGTGTCGTCCGGGATGCCGTAGGTGCCGGCGTGCCAGCGGTCGTCGAGGACGATCTCGGCGTCCTCGATGTCGCGGCCGACCTCGATCAGCTCGGCCGTGCGGCGCGCGATCCGCGCGACCTGGTCGAGGGTCTCCTGCGGCTTGGCGGACCCGTCGATGCCGATGATCCGCCGGGGCCGGTCCTGCGCCGCGAACCCGGCGATCATCCCCGCCTGCGTGCTGCCGGTGACCGAGCACACGACGATCGTGTCGAAGAAGACGCCGAGCTCGCGCTCCTGCTCGGCGACCTCGCGCGCCCAGCCGGCGAAGCCCAGGCCTCCGAGCTCGTGGTCCGACGCGCCCGCGGGGATCGCATAAGGCGTGCCGCCGCCGGCGCGCACGTCCTCGAGCGCCTGCTCCCAGCTCTCCTTGAAGCCGATCCCGAACCCGGCCTGCACGAGCCGCACGTCGGCCCCCATGATCCGGCTGAGCTGGATGTTGCCGACGCGGTCGTAGACGACGTCGGGCCAGTCCACCCAGCTCTCCTGCACGAGGACGCAACCGAGGCCCGTGCGCGCGGCGGCCGCGGCGACCTGGCGGGTGTGGTTGGACTGGACGCCGCCGATCGACACGAGCGTGTCGCAGCCCTTCGCGAGCGCGTCCGCGACGAGGTACTCGAGCTTGCGCGTCTTGTTGCCGCCGTAGGCGAGCCCGGAGTTGACGTCCTCGCGCTTGGCCCAGATCCGCGCGCCCCCGAGGTGCTCGGTGAGCCGGTCGAGCCGGTGGACCGGGGACGGGCCGAAGAGCAGCGGGTGGCGCGGGAAGCGGTCGAGGTTCATGCGGTGCTCCGGGGGTCGTCGGGGCGCAGGGCGGCATCGAGCAGGGCGCCGAGGGTCAGCCAGTTCTCTCGCCGTTGCCCGAGGCGGCGACGACCTGGGCGGCGTCGCTGGTGGCGCGGCGGCCCATGGGCGGGAACTGGCATCTGACATCTCAGCATGCCAGCTTGGTCCCTCCACCCACCGAGCGTCGACTTTCTCCGTCTGAGGCGCAGAAAGTCGACCCTGGATGCGGGCCGGGCCGGGGCGGGGCGGGCGGGTGGCGCGGCGCGGCGCGGCTACGCCACGGCGCCGAGCCAGGCCAGGAGCGCCTCGCGCGAGAAGCGCCAGTCGTCGCCCAGGCGCCGGCCCGGGGCGTCGCCGGCCTCCGCGCGCTCGCGCAGCGCGTCCGGACTCACCCGCAGGAGCTCCGCGGCGTCCTCCAAGGTGAGGACCTCGGGGGCCGGCGCCGGCGTGAACGAGGCGTGCCCGACGGTCATGCGCTCCGGTGCGTCCTCGATGACCACGCGGCGGGGCCGGCTCGCGGGCGCGCCCTCGTCGAGGTTCTCCGCCAGCAGTGCGCTGATCACGTCGCGCTTCGAGGTGCGCAGCCGCTCGGCCGCACGGTCGAGCTTCTCGGCGACAGGCACGGGGACCCGCACGTACAGGGCTCGGGTGGGTTCGGGGGATCGGGGCGACATCTGAGACCTCCAGCCGCTCGATATCTGCAAATAGCTATCTGAATGATATCAGTCGGACGGCTCCCACCGCCTCTCCCGCCAGTAGGGTCCCGCCGTAATGCAGCGCATCGTCTCCGCGGCAGCGCAGGTGGCCGGCAGGCTCGCGGAGGTCGTCCGCTGATGGACGGCATCCTCCTCGCCGCCACCGAGGTCGTCGGCAAGCTCGGGGAGTCCGACCAGCAGCACCTCGTCTGGGCCCGCGAGCTGCAGGCGATGTCGTTCGTCTTCCACATCCCGCTCGTCGCCTTCGGGATCGCCTTCCCGGCCATCGTCGTCTTCATGGAGGGCCTGTACCTGCGCACCGGCAAGGCGCACTACCGGGCCCTGGCCAAGCGCTGGTCGAAGGTGATGATCACGCTGTTCGCCGTCGGCGTGGTCACGGGCACGATCCTGTCGTTCGAGTTCGGCCTGCTCTGGCCGAACTTCATGGCGACCTGGGGCGACGTCTTCGGGCTCGCGTTCGGCCTCGAGGGCTTCTCGTTCTTCATCGAGGCGATCTTCATCGCGATCTACGTCTACGGCTGGGACCGCATCCCGGCGCGGACGCACATCATGCTCGGGATCCCGATCATCATCACGGGCATCACCGGGTCGCTGACCGTCATCGCGGTCAACGGGTGGATGAACCACCCCGTCGGGTTCGACCTGTCGAGCAGCGGCGTCGTGTCGAACGTCCGGCCGTGGGAGGCGCTGTTCAACGACTTCTTCTGGCACGAGCTGGCGCACATGTACTTCGCCGGCTACATGGTCTGCGGGTTCCTGGTCGCCGGCGTCTACGCGTTCGCCTGGCTGCGCGGGCAGCGCAGCGCGTACGTCCGGGCGGGGATGCTCGTGCCGCTGACCGTCGCCTGTCTCGCCTCCCCCATGCAGGTCGTCCTGGGCGACTGGGCGGGCCGCACGGTCGCGGAGAAGCAGCCGGTGAAGCTCGCCACGTTCGAGGGCCTGCCGAAGACCGAGGCCGGTGCGCCGTTCCACATCCTCGGCTGGTACGAGAAGTCCACGCAGCAGGTCAAGTGGGCGATCGAGATCCCCGACCTGCTCTCGATCCTCGCCGACCACGACCCGCACGGGGTCGTGCAGGGTCTCGACTCGGTGCCGGCCAACGACCGGCCCGGGCCGATCAACGTCGTGCGCTACGCGTTCCAGACGATGATCGGGATCGGCACGCTGCTGGCCGCCATGGGCGTCTTCTACGCGGCCGTGTGGTGGCGCAAGCGCAGACCGCCCCGATCGAAGTGGTTCTACCGCCTCGTGGTCGCCGCGGGGCCGATGGCCCTCGTCGCCATGATCGCCGGCTGGGTCACGACGGAGGTGGGCCGACAACCCTGGGTCGTCTACCAGATCATGCGCGTCGAGAACGCGGTGACGGATGCCGGCGGGCTGCCGATCGCGTTCTTCGCCGCGCTGGCGATCTACCTGTCGCTCGCGGTGACGGTGTTCTGGCTGCTGCGCCGCCTGGCGCGCAACCCGCCCGAGGTCGAGGTCCCCGGCCCGGTGGAGGCGAGCTGATGGCCGAGGTCTGCCTGGCGCTGGCCATCATCGGCATCACCGCCTATGCGGTGCTGGGGGGCGCCGACCTGGGCGCCGGCTTGTGGGACCTCACGGCCGGCGGCGATCAGCGCGGCGGCCGGGTGCGGGGGATGATCCAGCGCTCGATGAGCCCCGTGTGGGAGGCCAACCACGTCTGGCTCATCTTCGTGCTGGTCATCCTGTGGACGGCGTTCCCGGAGTTCTTCGGGTCCAGCATGTCGACGCTCTACATCCCGCTGTTCATCGCAGCATTCGGGATCATCCTGCGCGGCGCGGCGTTCGCCGTGCGCGGCCAGGCGGCGACCATGCGGGAGGCCCGCTCCTTCGGCGCCGTGTTCGCGTCGTCGAGCGTGCTCGTCCCGTTCTGCCTGGGCGCGGCGCTGGGCGGCATCGCGTCGGGCCGGGTGCCCGTCGGCAACGCGGCCGGCGCGCCGATCGACTCGTGGGTCAACCCGACCTCCATCCTCATCGGCGTGCTCGCCGTCGTCACGGGCGCGTACATCTCCGCGGTCTACCTGGCCGCCGACGCCGTCCGCGCGGACCTTCCCGACCTCGTCGAGTCGTTCCGCACGCGGGCGCTCGGCGCAGGTGCCGTCGCGGGGCTGATCGCGATCGGCGGCCTGTTCGTCATCCGCTCCGACGCCCACGGCCTCTTCGACGGCCTGACCTCCGACGGCGGGCTGGTCCTCGTGCTGCTCTCGGCGGCGTTCGGCGTGCTCACGCTCGCGCTCGTGTGGACGCGCCGGCTGTCGCTCGCGCGGTTCTCGTCCGCCGCCGCGGTCGGCTGCATCGTCGTCGGTTGGGCCTTCGCCCAGAGCCCGTACCTGCTGCCCGGCGAGCTGACGCTCGACCAGGCCGCGGCGAACGACGCGACCCTCACCGCCCTGCTGATCAGCGTCGCCGTCGGGCTCTGCCTGCTCGTGCCGTCGCTGGCCTACCTCTACCGGCTCGTCCTGCGCGGCACGCTCGACCAGGAGTTCCAGCCGCTCGACCAGCGCTTCCGCCCCCTCACCGCCGACGACCATCCGAAGCAGCCATGAGCCTGCGCCACCTCACCCTCATCCTGTTCGTCCTCACGCTCGCGCTGATGCTGCCGTTCGAGCTCACGATCACCCGCCTGCTCGGCGTGGCGAGCATGGTCGCCTTCGTCGTCGTGGGGCTCTTCTGGATCGCGACGCCCTCGAACCTCGAGCGCCTCGACGAGGACGCCCCAGCGGGCGATGCGGGCGACGCGGGCGATCAGCCGCCCGCGCCCGGCGTGACCCGGTAGGCGTCGAACACCGAGTCGATGTTGCGGATGCGGGTGATTGTGCCCTTCAGCGTCTGCGTGTCGGCGACCTCGACGACGAAGCGGTTCTGCACCATCGGCGGCGAAACGATGCAGCGCGCCTCGACGATGTTCAGGCCGCCCTCGGCGATGGCTCGCGACAGGTCCTCGAGCAGCCGGTGGCGGTCCCAGCCGTCGACCTGCAACTCGACCTTGAACGAGCTGTTGTGCTCGCCCTCCCACTCGACCGGGACGAAGCGCTCCGGGTCCTTGCGCAGCGCGACGGCATTCGGGCAGTCGTCGCGGTGGATCGTGATGCCGCGCCCGAGCGAGACGTAGCCGACGATCGGATCGCCCGGCACCGGCCGGCAGCACTTGGCCAGGCGGATCATGACGTCCTCGACGCCCTCGACGCGGATCCCGTACGACGTCGCCGAGCCGGTCGGCTGGCGGCGCTGGCGGCGCGCATCGCCGACGAGGGTCTCGGCCGGCGTGTGCTCCTCCTCGGCCGCCTCGCCCTGCTTGAGGCGCTGCAGGACCTTGTTGACGACGACCTTGGCCGAGATCTTCGCGCCGCCCAGCGCGATGTAGAACTCCTCGGCCTTGCGGAAGCCCATCTCGCGGATGACGTCGGCGAGCAGCGCGCTGCCGGAGATCTTCTGCGCGGGCAGGCCGGCCTTGCGCAGGTGCTCCTGCAGCAGCTCGCGGCCCGTGTGCTCGGTGTCCTCGCGCGACTCGGCCTTGAACCAGGCCTTGATCTTGTTGCGGGCACGGGTCGTGCGCACCAGCGCCAGCCAGTCACGCGACGGCCCGCGCTCGCGCTTGGCGGTGAGGATCTCTACGATGTCGCCCGAGCGCAGCTCGTAGTGCAGCGGCACGATCTTGCCGTTGACGCGCGCGCCGACGCAACGGTGGCCGATCTCGGTGTGGACCTCGTACGCGAAGTCGAGCGGGGTCGCGCCCGCCGCGAGCGACTTCACCTCGCCCTTCGGCGTGAACACGAAGACCTCGTCCTCGAACAGGTCGACCTTGAGGTTCTCCATGAACTCCTTGGGATCGGAGAGCTCCTGCTGCCAGTCGAGCATCGACCGCAGCCACTTGAGCTTCTCGTCGCCCGAGGCGTTGGCGGGCACGCCCCCCTTGCCCTCCTTGTAGATCCAGTGCGCCGCCACGCCGTACTCGGCCATGTCGTGCATCTCGCGCGTGCGGATCTGGATCTCCAGCGGCTGCCCCTCCGGCCCGATGACCGTCGTGTGCAGCGACTGGTACATGTTGAACTTCGGCATCGCGATGAAGTCCTTGAAGCGGCCCGGCAGCGGCTTCCACAGGCTGTGGATCACGCCGACCGCGCCGTAGCAGTCCTTCACCGAGTCGACGACGACGCGCATGGCCGTCAGGTCGTAGATCTCGTTGAACTCGCGGCCCTTCTTCGTCATCTTCGAGTAGATCGAGTAGAAGTGCTTGGCGCGCCCCGCGATCTCGGCGTGGATGCCGAGCGCCTCGAGCTCGCGCGCCAGGTACTCGCCCGCCTCGGTGACGTAGTTCTCGCGCTCCTCACGCTGCTGCGCGACGAGACCCTTGATCTCCTGGTACTTGCGCGGATGCAGCGCCTGGAAGGCGAGGTCCTCGAGCTCCCACTTGATCGCGTGGATGCCGAGCCGGTGCGCGATCGGCGCGTAGATCTCCAGGGTCTCCTTGGCCTTGTCGATCTGCTTCTGCTTGGGCATCGCCGAGATCGTGCGCATGTTGTGCATGCGGTCGGCGAGCTTGATGAGGATGACCCGGATGTCCGAGGCCATCGCGACCATCATCTTGCGGTAGTTCTCGGCCTGCGCTTCGTCGCGCGACTGGAACGTGATCCCGGTGAGCTTCGTGACGCCGTCGACGAGGCTGGCGATCTCGTCGCCGAAGCGCTCGCGGACCTCCTGGAGGCTCGCGCTCGTGTCCTCGACGGTGTCGTGCAGCAGCGCCGCGCACAGGGTCTCGGTGTCGAGGCGCAGGCCGGCGCAGATCTTCGCGACGCCGACGGGATGGACGATGAAGTCCTCTCCCGACTTGCGGCGCTGGTCGGCGTGGTGCTCGCACGCGAAGACGAAGGCGTCCTCGACACGGGCGCGGTCGATCTTGACGACCGAGTCCGAGGCGTGCTCCTCGACGATGGCGAACAGGTCGCCGAGCAGCTGGCGCTCGGTGTCGGTGAGATCCGCGCGCTGCGAGGCGCCGTGCGCGTCCGGGTGGGCGACGCGGTCGACCGGCGCGCGCTTGACGGGCGCGTGGCCGCGCCCGGAACGGTCGACGGCCTCGCGCGGCCGCGGGCTGCCGTTCGCGCCGTCGCGCCTGGGAGCCCCGGCGCGGTCGGCGGCGTCGCCGCGCGTCCCGGCCTCGTCCAGGATGTCCGGCGACCCGGCCGGAGGGGCGACGTCCCCGGGCGGGACGGTCACGCCGCCCGCGCCGCGGCGTCGGCGGTCGGCTCGCTCAGCCATGCGAGGCCCTCCTCCAGACGGCGCTGGTAGGCGCGGTAGGCCGCCGAGCGCTCGAGCTCGGTCCGCTGCGCCGCGGGGACGCGCACCGCGCCGGCCGACCGGTCGAGCTCGACGAGCTCGAGCTCGGTGAGGACGCGCAGGAGCCGTCCGGCCAGCGCCGCGGAGCGTGGACGGCCGGGGCCGCGCAGCAGCTCGGCCAGGCGCTCGCCCTGCGCACCGCCCGCGTCCCGCAGGGCGCGGTACAGCGCGGCGAGCGAGTCACGGAGTCGGTATTCGCGCTCATGGATCTGCCTGGCGAAGTGTA
Source organism: Capillimicrobium parvum (assembly GCF_021172045.1). GTDB lineage: Bacteria > Actinomycetota > Thermoleophilia > Solirubrobacterales > Solirubrobacteraceae > Capillimicrobium > Capillimicrobium parvum. The sequence goes on from NZ_CP087164.1 coordinate 3,314,092, forward strand.
GCTCCGGCACCCCCCACGCCAGCACGGTCGCGTGGGCCGCTCCGCCCCGCCAGTGCGGCGGGTCGATCGCCACGACGTGGGTGTACGGCGCGGCCAGCGCCGGGTCGGCCTCGACCGCTGGCCAGGACGCGAGCGCGAAGCCGCCCAACCGCTCGCTCAGCGCGGGCAGCCGCGCGGCAGTGTCGGAGCACACGGCGAGGACCGGCTCGCCGGAGGCGACGAGCGCGGCCAGCGTGCCCGCGACGCCGACGCCCCGCCGATCGACGGCTCCGCGCGTGAGCGGCACGACGACCGGCTCGGGCGGCTCGAGCGGCCCGTCCACGACGTCGAGCGCGGCGGCGAGGTGGTCCTCGGGCTCGCCGACCACGTCGATGGGGGCGGGCGTACAGCGCTGCGCGTGGCGCAGGACGAGGCGCGGCTCGGTGCTGCCGTTGTAGTGGTTGAGCTCGAGCGCGACCGCGACGTCGGCGGGCGTGTCGCACGCGACCGGCAGGCGCCCGTCGCAGCCGAACGCCACCGCCCGGGCGCGCACGCCCCCCGCGTGGACGCTGAAGCGCACGTGGCTGCCGCCCTCCCCCATCGGCCGCGCGTCGGCGAGCTGGGCGGCGGGGATCAGCAGCGTGACGGACGGGTTGCCCTGGCCGAACGGCTCCAGCCGGGTCAGCTCCTCCGCCAGGGCGTGCCCGACGTCGCCGCCGGACGCGACGGCGTCGACGCGCTGCACCGGGACCAGGTCGTCGGCCGTGAGCACCGACTCGGCGTGCGCGCAGAACGCGGCGCGGAACGCGTCGATGGCCGCCGGGTCGATCTCCATCCCGGCCGCGGCGCGGTGGCCGCCGTGCCGGCGCAGATGCTCCGCACAGGCGTTCAGGCCGCCGAGGAGATCGAACGCCGGGATCGAGCGCGCCGAGCCGGTCGCCCCGCCCTCCCCGTCCAGGGCGATGACCACGGCGGGCCGGTGATGGCGCTCGGCCAGGCGCGACGCGACGATGCCGGCCACCCCCGGGTGCCAGCCCTCCGCGGCGACGACGTGGGCGATCGCCCCCGCCTGGTCGCGGACCTGCGCCTCGGCCTCGAAGAGCATGTGCTGCTCGACCTGGCGGCGCTCGTGGTTGACGCGGTCGAGCTCCTCCGCCACAGCGAGCGCGCGGTCGGGATCGGCCGTCAGCACCAGCTCGAGCCCGGCGTCGGCGCGCTGGAGGCGCCCGGCGGCGTTGATGCGCGGCGCCAGGCGGAACGCCACCGCGCGCGCGTCGAGGTGCGGCACGTCGCAGCGCGTGACGGCCATGAGCGCCCGCAGGCCCGGCTTGGAGGTCGTGCGCAGCGCCTGCAGACCCTCACGCACCAGACGCCGGTTCTCGCCGCGCAGCGAGACCACGTCGGCGACGGTGGCGAGCGCGACGAGGTCGAGGTCCTCCGCGGCCGTCGGGGCGCCGAGCGCCTCGGCCAGCTTGTGCGCGACACCCGCCGCGCACAGGTCGGGGCACGGGTAGCCGCAGAGCGACGGATGCACGATCGGCGCGTCGGGCAGCGCGCCGTCCGCCCGCGGCGCGTGGTGGTCGGTGACGAGCACCTCCATGCCGGCGGCGCGGGCGGCGGCCACCTCCTCGACCGCCGTGATCGCGCAGTCGGCGGTGATCAGGAGCTTGACCCCGCTCGCGGCGAGCCGCGCCACGGTGTGCGCGCGCAGGCCGTAGCCGTCCTCGCTGCGCGACGGCAGGTACCACGACGGCGCCGCCCCCAGCGATCGCAGCGCCCGAACGAGGATGGCCGTCGAGCAGACGCCGTCGACGTCGTAGTCGCCGTGGATCGCGATCGCCGAGCCGGCCTCGACGTGGCGGCGCACGAGCGCCACGGCCTCGTCCATCCCGGCGAACGCCGACGGCGGGTGGCGCTCGTCGGCGGCCAGCCACGCCCGCGCGGACGCCGGATCGCCGAACCCGCGCCGCACGAGCACCTGGGCCGTCACGTGGCTGAGGCCAAGCTCCTCCTCCAGCTGCCGCACGGCGGCGCTGGGACAGGGGGTCAGATCGAGACGGCGCTCCGGTGGCACCGCCGGAACGCTAGGCGCGCCACCCGACGGAACCGCCCGAGCGCGGCGAACCACCCACCGCCGCGCCGGCGCGGGCTCCGCGCGCGACCTGCCGCATCAGTGCACGAGCGGCTCGTTGCCGCGCCGCGTGCCGACCAGCTATCACTCGCCCGCCGCGCCGGCGCGGGCTCCGCGCGCGACCTGCCGCATCAGTGCACGAGCGGCTCGTTGCCGCGCCGCGTGCCGACCAGGTAGCAGAGCCCGAGGCCGATCAGCGTGCCCGGGATGGCCTCGATCGCGCTGACGACCGTCGTGTCCGCGCGGCTGGGCACCTGGAACCCGTTGACGATCAGCCCGAAGAGGAACGAGCCGAGGATCGCGGCGACGAACGCGCCGACGATGCCGCCCCAGAAGCGGTCGGGCACGAAGATCGTGAAGTGCCAGAGGGCGAGGCCCATCATGACCCAGGCGAGCACGGCCATCAGCGCGGCCTCCCGTGACGCTTGTTGCGCGGGCGCCGCTTGCCGGTGCTGCTGGAGCGCGACGGCGGCTTGGGCATCACGACCTCGTCCGGCGTGAGATCGGCGCCGGAGCTCGGCGCCGGCGGCGTCTCGTCCTCGGCCGGACCCGCGCGGTCGGCCTCGGTCTCGGCCTCGGGCTCGACCGCCGGCTCAGGCGCCGGCCGCGCGGGCCTCGGCTTCGGCTCCGCCTCCGGCTCGGCGACCGCGGTCCTGCGCGGGCGGGCCTGCGCGCGGTTCTCCTCGACCACTTCGTCCTGGATATCGCGCACCATCTCGTCGAACTCCTGCCGCGACACCTGCGTCGGGTCGTCTGGCTCGATCAACGCGCCGCGCTTGCGGCCGATGCCGCGCCGCTCCCGCTGCGGCGGCGCCACATCGATCGGCGAGCCGTCGACGGCGGTCGCGTAGGCCGGGATGTAGCCGAACTGCTGCTTGAGCTTCGCCGCACGGGCGCGCCAGACCGGATCGCGCTCCTTCCAGTGCGTCAGCACCGGGCCGGCGATGAAGATCGACGAGTACGTGCCGGACGCCGTGCCGATGAGCAGCGCGAACGCGAAGTCCTTCAGCGTCGCCCCGCCGAACAGCAGCAGCGCGAGCACCGGCAGCAGCGTGCAGAAGCTGGTCGCCAGCGAGCGGATCAGCACCTCGCTCATCGAGCGGTTGACGATCTGCGAGAAACCGGCGCGCGGCATGCGCGGCACGTTCTCCCGGATGCGGTCGAACACGATGATCGTGTCGTAGAGCGAGAAGCCCAGGATGGTCAACAGCGCCGCGACCGTCGACGTCGTCACCTCCCGGCCGACGAGGGCGTACACGCCCGCCGTGATGAGGATGTCGTGCGCGACCGCTATGAGGACCGGCACGGCGAACTTCCACTCGAATCTCAGGGTTATGTAGACCGAGATCACCAACAGCGATGCGATGATCGCGATGATCGCGCTGCGGGCCACGGTCTGGCCAAACGTCGGGCCGACCGACTGGTTCGTGAAGCTCGGCGTGCCGCCGAAGTCCTTCGTCAGCTCGGTCTTGACCCGGGTGACGTCGTTGGGCCCGATGTCGCCGGTGATCTGGAACCCGTTGTCGCCGAGCTGCTTGTTCGTCACACGCTGGACCTCGACGCCGCCGAAGCCGAGCCGCGAGATCGCGCTGCGGACGCCGTCCTCGTCGGTCTTCTTCTCGAGCGCGGTGGTGATCCGCGTGCCCGACTCGAAGTCGATGCCGAAGTTCAGCCCCTTGCTGCCCAGGGCGAGTGCGCAGACGAGCAGGATGATGCCGGACGCCGAGAAGAACCAGCGCGACGCGCCCATGAAGTCGAAGCGGATGCGGTGCTTCTGCTCGGTCGCGCCCAGGGCCGACTTGTGCTGCAGCGCCCGGGACTTGCCCATCGTGCCGAGCGCCGCCTGCGTCGCGAGAACGGCCGTGAACAGGGACACGAGCGTGCCGATGCCCAGCGTGAACGCGAAGCCCTTGACGCCCGCGGTCGCGAGCATGAAGAGGATGAACGCGACCATGAAGGTCACGACGTTGGCGTCGATGATCGCCGCCAGCCCCTTCTTGTAGCCCGCCGCGATGCCGGCCGGGATCGACCGGCCGCCGCGTATCTCTTCCTTGACGCGTTCGAATATGACGATGTTCGCGTCGGCCGCGACGCTCAACGTCAGGATCAGGCCCGCGATGCCCGGCAGCGTCAGCGTGATCGGGATCAGCTTGATCAGCGCGAAGAAGTAGACGGCGTAGATCGCCAGGGCGCCGACCGCGATCATGCCGAGCACGCGGTAGAACGTGAGAAGGAACAGAGCGACGATGATGAAGCCGACGATGCCGGCGTGCAGGCCCTGGTCGAGCGCCTGCTGGCCGAGCGTGGCGGAGACCTGCGACTGCGAGATCAGGTCCAGCTTGATCGGCAGCGCGCCCGTCTTCAGCAGGTTCGCGAGGTTCTGGGCCGACTGGATCGTGAAGCCGCCCTCGATCTGCGAGCCGTTCGCGGCGTCGATGCCGTCCGGGTTGGCGCGGTAGTCGATGTACGGGACCGAGATGAGCTCGTTGTCGAGGACGATCGCGAAGTGCTGCGCGGACGCGAGCGGGTCCTGGCCGGGGATCTGGTTGGCCTGGCCGCGCTGGGCGATCGCGCGGGTCGTCTCGCGCCAGATCTTGCGGCCCTTGTCGGTGAAGCCGAACGTGACGATCGGCGCGCCGGAGCCGCCCGGGCCGTTGTCGTAGTTCTGCTGCGGATCCTTGATGTCCGTGCCGTTGAGCGCCGGCGCGTCGTTGAGCACGTACCAGCGGTCCGGCTTGACCTTGGCGTTGTCGGGCGACTCGGCCCGGACGATCACCGTGCCGGGCTTGACCTCGTAGACCTGCTCGCCGGGGCGCGGCTGGTTGGTCTCGCGCTCGGCGAACAGCGCGTCGCGGCTCTCCTCCGGCCCGCCCACGACCTTCTTGTTCTTCGAGTCGAGCAGGTAGAAGAGCGGCGGGTTGGTCGCCTTGTCCGGGTTCGACGCGGGCCGCTTCGAAGCGCGGATGACCGCGTCGTAGAGCGGGATGCCGCACGTCGGATTGCCGCCCTGGGGTCCGCACGTCACGGACGGGTCGCCGGGCGCCGGCTTGCCCGCCGGGCCGATGACGTTCGTCTCCCAGTCGTAGAAGTGCATCTGCGCCGTCGTGCCGACGGCGTTGATGGCGCGCTGCAGGTCGTTGGTGCCCGGCAGCGAGACCTGGATCTGGTCGGAGCCCGTGCGCTGGATCTCCGGCTCGGCGACGCCGAGCTGGTCGACGCGCTCGCGCATGATGTCGATCGCCCGGTTCAGGGAATCCGGCGTGACCTGCGACTGGCGCGTCGGCTTGCCCTGGTAGATGAGCTCGACGCCGCCCTTGAGGTCGAGGCCGAGCTTCGTCGGCTTCGTGAGGATGACGGCCAGCGACGCCGCGAAGAGGCCCGCGACGAGCAGCAGGATGAAGAGATTGCGCCGACGGTCGGTCATGTGGAGGACTGGGCGGCCTTCACCGGCGTGAGGATGATGAGCAGGCCGCCGTCATCATCGTAGGCCGGGAAGAGATCGGCCGTTGCCTCGGCCGGCAGATCGCCCTCCGCGTGGACGCGCACGCGCTTGTCGCGCACGCGCACGCCCCACTCGAGCGCCTGCTCCACGTAGTCGGTGCCGTCCTCCCAGTCCAGGCCGAGAACCTCGGTGGCGGGGCGGCCGATCACGCGCTCGTCGTCGAGGCCCGTCAGCTCGAACGAGCCGCGCCCGCAATGGATCAGGCGGCCGTGCTGGTCGGCGGCGAAGAAGGCGGCATCAGGCGCCGGGTAGTAGTCGTCGAGCAGCTCGAACAGGAACGTGTGCCCGCACTTCGGGCACCCCCGGGCCTCACGCGAGAAGCCGCGCTGGCGATCGCTGGCCGTCGAGCGCGTCCCGCAATTGGGGCAGATGAACAGATGCGCCATGAGCGTTCGTAGGGTAGTGACCTGTGGTGGGCCGGACGCTGGATCCCGCGCCCGTCAGGCGCGCGACGACGGCAACCTCCGGCGAGCGTGCAGCCCACGGTCGGCGGCGGCGAACAGCCCGGCCGGATCGCGGCTCTCGTCGGGGAACAGCGCCCACGACACGGTGAGCGCCACAGGCGGGGCGCTGGGCCCCGGCCGCACGTCGCTCGCCGCCTCGCGGATCGCCTGGGCCAGGCGCAGCGACCCCGGCTCGCCCGCCCCGGACGCCAGGACCGCGAGCTCCGCCGGGCGCGTTCGCGCCACCACGTCGGAGGGGCGCAGCACGCCGCGCACGCTCTCGGCGACGTCGACGATCACGCGATCGGCGGCCAGCGGGCCGAACGTGTCCGTGACGGTGGCGAGGTCCTCGATCTCGACGAGCAGCAGCGAGAAGCGCACGCCGCCGTCGCCGGCGCGCCGGCCGACGCGCGGGTCGCCGGCCTGGGCCACCGCCCGCTCGAGCGCCGCATCGAGCGCGTCGCGACGATGCAGGCCCGTGAGCGGGTCGGGCGGCGGCGGGGCCGTCGCGGCGGCCTGCTCGGCCGTGACCAGCCGCCGTTTGAGGTGCTGCAGCGTGAGCGTCACGCCCTCGCACGCCACGGCGAACGCGAGGATCCGCGCGGCCGCCTGGTGCTCGCCCGGGCTGGTGTAGAGCAGCGGCGTGGCGTTCGTGACGACGAGTGCGCCGACGCCGACCCACGCCATCCAGCCCGGCATGAAGTAGGCGGCGTACAGCAGGGCGAGGATGAAGACGGGCTGGACGTAGGAGTCCACCCCGCCGCTGGCCCAGAGCGCGAGCGCGAGCAGCGGCTGCCAGGCGATGATCGCGGCCAGGTGCCCGCCGTAGCTGACGCGCTCCCAGGGGATCACGCCCGTGAGGCAGGCGGCGCCGTAGACGACCGAGATGGCGATGAGCGTCCATGCCAGCCACGCGTGGTCGTGCGGGACCCCCGGCATCGCCTGGCCGGCGGCCCCCACCGCGCCGGCCAGGAGCCAGAGGGCTCCCGACCAGCGACCCATGATCAGGCGCTCGTCCCGCACGGAGAGAGCATCGTCACCCGGCGCGGCGGGCTTGAGCCGTTCCAGCCTGCGCAGACCGCTCATCACGGCGCCTCGCTCAGAAGAGGGTGTGGTCGGGCGGCTCGAGGCCGATGTGGCGAAACGCGGCGGGCGTGGCCATCCGCCCTCTCGGCGTCCGCTTCAGCAGCCCCTTCTGCAGCAGGTAGGGCTCGTACACGTCTTCGATCGTGTCGGACTCCTCCCCCACCGCGACCGCCAAGGTCGACAGGCCGACCGGCCCGCCATCGAACTTCGCGCAGATCGCCGAGAGGATCTCGCGGTCCAGCCGGTCCAGGCCCTCGTGGTCGACCTCGAGCATCGCCAGCGCGGCGTCGGCCGCCGGCTCGGTGACCACTCCGCGGCCGCGCACCTCGGCGAAGTCGCGCACCCGGCGCAGCAGGCGGTTGGCGACGCGCGGGGTCGCCCGGCTGCGCGTGGCGATCGCGTGGGCGCCGCCGGCGTCGATCTCGATGCCGAGGATCGCCGCCGAGCGCCGGACGATCGTCGCCAGCTCGTCGGGGGAGTAGGTCTCCACGCGCGCCTGGATGCCGAAGCGGTCGCGCAGCGGCGTCGTGAGGAGGCCGGCACGCGTCGTGGCCCCCACGAGCGTGAAGGCGGGCAGGTCGAGCGTCACGACGCGCGCCCCGGCGCCCTGTCCGACCGTGATCGGCAGCTGGCGGTCCTCCATCGCCGGATAGAAGGTCTCCTCGAGCGCGCGCGGCAGGCGGTGGATCTCGTCGACGAAGAACACGCTGCGCGGCTCGAGCGCCGTGAGGAACGCGGCGACGTCGCCCTTGCGCTCGAGCGCCGGGCCGGCGGTCTGCACGAACGGCACGTCGAGCTCGGCGGCGACGATCTGCGCGAGCGAGGTCTTGCCCAGGCCCGGCGGGCCGGCGAGCAGCAGGTGGTCGAGCGCGTCGCCGCGCGCGCCCGCGGCCTCGATGGCGATCGACAGCTGCTCCTTGAGCGCGCGCTGGCCGACGAAGTCCTCCAGGCGGCGCGGCCGCAGCGACCGTTCGAGCTCGTCCTCGGCCTCCAGGACGTCGGGGGTCTGGATGCGCACGGTCACCGGCGGCTCCCGCGCAGGGCGCTGGCGATCAGCTGCTCGGCGGTCTCGCCGTCCGCGGCGGCGAGCAGCTCGTCGACCTCCGCCGCGGTGTAGCCGAGACCGAGCAGGCCGTCGCGGGCGATCCCGCGCGGGTCGTCGGCGCGCGTGATGGTGATCGACGGCTCGTCGGTGACGGCGCCGACCTTCTCGCGCAGCTCGACGATGATCCGCTCCGCCGTCCGCTTGCCGATCCCCGGCACGGCCTGGAAGCGGGCCGCGTCGCCCGCCGCGATCGCGCGCAGCAGCTCGCGCGGCGGCCCGCCGGACAGGACGGCCAGCGCCACCTTCGGGCCCACCCCCTGGACCCCGAGCAGCAGGAGGAACAGGTCGCGCTCCTCCTCGGCGGCGAAGCCGTAGAGGGTGATCGCGTCGTCGCGCAGGATCAGGTGGGCGAACAGCGTCGTCTCCTGGCCGGCGGCGGGGACGTGGCGCAGGGTCTCGCCGGAGACCGCAAGGCGGTAGCCCACCCCGCCCGCGAGGACGACGACGTGGTCGGGACGGCGGACGACGACCTCGCCGCGCACGAGGCCGATCATGCGGCGCTCCCGATCGACGCGGCCAGCGGCGCACGGTTGGCGTGGCAGACGGCGACGGCGAGGGCGTCGGCGGCGTGGTCGGGCGTGGGCGGGGCGGGCAGCGCGAGCAGCGTCTGGACCATCCGCTGCACCTGGTCCTTGGCCGCCCGCCCGCTACCGCAGACCGCGCCCTTGACCTGCTGCGGCGTGTACGCGGCGCACGGGATCCCGCGCTGGCCGGCGGCGAGCATCACCACCCCGCGCGCCTGGCCGACCGCGAACGCGGACCGCGCGTTGGCCCCGAAGTACAGGTCCTCCAGCGCGACGCAGTCGACCGCGTGCTCGTCGAGCAGTTCGCTCACGCGGGCGTGGATGGCCGCGAGCCGCCGTTCGGGCGCGGTCCGGGGCGCCGTGGAGATGACGCCGCCGTCGTGGGCGAGCAGGCGCCCGCCGCGGCGCTCCACCACGCCGTAGCCGGTGTTCGCGGTGCCGGGATCGATGCCGAGGACGAGCATGTGAAGACCGGATTCTGCGTCGCGCGCCGGACGCCTCCAAGAGTAGGCTCGCGATCATGCCCTCGCCCGAGACCCCCCTCACCGGTTCGTGCGCGTGCGGAACGCTGCGCATCGAGATCACCGCGCCGTTCCTCGACGCCGGCTACTGCCACTGCACGCGCTGCCAGCGCCGCAGCGGCGTGCCGTGGACCATGAACGGCATGGTCCCCGCGGAGGCGCTGCGCGTCGTCGCGGGCGCCGAGGCCGTGCGCACGTGGCGGCCCGAGGGCGGGTTCCCGAAGTCCTTCTGCGGCGAGTGCGGCGGCCACGTCTTCGCCGGCGTTCCGGGCGGCGAGGGCATGGCGGGCGTCCGCTTCGGCGCGCTGCACGGCGATCCCGGCATCGCGCCGCAGTGGCGCCAGTGGGTCAGCTCCACCCCCGCCTGGATCGAGATTCCCGACGACGGGCTGCGGCGCATCGACGGGAGCCGCTGGGCTTAAGCGCCCTCGCCGCTGAGGCGCCCGAGCCCCAGCCACGCGAACGCCATCACACGGTCGACCAGCACCGACCGCGGGACGTCCTGATGGTCGTACCACCAGTTCGCCAGGGCCTGCACCGCGCCCGACAGCATGAGCGCGACCATCTCGACGTCCTGATGGGCCGCCTGCGGCTCCGTGCCCGCGAGCATCAGCTCCGCGATCGCCGCCGTCGCCTGGCGCTGCACGTGCTCGACCACCTCGCCGAGGTGGGGGTCGGCCGCATCGCGGAACAGCGCGCGCCACGCCTCTCGGCGCTCCTCGACGAAGCCGAAGAACACGTCCACCCCGCCGCGCAGGCGCTGCTCGGCCGCGAGCTCCGGGTCCGCGGCCGCCGCCAGCCGGCCGAACAGCTCGCCCGCCTGGACGGAGATCAGCGTGTCGTGCAGGTTCTGCTTGGAGCTGAAGTGCTCGTAGATGAGCGCCTTGGACACCCCGGCCGCCGCGGCCACGTCGTCGAGCGAGGTCCCGTGGTAGCCACGGGTGGCGAACGCCTCCATGGCGGCGTCGAGGATCGCCGCGCGGCGGTCGGCGGCGGACATGCGGGTTCGGCGGGCCGAAGGCGGCTGGGTCACGTGCCGCGCAGACTCTACGGGCGGGATGCGCCCTAGAGTCGCGGGCATGGTCGACTTCGGGGCCGAGGGGCTGCTCGACGGGCTCGAGGGTCGGGAGCGGGACGCTCGCCTGCGGCTGCTCGAAGCGCTCCATGCCGACGGCGCCGACCTCGACGAGCTGCGCACCGCGGTCGCCGAGGACACGCTCTTCCTCCTCCCCGCGGAGCGGCTGATCGGCGGCGCCACCCGCTACACGCGCCGGGAGATCGCCGAGAAGACGGGCCTCGACCTCGCGTTCCTCGAGGAGCTGCGGCGCGCCCAGGGCCTGCCGACGGCCGAGGAGGACGCGCGCGTGCTCGCCGAGACCGACCTGCAGGCGGCGCGGACGGTCAGGACGCTCACGGACGCGGGACTGCGCCACGAGGACATCCTGGAGGTCACCCGGATCCTCGGGCGGGGCCTGTCGCACGCCGCCGAGGCGATGCGGCGGATGACGCTCGGCCTCGTCCTCGATCCCGAAGCCGACGAGCACGAGCTCGCGATGCGCTACGCCCGGGCGGCGGCGGAGTTCGAGCCGCTCGCCGCGCCCGTGCTCGGCCAGATGCTCAACGCGCACCTGCGCCACGCGGTCCGCACCGAGCTGCTGCAGGCCACCGAGCAGGCGACCGGCGAGCTGCCCGGCGCGCGGGACGTGGCGGTGTGCTTCGCCGACCTCGTCGGCTTCACGCGGATGGGCGAGGAGGTCCCGCCGGACGAGCTCGGCGCGGTGGCCGAGCGCCTGGAGCGGCTCGCCGCCGACGTGGTGGAGCTGCCGGTGCGGATGGTCAAGACGATCGGCGACGCGGTGATGCTCGTCTCGTCGGAGGTCGACCCGCTCATCGAAGCCGCGCTGCAGCTCGTGGAGGCCGCCGACGACGAGGGCACCGGGTTCCCCCAGCTGCGCGCCGGGATCGCGTTCGGCCCGGCGCTGAACCGCGCGGGCGACTGGTACGGGCGGCCGGTGAACCTGGCGAGCCGGCTGACCGCGCTCGCCCGGCCGGGGTCGGTGCTCGCCAGCGAGGAGGTCCGGGAGCTCGCCGACGACGGCTGGCGATGGTCGTTCGCCGGGGACCGGCGGGTCCGCGGCGTCCGCGGGACGATCAAGGTCAACCGCGTGCGCCGCGCGCGCGGCGACGACGACTAGCTCAGCTCGCGCAGGCGGGCCCGCGCGTCGCCCGCCAGCTCACGTACGAGCTGCGCCGCGGGCACCTCGCGCGCGAGCGGGTAGGCCTGGCCGGCCCAGAGGTTGATGGACTCGGCATCGCCGGCCCGGCGGGCGGCGGCCCGCAGCGGCGACGTGACGTGGTGCACCTCGGGGTACGCGCTCGGCGCATCGGGATGCTCGCGCTGGAAGCGGTTGACGATCCCGCGTGCGGTGCGGCCGCTGAACGCGCGCGTCAGGCCGGTCGGGCGGTCGCCGCCGCCGCCGCCGCCGGCGAGCGCGGCGCGATGCGGGGCGCTCGTTGCCGCCTCCGGCGTGCGCATGAACGCGCTGCCGAGCTGTGCGGCGTCCGCCCCCGCCGCCAGCACGGCGGCGATCGCGCGGCCGGTCATGATGCCGCCCGCCGCGACCATCGGCAGGCCGACCCACGCGCCCACGAGCTGCAGCAGCGACAGCAGGCCGATGTCGCCCGGCGCGGCGTCGGAGAACGAGCCGCGGTGGCCGCCGGCCTCGACGCCCTGGACGACGAGCGCGTCCGCGCCCGCGCCCGCGGCGGTCGCGGCCTCCGCCGGCGTGGTGATCGTCACCCAGACGGCGCACCCGGCCGACCGCATGCGGTCGACCACGGCGGGCGACGGGCAGCCGAACGTGAAGGAGACGACCGCGGGGCGCTGCGCCTCGAGGACATCGAGCTTCTCGGCGAAGGCGTCGTCGTCATGGCGCGGCTCGCCGAGCGGCTCGAGTCCCCCCGCGCGCAACGCCTCGACATACCGCGCGACCGCCGCCGTCTCGATCGCGGTGGCAGGCGGCGCGAAGAGGTTGACGCCGAACGGCCGGTCCGTGGCCGCGCGAATCTCGGCGATCTCGGCCGCCACCGCGTCCGGCGTCTTGTAGCCGGCCGCCAGCGTGCCGAGCCCACCGGCCTCGGCCACCGCGATCGCCAGCGCCGGCGTGGACGGGCCGCCCGCCAGCGGCGCCTGGACGATGGGCGCGTCCAGGTCCGACGGCTGCAGGCGGTCCGCCGCCATCAGCCCGCGATGGCCTCCATCACGTCCGCGGAGACGTCGAAGTTCGCGTGGACGGCGTCGACGTCGTCGTTGTCCTCGAGCGCGTCGATGAGCTTGAGCACCTTGCGGGCGCCGTCCTCGTCGAGCGGCACGGTCGTCCTGGGCCGGTGCGCGACCTCGGCGCTCTGGACCTCGATGCCGGCGTCGGTCAGCGCCTGGCGAACGGAGGCGACGTCGGCCGGCTCGGTCAGCACCTCGAAGACGTCGTCGTCGACCGCGATGTCCTCCGCGCCGGCCTCGATCGCCGGCATCAGGTCGTCCTCGCCGTAGCGCTCGGCGTCGACGACCAGCACGCCCTTCTTGTCGAAGAGGTAGGCGACCGAGCCCGGCTCGCCGAGGTTGCCCCCGTGCTTGCCGAACGTGTGGCGCATCTCGGCGCCGGTGCGGTTGCGGTTGTCGGTCATCGCCTCGACGAGCACGGCGACGCCGCCCGGGCCGTAGCCCTCGTAGACGACGTTCTCGATCGCGTCGGCGTCGGCGCCCGCGCCGGTGCCCTTGGCGATCGCGCGCTCGATGTTGTCCTTCGGCATCGACGCGTCACGGGCCTTCTGCACCGCGAGCGCGAGCGACGGGTTGCCGTCGATGTCACCGCCGCCCTCCTTGGCGGCCACCGTGATCGCGCGCGCCAGCTTCGTGAAGAGCTTGCCCTTGCGCGAGTCGACGATCGCCTTCTTGTGCTTGATGCTCGCCCATTTCGAATGCCCGGACATGGGGTTGGATCCTAGACGCCCGGGTCGCCGCCGGCACGCCTAGCACCCGTGGGTGCGGTACCACGCGATCGCGCGGCGCAGGCCGTCTTCGAGCGGCACCTGCGGGCGCCAGCCGGTGAGCTCACGCAGCTTCGCCGAGTCGACGTACTGGCGGTCGATCTCGCCGTGCGGGCTCCCGGTGCCGCGGACGTCGGGCTCGACGTCGGTCCCCGCGAGGCGGCAGACGAGCTCGACGACCTCGCGCACGCTGTGCGGCCGGTCGCCGCCCGCGTTGAACGCCTCGCCACCCGCCCCGCCGCCCCCGTCCAGCGCGTCCGCGATCGCCAGGTACGCGGCCGCGGCGTCCTCGGCGTAGAGGAAGTCGCGCTCGGGCGTGCCGTCGGAGCGGATGACGGGCGCGCGCCCGGCGAGCGCGGCGGCGATGGCCTCGGGGATCAGCCGCGACGGGTTGCGATCGCCGCCGCCGTAGACGTTCGCGAAGCGCGTGACCGCCACCGGCACGCCGTAGGTGTGCCAGTAGGACCGGGCGATGAGGTCCGTGCACGCCTTCGACACGTCGTACGGGTAGATCGGCTGCAGCGCCAGGTCCTCGCGGTAGGGCAGGTCGTCGTGGGCGCCATAGGCCTTGTCGGAGGAGGCGACGACGACGCGTGCGACCGCCTGCGCCCGGCACGCCTCCATGAGCAGATAGGTGCCCCGCACGTTCGTCTCCCAGGTCGACAGCGGCGACCGGCTGGCGGTGCCGACGATCGTCTGGGCGGCGAGGTGGAAGATCGTGTCGACCTCGTGCTCGCCGATCGCCCGGTCGACGAGGCCGGGGTCCGTGAGGTCCCCGTGGACGACGGCACAGCGCGCCTCGAGGCCCTCCACGACGAGCGCGGAGCCCGGCACGTCGTCGCGCTTGAGCACGGTCACGCGGTCGCCGCGTTCGAGCAGCGCGCGGACGAGCCAGCCGCCGAGCATGCCGTAGGCGCCGGTGACGAGCGCGCTCACGCCCACGGCGCCGCCCCGGCCGCCCAGAGGTCGTTGAGCGCGACCGCGTCCTTGTAGGTGTCCATGCACTCCCAGAAGCCGGTGTGGCGGAAGGCGTGCAGCTGGCGGTCGCCGGCGAGGCCCTCGAGCGGCTCGCGCTCGAGCACGCTCGAGTCGCTCAGGTACTCGAAGACGCCGCGCTCGAAGACGAAGAAGCCGCCGTTGATCCAGTGCTCCGAGCGCGGCTTCTCGCGAAAGCCGGTGACGAGGCCGTGGTCGCCGTCGAGCTCGGTGATGCCGAACTGCAGCTCGGGCCGCACGACGGTCAGCGTGGCGAGCCTGCCGTGGCGCTCGTGGAACGCGAGCAGGGCGTGGAGGTCGACGTCGGCGAGGCCGTCGGCGTAGGTCGTGCAGAAGCGGTCGCCGTCGACGTGGTCGCGCAGCCGGTGCACGCGGCCACCGGTCGGCGTGTCGATCCCGGTGTCCACGCAGCGTACGTCGGCACCGGCGGGCCAGTCGCCGTAGGCCTCGATCTGCTCGCCCTTGTAGCCGGTCGCGAGCAGGAAGCGCGTGAGGCCATGGCGCGCGTACAGGGCGATGACGTGCCAGAGGATCGGCCGGCCGCCGATCTCCACGAGCGGCTTGGGGATCTCCTGGGTGCGTTCCTGCAGGCGGGTCCCCCGCCCGCCGCACAGAATCACGACGTCCACGGCGCGGAATCTAGACTCCTCGCCCCGATGGCCGATCAGCCGACCCTCACCTTCGAGACCGCCGAAGAGTGGGAACGCTGGCTGGAGGCCGAGCACGCCGCCTCCGACGGCGTCTGGCTGCGCTTCGCCAAGAAGGGCTCGGGCATCGCCGGGCTCACGTACGCGCCCGCGCTGCAGATCGCCCTGTGCTTCGGCTGGATCGACGGCCAGGCCAGGCGGCTCGACGACACCCACTACCTCCAGCGGTTCACCCCGCGCCGCAAGCGCAGCGTCTGGTCCAAGCGCAACCGCGGCTTCGCCGAGGCGCTCATCGAGAGCGGGCAGATGCGGCCCGCGGGGCTCGCGGAGGTGGAGAAGGCCAGGGCCGACGGCCGCTGGGCCGCCGCCTATGACGGACCTCGCACCGCGACGGTGCCCGACGATCTCCGGGACGCCCTCGCCGCCCGGCCCGGCGCGACCGCGTTCTTCGAAGGCCTCGATTCACAGAACCGCTACGCGATCCTGCATCGCGTCCAGACCGCCGTGCGACCGGAGACCCGGGCCAAGCGCATAGAGAAGTTCGCAACCATGTGCGCGGCGGGCGAGAGGATCCACCCGTGAACCCACGGGGGCCCGCCTCCCGCCGGCAGCGGCTCCAAGCCCACCGTGCGGCGTTCCGGGCCGGCGTCGGCACCCCTGAGCCGCATAGGATCCGGGCCGATGCCGATCGACCCCTCCATCTTCAAGGCCTACGACATCCGCGGCCTGTACGGCGAGCAGCTCGGCCCCGACGACGCCGAGCAGGTCGGCCGGGCGTTCGTGCGCGTCATCGCCGGCCTGGCCGGCAAGCACGCCGGGGACCTGCGCCTCGGCCTCGGCCGCGACATGCGCCTCACCGCACCGGAGATGGCCGCGCGCTACCGCGCCGGCATGGTCGCCGAGGGCGCGCACGTCGTGGACGTCGGGCAGGTCGGCACCGAGATGCTCTACTTCACCGTCGGCTCGCGCGGGCTCGACGGCGGCCTCATGTGCACCGCCTCGCACAACCCGAAGGCCTACACCGGCGCGAAGCTCGTGAAGGACGGCGCGATCGCGCTGTCGGGCGACGAGGGCATCCAGGACATCCGGCGGATGATCGAGGACGGCCTCGGAGAGCCTGCGGCGCGGGCGGGATCGGTGGAAGAGGCCGACATCTCCGCCGACTTCCGGGCCGCTGCGCTCGAGTTCATCGACCCCGAGAAGGTCCGCCGCCTGAAGGTCGTCGTCGACGGCGGCAACGGCATGGCGGGCCCGATGGTCGGGCCGCTGCTCGAGCGCCTGGGTCTGGACCTCGTCGAGACGTACTTCACGCCGGACGGCAACTTCCCCGACCACGAGCCCAACCCGCTGCTGGAGGAGAACCGGCGCTTCATCGTCGACAAGGTGAAGTCCGAGGGCGCGGACCTCGGCATCGCCTGGGACGGCGATGCCGACCGCTGCTTCTTCATCGACGACACGGGCGAATTCGTCGCCGGCGACTTCCTCACCGCGATCCTCGCCGAGCATCTGCTGGCGAAGACCGATCCCGCCCACCCTGCCGACATCCTCTACGACGCCCGCGCGTCCCGCGCCGTCCCGGACACCGTCCGCGCCGCGGGCGGCACGCCGCACATCAACCGCGTCGGCCACGCGTTCTTCAAGACGCGCATGCGCAAGGAGGGCGCCATCTTCGGCGGCGAGGTGTCCGGCCACTACTACTTCCACGACTTCTACAACGCGGACTCGGGCACCGTGCCCGCCCTGCTCGTCCTCGAGAAGCTCTCGGTCGAGGGCAAGAGGATGAGCGAGCTGCTCGAGCCGTTCCGCGCGAAGTACTTCATCTCCGGCGAGATCAACTCGGAGGTCTCCGACGCGGCGGCCAAGATGGCGGAGATCGAGAAGCGCTACGCCGACGGGGAGATCACCCATGTCGACGGCGTCTCGGTCGACTACGACGACTGGCACTTCAACGTTCGCCCGTCGAACACCGAGCCGCTGCTGCGGCTGACCCTCGAGTCGCTCGTGTCCCCACAGGACATGGAGCGCCGGCGGGACGAGGTCCTTGGGCTCATCCGGTCCTGACGCAGGCGTCCTCACGCTGCCGATCCCGACGCCGTTCGCGGTCGGGCGCATCAACTGCTACCTCGTCGAGGACGACCCGCTCACGCTGATCGACACCGGGCCGAACAGCGGCGTCTCGCTCGACATGATGGACAGCATGCTGCGCGAGGCCGGCCACACGATCGCCGACCTCGAGCGCATCGTGATCACACACCAGCACATGGACCACCTCGGCCTGGTGGACATCCTGTCCAAGCGGTCCGGAGCCGAAGTCTTCGCACTGCGCGCGCTCGGCCCGTGGCTCGCCGACTACCCGAAACCGGCCGCCGGCGACGACGAGTTCGCCGAGCGACTGATGGCACGCCACGGCATCGAGCAGCCGGTGCGCCTCGCGCTGCGGGCGGTGGCCGGACTCGCGCGCGCCTGGGGCGCCCCGGCCGAGGTGACCGGCCCGCTCGACGACGGCGACACGCTGCTGTTCGCCGGCCGGACGCTGCGGGTCCATCACCGACCTGGGCACTCGCCGTCGGACATCGTCCTTCACGACGAGAAGCGCGGGCTGCTGATCGTGGGCGACCACCTGCTCAAGCACATCTCGTCGAACGCCGTCGTCACGCGCCCGCTCGACGGCACCGACGGCGATCTCGACGAGCCGCACTCGCTCGAGGTCTACCTCGAGTCACTGCGCGCGACCCGGGAGATGGACGTCGCGCTCGTGCTCGGCGGGCACGGCGAGCCGATCACCGACCATCGAGCCCTCATCGACGACCGCCTCCGCGCCACGGAGCGGCGCGCCGACAAGATCGAGCAACTCGTGCGCGACCGGCCGCGGACCGCCCACGAGCTCGCGCAGGAGATGTGGGGCAACGTCGCCGTGACCCAGGCCTACCTCACGCTCAGTGAGGTGCTCGGCCACACCGGCCTGCTCGTGGCCCAGGGGCGCGTGCGCGAGGTCGTCGAGGACGATGTCGTGCACTTCACGGCGATCTCCTAGCGGATGCCTCGCCGGCCCGTACGCGAGACCACGACGCCCTCGGCGTTCGAGCGCCGCGCCGCCTCGATCGCCTCGAGGCCCGCGACCGTGTCGGCGGGATCGACCGGCGGCGGCGCACCGTCGCACAGCGCCGCCGCGACGCCGCGGTAGAACGCGCCGTAGTCGCCCGGCTCTGTCTCCACCCGGCGTTGGTTGCCGTCCGTGCCGAGCACCCCCCAGGCCGCCTCGTCCTCGCGCCCCCAGCCGGTGCCGCCGGGGTCGCCGCCGTCGCGCAGCGCTGCCTCCTGCACGTCGAGGCCGTGCTTGACGTAGCCCGCGCGATCGCCGAGCACGCGCAGCCGCGGTCCGACCTGCGCCGTCACCGCGCTCATCCACAGATGCGAGCGCACGCCCGACGCATGGGTCATCGCGACGAAGGCGTCGTCGTCGACCCGCGCGCCGGTCCGGCGGACGTCGACCTCGCCGTAGACGTGGACCGCGGGCCCGAACAGCAGGAGCGCCTGGTCGATCAGGTGCGGCCCGAGGTCGTAGAGGACCCCGCCGGCGTCCTCGGGGTCGGCCCGCTCGCGCCAGCCCTCCGTGAGCTGGGGCCGAAAGCGCTCGAAGCGCGACTCGAAGCGCAGCACCCGGCCGAGATCGCCCGCCTCGATCAGCCTCCGCACGGTGAGCAGGTCGCCGTCCCAGCGGCGGTTGTGGAACACGGTGAGCATGCGGCCGCGCTCGCCGGCGAGCTTGACGAGCGCCCGGCCCTCAGCGGCGGTCGGCGCGAGCGGCTTGTCGACCACCACGTCGAGCCCGGCCTCCAGCGCCGCGGTCGCCAGCGTCACGTGCGCGCGGTTCGGCGCCGCCACCACCACGAGGCCGAAGTCGGCCGCGCGCGCGAAGACCTCCTCGGCGCCGTCGAGCAGCTCGACGCCGGGGTAGCGCCCGGTCGCCGCGGCGCGCCGGCCGGGGTCGCGCGTGACGATCGCCGCGAGCTCGAGCCCCTCGGTCGTCGCGATGAACGGGGCGTGGAACGAGGCACCGGCCAGCCCGTAGCCGATGAGCGCGACCCGTACGGGTCTCACGACGCCAGGCGCGCGTTGCTGTACTCCGGATCGCCGGTGACGTCGGCCCCCAGCCACGACGGGCCGGTCCAGCCGTGCGCGTCCTCCTCATCGGAGAACTCGACCTCCGCGACGACCAGCCCCTCGTGGGCGCCGGCGTACACGTCGACCTCGATCGTCCGGCCGTCCTGCTCGACGAGGTGGCGCACCTTCTCGACCCGGCGGCCCTCGGTCAGCGGCCACAGGCGGTCGAAGCGGTCGGGGTCGATCGGCAGCTCCTCCTCGGCGCGGACGAGGCCCGTGCCGGCCTTCACCGTCAGGAACGTCTCGTCGTCAGCCCGGCGCAGGCGGACCTCGACGTCCCCGGTGACCAGGTAGCCCTGGCTCAGCCGCCGCCGCGGCGCGCGCTCCAGGTCGTCGGGCAGCCGGTCGACGAGGAACTTGCGCTCGACCTCGCGCCCCCGGCGCCACCAGCCTGTGACGAGGTCGCGGTCGTGCGGATAGCTCAGCCGCTCGATCGCCTCCTCGGGCGTCAGCCAGGCGATCTCGTCGACCTCGTCGTTGGGCGCGAACTCGTCCTGGCCGACCGGCGTCATGACCCAGTAGCGGACCGTCTTCGGCCGTCCCTTGTTGTCGGTGTAGTGCACGGGCTCGAGCTCCTCGCCCAGGCGCACCCGCACGCCCGTCTCCTCCTCCACCTCGCGCATGGCCGCCTGCTCCGAGTCCTCCCCCGGCTCGAGCTTGCCCTTCGGTAGCGACCAGTCGTCGTAGCGCGGCCGGTGCTCGAGCAGCAGGCGTCCGTCGCGCACGACGAGGCCTCCGGCGGCGTGGACCTCGGCGCTCAAATCTCGGCGAGGTGGTCGATGTTGGCGCGGTCGTCCGGGTCCTCGCTCGGCCCGGCGGCGAACCAGGCGTCGAGGATCTCCTCGAGCTCGGCCTGCGATGTCGACCGCAGCGAGAGCGCGAGCACGTTCGCGTCGTTCCAGCGCCGCGCCCCCTCGGCGGTCCTGGCGTCGCCGCACAGCGCGGCCCGCACCCCGGCGACCTTGTTGGCCGCGATCGAGGCGCCCGTTCCGGTCCAGCAGCAGACGACGCCCTGCTCGGCCCGGCCCTCGGCGACGTCGCGGGCCGCGCGCTCGGACGCCCAGGCCCAGTCGGGCCGCTCGTCGTCACTGAGGGCACCGTGCACGAGCGGGTCGTGACCGCGTCGCCGCAGCTCGTCGACCACGGCGTCGGCGACCCCGGTGCGCTCGTCGGCGGACACGGCGATCCTCATCGCCTCCGCATGATGTCAGCCCGACCG
The DNA here is from genome assembly GCF_021172045.1 of Capillimicrobium parvum. Taxonomy (GTDB): domain Bacteria; phylum Actinomycetota; class Thermoleophilia; order Solirubrobacterales; family Solirubrobacteraceae; genus Capillimicrobium; species Capillimicrobium parvum. Next base: position 3,334,456 of record NZ_CP087164.1, read on the forward strand.
ACGGGCCACCAGGACGGCGAAGCCGCGGTCCTTGAAGAGGCAGTCCGCGTCGCCGAACCCGGCGTCGCGCAGCCAGGCGAGCTGGTGCTCGACGGTCGCCCAGCGATCGAGGCGCATGCGCTGGAGGGTCGCCTCCCACTCCTCGTCGGACGCCCCGCGGGCGAGCGCCTGCTCGTGCTGCCAGCGCTGATAGTGATCGGCGAACAGCGCCGTCGGGCCGGCGACCTGCTCGGCGTTGACGAACACGCCGCCGGGAGCGAGCTCGTGGTGCACGCGCACGAAGAGCGCGCGCTTGGCGTCGTCGTCGAGGTGGTGGATGGCGAGGGCGGACACGATCGCGCCCCACGGCCCGGCGGGCAGCGGGTCGGTGAGGTCGGCCTCGACGTAGGCGGCTCGGTCGCCCAGCTCGGCGCGGGCCTGATCGAGCATCGCGGGCGCGCCGTCGAGCAGGACCACGTCGGCCGTGGGATACGCGTCCAGCACGCGCCGGGCGAGCATCCCGGTCCCGGCGCCGAGGTCGAGCACGCGCGCCGGCGGCTGCGCGGCGAGCGCGAGCGCGTCGATCGCGGTGCCGTAGAAGGCGTCGAAGGGTGGGACCAGCTGGCGACGGAGGCGGTCGCGGTAGTCGCCGGCGTGAGCCTCGAAGATCTCCGTCGCACCGTGATCATCCGTCATGGTGTACGACTGTACGTGATCTCATACGCTGCCGTCAACCTCGGGCTCGTACGCTCTCGCGCCGTGCCCAACGTCCTCATCAATGCGCGCGTGGCCGGCCGGCGCCAGCTCAGCGGCGTCGAGCGCTGGGCGGTCGAGCTCGTCGAGCGGCTCCCCGCCCTCGACCCGCGCGTCTACGCGGTGGCCCGGCCACCGCGCGGGCTCGCCTACCAGGCCGGCCAGGCGTGGGAGCAGGCGGCGCTGCCCGCCCTCGCCCGCCACCGCGGCGCCCGCCTGATCCTCAACCCCGCCAACCTCGCGCCGCTCGCCTGGCCGGGCAACGTCGTCGTCGTCCACGACGCGGTCGCGCTCACCCATCCCGAGTGGTTCGCGGCGCCGTACGCCGCCTGGCACGGCCGCGTGCTGCCCGCGATCGTCCGGCGCGCTCGGCGGGTGGTCACCGTCTCGGCGTTCTCGCGCGACGAGATCGCGGCGACGACGGGCCGCCCGGCGAGCGAGATCACCGTCGTGCCCGGGGGCGTGGACGCGCGCTTCTCGCCGAGCGTCGACCCTGAGCCCACTCGCCGGACATTCGCCCTCGAGCGGCCCTACGCGCTCACGGTCGCCGGCCAGGGCGCGCGCAAGAACCCCGTCGTGCTCGGCGCCGCGGCCCGGGCGCTCGCCGGCCACGGGATCGACCTCGTCGCCGCCGGCTCGCGGCGCGCCCACCACGGTCGCGGCGCCGACGTGCCCGGCGTGCGCCACCTCGGCTACGTCGACGACGCCCTGCTGCCCGGCCTCTACGCGGGCGCGAGCGCATTCGTCCTGCCGTCGCTGCACGAGGGCTTCGGGCTGCCGTGTCTGGAGGCGATGGCCTCCGGCGTCCCCGTGGTCGCGTCCGACCGCGGCGCGCTGCCGGAGACCTGCGGCGACGCGGCGCTGCTCGTCGAGCCGCACCGCCCCGACCTCATCGCCGGCGCGCTGCTGGCCGCCTGCCTCGACCCACCGACCGCGGCAAGGCTGCGCGCCGCCGGCGCGGCACGCGCGGCCGGCTTCACCTGGGAGCACACCGCCGAGGCGGTCGACGCGATCGTTCGCGAGGAGCTCGGGTCTCACGGGTAGGCTGGCCCTTGATGGCTGACGCTCGCGTTGAGGTGGGCGACCCGGCGCTCGAGGAGGAGATCCGCCGCGTCGGCGGTGCGCTGGCCGCGGCCTTCCCGTCCGCCGCCCGCCACCCGCTCAAGGCGCTCGACTCCCGCGCGATGGACCTCGCGGCCGCCGACGAGGAGCTGCGCGCGGCGCTGTTTCGCTTCGTCGACGTCGCGCCCGCCTGCCGCTCGCTCGACGACCTCGCCGCACACCTCTCCGGCTTCCTCGACGAGGTCGGCGACAAGCCGCCGCCGATCGCCGCCGCGATGCGGATGGCCGACACCGGCGCCGGGCGCAAGGCGCTGGGCGCGGCGGCCGCGGCAGGCGTGCGCCACATGGCCCATCGGTTCATCGTGGCCGAGACCCCGCACGCGGCGCGCCATCTCGTGCGGCGCCTCTGGCACCAGGGCGTGGCGACCTCCGTCGACCTGCTCGGCGAGGCGACGGTCACCGCGGCCGAGGCCGACGGCTACGCCGCGCGCTGCGCCGACGCGCTCGAGCGTCTCGCCGCGATCCACGAGGACCTCCCGCACCGGCTGCACCTCGAGCGCGACCGCCACGGACCGATCCCGCGCCCCAACCTGTCGGTCAAGGTCTCGGCGCTCACGCCGCTCCTGCGCCCGGACGCGCCCGAGCGCGGCATGCGCGATGCCGGCGCGCGCCTGCGCGAGCTGCTGCGCCACGCGCGCCGGCTGCACGCCCACCTGCACATCGACATGGAGTCGCTGGACTCCCGCGAGGCCGTCACCGACCTCGTGCTCGCGTTGCTCGCCGACGACGAGTTCCGTGACGGCCCGTCGGCCGGCGTGGTCCTGCAGGCCTATCTGCGCGACAGCCCGCAGCTCGCCGAGCGGTTCATCGGCTGGGCGGGCGCGACGCCGCGCGCAGCGCCGCTCGTCGTGCGGCTCGTCAAGGGCGCCTACTGGGACCACGAGACCGTCGAGGCGCTCCAGCACGGCTGGCCCACACCGGTCTTCGACGTCAAGGCCGACTGCGACCGCAACTTCGAGGCGCTGACCGTGCGCCTGCTGGAGGCCTGCCGCGACGGCGCGCCGCTTCGTCTCGCCGTCGCGTCGCACAACCTGCGCTCGGTCAGCCACGCGATCGCGGTCAACCGGCGGCTCGGCGGCGGCGACCGGGACCTGGAGCTCCAGGTGCTCCGCGGCCTCGGCGACGACCTGCAGGATGCGCTGGCCACGTCGGGATTCCGCGTGCGGGTCTACTGCCCGGTCGGTGACCTCGTCGCGGGCATGGCGTATCTCGTGAGACGACTGCTCGAGAACACGAGCAACGAGTCGTTCCTCCACGAGCAGGCACGCGGCATCCCGCTCGAGGAGATGCTGCGAGCGCCATGAGCCTGCCGCCGTTCGCCAACGAGCCGATCCTCGAGCTGCGCCGCGCCGGCCCGCGCCAGGCGCTGCTCGACGCGCTGGCCGCCGTGGATGCGCGCCTGCCGCTGCGCGTGCCGGTCCTGGTCGGCAGCGAGGCGCGCGCGGGCGACGCGTTGACGTCGACCGACCCGGGCGACCCCGAGCGCGTCGTGGCGCACGCCGCCGCGGCGACCGCGGCCGACGTCGACGCCGCCCTCGACGCCGCCGCCCGCGGGTTCGCCCGCTGGCGCGCGGTCCCCGCCGCCGAGCGCGCCGCCGCGCTGCTGCGCGCCGCCGCCTGGCTGCGCGACCGGCGCACCGAGGTCGCCGCGCTCGAGGTCCGCGAGTGCGCGAAGCCCTGGCCCGAGGCGGACGCCGACGTCTGCGAGGCGATCGACTTCCTCGAGTACTACGCGCGCGGGGCGATCGCGCTCGAGGAGGGCCGTCCGCTGCTCCAGGTCCCCGGCGAGCACAACGAGCTGCGCTACGTGCCGCGCGGCGTGACGGCGGTGATCGCGCCGTGGAACTTCCCCGTCGCGATCCCGATGGGCATGACCGCGGCCGCGCTCGCGGCGGGCAACGCGGCGGTCCTCAAGCCCGCCGAGCAGTCGCCCGCGTGCGGGCACGTGGTGGTGCAGGCGCTGCGGGCCGGCGGCGTGCCCGACGAGGCGGTCGCGCTCCTCCCCGGCGACGGGTCGGCCGGCGCGGCGCTCGCCCGCGACCCGCGCGTACAGACGATCGCCTTCACGGGCTCGGCGCCGGTCGGCCTGGAGATCCTGCGGACCGCGGCCGACACGCGCGAGGGCCAGCGGCACCTCAAGCGCGTCGTCGCCGAGCTCGGCGGCAAGAACTGCGTGCTGGTGGACTCGGACGCCGACCTCGACGAGGCGGTGCCGGGCATCGTCCACAGCGCGTTCGACTACGCCGGCCAGAAGTGCTCGGCGGCCGCGCGCGTGCTCGTGCACGAGGCCATCGCCGATGCGCTGATCGAGCGGCTGTCGGGCGCCGTCGAGGCGCTCGAGACCGGCCAGGCCGGCACGTTCGGGACCGACGTGCCGCCGGTCATCGAGCGCGAGGCGCAGGAGCGCGTGGACCGCTACGCGCAGCGCGCCGCCGCCGACGGGCGGATCGTCGCGCGGGGCGAGCGGCCGCCCGGCGGCTGGTTCTGCGCGCCGGTGGTCGCGGCCGACCTCGATCCCGGCTCGCCCGTGCTGCGCGAGGAGATCTTCGGACCGGTGCTCGCCGTCGACCGCGTCCGCGACATGGACGCCGCGGTCGCCGCCGTCCAGAGCCTGCCGTTCGCGCTCACCGGGGGCCTCTACGCCCGCAACCCGCGCACCGTCGAGGCCGTCGCCGCGCAGCTGCCCGTCGGCAACCTCTACGTCAACCGCTCCACCACCGGCGCGATGGTCGGGCGCCAGCCGTTCGGCGGCAACCGCCTCTCCGGCACCGGCACGAAGGCGGGCGGGCCGGACTACCTGCTGTCGTTCGTCGAACCGCGGGTGATCACGCACAACACCGTGCGCCACGGGCTCGTGGTCTGAGAGCCGGCACGTGCGCGGCCCGTCGTCAGGCGGACGCTCGCCGCGCGGCCGCCTCGCGCACCAGCTCGAGGAAGCGCGCGTGCAGGCGCGGGTCGTCGGACAGCTCCGGGTGGAAGGCGACGGCGAGCAGGTTGCCCTGCTGCGCGGCGACGGGATGGCCGTCGACCTCGGCGAGGATCGTCACCTCCGGACCCGCATCCTCGATCCAGGGGGCGCGGATGAAGACGGCGCGAACCGGGTCGCCGTCGAGACCGGGAAGGTGGAGATCGGCCTCGAACGAGCGCGTCTGGCGACCGAACGCGTTGCGCCGCGCGGTGACGTCGAGGACGCCGAGGTGCTCGCGGTCGAGCATGATCAGCCCGGCGCACGTGCCGAACACGGGCGTGCCGGCGGCAACCAGGTTGCGCAGAGGCTCGGCGAGCCCCTCGCGCTCGATGCCGAGCGTCATCGTCGTCGACTCGCCGCCGGGCCAGACGAGCCCGTCGAGTCCGTCGAGGTCGGCGGGCGTGCGCACCTCGCGCACGTCCGCACCGAGCGAGCGCAGCACACGGGCGTGCGCGTCGAAGCCGCCCTGAAGGGCTAGGACACCGACTACCAACCGCGGCCGGCGAGCAGCTGCGACTCGTCGAGCTTGCGGGTCTCGAGGCTCTCCATCGCGCGGCCGAGGCCTTCCGACGCCTTGGCGACCCGCTCGGGGTCGGCGAAGTGGGTCGTCGCCTCGACGATCGCCCGCGCCCGCGGCGCCGGGTCGTCGCTCTTGAAGATGCCCGAGCCGACGAAGACGGCCTGCGCGCCGAGCTGCATGACCAGCGAGGCATCGGCCGGCGTGGCGATCCCGCCCGCGCAGAACAGCGGCACCGGCAGCGCCCCCGCCTGCGCGACCGAGCGCACCAGCTCGACCGGCGACTGCAGCGCCTTGGCGGCGCCGAAGAGCTCCATCTCGTCGAGCGTCCCGAGCCGGCGGATCTCGCCGCGGATGGACCGCAGGTGGCGCACGGCCTCGACGATGTCGCCGGTGCCCGCCTCGCCCTTGGAGCGGATCATCGCCGCGCCCTCGGAGATGCGCCGCAGCGCCTCCCCCAGGTTCGTGGCCCCGCACACGAACGGCACCTTGAACGCCCACTTGTCGATGTGGTGCGCCTCGTCGGCCGGCGTGAGGACCTCCGACTCGTCGATGTAGTCGACCTCGAGCGCCTCGAGGACCTGGGCCTCGGCGAAGTGGCCGATGCGCGCCTTGGCCATCACCGGGATCGTGACGGCCTCCTGGATGCCCTTGATCATGATCGGATCGCTCATCCGGGCGACGCCGCCGTCACGGCGGATGTCGGCCGGGACGCGCTCCAGCGCCATCACGGCGGAGGCGCCGGCATCCTCGGCGATCTTCGCCTGCTCGGCGTTGACGACGTCCATGATGACGCCGCCCTTGAGCATCTCGGCCAGGCCGGCCTTGACGCGGAACGTGGACTCGTCTCGAAGCACGAACCGAGTCTAGCCGGGGCGGCCCGGCACGGTCACTTCAGCCGGAACGCCTTGATCCGATCCGCATACTGCGCCGCGTCGCGGCTGTACACGCCGTATGCCAGGGCCTGGATCATCGACAGCAGCGCGGTGTGCGAGCGCACGAACGCCGGGGAGTTCGACGAGTAGTACAGGCGGATCTGCGCGAGCTTGGCCACTTCGCTGAGCGTGGCGTCGGTGATCGCGACCGTCCGCGCCTTGCGATGGCGGGCGAGCTTCATGGCGCGCACGACGAGCGGGTGCGGCCGGCCGGCCGACAGTCCGATGACGAGCGTCTCGTCGTCGATGCGCGACAGGCGGCCGAGCGCCTCCTGCGAGGGGCTCGCCACGATCTCCGCGCGCAGGTCGAGCAGCGCGAGCAGATGGCGCATGTAGGAGGCGAAGAACGCCATCTGGTCGGTGCCGGCGATGAGCACGCGCGGCGAGGAGGCGATGAGGTCGATGGCGGCCTCGACGTCCGAGCGCGACGACTTGCGCGCGGTCTCCTCGACGTTGACGTGGTCGGCGGCCAGGGCGGTCTCGAACTCGCTCTGGTCCAGCGAGAACAGCGGCGCGGCCGGGGCGCCGCTGCCGGCCCCGGGGACCGGGGCGGCATGGGCGCGCCGGTACTCCTCGCGCGCCGCGCCCTGCAGCTCGGGGAAGCCCTCGAAGCCGAGCGCCTGGGAGAAGCGCACCACCGTCGAGCTGGAGGTGTTGGCGCGCCGCGCCAGCTCCTCGGCAGTCTGGAAGGCCGCTTCGTCCAGATGGTCGACGATGTACTGCGCTACGTCCTTCTGGGAGCGCGAGAACTCGTCGAACCGCGCCTGGATGTATGCCGAGAGAGTCTGGTGGCGGGAGCCCTCGTAGGGGAGCGGGCTCGCCGTGGTCGTTGCCGCACGCTTCATTGCGAGGGGGTGTTTCGCCGTCCCCTCGCACCCTCCTTCCGCCCGGCCCACCTTTCCGCTCCGGGAGACGCCGGCGGCGGTCCGGCATCCGCGCCGGACCGCCCACCGACGACGAACGCCCAGCTGTTCGCCGGGCGCTCGATGGCAAGCGTTTCGGTGTTCCGCCCTTGTCGCTTGCCGCCGAGGAGCAGGCGGGGGTTTATGTGCCGAATGACCGGCTCCTCGTTGGTGTGTCCAGGGCATACCCGGCCTGGTTCGGGCCACAAACGGCCGATTGCCCAGAATGTCGGGCAAAAGACCTCGAGGCGGTTGCGCGGTCTTGGCCGGCGGGCACCGGGGCACCGCCCTGGCCTTTCCGGGTCGATTGCTCAGGCCGCCCTTCGCAAGCCGCTCCGCGGACCGGTAGAGTCGCTCTTCGACGGTCCCAGGGGGAAGGTGTGATCAGGGACGAACATCACCCGCCGTGCGGCTCGGACGACGACGCTCCGGCGATCCAGGCCGCCCTCGACGCGGCGCACGGCAACGGCGGCGGCACCGTCGTCATCCCGCCCGGCCGCTGGCTGGTCGGAGGGCCGCTGCGCGTGCCCGACAACGTCACGCTGCGCGGCGTCACGATCACCGCGTCGATCCTGCGGCGCACCGGCGGCGACGGGCCGATGGTCGAGGTCTCGGCGCCTGCGGGCGACGCGCCCGCCGAGGGCTGGGCGGTCGAGTGCCTGACGCTCGACGGGGCCGGATCGGGCGCCACCTGCGGCATCGAGGTCTGCGGCGCGGCGCGCTACGGGATCATCCGCCGGGTCTGGATCCGCAACGTCGCCCACGACGGGCTGCGCTGCTCGGGCGGCACGCTCGAGCACCTCTGCGTCGAAGGCCTGACGCTCGAGCGCTGCGGACGGACCGGCGCCTCCCTGCTCAGCGACGATGGGTCCGCGGGAGTGTTCCTCTCCGAGGTGTCGGTGCGCGACTTCGGGCTGCGCCGCGGCACGGGCCCCGCCTATGCGGGCGTCCGGCTCGGGATGCGCTGCATCATCAGCCAGCTGCACATCGAGCCGGTGCCGCCGGGACGGGTCGGCCTCCTGTTCGGCGCGGGCAGCGACCACGCATCGGTCAGCGGCCTGTACGTGGGCACCCGCGGCGGTGCCCCGTGCATCGTCGCCGACGGCGTGGCCGGCGTGAGCATGTCGACGCCGGCGGTGCGCTACCTGGAGCCGGCGTGACCGTCGCGACGCGTTCGGCGGCGATCATCGACCTCCGTGACCACTTCGAGGCGACCGCCGACCCCGGCGACCCGGAAGCGGTGGCGCTGGCCTTCGCGTCCGCCGCGGCGGAGGTCGAGGCGGCGCGGGGCGGGACGATCTACGTGCCTCCCGGCGAGTGGCTGCTGGCCGGCGCGGGCGACGACCGCGAACCGGTCGTCCGGCTCGCCACCCCGGGCACGCGGCTGCTCGGGGCCGGGATGCGCGCCACGCGCCTGCGGTTGGCGCCCGGGGAGAACCGCGCCGTGGTCGGCGTCAAGGCGCCCGGGGTGACGCTCGAGCGCCTCACCGTGCGCGGCAACCTGGACGCGCCGCCTCCGCGTGGATCGCCGCACGGCATCACCATGCGCGGCGACCCGACGTTCTTCACCATCTCCGACGTGGTCGTCGAGTCGGTGTGCGGGTACGGGATCTTCGTCCGCGCCGTCCGCGACGACCCCGGGCTCTTCACGCACGTCATGCTGCGCAACGTCGTGATCGACGGTTGCGGCAACGACGGCATCGACTTCAAGGTCGTGCGCAAGGCCACCCGGAAGGCCCGCTATCGCAGCCCCGGCCCGCGGGCCTACCTGCGCAGCGTGTCCGTCCGCGACCACAGCGTCCGCAAGCCCCTGCCGGGCGGCCAGGCCGGCGAGCGCGGCATCGACGTCCGCGGCCAACTGCACATGCACGGCATCGAGATCCTCGCGGTCAAGGCGGGCACCGCCCGCACGAAGGGCGCGCTCGGCGTGGCGTTCCGCCCGCACGGCGACAGCAACCACGGCCGCAACGGCGGCTGGTCGACGCTGGAGAACTACTTCATCTCGCTGCGGCCGCCGCCGGACGACGAGGGCCGGCGCGGGTGGGGCATCTCCGCCGCCAAGAGCATCGCCACCTCGGTGATCGTCGCGAACGGCACGATCCTCGAGATCTAGGAGTCTGTCGATCTTTCATCCGTCGATGCGGCGGGAAAGTTCAACAGGCTCCTCGCGGATGCCTCCACTCGTCACTTCTTGAGCATGACGACGACGCCGAGCACGACGCCCACGCCGCACGCCACGAGGCAGAGCAGCGTGATGACGCTCCACAGCGCGGCGGTGGCGCCCTGCCCGGACCGGCGCTCCTGCGAAGCCCGTGCGGCGCCGGCGATCGCCAGCGAGAACATGAGCGAGAAGCCCAGACCGGCCGCGATGCTGACCCAGACGACCTGCAGCAGCGCGCCGCCGTCGATGATCTCGGCGAACATCACGCGGGCTCCGCCGCCGCGGGCGCCGGCGACGCGGCGTGGCGCATCCGGTTGACGGACAGCAGGACGAGGCCGGCGATGAGCAGCACGGCGATGATGACCGGGCCGAGCGCACCGCTGCCGAAGATGCTGCTGAACGCGTAGACGACGGCCCCGGTCGCGCCGGCCATCGGCAGCGTCAGCAGCCAGGCCAGCAGGATGTTGCCGGCCACGCCCCAGCGCACCGCCGAGAGCCGCTTGGCGGCGCCCGAGCCCATCACGGCGCCGGAGATCACGTGCGTCGTCGAGAGCGGGAACCCGGCGTGGGTGGCCGCAAGGATCACGGCGGCGCCGGAGCCCTGGGCGACGAAGCCCTGCGCGGCGTCCATCTTGATGATCCGGCTGCCCATCGTGCGGATGATCCGCCAGCCACCAGAGTACGTGCCGAGCGCGATCGCGGAGGCCGACGCGATGACCACCCAGGTCGGCACCTGCGGGTCGTCGGCCGAGACGGTGCCGTTGGCCACGAGCGCGAGCGTGATGATGCCCATGGTCTTCTGCGCGTCGTTCGTGCCGTGGGCGAGCGCCAGCAGGCCGCCGGAGACGATCTGCCCCGCCCGGTAGCCGCGCGTCACGGGCCCCGGCCGCTGCCGGCCCACGACCCGGTAGGCGACGAGGATCCCGATCCCGGCGACGCAGAACGCGAGCACGGGCGCGACGAGCGCCGGGATGATCACCTTGCCGAGCAGGCCCTCGCCGATGATCGCGCTCGGCCCCTGCGCGGCGAGGACGGCGCCCACGACGCCGCCGATGAGCGCGTGCGAGGACGACGACGGCAGCCCGAAGTACCAGGTGACGAGGTTCCAGACGATCGCGCCGACGAGGCCGGCAAAGATCACGGGCAGCGTGACCGCGGTCGCCTCGACGATGCCGCTGGCGATCGTCGCCGCCACGGCGAGCGACAGGAACGCGCCGACGAAGTTCAGGATCGCCGCGAGCCCGATCGCCGCGCGCGGACGCAGCGCCCGCGTCGAGATCGACGTCGCGACCACGTTCGCCGTGTCATGGAACCCGTTGGTGAAGTCGAACGCCAGCGCCGTTACGACGACCAGGACGATCAGCAGGTCAGCGTCCATGGAGCAGGAGCCCTCAGGCGTTCTTGATGACCACGCCCGAGAGGATGTTCGCCACGCCCTCGGTCGCGTCGATCGCGTCCTCCAGGCGCTCGTAGATGTCCTTCCAGCGGATGACCATCATCGGGTCGATGCCGTTGTCGAACAGCGCGGCGGTCGCCTCGCGCACCGTTCGGTCGCCGTCGTTCTCCAGGCGATGGATCTCGGCCGTGAAGGGCGCGATGTCGCCGAAGTTGCGCAGCCGCGGCATGGCCTCGCAGATCTGGCGGGCGGAGAGCAGCAGGATGTGCGCGAGCTGCTGCGCCTGCTCCATCGGGGCTTCGATCTTGTAGAGCCCCATGAAGTCCGCGACCTCCTCGATGAAGTCGACGATGTCGTCGAGGCCGGTCGCCAGCTCGAGGATGTCCTCGCGCTCGATCGGCGTCACGAAGGTCTGGTTCAGGCGATTGACCAGCTCGGCCGTGATCCGGTCGCCGTCCTGCTCGCAGACCATGATGTCGCGGGCCAGCTCGGGCCGCTCGGGCCACGCGGAGAGCATCTGGTCCAGGAGGTCGGCCGCGCGGACGATGTTCGTCGCCGCGGACTCGAACAGGGTGAAGTAGGTCTGGTCGCGACCGACGATGGCGGAGCTGATGCGGGACACGGGCGGGAGAGTAGAGCCGCCCCTGTGAACGAGTTGTCAACGAGTTGTGAACAGCCCCGTCATCAGCCCGCGGCTACCGGTGGATCGTGATCGTCACGCGGCGGCGGACCGGGTTCGGCGAGCCGTCCTTGCCGCTCTCGCAGGACTGGCGGGCGACGAGCCGCCAGGTCCCCGCGCCGACGCGCGCACGGCGCACGACCCAGCTGGTTCGCCACCGGCCGCCAGGGCTGATGCGCACGGTGGCGACCGGCACGACGTTCTGCGCCGAGCGCAGCGAGAGGTGCACGCGGGGGCGGCAGAACTCGATGACCGGCCAGTGGCGGCCGCTGATGTGCAGGGCGTGGCCGAAGGCGACCGTCCTGGGCGCGACGCGCAGCGTCGGGCCGCCGGCGGCACCGGCCGTGGCCGGGGCGCCGGCGGCCGCGCACGCGGCGGACACGGCGGACACGGCGGACACGGCGAGCAGGAGGACGGGACGGCGCATGTGCGGCGGACGCTACCCGCGCGCCGCCGCAGATGCGACCCCTTCCGTCCCGCGGCCTACGCCGCGACCGCGATCTCCCCGCGGGCCAGCAGCGCGGCGGCCTCGCACAGCTCGTCGTCGCCGAGGACGTCGGCGATCATCTCCAGCGCGCCGATCTGCTCGGGACCCGGCGCGCCCGCGGCGGCGGCGCCCGCCGGGGCGTCGGCGAGCGCGCGCGCGAGGAGCTCCTCGGCGCCGGCCTGCGCCCCGGGACCGTCGAGGCGGTAGCCGGCCGGCGCGAGCGGCCCGAACAGCAGCGCGGCGGTGAGCTGCGGGCGCCGCGTCAGGCTCGGCACGACGCCGAGCTCGCCCGCGAACAGGCCCGCGAGCACGTGATGCGGCTCGGCGGCCAGCATCGGCCGGGCCTGGCGGTAGGCCTCGACGTCGGCGCGCATCTGCGCCTCGCCGGGGCCCGCCACGACGCCGTCCCAGAGCCCCGCCAGCAGGCGCGCCTGCAGCTCCAGCAGCGGGAAGTAGGGCCCGTGGGCGACGTACTGGCCGACGAACGCGAGGCCGGGCAGGTCGGGGTGCAGCGTCCGGGCGTACAGGTCGAGGAAGGTGTCGTCAGCCCCGAGGATCGTCCGGATCTCCGGCGCGAGGTAGGAGAGGTCGAGGTCATAGCCGGTGGCGCAGACGATGGCGTCGAACGCGCCGGTCGCGCCGTCGGCGAACTCGGCGACGCCCGGGCGCAGCTCGGAGATCGCCGGGCGCACGGCGATCCGGCCCTCGGCCACCATCGCCAGGTAGTGCTGGCACTGGGAGATGCCGCTGGCCAGCACGTCCGGGTCGGGCTCGAGGCCGCCGACGTCGGCGGGGTCGCCGGCGACGGCCAGCAGCTGGTCGCGCAGGCCGGCGGCCAGCGCGTCGGGCGGCAGCGCCCGGCCGAGCAGCGCGGCGAAGCGCGTGAACCACTGCCAGTCGGCCGGCACGCCGCGGACGACCTTCTGGAGGATGAACCGGGCCCGCCGGCTCGCCGAAGTCACCTCGATCGAGCTGTCCATCGCCAGGTCGGAGGCGATCTCCAGTCCGCTGATGCTGTTGCCGTAGACGAGCACGCGTTGCCCGCGGAACTCGTCGCGGGTGCGGTAGTCGGCGGCGTGCAGGACGCGCCCGGAGGGGGCGAAGGCGCCCAGGCCGGGGACGTCGGGCCAGCGGGGCCGCGAGAACCGGCCGCCGGCGACGACGACGCGGTCGAAGCGCTCGCTGCGCTCCCGTCCGGTGAGCTCGTCGCGCGTGCGGACGGCCCACCCCGCCCCGTCGCGCTCGACGCCGGTGACGCGCGTCGACGTCCGGACGCGCTCGCTCACGCCGAAGCGGCCGGCATAGGCGCGCAGGTACGCGCCGATGTCCTCGGAGCGCGGGAAGAGCGCCAGCCCGGCGTCATGCGGGAGGTCCGAGAACGCGGTCATGGTCTTCGAGGTGTTCGTGCACATGCCCTCCCACACGCCGCTGTGCGCGGCCGTGCGGTGCCACTGGCCGCCGATGTCGTCGCTCGCCTCCAGGACGACCGGCTGCGCGCCGTGCTCGATCAGGTGCTTGGCGCTGGTGAGTCCGCCCGGCCCGCCGCCGATGACCGCCACGCGCTGCCCGTTCAGATGTCCGCCCATGTCCGCTCCTTCGCTGGTGCGGCGGCCCGTGCCGCCGGTTGCCTTGTGCCGGCAGCGAACGTCGCAGGCGACAGGCGGCACGTCTCCTATGTGTCCCTTCGCGGGACCTTGGGAGTTCCTTACCGGCTCTCGTGAGCGGCGCGCATGGGCCCGGTCGTGGGCACCTCGGTGAGCTGCGCGGCCCCCTCGACGGCCAGCTCGAGGCGCCCCCGCCCGGTGCGCCGCAGCCCGATCCCGCACCCGGCGGCGTCGAGCCGCCGGCGCAGGACGAGCAGGCGGGCCTCGAGGTTGTCGGCGCCGGCGGGCAGGCCGAGCGACTCGTCCAGGCGCAGCTCGCGGTTGGTGAACGCGGTGCGGCCGTGGCGGGCGTGCTCGCCGAGCAGCCGCCACAGGATGCGTCCCGGCACGCCCTTGACGAGGTACTCGCCGTCCACGAACACGCTGTCGTCGGCCTGGTAGTAGGTGACCGCGAGCGGCGCGGTGCCGGGGACGGCGCTCGGCTCGGACGCCCCGGCGGCCGCTGCCGCGGGCGCTCCCGCATCGGGCGCGTCGTGGCGCTCCGCGGCGAGCAGGGCGAGCGCGGTCGCGAGGTGGCCGCCGACGATCCGCAGCAGCCGCTCGTTGTGGCCGCCGAAGCGGCCCGGCCGGTCGCTCTCGAGGTACAGCGCGCCGGTCAGCCGGCCGCGCAGGATGAGCGGCACCGCCGCCGCGCTCTGCGCGTCGGCGAGCCCCGGCAGCGGGATCTCGCGGCCGGGCAGCCGGCCGCCCCGGTCCTCGACGCTCTCCCGCACCGCGGCGCGCATGGCGCGGCTGCGGGCGAGGTTCGGCACGCAGACGACCTCGCGGCGCTGGGCGGCGATCCCGATGATCCCCTCCCCCACCGCGATCTCCGCCCCGGCCGACGGCGCCGGGTAGCCGTTGCCGCCCACCGCGAACAGGCGGTCGCCGCGCTCGTCGGCGACCAGCAGGATCGCGTGGGAGAACCCGAAGAGGTCGTCGAGCGCCTGCAGGGCGACGCGCGTCGCGTCGTCGTAGTCGGGGCACTGCGAGACGCGGCGCACGAAGTCGTCCAGACGGGCGATCGCGCGGTCCTCGGGCTGAGGCGCGGGTGCCGCGGGCGCCGGCCCGACCGCCGCGGAGCGGGTGACGCGGCAGACGTCGACGCCGCGCAGCCGGAACGCCTCGCCCATCCCGGTCTGCGAGGCGACCGCGTCGAGGTTCGCGCGCATGCGCTCGAAGACCGGGCCCTCGGTCTCTGTGTGCAGGTAGCTCAGGTCGAGGACGAAGTCCTGCAGCGTCTCGGGGTCGACGACGCGCACCTGGGCGCGCGGGTTGGCGTCGAGGTTCGCCCGGGTCTTGTTGAAGAACTGGCGCGAGAGCGCGACCCGCTCGCGATCGACGTATTGGACGATCGACAGGTAGGTGACGTTCGGCGTGCCGTCGGCCGCGCAGGTGGCCAGCGGCGAGGGGATCACGCCCTGCAGGCACGCGCGGATCGACTCGAGCGGGACCGCGAGGTCGCTCATCCCAGCACCGCCCCCGCCCGCGGGCCCGGCGTCTGGTCGTAGACCTCGGCGACGGTGAACGTCACGGCGAGGACCCGGTCGTCGAGGAAGCGCATCGCCCGGCCGGGTGCGATGCCCACCTGCGCGACCTCGTCGGCGAACGCCGCGACGTGCTCGCGCATCCGTTCGAGGTCGGTCTCGGTCGGCTCACCCACCGCGGTGGCCGTGCCCTTCAACTGCACGCCCCGGTAGGTCGTGGGGAGGCTGAACGTGGCGGCGATCGCGCCGTTGCGTTCGAGGTTCGCCCGCGTCCGCGCCCCGGGCGGATCGCCGAGGCAGAGCGTCACGGCGGCGCCGTCCTGCGCCACCGCCGGCCCCCACGCGCGGGTGATCTCGGGCTGCAGATCCGCATCGCGGGTGGCGGCGACGATTGCCACGCCGCGGGCGAGGAACGCCACGACGTGCGGATCGAGGCGCAGCGCGGGAGGGGTCGTCACGAGCAGACCGTACCGACCATCGCCCGTTTGCCCGGCCGGGCGCCGGGTACCGAAGAGACAGCATGTTTCCACCTCTCATCTGGCTGGCTTTCGTGATCCTCCTCGTCGCCGTCATCGCCATCGGCGCCTTGTGGGCCGTACGCGCCGGGCTCTGGGCGCGCGAGACGTCCACGTCCGGCGACAACGTCGAGGGCGAGAAGCGCTTCGAGAAGCGCCCCGAGCACACGAAGGTCGACGAGCCGGGCAACCAGACCTACATCGGCACCTGACGGACGCCGCTCGGGTGTCGAGCCAGACTCCGCGCCCGGCCCGCGCCCCGTAGGGTGCCCGGGCGATGCCGCTTCTCGAAGGCCGCCGCCTGCTCATCACCGGGGTCCTCACGGACCGCTCCATCGCCTTCGCCGTCGCTTCCGAGGCGCAGAAGGAAGGTGCCCAGATCGTCCTCACCGGCTTCGGCCGCGGACTGCGGATCACGCAGCGCATCGCGCGGCGCCTGCCGCAGGAGGCGGACGTCCTCGAGATGGACGTCAACGACGCCGACCACCTCGCGGCGGTCGCCGCCGATCTCGAGCGCCGCTGGGGCGCGCTCGACGGGGTCCTGCACGCGATCGCGTTCGCCCCGGCCGACGCGCTCGGCGGCGGCTTCCTCGACACGCCGGCCGAGTCGGCGGAGATCGCCTTCCGCACCTCCGCGTACTCCTACAAGGCGCTGGCCGCCGCGCTGCTGCCCCTGCTCGAGCGTGGCGACGACGCGTCCGTCCTCGGGCTCGACTTCGACGCGAGCGTCGCCTGGCCGATCTACGACTGGATGGGCGTCGCGAAGGCCGCGCTCGAGTCGGTGAACCGTTACCTGGCGCGCGACCTCGGACCGCGCGGCGTGCGGGCGAACCTCGTCTCCGCCGGACCGCTGCAGACGATGGCCGCGGGCTCGATCCCCGGGTTCGAGCAGCTCGCGGGCGCATGGAACCAGATGGCGCCTCTGCACTGGGACATCGAGGACACCGACGCGGTCGCGCAGGCGTGCCTGTGGCTGCTGTCGGCGCGGGCGCGGGCGATCACCGGGGAGATCGTCCACGTGGACGGCGGCTACCACGCGATGGGCGCGCCGGTCTCGCCGGCGTAGCAGGCCGCGAAACCGCCCGACTCCGGACGTGCGGCCGTCCATGCCCGCTCAGCGGGCACAGACAGCCGAACGTGCTCAGGAAGCGAACGAGACGCGCCGCGCTTTCGCCCGCGGATGCCGTGCGACGAGGAGCCGCTCGCCCTCCGAGACGACGTCGCGCTTCGCGGCGCGGCCCAGCTTCACCCCCGGACCGGGCATGACCGTCAGCGTCGCCTCGCCCCGCTTGACCTCGTCGCTCCACACCGCGGCGACGAGCCCGTCCACCAGCACGGTGGGGCGGATCCGCAGGTTCCCGCGGATGTACACGTGGTCGCGCAGCGCGTCCGGCCAGATGCGCGCCCGGTGCTTGGGCACGTACGCGAGCAGCATGCTGTCGAAGTCCCCGAGGAACCGGACGGGCGCCGGGACGTCCGGGTCCGGCCGGGGGGCGTCCGGCAGGTCGTAGAGCGTTCGCCGCCCGACGGAGATCGCCTCGAGCTCGGCGGCGGCCAGCGCCTCCACCCGCGGCCGCACGACCGGCGGCGCGAGCCCCATCCAGCCCGCGATGTCGTCGACGCCCGCGGGCCCGAACGCGCGCAGGTGCCGGCGCACGACCTCGTCGATCGCGGCCTGCGCGGACGGCGCGTGCGCCGAGCCCGGCGGGCAGGCAGCGGCGGCCGAGAGCGCGGGCGTCCTCGGCCCCCACTCGCCGCCGGCCGGGACCCGGACGAGCCCGCTGCAGCGCAGCAGCGGCCGCCACTTCACCGTCCGCTGCTCGTCGGCCTCCGCCGGGTCGACGGCCTCAGGATGCGCGGCCAGCCAGTCCTCGGCGAAGGGCGCGACATCGGCGACCTCGCGCGGCCGCTCGTCGGCCCAGGCGACCAGGTCCTCACGCAGCGCGGCGCCGGCCTTCGGCAGCGGCGCCTTCGTGCGCCGCCAGTCGTTGACGCCGCCCGTGTCCGCCACGACCGCATACGCCGCGTGCTCGCGCGCCGACACCAGATGCAGCGTGCCGCGCAGCGAGATCCCGAACGCCAGCTCACCGGCCGACAGCGCGCCGTAGAGCTCGTCCGGGGCGAACGACGCCATCCGCGACCACAGCCCGACGGGCACCGCCGGCCAGTGCTGCGCCTGGATGGCGCCGATCCGCTCGACGACCTCGACGACCGGCGCGACGAGCGGCTCGAGCAGGCCCTGCCGCGCGAGCAGGGCGCGGTTGAGCGCCCGGTCGTCCACCGCCTCCTCAGGCGGCCGGCGGGAACAGGTACACGGCGCGGTACCAGAGCTCGGCGAGCGTCCGCACCGATTCCGTGACCGACTGCTGGCCCTTGATGACCTCGGTCGTCAGATGGCGCTCCACCATGGCCGACAGCGCCCGAGCGCAGATGCCCGCGTCGATGTCGCTCGGCGCGCGGCCGCGCATCTGGTCGGCGCGGATGCGCCGCTCCGCCGCTCGCACCAGGCGCCGGACGTACGGCTCCCACTCGCCCGGCAGCCGGTCCTCGGCGCCCGAGAGACGGCCCGCCAGCAGCAGCACGTGGCCGTTGTTGTTGACGACGCCGACGACCCGGGCGAGCCCGATGCGCAGCTCGCGCCGCGGATCGCCCGCACCCTCGAGGTACGGCGCGCCCGCCACGAGCATCTCGGCGAACGCCTGCTGCACGAGGCGGTCCATGACCGCGCGCTTGTTGGCGAAGTAGAAGTAGACGTTCGTGCGGCTGACGTAGGCCCGCTGCGCGAGCCCGTTCATCGTCATCCGGTCGTAGCCGCCCTCGGCGATGATCTGCCGAGCGGCGTCGAGGATCGCGGCCTCGGTCTCGTTGCGGGGTGCGAGCCGCTGAACCGCGACCGAGCTCACGATGAAACCTCATCACAGGACGCGACCTCCGTGGGTGAGGACCCGCAGGGTCTCACGGCGCGACCGGTCTCAAGTAAAGGCTCCCAGCGCCTGCGCGATGCGTCCCCGCGTCTCCATCGGCTCGATCACCTCGTCGATGTAGCCCTCGCCCGCCGTCACGCCCACGTCGAGGCGCTCGATCTCGTACGCCGCCTCGAGCGCCATGCGGTCCGCGCCCGCGGCCAGCTCGCGCCGGCCGACGACCTCCACGGCCTGCCGCGCGCCCATCACCCCGACCCGCGACGCCGACCATGCCAGCGTCAGATCGGCGCCCAGGTCACGCGAGTTCATGACGATGTGGGCCCCGCCGAAGGCCTGGCGCAGCGTGATGGTCACGCGGGGTACGGTAGCCCGTGCGAAGGCGCGGAGGAACGCGGCCCCGTAGCGGATGACTCCCTCGCGCTCCTGGCCGGTCCCCGGCAGGAACCCCGGGGTGTCGACGAGCACCACCATCGGCAGGCTCATCCGCTCGCACCAGTTCACGAACCACGCGCCCTTCTCGGCCGCCCTCACGTCGAGCGTCCCGCCGAGATGGCGCGGCTGGTTGGCGAGCACGCCGACCGGCATCCCGTCGACGCGGCCGAGGCCGGTCACGAGGTTGCGCGCCCACCGCGGGCAGAACTCGAGCAGCTCGCCGCCGTCGAGGATGCGGCCCGCAACGTCGCGAACGTCGTAGACCTGGCGCGGCGACGGCGGCAGCACGTCGCGCGGATCGCCGCCGATCGGCTCGCGCGGCAGCGCGGTCGGAGGCCGGTCGCCCAGCCGCGCGGGCAGGTACCCGAGCACCTCGCGCACGAGCTGCGCCGCGTCGTGGTCGTCGTCGCTCGTCAGGTGGATGACGCCGTTGGCGGAGTGCACCTTCACGCCGCCGAGGTCGATCGCGGTGACCTTCTCGCGCGTGATCTCCTCGACGACCCGCGGGCCGGTGAGGAACAGCTTGACGTCGTCGCCCGCGGCGATCGTCAGGTCGCCCACGGCGGCCCCGTAGGCGGCGCCGCCGGCGCACGCGCCCGCGACGACCGAGATCACCGGGACCTTGGCGATCGCCTCCGCGCGGAAGATCGCGCCGTAGGCCGACAGACCCGCCGCCCCCTGCTGGACGCGCGCGCCCCCGGACTCGGGGAAGCACACGACCGGCGCTCCGGCGCGATCGGCCAGGGCGAACGTGCGGGTGATCGTCTCGCCCCCGGCGGCGCCGAGGGAGCCGCCCTTGAAGCGGCCGTCCTGCGCCCAGCAGAACACCGCCCGGCCGTTGACGCGGCCGGAGCCGGCGACCACGCCGTCGCCGACCGCGGTGCGCAGCAGGTGCAGGGTGCCGGGGTCGACCAGCGACTCCATCCGGGTGATCGGGGTCTCGTCGACGAGTAGCTCGGCGGCGCTCACGGGTTCATGCTCCAGTCAGGACGAGGGTCGCGTTCTGGCCGCCGAACCCGAAGGAGTTCGACAGCACGGCCTGCAGACCGGGCGCCTCGCGCGGCCCGTCGGGCACGTAGTCGAGGTCGCATTCGGGATCCGGCTCGGTGAGGTTGAGGGTCGGGGGCAGCACGCCGCGCTCGATCGCGCCGAGCGAGGCGACGGCCTCCACCGCTCCGGCCGCCCCGAGCAGGTGGCCGATCGCCGACTTCGTCGAGCTGATCGGCGGGACGGAGCCGTTCGTGCCGAAGACGCCCTTGATGGCGAGCGTCTCGATCTTGTCGTTGAAGGGGGTCGAGGTGCCGTGCGCGTTGATGTAGCCGACGTCGCCCGGCTGGGCACCCGCGTCCTCGAGCGCCTTCGTCATCGAGCGGATCGCGCCGCGGCCGTCCTCGTCGGGCTGCGTGATGTGGAACGCGTCGTTCGAGGCGCCGTAGCCGGCGACCTTGCCGTAGATCCTCGCGCCGCGCGCCTTCGCGTGCGTCTCGCTCTCGAGCACGACCACCCCGGCGCCCTCGCCCATCACGAACCCGTCGCGCTGGGCGTCGAACGGGCGCGAGATCCCTACGCGCGACGTCGCGCCCATGCGCTTGAACGCGGCCAGGCAGACGTTCGTCAGCGCCGCCTCGGTGCCGCCGGCGACGACGAGGTCGACGTCGCCGCGCTCGATCATCCGCTTGGCCTCGCCGATCGCGTGGGTGCCCGTCGCGCATGCGGAGGCGATGGACCAGCCGGGGCCCTGGATGCCGAAGCGCATGGCGATCAGGCCGGCCGCGGCGTTCGGCATCATCATCGGCACGAACATCGGCGACACCGCGCGCTCGCCGTCCTGCAGCCACGCGAGCGTGTTGCGCTCGAGCGTCTCCAGACCGCCGACGCCGGTGCCGACGACGACCGCCGCCCGCTCCGGGTCGAAGCCGTCGGGGCTCGCCTCGTCCCACGCCTGCTGGGCCGCGGCCAGCGCGAAGTGCGACACGCGGTCGGCGCGGCGGGCCTCCTTCGGCGTCATGACGACCTCGGGGTCGAACTCCGTGCAGGCGCCGACCCCGTCGGCGATCCCGCTCCGGCGGTCGATCAGCGCGTCGAAGAACCCGTCGGCGGTCTCTCCGAGCGACGTGACGACGCCGCGTCCGGTGATGACGACCTGGCTCACGACGTGATCCCCCTCAAGGCCGAAGCCGTGGTGTGTGAGGGCCCGCGGAGTCTCACGCGCTCTGGGCCTCCGCGAGGCGGATCGTCAGGGTCACGGCGTCGCCGACGCCCTTGATCGGCTTGAGCTCGTCGTCGGCGATCTGGATGCCGTACTCGTCCTCCAGGGCCTTGACGAGCTCCACGAGGTCGAGCGAGTCGACGTCCAGCTCCGACCACTGGGTCTCCATCGTCGCGTCCTCGGCGCCGGGCACCTTGATCGCGGCCAGCTCCTCACGCACGCGGTTGAGGACCTGCTCTTCGTTCGGAACGGTGGTCTCGGGCACGTTGTGTCCTTTCAGGCGCTCATCGCGCCGTCGACGGTCAGGGTCGCTCCGTTGACGTAGCCGGCTTCCTCGGAGGCGAGGAACGAGACGGCGCTCGCCACCTCCTCCGGGGTGCCGACGCGGCCCGCGGGGATCGCGGACAGCAGGCCCTCGTCAACGTCCTTGGTCATGTCGGTCGCGATGAACCCGGGGGTCACCGCGTTGCAGGTGATGCCCTTGCGGGCCATCTCACGGGCGATCGTCTTCGTGAAGCCGACGAGGCCCGCCTTCGAGGCAGCGTAGTTCGCCTGGCCCGGGTTGCCGATCCGCGTCCCGACGACCGAGCTCACGTTGACGATGCGGCCGAAGCGGCGGCGCATCATCGGCGACAGGACGCGGCGGGTGCAGTGGAAGGCGCCGGTCAGGTTCGTCTGGAGGACCGCGTCCCAGTCGTCGTCGGACATGCGCAGGGCGAGGCCGTCGCGGGTGATGCCGGCGTTGTTGACGAGCACGAGGATCGGGCCGTGCTCCTCCTCGATGCGGGTGAACGCCGCGTCGACGCTGCCGGCGTCGCGCACGTCGCACTCGCTGCTCGAGAGCCCGACGACGTTGAGGCCGTCGCCGCGCAGGCGCTCGACGATGGCGGCGCCGATGCCCCGCCGCCCGCCGGTGACGACCGCGCAGGGACGGGTGGCGGTCGATTCACGCGCAGACATGCACGCGCTCCTTCCAGCGCACGACGCCCGCGCTCCAGACGAAGCCGGCGCCGAACGCCGACATGAGGACGTTCGCACCGGGCCGCAGGCGGCCGTCGCCCTCCGCGCGCTGCAGCGCCAGCGGGATCGTCGCCGACGACGTGTTCGCGCAGCGGTCGATGTCGAAGACGACGCGCTCGCGCCCCAGTCCGAGCTCGGCCGCGGTGGTCTCGATGATGCGGGCGTTGGCCTGGTGGGCGACGAACAGGTCGACGTCGTCGATCGTCAGGCCGGCGGCGGCGAGCGCCTCGCCGGTGGCGTCGACCATCCGGGCGATCGCGTGCCGGTAGACGGTCGGGCCGGCCATGCGCAGCATGCGCTCGTCGGTCTCGGCGTAGAGCGCCTCGCCCTGTGAGGGGTCGCTGCCGCTGACGAACCGCGCGACGCCGAGCTCGAGCTCGCCGCCGGCGACCACCACGGCGCCGGCGCCGTCGCCGAACAGCACGGCCGTGCCGCGGTCGTCGTGGTCGGTGATGCGCGACAGGGCCTCGGCGCCGCAGACGAGCACGACGCCCGCGCGGCCGCTCTCGACGAACGCGGCCGCCTCGTCGAGCGCGACGAGGAAGCCGGCGCAGGCGGCATTGAGGTCGACCGCCGCGGTGGCCGGCCCGCAGCCCAGCAGCTCGGCGACCATCGGCGCGAGGCCGGGCGTGAGGCGGTCGGGAGTGATGGTGGAGACGATGATCCGGTCGACCTCGGACGGGTCGCGCCCGGCGTCGGCCAGCGCGGCGACGCAGGCCTCGGCGGCCAGCGGCGCGAGGCTCTCCTCCGGAGCGAGCCAGTACCGCGTGTGAATCCCGGTGCGCTTGACGATCCAGTTGTGGTCCGTGTCGAGGCGCTCGGCGAGGTCGTCGTTGGTGACGACGCGGCCGGGCAGCGCGGCGCCGAGGCCGAAGATGCCGGCGCGGGTCTGCGGGCGGTGGACGGCAGGGCGGGCGCGTCGGGTGTACGGGACGAGGTCGGGGACGGTCGTGGCGGTCATCAGGCCGTGACCTCGCTCGCTCGCAGGATGCGCTTGATCAGGCCGCTGAGCACGCGTCCCGGCCCCAGCTCGACGAACTCCTCGACGCCCAGGCCGCGCAGGGCGACAACGGTCTCGCGCCAGCGCACCGGACTGAGCAGGTTCTCGACGAGCTCGGCGCGGATGTCGCCGAACGCCGCCGCGGTGCCGTTGGAGATGACGGGGAACCGGGGGGCGCGCACCTCGACGGCTTCGAGGGCGCGCGCGAGCTCCTGCGCGGCGGGCGCCATCAGCGGCGAGTGAAACGCGCCGGACACGTCGAGGCGCCGGGTGCGCAGTCCGGATGCGTCGACGGCCTCGATGCCCGCGACCGGGCCCGAGAGCACGAGCTGCCCGGGCGCGTTGTCGTTGGCGATCGTGAGGCCGTGCTCGTGGGCGGTGGCCCGTACCGCGGCATCGTCCTCGCCGAGCACGGCGACCATCGAGCCGGCACGCTCCTCGCCGGCGCGGGCCATCGCATCGCCACGGAGGGCGACGAGCCGCAGCGCGGCGTCGAAGTCGAGCGCCCCGGACGCGACGAGCGCCGCGTACTCGCCGAGCGAGTGGCCGGCGGCGGCCACGGGCGCGGCAATGCCGCTGCGCTCCCACCCCACGACGGAGCACAGGAAGAGGGCGGGCTGCTGGAAGCGGGTTCCCTCGTCGAGCCGGGCGAACGGATCGAAGCCGAGCACCTCGAGCCCGTGCACGAACAGCGGGTCGTCCCGCAGTCCTTCGTCCATGCCGTCTTCGTGGGAGCCCTGTCCGGGAAAGATGATCGCGACACTGGGCACGTTGGGCCATCCAACACCGCCCAACCGTGAGGGGGACACGCATTCGACGCTCTGGCGTCGAATGTCGAGCGGTGGTCGGCGCCCTTCGACGCCGGCGTTATGTCTCCTGCCGCGAAACGCCAAGATCCTCGCGCAGCGCGGCCAGTTCCGCGCGTAGGTCCCGGATCTCGCCGTGCAGCACGGCCAGGCTCGGCTGGCCGCCCTCCTGCGCGCCGTCGTCGCCGGTGCTGCCGGCGACGAAGCGCTGCGATGCGGCGCCGACCAGCAGCGCGGCGGTGCCGATCCCGGTGACCATGACGATCACCGCCACCGCCCGGCCCGCTTCGGTGTGCGGGACGATGTCGCCGTAGCCGACGGTCGTCACCGTGACGATCGCCCACCAGATGCCGCTCTCGATCGACAGGTGCTGGGCGCTGCGCTCGACCGCGGTGAAGATGATCCCGCCGCCGACGACGACGATCGCCAGGACCGCACCCGCGTACACGAGGCCCTGGGTCGAGAACAGCCGCTTGGCGTGGTGGGCGGCGCCGAGCAGGGCACCCAGGCGCAGCAACCGGAACATCTGCAGGCCGGCGGGCGCGAACGGCGTGGTGAAGACCACGATGATCGGCAGCACCGGGTTGGCCTTCAGGGCCTTCCAGGGGGACGGCGCGCGGACCAGGACCACGATCAGGACGATCAGGAAGACCGACCACACCGTCCAGTTGAGGACCCTCGCGAAGACGTCGAGCCAGTGCGGCAGTCCGATGACGACGTCGAGCAGGACGCTGGGGACGGTCAGCAGGGCGGCGACGAGCGAGAGGGTGCGCAGCCACGGGGGGACCAGCGCTTCGAAGTCCACCTCGTTCACGCCCTGCACCGTATGCAACGAAGGGGACGGGACGACGGCGACCCCGGCCGCGTCAGGCCGGGGTCGCCGCGGGGTCTGCCGGTCCCGCGCCGGCACCCCACCCGCGGAGAGCGCTCCCGTCGCTCTCAGCGCTTGATGGTCACCGTGGCACTGCTCGAGCCGACGTTGCCGGCCGCGTCGGCGGCGACGCTCAGGGCGGTCGCGCGCAGCTTCCCGGCCTTGTTGACCGTGCGCCTGTCCACCCGGCCGAGGCGGAAGGTCAGCGACTTCGACGCGCCGCCCTTCAGCGCGAACGCCTTGCTGCCGAGCGAGCTGGTCCGGGCGCCGTGCCTGGCCCGCAGGGTCACCTGGCCGGCGCACGTGCTCTCGCTCTTCGGGCAGGCGACGCGCAGCTTGACCTGGCCGCCGCGCGACATGTGCACCGAGCGCTTGACGATGCGCATCCTCGGGGCCTTCGCGTCGATCGCCAGGACCGCGGGCGCGGGGTCGACCGTCACGGCGTGGGTCACGACGTCCTGGACGCCGTGGTCGTCGGTGACGCGCAGGCGCACCTGCACGGTGCCGGGCGTGGCGTAGACCTTGCCGGCCCGCGGGGAGGCGAGCGTGTCGGTCTCGAACGTGCCGTCGCCGTCGAGGTCCCAGGCGTAGTCGGCGATCGCGCCGTCGTCGCCCGAGCCGGAGCCGTCGAACTGGACGGGCGCGCCCGCGACCGGCGCGGCGGGTGCGAACGCGAACGCGGCGGTCGGCGCGCGGTGCACGACGACGCCGGCGCTCGCGGTCGAGCTCGCGCCGTAGATGTCGGTGACCTTGACCTTCAGCGTGCGGGTGCCGAGGGTGGTGAAGGACGCCGAGGCGGTCGGCGTGGTGCCGTTGGCCGTCTCGAACGTGCCGTCGCCGTCGAGGTCGAACTCGTACTTGGCGATGCCGTTGTCGTCCGTGGAGCCCGCGGCGCTGAGCGCGACCGACTGGCCGAGCAGCGCCGTGCCGGGCGTCGCCGCCAGCCTGGCCACCGGCGGGCGGTGGACCAGCAGCTGGTGGGAGGCGATGCGCTTGGCGCCGCCCGTGTCGGTGACGCGCAGCTTGATCGTCGTCGTGCCCGCCGTGCCGTAGCGCCGGCTCGTCGTCGGGGCCGCGCCGTGCGTCTCGTACGTGCCGTTGCCGTCGAGGTCCCAGGCGTAGTCGGCGATGCCGTCGTCGTCGGTCGAGGCCGAGGCGTCGAAGCTGACGAGCGGCCCGAGCTGGAGCGCCTTGACCGGCCCGATCCCGCCGACCGGGTCGAGCACCCGCAGGCTGTTGAGCAGCGCCGGGTTCGGCGAGATGCTGAAGCGCGGGACCGGCGGCTGGTTGGGCGGCGGCGGCGGGGTCCCGCCCCCACCGCCGACGGGGATCGCCGTAGCCGGTGAAGCGGCGGCCAGCAGCGCGCCGCCGGCGAGCAGGACGCCGAGCGGAGCGCGGCGGGAGAAGCGGTGGGTGCGGATGGACATGGGTGCCTCCGAGGGGGTCGTTTGGTCCTCGGGAGCGACCGTACGAGCGGTCGCCGCACGCGTCCGTCGAGCGCGTGACGGCGGTTCTGTCAGGTCCGCGACACAGCGCGCGGGGCGGGTCTACGTGAAGAACGTCACGACGCCGGCCACGATGAACGCGCCCGCCCACAGCCAGTCGAGGTTCAGCCACGTCTTGCGCAGCAGCGCGGTGCCGAAGCGGTCGTAGACGACGAGCGAGATCGCGCCCATCACGGCGAGCATCGCGGCGACGTGGACCGATACGGCGAGAACGGTCGTGATGACCGACAGCCCGCCGACGTCGACGTGGCCGAGGGTCTGCCCGCCGTCCGCCGTCGCGTCCGCCGCGCCGACCCCGATGAGGATCGGCGCGACCATCAGCCCGGCGCCGTGCGCGCTCGACATCAGGAACGACCACCACGTCAGCTCGCCGCGGTTGACACGCATCCGCGTCCAGCGCGGGTGGGCGCGCGGCCGCGCGAACCGGAACAGCCCGAACCCGACGAGGACGCCGCCGGCGACCATGTGCAGGATCGACTGGTCCGTGACCACGCCGAGGCCGAGCACGAGCGCCGCCACGACCGCGATCGAGGCCTCATGGCCGATCGCGATCGGCACCAGCGCCCGCTTGACCGAGCGCCGGTCGCCGTCCTGCATGCCGAGGCCGACCGCGAACAGCCAGCCCATCGCCGGGTTCAGGCCGTGGTAGGCCCCGAGCAGCGCGACGAGGATCCAGGGCCAGGCGCCGTGCATCTCGACCCCAGCCTACGCCGGACGCGCTCAGTCCGGGAAGCAGTAGCTGTCGCTCGAGGCGTCGCCGCCCTCCAGGCGCACCTGGTGCGGGCGCTCCCCGTGGAACTCGAGGAAGAAGTCCGGATCGAGCCGGAAGTCGCCCTCGGCGTCGAGCTTGACCATCCACCCGTCGATGCCCTCGGGGTAGAACTGCTCGTCCCAGGCCGCGTACAGCGAGTTCGTGAGGTAGATGCGCTTGCCGTCGCGCGAGACCTCGACCATCTGCGGGCCGCCCTTCAGCGCCCCCGCGGCCGGGTGCGCGGTGCGCTCGACGATGCCGCCCAGCCGCACGGAGCCCGTCTCGCGCGGGTTGTCGGGATCGGTCACGTCGTAGCGCTTGATCTCCCCCGTCCCCCAGCAGGAGACGAACAGCGCCGAGTCGTCGACCGAGAGCGCGATGTCGGTGACGAGCGGCGGCACCGCGCCGAACGGCTGCAGCAGCGGCGGCAGCTGATCGGCCTCCGCCGGCTCGGCCGGGATCGAGATGACCTTCTTCGCGCTGACCGTGCCGTCGTCCGCGCGGCGCCACAGGAACACCGACGCCGACAGGTCGGCGGTCGACGTGACCACGCCGACGAAGCCGTACGCGTTGCGCGGGTTGTGGGCGGGGCGCAGCTCGAGCACCATCTGGTGCTCGGCGCCGAGGTCGACGGCCTGGACGTGCTTGCGCTTCTTCCAGTCCCAGACGTGGAGCTGGTGGCCGTACTTGTTGCCGAGCAGCAGCTCGCCGATCAGGCCGTCCTCGACCATGTTCGGCGTCCCCCACTCGCTGGTGACGATCGTGTCGTAGGCGATGTGCCACCAGAAGTCGTAGGCCAGCTCCTGCGGCCCGCGGTCCTGCTCCCAGGCGCTCTTGACGGAGAAGTTCTCGTGGTCGAGCAGGAAGATCCCGCCGGGACCGTCGCCGTCGGGCGCGCCGAGTGCGCTGACGTAGATCCCGTCGGGGCCGCAGTGGATCGTGTGCGGACGGCTGTAGCCGGCCTTGCGGGCGATCTCGTCGGCCTCGACGACCTTCTCGAGCTTCGGCTGGCGCGGGTCGCCCTTGACGTCGACGACGTGCAGGCGCGACGACCGCAGGCCGGGGATCAGCAGGTAGCGCCGCTCGACGTGCGGGTGCGCGGCCCACGGGCACAGCGCGGACGAGCAGGCGTTCCACCCGAAGTGGTGCAGCTCATCGCCGATCTCGGGCATGTCCAGCCGTCCCACGACGGTGCCGTAGCTCGACGAGGACGGATCGAGGTCGACGACGCACAGCGCGTCGGGCGCCTTGTCGCCGTTCGTGCCCGTGTTCAGCGTGACGACGTAGCCGAGGGTCTCCGGCGGCGCGGCAGCCGCCTCGCCCGGGCTGGCGTGGAAGGTGGGATCCGGCTTGAGGAGGGCCATGTGTCAAAACCTACTCAGCCGATGCGGTTTTGACCACGTTCGCCGCCGTACCGGCGATCGTCAGCGCCGCGAGCGCGGCGGTGACCGCCGCGATGACGTGCAGCCCCGCGCCGTCGACCGCGTCGGCGAACGCCACCCCCATGATCACGGTGGCGAGGATCGCGCCGAGGTAGCGGCACGTCTGGAACAGGCCGCCCGCGGCGCCCATCTGTCCCTCGGGCGCCCCCTGGTACAGGCCGGTCTGCAGCCCGAGGTTCGCGAATCCCAGGCCCGCGCCGAGCACCGCCCCCGCCGCCGCCACGACCGCCAACGGCGTGCCGGGCCCGTACGTCAGCATCGGGGCCGAGCCGACCACCACGAGCGCCGCACCGACGATCACCGCGGGTTCCGCCCCGACCGCGCGGATGAAGCGGGCGGCGACCGGCGTCGCGATCATGCCGAGCGCCGCGACCGGTGCGACGACCAGCCCGACCGCGCTCGACTCCAGGCCGCGCGCCTCCTCGAGCCACACGGGCAGCCCGAGCACCACGCCGTAGAACGCGAGCGTCACGGCGACGAAGCGGGCGTAGACGCCGCGCAGCGTGGGCAGGGCGAGCAGCGTGACGGTGCGCCGCCGGTCGTGCGCGCCGGCGTGATGGGTCCCCGGCACCGCCGGCAGCCACACGCGCGCGAGGACGATCCCCGCGAGGGCGAGCGGCACGTTGACGAGGAAGATCGCCTCCCACCCGGCCACCGCGACGGCGATCCCGCCGACCACCGGCCCGAGGGCCGCCATCCCGTTCGCGGCGATCGACAGCGCGCCGAGCGTGCCGGTCGGCGCCGGGCCCTCCCCCGCGACCGCCCGGACCATCGCCAGGCCGGCCGGGAACGCCGCGGCGGTGCCGAACGCGAGCACCATCCGCGCCAGCACGAGCCACGGCAGCGACGGGGCGAGCGGCGCGACGAGGCTCGCCACCACCACGATCGACAGCCCGCCGACGAACACGCGCCGCGGGCCGAAGCGGTCCGCGAGGCGGCCCATCGCCGGCTGGCCGAACGCCCCGACGACGTAGAACGCGATGACGAGCGACCCCGCCGCGGCCAGCGTCACGTCGAAGTGCCGGCTGACGTCGACCAGGGCCAGCGCGATGATCGACGAGTTCAGCGGGTTCAGCGTCGTGCCGAGCATCACGGTCCCGACGATCCGGGCCGGGACGCGCGGCGCGGCGCTCATGTCACGGGCGCGGCGGCGCTCAGCGTTGGGCTGCGAGGTCGACGAACCAGTCGAGTGCGGCGGGGTTGGCGAGGCTGTCGCGGCTGGCCGCCTTCTCGGCCGCCGTGCCCATGAGGATGCGCTTGACCGGCACCTCGAGGACCTTGCCCGACAGGGTCCGCGGGACCTCGGAGATCTCGTAGACGACGTTGGGCACGTGGCGGGGCGAGCAATCCTGGCGGATGCGGCGCGCGATCTCCTGCTTGAGGTCGTCGGTCAGGGTGGCGCCGTCGCGCAGCACGACGAACAGCGGCATCCAGCCGTCGATGTCGACGACGAGCGCGTCGGTGACCGCGTCGACCGCGAGCACCGCGCGGTAGATCTCGCTGGTGCCCATCCGCACGCCGCCGCGGTTGATGGTCGAGTCGCTGCGGCCGTAGATGATCGCGGTCCCGCGGTCGGTGATCTCGATCCAGTCGCCGTGGCGCCAGACCCCGGGGAACATGTCGAAGTACGCCTCGTGATACCGGGAGCCGTCCGGGTCGTTCCACAGCCCCGTCGGCATCGACGGCAGCGGCTCGGTGATCACCAGCTCGCCGACCTCTCCGATCAGCGGCCGGCCCTCCTCGTCGAAGGACTCGACGCGCGCGCCGAGCGAGCGGGCCTGCAGCTCGCCCTCGTAGACCGGCAGCGTCGGCACCCCGCCCACGAACGCCGTGCACACGTCGCTGCCACCCGACGTCGAGAACAGCCACGTGTCGGCGCCCACGTGCTCGTAGACCCACTCAAAGCCCTCCGGCGCCAGCGGCGACCCCGTCGAGCCGACCGACCGCAGCGCCGACAGATCGCGCCCCGCGCCGGGCTCGATGCCCGCCTTCATGCACGCCGCGATGTAGCTCGCGCTCGTACCGAACGTCGTGATCTGCGCCTCGGCCGCGAGATCCCACAGCGCCGTCATGTCCGGATAGCCCGGGTTGCCGTCGTAGAGCACGATCGACGCCTCGGTCAGAAGACAGCCGACGAGGAAGTTCCACATCATCCAGCCCGTCGTGGTGAACCAGAACACCCGGTCGCCCGCCCGCGCGTCGACGTGCAGGTTCTGGTGCTTGAGCTGCTCCAGCAGGATGCCGCCCTGGCCCTGCACGATCGCCTTCGGCAGCCCGGTCGTGCCCGAGCTGTAGAGCACCCACAGCGGGTGATCGAACGCCACCTGCTCGAAGGAGAGCTTCGCGCCCTCCGGCCCCAGGAACTCCTCCCACGCCACGGCCCCGTCGAGCGTCGCCGACTCGTCGAGGTAGCCGAGCAGCACCGTCGCGCGCAGCGACGGCATCTCGCGCCGCAGCCCGTCGACGATGTCGCGGCGGTCGAAGTCGCGCCCGTTGTAGCGGTAGCCGTCGACCGCCAGCAGCACCTTCGGCTCGATCTGCGCGAAGCGGTCGACCACGCTGCGCGCCCCGAAGTCCGGCGAGCACGACGACCACGTCGCCCCCAGCGACGCGCACGCCAGCACGCCCGCGACCGCCTCGACGCAGTTGGGGACGTAGGCCACCACGCGATCGCCCCGCACCACGCCCTGCGCGCGCAGCCCGGCCGCGATCCGCGCCGTGAGCGCGCGCAGCTCGCCCCACGTCGTCTCGGCCAGCGCACGCCCCTCGCCCGCCGCGCGGATCGCCACCGCCTCGGGATCCTTGCCGCGAAAGACGTGCTCGGCCCAGTTCAGCCGCGCGCCGACGAACCACTCCGCGCCCGGCATCTCGCGCCGGCCGAGCACCCGCTCGTAGGGCACCGACGCCTGTACCTCGAAGAAGTCCCAGATCGACGCCCAGAACCCCTCGACGTCGTCGACCGACCACTGCCACAGCTCGTCGTAGCCGGCGAACGAGCGACCCAGCCGCTCCTCCAGCCAGGCCTGGTAGCGGGTCAGCGTGGCATTCTCGATGCGCTCGGGCGAAGGCTCCCAGAGCACGGGCGGGGCGGTCGTCGGCATGGGCGCGAATATAGGTCAGGCCGCCGGAGCGGGCGCGGCCGGCGCCACCGGCCCGACCGGGTCCTTCACCGTGCGCCGGCGCACCATCTCGACGTCGACGACCGCGACGATGACGAGCAGGAGCGCCGCGATGGCGGTCCGGATGCCCGGGATGACGCCGATCGCCAGCAGCGCGAGCAGCACGGCCAGCACCGCGCCGTGGACCATCTCGGGCCGCGCCAGCAGGGCCGGGCGCAGGAACGTCCGGATCCGCAGCGCGAGGCGCGACGGGCCCGACAGCCAGGCCCCGAGCAGGAGCAGCAGCGCGAGCAGCAGGAGCGTGCGCGCGATCTTGGCCAGCAGGGACGTCCCGATGGCGAACGCCGAGTCCGCCGCAGCCTGCCCGGTGGACGTGTTCGCCAGGTCGCCGATGACCTGGTTGCCCAGCACGCGGCGCAAGAGCAGCACCACGATCGCCGCCACGATGAGCGACAGCGCGGCCGCGGCCGTGATCTCCCGCCGGTGGCCGCGGGCCAGCCAGATCGCGATGCCGAGCAGGACGAGCGCGAGCAGGAACAGCACGATCGCGAGCGTCTTGAGCAGCTTGACGACCGTCCGCATGGCGTCGAGCTGCTGCGCGTCCATGATCTTGATGACCCCGGCGCTCTCCGGCAGCCGCGAGCCGTCGATCGGCAGCCCGAGCTGGTCGCCCACCAGCGCGATGAGCGGGCGCACGTCGAGGACCACCGCGTCGCCGTTCTCGCGGATCGCCCGGCTCTCGTTGTTGACCAGCGCGATGAACTGGTCGTGCGTGATCGACGCGGCCTTGGCCCAGAGCACCTGCAGCCGCGGCGCGTCGAGCAGCTTCTCGACGGCCCGGACGGCGGGCTCGCGCAGCGCGCCCGCGGCCGGCGCGGCGAGCGGCTGCAGCCGCGGCGGGAGCGCGTCGCGCAGCTTCGCGGCCGGGTCGGCGTTGGTGTAGACCTGATCGACGAGGTAGGTCGCGAGCGCCGTGTGGATCGAGTCGTCGGCGATGAGCGCCTGCGTCGTCTGATCCCAGTTGTCCTTCTCGAGGAGCTGGCGCGCCGTCCAGACCGCGAAGATGGCCAGGATCGCCACGATCGCCCCGGCGACGAGCAGTCCGTAGATCGCGGCGCGGCGGCCTCGGGAGAGCTGCATGGCGCCCATCATCTCCGCCGCACCGGCGGCACGGCAATCGTGGGCGCATGCCTGTCGCGCAGGTGCCCGCGCCGTTTACCCTGGCCGCGTGCAACCGGACCGCCTGACCTGGCTCGGGCACGCGACCGTGCTTATCGAGCTGGGCGGCGTGCGTCTGCTGACCGATCCGGTGCTGCGCTCGCGCGTCGCGCACCTGCGCCGCCACGCCCCGCCGGCGCCGGCGACCGGCGAGCTCGACGCCGTGCTCGTCTCCCACGCGCACCGCGACCACCTCGACGTGCCGAGCCTGCGCGGTCTGCGCCCGGCACCGCGCGAGCTCGTCGTGCCGCCCGGCGTCGGGCGCATCGTGCGCGGCAAGACGGGCGCGCACGTGCAGGAGCTGCCCGCGGGCGGCGCGCTCGACGTCGGCGCGGCGCGCGTCCTCGCGGTGCCCGCGGTGCACGACACCCGGCGCAGCCCGGTCTCCGGCGCCTCGGAAGCGGTGGGCTTCGTCGTCGAGGCGGCCGGCCGGCGCGTCTACTTCGCCGGCGACACGTCCGTGTTCGACGGCATGAGCGACCTCGGCCCGCTCGACGTCGCGCTGCTGCCGATCTGGGGCTGGGGCCCGTCGCTCGGGCCCGGCCACATGGATCCGGGCGAGGCGGTCGATGCGCTCGAGCTGCTGCGTCCGGAGGTCGCCGTGCCGATCCACTGGGGCACGCTGCTGCCCATCGGTCTGCGGCGCCGCCACGGGCACGTCCTGCGCGCCCCGCTCGAGGCCTTCGTGCGCGGCGCCGGCGAGCGCTGCCCGGACGTGCGCCTCGCCGTCCTCGACCCCGGCGGCCAGGTCGCGCTGTGATCCGCCGCGCGCTCGTCACGGTCGTCGTCTCGACGCTGGCGCTGCTCGTGCTCAACGCGATCCTGCCCGGCTTCCACGTCGACACGATCGGCGCGGCCGTCGGCGCGGCGGTCGTCTGCGCGGTCCTCAACGCGCTCGTCTGGCCGCTGGTCATCCGCTTCGCCCTGCCGATCACCGTGCTCACACTCGGCGGCGCGGTGCTCCTGCTCAACGGGCTCGTGGTCCTCGCCGCCGCGTGGATCGTCCCGGGCGTCCACGTCGATGACATCTGGACCGCCATCGCGGTGACGTTCGGACTGACGGCTGCGAGCACCCTCGCGGGCTCCGCGGCGGCGATCGACGACGAGGGCCGCGTGCGCCGCCACCTGCGCCGCCACGCGCCGGCCGGCCGCGGCGACGACGGCGTCCCCGGCGTCCTCTTCCTCGAGATCGACGGCCTCGCCCACGAGGTCCTCGTCCGCGCCCTGCGCGACGGCAACGCGCCCACGCTCTCGCGCTGGCTGCGCGACGGCAGCCACCGGCTGGTGCGGTGGGAGACCGACTGGTCGTCGCAGACCGGCGCCTGCCAGGCCGGGCTGCTGCACGGCGACAACGACGACATGCCCGCCTTCCGCTGGTGGGAGAAGGAGCACGGGCGCGCGATCGTCACGAACCACCCGCGCGACGCGGCCGAGATCGAGCGGCGGATCTCCGACGGCCGCGGCCTCCTGCACGCCGACGGCGCGAGCCGGGCGAACATCCTCTCCGGCGACGCCCCGCACTCGCTCCTGACGATGAGCACCGTGATGCAGCTGCGCCGGCCGGGCAGCCGGCTCGGCGAGGACTACGCCGCGTACTTCTCGAGCCCGTACAACCTCGCGCACACGGTGCTCGCCTCGATCGCGCACGTCGCGCGCGAGCTGCGCGCGGCCGCGGAGCAGCGCCACCTCGACGTGCAGCCGCGCATCCGCCGCACGCTGGGCTACGCCCCGGTCCGCGCGTGGGCGACGGCGGTCCAGCGCGACCTGCAGGTGGCGGCGGTCGTCGCCGACGCCCATGCCGGCCGGCCCGTCGTGTACACGACGTTCCTCGCCTACGACGAGGTCGCCCACCACTCCGGGATCGAGCGCAGCGACACGCTCGCGGTGCTGCGCGACGTCGACCGCCAGATCGGGCGGATCGCCGCGGCCGCCGCCGCGGCGTCGCGCCCGTACGAGATCGTCGTCCTGTCCGACCACGGCCAGACCCAGGGCGCGACGTTCCGCGACCGCTACGGGCAGACGCTCGAAGGGCTGGTCCGGGCGACGTGCCGGACGGAGAGCGTCGCCGCGGAGGGATCCGGCGAGGACGAGGCGCTGGGGCGCATGGGCGCCGCGCTGACCGAGGCCGCCTCGGGCACGGGCCTGGCCGCGCGGACGGTGCGCGGGGTGACCCGGCGCCGGCAGGTCGACGGCGAGGTGCGGCTCGGTGCCCGAGCGCCCGCGGACGGCGACAGCGCCGGCGAGGTGCGGCTCGGTGCCCGAGCGCCCGCGGACGGCGACAGCGCCGGCGAGGTGCGGCTCGGTGCCCGAGCGCCCGCGGACGGCGACGGCGACGGCGACCGGGACGAGGACGGGGGCCGTCCCGCGCTGCCCGCCGCGCCCGAGCCGCCGCCCGAGATCGTCGTCATGGCGTCCGGCTGCCTCGGGCTCATCACCTTCCCGCGCATCCCCGGCCGCGCGACGCGCCAGCAGATCGACGAGCGCTACCCCGACCTGCTGCCGACCCTGCGCGCGCACCCCGGCATCGGCTTCGTCCACGTGCGCTGCGCCGAGCACGGCGCGCTCGTCCTCGGGCCGCGCGGCAGGTGCCGGCTGCACTCCGGCGAGGTCGAGGGCGAGGACCCGCTCGCGCCGTTCGGCCCCAACGCCGCCGCCCACGTCCTGCGCACGGACGGCTTCGCACACTGCCCGGACATCCTCGTCAACAGCACCTACTGGCCGGAGACCGGCGAGGTCGCCGCCTTCGAGGAGCTCGTTGGCTCGCACGGCGGGATGGGCGGCCCGCAGGCCTATCCGTTCATCCTGGCGCCCGCCGGGTGGGCGCTGCCCGGCGAGGAGGTCGTCGGCGCCGAGCACATGCACCGATGGATGCGGCGCTGGCTAGCGGACCTCGGCCACGCGGCGTTCCGCGACGACGCCCACGATGCCTAGCCTGAGGACATGCGCCTGGCCAGCGTCCTCGTCGGCGACATCGTCCTCGTCAACCGCAAGGGCCGCGTGTTCCACGCGCTCGTGACCGGCATCGAGCTGCGCGGCCTCGGCATCGAGCCGATCGACAAGCGCGTGACCTATCGGCAGTGCAGCGCCCACGACGTCGTCGGCCACTGGGCGCGGCGCGGGCGCCCGCAGGCCGGCGACGAGGAGCTGCGGCCCACCGAGGCGCAGCTGTCCCTCGGCGTATGAAGCTCGCCGAGCCGGCGTACAACGTCGAGCTGCGCGAGCGCCCGGAGCGCGGGCGCATCGTCGTGCTGTCGTTCCCGTACCGGTCGGACATCGTCGACGCCGTGCGGGCGATCCCCGGCCGCCGCTTCGACTGGGACGTGCGCGAGTGGTGGGCGCCCGCGGACGACTGGGCGGGCGCGCACGTCGCCGAGATCGTCAAGCGCTTCCCGCATCTGCGCGTCGCCGCGGACGCCGCCGTGTGGCTCGACGGCCTCGGCGAGCGCTGGATCGGCCGCGTCACCACCGGCCGGCACGAGGGCCGCGGATGGTTCATCTGCGAGACGCGCGCGGGGACGCTGCCCGACTCGCTCGCCGCCCGTGCCGTCGTCCAGGGCGCCCACCACCGGCTCCCGCTCGAGCCCGATGTGGCCGAGGCGCTCGGCGAGCTGCCATCCGCCCGGATGGACCCGCGCGCCGCGGACTGCGCGAGCCGGCTGCAGGTGGGTCTGCCGCCGCCGCCGGCGATGATCGCGCTCGCCACGGGCGTCACGGGCGACCGCCTGCGCCTCGACGTGCTCTGGGACCAGTCGGCGGCGATCGCGTTCGCCGAGCTGCCCGGGGTCGAGGGAGCGAGCCGGACGCTGCCGGTGGACCCGTGGGTCGTGCCCGCGATCGACCGCTTCGTGCGCGATCACGGCGTCGAGGTCGGGGGGCGCGCGCGTCCGGTCCTCGAGGCGCTGCGCCGCGAGCACGATGCCGCCATGGCCGCGGTCGACCGTTCGCGCGCGACCGACGGCCCGCCGTTGGATCCGTCGGTGCGCCTCGGGGGCACGCTCGAGCCGTTCCAGCGCGCCGGGGTCCAGTACGTGCTCGACGCGCGCCGTACGTTCCTCGCCGACGAGCAGGGCCTCGGCAAGACGGTGCAGGCGCTCGCCGCCCTCGAGGCCGACGAGGCGTTCCCGGCGGTCGTCGTCTGCCCGGCCTCGCTCAAGCTCAACTGGGAGCGCGAGGCGCAGCGCTGG
Organism: Capillimicrobium parvum; assembly: GCF_021172045.1. Classification (GTDB taxonomy): domain Bacteria; phylum Actinomycetota; class Thermoleophilia; order Solirubrobacterales; family Solirubrobacteraceae; genus Capillimicrobium; species Capillimicrobium parvum. The sequence goes on from NZ_CP087164.1 coordinate 3,371,481, forward strand.
CTGCCGCACCGGACGCGCACCGTCGTCTCCGGCCGCGGCGGCGTCGCCGCGAGCGCGGACATCACGATCCTCAACTACGAGATCGTCGAGGCGCACACCGACCGGCTGCGCCTGCGCCGCCCGCGGGCGCTCGTCGTCGACGAGTCGCACCTCGTCAAGAACCCCCGGGCGAAGCGCACGCGGGCGGTCCGCCGCCTCGCCGACGCCGTCGCGCCCGACGGGCTCAAGCTCGCGCTGACGGGCACGCCGGTGATGAACCACCCCGACGAGCTCATCGCCCAACTGCGGGTCATCGACCGCCTGTCGGACTTCGGCAGCGGTGCGCGCTTCAGCCAGCGCTTCCGCGGCGGGCACGGCGCCGAGGAGCGCCTGCACTGGCATCTGCGCCGCCACTGCTTCGCCCGGCGCCTGAAGAGCGAGGTCCTGCCGCAACTGCCGGCCAAGCGCCGCACGGTCGTGCCGGTCGCATTGACCAACGAGGACGAGTACCGCCTGGCCGAGCGCGACGTCATCGCCTGGCTGCAGTCGCTGCCGCTCGACCTCCAGGAGCTCGATGCCAAGGTGGCGGCGGCGCGGCGCGCCGAGCGGCTCGCCCAGCTCAACGCGCTCAAGCGCATCGCCGCGCGCGGCAAGCTCGCCGCCGCCCTGAGCTGGATCGGCGACTTCCTCGCCTCGGAGGAGCCGCTCGTCGTCTTCGCCCACCACACCGACGTGCAGGAGGCGGTCCTCGCGCGCTTCCCGGAGGCCGGGCACCTGCTCGGGCGCGACTCGGGCCCCGCGCGCGACGCCACCGTGCGGGCCTTCCAGCAGCCGGCGGGCCCGCAGCTGCTCGTGTGCTCGACGCCCGTCGCCTCTCAGGGCATCACGCTGACGCGCGCGACGAACGTCTGCTTCCTCGAGCTCGAGTGGACGCCGGCGGTCCACGACCAGGCCGAGGACCGCGTGCACCGGATCGGCCAGCGCGACGCGGTGACGGCCTGGTACCTGCTCGCCGCGGACACGATCGACGAGACGATGGCCCGCCTGATCGAACGCAAGCGCGACCTGGTCGCGGCGGTGACCGACGGGCGCGAGCGCGACGCCGAGCCGCTCGTCGCGGCGGTGGCGCGCGAGCTGCGCCACGCGCCGATCCGGCATCTCAAGGCGGTGTAGGCTCGCGCGCGCCGGCCTGCGATCAGCACCTGCCGGCGTGGCGTGCGACGGCGGCACCCCCGTCCCGTAGCATCCGGCTCCTGCGGGCCGTCCCCCGGTTCCCGCTCCCTCCTTCATGCCGCTGCCCTCAACAACGGCTGTCCCGCCGACGCGTCGACTCGACGAGCAGGCCAGCGTGCTCCTGGTCGAGGACGACGAGGGCGACGCGTTCCTCGTGCGCGAGCTGCTCGCCGACGCCGCGCCCGAGCTCGACGTCGTGACCGTGCGCTCGCTCGCCACCGCCGAGGAGGCGGTCGGCGCCGCCGACTGCGTCCTGCTGGACCTCGGCCTGCCGGACACGACCGGGCTCGACGGGCTCGTGCGCCTGCGCCGGCGCGCGCCCGAGACCGCGGTGCTCGTGCTCACCGGGCACGGCGACGCCCAGCGCGGCATGGACGCCGTCGGCGCCGGGGCGCAGGACTACCTCATCAAGGGCCGCGTCGACGGGGAGACCCTTGCCCGCGCCATCCGCTACGCGATCGTGAGGCGCCGCGCGGAGCGCTCCGAGCGAGCGCTGCTCGAGGCCGAGCTGCACTCCCGGGAGAACGCGCGCCTCGAGCGCGGCCTGCTGCCCACCGCGCTCCTGCGCGACCCGCGCACCACGTTGACCGCCGGCTACCGCCCCGGCCGCCGCCGCGCGGTGCTCGGGGGCGACTTCTACGACGCCATCGAGGTCGACGACGGGACGCTGCACGTGATGATCGGCGACGTGTGCGGCCACGGCGCCGACGAGGCCGCGCTCGGCGTCTGCCTGCGCATCGCCTGGCGCGCGCTCACGCTCGCCGGCCGGCCGGCCGCCGAGGTCTTCGAGACGATGGAGCGCGTCCTCGTGGCCGAGCGCCACCGCACGGACATCTTCACGACGCTCACCGCCGTCGCGGTCGCGCCCGATCGCCGCAGCGCCGACGTGTGGCTCGCCGGGCATCCCGCGCCGGTCATCCTGCACCCGGGCCGCGCGGCGGAGCTGGCGATCGGCCGCGTCCACCTCCCCCTCGGCCTCGAGGCCGGACGCCGCCTGGAGACGACAACCGTCGACCTGCCCGCCGAGTGGACCCTGCTGCTCTACACCGACGGGCTCATCGAGGGACGCACCGGCGACGGCGAGCGGACGCGGCTCGGCATCGAAGGCCTGACGGCCGTCCTGGACCGTCTGCTCGAGCAGCGCCCCGGGTGGGCGGCCGAGCCGGCCGCGTTCCTCGACGAGCTCATCGGCCGGGTCGAGCAGCTCAACGGCGGCCCGCACGCCGACGACGTCGCGGCGCTGATCGTCTCGTCACGCGACCACTGACCGGTGGCCGGCGGCGGCGCGCACCCCCCGCTCGTGTCACGCCTGCGGGTCGGCCAGTGGTTCGCCCTGGCCACCGTCGTGTTCGGCGTCGCGGCCCTCGTGGCCGCCGCGATCGGCATCCTCGGCCTCGTCCGCCTGTCCGACGCGCGCAACGAGGTCGTCGACCGCCTCGACCCGTCGACCGTCGCGGCGCTGAGCCTCTCCAACGCATTGCTCAACCAGGAGTCCGGCGTGCGCGGATACGCGCTGACCGGCCGGGACGCGTTCCTCGATCCCTACCGCAACGGCCGGCGCGCCGAGACGTCCGCGATCGCGTCGTTGCGGTCGCTGGCGCCCGGGGACGACACCCGCGGGCTGACCGGCGACATCGAGCGCGTGCGCCGCGCCGGCGCGGCCTGGCGCCACGACTACGCAAAGCCGACGATCCTGGCGGTGCGTGCGTTCGGCCGCCGGCCCGCGGCGGTGGCCGACGAGCGCGGCAAGGCCCGGTTCGACGAGGTGCGCGCCGCCGTGCGGACGCTGCAGCAGGATCTGAGCGCGGCGCGCGACGACGCCCGCTCGCGCCTGCGCAGGGCCGCGGGCCTGCTGAACGTCACGCTCGCGGTCATGCTCGGCCTGCTCGCCGCCGCCGGCGTGCTCGGGCTCATCGCGCTGCGGTGGGTCGTCTCGCGTCCGCTGGCCCGACTCGGCGCCGAGACGCGCGGCGTCGCGCGCGGGGACTTCACGCACGCCGTCACCGCGCGCGGGCCGCGGGACATCGTCGCCCTCGGCAGCGACGTCGAGACGATGCGCCGGCAGATCGTGGAGGAGCTCGAGGCGGTCCGGGAGGCGAACGCGCGGCTCGACCGTCAGGCGCTCGAGCTGCAGCGCTCCAACGCGGAGCTCGAGCAGTTCGCCTACGTCGCCTCGCACGACCTGCAGGAGCCGCTGCGCAAGGTGGCGAGCTTCACGCAGCTGCTCCAGCGCCGCTACCAGGGCCGGCTCGACGAGCGCGCCGACCAGTACATCGAGTTCGCGGTCGACGGCGCCGTGCGCATGCAGCGGCTCATCAACGACCTGCTGACGTTCTCGCGCGTCGGCCGGCTGGGCGGGGCCCAGGAGCTCGTGGACGCGCGTGAGCTCGTCGAGGCCGCATGCGGGAACCTCGACGGCGTCATCGAGGAGAGCGGGGCCGAGATCGACGTCGGCGAGCTGCCGGCGGTCCGCGGCGAGAGCGGCCTGCTGACCGCGGTCTTCCAGAACCTGATCGGCAACGCGCTGAAGTTCCGCGGACCCGACACGCCGCGCGTGCAGATCCAGGCCGTGAGCGAGGACGACTGCTGGCGCTTCACGGTCGCCGACAACGGCATCGGCATCGAGCCCGAGTACGCCGACCGCATCTTCGTCATCTTCCAGCGGCTGCACACGAAGGAGGCCTACGCGGGCACCGGCATCGGCCTCGCGTTGTGCCGCAAGATCGTCGAGTACCACGGCGGGCGGATCTGGCTCGACACCGACGTCGCCGCCGGCACCACCTTCCACTTCACCCTGCCCGTCCCCGAGGAGCGCCGATGAACCCGAACCCGAAGCCCATCCACGTCCTGCTCGTCGACGACGACCCCGGCGACACCCTGATGATCAAGGAGGCCTTCGAGGAGAACAAGGTCCGCAACGAGCTGTCGTGCGTGTCCGACGGCGTCGACGCGCTGCGCTTCATGCGCCGTGAGGGCGAGTTCGCGGACGCCCCGCGGCCGGACCTGATCCTCCTCGACCTCAACCTGCCGCGCAAGGACGGGCGCGAGGTGCTCGCCGAGGTCAAGGCCGACGAGACGCTGAGCCGCATCCCGGTGGTCGTGCTGACGACGTCGGAGGCCGAGGAGGACATCCTGCGCAGCTACGAGTTGCACGCCAACGCCTACGTGACCAAGCCGGTGGACTTCGACCGCTTCATCTCCGTCGTGCGCCAGATCGACGAGTTCTTCGTCGAGGTCGTCAAGCTGCCGCCGGCCTGAGCGGGCGGCCGCGCGACGGCCTCAGCCCGCGAGCACCACCCCGCCCGGCACTCGTCCGGGGCCGGTGAGCTCGACGTTCCCCTCGACCGTCACGCCCGGCCCGAAGTGGACGTCGCCGTCGACGCGCAGGCTGCGGCAGCGGCGCAGCGAGGGCGGTCCGCCGGCGAAGCGGCCGTCGAAGTCCGCCAGCCGCCTGTAGAACGCCGGGTCGAGCTCCACGAACGGCGGGTCGCCGTCGAACGCCGGCGCCAGGTGGCCGTCGCCCTCGAGCGTGTAGGCGTCCGACCGCACGACGAGGAGATCGTCGGTCGTCTTGACCGGGGCGAAGCGCGACCGCGGGACGTGCAGCGCCCGCGCACCGTCGATCGCCCCGATGGCGGCGCCCATCGCGGTCTCGAGCTGCAGCACCGCGGGCGAGCCGTCGTCGCGCGGGTCGACGGTCTTGTGGTTGACGATGAGCGGCAGGGGCGGCCCGGCCGGATCCTCGCGGACCAGCGCCTCGAGCGCACGCAGGTCGATCCACAGGTTGTTCGTGTTGTAGAAGCGCCACCGCCGGACGTCGCCGAACGAGTCGTCGCCCTCCGGCACCTGCGCCGTCTCGCGCAGCACGAGGCGGCCGTCGAGCCGTGCGATGTGGCCGCCCTTGCGATCGGCGGGCGTCCCGTGCACGACCTCCATGACGAACGGCGCGCCGTCGTCCTGCGCCCAGGCGAGGACGCGCGGGTCGAGCTCGGCGCCCAGGTTGTCGGCGTTGGAGGCGAACAGCCAGTCGATCCCCCGTTCCCGCAGCCGGGCGAGCGTGCCGGAGCCGGCGAGCGCGGCGTACAGGTCGCCGTGGCCGGGCGGGCACCACTCCAGGGCGGGCTCGGCCGGCCAGTGCACCGGCTCGAGCGTCTCGGCGTCGAGCTTGGGCTCGCGCGACTGCAGGAACTGCTCGGCGCCGAGGCCGCGGTGGGGCCGGAGAGCGCGCGCCGACTGCGCCTCGGTGGCGAAGGACGACATCAGCACGAGCGGCAGCCCGGGGGCGTCGTGGCGGCGGCGAAGACCCAGCACCTGTGCGGCGATGACGTCGAGGAACGTCCGGTGCCCCTTGACGGGGACCAGCGACTTCGCGTGGTGCAGGCCCATGCTCGTGCCGAGTCCGCCGTTGAGCTTGAGCACCGCCACGCGGCGCAGGGCCGGGTCCCCGTCGTCGACGCCATCGAGGTCGTCGAGGCGCGGGATGCCGGCGACCGGCTCGAGGCGGTCGCCGGGCAGCAGGCCGTCGTCGCCTTCGAGGAGCTGGCGGGCGCGGCGCTCGAACGCCGCGATGGCCGGGCCCGAGGCCCCGTCCGCGCGCATCCGCTCGACCGCCGCGGCGATCCCGGCGTGGCCGTGCTGTGCGGTCATGCGCCCCACCGTATGCCCAGGGAAGCGGGCACTGCACCGATCGCTGGACGGCACCGTCAGCCCAGCGCGGGCCGCGTCCCGACGATCCGCGCGCGCTGCAGGTGGTAGCCCTCCACCCCGTTCGCCGACAGCCGGACGTGCAGGATGCCGGTGCGCGAGCTCGCGGGCGATCCGGCCGCCCAGACGAAGTTGCCGAGGCTGTAGGCGATCAGGCGCTTGGCCCCAGCCCGCCGGATCGGCTGCAGGACGTGCGGATGCGCGCCGATGACCGCGCTCGCGCCCGCCGAGACGGCATCCGCCGCGAAACCGCGCTGCCGGGCGGTCTCGCGCGGGTCGCGCTCGACGCCCCAGTGGAAGGTGACGATGACGACGTCGGCGTGCCGGCGCGCTTCGCGGACGCCGTCGCGGATCGCCTGCGGCGATGCGAAGGCGGTGCCGGGGCGGTCCGGCGTCGCGGCGAACGAGGTGGGCCCGATGTCCGAGAAGCCCACGAACGCGACCTTCAGGCCCAGCCGCTCGATGACCTGCGGCGCGCGGGCGCCGGTGAGGTCGGTCCCGGCGCCGACCGCGAGCGCGCCGGTGGAGCGCACGTTGCGGATCGTGTCGAGGAGGGCGCCGGTCCCGTAGTCGCCGACGTGGTTGTTGGCGAGGTTCAGCACGTCGAGCCCCGCGTACGGCACGACCTCGCGCAGGGCGCCGGGGCTGCCCCGGAACGTGAACTCCTTGACCTCGGGCGTCCCGCGGGTGGAGATCGAGCACTCGAGGTTGCCGAACGCGATGTCGGCGGCCTTCAGCGTCGCGGCGACGCCGCCCCACGGCCAGCGGTTGCCGCGCTGGAGCATCACGGCCTGCACGCCGTCGCCGAAGTTCGCGTCGCCGAACGCCGCGAGCGTCACGTCGCGGGTGCGGACGGTGCGCGCCGCGGACGGCAGCGCACCGGGCGCCGCGAGGCGGATGCGCAGCCGCGGGCGCGAGCGGCTCGGCCGGTACGCGAACATGACCCGCCCGGCGGCGTCGGCGGTGCGCCGGCGCACGGGGCTCCAGCCGTTCTCCGTACGCACCTGCAGGCTGACCCGCGCGCCGGGAGGCGCTCCGGCGCCGCGGACCCCGATCGGCAGGCCCGTCGCGAGCAGGCGCGGCGCGCGCACGATGAGCGGCGCGGGCGGCGGGACGGGCGTGGGCGGCGGCGGGACGTCCTGGGCGAGCGGCACGCGGGGATCCTGCCGCATCGGGGCGACCCGGACCGGCCGGCGCCGTGCAGCCGCCGCGCACCCGAGCGGCGTCCACCTAGGATGCCCGCGTGCATCGCCTCCGCCTGCTCGCCATCGCCCTGCTCGTCGCCGCGCCGGCGCTCGCCGCGGCGGCCGCCGCGCAGACGCCGACCACGCCGCTCTCCGCCGACACCGTCTCCGAGAACGGCTGGATCGCGCTGCGGATCACGGGGCCGGCGGGCGCCCAGGCGGCGATCGGCGAGCGCGTGGACGGCGCCATCGTCCCACTGACGTCGGTGGCGCTGGCCGGCGGGCGCGCGGAGGTGCCGCGGCTCGCCGCCTGGCAGTGCGACCGCACGCTGCGCCGCTTCGTCGTGACCACGCCGAACCCTGACGGGACGCTCGCGTCGGCCGACGCCGCGGTGCGCACCCCGTCGTGCTCGCGGCGGATGCGCCTGACGGTGGCGTCGAGCCGGGTTCGCACCGGCGGCACGATCACCGTCCGCGTCGAGGACGCCTGGCACGCGGGCGGCGCGTCGGCGCGCGTCTGCGCGCGGCCACCGCGCGGCGCCGGCGCGCGGTGCCGGGTGCTGCGCCCGTCCGCGGCGCAGCCGGCCACCGCGAGCTGGCGGGCGAGCTCGGCCGGCCTCTGGCGGATCCGCCTGACGACCGCGGACGGCCAGCGCTCCGACCGGACCGTGCGGGTCAGCCCGCCGGGCCGCGTGCGGCTGCTCGCGACGGGCGACTCGATGATCCAGATCATCGACTCCGATCTGTCGGCGCGGCTGGAGAACGCCGCCGTGCGCAGCGACGCGCGCATCTCGACCGGGATCTCCAAGCCGTTCATGCTCGACTGGGTCAAGCTCGCCCGGCGCCAGGCGGCGTCGTCGCGCCCGGACGTCACCGTCGTCTTCCTCGGCGCCAACGACGGCTTTCCGATCGGCGACGTGGCGTGCTGCGGCAAGCCCTGGATCGACGCCTACGCGGGCCGGGTCCGGGCGATGATGCGGTCCTACCTGCGCGACGGCGAGGGGCGCGTGTACTGGCTGCTGCTGCCGCCGCCCGGCAAGGAGTCCTTCGCCCGGGTGTTCCGCTCGGTCAACGGCGCGATCCGCCTGGCGGCGCGCGGCCAGGGACCACGCGTGCGCCTGATCGACGTCGGCAAGGTCGTTGCCCCCGGCGGCCATTTCCGCCGGACGATCACCTACAAGGGCCGCACGGTGGTCGTCCGCCAGGACGACCAGGTGCACCTGTCGACGGCCGGCGCGGCCATCGCCACCGACCTCATCGTCGCGGCGCTGCGGCGGGACGGGCTGACCAGGTGAGCTCGACGTGCACGTCGCGCACCCGGCGCAGCAGGCGCGCCATGCCGCTCGCACCGCCGGCGCCGAGATGGATGCCGTCGCCGGCGAACCACGACGAGTGGCCCGCGCTGTAGGCGACCCAGTCGACGACGCGCACGCGGCTCGGCCAGCGGCGGCCGGCGGCGCGCACGGCGGCCGCATCGGCGCCTGAGCCGCCGCCCGTCTCGCGCGGCGTGACGAGCCCGAGGACGCGGTCGGGCCCGACGATGGTCAGCGCGCGGCGGATGTCGGACGTCGTCACGGACGCGTTCGTCCCGAGCGCGAGCACGACGAAGCCGGGCAGCGAGTTGCGGCGCTGGCGCAGGATCGCCAGCCCCTGATCGATCCGGCGGCAGCCCTTCGCGTCGACCTCGTAGCCGGCCCGCGCCACCTGCGGCACGGCGCCGAGCAGGACGGAGTCGCCGATGATCAGCGGAGCCCGGCCGCCGTGGCCGGCGTGGACCGCACGGGCGTGGCGGGAGGCGTCGCAGGCCATGGCGGGCGAGGCCGCCAGCGCGGCGGCGGCCGCGGCAAGCACCGCGGCGATGAGGGTCGCGATCGATCGTGGCATGTGGTGGAAGTAGTGTCTCCGCGCTCCGTGGTCTTCCCGACGGTCCAGTTCGCGATCTTCTTCGTGGTCGTCCTCGCCCTCTCCTGGGCGCTGATGCCCAAGCCGGGGCTGTGGAAGCCGTTCATCCTGGCGGCCAGTGCCGTGTTCTACGGAGCGGCGAGCTGGCGCTGGGTGGCGCTGCTCGCGGCGCTCGTGCTGGCCAATCAGCTCGCGGCGGTGCTCATCGCCCGCTCCGGCCGGCCGAAGGTCAGGTCGTCGATCGTAGCGGCGGCGGTCGCCGTGGACCTCGGGCTGCTGGGGCTGTTCAAGTACTACGACTTCTTCGCGGAGGACTTCAACCGCGTCCTCGGCACCGTCGGCCTCGACCTCCCGCTGCCGCTCCTGTCGCTCGCGCTGCCCGTCGGCATCAGCTTCTTCGTCTTCCAGGCGATCTCCTACGTCGTGGACGTCAAGCGCGGCCTCCTGCCGCCCGCTCGGACGGTCGACCTGGCGATCTACCTCAGCTTCTTCCCCCACCTCGTCGCGGGGCCGATCGTGCGCGCCCGCGAGTTCCTGCCGCAGCTCGCCGCCCCGCGCGATCCGCGCAACGTGGCGGTCGGAGCCGGCGTCGTGCTCATCGCGGTCGGGCTCGTCAAGAAGGTCGTGCTCGCCGACTTCCTCGCGCGCGAGATCGTCGACCCCGTGTTCGCCGTGCCGCAGCTCTACCACACGCCCGACGTGCTGCTGGCCGCGTACGCGTACGCCGCGCAGATCTACTGCGACTTCTCCGGCTACACCGACATCGCCATCGGCCTGGCGCTGCTGATGGGCTTCATCTTCCCGCAGAACTTCGACTCGCCGTACCGGTCGGCGAGCTTCCGCGAGTTCTGGCGGCGCTGGCACATCACGCTCTCGCGCTACCTGCGCGACTTCCTCTACATCCCGCTGGGCGGCAACCGCGGGGGCCGCTGGTCGACCGCTCGCAACCTGATGATCACGATGGTCCTCGGCGGCCTGTGGCACGGGGCGGCGTGGACGTTCGTGCTGTGGGGCGCGCTGCACGGCACCGCGCTCGTCACCGAGCACCTGATCGGCGCCGATCGGGTCGACCGCGTCCCGGCGTGGCTGCGCTGGATCGTCGTGTTCAACCTCGTCGTGTTCGGCTGGATCCTGTTCCGCAGCCCGGACCTCGAGATCGTCGGCTCGTTCCTGCGCGCGCTGGTCAGCCCGGGCGCCGCCACGCTGGTCACGCCGGCCATCGTGGGGGCGGTCGTGCTCGTCATCGGGATGCAGCTCCTGCCGCCCCGCCCGCTCCAGGCGCTGCGCCTGCGCGTCGAGGGCTGGCGGCCCACCGCGCTGGGCGTCGGCCTGGCGGCGGTGATCCTCCTGGTCGCGGCTACCGTGCCCACCCAGGGCGTCCCGCCGTTCATCTACTTCCAGTTCTGAGCGACCACCGCAGCCCTTCCCAGCGTGTCCTCGACCCCACCCACCCCGACTTCCGACGACCCGCGCGGGCCGCGCGCCCGCGACGCCGAGGCGGCGCAGGCGGCGCTGGCCCATGGCGAGGTGCCCGACACCCAGCGGCCCTTCGCGACCGACGCGGCGGCGCCGATGGACGTGCGCGCGCGCCGCTTCCGCGCGCGCGACGGGATCCTCACCGTCGTGATCGCGGCGATCATCGTGCTCGTGGCGACCGGGCCGTCGATCCGCCGGACCGGCAACCGCATGGATCCGGGCTTCGAACGCGACATGGTGCTCGCGGTCGGCAAGCCCGCCGGGGCGGTGGCCGACTGGCTGCCGTTCCACGACTGGGCGAACACGCTGACGGGCTGGCTCGCCCCCGATTCGGAGGTGGGCGGCGCGGGCGCGTTCGGCACGACGGCGGTGGCGGGGACCGGGGCGCGCGGCGTCGCCCCGGTGGGGCCGGAGGCGTTCGACCCGCGCGCGCTCGGCGCCGCCCCCGCGCCGCGCCGGCCGCTGCGCACGCTGCTCGTCACCGGCGACTCCATGACGATGCCGCTCGATGCCGAGCTCGCCCGGCGCCTGGCGTCGCGCGGGGTCGACACGACCCGCGACCCGCACATCGGCACCGGCATCTCGAAGTCCGACCTGCTCGACTGGGGCGCCCTCTCGAGCAAGCAGGCGCGCCAGGACCGCGCCGACGCGGTCGTCGTCTTCATCGGCGCCAACGAGGGCTTCCCCCTCCCGTCCTCCCGGCCGGGAGGCAAGGCGGTGGAGTGCTGCGGGCCGGCGTGGGCGGCGGCCTACGCGACGCGGGTGCGGACGATGATGGACACGTACCGCCGCAACGGCGCCTCACGGGTGTACTGGCTCCAGCTGCCGCTGCCCCGCGACGGCGACCGGCGGGAGATCGCCCGGACGGTCAACGCGGCGATCGCCGTGGCCGCGCAGCCCTATCGCTCGCAGGTGCGCGTGCTCGACCTGGCGGCGGTGTTCACGCCGGGAGGGCGCTACCGGGTGAGCATGCCGGTCGACGGGCGCGACACGATCGTTCGCAAGCCCGACGGCGTGCATCTCAGCGATGCGGGCGCCCAACTGGCGGCGGATCTCGTCCAGCGGGACCTGGAGCGCGACTTCCGTTGACGCCGGGCCCCGGCGGGGCTCGTCCCCGGCGGGCTCAGGTGTACTGCGTGTACGTGTAGGTCACCCGCGCGGCCCCGCGAGCGCACGTGACCTTGGCGTCGAACTGCGTCTTGATCGACGAGAGGCGCTGCTCGCGGCAGCGGAAGCGCTTGACCTTGTGGGTGCACGTGCCGTTCTTCCTGCCCCCGTTGGCGACGCGGCAGCGGTGGTAGGCCTTCACGACCGCCTTGCCGGTGGCGCAGGAGACCTTCCTGACGGACAGCTGGGGCACGTACGTCGGGCCCCATGCGTCGTCGGTGGGCACCTTGCAGCTGGCGGCCGCCGTGGCGACAGGGTCTGCGGCGGGCGCGTCGCGGGCCGACCCCACGGCGGGCACGGCGGCGGTGGCGAGGACGGCGGCGGCAAGGACGGCGGCGCGGAACACGGCTGGACCTCGGGACGGTGATGAAGGCAAGGCGGGCAGGATAGGCGCTCACACGCAGCTCTGCGCGGCCTGCGCGTACAGCTGGGCCCGGGCCTGGTAGCCGGCGCCGGTGGCGTGGACCTTGTCGGACACGAGCCACTCCGGGTGGTCGGCGACCGCCGCCGCCCACGGCACCACGACGACGCGCCCGGGCATCTCGGCGGCGAGGCGCTCGAGCGTCGCGTTGGCCTTCGCGTAGGAGACGCGGCCCTGGGCGGGGCGGGCGATCGTCGCCCACACCGCACAGCCCTCCGCGGCGGTCTCGCGCACCGCCGCCTCGAGCGCGGCGGTGTTCGCCGGGCCGTCGTTCGTGAACAGGCTGAACGCGTTGACGACCGCGTTGCCCTTCTCCAGCCGCCAGCGCGCCATGCCCTCCGCCAGCGTGCGGTTCTTGCGGGCGTCGGTGGCGACGCTCCAGCCGGGCAGCTGCGCGGGCAGCAGGCCCTGCATGCCGACGGCGAGCGAGTCGCCGACCATGAGCAGGCTCGACGCGGTCCCGCCCGAGCCGCTCGGCGTGACCGGCGACGGCGACGGCGACCCGCCGGCGGGCGGTGCCGGCAGCGTGGCGGGCGGCGGGGGCTCGGGCAGCCCCTCGGTGCCCTCGCGGTTGGACGGCGCGGCGGCGCCGCCGGTCCGTCCGCCGCTGCGACTCGCGCGCTTGCGCGCCTTCCTGCCCTTCGCCGGGCGCTTGCGTGCGGCCGCCGGCGGCTGCAGCTTGACGAGCGTGAGCGCGGACTGGCCGGCGAGCTCGGCGACGATGCGGACGTACGGGTGGTCGGACGTCGTCTCGGCCCGGAGCTTGACGCGCCAGCGCCCCTCGCCGTCGGTCTGGGCGCTCAGCAGGCACGACGGCCGCGTGCAGCCGGTCGTCACCCGGACGAGCGAGCCGGGCTGCGAGTGCCCGGCGACCGTGACGTCGGCGACCCAGACGCCGCCGGACACGCGCGCGCGGACGGTCTCGCCGTCGGGCTCCTCGACGCTCAACGCGACGGGCGCGATCTCCGCGACCGTGGTGGTCGCGGCGGTGGTCCTCCCTGGAGCGCTGCCGCACCCGCCCGCGACGGTGGCGAGGACGAGCATGGCGGCGAGCACAGCACGGCCGGCCATTGGTCGGTCATGGTAGGAGGCGCGCGAGACGATCCGGGATCGCACGCGCCCGACCTACCCGCGCAGCGACCCTTCTCCGCACCGGCCGCCGTCAGCGGCCGCGCGCCTCAGACTCGCCCACCCGCCGCCGTGCGCGCGCCTCAGACTCGGGCACCCACCGCCCTGCGCGCGCCTCAGACCCGCGCACCCACCGCTGTGCGGATCGCCTCGGCGAAGCCGTCGACCTCATCGGGCGTGGTGTCCCAGGCGCACATCCAGCGCACTTCGCCGGTCGCCGGGTCCCACACGTAGAACGGCCACTGCTCCTGGACCTCGCGCGTGGCCGCCTCCGGCAGGATCGCGAAGACCGCATTGGCCTGGACCGCCTGGGTCACGGTCACGCCATCGATGCCGGCGACCGCGCCCGCCAGCCGCGCCGCCATCGCGTTGGCATGCCCGGCGAGCTCACGCCACAGCTCGCCCTCCAGCAGCGCCGCGAGCTGCGCGGCCAGGAACCGCCCCTTCGAGGCCAGCTGGAGCGACTGCTTGCGCAGGTACGGCAGCGCGTCGGCGAGCTCGGGGCGCAGGACGACGACCGCCTCGGCCCCCAGCGCGCCGACCTTCGTCGCGCCGAACGAGACGAGGTCGACGCCGGCGTCCGTGGTGATCGCGGCCAGCGAGCAGTCCAGCGCGGCGGCCGCATGGCAGATCCGCGCGCCGTCGACGTGCAGGAGCAGGCCGCGCTCGTGAGCGGCGGCGGCGAGCGCGGCGATCTCCGCCGGGTCGTAGCGCGTGCCGAGCTCGGTGGTCTGCGAGATCGACACCAGCCCCGGCTGGGCCTGATGCTCGTCGCCCATCCGCACGCAGAGCCGCTCGACGTCGGCCGGGGTGAGCTTGCCGTCAGCCGCCGGCGCGGTGAGGAGCTTGACCCCCGCGATGCGCTCGGGGGCGCCGCCCTCGTCCACGTTGATGTGCGCCGTGTCCGTGCAGATGACCGCAGCCGCTGAACGGCACGCCGCGCGGATCGACAGCACGTTGGCCCCGGTGCCGTTGAACACCGCGAACGACCGGGCGTCCGCCCCGAAGGCGTCACGCAGCAGCGCCTCGGCCCGCGCGGTCCACGGGTCGGCCCCGTAGGCCCGGGCGTGGTCCTGGTTGGCGGCGCCGATCGCCTCGAGCACCGCCGGGTGCACGGCCGCGTAGTTGTCGCTGGCGAAGCTCTTCACGCGTCCGTCCGCCCCGCGACCATCATGCGGCCGCGAGCTTCTGCTGCAGCGACGTGTAGAACAGCGACAGCGGGAACTCGTCGGGCAGCACCTCGTCGACGTACGGCCGCGGATCGGCGACCTCGCCGAAGTCGCGCGCGCCGGCCGCCCAGCGCGATCCGGCCGCCGCGGGGACGAACTCGGAGACCAGGTCGTGCGCCGCCTCCCAGTGCTGGAGCTTCGTGCGGGCGATCCCGGCACGGTACAGCCGCTCGACGCGCTCGCGCAGCTCGAGCACGCCGTCGGCGACGTGCTCCCACTCGATCGTCAGCCGGTTGTCGGTCCAGTGCAGGCGCCGCGTCGCGTGCAGGAAGCCGAACAGCAGCTGTCCCCCCAGACCGTCGTAGTTGCGCACGCGCGGCCCGGTGATCGGGAACCGGAACAGGCGGTCGAACAGGATCGCGTACTGGACGTGGCGCGCGAACGCGAAGCCCTCGCGCTCCAAGCTGACCGCCTCGGAGAACGCCGTGAGGTCGCAGCGCAGCTCCTCCAGCGAGTACATCCAGTACGGCATCCGCTGGCGGATCATGAACGGGTCGAAGGGCAGGTCGCCGTGGCTGTGCGCGCGGTCGTGGATGAGGTCCCACAGCTCGTAGGCGTCGCGCGAGAGCTGCTCGCTCTCCAGCAGCGCGGCCGCGTCGGGCGGCAGGTTCAGCCGCAGCAGCCCCGCCGCGCGCGCCGACGCGGCGCGGAACCGCGCCGCCTCGCGATCGCAGAAGATGGCGCCGAAGTTGTTGACCGGCGCGCCGGCGACGCTCACCGTCTCCGGGAACAGCACCGCGCACTCGCTGTCGTAGCCGACGGTGTGGTCGACGAGCGTCACGGGCACGAACTTCGGGTTGTCGTAGCGCGTGCGCTCGAGCTGGGCAAGCCACTCGGGCCACGGCACACCGACGATCAGCGCCTCGAAGACCGAGTCGCGCGACCCGTTCTGCTTGTACATCGGAAACAGCACGAGGTGCTGGATGCCGTCGGCGCGCTGCTGCTCGGGGCGGAAGCGCTGCAGCGCCCGCGTGAAGTCCGGGACTCCGAAGCCGTCCGCGACCCAGGCGTCGAGGTCGTCGACGACCGCGTCGAGATACGCCGCCTGGTGCGCGAACAGGGCTGCGAGCCCGCGAACCGCGGCCGCGATCCGCTCGACCTGCGCGGCCAGCGCTGCCGCGTCGTGGACCTCGAGATCCACGCTGCCGTCGCCGCGCTGGCGCAGCCGCAGGTCGTCGACCTCGTGCTTGAGCGCGAGCCAGTGGACGTTCTCGCGCGCGGGCGCCGGCGCGGCGGCCGCCGGCCGCCGGAACGCGGAGCCCGCGGCCCACTGCACCAGGTTGCACCAGAGCGCCTCGTGATCGAGCTCGCCGAGACAGTCGTCGCCGAAGAGGTCGGAGTCCGACAGCACGACGACTCGCCCGGCGCCGTGCTCGGTGACGGCGACCAGCGGCGCGCACGGCGTCGAGGCGGCTGCAGACGTGCGCGCGAGCACCTTGGCGCCGTTGCTGAGGCTGAGCGTCGACGCACGGTAGAAGCAGGCCTCGTGCACGCGCGCGAGCAGGTCCACGCCCTCGGACGGATGCACGAGGTCGGCGAGGATCCAGTGCGGCGCCTGACGGTGGTGCGCGTAGTCGGAGACCGTGTCGTTGCCGATGCGGACGCCGAAGCGGTCGACCAGGTCGTTGAGGTTGTTGCCGTACTTGTCCTGCTCGGTCTCGCCGAGGACGATCAGCCCGCCGCCGCCGTCCACGAACGCCTCGATCGCGTCGAGCTCCCCGGGCGCGAGCTGCGGGGAGCCGGCCGGCAGGGTCCGCTCCCACCGCGGCTCGGACGGATGGGCGATCACCAGCACATCGGCCGCGCCCAGCACGCCGGAGTCGAGCGCCCCGTCCTCGTGCACGCGCACCTCCAGGTCCCGCCGCCCGAGCGCCTCCGCGGCGCGCGCGTATGACGAGTCCTCCGGATGTGCCGGCTGCATGGCGCGCGCCAGGTCGGGACGGACGGTCCAGGCCTCGCTGTGCGCCTCATCGAACAGAACGCGGGCGATGGGCGGGCGGATGGGCATGCCCACAAGGTAGCCAGCGATTTGTGACATCTCTACCGCACTTTGCCTCGAATCTGTGCAATATATGTGCAAATGGACGACATAGATCGCAATATCATTGCGCTGCTCGTGGAAGATGCCCGACGTTCCTATGGCGACATCGGCAGCCACGTCTCGCTCAGCGCCCCCTCCGTCAAACGCCGCGTCGACGCGCTGCGTCGATCGGGCGCGATCGAGGGCTTCACGGCGGTGCTCGACCACAGCGCGATGGGAGACGCGACGGAGGCCCTCGTGGAGCTGTTCTACGCACCGGGCACGCTCCTGGACGAGGTGGCCGAGCGCCTGGCCAGCCACCCTCAGGTGGTGGAGGCCTGGAGTGTCACAGGCGACGCGGACGCCGTCGCGCGCGTGCGCACGCACGGCAATCTCGAGCTCGAGCGGCTCATCATGGAGCTCCAGCGCGACGGCAGCGTCGTGCGCACCCGGACGGTCGTCGTGCTCTCCCGGTTGGTGTCGCGCCGCAACTGAGCGTGCGGCGCCGTCAGCCCGCCGGTGCGCGCGATCCGGCGTAGTCGACGAACGCGTCGAGCGCCGTCGGGTCGGCCAGGGCGTCGCGGCTGGCCACCTGCTCGCGCGGCGCACCCTGCAGGATGCGCTTGACGGGCACCTCGAGCTTCTTGCCGGTCAGCGTGCGCGGCACCGCGCTGACGGCGATGACGGAGTCGGGGACGTGCCGGGGCGACAGGGCGGCGCGGACGGACCGGGCGATCCCCCGCCGGAGGTCGTCGTCGAGCTCGCGGCCGTCGCGCAGGACGACGAAGAGCAGCAGCTCGCCGGCTCCGCCGCCCGGGTCCTCCAGGTGGACGATGAGGCTGTCGAGGATCTCGTCGATCTCCTCGATGACCGCGTAGATCTCGCCCGTGCCGAGTCGCACCCCGCCGCGGTTGAGCGTCGCGTCCGAGCGGCCGCTGATGACGCAGCTGCCGCGCTCGGTGAACGTGATCCAGTCGCCGTGGCGCCAGATGCCGGGGTAGTGCTCGAAGTACGCGGCGCTCAGGCGGCTGCCGTCCGGGTCGTTCCAGAAGGCGACCGGCATCGACGGCATCGGCTGGGTGATCACGAGCTCGCCCACCTCGCCGACGATCTCGCGGGCCTCCTCGTCGAACGCATAGGCGGCCACCCCGAGCATCCGGCCGGAGATCTCCCCCGCCCAGACCGGGAGCAGCTCGCTGTTGCCGACGATGCCGCTGCAGATGTCGGTGCCGCCCGACCCCACGTTGAGGAAGACGTGCGAGCCGAGCTGCTCGTAGACCCACGCGAAACCCTCGGGCGGCATCGGGGAGCCCGCGGCGGCGACCTGCTCGATCGCGCGCAGGTCGTACTCCCGGCCCGGCTCGATGCCCGCCTTCCGGCAGCCGGTCACGAACGCGGGGCTGACGCCCATGTGCGTGGCCCCCGTCTCCTCGGCCAGGCGCCACTGCCACCCCAGGTCGGGATGGCCGGGGTTGCCGTCGATCGTGACGATCGCGCCGCCGGTCAGCAGGCCGGAGACCAGCGCGTTCCACATCATCCAGCCGGTGGTCGAGAACCACATCAGCCGGGACCCCGGCCGCAGGTCCCAGTTCAGGCCCATCGTCTTGTAGTGCTCGACCAGGATCCCGCCGTGGCCGTGCACGATCGCCTTCGGCAGCCCGGTGGTGCCCGAGGAGAACAGGACGAAGACCGGATGATCGGGCGGCAGCTGCTCGAACTCGAGCGGGCCGGGGTTGGCGACGAGGTCCTCCCAGGCCACGGCGTCGGCCAGCCGCTCGCCGGCGTAGGCGATGTCGACCACGTGCTCGAGGCCGGGCCCGAGGCCGGCGCGGATCTCCGCGACCTCGTCACGGCGGACGATCAGCCGGTCGCCGTACATGTAGGCGCCGACGGCGAGCAGGACCTTCGGCTCGAGCTGGCCGAAGCGGTCGACCGCGCTGCGGACGCCGAACTCGGGCGAGCAGGACGCCCACACCGCGCCCAGGCTCGCGCACGCGAGCATCGCGACGACCGTCTCCGGGATGTTCGGCAGATAGGCGACGACCCGATCTCCGCGGCCGACGCCCAGGCGCTGGAGACCGGCGCGAGCGCGAGCGACCTGGTCCAGCAGGTCGCCCCACGTCAGATCGACCGCGTCGCGCGACTGCGAACGCCCGAAGATCGCCGGGTCGCCGCTGGGGCGGCCGCGGTCGAGCAGGTTCTCGGCGTAGTTCAGGCGCGCGCCCGGGAACCACTGCGCTCCCGGCATCGTCCGCCGGCCGAGCACCCGCTCGGGCTGGACGCTCGCGCGGACGTCGAAGAACTCCCAGATCGAGCTCCAGAACGCGTCCAGGTCGGTGATCGACCACGTCCACAGAGCCTCGTGGTCCGCGAACGTCAGGCCGCGCTCACTCTCGAGCCAGGCGAGGTAGCGACCGACCTGTGTGTGCTCGCGGATGTCGCCCGGAGGCGTCCAGAGCAGATCTCCCTCTCCCACGGGCATACGCCGGGCGACAGTATCAGGCTTCCTGAGGACCCGCTACGTTCCCGTCATGCCGATCGATCTCCAGCGCGTCCGTGCCATCGACGTCCACACGCACGTCCACCGCAACGCGGCCGGCGAGCCGCTTCCCAGCGACGGGCCGGAGGGGGCGGTCGCCAAGGTCTTCGGCAACGACGCGCTGCTCTCGGTCGCCGAGCTCGCGGAGTTCTACCGCGAGCGGGAGATGGCGTGCGTCGCGTTCTTCGTCGACCTGATCGGCTTCGAGAGCCCGCTGTCCAACGACGACGTCTTCACCGAGGCGGCCAAGCACGACGACGTGATCATCCCCTTCGCGAGCATCGACCCGCGCCGGGGTGCGGACGGCGTCGCGGAGGCCCGCCGGCTGATCGAGACGTATCCCGTGCGCGGCTTCAAGTTCCACCCCAGCCTCCAGGCCTTCTGGCCCAACGACGAGGCGTTCTATCCGCTCTACGAGGTGCTGCAGGAGGCGCGCGTCCCCGCCCTGTTCCACACCGGCCAGACCGCGGTGGGCAGCGGTCAGCCGGGCGGCGGGGGCATCCGGCTGAAGTACTCCAACCCGATGGCGCTCGACGACGTCGCCGCGGACTTCCCCGACATGCCGATCGTCATGGCCCACCCGTCGGTGCCGTGGCAGGACGAGGCGCTGTCGGTGGCCGTCCACAAGCCACAGGTGTACATCGACCTGTCGGGCTGGTCGCCGAAGTACTTCCCGGAGAACCTCGTGCGCTACTCGAACACGCTGCTCAAGCACAAGGTCCTCTTCGGCACCGACTACCCCGCGCTCACGCCCGAGCGCTGGATGCGCGACTTCGAGACGCTGCCGATCAAGGACGAGGTCAAGCCGCTGATCCTCAAGGACAACGCCGCCCGGCTGTTCGGGCTGGGCTGAGCGCCGCCCGGCGCGAGCGCCTACTCGCGCCGGTCCATCACCCGCTTGGCCTTGAACTCCGTCTTGGGCAGCGTCCCGTAGGGCTGCAGCCGGATGGTCGGCCGCAGCTCGAGCCGGGCGCGGAAGGCGCCTTCGAGCCGCAGCGTGAGCTCCTCGTGCCGGTCGTCGGCCACGTGCGGCAGCGGCTCGGCGACGAGGATGAGCTCGTCCAGCTCGGCACGGCGCTCGAGGACTATCTGGAACTCCTCGCCCAGCTCCGCGAAGCCGCGGACGACGTCCTCGACCGCGCTCGGGAACAGCGTGACCCCGCGGACGTTGAGCATGTCGTCCGCGCGGCCGGTGAAGCCGCCCTCGCAGACGACGTGCGTGCGCCCGCACGCGCAGCCGGCGTGGTCCAGGGCCGTGTAGTCGCCGACGAGGAAGCGCACCTGCGGCGACGCTTCGCTGATCAGGTTCGTCACGACCGCGACGCCCGGGGACCCCGGCGCCACCGGCTTCAGGGTCTTGGGGTCGAGCGTCTCCAGGACGTGCGTGTCCTCGAGGAAGTGCACCGAGCCGGCCGTGCACGTGTAGCCGCCGCACGACGGTGCCGCCTCGGTGCATCCGTAGAACTGGTGGACCTCGGCGTCCCACAGGTCGCGGATGCGCCGCGCCGAGCTCTCGGGCAGCGGCTCCCCCATCGCGATGACGACGCGGACGGGACTCGCGGCCGGGTCGAGGCCCATGTCGCGCATCACCGACGCGAGGTGCAGCGCGTACGACGGCGTGCACCCGATCACGGTGGGTCCGTAGCGGTCGATCGACGCGGCGCGCGTGCGCGTGTCGAGGCCTCCGGCCGGCACGATCGGCACGCCGATGTGGATCAGGGCATGGTGCAGCCCCCACATCGCCACGTGCGGCCCGTATCCGAACAGCATCATGCCCACGTCGCGGCCGCCCCGGATGCCCATCGCGTGCACCGCGCGGGCATCGGCCCACGTCCACATCTCGCGATCGAACTGCGTATAACGGAACGGCCGGGGCTGCGAGGTCGTGCCGGACGTGGCGAAGACCTGCCAGCCGTCCGTCAGCCAGCGCTCGTCGTCGATGGCCGTGTACGTCCCCCACGGCGCCGCGGCCGCGAGCGAGCGGCTCATGTCGTCCTTCGTGACGACCGGCAGATCGGCAAGCTGCTCGCGCCCGGTGACGTCGCCCGGCTCGATGCCGCACGCCGCGCACAGCGAGGCGTACAGCGGCGAGTGCTCGTACAGGTACTGCACCGCCGGCACGAGCTTCTCGGACTGGATGGCATGCAGCTCGTCGCGCGAGCACGCCTCGAGCTCGGGCGCCCAGAGCCGCTCGTCCGCGGGCTCGTCCGGATGCAGCTTCCACCGGCGCACCGCCGCCAGCCACGCGTCGCGAGACGCCGTCGACATCGCTCTCCTCCCGCTTCGATCGTGCCGCCGAAGGCGTGGCGCCCCCCGCTGTGCCGGAGCGTCGCGCACGCACCTTCGCCTGTAAAGCGCATGTTGCCGGCGAAGAGCATTCGATTCTCGCGTGAAGACGCTGCTCGACCTCCGCCACGTCGAGTGCTTCGTCGCCGCCGCGGACACCGGCACGATGACCGCCGCCGCGGGCCGGCTACGAGCTCGTGCGCTCGCTCGTCGGCCGCGGCCTCGGCCTCGGCTACGCCATGCTCATGAGCCGGCCCGTCGGCGACATGAGCTACGAGGGCCGCCCGCTCGTGGCCCGGGCGCTCGTGGCCCGGGCGCTCGCCGGCCGGCCCCGCCCGATCGACGTGGGGCTCGCGCGGTCGGCCGGGGTGCGCCCGACACAGCGGGCGCGCGCGTTCGGGGCGCACTGCTTCGCGGCGCACTGCTTCGCGGCGCTGGGTCCGCGCGCACTGAGCGCCGACGGGCTACGCCGGCGAGCGCTCGGTCTTCTGCCGGTACAGGTCCGCGTCCGCATCGCGCAGCGCGGCGTCGCGGTCGACGGTGTGCGTATCGATCAGGGCCACGCCGATCGACGCGGAGATCGGCGTCCTGACGCTGTCGACCCGGCGCGCCGCCCCCTCGATGGCCCGCACCAGATCGAGCTTGACGCGGGCCGCCACCTCGGCTCCTGCGTGCATGAGCATGACGGCGAACTCGTCGCCGCCCAGCCGCGCCGCCTCGTCGCTCGAGCGCAGGCGCGAGCGGATCGCGTCGGCCGCCGCCTGCAGGACGCGGTCGCCCGCGAGGTGCCCGAAGCGGTCGTTGACCTGCTTGAAGCCGTCGAGGTCGACGAGCAGGAGCACCGCGACCTCTCCGTAGCGCTGCGCCCGCCCGACCTGGCCCTCGAGGACGCGCTCGAACCGGCGGCGGTTGGCGAGGTTCGTGAGCGGGTCGTGGTCGGCGAGGTGCTGCAGGCGCTGCTGGAGCGCCATCTGCTCGGTGACGTCGCGGCTGGCGACCTGGATCTCGCGCAGGAGCCCCTCGTCCGTGCGCACCGCGACCGCGGTCGACTGCATCCACCGATACGTCCCGTCGCTCGCCCGCAAGCGGCAGCTGACCGTCGGCAGCACCTCGTCCTCGAACACGTCGCTGTGCGCGCGCCGCACGGCGTCCGCGTCGTCGGGATGGATGAACTCGTACGCCGAGCGCCCGACCAGGTCCGACGGCTGCCACCCGAGCAGCCGGTGGACCGACGGCGACGCGTAGCGGTAGATCGCGTCGGGCGACAAGCGCGAGACGAAGTCCGCCGTGTTCTCTGCGAGCTCGCGCAGGTCGGCCTCGCGGGCGCGCAGCATCTCCTCCGCGAGCCGGCGCTGCGTGACGTCGCGCCCCACGCAGACGACCTCCACGAGCTCGCCCGCCGCCGGCACGAGCGTCGCGCGCAGCGACCCCTCGACCCAGCGGTACTCGCCATCGCGGGCGCGCAGGCGCACGGTCACCTCGTGCTCGCCTCCCGACCGCAGCGCGGCCGGCAGGCCGACGATCCGCGCGGCGTCCTGCGGATGCACGAAGCGGTCGATGCGCTCCCCCACCAGGTCGGCGGCCGTCCAGCCGAGCACCCGCTCGATCGAGGACGAGACCCACGTGCACACGCCGTCCGGGCGCAGCACCGCGACGATCTCCGTGAGGCTCGCCGCGAGCTGGCGCCGGCGCCGCTCGCGCTCCTGTGCCGCCGAGGCGTCGCGGACCACCAGCACGCACCCCGCGCCGCCCGGCAGCGGCAGCACCTCGCCGGCATAGCGCTGCCCGGCCGCACCCGTCCACGCCACCGTGCGCCGCACCCCGTCGCCCACGACGGCCTCGAGCTGCTCGCGGATGTCCCGCGGGAACGGAGGCTCGAGGTCGGGGCCGGTCGCCTCGGCGATCGAAAGGCGGTGGTCGAGGACGACCACCGCCACGTCGCCGTCGGCGGGATGCGGGCCGGTGGGGGGATCGCCAGATACCACGCAGCGCTCGGTTGCCACACGACGTTACGCCGCCGTGCGGACGACGTCAGGTTACCTGGGACAGGGGCTGTTCAATCCAGCCCGCGCCGGCGTCTACTCCGCGCGCAGGGCCTTGGTCACGACCCGTGCGTAGACCACCTGGCCCGCCGGGTCCGGGTGCGCCTGGTCGTAGAGCAGCGCGGCGTCCCCGCTCGCCCCATACCAGTTCGCGACCCGGGCCTGCGGCCAGTGCTTGACCGCCTCGTCGAGCGTCGCGTTGACCTGCGCCTGCCAGCTGCGCGGGACGCGCACGTTGACGAGCACCACGCGCTTGACGCCCTTCAGCGCCGCCTTCAGGCGCTCGACGTCGGCGCTCCAGATCGGTCCGTTCTCGCCCATCTGCACGACGACGGTCTCGGGCAGCGTGCCCTCGCGCCGGTAGGCCTCGAGCCGGCCGAGGATGTCGGTGGCCTGGCGGCCCACCGCGGCGTCGATCCGCGCCTTCGGGCCGAAGCGCTCCTGCAGCGCCGGCTGCGCCGCGAGCATGACCGACGCGCCCACCGCCAGCAGGCCGCGCGGCAGCGCCCGCTTGCGCTTGGCGTGCTCGACCGGCGTCGTCGCGGTGCCCGGGCCGGCGGCCGGGCCCTCGGTCGCCGCCTTCGTCGCGAGCGGCCGGGAGGCCTCGCTGGACGCGACGTGCCCCACGGGCCGCCCGAACGCGAAGCCGACGAGGAAGATGACCGCCGCCGCCGTGCCGACCACGACCGCCAGGCGCTGGCGCGGGCGCCAGCGGCTCAGGACCGCGCCGATCCGCCGGCGCATGTCGCCCCGCCGGACCGGCATCTCGAGGTACGTGTACGACAGCGCCGCCAACCCGATCGTCAACGCGATCTGCCCCACGATGATCAGCGTGCGGTTGACGTGCAGGTCGACGCCGGGCCGGCTCAGCGCCATGACCGGCCAGTGCCAGAGGTAGATGCCGTAGCTGCGCTGCCCGATCCAGCGCATCGGCGCCACCCCGAACACGCGCCCGATGTGGGCCGCCGGGTGCACGAGTGCGGCGATCAGCAGGACGGTCGCGAGCTCCGCGACGAGGAAGCCGCCGCGGAACAGCCACTGGTCGTAGTCGTGCCACGTCACCATCGCCAGGATGAGGACGCCCACGCCGATCGCGCCCAGCACGTCCAGGACGACCGCCGCCCCCCGGCCGGGCGCGCCCGTGAAGCGCTGCGGCGGCCAGGCGAACGCGAGCAGCGCGCCCGCCAGCAGCGGCGCCGCCCGGGTGTCGGTCCCGTAGTAGACCCGCGACGCGTCGCCGTGGGGGTCGTAGATGGCGGCCATCAGCACCGCCGAGAGGACAAGGCCCGCGGCGGTGATCGCGACGATCTTCCCGCGGCTCAGCCGCGTCAGCATGAACGTCAGGATCAGCGGCCAGATCAGGTAGAACTGCTCCTCCACGGCCAGCGACCACAGGTGCTGGAACAGCGACGGCCGACCGAACGTCGCGAAGTACGACCGGTCCGCGAAGACCTGGTGCCAGTTGTTGACGTAGAAGAGCGACGACAGCGCGTCGGCGCGCGCGTCGGCGAGCTGACTGGGCAGGAACAGCGCGACGATGATCAGGCAGACGACGATGACGAGGACCGCCGCCGGCAGGAGACGCCGGGCGCGGCCGAGCCAGAAGCGCTTGCGGTCGATGCGGCCGGCGCGGGCGTACTCGGTGAGCAGCAGCGACGTGATCAGGTAGCCGCTGAGCACGAAGAACAGGTCGACGCCCAGGAACCCGCCCGGCATCCACGACACGCCGGCGTGATAGAGCAGCACGCCGCCGACCGCGAAAGCGCGCAGGCCATCGAGACCGGGCATGTATGGCAGGCGGGGGCCTGAGCTGCTCATCGAACTCCGTTTCGACCTTTCGATGGTCGCCTGAAGTCTCCCGCCGGTGCACGACGGCGCCCGCCGGGACCCCGCCGACGGTAGCGACGCGGCAGGTCGCGGCCTTCAGGCCGCGACGATCCGCGGCACCCGGGCCGCGGAGGACAGCGAGGCGCGGGCCTCCGCCTCGAGCGCCCGCGCGTCCGCCTCGCCCGCGTCGCCCGCGTCGCCCGCCTGGGCGGAGCCGATCGTCACCGCGACGGGGACACCGGAGCGCTGGGCGCGGATGCGCTCGCGCAGCCGCGCGCCGAACGTCCGCACGCCCTCACCGTCGGTCTCCGGCGCGAGGACGGCGAACTCGGCCGCAGCGATACGGAACGCCTCGTCGCTGGACCGGATGGACAGCAGAGTGTGCGTCACGCGCAGCAGCGCGTCGTCGCCGCCGTGCTCGCCATGGCGCTCGCACGTCTCCGCCAGTCCGTCCACGGCCACGATCACGAGCGACAGGGGCCGCCCGTAGCGCGCCGCGCGGTCGACCTCATGGCGCAGCCGGTATTCGAAGGAGAGGCGGTTGGGCAGTGCCGTGAGCGGGTCGGTACCAGCGGCCTGCAGCCCGCGCTCGAAGGCACGCGCGCGGGCGAGCTCGGCGCCGGCCACGCCGGCCAGCAGCACGAGCGTCTCGTACTCGGTCGCGTCGAAGGCGCCCGGCCAGTGCGCCACCGCCTCGAGCGTGCCCGCGGCCCGCCGCCCGTCCACCACGCCGACGGACACGCGGGAGCGCACGTCGCCCGGCGCGAGGAAGCCCGCGGCCGCGTCGACCGCCGGTGCGTGGAGGCGCAGGATCGCGGCCTCCGCGCCGGTCAGGACTCGCGCCCGGCGGCAGACGAGCTCGCAGGCCGCCGCCAGATCGAGCCCGGACGCGGCGATCTCCGTGTGCGCGCCGATGATCGACAGCAGCGCCGGCGGATCGGGCAGGCATGAGGCCATGCGCCGCCATCGGCGCAGGCGGGCGGCGGCTTCAGCGAGCCGCCCGCCGCCTCGAACGTCCGCCGACTCGGGGCCGGACTCTCCCGCCCCGCTCAGTCGCGCCGGAGCGCGTCCTTGACCTTGTCGGCGGCGTCGCCGACCTTGTCCTTCACGGAGCCGGAGGCCTGATCGACCTTGCCCTCCCGCTGCAGGTCCTTGTCGTCCGTCAGGTCGCCGGCGGCTTCCTTGATGTTGCCCTTCGCCCGATCCATCGAACCGTCGCCCATGGTGATGCTCCTCTCGGTGGGGTCCACAACCTTCCCCTTCGGCCTTCCCGCCGCCGGGAGGTCGCCAAACCCTCAGTCCGGCGGCGCCACGCAGCGGTTGCGCTGGACCCCGAGCCCCGTGATCGAGCCCTCCATGACGTCGCCCGGCCGCAGCCACCGGCCGCCGTGGTGCGCGGCGTTGCCCGCCGGCGAGCCGGTGAGCAGCAGGTCGCCGGGCCGCAGCTCGATCAGGCTGGAGGCATGCTCGACGAGCCGGTCGATGCCGAAGATCATGTCCGCGGTCGACTCGTCCTGCATGGTCTCGCCGTTGACCTTCAGCGTGATCCGCAGGTCGTACGGGTCGGCGACGAACTGGCGCGGCACGAGGTACGGGCCGGTCGGGAAGAACGTCGGGCGGACCTTCGTGGCCAGGAAGTCGGTCATCGGGAAGTTCGGCCGGTCCATGACGTCGCGGGTGCTGATGTCGTTGGAGATCGTGTAGCCGGCGACGTGGTCCATCGCGTGCTCGCGCGACACCCGCCACGCCGGGCGTCCGATGACGACGGCCAGCTCGAGCTCCCAGTCGTGCTCGACGCCGGGGCCGTGGAGGATCACGTCGTCGCGCGCGCCCGACAGCGCGCCGGGCAGGCCGGCGAACACGAACGGCAGGCCGCGCTCGGCCAGCCCCTCGACGAAGCTCGTGCTCTCGGCGACCAGATCATCGTCGGAGAGCGCCGAGCCGTGCCGCCGCTCCGCCGCGAAGCGCATCTGGACGAGGTGACGCCGGTAGTTCGCGCCCGCGCACAGAACCTGGCCGGCAGGCGAAACCGGGATCCGCACGTCGGCGTCCGCCATCGCCACGCCGCCGGACAGCGGCCCCGCCGCCAGCTCCGCGAGCCGTTCGAAGCTGCGCTCCCAGTTCTGCAGCAGCGACCACGTCGTGACGCCGTCGTCGCCGAGCAGGGAGCGCAGGTCGTGCGCGGTCTCCTCGACGACGAGGGCGGGAAACGGACGGGCCCCGCCGTCGGCGAGCGTCGCGAGCTGAAACGGCGGTCGGGCGGTGATGGCTGCCTCCTGATCGGGTCGCGCAAACGGCGCGATCGTAGAGGGCGCGCGACCCGAACGCGAATCTCCGCTCGTATCTGGGCGCCCGCGCCGCCGGCCTCACCGATCCGGCCTCGAGACCTTCCCGCCCAGCCTCCCCGGATACCGGGGCGTTACAGTCGCGACGTGGCCCGATCCGACGCGGTGCCGACGACCGATGCCGCCAGGACGGCGCAGCTGGCCCTGCTCGTCGACAGCGTCGTCGACTACGCGATCTTCCTGCTCGATCCGGCCGGCCACGTCGCCACCTGGAACGCCGGGGCGGAGCGGATCAAGCGGTACCGCGCCGACGAGATCATCGGCCGGCACTTCTCGGTCTTCTACACCGAGGACGACCGCGCCCGCCGCTACCCGCAGTACGAGCTCGAGGTCGCCACCCGCGAGGGGCGCTTCGAGGACGAGGGCTGGCGGGTGCGCGCCGACGGCACGCGGTTCTGGGCCAACGTCATCATCACCGCCCTGCGCGGCCCCGACGGGTCGCTCGAGGGCTTCGGCAAGGTGACGCGCGACCTCTCGGCGCGCCGGGAGGCGGAGGAGACGCTGCGCCGCGCCCAGGAGCAGCTGGCGCGGTCCAACGAGGAGCTCGACCGCTTCGCCGTGGTGGCGGCACACGACCTCACGGAGCCGATCGCCACCGTCGCGGGGTTCGCGCGGCTGCTGTCGGAGCGCCACGGCGCCTCGCTGCCGCCCGAGGGCCGGGAGTTCCTCGGCCACATGCTCGCGTCGGCCGACCGGATGCAGCGGCTCGTCGGCACGCTTCTGATGTATGCGCGTTCGGGCCGGTCGCCCCACGAGGCGACCGCCGTGGACGTCAGCCAGGCCGCCCGGCACGTCATCGCCGACCTCGCCACGCAGATCCGCGACCGCGGCGCCCAGGTCATCGTCAACCTCGACCCCGGCGTGTGCGTGTGCGCCAACCGCTCCGAGGTCGAGCTCGTCCTGCAGAACCTCATCAGCAACGCGGTGAAGTTCGCCGACGACGAAACGCCGGTCGTGGCGGTCAGCGCCGAGCGCGACCCGGATGCCGATGGCGGCTGGATCGTGAGCATCACCGACAACGGCCCGGGCATCGACCCGGCCGACCAGCGCCGCATCTTCGAGGCGTTCGAGCGCGCGCCGGTCGACGCTGCGCGGCGCGGGACGGGCCTCGGCCTGGCGATCTGCGAGCGCGTCGTGACCCGCCGGGGCGGCCGGATCGGCGTCGAGTCGGCGCCCGGCGAGGGCAGTCGGTTCTGGTTCGCGCTCCCCGAGCCGGATGGATCTCCCAGCTCGGTCTCAGAGATCGCCCGGTAGTCTGGACATATCAGCTCGAGCGCCCAGGTATCGCAGGACGCAGGCGCGGCCGGCCGGCGCCTGCCCTGGAGGCGGATTCTCGCCATCGCCGTGCCGGTCATCGCGATCGGCGCGCTGGGCGCGGTGATCTTCTCGCGCCGGAACACGTTCTTCGGCGCGATCGACGCGGCTCCGGTGTGGCTCCTGGGCGCCGCCGTCGTGCTCCAGCTCCTCGCGCTCCTCGCCCGCGCCGAGGCGTGGCGCGTCTGTGTCGGCGCCGCCGGGTCGCGCGTCTGCCGCCGCGGCGTGTTCCACGCGTCCGGCATCGGCGGGCTCGTCGGCATCATCAACGGGCCGAGCGGCGTGGCCGCGCGGATCGGCGCGCTGCGCCAGGCCGGTGCGCAGCATCCGAACTCGCCGCGCGTCGGCGCGCTCGTCACCGCCGAGGTGCCGATCGTCGCCGTCGAGGCGATGCTCGCCGCACTGACGTCGTTCACGCTGCTCGGGCCGCTCGGGCTGCCGTGGTGGTCGGCCGTGCTGTGCGTCGTCGTGGCGATCGCGCTCGGTGCCGGTCTCAGCATCCTCGCGCGCCGCCACACCAATGGGCCGTGGAGCGGGCTGGGTGCGCTGCGCACACTCGAGGGCCGCGGACGGATCGTCGGGTTCGTCCTCATCGCGGTCTTCGCGCAGATCGCGCGCAACTGGCTCGCGCTGCACGCGATCGGCGTGGACGCCTCGATCTTCGACGCGATCGCCGTGCTCATCGCGATGGTCGTGCTCAGCCAGCTGCCGCTCGGGCCGAGCGTCGGCGCGGCCGCCGTCGTGCTCATCCTCGGGGCGAACGGCGTGGCGCTGACCGCCGCCGCGGGCGTCCTGCTCTCGGCGACGGGCATGGCGGGGACGCTGTGCTTCGGCGCGTGGGCCCTCGCGGACCGGGTGCGCCCGATCCGCCGCGCCGCGTTCTGATCCGGCTCGCCGCCCGCGGCGAGTGTCAGGATGGCTTATATTGCCGGCCATGAGCACCTCCGAGCCCCCCGCGATCGCCGGCCTGGTCAGCGACATCGCCGGCCTGCCCCGGCACGCCGGCACGCACCTGGGCCACACCGACTGGCGGACCGTGACGCAGGCCGAGGTCGACCAGTTCGCCGACCTCACCGACGACCACAACTTCATCCACGTCGACCCCGAACGCGCCGCCCAGACGCCGTTCGGCTCGACGATCATGCACGGCTACTTCACGCTGTCGCTGCTGGCGCCGGTCACGCAGACGCTCCTGCAGGTCACCGACGCGGCCATGAACGTCAACTACGGCCTCGAGAAGGTCCGCTTCCCGGCGCCCGTGCCGGTCGGCGCGCGCTTTCGCGGCGGCGCCGAGCTCACCGAGGTCACCGAGGTCAAGGGCGGCGTGCAGACGAGGGTGGTCGCCACGATCGAGGTCGAAGGATCCGAGAAGCCCGCGCTCGTCGCCGAGTGCCTGTTCCGCCACTACGCATGAGGCCCTGTGGGTCGTCATCCGGGGACGTTGAGACTCTGACGGAGGCTGCTCGATGACCCCCTCCGTGAAGCTCGACGGCAAGGTCGCCGTCGTCACCGGCGCGGGGCGCGGCCTCGGGCGCGCGTACGCCGAGGCGCTCGCGCAGGCCGGTGCGGCGGTCGTCATCAACGACGTCGACGGCGACTCGGCGGGCGAGACCGTCGCCGCGATCGAGGGCGCCGGCGGACGCGCGGTGGCCGAGATCGGCCCGGTCGGCCCCAGCGAGACCGCCGACGCGGTCGTCGCCCGGGCGGTCAGCGAGTTCGGACGCCTCGACGTGATGGTGACGAACGCCGGCGTCCTGCGCGACACGGTCCTCTGGAAGATGAGCGACGAGCAGTTCGACCTCGTCATCGCGACGCACCTGCGCGGCACGTTCACCTGCGCGCGGGCGGCGGCGGTGCGCTGGCGCGAGCAGGGCGACGGCGGGCGGCTCATCGTCGTCGGCTCCCCCGCCGGCCAGTACGGCAACTTCGGGCAGACGAACTACGCCGCGGCGAAGGCCGGCATCGTCGCCTTCGCCCGGACGTGGGCGATGGAGCTCGCCCGCGCCCAGGTCACGGTCAACGCGATCGTCCCGACCGCGTGGACGCAGATGACGGCGACGATCCCCGTCTACGCGCCGCTCGTGGAGCGCGTCGAGCGCGGCGAGGGGCTGCCGCGCGAGGTGCGTCAGGCCCATGCGGTCGGCCTGCCGCAGGACAGCGCCCCGCTGGTCGTGTTCCTCGCGTCGGAGGCCGGCGCGGGCGTGACCGGGCAGGCGATCGGGATCGGCGGCGACAAGCTGTCGATGTACACCCATCCCGCCGAGACGGTCAGCGCGTTCTACGAGGGCGGCTGGACCGCGGAGGCGATCGCCGAGAACTGGGCGACGACGCTCGGGCCGGCGGCCCAGCCGTACGGGGTGCGGCTCCCGGAGCTCGACCTGGGCTGACCGGGCGGGCTAGCGGGCGCGGAGCGTGCGCATGCAGCTGATGAGCCCGTCGAGGACGATCTCGCGGTGCTCGGGGGGCACGTCGGCCAGCATCTCGTCCTGCAGCGCGCCGACGACGGGGTCGACCTGGGCGAGCAGCTCCTCCCCGGCGTGCGTGAGCCGCGTGCGCAGGATGCGCGCGTGCGACGGATCGACGGTGCGCTCGACGAGGCCCCGCCGCTCGAGCTCGGCCACCACGTCGTTCATGGACTGCGGCGTCATGAGCGACCGCCGCGAGAGCTGGGCGTTCGACAGGCCCGGCCGGGCGCGCAGGACAGACAGCGCGGTCAGCTCGGGGACGCTGAGGCCCCACGGCGCCAGGGCCTTGCGCAGTTCGCGGCGGACGCCCTGGTTGACGCGACCGACGACGTAGACGAGGGACGGCGTCGCTTCCGCCGAGACGGGAGGAGTGGCGGGCACGGGCTGAACGTACCAACGCGGTCGGCGCGGCGGGGCGCATCGGCTCAGTCCGGGCGCGGGCGCACCGCCATCGTCACGCGGCTGCTGGCGCACAGCCGGCCGTCGTCGTCGAGCAGATCGACGTCCCAGACCCACGTCGTGCGGCCGCGGTGCCGGGCGCGGGCATGTGCGTGGAGGGTCCCGGACCGGCACGGTCGCAGGAAGCTCGTGTTGTTCGACTGCCCCATCGCGCCGTCGCCGCGGGGCCAGACGTGGGCCAACGTCGCCTCGCTGGCGGTCACCTCGGCCAGCGCGGCGTAGACCCCGCCGTGCACGACGCCGAAGCGCTGGCAGACGCGATCGGTCACCTCGACCTCGCCGCGCGCCTCGTCCTCGCCGATCTCGGTCAGCCGGAAGCCGAGCACGCCGTCGAGGCTGCGCGGGCCGGGAACGGGATAGCGCTCGAGGACGTCGGCCATGCCGAGCGTCTCACGGTGCTCGTCGGGCGCGATCCCGGTCATGCCGGCACCCCGCGCGGCGCGCTGACCTCGGCGTGGGTGGCCAGCAGCCGGCGCAGGCCCTCGTCGTCTCCCCCGCGGCCCGCCGGCCGGCGCCCCATGCCGCACTCGCAGGCGACGCCGAACGCGGGCAGATGCTCCTGGGCGGTCCGGATCCGGGCGCGCGTGCCCTCGACTCCGTCGCGGCTGTGGACGAGGCCGAGGTAGACCTCGGTGTCCGGCGGCAGGACCAGGCGGTCGAGTGGGGCGAAGAACGCATCGTCGGTGCGGTCGATCGGGACCGGCAGGTGGACCCAGTCGACGGGCCGGGCGGTCGCGGCGACCATGCGGTTGGCGATGTCGACCATGACCCCGGCGTCCGTAGGCTGGTGGAAGTGCTCGTGGCGGAAGTCGCCGTAGCACAGGTGCAGTCCGAGCTCGACGCCGGCGGACACCGCGTCGGACAACCGGGCGACGCGCTCGACGATCCCCTGCTCGACGCCGGCGAACGGCGCGGGCAGCCAGCGCTCCCACATCCAGACCTCGATGCAGACGTCCCACTGGATCGCGAGGTCCTCGTGCGGCACCGCGCCGAGGATGCGGTCGAGCTCGTCGAGCATGCGCGCCTCGTAGGGCGGCTCCACCGCGGCCTGCGCCTCGTCGACGACGAACATCGCGACCGGCGCGAGCGGGGTCGGGAGGCTGACCTGGAAGCGCGTGCCCGCCGGGACGGCGCCCTCGTCGCGCAGGCGGGCGAACGTGGCGTACGAGTCCAGCGCGGCCGCGGCGTAGCCGAGCTCGCCGAACTCGGCGGCGGCGGGATCGGTGCCGGGAAGCGGGCGAAAGCGCGGCGTCGGCGGATACGTGTCAGGGCCCGGCTTGACGAGCTCGAACCCCGGGAGCTTGAACGTGCGCCCCTGCCACGCGACCCAGCCGGCGCGGTCGCCGGTCTCGCCGTCGGGGATGCGGGAGAGGCGGTCGCCGAGGGTCTCGGCCGCCGTCCGGAAGACCGCCTCGGCGGTCTCGAGCGGCACGCTGCCCACCAGCAGCGCCCCGCAGGGCTGGTCATTGCTCATGGCCAGCCACGATAGTCATTCTTTGGCGGTCACGTCAACTTGATGCCTAACATTAGCTAGGCTGGCGGCCGTGCCGGCCCCCGTCCGTCCTCAGCCCCTGCTCTTCGCGTTCCTCGCCGTCCACGTGCTGGACCGCGGCATCGCGGTCGCTTCGCAGAGCGTCGTCGACGTCCTCGGCCGGGCCGGCGTGGCCGAGCACGCGGCACGCACCACGCTCAGCCGCATGGCCCGCCGCGACCTCCTCGCCCGCCACCGCCGCGGCCGCCGGGTCTACGTCGGCCTGACCGAGCGCTCGACGGCGGTCCTGCGCGACGGCAACGCGCGCGTGTACGGCCCGCTCGACGAGCCGTGGGACGGGGCGTGGACGCTCCTGCGCTTCACGGTTCCGGAGGCGCGCCGGCGCGACCGCCGCGCGCTGCAGTCCCGGCTGCGGTGGGCCGGCTTCGGGCAGATCGACGGGCTGTGGCTCTCGCCGCGGGAGGTCGACGTCGCCGCGCTGCTCGGCGGCGAGCCCGACGGCCTGCGCGCGTTCCGGTCGCGCGCCCTGGCGCCGACCACCGACGAGCAGCTGGTCCGCGACGCGTTCGACCTCGACGCGCTCGCCGCCCGCTACCGCGCGTTCGCCCAGCGTTGGCGCGACCGCCCGTCCCCCGGCGCCGATCCGCTGGCCGAGCAGATGCTGCTGAACGCCGACTGGCTGGAGTTGCGCGCCGCCGACCCCCGCCTGCCGCTGCGCTACCTGCCCGGGGGGTGGCCGGCGGTCGACACGGCCGCCGTGTTCGCGCGCGTCGACCGCGTCCTGCGCGGGCCCGCAGCCCGCGCGGCGGCGGGACTCGACGCGATCAGTGCGTCCGGTCGATGATCGTCGACAGGACGATCATCGTGCGCGTGCGGACGATGTTCGGGTCGCGGCGCAGGCGCTCGACGAGCTTCTCGAGGTGGTCGATCGAGTCGACGCGGGCTCGCACGAGCGCATCGGCGTCGCCCGAGACGGTGAACGCGGTGACGATCTCCTCGACGTCGTGCAGCGAGGCGTGCATGTCCGCGGGCGAGGTGCGGTCCGCGCAGTAGATCTCCATGACCGTCTCGACGGCGGGCGAGATCAGGCTCGGCTCGACGATCGCGGTGTAGCCCGTGATCACGCCGTCGCGCTCGAGGCGGTCGACGCGGCGCTTGACGGCGGTCGCGGAAAGCGCCACCTGCTCGCCGATCTGGGCGAACGTGCGCTTGGCGTTCTCGCGCAGCAACGCAATGATCCTGCGATCCGTGTCGTCGAGAGGGCGGCTGAGCTGCGTCTTGGGGACCATGGAGTGCGTCTCGCTTGCCAGACGCTACCGGAGCGCGACACTCGCGTCATGGCCGTCACGACGCTGCCCGGCGCCCGGTTCGAGCGCCCCGAGCCGCCCGCGGTCCTCGAGCTCGACGGCGGCTCGCTGACGATCGGGGACGTGCTGGCCGTCGCGCGCCGCCGGCGCATCGTGCGCGTCTCCGCGGCCGCGGCCCGCCGTGTGCGCGCCGCCCGCGCGCTGAAGCAAGACCTGCTGGAGCGCGAGATCCCGATCTACGGGGTCACCACCGGATTCGGCGACAGCGCGAACCGCCAGATCGCCCCCGACCGTGCGGATCGCCTGCAGCAGAACCTGCTGCGCAACCTCGGCTGCGGCACCGGCCCCGCCGCGTCGCCCGAGGTCACCCGCGCGACGATGCTGCTGCGCGCCAACTGCCTGGCGAAGGGCAACTCCGGCGTGCGCCTCGAGCTCGTCGAGCAGCTCCTCGCCCTGCTGAACGCGGACGTGCTGCCGCTCATCCCGGAGCGCGGATCGTGCGGGGCGAGCGGCGACCTCGTCCCCATGTCCTACGTGGGCCGCGCGCTGTCGGGCGAGACCGAGGTTCTGTTCGATGGCCGCGTCTGCGACGCCGCCGCCGCCCTGGCGGAGCTGGGGCTCGAGCCGATCGCGCTCGAGGCCAAGGAGGGGCTGGCGATGGTCAACGGGACGTCGTTCATGACGGCCTTCGCCTGCCTGGCCGCGGGCGACGCCC
The DNA here is from genome assembly GCF_021172045.1 of Capillimicrobium parvum. Lineage (GTDB taxonomy): Bacteria > Actinomycetota > Thermoleophilia > Solirubrobacterales > Solirubrobacteraceae > Capillimicrobium > Capillimicrobium parvum. The sequence continues at coordinate 3,406,715 of NZ_CP087164.1, forward strand.
GGCGCCTGGCCGACACGGCCGACGTGCTCACCGCGATGGCCGCCCAGGCGCTGCTCGGCAACCGCGGGCACTTCAACGCCTTCCTGTTCGACGAGGCCAAGCCGCACCCCGGGATGGTCGCCTCGGCCGGCCACATCCGCGCGATGCTGGCCGACTCGGACCTCGCGCTCGACAGCGAGGAGCTCTTCGCCGGCGGCATGCACGGCAGGGGCTTCGTCGAGCTCGACCGCCAGGTCCAGGACAAGTACTCCATCCGCTGCGCGCCCCACGTCACGGGGATGCTGCGCGACACGCTCGAGTGGGTCGAGCGCTGGATCGCCGTCGAGATGAACTCCTCCGACGACAACCCGCTCTTCGACTGCGACGGCGGCCGGGTGCACAGCGGCGGCAACTTCTACGGCGGTCACATGGGCCAGGCGATGGACGCGCTCAAGGTCGCGCTCGCGAACCTGTGCGACCTGCTCGACCGCCAGCTCGAGCTCGTGGTCGACGAGAAGTTCAACATGGGGCTCACGCCGAACCTCATCCCGCCGATTCAGGCCGACGACCCCGAGGCGGGCCTGCATCACGGCTTCAAGGGGATGCAGCTGTGCTGCTCGGCGATGACCGCCGAGGCGCTCAAGCAGTCCAACCCCGCGACGATCCACTCGCGCTCGACCGAGGCCCACAACCAGGACAAGGTCTCGATGGGCACGATCGCGGCGCGCGACGCGCGGACCATCGCGGAGCTGGCCTCGAACATCGCGGCGATCCACGCGATCGCGGTGTGCCAGGCCCTCGAGCTGCGCGGGGTCGAGCTCGCCTCGCCGCGCACCCAGGCCGTACACCGGCGCATGCGGGCCGACGTCGCGTTCCTCGAGCGCGACCGGCGCCTCGACGCCGACGTCGCGATCGCGGCCGACATGATCCTGGAGGGCGAGCTGACGGCGGCGGCGGGGCTCGGCCAGACGTAGCCGGGAACCGCCGCCGCCCGCTTGCCCCGCCGCTACTGCCGGCCCGCGGCGGCCAGGGCGTCCTTCAGCTGCTGCTCGGTCTCGTCGCTCAGCGACGTCTGGATGACCGTCCCGGGGACCTTGATCTCGGGAAGGATCTTGTCGGCGGTCACCTTGCGGATGAGGAGGATGAGCGCGGCGTTGCCCGGCTCGAGCTCCTCGCCGAGCTGCTTCATGAACTTGTCGTCGACGCCGTGGTCGGCGAGTGCGCCGGACGCCGCGCCGGCCGCGGCGCCCAGCGCCATGCCGAACAGCGGCACGAAGAAGATCAGCCCGATCAGGCCGCCCCACAGCGCGCCGCCGGCGGCGCCGATGCCGGCCATCGACGGCTGGTGAAGCTTGACCTTGCCATCCTGCCGGCGCTCGACGACGACCACGTCCTCGAGCTCGATGAGATGCTGCTTGACCGCGTCGCCGAGGTTGCCGGCCACCTGCTGCGCGGTCGCGACGTCGGGGTAGGCGATCGCCACCAGATCACTCACGGGAAAGCTCCTGTCGTTGATGCAGGGACCGCGCGCCGAGCGCGTGCCCTCATCAAACACCACGCCGCGCCCGCGCTCAAGGCGGGCCTGCACGCCGAAGACCGATCGGATGCAGCGCTTGACCCGATGCGCCAACCCTGCGCAGAATGGCGACAACCTGTCTCGCGGGAGGATGGATCATCGATGGATACGGATAAGCCGGGCACGAAGAGGCGTGGGCTCGGAGCAGCCCTGCTCGTGGCGGTCCTGGCGCTGGCGCTGTTCGCGCCATCGGCCGGAGCGCAGGTCTTCCCGAACCAGACGCTCATCAGGATCCCGGCCACCGGGACCCAGGGACCGGCCACGCCGTACCCCTCGACGATCAACGTGACCGGCATGACCGGCGCGGTGACGAACGTGACGGCGACGATCACGGGCTTCAGCCACACCTTCCCGAGCGACGTCGACATCCTCCTCGTCGGCCCCTCCGGCCAGAACGTCGTCCTGCTGGCGGACACCGGCGGCTCCACGGACGTCAACAACGCCACCATCACCTTCAACCAGGCCTCGCTGAACTCGGTGCCGACCCCGATCGTCCCCGGCACGTTCCGCCCGACGAACGGCGGCGCCTTCACCGGTCCCGCACCAGCTCCGCCGCCGCCGTACGGCTCGTCGCTGGCCATCTTCAACGGCACGGTGCCCAACGGCGCCTGGAACCTGTTCGTGTTCGACGACGCGGCCGGCGACACCGGCCAGATCACCCTCGGATGGAGCCTCGACGTCACGACGAACGGCCCGACGATCTCGTCGTTCGCCCCGGCCACCGGTCCGGCGGGGACGCCGATCGTCATCACGGGCACGAACCTCACCGGCGCCACCGCGGTCACGTTCGGCGGCGTCCCGGCCGCGGCGTTCACGGTGAACTCGCCGACCACGATCACCGCCACCGTCCCGGCCAATGCCGTGTCGGGGCCGATCACGGTCACGACGCCGAACGGCTCAGCGAGCAGCACGGCGAACTTCGCCGTGAGCCCGCCACCCACGATCACCTCGTTCACGCCGACGTCGGGCAAGGTCGGCACCCAGATCACGGTCACCGGCACGAACCTGACCGGCGCGACGGCGCTCACCGTCGGGGGAGCGGCGGCGACCGGGGTCACCGTGAGCTCGCCGACGCAGCTCACGGCGACGATCCCGCCGGGCGCGGGAGCGGGGACGCTCCAGGTCACGACGCCGGGCGGCTCCGGGTCGAGCTCGTCGGCGTTCCAGGTGATCCACAGCCGCCGCGTGTCGCTGTCGCTCACACGCACGCGCGCCCGTGGATCCGTGACCGCCACGGACGGGTTCACGAAGTGCGCGTCCGGCATCCCGATCCAGCTTCAGGTCCGCTCGCGCGGCCGCTGGCGCCGGGTGTCGAGCGACCTGACCACGACGACCGGGCGCTTCAGCTTCTCCAACAGCGCCGCCGGCCGCTACCGGGCGGTCGCACCGCACGCGAACCTCAGCAGCGGCGACATCTGCAACCGCGGGGCGTCCTCGTCCGCGCGTCGCTCGTCGCGCCGCTGAGCCGCAGCTGACCGCAGCAGTCTTCGCGCCGCCGGGACCTGGTCCCGGCGGCGCGATGTGCTTTCCGGGGCGACGATCCCGGTCGCGCGGGTGCCCCTGCGTCGGGGCGGCGCCGCGCCGGCCGCGAGCGCGAGCCGCTGGTCCGCCACCTGCGCGTCGTGCCGATCGCGGTCGACGGCACCACCCTGTACCTGCCGCCCGCCCGCCCGCCGCGCGGCGTGACGCGTCGGCGAACGGCTCAGCCCGCGGCGCGCGTCAGCGCACGCCGCGTGAGCACCCGCGCGAGGTGGCGCTTGTACTCCGGCGTGGCGTTCAGGTCGCTGGGGGGATCGGTCCCCTCGGCGGCGTTCTCGGAGGCGCGGGCGATCGCGTCGGCGTCGAGCGCGCCGCCGCGCAGCGCATCCTCGACCGCCGTCGCGCGCAGCGGCGTCGAGCCCATGTTCGTGAACGCCACGCGGACGTCCTCGCAGGTGCCGTCGCCGGCGCGCTTGACCAGGGCGCAGACGCCCACCATCGCCCAGTCCTCGGCGCGCCGCGTGAACTTCTCGTAGGCGTGGCCGTAGCCGTCGAGCGCGGGCAGGCGGACCTGCGTGACGATCTCGTTCGGCTCGAGCGCCGTCGTGAGGTAGTCGAGGAAGAGGTCGCCGGCGGCGACCTCGCGCTCGCCCCCCGGGCCGCGGGCCACGACCGCGCCCTCGGCGGCCAGGAGCACCGTCGGCAGGTCCGACGCGGAGTCGCCGTGGGCCAGCGAGCCGCCGATCGTCCCGCGGTTACGCACCTGCTGGTCGGCGATCGTGCCCGCGACCACCGAGGCCAGGCCCATCTCGGGCTTGGCCTGCAGCTCGGCATGGCGCGTGAGCGCGCCGATCCGCCAGTCGCCGTTGGTCCGGTCGATCCCGCGCAGGTCGGAGACGTGGCGCAGGTCGATGAGCAGCGACGGCACCGCCAGGCGCAGCTTCATGAGCGGGATGAGCGAGTGCCCGCCCGCGAGCAGCTTGGCGTCCTCGCCCCCCTCGCCCAGCAGCCGCAGCGCGTCGTCGAAGGACGCGGGGGCGACGTAGTCGAACTCCGAGGGGATCATCGGACCACCCCTGTCTGGTTGTCGTTGGATGAGGCGTTTGGGCGGGTGGTGCCCCGGGCCTCCTGGATCGCGTTCCACACCCTGACCGGGGTCAGGGGCATGTCCATGTAGTTGACGCCCAGCGGGCGCACGGCGTCGATGACCGCGTTGAGGATGGCCGGCGTCGCGCCGATCGTCCCGGCCTCGCCGATGCCCTTGACGCCGAGCGAGTTCACCGGCGAGGGGGTCTCCGTGCGGTCGGTCTCGAACGACGGCACCTCGGCCGCGGTCGGCAGCGCGTAGTCGACGAACGTGCCGGTCACGAGCTGTCCGGCCTCGTCGTAGACGACCTGCTCGTAGAGCGCCTGCCCGATCGAGTGCACGACGCCGCCGTGCACCTGACCGTCGATGAGCATCGGGTTGATCGCCGGGCCGCAGTCGTCGACCGCGACGTAGCGCACGACCTCGACCTTCCCGGTCTCGGCGTCCACGTCGACGATCGCCGCGTGCGCGCCGAACGGGAAGACGAAGTTGCTCGGGTCGTAGAAGGCGACCTCCTCGAGCCCCGGCTCCATGTTCTCCGGGATGTCCTCGGGGATGTAGGCGAGGCCCGCGACCTCGGCCAGCGTGAGGCCCTGGTCGGGCTGGCCGCGCACGGCGAACTTCCCGCCGACGACCTCGATGTCCTCGGGGGCCGCCTCGAGCTTGTGCGCGACGAACGCCTTGGCCTTCTCGACGACCTTCGCCGTCGCCCGGGCGACCGCCTCGCCGCCGACCGCCAGCGTGCGCGACCCGTACGTGTCGAGCCCGTTGGGGCCGGTGGCGGTGTCGCCGTGGATGATCTCGACCTGCTCGGGATCGACGCCGAGGCGGTCGGCCACGATCTGCGCGAACCCCGTCTCGTGGCCCTGGCCGTGCGGCGACGTGCCGGTGTAGACGGTCACCGTGCCCGTCAGGTGCACGCGCACGAGCGCCGACTCCCAGCCGCCGGCCTGCAGGCCGAAGCCGCCCGGGCCGACGACGCGCGACGGCGCCAGGCCGCAGATCTCCGTGTACGTCGAGAAGCCGATGCCGCGGTACGTGCCTTCTCCGCGCAGGCGCTCCTGCTCGGACCGGAACTCCGCGACGTCGACGTGCTCGAGCAGCTTGGCCAGCGTGCCCTCGTAGTTGCCGGAGTCGTAGACCACGCCGATCGCCGTCTCGTACGGGAAGGCGTCGGCGGGGATGAAGTTGCGCCGGCGCACGTCGAGCGGGTCGAGCCCCAGCTCGTGCGCGAGCTGGTCGAGCGCGACCTCGATCATGTGCGTCGCCTCCGGCCGGCCGGCGCCGCGGATCGCGTCGGTGGCGAACTTGTTCGTCATGACGCCGGTGATGTCGGTCTGGACCGCCGGGAAGCGGTAGCAGCCGCTCATCACGAACGCGCCGAGCGACGGGATCGTCGGCGTCAGCAGCATCATGTACGCACCGAGATCCGCGAGGATCTTCGCGTGGAAGGCGGTGACGGTGCCGTCGCGCTTGGCGCCCACGCGGACGTCGGCGATCTGGTCGCGCCCGTGATGGGTGACCGCCATCGCCTCCGACCGCGTCTCGCACCACTTGACCGGTCGGCCGAGCCGGCGCGCGGCCCAGGCGCAGAGGATCTCCTCGCCGTAGATCTGCAGCTTGGAGCCGAACCCGCCGCCGACCTCCGGGGCGATGACGCGGACGCGCTCCTCGCTGAGGCCGAGGAGGATCGCGAGGAACAGGCGCAGGAAGTGCGGCACCTGCGTCGACGACCACACCGTGATGTGGCCCGCGCGCTCCTCGGCGAGCACCGCCCGCGGTTCGATCGCCCCGCCGGCCGTGCGGTGGTTGCGGATCCGCCGCTCGATGACGACCTCGGCCTGGTCGAACCCGGCCTGCAGCGCCTCCTCGCCGACGCCGAGCGACCACTCGTGGACCTTGTTCGACGACAGGTCGGCGTGGACGAGCGTCTCGTCGCGCAGCGCCGCCTCGGGATCGGTGACGACGGGCAGCGGCTCGTACTCGACGACGACCTGCTCGGCGGCGTCGACCACGCCGTAGCGGTCCTCGCCGATGACCACGGCGACCGGATCGCCGACGTGGCAGACCTCGCCACGGGCCAGCGGCCAGTGCTCGGGGACGTTGAGCTCGACGCCGGGCGGCACCCACGCCATCGGCAGCGGGCCCTGCAGGTCGCTCATGTCCTCGTTCGTGAAGACCGCGACGACGTCGTCGCGCTCCAGCGCGCCCGACGCGTCGACCGACGTGATCTTCGCGTGCGCCTCGGGCGAGCGCACGAACGCCACCCAGAGCGTGCCGACCGGCGTCATGTCGTCGACGTACGTCGCGCGGCCCGTGATCAGCCGCGGGTCCTCCTTGCGCTTCATCGAGCGCCCGACGAAGCCTCCCGGCGCCTGCTCGACCGCGGTCATGCGCCGGCCCCCTCCGAGGCCACGGCGCGCCCGACCGCCGCGCCCTCGGGCGTCGGGCCGGGATGGTCGATCTCGCCGGCGTGCGGGTGCTCGGCCGCGGCCGCGACCGCCTTGACGATGTTGTGGTAGCCGGTGCAGCGGCACAGGTTGCCCTCGAGCCCGGTGCGGATCTCGGCCTCCGACGGGTGCGGGTTGCGCGCGAGCAGGTCGGCGGCCGACATGATCATCCCCGGCGTGCAGTAGCCGCACTGCAGGCCATGGTGCTCCCAGAACGCCTCCTGCAGCGGGTGCAGCTGGTCGCCCTGGGCCAGGCCCTCGATCGTCGTGACCTTCGTGCCGTCGGCCTGGACCGCCAGCACGGTGCAGCTCTTGACCGCCTCGCCGTCGAGATGCACGGTGCACGCGCCGCAGTTGCTCGTGTCGCATCCGACGTGCGTCCCGGTCAGGCCGAGCTGGTCGCGCAGGAGGTGCACGAGCAGGAGCCGAGGCTCCACGTCGAGCTCGTGGACTCTGCCGTTGACGGACAGGCGGACCGGAACCTTGCTCACGTCGTCTCTCCTCCTCAGGGCGTCACGTCGAACCTCAGACCCGGGACATTCGCAGTCGCCGGGGCGCTGCGCAAGCCGATCGTCGGTTCCCCACGGCGCTGCGCGCCGGCGGTCGCCGGGCGCGCGGCGGCGGGTCAGTGCATCTCCTGGCCGCCGGTGACGTTGATCGCCTCGCCGGTGATGTAGCCCGCGGCCGGCGAGACGAGGAAGCCGACGGCCTGGGCGATGTCGTCGGGCGTCGCCATGCGGCCGAGCGGGATGGTGCGCAGCACCCGCTTGCGGTACTGCTCCTCGGTGATCCCGGCCATCGCCGAGTAGCGCTCGTACACCCCGCCCTTCACCGCCAGCAACGGCGTGTCGACCGTGCCCGGGCACACCGCGTTGACCGTGATGGCATGCGGGCCGAGCTCGTGGGCGAGCGACTGGGTGAAGCCGAGGGCGGCGAACTTCGCGGCGCAGTAGGCCGACAGCAGCGGCAGGCCGGTCTTGGCGGCCTGCGACGCGATCGTGACGATCCGGCCGCCGTCGCCCTGCTCGATCATCTGCCGCGCCGCCGCGCGCGAGCAGAGGAAGACGCCGGTCGCCATCACGTCGAGGTTCAGCCGCCAGTCGGCCTCGTCGAGCTCGACGACCGGCGTGAGCCCGACGCCGAGGCCCGCGTTGTTGACGAGCACGTCGAAGCGGCCGAAGCGCTCGACGGCGCCGTCGACGAGCGCCTGGACGTCGCCGGCCCGCCGCACGTCGCAGGGCAGCGCGTGGACGTCGCCGAGCGCCCCGAGGGCGTCGCGCGCGTCGCGCAGATCGCTCGCTCCGGCCGACTCGTAGTCGGGGTGCGTGTCGAGCGGGCCGCCGAGGTCGGAGATCACGACCTGCAGCCCGTCGCGCAGCAGCCGGGCGGCGATCGCGCGACCGATCGAGCCCGCTCGCGCCGCGCCGGTGACCACCGCGACCCGGGGCCCGTCGCCCGGGCTCATCAGCGGTACTGCTCCAGGTCCCAGCTCTCGAGCGACGCCTTCAGGTGCACCGCGGCGCGGGTCGCGTACGCGCCGTCGATCGCGCGGTGGTCGAACGTGATCGCCGGGCGCATGACCGGCCGCACGACGACCGCCTCGCCGCCGTCGGGCAGGTCGACGACCCACGGCCGCCGCGCGATGACGGGCAGCCCGAGGATCGCCACCTGCGGCTGGTTGATGATCGCCATCGCGGAGGCGGCGCCGACCGAGCCGGGGTTCGAGATCGTGAATGTCCCGGCGCGCATGTCGTCGGGGGTGAGCTTGCGCGCGCGGGCGCGCTCGGCGAGGCCGGCGAAGCGCTCGCCGAGCCCCTCGACCGTGAGCTGCTCGCAACCGCGCGCCACGGGGACCAGCAGGCCCTGCGGCGTGTCGACCGCGATGCCGAGATTGACCTGGCGCCAGCGGATCATGCGCTCGACCTCGAACGTCGCGTTGAGGTCGGGGAACTCGCGCAGCGCGGCGCACATCGCGCGGGCGATGAACGGCAGGAACGAGAGCTTGGGCAGGCCCGCCTCGGCGCGCTCGGCGTTCAGCCGCGCGCGGGCCGCGGTGAGGCGGTGCAGGTCGACGTCGACCTCGGTCGTCATGTGCGCGGCGGTCTGGCGCGAGCGGATCATGTGCGCGGCGGTGACGCGGCGCAGATGGCTCGTCGCGACGATCTCGTGCGCGACGTCGTCGTAGCCGCGCGGAAGGTCGCCGGCCGCGACCGGGGCGCCGGGCTGCGGCGCCCCTGGCTGGTCGCGCGCGGCGAGCACGTCGCGCTTGGCGATCCGTCCGCGGCGGCCGGTCCCGGAGACGGTGCCGAGGTCCACCCCGAGCTCCTCAGCGAGCCGCCGCGCGACCGGCGAGGCGACGATGCGGCCCGGCGGGCCGGTGCGGTCGAGCGCCTCGTCGGCGGCGGCGACCGGGTCGAAGGCGGCGGGAGCCGGCGTCGCCGGCGCGGACACGGAGGCGGCGGCCGGCGCGGCGTCGGCGGCCGGCGCGGCGTCGTCACCCGGCGCGGCGTCGTCACCCGACGCGGCGTCGTCACCCGACGCGGCGTCGTCACCCGGCGCGGCGTCGGCGTCGTCACCCGGCGCGTCGTCGTCCGTCTCACCGGCGAACCGCAGCAGCGGCGCGCCGACGGCCACGGTCTCGCCCTCCGCGGCCAGCAGCTCGCCGACGACGCCCGCGATCTCGGCGACGACCTCGGTGTCGACCTTGTCCGTGGACACCTCGCAGACGGCCTGGCCCTCCGCGACCGCGTCCCCGACGGCGACATGCCAGGCGGTGACGACGCCCTCCTCGACGGACACGCCCATCTGCGGCATCCGGACGGTCACAGCGCCCTCAGCTCGCGCGCGGCGCCGGCGATCGCGTCGACGTTCGGGATGACGAGCTGCTCGAGCTCCGGGTCCTGCGGGATCGGCGTGTCGAGTGCGCCGAGCCGCCACACCGGCGCGTCGAGCGCGAAGAACGCCCGCTCGGAGATCTGCGCCGCGATCTCCGCGCCCGCCCCCGCGGTCCGTACCGCCTCGTGCACGACGAGCGCCCGTCCCGTCCGCTCGACCGAGGCCAGGATCGTCTCCATGTCGAGCGGCACGAGCGTGCGGGGGTCGATCACCTCGAGCTCGATGCCCTCCGCGGCAAGCGCCTGCGCCGCCTCCAGTGCCCGCCCCACCATCAGCCCGGTGGCGACCACGGTGAGGTCCGCTCCCGGGCGCACCACCGCCGCCTGCCCGAACGGCACGAGCACGTCGTCGCCGTCGGGTACCTCGCCCTTGACCCGGTACAGGCCCTTGTGCTCGAAGAACAGCACGGGATCGCGGTCGCGGATCGCCGTCTTCAGCAGCCCCTTGGCGTCCGCCGGCGTGGCCGGCAGCACGACCTTGAGCCCCGGCACGTGCATGCCGAACGCCTCCAGCGACTGCGAGTGCTCGGCTCCCGCCCCGCCGACCAGCCCGGTCGGCAGGCGCAGCGTCACGGGCATCTCGAACGCCCCGCCGTGCATGTAGCGCCATTTCGCGAGCTTGTGGAAGACCTCGTCGCCGGCCGTGAACAGGAAGTCCGCGAACTGCAGCTCGACGACCGGGATCGTCCCCGCCAGCGCCGCGCCCGCCGCGCCGCCGACGATGAACGTCTCGTTGATCGTCGTGTCGCGCACGCGCAGCGCGCCGAACTCCTCCATCAGCCCGCGCGTGACGCCGAAGACGCCGCCCATGCGCCCGACGTCCTGCCCCATCATCCACACGCGCTCGTCGCGGCGCATCTCCTCGGCGAGCGCCGCGTTGATCGCCCGGGCGTAGCTCAGCGCCGCCATCACCCGTCCGCCCACACGTCGCGCAGCACCACGGACGGGTCGGGCCGCTCCGCCGCGAGCGCGCGGTCGAACGCCTCCTCCACCTCGGCGCGGGCGCCCTCGTCGAGCGCGTCCGCGCGCCCGTCGTCGCCGAGCAGCGCGCGCAGCTTCGGCACCGGGTCGTCGGGGATCTCGTCGGGGTTGGTGAGATCGTCGCGGTACGGCTGGCGGTCGCCCTCGAAGTGCCCGCGTATGCGCAGCGTCTTGGCCTCGACGAGCGTCGGCCCCTCCCCGGCCCGTGCGCGGGCCACCGCCTCGTGCGCCGCGGCGAACACCGCCAGCGGATCCTGCCCGTTGACCACGACCCCCGGCACGCCGTAGGCCGCGGCGCGGTCGGCGATGTCGCGGGTCGGGCTCTGCTCGGCGATCGGCGCCGAGATCGCCCAGCCGTTGTTCTCGCAGACCCAGACGAGCGGCAGCTTCCACACCGCGGCCTGCAGGCCCGCCTCGTGGAACGTCCCCCGCGCCGCCGCGCCGTCGCCGAAGAACACGACGGTGACGCGGCCGTCGCCCAGCAGCTGCGACGCCACCGCCGTCCCCGCGCCGAGGACGAAGTTCGACCCGAGCGTTCCGCCCTGCCCCATCACGCCGAGCTCGGGATCGGCGAAGTGCACGGTGCCGCCGCCCTTGCCCCGCGTCGACCCGGTCACCCGCCCGAGCAGGTCGCCGAACAGCAGGTCGAGCGACATGCCCTTCGCGTACGCGTAGCCGAGCCCGCGGTGCGCGTAGAACAGCCGGTCGCGCGGCTCCATCGCCGCGACGGCGGCCGCCTGCAGACCCTCCTGGCCGATCCCGGGATGCCAGAACCCGCCGAAGCCCACCTCCTCGACGTGCCGGCGCAGCCGCAGCTCGGCGGCGCGGATCGTCACGACCTGGCGGTAGAGCTCGACGAGCCCGGCGTGATCCAGGCCGTCGGGGAGCGTGGCCGTCGTCACGGCGCGTGCACCTCCAGCGGCGCGCCGAAGCGCTCGGAGAAGAGCAGCTCGCCGACCGGCAGCCGCGTCAGCCGGCGCGGGAACGGCCGCTCGGGATAGCCGACGACGACCTGGCAGGCGCTGACGAACTCGTCAGGGATCCCGAGCAGCGCGCGAACCCGCTCGTCGTACGCCCCGCACAGCAGCGTCGTCATCGCCGTGGCCACGCCCTGCTCGCGCAGCGCGAGCAGGAGGTTCTGCACCGTCGGATACACGGACGCGCCGCCGACGATGCTCAACCGGTCCAGTCCCGTGTCCGTGGCGAAAAGATCGGAGAGCCGCGCGCACACCACCACGATCGCCGGATGCTCGCCGTAGGCAAGCGCGAACCTGTTGGCCTCTTCGAGCATCCGCGCCGCGCGCTCGCCGCCCACGCGGTGCCCGCCCTGACCCCCCGCGCGGGCACGCTCGTAGTACGCGAGCCACGGTTCGCGGTACCACTCCCCGAGCTGCCGGCGGGCCCGGGCGTCGCGCACGACGACGTACCGCACCGGCTGGCGATTGCCGCCGGACGCCGCGAACCGCGCCGCGTCCACCGCCCGCGCCAGCACCTCGTCGGGCACCGGCTCGGGCCGGAACCGCCGGCACGTGCCGAGCGTCGTCATCGCTTCGCGCAGCTCCATCAGCGCGCCCCCTGGCGTTGGCGGGCGAGCCGCCGGAACGCGTCGACGATCTCGTCGCGCTCCGCGCTCGCCAGCACGGCGGCATCGATGCCCTTGGCCAGCACCTCGTCGCGGTCCGAGGCGGTGACGACCGATCCGCCGACCACCACCGGCACCGGCGGCGACAGGTCATGCAGCATCTCGGCCAGCTCCTGGGCGTAGTAGAGGAACTCCCACGAATGGCAGGAGATTCCGACGACGTCGGCGTCCTCGTCGGAGGCGATCGCCGCCACCGTCGCGGGCAGGTTGAACCGGCCCGCGTAGATGACCTCGAAGCCGGCGTCGCGCAGGAGCGCCGCGACCGCGAGCGCCCCCGCCTCGTGCTGGTCGAGCCCCAGCACCGTGACGACCGCGCGGATCGGCGGCCCCGGGTCGCTCACCGCGGACGCTCCGCGCCGCCCAGCGGGTCGTACGGCGCGCCGTAGGCCTCGCGCATGACGCCGGTGCACTCCCCCATCGTGGCGTCGGCCTCCAGCGCGGCGACCAGCGCCGGCATCAGGTTGGCCTCGCGCCACCGCGCCGCGTCCTCGAGCACGTCGAGCGCCGCCGCCACCGTCGGGACGTCGCGCGCGGCCTTCCACGCGCGGACCTCGTCGATGACGTCGTAGTACGGCTCGATGCGCTTCTCGGCGATGTCGCGCAGCAGCGTGTCGTCCTCGGGCGCCAGGCGGTGCGCGTTGACGCCGACCACCGGCCGCGATCCGTCGTCGATCTCCCGCGCCCGGTCGACCATCGCCTCCGCGAAGATCGCCCGGAAGTAGCCCTGCGACGAGAGGTCCGCGATGTCGCCGAGCCCCTCGATCTCGCGCACGCGGGCCTCGATCGCGCGCTCGAGCTCGTCGGTGAGCGCCTCGACGTGGTGCGAGCCGGCGAACGGGTCCTCGACGTCGGCGACGTCGGTCTCGAGCGCGACGATCTGCTGCGTGCGCAGCGAGACGATGTGCGCCTCGCGCGACGGCGTGCGGACCGCCTCGTCGAACGCGGAGATCTCCATCGCCCGCACCCCGGCCATCGTCAGCGCGAGCGTCTGGATCGCCCCGCGCACGACGTTGTTGACGAGCTGGGCGCTCGTCATCGTCGCTCCCGAGGTGTGCGCGGCCACCTTGATGTCGAGCGAGCGCGGGTCCCGGGCGCCGAACTCGTCGCGCATCATGCGTGCGTACAGACGCCGCGACGCGCGGATCTTCGCGATCTCCTCGAAGAACCCCATGCGGCAGTTGACGAGCAGGGCGATCCGCGGCGCGAACCGGTCGACCGCCACCCCGCGGGCGACGAGCCGGCGGACCACCTCGCGGATCTCGACGAACCCGAGCGCCATCTCCTCGACCGCCTCCACGCTACCGTCGGAGATGTAGTACGTGTCCTCGACGAACGGGTGGAACCTCGGCATGTGCTCGCTGCAGAACTCGATCGAGTCGCACGCCAGCCGCAGGTGCAGCTCGAGCGGCAGGTTCGCGGCGTAGCCGGTGTCCTCCACGAACAACGGCCCGAGGATGGCCGAGCCGCGCAGCACCGCCGGGTCGACCGCGTGGTCGCGCGCCGCGAGGTACAGGCCCGCGGCGGCGAACCCCGACGGCAGCGAGTGCGACACGCTGACGCGCTCGAGCGGGATGCCGTCGTAGAGCGCGCGGAAGTCCGCGGCCCGGCAGATCGAGACGCCCTGATTGCCGACCGCGTGGCGCGCATGCGGGTGGTCGGGGTCCATGAACGCCTCGGTCGGGGCGTCGCCGATCACGTCGAGCCCCGTCGCCCCGTGGTCGAGCAGGTAGCGGAACTGCTCGTTGGAGCGCGACGCCGGCCCCTCGCCGGACAGCGCGCGAACGATCTGCTCGCGGCGCGGGCGGGCGGCGGCCTCAGCCATCGGCGCCCGGCCTCCCCAGCGAGACGGTGTTCAGCGCGGCGCCGCCGTCGATGCCGATGGCCTGACCCGTGATGTACGCGGCGGCGGGGGAGACGAGGAACGCGACGAGGGCGGCCACCTCCTCGGGATGCCCCATCCGGCCCATCGGCATGAGCCGGCCGCCGATGCGGTCGACGACCTCGGCCGGCATGCCGAGCGCCGCCGGGGTGCCGATCATGCCCGGCAGCACCGCGTTGGCGGTGATCCCACGGCGCACGTTCTCGGCGGCGATCGTGCGGACCATCCCGACGAGGCCCGCCTTCGACGCGGCGTAGGCGACCTGCCCGGGGGCGCCGAACGCGCCGCTCACGCTCGACATCACGACGACGCGGCCGAACCCCCGCGCGCGCATCCCGCCCAGGCACGCCTGCACGACTCGGAAGCTGCCGCTGAGGTTCACCGCCAGGTCGCGCTCCCACTTCTCGCGGCTCATGCGGTGCGCGGGCGAGAGGATCGTCGTCAGGCCGGCGTTCGAGACGCACACGTCGGCGTCGTCGAGCGCCGGGACGTCGTCGCGCTCGAGATCGAGGACGAGATCCGCCGGCGGGGCGACGTCGAGCGTGACGACGTCGAAGCCGTCGTCACGCAGGCGCTGCACGAGCGCGGTCCCGATCCCGCCGTTGGAGCCGGTGACCAGCGCGCGCATCAGCCGACCTCGGCAAGGACCTTGAGGTCGTCGCCGGGATCGGTCGCCAGGCGCTCGAGCTCGCCCGGCACGTCCTCGAGGCCGACGCGCCGGGTGATGAGCGCCTCGGCGTCGAGCGCGCCGGCGGCGATCATGGCGGCGACGCGCTCGAGGTCGTGCGCGTAGCCGAGGCTGGCGACGAGCGTGCGCTCGTAGAGGACGAGCTGACGCGCCGGGTCGATCGCCGGCGGCGTCTTCGGCAGCCCGACGAGCACGATCGTGCCGCCGCGCACGGTCATGTCGGGCGCCGCCTCGAGCGCGGCGGGCACCCCGCTGGCGTCGACGACGAGCCGCACCTCGCCCACCGTCTCGCGCACATGCTTCGCGACCTCGCGCGGCGTCCCTGACGGCGCGATCACGGCGTGGCCCGCGGCCTCGGCCCGGGCCCGCCGGCCCGGATGCGGCTCGCTGACCGTGACGTCGAGCCCCATCGCGGCGCCCACGGCGGCGGTGGTCGCGCCGATCGGGCCGTAGCCGAGGACCACGACCCGCTCGCCCGCCCGCGCGCCGCCGCGATCGAGCGCGTGCAGCCCGACCGCCAGCGGCTCGAGCAGCGCGCCCGCCTCGTCGGAGACGTCGTCGGACAACGGGATCGCCGCGTAGGCCGGGAAGCGCACCAGCGGGGCGAAGGCGCCGTCGGAGCACAGGCCGATCGAGCCCGACGACGGGCACAGGTTGTACTGGCCCGAGCGGCATGCGGCGCACACCCCGCAGCGCCAGCACGCGTCCGCGGCCACGCGGTCGCCGACCGCGACCTCCGTCACGCCGGGTCCCACCGCGGTGATCCGCGCCGAGAACTCGTGGCCGAGCGTGACCGGCGGCTCCTGGCCGCTCAGCCGGTGCGTCCGGCCGGGGCGGATGGCGAACGGCCCGTGCGCGTACTCGCCGACGTCGCTTCCGCAGATGCCGCAGAAGCGCACCTCCGCCTCCACCATCCCCGCGCTGAGCGGCAACTCCAGGTCCACCTCGTCAAGGCGCACGTCGCGGCGGTTGTGCCAACGCACAGCGAGCATGCCCGGACCCTATAACCGGTCGCCCGACCCACTGCTAGCGTCGCGCCGGGCTCTCGTAGGTTGGTCCAAAGAGGGAGCCGACGATCGAAAGAGGAGCGCGAATGTCCGGGTTCGCCTGCGGTGTCGACATCGGCGGAACGTTCACCGACTGCGTGCTGATCGCCGACGACGGGCGCGTCGCGTACGGCAAGGCGCTGTCGTCGCCCGACGACTCGTTCCGCTCCGGTTTCTTCGGCTCGATCGACGCGGCGGCGGCCCAGCTGGGCCTCGACGACGGCGGCGTCTACACGCGCATGGACCGCCTGATCTCGCACGGATCGACGGTCGCGACGAACATCGTCGTCGAGCGCAAGGGCGCGCGCATCGGGCTGCTGACGACGAAGGGCTTCGAGGACACCGTGCGCATCATGCGCGGCATGGGCCGGGCGACGGGCGAGCCGCCGGAGACGCTGCTGAAGGTGGCCGAGACGTTCAAGCCCGAGCCGCTGGTGCCCGCCGAGCGGGTGTACGGGATCGCCGAGCGCATCGACTCGCTCGGCGACGAGGTCGTCGCCCTCGACGAGGACGGGGTGGCGGCGGCGGCCGACGCGCTCGTGGCCGCGGGCGTCGACACCATCGCGATCGCGTTCCTGTGGTCGGTGCGCAACGCCGCCCACGAGGAGCGCGCGCGGGACATCGTCGCCGCGCGCGCCCCCGGGGTCTTCGTCACGATCTCCAGCGAGATCTCCAAGGCGGTCGGCGAGTACGAGCGCTTCGTCGCGACCCTCATCAACGCCTACGTCGGGCCGGTCACGAGCCGCTATCTCGACGGCGTCCAGGACCGCCTCACCGAGATCGGGTTCGCCGGCGAGCTGCACATCATGCAGTGCCACGGCGGGATGGTCCCGCTGCGCGTCGGCGCCGACCGCCCGATCTTCACGATCGGCTCCGGCCCGGTCGGCGGGCTCATCGGCTGCGCGCGCGTGTGCGAGCAGCTCGGCACCGGCAACATCATCGCCAGCGACATGGGCGGCACGAGCTTCGACGTCGGGATCATCCGCGACGGCGAGCCGCTGGCCGCCGAGGAGACGCTGCTGGGCAAGTTCCGCTACCGCGTCCCGGCGCTCGAGGTCGTGTCGATCGGGGCGGGCGGCGGCTCCATCGCCTGGATCGACCGCCACGGCGGCGGGCTGCGCGTCGGACCGCACAGCGCGAGCTCCCTGCCCGGCCCCGCCTGCTACGGCCGCGGCGGCACGGAGCCTACGGTCACGGACGCCGATCTCATCCTCGGCTACATCGCGCCCGAGGCGACGTTCGGCACGTCGGGGGAGCGCGGCGGCTTTCACCCGCAGCCCGAACTGGCCGAGCGGGCGATCCGCGAGCGCATCGCCGAGCCGCTCGGCCTCTCGCTCACCGACGCCGCCCTGGGCATCGTCGAGGTGGCCAACGCGAAGATGGCGGCCGCGCTGGAGAACGAGATCATCGGCCGGGGCTTCGACCCGCGCGACTTCACGCTCATGTCCTACGGCGGCGCCGGCCCGTTCCATGCCGTCGGCTACGCCGCCGAGCTCGGCATCGACACGATCGTCGTGCCCGGCGAGGCGGCGTCGGTGTGGTCGGCGTTCGGCATCTCGCAGGCCGACATCCGCTACCAGTTCGAGGAGTCCGTGGTCCGCCAGGAGCCGTTCTCCCCACAGGAGCTCGAAGCCGACTTCGGCGGGCTGCGGGAGCGGGCGCTCGCGACGCTGTCCGAGCGCGAGGACCCGGGCGCGTTCAGCTTCCGGCGCTACGCGCGCATGCGCTTCCAGTGGCAGCTGCACGAGCTCGAGTTCCGCCTGCCCGACGAGCCGCTCACCGAGGACCGCGTGCGCGAGTTCACCGCCGCGTTCGTCGCGATGTACCAGGAGCGCTACGGCGAGGCGGCGCTGCTGCCGGGCGCGCGGCTGGAGATCGTCTCGCTGCGGCTGGAGCCCGCGATCGCGATGGGCTCCGGCGGCCTCGACCGCCTGACGATCGCCGACGGCCCCGCCGAGAAGGGCTCGCGGCCCGTGTACTTCGAGCGCGGCGCGGGCGCCGTCGACACCCCGGCGTTCCGCGGCGACGCGCTCGCGGCCGGGCGCGTCGTCGAGGGCCCGGCGGTCGTCGACCTCGCCATCACCGGGATCGTCGTGCCGCCCGGATCGACCTGTGAACGCCGCGAGACCGGCGACTTCGTCCTGCGGCTGCACTGAGGGAGCGCGTCATGGCCACCGACACCGCCACCACCACGACCGAGCGTCCCGAGGGGTTCTGGGACGGCGTCACCCACGCGTACATCCCGAGCCGGGAGGTCAGGGCCCCCGACAGCCTCAGGCTGCACCGCGACGCCGCCACCGACATCGACCCGATCACCTACGAGGTCGTGCGCCACGGCCTGTGGAACGCGAACGCCGAGCACGTCCGCGTCATCGAGAACCTCGCGGTCTCCCCCATCACGGTCGAGATCCGCGACTTCCAGCCGTGCATCCTCACCGAGGACGCCGAGCTCCTCTACTACGGGCCGTGCCTGCAGTACATGGCGGGCCTCCTGGACGTCCAGACGCGCTACGTCATGGAGCACCGCGGCGAGCGCGTGCGCGACGGCGACATGTGGCTGTGCAACGACCCGATCGTCGGCACCGCCCACCAGCCGGACGTCGGCCTGATGTGCCCGGTGTTCGTCGACGACGAGCTGTTCTGCTGGGCGGCGAACATCTCCCACCAGAACGACATCGGCGGCACGGTGCCCGGCTCGTTCTGCCCCAACGCGATGGACGCATTCTGGGACCCGCCCTCCTACCCGCCGTTCAAGATGGTCTCTGGCGGCCAGATAGACCCGGACATGGAGGCGCTGTACCGGCGCTGCTCGCGCACGCCGGAGAACCTCTCGCTCGACCTGCGGGCGACGATCGCCGGCAACCTCGCCGCGAAGGCGCGGATCCTCTCGCTCGTCGACAAGTACGGCACGGCCGTCGTCAAGGGCGTGATGCGGCGCATCCTCGACGCCAGCCAGCGGGCGTTCGAGGAGGCGCTCGAGCACATCCCGGACGGCACCTTCTCCGAGCGGTTGATCCAGGAGGTCTCGATGACCGGCGACCGGGGCACGTACCCGGTCCAGACGACGATCCGCAAGCAGGGCCGCACGCTCACGTTCGACAACCGCGGCACGGCGCCGCAGGCGGGCGCCATCAACGTCGGCTTCGCCGCGTGGCGCGGGGCGATCCTCGGCGCGATCAACGTGCTGATGCTCGCCGACCAGCTCGGCTGCGTCGGCGGCGCGGTGCGCAACTGCGTCTTCGACCCCGAACCGGGCACGATCACCGCGCCCGACTGGGGCGCCGCGGTGAGCCCGGCGGGCGTGTACGCGACGGAGACCGCGATCTCCACGAGCCAGGGCGCGCTGACGAAGATGCTGCTGACCTCGCGCGACGAGACGATGCGCAACCGCGCCCTGACCGCCGACGGCGCGCAGTGGGGCTGCCACTTCACGGCGGGCACCAACCAGCGCGGCGACTACTACGTCGGCGGCATGGGCGACAACATGCTCGGCGCCACCGGCGCGACGTGGCGGCGCGACGGCGAGTTCGCCAACGGCCATTGGTGGATCCCCGAGGGCCGCGGGCCGAACGTCGAGCGCTACGAGAGCGACTGGCCGATCCTCTACCTCTTCCGCCGCGAGCACGCCGACTCCGGCGGCGCGGGGCGCTTTCGCGCGGGCAACGGCGGCGAGATCGCCTACGTCGCCCACCGCGGCGAGGCGGGCCTCGGCCTCTACACGGTCGAGGCGATCCCGAAGACGATGGGGACGTTCGGCGGCGGCTTCGGCTCGATCTGCGTCACGCGCGTGATCAAGGGCTCCGAGCTGCGCGCGAGGCACGCCGCCGGCGAGCTGCCGCAGGACGTGAGCGCGCTCGGCGGCGAGGAGCTCGCCCTCGCGGGCAAGGGCCCGGCGATGATGCTCACCGAGGACGACGTCCTGTACTGGAACTGGTGCAGCCCCGGCGGCTACGGCGATCCGCTCACGCGCGACGCCGAGCTCGTCGCGGCGGACGTCGCGTCGGGCGCCGTCACCCGCGACGGCGCGCGGCGCGACTACGGCGCCGTGCTCGACGACGCCGGGGCGGTCGACGCCGAGGCGACGGCGCGCGAGCGCGAACGGCGCCTGCAGGCGCGGCTGGCCGAAGCCGGGCGCCCCGTCGACGCCCTGGCGGCGCCGCGGGCCTCGGGGGGCGGCGAGGAGTCGATCGGCGACGCGTACGTGATCGACCGCGCCGCCCGCACGCTCGGCTGCGCGCGCTGCGGCACGACCCTCGGCGACCTCGGCGGCGACCCCAAGGCCGGCATGGCGATGGTGCAGCGCCCGCTGGCCGACCTGGCCCCGGACTGGCCCGACGTCGGGCACTTCGTCGACGACGACGTCGTGTGGCGCGAGTTCGCGTGCCCGGGCTGCGGCGTGCGCCTGGCCGCCGAGGTCGCCTACCCGGCCGAGCCGCCGTTCACGGAGCTGCGGATCGACTGATGGCGGTCGTCGACGGGATGTCGCACTGGGTCCCCGACCCGGCCGAGGAGCCGAAGGTGCGCGAGATGACCGTGGCCGACCTGCTCGACGAGTCGGTCGAGCGCTGGCCCGACAACGAGGCGATCGTCTACAGCGCGTACGCCGACCGCGGCATCGAGGAGCGCTGGACGTACGCAGAGCTGCGTGACCGCGCGTGGCGGACCGGGAAGGCGCTCGTCGCGGCGGGGCTCGAGCCGGGCGACCGCGTCGGCGTCTGGGCCACGAACGTGCCGCAGTGGCTGGAACTGCAGTTCGGCGCCGCCTACGCGAACGTCGTCGTGGTCCCGCTCAACCCGCTGTACCGATCGCGCGAGGTCTCCTTCGTGCTCGGCAAGGTCGGCGCCGCGGCGTGCTTCGCGCTTCCGGAGAACCGCGGCGTCTCGCTGTGGGACATTCTCGCCGCGGCGGGCAAGGACCTACCGGACCTGCGCCTGCGGGTGGCGATCGGCGAGGCGCCCGGGCCGGGGGGCCCGTCGTGGGGCGACTTCCTGTCCGGCGCGGACGGCGTGCCCGACGCCGCGCTCGAGCGCCGGCGCCGCACCTTCCGGCCGCAGGACACCTCGCAGATCCAGTTCACCTCGGGCACCACGGGCTTTCCGAAGGGCGCCGAGCTCAGCAACCTCGGCCTGGCGAACAACGGGCGGCTGTTCGCGCACCGCGCGATGCTGCCCGAGGGCGGCCGGCACTGCAACCCGATGCCGTTCTTCCACTGCGGCGGGTGCGTCCTGTCGACGCTGGGCTCGGTGGCGACGGGCTCGGCGCAGATGCCGACGCTGACCTTCGAGCCCGACCGCATGGTGCGCACCATGGCGGCCGAGCGCTGCACGTCGGCCTCGGCGGTGCCGACGATGATGATCGCGCTCTACGAGGAGATGGAGCGCACGGACACGTGGCCGGACTCGCTGCGCATCGTGGTCACCGGCGGGTCGTCCGTGCCGGTCGAGCTCGAGCGCAAGTGGACGCGGCGGCTGGGCGTCGGCATGACGATCACCTACGGGCTGACCGAGTGCTCGCCCGTCATGTGCCAGAGCTCGCCGGCGGATCCCGAGGAGCTCCAGCTCGCGACCTGCGGGCAGCCGCTGCCGCACGTGGAGGTCGACGTCGTCGACCCGGCCACGCTCGAGCCGGTCCCCATCGGCGCCGAGGGCGAGGTGCGCACCCGCGGGTGGCTGGTGATGAAGGGCTACTGGGACGAGCCCGAGGCGACCGCGCGCGCCATCTCCCCCGACGGCTTTCTGCACAGCGGCGACATCGGGCGCATGAGCGGCGACGGATACGTGTCGATCACGGGCCGCGTGAAGGAGATGATCATCCGCGGCGGGGAGAACATCTACCCGGCGGAGATCGAGGACGCGATGCGCGAGCTGCCGCAGGTGGCCGACGTCGGCGTCGTCGGCGTGCCGAGCGAGCGCTACGGCGAGGAGGTCGCTGCCTACGTGCGCTGCCGGCCCGGCACGACGCTGACGCTCGACGAGGTGCGCGAAGCGCTCGGCGGCCGGATCGCGCGGTTCAAGGTGCCCGCCCACCTGCGCGTGGTCGACGAGCTGCCGCTCACGCCGTCGGGCAAGGTCCAGAAGTTCCGGCTGCGCGAGCATTTCACCGGGGAATAGGTGCGCCCGGACCGACGACGGGCGGCGGCCTTTCGGCCGCCGCCCGCCTGCCAGCGGTCCTGCGTCGCTAGACGCCGGTGCCGGTCAGGTCCGCGGTCGGCGCCGAGCCGCCCGCGTCGCTGGCCAGCGAGAGCGCCGCGCTCTTCGCCCCGACGCTGGTCGGCGCGAACTGGACGCGCACGATGCACGTCTGGCCCGCGGCGAGCGTCTGACCGGTGCACCCGTTGCTGGCCACCGGGGCGATGAACTGGTCGGCGTTCGGGCCGGTCAGGGACGCCGCCCCGACCACGACCGAGCCGCTGGTGTTGTTCTTGAACGTGAACTTCGCCAGGCCCGTCTTCTTGCCGGTCTTCACGTCGCCGTAGGCCTTCGCGCCCGGCGACACGGTCAGCCCGCGCGACGTGCCCGTGATCTGGGCGGTCGTCGGCGAGTTGCTCGCGTTGCTGGTGACCGTGATGTCCGTCGACAGGCTGCCGCCGATCGTCGGCTTGAAGCGCACCTTGACCGTGCACTTCTTGCCGGCGGTCAGGTTCGCCCCGTCGCAGTTCTCGTCGGTGATCTCGAACTGCCCCGGGTTCGCGCCGGCCAGCGCCACGTCCGTGATGCTGAGCGTGCTGTCACCCGAGTTCGTGACGACGATCGCCTTCGTCCCGGTGACCTTGCCCGCATTCAGCGTCCCGAAGTCGTACGAGCTCGGGATGAACGCGGCGACCGGGCCGGTGTCGCCGATGCCGGTCACGGCGACCAGCGCGGGCGAGCCGGCGGCGTTGCTGTTGATCGCCAGGTCGGCGCGCTTCCTGCCGCCGCTCGTCGGCGTGAACTGCACCTTCATCGAGCAGAGCTGCCCGCCGCCCAGCGTGTGGGTGCTGCAGTTGTCCTCGGTGACGGCGAACTGGTTCGCGTCACCGCCGGTCAGGTCCACGGCGCCCAGCTGGAGCGGGGCGTCGCCGCGGTTCTTGATCCGGAACAGCTGCTCGGCCGAGCTGTGGCCGACGTCCACGTGGCCGAAGGCCTGCTGGCCGGGCGTGTAGCCGACGGCCGCGCCCGTGATGCCGGTGCCGCTCAGCGACACGGTCGCCCGCGAGCCGGGGCCGTTGCTCGGGATCGACAGCTGCGCCGTCTTCGCACCGGTGGTGTCCGGGGCGAAGCGCAGGTTGATCTCGCAGCTCTCGCCGTTGGCCAGGCCGGCGTTCTTGCAGCCGTCGGTCAGCTTGAACTGCGCCGGGTTCGCCCCGCCGAGGGCCGACGGATCGACCCGCAGCGTGCCGCCGCCGACGTTCGTCACCGTCACCGGCATGAAGCCGGAGATCGTGCCGGTGGTCGTGTCGGGGAACGTCGCGCTCGCCGTCGACACCTGCGCCGACGGGCCGGGGCACGGGCCGTCGAGGTCGTCGCTGCCGAGGAACGGCGTGGTGTCGACCGGGCCGGAGACCTGCGGGGCCGCCGGGCCGGTGTCGGCGCCGTACCAGTTGCACTCGCCGTCGGCCGTCTGCGTGTCGACGGTCGACGGATCGCCGTTGCGGAACGCCCCGCCGGTGAGCGAGTTGCGGTTGAACGACACGTTGCTCAGGTCAGCCGACGCGTTGTCGATGACGATCGCGAAGTCGTTCGGGTCGGTGAACACGTTGTGGTTGACGTCCACGGTGCCCGACGTCCAGCTCGCATGGAGCTGGAACGCGTTGCCGGCGTCGATCTCGACGTCGTTGCCGGTGACCGTCACGCCGGTGACGCCCTGGCCGATGGTGAAGCAGGTGAACGTGCAGGAGTTGCGGATCGTGTTGTCGGTGATCTCGACGCCCGACGCCCCGGCCGCCGCCGTCGCGTTGAACACGCGGACGCGGTCCTTGTTGCCCGCGTCGGCGAGCACGACGTTGTCGCTGAACGCGAGGGTGCTCGTCTGCCAGAGGTTGAACAGCTGGTGGCCGCAACCACCGGGCGCGAGGGTCCCGGCCGTGCCACAGCCGGTCGCCGGGCGCGTCGGATGGTCGACGCGGTTGAAGGCGACCGTGCCGCCGTCCATCACCGTCGGGCCGTTGAAGTACACGGCCGTCCGCGTGATGCCGTCGAACAGGTTGTTGAGGACGCTGATGCCCGGGGCGTCGCCGCCGAAGTTGCCGCCGGCGCCGATCAGCGGATCGTTGACGTTGGCGTTCGACGTCGCCGAGTCGACGAAGCGCAGGCCGTCGATCGTGATGTCGGGGTCCTGCGCCTGGATGGCCCGCGTGCCGCCGGTCACCGCGATGGTGGCCTCGGCGACGCGTGCGCCGGGATCGTTGGGGTCGATGCCGGCGTTCGGCCCGGCGAGCGTCAGCGCCTTGTCGACGTTGGTCGAGGAGGCGTTGTCGTACGTGCCCGACGCGACGTGCGTCGTGCCGCCGGTCGTCGTGTCGTTGACGGCCTCCTGGATGCGCTCGGTCGAGCCGACCTGCGCGCCCACCGTGGTCGCCGTGATCGACGAGAAGTCGCCCGAGAAGCCGGACCCGCCGGTGTCGGTGCCGCTGCGCAGCAGCGGCGTGATGTCGAAGTTCGCCGAGGCGGGGCCGGCCACGTCCGGCTGGCCGCCGGGCGGGGTGGCGGTGCCGCCGAACTCGACGGGGATCTGGCCGGCGTAGCCCGGCTCGGCGCTGTTGGCCGTCGTGACGACGGGGCTCACCGCTCCCAGCCAGTTGCCGCTGAAGTTCTTCAGGTTCGTCACGCCCGGCGCGGGAAGCGAGCCGCCGGTCTGGCGATCGACGATCTGGCCGTACCAGTTGCCCGAGATGTCGTTATTGCTGACGTTCGCGTTCAGCGCCTGCTGGAGCGGGCTGTTGGTGCCGCCGCTGGCGTCGAGGAACAGGACGCCGACGGTCCAGTTGTCGGTGATGAAGTTGTTCGTCACCACCAGGTCGTCGGTCTGGTTGCGGAAGATCAGGCCGGTGCGGTTGTCGTCGATGTTGTTGCGAACGATCGTGACGCCGTTGGTGTTGTTGACGTCGATCGCGGTCCGCAGGCCGGTGATCGTGTTGTCCGAGATGACCGCGCCGGTGATGGCCTGGCCCTGCACCGAGACGCCGGCCGACGTGAGGCCGGGGTCGTTCCAGTCGGTCGTGTTGTTGCCGGCCCGGGTGATCGTGAAGCCCCCGACGGTCACGCCGGAGGCCTGGATGGCCACGGCCGAGGAGCCGCCGCCGATCTGGCCGACGATCGTCGGGCTCCCCGTGCCGCTGAGTGTCACCGA
This sequence comes from Capillimicrobium parvum, assembly GCF_021172045.1. Classification (GTDB taxonomy): domain Bacteria; phylum Actinomycetota; class Thermoleophilia; order Solirubrobacterales; family Solirubrobacteraceae; genus Capillimicrobium; species Capillimicrobium parvum. The sequence goes on from NZ_CP087164.1 coordinate 3,431,744, forward strand.
CTTGTTGACCGCGACGTTCTCGTTGTAGGTGCCGGCCTGCACCTGCACGGTGTCACCGGCGGCCGCGGCCGCGATGCCGCCGGTGATCGTGGCGGCGTCACAGCCGGTGTCGCAGACCGTGACGGTGTCAGCGTTCGCCGCTGAGGCGGACGCCGCGAACGCGCACGTGGCCACTATGGCCGCGGCGAGAGTACGACCCTTGAACTCCACTATTGACCCTCCGTGAACAGATCCGGGCCAGAGTGACCCGAGACGCAACCTTGCGCCCCGGAAGCTAACGACTCCCTTAGTGGCCGGATATCAGCTATTCGTCCAGCGCCGGAGGGCTGACCTTCAGTAGCCGGGCGGCCGCAGCACCGCCTCGCCGAGCGCGACGACCTCGCCGTCGGCGTTCGTCAGCGTCATCGCGAACGTGGCGCAGCGGCGCTCGCGGTCGATCGCGGCCACCTCGATCCGGGTGGTGATCGCGTCGCCGGCGAAGATCGGGCGGCGGTAGCGGATGTAGTTGGTGATGGCGATCGAGCCGGGCCCCGGCAGCCGCGTGCCGAGGATGCCGGCCGCCAGCGCCAGCGCGATCGGCCCGTGAGCGATCGGCCGGCCGAAGGGCGTGCGGGCCGCGTACTCCGCGTCGAGATGCAGGGGATTGTCGTCCCCGCTGAGATCGGCGTAGAGCGCGATCATCTCGGCGGACACCACGCGGGTCTCGTCGACGCGATCGCCGATCCGCAGATCGCGGGCGACCGGTTCGATCATGGCGCCGCCCCGGCCGCCGGCGCCGCGGCCAGGCCCGGCACCTGCGGCACGACCTCCTCGGCGAGCAGGCGCATCGACTCGTACCACGGCTCGGGATCGTCCGCGTAGTCCATGCCGAGCACGAGCAGGGTTCCGAACCCGCCGAGCTGCTCCTGCAGCTCGGTGAGCTTGCGCGTGACGGTCTCGGGCGAGCCGACCAGCCAGCGGTCGCACAGGTAGCCGACGTCGACGGCCGAGTCCGGCTCGTCGAGGGAGTCCTTGTGAAGGTGCAGGAACCCCCAGTCCGAGAACAGCGGCAGGTTGAACTCGCGGAAGTACCGGCCCATGTTCCCGTCGAGCGCATAGCGCCGGGCCTGCTCGTCGGTCTCCGCGACGAACACCTCCTTGACCACGCGCCAGTCGCGCCGGTCGGCCGTCCGGCCGCCCGCGGCCGCGCCCGCCTCGACGGTCGCCCAGTGCGCACCTATGACCCTCGGGTTGAGGTTCAGGGACAGAGGCCACCAGCCGCGCTCGCCGCAGCGCCGCAGCGACCCGGAGTCGGGCGTGATCCCGGCCATGGCGATCGGCGGGTGCGGCCGCTGGAGCGGGTCGAGATGGTGGGCGAGCACCCCGTTCTCGGGCGGGTGCGGTCCGACGTGCTCGCATGTCCAGAAGCGGCCCTCGTACCGCCACGGGCCCGGCTCGGTCCAGTACTTGAGGATGATCTCGATGCCCTCCGCGAGCCGCGCGCGATCCTCGCCCTCCTCCGCGCCCGGACGGAACGAGCGCCAGTCGGTGATCGACGTGCCCTGGGTGAAGGCCACGTTCAACCGCCCGCCGGACGCGTGGTCGAGATACGCGAGGCGCATCGCCAGGACGCCCGGATGGTGGAAGGGGACGATGTGGGCACCGGGGCCGAGCCGGATGCGCTCAGTGCTGCGGAGCGCCTGCGCCAGCAGCAGGTCCGGGGCGGGGATCGGCTCCCACGGCACGGTGAAGTGCTCGCCGATCCACGCCTCCGCGTAGCCGAGGGCGTCGGCGCGCTCGAGGACGTCGACGTTCCAGCGGTTCGCGTCGGCGAGCGGGCGCTCAGGGGGGTTGCACGGCATGAGGAACAGTCCGACGTCCATGGCACGAGTCTCACGCTCCTGCGGCCGCGCGCCCCGGCGCCCGCGCTCGGCGCGTTGTGAGATGCACAAGGCCGCCGCGGCGCGGCGCCCCGCGCCGCGAGCGCGCGAGTAGCGTCGCGCCGCCATGTCGCCCGACGACCCCTTCGACCTCACCGGCCGCAACGCGATCGTCACCGGCGCCGCGTCCGGGATCGGCGCCGCGATCGGCGCCGCCCTGTGCCGGGCGGGCGCCGCGGCGCTGCTCGTCGACCGCGACGCGGACGGCCTCGACGCCACGCGGGCGTCGGTCGAGGCCCGCGGCGGGCGCTGCGCGACCCTGACGCTAGACGTGACCGGCGACGACGCGCCCCGGCGGATCGTCGACGCCGCGCTCGAGCGGCTCGGCTCCATCGAGGTGCTCGTCCACGCCGCCGGGATCTTCGAGACGCACACCGTGGCCGACTTCCCGCGCGACGCCTTCGACCGCGTCTTCGCCGTCAACGTCCGCGCGCCGTTCTTCCTCACCCAGGCCGCGCTGCCGCACCTGCGCGCGGGTGCCTCGATCATCGTCATCGCGTCCGGCTCGGCCGCCATCCCGTCACCGCTGGGGAGCGTCTACGGCGCCTCGAAGGGCGCGCTCGTCACGCTCACCCGCGCGTTCGCCGCCGAGCTCGCGCCGCGCGGCGTGCGCGCGAACGCGATCTCGCCGGGGCCGATCGACACGCCGCTGCTGGCCACGGCGCTCGCCGACCCCGAGGTGCGCCGCGGCATGGAGGCGGCACTGCCGACCGGCCGGCTCGGGCGCGCGGACGAGGTGGCGGGAGTGGCGGTGTTCCTCGCCTCGGACGCCGCGTCGTACATGCATGGGGCCAACGTCGCGGTCGACGGCGCCACGACCGCGGTCTGGGGCGTCACCGCGGAGGGCAACCCGGCCGGGTGACGGCGGCCGGGACCGGAGCGGTCTGGCGGTTTCCATAAGCTGCCTGTCCGCACCGACCACCTCGACCAGCCCTCATCGCCCCACCGCCGACGACCGACAGCCCTCCGCCCGTGACGGCCACCACGAGGCCGATGCTCGACCGAGCCCTTCCCTGGGCGTCGGTGGCGACCGCGGTCGCCGGCTTTGCGGCGTGCCTCGTGGCGTGGCGGACCGGTGGCGTCGAGATCGACGTGGCGTGGGCGCCCACGCTGGACCTGCGGCTGGACCTCGCGCTCGACGGTCTCGGCGCGCTCTACGCGCTGCTGGCCACGGGGATCGGCGCGGTGGTCTTCGCCTACGGCGCCGCGTACCTGCCGCGGCACCTCGCCCACGAGGACCGGCCGGCCCAGGAGGCCTGGCGCTTCTGGCCCTGGATGGTCCTGTTCATGGCCGCGATGGTCGGGCTCGCGTGCTCCCGCGACCTGATCCTGCTCTTCGTCTTCTTCGACCTGACGGCGGTCGCCTCGTACTTCCTCATCGGCTTCGACCGCCAGCGGATCGAGGCGCGCGGGGCGGCGCTCATGGCGCTGCTGGTGACCGGCGTCAGCGCGGTGGCGATGCTCATCGGCGCCGTTCTCCTGTACACCGAGTACGGCACCTTCTCGCTGCCGCAACTGCTGCACCGCGCCGAGCCGACCACCACCACGGTCGCCGCGGGGGCGCTGATCGCCGTGGCCGCGCTGGCCAAGAGCGCCCAGGTGCCGCTGCACTTCTGGCTCCCGCGCGCCATGGAGGCGCCGACGCCCGTCTCCGCCTACCTGCACTCGGCGGCGATGGTCGCGGCGGGCGTGCTCGTCCTCGGCCGGGTCCACCCCCTGCTGGCGCAGAGCGAGGCGATCCTCGACGGGCTCCTCGTCGTCGGCTTCGCGTCCGTGGCGATCGGCGGGGCGCTGGCCCTCGCCCAGGACGAGCTCAAGCAGATCCTCGCGCACTCGACGATCTCGCAGTACGGCTACGTCGTCGCCCTCTACGGGATGGGCGGCGCGAAGGCGGCCGGCGCGGCCGCGCTGTACGTCGTCGCGCACGCGATCGCCAAGAGCGCCCTGTTCATGACCGCCGGCGCGGTCACCGAGGCGACCGGCGAGCGGCGCCTGCACCACCTCGGGGGGATCGCGCGCGACCTCCCGGTGCTCGCGGTGGCGAGCGGTGTGGCGGCGGCGACGCTCGCCGCGCTGCCGCTGACGATCGGGTTCTTCAAGGACGAGCTGTTCTTCGGCGCCGCGCGCGGGGAGAGCTGGGCGGTCCAGGGGCTCGCCGTCGCGGCGGCGGCGCTCACGTTCGCGTACGTCGGGCGCTTCTGGCTCGGGCTGTTCACCGGGCCGCGGCGCACGGCGGCGCAGCCGATCCCCGCGCTGCTCGTCGCGCCGATCGCGCTGCTGGCGCTCGTCGCGGTCGCCGGCGGGGTGTGGGTGGCGCCGTTCGCCGAACTGGCCGCCGACGCCGCCGCCGTGACGAACGGGGCGCCGGTCGACGTCGGCCCCGCCTACCACCTCGACACCAGCGCGCCGAACGTCATGGCGCTGGCCGCCTGGGCGCTCGGCGCGCTCGTCCTGTTCGCGGGGCCGGCCCGGCGCCGGGTGGCCGGCGCGATCGCGCGGGCCGGCGACGTCGCGGGTCCCCGCCGGTGGTACGGGCTCGCGCTGCACGGCCTCAACGCCGCCTCCGACCGCGTGTACCGCACCGAGGTCCGCGACCTGCGCAACAGCATCGCCGCCGTGCTGCTGCCCAGCGGCGTGGTCATCGCCGGTGCGTTCCTCGTCTCGTTCTCGGCGCCGGACTACGACGTCGGCGGCCTGAACGGCGACGACCTGCCGATCGTCGTGCTCCTGGCCGTGTCGGTGGCCGCCGCGCTCACGGCCGCGCGCGACCGCGGGCGGCTGCGGCCGGTGCTCGCGCTGTCGGTGCTCGGCTTCGGGCTCGCCGCCGTCTATGCGGTCGTCGGCGCGCCCGACGTGGCGCTCGTCGCGGTGGTCGTCGAGACCGTCATGACGATCCTCTTCGTCGGCGTCTTCGCGCGCCTGCCGGCGACCCGGCGCGGCGTGAACCCCAGGCGACCGGCCATCCCGAGTCGCCGCCGGTGGAACCTCGTGGCCGGGGTGCTGGCGGGGATCGGCGCGTTCGCGACGATCTGGGCGGCGCTGTCGCGCCCGACGGTGCAGAGCGGCGCCGCGAAGGACGAGCTCGTCCGGCGAGCCCCCGAGGCGCACGGCGGCGATGTCGTGACCGTCATCCTCGCCGACTTCCGCGGCCTCGACACCGCGGTCGAGATCACCGTGCTGGCCGTCGCCGTGTTCGGCGTCGCCAGCCTCCTGCGGCGCGGGAGGGGCTGGTGATCCTCGAGGTCGTCGCCCTGCGCCTGCTCGGCCCGGCACTCATGTTCGCCGCCGCGATCATCGTCAAGGGCTATGCGGACGTCGGCGACGGCTTCAGCGCGGGCGTCATCGTCGCGCTCGCGATCAGCCTGCGCTACATCGTGCTGGGCCCCGAGCGCGCCGAGCAGGGCATGCCGATCCTGCGCCGCGCCCCCGTGGTCGCCGTCGCCGGGCTGCTCGTCGCGCTCGCCGCCGGCTTCTTCCCCTTGCTGCTCGGCGAGCCGCCGTTCACGCACCACCCGGGCCCGGGCGAGCACGTCGTGAAGATCGGCACGCTCGAGCTGATCACCGCGGTGCTGTTCGACATCGGGGTGTTCCTGCTCGTCACCGGAGTCCTGGTCGTCCTCGTGCATCACCTGACGCGCCTCGTCGAGAGGGCTCGGGCATGAAGCTGATCTTCGCCGTCGCGATCTCCGCGCTGTTCGGGACGGGCGCCTACCTGCTGCTGCACCGCGACCTCGTGCGCGTGGTGCTCGGGATCGTCGTGATCTCCCAGGCCTCGGTGCTCACGCTGATCGCGGCGTCGCTGTCGCGCGGCAACGCGGCGATCTACCCGCTGCGCGGCCGCGTCAGCGATCCGCTCAGCCAGGCCATGGCGCTCACCGCGATCGTCATCGGCCTCGCCGTCACCGGGCTGCTGCTCGTGCTCGTGCTGCGCGCGGTCGTCGCCTACCGCACGCAGGAGCTCGACGAGATCGCCGCGGAGGAAGCCGCGCGCGACGAGGAGGAGGAGCGCAGCCACCAGGTCCGGCACGACGACGAGGAGGCGGCGGCCCGGTGACCGCGCTCGCCCTGTCGCTCCTCATCCCCTGGGCCGCCGGCGTCGTGCTGCTCCTGGCCGACGGCCGGCTGCGGATCGTGGGCTGGATCGCGGTGGCGGCGCTGGCGGCGAACCTCGCCGCGCTGATCGTGCTGACCGCCGACGTGCTGGGCGACGGCCCGGTCCGGGTCGTCACCGGCGACTGGCCGATGGGCGTCGGCATCACGCTGCGGGCCGACGCGCTCGGCGTCCTGTTCGCGCTGCTGTCGACGGTCGCCCTGCTGGCGGCGATGGTGCACGAGATCCTGGAAGGCGTCCGCGAGCGCGTGTTCCCGGCGATGGTCGTGCTGCTCGGCGCCGGCCTCACCGGGACGTTCCTCACCGGCGACCTGTTCAACTTCTACGTCTTCTTCGAGCTGTCGATGACCGCGGCGTACGTGCTGGCGACGTACGGCGGAGGGCGCCGCGAACTCGGCGCCGCGCTCGTCTTCACGACCGTCAACCTGCTCGGCACCTTCATCTTCCTGCTGTCGGTCGCCGGCATCTACCACATCACCGGCTCGCTGGACATGGCGACGATCGGCGAACGCATGCGCGCCGTCGACCCCGACACGGGCATCCTCGTGGCCGCCGGGTTCTTCGTCGCGTTCAGCGTCAAGCTCGGCCTGTTCCCCTTCCACTACTGGCTGCCGACCGTCTACGTGGGCTCGCGCCCGGCGGTCGCGGCGATCCTGAGCGGCGGGCTGGCGAACATCGGCGCCTACGGCGTGCTGCGCTTCGGCGGCGAGATGCTGCCCCGCGAACTGGAGCTCGCGGCGATCGGGATGATCGTCATCGGCTGCGCATCGATCCTCTACGGCGCCCTGCTCGCCGTGTCGCGGCGCACGACGCGTGAGATGCTCGCCTACTCGGCGATCGGCCAGGTCGGCTACATCCTGGTGGCGGTCGGCATCGGCGGGCCCGTCGGCTTCGCCGCGGCGATCCTCTACACGGTCGTCAACGCGCTCAACAAGACGCTGCTGTTCCTCACCGCGCGCATGCGGGGCGCGCTGGTCGGCGCCGCGTTCGTCGTCGGCGCGCTCAGCGTGGCGGGCATCCCGCCCGCCGCCGGGTTCGTCGGCAAGCTCCAGCTGTTCCACGCCGCGGCCGGGCGGCCGACGCTGATCGCGCTGATCTTCCTCGGCGGCGCGCTGTCGTTCGTCTACGTGTTCCAGATCTACCAGTACGACTTCTGGCGCGGCGAGCGGCGCGGCCGGCGCTCCGGCCGGCCCCAGCAGGCCGTCGTCGCCGTGCTGGCGCTCGCCGTGCTCGCCGTGGGGCTGTGGCCGGAGCCGCTGCTGGCGCTCAGCCGCGACGCGGCCCAGGTGCTGCCGGGAGCCCGCCGATGACCGGCGTCCTCGTGCGTGCGGCTGCGCTGGCCTCCGTCTACCTGCTGGTGCTGACGAGCCTGAAGTGGGGCGACGTGCTGACCGCCGCGGCGCTCGGCCTCGCCGTCGCGCTGGCGCTGCGCGCGGCGTCCCCCGCCCGCAGCGACGCCCGGCCGCTGCAGCGAATGTGGGCAGCGGCCGTCGTGGCGGGCGAGACCGCGAAGGAGATGGCCGTCGGCAGCGTCCGGGTGGCGCGCTTCTGCCTACGCGCGGGGCGGGGCGAGCAGCCCGGGATGGTCGAGATCCCCCGCGAGGGCCGCTCGCGGCGCGCGGTGGCGGTGTGGGGCGTGCTGACGGGCGAGGCGCCCGACGAGATCGTCGTCGACGTCGACGAGGAGCGCGACGTGCTCATCACGCACCTGATCGACGCCCACGACCCCGACGCGGTGCGCGCCCGCCACCGGCGCAACCGCGAGGAGTGGCAGCGCAAGGTGATCGAGTGACGACGCCGCGAACGGAGGCCTGACCATGCCCGACGTCGTGCTCGCCATCGCGTTCGGCTGGGTCACGCTGCTGCTGTGCGCCGGCGGCGTGCTGCTCCTGCGCTCGAGGGACACGCTGCACCGCGTGCTCGCGCTCGACGTGCTCGTCGTGCTCGTGATCGCGCTGCTCACGCTGCTGTCCTACCGGCGCGACGTCTCCTACTACATCGACGCCGCGCTCGCGCTCGCGCTGCTGTCGTTCACCGCCACGCTCGTCGCCGCCGACCACGTCCGGCGCAAGGGGCCGCGCTGATGGCCTCGACCGTCATCGACGTGATCGCGATCGTCCTGCTCGCGGTGGGGCTCGGGCTGACGACGATCGGCCTCTACGGATTGCTGCGGATGGACGACATCATGCACCAGCTCCACGCGGCCGGGCTGATCACGGGACCGGCGGTCATCCTCATCCTGCTGGCGTCGATCGCCACCGGCAGCGACGAGATCATCACGAGCGCCGCGCTCGTCATCCTGTTCGTGCTGATCACCTCGCCGCTCTCCTCGCACGCGATCGCGCAGGCGGCGCGGCGCCGGGGCGGGACCGACGACGACGAGGACGACTAGGAGTAGCGCTCGCGCAGGTCGCGGCGCAGCACCTTGCCCGTTGCGTTGCGCGGGAGCCGGTCGGCGAACATCACCGCCGACGGCTTCTTGTAGCCGGCCAGCCGCGTCCGGCAGTGCTCGATCAGCTCGTCCTCGGTCACCACGGCGCCCGGCACGCGGACCACGACCGCCAGCGGCGTCTCGACCCATCGCGGATGGGCGACCCCGACGACGGCGACCTCCCCCACCCCCGGATGCTCCGCCAGGACGCGCTCGACCTCGGCCGGGTACACGTTCTCGCCGCCCGAGATGATCATGTCCTTCGCGCGGCCGACGACGTAGAGGAAGCCGTCGTCGTCGGCGCGGACGAGGTCGCCGCTGTGGAACCAGCCGCCGGCGAACGCCTCGGCGGTGGCGGCAGGGTCGCCGAGGTAGCCCTGCATGACGGTCGGCCCGCGGTAGACGATCTCCCCGACCTCACCGGGCGCGACGTCGCCGCCCGGCTCGTCGACCACGCGGACCTCGACGTTGATCGCCGGCCGGCCGATCGAGCCCATGCGCCGCACCGAGTCCTCGCCCTTGAGGAACGTCGTGTTCGACGACATCTCGGTCTGCCCGAACGCGTTGACGACCGACACCGACGGGAACGTCGCGGCCAGGCGGCGCAGCGTCCCCTCGGTCGCGTCCGACGCACCCCACATCGCGACGCGCAGCCGCGCCGCCTCGAGGTCGCCGATGCGCGGGTGGGCGCAGATCTCGTCCCACTGCGTCGGGACGAAGAAGCACATCGTCACGCCGTGCTCGGCCATGAGGGCGATGGAGGCGCCCGCGTCGAACCCCGTCGAGGGGGTGATCACGCTCGTCGTGCCGAGGTACAGGAACGGCAGCACGCCGTTGAGCCCGCCGATGTGGAAGAGCGGGAGGCCCGACAGCCACACGTCCGCGGCGGTGGCCCCCAGCTCGTGGATCCAGTTCGTGGTGTTGACGACGAGGTTCTGGTGGCTGAGCATCGCCCCCTTCGGACGCCCGGTGGTGCCCGACGTATGGATGACGAAGGCGAGGTCCTCGTCGTCGACGACCACGTCCGGGGGCTCCGGCGAGGCGGCGGCGAGCGCCGCGCCGAACGCGGCGAGATCCAGGTGGACGCGGCAGCCCGCGGCCGCGGCGCGCTCCTCGCAGGGCGGGTCGCTGACGATCGCGACGCAGCGCGCGTTGGCGACGGCGTGGTCGACCTCGTCCTGCGCGAGGCGGAAGTTGACCGGCACCGCGCACGCGCCGAGCCGCTGGATGCCCAGGCACGCCTCGAGCAGCTCGAGGCGGTTGTGCATCATCACCGCGACGGTGTCCCCGCGGCCGGCGCCGAGGGCGGCCAGGGCGTTCGCCGCCCGGGTGATGCGCTCGTCGAGCTGGGCGTAGGTGCGCCGCTCGCCGTCGAAGACGAGCGCGACCCGCTCGGGCACGCGGCGCGCGTTGCGCCCGACGATCTCCGGCAGGACCAGCCGGCGCGACCGCGCGAGCGCGGCGTCCTCAGACATCGCCCGCGCCGGCGTGCGGCACGCCGACCATGAAGACCGCCATGACCGCCGGCTCCGGTCCCGGGTTGCGCCAGCGGTGGCGCGTGCCGTTCTGCACGACGGTGTCGCCCGCCCGCAGCCGCCGCTGCACCCCGTCGTCGAGCTCGAGGATCACCTCGCCGCGCAGGATCACCTCGAAGTCGATCGTCGCGGTCGTGTGCATGCCCGGGTCGTCGGGCTCGAGCACCGCGAGCATGCCCGGCAGCCGCTGCTCCGCCTGGGCCTCGGCGGCGGCGACGTCGAGACCGGCGGGGGGCGCGGTGCCCTCGGGCGGGATCGTCGAGAGGCTGAAGCGCACGCCGCCGCGCGGCGGGAAGTAGGCCGACCACGCGGGCTCGCGGCCGTCGTCTGGAAACGCGGGCGGCGCATCGACGCCCCACAGCGCGTGGAACTGCCAGCCGGCGAACAGGTCGGCGACGATCGGCGCCACCTCCTCATCGGAGGCGACCACCGAGCGGCCGGAGGCGTCATGGCCCGTGACGAGGCGACGGACGTTCACGGACCAGTTGTAGTCGGGCGCCGGCGACCGCCGCCGCGCCGGCCGAGGCACTTCTGTCGCAATCGACAAATCCGCGCGCGCGAGCGGCGCCGGGGCGCCGAACGGCGTCCGTAGGATCGCCGCCAAGCCAGCTCGATCGAGGGAGTGACATGGGTCGTCTTCAGGACAAGGTCGCCGTCATCACGGGCGCCAGCAGCGGCATCGGCGGCAAGACGATGGAGCTGTTCGGGCGCGAGGGCGCGAAGGTCGTCGGCACCGCCCGCAACGAGGCCAAGCTCAACGAGCACCTCGAGGTGGTCACGTCGGCCGGCGGCGAGGGCATCGTCGTGCCCGCCGACCTCGAGGACGACTCCTCGCCCGACCGCGTCGTCGCGGCGGCGCTCGACGCGTACGGCACGATCGACATCCTCGTCAACAACGCAGGCGTCGGCTGGCAGTACGGCATCGACAACCCGGGCACGATGGCCGGCGTCCACGAGGCCTCGGTCGAGAACTGGCGCGCGATCATCGGCGGCGTCGATCTCGAGGGCTACTTCACGATGATCCACGCCGTGCTGCCGAAGATGCTCGAGGCGGGACGCGGGTCGATCGTGAACATGTCGAGCATGGCCGGCATCACCGGCCTCTACGACGCGCACGCCTACACCGCGGCGAAGGGCGCGATCCTGAACCTCGGCCGCTCCATGGCCATCACGTACTGCAAGCAGGGCGTGCGCACGAACACGATCTGCCCCGGCTTCATCGACACCCCGATGATCGCCCCGGTCGTCGGCGCGTTCGACGACCCGGCCGTCGCGTCGGCGCTGTGCCCGATGGGCCGCCCCGGACAGCCCGAGGAGATCGCCAACGCGGCGCTGTTCCTCGCCTCCGACGAGGCCAGCTACGTCAACGGCGCGATGCTCGTCGTCGACGGCGGCTGCACGGCGCGGTCGTTCCCGGGCTGATCGCCGTGGCCCCGAACTTCCCGAGCGCCCGCACGGTCTCCGCCAACGGCATCGAGCTCGCCGTCCACGAGGCCGGCGAGGGGACGCCGGTCCTGCTGCTGCATGGGTTCCCCGAGCTGGCGTACTCGTGGCGCCATCAGGTCGGCCCGATCGCCGGCGCCGGCTTCCGGGTCATCGTCCCCAACCAGCGTGGCTACGACGGCAGCTCGGCGCCGCAGGACGCGCAGAGCTACAGCGTCAAGAACCTCGTCGCGGACCTGACGGGCATGCTCGACGCGCTCGAGATCGAGCAGGCCGTGTTCTTCGGCCACGACTGGGGCTCGATGCCCGCGTGGTACTCGGCGGTGTACGCGCCGGACCGCGTGCTCGGCGTGGGCAGCCTGTGCACGCCGTACTTCACGCCGGGCGAGGTCGACCTCATCGAGGCCTACAACGTCCTGCGCGGGCCGAACCACTACATGGCGACGTTCCAGGAGCCGGGCGTCGGGGAGGGCATCCTGGAGCGTGACGTCGAGGCGACGTTCCGGGCGCTGCTGCGCGGGCGCGGCTACACGATGGACCAGTTCGAGGCGTCCCCGGCGGAGGTCCGCGAGGTCCCGGCGGGCGTCTTCGTCGGCGACCCCCAGCTGTTCGGGGACGAGATCCTCACCGACGAGGAGCTCGCGGTCTACGTCGACACCTACCGCAGGACCGGGTTCACCGGCGGGCTGAACTGGTACCGCGCGCTGCACAAGGACTGGGAGGAGGCGCAGGGTCACGAGTTCGTCGTCGACAAGCCGGCGCTCATGATCTCCGCGGCCGACGACTGGTTCTTCCCGCGCGGGGCGACCGACGGCATGGAGCAGCTCCTGCCGCAGGTCGAGAAGCACGTCATCGCCGACGCCGGCCACTGGCTGCAGCAGGAGAAGCCCGACGAGGTCAACGCGCTGCTCGTGCCCTGGCTGCAGCGCAACTTCGGCTGACGCGGTACCGGCGGTGCATCTCGGGTAGTCCCCCGGGATGAGCGGCTTCTCGGTCACGCCCCACGACCTGCAGGGGGACCGGCGCACCGTGGCGGTCGCCGGCGACCTCGACGTGCACACGGCGCTGAGGCTCGAGATGGCGCTGGACGCCGCCGTCGACGAGGGCGCTCGGCACCTCGAGATCGACCTGGCCGAGACGGCGTTCATGGACTCGACGGGGCTGGCCGCGCTCGCCGCCGCCCACCGCCGCGTGCAGCAGCGCGGCGGCTCCCTGCGGCTCACCAACGTCAGCCGCGCGGTAATGCGGGTCCTCGAGGTCACCGCGATGGACACCGTGCTGATGGCCGAGCCCGAGGACGACGACGACGTCAGAGCAGGCGCTTCTCGAACCAGTGGTCCGCGAAGTCCTGGTCGTTGAAGGGCGCCACCTCCACGTAGCCCGCGCTGCGGTACAGCGCGATCGCCTCGGCGAGGTTCGCGTTCGTGTCCAGGCGCACGGCGTGTGCTCCGTGCTCCGCCGCCCGCGCCTCGAGCTCGGAGAGCAGGCGCCGGCCGAGGCCGAGCCCGCGAACCGAACCGGCCACCCACATGCGCTTGATCTCGCTCGGGGCGCCCGGATGGTGCTTGAGCGCGCCGCAGCCCACGGGCTCGCCCCGCAGGGTCGCCAGCAGGAACAGCCCCGCCGGCGGGCGCAGCTCGTGCGGATCGGCGCTGGGGCCCTCGGACGGGTCGAAGCCCGTCTCCGACCGGCGGTCGAGCTCGGCGAAGTACGCCTCGATGCAGCGGCGCGCCTCGGGGCCGCCAGGATCGGAGGGCCGGATCTCGACGATGCCCGCCGTCAACAGCCGCCGCACGAGACCCATCGCCCCGATGAGCTCGTCGCGCTGGGCGGCGTTGAGCGGCTCGAGGAAGGACCAGGCGAGCTCGTCGCTGCGGCGGTCGAGCACCGCGCGCTCGGCGACCCCGGCCGCGGTCAGGCGGACGATCCGGCCCCGGCGGTCGCGCTCGCTGGGCTCCACCGTGACGAGGCCGGCCTCGGCGAGCGACTGCAGCAGCCGGCTCATGTAGCCCGAGTCGAGCGCGAGCCGCGAGCGCAGCTCCTGCAGCTCGCAGCCCTCGGCCGCGATCTCCCACAGCAGCCGCGCCTCGCCGAGCGGCCGGTCGCGCCCGAGGAAGCGATCGCTCAACGCGCCTACCTGGGCGGTCACCGTCCGGTTGAACCGGCGCACCTCGGCGATCGCGGTGTCACAGGCCATTCTCTGACTTTAGTCAGATATCTCGCCCCCCGCAACCGAGCGTTCACCAGGTCCCGCGGTGGACGACCTCCTCGAACGGGCGGCGGTCGGGCCGGCGGATCGGGCGCAGCGGGCGGTCGGCGGGACGGCCGAGGTCCATGAGGTACGCCGCATAGCGGTCCTCGGGCAGGCCGAGGATGCGGCGGGCCATGTCCTGATCGCCGACGGCGGAGTGCCCGGTGCCGATGCCGAGGTCCGCGGCGGCGACCTGCATGAAGGCGGTCGCCTGCCCGAGGTCGTACAGCGCGCCCCTGCTGCGGCGGTCGTCGCCTTCGAGGACGGGAAGGACCAGCGCGATCGTCGCCGCGGAGCCGGCCACGTGGCCGGCGCCCTGCCAGACCTGCGAGAGCTCGGCGAGCTGGCCGCGATCGGTCACGACGACGAAGTCCCACGGCTGCCAGTTGCGCGACGACGGCGCCCGGCGGCCGGCCTCCAGGATCCGGTCGAGCTCCTCCGGGGTGAGCGGGCGGTCCTCGAAGCTGCGCACGTTGCGGCGCGACGTGATCGCGTCCCAGGTCTCCATCTCGTGGCCTCCTGTCGTTCGGCGGGCCCTGCGCCCACCAACGCTACCCGTCGCCCGCCGCCCGGCATCGCGAGATCCGCGGGGCCCCCAGCCGGGCTTTGTGGCGCCGCGACAACGCCGGCGCCCGCACCGGCTTGACCGGTGGCCATCCGGCTGGGACGCTTGGGGCCGGAGGCTGATCCGGGTCAAGGAGGAGCAGTGCGGACAACGACCATCGCGCCGACGCACAGCGGGCGTGACGAGGTCAACGAGATCGTCGAGGCGATGAGCGCGGAGCTCGACCAGCTCGCACGGGTGCTGACCGACATGATCCACGAGAAGATCGCGGAGCTCGACGACGACATCTACGTGTGGACGCTGCAGAGCGTGCGCGCGAACCTCGGGCTGATCGTCACGCTGCTGCGCGAGGGCACGGCGCCCTCGAGCGCCCAGGCGCCGCCCGAGGCGCTGGCCTACGCGAAGGAATACGTCCGCCGGGCGCTGCCGTTCGAGCTCCTCGGCCGGGCCTACCGGATCGGGCAGGCCAGCCTCTCGCGCTACTGGCTCGAGCGCCTGCACGCCCGCACGGACGACCCGGACGACCTGGTCGACACCTTCGGGTTCCTCAGCGACTGGCTGTTCGCGTGGGTGGAGACCCTCGAGCACCAGCTCACCGAGTTCTACATGCGCGAGCGCGAGCAGTGGGTGCGCGGCGCCGCCGCCGTGCGCGCGGCGGAGGTGCGCGCGCTGCTCGAAGGCGCGCGCGTCGACGTGCACGAGACGAGCAAGCGCCTGGCCTACAACCTCGACCGCCACCACGTCGCGTTCGTCATCTGGAGCGACGAGGCCGACCGCGACGCCGGCGACGGCGCGGCGGTGCGCTTCGGCGAGATGGAGCGCCTCGCCGTCCGGGTCGCCGCCTCGCTCGGCGCGCACGCACCGCTCATCGTCCCGCAGGGCCACCATCTCGCCTGCTGGACCGGCTTCCACGAACCGCCGGTGCTCGCCGACCCGCCGCTCGCGGAGGACGAGGACGAGGGCGCCGGGCTGCGCGTCGCGCTCGGCGCGGCCTCCCCCGGGCTCGACGGCTTCTGCATCAGCCACCGCGAGGCGCTGCAGGCGCGCCGCGTGGCCAAGCTCGACAGCCGGGGCGACGCGCCGTGCACCGCCTTCGCCGACGTCGCGCTCGACGTCCTGACGACCCAGGACGCCGGCGAGGCGCTGCGCTTCGTCGCCCGCGAGCTCGGGCCGCTCGCGGCCGGCGACGAGGCTGCCCGCCGCCTGACCGCCACGCTGCGCGCGTTCCTCGACGAGGGCTCGAGCTTCGTGCGGGCGTCGCGCCTGCTCGGCGTCCACGAGAACACCGTCGCCTACCGCGTGCACCGGGCCGAGGAGCTGCTCGGCCACCGTGTGGCGGAGCGCCAGCTCGAACTGCGCGTGGCGCTGCGGCTCGCGCAGCTGCTCGGCCCCGAGGCGATCGCACCGCCGGCCTGAGCGGACGCGGTCAGCGCCGCAGCTCGGGCGTCCCGGCTCACACGGGGATCAGCGGCCCGCCGCGGCGCGCGCCTGCTGGACGTCGTCCTCGAGCAGCGTCGAGCCGCGGTCGCGCAGGACCGCGGAGCTCGCCTGGGCGACCTTGTAGAGGTCGTCCGCCCGCGGGTCGCCGGGGTGGTTCTTCAGCCACCAGTCGTCGTCGTAGTGGCGCAGGTCCCAGCCGGCGGGCTTGAACTCGCGCGCCAGCCGGTTGTTCTCCTCCTGCGTCAGCTTGCCGCGGGTCGTCGTCCACAGGGCGCTCTTCGTCGGCAGCGACGTGCTCCCGGGCCCGATCGGTCCGACGCCCGACGTCCACTCGTCGTCGGCGAGGATCGAGTACGGGACGCCCGTCCACATCTCGCCACGCGCGTCGGTGAACTTCGTCATGTGGTGCTCGCTGTGGTTCTGCGAGCTCATCGACAGCAGGCCGACGGTCTCGGCGATGAGCATGCCGCCGTACTCGTCGTTCATCAGCGGCTTGAAGCGCTGGCACTGCTCGTCGACCTCGAACCAGTCGGTCTGCTCGTAGACGCCGGCGAAGTGCGCGAGGTCCTTCGTCACCCCCGAGTACACGAGCAGGCCGGCGTCGATCATCTGGTCGCGGGACCACCCGGCCATCATCTTCCACATCCCCGCGGTCGCGTCGGTCATCTTCTCGCGCAGGTCGTCGAGGTAGTCGGCGAGCTCCTCGGCCGAGTCCATGTGGACCGGGATGTAGCCGTCGGAGAGGTGGTCGGACGTGTAGACGCCGACGGCGACGAGGTTGTCGTTGTCGTAGGCGGGGGTCGCCTCGAACGAGCCCCAGTCGTCGACGATGTTGAAGTGCGTGTCCTTCATGATCACGACGACCGTGAGGTTGTTGTGCTCGATCTCCGACGCCACCCCGTCCATCCAGGGGTAGTCGCACTCGGCGAGGTCGAGCATGTCGCGCACGAGCATCTCGTGGCCGCCCTTGGTCATGTACGGGCCGTGGTTGTTGAAGCTCAGCCGGCACTCGCAGTGGCTGAGGAACCCGTACGCCGACGCGGTCGCCATGAAGCGCCCGAACGCCGTGTGCAGCTTGTCGCCGGGCGTCACGCCGAGCGCGTCGGCCTCCAGCACCTGCGTCTGGCGCTCGGTGTGGACCTGGGCGCGATGGCCCGCGTCGCTCGGGATGACGTGCGCGTGGGAGCGGTGGTAGGACAGGTTCAGCCGGCGCCCGAAGTCGAGCACCGACAGGATGTCGTCGATCGCGTCGGTCGGCTTGAGCATCCCCATGTCCAGGAGGATCTGGCGGCCGCCGAGGTAGAACTGCGGGATCAGGCCGGCGGTGATCGTCGACACGTAGCTGCCGACCTGGCGCGCGCGATCGCCGATCTCCTCGGCCGGCATCGCCGCGTCGATCTTGCGCAGCAGCTCGGGCCAGCGGTACCAGGCGTTGAAGTACGACAGCGCGATGTACGGGTTGACCGGAAACAGCTTGGACTCCTGGACGGTGCGCGTCGTGCACTGCCAGAAGAAGGACTCGCTCGCCTTGCGGACGTAGGCGTTGGCCTCGAGCAGGTCGAGGTGGGAGTGGTTGGCGGGCATCGCTCGCGGTCCTCTCAGGAGAGCTTGATGATCCGGGCGCGCTGCGCCTTGGCGGTCGCGGCGTCGGCGTAGGCGTCGGCCGCCGGCTTGGAGTACTCGACGACGATCGCGTCGCCCTCGGACAGGCCGTCGAGCTCGGCGGCCATCAGGCACGGCACGCTGTACTCGCGCGTGAGGATGCCGAGGTGCGAGCGCACGGTGCCGCCCATGCAGATCACCGCGGCGAAGTCCCCGAGGATCGGGGCGGTCAGCGTGCCGCCCGAGTCGTCGATGACCGCGATCGTGCCCTCGGGCACGCCCTCCGTCAGCATCTCCATGACCCGCTCGACGTCGGAGACGAAGCGCGCGGTGCCCTCGACGTCGGCACGCGCCTTGAACACGTTGTCGCCCGTGCCGACGATCGGCCGGCCCTGCTCGTCGCTGTCCTGCGCGCCCGAGTCGGCGCGCTCCGCGGGCGCCGCGTACTTGTCGGGCTCCTCCTGCAGCGAGACGACGGCGGACATCTGGAAGCGGTAGCCGGTGGAGAGCAGCTCGGCCTCGACCTTCTCGAAGTCCTCGCGGGTGAGCTGCAGCGACTTGTCCTGGACGGCCTCCTCCCACGTCCTGCCGCTGGCGGCGAGACGCTCGGCGACGATCTTGCGGATCGCCGTGTGGTAGGCCTCGACGATCGGCGTGCCCGACGGGCGGGCCCACTTGTCCGGGTAGGGGGTCACGCCCCCGGCCGCCACGGTGTCGGTCATCTCTCCTCCTCGGATCTACTGGCCTCCTGCGCGAGGCGCAGGAGCAGGATGGCCTCGTGCTGCCCGGGCAGCCGCACGACGGCGGGCACTCCGCTGCGCGCGACGGCGCGCGCGCCCTCGGCGGTGGCGAGCACCGAGCCGCGGGCGGCGGGCGCGCCGGCCAGCCGCTGCGCGATCGCGCCGGCGTCCGGCGCGTCCTCGGGGTCGAGCACGAGCCCGGCCTCGTCGAGGTCGACGACCTCCTCGGCCTCGTCGACCACGGCCGTCGGGCTGAGCTCGCGCGCCCACGCGACGAGCTCGGCGAGGCCGGGCACGTCGTCCTCGCCCACCTCCTCGGTCGCCAGCCGCCCGGCGTACACGACTCCGGCCGAGCCGTCGACCGTCACCTCGCGGTCCGCCCACGCGCCGGTCGCGCCCTCGCCGACGCCGACGACGCTGGGCCGGCCGAGCGCGCGCGTCACCACCGCGGCGTGCGACGTGGAGCCGCCGCGCTCGGTGACCACCGCGCGCGCCGCGATCATCCCGGAGACGTCCTCCGGGCTCGTGGTCGGGCGGGCGAGCACGACGTCCTCGCCCGCGTCCGCCGCCGCCTCGGCCGCGTCCGCATCGGCCACGACCCGGCCCGACGCGACGCCCGGGCACGCCGCGACGCCGCGCACGAGCACCTCGGCGACGTCGGCGGTCTCGCGCGCGAGCCGGGGCGCGAGCACGCTCGCGAGCTGCTCGGCGCTCACGCGGGCGATCGCCTGCGCCGGCTCGATGGCGCCCTCGGTGGCGAGGTCCACCGCCGTGCGGACCGCGGCCAGTGGCGCGCGCTTGGCCGAGCGGGTCTGCAGCAGGTACAGCCGGCCGCCCTCGACGGTGAACTCGATGTCCTGCACGTCGCCGTTCGTGCGCTCGAGCAGCGCGGCGGCCGCGAGCAGCTCGTCGTGGACCTCCGGCATCTGCTCGCGCAGCGCTTCGAGCGGCAGCGGGTCGTGGCTGCCGCTGACGACGTCCTCGCCCTGGCCGCCGGGCAGCCACTCGCCGTAGGGCTCGGGCGCGCCGCTGAGCGGGTCGCGCGTGAACAGCACGCCGGTGCCGGAGCGCTCGCCGAGGTTGCCGAACACCATCGCCTGCACCACCACCGCGGTCCCGCCGTCCTGCGGGATCCCCCAGTGCTTGCGGTAGGCGATCGCGCGGCGCGAGGACCACGACTCGAACACGGCGTGGATCGCCGCGCGCAGCTGGTCGTACGGGTCGCCGGGGACCTGCTCGCCGGTGTCCTCCTCGATCTCGGCGCAGACGACGTCGGGCGTCGCGTCGTCGCCCGGATCGTCGATGTCCGCGCCGAGCACCGTGTGGCCGAACTCGTGGCAGAAGCGCACATGGGTCGAGCGGGCGAAGCCCGCGTCGCCCGACAGGGCCGCCAGCCCCTCGCGCACCGCCTCCGTCATGCCGAGGTTGAGGATCGTGTCCATCATCCCCGGCATGCTCACCGCGGCGCCCGAGCGCACGGACACCAGCAGCGGCGCCTGCGGGTCGCCGAGCCGGCGCCCGGTCCTGGACTCGAGTTCCGCCACGCCCTCGAGGACCGCGGCCCACACCTTGTCGTCGAGGCGCCCACCGGCCGCGTGGTAGCGGCGGCACTCCTCGATCGGCAGGGCGAACGCCGGCGGGACCGGCAGGCCGAGGCCGAGCATCCGCGCGACCGACGCGCCCTTGTTGCCGATCTGCTCGCGATCGGCCAGCGTGTCGCCGTCGAGCACGATGACGTGCTCGCTGACGCCGCTCACGATGCAACCACCCGCAGGGTCGTGACCGCGGTGGGTGAGGACCCGCAGGGTCTCACGGCGCCTCCTCGCGCTCGCGGCCCAGCATGCGCAGGAGGTCCTCGTGCAGCTCGAACCAGACCGTGTGGTAGCTGTCGATCCGCGCGCCGCTGACGTAGTCGGTCTCGCCGGCGAGCACGCGGTCGTAGGCGGCGTCGAGCCGGCGGCGGTACTCGCCCATCCGCGGCAGCAGGGCCGAGAAGCGGTCGAGCACCTTCTCGGCGCGCTCGTGCTGGCGTCCGAGGCGGTCGACGACGCCGTGGTCGTAGTCGGCGTCGGAGTGGTCGTTGGGCACCCGCTCGCCGCCGGGGGTCGGCATCATCTGCCAGTCGGTGAACAGCGCGAGCAGCTCGCGGTTGATGCGCTCGAAGCGCTCGTACGCGGCGGTCGCCTCCGGGTCGGCGCGGAAGCCCGCGAACGCCTCGGGGTAGCGGTCGGCCAGCCACTCGCGCCCCGGGGGCGTGACCATGAAGGTGCCCTTCGCGCCGACCGCCCGCCCCGCGGCGACCGCGGCGTCGAGCGCGCCGGACACCGTCGCCGCATCCGCTCCGAGGATGTCGGCCACCGCGTCGGGCCCGCCGGCCTTCTTGACGGCGAGCCCGTGCAGGGCGAGCAGCTCCAGGTCGTCGGTCATGCGTTCGGCACGGTAGGCCCACCGACCCTCCGCGCGGGCGCGCGCGGAGCGGCCGGATTGTGGACCTCGACAATCCGGGCACCCAGGGGTGCCGACCGCCGCCCTGGCGGATGCAGGGTGCGCTGCTGAGATCTGCGGCGGGGAGGCGGGCCCCCGGGGGATCTCAAGGGTGCCGACCGCCGCCCGGGCGGATGCAGGGTGCGCTGCTGAGATCTGCGGCGGGGAGGCGGGCCCCCGGGGGATCTCAAGGGTGCCGACCGCCGCCCGGGCGGATGCAGGGTGCGCTGCTGAGATCTGCGGCGGGGAGGCGGGCCCCCGGGGGATCCCAGGGGTGCCGACCGCCGCCCTGGCGGATGCAGGGTGCGCTGCCGGGATCTGCGGGGGTGAGCCGGGCGGCGTGGGATCTCAGCTCCAGTGCCGCAGCAGGGCCTCGGCCGTCTCCCGTGGGCGCTCGTACGGCCACCAGTGGCCGCAGTCGAGCACGACCAGCTCGGCGCGCATGCGCTCCGCCAGGCGCTCGGCCCAGACGAGCGGCACGTACGGGTCGTCGCGCCCCCAGATGACCATCGCCGGCACCGCTATCCGCTCGAGATCCGGCTGCCACTCCGCGCCGATGTGCACGGCCGAGCGGTAGAGCTTGAGGATGACCGTCTTGTTGCCGGGGGTCAGCCAGGCGTTGCGCTCGGCATCCTGCTGCGGCACGCCGTGCTCGACGAGGTACGGGATGGAGACCTCCGGGGTGAGGTCCTCCTCCATGTAGCGCTCGCCCTCTCCCGGCGTCTGCCAGACCTGGGCGATCTCGTGCCACGGGTAGTCGACGTCCACGGCGGCGCCGCCCGCCGCGACCGAGCGCAGGAGGTCGGGCCGCGTCGACGCGATCCGCTGCACGAGCAGCGAGCCCCAGTCGTGGCCGACGAGGTCGACCGGGCCGCCCCGGTCCTTCAGCGCCTCGAGCTGCTCGACGATCCAGTCGACGTAGGTCTCCTTCGTCGCCGGATGGTCGTCGCCGGCCGGCTCCGCGAAGCCGGGCAGGTCGACCGCGACGATCTCCTGGCCGTAGGGGCCGAGGTGCTCGACGACCCGGTCCCACAGGTGGGCGGTGTCGGGGTTGCCGTGGACCAGCAGCGCGGGCATCCGTGCTCCTTCGTTCGGTCAGCCGGCGGGGCCGGTGGGATGGGTGAGATGGCAGATGTCGTTGAACGAGCGCAGCAGCCAGCGGCCGTCGGCCAGCACGATGAGCCGGGTGATCGAGCCGTTGTCGGCGTGCACGAACGCGAACGGGCGGCTGGCGGAGGCCTGCGCGCAGAGCTCGCCGATGACGGCGCCGTGCACGACGGCGACGGCCGTCCGGTCCGGGCCGGTCTCGGCCACGATCTGCTCGATCGCGCGGCGCACGCGGGCGCCGAGCGACTCGCGCGACTCGCCGCCCGGGATCGCGTCCCAGCGCTCCTCGTCGAACACCTGCCGGATGATCGGGTCGCCCCGAGCGGCGCGGATGCGGTACTGGCCGCCCTCGAACTCGCCGAGGCCGACCTCGGCGAGGTCCGCCAGCACGGTCGGCTCGAGGCCGGTCGCCTCGGTCAGCGGCGCGGCCGTCTGGTGCGTGCGCCGCAGCGTCGACACGTAGAGGCGGTGGATGCCCTCGTGCTGCAGCCGGCGCGCGGCCTCCCGGGCCTGGGCGTGGCCGCCGTCCGACAGCGCGGGGTCGCTGTGGCCGTCGACGAGCGGGAAGCTGACCCCCTCCATCGCCGCCTCCGAGGCACCGTGGCGCACGAGGATCACCTCGGTCGCCCCCGGCGGCAGCGCGAACGGGTGCTGGTGGAACGCGTCGCGGTCGCTCACGAGGACGGCGGGGCGCCCGGCGTGACGAGGACCTTCAGCGAGCGGTCCTTGCTCATCTGGGTCTCGAACGCCTCCGCGACGTCGTCGAGCGCGTGGCGGTGCGTGATGAGCGGGTCGGCCTGGGCGCGCCCGCTCGACAGCAGCGCCACCGCCTCGCCGAAGTCGTCGCTCGTGTAGGCGATGCTGCCCTGCAGGCGGATCTCCTTCTGCACGAGCGCCGTCGGGTTGAACGTGAGCGGGTCGTCGTAGAGGGCGAGCACGACGATCGTGCCCCCGGCCTTGACCGTGTCCAGCGCGGCTCTGGCGAGCTCCGGCACGCCGGAGCACTCGAAGACGACGTCGACCTCCTCGCCCTCGCCGAGCGCGGCGTCGACCGCCGCGTCGATGCCCGCCGCGCCATCGACCGCGTCGGCCCCCAGGGTGGCCGCCGCCCGCAGGCGCAGCTCGGAGAGGTCGATGCCGATGACGCGGCGCGCGCCGTACGCGCGCAGGACCTGGAGGACCTGCTGGCCGATCGTGCCCAGGCCGAGCACGAGCGCCGTGCTGCCCTCGACGTCGCCCGCCAGCCTGACCGCATGGACGGCGACCGCGAGGGGTTCGACGGTCGCGCCCTGCTCGTCTGACATGTCGTCGGAGAGCTTGAAGACGTTCTCGCCCGGGATGGAGCGCGGGATGCGGATCCGCTCCGCGAACGCGCCCGGGCGCCCGTAGGCGAGCCCGGTGGTCCAGGCCGAGGCGCACAGGTTGTAGCGGCCCTCGAGGCAGCGAGGGCAGTCGCCGCAGGGCACGAGCGGCGAGGCGGTCACGCGATCGCCGACCTGCAGGCCGCTGACCTCGTCGCCGGCCTCGACGACCTCGCCCGCGAACTCGTGGCCCATGATCTGGCCGGGCGCGACGAACGAGCCGTGCTCGTAGGTGTGCAGGTCCGAGCCGCAGATGCCGCACACGCTGACCGCGACGACCACGTCCTCCGGTCCCGCCTGCGGGTCGTCGACCTCCTCGACCCGGATGTCCTTGATGCCCTGGAAGACCGCCGCCTTCATGCAACCCGTCCCTTCACCGTTGGCGCTGCGACCGATGCTGTCCGATCGCCGCGCGGCGACCGCGCGGGCGGGTTGCCCGGCTTGGAGGATTCACCAATGCGTCCCACCCACCCGAGCGCTGGAGGAGAGGTCGGCGCCGGGCGGGTGGGACGATCGGTCCTACGGAGCGGTGTAGCCCCCGTCCACGCTCATCGCCGTGCCGGTGACGAACGAGGCTTTGTCGGACAGCAGCCACACGCAGGCGGACGCGATCTCGGGCGCCTGGGCGAAGCGGCCGATCGGGTGGTTGGCGCGCGCGGCCTCCACCGCGGCCGCGTCGCCGCCCAGGAGGTTCTCGAACAGGTCGGAGACCATCGGCGTCTCGGTGTAGGACGGGCAGACCGAGTTGACCCGGATTCCCTCTGTGGCGTACTCGAGCGCCGCCGCCTTCGTGAGGCCCACGACGCCGTGTTTGGCGGCGACGTAGCCGACGGCGCCCGGCCAGCCGATCAGCCCGGCCGCCGACGCCATGTTGACGATCGACCCGCCGCCGTCGGCCAGCATCGCCCGCAGCTCGTGCTTCGTGCACAGGAACACGCCGTTGAGGTCGACGTCGCAGATGCGCTTGAAGTCCTCGAAGCTCGTGTCGGCCGTCATGCCGATCGTGCCGAGGATCCCCGCGCAGTTGAACGCGCCGTCGAGCCCCCCGAGCTCGCGCTGGGCGGTCGCGACGAGCTCCTCGACCTGGCTCTCGTCGGTGACGTCGCAGGCGACGAACGTCGCGCCGCCGAGCTCCTGCGCCAGCGCCGTCCCGCGCGCCTCGTCGACGTCGGAGAGCAGCAGCCGCGCGCCCTCCGCGCGCGCCTCCCGCGCCGTCGCCTCGCCGATGCCGCTGGCGGCGCCGGTGATCAGCACCACCTTGTCGTCCAGGATCCCCATCCGCGCGTCTGCTCCTCTCAGGCCGTGGCGGCCGAGCGCACCCGGTCGCGCAGCGGCTTCTTGTCGATCTTGCCGGTCGAGGTCTTGGGCAGGTCGTCGACGACCTCCCAGGTCGACGGCACCTTGAACGGGGCCAGGCGCTCGCGGCAGTGCCGCTCCACCGCGTCCAGGCCGGCCCCGGCGGCCAGCACGACGACCGCGTGCACCTCCTCCCCGCGCACCGCGTCCGGGCGGCCGACCACCGCGGCGCCCTGGACGGCGTCGTGCTCGAGCAGGACGTCCTCGATCTCGCGCGGGTAGATGTTCTCGCCGCCGCGGATGATCATGTCCTTCTTGCGGTCGACGAGGAAGATGTAGCCGTCGGCGTCGCGGTAGCCGACGTCGCCGGTGTGCAGCCAGCCGTCGCGCAGCGTCTCGGCGGTCGCGTCCGGGCGGTTGAGATAGCCCTGCATGACGTTCGGCCCGCGGACGCACACCTCGCCCGGGACGCCGTCGCCCGCGGCCCGGCCGTCGTCGCCGCGGATGACCACGTCCTGCCCGCGCACCGGCAGGCCGATCGAGCCGATCTTGCGCGGGCCGTGGAACGGGTTGAGCGTCGAGCAGCAGGCGCCTTCGGTGAGGCCGTAGCCCTCGAGCACCGCGATGCCGAACTTCGCCTCGAAGCGCTCGAACATCGCCGGCGACAGCGGCGCGGCGCCGCACACGACGTAGCGGACCGAGTTGGTCTCCGCCTCGTCGGCGCCGGGTGCGTGCAGCAGTGCGGCGAGCATCGTCGGGACCGCCGAGAACGTCACCGGCTCGAAGCGCGCGACCGTGTCCCAGAACGTCGAGGCCGAGAAGCGCTCCCACATCGCGACCTCGGCGCCGATGAGCATCGGCATGACCGTCGTCACGACCTGGGCGTTGACGTGGAACAGCGGCAGGACCATGCCGAGGACGTCGCCGCGGACCACCGGGACGAGCTCGCCGAGCATGCGCGTGTCCGACATGAAGTTGCGGTGGCTGAGCATCGCGCCCTTCGGCCGGCCCGTCGTGCCCGACGTGTAGACGAGCGACATGAGGTCGTCCGGAGCGGCGCCGGCCTCGTCGGCGACGGTCCCGTGCGCGCGCAGGACGCCGAGCGGGTCGCCGGCGGCCTGGTCGACGCCGACCAGCTCGCGCAGCGCGGGCAGCTCGCCGCGGACGGCGGCGAAGTCCTCCTCGCGGGCGGCCTCGCAGACGATCGTGCTCGCGCCCGAGTCCTCGAGGATGCCCATCGCCTCGCGCAGCGTCAGGTCCGGGTTGACCGGATTGAAGACGGCGCCGAGCCAGAGGATCGCCCACCACACCTCGAGGTACTCCGGCCCGTTGCGCAGGACGACGCCGACGACGTCGCCGCGCTGCACGCCGGCAGCGCGCAGGCCCGCGGCGATCTCCGTCACCCGGTGGTGGAACTCGGCGTAGGACCAGGCCACCCGGTCGTCGCGGACGAAGCGCGCGTCGCCGAGCTCGGCCGCGCGCGTGCGCAGCAGCTCGGGGAGGGTCTGGGTCTCCGTGTTGAGCACGCCGGGCATGGCGCCAGCGTCGCACGCGGCCGCGGGGTCGCGGAGGCGGCGGGCGCGCGGGCGTTGTGCGGTTTCCAAAGGCGCCGCGGGGGGCGCCGTCAGCGGCCGCTGAGGATCATCAGGGAGACGAGCGGCAGGCGGCCCGGTGCGCGGCGCGCGCTGAGCGCCAGCCCGACGCGCGCGCCCGACACCTGGCGCCGGCCCGCCTCACCGCGCAGCTGCCAGGCGATCTCGCACACCTGGGCGATGCCCGACGCGCCGATCGCCTCGCCCTGGGACAGCAGGCCGCCGCTCGTGTTGACCGGCAGCACGCCGCCCAGCGCGGTGAACGCGCTCTCCACCAGCTCGGGTCCCTGCCCCTGCGGCGCGAACTGCAGCGCCTCGTACGCGGCCATCTCACCGGCCGCGGTGCTGTCGTCGACCTCCGCGAGATCTATCTCCTCGGGGCCCAGGCTCGAGCTCTGGTAGGCGAGCAGCGCCGCCCGCGAGATCGCGTCGCCTGCGTCGCTGTCGCCGAGCAGCACCGACGCCCGCACCCGCGCCGCGTGGCCACCGAGCCGCCGCCGCACGGCACCCGACGTGAACACCACCGCGGCGGCGCCGTCGGCGTGCGCGGCCACCATCAGGCGCCGCAGCGGCCACTCGAGCAGCTCGCTGCCCATCACGTCGCCGGCGTCCACCCGCGTCGCCAGCAGCGCGCGGGGGTTGTCGGCGCCGAGCGTGCGGTTCTTCGCGGCGACGCGCGCGAGGTGCTCCTCCGTCGCGCCGCTCGCGTCCATGTAGTGCTGCGCCGCCGCGGCCTGCGCGTGCAACAGCGTGCCGTTGGACTCGGGCTCGCCCGCGAGGGTCCCGATCCCCGCGCACAGCACGACGTCGTATTCGCCGCCGGCCACGGCCTGCCACGCCATCTGCATCGCGCGCGACGCCCACGCCGTCGGTCGCCCGACCGGGGCGATTCGCTCGGTGCCCAGGCCGAGATCCGGCAGCTCGCTGCGCTGCGCCGCGCCCACCCCGGCGCTCAGCGACATCGCGGCGACGTCGCTTGCGGCGAGGCCCGCATCCGCCAGCGCGGCGGCGACCGCCTCGCGGCCGAGCTCCTCTTCGGTCCGTCCGGAACGCCCGAACCCGGTCGCCCCGACGCCGACGAGGAAGACCTCGCGCACGAACACCTCCAGTTCGGGTACGGCGTTGACGAGCGCGAGGATGATGGACCGCGAGCGGCGGCGTGGAGGCCCCGCGTCCGGGGCTTGTGCGAAACCCCAACCGACCCGTCGGAAATCGCGACGCGGCTCGTGGGCCTCTATGTGGCCGCGGCGCGCACCACCTCGAGCGACGAGCGCCGCGTCGTGTCGGCGACCGCCGGGCTCGGCTCGGGCAGCCGCCCCTGCAGCAGCAGGACGAGCAGCGCCATGCGCACGCGCAGCTGCGCGTCCGGGTCGTGCGTCACCGCCAGGCCGGTGAGGTCCTCGATGCGGGCGAGCCGGTAGCGGATCGTGTTCTCGTGGACGTCGAGGCACGCCGCGCAGCGCCGGATCGACGCCATGTTGTCGAAGAACGAGCACAGCGTCGTGAGCAGGTCGGCCTTCGACGGATCGTCGACGAGGCTGCCGAACGTCTGCTCCGCCGACGCGGTGACGAGCTCGTTGTCCGACGTGGCCAGGAACAGCGCGCCCGCGCCCAGGTCCGCCGACGAGAAGATCGCCGGACCGCCCGGCGGCGAGAAGCGCCGGATGCACTCGACGACCTGGCGCGCCTCGCCGAACGCGCTGCGGTAGCCGTCGCGGTCGCAGCGCACCGGCGACACGCCCGCGACGAGCCGGTCGCCGCGCGGGAGCTGGGCCCCGACCCGACGCACGACGTCCTTGAGGTATGCGGTGAACGCCTCGTCCTCGAGCCCCGGCAGCTGCTCGGCGAGGACGGCGACGCCGCCGCTGACCGCCGTCGCGTGGACGCTCAGCTCGGGGGCGACCTTGCGCAGCGCCGCGGCGACCGCCCGGAAGTCGAGCGTGGCGGCGCCGGCGCGCGAGCGCGGCCCGATGAGCATCACGGCGCGCGGCGCGTCGAGGCGGAAGCCGAGGCGCTCGGCCCGCCGGCGCAGCACGGTCTCCTCGCAGCAGCCGCCGAGCACCTCGGCGGCGAGCGACGCGCCCGCGTCCCAGTCGGCCTCGATGGCCTGGCGCTCGGTGCCGACCTGCAGCGCGATGAGCGTCGCCGCGCGGCGCAGGGTGAGCATGTCGCCGCCGACGAAGCGCGACTTGTGCTCCATGACGACGAGCCGGCCCCAGGTCTCCGCCCCGACGATGATCGGCGCGATCACGTAGCGGTGCATGACGCCGGCCAGCGGGAGGGGGCCGACGACGAACGCGCGGCTGCCGTCGTGGGCGGCCAGCGCGTCACGGACCTCCGGGCGGTCGATGTACGGCGACTCGAGGATGCGGGGAGCGATGCCGTCGTCCGTGCCCGGCGGCGCGGCCGTGGCGAGCCGCGTGTTGTCGGCGTCGAACACGGCGCACGGCTTGACGAGCACCACGGCGAGCTCCTCGAGCAGCTCGTGCAGCGTGGCGCCCTGGAGCACGAGGTCGCTGAGGCGCTCGTCGACGACGCTCGAACGGCGCAGCGCGTTGATGTGGCGCTGGGCGGCATCGACCTGCGCGCGCAGCTCGGCGCGCGACTGGGCGTGCATGACCGCGACGGCGGCGAGGTCGCCGAACGTCGAGGCCACCTCCGCGTCCTCGCCGGTGAAGACGTGCGGCCCGGCCATGTCGTCGAGGAAGATCACGCCGATGACCTCGTCCTGGAAGATCATCGGGACGGCCATGATCGCGTGGATCTTCCAGAAGCGGACCGTCGACTTGATGATGCGCGGGTCCTGGTGCGCGTTGTCGACGATGACCGGGCGCTTCGTGCGCAGCAGCTCGAGGATGAGGCGGTCCGACGGGCCGCCGACGCGGGAGCGCTTGATGTCGGCGTCGCGGGTCGGCTCGCCGGCGTAGCAGACGCAGCCGAGGAACAGCCCGGCCTTCTCGTCGCGCAGGTGGATCGAGCAGCGCTCGACGCCGACGAGCTCGCAGATGTGCCGCGCGACCGCGTGCAGCAGCCCGTCGAGGTCCGCCGAGTCGTCGGCCGCCGCGGCCACGCGCGAGAACGCGGCCAGCGCGCGGCGGAGGCTGGCGCTGCCGGCGTGGCCGGGCGCGGACTTGCTCGGCGTCGCCTTGGCGCGCGTGCGCACTGTGGTGCTCACAGGATGCCCCTCCTCATGGACCTCTCCTCTCCACCCTGACCTGGATCAGGACGACACCGATGGGCGCGGGGTTCGCGCCTCACCGCTCCATGAGCGAATGTACGGGGCCCCGCGCGGTTCGTCGTCGTACCCAACGACCGATACGCCACCTCGCAGTTGTGGCCTGCCTACAACGACACCGCGGCGGGGGTCCCCCCGCAAGCCGCGCGGTGGCCGCCGGCTGTGGGTTCTCCAAGGCGCGCACCCGCGCGCGTGCGCGCGCGCGAGCGCCGCGTCTAGCGTGAGCTGCAGCCCCCATCCCGCCATCCAGGAGGCACACATGGGCTTCGTCAAGCAGCCGGACGAGATCGCCAAGATCGAGCACGCGCTGAGCCATCCCCGGTTCGTCAACGGAGAGATGCTGTCGGTCGACTTCCTGACCGAGCCGACCGTCGTCGAGCAGATCCTGCCGCCGCCGCTGCAGCCGGCCGGCGAACCGCGGATCACCGCGATGGTCGGGCGCTGGCAGTCCAACTGCGTCGGGGACTTCTTCGGCGGCGCGATCTACGTGGCGGCGCGCCACGACGGCATCGACGGCGACTACGTGCTCGCGATGTACATGGACGGCGACATCCCGACCATCTACGGTCGCGACCTGTTCGGCGAGCCCAAGAAGCTCGCGACGAGCAACGTCTACCGGCACGGCAACGTCGTCTCCGGCTACGTGGACCGCCACGGCACGCGGCTCATCGAACTGCACGCCACGGTGTCCAAGGACCTCGGGCCGTTCGAGGCCGAGGGCTACAACTTCAACTTCAAGGCGCGCCCGAACGCGGACGGCATCGGGCTGCAGGAGGACGCGATCCTCACGAGGGCCAGGTTCGACGTGCACGCGGTCGCCGCACGGGAGGGCAGCGGATCGGTGACCCTGCGCGGCACCGTGCACGACCCGCTCGACGAGCTGCCGATCGTGTCCGTGCTCGGCGCGCGCTTCGTCGAGGCCGACCTGATCGCCAGCTGCGAGGCGGTCGCGACGACGCCCGCGGACGTGTTCCTGCCGTTCCACCACGGGCGCCACGACGACTGGAGCGCGCTCGACACCGAGGCCGCCGTCCTGGCCGCCGCGGTCTGACGCGCCGGCACGCGGCCCGCCGCACGCGGCGGGCCGCCCGCCGTCGCGGGGATCAGACGGGCGGGGCCGGGGCCGGGGGCGGCGGCTTGCCGCCCGGCAGCGCCTGCGCGACCGCGTCGGCCGACAGGTACGTCGCCTCGATCTCGCCGAGCCGCGCCTGGGCCTCCTCGGAGGACAGCGCCATCGCGATGCGGCCGCGGCTCATCACGTAGACGCGGTCGGAGTAGCGCATCGCCTTGCGGGCGTGCTGCTCGACGATCAGCGCGCCGGTCCCCGCCTCGGTCGCCGCGCGCCGCACCGCGGCGAGCAGGCGGTCGACGACGAGCGGCGCCAGGCCGAGCGAGAGCTCGTCGGCGAGCAGGACCCGCGGGTTGCGACCGAGCGCCCGCGCCAGGGTGAGCATCTGCTGCTCGCCGCCGGAGAGCAGGCCGCCGCGCGTGCCCATGCACTTCTCGAGCTCGGGGAACAGCTGTACGGCATCCGCGGGCGACACGCCGCCGCAGCGCAGGTTGTCGCGGGCCGACATGCTCTTGAACACCGAGCGCTCCTCGGTGACGTACGACAGCCCGTTGCGCGCGCGGCGATGCAGCGGCGCCTTCGTGACCACGCCGTCGAAGAGGATCTCACCGGCGAGGGTCGGCAGCTCGCCGCTCAGCGTGAGCATCGTCGTGGTCTTGCCGGCTCCATTGTTGCCGAGCAGGCAGACGACCTCCCCCGCGTTGACTGCGATGTCGACGTCGTGGATGACCGGCTGGCCGCCGTAGCCCGACGCCAGCCCCTTCGTCTCGACGACCGTGCTCATGGCCCCACCTCCTCCGTTCCGCCCGCGCCGACGCCGGCTGTCTGCGCCTCGTCCTCACCCAGGTAGGCCGCGATGACGCCCTGGTCGCGCCGGACGACGTCCGGCGTGCCCTCGGCGATCTGGCGCCCGAAGTCGAGGACCACGATCTCGTCGCAGACCGACATGACGAAGTTCATGTCGTGCTCGACGAGCAGGATCGCCATCGCCCAGTCGTCGGCGAGCCGCCGGACCAGGTGGGCGAGCTCGGAGGTCTCCGCGTCGCCGAGGCCCGCGGCGGGCTCGTCGAGCAGGAGCACGCTCGGCTGCGTCGCGACCGCCCGGGCGATCGCCAGCAGCCGCCGCTTGCCGTAGGAGAGGTCCTCGACGTTGCGATCGAGGTCGTCGGACAGGCCGAACTCGTTGATCGCGCTGATGACCTCGCCCGGCAGCCGCGGGTTGACCGGCCACACCAGGTCCTTGATGTAGGACGCCGGGTCGCGCGGGTCGGAGGCGACGCGCAGGTTGTCGAGCACCGTCGAGTCCTCGAAGAGCTCGAGCGACTGGAACGACCGCCCGATGCCGGCCCGGGCGCGCCGCGTGGCCGACCAGCGGGTGATGTCCTGCCCGTCGAGGTGCAGCGTCCCGCCGGCCATCCGCGTGAAGCCGGTGACCGCGTCGATGAGGGTCGTCTTGCCGGCGCCGTTGGGGCCGATCAGTCCGGTGATGCGCCCCGGCGTGGCGGACAGGGAGACCGAGTCGACCGCGACGCTGGTGCCGTACTTCACGGTGAGGTCGCGGACCTCGAGCGTCCGCGCCGTCACCGGGACGACGTCGTGCTCGGGCAACTCGCGCACCGGCGGCTTGCGCGGCCCGAGGAACGGCACGTTCGCGAACAGCTTCCGGCGCACGAAGTTGGCCTGGGCGATCCACTCCTTCGCGATGCCGTTCTGGTTGAGCAGCACGATGATGAGGATGCTCACGCCGCCGATGAGGTCGATGTACTTGCCGACCGAGTCGGAGAAGATCGACGTGAGGATCTGCTGGTTGAGGCCGCCGGCGGTCAGCGTCGCGCCGATGACCGGCCCGATGAGGTAGCCGATGCCGCCCAGCAGCGCGAGCCCCACGTCCGTGATCGACGTGAAGTTCGTGAACAGCTTGTAGTCGATGCTGCTCAGGCGGAAGACGAGCAGGATGCCGCCGACCGCCGCGATCCCCGCCGACACGCCGAACGCGTACAGCTTCGCGCCCGGCACGCTGATTCCGAGCGCCGCCGCGGCGCGCTCGTTCGTGCGCACCGCGATGAGCCGCCGGCCGCTGCGCCCGCGCCGGATGTTGCACACGATCAGCGTGCAGATCACGAACAGCGCCAGGACGAACAGGCCGTAGCGCGTCGAGTGGGTGATCGAGTTGATGTTCCAGCCGAACAGCGTGGCGTCACCGACCTGCGTGCCCTGGATCCCGCCCGTGTACTCCGGGTTGCGGAACAACATGAGCTCCATCGCGGTGCCCAGGCCGAGCGTCACCACCGCGAGGTTGATGCCGCGTGTTCGCACCGCCGGAACGGCGAACAGCACCCCCAGCGGCACCGTCGCGGCCACGCCGATGAGCAGGGCCAACCAGAACGGCGTCCCCTGCGCGTCGACGAGGCGGCCGGCGACCCACGCGCCGAAGCCGCCGATCGCGAACTGCGCGAGCGACAGCTGGCCGGCGTAGCCGGTGACGACGACGATCGACAGCAGGATGAACGCCACGCACAGCGTCGTGATGATCGAGTCCGCCCATTGGCTGTTGAGCACCGCGAGCAGGAAGGCGGTGAGCGCGACGCCGAACGCGATCCCGCCCCAGTTGATGCGGCCGGTCCCGATCGACGGGAGCCGCTGCAGGAAGTAGTCGCGCAGCGGGAGCGCCTGACCGGTCACGACCAGCACGACGACGATCACGATGAACGGCACCGAGTCGCCGAAACCCGGCTGGTGGACGTAGCGGTTGAGCTCCGTCTGCGCGATGCCGATGAGCAGGCCGGCGACGAGCGCGACGGGGAACGAGCGGAACTGGGCGACCAGCGCGGCGGCGATCGCCGCGAGGATCAGGTTCGTCATGACCGTCACCTGCAGCGTGACGATCGGGGCGATCAGGATCGCGGCCACGGCGGCGAGCGCCGAGCCGAGGATCCAGTTGGTCACGGCGATGCGGTCCGGCGACCAGCCGATCGCCGACGCCGCGCGCTCGTTCTCGGCCACCGCCGAGGTGGCCAGGCCGAACTTCGTGAACCGGTACAGCGCCCACAGCACGACGGTCAGGACGGCGGCGATCCCGAGCAGGATGAGCCGGTCGGCCGTGATCGTGATGGAGCCGGAGATCGTGATGATGTCCGTCGGCAGCTCGGGCAGGACGAACCGCGGGGTCGAGCCGTAGCGCAGCACCGCGATCGCCTGCAGCGTGATGAGCACGCCGAGCGTGGCGATGACGCGCACGAGCGGCGAGGACCGTCGCAGCGGGCGCATCAGGAAGAGATGGGTCGCCGCGCCGATCGCGGCGGAGAACAGGACGCCGACGACGGCCGACGGGAGGAACGCCCAGCCGGCGTTCGTGTGCAGGTCCCACTGGACGAACACGCCGGCCATGCCGATGGCGCCCATCGCGAAGTTCAGGACGCCGGACCCGCGGTAGATGACGATCAGGCCCTGCGAGGCGAGCGCGTAGAGCGCTCCGATGCCGAAGCCGAGGAACGCGAACCGAATGACCTCTTCCACGTCTTCTGCTCCTCAGAGTCTGTCGTTTGGAACGTGATGAGCGGTGCCGGCTCCGGGCCGTCTTGGCCCGCCCGGAGCCGGGGCACCGTTCATGTCACTGCGAGGGCTTCTTGCCCAGGGCCAGATCGCTGACGTCCTCGAACTCGGTCGTCAGCGGAACGACCTTTCCGTCCTTGATCGTGCTGAACACGACCGTGCGGTTGAACAGCCGCTTGAACGGCGGGTTCTCGGTCCACGGCTTCGTGAAGTCGATGACCGGGACCATGCCCTTCGTGTCCAGGTTGGTGGTCTTGGCCGCCTGCGCCAGGTACGTCTTGGCGTTGATGCTCTGCGGCGCGCCCGGGATCGCCTCGGCGATCTGGGTGAACCCGGTGTACGCCGCCCACGTGCCCATTCCGCCCAGGGAGTTGTAGTCCTGGTTCGGATCGGCGTTGGCGTCCTTCAGCGCCTGCCGGTACACGGCCCACGGCGTCGTCGCCAGGTCGGGATACATCCCGCCGATGATGTTGCCGTCGAGGGCGTTGCCCAGGCCCTTGATCGAGACGTTGTCGAGGTTGCCCTGCGGGCCGTACATGCGGGCCTTGGTGCCCGACTGGACCCACGCCTGGTTCCAGGCGATGTAGGGCGTCTCGGAGACGATCATGATCACGCAGTCCGCGCCTCCACCGGTCGCCTCGGCGACCTGCGGACTCTGATCCTGGGCTGTCGGTGGCAAGATGACGGTCTTGCCGAACTTCATTCCGTAGGCCTTCATCGCGTTCTCCATCGGCGGCAGGAAGCCCTGAGCGCCGTCGATGATGACCGCATTGATGTTCTTGCAGCCGTCCTCGACCGCTCGCTTGACGAGGCCCACGCCGTACAGCGGCTGCGTGCCCATCGGGAACGAGATGTCGGACGTCCACTGCGGCGGGGTGATCGGGCAGCATTCGCCGAACACCGGGATCTGGGCCTTCTCGAGCGCAGGCATGATGTTCGTGCCGAGGAACGAGAACGATCCGACGACCGCCACGACCTTGTCCTGCACCGCCTGACGGGCGCAGGCCGACGCATCGGTCGGCTTGCCGTGCTCGTCACAGACCGTGACCTGCAACGGCGCGCCGGCGATGCCGCCGTGGTTGTTGATCCACTGCTCGTACGCCTTCGCCGTGATCGAGATGTTCGGATACACGGGGCCCTGGGAGTCCAGGGACGTGATCGTCATCGTCTTGATCGGCGTGCCCGAGGCCTTCTTCACCGGCCGGTTGTTGGCCGTCTGCGAGGCGTCGCCGGACTCCGCCGGCGCCGTCGCGGTGGTGCTCGCGCTGGTACCTGCGCTCGTTGCGGCGCTCGTGCTCGCGCTTGTGCTCGTCGAGCTGTTCGAACCGCAGGCGGCCACCCCCGCGAGCAACGCGCAGCCGGCCAGCACTGCGACGAGGACGCGGGACCAGCGCCTGAGAGCGTGGTCGTCCTTCATGACGGACCTCCTCCTTCCTCCTGGGATATCGACCCTGTGCCGCGGCAAGCGTAAGGACGGTCTGACAGTCCTCGGTACGGTTCGGCGAACCGCATTTGGAGAATCACCAACTGCCTGACCGAACGCGGGCCGCATGGTGCTCACGTGACCCGGTGGACCCGGTATTCGACGCCCGGCCCGACCACGACCCGGCCCTCCGCGACGAACACGGTCTGGTTCACCCACGCGTACCGTTCGTCGCCCGTCTCGAGACGCGGCGTCGTGCGGAAGTAGCTGTCGCCGAACTGGCTGTCGCGCTCGCCTCCGACGGCGGCGAGGATCGCGTCCGTGTACTCGATGACGCCGAAGTACTGCACGTAGATGCTGGCGCCGTCGTCGGTGTAGAGCGTGGTTCTGACGTCGAGGCGCCCGAACCCGTCGGGCCCGGCCAGGATCCAGTCGGCGCCGCCGCCGATCGTCCCGCTGATGCGGTCGCCGGTCGCCTTGCCGCCGGTGACCTCGAAGATGCTGCGGTCGCCGAACGGACCCGGGCCGATCGGCACGGCCTTGAGATCGGCGTTGAACGTGTACTCATGGACCAGTTCCACGCGCCCCCTCCTTGTCGTTGGACGTCTCGAGCCTCGCAAGCCCGGCGCACCGGTGCGCCGGTACCCGCGGGCGGCGTCGCGGTTCCTCCAACGCCGGCCGCGCCGCGACCTGCGCTGGCCGGCGGCGCGCGCGATGCTGGCGCGCGTCGAACCGAGGAGGAACCGCATGGACCAGGCCGCCTTCAACGCGTCGTTCTCGCTGCCGATCGGGCCGGGAGTCGCGTATCCGCCGCCGCCGTACACGTACCGCGGCGTGGAGGACATCTTCATCGCGTACGAGGCCGACCCGGCCGGTGTGGAGGCGCTGCTGCCGCCGGGCCTGACGGCGGCCGACGAGACGCCGGTCTGCATCGCCTGGGGCCGGTGGATCCCCTTCTCGGCGTTCGGCCCGTATCACGAGGCCTACGTGATGATCCGGGCCAGCCTGGACGGCGAGACCTACCTCTACCAGCCGTTCATCTTCACCGACAACGAGATCCCCCTCGTGGCCGGCCGCGAGATCTGGGGCTACGCGAAGAAGCTCGCGGTCATGGAGCGCTCCAGCGGGGGCGCCGGCCAGCCGTTCGGCGAGCAGATGCTGTTCACGGTCGAGCGCCCCCGCGGGCACCGGATCATGACGATGTCGTTCGTCGCCGACCGGCTCTTCGACCCGGCCGGGCTCGAGGACCTGCCGGTCCTGTCGACGCGGCTCATCCCGAACGCCGAGCCCGGTCCCCCGTCGGTCGCGCAGCTCGTGCGCCTCGACGTCGAGGCGCCGATGAACCGCAGCGCCGACGGCACGCCGAAGCTGTGGACGGGCCGCGCATCGGTGACGATGGACGCGCAGTCCCAGGTCGACCCGTGGCACCTCCTCGCGCCCACGCGGATCATCCAGGGCTGGTTCGGCGTCTTCGACTTCGACCTCGGCTACGGCAAGGTCGTGCACGACTACCTGGCCGAGGGCGCCGCGACGGGCGTCACGAACGGGGCGGCGGCGCGCGCCGCGACGTAGCGGCCGGTTCTTCCGAGCCTCGTCGTCAGCGGCGCAGCGCGACGGTGACCTCGCCGCGCGACGCGGTGATCGCGCGGCCGGCGCCGTTGCGCAGCACGTCGCTCAGCCAGCCGAGCCCCTGGACGCCGGTGATGGGGTAGATCGGCTCGATCGGCTGGGCCGCGGCGTACATCGCGTCGACGTCCGGGCCGGGGATGAGGTAGCGCAGCAGCAGCTCCTCGTCGGAGAGGCTTCCGCCGTACTGGGCCCGGATCTCGGCGAGCGACGGCTGCGGCGGGTCGCTGTCGAAGATCTGGCGGCCGCGCTCGGTCCGGCTCGCCCGGTCGAGCAGCTCCGGGTCGACCTCGCCGGGCGGATCGCCGTACCAGCCCGCGAGGTACATCAGGTTCTCGTCGGGGATCGTCAGATAACGCTCGCCCTGCACGACGTTCAGCAGCGCCTGGATGCCGACCAGCTGCGAGAACGGCGTGGCCATGATCGGATAGCCCATCTCCGCGCGCACGCGGATCGCCTCCTCGAGCACCGCGGGCAGCCGGTCCGCCATGCCGTGGCTGACGAGCTGGTTGCGCAGCGTGCCGGTCATGCCGCCGGGGAACTGCTGCTGGATCGTCGCCATGGAGTACTCGACGGACTCGCCGAGGTGATGGCCCTCCTCGATCGTGAGCGCCGCGAAGTGCTCGGAGACCTCGGCGAGCCGGCTGTCGTCGAGCGTGACCTCGTGTCCGAGGCGGCGCATGTTGTCGACCGCGACCTCCACCGACGGCATCGACGGCCCGTTGGCCAGCGAGCTGATCGCCGTGTGCAGGATCGTCACGCCCTCCTCCACCCCGATGCGGTGGTTCAGCGCCGCCATCGCCGTCTTGTCGTGGAAGTGCATCTCCAGCGGCACGCCGTGTGCGTGCTCCTGCATGAGGCGGATCCACTGCCGCGCGCGCTCGGGGCCCAGCACGCCGGCCTCGTCGCCGATGATGATCGTGTCGGCCACGCCCCCCGCCGCCATGCGGTCCATGATCGACGCGTAGTGGGCGTCGGTGTGGACGGGCGACTCCGAGAAGTTGACCTGCGGCGACGGCTTGACGCCCGCGTCGCGGGCGATCTTCGCCACCTGCAGCATCTTGTCGACGTTGTGCAGGCAGTCGAAGATCCACAGGCTGCCGATGCCGTGCTTGGCCAGGGTCTGCACCCAGAGCTCGATGATCGAGTCGGGCGTGATGCCCATGCCGACCACGCCGTTGTCGCGCGTCCCCGCTCGCAGCGTCGTGTGCGGGAAGGCGGCGTGGATCGCGTCGAGGCCGCGCCAGGGATCCTCCTGGCGGAAGCGCACGAGCACCTCGAAGATCGAGCTGCCGGTGAGGTCGACGACGCGGTAGCCCGCCGTGTCGATCGCGTCCGCGACCGGCAGGATGTGGCCGGCGCGCATGCGCATCCCCCACAGGCTCTGCTGGCCGTCGCGCAGGGACTGGTCGATGAACTCGATGCGCGCCATCAGGCCGCCTCCTCCTTCGGGGTCCAGCCGGGCAGGAACTCCTCCTCGAGCCAGCGGGTGTGCACGCGTCCGGAGACGACGTCCGGGTGCTCGAGCACCTCGAGCGCGAAGCCGGCCGTCGTCGCCACGCCCTCGACGCGCAGGTGGCGCAGCGCGTGGTCGATGCGCCGCAGCGCGTGGGCGCGATCGATCCCGCGTGCGATGACCTTCGCCAGCAGCGAGTCGTAGTACGGGACGACCGTCCAGCCGGGGAAGCACGCGGTGTCGACGCGCACGTCGCCGCTGACGGGCGCCGCCCAGCGCTCGATGCGCCCGGGCGAGGGCAGGAAGCCGGCCTCGGGGCGCT
Source organism: Capillimicrobium parvum (assembly GCF_021172045.1). Taxonomy (GTDB): domain Bacteria; phylum Actinomycetota; class Thermoleophilia; order Solirubrobacterales; family Solirubrobacteraceae; genus Capillimicrobium; species Capillimicrobium parvum. Next base: position 3,470,304 of record NZ_CP087164.1, read on the forward strand.
CGGCGTTGATGCGCACCTCGATCGCGTGGCCGTGGACCTCGACGTCGTCCTGCGCGAAGGAGAGCGGCGCACCGCCGGCGATGCGCAGCTGCTCGCGCACGATGTCGATGCCGGTGACCATCTCGGTGACCGGGTGCTCGACCTGCAGGCGGGCGTTGATCTCGAGGAAGGCGTAGGACGCGCGCTCGACGTCGACGAGGAACTCGCACGTGGCGGCGCCGGCGTAGTCGAGCTCGCCGATGAGGCGCACCGCGGCGGCGCAGATCTGCTGCCCGAGATCGCCGGGCAGGCCGGCCGCCGGTGCCTCCTCGACGAGCTTCTGGTAGCGGCGCTGCAGCGTGCAGTCGCGATGGCCGAGGTGCACCACGCCGCCCCGGCCGTCCGCGAGCACCTGCACCTCCACGTGGCGCGCGCGGCGGACGTAGCGCTCGATGAAGACGCGCCCGTCGTCGAACGCCTGCTGGGCCTCGCCCGCGGCCGTGTGGAAGGCGCGCTCCAGCTCGGCGGGCTCGTCGACGAGCCGCATGCCGCGGCCCCCTCCCCCGCCCGCGGCCTTGATGAGCACCGGATAGCCGATGCGCTCGGCGACCTGGGCGGCGACGGTCGCGTCCTCGAGGACGCCCGATCCCTCCCCGACCGCGATGCCGAGGTCCTTGGCGAGCGCGCGGGCGGTCGCCTTGTCGCCGCTGCGGCGCATGGCCTCCTCGGACGGGCCGACGAAGGCGATGCCGGCCTCGGCGCAGGCGGCCGGCAGCTCCGGGCGCTCGGAGACGAAGCCGTAGCCGGGGTGCAGCGCGTCGCAGCCGGTGACCGTGGCGGCGGCGATGAGGCGGTCGATGTCGAGGTAGCTCTCCGTGGCGCTCGCCGGGCCGATGCAGATCGTGCGATCGGCGAGTTGGGCGCCGAGGCTGTCGCGGTCGGCGTCGGAGACCGCGAGCACGGCCTCGAGGCCCTCGTCGAAGCAGGCCCGGATGACGCGCACGGCGATCTCGCCGCGGTTGGCGACGAGCACGCGCTCGAGCGCCATCAGCCCGCCGGGTCGATGACCACGAGCGTCTGGCCGTACTCGACCGGGGCGCCGTTGTCGACGAGGATCGCGGCGACGGTGCCGTCCACGGGCGCGACGACGTGGTTCATGAGCTTCATGACCTCGACGATCGCGACGGTGTCGCCGGCCGAGACGGTCTGGCCGACCTCGACGAACGGCGGCGCGCCGGGCGCGGGAGCGCGCCAGAAGAGCCCGACGGAGGGCGAGTCGACGGTGGCGCCGTCGGGGACGTCCACGGCCGCGGGCACGGCGGGCGCCGCGGACGGCGCGGGGGCGGCCTCGGCGGCGGGCGGCGCGGGCGCGGCGGGCGCGGCGGGCGCGGCGGCCACGGGCGCAGCCGATGCGGGCGGCGGCGGGGGCGGCGGCGCCGCGGCCAGCCCGTTCGACGACGCATCGCGCGAGACGTGCAGCCGGTCGCTGCCGACCGTGATCGTCATCTCCTGCCAGTCGCTGCGGTCGAACGCGTCAAGGAGCGCGCGGATCGTCTCTGGGTTCATCTCCATGTGCGGCTTCTCCAAGTCGGGCGGGGGCCGCCGGTGTGGGCGATCATCCGCGCGTGAAGGTCGATTTTCAAGGTCCGTTCCGCGCGCCCGCCGGGGCGCGCGACATCGTGCTCGTCCGCCACGGCTCGGCCGATCCCCCTGCTCCCGACGGGCTCATCGGCGGCCGCAGCGACCCGCCGCTCAACGCCCGGGGCCGCGAGCAGGCCGCCGCTGCGGCGCGGCGGCTCGCCGGCGAGCCGGTCGGCGCGGTGTTCGCGACGCCCCTGCGGCGTGCGGCGCAGACCGCCGCGGCGGTCGCGAAGGGGCACGGGCTCGAGCCCGTGGTCCTCGACCAGCTCAACGAGGTCTACCTCGGCGAGTGGGAGGGCCACGGCATCCACGCGCGCGGCGCCGCCGCCGACCCAGAGTTCGTCGCGATGCTGCGGGCGCAGCGCTGGGACGTGATCCCGGGCGCCGAGCCGGCCGGCGACTTCGGCGCGCGCGTGCGCGCCGGGATCGAGGCGATCGCCGACGCGGGCGCCGACGGCGTCGTGTCGGTCGCGGTCACCCATGCCGGCGTGATCGCCGAGGTGCTGCGCCAGGTGACCGGCAGCGAGCCGTTCGCGTTCCTCATGTCCGCCAACGGCTCGATCTCCCGGGTCATGCGGATGCCCGACGGCCGGTGGACGCTGATCGCGTTCAACGACACCGCTCATCTGACCGCGGCCCGGCGCGACGGCGCTTGAGCTGAGAGGGCGAGACCGGGGCATCGATCGGGGCTGGACGCTAGCGCGGTGTCCACACCCGCCGCCCCGCCCTCCGGCTCCGCCCTGTGCGTTCCTCCAAGCTTGGCCTACGCTGGCGCCATGTGCCGCAACATCCGCACCCTCCACAACTTCGAGCCCCCGGCCACGGACGACGAGGTCCGGGCCGCGGCGCTGCAGTACGTCCGCAAGATCAGCGGGTCCACGAAGCCGTCGCAGGCGAACGCCGAGGCGTTCGAGCGGGCCGTCGATGAGGTGGCCGACGCATCGCGCCGGCTGCTCGACTCGCTCTCCACGGCCGCGCCGCCGAAGGACCGCGAGGTCGAGGCGGCCAAGGCGCGCGAGCGCGCCGCCAAGCGCTACGCGGCCTGACCGCGGCGGGTCGCCTGGCCGGGGCAGGCGCTCGAGGACCGTCTGCGAGCTACGCGCAGGCCAGGCCGAGGGGTCCCCGCGGCGCGGCGCCGTCATGCTCCGCCGAGCCGGGCTGTCACGCCGGCGCGACAAGAGCTCCCACTCGTCGCGGTTCGCCGGCGCCTCGCGGGCCGCTATCCCCGCCTGGCGGTGAACTTCAGCTCGTACGTGTCGCACGTCGAGCCGGCGACGATCGACTCCTGGCGGATCACGCCGGTCGCCGTCGTCGGGCTGGTGAAGCGGCCCTCGAGCGTCGTGTAGAGCGTGACGCCGTCCTGGGTCTCCTTCAGCCGGCCGGAGAACCGGCCGCCCTTGACCGACCAGGTGAGGCCGGGTCCGACGGTCGTCGTGGAGGAGGTCGACTCGCCGGCGCACGTCTCGAGGACGTGGGCGACGAGGCCGGAGATCCGCTTGCCGCCCTTGTCGACCTTGAACGTCAGGTCGTAGCCGCGCTGCACCTTTCCCTCGGGTGCCGTGAACGTGCCCGGCCTGGGAGTCGCGGCCTGCGCGACGGCGGCGGACGCGGGCAGCGAGGCGAGGGCGAGGGCGGCGGCGATGCGGAGCTTGAGCACGGCGATCCTTGGGGTTCGATACGACGAAAGGAGGTTCTTCGGCAGCGGCTCGCCCGACCTTGAGCCGGGCGCCGGGTCGCCGCTCTGCGACTCTGTGACAGGTGCGTGCCGGCGTGCTCTTCGGGATCGCGGCCTACGGGCTCTGGGGCGTCTTTCCCCTCTACCTCCACCTCCTCGACGACATCCGTCCGATGGAGGTCGTGGCCAATCGCATCGCCTGGTCGCTGATCGTCGTCGCGGCGATCCTGTTCGTCACCCGGCGGCTGGGCCGGATCGGCGCCATCATGCGCGACCGCCGCCTGCTGCGGCTCCTGGCCCCCGCGGCCGTGCTCATCGCGGTCAACTGGGCGGTCTACATCTACGCGATCTCCGTCGACCGGGTCATCGAGGGGGCGCTCGGCTACTTCATCACGCCGCTGGTCAGCGTCGCCTTCGGGATGGCGGTCTTCGGCGAGCGCCTCCGGCGCGCGCAGGCGGTCGCGCTGGTCCTCGGCACCCTGGCGGTCGTGGTGCTGACCGTCTACTACGGCGGCTTCCCGTGGATCTCGGTGACGCTCGGGCTGTCGTTCGGCACGTATGGGCTGCTAAAGAAGCTGGCCGACGTCCCGACGGCCGAGGCGCTCGCGGTCGAGACGCTGCTGCTGTTCCTGCCGGCCGTCGCCCTGATGGCCGGGCTCGCGTGGACCGGCGAGGGCGCGTTGTTCAGCGACGGGGCCGGCACGACGCTGCTGCTCGTGGGCGCGGGCCCCGTCACCGCCGTGCCGCTGCTGCTCTTCGGAGCGAGCGTGACGCGCGTGCCGCTGACCACGATCGGACTGATGCAGTACCTCACCCCCGTGCTGCAGTTCCTCATCGGCTGGCTCGTCCTGGGCGAGGCGATGCCCGCGACGCGCTGGATCGGCTTCGCGCTCGTGTGGTCGGCGCTCGCCGTGCTCACCTGGGACGCCCTGCGCGCGGTCCGCCGCGAGGGGGCGGCCGGCGAGCGGGTGCTCGCCGAGGAGATCGTCGAGCCGGCGTGATCACTCACGCGGGCCGCAGCGCCGGCTCGGGCAGCCGGGGCGGCGCCGGGCGGACGCGGGCACGGGCGTCGACGGCCAGCGCCCCGCCCGGACCGGCCATCACGGGGTTGCACTCGATCTCGGCGATCTCGGGATGCGCATCGGCCAGCGCGGCGAGGCGCACGATCAGGTCCACCAGCGCGTCCGTGTCGCACCGCGGTGCGCCGCGGTAGCCGTCGAGCAGCGGGAACGTGCGCAGCGAGCGGACCATCTCCCCCGCCCGCCGCCGGCCGAGCGGCGTGAGGCGGATCGCGCTGTCGCCGAGCAGCTCCGCGCTCGTCCCGCCGGCCGCGCACGCGACGACCGGCCCGAACGTCGGGTCGGCGACGACGCCGACGAGCATCTCCACGCCGGGCGGCGCCATCGCCTGTACGAGGAACCCGCCGGCGTGCAGGCCGTCGCGCCCGAGCCGGCGGCGCATGTCCGCCGCCTCCCGCTCGACGGCGGCGGCGCTCCCCAGCCCGGTGGTCACGGCGCCGGCGTCCGTGCGGTGCACGAGCCCCGGCGCCACCGCCTTCAGCGCGACGGGGAAGCCGATCTCGCGGGCCGCGAGGACCGCCTGCCGGGCGCTGCTCGCGATCCGCTGCTGCGGCCGCGCGATGCCGTAGGCGTCGAGCAGGGCCGCGACCTCCTCGGGATCCAGCCACCCCTCTCGATTCGACTCGACCTTGGCCGGTGTGCCGCGCGCGAGCGCGCCGGCGATGACGGCAGCGGCCCTGCCCGTCTCGCCCTCGACGCCGTCCTCCACGTCGGGCGCGAGCGCGCGCCAGGCGCCGTACCGCGCGGCCCGGGCCACCGCCTGCGCGGCGTTCTCGGGCAGCCGGAAGGACGGCACGCGCATCTCGCCCTCGGCGAGCTGGTCACGCGGCGGGTCGGCCATCGCCATCACCGCCGCGACCGGGACGTCCGCCGCGCCGGCCCCACGCCGGATCGCGCCGGCGATCGAGCCCGGGTCGCTGACCATCGGCGGGACGTAGATCGCGATGACGGCGTCGACGCTGGCGCTCGTCCCGACCGCGGCGATCGCGTGCTCGAAGTCCTCCGGGGTCGCCGCCGCGAGCAGGTCGATCGGGTTGCGCAGCGCCGCGCCGCGGGCCACGCCGCGCCGCAGCCGGCGCTGCAGCCGGGAGGGCAGCGCGACCACGTCGAGCCCGGCGGCGGCGCACGCGTCCGCGCAGAGGATGCCGAGGCCGCCGCCGTTCGTCACGATGCCCACGCGCGGGCCGGCGGGCGGCGGCTGGTCGGTCAGCAGCGTGGCCACGTCGAACAGCTCGCCGAGCGTGTCGGTCGGGATCACGCCGGCCTGCTCGAAGAGCGCCTGCACCGTCGCGTCCGAGCCCGACAGCAGCGCGCCGGTGTGCGACCCCGCGGCCTGCAGTCCCGCGGTGGACCGGCCGCCCTTGACCACGACGATCGGCTTCGCCCGCGCCACGCGCCGGGCGACACGCGCGAACTTGCGCGGGTTGCCGAACGACTCGAGGTAGAGCAGCACGACCGAGGTGCGCGGGTCGCGCTCCCAGTAGGCGAGGAAGTCGTTGCCCGACAGGTCGGCCTTGTCGCCCACGGAGACGAACGACGAGAGCCCGAGGTCGCGCTCGCGCGCGGTGTCGACCGCGGCGATCGCCAGCGCACCGCTCTGCGACAGGAACGCGACGCGGCCGGGCGGCGGGCGGCGCGGGGCGAACGACGCGTCGAGGCGGACGGCGGGGTCGGTGCTCATCACGCCGAGGCAGTTCGGCCCGACGAGGCGCATGCCGCTGCGCCGGCAGACGGTGACGAGCGCGTGCTGGCGCCGGCGCCCGGCGGCGCCCGCCTCGCCGAAGCCGTCGGAGATGACGACGAGCGCGCGCACGCCGTGGCGCGCGCACTCCTCGGCCGCGCGCACCACGCCGCGGGCCGGGATCGCGATGACCGCCAGCTCCACCGGCTCGGCGATCTCGCGCAGCGCGGCCACGGCGGTGACCCCCGCGATCGCCGGCCGGCGCGGGTTGACCGCGTGCAGCCGGCCGGCGAACCCGGCGGCGACGATGTTGCGCAGCACCGCCCCGCCGATCGAGCCGGGCCGGTCGGACGCGCCGATCACCGCGACGGACGCGGGCGCGAGGACGTGCGCCACGGCCGCGGCCGCGGCCTCGCCGTCGCGCCGGTCGAACGCCTCGAGCGCCTCGGCGCCGAGCGCGGCGGGCATCCTCACGTTCAGCTCGTCGGGCCCGGCCCAGACGGTCGGGCGCAGCCCGCTCTCGCGGAACACGTCGATCATCGCGCCGTTGCGCGGCAGGACGAACGCGGTCAGCCACTGCACCCCCGCGTCGCCGGCCGCCTGCGCGAGATGGGCCAGCATCGCCGTGGCGATGCCCTCGCCACGCAGCCGCTCGTCGACGGCGAAGGCGACCTCGGCCTCCGTGGCGCCGGGCGCGCTGCGCACGGCGCAGCCGTGGCCGAGGATGGTGCGGTCGTCCGCGGCGACGGCGACGAGCCCGAAGCGCTCGCGGCCGTCGACGGCGACCGCCCGCGCGGCCACCGCCGCCAGGTTCACGCCGCCGCTGAAGAAGCGCAGGTAGCGGTCGTCGGGGTCCATCGACGCCAGGAACGCGAGCAGCGGTCCTTCGTCGTCGGGGCGGATCGGGCGCACCCGGACGGAGCGCCCGTCGCGCAGCGGGATGTCCACCGCTCGCAGGTCGTCGGTCACGCGCTCGCTCACCGCCGGGAGGCTCGCACAGCGAACCGCCGCCGTCGTCGGGGCGAACTGCGTATCCGGGCTGCGGGTCGCCCTCAGCCCGCGGCGTCGGGCACGTCGTGCTCCAGCGGCACCTCGATGTCGATCGAGCGCTCCGCCGGCGCGCCCTGCCGGCGCGGCTCGCGCTCCACGAGCCACGGCCCGAGGTAGCGGCCCGCCACCTTGGTCGGCGGCCACCAGAGCGCCGCCTCGGCGGTCTCGCCGTGCCGGTCGGCCGTGTCGCGGCGCAGAAACGGCGAGTCCGCGCCGGTCAGCAGCTGCCCGCGCAGCACCGGCCGGAACGGCTGCGGCGTGACCGGCGCACCGGCGCGCGCGGCGATGGCCTCGGCGGCGGCGTCCGCCTGCTGGGTGGCGATGCCGCCCTGCTTGACGGGGAACGTGGTGCCGTCGCCCGCCGCGTAGACGTCCTCGGCGCCGATCACCCGCGCGTGGCCGTCGATCGGGATGAAGCCGTTCTCGTCTCGCGGCACCCCCGCGATCCGCGGGCCGTCGAGCACCGCCAGCGCGACGATCCGCTGCGCGTCGACGGTGCGCCCGTCGCCGAGCTCGATGTGCCCGCCCGCCCGGACGTCGGCCTGCGCCGAGCCCTCGAACGCGACCCCCATGTCGTCGAGGATGCCCGCGACGGCGTCGCTGGCCTCGGTTCCGAACACGTCCAGCGGCCGCGTCTCCGGGGTGATGAGCGTGATCGTCACGTCGTCGAGCCCCATCGCCCGCACGTCGCGGGCGGTCAGCAGCGCCAGCTCGTACGCGGGGAGCGGCCACGTCACGCCCGGCGGGACCACGAACGCCACGCTGTGCGACCAGCCCTCCTCGAGGTCGGCGATGAGGCCCGACAGGGCGGTCGGGTCGTCCTCGGCCGCGAAGGTGTGGACGTGGCCGTACGCGGCGACGGGCCGCGCGCCCGGCGCCAGCAGCAGCACGTCGTAGCCGAGCTCGGAGCCGTCGGTCAGCTCGACCGTGTGGTCGTCGCGGCGCACCCGCGTCACCGCGCCGGCGACGACGCCGATGCCGATCTCGTCGGCCAGCGCCTCGAGGTGCCGGCGCCCGGCGTGGCCCGCCGAGAACGGCTCGCCGACCGCCATCGGCGTCAGGACGAAGTCCGGCCGCGGGCTGACCAGGGTCATCGACACGCGGTCGCCCGCGAGGTCGCGCAGGGCGAGCGCCGCTTCGACGGCGGCCACGCCGCCGCCCGCGATCACGACGTGCATCTGAGACATGCCCTCACCGTACGCCCCGGCGCCCGGCCGTGCACGCCGGCCGCGCGATCAGCCGATGCCGACCGCGCCCGGCGGGATGACCGTCACCGGCCGGTCGGCGTCGCGGACCAGCTCGGCCGACACGCTTCCCAGCCGCTCGGCCACCGAGACGAACCCGCGCGAGCCGACGACGATCGCGTCGGCGCCGACCTCGCGCGCCACCTCGGCGATCGCGCGCGCCGGCGCGCCCGAGGCCAGCCGGGCCTCCCACGAGGCGGCGGCCAGCTCCGGCGCCTCCTGGGGAGCGGCGTCGAGCATCGCCCGGCGCCCCGCGTCCTGGTCGGCGTCGAGCAGCTCGCGCCAGCGGGAGGTCGCCCGCGGCGGCGCCGGCTCTCGCGCGTGCACGAGGACGATGCGTCCGCCGCCGGCCAGCCAGACCGCGTAGGCGACGGCCCGGCGCGCGGCGGCGGAGCCGTCGTAGCCGACGACGACCGTGGCGGTGCGGGAATCCGAGCTCATGTGCTGCGGGACGATAGGGCTTCGGGCCCCTGTTGCGTCAGCGCGCCGGCCGGCCCCCACCCGCGCACGTCGCGCAGCAGCCGCAGGTACGCCAGGATGCCCGGCACGGTCGGCAGCCAGAACGAGAACGCGCGGTAGGACAGCACGGCGGCGATGGCCAGGCCGCCGGGCACGCCGAAGCCGATGAGCGCGGCGATCATCCCGCCGTCCACACCGCCGATCCCGCCGGGCAGCGGCAGGAGGTTGCCCAGCATGCCGACGAAGTAGGCCATGACCACGCCGGTCACCGGGGGCGAGCCGCCGAACGCGTGCAGGCACGCCCAGAGCACCGCGATGTCGAACCCCCACCACGCCACCGCCGCCGCGACGGCCCGCCACTCGCCGGTGCGCACCAGCGCCAGCGCCTCGCGCACGCCGTCGCCGACGGTGGCCGAGCCGATCGCGACCCAGCGCAGCACCCGTCTGCCGCTGTGGCGTGAGGCGAGGTCGTGCGGCACGAGCGCGAGCAGCAGCGCCACGACGATGACCGCCGCGCCGAAGATCCCTGGCACGAGCGTCAGCCCGGCGGGCGCCGGACCGGGCAACACGCCGACATAGAGCCCGAACCCGCCGACGACCAGCACGATCATGTAGATCCCGTAGAGGATCACCATGAACGCGGTCATGCGGGCTCCGACCATGCGAGCCGGCAGCCCTGATCGTCGCAGCGCCCAGGCGGTCAGCGCGATGCCGCCCGCCCCGCCGGCGGCGAGCAGCCGCGTCGCGGCGACGCCGGCGATCGAGATCAGCACGCTCTCGCGCAGGCCCAGCCACGACGGCGGCCGGGCCAGCACACGCCGGAAGAGCACGACGTACCCGGCGTACGAGAGGAACTCGAGGCCCGCAGCGGCGAAGAGCCACAGCGGATCGCCGTTGCGCACCCGCTCCCAGGTGTCGTCGAGGCCGGCCAGCCGCGGCAGCAGCAGGTACAGGGCGACGGCGGCACCGGCGAGGAGGGCCGTGCTGACCAGCAGCCGCCGGCGGCTGATGCGAGGCTGCGACCGGGCGTCCGCGCCGCCGGGCGCAGCGCTCATTCGTAGGTGAGCGCGCGGATCACGTCGACGCGGGCGGCCCGGCGCGCGGGCAGCACCGCGGCCAGCACCCCGAGGGCCACCGCCACGGCGGCCACGATCAGCGTCGCGCCCACCGGGAACCGGAACGTGATCCCCGGGAGGACGTCGCCGAGCCCTGCGATCCATGCCACACCGATCACCAGACCCGACAGTACCCCGACGACGGCCCCGGCGAGCGTCAGCAGCAGGCTCTCGTCGACCAGGCTCGAGCGCACGAGCCACCGCGAGGAGCCCAGCGCGCGCAGCACGCCGATCTCGCGCGTGCGCTCGATCACCGACATCGCCAGCGTGTTGACCACGCCCAGCAGGGAGACGAGCACGGCGATCACGAGGATGCCGTTGAACAGCGCGAACTGCTGCTTGACCTGGTCGTCGAGCTTCTGGCGCAGCTCGGTCGTCGAGAGCAGCTCGAGGTTCGGGTGGTCGCGCGCGATGATCGCGTCGACCTTCCGGCGCAGCGCCGGCGCCTGGCCCGGCGAGCGCGCCTTGATCGCCAGCTGGACGTCGTCAGTCGGCCCGTAGACGCGGTCCATCGTGGCCAGCGACATCTGCATCACCATCCCGCCGAACTCGGTCAGGGTCCGCAGCTCGCCGACCACCGGGGCGCGGACGGTGGCGCCGGCACCGCTGTGCAGCGTGACGACGTCGCCGACGCGCAGTCCCGCCTCGTCCGCGTAGGCGGCGGCCACGATGACCCCGCCGCGGCCGAGCCCCGCGAGCGCGTCGGCGCGCGGGGCGCCGCCGATCTCCGAGCGATCCACCTTGCCGTACTCGGCGGGATCGACGCCGACCGCCAGCCCGTTGGCCGCGGTGGTCCGCGTCCCGGGCAGGTGCACGAGCCGGGCGCGGACGGGCGTGACGACCCCCGCCTCCGGCAGCCGCGCGAGACGCTCGCGCAGCGACGGCGCGATCGGGTACTGCTCTCCGGTCGCCAGCCCGCCGCCGATCGCCTGGACCGTGAGGTCGCGGGCGAACCCGCGGTCGATCTGGTCGCGGACGGTGCCGAGGAAGCTCGACGTGAACACGCTGTTGACGACGAACACCGACAGGCCGATGGTCAGCGCGGCCGCGGTCGCGGCCGTGCGCGCCGGGTTGCCGGTCGCCGAGTCGATCGCCAGACGGCCGCCGGTGGGCGACAGCCGGCGCAGCGGGACGGCGAGCAGCCGCAGGATCGGCATGACCGTGTAGGGCGCCGTCATCGCGATGCCGGCGAACATGCCCATCGTCATGGCGATGCCCAGCAGCGCCGACAGCGTCCCGCCGGTGTTGCCGCCGCCCATCCAGAAGCGCCCGCCGAGGATGCAGCCGGGCAGGAAGAGCGCCACGCCGGCCAGCGCGCGCACGGGCGACGGCCGGCGCTGCACGTCACGTCCGCCGAGCACCGCGCGGATCGGCTCGACGCGCCCGGCGCGACGGGCCGGCCAGATCGCCGCGACGAGGGTCACGACCAGGCCGACGACGATCGCGGCGATGAGCGCGCCGGCCCCGACGGACAGCCCGCCGACGGGCAGGCCGAAGCCGCGCATGGCGGCGATGAGCGCCAGCGCCAGCCCGAGGCCGAGCAGCAGCCCGACCAGCGTGCCGGCCACGCCGACGACGAGCGCCTCGACGAGCACCGTGCGCACGACGGTCCCGCGCGTGGCCCCCAGCGTGCGCAGCGTGCCGAGCTCGCGGATGCGGTGCAGCACGGTCATGTTGAAGCTGTTGAGGATCAGGAACCCGCCGACGAACAGCGCGACCCCCGAGAAGAAGTAGAGGACGACGTTGAGCGCGTCGAGCTGGCGGCCGACGTCGTCGCCGAGCTCCTGCGGCGACTTGACCTGCGCCCCCGCGCCCAGCGCCCGCTGCAGCGTGCGGCGCAGCGCGGCCACGTCGCCGCGGTCCCCGGCGCGGACCGCGATCTGGTCCCAGCCGGCCGGCCGGTGCATGATGCGCCGCGCCTCCGCGATGGGGATCCCGGCGAGACCCTGGCCGCCGAACGATGCGCCGCCCGACAGCGCGAAGATGCCGACGACGCGCAGCTGCGCGCGTCCGGTGGCCGTCGCGACGGAGAAGCGGTCGCCGAGGCCCAGGCCGCGGCTCGACGCCCAGTCCTTCTCCAGGATCACCTCGGGCCCGGCGCGCTGGTAGCGCCCCTGCACGATGTGGAAGTCGTAGGGCGACGCGCTCGGGTCGAAGCCGGCCACCCACATCTGCCCGCTGCGCGAGCGGATCGCCCGGCCGTGCGCGTCGACCCGGACGAACACGCCGCCGACCATGGCCCCGGCCTTCTCGACGCCGTGCGTGCCCTGGATCGTCGCGAGCGCGGACTGCGGCAACTGGCCGCCCGCCTGCGCGGTGATGATGAGGTCGCTGCTGCCCCACGCCGAGTCGATCAGCGTGTCGAAGGTGTGACGGATCGTGCCGACGAGCAGCAGGACCCCGAACACCATGCCGACGCCGAGCACCACGCCGAGCCCGGTCAGCGCCGAGCGCAGCTTGCGGGTTCGCATCTGGCGCAGCGCCAGGCGGTCGAGCGACCGCAGCGCCATGACCGGACCCCTCAGGCCCCCGCGGCGGTGCCGCCGGCGATCGCCACGGCCGCGTCCTCGCCGTCGGGCAGCAGCGTCCGGTAGAAGTCGATGACCGACTCGGTCGACCCGCCGGCCACCTCGCCGGCGACGCGGCCGTCGCGCAGGAAGATCACGCGATCGGCGATCGCCGCCGCGCTCGGATCATGGGTCACCATCGCGACGGTGTGGCCCTCGTCGCGGCTGAGCTCGCGGACGAGGGCGAGGACGTGGGCCCCGGCGCGCGAGTCGAGGTTGCCCGTCGGCTCGTCGGCGAGCAGCAGCTCGGGCGACAGGAGCAGGGCGCGGGCGATCGACACGCGCTGCTGCTCGCCGCCCGACAGCTCGCTCGGACGGTGCTCCGCGCGATCCTGCAGGCCGACTCGGCGCAGCAGGTCCCCGGCGCGGGCGCGGCGCTCGCGGGTGAGGTCGCGGGCGATCAGCGCGGGCAGGAGCACGTTCTCGAGCGCGCTGAGCGACGGCAGCAGGTTGAAGAACTGAAAGACGAAGCCGATGTGCTCGCGGCGCAGGCGCGTCAGCTCGCGGTCGTCGAGCCCGCCGAGCTCGCGGCCGGCGATCCGGACGCTGCCGGCCGTCGGGCTCTCCAGCGCACCGACGATGTGCAGCAGCGTGCTCTTGCCGGAGCCGGACGGACCCATGATCGCGGCGAACTCGCCGGCGGCGAGCGTCGCGTCGACGCCGCCCAGCGCGTGGGTGGCGGCGGCGCCGGTCCCGTAGACCTTCTCGAGCGCACGGACCTCGACGGCGGGCGGCGGCGACATGGACATGGCACGAGCATCGCCGCGCCGGCCTTCGAGATCGTCCCGACTTTGCCGTGGTGATCCGCGGCAAACCACGGAGCGCGGCGGTGGGCGACCGCTGAGGCGCAGGCCGGCGCCAGCCGGCACCGTCCGCGCAGCCGGTCGCCGAGACGCCCGCCTGGCGCGTCAGCCCTGCCCCGGCCAACGGTCGAGCGCCGCGGTCGCCGGGACGCCCGCCTGGCGCGTCAGCCCTGCCCCGGCCAACGGTCGAGCGCCGCGGCGAGCTCGCCCAGCGCGCCCGCGCCGGGAGCGTCGGTGCGCACGTGGACGACAAGGTCGAGCTCGGGGTCGCCGTCGAGCGGCTCGAAGCCGGCGGCCAGCCGCGCGGCGACCTCCGGGTCGGCGTCCGACACGCGCCCCGGGTCCTCCAGGCGCCGGCGCGCTCGCTCGCGCACCACGTCGGGCCGCGCGGCGCAGACCGCGGCGACGACCGGCGCGGCACCGCCCAGCTCCCGCAGCAGCAGCCGGCGCACCGCGCGCGACCGGCTCGTCGCGTCGACGATCGCCCCACCGTGCTGCGCGGCGATGCGCGCTGCGCGGCGACCGGCCTCCGCGTAGACCTCCGCGGTCGCCTGCTCGGTGTAGGCCTCGGGTCCGAGGCGGTCCGTCGGCGCGGCGCCGTGCAGCGCCTTGCGCAGCGGGTCGGTGGCGACGACCGGCAGACCCGTGCGTTCGGCCAGCTGGGCGGCGAGCGTCGACTTGCCGCTGGCCGGCGGCCCGGCGACGAGCAGCACCACGGGAGCGCGCACGCGCCAGGCCAGCCGGTCGGCGAGCGCCAGCAGGCGCGAGAGCTCCTCCTCACGCTCGCGCAGGAGCGCGATCTTCGCGCGCACCATCGCACGCTGCCAGCCGAGGAGGGCTCGCAGCCGCGGCGTCCCGGGATCGCCCTGCGCACGCTCGTACGTGGCGACGAGGCGATCGGCCGCCCAGCGGGCGTCGTGCAGCTCGAGGTCCATGAGCAGGAAGGCGAGGTCGGCGGCCACGTCGGTGCAGCGCAGCTCGCGATCGAACTCGAGGCGGTCGACGAGGAGCGGGCCGTCGGCGTCGAGGACGACGTGCTCCGCGCGCAGGTCGCCGTGGCCGTCGCGGCGCAGGCCGGCCTCGGCGCGCCGGTCGAGCTCCGGGCCGAGGGAGCGCAGCGCCCCGTCCGCGAAGGCGCGCAGCGCGCCGGCGTCGACGTCCGCCCGCTCGCCCGCCAGGTCCGCGATCTCGGCCACGTCCGCCTGGACGCGGCGGGCGAACGGCGCGGCGCCGCCGCCCGGGCACGCCGCGGCGCCGGCATGGAACGCGGCGATGCGCACGCCCACGACATCGACCTGATCGACGGTGAGCGTCCCCGTGTCGCACAGCGCGGCCATCGTGCGGTCCTCGTCGAAGCGCCGCATCTCGACGGCGTACTCCACGGCGCCCGGAACGGGCACGGCGGCGCGGGGGCCGAGCGCGTGGCCCGCGGACGCCTCGACGCGGGGGCCGAGCACGAGGCCCGCGGGCGCCTCGACCAAGGCACGGACGCCGAGATAGATCCCCGGGGCCAGCGGCGCGTTGAGCTCCACCTCGGCCAGGCCGGCGGCCAGGCGCCGCTCGGGCGTCGAGTAGTCGAGGTACGGCAGCCGCACCGGCTTGCGCACCTTGAGCGCGCGGTCGCCCGTGAGCAGCACCCACGCGCCGTGCGTCTCGCGCATGTCGACCGGCCCGGGCAGCGTCGCGGCGAGGCGCTGCGCGGAGCCATCCGTCACCGCGCGGCCAGCCAGCGTTCGCGCTTGCGCTCGTACGCCGGCGGCAGGACGCCATCGAGCGCCTGCGCGGCCTCCAGCGCGCGGACCGCGGCGCCGAAGTCCCCCCAACGCGCCTCGCTGTCGGCCAGCAGCAGCGCGAGATCGCGCGCCTGCTCGTGGCTGTGACCGAGCGCCGCGGCGGCCGGCTCCGCACGGTCGACGAGCGTCGGGGCGCCGGTCAGGGACGGGCGCGCGGTGGCGAGGTACGGGCCGAGGTACCGGGCGGCGACCTTCGACGGCGGCCACCACAGCGCCTGGCCCGAGGCGACCGACGCCCCTCCGATGCGCTCGGCCGTCCCGCTCGCGCCCGGCGTCCCGACCTCGGCGCGCAGGTACAGCGGGGCGCCGCCGATGAGCAGCATCCCGCGGATGACGCTGCTGAACGGCTGCGGGTCGATCGGTGCGCCCGCGGAGGCGGCGATGGCCTCGGCGACGGCGTCGGCCTGCTGGGCGGCCAGGCCGCCCTGCTTGAGCGGGAACGCGATGGCGTCGCCGGCGGCGTAGACGTCGTCGACGCCCGCGACCCGCCCGTGGCGGTCAACCGGGATGAACCCGCCGCGGTCGGTGGGCAGACCGCTCATCGGCTTGCCGTGCGGGACGGGCAGCGCGACGACGCGGTCGGCGTCGACGTCGGCGCCGTCGGCGAGGACGAGGCGCCCGGACTCGACGGCGACCGGCCGCGCGCCGGTGTGCACGCGCACGCCGCGGTCGGCCATCAGCGGCGCGAGGGCCTCGGCGGCGCGGGGGCCGAACAGGGCCAGCGGCGCCTGCTCCGGCGTGACGATCGTGATCGGAGCGTCCGTGACGCCGTGACCGCGCAGGTCGGCGCCCATCATCAGAGCCAGCTCGTAGAGGGGCACGGGCCACACGGACTCGGAGGCCAGCGCGAACGCGACCGAGCGCGCCGCGCCGGAGCGCAGCTCGTCGCGCACGCCCCGGAGGGCGTCGACGTCATGGGCGCCGTGGAAGGTGAGCGCGCCGTGGACCGCCGCGACCGCCCCCGCCCCGGTGGCGACGACGAGCCGGTCGTAGGCCAGCTCCCCGCCGCCGCTCAGCACGGCGACGTTCTCGTGCGGCCGGACCGCGGCGAGGCGCTCGTGGACGAGCTCGACGCCCAGGTCGGCGGCGATCGCATCGAGATGCCGCGTGGGCGCGATCGCCCGGTCGAACGGCTCCGCGACGGTGATCGGCCGCTCGATGGTCTGGCTCGCCATCGTCACGAGCGTCATGCGGACCCGCCTGCCGGCGAGATCGCGCAGGGCGAGCACCGTCTCCAGGCCGGCGACGCCGCCGCCGGCGATCACGACGTGGACGCTCGGGTGGGGCATGCTCCGATCCTAGGCCCGCTTCGGCGCGCCGACGGCGTGCGCGGCGCGGCCCTCGTCCGGCGCGATGGTGAGGGGGCGGAGGTGGCGTTCGGTGGGCAGCTCGGCCTCGACCTCGATGGAGTGGCGGCCGGGCCGGGGCGACCCGGCGAGGGCGGCATGCCGGGCGAGCCACGGCGCCAGGTAGTGGCCGACGACCTTCGCCGGGGGCCACCACAGCGTCTCGTCGGACACCTGCGCCGGGCCGCCGCCCCCGGCGACCGGGTTGCGCATGAAGCGCGGCTCGGATCCGGTCAGCAGCAGGCCGCGCATGACGGGACGGAACGGCACGGGCTCGACCGGGGCCCCGGCGCCGGCGGCGATGTGGCGGGCCGCGGCGTCGGCCTGCTGGGCGGCGAGGCCGCCCTGCTTGACGGGGAAGTTCGCTCCGTCGCCCACCGCGTACACGCCCGCGCAGCCGATCACGCGCCCGTGTTCGTCGGTCGGGACGAAGCCGTGGTCGTCGGCGGGGACGCCCGGCATCGCGCGCCCATCGACGGTGGGCAGCGCGACGACGCGGGCGACGTGCAAGCGCCGCTCGCCGGGCATCAGCGTGATGCGCCCGCCGGGTTCGATGGAGGCGTACGAGTCGGTGTGCACCGTGATGCCCGCCTGCTCGAGGAGCTCGGTCACCGCCGCGCTCGCCGGCGGCCCGAAGATCGCGAGCGGCGCCGGCTCGGGCGTGACGACGTGCATCGGCAGCTCCATCCCGGCCTCATAGGCGTGGCGCGCGATGAGCAGCGCGAGCTCGTAGACGGGCAGCGACCACGAGCCGCTCGGGGGCACCACGAGCGCCAGCGACGGGCAGTAGCCCTGCTCGATGTCGCGCAGCAGCCCGCCGATGAGGACGGGGTCGTCGTCGGTGAAGGTCAGGGCGTTCGCGTACGCGGGACGACCGACCGCGCCGGTGGCGAGGACGAGGACGTCGTAGTCGAGCTCGGTGCCGTCCGAGCAGTGCACACGGCGCGCGGCGGCGTCGACGGCCTCGACGCCCGTACGGCGGCGCTCGGCACCGAACTCGGCGCACGCCTCGTCGAGCGACACGTGCGTGACGTGTCCGGCGGAGAACGGGACGGCGACGGACATCGCACGCAGGACGAAGTCCTCGCGGGGCGCGACGAGCGTGAGGCGGAACTGCGCCTCACCCAGGTCGTGCAGCGCCATGAGGGTCTCCAGCGCGGCGACGCCCCCGCCGGCGATCACGATGCGAAGCGGGGCGATGCGTGCAGCGGTCATGAGATTCATGGTGGCGACTGCCGCGCCGGGCGCCATCGGGACAAGGCCCTCCGGCCGATCCGTAGTCCGCCGCACGGCGGGGAGGGGACGTCCGTCAGGTCTGCTTGAGCACCGCGTACCAGACGCGCTCGGCCACCACGATGACCTCGTCGCCCGTCCGCGCGAAACGCCGGTACAGCTCGCGGCGCGCGGTCACCACGTGGAGGTCCTCGAGCTCGATGAGCGCGGACATCGCCGCCCGGTAGGTGTGCTCCAGGTTCCGCGCTGACTTCACCGCCGCGTCGGCGGCGGTCGTCGCCGCGTCGGCCTCCTCGGGCCGCAGGCGCGCGAACGCCGCCTCCAGCTGCCGCGCGCCGTCGGCGAGCTGCCGGGCCATGGCGGCCATGGCGTCGTCCGGCGACGAGCCCATGAGCTCCGCCTCGCGCACCGTGTTCTTCGCGCTGTTGAGCACCTCGTCGAGGCCGCGCGACAGCTCGAAGATGTCCTCGGGCTCCAGGGGCGTCAGGAAGGCCGTGGTCAGCGCGCGCCGCAGCTCGCGCTTGTGGTCGTCGGCCCGGTGCTCGCACGCCCGCAGGCGCGCCGCCGCCTCCTCGTCGCCGGCCGCCCACGCGACGAGCTCGGCCAGCCCCTCGACGGTGATGGCGGCCTGTTCGCGCAGCATGCCGACGACGTCGGGGCTCTCGGGCAGGAACCAGCGGTGTGGCGTCACGAGACGGCCTCCCAGACGAGGAACACGAGCGCGCCCGCCGCAGCGGCCGCGGGCAGCGTGGTCACCCACGCCACGCTGATCGAGCGCACGACCTGCCAGTGCACGTGGCGCCAGCGGCGCCGGCCGGCCCCCACGCCGACGACCGACGAGGCGACGACCTCGGTGGTCGACACGGGCGCGCCGCCGACCGACGCGGCGAGGATCACGCCGGCCGACGCGGTCTGCGTGGCCAGCGCGTCGACCCGCGCCATGCGGATGATCCGCCGGCCGATCGTGCGCACGATCCGCCACCCGCCCATCGCGGTGCCGACGGTCAGCGCCGCGCCGCAGACGACCTTCACCCAGAGCGGGACGGTCAGGGTGTCGATATGGCCCGTCGCCAGCAGGAGCGCGGCGATGACGCCCATCGCCTTCTGCGCGTCGTTGGCGCCGTGCCCGAACGACAGCGCGGCCGCCATCGCCCACTGCGCCCGCCGCACCGGCACGCGGACGCCGGAGGCGGCGGAGCGCAGGACCCGCCGGTTGGCGCGCACGAGCGCGGCGCCCGCGGCCAGCCCGATCACCGGCGAGACGGTCAGCGCGATCAGGACGCCGACGACGCCGACCGGGCGCCAGCCGTCCAGGCCGCCCCAGTGCACCGCGCCCGTCCCGCCCTCCACGAGCGCCGCCCCCACGAGCCCGCCGACGAGAGCGTGCACCGAGCTCGACGGCAGCCCCAGCCACCACGTCGCGACGTTCCACATGGTCGCCGCCAGGACGCCCGCGCCGATCACCGCGACCGCGTCGTCGGGCGACACGTCGACGATCCCGGCGATCGTGTCGGCCACGGCGCTGCCGACGAGCAGCGCGCCGGCCATGTTGAAGACGGCCGAGAACGCGATGGCCGGCCCCGGCCGCGCGCCGCGGGTCGCCACGAGCGCCGCGATCGCGTTGGCGGCGTCGTGGAACCCGTTCGTGACGGCGAAGGCGATGGCGAACGCGATCGCCAGCTCGAGGCCCATCCGGCGATCATCCCCGACGGCGCGCCGGCTACGTCGTCGCCCGTAGGAAGCCGAGCACCCGCGCGGCGTAGGCGGCGGGGTGGCGCTCGACGGCCTTCGTGTGGGCCGCGTCGGGCACGGACCACAGCACGGCCCGCGGGCCGATGCGCTCGCGCAGCCGGGCGTCGATCTCGCGCTCGTGCCTCGCACCGGAGGCGATGAGCAGGACCGGCGCGCCGATGCGCCCCGCGACGTCCGCCAGCGCCGCCGGCTCGTCACCGCCGCCGAGCAGCTCGACGCCGCGCATCGTCACCCAGGTGACCGACGCGGGCAGCGGGCCGCCCTCGACGAGCCGCTGGTCGCCGGAGGTCGAGGCCCCGGCTCCGTCGGCGACGACCGCCGCGAGCGGCACGCCGCCGGCTGCGGCCCGCAGGGCCTCCTCCGCCCCCATCGACAGGCCGAGCATCGCAACCCGCTCGACACCGGGCTGCCGGCGCAGGAACGCGGCGGCGCCGGCGACGTCCTCACGGCCCTGCCAGCCGAGCGCGTTCGTGGCGCCCGCGCTCTCGCCGTGGCCGCGGGCGTCGTAGGCGAGCACGCCGTAGCCGGCGCGGGCCAGGAGCCGCAGATGGACCAGCGTGTCGGAGCGGTCGTCGTGGGATCCGTGGGCCAGGACGACCGCGGTCCCGTGGCGTCCCGGCACGTACCAGCCGGCGAGGCGCACGCCGTCGGACGCCGTGAACGCCACGTCGCGGGCGCCCGGCAGGCCGAGCGTCGCGGCGCTCGCGACCTGCTCGCGCGGCGCGTTCGTCGCCAGGCCGGCGTTGATGACCGGCACGAGCCACCACTGCGCCACCACGGCGACGGCCACGACGACCGAGACGATCTGCACCCACCGCCGCCGGCCGCGCAGGGCCGTCGTCGCGGCGACGGCGAGCAGCGCGACGCCCACGGGGATGAGCAGGATGCCCAGCACGTCCACGGGCCGCACGCCGGTGAGGATCGCGTGCGCGAGGAACACGGCGCCGCCCGCCGCCAGGGCGACGAGTCCGAGGACGCCGGCGAGCGCGGCGCGGGCCGCGCGCGGCAGCCGCGCGGTCGCGGTCGTGGCGGGGACGAGCATGAGCGGACGGTAGGCGGCGGTGGGCGCCGCGCCATCCGGGGCGGCCCACCGACCGTGTCCGCGCTTTCTACGGCGCCGGCAGCACGGCCTCGAAGCGCGACCCGTGCCGCACGGACAGCTCGCCGCCGCCCCGGCGCACGAGATCGCGCGCGAGCGCGAGGCCCACCCCGCTGCCTCCGGCCGCCGAGTGGCCGCGCAGGAACACGAGGTCGCGGTCGGCGTCGGCGACGCCGGAGCCCTCGTCCTCGACCGCCAGGCGCGACCAGCTCGGGCCGGTGGTGACGGACACGCTCGTCGCGCCGTCGCCGTGCGCGAGCGCGTTGTCGAGCAGCACGTCGGCGATCTGGCGGATCGCCTCCGGGGCCAGCCCGACCGGGGCCTCGTCGGGGACGTGGACGACCAGCGCGCGCCGCGCGGCGTCGAACCGGGGCCGCCAGACGGCGCGCGCCTGCTCGTCGACGATCCCCGCGAGGTCGGCGACCGGGCCGGCGCCCGCCGCCTCCCGCCGGCGACCGACCGCCTCGAGGTGCTCGATCGTGTCCATGAGCCGGTCCGCCTGGCCCTGGGCGGCCGCGGCCTCCTGGGCGATCGGCCCATCGTCGGCGAGGACGTTGATCTCCTCCAGCCGCAGGCGCAGGCCGGTGAGCGGGCTGCGCAGCTGGTGCGAGGCGTTGGCGGAGAACTCGCGCTCGGCGCGCAGGAGATCGGCGATGCGGGCGTCGGCCGAGGTCAGGGCCTGCTCGACCGCGTCGACCTCGGGCACGCCACTGATCTCGTGCTCGGTGGCGAAGCCCGGATGGCCGACGCCGGCGGCGCGGCCGGCGAGCCGCTCGAATGGCCGCGCGAGCCGCCGCGCCTGCACCAGGGCGAGCACGACCGCCGCGACCACCGCCAGCAGCGAGAGCAGGCCGACCGCGAGCCAGACGGTGCCGACGCGCTCCGTGCTCTCGTCGCCGGGCGCGACCGCCACCACCCGCCGGAAGCCCGCGTTGCCGTCGGCCGGGACGCGGAAGCCGCCGTCGTCGATGCGGTCGCCGCCCGACACGACGCGCCCGTTCCTGAGCGTGACCTCGAGCCGGTGG
Source organism: Capillimicrobium parvum (assembly GCF_021172045.1). GTDB lineage: Bacteria > Actinomycetota > Thermoleophilia > Solirubrobacterales > Solirubrobacteraceae > Capillimicrobium > Capillimicrobium parvum. The sequence continues at coordinate 3,491,845 of NZ_CP087164.1, forward strand.
CCGGGCGCGGCGACCTCGGCGAGCAGCGCGGCGTCGATCCGGCGACCGGCGGCGCGCTCGGCCGCCAGCCGCGTGGCCGCCCGGTCCGCCTCGCGCTCGAGGCGCTGGTTCGCCGACTGGCGCAGGAGCTGCGTGCCGACGACGCCGAGCGGCACGCCGAGCAGCAGCACCGCCGCGACGGCGATCAGCGCGGTGGAGAGGACCAGCCGCCGGCGCATCAGCGGGCGGCGGCCGTGTCCTCGCCGTCGGCCTCGAAGCGGAAGCCGACGCCGCGCACGGTCGTGATGAGGGGCGGGTCGCCGAGCTTGCGCCGCAGCCACCCGACGTGCACGTCGAGCGTCTTCGTCGATCCCCACCAGTTCTCGTCCCAGATGCGGCTCATGAGCTCGTCCCGGCGCACGACCGCGCCGGCGCTCTCGACGAGCACGGCGAGGAGGTCGAACTCCTTCGGCGCAAGCTCGAGCTCGCGGTCGTCGCGCCACGCCCGCCTCGCCGCCCGGTCGACGCGGACGCCCGCCGCCTCGGCCGGCCCGGTGGCGGTGCGGGCGCCCCGGCGGCGCAGCAGCGCCCGCACGCGCGCGGTGAGGACGGCGAGCGTGAACGGCTTGGTGACGTAGTCGTCGGCGCCGGCGTCGAGCCCGAGCACCTCGTCGAGCTCAGAGCTGCGCGCGGTGAGCATGAGCACCGACGGCCGCGACTCGCGCTCGTGCAGCCGGCGGCAGACCTCGATCCCGTCGATGCCGGGCAGGCCGAGGTCGAGCACGACGACCTCGAACGGCGCCTCGGCCGCCGCCTGCAGCGCGTCCTCGCCGGTGCCCGCATGCTCGACGTCGTGCCCCTCGCGCTCGAGCGCCCGCACGAGCGGATCGGCGATCGCGGCGTCGTCCTCCACCACGAGCAGTCGCGCCATGGCGGGTCAGGCTACGGAAACCTGGAACACCTTTGCCGAACCTTGTCGCGGGCTTGCGCGGCACTTGCGCGGACGTCGGGCACCCTCGGGGCATGAACAGGACACCAGATCTCACCACCCTCGCCCGCGACGGCATCGCCCGCGCGGTGGGCGTCGTCGGGCTGGCCGGAGTCGGCCTGATCCACCTGCTCGACGCGCCCGGCAAGTTCGAGGAGACCCCGTACATGGGCTGGATGTACGTGGCGCTCATCGCCGGCTGCCTCGTCGTGGCCGCGGAGCTCCTGCGCACCGGATCGCGCGCCGCGTGGACCGGCGCCGCGCTGCTGGCGCTCTCGGCCCTCGTCGGCTTCACCCTGACCCGCACCGTCGGCCTGCCGCAGGCGACCGGGGACATCGGCAACTGGAGCGAGCCGCTCGGCATGGCGTCACTGTTCGTCGAGGGCTGCCTCGTCGCGCTGAGCATGGCCGCGCTGACCCTGAGCGGCGCGGCCGGCCGGGTGCGCGCGGAGCGCTCGCCGGGGCGCCGGACGCTCGCGGGTCAGAACGCCTAGGCGCGGTGGCGGGCGACGGCGATCGCGTTCGCCCAGCGGTACGGCGCGTCGTAGCGCGCGTCCGCGACCTCGGTCGCCGTCGCCTCGACCCAGCGGTTGTCGGCGCTGACCCGGCGCAGGAAGCCGATGCGGTCGTAGGGCAGCGCGCCGGCGTGCAGCGCCTCGTCCAGGCCCGGGTTGTGGCCGATCGGCCACGACAGCCACAGCTCGCCGCCGGGGCGCAGCAGCCGCACGAGGTGGGCCGCGGCGCGCACCGCCTTCCCGCGGTCCTGCGGCTCCTCGTCCCAGCCGACGTGCTCGATGGTCGAGACCGACACCACCAGGTCGTAGAGCGGCACGGGCGCGACGTCGAGGATGTCCTCGTTGCGCACGCCCGGCGCGTGCTCGTACTTGTCGACGACGTCGTGGCCCGTCACGCCGTAGTGGGCGAGCACGTGGCCGAGCTCGAGGGTCCGGGCGTTCGGGCGGTCGCGCACCGCCTGCGACGCCATCGCCACCTCCACCGACCGCTCGTTCTCGAACGCCCAGTTGTAGGGCGCGAACGCGTAGCGGTACGTGCGCCCGTCGAAGGCGAACGTGCGCCGCCCCCGCGTCACCCCGTACGCGCGTGCGAGCGTCTCGCGGCGCACGTCGAGCCGGCGCAGGCGCAGCCAGTCGGGGAAGGAGTCGGCGCCGCGGAAGGGCATCGCGAGAGAGTAGGGCTCAGGCCGCCGCGCCCGCGGCGCGCGCCCGACCGGCCGCCACGCCGCGTAGCAGCTCGGCCCAGGCCCGGACCATCGCCGCGCGGGTGAAGCGGGCCTGCAGGAGCGCGTGGCCGGCCTCGCCCAGGCGCGCGCGCCGCTGCGCATCGGCGGCCAGCGCGGCCAGCGTCTGCGCCAGAGCGGCCGCGTCGCCCGGGGCGACGAAGGCGGCGGCGGCGCCAGCGATCTCGCGCTGGCTCGGGCTGTCGCCCAGGACGACCGGCAGCCGCCGGTCCCACGCCTCGAGGGTCGTCAGGCCGAAGGACTCGGCGTGCGAGGGCGAAGCGAACACGTCGGTGTCGGCCAGCAGCGCCGCCTTCTCCTGCGCGGGGACGTCGTGGCGGACGACGACGCGGGCGCGGGCGGCCGGGTCGAGCGCCGCGATCTGCTCGGCCAGCCGGTCCGAGTACGGGGTGCGCGCGCCGGCGAGCACCAGCCATGCGTCCGGCCGCTGCGCCAGGAGGGCGGGCACGGCGGCGACGAGCGTGTCGAGGCCCTTGTGGGACCCGTGCTGGCCGACGTAGGCGACGATCGTGTCGTCCGTGCCGATGCCGTGCGCGGCGCGGAAGGCGCCGCGGCGCCCGCCGGCCGCGCCGGTGTCGATGCCGGCCGGGATGACGTGCAGGCGCTCCGGCCGCACCCCCTGCTCCGCCAGCCAGTCGCGCTCGTGCGCGGTGAACGGGACCGTCGCGGCACCACGGTTGAGGACCCGGACGAGGTTCGGGCGCTCGTAGCCCCAGCGGTCGCCCGTGTGGGCGGCGGGCAGGAAGACGACGGGTGCCCCGTCGGCGCGGCCGACCGGGTAGTGCAGGTGGTTGAGCGGCAGCGACGCGGCGGCGACCACGTCGGCCGGCAGCGTGCGCGCCGCACGGCGCAGCGCGGGGCTCAGCGGGCCGCTGCCCCACGTCCGCAGCACGTCGTTGCCGGGCAGCCGGGCCTTCCAGGCCGCGAACTGGGCGCGGTACACCGCACCGCACAGCCATGTCCGGGTGCCAAAGCGCAGGATCCGCACGCCGTTGCGCACCTCGTCGGATGGCGCGGCGACGCGCGGGAGGTGCGGGTCGCGAAAGCCGTCGACGCTCTGGGCGTCCGTCGTCGCGACGGTTACGCCGAAGCCGTGATCGGCGGCCAGGCCCTCGCACAGGTCGGCGACGACCCGCTCGACGCCGCCGATCGCCGGCGGGTAGCAGTGGACGACCCAGAGCAGGCGCACCGCGCGATGCTAGTGGCGGGGCGGCGGTCGGGGCGGGCCGGCTCGACGGGCTCGGCCGGCGGGGTCTCGGCGACCGGCGCGGCGGCCGGCGCGGCGCCCGCCGCATCCTCGGCCGTCCAGCGCTTCACGCTGCGGCGCAGGCCGGCGAGCGCGACCGCTCCGGGAGCGACCGGGGTCCACACGGCGAGGGCGCGGTACGCGAGGACGGCGGCGAGGGCCATGTCGACCGGCGTGCCGAACGCGACGAGCACGCCGACGAGGCCGCCGCTGACGCTGCCCGGGAGCGGGATCGTGTTCGCGAGCTGGCCGACGAAGTAGGCGAGGACGAGCACGGCGAACGGCGGTGGGGCGCCGAACGCGTGGAAGGCGGCCCACAGGGCGGCGATGTCGAAGCCCCACCAGACCGGGGCGCCGAGCAGGCGCGCGTCGGGGCGGCGGGCCAGGCGCAGGGCGTCGGCGACGGCCTCGCCCATCACACCGCTGTGGCCGCGCAGGCGCGCGAGGCGGCCGGCGCCGGGCATCGCCGGCGCGGGCGCGGCGGCCGGCGAGCGCAGCCGGCGGATGCCGAGTGTCAGGGCGCTCACGATCACCGCGGCGCCGGCGAAGATGCCGAGCGCCTCGAAGGCGACGGGGCCGTGGCCCGGTGCCGTGTGCGTGATGAGCAGGACGCCGACGGTCAGGATCGCGGCGAAGAAGACGCCGTAGAGGATCACGAGGAAGGTCAGCAGCGTGCGGACGGCGGCGCGGCCGCGATGCCCGGCGCGCTGCAGCGTCCACAGCGTGAGGGCGACGCCGCCCATGCCGCCGGTCGGCAGCAGGCGCGTCGCGGCGGCGCCGGCGAGCGTCACCTGGTAGCTCGTGCGCAGGTCGATGCGCGACGAGCCGCGCCCGGCGACGTGCCAGAGCAGGAGGCTGTAGCCGGTGATGGAGACGAGCTCGAAGCCAACGGCGGCGAGCGCCCATCCCGGCTGAGCGGAGAAGATTCGATCGAGCGCGTCGGCGAAGGCCTGCGCCGGGCGGCCGCCCAGGAGGAGGACGGCGGCAACTGCCGCGCCGCCGGCCGCCGCGAGGAGGAGAGCCCGCGGCGGCCGACGTCGCGATGCATGGGCCGCACCCCAGTGCCGCGACGGGGAGAGAGGAGTGAGGACAGCGGCTGAGGGGCGGGGTTCCATGCAGCAGCGACGCTACGCCCGCTCCTGGAGCGAGGCGCTGGGGCCTGCCTGTCAACCGGGGTGCGGATATCCGCACCCCCGGTGACGGTCTGCCCCCACACCCCGCCCGGACGCTCGGCCACGTCGCCATCTCGTTGGCCTCCCGGCCCCGCCGCTGACGGCCGTGCGCAGCGCCCTACCGCGGCAGGTCGACGAGCACCTTGCCGACGAAGCCGGCCTCGACGGCGTCGTGCGCGGCGGTGATCTCCTCCAGCGCGAAGCGCCGCACCGGCAGCTGGGTCAGCGCGCCGTCGCGCAGCGCCTCCGTGACGTCCGCCACGGCCTGCCGCTTCGCCGCCTCCGGCATGGTGTAGACGAGCACGAACTCGATCGCCGCGTTGCGGATCATCATCGTGCGGCTGGCCTGCATCGGCTTCGGCGACACCGCGTACGTGCTCACGACCCCGTGGTCCCCCACCACCTCGGCGTCCACATCCGCGTTCGCCGGCAGATCGACCTCCACGACGCGCCGCACCCCGTCCGGCGCCCATTCGCGCACCGCGGCGACCACGTCCTCGTTGCGGTAGTCGACCACGAGCTCCGCGCCGGCCGCCCGCGCCAGCTGGGCCTTCTCCGGCGAGCTCACGGTCGACGCGACCCGCGCGCCGCGCCACACCGCGAGCTCGATCGCCGCGTGGGCGACGGCGCCGGCGCCGCCATGGACCAGGACCGCGTCGCCGGCGCCGATCCCGTCGCCGGAGAACAGGCAGCGGTGCGCCGTCATCGCCGGGATGCCGAGCCCGGCGCCGAGGTCGAGCGAGCTGCCGTCGGGCAGCGCGACGGCCTGCTCGGACGGCAGCGCCACCAGCTCGGCGGCCGTGCCGTGCGCCCGCTGCCACTGCGCGAGCCACAGCCAGACCCGCTCGCCGACGCGGCGCTCGTCGACGCCCGCGCCGACGGCCTCGATCACCCCGGCGCCGTCCTGGTTGGGGATCACCTCGTCGAGTCCGGCGGCGGTGAGCCCGCCGCCCTTGCGCGACTTCCAGTCGGTCGGGTTCACGCCGGACACCGAGACGCGGACGCGCACCTCGCCCGGCCCGGGCTCCGGCACGTCGCGGTCGACGATCTCGAGGACGCCGGCGTCCGGGCCGCCGGTCAGGTATCGCGCAGCTCGCATGCCGCGAGCATACGGGTGGCCTCGCCCGGGCCGGCTGCCGAAGTAGGCTGCGGTCGTCGGTCGCGCCCAGACGGCGCGCGTGTCCACGAGGAGGAGAGCCGGATGATCAAGCTCAGCGTCCTGTATCCCAACGGCGACGGCATCACCTTCGACCACGACTACTACGTGCAGACGCACATGCCGCTGGTCCAGGACCGCCTGGGCGACGCGCTGAAGGGCGTCGGCGTGGACCGGGGCGTCGGCGGCGTCGGCCCGGGCGAGCCGCCCGCCTTCGTCGCGGCCGGGCACCTCATGTTCGACTCGGTCGAGGACTTCCAGACGAGCTTCGGGCCGCACGCGGCGGAGATCCAGGGCGACGTGCCGAACTTCACGAACGCGACGCCGACCGTCGTCGTCAACGAAGTCCTCGTGTAGGCGCGGCCGTCCTGCGCCACAGCTTCGTGCCGCGCACGCCGGCGCCCGGCCTGTGGCTCACGGGCGTGGCGACGTCGGCGGGCGCCGGCATCAACGCGCGCCGGCCGGCGATCACACGGCGCGCGCGGTGCTCGCCTCCGGCAGGAGCCCGGTCTCCAGGGCCTTCAGGCGCAGGGCGAGGTAGCGCGAGAAGAACCGGCACAGGTGCAGGTTGCCGCCCATGAACCAGAGTCCCGGATGGCCTGAGTCGCGCCAGATCGTGCGCAGCTCGCCCTCCTCGTCGAGTCCCCACACGGGAGTGCAGCGGTCGGCCACCTCGTCGCCCAACAGCCGCCGCGCCGTCTCGCGCATGTCCTCGTATCCGGTGGCGAGCACGACGACGTCGGCCTCGAGCGACGTGCCGTCGGCGAAGGCCAGGCCGGTCTCGGTGAACCGCTCGATCGCGACGCCCTGCTTGACCTTGACCTTGCCCTCGGCGATGAGCCGTGAGCAGCCCACGTCGATGTAGTAGCCGCCGCCCCGGGTGAGGTACTTCGTCAGCAGGCCGCTGCCGTCCTCGCCGAAGTCGATGGCGAAGCCGGCCTCCGAGAGGCCCTCGAGCAGCTCGCGGTCGAGCTCGGCGATCGCCTGCGTCGTCTGCTTGTTGAGCTCGCCCAGCAGTGGGAACGGGAACGCCGCGAACAGCAGGTCGGCGTCCTCCGTCGGCGGCCCTCCCTCCTCGTAGAGCCCGGCGAACACGAGCGGGATGCCGTGCTCGCTGCTCATCACGTAGGTCGACGAGCGCTGCACCATCGTCACGTCGGCGCCCTGCTCGTGGAAGTCGTGGGCGATGTCGTGCCCGCTGTTGCACGCGCCGACGACGACGGCCCGCCGGCCGGCGAACGCCTCGCCGCCGGGATGGCCGCTGGAATGCGACACGGTCCCGCGGAAGTCCTCCAGGCCCGGGATCTCCGGGACGCGCGGCTCGCCGCTGGCGCCGGTGGCGAGCACGACGTGCGCGGGGCGCAGCGCCCGCTCCTCGCCGCCCGGCCGGCGCACCCGAACGTCCCAGGTCCCGGCCGCGTCGTCGTAAAACGCGCCGACCAGCTCGGTCTCGGTCCACACGTCGAGCTCCATCGCGGCGGCGTAGGACTCGAACCACTCGGCGAGCTTGTCCTTCGGCGTGAACACCGGCCACGTCGGCGGGAACGCCAGGTACGGCAGGTGGTCGTACCAGACCGGGTCGTGCAGGACGAGGCTGCGGTAGCGCCTGCGCCAGTTGTCGCCGACGCGCCGGTTGCGCTCGACGACGAGCGTGTCGACGCCGAGCTGGCGCAGGCGCGCCGCCACGGTGAGCCCGCCCTGGCCGGCGCCGACGACGAGCACGCGCGGCTCGCGGTCCTCGAAGGACTGCTCGCGGCGGCGGCGGTCCAGCCAGATCTCGCGGCCGGCCTGCTCGCCGTGCTCCACGCCCCAAGGGCGGCGCGGGCCGGCGTGCTCCTCGTGGCCCTTGAGCTCCTGCAGCGCGGTGAGCAGCGTCCATGCCCGCCAGCCTCCACCGTCGGGCATCAGCCGCACGACGCCGCGCCCGCGGCCCACCGCCGTCTCGAAGTCGAAGAACGCCTCGATCCACCGCACGTCCTCGGCCGGCTCGACGAGCGCGACGGGCTTGCCCTCGGTCAAAGTGAAGCCGCTCGGCGACGCGGCGTCCAGATGCTCCTCGAGCATGCCCCGGATCCGGTCGGTGCCGCGCAGGGTGCGCAGGTCCCAGGTCAGCGCGAGCAGATCGCGCCACCAGCCGTCGGGCAGGAAGAGATCGTCGATCGCGTCCAGGTCACGCTGCTCGAGCGCCTCCGACAGGCCGGCCAGCCACTCGCGCGCCACGGTCTCGGTCATTCCCGCTCTCCAATCGGGGTGTGTGCGCGCAGTCAACGCTGCGCGGGCGCCCCCGTCAAGCAGATGGTCGGTGGCCCGACAATCGGACCGCAACGCACTCGGCTAGGGTGAGCCGCCGCGCAGCGAGCACACCACCCAGGAGCGTTGGACATGGTCGAGGTCATCGGAGTCGTCGGAGCCGGATTCATGGGCTCGGGCATCGCGGAGTCGGCCGCCCGCGCCGGCGTCGGCGTCCATCTCTACGAGCCGCAGGACGACGCGCTTGCACGATCGGACCAGCGCATCGCCGACTCCGTACGCCGGGCGGTGTCGCGCGGGAAGATGTCCGAGGACGACGCGACCGCCCTGCGCGACCGCATCCACTTCACGACGTCCCTCGAGGACCTCGGCCCGGTGCAGGGCGTCGTCGAGGCGATCGTCGAGGACCCGCAGGCGAAGGGCCAGGTGTTCGCCACCCTCGACGCCGCGCTGCCCGACGCGCGCTTCCTCGCCTCCAACACGTCGTCGATCCCGATCGCCCAGATCGCGTCGTGGACGCACCGGCCCGAGCGCGTGCTCGGCCTGCACTTCTTCTCGCCGGTGCCGGTGATGAAGCTCGTCGAGGTCGTCGTGGCGCTCGACACCGCCGAGCAGGCGGTCGAGGAGGCGATGGCCGTCGCCCAGCAGCTCGGCAAGCACCCGATCCGCACGAAGGACCGCGCCGGGTTCATCGTCAACATGCTGCTCATCCCCTACCTGATGGCCGGCGTGCGGATGTTCGAGGAGGGCTTCGCCAGCCGCGAGGACATCGACGAGGGCATGAAGCTCGGCGCGAGCCACCCGATGGGGCCGCTCGAGCTGTGCGACTTCATCGGGCTCGACGTCCTCTATGCGGTGTGCGACTCGCTCTACGAGGAGTTCAAGCGCCCCGAGTACGCGCCGCCGCCGCTGATGAAGCGGATGATCCTGGCGGGCAAGCACGGCCGCAAGACCGGCCAGGGCTTCTACGACTACCGTCCCGCCGGCTGACGCGGCGCTCAGCCGGCGGCGCGGTCGCCCTCGTCGTCGAAGTCCGCGGCGCCGACGCGGAGGCGCCGCAGGACGTCGGTGAGGTCGCGCAGGTGGTCCTCGTCGAGCGGCTCGGTGCCGAAGCGCTGCTCGTTGAGCGCCTCGGTCGCGCCGGCCGCGGCCTGCCGTCCCGCCTCGGTGATCGTGGCGAGCGTGGTGCGCCGGTCGGTCGGGTGCGGCGAGCGCTCCGCGTAGCCGAGCCGCTCGAGGCCGTCGATGAGGTTCGTGACGCTCGTGCGGTGCACCTGCAGGCGGGTGCCCATCTTGCCCAGCGGCAGCGCGCCGCGGCGGCTGAGGTACAGCAGCATCAGCGCCTCGTAGCGCGGGAAGGTCAGCGAGAACGGCTCGAGCGTCGTGTTCAGGCGCGCCATGAGGATCTGCTGCGCGCGCATGACCGAGGTGACGGCCATCATCGGCGCGACGGTGTCCTCGCCCCACCGCGCGCGCCACTGGTTGCCCGCCTCGGCGATCGGATCGAAGCTCAGGCCGCTCGTCGTCATGCGCGGGCTCAGTAGACCGGGCTCTCGGTGTACGAGCCCCACACGTCCTGCAGCGCATGGACGATCTCGCCCTCCGTCACGCGCAGTCGCGCGGCGTCGATGAGCGCCGGCATGAGGTTGACGTCCGGGCGGGCGGCCTGCTCGCGCAGCGTCGCGAGCGCCTGCTCGACGGGCGCCGCGTCGCGTCGGGCGCGGACGGCCTGGACGCGGTCGATCTGCTTGCGCTCGAGCGCGGGGTCGATCCGGAGGATCGGCGTCTGCTCGTCGTCGCCCTCGGTGAAGCGGTTGACCCCGACGACGATCCGCTTGCCGTCGTCGATCTCGCACTGCAGCTGGAAGCTCGCGTCGGCGATCTCGCGCTGGGGGTAGTTCTGCTTGACCGCCTGCACCATCCCGCCGAGCTCGTCGATCTTCGCGAAGTACCCGTAGGCCTGCTCCTCGAGGCGGTCGGTGAGCGCCTCGACGAAGTAGCTGCCGCCGAGCGGGTCGATGGTGTTCGTCACACCGGTCTCGTGGGCGATGATCTGCTGGGTGCGCAGCGCGATCCGCACCGCGTCCTCGGTCGGCAGCGCCAGCGCCTCGTCGTAGGAGTTGGTGTGCAGCGACTGCGTGCCGCCCAGCACGCCGGCCAGCGCCTCGATGGCCGTCCTGACGATGTTGTTCAGCGGCTGTTGGGCCGTCAGCGACACGCCCGCGGTCTGGGTGTGGAAGCGCATCAGCCACGACTTCGGGTTCTTCGCGCCGAACGTCTCCTTGAGCTCGCGCGCCCAGATGCGCCGCGCGGCCCGGTACTTGGCGATCTCCTCGAAGAAGTCGATCTGGGCGTTGAAGAAGAAGCTCAGCCGCGGGGCGAAGTCGTCGACGTCGAGGCCGCGGTCGACCGCCTCCTGCACGTAGGTCAGCCCGTCCTTGAGCGTGAACGCCAGCTCCTGCGCCGCCGTCGAGCCGGCCTCGCGGATGTGGTAGCCGGAGATCGACACCGGATGCCAGCGCGGCATGTTCGGAGCGCACCACTCGATCATGTCGCCGAGGAAGCGCATCGCCGGGTCGATCGGGAAGCACCACTCCTTCTGGGCGATGTACTCCTTGAGGATGTCGGCCTGGATCGTCCCGCCGAGCCGGTCGGCGGGGATGCCGGCCTCCTGCGCCGCCACGACGTAGTAGGCGAGCATGATCGGCGCCGGCGCGTTGATCGTCATCGACACCGTCACGTCGCCGAGGTCGACGCCGTCGAACAGCGTCTCCATGTCCTCGACCGAGTCCACCGCGACGCCCTCGCGGCCCACCTCGCCCAGCGACCGCGGATGGTCGGAGTCGTGACCCATCAGCGACGGCATGTCGAACGCGGTCGACAGCCCCGTCTGGCCGTGCTCGATCAGGTAGTGGAAGCGCTCGTTGGTCTCCTCGGCCGTGCCGAAGCCGGCGAACTGGCGCATCGTCCACATCCGGCCGCGGTACATCGACGGATACACGCCCCGCGTGAAGGGATACTGCCCCGGCAGGCCGATCTGATCGGCCTCCGGCAGGTCGCGCCCGGTGTAAAGCGGCCGGATCGGCTCGGCCGACAGGGTCGTGAAGGGAACATCGCGCTCCGGCGTCGCCGCGTACGCCTTCTCCCAGCCCTCCAGTGGTGTCTGCGTACCTGTGGGCATCAGATAGTCGGAATTTAGCGCTTTCTGGCGGCAACACCTGATCCCGCGGCCGCCTCGCGCGCCGCAGCAGATGTGATCTGCTCGCTCGGCGGTTAGGATCGCGGCGACGCCGAGGACTTCGAGCGCGGAGACCGAGAGGAGGATCCGTCGGTGATGACTGGCGCGGACTGGTCGGATATCGCCCGGTTCGGGGAGACGGTCTGCGAGACGCTGCGCTCGGTCGCGGTCCAGCGGCGTGCGCTTCCGGCATTCACGCGCCTCACGTCCAGCGACTCAGGCGGCATCTACGTGTTCGATCACCGCTACCGCGCGACGATGGCCTCGATCGTCGGCGCTCCCAGCGTGCTGCTCTACGAGTTCGAGGAGCTCGGCCGGCGCGACTGCACCTACATGCAGCGCTCGATGGCGTCACGGTTTCCCGTACACGACGCCATGCTGCATCCGACGAGCCGCGCCCATCGCAACGCGCCGCAGGGCCGGCTGCTGCAGAAGTACGGGCTCGAGCATTGCATGCTCATCCCCCTCATCCGCAACGGACGCACCGTCGGCGCGGTCAGCATCGCGCGCGAGACGGGGCGGCCCCCGTTCAGCATCGCCGAGCAGCGCGTGGCCGATCGCCTGGCACGGTTCGTGTCCATCGCGCTGATCAACGCCGCGCTCCACGAGGCGATCGCGGGAGTCGACGACGACGCGGTCGCGGTCTCCGGCGACGGCGACCGCGACGGCGACGGCGACTCGGTGGAGACCGTGCGGATGCGCGACGAGGCCGGCGTGGCGCGCTACGCCGCGCGCCGAAGGAAGGCGACGGCCCTGCGCGGGACGCTCAGTGCGCGCGAGATCGAGGTGTTCGAGCTCATGGCCACCGGCCTGACGAACGCCGAGATGGCGGGCGAGCTGAACATCGCGGTCAACACCGTCAAGCAGCACGTCAAGCAGATCTTCCGCAAGCTCGGCGCCCGCTCGCGCCTCGAAGCGGTCCATCACGGGTACGGCCCGCCGGTGCACTGACCGGCGTCCCGGCCGCGTCGGCGCGGCTCGCGCGCGGGCCAGGTGCTGCTAGCCCAACACCCGGGCAGGCTCGCGGAGACCCTCCCGTACGAGCATCGGCAGCACGGACTCGCCGAAGGTGGCCAGACCGCCCTCGTAGTCGAGCCAGGTCAGCAGCAGACCGTCGACGCCGGCGTCGCACAGGGACGCGAGGGTCGCCGTGATCTCCTCGGCGGGGCCCAGGATCGGATAGCCGCCGTAGCCGGCTGCGATCGCGAAGCGGACCTGGTCCAGCACGCCCTCCGGGAACGTGTGGGCGTTACCCACGTTGTTGGCCAGGAAGGCGTCGACACCCTCCCGATCGCCGCGCGTCACGACGTAGTCCTGGACGTAGGCGCGGGCCTGCTCCATGGTGTCGCGCTGCACGACGTAGCTCGACATCCAGACCTGGATCTCCTTGCCGTACCGCTCCCGCGCCAGGTCCCGGTACTGGTCGACCTGCCTCTTCAGCGCTTCCGGCCGCGGGTCCTGCGGGATGATGAAGGCCACGTCGCAGTCCCTCGCCGCGAAGTCCTGGCCCCGCTCCGACCCGCCCGCGTTCAGGAGGATCGGCCGCCGGTACGGCGACCGGGGTTGCACGATCGCGCCCTTGAGATCGTAGAAGCGGCCGGTGAAGTCGAAGCCGGCCGGATCGTGCCAGAGGCGATCGAACACCTCCACCCATTCGTGCGCCAGGGCGTAGCGGTCCTCGTGGCCGTACATCGGGTCGCCGAACATCTCCATCTCGGCGCGATACCAACCGCAGACGAGGTTGAGGCCGAACCGACCGCTCGAGATGAGGTCGATCGTGGCCGCGCTCTTGGCCGCGATCACGGGATGGACCACCGAGAGGTGCACCGTGCTCATCACGCTGATGCGCTCGGTCACAGCAGCAACCGCGGCCGCCCAGGCGAAGGTCTCGAACAGATCCCCTGAGTAATGGCCGTCGCTGGCAAAGGGCTTCCAGCGCGAGGCGGAGACCGCGGCCTCCATGCCCAGTCGATCCGCAAGCTGCGCGATCCGGACGTTGTTGTCCCACGTCGGCACGAAGCGGTCAGGATGATTCGTGAACGCCGCTCCACCGTTGAAGCCGAAGACACCGAGCTTCAGCCGGTTGGTGGAGCTGTGGATCGGGTTCATCGTGCTCCGGGTGCTGCTCATGTTCAGGGTCCTTTCGAGGCTCGGCGTGGTCACCGTGCAGGCGTCACTCGACGACGATCGGCCAGCGTGACGCCGGGCGGAGCCCGAGACGCTCGAGCGCCTGCGATCCCACCCGATCGATCTCAGCGGCGAGCCCTTGGACATCGACCGTGGTGAGACGTCCGCCCTCCATGACCACCCGACCGTCGATGACCACGAGCTGCGCGGCACTCCCGCCGGCCCCGTAGATCAGGTCCGGGATGGGATTGCCGAAGCGATCCGGCGAGAAGGCGAGCTCCGTCGCGTCGAACAGCGTGAGGTCAGCCGCCGTGCCGGCCTCGATCGTCCCGATGCGATCGTCCCAGCCCAGGGCACGCGCCGCGTTCACGGTCCCCATCTCGAACGCCTGGTAGGCGCCCATGATCAGCGGATCGCGGCGGGCATCCTTGTGGGCGGTGGCGGCGAGATGCATCGTGCGCACGAGGTCGAGGAACCGGCTGATCGCGGCGGCGTCAGTGCCGACGGCGGCGTTGACGCCCGCGGCGATCAGATCCGGGACGACGCCGCCGGCGACCCACCCGTTGCCGCCGAGCAGGCTCGCTCCGGGGCAGTGCGCGATCGAGGCGCCCGAGGCGGCCAGCCGCGCGATGTCGTCGCCGTCGAGCCAGTTGATGTGCGCCAGGAGCAAGCACACGCCGGGTTCCAGCAGTCCGAAGCGCTCGTAGCGGTCCAGATCGGCGTTACCCGTCGGGGCCTCCGGGTCCGGCGGCCGGAACCCGAGGAAGTGGCCGAGGATCCCTGCGCCACGGAGACGGGTGCGCTGGGCGATCTCTTCGACCAGGCGGTCGCTGACCGCCGCCGGCATGTCGAGGTCGTACCAGACCCGCAGCCGGCCGTCGCCGGCTCCGTCGAAGCGGTCGACGGCTTCGTCCGCCTCCCTCAGGGCCTGGTCCGTGCTGCGCACCTCGCCGCCGAACGGGCTGGGAAGGTCAGCGGTCTTCGGGGCGAGGACACCTCGGATGCCGATCTCGATCGCGGCGCGAGCTGTACCGGCCGTCTGTGGACCGCCCCCGTCGCCGAAGCAGGTCGTGCCGTGCCGGATCATCTCGGCGAATGTGCCGAGGGCCGCGACATAGGCTTCCTCCTCGGTGAGCAGATCCTCGTGCGGGATGACGCGCTCGCCGAGCCGCTGCATCTGCGGCAGGTCGTCGCAGAGGCCCTTGATCAGGTACCCCCCGGCCGGATGGTTGTGCACGTCGATCAACCCCGGCGTGAGAAGCCCGTGCGGCGCGTCGATCACCCGCTCGGGCGCGAACCCGGCCAGGATCTCGTCGCGCCGCGCGACCGCGACGATGTCCGTGCCGGCGACGGCCACGGCCCCGTCGAGCAGGATCCGGCGCGAGGAGTCCATCGTGACGACGGCTCCCGCGGTGATGACCAGGTCGGCGGGCTGGCGGTCGGTCATGACGCGATTCGCTCCTTCATCCTCGAGCTGTGGTGGGTGACGATTGCGGGGCGCCGCCGAGCGTGGCGACGAGCAGGGCGTGCTCGGTGAGCGACTCGCCCGTGAGGGCCTGGGAGACCCGGCCGTCGCGCAGGACGAGGACGCGATCGCACACCTCGGCGAGGTCCTCGAGCTCGGCGCTGCAGATGACGATGCCGGTGCCACCCTGGGCACGTTCGGCCAGCAGGCGGTAGATCGCGGACTTCGCCGCGACGTCGACGCCCTGGGTGGGCTCGTCGAGGACGAGGACGCGCGGATCGGTGCGCAGCCAGCGGGCGAGCACCGCCTTCTGCTGATTGCCGCCGCTGAACAGGTCGATGGGGCGCTCCGGGTCGGGCGGGACGAGCTCGACCGCCTCGGCCCAGCCGCGGACGTTGCGGCGCTCGCGCCGGCGCGAGAGATGCGTGCCGGTCCACAGTGGCCGCAGCCGGGGCAGCGTGATGTTCGCGCGCGCCGAGTGGCCCGGCACGAGCGCGCGCGCCGACCGGTCCGCCGGGACCATGACCAGACCGCGGCGCACGCACACAGCCGGGGAGCGGAGGCCGATCGGCACGCCGTCGACGTCGACGTCGCCTGCGGCGCCGGGATGGCTGCCGAAGAGCACGTCGGCGACGTCCTCGCGCCCGGATCCCAGCAGCCCCGTGACGCCGAGGACCTCGCGTTCGTGCAGATCGAGGTCGAGGTCCCGCAGCCGCCCGCCGGACAGGGCGCGGGCCCGCATCACGACCGCCTCCCGCGGCCGCACGGGCGCCGGGTACATCTGCTCGACGGGCCGCCCCGCGATCAGGGTGACGAGGTCGTCGTGCGTGAGCTCCGCCGCGGGGCGCACCGCCACCATCCGGCCGTCGCGCAGGACGCCGACGCGGTCGCAGAGCGCGAGGATCTCCTCGAGGCGATGGGAGACGAACAGCACGCCGGCGCCCGCCCCGGCGATGCGGCGCACCGTGGCGAACAGGCGCTCGACCTCACGCTCGGGCAGGGCCGCGGTCGGCTCGTCGAGGACGAGCACGCCCTGCGAGGAGCCCCAGCCGATCGTCGCCCGGACGATCGCGATCGCCGCGCGCTCGGCCGCGCTGAGCTGCGACACCGGCCGCGTGACGTCGAGCTCGATCCCGAACTGCGCGAGCGCCTCGACGACCCGCCGGCGCTGCGCCCGCCATCGGATCCGCCCGAGCCGCCCGGCGTCGAAGCCGCTGCCCAGGCCGACGTTGTCGACGGCGTCGAGCGAGCCGACGAGGCCCAGGTCCTGGTGGATGAACCGCAGACGGTCGTCGCCGGCGCCGCCCTCGAGATCGAGCGGCCTGCCGTACAGCGTGGCGCGCGCCCCTGGATCGGCCCGGTGATAGCCGGCGAGCACCTTGATGATCGTGCTCTTCCCGGAGCCGTTCTGGCCGACGAGGCCGAAGATCTCCCCGGCCGCGATGCGCAGCTCGACGTCGTCCACCGCCTTCTGCCCGGGGAACGTCTTGCTGAGCGACTCGACCTCGAGGCCCGTCGTCACGTCACCGGCCCACTTCGGCTCGCAGCGGGCGAGGACGGCGTCCGCCCCGACGACGGCCCGGGGGCAGCCCCCGGACCGGACCGGTCGAGCTCGCGCTCGGACTCCCGGGTGCGGATGGACCGCTGCACGTTCGCCAGGCCGACGGCCACCAGCAGCGCGACGCCGTTGAACAGGTCCGGGAGCCAGTATGGAGCGCCCGCCAGCTCGAGGCCCTTGACGCCCACCGCGAGCACGTAGACGGCCAGCACCGTCCCCCAGACGTTGAACTGGCCGTTGCGGAACTGGGTGGCGCCGAGGAACGCGCCGGCGAAGACCGGAAGCAGGTACCCCACACCCGTCGTCGAGGTCGCCGAGCCGGCCCGGGCCGTGGCCAGCATGCCGGCCAGGGTCGCGACGATCGCGGCCGCCACGAACGCGCCGGCGACGATCCGGCCGGTGTGGACGCCGGTCAGGCGCGCGGCCTCCGCGTTGCCGCCCGTCGCGTACACGCGGCGTCCGACGGGCGTGTGCTCGAGCATGTACCAGACGACCAGGGCGACGATCGCCAGGTAGAACACCGGCAGGCCGATCCCCAGGATCTCGGTGCTGCCGAGGTCCTGGAAGAACGGGGTCAGCCCGATCAGCTGATCGCCGTTGGTCAGGGCGTTGCCCAGCGCCGTGAGCATCGAGAACATCGCGAGCGTCGCGATCAGCGAGTTGATGCGGAACCTGACGACGGAGATCGCGTTGATCGCCCCGATGCCCGCACCCACGCCCACGGTGGCCGCGATCGCCGGGACCGTGCCCCATCCGTGGGTGCCCATCAGCCACGCGACGAAGAGCGCGCCGGTGCCGAGCACCATCGCGATCGACAGGTCGATGGCCCCGGCGGCCAGCGGGATGACGAGCGCCACAGCGGCCATCGCGACGACCGACTGCTCGACGAGCAGGCTGCGCAGGGTCGTCGACGTGAGGAACGTGTCCCCCACCCACAGCGAGTACACGACGAACAGCGCCACGAGCAGGTAGACGGCGCTGATGTTGCGAAACGACAGTGCTCGCGTCCAGCGGCCGCGAGCGCCGTCGACGGGCCGCGCGCTCACGGTTCCAGCTCGTGCGGTCGGGCTCGACGGGGACTTCCGGCCGTCACTCGCCGCCCCAGAGGGCGGTGAACTTGGCCGGGAAGTCCGGGACCGACGGCCACGGCTCGCTCGGCGGGAAGTCCAGGTTCTCCTGTGTCAGGAACTGGATCGGGATGTCCCCCACCGTGTTCTCCGGGTCCTGGCCGGCGAGCATCCTCGCCGCGACGTCGAGGGCCTTGAACCCGAAGAACTCCATGTTGAAGCCGACGTCGGCGGTCTGCTGACCCGCCTTGATGTATTCGTAGTTGGCCTGCTGGCCGGCGATGGTGATCGCCTTGACGCCGTCGATCCCGGCGGACTGCAGCGCCTGCGGGACCCCGATGTACATGTCGCCGAACGTGCCGGTGATCCAGTTGATGCTCGGGTCCTTCTGCACCGCGCTGACGACCTTGCTCGCAAGGGACGGCCGGCCCAGGTCGGAGATGGCGATGTCGAGGACGGTCAGCTTGCAATCCGGGCAGGCCTTCGCGTAGCCCTCCTTGAAGCCATCCAGGCCCGCCGGCACGCCGCCGCCGGCGAGGTTGAGATAGAGCGTGCTGGCGCCCTTGCCGCCGGCGTCGGCGGCGATGAACTGCGCCATCTGGCCCTGCGTGAGGGCGGTCGCCTCGTTGCCGTAGATGGAGACCGTCCCTGGGGCGTCGGGCACCGACCATGTGACGACCGGGATCTTCGCGTCGCCGGCCTGCTTGAGCTCCGCCTGGTAGAGCTGCGTCGGGGTCCCGGGTGCCACGATGATCGACGGCTTCAGGGCGAGGCCGGCCTTCCAGGCCTTGCTGACCGTCTCCGGGGTGAAGCCCTGCGGTGGCGACTCCGCGAACTTCATCCCCATCGCCTTCGCTGCGGCCTCGGTCCCCTGGCTCTGGCGCTCGCAGATCGGCTGCGAGCAGCGCATGAACACCACGGTGCCCGTCGGCGCCTGCTTCAGCGGCTCGCTCACGCCGATGTCCTGCGGCACCTGGCTGTACTTCGCCACGGTCGCCTTCGCCGCAGCGAGCGCCGGGTCGGCCGCGGTCGTGTCCGCGGCTGCGGTCGCGGCGGCAGTGGAGACCGCGGTGGTCGCGCCGTCCTCCCCGCTGGACCCGCAACCGCTCGCGACCAGCGCGGCGGCGACGAGTCCCAGCATCAGCGTGCGGGCCCGCGCTCCGGGCGTCCGTGGCAGACCGAGCTGCATGTGCTCGCCCCTCTCCCCTCGAGTTCCGTGGTCAGGCCGGATGGCGAAGCGCGGCGACCCGGCCACCCATCCGTCGATGACGCGGCATCCTCGGAGACGGGCCGAGCACCGGCAATGACCCTGAGGGGTTATTCCTGCCGCGGGCTGGGCGCCGCCGGACGGCCGGAGCGGCTGCGGCGGCGATCAGATGCCGCGGCCGCGGCGGCGCTCATATGCCGCGGCCGCGGCCGCGCCCGGCATTGCCGCGCGCAAGCCGGTCTGAGATGCTGGACAGCCCCGGCTCCAAGGAGCATCGGATGAGCATCTCGGCTTCCACCCAGGACCGCCGGCAGCTCCTCGCGGAGCGATTCGACGGCATCCTCACCGGGCCCGGCGACGCCGCCTACGACGAGACCCGGCGCTGCTACAACGGCCTGGTCGACAAGCGTCCGGCGATCATCGCCACGTGCCGCGGCACCGCCGACGTCGTCGAGGCCGTGCGGTTCGCCACCGGGCAGGGACTGGACGTCGCGGTGCGCGGCGGGGGCCACAACGCGGCGGGCCGCGCGATGTGCGACGACGGCCTCGTGGTGGACCTGTCGCTGATGCGCGGCGTCGACGTCGACCCGGAGACGCGCACCGCCCGCGTCCAGGGCGGCGCGCTGTGGCGCGACGTCAATCGCGAGACCGGCGTCCACGGGCTGGCGGTCACCGGCGGAGCGATCTCCACGACGGGCGTCGGCGGCTACACGCTCGGCGGCGGCCTCGGTTGGCTGATGGGCCTGCACGGCCTGGCGGCCGACAACCTCGTCGAGGCCGAGGTCGTGCTGGCCACGGGCGAGGTCGTGCGCGCCCGGGCCGATCACCACGAGGACCTGTTCTGGGCGATCCGTGGAGGCGGCGGCAACTTCGGCGTCGTCACGTCGTTCGCCCTGCGCCTGCATCACCACCCGGAGGTGGTCGGCGGCGTCATCGCCCACCCGCTCGACGCGGCCGCGGACATGCTGCGCTTCTACCGAGAGGTCACGGCCGACGTCCCGGACGCGCTCACCGTCTTCGCCGCGGTGCTGCACGCGCCCGACGGGTCGGGCGTGCCGCTCGGCGCGCTGCTCGTCTGCCATGCCGGCGAGCGGGCCCAGGCCGAGCGCGACGTGCAGCGGTTGGCGGAGTGGGGCTCGCCCGTCATGGCCGAGGTGGGCCCGATGCCGTATCCGGCGGTGAACACGATGCTCGACGCGGGGTTCCCGCCCGGGTCGCTGAACTACTGGAAGTCGACGTTCGTGCGCGACCTCGACGACGGTCTGTTCGAGTTGATGGTCCACCGCATCGCCGACTGCCCGTCGCCGATGACCGGGATCCTCCTCGAGCACTTCCACGGCGAGGTGACGCGCGTCGATCCGGCCGCGACCGCCGTCCCGCACCGCCGGCCCGGCTACAACCTGCTGATCCCGTCGCTGTGGACGGACCCGGCCACGACGGACGCGAACGTCCGCTGGGTTCGCGAGACCTTCGCGGCGACGGCGCCGTACCGCGCCGGCGCCCGCTGGCTCAACTACTTCGACGACGACGAGGAGCCCGGGTCGCTCGACCACGCCTACGGGCCGAACCTGGTCCGGCTCGCACAGGTCAAGCGCCGCTACGACCCGGCCAACGTCCTCCATCACAACCAGAACATCCTCCCCGCCCGCGACGAGGCGGGTGCCCCGGCGAGCACGGCCGGCCGGTGACGTGCGCGCGGAGATCCGCTTCTGCACGGCGCCGGACGGAACGTCCCTGGCCTACGCGCAGCACGGGCGCGGCCCGCCGCTCGTGCGCGTGGCGACCTGGCTGACCCACCTCGAGCTCGATGCCCGCAGCCCCGTCTGGGGCCACTGGCTCGACCGCCTGGGCGAGCGCCACACCCTGTTGCGCTACGACGAGCGCGGCTGCGGCCTGTCGGGGGGCCCGGTGGGCGCGCTGTCGGTGGACGCATGGGTCGGCGACCTCGAGGCCGTGGTCGACGCGGCCGGCGTCGACCACTTCGCGCTGCTCGGCGTATCCCAGGGCGCGGCGGTCGCCGTCGCGTTCGCGGCGCGTCATCCCGAGCGCGTCAGCGAGCTGGTGCTCTACGGCGGCTACGCGCGCGGCCGGCGGGTGCGCGGAGAGGACCGGCGGGAGGAGGCGATGCTGGCCTCGATCCGCGCCGGCTGGACCGACGCCGACGCGACGTTCCGTCACCTGTTCAGCCTCCTGTTCCTCCCGAACGGGACGCCCGACCAGATGGCCTGGTTCGACGAGCTCCTGCGCACCACGACCACGCAGGAGACTGCGCTGAAGCTGTTCGCGGCCCGCGGCGCGATCGACGTGCGCGGCGAGGCGCCGGGCGTGTCGGCGCCGACCCTGGTGATGCACGCCCGGGACGACCGGGTCGTCGGCGTCGAGGAGGGGCGCATGCTCGCGCGGCTGATCCCGCGGGCGAGACTGCTCGTGCTCGACTCCGCCAACCACATCCTGCTGGCCGACGAGCCCGCGTGGGAGGAGTTCGTGTCCGCGCTGCACGCCTTCCTCGCGGTCGCGCCGCCGGCCGCTGCCGAGCCCGCCACGTCCGAGCTGAGCCCGCGCGAGCTCGAGGTCCTCGAGCTCGTGGCGGACGGCCTCACGAACGAGGCGATCGCGCAGCACCTGTTCCTCAGCGTCCGGACGGTCGAGCGCCATCTCTCGAACGTCTACGCCAAGCTGCGGCTGTCGGGCAAGGCCGCGCGGGCGGCGGCCGCGGCCGCGTTCGCCGGACGGCGCGAGGCGGCGCGAGGCCCGTAGCGCCCTGCGTGGTGGCCGCCACCCGCGGCCCGCGCGATTGGGTGATGTCACGGATGCCGCGAACGCCTCCGCGGCGTACGTTCGGCCTCGCCATCGACGCGTGAGAGGAGATGCGCCATGACCACTCCGTCGACCATCGATCCCCCGCAGCCCGTCGCGACCGGGCCCGTCCGGGAGCGCGACGTCCGCGGAGGCGCCGGCACCAGGCTCCACGTGCGCGAGTGGGGCGACCCCGATGGACCCCCCATCGTGTTCGTGCACGGCTGGTCGCAGGCCGACCTGTGCTGGAGGCGCCAGGTGAGCGGGCCGCTGGGCGCGACGTTCCGGCTGATCACGTTCGACAACCGCGGGCACGGGCGCTCGGAGAAGCCGCTCGATCCCGCGTCCTACGCCGACGGCGACCTGTGGGCCGCCGACCTCGACGCGGTGATCGAGCAGACCGGGCTCGAACGGCCGGTGCTGGTCGCGTGGTCCTACGGCGCCCTCATCGTGGCCGACTACCTGCGCGTCCACGGCGATGCCGCGATCGGCGGCATCGACCTCGTGGGCGGGGCCGCGGTCCTGCGCCCTCCGGCGTTCGACCACATCGGCCCGGCCTTCCTCGACGCGGCGCCCCGCGCCTGCAGCAGCGACCTCGAGACGAGCATCCCCGCGCTGCAGCGCTTCCTGCGGGCGTGCACGGCCCGGCCGCTCGACGACGAGACGTCGAGCGCGGCGCTGTGCTGGAGCATGCTCACGCCGCCCGAGGTGCGCGGCGCGCTGCTCGCCCGTGAGCTCGACGCGACGGACGTCCTGGCGCGGGTCGAGGTGCCCGTGCTCGTCACCCATGGCCGCCGCGACGCGATCATCCTGCCGTCGATGGCGGAGCACGTGCTCGCCGCCTGCCCGGCGGCCGTCGCCTCGTGGTACGAGGACGCGGGACACATGCCGTTCCTGGAGGACGCCACGCGCTTCGACCGCGAGCTGGCGGCGTTCGCGGACGCGCGGCGGTCCCCTTAGTGGTTCGTCTGGTGACTATCGGCCCGCATTTCGGGTCGAGGTTGCGGGACGGGCCACTAGATGGCCGCGCTCAGATACCAGGCCCCGAAGAGCAGGCTGACCGCGCCGAGCACCGGGACGAGGCGCTCGAAGGCGCGCAGGGCCGGGCCGAGCGCGAGCGCGTAGCCGAACGCGGCGGACACGGCGGCCATCGAGACCGCCGTCGCGCCCGCGAAGAGGACCAGCGCGCCGGCCGCGGCCGCGCCGCCCGTGATGCTGCCCACGAGCAGGATGCCCAGGCCGCCGGAGCCGCCGACGCCGTGCAGCAGCCCGATGCCGTAGGAGGCGAGCGGGCTGCGGCCCAGCCGCTCCTGATGGGCGTGCTCGTGGCCGTGCTCGGCGGGATGCGGCGCGTCGCGTGGATGTTCGTGGACGTGCGGATGCACGTGGCGCACCTCGCCGTGGACGTGCGGATGCAGGTGCAGGTAGCCGCGCTTCCAGCGGACGAGCAGCCGGATGGCGAGCAGGACGATCACGGCGCCGACCATCGCCTCGGCGAGGCGTTCGACCGCCGGCGGCAGCTCGCCGTGCAGCAGCACGAGCGGCAGTCCGAGCAACAGCAGCATCGTGGCATGCCCCGCCCCCCAGGACAGTCCGAGGATCGCCGCTCGCCGCGCCCGCCGGTCCTCGCGCTCGGACAGCACGAGGGTCGAGACCGCGGTGAGGTGGTCGGGGTCCGTGGCGTGGCGCAGGCCCAGCAGGACCGCCGCGACGAGCGCGATGACGATGCCGCCGGTGCCGAGGCCGGCGAGGGCGTCGTCGAGCGAGCTCACCGCGCGCCTCCGTCGAGCGAGCTCACCGCGCGCCTCCGTGCAGGTCACGCCACGCCGCAACCGCCGCCTGCCCGAACGACACGCCGCCGTCGTTCGGTGGCAACCGCACCGGCACCAGCACGCGCAGGCCCGCCGCGCGGACGCGCTCGCCGACCGCCAGGGTCAGCCGCCGGTTCTGGAAGACGCCGCCAGAGAGCACCACGCTGCGGATCCTCTCAGCCTCGGCCAGCTCCGCGAGCGCCGTCGCCGTGGCGTCGGCCAGCCCGGCGTGGAAGCGCGCGCTGATCGTCGACGGCGACCGGCCTCCCGCCGCATCGCGCGCGGCGCCCAGCACCGCGTCGCGCGGATCGAGGCACAGTCCGCCGGCTCCCGGGACCACGGCGACCGGATATGCCCCGCGCTCGCCCGGGTCGGCGACCGCCTCGAGCTCCATCGCCGCCTGACCCTCGTACGTGCAGCGGGCGCACAGGCCGCACAGCGCCGCGACCGCGTCGAAGAGCCGCCCCGCGCTCGTCGTCACCGGCGCGCCGAGCCCGCTCTGCGCCATCCGCGTGATCGCCCGCCAGTCGCGCTCGGGGACGTTCGCGGCGAAGGTCGCCGGCCGGCGCTCCTCCCCCGCGGCCACCAGCCACGCGCACGCCATGCGCCACGGCTCCCGGGCGGCGCGGTCGCCGCCCGGCTGGCGCACCGCGAGGACATGCCCTGCACGCCGGTATCCGCCGAGATCGCCGACGAGGAGCTCGCCGCCCCACACCGTCCCGTCGGGTCCCAGCCCCGCGCCGTCGAAGATCGCCCCGACCGCCGCAGCCGTCTCGCCGTGCTCGGCCAGGCACGCCGCCAGATGGGCGTGGTGGTGCTGGACGGCGACGTGGTCGACGCCCTCGCGCGCCAGCGCCTCGCTCGTCGAGAGGTAGTCCGGATGCTCGTCATGGGCGACGACCTCCGGCGTGACGGCGAACAGCTGCTCGAAGTGCTCGACGCCCTCCCGGAACGAGCCCAGCGTCTCCCAGCTCTTGAGGTCGCCGATGTGATGGCTCACCCACGCACGGCGGCCCTTGGCGACGCAGAACGTGCTCTTGAGCTCGGCGCCGACCGCCAGGATCGGCCGCGGCGCCACGACCGGCAGCGGCACGCTCCCCGGGACCGACCCGCGCGCCCGGCGCATGAGCAGCGGCGGCCGTCCGGGCACGGCACGCACGACGGAGTCGTCGGTGCGCATGTGGATCGGCCGGTCGTGCACGAGCAGGACGTCGGCGATGGCGCCCAGGCGCTGCCGGGCGTCGGCGTCCTCGTAGGCGATCGGCTCGTCGGAGACGTTGCCGCTCGTCATCACCAGCGTCACGCCGGCGTCCGCCAGCAGCAGGTGGTGCAGCGGGGTCGCGGGCAGCATCACCCCCAGCTCGGACGTCGCGGGTGCCACCGCCCGCGCCACGCGCGCGGCCGGGCGCCTCGGCGCGATGACGATCGGCCGCTCCACGGACTCGAGCACCGCCAGCTCCGCATCATCGAGCACCACCAGCGCCGCGGCCGCGGCGGCGTCGGGCGCCATGAGGGCGAACGGCTTCTCCTCGCGGTGCTTGCGCGCGCGCAGCCGGTGCACCGCCGCCTCGTCGTCCGCGCGGCAGGCCAGGTGGTAGCCGCCGAGCCCCTTCACCGCGACGATCGCGCCCGCCAGCAGCGCCGCCGCGGCGTTCTCGACGGCGTCGCCGCGCAGATCCCGGCCGTCGCCGTCGATCAGCCGCGCGCGCGGACCGCAGGCCGGGCATGCGTTCGGCTCGGCGTGGAAGCGCCGGTCCCGCGGATCCTCGTACTCGCCCCGGCAATCGGCGCACATCGCGAACCCGGCCATCGTCGTGCGCGCGCGGTCGTAGGGCACGGCGCGCACGATGGTGAACCGCGGCCCGCAGTCGGTGCAGTTGACGAACGGGTAGCGGTACCGGCGATCGGCCGGGTCGAAGAGCTCGCGCAGGCAGGCCGCGCAGGTCGCCGCATCCGGGGCGACCGGCGCCGCGGGCTCCCCCGCCTGCGCGCTGGGCGCGATGACGAAGGACCGCTCCCCGCGCGGCTCGACCTCCTCGGCGCCGACCCGCTCGACCGCGGCCAGCGGAGGCGCCTCGCGCGGCAGCCGGGCCAGGAAGCGCTCGACCGCCCCCGGCGCCCCCTCGACCTCCAGCACGACCCCGAGCTCGTCGTTGCCGACCCAGCCCGCGAGCCCGAGCTCGCCGGCGAGGCGGTACACGTACGGGCGGAAGCCGACGCCCTGCACCGTGCCGTCAACGCGCGCGCGCACGCGCGTGGGCCCGCGGGCGGCGACCGTCACGGCTCCTCGATCAGCGTGCGCAGGACGTGCCAGGCCGTCGCCTGGGCCTCCTGGATGCGGGGGATGTGCTGGGAGCGGCTGACGACGACGTCGTCGGCGAGCCCGTCCGCGGCGATCTGCCCGCCGTCGTAGCCGACGAACGCGATCGAGCGCAGGCCGCGCCGGCGCCCTTCGGCCAGCGCGGCGATGACGTTGCCCGAGTTCCCGCTCGTGGTGAAGCACAGCAGCACGTCGCCCGGGCGGCCGTAGGCGATGACCTGGCGCGAGAACACCGCCTCGGTGCCGATGTCGTTGGCGATCGCGGTCAGGATCGCCGGGTCGCCGGTCAGGTCGAGCGCCCGGCGCGCCGGCCATCCCGCGGGCGGGTGGCGCAGGTCGGCGACCGCGTCCATGGCGTCGGTGGCCGAGCCGCCGTTGCCGAGCGCCAGCACGGTCGCGCCGGCCTCGAGCGCGGCGCGCGTGGCGGCCGCCGCCGCGACCAGAGCCGGGCGGCCCTCGTCGATCGTCTGCCGGCGCAGGTCGCCGACCTCGCGCGCCTTCATCAGCACGGACGCGCGCACGTCGGCGATCACCGCCTCCTCGTCGTCGGCGCGCTGCCCCGACAGGAACGGATAGAGGAACGCCGAGGCGCCCGGGTCGGGCGCCCGCGCGTCCGGCCGCCGGTCGAGGAAGACGTGCACGAGC
This sequence comes from Capillimicrobium parvum, assembly GCF_021172045.1. GTDB lineage: Bacteria > Actinomycetota > Thermoleophilia > Solirubrobacterales > Solirubrobacteraceae > Capillimicrobium > Capillimicrobium parvum. The sequence continues at coordinate 3,518,128 of NZ_CP087164.1, forward strand.
TCCCACAGCACGTGGTAGAGGGTCTCGACGATCTCCTGCTCGACGAACGGGTCGCCGAGCTCGACGTGCGGCGCGACGACGAGGCATCCGCGCTCGCGGGCCGCCTCCAGTCCCGGGCTCGGCTCGAAGCCCATGACGATGTCCGCGGCGTCGACGTTCAGCCCGACGGCCGACGGCTCGAGCGCCAGCGCGGGCAGCGCTCGCTTGCCGACGATGACCGGATGCACGAACTCGACGGCGACGTGGCGCGCGTCGGAGCTGGCGACCGGCGAGCCGGCGAGAGCCACGAGCCGGCCGCCGCCGGCGAAGCGCCCGGCCATCTCGCGGCACAGCCGCGCGATCGCGTCCGCCTCGGCCTCGAAGTACCGCTCCGCCGCGGCGAGCCGGCGCTCGAGGAGCTCGTCGACGAGGCCGAGCGCCGCGGCGGGCCGGCTCACAGCGGCATCGTCTCCCGCGAGCGGGTCCGCTCGCACAACCAGTCGCGCCACGCGTCGACGCCCTCCCCCGTCCGCGCGCTCATGAGCATCCGCGGCACGCCCGGGTTCACCGCGTCGAGGTGGTGCAGGAACAGGTCGAGGTCGAAGTCCAGGTGCTCGAGCAGGTCGATCTTGTTGACGAGCACCAGCTCGCAGGCCCGGAACATCAGCGGGTACTTCAGCGGCTTGTCCTCCCCCTCGGTGACCGCGGACACCATCACGCGCGCGTCCTCGCCGATGCGGAACTCCGCGGGGCAGACGAGGTTGCCGACGTTCTCGACGATCAGCAGGTCGAGGTCGTCGAGCGGCAGCGCGCCGAGCGCCGTCCGGACCATGTTCGCGTCGAGGTGGCACTCCCCGCCGAAGCCGGCGTCGGTGTTCAGCTGCACGACGGGGACGTGCAGCGACGCGAGCCGGTCGGCGTCGAGGCTGCCCTGGACGTCGCCCTCGAGCACGCCGGCCCGCACCTCCGGGAGGTCGCGCAGCACCCGTTCGAGCACCGACGTCTTGCCCGCACCGGGCGCCGACATCAGGTTCACGACGGTCACCCCGGCGCGATCGAAGTCGGCGCGGTTGGCGCGCGCGATGGTGGTGTTGGCGTCGAGGACGTCCTCGACGACGCGGACCTTCGTGCGATGCATCTACATCCTCGAGATCTTCAGGTAGCGCTTGATCTCGGGCAGCTGCGCGGCGACGGCCACCCCGGCGGCGGCGATCGCGGCGAGGCCCAGCACCTTGGTCATGGCGAGAGCTCCTCTCGTTGAGCGGTCAGGTCGGCCAGGAGCGAGCGCACGAGCTCCTCGGCGGCGGGCAGGGCGGCGCGCACGGGCGCGCTGAGCTCTCCCACCAGCTCGTCCTCGTCCCCGGTCATGCGCACCAGCGGCTCGCAGCCGACGACGAGCGTGCGCGCCGGGGTCGCGCCCAGCGTGCGCGCCAGCGCCAGCACCGACACCGGATCCATGCCGTGGGCGTCGAGCGCGGCGTCCTCGGCCTCCTCGATGCGCGGCTCGATGATCGACAGCGTGCCCGGCGGCTCCCCACGCGGCACGGCGTCGAGCAGGACGACGGCGTCCCAGCCGTCGCCCATCGCGTAGGCGAGGTCCATGCCGCGGATGCCGTAGTCGACCACCTCGACGCCCGGCGGCAGCGTGGCCCCCGCGAGCCGCTGGGCGAGCGCGACCCCGAAGCCGTCGTCGGCGAGGAAGACGTTGCCGATCCCGGCCACGAGCACCCGCAACCGGGCGAGCGGCTCCACCTCCTCGGGCGCGAAGAAGAACGTGTGGCCCGGCTGCCGGCGCGCGGCGAGGTCGCGCCCCGGGTCGTCGTCGACGCTCACCGTCAGGTGGAGGCGGTCCTCCATGTCCTGCTCGATGCCCTCGACCACGCCGGTGCGGCCCGCGAGCACGGTGTCGAAGACGTCGGCGCCCGCCCGCGGGCGCAGGCGCACCCGGCTGCCGCGGCGCACCTCGACGCCGCCGATGACGACGGCCTCCGGGGCCGCGCGGGCGAGCTCGTCCCACGCCCCCGTCATGCCGGCCGCACCATGCCGTGCAGGCGCATGAGCTGCTCGGGCTCGAGGGCCTCGCAGCGGGCGAGGATCTCCGCGGCGCGCGGGTCGCTGTCGCGCATCTCGGCCTTCTCGGCGTCCGTGAGGCCGAGGATGCTGAGGATCAGCAGCTGGTCGATCTCACCGCCGTCGAAGAGGTCGCCGGGGCTCTCGGGCGCGATGCGCGGGTGGTCCTCGAGGATGATCGGGGACGACAGCACCGTGCGGTCGTCACCGATGAGCACGGGCCACACGCCCTCGTTGCGGCACGTGGCCGCCACGCCCGCCAGCGCCGGCGGCGGATCGGTCAGCGAGACGAAGCGCCCCGTCCTCGTGCGCAGCACCGCGTGCGTCGAGCAGAACGTGCGCCGCAGCGCCGCCTCGCGGTCGCAGCCGGCGAACGGCGTGGTGTTCGCCACGGCCACCGTCACGCGCCAGAGGCCGTCGCCGACGGGCGCGACGTCCACGCCGACGCTGCCGGTGAGCCCCTCCCAGCGCCGGATCAGCGCTCCCGCCCGCGTCCCGTCCTCGTCGAGCAGCGGCTCCTCCTCGACGCCCGCGGCGATCGACACCGCGCCGGGCGCGCCGATCTCGCGTTCGGCGGCCTCGTCCCACGCGAGATGGCGGCGTCCCGCCACCGTCAGCTCGTCGACGTCCACGAGCCGGCCGCCGCCGTCGTCGCGGGCCACGTCGCGGCGCACGACGTGCAGGAACCGCACCCGGACGTCGATGTCCGGCGGGCGGTCCTGCTCCACGAGGCACTCGGTCCGCTGCAGCCAGCGGTCGTCCGGGTGGCGCTCGCTGTGCGCGCGTGGGTGCACGCCGCCGAAGGTCCAGCGGCGCTGGTTCTTCAGCGCCGAGCGCCGGTAGGGCCACAGGACGTAGCCCTCGTAGAGGACGGCGTCGGCGATGCGGCGTACGGGGTCCTCGGTCACGGCAGGAGCTCCGCGAAGACGTCGTCCCACGTGGCCAGCGCGCGCCGCGACTTGTAGGCGCACAGGGCGTCGTAGGCGTCCTTGGGCAGGCGCAGCCAGGCGGTGCCGGGGAAGTGGCGCTCCATCGTCTCGCGCCACACCGCCACCGGCAGGCGGTACTCGGCCTCCTCCTCCCAGGAGATGCGGGCGGTCTGCAGCCGGCCGTCCGCGGCCGCGTAGAAGACGCTGCCGCTGAAGAGGAACTCGAGGGGCACGTCGCCGTCGGGCAGCGCGTCGAGGTAGCGCGATGCGGCGACCTCGAGGTCGTAGGTGCACGGCACGTCGAGCTCGGCGACGGTGGATCCCTCGAACGCCGGCACGACGAGCGTGGTGCGCGTCCACAGCAGCGTGCGCAGCGTCGTGCCCCAGTCGGCCGGCGGCCCGAATAGCTCGAACAGCCGGTCATGCGAGCGCTCGTCGTAGCGGCGCCGCCGCGCCGCGATCTGCACCTGCACGGACAGCAGGACCGAGCGGATCGGCCGCGCGTCGTCGCCGTCGATGCGCAGCGCGAAGCGCAGCGTCGGGACCGCCGCGCGCGGCACGGGCGCGGCACCCTGCACCGCGAAGGCGAGGCGGGGGATCGTCTCGATCGTGGCGTCCACCGGCGCTATCCCGGCGAGAGGTTCGGCATCCGCGGGTCGATCGGCTCGACGCCCTTCGGATTGATGCCGGTGGAGCGCACGGCCGTCGAGGTGCCGTCGGGGTTGTGGCCCTTCATGCGCTCGTAGTTGCCGGTGCTGTTGCCCTGCTTCGTGCCCTTGACGTGCCCGAGCGAGTCGGTGTCGATGTCGGGCTTGCCGGTGATCGCGTCGTCGGCCATCTCATCTCCCTTCGGTCGTCCGTCCGGCCGGCCGCGCGCGGCGGTCGAGCTCGGCGAAGAACCGCCCGAGCTCCTCCCACACCTCACGGCCGCCGGTGAAGCCGCGCCAGTGCATGCGGATCAGGCCGACGAGCGCATGGCACTCGTCGATCGGCACGATCCAGTGGCCGCGCGCGCCGCGCACGCGGTTGACGAGCAGCGCCTCCACGTCGGGATCGAGCGAGCCGAGCACCGGGTTCGCCGCCACGAGGTCGCTCCACGCCCCGAGCCCCAGCAGCGACTCGGTCGCCCCCATCGGGCTCGGGTAGTACGCACGCACGCGCCCCTCGCGCGAGTCGTCGACGAAGAACACGATGTCGACCGGGACCCGCAGCTCCTCCCACGCGGCGTCGTCGAGCGCGAGGTCGGCGATCGCCAGGCGGCGGTCGCCGACCAGGCGCAGGGTCCCCTGGGCGGCGGCGGCGCGGTCGAACAGCAGCGCGCACGCGCGGCACGTGCACCGCAGTTCTCGCTCGCCGACGTCGAGCAGGTGGCGGTGGCGGGCTTCGATCGGCGTGCCGCACAGGTCGCAGCGCTCCCCGGCGGCCGCCGGTGCGGCGGCGCTGCGGCGCGCCATCCGGCGCAGCCGCGACCCGCTCAGCGGCGTGACCGTCACGCGCGGACCTCGGCCATCGGCAGCGGGCAGACCAACGGCAGTTCGACGGTCCCGGGCGCGACGGGCGCCGGGGCGGCCGCGGGCGGCACCGCGCCCTGCGCCTCCACGCCCTCGAGATCCGGCGCCGCCGTCGCGATCGCCTCCTCGATGGCCAGCCGCAGCGTCGCCGTCGACGACGGGCAGCCGTTGCACGTGCCCTCCAGGCGCAGCCAGGCCACCCCGTCGCGCACCTCGAGCAGCGCGACGTCGCCGCCGTGCGTGCCGAGGTACGGGCGGACCTCGTCGAGCGCGGCGCGCACACGGTCCTCCACCGGCACGGGGTGCAGCCCGTGGACGAGCAGCAGGTGCGAGACGAGCTCGTCGGCCACCACCGCCTCGGCCAGCCGGCCGTCCGCATCGCACTCGGCGACGTGCTCGACCAGCCGCTCCAGCCCGTCCCCGTACAGGTCGAGCAGCGCCTGCGCGAGCTGCGTGGCGGTGTCGCGCGCGGCCGGATCGGCGATCTGCTCGACGGCCTCCAGCAGCGCCTCGACCTCGGTCACCCGTTGCTGGGCGAGCGCGTCCATCAGCCGTGCTCGCCGAACATCGGGTGGTGCACCTGCTTGATCGTCCTGCCGCCGCCGAGGTACATGTGCACGCCGCACGGCAGGCACGGGTCGAAGCTGCGGACCGCGCGCATGATGTCGATCCCGCGGAACGCGTCCGGGCCGTTCTCCTCGAAGATCGGCATCCCCATGCAGGCGTCCTCGTACGGCCCCGGGGTGCCGTAGGAGTCCGTCGGGCTGCCGTTCCACGGCGTCGGCGGATACGGGTGGTAGTTGGCGATCTTGCCCTCGCGGATGACCAGGTGGTGCGACAGGACGCCGCGCACCGCCTCATGGAAGCCGCAGCCGATCGCCTCGTCGGGGACGTCGAAGTCCTCGAAGACCTTCGTTCGCCCGGAGCGCACCTCGCTGAACGCCCGGTCGAGGAAGTGCAGCGCCATCCCCGCCGCATACGCGACGAAGTAGATGCGCGCCCGGTCGCGCTCGATCGCGTTGGACCACTGCGGGACCTTCCACTCCAGGTCGACGGCCGCCGAGTCGGGCGTCTTGGGCAGGTGCATCATCACGCTGCTGCCGGTGGCGCTGACGTACGGCGTCTTGACCTTGTTGGCCAGCGCCGTGACCCACAGGCGCGCGAGCGCGCCGCCGCCCGTGTCGAGCGCCAGGTGGTCGCCGGTGCGCTTGTCGTACCAGCGCGGGCTCATCACCCAGCTGTAGTTGCCGCCGTCGAGATCGCGCTTCTGCGGCTTGGGGATCGTCGTCTGGTTCCACGGGTGGCGCTGGTCGACGGGGTTGCCCAGCGGGTCCTTGGCCACGAACGTCTCCTCGCCCACCCAGTCCTGGTAGTAGGAGCTGCCGAGCAGGATGCGGATGCCGAGGTTGATGTCGACCAGGTTCGTCGTGACGAGCTCGCCGTCGACGACCACGCCCGGGGTCACGAACATCTCGTTGCCCCAGTGGTCCATGTCGCGGTAGTCGTAGTTGACGTGGTCGGGGTTGTTGAACGCGCCCCAGCAGCCGAGCAGGATCCGCCGCCGGCCGACCTCCTCGTAGCCGGGCAGGGCCTCGTAGAAGAAGTCGAAGACGTCGTCGTTCATCGCGACGGCCTTCTTGATGAAGTCCAGGCAGCGCAGCAGCCGGCTGAGGTAGTCGGTGAACAGGGTGGGGGTCGCCGCCGTGCCCACCCCGCCCGGATAGACGGTCGAGGGGTGCACGTGGCGCCCCTCCATCAGGCAGATCATCTCCCGCCCGATCCGGCTCATGTGCAGCGCCTCGCGGTACGTCTCGCCCGTGAACGGGTTGTACGAGCGCATGATGTCGCCGACCGTCCTGTAGCCGTGCTGGTCGGCATGGGGCGCCGCCGTCTGCTCGGCCTTCGCCCACAGGCTCGGGTTCGTCTCCTTGACCAGCTGCTCGCAGAAGTCGACGAACACCAGGTTGTCCTGGAAGATGATGTGGTCGAAGATGTACTCGGCCGCCTCGCCGAGGTTGACGATCCACTCCCCCAGCGGCGGCGGCTTGACCCCGTAGGCCATCTGCTGCGCGTAGCACGAGCAGACCGCGTGATTGTCGCCGCAGATGCCGCAGATGCGGCTGGTGATGAAGTGCGCGTCCCGCGGGTCCTTGCCCTTCATGAAGACGCTGTAGCCCCGGAACAGCGACGACGTGGCCTTGCACGAGACGACCTCGCGGTTGTCGAAGTCGATCTTCGTGTAGAGGCCGAGATTGCCCACGATCCGCGTGATCGGATCCCAGGCCATGTCGACGACCCTGCCGGCCTCCGGCGTCACCTTCTCGCGAACGGCCATGGTGCCCCTCCTAGTTGCCCCAGCGGGGGCTGTAGCCGGTGGTCAGCTGGCGGCGGTTGTGGCGCCACTTGGGCTCCTTGTTGACCGTCTTGTTCGTGATGCCGCGCATCCTGCGGATGAACGGGCCGTAGACGCCGCTCACCGCCGACGACAGCCCGGCGCCGGGAGGCGCATCCATGAACGGCATGAACTTGTCGGGGAAGCCCGGCATCGTGCAACCGATGCAGATGCCGCCCACGTTCGGGCAGCCGCCGATGCCCGCCATCCAGCCGCGCTTGGGCACGTTGCAGTTGACCACCGGCCCCCAGCAGCCGACCTTCACGAGGCACTTGACCGAGTTGTAGTCCTCGGCGAAGTCGCCCTGCTCGTAGTAGCCGGCGCGGTCGCAGCCCTCATGGACGGTCTTGCCGAACAGCCACTGCGGCCGCAGCTGCGAGTCCAGCGGGATCACCGGCGCCAGGCCGGCGGCCTGGTAGAGCAGCCAGGTCAGCGTCTCCATGAAGTTCTCCGGCTGGACCGGGCAGCCGGGGACGTTGACGATCGGCAGGCCGCCCGCCGAGCGGAAGTCCCAGCCGAGGTAGTCGGCCAGGCCCATGCAGCCGGTCGGGTTGCCCGCCATCGCGTGGATGCCGCCATAGGTCGCGCAGGTTCCGATCGCGACGACGCCCCACGCCTTCGGCGCGAGCCGGTCGATCCACCAGTTCAGGGTGAGCGGCTCGCCGGTGGCCTCGTCGTTGCCGAACGACGTCCAGTAGCCCTCGCCGTTGATGTTCTCGTTCGGGATCGACCCCTCGATGACCAGCACGAACGGCGCGTCGAGCTGATCCACGGCGGCCTGGCGGAACGGCGCAAGGAACTCCTCCCCGCCCAGCGTCGGCGAGAGGACCTTGTTGTGGAGGTGGACCTTGGGCAGGCCCGGGATCGCCCCGAGCAGGACGTCCTCGATGCCCGGTTGGCCGGCCGCCGTCACCGACACGGAGTCGCCGTCGCAGCTCATCCCTTCGGAGATCCACAGGATGTGGACCTCCTCGACCGCGGGTGCCTTCGGCTCAGTCGCCACTGCCCACCCCTTCCATCGTCGTCTCGTCCAGTTCCAGCGACTCCACGCGCAGCTCCTCGCCGCGCAACAGCTGGAGGTCCAGCCCGCCGCAGGCGGCGCAGTGCAGCGGGAAGCCGTCGAGCACGGTGACCGTCGCGCACGCGCGGCAGCGCCCCTCCGCCGGCACGGTCACGACGTCCAGCTCCGCCCCCTCCACCGCGGTGCCGACCGCGACCAGCTCGAACGCGAACTCGAGCGCCGACGGCACCACCTGGCGCAGGTGCCCGATCGCCACCTCGACGCACATGACCCGCCGCCCGGCGGCGTGGGCGTCGGCGATGCGCACGATGGCCTCGGCGATCGAGAGCTCGTGCATCAGCAGATCCTCGGCAGCGGGTCGCCGACGAGCTGGTCCATCACCCGCCGGCCGCCGAACGCGGTCTCGACGAGCACCATGCCGGGCGGCTCGGTGCGCACCTCGCCGATCTCGGCCGCCGCCTCCCCGCCCGGGACCGCCTGCAGCGCGTGGAGCGCCGCACCGGCGGCCTCCGGGGCGACGAAGGCCACCAACCGCCCCTCGTTGGCGACGTAGAGCGGGTCGATCCCGAGCAGTTCGGCGGCACCGGCGACCTCGGGGCTCACCGGCACGTCTGCCTCGCGAACGACCATCGCCACGCGCGAGGCGCGGGCGAGCTCGTTGAGGACCGACGCCACGCCCCCGCGCGTGGCGTCGCGCATCGCCCGCAGGTCCGGCCCGGCCGCGTCGAGCACGGCGTCGACGGTCGGCCACAGGCTCCGGGTGTCGGAGACGATGTCGGCCTCGAGCCCGAGCTCGCCGCGGGCCAGCATGATCGCCGTGCCGTGCTCGCCGATCGTCCCCGAGACGAGGATGCGGTCGCCGGGCCGCAACCCGGACGGCGACAGGCGGGCGCGCGGGTCCCGGCGGCCGAGGCCGGTCGTGCACACGTACATGCCGTCGGCGTGCCCGCGCTCGACCACCTTCGTGTCGCCGGCGACGACGTGAACGCCGGCCGCCGCGGCCGCCGCGCCGATCGCCTCGACCTCGGCGCGGAGGGTCTCGGAGGGCAGGCCCTCCTCGAGGACGAGGCTCAGGGTCAGCGCGAGCGGCCGGGCGCCCGACACGGCGAGGTCGTTGACCGTGCCGTTGACCGCCAGCTCGCCGATCGAGCCGCCCGGGAACCGCAGCGGCTTGACGACGAAGCTGTCGGTCGTCAGCGCGAGCTCGGCGCCGTCGACCTCGACGGCTCCCGCATCGCCGAGCGCGCTGAGCTCTGGTGAGGCGAAGGCGGGGACGAACAGCCCCTCGATCAGCGTCTGCGTCGCCTTGCCGCCGGCGCCGTGGGCCATCGTGATGCGGTCGTCCTTGAAGCGGGCCGGCTTCGCGCGCGCGGTCTCGATGATCGAGAGGATCCGCTCCTCGCGCTCGCTGACGTCGCTGCCGGCCACTAGACCACCGCCCGCTCCCGCGCGAAACGCCCGTAGTTGTAGTACGCGGCGCACGCGCCCTCGGGCGACACCATGCACGTCCCGATCGCGTGCTCCGGGGTGCAGGCCGTGCCGAAGACCTTGCACTGCCACGGCTTGATGACGCCCTTGAGCACCTCGCCGCACTGGCATGCCTTCGGGTCGGCGACCCGCACCCCGGGGACGCCGAAGCGCTGCTCGGCGTCGAAGTCGGCGTAGGCGTCCGAGAGGCGCAGCGCGCTGTCGGAGATGAAGCCGAGGCCGCGCCACTCGAAGTGCGGGCGCAGCGCGAAGACCTCGGCCATGACCTCGAGCGCGCGCAGGTTGCCCTCGTAGGGCACGACCCGCGTGTACTGGTTCTCGACCTCGCAGCGGCCCTCGTCGAGCTGGTGCAGGATCATCGCTATCGCCTGGAGCAGGTCGAGCGGCTCGAAGCCGGCGACGACGAGCGGCCGCTCGTACTGCGCCGGGATGAACTCGAACGGCCGCGCACCGACGACGGTGGCGACGTGGCCGGGGCCGATGAAGCCGTCCAGGCGCAGGTCCGGTGAGTCCAGCAGCGCCCGCAGCGGCGGCAGGATCATCACGTGGTTGCAGACGCACGAGAAGTTCGTCACGCCCTCCATGCGCGCGCGCTTGAGCGTGAGCGCCGTCGACGGCGCGGTCGTCTCGAAGCCGATCGCGAAGAAGACGACCTCGCGGTCCGGGTGCTCCTTGGCGATCCGCAGCGCGTCCAGCGGCGAGTAGACCATGCGCACGTCGGCGCCCTGGGCCTTCGCGTCGAGCAGCGTGCCGTCGGCCCCGGGCACGCGCATCATGTCGCCGAAGCAGGTGAAGACGACCTCGGGCCGGCGGGCGAGCGCGATCCCGTCGTCGACGCGGCCCATCGGGATTACGCACACCGGGCAGCCGGGCCCGTGCACGAGCTCGACGTTCGCCGGCAGCAGGTCGTCGAGGCCGTACTTGTAGATCGCGTGCGTGTGGCCGCCGCAGACCTCCATGAGCTTGTAGTGGCGACCGGGCTCGACCGTGGAGAGAACCTCGGCCGCCAGCGCCCGGCCGAGCTCCGGGTCGCGGAACTCGTCGACGAACCTCACCTCGCGGCCTCCTGCGCCTCGAGCGCGGCGATCGCCACGCCCGCGTGGACCAGGACCCGGCCGCCGGCGGCGACCGGCGCCACGAGCGCCACCTCGACGGTGCGGCGCGTGCCGTGCTCGTCCTCGCACAGCGCCAGGCCGCGCTCCTCGTCCACCCGGAGGACCCGCATCGCGTCGGCCTCGTCGCCGCACGTCGCGCAGTGGCCTCCGGGTGGACAGAGCTCGGTCATTCGATCGCGCTGGCCTTGAGCTCCTCGAGCTCCTGGTCGTACTCGGCGCCCATCGCCTCGAGCAGCTCGAGCGTCGCCCGGGCTTCCTCTTCGTCGACCTTCGACAGCGCGAAGCCCACGTGGATGAGCACCCAGTCGCCCGGCCCGATGCCGTCGAGCAGACCGACGTTGACGGTGCGGCGGACGCCCGCCACCTCGACGGTCGCGAGCCCCCTCTGCTCGTCGACCAGTGTCACGACTTGGCCTGGGATAGCCAGGCACACGGCCGGACCTCCACTCCCTTGCGCCACCCCCGAGGCGGCGACGCGCTCGACTGTACGCCTCTGGTCACCGATGGACAAGAACGGCCGGTCTCGAGCGTCTGGTCCCACGTCCGGCGTCGGACGTTCGGTGGACGGGTACGGGACGGAGGTATCTGCGACCGCAGGAGAACCGCATCGCAGATCTCACCGGGCTCGGCGATCGCTCGCGGAGGTTGTCGGGCGCGCGCAGGCGGCGCAGAACGCGACCGACCAGGTCGCGTCGATGGAGGGCGGCGAGGACTTCGCCGACACGCCGCGCACGATGGGCGAGCAGGCGGCCGAGACCGAGCGGCGCACCGGCGCGCTCGTGAGTCGACGGCAGGAAGACCGCGATCCGCGAGCCGGCCCGGAAGACGAACGCCCGAGGCCATCGAGGTGATGAAGACCTACCTCGAAGGCGAGGAGGAGGAGGAGGCGCTCGACGCCTTCGAGTTCCTCGCGATGGCCGCGGCCGCCGAGCTCGGCCACTGGGAGATCGTGCAGCAGATGGCGACCATGACCGGCGCCGCCGGGGTGCGCGGGCTCGGCGCCGCCGGTCCGCCGGTTCTGTCGCGTCGACGGCGTCAGGCGCCGTGAACGCGACAACCACGCCTCGCTCGAGCTCGCCGCCGAGGAGACGAGCGAGATGGCGGCGAGCCCTTGGAGGCTCGCCGCGGCCGGTCCGCCGATTCTGTCGCGTCGACGGCGTCAGGCGCCGTGAACGCGACAACCGCGCCGCACGCCTCGCACGACCCGCCCAGCTCTGTCGCGTCAACGGCGTCAGGCGCTGTCAACGCGACAGCCGCGCCGCACCTCTCGCACGACCCGCCCAGCTCTGTCGCGTCGACAGCGTCAGGCGCCGTCAGCGCGACAGCCGCGCCGCACGCCTGGCACGGCCCGCCCAGCTCTGTCGCGTCGACAGCGTCAGGCGCCGTGAATGCGACATGTCCGGGGGGGCGAGTTCCCGGGCCCGGCGCCCTGACGTCCCCATAGGACGTCACCTCGAAATCGAGCGCCGCGTCGCCGCGCTCGCCACACGCCAGCACGGCGTGGTCACCCGCCGCCAGCTGGTCGAGCTCGGACTCGGCGTGGCGGCGATCGACCACCGCGTCCGCAGCGGGCGGCTCATCTCCCTGCACCGGGCGGTCTACGCGCCCGGGCATGGGGCGCTGCGGCCGGAGGGCCATCTGCTCGCGGCCGTCCTGGCATGTGGACCCGGAGCCGTGCTCAGCCACGCCAGCGCCGCGCTGTGGTGGGGGCTGCGCGACTCACGGGCCCGGGTCGTCGACGTCACGGTGGCCTCCGACGCGGGACGGCGACGCCGGCGCGGGACGCTGCGCATCCACCGCCGCGCGGCGCTGCGGCCGGAGGAGGTCACGACGCACCGCGACATCCCCATCACCACGCCCGCCCGCACCCTGCTCGACCTCGCCTCGGTGACCGACCGCCGCCCGATGGAGCGGGCGATGGACGAGGCCGAGGTGCTCGGGCTCTTCGACCGCCACGCGCTCGAGGCGGTCCTCGCCGCCCATCCGAGCGCGCCCGGTGCTCGGCTGTTCGCCGCGGTCCTGGCCGGGCACGCGGCCGGTTCCACGCTCACTCGGACGGATCTCGAGGAGCTGTTCCTCGCCTTCTGCGACGAGCGCGGTCTCGACCGGCCGGTCGTCAACGGGATCATGGCCGGCCTCGAGCTCGACTTCTTCTGGCCGGCGCAACGCCTCGGCGTCGAGGTCGACGGCTACGCGTTCCACCGGACCCGCTCCGCGTTCGAGCGCGACCGCGAACGGGACGCCATCCTCACCGCCGCGGGCGTGCGCGTGCTGCGGTTCACCGACCGCCAGATCAAGACGCGGCCGGCCGAGGTGCTTCGCGCGATCGCGACAGCGCGCGATGAGCAGGCGATCCTGTCGCGAACACGGCGTCAGGCGCCGTGAACGCGACAGCCGCACGGAAGCCGACGCCGCCGACGGTCACGATGGCGTGGTTGACGAGGAACACGGCGTCGCGGTCGCCCCGCAGCCGGCCGCGTCGCAGGCCGAGCAGTGCCCCCAGACGAAGTCGTCGTGGCCGTTGGCGGCGGGCGCGCGCGCCGCGCGCGCCGCGCGCGCGAGCGCGACGAGCTCGCGGGTCTCGTGGTCGCCTCGCCGCCGCCCGCCCGCGAGCCGCCGCTCACGACCCGGCCGGACCGCCCTGGCCCAGGGTCAGCCGCAGATACCGCGACGTCGCCTCCGCCCGGTTGGCCGCGTGCAGCTTGCGCAGGATGTTCTTCACATGGAACTTCACGGTGCCCTGCGAGACGACGAACTCCCGCGCGATGTCGGCGTTCGTACGGCCCTGGACCATGAGCCGCAGCACCTCGAGCTCGCGGCGCGTGAGCAGCTCCTGCAGCGCCGACTCGCCCGTGCCGTCGCCCCGGCCCGCCGTGCCGGTCCCTGCGGCCGTCGAGCCGCCCGCCGCCTCGAAGTCGTCGGGCCCGAGCGCGATCGCGCGGTCGGTGAGCTCGCTCGTCCGGCTTGCCGCCCACGACGCGATCTGGCGCATCTCCTGGCGCTGGATGCGCAGCCGCGTGCGCAGGATCGCCCGCTCGTAGACGATCGCGAAGCAGAGCGCGAAGGTGCCCATGTTCGCGGCGTCCTGCTCGTCGAGCGCGCGGTTGCCCGCGTGGCGGTCGCCGTGGAAGAAGCCGATGACGCGGCCCTCGAGCATGATCGGCGCGACGACATACTCGCGCCAGCCCATGACGTCGGCGTACGCGCGCCGCTCGACCGGGTCGCCCTCGGCCACCCGGACCAGCTGGGGGCGCCGGCGCCGCAGCACCTCGCCCTCCACGCTCGGGTAGTCGATCGACGCCGACGCGGCGCGCAGCGCGATCAGCGCGTCCTCGGCCGAGTACTGCCACGCCGGCGCATGAAGCGACTGGGCGGTCAGCCGGCCGTTGTCGACCCGGCTGAGCACGATCCGGTCGAGGTCGAGCGCCGCAGCCGCCTCGGCCGGCGCGCGCTCGAGCAGCTCGCTCGGCGGCCCCAGCTCGTCCAGCCGGGCGAGCGTCTCGGCGAACCGGTCGCTGCCGAGCGACGGCTCGAGGGCGGCGATGGCGCCGACGGTCATCGGTAGGCCTTCCATGGCGGCTGCTCCCGGTCGTCCTCCGCCTGCACATGGCGGATCTCGAGGAGGTAGGTGGCGAGCACGTCCTCGTCGGCGAGACGCAGATGCGGCGCGTCGCTGAGCTCGATGACGTGCTCGATGTGCTCGCGGTTGGAGTCGTAGGCGGCGGGACGGTCGGTCAGCTCCCACGCGACGACCTCGGCCTCGAGGCCGTGGGCCTCGAGCAGCTCGTCGGTGCGCGATTGCGACAGGATCGACGTGACCGTGACGAGCGCGACGCCTTCCGGTGCCAGCGCCTGCGGCAGCTTCGAGATCACCTGATCGACGAGCCCGCGGCCCCAGTAGTCGATCGGCCGGTGCGAGGACGGGTCGGTCGGCTCGGTCGGGCTCTGCGGCAGCGTCGCGACGATCACCTCGTAGCGCGCATCCGGGATCCACGGATAGAGGTCCGCCGTGGCCCCCGTCACCCGGTCGGCCACGCCGTTGCGAAACGCGTTGTCGAGCGTGTTCGCGACGGCGCGCCCGTCGACGTCGAGGGCATGGACGTGCGTCGCGCCGTTGAGCGCGAGCTGCACCGTCTGCAGCCCGACGCCGCTGCCGACGTCGAGGCAGCGCTGGTGCGCGCCGACGTTCTCGTCGTAGAGGTAGCGCCAGGTCAGGTACGTGCCGGGGATCGACCGCGCCACCCCGCGGTGACGCGCGATCTCCGGCAGCGGCAGCGGCGAGACGGGACGCCGGCTGCGGTCGAGCCACGGCGACGAGCGGCGCGGCGGGCGGGCGAGCGCGATGGCGGCGTCGTCGGCACCGGCGGCGCCCCGGCGGCGGTGGCCGCGCGGCGCGTCGCGCAGCGCCGTCCGCGCCGCGGCGATGTGCTCGGGCCCCGTGCCGCAGCAGCCGCCCACGATGTCCGCACCCTCCTCGCGCCAGCGCAGCGCCATCTCCGCGAACTGCTCGCCGCCGACCTCGCCCGAGAAGCGCCAGCCGGCGTTTGTCAGATAGCCCAGGTTCGGGTAGACGCCGAGCGGCAGGTCGGTGAAGTCGCGCAGATAGGAGATCATCCCGTCGACGTGGTCGGGCGGGATGCAGTTGATGAGCAGCGCCTGCACCCCGAGCTCCTCGAAGCGCCGCGCGGCGCGCCCGAACGCGTCGCCCTCGGGCCCGCCCCAGTGCTGGCCGTAGACGCCGCACAGCCCGTGGCGGCAGCGCCTGAACGACAGCCACACGGGCGGGCCGGTCTCGACGAGCTGCTCGACGACCCCGAACAGCGAAGGGCGTACGAGCGAGAGCGTCTCGGCCAGGATCAAGTCGGGCGGCGCGTCGCCGAACGCGCGCTCGAGCAGCGGCGCGGTGACCCCGGCGCCGGGGCGGTCGATGTCACCGTTGAGTGCGAACGCAACCGCGCAGTCGTCCTCGCGCCCGTGGTCGGCGATCGCCTGGCGCACGAGGCGGATGCCGCGGCGCGCGATCTCCATCCAGTGCACCGGCTCGCGCTGCTCGTCCCAGATGTGGGCGTCGCCGGCGAGCGCCGTCGCGAGGCCCCACGTGTTCGTCGTGACGACGTCGGCGCCGGCCGCGACGTAGCTGCGGTGGACGTCGAGCACCTCCGCCGGGCTCGAGGCGAGCGCCTCCATCCCCCACAGCCGCTCGTCCTCCTGGCCGTGCTTGTGCTCGAGCTGGGTGGCGATCCCGCCGTCGAGCACCACGCAGCGCTGCCGGGCGAGCGCGTCGCGGACCAGCTGCGCGCCCGCAGGCGTGCTCGTGGTGTCCACTTGCGGCCGCTCTCGCATCTGTCCAGAAGGGTAGGACGGCCCTGGTCGTGACCGCGCTATCCCCACGGACGGTTCTCCCTATCCGGGTGGGATGGCGCCGGGCGGGTGCGCGTGGTGGTCGCGTCCCAGGAAGGTGTTCGCCCACGCGCTCGTGTGCGCGAGCGCGTTGTCCTTGACGACCACCGGCCCGTCGAGCATCGTCGTCTCCTCGCCGTAGGCCTTCAGGCGGTCGTAGGCCAGCGCCCAGATGCACGTCTTCTCGCCCACCTCGCACTTGCTGTCCTCCCGCGTCCCGCCGCACGGGCCGTTGCGCTGGTTCTTCGCGCACTGCGACTCCGGGCACAGGTAGGCGATGTCGGGCAGCGAGCAGTCGCCGCAGTCGCGGCAGCCGAACATCGGGACCTTCGCGGCCTGCTCGGCCGCGTGCAGCGCGCGCCCCACGACCTTCGGCGCCCGTTCGACGCGCTCGTAGAGCCTGCGCGCCGGCTCGTGCAGCGGCGCGTCGTCGGCGAACGCGGCGT
Organism: Capillimicrobium parvum; assembly: GCF_021172045.1. Lineage (GTDB taxonomy): Bacteria > Actinomycetota > Thermoleophilia > Solirubrobacterales > Solirubrobacteraceae > Capillimicrobium > Capillimicrobium parvum. The sequence goes on from NZ_CP087164.1 coordinate 3,534,479, forward strand.
TGTGCAGCGCGCGGCTGAGCTTGTAGCGCCCCGGGGCGCCCCGCCCCCGCGGCCGGCGCGCGGCCCGCTTGCGCGACGCGACGTAGTCGCGGCTGAGCTCGGCCGACGCCAGCCCGGTCTGCGCGTCGCGCTCGTAGAGGTACCACTCGCCCGGCACCTCGAACCCGATGTCGCGTGCCACGTCGCGCCACCCGCCGGCGTAGGCATCGGCGGCGTCGAGGATCGCCAGGTAGTCGGCGGCGTCGAGATGGCCCCCGAGGTACGCGCCGCGGAAGCCGAGCCCCCGGGCGATCGCGACCTGGCGCGCGGCGAGGTCGTGGAAGAACGCCCGGCCGCCGTCGGCCGACGCCGCCTCGCGCGCCACGATCGCCGCCAGCTCGTCGGACACCGCCACGCCGGGCACCCGGCCGGCGTTGAACGCACGCGCCGCGCCTGGCGACAGCACGAACACGTTGGCGAGCACCGGCACGTCGAGGCCCTCGGCGCGCATCCACCGAAGCAGCTCGTGGTCCTTGCGGGCGTTGTAGCCGATCTGGTTGATGACGAACCGGGCGCCGCTGGAGACCTTCTTGCGCAGCTTGAGCAGCTGCGGAATGACCTCGTTCTCGTTGGCCTTGTGGTTCGTCACGACCGTGCCGAGGAAGAACTGCGTGCGCTGCACCTCCGCCTCGGTGCGCCCGTGCAACACCGTCCCAGCGTTCATGTCGGTGTACATCTGCAGCAGGCCGACCGAGTCGATGTCGAACACGGGCGACGCCACGCCGCGGTAGCCGCCGCTCGGCGCGTCTCCGGACAGCGCGAGGATGTTGTGGAAGCCCTCCGACGCGAGCTTCCACGCCCGACTCTGGATCGCGTTGCGGTTCCAGTCCTTGCAGGCCAGGTGGATGATCACCTCCTGGCCGCGGGAGATCAGGTCGGTGCCGAGCGTGTCCGCGGCGAGCATCGCGTTGCCCGCCGGGTTGTCGGTCATCGACAGCACGTCGATGCGCGGGTGGCGCGCCAGCTCGCGCGCGAGCTCGAGCACCCGCTGCGGCTTGCTCTCGGTGATCAGCCCGCGGCTGGTCACCAGCTCCACCGCGGTGATGAACCGGCCGGTCTCGGTGAGCAGCCGGCGCAGGGACGGCTCGGCGTCGGTCGGCGCCACCGGCTCCGGCTCGCGGGCCCCGGTGCGGCCGTCGCGCCTCATCCGGTCGCGGCGGGGCGCAGTGCGGCCGCGTCGACGATGCGCGGCACGGCTTCGGTCTCCCAGCCCGGGGCCATGAGGTGCACGCCGGCGACCCCTGGGATGTCGCGCAGCCGCCGCACCAGCTCGGCCGCGATCGCGATGCCCTCGGTCTTCGCGGCGTCGCCCTCGAGGCCGTCCATGCGGGCGAACGTCGCGTCGTCGACCTCGACGCCGGGGATGTTGTCGTGCATGTGGCGCAGCATCCGGGTGCTGCGCGGCGGCGTGACGCCGACGAGGAACGGGGCACGCTCGGAGATCCCCGCCTCGGCGAACGGCGCGAACCAGGCGGCGAAGCGCTCGACGTCGTAGACGATGTTCGTCTGGAACAGGCCGGCGCCCGCGTCGATCTTCGCCTGTAGGCGGTCGATCGGGTCGACGAGCGGGTTGGCGGCGGCGGCGACGACGAACGACGGCGGCGACTGCAGCGGCTCGCCCGCGGCCAGGCGGCCCTCGTTCATCGCCGCGATGAGCCGGGTCAGCGCGAGGGAGTCGACGTCGCCGACGTGCGTGGCCAGCGCCTCGTACGGGCCGACCTTCAGCGGGTCGCCGCTCAGCGCCAGCACGGTCCGCACGCCCAGCGCCCACGCGCCGAGCAGCTCGCCCTGGATCGCCATCAGGTTCCGGTCGCGCGCGGTGATCTGGAGGATCGGCTCGATCCCCTCGCCCATCAGCAGCGACGCCGCCGCCAGCGCGGAGACCTTCACGGTCGCCGCCTGGTTGTCGGTGACGTTGACCGCGTCGACCGTGCCGTGCAGCGCCCGGGCAGCGGCCCGGACGATCTCCGCGTCGGGCTCGCGCGGCGGACCGAGCTCCGCGGTGACGGCGAACCGCCCCGCGGCCAGCGCGTCCGTCAGGGCCGCCATCAGTGTGCCCCGACGAGCTGGCGGACGGTCTCCTCCCGCGGGCCGTTGTAGGCGTCGCGGTGGCGCGCGCTGAGCACGACGGTGTTCGACCTGTCGCGATGACCGAACGGCTCGACCGACACGTGGAAGCCGCTGCGCTCGCCGACGAGCTGGAAGATCGGGCCGTTGAGCCAGTTGACGATCGAGCCCTCCAGCTTGCCGGGACCGCGATAGGACGCGTACTGGCCCGTCTCGCGCACGAACAGGTCCTGCGCGACGAGCACGCCCTCGTGGTGCAGCAGCCGGAGGGTCTGCGCGAAGCTCTCGACCGCCACGGTCGACATGTGCACGCGCGTCCACTCGGGAAGCTCGTCGAGCAGCTCGTCGAGGTGCACGTCGGCGCTCGGCGCCACCCGCATCGAGGCCGGCGCGGGGATCTCGGCGTAGATCTCCTCGAGGTGGACGGCGTCCCACACGTCCGCCCAGAAGTGCACGCCGGCGGGCAGATCGCCGCCGAGGCTCTCGGGGCCCTCGCGCAGGACGCGCTGGACGGCGGGCACGATGTCGGCCTCGGCGATGCCGTGGCGGGCGGAGATCTCTGCCACCTCGCCCGGCGTGATGCTCGCGCGGACGAGCGGCTCGTAGGCGCGGCCGCCGACGCGCATGAGCTCGTCGGTCGGCAGGTTGTCGTAGAGGTTGCAGGTGTGGGCGAACAGCACCTTGCCGCGCAGGTGCGAGAGGCCCATCATCGGGTTGCGGAAGTCGAGTTCGAGGCTCTCGATGTCCGCGACGCGGCCGCGGAGCTCGTTCACCCGCTCGCCGGCCCGGGCGAGGACATGGGGCGAGTAGTCGGCCATGACGTAGCGCACGCGCTCGAGATAGTCGCGGCCCTGCGTCCGGCAGGCGTCGGCGAACGCGTCGAGCCACACCTTCGCCTGCTGGCCGTCGCCGACGCCGAGCTCGAGGACGTGGATCTGCTCGGGCAGCTCCGACCACTCGTCGAGGTGGTTGAGCGCCACCATGAACGACGAGATCTGCTCAGCCCAGAAGGCCGGGTTGGTGCCGTCCGACACGCCGCCGGGCAGGGCGTCCGCGTAGTCCTTCTGGAACGTCTCGTCCCACGCGGCGAGGTGGCGCCAGTAGCTGCGGTTGAACGACCACATCACGCTCTTGCTGGGGCGCACCCAGTCCTCGAGGTGGATGCACTCGTGGACGTCGGGGATGATGCCGAGCGCCTTCTGCAGGCGGTCGACGATCTGGGCGACGAGCTCCTCGCGCGGCATCTCGCGGGCCCGGCGTACGTCGATCGCGACCTCGGCCAGGGGCTGGTCGTCGCTCTCCGCGCCGGCCGTGCGGCCGAACGGGCGCACCATGACGGTCGCTCGGAAGTTCTTGCGGTACTGGACCCAGTCCAGGACGGCGGCCAGCCGGGCGTGATCGACGTCGACCACCTGCGCGGCCTCCACGATCGCCGGCAGCACCGCCTGAAGGTCATCGGGCTGCGCCCGCTCGACACACCTGAGCTGGATCACCACTCGTCTCTCCTACCCCGTCGATGAAGTGATCCGGATGCTCCGCCGTGGCGGACGCGAGCGCGATGATCCAATGGGGCGTATTGCCTGACCCAAAGGAGAGGCCGGCCCTCGCGGCGCCGCGGCCGCGGCCGCGGCGCGCCCCGCGCGGCACGCAGGACGCAGGGATAGGACATGGAGGGGCGCCCTTGTCCCGGGGCCCGCAAATCCCTCCCCAATGGGAGGCGCACGTTTCCTCCCCGGGTCGTAGCTTGCGTCGCCATGCCGACGGCTGCCGAGGAGAGGGTCACGCGGTCTCCCGCGCCGCGCCCATCGGTCGCGACCGTGGCGGCCGAGGTCGCCGCGTGCGAGCGCGCCGCCGGCATCGCCGTGCGCGACGACTTCACCGTCGTCGAGCTGAGCGGCCGTCCGGTCGCCCTGCGCTCCGCGCTGCGCCGCGTGGCCCGCCGCCGGCCCAGCCCGTTCGGCGACGGCCGCTTCGACCTCGGCTGGTACCGCCTGGCGAGCGCCTCGCGCGCGCTCGTGATCGCGCCCCCCGCCCACCGGGCCGCGGCCGCCGAGCGCCTCGCCGCCGCCGCGCTCGACACGCCGGACATCACGGTCGTCGATGTGTCCGACCGCTTCACCGTGCTCGCGCTCATCGGCCCGCGCGCCGCGTCGCTGGCCGACTCGCTCGCCGCCTCCGGCGCCCGCCCCGCCGCGCTGCTGCACGAGGCGGGCCGGCTCGAGCTCGTCGTCGCCGGCACCGGCGAGGCGCCCGGCCTGCGCCGCGAGCTCCTGTCCTTCGGGCGCCCGTACGGCGCCCTCTCCGTGAGCGCCGAGGCGGTCGACCTGCTCTGCGCCGCACACGCCGTCCTGGGCTGCCAGCGCGGCACGCCGTCCAAACCGCAACAGAGGTCCACTGCATGAGCCAGTACGCAGACAACGAGTACCTGTTCACCTCGGAGTCGGTGACCGAGGGCCATCCCGACAAGGTCTCCGACCAGATCTCCGACGGGATCCTCGACGCCATCCTGGCGACCGATCCCTACGCGCGCGTGGCGTGCGAGACGCTGGTCAACACCGGCCTCGTCGTCGTCTCCGGCGAGATCACGACGTCGTCCTACATCGACGTGCAGGACATCGTCCGCTCGACGATCCGCAAGATCGGCTACGTCGACGCCGATCTCGGCTTCTCCGCGGACTCGTGCGCGGTCATCAACGCGATCGACAAGCAGTCGCCCGACATCGCCCAGGGCGTCGACAAGGCGCTCGAGGTCCGTGAGGGCGACGGCGGCGAGGACGCCATCGCCGGTGCGGGCGACCAGGGCATGATGTTCGGCTACGCGACGAACGAGACCGAGTCGCTCATGCCGCTGCCCATCCACCTGGCCCACCGCCTGGCCGAGCAGCTCACGAAGGTCCGCAAGGACGGCGTCCTGGACTACCTGCGCCCGGACGGCAAGACGCAGGTCTCCGTGCGCTACCAGGACGGCAAGCCGGTGGAGATCGAGAAGCTGCTGATCTCCACGCAGCACGCCCCGGGCGTCGAGGACCGCATCAAGGACGACCTCTGGGAGCACGTGGTGCTGCCCGTGCTGCCGGCCGACCTGTACGACGCGGACGCGCTGCGCGGCGAGTTCCTCGTCAACCCGACGGGCCGGTTCGTCATCGGCGGCCCGGTGGGCGACTGCGGCCTGACCGGGCGCAAGATCATCGTCGACACCTACGGCGGCATGGCACGCCACGGCGGCGGGGCGTTCAGCGGCAAGGACCCGTCGAAGGTCGACCGCTCGGCGGCGTACGCCGCCCGCTACGTCGCGAAGAACATCGTCGCCGCCGGCCTGGCCGACCGCTGCGAGGTCCAGGTCGCGTACGCCATCGGCGTCGCGCACCCCGTGTCCGTCCTCGTCGAGACGTTCGGCACGGAGAAGGTGTCGCGCAGCCGCATCGCGGAGCTGGTCAACGAGACCTTCGACCTGCGCCCCGGCGCGTTCCGCGAGTACCTCGACCTGCACCGGCCGATCTACCAGAAGACCGCGGCGTACGGCCACTTCGGCCGCGACGACCCGGACTTCACCTGGGAGAGGACCGACAAGGCGGACGCCCTGCGCGAAGCCGCGCTGGGCGAGGCCGTCTCGGCCTGACCACGGCTCCTGCTCCCGGCGACCGCCGTCGCCGGGAGGCCGCCGCCGTGCGTCTGCCAACGTATGACGCATGGACCTGACCAAGTTCGGCATCTGGACGACGTACCGGGCGATCGGCGAGGAGCACGCCGGCGAGGCGGCCAAGCTCGTCGAGGATCTCGGCTACGGGACGTTCTGGCTGGGCGGCTCGCCGCGGCTGCCCGCCGTGCGGCCGCTGCTGGAGGCGACGGACCGGCTGATCGCGGCCACCGGGATCGTCAACGTGTGGGCCTACGAGCCCGCGGACCTCGCCGCCGAGCACGCGGAGCTGACGCGCGACTTCCCGGGCCGGGTGCTGACCGGGATCGGGATCGGGCACCCCGAGGCGACGAGCGACTACACCCGGCCGCTGACCACGATGCGCGAGTTCTTCGACGGGATCGACGCGGCCGCCGCGCCGATCCCGCGAGAGGAGCGCTGCGCCGCCGCGCTCGGGCCGAAGATGCTCGACCTGAGCGCCGAGCGGTCGCTGGGGACGCACCCGTACTTCACGCCGGTCGAGCACACGCGCTACGCCCGCGAGCGCCTCGGCCCGGACGCGCTGGTGGCGCCGGAGCTCGCGTGCGTCGTCGACACCGATCGCGAGCGCGGGCTGGCGACGGCGCGCAAGTACGCGGCGCTCTACCTGGGCCTGCGCAACTACACGGGGAACCTGAAGAACTTCGGGTTCACGGACGCCGACATCGCCGACGGCGGCTCCGAACGGCTCATCGACGCGGTCGTGCCGCAGGGCAGCGCCCGGCAGATCGCCGAGGTGGTGCAGGCGCACCTCGACGCGGGTGCGGACCACGTGTGCCTGCAGCCGCTCGGCGAGCGCGGGATCCCGCACCAGGGGTGGACGGAGCTGGCGGCCGCGCTGATCCGCTGACGCGTGCTCTCGCGCAGCGGGGGGGAGTTCAACTAGCGCGGGTCGATGGGCGTGCGCACGTCCGACCGCGCCTCGATGACCTCGGCGGCGTCGAACAGCGTGTCCTCGCGGAAGCGTCGACCGATGAGCTGCACGCCGATCGGCAGCCCGTCGTGGACCCGGACCGGCACGCTGAGGCCGGGGACGCCGAGGAACGGGACGGCCATGGAGGGCCACTGGGCCGACATGAGCTCGCGGGCGCGCGCAGCGCTCTCGAGGTCCTCCCCCAGCCGGTACGGCGGCTCGGCCGCCATCGGCGTCAGGAGCAGCGGCACGTCCTCCATGAGCAGGTGCAGCTCGCGCAGCAGCATGCCTCTCCGCGCGTAGCCGCCCATGTACGTGGCCAGACCGACCTCGCCGAACTCGTCGTCGAACGCCGTGAACAGGTGGTCGACGAAGGTGCGGATGCCCGCGTCGCCGACCTCGTTGACGAGCGGCAGCAGGAACTCCTTGACCTCCGGCAGGGCCGTCCGCCACCACAGGCGAGCCGCCTCGCCGAGCTGCGGCGCCTGCACCTCGTCGACCTCGTAGCCGGCGTCGCGCAGCCAGCCGGCGGCGAGGTCCAGCGACTCGCGGACCGCCGGGTCGGGCCGCGCGGTGAAGTCGCCCGTGGCCGGGTCGGCGACGACGCCGACGCGGACCGGCCGCCCCAGTGGCGCCAGGTCGGCGGTCACCGGTGCGTACCAGGGATCACGGGGGTCCGGCGCCTCCATCGCCCGCAAGCCGATCCGCAGGTCACCCACGGTGCGCGCGAGCGGGCCCTGGACGAGGAAGATCTGCACCGACAGAAGCGGATCGAGGTCGATCGGCCCGTACCACCCGGGCACGCGGCCCACCGTCGGGCGGATGCCCGTGACGCCGCAGCAGGCCGCGGGGAAGCGGATCGACCCGCCGATGTCGTTGCCGTGCGCGAGCGCGCACATTCCGGTGGCCAGCGCCACGGCGGCACCGCCGCTCGAGCCGCCGGGCGAGCGAGTGGAGTCCCACGGGTTCCGGGTGATCCCGTAGAGCTCGTTCTCGGTGAACCAGCGAAACGAGAACGGCGGCGTGTTCGTGCGGCCGACGGAGACCGCGCCGGCGTCCAGCCAGCTCTGCACCTGCGGGTCGTTCTCGCTGGCCAGCGGCTCCTGCAGCGCCGCGACGCCGTTCGTGTTCGCGAAGCCGATCTGGTTGGTGTTGACCTTGATCGTCACGGGCACGCCATGCAGCGGCCCGAGGTCGTCGCCCCGGCGCACCGCGTCGTCGGCCGCTGCGGCAGCGGCCCGGGCGCCTTCGGCGTCGACCTCGACGATCGCGTTGAGCGCACCGTTGACCTCCTCGACGCGCGACAGGCACGACTCGACGGCTTCGGCCGACGAGACGGCCCCGGTCCGGATGCCTGCGGCGAGGTCGCGCGCCGTCCACTCCCAGAGACTCATGTGGCGATGATCACGTGCCGGGGCGGTCGTCACGCGGGCGCCCCGTCTGGGGCCTTGGTGATACCTCCATCCCCGGGTCTGGCGCGAGCGTCCTGCACGCCGTCATGGCCGCCGATGAGTTCCGTCGCCGTCGCGCGTCTAAGCAGTGACACCGCGTCTCACCATGGCCGCCTCCTCACCGCAGACCATCGCCTTCGCGATCTACGGGCCGATCGCTCGTGCCGACCTGCCCGGTCTGTGCGGCCGCGTCTGCTCGCTCCTGAACGCCAGCGGCGCCCGGGTCGCCCTGTGCGACGTGCAGGGCGTCGAGCCCGACGCGGTCTGCGTCGAGGCGCTCGCGCGCCTTCAGCTCGCCGCCCGCCGCACCGGCTGCGAGGTGCGGCTGCGCCGCGCCTCGCCCGACCTGCTGCGGCTCATCGGCTTCATGGGCCTCGACGCCGTCCTGCCCGAGTGAGCCGCCCCGTCAGTCGAGCCGGGGCGGCAGCCCGAACAACGGGAAGATCGTCTCCGTGCTGAGGAAGAACATGAAGTCGACGATGCGGCCGTCCTCGATCTCGAGCACCTGCAGCGCCCACGGGTCATAGCCCGAGCCCGTCTCGCTGGGCTTGTACTGGCCGAACGCCGGGCGGCCGTTGGCCGGGACGGTGGGGATCACCTTGGAGCCCTCGCACGCCGCGCCGCGGCCGGTCCACCAGGTCAGGATGTCGTCGCGGCCGGTGAGCCAGAGCTCGTACGGCGGCATCGCCTGCGTCGCGTCCTCGGCGATGAGCGCAGTGAGCGCCTGCATGTCGTAGCGCTCGAAGGCGTCGACGTAGCGGTCGAGCAGCTCGCGGTCGGGCTCCTCGAGCGACGGCGCGCCGTCGCTGCTGCTCAGGTCACTGGCCTCGAGCGTGGCCCGCGCGCGCTGCAGTGCGCTGTTGACCGACGCCACGCTGGTCTCGAGCAGCTCGGCGACCTCGGCCGCCTTCCACTTGAGGACCTCGCACAGGATCAGGACCGCGCGCTGGCGCGGCGGCAGGTGCTGCAGCGCGGCCATGAACGCCAGGCGGATCGTCTCGCGCGACTCCGCGACGCTCGCCGGATCGGCCTCAGGCTCCAGGACCAGCCCGTCCGGCACCGGCTCGAGCCAGGTCACCTCCGGGAGGATCTCGCCGATCGGGCCGTTCGGGTCGCGCGACGGCCCGAGGTCCATCGGCCGGGCGCGGCGCTCGCGGCCGCTGAGCATGTCGAGGCAGACGTTCGTGGCGATCCGGTACATCCAGGAACGCAGGCCCGAACGGCCCTCGAAGCGGTCGAGGGCCTTCCAGGCGCGGATCATGGTGTCCTGGACGGCGTCCTCGGCCTCGAACGGCGACCCCAGCATCCGGTAGCAATAGGCGGTGAGCTCGCGGCGGTGCTGCTCGAGCTGGCCGAAGCCCGCTTCGGCGGTGAGCGATGACCCCTGCATCGGGCCATCGTAGACCGCCCGCGCCCCGCCGACAGTGGGGTTACCCGCCCTATCTCGTGAAGCGAATTGACAGGGGCGCCGCGAGAGGAGTAGGACTCTTGACGGCGGGTTTGTGCCAACCGTTCGAGGCGACCCTGTCCATGGACGGAGGCCGGGGCGCGGTGCCGCACATGCGGACTGCTCCGACGATACCCAGGACACGCATCCCCGCGCCTCTGGCGCGAATGGACCGCGGCAGCCCGGATGGCCCGACCACCACCGCGTCGACCGGCGTCGCCGGGCTCGACGCCGCCCTCCACGGCCTGTTCTGGGGCGACAACGTCGTGTGGGAGGTCGAGGAGGGTGGATCGCTGGACGCGTTCCTCGCGGCGATGCTGCGCGCCCGGGCGCAGTTCGACCGCGTCGTGTTCATCACGGTGGAGAGCGACCCGGAGCCCCTGTGCGCCGCCTGTCCCGGCGCCGAGGTCGTCGATGCCCGCCCCGGTTGCGCGATCGAGACGGCGGGCGAGCTGCTGAGCGCCGTACGGGAGCGCGTCCAGCGGGCGACCCGGACACTCGTGGTCTTCGATTCGCTCGACGCGCTCAGCGACCGCTGGGGGCACGAGGTCGCGCGGCGGTTCTTCACGCGGGCGTGCCCGATCCTGCTCGGCCTGTGGGCGGTCGCCTACTGGTCGCTCACGCCGGGACGACACTCCGTGCAGCTGCGCCAGGCCGTCGACGCCGTGACGCAGTGCGTCCTGGTGCTCGGCCCCGACCGCCTGCGCATCGCGAAGGCCGAGGGCCGTCCCCGGGGTGTGCAGGGTGGCGTCTTCATGGTCAGGACGGACGGTCGCGTCCCATCGCTCGAGCCCGCGCCCACCGCCGCCCGGCTCGCCGCGGCCCTGCGCGCGGTCCGCATCCAGCGCCATCTCAGCCAGGGTGAGCTCGCCCGGCTGGCCGGCGTCTCCCCCAGCGCGATCTCCCAGGCCGAGCGCGGACGCCGCGGCCTCGCGCTGAGCACGCTGCTCGACCTCACGTCCCGCCTCGACATGACGATCGACGAGCTGCTTCGGGGCGAGATCGCGCTCGGGTATCGCCTGTCGCGGCGCGCCCAGAGCAGCGAGGCCGCCGCGCGCCTCGTCCCGTTGTTCGACGACCCCGGCGTCGGCCTGCGCGCGAGCCTCTCCTGTCTCGCGCCCGGACAGACCGTGCGCGCGCCCGAGCCGCACCGCGGCGTCGAGCTCATCGCCGTCGCCTCCGGGCTCGTGCAGGTGATCCTCCCGACCGGGCGTCCCGTCCTGCGCCAGGGCGAGACGCTGCTGGTGGAGTGCACCGGCGTGACCGGGTGGGGCAACGTCGGCGATCAGAACGCGGTCGTCTTCTGGGTTCTGCGCGACGACGTCGGCCCGATCCGCTCGGCGTGGCGGCCCGAGCACGGCGGCGCCTGAGCCGGGCCGCCGGCTCGCGTCACGGTCGCGGCAGGCGCCGCAGCGTCGGCGTCAGGGGCAGCACCGCGGTCCGCTCGTGCCGTGGTCGCGGCGGAAGCGACGTGACCACGTCCGGCTCGCCGCGGGTCTTCTCGGCGTGGTCGATCGCCGCCGCCAACGCGGGTGGCGTGGACGACGTCATCGGCGCGGAGAAGATCCGCCGCGCCCTGCTCCCGCACGCAGGGCAGCCGATCGACCCGGGCGCCGTGCCCATGTCGCGCACCACGTCGAACGCGCCGTGGTGCTCGCAGCGGTACTCGTAGAGCGCCATGGGCGACGGCGTCCTCCTTCCTCGTGGCGTCAGTTCGCCGACTTCGGCACCTGCGTCCCCTGGGTCACCTGGTGGGGCTTCCTGCTCGACGGCGCGACGTCGAAGTCGAAGATCCGCCTCGGGATGTAGACGGTCGCACACGAGTTCGGGATGTCGACCACGCCCGAGAGCCGCCCCTCGATCGGCGCCGAGCCGAGGATCATGTACGCCTGGATGTCGCTGTAGCCGAACTTCATCAGGTAGTCGATCGCGTGGTGACACGCCCGCTCGTAGGACAGCTGCGAGTCCAGGTAGTGCTGCTTGCCGGACTCCAGCTCGACCGACACCCCGGAGAAGGCGATCCACTCCGAGTACTGCGGATCGCGCAGGCCCGGCATGAAGATGGCGTTCTCGTAGACGCCGTAGGTCTCCATCCCGCCCTTGATCAGGTCGACGTGCAGGTCCATGAACCCGCCCATCTCGATCGCGCCGCAGAACGTGATCTCCCCGTCGCCCTGCGAGAAGTGCAGGTCGCCGAACGACAGCTTCGCCCCGTCGACGAAGACGGGATAGAAGACGCGCGTCCCGGCGGTGAAGTTCTTGATGTCCTGGTTGCCGCCGTTCTCCCGCGGCGGCGCGGTCCGCGCCGCCTCGCCCGCCACCCGGTCGAACTCACCGCCGCTGAGCGTGCCCAGGATCGCGCTGTCGGGCAGCGGCGGCAGCGCGAGCGGCGGGACGCGCTCCGGATCGGTGGCGATCAGGTCGGTCTCGCGCTTCGTCCACTTGGCCAGCAGCTCCGCCGACGGCGCGGTGCCCATGAGGCCCGGGTGGTGGATGCCCACGTATGAGCACTCCGGGATGTGACGCGACGTCGCGACGTCGCCCGTGAAGTCCCAGATCACCTTGTAGGCATCCGGGAACCGGTCCGTGAGGAAGCCGCCGCCGTTGGTCTTGGCGAAGACGCCCGTGTACCCCCAGCCCATCCCCGAGAGGGGTCCCTCATCCTCCTGGTCGCACGCGTCGATCTCGAGGATGTCGACGATCAGCAGATCGCCGGGCTCGGCGCCCTCGACGTGGAACGGCCCGCTGAGGACGTGAACCCCGGGAAGCGGCGCGTTGCGGACGTCGTCGGCGGAGTCGTCGTTCTTGATCGCACCGTCGAACCACTCACGGCAGTCCGCGCGGAACACGTCGCCCGGCTTGACGTTCACCGCCGCCGGGATGTCGGGATGCCACCGGTTGTGGCCGACGATCTTCTGGTCGGTGAACTTCTTCGTGTTGTCGAGCGGGAAGAGGTTCTTGGGCATCTCGACTCCTGCTTTCTGCAAATCGGTGGTTGCCGGCTACGCGCCCGAGTAGGCCGTGCCGGGGGCGCCGGGCTCGTCGGCGACGTCCAGCCTCGGCCTCATCACGGCCATGAAGATGAGGAAGGTGACCACCGAGACGGCGGCGATGATCACGACGAACGTCGAGGTGAGCGCCTTGGGGACGTTGAGCAGGACGACCGCCGGCACGAGCCCGGTGTAGATGCCCTGCGCCGCGCACCAGGCACCGGTGAACTTCGTCAGACCCGTCTTCCCGACCCCGAGGACGAGCCAGAACAGAAACCACAGCACCGCCCAACTCGCCCACAGGACGCCGAGCAGATCGCTCACGTCCTTGTCGTTCACCTTCAGGGCGGCGTAGCCGGAGAAGTTCCACCACGAGTAGACAACCGCGGCGACCGCGACGAACGCGCAGAACCAGCCGAGACCGGTGCCGTCGAGATCGAACGCGTTGTTCATCGCCACGTACAGGTAGGTGAAGCCGAACAGGAAGAGGCCGGACGCACCCACGATCACCGCTTGGTCTCCGTTGGCGGTGAAGATGAGGTAGAACGGCGTGACGACCTGCAGGAGCCCGACGAACAGGTTCATCGGGATCATCGACGTCCCCTTGACCCACCCGACCAGGGCAAGCCCGTTGACGAACAGCACTGCACCTACGTAGAGGAGCCCCACGGCGGCCACGATCGACCTCGCCTCGTTCGTCGTACACGGCGCCGGCACGGGCCGTACCCGTGCCCGACTACGATTGAAGGCGAGGTCGTTCCGTGCTGTCAAGGCGCCCTGAAGCACCGCTTCAGCCCGTCCGGGGGCGGGCGGCGGCGCGCCGTGTCCCGACTGGAGCGGATTGCCCGGCTCGTCACGCGCGCGACGCGGGCCGGCGGCCGACAGCAGCGCTGCACACGAGGCCGACGGCCGGCGGGGACGGGCGGCCCGCGGCGCCGCCCCGGGGTAGCATCGCCGCGTGCCGGCAGGCCGGCTCAGCATCTCGCAGGTCCGCCTGGCCGCGATCGTCGCCGGTGGCGCCGCCGGGGCCCTGGCCCGTGCGGGCCTGGCCGAGGCGCTGCCGCATGCCGCGGGCGGATGGCCGTGGGCGACGTTCATCGCCAACCTCGCCGGCGCGCTGTTCCTGGGTTGGCTGTTGACGCGCCTGGCGGAGCGCGTCGCCCCCACCACCCATTGGCGACCGCTGCTGGGGACCGGCCTGGCCGGCGCGCTGACGACCTTCTCGACGTTCCAGGTCGAGATCTTCACCCTGATGCACGACGGTCACGGCGGCCTGGGGATCGCCTACGCCCTGACGAGCGTCGCTGCCGGGATGGCCCTCGCCGTCGCCGGTGTGGTCGCCGCGCGCTGGGGGCGGCGTTGGTAGGCGCGCTGACCTGGGCCGGCATCGCGGTCTTCGGGGCCCTCGGCGCGGTGGCCCGGTTTCGCGTCGACGAGGCCGTCTCTGCGCGCCGGCCCGGCGAGTTCCCGCTGGGCACGCTCGTGGTCAACCTCACCGGCACGTTCTGCCTCGGCCTGCTCGTGGGCGCCGCCGTGTCCCATCGCCTCCTGCTGGTGGCGGGCACCGGCTTTCTCGGCGGCTACACGACCTTCTCCACCTGGATGGTCGAGAGCGAGCGCCTCGGCGAGTCCGGTGACGTGCTCCTGCTCGTCGCCAACCTCTGGCTGTCGCTGATCCTGGGCGTCGGCCTCGCCGCGCTCGGATGGCACGTCGGACGCGCGCTGGCATGACGTCGGCCGGCCTCAAGCTCGACGTGTACCTGGGCGAGTCGATGCGCGTCGCCGGGGCCTTGGCCGGCGACGCGGTGATCGAGTGCTTCGCCCGTCATCGGCTGGAGGTCGCCGCGCTGTACCGCGGAATCGAGGGCTTCGGGCTCGGCCGCCGCATCCACACGGAGCGGTTCGCGGACATCTCGACGGATCTCCCGCTGCTGGCGGAGGCCATCGACACGCGCGACCGCATCGAGGGCGTCCTGGCCGACCTCGACGCGATCCTCGACCGTGGACTCGTGACGCTCGAGCCGTCCCGGCTGTCGGTCGGCGACGACGTGCACAGCGCGGACTTCCCCAGCGGGATCGGTGCCGCGGGGCGGCTGACGATCTACTGCGGGCGCGGCGCGCACAGCGGCGGCCGCGCGTCCTACCGCGCCGTCGTCGAGCTCCTGCGACGGGAGGGCGCCGGCGGCGCCACGGTGCTCCTCGGCGTCGACGGCATCCACGACGGTGCGCGGCGCCGCGCCGGGCTGCTGAGCCGCAACGTCGACGTCCCGATGGCCATCATCGCCGTGGGCGCGCCGGAGGTTCTGCGGCGCGTGCTGGCCGGGCTGCCCGCGATACTCGAACGGCCCGTGGCCAACCTTGAGCGCATCGCGATGGTCAAGCACGACGGGGCGATGCGCGAGCCGCTGCCGATGATCGAGGACGCCGACGAGCACCCGCCGTTCTGGATGGCCATCCGCGTCTACACGCGCCAGGGTGCGCACGCCGACGGGGGCGCGGTGTACACCACGCTGACGCGGCGGCTGCGCCGGGCCGGCGCCGCGGGCGTCACGACGCTGCGCGGCGAGCTCGGCTTCTCCAGCGACGAGCGGCCGCTGCGCGATCGGATCGCCACTCTGACGGGCCGTGCACCCACCTACACGGTCTGGGTCGACCGCCCGCGCAAGGTCGCCGAGCTGTGGCCGATCGTGGACGAGTGCACGGTCCGCCACGGCGTCGTGACCGCGGCGTTCGTCCCCGCCTACCGCGAGCGGGCAGGGGCGCGGCAGTCCGGTGCACTCACCGTCCGCGACCCGGGGGACGTCATGCGGGAGTACCGGGCGCGCGCGTTGCCGATCCCGCCGCCCGGCGTCGCCTGACGCGGCGGTCAGACCGTGATCGAGACGGTCTGCGTCCAGTGCTCGACCGCCGTGCCGCCGCCCGGCAGCGCCGCCACCGCCAGCGCGACCGCGGTCGCCTGGTGGTCGCCCGAGAACGCATCGGATCCGGGCTCGAGCTCCGTGCGCACCATCCAGCGCTTCCGGAACGGCGGTCCGGTGTCCCCTTTCAGGACGTGCACGCCGGCCTTGCCGGTCGCCACCGCTCTGACCCCGGCGCCGTCCTGGAACACCCAGACGTGCAGGCTCTTCAGCTCGGCGCCGTCGTCGATCGGCCCCATCGCGCAGGGCCCCTGCGGGAAGTCCGTCGGGGGACGGTCCGCCTCCGCGTGCAACGGGTCGAAGAACCGGGAGACCATGGGGCTCAGGGCGATGCTCGCAGACCGCGGCCTGAGAGCGCAACCCCCGCCGCGCGGGCGGCGCCGACGACGTTGCCCTTCGCCTCGTAGAGCGCCCGCGCCGACTCGCACGCCCGCGCCGACTCCTCCCGGCGGCCTGCGGCCCCGAGGACGATCCCGAGATCCAGGTGGGCGTCGCCGCGATGGCTGAGGAAGTCGCTGGGCTCGGCCAGCGCGACCGCCTCGCGGGCCAGATCGACCGCCTCCCCGGCGTCGCCCCGTGCGGCCAGGCTTCGCGCCCGCACGCCCCGCCACACGACGTGCGTGATGAGGTCGTCGTCCGCGGTGAGCTCCGCGGCGAGCACGGCGAGCTCACCGGCCTCGTCGTCGCGGCCCTGCGCGAGCACGGCCTGGCCGAGGAACGCCGCGGTCGTGGAGAGCAGCGCGCGGTCGCCCATCTCCTCCAGCAGCCGGTAGCCGTCGCGCAGGTGGCGCTCGGCCGCGGCCGGCTCGCCGGCGAGCAGCTCGACGATCGCGGCGTGGTGCGAGACGGCCGAGCTGAGGCTCAGGCCGAGATCGGCCAGGACGGCGTCGCACTGGCGCAGGAGCGTCCGCGCGCGGTCGAAGCGGCCCTGCATCGCGTGCAGCGCGGCGAGCGGCTGCAGCGCCTCGGCGGTGATCGCGGGGTCGGCGGCCACCTGCTCGCGGATCTGCTCGCCGCGCCGGATCGCCTCCGGCGCCGGCGTCGGCCCGAAGAACAGCGACGACGCCACCCAGCCGAGGATGTCGATGCGCTCGTGCTCGGCCCCCGCGCGCCGGGCGTGCGTCGCCGCCTCGTCCCAGGCGCCAGCCGCCGCGGCGGCCTTCGCCTCGATCCAGTGCACCCACGCGCGCAGGCGCAGCGCGCGGCACAGGCCGTGCTCGTCGCCCGCGCCGCGGAAGACGGGCAGCGCCCCGTCGGCCACGGCGAGAGCGCGCGCGTTGCCGCCCGCCGCGCCGAGCTGCAGGTCCAGGAACTGCTGCTCGACCCGCGCGTGCGCCGCGGCGACCGCGTCGCCGGCCCGCGCGGCGCCGGCCGCGGCGCCGGCCAGAGCCGTGCCGGCGTCGGCCAGGCGGCCGGCCTCGAGGAGCGCCGCGCCGAGCTGTGCGAGCAGCCGGGCCCGGCGCGGATCGTCCGGGCCGCGCAGGGCGGCCGAGCGTTCGAGCAGGCCGATCGCGGCGCCGCGGTCGGCGCGGGCCAGGGCGCCGCGGGCCGCCGATCCGAGCCGGTCCGCGGCCTGCTCGGCCAGGCGTTCCGCGTCCGCACCGGCCGCACCCAGTTCCGTGAGCAGGCGACATGCCTGCTCGAGGTGGTAGCCGGCGATCTCGTCGAGCTCGGGCAGCGTCGACCCCGCCGCCTCCTGCACCCATCCCGCGAACTCCTCGTGCAGACGCGCCCGCGTCTCCTTCGGCAGCGAGCGATACGCCGCATCGCGGATGAGGGCGTGGCGGAACCGGTAGGCGTCCTCGTCCGGGAGGCTGGCCCGGTCGGGGCGGACGAGATCGCGGCGCACGAGCGAGGCGATCAGGCGGTCCGCGGCACCCGCGATCGGCGCCGGGGCCAGCGCTCGCGCGGCTCCCCCGTGGAACACCACGCCCTCGACCGAGGCGCGTACGAGGAGCGCGCGCTCGTCGTCGGGCAGCCGCTCGAGGCGCGCCGCGAGCAGCGCGTGGATCGTGGGCGGCACGGGCAGCTGCGCCGGGAGCTCGACGTCCGTGCGCAGGAGGCCGCGGTCCGCGAGCTCGGCCAGCAGCTCCTCAGTGAACAGCGGGTTGCCCTCGGTGGCCTCGGCGATGCGCTCGGCGGCGCCCGGTTCGAGGTCCGTGCCCTGCAGCAGGTGCCCGACGAGCCGCGCGCTGTCCGCGGCGCCGAGCGGCTCGAGCAGGATCGTCGTGGAGTTGAGCTTGCCCCCGCCCCACCCCGGCCGGTCGTCCAGCAGCTCCGGCCGGGCCATGCAGAGCAGCACGATCGGCGCGGTGCGCGCCAGGTCCGCGACGTGCTCGACGAGATCGAGGAACGCCGCCTGCGCCCAGTGCAGGTCGTCGATGACCACGACGAGCGGGCGGGCGCTCGCGAGCACTTCGAGCAGCGTCCGCGCGGCCCACGCGATCTGCTCGCCCGTGGCGCCGCCGAGCCCGAGCGCCGCGGCCACGCCGCCGACGATCCGGTCCGCCCGCGGATCGTCGCCCACCGCCCGGGCGAGCACCGCCCGGGGGTCGTCCGGCGCGCCGCCGGCGAGGTCGCGGACGACCTCGGCCAGCGGCCAGTACGTGATCCCCTCGCCGTAGGACAGGCAGCGGCCGCGGAGGATCGCGACCTCGCCGCCGAGGCCGCTGACGACCTCGTGGACGAGGCGCGACTTGCCGACCCCGGCCGCGCCGAGGACCGTGGCCAGGTGGCATGTGCGGTCCGCGGCGGCGGCGGCGAGGACGCCGGCGAGCGCGGCGAGCGGCTGCTCGCGGCCGACGAGCGGCGCGTCGAGCCGGGAGGTCCGCGCGCCGGCGCCCGGCGCGGGCGCGGGCGCGGCGAGCAGCCGGGCGGGCGCGACGGCCGCGCCCGTGCGGTCCGCCCGCTCTCCCGCCGGCTCGGTGCGTGCGGCGTCGCGCGCGAGGCGACGGGTTGCCTCGTCGAGCAGGATCTCGCCGGGCTCGGCGAGGGACTCGAGCTGCTGTGCGCACCCGACCGCCGGGCCGCTCGGATCGTGCGCCCCCCCGACGATCTCGCCGGTGCCGACCCCGGCGCGCAACACGGGACGCGCGCCGAACGCTGCGTCGAGCTCGGGGCCGAGCGCGGCGAGCTCGTCGCGGATGCCCGCGACCGCTCGCAGGGCGCGCAGCGCATCGTCCTCGTGCAGGAGGTCCAGACCGAACACGGCGAGCACCACGTCGCCCGGATAGGCCTGCACGGTGGCGCCGTGCCGGTCGAGGACCTCGACCATCCGGTCCAGGCAGCGACCCATCAGGCGGCGGCGGGCCTCGGGGTCGAGCGCGTCCGGGCGCGGGTCAGTGACGCTGGCGAACACGACGGTCACGGTCTTGCGGCGGTCGGGGCCGGGAGGCGGCCCGACGGTCCACCCGGCGGCGGACGGGCGCAGGGCGAAGACCCGCTCGGGCCGGACGAGGCCGGGCAGCGCGTGCTCGCCGCGATCATCGAGCTCCACCCCGGCCGGCAGCCGGTCGCGTACGAGCTCCGCCGTCGCCTGCGACAGCACGACCTCGCCGCCGCCCGCGAGGCTGCGCAGCCGAGCGGCCCGGTTGAGCGTGGGACCGAAGTAGTCGCCGCCGCGCTCGTGCGCCTCGCCCGTGTGCACGGCGACGCGGACGCGCAGCGCGACGTCCTCGGTCCGGCCGGCGGCGTCGAGGGCCGCCTGCAGCCCGCTCGCGGCCTCGACGGCGTCCGAGGCCCGGCGGAAGACGGTGAGCGTCGAGTCGCCCTCCCCCTTGGCCTTCAGCAGGCGCCCACCCTCGGCCTCGACGACGCGGGCGACGATCTCGTCGTGGCGCTCCAGGGCAGCCGCCATGCCGTCCGGGCTGGCCTCCCACAGGGCCGACGATCCCTCGATGTCGGTCAGCAGGAAGGTCACGACGCCGCTCGGCAGGTCGCGGGCCTGCGGAGGCTCGGGCGGCGCGACCGCCTCCGCGGCCGGAGCCGTCGGCCGCCCCAGCGCCCGATCCTGCGCGAGGATCGCCCGCTCCAGATCGCGCAGGCGCTCGCCGGGCTCGATGCCGAGCTCGTCGACGAGCCGGCGGCGCGCGTCCTGGTAGGCCTGCAGGGCGTCGGCCTGCCGATCGGCGCGGTAGAGCGCCAGCATGAGCTGCGCGCGCAGCCGCTCCCGGTACGGGTGCTCGGCGATGAGCGCCTCGAGCGGCGCGACGAGCTCGGCGTCCGCCCCGAGCTGCAGCCGTGCCTCCATGAGCTGTTCCAGCGCCGCGACGCGCTCGTCGTCGAGCCGGGCGATCTCGGGCCGGGCGAACGGCTCGTCGGCCAGGTCGGCGAGCGGCCGGCCGCGCCACAGGGCGAGCGCCTGCTCGAGCGTCCGCGCCGCGCCGGCCGCGTCGCCGCCCGCGAGCTGCGCGCGGCCCTGGGCGGCCAGGCGCTCGAAGCGGTGCGCGTCGATGCGGTCCGGGTCCGCGCGCAGCGCGTAGCCGCGCTCGCGCGTGACGAGCGTCGCCGCCGGACCGCCGCACGCGAGCGCCCGGCGCAGGCGCGACACCTGCATCTGCAGCGTCTTCGCGGGCGCGGCCGGCGGCCGGTCGCCCCACAACTCGTCGATCAGCCGGTCCGTCGAGAGCGTCTCGTTGACGTGGATCAGCAGCAGGGCCAGCAGCGCCCGCTGCCGAGCACCCCCGAGCGGGACCTCCCCGCGCGCGTTGCAGGCCTCGAGAGGGCCGAGGATGCGGAAGTCCATGGGCAGGCGGGGACGACGGACCGCTGAGCCGACGTTACCGGGCTGTGACCGCGCCGTGGGCGCGCGGAGACCGCCGGGCCGCAGGATCGGCGGCGATCTCAACCACCACCGGGCGGAGCATCCAGGCGCCGCCCCGGACAGGAGGCAGTCATGGGTCAGTCCATTCCCCAGCAGCATCCCGCGGTCGTGCTGCGCAGCCACTACGAGCTGGTCCGCGCGCTTCTGGCCCTTGCCGCGGTGACCGTCGTGTGCCTCGCGGTCGCCGTCGCGATCGTCGTGGCCGACGACAACGGCAGCCCCTCCACCAGCGCCGTCGGGCGCGCCCAGCCCGCCGGCGTGCAGGCGTCGCACCTCCCGGCGGCGACGGCGCTCCTGCGCAGCTCGCACGGGTTCACCCGGTTCGACGGCGGCCCCGAGGAGGGCACCCGCGGCGCCATCGCGACCGCATCGCCCACCACCCGCTTCGACGGCGGCCCCGAGGAGGGCACCCGCGGCGCCATCGCGACCGCATCGCCCTTCACCCGCTTCGACGGCGGCCCGGAGGAGGGGACCGCCGGACGCTGACGCCGCGGGAGCGCCGGGCTCGAGGGGGCCGTCCGCGAGGACGGCCCCCTCCGCGCGCCCAGGGCCGGCCGCGCACCGGCACGACGACGTGACGATCGCCGGCATCGCCGCGGCGCGCTCGTGACCACGGACACTCGCCTCGCGGCATGGCGGCTACCATCGAAACGACACCGTCTCGTCTCGCTGCCGCATGTCCGCCAACGGTTCCACCTCGCCTCCTGCTGCCGACGCCAAGATCGACCGCGGGCTCATCCTCGTCGCCTCGGTCGTCGTGCTCGGCGCGATCATGTCGATCCTCGACACGACGGTCGTCAACGTCGCGATCAACACGCTCGCGCGGGACTTCGACGCGCCACTGTCGACGATCCAGTGGGTCGCCACGGGATACACGCTCGCGCTCGCGACGGTGATCCCGGTGAGCGGCTGGGCGGCGGACCGCTTCGGCACCAAGCGCCTGTATCTCATGTCGATCGCGCTGTTCCTGGCCGGCTCGATGCTGTCGGGCGCGGCCTGGAGCGCGGAGACGCTGATCCTCTTCCGCATCCTTCAGGGGCTCGGCGGCGGCATGCTCATGCCCGCGGGCATGACCATCCTCACGCGGGCGGCCGGCCCGAGCCGCGTGGGGCGCGTCATGGCGATCATCGGCGTGCCGATGCTGCTCGGTCCCGTCCTCGGACCGATTCTCGGCGGCTGGCTCGTCGACAGCTTCTCGTGGCGGTGGATCTTCTTCATCAACCTGCCGATCGGCATCGCCGCCATCGCCATGGCCTTCCGCGTCCTGCCCACCGACGTGCCTGCGCCGCAGCACCGGTTCGACTGGCTCGGCCTCGCGCTGCTGTCCCCCGGGCTCGCCGCGCTGATCTACGGGCTGGCGGAGAGCAACTCGGCCGGCGGCTTCGGCGCCACTCGCGTGCTCGTGCCGCTGATCGCGGGCGTCGTGATGCTCGCCCTCTTCGTCGTGCACGGCCTGCGCACGCCGCACGCGCTGATCGACCTGCGCCTGTTCAAGAACCGGATCTTCTCCGCGGCCTCGGCGACGCTGTTCCTCGTCATCATCGCCGCGTTCGGCGGCATGCTCCTGATGCCGCTGTACTTCCAGTCCGTCCGCGGAGAGTCGGCGATGACCACCGGCCTGCTCCTCGCGCCGCAGGGGCTGGGCGCGATGCTCGCGATGCCGCTCGCGGGCCAGCTGGCGGACCGAACGGGCATCGGCCGCATCGTCCCGGGCGGCCTGGTGCTCATCGGGGCGTCGTTCGTCGGGCTGACCCAGCTCGGCGCCGACACGAGCTACTGGCTCATCGGCGCGCTGCTGTTCGTCATGGGCCTCGGGATGGGCTTCACGATGATGCCGACGTTCACGGGCGCCCTGCAGACGCTGCGCCACGCCGCGATCGCCCGGGCCAGCACGACGCTGAACATCGACCAGCAGGTGGGCGCGTCGGTCGGCACCGCCGTGCTCAGCGTCATCCTCGCCCACGAGCTCGCGTCGCGCTTTCCGAACGCGGCCGGCGGCGGGATCGGCGCGGTGGTCCCCGACGCCGTGCGTGAGCGCGTTGCCCCGATGATGGCCGACGCCTACGGCGCGACGTTCTGGTACGCCGTGGGGCTCGTCGTCGTCGCGTTCCTCGTCGCCGTCACGCTGCTGCCCAAGCACAAGCCCGAGCCCGTCGACGAGCCCGGTGACGCGGTGAGCGCCGAGGCCTCCGAGCCCGTACTGATGCACTGATCCGTCTGATCAGAAGAACTCGTCGCTGTGGACGGTGCAGGCCCACACCACGAGGGCGTTGACGGCGAGCAGGATGGCCGACCAGATCGGGTACGCGCCGATCGCGAGGAAGTTGACCAGCAGCCCGAGAAAGCCGAGGAATCCGGCGATCCACGGCCCCGCGCCCTTGCGGGTGACGACGAGCCCGGCGCCCAGAAGCTGGGCGGCGCCGATGAACAACGCGATCCACCCCCAGGTCGACAGCGTCGACCAGACGAGCTCGTTCTCGGCGAAGTTGCGCTTGTCGGCGAGCGCGCCCGCGGCCCACAGGAGGTTGAGCACCCCCGCGAGCGCGAGGTACGCCCCGACGAACGTCACCCATCCGCTTCTCGCCGCTCGCCTGCCCGACGTGCTGGTCATGGTCCTCGCTCTTTCGCCGACGTCCGTGTGTGGCTCCGATGTTCGCCGGCGCCGCGCCGTTTCCTGGCCGGACGGTCGTCTGCTCAGCCGGAGACGATCGCCAGGAGCTGCGGCCCGACGTGCTCGAGCACTGACGCATGGACCGTCTCGTCGCCGATCGGTCTGCCGTGACAGCCGGCGTGCTCGGCAGGTAGGCTCGCGCCCGTGGTCGCACCACGCAGGCTCGCTCGCCGGACCCCGCGACGGACCGTGCGCCGCACCTCGCGCGGTTGACCCGGCCGTGTCCTGGCCCGACCATCGGCCCGTGCCCGATGAGAAGGAAGCGCCACGCTCTTCTTCGAGCTGAGCAGCTGGGCACTCGCGCTCATCCTCTTCGTGGTCGTGCTCGGCGCGACCGCGGTCGGGCTGTTCGTGGGCCGCCGGCTGCGCCACCTCTCCAACAACCTCAAGGAGCCGTTCGCCGTCCTCCAGGGCGCCCTGCTCGGAGTCGTCGGGCTGCTGCTCGCGTTCGGCCTCGCTCTCGCCGTGGATCGCTACGAGACGCGCCGAGCCGCCGTCGTCGCCGAGGCGAACGCCATCGGCACGGCGTATCTGCGAGCGCAGACGCTACGGGAGCCCGGACGCACCGACTCGCTCAAGCTGCTGGTGAGCTACACCGACAGCACGCTCCTCGTGTCGAGGTCCATACCGGGCAGCGATCGGGAGAAGGCCGCCAACGCCGCCGGCGAAGAGCTCGAGCGCATGCTGTGGCGCATCGCCGGCCGCCAGCTCGACGCGGCGCCGGTGGCCAGCGCGCAGCGCCTCTACGTCGAGTCGCTCAACGACATGATCGACGACGAGTCCGTGCGTATCGCGGTGCTCAACAACCGCGTGCCGTACGCGGTGCTGTTCCTCGAGATCGCGGGCGCCGCGCTCGCGCTCGGCCTCCTCGCCGCCTACCTGGCGATGCTCGGGCGCGCCACCCTCGCAGTGGTCCTCGCGTCGGTGCTCGTCGCCATGCTGCTGTTCGTCACGTGCGATCTCGACCGTCCCACCCGCGGACTGATCCGGGTTCCCGACACCCCGCTCGTGGCGGTGCGCGACTCGATGGACGAGCCGCCGGCGGCGGCGGCGCCGCGCTCGCCATGAGGACCACTGTGCGCCCCCCCAGCGTCGACCCGGCGCCGACGTCTGGACGCCGGCCCGCGCCTCTGATACTCACCCACCTGCTGCGGTCCACGACCTCAGCGCCCACGCGAACAGGGGATGGACCATGGCTGAGAAGCAGATCTTCGTCGCCTACGGCATCGACGTCGATGCGGTCGCCGGGTGGCTCGGCTCCTACGGCGGCGAGGACTCGCCCGCCGACGTCTCGCGGGGGATGTTCGCCGGCGAGGTCGGCACGCCGCGGCTGCTGCGGCTGTTCGACCGCTACGACCTGCGCACGACGTGGTTCATCCCCGGCCACTCGATGGAGACGTTCCCCGAGCAGATGGCGGCCGTGGCCGAGGCCGGGCACGAGATCGCCATCCACGGCTACTCGCACGAGAACCCGATCTCGATGACCGAGGAGCAGGAGGAGGCCGTCCTGCTGAAGTCGATCGAGCTCGCGGAGCAGCTGAGCGGGCGCCGGCCCACCGGCTACGTGGCGCCGTGGTGGGAGTTCTCCAACGTCACCAACGATCTCCTGCTGCGCAACGGCATCAAGTACGACCACAGCCTGATGCACGACGACTTCACCCCGTACTACGTGCGAACGGGCGACACGTGGACGAAGATCGACTACAGCCGCCCCGCGCACGAGTGGATGAAGCCGCTGGTGCGCGGCACCGAGACCGACCTCGTCGAGCTCCCGGGCAGCTGGTACCTCGACGATCTGCCGCCGATGATGTTCATCAAGACGGCGCCGAACTCGCACGGGTTCGTCAACCCGCGCGACATCGAGCAGCTCTGGAAGGACCAGTTCGACTGGGTCTACCGGGAGATGGACTACGCGGTCTTCGCGCTGACCATCCATCCGGACGTCAGCGGGCGCCCGCAGGTGCTCCTGCTGCACGAGCGCCTGATCGAGTACATCAACGGCCACGAGGGCGTGCGCTGGGCGACGTTCGACGAGATCGCCGACGACTTCCGCGCGCGCCGCCCCCGCGGTTGAGCGCGGTCGGATCGGCGGCTCGGCGTGTGCGTCCTGTGCGGATACGGCCTGAGCCCGTTCGAGTGGGCTGACGCGGGGCCGGGCGGGGAGACGATGGAGCGCGACGGCTCGGCGACGCGGGACGCGCGCCGCGCTCGCATCGGGCGGGCGGCGCTGTGCCGCGCGGTGCTCGCGCCCTACGGGCTCGACGTCCTGCCCGCCGTCGGGGCGGGCTTCGTGGTCCGCGACGGCAAGGGGCGCTCGCAGGTCGCCCAGACGCTGGCCGAGGTGTGGGGCGCGGCCGACGCGCTCGCACCGCGGCGCCCCGACCCCCTGGACCCGCGGCTGCTGGAGGCGCTGCGCGATGGGTGAGCCGATCGCGGTGTCGATCGTCAGCGGGTTCCTCGGCGCCGGCAAGACGACGTTCCTGCTCGACGCCCTGCGCGGGGACGACACGGTCGTGGTGCTCAACGAGATCAGCGACGCGATGACCGAGCTCGAGCTGTTCGGGGACCGCCCGCCGCGCCTGCTGACCGGCGGGTGCGTGTGCTGCGACCGGGCCGAGGAGCTGCGAGCGCTGCTGCGCGAGCTCGCCGGCCGCTCCCGCGAGACGCCGCTCGCGCACGTGGTCATCGAGACCACCGGGCTGGCCCATCCCGAGCGCGTCGCGGAGCTGCTGCGCGACGACCCGCTGCTGCGCCACCGGACGGCGCTGCGCGAGATCGTGGTCGTGGTCGATGTGCTGACCGTCCGCCGGACGCTGGCGGCGCACCGCGAGGCGGTGGATCAGATCGCCGCGGCCGACCGCGTCGTGCTGAGCAAGACGGACCTGTGCGAGCCGCCGGAGGTCGCCGGCGCGGTCGCGCTCGTGCGCGCGGTCAACCCGTCCGCCGAGCTCGTCGCCCCCGGCCCGCTGCCCGAGCTGCCGCCGGCCGGGCCGCCGCTCGACGTCGCCACCGAGCCGGGCGAGCACCTGTCGTCGGTGCGCACGCTCACGCTGCGCCCGGGCGCCCCCCTGTCGTGGCCGGTCTTCGGCGTGTGGCTGACGATGCTGCTGCACGCCCACGGGGCTCGGGTGCTGCGGTTCAAGGCGCGGGTGGACGCCGGCGGGACCGGCCCGGTCCTCCTGGACGCCGTCCAGGACGTGGTCCACCCACCGCGCCATCTCGCGGGCTGGGGCTCCGAGACGCCCGGCTCCGAGCTGACCTTCGTGACGCGCGACCTGGAGGTCGAGCAGCTCGAGCGGTCGCTGGCGCTGTTCCAGGACCGCCTGGCCGTGCTCGTCCCCGACCCGTAGGGGCGCTCAGGAGGCGAGCGTGGGCCGCTCGAGCTCGGCGATGGTCGCGAAGCGCAGGTCGAGCGGCGGGACGCCGCGATACTCGGCGCTGGCATCCAGGAGCCACTCGGCCAGGTACTCGGCGAAGGTGGCCCGCACGAAGACGCGGTACAGCGGCTCGTCGCTGCGCTGGTGCAGAATGACGCCAGCGCGGGCCAGCTCCGTCGACGCACAGGACCCGGCGGCGAACGCTCGCGGATGCAGGTCCAGCCGGCAGCCCTTGGCCAGCACGTCGCGCGCCGCCGCGCCCGCCAGCTCGATGACGGTGCGCTGCGCGGAGAGGTCGACGATCGAGGCGTGCGCGTCAGCGACCGCGGCGGCCAGCCGCTGCGCCACCCGATCGCCCTCGCCGTCGCCGGCCACCACGAGCCACTCGTCGGGACCCAGCCACAGCACGTCGATCTCGGCGGACGAGTGCGCCGCGCCGGGTGCCGGCAGACGGGTTCCCAGGACGGCGGCCGCCGCCGATGCGGCATCGCCGCCGGGCGCGAGACGCAGCGTCAGCTGCGTGAGCCACGGCACCTCCGCGAGGCGGATGGCGCCGGGCGCCTCGCGCGCCGCCTCCAGTCGCGCTCGCATCCGGTGCAGGGGCGTCCGGCGGATGGGGTCAGCCATCTCGGCGGCTTCCCTCCGGGTCGTAGAGCACCGGCTCGGTGACCGTCACCGGGACGGCCGTGCCGCGCGCACACGCATGGAGCGTCTGGCCGATGCGCTCGCGACCCGCCTGCAGCAGCGCGAGCGCGAACGTCCGGCCCAGCGCGGCGCTGCGGTAGCTGGAGGTCACGTGGCCGAGCATGATCGCGGGGATCTGGCGGGGCTCGCCGTCGACGAGCTGCGAGCCCTCGGCCGGCAGCGCCTGCGGGTCGACGGGCAGCAGCCCCACGAGCTGCTTGCGATCGGTGCGGCTGGTGTCGGGCCGCGTGAACGAGCGCATCCCGACGAAGTCGGCCTTCTTCTTGGACACGATCCAGTCCATCCCGAGGTCCTGCGGCGTGACCGTGCCGTCGGTCTCCTGGCCGATGATCGGGTAGCCCTTCTCGGCGCGCAGGACGTGCATGGTCTCGGTGCCGTAGGGCGTGATCCCGTCGCCCTGCCCCGCGGCCACGAGCGCCTCCCAGACGCCCGTCGCGTACCAGGCGCGCACGTTGATCTCATAGGCGAGCTCGCCCGAGAAGCTGATGCGGCAGACGCGGGCCGGCACGCCGGCGACCGTCGCCGTGCGCCAGGCCATGAACGGGAACTCGTCGCGACCGACGGCGAGACCCGGAGCGACGCTGCCGAGCACGGCCCGCGAGCGCGGGCCGGCCAGCGCGATCGTGGCCCACTCGTCGGTGACGGACGTGCAGTGCACGCGCAGGTCCGGCCACTCCGTCTGCAGCCATTCCTCGAACCAGTCGAGGACCGCCGCGGCGTTCCCGGTAGTGGTCGTGACGAGGTAGCGGTCCTCGGCGAGCCGGATCGCCGTCCCGTCGTCGAACACCATCCCGTCCGCCCGGCACATCACGCCGTAGCGGATCGCGCCCACCTTCAACGTGCTCATGAGGTTCGTGTACATGCGGTCGAGGAACTCGGCGGCATCGGGCCCATGGACGTCGATCTTGCCCAGCGTCGAGGCGTCCATCAGCGCGACCCCGGTGCGGACGGCGCGGCACTCGCGCAGCACCGCCGCCTCCATGTCCTCTGCGTCACGCGGATAGTGGCGGGCCCGCTTCCACTGCCCGACGTCCTCGAACTCAGCGCCGTGGGCTTCGTGCCACTTGTGAAGCGCGGTCACCCGGATCGGATCGTGAAGCCGGCCGCGGTCGCGCCCGGCGATCGCAGCGAAGGACACGGGCGCGTACGGCGGGCGGTGGCGGGGCGCCCCCACGTCGCCCGGCGCCACGCCGAGGGCGTCCGCCAGGACCCCCATGGCGAGCGTCCCCGACGTCTTGCCCTGGTCGTGCGCGGTCCCCAGCGTCGTGTAGCGCTTGACGTGCTCGGACGAGCACATCCCGGCCCCGGTGGCGCGGCGGACGTCGGCCACCGTGGTGTCGCGCGCCAGGTCGACGAAGTGCGTGGTCCACGGTTCGCCGTCGCCGGGCTCCGGGACGACCCACAGCGCGGCGGGCGGGCTCGCGGGCGCCTCGTCGGCGGCCGGCACGCTCGGCAGCGGTGCGTCGAACCCGGCGGTCCGCGCGGCCCGTGCGCCCGCGTGCGCCCCGTCCAGCAGGCACGCCCCGAGGCCGGTCAGGCCTCGGGCGCCGCCCGCGACCTCCATGCCGGACGCCGCTCCCGCCGGGACGAACGCGCCGACGGCGTCGTCGAAGCGCAGCGCGCCCAGGGCATGGCTGAACAGATCCAGCGTGGGGCTCCATCCGCCCGACACCAGCAGCGTGTCGCAGGCCATGTCGCGCCCGCCGGACGTCAGCCGCCGGCCGGCGTCGAGCCGCGCGACGGTGACGCCGTCGAGCGCATCGCCCCCATGCGTGCGGGTGACAACGTGGCCGGCCAGGACGTCGATCCCCGCGTCCCGGCAGCGGCGCGCCCACGCGTCCGGCGCGGCCGGACGAGCATCGACGACCGCCGCGGGGGCGACGCCGGCGTGCGCGAGATCCAGGGCGGCCGCGTAGCCGCCGTCATGCGTGGTGAAGACGACGGCGAGCCGGCCGGGCGCGACGGCGTAGCGGTTGACGTACGTGCGCGCGGCGCCCGCGAGCATCACCCCGGGACGATCGTTGCCGGCGAAGGCGATGGACCGCTCGTGCGCTCCGGCGGCGAGGACGATCTGCGCGGCGCGGATGTCCCAGAGGCGCTGGCCGGCCAGGTGGGCGGGCGCATCGGCGCCGAGATGGTCCGTGCGGCGCTCCAGCGCGATCACGTCGTTGGCGTCATAGCGCCCGAGCACGGTGGTCCGCGTCAACACGTCGACCTCGGGCAGGTCCCCGAGCGCGGCCGTCGCCTCGGCCACCCAGTCCGCCGCGGACGCGCCGTCGATCTCCTCGCGGCTGCCGAGCAGGCTGCCGCCAAGCTCGCTCCCGTCATCGGCCAGGATGACGCGCGCGCCGCTGCGCCCGGCGGCGAGAGCGGCGGCCATCCCGGCGGGACCGCCGCCGACGACGAGCACGTCGCAGTGGCGGTGCATCCGGTCGCCGGCCCGCCGGTCGGCGTTCGCGGCCAGCCGCCCGCGACCCGGCAGCCCGCGGGCCACCAGCCCGTCGTAGAGCTCGACCGTCGTGGCGGTGGCCATCGACTCGGGGGTGGCGCCGCCGAGTTCGACGAGGGCGTTGGGCTCCTCGATCCCCGCGGCGTACACGCCTCGCGGCCGGCCGAAGCGGATGCTGCGGCTCACCACCCGCACCCCGGCCGCCAGCAGCGCAGAGGCCAGCGTGTCGCCCCGCAAACCCTCGCAGGCGCGGTCGTCGAACGTGAAGGCCAGGCGGCGGTCGCGATCGATGCGACCCCCCTGGGCCAGGCGCCACGGCGCGCTCATGGCCGGAACTCGTGGGTCACGGTGTCGCGCACGACGTCGAACCAGCGGCGGCACCCCACCGCGTGGTACCAGCGCTCGCGGAACGGGCCCGCGGGGTTGTCGCGCACGAACAGGTAGTCGGCCCACTCGGCATCGGTCAGCGCCTGAGGATCGGGTGGATACGGCACGCCGGCCTGCCCGCCGTAGTGAAACTCGGTCTCGTCGCGCGGCCCACACCAGGGACAGGGAATCAGCAGCATGGTCAGTGGGCCACGGCGGCGGCGCCGTGCTCGTCGATGAGCGCGCCGGTCGAGAAGCGCTCCAGCGTGTACGCGGCGTTGAGCGGATGCGGCTCGTCGTTGGCGATCGTGTGGGCGAGCACCCAGCCGGCGCCCGGCGTCGCCTTGAAGCCGCCCGTTCCCCAGCCGCAGTTCAGGTAGAGGCGCTCCACGGGCGTGAGCCCCACGATCGGCGACGCATCGGGGCAGACGTCGACGACGCCCGCCCAGGTCCGCAGGATCCGCGCGCGGGCGAAGATCGGGAACAGCTCCAGCGCCGCGGCCATCTGCCGCTGGATCACATGGAACGCCCCCCGCTGGGCGTAGGAGTTGTACGGGTCGATCCCGGCGCCCATGACGAGCTCACCCTTGTGAGCCTGGCTGACGTACACGTGCACGGCGTTCGACATGACGACCGTCGGATGCACCGGCTCGAGCAGCTCGGACACCAGCGCCTGCAGCGGGTGGCTCTGCACCGGCAGTCGCAGCCCGGCCATCTCGGCCAGCTGCGTGGAGCGGCCGGAGGCGCACAACGCGACGCGCTCGGCCGCGATCGGCCCCTGGGACGTCTGCACGCCGGTGACCCGGCCCGCGCGCAAGTCGATCCCGGTGACCTCGCAGCCCTGGAGGAGGTCGACGCCCAGCGCATCCGCGGCCCGCGCATATCCCCAGGCCACACGATCGTGCTTGGCGATGCCGCCCCGCGGCTGGAACGTGGCGCCCAGGACCGGGTAGCGCGCCTCGGCCGACACGTTGACGATCGGGCACACCTCCTTGACCTCGTCGGGGCCGAGCCACTCGCCGTCGACGCCGTTGAGCCGGTTGGCCTCGACGCGCCGCACCGAGTCGCGCACGTCCTGGAGGGTGTGGGCCAGGTTGAGGACGCCGCGCTGGCTGAACAACACGTCGTAGTCGAGCTGCTCCGCCAGCCCCTCCCACAGGCGCAGCGCGTGCTCGTAGAGGGCGGCGCTCTCGTCCCACAGGTAGTTCGAGCGGATGATCGTCGTGTTGCGCGCCATGTTGCCGCCGCCCAGCCACCCGCGCTCGACGACGGCGACATCGGTGATGCCGTGCTCCTCGGCGAGGTAGTAGGCGGTGGCCAGGCCGTGGCCGCCCGCGCCGACGATCACCACCTCGTAGGCCCGCTTCGGCTCCGGCGTGCGCCACAGCCAGGTCAGGTGCTCCGGCTCGGCCGGATCATGCGGACGCATCGGCACGGCCGGAAGGATGGCCGACCGGGACGCGCCGCGCCAGCTGCGTTTCGTGAACCAGCGCCCGTGCGTGGGGTTACGTTGCGACAACCACCTCCGCAATGCGATGATCGGCCGGTGAGCGACGTGGCGCCGGTTGCCCAGCAGGAGAACCTGTTCACGATCGCCGACGCGCTCGCGTTGCCGGTGCTCTGCGAGGGCGTGCCGGAGGTGCTCGCGGGCGCGAGTCAGCTGGGACGCCCCATCCGCTGGGTGCACTGCGGCGAGTTCCCCGACATGCCGGCGGTGCTCAAGGGCGGCGAGCTGCTCCTGACCCATGGGATGAGCGTGAGCAGCCGGGAGAGCCTTCAGCGCCGGTACGTCGCCGATCTGTCGCGGGCCGGCCTGGCGGGTCTCATCATCGAGCTGGGCCCCGGGATGCAGCACGTCGGCGGCGCCATGGTCGCGGAGGCTCACCGATGCGAGCTGCCGCTGATCGTCCTGCACCACGCGATCCCCTGGATCGAGGTCACCGAGGCCGTCCACCGGACGATCGTCCATCACCAGGCCTCCCTGCTCGAACGCGGACAGGAGCTCCACGAGCGCTTCGCCGCGCTCGTCGCCGCCGGCGCCGGCGTCGCCGAGGTGCTGCGAGCGCTGGCCGACTCCGTCGGCAATCCCGTGCTGCTCGGCCGCGACGGCGAGCTGGTGTCCACGGGGCCGCGAGAGCACGCCCACCTGACCATCGCCTCCGCGTGGGAGGCATCGGTGCGAGCCCTCCCCCACGCACCCGACGCCCTGAGCATGCCCGTGGCCGTCGGCGAAGACCCGCACTGGGGCATCGCCTGCGTGCTGGCCCTCGAGCGGCCGCTGAACCGGCTCGACCGCATCGCGCTGGCCCAGGCGGTGCCGCTGCTGGCGCTCGCGCTCCTGCGCGCCAACGAGCTCGACACCCTGGCGGCACGTGAGCGCGGCGAGTTCCTCGAGGCGCTCGTCGACCCTGACGCGCCCTTCGACGACCAGCACGCGCACCGGCTGGCGGCGCGCATCGGCCTCGCCATGCGAACGTCGTGGCTGCTCCCGCTCGTCGCCGACCTCGCGCCCGGGTACGGCCGCCTCGACCAGCGCCGATGGGCGCTGGTCGGACGCGACGTGCGCACCGAGCTGGCCTCGCGTCAGATCCCGGCCGTGGTGGGAACGCTGGCCAACGGGCAGCTGGCGCTCATCGCCGGCGTGACGGCACCCGAGCGCCGCGACGACACGGCCCGCATGCTCGCCGATGCCGTGCAGCGGGCGATCCGCGGGACCCTCGCCGACGCCCGGTCGGTCATCTGCGTCGGCGCCTTGTCCGCGTCGTGGTCCGACATGCGACTGACGCTGCGCGAGACGATCGAAGCGGTGCCCGCCGTGCGCCACGCGCCGCCACAGCCATGGCACGACGTGAGCCGGCCCGACCTGCGCCGGCTGCTGTGGGCGCTGCGCGGCCAACGGCCCCTCGTCGACTTCGTCGAGCGGCAGCTCGCGGCGCTGCGTGCCCACGACGCCCGAGGACGCAGCGATCTGCTGCACACCCTCGAGGCCTTCTGCGCCACCGGCGGGCGCAAGACCGAGACCGCGAGGATGCTCCACATCGAGCGCCAGTCGCTCTACAAGCGCCTGGCCCGGATCGAGGCGCTGCTCGACGCCGACCTCACCCAGGAGGACACCCGCCTCGGCCTCCACCTCGCCCTGTACGCCCAGCGGCTGCTCGGCGGCCGGTGGCCCAACTGGGACGGCGTGGCCGCCCGCGACGACCGGCGGCTGCCCGGCGACGGACGGCCTGCGGTCAAGCGCCTCGACTGAAGGGGACGCCGAGGGCGGTCGGCCACACGGGCCATCCGCCGCGGCGCGCACGGAAGGTCGAAGGCCATCCTGCTGCGGTGAAACCAGGACCACGTGAGCACCGCGAGCACGATGCCGAGGAACAGCCTCCACTGCACCTCGACGCTGCCGAGCCCGACGACGCTCAGCTGCGACTGCTCGGGCAGCATCAGCGACTTGATGCCGCCGCCCAAGAACGTGTCTCGCCAGGGTCCGGCGGCCCCGTACACCAGCCAGTACAGGGCGATGAAGTTCATCAGCAGCCTCGTGACGATCTCGTTGACGCCGAGGCAGGCGCGCGCGAACGCCGGGCCCAGCATCCAGACCGCGCCGCCCGACGGCGGCGGCGACGCGCTCGACGAGAGCCTGACCACCCGCAAGCTCGCGCCCGCCTCTCGCACCGCCTCCCATGCCTGCGGGCGGCAGCTCGCCGCGCTCACGCCGAAGCTCGCCGTCGACGACCCGCTCGTCGAGCAGTTCGCGCGGCACGTCCGGATGCGCGAGACGGACGGCAACCTGGCGATCGTCTCCGGCACCCTCGCGCGAGCACTGGGCATCTCCGAGCCCGACGCGGTGCTGCTCGAGGTGCGCGGCGCCGCGGTTGCCCTGCTGTCGGCCGCCGTCCGCCTGGGCGTGCTCGCGCCGACGGCGGCTCAGGTGGCGCTCGCATGGCTCGCGCCGGCACTCGCGACCGCCGCCGGCGCGGCAGGTGAACTGCCGCTCGAGGAGACCCATTCGACCGCGCCGGAGCTCGAGCTGTACGCGCTGGCGCACGCGCGTGCGGACGCGCGCCTGTTCGTCACGTGATGCGGGCCGCTCGACGCGTTCGGTCTTGAACGTCGCGCGTGGCAGTGAGCACCCGCGCCTGTCGGCACGTCAGCTGCGTGACAAGGCGTGCGCCATACAGGCGATCCGCCGTCTGTCGTGGAGATCGTTGCGGCGTTGGCCCTGGTCAACGCCGCTGTTCGTGGCTACCGTCGCGGGTGTGCAGCAGAACAGGATGGACAACGCGGAGCACGCGCCCTTCCGCCTGGACGGCCGTGTCGCCCTGGTGACGGGCGCTGCCTCCGGGATCGGGGCGGCGACCGCACGCGCCCTGGCCCGCAACGGCGCCGACCTCGCGCTCGGCTGGTACGCGCAGGACCCCCACGAGATCGACGGGGTCGTTGCGGACGTCGAGGCCCTGGGACGTCGTGCTCTGGCGATCGAGGGCGATGTCGCCGACACCGCGGCGGTCGAGGCGACCGTCAGCCGAGCCGCTGACGAGCTGGGCCGGCTCGACATCGTCGTCGCGAACGCCGCGATCGCGCGCGCCACTGACAGCGCCGAGCTCTCCGACGACGAGTGGTCCCGGGTCCTCGACGTGGATCTCGCCGGGGTGTTCCGTTGCTTTCGCGCGGCGATCCCGCACATGCGGCGCGCCGGCTGGGGTCGGCTCCTGGCCACGAGCTCGGTGTCCGGCACCTCCGTCGGCTGGAGCCGGCACGCCCACTACTCCGCCGCGAAGGCCGGGATCGCCGGAATGGTGAAGGCGCTGGCCGTGGAGCTGGCGCCCACCGGCATCACCGTCAACGCCTTGGCGCCCGGGATCATCGTCACCGCGCAATCCCTGGATCCGGTGTCCTCCCTCGGGCCCGACGGGCTCGCGGAGATCGTGAACCGCATCCCGGCGCGACGCAACGGCGAGCCCGAGGACATCGCCAACGTCTTCGCCTTCCTGGCCAGCGAGGAGAGCGCCTACCTCACCGGTCAGACGATCGTCGTCGACGGTGGATTCACGATCACGCTCGACTGACCTCGCGGCCATGATCGCCGAGCGGCGGTCCGTCGACTCAGCGCGGGTCACGGACGTCTGGCCGCTGAGCTGATCCTGGCGGTCGACGCGGATCCGGGAGCCCGCGCTCATTCCGCGCGCACCCTTCGGTGAGCTGAACCCGTGGCGACGCAGATCGTCCGGCACGAGCGCGCCTTCGGGACTCGAGCTCGGCCGGAAGATGCATATCCCACCCCATTGGCTTCGGGCGCCGGCGACAGGACTCTATGTGACAACCGCCGAGCTGGGTGACACACGCCGTCACGGGTCGGTCGAGTAGCCGTCGGCCTTCAGACAGCGAGCGGACATCGACGCTTTTGGCGCCAGCGTTCACCGCCGGGCGGGAGCGCAGCCGTGAACTCTGCCCGGCATCCGAATGGAGGAACCATGAACGTCGAGGCGATCGCCCCGATGCCGCACTCTCGCCTGGCCTGGAGGCTGACCGATCTCCGTGCGCGACGCCACCGCCGGCGCCTGGACCGCGCGCTCGCGGCCGGACAAGATCCCTGGACCAGTGGCGAGCTCGTGACGCGCGCCGCAGAGCTGACCGCCTTGCCGACACGGCGAAAGCTCGCCCACGCGATCGCCGACATGATCGTCATCGCCGACCACACCGGGCACGTTGCGTCCGCGGTCACATACAGCGACGTGTGCCGAGCGCCGATTCGCGAAGAGCGCGACAGGCTCGTCGACCTGGCGCACCTGCTCCATGGCACGGCCCCCGTCCCCGTCGCGTGCGTCGCGGCGGCCGCAGGCGTGCTCTGGCACGACGCCGATGCCTTGCGCGACCCGGCCCATGCCGCGGACGCCCTCGAACATGGACTGAACCGCTGCTTCGACGTGATCCGGCACTCAGCGCCCACCGGACTTGACCGCTACGCGGAGTAGTTGCGCCACCAGACTTGACCGCTACGCGGAGTAGTAGCGGTGTCGATGTCCGCTTGGCGTGGACAGCGTCGGCCCGGACCGCATTCACCGATCGGCGGGACCGCGAGGCCGCTGTCGGCTCAGGAAGCGTGCGGGCTCAATCGTTGAAGAAGCGCCCTTCCTGCACCTCGGCGACGTAGCCGGCGCGGATCGCGAAATCGCCGAATCGCTCACCGGGGCTGCGGTCGCGCGCGTAGTGCCCGAGCGTCTCGTCGAGCGCCTCGAGGATCGCGGGCTCGCCGACGTTCTCGAGGTACATCTTGTTCAGGCGCTCGCCGTGGAAGCCTCCGCCCAGATAGAGGTTGTACTTCCCCGGAGCGCGACCGGTCAGGCCGATCTCGGCGATGTACGGCCGCGCGCAGCCGTTCGGGCAGCCCGTCATGCGGATCGTGATCGGGTCGTCACGCAGGCCGTGGGCGTCGAGGATGGTCTCGACCTTGGTGAGGAGGTCGGGCAGGTAGCGCTCGCTCTCGGCCATCGCCAGGCCGCAGGTCGGCAGCGCGACGCACGCCATCGAGTTCAGGCGCAGCCCGCTGCGGCCGCGTTCGGACTCGTCGAGACCGTGCGCGCGCAGCAGCTCCTCGATGGCGGGACGATCCGCCGCGGCGATGTCCGCGATGATGAGGCTCTGGTTGGGCGTGAGCCGGAACGTGCCGTCGTGAACCTGCGCGATGGCGCGCAGCCCGTCGAGCATCGGACGCTCCGGCGTGTTCACGACCCGGCCGTTCTCGATGAACAGGGTGCAGTGCTCGCGCCCGTCGTCGCCCGTCGTCCAGCCGAGCGGGTCGCCGTTCGAGGTGAACGTGTAGGGCTTCGCCGGCCCCAGCGCGCGCCCCAACCGCTCCTCGATCTCGGCGGTGATCCAGTCGAGTCCCTTGTCGTCGATGGTGTACTTGAAGCGGGCGCGCGACCGGTCGACCCGGTCGCCGTAGTCGCGCTGGACCGACATCACCGCGTCGATGGTCTCCAGGAGCTGGTCGGCGTCGATGTAGCCGATGACGCTGGCCAGACGCGGGTAGGTCTGGGGCGCCTGGTCGGTGCGTCCGAGGCCGCCGCCGATGGCCACGTTGAAGCCCTTCAGCCGGCCGCCGTCCGCGATGGCGATGAAGCCGAGGTCCTGGCTGTAGACGTCGATGTCGTTGCTGGGCGGGATCGCGAAGCCGATCTTGAACTTCCGCGGCATATACGTGCGGCCGTAGAACGGCTCCTCCGGGCCCTTGGTCTCCTTGCGCTCCTCGCCGTACCAGATCTCGCCGTAGGCGCCCGTCTTGTGGACGGCGTGGTCGCTCGCCTGCTTGGCGAGCTCGTAGACCTGACCGTGCAGGTCTGACAGGTTCGGGTTGACCGCGCACATCACACCGCGGGTGTCGTCCCCGCAGGCCGCCTTGGTGTCGAGGAGCACGTCGCGCAGGCCCTGCATGACCGTCCGTAGGTCGTGCTTGGAGACGCGGTGCAGCTGGAAGGTCTGGCGCGTGGTCAGGCGCAGCGTCTCGCCGGCGTGCGCGCGTGCCAGCTCGTCGAGCTTCAGCCACTGGCTCGGACTGCACACCCCACCCGGCAGACGCAGGCGCGCCATGAAGGAGTACGCGGGCTCGAGCTTCTGGCGGCGGCGCTCGTCGCGCACGTCACGGTCGTCCTGCTGGTAGAGCCCGAAGAACTTCATCAGCTTGGCATCGCTCGCCTCCACCGACGCGGTGATCTCATCGGCCAGGCTCTCCTGGATCGTGCCGCGCAGGTAGTCGCTCTCGGCCTTCAACGTCTCGTCCGGCCCGAGCCGGTCGAGCGGCTGGGACAGGTCGTGGCTGCGGTCAGGCTGGGTCTTCGAGCTCACGGTTCCGTTCTCAATACACGTCGAGGAGATAGCGGCGATCGCGCTTGAGCGCCGCGAGGTACGCGTTGGCCCCGTCGCGGTCGAGACCGCCGTGCTCGGCGAC
The DNA here is from genome assembly GCF_021172045.1 of Capillimicrobium parvum. Classification (GTDB taxonomy): domain Bacteria; phylum Actinomycetota; class Thermoleophilia; order Solirubrobacterales; family Solirubrobacteraceae; genus Capillimicrobium; species Capillimicrobium parvum. Next base: position 3,572,312 of record NZ_CP087164.1, read on the forward strand.
GATGCCGACGAGCGCGGCGTGGACGTCGGGCGCCATCCGTTCCGCGTCGCCGCAGACGTAGAGCCTCGCGCCGTCCTCCAGCCACGCGTAGACGTCGCGGCCCTGCCGAACCAGACGATCCTGGACGTAGGTCTTGGGCTGCGCGTCGCGGGAGAACGCGAGATCCAGGCGGCTCAGCACCCCGCTGCGGTGCAGGTCCTGCCATTCGACCTGGTAGATGAAGTCGCTGCGGAAGTTGCGCTCGCCGAAGAACAGCCAGGACCGGCCCGTGACGCCGCGCGCCTCGCGCTCCTGCATGAACGCGCGGTAGGGCGCGACGCCGGTCCCCGCGCCGATCATCACGATCGGCGTGTCGTCGTCGGGCAGCCGGAAGTGGTCGTTGCTCTGGACGTAGACCGGGACCGTGGCGTCTTCGTCGGTGCGCCGGGCCAGGCAGCCGGAGGCGACGCCGGTGCGCGGTAGGTCGTGCAGCAGGTAGCGCACCGTGCTGACCGTGAGATGCGCCTCCTCCGGTGCCGCGGCAAGGCTCGAGGCGATCGAGTACAGGCGCGGCTGCAACGGCCGCAGACCTGCGACGAACACGTCTGGGTCGATGCCCCCCACGCGAAAGCGGCTGACGAGATCGAGGATGTGGTGCCCGCGCAAGAAGGCTGCTCGTTCCTTGGTGCGATCGGCCGCGCACAACGCCTGCAGTTCCGCCGCCCCGGTGAGCTGCGCCCAATGCTCGAGGAAGCGCGGCGTCGCGGCGGTGATCTCGAACGTGCCCGCCAGCGCCTCGCCCAGGGTGGTCGTCTCCTGCTTGACCGCGACCGGTGCGTCGGCCGCCAGCTCGAGCCGCTGCAGGAGCGTCTCGACGAGCGCCGGGTCGTTGCGCGGGACGACGCCCAGTGCGTCGCCCGGCTCGTAGGTCAGCCCCGAGTCCTCGAGCGACAGCTCGACGTGGCGTGTCTCCTTCGTCGAGCCGCGGCCGGTCAACACGATGTTCTCGAGGACGGCCGCCTCGAACGGGTGCTTCTTGCTGAACGCCACCGGCGCGGGCGCTCCGCCGTTGCGCGCCGAAGGGGAACCGCCGTTGCGCGCCGAAGGGGAACCGCCGTTGCGCGCCGGCGAGCCGTCCGCCCCCGGCGACTGCCCGAGGGTGCCGACGACCGCCGCGATCCACGCCGCGGCGGCGTCCTCGTAGTCGACGTCGCAGTCCACGCGGTCGGCCAGGCGCTGCGCACCGAGCTCGGCCAGCCGCTCGTCGATCCGCTTCCCCGCGGAGCAGTAGTGCTCGTACGTCGAATCGCCGAGCGCGAGGACCGCGAAGCGCACCTCCGGCAGCTTCGGCGCCTTGCGGCCCTCGAGGAACTCGAAGAAGTCCATGGCCGTCTGCGGCGGATCGCCCTCACCGTGCGTGCTGGTGACGACGAGCAGGTCCTGCTCATCCCTGAGCGTGCGCAGCTTGTAGTCGGCCATGTCGACGAGCCGCGGCTCGAGCCCCTGGGCCGTGGCGGCTTCGGCCAACGACGTGGCCAGCTCCTTGCCGTTCCCGGTCTCGCTGCCGAACAGGATCGTGACCAGCCGCGAATCCAGCTCGGCCTCGCCCGGCAACCACGTCCCGGCATCGTCGTCGAACCCGATCGCCGCGCGGTGCGCCATTCCCGCGAAGAAGCCGCTGGCCCAGATCGCCTGTTCGCGATCGAGCGAGGTCGCGAGCCCGTTGATCTGCTCCAGTTGATCTGCGGTGAGTATCGAATCTGACAGCTGCGACGCCATGCGTATGCTCATCCAACTTCCGGGCCCAACGTCCGATCCCGTGTCGGCGCGGGCCCTGTTCGTCTTGCCGGGATGTCGTGGCACGATACACGCAAACCCGGATCAGCAATTGCCTAAATGCTCCGGGCGAGCACGAAGCCGGGTGAGCAGCAAGGATCTCGACCCGACCGGACTCCCGGAGTACGATGACGTGACTGAGCGCGGTGTGATCGTCGGTGACGACGGCCTGCCGAGATGGGCGGGACTTCCGTCGACCAGCGCGAGCACCAAGGAGCGCCCGTTACCTACATCGGTGCCCCGATTCGTCGTGCGCGTCCCCCTCAAGACCGAGACCGATGCCTTTCGAGTGGCGATGGCCCTCGCGGTGGTTGGCGGTACCTCGATTCTGGTCGGCTGGCTGACCTCGCGGGCGTATGGCGTGGTTCTCTTTGCCGCCGGGGTCGTGGCCGGCGTGATCTTCGAGCTCGCGGGACGGGAGATCGACCGCGGTTCCGCGCTGCAGGAGGCCGCAAGTGGTCCCCATCCTCACGGCGCGAGCGGCGAGGAGCGCCACATCCTCGTGGTGGCGAGCGTGACGCTGGCTGGTGACGAACTCGCCGGCGAGCTGGCGGCGAGGGGCGAAGGCAGGGTCGAGCTTGACGTGCTCGCGCCAATCCTCGCCTCGCGCTCGCATTACTGGGCCTCGGATGTCGACCGCGAACGCGAGGAAGCACGCCGGCGCCTCCAGGCGTCGTTGGCATGGGCGGCCGAGCACGGCATTCCGGCGAAGGGGGAGGTCGGCGACCCCGATGCGCTTGCCGCGATCGAGGACGAGCTTCGCGACTTCGGCGCCGACGAAGTCGTCATCGCCACGCATCCTGGAGAGCGCACGAGCTGGCTCGCCGGCCACATGCTCGCGCACCTCCGACGCGAACTCGACGTCCCGGTGCGAGAGATCGTCGTGGGCGACGACCGCCAACGCTCACCGATAGCGCCGGGGTCCCCCGCGAAGTAGGATCGGATACGTGGCCAGCGAGCCCGGGCGTCTTCGTCATCGCCTGACCGTCGCGCTCATCGCGGGCGGCCTCGTCGGCTTGGGCGGCGTGATCGGGATCGCCGCGAACGTGGGCACGGAGAAGAAGGTGACGACCGTCAACGCACCCACCACGGCTGCGGCTGCGCCGGTCGATCCGCACGTCGCAGCGGGCGCGCACGACTTCGTGCAGTTTGCGTGCGCCCAGTGTCACGGCGAGCAAGGCCGCGGCGGCATCGCGCCGGGGGTGCCGCCGCTCATCTCCGTCGCGAAGACGCTGACACCGCCGGAGTTGCGGTCGATCATCGACCACGGGCTCGGCGAATCGACCAACCCGACCAAGCCCTACATGCCGGTCTGGGGAGCCGTGATGTCAGAGACGCAAGTCTCCGACCTGATCGCGTACCTGCGCGCAGGACTGCCGCGCGTGCCGACGGCCGAGCCACCGCCGCTCCCCCAGCGCCAGGGAATCGCCGTGGAAGGGGCGGCGCTCTACGACCGCTACGGCTGCATCAACTGTCACGGCCCGAACGGACTTGGCGGCGTACCGAACCCGCAAGCGCCCGACAAGACGATCCCGCCGCTCTCCGGCGCCGATTTCCGGAAGGAGTTCAACACCGACGCGAAGATCACCGCGGTGATCCGCTCCGGCAGCGTGATCGGACGATCGCCAATCGTGAGCATGCCCCACTGGGGCGGGATCATCCGTGAGCAGCAACTACAGGCGCTCGTCGCCTACCTGAAGACGCTCAAGTAAGCAGGGAACTCGCCCCCTGGGAACCGGCGCGGCGAGATCCGTGTTCATGGTCTTGCGCTCGCACGACCAATTGAGGGAGAACAAGGCGTGCCTCCCTGACGAGAACCCCTCCCCGCCGCCCAGCACCCCGCCGCATCTACCCCCTTCGCCGCGGGCCGCTCGGCACAGCGTGTCGGTCAGGCCGGGAAGAGGGGCCAGCGGCGTGACGCAGCCGCCGATCCTGCCTGGCCCAGCAAGCACGTCGTCCTCGTGGTCGCGCACGCCCAGGACGACGACGCGCGCGGGGGCGGGAGGGCGGCCCGGACCCGGCGTAGCTCGTCGCCGCTGAGGTCGTCGAGCAGCAGGTCCGGATCCGTGGGACCGGTCCGCAGCGCGTCCCGCGCGGCGCGGCGCCGCCCGCGACCGCGAGCACGTTGGGTCACATCCAGCGCTCGCTGTCGAGAACACGACGATGCCGTGCGGCGCCGGCGGCATGCCGATGCCGCGATCGAAGGCGCGCCGGGGCGGGCTCTGTGCAACGCTCCGTGGCCGGTGAGCCGCATCCTGGTCGAGCGTGATGTGCCGTGCGCCATGCGCGACGGCTGCATGCTGCGCGCAAACGTGTTTCGGCCCGACGGCGACGGCCGTCATCCGGTTCTGGTCTTCCGGACGCCGTACGACAAGAACTTCGCGCAGATCACCTTCATGACGATGGATTCGTTTCGGGCGGTGGAGGCGGGCTACGTGGTGGTTCAGCAGGACGTTCGCGGGCGGTTCGCGTCCGAGGGAGACGTTCACGCGCCCTTTGTCGACGAGTTCGCCGACGGCCATGACACGGTTGAGTGGGCGGCGAGGCAGCCTTGGTCCAACGGTGCGGTCGGCGTGTACGGCACGTCGTACCACGGCTTCACGGCGTGGGCGGCGGCAGTCGAGGCGCCGCCGGCGCTCCGTACCATCGCGCCGAGCCAGGCGCCGAACGCCACGCACCGCGTCTTCTGGCGAGGAGGCGCCTTCCAGCTCGGCATGCACGCCAATTGGTCGGTCCGGGTGATCGGCCCGAACGCGCTGCTGCGGGCGGAGGCGAAGTCCGACCCAGGCGAGCGGATGGCGGCGTTCGCCGACCTCGTCGAGCACATGGACGACTTCGCGACGATGGCGAGCGCGCTTCCCCCGCGGTCGCTGCCGGCGGGTCGGCCCGACGATCCGTTTCTCCCGTACATCTACGACGTCTTCGAGCATCGGGCGCGCGGCGACGATTTCCACCGGCAGCGGTCGATCGAGGGCCGGCACGCGCAGATCGGCGTTCCCGCACTGATCATCGCGGGCTGGCACGACCCGTTGCTCGAGTCGGATCTCGCGCACTTCACTGCCATGCGGGCGAACGCCGCGACCCCGCAGGCTCGAGAGCACACGCGGCTGGTGGTCGGTCCATGGGTTCACGGCGCGGGGTTGCACATGAGTGCGGCGACCGAGGTGGACTTCGGTACGCGGGCCTCGGGGCTCGCCATGGATCTGCGTGAGGACCTGACGACGCTCCACCTGCGGTGGTTCGACCGCTGGTTGAAGGGTGCGCCGGCCGAGGACGAGGCGCCGGTGCGAATCTTCGTCATGGGGCGCAACCGTTGGCAGGACGAAACCGAGTGGCCGCCCGCGCGCGCCGTCGCGACGCGCTGGCACCTTCACTCCGACGCCGGGCTCTCGCCGCGGGCGCCCGATTCCGGCGCCCGCGCACGTACCTACGTCCACGACCCGGCCGACCCGGTGCCGACGATCGGCGGCGCCACGTTGCTGCCCCTTGACCACCGGCGGGGCTCCGCGTCACAGGCGGACCTGCTGACGCGCCCCGATGTGCTCGTGTTCACCTCCGAGGTCCTCGACCAGGCGCTCGAGGTGATCGGACGCGTCCGCGCCGAGCTGTGGGCCGCGACGAGCGCCCGCGACGCCGACTGGGTCATCAAGTTGTGCGACGTCCATCCGGACGGGCGCACGTTCAACGTCTGTGACGGGATAGTCCGCGCAAGCCTTCGCGACTCGTCGTGGGCCGCTCCGCGTCCGATCCAGCCATACGAACCGGTCCGCTACGAGATCGACCTGTTGTCGACCGCGATGGTGTTCGACGCGGGTCACCGTCTTTGCGTCCTCGTGATGTCGAGCGACTTCCCCCGCTATGACCGCAACCCGGGCACCGGCGAATGGTCCCTGGACGCCGACGGCCTTCTCGTCGCCGCCCAGCAGGTGTTCTGCGACGCGCAGCGTCCCTCGTTCGTCGAGCTACCGACGATCAACCGACGACGCTGATCGGCCCGCAGCCGGGGTTCGCGCCCGCCGACGCCGCTGTACTGCACGGATCACGCAATGGCCCCGCGGTAGGCGAGGCCGTCGCGAACCGCGTGAGTTCGCACTCGACGGCGGCTTCTTCCCGATCGGCGTCGCCGAGCAACTGCCCGGTCCCGAACGCGTCTTCGTCGCCGGTCGCCAATCGGCCGGCTCCAAACGCACCGACCGCCGCCTCGCCAAGTTCCGGGTCGGCATCGAGGGCCGCCTCAGCCATCTCAAGCGCCGCGACGGCCTCAAACGATCCCGACCCAAAGGTCACCGCGGCACGCTGACCTGGGCGGCCTGGGCGATCCTCGCCTACAACCTCGACACCCTCGCCCTCCCGGCCGCCTGACAGCATCTACCCGGCCCGCGACCACCCGCCCGGACCGTAACCCGATCCGCGCTCTTCACCCGAGGCGCGGCCGTTCTCACGTCGGCCAGTTATCCGGGCAAGTGACTATCGACGAGCGCCTCTTCGCGCAGTTCCATGCCTACGCGTCCGTGCCTGCTCCCGGGCTGGCGACGCTTGATCGGACTCCTACTGCTGGCGCTGCTCTCGGCTGATGCGGAAACGGGCCCTTCGGACCCCGCCGCTGCTACGGCGCGAACTGGAAGTGACCGGAGTACGTGAAGTCGGCGGGGCCGACCGGCTCGTACCGCGCCTGGCCGCTGAGGCCCGAGAGCCCACCGCTCGCGTGGTCGATGACGATCATGCCGCCGTTCTCGTCTCCGTGGAAGACGTACTCGAAGGTGCCGGTCCGGCCATCGACGGTCCCGGTGAAGAACCCGCGGCCGTGGAGGTTCGTCTTTCCCGACGGATGGATGACGGCCGAGTAGATTTCAACGGCCGTGCCCGCGAAGTTCCCGGTGAACACGACGTGGGCGGTCGCCTCGATCTTGGTGTTGCGTCCCGCCTGGCTGGAGGCGTCGACGACGTTGCTCACGACGTGGATCGCTCCGGCGGCGTCGCGCCGCGGCGCCGCGGAGGCGAGCCCGGCTCCGAGGACCATGGAAAGGAGCAGCCCGCAGACCAGCAGAACGGCTGTCCAACTGCGACGATGTCGCATCAGCGCCTCCCAAGCGGCGAATGGCTTGGTTCGAAGGTATCAAGAGTTCTGGGAGCGCTCCAGGGAGCGGTCGGACCCACGTTGGTCGTCAACGGCCAGTTCGGCGAGAACTTCACGGTTCAGGGCCTCCCGGATGATGGCGCTCCGCCGCGCGGGGCGGGAGGCGGACGAGGATGAGCAGCGGCGCCGTCGACGAGCAGCCGCGCGGTCAGCGGGACCCTCGACGCCGCCGCTGCCGCGAGCTACGCTCAGACCGAGAGACCGTTGAAGGGAGGGACGTCGTGCTGAATGTCGCAGACCGCGTGACCGCCGAGGCCGAGTCCGTCGATCGAGCTCCGCGGCGCGGAACAGTGCTCGCCGTACTGGGCGACGAGCAACACCCCCGGTACCGGATCAGCTGGGACGACGGCCACGAGTCGATCTACACGCCGTCGGCCGGCGCGCTGCACCCGAGCCGGTAGTCCGTCGGCACCGGTACGCGAACGGGGTGAAAGGAGGTAGATCGGGAGGGATTCAGGCACTTGGGCCTGAACGGCTCAGACGAACAGGGTTCGCGTGCGATTGTCGGCGTTTCGGCTCGCGGCGAGCCATCCGACGATCACAACGAGCGGCGGGTCCTCGCGGCGCATGCCGGACAGGTTGCGCTCGTCATACGGCGCCCAGTGGAGCACCACCCAGCGGTCGCACGGCAGCCACCGGGCGCCCGGCCGGCAAGCGCGTCGGAGTTCAATTCGGTCGTAGATGAGTTCGTGCAGCCAACTGCCGTAGGACGGCGGGGACAGGAAGTGAACCCGCATGGGAAGCAGCACTCTGCAGCAGCCGGCGGCTCGCTGCCGGTGGCAGCCGAAGTGAGCAGTGCCGCTCGGCCACACAGCGGATGCTGCCGAGGCTCCGCCCGAAGCGCTTGAGGCACTCCGACACGGCCTGCCGGCGGACTCGATCCTCAACGACCGCGCCCGTGCTCTGACCGCTCGGTGACGGCCTCTCGGCCCGATCGAGGCTGTGTTGGCTCGGCTACTGCTCACGGGTGCGGCGAGGTCACCGGCAGCGACACGAGCCTTTCGACTGAGCGCGACTGCTGTCGTGCGACGGCGCTGCTCAAGCCGGACAACCCGAATGCTCGATCCGAAAGTTGGTCGCATCAGCAAATTCGGTCTTGACAATTTGGTCGGTCCGGCCATAGTTGGGGGGGTGGCACGCAACGTACCGGTCTCTGAGGCCAGCACTCAGCGCGCCGTCGACGCGACAGACGGACAGCCGACCAAGCGCGGTCGATACGCGGCCGGCAAGGAGACACGCCGCGCGATCCTCGTCGCGGCGAGCCGCCTGTTTTGCGAGCGAGGCATCGCCGGAGTCTCCAAGCCGGACATCGCGCACGAGGCCGGCGTGTTCCCGAGCCAACTCGGCTACTACTTCGGCACCAAGGAGGCGCTGTTCGTGGAGGCAGCGTGCCGCGACGTCCTTCATCTCGCCAGCGAGGTCGAACGGGCGGCGGCGCGAACGCGGACACCGGCCTCCTATGTCCGCTCGCTCGTACGAACCGCGCTCGACTCGGAGGCGTTGCTGTTCTTCGCCGAGGCTGTCCTGCTGGTCCGCATGCGTCCGGAGCTGGCAGCGCGGGTCACGGACGCCTTCGAGCGCCTGCATCGTGAGGGCGAGCGCGCCGTGGTGGAGAACCTCGTGGCCCGCGGCTGGCGGCTGCGCGCCAGCGCGGAAGCGGAAGCGCGCGGCTTCTGGGCCGCGCTGCTCGGCGTCACGCTCGAGCGGGCCGCATTCGGATCCGCCTTCCGACCCGCCACCGCCGAGGCGACGGTGCAGCTGGTCCTGAACCTCTACGACGTCCAAGCCAAGAACCCGAGATCGGAGATCGAGACATGACGACGGGTGTCGTTGACCACGAGCACACGCGCGACCCGTTCGCGCAGCAACGTCCCGTCCCGGACAACCTGATCTCGGACCTCAACGGCGTCAACGCCTTCTCTGCGGACATCATCGCCTCGGGCGTTATCGAGCAGCACGCGCCGTGGGCCTGGGACCGCGCCGAGCAACTCGGCGATCATGTGTGGGACCCGCGGGTGCTCAAGCTCGCCCGCGACGCCGAACGCAACCTCCCCCAGTTGCGCACCCTGGACCGGCTGGGCAACGAGGTCTACGACGTCGACTTCCACCCCGCCTACCACGAGCTGATGGCGTTGGGGTTCGGTAGCGGCGTGCACTCGCTGGCGTGGACGACCGACCAGTCGGGCGCTCACGCGGCCCGCGCGGTGCTCTCCTACCTGTGGAACCAGATCGATGGGTCCACGGCGTGTCCGATCGGCATGGCGTACGCGTCGATCCCCATCCTGCGCAGCCAGTCGGAGCTCGCGCCCTGGGCCCGGGCGCTCGAGGCCGAGGGCTACGACCCTGCCGACATTCCGGTAGAGCGCAAGACCGCCGGCACGATCGGCTACTTCATGACCGAGAAGCACGGCGGCTCGGACCTGCGGGCGAACGTCACCGTCGCGCGGCCGGTGGGACCGCGCGGCCCGGGCGAGGCGTACCTCGTCAACGGGCACAAATGGTTCGCGTCGGTGCCGATGTCGGACGCCTACCTGACCGTCGCGCAGACCCAGGGCGGCGTCTCCTGCCTGCTGATCCCGCGGCGCCTGCCCGACGGCAGCCTCAACCGCATCCGGATCAACCGCCTCAAGGACAAGCTCGGCAACAAGGCCAACGCGTCGTCGGAGATCGAGTACCACGACGCGCACGCCTTCCTCGTCGGCGAGGAAGGGAAGGGCGTCCGGACGATCCTCTCATCCGCCGAGTACACGCGGCTTGACTTCGCCGTCGGCTCCGCTGGCCTGATGCGCGCCGCGCTGTCCCAAGCGCTCTACTACAACGACCACCGCAGCGCGTTCGGCTCGCCGCTGTCGCAGCTGCCGATCCAAGCGCCCGTGCTCGCCGACCTCGCGCTGGAATGGGCCGCCGCGGCGCACCTCGGTTTCCGCGTCGCGCGAGCCGAGGACGCCCCGGACAACCCCGCCGAGAAGCTGCTCCGCCGCCTGCTCACACCCGTGGCGAAGTACTGGAACTGCCGGCGCGTCCCGAGCGTGACCGAGGAGGTCATCCAGTCCATCGGCGGCAACGGCTACATCGAGGAACACCCCTGCCCCCGCTACTACCGGGAGGCGCCGCTCAACGCGATCTGGGAAGGCACCTCGAACATGATGGTGATGGACGTCGGGCGCGTCCTGACCCGCCACCCCGAGGCCTTCGCACCGGTGCGCGACGTGATCCGCCCCGCTGCCGCCGAACACCCGCTGCTGGCCGACGCCCTCGCCGAGATCGAGGAGCTGGTCCTCGCGCCCGAGGACACCGCGCGGTACCTCGTCACTCGTATCGCCCTCGCCGTCCAAGCCGCGCTCCTGGTCGAGCACGCGCCGACGGTCGTGGCCGACGCGTTCATCGCCTCGCGCCTGGGCTCCGGCTGGGGCCCGGTCTACGGCACGCTCCGCGGCCTCGACTTCCAGGCGATCATCGACTTCGCCCGACTCGCCTGACGAAGCGCGCGTCAGAGCGGGAGCCCGCGCGCGCCTACGACGTCCTTCATCACCAGCGTCGACGTCAGTCGCTGCTCCCGTGGAAGTGCCGCCAGCTGCTCGTCGTAGATGCGGCGGTAAGCGTCAAGATCCGACTGTCCCCACCGGCGAGCGTCAGCGGTTCGTGCTGTGCGAGCGCGCCGCGCTGCCCGTCGAGCGCGCCGACGTCGGCGCGGCGCCACGGCGACGTCTCACGGTCGCATCGGCGCATGCAGCTCGAGTTCGCTGATCGCAGCGGGACTGGAGTTCCCCCGCTCCTTCGCACAGTGATCTGACCCCGCTTCCGTGGAGTCGCGGTTCTAGAGTCCTGCCGGCAGTCCGGAGGACACGATGCCCCGCAGCTACCCACCCGAAGTCCGTCGCCAGGTCGTCGAGCTCGCGCGCGCCGGGACACGCGTCAAGCAGCTCGCCAAGACGTTCGGGATGACCGAGGCGACGATCTACAACTGGGTCAAGCCAGGACAAGATCGACCGTGGCGAACAGGCTGGCCTGACGACCGACCAAGCGATCGAGCTCGCCGCCGCGAAACAACGAATCCGGCAGCTCGAAACCGAGCTGGCCGTCGCTCGCAAAGTCAACGAGATCTTCCTCGATCAAGACCTGGCCCCAAAAGCCTCTACCCGGTGATCGACGCTCTGACCGGGCAGGGCATCGACGTCCAACACGCGTGTCGGACCCTCGGCGTCTCACCGTCGGGCTACTACGCCTGGAAGGACCGTCCGACATCACCGCGGCAGCTGCGACGCATCTGGCTGGCTGGCGAGATCGCCGACGTCCACAAGGCCTCAGGCGGCACCTACGGCGCGCTGCGCGTGACAGCGGAGCTCAACCACGGGCGCGGCATTCACGTCGGCCACAACGCCGTGTCGCTGATCATGCGCGAGCTCGGCATCAAAGGCCTACCCACACGACGGCTGCCCAAGGGCGCCAAGCTCGCCACGGTCACATCGCTGGACCTCGTCGGCCGCCAGTTCCGCCGCGATCACCCCGACCAATTGTGGATGACCGACATCACCGAGCACCCCACGCGCGAAGGCAAGATCTACTGCTGCGTCGTGCTGGACGCCTTCTCGCGCTTCGTCGTCGGCTGGGCCGTCGACAGCACCCAGACCACGACACTGGTGCTCAACGCGCTCGGCATGGCGATCCGGCGGCGCAACGGCCCGTCAAAGCGGGGGAACTCCAGCCCGAGATGAGGGCGCGCTGCGCTCCGGCGCCAAGACCGCCGCCGAGCTCAAGCGCGAGAACGAGATTTCGCTCCCCTCGCGCGCGGCGCGCGCGTGAACCTCGCTGCGGCGCGCTCGCTCGGTTAGGCCGGCCATGCAGCCACTGGACGACGGCGACGCGACGCCTGAAGAAGCGGCGGTGCTCGGCTTCCCGCCGCCGTACGTGATTGTGCGCGGCGTCCGGGTCACCGGCCGACAAAGCGACGGTGCGGCTGCTGACCAACGACCGACCGATGCTCGAGCCGTACACCCGTCATCTGCAGTCGCACCAACCACCGCTGGTACCCCGAGTCGGGGCAGGGGGTATCGGGTTCAACGCGCCTCGAGACACCCGCGACAAGACGATCGCGCTCGGCTGGACGCCGTAGCGGCGGTTAGGCGTACTTGCGGGGAGTGCCTGGAGGACCGAGGCGCTCGGGCCGCTCGCCGACCTCGATCAACGCCTGGCGCGATGCCGGATCGCGCGGCAGTGTCCGAGGCGCCTTCTCGGCCGCTGCGATGGCAGCGCCAATCGCTCCGCCGGGACGTTTGGCGGCGATCTCCCAATAAGAGCGCACGGCTGCGTCGCGGGCGAGACGTCCAGCTCGACGACGCGGTCTGGCGCTTCGAGCGCGGCACGGGCCGCCCCACGCAGCGCCTGGCGGTCGAGTCCGTCCCGCTCCGCGACGCGGTCGAGCAGCTCGAGATGACCCTCTGGGTTGAGCAACTCGATGTTGGCCGACCGCCTATCCGCCAGCGCGACCTGGCAGTACGAGTCGTCGATCGGCTCGTCGGCGCCGTCCCAGTGCTCGGCCTGGACCAGATCGATCGAGAGCGCGTCGGCCTCCCTGTCGTGCTCGGCTCGCATCAACGACGAGCCTAGAACCCCGGTCGGCCAGCTGTCAGGTCGTCATCCCGGTCGGCGGCGGTGGGACGTCGGCCACCGTCGATCGAGAGATCGGCTCCGCTCCCGCCGGCGGCCACGACTCACAGAACAGGCACGCGATGCGTCCCTCAGGTCGAGCGGCGCTCGGAGCGACCAAGCCTGCCCAGCCCTCGGCGTGCAGCTGGTCGCCGACGTCCTGATAAGCGGACCACGTGCGACGGCTCGGCCGGGGTCGTTCCAGGCCGACGCGCGCGGGACGGTCCGGCGAGCTCAGGTCGGCCAGCGTGACGTCGACGCTCCAGACGTGCAGCTCAAACGGGACACCGAAGCGCGGCGGTATCCCGCGCTCGGCGAGCAGGCGGTACCACTCGGCGACCGCCGTGTCTGGCTCGTCGGCGAGATACAGGCCGCTGGCGACGGCCGCGCGCAGCCACCGGCCATCCGTCGGCCGGGCCGGTCGGCCGAGCAGTTCGGACGGGTGCGGGCTGTGGCGAACCGCCTGCCACGCGACCGGCACGGGATCGACGTCGAGCACCGCGGCTCAGGTAACGCCGTACTCGATCTCGCCGATCAGCTGCGCGACCGAGCGGTAGTCGCCCTGTGCGAGACGCTCGATCGGCTTGTCATCGTCGAGGACCTCCAGCGGGCGCGACAGCCAGATCGGGATGTACTCCGGATCCATCACCCGCGCCAAGCGATCGGTGATCTCGACCAGCTCGATCAGCCGATCGGCGCGCGAGCCCGTCGGAACACTGCGGCCGGCCAGCCAATCGCGCGCCGTGCTCGGCGCGGCACCGGTGGCCTCGGCAATCAATCGATCGCTGAGGTGACGGGCGTCGTGGACGCGCTGCGCTTCGGTGAGGAGGGCACTCACAGGACAGATCCTACCTTCTCCGTCGTGATTCCCGCAGGATTCCGCGACTAGCCAATCGCTCGATTCGGCTCCATGGACATTGGTTCGGTCTCTCGGCGCAGGAGCGCCGACAGCTTGTCAGCCGCGTCATACCGGGGAACGTGGTGCACGTAGATCATCGTCGTGCTGACGTCCTCATGGCCCATGTACGCCTTCACGTCGGTCAGTGGGAACGCCTGCACGGCGAGCGTGCCGAACGTGTGCCGCAGGTCGTGGAAGACGATCGGGTCCTCCCCGGTGCGCAGCGATCCGAGCCCGGCCTCCGTCAGTGCGTCGTAGAAGCCGTTGCGGATCGTGTAGTCCTGGAGGTGCCGGCCCCACTCGTCGCAGAACACGAGGCTGTCCGGGCAACGTTGGCCTCGCGCCGACTGAGCGCGTCCAGGGCTACAAGCGCCTGGTCGACCATCGGCACCGACCGGACCTTGCCCGACCTCGGCGCGCGCTCCTCCCCACCGGTGAAGTTGCGCCGCACGAACAGCGACCGCTTGGCGAAGTCGACGTCGCGCCACCGCAGGGCCCGCAGCTCACCCATGCGTAATCCGCTGTACGCGGCCACCACGATGATCGTCCGGAGTAACTCGCCGGCCGCCGCGGCGGCGACCGCGTCGACCTGCGCCGACGTCAGGACGTTGAACTCGCCGGAGCGCTTGAACGTGATCCGCTCGGCATCAGCGGCGGCGTTGTACTCGACCCACTTGCGCCGCTTGGCCCGTTTGAGGATCGCGTGCAGCATCACCATGTGCTTCTGCAACGTCCGTCGAGCCAGGCGCCCACCCGCGAGGACCTGCTCGCGGTACGCGTCGATGTCATCGGTCGTGATCGTGTTGACCAGTCGCTCGGCGCCGAAGTGCGGGACCAGTTGGTTGTAGGCCGTGTTGCGGTAGTCGCGCACCGTCGTCGGCGCGCGCTCGCGGTCGTACTGGACGTAGCACAGCCACTCGTCGACGGCGACCTCGAAGCTCACCGTCGGCTTGGGTGGCGGAGGCGGCGGGTTGATCACCAGGTCGGCCAGCAGCAGCTGCAGCTGGTCCTGGGCCTCGCGCGGCGTCAGCCAGTCCCCTTCAGGCTTCGGTCCGTGGGCTCCTCGCCAGCGCGGCGCTCCGCGGTCCGTCGTCCCGTACTGCTTGACCCACGCCTTCCCCAGGCGCTTCTTGTGGCGCTTGCCGGTCGCGTCGCGCCACAGCGCGACGAACCGCCGGCCTTCGCTGGTCTCGTAGACCTGGAGGTGTCCCGAGGGTCTCACGCGTGGTTCCCAAGGAGGCGATTGCGGTTCCCTGGAAGGCATTTAGGGAACCGCAGTGGGGAACCGCGGCGCCGATTTCTCGACGGATGTTCGAGAGCCTGGCCCTGGAAAGCCAAATATCTAGTGGGCCGGGCAGGACTCGAACCTGCGTCCGACGGATTATGAGTCCGCTGCTCTGACCAACTGAGCTACCGGCCCGCGGCCCGCCGAGCCTAGCGGCGGACGGGCCGGCAACCCGTCACGGTCAGGTGTTCTTCGACGAGGTGTCCTTGGACGACGGGTCCTTCGTGACCTTCGCCACCGCGCGCTCGAGCTCGCCGACCGAGACCGCGCCCTCGAAGCGATCCGCGATCCGCCCCTCCCGGTCGATGACGAAGATCCACGGCTCCGTCGGGAGCCGCCAGTCGTTGACCTGCGACGTGAAGCCGTCGTCGACGCGGTTGTTGTTGTAGATCTCCTGCTGGATGAACGTCGCCTTGTCGCCGTAGTCGGACTGGACCTGCATCGCGACGTCGACGACCGGGCCGCAGATGCGGCTCTGGCACAGCTGGGGCGTCGCGAACACCAGGACGACCGGCTTCTTGCCGAGCACGGAATGCAGGTCGGTCTGCAGCATCGGCTCGGCGGGCGGCACGCGCGTGGAGATCTTCGCCGCGTCGCCGCCGACGGACGTGATCGTCGGGGTGTGGACGTCGATCGCCTTGTCGCCCACCTCCGGCGGCAGGCCCTTCTGGCCCTTGCGTGGGATCGTGAGCTCGAAGCCGGTGGTCGCGACGACCCGGCCGTCGAGCCGGGCGACGCCGGTGATGACCCGCTTGCCCGACCGCGGGATGGGCACCTCGGCGACGTAGATGGTCTTGGCCGCCTCGGGGTCCTGTGCCGTGTTGCGCGACTCGAACTGCGGCTTGACCTTCAGCGACTCGGTGTGGGCGAGATACGGACCCCGGACGTTGCCGCCGTCGTGGTCGGTCGTGTAGAGGGCGACGTCGGCCCCGCTCAGCAGCTTGTTCGCCCGGTCGCGCAGGGCGAACGCCACCCGGTTCTCGCCCACGTGCAGGGACGCCGCGGTGGTCGGCGCGAGGATCGGGCCCTTCGGCAGCCCCTCGCGCAGACTCATCAGGGTCTTGCCCTTCGCGGCCGGGAAGTCCTCGGCGCGAGCGGACGGTTGGGGGGTCGGCGGCGGCTCCGAGCTGTCGCCGTTCGAGCCGCAACCCACGACGAACAGCGCAGCGAGAACCACAACGAGCGGCAGGACGCGACGCATGAAGCCGAGACGATAGGTGGTTTGATGCGCGAATCCGCCAGATGACCCCGAGGAGACCCTGAAATGCCCGATCGCGCCGCCATCGTCACCGGAGCGTCGACCGGAATCGGCAACGCCCTCGCCGAGATGCTCGGCTCCGAGGGCTACGCCCTGACCGTCAACAGCCGGCGCGCGGAGAAGCTCGAGCCGGCCGTCGAGGCGCTGCGCGCGAAGGGCTACGAGGTTGAGGCGGTCGCCGGGAGCGTGGCGGACGAGGAGGTCGTCAAGGAGGTCGTCGCCAGGCACCGCGAGCGCTTCGGCCGCCTCGACGTGCTCGTCAACAACGCGGGCGTCGGCGCCGGCCAGGCGATCGGGGAGCTGTCGACGAAGATGCTCGACCTGCAGCTCGGAGCGAACTTCCGCCACATCCCGCTCTTCTACCGCGAGACGCTCGACCTGCTCGAGGCGGCCGCCGCGGAGCACAAGAACGCGCTCGTCATCAACACGTCGTCGATCTCGGGCAAGCGCGGCGAGGCGTGGCTTTCGGTCTACTCCGCCACGAAGCACGCCGTCGTCGGCTTCACCGAGGCGATGAACAAGGAGCTCGGCGAGCGCTACATCAAGTCCACCGCGCTGTGCCCGGCGTTCGTGGACACGCCGATGACCGACTTCCTCGCGGGCCAGGTCTCCACCGATCAGATGGTCCAGACGAGCGACATCGTCGCCCTGGTGCGCCCGCTGCTGAACCTCTCGCCCGGCTGCACGGTGCCCGAGCTGATCTTCGAGCAGACCGGCTTCAAGATCGGTCAGGCGATGTAGTCCGGCGCCGGCGCGGTCTCCTCCGCGCCCGCCAGCCAGCCCCAACCGGTGGCCTGCGCCTCCCGCGCACGCCGCTCGCGCGCCGTGCGCTGGTGGTCCGCGATGGCGCCGTCGAAGTCCGCGTCGTCGACCATCGTCGCCTGCAGGAGACCCTCGAGGGTCCGCAGCTCGCGCCTGGTGGCGCGGCGCGGGCGGCGCGCGCGGGCGAAACGGTCCCACGCGTGCGCGAACGCGATGAAGTCCGTGCGGCCACCCGCCCGATGCGCCGCGAGCATCGGGCAGACGCCGCCGCTCCGGTCGGTGTAGGCGCCGGAGATGATGTCGTTGGACCGGATGCCCTCGAGCATCGCGACACGCGTGTGCCGGGGCAGACACCTGACGGCCAGCCGGAGATCCTCACGGGCACTGCGGCGCATAGAGTGCCGATTCTCCTGCCTCCGCAAGGAGATGTTCAAGCGATGAAGCTCGGCGTGCATATCGGCTACTGGGGCCTCGGACTGACCTCCGCGGACCAGCTCGCGATCGTCCAGGAGGCCGAGCGCCTTGGCTACGACTCGGTCTGGACCGCGGAGGCGTACGGCTCCGACGCCGCGACCGTCCTCGGCTGGCTGGCGGGGCTGACGACGACGATCAAGCTCGGCGCGGCGATCTTCCAGATGCCCGGGCGCTCGCCGGCGATGACGGCGATGACCGCGGCGACGATCGACCAGCTGTCGGGCGGGCGGATGCTGCTCGGGATCGGGTCGAGCGGGCCGCAGGTCAGCGAGGGCTGGCACGGCGTGCGCTTCGGCCGGCAGCTGCAGCGCACGCGCGAGTACGTCGCGGTGGTGCGCAAGGCGCTGGCGCGCGAACGGCTCGAGTTTCACGGCGAGACGATCGACCTGCCGCTGCCCGACGGGCCGGGCAAGGCGTTGAAGCTGACGATCGCGCCGGTGCAGGACGACATGCCGATCTACCTTGCGGCGATCGGGCCGAAGAACACGGCGCTGGCGGGCGAGATCGCCGACGGCTGGCTGCCGACCCTCGTCGCGCCCGAGCACATGAACGTCCTGCGCGAGAACCTCGAGGAGGGCGCCGCACGCGCCGGGCGCACGCTCGAGAACTTCGACATCGCCCCCACCGTCCAGCTGAACATCAGCGACGACGTCGAGGCCGCCCGCGACGCGCTGCGTCCGTTCATCGCGCTGTACGTCGGCGGGATGGGCTCGCGCAAGCAGAACTTCTACAACCAGATCGTGCGCCGCTACGGCTACGAGGACGCCGCGATCAGGATCCAGGACCTCTACCTCGACGGCCGCAAGGAGGAGGCGGCAGCGGCGATCCCGGGCGAGCTCATCGACCAGATCGCGCTCGTCGGGCCGCCCGAGCAGGTGCGCGAGCGGCTCGACGCCTACCGCGAGGCGGGCGTCGGCACCCTCGGCGTGTCGCCGTTCGCGTTCACCCGCGACGACCGGCTCTCGCAGCTGCGCACGCTGGCCGAGCTCGCGGGCTGAGGCCCTGCGTGGCGCGGCTGTTCCTCGGCGCGTTCGGCGACCCCGGGCACGCATTCCCGATGATCGCGCTCGGCCGCGAGCTCGCGGCGCGCGGCCACGACGTGACGCTGCAGACGTGGGTGAAGTGGCAGGCGCACGTCGAGCGCGAGGGCATGCGCTTCGCACCCGCGCCGGAGTACCACGTGTTCCCGACGCTCGAGCGGCCTCTGAAGCCCTACGAAGCGGTGGTGCGCGCGACGCACGACTCGATGCCGCAACTGGAGGCCGCGCGCCCCGATGCCGTGGTGGCCGACATCCTCACGCTCGCGCCGGCGCTCGCGGGCGAGCGGCTCGGGCTGGCGGTCGCGACGCTCATCCCCCACGTCGACCCGCGCGGCGCCGACGGCTTCCCGCCGTACTCGATGGGAGCGCGTCTGCCGCGGACGGCGGCGGGGCGCGCGCTGTGGCGCGAGCTCGATCGCGTGGTGCGGCGGGGCGTCGAGCTCGGCCGCCGGGAGCTCAACGAGACGCGCCGCCGGCTCGGGCTGCCCGC
Source organism: Capillimicrobium parvum (assembly GCF_021172045.1). Lineage (GTDB taxonomy): Bacteria > Actinomycetota > Thermoleophilia > Solirubrobacterales > Solirubrobacteraceae > Capillimicrobium > Capillimicrobium parvum. The sequence goes on from NZ_CP087164.1 coordinate 3,591,117, forward strand.
GCTCGACCGGGTGCACGGCGGGATCAGCGACCGGCTGGCGCTCGTCGCGACGTTCCCGCAGCTCGAGTATCCGCGGGCATGGCCGGCGAGCACGCACGTCGTCGGCCCGCTGCAGTGGGAGCAGCCGTTCGGCGACGTCGAGCTGCCCCCGGGCGACGGCCCGCTCGTGCTCGTCGCGCCGTCCACGGTGCAGGACCCGTCGCATCGGCTGCTGCGGGCGACGGTCGAGGGACTCGCGGACGAGCCCGTGCGGGTGCTGGCGACGACGAACCGGCGGCCGCTCGAGCAGCCGCTGGAGCTCCCGGACAACGCGCGGCTCGTGGAATGGGTGAGCTACGCGCGGACGATGCCCGCGTGCGACGTGGTCGTCTGCCACGGCGGGCACGGCACGGTCGTGCGCGCGCTGAGCAGCGGGTGCGCGGTCGTGTGCTGCCCGGCGGGCGGCGACATGAACGAGAACGCCGCCCGGGTGGACTGGGCCGGCGCGGGCGTCCGGCTGCCGCGGCGGTTCGCGGCGGCGCAGCCTGTCCGACTGGCCGTTCGGCGGGCAATGCGCGAGCCGACGCTGCGGGCCCGCGCGCGGCAACTGCAGACGTGGGCGGCCGAGCACGACGGCGCGGCGCGGGCGGCGAGCCTCGTGGAGGCATTCGCACCCGCGCCGCGCGCGACGTCGTGACGCCGTGACGCCGTGACGCCGTGACGCCGTGACGCCGTGACGCCGGCGGTCTAGCTGCTGACCTGCTCCTTCGTGTAACGGACGCTCTCGGCGGCCGAGTCCTTGAGCTCGCCGGCGTGCTCGCCCGCGGACTCCTGGGCGGCGTCGCGGGCGCCCTGCACCGCGTCCTGGGCGACCTGCTTGCCGTGCTCGAGCGCCTCCTGTCCGGTGTCGCGCATCTGCTGCTTGACCTCGTCGGCCATGGGCCCGAGCTTCTCGTGCTCCATGCGCGACTCGGGGATCAGCATGCCGGCGAGGAAGCCGACCGCGACGGCGCCGACGGCGAGCCCGAGGGGGTTCTCCTGGGCGATGCCGACCGCCTTGCGAGCCTGGCCCTTGATCTGGTCGCTGTCGGGTGTGGCGCCGGAGATGGAGTCCCCGACCCCGGTGATCTTCTCCTTCACGCTGTCGACCTTCCCCTGGACGTTCTCTTTCGCCCGAGACTTGACGTCGGCCTTGTACCCGAGCGCGTCGATGGTCTCGCCCATCTCCTGGCGGGTCTGTTCTATTTCGTCGCGGATCGTGCTCGGGTCTTGGCCCATCGCGCGTCCTCCTTCACGGTTTCGATGGTTTGCTCCGGCACTGGCGGGCCCGCCTCCTTGAAGCGGTCCCTGCCTCTGAGGGCGAGCACGCCGGCGATGGCTCCGTAGACGAGCGCCACGATCAGCGCCGCCAGCCACCCCGCCATGGCGAGGTCGAGGGCGAGGATGATCGCCGCCGTCAGTGCCCCGAGAGCGAGGAGGCCGACGACGCCGGCGCCGCCGAACAGCCCGGCACCGACACCCGCCTCCTTGCCCTTCTGGGTCGCCTCGGCCTTCGCGAGCTCGAGCTCCTGGCGCACCAGGGTCGCGGTCTCCTCGGAGAGCCGCTTGAGCAGCTCGCCGATGGACTGCTCGCGCAGGTCGTCGTGGTCGGTGGCCATGGTCAGCGGCTCCGCACCGGGTCTCTCGACGGCGTGGCCGGGTCACCGAGGCCGCCCGGGCCCTCGGGCGTCGGGGCGGTGCCGCCGCTGGTCGCCGGGGTGGCGAGCGGCGTGCTGCCGGCCGGCGGCGGGACGGCCGCCTCATCGGCACGCGACGGCGTGCTGTACGCCCCGGCGCCGGCGCCGCTGCTGCCGCCGCCGTACGGACCGGCGCCCGAGGCGCCGACCGTGCGCGGGAGCTGCGTGAGGCCCCTCGAGCTGCCGCCGCCGCTCGAGCGGTAGCGCTCGCGGCTGGACGCCTTCAGGAAGCGCGAGGCGGCGAAGCCGATCGCGATGCCGCCCACGACGACCGCCCACGGGTTGTTGCGCGCCATGCGCTCGACGTCGTCGAGGATGCTCTGGCCGTCGCTGTCGCGCAGGTAGGAGCCGAGCCGCTCGGCGCGGTCGGCCGCCTGCTCGGCCATCTTCGCCGGCCCCTCCTTGCCCTGCTGGCGAAGCTGCTCAGCGATGGAGCGGACGTCCTGGGCCTGCTGGCCGACCTTCTCGCCGAACTCCGTCGAGCGCTCGTCGACCATGCCACGCGCCTTGTCGCGCGCCTGCCCACCGACCTCCTGCGCCTTCTCCTGCACCTGCTCCTTCGCTTCGTCCAGGCGCCCCTGATCGGTCCCCGGATGTCCCCTGCTGGCGGTGTCCGTCATCGGCCACTCCCCCTTCGTCGTTGCGAGCCGTGGCGCCTGATTACCCAGCAAAAAGGCCCTCAACGGGCCGTGTCAGATGCCGAACGACGGTTCGAGACGAAGGTTTGCGAACGGGCCGTTCTGGGTGGGTATCCCGATTTCGCGCCGGCTGGCGAAAGCGCGGTTGACCGTGCTGGACGACAGAGGCCGCCCCGGAGGGCGGCCTCGTGAGCTCGGGGGGTGGGACTCGAACCCACAACGACTCGGTTAACAGCCGAGCATTCTGCCATTGAATTACCCCCGACCGATCTCCCCCCATAGGGTAGTCATACCTGTGGTCGGCTGGAAGTCAGGGCGCCTTGAGCCCTGCTTCGGGCCCATGGGGTCAGGCGAGGGACCGCTCCATCGCGGCGTCGAGCTCGGCCCGCAGCACGATGCGGCGGCGGGCCAGCTCCTCCCGCTGACCCGTCTCAGCGCGGGCGATCTGGCGCTCGACCACGGCGAGCTCCAGCTGGACGCGCTCCACGTCGAGCGTCGCCGCCGTGACGGTCTGGGCTCCTCCTCGCGCGACCAGCTCGCGTATCAGCGCCGCGAGCTCGTCGTCGTCCGGCGGCAGGTCGTCGAGCGGTGACGCGAGGTGGTCGCGCAGCCACAGTGCGGCGCGGCGGTTCAGCGCGTCCGTGAAGTGCTTCTCGGGGTCGATGTCCGCCAGGTGGGCGCCGCCCGTGTCCGGCAGCGCGATGCACAGGGCGAGAAACCAGCGCTCGGTCGCGGTCCGCCGGTCCACGCCGCGCGGCGAACGCCCCGCGCCCGCCCCCAGCCCCCCGCGCGGCTCCTCCGGCCCCGGGTCGCCGTCGCCGTCGCCGCCGTTGACCCCGCGGCCGGCCGGTGCGGCTACGGGCCGGCTCTCGCCGTCGCCCCCGCTCCTCGCGTACAGCAGCCGACGCGCCAGCTCCGCCGAGATGTCCAGCCGATCGGCGACCATCGCCACCAGCTCCTCCTGCAGCACGCTGGCCCCCAGGGTCGCGAACGCCGGCCGCAGCGCCTCGATCGCCCGGTCCTTGCCCTCCGCGCTCGTCAGGTCGCCCAGCGCCAGCGTCCGCTCCACCCGGAAGCGCACGAACGGCACGGACCGCGCGACCAGGGAGCGCATCGCGTCCGCGCCGTCCGTCAGCACGACGTCGGCCGGATCGCGCCCCGCCGGCAGCGGGACCACCCGGAGCTCCAGTCGCCGCCCCGCCGCGACCCGCGCCGCGCGCAGCATCGCGTCCTGCCCGGCGTCGTCGGCATCGAGCGCGAGCTGCACGGTCGGCGCCATCCGGCCCAGCTCGACGATCTGCTCCTCGGTCAGCGCGGTCCCCATCGAGGCGACCGCGTTCGCCACCCCCGCCTGGCGCAGCGCGACGACGTCCGTGTAGCCCTCGCAGACGATCACCACGCCCGCCTTGGCCGCGGAGGCCCGCGCCAGATGGGCCCCGTAGACGATGGAGCCCTTGTGGAACAGCCCGCGCTTCTCCGACGTGTTGAGGTACTTCGGCCGCTGCTCGGGGCTGAGCGCGCGGGCACCGAACCCGAGCACCCGCCCGCGCACGTCGCACAGCGGGAACATCACGCGGCCGCGGAAGTAGTCGTGCAGGCGCCCGCCGTCGCGCCCGCGCGTCGCGAGGCCGGCGTCGTAGAGCTCGCGAGCCTGGAAGCCCGCCTTCTGGGACTGCAGGAACACCGTGTCCCACCGGCTCGGCGCGTAGCCGACGCGGAACTCGCGCAGCGTCGCCTCGGACAGCCCGCGGTCGGCCAGGTACTTCCGCGCGCGCACCGCCTCGCGCCCCTCCCACAGCATCCGCTCGTAGAACGTCGCGGTGCGGTCGAGCAGCTCGAGCAGCCTGTCGCGGGCGCGGCGGCGCTCGGCCGCCGCCGGATCCTCGTCCTCGACCTCGAGCTCGATCCCGTGCCGGTCGGCGAGCAACTCGAGCGCGCCCACGAAGTCGACTCCCTCGGTCAGCTCGATGAACGAGAACAGGTCGCCCTGCTCGCCGCACCCGAAGCAGTGGAAGACCTTCTTGGCGGCATCCACCGAGAACGAGGGCGTGCGCTCGTCGTGGAAGGGGCACAGCCCCATGAACCCACTGCCGGACGTGCGCCGCAGCTCGGTCTTGGCGCTCACCAGTGAGACGAAGTCGACCGCGTCGCGGACCTTCTCCTTGGCATCGTCGCGGTAGCGCGGCACGCGGCCAGCGTATCCCCCGGACCGCCCCTCGACGCGGCGCGGCGCGCGGTGGGCTCGTCGAGTCCGGCGGCCGGCGCACGCCGCCGCTGGGCCACGTGCTCCGTCAGCTGGCGAACGCGCGCGGCACCGTGAGGTCGGTGTACACCCGCAGGCAGTACCGGTCCGTCATCCCGGAGATCCAGTCGCAGACCCGGCGGGCGACGTCGTCGTCCGGCGACGCCGCGGGCGGCAGCTCGCCGGGATGCTCGGCGAAGTGGTGAAACAGCTCGGTGACGACCCGCTCGATCTTGACGTGCTCGTCGCGGGCGGGCGGAGCCAGGTACACGCGCTCGAACATGAACGTGCGCAGCGCGTCCATCGCCGGTCCGGCGACCGGTCCCTGCACGACGTCGCCGGCCCGCTCGGAGTGCTCGACGAGGTCGCGCACCAGGGCGTCGATCCGCCTCGCCCCGGTCGGGCCGAGCGCCTCGATCGGCTGCACCGGCAGGTCGCGCTCGGCCAGCACCCCGGCGCGCACCGCGTCGTCGATGTCGTGGTTGATGTAGGCGATGCGGTCGACGAGCCGCACGATGCGCCCCTCGAGCGAGGCCGGCGGCTCCATCCGCGAGGAGTGGCGCAGGATGCCGTCGCGCACGGGCTCGGTGAGGTTCAGCGCCTCCAGCACGTCGACCACGCGCAGGGACTGCTCGAAGTGCCGGAACCCCGGGTGGCCGGGGAAGCGCTCGCGCAGGCAGCGGTCCAGGGCCTCCTCGCCGATGTGGCCGAACGGCGGGTGACCGAGGTCGTGCCCCAGCCCGATCGCCTCGACCAGGTCCTCGTTGAGCGCCAGCGCCCGCGCGACGGTGCGGCTGACCTGCGTGACCTCGAGCGTGTGGGTCAGCCGGGTGCGGTAGTGGTCGCCCTCGGGGGCCACGAAGACCTGGGTCTTGTGCTTCAGCCGCCGGAAGGCCTTCGAGTGCACGATGCGGTCGCGGTCGCGCTGGAACGGGGTGCGGACCGGCGAGTCGTCCTCCGCGTAGGCACGACGCGCCGGGTAGGACCGCACCGCCCCGGGGCCGAGGAAGGCGTCCTCGAAGGCGCGCTGGCGGTCGGCGATGTTCACGCGATGACGATACCGGTCGATGAGTACCCCCGTCGGGTATGTTGTGACGAACGTGGAACATGCCGCCGCCGCCAGGCGCCGGCGTGGCCTCAGATCGCCGGCCCGTCGGCGATCGCGGCCTGCGCGGCGGCGACCCGGGCGATCGGCACCCGGAACGGCGAGCACGACACGTAGTCGAGCCCGCTGTGGTGGAAGAAGTCGATCGAGTCCGGATCGCCTCCGTGCTCGCCGCAGATGCCGAGCTTGAGGTCGGCGCGGCCCTGGCGGCCCAGCCATGCGCCCATGCGCAGCATCTGCCCCACCCCCGGCGTGTCGATCGTCTCGAACGGCGACCGGTCGAGTATGTGCGTGTCGATGTACCGGCTGAGGATCTTGCCCTCGATGTCGTCGCGGCTGAAGCCGAGCGCCGTCTGGGTCAGGTCGTTCGTGCCGAACGAGAAGAAGTCGGCCTGCGTGGCGATGTGGTCGGCGATGAAGCACGCCCGCGGCAGCTCGATCATCGTGCCGACGCTGTAGTCGCGCCCACGCTCGAGGCCCTCGTCGTGGGCCACGCGCTCTACGAGGCCGCGCATGAGCTCGAGCTCGCGCTCGTAGCCGACGAGCGGGATCATGATCTCCAGGTGCGGCGCCGGTGAGACCGCCTTCGCCGCGCGGGCGATCGCGATCACCTGCATCTCGTAGATCTCCGGATACACGATGCCGAGGCGCACCCCGCGCATGCCGAGCATCGGGTTGACCTCCTCGAGCGCGCGCACCCGCTCGAGGGTGTGCTCGAGCGTGACGAGATCCTCGCTGCACTCGACGCGCGCGCGTTCCACCGCCCGCTCGACGTCCGAGCGGTGCGGGAGGAACTCGTGCAGCGGCGGGTCGAGCAGCCGGATCGTCACCGGCAGGCCCTCCATCGCCTCGAACAGGCCCGCGAAGTCCTCCTGTTGGAGCGGACGCAGCTTCGCCAGCGCCGCGCGGCGCCCCTCCTCGTCGTCAGCGAGGATGACGTCGGCCATGAGCTGCTGGCGCTCGCCGAGGAACATGTGCTCGGTGCGGCACAGGCCGATGCCCTCGGCGCCGAACTCGCGCGCGCGGAGGGCGTCGTCGGGCGTGTCGGCGTTCGCGCGCACGCCGAGGCGGCGCAGCTCGTCGCACCAGGCGAGGACGGTCTCGAAGTGCTCGGAGACCTCGGGCTCGACGAGCGGGACGTCGTCGACCGTCAGCGTGCCGGTCGTGCCGTCGATCGCGATCAGGTCGCCGGCGTGCAGGACCGTGTCGCCCACGCGGGCCTCGCCGGTGGCGAGATCGATCTCGACGTCGCTGGCGCCCGTCACCGCCGGCACCCCCATGCCGCGGGCGACGAGCGCCGCGTGGCTGGCCTTGCCGCCCTCGCTCGTGAGGATGCCCTTGGCCGCGTGGAAGCCGGCGACGTCGTCGGCCTCGGTGAACGGCCGCACGAGGATGACGCCCTCGCCGCGCTCTCCGGCCTCGACCGCCTCGCTCGCCGTGAAGACGACCGCGCCCTTCGCGGCGCCGGGCGAAGCGGCGACGCCCTGCGCGAGGATCGTGTAGGCGGCGTCCGGGTCGAAGGTCGGGTGCAGGAGCGCGTCGAGCTTCTCGGCGTCGATCGTGGCGATCGCCTCCTCGCGCGCGAGCAGGCCCTCGCCCACCGCGTCGACCGCGAAGCGCACGGCGGCCTGGGCCGGGCGCTTGGCGCTGCGCGTCTGCAGCATGTAGAGGCGCCCCTCCTCGACGGTGAACTCGCAGTCCTGCATGTCCTTGTAGTGCGCCTCGAGCGTGCGCAGGATGCCGGTGAGCTGCTCGTGGATCTCGGGCTGCCAGTCGCGCAGCTCGGCGATGTCGCGGGTGTTGCGCACGCCGGAGACGACGTCCTCGCCCTGCGCGTTGGCGAGGAAGTCGCCGGAGGGCTCGGGCGCGCCGGTGACCTCGTCGCGACTGAACGCGACGCCGGAGCCCGACGTGTCGCCCTTGTTGCCGAACACCATCTGCTGGACGTTGACCGCGGTGCCCCAGTCGTCGGGGATGCGGTTGATGCGGCGGTACGTGACCGCGCGGTCGCCGGTCCAGGAGTCGAAGACGGCGCGGATCGCCTGCTCGAGCTGGGCCGCCGGGTCCTGCGGGAAGTCGTAGAAGCCCTGGAACGAGCGCGTCAGCTCGCGCAGCGCGTCGACGTCGAGGTCGGTGTCGAGCTGGACCCCGCGCTCGCGCTTGACGCGCTTGATCTCGTCCTCGAAGCGCTCGCCCTCGACGTCGCGCACGACGTTGCCGAACATCTGCACGAAGCGGCGGTACGAGTCCCAGGCGAAGCGCTCGTTGCCGGTCCTGTCGGCCAGGCCCTCGACGGACCGGTCGTTGAGCCCGAGGTTCAGGACGGTGTCCAGCATCCCGGGCATCGACTCGCGGGCGCCGCTGCGCACGGAGACGAGCAGCGGGTCCGACGGATCGCCGAGCGTCCTGCCGGCGTGCTCCTGCAGGCGGTGAAGCGCCTTGCGGACCTGCTCGTCCATGCCGTCCGGCGCGCGACCGTCGCGCATGTAGGCGACGCACGCCTCGGTCGTGATGGTGAACCCGGCCGGCACGCGCTCGGCGCCCAGCACCCGCGTCATCTCGGCGACGTTCGCGCCCTTGCCGCCCAGCAGCTCGCGCATGTCGCGCGAGCCCTCGGAGAAGTCGTAGACCCAGCGCATGGCGGGACAGTACCCGGTCGCGCCGTGGCAATGTATCCACCGTCGGGATTGCATCCACCGACAGCGCGGCGGGTCACGGATCGGCCGGCGCACACCCGGCGAGCGGAGAAGCGCGGGCGGGCGCGGCCGGACTACGCCGACGCGGCCCGCAGCCGCACGTGCGCGTGATGCTCGGCGGTCTCGCGGATCGCCCGCTCGGCCTGGCGCAGCGCCCGCGGGGACGCGTCCGGAGCCTCGCGCAGCGTGCGGCCGATCGAGTCGGTCATGAACCGGTGGGCCTCCTCGTCGAGCGGGAAGGCCGAGGCCTCGCAGGCGCCGCACACCACGCCGCCGGCGGCGCCCGAGAAGCCCGTGAGGTGCTCGCGCTCGCCGCAGCTCGCGCACGCCGTGAGCTGGGGCGCGAGGCCCGCGGCGAGCAGGAGCTTCATCCGGAACGCGAGCTGGTTGGCCAGTGTGGCGGCGGCCGGGTCCGCGTCGAGCAGCGCGAGCTCGTGACAGAGCAGGTGGTAGACGGGCGGATGGGGGTCGGCGGTCTCGAACAGGCGGGAGACCGCGTCGCACGAACGGCCCGCCGCGTCGAGCGTCGCGGCGCTGTCGCGCAGCCGGCGGTGCGCCGCGACGGTGTCCGCGCCGGTGACCGTCATCAGGTCGCTGCGGCCTTCGTGCAGCAACAGCGCGACCCGCGAGAAGGGCTCGAGGCGACCGCCGAAGCGGCTGCGTGCGCGGCGCACGCCCTTGGCCATCGCGCTGACGCGCCCGCGATCCTCGGTGTAGAGGTGCAGGATGCGATCCGCCTCGCCGTAGCGCATGGAGCGTAGGACGATCGCCTCCGTCTTCACCTGACCGGGAACCGGCTCACCCCCTCGCTATACTTAGTGAAGTAATGAATCGCGTCATCGTCTATTCCACCGACCCCTGTTCCTTCTGCTCGCAGGCCAAGGCCCTGCTCTCCAAGCGCGGCATCGCATTCGAGGAGATCAATCTCGCAAAGGACCCGGCTGGACGGGTCGCGCTGCACGAGAAGACGGGCATGATGAGCTTCCCGCAGATCGTGATCGACGGCGAGGTCGTCGGCGGGTTCCGCGAGCTCGTCCAGGCCGACCGCAGCGGCCGGCTCAGCGAGCTGCTGGCGGCGTAGCCGCCTCCCCGGTCGCCGCCGCCCGCACCGGCGGCACGAAGAACCGGCCCACGACGGGCACCTCCAGGAAGCCCTCGACGCTGGCGTAGAGCAGCGCGACCTTCGGCAGCGCGCCCAGGTCGTCGATGACCAGTGACCGCGGCAGCCACTCGGGATAGAACTTCGCGTTGAAGTCGCGCAGCGACTGGATCTGGAAGAACGGGTTCAGGCCGCGCGCGATCCGCCGTTCGACCCGGCCCCACACGCCGGCGTCCTGCGCGCTGTCGAGCAGGCGCCCCCAGGCGGCGAAGTTCAGCGACAGCCGCTTGACGCCCTCCTCGCGCAGCGCGACCGCGGCGTTCGCGATGAGGAACTCGGTCAGGCCGTTCTCGGAGTCCGGCTTGCGGCGCATGAGGTCGAGCGAGTAGCCCATCTCCTGCGCGTCGTAGGCGGGGATGAAGCGCAGGAACCCGGCGGGCTCGCCCGAGCGGTCGCGGGCCAGCGCGATGCGGAAGTCCGGGTTGACGCCCTTGACGTCCTCGCCCAGCTCCATCGTGAACCCGCGCTCCTCGGCGCCCTGGCGCCACATCTCGCTGATCGCGTTGAGCTGCGCGACGAGCTCCGGCGGCGCCTGGTCCTCGTGCAGCAGCTCGAAGCTGTGCTCGCGCCCGACGCGGTTGACCGCCTCGCGCACGGCCTTCATGCGCCGCCCCTCGAGCCGGAACTCGTCCGGGTGCAGGACCGCCTCGTCGCCGAGGTACAGGACGTGCATGCCCCGCTCGCGGTAGAGCTCGGCGTCCGCCTCGCGCACGGCGAGGAACGCGACGCTCCAGCCGTTGCCGCGGCAGAACTCGAGGAACTCGTCGAGCGTGCGCCCGGTGTCCTCGGGCGGCCCGACCGGGTCCGCGGCGACCATCGCATGCCCGCGCACGTACGCGTATGCGATCAGCGAGCGGCCGTCGGAGGAGAAGAAGTAGCTCTTGTCGCGGCGCAGGGCGAAGTACGCCAGCGTGTCCCGGCCGTAGGCGCGCACGATCTGGTCCGCGCGCCGGCGCGCGGACTCGTCGGGCGGCACCTTCTGCACGAGCGGCCGCAGCAGCAGGTAGAGCAGGATCAGCGCGCCGGCGATGCCGAGCGCCAGCAGCGCGGTCGGGAAGAAGTCGTTGAACAGCTCCCGCTTGTACGTGTAGGTCCCGTTGAGGCCGATGAGCCCGCCGAAGATCGTCTTCAGCCCGCCGCCGATGCCGAGCCGCGGCTCCAGGTGGTTGGCCTGGGTCAGCAACGAGGCGAAGCCGAACGTGAGCACGACCGCGACGTACAGCGGGACGAACATCAGCACGTCGGCGAGCGAGCCCGGATCGCTGCGCGCCCGGAAGTCGGTCCGGTACCACAGCAGGGCGAAGAGCATCGCCAGGTCGACGAGCAGCGGGATCGGGTCGGGGCCCTTGAGGAGGTGCACGACCGCCGCCACGCCGAACAGCGCGACCGCGATGTACCACGCCCGCCGCCGCCCCAGGTACAGCTGGCGGGCGACCGCGATCAGCCCGATGCCGATGACGACCGAGATGACGAACGTCACCGCGCGGCTGGGGCGGTCGAGGAGGTTGCCGATCCCGAACGACCAGTCGATCAGCGGGATCGAGGGCAGCAGCGACAACAGGCCGACGATCCCCGTCAGCCACGACAGCGGCTTCAGCGACACCGGCCGGCGGGTGGGCGCCCGGAAGGTCGGCGGCTCGACGGCGTGCGGCGGCGCGGGCGGCTCGATGACGCCGGCCTCCCCCGCCTCGGCGGCGACGTGCGTGACCCCCGCGCCGTCCGCCGCCGGCTGCGCCTCGGGCGCGCCCGCCTCCGGCCGCAGCGTCGGGAAGAGGATGACCTCGCGGATCGTCTCGACGCCGGTGAGCAGCATGACCAGGCGGTCCATGCCGATCCCGAGCCCGCCGGTCGGTGGCAGCCCGTACTCGAGCGCCTGCACGTAGTCGTCGTCGACGGGCTCGGCCTCGGCGTCCCCGCCCGCCTGCAGCACCGCCTCGGCGCGGAACCGCTCGGCCTGGTCGACCGGGTCGTTGAGCTCGGAGTAGGCGTTGGCCAGCTCGCGGCCCGCGACCACCAACTCGAAGCGCTCCACCAGCGCGGGGTCGTCGCGGTGCGCCTTGGCCAGCGGCGAGGTCTCGCGCGGGTGGTCCATGACGAACGTCGGCTCGACGAGCAGGTGCTCGGAGCTCGCGTCGTAGACCTCGCTCATGATCTTGCCCGAGCCCCATACCTCGAGCCACTCGACCCCGAGCCTGTCGGCGATCGCGCGCGCGTCCTGCACCGGCATCGACGGGTGCATGTCGACGCCCGCGTTCTCCTTGATGAGCTCGGCCATCGTCGCGCGGCGCCACGGCGGTTTGAGGTCGACGTCGCGGCCCTCGATCTGCACGACCGTCGTGCCGAGGGCGTCCATCGCCGAGGCCGCGACGATGGCCTCGGTGAGCTCCATCATGTCGTGGTAGTCGCCGAACGCCTGATAGGCCTCGAGCTCGGTGAACTCGGGGTTGTGGCGCGTGTCGAGCCCCTCGTTGCGAAAGACCCGGCCGATCTCGAACACGCGGTTCATGTCGCCGACGATCAGGCGCTTGAGCGGCAGCTCGAGCGCGATGCGCAGCGTCATGTCGAGGTCGAGCGCGTTGTGGTGGGTGAAGAACGGCCGCGCCGCGGCACCGCCCGCCTGGCCCAGGAGGACGGGCGTCTCGACCTCGCGGAACCCGCGCTCGGTCAGCACCCGGCGCGTCGTGGCGATCACCTTCGACCGGATGTCGAAGATCTGGCGCGTGCGCTCGTTGGCGATGAGGTCGAGGTAGCGCTGGCGGTAGCGCGTCTCGGCGTCGGTCAGGCCGTGGCGCAGGTCGGGCAGCGGGCGCAGGGCCTTGGACAGCAGCTCGAACCCGGCGAGCCGGATCGACAGCTCGCCGCGCTGGGAGACCACCACGGTCCCCTCCACGCCGACCCAGTCGCCGAGGTCGAGGTCGGCGAAGTCGCGCAGGATCCCGTCGCCGAGCACGCTGCGGTCGGCGAGCAGCTGGATCGTGCCGGTCTCGTCGCGCAGGTCGGCGAAGTCCAGCCCGCCGTGACGGCGCAGGCCGATGACGCGCCCGGCGGCCTTGACCACCACGCCGGCGTCGGCGCCCGGAGCGAGGTCGCCGTAGCGCTCGTGCAGGACGGCGGCGGTCGTGTCGCGATCGAAGCGCGCGGGATACGGCTGGATGCCGCGCGCCCGCAGCGCATCGAGCTTCTGAAGGCGGTGCGCCCGCTCGCTCTCCTGGAAGGAGGCAGACTCGGCGGCGGACTCGTCGATGGTGCTCACGGGGTCGGACATGCTCGCAGGTGCTTCGGCCGTCACGCCGCGGAACTTGAGCGGTCGGTCCCGCCGCACCGACTGGCAGGATCCGCGCGTGGCGAACGGAAACCTCGACGCGATCGTCGCTCAGGCCGAGCACGACCGGACACGGCTCGACTCGAACGCGCTGGGGCCGGTCAGCCTCACGGCGCTGGGGATCGCGTCGGTGGTCGGCGCGGGGATCTTCGTGACGACCGGCGAGGCCGCGGCGCAGTACGCGGGGCCCGCGGTCGTCTTCTCGTTCCTGATCGCCGGACTCGCCGCCGGGGTGACGGCGCTCTGCTACGCCGAGCTGGCGTCGATGATCCCGGCCGCCGGGTCCACGTACTCGTACGCGTACGCGGTGTTCGGCATCTTCCTGGCCTGGTTCATCGGCTGGGACCTGCTCCTGGAGTACCTCTTCGCCGCGTCGACGGTCGCGGTCGGCTGGGCGGGCTACTTCGACTCGATGCTGCGGTCGGCGGGGATCCACCTGCCCGACGCGCTCGTCGATCCGCCGTTCGGGGACGGCAGCGGCGTCGTCAACGTCCCGGCCATGGCGATCGTCTTCCTCACGTGCGGGCTGCTCTACCTCGGCACGCGCGAGTCGGCCCGCGCCAACAACGCGCTGGTGGCCCTCAAGCTCGGCGCGCTGGCGCTGTTCATCGGCGTCGGCGTGTTCTTCGTCGCCGGGTCGAACTGGAAGCCGTTCGTGCCGCCCAACGAGGGCGGGTTCGGCGAGTTCGGCGCGACCGGCATCCTGCGCGCGGCCGGCGTCGTGTTCTTCGCCTACGTCGGCTTCGACGCGGTGTCGACGGCGGCGGCGGAGTCGCGCAACCCGCGGCGCACGATCCCGATCGGGCTGCTCGGCACCGTGATCGTCTCGACGCTGCTCTACGTGGCGATCGGGACCGTCATGACGGGGATGGTCGACTACCACCAGCTCAACGTCCCCGACCCGCTCGCCGAGGCGGTGCGCTCGGCCGGCTCGTCGCTGGACTGGCTGGAGACGATCATCAACATCGCCGCGGTGGTCGGCCTGGCCGCGACCGTGCTGGTCACGTTCTACGGGCAGACGCGCATCTTCATGCGCATGTCCTCCGACGGGATGCTGCCCGACCGGCTCGGCAAGGTGAGTGGACGCTTCCAGACGCCCGGCCAGGCGACCCTGCTGTGCGCCGTGGCCGGCGCGATCGTGGCCGGCCTGCTGCCGATCGACGTCCTCGGCGACCTCGTCTCGATCGGCACGCTGCTGTCCTTCCTCATCGTGTGCTCCGGCGTGGTGATCCTGCGCCGCCGCCGGCCGGACCTCGAGCGGCCGTTCCGCGTCCCCGCCGTGCATCTGGTCGCCGGCACCGGGATCGTCTGCTCCGTCGGGCTCATCGCGACGCTGCCGGTCACGACGTGGATCCGCCTGGTGGTGTGGCTGCTGATCGGGCTCCTGATCTTCTTCACCTACGCCAAGCCGCGCAGCAGCGCACGGATGGCGGCGCTAGCCGCCGGCGGGGGCGGCGGCGGTCCCGGCGACGGCGCTGCCTGAGCCGGGCTTGGCGACCACCGTTCCCTCCTGCGTGCGGGCGAGGACGACCATCCCCGCCAGCGCGGCGCCCAGCGCGATCAGCGTGGCGATCCAGCCGAGCGTCGTCTCGTGCAGCGACTCCTGCAGCAGCGTCACCGCGAGCACGACGCTGACGATCGGGTCGAACGCCATCTGCGTGGCGACCGCGGGGGCGAGCGCGCCGGTGTTCAACGACATCTGGCTGAGCGTCATCGAGATGTAGCCGACGACGATCAGCGCGTACAGCGGCCAGCTCGTGAAGACCTCGAGCACGCCGTCGTCGAAGCGGTGGCCGGTCACGTCCGTGAGCGCGGCGCTCAGCCCGAACAGGACGCCGGTCGCCGTGCCCAGGACGGCGGCCTTCGGCGCGGTCGCCAGCCGCCGGGACGCCATCAGGAGCGGGATCACGACGACCGCGCAGGCCCCGGCGGCGATCAGCCACTCGCGCAGCGGCGCGTCGTCGCGTCCGCCCGACGGGTTGGCGATCGTCAGGAACGCGATCAGCCCGACGGTGACGACGACGGCGGCGACCACGTCGATGCGCCGGACGCGCTGTCCCGTGAGGCGCGCGCCGAGCGGCAGCGCGAACACGACGCTGAAGACGAGCAGCGGCTGCACGACCGCCAGCCGGCCGATCGACAGCGCCGCGAACTGGCAGAGGAAGCCGATCGCGTCGCAGCAGATGCCGGCCAGCCAGACCGGCCGCTTGGCCATCTGGACGAGCAGGCCGGCGCCCGATCCGGTGGTCGGCTCGTCCAGGCCGCCCTTCTGCTGCAGGACCGTGCCGAGCGCGAAGAACAGCGCGGCGAGGAGCGCGAGGCCGATGTCCACGCGCCGGGAGGCTACTAGGGGCTCCGACGCCGGCCCGCGGCCTCCAAGATGGGCGTGCAGCCGCTGCCCGGCGGGAGGCGGGCCCCCGTGCGTCTACCTGTGACGGCGCACGCCGCGCGGCGGGCGCTGGCAGTGCTCGCAGGCGTACGTGCCGCGGCCCGCGGCGACGAACTTCACGATCTCCGTGCCGCAGCGCGGGCACGGCTCGCCGCGGCGGCGGTGCACGAGGAACTCGTTCTGGAAGGCGCCCTCGACGCCGTCGGCGTGGCGGAAGTCGTCGATCGTCGCGCCGCCGGCGCCGATCCCGGCGTTGAGGACCTCGACGATCGCGCCGCGCAGGGCGTCGAGCTGCGGGCGCCTGACCGTGCCCGCGGGCCGCAGCGGGTGGATCTGCGCGCGGAAGAGCGCCTCGTCGGCGTAGATGTTGCCGACGCCGGCGATGCGCCGCTGGTCGAGCAGCACCGCCTTGATCGGCGCGCGGCGGCCGCGGGCGGCGGCGCACATGGCGTCCGTGGTGAACTCGGGTCCGAGCGGCTCCACGCCTACGCGGGCGGCGAAGAACGCGTCGAGCGCGTCGCCGCCCAGCGCGAGCTCGCCGGTGCCGAAGCGGCGCGGGTCGCAGAACGCGATGTCGGGGCCGTCGTCGTCGCCGGCGAAGCGCCACCGGACGCGCTCGTAGCGGGTGCCGGGCGGCGGATCGATGAGCAGCGTGCCGGTCATGCGCAGGTGGGCGAGCAGGAACGCGTCGCCCTCGAGCGCCCAGACGAGGTACTTCCCGCGCCGGTCCAGGCGCTCGACGCGGCGGCCTTCGACGGCGGCCTTGAGCTCGGCGGGCGCGAGCGGCCGGCACCAGCGGGCGTCGTCGATGCGCAGCTCGCGCAGCGTGCGACCCTCGACCACCGGCGCGAGCTGGCGGCGGATCGTCTCGACCTCGGGAAGCTCGGGCATGGGCGCGCTGGAGCGTAGTCCCCGCGGCGAGTTGCGCTTTGTGTCCGAGGGGTGGACACGAAGCGCAACTCGGCGCTCAGATGAAGGCGCGGCCCGGCAGGCCCGCCGCGTCGGCGCCCGCCAGCCACCTGTGCACCGTCGCGCCGACGTCGGCCAGCGCGCCGTCGTGCCGGAAGCCCGGCCGGTCCGGCTGCACGACCGCCAGCAGCGGCGCGTGCTCACGCGTGTGATCGGAGTGCGCCGCCGCCGGGTCGCAGCCGTGGTCGGCGGTGATGATCAGCAGGTCGTCGCGGCGCAACTGCGCCATCCAGCGCCCCACCTCGGCGTCGATCTCGCGCAGCGCGCGGTGAAAGCCGTCGACGTCCTTGCGGTGCCCGTAGACCTGGTCGGTCTCGATGAGGTTCGTGAAGATCAGCCCGCCTTCGAGCTCGTGCAGCAGCCGGCCCGTCGAGGCGAGCGCGGCCTCGTTCGTCGCGCCGGGATGGGCCCGGTCGATCCCGCGCCCCGCGAACAGGTCGTCGACCTTGCCCACCGCGTGCACCGCCACGCCCGCGTCGCGCAGCGCGTCGAGGTAGGACTCCCGCGGCGGGGCGAGGGCGAAGTCGCGGCGCCCTGCCGTGCGGCGGAAGTCGCCCGGGCGCCCCTCGAACGGCCTCGCGATCACCCGCCCCACGTCGACCAGCTCGCGCGCCGCGGCGCACACGGCGTACAGCTCGTCCGGCGCGACCCGGTCCACGTGCGCCGCGATCTGGAGCACCGAGTCCTGCGACGTGTAGAGGATCAGCGCCCCGGTCCGCAGGTGCTCCTCGCCGAAGTCATCGAGCACGGCGATGCCGTTCGCGGGCCGGTTCGCGACGAACTCGTGCCCGGTCGCGCGCCGCAGTGCGTCCACCACCTCGTCCGGGAAGCCCGCCGGATACGTGGGTGCGGGCGCCTCGGAGACGACGCCCATGAGCTCCCAGTGCCCGGCCGTCGAGTCCTTGCCGTGGCCTTGCGCGGCCAGCCGGCCGTGCACGACGGGCGCGGCGGCCGGTGCCACGCCGCGCAGCGGAAGGATCGAGCCGAGCCCGAGCGAGCCGAGCACCGGCAGGTCGAGTCCCCCGACCGCCTCGGCGAGGTGGGCGAGCGTGTTCGTGCCCGCGTCGCCGTACTCGCCCGCGTCGGGGAGCGCCCCCGCGCCGCAGGCATCGATGACCACGACCGCGGCACGCCTCATTCCCGCCCGATGCTAATGGGCGACCGTGGCGCGCGGGTGCGCCGCGAAGTACACGTCCTTGAGCCGGTCGGCCGACAGGTGCGTGTAGATCTGCGTCGTGGCGATGTCCGCGTGCCCGAGCATCTCCTGCAGCGAGCGCAGGTCGCAGCCGCCGGCGAGCAGGTGCGTGGCGAAGGTGTGGCGCAGCGTGTGCGGGCTCATGCGGTCGTCGAGGCCCGCCGCGCGCGCATGGCGCTGGACGATCTTGTACAGCCCCTGGCGCGTGAGCCCCGCCCCGCGCTGGTTGACGAACAGGTGCGGCTCAGGCGCCAGGCCGACGAACGCCGGCCGGCCGCGCTCGACGTAGATCCGCACCGCGTTGACCGCCTCCCGTCCGATGGGCACGAGGCGCTCCTTGGAGCCCTTGCCGGCCGCGCGCAGCACTCCCGCCTCGAGGTCGAGATCGGCGAGCGTGAGCCCGATCGCCTCCGACGCACGCAGCCCGCACGCGTACATGAGCTCCAGCAGCGCGCGGTCGCGCAGCGCGGCCGGGTCCGTGCCCCGCGGGGCCGCCAGCAGCCGGGCGACGTCGTCGCGGCTGAGCACGTTGGGCAGCCGCTGATCCTTGCGCGGCGCCCGCAGGTCGGCGGTCGGGTCGTGGTCGAGGATCTCCTCGCGGCGCAGGTGGCGGTAGAACGAGCGCAGGCACGCGGCCTTGCGCTGCAGCGTCGCGTTCGCCGCCGGGGCGCGCTCGGGCGGGTCGCCGGTGGCGAGGTCGGTGAGGAACGCCGCGAGGTCGGCGTGCGTGGCGCTCATGACGTCGACGCCGCGCGGGCGCATCCACGCTCCGACCTGCAGCAGGTCGGACCGGTAGGCCTCGAGCGTGTTGCGCGACAGGCCGCGCTCGAACTCCAGGTAGGCCAGGAAGTCGAGGACGAGGGGCTCGAAGGCTCGGGGCTGCGCGGTGGCTGTCACGCCAGCCGGATTCGCCCGTGCGCCGGCGTTCCCTGTGCCTGCAAGGCGCCGATCAGGAACACTGCCCCGCGTGGAGCCCTGGCCCATCTGCGACGACGCGGTCCTGCGCCCGTTCGCCGAGAGCGACGCGGACGAGCTGCACGCCGCCATCGAGGCCAACCGCGACCACCTGTCGGAGTGGCTGCCCTGGGCGCCGCGCCAGGGTCGCGCCCAGACGCTTGAGTTCCTGCGCACCGCGCAGCGCCAGGCCGCCGCGAACGACGGCCTGCAGCTGGCGATCGTCGAGCGCGGGCGGATCGTCGGCTCGGCCGGCTTCCACACCATCGACTGGCCGCGGAGGTTCACGTCGATCGGCTACTGGCTCGCGCGCGACGCCCAGGGCCGCGGCCTGGCGACGCGGGCGGTGCGTGCGTGCGTCGTGCACGCCTTCGGCGAGTGGCGGCTCGAGCGGATCGAGATCCGCGCGGCGCCCGAGAACGCGCGCAGCCGCGCGATCCCGGAGCGCCTCGGCTTCCGCGAGCTGGGCGTCCTGCGGGGCGTCGAGCGCGTGGGCGACCGCTGGGTCGATCACGTCGTCTACGAGCTGCAGGCGGCCGACTGGCCGCGCCCGCTCAGCGACCGGCCAGACGCTCCTTGAGCAGGAGCAGGCCGATGAGCGTCTTGGAGTCCTTGGAGCGGGCGATCGCGTCGTCGAGGCGGTCCAGCGGCCAGGCCACGACCTCGATGCGCTCCTCCTCGTCGGCGTCGGCGCCGGCGTCCGAGAGGCCGGTGGCGAGGTAGATGTGGATCTCCTCGTCCATCACGCCGCAGCTCGTGTAGAACGACTTCAGGTGCTCGAAGCGCTCGGCGCGCTTGCCGACCTCCTCGGCGAGCTCCCGCTGGGCGTTGGCCTCGGGCGACTCGCCCTCGACGTCGAGCTTGCCGGCCGGGATCTCGAGCATGTCCGCCTCCCCCACCGCCTGCCGGGGCTGCACGACGAGCCACACGTGGTCGTCCTCGAGCGGGATGGTCGCGACGGCGCCGGGATGGCGCACGATCTCGCGCTCCACGACCGCGCCGTCCTCGACGAAGCGGAACGCCACCTCGTCGACGCTGACGACCTTGCCCTCCCAGACGGTCCGCGGCTCACCGGCGGCCTCGAAATCGCGTTCGCTCATCGCCCGGAGGCTAGGACCCGCCCGGCGGCTGCGGCGGCGGCGAAGAAGAGCGGGTCGTCGCGGCCCATCGAGCGCAGCGGCCACGGGTAGCCGTCCAGCGCGCCCGAGGCGACCCGCCAGTCGTGGCGGTCGTCCGGCGCCGATTGGCCCTCCGGCAGCGCGACGATGACCGGCGCCAGCAGCATCTCGAGCACGGTCCGCGTGTGGTGCGAGAGGCCGCGGTGGCGCTGGCGCGGGTCGGCGCTCGACATCCGCGCCACGACGAGCGTCGGGAGGCCGAGCGCCAGCGCGGCGTGCGCCGAGTCGAGCGCCGCAAGCCCGCCGTGGCCGAGCGCGGTCCCCGAGCCGAGGATGCCCGGCCCCGGCCCGCACGCGACCGCGTCGCAGCGCTCGAGGGCGGCGCACAGCCCGCCGGCGGTCGTGATCGCCTCGAGCTCGCCGCCGTATGCCGGCCCCGCCGTGACGTGGACCTCCAGCAGGCCCGCCTCGCGCAGCTCACCGGCGGTGCGCGACAGCCGGCCGGGCAGCGCACCGCCGGCCGTCTGCACGTAGCCGAGCCGCGCCCCGGGCGCGGCCTGGCCGAACGCCCACGCGAGCGCGGGAAGCTGGCCGTGCGCGCCGAACACGGCGACGGGACCGCGGGCGGCGAGCGGGTCGCCGTCGGCCGCGTGGACCGCGTGCTGCAGCGGCGTGTAGTTCAGCTTCATCACGTGCGCGCCCGAGCGATCGGCCGCCTCCAGCCCGCGGGTCAGGTTCACGGCGACGACGTCGTAGCCGCCCGATCCGAGGCCGAGCCCGCGCGCCTGCACGTTGACGACGACGTCGTCGCCCACCTGCGCCGGCGGGTGCAGCGCCGGGTCGCTCCACGCCGGGCCCAGGTCGGTCTGCAGCCAGGCGCCGTCGGCGGCGGTCACGGAGGCGCGGCGCAGCTCGAGCACGGGCGCGACGGTACCGCCCCAACACGTCTCCGTACTTCTCCACAGACCTACGCCGGCGAAGTTGAATCCGGATTCAACTTGGTCTACGGTCTGGCCATGGACTTCGAACCCACCCAACGCTGCCGCGAGTTCAGCGAGCGCCTCGAGGCGTTCATGGATGAGCGCGTCTACCCCGCCGAGTCCGTCTACGGGGAGCAGCTGCACGCGGGCGACGACCCGCACGGACAGCCGGCCGTGATGGAGGAGCTCAAGGAGGAGGCGCGCGCCCGCGGCCTCTGGAACCTCTTTCACCCCGACCCCGCGTACGGCCCCGGCCTGACCTACAACGAGTACGCCCCGCTGGCCGAGATCAGCGGCCGCAGCTTCATCGCGCCCGAGGCGATCAACTGCGCCGCGCCGGACACGGGCAACATGGAGGTCCTGACGCAGTTCGGGACCGAGGAGCAGAAGGAGCGCTGGCTGCGGCCGCTGCTCGACGGCGAGATCCGCTCGGCGTTCGCGATGACCGAGCCGGACGTCGCCTCCTCGGACGCCACGAACATCCAGCTGCGCATCGAGCGCGACGGCGACGACTACGTCCTCAACGGGCGCAAGTGGTGGACGTCGGGCGCGATGCGCGACCGCTGCCAGATCTTCATCGTCATGGGCAAGACCGACCCGGACGGCCCCACCTACAAGCAGCAGTCGATGATCCTCGTGCCGCGCGACACGCCCGGCGTGACCATCGTGCGCAACCTCCCGGTGTTCGGCTACATCGACGCCGAGGGCCACGCCGAGGTGACGTTCGAGGACGTCCGCGTGCCGGCGTCCAACCTGCTCGCCGGCGAGGGCGACGGCTTCATGATCGCCCAGGCGCGGCTCGGCCCGGGACGCATCCACCACTGCATGCGGACGATCGGCGCGGCCGAGCGGGCGCTCGAGGCGCTGTGCCGGCGCGCGCTCGCGCGCGAGACGTTCGGCGCGCCCGTGGCGACGCGGTCGAACGTCATCGACTGGATCGCCGAGTCGCGGATCGACCTCGAGATGATCCGCCTGCTGACGCTGAAGACCGCGTGGCTCATCGACACGGTCGGCAACAAGCACGCGCGCACGGAGATCGCGGCGATCAAGGTCGCGGCGCCGACGCTCGCGCTGAAGGTCATCGACCGCGCGATCCAGGTCCACGGCGGCGGCGGCGTCACCGACGACTTCCCGCTGGCGAAGATGTACGCGCACGTGCGCACGCTGCGGCTGGCCGACGGCCCCGACGAGGTGCACAAGCTGTCGATCGCGCGGCGCGAGCTGCGCCAGTACATGGTCGAGGCGCAGGCCGCCGTGGTCTGACGGTCAGTCGCCGGGCACGCACTCCGGCCGGCGCTGCCGGGCGGCGCGCGTGCCGGCGATGCCGGCGACCGCCACGGCGGCGATGGTCAGCGCGACGCTGACGACCGTCTGTGCGCTCACGGTGTGGCCGCTCGACGGCTCGAACAGGTCGATCAGCAGACCGCCCGTCGTCTGGCCGGCGACGAGGCCGAGGATGACCGGCAGCACGCCGAAGAGGCTCACGAGCTTGGAGAGGGTGGCCGCGATGGCGGCGCCGAGGAAGCCACCGACCCAGTCCTCGGGCGGCGCGGACCAGCCGTTGGGCGGCTGGAAGCCGGTGAGGATCGCGGTCACGACGACGAGTGCCGTCGTGCCCACGAGGAAGTTCACGAGCGCCGACGCGATCGGCTGACCACTCACGCGGGTCATGTGGCCGAGTCCCGCCTGCTGGATCGCGACCCCCACCCCGGCGACCACGACGAGGGCGAGAAGCCCGAGCTTCGGGTCCCCGTTCGCGCCGATCGCCCCGAGCGCCACCGCGACGAGCGCCAGGGCGATGGCCAGGACGCGCGCGGCGGTGACCGGTCGCTTGCCGCCGGGCGCCAGGCCGATGCGATCGACGACGAGCGCGCCGAACACCTGCCCCACGACGACCGCGACGAACAGCAGCGCCACGCCGATCTCCGGCGCCGCCTCGGAGCTGACGGTGATGAAGTAGGCGCCGCTCAGCCCCACGAGCAGGTGCCACCACCGTGGCCGCAGCCCGCTCTCGCGCATCTGGGCCAGCGCCCGCTGCGGGATGCGCCACACGGCCGACACGCACAGCAGCGCGACCAGGCCCACGAGGTTGTTCACGCTGCCGGCGATCTCGGCGGAGCCGAGGTGGCTGCGCAGCCGCCCGGTCAGGAAGATCTGCAGCGCGAAGACGATGCCGGTGACGAACGCGGCGGTCAGGCCGAGCGCGGTCGAGTGGCTCCCGTGTGAGGCCACGATCCTCCGCCGCTCACGCCGGCGCGTCGACGGCCACCGCCGTGGCCAACAGCGCGAACGACACCGCGAGCATGCCCTCCAGCGCGTCGAAGCTGACGCGCTCGGTCGGCTCGTGGTTGCGCTGCGTCCCGTTGGCCAGGCACACGCAGTGAAGGCCGGCGGCCTCGAACGCGTTGGCGTCCGAGCCGCCGCCGGAGTGGATGTGGCCGGGTTCGTAGCCGCAGGCGCGCAGCGCCTCCTCCGCCGCGCCGACGGCGGGCGAGGTGGGCCGGTGGCGGTAGCCGGAGAACAGCCGGGCGACCGACACGTCGACGTCGACGTCGCACGTCGGCTCGTTGGCCGCCGCGTGGATGCGCTCGATCGTCTCGGTCACCAGCGCCTCGGCCTTCGCGTCGTCGATCGACCGGACCTCGCCGACGAAGCGGCAGTGCTCGGGCACGACGTTCGTCCCGCCGACGCCGCCGTGGATCGTCCCGACGTTCGCGGTGGTCTCGTCGTCGATGCGGCCCAGGCGCAGCGACGCGATCGCCCGGGCGGCGGCGACGATCGCGCTGCGCCCGTCCTCGGGCCGGATCCCCGCGTGGGCGGCCTGGCCGTGGAAGGTCGCCTCGAAGCGGTAGTAGGTCGGGGAGGCGAGGACGATCTCGCCGATCGGCGTCGCGTGGTCGTAGACGTAGCCGAACCGCGAGCGCAGCCGCCCCACGTCGAACGCCTTGGCGCCGACGAGCGCGTTCTCCTCCTGCAGCGTGAAGAGCAGCTCGAGCCCGACCGGGCTGCCGTCGTTCGCCGCGCGCTCGGCGGTCAGCAGCATCGCGGCGACGGCGGCCTTGTTGTCGGCGCCGAGGATGTCGGCGTGCGCGTTCTCCCAGCCCTCGTCGACCTCGACCGGCTCGATCGGGGTCGACGGGTCCAGGCGCGGCACCGTGTCGAGGTGGGCGCACATGAGCAGCCAGCGCTCGGAGCCGGCGGGCGGCGGGACGCGCGCCAGGAGGTTGCCGAAGTCGTCGCGCTCGACGTCCAGGCCGATTCGCCGCAGCTCGGCCTCCACGCGGTCCGCGCAGGCCTGCTCGTGCCCGAACGGGCTGTCGATGGCGCACAGCTCGGCGAAGAGCCCGTGCAGACGCCGCCGCTCGGCGTCAGTCGGGCGAGCCAGCACGGTCCCCGGGCACGGGGGCGGCCGCGCGGTCGCCGCCACGGGCGTCGCTGAGGCGCATCTCGCCCTGGCCCTCCGACGCGTCGTCCAGGCCGCCCGCGCGCCCGAGCGCGGCCGCCACGAACTCGCGGAACAGCGGCGCCGGGCGCTCCGGCCGCGACTTGAACTCCGGGTGGAACTGGGAGGCGACGAAGAACGGGTGCTCGGGCAGCTCGATGACCTCGACCAGGCGCTCGTCGGGCGACGTGCCGCTCGAGACCAGACCGGCCTTCTCGAGCCGCTTGCGGAGGTTCAGCGACACCTCGTAGCGGTGGCGGTGACGCTCGTAGATGACCGCCTCGCCGTAGATCTCGCGCGCCCGCGTGCCGTCGTGGAGCTTCACGGGGTCGGCGCCCAAACGCATGGTGCCGCCGAGATCGGCGACATCGCGCTGCTCGGGCAGCAGGTCGATGACCGGCCACTCGGTCTCGTGGTCGAACTCGGTGGAGTTCGCGCCCTCCATGCCGGCGACGTTGCGAGCGAACTCGGACACGGCGATCTGCATCCCGAGGCAGATGCCCAGGTACGGGATGCCCTCCTCCCGCGCGATCTGGGCGGCGAGGATCTTGCCCTCGATGCCGCGCCCGCCGAAGCCGCCGGGCACGAGGATGCCGTCGTGGCCGCGCAGCCGCTCGCGCGCGGTCGACTCGGTGAGCGTCTCGGAGTCGATCCAGTCGATCTCGACCTGGCAGCCGTGCTGGAAGCCGGCGTGGCGCAGGGCCTCGCTGACCGACAGGTAGGCGTCCTCGAGCTGGACGTACTTGCCGACGAGCGCGATGCGCACCGGCGTCGTCGCCTCGTCGGCCCGGCGCACGAGGGACTCCCAGCCGGTCAGGTCGGCCTCGGGGACCTCCTCGAGGCCGAAGTGGTCGAGGATGAAGTCGTCGACGCCCTCGGCGTCGTACCAGAGCGGCACCTTGTAGATGTTGTCGACGTCCTTGGCGGAGATGATCGCCGCGACGGGAAGCGAGGCGAACAGCGCGATCTTGCGCCGGATGTCGCCGTCGAGCTCGGACTCCGAGCGGCAGAGCAGCATGTCCGGCTGGATGCCGATGCGGCGCAGCTCGTTGACCGAGTGCTGCGTCGGCTTCGTCTTCAGCTCGCCGGCGTGGCCGATGTAGGGCACGAGCGTGAGGTGGATGAACATCACGTCGCGCCGGCCGACCTCGACCGGGAACTGGCGGATCGCCTCCAGGAACGGCAGCGACTCGATGTCGCCGACCGTGCCGCCGATCTCGGTGATCACGAAGTCCACGTCGGACGTCTCGCCGATCAGCTTGATGCGGTTCTTGATCTCGTCGGTGATGTGCGGGATGACCTGCACGGTGCCGCCGAGGTAGTCGCCGCGGCGCTCGCGCCGGATGACCGCGTTGTAGATGCCGCCCGCGGTGACGTTCGACGCGCGGGTCGTGTTGACGTCGGTGTAGCGCTCGTAGTGGCCGAGGTCGAGGTCGGTCTCCGCGCCGTCCTCAGTGACGAAGACCTCGCCGTGCTGGTATGGCGACATCGTCCCGGGGTCGACGTTGATGTACGGGTCGAACTTCTGGAGGCCGACGGTGAGGCCCCGGCTGACGAGCAGCCGGCCGATCGAGGCCGCGGCGATCCCCTTGCCCAGGGACGACACGACCCCGCCGGTGATGAAGATGTAGCGCGTTCGCGTGGAGCGGGGACTAGGCATGCGGTCTTCCGATCGAGTCTAGGTGCTTGAGGACGGGAGCGCGCTCCACGAGCGCATTCAGCGAACGAAACTCTCCGTAGGCCGTGATGCCCAGCAGGACCGCCGCCGCCACGGCGAGGCCGGTCGTCGACAGCGTGAGCACGAGCCACAGGCCGGCCAGGGCGCCCACGAGGTTCGAGCCGGTGTCGCCGAGCATCGCCCGCTCGCGCAGGTCGTAGAGGCCGGCGACCAGGACGGGTGCAGCGAACAGGCCGAGCGCCCACAGCGGGTCCGCGTCCCAGGCGCCGAGGGTCAGGCCCGCGCCGAGGAGCACGAACGCCTTGACCGCCCTCCCGGGGCGCAGGTCGAGCAGGTTGAAGAGGTTCGTCGAGAGGACGAGCACGGCGACCGAGAGCAGGTAGTCCTCGCGGCCGCGCAGGACGAGCAGCGCGAGGCCCAGGGACCCGACCGCCTTCAGCGCGCCGGTGCTGAAGCGGCCGCTCAGCACGGCGGCGCCGTGGCCGCGCCAGCCGCGCGACGGGCCGCTGAGCGCGTCATCGGCGAGCCCGAGGAACGCGACGCCGAGCGCGTAGAGCGCGACGAGGCCGAGCTCGGGGCGCAGGATGCCGGCGTCCGCGAGCTCGTCGATGGGCGCGAGCGGGACGAGCGCCACGACCGCGGCGAACACGATCAGCACGCCGAAGGGGAACGCGATCCGCGCCCCGCGGTAGTTCTCGCGCACGAAGCCGCCGTCGACGAGGGAGCGCTGCAGGGCCGGCGCGAGAGCCAGCGCGGCGAGCAGCGAGACGGCGAACGGCAGCACTTCCACTGGTCCCTGACGGTAGCCGGGAGCGCGGACGGTCAGGCGGTGGTCTCGCTGCGCTCCAGCAGATCGAAGTACAGGAGGGTCGTGGCGATCGCCACGAACGGCGCCACGACGGTCTGGCTGAGCATCGAGGCGGCGAGCGCGAGCCAGTCGGCGTCGGCGCTCTGGGCCGCGGCCGTCAGCGGGATGCCGACCACCACGCCCGCGATCCCCGCCGCCAGGCCGATCACCAGGTTGATGCCCAGCACCCGCCAGAAGCAGCCGTCCGTGAGCTCCCACGACCGGCGCAGGGCCGGGACTCCGCGCCGGCCTTCGAGGACCACCATCTGGATGCCGAAGAGCAGCCGGATGCCGGCGATGATGCCCGGGACGATCAGGAGCAGGACGCCGACCGCGATGGCGGCGGCGTAGAGCACCATCACGAGCAGGACGTGCGGGAACGCGTCGAGCCCGGCCTGGATCGCCTGCCCGGTCGAGCCCCTCTCACGGCGCAGCGCCTCGATCGCCATGGCGGTGATGAGCGGCGTCGTCACGAGGTACGTGACGCCGAGCTCCACCGCCTGCGCGCCGGCCGACGGGCTCGAGTCGAACGGGCCGGAGAGCTGGCCGAGCCCGACTCCGAGCACGATGAGATCCACCGGGACCACCACGACGAGCGCGATCAGGAAGAACGTCCGGAACTGGCCGCCGTAGAGCGTGAGCGCGTCGCGGAGGATCGCGCCGAGGTCCCGCCGGCTGCGCAGCGTCACGGGCGGCTGACCCCGCCGACCACGCGCGGCAGCAGCGCCTCCGCGCTGGACTTCAGCCCGAACGCCCCGTCCGCGCCGGCCAGCGCGAAGACGAGCGCGGCCTGACCGGAGACCTGGTCGATCGAGTCGACCGAGGCCAGGCCGTGCTCTCGGTACCACGAGACCTGGGACGGGTCGGTGTCGAGGTGCTCGACGCCGACGACGGGCACGCTGCCGCGGAACATGCCGCGCATGATGCCCTGCTCGAGGGTGTCCGTCGTCCCGCGCTGCTCGTCCGACTCCTCGGGACGCGAGGACGAGCGCGCCACCACCACCCCGTCGAGCTGGCCGAGCTCGCCCGAGAACGATCCCATCAGCGAGGAGCGCTCCTGCGAGACGAGCTTGCCGCCGGCCGCGAGCGCGAGCCCGATGCGCTCCGCGAACGGGCCGAGCAGGGCCGGGTTGTCCGCGAGCGCGATGTATCGGGTGGGCTTGGCGTGCTCGGCGAGCGCCTGGAGGCCGGGCGGCTCGCGCAGGACGCCGACCCAGCGCAGCTGCGCGCCCGCGGGCTCGATGGCCTCGCGGACCTGGTCGACCACGCCGCCCTGGGTCGGGCCCATGAACAGGAGCCCGATCTGGGCGCCGGGCAGGCGGCCCGCGACGAGGTCCGGATAGGTCTGCTTCTCGTAGTCGAGGTGGCGGCCGAGCTCCCCACGCAGGTCGTCCGCTTCGGCCCGTGACGCGCGCACGTCACCGCGCAGCGAGTTCTCGATGTCCTTCTGGGCCGACGACACCAGCCCCGAGTCGCCGATCGCCACGCCGAGCAGCAGCCCGACGGCGAGCGCGAGGAACACCGCCACGAGCGACAGCGCGTGGTACCGGAAGTCGAACACCGGACCAGGCTAGTGGCCCGCCCCGCGATCATCGACACGAACCACTACGTGTCCATGCCGAGCAGCACCTGCAGCTTGAGCCAGAGAAGCTGGACCAGGTTGTAGAGCGCCGGGGTGCGCCAGACGATGACGGCGACGGTGATGATGCCGGCGAGGAAGACCAGGCCGATCGGCAGCGTGCCGGGCCGCGGGCGGTAGAGACGGCCCACGCCCTTGGCGTCGATCAGCTTCTCGCCGAGCCGCAGGCGCGTCAGGAAGGTCGACGCCATCCCCTGACGGTTCTTGTCCAGGAACTCGACGAGGTTGAACTGCGAGCCGACCGACACGATCAGCTGCGCGCCCTTCTCGTGGGCGATCAGCATCGCGACGTCCTGGCTGGTGCCCGGGGCGGGCACGATCTTGTGCGGCAGGCCGAGCCGGTCGAGCACGTCGCGGCCGGGCGCTCGGCCGTCGGGATAGGCGTGGACGACGAGCTCGGCTCCGCAGGACAGGGTCTGCTCGGAGGCGGAGTCCATGTCGCCGACGATCATGTCCGGGCGAAAGCCCTCCTCGAGGATGGCGTTCGCGCCGCCGTCGACCCCCACGATCACGGGGCGCACGTCGCGGATGTACGGGCGCAGGGCGCGCAGGTCGCGCCGGTGGTCGACGCCGCGGACCACGATGAGCGCCGGCCGGTCGCGGAAGTCGGTGGTGAAGCGCGGCAGCTCGATCTTGCCGGCGAGCAGCTCGCGCTCGTCGAGCATGTGCTCCACCGTGTTGCGAGCGAACTCCTCGAGCGCCTCGCCAATGGCGTCACGGGAGGCGTCGTTGCGGGCGCGGACGTCGGACGGGCTCTGGACGGTTCCCTGGGCGATGACCTCGCCGCCGCGCAGGACGTCGCCGTCGCGCACGGTGATCTCGTCGTCGTCGCGCAGGCGGTGAAAGAGGGTGTCGTCCGGCAGGTCGACGAGCACGATCCCGGCCTGGACGAGCAGCATCGGGCCCATGTTCGGGTAGCTGCCGCTCGAGCTCGGCCGGCAGTTGAGGACCGCGACGACGCCGACCCCGACGAGATCCTCGGCTGACACGCGATCGAGGTCGCGATGATCGATCACGGCGATGTCGCCCCGGGTCAGGCGCTTGACCAGGAGCTTGGTGCGCCGGCCGAGCCGCACACGCCCCGTCACCGGACGGGTCGTCGGCTCGAGCCGCGCGCTGTCCGAGACGCGAGGCACGGCGGACATCCCGGCGAGTCTAGGGCGCGCGGCATCCGTGTGGCGTTGCGACCGCCCCGCGGCGCCTGCGTCGTGCGCGCGCATGGCAGGATGGGCGGGCACGTCAGCAAGCGAGGAGAGAGCCCACATGGCGCAGGACGATCCGACGGTGCTGCTGGTCCACGGTGCGTGGCACGGGCCCTGGGCGTGGGCGGAGGTGGCGAGCCGCTTGGCCGCCGAGGGCATCGGCGTGCGCACCGTCGACCTGCCGAGCGTCGGGCCGGACGCGGACTCGCTCGGCGACCTGCACGACGACGCCGACGCGGTGCGGGCGACGCTCGCGGAGATCGACGGTCCCGTCGTGCTCGTGGCGCACTCCTACGGCGGCGCGGTGGCGAGCGAGGGCGCCGCGGGCGCCGAGAACGTCTCGCACATCGTCTACCTGACCGCGTTCATGCTCGACGAGGGCGAGTCGCTGTACGGCCTCGTCGGCGGCGAGCCGCCGGACTGGTGGTCGTTCACCGACGACCACCGCGCGCTGATCGCCTTCCGCCCGGAGGAAATCTTCTACAACGACATGGACGCCGGCGCGGCCGAGACCGCCGCCGCCGCGCTCCAGCTGCAGCGCTTCGACGCGATCGCGCAGGAGCTGCGCGCCGCCGCGTGGCGCCAGACCCCCTCGACGTACGTGATCTGCGACCAGGACAACGCGATCCCCGTGCCGGCGCAGGAGATGCTCAGCCAGCGGGCGGGCACCATACACCGGCTCGATGCCGGCCACTCCCCGATGCTCTCCCAGCCCGACGCGGTCGTCGAGATCATCCGCGGCGTGCTCCCGTAGCGCCCGCCCGCCCGCCCGCCCGCCCGCCTGCGCGCGAGCGGCGCGTCGCGGGTGGCCGCCGCATCAGGGCGGCCGCCGCGTCGGGGTGGCCGCCGCGTCAAGCCGCGCGCAGCAACTCCTCCGCATGACGGCGGGCCGCCGCATCCTCCCCGTCCGCGCCGAGCATGCGGACGAGCTCGCCGACCAGCTCGCCGGACGCGAGCTCGGTGACCGTGGTCCGGGCAGGGTCGGCGGACGTGTCCTTGGCGATCGAGAAGTTGCGGTCCGCGAGCGAGGCGACCTGCGGGAGATGGGTGATGCAGATGACCTGCCGGCTGCGGGCCAGAGTCCGCAGCTGCTCGCCGACCGCGCGGGCCGTCACGCCGCCGATGCCGGCGTCGACCTCGTCGAAGACGAGCGTCGCGCCGCCCTCCTCGTTGGCCACGCCCATGAGCGCCAGCATCACCCGCGACAGCTCGCCGCCGGAGGCGATGTCGCGCAGCGGCCCGGCGGGCACGCCGGGGTTGGCGGCGATGAGGAACTCGACCGCGTCCGCGCCCGCCGGCCCGGGCTCCCGGTCGGCCAGTGCGACCTCGAACGACGCGCCCTCCATCGCCAGCGCCGCCAGCCGCTCGCGGACCGACTCCGCCAGCGCGGGACCGGCGGCCGCACGGGCCTCGTGCAGCTCGGCCGACAGCGCCGCGAGCTCCGCCCGCGCCTGCGCCAGCCGGTCCTCCGCCCGCCCGAGCGCCTCCTCCGCTCCGACAAGCTCGTCGCGCCGCCGCGTGCAGCTCTCGGCGTGCTCGAGGACCGCGGCGACGCTGCCGCCGTGCTTGCGCTTGAGGCGGTCGACCGCCGCGAGCCGCGCTTCGACCATGTCCAGCCGGCCCGGCTCGGCATCGAGGTCCTCGACGTACCGGCGCAGCTCGCTGGCGAGGTCGCCGACCTCGACGGTGACGACCCGGAACCGCTCGACGAGGCCGTCGAGCTCCGGGTCGATGCCCGCCACGCCCTCGAGCGCCGCGCCGGCCGCCGCCAGCAGCGACGCCGCCCCGCCCTCTCCGTCGCCCGGCTCGATCGCCTCGACCCCGGTCATCGCCGCGCCGCCGAGCGCCGCCATGTGGCGCAGCCGGTCGCGCGCGGCGAGCAGATCGCGCTCCTCGTCCTCGTCAGGCGAGACCTCGGCGATCTCCGCGAGCTCGAACTCGAGGAGGTCGAGCTCGCGCTCACGGGCACCGGCCCGGTCGCGCAGCTCATCGAGCGCGGCCTGTAGCGACCGAGCGCGACCATGCGCGGCCGCCGCGGCAGCCCGCCGTTCGAGCTGCGCCGCCCCGCAGTAGCCGTCCAGGACGTCGAGCTGCGTCGAGGAGAGCGTCAGGCGCCGGTGCTCGTGCTGGCCGTAGAAGGCGATGAGCGGCTCGGCGAGCTCGCGCAGGTCGCCCGCGTTGGCCGACCGGCCGTTCACGTAGGCCCGCGTGCGGCCGTTCGCGCCGACCCGTCGGGCGAGCACCACCTCGTCGGCGTCCTCGGGCAGCCTTTCGCCCAGTTCGCCGCGCAGCTCGCCCGGCAGCTCGAACACGCCCTCGACGTATGCCTCCGCCGCCCCGGGCCGGACGATCCCGGCCCGGGCCTTGCCGCCGAGCAGCAGGTCGAGCGCATGGGCCAGCACCGTCTTGCCGGCCCCCGTCTCACCCGTCAGGACGTTGAGCCCGGGCGCCAGCCGCAGCTCGGCCCGTTCGATCAGCAGGAGGTTCTCGACGCGCAGCTCGTTGAGCATGCGAACGTATGTACCAGTGGCGCCCGACGGACCGGGCGTCCCGTGACGCTTCCGTGAGAAAGCCGTCAGGCGATCTCGGGCACCGCCATGCGCGACGGCACCGCCACGCGGTTCCACGCGTTGATCACGATCACCGCGGCGAGCAGGCCGGCCATCTGCTGTCCGGGGAAGGCCGCGGCCGCGGCGTCCCAGACGTCGTCGGGCACCCCGCCCGGCTCCAGGCGCGTCACCGATTCGGCGAACTCGAGCGCGGCGCGCTCGCGCTCGTCGAAGAGCGACACCTCGCGCCAGGCGGCGAGCATGTCGAGCCGCTGCTGGGACTCGCCGAGCTCGCGCAGGGCCCGGGCGTGCATGTCGAGGCAGAACGCGCAGCCGTTGATCTGCGAGACGCGCAGCTCGACGAGCGCCTTCAGGGCGGCGTCGATCTGGCCGCTCGCGGCCTGGTCGAGCCGGACGATTGCGGCGTACGCCGCGGGGAGCTCCTCGCCGAGGTCCAGGCGCGGAGCGTGCGAGGTTGCGGTCGTGGGGGTCATGCCGTGACGATAGGCCGGGATCGGACCCGGGTCGAGGGCCAGTCCACCACCGGCGCCCAGGACCACCCGCCGCCTACACGAGGTGCCCGAACTTCTCCCGCAGCCGCCGGTAGAAGGTCGTCCCCGGCAGCTGGGCGAGCAGCGCCGCGTCACCGACGAAGGAGCAGTCGAGCGAGTCGGCCGGCGCCAGCTCACCGACCGGACGCCCGTCCACCGACACGTCGACGGACTCGGCGCTCGAGCGGTTGCAGATCGTCAGCGTGTCCGCGGGCGCGACGACGAGCGCGCGCGCGGTCAGCGAGTGCGGGGCGATGAACGAGACGACGTAGCCGCCCACGCCCCAGGCCAGCACCGGTCCGCCGTTGGCGAGGTTGTACCCCGTCGACCCCGCCGGGGTCGAGACGACGAGGCCGTCACACCGCACGCGGCCGAGCTCCTCGCCGCCCAGCACGTACGCGAGCACGGCGACGCGATCGCCGGGACGCCGCGTGATCGACACGTCGTTGAGCCCGGCCTGCCGGATGCCCGGAGCGGCGATGCCGACGCCGGGCAGATGCAGCAGCTCGAAGTCCTGCGAGAACGCCCGCGCGAAGCCCCGCTGACAGTCGCTCGCCTCGATCGTGGCCAGGAAGCCGACCTGCCCGTAGTTCACGGCGAACACGGGGACGCCGCTGCCCGAGAACCGTCGCAGCGCGCTCAGGATCGTGCCGTCGCCTCCCAGCGCGATGGCGATCTCGACGCCCTCGTCGTCGCCCTCCGGCTCGTCGTCGACGAAGCGCAGCGTCACGTCGTGCTCGGCGGCGACGCGCTCGAGCGTGTCGACCGCCTCGCGGATCTCCTCCGCCCGGCGATGGGTCATGACGACCGCGACGCGCTCGGCCATCAGGCCTCCACCTCCGCGACCGCCGGCTCGAGATCGCCGACCGCGCCGCCACGTCCGGCCTCGGCCAGCCAGAGGAACGTCTCCTGGTTGCCCTTGGGCCCGGGCAGCCCGCTGGGCGCGAAGCCGAGCACGGACGCGCCGAGGCCCTGCGCCGCCCGGGCGACCATCAGCAGCGCCTCGCGGCGCAGGCCTGGATCGCGCACCACACCGCCCTTGCCGACCCGGTCGCGGCCGACCTCGAACTGCGGCTTCACCATGACGAGCGCGTCGAAGCGGTCCGCGGCGGCGGCGAGCACCGCGGGCAGGATCTTCGTCAGCGAGATGAACGAGACATCCGCGACGATCAGGTCGGGCGCCCACGGCAGCCGGCCGGGGTCGAGCGCCCGGGCGTTGACGCGTTCGAGCACGGTGACGCGATCGTCCGTGCGCAGCGACCAGGCGAGCTCGCCGTAGGCCACGTCGACCGCGACGACGTGCTCGGCGCCGCGCTGGAGCAGGCAGTCCGTGAAGCCGCCGGTCGAGGCGCCCACGTCGAGGCAGCGCCGGCCGGCCGGGTCCAGGCCGGTGGCGTCGAGCGCGTTGGCGAGCTTGCGGCCTCCGCGGGAGACGAACTGCGGCCGCTCGTCGAGCGCCACGACCACGCTGTCCTCGACCATCTGGCCGGGCTTGGCGGCCCGCCGGCGCTCGTGGCCGAGCATGACCTCGCCCGCCAGCACGGACGCGGCCGCACGGCTGCGAGTCTCGAAGAGGCCGCGCTGGGCCAGGAGGGCGTCGAGCCGAACCTTCACCACGGGCGCGAAACCTAGCGGTCGCGCGGTCGTTGCGTGACGAGGATCACAGTCGACTGGCCGGTCAGCCAGCATAATGGTCGTCAGCACCAACGCAGCAACGGTGCTCCCACAGAAGGACCATCACACAGCATCTCTCCTCCCCGAAGCGGCCCGTCTCCCCGGCGGGCCGTTTCATGTTCCGGAGCGGATAACGTCCCGCACCTGGCCACGTTCGCCCTCATCCACGGCGCCTGGCACGGCGGATGGTGCTGGGACCGCGTCGCGCCCCGGCTGCGCGACGCCGGCCACCGCGTCATCGCGCCCGACCTGCCTTGCGACGTCGTCGGGGCGGGCGCCGCGGACTACGCCGCCGTCGTGCTCGACGCCCTGGGCACCGACCCCGGCGGGGACGTCGTCGTCGCGGCGCACTCCGCCGGCGGCCTCACCGCGCCGCTGGTCGCGGCCGAGGCCGGTGCGCGCGCCGTCGTGCTCGTCTCGGCCCTCCTCCCCCAGCCCGGCGGCCGCTTCGTCGAGCAGAACGCCGAGGAGCACGTCCTGCTCGCCGACTACCAGGCCGGCGTCGAGCGCGACGCGGAGGGCCGGCGCGTGTGGACCGACGCGGAGCTCGCCCGCGACCACCTCTACAACGGCTGCGCGCCCGAGGACGCCGCCTCGGCGTACGCCCGCCTGCGGCCCCAGGCCTCGACGATCTTCAGCGAGATCAGCCCCGCCGCCGCCTGGCCGCCCGCGACGGCGACGGTCGTCGACGTGCGGGCCACCGAGGACCGGATCGTCTCGCCGCAGTGGGCCCGTGTCGCGGTGCCGCAGCGGCTGGGACTCGACTCGATCGTCCTCGAAGGCGTCGGGCACTCGCCGATGCTGTCGCACCCCGGCCGCGTGACCGAGATCCTGCTGGCCGCGTGATGGGGCTCAGCGGCCGGCGAGCGCAGCCTGCGGGTCGCGCAGCACCGCCTCGATGCGCTCGGCGATCCGCGGCCCGGTGAAGCCGACCTCGCTGTGCAGCAGCGCCGGCTTGCCGTGCGTGACGTAGCGGTCGGGCAGCCCGACGCGCAGGATCCGCGGCACCGGGAGCCCGGCGTCGTTGAGCGTCTCCCAGACCGCTGAGCCGAACCCGCCGTGCAGCACGCCCTCCTCGACCGTCACGACGAGCTCGTGCTCGGCCGCGAGCTGGGCCAGCAGCGCGCGATCCATCGGCTTGGCGAACCGGGCGTCGGCGACCGTGACGTCGAGGCCGCCCTCCGCGAGCCGGTCGGCCGCCTCGAGCGCCTTGAGCACGCCCGTGCCGTAGCCGACGATCGCGACGCGCCCGCCCTCGCGCAGGATCTCGCCGGTGCCGAGCTCGATCGGCTCGGGATCGTCGGGGATCGGCACGCCGGCCGCCTCGCCGCGCGGGTAGCGCAGGGCGATCGGGCCGTCGTCGTGGAGCATCGCCGTGCGCAGCATCCGCACGAGCATGGCCTCGTCGCGCGGAGCCATGAGCACCATGTTCGGCAGGCAGCGCAGGTAGGCGATGTCGAACGCGCCGTGGTGCGTGGGCCCGTCGTCGCCGACCAGGCCGGCGCGGTCCATCGCGAAGACCACGTTGAGCTTCTGCAGGGCGACGTCGTGGACGATCTGGTCGAACGCGCGCTGCAGGAAGGTCGAGTAGATCGCGCAGACCGGCTTGGCGCCCTGGAGCGCGAGCCCGGAGGCGAACAGGACCGCCTGCTGCTCGGCGATGCCGACGTCGAAGTAGTGCTCGGGCTTGGCCTTCTGCAGGATGTTCAGGCCGGTGCCGGAGTTCATGGCGGCGGTGATGCCGACGATGCGCGGGTCGCGCTCGACCTCGCGCACGAGCGCCTCGCCGAACACCGTCGTGTACTGCGGCGGCGCGACGGGGCCGTTGGCCGGCTTGGGAGCGGCCTTCGCCGGGGCGCCGTTGGCGATCGACTTCGGCTTGGCGGCATGCCACTTCTCCATGCCCTCCAGGCCGCCGTTCTCGGCCGGCTCGAAGCCCTTGCCCTTGACGGTCGCGATGTGGACGACCACCGGGCGCTGGGCGTCGAGCGCCTCGGTGAGCGCGATGCGCAGCGCGTGGACGTCATGGCCGTCGATGACGCCCATGTAGGCCCAGTCGAGCTCCTCCCAGATGAGCCCGGGCGCCCAGAACGCCTTGATGGACTCCTTCAGCTGCGGGCCGAGGTGCTCGAACGCGGTGCCGATGCCCGCCGGCAGCTTCGTCAGCTTCTCCTCGACGCCCTCGCGCGCCCGGTAGAGCTTCGGGTTCAGGCGGACGCGGTTGAAGTAGCGCGAGAGGGCGCCGACGTTCGGCGCGATCGACATGCCGTTGTCGTTGAGCACGACGACGATCGGGGTGCCCAGGCCGCCGGCCTGGCCGATCGCCTCGAACGCGACGCCGCCGGTCATCGCACCGTCGCCGATGACCGCGACGACCTTGCCGGCGTCGATGTCGCCCTGCAGGCGCATCGCCTCCTTGAGCCCGACGGCGTAGCCGATCGAGGTCGAGGCGTGGCCGGCGCCCATGATGTCGTGCTCGGACTCGTGGATCGCGCAGAACGGAGCGAGGCCCTCGTACTGGCGGATGGTCGGCAGCTGGTCGCGGCGGCCCGTGAGGACCTTGTGGGGGTAGGCCTGATGGCCGACGTCCCAGAGGACCTTGTCGCGCGGCGAGTCCAGCAGCGAGTGCAGGGCGACCGCGAGCTCGCAGGTGCCCAGGTTGGCGCCGAAGTGGCCGCCGATCTCGCCGACCGTGTCGATGATATGCGCGCGTACCTCCTGCGCGACCTGCGCCAGCTCGTCGTCGGTGAGCGAGTGCAGGTCCTGCGGGCGGTCGATGCGATCGAGGATCGGCGTCATGAAGTCCGGGTGTAGATGAAGTCGGTGATGTGCTCGAGCTCGAGCGCACCGTTGGGAGCCGCCGCAGCCAGCGCGGCGCGCGCGTTGGCGTGGGACGTCTCGGCCATGGTACGCGCTCCTGCGAGACCGAACTCGCTGACGTACGTGCGCTTCCCGTGGCGCTCGTCCGAGCCCTGGGGCTTGCCGAGGGCGTCGTCGGTGCCGGTCACGTCCAGGATGTCGTCGACGATCTGGAAGAGCACTCCGAGCTCGGCACAATACGGGCGCCAGCGGTCGGCATCCGCGCCGCTGAGCAGCGCGATGCATTGGATCGAGGCGCCGATGAGGCGTCCGGTCTTCAGCGCGTGCAGCTCGCGGAGGTCCGGGTGGTCGGCCGAGACGTCGAGGTACTGGCCGCCGACCATGCCGTTGACGCCGGTCGCCGTGGCGAGGTGGGCGAGCGCGTCGATGACGCACTGCGGATCGCCCGTCTGGTGCGTCAGGACGTGGCGGAACGCCTCGGCGTAGAGGGCGTCGCCCGCGAGGATCGCGACGTCCTCGCCGTACGCCACGTGGCACGTCGGCCGCCCGCGGCGCAGGTCGTCGTCGTCCATCGCCGGGAGGTCGTCGTGGATGAGCGAGTAGGTGTGGATGAGCTCGAGCGCGGCGGCGAGCGGCAGGACCTCGCGCTCGTCGCGGCGCAGCGCCCGCGCGGTGGCGAGCGCGAGGACGGGGCGGATGCGCTTGCCGCCCGCGAGCAGGCTGTAGCGCATCGCCTCCTCGAGGCCCTCGGTCGGGGTGCCGTCCGTGAAGCGCAGCTCGGCGAGGTAGTCCTCGACGAGCCCCCTGAGATGCTCGGGGTACTCGCTCAGAGCGATCGGGCGGTGCTCGTGGTCACAACAGGGCCCCCTGGCCGGGCGGCGGCGGCTCGCCGGCCGCCTCGCGGGCGCGGCGGTCGAGCTCGGAGCCCGCCTGCGCGGCGAGGGCGGCGCAGTCCTCGACGAGCGTCGCGGCGGCGTCGGCCGAGAGCTCGCCGGAGCGAAGCTGCTCGGCGGCGCGGTCCAGCCGTTCGATTAGGCGATCGAGGTCGTTCATGGGGTGCAATCCTCGCGCATCTCCCGGAGGGCAGCGGCGAGGATGCCGTTGACGAACTTCGGCGCCTGCGCTCCGGCGTACGTCTTGGCGGTCTTCACGGCCTCCTCGATGGCCCCCTCGGGCGGGATCGGCGCATCGCCCGGAACCGCGTCGGGATGCAGGATCTCCGTCAGCGCGACGCGCATGATCGCCTTCTCGAGCGGCGCGATCCGGTCGATCGTCCAGCCCTTCGCATGGCGAGCGATGATCGCGTCGGCGTCCTCGCTGTAGTCCTCGGTCGCATGGGCGAGCGCGCGGGTGAAGATGGGCGCGTCGCGTTCGAGCGTGTCCGCGAGCGGACGTCCCGTCAGATCGTGCTGGTAGACCGCGAAGACGGCGGCGCGGCGTTGATCGGAACGGCGGGCCAAGGGTGCTCGGGCGGCTTCGGCTTCCGCGCGGCTAGGCGCGCGACATGTAGTCGCCGGACGCCGTCTGGACCTTGACGCGATCGCCGACGTTGACGAAGAGCGGGACCTGCACGACGGCGCCGGTCTCGAGCGTGGCGGGCTTGTTGCCGCCGCCGGACGCGGTGTCGCCGCGCAGACCGGGCTCGGTGTCGGTGACCTCGAGCTCGACCGACGACGGGAGCTGCAGGTCGCTCGGCTGGTCGTCGATGAAGAGCACGTCGACCTCGTCGCTCGGCTTCGTCCAGCGCAGGGCGTCCTTGACCGCCGGCTCGGGGATGGCGAGCTGCTCGTAGCTCGCGCTGTCCATGAAGTGCGCGTCGGTGCCGTCGGCGTAGAGGAACTGCATCTTGCGCGCCTCCGTGCGCACGGCGCGGAACTTCTCGCCCGCGCGGAACGTGCGGTCGATCACGTTGCCGTCGGAGGCGCGGCGCAGCTTCGTGCGCACGAACGCGCCGCCCTTGCCGGGCTTGACGTGCTGGAACTCGAGGATCTTGAAGACGGTCCCCTCGACGTCGATGTGGTTGCCGTTCTTGAACTGGTTCGTTGAGACCATGCAGCCCCAAGGGTACTTCGCCCGCCGCGAGCCCGGATCCCGCGGACGCGACGGGGATGCCGGACTCCGGGCATCGCCGCGTCGGGGGTGACCTCGAGCACCACCCCGACGCCGTCGACGAGGTCGTCGCGGTCGAGCCCGGGCCGTACCTGCGCGAGAAGTGCGCGCAGGCCGCCGCGCTCACTGCGCCGGCCGCCCCGCGAGCCGCCGTGCGCGCTCGATCGCGATCCAGCACGCCACGGTGTCCTCCGGGGTCGCGTCCAGGCGCTCCCACCAGGGCCACAACGCGTCCTCGAGCGCGTCGGCGAGGTCGATCCGCTCGTAGCGGTGGTCGCCGACGTAGTCGATCGCGTCGGCCTCCGGTCCGAGGTGCAGGTACCGGCGGGTGGCGTGGTGCTTGTAGGCGTGGTAGGCCACACCGGCGCGCGTCCGCAGCTCGCACATCCACATCCACGGCCACATCAGGTCCTCGCCGACAGCGAGCTGCAGCGGGCCCCAGTCGGGGCGGTCGAACTGGGCGAGACGGGCGGTGACGTAGCGCTTGCGAGGCATGCCGTCACGGTGCCGGGCAGCGCGTGCCCGAACAACACGCGGACGTGACAAGTCAGCGACGGGGGCGCGACAACTCGAGCCGGTACTCGATCAGCACGAGGTCCGGCCCCGGCGCGTGGAACTCCTCGCCCGCCGGCTGCCAGCCCTCGCGCTCGTAGAACCGCCGGGCCCGGCCGTGCGCGGCCGGCGTGAACAGGCGCATCGCCGCGAAGCCGCGCTCGCGCGACGCCTCCACCCCGGCGCGGTGCAGCACCCGCGCCAACCCGCTCCCCCACTGATCGGGGTGCACGAAGAGGTTGCGCAGATGCGCGAGCGACGCGTCGTCGACCGGCATCCCCGAGAGCGCGGCGGGCAGCACCGCGATCTGCCCGACGAGCGCACCGTCCCGCTCGGCGATCAGGCACCAGTGCTGCCTGCTGCGCAGCAGCCGCCGCACGTGGGCGACCTCCTCGGCCATCGGCGGCGGCTCCCAGCCGGCGGGCGCGAACGCGCGGTACCCCGCGAACCCGTCGATGACGCACCGGCCGAGCGCCTCGGCGTCCTCGACGGTGGCGGCACGCAGCGAGACGCCCGGCGGCACGCTCGCAGCTGAGACGGGCATGTCGCGGACCGTACCCGCCCGAGCGCTGTCGCAGGCGGGCGCGCCAACGCGGCGGGACGGCGCTCCCCGGCCACGATCTCGCGCCGACGTCTACGGTGCCGTCATGCTCCACCGCTCGCTCGGACACTCCGGCCTCGACGTCTCGGTCATCGCGCTCGGCTCCTGGCAGACCTACGAGCGCATCCCGCGCGAGCAGGGCGCCGCCGTCCTCAACGAGGCGCGCGCGGCGGGCATCGACTTCCTCGAGGTCGCCCGCTACAACGACATGACCGGCACGGCGCCGATCCCGACCGGCTACTCCGAGGTCGTCTTCGGCGAGGTCTTCCGCGCGTCGGACTACGGCCGCGACGAGGTGACGATCGCGGGCAAGCTGTGGTGGGAGTTCTGGCCCGAGCAGGACGCCGCGCAGGAGCTCGACGCCTCGCTCGAGCGCACCGGCCTCGACCACCTCGACTTCATCTACTCCGACCCGCCGCCGGCGGAGCTCCCGCTCGAGGAGGTCGTCGCCCAGATCGGTGCGCTGCTCGCCGCCGGCCGCGCCCGCGCGTGGGGCATCGTCAACTGGCAGGCCGACCGCCTGGCCGAGGCCGGCCGGATCGCCCGAGCGCAGGGCGTGCCGACGCCGTGCGCCGCCCAGCTGCCCTACAGCCTCGTCAGCCGCGACTGGGTCGAGGGCCAGGCCATGGTCGACGCCCTGCAGGCCTGCGAGGCGAGCGTCGTCGCGTCGTACACGCTGGCCGGGGGCATCCTCACCGGCAAGTACGCGGACGGAGCGGCGCAGGGCCGGATGGCCGGCGAGCTCGGCGACGAGCGCTGGCGGCCCGCCCGAGCGGCGGCGCAGGCGCTGCGCGAGCGGGCGGCCGAGCTCGGCGCCACGCCCGCCCAGCTCGCCCTCGCGTTCGCGCTGTCCAACCCCGACACCGCGACGGTGCTCTGCGGCGCCACGCGGCCCGAGCAGGTGGCCGACAACGCCGCCGCGGCAGACCTGCTGGCGCGCCTGGACACGCACCAGATCGCCCGGTTGCGCGGGATCGGCGCCTGAGAGCCTGTTGAACCTCCCCGCCGCGCGAGAGAGATCAACAGACTCCTGACCGGCGCGCGCCCGCCGCTGCGCGTACGGCTCCAGGCCGTCCTGCGCCACGTGGCGATGCGCGACGCCCGCCGGCGTGAGCACCGAGTCGCTCGCCGCCGGTCTGCGCGGTCGTGGTGCGGGACTCGATCGTCAGCCCCAGGCGGGGCACCTCCAGCACGTCGCCCGGCTGCGCCATCGCTCTCTCCCTTGCTCGCTGCGCCCCCGACGCCATCGATGTCGCAGCGGCGCTCCTCCGGATCACCGCGCGACCGAGCCGAGCACCTCGACCGCGCGCTCGTATTGCGACGCGGTGATCGAGACATGCGACTGCTGGCTCATCGAGCGCGGCGCCACGCCGGCCCCCTGCACCGGCGGGGCATCCGAGAGCCGGGGCACCACGAGCAGCGGCTCGACCGCGATCGCCCAGGGCCACCGCGGATGGTCGACCACCTCGGGCTCGCCGACGGCCTCGACCACCCCGAAGATCCGCCGCCATACCGACGCGTACAGGACCAGCCGGTCGCCCGGGACGATCCGCGGACGCCGGGGGAAGCCGGCCCGCGTCAGCACGGCCAGCCGGCCCTCCTCCAGCCAGCGGTCGGGCAGCGGGCCGCGCGCGTGGCCGACCGCCTTGAGCCAGTGACCGCGGGCGGGATCGCTCAGCTGCGAAGCTCGATCCAGGTCGCGTGGGCGATGGCGAGCACGCCGCCGTCCCCGTCCACCAGCGCGGAGCCCGTGTGCTTCTTGCGCCCGTCGAGCGAGCGCGTCCAGCTCATCACGGCGTGCGGCACGCCCGCCAGGGGCAGCCGGTCCACCCGGGCCGCGATCCGCCCGAGCAGGTGCGGCGCACCGCCCGGCTCGGAGACCGGCGCGCTGCTCGGGCAGTCGAGCGCCGCCCAGACGAGCTCGCGCGACGACTGGCCGGGTGTCCAGCCGACCGCCCAGATCCCTTCGCGGCCGGCGACCGGGCCGCACAGGCAGTGCAGCCCGTCGTCGCCGCGCATGGGCCCGCAGCCGAAGCAGGTCGGAAACGGATGCTCGTGGGCCAGCGGCGTCGCCGCCCCCGCCGCGTGCGCCGCGGCCACGTCCACCACGGCAGGAACGTCGATCTCCAGCGCCTCGAGCGGGCGCCCCGACGCGACGACGTCATCGCCGTCGAGCAGCCGGACCGACCCATCGGCGTGGCGCTCCACGCGCAGCTCGCGATCCAGGGGCGGCGGGCGCAGCAGCGTCACCTCGACCGGGCCGTCGCCGGCGAGCGCCGCCACGCGTCCGGCGGTGTAGCCGCCGTTCGCCGACGCGGGCGGGCCGTTGAACCGCGCCGGCAGCACCACCGTCTCAGCCAACGGTCGTCAGCTCCTTCGTCAGCGTGCTCAGCACCTCGTGGCCGTCCTCGCGCACGACGACGAGGTCCTCGATGCGCACCCCCACCGCGCCGGGGATGTACACGCCCGGCTCGACCGTGACGATCTGCCCGGCGGCGAGGGTCGCCTCGCTCGTCGTCGACAGCCGCGGCGCCTCGTGGATGTCGAGCCCGACGCCGTGCCCGAGCCCGTGGCCGAAGTGCTCGCCGTGCCCCGCCGCCGTGATGATCTCCCGGGCGACCGCGTCGACCTCGCGTCCCGTCGGACCGGGCCGCACGGCGGCCAGCGCCGCCATCTGCGCGTCGAGCACCAGGTCGTAGACCTCGCGGTCGCGCGGATCGAGCTCGCCGGTGGCGAACGTGCGCGTGCAGTCCGAGCAGTAGCCGTCGAGCCTGCAGCCCCAGTCGATGACGACAAGCGTGCCCCGCGGGATCTCGACGTCGCGCGGCACGGCGTGCGGCAGAGCGCCGTGGGCGGCCGCCGCGACGATCGGCGGGAAGCTGACGCCCTCGGCGCCCCGGCGGCGCTGCTCGAACTCGAGGTCGAGCGCCACGTCGCGCTCCGTGCGCCCCGCGAGACCGCGCGCCACGACCGCCGTCAGCGCCTCGTCGGCCAGCCGCGCCGCCGCGCGGATCTTGTCGATCTCGCCCTCGTCCTTGATGGCGCGCAGCTCCTCGACCAGGCCGCCGGCGGCGACGAGCTCCACCTCGTCGGGCAGCATCTCGCGCAGCCGCTCGTGCGAGCGGACGCTGAGCGTCGCGTCGTCGAAGCCGATCCGCCGCGCCTGCTCCGGCACCAGCCGGGCCAGCGCCGCCAGGAGGTCGGCCGGCGCGATCTCGCGCTCGAAGGCCTCCGCCACCTGCTCGGCGGACTGGGTCAGGTAGCGGAAGTCGGTGAGGAACCGCCGCAGCCCCGGGGCGACGATCGCCGCCGCGTTGGAGCCGGTGAACCCGGTCAGCCAGCGCACGTTGACGAGCTCGGTGACGAGCAGCGCGTCGAGCTCGCGCTCGGTCGCGCGCGCCTCGAGCCGGTCGGCCCGGTCCGCGCTCATGCGCTGAGCTCCCGCCGGATGCGCTCCAGGGCGACCCGGTAGCCGTCGACCCCCTGGCCGCTGACCGTCTCGACACAGAGATCCCGGATCACGGACACCTGACGCCACTCCTCTCGGCTCGCCACATCGGAAAGATGCACCTCCACGGCCGGCAGCGCCGCGATCTCCAGTGCGTCGCGGATCGCCCACGCGTAGTGGGTCCACGCGCCGGGGTTCAGGACGATCGCGTCGGCGACGCCGTCCAGGGTGTGCAGGTGCTCCACGAACCGGCCCTCGTGGTTGGTCTGGAAGAAGCGGGTGGTCAGCCCGAGCGCGTGCCCGAAGTCGCCGATCGCCCGCTCGAGCTGCGCCAGCGTGAGGGAGCCGTAGTGGCCGGGATCGC
The DNA here is from genome assembly GCF_021172045.1 of Capillimicrobium parvum. Classification (GTDB taxonomy): domain Bacteria; phylum Actinomycetota; class Thermoleophilia; order Solirubrobacterales; family Solirubrobacteraceae; genus Capillimicrobium; species Capillimicrobium parvum. Next base: position 3,635,075 of record NZ_CP087164.1, read on the forward strand.
GGCGGCCGAGCTGATCGAGGTTGACGCCGTGCATGATCTCGACGCGGTTGCGCGGCATCAGACGGCCAACTCTTCCACGGCCGCGCGGACCACGTCCGGCTCGACGACCTGGCCGTGGCGCACGTCGCCGGGCCCGCGCACCAGCACGAACGGGACCGTGTCGCCGACCCGCTTCTTGTCGCGCTGCATGACCTCCAGCACGGCCACGCGATCGACGCCGGCGGGAAGCGCCACCGGCAGGCCGGCCCGCAAGAGCAGCTCGCGCACCTGCCCGCGCAGGTCGCCGAGGCCCGACAGCCGCAGCGCGGCGAGCAGGCCGAGCCCCACCGCCTCGCCGTGGCGCAGCGTCCCGTAGCCGGTGGCGGTCTCCAGCGCGTGGCCGATCGTGTGCCCGAGGTTGAGGATCTGGCGCCGGCCGCCGTCGCGCTCGTCGGCGGCGACCACGGCGAGCTTGGTCCGCGCGCAGTCGAGCACGGTCTCCTCGTCGTCGAAGTGCCCGGCGGCGACGCGCTCCCACAGCCGTCCGCCGGCGATGAGCGCGGTCTTGACGACCTCGGCGCGGCCGGCGGCGAGCTCGGCCTCCGGAAGCGTCTCCAACAGCCCGACGTCGACGAGCACGCCCGCCGGCTGGTGGTAGGCGCCCACGTAGTTCTTGCCCTCCGGAAGGTCGACGCCGGTCTTGCCGCCGTAGGCCGAGTCGACCTGCGCGACGAGCGTCGTCGGGACCTGGACGACCGGGATGCCGCGCTGGTACGTCGCGGCGCAGAACCCCGCCACGTCACCGACGACGCCGCCGCCGAGCGCGACGACGTGGTCGCCGCGCCCCGCGCCCGCCCGCGTCAGCTCGCGCTGCAGGCGTTCGAACGTCGCGAGCGTCTTGTGCTCCTCCCCGGGCGCCATCGTCAGGCGTGCCGCCGGCGAGCCGATCCGCGCCCCGTGGCGCCCGCCGACCGTCTCGTCGCTGATGACGAACCGGCGCCCGCGCGCCGGCCACGGCCGCACCTCGAGCGCGCGACGGCCGATGAGCACGGGGTAGCTCGCCGATCGCGCGGTCGCCCACAGCAGCCGGACGCCCTCGCCGAGCTCGAGCAGCCACGGCGTCGCGCGGCGAGCGGTGCCGCGCTCGCGCCCCGGCAGGATCGCGTCGGCCAGCGCCAGGTACAGCGACTCGCGCGTCGCGTAGAGCCGCTCGAAGGCGGCCCGGTCGCGGGCCAGCGGCCGGCCGCGACCCGACGCCCGCGACCACGCCGTCTCGACGTCCACGTCGATGAGCACCGCGGTGTGGCGGGCCAGCGCCGCGCGCGTCGCCTCGCTGAGCACGGCGCCGCCGCCGAGGGAGATCACGTCGCCCGCCCGCGCGCGCTCGAGCAGCTCGACGCACAGGCGCTGCTCGTGCTCGCGGAAGCCCGCCTCGCCGAAGCGGTCGAACGCCTCCTGGACGGTGCAGCCGAGCCGCTCCTCGAGCATGCGGTCGGTGTCGAGGGCGCGCACGCCGACCGAGGCCGCCGCCTCGCGGGCTGCGGCGGACTTGCCCGCCCCCATGAAGCCGATGAAGACGAGCGCGCGGTCGGGTGCTACCGCCGCCACCCGATGCGCTCCTCGTAGGCGCGGACGGCCTCGCGGACGTCATCGATGTGGTCGCCGCCGAACTTGCGCCGGTACGCGTCGGCGAGCACGAACGCCACCATCGCCTCGGCGACGACGCCGCCCGCGGGCACGACCGACGAGTCGGTGCGCTCGCGCAGCGCCTGGGCCGGCTCGCGCGTGGAGATGTCGACCGAGCGCAGCGGCTTGGTCAGCGTCGGGATCGGCTTCAGCGCGCCCTGGATGATGAGCGGCTCGCCCGTCGTCATCCCGCCCTCGAGCCCTCCGGCGCGGTTCGTCTCGCGGAAGTAGCCGCGATCCTCGCTGTAGAAGATCTCGTCGTGAGCCTCCGAGCCCGGTGCGGCCGGCAGGTCGAAGCCGTCGCCGAACGCGACGCCCTTGCAGGCCTGGATCGAGCAGACGGCCTGCGCGAGGCGGCCGTCGAGGCGCTCCTCCCAGGAGACCGACGAGCCGAGCCCCGGCGTGGCGCCGAACGCGCGGACCTCGAAGATCCCGCCGATCGACTCGTTGGCCTTGCGCTGTTGGTTGATGTGGGCCACCATCGCGCGCGACGCCTCGGCGTCCAGGCAGCGGACCGGGTCGTCGTCGACGCCGGCGAAGTCCTCGGGACGCACGGGCCGCGCGGGCGAGCGGATCGGCCCGACCTGCACGACGTGGCTGAGCACCTGGACGCCGAGCGCGCGCAGGAACGCCTTCGCCAGCCCCCCGCCGGCGACTCGGGCCGCCGTCTCGCGGGCGCTGGCCCGTTCGAGCACGTTGCGCACGTCGGTGTGGCCGAACTTCCAGACGCCGACGAGGTCGGCGTGGCCGGGCCGCGGGAGATGGACCTCGCCCACCTCCGCCTCGACCGGCCACGGGTTCATCCGCTCCTCCCAGTTGGCGTAGTCGCGGTTGACCACCTGCAGCGCGACCGGCCCACCCATCGTGCGCCCGTGACGAACGCCCGCGGTCACCTCGGCGGCGTCCTTCTCGATCTTCATGCGCCCGCCGCGGCCGTGGCCGAGCTGGCGCCGCGCCATGTCCGCGTTGAGGACGTCGCGGTCGAGCTCGAGCCCGGCGGGGAGCCCTTCGACGATCGTCGTCAGTCCCGGACCGTGCGACTCGCCGGCCGTGATGAGGCGCAGCGTGCCCATGCGGTCACGCGGCCTGATCGGGCGGGTCGTCGTCGCCGCGCCCGGAGCCGTGGTGGACGGCCTGGGCGTTGTGCTCCGGACCGAGGCGCCGGCCGCCGCCCTCGCACCAGGGGCAGACGATCTCGGTGGGCGTGCCGCCCAGGCGGGAGATCACCTTGCCCGTCCCGCGGCAGGCGGAGCAGGGCACGCTGGTGGGTGGGTCGATGGTCGCCATGGCCGCGGCGAGAGTACCTTGGTCGCGTCCCGGCGCGCGTATCGGCCCTCGCCGCGGTACCGCCGCCGCGCCTGCGGGCACCGCCGACGGCCGCCCCCGAGCCCTCCGCCGCCGCTGTCGCGCGGCATTGGGCGGAGAGTGCGGTTATCCGCACCGCGGGCGGCCGGTTGGCCCCGGTTGACGGTTCGCGGCACGTGTGAAACGTTGACTACCTCAAGCGTTTAGCTCCTCGAAAGGCAGCAACAAGTGACATCCGCAACCACCGCGCGTGACCGCCGCTGGCTCGCCCTCGTGCTGCTGGCGGGCGCGCAGTTCCTCGTGGTGCTCGACGCGACCGTCGTCAACGTCGCGCTGCCCCACATCCAGCAGGACCTCGACTTCTCGCCCGCCAACCTGCAGTGGGTCGTCAACGCCTACACGCTGACGTTCGGCGGCTTCCTGCTCCTGGGCGGCCGCGCCGCCGACCTCTTCGGCCGCCGCCGCGTCTTCATGGCCGGCATCGGCCTGTTCGCCGTTGCCTCCCTGGTCGCCGGCCTCTCGCAGTCGGAGGGCATGCTCATCGCCGCCCGCGCGGTGCAGGGCCTCGGCGGCGCGATCATCTCCCCCGCCGCGCTCTCGATCGTCATGACGACGTTCGCCGAGGGCACCGAGCGCAACAAGGCGCTGAGCGTCTGGGGCGCCGTCGCCGGCGCCGGCGGCGCGGTCGGCTCGCTGCTCGGCGGCGTGCTGACGGACGCGGTCGGCTGGGAGTGGGTCTTCTTCATCAACGTCCCCGTCGCGGCGGCGATCCTGTTCTCGGCGCCCGCGCTGCTGGCCGAGTCGCGTGCCGAGAGCGACCGCGAGGGCTTCGACGTCGCCGGTGCGGTGACCGCCACGGGCGGCCTCGCGCTGCTGATCTTCACGCTGGTCAACACGACCGAGCACGGCTGGGGGTCGGCGCGCACGCTCATCGGCTTCGCCGCGGCGCTCGTCCTGCTCGTCGCGTTCGTCGTGCGCGAGACGACGGCGCGCCATCCGCTCGTGCGCCTGGGGATCCTGCGCAACCGCACCCTGGCGGCGGCGAACGGCACGGCGATGCTCGCCGTGGCCGCGCTGATGGCGATGTTCTACTTCCTGTCGCTCTACATGCAGCAGGTCCTCGGCGCGTCGGCGATGCGCACGGGCTTTCAGTACCTGCCGCTCGCGGTGACGATCTTCGTGACCGCCGGGCTCGCCTCGACGGTCGTGGCGAGGATCGGCGTGCGGGCCACCCTCACGACGGGGTTCGTGCTCGCCGCCGGCGGCCTGCTCTGGTTCTCGCAGATCTCCGCGGACGGCACGTACCTGGGCGACGTGCTGTTCCCGTCGCTCCTCGTGGCGATGGGCATCGGCCTGTTCTTCGTGTCCGGCACGATGGCCGCGACGGGCGGCGTGGCGGCGCACGAGTCGGGGCTGGCCTCCGGACTGCTGAACACCTCCCAGCAGGTGGGCGGCGCGCTCGGGCTGGCGGTGCTGGCGACGCTGGCCGCAGAGCGGACGACGAACGCGCTGTCGGACGGTGCCGCGCAGGCCGCGGCGACGGTCGAGGGCTTCCAGCTCGCGTTCCTCGTGGGCGCCGGCTTCGCCCTGGCCGGCGCGGTGCTCGCGGCGCTGTTCGTCCGCCCGCCGCGCGCGGCCGCCGAGCCGGAGGGCGAGCCGCAGCCGATGGCCGCGTAGGGGGCCGGGGGCGGGCCTAGCCTGTGAGGGGTGGGACATGACGGCCGCTACGCCCCCTCGCCCTCCGGGCCGCTGCACGTGGGCAACCTGCGCACGGCGCTGCTGGCCTGGCTGTTCGCGCGCTCGGCCGGCGCCCGGTTCGTCGTGCGCGTCGAGGACCTCGACCGCGGCCGTTCGCGGCCCGAGCACGAGCGCGGCCAGCTCGAGGACCTCGCCGCGATCGGCCTGGACTGGGACGGCGAGGTCGTGCGCCAGTCCGAGCGCGGCGCCCTGTACGCGGCGGCGATCGGGCGCCTCGACACCTACCCGTGCTTCTGCACGCGGGCCGAGATCCGCGATGCGGCGTCGGCCCCGCACGGGATGCCCGGCCACTACCCGGGCACCTGCCGCGAGCTGACCGCCGCGCAGCGCGCCGAGCGCCAGGCGCAGGGACGGCCTCCGGCGCTGCGCCTCCGGGCGGGCGGGGCGCGCGTTGCGTTCGAGGACCGGGTGATGGGGCAGTACGAGGGGGTGGTCGACGACGTCGTGGTGCGCCGCAACGACGGGACCGCCGCATACAACCTCGCGGTCGTGGTCGACGATGCCGGCCAGGGCGTCGGCGAGGTCGTTCGCGGCGCCGACCTGATCGGCGCGACGCCCGCCCAGATCTTCGTCGCCGATGCGCTCGGCCTGCCCCGCTGCTCCTACGCCCACGTGCCGCTCGTGCTCGCCGCCGACGGCACGCGGCTGGCCAAGCGGCACGGCGCCGTGACGCTGGCGGACCGCCGCGCGATCGGCGAGAGCGTCGCCGAGGTGCGCGCCCGCCTGCTCGAGTCGGCCGGCCTGCCCGGGGACCTCGACGAGGCGCTCACCGCGTTCGACCCGGCCGCGCTGGCGCGCGATCCGGCGGTGTGGACCGGCGAGGCGGTGCTGCGGTGATCCTGAAGTTCACGCGAACGTGGCTGCCGGCGATCGTCGTCGCCGCCGGCGTGATCCTCTGGCTCATCGACCCGTCCGTCGACACCGCCGAGGGAGCGGCGGGGATCATCGGCGCGGGGCTGTCGATCTGGCTGCTCAACGTCCTGTTCCGCATCGGCGTCAAGGGCGACGCGGAGCGCGACGCCGAGCTCGAGGCGCGCGACTACTTCGACCGCCACGGCCACTGGCCCGATCAGGCCCCGAAGCAGCCGGCGGACCCGTCCGGGGACGGCGGCAACGGACCGGCGAAGCCGGGGTCGCCGCACCGCGATGCGCGCACCGCGCCGCGCGCGCGGCGCCCGCGTGATTGATTTCCCGCCATCGCCACGTTGCCCCTGCCCACCTTCGCCCTCTCCGAGCTCGCCGATCAGTCGCGCGCGAGCGGGCGCCTGGCGATCGACACCGAGTTCATGGGCGAGGGCCGCTACCGCACGCTGCTGTGCCTCGTGCAGGTCGCCGTCCCGGCCGCCGACGGGGTGCGCATCGAGGTGATCGACCCGCTCGACGACGACGTCGACCCCGCGCCGCTGGCCGCGGTGCTCGCCGATCCGGACGTCGAGGTCGTCATGCACGCCGCGCGCCAGGACGTCGCGCTGCTGCGCCGCGTCTGGCGCACGGAGATCACGAGCCTCTTCGACACGCAGGTCGCGGCGGGCTTCGCGGGCCTGCGCGCCCAGGCGGGCTACGAGTCGCTGCTCGGCGACGTGCTCGGCATCCGGCTGCCGAAGTCGGCGAGCTACACGAAGTGGGACCGCCGGCCGCTGAGCGCCGAGCAGGTCGCGTACGCCCGCGAGGACGTCGAGCACCTCTTCCAGCTCGCCGACGCGCTCCAGGACCGGCTGCGCGAGCGCGGCCGGCTCGAGTGGGCACGCGAGGAATGCCGGTTCCTCGAGACGGTCTCCGACGAGCGCGACCTCGACGCGATCTTCGACCGGCTGCCGCGCATCGCCGGGCTCGACGCCCGGTCGCGCGCCGTGGCGCGCGAGCTCGTCGAGTGGCGGGAGTCGCTGGCCGCCACGCAGGATCGGACGGTGCAGAGCGTCCTCGCCGACGCCGCTCTGGTCGAGATCGCCAAGCGCAAGCCGGACTCGCGCAAGGCGCTCGAGAACATCCGCGGCATCAACCCCGGCAACCTGCGCCGGCGCGGGGACGACATCCTCGAGGCGGTCGCGCGCGGCCGCGACCGCGAGCCGATCCCGTTCGAGGGCGAGCGCCGTCCCGCGCCGCACCCGGGCGACGCCCCGCTCATCGCGCTGTCGGAGGCGCTCGTGCGCACCCGCGTCGCCGACTCCGACCTCGCCTACGAGCTCGTCGCGTCGCGAGCCGACCTGCAGGCCATCCTCGCCGGCCTGCGCGAGGGCGCCGACGCGGACGTCCGCACGCTACACGGCTGGCGGCGCGAGCTCGTCGGCGACGAGCTGCTCGCGCTGCTGCGCGGCGAGCGCGCGCTGGCGATCGACAGCGATCTGAAGGTCCGCGTCACCGAGCGCTGAGCGCGGCGGCTCGCATGACCTCGAGCGGGGCCGTGCGGCCCGTCCAGCGCTCGAGCGACAGCGCGCCCTGCCCGACGAGGATCTCCAGTCCGTCGACCGTCGGGTGGCCCTGGGCGCGGGCGGCGCGGACGAGCGTGGTGCCGCCTTCGCGGTAGACGAGGTCGACGATCGTGCCGAACCGGTGCAGCTCGTCGAGGTCCACCGGGGCGGCGCGCTCGTCGTGCAGGCCGACCGTCGTGCAGTTGACGAGGATGTCCGCGGGCTCGGCCTCCGTTACCACGCGGATGCCGAGGTCGACGGCCAGGCGGTCGGCGCGCTCGCGCGTCCGGTTGAGCACCGCGACGCCGGCGGCGCCCGCCTCGCGCAGCGCCCAGGCGGCGGCGCGGGCGCTGCCGCCGGCGCCGAGGACGAGGGCGGTGCGGCCCTCCGCCGGCTCGGGCAGCGACGCGAGCAGGCCGGGCGCGTCGGTGTTGCCGGCCTCGATGCGGCCATCGTCGTGGAAGGTCAGGGTGTTCGCCGCGCCGATCGCCTGGGCGGCGGGCGTGGCGTCCGTGGCGAGCGCGAGCGCGGCCTCCTTGTGGGGCACGGTCACGTTCGCCCCGGCAAACCCGGCCCCCGGCAGGGCGCGGACGGCCCGCTCGAAGAGCTCCGGCGGGACGGGCAGCAGCTGGTAGCGCCAGCCGGCGAGGCCGAGCGCGGCGAGGGCCGCGTTGTGCATGGCAGGCGAGCGGCTGTGGCGCACCGGCCAGCCGAGGACGCCGAGCAGCGGCATCAGCCTGCGCGCCCCACGGTCAGCAGGTGTCGGGCGACTTGCCGCCGTTCTTCGCCCGCGCCTGCTCGTAGCGCTGGACGTCGCGCTGGAACTGCGCGTTGGTCGACGAGAACGCGTGCTCGCCGCACGTGCCCGGCTTGACGACGTAGTAGATGTACTTCGCGCTCGCCGGGTCGGCGGCGGCCTTCATCGACGCGAGGCCCGGGTTGCCGATGGGCGTCGGCGGCAGCCCGCGCCGGGTGCGCGTGTTGTAGGGCGTGTCCTTCTGCAGCTCCGAGACGCGCAGCGGGCGGCTCCACTGGCCCAGCTCGTAGCGGGTCGTGGCGTCGATGCCGAGCGGGATGCCCTGCTTCAGGCGGTTGTAGATGACCGCGGAGATCAGCTCGCGCTCCTTGGCGACCTGGGCCTCGCGCTCGATCATCGAGGCGATGATCAGCACGTCGTAGGGCGTCAGGTTCCTGCGCTTGGCCTTCGTCATCGAGATCTCGTCGAAGTTGCGCTTGAAGGCGTCCAGCTGCAGGCCGACGAGGCGGCCCGCGGTGGCCTGCTTCTCCCCCATCTCGTAGGTCGCGGGGAACAGGAAGCCCTCGAGCGTCTTCGTCGACCGCGGCGCGCCGTAGGAGCGCGGGCTGAAGCCGGCGTGCTTGTCGGAGGCCGCGAGGTAGCTGCCGGAGACGCCGGCCTTCTTGGCGAGCGGCGCGGTCTCCTTGCGCGAGAGGCCCTCGGGGATCGTCACGTTGATCGTGGGCGGCGCGACGGGGTTCTGCGTGAGCTTGTCGATCGCGGCGCCGTAGCTCATGTCGTGGGCGAGCTCGAAGCGGCCGGCCTTGAGGTCGTCGCGTTTGCCGGCGACCTGCGCGCGCAGGTCGAAGAAGAAGCCCGACGAGACGACGCCGCGGTCGGCGAGCAGGTCACCGACCTCGCGGGACGTCGCGCCGCGCGGGACGTTCACGACGACGGTCCCGTCGCCGTCGCCCTTGAAGGGCTGGAAGAGGCTGAAGATGAACCACAGGACGAAGGCGACCGCCAGCAGGGCGAGGACGGCGAAGATGCGCTTGATCCACCGCCGACCGGACCGGCGGGCGGGGCCGGTCGCCGGGCTGCGCCGCGGGTCGGGCGGGGTGTACCGGCGGCGGGGCGGCGTCGGGAGCGGGCGCGCCGACGACCTGGCGGGCATCGGCGGCGCCGTGCGGTCGACGTCGGCGATGGGCGGATCCAAGGCCGGGGGCGGCGTCGTGACGGCCTCTGCGCGGTGCTCGGCGGTGACGGGGTCGGCGGGCGGCTCCGGCTCGGTGGGCGTGACCGGGTCGGGGTCGGGGTCGGGCGCCGGCGGCTCGGCCGCCTCCGTCGCGGGCTCGAACGGCGGCTCGGGCTCGGCGGGCGGCTCGGGCTCGACGAGCGGCGGCTGCACGGCGGTCGGCGGCTCCTCGGCGGCCGGCGGGTACTCGACCCACGCCTCCTCGGCGGGCGGCGGCTCCTCGGGCGGCAACTCGTCGGCGGCCGGCGGGTACTCGACCCACGCCTCCTCGGCGGGCGGCTCCTCCCACTCGCTCTCGAGCTCCGCCACCGACTCGACCGGGTGCGTGCCCTCCTGATCGACCGGCTGTGACGGCAGGTACGGCGGCGCCTCGTCCTCGACCTCCATCTCGTCCGGCCGCGGCGGATCGGGCAGCCCGAGCCGTCGCGCCTCGCGCAGGCGCCGCGCATACTCCCGCTCAGCGGGCGTGCGTTCTCCTGAGGAATCGGATCGGCGAAACAGAGGCATGACAGCGACAGCGTCGCGCGCGGAGCGGCGGATCGGTGACCCGCGCGGATGGGTCAGGCTAGATGATTGGTCCTATGGCCGTCGTGCTCGGATGTGGGCACCGTGGTTGCCGTGCGCCGCGCAGCGCGTGCGGCCGAGTGCGACGGTCGCGGGATCAGTCAGCTGGATGATCGCCAGGACCGTGCGCCGCCAGCCAGTCCTCGAGCAGCACCGCGGCGGCCCGGGAGTCCTCAGACGAACGCGACGATCCGGACCGCTGCGCGATGCGCGTCGTGAAGCGCTCGTCGTACAGCTCGACCGGCACCTCGGCCCCCAGGCGGCGCTCCAGGCGCTCCGCGAACGCGCGTGCCTCGGCGGTCTGCGCGGAGTCGCCGCCCGACAGCGACAGGGGAAGCCCGACCACCACGCGTTGGGCGTCGGTCTCGCGCACGACGGTCGCGATGCGGTCGAGGCCCCGGCGCGTCGCGGCGCGGGTGACTGCCTCGAGCGGCGTGGCCAGCGTGCCCGTCGGGTCGCTCACCGCCACGCCGCACCGCGCCGAGCCGTAGTCGAGCGCGAGGACGCGCACCGAGCCGGGTGGCCTCAGCCGCCGAGCCGCCGCTCGATCGCCTCGCGGGCGACCCCGAGCGCCTCGTCGAGCTTGCCCGGATCGCGGCCGCCGGCCTGCGCCATCGTGTCGCGCCCGCCCCCGCCACCGCCGGTCACCTCCGCGGCCAGGCGCACGATCTCGCCGGCCTTCACGCCGCGCTCCACGAGCGCCGGCGCGACCGAAGCCACGAACATGACTTTGCCGTCGGCCGCCGCGCCGAGCACGACCGCCGCGTCGCCGAGCTTCGGCTTGACGCGATCGAGCACGTGGAGCAGCGCCTTGTTGTCGGCCGCCTCCACCCGCGCGGTGAGCACCCGCGCGCCGTCGACCGCCTCCGCCTCGCCGAGCAGCGCCTCGACGTCCACGCCCGCGCCCGCCGAGGGCGCCCCGCCCTTCGCCGCCGCCTTCGCCTTCGCCTGCAGGTCGGCCAGCTTCGCCGGGACGTCGTCGGGACGGGTGCGCAGCATCGACGCGACGTCGCGCAGGTACGCGTCGTGGCGGCGCAGCAGCGCGATCGCATCCCGTCCGGTCACGGCCTCGATGCGCCGCACGTTCGCGGCCGAGGAGGTCTCCGCCGTCACCCTGAACGCGCCGATCTCGGCGGTCGAGCGCACGTGCGTGCCGCCGCACAGCTCGCGCGAGAACGACCCGTCGCCGACCTCGACCATCCGCACGACGTCGCCGTACTTCTCGCCGAACAGCGCCATCGCGCCCTTCGCCTTGGCCTCGTCGAGCGTCGTCTCGCGCCACTGGACCGGCCAGTTCTGCACGATCCACGCGTTCACCTGGTCCTCGACGGCGTGCAGCTCGTCCGGGCTCAGCGCCGAGCCGTGGGTGAAGTCGAAGCGCAGCTTGTCCGGGCCGACGTAGGAGCCGGCCTGGCGGACGTGGCCGCCGAGGCTCCGGCGCAGCGCGGCGTGGAGCAGGTGGGTCGCGGTGTGGTTGGCCATCGTCGCCAGCCGCGTGTCGCGGTCGACGCGCGCGTAGACCCGCTCGCCGGGACGCAGCTGCCCGCGCTCGGGCTCGACCAGCACCGCCTGGTCGTCGCCGATGCGCACCACGTCGACCACCCGCGCGCGGCAGTCCCCGTCGGCGCACTCGATGACGCCCGCGTCGCTGATCTGCCCGCCGCCCGCCGCGTAGAAGGGCGACTCGGCGAGCTTCACCGCGACGTGGCCGTTCTCGGAGCCGACCCGGGTGACCTCGGTGCCCTGCTCGAGCGTGTCGTAGCCGGTGAAGCGGGTGGGCGCGAGCGATGCGCCCGTGCCGAACAGCGACTCGAAGCCCGCGAGCCCCCCGGGGCGCTTGCCGCCCGACCCGGAGCGCGAGCGCTCGCGCTGCTCGGCCATGAGCGTCTCGAAGCCCTCCTCGTCGGAGCCGAGGCCCTCCTGGGCGAGCAGCTCGCGCGAGAGGTCGAACGGGAAGCCGAACGTGTCGTGCAGCCGGAAGAGGTCGTCGGCGCCAACGCCCTCCTCGCCGTTCTCGCGCGCCCGCGCGACGATGTCCGAGAGCATCCGCGTGCCCTGCTCGAGCGTACGGCCGAACGACTCCTCCTCCGCGCGCAGCCACTTGTCGATGGACTCGCGCTGCTCGTGCAGCTCGGGGTACGCCGCGCCCATCAGCTCGGTGACGCGTTCGGAGAACCGCGGCAGGAACGTGCCCTCGATGCCGAGGCTGCGGCCCTGCTGGATCGCCCGGCGCATGATGCGGCGCAGCACGTAGCCGCGGTCCTCGTTGGACGGCACGACGCCGTCGGCCACGAGGAACGTCATGCCGCGCGTGTGGTCGGCGAGGATGCGCAGCGCGCGATCGACCTCGAAGGACTCGCCGTACGTCCGGCCCGACAGCTCCTCGCCGAGCTGGACGAGCGGCAGGAACTGGTCGGTCTCGAAGACCGTGTCGGTCCCCTGCTGGATGACCGCCATGCGGTTGAGGCCCAGCCCGGTGTCGATGTTCTGCGCCGGCAGCGGCGTCAGGTCGTTGACCGGGTCCTGGTTGAACTGCATGAACACGAGGTTCCAGTACTCCAGGAAGCGCTCGTTCTCGCCGCCCGGAAGGTCGTCGGGCGCGCCCCAGTCCAGGCCGCGGTCGTAGTACAGCTCCGAGCACGGGCCGCACGGGCCGATCGGGCCGGCCTGCCAGAAGTTCTCCGAGCGCGGGCACAGCACGATGCGCTCACGCGGTACGCCGACCGCCTCCCACGCGGAGATGGCCTCCTCGTCAGGCCCGAGGCCGAGCTCGTCGTCGCCCTCGAAGACGGTGATCCAGATCTGCTCGGGGTCGAAGCCGAAGCCGTTGAGGGAGAGGTCCCACGCGAACTCGACGGCGCCCTGCTTGAAGTAGTCGCCCATCGAGAAGTTGCCGAGCATCTCGAAGAACGTGAGGTGGCGCGTGGTCGTGCCGACGATGTCGATGTCCGGCGTGCGGAAGACCTTCTGGCAGCTCGTCAGGCGCGGCGCCGGGGGCGCCTCCTGGCCGAGGAAGTACGGCTTGAGCGGGTGCATGCCGGCGGTGGTCAGCAGCACCGAGGGATCGAACGCGGCGGGCACGAGCGATGCGGACGGCAGGCGGCGGTGGCCGCGCTGCTCGAAGAAGGACAGGAAGGTCTCGCGGATCTCGTCGGACGTCACGTCTCCGAGTCTAGGTCCCGGCGGCCGCGGGCAACACTGCGGTCATGGCGCGCACGTTCGTCGATCGGCTGGACCATGTGGCCGGTGCCGGCATCGAGGGGACGGTGCGGCTCAAGCACCGGCGGCGGCTGGCCCGCATCGGCCAGGTCTCCGCGCTCGACCCACCGCGCGACGGGTCGCTGTGGGCGGCCGCCGCGGCGCCCCGGTCCGGATGCGCGCTGGACGTCCTCATCGACGGATCCGAGGCCCTCCCGCGGATCGCCGCCGCCCTCGAGGGGGCGCGTTCCCACGTCCACGTCGCGGGCTGGCACGTCACCCCCCGCTTCGGCCTCACCCGTGACGACGGGGCCCGGCGCCTGCGCGACGTCCTCGGCGAGCTGGCCGAGCGCGTGGACGTCCGCGTCCTGCTGTGGGCCGGGGCGCCGCTGCCGGTGTTCAAGCCGACGCGCTCGCAGGTGCGCGAGGCGCGCGACGAGCTCGTGCGCGGCACCCGGATCCGGTGCGTGCTCGACGCGCGCGAGCGGCCGATGCACTGCCACCACGAGAAGCTCGTCATCGTCGACGGCGAGGTCGCGTTCGCCGGCGGCATCGACCTCACGACGCTGGCCGGCGACCGCTTCGACACCCCGGAGCACCGGGTGCGGGCGGGACTCGGCTGGCACGACGCCGGAACGTGCCTGCGCGGGCCCGCGGTCGCAGACGTCGCCGGCCACTTCGCGGCGCGCTGGGGCGAGGTCGACGGCACGCCCGCGCCCGTCCCGAGCCCGCCGCCCGGTCCGGCCGGCGACGTCGAGCTGCAGGTGCTGCGCACCATCCCCGAGCGGGTGTACGACTTCGCGCCCCGCGGCGACTTCGGGATCCTCGAGGCCTACACCCGCGCGCTGCGCGCCGCCCGCTCGGTGGTCTATCTCGAGAACCAGTTCCTGTGGTCGCCGGAGATCGTCGCGATCCTGCGCGACAAGCTCGCCCATCCGCCGAGCGACGAGTTCCGCCTGGTCGTCCTGCTGCCGTCCCGGCCGAACAACGGCGAGGACGACACGCGCGGGCAGCTCAGCGTGCTCGCCGACGCCGACGACGGGGCGCACCGGTTCCTGGCGACCACGATCTCGTCGCGCACCGGGCAGGTCACGAGCCCGCTGTACGTCCACGCGAAGGTCGGCATCGTCGACGACCGCTGGCTCACGGTCGGCTCCGCGAACCTCAACGAGCACTCGCTGTTCAACGACACCGAGGTCAACGTGGCGACGACCGATCCCGCGCTGGCGCGCGACACGCGGCTGCGTCTGTGGGCCGAGCACCTCGAGACGACGGTCGAGGCGGTCGGCGGACCGCCGCATCGGGTGGTCGACGAGCTGTGGCGGCCGGTCGCGGCCGAGCAGCTGGCCCGGCGCCGCTCGGGCGCCCCGCCGACGCACCGCCTCTGCGAGCTTCCCGGCGTCTCGCGCCGCGCCCGCACCATCCGCGGGCCGCTGAAGTCGCTGGCCGACGACGGGTGACTGGACGAACGTCGGTCGGATCGCGGTCCCGGCGCCGGTAGCGTCACCCGCGTGCACGTCGCCCACGCCGTCCGCCACGCCGCCCTCACCGTCGCCGTCGCCGCCGTGGCCGTCCTCGGCGGCGCCGCGTCCGCGAGCGCCCAGGATCTCGGTCCCGGAGGCCGCGCCTACGCGTGCTGGCAGACCTTCGCCAGCTACGGGCCGATGGGGCAGCTGAGCGGCTTCAACCGGGCGCAGCGCGGCGTGCTGCACCTCTACGCGACCGAGACGCTCGTCTACGAGGTCAGCAACGCCGCGGGCTTCCTGCCGAAGGGCTACGCCCGCACCGGCCGCTGGAGCTGGGACGGCCGGGAGCTTCGCTTCACGAGCGGCCCGTACCACCAGCGCCGGGCGGGCTGGGACCTCGCCGGGACGTACCACCCGGACGGCGTGCGCATGCCGCACGATCGCCGGCGCGGCCGGCGGTACCAGATCGTCCTGCGCTCGATCATGCGCCATCCCGCCGACGACGCGCCGCCCCGCCACGAGGGCCGCGACTTCATCATCACGTACTGGTACTGCCGCGCCCAGGGATGATCAGAGGGCGGCCTGCAGCACCTCGCGCGCGACCGGCGCGGCGGCCGTCCCCCCGAACCCCGCGCCGACCAGCATGACCGCCACCGCCACCTCCGGACGGCCGGCCGGGGCGAACGCCACGAACCAGGCGTCGGCGTCCTTCGGATCCGACGAGTTGGGCCGCAGCTCGGCCGTGCCCGTCTTGCCCGCCACCTCGACGCCCGGGATGGCCGCCGCGGTGCCGGTGCCCGAGCGCACGACGCCGAGCATCATCTCGCGCACCTGATGCGCCACCTTCGTCGAGACGGCGCGCTTGCGTACACGCTTCTGCAGGCGCGACAGGCGCGGCGCGGCGCGCACGCCGCCGGTCGCGATCGTCGCCCCGACGCTCGCCATGGCCAGCGGGGTGGCGAGGTCGCGGTCCTGGCCGATCGCCGCCGCGCCCACCGCGAGGTCGTCGGGCAGCTTCGACGGCGGCGAGATCGTGCTCGGCTTGGCCGCCGGGATGCGCGGCTCCTCGTTGAACCCGAACCGCTCGGCCGCCGCCACGAGCTTCTTCGCGCCCACCTTGGCCCCGAGCGGCGCGAACACGGAGTTGCACGACTCGATGAACGACTCGGTCAGCGTGCCGCCGCACGACTCGCCGCCCGCGTTGCGCAGCTGCGTGCCGGACAGGACCGCTGCCGTGCGGACCGGGTACGTCGTCGCCGGCGTCGCCTTGCCATCCTCGAGCGCCGCCGCCGCGGTGATGATCTTGAACGTCGACCCGGGCGGCTGCGGAGCGGACACCGCGAGGCCGGCGAGCGCCAGCACCGCACCGTCGCGCGGCCGGATGACCGCCACCCCGCCGAGCCGGTCGCCGAGCGCGTTCGCGGCCCGCGCCATGAGTGCGGGCCGGATCGTCGTGTGCACGTCGCGGCCCTTGGCCGCCTTCGTGCGGGCGATGACGCGCTTGCCGAACAGCAGGCGCTCGGCCGGGTGGCCGGCAAGGCGGTCGTCGAAGATCCGCTGCAGGCCGGTCGGCTTCCCGCCCTCCGCGCCGGGCCGCCCCGCGATGGAGGCGCCGAGAGCCGTCGCGTCGAGCAGCGTGCCGTCGGCGGCGATGATCTCCCCCCGCGAGACCGGCGTGCCCGACCGCTTGTGCACCGCCTCGCCCGCGCGCAGCCCGGGCAGGCGCAGCATCGGGTCCCACTCGACGCCCGCATCCTTCTTGGACCCCTTCACCGGGACCTGCACCGTGCCGCGCAGCTCTCCGAAGTCGGCCGTCGTGACGACCACCGGCACGGCGATGTGGCCGTTGGCCTCGTCGCCCGGCGTGCCCGCCCGCAGCTCGCGAACGCCCGCCGCCCGGTACGCGCGCCGGTACGACGCGGCGAAGTCCACCTCGGGCGCGCGCGCCTGCGCCGCCGGGGTCAGCGCCTCCCACATCCCGTGGCGATCGCCCTTCTCCCAGGCGGTGACGAAGCTCGCGGCCGCCTGGCGCCGGTCGTCCTGTGCCGACGACTTCGTGCGCCACCAGATCACCCCGCCGACGACGCCGGCGATCACCGCCAGCACCAGCAGCGCGCCGATCAGCGCCCGCAGCATGCTGCGCCAGCCGCCGCCCGGGCCCCGGGACCGCCGGCGGCGCGCCGTGGCGCCACCGCCCAGGAGCACCGAGCCGGCCCGCGGGGTCGGGGCGGAGTAGCGAGAGCGTCGGCGCGGCATGAGGACCCCCCGTTCTAGCGTCCCGCCGCCCCGCGTGTCGCAGGTTTCGGCCCGCGGGACGCCCTCAGCGCGGCCGCGGCATGTCGAACAGCCGGTCCACGACCGCATAGTCGCCGAGATAGCCGCAGCGCGCGATCGGCCGCAGCGCCGCCGTGTCGACCTTCCCGTCGGCGACGAAGCGCTCGTCGAGGTGCACCCCGACGACCTGGCCGATGACGAGGTGCCGGTCGAGCTCGCGGCCCTCCACGTCGCGCAGCTGGACGGTGTGCACGACGCGGCACTCGAGCGCGCACGGGCTCTCGGCGACGCGCGGCGGCTCGACGAGCCGCGACGGCGCCATCGTCAACCCGGCGTGGGCGAACTCGTTGACCCCGCGCGGGAGAGTCGCCGACGTCGCGTTCATCGCCTCGCGCAGATCCCAGGTCGCCAGGTTCCACACGAAGGCGCCGCCCTCGTCCGCGAACGTCGCGGAGTCCTTGCGGCCGTCGCTCGAGAAGGCGAGCATCGGCGGGCCCTCGGAGACCGCGTTGAAGAAGCTGTACGGGGCGAGGTTGACCGCGCCGTCCGCGCCGACCGTCGAGACCCAGCCGATGGGCCGCGGGGCGATGATCGCCTTGAACGGGTCGTGCGGCAGCAGCTCGCGCGGCCGCGCATCCGGCTCGTAGAACAGCACTACGCGATCGTCGCGTGCCCGAGCACGCGCTCGCCCGCCATGAACACCGCGGCCTGCCCGGGCGCCGCGCCGTCGAAGGCCTCCTCGAGCTCGACGACGTCGCCGTCGAGCCGGCACGCCACCGGCCGCGAGCGGTAGCGCAGCCGGACCGTCTCGACCTCCTCCGCCGGCCGGTTCAGCCGCACGCCGCGCAGGCGCACGCGCGTGGTCGCCAGCTCCTCGCGCGCGCCCACCACCACCGTGTTCGTCGCCGCGTCCTTCGCGAGCACGTAGCGCGGCTCGCCGCCGCCGAGGCCCAGGCCCTTGCGCTGGCCGACCGTGTACTCCGCGTGGCCGCGATGACGCCCGAGCCGGCGGCCGGCGGCGTCGACGATGTCCCCGGGGCGGGCGCGATGGCCGCCGTGGCGGGCGAGGAACGCGGCGCGTCCGGTGCCGGCGAGGAAGCACAGGTCCTGCGAGTCGGGCTTGCGCGCGACCGGCAGCCCGGCGTCCTCGGCGAGGGTGCGCACCTGCGGCTTGGCCAGCTCGCCGAGCGGGAAGCGCATCCGGGCCAGCGACGAGCGCGGCACGGCGGCGAGCACGTAGCTCTGGTCCTTGGCCGGGTCGGCCGCGACGCGCAGCAGCCCGTCGCCGTCGAGGCGCGCGTAGTGGCCGGTCGCGAGGGTCTGCGCCCCCACACGGTCGGCGAAGTCGAGCATGGCGTCCAGGCGCACCGAGCCGTTGCACCGCACGCACGGGTTCGGCGTCAGCCCGGCCTCGTGGTCGGCGAGCCACGGCTCGACGACCCCCGCGCGGAACTCGTCGCGCAGATCGAGCGTGAAGTGCGCGAGCCCCATCCGGTGCGCGAGCGCCCGCGCGTGGCGGACCGCGGAGGCCGAGCAGCAGGAGGTCTCGGCGTCGTTCTCGGGCGACGCCCACAGCTCGAGCGTGACGGCCACGACGTCGCCGCCCGCCGCGCCGCAGCGCAGTGCGGCGACCGCCGAGTCGACGCCGCCGCTCATCGCCACGAGCACGCGCCCGGGGACGGCCGCCGCCGTCCCGTCGGCGCGCACCGCCGCGCCGAGCGCCCGGTGCAGCGCGTCCGCCGCCAGCTCCGCGGCGTGGACCTTGCCCGGGCTGAGCCCGCCGAGCTCGCCGGCGATCGTGGCCGCCGACACCCGGCCGGCGGCCAGGACCGGCGCGCCGCGCACGAGCTCCACGGCCGCCGACGCCGCCGCCTGGGCCGCTCCGCAGCCGGACGCGTCGCAGCCCGCGTCGGCCACGCGATCGCCCTCGACCGCCACGGACACGCGCACGAGGTCGCCGCACGCCGCGCCGCCCGCGGCGCCGTGCCGCGCGCCCTCCGGCCGGTGGCCGCGCGGCGCGCGCAGGTACTCCTCGAAGCGCTCGTCGGCCATGCGCCCGAGTGTACGTGCGCGCCGCCGCGCCCGGCTTCTCTATGCGGGCGTCTCCGCGATGTAGCCCTCGTGGGCGTCCTGCTCGCGGGCGTACTCCGGCTGGTAGCGCACGTTGGTGTAGTGCGACGCCTTCTCGGACTCCTCGGCGCGCGCCGCGAGCTCGGCCGTGTCGCCGAAGCCGAGCACCTCGCGCGCCAGCTCGGTCATCGGACCGTCGACCTGGTACTCGGTGCGCTGCATCGTCAGCAGGTTGATGAGGTACAGGGGCGTGCCGTTGAACTTCTCGAACATCTCGTGGCGCGCGCCCCACTCGGTCAGGTAGCGCTCGCTGATCTGCCGGAAGATCGCGATCCGGTCGCGCGCCGTGATCGCCGAGCCCTTCAGCGCGTCCTCGAGCTTGGGCCCGATGTACGGGTCGTCGAGCTCGCGCCGCGTCGGCTGGATCACGACGCCACGCCCGCAGAAGTCGATGAGCGTGTTGACCATCTTGTGCTGGTTCTCGAGGTAGTGCGCGCGGCCGAAGTCGACGAACACGTTGTTCGGCTTGTAGAGGCCGCCGGGGGTCGCGAAGCCCGTCTCCTCGGCGGCGATCATGAACGCGCGGCAGGTCTCGCGGAAGCGGATGAGCTCGGCGAGCTGCGACTGCACCACCGGGCTGCCGGCGGTGCCGAGCGCCTGCGTGATCAGCAGCCCGAGCCCGACCATCAGCTCGGCGTGGACCGTGTGGCGGATCTGCGTCTCGAGGTGCACCCAGTCGAACTGGCGCTGCGGGTACCACTTCGCGTGGTCCGGGTTGCCGACGTGCTGGACCTCCCCCCACGGGATGAGGACGTCGTCGAAGTAGACCATCCCGTCCAGCTCGTCGCCGATCGTCGACAGCGGGCGGTCGTACGGGTCGGCGTCGGGCGTCGCCCGCGACTCGCGCGCCAC
Source organism: Capillimicrobium parvum (assembly GCF_021172045.1). GTDB lineage: Bacteria > Actinomycetota > Thermoleophilia > Solirubrobacterales > Solirubrobacteraceae > Capillimicrobium > Capillimicrobium parvum. The sequence continues at coordinate 3,654,686 of NZ_CP087164.1, forward strand.
GACCGTGACCCCGGGGGTGCTGAGCGGGACGAGCGCGTAGACCGTCTGCTCCGGCGTCTGCCCCGGGCGCCAGAGGTTGCCGATCAGCAGCTCGTTGACGAACGGGATCGTCGTCCCGATCGCCTTCCAGCCGCGCACGACGATCCCGTCGTCGTTCTCCTCGACGATCTTCAGCATCGGGGTCTCGGCCATGGCGTCGTCGCGGCCGCGGTCGTACTGGACGTCGAGGAACATCGGCGAGATCGCGAGATCCTGCGTCGTCACGCGCTCCCACTGGCGCTCGATGTTGCCGCGCAGGTCGCGCTCCGGCCCCTGGAAGCGCGAGTTCGCCGCCCAGGGCTCCGGGTCGTCGACCTGCGTGTACATGACGACGTTCATCCCCGCCGGCGGACGGGTGAAGATGCCGCCCTTGAAGTGGCGGAACCAGAACTCGTGGTAGGCCCGCCGGCGCAGCACGTCCTCCTTGGAGCGCGGCAGGAACCAGTGCAGCGACTGGCGCTCGCCGCGCTCGTCGACGAAGGTCAGCACGTCCTCGTGCGCGGTATCGAGGTGCAGGTCGTAGTACTCGGCGATCGCCTGCGCGTAGCCGCGGGTCTTGGGATGCGTCGTGACGTCCTCGATCAGCTCGCCGCCGACGTACACACGACGGCCGTCGCGCAGCGACGCCAGGTACTGCTCGCCCGTCCTCATGCTGGCTCTCCTCATGCCGAGACTGTTCCGGCGGGATGCTGAGCGGCGGCCGTTAACCAGCCCGAAATCAGCGCCGCAGCGCGACGAGCAGCTGCCGGGTGGACGGCGACGGCTGGGTGCCCAGCTCGCCGAGCGCCCGCCGGCAGCGGCGGTACGCGGCGATCACGCGGTCCTCGTCGCCCGTCGCGCCCGCGATGCGCATGACCAGCCGCCACGCGCTCTCCCGGAACGGGTCCGCCGCGAGGGCCGCCTCGACGAGCTCCTCGGCCTGCCGGTAGCGGCCGGTGGCGAACGCCAGGTGCGCCGCCTCCACGCGCGCCTCGCCCACGAGCTCGACGAGCCGCTCGCGCCGCTCGTCCGCCCACGGTGCGGGGATCGCGGGGAGGTACTCGCCGCGCTCGGCGATCGCCAGCGCGTCGAGGATCGCGGCGAGCTGCTCCTCGCCCTGCAGTCGCGCCGCCTCGCGCAGGCGCCCGGTCAGCTCGTCGGACTCGCTGCGCAGGTCGACCTCGGCGTCGAAGCGCACCTGGCTGCCGTCGAGGCACGGGCCGACGCCCTCGGGCAGCACCTCGCGCAGCCGGTGCACCGCCTGGCGCAGATAGGCGCGCGTCGACTCGTCCGAGCGCCCGCCGAACAGCGCGTCCAGCAGCCGATCGCGGTCGGCGGCGTGGCCGGGCGCCGCGGCGAGGTAGGCGAGCAGCGCGACGCTCTTGGCGATCCGCGGACGCACCTCGTGCCCGTCGACCTCGATCCGCGCCGTCCCGAACTCGGCGAGCCGGATGGTGGTGCGCGCAGGCAGGTCGATCGCGACCCCCTCGGCCATGAGCGCCCGCCCGAGCTCGTGCCAGCGCGAGTCGGCGCCCGCCTCGGCATCGAGCCGGCGCGCGACGACGGCGGGGAAGTCCGCCAGCGCCTGGAGGAGGTGGTGGTTGGAGCCGTGCCTCGTCGCCGCCTCGAGCGCCAGGTCGGCGGCCGCGTCGGCGCCGTCCTCGTCGCCGGCGCGCCAGCGGGCCTCGGCGAGCAGGATCGCCGCGGTCGGCAGCTCGATGATGCGGCCCGACGCGCGCATGCGCTCGACCGCGCGCTCGAGCACCGTCAGCGCCTCGGCGCCGGGCGAGCGCATGAGCAGCGCCAGCCCCCGCCACGTGTCGGACTGCTCGGCGAGGAACCCGTAGCGGCCGCCGACCGGGTCCGCGTCGACGGCGTCGAGGATGGCGAGCGCCGCGTCCGGGTCGTGGCACAGGCGCAGCTCGAGCCTGGCCTCGATGAGCCGGTTGAGGACGTCGAAGACCAGCGAGCCGCTGGCGCGGATGTCCTCGCGGCCGCGCAGGAGCACCTCGCGCGCCTCGGCGACGTCGCCCACGTCGATGATCAGCTCCGGGCCGACGATGCCGTGCATCCACGCCGGCGCCCAGGCCCTCGGGTGGGCGCGGTAGAGGTCGAGCGCCTGGTCGGTGCGCCCGCTCGCCCGCAGCGACCCGACGCGCCACGGCGTGGTGACCGCCTCGGCCCACGAGGAGGCCGGCGACTGCCCGGCCTCGCGGACGAGACCGTGGGCGTAGTTCACGCGCCGGACCAGCGCGTCGAGCGGGCCGCCGCTCAGCGCCGGGCCCTCCGGCGGCACCGGCGAGCCCTCGTGGTCGACGAGCCGCAGCAGGTAGTGGAGCGCGTCGACCTCGGGGCTCGGCTCAGCGGCCGCGACGACCGCGCGGGCGTCGGCGTCGCGCCCGAGGTGCCAGTAGCACCACGCCAGCAGCGCCGCCGCCATCGACGACGTGCGGGCCAGCCGCTCGCGCTCTCCCGCAGCGTCCAGCCGGTCGCCCAGCCGTCCGCCGCGGCGGTAGTCCTCGCCGCCGATCGCCAGCATGAGCTCGGCCACGGTGAGCGGCCCGAGCGGCGGGGCCACCGGCGCGACCTCGTCGAGCAGGCGCTCGGCCACCGCGAAGTCCAGGCGCTCCACGACCGCCTCGACGACCGCCTCGACGGCGGGCAGCGCGCGCTCGCGCTCCCCCACGCGCAGGAACTGCTCGGCCGCGTCCTCGTGGTGGCGCTCGGCCATGAGCAGGTCGCCGTAGGCGCAGCGCAGCGCCCGGACGTCCTCGCCGCCGCGGCGCTCGAGGCGCTCGACCAGGTACTCGCGAAAGCGCGGGTGGCAGCGCATCCGCAGCCCGCCGGGCTCCCAGACGACGGGCAGGTGGCGCGCCCGTAACGCGACGAGCCTGTCGCCGGCGCCGGGCTGCCCGAGGGCCTCCGCACGGGCCGGGGTCACCTCGTCGAGCAGCGACGTCGCCTCGAGGAAGTCGCGGTCGGCCGGCTCGAGGTGGCCGAGGATCTGCGAGGCGAGGTAGCCGGACAGGGGGTCGGCCTCGCCCCCCGAGCCGGGGACGTGCTCGGCCGAGCGCCACGCCTCGAAGAGCACGCCGGTCACCCAGCCGCCGGTGACCTGGACCGCGTGGGCGGGGTCGACGGTGTCGATGCCCCCGCGGGCCAGCGCCTGCGCCGCCTCCGCCTCGGTGAACGCCAGCGCGCCCTCGCCGATCGCCGCGGCGCGTCCGAGCGCGCCCGCGGCCCCCAAGTCGAGCTGGACGTCGACGCGGCTGACGAGCACGACGCGCATCGCGGCCGGCGCGTAGCGGACGAAGGCGGCCAGGACCGCGAGCGCCTCCGGCGCATCCGCGAGCCGCTCCAGCTCGTCGACGACGAGGACCAGCCGGGCACCTTCCGCCGCCTCCGCGAGCAGCCCGGCCGCCTCGGCGTGCGGGATGCCGGCGGCGAGCGCCGCGCCGGCCACGTCGCTCGCACGCGGCACCGGCCGCGCGAGCGCCGCCTCCAGGTACGTGAGCAGGCGTCCGGGCGCCGCGTCGGTGTCGTCGAGCGTCAGCCACGCGACCGGGCGGTCCAGCGCGGCGGTGGCCTCGACCACCGCGGTCGTCTTGCCCGAGCCCGCCGTCGCGCAGACCCAGACGAGCGGGTGCGCGTCGACGATCCCGGCCAGCAGGCCGCTCACCCGGGGCCGGGCGACGAGCCGCTCGGAGAGCGGCGGCACCGCCAGCTTGCTCTGGATGACCGAGCGCCGGCCGCGCGACCCTGTTCTGCCGTCCTGGGACATTGGACGCGATCCGCGGCGAGCATACCGGCGCCCGGCCGGCCGACCCGGCGCTACAGGAGGCGCAGGCCGAGCTCGCGCAGCTGGCGCTCGTCCACCGGGGCCGGAGCGCCGGTCAGCGGATCGCCGCCGCTGGCGGTCTTCGGGAAGGCGATGACGTCGCGGATCGAGTCCGCGCCGGCCATGATGGCGGCGATGCGGTCCAGGCCGAACGCGATGCCCCCGTGGGGCGGCGCGCCGTAGCGCAGCGCGTCGAGCAGGAAGCCGAACCGGCGCTCGGACTCCTCCTCCCCCATCCCGAGGATCTCCAGCACGCGGCGCTGTACATCGGTGTCATGGATGCGGATGGAGCCGCCGCCGAGCTCGGACCCGTCCACGACGAGGTCGTACGCGCGCGAGCGCAGCGAGCCCGGGTCGTCCAGATCGCCGAGCGGCGCCGTGAACGGATGGTGCAGCGCGTCCCAGCGCTGCTCGTCGTCGGCCCACTCGAACATCGGGAAGTCGACGACCCACACCGGCGCGTGGCCGTGGGCGTGCGGACGGCCCAGGTGCAGCCGCAGAGCGCCGAGCGCGTCGGCGGCGACGCGGGGCCGGTCGGCGACGGCCAGCAGCAGGTCGCCCTCGGAGGCGCCCAGGCGGCTCGAGATCGCCTGCATCTCCTCGTCGGCGAGGAACTTCGCGACCGGCGAGCGCCACACGCCACCGGACTGCACGAACGCCCAGACGAGGCCCTTGGCGCCGTGGCGCTGGGCCATCTCCGTGAGCTCGTCGAGCTCCTTGCGCGGCGTCTCGCGCGGCCCGACGTTGAAGGCGCGCACGACGCCGCCGGAGTCCAGGACCGAGCGGAAGACCTTGAACTCGGTCTGGCCGAGCGCGTCGGAGAGGTCGTGGATCTCCAGCCCGAAGCGCAGGTCCGGGCGGTCGGAGCCGTAGCGGGCCATCGCCTCGTCGTAGGGCATGCGCGGCCACGGCGGCGCCGCGACGTCGAAGCCGCTGACCGCGAACACACGCGCCATCAGCGTCTCCATCAGGTCGATGACGTCGGCCTCCTCGACGAAGGACATCTCGATGTCGAGCTGCGTGAACTCGGGCTGGCGGTCGGCGCGCAGGTCCTCGTCGCGGAAGCAGCGCACGATCTGGAAGTAGCGCTCGAAGCCGCCGATCATGAGCAGCTGCTTGAAGAGCTGCGGCGACTGCGGCAGCGCGTACCAGTTGCCGGGCTGCAGGCGCGCGGGCACGAGGAAGTCGCGCGCGCCCTCGGGCGTCGAGCGCGTCAGCATCGGCGTCTCGATCTCGAGGAAGTCCGCACCGGAGAGCACCGAGCGCATCTCGCGGGTGATCGCGTCGCGCAGGATGATGTTGTCGCGCATGCGCTCCCGGCGCAGGTCCAGCACGCGGTGATGCAGGCGCGTGTTCTCGTCGACCGGGCCGTCCTCGTCCACCGGGAACGGCGGGGTGTCGGACTGGGCGAGGACCTCCATGTCGGCGACCTGGAGCTCGACCTCGCCGGTCGGCAGGTTCGGGTTGACGTTGCCCTCCTCGCGCACGACGAGCAGGCCGTGCGCCGAGAGGACGTGCTCGGCACGCAGGCGCTCGGCGGCGGCGAACGCCTCGCCCGAGGTCTCCGGATGGAAGACGAGCTGCAGCAGGCCGGAGCGGTCGCGCAGGTCGATGAAGATCAGCCCGCCGTGGTCGCGGCGGCGGTGCACCCAGCCGGCGACGCGCAGCTGCTCGCCGGCGCGCGACGCGCGCGGCTCGCCGGCCCACGTGTCGCGGTAGCGGTTGGCCGTCGGGGGGCGCTTCACAGGCCGGGACCCCGCAGGACGTCGCGGACGACCTCGTCGACGGCGACCGCGGCCTGCTCGCCGGCCTCCATGTCCCGCAGCTGGGCCTGACGACCGTCGGAGTCCACCCAGGCAACGTAGCGTGCGCCGAGCCGGTTGGCGTGCTTGAGGACGCCCTTGTGCGAGCGGGCGGCGAGGTCGAGCTGGGCCTGCAGCCCGGCGCGGCGCGCGTCGGCCACGAGGCGGAACTGGACCGGGCCGACGGGCGCGGCGACCAGGAGGTCGACGGGCGGTGCGGCGTGCGCCGGCGTGGCCGCGGCCATGAGGATGCGCTCGATGCCGGCCGCCCACCCCATGCCGGGGGTCGCCGGGCCGCCGACCTGCTCGACGAGGCCGTCGTAGCGCCCGCCGCCGCCGAGGGCCGACTGGGCGCCGAGCTCGCTCGAGTGGATCTCGAAGACCGTGCGCTGGTAGTAGTCCAGGCCGCGCACGAGGGTCGGGTCGACGTCGTAGACGACGTCGCCGGCGTCCAGCAGCGCGCAGACCGCGTTGAAGTGCTCGGCGTCGTCGGGGTCGAGGAAGTCGCGCAGCAGCGGTGCGGTGCGCATGACCTCCTGCGTGCCGGGGTGGTCGGCGTCGAACGCGCGCAGCGGGTTGAGCTCGATGCGGTCGCGCACCTCCTGGGAGAGGCGGTCCTCGTGGGTGCGCAGGTGGCCCTGCAGCGCGACGCGGTAGTGCTGGCGGGACTCCAGCTTGCCCAGGCTGGAGACGCGGACGTGCACGCCGCGCGCGCCGAGGTCGCCCAGCAGCGTCGTCAGCAGCAGGATGGCCTCGGCGTCGACGGCCGGGTCCTCGGAGCCGATCGCCTCCGCGCCGATCTGCCAGAACTGGCGGAAGCGCCCGGCCTGGGCGCGCTCGTAGCGGAAGTACGGGCCGAGGTACCAGAGCTTCACCGGCTGGGCGAGCTTGTGCATGCCGTGCTCGACGTAGGCGCGGCAGACGGAGGCCGTGCCCTCGGGACGCAGCGTCAGCGACCGGCCGCCGCCGTCCTCGAAGGTGTACATCTCCTTCTGGACGATGTCGGTGGACTCGCCGACGCCGCGGGCGAAGAGCTCGGTGTGCTCGAAGATCGGCGTCTCGACGCGCTCGTAGCCGGCGGCCTCGAGGACCTCGCGGGCGCGCTCCTCGAGCGCGGCGCGGGCGGCGGCCTGCTCGGGCAGCACGTCGTACGTGCCGCGCGGCGCCTGGATGCGCTCGCTCACGATGAGGCCTCCCGCCGGGTCAGGGCGGTGGCGTGTGAGGACCCGCAGGGTCTCACGATGAGGCCTCCCGCCGGGTCAGGGCGGTGGCGTGTGAGGACCCGCAGGGTCTCACGATGAGGCCTCCCGCCGGGTCAGGGCGGTGGCGTGTGAGGACCCGCAGGGTCTCACGGCTGGGCGAGCTCGGCCAGGAACGGGTTCGTCGCGCGCTCCCGACCGAGCGTCGTGAGCCCCATGTGGCCGGGGTGCACGCGCGTCTCGTCGGGCAGGGTGTCCAGCAGCCGCTGGATCGAGGCGGCCAGCGTCGGCCAGTCGGCCCCGGGCAGGTCCGTCCGGCCGACCGAGCCCTGGAACAGGACGTCGCCGGAGAACATCGCCTCCTCGCCGTCGACCACGTAGGAGACGTGGCCGGGACTGTGGCCCGGGGTGAAGATCACGTCGATGTCGAGCCCGGCCAGCGCGAGGCGCTCGCCCCCGGCGACGGTCTGCTCGGCGTCCCAGTCCTCGAACGGGCCGAAGCCGGGGAAGCGGACGTAGCTGTTGATGTCGGCGAGGATCGGCTTCTCGATCTCCGGGACGTAGACCGGCGCGCCGGTCGCGCGGGCCACGGGCGCCACGGCGCCGACGTGGTCGAAGTGCGTGTGGGTGAGCAGGATCGCCTCGAGCCGTACGCCGAGCTCGTCGAGCACCGTGAGGAGGCGGTCGGCCTCGTCGCCGGGGTCGATGAGCAGCGCCCGATCGTCGCCGGCGCGGCGCAGCAGGTAGGCGTTCTCCTGCAGCGGCCCGACCGTGAGCATGCGCACGTCGATGGTCACTTGGCGGGCTCCTGCCCCTTCTGGCGCATCCGGCGGCGGTAGAGCCAGAGGTCGGTGTAGTAGCCGAGCGGGATGTAGAGCAGCAGCATGAACGCGCTCACGCCGAGGGCATTGGCGATCGGCAGCTTGAACAGGAGGATCACCAGCAGGGCGAAGAAGACGACGGCGAGCAGCGCGCGGTTGATCGCGCCGCGCCACGTCGGCGGGGTGTCGAACCGGTTCGCCTTCCCGCCGCGGCCGCCCTTCTGCTCGGGCTTGCGGTCCTTGTCGGTGGGCTTGCGCCCCGTGCGGCCGCGGGTCTCGACCATCCCGGCGGCGTTGCCGCGATGCTTGGTGCGCCGGCGCTTGGTCTGGGCCATGCCTTCTAGCGTATCGGCGCGTGCCCGGCGAGCGTCGCTTCCAGGGTTCGGCGGTTGCGAACGGCGAGATCTTCGGGGAACCCGGCGAAGGCCGCCTCGGGTGGGAGCCCGATGATCTCGGCCTCGGCGATGGGTGCGTGGGCCCGCACCGCCTCGACCACGTTCGCCAGCGGGAGGGCCAGGTGGTCCTCGACGTTCATCGACACCTGGGCGACGTTCTCGCGCGCCGCGAGCGTCAACCCGATGGCCCGCAGGCCGGGCAGGCCGTGCGCTCCGCCCTCGCGGATGTCGGCGGCGATCCGCTTGGCGTCGTCCAGGGTCGCGGGCGGCGCGAGCTCGAGGTTGAAGGCGATGAGCGGCGGGCGCGCGGCGACGAGGGTGGCGCCGGCGGTCGGATGCGGCTCGAGGGGGCCGTAGTCGGGCACGAGCTCGCCGGTGCGCATGCGCTCGGTCAGGGCGTCGATGCCGCCGCGGCGGATCTCCGCGCGCGTGCGGCCGCCCCCGAGCGCGCCGTAGAGGAAGACGGGAACCTCGAGCTCGTGGCCGATGCGGTCGGCGAGGACGAGCGCCTCCGCGACCGCCGGGCCCCGCCGCGCCTCGTCGAGGTGGACGACGGGCGCGACGTCGAGCGCGCCGACGTGCGGGTGGATGCCCGGGTGCTCGCGCACGTCGAGCATGCGCACGATCTCGCCGGCCCCGGCGACGAGCGCGCCCGCCAGCCGTCCGGGCGCCGCGGCGAGCGTGAAGACCGAGCGGTGATGGTCCGGGTCGGCGTGGACGTCGAGGACACGGGCCCCCGCCGTGGTGAACGTGTCGCCGATCGTGGCGAGCACGAGCGGATCGCGGCCCTCGGAGACGTTCGGGACGGCGATCAGCGGGCCGGCGCCGGCGCTCACAACGCGAAGCGGCCGGCGTCGAGCACCGTCGTGCCGTCGAGCGTGAGGGTGGCGTCGAGCACGAGGACGTCGAGGTGCACGGGGACGCTGACCGTACCGCCGATCCCGGCGCTGGCCCCGAAGGCGACGTGGACCGTGCCGAGCATCTTCTCGTCCTCGAGGATGTTGCCGGTCAGCCCGGCGCGCTCGTTCGTGCCGACGCCCAGCTCGGCGAGGTTCGTCCCGAGGTCCCCCGCCGCGGTGAGACGTTCGAGGAGCCGCTCGCCCTCAGGGCCCTCGGCGGTGGCGAGACGGCCGTCTCGGAGGGTCAGTCGCGCGGGCGGGTCGGCCAGGCCGATGGCGGCGAGACTCGACGCGTAGAGGGTGCCGTCGCCGCCGATGGGCGAGATGAACCCCTCGCCGCAGGGCAGGTTGCCGAACGCGCCGGGGGCGGTGAGGTCGCCGTCGTCGGGGATCGCGTCGCGGCCGGTGAGGTCGAGGGTGAGGTCGGTGCCGCGGGGGCAGGTGATGCGCGCGGTGCTCGCCCCGGTGAGGAGGTCGGCCACCTTGTTCGAGCGCTCGCCCATGAGGTCGAAGTCGGCGGCCATGAGGCGGGCGAGCATGTCGGCGGTGACGTGCGGCATCGTCGCACCGCGAGCGCCGGCGTCGCTGGCGGCCTTGCGCGCGCGTGTGTGGGAGATGGACCAGGCGGTCGGAGCGATGAAGACGTCGGCGGCGGCGAGCGCCGCGGCGACGGCCTTGGACGGCTCCTGGCCGTCGGTGGTGCGGGCGGTCGCGACCGTCAGCGTGGCGTCGGCCCCGGCGCGCTCGGCCTCGTCGCGCAGGGCGGCGGAGATGTCGGCGGTGGAGGCGTCGCCGACCACGACCACCTCCTCGCCCGGGCGGACGGCCAGGCAGCGGTGGATGACGGTCTCGACGGCGCGGGCGAGGTCGGTCGGCATCGGCGGGACGCTACTCAGTAGATCCGGGCGGCGCCTCTGACGCAGCGCATCAGCCCCGCGCGAAGCCTCGCGTGACCTCGGCCGGCTCAGCGGCGGGCGTGCCCGACGGCCTGGAGGCGGTCGCCGGTGCGGGCGAGCTCGCCGCACGGGCGGTCGCCGGGCCAGCTCGCGGCGCGCAGCCGGTCCTCGAGCTTCGAAGAGATGGCCGTCAGCAGCGCGTCCGCCTCGCCCGCCACCTCGTTCTCCGGGACGTGCAGCACGGTGCGCAGGAAGTGCTCGACCACCCGCCGGCGACGCCGGACGGCGTCGGACTGGCGACGGCCGTCGGCGGTGAGCAGCCAGCCGCCGGTCTCCGCCCGCACGATGAATCCGTCGGCCTCGAGACGCCGCAGCATCTCGTGGACGGTCGGAGCCGAGAGCCCGAGCGAGCGGGCGATCGCCGCGCCGGCGACGGGCACACCGCCACGACCGAGACGGCCCATCACCTCGAGGTACCGCGCCTCCGCGGGGCTGGGCGGGCGCAGCTCGGTTTCGTGCTGATCCGTGGCGCTCTGGCTCATGGCAGGCAACTATAACAACGAGTTCAAAATAGCTGCCACCTAACGGTTACCCACGCATTGCTAGGCTTTCCACCAATGGCCGACGGTGCGCACATCCAGCTTCCCGAGGACGCCCTCTGCTCCGCACTGCGCGAGCGGGGCCAGCGCGTGACGCCCCAGCGGCTCACGATCGCGCGCGTCGTCCGGGAGCTCGACCGCCACGTGACGGCCGAGCAGGTCCTCACCGCCGTGTCCGATCGGCTCCCCGGAGTCTCCCTGCCGACCGTCTACGCGACGCTCGAGCTCCTCGAGGAGCTTGGCAGCGTTCGCCGGGTCAGCGCCGGCGGCGGCGCGGTCCTCTACGACCCGCGCACGCACCCCCACCACCACGTCGTCTGCACCCGTTGCGGAGCCGTCGCCGACATCGACGCCCCGCTCGACGACGAAGCCGTCATCACCGCCGCGCGCGACGCGGGCTTCGAGCCGGAACGCGCCGACACGGTCGTCCACGGCATCTGCATGGCCTGCCGCAGCTGAGGCGGTCGTCTCAGCCGCACGCGCACTAGACTGCGCGATCCCCGCCGGAGTAGCTCAGTCGGTTAGAGCAGCGGAATCATAATCCGCGTGTCGGGGGTTCGAGTCCCTCCTCCGGCATTGGAAAGGCCCTGCAAAAGCAGGACTTTTCGCGTTCCCCTGGAAGTACGAAGGTCATCGAAATAGGTCCCGAACAAGTGTCCTCTCGGGACCCGTTCGGCCTCTCGGAGCGGTTCAATCGGACGCGTTCAGGGCCCGTACCGCCCGGCTCTGAACCCTGATCGCCGGTCGTGCAGGGGCATGGCGGACTGTGTCGCCGCCCGAGCCCACGTTGGCGCGTTGGCGTGCCCGTGGGCCCAGGCGCGGGCGTAGGCTCGCGCCGAGACCGCAGAGTCGCCATCCGATGGTTCCGCTGCCAAGCACCAACGCGCGTCTTTTCGTCCGGCCCGCGGACATGCTCGTGCTGGCGGCGGAGTGGACCGGCGTGAGCGAGACCACGGCGCCGTCTGGGCAGCTACTCATCAGCCCGGCGTTCGCCGGCGAGGGTCGTGTGACGCTGACGCTGCCGCCGCAGGCGATCGCCGAGGCGAAGTTCGACCGCGACGACGACGTCGCCCGGCGCGGCGCCCGGCTCTCCGGTCCGAGCCAGGTGACGTTCCTCCTCGCCGACGACACGCAAATCGAGATGACTGCGGAAGGCCTGCTCGCCGCGCTTGCCGCGGCAGGCCAGCACGTCGAGCTGGTGGCCGCCGGGCGCGAGCCGACCGCGATCGAGCTCCCCTGGCACCTGACGCTCACGCTCCAGCACCTCACCGGCGGCCAGGTCGTCTCGCGCCACGACGCGACGGCGGTCACGTCGGTAGGCGGCGTCGCCGGACTCTGGCACGCGCGGCTCTGCGCCGATGGCGCGGGCGAGGACGACGCGGCCCTGCTGTTGCTGCCGCTGCACGCTGACCAGGACGATGCGCAGCTCGATGTCCAGCCGCTGTCCGGGCAGCAGCGCCAGTCCATCGTCGACGCGGCCCATGCCGCGGCCGGCCCGGCGCTGGCCCGTGCCCGGCGGGTGGGGCTCGGCCCGCTCGGCGGCACGCTGTCCGCGGCGCTGTCGTCGGCGGACCTCGAGTGGAACCACGACGCCACGCTCGGGCGCGATCACCAGGTGCGCACCGCCGAGCACGGGGTGCTGTACCCGTTCGGCCACCGCGCGATCTTCGTCGAGACGGCGCGGCGCGAGCTGCTCCCGGCCGGCGACCCGGCGGTCGCGGGCCTGCACCGCGAGGCGCAGCTCATCATCATCGACCGCAAGCGGGCGACGACCGACGGAGAGCTCGAGCTGCGCCGGCGGTTCCCGTTCAGCGAGGTCGAGATCCTCGCGGCGAGCTTCCCGCACATGAAGCCGCCGAGCCCCGCGGACTTCACCACCGTCCGCCGCCCCGTCGTACCGCACGGCGAGCTCGCAGACGAGCAGCAGCAGCTGCGCGACCAGCGGGCCGAGCTTGCGGCGCTGGTGCAGCAGCGGATCGACGACCTCCCGGACGCGCTGCAGGCGTACCTCGATGCGCACATGGGCTCCTCCGACCAGCTCGCCGACGCTCAGCAGCACCTGGCCGACACGCCCGACCCGCAGACACTGAGAGAGGAGAACGCCGAGACGAACCGGACCATCGACCTGCTCGAGCACGAGCTTGGCCTGCTCGTGCCGACCACGGGCGCGGACGGCGAGACGATCGAACCCGATCCGGCCCAGGTGCAGGCGCTGCAGGACCAGATCTCCGCGCTGATCGCCACCCTGCACTCCAACGCCGAGATCCAGCAGGCGGCCGTCGACTTCCCGGCGGCGGTCGCTGCGGTGCAACAGCTGCAGGCGGCCGTCCAACGCGAGTTCGACAACCTGGCGCGCACGCTCGACGCCCTCGCCGCCCAGGGCGACGAGCAGGCCGTCGGCGTCCAGAACCTCGACGCGGCGATCGCCGCCCTGCAGGTCCGGCTCGATCGTCTCGACCGGGCCGAACACGCGGACGAGCCGCTGGCGTATGTCCCGCAGACGCCCGACGGCACGCCGCTGCGCTTCCCGCTCCGGTTCGCCGCGGCGGCCAGCGACGTCGTTCTCGACATGCCGTTGGTCTTCGTGAGGGACTTCTCGCTGCGGGAGGAGGAGTTCCTGCCGGCGTTCTCCTCGCTGACCGATCCGACGGCTCTCGCGACGGTGGCGTCGCTGTGGCAAGGCCACGCGGTCGTGCCCGTGCCCGGCGTGCCGATCGACATGGTCAACAGCGGCCAGCCGCAGCCGCTGCCGGGGGACGTGCACCAGGTCCATGCCCTGACGCTCGCAGGAGTCGCGCACTCCGGCGGCTTCCGGCCGACCATCGGCCAGTTCGACGTCGAGCTGCCGTCGCTGCGCTCGCTCCTGCCCGAGACCGGCGGCGTCCGGCCGCTGCATTTCACCGAGGCGTTCCTCAACGAGCCGGAGATCCCCGAGCTGCCGTTCACCCTGGACCCGCGCTTTACCGGCGACCCCGCCATTGGTATCGGGATCGACTTCGTGCGCCAGGCGCAGCGCTCGGGCGGTCTGGTCTCGCCGAAGTTCGTCGTCGACGGGATCTCGCGCCGCCTTGGACCGGTCGCCGCCCGCGCGCTGCCGCCGGGCCTCGCCGACGCGCTGCCCCCGGGCATCCCCACCTTCGACCTCGCGTCCGTCTATGCGGGCGCGACGCTACTGGGCTTCCCGCTCACGTCGCTGATCAAGCTGCCCCTCGACCCGTTGTCGGCCGCCACCGACGCCTTGCCCAAGCCGCCGGCGATGACGCAGTTGCTCGACGCCGGCATCCCGACGGGGATGCGGATGTCGTGGACGCTTGACCTGCAGGAGCACGGGCCGTTTCGCCCCGGCCCCGCCACGAAGCTCACGCTGACGGTCGAGTGCTCGGCGGCACGCCAGGACACGACGTGCACGGTCAACGACTTCGCGCTCGTGCTGCCGCCCGGCGGCTCCGTCGCGGGGCTGCTGACGCTCAACTTCCGGTCCCTGCAGTTCGCCCAGCATGAAGGCCGCACACCGGAGTTGAAGATCGACCACATGACGGTCGGCTTCGGCGGCGCGCTGAAGCTGTTGCAGGAGCTTCAGGCCGAGCTGCAGAAGGTGCTCGAACTGCCCGACACGGGCGTGAAGGTCGACGTGCGCCCCACCGGCCTGACCGCCGGCTATGGCGTCGCCGTCCCCAGCGTGACGGCCGGGACCTTCCTGCTGAGCAACATCGCGATGCAGGCGGGCGTCGACGTGCCGTTCGACGGCAAGCCGGTCACCGTGTCGCTGTCGTTCGCCAAGCGCGACAACCCGTTCACCGTCAGCGTCATGGCGTTCGGCGGCGGCGGTTATCTCGACATGACGCTCGGTCCGGAGGGCCTCATGCGGCTGGAGGCGTCGATCGACTTCGGCGCAGCGATCTCGGTGGACTTCTTCGTCGCCCGCGGCGAGGTCCACGCGCTGGGCGGCGTGCGGTTCCGCCAGGCCGGCGGCTCGATCGACATCGACGGCTTCATCAGCATCGGGGGCAGCGTCGAGGTCCTCGGCCTCGTCTCGGTGTCGATCGAGCTGCTGGTGACGCTGAGCTACCGCGACGGCAACCGGCTCGTCGGCCGAGCGACGATCGTCGTCGAGGTGGACCTGACGCTGTTCTCGCGCTCGGTGGAGATCGACAGCGGCGAGTGGGTGCTCGCCGGCAGCGAGAGCCCCGCGCGGGAGAGGCTCGACGGCCCCGTGCCTGTGCTGTTCTCCGCCGAGGAGGACCCGCGCCTGGCCGCATGGCGCGCCTACCGACAGGCGTTCGCGACGGCATGAGCGAACTGCTGTGGATCAGCGTTCCGGGGGGCGTCGACGGCCGCCCGCTGCTACGCGTGCTCGTCGTGCCGCGCCTTGACGGCGGGACGCTCGCGGGGTCCGGCATGGCAGCCTGGCCGTCACGTGGACTGCTGGCCGGACCCGCGCTGAGCGTCGAATGGCGCGCCGGTGAGGGGTCGCCGATCACGGCGATTCCGGTGAGCTCAGGCGACGTCACGTTCACCCACCAACAGGACCTGTGGGCGCAGTTCTTCGCTGCCGAGACACCGGTCGGCACCACCGCGGGCCCCGTCCCTCCGCCCGAACAGCCGGTCGTCCAGCCGAGCTCGCGCGACGCCCAGGCCATCAGCGACACGTTCGCGGCGCCGGCGGCGGTGGACTTCGGCGCGCCGGACTCGGCACCGCCGACGACATACCACGCGAAGGTGCAGGAGGCGCTCGCCACATGGACGCCGGACGGCGCCGACACCCCCGCTCCGGACCCTGCGCCGCCGGGTCCGCCGCCCCCGCCACCCGACTTCCACCTCACGATCTCCCTGCTGCGCGAGCATCCCGCCGTCCTGCGCGCGCTCGGGTTGATCTTCTCGGTGCGGGTGGCCCCGCCCGCCGGGCTCGCGCAGGCCGGTCAGGTGCGCATCGTCTGGCCGGCGCCCGACCCGGGCCTGCCCACCATCGTCTCGCCCTGGTCGATGTACGGCACCGGATTCCTTCCGGCGTCGCGCGGGCCGGAGATCAGCCGCGGCATGGTGACGCTGACGCCCGACCCGGCGGTGACGGGCGATCCCGGCGGGCGCTGGACGGTGACGACCGTCGATGTCGAGGGCGGCGCCCGGAAGCTGCGCGACGCGTCGCAACTCGTCGCGGCCGGTCAGGCGGCAGAGCTCGCCGCGGACCCGGCGAAGCCGCTCTCGCTGCCGACGATGCGCACCGCGGGCATCCAGCTCGTACGGGTCGACCGCCACGCCGAGTTCGAACGCCGGCGCGGCATGGCGCTCGAGAGCAACGCCCGCGCCACGCTCGACGGAATGGTGCTCGACGCCGAGCATCTCGTCCTGGGCTACCGCATCGACATCCGACTCGGCAACCGGTGGCGATCGCTGCACCGGCGGATCGCGACCTACCACCGCGGAACGCCCGCCCAGGTCATCGGCGAGGCGGGTCTGCACGAAGAGGGCCACATCAAGGCCAACGGCGCCGCGCGCGGCGCCGACGACGTGCTGCGCGCGAGCGAGGTCGTCGCGCGCTGGAACGGCTGGAGCTTGGCGACCGTACGCCCGCGCTTCGACATGCCCGCCGTGGTCCCGGGGCCGTCGCGCGGGGCGGGTCTGGCGATCGCGTTCGGCTGGGACTTCGTGGCCGAGCCGGAATCGCTCCCCCGGTTGCGCTTCACCGAGCGGTACGCGCTGCGGGCTCGTGTGGCCGACATCGCCGGCGGCGGTCTCACGCTCGACGATCCGCAGGCGGATCGCTGCGCGATCACCGAGATCGGCTACGGCCGCTTCGAGCCCGTCCCCTCTCCGCCGGTCCTGCTCGAGCCGGGGCTCACGGCCGCCGACCTCGGCCCCGGCGAGGCCGTCGACCAGGTCGTTGTACGCAGCGACCCAGGGTCGACGGTTGACGCGTTCGTCGCGCAGAACCCCGGCTACACGATGCGACCACGGCGCAAGCTGCTGCGCCCGCGCACCTCGCTGGCGATCGCCGAGCAGCACAAGATGCTCGACCACGACGACGCGGACCAGACGTTCGCCTGGGTCCTGCGGGCGGTCGCAGCGGGTGACGCGTTCGGCGCCGAGGAGGCCGGGGACGGGCCGCTGCCGGATCCCGCGGCGGGCGGCATCAACGCCGTCCCGCGCGACGAGGCGGGCAAGCCGCCGGCCGCGACCTCCGCCCACCGCGACTGGGACGCGCCCTGGCCACAGCCCGAACCACCCAAGACGCTCGAGCTGGCCGGCCCCCAGGCCGGCGAGCCCCCGGTCGCCTGGCGCGACGAGACGCTCGTCGTGCGCCTCGCACCGGGCGAGCGGGTCACCGTTGAGCTGTCCTCCCGGCTCACTGCCGACTTCCTCGACCACTTCGCGCTGCAGGACGCGATGCCGGCGTCGTCCAAGGGCGCCGCCCAGGCCGGGCGCCATCCGCTGATCACGCCCGTGCACCCGGTCACCCTCGTCCACGCGGTCCGCAAGCCGATCGATCCGCCTGATCCGGGCTCGACGCTGACTCCGGCGCCGCGCGAGTCAGGGCAGACGTTCGCCGTGCTCGCATCTGCGCCGACGCTGTTCGGCGTGGACGTCAACAGCACCGGGCAGCTCGACGTGAGCGCCGCCTGGACGGAGCACGCCGACGACGCGACACGACAAGCGACCGCGTCGGTGCAGTCGTTCATCGTCGACCGCGGGGACACCGTGCTCAAGGAGCCGCTGCGACACGAATTCGGCGACACGCGCCATCGCGTCGTCACCTACACGGTGACGGCGGTCAGTCGCTTCCGGCCGTTCTTCCATCCGTCCGAGCTGACCGCCGACCCCGACGCCTTCGTCCAGCGCACCCAGCTCCGGGCGACGGTCCCGATCCCCAACACCGCGCGGCCCGCCGCGCCCACAGTGCTGGGCACTCGCCCGGCGTTCACCTGGAAGGATTCGCGTGAGCCGTCGGCCGGCGGCACCGTGACGCTGCGGCGCGAGCGCCTCGCCGGCCGCCTCCGGGTGGAACTCGGGCGACCGTGGTTCGCGACCGGTGAAGGCGAGCGCCTGGGAGTCGTGCTGTGGGACCGGCCGACCGGGGCGGCCGAGCCGCAGGCGCCGCTGGTGACCGAGTGCGGACGCGACCCGATCTGGGACACGACCGACCCGCCGCGGTGGCCGGCGGAGTCCCAACTGGTTGGCGCGGCGGGTCCTGCCGGACGCCACACGCTGCAGGAGGCGGCAGTGCCTGCACTGGTCGTGCCGTTCGAGCCGTTCTTCCACGGCGACCGCTGGTACGCGGACGTCGCGCTGCCGGGCCTCGCCTCGGCCTCCTATTGCCCGTTCGTGCGGCTGGCGGTGGCCCGCTGTCAGCCCGACAGCATCGCCGATCACCATCTCTCCCCAGTCGTGCTCTGCGCGATGACGCAATTGCTGCCCGACCGCACGCTCACGGTCGAGCAGGCGGGCTCGACGGTCCAGGTCAGCCTTGCCGGGCTCGGACCGCGAGGCCCTCAGCCGAACCGCGTTGACGTGGTGGTCGAGCAGTGCGGCGCGCCCCGGCCACTCGCCGACACGGTGCAGATGTCCTCTCTGGAGCCCGGCCCTACAGGCGACGGCGTGCCGGTCTGGCGGCCCGTCGCCGACCATGTGGTCCACACGACGCTGAACGCCGCCCCGATCACCGTGCCGCTGCCGGGCGGCGGCGCTGCCACCCGCCTGCGCATCCGCGAGGTCGAGCTCGTGGGGGCCGACGTCGGAGCCCCGGAGCCGCAGGCCGGCTCGCCGGGCGAGCTCGGTGAGCGCGTGACGTTCACCGACACAGTGCTCCTGCCCCTGAACTGAGCGGCGTGGGTGGGCGCTCGCTCTGGTCGAGCGCAATCGTTGCGCCTTGGCGTTGGCGGTAGCTCCGCACCGCCCCGGCGTTCCTGGGCGCGGGTACCTGGTGTCGCCCAGGGCAGGCGTCTTCTAGCGGCGGATGCTCCGGGCGCACGGTTCGCAGAGCGGCGTGCCGCCGTACCGCACGACCGCGCAATCTCTCGGGTGGTAGTTGCATCCCGCGCTTGGCCCGGGCTGCCCCCAGGGTGGTGGCAAGCCAACCGAGTAGGAGCTGTCCGCAGGCGGGCTCGCGCCGATGAACGCCCGCTTCCCGCACGGTCGGCAAGAACATCTGATTGAGGCCCCGCACGACATTCACCGGCGCCGCGCGACGTCGGCGCCCTAAACGCCAGGCGCGCCTGCCGATTCGGGTCCCGAAAAAGGTCCCGAACTGCCCAGTTCTGACCGCTGCTGAGGGGGTCTCAGGGCACCTCAGAGCCCCCGAGACATCGCGTTAGTGCGCCAAATTTGGCCGATCATAATCCGCGTGTCGGGGGTTCGAGTCCCTCCTCCGGCATGATGTGATGTCTCGGGACATCGGTCTCAGTTCGGGGGGCCCGGCCATCGGCCGGGCTCTGTGTTTTGGTTGCGCCAGTAGCTGCGGTTGGGGTCGATGTGGTGGACGGAGAGCACTTCGCCGGTGGTGGTGGTCGTCGGCGAATGCGAGGACGCGTTTGCGGGCGTGGACGGTGCCGAGTCCGAGGTGTGCATGCGGCCGGCGCGGCGGATCGTCATGCGGCCTTTGGGATCGAGTCGGTCGTAGCGCACGCGGTAGTGCCCTGGGGCGTGTCCGTTGCTGGCGGGGGCGGCCTTTGGGGTGGCGCGGTAGGCGTCGCCGGGGGTGCGCCGGTGCAGCGCTCGGTGCGGGCGGCGCTCGTTGGAGTGCTTGCGAAACTCGTCGCGCTGGCGTTGGAGTTCGGGGAGCGTTCGGGCGGGCGGTCTGGCGTTCAGCCAGCGCTGCAGAGTCTGGTGGAAGCGCTCGGTCTTGCCTTGGGTTTGCGGGTGTCCGGGGGATCCGTTCTTCTGGCGAACACCGAGGATCGGTAGGAGGTCTTCAAACGCGTTGCGGCCGCCGCCGAACCGGGCGGTGTAGACGCGGCCATCGCGACCGGCCGTGGCTGATCAGCGTGAAGTCGACCAGCAGTCCCGGGACGGTGGCTTCGGCGGCCGACCAGCTGGCGTCGCTGTCCGGCCTGGACGGGGTCGCCATCCTCGTCGTGCCATTCATGACACCCGCCGGGGCGAAGGCCGCCGCCCGGCGCGGGCTGAGCTGGATCGACTTGTCGGGCAACACGCACGTGCGCGACGACGACCTCTACAAGGCGATCGGCCGCCAGGACGCCATCACCATGTTCAACCTCGGCGCGGCGCTGGGCTTCGTCGCCGACCGCGACGCCCTGGCCGACCCCTCCGGCTTCTGGCTCGTCGACGACGCCTTCAACGACACGACACCGCCGGTCTATGCACGGTGATGACCCACGAGATCGGCCACCTGCTCGACCTCGACCACGCGCCCGCCCCGGCAAACGTCATGTCCCCCACCTACCGGGCCGACACGGAGACCTGCACGACCGCGTTCCCACCCAAGCCCGCGCCTCCATCGCCGCCCGCCGTCGAGCCCCCGCCGATCGACACCCTCGACCGCGTCGCTGGGCGCACGCCAAGCCCGTCGCGCCGGCAGTGATCCTGCATGGCGCCCACGCGTTCGGCGCACGGCGCGCTGGCCAACACGCAGCCGGGCCGCCTCGTGGTCACCTTCTACCGCCACGGGCCGGTCCTGGGCTGCGCCGACCACGCCTGCCGCCAGCACACCCCCTGGTC
Source organism: Capillimicrobium parvum (assembly GCF_021172045.1). Classification (GTDB taxonomy): domain Bacteria; phylum Actinomycetota; class Thermoleophilia; order Solirubrobacterales; family Solirubrobacteraceae; genus Capillimicrobium; species Capillimicrobium parvum. The sequence goes on from NZ_CP087164.1 coordinate 3,674,825, forward strand.
CCTCCGCGGCCCCATCGTTCGCCGCACCGTCCGCTACAACCCGGTCAGCGAGACGGTGTCCGCCGTCCGCGCGCCGCGGAACTGGGCGATCGCCACACTGCAACTTACCCAGCCCGGCACCCGCCCCGGCCTCACCGTCGCGCTGCTGCCCCCGCAGGTGCACACAGTGAAGTTCCGCCACAGGACGGCCCATCTTGAAGCTCAGCACGGTGCCGGTGATCACGCCGATCGGGAACAGAGCGATCATCACCCGGCTCCAGCGGCGTGATCGTCCAACACAGCGGGTTGCCGGTGCGCTGCCCTAACGGCTTCATGAGCAGCACCAGCACTGGGAACGCGATGCCGAAGCACATCAGCGGGACGTGGGCGGTGAACAACAGCGCCTGCGTCTGCCGCGCCTGAAGCAGGTGATCCTGCGCGGCCCGGGCAGAGTGCGAGCGCGCTGCTATTAGTCGAGGAAGACGTTCACGTCCTTCACCTATCCGGGTCCTCCGTAGGGCCACGCCCCCGATGAACCCCAGCCGATCGAAGCACCGGTTCCCGGCGGCCGGTCTGTTGACGCAACGACTGGCCCACGCCGAGGATCGCGCGCGACTCGAGCGGTTCGTCCTGAGCGAAGACCGCCGTCTGTGCTGGGCGCGGGACGCCGCCGATCAGCCGTACGAGCGGCGCCGGGCTCGCGCTCGGCGAGTCGATCCATCGTCTTCCCCGTCGGGCCGTTGATTGGGCAAGACGCCGGCGAAAGATGCGCACGAGCAGGTACGGGCTCACGAGCGCGGCCGCGGCGAGCGCCACGAGCGCGACAAGGGCCGCGCACGCGAGGACCACGACGGCGATCACGGCGAACTCCGGGACGAGCAGAAAAAGGAGCACGATCCAGACAACGGCGACGCCGGGCATCCACTCGACTGCGTAGGTCATGCGATCGAGCGTCCCGCGGCGCGGTCGTTGTCCGTGACGCGGGCGCCCCGGCGCACCTCCAACGCCACGCGGTCCGACGGGTGGGCGACGGCGCCGGCTGTCGTCGCGAGCACGACGATCGACGCGGTGAGATGACGAAGCTCCACGGCGTTCTCCAATCGGTAGCGAATCGGCTTCCAACCGTAAGCGCGCCAAGGCGGTCGGCAAGCGGCGTCCGCTCACGGCCCATCGCCGAACGCGATCACGCGTGAGCGCGTCGGAGGCGACACTCGTCGGCATGACGGCGACCCCCGCCCGCTCGTCAACGAGAACCGGGAGTTCCACCCATGGCCGATCGCCGGCAAGAGCGGCCGGCCGCGCCAGAAGCCCGACCTCGTCATCGCCGACCGTGGCTATGACCACGACAAGTGCCGCCCGCTGCTCTGGCGGCGCGGCATCAAGCCGCTCATCGCCTGCCGCGGCACAACGCAAAAGCAGACGCTCAATCTCACGCTGGGTCGCCAGGGCACCCAGGACGTCCCGGTCGGGATGGCGCTCGAAGGTCTGACCGCAGCCAATGTGGCCTGCCAGAACGCGGGATCGTCGGCGTGACTCGCCGCGCGAGCTGCGGTCGCGCGATCAGCCAGAGGCGTAGGGCATCGTCGCCTGTGCCAACAGCTCGTTCGGCTTGCGGTTTGAGTCAGCTGTTCCCGCGATTGGGATCTCCACCTCGATGAGCGTTCCGCTTCCGGACGGGCTCTCGATCTGTATCCGACCTCCGAGCGCCTCGATTCGATCCCGCAGCCCCGTCAGTCCGGACCCTCGGTTGGAGTCCGCGCCGCCCACACCGTTATCGCGAATCGAAAGCACAAGCATGTCGTCCTCGACACGGAGGGAGACCCACACGCGCGTGGCGTTCGCGTGCTTTGACGCGTTGGTGAGCGCCTCCGAGACGGTGTAGTAGGCGGCTACCTCGACATGGTCCGGGAGCCGTTGCTCGAAGCCCATGTCGAGCTTGACGCGGACTGGAGAGCGGCGCCCGAGTGCTTTCAGCGCCGGCGAGAGACCCCCCTCGGAGAGGATCGATGGATGGATACCGCGTGAGAGCTCACGCAGTTCGTCGATGGCCATCGTCAGACCATCCGCAACGCGGGTGAGATCGGCGCGGAGCTCGTCGGCTCCCGTCGGAAGCTTCGCACCGGCCCTGCGGAGCGCGACGGTCAGGGTGACGAGTCGCTGCTGTGCTCCGTCGTGCAGGTCGCGCTCGATGCGGCGGCGGGCGTCGTCGCCGGCTGCAACTATGCGCGCGCGTGAGGCGGCGAGCTCTGCTCGGCTGTCGGCGTTTGCGATCGCGGTGCCCAGCAGCTCGGCGAACTTCTCGAGGCGCTTCTCCGCGTTGACCGGGAGGCGTTTGTTCATGGCCGTGACCGTCACGAAGCCCCATTGCTGCCCCTCGACAACGATCGGGGCCCCAACCGATGAGACGGCGCCGATCTCCCGAAGCAGGTCAGCCATCCGGCCGGAGATGTGTTCGAAGTCGCTCCGCTCGACGCGGGCGTGGCGACCTGTCCGGTGGACCAGCGTCGATGCCATGTAGTCCTCGAGCTCCCAGCGCGATCCGGTCGAGACCCCGCGGATGCCGTCGCTCACGCCAACGACGACCATCGCCGATCCATCGGCTTCGAAGCGCCCGACGTACGCTTGCGAGGAGTCGAACAGGCCCCCCATTTCGTTCGTGACCGCCGAGAAGATCTCCTCAGGGCTGACGCCGCGCGCCACCAGCGTGGCCACCCGCCGCAGCGCCGCCTGCTCGTCGGCCAGCTCGCGAGCGCGCGCCTCCGACGCTGCCAGCTCGGCGCGCGCCTCGTAGTTCGCGATCGCCGTGGCAACCAGCTCGATGAAGTCGTGGAGACGATCCTCCGTTCCCGCGGGAAGTGGCACCCCTGCCCGCGAGAAGACGCACATCTTGCCCCACACGGCTCCATTGACCACGATTGGACCCGCACAACCGGAACCGAGCTGCGCCGCACGCGCAAGCTCCCCAACCATTCCCGGCGCCGTCGAGAAGTCATCGACTCGCGCGGGGCCGCGCGTGTCAAAGACTGCCGCAGCGAGGCTTCCAGGCTCTCGTGGCGTCCTGGTACCGACGCCGAGGAATCGCTCCGCTCCTGCGAGGTCGGGCCGAAATGCCTCGCCGAGCGTGAGAGCCGTTCCGTCGGCGTCGTAGCGCGTGACGATCACGCCGGGCGCGTCCAAGACGGATGCGACCTCTCGAGCGACGGTGGAGAAGAGCTGCTCTGACACCGGCGCGCGGGCGACCATCGTGGCCACCCTCCGCAGCGCCGCCTGCTCGTAGGCCAGCTGCGCGAGGCGGTCGCGGGCCTGACTGTCCGCGATCGCGGTCGCGACCAGCTCGGTGAATCGGGCGAAATGCTCTTCGGTGCCGGCGGGGATCCTTGCACCCTGCTTGGCCGCTCCGGTCATGAACCCCCAGATGGAGCCGTCGACGACGATCGGGACGCCGACGATCGAGAGCATCCCGTCCTCTCTGACGGCGGCGCCCAGCGGTCCCGGCATCGTCGTGTAGTCCTGCTTCCGCGCCGGGCGCCCGGTGGCGAGGATCATCCCGGCCACGCCCTCGTCCTCGACAGGCCAACGACTCCCGACCGTGAAGCTCGTCTCGCCGGCGATGCCCACCATCGTGAACGTCCGGTCAGGGCCGTAACGCTGCAGGGCCACGAGAGGCACATCGATGACGTCCGCGACCTCCCTTACGACGGCGGCGAACAACTCGTCGGAGCTCGTGCCCTTCGCGACGAGCGTCGCGACTCGGCGCAGGGCCGCTTGCTCTCCGGCGAGGGCGCGCGCGCGCGCCTCCGAGGCGGCCAGCTCGGCGCGGCTCTCGGTATTCGCGATCGCGGTGGCCACCAGCTCGGTGAACTTCTCAACCCGCTTCTCCGCGTTGGCGGGCGGTTGGTCATCCCCTCTCCAGCTCGCCGCGATCACGCCCCAAAGCGCGCCGTCGACGACGATCGGCGCCCCGACCGTGGCGTTGACGTCGTCGCGACGGAGTACCTCGGCGATGGTGCCGCTCCCGCCTTCGGCGAAATCGAGTCGCGCCGAGCGTCCCGTGCGCAGGATGCGGGCATTCACGCTGTCGCCGTCGAGCGGCAGACGCACTCCGGTGCGGACGATCTCAGGGCTCTGGCCGCGAATCGCCAGGACCGAGATCTCGTGCTCGTTCTCGTAGCGGGCCAAGCCGGTCTGGGCTGCTCCGAGCAGCTGGCCGACCTCGGCGATGACGGCGTCGAACACCTCAGCGGGCGCGGCGCCCTCGGCGACGAGCGTCGCGACTCGCCGTAGCGCCGCCTGCTCCTCCACGAGCCTCGACAGCTCGTCACGCGCTTCCGCGTTGGCAATTGCCGTCGCGACCAACTCGGTGAACTCCGCGATCCGCGAGTCGGTCTCTAGCGGAAGAGGCTCGCTCTGACTCGTGACGGCGATCAGCGTGCCCCACAGCCTGCCTTCGGCGACAATCGGAGTGGCGACGCTCGAACGAATGCCCAGGACACGCGCCATTTCGGCGACCGGGCCCGTGGCCTTCGCCCAATCGTCGAGGCGAGCGGCCTCCCTCGTTCGAAATACGGCGGTGACGACGTTCTCGCCCTCCAGCGTGAAGCGGGCGCCCAGCGGAGGCGGGTCCCACGGGGTATCTGACTGCGCGACGAGCGTGGCCGTCCCGTCGCGCTCAAAGCGAAGCATCCCGACGGCCTCCACGTCCAATACTCGCGCCACCTCTTCCGCGACCGTCTCCAAGAGCTCGACCGGCGAGGCTTCGCGGGCTACGAGTGTTGCCACGCGCCGCAGCGCCGCCTGCTCGTCAGCGAGCTGGCTGAGTGCGGCGCGCGACTCGGCGTTCGCGAGCGCCGTCGCGACGAGATCCGTGAAGTCTGCCAGCCGCGCGCCCGTGTCTTCGGGAAGCGATGCGCTTCGCGGCGAGAGAAGCACCATCGCGCCCCACACGCCCCCTCCGACGACAATCGGGCTTCCGACCGCAGAGCGCATCCCTGCCGCCCGAACCGCACCAGCGCTGTCCCCGGGCACCTGCTCGTAGTCCTCGACGCGCGCGGCGCGACCAGTACGCCGGATCGTTGCCAGGAGCCCCGGCGTGTCGAACTGCCAGCGCGAGCCGATCGGGAACGGCTCGTCGCCAGTCTCGCTGAAGCCGCCTACCACGACCGCGGCGGTCGGCTCGTAGCGGATCAGTCTGACCAATGAGACCTCGAAGACGCGCGCGACCTCCTCGGCAACGACAGCGACGAGGCGTTCAGGAGACGACTCGTAGGCGACGAGGGTTGCGACCTGCCGCAAGGCGGCCTGCTCCTCGGCGAGCTCGCGCAGATGCCTCTCGGCCCGTTTCGTCGCAGAGATGTCGCGCAGCGCGCCGCAGATGAGGACCGGCTCGGCCTCGACCAGGCTCAGCGCCAGCTCGACAGGAAACTCGCTGCCGTCCGCGCGCATGCCGGTGAGCTCCACCCGGCGCCCGAGCATGTTCCCTTCGCGGGTCTTCACGAAGCGAGCGAAGGCGGCGCTGTGGCGCTCGCGAAGCGAAGGCGGCACGATCAGCTCGGCCATCGTCCGCCCGAGCGCCTCCGTGCGGGAATAGCCGAACGTCCGTTCGGCGGCCGGGTTGAACTCGACGATGCGCCCTGACGCGTCCGCCACGATGACGCAATCGATGGCCGCCTCCAGATACGCGCTCAGGTGCTCCCCCGCCCTCGGGCGCGGCCAGCCCTCCTCGACTTCCGCGGCGCGCTCACAAGCGTCCCCGCGCGGCGGGGCAGCTCGCTTCCTCCCAGGTTCGCGAGCGCGCTCTTCGGCCCTGCCGAGCGCCTCGCCCGGTGCGGCCCTGGCGCGCCGTCGGTCTGACCGGCGGACGAGATAGGCCTCGCCCTGACCCAGCGGCTCTGCCACGGCGAGCGATCCGTCGCCCATGGCGATCTCGCCACCGCTCTCGGGAATGTCGAGTGGCTTTGGGTGCGCCAGGCGGTCGCCGATGAGCAGGTAGCCCTCTCGGTTGACGAGCAGATCGCTGCTCTTCGTCGTGAGATCGCCGTAGCGACGCCGAAGGCGGTCGTCCTGGTCGCGCCGGTGCTCCAGCAGGCATTGCTCCGTCGTCCTCGCCGCACCGGCCACGAGCTCCAGGCTTCCGGGGTGGGCGATCCTCCAGGGGCTCGAGAGATCGATGACCCCCATGAGCCGGCCGGAGACCGGATCGTGGATCGGAGCGCCGGAGCAGACCCATTCGCGGTGGTGGTAGCTGAAGTGCTCGAAGGCGAACACCTGGACCGGGTGATCTGCCGCCAGCGCCGTACCGACGCCGTTCGTGCCGTTGACGGTTTCGCTGCACCGCGCGCCCTCGACGAGATTCATCTCGGCGGCCTTCGCCTTGAGCCACTCGGCGCCGCCCAGATAGAGCGTGAGCCCGGACGCATCGGTCACCTGGACCAGGCTGTTGGACTCCTCGGCCAGCATCTGAAGTGGCTCTGCGAGCACGTGCCTGAGCAGTCCGAGCGGATGCTCGAGCCAGCGCTCACGCGTCTCTGACGGGTCCGCCTCGATCGCGGGCAGCGGATCGATCGCCTCCAGGCCCGTGGCCAGCGTGCGCCGCCACGAGTCGACGATCGCGGGTCGCAATCCCGCCGTCATCTCCGGAGGGAGCTCGGGGCCGAGGGCCCCCTCACCGAGCGCGCCCTCGCCGACCAGGTGGTCCCAGCGCCTCTGCAGCACTCGAGCGCGCGTCAGCAGATCAGTGTGCGCTCCGACTGCTTGCCACGGCGATGGCATCCCCCTGGCGATCATACGCCCGGGCGGACCGTTCGGCGAGCGTTCGAGTCCATCCGCAGACCGGTTCTGGGCAGTCCGTGCTTCCCAGCAGGCTGAGCTGCGTTTCGCCGATCCTCGCGAGAGGCGGTCGCACCGGCTACATGCTCAACCGTCGCGTTACCGATATCGAGGAGCTCCTCGACGCGGCGGGAGGGGTCAGCCATGGCCGGCCGGTCGTAGACCCACGATCATCAGACCAGTTGGGCCTCGTCGGCCTCGTCGCCATCGATCGAGGCGAGCATCCGACGGACGCTCGCCGCGGACAGTTCGCTCTTCGCCAGAAACCCGATGGCCGAGCTCGCCCGGATGAGGTCCGCGTACTCGGCCTCGTCATAGGTGGAGATCAGGATCACGTAGGGGGCGGCGCCATCCCTCGGCTCCTTGGACAACCGGCGAGCGGGCTCGAAGCCGCTTTCGCCGCCGAGATCGATGTCGACGAGTGCGACGTCTGGCCGCAGTTCGGCGATCTGCCGAAGTCCCTCGGCCACGGACGCGGCTTCCCCGACGACCTCGAGGCCCTGCTCCACGAGCAGACCGCGCATCTCCGCTCTGAAGCTCGCGTTGTCGTCGACGATCAGATAGCGCAAGAGGTCGGACGTGCACGATTCCAGGAACGGCCGCGGCGCACCATTGGTGCTACCCCCCAGAACAGGCACCCGGATAGCCCCAATGGTCAACAGGAAGCGATCGAGCTCACCCCGCCAGGGCGGCAGACGACCACATCGACAATCGAGCTACACCACAACCGGCGACTTCCTTCGCAGCGCGCCGAGGACGCTCGCAGCGCTGCCCATCGGCCGCTGCGCAGCAACCGAGAGCCGAGCGACCAGCTCGGCATACACCCGCGAGGCATGCTCCTCGCGTTCGAGTGCCGCCCGGTAGCACGAGAAAGCGAGCCGGCGGTCGGGCGAAGAGGCGGCCGACCACTGCTCATGGGCCTCCCACACGCAGACGCACTCCTCCCGCCAGTCGACATATGCGTCGACGAATCTGTCCACCAGCTTCCTATCGAGATGTCGATTCACCGAAGTCATCACCCAAATCGCTCCCGGCGCCGCGACGGTCACGCCGAGCGTGTGGACGCGGCGCCGCCCCGCGAGTCGGCTGTCGCCGATCGCCCAACTCACCGACGAGGTGCGCGCTCGGTACGTACACAACAGCCCCCGGACCTGACGCGCCGTTCAACTCCTGCCGACGAGACGCGACGCACGGGCCAGCATCGACGCCTGCAGTGGTGCCCGGCTGAAGCGGTCATCATCGCGACGCAGGTGTCCGGGGTCGTATCCGAGCCGCAGGTGCGCGCGTGGGTCGCGGCGGTACAGCGTCACGACACCATCTGTCCAGTCGACCCGCCAGCCTTCGTCTTCAAGCGGCATCACCCGTCCGGGCCGCCGCCGGCTGCCGTAGCAGGTGATCACGATCGGATACCGCTCGACCGAGGGCATCATCTCTAGCTCCCCTTCTTCTGGGCATACAGGGCACGGGCACTCACCGTTTCGCGCGCGGCCAGTGGTCGCCGTCGGCGCTGAGCGGGCAAGCCGTCACGGGAGTCGCTGACGAGTCGCAGGTGCGGGTGACCGGACTGCGCGCCCAGCTCCCTGCGGCCGGCGGCGAGCGCTTCGGCGATCAGGGCGCCAGAGTGCTCGAAGCTCGTCGGCTGCACGCCGGCCGAGTTCGGCGCGGGCATGACCACGATCTCGGCATCGCCCGCGTATCGGGCGATGTCGGATTCGAGTCGGCTCGTGACCAGGAGCCCGAGTCCGTAGATCGCAGCGTCGAGCGCGGTCTTCGCGGGACGCTCGGACGGTCGGTCGCGACGCTGGGCGGGAAGCACGTAGATCCGCTCGGCGCCGAGCGCGACGGCGTGGGAGATCGGTGCGTTGTTGACGACGCCACCGTCGACCAGGCGTCGCTCGCCCATCGCCACGGCGGGATATATCCCGGGGATCGACGCGGACGCTGCGATCGAATCGACGGCAGGTCCTTCGGAGAGCAGCACCTCGCGGCCCTCGTTCAGATCGAACGCGACGACATGCAGCGGAATGGGAGCCTCGGCGAGGTCCGCGAACTCGAGGTATCGGTGCGTGAGTGCTCGCAGCCCGCGGTCGGGAACCAGATGGTCGCGTCGTCCGCAGAAACCGCCGATAAGGGCGCTCATGCTCACCGGGAACAGGTCTTCACGGCGGAGATCGCCCCAGATGCGCGCAAGCATGCGAGCCGTCGCGGCGGTTTGCGGCCGCGACGCGATGAACGCCGCGTTGAGTGCTCCGGCAGATGTCCCGACGAGGAGGTCAGGCTCGATTCGGTGCTCGTACAGCGCCTGCAGCATCCCGACCTGCGCCGCAGCAAGGCTCGCGCCGCCCGACAGAACGAATGCGGTACGCGGGCGGTGGGTGCCGACGGCGGTGATTCGCCCGCGCTGGGCAAGGACGCCATCTCCGGAGCCGACGCGTGGATGGTTCATGGCACGTACCGGAACGGGTGGCGAAACGCGTCGGCCGCGTTGGGCGCGGGAACGCCGAACGCAATCAGGTCATCGCGCCGAGCGTCGTAGACGACGATCTGCGTATTGCCGGTCTCGCGATCCCACTCGAGCCTCACGGTGAGGCCGTCGCCGGATCGGGTGTCGAGCTCAACGAACATCGCGCGATCCCAAATCAACCCAACTGGAAGGCGGCAGCTCCTGGGGAGCGGTCGCCGCAAGCATCTCCCGGCCCTTGCGCTGCAGCGCGCACAGGTAGTCAAGGTGCGCCGCCCAGGACCAGTCGCATCGGAGACCATCCGCCAACTCGGCCGTGTCCGCGTGAGCGTCAAGCAGTTCGTAGGCGAGCGCAGCCAGACCGGCGCCCGTCTGAGCGTCGCGTTGAGGATCGTCGCCGGCACGTGTGTCGGCGACCCCCGCGTGAGGAGTCCGGGGCACCGGATGAGGGCGACGACCGGCCGCGCCAAGCCGCACTCCAACGAAGGCGACACCGGCGCCAACGACCGCCTGCACGGTGGTGGCCGTTGAGGGGGGCAGTCTCATGCGGCGACCAGGCCTCGGTCCGAAGCAACCCGGTTCGGCGTGCGCGCCACGGCTCGCAGAAGCGCAACGGTCGGTAGATGCTCGGTGTGCCGAGCGGAGACGATCGCTGTCGCCAAGACCGGGCTGTCGCCGTCCAGTGGGACGAAGCGAACGCCCGCATCCGCGTAGCGCTCGCCGACGCATTCGGGTAGCAGCGCCATCCCGGCACCCGACGCGACCGCCAGCAACACGTGGTCGACGTGACCGTCGGGCATCTCGACGAGGGTGGGCGCCACGCCGGCGGCGGAGCAAGCTGCCAGCACGGCGTCATAGAACGGCCGATCTGCATCGCGCGGAGGCACGACGATCCGCTCCGGAGCGATCTGCGCGAGGCTGACGCAAGCCTTCACGGCGTGCTCGTGGCCGACCGCGAACACCGCCACGGCTCGCTGCTCACCCAGCGGTGTCACGCGAACTCCGCTCGCAGGAACTGGAAGCGACACGACTGCGACGTCCAGGTCGCCTGTGCGCACCGCATCGACAAGCTCAAGGCCGGACCCCGGCTCGAGCGTCGCCTGAAGATTGGGCATGCTGGTGACAACACGCCGCAGAGTGCGCGGGACGCTGGTCAGCAACGCTGTCGGCACGTAGCCAATCCGCAGGACACGGCCCGGACGTTCGCTTGCGCTGCGGGCCGCCAGCTGCGCTGCGTCTGCCTGACGTAGCACCCGATATGCGTGGGGCAGCATTGCGCCGCCCGCGTACGTCAGCTCGACGCTTCGCTTCGTGCGATCAAACAGCCGAACGCCGAGCTCGTCCTCGAGCTTGCGAACCTGCTCTGAGACCGCTGGTTGAGCGACGTGCAGTCGCTCAGCCGCCCGCCTGAAATGCAACTCCTCGGCGACTGCGACAAAGTATCTGAGGTGACGAAGCTCCATGGTCTCCCGTCCATTTGGTCGGTGCCTGTGCAGCATCGCCAAGGAGAGGCTCCGCGTCTTCACGGCCAGCGCCCAATCCAGGCCCCGGCCACCCTCCAACCTTGGTCTGCACGCTAGCTGGGCCGGGCTACCCGGGTCCCCGCTTTGGGGGCTAGCACCAATGGTGCGGTGCGGCCCGCTTTTGCCATCGTGAGGACGGCATGTCTGTGCGTGTTTTCATCGTCGACGACAACACGGGCTTCCGAGAGGAGATCCGCGCGCTGCTGACCGAACAGGGGCTCGAGGTCGTCGGGGGCGCCGGATCCTCGACCGAGGCGCTTCGGCAGATCGCCGAGCTGCGGCCGGATGTCGCGCTGATCGACATCGACCTCAGCGGGGAAAGCGGATTCGAGCTGGCCCGCCAGGTGAGCGACCAACCAGAGAAGGCGGCGCTGACCCGCCTGATCTTGATCTCGACTCACGATGCGGCCGAATACGCCGAGTTGATCGAGACGAGCCCGGCGATCGGATTCCTGGCGAAGACCGAGCTGTCAGCGGAGCGGATCCGACGGATGCTCACCGATCTCGACGATCGAGCCGCGGAAGCGTCCTAGCTCGTCTGGCACGCGTCGAGAAAGACGACCACCGCGAGCACGCGGCGATGATCGTCGTTGGTCTCGGGCAGTCGCAGCTTCGTCAGGATGCTGTGCACGTGCTTCTCGACGGTTCCCTCGGTGATCCACAGGCGCCGGCCGATCCCGGCATTTGAGCGGCCTTCGGCCATCAGAGCGAGCACCTCGCGCTCGCGGCGAGTGAGTTCCTCGAGCGGATCGTCGACCTCCCGAGCTGCAACGAGCTCTTGCACCAATGCGGGGTCGACGACCGAACCGCCGCGGCTGATTCGGCCCACGGCGTCGAGGAACTCGTCGACATCGGTGACGCGGCTCTTGAGCATGTAGCCGATGCGGGGCCCGCTCGCGAGCAACGTCATCGCGTGCTCCACTTCGACGTGGGCGGACAGGATCAAGAGCGCCGTCTCCGGAAACTGCTCGCGGATCGCCTGGGCGGCCTCCAGGCCCTCCGTCCTATGCGCCGGAGGCATGCGAATGTCGACGATCGCGAGATTCGGCTGTTGCTCGCCCACCAGCCGCATCAGTTCAGACCCGTCACCTGCTTGGCCGATGACCTCGTACCCGCCGCGCTCGAGCAGGCTCGCGAGGCCCTCGCGCATCAGCACGTCGTCCTCGGCGAGGACGACGCGCGTGCCCTCGGTGCCGTCCGGATCTACATGGGTCACCCGGGTGAGTATCCCGCAGCAAGGCCGGCGAAACCAGGCCAGAGCCCCTCTGGAGGAGAACCACCGGTCAGACCTTTGACGTGGATCGCTCGCCGGAGCCTCGGTCGGGCGCATGATCGTGCTGCGACGCCGTCGCCGGGGCCGGCCGTCGAAGCGGTGACGGACCTGCTCGCACGCACGCCCCGCCCCGGCGCGGTGATGCACGCGGGAGCGGCACTCCGGTGGCACCGGGCGAAGCGAGCGAGCCGTCGGGCAACGCGATCGTCACCTCTTACCCGCTGATCGGCCATCACGTTCGAGCGCCTCGAAGTGCTTGCCTACGGTCAGATCACGCGAGTAATCACATGGATCATCACCATGCTCGAGACGGCCCACGTCCAAGGTGACGAAGCCGCTCGGTCTCGGTGTGAGTCCCCTACCAGAAGGGTAATCGCAATGTCCCTCAAGGACCCTGTGCTCACTGGACCGCGCGCCGGGCGCACCGTCACGTACGGGAGTGGCTCGAGCGCCGAGCTCAAGCTGGCCGGTGAGCAGGCGGGCGGCGACTGGGCCGTCGTGGAATGGCAGGTCCGCGCCGGCGACGAGCCACCGATTCACACCCACACGCGCGAGGACGAGACCATCTACGTTCTCGAAGGCTCGATCACCGCGTTCGTCGGTGACCAGCGAATCGAAGTGGAGGCCGGGTCCTATGCGGCGCTCCCCAAGGACGTGCCGCATGGCCTGACGGTGCGCGGTGATGAGGCGCGGCTGCTCGTCACCGTCGAGCCGGCGGGCGCGGAGTACTTCTTCGTTCCCCGCGACGACGGCGATGCGGATCCGGATCGGTTCGGCATCGTCCTGCACCAGCCCGCTCCGACCGGCTGACTGCGCGCGGTCGGGAGTGGCGCCGCCCGCCGGCGACGTCCTCCCGACGGCCGTCGCGACCTGCGACGGAGAGCAGGCGGTTGGGAGTCCCCATGAGAACGTCGCCGCTGAGCTTCAGCGCTGTGGGACTTGGCCGCTGCGACTGCTGGCATCGGCGGATGGGCGCCCCTGAGAGTCAAGTCACCGAACCTGGACGCTCTGGCGCCGGTTGAAGAGTGACGCCCCTGCCGGGCTTCGCGGCGGGCGGCGCGGAGGCGAGCCCGTAGGGCGAGCCGGCGCGCCGCCCGCCGCTCAGTCGGTGGGCGCCGCGGTTCGGGCGAGGTCGCGGTCGCTGAGGCGGTGGCCAGCGACCTTCGAGGGCGAAGATCTCGGCCTGGTCGACGAGTCGGTCGACCATCGCGGCGGCGCGACGACGTCGTCGCCGAACATCTCGCGCCGGCTCGAGAACGGCTTCGTTGCTGGTGACCAGCAGCGAGGCGCGTTCTCGCGCGTGAGACCACCATGAACATCCGGTTGGCGGCTTCGCGCCTCGACCGGATGCAGCCGACCTCGTCGACGATCACCACCGGTCGAACTGACAGACCTGCCCGGGCCGAGGGAGGGTCAGTCTTCACGCGGCGCCGACCGCGCAGGCCGCATTGGCTGAGCCAGGGCCGACACTCGCTTCGCGCCTCCGATCTCCTCCTTGATGGCTTGGCGACGCGAATCACGGATGGAGGTCGTGCGGGCGACGGGCCCCAGGCGCTGCCGGTCACGGCGGAGGCGAGCGCTGGTCCACAACGGGTCGTCGGCGCCATGAGAACGGGCTGGCCGCAGCCGAGCGGACCAGGGAAGGCTCCGGACTCGGGGGTCCGGATCAGCGTTTGCGGCTGCTGCCGCTGTCGCCGCGAAGGCGCCCGAGCGCTGCCCCGAGCAGGACCCGGAGCTCGACAAGACAGGCCACCGCCATCAGGCCCTTCGTCCACACGGGCAAGTCGCCGGTTGAACGTGACCGCAGGACGACCATCATCCCTCGCCGCTGTCCCCGAGGATGTCAAGCAGCGTCGCCACCAGGACCACGATCTCGACAACCAGGACGACGAACAGCAACGCGGTTGCCCACCACGACGCAATCAGCACAGCGGCCGCGACGAGCGCAGCGATCATCAAGACCGAAGCCGCCACCTCAGGCAGCAACAGATCGCCGGCGTGCAACTGCACCTCGCCGCCCACCAACCGCGCGAATGGCGCCAGCGCGAACCGGTGAAAACCGGCGCACATGGCGGGCACGATGGCCGAACCGCACACGGTCGGCCGACCTGGTCGCGGTCAAGCGTGTGGCAGAGTCACCTTGCTTGTCCATTTCACCCTCTGCATCGCGGCGATATACGTGAACCACCCGAAAACCGGGTACGGGAGCGGCACGGCTCAGACACGATCGCTGAGCTGCGCGCGCAGCATCCACTGCTGGTGTTCGAGCGTGCGTACGACGTCGACGAGCACGTCCTGGGAGACCGCGTCGCGCTCGGCGATCCGGTCCATGCGCTCGCGCGCGGTCTCGCTCACCTGGGCGATCCGGTCGGTGATGGCCCGTACCACGACGTGGCTCTCGGTCGCCTCGGCCGTGACCTGCGACAGCGGCGATCCGGCCGCGACGGCGCGAGCTTGCCCGTCCGGCACGTAGCCGAGGGCGACCGCTCGCTCGGCGACTACATCGGCGAGATCGCGCCAGGACGCGACAAGCTCGTCGAGCTCTTGATGCACCGGCCGGAAGGCGTGTCCTATGACGGCCCAGTGCAGCTGCTTGCCGATCAGCGACAGGTCGACGAGCTCTTGCATCGTGGACTCCAGCTCGTGAGCGATCGCCGCCCGTGAGTGCGGCTCGGCGAGCGCCGGCAGATGACTCGAGGTGCTGGGTGAGGCCATGATCGTTTCTCCCTTTGTCGGGTTCAGCTAGGCGCGCGGTAGCTCCAACCGCCACGCCCCGGTGAGGTGCACCACATGGCGGCCGGGCAGCGTCGCCACCACGGCAGCGATCTTGTCGCAGACCGGGCAGCGCAGGACCGCCCCAGCGCCGAGGTACACGCGGTGCGCGGCGACGGGGCGCTGCGTGCCGCATGACTGGCACGTGTGCGGCGCGGCGGTCATCTCCGCACCGAACAACTCCTGAAGAAGACCGCCCAGCGCGTTGCCGTCCAACCATCGTGCGTCGTCGCTCATCTCATCCTCCTGTGGCACCGAATCGCTCGAGGTGAATCGCGGCGCTGTCGTGGCCGAGGCCCAGGAGCAGATCGGCGGCCCGCTCGACAAATGCCGTCGGCCCGCACACGAAGATCCGTGGCCGTTGGGACGCCGGCGGGCCGACCCGGCTGAGCATGTCCGCGTCGATCCTGCGCGCGAAGCCCGGCCAGCCCGCCGGGGGCTGGCGCGTGAACGTCTGATGCACCGCGAGCCCGTCGCCGCCGCCGAGCCGTGTCAGCTCGTCGCGATACAGGACGTCGTCGCTGGAGCGAGCGGACAGCAGCAGCCGCGTGTCCACCGTGCTCGACTGCGCCGCACGGTGGCGCACCATCGCCATCAACGGCACAAGCCCCGATCCCCCGGCCACGAGCAGCAGCGGACCGCCGTCCTGGATGCGCCACACGAAGTACCCGCCGATCGGGCCACGGAGCTCCAGCGCATCACCGCGACCCAGCTCGTCGGTCAGATAGGGCGAGACCTCGCCGTCCTCGAGCCGTTCGACCGTCAGCGCAAGCGTTGCGTCCTCCGGCGCCGAGGCGATCGAGTAGGAGCGCTGCGCCTGGTATCCATCCTCGGCGGTGAGACGGACGTCGACGTGCTGGCCGGCGCAGTGCCCGTGCCAGCCTGGCACATCCAGCACCAGGGTCTTCGCGCGGGGGGTCTCGACGATCACGTCTCTGACGGCGGCGAGCCGCCACTTGATGTGGGTCGGCGCCACGCTCAGTCCCCCTGATAGCGCTGCTCTTTCCAGGGATCGCCGTAGTTGTGGTAGCCGTAGGCCTCCCAGAAGCCGGGCTCGTCGTCCTCGCGCAGCGCGAGCCCGCGGACCCACTTCGCGCTCTTCCAGAAGTACAGATGCGGGACCAGCAGCCGCGCCGGGCCGCCGTGCTCGGGCTCGAGCGGCTCGTCCCCGTACTCGTAGGCGATCCACGCCCGGCCACCGGTGATGTCCTCGAGCGGCAGGTTGGTCGTATAGCCGCCGTCACACCACACGGTGACGTAGCCGGCGACGGTGTCGACGCCTTCCAGCAGAGTGTCGATCGACACCCCGGTCCAGGTCGTGTCGAGCTTGGACCACTTCGTGACGCAGTGGATGTCGACGGTCACGGATTCGCGCGGCAGCGCGACGAACTCCTCCCACGGCCACGACACCGGCTCCTCCACCGCGCCGCTGATCGTCAAGCTCCATTCATCCAGCGGCGTGTGCGGCGTCGGTCCCGCCGACAACACCGGAAAATCGCGTGTGACGTACTGGCCCGGCGGCACGCGCGCGGGATCGACGTCTGCACGGCGGCCGTGAAAACCTCGTGAGAACGGTGGCATGGGCTGAGCATGGCGGCCCATCGCTCCACCGACAGCGGAGCTGGCGATCAACCGATACGCGATCACGCTCGACGCATGCCGCCGGCCGACGGACCGAATGCGGGCGCACGTTGGGCCCCGTCCAGCTCTCATCCAGCTTCCCGACGGCCTGGGCGGGTGCTCGGCGAATCCTCGCGGCAGGTGCGCAGACCTCTCACCCACGGCCCGGTGTTGCGGGTGGTCGCCGACCGGGAGGGCACGCAGTTCAGCGCCCGGTTGGTCGGCGTCGTTCATCGCGGCCGTCTAGCCCCTCAGGACGCGTCGCATGGCCTCCAGCGCGGTGCCGAAGACGGCGTGCGACGTCAACTCCCACACGACCGCGGCCGGCGCCAGCCGCCACGGCGGCCGTTGCACTCCGAGCGCAGGAAGGAGGGAGCCATGCGTGCCCGCATACATCGCGAGCCCGGCGGGCACCCCTCGACCACGAGTCACCACGGCCCAGCGGCTCGCGGCGGCGAGGTAGGCGCTGCCGAGCGCCGCGCCGAAGCCGTAGTGGATCACCTGCTGCGCGCGCACCCGCTGACGAGCGGTCAGGCCGTGGTGGCCGAGCGCCGCGGCGGCGCGCCCGACGAGGACTGCGGGAGGCATGTTCTCGGGCCGCCCGCTCGGGTCCGCTCCCACCTCCTGCTTCTGGGCAGCGGACGGCGTCAGGATCCGCTCCGCGAGCGCCTGCAGCGGCGGCTCGCTGAGCGCCTTGACCCACGACGCCCCGAGGCCGGCGACGACCCCTCGGTACGAGTTGGCTGTGGTCGTCATGGCGTCGACTCCTGTACGTCGGTGGTGTGCGGGGGGACCGTGGTGTCCGACCGATCGAACTTCCCGTTCGTCGCGTTGCGCGCCGCCGACGGCGCCCCGAGGCGCTCGAGCAGGTGGTCACCGACACGCAGCGCGTTGGCGATTGCCGTCAGCCCCGGGTTCACGGCGCCCGAGGACGGAAAGAAGCTTGTGTCGACGACGTAGAGGTTGTCGATGTCGTGGGCTTTGCAGTGGACGTCGAGCGCGGACTGCCGCGGATCCGTGCCGAAGCGCACGGTGCCACACTGGTGCGCGATGCCCGCGAGGGGGATCTGCTCGCTGAGCACCGACCAGCGCGGGATGCTGGTCTGGTGGCAACCGAGCGGACCGAGCAGGTCCTTGAGCTTGGCCAGCAGCCGCTTGTGCGCCTCGGCGTTGTGATGGATCTTGGCGAGATGGATGTTCCCTTGGCGGTCGACCGTGACGCGGTTGTGCGGGTCCGGGAGATCCTCGGTGGTGAGCCAGAAGTCCATGGCGTGCCTGGCCACGTAGTCGAGCGCGCGGCCGGGGGCGAACCAGGGTGCGCCGGCGCGGAGGATGTCGCGGTCTGACTTGCCGAGCATCTGGATGTGCCCGAGCGGGAGGTCTGAGTCGCCGGCGCCCCAGTAGTAGTCGTTGAGGCCGAGCGTCTTCTGGAACTTGGTGTCGTTCGGCGCCTTGGAGATCGCGATCACGGCTGAGTTCAGGTGGGCCATGTAGTGCCGGCCGACGACGTCGGAGGAGTTCGCCAGGCCGTTGGGGTGCTTGTCACTCACCGAGCGCAGCAGCAGCGCGGCGGAGTTGGCAGCGCCGCAGGCGACGACGACGATGTCCGCGCTGTAGATCTCCTCCCTCCCACACCGGTCGACCACGACTCGCCTGAGCGAGCGTCCGGAGGCGTTCGCTTCCAAGCGGTGGACTCGGGCGTGGGTGCGCAGCGTGACGTTGGGGTGCTTGAGTGCGGGGCGCACGCAGACGACGTGGGAGTCGGCCTTGCCCTCGGTCAGGCAGGGGAAGCCGTCGAAGCGGTTGCAGCGCACGCAGCGGCCGGCGTCCGGGTCGGATTCGTCGAGGTCGACGCCGAGCGGGAGGTGAAACGGCTGATGGCCGGCGCGCAGGAGATCGTCGTGGAGCTGCTGGATGCGCGGCTCGTGGGAGACGGCCGGGTAGGGGAACGGGCGCGAGCGCGGCGGCTCGGTCGGGTCTTCGCCGGCCTGGCCGTGGACGAGGTAGAGCCGCTCGGCCTCGGTGTAGTAGGGCTCGAGGTCGGCGTAGGAGATCGGCCAAGCGGGGGACACGCCGCCGTAGTGCTCGACGTCTTGGAACTCGCGCTCGCGAAGGCGGAAGAGGGCGCCGCCGTAGACCTTGGTGCTGCCGCCGACGAAGTACTGGGCATGAGGCCGGAACGCGACGCCGTGCCGGTCGTACCAGCGCTCGGTGGTGACGTATCGCTCGCGGCCGAACACCTCCCTGGAGTCCCAGTTCTCGGGCTCGCGCGGGAGGTAGCCGCCGCGCTCGAGCAAGAGGATCTTCTTGCCCGACGGCGCAAGGCGGTGCGCGAGCGTGCCGCCGCCGGCGCCCGTGCCGATGATGATCACGTCGTAGGGGTCCACGCGTCCGCTCAGACGAGGGCGATCGGGGAGGTCCACGCGCCGGTGGCGCCGCGTAGCTTCGGGTGCGTGACGATCAGCGCGAACTCGCGCACGCCGTCGCGCGCGAGCTCCGACGTGTCGAGGTTCTCGACGATGAACACGCCGTGGTGCGCGTTGAGGAGCTGAGGGACCTCGAACGGCCGGTCGGGGTCCTCGGCGGGGACCGGACCGTAGCTCCAGGTGTCGCAGCCGGTGAGCGCGACGCCCCGGCCCGCCAGCCACCTGGCGAGGTCCCGGCCAGGGCCGGGCTCGCCGGCGAGGTAGGTCTCAGCGTCGTCCCAGTGCGCGCCCCAGCCGGTGTGGAAGAGCACCGCGTCGCCGGGCGCCGGATCGATGTTCGGGATGCCGATCAGCTCACCCGCGCCGAGCGGCGCGACGTCCACCAGCCAGCCGCGGGTCACGATCTGGGGCACCGCCTCGACGCCGAGGCGAGTCACCCCGGTCGTGCCTGCGAGCTCGGCGACGGTCCAGCCGTTGTAGCCGCGATCACCGATCTGCAGGTGGCTCAAGGCGTCGAGGTGCGTACCGATCTGCTGGGTCCCGGCAATCTGCTCGGTGATCCAGTTGACGCGGTTTGCGCCGAGGCCACCGCCGTTGGCGTGATGGGCGGTGGTGACCAGCGTCTGGCGGAAGTAGCGCCCCGAGAACGCGGGCACGTCCGCATCGAGCACTCGCCCCAGGTCGTACATCCGCCCCGAGCGCACAAGCCGCAGCGCCGCGGCGCGCGTCGCGTCGGTGACGTGATTGAGCATGCCGAGCTGGTCGTCGGAGCCGAACGGCGACGGCCACCAGCTGTTGCGTTCGCCGCTCACTCGGACGACCACGGCTCGCGGAAGTCCGCGTACAGGGTCAGGCCGCCGTCGACGAAGATCGTCTGCCCGGTGATGTAGGCCGCGTCGTCGGAGGCCAGGAACGCGCACACGCCGGCCATCTCGTCTGCGCTGCCGGCCCGGCCCAGCGGGATGTGGCTGGTGACCATCTCCGCCTTGACGGGGTCGTCGACCCAGGCGCGGTTGATGGGGGTGATGGTGGCGCCGGGGCCGACGCCGTTGACGCGGATGCCACGGCCGCCGTACTCGAGCGCGAGCGTTCGCGTCAGGTTCTGCATCCCGCCCTTGCTGACGCTGTAGCCGAGGTAGTTCGGCTTGGGGATGATCTGATGCACGCTCGAGACGTTGATCACGACGCCCGGCTTCTCGTCGGCCAGGAATCCCTTGATCGCCTCTCGCGCGCACAGGAACGCGCCCCGCAGGTTGACCGCGAGGACCTTGTCGAAGTCTGCGCTGCCGAGCTCGTCGGACGGTCGCGAGATCTGGATGCCGGCGTTGTTGACGAGAATGTCGAGGCCGCCGAGGCGCTCGGTCGCGTCGCCGACCATGCGCACGGCGTCGTCCTCGCGGGACACGTCGCCTTGAACGAGCACGTCGCGGACGCCGTGCTGCCGGACGTTGCGCACGCAGGCATGCACCTGGTCCTCGGTCCCTGCCGCCTCGTCGAGGGTGGTCAGGTAGTTGATGGCGACGTTGGCCCCGAGCTCGGCGAAGCGCACGGCGATCGCCTGCCCGATCCCGGACGAGCCGCCGGTCACCAGCAGGTTCTTGCCCTTCAGGCCGGACATGCCGACGCGGCGCGGCCGCGGATCACCGGTGGGCGCGGTCTGCGACACCGGTTCTTCTCCGATGCGCGGGTTCATGCAGGCGCCGTGCTTTCCATGCAACCAAGATGCGACGGGCGGCCGTCACCCACAAGAGGTTGTGCGCCTGTGCTGATAACCCGCGCCGATGAGCCAGCGGCTGTTGGTGACGGCTCCCTCTGCGAGAGCTGAATCACGAGCCGATTGAACGCCGTCACGCTGAGATCAGACGTCGTTGCTCTGACGCGATTCGTTCTCGCGATCGACAGAGCGAATGGCCGGAGGAGTCTGAGGCCATGCCGACATGGCCCGAGAACCCCGACGAACCCATCGACCCCGCGATCGCGCCGCTCATCGAGGCCGGCGAGGGCGAAGCGGAGGGCTTCGACGTAGCCGAGGCTGACCTCATCAGGCACGCCGAGCACTCGGACCAGCATGGCACCGATCCCATCTGGCGGGATGCCGCCGGGTTCCCCCCGGAAGAGATCCCGCGGCTGGATGACGACCGCTACGGCGTGGCCGACGACGAGGACCCGGAGACCTGATCGTGTTCAGACAGACAAGGAGCAAGAGAATGGACGACGCCAAGCAGTCCGCCGAAGATCTGGCGATGCTCGAGCAGCTCAACAAGGACTTCTTTCACTCCGACCAGTTCAGCGATGTCAAGCGCTTCAGCGAGTTCCTCGCCGAGGACTTCATCTCGCAGTTTCCGGGTGTCACGCGCAACCGTGCCCAGTTCCTCGACTACATCGCCAAGCCGCGCCCCTTCCAGGATCTCGCTATGCACGACGTCAACATCCGCATCCTCAGTGACGTCGCGTTGATCCACGGCCGTGCCACTTACACCATGATCGCCGACACAGCGCAGCAGGAGGCTCTGTATACGGACGTGTACCAGAAGCGCGAGGGCACCTGGGTCTGTGTCGCAGCCTGTGCGATCGCTCCGGGCGCCTGACCGCCCGCGAGGCGACGCGTCGGGAAACCCGCCGTCGGCTACCCGGCGGCTCGGGTGATGTACGACGATCTGGCGGCAAACACGCGCCTGGACGACGCCCGCCACGGCGGCGAGCGCCGGTGGGCGGCAGATGTCGCACCGGCGGGGACCCTGACGCGCTCGCCTCCTCGCTGCTCGCCCCTCACCGGACGTTCGCTCGGGCCGCGATCTCTGGTCTGGTCGGCGATCGAGAAACAGAGGCTCGAGCCGATTGAGCCGGCCGGGCCGCGTCGCGGCGGTTCACCCGACGGATCGCGCGCTCTCGCGCACGCCGAAGACCTCGCGCTGCTTCGCGCCGCCTGGCGACCCGGCGGCGGCCCGGGGCAACAAGACGAAGCGATCGAGCGATACCGAAGGCGTTCGAACCCGCCCGGATCCGCGCCGTAGGGTCATCTCATGCAAGGCTTGGAAGATGTCAACGTCAGCGACGGCGAGCCCGTTCCGGCTTCCCTGATCCCACGAGCAGTGACGGCCGGCGAGCTGCACTTCGACGACGGGGCGATGCAGACGTTCGACCCGAACGGAGACACGAGCTACGTCGAGGCGGACGGTCGATTCACGCACGGCAAGTGGTACCTCGACGAAGATGGACGCTTCTGCTCGTTCTGGCCGCCGGACTATCGAGCTTGTTACGACCTGCTCTGGATCGTCGAGGGCGACGAGATCGTCGGGCTGAGATTCACCGAGCCGGGCCGCAGCACGCGATTCGACGGTCGATACAGGACGTCGGCTCACGGGGCCCGCCCGTGATGCAGCTCACCTGCGAAACCGTTCTGGCCGAGGGCGTTGTCGACCACGTGTAAAGCGCCGATCCTGTTGGGCGTCGACGAGCGTCCGGCGAACTTCACGTCCTCGGCGTACTCCGGGGCTCCCCCGCTTTGGTGCCCTTCCTCGCGCCCACCCTGGACCTGGGAGCAGCGGCGGCGATGAGGGGGCGCGAGCAGGGGCCGGACGGCCGGGAGCGAGCGACCCGTGACTATCGGCGGATGCGAGGCGCCGGCTGCGCGTCGAGGCTTCGCGCCCGAAGTCCGAGCTGCCGAGTACGCCGCTGCGCCGGCTGTTGACCGGCGAGTGACCTGGGTCAGGCCGCGGCGGCCACCGGCACCGAAGCGAGCCCGGGCCCGCAGGCCCAGACGTCGTCCGTGAGCTGGCCGGCCCGATCAGATGTCCAGCGCCCGCTCTCGACAAGGTGGTCGCACAGCGTCTGGATGTCTGACACGGCGGCCCTCGCGGCCGCGTCCTCGACGACGTCCGCGCAGAACAGCAGGGCGTCGGCGGCGTGGCGGATCCGCGCCTGCTCGGAGACCAGCAGCTTGGCAGCGCCCAAGTCCCTCACGGTTCGGATCACGCGGCCGTAGGCGCATGCGCGCGGACCAGTCACAGTCGCTCCTCCTCATGGGCTGACATCACCCCACAGACGGTGCCGCCGCGGCCCGCGCCCGGCAACAGCAAACGCAACGCACATGATCAGGCTCGCCTCTCACCCATACCCCACGGTCTTCACCTACTTCACCGTCGTGGCGGTTGCGCTCGCGTATTGCGCCCGTTGCCGATTGCCTCGGACGATCGACCGTTCGCCCGCGCGGATTGGCGGACGGGCCCGCACGTTGCAGTGTTCGGCGCTCACAAGCAGGGTCCGAACACTGACTGGCTCGGCGAGTCCGAACGTGGGGCCGTCCCCGGACGCGAGCACAGAAAGGCCACGCATGCCCCTCACAGACCCCGTCGAGACCAGCCCGTGTGATCGTGCGCGCAAGGACGGAACCGTTGATGTTCTCGAAGCCGGGACAGGGCACTGATGCCTCTCGCCACGCCGTGTCAGTACGCGGCGATGCTCGACGCGGCGGCCGATCGCGGGTACGCCTACGCGGCCGTCAACGTCACCTCTTCGGAGACGTTGAACGCCGCGCTGCGGGGGTTCGAGCTCGCGAACGCGGATGGAATCGTCCAGATCACGGTGGGGGCCGCCGAGTATCTCTCCGGGACCGGAGCGAAGGACGCGCTCCTCGGCGCACGCGCACTCGCCCACTACGCCCACGTCGTCGCCGAGGCGAGTCCGGTCCTCGTCGCCCTTCACACCGATCACTGCCCACCAGCGCACGTCGACGACTGGCTTCGCCCGCTGCTCGCCGAGTCCCGCCGGCGGGTCGCACGCAACGCCGCTCCTCTGTTTCACTCGCACATGTTCGACGGCTCCGCGCTTCCGCTCGCGGAGAACCTGCGGATCGCCGCTGACCTGCTCGCGGTGTGCGCCGAGCTCGACGTAGTGCTCGAGGTCGAATCCGGTGTGGTCGGCGGAGAGGAGGACGGCATCGCCGGGCCCGACAAAGCGCACCCCGACCTCTACACGACCCCCGAGGACCTCCTGCAGGTCGCCGGCGCCCTGGGTGTCGGAGAGCGCGGCCGGTACCTGCTCGCGGCGGCGTTCGGCAACGTGCACGGAACCCACGCTCCGGGCAACGTGGTTCTCCGCCCCGAGATCCTGCGAGACGGCCAGCGAGCGCTCGCGACCGCGTACCCCGGCGCCCGCTTCCAGTACGTGTTCCACGGCAGCAGCGGATCGAGCGCCCAAGAGCTCGCCGACGCGGTCTCGTTCGGGGTGGTGAAGGTGAACGTCGACACCGACAACCAATACGCGTTCACCCGGGCGATCGCCGGTCACGTGCTCGACCACTGGGAAGGTGTGCTCAGGATCGACGGCGGCCTCGGGGACAAGCGCAGCTTCGACCCGCGAGCATGGGGCCGCGCCGGAGAGGCAGCGATGGCGGAGAGGGTCCGGCGCGCGTGCGAGCAGCTCGGATCGGCCGGGCGCAGCCTCGCATCCTCGGCGGCGGTGATTGACGGCGCCGGCCGGGCACTGGCCGATCCCAGCTGAGTCTCGATCAACGTTGGATCTCGCGGGTGCGGCCGAGAAGGCATCGGCTCACGGGCTGATCCAGCCGCGGTCCCAGATCCTGGGTGCTGGTGCTGGCCCCAGGCGGCCGCCGGGCGCGTGCGCCTTCGCTCGCCGGTCGCTGCCAGCGGCCCGAGTCCACCGACTCGCGATATGCCCTGGTAGCCCTTGAGCGCGACCGCGACCGCGACCGCGAGTGACCCCGCTGCGCGATGCCGACAACGCCGGCCGATCGACCGATCGGCCGGCGGTGTCGAAGAGGACTCTGTCGATGCTTCAGTTTGCAGGCGATGAAGTTCCCCCGGATGTGCAACCCATGGACCGAGCGCCCGCTCATCGACGACGCCTTCGATGCCTATCTCGAGTGGCGGGACGAGTCCGCCGAGGTGAGGCACGCCTACGAGCGGTGGAACTGCGCGCCGGCACGCGAGGCCCGGAGGGAGTTCTGGGCCTACCGCGCCGCACTCGAGCGCGAGGAACACGCCGCACGCGTCTACGGCAGGCTTGCGAGCCGGTTGGACGCGACGACGCGCGAGCGCGCTGAGCAGCGACGCCTCTCACACCTTCGGCCGTTGCTCTCGTGACGGCGTTCTCGGTCCTTAGCGTCCACGGCGTGCCGCTGAGCTCTCGTGCGGATCATGCGTAGCGCGAACGACGTCGGGTCGGACGCGCCTCCGACGAACCCCACCCCGGGGCTCCGGCGGATCCTCTTCGTCTCTGACGCAGCTGTCGCCGACGTCGACGAGCTGCCGCCCATCGTCCGCGCGATCATCGACGCCGCGATCGAGGTCTATGTTCTCACGCCTACGCTCCCCGGACGACTGGCCTGGCTCGCCGATGACCTGGATCGATTCCGGCACCATGCCGACGAGCGCCTCGACACGGTCCTGAGCCAATTGCACGCGATCGGTGCGAACGTGGGCGGCGCGGCTCGCCTGGGAAGCATCCTGACGGTCATCGCCGACGCAGTGACGGCGTTCGAGCCCGATCACATCCTCATCGCCCTGCACGTCTCAGAGCACGCCAACTGGCAGGAGCGCCGGCTCGTCGAGCACGTCGAGAACCGTTTTCGCCTGCCGGTCACCACGTTCGCCGTCGACCCCGCCGGGCACACTCGCACGGCCGACGGTCCGCTGCTGCTGTGGTACGACGGATCGGAGGATGCCAAGTACGCGATCGAGCACGCAGGGCGCCTGCTGGGCGGCCGCGATGCGCTGGTCGTGACCGTCTGGCAAGCGACGCCCGCACCGGGCAGCCCCGCATCCGCCGGCGTGTCGGATCTCGTCGACGTCGATCGCGCCGCCGCCGACCTCGGCGAGCGCCTGGCCTGCGACGGCGTTCGCATCGCGCAACAGGCAGGCCTTCACGCCAAGCCGCTCGCCGTCGAGGCCACCGGACCGGTATGGAGGACGGTCGTCGAGACCGCCGACCGCCACGACGCGGCCACCATCGTCGTGGGATCGGGACCGACCGGTCTGCGACCGCTGCTTCTGGGAAGCGTCTCGGGCACGATCGTGCATCACGCCGATCGACCCACGCTGGTCATCCGCAGTCCCAGCAGACCGGGCGCTCCGCACACTGAGCACGAGGATTCGGGTCGCCGTGGCGAACGTCATCGGGGCCGGCGCCGCGATCCGTCTGAAGCAGTGCATCCCACCGAAGGAGAGAACATGAGCGTCGAAGAGATCCTCGGAACGCATCGGCGTCCACTCATCGCCGACGTCGCCACGCTTGCGGCGTGCATCGACGAGTGCGCCGCGTGCGCGGCGACGTGCACGATCTGCGCCGACGCGTGCCTCGCCGAGCCCGATATCGAAACGCTGGCTCGCTGCATCCGGCTCTGCCTCGATTGCGCCGACGCGTGCGTTGACGCCGGGCGCATCCTCAGCCGCCAGACCGACCCTGACGCGGACACGCAGCTCACGGCGCTCCAGGCATGCCTGGCCGCGTGTCGCGCCTGCGCCGCGGAATGCGAGCGTCACGCGCATCACCATGAGCACTGCCGTCTGTCCGGCGAGGAGTGCCGCCGGTGCGAACGCGCCTGCGCTGACCTGCTCGCGGCCCTTGGCGGCGCGCCACGGTGAACCTGACCCGCCACGCACGTGCGCCGACTCCGGGCCGGGACGGCCGTCGCCCTCGCCGCACCCCGCGCGGCTGCCGACGCCGAGCGCAACAAGCCTGACCGCAGCAACGACGCGCGCTCGCACCGTCGCACACGGTTCACCGACGGCTCGGATGCGGCCGTTATCCGACGGCCCAGGACGAGCGCGCATCTCGAGCGCGCACACGTCGCGCGGCCCGACCGCTGAGCCGCGCGCCACGCGCCGTGACCGCGGCTGCCGGCGTCTGGCTCCGGTCATCGGATCGGCGAGACATCGGTGGCGCCATCAATCGTTGAGATGCGCCGCCGGACGGCCGGCGTCAGCATCCGCGGATCTCGTGATCAGCCGAGCCCCGCGGCCGCGCGTGGCAAAGCTGATGGACCAGCGGATGAGGACGAGAAGCCGGTTCTGGAAGCCCACGAGATAGAAGAGGTGCACAAGCAGCCAGGTCGTCCACGCGAGGAAGCCGCTGAGCTTGATGCCCTTGATATCGGCGACGGCGGCGGCGCGGCCGATGGTGGCCAGGTTGCCCTTGTCGTGGTACCGGAAGGGCGGCGCCGCGCCGCCCCTCAGGCGGGCGCGGGCGGCCTTCGCGACGTAGCGGCCCTGCTGGATGGCGACCGGGGCGACGCCAGGGAACGTGATCGCCGTGCCGTCGCGGCCGCGGACGCGGACCATGTCGCCGAGCGCGAAGACCTCGGGATGTCCGGGCAGGGTGAGATCGGCCTCGACCGTCACTCGTCCCGCGCGATCCTTCTCCGCGCCGGTGAGCTCGGCCAACTGCCCGGCGAGCCCTGACGCGGTCACCCCGGCGGCCCAGACGACGGTGCGCGCTGGGATGCGCCGCGTCGCGTCATCTGCGTCCTGGAGCGTGACGCCGGTCCCGTCGACGTCGACGACGGTGCTGGCGAGCACCGGGGTGACGCCCAGTCGGCGCAGCGACCGCTCGGCCTTCGCCGACAAGGACGGCGGGAAGCCGGTGAGCACGCGGTCGCCCGCCTCGATGAGCAGGATGCGGCCGCTGCCGGGATCCGCGGTCCGGAAGTCGCCGCGCAGGCTGTCGCGGGCGAGCTCGGCGATCTGGCCGGCCATCTCGACGCCGGTGGGGCCGGCGCCGACGACTGCGAACGTCAGCCACTCGGCGCGCCGGTGGGGATCGCGCTCGAGCTCGGCGGCCTCGAAGGCGGCGAGGATGCGGCTGCGAACGGTCAGCGCGCTCTCGAGCGACTTCACCTCGGCCGCGTGGGCCCTCCACTCGTCGTGACCGAAGTAGGAGTAGTGCGAGCCGGCCGCCACGATCAGCGTGTCGTAGGGCACCGGCTCCGGCGTCGGCAGGTCGCCGACCGATCGGAGAACCACTTCGCGCCGCCGGAGATCGAACCCAGCGATCTCGGCGAGCAGCACGCGCACGTTGCGGTTGCGCTTGAACACCGCCCGCAGCGGGTACGCGACCTCGCCCGGCGACAACGCGCCGGTGGCGACCTGGTAGCTCAGCGGCTGGAACAGGTGGAAGTTGCGCCGGTCGATCAGCGTGATCTCGACGTCCGCCCCCCGCAGGCCGCGCGCGGCGTGGAGTCCGCCGAAGCCGCCGCCGACGATGACGACTCGGTGGGCGCGTTCGGGGGCGCTCAGGACGTCACCTCCACGACCTGGTCCCTGCGGACGTGAGTCAGCGGCCACAGACGGGTGACGTCGCCGGTCGCCCAGGTCGTCGCCGACAGCGGCCGATCCCGCACCTTGAGGTTCGCCGCCATCGAACGTCCGTCAAGAGGCTGGCTTCGTCTCGGCGGCGGGGTCGACGGCTTCGCCGAGCAAGGCGCGAACAGCAGCCTCCGTGTGACCGTAGTTCCCCTCACCGATATGGGTGTAGCGAATCCGGCCCGCGCGATCGATGAGGTACATGGTCGGCCAGTACCGGTTCTCGTACGCGTTCCATGCGACGAAGTCGTTGTCCAGTCCGACGGGATACTCGAGGCCGTGCTCCCGGACGGCGCGCTCAACGTTCTCAACGGACCGCTCGAACGCGAACTCCGGGCTGTGGACGCCGACGACCGCGAAGCCCGGCTGGTACTGACCGTGCATCCGACGCAGGAAAGGGATGGTGCGCTGGCAGTTCACGCAGGCGAAGGTCCAGAACTCGAGCAGGACGACGCGGTCGCGAAGGGCCGCAAGCCTCAAAGGCTCGCCGTCCGGAGTGTTGAACCACGGCTCGACGCCCACCAGTTCCGTAGCGCAGCCGAGGACAGGCAACCGACGCGCAGCATCCTCCTGCATCGGTGCGCGAGAGGTGTTGCGCGAAGGGAAGGCCATGACCCGATTGATGGTGGCGGGCGGATGAGTCACGGCGATCACGTCGGCCGATCGCACGATCACATGTGCCGATCGAGATGGATTCGTCGCCCAGACGGCCAGGAAGACCACCAGGCTCGCTCAGGGTGAGAAGCGATGACCACCCGGCCCGCCAAGCGCCGGCACGTGAGCGCTACGACGCCGCCAGCTTGGCGCGGGCGCCGGCGGCGCGGACCGCGCGCGACAGGTGGTCGAGGTCGTAGGCGCCGTGATGGCGGCGCCCGTTGATGAAGAACGTGGGCGTGCCGGACACGTGGCCGAGATCCGCGCCCTCCACGTCCTCGGCGATCCGGTTCGCCCCAACGCGACCTTGCAGGTTCTCGGTGAAGCGCGCCACGTCGAGCCCGAGTCGGGCGGCGTACGACACGAGATCGGCCATCTGCAGCTTGTTCTGGTGCTCGAGCAGCTGGTCGTGCATCTCCCAGAACGCCCCCTGATCGGCGGCGGCCTCAGAGGCCAGTGCCGCCAGCTCGGCGTGAGGATGCACGTCTGTGAGCGGCAGGTGCCGCCACACGTAACGGACGTCCGCGAAGTCGCGGAGCAACTCGCGCACCTCGGGCTCTGCCCGCCCGCAGTACGGGCACTCGAAGTCGCCGTACTCGACCACGGTCACCGGCGCGTCGAGCGGACCGCGGATGTGGTCCGACTCAGGATCGACCGGGAACTCGAGGTCGAGGAGCGGCTCTGCGCCGCCGAGCAGGGCGGCGATCCGGCGCCGCTGCGACAGCAGTCCGATGGTGCGGAACACCAGCCACGTGACGGCGGCCGCGCCGACCGGGGCGGCGAGGATGCCGGCCTTGGCCTCGTCGAGCTGTGCGCCGTGGAAGGCCAGCGTGGCCACGAGCAGCGACAGGGTGAAGCCGACGCCGGCGCTCGCGCCTGCGCCTGCGACGGCACCCCAGCCCGCCGTCGGTCGCAGTCGCCCGCGTGAAAGCCAGGTCACGAGGAGCGCCGTGCCGACGATGCCGAACGGCTTGCCTGCGACGTAGCCGACGAGAACGCCGAGCGTGATCGGCGAGTGCGCGGCCCGCTCGAGGAAGTCGCCGTCGATCTCGATCCCCGCATTCGCCAGGGCGAACAGCGGGACGATCACATAGCTCGTCCACGGGTGATAGAGGAGCTGCAGGCGCTCGTTGGGCGAGATCGCGCTCCTGATGCTCTCGCGGGCCATGCGCTGGAGCTCGGGCGTGGGCTGCTCGCGAAATTCGCGGAAGCGCCTTCCGGCGTGCTCGAGGTCCGAGCGGGCGGCGGGCCTGGCCCCACACCAGGAGCCCAAACGCGAGGCCGACCACCAGCGGCTCGATGCCCGACTCGAGCACGAGGACCCACATCGCGCTGCCGAGCACGAAGTAGGGCGCTCCGCGCCGCAGCTTGAGCCCGAGCTGCAGCACCAGCGCCACCGCAAACAGCCCGGCCGCCCAGATCAGCGGCATGAGGTCGATCGAGTCGCTGTAGACAAGCGCGATCACGACAAGCCCGAGCAGGTCGTCGGCGATGACGACCGTGAGCATGAAGGCCCGCAGGCGGTCCGAAGCCCGCCCACCGAGCAGCGTGAGCAACCCCAGCGCGAACGCCGTATCGGTCGACATCGCAATGCCCCAGCCCTGGGCGGCCGAGCTCCCGAGGTTGAACGCGAGGTCGATCGCCACCGCGGCACCCATGCCGCCGACCGATGCCAGGAAGGGAAGCACCAGCCGCCGGCGCTCGCGAAAGTCGCCGAGGTCGAACTCACGCCGCGCCTCCAGACCGAGCACGAAGAAGAAGAACGCCATCAGCCCGCTGTTGACCCACTCGCGCAGCGTCAGCTCGACCCCCCCGTCGCCGAGGTCGATCGAGAACACGGCCTTCCACAGCCCCTGGTAGGAAGAAGCGTCCACGTTCACCCACACGAGCGCCGCCGCCGTCGCCGCGAGCAGGACCACGGCGCCGCCGCTCTCGGTGCGCAGGAACTCGCGCAGCGGGCTCTTGAACCGGCGCGTCCACGCGGTCGTCCCCGACCAGAGCTCCGCGCGAGTGGTCACCGGCGGTCCGCCTCGTTCACGGCTCGGCCGGGATCAACGCGCCACGCGATCAGCCTGACGGGAGGCTGTCGAGGACTCGGGGACCTCGAGCCTGGAGCTCTCGCGCGCCAGCAGGCTGCGGCCGGTCTCGTGATCGAAGAGCTGCAGCTGAGACGTGTCGACCCAGAGCCGGGCCTCCTGTCCCTGCTTGATCGCGCTTGCCGCTGCGAGGCGAGCGACGACCTGAACGCCGTCAGCAGAAGGAGCCACGCCGGCCAGGTCCGTCTCGTCTGCGAGCTCCTCGAGCTCACTCGATGAGACCGGCGGGGAGTCGATCGTGAAGTGAGCGTAGGAATCGGAGCCGAGCGCCTCGAGGACGTCGATCTTGGTCTTGAAGATGTGGCCCCGTGCCGGAACGGTCACCAGGCGCGCGTCCTCGAAGTGCTCGGGACGGATCCCGACGATCACCTCGCCCCCGCCCGCTCCGTCGGCCGCTTCCAAGCGCCCGCGCATCTCGCGTGTGACGTCCAGCTCCCCGATCGGTGTCCGTAGCTGATCTCCGTCGAGTTGGCCCGGTAGGAAGTTCATCGCCGGCGAGCCGATGAAGCCCGCGACGAAGAGGTTGACCGGGTGCTCATACACATCGGCGGGCGTTCCCACCTGCTGGATCCGCCCGGCGCGCATGACGGCGATTCGATCGCCGAGCGTCACCGCCTCGACCTGGTCGTGCGTGACGTAGATCGTCGTCGTCCCAAGCCGCTCATGAAGGCGCGAGAGAGCGGTCCGCGTCTGCACCCTCAGCTTGGCGTCGAGGTTGGACAGGGGCTCGTCCATCAGGAACGCCCTGGGGTCGCGGACGATCGCGCGCCCCATCGCAACCCGCTGGCGCTGCCCACCCGAGAGGTTGGCCGGCTTGCGGTCGAGATAGCGCTCGATATCCAGCACCCTCGCCGCCTCTCCCACCTTTCGGGCGACCTCCTCGCGAGGCGCCCCCGCCAGCTTCAGGGCAAAGCCCATGTTCTGCGCCACGGTCATGTGCGGATACAGCGCGTAGTTCTGAAACACCATCGCGATGTCCCGATCCCGCGGCGCGAGATCGTTCACCACATCGCCGCCGATCCGGATGACGCCCTCGGTGACGTCGTCGAGTCCGGCGACCATTCGCAACGCCGTCGACTTTCCGGAACCCGACGGACCAACCAGGATCATGAACTCTCCATCCGCGATCGCGAGGCTCATGTCCGAGACCGCCACGACACCGTCGGAGTAGCGCTTGGTCACGTGTTCGAAATCTATGCTGGCCACCCTGGCCCCTTTCTGCGCGCAACGCGCCGTGCGCGTCGGCTGCGCCGGACCGCCGCGGCGGCCCGGGTTTCCATGTGTATCCGTCTGACGCGCGGCATCCTCAACCGCAGTGTGCGGCCGTGGAGACCCGGTTCAACAGCGCGCCGTGATCGGCGAATCGGCGCGGACGATCAGCCGTGACTCGTCGCGCATCCCCCGCGGCGGACGATGCGCGGCCGCGCGGGGGAAGCGTGACGCGCCGGCGTGCGCGCGCGTCGGCGGTGAACGCCGAGAACGGCACCGCCGTCGGCTAGCTGTCGAGCCCGGTGACCTGCCGAACGCGGTCGAGTGGGGGTCGGTTGCCGAGGGCGCTGTGGGTGCGCCGCTCGTTGTAGTGGCGCACCCAGTGTGGCAGCGAAGCTCGACGGGCCTCGCTTGAGGCGTATTCGAGCGCGTAGGCCCACTCACGCTGCAGCGTCTGCTGGTAGCGCTCCACTTTGCCGTTGGTGCGCGGCGTGTAGGGCCGCGTGCGGAGGTGATTCATCGCCCTGGCGTGCAGCAGTGCCTTGAGCGTCTTGTTGTGGACGTAGGCGAACGCGTTGTCGGTCATCAGTCGCTCGGCGACGATGCCGTGCTCGAGGAAGAAGTCCAGCGCGCGACGGGTAAACGCGGTGACCGTGGCGGCCTTCTCGTCGTCGTGGATCTCGCTGTAGGCCAGGCGGCTGCAATCGTCGACGATCGAGTGGCAGTACTCCCAACCGACCCGCCGTGAGCGCCTGGTGCGGTCGCCGGTGACGGCGTGGCCGGGCTCGGTGAACTTGCCGAAGCGCTTGACGTCCATGTGCAGCAGGTTGCCGGGGCACGGCCACTCATAGCGGACGACCGCCGGCCGCTCAGGGGCGGGGCGCCGGGACACGCCGGCGCGTTGCAGGACTCGGTGGACGGTCGAGTGCGACCGCGCGATCTCGGGCTCGTCGGCGAGCCTCCGTGGGCTCCATCCGGTCCGCTTGCGCAGCTCGCAGATCCGCTGGGCCTCCTCGGCTGGCACCTGTCGCGGTGAGCGGTGCGGGCGGCTGGAGCGCTCGGTCAGACACGCCAGCGATGTTTGCTCGTCCGGCGTGGCTTGGCGCCAGCGATGCACCCACTCCCACACGGTCGACTTCGAGACGTTCGCCCAGGGGGCCGCCTGGGCGAACGTCTCGCCGTCGTCAACAACACGACGAACGACAACCTCGCGTCCACGCGCGGTGAACCGGGCTCTATGGTGCGCCATCCGGGCCTCCTTGAGACGTGTGAGCTTCGACACCCACACCCTCTCGGCAGGCCCGGACCTACTTCACGGCGTTCGGAACGTCCCTGGGCACGTCACCTAGCCCGCGGGCGGTGCGACCTCTTGGCGGCGCGGGAGCTTCCAGCTGGGCCGTACGAAGTGGCAGGTGTAGCCGTTGGGGTATCGCTCGAGGTAGTCCTGGTGCTCGGGCTCGGCCTCCCAGAACGGGCCGGCGGCCTCGATTGCGGTGACGACCTTGCCCGGCCACAGCCCGGAGGCGTCAACGTCGGCGATCGTCTCCCGCGCGACGCGCTCCTGTTCGGCGTCGAGGGGGTAGATCGCCGATCGATAGCTCGGCCCCACGTCGTTGCCCTGGCGGTTCTTCGTCGTCGGGTCGTGAATCTGGAAGAAGAACTCGAGGATGTCGCGGTAGGAGATCTGCTCGGGGTCGAAGACGATCTCGATCGCCTCGGCGTGGGTGCCGTGGTGGCGATAGGTCGCGTTGGGCACGTCGCCGCCGGTGTAGCCGACGCGCGTCGAGATCACACCGGGACGCTTGCGCAGGAGGTCCTGCATTCCCCAAAAGCAGCCGCCGGCCAGGATCGCCTTCTCCGTCGTCTGGGTCATCGGTCGCTCCTCGCGTTCGCGGAGCGCGCCGGGGAGGCCGGCACGCGGATGATCGTCTTGCCCTTGCGTCGCTCGGTCGGATTGAGCGCCGCAACGGCATCGTCGAGGGTCGCGACGGTGCCGATGTGCGTCCGCAGGCGTCCGTCGCGGATCCGCTGGACGATCTCCCCCAACTGGCCACGATCGGACTCGACCACGAAATCGATCGCCAGGCCGTCCGCGGGCGGCGCCTCGGGAGGCCCGACGACGCTCACCAGCGTTCCTCCGGCCCGAACCAGGCCCGCGGAGCGCTTCTGGATGTCGCCGCCAATGACGTCGAACACCAGATCGACGCCGCCGACGTCCTCCAGCGCGTCGGTCTGAAGGTCGACGAACTCGTGCGCGCCGAAGTCGAGCGCCGTCTGGCGGTCGGCGGCGCGTCCGGTGCCGATCACGTAGGCGCCGAACTCGCGGGCGAGCTGGGTCACCATCGAGCCGACCGCGCCCGCCGCGCCGTGTGCGACGACGCTCCGCCCGGCCTGGAGTCGACCGTGGTCGAACAGTCCCTGCCACGCCGTCAGGCCCGAGATCGGCAGGCTCGCGCCCACCACGAAGTCGACGTCGCCCGGAAGCGGCGCGAGGTTCCGCGCCTCGACGGCCACATACTCCGCCAGCGTGCCGTCGCGATGCCAGTCGGTGAGGCCGAACACGCGCTGTCCCACCGACAGTCCCGTCGTGCCGTACCCCATAGCGGTCACCACTCCGGCCAGCTCGTGCCCAGGGATCGACGGTGCCCTGTCCCCGCCCCGGCGATCGGTCCAGGTAGACGGCCACTCCAGCTCGGTCGGCACGAATCCCGACGCATGAACCTCCACGATGACGTCGTTGATCGCCGGCAGCGGCTCGGGCCGCTCCACCAGGCTCATCCCGTCGGTTCCCGCCGCCTCGTCCGTCACCACAATCGCCTTCATGGGAATCGTCTCCTCGATCATTTGTCTCGTTTGGTCGTTGATGGGCGCGTGTCGCTCACCAACGGACACGGACGATCGTCTGCCCGCTGATCCGCTCAGTCGGGTTGAGGGCGGTGACGGCATCGTCGAGGGTCGCGACGGTGCCGATGTTCGTTCGCAGTCGTCCGTCGCGCACCCGCTGGACGATCTCCCCCAGCTGTGCGCGATCGGGCACGACGACGAAGTCGATTCCTCGGCCGTCGGCGGGCCGCGCCTCGGGGGGGCCGGCGATGGTCACCAGCGTTCCTCCGGTCCGAACCAGGCCCGCGGACCGCCTCTGGATGTCACCGCCGATGACATCGAACACCAGATCAACGCCGCCGACGTCTTCCAGCGCCTCGTTGCCGAGGTCCACGAACTCGTGCGCGCCGAAGTCGAGCGCCGTCTGGCGATCGGCGGCGCGTCCGCTGCTGATGACGTAGGCGCCGAACTCGCGGGCGAGCTGGGTCACCACCGACCCGACCGCGCCGGCCGCTCCGTGCACCAGGACGCTCCGCCCGGCCCGAAGACCGCCGTGGTCGAACAGTCCCTGCCACGCGGTCAGACCCGGCATCGGCAGGCTCGCACCCACCGTGAAGTCCACGTCGCCCGGAAGCGGCGCGAGGTTTCGCGCCTCGATCGCCACATACTCAGCCAGCCCGCCGCCGCGATACGAGTCGGTGAGGCCGAACACGCGCTGTCCCACCGACAGTCCCGTCGTGCCGTACCCGAGTGCGGTCACCACTCCGGCCAGCTGCTGCCCAGGGATCGACGGCGTTCGGTCATGGTCAAGGCGATCGGTCCAGGTCGAGGGCCACGTCAGCTCGCCCGTGGTGAATCCCGACGCATGAACCTCGACGACGACGTCGTTGATCGCCGGCAGCGGCTCGGGCCGCTCCACCAGCCTCATCCCCGCCGTTCCCGCCGCCTCGTCCGTCACCACAATCGCCTTCACGGGCACCTCACCATTTCGAGTTCTCGCCACAGGGCTGACGAGAACAACGGAACGCGACAGCGGTGCGCCCGGCAACACGGGGCGACGCTCAGACGATCGGGGCTTCCGATCACGACCGGCGGTTGCCGGGCTTGACGCGCTCGATCAGCGACGCGCGTCGGATAGCTCACGACGGGGTCGGCGGCCGTCATGAATCGGCGCTCGGACCCGGTCGGGCCCCGAGGACTCGTCAGCGACGATGCTGTGGATGTCGACGAACGCGTGGCACCGACCTGCGCTGCGCGGTCGGCCGTCTGGCGGCCGTCGCGCATCTCCACGTGCCCATACACCACGGCTGATCGGCGCACGCTCTCACGTCATCGCCGCGTCGTCTCGTCATGGCCGCGCACAGGCGCAACCTTGGAGCCATCGCTGCGCTGCGGCCGGTGGACAAGCTGGCGTGGAGCGGCCGCCCACGGTTCCCCCTCCTCCGGATGGGCGGCCTCGGCACCGCCGCCGGTGTCACGCGGACCAGTCGCCTTGAAGCCGGTCGCGGCGCACGCGATATCCCCGGTCGATCGCCCAAGCCGCAGCGATTCCTGAACTCACCGGGCACGTCCCGGGCGTCGACGTGCACCGCGCGATTCGCTCTGTCACGGCGCGCAGTTCCAAGCTCGTCAGCCCGGGAGCGGCCAAGCGCAGGCTCTTGGCGCACGGCGCGTGTCGGGCGACGATCGACCACGAGCCTCTTCGACGACCTTGCCCGGCCCCGGCGGGAGACCGGAAGGTCGACGTCGAGCATCGTGCTGGGCGACGCGGTGCTCGGCGGCCAGCCAGACGATCGCGGAGCGGTTGCTTGCCGATGTCGTTGCCGACCGGCTCATGCGCTCGCTTCTGCGAGACGCCGAACGATTGGAGGGCAGGGTGGGACCGTGCCCGGCCCTGGCGGGACATCGGGATGATCGGTTGCACGGCGCACCCTTCCACTGGCCATCTGACGGATCAGGAGGCTGACCGCGGCCGCGGCCAGCACTGCCACGGCCACGGAGTAGACAAGCGCCGTCTTGTGCAACCCGAAGTGCGATGTTCCGATGCCGGCGATCACTGCCGGAATGCCGGTTGCGAGGTAGCTGACGATGTAGATCGCGGTGATGAGCCCCGCCCGGTCGTCGGACGCGGCCCGCGCAACTGTGGATCGGTACGCCCCCACGAACGCTGACCCGAAGCCGAGCCCGGCGAACGCGGTGCCGACGAAGAGCACCGCTGGCGTGCCCGTCGCAACCGAGGCGAACGTCATCAAGGCGCCGACGATCAGCGTGACGCACCCACCCAGCATCACGCCCGCCGGACTCTTCCTGGCTACCGCGGCCGAGGCGGCTGCCGCGAACCCGGTGAGCAGGAAGATCAGGGCGCCGCCCCAGAGCAGGTTCTTCGAGTGCAGCAACTGCAAGGCCAGCGACGGGCCCAGCGAGAGATAGAGCCCGGCAAGCGCCCACACTCCCACCAGGACCGGGAGCGCCGTGGCAAATTCACGCCTGGTCCCGTGCGGGACAGTGACATGCGGGCGCAAGGAGCTCACAACGCCAGGGCGCCTTGTTCCCGGTTCTGGGATCTCCACGACAGCGACGATGCCGATGATGAACGCCGCAACGAGCAGCCACCAAACCAGGTGGGTCGGCGCCGGCACGTATTGGGCCAACGCGCTCGCGCCGAGTGCCCCGACGGCCTGTCCGCCTGTCGGCGCCGCGCTGGAGACGACCGGTGTGATGCCGCTGTCGGGCCGCAGGTCGAGCAGGGCGGCACTGGCCGTTCCGGAGATCAGGCCAACGGCGACGCCTTGCACCGCGCGACCGGCGAACAGCAGACCAACCCCGTGCGCAAGGAGAAACAAGCCGCACGCGACCGCGCCCAACGAGAGAGCCGCGAGCATGACCGGTCTGCGGCCCAGGTAGTCCGACGCCGAGCCGAGAAAGACCAGCGTCACCAACAGGACGACGACGTAGACCGTGAACAACAAGGTGAGGGTGGTCGCCGAGAACCGGAACTGGACCTGATAGAGCCGGTACAGGGGCGACGCCGCGGCGTTCGTAGCAGCCGCCAAGAGACCGATCGCGGCCACCGCCCAGAACGACACACCTCTCGACAGACCTGCTCGCCGGAACCGCTTCTCTGCACCCTCGGTGCTCGGGGCAGACATGGGTGACGGTGCGCGCGATCTCCCGGCGCGGCTCAAGGCCTTGTCCGCTCGTCGTCGAGAGCTCTCAGCCGGATTGGCCGGGTGCGTGTCGGTGCGCCGAGCTGCATGTGGTCGGGCGCGGCCAGCCTCGGCCCCCGCTCGTTGATCACCGAGCCGTCATAACCAGACAGAACACCTTCGGAGGGCGCCGTAGGGGTCAGACGAGTAGCCGTCACGAGCGATCCCCCGGGCTCCGACATGCCAGCCACTCTGCATCCAGGCGCGACGCCCACAACCACACGGGCCGATCACACGATCAGCGGTCGCGATGGCGCGCGAGGCGATCGCGGCGGCGGCCGTCTGCCTGGCGAGCGAGCCCGCGGACTGCCTCCACGGCACCACGCCGACCGTCGGCGGCGGGCGGCTCGCCGTCTGATCGGCCAGCCATATCGCGCAGTAGCACGCCTTTGTTGAGGCGGACTCCGGCCGCCGCATCATGGAGGCCGTCCTGACCACGAGCGCCGCAGCGCGGCGCTCGCCCGAACTCCGAAGGAGAAGACCATGGAAGACGTCGAGCAGTCCTGGCGCCTGGCCGACCGCCGATCGTTCCTGCTGAGGGGTGCGGCGGTTGGCGCCGGCGCCATCGGCGTGAGCCGCCTCCTGACCGCTCCGCCAGCCTCCGCGAGCGGAGGGCTCACGAAGGGGGACATGGCCATTCTCCAGTTCCTCGCCGCGGCCGAACTGCTCGAGGCGGACCTGTGGGAGCAGTACAACGAGCTCGGCGGGGTCCAGGACAGCGAGCGCCCCGGCGGAACCGGCAACAAGGCCTACACCGCCGCCCTCTCGGTGCTGGACAAGGACATCCCGCAGTACATCCACGACAACGCCGAGGACGAGCAGAGCCACGCGAGCTTCATCAACGCGTATCTGGAGGCCAACGGAGCGGATCCCATCAACCTGGACAAGTTCCGCACCGTGCCCGGCAGCAAGGCGACCGGCGCTCGTCAGATCGGCCGCTTGACCAACCTGATGGAGCTGACCATCGACACGAGCTGGTGGACGCGCTACCGCAGCGACTCGCAGAATCCGGACCTGGGTGACACCCTCCCGCACGCGGTCCCCGACCTGGCTGTGGGAAAGCACCCGGCGATCCCGCGCAGCGACGACGATCTGCGCCCGCGCAAGCACCTGCAGGCGATCGCAAACACGGCCGGCTTCCACTTCGGCACCATCGAGCAGGGCGGCAGCAGCCTGTACGCCTCCCTGGCGCAGCGAGTGACGAACCCGGAGGTGTTGCGCATCCTGCTGAGCATCGGCCCCACGGAAACGATGCACTTCCAGACGTGGCAGGACAAGGCTGGCAACGCTCCGCCGCTGACCGATCCCACCACCGGCCTCACGTTCCCCGACCTGAACGCGGGACGGCCGCTGTTCAAGGCCAACCGGATCATGCCCGAGCCGACCCGCTTCCTCGATCCGAAGTTCCCGCGCTGCTCGATCATCCGCCCCACCAACACCGAGGGCGCTGCCCTTGGCGCGGCGAAGTTCCTGACCGCCATGGGGCTGTTCCACGGACAGTCGCCCGACTTCTTCGCCGGCGTCCAGGCGCTGGCTGAGGCCGCGGACGCCGCGCAGCGTCAGTAACGGGCATCGCCGCGAGAAAGAGCGACGCCGTACCGGGCAATCGCCCAGCTGCTTGACCCGCTCCGGACCGCACACGGTCCGGCAACTTCCCAACCACAAGGACCGCGCATGATCGAGAACATCCTCAGCCCTACTCATCTCCTCCTGATCTTGGTCGTCGCGCTGATCGTGCTCGGCCCCAAGCGACTGCCGGAGGCAGGCCGCGGGCTTGGTTCTGCGATCCGCGGCTTCAAGGACTCGCTCTCCACGGCGGAACGTCGCGAGGAGCAGCCCGCGATCCAGCCGTCGCGCGACCCCAATCACACGCCTGGTGCGTAGGCCGCTGAGATCACGATCCTGATGGAAGCGTTTCCGCTGCGAGCCGTCGCTCACGACGAGCGCCTCACGCTGACCGAGCATCTCGGCGAGCTGCGAGCACGGCTCCTGCTGAGCGTGACGGTGTTGGCAGTCCTGTTCGCGGGATGTTTGTGGCAGAGCCGCTCGCTCCTGCACGTGCTCAACGTGCCGTTGGCCCAGATCACGATCAGCTCGCCGGCGGAGGGTGCCCGCGGCGAGCTGCCCCAGGCGCTGGCGCGCAGCGCCAGCGCCTTCACCCGGCTCGCGCACGCCTCCTCTCTCGCCCCGGCCGACCAGCGGGCCGCGCTGAACGCCGCCCGCTCCCTCGGGGCCGCCAGCCAGACGCTCTCGCGCCCCGACGCCCGTGCGCCGATCACGCTCGGGCTCGGGGAGCCGTTCGCCACCTCGGTCACGGTCGCGTTTGCCTTCGCGTTGCTTCTCGGACTGCCGTTCCTGCTGTTCCAGGCGTGGGCGTTCATCTCACCGGCGATCGCTCCCGCCGAGCGGCGCGCGGTGCGTCCGCTCCTGTTGTGCGCCCCCGCCCTCTTCGCGATAGGGGTTGCGTTCGCCTACTTCCTGGTCCTTCCGCCGGCCGTGCGGTTCCTACAGGGGTTCAACCACGGCGCCTTCGATGTCATGGTTCAGGCGCGCGCCTACTACCGCTTCGAGCTCATGACTATGCTCGCGCTCGGCGCGATGTTCGAGATCCCCGTCGTGCTGCTGGCGCTCGGTCGCGCGGGCATCCTCAGCTCGGCGGCGTTGCGCCGCCATCGCCGGTACGCGATCGTCGGGCTCTCCGTCCTGGGCGCGCTCCTGCCCGGTACAGACCCCGTGACCACTCTGCTCGAGACGCTGCCGCTCTTCGGCCTCTATGAGGCGACGATCGTCCTGCTTCGCTTGAGCGAGCACAGACGCGACCGGCAGCAGGCGCTCTCCGCATAAAGGCGGCTCCCCGTGAGCTCGGCACGGGTGACAGGGGCAGGTCCACGGCGCGGCTGCCAAGCCGGCATGGGCACCCGCGACCAGCACGTTCACGATGCTCTCTGTCAGCGGCTGGGCCGACGACTCCAGCGAGCAGGGCGCGGATGGCACGTTCCCGGGGACGCGCCCCCGGCCTGGCCGGCGTCGACTCGGGTCATCGGCGACATGCGCGTCGGCGAGGGCGTTCATCCGCCGGCGCGCGGGAGGTACTTCGCAAGAGCAAAGCCGCGACGGTTCACGGAGACCGGCGGATGAGGTCCCGGCACTCTGCCGCGCTCGGGGAGGCCGTACGGGTGAGCACCAGAAGCGGGCAACGGGCGCTGTGCGCCAGCTGCTGGGAGGTGCTTCCGTGGATCAGACGGCCGATCGGGCCATAGCCGCGCGAGCCAACGACCAGCAGATCGAGCGACGCGCTGTACAGCGCCAGCTCCTCGGCAGGCTGACCGTAGGCCGCGCGTGGCTCGACGTCACCGAGCGCTGCGATCCGCCGGCGCGCATCCTCGATGAGGCGCCGTGGCGTGTTATCGGCCGCCCCTGGCCCGAGAAAGGCTTCGGACGGAAGCGACACAGCCTCGAGCGCTGACAGCTTGGCACCGGACGCGGCGGCGAGCATCCGGGCCACCGACAGCGCGTGTGCACTCTCGGGAGAGCCGTCGTACCCGACGCCGATTTCGCGCAGCGCAGCCGGCTGTCGTGAGTAGTTCGTCGGCGCGATCGCAATCGAACACGGCGCGCCGTTCAGCGCCGCACTGGTGTCATCTCCGATGAGCACCCGCCCGAGGAGCCCCCGGCGGGATGAACCCACGACCACCAGATCGGCGCCGATCATCTCGCAGAGCTCATGCAGGCCGCGTCCCACCGAAGAAGACCCGCGCCAGCGCAGGTGCGCCCCGGCGCCCGTCTCCTCGCGCACCGTTTGGAGCAACGCCTCGGCACGCTCCGCCTCGACGGCTTCGTACGCCGCGCCGGCGCCGGCGTGGGCGTGGGCACCGCCCGGAGCGACATGGGCGAGCGTGAGCTCCCCGCCCGCCGCGACCAGCAGCTTGGCGAGCGCTAACGCGTCGCGGCCGCCCTCCCGTCCGTCCACGCCGACAACGATCTGCTTGAACATCCCGTTTCGCTCCTAACCAATCAGTCTCCCGGTCTGATGGGCGTCATCAATCGCCCTCATCGCCATGCTCGCCCGAGCGCCCCGCGCTGCGAGCGCCAAACGCGATCACGCGAGTGGGATCACCTCGGCGCGTCCGGTCGACCAGCGACGTGACGTGGCGCCGGGCTGGCGCTCACGGCGGGTCAGTGCGTCCAGGCCGAGTGTCGTTTACCAGCCCTCGGCGATCTGGATGATCGTCTTCCCGGACACCCGAGGAGCGTCGGGGCCGAACGCGGCG
Source organism: Capillimicrobium parvum (assembly GCF_021172045.1). Lineage (GTDB taxonomy): Bacteria > Actinomycetota > Thermoleophilia > Solirubrobacterales > Solirubrobacteraceae > Capillimicrobium > Capillimicrobium parvum. The sequence continues at coordinate 3,717,283 of NZ_CP087164.1, forward strand.
GGCGCTTCGGCAAGCGGCCGCACGGCCCCCACATTCGAAGTCAGTCGGCCGTCGCGCAGCCGCTGCGCGAGCTCGGCGAGCTGGGAACGATCGGCCTCAACGACGAAGAAGATCGCCCGCCCGTTCTCAGGCTGGATCGTCGGCGGCTCGGCAATGGTGACGAGCGTGCCGCCGGCTCGTACGAGGGCGGTCGAACGCTGAAGGATGTCACCGCCGATCACGTCGAGCACCACGTCGGCCTCACCGGCGTCCTCGAGAGGGTCGGCCTCCAAGTCCACAAACTCCTCGACGCCAAGACCGAGCGCACGGTCACGGTCGCCGGTCCGGCCGGTTCCGATCACGCGAGAGCCAGCCTGACGGGCGAGCTGCACAGCGATCGAACCGACGGCGCCCGCGGCGCCGTGGACCAGCACGGTCTGGCCGGCGATGAGATGGGCGTGGTCGAACAGGGCCTGCCATGCAGTCAATCCGGAGATCACCGCACCGGCGGCGACGGCATGGTCGACGCCCGTTGGCAGCGGCGCAAGGTTGCGTGCCTCGATCGCCACGTACTCCGCCAACGCGCCGTTTCGGGTCCAGTCGGCCAGGCCGAACACTCGCTGGCCGACGGTCAGGCCGGTGGTGCCGAAGCCCAACTCGGCGACGACACCCGATACCTCGTGCCCCGGCACGCTCGGCCTCCGGTCCCGGCCACCGCGATCAGTCCAGGTCCCCTCCCAGGCCAGCTCCCCACGGGTGAACCCCGCAGCATGCACGCGCAGAACGACGTCGTTCTCGGCGGCGTGCGGGTACGGCAGGTCCGCGAGGGACAGTCCAGCCAGACCAGCGTCGCGGTCGCGGATGGCGATGGCTTGCATGGCAGTTTCCTCTCACATGGTGGAGATTCCGTGCCGGTCTGTACAGCAGGTGCGCACAGATGACAGCCGTTCACGTGATCAACAGAAGCGCGGACTAGATGAGTCGTTCCACGGCCGGTGAGGGGCCGACGGGCTGGAAGGGGACATAAGCAGCCGGGTCGAAGTCGGCGGTGCTATCTCGCCAGCGCCGACCCTGGGGGCCTCGATGGACGCCGACCTCGACCTGCTGCTCATTGCGGTGTTCTGCACCGCCGACGATCTCCTGCCCAAGCGGCCGGCGAACGCCAGGCGGATCGTGACCGATGCGGAGGTCGTCACGCTCGCCGTCGCCCAGCAACTGCTGGGCCTCAACGCCGACGAGCAGTTCTGCGCCGGGGCCACCCGGCGACTCGGGCATCTGTTTCCGCGACTGCCCAAGCGTCCGGGCTACGTCAAGCGCCGCCAGCGTTTGGCCGACACGATCGAAGCGCTGATCGCCGAGTTCGCCGCGCATAGTCCGGGATCGGTCGACGATCTGCTCGTCGTCGACAGCACCCCCGTGGAAGGTGGCCGCTCGATCGAGACGATGCGCCGCAGCGCGCTCGGTGACGCTGCGGACTACGGCTACTGCGCCAGCCATAGCCGCTTCTTCTGGGGCTTTCGGCTGCATGGCATCTTCGCGACCGACGGCACGCCCAGGGCGTTGGCGCTGACCTCGCCGAAGGTCGGCGAGCGCGACGTGTGTCTGCGCATGCTCGACCGCCTCGGCCACCACGGGCCGGTCACGATCGTCGGCGACAAGGGCTACGCCGGCCGCCAGTTCGAGACTGACGCCGCCGCCCTGGGCGCTGTGGTCGTCCGGCCCCGCCGCAAAGACGAGCCCGGCCCCCGACCGCATCTCGCGCCGATCCGCCAACGCGTCGAGAGCATCTTCCAGACCGCCAAGCACATGCTCGGCCTTGAACGCCACGGCGCCCGCCAACTGCACACGCTGCGCGCACGCCTGGCCGCCAAGTTCCTCGCGTTGACCGCAGCGATCGCCCTCAACCACCGCCTCGGACGACCCCCACGCAACCTCACCGCCTACTACGCCTGACCACGAACCCGCGGAACGACTCATCTAGGATTCGACACAACGAGCGATGACGCTGGGTCGATCAGGGTTGCGTAATGGTGCAAGACGCAGCATCTTCGGAGGGACCCCAGACGCCACGCAGCATTTTGCGCACGATCCGGCGCGACGGGCACCTACGCGGCTGCTGAGATTGCTGGTGCTCCAGCGCGGTTCGCGGGTTCTCGCTGAGCAGTCGCGCACCTCGCGCGCCCATTTCGCCGGGATCTCCTCGTCGAGGCGCTCCAGAAGCTGGGAGATGTCCCCGGGAGCTCGGAAGGCTTCGACCCGCAGTGGCTGCGTCGCCGGCTGCAGAGCGCTGGCTATGCGGCGCGCTAGGTCGGGCTGCGGTGCGTACGCCATGTACTGCTCGGTGGTCGACAAGCGGTCATGGCGCATCAGCGCCGAGATGGTGCGGACGACGACGCCCTCGCGAGCGAGTCCTGTCCCGAAGCTGTGGCGTGTGTTGTACATGGGGATCCGCTTCTGACCGGCCGCCTGCTGAGCCGCTTTGAAGGCGTCGCGGAGCGGTCGATCGCCCGCTGGGTGCCTGAGGACCTCCCGCGTGAACACGTGATCGGTGTCGCCCGTGCAATAGCTGCGTGCCGTCAAAGTCAGCAGAGCATCGCGAAGGCGAGGCGTCATTGGGATCGGCGCCGAATCCGGTGTCTTCGTGGTGTCGACCGCGTTGCGCACCCAGTTGTCATAGACGCGAATGACGCCGGCGACGAAGTCGACGGCGCCCCACCGCAATCCGAGCGCCTCGCCCGGCAGCCGCATCCCTGCATGAAATCCACACAGCCAAAACGCCTCCGGGAAGCGCCCTGGCGCCTGCTCGAGCAGACGCGCGACTTCGGCCGGGTCATAGAAGTCGTCGCGTCGCAGGATCCGTTCACGGTCACCTTTCCTGCTGGTCCGGCGCACGTGGGTCAGTGGGTTTCGGTCGATCCAGCCTTCGCTGCAGCCGAAGTCCAAGACGGCGCCGAGCAAGTCGCGGTATTTGTTGCGCGTCTGTACAGCGGCGGGGGTGCACCAGAGCCACAGCTCTCTGACACGCAGCTCGACGTGCCAACCTTCAGCGCGCAGCGCATCGACCTCGATGCGCGAGACCGGCTTCATGCGCTGTGCTCCCGACGGCACGACTCGGTAGGCGCCCGGGCGCCGGGGCTTCCACGTGCCGTGCAGCTCATCGGCCAGACGGACGGCCTCTGCCTTGGTTGCTACCTCGATCGGCTGAGAGCCGGCAGGCGCAGCCGTCCAACGTTCGATCCGGGTCTTGCGGATCGTCTCGCCCTGCTCGCGGAGCTCCTTGGCCCGGTCCACGCCGACGACGCGCTGGGCCTCACAGCCTGCGAGGTACTGCTTGAGCTCGACGGGGTCGAGGCGATCGACCCGCGTGTCAGCACCGAGATCCCGGAAGAGACGCTCGAAGAGGTTGACGTAGTCGAGTGTCGTGGAGCGCTTCAGTCCGCGCTCGCCGGCACGCTCTGCAATCCATCCCTCGACAACATGCACGAGCGTGCGCGTCGGCGAGCCGCCGGAGGTCGTGCGCGGCGCCGTGGCGAGGATCTCGGCGAGAAGCGCCGCCGCGTCCTTCGGTGTCAGATGCTCCTCGGTAGGCCGTGGCCCATCGCCGCTGCGCCAAACGGTCGCGCCGCGCGCGGTTCGCCGACCTGAATCCTTGACGTGCGCCGGACCCAGTCGCCGTCCGTGCTTTCCATCAGCGTCGTTCCAATAGGCCCAGAACGCGCGACGGCCGCGTGCGTCAATCTTGACCTGCGTATGGCCCGTGGGCACCACAGAGGATCGGCTCACGCGTCCGTTGGCTGGCGTCTCCGTGCCATCACGAGACGTTGTCGGCGGCTGCGGTGCGATGCCGAAGACCCTACGCCGCCGAATGGACAGATTTCCCTACGATTTCCCCAACAGTCGTTGGAGGCCCGATTCAGGCGCGAGTGTTGGAGCCAATTTTGGCTCAAACATCGACAATTTCGCCTCATTCCAGGCGAATCATAGTCCGCGTGTCGGGGGTTCGAGTCCCTCCTCCGGCATTGTGTGATGTCTCGGGACATGGGTCTCACATGTCTCGGGACATCGGTCTCAGTTCGGGGGCCCGGCCATCGGCCGGGCTCTGTGTTTTGGTTGCGCCAGTAGCTGCGGTTGGGGTCGATGTGGTGGACGGAGAGCACTTCGCCGGTGGTGAGGTCGGTGACCGTGACGTGGTGGTCGTCGGCGAACGCGAGGACGCGTTTGCGGGCGTGGACGGTGCCGAGTCCGAGGTGGTGCATGCGGTCGGCGCAGCGGATCGTCATGCGGCCTTTGGGATCGAGTCGGTCGTAGCGCACGCGGTAGTGCCCTGGGGCGTGTCCGTTGCTGGCGGGGGCGGCCTTTGGGGTGGCGCGGTAGGCGTCGCCGGGGGTGCGCCTGTGCAGCGCTCGGTGCGGGCGGCGCTCGTTGTAGTGCTTGCGAAACTCGTCTAGCTGGCGTTGGACGCTGCTCCGAACTGCTGAACGTCAACCTTCTCGTCCAAAAGAAGAAGCGCGACTTATGCGTAGTCGTCCTAATCCGCCGTCGTACAGATGGCGGATGTGCCAGCGCGCGGCGCGCGGGACACTCAGTCGTGAGATGGAGAGGCCATGACGACTCAGACGATCAAGCGCCCCGTCAAGCGGCGCGCCGCCGACCTGGAGGCGGTCTTCCCCGGCCGGTACCTCAGCGTGACAAGCTTCAAGCGGGACGGCACCGGCGTCGCGACGCCGGTGTGGTTCGTGGCAGACGGCAGGCGGCTGTTCGCCCTGACGGACCTGCACTCGCCGAAGGTCCAGCGCATGCGCCGCAACCCCCGAGTCCTGATCGCGGCGTGCCGCGTGAACGGCAAACTGCGCAGCGAGCCGTTCCCGGCGCGCGTCGAGGTGCTGACCACGACCCCAGACCTGGAGCGGGTGCAGAAGCTATTGAGCGAGCGGTACAAGATCTCATACCGCCTCGTCATGCTGATGTACCGGCTCGGGCGCCGCCTCCGTGGCCAGAGCAGCGTCGCCGACGGCGCCGCGCTGGCGATCACCATCGAATAGCGCTGGCGGTCACGACGGCAGCCTGCCCCGGGCCCATCGCAACGGCTATGCGATGCGCCCAGCCGCTTTCGCCATCCATGCATCCGAGTTGCGAAGCTCATTGGTGCGTCACGGTCGGATTTGCCGCCGCAGATGAGCCAGCATCCATGGCTGAGAAGCGCGTGGTGCAGGGCGGCGGCGCGTGCCCCGGTGGATGCGGAGGCGGCGGAAGTGACGATGATCAAGCCGGCCGGCACTGGATTTCGGTCAACCGCTGATGGTCAAGACCCCCAACGCCACGCACGCAACGCTGATGACGATGATCACGGCGCCGGTGATGATCGAGTCGGCGCGGCTAAGTCGGTGGTCGCCGAGCACAGTGGGATGAATCGTGCTGGGCTTGATGGAGGCTCTGGCGGGCGCATCAGCCGGCGCGTCTGGTCACAACCGATCGGGACCCCGGACCGTTTGGCGGCCTTCCACAGCTTCCGCGACCCGTAGACCTCATAGTTGGCCTTCCACAGCTTCACCAGCCGCAGGATCACCTCGGCGTCGCGTTGGGCACGCGCCGACGGCGCCCGGCCCCTGGCCGCGTAGTAGGTGCTCGGAGCCACCTGCAGGGTCTGGCAGATGGGCTCGACTCCGAGCCGCCGGCCGTCCACGAGATCGTCCTTGTTGGCGTCGATGAACGCGACTACCTGCGTTGCTGGCGGTCGAGCTCCGCCCCGAAGAACGTCGCCGCGCGGCGCAGAATCTCGTTGGCGCGGCGCAGCTCACGGCCGGACCTCCTGTTCGAGGTCCTTGACGCGCTCGGACTCGGTCGTGGTCACGCTCGGCCGCGCGCCGTCATCGATGTCGGCCTGCTTGACCCAGGTACGCACCGACTCGACCCCGTAGCTGAGCTGATCGGCGACCCTGCGACCGCCCCGTGCGTCATCCCCGTCTCGGCCTGCAACGAGCGCACCATCCGCACCGCCGCCTGCTGCTCCTCCATCGAATACCGACGCGTCGTCGGCTTGCCAGCTGTGCGCTCTCTCGACATGAACTCCGTCCTCGACTTTCCAAGGCCAGAAGTCTCCAAGCACCCCAGGACGATTCACGTCGGCGCCCTGGGCGAGGTTGGCCGCCACGACGTGCGTGTGCAACTGCGGATCGCCGGCCCGCGAGGTGCGATGCCGATAGGCGCCCGCGATGAGCCCGCCGGCGTGCTCCTTGATCGCCCCGGCCGCGCCGCGGCGGACCTGCACCGCCTCACGCTCCAGATAGCCCAGCGCGTCACGGACCGCCGCCTCATGCCCGTCCACGACCGCCCGGCGAACCTGCTCGCCGCCGGCCGCGAACAGCACCGACACCGACTTCGGCGCCGAGAACGTCAGATCAAACCCCTGCACCGCCAACCCGCCCCCCCAGCCGCAACGGCTCACCCGTCCGCGGCTGGCGCGCCTCGACCAACAGCGTCTCGAGCTCACCGTCGGCGACTTCGCCGTCCAGGCCCAGCGCCGCGGCACCAGCGCGACCCACTCCCCGTGCGGCTCTCCCTGGCCGTGTAGTAGTCCTCCCGGCCGCTCGCGACCGACTGCTCGTAGTAGCGCGCACTGTCGGCGCCGCGCGTGAGCTTGCCGATGCTCAACATCAGCCGCCCTCCACCGCGCCCTGCTCGATCCTCGCCGCCGACCCCCGCACCGCCGCCGCGACGTCCCCACCGACGCCTTCCCACCGCGCTACCGCGCAGCGGGCCCCCACAGGTGCACCCGCTTGGAAGCGGGGTGCGCGGCCCGTGTTGCTCCGGCGAGGCTTTCGACGCGGCGGGTACAACCCGGCGAATCGTTGCCGCCTCCTCTCGATGGCCGACCTCCCGCTCAGGCACCGCCATTTGCCGCGTTGACGGAGTCCTGGGTGGATGAAGGCGGGCTGTCCGGGACGTGGCTGCCGAACGACTCCAGCCGTCAGCAGGGAGCCATCAGATGACGGGCTCGGGTTCCCCTTCCGGGCGCGGTGCCACGGCGCGCGACTTGACGAGCTCTGCGAACTCCGGGTCGTCGTGCGTGGGCAGATCCCAGTAGGCGACGTCCAGACCCGCGTCCTCCTGGGGCGCCTTGACGCGCAGCCCGATGCTCTTCTCGATCAGGAAGACGAGCACCAGTCCGGTGATGGCGGCGATGGCCAGCACGATCACGACACCCAGGAGCTGCATCCAGGGGGTGACCTCGGAGTTCTGAAAGGCGTACTTGCCCTCCGTGATGCCGAAGTAGCCGCCGACCTTCGTGTGCCACGCGACGAAGCCGCTCACGATCACGCCGTAGACGCCACCGAAGAGCGTCAGCGCCACGACCTTGCCCTCGTCCACGCGGATGCGGCGCATGAACAGGATCCCGAGATACACCGCCAGCGGGCCGAAGAACGCCACGATGAACGTCTCCCACGGATGGAAGACGTCAAAGGACGAGGCGCACGAGATGTAGCCGGCGACCGGACCCAGCAGCGCCATCGCGACGTTCCGCGTTCGATAGGCGAGGATCGCCCCGCCGAGCGCGCCGGCGAAATACGACACGAACACGTTCGTCACGACGATCCCGATGCTCGAGTCGGCCATCGAGATGCCGAAGTAGCCCGAGCCGGGGATGAAGTAGCCGCAGCCCACGATCGCGAGCGGCAGGGCGAACAGGAAGATGCCGACGCCCGCGGCGGTCCAGCTGAGGTTGTGCGGCACCGGCGACCCACGCCTCGGACCCGCCCGCCACGCCATGATCAGCGTCCAGACCCCGACGAGGATGTACAGCGTGTAGACGCCGAGAAAGTCGTGCAGCCCGGCGTTCGTCAGCGGGCCCGCCGACCCCCACGTCAGATAGGCGACGAACGGCATGACGATGCCCCCGCCGACGGCGGCCAGGATGTAGGTGGCGGACGCCTTCACGCGCTCCAGGCCGGCGCTGTGGATGAGCGCGCCGAACACGGCGGCCCAGGTGAAGAAGAAGGCACCGAAGATCTGCAGGACATCGGCGCCCGGGACGAGCTTCGGATCGATGTTCTGGGCGAGCGCGCGGTAGTTGTCGCCGCCGAGCCACCATCCCTTCAGCGCCTCCCCGAGGGGATCGGGAACGCCGAATGCCTGGTTGAACTGCCACTCCCAGATGCCGTAGCCGATCAGCATCATGGCGCCGCCGGCGATGAGCATGGCAAGAAGCTTCTGCACCCACGTGTCGACCAGGTTCTTCCGGCGGACGCCGCCGGCGTCGACGAACGCAATCGCGACCGCCGCGAGAAACAGCGCCGCGACCGCCACCCCGTAGAAGATGTCCTGTGCGAAGACGTCGATCGTCGTCTGATCCTTGAAGACGGCTGCAAGCAGGTTTGACACGGGTCTCCTCTCGACTCCCGGGCAAATGGTCGTTCCCTCGCCGCTCCTCTCCTTCGGAGCGCGGCAGATGATCGGTCGAGCCTCAGCACAGGGCTATTGGCCGAAAGGACGATTTCCGGAATCACTTGCACGACGAGGGACGTCCGGGGGCACGTCAACGTCTCATGACAGGGAGACGGGGTAGCAGGCGAGAGCGATGCGCCTGTGGGTCGTGCCTCTCTCGGGTCTCGTCGCGGGCCTCGGGCTCGCGCTCATCACGCTGAGCATCGACCGGTCCGCCGGATACGATCTCCTGCCGCAGTCGCTGACCGGCACGCCCACGGTCGCTTCGAGCCTGCTGACCACGATCATCACGTCGGTCGTGACGCTCCTGTCGGTGGTCCTGACCGTCATGACCGTCGCCGTGCAGCTCGCCATGGCGCAGTTCTCGCCGAGGATCGTCGCCGCGCTGCTGCAGGACCGGCTGCACCAGTTGACGTTCGCGCTGTTCTCCGGCACCGCCGCGTTCGCCATCGTCGCGCTCGTCGGTGTCGACGACCGCCACAACCGGGTCCCCGGCCTGACCGTCCTCCTGGCCTACGTGCTCGCCTTGACGAGCCTCGCGCTGCTCGTGATCTTCGTGTCGCACGCCGGCCTGCGGCTGCGCGCGTCGGGCCTCATCGACATCGCGGGCGACCAGCTCGGCGTCGAGATCGACCGGCGCTTCCCCCCGGCGGCACCCGCGCCGCTCCCCCGCGACACCGTCGCGGCGGCGACCGGCGGCATCGTGACCCGCATCGACACGGACCGCCTGCTCGCGGCCGCGTCGCGCGAGGGCTGCATGATCGAGCTGTGCGTTCGCATGGGCGACTTCGTGCCCGCCGGCGCGCCGCTGCTGCACGTCCGGGGCGCGCCGGCCGCGAAGCTCGCGGATGCGGCCGCCATGGTCGAGCTGCGCGACGAGCGCACCCACGACCTCGACCCGGCATACGGGTTCCGCAAGCTCGTGGACATCGCCGTCCGCAGCGCGGCGAACGACCCGAGCACCTCGGTCGAGGCGCTGCATCGCATCCACGGCGGACTGCGCCAGCTCGCGCGCCGGCCGTTTCCGACCGGCCGGCACACCGACGGCGCCGGCGAGCTGCGCCTGGTGACGCCCGTGCGCGACTGGGGCGACTTCGTCCGGCTGGGCTTCGAGGAGATCCGGCTCGCCGGAGCCCGCCAGCCCCAGATCGCCCGCCGCATGCGCGCGGCCCTCGACGATCTGCAGAGCGTCGTCACGCCCGAGCGCCGGCCGCCGCTCGACGAGCAGCTCGTCCTGCTGGAGCGCGCCGTCGACCGCGAGCACGACGATCCGCGCGCCGCGCGATTCGCCCACGTCGCGGATCGGCAAGGCATCGGCTAGGACCCGTCAGACGCCGGACGACGGCGGGACGCGAGGTTTTACGGCTCTCGCGCAGGCTACAGCACGCTGACCGACTACCCGCTGGGGATCGTCAAGGTCATCCCGTTCAAGGCGCATCTGGCGATGGAGGACCCGCGCCGCAAGATCTACGACGGCGGTCCCGCGGTCGTCCGTCCCGCCGCCTGACGCACCTGCGTGGAGCCGCGGCGCTCGGCGAGCGCCGCGGCGCCGCGCTAGGTCGCGACCATCTCACTGCCCGCCGCCGCGAGGAACTCGTAGAGCGGAAAGCCGGCGGCGAGCTCACGGCAGCGGGCCCGCAGCGCGTCCTTCGCCGGCTCGAACGCCGGTGACAGCGCGATGCGGATGATGTCGCCGAGCTCCGTGAACTCGGGGAGCCCGAAACCGCGGGTCGCCAAGGCCGGCGTGCCGAGCCGTAGCCCCGACGAGACCATTGGCGGCCGCGGATCGAACGGCACCGTGTTGCGGTTGGCGGTGATGCCGATGTCGGCCAGTCGATCCTCGGCCTGGCGGCCGTCGATCTCGGTGTCGCGGAGATCGGCGACGACGAGGTGGACATCGGTGCCGCCGGACCACACGCCCACGGCGTCGCCGCCGGCGAGGAGGCGTTCGGCGATGGCCCGCGCGCCCTCGAGCGTCCGCCGTTGGCGGTCGGCGAAGGCGCCCGACGCGGCGATTCGCAGCGCCACCGCCTTGCCGGCGATGACGTGCTCGAGCGGGCCGCCCTGCTGGCCCGGGAAGACGGCGGAGTCGATCTTCCTGGCCAGCGCCTCCCGGCAGATGATCATCCCTCCGCGGGCGCCGCCGAGCGTCTTGTGGATCGTCGTGGTCACGACGTCGGCGTACGGCACCGGGCTGGGATGGAGCCCGACCGCGACGAGCCCGGCGAAGTGCGACATGTCCACGAGGAGCATGGCCCCGCACTCGTCCGCGATCTCGCGGAACGCCGCGAAGTCGATCCGCCGGGGGTATGCCGACCACCCCGCGACGATCAGCTTCGGACGACTGGCACGGGCGATGTCGCGAACCTCGTCGAGGTCGATGAGCCCGGTGTCCCGCCGCACCCCGTAGGGCACGATGCGATACAGACGCCCCGAGACATTCAGCCGCATCCCGTGCGTGAGGTGCCCGCCATGGTCGAGCGCCATGCCCATGAGCGTGTCGCCGGGGTCCAGGAGCGCGTGGTAGACCGCTGCGTTGGCCTGGGCGCCGGAGTGGGGTTGGACGTTGACGTGATCGCCGCCGAACAGCCCGCGTGCCCGGTCGATCGCCAGCTGCTCGGACACGTCGACCCACTCGCAGCCGCCGTAGTAGCGCTTGCCGGGGTAGCCCTCCGCGTACTTGTTCGTCAGGACGCTTCCCTGACACTCGAGGACGGCGCGCGGAACGACGTTCTCCGAAGCGATCATCTCGAGCGTCTCCTGCTGGCGCGTGAGCTCGCCGCGCAGGACGGCGGCGATCTCGGGGTCCACCTCGGCGAGGGGCCGGTTCATCAGGTCGTGGGGAAGGTCGGTCAGGGCCATCAGCGCTCCGGCTCGTATCGTGGTCAGACCACTCTGGGTCACGATCAGATCGGCGGTCAAGTGGACCTTCGGTCAATTGCCCGACGATTGGTTGGACCAATATGGTCCCGGCATGACGGTTGGCGTCTTCGACCTGTTCCGCATCGGCATCGGCCCATCGAGCAGCCACACCGTGGGTCCTATGCGTGCGGCCCGCCACTTGGCGCAGCACCTCGCCGACGTCCCCGCCGAGGCGGTGCGGGTGATCCTCCACGGGTCCCTCGCCCTGACCGGCACCGGCCACGGCACGGATCGCGCCCTCGTGGCCGGACTCAACGGTGCCGACCCGGAGACCGTCGACCCGGCCTTCGTGCTGGACCTCGACCCCACACCGGAGCGCGTGCGGCTGGCCCACGGCACGGACGTCCGCTACCGGCTGGAGAAGCAGGCCCGCGGTGGGCCGCCGGGCCACCCGAACGCCATGCGCTTCGAGGTCACCGGCCACGATGGCCAGATCCTCCTCGCTCGCACCTATCGGTCCATCGGGGGTGGCTTTCTGACCGAGGACGGGGTGCCGCAGGCCGCGGAGCCGGTGTCGCTGCCCCTGCCTTTCACGACCGGCGAGGAGCTTGTCGCTCATGCGAGCGGGCTCGGCGGCATCGCCGCCGTCGCGGCCGCCAACGAGCATGCGCGTCGGCCCGAGGGCGACGTGACCGCAGGCCTGCGGCGCATCGCTCAGGCGATGAACGACTGCGTCGAGCGCGGGTTGCGGTCAGAGGGAGAGCTCCCCGGCGGTCTCCGCGTGCGGCGGCGCGCACCCGCGCTGCACCAGTCGCTGCTCACCGACAGGGGAGGGGCCCTGGAGGAGCTCGAGTGGGTCGCGCTCTGGGCGATGGCCGTCAACGAGGAGAACGCGGCCGGCGGACGCATCGTGACGGCACCGACCAATGGTGCCGCCGGCGTCCTCCCCGCCGTGCTGCGCTACGCGCAGCGCTTCGAAGGCATTGACGAGGCGGGCACCGAGCAGATGCTTCTCGCAGCGGCGGCCATCGGGGCGCTGATCAAGCGCAACGCCTCGATCTCCGGTGCCGAGGTCGGATGCCAGGGCGAAGTCGGCTCTGCCGCCGCGATGGCCGCGGCCGCGCTGGCCGAGGCGCTTGGCGGCAGCCCCGCCCAGGTCGCCAACGCCGCGGAGATCGCCCTCGAGCACCACCTCGGGATGACCTGCGACCCGATCGGCGGCCTCGTTCAGATCCCGTGCATCGAGCGCAACGCGCTCGGGGCCGGCAAGGCGATCGCTGCCGCCAAGCTCGCACTGCGCTCCGACGGTGTGCACGTCGTCTCCCTGGACAACGTCATCGATGCCATGCGCCGCACCGGGCACGACATGCACGAGAACTACAAGGAGACGGCCCGCGGCGGGCTGGCTGTCAGCGTCCCGGCCTGCTGACCGGCACCGTCCGCGCGCGGGCGGGACGTGCGTCGGGCCCTATCCCGGGGGTCACGGCCTGGCGCACGTCCGGTCCGCGCCCCGCCGCATGGCCGTCTACCGCTCGCGCCGGTGGTGCAGGCGCACCAGCGCGTTGAGGACGACCTCCGAAGCACGCGCCCCGTCGGCCGGATCCGCGTCCTCCTCGGGAGCGTGGCTGATGCCGTCGCGGCACGGCACGAACAGCATCGCGACCGGGGACCGGACGGCGACGCACATGGTGTCGTGCGCCGCGCCGGACGACATTCGGCGGTGCGTGACCCCCGCGGCGTCGGCGCTCGCCTCGAGCGCGCCGACGATCGGCGCGTCCATCGGCGTCGCCGGGACGGCCTGGCGCACGACGTAGCGGGCGGTGACGCCCCGGCGGCGGGCGACGTCCTGAGCGAACGCCTCGATCGCGGTGGCCACGCCAGCAAACGCCTCGTCGTCGACGCCGCGGACGTCGAGCGAGAGCCGGACCGCCCCGGGGATGACGTTGATGAGGCCGGGCTCGACGTCGAGCTCGCCCACCGTCGCGACCGTGCCGTGCCCGGCGTCGGCGGCCAGGCGCTCGGCCTCCAGCACGACCTCGGCCGCGGCCGCCAGCGCGTCGCTGCGGCCCTGCATCGGCGTCCCGCCGGCATGGCCGGAGCGGCCCTCGAGGTAGAGGTCGGCATGCACGTAGCCGGAGATCGCCTCGACCACGCCGAGCGTCACGCGCTCGTCCTGCAGGACGCGGCCCTGCTCGATGTGCGTCTCGATCCAGCCATCGAGGTCGTCGAGGGTCGCCGCCGATTCCCGGAAGCGCTCGGGGTCGTGGCCCGCCTCGGCCGCGAGCTCGAAGAACGGCCGCCCGTCGTCGATCGCCCGCACCTCGCGCAGCTCCGCCTCGCCGATCCGGCCGGCGGCGATCCGGCTGCCCAGCAACAGCTGGCCGAACCCGGATCCCTCCTCCTCGAGGAACGAGATCACGCGGAGCGGGAGGTCGAGCCCGTGCTCGCGGTTGAGCCGGGCAACCTCGACGGCCAGGGCAACACCGAGCGGCCCGTCCCACGGCCCGCCGTTGCGATTGGAGTCGCAATGCGATCCCAGCCCGTAGGCGCGCTCGCCCCGCGGGACGTTCTGGGCGACGAGGTTGCCGACGGGGTCCTCCCAGACCTGGCAGCCGATGTCGCGCAGCTGCGCGGCGAAGTACTCGTGCGCCCGCTTCCATTCCGGCGTGTACGCGTAGCGGCACACCGCGGTCGCGCTGCGCGTGTACTGAGATCCGGTCAGGGTGAGCACGTCGCGCGCGATCCGTTCGCGGGAGCGCTCGCGGTCGATCGCGACATGCGACGCCGCCGGCGGGCTCACGCTGCGACCCGCCGGAGGTCCGCGCCGGGATCGCGCAACAGCCCGGCGTCGACCGGCCTGCCGGCCTCCAGGAGCTTGGACGCCCGTCGCAGCTGCCGGGCCATGTTGAACGCGACCGCGGACTGCGGGACGCCATCCTTCAGGTAGAACGCGAGGAACTGCCGGTCGTCCAGGCTTCCCCGGACCACCAGCTCGTCGAAGTCCTGGTGATGGCCGAGGTACTGGATGTTCGCGTCGTACTGATCCGACCAGAACCAGTGCAGCTCGGCGTAGGGTGCGCCCTTGCCGAGGATCGAGCGCGCGGCCGCCGCGCCCTGGCGGGCGGCGTTGCGCCAGTGCTCGACGCGGATGTGCCCGCCGACGAGCGGGTGGGCATGCAGGGCGACGTCGCCGGCCGCGTAGACGCCCTCGACGTTCGTCCGGCAGTACTCGTCGACCACCACGCCGTTGGAGACCGTGATGCCGCTGCCCTCGAGGAGCTCGGTGTTCGGCTGGGCGCCGAGACCCACGACGGCGAAGTCGCACTCCACGAGCCGGCCGGACATCGTCTGGACCGCGCGAACGGCCCCGTCTCCCTCGAACGCCTGGACCCCGTCCCCGAGCAGCATCTCGACCCCGTGCTCGGCCTGCAGGTCGGCGACGACGCGGCCGATCTCGGGTCCGAGGATGCGCTCGAGCGGCGTAGAGAACGCCTCGATGGCGACGACCTCGACCCCCGCGTCGCGAAGCGTCGCGGCGACCTCGCAGCCGACGAACCCCATGCCCGCGACGACCGCCCGGCGCCCGGGGGCGATCTGCGCGCGCAGGGCGTCGGCATCCGCGCGAGACCGCAGATCGTGAATGCCCTCGAGCTCGAGCCCCGCGATCGGCGGCCGGCGGCTGCGGGTCCCGGTCGCGATGACGAACGCGTCGGCCCGCAGCCGGGACCCGTCGGCCAGGACGGCCGTGCGCTCGCGCGGGTCGACGGACGTGACGGCCGCCCCGGTGCGCAGCTCGATCGAACGCTGCTCGTAGACCTCGGCCGGGTGCACGAGCGATTGCTCGAACGCCTGCGCCCCGGCCAGGTACTCCTTGGAGAGCGGGGGCCGCTCGTACGGCAGCTCCGGCTCCTCGCCGATGAGCTCGATCTCGCCGTCGAAGCCCTCGTCGCGAAGCGTCACCGCCGCGCTCGCGCCTGCGAGGCTCGCCCCGATGATCGCCACCTTCATGACTGTCATGTCCCTCTTCGCCTTGCCCTTCTCGTGACTTCGATCCGAACCGGTCGCCGGAGCCGGCGAACGCGGCTCGAGCATCGGGTGCTTCGCGCGTCCCGCGAGACGCCGTTCTTGGCCTGGCCCGGCCGGCGCCTCAGCCGGGACCGGACCGCCCGTGTGCGGACCGCGCCGTGGCGGACCGCAGGGCCGGCAGCGGCCATCGCTCCTGCGCGGGCGGCCCCCAGGCCGCCCGGGCGGCCTGCGGCGGACGCAGCAGGATGCCCTCGTCGATCGCGGTCCGGGTGGCCGCCGATCGGCTCGAGACGTCGAGCTTCTCCAGGATGTGCTGGACGTGGGCCTTCACGGTCCGCGTCGTCACCACCAGCGTCGAGGCGATGTCGTCGTTGCGGGCACCGTCGGCCACGAGCGTGAGCACCTCGAGCTCGCGCCGGGAGAGCCCGTGCGGCAGGCGCTCGAACCGTGACAGGCCCACGACGATCCCGCCGTCGTGGCGGCGCACGCACCGGCACCGGTACCACTGCTTCACCACGCCCTCCCAGAAGAACTGGGTGGTCCACCAGTCGCGCTTGGACTCCATGATGAGCGCCAGCAGCTCGGTGAAGTACGCCACGAGCTGCCGATCGTCCTGGTTGCGTGGCCGCACCACCTCGACCGGCGGCCGCGCCGCTGCGTCGGCGCCGCGGTCCGGCTCGATCTTGAGGATGTACTGCTCGCCGGCGAGCAGCTGCGAGGCGCGCCGGCTCTCCTCGACCGGATCGATCAGGCGGCCCAGGATGCGGGAGAGATAGGACATCAGCTGTCGCGCCTCGTCCGACGGGTTGCGCCGGTCGGTCGCCGACGAGTCGAGGAACCCGGTCAGGCGACCGCCCGTCGAGGCGAGCGGCGCCACCAGCCCCTCGACGAACCCGACCGGCAGGTAGAACTCCGACATGCAGCGCAGCTCCATCGGCTTGAACGGCAGGTCGCGGACCCGCGCAGGCCATCCCGTCTTCGCCTGGGCGAACGGCGTGAGCACATCGACCTCGAAGTCGGGGCCGTCGAGGTAGGCCATCAACGGGGCGGGGTAGCCGGTCGCATAGAGCTGCTGGCGCTGACCGGTCAGCGGGTCGAGCCCCCAGATCATCCACCCGTCCACCCGCATGATCGGCTCGGCGGCGTGCAGGATCTCCGCGACCTTCTCCTCGACGTCGCAGCCGGAGGCCGCGATCTCCGCCGCTTCGGAAACGACATCGATGAGGCTCCTCGTCATGTGCTCCTGACTCTATGGTCGGCCGACGCGGCCGCCATCGGGCCGACGGGCCGAGCCATGCCGTACGGGGTGTCGTGGTCCACCATCACCAGAACACCATCGGCGTGTTGGTGATGTGCTCGGTGGTGCCGTCCTCGTGGAGGATGAAGTTCTGCTCGATCCCGGACGCTCCGACGTCCTTGCGCGCGATGAACGCCTCGACGCCGAGGACCGTCCCCGCCTGGAAGACGTCGTCGTCGCCGCACATGCTCGCGCCGATGTACGGCGTCTCGAAGTACATCCCCATGTAGTGGCCGAAGTGCGGCCACTTCTCCGCGGCCTGGTCCTTCTCGTCGCTGGCCTCGGTGACCAGCTTCTGGCCCAGCTCCGCGACCTCCTTGACCCGCACGCCGGGCTTGATGGCCTCGATGAGCGTCTGGATGATCCGCGCGTTGTCCTCGACGATCGACCGCTGGTCGTCGTTCGGATTGCCGCCGCACACGGCTGTCCGGCCCGGATCGAGCCAGTAGCCCTCGCGGACCGGCCCGTAGATCCACCCGCGGACGAGGTCGCCCGGCTTCGGCGCGACGTCCGAGTGGCCGGTCAGCGGGTCGCTGACCCAGTAGCGGATCATCTCGCCGTGCGAGCACGGGACCATGTGGACGGCGCCCCCCTCGCGGACGATGATCTCGGTCGCGGCGCCCGCCGCGACGTTCTCGCGCTCGCCGTCGACGAGCCCCTGCATGAGGCGGTCGAGCGCGCGCGTCATGATCTCGCCGCCCTCGCGCATGCACCGGATCTCCGCCGGTGACTTCCTGCGCCGGACGGTGAGCACGAGATCGTCGTCGTGGACCCACTCGATCCCGTCGGCCGCCGTCTCGCGCTCGAGCTGGATCCAGTGCTTCATCGGCAGGATCTGCGTGCCGACGATCGCGACGCGCCCGCGGATGCCCCGCCGACGCAGCGCGTCGGCCACACCCTTGACCGGATCGTAGTGCCACTCCACCTTGCCCGCCGCGACGACGTCGAGGCGCGGCCACGGCTCGTCGGCCTGCAACTCGGCGTCCGCGCCGGGCTCGAGGATCACCGCGCCCAGTCCGCGCGCGTTGAAGACTGCGGTATCGAGCCCCTGACCCGAGGCCTGGGAGTAGTAGTTGGCCAGCCACAGGACGTCGGCGCACCGGTCGTAGGAGCCGCCGGAGCGGCTCCACACGACGGCGGCGTCATAGCCGAGGCGGCGCATCTCCTCGTGCACGCGCTGCCACCGCTCCTCGTACTCCGAGAGCGGGAAGTAGCGCGCGCCGCGGCCGGCCGTCCTGTCGACCGCGCTCATGAGACCTCCATGCGTGGCTGGACCGGGCCCGCGTAGTAGGGCATGTCGTCGACGCGCGGCGTCCACGAGCCGTCGTCGATGCACTTGCGCACGTGCTCGGCGATCTCCAGCGTCGTCGCGAACCAGACGTCGCCTCGGTCCTTCATGTACTCGATGAGCTTCTCGACCTCCATCGCCCGCGCCAGGCGGCCCGAGTTGAACGGGTGCCAGATCGTCACCCACAGGCCCCGGTGCTCCCACATCGCGTCGAACTCCTCGCGAAACACGCGCATCGCGTCCTCGCCGGACTTCGGCGGCATCATGTACTCGTAGTCCGGCACGTGGGCGTAATGGGGATAGTCGTCCATCCCCCAGTGCGACGGCAGCTCGATGACCTCGCCGCCCTGGGCGCGCATCACATACGGGATGTCGTCACCCATCAGGCTCGCGTCGTAGAGGAACCCATGCTTGACCAGCAGGTCGGTGGTGACGTTCGAGTACTTGAACCACGGCGCACGGTATCCCCGCGGGACCTGCCCGGTGACGCCCTCGATGATCTCCATGCCGCGGACGAGCCAGTGCTCCTCCTCCTCCGGCGACTGCTCGTTGGGCATCTCGTGGATGTAGCCGTGATGCGCCAGCTCATGGCCGTTGGCGACGACCAGCTCGGCCGCATGCGGGTAGGTCTCGATCGACCACCCCGGCATGAAGAACGTCATCTTGATCTCCTGGCGCCGGGCCATCTCCACCAGCCGCGGAACCGCCACGTCGGGCCCGTAGCGCAGGAACGTCTGCGTGTCCACCTTGCGGTGGCCCGTCTCCGGGTGCATCAGGTGCAGGATGCTGTCGGCGTCCTCGTCCCATGTGAACGACACCGCCACGCGGGCCCCGTTGGGCCAGGGCACAGGATTCGCGATCATCTCGGACGTCCTCCTTCGTTCATGGAAATCGACCGCTCGCCCTGCGCGGGGCGAGCGCCCGTCGTCTCGACGGTGGTTCTGCGGTCAACCCGTCCCTGCCGTGACACCGGCCGGCTCCTTCACATCCTCCGTGTCGCCCGGCTCACCGAGCAGGGCCGTCCGCGCCTCGCGCTGCACGCTCTCGTCGGGGTCCTCGAGCAGCCGTGCCGCGGTCCTGCGGTCGCCCAGCCGGACCAAACCATGAGCCGCGGTCGCGCGGACGATGGGATCCACGTCGCTCGCGCCCAGCCGGCAGTAGGGCCGGAAGGACGCGTCGCCCGTGTTCGCGAACACGACGATCGCGTTGCGCGCGACGCGCCCGCGGCCGGCCCGCGCGAAGGCGCTTCCGGCGTACAGGCGCTCGAACGCCCCGCTGTCTCCGTATGCGGAGAAGAAGGTCCGCAGGTCCGGGTGCGCGAGCGCCGCCTCCGGCCGGTACCCCGACCAGAAGCGCTCGGCCTTCGCGTTCCAGGGACAGACCTCCTGGCAGACGTCGCACCCGAACACCCAGTCGCCCATCGGGCCCCACATGTCGGTCGGAATCAGCCCGGGGTGCTGCGTGGTCCAGTAGCTGATGCAGCGCTTCGCGTCCAGCGTCCCGTCCCCGAGGAGCGCGCCGGTCGGACACGCGGGGATGCACCGGGTGCAGCTGCCGCAGCGGTTCTTGTGCGGCTCGGCGCCGGCCGCCTCGAGATCGGTGAGCAGGACGGCAAGCGTCGTGTACGTGCCCAGCTGCGGCGTGATCACCATCCCGTTGCGGCCGATCCAGCCGAAGCCGGATCGCGCCGCATAGCTGCGGATCGGCAGCGGCCCCTGGTCGACCCAGTCGCGAGCTCGGACGCCGTGGTCGCGGCAGACCTTCTTGATCTCCTCGATGTGCGGGCGCAGCACCCGCTCCACGTAGCCCTGCTCTCGCACCCAGTACATCCGCCCGACGCGGCCCACGCGCAGCCCGTCGTCCGGGGCGCCGGGATCGGGGTAGGCGTGGGGGGCGGCCAGGACGAGCGCGCTGCGCACCCAGCCGAAGCGCTGGAGGGGATCGAGTCGCACCTCGACGCCGCGCAGCAGCTCGCCCATCATCGCGTGGCGCCGCTCGGCCAGCCAGTTCCCGTAGCGCTCGATCACGAACGGCGGCAGGTCGCCTACCGCCCACCGCGCCTCGAATCCCCGCTCCTGCGCCGCCGCGCAGATCGCGTCTGCGCGCGTGTCGGTCACGGATCGCACTCCACGTAGCGCCCGCACGCGTATGAGTACGCCGCGGTCAGGATGCACTCGAGCACGTACAGCTCGTGCTCGTCGCGCGGGGCGTAGAACACGAGGCTCTGCGGCGGGATCAGCCCGTAGAGCGCCAGGGGGTGGATCTGGCCCCACCCCTTCCCGAGCAGCGGCTCGGCCCATTCGGGGGCGAGCGCCGTGTGGACGCTGCCCTCGGCGCGGACGTGGGCGAACTCCATGCCCATGATGAAGGCCTCGCCCTGGCCCTCCGCCAGCCGATCGTCGAGGAGGAGGGCATTGGCGCCGTGGATCGTCTGCCTCACGGGCGCGACGGCGACCCCCGGCCACCCGCTGACGAGCGCCAGGATCTCCGCCTGGGCGGTCACCCGGTCCGCCTGCGTCGTCTGGGCGCACGGATACTGCCGGGCGATCTCCGCCCGGTCGCCCGGCCGCGAGGGCAGGCCGTGCAGGCACGACGGGGGGTCCTTCGTGATCACGGCGTCGGTGATCCGCCGACGACGAGCCGGTCCGAGCGCCACGCCCACGTCCGCCGTCCTAGACCGCCTGCGCGGTCTGCAGGCCGCACTCGGCGAGGAAGGCCTCGTAGCCGGCGGGAGCCACCTGCTCGCGCTCGACTCCGGACCCCGGCCACTGCCGATCTCCGAGCATCGCCGCCGCGGCCGCCACGGCCTCCTCGGTGCGCGGGCGCCACTTCTCGATCCACCCGTCGAGCACCTCGCGGTTCTCCGGCCGCTGCGAGACGGCGTAGGCGACGAGCGCCTTCGTCCAGTCCCTGCAGCGGTCGCTGTCCAGACGCGTGTCGTCCAGCGTGAGCGCGAGCTCCTCGTCAGCCTCGGCGCCGGCCGTCTGGCTGAGCGCGTCGATGAAGAGCCCGTCGTAGAGGGGCTTGACGACCAGGTTGAGCGCCGCGAAGCACTCGCCGAGGTCATACGCGACCAGAAGCTCCTCGAGGACCCTGCGCAGCGGCTGCCACGAGGGATCCTCCTCCCAGATGGTCCGCGCGGTCTGTGCCTCGGCCAGCTCCTCGCCGAACTCGAGGCTGAGCGACTTGGCGCGGTACGCGATGCGCTGGATTCGGCGCATCTCGTCGGCCGCCTGGAACTCGGCGCAGTTGGCGATGTACGAGCTCGGCGACAGCTGCGCGAGGTACATGGCCGCCATCTGCAGCACATGACACGAGAACCGCGACGTGAGGTACACGCGGCTGAGCACGTCGACCCAATCGGCGGCCAGCGTCGCATGCCGGGAGTCGCCTTCGAAGCGATCGACGATCCCGTCGAGGAACGTCTCGCGACGGTTCTGCTGCTCGACGTAGGAGTGATAGGTCAGGCGGTGTGGGTCGCGGAACCCGTTCCAGTCGTCGACGCGGAACGTCGACCCCTCGCGGTTCTTCAGGTACCACTGGTTGAGCGGCGCCGCGGGCGACAGCTCGAACGGCGCCGGGGTCTTGCCGTGGTGGTAGATGAGGTTGTGGGAGACCACCTCGTACTCGGAGGGCTTGCGCCGCGCCCCCGTCGAGAGCTGGCTCCACGTCTTCGGCGCCTTGCGCGCCGGGCGCGACGTCTCCGCGCTGCTCATTTCGTCTCCTCCAGGTACCAGATGATCTCGTCGTCGCTGACCTTGATGCGGCCCGCGAACGACGGCATGACGCTCTCGAACGCCGAGATCCGCAGCTCGCCGCCGAGCTCCTCGTCCAGCGACGCCTGCGTCAGCCGGCAGGACGTCGGCAGGCCGATGCGAACGTAGGCGCCCCGATCCTCGAACTTCGGCGCCTGACCGTTGTCGGTCGCGATCGCGCGCGCGACGGCCTCGGCCACGCGCTGGTCGCTGATGATCGGCCCGACGTATCTCGTCTTCTGCTCAGCAGGCATCAGCCATTGCTCCTCGTCGATGAATGTCCGACGGCCTCGCCGGCGGACCGGCCGATCCACACCACGTCGTCCTCGATGCGCACCTGCCTCTGCGCAAGGCACGTGTTGTCCGGATTGACGCCGGCGCCGGACCGGGCGTCGAACTCCCACAGGTGCGCCGGACACACGAGCTTGTCCTCCTCGAGGTAGCCCTCGGCCAGGGACGTCCCCTGGTGCGGACACGAGGACAGGAACGCACTGATGTGACCGCCCTCGAGGTGCACGACGATGAGCTCCTCGCCGTCGACGGTCACCGGCATCAGCTCGCCTTCCCACAGGTCTTCGAGGTCGACCGCCTTGACCCAGCGATCCTCGTCCACTGACACCGCCGGCTCCTACCTTGAGACCTTGATCTCGACGTAGTCGAGCCACCCGATGCCGACGTCCCGCGCCAGGGCGTCGAGCGGCTGCTCCTCGCCCTTGAAGATGAGCCGGAGGTCCCGGCCCTCGTCGGGGACGCGGATGCCGGAGACGTAGTCGGCCGCGGTGGTGCAGATGTCACGCACCGTCGCTTCCGGGTCGACGTTGACGTGGTGGACCAGGAAGTCGTCGCCGAAGATGAAGCCGATCGGCAGGATCCCGGGGTTGCCTTCGGGGGGCGCGCCGGCGACGCGCGCCTCCCCGAGCCCCGTCGGGGCGTCTGACATTGGTGCTGTTCCTTCCTGCTTGCTGGAGTCGGGGGCGGCTAGGCGGCGATCGCGCCGGTGGGCAGGGCGGGCTCGCGATCCGTGGCCCAGCGGTACCGCGCGGCGTCGTCACCCGCGATGTCAGGCGTGATCCCCATGTACTCGAGGATGCCCTCGATCGTCGGCGGCTGGATGTCGCCCATGATCAGCCGGTCGATGAGGGTCTTCGTGCCGGCGTAGCGCTCCAGGTTCTGGTCGAAGATCCACTGGCACGGCTCCGAGCAGAAGGAGTACCTGCGGTCGCCGTGCACCGACTGGCGCGGATCGCAGTGCGACGTCGTCCCCGGGATCTTGAAGACCGGGAGGTGGCACGTGTTGCAGAGGATGGGCAGCGTCTTGCCGAAGCTCGCGTCGACCTTGTCGGCGCGCACGTTCTCGCCGATGGTGTCCCAGAGCTTGCCGAACTTCTTCTCCCAGCCCGGGTACTTGCCCTCGAGCCACTCGCGCTCCGCGTCGGAGACTCCTGCGTCCGGGTGCCACCACACGGTGTTGCGGAAGTACCAGATCCCCGCGTGCTCGGAGTGGTGGTACCAGTCGAGCTCGTCGAGGAACTGCTCCCAGTACCACGGCTTCTCCAGGCCGATGTCCTCGAGCTGATCCATGAACTGCCGGATGATCCACTCCTCCATGAACTCCTTGAAGGACATCGTCCGGTGCTCGAGCGGCGTCCAGTAGTCCATCGAGGGCCCGGTGAGCGTGGCGAACAGGTGCCACGCTCGCCAGAACGACACGTCGATCAGGTTCTGCGCGAGCTCCTTCTGCCCCGTCTCGAGGAGCAGCTTGAGCGTGGGCTCGCCCTGCTGGGCGTGGCGCGCCTCATCGGTCTGGATGCTCGAGATCAGCGCGCCGAACTCGACGTCGCCCATCTCCATCGCGTCCGCCGCCATGCCGATGAACTGCAGGTTCGTGAAGCCGGTCTCGAAGGTGAACGTGAGCTGGATCGCGGTCGAGATGACGTCCCTCGCCATGAACAGCTCGTCGTTGTGGCTCTGCGCGGCGATGATCGCCCAGTTGCCCGTGTGGTAGGCCTTGTGGGCCCAGTCGAACTGCTGGTCCTTGTCGAGCAGCGAGTGGGCGACGCGCAGCTGGATCTGGACATGGCGCATCTCGTCGAGCGCGCCGAACAGCGCCATGTTGCGCCATGCGGCCGCGAGGCCGAAGCGGCCCATGCGAGACTCCGCGAGCGTCGACTGCCCCTCGGAGACCGTGACGGCGCCGAAGTGCGCCTTGATCGCGCCCTTCCAGCCCTCGTCGAGCTGATCGAACAGGTGCGAGCGGGCGATGGCGGCGCCGACGGCGGCCACGCCGGCGTCCTTGTCGACCTGGTTGTACACGTACTCGCGGTAGGACAGCTTGTACGGCTCGTCCCACGACCACCACGTGGTGGGCGACGTGTCACCCATGGGACCCACGAGCGCCGGCGGGAACGCCTCGTCGTGCGTGACGTACTTCAGCGTCCAGTTCATGTCGCGTGCGATGTCGTACCAGTCAGATCGCCGCAAACGGGGCATCTGTGACCTCCCTCTCGATCCATGCTGGAGCTTCAATGACCTCCCGCTGCGTTCGCCCGCGGGAACCGGCCACTAGCTAATCGCGGCCCCCGGGCCGGCGCCATTGTCCGAAAGGACCATCCTCCGGCCGGAGCGGCGGATCAGGGCTCGGCAGTTGGCCCGAAGGTCAGTTGACGCCCCTCGGCCGCTGCCATACGGTCGTTGTGGTCCAACCAATTCACCCATCTGCCCCTAATGGTCCAGCCAATACTGCCTCCCGCCCGAACACCGCTGCACGCCGATCACATCGCCCTCCGTGCCCGGATGGCTCCCTTCACCGGCTGGTCCCTGCCGATCGAGTACGCCGGCATCCGCCATGAGCACCTCGCCGTCCGCCGGAGCGCCGGCGCGTTCGACGTCTCCCACATGGGACAGATCGAGACCCGCGGGCCCGGCGCCACCGCCCTGCTGCAGCGCCTGTTGTCCAACGACGTCGACACGGTCGCCGTCGGCGGCGCGCAGTACGCGCTGCTCTGCCGCCCCGATGGCGGGATCATCGACGACCTGGTCTCGTACCGCCTCGAGCCCGACCGCTGGCTGACCGTCACGAACGCGTCGAACCACCGGGTGGACCTCGCGTGGTTCCGCGACCATGCCGGCGGATTCGACGCCGACGTGGTCGACCGCGCCGGCGACTTCGCGATGATCGCCGTCCAGGGTCCCAGCGCACGGACGATCGTCGCGTCGATCGCCGGCGGGGCGCTCCCGGAGCGCTTCCGCGCCGGCTCGTTGCCCGTCGCCGGCGCGGACGCGCTCGTCTGCGGCACCGGCTACACCGGGGAGGACGGCGTCGAGATCCTGTGCGCTCCGGCCGAGGTGGGGGCTGTCTGGCGCGCCGTACTCGCGCAGGGAGCTGTCCCGTGCGGGCTCGGCGCGCGCGACACGCTGCGCATCGAGGCCTGCTTCCCGCTCTACGGCAACGACCTGTCGACGGATCGCGACCCGATCGCGGCCGGCCTCGGCTGGTGCTGCGCCGAGGCGACCGGCTTCATCGGCTCCGACGCGGTCGGCCTCGCCCGGGTCCGGGGCCCGTCCGAGCGGCTCGTGCCGTTCGTCGTCGACGGCCCCGGCATCCCCCGGGCGGGCAACGAGGTCGTCGACGGCGGC
Organism: Capillimicrobium parvum; assembly: GCF_021172045.1. Lineage (GTDB taxonomy): Bacteria > Actinomycetota > Thermoleophilia > Solirubrobacterales > Solirubrobacteraceae > Capillimicrobium > Capillimicrobium parvum. The sequence goes on from NZ_CP087164.1 coordinate 3,742,568, forward strand.
GTCGTCACCAGCGGCACGCTCTCCCCGTGCCTCGGGCGCGGCGCGGGCCTGGCCTACGTTCCGACGGACGCGGCCTCACCCGGCTCCGAGCTCGTCATCGACGTCCGCGGCCGGCTGCGGCGCGCCACGGTCGTCACGAAGCCCATCCACCTCCGGAGGAAGCCCGCCGATGGCTGACGCGCACCACCCCGCCGACCTGCTCTACCACCCCGAGCACGACTGGGTCCGCCTGGACGGCGACCTGGCCACCTTCGGCGTGACGTGGTTCGCTCAGGACTCCCTGGGCGAGATCGTCTACTGGGAGCCTCCCGCGGTCGGCGCGACGGTGACCAAGGATGAGCCATACGCCGAGGTCGAGTCGGTGAAGGCGGTCTCAGACGTCATCGCGCCGCTGTCGGGGACGATCCTCGAGGTCAACGAGGCGCTGGCCGACGACCCGTCGCTCGTCAACGCGGCGCCGTACACGGACGGCTGGCTCGTGCGCGTGCAGCTCTCGGATCCCGCCGAGCGCCGGCACCTGCTCGACGTCGCAGGATACGAGGCTCTGCTGGACGGGTGAGCCGCCGCTCACGCCTCCGCGGCCGCCGGCCGGCGCTCACTGCGCGCCTGTCGCTCATGGAAGATCGCGCCAAGGAAGTCCACGACGAGGCGTGTGGCCAGCAGCGCGGTCGTTCCCGTGGGGTCATACAGCGGGTTGACCTCTACCAGGTCGAAGCCGACGATCGGCCCCTTCTTCGCGACACCCCGCAGCAGGTCCCGCGCCTGGTGATAGAGCAGGCCGCCCGGCTCGGGCGTTCCGGCGCCCGGCGCGATCGACGGGTCCATCGAATCGATGTCGAACGTCAGGTAATAGGGCATCTCGGGGATCTGGTCGAGGACCCAGTCGACCCCGATGGAGCGCACCTCGTCGGAGGTGATGATCACGTTTCCGCGGGCGATCGAGTCGGAGTAGTCCTTCTCGCCCAGCATGAGGCCGCGCATGCCGATCTGCACGAACTTCGTGACGTTCGGGCAGTTGCGCGCGACGTTGATCATCGGGCTCCCGTGCGTCAGATCGCTCTCATAGAACGTGAAGACGTCGGCGTGCGTGTCGATCTGGATGATCCCGATCTCGCCGATGTCGGAGAAGGCCTGGACCACTGGGTACGTGATCGAGTGATCGCCGCCGACCGAGATCGGTAGCGCACCGCGCGAGAGCATCGTCTTGATGCTCTGCGTCATGCGGTTGTGGTTGGCCTCCAGCGCGAGCGGCTGGATCGGCACGTCGCCGCAGTCGACGATGTTCACGCCGCGCAGGATCGTCTGGCGGAGCTCGATGTCGTAGTAGCCCTCGCCGGGCAGGTACTGCTCGTACAGGGACGACTGCTCACGCAGTGCCCGTGGACCGAAGCGCGTGCCGGGACGGTTCATGGTCCCCTCGTCGAACGGGATGCCGATGACGCCGACATCGGCGTCGAGGTAGTCGAGGTCGGCGCAAACGGGAGCTTTCAGGAAGCTGGCGATGCCGACGTACGGCATGTGGCTCGCGCTCTTGGCGGCGGTCATGGCCTTTGGTCCTTTCCGGGTGGGTCGTGGTGCGAGTCGTCACGACGCTCTGTGCGACAGGCGGGAGGCTTGCGCCGCGACCCGGCCCGGGACTCGGGTGCGCGCGGGGACTGCAGGCGCGAGTGGCAGGGCCGGGCAAGCGACGCTAGATGAGTCGTTCCACGGCCGACCCGCGGAACGACTCATCTAGAGCGAGGGGATCTCGATCTCGCCGGCCCCCTCGAGGAAGCCGACGAAGGTGATGGGTCCGGCCGGCGGCCTTCGCCGCGAGATCGGTGGACATGTAGTTGAGGAGCATCGGCACCTTGCCACCGATGCCCGCCCACTTGCCCGTTTCCGACGTGAACTCGTTCTCCATCTCGTCGACGCCGACGATGCGCATCTTCAGGTAGTGGGACGTGCCGTCCACGGCGAGACGCACGCTGAACAGCCCCTCGTACGCCGCCTGCAGCTGTGCGTCGTCGACTCGCACCGGGGTGCTCCAGTCCGCGCTGCCGCCGGCGGCGATCTCGACACGTCTTGCCATACGACTCTTCTGAGTGAACAGGGTGGTGCCCGGCGATTTCTCGCACACGCCCCCCGTGCCCGGCAATTGGCCGATCGGCCGACCCACGCCCGCTCACGAGAAGATCGACGGACACTCACCCGCCGAGCGCCTGCAGGATTCGGCTGGGCTGCCCGCCGTGTTCGCGGCGGCCCGCCGCTTGCGCGATGTTCCCTTCGCCTGAGCGGTGCTGCGGTACATCGCGTACGGCAGCTGCACCTACCCGAGCCCGTTCTGGGAAGGCCCCAACCCCCAGCCCGGGCGCTTCGACCGAGCCGGCGAACCCCCACCACGTACCTCGGACTCCACCCCCTCACGCCCTGGGCCGAGCTGCTGCGCGTCACCGACCGCCGCATCCCGGCAGACGTCCGCGGCCTACGCCTCGTCTCCTGGGCCGCGCGCATCCTCGCCAAGCCCCGCGACATCATCGAACCACCTTCGAAACCGCCAGCGACCACGGCCTCGATCCGGCGGACCTCGTCTCGGACCAGCCCGGCGCATGCCAGGCCTTCGCCACCGCCCTGCGCAGCGACCCGGATGCTCCGAAGGTCATCATCGCGCCCACCGCTGCGCTGCCGGGCACCCAGACCATCACTCACCTGGGCCGCCGGCTCAGCGCCCCCTACGACCTCGAGCCCGACCACGGCCCGGACATCGACACCTCCGTCTCCCCCACCGCCACGCTCGACTCGAGCCTGCTCTCGCTCGTCGAACTCGTCCACTATCGAGACGCCGCCGAGCCCCATCCCGCCCTCGCCGCCTGGCACACCGGCAGCGCCTACGTCTTCGACGAGCCCGCGGTCACCGACATCGAGTACTTGATCACCTGAACAACCGACGCGCGCGGCTGTCGAGCACTGCGGCCACGACGCTCGGCGACAACCCCCGCGGCCTCTGATCCGCCAGACCGGGTGATCTCCCCGCCCGCAAGCCGGGATCGCGGCGGAGTTGAAGCTGTCCGGAAGCCCCCACGACTCTTCCCTTTCGCGCGAACGGCGCCGGGTCGGTTTCCGACCGCGGCGCGTCGGCAGCCGTCGATCTACGTGACCGGCGGCAGGAGCGTCGATCGGGGCCGGACAGCCATCGCACGCCGCTCGGCCAGCCGGTCGAGCATCAACGCCGTGTCAACGATGGCCACGCCGGTGAGGTGCTCGTCACGGGCTTCGAAGTCCTCGACGATCGCTCGGACCGCAGCCGCGTAGGCCGGCGCGTCGTGGGCAGCGAGGCCGGCGATGGCGTCGGCGGCGCGGACGAACGCCGGCGAGCCCGCTCGCATACCTTCGGCGGCGCGGGCCGCGAGAGCATCGTCGCCGTCGACCAGCGCAGCGATCGCGAGCACGTACCAAGAAGACGGCGAGTCGCCCTCCGAGCCGACCTGCGCGCGGGCATAGGCAGCCTCATCGGGACCGTCACCGGCGATGACGGCCGCCTTCAGCGCACCGATGAGCCGGCCATAGCTGCGCGGCGGAGCCAACTCCCACGAGTCCCGGTAGTGCGCTGCCGCCGCGCGCAAGTGAGTCGCGGCGGCCGGCGCGTCGCCCGCAAGCAGCAGTCGATAGCCCTCGCGCTCGGCCGCGATCGCCTCGTCGAGCTCGTCCAGGTGCGGGCCGGGCTCCATGGCCATTTCGCCACCGTACTGCACGACAACCCCGCCGATCGTCGCTGATGGCCGAGCTTCTCTTCCTGGTCCTCCGAGTAGATCAGCATGGCTTCAGACCGTCGGGCCAGGAGCGACGGACGATGATCGGTGAAGAGGTCCACCTTCAGGCCGCCCGACATCCGGCTCTCCTTCCGTGTGCTTCGCCGTTCTTGTCCGCTCGCGAGACGAGACCTCATCGTCGTGGGCGCTCCGGGCGATCGCCGCGGCAGATTGTGCGCGGACGACGGGCGTTGTCCGCCGCTCAGCCGGCGCACGCCGCGCTGCGCCGTCGTTTCCGGGCTCAGGTCGAACGGCACGGTTCGCGCAGATCGAGTGGCACAGGGGCGCCGCCGCCGAGAGACGTGCCGACGTCCAGACTGAATGGACATATCGTTGAGAGTTCAGCTCCCATCGGCGTGCCGTCGCTTCTCATGGGGCAGAGGGCATGACCGAGACTGATCGTACGGAGGACCTCATGGTCAGCAGTTCGACTCAGCACAGTGGCTCCATCGGGAACGTGTCGCAGAGCGGCATCCCCGGCGAGGTGGACGTGGCGATCGTCGGGTCCGGCGGTGCAGGCCTGATGGCGGCACTCACGGCCGCCAAGGAGGGCGCACGAGTCCTCGTCGTCGAGTCCCGGGAGATCGTCGGGGGCGCCACCGGGATCTCTGCGGGAGCAGCCTGGATCCCCAACCACGGCTTATCGACCAAGGACCTGAACGTGAACGACGACCTGGACAAGGCTCGCCGCTACATCTACGGCCAAGGTCGCGACCAGATCCTCGACCACGACCTGGTGGAGAAGTTCCTGGAAACCGGGCCCCACGTCGCCCGGTTCATCGAAGAGCACACCTCTTTCGGGTGGATCCCGACGATCTGGCCGGACTACCGCTCCGACATCGACGGCGCGTCCGTCGGTCGGGCACTCTTTCCCGGCCCGTACTCCCCCGAGGGACTGGGCGAGGCCGCGAAGTTCGTGCGACCGGCCCTGACGACGGGCATGGCCAAGAACCCGCTCCCGTTCTGGTTGCTGGGTGGGATCGGCATCGATGACGTCTGGCTCGCCGGACCGGCATTGGTCGGAGCCCTGCTCGAGGCCGGCCTGCGCAATGGCGTCGACGTACGCGTCGAGACGCCGGCGACCCGGCTCGTCACGGACGAGTCGGGCGTGCGGGGGATCGTCGTACGGGCTGATGGCGTCGAGCACACGGTGCGCGCCACCAGGGGGGTCCTCCTGGCCAGCGGCGGCTTCGAGAGCTCGACCGAGCTCACCACGACCTACCTCGGGGCGCCCTTCGGCGTGCAGGTCTCCCCCAAGGGCCATGACGGCATCGCGGTGCAGTTGGCCCAGGAGCTGGGCGCTGATCTGACCGGTATGGAGGACGCCTGGTGGATGCCCGGGGTGCAGCTGCCCGGTGAGGAGCTGGAGGGCCGCCCGCTGAGTCGAGTGTTCCTGGGCGAGCGAGCGCTGCCGCACAGCATCATGGTGAACAGCCGGGGTGAGCGCTTCGCGAACGAGGCCCTGGCCTACGACCAGTTCGGGCAGATCATGCGCGAGGTCGACCCGGAGACGGGCACCATGCCGAATGCCACGGCGTGGCTGATCTTCGACCAGAACTACTGGACGAAGTTCGGGATCTTCGGCATCACGCCGGGCGGAGAGGTGCCCGACTACCTCCACCGCGCCGACACCCTGTCGGAGCTGGCGGCCAAGATCGGCGTCGACGAGGTGGGGCTGCTCCGCACCGTCGACCGGTTCAACCCCGAGGCCGCACGAGCTCGCGATCCGCAGTTCAACCGCGGTGACACGTTGTTCGACCGCTACTTCGGCGCCTTCTATCCCCGGCTGGGCAAGAACTCGCCCGACGCGCGGTTCCCCGCCGCCACCGTAAAGGCTCGGATGGGCATCGCCGCGGCGATCGGTCCCATCGTGAGCAAGCTCGCGGGACGGGTGGCGAAGAAGAACGACCCCGAACGGGTGCGTTCCATCGTGGTCGGGCCCCTGGCGAAGATCATCCGACCCATGCTGAAGAGCCCGAAGTCGAGCGTGCTCGGGCCCGTCGACACTGCGCCGTACTACGCGCTCAAGGTCGAGGCCAGCGCGCTCGGCACCGTGGGTGGTCCGAGAACTGACGCACTCGGCCGCGCGCTGGACACCGACGGCAAGGTCATTCCGGGACTGTACGCCGCCGGCAACGCAGGTGGCGCGCCCACGAAGGGGTTCTACGGAGGCGCCGGAGGGACGATCTCCCTTGGGCTGGTGTTTGGCTACCTGGCGGGACGGGAAGCGGCCCGGCGGCAGGATGACGCCTGAGCCATCTCGCTCTTGACCTCGGCGCTGGGTGTTGTGCCAGTGCACCCAGCCCAGCGTGGCCAGCTGCCGCTCGCGCGGAGAAGCAGCTCACGTTCTTTCGCCTCACCGCGGCGTTCGACACATTCGCTCGTGATCGTCGGCGGCTGGCCCGTGGGTCAGGTCTGGTCGTCATCGACGGTGTGGTGGACGAGCGCGGCGGCGAGGTAGCGGTAGGTGTATTCCTCGGCGAGCTTGCGGGAGTCGGCGAACACGATCGGGATCGATGGGTAGCGGACCTGGAGGCGGGCGACGAGTTCCAGCAGCCAGCCGGGCTGGGTGTATTGGTCGTTGAGCAAGGCGCCGTAGCGCTGCTCGACGACGACTGCGGCGGCCGGGAGCGCGGCGAGCTCGGCCAGCCGGTAGTTCAGCGAGCCGTCGATGAGTGACTTGTTGAAGTCTTCGGGCGTCTTGCGCTCGACGGCCGCGACGATCCGGTCGTCGTCGCGCACGGCGTAGTCGCCGGCGGGCAGCGCGCTGCGCCGGCGTTCGACAGGTCGGCCGGCGAACTTGTAGGGGTAGCGCTCGCGGGTGTCGACCTCGATCGTGAGCTGGTCCAGCTGGGAGGCGCGACGGGTCGGGACGCGCTGGCCGGGCCGCGCGCGCTTGGCGGTGCGGGCGGTCTGCCAGAAGATCATCGGCCGACCGCCGACGCGACCCGGGTTGGGCCTGGTGAAGACGATCTGCGAGCGGTTGTTGCGACCGCGGTCCAGGACGAGGTCGATCGCGGCGCCGCGGCGCGCGCAGTGACGGACGGCGACCTGCTCGACGATCTCAGCGTCCGCAGGCCACTCGTCGAGCGGGTGGCAGTAGACCCGCGCCGTCGTGGGCCACCTGTCGCGCGCCTTGAGCAGGATCCCGCCGTCGATCGGCAAACGCAGCAGGTAGGGAAGCGTGCTCTCGGGATCGGGGTTGCGCGCGATGACGAAGTCGACCTGCTCGGTCATGACGTGGTGAGGAGGTCTGCGAACTGGCGGGGTGAGGGGACCGGCGGGTCGGGGTCGGTGAGGTCGCGCAGGCCGCCGGAGGCGAGGTAGTCGGCGCCGGTCGCGCGTGGCTGACCGGCGAGGGAGATCGCGGCCGAGACGAGCACGTCCGGGTCACCGACGAGGCGCACGCATCAGCGGTCAGGGCCTGGCGCGGCGCTCGCGGCCGCCGGCGAGCTTGAGGTAGCGCTCGTAGGAGAGGACAACCGCTTCCGGGCGCCGGCGGGCGCCGATCACGACCGGTTCGGCGTCGGCACCGGCCTCACCGGGGCGCTCCAGCAGCGCGGGCAGGTGCGGGCGTCCCTCGCGGGTGGCCAGGACGTCATGTGGTCGGCGAGCCATGTCTCCAAAGGTAAGCACGAACGCGAGCCATGTCTCCAACGGTAAGCACGAACGTGTACGCGTAAGTGAACGCGTTCTGGGGCGGTTCGATGGAAGCCGCGACGTCGTCGGCCCGCGCGTCGGCGCGGCGCAGGGCGTGCGAGAACAACGAGCTTGCGCTCGAGGAGCTGCGGCTGCTCGCCGAGTCGATGATCGAGATCGTGCGCCGCACGAGCCGCAAAATTGGATTGCTCATGGACGCGACGGATCTCTACCACCAGCTCTGCGTCGCGTTGGGCACGCGCAGACGCCGCCACCTGGCGTCGCTTGACCGCGTAGTACGTCGACGGGCGGCAGATCGGCTCGACCGCGAAGCGAACCCCTGTGGTCATCGATGAAGACGGCAGGGTCGCGTCCCCCACGCCCGCCTGAGCGGCCGGGCGGAGCGCCACACTCGCCGGGTCAACCCTCCCACGCGAGACGGGCCGCCCGCCGTGCGAGCATCGGAACGCCGGCTTCGAGCCGGCCGAAGAAGGCATCGTCCGTGCTGCCGGCGAGGAACCTCTGGTAGCTGCTCTCCAGGAAGATCGCGGATTTCCAGAGCGCGAGGGTCTGGTACCAGCGCAGGTTCGACAGGTCGCGTCCCGAGCGCTGCGCATAGCGCTCGGCCAGCGCGAGGCGGCCCGGGAAGCCGGACAGGCGCGTCACGGCCGACAGGTCGAGCATCGGATCGTCGGCATCGCCCGGATCCGCCCACGTGGCCGTCATGTAGCCCACGTCGGCGAGCGGGTCGCCGAGCGTGGCCATCTCCCAGTCGAGCACGGCGACCAGCCGCGTCCCCGGCTCGGCCGCGTACATCATGTTGCCGAGCCGGTAGTCACCGTGAACGATCGAGAGACCGCCGCCGGCCGGCCGCGTGGCGTCGAGCCAGTCGGCGAGCTCATGCAGCTCCGGCAATGGCCGCGCGGCGTTCCCCTCCAACAGTCCGCGGAAGCGGCGGATCTGCCGCTCCAGGTAGCCGTCTCGGCGGCCGAATTCGCCGATCCCCGTGGCGTCGATGTCGACCGCGTGCAGCTCGACCAGCCCGTCGACGAGCTGCCACGCGATCGCCCCGGGATCGGCCGGCCGGCTGAAGTCCGCCGGCAGCTCCGTGGTCAGGACGTGACCATCGATGCGGCGCATGACGTAGAACGGCGCGCCGATGACCGCGTCGTCGTCACACGTCGCGACGATCTCGGGAACCCGGACGCCGGCTCGCTCGAGCGCTGTCAGCAGCCGCGCCTCGCGGAGCACGTCGTGCGTGGATGGGGCCAGCGGACCGCGCGGCGGGCGCCGCAGCACGAAGCGGTCGTCGCCGCGGTCGATGGCGTAGGTGACGTTCGAGTGACCGTCACCGAGGGGCTCCGCGGTCGGCGCGCCCGCGCCCACCCCGGCAGCGTCGAGGAACGCCTCCAGCGGCTCGAGGACGATCAGCGGCTCGCGCGGCGACCACGCCGCCTGTTCGTGCGTGGCGACGACGTCGTCGGTGCGCGGCGGCGCGTCGGTCATGCCCGCACGTCGGCCCGCGCGCGCTCGCGATCCCGGACGGCGCGGCGCGCGATGGCCCAGTGATGCGTCTCGGTCGGCCCGTCGTAGATGCGAAACGGCCGGACCTCGGCGTAGATGCGCGCGAGCGGGCTGTCGCCGGACACTCCGAGGCTGCCGCAGATCTGCAACGCGCGATCGACGATCCGCCCGACCGCCTCGCCCACGTGCGCCTTGGCCACCGACGACTCGTGCCGCGCCGGCTGTCCCTGGTCCAGCGCCCAGGCGCACTGCCAGATCAACGCGCGGCTGGTCTCGACGTCGATGACCGACTGCGCGATGCGCTCCTGGACCATGCCGAGCTCGGCGAGCTTGGACCCGAAGGCCTCGCGCTCGCCGGCCCGGTCGATGGCCGTGTCGAGCGCCCGCCGAGCCAGGCCGAGCCAGCGCATGCAGTGCGTCAGGCGCGCCGGCGCGAGACGCACCTGCGCGTAGCGAAAGCCCTCGCCCACCGCCCCGAGCACCGCATCCTCCGGCACGCGACAATCCTGGAAGACCACCTCGGCATGGCCACCCGGAAACGAACGGTCCATCGCATCGACGACGCGCTCGATGCGCCAGCCCGGGTTCTCGGCATCGACCAGGAACATCGTTGCGCCCTCCGGCGCGCGCGCCATGCAGATCGCGAACGCCGCTCCCTCGGCGCCGGTGATGAACCACTTGCGCCCGGTGATCGACCAGCCGCCATCCACGCGCGTCGCCGTCGTCTGCAACATCGACGGGTCCGACCCGGCGCCCGGAGCGGGCTCGGTCATCGCGAAGCACGATCGGGTGTCCCCGGCCGCCAGCGGAGCCAGATAGCGATCGCGCTGCTCGTCGGTCGCGATGAGATGCAGCATGTGCATGTTGCCCTCGTCCGGCGCCGCGCAGTTCAGCGCCTGCGGCCCCAGGATGCTGTATCCGGCCTCCTCGAACACGACCGCCATCCCGCGGGTGTCGAGCCCCAGGCCGCCAAGCTCGCGCGGGACCTGCGGGGCGAACACCCCGGCCGCGCGAGCGGCACCCTGCAACTCGCGGCGCAGGCCCTCGTCGAGCCCATGCTCGGACCGGTCGCGCGGCTCGGCGGCGATCACCACGTCGGCCACGAACGCCCGAGCGCGGTCGCGCAGCTCCACGACGTCGTCGGGTAGCGAGAAGTCGATCATTGCGCGGTCCAGCCTCCGTCGATGTAGATGGTCGTGCCGGTGATGTACGTGGACGCGGCACCGGCGAGGAACAACACGGCGGGGACGACCTCGGCCGTCGCGCCGAACCGCGCCATGGGGATCCGGCCAAGCAGCGACTCGCGCCAGCGGGGATGATCGAGCAGCCCGGTCGTCATATCCGTCTGCAGATAGCCGGGCGCCACGGCGTTGACCCGCACCCCACGATCGGCCCACTCGACCGCGAGCGTGCGCGTCACCATCTCCAGGCCGCCCTTGCTCGCCGCGTAGGCGAGCGTCCGCTCATGCGCGCGGATGCCGTGGATCGACGACACGTTGACGATGCTGCCGCCGCCGGCCGCCTCCAACAGCGGCAGCGCCGCACGGCAGCACCGCAACGGCGCGGTCAGGTTGACGTCCAGCACGTCGGCCCAATCGGCATCCTCGAGCCGCTCGCTTCGCACGAACGCGGCGCTGATGCCCGCGTTGTTGACCAGCACGTCCACGCGCCCCCAGCGCTCGCGCGCCACCGCGGCGGCGCGCTCGACCACGTCACGGTCGGCGATCGAGCCGGCCACCGCTGCCGCCTCCCCGCCGTGCGCACGGATCTCGGACACGATCGCGTCCAGGCGCTCCTGCGAACGGGCGCTCAGCAGGACCGCGGCGCCGGCACCCGCCATCGCGTAGGCGACCGAGCGACCCAGCCCGCGGCTCGCGCCCGTCACCCACGCCACCTTGCCGTCCAGCCGCAGCCCCGGCGGATCCGTCAGCAGACCGATGTCGTCGGCGGCGCTCACAGCAGCGTGTCCATCAACCGGGCGAACGACTCGGTCGCGCGGCGCTGAGCGGCGGCCGGCTCAAGCTGCTGGACGAGCAGGCCCTGCAGCGCCGCGTTGACGGTGTCGCCCACCGCCGCGGGATCGACGTCGTCGCGGATCGAACCGTCGGCCTGCCCGGCGGCGACGAGCTCGGTCATGTACGCGCGCTGGCGCCGCTGCACGCGCAGCGCGATCGCCGCCAGGTGCGGACGCGACGAACCCGCTTCGACGTGCAGGCGCAGCAGCAGCCGGTAGAACGGCGTCCCGGACCCATACAGCCGAGCGGTCGCGTCGATCAGCCCCTGCAGCCGCTCCCGGCCCGCACCCGTCCCGCTCGCGGCGACGACGCGCTCGGCGTGCCGACGGACCGCCTCCTTGTAGACCTCCTCGACCAGCTGCTCCTTGGAGCCGAAGTGGTGATACAGCGCGCCCTTCGTCACCCCCACGTCAGCCGCGATCACATCGAAGCTCGTATCCGCGCCGCCCTCCGCGAACCGCGAGATCGCAGCCTCCAGCAGGCGTTCGCGGGTGACACGACCGGATTCGACACGACTGGTGGCAGCGGTCACATCTCCAAGCATACCTACGCGTATGTATGCTGGCGTCGTCGAAGGAGAGCCCGCATGCATGTCCCGCTGACCACCGCAGACTTCTGCTACCGCGCCCGGACCGTTCACGCCGAGCGCCTCGGCGCGATCGACGAAGCCGGTTTCTCCGGCGAGCTGGGCCGCCTGACCTACGGCGAGCTGATGCTGCGCTGCGACGGGATGGTGCGCGCGTTGGACCGCATGGGCATCGCGCCCGGCGACAGGATCGCGATCATCTCGCCCAACGCGACCAAGCTGCTCATCGCGCTCTACGCGACGACCGGCACCGGGCGCATCCTGGTGCCGATCAACTTCCGCCTGACCGCCGAGGAAGCGCAGTACATCGTCGAGGACTCCGGCGCGTCGCTGCTGCTCGTCGACCCCGAGCTCGACGAACGTCTCGCCTCGGTGACCGGGCCGCGGCGGATCGTCCTCGACGGCGAGGCCGACGCCGAGCTGTTCGCTCCCGCCGACGACGCGCTCGAGTGGGCCCCGGTCGCAGAGGAGGCGCCGGCCACGATCAACTACACGTCCGGCACGACAGCGGCGCCGAAGGGCGTCATCCTCACGCACCGCAGCCACTGGCTCAACGCAACAGCGGTCGGGTGGGGCTTCGGCCTGGCCGAGGGCGACCGCTACCTGCACACGCTGCCGATCTTCCACGTCAACGGCTGGGGCCTTCCGCTCGCCTGCGCCGCGCTCGGCGTCCCCCAGATCATCCAGCGCGAGGTCCGTGGACCCGAGATCCTCCGCCGCGTCGACGACGAGGCGATCACGCTGCTCTGCGGCGCCGCCCCCGTCGCCGCCACGATCGAGCAGGCAGCCCAGGCCCTGCGCGCCGCCGGCCGGCCCGTTCCCGGGGACGGAACCACGCGGATGGTGTCCGGCGGCGCGCCCACCCCGGCGGCCGTCATCGAGCAGTTCGAGCACGCGACGGGCTGGGAGATGATCCACGCCTACGGCCTCACCGAGACCGGGCCCGTGCTGACCGCCAACCGCGTTCTCCCCTCCGAGGGACTCTCGCCCCGCGACCGCGCCGAGCGCCTCGCCGCGGCCGGCGCGCCGCTGCTCGGCGTTCGACTGGCCGTCGACGAGGAAGGCGAGGTGCTCGCCCGCACGGCCAAGGCGATGGACGGCTACTGGAACAAGCTTGACGTGTCCGAAGCGGCCATCCGCGACGGGTGGTTCATCACCGGCGACGGCGGCACCTTCGAGGACGGCGTCCTGCGCATCACCGACCGCAAGAAGGACGTCATCGTCACCGGCGGCGAGAACGTCTCCTCCCTCCAGGTCGAAGCCGTCCTCTACCAACACCCCGACATCGTCGACGCCGCCATCATCGGCGTCCCCCATGAACGCTGGGGCGAGACGCCCAAAGCCCTTGTCGTCCTCCGTCACGGAGCCACGTTCGACGAGCAGGCGATCATCGCCCACTGCAAGCAGCACCTCGCCGGCTTCAAGTGCCCGACCTCGGTCGAGCAGCGCGACGACCTCCCCCGCACCGCCACCGGCAAGGTCCAGAAGTTCGTGCTGCGCCAGCCGTACTGGCCCTGACCCATCACCGGCCGAGAACACCTCGAGGAGACTGCGCTCACGCACCTCGATTACCGTGAACCAGGCCGTGCGGGGCGCCGAGCACTGCGGCCGCCATCTCCATGACTCAGTTCCACAACGCCCAGCGATGACATCATTGCGTTCGGAGTCACAACGAAAGGTGACTCCAGGGGGACGCCGGTCGAGAGCACCTATGCTGGCCCCGATCTTCGAAAGGGACTCTTGTGTCTGATCTTCTCGAGCGTATTCACGTCGAGATTCGTGAGCGGCTTGCGTTGAGTCGTGCCGCTGTTGACGAGTACGAACGGTTGGAACGAGCGCTCTCCGCGCTCGAGCAGGAGACGCCTGACGCGCCGCCACCGGCCGCGAGCCCAACCGCGCCTCGTCCACGGCGACGGCGACCGGCCGCGCGAACCGCATCGGTGCGCGCGGGTCGCAGGAGCAACCGTGAGGCGTTGATCGGTGCGGTGCGCGAGCGGGCGGGCATGACCCGCGAGGAGATCTGCGAAGCCACCGGGCTGTCGGCATCAGTGGTCAGCCAGGGACTGCGCCGCCTCGTGGCGAGTGACGTTCTGACGAAGACAGAAGTTGCCGATGGTGCTCCGGTGTATGGCGTCGCGCAGCCAAGCGAGCCGCCGGCGGACGTCACCCCGGAAGCGACTGCGGGCCCGCAGGAGGCCGTCGCGGTCGTCGAAGACGCCGACGCTGCAGCCGCCCCCGCGTCCACACCTGAACCTGGAGAGGTCGCCGGCGAGACTCCCCCCGTCGAGGAACCTGCCGCTCAGACGGGCGATACCACGCAGGGGACCGATGCCACGCAGGCGGCCGCACCCGCGCAGGCTGCGGCTGAGGACGGCGCGGCCTCGTCTGAGCCGGGCCGTCGGCGCGCGGGCGCGAAGAGGCAGACCTCGAACGTGCGCCGCAACGCAAGGCGGTCCGCCGCGTCGCCCGCGACCGGGCCGCCCTCGGTCGCAGCCGAGGTTGCCGCACAGGACGACGTCGCCCCCTCGACCGCGACTGCATCGGTCGCCGGCGACGCGCCCGCCGCCGATACGAGCGCCCCCCCGACTCGCGCGAAGCGCCAGGCGCCGGCGACGCGCAAGAAGCCGAAGCGGACCACCACCTCGGCAGCGAGATCGTCCGCCAAGCCGCCAAGCCGTGCCAAGGCGTCGAGCAAGCAATCGCGCTCCAGCGCGAGTGGCAGCCGGCGTCAGCGGCCACCAGCAGCGCGCGAGAACCGCGGCAACTCCGACGCACCGAGCGGCAAAGAGGACTCCACGCCCGGCTCCTGAGTGACCGCTCGGCCGTCGGGTGGAGGCGCCCGTCTCTTGCGGGCGCCGGGGCGTGAGGCTTGATGCTCCCGCTGCACCCACGAGACCCGAACACCAACCAGGCGGTCGCAGTGGAGCTCCGAACCGACCGAGACGTCCTGGACCGCCGCTTCTCGCGCGACGCACGAGCGCTTCCGCGCAAGCGCGCAGTGCAGGTGGCAGGCGAAGGCGAGCGCGACGCCGTAGGCTTCGGAGCATGGCGAAGCGCCAGCAGCGCTCGGCTTCGCAGCAATCGGCCGCCCCGCAGCCCGGTCAGCCGTTTCCGAAGAAGGTCTACGAGCGGGAGCTGATCCGGCTCCAGGGCGAACTGGTCAAGCTCCAGGAGTGGATCCGCGCCGAGGGCGCACGGCTCGTGATCGTCTTCGAAGGGCGCGATGCCGCCGGCAAGGGCAGCACGATCAAGCGCGTCACGCAGTACCTCAACCCGCGTGTCGCCCGCATCGCCGCGCTTCCCGCCCCGACCGAGCGCGAGCGCGGCCAGTGGTACTTCCAGCGCTACATCGCACACCTTCCGGCCGCCGGCGAGATCGTCCTCTTCGACCGCTCGTGGTACAACCGCGCGGGTGTCGAGAAGGTGATGGACTTCTGCACTGCCGAGGAGTACCACCGCTTCCTCCACCAGTGCCCGATCTTCGAGCGGATGCTCGTCGAGGACGGCATCCTTCTGCGCAAGTACTGGTTCTCCGTGAGCGACGCCGAGCAGCAGGCCCGGTTCAAATCACGCCTCAAGGATCCGATGCGGCAGTGGAAGCTCTCGCCGATGGACCTGCAGTCGATCGTCCGTTGGGAGGACTACTCGCAGGCGAAGGACCAGATGATGGTCCACACCGACATCGCCGAGGCTCACTGGTTCGTCGTCGAGAGCGACGACAAGCGGCGCGCGCGTCTGAACATGATCGCCCACCTGTTGTCGTCACTGGACTACGACGACGTCGCCCATCCATCGCTGAAGCTGCCGAAGCGCCCGCCTCCACGCGGCTACGAGCGGCCGCCCCGCGAGACGCAGACCTACGTGCCGGACCACGCCGCGTCGCTGCTGTCCTGAGCCCCGGAGCCTCCGAGACAGGGGCAGCCGCGCCGCTGCTCCGGGCTGATCTGACAGCAAGGACCTCCTCGGTGACCGGCGGGAGAAATGGCGTGCCGCCACCGACGACGATCGGGTAGCGGAACATCCGTAGCTCGTCGACGAGGCCGAGCTCGACCGCCTGCGTGGCCGGCCGGGCGCCGCCGATCGAGACATGCTTGTCGGTCGCGTCGAGCGCCGCGGCGGCCTCCTCGGCCAGTGGCGCCTCGGCGAGCCGGGCGTTCCGCTGCACGCTGCCGAGCGTCCGGCTGAACACGACCTTCGGGATCGCGCACCAGACGTCGGCGAACGCCGCCCCGGACTCGGTTTCCCGCATCGACGGGTCCATCTCCCACACCAGCATCGTCTCGTAGAGCATGGGGCCGAGCAGGAAGCCACCGACCTCGCGGTTCAGCTCGGGGTGGAAACGGAACAGCTCGTCGCTCGGGGCCGTCGTGCGAACCCGCCCTCACGGTCGGTGATGAAGCCGTCCACCGAGACGCTCATCGAGTAGATCAGCATGGCGTCACGCTCGTCGTATCACTGCGACGGACGATGATCGTGATGACGTTCGCTCTTAGCGTGACAAGACGTGCGCTCTTGAGCGTGACAACGGCCTCTCCGACCTCTCGCAGTTCGTCCTACCGCTCGCCAGGACGGATCGCGCGGGGTCGCCATGGCTCATGCTCGTGCGCGAGCCACACCATCTCGGGATCGAGCGCGCGCACCCGCAGCTGGCCTGCGGTCTGCGGCTCGTCGAGCTCGCCGAACCAGACCGCCACGTCGCCGCCGACGACGACCGGACGCCCGCCGGTCTCGACGACGATCACCTGCATGCCGCGCGTGTGGCCCGGCGCCGGGACGAGTCGGAGCCCAGGAAGCAGCTCGAACTCGCCGTCGACCGGCACGTACCGCACGCCGGGCGCCTCGACCCACTCCCGAATGGTGTAGTCGTCCTCGCTGCGCGCGTCGTCGAGCTCCCGACGCTGGACGTAGATCGGCCTGCCGGCGAAAAGGTGGTTGCCGCCGCAGTGGTCGAACTGCAGGTGTGTGTTGACGACGATGTCGATGCCGGCGAGATCGAAGCTCTGCTTGCTCAGTGGCCGGAGCCGGGGATCGAGGTCGGCCGCCGCCGGGTGCAGCTCCGTCATGCCGGTGTCCACCAGCACGCGCGCATCGGGATGGTCGATGACGTGCACGTAGACCGGCATCCGCTCGCCCTCGGCGAGCAGATCGGCAACGAAGACCGGCGTGACGGTGATCGAGCCGGGGGCGTTCATCGTGTACCGACCGCCGCGGCGTTCTCTCTTGAGCGTGACAACGGAGCTCTCCTACCTCTCGCATTCGTTCTGCCGTCTCGCTAGGACGGATGGGGAGACGCAAACTCATCGCTGCAGCCCTCCGAGCCATCACCTTGAGCGACGCACGGCCGCGACCGTCGCGTCGACAAGCTCGGCGCTCGAGGTCCGTCGAGAGACCGGAGTAGCCGATTCTCGACCATCAGTGCCACGGCTCTCAGGAGCCGTCGCACTCGGCGTAGGCCCGCTCTCGCTTTCGCGTCGCGGGTTCGGCACGCGGGCGCATGCGGTCGTGGCACACGAGCCCGTACGCCGTCTCTGTCGCCTTTTGAGTACCGCGCTGCTCGATTCCGTTCACCATCATCCGGCGGGACGCCCGCGGGCAGCCGACTACGCGCCGAGGTCTTCTCGCGGGATGTCGTCTCGCGCGACCTCACCGAGACCGTCACCGACGCGGCGCGCCTTTGGAGGCGATGCAGCTCGCGACGAACCTGCGGGCCGAACGGGCGGGATGTGGACCACGTCGGTGAGCAGGAACTTGACGCCGACGAACACCAGGATCACGGCGAGCCCGACGTCGAGGTAGGCGAAGCGGTCACGGGCCCCGGCCAGGAGGAAGTAGACCCCGGACGCGATCGTCGACGCCGTCGCGTGCGGTCAGCATCAGGACGCTGAGAGCTTTTCACCGGGCACCGTCCGGTAGCGTGGGCGGCTGTCGTCGTGGCGCGATCTCCTCACCCAGCCGCCGGCGAGCCCACCGCTCACCCGACTGTCGCGGGTCCCTGGGCGCCTCGATCGAGCTCCTGGATCGAGCGGGCTCCGTCGCGGTTCGCCGGCCGGTCGCTGCGGCCGCTGCTGATCGGCGCCTGCCCGCGCTCGGGCACGACGCTGCTGCGCAGCATGCTCGACAACCACCCGGATCTCGCGGTGCCCGCCGAGACGAACCTCGTGTTCCCGCTGTGGCGGTTCCGGGTCCGCTACGGCGACCTGCGCGATGCCGCGAACCGCCGCAGGATCGGCGAGTGGATCTTCCTGACCCAGGGCTTCGGCGGTCAGCGCATCCGCGCGCGCCGCGATCCCGTGGAGGCGATCGAGCGCATCGTCGCCGCCCCCCCGACGCTCGGCTCGATCCTCGCCACGTGCTTCGAGATGTACGCCGAGATGCACGGCAAGCCGCGGTGGGGCGACAAGCGCCCCGGCTACGCCGGGCAGATCGACACGATGTTCGCGCTGTTCCCCGACGCCCAGTTCATCAACCTCGTGCGCGACCCGCGGGCCGCGGTCGCGTCGCAGATGCCGCTCGGCTGGGCCGCGGAGGACACGGCGCTCGCGCATTCGCTGGCCAACTGGGAGACGGCGGTCGCGCGCGTCGATGCGATGGCGCCGCGCCTGCGCCCGGACCAGCTGCTCGACGTGCGCTACGAGGACCTCGTCCGCGATCCGGCGACCGAGCTCGAGCGCATCTGCGCGTTCGCCGGTCTGCGCGGCGGCGACGCGGTCGCCCACATGATCAGCGCCGAGCGCCGCGGCACGTTCCGCGAGGGCTGGCACGAGCGCCTGAACGAGCCGATCAGCACCGCGCCGATCGACAGCTGGCGCGAGCGCCTGCGCCCCGGCGACGTGGCGCTCGTCGAGCAGGCGACGTGCCGGTGGTTCGGCCGGTTCGGCTACCGGCCCCTGCCCGGGCTCACGGCCGCGGCGGATCCGGTCCAGATGGCGCGGCTCGACGAACAGCGCCGCCGGCGCCGGCGCAAGTGGCGCCGGCACCGCATCGACGAGCTCAAGCGCCGCTACGTCCTGTACCGCCGCCCGGTGGCCGCCGAGCCCCGGGCCGCGGGCCGCGGGCCGCATCCTTGACCCGCCGGGGGATGCGCCGCACCGCGGCGGCGCGCAACCGGTCCAGCGCCGACGGCGGCGGAGCGGGCGGCCTCGGCCGCGGCGGCCGGCGCCGCCGCGCCGCGATCGCCGAGGACTCCGCGATCTGCGACGCGTCGGCGTACACGCAGTGGTACGCCGCGCGGGCCGCGTCAAGGCGCGCGTGGGCGCCCGGATCCTCGTCGGCGGGGCCGCTGAGCAGCAGCAGCGCCTCCCAGGCCTCCTCCATGATCTCCTGGAGCCCGGCGGGGAGCGTGAGCGTCCCCCACGCGCCCCGGTTGCGATGCAGTCGCGGGTCCACGAACGCGTCGATGTCCGGGCGCGGGACGGACGCGACCTCAGCGAGCTCGCGCAGCCCGATCCGCTCCCCGGCGCGGGCGACGACCGAGCTCCAGTCGGCGAACAGGTCGTCGTGGCGGACGAAGGCGCGCGACCGCCCGCGGGTGACGTGCTCGATCTCGAGCATCTGGTTGAGCCACCCGGCGCCACGGCTGACGTCCGACTGCCACGTGCCGTAGGACCTCCGCGCGCTGAGCAGGATCTCGACCGGGTGGCGCAGCATCGTCAGCGACGACGTCTGGACGCCCAGATCCGCCGAGCACGCTGTCCACAGCGGCAGGAACCAGCCGCTGCGGGGGTCCTTGACGACGACGACGGGCGCCGCAGCGAGCTCCTGCCCGAGCCAGGCGCGCAGCTGCTCGCGGGCGGGGGCCGCAGCCGCCGCGGCGGCGGTGCGAGCGAATGCCTCCGGGCGGGCGTCGAAGACGTGCACGTTGACCTCGGGCGCCCGCATCAGGCGCCGATGGAAGTCGACGACCCAGCGCGGCTCGCCGAACCCGCGAGGGTTCGTCGCGTTGGCGCGGACCTCAGGCTGCGGGATCGTGAACCCGAGCTGGCCGAGGATGCCCGCCAGCAGGCTCGTCCCGCTGCGCCCCACGCCGACGACCAGGACCAGGCGCCGATCGGTCACGGGGCCGCCGCCGTCCGCGGCGCGATCGGCTCCTCGCCCAGCCAGACCTTGCCCACCACGCGTTCGGCCGCACGACCGTCCTCCCACGGGCAGAAGCGCTCGCGGAACGCCCGGCGCCGCTCCGCGGGCTCGTCGGCGAAGGCACCCGAGGCTACCGCGTCGATGACCTCCGCCAGCGTCGTCGTCACCACCCCGGGGGGCTCGCCCACCAGGTCGTAGTACGTGCCGCGCATCGTGCGGTACACCTCCCAGTCCGGGGCGTGGATGACCATCGGGCGGTCCAGCACGGCATAGTCGACGACGATCGACGAGTAGTCGCTGATCAGCAGGTCGGAGGCCAGGCAGAGCTGCTCGATGCTCGGGTGGCCGGAGACGTCGCGCACGCGGCCCTCGCGCTGCAGGTCGTCCATCCCCGGCCGCGATCCGTAGAGGTAGTGGCGGCGATCGAGGACGACGACGTCCGGGCCGAGCGCCTCGGCCAGCGCGGCGACGTCGAGCGTGGGCGCCCAGTCGGGCCGGTAGTCGCGATGCGTCGGGGCGTGCAGGACGACGCGCTGCCCCGCGAGGATGCCGAGCGCTTCGCGCGCCGCGGCCGTCTCCGGGTCGCCGGCCCGGGCCAGCACGTCGTTGCGCGGGTAGCCCACCTCGAGCGTCGCGTAGCGCCCGGGGAACACCCGCTCGACCACGACCGTGGAGAACGGGTTCGACGAGACGCTGTAGTCCCAGCGCGCCACGCGCCGCAGCAGCGGCGCCAGATCGCGCGGGCCGGTCGTCACGTCGGTGCCCATCCGCTTCAGCGGCGTGCCGTGGTGGGTCATGAGGTGGACCGCGCCGGGGCGCTTGACCACGTCGTTGGGGAAGTTCACGTTGTTGACGAGCACGGCGGCACGGGCGAGCACGTCGTAGTACTCCGGGGTCCCGTCGACCACATGGTCGAGGCCGGCGGGAAGGCTCGCAGCCGCGTCCGCGGTGACGACCCACACCCCGCGCACGGAGGGCACGACCCGGCGGGCCTCCTCGTAGACCGCCCGCGGGTTGCACTGGTAGCCGCGGTACCAGTAGGCCGCGAAGACCGCGAGCTCCGGGTCGATCGGCGCCCGCAGGCTGCGCCGGTAGTGCCGCCGGAGCGCGACACGCTCGGCGCGCGCCAGCGCTCCGCGGCCCCGCGCGGCGACCCGTCGCGCCCGGGCGACGGCGACCTTCGCGCCCGCCGCCGAGCGCGCGACCCCCTCGTAGGACCGGTGGTGGCCGCTGGACACGAGCCGCGTGCGAAGCTCGGGGACCGAGCGCGGAATGCCTGTGCGCCCCGAGCCCCCGCGATCCCGATACGCGGCCGATATCCGCGCGAACAGCGCCGCGCGCTCGCCGGGCGGCGCGGCTTCGAGCAGCCCCAGCGCCTGGCGCAGCAGCGCCTCCCGCACGACGGGCGCCAGCGCCGCGCGCCGCCCGTGGCCGAGCAGGAAGGACCAGACCTCGTCGTGCTGGTCGAGGGCGTCGCCGGCACTGCCGGTGGTCAGGGCGTCGCGCACGGCGTTGGGCGCCTCACGGCGAACATATGCGGCCGCCGGCGAGGCGGCGATCCGGTCCGCGGCGATCAGCGCCGGCCAGGTCACTGACAGCTCGCTGTGGCCGGCGGTCCCGAACCGCATGCCCAGGTCGCGCAGCAGCTGCGTTCGCAGCACCTTGTCCCACGCTCCGGACGCGAGCGCTGCGGCGGCGGGGAGCGCCGCCAGCTCGTGCGGGCCGCGAGCGGCCAGCGCCGCCAGCTGCTCGCCGCGGCGCGCGGGCCGCACGGCGCCGAGCTCGGTCACGAGGTCGTGATCGACGATGAGCACGTCCGGATCCAGCTGGTCGAGCTGATCGACGACCGGCGCGAGCCCGCCGAGCGCCAGCGCGCCGGTCGTGTCGATGCACCACACGTGGCGGCCCCGGGCGAGCGAGAGCGCGAGGTCGCGCGACGCCCCCAGGCCGATCCGCTGCGGCAGGTGACGGACCCGCACCCGCGGATCCTCGGCCGCGAGCTGGTCGAGCACCTCCGGCCCGTGGTCGGGCGAGGCGTCGTCGATGGCGACGAGCTCGACGTCATCGCCGCCCTCGCGCAGGACCGAGCGCACGCATTCCGCCACGTAGGCCTGCTCGCGGTGGACGACGAGGAGGAAGCTCACGCGGATCATGCGCGCCAGCAGGCTAGTGGGCCACCCGGAAACCATGGGATCGCTGGCACACTCACGCGCGATGGCAGGTCCCGTCTTCGAGCACGTGCCCGTGCTGTGCGGCCATCGCGGCAGCGGCCGCGGCGTCGTGCGCGGCCGGCCCGAGAACACGCTGGAGGCGTTTCGCGCCGCGGTCGCCGCGGGCGTTGCGTGGGTCGAGGTCGACGCCCGCCTCACGGCCGACCGGGTGCTCGTCGCCCGCCACGACCCCGTCGCCGAGGACGGCCGTCAGATCTCGGAGCTGTCGGCCTCCCAGGCCGACGAGCTCGGGCTGATGCGCGTCGCCGACCTTCTCGACGACCTGCCGGCCGGCGTCGGCGTCGACATCGACGTCAAGAGCCGGCTCGAGGACGCCCTCGCCCCGCCCGGCGAGACGACGGCGGCGCTCGTCGCCGCGATGGCACGGCGGGAGGCGGCGCGCCGCCCGATCCTCGTCTCGAGCTTCGACGCATCGGTCCTGACGATCACCCGGCGGCTCGCTCCGCAGCTGCCGCTGGGGCTGATCACCTGGGGCGCGTTCCCCCTGCGCAAGGCGATCCCGGCGGCCGTCCATCTCGGCGCCGCCGTGGCCATGGTCAACGT
This sequence comes from Capillimicrobium parvum, assembly GCF_021172045.1. Lineage (GTDB taxonomy): Bacteria > Actinomycetota > Thermoleophilia > Solirubrobacterales > Solirubrobacteraceae > Capillimicrobium > Capillimicrobium parvum. Next base: position 3,764,970 of record NZ_CP087164.1, read on the forward strand.
CGGGTCCTTCGGACTGCGGTCGCCGGGGATCGCCGCCCTCGAGCGGGACCCGGCGGTCACGCTGGACGTGGCGCACCGGGCCGGCCTGCAGGTCGGCGTCTGGGGCGCGGGCGTGGACGACGCCCGCGTGCTCGCCCGCGTCGGCGTCGACTGCCTCGTCGTCGACGACGACGTGCTCGCCGCGGGGCTGGACGAGTGATCGCCCGCCGGCTCGCGTGGCGAAGCGCCGAGCTGGCAGTCGTGCTGATCGTCGCCGCCGTCGGAACGCTCGCGCTGCACGGCGTGCTCGTGGCGCTGCACTTCCGCGCCACCGACGAGGTCGCTCCCGCGATCGGCCCGATCTGGGCCGCGCTGATGATCGCGATCGCCGTCGCCGCCGTGCTCCTCGACCGCCGGCTCGCCGGCCATCTGCACCGGCGCATGGCCGTCGCCGCGCTCGCCGGCGCCGCGACCGCGCTCGCCATGACGCCGTTGATGGCCGGCCTGCTCGGGACGCGCCAGCCACCGTTCACGATCCTCCGCGGCGACATGGCCTTCCGGACCGAGGCGGTGACCCGGTTCGCGGCCACCTGGCATCTCGACGACTACACGTTCCGCGGCCTGCACAGCTTCTATCCACCTGCCTGGTTCTGGCTGGGCGGCCGGCTCGCGAACTGGACGGGCGCGACGCCATGGCACGTCGTCAAGCCGCTGACCATCGGGACGGTGGGCGCCGCGCTGCTGCTGGCGTTCTGCCTGTGGCGGATGGTCCTGCGTCCCGGCTGGGCGCTCGCCGCCGCGATCGGCTCGTCGCTCGTCCTGCCCACCCAGACCGAGGCGATCGCCCATGCGACCGAGGCGTGGTACTCGCCGTACTCGTGCCTGGTCGCGATCTGCGGGGTGGCGTGGCTGGCCGCCGCGTGGACGACGGTCCGCGCCCCCGGAGACCGCGGGCGCCTGGCGTTGCTGGCGGTCGCCGGAGCGGCGCTGGCGCTGACCTACGACCTGCTCTTCGTGCTGCTTCTGGCGGTCCTGCTGGCCCTGGCGACCGTGAGCCGCCGGGAGCGGCGTGCCGCACTGCAGCGCGCCGGCGCGGTGTGCCTCGGCGTGGCGGTCCTGACGGCCGTGTTCTGGGTGCCCCTCGTCCTCGCCATCGCCGGAGGCTCGGCTGCGCAGGGCCACTACGTCCGCCCCGACTTCCTGCGCGTCACCACCGGTCTCGGCGGACCGGTCGGACTCACGGTGGTCGTGGTCGCCGCCGTCGCGGCGCTCGCCCTCACCCTGTGGCGCCCGGCCAGTCAGGCGGTCGCGGCGCTCCTGGTGGCCACGATCGCCTACCAGCTCGCCTCCGTGGCCACGTTGCTGCTCGCCCACCAGCAGCTCCAGCCGCACCGCGCCGTCACGATGCTCTGGGCCACGGCCGGCGCGGCGGTGGCGGTCGCGCTGCCGACGCTGGGCCTCGGCCGGACGACCATCGATCCCCGCCTCGTCGCGGCCCTGGCCGTGGTGACGGTCGGCGCCACGTTCGGCCTGGGCGCCGCCCAGGGGACCACGCAGGCGACCGGTCCGTTCACGCGCGCCGCCCACGCCCCGGTGGATCTGGCCCCCAGCACGGAGATGGCGCGGTTCATCACCACCGCGACGGCACGCCGGCCGCAGGCCGTGACGGTCGCCAGCACGGATCGCGCACTGCTGGTGACGCGACCGTTTCACGGGTTCCTCGCGCTGGGGGCCCGCTATGCGCATCCGGACGCGCAGGTGGGCCGGCGCATCGGCGTCCTACGCGCCGCCGCGGCCTGTCCGGACCCGGCGTGTGCCGCCCGCACCCTCGCGCGGACGCCGTTCGGCCCGGTCGATGCGCTCGTCCTCACGCGTACGCCGGCCGGCCTGCGGATCCGCACGGACCGCGACGGCTTCCCGCAGCCGGTCCCGGTCACGATCACCTTCCGGCCCGGACTCCTGGATCGGGCGCACTGGCAGCGCCACGACGTCGGCGCCGACGCCGTCCTCGTCCGTCGCGGCGCAGCCGGCTGAGCGCCGAACGAATTCAGGCGCGCGTCAGGACGCGCGGCGACGATGGGGCCCGTGTCCGCCGCGGCAAAGCCCAGGTCGCCCACGCCATCCGTGGCCGGTGCGCTGCGCATCCCGTCGATCTCGCAGTTCGTGCGCTTCGCGGTGGTCGGCGCCGGCGGGTACGTCGTCAACCTCGCCGTCTTCGCGTTGCTGGTCGACGGCGCCGGCATCGACTACCGCGCCGCCGGCGTGCTGGCGTTCCTGGTCGCCGTCGCGAACAACTTCCACTGGAACCGCCGCTGGACGTTCGCGACGACCGGACCCGGAGCGCTGCGGCAGGCGTGGCGGTTCCTCGTGGTCTCGAGTACGGCGGCGCTCCTGGGTCTCGGGCTTCTGACCGTCCTGGTGGGGCTGCTGGGGGTCGAGAAGCTCGCCGCCCAGGCGATCGCCACCGTGTCGGTCCTGCCGGTGAGCTTCGCGGGCAACCGGCTGTGGACGTTCGGCGCCGGGCCGCGGGCGGTGGCGCGATTCGATCGCCGCGAGCGGGAGAGACGCGGTCCGGAGATGCGCCAGGAGCCGATCCAGCGACCATGACCACGCGGCGAGCCGGGCCCGTCGCCACGCTGCTGGTGCTGCCGGCGGCGGCCGCCGCGCTCGCCGGATGCGGCGGGCACACCAGCACCCACGAGGCCGCGACGAGCGGTCCGCGGCCGAAGGCCGCGACCGTGGCGCGGCGCCCTGCGCGGCCCGTGGCGCGGCCGGTCCTGCGTCTGGTGCGCGCCCGCCGGCTGCCCGGACCGGTCCAGCTTCCCGCCGTCGCTGCGGGCCCGGCCGGCGTGCTCGCCATCGGTGGACTGGATGCCGCCGACGCGTCCTCGTCGGACATCCTGCGCGTGGCGCCCGCCCGGCCGCGCCTCGTCGGTCGCCTCCCGGACGCGATCCACGACGCCGCGGCAGCCGCGCTGGGTCCGGCGACGTTCGTCTTCGGCGGCGGCGGGGCCGGCGGCCCGAGCGACGCGATCCTGCGCGTGGACCGCAGCGGCGCGACCACGCCGGCGGGGCGTCTGCCGGCCGGAGCTTCGGACATCACCGCCGCGACGATCGGTCGGACGGCCTATCTCGCCGGCGGCGACGCACCCGCCGGAGCGCTGCGCACCATCGTGGCGTTCACCCCCGGCCGGCCCGCCCACGTGGTCGGCCGGCTGCCGCGCCCTCTGCGCTATGCGGCGGTGGCGGCCGTCGACGGAGCGCTGATCATCGCCGGCGGCACGTCCGGGCCGAGCGCCCGCCGCGAGGTGCTGCGCTTCGACCCGGCCTCGGGTCGCGTGCGGCAGATCGGGCGACTTCCCGCCCCGACCACCCACGCCGCCGCGGCGACGCTCGGCGGCCGCGTCTACGTGCTGGGCGGCCGCGGCGATGCACCGTCATCCCAGCGGGACACGATCCTGGCCATCGATCCGGCCACCGGACGGGTCCGGCGCGCGGGGCGCCTACCCCGTGCCGTCTCGGACCTGGCGGCGGCGACCGCCGGCTCCCGCATCGTGGTCGCCGGCGGCCGGGACGCGACCGGGAGCGTTCTCGACGAGCTCTGGTGGCTCGCTGCGTCCAGCACGGCGACCCGGAGCTCACCGGCCCGGGCGCCCACCGCGGGGGTCTACGCCCACGCCACCGCGCGCGACATCAGCCCGGCCGTCCGCGGGGATCCGGCGCGCGTCTACGTGCCCGACTCGGAGGCCGATCGCGTCGACGTCATCTCCCAGCGCACCGGAAGGGTGATCCGGAGCATCCCGGTCGGCCGCCAGCCGCAGCACGTCACGCCGTCGTGGGACCTGCGCACGCTCTGGGTCAGCAACGACCTGGGCAACTCGCTGACCCCGATCGATCCGCGCACCGGCCACGTCGGGCGTCCGGTGCCGGTGACCGACCCGTACAACCTCTACTTCACGCCCGACGGGCGCCGGGCGATCGTCGTGGCCGAGGCGCGGCGCGAGCTCGACTTCCGCTCTCCGCACACCATGCGCCTGCGTCACGCCCTGAAGGTGCCCGGGTGCCGTGGCGTCGACCACATGGACGACACCGCCGACGGCCGCTACGCGCTGGTCTCGTGCGAGTTCGCGGCGCGGATGATCGTCGTCGACCTGCGCCGCGAGCGCGTCGTGCGCACGATCCTCCTGCGCCCGGGCTCGATGCCGCAGGACGTCAAGGTGTCCCCGGACGGCCGGACGTTCTACGTCGCCGACATGGCGTCAGGCGGGGTCTGGCTCATCGACGCCCGCACCTGGCGGCGTCTGCGCCTGCAGCCCACGGGCCGCGGCGCCCACGGGCTCTACCCGAGCCGCGACAGCCGGTGGCTGTACGTCTCCAACCGCGAGGAGGGATCGATCAGCGTGATCTCGTTCGCCACCCGCCGGCCCGTGGCGAAATGGCAGCTCCCCGGTGGAGGAAGCCCGGACATGGGCGGGGTGTCCGCCGACGGCAGGGTCCTCTGGCTCACCGGTCGCTACAACGCCGAGGTCTACGCGATCTCCACGCGCAGCGGCCGGCTGCTGCGCCGCATCCCGGTGGGCGCCGGTCCACACGGCGCCGCGGTCTGGCCTCAGCCCGGCCGGTACTCGATCGGCCACACCGGTATTCTGCGCTAGAGGCGGGAGCGGTCATGTTGCCGTCAGGTTCGCAGGCGCACCATGAAGATCATGTCGCCGTCCGAAAGGGGCCTCCCCGCCGGGCCGGACCCACGGATCAGCGTGGTGGTCCCGGTGTTCGACGTCGAGCGCTACCTCGAGGAGTGCCTGGACTCCATCGCGCACCAGTCCTTCGCCGATCTCGAGGTCATCATGGTCGACGACGGCTCGACGGACGCGTCGGCGGCGATCGCGCGCCGCTTCGCCCGGCGCGATCGCCGGTTCCGGCTCGTCACCCAGCCCCACGGCGGGCTGGCCAGGGCGCGCAACGCCGGAGCCGACCAGGCCCGGGGCGAGTTCCTCTGCTTCGTCGACAGCGACGACAAGCTGGCGCCCGACTTCTGCGAGCTGCTGCTGACCGCCCTCGACCAGACCGGCTCGGACTTCGCCACCGGCAACGTGCTGCGCTTCGACAGCCAGGGCACGCGCCAGGCGCCGTTCGTCGCGCGCACGTTCCGCCAGACGCGGCTGGCCACCCACGTCACCCGGTTCCGCGGCCTGCTCGTCGACCGGATCGTCCCCAACAAGATGTGGCGCCGGTCGTTCTGGGACGCACACGCCTTCCGGTTCCCCGAAGGCCGCGTGCACGAGGACGTCCCGGTCGTCGTGCCCGCCCAGTTCCTGGCCCGCTCGGTCGACGTCATCGCCGACCACGTCTACCTGTATCGCGAGCGCGAGGGCGACGACCGCTCGATCACGCAGCGGCGCAACGAGCTGCGGATGCTGCTCGACCGGCTCGCCGGCGTCGAGTACGTGACCGAGTTCCTATGCCGGGAGTTCGGCGCGGAGGCCCGGCGCTGGTACCAGGAGAGTGCGGTCGCCGAGGACCTGCGCTACCACCTCAACGTCCTCGGCGACGCCGACGACGCGTATCGGCAGACGTTCCTGGACCGCGTCAACGCCTACCTCGCCCAGGCTCCGGCCGACGTCGAGAAGGGCCTTCCGGCGATCGACCGCCTCAAGTACCACCTCGTCCGCCGGCGTCTGCTTCCCGAGCTGCTCGAGGTCCTGCGCTTCCAGCAGGAGGAGCTCGCGCACGTCGCGCCGATCCCCGTACGCGGCGGCTGGGACGGCGACTACCCCTTCCGGGGCGACCGCCGCCTGGGCGTTCCCGCGCATGTGTACCGCCTCGGGGCCGAGCTGCGGGCGTCGGCCACGGTCGAGTCCCTGAGATGGGACGACGACGCCTTGGTCATCCAGGGGACGGCGTCGCTGACCGTGGCCGGCGCACCCGCGCCCGGTGCGCCCCGCGTGCACCTCATCGCCGTGCGCCCGGGACGGCTCGCGCGACTGCGCCGCCACGTCCTCCCCATGCGCCTGACGACCGCGACGACCCAGACGGACGGCGTCTCCGGGTCCGCGGGCTTCCAGGCGCGGCTGCCCCTGCGCCGGCTGCGCCGCGGCCGGCGCTGGGACCGGCGGCCGCTGGACGTGCTCGTCGTGGTCCGCAACGGCGGCGTCACCCGGCGCTTCTCGAAGTTCGGCGCCGATCCCGGCCTCACCGCGAACTCGGCCCAGAGAGCGCTCGACGGCGAGGCGACCGCGCGGGCGCTCCGGCAGCCGAGCGGCCACGTCCGGGTCGAGGTGTGCCGCGGGTGGGCGACGGCGCGGACGCACCGGACCTCCGGCGACACGCTGCGCATCGAGGGCATGCTGGGCGTCCCCGGCGACGGCGAGATGACCCTCGAGATCGCCCACCACGACGCCGACCCCGAACTGCGTGTGCCCATAAGACTGAGCTCCGGCGCATCGCCGCAGCCGTTCGCCGCCGACGTGCCCTTGCGAGGGTTGTCCGCGCCCGGCGGCGAACCGGCGACCTGGGAGCTCTGGGTCAGCGGGCGCGGCGGCCGCGAGCGGCTCGAACTGGACCATGACACCTCCGGTGAGCCGCAAACGCCCGCCGTCTCGGGCGGCATGGCACGGCTGGCGCAGACCGCCACCGGCCATGCCGCCCTGCTGACCTCCCCGCCAGCCGCCCGGGCCCCACGTCGTCACGTCAGGACGGCCGAACGTGGAAGCCGCGACCACAGCATGCCCCTCGCCCCCTAGCGCTCTCCCGCGGAGCGCGCCTACCATGGCGGCTCGATGACGTCGTTCGCGATCACCGCCGGGATCTGCGAGGACGACGACGAGCTGCGCGGGGTGCTGCGCAGCGCGCTCGAGCGCGAGGGGATGACGGTGCGCGCCACCGCGTCCGGGACGGAGGCCGTGCGGGCGTACGGCGACGATCCGCCGGATGTGCTCGTCCTCGACGTCGGCCTGCCGGACGCCGACGGGCGCGACGTCTGCCAGGCCCTGCGGGCCCGCGGGGTGCGCACCCCGGTGCTGTTCCTCACGGCGCGCGACGCGCTGCCGGACCGGCTCAGCGGCTTTCACGCCGGCGGCGACGACTACCTCACCAAGCCGTTCGCGCTCGCCGAGCTGCTCGTGCGGGTGCATGCGCTGCTCGCCCGCGCCCACCCGCCGGCCACGTCCGCGGGGGCCTCGGAGGGCGTCGTCGTGGACCCGGCCGCGCACGCGATCCTGCAGGGCGACGAGCGGGTCGAGCTGACGCCGACCGAGTTCCGGCTGCTCGCCGCGCTGGCGTCGCACCCGGGCCAGGTGGTGCGGCGTGCCGCACTGATCGCGGCCGCCTGGCCCGACGGCGCGATCGTCCACGCCAACACGCTCGACGCCTACGTGGCGCGCATCCGGCGCAAGCTGCGTCGTGCCGGTGTCGCGCAGACGATCGAGACGGCGCGCGGCGTGGGCTATCGCCTCCAGTGAGCTTCCGCAGCCGGCTCCTGCTGGTATCGCTCGCAACGCTCGCTGTGGGCCTGGGCGCACTGCTGATCGCCGGCAACCTGCTGCTCGCGGCACGCGTCAACGCCGACGTCGACGACCTCCTGCGCGCGCGTACCGACGCCCAGATCGCCGCCCTGCGGGTCACGGCCGCCGGCGTTCACGTCCGCCACGTCGCCAACGACCGCCTGCTCGACCGCGAGGCGTGGGTGCTGGACGGTGGCGAGGTCGTCGAACGGCCCACGGGCGCGACCGCCGAGCTGGACGCCCGGGCCGTGGCGCTCGGCCGCCGCGGGGTGACCGCCACGGCCGACGGCCCGGGCGACATCCGCCTGCATGCGGAACCGGTCCACGCGCGCAGATCGAACGAGCCCGTGGGCGCGGTCGTGGTCGGACTCTCGCTGGACCCGTTCGAGCGCCTCCAGGGGGGCGTGCTCATCGGATCGATCGTCATCGCGGGGCTCGTGCTGCTGGCCGGCGGCCTGGCGATCCGTCGGGCGATCGACGGCGCGCTGCGACCGGTCGTCCAGATGACCGACCGCGCCCGTCACTGGGGCGCTCACGACCTCGACCGCCGCTTCGAGCTCGGCGAGCCGCGCGACGAGCTCACGAGCCTGGCCGCGACCCTGGACGGCCTGCTGGCGCGCATCGCCGCCTCGCGCCGCCACGAGCAGCACTTCGCCAGCGAGGTCGCCCACGAGCTGCGCACGCCCCTGGCCGGGCTGCGGGGCCGGGCCGAGCTGGCGCTGGGTGCGCAGGGCCCGGGCGCCGACGCCGAGCGCGACGAGGCGCTGCGCAGCGTCGTCGACCAGGTGACGCGTCTCGACCGGGCCATCGACACCCTGCTGGCGATGGCGCGCCGCGACCTCGACCCCGCCCTCGGGACGACCGACGTGGCCGCGCTGGCCCACGAGATCGAGGGCGTCACGGTGCGGGCGGCCCCGGATCTGCCGCTCGCGGCGGGTGACGACGGAGTGATCCGCCAGGCCCTCGCGCCGCTCGTCGACAACGCCCGCCGCCACGCACGCGACCGGGTGACCCTCGAGCTGGGCGCCGCGCCCGGACGCGTGCGCGTGACCGTGCACGACGACGGACCCGGGCTCGATCCCGCGCTCGGCGAGCGGGCGTTCGAGCCGGGCGCGCGCGGCCCCGGCGAGCCGGCCGGCGGCGCCGGGCTCGGGCTCTCGCTCGCCCGGCGGCTGGCGCGCGCGTGCGGCGGCGAGGTGACGATCGGCGACGGCCCCGGCGGCTGCTTCGTCCTCGAGCTGCCCGCCGTCGCGTCGTTCGAGCGCCGCTGAGAACGCGCCGACCAGTCAGGTGCCCGCCAGGCTGGCAGCGCCACGCTGCCCGCCATGACCACACACGCTCAGCCGCCGGCCATGTCCATGGGGCGGCGGATGCTCAACAAGGTCCCGGAGATAACGCTGATCTTCTGGGCGATCAAGATCATGTGCACGACGGTGGGTGAGACGGCCGCCGACTACCTCAACGACAACCTCGGCCTCGGACTCACGAAGACCACCTACGTGGCCGGGGCACTGCTCGCGGGGCTGCTCGTGGTCCAGTTCGCCCTGCGCCGGTACGTGCCGCTCGTCTACTGGGCCGTCGTGGTCGTCATCAGCGTCTTCGGCACGCTCATCACCGACAACATGACCGACCGCTACGGCGTGCCGCTGACGACGAGCACGATCGTCTTCGGCGTCGTCCTCGCCGCCGTGTTCGCCGTCTGGTATGCGATGGAGCGCACGTTGTCGATCCACTCGATCGTCACGACGAGGCGCGAGGCGTTCTACTGGCTGGCGATCCTGTTCACGTTCGCGCTCGGCACCGCCGCCGGCGACCTGGTCGCCGAGCGGTTCGACGTGGGCTACGCCGTGTCGATCGCCCTGTTCGGCGGGCTGATCCTCGCGGTCGTCGTCGCCCACTACGCGTTCCGGATGAACGCCGTCCTGTCGTTCTGGCTGGCGTACATCCTCACGCGGCCGCTCGGCGCCTCGATCGGCGACGAGATGTCCCAGAACACCCACAAGTACGGCGGTCTGGGGCTCGGGACGACCGGGACGAGCTACATCTTCCTCGCCTGCATCCTCGGTCTGGTCGCCTACCTGACCGTGACCAAGCGCGATCAGACGCCGCCCGAGGCGGTGGCCGCCGCGCAATGACGCCGCCGGGCGGCGCGGCGCGGCCGCGCCGCCCGGCCGTCCGTCGCGATCAGTCCGCGGTTCCGACCGGCGCCCGGAGCCGGCGGACCGCCACCGTCACGACGATCACCGCCACCGCCGCGACGACCGCGTAGTCGACGTAGCGCAGCGCGTGGTGCACGCTCTCCCAGCGGGTGCCGACCGCCCAGCCGATCCCGGCGAACACCGCGCACCAGATCAGCGAGCCGGCCAGCGTCAGCAGGGTGTACGGGCCGACCGGAACGCGGAACACGCCGGCCGGGATGGAGATGAACGAGCGGACGAGCGGTACCAGCCGGCCCAGGAACACCGCTCGCCCGCCGAAGCGGACGAACCAGCGCTCCGCCCGCGCCAGGCGCTCGGGACCGAGATGCAGCCACCGGCCATGACGCTCGACGAGCGGGCGCCCGCCGGCCACGCCGATCCCCCAGCCGGCCAGCGAGCCGGCGAGGTAGCCGAGAGCACCGGCGGCCGTCACCACCAGGTATGCCGGGACGCCGTCGGGGACGTCGATCCCGAGCACCGTCGCGTGATGCGCGAGCACCCCGGCCGCCAGGACCCCGGCGTAGAGCATGACGAGCTCGCCACCGGCGGGAAGGATGGCGTCGACGGCCATCAGGAGGAACACGGCGAGCACGCCGTGGGTGCTCACGGCGTCCGTGAGCTGTCCGGTGATCGAAGCGAGCATGGCCTCACGATGGGTGGCCGAAGCTGACCGAAGCCTGAACGAGCATGGTCTCAGACCGGCCCGCTGGGCCGCCGCGGCCGGCCGGGCTCCTGTCGCGGCAGCCGCGACGGCGACCCCGCGACCGCGGTCGCGGCGCACGCCGCCGGCCCGGCGGACGCGGGCGCGGCACGCTCGTCGCGCAGCCACGCGGGGACGGAGGCGTCGGGATGGGCGAAGTCGAACGCGGCGGTCAGGTCGCCGGTCGCCGCCCTGCGCCACCGGCTCAGATGCGGGACCTCCGCGCCGAAGCGCACCTCGAGGAACCGCAGGATCGAGCTGTGGTCGAAGACCTCGGAGCACACGAACCCGCCGCGCGAGAACGGCGAGACGACGAGCAGCCCGACGCGCAGGCCGAGCCCGACGGGTCCGCGCACCCCCTGGGCGCTCGCGGGCAGGCGGGCGCCCGCCAGGAACTCGCCGCGGGTTCCGGGCGCCGGCACCGGTGGGGCGACGTGGTCGTAGAAGCCTCCGGCCTCGTCCCAGGTGACGAACACGGCGGTGCGGGCCCAGCGCCGCTCGTCCGCCGTCAGCGCCTGTAGGACCTGGGCGACCATCGCCTGGCCCGCGTGCACCGAGGAGGCGCCGGGGTGCTCGCTGGAGGCCATCGGCGCGAACACCCAGCTGACCGGAGGCAGCGCACCGTCGCGTACGTCGGCGAAGAAGTCGCGCGGGAACCGGTGCGACGCGGCGCCCGCCAGCCGGCGGCGACGACGGATCGCGGAGAACCCGAAGAGGACGTTGGTGAAGTCGTCGCGCCCCTGTCCGCTGTAGATCCGCCACTCCACCCCGCGGGCCGCGAGCTGCTCGAGCATGGTCGTCCAGCCGAAGTGCGGCCGGCTCCCCGGGGGGACGTCGTCGATCAGCGGCCCGCCGTGGCGGCCGTCCGGGTCGATCGACGCGCTGAGGGCGAAGACCTGGTTCGGGTGGCTGGGCCCGAGCACCGGCGCGTGGTGGCGGTCGCAGATCGTGAAGGCCTGCGCCAGCCGGAAGTAGAAGGGGAGATCGCGACGCTGGTAGTAGCCCATGGCCGGCGCCGGGCCGAACGGCACGGCCGCGTGCCCCGGCACGCGCGCAAAGCCGTCCATCCGCCCCTCGTCCCAGCATGCGTGCACCGAGCTCCAGCGGTGCTCCGGGTCGGGCACGCATCCGGTCCGGCCGGTCGTCGGGATGTGCCATGGGCCGACCCCGGGCCCGGCGCCATCCCGCTGCACGAGCAGCTTCCGGGCCGCCGCGTCGTGGAACCCGACAACGCCCGGGAACGTGCCGAAGTAGTGGTCGAAGGAGCGGTTCTCCTGCATGACGACGACCACGCGGTCGATGTCGGCGATGCGACCGCTGCGCCGGCTGGGACCGGGCGGGCGCCGCCGGCCCTGCGCCTCCTCCCAGGGCTCGAACGCGAGCCCGCCGGCGACGGCGGCGCACACGGCGCCCGCGCCGAGGCGCAACACCGCCCTGCGCGTCAGGCCGTCCGCCATGAGGCCATGCTGTCGGCCGTGCCTGACCGGTACATGAGCGCCGGGTGACAGTTGACACCGCAGCACGCTGTTCTGTTTAGTGGCCCCTCGGGGGATGCGTACACCGCAAGGAGGGTCGGGTCATGTTGCGATTCCGGGTTCTGGCATTGGCGAGCCTGTCGGCGCTGGCGATCACCGTGGCCGCATGCGGGTCGGGTGACGACGGGGGCTCGACGACCGCGGACACGCAGGCGTCCGCCTCGACGCAGGCGGCGGGGACGACGGCGAGGGCGTCGAAGGAGCCGATCGTCATCGGCGCCGCGATCGACCAGACCGACTTCATGAAGTCCTTCGACGGCCCCGCGCTCGCGGCGGCGCAGATCGAGGCCAAGAAGATCAACGACGCCGGCGGCGTCGACGGGCGGATGATCGAGTTCAAGACGATCAACACGCAGCTCAAGCCCGACAAGACGCGCTCGGCCGCGCTCGACCTCGCCGACCAGGGCGCCTCCGTGCTCTGGGTGACCTGCGACGTGGACCTCGCGACGCCCGCCATCCAGGTCGGCCTCGAGAAGAAGCTGCTGACCGTCGCCCCCTGCATCGGCACGGATCAGATGGGTCCCAAGCGCTTCGGCGACGCGGGCAAGCTGGCGTTCTCGCTCGGCAACCTCGCCCAGGACGAGGGCGCCGCGATGGCCCAGCTGGCGTCCGACAAGGGCTGGAAGACGGCCGACGTCGTCTCCGACAAGCAGCTCGTCTACACGCAGAACGTGTGTGACGCGTTCGCCAACAAGTTCGAGCAGCTCGGCGGCAAGGTCACCCACCGCGAGACGTTCACGCAGGGCGACAACACGATCAACCGCGTCGTGTCGAAGACCAACGGCGCCAAGGCCGACGCGATCGCGCTGTGCACCGTGCCGGGCAAGGACGTCGCCGCCTTCGTGTCCGGCCTGCGCGGGCTCGGCAACACCACGCCGATCGTCACCCCGTGGTCGCTCGACGGCAACTTCTGGCTGCCCAAGAGCACCTCCGCCTCGGACAACATCTACACCGTGACCTACGCGTCGGTGTTCGGCGACGACCCCGACCCCGCGGTGCAGCAGCTCATCGACGCCATGAAGGCCCAGGGCGAGGCGCCGGTCACCGGCGGCTTCGTCACCGGGGCGGCGGCCGTCGACGCCATCGCCGCGGCGGTCAAGGACAACGGCGGCGACACCGACGGCGCGCAGCTCGCGGCGAAGTTCGAGGCGTTCAAGGACCTGCCCACGGTGTCCGGCAAGATCTCGTTCTCCGACCAGTTCCACTCGGTCTTCGGGCGCGACTACCGGGTCATCACCACGAACAAGGGCACGCGCGCCTACGAGGAGTCCGTCAAGCCCGATGCTCCGGCAGACCTGTCCCAGTAGCCCGCCGCGGCCGGACGACGTGGGCGGGTGAGCGAGGGCACCGCCAATCCGGCGGACGCGCTCGAGGCACGTGGTGTCTCGCGCGCGTTCGCCGGCGTGCAGGCCGTCCAGGACGTCAGCCTCCGCGTGGGGCGCCGTGAGGTCGTCGGGCTGATCGGCCCCAACGGCGCGGGCAAGACCACGCTGATCAACCTGATGACCGGCTTCGACCGGCCGACGGGCGGCGCGATCCTGCTCGACGGCGAGGACGTCAGCGGCTGGTCGCCGGCGCGGCGGGCGCGGGCGGGGCTGGCCCGCACCTTCCAGCACGGCCACCTGTTCGGCGGGCTCAGCGTGCGCGAGAACGTCGAGGTGGCGGCGCTCGGCGCGGGCGCGGGCCCCCGGGCGGCCCGCCGGCGCGCCGAGGAGCTGCTCGGCGCGCTCGGCCTCGCGGGCCAGGCCGACCGCGACGCCCGCCTGCTCCCGCACGGTGAGCAGCGCAAGCTGGGCGTGGCGCGGGCGGTGGCCGCCGAGCCGCGCTACGTGCTGATGGACGAGCCCGCCGCGGGCCTGGTCGAGACGGAGGTGCCGAGCCTGATCGACCTCGTGCGCTCCGTTGCCGAGGCGCACGGCGCGGGCGTCCTGCTCGTCGACCACAACATGGCGCTGGTCATGGCGGTCTCCGACCGCATCCAGGTCCTCGACCAGGGACGCACGCTCGCCGAGGGCTCCGCCGCCGAGATCCGCGCCAACGTCGACGTGGCCAGCGCCTACCTGGGCGGGACGGGCATCGCCGGACAGGAGGCGCATGTCTGACGCGACGCTCGCCGTCGACGGCCTCGAGGTGCGCTACGGGCCGGTCGCCGTCGTGCGCGGCCTCAGCCTGAACGTCAGGGCCGGCGAGGTCGTCGGGTTGATCGGGCCCAACGGCGCCGGGAAGACGACCACGCTGTCCGCGATCATGGGCCTCGTCGCGGTCAGGCGGGGCACCGTGCGCCTCGGGGACCGCTCCCTGGTCGGCCGCCGGCCCGAGGACATCGCGCGCACCGGCGTGGCGCTGGTCCCGGAGGGCCGCCACCTCTTCCCCATGATGACCGTCGAGGAGAACCTGCGCCTCGGACTCAGCGGGCGGCGCTCGCTCGAGGGCCTCGACGACGACCGGGCGTGGGTCGACGGGCTCTTCCCGGTTGTGCGCGAGTTCGCCGACCGCCGCGCGGGCGAGCTGTCGGGCGGCCAGCAGCAGCAGGTCGCGATCGCGCGGGCGCTGCTGGCCAGGCCCGAGGTGCTGCTGCTCGACGAACCGTCGCTCGGGCTGGCGCCGACCACGGTCGAGGCCGTGTTCGCCGCGCTGCGCAAGGTCCGCGAGCACGGCGTCACGGTCCTGCTCGTCGAGCAGCGCGCACAGCTCGCCGTCGCCTTCTGCGACCGCACCTACGTCATGGTCGCGGGCGAGTGCCGGATCACGCTCACGCCCGCCGACGCCAACGACACGACGCGGATCATCGCCGCGTACTTCGGCGCATGAGCGTCCTGCAGTCGCTCATCGACGGGATCGCGCAGGGCGCGGTCTTCGCGCTCGTCGCCGTCGGGATCGCGCTCGTGTTCGGTGTCCTGCGGCTCGTGAACTTCGCCTACGGCGAGCTGATCACGATCGGCGGCTACACGCTGGCGCTCACGAGCGACTGGCCGATCCCGCTGTCGCTGCTGGCCTGCCTGGCCGCATCGGTCGCGCTCGCGGTGCTGACCGAGCGCGTCGCCTTCCGCCCGCTGCGCAACGCGGCGCCGGCGACCACGCTGGTCGCGACGTTCGCGGTCGCGTTCTCGCTGGAGGCGGTGTGGCGCATCGCGTTCGGCGTCGACGGCCGCAGCGCCGACGTGCTCGGCGGCCTGAACCGGACGGCGATCAGCGGGGCGCTCGACGTGCGCTGGATCACGATCGTCGAGCTCGTGCTCGGCGTCGCGCTGCTCGCCGCGCTGGGGCTGCTGCTCAACCGCACGAACATCGGCCTGCAGATGCGCGCGGCGGCGGCCGACATCCGCACCGCGCGCGCCCTCGGCGTCCGCGCCGACCGGGTCATCACGTTCGCGTTCGTCCTCGCCGGCCTGCTCGCCGGCGTGGTCGCGATGCTGCTGACCGCAGCCGCGCCGCTCGTGGAGCCGACGTTCGGGCTGCAGATCACGATCTTCGCGCTCGTCGGCGTCGTCGTGGGCGGCATGGACAACCTCGTGTCGGCGACGCTCGGCGGGTTCGCGCTCGGCCTGGCGAACTCCCTGCTCGGCGACATCCTGCCCGCCGACGAGCGGGTGTTCCTGCCGTCGTTCACCTTCCTGCTCGTCATCATCGTCCTCGTGCTGCGGCCGGCGGGCCTGTTCCGCTCGCGCTCGGCGGCCGGCGTGGAGCGCGTGTGAGCAACCGCAACGGCATCGCCGCGATGCAGCTCGCCGGGCCCGTGGTCCTGCTGCTGATCGTCGGCCTCGTCGGCAGCACGGTCAGCGAGGCGCGTCAGCAGGACTTCATCACCGCGCTGGTGCAGGCGACGATCGTCATCGCGATCTACGTCTTCGTCGGCAACTCGGGCGTGCTCTCGTTCGGGCACATCTCGTTCGTCGCGGTCGGCGCCTTCGCGGCGGGGATCATGACCATCCCGTCCCTGGTCAAGCCGACGCTGCTGCCCGACCTGTGGCCGTTCATCGCCGACCACACGATCTCCAACGTGGCGTCGCTGCTGCTGGCGGTGGGGCTGGGGGCGGCCTTCGCCCTGCTCGTGGGCGCCCCGCTGATGCGTCTCGCCGGGCTGGCCGCCGGGATCGCGACGTTCGCCGTCCTCGAGATCACCCACAACGTCCTGCGCTTCTGGGAGAAGATCGGCCCCGGCGCCAAGACGCTCTCGCTCGTGCCGACCACCACCGACATGACGCAGGCGACGATCGGCGCGATCGTCGCGGCGCTCGTCGCGTGGGGCTACGGGCGCACGCGGGCGGCCCGGCAGCTGCGCGCGTCGCGCGAGGACCCGGCGGCCGCGCTGGCCAGCGGCATCCGCATCCATCGCCAGCGGCTGCTGGCGTTCGCGATCAGCGGCGGCCTCGCCGGGCTCGCCGGCGCCCTGCTCGTGCACCAGCTCGGCTCGATCACGACGGAGCAGGTCTACCTAGAGCTGACGTTCATCACGCTGGCGATGCTCGTCGTCGGCGGCATGAACAGCCTCTGGGGCGCGACGGTCGGCGCGCTGCTGATCTCGTTCCTGGACACCTACCTCGGGCGCGCCGAGGACGGTCTCAACGTCGGCGTCGGCCATGTGACGCTGCCCGACGGCTCGAGCTTCGTCGTGCTCGGCGTGCTCATGGTCGTCATCCTCGTGCTGCGGCCCAGCGGCCTGACCGGCGGGCGGGAGTTCCGGCTCCCGGGCCTGGGCCGCGGCCGCGGCGGGTCGTCACCCCCGCCGGCGGCCGAGGCGGGCGACTCGCCCCGCCCGCCCCGGCCGGGCGCAACGCTCGCCTCGTAGGCGCCGGCCCCGCCGCACTTGCGCCGTCTGGGAGACTGCCGAACGCCACCGCCGCCATGTGGTCTGGACCAGCCGCGGCTGACCGGATCACGGAGAGAGGACGGACTTCGATGAGACCCAGTTGGCACAACGGCCGGATCGCGGGGCTCGCCTGCGTCGCCGCCTGCGGCGCGCTGGCATCGTCCGCGTCCGCCGCGACCGGGCCGGTGCCCGGGCTCGACCCCGCGGCGCTCGAGGTGATGAACCAGCCGGCGTACGCCAACGGCGAGTGGTTCATCTCGGTCCGCGACCTCGACACCGGCGCGCCGTTGATCTCGCTCAACGCCGACACGCTGGTGGAGCCCGGCTCGGTGGTCAAGACCTACAGCATGGGCGCCGGCTGGCAGCAGTTCGGCCCGGACCACCGCGTCGTCACGCCGGTCAAGCGCAGCGGGCGGCTCACGGGCGGCAGGCTGCGCGGAAACCTGATCCTCGTCGGCCAGGGCGACATGACGATGGGCGGCCGCACCAAGCCCAACGGCGACGTCGACTTCACCAACCTCGACCACAACGACGCCAACGACCTGCCCGGAGCGACGCTGACGCCGGAGAACCCGCTCGCCGGGCTCGACCAGCTCGCCCAGCAGGTCCGGGCGTCCGGCGTGCGCCGCGTGTCCGGCGACGTCATCGTCGACGACCGGCTCTTCGAGACGTTCCACCTCGAGAACGGCCCGGTCACGCCGATCATCATCAACAACAACCTCATCGACTTCACGACGACCCCGCGCGGCGTGGGCCGGACGGCCAAGGTGGTCATGCGGCCCGTGGTCGCCCCGTGGAAGGTCACGAGCCAGGTGCGGACGGTGGCGGCCGGCGGAACGACCAAGATCAAGGTGACGTCGCCGGCGCACGGCAGGGTGGTGCTCACCGGCACGATCGCCGCCGACAGCGACCCGGCCGTCAACACGTACGCCTTCGAGGACCCGGCCCGGTACGCGCGCACCGCGTTCATCGAGGCGCTGCGCGGCGCCGGCGTCAAGGTGAAGGCCAACGCCGTCGCCGCCAACCCGGTGCGCCTGCTGCCCTCCAAGCGCGCCGTCACGGCCCTGCCGGCCGTCGCGCGTCTGCAGTCGCTGTCGCTCGACCAGGAGGCCACGTACGTCCTGAAGGTCAGCTACAACCGAGGCGCCCAGACGATGATCTGCCTCCTGGCGGTCGCCGCGGGCAGCACCAAGTGCGACGACGGCCTGGCCAAGGCCCAGCAGATCTGGAGCGCGGCGGGACTCGACACCGACGGGGCGGTCCTGATCGACGGCTCCGGGCTGACCGGCAACCTGATCACGGCCGACAACCAGGTGCAGCTGCAGACGATCATGGCCCGGCGCCCGGACGCTGCCGCCTGGCAGGCGACGCTGCCGATCATGGGCGTCGACGGATCGCTAGCCCTCGTCCAGCCGGGCGGTCCGGCGAGCGGCAAGATCTTCGCCAAGACGGGAACCCTCGCCTCCGGCGATCTGTTCAACGACCGGATCCTGTTCCCGGCGAAGGCGCTCGGCGGCTACATCGACGCGCGCAGCGGCCGGCGGCTCGCGTTCGCCATCGTCGCCGCCAACTCCGTGTTCACGACCATCGAGGGGGCCTTCGCCGCCAACGACGACGTGGGCAAGGTGGCCACGCTCATCCAGCAGGGCTACTGACCGGCCCGGCGCGGCTTGGTCAGAGGCTCTGCTGGAGCGCCTCGGTCATGAGGCCCTGGCCGCGGAAGATGTCGAGGATGTCGGTGAACTCCCGCAGCGGGACGTTGTTGACCATCAGCGCGAAGGACAGCCGGCGGCCGCTCTGCGTCGTGATGTACCCGACGAGCGTCTGAGCCAGGAGGAGGGTCCGGCCGTCCGGCGTGTTCGTGGCCCTCGTGCCGGTCTTGGCGAAGACGTGCCCGGCCGCCGGTGAGTCCTCGAGCGTCGTCGCCAGCGACCCGTCACGGCCGAGGATCGGCAGCCCGGCCTCGAGGGCCGGGCCGTAGGGCTGACCCGCCACGGCCCGGTGGAACGCGGTCATGTCGCCGGGCGTCGCGCGCGCGACGTCGATGCTGCCGGCCGGGTCGAACAGGAACGTCGACGCCGGCGACACCCCCAGCGGGGTCACTGTCCGCATCATGCCGGCGGCGGCGTCGTTGCAGTCGCGGCTGCCGCGGGCGACGGCCACGAGGCACCCGAACAGCTGGGCGCCGCGGTTGTAGCTGACCTTCAGCACGATCTTCACGTACTCAGACAGCGGCGGCGAGACGAACTGCGCCACGCGGCTGCCGCTCGGGTACCGGCCGCGCCTGGGCAGGAGCCGCTGCCGGTTCGGCGCCGGCGCCGGCGCGTCGACGCGGACGCCGGCGCGCTCGAGCGCCTCGACGAAGGCGGTGCGAGCGAACCGCGCCGGGTCCGGCAGCACGAACTTCTGCAGCTGAGGGTCCGCTCCAGCGGGGATCTCGCCGTGCACCTCGATCACGCCGTGGCCGGCATCCTCGACGGAGAGCGCAGTCTCGCCGCCCGGGGGCGTCGTCTTCGCCCGGCTGACGACGCGGTAGGCGGAGGTGTGGGGACGCCAGCGCACCGTGGCGCGCCGGCCCGGTGACGTCGGCGCGACCGTGATGTCGATCAGGTTCTCGTTGATCCAGATCGAGTCGATCGGTCCGTCCGGCCAGCCGTCGAACGGCGTGAAGAGCCGGTTGTCGACAACAACGTCGCCGCTCACCCGCCGGATGCCCGACCGCCGCACGGCGCGAGCCAGCTGCCGGACGCCGGCGAGCGGATCCACTCCTTCGAGCTGCTGCGCGAAGGGGAGCGTGCCCGCCTCGTTGTGGTCGAAGTCGGTGAAGGCGAGGGTGTCGTCGGGCCGGTTGCGCAGGCCGAAGCTGAAGTCTCCGGTGCCGACCAGCGCGAGATCGCCGCGCAGGACCCCTCGGCGAACGCGGCCCAGGGCGTGGACCGGCGTGCGGAACCGGTAGCCGGGGCCGAGCGCGCGAAGCACCGCGGCCGCCGCGTAGTCCTTGATGATCGAGCCGGGGACGAACTGCTCGTTGGCGTTGCGCCGGTACAGCGACTCGCCGGTCGCCATGTCGACAACGTCCCAGCCCCATGTGCTGTTCGCGTAGCGCGCCTCGCCGGTCACGGCATCGAAGGCGCCGGTGACGGAGGCAGGGACCTCGGCGGCGGCCGGCTGGGCCGCCGGCAACCCCACAGCCATGACCGCGACGGTCAGGGTTGCGGCCCAGCGCAGAAAGCCCCGCCCGCCCATGGACGCGAGGGTATCCGCTTCACCGCGGCCGTGCCGGATCTCTTCGCTCCGGCGATCGGAGCGCTCGATCATGAACCCGCGTGACTTCGAGTCATTCACCGACGCAGACGGCACGAGCGGCCGGTTGATCCAGGATCGCCGTGCGGGGGTCGGATCGCCGCCTCCCCCGGTACCTTTGTCGCCGCACCGCTGACCCGCACGCCGGCCGGTCGGCACGACCCCGATGGGAGCCGGAGACGATGCCAGACACGGAACGCCGCACCGACGCGCCACCGACCACGGAGATCACGCTCGCCTCGGGCCTGCAGCTGTCCGTGGCCGGATCGTGCCGCGACGTCGAGGCGGCGATCGTCGGCGCGGCCCGCGGGGCGATGATGGAGCTCGCGTGGCTCGACGACGCCGCGACGGGGCAGCCGGTCGGCGTCAACCCCGACCACGTGCAGACGCTACGCGCGCACCCCGGCTGAGCGGCGGTCAGCCCGCCGCCGCGCCGACCCGCTCGAGCGCTTCGCGCGACGCCCGTTCGCCCGCCGAGATCGCGCCCTCGATCCAGTCGTTCTGCGGCAGGCCCGTCTCGGCGCCGGCCCAGACGATCGGGCCGATCGGGGCGCGCAGCGACGGGCCGACGGTCGACAGCGTGCCGCACCCCAGTCCGGTCCCGCAGCCCAGCGACCATGGGTCGCCGACCCAGCTGAAGAGGTGCACCTCGACCGGTGCCGGACCGTCGCCGAAGTAGTTGCCGACCTGCTCGACGAAGAGCTGCTTGGCCGCCTCCTCGTCGCCCATCACGTCCGACCAGCGCGCGACGTCGCGGCCGGTGATCGGCGCAAAGCCCACCAGCCGTCCGGCGCCCTCGTCGTCGGGACCGGTGGCGTCGACCAGGACCCAGACCGGGTCCTGGCCGAGCCCGAGCCCCATATAGCCCTTCTCGCGCCACCACGGCTCGTCGTAGATCGCCTGGAACTTGATGCCGTGGCCCATCAGATAGCGGTCCTGCAGGCGGTCGCGGGCCGGCGGCAGCCGCGGCTCCCACTCGATGCGCGGGCACAGCGCCGGCGCGATCGCCACGACGAGCGCTTCGGCGCGGATCGCGCCGCGGTCGGTGTGCACGGTCACGCCGCCGGCGGCGTGCTCGACGCGGCGCACCGGCGCCTGCTCGAAGATGCGGTCGCGCAGCGGCTCGGCCACGCGCGTGACGAGGTCGGACGTCCCGCCCTGAAGGCGGTGCGAAGTCCCCATCTCCCACTGCTCCCACAGGCCCATCGCGTGAAGCGTCCACAGGCAGAACAGCAGCGACAGCTCCTCGAACGCGCCGCCCATGAAGTAGAACTCCGCCGCCAGTCCGGCCCGCGCGCCCGGATCCGCCACGTTCGCGTCGACCCACTGCAGCAGCGTCTGGGCGTCCCACTCCGCTGCCCGGGGCGCGTTCCAGGGATCCTCGATCGGCACCTGCGCGGCCATCGCATCCAATGCCTTCGTGGCGGCGTGCAGCGCCGCGCCGCTGTCCGGCGTCTTCTCGTACGGAAACGCCTCGAGCAGCCGCTCGCCCTCGTGGTAGCGCACCAGCTGTCCCTCGCCGACTCCCATGGGGATGATCGGCACGCCGAGCTCGTCCGCGAGCGCCCTGATCGACGCCATGTGCTCGCCGACCAGCTCGCCGCCGGCCTCGAGCACCCGGCCCGACGGCGTCACGACCCGCTTCAGGCGCCCGCCGACGCGGTCGCGCGCCTCGACGACCGCCACGTCGACGCCGGCCGCGGCGAGCCGGCGGGCCGCGACGAGGCCGGAGATGCCGGCGCCGACGACGACGACGTCGGCGCGCTCGGGAAGGGCGGGCAGGGTCATGCGGAGTCCTCCGGGGTGAACGTCAGGTGGACGGCGGTCGGGACGCGGAAGCCGAAGCTCGGCTCGGGCCGCAGGTCGCTGCGCTGCTCGTCGAGGCGGATGTCGCGCAGGCGATCGAGCACCTTGTTGACGGTGACGTCCGCCTGCAGGCGGGCCATCTGGGCGCCCGCGCAGCGGTGCGCGCCGCGGCCCAGGGTCAGCTGGTTGCGCTCGAGGTTGCGCCGCGAGACGTCGAACGACGCGGGATCCGGGAACTCCGCCGGGTCGTGGTTGCCCGCGATCGTCGCCACCAGGACGAGCGAGCCCGCGGGGATCTCGACGTCGCCCACGGTCGCGTCGGCCACGCACTGGCGAAACAGCCATGGCACCGGCGACTCGGTCCGCAGCGCCTCGAGCATGAACTGGCGGATCAGCGAGCGGTCGGCGCGCAGGCGCTCCTGCAGCTGCGGATCGCGGCCGATCCGCGCCAGCATGTCCGCGAGGTGGCCGCCCATCGCGTGGTCGGCACCGAAGATCGTCACGGTCAGGTGCTTGGCGAGCGCGTTGGGGTCCAGCGCGCCGTCGCGCTCGACCTGGAGGCGCACCACGTCTGTGACGTAGTCGTTCTCGACCGGCTCGGCGTGCCTGCGCTCGACGAGCTCGACGCACAGCTCGAGCATCCCCATCCAGCTCTCGCGGAGCTCGTCGAGCAGCTCCTGCGGCGCCGCCGGGTTGTTGTCGGCCACCGACAGCACGGCGGACAGGCGCTTGATGAGCGGGTCGGCCTGCTCCGGCAGGCCCATGATGCGCCGGACGACGTGCAGCGCCATGGGGTCGGTGAACTGGTGGCGGAAGTCACACCGGCCGTCCGCGGCGAAGGCGTCGATCAGCCCGTCGACGACCTCCTCCACCATCGGCCGGAAGCTCTCGAGGCGGTCGCGCTCCACGAGCTGGAGCACCCAGCTGCGCTTGACCTTGTGGTCGGCGCCGTCGGCGAAGAAGACGTTGCGGTCCTCGTAGAACGTCGGCACGCCGGGGCGCGGCGAGGGCACGGCGTTGGCCTCGAAGGCGGGCAGGACGCCGGAGAGGTCGTTCACGAAGACGTCCGCGCGGGTGAGCACCGACGCGCACTCCTCGAAGCCGGTCACGAGGTAGGTGACGACGCCCTCGGGACTGGGCTCGCGATAGCGGTACACCGGCGCCTGGTCACGGATCTCCTCGAAGTACCGGAACGGGCAGCGGAGGGTGTCCTCGTCGGGCGGCCAGGCGTCGAAGCCCTCGAGCGCCGGCGTGCCCGCGGCTGCGTGGTCCGTCATGGCTGCGCTTCCTCCATCGGGTTCGTGGTCAGGCCGTCCTCGCCGTACAGTTCGAGCCGGCGCCCGTCCGGGGTGTTGACGACCGGCATCCCCGCGTAGCGCGGCGCGCGGGCGACGAACTCCGTCGCGGTGCGGTAGCCGGCACGCGGCTCGCGCTGCCACACCGCCCGGCCGTCCCCCTTGGGCCGGAAGTGCGGCATGACCTCCTCGGCGAGCAGCGTGATCGACTTGTGCTGCAGCCACGTGGGCGCGCTCCACGGCTCCGTCACGATGACCCGGCCGGCACCCATCTCGCCGGTGACCTCGGCGAGGCGCTCGCGCACCGTCTCCGGCGAACCGGCGATGACCGAGCCGCTGTCGATCATCTCCTTCCAGGTCAGCTTGGAGGGGTCCGAGCTGCGATAGCCGCCGGCCATCATGCCGCGCAGCGACGCCATGCTCACATGACCGGGCGGGAACGACTCGTGAAACGGGAACCGGAACACGTTCTGGACGCCCCACAGCTCGTGGTGCTCGATCTCGCGCTGCGCCTCCCGGTCGGATTCCGACACATGCACCTCGAGCACCGCCGTTATCTGCTTCGGATCGGCCTCGTAGCCGCTCTGGCGGCACAGCTCGCGGAACGTCTCGCAGTTGCGCAGCAGCACCGGCCGCGGGACGAGGATCGCCTGATACGTGAAGCCGTACTTCGCCGCCAGCTCCAGGCTCTCGCGCGAGCCCGCGGCGGGGATGAAGACCGGCGGGTGGGGCTGCTGGCGCGGCTTGGGCCACACGTTGACGTACGGGATGTGGAAGTGGTCGCCCTCCCAGGCGAACGGCCCGTCCTCCGTCCAGATCCTGTGCAGCAGCGCCACCGCCTCGCGGTAGCGCGATCGCGCGTGAGCCGGGTTCGTGACGCCCTGCGCGTGGTACTGGACGCCGATCCCCACCGGCAGGCCGACGGTCAGCCGCCCGCCCGAGACCATGTCGACGAGCGCGATCTCCTCGGCCAGCCGCACCGGCGACAGGTAGGCGTTGGCGATCGGCCCGACCGCGGCGATCCGGATTCCCTCGGTCTCCCCCGCGAGCCACGCCGCGCCGGTCAGCGCGTTGCCGAACAGCGCCAGCGGATGGTTGTGCTGCTCGAAGATCAGCGCGCCGTCGAAGCCCAGCTCCTCGGCCTTGCGCGTGCTGGCGAGCACGCGGTCGTAGACGCGCTGCCCCAGATCGGGGTCGTAGGCGCTGTTGGACAGGTCGATGCCGATCGACTCGCGATCGTCGGCCGGCGGGAACCACAGGTAGGTGGCGTCGACCATCGAATAGAACTCGAGCTCGTGCATCAGCGGCCTCCGATCAGGGTCGCGACCTGCTCGGCCGTCCGCTCGGCCTCCTGCGCGATCAGGCCGTGGCCGGTTGGCCCGTCCTTGCCCGCCACGGTGGCGACGGCGGCGACGCCGAGGATCTCCGCGTAGCGGTCGGCGTGGGCGCGCGGGAGGATCCGGTCCTCCTGCGCGGCGATCACCTGCGCGGGGCAGCGCACACGGCCCAGCCGGCGGTCGAGCTTGTGGTCGTAGCGCGGGTTCCACGCGACCTTGGCGAACGCGGTCAGCTCGGCGTAGGACTGAAACAGCGTCTCGTCGCCCTCGTCGAACTGGTCGGCGTAGGCGTCCGCCCGGCCGTTGAGGCAGAGGTCGAGATAGCGCTCACGGCTCATGCGGAAGATGTCGGTGGGGGTGTGGCCCGGCACGCGCAGGCCGAGGGGCGCGATGAGCGTGAGGCTGCGCAGCCGCTCGGGATAGAACGCGGCGATCTCGGCCGCGATCCAGCCGCCGAACGAGTGGCCGACGAGATGCAGCGGCCCCAGGTCGAGCAGGTCGGCCAGCTCGGCGTAGTGCAGCACGAGGTCGTCGAAGCCCTCGAGCCAGTCGGGCAGCGGCGTGTCGCCGAAGCCGGGGTGCTCGGGGGCGACGAGATCGCCGTACTGCGACAGCGCCTCGTGGAACGGCAGCCAGCGACGGGTCATCCCGACGCCGTGCAGGTGGAGGATCGGTTCGCCCGCGCCTTGGCGGCGGTACGCGACGTCCACGCCGCGTACCTCGACACGGCGGACCGGCGGCGCGTCAGCCACCCTCGACCACCGTGTACACCGTGTCCTGCGCCGGCGCGCCGAGCAGCTCGCCGTACCTGCGGATCGAGGGGGCGGCCTCGGCGATGAACGCGTCGTAGTCCTCGCGGCTGGCGAACTCGTCGAGGTCCATGACCTCGCCGTCGCGAGCGGTGCGGCGGTGCCCGGTCATGTACTTCTGGGCGGCCGCCATGATGGCCTGCATCACCTCGGCGTTGTCGGCCTCGACCTGCTGGACCTTCTCGAGGTCGTGCGGGATGCGGACGGTGCAGATGACGGCCATGGTTGCTCCTCGGTCGGCAAGAATCGTGCAATGACGTACGTATATCGAACATCAGGCGGAAAGGGGAGTCCCTGACACCAGATCGGTCGATATTCGGTCGTCGATGCTCCTGAGCAGCTATCGTTCCCCGCGTGGCAGAGATCTCGAAGACCGCGGACCAGGCCCTGACCGTCCTGCTGAAGGTAGGAGAGAACGGTCCGATGACGCCTGCCGAGCTCGCGCGCACGCTCGGGATGAACCGGACGGTCGTGCACCGCCTGCTCTCCACGCTGCACCAGCGCGGCTTCGTCACGCGTCAGGAGGACGGCTACGTCCCGGGCGCGATCCTCGTGCGGATCGCCGAGCGCGTCCAGCCGGAACTGCGCGCCTCCGGCCGCACCGCGATGCTCGAGCTCGCGGGCGCCGTCGGCGAGACGGCGGTCATGCACATCGCCGACGGCCTGGACGCCGTGGTCCTCGAGCAGGTCGTCCCCGACCGCAACATCGTCCGCGTCGAGCACGAGATCGGTTCGCGCCATCCGCTGCACGAAGGCGCGAGCGGGCGTGCGCTGCTCGCGTTCCTCGGCCAGAGCGCGATCGACCGGGTCGCCCGGGGCATCGACGCTCCCGACGCGCTCGCGCGTCAGCTCGAGACGGTGCGCCAGCTCGGCTACGCCCTGTCGCACGACGAGCTCCAGCAGGGCGTCCACGGCCTCGCGGTGCCCGTGCTCGACGCGCCCGGCCACGCCGTCGCCTCCATCGCGCTGCTCGCCCCCACCACGCGGGCGAGCGCGCTGCCGACCCACCTCGACGCGCTCCTGGCCGCTTCCGCCGGCCTCTCGCGGCTGCTCTACGGCCGCAGCTGAGCGCTCACGCAGCCGGCGCATCGGCGGCGCGCGGCTCGGTGACGTGCCGCACGCAGACCAGCATCGCGACGAGCGCCACCGCACCGAGGATGACGAACGGCACGGCATCGGACGTGAGGTCCGCGCCGAGCGCGCTGGCCGGCGCGCCGATCGCCTCTCCGCTGGCGAACGTCAGGTTCAGCAGCGCGGCCGCCGGGCCGGGCGTCAGCCCGCTGGCCTCGGCGACCTCCGAGAGCAGTGCCATAAGCGGGATGCTGAACACCGTCACCGCGACCCCGAACGTGACGACCGTGAGCGCCGCGACGAGCCCGGGCGGCTGGACCAGGCCGAGCACGACCAGCGCCGGCGCAGTGGCGGCGAGCCCGGCGGCGATGAGCGGCACGCGCCCGTCGCGGTCCGAGCGCCGGCCGACCAGCGGCGCCGTCGCTGCGGCGACGAGCGCCCCCACGAGGAACGTCGCGCCGATCGCCGGCTCGCCGAACCCGCCATCGTCGAGGCGCAACGGCACCAGCGCGTTGAGGGCGCCGAGCACGATGCCCGGCATCAGGCTCAGCGCGGTGAGCCCGATGAGCAGCCGGCTGCGCCGCGCGCGCGCCCAGTCGGTGCTGAGGTCCGGACGCCGCGCCGGGCCCGGCGTGCGCACGACCCAGACGATGATCGCCGCGCAACAGATGGCGATGGCGCCGAAGGCGGTCTCCGGTCCGATTGCGACGGCGACGGTGCCGAGCACCGGCCCGAACAGCGTGCCGAAGATCGCCGCCCCCATCGCCGTGCCGATGACCTGCCCGCGCCGGTCGTCGGGCGCCGCCGCGATGAGCCACGCCAGGACGCCCGACCAGATGAGGCCGGCCCCGAACCCCTGGGCGGCGCGCGCCGCGTCGAGCAGCATGACGTCGCCCGCGAGCCCGAAGACGACGCTCGCGGCGCCCAGCAGCGCGAACCCGCCGACGACCGTCCGCCTGGGGCCGGCCCGGCCGGCGGCGATGCCGCCCGCGATGGACCCGAACACCATGCCCACCGCGTAGGCCGCTGTGAGGACACCCGCTGCGGACTTCGAGAGATCGAACTCGTCGCGGTAGTGCGGCAGCAGCGGCGCGACCGCCGAGTACAGCGCCGACTCGAGGATCAGCGCGACGGCGGCGAGCAGGCTGAGCCGACGCAGGCTTGCGTCCGGGGCACTCACCCGGCCACCGGCACGACTAGTGGCCCGTCTCGCAACTCTCGAGACGAACCACTATGCGCGCTCGAGGTCTGCCCCCGCGTCGTCGGCGATCGCCTGCGCGCGCACGGCGTGCTCCTCGCGCTGCTCGAGGTACGCCTCGAAGTCGAACTCGTCGAGGTCGATCTCCTGGATCGGCTCGTACTCGCGCGCGATGCCGTCCCAGCCGATCTCGTCGATGCCCCAGTAGAACTCGAGCAGGTGGCCGTCCGGGTCGCGCGCGTAGAAGCGGGGCTGGTTGCCGGGGCCGCCCTTGCGGCAGTTGACGATCTGCACGCCGGCCTCGCGCATCTCGCGCAGCTTGGCCAGCAGCTCCCCGGGAGTCGCGAGCTCGAAGGCGATGTGGTGCAGGCCGATGCCCAGCGCCGAGCCGTCCGGCGCGTCGTCGGTGATCAGACCGTCCTTGAGCTGGAAGATCGAGATCGCGTGGTGGGTCGCGTTGCAGCGCACGAACGCACCGGCCGCCACCGTGACGCCGTGACCCACCTCGTCCGCGGGGTACTGGAAGCGCTCGGTCAGCCGCATACCGAGGACGCCCGTGTAGAAGTCGACCGATCGATCGAGATCGCGCACGGTGATCCCGATGTGACCAATGTTCCTGACTCGGACCTGCACTCGTCTATCTCCCTCATATCGGTCGAATATCGAACGCGCACGTCCGATTGTCGTCAGACCCTACTTCAGACCGCGACGGAGCGTCAAGCCCCGCCGCGGCCCGCGCTCACAGCTCGACGGGGTGGCGAAGCTCGGGTACATGCGCCGTTCGCGTGTCGACGATGTCGCCGTTCATGAGCTGGCTGGCGGGCACCGCTCGCGCGCCGCCGGTCCGTGCCGCGATCTCGCTCGACGTCGTGTACGGGCGGCGGTCCTCGCCGCGCGCCCAGACCGGCTTGCCGCCGGCGGGCCGGAACTTCGGCATGACCTCCTCGGCGAAGATCGACGCGCTCTTCTCGATCAGCCACCGGGGCATGCTGCCGTGGTCGATGTCGATGATCACCCGGCCGGCGCCCATCTCGCTCGTCACCTGCTCGAGGCGCTCGGCCACGGTGTCCGGCGAGCCCGCGATCAGCCACTCCTCGGCGACGAGGTCGTCCCACGTCATCTCGGAGATGTCGCGGCTGCGGTAGCCGCCGCCGGCCGCCATGCCGCGCAGCGAGCTCTCGCTGACGTGCCCGGGCGCGAAGGCGTCCTGGAACGTCGAGCGGAAGAAGTTCTGCATGATCCAGGCGTAGTGCGGCTCGGCCTCGCGCCGCGCCTGCTCGTCCGTCTCCGCCGTGTGGACGAACAGCACGGCGGCGATCTGGCGCGGGTCGGGCGTGTAGCCCTCCTCCGCGCACAGCTCGCGGAACA
Source organism: Capillimicrobium parvum (assembly GCF_021172045.1). Lineage (GTDB taxonomy): Bacteria > Actinomycetota > Thermoleophilia > Solirubrobacterales > Solirubrobacteraceae > Capillimicrobium > Capillimicrobium parvum. The sequence goes on from NZ_CP087164.1 coordinate 3,793,881, forward strand.
GGTCGCAGTTGCGCAGCAGCGTCTTCCGCGGCGCGAGGATCGCCTGATAGACGTAGCGGTGCTTGGCGCACATCGCAAGCGACTCGCGCGAGCCGGCGGCGGGGATCCAGATCGGCGGGTGCGGCTTCTGCACCGGCCGCGGCCACAGGTTCACGTACGGGACGTTGAACCACTCGCCCTCGTACGCGAACGGCCCCTGCTCGGTGAGCGCGCGGATCAGCAGGTCGTGCGCCTCCTTGAACCGGTCGCGCGCGTCTGCCGGGTTCGTGACCCCGTAGGAGTGGTACTGCGCGCCGAGGCCCATCGGCAGCCCGAGGATCAGCCGGCCGTTGGACATCATGTCGACCATCGCCACCTCCTCGGCCAGGCGGATCGGCGAGAGGTAGGCGTTCATGATCGGGCCGACGGCGGCGATGTGGATCCGCTCGGTCTGAGCGGCGAGGTAGGCCGACGTGACCATGCCCTGCGCGGACAGGCCGATCGGGCCGTTGTGCTGCTCGGAGTGCAGCACGCCGTCGTAGCCCAGGCGCTCGCACCCGGCCAGGACCTCGAGGAAGTCGCGCATGGCTCGCTGGGCGAGCGCCTCGTCGTAGAACTCGGTGGGCAGGGAGATGAAGTTCGTCCGCGAGTGCTCGCCGATGACGCTCTTGTGCGGCACCCACGGGTAGGCGCCGTTGTGGAAGGCGTAGAACTCGAGCTCGCTCATGACTGAGCCTCCTGGGTGACGAAGTCGGCGATGACGTCGGCGAGCCGCTCGGGCTGCTGGGCGACCATCAGGTGCCCGGTGGGCGCGGCGTCGCCCTCGAGGACTGCCAGGCGCCCGGCCGGAAGCAGCTCGGCCCAGCGCTCGCAGTGCTCGCGCGGCACGACGCGATCGTCCTGGGCGGCGACGACGAGGGCCGGACAGGCCACGCGCGCGAGGCGCCGATCGAAGCGGTGGTCGTAGCGCGGGTTGAACGCGAGCCGCGCGGCGGTGGTCAGCTCGAGGTAGCCGTGCACCAGCTCCTCGACCGGGTCGCCGGACGCCGTGTACTCGCTCAACCGCTCCATCTCCCCGTTGAACAGCACCTCGTCGTACTCGTCCGGCGTCATGCGGAACACGTCGGCCACGGGATGCCCGGGGACGCGCAGGCCGTACGGCGCGACCAGCGTCAGGCTGGAGACCCGCCGCGGGTAGGTCACCGCGAAGTCGGCCGCGATCCAACCGCCCAGCGTGTACCCGACGAGATGGATGTCGTCGAGGCCGAGCGCCTCGAACAGGTCGTCGAGGTGCAGGACGACGTCGTCGATCGAGCGTAGCCACGGCGGCATGGGCGTGTCGCCGAATCCCGGCTGCTCCGGCGCGACGAGGTCGACGCCGGCGCTCAGCCGCTCATGGAACGGCAGCCAGCGGCGCGTGAAGCCCATGCCGTGGAGGTAGACCGTGGTGGGTCCGGAGCCGGCCCGGCGGTACGCGGTCGGGATGCCGCGCACGTCGACGACCTCCGGCGGCGTGTAGAACGGCCAGCTCGGGGGCTGGCTCTCGGTGGCTGTCGCCATGGTCTCTCCAGGAATCGAACTCAAGAGCACGATTATCGTTGCACGCGAGCCCATGCAGTTCAATGCGGCCATCTGTTGCAGGCAGACGCCGAGAGCCGTAGACTCGCGTTTTCGGTCACAACTGGTCGATATTCGATACACCTTCGAGCAGGCGGTCTCGTGAACCCCAACAGCGCTGTCCTCGCCGACCCCGGACGCATCTCGCACTGGTTCAAGCAGCTCTATCCGCCGGAGCGGGCCCTCGTTCCGCGGCCGGCGCTGACCGAGTCGCGCGCGGCCGACGTCTGCATCGTCGGCGCCGGCTACACCGGGCTGTGGACCGCGTACGCGCTGCGCCGCGCCGACCCGTCGCTGGACGTCGTGCTGCTCGACGCCGAGATCGCCGGCTACGGCGCCTCGGGGCGCAACGGCGGCGCGGTGATCGCCCAGTTCAACGGCTCGCGCGAGTACTGGACCAAGCGCGGCGGCCGCGCGGGCACGCAGGCGATGGAGCGCGCCGTACGCGAGTCGGTCGTCGAGGTCGGCGCCGCCGTCGAGCGCGAGGGCATCGACTGCTCCTACGCGCGCAACGGGGTCGTCATGGTCGCCCGGACGCCGCTGGAGACCGAGCGTTTCCGCGCCTCGATCGACGAGGACCGCGAGTGGGGCTGGACCGAGGAGGACAGCCGCCTGCTCACCGCCGCCGAGGTGCAGGAGCGCATCAAGGTCGACGGCGCGCTCGGCGCCCGCTACAACGCCCACTGCGCGTCGATCCACCCGGGTGCGCTCGTGCGCGGCCTGGCCGACACCGTCGAGCGGCTCGGCGCCACCATCTACGAGGGCACGCGGGTGACCGCCATCGAGCCCGGGCTCGCGCGCACCGCCGCCGGCCACACGGTCCGTGCGCGCACGGTGGTGCGCGCGACCGAGGCGTACACCGAGAGCCTCGAGACCCACAGGCGGATCATGGTCCCGGTCCACACGTCGATGCTCGTCACCGAGGTGCTGCCCGACCACATCTGGGCGCAGATCGGCTGGGCCGGCCGCGAGGCGCTGCTCGCCGAGCATCCCTTCCTGCACCTTCAGCACACGGCCGACCACCGGATCACCATCGGCGGCGACGACAACCGCGTGCCGTACCGCTACGCCTCCGCGCCGAACGCCGACGAGGGTGCGCCGCCGCGCGTGCTGTCGATGTACCGCCGGGAGCTCGTCCGGCTGTTCCCGGCCCTGCGCGACGTGCGCATCGACCACTCGTGGCAGGGCGTGTTCGCCGCGCCGCGCAACTGGGCGCCCGGCGTCGGCTACGACGCCGGGACCGGACTGGCCTGGGCCGGCGGCTACGTCGGCGAGGGCGTCGCGACCTCGAACCTCGCCGGCCGCGCCCTGGCCGACCTCATCCTCGGCCGCGACACCGAGCTCACCCGGCTGCCGTTCGTCGGGCCGCCGGCGCGAAGATGGGAGCCCGAGCCGCTGCGGGCGATCGGCTCCGGAGCCATCGCCGTGATGCGCCAGATCGGCGACCGCGCCGAGCTGCGCACCGGCAAGCCGTCGAAGGTCGTCGAACTGGGCAACCGCGTCGCCGGATACACGGGACACGTCGGATGAACGAGATGACCACCCCCCAGAGGCTGGACGTCAACGGTGTCGACGTGGCCTACCGCCGGGCCGGATCCGGGCCGCCGCTGCTCTACCTGCACGGCATGGGCCTGACCCGCCGCTGGCTGGAGCTCTACGCGGTCCTCGCGGAGCGCTTCGACGTCATCGTCCCCGAGCACCCGGGCTTCGGCGACACGGCGCGGCCGGCGTGGTACCGCTCGCTCGACGACTTCGTGCCCCACTACGCGGATCTCCTCGACGCGCTGAAGCTCGACGAGGCGCATGTGGTGGGCCACTCGCTGGGGGCGGTCGTCGCCGCGGCGTTCTCGGCGACCTACCCCGAGCGGGTGCGGTCGCTGACCCTCATCACCCCCGGGCCGCTGCCGCTCGCGTCGCCGGGATTCGACGAGCCCGACGACATCCCGGCCGACTTCGACTTCGACGGCATCCTGTTCAACGACAACCAGGCCGCGTATCCCGAGTACCGCAACGGCGACGACGAGGGCCTCGTGATCGCGCCGAACGACGGCGACGAGCACGCCGACCCGTCCGCGTGGTCGCTCGACGTCACGCCGACCCTCTACCGGCGTCTCGCCCGCGTGCGCGGCCCCGCCCAGGTGTTGGTCCCCGACGAGGACCGCCTGTTCTCCAACGAGATCTTCGCGGCCTGGGCGCGCTGGCTCGGCGACATGCCCGTCGTCCGGATCCCCGGCCGGACGCACCCGACCGGCCACCTGCTCATCGTCCAGGAGCCCCAGGCGATCGCGGCCCGGATCGGCGAGCTCGCGCACGCCGCCCAGGAGGCACGAGCATGAGCATCCGGCCGGCACTGGGCGACCTGCGCGGCGGCCGGCTCGTCGCGCTCGTGGACGTGGCGCGCGGGGCGCCCGAGGGCTACCTCGTCGCCGCGGCGCGCACGATCACGCCGCTGCTGATCAACGCGATGCTGCTCGACGCCGGCGGGACGCCCTGGGTCGCCCTGCCCGAGTCCCGCTGCCGGGCCCTGGCCATCGACCCGCTCGGCGACCATGCCGCGCGAGCCGAGGGGTTCGCGTTCATGGTGTCGATCGAGGCCCGTCACGGCGTCACGACCGGCGTGTCGGCGGCGGACCGGGCGCGGACCATGCGCATCGCCGCCGACCCCCGGACCGGCCCCGCCGACATCGCGGTGCCCGGCCACGTCATGCCGATCCTCGTGGCCGAGCAGGGCGTGCTCGGCCATGCCGCGGCGCCCGAGGCAGCGGTCGACCTCACACGGCTGGCCGGGCTCGACGGCGGCGGTGCGATGTGCCACATCCTCGACGAGTCCGGCCAGGTCGCGGGCCTCGACGCGGTCTGCGATCTCGCCCGGCGCCGCGGCTTCCAGGTCGTCACCACCGAGGACGTCGTCGCCGAGCGCCGGCGCCGGGAGCCGATGGTCGAGCGCACCGCAGCTGCGCCGATCGAGACGGTCGCGGGGCGTCTGCTCGCCGTGGCGTATCGCGAGACGATCAGCGGGCGCGAGCACACCGCGCTCGTGGCCGGGCCGCGTCCCGAGGCCATCGTCGACGCGCCGCTGCGCCTCCACGTCCGGCAGCCGATCGAGGACGTCTTCACCTCCACGCACGAGGAGCTCGAGCGGTCGCTGCACCAGCTGGCTGCCGGCCGGCTCGGCGGGATCCTGCTCTACCTCGCCGCGGGGACCACATCGGATGCGGCCGAGCGGATCGCCCAGCAGATCCGCGCCGACCTCATGCCCACCCCGGTCGCCCACGCGCACGCGGCCTGAACCCGCCACCATGAAGCCGCCACCGTTCCAGTACGTCGCCGCGGAATCGCGCGACCACGCGATCGCCCTTCTCGCCGAGCACGGCCCCGAGGGGCGAGTGCTCGCCGGCGGCCAGAGCCTGGTGCCGCTGCTCAACCGGCGGCTCGTGCGGCCGGCCGTCGTGATCGACATCACGCGCGCGCGAGATCTGCAGCGGATCGGTGACGGCCCGGTCCTGCGCATCGGCGCCGGGGTGCCACAGTCGCGCCTCGAGCGCTCGGCGGACGCCGCACGCCGCGCGCCGCTGCTGGGGCAGGCGCTCGAGTGGGTCGGCAGCGTCGCGACGAAGAACCGCGGCACGGCCGGCGGCAGCGCGGCTTTCGCGGATCCAGCCGGTGAGCTGCCCGCCGCGCTGCTCGCACTCGACGCCGAGCTCGTCGCCCACAGCGCGCGGGGCGAGCGCCGCATCCCGGCGGCCCAGTTCTTCACCGGCGCCTTCGCGACCGCGCTGGCAGCGGACGAGCTGCTGGCCGAGCTGCGCGTGCCGACGCTCGCGGCGACCGCCACGTCCTGCTTCGCCGAGGTCGCGCGCCGTCGCGGCGGCTCGCGCGCCATCGCCGGCGTCGCCGCGGTTGGCGCGGTCGACCGCGACGGCGTCTGCACGACCGTCCGCATCGCGCTGTCGGGCGTCGCGGACACGCCGCTGCGCGCACGCGCCGCCGAGCGGATGCTCTCCGGCGCACGGATCGATGAGGCGCTGCTCGACGCGGCGGCCGAGACGGCCGCGGCCGGCCTCGAGCCGCCATCCGATCCGACCGCATCGAGCACGACCCGTCGTCATCTGGCCAGAACGCTCGTGCGCCGCGCCCTCGCCACCGTGATGGAGGGGCGGGCATGAGCGGCGAGCAGCCGATCACGGTCACGGTCAACGGCGAGCCGCGCACGGCACCCACCGAGCCGCGGATGCTGCTCGCCGACTTCCTGCGTCACGAGCTCGGGCTGACGGGAACGCACGTCGGCTGCGAGCAGGGGGTGTGCGGGGCGTGCACCGTGCTCGTCGACGGCGAGCTCGTGCGGTCCTGCCTGTTGTTCGCCGTGCAGGCCGACGGCGCGGCGGTCGAGACCGTGGAGTCGCTCGGAACCCGGGAGGCGCTGCATCCGATCCAGGAGGCGTTCCGCGAGCACCACGCGCTGCAGTGCGGGTTCTGCACGCCGGGCTTCCTGATGGCGGCGAAGGCGCTGCTCGACGCCGAGCCCGACCCGACCGAGGCGGAGATCCGCGATCACCTGCGCGGCAACATCTGCCGCTGCACGGGATACACGGGCATCGTGGCAGCGGTCCGGGCTGCGGCCCAGCAGCTCGCACAGGAGGGCGACCGTGGCCGCTGACTCGGCGCCGCACGTCGGCCGGCGCCGGCTACGCGTCGAGGACCCCCGGCTGCTGACGGGCGGCGGTCGCTTCGTCGACGACGTCGAGCTGCCCGGCATGCTCCACGCCGCATTCGTGCGCAGCCCCCACCCGCACGCCCGCATCCTCGGCATCGACACGGAGGCGGCCCTCGCGCTCGACGGCGTCCACGCGGTCGTCACCGGCGCCGATCTGGCCGAGGTCGTCCAGCCGTTCGTCTCCGCCCTCGAGCGCCCCGAGGTCCGCACGCTCGTGCGCGACGTGCTCACCACCGACCGCGTCCGCCACGTCGGCGAGGCCGTCGCGGTGGTGGTCGCGAGCTCGCGCTATCTCGCGGAGGACGGCTGCGACCTCGTCGCGGTCGATTGGGCGCCGACGCCGGCGGTGGCCGACCCGCTCGCGGCCATGACGCCGGACGCGCCGCAGGTCGACCCCGACGCGCCCGGCAACCTCGTCGCCGACATCCGGCTGGAGAGCGGAGACGTGGAGGGCTGCTTCGCGGGCGCCGACCACGTCTTCGCCAAGCGCCTGCACGCTCAGCGGCACTGGGGCGCGCCGCTCGAGAACGACGGCGTGCTCGCCAGCTACGTGCCGGCCACGGACGAGCTGACGATGTGGTGCACGACGCAGACCCCTCACGCGACGCAGTCGCTCGTCGCCGACGCGCTGGGGATGCCGTCCGCGCAGGTGCGTGTGATCGCCCACGACATGGGCGGCGGGTTCGGCGCGCGGGCGCGCACGTCGGTCGAGGAGGCGATCGTCCCGGCGGTCTCGCGCCTGCTCGGCCGGCCCGTGAAGTGGATCGCCGACCGCTCCGAGACGCTCGCCGCCGGGGTCCACGCCAAGGAGATGGTCGTCGACCTGTCGGTCGCCGTCACGAACGGGCGGCTGACCGCGATGCGCGCCGACGTGATCTCCGATGCCGGTGCGTACTCGCTGTTCCCGTTCACGTCGCTCGTCGACGCGATCAGCGCGCCGGCGGCGATGCCCGGCATCTACGTCCCCGAGGCGCTCGCCTACCGCACACGGTCGGTCCTGACGAACAAGTCGTGGTCGGGCCCGTACCGCGGCATCGGCCAGGGGGTCAGCCAGGTCGTCCGCGAGCTGCTCGTGGACGAGGTCGCCCGCGAGCTCGAGGTCGACCCGATCGAGCTGCGCGTGCGCAACATGGCGACCGGCGACGGCCCGCACCGTACGCACACGGGCTTCGTCTACGACGGCGGCAGCTACGTGCAGGCGCTGCGCGCGGTCCAGGAGCGCATGGACTACGCCGGCCTGCGTGACGAGCAGCGCCGGCGCCGCGCCGCCGGCGAGGAGCCGTACCTGGGCATCGGCGTCGGCGCGTACGTCGAGTTCTCCGGCTGGAGCGGCGAGCTCGGTCGCGCGCACGGCTACCCCTCCGACTACTACGACAGCGCGAGCGTCACCGTCGAGCCCGACGGCTCGGTCATGGTCACGACGGGGGCGCAGTCGCACGGCCAGAGCCACGAGACCACGCTCGCCCAGGTCGCCGCCGACGCGCTCGGCGTGGCCCCCGACGAGGTGACCGTCCGCGAGGGCGACACGGCGACCAGCGTCTGGGGCATGGGCACGTGGGCGTCGCGGACGGCGGTCATCTACGGCGGGGCGATCATGCGCGCCGCGGGCGACGTGCGCGGGCGGATGGCGCTGCTGGCCGGGCACATGCTCGAGTGCAGCCCTGACGACGTCGAGATGCGCGACGGCCGCGTCTGGGTCGCCGGCTCGCCGGACGCGGCGATCGCGTTCGCGGACGTCGCCGGGTTCGCCTACTTCGGCACCGCGATGGCCGGACACGCCGGCACCGGCGGCGGCCGCCCCGGCGAGCTCGACGTCGCGCTGACCTCGACACGCCCCTACAGCCCGCCGCAGGTCTTCAGCAACGGCGCCATCGGCGTCGTCGCCACCGTCGATCCCGGCACGGGCGTGGTCGCCGTGGAGCGCGTCGCGTTCGTCGAGGACTGCGGCACGATGCTCAACCCCATGGTCGTCGACGGCCAGATCGCCGGGTCGGTCGGCCAGGCGATCGGCGCCGCGCTGTTCGAGGAGCTCTCCTACGGCGACGACGGCGCGTTCCTGTCCCCCACGCTGCAGGACTACCTGCTGCCGACCGCCCTCGACATGCCGGCGCTCGACATCGGCCACCTGGTGTCGCCGTCGCCGGTGACCGAAGGCGGCATCAAGGGCATGGGCGAGGTCGGGATGGTCTGCGGGCCCGCCGCCATCGCCTGCGCGGTCGCCGACGCATTGGCACCGCTCGGCGTCCGCATCGACCGGATGCCGCTCGACCCGGATGGGGTGCTCGACGCGATCCGCCGGGCCCGCGACTGAACGCCGAGCCGAGGAGAGGCAGATGGACCGGATCCTGACCACCCACGTCGGCAGCCTCATCCGCCCGCCGGAGCTCGTCGAGCTGCTGCGCGCCCGCGACGAGGGGCGCGAGGTGGACGAGGCGGCGTTCGACGCATGCCTGCACGACGCGGTCGCCGACGTGGTCCGCCGCCAGGCCGAGGTCGGCGTCGACGTGGTGAGCGACGGCGAGTTCGGCAAGACGCTGTCGTGGGCGCGGTACATCCGCGAGCGCATCGACGGCTTCGAGCAGCGCCCGATGGCCGCCGAGATGGTCGGCGCCAACGTACTGCCCGGCACCGACAAGCGCCTGTTCGGCGAGTTCTACGCCGCCTACGAGAAGACCCAGGGCTTCACCGGCACGATCACCAACTGGGTGTGCACGGGTCCGATCACGTACACGGGGCAGGCGGCGCTGCAGCGCGACATCGACGACCTCAAGGCCGCGCTCGAAACGGTCCACGTCGTGGACGGCTTCCTCCCGGTCGTCGCGCCGGCATCGGTGGTGCCGATCCGCGAGGACGAGTTCTACGCGTCCGAGGAGGAGTTCGTCCTCGCCGTCGCCGACGCGCTGAACGTCGAGTACCGCACGATCGTCGAGTCCGGGCTGATGGTCCAGATCGACGACGCCTACCTCGCGACGATGTGGGACACGATGGGCTCGCCGTCCGACATGAGCGCGTACCGGGAATGGGCTGAGCTGCGCATCGAGGCGCTCGTCCGCGCGCTGGACGGCATCCCCGCCGAGCGCGCCCGCTACCACGTCTGCTGGGGATCCTGGAACGCCCCGCACGTGGGCGACGTCGCGATCCGCGACATCGCCGACCTCATCCTCCGCGTGCCGGTCGGCGGCTACGCGATCGAGATGGCCAACCCCCGCCACGAGCACGAGTGGCGCGTCTGGGAGGACGTCGAGCTGCCCGAGGGCCGCAAGCTCATCCCCGGAGTCATCAGCCACGTCACGAACGTCGTCGAGCACCCCGAGCTCGTCGCCGAGCGGCTCGTCCGCCTCGCCGACCTCGTCGGCCGCGACAACGTCATTGCCGGCACCGACTGCGGCTTCGCGCAGGGCCCCTACGTCCAGCGCGTGCACCCCACCATCCAGTGGGCCAAGCTCGAGGCGCTCAGCACCGGCGCCCGCCTCGCCACCGAGCGGCTCTGGCGCTGAGCGCGGCCCGTACATCATCGGGCGCGTCGTGGCAGGCTGGGTCGGCTGAGCAGCCCTCAGCCGGCGTCGATGCGGTCGCCCACGCGCACGCGGCCGCCGCGCAGCACCTCGGCGTAGACCCCGAACGGCACGCCCCGGCCCAAGCCGGTCTCCTGGACGCCGCGGTAGTCGCGGATCGCACGGACGATCGGCGCGTCGCGGTCGCCCTGTTCCGGGTGGCGGGTCGTCGCTGCGCAGCGTGGGACGGTCCCGCCGACCCGCAGCCGCGCTTCGCCCACCGCGATCTCGCGCCCCTCCCACGTCTCCTCGACGCGCGGTTCGTCCGACGCGAACTGGATCAGCATCCGAAACCGGCGCGGATCGATCGGGCCGAGCCCGGACCGCCGCTCGAGCTCGGCGAGCGAGCCCTCGCCGAGCAGCGTGACCGGCGCGACGTCGGTGCCGACGGCCGCGTCATCGACCTTCACGAGCCGCAGGGACTCGCCGGCCGCCTCGGAGAACAGCGCGCTCCACGCCCCGAGGACCTCGCGCCCGGGTCGCGGCCCGCCGCCGAAGTCCAGACCCGTGACCGCTTCGCCCAGGCGCACGTCGCCGGCGTGCTCCGAGCCGTCGCCGGCCACGACGGTGAGCCGGCTGGACGCCGGGTCGTAGTCGGCGCGCATCCGCACGAGCGCCCCGACCAGGGTCACCGAGCGGATGCGGTCCTCGACGTCCACCAGGAAGAACGCGCGGTCGCCGGCCACGCCCGCCGGCCCGAGCGCGATCTCGTCCCGCTCGTTCATGCGCAGCCCCTTGATCGGCGTGGTGGCGAGGCGCGTGACGACAAGGTCCGTCACGACGCGATCCCCAGCGTCACCCGGAGCACGGCTTCGAGCTCCGCGACGTCCGCGGGCTCCCCGCCCAGCAGGGCCCGGTGCGCCAGCCCACCCGCCGCGATCGTCGTCGCGATCGCCGCCGGACGGCCGACGACCGGTGTCAGCAGGTCCAGCCATGTCTCGTCCCACGCGACCGCCACCTCCCGCAGCGACTCCCGGCGCAGCGCGGCGACATAGAGCTCGCTGATCACGACGGACCCGCCGGGATCGTCGCGCAGCGCGTCCGCGATGTGCGAAGCGAGCAGGGTCGGCAGCTCCTCGGCACAGGGCAGCTCGGCGAAGCGCTCGCGCAGCACCGCCAAGTCGCGCGCGGCCGCCTCGCGCATCGCGCCCTCCAGCAGGTCCTCGATCGAGGCGAAGTAGTACGAGGGCGCCGACAGCGGCACACCGGCCGCCTCGGCGGCGCGCCGATGCGTCAGCCCCTCGACGCCGTGCTCGCCGATCACGACGAGCGCGCCGGTGAGGATCCGCTCGCGGCGCTGGCGGTCGATGCGACGCGGTGCCGTCTGCTGGCTCATCACACGCCACAGGGTACGTGCGCCGTTGACAGCCCGTATACCGGATGCCATAGTCCGAACCGAGTTAGGACAAACCTCCCAACTCATCCCCGAGGAGGAATTCGCCCATGGCGTCGGTCATCGAGCAGCGGGGCTACTTCACGAGCCTCCCGCGCAACTACTACGTCTCGCCCGAGGTCTTCGAGACCGAGCTGGAGCGGGGGCTGCGGCGACAGTGGCTGTACGCAGGCCACATCAGCCAGGTCCGCGACACCGGCGGCTACTTCAGCCGGCTCGTCGGCCCCGAGAGCATGATCGTCACGCGCGACGACGAGGATGAGATCCGCGCGTTCTTCAACGTCTGCCGCCACCGCGGCGCGCAGCTGTGCCCATCCGGGACCGCCGGACGCGCCAAGCAGTTCGTGTGCCCGTATCACCGCTGGAGCTACGGGCTCGACGGCCGCCTGCTCGGCGCACCCGGCTCGCCCGACGGCCTCGACTTCGACTACCGCGACTGGCCGCTGCACGAGGCGCTGTGCGACACCTTCCACGGCGGCATCTGGGTCTGGCTGGGCGACCCGGCCGAGGCCCCCTCGCTGCGCGAGACGCTCGAGCCGATGGTCAACGATCTCGCGATGCTCGAGCGCGTGCGGCCCGAGCGCACGAAGATCGCCCACCAGGAGACCTACGACATCAAGGCCAACTGGAAGCTGCTGCTCGAGAACAACTGCGAGTGCTACCACTGCGCGGGGGCGCACCCGTCGCTGGCCGCGACCTGCGACTACGCGGGGTTCTTCACGCCGCGCGACGAGGAGGTCGCCAAGCTGTCGGGCCCGCAGCGGCACTTCCCGCTGCGCGAGGGGATGAAGACGTTCTCGATGGACGGCGAGTGGGTCTCCCGCAAGCCGCTCGGCTGCGGCTTCGTCCCCGACTACAGCTGCGGCTACATCAACGTCCCGTTCTTCTCCGGGCCCGTGTACTTCGCCGACCACGGCGTCCATCTCGACCTCACCCCGATCGACAAGGACACGACCCGGCTCGTGTGCCAGTGGTTCGTCCACGAGGACGCGGTCGAGAGCGAGGACTACGACGTCGAGAAGCTGATCGGCGTCTTCCACGTCACCAACATCGAGGACGGCGAGCTGGCGGCGCTCAACCAGCGCGGCGTGAACTCCCATCGCTTCGTCCCCGGACCGAACTCCCCCACCCGCGAGCCGTTCATCAAGGCCGCGCTCGAGAAGTACCTGGCGCTGATGGACGACGCCGCGTGAGCCGCGCCACCGCGTTCGTCCAGGACGCCCGCCGGGCGTATGATCGGCGTTGCGCACGGCCCGCCGAGCCGGCGCGCGAAAGGATCTCGCTCGATGGGGCCGCTCGACCACGACACCGCAGCCGTTCGCCTGTCCGCCGCCGCTGAGGAAGCGTGGGCGGTGAGCCCGCTGGCCAGCTGCACGCCCGCCCTGGCGGAGAACCTGCTCAGCGACGCCCGCGAGGTGACGCTCGGTCCGGGCGCGACGTTCTACCGCGGAACCCACCATGCCGAGACCGAGAAGCTCGGGCTGGTCGTCACCGGCCTGCTGCGGACGTTCCGGCGCTCGCTCGACGGACGTCAGGTGACGCTGCGCTACGCGGGCCCGGGCCGCCTGATCGGGCTCCCCGCGGTGCTGGGCGGTGGGGCCGGCGCCGAAGGGCAGGCGCTGCTCGAGAGCCAGGTGCTCGTGCTGAGCGCGTCGCGCTTCCGGGCGGTCGCGCGGCGCGACCCGGACCTGGCGTGGGCTGTCGCCGAGCACCTGGCGGACATCGTGCGCCATCTCAGCGACAACCTGTCGTCGCACTTGTTCCTGCCCATGCGCAGCCGGGTCGCCCATCACCTGCTCGACATGGCGTCGGCGGAAGGCGACCGGCTCGTGGTGCGCTCGAGCCACCAGGATCTGGCCGATGCGGTCGGCTCGGTGCGCGAGGTCGTGTCGCGGACGCTGCGGGAGCTGACGAGCGCCGGCTACATCTCGCGCGAGAACGGGGTACTGGTCATCAACGATCCGAACAGCCTCCACGGCGTGACGCTCGGCGTCGTCTGAACGCGTGGGCGCGGCGCGGTCCCCTCCGCGCGGCGCCGCCACGCGAAGGGGAAGCAGATGCACGTCGTCAGGCGGGTGTGGCCGGCAGTTGCGAGAGGTCGACGCGGCCGCGGTTCTCCTTGTACGGCGCCAAGGCGACCATGGCCCGGATCTCGCGCTGCGCCGTTCCCGGGTTGCCCCAGACCACCGCCACCTCGTTGCCGATCTCGCTGTGGTCGACGTCGATCACGGCGAGCGACAGCATCTCCCGGAAGTACGCGCTGTAGCCGCGTGACGTCGAGACCCCCGCGGGAGCCCCGTCCGCGAGCACCTGGTCGGCGTACATGTATCCGCGCCGCTCGCGGGGCATGTCCATGAAGTCGGGAAGCGGATCGCCCTTGCGGAACAGCTCCCCCCACAGCTTCAGGACGTCATCGGCGTGCCAGACGAGGGTCCGGAGCACGCGGCGCGGATTCGCCACCTCCTCGGCCAGCGCCTCCCGGCCGATGAACTCGTGGTCGAACTTGATGCGGCCGGCCCAGTCGAACTCCACCGGGCTGCGGTAGTAGTCGCGCGGGTCGTCCGTGTCGAAGCTGCCCGCCACCTTGTAGAAGAGATCGAACGCGGGCGCCCCGTAGGCGTCGCTGAGCTGGACGTCGAGGTAGTCGCGAAAGTCGGCGGACCACTCGTCGAAGATCGCGGGCAGGTAGTCGAGCGTGACGGTCGGGTACGCGGCCTCGAGGTGGTTGAGCATCGAGACCTTGGCGCCCATCCGGCGGATGCCGTACTCCTGGCCGGCCTCGAGGATGGCGTTCGAGATCTCGGCGAGGAACTCCTTCGGCGCCTGCAGCTCGAACCCGATCTCGCCGGTCATCCCCTGCCGCAGCGCGAGCACCTCGTGGCCGGCGATCGTCACGGGGGTCGAGCGCATGTAGCCGGCGTCACGGACGCTCTGGCCGGCCGCCCGCTCGAGCACGTAGATGGACAGGGGGCCCTGGAGGTGGAGGTTCGTCCACTCGAGCGGCTCCGCGGAGACGTCGTAGCCGCCCTTGCGGAGCTGGTAGTTCGTCCAGTGGACGCACTGGCCGAACTGCGCGACCTCCTGCTCGCCGATGCGGCTCAGGATCCCCTCCCCGATGAGCTTGCCGTCAGGGTTGCAGTGGATGATGTGCTTCGACTGGCCGATCGCGAAGGGGTCCATCGTGTTCACCGAGATGTCCGAGAACAGCCGGAAGACGTCCGGTCCCGTGAACCGCATGTCCGGCAGCCATGACCAGTCGCCGAGGTAGCACGTCTCCTTCCACGACAGGCTCTCGTCGATCCAGCTCGTGTACTGGGGAGCTCCCCACATGAGATCGAACTCCGCGTAGAGCGGCTTGCGGAGGAAGTCCACGGTCGTGGAGGGCTGCCCCACCTTCGGTTCCGGCGATGCGTTGCTGGACGTCATGTCGAACTCCGTTCGGTTGATCGGGACGGACGCGGGGCGCGGCCTCAGACGGAGAAGCTCTCGAGGGTGGCGGCGACGAAGAGCTCCTCGGGGTCGCGCCTTGTCTGCGCGAGGCCCTGCTCGGCGGAATAGCGAAGGAACGTCGCCAGGGTCTCGCGGTTGGGTCGCAGGCCGTACGCCCAGGGGTCGGGGCCCATGAGCTCCTCGGTCTCCTCGGCGTGCGCGACGAGCCACGGCAGCGCGTACTTCAACGCCGTGACCTCGTGCAGGTTCTCGCGGGTCTTGGCGAGCGCCGCGTCGAAGGCCTTCAACAGGCTCTGCGCGACCCACGCGGACCGCTCGTACAGCTCGCGCCGGATGACGACCACGTGCATGATCGGGAAGATCGCGGTCTGGCGGAAGTACTCGCGCTCGACGGCCGGCCAGTCCGCGAACAGCCGCACGATCCGGCCGTTGCCCAGCACGCTCGGGGCCCTCGGGCTGTAGATCGCGTCGATCTCGCCGGCGTCGAGCAGCGCCGAGAGCGAGCGGCCCTCGGGAGCGCGCTCGACGCGAATGTCGCCGGGCAGGTCGATCGCCATCTTCTCGATGCGCCCGGGCTGTTCGAGTCCTCCGGTGACGTAGGTGACGCTCTCGACGGGGAGGCCGTGGTGCTCGGCGAGGATGCCGCGGATCCAGACGTTGGCGGTGAGCTGGTACTCGGCGACGCCGACCCGACCGCCGGCCAGCTCGCCGGGGTGGCGGATCCCACTGCGCGCGTTGACGTAGATGCCGGAGTGGCGGAACATCCGCGACGGGAAGACCGGGATCGCCACGAACGGCGGCTCGTCGGCCTCGAGCGACAGCACGTAGGAGGACAGCGACATCTCGGCGGCGTCGAACTCGCGGTGGCGCATCATGCGGAAGAACGTCTCCTCCGGCGCCATCGGCAGGTAGGTCAGGTCGATGCCCTCGGGCACGACGGTGCCGTCGGCGAGCGCGCGGGTGCGGTCGTAGTCCCAGCAGGCCAGGCTGAACGGGCGCCGGCCGGTCATCGCGAGCGCACCGAACGGGTGGCGCGCACCGTGGACACCTGCAGCTCGGGAATCGTGAACCGGCCGTCGACGATGACGGGCTCGTCGTCGAGGTAGACCGAGCAGCCGCGCATGGGGATGTCGATGTGGGCGGGCGTGTCGTTGCTGCCGCCGAGCTCCTGGTTGGGGCCGAGCGCGAACATGACGTTGCCGTAGAACGCGCGCGCCTCCTGACCGAAGCCCTCGGTGCGGCTGGCGCGGTGCGACCAGCGGGCGTTCTCGTTGACGCCCCAGCCGATGTGCGAGCAGGCGTAGCCGCGCGGGTCGTCGAACTCGTCGAGGTAGTCCTGCAGGAGCTCGGCGTCGTGGCCGCCCCGGATGTCCGTGACGACGCCGTGCTCGATGGTGAGCTCGATCGGCTCGGAGACGTACGTGTTGAACGGGGCGACGAGGATGTCGCCGCGATCGACGACGAGCCGGCCGTCGACGCCGTCGTCGGCGCCCCCGGTGAACGCGAACCCGCCGGGCCAGGAGTCCCAGCGCCCACGCGTCTCGGCGAACCCCCACTCGGGGATGACCGGGTAGGCCCCGAGCTGGTACGTGACGTCGCTGCCCGCCGGGTTGGTCAGCCGCAGCGTCTTGGCCTTCGCCAGCAGCTCAGCGCTGATCTGGACCCGCTCCTTCTGCTCCCTGGTGGGGAACATCCGCGCGAGCAGGTCGACCGGCTCGATGACCATCAGCATCCGGGTGCCGCTGGCCTGGATGGCGATCTGCTCCTTCGACCACAGCAGGAACACGAGGTCGATGACGAGATCGGCCTCCTGGAGCGCCCGCAGCGCCGCCGGGTTCCGAGCCAACGGGTTGACCCCCACCGACGTGATCCCGCTCGAGCCCAGGGTCGTGCCGATCTCGCTGAGGCGCAGGTTGTACGCGTAGGCACCCAGATCGCGAGCGGCCGTCAGGAACGCGTCGGCGTAGTCGAGGCGGTCGTCGCCCTGCGAGAGCACCACCACCGTCTCGCCCTCCGTCGCGGCGCACAGCTCGAGCTCGCGCTTGCACAGCGCGGCAAAGTCAGCCCAACGGATCATCGAATCTCCTTGCTTGCTCGTGGGTCCCACTCGACCAGCAGCGACTTCATTGCCACCACCGTCATCACCGCGTCGTAGACGAACTCCTGGTCGGGGACGACGCGGATGTCCGGGATGCGCTCGAACAGCACGTTGAGCCCGACCCGCGCCTCCAATCGGGCCAGGGGCGCGCCCATGCACATGTGCCGGCCGCGCCCGAACGACAGGTGCTTGTCGGCGTCGGGCCGCGCGATGTCGAAGCGATCGGGCTCCTCGAACAGCGCCTCGTCGCGGCCCCCCGAGATGTAGACCAGCCACACCAGCGAACCCTTCGGGATGACGGTGCCGGCGATCTGCACGTCGCGGGTGGTGATCCGGAACAGGCCGGGCGACGTACCCCGCATCCGCAGGCCCTCCTCGACCGCGTTGGCCATCAGCGTGGGGTCGCGCCTGACGGCGGCGAACTGCTCGGGGTGGGCGTCGAAGAACCGCACCATGAACCCCATCAGGTTCGCCGTCGTGTCGTTGCCGGCGGCGACGAGCTCCATGATGTGGGTGCTGATGCGCTCGGGGCTGATCGCCGGGCGCCCCTCGTCGTCGGTGACCTGGACCAGCGCGGAGGTGAGGTCGTCGCGCGGTTCGGCGATGCGATCCTCCACGAACTTCGTGTAGTACTCGTAGGCCTCAGCCATGTGCGTCCACCGGCGCCGCCGCTCCTCCTCGGCCATGGGCTTCGCCGTCGTCGCGTCCGGATCGTCGGCATCGACCGGGCCCATGAGGCTGAACATGTCCTCGGTCCACTGGCGGAACCGCGGCGCGTCCTGCGGCGGCATGCCCAGCAGCCGGATGATCACCTCCAGCGACAGCGGATAGCAGTAGTCCCGCATCAGGTCGCAGGCGCCGCGACCGACGACGCCGTCGAGCAGTCCGTGCGCGATCTCCTCGATGTCCGCCTCGAGCGCGGCGATCCGTCCGCGCGTGAACGCCTTGTTGGCGTTCTTGCGCACGACCGTGTGCTTCGGCGGGTCGATCGCGATGAACGCGTGCTCCATGAGGTTGCGCGGCACACGGTGCGCCAGATCGGCCGGCGGCGGCACCACGCCGGTCGCCCGCGACGAGAACGTCTCGAAGTCGTTGACCGCGGTCACGAGATCCTCGTGACGGGTGATCACCCACAGGCTCATGGGCTCGTAGAAGAACACCGGCGCTTCGCGCCGCGCCCGCGCAAGCATCGGGTACGGATCCGCGAGGAACTCCGGGCTCAGCGGATCGAACCCGTCCAGCGTCGGGAACGCGCTGATGTCAGCTGACACGGTCCTGCTCCTCTCTGGCCTACGAACGCCGCCGGTCATGTCGCGCCCATCGTGGACCCGGCGCTGACGTTGACGATCTCCCCCGTGATCATCCGCGCCCCCGGACCGGCCAGGAACCGCACGCACGCCGCGATGTCCTCCGGCGTGATCGCCCCCTCGAGCAACTGGGTGCCGATGACCTCGTCGTACCACTCGGCCGGCATCACCGCGCGCCCCGCGTCGGTCGGCACCAGGCCCGGGGAGACGGCGTTGCACGCCACCCCGAACGGCCCCAGCTCCCGGGCCATCGACCGCGTCAACCCGACGATCGCCGCCTTGGCCGCCACGTAGTGGATGAGATCCGGCATGCCGAAGCTCACCGTCGCCGACGTGAAGTTCACGATCCGGCCGGACCTCGCCCGGCGCATCGGCTCCGACACCGCCCGCGACATCACGAACACCGAGCGCGCGTTGACGGCCATCACCGCGTCGTACTCGTCCACCGGGATCTCCCAGAACGGCCGGCGCGCCAGGTCGATCCATCGCCCGGCGTTGTTGACCAGGACGTCCACTCGGCCCCGCTCGCCGATGATGTCGTCGACCACGCGGGCGGCCGCGAGCTGGTCGGTCGCGTCCACCGAACGGGATGCGAACGTCCCACCGGCCGCCTCGACCGCCGCCGCCGACTCCGCGCAATCGCTCAGATCCGCGCCGTAGACCACCGCGCCCGCCTTGCCGAGCGCCACCGCGATGGCGCGCCCCAGCCCCCGGGCGGCCCCGGTCACGATCGCCACCTGCCCATCCAGCTCCCTCACACCAGCTCCCCAGTCGTGACTGCTTGCAGAAGCCCATGCTCGGACAGCTCGTCGCGCCCGAGCTCGCCCATGACGTCGCCCTGGTAGAAGACCAGGACGCGGTCGCAGAGCGCCGCCATCTCCTGCAGGTCGCTCGACGTGTACAGCACGACCGTCCCGCCCTCCGCGATCGAGCGGATCACGCCCTGCATCTCGGCCTTGGCCCCGACGTCGACGCCGCGGGTCGGATCGTCGAGCAGCATGAGCGACGGCCCGGTCTCCAGCCATTTGGCGAACAGGACCTTCTGCTGGTTGCCGCCGGAGAGCGCGCCGACGGGCGCCCACGGGGAGGCCATGGCGACGCGGAGCCGGTCGCGCCACGTCTCGGCGCGCTGCGCCATCGGCCCGTTCCGTATGACGAGCCCATCGCGGCGCAGCGCGCAGCTGCTCACGAGCGAGATGTTCTCGGCGATCGGCTTCTCGAGGTGCAGGCCGGTCTGCTTGCGATCGGCGGGCACGAAGGCGACGCCGGCGCGGATGGCCTCCGCGATGCCGCGCGGGCACGGCCCTCCGCCCGGCAGGACCACCCGCCCTCCCATGGGACGCTCCACCCCGAAGAGCATGCGCAGGATCGCCTGCACACCCGAGCCCTCGAGCCCGGCCAGGCCCACGATCTCGCCCGGATGCGCGTCCAGCGTCACGCCGCGGACCTTGCGCCGGATGGAGACGTCGGCCAGGCGCAGCGCCGCCTCATCGCGCCGGTCGATCGTCCGCTCGACCTGGGGTGGGGAGGCGCCGGACCGGACCGCGGCCGCCGCCTCGCCGAGCATGCCGTCCACGGCCGCCGCGACGGTGAGCTCGCCGACGGGCCGGCGTGCGACGACCACGCGGCCCCCGCGCAGGATCGTCACGGCATCGGCGACCTCGAAGACGTCCTCGAGGAAGTGCGAGACGAAGACGATGCCCACCCCGTGCTCGCGCAGGCTCCGGATGACCCCGAGCAGGCGCGCCGTCTCGTCCGCACTGAGCGCGGAGGTCGGCTCGTCGAGGATCAGGATCCGCGGGTCGCCGAGCAGCGCGCGGGCGATCTCGACGAGCTGCTGCTCGCCGAGGGCAAGCTCACCGACGGGCCGCTCGAGGTCGAACGCAAGGCCGAGCTGGCGGACGACGCGCTGTGCACGCTCGCGCATGCCGCGCCGGCTGATCGCGACGTGCCCGCTGACGGGCTCGCGCATGAGGAAGAGGTTGTGCAGTCCGTCGAGCGCGGGGAACAGGTTGAGCTCCTGCGACACGAGCGCCACGCCTCGGCGCGCCGCGTCCTCGACGCTCTTGAAGGCCGTCGGCGCGCCATCGAGCCGGAGCGTGCCCGACGTCGGCCGCTCGCCCCCCGCCAGGATCTTCACCAGGGTCGACTTGCCGGCCCCGTTGGCGCCGAGGAGGGCATGGACCTCGCCGGGGTCGACCTCGAAGGTCGCCCCGGCGAGGGCCTGCACGCCGCCGTATCGCTTCGTTATGTCCCTGGCCGAGTACACAGCGGCGTCAGCTCCCCATCAGTTCGGGAAGGAGTCGTCCAGCGGATGGGTGTTGCCCTGGAGGTCGCCGAGGATCTTCTCCGCCATCGGCTGGAACAGCGCCGACTGCGCGTCGGGCGAACCGGCCGCCTGCAGGTACTCGTCGATGTTCTGCTCGGTGACCGGATAGGTCCCCGTGTCGATCCAGCCTTCGGGCGCGGCTCCCTCGCCCCGTGCGGCCTTGGCCAGGAGGTCGATCGTGACGAAGCCGGCGATCCACGGCGCCGTGCTCACACCGCCCGTGACCTTGCCGCTCTTGATGGCCTGCAGCCCGGCCTCGGTCGGGTCGAGCAGGGCCACGGCGACGTCACCGGCCGAGCCCTTGTTCTTCAGGGTCACGATGCTCCCGGTGTCGGAGTCGCACGGGCCGAAGGCGATCACCGCGTCCGGGTTGTCCTGCACGACCGACGACCACGTCGACAGGTTCTTCGACGCGTCGGCCGGATCGGTCGTGAAGTTGACGATCTTCACGTTCGGCAGGCGCTGCTTCAGGACCTTCTCCGCGCCGGCGACGCGCTCGTCGAGGATCGGCGTGCCCTTCGCGCACTCGGACACCAGCGCCGTGCCCTTCGTGCTCGCGTCGAGCTTCGCCTTGTCGATCGCCAGAGTGATCGCTTCCTCGCCGCTCTTGGCGTCGCTGGCCCCCACGAACGTCCTGACCGGCGACGTCTGGCCGGGCGCGGCGGCCTGCTTGCACGAGAACGCGATCACGTTGTTGTCGGGAACCTCCGTCTCCATCCGCTTGAGCACCTTGCTCCACGCGGGCAGGACGCACGGGTTCACCGCGAACCCCTGGGGTCCGTCGACGAGCAGGTTCTCCGCCATCTGGACCTCCTTGACGCCGGTGGGCGCCTCGGCGGCCTGCAGCGCCAGCTTGATCGCCCCGTCATCCGCGACCGCCTTCTCGGCGCCGTGCTGTGCCGCGATGAAGTACGGGATCTGGAAGCTCATCACCATGGCCAGATTGACGTCCTTCTTCGCCGCCTCGGTCGTCGCCGCCGACGTGCCCGCCGCCGACGTGCTCGCCGCCGACGTCCCGGATGTGGCGGTCGAGTCGCCGCCCGAGCTCCCGCACCCGGCGATCAGGACGCCCGCCGTCAGCGCAGCGGCCAGTGGTCCGGCGATCCGGCGGACCGCGATGCTCCCCATGCTCCTCACCTCGTTACCTCTGTTGGTTGTTGTGCGAACCCACCGGCCGACCCATGGTCTGGACGCGGCGGATCCCTACGTCCGTCAGGTGCGCGCCGCCTGGCGGCGCAGCAGGCCGGCGATCCCCACCGCCACGAGGATCACGATGCCGGTGACGACGTCGCCCCAGAGCGGGTCGACCTTGAAGAAGACGAGCCCGCTGGTGATCGCGGCCACGATGAGCGCGCCGATCAGAGCCCCCGGGACCGATCCCGTGCCGCCGCTCAGCGACGTGCCGCCGATGATGGCCGCGGCGATGACGTTGAGCTCCAGTCCGCGGCCGATCGACGGATCGCCCGCCTCGAAGTACGCCAGGCTCAGCACGCCGGACAGAGCCGCGAGCAGCCCGGTCAGCATCAGCGCGTAGAGGCGCACCCGCCCGGACGGGATGCCGGAGAACCGCGCGGCCTCGCGATTGGAGCCGACCGCGCGGACCATGACGCCGAACCGGGTCTTCTGCATGACGAAGGTCAGCACGGCGCCGATGACGACCGCGAACCACCCGATCACCGGGATCCCCAGCCAGTCCCCGCCGAACGTCGTGAAGAACGACGAGTCGACCGGGAGCGTGGGCGTTGCCTCCCCGCCCGAGATGACGCTGACGAGGCCCCGGTAGAGGGAGAACGTCCCCAGCGTGACGATGATGACCGGGACCCTGAACGCGTTGGCCGCGACCCCGTTGAACGCCCCCATGGCCACCCCCGCCGCGAGAGCGATCACCGCGGCGAGGTACGGGTCGACGGAGCTGTCGCCCATCAGCTTCGCGGCGAGGTAGAAGCAGACCCCGTAGATCCCGCCGACCGAGAGGTCGATCTCCGTCATCGCCAGCAGGAACACGATCCCGAACGCGATGATGGCGACGACCGACGCCGTGCGGACGTTCGACATGATCACGGTGTCGGAGAAGAACCGCGAGTGCGTCACCCCGATCACGAGGACGATCGCCACGAGGCCCAGCAGCGGGCCCAGCTCCTGCAGGCGCACCGACCGGCGCCAGCGCCCATCCTGCGGCGCGCTCGGCGCCGCCACCTTCGCTGCGTCCGCGGTCGGGCTCACGACTCCCCCTGCGATCGAAGTGGCGCGATGGTCGCCGGCGCACCGGGAGCCTCCACCGCCTCCAGGTACGCGAGCGCCCGCTCGAGCGAGACGACGTCGCCGTACTTGACCTGGATGTCGTAGAGGCTGGCGAGGTGGGGCAGCTCGCGACGGTCCCCCACCGCCTCGCGAACGACGATGGGGCGGAAGCCGTGCGCGCTCGCGTCGACCGCGCACGCGCGCACGCAGCCGCTCGTCGTGAATCCGGCGATGAGCAGCGTGTCGACCCCCCGCCCGGTCAGCTCGGCCGCAAGGGTCGTCCCGAAGAACGGTGACGCGTGCTTCTTGATGATGAGCAGCTCGTCCGGCCGGCGCTCCAGGCGGGGGTCGAGCTCGACCTGCTCCGATCCCTCGACGAGCTGGAGATTGGCGGGGATCTTGTGGCGCCACACGCCGGTGTCCGCCAGCCCGGCGTCGTAGCGCACCGTCGCGAAGATGACGGGCAGCGCCCGCCGGCGGGCGACCGCGAGAAGCTCTCGGACGGCGGCGATCTGCGGTTCCGCATCGGCGCCGAGCGGGAAGCGCGGATCGACGAAACCGCGCTGCATGTCCACGACGATGATCGCCGGGCGCCGGCCGAAGCCCATCTCCGCGCCCATCCCGCGCTCGCGCAGCTCCGCCAGCATCGCCTCGTACTCCGTGGTCGCGCTCCAGCTCATGACCGGTCCCTCCGGGCCCGCTCGCACGGCGGCGCGGGCACCGTCAGACGCCGTGGGAGCTGAGCGGCGTGCCGCCGACCCCCCAGCGGCTCGACGGCACCGGCTCCAGCACCACCGAGACGGACTCGACGGGCACGGGCAGGTGCGTGAGCACCGCCGCCGTGATGTCGCGGATCAGCGCCTCCTCCGTGGCGTCGTCGGACTTCGCCGCGTAGCGCACGTGGACGAACGGCATGGGAGACCTCCTGCGTCAGCGGGACCATTCGATCCTCAGGCTCTTGAGCGTCTGGACGGTCATGGTCGGGACGTACTCGAGGCGCTGGTCGGGGACCGTCAGGCCGGGAAGATGGCCGTAGACCTCGCGCATCGCGACCTGGGCCTCGAGGCGGGCGAGCGGCGCGCCGAGGCAGAAGTGGCGGCCCTTGCCGAACGCGAGGTGATCGGTGGCGTTGGGCCGGTGGACGTCGAACCGCAGCGGGTCGTCGAACTTCGCGGGATCCGTGTTCGCCCCGGTCGTGTTGACGACGATGATCGACCCCCTCGGGATCTTGACGCCGCTCAGCTCCACGTCGCGCGTCGTGATCCGCAGGAGGTGCGGTCCGGTGGAGCGCCGCCGCAGCCCCTCCTCGACGACCCCCTCCCACAGCGACCCGTCGCGCTTGACCTCCTCGAGCTGGTCGGGATCGTGGTCGAGGAACTGGACGAGGTTGCCCATGAGGTTCGCGGTCGTGTCGTTGCCGGCCGCGACCAGCTCGATCAGATGGGTCTTGATGGTGTCGTCGTCCATGGTCCACTCGCCCTCGGGCGTGCGGCTGTTGGACAGGACGGTGAGGAAGTCCTCGCGCGGCGCGGCCCGGCGGTCGGCGACGACCTCGCCGAAGTAGTCCCACGCATCGGCGAGCCGCGTGTAGCGCTCCGTCGCCTCCGCCTCGCTCATCGGCCGCGTCGGGGCGTCCGGCTCGTCCGCCGCGCCGGCCGACATCAGGCTGAACATGTCCTCGGTCCATTGGCGCAGGCGCGGCATGTCCGACGGCGGCAGGCCGAGGACCTGCACGATCACCCGCAGCGACAGCGGGTAGGCGAACTCCTGCATGAAGTCGCAGTGGCCGCGGTCCGCGAACGCGTCGATGAGCTCGGTGGCGAACTCCCGGATCTTCGGCTCGAGCGCGGCGACGATGGGCCGCGTGAACCCGCGCTGGGACGCCTTGCGATCGCGAGTGTGCTGCGGCGGGTCGATGTTGATGTAGTTGACGTTCAGCGGGCGCTCGGGCAGGCGGTCGCGCAGCGCCGCGGGCACGGGTACCGCGCGCAGCGCACGCGACGAGAACGTCTTGGAGTCGGTGAAGACCCACTCGACGTCGTCGTAGCGGGTCACGAACCAACAGCCCAGCGGCTCGTACCAGAACACGGGCGAGTCCCTGTGCGCCCGGCCCAGCATCGGGTCCGGGTCCCGGCTGAAGTCCTGGGAGAACGGATCGAACCCATCGAGCTCCGGCCGCACCTGTGGGGAGGTCGTATCGGTCATCGTGGGTCTCGTCTCCTGGTCGGTGTCGATCGCTCGCCCGGCATCGCGGTCAGTGGAAGCTGTCGCCGCCGTCGACGTTCACGAGTTGGCCCGTCATGAACCCGTTGGCCGGGGCGACGAGGAACGCGACGCACTCCGCGATGTCCTCCGGCCGGCCCCGGCGCCGGATGAGCTGGCTGGGCACCACGAAGCCGAAGAGCTCGTCCGCCCGGGGTCCCAGGTCACGCAGACCCTCCGTGTCGATGAGGCCGGGCGCCACGGCGTTGACCGTGATGCCGTGCTCCGCGAGCTCGCGGGCGGAGCTCCGGGTGAGGCCGATCGCCGCCGCCTTCGACGCGACGTACGCGGGGCCGCCCACGCCGTTGAGGAAGACCGCCGAGGCGAAGTTGACGATCCGGCCGTAGCGCTGGTCGCGCATCGCCGGGAACACCGCCTTGGAGCACAGGAACGCGCTCTCGGTGTTGACGCGCATGATCCGGCGCCAGTCCTCGAGGGTCAGATCGACGAACGGCACGTGGGGATAGATCCCGGCGTTGTTGACGAGCGCGTCGATGCGGCCGAGCTCACCGCGCACCGCCTGCGCGGCCGCCGTCACCGCCGCCTCGTCGGTGACGTCCAGCGCGAACGCCTGCGCGTCCGCGCCGGCGCTGCGCAGCTCGGCCGCCGCCTGCTCGGCGCCGTCGCCGTCGAGGTCCCACACCACCACCCGCATGCCGTCGGCGGCGAGGCGCCGCGCGACCGCCCGCCCGATCCCGCGGGCGGCTCCGGTGACGATGCCGACCTGGCCCTGGAACGGCCGGGCGTAGGCGTCGTGTGCGGTCGTCGGCTGCATCGGCTCCTAGCCCTCGGCTCCGTCGACGCTCGCGAAGCGCTCGGAGGTGAACTGCCGCAGGGCGTCCAGGAAGCCCTCGAGGTTGGCGTGCGGGACGAGGTGCCCCGCGCCGGCCACGTCGACCACCGGGATGTCGGGCCGCAGCGCGCCCAGCTCCCGCGCGTCCTCCTCGGTGACGACGGCGCTCTCGGCGCCGCGGACGAGCACCGCCGGCGCCGTGATCTGCGCGTAGATCTCGTGGAAGTCCTCGTCGTGGAAGCCGCGGTGCGTCGCCTCGATGGCGCCGAGGTCGCAGCTGCGCAGCCACCGGATGCGGTCGATCACCGCGTCGTCGCTGACGAGGTTCGGCTCGAGCCGGCGGAACTCCGCGATCGAGGGCTCGGGGGCTTGGGCGATCTCGAAGAAGCCCTTGTACATGCCGAGGGGGTGGGGGTACGGCGCACGACCGGGTCCGCTCAGGGGCGGATCGACGAGGACGAGCCCGCCGGCGGCGCCCGGAGCCGCGAGGTCGAACGCCGCCGCGATGCGGGCCCCCATCGAGTGGCCGACGAGGATCGGCGCCTGCAGTCGCAGCCGCTCGACGACGCCCACGAGGTCCGCGGCGTAGTCGTCCAGCGAGAACCCGGACGCCGGATGATCGGTCAGGCCGCGGCCGCGCACGTCGACGACGAACGCGCGGACGCCGTCGGGCAGGGCGCGGCCCACGAAGTCCCAGGTGGCCGCTGCCGCCGTCATGCCCGGGATCAGCACGACGTCGATGCCGGCGTCGCCGTCGCCGTACTCGATGACGTGCTGCCAGATCCCGTTGGCGAGCACGAAGTGCGTTGCCTGCTCGGCACCGAACGGCGGCCGGGAGGGGACGTCGAACGTCGCGGTCATCGGTCCACCGCCGGCTCCGGGCCCCGCCCGGCGCGGGCGCCCTCGACCTTCAGCTCGGGCACGACGAACTCGCCGTCGACGAGCACCGGCACGTCGTCGAGGTGGATCGTGCAGTTGCGCATCGGGATGTCGATGTGCACCGGCGTGTCGTTCGTACCGCCGAGCTCCTGGTTCGGGCCCAACGCGAACATGACGTTGCCGTAGAAGGCGCGCGCCTCCTGGCCGTAGCCGGAGACGCTGTTGGCCTTGTGGCACCACCGGGCGTTCTCGTTGCAGCCCCAGCCGATGTGCGAGACCGCGTAGCCACGGTCGTCCTGGAAGCCGACGATGTAGTCGCGCAGGAGGTCGGCGTCGAGACCGCCCTGGAGGTCGACGACGCGCCCGGCGCGGATCTCGAACTCGATCGGCTCCTGCACGTAGCGCCCGAACGGCGCGACGATGATGTCGCCGCGATCGACGACGACCCGGCCGTCGACGCCGTCGTCGTTGCCACCGGTCAGGACGAAC
This sequence comes from Capillimicrobium parvum, assembly GCF_021172045.1. GTDB lineage: Bacteria > Actinomycetota > Thermoleophilia > Solirubrobacterales > Solirubrobacteraceae > Capillimicrobium > Capillimicrobium parvum. The sequence goes on from NZ_CP087164.1 coordinate 3,820,986, forward strand.
CCGGCGGGCCAGTGGTCCCACCGCCCGGGCACGTCCGTGTAGCCGTAGACGCCCATGACCGGGTACTGATCGAGGCGGTAGGTCACGTCGGATCCCGCCGCGTTCGTCATCCGCAGCGTCCTGGCCTTCTCGAGCATGCGCTCGCTGAGCTCGACCCGCCGGCGCTGGTCCTCCGTCGGGAACATGCTCGTGAGCGACGTGATCGGCTCGATGCACATGAGCATCCGTGCGCCGGCCTTGAGGATCTCGAGCTGCTCCTTGGACCAGAGCAGGAAGATCAGGTCGATGACGAGATCCGCGTCCTTGAGGGCGCGCATCGCCGAGTCGTTGCCCGTGAGCGGGTTGATCCCGACGGTCCACACGCCGCTGCCGCTGAGCGCCGACGACGTGTCGCCGAGCCGGATGTTGTACGCGGTCGCGCCGAGGCGCCGCGCCGCGGCGACGAACGCGTCGGCGTAGTCGAGGCGATCCTCGGCCTGTGAGAGGACCACCACCGTCTCGCCCGCCGCGACCTTGCAGAGCTCGAGCTCGCGCTGGCACATGTCCGAGAACTCGGCCCACCTGATCATGCGAGACCTCCTCTCGTCCGGCCGGCGTCGCACCGCTCCCGGGCAGCGGCTCGCGTTCGTCCTGTCGTCATGGGGCGACCTTAGGTGCGCCCTGACGACGTGTCAGTGATCCTTGTCCGTGATCGCGATCGGTGACCGAAGTCACAGCCTCGACGGTGTGACCTGGGTCACCGATCCGGATCACTGACAGGTCCTGGGGGTCCCCGTACGGTGCCGTGATGCATCGAGCGCGCACGTGACCGCCCGAGGGCGTGTCCCGGCCGGCGCGAGCCGTCCGTGCCCACCCCCGACGTTCATGAAGGAGACCCAACCGTGAGCCAGCACCTGCTCGACGCCGAGGCCGAGTTCGAGCGCCTGTGGCAGGTCTACCAGCAGCAGGGCATGGTCAAGCGAGCCGGGTTGGGCGGGCGTCCGGCGGTCCTGTCGGTCGATCTCGTGCGCGGGTTCACCGACCCCTCCGCGCCGATGGGCCTGCACGCGTTCGGGGACGTCGTCGCCCCGTCGCGGACCGTCCTGGACGCTGCGCGCCGCGCGGGAGCACCCGTGGTCCTCGTCGGGTCCGGCTACGACGCCGAGTTCCGCGAAGCCGGAAGCTGGGAGCGGAAGGTCACCCACGCCGGGCTGGTGCACGGCAGCGAGTGGGTCGAGTTCGACGAGGGCCTCGGCCAGATCCCCAGCGACCACGTCGTCGTCAAGCGCTACGCGTCGGGCTTCTTCGGCACGGATCTCGTCAGCCGGCTCGTCAGCCAGGGGGTCGACACCGTGCTGGTCACCGGCGCGGCCACCAGCGGGTGCGTTCGCGCGACGGCGGTCGATGCCCTGCAGCACGGCTTTCGCGTCGCCGTCGTGCAGGACGCCGTCGCGGACCGCGAACGTCTCCCCCATCTCGCGTCGCTGTTCGACCTCGGCACGAAGTACGCGGACCTGGTCACCGTCGAGGAGGCGGTCGCCCATCTCTCGGCGGTCGGGGCGGCCGCCCCGCACTAACCGGCCGGGGGTGCCGGCGAGCCGAGCGCGACCGCCTCATCGCAGACCCGGCCGTCGTCGCAGACGATCGTGAGTCGGACGGTCGCCGGGTCGTGGTCCGCCCGCATCCGCAGCAGCGCGCACACGACCTAACCACGCCCCCACACGCGGTCGGCGACCTCCACGACGACCTCGAGCTTGCGCCATTGGCTCTCCTCGGCGAGCTCGTTGCCCTCCCACGTCGACGCGAACCCGCACTGCGGAGAGATCGCCAGCTGCTCGACGGGCACGTAGCGCGCCGCCTCCTCGAGGCGGCGCTGGACGTCGTCGGCCGACTCGACCGTCGTCGACTTCGAGCTCACCACGCCCATCACCACGATCGGCCCGCCGGCGGGGACGTGGCGCAGCGTGTCGAAGTCGCCCTCGCGCGCGGTGTCGTCCCACTCGACGAGCAGCCGGTCGTAGCGCAGGTCGCCGAAGAGCTGCTCGGCGATCGGCTCCAGCGAGCCCTCCGTCATCCACATGGACCGGTAGTTGCCGCGGCAGACGTGCAGCGCGGTGGTCACGTCGGCGGGCAGGTCGGCGATGACCGCGTTGTCGACGGCGATGAGCTCGTCCATGAGCTCCCCGAGCGCGAGGCCCTCGGTGCCGGGCAGGTGGTCGCGCCACTTCGGGTCGATCGCCATGACGTACGCGGGCCAGTCCATCTGCACGTGGCGCACGCCGGCCGCGACGACCTCGGCGAGCAGCTCGCGCTGGATCGCGACGACCTCCTCGACGAACTCGCGCTGGCTGGAGTACGCGCCCTTGGCGAGGTCGACCGGCTCGCAGTACCAGTACGACGGCGCCGGGAACGTGACCTTCAGCGGGTGGTCGGTGAGCGTGCGCACGAAGCGCGCCTCGTCGAGCGCGGGGTTGGCGACCTTGCTGACGCGCTGCGCGCCGACGAGCGGCCCGCTCGGAGGGACCATCTCCTCGCCCTGCTCGTTGGTGAACGCGAACTCCACGTCTGAGTCCTCGAAGCCGCCGAGCGCGTCGACCAGCGAGTGGGTGAACGACGCGCGGCGCATCTCGCCGTCGGTGATGACGTCGAGCCCGATGTCGATCTGCCGGCGCACCACGTCGGCCACCGCCGTATCGGCCCGGCGCTCGAGCTCGGCCAGGCGCTCCAGGCCGGCCGCGTCGAGCAGCCGCGGCGACGGCGTCTTGTGCCCCGCGTAGACCTGCGGGAACATCGCGCGCAGCGCCGGCGGCCGCAGGAGGCTGCCGACCGTCTCGGCGCGGGGAACCGTCCGGGAGGCGCTCACCGCGGCCACACCCGGTCGGCCACCTCGACGACGAGCTCGAGCTTGCGCCACATGACCTCGCGGGCGTTCTCGTTGCCCTCGAAGAACGACGAGAATCCGCACTGCGGCGAGATCGCCAGCTGCTCGACGGGCAGGAAGCGCTGCGCCTCGTCCAGCTTGCGCAGCAGCTCGTCGGCGGTCTCGAGGCGCGACGACTGCGTCGAGACGAGCCCCATGACGACGACCTTGCCCTTCGGCACGAAGCGGATCGCGTCGAACCCGCCGGTGTGCGCCTCATCGTTCCACTCCATGAGGAAGCGGTCGTGCGGCAGCTCGTTGAACACGCGCTCGGCCACCGGGTCCAGCGCGCCGGTGACGATCGACTCCGACTTGAAGTTGCCGCGGCACATGTGGATGGCCGTCGTCACGTCGTCGGGGAGGCCGTCGAGCACCGCGGCGTCCGAGCGCAGTGCGTGGGCGAACGCCTTGTCCGATTCGCTGGAGACCATCTGCCCGGCGTTCGGGTCCACGAGCGTCGTGTAGATCGGATAGTCGAACTGGACGTAGTCCGCGCCGGCGGCGACCGTCTCGCGGACCATCTCGCGCTCGACGGCCACGACGTCGGCGATGAAGGCATACGCGTCGGGATAGACGTCTTCGGACCGTGCGTGGCCCTCCATGTGGTAGATCGACGGCGCCGGGATCGAGGCCTTCACCGGATGGTCGGTGAGCGTGCGCAGGTACTCCAGCTCGTCGGCCAGCGGGTTGCCCGTCTTCGTGATGCGGTCTGCGACGAACGGCTCCATCGCGAAGATCGGATCGTCGTCGGCGGGAAGCGACTCGAGCCCCTTGACGCCGTCGTAGAGCGAGTTCAGGAAGTAGCCGCGGCGCATCTCGCCGTCGCCGACCACGTCGAGGCCGATCTCGAGCTGGCGAGCGACCGCCTCCCGCGTCGCCTCCGCCGCCGCCGCGCGCAGCGCGTGCAGGCGCTCGTCGCGCTCCGGCGGCACGAGCGTCTCCTGGGCGCTGATGCCGTCGTAGACCTCGCGGAAGAGCTCCATCAGCCGCGGGGGCTTGAGCAGGCTGCCGACCATCTCGGCGCGCGGGACCTCGCGCGTCGTCCGGGCGGCCGTAAGGGGCGCCGTCGTCATGTGCCCATCATACGGACGCCTAATGTCGATATGCGGATTTCGGTAGCGTCCCTCGCACGCAACGCGAGGGAGGTCGGGATGTCTGACGTTGTGGAGAAGATGGCGGCGCATTTCGCACCGCCGGACCTGCGGGATCGGGTCGCCGCCGTGCTCGAGAAGGCGGGCAGGACGCCGCCGGACGCCACGGTCGAGGACCTGGCGGGCCTGGTCCAGTGGCAGGAGGAGACGATCGAGGGCCTCGACATCTTCCCGCTCGTCGGCGAGCAGACGCTCGCCATGGCCGAGAACAGCGTCAAGGACATGCAGGCCGGTTCGGTCGGGATCTTCGAGGCGGTGCTGTGCAGGCCGTGAGACGCCGGAAGCCGCCGCGACGGGCCCGCCGCAGCGGCGGCTTGTATCGCGGCCGCGGCCCGGCGCCCGAGCATGAGCCCGAGCGCCGGGAGAATAGGAGCGGGTCAGTCGATCAACCGGGGCGCTCGGCGCCCCACTCCGGCTTGAACTGCGACACCGTCGCCTTCGTGACCAACGACGGCGTGTCGATCTCGAGGGCGTTGACGGACTGAGGGTCGACCTTCTCGCCGTTGACCGCCTGGACCACCATCCGGCCGGCCGCCTCGCCGTGCTGCAGCGGCCAGTTGGCGACGGTTCCGAACATCGTCCCGTCGGCGATCGCCTTCGCGCCCAGGCGGCTGCCGCCGCTGCCGATCAGCTTGACCCGGCCGAGCTTGCCCGCCTGCTTGAGCGCCGGCACCACCGCGAGCGCCTGCGAGTCGGCCGCCGACACGAACACCTGCGCGTCCGGATGCGCGCTCAGCGCATCGGGGAAGGCCTTGGCGATCATGCTCGGGTCGTACTGGCCGACTACCGTCTGAACGACGTCGGCGCCGGGGACGTCCTTCTTCACGGTATCGATGACCTGGTTGGTGACCGGGTCGTCGGGCGTGGCCACCTCGCCGATGATCTTGCAGGGGTCCTGCCCCTTGCAGGCTTCGGCCGTGAGCCCCGCGATCTTCTTCGCGTTCTGCGAGGTCGGGAAGCCGACGACGCCGACGACGCCCTCGACCTGCGGGTCCATCCGCTCGGTCGACGTGCCGACCTGGATCTCGATGGTCACGACCGGGATCCCGGCCGCTTGGGCGGCCTTCACACACGGCACGCCGGTGGGGGCGGTGACCGGCGCGATCACGATGCCGTTGTAGCGACCGCTGGAGATCGCGTCCTGGCACTGCTGCGTCATCTTCTGCGGGTCGAAGTTCGCGTTGAACACCGTCACGCTGCCGCCGTCCGGCTCGACGGCCTTCTTGACGCCGTCGACCTCGACCGACACGTAGTCGTTCATGGCGTACGTCACGTACGCCACCTTCGCCGGCTTGCCGCCGGACGAGACGGTGGTCGAGGCTCCCGTGCTCGCGGCCGTGCCGCTCCCGGTCGCCGCCGACGTCGACGAGTCGCCGCCGCTCGAGCCGCACCCGGCGGCCGTCAGCGCGACGGCCCCCAGCATCGCGCCGAGCGCGAGCACCCTTGAACTCCTCATGGCCTCTCCCCTCCTCGCCTCCCGGTCCGGCCGACCACCGGACGGAGTACGAATATCGGACATACTTGTCCGCTAGACGATATCGGCGGCCCTCATGCAGCGCAACCGCGAACCGTCAGAACGATCGATGCCCGGGCAGCCTTGCCCGGGCATCGGTCACTGCAAGATGCGGCTGAGGCTCAACTGCTGGGACGCTCCGCGCCCCACTCGGCCTTGAACTGGTCCACGTTGTCCTTCGTCAGCAGCAGCGGCTGGTCGATCTCCAGGCCGTTGACGCCCTTCGGATCCACGGTCTCGCCGTTGACCGCCTGGGTCAGCATCTTGCCCGCGATCTCGCCCTGCTGCTCGGGCCAGTTGCCGATCGTGCCGAACAGCGTCCCGTCCGCGATCGCCTTGGCGCCGAGGCGGCTGCCGCCGTTGCCCACCAGCTTGATCTTGCCGAGCTTGCCCGCCTGCTTGAGCGCCGGGACGACCGCCAGCGCCTGCGAGTCCGCCGCCGACACGAAGACCTGCGCGTCCGGATGGGCGCTCAGCGCGTCCGGGAACGCCTTCGCGATCACGCTCGGGTCGTACTGCCCCGAGATCGTCTGCACGACGTCCGCGTTGGGCACGTCCTTCTTGACCGCGTCGATCGCGGCGTTGGTCAGCGGATCGTTCGGCGTCGCGACCTCCGCGATGATCTTGCACGGATCCAGGCCCTTGCACGCCTGGGTCGTGATCCCCGCGACGGCCTTCGCGTTCGCCGACACCGGGATCGTCACCACGCCCACGACGCCGTCGACCTGCGGGTTGATGTCCTCTGTGGACTTGCCCGTCTGCGTCTCGATCGTCGCCACCGGGATGCCCTCCGCCTTCGCGGCCGTCACGCACGGCACGCCCGTCGGCGGCGTGACCGTGGCGAGCAGGATCGCGTTGTAGCGCCCGCTGCTCACGGCGTCCTGGCACTGCTGCGTGAGCTTCTGCGGATCGAAGTTCGCGTTGAACACCGTCACGCTGCCGCCGCCGGGGCCGACCACGCTCTTGACGCCCTGCTTCTCGGCCTCGACGTAGTCGGTCAGCGCGTACGTCAGGTAGGCGACGTTCACCGGCTCGCCCCCGGACGAGCCCGTGCTCGCCGCGGTCGAGCCGGTGGACGGCGTCGAGGTCGTCGAGCTGCCGTCGTCCGAGCCGCAGCCGGCGGCGAGCGCCGCCGCGGCGATCACCGCCGCGAGCCCGAGCGCGCGTGGGTACCTCATGGTCGTTCCCCCTCGATGGTTCTGGTGTGCAGGCGAGCGTCAGGGCCGCCCGTCCAAAGGCCCGTCCCGTAACGAGCCACTTGGTGGATCAGGCTCGGCGGCGCGTCCAGGCGTCGGCGCCCACGGCGACGAGGATGATCGTGCCGCTGACGATCTGCTGGTACAGCGGGTCGACGCCGAGCAGGTTGAAGCCGTTGGAGATGACGGCGAGGATGGCCACCCCGACCATCGTGCGCCAGATGGCGCCTTCGCCGCCGAAGACGCTGTTGCCGCCGATGAGGATCGCGGCGAGCGCGTCGAAGATGATGTTCGCCCCGGTCGTGGCGCTGACCGACAGGCTGCGCGCGGCGACGATGAGGCCGGCCGCCGCGGCGACGCCGCCCGACAGCACGTAGGTGAGCGTCTTGATCCGCGCCACGGGCAGGCCCGAGAGGCGCGCCGCCGCGGGGTTGCCGCCCAGGCCGAAGACGGCGCGGCCGAAGACGGTCCAGTTCAACAGGAAGCCGCAACCGAGCGCGACGGCGACGAGGATCCAGCTCGAGAGGTGGAACCCGAGCACGTCGGTGTTCGCAACGTTGGCGAACGACGGGTCGTTGACGAGCACCAGTCCCGAGCCGCTGATCGCCACCGCCATGCCGCCGTAGGCGATCATCGTGCCGAGCGTCGCGACGAAGTCGTTGATGCGCCCCACCGTGCAGAGCAGTCCGTTGACGAGACCCAGGCCGCAGCCGACGAGGACGCCCACGACGATGCCAACGAGCGGGCTCGCGTCGTTGCTGGTCTTCACGCCGATGATGGCGGACACCGCGAAGATCGCCCCGGCCGACAGGTCGAAGCCGCCGGCGATGATGACGATCGTGCCGGCCACCGCGATCAGCCCGGTGGCGACGGCGCCGTCCAACACGTTCTTCAGGTTGTTGACCGTCATGAACGTGTCCGTGCTGATCCAGAGGGCGATGATCAGCGCGACGAGGAAGACGACGATGCCGTAGTCGCGCAGGTTGGAGAGCTGCAGCGCCGGGTGGCGCCGGGCGGCGGTCGCCGCGTCCGGCGTGGCAGGCGTCGCCGAGGTGGCGTCGGTCATCCCTGGTGTCCCATGTAGTTCGTTATTCGGACTGACTTGTTCGGAACATTATCAGCGGACCTCGGACGGCGCAAAGCCGAGGCGTTCACGCGGCGACCTCGGTGCCGAAGGCGGCGGCCAGGACGGTCTCCTCATCGGCCTCGTCGTGGGGCAACTCCGCGACGAGGCGGCCGCGGCGCATGACGAGCACGCGGTGGGCCAGGCCGAGCACCTCCTCGAGCTCGCTCGAGACGACCAGCAGGGCCATGCCCTCGGCCGCGAGCGACACGATGAGGTCGTAGAGCGCGCGCTTGGCGCCGACGTCGACGCCGCGGGTCGGCTCGTCGATGAGCATCACGCGCGGGTTGCCCATCAGGCACTTGGCGAAGAGCACCTTCTGCTGGTTGCCGCCCGACAGGCTCCAGATCGGCGCATCGGCCCCGCTGGTGCGTACGTCGAGATCGGCCATCAGCTTCGCGACCGCGGCCTTCTCGCGGTCGCGGCGCATGAGCCCGCCCGAGCTGACGTCGTCCAGATGCGAGATCACCGTGTTGTCGGCCACCGAGCGCACCATCACGAGCCCGTCGTCCTTGCGACTCTCGGGCAGCAGCACGAGCCCGTTGGCGATCGACCTGCGCGGCGACCGCGAGCGAACACGCTTGCCGTCGAGCAGGACTTCGCCCGACGAGACCCGGTCGGCGCCGAACACCGCCCGCAGCACCTCGGACCGGCCGCTGCCGATCAACCCGGCCATCCCCACGATCTCCCCCGGCCGCAGCGTGAAGCTCACGTCCTCGAACCGGCCCGGCGCGCACAGATCACGCACCTCCAGCACCGGCTCCGCCGATTGATCGCACAGCTTGCGCTCCGGGAAGTTCAGCTCCAGCGACCGCCCCAGCATCCCTCGTACCAGCGACGCCTCGGTCTCCTGCGCCGACGGCTTCGTGCTCACGTGCAGCCCGTCGCGCATGACGGTCACCGTGTCGGAGACCTGCAGCACCTCCTGCAGGAAGTGCGAGATGTACAGGATCGTCGTCCCGCCGTCGCGCAGCCCCCAGATGATCTCGTAGAGCTGCTCGGCCTCGACCTGCGTCAACGGCGCCGTCGGCTCGTCCATGATGATCAGGTCCGCGTCGCGCGCGATCGCCCGCAGGATCTCGACCTTCTGCTGCTCGGCGACCCGCAGCGCCCCGACCGGCACGTCACGCGGCAGCCCGAACCCGGTGCGGTCGATGAGCTCCTTGAAGCGCGCCCGCTGCGCGCGCAGGTTCAGCACCCCGCCGCGCCGCGACTCCACCCCCAGGAACACGTTGTCCATCACCGACCGAGCCGGCACCATCGCCAGCTCCTGATCGATCATCGCGATCCCCGCCGCCAGCGCCTGGCGCGGCGAATGGAAGTGCACCGGCTCGCCGTTGACCAGCAGCTCGCCCGCGCTCGGCGTGATCACCCCGGCGATCATCTTGCTCACCGTCGACTTGCCCGCGCCGTTCTCGCCCACGATCGCATGCACCGACCCGCGGGCGATCGACAGGCTCACATCACGAACCGCCTGCACGCCGCCGTAGTTCTTCGATACGCCGCGCAGCTCGACGTGTGTCCGATCCGCCGCGTCGCCGCTCATCGCCAGGTCCTTTCCCCTCTCTCCGACCGCCGCGCCGCGCGGCAGTTGCAGGATGCTACCGGAATCGAACACGGTACAACGATATTCGACCACCGGTCGGCGGACCGCCGTCCGCGTGAGACCGGGCTACCGTCTCCGGGCGATGGAGCAGACCGCCGGCCCGCGCCGCCGCCGCTACGACCCCGCCCGCCGCGAGCGCATCGCCGCCGCCGCGATCCGGGTCATAGCACGCGACGGCATCGACGGCCTGACGCACCGCGCCGTGGCGAAGGAGGCCGACGTGCCGCTCGGCTCCACGAGCTACCACTTCGGCGACATGGACGAGCTGCTGCGCAGCGCGGTGGAGCTCGCCGAGGCGCTGAACCGCGACGTGTTGACCGAGATCCTCGAGCGCCTCGAGCCTGAGCGCGACCTCGCCGCCGCGATGGCGGGGCTGGTCGAGGAGCTCACGGTGCGCCAGCGCGAGCAGCTGATGCTCGACTACGAGCTGTTCCTGGCGGCGCGTCGGCGCCCGAACCTGCGCGAGGCCGCGCGCCGCTGGGTGGACGACGGCCGTGCGCTCGTCCGCCGCTTCACGGCCGACGACATCACCGCGGACACCGTCTCCCAGGTGTTCGAGGGGCTGCTCGTCCACGCCGTCGTGCTCGGCGAGCCACTCGAGGCGGCGCGAGTCGAGCCGCTCTTCCGGCGCGCGCTGGCCGGTTGACCGCCGCGAGGGGACGGCGGTCAACCGGGCCGCTTCTCGCCTACTCGGAGCGCTCGGCGCCCCACTCGGGCGTGAAGTCCTTCACGCTCTCCTTGGTGATGTAGAGCGGCGTGTCGAGCTTCAGCGCGTCGACCGAGCTCGGATCGATCGTCTCGCCGTTGACCGCCTCGTCGGCCATCTTGCCGGCCGTCTCGCCCATCTGGGCGGGGTAGTTGCCGGCGGTGCCGAATAGCGTGCCGTCGGCGACGGCCTTCGCGCCGAGCCGGCTGCCTCCGTTACCGATCAGCTTGACCTTGCCCAGCTTGCCCGCCTGCTTGAGCGCGGGCATGACGGCCAGCGCCTGCGAGTCCGACGCGGAGAGGAAGACGTTCGCGTCGGGGTGGGCGCTCAGCGCATCCGGGAACGCCTTGGCGATGACGCTCGGGTCGTACATGCCGGCGAGCTTCTGGACGATGTCGACGTTCGGCAGCTTCTCCTGCACCATCTTCGGGACCTGGTTGGTGAAGTAGTCGCTCGGTGTCGCGACCTCCACGATGACCTTGCACGGGTCCAGGCCCTCGCACGCCTGCTTGGTGATCTCCGTCATCGCCTCGGCGTTTCCGACCGGCCCGATCAGCACCGAGCCGACCACGCCCTCGACCTGCGGCTTGATGTCGTTCGGGTCCTTGCCCACGACGCCTTCGATGTTGACGACGGGGATGTTCGCGGCCTTGGCCGCCGCCACACAGGGAATCCCCGTCGCGGGATCCACCGGAGCCAGGACGATCACGTTGTAGCGTCCGCTCTGGACCGCGTCCTGGCACTGCTTGATCTGCTTCTGCGGGTCGAACCCGGCGTTGAAGATCGTCGCGCTGCCGCCGCCTGACTCCGCGGCCTTCTTGACTCCGCCGAGCTCGGCCTGGATGAAGTCGTTGTCGGAGTAGCTGATGTAGGCGACCTTCGCCGCCTTGCCGCCGCCGCCCGTCGTCGCGGCGCCGGTCGCCACGCCGCCGGTGCTGCCGGTCGAGCCGCCGTCGTCGCTCGATCCGCAGCCGACGCCGACGGCGGCGATCGCCAGCGCCGCCCCGATCGCCAGCAGATGTCCCGTCCGTGTCATCCGTCCCACCCCTCCATATAGTTCGTTTTTCGGTCTGCGGTGTTCGTGGTACGGTACCAACGCTATGGACGGGTGTCCATAGGACTACTCACGGAGAGGATCGATGACCGAGTTGCACGAAGCCGCCGCCGCCACCACCGAGCGCCATCTGCCCTTCACCGGCGACGAGTACCTCGAGAGCCTGCGCGACGGCCGCGAGATCTGGATCTACGGCGAGCGCGTCGACGACGTCACCACGCATCCCGCGTTTCGCAACTCCGCCCGGTCGATCGCACGCCTCTACGACGCAATGCACGACCCGCAGCACCGCGACCGCCTGACCGCCCCCACCGACACCGGCAACGGCGGCTTCACCCACCCGCTGTTCAAGGCGGCGCGCACGAAGGACGACCTGCGCGCGTCGCGCGACGCGGTGCGCGTGTGGGCGGAGCTGACGTTCGGCTGGATGGGCCGGAGCCCCGACTACAAGGCGGCGATGCTGGGCGCGCTGGGCGGCGACCCGGAGTGGTATGGCGAGTACGCGGGCAACGCGCGCCGCTGGTACCGCGAGGGCCAGGAGAAGGTCCTGTACCTGGGACACGCGATCGTCCCCCCGCCGGTCGACCGCGACCTGCCGCCCGACGACATCGCGGACGTCTACGTGCACGTCGAGGACGAGACCGACAACGGCCTGATCGTCAGCGGCGCCAAGGTCGTCGCGACGGGCTCGCCGCTCACGCACCAGGTGTTCATCTCGCACTTCGGCGTTCCGCTGCGCAAGAAGGCGTACGCGCTCGTCTTCCTGGCGCCGACGAACGCGCCCGGCGTGAAGTTCCTCTCGCGCGCGTCCTACGAGCTGGCCGCCGGCCGCGCGGCGAGCCCGTTCGACTACCCGCTCTCCAGCCGCCTCGACGAGAACGACTCGATCATCGTCTTCGACCGCGCGCAGATCCCGTGGGAGAACGTCCTCGTCTACGACGTCGACAAGTCGAACTCGTACGACGCCGAGTCCGGCTGGATCGGGCGCGCGCTGCTGCAGGCGGCGACGCGCATGACCGTCAAGCTCGAGTTCCTGTCGGGCCTGATGGCCAAGGCGCTCGACATCAAGGGCGGCGGCGACAGCCGGCAGCTGCAGGCTGCGTTCGGCGAGATCATCGTCTGCCGCAACGCGGTCGCGGCGATGGTCGACGGAATGATCGAGAGCCCGCAGCCGCAGCACGGCGGCGACGCACTGCTGCCCAACGAGTCCTATGGCACCGCGTACGCGGCGATGGCGCCGGTGATGTACCGGCGCGTCAAGGAGATCATCCAGTCGACGGTCTCCTCGGGCCTCATCTACCTGAACTCCAGCGCGGTCGACTTCGACCAGCCGGAGATGCGCCGCCACATGGACCGCTTCATGCGCGGCACCGGCGGCATCACCGCCGAGGAGCGCTCGAAGACGATGAAGCTCTTCTGGGACGCGATCGGCAGCGAGTTCGGCGGCCGCCACGAGCTCTACGAGCTCAACTACTTCGGGCCCCCGGAGCTCAACCACCTCGGCATGATGGAGATCGCCAAGCACGACGGCTCGATCGAGCAGTGGCGCGGCCTCGTCGACCGCTGCATGGCCGACTACGACCGCAGCGGCTGGACCGCGCCCGATCTCATCAACCCGACGGACATCTCCGCGGTTCGCCGCGGCTGAGAGCGGCTGCGCGCCGCGGTCGGCATCCGCGGCGCGCGACTAGCGATCTCACCCGGCAGCACGAGCAGCGGCGCGCCGGCACCGGCCCGGCGCACGCGGGTCTCGAGCCCGCCGGCGTCAGCGGCCCCAGACGCGGTCGGCCACGCGGCCGATCAGCTCGAGCTTGCGCCACTGGGCATCCTCGGCGCTGACGAGGTGGTCGCCGTAGATGCTGGCGAACCCGCACTGCGGACAGATCGCCAGCTGCTCGATCGACAGATGCTCGGCGGCCGCCTCGATGCGACGCACGATCTCGTCCTCGTCCTCGAGCTCCGGCGTCTTGGTGGAGACGACGCCCATCGCCATGATCCGGTCCTTGGGCACGTGCTTGATCGGGGAGTAGTCGCCCTCGCGGCCGATGTCCTCCCACTCGAACAGGAACCGCTCGTGCGGCAGCTCGGTGAAGATGCGCTCGGCGATCGGGGCCAGCGAGCCACTCCAGAAGCCGCCCTCGAAGTTGCCGCGGCACAGGTGCAGCGCGACGGTGACGTCGTCGGGGATGCCCTTCGCCACCGCGGCGTCGGCGGCCAGCGCCTTGTCGAGCAGCGTCTGCTCGGTCTCCCCTTCACCGCGGGCAAGCTCGATCATCGAGCCGAGGCTGCTGGTCGACTCGGCGACCAGCGCCGGGTAGAGCGGGAAGTCGAACTGGATCCAGCGCGCGCCGGCGGCGATCGTCTCGTCGACGAGGCGCCTGGTGATCGCGACCACGTCCTCGAGCAACGCCGCGTGCGTCGAGTACGCACCGCCGCCCAGCTCGATGAAGTCCGTCAGGAAGTACGAGGGCGCGGGCAGCGTGATCTTGAACGGGAAGCCGCCCGCGACCGAGCGCATGAACGCGGCCTCCTCGGCGGCGGGCGCGTACGCCTTGCGGATGCGATCGGCGAACACCGGCTCGCCGAAGTTCTCGTAGACATCGCCCTGCTCGTTCTCGGCGATCAACCGGCTCCCGGGCTGCGCGAGCCCGTCGACGGAGTCGTAGAAGCTGCCGATGAACGTGCTGCGCCGCAGCTCGCCGTCGGTGACGACGTCGAGGCCGGCGTCGATCTGGCGCTGCACCGCCGCACGCGAGGCCGCGTCGGCGAGCCGGTTGAGCTCGGCGATGCGCTCCGCGCGGGTGTCGAGCACGAGCGGCCGGACGTACGTGTTGGATCCCTCGAAGATCTTGTCGATCTGCGCGGTGATCTGCGGGTTGCGCAGCAGGCTGCCGACGGGCTCGGCGCGCGCGACGGTACGTGCCGTGCGGGCGGCGGGGGCGGTGGTGCTCATGGGGTCCTCACAGTCCCTCGTAGGTGGTCTCGTTGAGCAGCGTGGCGATGGAGCCGGTGCGGATCTGCAGGGCGCGGCCGGTCTCCTTCTCCCAGCCGAACAGGCGGCCGGTCGCCCGGCCCGCCTCGAGATCGAGCGTGATGGCCCCGTTGAACGGCTGTGCGCGCTCGTGCCAGGAGAACAGGTACAGGCGGTCGGCGAGTTTGTAGGCGTCGGTGTAGTCGACGTCGGCGATGCCCGCCTCGGGGCCCTCGAGCCCCTGGTAGGCGTAGGTGCGGTGGCTGAGGTAGATGTGCTCGAACGCGTGGGTGTCGCTGTAGCGGTGATGGACGCGCCTGCCGACGAGCTCATGCGTGCGCTCGAAGCGCTCGCCGATCGGCCCGCCCACGCCGGCCTGGCCGAAGGTCGTCACCTCGCGAACGCCGTCGCCGTCGTCGACGAGCCGCGTGAGGTTGAGGATCGCGCGCGCGTGCGCGAGGTCGAGGACGGCGAGCAGGCTCGTGCGCTCCTCCAGGCGCCCGATCACCACCAGATACAGGTCGGGGCGCAGCTCGATCGCCTCATAGTCATCGGTGCCGGACAGGCCCCAGAGCTGCTCGACATCGCTGCTCCACGTCAGCTGCGCCTCGCTGTCGAAGCGCACGTCGATCACCGAGCCGTCCTTCATGTGCAGCGCGAGCCTCCGGCCGGCGAGTGCGTCCGTGGGCTCCGGCCGGTACGCGTCGTGGTTGTCGAACTGCTCGGAGAGCGGGATGACGTCGGTGGCGAGGGTGGGTTCGGTCATGAGTTCCTCTCGTGGTGTGCGACGGTGAGGACGGCCCAGACGCGCGCGGTCCCGGGGCCGAGGCCCTCCCAGCGGTGCGGACGGTCGCCCGGGTAGACGGCGTAGTCGCCCTCGGCGAGCTCGGCCTGCTGGTCGATCGGCCCGGCGGCGATCCGCCCCGAGCGCACGATCACGTGCTCCCACGACCCCTCGCCATGCGTGGCCGACACCTCGGCGTGGCCCGCCGGCAGCGTGAGGTCGTGGACCTCCACGAGGAGGCGGTCGCGCGACATCACGTTGACCAGCCGCGCCGGGCCGGCGTCGTCGCCGATGTCGAGCCCCTCATGGGCGCGGACGACCTCGATGCCGACCAGCGACGCGGCGAACAGCTCGGGCAGCGGGACGGCGAGCGCGGCCGCCAGCGTGGCGAGCGTGTCGAGGGTCGGGTTGGCCGCGCCGGTCTCCAGCTTGGACAGCGTGCCCTTCGACATGCCGGCCCGGGCGGCCAGCTGCCCCAGGCTCATGCCGTGGCGGGCGCGCAGGACGCGGACGTTCGTGGCGACGTTCGTGGCGGCGGAGCCGAGGGCGGCGGCCTCCGCCATCACGCGTCCCAGCGGACGTACAGCTGCTTGGGGGCGCGGAACGCGAAGCCGGTGACGACCGGCTCGCGATCGGGGTCCAGGCGCAGGCCGGGCAGCGCGGGCAGGAGCTCCTCGAGCGCGATGCGCTCGAGCTGGCGCGAGAAGTAGTGCCCCGAGCAGAAGTGCTCGCCGTTGCCGAAGGACATGTGCGACTGCCGGGGCCGGTCGATGTCGAACTCGTCGGGACGCTCGAAGCGGGCCGGGTCGCGGTTGGCCGACGACAACACGATCTCGACGACATCGCCCTCGGGGATCGACACGCCGTCGAGCTCGAGGTCGCATGCGGCCTGGCGCTCGGTCCAGCCGATCGGCGCGATCCAGCGCAGCCCCTCGGTGACCGCCGTGGGCACGAGCGAGACGTCGGCGGCCACGCGGGCCAGTTGGTCGTCGGAGCGGCCGAGCAGGCCGAGCATCGTGGAGCCGGCGGCATGGCCCGGCTCCTGCATGCCGCCGAGCAGGATCACCTTCAGCGACGGGAGCACCTGGGCGGGCGTGCGAGGGTCGCCCTCGGGGCGCCCGCCATGGAGCATGTGCGAGAGCATGCTCTCGTCCGGCTCGCGTGTGAGCCGCTCGAGCAGCGGCACGATGCGCTCCTCGATCTCCGTCGTCACCGCGTCGGCGCGGGCGAGCTTGGCCGGATCGAGCTCCGAGCTCGAGATCCCGACGTTGAGCTCATGGAACCAGCGTCGCAGCGTGTCGTCGTCGACGCCGAGGCCGAGCAGGTCGCCGAGGCCGCGCACGCTCACCGGCTCGAAGAACTCGCTCATCAGCTCGGCCTCGCCGCGGCCCTCGAGCGCGGAGAGGCGCTCGAGGGCCACCGGCCGGACCAGATCGTCGATATAGCCGTTGACCGCGCGCGGGCGCAGCAGCGGGTCGACGCCGTCGCGCAGGTCGCGGTGCTCGTCGCCGCTCGTGGCGAGGATGTTCGGCTCACCGAAGACGCGGTTGAGCGTCGGGTGGTTGGCGGCGGAAGCGAAGCGGTCCGTGTCGGTGCCGGCCGTCCAGCACTCGTCCCAGCGGGTGACGAGCCAGGCGTTCGCCCAGGGCAGCCAGGCGACCGGCGCCTCGTCGCGAAGCCGGGCGTACGCGGGGTACGGGTCGGCGTGGAGGCTGTCCGGCGTGATGTCGTCGATCCAGTTGACGGTCGAGCGCATGGGTCGGTCCTTGTGTTCACCAGGATGAACGATCGTTTCCTACTACAACACCATTCCAGGTGCAGACGACGCCGTCAACCCGGAATGAGAACAGGATCGTCCGATGACCGACCACTGGACCGAGCTTGAGCTGCTGGACGAGCCGAGCGACGACGAGGTGCTCGGGGCCCGCGCCGGTGACCGCGCACTGGTCGCGGTTCGCCACCAGGGCGCCTGGCGCGTGTTCGCGGACAGGTGCACCCACGCGGAGTGCGCGTTCACCGACTACGCCGAGGTCGTCGCCGAAGACGGGGTGATCGTCTGCAACTGCCACGGCGCCGAGTTCCGCCTGGCCGACGGGTCGGTGGCTCTCGAGCCGGCCGAGATCCCGCTCACCCTGCTCGAGGTGCGCGAGCGGGACGACCGGCTCGAAGTGAGGCTGGATTAGCCCGTGACGCGGCGCCGGACGACGCTCACGTCACCCGGATCGACGAGATCGCCGGCGGTCCAGCCGTCGAGGTCGTACTCGGTCATGCAGCCTTCGACCATCTCCTGGCAGTGCTCCAGGAGACCGCTCGCCTGCGCGCCCCAGAGCGACCGCATGCGGTTGGTGCGGCGCGGCGCGCCGTAGTTGAGCTCGTAGAGCTCGTGGCGGCTGCCGAACTCCGAGCCGATCGCGTCCCAGAGCAGCTTCATCGTCTTGACCCGGTCGGGCGCCGCCATGCCGTGCGACCCGCGATAGAACCGATCGAGGACCGGGCGCAGCTGCTCGTTGTGGAAGTCGGCGGCGTTGGAGTTGAGATAGATCAGGTTCGACCCGACGGTCTCCTCGATGAGCTGGCGGATGCGGACATATGCCTGCGACGCCATGTGCAGGTACACCACGCCATACGACCCGTCCGGCTGCACGGCGTCGCCGGCCCACGGGTGGGCGTTCTCGATCATACCGTCGGTCAGCCCGGCAAAGAGGTTGCGCCACATCAGCAGCTCCCCCAGCGCCTCCTGACCGGCTGCCGTCGTCTCGGTCCCGTTGACCGCCTGCGCCCGGGCGAACAGGCCGGCGAGGAACTCGAGCTTGACCGTGAAGCGCACGACCGCCTGGAAGGCGAGGCGCTCGACGAACCCAGAGCCCTGCATCCAGGCGTTCGCGACCTCGGCGCCGTAGCAGAAGACGTCCTCCCACGGGACGAGCGCCCGCTCGAGGATCAGCACGGAGTCGTTCTCGTCGAGGCGGCTGGACAGCGGGTAGTCGAAGGGGCTTCCCACGGTCGCCGCCTGGAACTCGTAGGACTGGCGCGCGACGAGCTTGACGCCCGGGGTGTCCATGCCCAC
Source organism: Capillimicrobium parvum (assembly GCF_021172045.1). Taxonomy (GTDB): domain Bacteria; phylum Actinomycetota; class Thermoleophilia; order Solirubrobacterales; family Solirubrobacteraceae; genus Capillimicrobium; species Capillimicrobium parvum. The sequence goes on from NZ_CP087164.1 coordinate 3,839,056, forward strand.
CGCGAACACGAGGCCGAACGCGTCCTTGCGCACCGGGGCGCCGTAGTGGGCGACGAAGTTCGCCTGCGTCAGCGCCGCGTTGGTCGCCACCATCTTGGCGCCGCTGACGATGAGTCCCGCATCAGTCTCCTCGTCGACGTGCATGTAGACGTCCGGCACCTCGTCGGGCGACAGGTGCCGATCGACGGGCGGATGGACGATCGCATGGTCGAGGTACATGACCCGCTCCTGGGCCATGCGATACCAGCGCTCGGCGTTGGCCTCGTAGTCCTCGTAGAACGCCGAGTTGGCCCCGAGGGTGCCGAGAAACGACGCCTTGTAGTCGGGCGTGCGCCCCATGAACCCGTAGCCCATCTGCTGCCAGGCGCGGATCGCGGCGCGCGACGCACGCAGGTCGTCCTTGCTGCGCGGCGTGCGGAAGAACGGGTGCGTGAACCCGCCGTTGCCCGTGTCGGTGGGGCCCGTCAACACAGCGCGCCGGCTCTCATCGTGCAGCGCGTCGTAGAGCCGAGCCACGGAGCGCGCGCCGTTGCGAAAGGCGGGATGCGCGGTGACGTCGTCGACCCGTTCGCCGTAGATCCAGACCTCGCGGCCGTCGCGCAGGCTCTCGAGGTACTCGTCGCCGGTGTACGGACGTGCTACAGGCGACGAACCGCTGTCGTCGGGCCGGCGCGGCTCCTGCTCGCTGCTGAGGCTCATGCGGTCTGCTCTCCTCCGCTCGCGCGGCCGTATCAGCGCCGCTCACTCATATGTACGCTGCGTACACAACAGGTGGCCCGGCAGCGTACGCCGTCGGTGGCGCCGATGCAAGCGGAGGGCGGGACGGGCTCAGATCAGCCGGCGAGCACCCGCCGGAAGTCCGGCTCGATGCTGTGCGCCGGCATCGGCTCGTGCAGCACCACGGACTCCGCCAACATGCCCTCGACCATGTGGATGAGCACCCGGGCCGTCCGCGCGTCCGTGAAGCGGCCGATGAGCGCCTCGGTGTCGTCGACCCAGCGCCGCGCGCTCGCCGCGAGCGCCGGGCGCTGGCGCGCCGCCAGGAAGAGCTCGTAGTCGAACAGCAGCCGCTCGCGATCGTGGACGGTCAGGTGCTCGATCAGCTGCGCCAGCGCGCCCGCGAGGTCCTCGTGCGGGCCGAACCGCTCGAGCGCCTGAGCGAGCATCTCGCGGTCCGCGGACTGCGCGAGCTCGACCGCGCTGTTGAGCAGATCGTCCTTGCCTGCGAAGTGATACGTGGTCGACCCGAGCGGCACGTCGGCTTGCCTGGCGACGGCACGATGGGTCAGGCCATCGATGCCATCGCGCGCCACGACGGCGATCGCCGCGCGCGCGATCCGGTCGCGACGCTCGGGATCATGGCGTCGTCGCCGCCGCGCCGTTGAGGCCATGGCGCCCACGCTACTCGCACTCCCCGCCAGATCGTCGCCCGCGATCCTCCCCGGCCAAGACGCACACGGTCGTCGGTCGATTGCTGAATATCGGTATTGACGTTCGCTATTCGTAGACGCATAATAGTGCGCGGGTGTCGCCTTTGCGCGCAGCGCGAGCCAGCGTCGGCAGTTGCTGCTGATAGCGGATCGTGCGGTGCGATATCGCGACACCGTTGTTCGCAAGCCCGTGGCTGACCGCGGGCAGCCCCAGCTTCGACCGAGGACGGAGAGATGACACAGTTCGACGAGCCGGCGGCGTCCACGACGACCCAACGACAGCTGCCGTTCACCGGCGACGAGTACCTCGAGAGCCTGCGCGACGGCCGCGAGGTGTGGATCTACGGCGAGCGGGTCGACGACGTCACCACGCATCCCGCGTTTCGCAACTCCGCCCGGTCGATCGCGCGCCTCTACGACGCAATGCACGACCCGCAGTACCGCGACCGCCTGACCGCGCCCACCGACACCGGCAACGGCGGCTTCACGCACCCGCTCTTCAAGGTCGCGCACACGCGCGATGACCTGCGCGCCTCCCGGGACGCCGTCCGCGTCTGGGCCGAGCTGACATTCGGTTGGATGGGCCGCACGCCGGACTACAAGGCCGCACTGCTCGGCTCCCTGGGCGCCGACCCGGACTGGTACGGCGGGTACGCCGGCAACGCACGCGCCTGGTACCGCGACGGCCAGGAGCGGATCCTCTACCTCGGGCACGCGATCATGCAGCCGCCGGTCGACCGCCACCGGCCGCCCGACGAGGTCTCCGATGTCTACGTCCACGTCGAGGACGAGACCGACAACGGCCTGATCGTCAGCGGCGCCAAGGTCGTCGCCACCGGCTCGCCGCTGACCCACCACGTCTTCATCTCGCACTTCGGGCTGCCGATGCGCAAGAAGGAGTACGCGCTCATCTTCATGGCGCCCACCAACGCGCCCGGCGTGAAGTTCCTCTCCCGGGCCTCCTACGAGCTGGTCGCCGGTCGCTCCGCGAGCCCATTCGACTACCCGCTCTCCAGCCGCCTCGACGAGAACGACTCGATCATCGTCTTCGACCGCGCCGAGATCCCATGGGAGAGCGTCCTCGTCTACGACATCGACCGGATGAACGCGTTCGACGCCGAGTCCGGCTGGGAGTCGCGGGCGCTCCTGCAGGCCGCGACGCGCATGACCGTCAAGCTCGAGTTCCTCGCCGGCCTCATGAGCAAGGCGCTCGACATCAAGGGCGGCGGCGATGCCCGCGGCATCCAGGCCGCCTTCGGCGAGATCATCGCGAACCGCAACATCGTCGCCGGCCTCGTCGACGGCGGCATCGAGTCCGCCCTACCGCACAACGGCGGCAAGTCGCTCGTGCCCAACGGCGAGGTCATGGCGGCGTACGCGGCGATCGCCCCGACGCTCTACCGCCGGGTGAAGGAGATCGTGCAGACGACGGTCTCGTCGGGCCTGATCTACCTGAACTCGAACGCGGTCGACTTCGACACGCCGGAGATGCGCCAGTACATGGATCGCTTCATGCGCGGCACCGGCGGCATCACCGCCGAGGAGCGCTCGAAGACGATGAAGCTGTTCTGGGACGCGATCGGCAGCGAGTTCGGAGGGCGGCACGAGCTCTACGAGCTCAACTACTTCGGCCCGCCGGAACTCAACCACCTCCGCTGCCTGTGGGGCGCGGAGGAGTACGGGGCGCTCGCCGAGTGGCGGGAGCTGGTCGACCGCTGCATGGGCGACTACGACCTCCATGGCTGGACGGCGCCCGACCTCGCCGGCACAGCCGACATCTCGGCGATCCGTCGCGGTTGAGCCGCCTCGCCCGGGTCGCCCTCCCCTCGTGGCGACCCGGGCATGCGGCGGCCGGAGATGACGGTCAGCCGCCGGCCGCGACCGCGCGGCGCGGGTCGACGAGCTCGCCGTCGATCCGGGCGCTCGGCGCGACGGCCGGCTGCCGGCCGCGCTCGGCCCGCTCGGACCACGTCTCCGCGCCGGGCAGCGGCCGGTCGGCCCACACGGGACGGCCGCCGCGCAGGCGCGGGATGACCTCCTCGGCGAGCAGCGACATGTTCTTCAGCATCTGCCAGCGCGGCATGGGACCGGGGTTGACGTCGATCAGGAAGCGCCCCGCGCCGGTCGCCTCGGCGATCTCGCCCAGGCGCTCGACGACGGTGTCCGGCGATCCGGCGACGATGCCCCACTCGCGTTCGAGCTGCTCCCAGGTCGCGTCGGCCGGATCGGAGCTGCGGTAGCCCCCGCGCATCATCCCCGCCAGCGACGCCTGGCTGACGTGCCCGGGCGGGAATGCGTCCGGGAACGGCGAGTTGAAGAAGTTCTGATACTGCCAGAGGACGTGGGGCTCGGCCTCGCGCCGCGCGGCGGCATCGGTCTCGGCCACGTAGACGGTGTTGACCATCGTCACCTGCTGCGGCTCGGGCTCGTAGCCCTCCGCGCGGCAGAGCTCCCGGAACAGCTCGAGGTTGCGCAGGAGGGTCGCCCGCCCCGTGAGGACGCACTGGTACACGTAACGGTGCCGTGCGACGAGCTCGAGCGTCTCGCGCGAGCCGACCGCCGGGATCCAGATCGGGGGGTGCGGCTTCTGGAGCGGACGCGGCCACAGGTTGACGTGCGGCACGTGGAAGTGGCGTCCCGCCCACTCGAACGGCCCCGGCTCGGTCATCGCCTTGACCAGCAGCTCGTGCGCCTCGTTCCAGCGCTCGCGCGCGAACGCCGGGTTCATGACGCCGTATGCGTGGTACTGCATGCCGATCCCCATCGGCAGGCCCACCACCAGCCGGCCCTTGGACATGATGTCGACGAGCGCGATCTCCTCGGCCAGCCGGACCGGCGTGAGGTAGGCGTTGGCGATGGGCCCGACCGCACCCAGCTGGATCCGGCTGGTGCGAGCCGCCGCCCACATCATGGCCGTGAGCGCGTTGCCGACCAGCCCGATGGGGCCGCCGTGCTGCTCGGTGAGCAGGACGCCGTCGAACCCCATCTCCTCGGCGACGACCATCGACTCGAGCTGCTCCTCGAGGACGCGCTGGGCGACGGCGTCGTCGTAGATCTCCTCCTGCGGCAGGTCGATGTAGTTCGACCGACGATGGCCGGCCCAGGGGACCTCCGGGTACGGGCCGTTGAACAGGGCCCAGAACTCCAAGCGCGTCATGCGATGACCTCGTTTCGCGGATGGGCGGCCACGTGCCCGGCGATGTGCTCGGCCAGGGCGCGCGGCTCTTGCAGGAGAAGCAGGTGGCCCGTCGGCGCGTCCGGTGGCCCGGAGACCGTCTCGAGCCGGGCGTTCGGGATGAGCTCGACCGCGCGCTGCGCGGCCTCCACCGGGATGGCGCGGTCCTCGTCGGGCCGGACGACCAGCGTCGGGATGCGCACCCGTCCGAGGCGTTCGTCGAGCTTGACGTCGTAGCGGGGGTTCCACGCGAGCCGCGCGTGCGTGACCGACTCCGCGTAGGCGCGCAGCGTGTCATCGGGTTCGCCGTCGAGAACGAGCAGGTGCTCGTAGCGATCGGCGCGGCCGTTCAGGAGGACGTCCAGCTGCTCGCGAGCGGTGAGCCGGAAGAGATCGGGCTGGGGCACGCCGGGCAGCCGCAGGCCCGCCGGCGCGACGAGCGTGAGGCTGCTGAACCGCTCCGGGTAGGTGATCGCGAGCTCCATGGCGATCCATCCCCCGAGCGCGTGGCCGACGACATGCGGGCGATCGACGTCGAGCGCGCGCAGGAACGCGTCGTAGTGGAGCACCACGTCGGCGAATCCGGTGAGGGTCGGCGGCAGCGGCGTGTCGCCGAAGCCCGGGTGCTCGGGCACGACGAGGTCGACCGACTCAGAGAGGTGCTCGTGGAACGGCAGCCAGCCGCGCGTGAGGTACGGCGCGGCGCCGTGGAGGTAGAGCACCGGCTCGCCGGATCCGCTCCGGCGGTACGCGGTGTGGAGCCCGTCCACCTCCACGTGATGTGGCTCCGCGCGCCGGGTTCGCTGGCCGCCCGGTCCGGTCCCTTGGTCGCGTGTCGTCACGTTGGTCTCCTGTCTGGGTTATGTGCGCTATGCGTGCAGATGTCTCATACTCCGGGCTGTGAGCTACGACATACCACGCACGCGATGGGCCCGGAGCGCGGGCGCCGGTGACGGACCTAGGCTTTGCCGGATGCGCCCCGAGACCGGTCCGAGGGCGGCGACGCCACCGTGCCCATGACCCCGTCCGATACCGCCCGCCCCGCCCTGAGCGCGGGCGCTCAGACGCTGGACCGCGGGCTGCACATCCTGGAGCTCCTGGCCGACGCCCCGCACGGGCTCACGGTCACGGAGCTCGCGACGGCGCTGGGCGTCCATCGCGCGGTCGTCTACCGCCTCGTGACCACGCTCACCAGCCGCGGGCTGGTCGCCCGCTCCGACGGCGGTCGCGTCCGGCTGTGGACCGGCGTCGTCCGGCTCGCCCGGGGAGCATTCTCGGAGCTGCGCACCGCCGCGATGCCCGAGCTCGAGACGCTCGCGCGAGACGTCGAGGCGACCGCCACGTTGAGCGTCGCCGATGGCGGCGAGGCGATCTGCATCGCCGTCGTCGAGCCGCAGAACACGGTCATGCACGTCGCCTACCGGACCGGGACGCGCCATCCCCTGACGATGGGCGCGTCCGGCAAGGCGATCCTCGCTGGCCATGCACCGCAGCCGAACGAGCCGCCCGACGTGGCCGCCGCCCGCCGCCGCGGGTACGTGCAGACGGAGGGCGAGCTGCAGAGCGGCGCCGTCGGTCTGGCGGCGCCGATCCGCGTCGGCGCCGCCCCGCCCGAGGCCAGCGTCGCGGTGGTGAGCCTGGCGCCGCTGGGCCCGGAGTGCGCGCCGCGCGTCGTGGATGCCGCCGATCGGATCTCGCGCGCGCTCACCGACGCGATGCTGTAGCCGGTCTCCCGGGGACGTCGTGCCGTTCGGGTGCAACGGTTGCGGGAGGCCCACCAACCGCACGGCGTCGGCCTGCGCCGGCGAGCGCGCTCGATCCGGTCGTCCTGCCGCTACTCCGCGCCCCACTCGGGCGTGAACTCGGCGACGTTCGCCTTGGTGATGATCCTCGGCTCGTCGATCGCCAGGGCGTCGACGCCGGTCGGGTCCACCGTCTCGCCGTTGACCGCCTGCGTTGCCGCCTTCGCCGCGGCCACGGCCTCCTGGAACGGCCAGTTGCCCGCGGTCGCGAACAGCGTGCCATCCTCGACGCCCTTGATGCCGAGGCGGCTTCCGCCGTTGCCCAGCAGCTTGACCTCGTCCTGCTTGCCCGCCTGCTTGACGGCGGGCACGACGGCCAGCGCCTGCGTGTCGGCAGCCGAGAGGAACACGGTGGCATCCGGATGCGCGCTCAGCGCGTCAGGGAACGCTTTCGCGATGACGCTCGGGTCGTACTGGCCGACGACCTTCTGCTCGATCTGCACGTTCGGTCCCGCCTCCTTGGCCACGGTGTCCACGCCGAGGTTCGTGAAGTGGTCGCTCGGCGTCGCGACCTCCGCGATCACCTTGCACGGGTCGACGCCCTTGCACGCCTCCTTGGTGATGTCGACGAGGTTCTTCGCGTTCGCGGTCGGCGTCTGGACGATGCTGGCGACGACGCCGTCGGTCTGCGGCTCGATCTTCTCCGGGTCCTTGCCCACCGCGATGTCGAGCGCCACGACCGGGATGTCGGCCTGCTTGGCCGCCGCGACGCACGGGACGCCCGTGGGGCCCTCGACGGCCTCGAGGATGATGGCGTCGAAGCGCCCGCTGGAGACCGCGTCCTGGCACTGCTTGAGCTGCTTCTGGGGGTCGAAGTTCGCGCTGAACACCTGCACCCGGCCCCCGTCCTTGGAGACGACGCTCTCGATGCCGTCCTTCTGGGCCTGGTGGAAGTCCGCGTAGGTGTAGACGAGGAACGCGACGTTCACCGGCTTGCCGCCGGCGGTCGTCGCCGTCGCCGTCGCCGCGGTCGACACGCCGGTGCCGGCGGGCGCCGCGGTCGACGAGGCGCCGCCGTCGTCGCTGGAACCGCATGCCCCGATCAGTAGGGCCACGGCAGTCACCGCCATGGCCGCGCACGCGCTCCGCCGGCGCGCCCGCCGTCCCGTCCCGACTCCATCGTTGCCCATATCGCTCCTCGCCTCCTCCCCGGACGCTCCGCCCACCGGAGCCATCCGTTCGTTATTCGCACGTTGCGTGCGAAGAGTAGCCACGCCGTGCGCACCGCGCAAGCGCGTGGGCACTCCGCGGCGTCAACCGCGGCGTCACCGCGGGGACAGCCCGTGGTGCCGCGATCCGCGACGGGCCGGCTCGGTCAGGAGCGCAGCAGCCGCTTGAGTCGGCAGCCGCCGCCAGGCCGGTCTCGTCGTGACGTCACCGGGCGCCGCAGCGTGCACCCGGAGCGCCCGGTCACCCGCCTCGGGCCGAGCTGATCGGCGAGCCGCACCGCGCCGGTGCGCGGTCGCGCACGACCGCCAGGACGACCAGCACGCCCACGGCGCCGATGCCTGCGCCGAGCAGCGCGGCGTCGCGGAAGCCCGCGGCCACCCCGGCCGCCCCCGGCTCGTCCGATGCGTGCGCCATCACCGTGGCGAGGATCCCGAGACCGATCGCGCCGCCGACCTGCGTGCTCGTGCTCCACAGCCCGGACGACAGGCCGGCCTCAGCACCGTGGCCAAGGTCGTCGCTCGTGGTGATGACGCTCGAGACCTCCGAGAAGCAGATCCCGATGCCGAACGCCGCGGCGGCCGGCAGGTAGACGAGCCACAGCGACCCGTCGGCGCCCACCGCGGACAGCCCCGCAGACCCGGCGGCGGTGAGCCCGAGGGCCCCCGCGAGCATCCTGCGAAAGCCGAAGCGTCCGACGAGGCGCGACGCCGCGACCGACAGGGTCAACGAGCCAAGGCCGGTGGGCAGCATCCACAGCCCGCACTCGATCGGCGATAGCCCGCGCGCCTCCTGCAGGAACACGGACAGCAGCGCGAGGATGCCGAGCAGCAGCGCCCCGAAGACGAGCGTCGCCAGGTTGCCCCCGACGACGTTGCGCAGGCGCAGGATGTGCGGCGGCAGGATGGGCGCGCGCACGCGCCGCTCCCAAGCGGCGAACGCGGCGGCGAGGACGAGGGCGCCGGCGAGCGGGCCCAGGACGGCGGCCGAGCCCCACCCGGCGCTGCCCGACTCGGCCACGCTCACGACGATCAGCGCGACGGCCAGCGACGCCGCGACCGCCCCGACGACGTCGAGCGGCCCGTCGCCGCGCGTGCCCGGATGCGCCGGGACGACGCGCAGCGTGGCCAGCGCGGCGGCGGCGCTCACCGGGACCATGATCAGGAAGACCCAGCGCCACCCCATGAGCTCCGTCACCACTCCACCGACGAGCAGCCCCAGCGTCGCCGCGACGCCGGAGACCAGTCCGAGGAGGCCCAGCGCCCGGTCGCGCCCGGCCCCGCGGGTGAACGTCACGGTGATGATCGACAGCGCGGCGGCCGCGGCGAGCGCGGAGCCGAAGCCCTGGGCCGCGCGGCCGGCGACCAGCGTCACCGCCGTCGGCGCGAGGCCGCAGCCCACGGAGGCGGCGGTGAAGACCGCCAGTCCGGCGACGAGCACCCGCCGCCGGCCGAACAGGTCGGCGGCCCGGCCCGCGAGCAGGAGGAAGCCGCCGAAGCCGATCATGTACGCAGTCTGCACCCACTGGAGGTCGGCGCCGGAGAACCCGAGGTCGCGCTGGATGGCCGGGAGCGCGAGCGTCGCGTCGACGTCGAGCAGGACCACCAGGAACTGCGTCAGCAGCAGCAGCGCGAGCAGCAGGTTCGGATGTGCGGAGCGCGGCGGGGCGGGCTGGACCACCGGCTGATCGTCGCACGTTTATCGCACATAGGCGTCCGGCTATGGGTACGATGGCGCTCCCTAGACCGAGGAGAGCCATGGCCGACGACCTGTACGCCGAGATCGTTCGCGTTCGCCCGAAGGACGCCGCCGCCGAGGCGCGGCTGCTCGAGATCCGCGACGACCTCGTGCAGTCCTACCGCGACAACTTCCCCGCGTTCGTCAGCTGCCGGCTGCTGAGGCCCGAGGAGGGAGGGACCTGGGTGGACCTGTGGCTCTGGACCTCGAAGGCCGCCGCCGAGGAGGCTTTGGCCGACACGAGCAGGACGCCGCTCTTCGAGGAGTGGGGGTCGCTCGTCGAGTTGGTGCAGTTCGAGTGGGCCGCCGTCCTCGCCGACCACTGACCGTATGGCTTCCGATAATCGGTATTGTCAAGACCGATAGTTGAGCCTATGGTAGGGTCGCACGAGTTCATCCCGCAGCGCAGGAGCTGACGTCCGCATGCCCGATCTCGAGTTCTATCTGTTCAACTTCGGGTCCTACCCGGACGTTCCACACGTCGACGACACGCCACGCCGGTCGCTCTACATCGACGCGCCGAACGAGCTCTACGACCCCCGCAAGGGCCAGTGGGTTGTGGACTCCTACCTCGACACCCTCGAGTTCGGCGAGAAGCTCGGCTTCGACGGCCTGTGCACGACGACACAGATGGGCGGGCCGATCGGCGTCACGCCGAGCTCGATGCTGCCGGCCGCCTGGCTCGCGGCGCGGACGCAGCGGATCAAGATCGTGGCGCTCGGCCCGATCCTCAACACGTACCTCTCCCCCATGCGGGCGGCCGAGGACATCGCGCTGCTCGACACGATGAGCGGCGGGCGCCTCATCGTCGGGCTGCCGATGGGCCACGGCCAGAACTGGCACGCAGCCGGCGGCATGAACCCCGCGTACGCGCGCGACCGTCACTGGGAGGCCCACGACCTCATGGTCAAGGCCTTCACGGAACCGGGGCCGTTCGAGTGGCAGGGCGAGTTCTTCCACGTGCCCTACGCCAACCTGTGGCCGCGTCCGGTCCAGCAGCCGTACCCGGAGATCTGGGTCCCGGCCGCCGGCTCGCGCGTCACGTTCGAGCGCTGCGCCCGGCACCACTACACGTACCAGACGCTGTTCTCGCCGAAGAAGGCGCTGCTGCGCAACGTGACCGCCTTCCGCAAGGTGGCCGAGGAGGAGTTCGGCTACACGCCCGACCCCAACCAGATCGTCTCGGTGCTGTTCGTCCACGTCGCCGAGACCGACCAGCAGGCGCGGCTGGAGGCCGAGCCCCACCTGCGCTGGGTCTTTCAGAACATGATCCGCGCGAACGCCTACGACGCGTTCCCGCCCGGGCACTTCAGCCCGCAGTCGCTGCGCGGCTTCCTGACGGGAGGCGGCTACCGCAACCGCGACATCGGCGACATGACCTACGAGGAGATCGTCGACGAGGGCTGGGGCGTCATCGGCTCGCCCGACACGGTCTGCGAGCAGCTCGACGACATCGTCACGCAGCTGGGTGCGGGACGCGTCATCGTCATCGCCGACAACGGGGCGATGCCCAACTGGATGATCCGCAAGTCCATGACGCTGATGGCCGAGCAGGTCATCCCGCGCTTCCGTCCGCCGGGCGGCGCGCCGGTCTGGGCGCGCGAGGACCCGCGACCGGTCCCCACCCACGCGCAGCTCGGCGCCGACCTCATGGGCCGCACGCTGCCCGCCCATCCCGAGGCGGTCATGCCCGACGGCGACCGCATCGACGTCCGCACCGGCCACGTCGCGGACGCCCGATGACCGCGACCCAGCCTCTGCGGATCGCGATCTTCGGCGCAAGCGGATCGATCGGCAGCGCGATCGCGGCCGAGGCGCTCGCGCGCGGTCACGCGGTCGTCGCGGTCGCGCGCGAGCCGTCGCGCGTGAAGGGCCGCCACGAGCGTCTCACCATCGTGACCGGCGACGTCACGGACGCGGCGTGCGTGGCGCAGGTCGCCGCCGACTGCGACGCGGTCGTCAGCGCGGTCGGCGGGGCCGCCGAGGGCCGCCCGGAGGTCGTCGTCGACGCGGCGCGCGCCCTCGTCGACGGGGTCAGCGCCGGCGGCCGCGCCCGCCTGTTGGTCGTAGGCGGCGCGGGCAGCCTGGAGCACCCGGCCGGCGGCACGGTGTCGTCCCAGCCGGGCTTCCCCGACGCGTGGAAGCCGAGCTCCCACGCGCAGGGCCGCGCCCTCGAGGTCTTTCGCGAGGCCGGCGACGCGGTCGACTGGACCTACCTCAGCCCCGCCCACGTCATCGAGCCGGGCGAGCGCTCGGGCACGTATCGCACGGGCGGCGACGCGCTGGTCGTCGACGACGCCGGCGAGAGCCGCATCACGATCCCCGACTACGCGGTCGCGGCGGTCGACGAGCTCGAGCGGCCGCGCCACCGCGGCCGGCGCTTCACCATCGGCTACTGATCAGACGGCGCCGGCGTGCCCGGCGATCGCCTCGGCGAGCTGCGCGGGCCGCTGGACGATCAGCAGGTGGCCGGTCGGCTCGCCCGGCTCGCCCGCGACCACGGTGCGCTGTGCGCCCGGGATGAGCTCGGCCCAGCGCTCGGCGTGGCGGGCGGGGATCAGGCGGTCGTCGTCGGCGCCCACCACCAGCGTCGGGATCCCGATGCGCCCCAGGCGGTGGTCGAGCTTGACGTCGTAGCGCGGGTTCCACATGAGCCGCGCGAACGCGATCGACTCGCTGTAGACCTGGATCGTGTTCTCGATCTCGTCGCCCTGCTGGAAGTACTCGAGGTACTTCTCGGGCGGCGCGCCGCTGAGCAGGATCTCCATCGCCATCTCGGGACCCATCCGGAACGGGTCGGTCATCGGCGCCTCGGGGACGCGCAGGCCGGCCGGTGTGACGAGCGAGAGGGAACGGAAGCGCTCCGGGTAGAAGATCGCGAGGTACGCCGCGATCCAGCCGCCGAGCGAGTGGCCGGCGAGGTGAGCGTCCTCGATGCCGAGCGCGCGCAGGAAGCCGTCGTAGTGCAGCACGAGGTCGTCCATGCCGCGCAGCCAGCCGGGCATCGCGGTGTCGCCGAAGCCTGGATGCTCGGGCACGATGACGTCGAAGCGCGTGCTGAGCTCCTCGTAGAGCGGCAGCCACGAGCGGGTGAGACCGGCGCCGTGGAGGTAGAGCAGCGGCTCGCCCCGGCCCTTGCGCCGGTACGCGGTCCGCAATCCGTCGACCTCGACCCACTGCGGCTCCGTCCAGTGCGCCCAGTCACGGGTCGCCTCGGCGGTCTGGGTCATGTCTCCCTCCAAAGCTGCGTTCGATTTGCGAGCATCGTTGTTCGTCTAACGGTATATCTCTCGCCGGCATCCGTCAAACGGCCGCATCCGGTCGGGAGCCGTCGCAGGCTGCCGGTATCGTCCGCGCCGTGGCCGAGATCTCCAAGACCGCCGATCAGGCGCTGACGGTCCTGCTGGAGGTCGGCGAGAGCGGCCCGGTCACCCCGGCCGTCCTGGCCCGGTCGCTGGGCATGAACCGCACGGTCGTGCACCGCCTGCTCTCGACGCTGCACCAGCGCGGGTTCATCACGCGCCAGGAGAACGGCTACGTGCCCGGCGCCATCCTCGTGCGCATCGCCGACCACGTGCAGCCCGAGCTGCGCTCGCAGGGCCGGCGGGTGATGCGCGAGCTCAGCGACCTGGTCGGCGAGACCGTCGTCATGCACATCCCCGACGGCGAGGACGCCGTCGTGCTCGACCAGGTCGTGTCCGACCGCAACATCGTGCGCGTCGAGCACGAGATCGGCTCGCGCCACACGCTCGTCCAGGGGGCCAGCGGCCGGGCCATCCTCGCGTTCCTCAGCCCCCAGGTCGTCGACCGCATCACCCGCAAGCTCGACAACGCCGACGGCATCCGCCGCCAGCTCGAGGGCGTGCGCCAGCTCGGCTACTCGCTCTCGCACGACGAGCTCCAGCAAGGCGTCCACGGCCTCGCCGTCCCCGTGCTCGACGACACCGGCGTCGCCGTGGCCAGCCTGGCGATCCTCGTGCCGGTCACGCGCGCGAACAACCTGACCGAGCACACCGACGCGCTCCTGGAGTCGTCGGCCGGGCTGTCGCGGGCGCTGTCGGGCGCGCACGTCGCCGCGCGCTGATCTCAGGCCGCGCCGCCCTCCTCGGCCTCGACGGCGTCGAAGACCTCACGCGCCAGCCGGAACGCCTCCACCCCGGCCGGGATCCCGGCGTAGATCGCCAGCTGGATCAGCGTGTCCTGGATCTCGTCCTTCGTGCACCCGTTGCGCAGCGCGCCGCGCAGGTGCAGCTTGAACTCGTGCGAGCGGTTCAGCGCGCCGAGCATCACGAGGTTCAGCAGGCTGCGGTCGCGGCGGGTCAGCGCGTCGCGCCCCCACGCCGCGCCCCAGCAGTACTCGGTGACGAGGTGCTGGAAGTCCCGCGAGAAGTCGTCGGCCTGCGCCAGCGACCGGTCGACGTACTCGGCTCCCACCACCTCGCGGCGGATCTCCAGCCCCTTCTCGAACATCTCCTGGCTCACGGATAGGCCTCCTTCAGGGTCGACACCGTCGTGTGTGAGGACCCGCGGGGTCTCATCTCTGGGACTCCTCGTCCACGACCGGGTTGGTCAGCGTGCCGAGCCCCTCGACGGTGACGCTCACGGTGTCGCCCGGCTTGAGGAACTCCGGCGGGTTGCGCTTGAAGCCGACCCCGGACGGCGTCCCCGTGGGGATGACGTCGCCCGGCTCGAGCTCGATCCACTCGGACACGTGCTCGATGATCGTCGGCAGGTCGTAGATCATGTCGGAGGTGTTGCCGGTCTGCTTGACGACCCCATTGACCTCGGTGCGCAGGTCGAGCTTGTGCGGGTCCGCCACCTCGTCGGGCAGCACGAGGAACGGGCCGAACGGCCCCGACGCGCTGAAGTTCTTGCCCGACGTGTACTGCGTCACGCGGAACTGGTAGTCGCGCACGGTCACGTCGTTGAAGACCGAGTAGCCGGCGATGTGCTCCATCGCGTTCTCGCGCGAGATCCGGTGGCCGCCCTTGCCGATGACGATCGCCAGCTCGCCCTCCCAGTCGAACTCGTCGGAGACCGACGGGCGCACGACCGGATCGCCCTGGGCGACGAGCGTCTTGGCGAAGCGGGCGAAGACGATCGGGATCGGCGAGATCTCCAGCCCCGCCTCCTTGGCGTGCTCGGCGTAGTTGCGCGCCACGCAGATGATCTTCGGCGGCCGCGGGACGGGCGGCAGAAGCTTGACGGCCGACAGGTCGGTGACGAGCAGGCCGGCGCGGGCTTCGGCGCGGTCGAGCGCCTTGACGTGCGCGACCGCCTCGGCCGCCGCCGCGACGGCGGGGGCGTCCAGCTCGAGGAACTGCAGGACGTCGGCGCCGACCGCGGCGTCGGCGGCGGCCTCGGCGGCGGCGTGCCCGGCGCAGCGCGCCAGGGCGGCCGAAGCGCGGTTGAGGTCGATGACCGTGTCGCCGGCGACGGCGCCGAAGCGCTCCTGCCCGGCCTGGAGGTAGGTGGCGAGTCTCATGGGTCCTTCGCGTTGCGGTTGAACGTTTCCGAGGGCGTCGCGGTCAGAGAATGACCGAGACGACCTTCTCCTCGGTGGAGCCGTGGATGCCGGCGAGGCCGAGCTCGCGGCCGATGCCGCTGATCTTCGTGCCGCCCCACGGCAGCCGCGGGTCCGGCGCGCCCCAGCCGTTGATCCACACCGCGCCGACGCGAAGCGCCCGCGCGGCCTGGTGGGCGAGCGAGAGGTCCTTCGTCCAGACGACGGCGGCCAGGCCGTAGCGGCTGTCGTTGGCGAGCGCAACGGCCTCGTCGACCTCGCCGAACGGGATGACCGTGCCCACCGGGCCGAAGATCTCCTCGCGCGCGATCGTCAGGTCGTTGGTGCCGACGAACACGGTCGGCTCGACGAAGTAGCCGGGGCGGTCGAGGCGGCCGCCGCCCGCGACGAGCTCGGCGCCCTCGTCGCGGCCCGCGTCGATGTAGCCGAGCACGCGGTCCATCTGGCGGCGGTTGATGAGCGCGCCCATCGTCGTCCCCTCGGCGAACGGGTCTCCGACCTGCACGGCGCGGGCCTGCTCGGCCAGCCCGGCGACGACGTCGTCGCGGACGCTCTCGTGCACGAGCACGCGGGTGCCGGCCGCGCAGATCTCGCCCTGGTTGGCGAACAGCGACGCGGCGGCGATCGGCATCAGCGCGTCGAGGTCGGCGTCGGCCAGGATGATCTGCGGCGACTTGCCGCCCAGCTCGAGCGTGACGCGCTTGAACGCCGGGCCCGTCTCACGGGAGATCTCGGCGCCCACCTCGGGGCTGCCGGTGAACGAGATCTTGTCCACGCCGGGGTGACGGACGAGCGCGGCTCCCGCCCCCGCACCGGTGCCGCAGACGACGTTGACGACGCCGGCCGGCACGCCGGCCTCGGCCATCAGCTCGGCCAGGCGCAGCGTGGACAGCGACGCGTCCTCCGGCGGCTTGACGACGACCGTGCAGCCGACCGCGAGCGCCGGGGCGATCTTCCAGGAGGCGATCATCGTCGGGGCGTTCCACGGCGTGATCGCGCCGACCACGCCGACCGGCTCGCGCAGCGTGTAGGAGAAGCGGGGACGGTCGAAGTAGTCGGGCACCGGCACCGTGCTGCCGTGGACCTTGTCGGCCCAGCCGGCGAAGTGGCGGAACGTGTCGGCGGCCAGCGGGATGTCGATGGCGGCGGGGTCGGCGACCGGCTTGCCGACGTCGATCGCCTCGAGCGCAGCGAGACGCTCGGTGTCGGCCTCGATGAGGTCGGCGATCCGGTTGAGCAGGCGCCCGCGCTCGGAGCCGGACATCCGCGACCACTCGCCGCCGTCGAACTGGCGGCGGGCGGCCTGCACGGCCGCGTCGACGTCGGCGGCCGACGCGCTGGCCACCGTCGTGACGACCTGCTCCGTCGCCGGGTTGAGCACCTCGAACGTCGCGCCGTCCCCGGCGTCGCGCCACGTGCCGTCGATGTACAGCCCGCGCTCGGGCAGGCGGGGAACCTGGGGATGGCCGGCCGGCGGCGAGTCGACGGACAATGCTCCTCCTCGGACGTTCGATATTTGAACAGCTTGCGCCGATAATCTACCATCGCGCCCACCAACCGGGATCGAACGCCCGGTGGCACCGATTATCGTGACATCGTGGACCGCTTGGACGGAGGAGCCGCCGTGACCGAACCGCACCGCTGGAACATGGGCCCGTTCACGCACGACGAGCTCCGCGCGCAGGTGGAAGATCGCTACGCGCCCCTATTCACGCCGCTGCGGATCGGCCCGAAGACCGCGCCCAACCGCTTCTACAGCGTCCCCTACGCCGGCGGATGGAGCATGCACGAGCTCAACCTCGAACTGGAGCACCGCCGGACGCGCGCGGAGGGCGGCTGGGGCGTCGTCTGCACCGGCGAGGCGATGATCGCGCGGGAGGGCGTCGCCGACATGATCGACGGTCTCGAGATCTTCGACGATGCCGACGCCCGCGCGATCGCGCCGATCGCGGACGCGATCCACGAGTTCGGCGCCCTGGCCGGCATCGAGCTCGTCCACTACGGGGGGATCGCGAGCCCGCGCACGTGGCGCATGCCGCCGCTGGCCGTGTCGCAGATGCAGAGCGACGCGATGTTCTTCAGCACGGCGGTCGGTCAGACCATGACCCGCGGCGACATCCGCCGCGTGCAGGACGAGTGGGTCGCCGCCGCCCGCCGCGCGCGCGCCGCCGGCTACGACGTCGTGTACGTCCACTGCGCGCACAGCGGTCAGCCGATGCAGTTCCTCGCCCCGTACTACAACCAGCGCACCGACGAGTACGGCGGCCCGCTCGAGAACCGTGCGCGGTTCCTGCTCGAGCTGCTCGAGCGCATCCGCGCGGAGATCGGCGACGACACGGCGATCGCCGTGCGCTTCGCGATCGAGGCGCTCGGCCCCGGCGGCCTCGAGATCGAGGAGGCCCTGGCCACCATGCGGATGGCCGACCACCTCGTCGACCTGTGGGACATCGCCATCGGCGGCCTGGCCAACTCCGACCGCGACCTCACCCCGTCGCGCCTGTACGAGGAGGGCGCGTCGCTGCAGTGGAGCCGGCGTGCGAAGGAGGCCACGGACAAGCCGGTCGTCGGCTCGGGCCGCTTCACCGACGTCGACCTCATGCTGCGGACCATCACCTCGGGCGACCTGGACTTCATCGGCGCCGCACGGCCGGGCATCGCCGACCCGTTCCTGCCGCGCAAGATCGCCGCGGGCGAGTTCGGCCGGGTGCGCGAGTGCATCGGCTCCAACCACTGCGCCTACAGCGAGGTGCAGTACACGTTCGGCTGCAGTCAGAACGCGACGGCCGGCGAGGAGTACCGCCGCGGCTGGCACCCCGAGCAGTTCACGCGCGCCGCGAACGCCGACCGCCCCGTGCTCGTCGTCGGCGGCGGGCCTGCCGGACTGGAGTGCGCGACGGTGCTGGCCCGGCGCGGCTTCGAGCAGGTCCACCTCGTCGAGGCCGAGCGGCAGGTCGGCGGCCACATGCGCTGGTTCGCCAAGCTCCCCGGCTTCAACCCGTGGGGCCGGGTCATCGAGCACCGGGAGTGGCTGGCCGAGCACCTGCGCGAGGTGCAGATCGCGCCGAACACGCGCCTGGACGCCGAGGGCGTGCTCGACTACGGCGGCGCGATCGTCATCGTCGCGACCGGCGCGCCGTGGGCGACGGTCGCCACGGACCCGTTCACGAACACGCCCGTGCCCGGCGCCGACGCGTCCCTCGACCACGTCCTCACCCCCGAGCAGGTGATCCTCCAGGGCAAGCCGGTGCCCGGCCGGCGGGTCCTCGTCTACGACTGCCAGGCCGACCAGATGGCACTCGGGACGACGCAGTACCTGCAGGAGCGCGGGCACGAGGTCGAGCTCGTCAGCCCGTTCGCCGACATCGCCAACCGCGCGCACCAGGACGGCGTCTCGTTCGCCCTGCGCGGCGAGATCCTCGCCGCCGGCGGCCGGCTGCGACCCTCGCTCATCCTCGCGGCGGTGTCCGGCTCGGGGGCGGTGTTCCTCGACGAGACGTTCAGCGAGACCGAGATCGCGTGCGACGCCATCGTGCTCATGACGCGGCGGGCGTCCGACGACGCGCTCTACCTCGAGCTCGACGCGATGCCCGAACGGCGGGCGCAGGAGGGCATCCAGGCGCTGTACCGCATCGGCGACTGCGCGGCGCCGCAGGATCTGGCCGAGGCCATCTTCAGCGGCCACCGCCTCGCGCGCGAGATCGACTCGCCGGACCCGTCGGTGGCGCTGCCGGCGCTGCGCGCCTGAAGGCGGCGCGGACCCAGAGAGATCCCGGGCCGCGCCGGTCACTCCAGCGCTCGGCCCCCACTCGGGAGTGAACTGCGCGACCGTCGATGGGACGGGTCGCTGATCGTCATCGAGGATCCCAACCGCGCGCACAGCCTGTCGCTCGGGGTCCCCTGAGCTGTCATCCGGCGCTCGCCGCGGTGAGGGTGTTGGCCGGCCGCTCGAGCCCGTAGTGCTCACGCAGCATGACGCCGTCGTATTCGACGCGGAACAGGCCGCGGGCCTGGAGGATCGGCACGACACCGTCGATGAACTGCCGCATCGACGACGGCAGCACCGGAGGCATCAGGTTGAAACCGTCGGCCGCCCCGCTCGCGAACCAGTCCTCCAACACATCGGCGATCTGCTCATAGCTGCCGACGACCGTCCAGTGGCCGGTGCCCGACGCCAGGCGGCCGAGGATCTGACGGACCGTGAGCTGCTCGCGGCGACCCATGTTCACGATGAGGCTCGCCCGTCTGCTTGCCCTCGATCGTCTCAGGATCGGGCACCGCGTCCGGCAATGGCTGGTCAAGCACAAGGAGGTCCCGTCGGATCTCGAGGACCTCCGCGAGCATCGTGAGCCCGTAGTCCGGGATGATCAGCTGATCGAGTTCGTCGGCGGCCGCTCGGGCCTCGCGTACCGTCTCGCCGAGGATCGGGACGACCCCGGGAGGATCTTCAGCGTGCGCGGGTCCCGTCCGGCGTCTGCCGTCCGCTGCTTGAGATCGGCGTAGAACGACTGGGCGTCCGCGAGAGTCTGCTGCGCCGTGTACACGGCGTCGGCGTATCGCGCCGCGAAGTCCTTCCCCGCGTCGCATCTTCGCCATCGACCCTCATGCGATTATCGCACGCTAAGACTCCTATGCGCACAGTTCCGCGCACCGACGCGAGACCGCGCCCGATCCGCGCGCAAGAGCTGCTTGACGTCGTGCGCGGCGGCCAGCCCGGTCTCGATCGCCCCGTCCACGAAGCTCGTCCATCCGTTGGCGAGCAGCGAGCCCGCGAACGCGACGCGTCCCTCACGGGCGCGCAGGGCCTCGAGTCCCTCCGCAACCTGGCCGACCTTGAACATCGGCCATGTCTCACGCGCGAACCGGTCCGTGGTCCAGTCGTGGCAGGCGATGTCGAGGATCTCGATGCCTGGGTACAGCGGCTCCATCGCCGCCTGCACGTCGGACAGCGACGTCAGGTCGAGCGCGCGCGCGTTGGAGCCGAACGCGCGCACGAGCACCTCGCCCTCGCCGAGATCCGTCTCGCGCCGCGCGAACGTGACCGGGTGCGGCACCGTGCCCATCGCGATCCACGGACCGGGATCGTCCACCCGGGCGCGCATCCACAGCTTGAACCCGCGCGAGACCTGGCCCTGCGCGATCACCGCCTGCTTGCCCGCCGACAGCGACGGCGAGAACGCAATGGCGCCCATCGTGCTGATCGGCACCGTCACGATCGCGGCGCTCGCGGCCAGGACGTCGCCACCGTCGAGCACGACACGGACGCCCGCGTCGTCCTGCTCTACCGCGTTGACGACCGCGGACAGCCGCACCTCGGCGCCGGCATCATCGGCGATGGCGTCGATCAGCGCGCCCATGCCGTTACCGAGCTTGTAGTCGTCGAGTGCGCTGAAGAGAAACTCGCCGTCGACGTGGGCGAGCGCGCCCCAGCGGACCGCCTGAGCGAGGCTGCCCTCCTCGAACGGCCCGCAGAAGTTCAGCGACCACATCGCGTGGTGCAGCGCCCTCTCGTCCGCGTCGTAGCCGAGTCCGTCGAGGCGTGAGACCGCCGACTGCCGGTCGAGCCGGGCGACGGCGTCGCGGTTGAGCAGCGGTTCGAACGGCTGCGGGAAGACGTCGAGGGCGTCAGCGAAGTAGCGCTCGAATCCGCGCGCGAGCCGCGCCACGAGCTCTCCCCCGTCGCCGGCGTGGAAGCGGCCGTCGATCAGCCAGTTGGTGCGCTCGGGGTCCTCGTTGCGGTGGATCGGCTGCGCGTAGCGGTGGATCTCCGCCCAGAGGAACGGCTGGCTCCAGTGGATGTGCGCGCCGCCCATCTCCAGCTTCAGCCCACCGAGCCGTTCGTCGGTCCATGTCCGGCCACCGATGCGATCGCGTGCTTCGGCCACGGTGACGCTCAGCCCGGCATGGCGCAACTCGCGGGCGGCGACCATGCCGGAGAACCCGGCGCCGATGACGACCACGTCTGTCCTGTGCTCAGCCATGCAGAACCCCCAATGTCTCTGGCGGCACGCTCGCCGGCGGTGACCGCCCTTCCATGTCGTCGATCTACCGCGGGCTGGTTTGCTATTCATGTAGATCTCATATAACGATATGTCTGTGCGATAACTGGCGCCACGCTCGTCCAGGGTGCCGTACTCAGCAGCGCGCTCAGGCCAGTTGCAGACGCGCCTTCGGAAGGGAGTCACCAGTGGCATTGCTCATCACGGTCCACATCGCCGCCGACATCGGCACCGTAGAACGCGTCGAGGCGGAGCATCCTGAGGTCATGAAGGTGATCGGCGCAGCCGCCGCCCGGTACATGACCGCGCACCGGCGCACGCATCGCGACGGCGAAGTCCTCGACCTCGACGAGTTCGCGAGTCCCGAGACCTTGGCCGCATTCCGCGAGGAGGCCGAGGAAGCGATCGCGCGATACGGTGAGCTGATCGGAGCCCGACCCGAGGAGACCGTCTATGAGGTTCAGGGCGAATAGGGGCGCGTCTACCTCGGCGGTGCTGTCGCCGTCCTCGAAGACGTGCTGCCGGATGCCGTCGGCGAGCAGGGGATGTGACCTGCTCGGCCCCGCGGCGCGGTCTCGACGACAGGTCGAAACGCCATGATCACCGGCTGGCAACGGTCCGTCCGAGGATCATGCGGCCGACCCTAAGGACGCCCTTCGAGCGTGTCAATGATCGTCGTCGGTGATCTGAATCGGTGACTCAGGTCACAGGTCGGTCGGGTGCCTTCAGTCACCGATCGCGATCAGCGCGAGATCGACTCGCCGGACCCGTCGGTGGCGCTGCGTGGGGCCGGTCGCGGATGCTGAGGATCACGTGGTCGAGCATCGAACGTCCTCCATCGGGCGGGTCGGGCGTCGGCGTGCGCGAGGAGGAACGCGGTCAGGCCTGCGCGGCGAGCGCGGTGACCCCGGCGCGGGCGTCGATCTGCTCGAGCTTGGCCAGGAGGTTCTCCGCCATGCGGATCGAGGCCGCGTCGATGAGCCGGCCGTCCAGCGACACCGCCCCGCGGCCCGACGCCGTGGCATCGCGCATCGCCTCGACGATCCGGTGGGTCTTCTCGACCAGCGCCGGGTCGGGCGTGAACACCTCGTTGGCCAGCGCGATCTGGGAGGGGTGGATCGCCCACTTGCCCTCGTAGCCGAGGACGGCCGCGCGGCGCGCGGCGGCGAGGTAGCCATCGCGGTCGGTGAAGTCGCCGAACGGCCCGTCGACCGGCCGCAGCCCGTACGCGCGGCAGACGACGGCGATGCGCGACAGCGCGTAGTGCCATTGGTCGCCCCAGTGGCGGTCGCGCTGATCGCCGTCGGTGAGCACCGAGTAATGCGGGTTCGCCCCGCCGATCGAGGTCGTGTGGCTCTGCAGCGACGCGGCGTAGTCGGCCACGCCGAAGACCATCGCCTCCATCCGCTCGGGACAGGCTCTCGCGATCTCCTCGCAGTTCACCATTCCGAGCGCGGTCTCGATGAGGACGGAGATGCCGATCCGCCGCCGCAGCCCGACCGCCGCCTCGATCTGGGCGAGCAGCGTCGCGACGAGATGGACGTCCGCCCCGCACGACGCCTTCGGCAGCAGGATCGTGTCGATGTGCTCGCCCGCGTCCTCGACGACGTCGACGAGGTCCCGGTACGCGAACGGCGTGTCGAGGCCGTTGATGCGCAGCGAGACCGAGCACCCGCTCCAGTCGAGCTCGCGCAGCGCGTCGATGACGTTGCGGCGCGCCTGGTCCTTGTCGTCGGGCGCGACCGCGTCCTCGAGGTCGAGCATGACGATGTCGGCGCCGAGGTGCGGCGCCTTCTCGAGCATGCGGACGTTGCTGCCGGGGACGGCGAGCTCGCTGCGGTGCAGTCGGGATGGCGTGGGCTCGTGGCTCATGGGGCGGGCAGTCAACGGGCGCGCCGCCGCCGGCGCAAGGATCCGTAGAGGAATTGACATGGGTGCGATGACACGCTCGATGCATCGAGTCAGCTCTATGGCTCAACGTGAAAGATTCAATTGTGCTCGCTAGGTTCCGCGCCGTAGCCTCCGCCGATGCCCACCGTCCTCGCCGCCCTCCCCGTCCGCCTGGACCCCCCGCCGCGGCTTCTCTGCGGCCCTGGGCCGAGCAACGTCGCGCCGCCGGTGCTGGCCGCGATGCAGCGGCCGATGCTCGGCCATCTCGACCCCGGCTACCACGGGATCCTCGACGACGTCACCGCCATGTTGCGCGCGGCCTTCGGCGCCCGCGACGGCTTGGCGATCGCGCTCCAGGCCACCGGCTCCAGCGGCATGGAGGCCGCGTTGTCCAACCTCCTCGAGCCGGGCGACACGACGATCGTCGCCGTCAACGGCTTCTTCGGCCGGCGCATGGCGGCGATGGCCCGCCGCCATGGCGCGCAGGTCGTCGAGGTCGAGGCCGGCTGGGGCGAGGCGGTGTCCAACGACGCGCTGCTCGCCGCCCACGACCGCCATCCGCGGGCCCGGCTGATCGGCGTCGTGCACGGCGAGACCTCGACGGGCGTCGAGCACCCCCTCGCCGAGCTCGGCGCCGCGCTGCGCGATCGCGACACGGACACGCTGCTGCTCGCGGACTGCGTCACGACGCTCGGCGGGGTGGCGCTCGACGTGGCCGAGTGGAACGTCGACGTCGCCTACTCCTGCACGCAGAAGTGTCTCGGAGCGCCGCCCGGCCTGTCGCCGCTCGTCGTGTCCGAGCGGGCCATGGCACGCGTGCGGGCGCGCACGGTACCGGTGCCGTTCTCGCTCGACCTGCAGCTGCTGGAGGCCTACTGGGTCACCCGGCCGACCACCTACCACCACACCGCTCCCGTCCTGATGGTCTATGCGTTGCACGAGGCGCTGCGCCTCGTCCTGCAGGAGGGCCTGGCCGAGCGTTGGCGGCGCCATGAGGACGCCGGGGCGCACCTGCGCCGGGCGCTCGCCCACCGTGGGCTGTCGCTGATCGCCGACCCCGATCACCAGCTCGCCCCGCTCGCCGCGGTGCACGTGCCCGACGGGGTCGACGGCCGCCGCGTGCAGGAGCGGATGCTGCGCGAGCACGGCATCGAGATCGGCGGCGGGCTCGGGCCCCAGGCACCGCCCATGTGGCGCATCGGGCTCATGGGCGAGAACGCGACGACCGAGATCGCCGACCGGGTGACGGCCGCGCTCGACGCCGTCCTGGAACGCGAGATCGCGCCTGCGGCGGCCTGACTCAACCCGCCGGCGCCGGGCGCGCCTGCGCGAGCGCGCGCCTGCGGCGGCCTGACTCAACCCGCCGGCGCGGGGCGCGCCTGCGCGAGCGCGCGGCGAGCGGCGTTCGAGCCGGCGAACGCCATGAAGTCGACGACCTCGGGCCGGACCGGGCCCACGGCTGAGCGCACGACGAACCACGCGCGGCGCGGCACGCCGCCTCGCGGGCGCAGCGACGCCAGCAGGCCAAGCTCGAGCTCGAGCGCGACCGCGAAGCGCGACTGCAGCGCGATCCCGAGCCCGAGGCGGACCGCCTGCTTGATGGCCCCGTTGGAGCCGAACGTCAGCCGCTGCGGGTCGAGCCCATGCGCCGCCAGGTACTCCTCCGACAACGTGCGCGTGCCCGAGCCCACCTCGCGGATGAGCCAAGGCCGCCCACGGAGCTCCTCCACCGCCACCCACCGTCGCCGGGCCAGCGGGTCCTCGGGCGCGGTGATCAGCACGAAGTCGTTGTCGGCGAACGGCACGCCCTCCAGGCGCGCGTCCTCGGGCACGCGCCCGGTGAGCGCGACGTCGACCTCGTGGTCGGCCAGCCGCTGGAAGACGTCGCCGCGGTTGCCCACGTCGAGGCTGATCTCGACGCCGGGGCGGTGCTCGCGAAACGCGCGCACGAGCGGGGCCACGAGGTACTCGCCCGCGGTCGTGACCGCGCTCAGGCGCAGGGTCCGCGTGACGTCCTCCGCCTCGCGGGCCGCCCGCGCACCCTGGTCGAGCAGGCCGACCACGTCGGCGGCGTACGCGGCGTAGGCCCGGCCCGCGGCCGTGGGCCGCACCGAACGCCCGACGCGCTCGGTCAGCTCGACGCCCACCTCCCGCTCCAGCGCCGCCACCGCAGCCGACACCGACGGCTGCGTGACCACCAGCTCGGCGGCCGCGGCAGTGACCGAGCCGCGCCGGACGACGGCGAGGAACGCATGCAGCTGTGTGAGGGTCACGGCCATGGGAGACCGCCAACCTATAACGCGGGCACTATCCGTGCGCCAGGACTACGTGGGCTCGGGCGCCACCCCGGCGGACCACTCCGAGCGCACCGGGTCGCCACCGAGCGCGACCGTCGCGCGGGCGGTCACCAGGTGGTAGAGCACGATGAGCTGCACGATCGCCAGCGAGTTCGAGCGGCGCAGGCTCGTCCCGACCGTGAACTCGCCCAGACGGCGCGCCCGCAGGTGGCTGGCGAAGCTCATGCGGTCCCAGACGGACTCCTCCAGGCCGGTCACCTGCGCCGCGGTCAGGTCGCCCGGGATCCGCAGCAGCAGGTCGCGCCCGCGCCGGACGAGCGCGACGCCGCCGTGGTCGACCTCGAGCAGCGGCGTCAGGTCGGGGTGCTCGAGCGAGTCGCGCAGGAGCACGTCGGCGTCCAGGTGCGACGGGTCGTCGGTCCGGCTGGCGGTGAAGGTCACGATGAGGTCGGCGTACGCCCGCTGCGGCGCGATGTAGGCGATGGCGTCGGCCTCACGGCGGTCGAGCTCGCGCAGGACCTCGTCGGTCGTGTACTGGCGCCGGGTGCAGTCGCGAGTCACCTTCCACCCGCGCCGCAGGTCCTCCGGCGGCGCGAGGAAGACCCGCACGTCGTGGGCGCTGCGCAGCGTCTCGGTGTGGAAGCTCAGCAGCCCCTCGACGCAGAGGAAGCGGGCCGGGCGCAGGTACGCCGGCGCCCGCAGCGTCCCGTCGCGGTGGTCGTAGACCGGCTTGAGGACGGGCTCGCCGCGGCGCAGGTGCAACAGGTGCTGGGTGAGGATGTCGAGGTGGTTGCACTCCGGATGCAGCGGCGTGATGCCCATCTCGCGGCGCATCCGGCGGTCATAGCGGTGGTAGTCGTCGGCGTTCAGCCGCGCCACGTGCTCATCGCCGAGGACGCGGATGAGGCCGCGCGTGAGCGTGGTCTTGCCGGCGCCCGAGTCGCCGACGACGCCGAGGACGATCGGCCGGGGCATCAGATGACGGCTAGTCCGCGAGGACGTAGAGCCGCGGCCCGACGAAGTCGAGCTCGCTGTGCGGGCGCACGCCCGCGAACACCAGCGCGCCCGAGTCCTGGGCGCGCCGCCACCAGTCCCACGCCGCGCCGGGCGGGACGTCGATGCCCTCGGTCCGGCGTACGAGATCGTCGAACGCGAACGGGCCGGGCAACTCGCCGGCGAGCGACGCCAGCGTCTGGTCGTACTGCGTGGACGGTCTCTCCATGACGGGATGATCCCGGGCCGTCCGGGGGCACGCGCCTGCTCAACGGGGAGGGTTTGCTGCCCGTCCGCAGGGGGCCGAGCGCTCCCGCACGACGCTCACACGGCGACGGTCCAGGGCTCGACGCGCCAGGAGACGATCAGCCCCGCGTCGGTGTACGGGTCCCCGGCCGCCAGCTCCTCCGCCACCGCCGGGTCGTTGCCGCGCAGGACCAGCAGCCCGCCGTGCACCGGGTCGCCGACCGCGCCCGCCATCAGGAGCCGGCCGTCGTCGCGCCACCGGCGCAGGTACGCGAGATGCGCCTCGCGGTGCGGGACGCGGCGCTCGGCCATGTCGTCGACGTAGTCGTAGTGCAGCAGCAGATGCGGTCCGAGCTCGGTCATGCGGCGTCTCCTGGTGGGGTCGGTTGGCGTCCTCGGCGCCGAGCAGCGCGATGGTAGACAGCAGAGGCGCGCGGGCAGCAACTCGACGACCCTGTCGTCGAGCAGGGTCTTCGTCAGCCGGCCGGCGCTCACCCCAGGACAGCCCCGGCGGCCGCCCGCTCGCGCGCCGTGGCGGCGGCGTCGAGCTCGAGTGTCGCCGGATCGAGCACGACGCCGTAGTCGCGGCGCGCGTCGGCGGCCGTCAGCAGCTCGTCGCGCACGTCGCGGGCCACGAGCTGGGGGTCGCGCTCGAGCGCCGGCCCGTAGCCGCCGCCGCACGCCGTGCGGAACTCGATGCGGTCGCCCGGCTCGAGCTTGAACGTCGTGAACTTCGACGGCAGGGACACCTCGCTGCCGTCGGCCCGGGTGACCGTCGTGCTCGCGGTCCGCCCGTCGTGGCCGCCGAAGATGCCCTTCGGCCTGTCGAGCTGGCGCTCGGCCTCCGACGTCACCCAACCCTCGCCGAGAAAGCGCGTCGCGCGGACGACGCCGAGCCCGCCGCGCCAGCGCCCCGGCGCGGGTCCCTCGTCGCGCAGCTCGTAGCGCTCCACCCGCACCGGGAAGGACATCTCCTCCTCTTCGATGGGGTTGTTGCGGATGTTCTCCATGAGGCAGCCGATGGAGTCCATGCCGTCCTTGCCGAACCGCCCGCCCCAGCTGGACTCGTTGACCTGGACGTAGACCCAGTAGCGCCGGCTCGCCTCGTCGATGCCGCTGAAGGCGATGACGTGGACCTCGGCCCCGGTGCCGGCGCAGACCTGCTCGGGCAGCGCGTCGGCCAGGGCGAGCAGCACGCTGTCGGCGGCGATCTGGCACGCGCAGAAGCGCGCGTACGTCGCGCGCGGGAAGCGCGGATTGAACAGCGAGCCCTCGGGCGCCTCGACGTGGACGGGGCGGAACATCCCCTCGTTGTTCGGGATGAACGCGTCGTGCGTCGCCTGGTCGAGGAAGATCGTGCGGATGATGAAGTAGGCCGCGATCTTCGTGGAGCCCTCGAGCGGCGAGTTGACCGCGGTCTCGACCTCGGGGTGGCTGCCGGTCAGGTCGACGGTGATGTCGCTGCCGCGCTTGCGCACGGTGACGTTGACGTTCAGCGGGTGGTCGCGGTGCTTGGCGTCGTCGTCCATCCACTGCACGGGCGCCGCGTAGTCGCCGTCGGGCACCTTGGCGATCTCGGCGCGCAGCAGCCGCTCGCAGTGGTCCATCCAGGCGTGCGCCGCGCCGAGGACGACGTCGGCGCCGTACTTCTCCAGCAGCCCCCGGAAGCGCCGCGCGCCCAGCTGCGAGGCGGTGTAGAGCGCCTCGATGTCGCCGCGGTTGAGCTCGGGCGTGCGCACGTTGCCGAACACGTGGCGCATGAGCTCCTCGTTGGGTACGCCGCGCGCCTCGATCTTCAGCGCCTGGTAGTTGCGCCCCTCGGCGTACGTGTCGAACGCGTCGGTGCACAGCCCGGCGGACGCCGAGCCGAGGTCGGCGAGGTGCGCGGTGTCCGCCGCCCACGCGACGAGCCGTCCGTCCCAGAAAATCGGGATCGCGATGCAGACGTCGGCCATGTGCGACGCGCCGTGGAACGGGTCGTTGTGCAGGAAGACGTCGCCGTCATGGATGTCGTCGCCGTGGATCTCGATGATCCCGCGCAGGTAGGAGCCGATCGAGCCGCAGTGCATCGCGGTGGTCTCGGACTCGGCGATCTCCTGCCCGTCGGCGGTGAAGAGCCCGGCGCCGAGGTCCTCGGCCTCGCGGATGATCTGGAAGAACGCGGTGCGGAAGATGACCTGCGCCATCTCCTTGGCGATCGAGCCGAACGCGCCGCCGAGGACGCGCAGCGTCATGGGATCGATCTCCGCGCGCGGGCGCGAGGCGGTCTCGCTCATGCGGGGCTCGTCTCCAGGATGAGGTTGCCGTGGCGATCGACGCGGCACGCCACGCCGGGGTTGACGACCGTGGTGGCGTCGAACTGCTCGACGATCGCCGGCCCGGAGAGGCGGTCGCCCGCGCGCAGGCGCCCGCGGTCGTAGAACGGCGTGCGGGTCGGCTGCGGACGGCCCTCGACGCCGAACAGGACGTCCTGCTCGTGGCGGATGGCCCGGGACGGGTCGCCGTCGCCCGGCTGGAGCTCGGGCCACGCCAGCTCCGGCCGGCGGCCGACGCCCATCGTCCGCACGTTGACGAGCGCCACGTCGCCGGTGAACCGGCGCGAGTACACGCGTTCGTGCTCCGCGTGGAAGGCCTCCTCCACGGTCGCGGCCCACGCCTGCGGGTCGCCCTCGAGTGCGGGGACGCGCACCATCAGCTCATAGCCCTGGTTGGCGTAGCGGCAGTCGGCGAACCGGCGCAGCTCGATCGCGTCGTCGGCGATGCCGTCGCGGTGCAGCTGCTCGAGCGCGGCGTCGTCGAGCGCCGCGTAGTCGGCCACCAGGCGCTCCCAGTCGAGCCCGGCCAGCGGCTGCATCTCGGTGGTCGAGAACTCGTAGAGCGTGTCGGTCGCCAGCAGTCCCAGCGCGGACGTGATGCCGGGGTGCGGCGGGATGACGACACGCGGCAGGCCCATCTCCTGGCCGATGTCACAGGCGAACAGCGCGCCCGCACCGCCGAGCGCGACGAACGTGAAGTCGCGCGGGTCGTAGCCCTTCTGGACCGAGTTGAGCTCGATCGCCTGGATCATCGAATGCGTCACGACGCCGACCGTGCTCGCCGCCGCCTCCGCGACGCTGATGTCGAGCGGCCCGGCGACGTGCTCGCGCAGCGCCTGCTCGGCCAGCGCCGGATCGACCGGCATGGCGCCGTCCAGGAACGACTCCGGGCGCAGCTTGCCGAGGACGACCATCGCGTCGGTCACGGTCGGGCGCGTGCCGCCGCGCATGTAGCAGGCGGGACCCGGCTCGGCGCCCGCGGACTGTGGCCCGACGTGGAACATGCCGGTCCCGTCCACGTAGGCGAGCGACCCGCCGCCGGCGCCGATCGTGTCGAGCTCGGCCATCGGCAGCATCGCGTGGTAGCCGGCGACGCTGGTGTCGAGCAGGTGCTTGATGCGCAGCTCGCCGTCCGGGGCGACGCCGATGTCGGCCGACGTGCCGCCGACGTCGAGCGTGATCACGCTGTCGAACCCGGCCAGCCGCGCCGCCCAGATTCCGCCCATGAGCCCCGCGACGGGACCCGACATGAGCAGGTTCGCGGGCTGGCGGGTGGCGCCGTCGACTGTCGCCACGCCCCCGGCCGAAGTCATCATGTGCAGCTCGGAGCGCAGGCCGGACTCGCGCAGGCTCGCGGAGAGCCGCTCGAGATAGCGGTTCGTCTTCGGCCCGACGTAGGCGCACAGCGCGGTCGTGGAGAACGCCTCGTACTCGCGGTAGCGCGGCGCGACCTCGCTGCGCAGGAAGACGTAGACGCCGGGCAGCTCCTCCTCGAGGATCTCGCGCGCGCGCCGCTCGTGCGCGCCGTTGAGGAACGAGAACAGGAAGCACACGGCGACCGCCTCGACCCCCTCCTCCGCGAGCCGGCGGGCGGCGGCGCGCACGGCGTCCTCGTCGAGGGGCGTCTCGACGTCGCCGTCGGGCGGCGTGACGCGCTCGGGCACCGGCATCCGCAGCTCGCGGCGGATCAGCGGATGGTCCTGCCAGGGGACCTCCTGGTAGATCGAGAAGGTCAGCGGCCGGCGGTGGCGCGCGGTGTGCAGGATGTCGCGGAAGCCGTCCGTGGTGACCATCCCGGCGCGTGCGCCGTTGCGCTCGAGCACGATGTTCGTGGCGATCGTCGTCCCGTGCAGGAAGTGGTCGAGCTCGCCCGGGTCCATCCCGGCGGCACCGATGAGCCGCAGCGCGCCCCGCATGACGCCCTCGGCCGGATCGGCGGTGGTCGTCGGGACCTTCTCGACCCACACGCGGCCGCCCTCCTCGTCGATCACGAGCAGGTCGGTGAACGTGCCGCCGACGTCGACCCCCAGGCGCCTCATGACCGGACCGTATCCCGGATCCAGGACGCCGGCCTGGTCACAGCGCCAGGCGCAGCGGCGTCTCGAGCAGATCGCGGATGTCGGCCAGCAGCCGCGCGGCGTCCGCCCCGTAGAGGATGCGGTGGTCGCACGACAGGGTGAGCGTCATGAGCGTCCGGTCGGCGATCTCGCCGTCGACGCGGGCGAGCACCTCGCGCAGCGCCCCCACGCCGAGGATCCCGGCCTGCGGCACGTTGATGACCGGCGTGATCGCGGTCATGCCGAACATGCCGAGGTTCGAGACCGTGAACGTCCCGCCGCCGAGCTCGTCGGGGCGGATCGCCCCCGAGCGCACGCGGCCGGCGAGCTCGCGGACGTCGCGCGCGATCTGGCCCAGCGACTTGCGGTCCGCGTCGAAGACGGTGGGCACGATGAGCGCGTCGTCGGCGGCCACCGCCACGCCGACGTTCACGCGCGCGTGCAGCTCGAACGCGCCGTCGCGGTAGCTGCCGTTGGCCCGCGGATGGTCGCGCAGGGCCAGCGCGCACGCCTTGACGACGAAATCGTTCAACGAGGGCACGACGCCGTCGCCGGCCGCCTGCGTCTTCAGCTGCGCACGCAGGGCGACCGCGGCGTCCATGACGACCTCCGTCTGCACCTGGAAGTGCGGAACGGTGCTCGCCGACTCGACCATCCGGCGGGCGATGAGCTGCTGCACGCGCGTCGGCTCGTGCACCTCGACGTCGCCGCGAGCCGGGTCGCGCGGCGGCGCGGCGACGGCCTGGCGCACGGGCGGCGCCTCGAGACCGGCGGCGGCCGCCGGAGCCGCCGCGGCCTGGCGCAGGGGCGTCACCTCGACACCGGCGGCCGTGAGCACGTCGGCCCGGGTGATGCGCCCGCCCGGGCCGCTGCCGCGCAGCGCATCGAGCGCGATCTCGTGCACGGCGGCCGCCCGGCGGGCGAGCGGGGTCGCGCGCACGGCCGTCGCCGTGCCGTTGCCGGAGACGGGCGACACCGGGGCTGCGGGCTGCGGGGCAGCGACCGCGCGCGCCGCCGCCTCGCGCCGCGGCGGCGACGTGGGCGGCGCGTCCTCGCCCCCGTCGCCGACCCGGCTCACCGGCGCCCCGACGCGCGCGATGACCTCCCCGACGGCGAGCTCGCTGCCCTCCGGCGCCACGATCTCGAGCACGCCCTCGTCCTCGGCCTGGTGGGTCATCGTGGCCTTGTCGGTCTCGATCTCGACGAGGTCCTCGCCCGCCGCGACGGGCCGGCCGTCCTCGATCAGCCACTTGAGGATCGTGCCGGTCTCCATCGAGTCCGACAGGCGCGGCATGGTGATGTCGTGCATGGCTCGCTTCAGCTGGTGAGGTCGATGGCGGCGCCGACGATCGTGTCGGTGTCGATGCCGAACGCGCGGTAGAGGTCCTCGACGTCGCCGGACTGGCCGAAGTCGCTGACGCCCAGCGACGCGATCGGCGCTCCGGCGATCGCCGACAGGAACGACAGGGTGTGCGGGTGGCCGTCCAGGACGGTCACGATCGGGGCGGTCCGCTCGGCGGGGAACAGCGCGTCGAGCACGGCATCGGAGCCGGCGCCCAGGCCCTGGCGCGCCTGCACCGCGCGGAAGACCAGGTCGGCCGACGTGAGGCACACGACGTCGGCGGCGATGCCGGCGCCCAGGAGCTCGTCGGCGGCGGCCAGGACCTCGGGCATCATCACGCCCATCCCGACCAGCGTCACCTGCGGCGTCCCCGGCGCGCGGCGCAGCGCGTAGCCGCCCGCCAGCACCGCCCGCCGGCGCCGGTCGCGCGCCTCCGGGTCCTCGGGCACCGCCGCGAGGCCCTGATCGACCGGGCGCGTGCTCAGCCGGAAGTACGCCGACGTCCCGTCGGGCCGGCCCAGCCGCGAGAGCGCGTGCAGCAGCGTCCACTCGAGGTCCTGGCCGAACGCGGGCTCCCACGCGACGCAGCGCGGCTGCTCGAGCCCGACCGACGGCGTGGTGATGGACTGGTGCGCGCCGCCCTCCGGAGCGAGCGTGACGCCGGACGGCGTGCCGACCAGGATCGACTGCCCGCCCGCGTACATCCCGAACGACCACGGCTCGAGCGCGCGGTTGACGAACGGGTCGTACATCGTCCCGATCGGCATCAGCGGCTGGCCGTCGCGCGACCAGGTGGCGCCGAGCTCGCCGAGCAGCCCGACGAGGTTGCCCTCCGCGATGCCGAGCTCGATGTGCTGGCCGTGCGTCGACTCGCGCCAGCGCACCAGCGTGTCGGTGTCGTCGGCGAACCAGTCGATGCGGTCGCCGGGGTTCCACACCCCGACCCGGTTGATCCAGCCGCCGAGGTTCGTCGACGAGGCGACGTCGGGGCTGACCGTGACGACGTGGCGCGCGACCTCCGGCGCGGTGTGCGCGAGGTCGACGAAGAACCGCCCGAACGCCTGCTGGGTCGAGGCCCTGCCCGCGTGCGCGCGGCCCACGTCGGCGGGGACCTCCGGGGCGGGGCGCGGCTCGATGCCGGGGCGGGCGAGCCGCTGCGCCGTCGCCCGGCAGACGGCGGCCTCCTCGCTGCCGTCCGCGAACGGCGCCCACGGATCGCCGGTGTCGGCGCCGATCGCCTGCGCGAGGTCCTCCCACTGCTCGGCGGTCAGCAGCGCCGAGTGGTTGGCCGGGTGACCTTCGGTGGGCAGGCTCCACGCCTTGATCGTGTAGGCGAAGATCACCGACGGGCGGTCGGTCACCTCGTCGGCGCTCCTGAACGCGTCGAGCAGGTCGGCGAGGTCGTGGCCGGCGAGATCGCGCACCGCCGCGCGCAGGTGGGCGTCGTCGAGGTCGGCGATGACCCGCCCGACGTCCTTGCGCCCCCGGCCCTCGCCCGGCAGGCGCTCGCGCAGATCCTCGTCGGTCGCGCGCAGGAGGCGCTGGTACTCCTCGTTGGTCATCTCGTCGATGCGCGTGCGCAGCGCCTCGCCGCCCGGCCGCGCGAACAGCTCGCGCAGCACCCGGCCGTACTTCACCGTGATCGTCTGCCAGCCCGCCGCGTCGAACATCGCGCCGATCCGCCCGGCCGCGATGTCGGGCACGACGCGGTCCAGCGACTGCCGGTTGAGGTCGACGATCCACATCGTCTCGCCCAGCTTGGGGACCATGGGGTCGATCAGCGCCTCCCAGATCGCGCCCTCGTCGAGCTCGGCGTCGCCGACGAGCGCGACCTGCCGGCCGCCCTGCGGCACGTCGAAGTGCCCGGCGACGTAGCGGTGCGCCAGCCCGCTCCACAGGGTCGCGGTGGCGCCGATGCCGACCGACCCCGTCGAGAAGTCGACCGGATCCGGGTCCTTGACGCGCGACGGATAGCTCTGCAGGCCGCCGAACTCGCGCAGCCGCGTGAGGTAGGACCGGTCGAGGCGCCCGAGCAGGTAGTTGATCGCGTGCAGGACCGGCGCGGCATGCGGCTTGACCGACACCCGGTCGGGCCCGCGCAGGAAGTCGAAGTACAGCGCGGTCATGATGCTCACGATCGACGCCGACGACGCCTGGTGGCCGCCGACCTTCACGCCCGACGGGGTCTCACGGACCTTGTTGGCGTGGTGGATGATGCTCGTCGCCAGCCACAGCACCCGTCGCTGGACTGCCTCGAGCGTCTCGATCGACGGCTCGCGCGACGTTGTCTGCTCAGGGTGAAGCGAGCCGGAGGCCATGCCCGCACGAAACCACCTCGCACGCGTGAGCGCCAGCAAATCAGGCCGAACGGCCTACGTTGCGCAAAGAATCCGCGTTGGAGGCGTCGATCGGTAGCGTTCTTTGCATGGACTCGCTCGACGCCATCGACGGCCGCCTCCTCGACCTGCTCCGGGCCAACGCCCGCGCCAAGCTCGCCGAGCTCGCCGGCGAGGTCAAGCTCTCCGTGTCGGCGGTCAAGCGCCGCATCGACCGGCTGGAGACGCTCGGCGTCATCACGGGCTACACGATCCGCGTCGACGAGGCGCGCCTCGGCCGCACGCTCGAGGCGTTCGCCGAGCTCACGTTCGCAGGTGACACGAAGGTCGCGGACATCAAGGGCGTCGCCGCCGGCCTGCCCGAGGTCCAGGCCGTCTTCACCACCGCGGGCGACCCCGACGCGCTCGTGTGGATCCGCGTCAAGGACATCCACGACCTCACGCGGGTGATCGATCTCCTGCGGCGCAGCGGCAACGTCACCGGCACGAAGACGCTCATGGTCCTCGACACGTGGACGGCGGGGGGCCTGCCCGACGGCGGACGCGCATGACGGACCCCGGGCCACGAGGCGGGCGCGGGTGCGCCCGCCTGCGCGGCGGAGGCGCTACGGCTGCTTGACGACGCGCAGCCAGGGCCGCGGCTCGTCCCAGCCGTCCGGGAAGCGCTCCTTGGCCTCGTCGTTGGAGATCGCCGCCGTGATGATCACGTCGTCGCCCGGCTGCCACTGCGCCGGCGTGGCGAGCTTGTGCTCGGCGGTGAGCTGCAGCGAGTCGATGACGCGCAGCACCTCGTCGAAGTTGCGGCCCGTCGTCATCGGATAGATCAGCACGAGCTTGATCTGCTTGTCGGGCCCGATGACGAACACGTTGCGCAGCGTCGCGTTCTGCGCCGGGGTGCGCTCCGTCGGGTCGCCGTCCACGTCGGCGGGCAGCATCCCGTAGAGCTTGGACACGTTGAAGTCCGCGTCGCTGATGATCGGGTAGTTCGGCGCGGTGCCCTGGGTCTCGGCGATGTCCTGGGCCCACTTCTCGTGGTTGTCGAGCGGGTCCACGGAGAGGCCGATGATCTTCGTGCCGCGGCGATCGAACTCCGGCTTGATCGCGGCCATGTAGCCGAGCTCCGTCGTGCAGACGGGGGTGAAGTTGCGCGGGTGCGAGAACAGCACGGCCCAGTCGTCGCCGATCCAGTCGTGGAAGCTGATGCGACCCTCGGTCGTGTCGGCTTCGAAATCGGGGGCGGTGTCGCCGATGGTGAGCGCCATGAGTGTCTCCTTCGGGGCGCGGTGGATGAATCTCGGTCGGAATTAAGGATATTAGCTGGTCAAGCGCCCGCTCCCTCAGCCCCAGACGCGATCGGCGACCCGGCGCACGAGCTCCAGCTTCGCCCATTGCTCGTCCTCGGTCAACGCGTTGCCGGCGATCTCCGAGGCGAAGCCGCACTGCGGGCACAGCGCGAGCTGGTCGAGGTCGACCAGCTGCGCCGCCTCCTCGATGTGGCGCACCAGATCGCCCTCGTCCTCGAGCGCCCCGGTCTTCGTCGAGACGAGCCCCATCGCCACCGTCGGACCGCCGGCGGGCACGCCCCGCAGCGCGGCGTAGTCGCCCATCCGGCTCGTGTCGTCCCACTCGACGAGGAACACGTCGTAGGGCAGCGAGAAGAACCGGTCGGCGATCGGGTCGAGCTTCGCGTCGACCATCCACATGCCGCGGAAGTTGCCGCGGCACAGGTGCAGGCCGGTCGTCACGTGATCGGGCACGCCCTGCACGATCATCGCGTCGGCGGCGAAGCTCGCCTCCAGCACGGCGTCGGCGCCCGGTCCGAGCAACGCCCGGAAGCGATCGTCGAGCAGCAGTGGATAGGCCGGGTAGTCGAGCTGCACGTAGGTCGCGCCCGCCTCGATCGCCGCGTCGATCTGGCCGCGGAGGATCTGGCCGAGGTGCATGGCCATCTCCTCGAAGCTCGCGTAGTGGCGGTCGGTGACGCCGGGCTTGAACATCTGCGGCGTCGCGAGCGAGGACGCCGCCGGGAAGGTCACCTTCACCGGGCGATCGGTGAGCGAAGCGACGAGGCGGGCCTCGTCGGCGCCCGGTGTCGCGATCACCTCGAGGCGCTCGGCGACGACCGGCCGCGCCTCGATCTCCACCGCCCCCTCGTCGTTGTGGAAGGTGATCGTGTCGTCGCTCTTGGCCCAGCCGCTCACGGCCTGGTCGAACGAGCCCATGAAGAACGCGCGCCGGAACTCGCCGTCCGTCACGGCGTCGAGGCCGATCGCCTCCTGGCGGGCGACCGCCTCGCGGATGAAGTCCCCGGTGACCTGGGCGATCGCCGCCTGGTCCGCCGCCGCGAAGTCGATGCTGAAGTCCGTCGCGTGCGATTCGGACACGTCGATACCGGTCTCCCGCGACAGCGCGTCGATCAGCCGCTGCGGGCGCAGCAGGCTGCCGACGTGGTCCGCGCGGATCTGGGCCTTGCTCATGTACCGCTCCTCTCGTTCAACACGGCCCGCACCACGTCGCGGTGCTCGCGCATCGTCTCCTGGCCGTCACGCCCGGGCTGGCGCCCGAACCCGCAGTACATCGCCACGCCGAAGTCGTCGAGGTAGCGCGACGCCGTCGCGTGGCGCCGGCGCAGCCCGGGGACCCCGTCGATCGGCAGCACGATCCCGAGGAACACGCGCGTGGCGCCGACGTCGAGATCCGCGAGCGGCCGGAAGAACCGCCTGTCCTCGCTGCGCAGGTACCGCGGGCCGGCCAGGTGCAGCCAGTCGACCGGCCGGCCCGACTCGGCGACGGCGAAGTTCGCCATCCGCACGAGCACGCTCATGTCCTGCGCCTCGTACATGGGCCACTCGGGAAACGTGCCGTAGCACAGGTGGTAGCCAACGAGGACGTCCTCCGGAATCAGGCGCGTGAGCCGCGTCACCGGGCCGGCGAAGCGCTCCCAGCCGCCCTCGGGCGTCCACGCCAGCACCCCCTCGATGTCCTGCGTCTCGTAGGCCAGATCCCACTGGATCGCCAGGTCGGACGGCGGGATCGCCTCGGCGAGCCGCACCAGCTCCCGCGCGACGAGGTCCTCGAACCCGCGCGCGGCGATCGGGTAGTCGCGCGCGTAGTCCGCCTTGAACGCGTTCATCGCGCTCGACGGGAACGGCAGCCCGATCTGGAAGCGCAGCCCATCCGCGATCACGCCCTGCTCGCGCAGGTCGCAGAACGTCGCGTACGAGGCGATCGCGTCGTCGATGCGCGGCCAGCTGTCCCAGTGCAGCGCCTCGACGCCCCCGCGCACCGCGAAGACCGGCGTCTCGTACGCGTGGCGCGGCAGCCCCGTCGGCGACGCCGTCTCCTCCACGACCTCGACTCCGGGATTGGGGCGCGCAAGACGCTCGCGCTCGTAGCTGACCCAACCGCCGCGCGGGCCGGTCTCGCCGTCGGGCAGCGCGAACACCAGGTTGCCGAACAGCTCGGAGCCGGCGCGGAACGCCGCCTCGGTCGAATCCACCGGCAGGCTGCCCACCAGCAGCAGGTCACTCGTCACCCGTGCGGTCATGACCGCATTCAACCCCACACCTCGCGCGCGACCTCGCTGACGAGTCGCAGCTTCGCCTCCTGCGTCTCCGGCGTGAGCCGGCGCTGCTCGGCCGTCTCGCTCGCCGACGCGAACCCGCACTGCGGCGCGAGCGCGAGCCGCTCGACCGGGTGATACCGCGCCGCGTCCTCGATCCGCGCGACCAGCACGGCCGGGTCCTCCATCTGCGTCCACTTCGTCGACACCAGCCCGAGGGCCGCGACCTTGTCGTCGGGCAGGTTGGCCAGCGGCTCGAACCCGCCGGAGCGGTCGTCGTCGTACTCGAGGTGGAACACGTCGTAGCCGGTGGCGCGCCGGAAGACGTGCTCGGAGAAGTCCTCGTAGCCGCCCTCGGCGATCCACGCCTCCGTGCCGTTGCCACGACACAGGTGCATCGCCTTCTTCACCCCGGGCAGCTCGAGTGCGCCGAACTCGACGGCGAGGTCGGTCCCCAGCGCGATCAGCTCGCGCGACGGGATCCCGCGCTCGTCGTACTCGGCGCGCACGCTCGCGTCGCAGTAGACGTCGATGAGGTCGGGCATGTCGAGCTGGATGAACGTGCAGCCCGCCTCGGCCAGCTCGCCCATCCACCGCTTGATCGCCGCCCCCGCGTCCGCGACCAGCTCCAGCGGGTCCGGGTAGGCGTCCCGGGACACGTCGCCCCAGAGGCCGAGCATCATGATCGGGCCGGGCAGCGTGACCTTCAGAGGCTTCGACGTCCGCTCGCGCGCGTAGCGGAACTCCTCCACGGCGGGGCACGGCAGCGCGCTGATCCTCTCGGCGACCGAGAAGGGGATCTGCACGCTCATCCTGTCCTCGCCCGTGTGGTCGTGGAAGCGCACGGTGTAGGCCGGCTGCATGACGATCCCCGTCACGCCCTTGATCAGGAAGTCGAAGAAGATGTCGCGGCGCATCTCCCCGTCGGTGACGACGTCGACGCCGCAATCCTCCTGCAGCCGCAGCGCCGCATCCACCGCGCGATCCTCGATCGCCCGGTAGTCCGCCGGGTCGAGCCGGCCGGCGCGCATCTCCGCGCGCGCGGCGACGAGCTCGTCCGGCCGCAACAACGAGCCGACCACCTCGGCGTGATGAACGGCGGTGAGCGCTTCGGTCTGTCGCTCCAACCCTGTCTCCTCCAAACCAGAGTGAACTCTCTAGAGCACCATCTCTAATCTTTTCCACGGCGTCAAGGCCGAGTCGTACGATCCGCCGGTGGCCGGCGTGCGCACCCCCCGACAGAAGCGCGGACAGGACACGTGGGACCGGTTGCTGGACGCCGCCGAGGAGCTCCTGGCCGACGAGGGCTTCGAGGGCTTCACGCTCACCGCGGTCAGCCGGCGCGCCGGGGTGTCCAACGGCGCGATCTACTGGCGGGTCGACAGCATGGAGTCGCTCTACGTCGCGGTGCACCAGCGCACCGTCGAGCGCCTGCGCCACGAGAACGCGGTCTTCGACGAGGACCCGCCGTGGGCCGGGCTGGGAGCGGCCGAGGTGGTCACGAAGGCGGTGCACGAGCTGTCGGAGAGCTTCCGGCGCCACACCCGCATCCTGCGCACGCTGATCCTGCGCAGCGGCTCGGACCCCGCGTCCTCGCAACGCGGCGCGACGGCCGTCCGAGACGCGGCCGGGCGGTTCACCGACCGCGTCGCCGGCGCGCTCGGCGCGGAGGGCTGCCCGGAGCCCGACGTCGTCGCCGCCACGATCTTCCGCGTCGCGTTCGGCGCCCTGGTCGCACGCATCACCTGGCCCGAGCAGGAGGCGGGGCCGGAGATCTCGTGGGAGCGGTTCGTCGCGGATCTCAGCGAGATGGCGTCGGTCTACGCCGAGCGCCACGTCGCCTGACGCGGCGCTCAGCGCCCGGCGAGCGCGAGGTCGAGCTCGCGCGTGCTCGGTGGCGGCGGGAATCGACGCGTAGTCGCGGCGGGTGAGCTTGCCACCCGCCCGCCCGCGGTGAGAGGATCGGCCGGAAGGCCCGGCATCGGGCCGGGCCACGGTCGGAGGGGTGGTCATGGCTGATCGAGCGTTGGTCCTCACCTGGGGCGCTGTCGTCCGGGGGCGCGAGGAGCGCGCGATGGAGAACTTCAACGAGGTCGTCGGCCTCTACGGGCGCATGCAGCAGGACGGTCGCATCGAGCAGTTCGACGTGACCTTGCTGATGCCCAATGCCCACATGGAGGGGTTCATCCAGCTGCAGGGCTCGGCGGAGCAGCTGGCCGCCGTGAAGGAGGACCCGGAGTTCCAGCGGCTGATGACGGAGTCCACCCTGATCGTCGACGAGCTGACGATCACGGACGGCTACGTCAATGAGGGCATCGCAGCGCAGATGGAGATGTACCGGGACGCGATCTCCAAGGTCCCGCAGGCGACCTGATCGCCGCCGCTCGCGGCCGGCCTCTCCCGGTGGGGCCGCCGCGGCGGATTGAGCCGCCGACCCGCGTGGTAGGTCTGTCGGCGTGGAAGACGACCGCGCCGACCCCGACCTGCGCCGCCTCATCGACGCCATCACCGGCCGATCCGACGGCGAGCTGTCCCGGCTCGCGCACCGCCTGACCCACCGTGGATGGCCCGGAGGGGCCGACCACACGGTGCCGGGCGCGCGCGAATGGGTCAGGCGGTGGGGCCCGGTACGACTGCCGGCCGAGCGCCTCCTCCCGGCCTGCGTGTGCTCGGCCGGGCGCTGCGGCGTCTGCAACTAGTGGTCCGTCTCGTAACCATCGGTCTGAAAGGTGGGTCGTCGGCGCCGCCGGGCAAGGACGCAGACCCGAAGGAATCCCCCTGGGATTTCGAGTGGTCGAGGACGCCGCATGGCGGTGATCGACGGCCCGCATTTCGGGTCGATGGTTGCGAGATGGGCCACTAGAAGAGAGCGGTGCCCGTGGGGGGCGTCATGCTCCGCTACCGACGGCCGGCGGGCAGATGTCGGCGCGCTGCGAACGGATCAGCGCCCGTCGCAGCGACCACAGGGCCACCGCCCCGCCCAGCAGCGGCAGCCAGAACAGGATGACGCGGTAGGCGAGCACGGCGGCGACGGCCGCCGAGGCCGGCGCGCCGTAGACGACGAGCATGCCGACGAGCCCGAGGTCGATGCCGCCGACCCCGCCGGGGATCGGCAGCGCGCCGCCGAGCTGCCCGATGAGGTAGCCCATGAGGATGACCGTGACCGGGGGGCTCGCGCCGACCGCGTGGAACGTGGCCCACAGGACGGCGTTGTCGAACAACCAGTAGCCGAGGCTGCCGAGCAGCACGCCGAGGTCGCGTTCCCGCACGAGGCGCGACGCCTCGGTGAGGCCGCCCGCGAGCACGCGGCCGGTCACCACCCAGGCGCGGCGCACCCGCCCAGCGCCCGGTGCCGGGGCGGGCTCGTCGAGGCGGGCGAGGACGACGACCGCCGCGATGACCCCGATCGCCAGCACCGCGGGCAGCGCGGTGAGCCACAGCGGCTGCGCCGGCCCGACGATGCCGACCGCGAGCAGGGCGCCGATCACGGCGACCGCGACGAAGTTCACGCCGCTCTTGAGCAGGAAGAACGCCACCGAGCGCCGCGCGATCTGGTCGCCCGGCATCCCGCCGCGGTGCAGGATCCAGGCGCCCAGGGCCAGGCCGCCGGCGCCGCTGGCCGGGACGATCGATCCCATGCCGAGCTCGACCCAGGAGATCTCCCAGCTCGTCCGCCAGGACATCGCCGCGCAGAACACGGGCCGGAACATGACCACGTAGGAGCAGCAGGACAGCGCCTCCAGCACGACGCCGACGACGAGCCACGCCGGGTCGGCATGGTCCAGGCGCTCGCGCACCTCGCCGAGCCCGGGGGCGAAGACGACGACGGCCACCAGCGCCGCCAGCAGCAGGACCGTCAGCAACGCCCGGCGCAGCAGCCGCCGGGGCTGGGCCTCGGGCGGCAGATCCTGCCGGACCCGGGACGAAGTGGGGTCGCCGCCGATCGTGCGCGTCACCATACCTGCGCCGGGGCCGCGGACCGTGCTGCGCCTACGGCGACGCGGTCCTCTCGGCGAGCTTGTCGGCGACGCGGTCGGGGATGAGCGGGCGCAGCGCGCCGAGGAGCTTGGCCTCGGCGCCGACGACGTAGCGCGCGTCGGGCTTGTCCGCCGTCAGGGCCTTCTCCACCACCTCGGCCACGTCCTGCGGCGAGCGGCCCTTCTCGTCGGCGCTGCGCAGGTTCTCGCGGAACGCCGCGATGCGATCGCGATAGCGGGCGTAGCGGTCGGCGGGGGCACGCATCGCCAGGCCGTCGAGGTAGGCGATCGCCTTCTCCCAGATCGGCGTGGAGATGATGCTCGGCTCGACGAGGACCACCGGGACGTCCTCTTCGTCGAGCTCCTGGCGCAGCGCGTCGCCGATCGCCTCGAGCGCGTGCTTGGACGCGTAGTACGCGCCGGCGAACTGCGAGGCGACGCGGCCGCCGATCGAGCTCATGAGCACGACCCGGCCGTGCCCCCGGCGGATGAGCGGCAGGGTCGCCTGCGTGACCGCGACCTGGCCGACGACGTTGACGTCGAGCTGGCGGCGCAGGTCGTCGACGGGGAGCAGCTCGACCGGCCCGGACACCGCGATGCCCGCGTTGTTGACGACCGCGTCGAGCCGCGCGCCCCCCAGCTCGCCCTCCACCTCGCCGAGGGCGGCGGCGATGGACCCGGCGGACGTGACGTCGAGGACGATGCGGCGCAGGCGGCCGGAGGCGCCCGCCAGCGCCGCCTGGCCGTCGTCGGGAGCCTCGACCCCGGCGAAGACCCGATGCCCCTGGGCATCGAGGTGCAGTGCCGTGGCCGCGCCGATCCCGCTGGACGCGCCGGTGATGAGAACGGTCAGCATCCCGTCCCGCTACCCCGCCGCGGTGACTGCTGCGCGCCAACCTCGCTGCACCGCCCTCGCCGTGCGGCGCAGGCTCGCGACCGCGGGCCTAGTGTGACGCGATGGACCCTGTCGTGCGTGCACGCGGGCTCGTCAAGGACTACGGCCGCGGCCGCGCCGCCCGCCGCATCCTGGACGGCGTCGACCTCGACGTCGCCGCGGGCGAGCTCGTCGCCGTCGTCGGCCGGTCGGGCTGCGGCAAGTCGACGCTCCTGCACCTCCTCGGCGGGCTGGACACGAGCGACGCCGGGACGGTCGAGATCGCCGGAGAGCGGCTGGACGGGCGCCGCGCCGACGCGGTGCGGCGCCGGCGGGTGGGCTTCGTCTTCCAGGCCTTCCACCTCGTGCCCGAGCTGACCGGGGCCGAGAACGTGCTGCTCGCGGCGCGGCTGCCGGGAGCGCGGCCGGGCGCCCGCGAGCGGGCCCGCGCGCTCGTGACGCGCCTTGGGCTCGACGAGGTCGCCGGCGGCCTCCCCCACGAGCTGTCGGGCGGCGAGCAGCAGCGCCTGGCCGTCGCCCGGGCGGTCGTCAACGATCCGGCGGTCCTGCTCGCCGACGAGCCGACCGGGAACCTCGACGAGGCCTCGGGCGCCGTCGTGCTCGACCTGCTGCGCGAGCTCGCCGGCGACGGCCGGGCGGTGGTCGTCGTCACCCACGAGCGGACCGTCACGGCTCGCGCCGACCGCGTGGTGACGCTGCGCGAGGGCCGCCTCGCGGCCGCATGACCTCTCAGCGCCGCCGCAGGGCCTTCGCCGCGGCCGGCGTCTTTGCCGCGGCGCTGGTCGTCGGCGTCTGCGCGACCGTCGCGTACGCGCTGCAGACCGGGTTCGACCGGTCCGCCCGCGCCGCCGACCTGCCCGACGTGATCGTCCGCTTCGACGCGGCGCGCCGCGCCGCCGTCGACGCCCGGATCGCCACGCTGCCGAACCTCGAGGC
The DNA here is from genome assembly GCF_021172045.1 of Capillimicrobium parvum. Lineage (GTDB taxonomy): Bacteria > Actinomycetota > Thermoleophilia > Solirubrobacterales > Solirubrobacteraceae > Capillimicrobium > Capillimicrobium parvum. Next base: position 3,882,733 of record NZ_CP087164.1, read on the forward strand.
CCGCGCGTACCGCCTCGACGTGGACGGCGTCGACCTGCGCGCCGGCGACCACGCGACCCACCGCGGAGCGGTGCAGGTCGTCAGCGGTGCCCGGCGGGGCTACGCGATCGTCGGCGGCCGCGACCTGGAGCCCGAGGGCGCACGGGCCGAGGCGGTCGTCGAGCAGGGCGTCGCCCGTGCGTGGGATCTCGAGCCCGGCTCGACCATCGACGTCGGGCGCCTCGGCCCGCTGCGCGTGGCCGGGATCGCGCGCGCGCCCGACAACGTCGCCTTCCCGCTGGCCAGCGCCGCGCGCGTCTACGTCGGCGCGGCACTGGTGCGCCGACGGGTCGCGGGCGGCGACGGCGAGCTCGCGGTCAACCGCGCGCTGCTGTGGCTGCACGATCGCGGCCGCACCGACGTCACGCTGGCCCAGGCGCGCACCCAGGCCTACGGGGTGCGCGGCGTGTCGTTCCTCACGCGCGACGGCGTCGGGCTGCTGATCGGCCAGGCGGCGGGCGTCGTCATCGCGCTGCTGGTCGCGTTCGCCGTGATCGCGCTCGTCGCCGCCGGCGTCATGCTCGGCACCGCCGCGCACGCCGACGTGCGGCGCCGGATGCCGGCGATCGCGGTGCACCGCGCGCTCGGGTTCTCGCGCGGCGCCGTCGCCCGGTCCGCGGCGGCGCGTTCGGCCGCGGTCGCGCTGCCCGCCGCGGCGGCCGGCCTGGCGGCGGGGTGGGCGCTGGCCGTCGTGCCGACCGGCGACCTGCTGGCGATCCTCAACGAGGCTCCGCCCGGCTGGGCGGCGCTGCCGTTGCTCGGCGCCGCCCTGGCCGCCGTCGTCGCGCTCGTCGTCGCGATCTCCGCCTGGCCGGCCTGGCGCGCGACCGCTCCGCCGCCGGCCGTGCTGCTGCGCGGCGGCGAGCTCGCGCGTTCGCCGCGGCGACGGCTGCACCGCAACCGCGCAGCCACGACCGCGGTCCGTCCGTTCACCGGTCCTCTCGCTCTCGGCCCCCGGCTCGTCCTCGCCCGGCGCGGCCGCTACGCCGGCACCGTGCTCGTCCTCGGCATGTCGGCCGCCGTCGTGCTGCTCATGCTCGCGCTCGCCACCACCCTCGAGCGCCTGCGCGACGACCCCGCGACCCTGGGCAAGCGCTTCTCCCTCACCGTCAGCGCCGACCGGTCCGCGCTGCCGCGCATCCGCGCCACCCCCGGCGTGGCGGCCGCCGCGCCGCGCTGGGTGCTCGAGGCCGCCGACTCCTTCCAGCTGGGCGAGACGCTGAAGGTGGTCGCGTTCCCGGGCGATCACACCGAGTTCGAGGCGCCGCCGCTTGCCGCGGGGCGCCGGCTGCGCGCCGGCGACGAGGCAGAGGTCGGCGCGGGGCTCGCGGACGCGCTCGGGCTGGCGCCCGGGGCGACCCTTGGGCTCGCGCTGCCGGGCGGCGCCGGCGAGGCCCGCTTCCGGGTGGTCGGCGTGGTGCGCGCACTGGACAACGAGGGCCGCGTCGCCTACGTGCGCCCCGCGCGGCTGGGCGCCGCGCTCACCGACCGGCCGCAGATCGCGGTGCGGGTGGCTCCGGGGGCGTCGCGCGACGCGGTCCGCCGGCGCCTGACGCAGCGGATGACCCGCGGCCCGCGGGCCGCCGTCGTATCGGTGGTGTCCGGAGCGGCGGGCGACAGCGTGTCGCTGCTCGGCCTGCTCAGCGCGGTCCTGCGCGTCGTGGGCGGCGTCGTCGCGCTGGTGATCCTCTACGCGCTTGCGCAGGCGCTCGCGCTGACCGCCGCCGAGCGCACGTCGTCGCTGGCGCTGCTGCGCATCCTCGGCGGCTCGGCGTCGACGACCGGCGCCGTGCTCGCGGGCGCCGGCGCCGCGCTGGTCCTCCCCGCGGCGGCGCTCGCCATCGCGCTGCAGGAGCTCGTGCTCGGGCCCGTGGTCTCGGCGATGGCCGCCGGCTACGCGAACCTCCCGGTGCGGGCGAGCGCCGCGCAGGCGGCGGCCGTCACCGCCGGCCTCGTCGTCGTCGCGGGCATCGCGGCGGTCCGGGTCGCGCGGCGGCTGCGGCGCGTGCCGCCGGCCGCCGCGCTGCGGGAGCGGCCGTGAGGCGCGCCGTCCTCGTCGCGCTCGCCGTGCTGATGGCGGCGCTGCCCGGCTGCGGCGCCGGCGATCCGGGGCCGGACGCCGGCGGCTCGACGCTGCACGCCACGCTGCGCGACCCCGACGGCGACGGCGTGCTCGACCGCAGCCCCGGCGAGCCGCTGCGTGACCGCGGCGGCCGCAGCCGGCCGGTGCGCACCCTCGCGACGTTCGCGCAGATCGCCGACGCCCACGTGCGCGACGAGGAGTCGCCCGCGCGCATCCCGTTCCTCGACCGCCTCGGCGCGCCGTTCACCTCGACGTTCCGCCCGCAGGAGGCGCTCACGCTGCAGGTGCTCGACGCGGCGGTCGACGCCGTCGACGCGCTGCACCCCGATGCCGTCGTGCAGACCGGCGACCTCGCCGACAACGCGCAACGCAACGAGCTGACCGCGGCCATGACCGTCCTGCGCGGCGGCGTGGTGGACCCCGACAGCGGCGCGCGCGGACCCTCCGGGCCGCAGCTGAGCACGAACCCCGACCCGTTCTTCTACCGCCCGGGCGTCGACGCCCCGCGCCATCCCGGCCTGCTGCGTGCGGCGCAGCGCCGTTTCCGCGCGCACGGGCTGGACGCGCCGCTGTACTCGGTGCTCGGCAACCACGACGTCCTGGTCGCCGGCGAGCTGCGCCCCGACGCCCGCACGCAGGCGCTGGCCACCGGGAACCGGGCGATCGTGGCGCTCGACCCGCAGCGCCTGCGCGACATCCCGATCCCGCGCGGCGACCGCGGCGGCGAGGGCGGCGTCGGCGCGATCGGCACCGGCACGATCGCCCGCGTGCTGGAGACCGCGCGCACGGAGCGGGTCCCCGCCGACCCGGCCCGCCGCGAGGTCACGATCGGCGAGGCGATGACGATCACCGGGGCGCGGACCGTCCAGGCCTTCGACATCGGGCCGGTGCGCGGGCTGGCCCTGGATCTCGTGCGGCCCGAGGGCGGCTCCGGCGGCCGCGTGTCGGCCGCCCAGCTCGCGTGGCTGCGCGGCCAGCTCGACCGTGCCGGCCGCCGGCCCGTCGTCGTCTTCACCCACCAGCCGCTGCGCCGCAGCGAGGGCGGTGCGGCGGCGCTCGCGCTGCTCGGCGCGCACCGCAACGTGCTCGCGGCGGTCGCCGGGCACAGCCACCGCAACGCGATCCGCCGCGGGCCGGGCGGCGTCTGGCTGATCGAGACGGCGTCGCTGGCCGACTTCCCCCAGCAGACCCGCTTCTTCCGCGTCGTGCGCACCGCGGACGGCGCGACCGCGCTCGAGACGTTCATGGTCGACCTCGACCCCGGCCCGGGCGGCCTCGCCGCGACGTCGCTCGAGCTCGCCTTCCTCGACGCGCAGGGCGGGCGCCCGAACGGCTTCGCCGGCCGTCGCGAGGACCGTAACGCGCGCCTGTACCGCTGACCGTCACCGCACCGGATCCGGGGTCTCGAGAAAATTTCTTCGCCGGCGTGTCGATTTCGCCCGCCCTCGTTCGACGCGCGAGTGAAAGCCCACCCCAACCCCAATCAGGAGGTCCCCATGCGGTTCATGGTCTTCGTCCCCGGAAACGCCGAGTCCGAGGCCGGCGTCATGCCGAGCACCGATCTGCTCGAGGAGATGACGAAGTACAACGAGGAGCTCGTCAAGGCGGGCGTCATGCTGGCCGGCGACGGCCTGCACCCCACCTCGAAGGGCGCCAAGGTGCGCTTCGAGGGCAAGGAGCGCACCGTCATCGACGGCCCCTTCACCGAGGCCAAGGAGATCGTCGCGGGCTACTGGATCTGGGAGTGCGCGTCGCGCGACGAGGCGGTCGAGTGGCTCAAGCGCGCGCCGTTCGACGGCGGCGTCGAGATCGAGCTGCGCCAGGTCTTCGAGATGGAGGACTTCAGCGACGAGATGACCCCTGAGCTCCGCGCCGCCAACGAGCGCCTCGGCGAGCAGATCGAGGGCCGGCAGTAGGCGATGGCGGCCACCGCCACCCATCGGGCGATCGACGCGGTCTGGCGGATCGAGTCGGCCCGGCTGATCGCCGGGCTGACCCGCATCGTCCGCGACGTGGCGGTGGCCGAGGACCTGGCGCAGGACGCGCTGGTCGCGGCGCTGGAGCAATGGCCCGGGTCGGGCATCCCGGACAACCCGGGGGCCTGGCTCATGGCCATCGCCAAGCGGCGCGGCATCGACGAGCTGCGCCGCCGCGTGACGCTCGAGCGCAAGCAGGAGCTGCTCGGCCGCGACCTGCAGACCCTCCAGCAGCTCGACCAGCCCGACGTCCTCGCCCAGGTCGACGAGGTGCAGGACGACGTCCTGCGGCTCGTGTTCATGACGTGCCACCCGGTCCTGGCGCGCGAGGCCCGCGTCGCGCTGACGCTGCGGCTGCTCGGCGGGCTGTCCACGCCGGAGATCGCGCGGGCGTTCCTCGTCTCCGAGGGCACGGTCGCGCAGCGCATCGTCCGCGCCAAGCGCACGCTCGCCCAGGCCCGCGTGCCGTTCGAGGTCCCGGGCCGCGACGAGCTGGCCGAGCGCCTGTCGGCCGTGCTCGAGGTCGTCTACCTCATCTTCAACGAGGGCTATGCCGCGACCGCCGGCGAGCACTGGACCCGACCGGCGCTATGTGCCGACGCGCTGCGCCTCGGCCGCATCCTCGCCGCGCTCATGCCGCGCGAGCCCGAGGTCCACGGACTGCTCGCCCTCATGGAGCTGCAGGCGTCGCGGCTGCGGGCGCGCGTCGGTCCGCACGGCGAGCCGTTGCGCCTCGCCGATCAGGACCGCGCCCGCTGGGACCAGCTGCTCGTGCAGCGCGGCCTCGCCGGCCTGCGGCGTGCGGAAGAGCTCAGCCACGGGCTGGGCCCGTACACGCTGCAGGCCGCGATCGCCGCCTGCCACGCGCGGGCGCCCAGCGTCGACGGAGCCGACTGGCCGCGGATCGTCGCGCTCTACGACGGCCTGGCCGCGCTCACCGGCTCCCCGGTGGTCGAGCTCAACCGCGCGGTCGCGGTGACGATGGCGTTCGGGCCGGAAGCCGGGCTCGAGGTGGTCGACGCGCTTGCGGACGAGCCCGCGCTGCGCGGCTACCACCTCCTGCCGAGCGTGCGCGGTGACATCCTCGCCCGCCTCGGGCGCCCGGCCGAGGCGCGCGAGGCGTTCGTCCTCGCCGCCGACCTCTGCGCCAACGACCGGGAGCGCGAGCTGCTGCTCGCACGCGCCGTCGCGTGCGAGCCGTAGGGTCTCCCGAACACCTCCCAAGCAAGGAGACGGGCATGACGGAGACCATCCGCCTCGGCGGCATCTGGGTGCGATTCCTCGTCGAGAGCGAAGAGGCCAACGGGAGCGCCGCGATGTTCGAGTTCGGCGTGGCCTCCGGCAGCAGGGTCCCCGCGCCCCACAGCCACGACGCCTACGAGGAGACGCTGTACGGCCTCGACGGGACGCTGACCATGACGGTCGAGGGCGTCGAGCACCAGGTCGGCCCGGGCGACACGCTCTGCATCAGGCGCGGTGAGGTCCACGGCTTCGACAACCACGGCGGCACCGACACGCGCACCCTCACGGTCATCACGCCCGGCGTGCTCGGGCCGGACTACTTCCGCGAGATGGCCGAGGTCCTGCGCGCGGCGGCAGGCGGCCCGCCCGACCTCGCCGCCATCGGCGCCGTCATGCGCCGGCACGGGCTCACGCCGGCCGGCTGAGGTCAGCCTCCGGCGCTCACGCGAGCAGGCCGGGCTGGATGACGGCCTCCGACAGTCGCTGCATCTGCTCGAGACGCTGCGGGAAGCGGCCGACGAGGAACTGCAGGCCGAGGTGCTGCACCCCGATGTCGCGGAAGCGCTCGAGCGCCTCGCCGACCTGCTCGGGCGTTCCGCGCAGGAGATCCGGCTCCTGCTCGACCTCCTCGTCGGTGATCTCCACCGACAGGCAGCAGTTCAGCGCGACGTCGTCGGGGTTGCGGCCCGACTCCTCGGCCGTCTGGCGGACGAGGTCGTAGCGCGAGCGCATGTCCTCCGGCGTGATGCGCGGGAAGTACGGAAACCACGAATCGCCGACGCGCCCGGCGCGCCGCTGGGCGACCTTCGCCTCACCGCCGATCCACAGCTCGAGCGGATTGTCGGGGTCATAGGACTTCGGCTGGAACGCGATGTCCTCGAAGTCGTAGAACTCGCCGTGAAACGAGCAGTGCTCCTCGGTCAGGAGGGTGCGCAGGATCGTGATCTGCTCGTCGGCGACCCGGCCGCGCGCCTTGAAGAGGTCGCCGCGGCCGAGCGCGTCGAACTCCTCCTTCATCCAGCCCACGCCGAGCCCGAGCACGAGCCGGCCCTGCGAGAGCTGGTCGACGGTCGTGGCGATCTTCGCCCAGTAGAGCGGGTCGCGGTAGGGCGTCACGAGCACGCTGATGCCGAGCTTGACCTTCTCCGTCGCCCCGGCGAGGAACGCCAGCACGGTGAGCGCCTCGAGGAAGCTCGCCTCCGGCGGGACGAAGAACGACCCGCTCCAGTTGTACTTGTACGGCGTCTCGATCTTCCAGGGGATGACGATCCGGTCCGCAGCCCAGACCGTCGTGAAGCCGAGCTCCTCGGCCTTCTGCGCCGCATGGATGAGCCCGTCGCGGCTCGAGGCCCGGCCTGAGACCGGGAGAAACACGCCAAAGTCCATGCCGGCATCCTAGACAGGCGTCAAGTCTCGCGGCGGGACGGCTCGGCCTGCGCGCGGGCGCGGCGGCTACTCGCGCTCGAGCACCACCATCGGGATGACCCGCGAGGTGGCCTTCTCGTAGTCGCGGAAGTTCGGCATCGTCGCGACGTGCGCCTCCCAGAGCCGGTCTCGCTCCTCGGGGCCGGCGATGCGTGCGTGAGCCCCGAACGTCTCGGTCCCGACCTCGACGCGCACGGCCGGGTCGGCCTGGATGTTCAGAAACCAGGCCGGATGCGTGTCGGCGCCCGCCTTCGACGCGGCGATCACGTAGCCGTCGCCGTCGGCGGCGCCGCTGTGGACGAGCGGGCTGACCCGCGGCTCGCCGCTCTTGCGGCCCGTCGTGGTCAGCAGCAGCAGCGGCGCGCCCTCGAACATGCCGCCGACGCGGCCCTCGTTGGCGCGGAACTCCTCGATGATCTGGTCGTTGAACGACGCCACGCCTGCCCTCCTCGGTGCATGTTCAGCTCAGCGCAAGGCTACTCCGGGCGTGCTCGCCCGCGCGCGCTCCCAGTCCGGGCGCAGCGGCATCCGCGCGGCGCCGCGCGGACCGGTGCGGACGGCGAGCATCTGGTGGACCTCGATGCGGTCGAGGTCGAAGCCCACCCGCGACATCGCCATGTAGAGCCGCCACATCCGCGCGCGCCGCTCGCCCACCTCGGCGACCGCCTCGGCCCAGTGTCGCTCCAGGTTGGCGCCCCACTCCCGCAGCGTCATCGCGTAGTGCTCACGCAGGCTCTCCGTGTGGCGGACCTCCAGCCCGTGGTCGTGCAGCGCGGAGACCACCGTGCCCGGACCTTGCAGCTCACCGTCGGGGAACACGTAGCGGTCGATGACCGGGCCCATGCGGCCGCCATGGTGGCCCGAGGACCGCGTGATCGTGTGGTTGAGCATCCGCCCCTCCGGCCGCAGGCGCGCGGCGAGCCCGCTGAAGTGGGCGTCGAGCTGGGCGGTGCCGACGTGCTCCATCGCGCCGACCGAGGCGATCGCGTCGAAGCCCGTCTCGCCGATGTCGCGGTAGTCGAGCAGGCGCAGCTCCGCCCGCCCGTCGAGCCCGGCCGCCGCGATCGCCGCGGTCGCCCACTCGGCCTGCCGGCGCGACAGCGTCACGCCGAGCGCACGCACGCCGTAGTGCTCGGCGGCGTGGCGCACGAGCGACCCCCACCCCGCCCCGACGTCGAGCAGCCGCTGTCCTGGCCGCAGGTCGAGCTTGCGGCAGACGAGGTCCACCTTCTCGGCCTGGGCTTCGTCGAGCGACGCGTCCGCGGTCGGGAAGACGCCGCAGGAGTACACCATCGACGGCCCCAGCACCAGCTCGTAGAAGCGGTTGGAGAGGTCGTAGTGGTGCGCGATCGCGTCGGCGTCCCGGCGCCGGGTGTGGCGGACGAGGCCGCGGCGCCAGGGGGTCGGCGCCTCCTCGGGCGGCAGCGGCGGGCGGCGCAGGACCCACGGCCCGAGCGCGCGCAGCGCGGCGGCGAGGTCGCGCGCGCGCAGGCCGCCGCGCGCGTGCGCGAGCAGCGCGTGCAGGGTCGCGTGCAGGTCGCCGCGGACCTCGAGCGTGCTCGTGACGTACGCGCGGGCGAGGCCGAGCTGGCCGGGCGCGGTGGCGAGGTAGCGCAGCGCCAGCGGGCTGCGCAGCTCGATGACGCTCTCGGCATCGCGCGGGCCGGCCGCACTGCCGTCGTACGCGCGCAGAGCGACGGGGCAGTCGCTCGGCACGAAGCGCTCGTAGAGCTCAGCCAGCGTCGTCATGGCCTCGGCCGCGCATCCTCGCACGCGCGGGCACGGCAGGCGAGCCGTTCAGCCGGCCCGGTCGCCCCTCGAACAGGTCGCGCACGGTGGCGGTGAGCACCGCCGGCAGCAGCGGCTGAGCGATGGCCCGCTCGACGAGGAGGAAGGCGCCGAGCAGCGCGGCGGCCGCGCCGAGCCGCGCGAGCGGGCGGGTCGTGCACGACGGGCTCCTGATCACGGTTCACAGATGCGTCAAGGCAACCTCGCGAGCCTTCACAGCACTGTCAAACGTCAGAGCGCGCGGCAGGAATCGGGCCCCGTACGGCGTATTCCACGGGCGCCTGATCCACGAACGGAGGACGGACGGACATGACGACGACCACGCCCGCGGGCGCCCTGCACGAGATCACCCGGCTGTGGTGGCTGGTGCTCCTCTTCGGGATCGCCGTTCTCGCAGTCGGTGTCTTCTTCGTCGCCTCGCCCCACGAGACCCTCAGCACGTTCACGGTGATCGCCGGCATCTTCCTGCTGGTCGACGGCGTCCTCGCCCTCATCGCATCGGTCGTCGGATCGGGCGAGGGTCGCGGGCTCGTGGCGCTGATCGGCGTGCTCAGCGTGCTCGCCGGCCTCGTCCTCGTCAAGCGGCCGTTCGACACCCTCGTCGTGTTCGCCCTCATCGTCGGCGCCTGGTTCGTCGTCGCCGGCATCGCCCGCCTCATCGCCGGCTTCGCCGAGCGCGACGGCCGCGGCGGCAACCTGCTCATCGCCGCGATCGACGTCGTGGCCGGCATCGTCATCCTGGCGTGGCCGGACCTCGGCCTCTCGACGTTCGCGGTGATCCTCGGGATCGTCCTGATCATCCGCGGCCTGCTGTTCGTGTTCGCCGGATGGCAGCTGCGCGGCGTCGATCGCGACCTCGATCGCCGCACCGCCTGACCGCGCCGCCCGGGCGCGGCGCGCGTCGTCAGCCGGCGACGAGGGCCGCGACGATCTCGTCGACCGCCGCCCGCGCCGTCAGCGCGCGACGAGGGCCGCGACGATCTCGTCGACCGCCGCCCGCGCCGCGGCGCGCAGCTCATCGTCGGTGCGGTCCTGCACCGGGTGGGCGACGAACACGCGCCGGACCTCCGGCTGGCCCAGGCGCCCCGCCTGGACGTCCGCGGCCTGCACGAACGCCGACGAGGCGACGAGCACCGCCGGGGTCCCTGCCGTCTCGAAGCTGAGCACGTCGCGCAGACCGCACGACACACAGGAGCCTCAGTCGGCGAGCGCCTCGATGACCGCGTCGCAGCGCTCGGCGATCTCGCGGCGCACGTCGACCGGCGCGGGCTTCGTGAAGGTCGGCTTCGCGGTGCGCTGCACCGCGGCGCCCCGCGCCCGCAGGAGCGCCTCGAGCTCGTCGAGGAACACGTCGCCGCGCGGCTTGCGGATGTCGAGCAGGGCGATGCGCGCCGGCAGCTGCGGCGGGCGCGGCGCGAGCGGACGGCCCTCGGGCGCGCGCTCGCTCGTAGGGTCGAGGATCGTCAGCGCCACGGCGACACCGCCTCGGTCACGGGCACGCTGCCGGCCTCGCCGCCGACCCAGGAGCCGTAGACCATGGAGAACAGCCCCGCGTCGCCGCCCGCGTGGGCGACCACGATGCGATCCGGAGCCGCGAACTTCGCCACCGCCTGGTCCGGGTCGTCGACCCACGCGGGGTCGAGGCCCTCCGCGATCCCGCCCGCACCGCGCACGAGCGAGCGGGCCGGGGCCATCGTCCGCGCGAAGAGCTCCTCCTGCAGGCGCTCGCGCGACCAGCCCGCCCCGGCGAACACGCGGCCGTGCTCCGGGCCGACGACGAGCAGCGCATCCCAGGCCAGCCGCTGCCGGACGTGCGCGACCGCCTCGAGGCCGCTCGCCAGCGAACGGGCGAGCGCGTCGGGCTCGCGCGCGAGCTGGTCGACGACGATCCGCGGCGCTTCGGTCGCCATGACGGTCACCCCGGTCTCCTCGGCGTCGAGCCCGCGGGCGACGTGCAGCGGGGAGAACGGCGAGTCCCAGGTGCGCTCGGCGAAGCAGCTCGCGAGCTTGCCGGGCTGGCCGTGGGCGGCGCGGTCCTCCTCGCGCGGGCGCCCGCCGCCGACGTTGCGCACCACGAGGCCCAGCGCGCGGCCGATCGTGAGGTTCGCCCGGTTGCCCTGGCCGAGGCAGTTGCCCTCGGCGTTCATCCCGATCTCGGCGGCCAGCGGCCCGCTCACCACGATGGTCGGCCCCGCGGGATGCGTGGTCGCCACCACGCCGTGCAGCGCGAACTCGGGCCGGCACGCAGCGTGGACGGCCGCAAGGACGACCGGGAACGCCTCCGGCGGGCAGCCCGCCATCACCGCGTTGATCGCCACCTTCTCGACCGTCGCCTCGCCGTCGTAGGGCGGCACGACGCCCACGACGTCCTGCGCGTCGCGCGACGTGGCGTCGAGCATCTCGACGACCCGCTCGGCGGTCGGCGGGATCACCGGCAGGCCGTCGGTGACGCCGCGTTCGAAGAGCGCCTCGAACGGGTCCTCGAGCTCGCCGACCGTGAGCTCGCGCGCCCGCAGCCGGCCCGCCCGGCGTGCGGCGCGCGCGGCCAGCCGCGCCGCGACCTCGGGCTCGCGCGTGCGCGACGCGCAGCCGGGCCGCATCTCCGGGAGGCCGTCGAGCGCGATGTGGACGCCGGCCCGCTCGGCGATCTGCGCGTAGCGCGCGCGGTGCAGCCCCTCGACGCGGGCGGTCTCGGCCTCGCCGTCGAGCAGCACGAGGGCCGGCACCGCCTCGAGGTCCAGCCGCGCGCTCAGCGCGAGCTCGTCGTCGAGCTCCGGCACGGCCCGCAACCCCAGCCGCGCCGCCTGCGCGGCGGTGTCGTCCGCCTCGGACTGCGACAGCACCCGCACCCCGGCGGCGTCGAGCGCCGGAAGCACCTGGTCGCAGACCGGGCAGTCGTGCTTGACGAGCGCGACGAGCTCCATCGTGAGAGCGACCCTACGCCCCGGCATACTTCGCCGCCACATGATCGGCCTGCACATCACCTACACCGTCCGCCCGGAGTCGGCCGACGAGGCCGCCGGCCACCTCGCCGCGATGGCCGCGGCGGTGCGCAAGGACGAGCCCGACTGCCTTGCCTGGATCGCCACCCGCGATGCCGAGCGGCCCGAGGTCTTCCACCTCACCGAGATCTACCGCGATGAGGCGGCCCGCGAGGCGCACCGGGAAACCGAGCACTTCCGGCGCCACGTCGTCGACGGCTTCCGCGCGCTCGCGGTCGACCGCGTGGCGGGCACCGGCGCAGTGACCGCAGCGGTCTGGAGATGACCCCGGACGTCCTCGTCCTGCAGCACATCGCCTGCGAGCCGCCGGGCATCTTCGAGGACGTCCTGCGCGAGCACGGCGCCGCGATCACGCGCGTCGAGCTCGATGAGGGCGAGCGGATCCCTGCGGGCCGGACGTTCGACGCGATCGTCGCGATGGGCGGGCCGATGGGCGCCTACGAGGACGATGCGCACGACTGGCTGACCGACGAGAAGCGCCACCTCGCCGAAGCCGCGCGAGCGGGCACACCGATCTTCGGCGCGTGCCTCGGCGCGCAGCTCCTGGCCGCGGCGCTCGGCGGGCGCGCGTACCGGGGCGAGGAGCCGGAGGTCGGGGTGCTCGACGTCGAGCTGACCGATGCGGGCCGCGCCGACCCGGTGACCGGCGCGCTGCCCGGCCGCTTCCCGACGCTCCAGTGGCACAACGACACGTTCGCGCTGCCTCCCGGCGCCAAGCGGCTGGCGGGCTCGCCGGCGTACCCCAACCAGGCGTTCCGCTGGGGCGACGCCGTCTACGCCGTCCAGTTCCACATCGAGGTCACGGAACCGATGGCGGCCGAGTGGGCGGCGGTCCCCGCCTACGCGCAGGCGCTCGAGGCGGTGCGCGGCCCGGGTGCGCTCGACGCGCTGCTCGCCGACTTCGCCGTGCGCGCGCCCGCGATGCAGCGCCACGCCCGCGCGCTGTTCGAGCGCTGGTTCGCGCTCGTCAGCTCTCGGGCGGGCAGTCCGGCAGCGCCAGCAGCGAGTCGGGCTGCGCCAGGTCCACCTCGCCCTTGAGGTAGTAGTGGCTGAAGGGCCCGCGCGCGACGACGACCTTCGTCTCGTGGCCCTCGGGGTGCTCGAACCACAGGTAGTGGCGGCCGTGGCGCACCGCGTCGACCGCCTCCGCGTGGGTGAAGCGGAACGTCTCGCCGGTGCCGTCGCGGCCGCCCACCGCGAGGATCCGCGCGTGCGGGTCGGTGGAGTCGCTGCGCTGGACGCACGTCACGCGGAGATCCGTCTCCATGTGCGCAACCGTACTTCAGCCGACCGTCGCGGTGCCAGGGGCGGCCGCGTCCGGCTCGATCTCGCGACGCGGCGGCCGGGTCAGCAGCGCCGCGGCGAGGAAGCACAGCGCGCCGGCGAACGTCCCGGCGTTGACCGCCTCGACGTTCAGCACCTCGCCCGAGGACGGGACCACGAACGCCGCGACCGCAGAGACCGCGAAGGCGATCGACCCGAGCATGTTCAGCCACGTCGCCCACCAGGTGCGCGCCTCCGGGTCCCACAGCCGCTCGCGATGCGTCGTGGCCAGCACCGCGAGCGCACTCGACACGAGGAAGCAGATCGAGCCGACGGCGTCCGGGCGCCACACGTGGTGGCGCGCCTGCTCCGTCGTCAGATGCGGCCAGAGCGCGGCGCCGGTGCTGACGTTGAAGCACAGCGTCCCGATGAACTGGATCGCCGCCGACCACCAGTCGTCCCAATCGGTCGCGGACCGCCAGGCGCCGCCGCGCCAGCGCCCGCTCAAGCGCAGCTGGATGAACGCCGCCGCCGTGAAGAACAGCGAGCCGGCGAAGTAGGTGGCGTTGTCGGCGACCGGGCCGACGAGATCGAGGTAGCCCGGCAGCGCCCCGACCGCGAAGCACGCGGAGCCGATGGCGAACCCCAGTGACTCGCGGCGCAGCCGACGCAGGCGGGTCACGTGGCGGTCCCCGGCATGACGCCAGTGTCGCGCACGCGCTGCTTGACCGTCTGAGCGCATCCCTGGCACGGCGCTGCACGGATGCCCCACGGAACGCCGCGGAAGCGATAGGACACGCACATGGCCATCGCCGACCCCACCGCGCCGACCGAGGTCCGCGGCGCCTGCCCGCATGACTGCCCCGACACCTGCGCGATGCTCGTCACCGTCGAAGGCGGCGTCGTGACCGGCGTCCGCGCCGATCCGGACCACCCCTTCACGGCGGGCGCGCTGTGCCCGAAGGTCAACGACTACGAGAACCGGGTCAACAGCCCCGACCGGGTCCTGCACCCGCTTCGGCGCACCGGCCCCAAGGGCGACGGCCGCTTCGAACGCGTCTCGTGGGACGACGCCCTCGACGAGATCGCCGAGCGCTTCACCGCCATCGCGGACGAGCACGGCCCCGAGGCGATCCTGCCCTACAGCTACCTCGGCACGCAGGGCATGCTCAACGGCCTCGCCGTCGGCGACCCGTTCTTCCACCGCCTCGGCGCGACCGTCGGCGAGCGCACGTTCTGCGACTCGGGCTCGTCGACCGCGTACACGATGACGGTCGGCCCGACCGCCGGGATGGACCCCGAGAGCTTCGCCCACTCCCGCTGCATCCTGCTGTGGGCGTGCAACGTGCAGAGCACGAACCTGCACATGTGGAAGTTCATCGCCCAGGCCCAGCGCGACGGGGCGACGGTCATCGCGATCGATCCGATGCGCACGCGAACGGCGCGGCGCGCGGACTGGCACATCCCCATCCGCCCGGGCACCGACGCGGCGCTGGCGCTCGGCATGGCCCACGTCATCGTCCGCGACGGCCTGCTGGACGACGACTACGTCGAGCGCCACACCGTGGGCTTCGACCCGCTGCGCGAGCGGCTGACCGAGTACCCGCCCGACGTGGTCGAGCGCATCACCGGCGTGTCCGCGGCCGACGTCGAGCGCCTCGCCCGCGTCTACGCCACCACGCAGCCTGCGGCCATCCGCGTCGGCGTCGCGATCGAACGCCACCACAGCGGCGGCCAGGCCGTGCGCGCGATCACCGCGCTGCCCGCGCTCACCGGCGCGTGGCGCCACCCCGGCGGCGGCATCCTGCAGCTGACGCACTACGCGTTCCCGGTCAACGGGCTCGCGATGAGCCGGCCGGACTGGATCCGCCCGGGCACACGCGTGGTCAACCAGTGGCAGCTCGGTGCCGCGCTCACCGGCGGGCTCGCGCTCGACCCGCCGGTCAAGGCGCTGTTCGTCTACAACACGAACCCCGCCGTCGTCGTCGCGGACCAGCAGCGCGTGCTCGAGGGCCTGCGCCGCGAGGACCTCTTCTGCGTCGTCGGCGAGCAGTTCCTCACCGACACCGCCCGCCACGCCGACATCGTGCTGCCGAACACGACGCAGGCCGAGCAGACCGACCTGGTGTTCTCGTGGGGCCAGATGTACCTCACGCTGAACCTGCCGGCCGTCGAGCCGCTCGGCGAGGCCGTCTCCAACCGCGAGATGTTCGGCCGGCTCGCGCGCCGGATGGGCTTCGACGACGAGATCTTCGCGATGAGCGACGAGCAGGTCATCCGCGATGTGGCGCTCGACTGGTCGCACCCGAGCCTGGAGGGCATCAGCCTCGACACGCTGCGCGAGACCGGATGGGCGCGGCTCAGCATCCCGCCACCGTCGGAGTACGCGCCGCACGCCGAGGGCGGCTTCCCGACGCCGTCGGGCAAGTGCGAGCTTTATGCGTCGCTGGCCGAGCAGCTCGGCGACTACGTCGTGCCGTTCTTCCGCCAGTGGTACGGCGAGGAGCAGTCCGGCGCGCCGGTCGACCCGCTGCCCGCGTACGTCGCGCCGCCCGACGACGACGGCGCGTTCCCGCTGACGCTGCTCACGCCGAAGGCGCACGCGTTCCTGAACTCGTCCTACGGCAACATGGACCGCCAGCTGCGGCTCATGGGCGGCAGCCAGCCGGTCATCCTGCACCCGCTCGACGCGGCCGAGCGGGCGATCGCCGACGGCGACCCCGTCACGCTGGCGAGCGCGCGCGGCAGCATGCACGGCCGCGCCCAACTCAGCGCGGACGTCGCGCGCGGCGTGGTGGTCTCGCCCGTCGGGTTCTGGATCCACGGCAACGCCGGCGCCACCGTCAACGCGGTAACCGAGATCGGCTTTGCCGACATGGGCCGCGCGCCGGTGTTCTCCGACACGCGCGTCGAGGTCAGCCCGGGGGCGCCGCCCCACCTGTAGGGCCGCCGGTCCCGGCATCGCCGCCGCCGGTGCCGCCCCCGGCCGTGCTGTAGCCGTCCGGCGACCCGGTGGCGCCGGTGCCGCTGCCGGTGCCGCTGCCGGTGCCGCCCGCCCCCGTCGTCGCGGGCGCGGTGGTGGTCGCCCCCGGCGCGGTGGTGGTCGCCCCCGGCGCGGTGGTGGTCGTTCCCGGCGGGGTCGTGGTGCCGGTGCCCGTGCCGGTGCCGGTGCCGTCCGTGCCGGTTCCGGTGCCGCTCTGCCCGCCGCGATGGCCGCTCTCGAAGCTCCCATGGAAGTCCGAGGCGACGAACGGATGCTTCGGCTTCGGGAACTCCCCGCAGTAGCTGCCCTTCGCCGCCGCCATGTACTCGTGCCAGATCGGCGCGGGCAGCGTGCCGCCGAAGACCTCGCCGTAGCCCGGCACCGCGGTCATCGACGTCGTCTCCTTCGGGTAGCCGACCCACACGGCGGTCGACAGCCGCGGCGTGAAGCCGACGAACCACGCGTCGGTGAAGCTGCTCGTCGTCCCGGTCTTGCCCGCCGCCGGGCAGCCGATCCCCTGGCCCGCCGCCGTCCCGCTGACCAGCACCCCCTTCAGCGCGCCGATGACCTTCGCCGTCTGCCCGTCGGTGAACTCCTTGCGCCGCCTGCCCACGCCGGGGTGGTCGACCGTGCCGTCGGGATGGACGACCTTCGCGATGGCGGTGACGCGGTTGCGCCAGCCGCCGTCGGCGATCGTCGCGTAGGCATCGGCCATCTCGAGCGGTGACACCCCGCGCCGCAGGCCGCCGATCGCCTCGGCGGGATAGGCGTTCAGGTGCGACGTGATGCCCATGTCGTAGGCCGCCTTGCGCACGCGCTCCGGCGTGATGTCCGCGCCGAGCTGCGCGTACACCGTGTTGTCGGAGGCGATGATCGCGTTCGTCAGGCTGACGCTGCCGCGATAGCTGTGGTCGTCGGTCTGCACGTGCCACGTCGGTTCGACCGGGTCCCAGCCCGGCATGAGCTCGTGCGAGTCGTAGTACGTCGTGTCCGGATCGATGCCCAGGCGCACGGCGGCCATCAGGTCGATGCCCTTGAACGTCGAGCCGGGCTGGCGGAAGGCCTGGGTGGCGTAGTTGAAGACGGTCGGGCCATACGTCGCCGACGAGGCCATGGCGAGGATGTGGCCGTTGCGCGGGTCGACCGTCACGAGGGCGGCCGAGGGCTGGCCGGGCTGGTTGAGGTGGTCGGCGATGGCCTGGCGCGCGAGCTCCTGCAGGTGCAGGTCGACGGTGGTGTAGACGCGCAGGCCGCCGCGGCGCACGGTCGCCACGCCGTAGCGCTTGATGAGCTCCTGCTTGACGTAGTCGAAGAAGAACTGCTCGCGGCGCTGCTGGTAGTAGGTGTTGTGGTGGACGCCCAGCTTCCTCGCCTTGGCCCGCGCCGCCTGCGCCGGCGTGATGTAGCGCGACTTGACCATCGCGTCGAGCACCTCGCCGCGGCGCTTCTTCGCCGCCCGCTGGTCCTGGAACGGGTTGTACTCCGACGGCGCCTGCGGCAGGCCCGCCAGCAGCGCGGCCTGCGGCAGCGTCAGCCGCGAGGCCGGCGTGTCGAAGAAGATGCGCGCCGCCGCTTCGATGCCGACCGCGGTCTGCCCGCCGACGGTCCCGTACGGCACGTTGTTGAGGTACGAGTCGAGGATCCAGCCCTTCGTGTGCTCCTGCTCGAGCTCGTCGGCCAGCTTCGCCTCGCGGATCTTGCGGGTGAGCGTCTTCTGGTTGCGGGTGCTCGGCGTGTAGAGGTTGCGCACGAGCTGCATCGTCAGCGTCGAGCCGCCCTGCAGCGACCTGCCCTTGGAGATGTTCTTCAGCGCGGCGCGGCCGATGCCGACGTAGTCGACGCCGCCGTGCTCGTAGAAGCGGCGGTCCTCGATCGCCACCGTCGCCTTGCGGACCACGTCGGGAATGCGCCCGGCGCCTACGCGCGAACGCAGCGTGTCGGAGGAGATGAAGCCCAGCCGCGTGCCGTCGGCGGCGTACACGGTGGAGATCGCGCCCTGCGGCTTGGGCTTGAGATGCGCGATGTCCGGGGTGTCGTCGATGACGCCGATCACCCACGACGCGGCGACCGCCGCGGCGGCACCGACCGCGGTGACGATCGTCACGACGACCGCCAGCACCGTCCAGCGTGCTGGGTGCCCACGGCCACGGCGGCGCCGCAGGGCCCGCTGTCGGCGCGTCATGGCTGTCGGCTCGCGCAGCCGGTCATCGCTCTCCATTCTGCCAGCGGCCCGCCGATCCTCCGCCGGACGGCGAGCGTGCAGGGGTTGACCGCCTGAGCGTGGAAGCTTGCACGTCGCTGCACAGTTGCCCGCTACCCGCCACGCAGCCGCGCGAGACCCGGTAACAACCTGAGCATGGAGGCTTCAGCGACCGTCCCCGACTCGATCCCGGTCCCCGAGCCGGATCTCACGCCCGCCGACATGATCGCCCGGGCCCGCGCGCTCGTCCCGATGCTGCGCGAGCAGCAGGACGAGGCCGAGGAGCGCGGGCACTACTCCGAGACCGTGCACGAGGCGTTCCTGAAGGCGGGCTTCTCGCGCACCACGCAGCCGCGGCGCTTCGGCGGCTACGAGTTCGGCTTGCGCACCTTCCTGGAGACGATGGTCATCATCTCCACGGGGGACCCCGGGACCGGCTGGTGCCTGACGCTGGGCTCCAGCCACGCCTGGCTCGTGGCCAGCCACTTCCCCGAGCAGGCGCAGGCCGAGATGTTCGGGCCGGACGGCGACTTCCGCTGCCCGCACCCCGCCGCACCGACCGGTGAGGGCCGGCGCGTCGACGGCGGCTATCAGGTCAGCGGGCGGTGGCCCTATGCGTCGGGCGTGCCGTACGCGACGTGGGTGTTCGCCACCGGCTTCATCGCCGGCGACGACCCGCCCATGCCGTACGTGTTCGCGATGCCGCGCAGCCAGGTGACGGTGCTCGACGACTGGGGCGCGCGAGCGGGCACGGTGCTCGGGATGCACTCGAGCGGCTCGAACACGTTCGTCGGCGAGGACGTGTTCGTCCCCGAGCGCTTCGTGGTGCCGTTCGACTGGTTCGAGCCGAAGTTCCCCACCCCGGGCCTGGAGCTGTACGGCAACCCCCTGTACCTCGGCCGCGCGGGCGGGCCGTACCACACGTCGCTCGTCGTGCCGGTGATCGGGGCGGCGCGCGCCGCGCTCGACGCCTTCGCCGACCACATCCGCGAGAAGCCGACGACCTTCCAGCCGCAGATCCCGCGCTACCGGTTCCACGAGGACCAGCGCGCGTACGGCCAGGCGATGGCGATGACCGACGCCGCGGAGACCATCCTGTACGGCTTCGCCGACCAGTACCAGGAGGCGCTCGAGCAGTCGGTCGCGCGCGGCGAGCCGGTCGACGTCCGCCAGGACGCCCGCTGGTGGGCGCTCATCCAGCAGGCGGGCGGCCTGGCCGCCGGCGCCGTCGAGACGCTCGTGCACCGCGCGACGTCGAGCACGTCCGGCCGCGGCGAGCGCCTCGGCCGCTACTTCCGCGACGTGACGATGTACCGCCAGCACATCTCGGCGCAGCAGGGCGACTTCGCCGTCCGCAACGCGGCGATGTACCTCGGGGCCTCGGACCGCTGGTTGTTCTGATCCTCCGCCGCGCTCAGCGCTCCGGCCACTTGTCGGCCCACGGCCGCGCTCGCTCGAAGGACGCCGCCGCCTGCAGCACCTCGCGGTCGGCGTGCAGGCCGCCGGCGAGCTGGAGGCCGACCGGCCGGCCGTCGCCGGTGAAGCCCGCGGGGACCGTGATCGCCGGGGTCCCGGTCATGTTGTACGGGTAGGTCAGCAGCCAGCCGAGCAGGCGCCGCCGCAGCGGCTCGTCCTGCAGATGCGGCGGGCAGAACTCGTCGGCCCCGAACGCCGGCGAGGCGAGCGTCGGGCTGGCGAGCAGGTCGTGGTCGGCCATGAACGCCGCGAAGCGGTCGTAGTGGGCCCCGCGGGCGTCGCCGGCCACCGACGCCCGCACCGTCGGCAGCTGCGCCCCCTCGTGCAGGAGGTCGATGAGGTCGTCGTCGACCTGCCCGCGCCATGCCTCCCAGTCGTCGACCATCTCCCACTCCGAGGCGAAGCCGGGCAGCCAGACGCCCTCCCACATCGCCTGTTCGGGGTCGTCCCAGCCGGGGTCGGCCTCGACGATCGTGCAGCCGAGCTCCTCGAACGCGCGCACCGCGCGGGCGCAGATCTCGACCACCTCGGGGTCGACCTGCGCGAAGCCGAGATCCGGCGACCAGGCGATGCGCAGGCCCGAGACGTCGCGCTCGGTGGCGGCGAGGAAGCCGCCGCTCGCGTCGGGCAGCGTCAGCGGGTCCTCGGGGTCGGGGCCCGCGACGACGTCCATCATGAGCCCCGCGTCGGCGACCGTGCGCGTGATCGGGCCGTGGAACGCCCACGTGTGGTGGCGGCCCGCGAGCACGGTCTGCGGAATGCGGCCGATCGACGGCTTGAGGCCCACCACGCCGTTCAGCGAGGCGGGGATCCGCACGGACCCGGCGCCGTCGCTGCCCTCGGCCAGCGGCCCGAGACCCGCGGCGACCGCGGCCGCCGCACCGCCGCTGGAGCCGCCCGGCGTCAGGCCCTGGCGCCACGCGTTGTGGGTTGCGCCGAAGATGTGGTTGTCGGTGCCGCCGTAGTAGCCGCTCTCCGGCGAGTTCGTCTTGCCGAGAAACAGCCCGCCCGCGTCGCGCATCCGCCGGTACACCGCCGCGTCCCGCGTGCCGACGTTGTCCTTCAGCGGCATGAGCCCGAACGTCAGCGGCAGGCCGGCGATCGACGTCAGCTCCTTGATGGAGTACGGCACGCCGTGCAGCGGGCCGAGCTCACCGCCGTCGGCCATGGCGTCGGTGAGGGCGCGCGCGTCGGCGCGCACCTGGTCGGGGTCGTGGACGACGAACGCGTTCATGTCGCCGTCGATGCGGGCGATCCGCTCCAGCACCGCCTCGGCGACGTCGCTCGGCGTGACGTCGCGCGAGCGGATGCGATCGCGCAGCTCGAGCGCGGTCAGGAAACAGAGATCCTCGGCCATCGTCAGCTCCGGGGCAGCGGGCAGGCGGTGGTCTCGAGCGACAGCACGGCGAGCATCCGCCCGAAGCCGATGTACTGCCCGGCCATCATCATGAGCTCGAGGATCTGCGCGTCGTCGAAGTGCTCGCGCAGCGCGGCGATGTCGCGGTCGTCGATGTCGTGGTGCTCGAGCGCGAGGCGCTCCGCGAAGGCAACCGCCGCCTTCTCCGCGGGCGAGTACGCGTCGGACCCCTCGTAGCCGTCGATGCCGATCGCCTCGGCCTCGTCGACGCTGTCGACGGCCAGCCGCGCGGCCTTGCACGTCCGGCACCCGTTGAGCGTGGCGATCCGCAGCCGCACGAGCTCCTTCTGCCGGGCGGACAGGCGGGCGAACGGCTCCGCGTCCCCGCTGCTCGTGTGCCAGGGGTAGTAGAAGCGCGTCAGGTACATCTCGAGCAGCTCGGGCGCCGGCGCGAAGGCGCGGGCGACGTGGCGCGAGGACCAGTCCTCGTCGGGCACCGACTCGTGCAGCTCGCGCAGATATCCGTCCAGCTCGTCCGGTGCGGTCAGCGGCAGCCGTGACATGGGCGCTCTCCCTTTTTCCGAAGTGCGATCACCGTAGGTCAGGACAAGCCCGCTGCTCGACCGCTCGGGAGCGCACCCTTGCGGTTTTCGACAAGGGCGCGTGAGGATCAGGCCGCGGACATGCGCGGGATCGGCTTCACGGCACCGCCGCCGCAGCCGTGGTCAGCGTCGGCAAAACGCCCTCCTCCGAGGGGGAAGTGCGCGCAGGCTGGAACGCCCGTTCCGCGCGCACGTGAGGCCGCCTGCACGCAAGTTGGCGCCCGCTGCACGCCGCGCAGGCACTTTTGGCCCGAAAAACACCTGCACAGAGGCAACTTTTTGGCTGAGCGCCACAGTCTGCTTTGTATTGGACATGCAAACGCTCTCCAATACACCGGCCTTGGCTGCCTACGAGGCCCTCGCTCCGACGTACGACGTCTTCACCGCCGAGCACGATCACGACCGCTGGCTGAGGCGCCTCGACGGCATCGTCGAAGAGCATGGGATCGGCGGCTATCGACTGCTCGACGTGGGCTGCGGGACGGGCAAGAGCGCCCGGCCGATGCTCCTGCGCGGCTATGCGGTGACCGCCTGCGACATCTCTCCGGGGATGGTCGCGATCGCCCGCGAGCGCCTCGGTCCGACGGCCGACGTCTTCGTCGCCGACATGCGCGACCTGCCCGGCGACCTGGACACGTTCGACCTCGTCACCTGCCTGGACGATGCGGTCAACTACCTCACGACCCGCGACGACCTGCTGGCCGCGTTCGAGTCCGTGGAGCGGGTCCTCGCCCCCGACGGGCTGTACCTGTTCGACGTCAACACGATGCTCGCCTACGAGACGTCGTTCGCCAGCGACTTCGTCGCGGAGTCGCCCGACGCGGTGTTCTGCTGGCGGGCGGGACAGGAGGCGGCCGGCGAGCCGGACAGCGCCTACAGCGCCATGCTCGACACGTTCGTGCTCGAGGCCGACGGGCGCTGGTCACGAACGACGAGCCGCCATGAGCAGCGGCACTTCAGCGACGAGACGATCCGCGCGTGCCTCGCCGAGGCCGGGCTGCAGTGCGTGGACATGATCGGCCAGGCTCCGGGCGTCCAGCTCAGCCGGCCGGTCGACGAGACCGTCCACCACAAGTGCGTCTACCTGGCCCGCCACGAAGCATGACCGTGGCGGGCGGGGGCTCAGTCGACCGGCACGAGCTCGCGCTCGGGGATGCGCGCCTCCAGGGTGCGCGCCTCCGCCGCGTGCGCGGCCGCTGCCACGACGCGGAGCTGGTCGGCCATGCTGGCGACCAGCGCCCAGTCGGTGCGCGGGCTCGTCAACGACTGCAGCATGTCCTCGCACATGCTCCAGGACCGGTCGAGGGCCTCGTCGGCCGAGAACGACGCATCGTCGTCGTGGCCGTGCGACCGGCCGCCGCCGCTCGGCGCGCGCTCGAACAGCATGAGGATGGCGCCGGCGTTGACCGGCGAGCCGTCGTGCGCGTCCGCGGGCTGCTGGGCCGCCTCCTCCTGGAGCGCCTCGATGCGCTCGAGCAGGCCGGCGAACTCGCGGGTGAGGGTCGTCCACTGCTCCTCGCTGACGGTCAGCGACGAGCGGCTGAGGTGGATGTCCGTGCGGTCGAACCCGCCCGCCTCGAGCGCGGCGAGCGTGGCCGTCTGCGTGTGGGCGAGCGTCGCGGCGACCGCCGCCTCGCGCGCGGCCGTGGAGATGGAGCCGTACTCGGTGTCGTCGAAGAAGGGCAGGCGGGCGAGCTCGTACGTGATGCCGCGCGACGTGCGCATGCTGCACAGCAGGCCAGCGCGCTCGAGCACGCGCGCGTGACGCTGGACGGTGCGGCGATCGGCGCCGACCTCGGCGGAGAGGGCGTCCAGACCGACCGAGCCGCCGTCGAGGGCGGAGATGATGCGAATGCGCAGTGGATGGGCGATCGACCGCGCCAACTGCGGCGCCCGGTCCGTGGTGGACATCTCGATCCTTTCTTCGTGCGACCGGTCAGAGGCCGGCGATTGCTTGATGCTTCTAGCAGACTTCACGTGCCGTGGCGAGCCGAGGACCGGCGCCCGGTAGGCCGAATGACAAGGAGGTGCCCATGATCCTGAAGCCGTAATACCCCCATCGGACCGACGGGGGTCGGAAGCCTGGCTTCCGGCCCCCGTCTACCGTAGGTAGCGTCCGGCGCGCATGTCAGAGGACGCCCCCTCCCTCGAGGCGCTCGGCCGCGCGGTCCGGCTCCTGCGCCAATCGCGCCGGCTTGCGCAGGACGAGCTTGCCGTGCGCACGGGGCTGCACCGCACCTACCTGGGGGGAATCGAACGGGGCGAGCGCAACCCGACGTGGAAGACCCTCGCCACCATCGCGGCCGGCCTCGGCGTGTCGCTGTCGCAGCTCGTCAAGCGCGCCGAGGACGAAGCGCGCAACGGCGACGCCCCCTGACGACCCGCGCGCGGCCGGTGGTCGCGCGTGCCGGGGCGGAGGGCGAACTGGACGGATGATCGAGGTGTCTGCGACGCAATTTGGCGCGTATCCGCTCGTATCAGGCGACCTGACGTGGGCGAGGGGTTGAAATACTCACCTTCTTCCGACGATACTCATAGTCATCAAATGGATACGGATAGTCGTCACCGGATGACGCGCCGTCTCCACGAGCCCCATGAGCACACCCCGCCGCTTCACCCTCGTCACGTCAGCGACCGAGCTGCCGCCCGTCCCCCTGGTGCCCGCCGAGCGCGACGAGCGCGCGACGATGGCGCGCTGGGGCGGGGCGCTCTGGCTGCTCGCCGCCGCGGTCGCCGGCGCCGGCCAGCTGGTGCCGGGCGTCCCGCACGACCACAGCGGCCTCGTCTGGGCGCTCGTCGCGGGCCTGGGTGCGTACGGCGCCGCCTGCCTGTGGGGCGTCATCCCCTGGGCGAGGCTGTCGATCAACTGGCACGTCGCGGCGGTCCTCGCCTTCCAGCCGCTCCTCGCCCTTGGCCTGTGGGCCACCGGCGGGATCAACTCCTACGTCACCCCGATCCTGCCGCTGGCGATGCTCTACATCGCCTACTTCTTCCCGACCCGGATGGCGTGGATCGGGATCAGCGCGCTCGTGCTCGCCGCTGCGAGCCCGCTCATCTACACGCCGATCGACGAGGACCTGGCGCTGGCGCGGGTCCTCGCGTTCGCGCTCGCATGCGAGGGCTTCACGCTGACGCTGCAGGCGCTCAAGGGCCGGCTCATCTCCGCGGAGCGCCGCCAGCGCGAGCTCGCGCACGTCGACCCGCTCACCGGGCTCGCCAACCGCCGCGGCTTCGACCTCGCGCTGACGAACGCGCTCCGGGCCGCCGGGGCCCCCACCCAGGGCCGGCGCTCGAGCGACACCGCCCCGCGCGTCGCGCTCCTCATCGTCGACGTCGACGACTTCAAGCTCGTCAACGACCGCTACGGCCACACCGCCGGCGACGCCGTGCTGCGCCAGCTCGCCCTCCGCGCGGGCATCGCCATCCGGCCGGGCGACTGCCTGGCGCGCATCGGCGGCGACGAGCTCGCCCTGGTCGCTCCGGGCGCGGGCGAGCGCGGGGCGCTGCGGCTGTCCTCGGCGCTCCTGCGCGCGGCCTCGGAGGTGCGCCCCGCACCCGACGCGCCGCCCCTCTCGCTCACCGTGGCCTGGGCGCTCTACCCGCGCGACGGGCACGACGAGGACGCGCTGTTCCAGGTCGCCGACCAGCGCCTGCACGCGAGCAAGGGCCACCGGCCCGCACACCGCTCCCGCTGAGCGCGGGAACGACGTCCCTCGTTCCCGCTCAGTCGAACACGACGGCCTGGCGCACGGCTTCGCCGCGTGCGAGCCGGTCGAAGCCCTCGTTGATCTCGTCGAGCGTGAGCCGGTGGGTCAGGAGCCGGTCCACGGGCAGGCGGCCTGCGGCGTAGAGATCGACGAAGCGGGGCACGTCGCGGGCGGGCACGCTCGAGCCCAGGTATGAGCCGCGCAGCGTGCGCTCCTCGGTGACGAGCGAGACCGCCGGGATCGTGAGCATGCGGCTCGGATCGGGCAGGCCGACGGTGACCGTGGTGCCGCCGCGGCGGGTCGCGGCGTAGGCGTCGGCGAGCACCCGCTCGTTGCCGACCGTCTCGATCGCCTTGTGGGCGCCGCCGCCGGTGAGCTCGCGGACCTGCGCCACCGCGGCTTCGCCCGCGGGCACGGCGTGCGTCGCGCCCAGCTCGCGCGCGAGGTCCAGCTTCGACGCGATGGTGTCGACCGCCACGATCGTCGTGGCGCCCGCGGCGACGGCGCCGAGCAGCGCGGCCAGGCCGACCCCGCCGAGCCCGAAGACCGCGACGCTCTCCCCCACGCCGACCTCGGCGCTGTGCAGCGCGGCGCCGGCGCCGGTGAGCACCGCGCAGCCGAACACGGCGGCGACCTCGAACGGCAGGTCGGGCCCCACGCGCACGGCGGAGCGCGCCGAGACGACGACATGGTCGGCGAACGCCGAGACGCCGAGATGGTGGTGGAGCGGATGGCCGTCGAGGTCGCCCCAGCGCCGGCCGCCGCCGAGCAGCTCGCCGGCGGTGTTCGCGACCGCGCCCGGCTCGCAGAGCGCGGCGCGGCCGTCGAGGCACGCCGGGCAGTGCCCGCACGACGGCACGAACGTGAGCACGACGCGGTCGCCGGCCGCGAAGTCGCCGACCCCCTCGCCCGTCCCGACGACCTCGCCGCTGGCCTCGTGGCCGAGCACCATCGGCATCACGCGCGGGCGCGAGCCATCGATCACCGACAGGTCGGAGTGGCACAGGCCGGCCGCCCGGATGCGGACGAGCAGCTCGCCCGGGCCCGGACCAGCGAGCTCCAGCTCGCAGATCTCGAGCGGGCGCGACCGCGCGTAGGGCGCGGCGCGTCCCATCTCGCGAAGCACCGCGCCACGGACCTTGAGGCGTCCGGCGGTGAGCGGATCGCCGCTGGCGGCGCCGTGCAGGAAGGGCTCGGAGGGCATGGTGTCGAAGCTATCCGAGCGACGACCTTCAA
This sequence comes from Capillimicrobium parvum, assembly GCF_021172045.1. GTDB lineage: Bacteria > Actinomycetota > Thermoleophilia > Solirubrobacterales > Solirubrobacteraceae > Capillimicrobium > Capillimicrobium parvum. Next base: position 3,909,112 of record NZ_CP087164.1, read on the forward strand.
GCCGTCGCCCCCGGTGCCGATCATCGGGGCAAGCCCCAGGTCGGAAGGGGCGCCGGGCCGCGACACGTTCGGCCGGGCCGGGGAGATCGACGCCCCCGGACGCACGCCGCGAGGGCCCCTGTGCAGGCCACGGGGACCCTCGTGTCGTCCTCTCTCACGCCCACGCGCGGCGCCGCCCGATCCTCCGGACGAGCTCCACGGCCGCGAGCGCGGCCAGCACCACGAGCGGGATCTCCGCCGCGGCGCGGAAGCGCGAGGCGCCATATGTCACCGCCGTGAAGGCGACGACGAGCACGATCGGCGCGGCGAGGACGGCGAGCTCGGCCCGGGAGCGCCGCCACAGCAGCACGGCGCCATACCCCGCGAGCGCCAGGACGACCCACGTGCTCGCGAGCGTCCACCATCCCCACCGCAGCGGCTGGCCGAAGACGAACGCGTCGAGGCGGATCGAGTCGCGCGGCTTCCAGAGGCTCCAGGTGCGCAGCTCGCGGACGACGACGACGACCGCGACGCGTCCGGCGTGATCGCGCGCGTAGTCGACGGCCTCGCGGCGCCAGCGCTCGGACTGCACGGCCTCGTTGGGCGAGAGCGCGCGGCGCTGCCCGGAGGCCAGCAGGCAGCCGAGATCCCAGGAGCCCTGCAGCGGCCCGGAGCCGTACGTCGACCGGCAGTTGGCCCCCGCGAGCGCCGAGCCGACGTTCGTCGAGAGCAGCACCGGCCGGTCCATCGCGGCGCTCGAGTGGATCGCCCAGGGCGCCACGACGATCGCGCAGGCGCCCAGCGTCGCCGCGACCCGGGCGCCCGTCCCCGGCCCGCCGCGCCGGCACAGGGGCAGCGCGAGGAGGATGAGCGCGAGCCCCTCGCCCCGGGTCAGCGCGGCGAGGGCCACCGCGACCCCGAGGAGCGCGGCATGCGCGACGGTCGGCCGTTCGAGCACCCGCAGCGCGGCGAGCAGCACCCCGACGATGGTGAGCCCGTACAGCGCCTCGCTGAACAGCGTGCTCGAGTCGCCGATGAGCGGCAGGTAGATCGCCGCCATCCCAGCCGCGGTGGCGCCCGCGACCTCGCCGGCCAGGCGCCGTGCGATGAGGCCGATGCCGCCGACCGTCAGCGCGCCGAGCAGGCACCCGATCGCCTGGTGCTGGCGGAAGCTGTCGAGGCCGAGCTCCGAGCCCGCCGCCAGCAGGAGCGGGAACAGCGGCGGGTGGAAGGCGGTCGGCGCGCCCACGCGTGCGCCGGTCCGCGGCGGGCTCGTGAAGCCGAGGCCGTCGGCGAGGCGGTTGGCGACGCCGTGGTACCAGGCGGGGTCGCCGCCCGTGCCCACGATCGGCGACGCCGACGCGTACCACAGGCGCAGCGCGAAGGCGAGCGCCATGAACCCGAGGATCGCGACGACGAAGCGCCGCGTCATCGGGTGTCGAGCACCGCCCGCACGCAGCGCCGGACGTCGTCGTCGGTCGTCGACCAGTTCGAGAACGACAGGCGCAGCGCCTCGCGCCCGCGCCAGACGGTGCCGCCGAGCCAGCACGTCCCGTCCGCCTGGATGCGCGCGACGTGGTCGGGCGGACCGGCGACGAGGACCTGGTTGAGCACGACCTCGTTGAGGACGTCCATCCCGCCGTCGCGCAGCAGCCGCGCCGCGAGCGCGGCCTGATCGCAGCAGCGCTCGACGAGCTCGGCGACCCCGCGCCGGCCCAGCGCCCGCAGCGCTGCGTACACCGGCACGGATCGGGCGCGGCGCGACGCCTCGGGCACGAAGTGCGCGGGCTCGCGCCGGGCGCCGGCCGCCTGGAGATACGGCGCGGCGACGACCATGGCCTGCGAGTGCGCGACCGGGTCGGACACGACGGCCAGCGCGCAGTCGTAGGGCACGTTGAGCCACTTGTGCGCATCGACCGCCCACGAGTCCGCGCGCTCGCGTCCGGCCACGAGGCCCGAGAAGCGCGGCGACGCCGCCGCCCACAGGCCGAACGCACCGTCGACGTGCAGCCAGGCGCCGTGCGCCGCGGTCAGGCGCGCGATCGGCTCGAGCGGGTCGCATGCGCCCGTGTTGACGTTGCCGGCCTGCGCGCAGACGATCGCCGGCCCGTCGCGCCCGTCGAGCGCCGCGGCCAGCGCGTCCGGGTCCATCGCCCCGTCGGCGTCCGCGGCGACCCGAGCGACGCGCTCCTCCCCGAGCCCGAGCATGCGCAGGGCGTTGAGCACCGTGACGTGGACCTCGTCGCCGACGACGACGTCGATCTCCGGAGCGGCGAACAGGCCGCGACGCTCGACGTCCCACCCCTCCTGCGCGAGCACCGCGTGGCGGGCCGCAGCCAGGCAGGTGAAGTTCGCCATCTGCGCACCGGTCGTGAAGCCGACGCTCGCGCTCGCCGGCAGCCCGAGCAGTTCGAGCGCCCACCCGGCCGCGACCTCCTCGGCGGCGGCGACCGCCGGCGAGCTGACCTGCAGGCCGGCCATCTGGTCCCACGCGGACACGAGCCAGTCGGCGCCGAGGGCGACCGGCAGGGAGCCGCCGGTGACGAAGCCGAGGTAGCGCGGTCCGGCGGACGCCACGATCCCGGGATCGGCGTCCGCGGCGAGCTCCTCGAGGACGGTGAGCGGGTCCTCACCCTCGTCGGTCAGGGCCCGGCGCAGCGCGGGCGCCTCGCGGCCGCCGACCGGCCGCTCGCGAAGCCCATCGAGGAACCCTCGCGCGAGCGCGTATGCGCGACCCAGGACGTCGTCGCCGACCACGGCGCCACCGTACCGGCACGCAAGTAGTTGCAGACGCAACTACTTCTCGCTATCATCTCCTTGAAGAGAGACGAGACGAGGGAGGATCCGATGAAGCTCGAGGGACTGCACCACATCACGATGATCACGGGCGACGCCCAGCGGAACGTCGACTTCTACGCCGACACGCTCGGATTACGGCTTGTCAAGACGACCGTCAACTTCGACCAGCCGAGCGCGTACCACCTCTACTTCGGCGACGAACAGGGCTCGCCCGGGTCGATCCTCACCTGGTTCGAGTTCGACGGCGCCCAGCCCGGCGAGGCCGGCATCGGCATGATCCACACGCTGCAGCTCGGGGTCCCGTCCGAGGCCGCGGTGGACTTCTGGGCCGAGCGCCTCGACGCCCGCGGCGTCGCGAGCGTCCGCACCGCCGACCGCCTGCGCTTCGCCGACCCCGACGGCCTGGCGCTCGAGCTCGTCGCCGCCGACGACGGCAACCCGCCCCTGCGCGCCGAGCATCCCGACGTCCCCGCCGAGCACGCGATCACCGGCGTCGAGGGCGCCCGCGCCTACAGCGCGTTCGCGCCGGTCGAGGAGAAGCTGCTCACCGACGTCCTCGGGTTCACCTACCTCGGCGACGGCGAGTACCGGCTCGCGGGCCGGGAGCGCCATTTCCACTGGGCCTACGACCAGGCCGACCGCAGCGGCGAGCAGGGCGCGGGCACCGTGCACCACATCGCCTGGGCGTCGCAGGACGACGATCACCTGAAGTGGCAGGGGCGCGTCCGCGAGGCCGGCGGCTTCGTCACCGACGTGCGCGACCGCGACTACTTCGACGCGATCTACTTCCGCGAGCCGCGCGGGATCCTGTTCGAGATCGCCACGCTCGGCCCGGGCTTCGCGGTCGACGAGGACCCCGAGCGCCTCGGCGAGGCGCTGCGCCTGCCCAAGCAGCACGAGCACCTGCGCGAGCGTCTCGAGCAGACGCTGACGCCGCTGGTCAACCCCCGCGCCGCCCGGCGCGGGGCTGCCGCGAGCGCGGCATGAGCCCGCTCGCCCACCGCGAGCGCCCGGCCGCCGGCGAGCCGGCCGGGCTGCTCGTCCTGCACCACGGTCGCGGCGCCGACGAGCACGACCTGCTCGGCCTTGCCGACGTCCTCGACCCCGACCAGCGGCTGCACGTCGTCACGCCGCGCGCGCCGCTGACCCTGCCGGGCTCCCCCGGGCACCACTGGTACGTCGTGCCGCGCGTCGGCTTCCCCGACCACGACACGTTCCACGCCGCCTACCGCGAGCTCGCGGGCTTCCACGACGATCTGTGGCAGCGCACCGGCCTGACCCCCGGGCAGACCATGTTCGGCGGGTTCTCCATGGGCTCGGTGATGAGCTACGCGCTGGGACTCGGGCCCGACCGCCCCGCGCCGGCCGGGATCCTCGCGTTCGCCGGGTTCGTCCCGGTGGTCGACGACTGGCAGCCGGACCTGGCGGGCCGGCCCGACCTGCGGGCGTTCATCGCCCACGGGCGCCGCGATCCGGTGATGGACGTCGCGTTCGCCCGGGCGGCGCGCGATCTGCTCGAGGCCGGACGGATCGCCGTCGAGTACCACGAGTCCGACGCCGGCCACTTCATCGACCCGGCGCACATCGGGCCCGCGGCGCGCTGGCTCGGCGCGACGCTCAGCGAGCCGGCCGCGTAGCCGCGAACGCGGCGCGCACGTACGCGACCGCCGGCTTCGGCGTGCCGTCGAGGCGGAACAGGCCCTTCTCGTTGAACGGCGGATGCGGGCGCGGGTTGCCGCCGTCCCAACCGGGCCGGACCGCGAAGTCGCGCAGCGCCCAGACGAGCGACCCGCCGAGCACGCCGCTGCGCGCGAAGGCGTCGAGCGATCGGCGCAGAAACCGGGTCTGGAACGCGTACGTGCCCTTGCGCGCGGCGGGACCACGCCGGTTGGCCTCGGCGCCGAACTCGGTGACGAACAGCGCCTGCGCGGGGAAGCGGGCGCGCAGCCGGCGCAGGTCGGCGAGCAGGTCCCCCGGCAGCGAGCCGCCGTACCAGCCGACGTAGTCGTTGATCCCGATCGCGTCGAGGCCGCGCAGCGCGCCCGGAACGGCGTCGAGGGGGCGCAGCGGGACGTCGGCGGCGACGAGCCGCGTCGCGTCGAGCCGGCGCACGAGCGCGGCGGCCGCGGCCAGGTAGCGGGCCTCGGCCGACCCGCCGCGCAGCGTCTCGTTCTCGACGCTCCAGGCCATCACCGAGGCGTGGTTGCGGTCGCGGCGCACGAGCGCGTCGAGGTCGCCCAGCGCCCGGGCGCGCAGCGGGCCGGCGAGCTCGCGCCCGCTCAGCCGCCACACCGGGACCTGATCCCAGACCACGATCCCGAGCCGGTCGAACGCCTCCAGCAGCGCCGGGTGCAGCGGGTAGTGGGCGCGGGTGAAGGTCGCGCCGAGCGAGGTCAGCTCCTTGACGAGCCGCCGGCGGTCGGCCGGCGTGAGCGCGGCCCCGTGTGCGGCGGTCTGCTCGTGCAGGCTCGCGCCACGCAGGTCCAGCGGCCGGCCGTTGAGCAGCGCGCGCCCGGCCTCGACGCTCCAGCGCCGCACCCCGAAGTGCGCGACGGTCTCCTGCCCGCCGGTCAGCGTCAGGCGCGCCTCGTAGAGCGCGGGAGCGCCGGGCTCCCAGACGCGGGCGCCGGGGATCGACAGGGCCGCGGCGATCGGGGCGCTCGCGCCGGGCGCGACGGTGCCGAGGTCGCCGGAGACCGTCGTCGCGAAGCCGCCCGGGCCCGTGACGTCGAGCGTGTAGGAGAGCGGCGCGGCGGCGCCCGTCGTGTTGACCGCCCGCGCCTCGACGCGAACGGGCGCGGGCGAGCCCGGCGTCGCGACGACCCGGAGATCGCGGGCGTCGAAGGTCGTCAACCGCCGCAGGTAGACCTCGCGCAGGATGCCGCCGGAGTTCCACCACCCCGTAGGCCGTCCGGCCGGCGGCAGCGCCGTCCGGCTCATCCGCCCGTCGACGCGGACGACGAGCTCGTTGCGCCCCGGCCGGATGCCGGTCGCGGGCAGCTCGAAGGCGAGGAACGCGCCGTCGTGGCGGCCGAGCCGGCGTCCGTTGAGCCAGACGTCCGCGCGCCGGTTGACCGACTCGAAGCGCAGGACCCAGCCGGTGGCGCCGGCGGCGGGCGGCAGCGTGAAGGCGTCGCGGTACCAGCGCACCCCCGAGCGAAAGCCCCGGTCGCTGAGATCGCGGGGGCGGATCGCGTTCGGGATGCGGACGGGACGGTAGGGCCCGGCGCCGTCGCGATAGCTCCAGCCCGAGTTCAGCAGGTAGCGCCCGCCGGGGCCGTCGGCGTACAGCGCCCGCTCGGCCGGCACCGCCCCCGCCGGCACGCCCGCCGACACGCCCGGCGCGAGCACGGCGACCAGCGCGACGGCCACGGCGACGGCGATCCGCTTCACATGCGGTCCAACCCCGCCCAGCGCTCCTCGATGCGGCCCAGCCGCCAGACGGCGAGCGCGACGGCCCAGGTCACGACGAACAGGCCCACGATGAAGTACCCCACGACGTTGAGGTCCACGTTGGAGACCCAGGACCAGAAGCCGCCTTCCAGGCGGAGGCGCTCGGCCGCGATCGACAGCAGCTCGATCGTGCCGACGATGAACGCCACCACCACCGACAGCCCGGTGATCGTGAGGTTGTAGTAGACCTTGCGCACCGGGTTGGAGAACGCCCAGCCGTACGCGAAGTTCATGAACGAGCCGTCGATCGTGTCCAGCAGCGACATGCCCGCGGCGAAGAGGATCGGCAGGCAGAGGATCGCGTAGAACGGCAGCCCGCTCGACGCGGCGCCGGCGGCCAGGAACAGCAGTGCGACCTCGGTGGCCGTGTCGAAGCCGAGGCCGAACAACACGCCGAGCGGGTACATCTTCCAGGAGCGGTCGATGCGCCGCGAGCAGCGGCCGAGGATGCGGTTCATGAGCCCGCGCGACTCGAGCTGCTGCTCGAGACGGTCCTCGTCGAACTCGCCGCGGCGCATGCGCCGGAAGATCCCGAAGATGCCGAGCAGGATCACGACGTTGATCGCCGCGATGACGTAGAGGAACAGACCCGAAACGCTCGTGCCGACCAGGCCCGCGACGTCGTGCAGCGTCGAGCCGTCCTCGGAGACCTGGCCTCCGAGCGCGCGCACGCCGAGCGCGAACAGGAAGGCGAGCACGAACACGACGGTCGAGTGGCCCAGCGAGAAGAAGAAGCCGACGCCCAGGGGCCGCTGGCCGTCGGCCATGAGCTTGCGGGTCGTGTTGTCGATCGCCGTGATGTGATCGGCGTCGAAGGCGTGGCGCAGGCCGAGCGTGTACGCGGTGATGCCGAGGCCGAGCCCGAACACCGCGCCGTCCCCCAGGTCGAAGTGGCGCGGCACGACGAGCAGCAGCAGGATCCCGAACCCCGCCACGTGCAAACCCGCCACCACCGCGGTCAGCCCCCGCCCGCCCGACGCCATTCCGCGGGCGTCAGCGCCCCGCGGGCGCGCCCGAGCCGGGACGTGCGAGGACCTGCAGGACCGGACGACGCTCCCATGATCGACCTCCGTGGTCTTGACGCCGGCCGAGGGGGTGGTGCCGGCCGCGAGGATGACTCGGCAGCATTTCGCGCGACGCGTCCGCGCGGATCACTACGAGCCGCGAATGGGCGTGCCCGCGCGCCCGCGGATGTGGGCGGCGGCGCCGATCGACCTTGGTCAGCGGCCGCTTCACGGCGCCGGCGCCGGCGGCCCGCTCACGGAGCTCGCGGCCCGGGCCGGGCATAGACTCGCTGGCCCCATGCCCGTCTCGTTCTGGATGCGCCGGCTCGAGCCGCTGCCGCCCCCGCGGCCGCCGCTCGACGGCGACCGCGACGCGGACGTCTGCATCGTCGGCGCCGGCTACACCGGCCTGTGGACCGCGTACGAGCTCAAGCGCGCGCAGCCGGACCTCGACGTGGTCGTGCTCGAGTCGCGCTTCGCCGGGTTCGGCGCGTCCGGGCGCAACGGCGGGTGGGTGCTCGGGGACCTGGCCGGCTCGCGCGAGCGCTGGGCGCGCGGCCCGGCGGGGAGGGCCGGGGTGACGGCGCTGCTGCACGCGGTCCAGGCGGCGGTCGACGAGGTCGGCGCGGCCGTCGACCGCGAGGGCATCGCATGCGACTTCGTCAAGGACGGCTCGCTGCAGGTGGCGCAGTCGGAGCTCGAGCTCGAGCGCGTGAGGGGCATCGTCGAGGAGGAGCGCCGCTGGGGGCGTGACACCGAGCTGCTCGACGGGCCGGACGCGACGAAGCGGGTCGCCGTCGACGGCGTGCTCGGCGCCGCGTTCACGGCGCACTGCGCGCGCGTGCAGCCGGCGAAGCTCGTGCGCGGGCTCGCGGACGCGGTGCAGCGCGCCGGCGCGACCATCCACGAGAGCACCCGGGTGACCTCCATCGCCCCGGGTGCGGCACACACCGCGGCGGGCGTCGTGCGGGCCCGCCACGTCGTCCGCGCGACCGAGGGCTACAGCGCGCGCCTCGACGGCCACCGCCGCGTCCTGCTGCCGATGAACAGCGCGATGATCGTCACGGAGCCGCTGGACGCCGGCGTCTGGGAGCAGGTCGGCTGGGCGGGCGCCGAGACGCTCTCCGACGCGCGCCACCGCTTCGTCTACCTGCAGCGCACCGCCGACGGCCGCGTCGCGATCGGCGGGCGCGGCGTCCCCTACCGCTTCGGCTCGGGCACCGCCCGCGAGGGACCGGTGCCGGCGCGCACGATCGACGAGCTGCGCACCCGGCTCGCCGAGCTGTTCCCGGTGCTACGGGACGCGCCGATCGACGACGCCTGGCACGGCATCCTCGGCGTGCCGCGCAACTGGTCGCCGTCGGTGGGCCTCGACCCGACGACCGGGATCGCCTGGGCCGGCGGCTACGTCGGCGAGGGCGTCGCGGCGGCGAACCTCGCGGGCCGCACGCTTCGCGACCTGCTGCTGGGGCGCGACACCGAGCTGACACGCCTGCCGTGGGTCGGCCCCGCGGCGCGCCGCTGGGAGCCCGAGCCCCTGCGCTTCGCCGGCGTCCAGGCCGTCTACGCGCTGTACGCGGCCGCCGACCGGCGCGAGCGCGGGACCGGCCGCCCGTCGCTGACCGGCCGCCTCGGCCACGCGATCGCGGGGCACTGAGTGGGCCGGACGGGCGCGCGGCTCGTCGCCGAGCCGCTCGACGTCGACTGGACGCCCGCCGAGGCGGTGCTCGCGCTGCGCGGCGACGACCGCCCGTTCGCCCTGACCGGCGCGTGGGCCGGCAGCCGCGCCGTGCTCGGCTCGCAGCCCATCCGGGTCGCCGGGCCGGACGAGGACCCCTTCGCGGTCCTCGACGAGCAGCCCGCGGTCACCGGCGCCGGGGAGCACCGCGGCGCGGTCGGTGGCGGCTGGTTCGGCCATCTCGGCTTCGCGCTCGGCCACCTCGTCGAGCGCCTGGCGCCCGCGCCGCCCGCGCGCACCGCGCTGCCGCCGTTCGCCCTGGCGTTCTACGACCACGTCCTGCGCCTCGACGCCGACGGCCGCTGGTGGTTCGAGGCGCTCGAGACCCCGGAGCGCGCCGAGGCGCTGGTCGAGCGGCGCGCGCGGCTCGCGGCGCGCCGGCCCGGCGCGCCGCGCCCGTTCCGCGCCGGCCCGTTCGTCCCGGCGCCGCCCGGCGCGGCGGGGCTGCGGGCGGGCGTGGCGGAGTGCGTGGAGCGCATCCACGGCGGCGAGCTCTTCCAGGCGAACCTCACGATGCGCATCGAGGGCCCGTTCGCGGGCGACCCGCTCGACGCGTTCGCCGCCGGCCTCGCCCTGGAGCCCCGCCACGGCGCGCTGTTCGCCGGCCCCTGGGGCGCGACGGTCGGCCTCTCCCCCGAGCTGTTCCTGCGCCGCCGCGGGCGCGAGGTGGTCACGCGGCCGATCAAGGGCACGATCCGCCGCGACGCCGACGAGGACGGGGCCCGCCGCGCGCTCGTCGGCTCGGCGAAGGACCGTGCCGAGAACGTGATGATCGTCGACCTGATGCGCAACGACCTCGGCCGCGTCTGCGCGTACGGCAGCGTGCATGCCGGCGGCGCGCCGGTGGCCGAGGCGCACCCCGGCGTCTGGCACCTCGTCTCCGAGGTCCGCGGCCGGCTGCGCGACGGCGTCGGCGACGGCGAGCTGCTGCGGGCGACCTTCCCCCCGGGGTCGGTGACCGGCGCGCCGAAGGTGCAGGCGCTGCACGTGATCGCCGAGCTCGAGGGCGCCGCGCGCCACGTCTACACCGGCGCGGTCGGGTTCGCGAGCCCGGTCGCGGGGCTCGAGCTCAACGTCGCCATCCGGACGTTCGAGGTGCGCGACGGGGTCGCCTGGATCGGCGCGGGCGGCGGGATCGTGGCGGACTCCGACCCGGACGCCGAGGTCGCGGAGGCGCTCGGCAAGGCGCGCCCGCTCATCGCGGCGCTCGGCACCGAGCTGCGGCCGGGCCCGCTGCGGGGTGGGCGTGTGCCGGCGCCGCGGGCGCTGGCGGGGGGGCGGCGACGGCCCGACGCGGCGCTCGGCGTGATCGAGACGCTCGCGGTGCTGGACGGCCGGCCGGTCGAGCCGGAGGCGCACCTGGCCCGGCTGCGCGCGAGCGTGGAGGAGCTGTACGCGGCGGCGCTGCCCGGCGACCTCGCCGAGCGGACCGCGAGCTCCGCCGCCGGCGCGGGCGACGGCTACGCCCGCCTGCGCATCGACGTCGTGCCCGGCCGGCTGGGATCGGTGGACGTGGAGGTCGCCGTGGCGGGCGCCGCCCACCCGGCCGCGGGCGCGGCGCCGGTGCGCGTCGAGCCGGTGCGGCTGCCCGGCGGCCTGGGGCCGCACAAGTGGCGCGACCGGCGCCTCGTCCAGGCGCTGCAGGCCGAGCTCGGCGCGATCGCGCTGCTCGTCGACGCCGACGGCGCCGTGCTCGAGGCGGCGATGGCGAACGTCTGGCTCGTCGAGGGCGACGAGCTCGTGACGCCCCCGGCGGACGGGCGCATCCTGGCCGGCTGCACGCGCGCCCGCGCGCTCGCCCTCCCGCAGGCGCGCGAGGAGGCGTTCGGCCTGGACCGCCTCGAAGCGGCCGACGGCGTCCTGCTGACGTCGTCGATCGCCCTGGTGCGGGTGGTCGACTCCGGGCGCGCCGCGCCGCCCCTCCAGCCGGTCGCGGCGCTGCGCGACGCGGTCGGCGCGGCGGTCTTCGCGGGGTAGGCCGCGCGCCGCGTCAACCCGTGCGCACGACCTCCTGGACCGCGCCCCGCACGGAGCGCGCCGGCAGGTGCACGCGGCGGCCGCCGAGCCGGCCGGTCATGCCCCGGCGGCGGTCGAAGCGCAGGACGCCGTCCATGCGCCCGGGGCCACTGACGCGCACCGCGCCCCGGTACCGGCCGAGCTGGGAGTCGATGCGCCCGCTCACGCGCACGCCGGGCACCCAGCTCACGCCCCGCAGGACGAAGCCGGTGCGGCCGGCGATGCGCCAGCTCCCGGCGCGCAGCCCGCCGCCGCGCCGGTCGGGGAGGCCCGACGCCTCGAGCTCGAGGTCGGCCTCGCGCGCGTCATGGATCGCGCCGACCGCCGCGGTCAGGACGCGCCCGCGCAGGCCGCCGGCGCGAGGTGCCGCCGGGGTCACGGCGAGCGAGGCCGGCGCGATCGGCTGCGGCGGCACGCCGTACCACGATCGCGCGCACGGGTCGCCGACCCGGTGGCCGGCGAAGAAGCGGGTCAGCGCGCGGCGCACGCAGCCGTCCACGTCGCTGTCGATCTCGTCGTGTCCCGAGCCCGGGACCACCACGAGCTGGGCGCGCGGGATCTGGGCGGCGAGCGCCCGGTCGTTCTCCAGCGGCGTGCGCACGTCGAGGGAACCGCCGAGGATGAGCGCCGGCACGTCCGGGAGCGGCGCGGCGACCGGGCCGGCGACGCGGCCGACCGGCCAGCGCAGGCACTGCCGGTCGACGCTCATGGCGGCGACCAGCGGCCGGCTGAACGGCCCGAGCCGCGCCTCGGGGGCGGCGGCGACCGCGGCGTCCACGAGCGCGGGACGGTCGGCGAGCGGCGTGGTCAGCGCGTAGGCCAGCCGGGTGTCGGCGCAGGTCGTCGCGACGTTGAGGCCGAGGCTGAGCTCCCGCGTGCCGAACGGCGCTCCGATCGCCGGGCGGATCAGCCGCAGCAGCGGAGCGGCGTCGCCGGCGAGGCCCGACCGCACGGCCGCGGGCATGGCGGCCTGCAGGTGCCCGTTGAGGTCGCCGGCCACGATCAGCGCGGCCAGCCCCGGGGCGGTGAGCGTGCGTGCGACGCGGCGGCCGCGCCCGTCCACGACGAAGCCGCGCAGCGGGGCGGCCTCCAGGCGCGCCGCGAGCGCGCGGACGTCGCCGAGCGGGTCGTCGGTGATGCCGCGGCAGCGCCCGTCCGAGCACTGGTCGGCGAGGATCCGGGGCAGCGGGCCCCACGAGTCCAGCAGCAGCGCGTCGACGCCCTGGGGCCCGACGGAGGAGTCGAGGACCAGGCGGTCGACCCGCGCCGGGTAGCGCCGCGCGAACTCGGCGGCGACGTACGTGCCGTACGACGTCCCCTGGATCGAGAGGCGCGGGGCGCCGAGCGCCCGGCGGAACGCCTCGATGTCGTCAACCGTGTCGGTCGTCGAGTAGAAGTCGCGGCGCGGCCCGAGATGGCGCGCGCAGGATGCGCTCAGCGACCGGTAGTCGGGCACCAGCGCGCGGGTGCGCTGCAGGACCGGGCAGCGCAGCACGCCCGAGTCTCCGGTGCCGCGCTGGTCCATCAGCACGAGCCGGCGGCTGCGCAGGGCGGGTGCGAGCGTCTGCTCGTAGGCGGGCCCGAACGCCACCGCGCTCTGCCCCGGGCCGCCGGACAGCGCGAGGAGCACCCCGGCGCCGCGCCGCGGCGCCGACCGCTGGCGCGCCACCCGCAGCGCGACCGTCCCCTTCACGACCCCCGTGCGGTCCAGCGGGACCTGCAGGCGCGCGCACTGAAAGCCCGCGAGCGCCGGCCGGCAGCCGTGCCACCGCAGGCCCGCCGCCGGGGCGGCGGGCGCGAGCGCGAGCGATCCTGCGAGCGCGAGCGCGGCCACGGCGGCACCCGCCGCGACCGCCCGCCTCACACCGCTCCGCTGATCGTGCTCTGGGTCGCGCCGACCACGCGCCAGGGCGTGGCGTCCGCGCCGTCGAGGGCGAACGTCCAGCGCTCGGTCCAGCGCGAGACCCCCTCGCGGGAGCCCTCCAGGACGGCGACCGTGTTGCGGTCCTCGACGTACCGGCGACCGGAGAGCGCGATCTCGACGACCATCCGCGGCGGCTTGGCGTCGCCGTCGAGGGTGACGAGCGTCATGCGCTCGAGCTTCGGGCCACGTACGACGAGGCGGGCGGTCTGGCCGCCGCGCGGGTACAGCAGCTCGCTCGTCGCCTCGGCCGACGCCACCGCCAGCAGCGCGTCGTCCTCGCCGTCGACCGCCTCGGCCCACGCCGCGAGCGCGCGGCGCGCGGAGGTCTCGAGCACGTCGGGTGCGAAGCGTCCGTCCACGAGGCTCAGGTCGAGCGCCGCCTTGCGTCCGTCGCCGGCGTAGTCGAGATCAACGAGCGAGGCGATGTCGACGCCGTCCGGCGCCGCGTCCGCGCTCGCCCGTTCGATGACCGCGTCCTCGCGCAGCCGGTCGTCGCCCCACGGCGAGGCGACGAGGTCCGACGAGAGGTTGTGCTCGCCCTCCGCGAGCTGCTCGATCGACAGCAGCGCCCACCGGCCGTCGCGCTTGCCGAGCGTCCAGTACTCGCGCAGCGTCGTCGTCTCGCTGCCGGACTGCTTGCGCTTGATGTGGTTGCCGTGGCGGTCGACGACGATGTCGACCAGGGTCGCCTCGACGAGCACGCAGACGCGGTCCTCGGCGTCGCTCTCGCGGTTGACCAGGCCGACGTAGTGGATGCCGGGCTCGCCGGCGACCGTGACCTGGTTGTGCCAGCCCTTGCGGTCGAAGTCGTCCAGGCGCAGCCCCCACTCGGTCATGAGCGACTTGCTGACCATGCCGTTCAGCGCCTCGCGGTTGCGCGCGGTCCAGGCCGCCTGGATCGCCGTGAACAGCTCGCGCGCGTCGCGCTCGACGGTCTCGGAGTCGAAGGCGGCGTCGTCGGCGGCGGCTTCCGCGGCGGCGAGGCGGACCTGCCGCACGCGGGCGTCGCGGCGGCGCCGGCGGCGCCGCTCGCCGACGACGCCGAGGATGATCGTCCCCGCGAAGAACAGGACGACGAGCAGGATGATCACCAGGCTCATCCCGCCGCTGACCGAGCCGGAGCCGCTGCTGCCGCCGCCGCCCGAGAACCCTCCGCCGCCACCGCCGCCGCCCCCGCCGCCGAAGCCGGACGAGCCGCCGCCCGCCGCGCCGAGGGCGGCGGGCGCGAGGACGAGCAGAGCGGACAAGGACGTTGAAGCGGCAATCAGGCGGCGCACGATGTGGCACCATTGCAGGCCTTGCGGCCGGGAACAAGCCGGGCCGGTTCATGGACGAACGTCTGACTCCAGAAGGCCCCCGAAGCTGTCGATGCGATCCCCGATGCCCGCCCGCCTGACCGCCGCGCTCTGCGCGCTCACCGCCGCCGTCGCGCTCGCGATCGCCGCCGCCCCCGCCTCCGCCGACACGGATGGCGGCGACTTCGTCATCGAGTACGGGCACTTCAACAAGGCCAACCGCAAGGCGGCGAGCATCCTGCGCCGCTCGGGCGCCATGGAGGCGGTCGCCGCCGAGATCAACGCCCGCTGGGCGCTCCCGGCCGACGTCCCGATCTACATCTCCGACGAGATCCCGGTCGGCCCCGCGTTCATCCCCGACCTCACGCTCGACGACGGGACCGTCGTGCCCGACTTCATCGCGGTCCCGGGCAAGTTCCTCACCCTCGAGCTCAAGGAGATGCGCCGCCAGCTCAAGGGCGTGCGCGGGATCACCCCCGCCGAGGCGATGATCGCGGCCAACGAGTTCGTCGTGGCCCACGAGATGGGCCATGCCCTCGTTCATTCGCTGACCCTGCCGGTGACCGGCAAGGAGGAGGACGCGGTCGACGGCTTCGCCGCGTACCTGCTCGCCGACAACCCGAAGTTCGGACCGTTCACCGCGTTCAGCGCCGCCATGTTCTTCGACGCGATCGCCCGGCTGCGCGGCCGGCTCACCGCCGCCGACTTCGCCGACGAGCACTCGATCCTCGAGCAGCGCGTCTACCAGTTCCTGTGCTGGATCTACGGCAGCGACCAGCGGCGCTTCAAGTCCCTCGTCACCACGAAGCTGCTGCCGCGCGCCCGCGCGGTGCGCTGCGGGGACGAATGGAAGCAGGTGACCACCTCGTGGGGCACGCTGCTCGCGCCGCACGCCCTCGCTCCCGCACCCCCCGCGGCGCCCCCCGCGCCCGCGCCTGCGCCCGCGCCCACGCGCTGAACCGCCCCGACTCGAAGGAACCGCCTCACATGCGTACCCGTGTCGCTGCCGTCGCCTGCACGCTCGTCGCCGGAGCGGCCGCCGCGTTCGCCGCCGCCCCCGCGTCAGCCGCGGACGAGCCCGCCGGCTTCGTCGTCGAGTTCGGCCGGTTCGAGAAGGCCAACCGCCATGCGGCGGGCATCGTCCGGCGGTCGGGCGCGATGCAGGCGGTGGCCGACGAGGTCAACGCCCGGTGGAGCCTCCCGTTCACCATGCCGGTGCTCTTCTCGGACCAGATCGCCGACGGGCCGGTCTTCCTCACCGGTCTCGACATCACGGGCGACGACGGGGCGAAGATCACGTCGCTGATCAACTTCCCCGGCCCGTTTCTCAACATCCAGCTCGAGAACGTCCGCAAGCAGCTGAAGGGCGTGAAGGGCGTGACGGTCCGCCGGGGCGTCGTGTCGGCCGTGCAGTTCGTGCTCGCCCACGAGATCGGGCACGCGATCATCCACGAGTTCCGGCTCCCGGTGCTCGGCAAGGAGGAGGACGCGGCGGACGGCTTCGCCGCGTACCTGCTGACCGCGAACCCGAAGTTCGGTCCGCTCACGGCGATCAGCGCCGCCGCGGTGTGGGACTCGCTCGCGCCGATGAGCCGCCGGCTCGACGAGTCGGACTTCTCCGACGAGCACTCGTTCCCGCGCCAGCGGATGTACCAGTTCCTGTGCTGGGTCTACGGCAGCGACACCAAGCGCTTCAGGGCGATCGTCGGCCGGGACGGGCTGCCGAGGCAGCGCGCCGCGCGCTGCGGCCGCGAGTGGCGGGAGATCAACGCGGCGTGGGACACGGTGCTCGCGCCCCACGTCAGGACGCCGGCGGCGAGCTGAGGCGCCGCTCGTAGCCCGGGCACGACCCCACGGGGATGCGCGGGTACTTCGGGAACGCCGGGTCGGTCCTCGCGCGCAGGCACATCGAGAACACCGAGCCGCGCGTGGTGCCGATCAGCTTCTGATGGCGGCAGGAGTCGCACAGGCCGGCGGGCGGGTTGGGCACAGGCCGGAGAATAGTTGAAGCAGTCAACTACAATCCCCGCGTGCGCACCTTCTGGCGACTTCTCGGCTTCCTGCGGCCCTACCGCCGCGCCGTCGCGCTGTCGCTCGTGCTGGCGGCCGTGGCGATGCTCGCCACGGTGGCCATCCCGTACCTGACCGGCCAGGCCGTCAACGCCATCCGCGACGACGACCGCGATGCGCTGCTGCGCAACGGCCTGCTCATCGCGGGCGCCGGCGTCATCCGGCTGTCGCTCACGGTCGCGCGCCGCCTCGTCGCCGGCCGGGTCTCGCTGGGGGTCGAGCTCGACCTGCGCGACACGCTCTACACGCACTTCCAGTCGCTCGAGCTGGCGTTCTTCGACCGCCAGCAGACCGGCCAGCTCATGTCGCGCGCGACCGTCGACCTGCAGTCAGTGCGGTTCTTCCTGGGCTACGGCCTCGTGTTCGTCATGCAGTCGGTGCTGACGATCGTGCTCGCCGCGGTGGCGATGTTCGCGCTGCAGCCCGGGCTGGCCGCGATCTCGCTGGCCCCCGTGCCGTTCGTCGTCTGGGTCGCCTTCCGGTATGGCACGCGCGCGCGGCCGGCGGCCCAGGAGGTCCAGCAGCGGATCGCCGAGCTGACCGCCGAGGCGGAGGAGAACGTCTCCGGCGTGCGCGTCGTCAAGGCGTTCTCGCGCGAGCAGCGCCAGCTCGAGCGCTTCCGGCACCGCACGAACCGCGTCTTCGACCAGGCGATGGTGTCCTCGCGGCTGCAGGCCTTCTACCAGCCGTTCATCGGCTTCCTGCCGCAGCTCGGCCTCGCCGCGATCCTGTTCTTCGGCGGCCGCCAGGTCATCAACGGCAGCATGTCGCTCGGCGCGTTCACCGCCTTCTACGCCTACCTGCTGATGCTGCTGTCGCCGATGCGGATGCTCGGCATGGTGTTGGGCATGGCCCAGCGCGCGACGGCCTCGGGCGCGCGCCTGTTCGAGATCCTCGACCGCACGCCGACCGTGGCCTCGCCGCCACAGCCGCTGCCGCTGCCGGACGGGTCGGGCCGCGTGGAGCTGCGCCACGTCACCCTGCAGTACGAGGGCGCGGCCGTGCCCTCGCTGCGCGACGTCTCGCTCGACGTGGCCGGCGGCACGACCATCGCGCTCGTCGGGGCGACGGGATCGGGCAAGACGACGCTCGTGCAGCTCATCGGGCGCCTCTACGACCCGGACTCCGGGCAGGTGCTGCTCGACGGCGCCGACGTGCGCGATCTCGCGCTCTCCGAGCTGCGCCACGCCGTCGCGACGGTGGACGACGACCCGTTCCTGTTCTCCGCGACCGTGGCGCAGAACATCGCCTACGCGCGACCGGACGCCGAGGCCTCGGAGATCGAGGCGGCGGCGCGGCGCGCGCAGGCGCACGAGTTCATCACACGGCTGCCGGACGGCTACGAGACCCGCGTCGGCGAGCGCGGGCTGACGCTCAGCGGCGGCCAGCGCCAGCGGCTGGCGATCGCGCGGGCGCTCCTGGCCGACCCGCGCGTGCTGATCCTCGACGACGCCACCTCGTCGGTCGACGCCTCGACCGAGCGGCTCATCAAGGCCGCGCTGCGGGAGGCGGGCACCGGAGGCCACGCCAAGGCCCGGGCCCTCGCAGAGGACGGCGCCGGCCCGCCGGTCGGTGAGGGGCGCACGACGTTCGTCATCGCCCACCGGCTGTCGACGATCGCCCTGGCCGACGAGATCGCGGTGCTCGAGCGCGGCGAGCTGGTCGCGCGCGGGACGCACGAGGAGCTGCTCGAGGTCAACGACCTCTACCGGGAGATCGTGGAGAAGGGGCTGCCCGACCAGGTCTTCCTCACGCGCAAGCCGGTCGAGCGGGAGGCGGCGGGACTGTGAGCGACGCGCCGCGATCGGAGACCCGTCTGCAGGACATCCGCCGCCGGCTGCGCGGGACGAGCGGCCGCGGGCGCAAGGTGCGCGGGCTCGTGGTCCTGCTGCGCCCGTACCGGTGGCGCGTCATCGCGATGGCCGTCGCGCTCGTCGCGGGCACGGCGGCATCGCTGGCGCCGGCGCCGCTGGCGACCCGGGCCATCGACGACGGCATCGTCCCGGGCGACCTCGGCGCGCTGAACCTGACCGTCGCGCTGTTCCTGCTGTCGGCCCTCGTCTACTGGGGCGCGAGCTACGCGCAGACGTTCCTCGTCAACTGGGTCGGGCAGCGGGCGCTGCAGGACCTGCGCGAGCAGATGTTCCGCCACCTGCAGTCCCAGCCCGTCGGCTTCTACGAGCGCAACCGGTCGGGCGTGCTGCTGTCGCGGATGACGAACGACGTCGAGGCGCTCGACTCGCTCGTCACCGACACCATCATCACGCTGTTCCAGGCGTCGCTGACCCTGCTGGGGACGATCGGGATCCTGCTCTGGCTCGATGTCAAGCTCGCGCTGCTGACGTTCTGCATCTTCCCGGTGATGGCGCTCGGGTCGCTGATCTTCCGGATCGCGTCCGCGGACGCCTACCGGCGCACGCGCGAGACGATCGGCGCGATCACCGGCTACCTGCAGGAGACGCTGTCGGGCATCCGGGTGGTGCGATCCTTCGGGCAGGAGCCGGCGCACCTGCGCCGCTTCTCGGAGCTCAACACGCACAACCGCGACGCGAACATGGTCACGGTCAACCTCAACGCGACCTACTTCCCGACGGTCGAGCTGCTCAGCGCCCTCGCCACGGTCGGGATCCTGCTGTTCGGCGGCTACCAGGTGCTCGACGGCAAGACCGAGATCGGCGTCCTCGTCGGGTTCATCGCCGCGCTGAACGGCTTCTTCGACCCGATCAACCAGCTCTCGCAGGTCTACACGACCTACCAGAGCGGCATGGCGGCGCTCGACAAGATCTTCGAGCTGCTCGACCAGGATCCGGAGCTCGTCGACGCGCCGGACGCGATCGACCTGCCGCCGATCCGCGGCGAGATCCGCTTCGACCACGTGACCTTCAGCTACCGGACCGCGGAGGAGACGGTCAACGCGCTCACCGACGTCGACCTCGTCATCCCGCCGGGGCAGACGGTCGCTCTGGTGGGCGCGACGGGCGCGGGCAAGTCGACGTTCGCCAAGCTCGTGGCGCGGTTCTACGATCCGACGTCCGGACGGGTCGAGGTCGACGGGCACGACCTGCGCGACGTCCGCCAGGCGTCGCTGCGCGCCCAGATGGGGATCGTGCCGCAGGAGGGCTTCCTGTTCAGCGGGACGATCCGCGACAACATCGCCTTCGGGCGGCCGGACGCCACCGACGACGAGCTGTGGCGGGCGTGCGAGGCGGTCGGCGCGGCGGAGTTCATCCGCGCGTACACCGAGGGCCTGGGCACGGAGGTCGGCGAGCGCGGCGTGCAGCTCTCCGCCGGGCAGCGCCAGCTCGTGGCGTTCGCCCGGGCCCTGGTCGCCGACCCGCGCATCCTGGTGCTCGACGAGGCCACGTCGAACGTCGACCTGCACACCGAGTCGCGCATCGAGGAGGGCCTGCGGCGGCTGCTCGCGGGCCGCACGGCGATCGTCATCGCCCACCGGCTCTCGACGATCCGCCAGGCGGGCCGCATCATCGTGCTCGAGCACGGCCGGATCGTCGAGCAGGGAACGCACGACGAGCTCATCGCGGCGCAGGGCCGCTACTGGGACCTGTACCGCGACTGGGCGGCGCAGGCCGCGGCGTAGGCCGGCGCGACCGCACGCCGGGCCGGGCTCGCAGGGTCCTCACAACGGCGGCTTGGCTATCCTCCGTGCTGCCCGTTGCGGGGTCGTCTAACGGCAAGACGCCTGCCTCTGGAGCAGGTTATCGGGGTTCGAATCCCTGCCCCGCAGCCTCGGCGAGAGCCCCGTGTTCGATCATCGGATGCGGGGCTTTCGCGTCCTCCGAGTGGTGTGCAGCGTTGGCGTGACGGGTCGGCGACGGCGCGGTCACCCGCGCCGGCGCGCGACGCGGGCATCAACCGGCCGCGCGAGCAGCGCCGCGAGGCCATCCTCTCCGGGGTCGGGGATGGCGCAGGCGCCCGCCGGTCCGTGGAGGTCGAGCGCGAGGGGTCGCGGCCGGGCCGCCGGGCGATCGCGGCGAGGGGGGTCGCGGCCGGTCCGCCGGGCGATCGCGGCGAGCGGCCGGAAGAGCGCGGCCTGGACGGCGGCGGGCGGCTTGATGAAGCGAATCGCGTCGCGGTACTCGCGCGCGATCGCCGCCAGCCACACGGCGTCGAGCACACCCTGAGCGTTGACGCGACCGAGGGCGCCGAGCGACCACACGACGACAGCCTGACCAGAGCCTCGCGGCGCGCCATGCGCGGCGGCGCGGTGCGGCGAGCGGCTCGCGGGCGGCGACGTGATCGGAGCTGTGCGCGGGAGGCGATGACTCCGGCGGTGGCCTCGAGGGTTGCTAGTGCTGGCCGCGACCGCTCGCGCCGTTGGCGTTGCCGTTGCCGTTGGCGTTGCCGTTGGCGTTGCCGTTGCCGTTGCCGTTGGCGTTGGCGTTGGCGTTGGCGTTGCCCTGCCCGTTGCCGTTGCCCAGCCCGTTGCCGTTGCCTTGGATCGGCGACGGCGCGGGCGCCGGAGCAGCCGGTGGGGGAGCCGGCGGAGCGCTCGAGGCGCCCTGCGGCGGCGGGGCGGGGCGGGGCGGCCCGTCGTTGCCGGTGCGCTGTGCTTGGGCGGGCCGCCGCGGCCCGTCGTTGCCGGTGCGCTGTGCTTGGGCGGGGTGCCCGCGTTCCGGCTTGCCGGTGCGCTGTGCTGGGGCGGGGTGCCCGCGTTCCGGCTTGCCGGTGCGCTGTGCGGGTGCGGGGTGCCCGCGTTCCGGCTTGCCGGTGCTGCGCTGGGGCGCGGCGACCGGCGGTGCCGCGTGGCTCGCCGCGCTCCGCTGTGGCGATCCCGCATGGGTGGACTGCCGCTGCGATCCACGGTTCGGCGAGGACCGCCGGTGATCGGCTTCGGATGTGGTGCGGCGCTCGCCCCGCGGTCGTGGCGCCGCGACCTCCGGGGTGGACACCGTTCGGTGCGCCCTCGCGGGCGAGCCCGTCGTACTGGTCCGCTGCGGGCTCGCCGTCGCACGAGCCGGCTCGCTGCCCGTCGCCGTCGGTGCCGCGGCCGGGGCCGCGGCGACGACGGCGGCGGCGGGCGCGGTCGGAGCGGTCGCGGGCGGCGTGCTCGGTGCCTGCGGTACCGGCGTGGTCTTGCGGGTGCCCGATCGGCGGCTTCGCTCGGCGCGGTCGATCCCGCGGGCGCCGGCGGCCGGGTGCAGACGATCCTCGCCGGCGGCCCGGGACCCGGCGCCGCGCGTCGCATCGGCCCCCGCGGCGGCCGGACCGAGCGGGCCGGTCACGCCGATCCGTCCGGTCACGGGTGCCGGGATCGCTCCTGCGGCGCGGTCAACGCCGGCGGAACCGCTCGCCGACGCGATAGCGGCGGGCGGCGGAAGCACCAGCGTTCCCTCGTCGCCCGCGGCACCACCGGACCAGCCGTCGGTCAGGGCGAAGAAGCCGCCGACGAACAGCAGCAGTCCGGCGACGCCGCTCAGGGCGATCGCGGTCAGGCCGCCGGAAGCGAGAAAGGCGCGGGTTCCGTGCACGCCCCCGCGGTCGGCAGCAGCCGCGCGATCTTGAACTCGAACGATGGTCCACCGCACGATGCATCCGCCCAGGCGATTCCGATCGACGTGTGGCTATTGATGCCCGCTCAGCGGGCACAGACGACCACACGTGCCGCCGCCGCCGGGTGTGGGGTGGACCGTACCGCACCACCGGACCATACGTGCCGCCGCCGCCCGGTCCGGGGGTGGACCGCACCGCACCGCCTCCGGGGGTGGACCGCACCGCACCGCGTTCGGGGGTGCACCGCACCGCACCGCCTCCGGACGTGCACCACACCGCACCGCCGCCGGTCCGGGGGTGCACCACACCGCACCGCCGCCCGTCCGGGGGTGGACCGCACCGCACCGCGCTGGTCGGCCCGGCCCGCAGAACGCCTACGGGCGCTCGAGATCCTGGGGCGTGACGCGCTCGCCCGACGCGATCAGCCGCCGGGCCTCGTCGAGGTCGTCGCCGCGACGGACCGACAACGCGCCGACCAGCCGTTCGCCCCGCAGGTACCACATCGAGAAGGCGCCGGACTCGAACGAGCCGCGCAGCGCCTCGCGATCCCAACCCTCCGGCCCCACCACGCCGACGTACTCCGACGTCACCCAGTCGGCGACGTCGGACCAGAAGTACGGGACCTCGGCGTGCTCGACGGGCTCGCCGCACATCCCGGCGGCGGCGGTCCGGCCGTGGCCCGCCGCGACCTCCCAGTGCTCGACGCGCGCCGGCCCGCCATGCAGCGGCGACTCCCACTCGCACATGTCCCCGGCCGCCCACAGCCCCTCGGCGCCGATCACGCGCAGCGACGCATCGCAGCGAACCCCGCCCATCGGCCCGATCTCCAGCCCCGCCGCCTTCGCCACCATCACGTCGGGCACGGCGCCCGCGGCCACCACGACCATCCGCGCCGGCAGCGACCTCCCGCCCGAGGTCAGCACCTCGGTCACCCGCTCCTCGTCGTCGCCCGCGAAGCCGGCCAGCGACTCACCGCCGACGAAGGTCACGCCCTCGCGCTCCAGCCGCGCCTGGAACCACTCCCCCGCGCGCCGGCCGTACGCCCGCTCGAGCGGCACGTCCTCCTGCATGAGCACCGTCACGCGCTTGCCCATGAGCGTCAGCGACGCGGCCAGCTCGGTGCCCAGATAGGACCCCCCGACGACGACCGCTTCCCGGCGGGCGGGACCGAGTCCCTCGGCGTCCTCGCGGATCGCGTCGGCGTTGCCCAGCGCGCGCAGGTAGTGGACGCCGTCGAGCTGCGCGCCGTCCACGGGCAGGCGCCGCACGTTCGCGCCGGTCGCCAGCAGCGCGCACCCGTACGACACCTCCTCCTTCGTCGACAACCGCGCCACGCGCGCCGCCGCGTCGAGCTTCATGACGCTCGTCCGCGTGAGCACGTCGACGTCACCGGGCAGCGAGAGGTAGGTCGCGGGCCGCTCCCGTTCGCCGCGCAGGTACTCCTTCGAGCACGGCGGCCGGTCGTACGGCGGGTCGAGCTCGCGGCCCACGAGCAGCACCGACCCCGAGAATCCCCGCTCGCGCAGGGCGACGGCGCACGCGTGCGACGCCGCGCCGCCGCCGATCAGCAGCGCGTCTGCGTGCCGGTCAGCCACGGCGCACGGGCGACGCGAACTGCGGCGTGATCGCCTCCTCCAGCCCCGGGTCGAGCACGAGCAGCACCTCGTCGCCGCCCTCGATCACGGTGTCGGCCTTGGGGACGAAGCCGTCGCCGCCCCGCAGCACCGAGATGATCAGGCAGCCGTCGGGCAGCTCCACGTTCTGGACCTGCCGCCCCGCCGCCGGCGAGTCCACGGCCACCTCGAGCTCGATGATCTCC
The DNA here is from genome assembly GCF_021172045.1 of Capillimicrobium parvum. GTDB lineage: Bacteria > Actinomycetota > Thermoleophilia > Solirubrobacterales > Solirubrobacteraceae > Capillimicrobium > Capillimicrobium parvum. Next base: position 3,932,720 of record NZ_CP087164.1, read on the forward strand.
AGCCGCTCCTCCTCGAGGGCGAGCAGGTGCACGAGCCCGTAGCGCGGCACCTCGTGCTCGATGAGGCGCAGGATGAGGTCCGTCGCGCTGACCGCCGGCTGGATGCCGAGCAGCTTGAAGTGCTGGAGGTTGCGGGGGTTGTTGACCCGGGCGATGATCCGGTCGACGAGGTACTTCTCCTTGGCGACCTGGCAGACGAGCATGTTGTCCTCGTCGTCGCCGGTGACCGCGATGACGAGGTCCGCCCGCTGGACGCCCGCCCGGTCGAGGACCCACAGCTCGGTCGCGTCGCCGTACTGCACGGCGTGCTCGAGCTCCTGCTCGATGACGAGGTAGCGGCGGCGGTCGCTCTCGATGAGCGTGACCTCCTCGCCCTTGTCCATCAGCTCGCGCGCGAGGTTCCACCCGACCTTGCCGCCGCCCACCACGATGACGTACATCAGTCGAGCCCCAGGGCCTTCTCGAACATGTCGATCGCGTGCGCGGTCGGCGAGATCGTCTCGAGCCCCTGCTCCGCGTACCAGGCGGCGCGCAGCGGGTCCATCACACGCACGATGACGCGCTCGACCTGGAAGCGGCGCGCCGCGATCTGCGCGATCACGAGGTTCGTGTTGTCGCCGTCGGTCGCGGCGATGAAGGCATCGGCATCCTCGACGCCGGCTTCGAGCAGCGCGTCGATCTCGAGCGCGGTGCCGACCGTGAAGCGCCCGCCCCGGTCCTCCCACGTCCCCTCCTCGCCCACGTCGAGACGTTCATGCGACAGAGGATCCTCGTCGAGGACCGACACTTGATGGCCGGCGGCGAGCGCGGTCTTGGCTACCGCTGAGCCGACCCGCCCGGCCCCCACGATCAGGACGAACACGAGGCGGCACGGTAGCGCAATCAGATCGCCGGCCGAGCCTCCTCCGCGGCGGGCGGGGCCGTGAGGATCACCGGGCACGGCGCCTTCGAGACCACGTACTTCGTGACCTCGCCCAGGAAGTTGTCGCGCGGCCCGGCCCGCCCGCCGAGCAGCGCGCCGCCGCGGATCCGGCTCGGCTCCTCCGCCGCCATGACGATCGCCTCGACGCCGCGGCGGCGCGCCTCCTCCACGATCGCCTGCCCGGCCCGCCGTGCGCGGACGGTGGCCGTGGCGACCTCGACGCCCTCGTACTCCTCCCCGACCGCCTTGGCCCGGGCGAGTGCGCCGCGCGCCCGCTTGAGCTGCTCGTCCGGCAGCCGCGCGTCGATCGGCAGCGCCATCGGCACCTCGAAGACCCACAGCGCCTCGATCGTCGCGCCCTCGCCCTCCGCCTCGTCGACGCCCTCCGCCGCGGCGAGGCGCCCGGCCGTCTGGACGATGTCGTCGTCGAGCGCGCCGCCGAGGATCGGCACGAGGATCGAGCCGTACTCGGCCTCGGTCGGCTCCGCGCGCAGGGCCGACTCGGGCACCGTGACCCGGGCGAACACGGGCTTCTCGTCGAGCTTGCGGTAGACGACGTAGAGCAGGACGCCGCCCACCATCCAGCCGAGGCCGACGTACCGAGCCGCATCGTGCAGGACGAGCACGCTGATGAACAGGGCGAACGAGATCACCGCGCCCGCGGCGGCCGGCACGGGAATGCGCCCGACGGTGAGCGGCATGCGGTAGGGGCGCTTGCGGTCGGGCTCGGTGATCCGCAGGCGCACGACCGAGAGGTGGGCGATGGTGAACGCGAGCGTCGCGCCGAACGCGTAGATGCCGACGAGAAAGTCGAGGTCGGCAGGGATGACCAGCGCGATCGCGAGGAGGGCGGCGATGGTGATGACGACGTACGGCGTCGCCCGCGTCGGGTGCAGGCGGCCGACCATGCTCGGGATCTGCCGGTTCGTGCCGAGCTGGTAGGCCAGGCGCGACAGGCCCAGCATCGCCGACTCGGCGGCCGCGATCAGCGTCACCGTCGCCACCACCGCGACGACGTAGCGCAGCCCGTCCGCCAGCCACGCCGGGTCCATCTGGCGGACGAGGCCGAGCACCGGGGCTTCCTCGAACCGCGTCGAGAGCCGCGTCTCGCCGTTGACGACCGGCAGCGCAGTGATGGCGACGAGCGCGATGCCGAAGTACACCAGCGTCACGGTGGCGCTCGCGCTCGTCACCAACTGCTTGAGGCCGCGGCGGCGGACGCCCACCTCCCCCGCGAGCCCTGAGGCCGACTCGAGGCTCGTGAACGCGACGGTCGCCAGCGTGAGGGCGAAGACGAGATCCGACCAGGTCGGCGCGGTGCCGAGATCGATCTGCGCGATCAGCAGGTCCGGGTCGAAGAACATCGCCAGGCCGAGGACGATGAGCAGCCCCTGCAGCAGGAGGTCGGCGATGACGATGATCAGCACGCCCTGCGCCCGCCTCGCCGAGAAGCCGCGCACGTTGCGCACCGCGACCCAGGCGATGATCGCCGCGGCGACGAGGATCTCCGCGCCGCCGTTGGCCAGCGGCCGCCAGAACGCCTGCAGGTAGTTCGTCGCCGACAGCGCGCAGACCGCGATGAGGATCACGTAGTCGAGCAGCACGGCCCAGCCGGCGACGAAGCTCGTCAGCTCGTCGAACGCGTAGCGGGCGAACACCGTCGCGCCGCCGCGGTCCTGGTGCAGCGACGCCCCCTCGACGTACGTCATCGCGGTCAGCGCGAAGTACAGGCCGGCGGCGAGGAAGACGAACGGCGTCATCCCCAGCGCGTAGGTGGCGACCACGCCGAGCGAGAAGTAGATCGCGCTGGCGATCGGCGTGTAGATGATCCCGAACAGGCGCGGCGAGCCGAGGGAGCGCCGGAAGAAGACGTCGCCGCGGTCGCTCAGGCGGCGGTCGCCGATCCGGTCGGTGAGGCGGTCGCTGAACCGGCGGTCGGCCATCAGCGCTGCCTCCGCGCGACCCACAGCCGCCCGGCGCCGGCGAGGACGAAGAGCACGCCGAGCAGGATGCCCAGCGCCCCGGGTCCGCCGCCGGCCGCGATCGTCCGCACGATCAGCGCGACGCCGATCACCACCAGCACCACCGACAGCACCTGCGTCCCGCCCCGGTGGACGTCGCGCCCTCTGGGAGCCATCACGTCACCGCCGTGACGACGAGGTCGTCGTGACGGCTCGCCGAGCCCGGCGCGGAGACGACGATGACGCGGCACGGGCGCTGGGAGAGCACGGTCTCGACCGTGCGGCTGAACAGCGTCGCACCGCCGCGGGGCGCGAGGGCCATGACGATCGCCTGCGCGCGCAGCGAGCGCGCCTCCTTGACGATCGTCGAGCCGGCCTGGCCGGCGCGCACCTTGACCCAGCGGCCGGTGACCCGCCGGCCGCCGTGCACCTTGGCCTGCTCGATCAGCTCCTGGGCGGCACGCTCCTGCGCGGGCAGCGAGGCGCCGATCGGCGAGGAGGCGGGGACGACGATGGTGACGAGCACGTGGATGCCGCGGCGGCGCCGGGCGGCGAGGCGCTTGGCCGTCGCCACGGCGGCGGCGTTGAAGTCGGTGGAGTCGAAGGCGACGAGGATGGACTCGTACTCGGCCTCGTGGTCGACGACCGGGCGCGGCACCGCGACCTTCTTCGTGGAGGTCAGGTCCAGGCCCTGGCTGCGGCGGTAGACGATGTAGACGCCGATTCCGAAGACGAGCCAGCCGATGCCGAAGGCCGAGACGACCGGGTTGCGCACGGCGAGCACGATCAGCGCGACGAGCGTGGCGCTGCCGCCGACCACGGCGAACAGCGGCACGTCGTAGCCGCGGATCGTGATGTTCCCCGGCCCCCGCCACGGCCGCTCCTCCCCGCTCGCCTTCCCGCGCAGCCTGATCACCGAGGCGTGGGCGATCGTGAACGACAGCATCGCGCCGAACGCGTACACGTTGCCCAGGAAGGCCGCCTGCCCGGGGATGAGGACGATGCAGGCGATCGTGCCGAAGATCGCGATGCCGATCCAGGGCGTCCCGTAGCGCGGGTGCAGGCGGCGCAGGCCGTCGGGCATCTGGCGATGCAGCCCCATCGAGTAGACGAGCCGCGACACGCCGATGATGCCCGCGTTCGTCGCGATGAACAGGATGGTGGCGGCGAGGATGCCGACGTAGACCTCGATCGGCTGCTGGAAGATGCCGAGGTCGAGCTGCTTGACGACGCCGAGCACCGGATCGCCGGCGAAGCCCCCTTGGCTCTCCGGCTCGCCGAGCAGCGTCGAGTACGAGCCGTCGGCCTGCTGGGTGACCGGGAGCGCCGACAGGGCGATGGACGGCAGGACCGCGTAGATCGCGATGACGGCGATGACCACGCGCTTGATGGCGGCCGGGATGGTCTTGCGCTCGTCGCGCGCCTCCTCGGCCATGTTCGAGATCGTCTCGATCCCCGTGTAGGCGAGCATGCAGAGCGGAATCGCCACGAGGAAGTTCGACCACGTGGGCGCGATGCCGAACTTGACGTTGTCGACCAGCGTCTGGGGCGACAGGATCAGGAAGATCCCGACCAGCACCAGCAGCAGCTGCGTCATGAAGTCGATGATCGCCAGCGCGATGTTCACGCTCGCGGACTCCTGCACGCCGCGGACGTTGATGACGCTGAGGACGATGATCACGCCGATGCCGAAGAAGATGTCGCCCGGCGAGTGGCGCAGCGGCTCCCAGAACAGTCCGCCGAGGTAGTGCGGGACGAAGAACGCCGACGTGGCGATCGTCATCGTGTAGGTGAGCATCGAGCCCCAGGCCGCGAAGAAGGACCAGAACTCGTTGAACGCACGGCGGGCGAACGAGCTCGAGCCGCCCGCCTCCGGGTACATCGCCGTCGCCTCGGCGTAGGTCGACGCCGTCAGGAAGAAGATGAAGCCGCTGATGATGAAGACGATCGGCGTGAGGCCGAGCGCCAGCGACGCGACGAGACCGAGGGCGTAGTAGATCGACGAGCCGACGTTGCCGTAGGCGGTCGAGAAGAGCGCGTTGACGCCAAGCACGCGCTGGAGACCATGAAGCCGGCGTTCGGCCATATGCGTTGGCCGATGCTAGCCCTGATCCGCGACGACGATGTGCCGGGATCCGGCGGGGGTCAGCCGGGCAGGTCGACCGCGGTGCACGGCGACGATCGCCGAGCCGTCGAGCGGGTCGCACGGCGCGCCGGCAAGAGCCGGTCCGGCCGCCGTCGCGAGGGCCGGGACGATGGTGGTCAGGAGCGGGCGAGCCTCCCGAGGGGCGGGACCGTACACCCGCCGTCCGACGGCGCGATACAGTCGACATGTGAGCGGCTCACATGTCCGCGCGGCGAACGTCCTCGGAGCGCTGGCGCTCACCATGGCCGAGCGGATCGCGGCCGCCGGCGAGGCCGCCAGCGGGCAGTCGGCGGCGGCCCCGGCGGCCCTCAGCGCCCTGCACGAGTACGCGGGCGGGTCCCCCGTCGACACGCTGCGCGCCATCACCGGTCTGACGCCGTCAGGCACCGTGCGGCTCGTCGACCGGCTGGAGGCGGCGGGGCTCGCGCAGCGCGGTCCCGGGCCCGATGGGCGGACGCTCAGCGTCGGGCTGACCGCGGCGGGCACGGCGGCGGCGCAGCGCATCCGCGACGCGCGGGCCGCGGCCCTGGGCGAGGTGCTCGGTGTGCTCGACGGCGAGGAGGCGGAGAGCCTGGCCGATCTGGCCGGGCGCCTGCTGGCCGGGATGACCGGGGGCCGCGCCGACGCGTGGCGGATCTGCCGGCTGTGCGATCCGGCAGCATGCGGGCACTTCGACGGCCGCTGCCCGGTGACGATCGCGGCGAGAGCAGCCGAAACGGCGCGCGCAGCCGAAGCGGCGCGCGCAGCCGAAGCGGCGCGCGCAGCCGAGCCGGCCGGTACCGCCGAGCCGGCACGCTCGGTCGAGCCGGCCGGCACCGCCCAGCCGGCGCGCGCAGGCGAACCGGCCGGCGGGAGCTCGCCGCCCGCCCACCTCGCCGGAGGCGCCGGGTGAGCCGGCGCCTGCGAGCGGCGGCCGCGCCGGTCGGGCTGGCGCTCGCCCGCATGCGCGCGTCACCCGCGCGGGCCCTGCTCGCGGCCGCCGGCATCGCCGTGGCCGTCGGGCTGCTCGGCGTCGCCGTGGGCGGCGGAGCCGTCGCGGGCGAGCAGGCCGCGCAGCGGTTGGTCCGCGCGCTCCCGGCCGCGGACGGGCGCGTCCAGATCACGTGGTCCGGCGGCGTGACGGCGCGCCAGGAGGGTCGGGCCCGGCGGGCGCTGACGCGGATGACCGGCACCCCGCAGACGAGCGACGTGCTGCTGCGCCCGACCCGCCTCGCCACCGGCGGCCCGCTCGTGCAGGTCGCCGCCATCGCCCCCGCGCGCCAGTGGCTGGCCCTCGAGTCCGGTCGCCTGCCCCAGCGCTGCACGCCCGCACGCTGCGAGGTCGTCCAGGTCTCCGGCCGGCCGACGGCTCGCGCCGGCAGCGATGGGGGCCCGCGGCTCGTCGTCGTCGGACGCGGCCGCCTGACGTCGCCCGTCCCGCTCGGCTTCGTCCCCCACCCGCAACCACCCGGGCTCGCGGAGCAGCAGCGGCGGCCGGCCCTGCTCGTCGCGGGCGACCCGCGCGGCCTCGAGGAGCTGCCCGCGCTCGGCGCGGTGTACCGCACCCACGGCTGGAGCGCGCCGCTCGACGCCGAGGGCACCCCGTCCTGGCGGCTCGACCGCATCGCCGGGCGCATCCGCACCGCCCGCGCCGCGCTGGAGTCCTCCGATGCGGGCTGGACCGTCAGCGCCCCGCTCGGCGCGCTCGCCGCGGCCCGCGGGCGCGCGACGACCGCCGGCGAGCGCGTCAGCCTCGTCGCGTCCGGCGCCGCGGTCCTGCTCGCCGCGTTCCTCCTCCTCGCCGCCGGCGCGCTGGGCCGCGACCTGCGGGCCGAGCGCGGGCGGCTCGAGCGCCGGGGCGCCCGCCGCAGCCAGCTCGCGCTGCTCGCCGCCGCCGAGGCCGCCGTGCCCGCCGCCGCCGGCGTCGTCGCCGGCGCCGCCGTCGCCCTCGCCGTGACACGGCTGCGCGCCCGGACCGCGGACCTCGACGCGGGCGCGCTCGTCGCCCACTCGCTGCTCACCCCGCGCGCGCTCGCGGGGGCCGCCGTCGCCTGGGCGGTCGCCACCCTGCTGCTCACCGGCGGGGCCGTCGTGGACAGCCGGGTGGCGAGCCGCGCCGCCGACGTCGCCGCGCTGGTCGCCGGCGCCGCCGTCGTGGTGGCGCTCGCCCGCGGCGGGGTGAGCGCGGGCGACGTGGCCGGCGGCGCCGACCCGCTGCCCGTCCTCCTGCCGGCACTCGTGTGCCTCGCCGCCGGGCTCGTCGTCCTGCGCACCGCCGGCCCCCTCCTGCGCGCGGGCGCCCGGGCGAGCCGGCGCGCGCCCGCCGCCCTGCGCACCGCAGCGCTCGGCCTCGCCCGTTCGCCCGCGCAGGCCGCCCTGACCGTCGCGTTCGTCGCGGTCGCCGGAGGACTGGCGCTGTTCGCCGCCGGCTACCGGGCGACGCTGTCCGACGGCCAGCGCGACGAGGCCGCCTTCCGCGTGCCGGTCGACGTGACCGTCGCGGCGGGCGCGGACTTCGTCTCGCCGCTGCGGCTCGACACGCCGGCCGAGTGGCGGGACCGCGCGGGCGGCGGGACCGCGCTCGCCGTCGTGCGCCAGAGCGGCTCCGTGCCGCGCGGCAGCAGCCGCGTGACGCTGCCCGTCCTCGGCATCCCCGCCTCCGGCCTGCGCGACCTGCGCGGCTGGTCGCGGACGGGCGGGTCCGCGTCGGTCGCCGCACTCGCGGCACGCCTCGCGCCGCCCGCGCCGGCCGGCGGCCGGGCCGCCCCCCGGCTGCCCGCCGGGGCCCGCACCGTGGCCGTCCGCGCGCGTACCGACGGCGACGCGCTGCGACTCACGCTCCACGTTCGCGCCGCGACGGGCATCGTCTCGATCCCGCTCGGCCTGACCGGCCCGCAGCCCGCCACGCTGCGCGGCCGAATCCCGCGGGTCGCCCGGGGCGGCGTCCTCGTCGGGCTCGAAGCGCAGCCCGACACGGGGCTGCTCGCGACGCAGGGCCACGCGCTCGCCGAGAACCCGGCCTCGCCGGCCGTGGTCGGCGGCGACCTGGTCCTCGGGCCGCTGACCGCCGGCGCGACGACGCTCGACACGTCGCGGTGGCCGGCGCAGGGAGCGCTGCGCGACCCCGTCGTGCGCGGCGCGTCCACCACCATCCCCTACGCGTTCGACCGCCCCGGCGCAGCGCTGCTGCGCCCGCCCGCGCCGACCGACGGCCGGCCGCTCGCGGTCCTCACCGACCACGCCACCGCCGCGGCCGCGGGTCCCGGGCGCCGCCTGCCCCTGACCGTCGACGGGGTCCCCGTCGCCGCCCGCGTCGCCGGCACGCTCGAGCGGCTGCCGGGCATCCCCGTCACCGCGGCTGGGTTCGTCGTCGCCGACGCCGCGACGCTCACCACCGCCCTCGACGCGGGGCGCCCCGGCGCGGGCAGCCCGACCGAGCTGTGGCTCGCCGTCTCGCGGGCCCAGGAGGCGCGGCTCGACACGGCGCTCGCGCGCCCGCGGCTCGCCGGGCTCACCGTCACGTCCCGGCGCGCGATCGAGCGCCGCCTGCACGGCGACCCGCTCGCCCGCGAGCTCGTGCGCGTCCTGGCCGCAGCGGCGATCGCCGGCGGCGTCCTGGCCGTCGCCGGCCTGCTGCTCGCCACGGCCGTCGCGCTGCGCGACGACGCCGCCGAGCTCTACGACCTCGAGGCGCAGGGCACGCCGCCCGCCGCGCTGCGCCGCACGCTGTGGCTCCGTGGCGTCCTGCTCGCGGTCCTCGGCGCGGCGGGGGCGGTCGCCCTCGCGCTGATCCTCAACGCGCTCGTCGTGGACACGATCCGCGCCACCGCCGCCACGGCCGTCCCCCATCCTCCGCTTGCCGCCGCCACCCCGTGGGCGCAGTGGGCGCTCGGCGCGGCGGCGTTCGTCGTGGTCGCCGCGCTCGCCGTGCGCCTCGCGCTGGCCCGCAGCTTCGCCGGCCCCACCCCGCGCCGGCCCCGGAGCGCCGCGCCGTGACCGACGCCATCGCCGCCCGGGAGCTCTTCCGGGTCCACCGCACGGCCGAGGGCGACGCCGCCGCGCTGCAGGGCCTGAGCCTGCGCGTCGCCCCGGGCGAGCGGATCGTCGTGCTCGGCCCGAGCGGGGCGGGCAAGACGACGCTGCTGCGCGTGCTCGCCGGCCTGGAGCCGCCGTCGGCGGGGAGCGTCGAGGTGCTCGGCGCGGACCTCGGCCGCCTGCCGGCGCGCCGGCGCGCGGCGTTCCGCCAGGACCACGTCGGCCTCGTCGACCAGCACCACGACCGCGCGCTGCCGCCGGCGCTGCGCTGCGCCGACGTCGTCGGGCTGCCGCTGGCGTTGCGCGGCGCGCCGCGGCCGCAGCGCACGGCGCGCGCCGGCGAGCTGCTCGAGCGGGTCGGCCTCGGAGACCGAGCGCGGGCTCGCCCGCACGAGCTCTCCGGCGGCGAGCGCCAGCGCCTTGCGGTCTGCGCCGCCGTCGCCCACCGGCCCGGCCTCCTGCTGGCCGACGAGCCGGGCGGCGAGCTCGACGCCGCTTCCGCCCAAGCCGTCTACGCGCTCATCGCCGAGCTCGCCCGCGACGAGGGGACGACCGTCGTCATGGTCAGCCACGACCCAGCGGCGGCCGAGACGGCCGACCGGACGCTGCGCCTGCGCGACGGTCGCATCACCGGCGAGGCGGCCGGGAGCGCCGCGGAGGAGGCGATCGTGGTGGGGCGCGGCGGCTGGGTGCGCCTGCCCGACGAGCTGCTGCGCGAGGCGGGCGTCGGCGGCCGGCTGCTCGCCCGCGCGCGCCCCGGCACCGTGGAGCTGCGCGCGGCGCCCGACTCGGCGCCCGGCGCCCACCCCGAGCCGCTCCCTCCCGTCCCCGCCGCACGGGCGGCCGCGCGTCCCCGGCGTCCCGGCCTCACCGCCGTGCTGCGCGCCGTCGACAAGGCCTACGGCGAGCGCGCGGTCCTCGCCGCCTTCGACGCGCGCTTCACCGCCGGGCGCCTCACCGCGCTCAGCGGCCGTTCCGGCAGCGGCAAGAGCACGATCCTGCGGCTGCTTGCCGGCCTCGAGCGTCCGGATGCCGGCACGATCCTGGTCGGCGCCGAGGACCTCGCGGGACGCTCGCGCACGGAGCTCGCCGCTTTCCGCCGCGACCACGTCGCGCTCGTCGCCCAGGATGTCGGCCTCGTCGACTTCCTGAGCGCGCAGGAGAACGTCGCGTTCGCCCTGGCCCAGCGAGGCGTCGCCGAGGACGAGGCCGAGCGCCGTGCCCACACCTGGCTCACCGAGGTCGGCCTGGCCGAGCGCACCCGGCAGCGAGTCGGCCGGCTGTCGGGCGGCGAGCGCCAGCGGGTCGCGCTCGCCCGCGCGCTCGCCGCCGAGCCGGGCCTGCTGCTCGCCGACGAGCCCACATCGCGCCTCGACGAGGCCAACGCGGCCGCCGTCGCGCAGCTGCTCGCGGCGATCGCGGAGCGTCACGGCACCACGATCGTCTGTGCGACGCACGAGCCGCTACTGATCGCGCACGCGCACGAGCAGGTCGCGCTCTAGGTTGGACGTCAGCCCCCGAGACGACGGAGAACGACGGAGGGCGGCCCGCAGGCCGCCCTCCGCTCAGACCCGGATGCGCCGAGGCGCGCCGATCAGGTGATGATCGGGATGATGAGGATCGCCACGATGTTGGCGACCTTGATCATCGGGTTGATGGCCGGGCCGGCCGTGTCCTTGAACGGGTCGCCGACCGTGTCGCCGGTGACCGATGCGGCATGGGCCTCGGAGCCCTTGCCGCCGAACGCCCCGTCCTCGATCAGCTTCTTCGCGTTGTCCCATGCGCCGCCGCCGGCGGTCATGAGGACGGCGAAGAAGAAGCCGACGATGATCACGCCGATGAGCAGGCCGCCCAGCGCCTTGACGCTGATGAGGCCCACGACAACCGTGAACACGATCGGGATGAGCGACGGGATGATCATCTCCCGCTGCGCGGCGGCGGTCACCAGGGCGACCGAGCGCTCGTAGTCGGGCTGCTCCGTGCCGTCCATGATGCCCGGCTTCTCGCGGAACTGCCGGCGGACCTCCTCGACGACGGCGCCGGCCGCGCGGCCGACCGCCTCCATCGACATGGACGCGAACAACGTGACCATCAGGCCGCCGATCAGCAGGCCCATGAGGACCGGCGGGTCGTCGATGCCGAACAGCACGTCCTCGCCCTCGGCCGCCAGCTCGAAGCGGAACGCCGCGAACAGCACGACCGCCGCGAGCACGGCCGAGCCGATCGCGTAGCCCTTCGTCACGGCCTTCGTCGTGTTGCCGACCGCGTCGAGCGGGTCCGTCACGTTGCGGACGTCCTCGGGCAGGTCGGCCATCTCCGCGATGCCGCCCGCGTTGTCGGTGATCGGCCCGAAGGCGTCGAGCGCCACGATGAGGCCGGTCAGCGACAGCTGACCCATGACGGCCACGCCGACGCCGTAGACGCCGGCCAGCTCCCAGGCGCCCCAGATGCCCAGCACCAGCACGAGCGCGGGCAGCGCCGTGGCCTGCAGGCCGGACGCGAGCCCCTGGATGATGTTCGTCGCGTGGCCGGTCTGCGACGCGGCCGCCGTCTTCTTGACCGGTCCGAAGCGCGTCGAGGTGTAGTAGTCGGTGATCACGAACAGCAGCGCGGTGACCGCGATGCCGATCAGCGAGCACAGGTACAGATCGCTCACCGACGGCGAGTCGCCGGGGTTGGCGGCGGCCTTCAGCGTGACGCCGTCCATGATCCAGTGCGTGACCGGGTAGAACGCCGCGGCGGCGATGACGCCGGACACGATGAGCCCCTGGTAGAGGGCGCGCTCGACGTTGGAGCCCTTGACGGCGAACGTGCCGATGATCGAGGCGACGATCGCCACGGCGCCGAGGATCAGCGGGTACATCGCGACCGCGGTCTGGTCGCTGAACGTCAGGACGCCCAGGAGCATCACCGCCACGGCGGTGACCGCGTAGGTCTCGAACAGGTCGGCCGCCATGCCGGCGCAGTCGCCGACGTTGTCGCCCACGTTGTCGGCGATCACGGCCGGGTTGCGCGGGTCGTCCTCCGGGATGCCCGCCTCGACCTTGCCGACGAGGTCGGCGCCGACGTCGGCCGCCTTCGTGAAGATGCCGCCGCCCAGTCGGGCGAAGACGGAGATCAGCGAACCGCCGAAGCCCAGGCCGATCAGCGCGTCCACCGCCTCCTTGTCCGTCTTGTCGAACAGCGCCGTGAGGATGCCGAAGTAGCCGGCCACGCCCAGCAGCGCGAGGCCGACGACGAGCAGGCCGGTGATCGCGCCGCCGCGGAAGGCGACGTCGAGGGCCTTGGGCACGCCGCCGCGGGCGGCCTCGGCCACACGTGCGTTGGCGCGCACCGACACGTTCATGCCGATGAAGCCCGCCGCGCCGGACAGGATGCCGCCGATCGCGAAGCCGACAGCGACCGAGAAGTCCTGGACGAAGATCAGCGCCACGAACAGGACGACGCCGACGACCGCGATGATCGAGTATTGCCGGTTGAGATACGCACGAGCGCCCTTCTGGACGGCGCCCGAGATGAACTGCATTCGCTCGTTGCCCGGGGACAGGGCCAGCAGCGCCCGCGTCGTCAACAACCCGTAGAGCACCGCCAGTCCGGCGCACACGAGCGCGACCACGACCCCATGGTCGATCAGGAAGTCACTCAAGGAAGAATCCTCCGAAGATTTTTTGACGGAGCATGCGCTCGGCGAGCACGCCGAGACAGGCCCCGGTCGGGAAGCGCGCGGAGTCTACCCCGTGATGCGGACCGGACGCCTACTGCCCGGGAACCCAGAGCCGCCCGGAGGCCTGAGCGGGCCCCGGGCCGCCCGGCTGGTCGCCCGGCTTCTCCTCGGCGCCGGGGCCGCCCTCGCCGCCGCCCTCCGGCGCGCTCGGAGCGCCGCCCGGCCGGCCGCCGAGCTGCTGCGCGTAGGCCATCTGCAGCTGGCTCAGCGCGTCGCGGATCCGGTCCGCGTCGGGGCCGAGCTGCGCCTCGACGAGCGGCAGCGTCGCGCGCACCGCCTCGATCGCCAGACGCACCTGGTCGAGGTCGCGCTCGTCCTCGGTCCCGGGCGCGAGCCCCGCCTTGCGCCCGCCGAGATTGACGAGCGAGACGATCGTCTGCACGACGACGTCGTCGACCGTCACGCGCTTCAGCTCGGCCTCGTAGGCGGCGCGCAGCTCCTCCTCGGTCGGCTGGCGTCCTGGGTCCTGTTCGCTCATGGCCGATGGTCCTCCCTCGGGTCAATCAACATCGTGTCACCGTCGCGCGCCCGTCGCGGGCGACCCGGCGTACGTCGCGCGCGTCTCGCCGACGACCTCCGCGAAGACGTCGCGCATCGGCGCGCCCGCGTCGATGAGCCGCCGCTGGCGCTGGGCGCCGTTGAGCTCCGGGAACGTCACGTCGCAGCCGGTCCACGCGACGAGCCGCTCGACCGCGGCGCGCGCCGGCTCCACGCGGCCGGTCTCGAGGTCGATCAGCTCGCCGTCCATGCCGCGGCGGATGGCCCGCCACGTGTTCTCCTCGATCAGGCGGGGCGGCGGATCGGCGAACGGGACGCCCTCGTCGACGTCGCGGGCCGCCGCGAGCACGCAGCCGGAGATCAGCGCGGCCAGCGCCTCGGACTCCGCCGCCGTCGGCTGGGCGTCGCACACGCGCACCTCCACGGTGCCGAAGCTCAGATGGGGGCGCACCGACCACCACACCTGCGTGTACTCGACGATCGAGCCGGTCCGGATCAGGAGCTCGAGGTACTCGCGGAAGCCGCCGTGTCCGCTCCAGCCCCCGAACGCGTCCGGCACGCCGCAGCGCGGGAAGCTCTTCGTGAACGTCTGCGTGCGGGCGGAGTGCAGCCCGGAGTCGCGGGCGTCGACGTACGGCGACGACGCGCTGAGCGCCAGCAGGGTGGGCAGCACCGGGCGCAGGCGGTCGCACACCCGCACCGCACGGTCCGCGTCGCGCACCCCGACGTGCACGTGCAGCGAGAAGGTGTTGTTGCGCTTGGCCACGTACTGCAGCGAGTCGGCGACCCGGCGGTAGTGCTCGGTGTCGATGAAGCGCTGCTCGCGGTAGTCCGACCACGGGTGCGTCCCGGTCGCTCCGAGCGCGACGCCGCGGCCGGCGGCGTGGGCGAACAGCCGGCGGCGCGCGTCGCGCTGCTGCTCGAGCGCCTCGGTCAGCCCCTCCCCCCGGCCGGAGACGATCTCGATCTCGCTCATGATCAGCTCGCCGGTGATGTGGCTCCGGAGCTCGGGCTCGGCGGTGTCGCGCAGCTCCTCGAAGCGGGGCGCCAGATCGAGCGTGTCCGGATCGAGGATGGCGAACTCCTCCTCGAGGCCGACCGTCCCGTCGACGCTCTCGGCGAAGATCTCCTCCGCCCGGTCCAGGTCGATGGCGCTCACGATGAACGAATGGTCTCGGTGGGACCCGGAGTCACGTCAGGTAGAAGTACAGCGCGTACAGCAGGTCCACGGCGGGGCTGGAGGTGTGGACCGTGACCTCCGGCGGCACCTGCAGCAGCGCCTCGGAGTAGTTGAAGATGATCTTCACGCCGGCGTCGACGAGGCGGTCCGCGAGCTGCTGCGCCGAGCCGCCCGGCACCGCGAGGACGCCCACGACGATGTCCTCGTCCTCGACCGCCTGCTTGAGGTCCTCGATGGCGCGGACCGTGACGGTGCCGACCTTCTCGCCGATCTTCTCGGGGTCGTTGTCGAAGATCGCCACGACGGTGAAGCCGTGGTCGGCGAAGATGTGGCTCGAGGCGATCGCCCGCCCGAGGTGGCCGGCGCCGAACAGGGCGATGTTGTGCTGGCCGGCGGTGCGCAGGATCTTGCGGATCTGCGAGACGAGCGAGTCGACGTTGTAGCCCACGCCGCGCTTGCCGAACTTGCCGAAGCCGGACAGGTCGCGGCGGATCTGCGTCGAGTTGACGTGGGTCCACTCGGAGAGCTCCTGCGAGGAGATCGTCTCCTTGCCCTCCTTCTTGGCCTGCGTGAGCACCTGCAGGTAGCGCGCGAGGCGCGCGGCGACGCCGAGGGAGAGGCGCTCGGGCTGGGTCATGACGTCCGGTGTCACGGGTGCGCTGACGATAGCGCCGAGACCAGCGCCTGCTCGTCGACGAACAGCTCTGCATGATCGCGCCCGTCGATCGTCACGACGGGGATGCGCTCGAGCATGCGCCTGAAGAGCTCGTCGTCGCCCTCGATGTCGACCTCGACGAGCTCGAAGGCCACGCGGGCGCGAGCCCGCTGTACGACGACGAGCGCCTCCTCGCACAGGTGGCACCCGGGCCGGCCGTAGAGCGTGACGACGGCGCTCACGGGCGGGCGGGGGCGGATTCCCCGGTCGCGTAGGCATCGAGGCCGAGGTACTCCTCCGGACGCAGCGGGGTGACGAAGCGCGCCGCGCTGGCGATCATCGCGGCGTTGTCGGTGCACAGCTCGGGCGGCGGCACGTGCAGCGCGTCGACGCCGAGCTCGGCCAGCCGGGCGCGCAGGAGCCGGTTGGCCGCCACGCCGCCGCCGATCGCGAGGCGCCGCAGCCCGGTGTCGCGCAGGGCGCGCTCGGTGCGCACCGCGAGCTGCTCGACGATCGCGTGCTCATACGAGGCCGCGAGATCGGCCCGCTCCGCGTGCGGATCGTCTCTCAGCGCGTACAGCAGCGCGGTCTTGACGCCGGCGAACGAGAAGTCCAGGCCGGCGACGCCGTCCGCGGTGGGAAACGCCACGGCGCGCGGGTCGCCGCCCTCCGCCAGCCGGCTGAGCGCCGGCCCGCCCGGGAAGCCGAGGCCGAGCATGCGCGCGCCCTTGTCGAACGCCTCCCCCGCGGCATCGTCGAGCGTCGCTCCCAGCACGGCGAAGCCCTCGTGGTCCTCGACGCGCGCCAGCAGCGTGTGGCCGCCGGACGCGATCAGGCACAGGAACGGCGGCTCGAACGGGTCCGGGGCGAGGAAGTTCGCGGCGACATGGCCCTGCAGGTGGTCGACCGGCGCGAGCGGCAGGCCCCGGGCGGCGGCGAGCGCCTTGGCCTCGCTGACGCCGATGAGCAGCGCGCCCACGAGCCCCGGGCCCTGGGTGACCGCCACGAGGTCGACGTCGTCGAGCCCGGCGCCGGCCTGGGCGAGCGCGTCCTCCACCGCCACGTCGACGAGCTCGAGGTGATGGCGGGCGGCGATCTCGGGCACGACGCCGCCGTAGCGGTCGTGGATGCCCTGCGACGAGATGACGTTCGCGCGGATGACGCCGCCGCGGTCGACGACGGCCGCGCACGTGTCGTCGCAGCTCGTCTCGATGGCGAGGATCATCCGCTCAACCCAGCCCGCCCCTGGCGTTCGGGACGTCGTCGAGGGTGCCGGCCAGCGTCCCCCGCGTGCGCCACATGATGAGCGCGTCCTCGCCGTTGTCCTGGTAGTAGCGGCGGCGCAGGCCGGCGGCGCGGAAGCCGAACGACTCGTACAGCGCGATGGCGCCGGCGTTCGACCGGCGCACCTCGAGCGTCACCCGCGAGTCCTCCTCGCCGACGCGGTGCAGCAGCTCGCGCAGCAGCGCGCTGGCGAGGCCCTGGCGCTGGTGGGCCGGGTCGACCGCGATGTTCATGAGGTGCCAGATCCGGTCGTAGCGCGAGCAGATGCAGTACGCGGCGATCCGGCCGCCGCCCTCGCCGGGCGCGCGCGCATCCTTCACCGCGGCCAGGCAGACGCCGCCGGGCTTGGACAGCTCGAGGACGAACATCGCCAGCGACCAGGGCGTCGGGAAGGCGCGCCGCTCGATCGCGATGACCTGCGGAAGGTCCGAGTAGGCGAGGCGGCGGATCTGCAGCGCGGTGGTGGCCATGGAGCTCACGACGACGTCCTGGCCCGGAGCGAGACCTCGGCGTCAGGCAGTCGAAGATAGTCCGGTAGCGCGTCGGTCCTGAGCACCGCTGCCGCCCGCGCACCGAGCGCGAGCAGCGCGGGCGCGCCCAGGCGGTGCAGCGGGGAGCCGTCGCCGGGGATCGCCACCCCCGCCGCCTCGAGCACCGATCGGTAGCGCACGGCGCCGTCGCCGACGGCTGTCCAGCCCGCGGCGGCCACGTCAGCGGCGCGCTCGGGCGCGAGCGCCTGCGCCGCGACGACGCGCACGCCGTCGCGCCACGCGGCGAGGAACACCTCGCCGCGCCGCGCGTCGAGGACGGCGGCGACGGTCGCCCCGGCGGGCTGCTCGCGGGCGGCGGGCAGGGCGAGTGCCTCGAGCGTCGACACGCCCGCGAGCTCGGCGCCGGATCCGAGCGACAGCGCCCGCGCCGTGGCCAGCCCGATCCGCAGCCCGGTGAACGATCCGGGCCCGAGCCCGACGGCGATGCGCCCGACGTCGCCGAAGCCGAGGCCGGCGTGCGCGAGCGCCGCGCGGGCCAGCGGCAGCAGCTGCTGGGCGTGGCGCGGCCGCTGCTCGGGGCCGGGGTCGTCGCGCAGCTCGAGCGGGTCGGCCAGCGCGCCGCCGGCGAGCCCCACCACCGTGGCCGGGGTCGCGGTATCGAAGGCGAGGACGACCGGCTCAGCCACGGCCGCCTCCGGTGCGTGCGATCTCGATCTCGCGCGCGTCGCCGCCCGCGTGGCGCAGCTCGACGCGCACGGCGACCGGCCCCAGCTCGGCGACCGCGGCCTCCGGCCATTCGACGAACACGATCCGGTCCCCGGCCAGCTCCTCCTCGAGGAGCGCCGGGTCCTCCTCGTCGAGGCCCGCCGCACCGAGGCGGTAGAGGTCGAGGTGCGACACCGGCACGCGACCGCCCGCGTAGCGGTTGACGAGCGTGAACGTCGGGCTCGTCACCCGGCCGGGATGGCCGAGCTCGCGGACCGCGCCGCGCACGAGCGTCGTCTTGCCGGCGCCGAGGTCGCCGCAGAGCAGCACGATGGCGCCGGGGTGCAGCTCGCGCACGAGGCGGGCGCCGACGCGCTCGGTGTCCTGCGGTCCGGCGGAGCGGACGACCTCGGGCGGCTCAGCGGCGGCCATCGACCGTGCGCAGCCTCAGGCGCAGGCCGACGCCGGCGGCCAGCAGGCCGAGTCCCAGCAGAGCGATGACGGGCGCGTCCAGGCCCGTACGGGGAAGCTCCTGCCGCGGCCCCGAGCTCGTGGCGGCCGGCGCGGCGGTGGTCCCGCTGCTCGACGACGAGGCGGTCGTGCTCGACGACGTCGCGGGGGCCGCCGTCGTGCCCGAGCTCGTCGAGCCCGAGCTGCCGGTGGTGCCGCTCGAGCCGGTCGACGACGAGCCGGTGGACGAGCCGCTCGTCGAGCCGCTGGTCGACGAGCCCGAGCCCGAGCCCTTCGAGCCGCCGGCCTTCTTGCCGCCGCTCGTGGCGCCGCCGAACGGGTCCTGGTACTGGTCGTCGCCGGCGCTGCCCTGGGCATGGGCGACGGCCGGCGCCCCGGCCAGGAGCGCGATGGCGAGCAGTGCTGCGATGCGCCGGGACAGGTGCATGCGGTCCCGCACCTTAGCGAGGCCGGCGGCGCGCTGCGGTACCTTCGCGTCCGCGTGGCGCACCCCCGCAAGCTCCACATCCTCCTGCTCACCGACCGCGACTGGACGCATCCCCAGGGCGGCGGCACCGGCACGAATCTCTACGGCCAGGTCGCCCGCTGGCTGGATTGGGGCCACCGCGTGACGGTGATCGCGGGCGACTACCCGGGCGCCGCGAGGGTCGAGGAGCCGGCGCCGGGGCTGACGATCCACCGGATGGGCACGCGCCTGACCGTCTTCCCGCGCGCGGCGCGGGCGGTGGCGCGCGGCGTGGGCGCCGACGCCGACGTCGTGCTCGAGGTCATCAACGGCATCGCGTTCTTCACGCCGCTGTGGTGGTGGTGCAAGAAGCCGCGCGTCGCGCTCGTCCACCACGTCCACCAGGACCACTACGTCGCGGAGCTCGGGCGCCGGGGCAGGCTCGCCGCGCTGCTGCTCGAGTACCTGCCGCTGCGCTTCCTCTACCAGGGCACGCAGGTCCTGACGATCTCCCAGGCCGCCCACGACGACCTCGTCGAACGCATCCACATCGACCCCGAGCTCATCCACGTCGCCTACCTCGGCGTGGAGCCGTCCCAGTTCCATCCCGGTCAGCGCTCGGAGCAGCCGACGCTGCTCTATCTCGGCCGCCTGAAGCAATACAAGCGCCTCGAGGTCACGTTGGACGTGCTCGAGGGCGTCCCCGGCGCCCGCCTGGAGATCGCCGGCACGGGCGACTGGGGACCGGTCATCGAGCGCGAGATCGAGGAGCGCGGCCTGCAGGACCGCGTGACGATGCACGGGTTCGTCCCCGAGGACGAGAAGACCGACCTCTACGGCCGCGCGTGGCTGAACCTCACCGCGTCCTCGGCCGAGGGCTGGTGCCTGACGGTCATGGAGGCCGCCGCCTGCGGAACGCCGAGCGCGGCGCTGCGCGTCGGCGGGCTGGCGGAGTCGATCGTGGACGGCGAGACCGGCGTGCTGGCCGCGACGCCCGAGGAGCTGACCGAGAGGGTGCGCGCAGTCGTCGAGGACCCGGAGCGCCGCGACGAGCTCGGCGCGGCCGCCCAGGCGCGGGCGCGCGGGTTCACGTGGGAGAACACGGCGACCGCGAACCTGGCGGTGCTCGACAAGGCCGCTGCGGAGCCGAGGCTGTCGCTGCGGCGCGGCCTGCGTCAGTCGGAGTCGGTCAAGGCCGGCGGACTGGCCGCCGCGACGCTGCTGTCCAACGGCATCCAGCTGATCTTCACGGTCGTCTTCACGCGCCTGCTCGGCGCCGACGGCTACGGCTCGCTGGCCGCGCTCGTCTCGACCTTCCTGATCCTGATGGTGGGCGGGCAGGCGATCCAGGTCGCCGCCGCGCGCGAGACCGCGCTGCACCACCTCGGCGACGGCCAGCGGCTGGCCGCCACGCTGAACGGCTGGACGCGGCAGCTGCTGATCGCGTTCGTCATCGTCACCGCACTGAGCATCGCGCTGCAGGATCCGCTGGCGCACCTCGTCGGCGTGCCCGAGCACCCGCTCGCGGCGGCGGCGATCCTCCCGACCGGCGTCCTGTGGCTGCTGCTGTCGCTGCAGCGCGGAGCGCTGCAGGGCATGCACACGTTCTTCCCGGTCGGCGTGTCGCTGCTGGTCGAGGCGTTCGGCCGCCTGTTGTGCGGCCTCGTGCTCGTGCTCGCCGGCGCCGAGGTGACGGGCGCGTTCCTCGGCACGCCGCTCGCGTTCGCGCTGACCGCGATCTGGCTCGGGTGGGAGATCCACAAGCGCCTCGGGGGCGCGGCGAACGCCAAGACCGCGCGGACGCTGCGGTCGCTGCTGGCCGGCGCGTGGGCGCCGATCGGCGGCCTCGCGCTGCTGGCGATCCTCCAGAACGTCGACGTGATCGTCGTCAAGCACCAGATCGGCGGCGACGAGGCCGGCTCGTACGCGGCCGCGGCCGTCGCGGCCAAGGCCGTCGTGTGGGTGGCGATCGGCATCGCCCTGCACCTGCTGCCCGAAGCGACCCGCAGAGCCGCGGCGGGCCTCGATCCCCTGCCCGTGCTGCGCCGGTCGTTCGTGATCCTGGCGATCATCGCCGTCCCCGCGCTGGCGATCTTCGCCGTCGCGTCCGAGCCGCTGATGCGCATCGCGTTCGGCGCGGACCTCACGCAGGCCGCCGACGCGCTGCCCGTGCTGGGCCTGGCGATGACGGTCCTCGCGGTCGCCTACCTGACCGTGCAGTACATGCTGGCGCTCGGCCGTACGAGCTTCCTCTGGGTGCTCGGCGTCGTGGCCGTGATCGAGCCGTTCCTGCTCAGCATGGGCACGTTCACGATCATGTCCTACGCCGCCGTCGTGCTGGCGCTTCAGTGCGTCGCCGCGGTGGGCGTGCTGGCGCTCGGCCTGCGGGCGCGGTCGGCCTTCGCGCCGGCCAGCGTGCGGTAGAGCGCGAGGATCAGCAGGACGATCGCCGCCACCGCGACCCAGTGCGCGGCGATGCGGTCCATCGGCGCGCTCGTCGAGTAGCCGCCGCGGTCGCGGATCGGGACGACCAGGTACAGGATCGGCACGACGATCGCCAGCAGCCCGCCGGCCCAGACCGAGAGCGTGCGCGCCCCGATCCCCCGCCAGAGCACGAACGCGACGAGCGGGCCGATCACGACGCCGGCCCGCAGGGCGAACACGAACCCGCCCACGAGCGCCGCGGCGACGCCCCAGGCCAGCGCGCGCTGCCAGCTCAGGCGCGCGGCCGGCGGGTCGGGCAGCAGCTCCGCATCGCTCTTGGGCACCGGCCGCTCGCCCCGCCGCCGGAATGCCACGAACGCGATCAGCCCGAGCAGGACCAGCGAGGCGGCCAGCGAGATCAGCGCGGACGCCGAGACGAGCCGGTTGCCGGCGAAGACGATGTCGGCGTTCGAGCAGCCGGGCTCGACCGGCCAGGCCACCGCGTAGCCCTCCAGGGCGACGGGCGCGCCGAGCGAGCGGCCGTCGCAGGAGGCGCGCCAGCCCGTGGAGTAGCTCTCGCCGAGGACGAGCCAGGCGGGTTGCGCCACGTCGAGGCGGATGTCCGAGCGCTCGCCGCGGCCGGGCGTGCCGGCGTCGAGCACGCGGCCCGGAGTCACCGCGGCGTGGACGACGGGGTCCGGCGCGGGCGAGTCGAGCTCCAGCAGGTCGACGCGAAACGCGCCGCGGGGCGGCGCGGCGACGAGCTGCTCGCCCGCCTCCAGCGCGACCGGAGCGCCACAGGCGGTCGCGCGCGGCGGACGCCCGGCGTCGAAGGCCCGGATGCTGCCCCGCGGGCGCAGCGTCAGCGTCCGCGCGCCCGCGGTGAGGGTGACGTCGCAGCCCGCGCGCAGCGGGCCGTCACGGCGCGGGGCCGTCCTCGGGACGCCCGCGCCGGCGATGCTGCCGATGCCCACCGCCGCCCGTTCGCGGTCCGCGCGCGACGTGCCCGCCGGGAACGCGGCGTCGAGGATCTCGAGGCGGAACCGCGTTCCGGCCACCGGCTCGGGCAGCGCCACCTCGCCCGCCGGGCCGACCGCGACGGCGGGCCCGGCGCGCCCGTCGACCACCAGGCGGACGCGGGTCGGCTCGCGCACGCGCAGCCGGGAGGCCAGCAGGGTGAACCGCTCGACCGTCGCGGGCCGCGGCGTCGTCCATGACAGCCAGGCCCGGTCCCCCGCCGACTCGCCCCAGCCGCCGATCCAGGCGGTCGCGGGATCGGCGTCGAAGGCGCTCGAGGCGCGGCGCCCGGGCAGCCCCTCGTAGCGCATGGACGAGTCGAAGCGGCCGTCCACGCGTCCGCCGGCCAGCTCGTCGAGGACGTGGTCGGGGGTGGTGCCGGCGACCGAGACCCAGGCCCGCGCGGTCCAGTCGCGGGCGGCGGGCGCGTCGATGAGCCGCTCGATCCCCGCCTCGCCGTCGCCCGCGTCGTCCAGGTCGCCGGCGGACCACGGCCCGTGCAGCGCGTCGCGGTGGTACGGGTCGGCGCCGCGCGTGCGCTCGAAGACGTAGGTGAGCGGCGCCCTGGATACGTCGGTGCTGCGCAGTGCGTCGGCCGCCACGACGGGCGGGCGCAGCGCCTCGCGGACCCGGACGCCCGGGATGCGCAGCTCGCGGATCCCGCCGGCGCCGCCGTCCTGACCGTCGGGCGGGTCGGTCACGTCGACCATCGCGACGCTGATCGCGTCGACGTCGCGCAGGTTCACCCTCAGCCGGTTCCAGCCGGGGTGCACCGCGTAGCGCGTGCCGTTGACCGCCACCGCCGTGACCTGGCCCCGCTCGTCGCCGTAGGGCATCAGGTCGATGAACGGCACGTCACGCCGCCCGTCGTGACCTGCGGAAATCCCGCGCGCGCCGTCCGAACCCGGTGCGCCGCCGCTCGCGGGGAGGCCCACGTCGAGGTGCCAGCGGTCGGCGGTCAGCGTGCGGTCCGCGATCCATGCCGTCGCGGGGTCGCCGTCGAGCGCGGCGAACGGCCGGTGCTCGGGGAACTGCGGCACCTGCGGCGAGAACGGGGCGCGGGCGTAGCGCACGCCGCTCAGCCGCGCGACGGTCTGCACGTCGGTCGAGCGCTCCGGCCACGGGTCGAGCTGGTGGCCGTCCTCGGAGATCGGGTCCTCCGCCGCGAGCGTGGCGCCCAGGTTCGCCCGCATCTGCGACGGCACGAAGACGCGCCGCCGGTTGGAGTCGGTGATGACGATGCGACTGCCGTTGCGCGCCAGGGCGCGCAGCTCGTCCGCGGTCAGGTCGGCGGCGTAGCGCAGCGGCTCGTCGCGGGGCAGCGCCCCGAACGCCGCGAGGCCGACCACGCCGCCGGCGGACCCGTCGACGACGGTCGCCCGGTCGCGGGGCAGCAGGCGCACGAGCGGCTCGGCGCCCGGCGTGTCGTACCGGCGCACCTGCGGCAGCCGCAGCGGCGCCGCCGCCGCGCCGCCCTGCGCGCGCTTCGTGCGCCGTGGGCCGTAGACGGCGTCGGGGGTCGTCAGCCCGGAGCGCGCGAGCTCGCGCGCCGCCGCGTTGGCGTCCAGGGCGCCCGAGCGGTCGATGTCGTCGTCGGCGCCGGTCACGACGGAGCCGACCGACTGGAGGTCCAGCAGCCGCCTCAGCTGGCCGGGCACGCCGCGCCGCTGGCTGATCAGCGCGTCCGTCGACCACTGCAGGTCGACGGAGCGCAGGTCGGCGAACGGCACGACCTGGCGCACCGCCACGGGCCTGCGCGAGAGCGTCGGCAGGATCGGGTCGATCGTCCCGCCCCACGTGTAGTAGCTGAACAGCTGGCCCGGGAGCACCATCGCCCGGCGGTCGTCGCCGAGGCCGCCGTCGAGGTCGCGGGCGACGTCCTGCCACGCCGACGGGATCGCCTTCCAGGTGATCTGGTCCTCGACCGCGCGGCCGCGGACGAGCGGCCACGCCGAGAACGCCAGCACGATCGCGATGCCGGCGACCAGCGCGGGCCGGGCCCAGCCCTGCCAGCCGCGGGTCGCCACCCACCGCCACGCCAGGTGCGCCGCCATCCCGCCGAGCACCGCGAGCCCGAGCGCCGGCAGCGGCCCCGCCTTGTAGGTCGTGCGCAGGGTCTGCAGCGAGACGAGCCGGTTGTAGGCGAAGTTCATCCCGCTGCGCAGCGGCGTGCCCTCGGGGAAGCCGGCGATCATCACCAGCACGCCGATGAGCGTCATGGCCAGGAAGAACGACGCGTAGCGCCAGCGGCGCGTCCACGCGAACCCGCCCAGCGCGAGCGCGGGCACCAGCAGCGAGCCGACGATCGCCGGCCACCAGAAGATCATCGTCCCGGCGCTGCTGGTGTACGGATGCAGCACGTCGCCGTAGCCGACGCCCGCGTAGGACAGCCAGAAGCCGAGCAGGCGCAGCGACTCGCTGGCGCTCGTCGAGCCCCAGATCGTGCCCGGCTGCTCGGTGTACGGCAGGAACGGCAGCCCCCACTTCGACTGCACCGCGAGCGGCACCACCCACCACAGCGACGTGATCGCGCCCAGCAGCGCCGTGCGCCACGTGAAGGTCCAGGCCGCGCGCCAGGGCGCCAGGCGCAGCGCCGGCTCGTAGAGCAGCAGCAGGAGCGGGCCGGCGAGCGCCCAGGCGGTGACCGCGGCGTTGATGCCGCCCCCGGACGACGTGACGACGAGCGCGAACGCCGCGGGCCACACCCAGGAGCGCGCGCGGAGCCCCCGGTGCACGATCAGCAGCAGCCAGGGCAGCGCGGCGTAGGCGAGCAGCGAGACGCTGACGCGGCTCGTGTAGGTGACGACGTACGGGTTCAGGACGAACGCGGCCGCGGCGACGACGTGCAGGACGCCTCGGGGGTGGGTGGGACGGGTAGCCGCGAGCGCGTCGAGGAGCCGCACGACCCCCCACGCGGCGACGAACAGCAGCGTCCCCAGCCACAGCCGCTGGACGACCCACGGCGACAGCCCGATCTCACGCAGCAGCGCGAAGAACGGCCCCATCGGCCAGATGTAGCCGCCGTACTGCCCGCTCTGCACGTGCCCGAGCGAGATGTCGCTCGACCACGGCGACGCCGCGTCAGCGAGGAAGCGGACCGGGTCGACGTGCAGGTCGATCTTCGTGTCCGACACCGCCCAGCCCGGCCGCTGCAGCAGCGCCAGCGCGTAGCAGGCGACCGCGAGCAGAGCCACGAGAAGTCGGTCGCGATGACGCACGTCCACGGCGGCGGCAGGCTACTGTGCCCCGCCGTGAGCGCCGCCGCACGTACGGAGCCGCCCGTCGAGCACGGGCTCGCCCGGATCCGCCAGCTGTGGACGTTGTTCCGCAACGAGCAGACGGACCCCGAGCCGTTCTACACGGTGCTCGCCCGCGAGGCGGTCGCCGACCTGGACCGCCGCTACGGGCCGCTGCGCGGCCAGCGCATCGTCGACCTGGGCAGCGGCCCCGGCTTCTACGCCCGCGCGTTCCGCAACGCCGGCGCCGACTGCATCCCGGTCGACAACTCGCGCGACGAGCTCGAGCTGGCCGGCGCGGCGCCCGAGAACCACGTGCTCGCCGACGCGGCCGACCTGCCCTTCGAGGACGAGTCGGTCGACGGCGTGTTCGCGTCGAACCTGCTCGAGCACGCGCCGGACACGGCGGGCATCATCGGCGAGATCGAGCGGGTGCTCAAGCCCGGCGGCTGGGCCTACGTGTCCTGGACGAACTGGTACTCGCCGTGGGGCGGCCACGACATGTCGCCGTACCACCTCCTCGGGCCGGAGCGCGGCCCCGCCCTCTACGAGCGCCGGCACGGCGAGCCGCGCAAGAACACCTACGGCGAGGGCCTCTTCGCGGTGCACATCGGGCCGACGCTGCGGCTCGTCCGGCAGTTCCCGCGCCTGCGGATCGAGCGCGTCGAGCCGCGCTACTGGCCGAAGCTGCGCTTCATCGTCGCCATCCCCGGGCTGCGCGAGGTCGCCACGTGGAACTGCGTGATCCGCCTGCGCAAGCGCTGAGGCGGGGGCTGGCCGGGGCCGCGCGCGTCGCGCTGCTCGCCGGGCCCACCGTCATCGCCTTCCGCGCCGGCGGGTACTTCGAGGAGACCACCCAGGTCGCCGGGATCGTCGCGTGGATCGTCCTCGCGATCCTGGCGGTGGTCGTCGACGGCCACATCGTCCCGCGAACCCTGGCCGCCCGGCTGGCGCTCGGCGGGATCGCCGCGTTCTCGCTGTGGGTCCTGCTCTCGCGGTTGACGTGGGCGCCGCTGGACGGCCCCGCGGGTGAGGACGTCCAGCGCGACGCGCTCTACGTCGCCGTGCTCGTCGCGGGCGCGCTCGCGTGGCGGCCCCGGGAATGGGCGCGCAGCGTCGAGGCGGTGCTGGCGCTCGGCATCCTCGTCGTCGTCGGCTATGGCGTGCTCGGCCGCGTGCTCCCCGGGCTCGTCGAGCTGCACCCGTCGCGCCGGGCCGGTGGGCGTCTCGACCAGCCGCTGACGTACTGGAACGCCATGGGCGCGCTGGCCGCGATGGGCGTCGTGCTGTGCGCGCGCATGGCCGGCGACCGCCTGCGCGAGCTGCCGATCCGCGCGGCGGCAGCGGCCGCCGCGGCTCCGCTCGGCCTGGGCCTCTACCTCACGTACTCGCGGGGCGCGCTGGCGGCCGTCGGCTGCGGGCTGATCGTCCTCGGCCTGCTCGCGCCCACCCGGCCGCAGCTGCGGGGCATCGTCGTCGTCCTGGGCGCCGCGTTCGCGGCCAGCCTCGCCGGCAGCCTGCTCGACGGCGTCGCGTCGGTGAAGGGCTCGCTCTCGCACCAGGAGAAGCAGGGCCTGGTCATGCTCGTCGTGCTCGTCGTGGTGATGGCGGCCGCCGCCGGGCTGCAGGCGTGGGTGGCTCGCCGCGAGACGGCGCAGCGGCTGCGCGACGGGCGCCTGCCCCTCCCGCGCTGGGCCCTCGCCGCGGGCTGGGCGGCGGCGATCGCCCTCGCGCTGTTCCCCTATGCCGCCGCCGTCGTCAGCGAGCGCGGCGAGGAGAACCCCAGCTTCGGCGCCACCGCCGCGCGGCTGAGCTCGGTCGGCTCGAACCGGTACGCCTACTGGCGCGTGGCGTTCCGCGAGTTCGTCGACCATCCGCTGAAGGGCACCGGCGCGGCGTCGTTCCGCGTCGACTGGCTGCAGGAGCGCCCGTTCCGCGAGTCCGTCCGCGACGCGCACTCCCTCTACTTCGAGACGCTGGCGGAGCTCGGGATCGTCGGGTTCGGCCTGCTCTGCGCCCTGCTCGCCGGCGTGCTGATCGCCATCCGGCGGGTGATGGCCGAGGATGCGGCGCTGGCCGTCGGCCCCGCCGCCGCGCTGGCGGTCTGGGCGGTGCACGCGGGCGTCGACTGGGACTGGGAGATGCCGGCGGTCACGCTCGTGGCGCTGACGCTGGCGGGGATGCTGCTGGCTCGGTGCGAGGCGCTCCCGCGCTCGCGAGCAGCCGCTGGGCCGCCGCCACCAGCGTCACCGCCGCCAGGATGACGAGCGACGGCTCCGCGGCGTAGCGAAAGCGCGTGCCGCCGTAGGTCACGGTCGCGACGCAGACGACCATGACGATCGGCGCGAGCAGGACGACGAGGCCGAACGTGCGCCTTCGCGCGAGCAGCACGATGCCGGCCAGCGCGAGCAGCGCCACGACCCAGTACATGCGGATGCCCCACCGCACCGGGTTCGCCGGCCGGCCCTCGGCGGTGTTGAAGAAGACGGACTGGTCGAAGCGGTAGACGTCGGCCAGGCGCCCGAGCCGCGCGCCGACGACGGCCGGCCAGCGCCCCTTGTGGTCGAGCGCGAAGTCGATGCCGATCCTGCGCTGGCGGGCGAAGTACTGCGCCTCGTCCTCGTTCGCCCGGCGCTTCGTGTAGCACTGGAATCGCCACGCGCCGATCAGCTCGCCGTGGTAGGTGTCACGGCAGTTGGCGCCGACGAACAGGCCGTTGGAGTTCGTCGAGATCAGCACGGGCGAGTCGAACCGCGTGAGGTTGAAGATCGTCCACGGCGCGAGCACGAGGACGAAGGCGGCCAGCGTCGCCGCCCAGAGCGCGGCGCGCGAGCTCCACGTGGGTCTCGACGCGATCGCCACCGGGATCGCCAGGAGCACGATCAGCGCGAGCGCCTCGCCGCGGGTCAGTGCCGCCAGCGCGATCAGCGCGCCCAGCGCGGCGGCGCGCCGCCACGACGGCGCGTCGCGGACCCACAGCGCGCACAGCAGCGCGGAGACGAGGAAGAACCCGTAGAGCGTCTCGCTCATCAGCGACGCGTCGGCGAGCCAGAGCATCGGGTAGACCGCCGCGATCGCGGCCGCGGTGAGGCCGACCCGGTCGCCGGCGACGCGCCGCGCCAGGAGGCCGATGAGCACGACGGTGCCGGTGCCGACCGCGCCGAGGATGATCCGGTGCGCGAGGAAGCCGTTGGCGCCGAGCTTGTCCCAGAAGGCGAGGAAGACCTCGAGGCCGGGCGGGTGCTCCGCGGTCGGCCCGCCGGGCGGAAAGGCCTCGACGAAGCCCTTGCCGTCGGCGAGCCCTTGTCCCACGAGGTGGAACGTCATCGCGTCCCCGAGCACCTGGAAGTCGCGGTGCTGGATCGCGTTGATCGTGCGCACGGCGAGCGCGAGCAGGGCGATGACGCCGAGGCCCTTCGTGAACGGGGTCACTGTGTGTCTCACGCGGTTGGGGAGCGTAGATCAGAGCGGTCCGGCGCCCCCTAAGCTCCCACCCACATGGCCGCCGACGTCGACGACGCCCTCCGGCCGCCGCCAGGCAACCCGCGCTTCCCGCTGCTGGATGCGATGCGCGCGGTGGCGGCGATCTCGATCGTGGTCACGCACGCTTCGGGCGTCTCGAACTTCAACACCGACAACGTGCTGGGCGCCTACACGGCGCGGCTGAACTTCGGCGTCTGCATCTTCTTCCTGCTGTCGGGCTTCCTGCTCTACCGCCCGTTCGTCGCCGCGCGCCGCGAGGGCCGGCCGCCGATCGGCATCCGCGCCTTCGTCCGCCGCCGCGTGCTGCGCATCGTGCCCGCCTACTGGGTCGCGCTCATCCTGCTGGCGATCTACCCGGGCCTGCTCGGCTTCTCCGACCACTGGTGGCGGTTCTTCACCTTCACGCAGATCTACTGGACCGACTCGGTCGTGCAGGGCATCGGCCCGGCGTGGACGCTCGCGATCGAGGCGTCGTTCTACGTGATCCTCCCCTTCCTCGCGGCCGGGATCGCGCGGCTGCGGCCGAGCGTCGGCGGCGAGATCGGCATCCTCGTCGGGATCGCGATCGCCACGCTGGCGTTCCGGTACGCGATCCAGGAGTGGACCGCGCCGTTCAGCGAATGGCGGGTCCTGCACAACACGCTGCTGAGCTACATGGACTGGTTCTGCTACGGCATGATCCTGGCCGTCGTCAGCGTCGCGATGCACGGCCGCGAGGCGGGATCGCGCGTCATGCGATTCATCATCAGGCGGCCGTGGGCACCCTGGCTCGCGGCGGCGGTCGTCTTCTGGCTGGTCGCCACGCAGCTCGATCTCAGCCGGGGCTTCTACGTCGTCTACACCCAGGCGAACTTCCTCGGCGAGCACGTCGGCTACGCGCTGTGCGCCGCGCTCCTGCTGCTGCCCGCGGTGTTCGGGGACTGGGCCGGCGGCTGGCCGCGCAGGCTGCTCGCCCTGTCATGGATGGGCTGGCTCGGCCTCATCTCCTACGGGATCTTCCTCTGGCACTCGACGATCATGCTCGAGATCAACGACCACGGCGCCCAGGGCTGGCTGCCGGGCTCGGGCTTCCTGTCGCTGCTGCTCGTGACGCTGGCGATCGTCATCCCGATCGCGACGCTGAGCTACTACGTCGTCGAGCGCCCGGCGCTGAAGCTCAAGGACCCGAAGCGCCGCCGAGGGACACCGGCGGCGGGTCGAGCGGACTCAACGCCACCGCGCGTCGCGCAGCACGCCGAGCCGTGACCGGGTCCCCGGCGGCGTCCGCGGTGATGGCCAGGCCGACCCAGGCGGTCGCGTTGCGCGGCTCCTCGTCGACGGCCTCCTGGGCGATGCGCTGCGCCTCCCGGTCGCGGCCCTCCGCATGCAGGACCCCGGCGACCGCGACGAGCCCCGCGGCGCCCCGGCAGTGCTCGCGGACGGCCGCGATGGCGCCGGGCCGGTCGGACATCGGCAGGACCTTCCCCGACGTCCTGAGGACGTCGAAGCGGGCGGTCTGGCAGGCCTGCGCGTCGTGACGGCTCAGCACGAGGAGCACCACCACGACGGCGGCGACGGCGACGAGCAGCAGTCGGGCGATCACGCCGGGTACGATGCCACGCCTTTGCCGATCACCGACCCCATCGTCTCCATCATCGTCCCCGCCAAGGATGAGGCGCGCACCATCGAGCAGGTCCTCGCGCGGCTCGCGGCCCTGCCGTGGCGGCTCGAGGTCATCGTCGTCGACGACGGCTCGACCGACGACACGGCGGCGATCGTGGAGCAGGCCGGCGGCGCCCGGCTGCTGCGCCACGAGCGCAACCGGGGCAAGGGCGCGGCGGTCCGGACGGGCATCGCGGCGTCGACCGGCGACATCGTCGTCATCCAGGACGCCGACCTCGAGTACGACCCGGGCGACCTGCCCAAGCTGCTCGACCCGCTGCTGCAGGGCGTCGCCGACGTCGTCTACGGCACGCGGCTGCGCGGCGGCGAGCCGCAGCGGGCCCACCTCTTCTGGCACTACCTCGGCAACCGCTTCCTCTCGCTGCTGACGAACGTCCTCTACAACACGACGATCAGCGACATGGAGGTCGGCTACAAGGCGTTCCGCGGCGACCTCGTCCGCTCGATCGACCTCGTGTCGAACGACTTCCGCTTCGAGCCGGAGATCACCGCGAAGGTGCTGCGCCGCGGCGTGCGGCTCTACGAGGTGCCGATCTCGTACTACGGCCGCACGTACGAGGAGGGCAAGAAGATCACGTGGCGTGACGGCATCCATGCCGTCGGCGCGCTCGTGCGGTTCCGCTTCGGCCCGCAGTAGGCCCGCGACCCGCCTGCGATCGCCGGCGGCCCGCAGTAGGCCCGCGACCAGCCTGCGATCGCAGAAAGTTAGCGCTGCTACCTTGTTTGGTGGAGGAGAGGTCATGAAGGAGATACGAGATGACCAAGGACACCCTCCAGACCCCCACCATCGAGCGTCGGCTGCGCCGCCTGTTCAGCGAGCGGCGCGAGTTCCGCAAGCAGCAGCGCGAGCACGACCTGGCGATGTCGATCCCGAGCGTCGCCGCCGAGCACGACGCGATGGCGCGCCGCTCCGGCAACAGCTGCCCGTACTGCAGCTGATCTGCTCGGCACCCCTCCCCCTCAGCCCATAGCGCCGCCCGCCGGCGCGGGCGGGGGGAGCGGATGCCGCCCGTCCGGCCGCGGCCGTGCGCCACGCGCCCGCGCCCCGCGCCCCGCGCCCCGCGCCCCGCGCCCCGCGCCACGGGCCACGCGCCACGTAGGATCCGCTCCACCGGATCCGTTCGCAGAGAGCAAGGAATCGCATGCCGCAGCTGAGGTCGCACACCGTCACCCATGGGCGCAACATGGCCGGTGCCCGCGCGCTCCTGCGCGCCACCGGCGTGGAGCGCGAGGACTTCGGCAAGCCGATCGTGGCGGTCGCCAACAGCTTCACGCAGTTCGTCCCCGGCCACACGCACCTGCAGCCCGTCGGCGCGATCGTCGCCGCGGCGGTCAAGGAGGCCGGCGGGATCGCCCGCGAGTTCAACACGATCGCGGTCGACGACGGCATCGCGATGGGCCACGGCGGGATGCTCTACTCGCTGCCCTCGCGCGACCTGATCGCCGACTCGGTCGAGTACATGGTCAACGCCCACTGCGCCGACGCGCTGGTGTGCATCTCCAACTGCGACAAGATCACGCCGGGCATGCTCAACGCCGCGCTGCGGCTCAACGTGCCCACGGTGTTCGTCTCCGGCGGACCGATGGAGGGCGGCCGCGCCGTGCTCGTCGACGGCACGGTGCGCAGCCGGGTCAACCTCATCACCGCGATGGCCGACGCCGTGTCGGAGACGATCGGCGACGACGACCTGCTGCGCCTCGAGGAGGCCGCCTGCCCGACCTGCGGCTCGTGCTCGGGCATGTTCACCGCCAACTCGATGAACTGCCTCGTCGAGGCGCTCGGCCTGGCGCTGCCGGGCAACGGCACGACGCTCGCCACCCACACGGCCCGCCGCGACCTCTACGAGGCGGCGGGCGCAACCGTGGTGGACCTCTGCCGGCGCTTCTACGACGAGGACGACGAGAGCATCCTGCCGCGCAGCATCGCGACGCGCCCCGCGTTCGAGAACGTGATGACGCTCGACATCGCGATGGGCGGCTCGACGAACACCGTGCTGCACCTCCTCGCCGCCGCCCAGGAGGCGGGCGTCGACTTCGCCATGGCCGACATCGACGCGCTCTCGCGCCGCGTGCCGTGCCTGTGCAAGGTGGCGCCCAACGGCGACTTCCTCGTCGAGGACGTCCACCGCGCGGGCGGCATCCCGGCGATCCTCGGCGAGCTGCGCCGCGCCGGCCTGCTCGACGACGAGGTCTCGAGCGTCCACGCCGGCTCGCTGGACGAGTGGCTCGGCGCCTGGGACGCGCGCGGCGGCTCGGCCTCGCCCAAGGCGGTCGAGCTGTTCCACGCCGCCCCCGGATGCGTGCGGTCGGCCACCGCGTTCTCGCAGTCCGAGCGCTGGGAGTCGCTGGACACCGATCCGGCCGACGGCTGCATCCGCGACGTCGAGCACGCGCACAGCACGGACGGCGGGCTGGCGATCCTGTTCGGCAACATCGCCGAGGACGGCTGCGTCGTCAAGACGGCAGGCGTCGACGCCACGCTGTGGTCGTTCACCGGCCCGGCGGTGGTCGTGGAGTCCCAGGAGGAGGCGGTCGAGGCGATCCTCGGCGGGCGCATCGACCCCGGCGACGTGGTCGTGGTGCGCTACGAGGGCCCGCGCGGCGGCCCGGGCATGCAGGAGATGCTCTACCCGACGACCTACATCAAGGCGCGAGGGCTGGGCGCGAGCTGCGCGCTCGTCACCGACGGGCGCTTCTCGGGCGGCACGTCGGGGCTGTCGATCGGGCACGTCTCCCCGGAGGCGGCGGCGGGCGGCGCGATCGCGCTCGTCCAGGACGGCGACCTCATCGCCATCGACATCCCGGCGCGGTCCATCGAGCTGCAGGTCTCCGCGGCGGAGCTCGCGGAGCGCCGCGCGCAACTCGAGGCGGCGGCCGGCTACGCGCCGGTGGGACGCGAGCGGCCGGTGAGCGCCGCGCTGCGGGCGTACGCGGCGATGGTCACGTCGGCCGACCGGGGCGCGGTGCGCGACGTCGACCGGCTGGGCGCGCCGGTCAGCGCGCCATCCCCCACATGATCGGGTCGCCGCAGCTCGGCGCGGGCGCGCCGAGCTCGGCGAGCATCTCGCGCCGGACCACGCCGTAGGTGAGGACCGTGTGGGACGACGCCGCCGTAGGGGCCGCTCGAGCGCGGCGGCGGTCAGCGTCGCCGCGGCGGCGAGCAGCCCGCGCGTCCGGTCGAGGGCGGTGTGCGGCGGTGGGAGCGGACGTGAGGCGCGCGCCCGCCGCATCGAGCGTCGAGTTCCTCCGCGTGAGGCTGAGGAACTCGACGCTCGGTGGAGCGCGGAGCGCGGAGCCCGGTGCGCGGAGCCCGGCGCGCGGTGCGCGGTGCGCGGAGCCCGGCGCGCGGTGCGCGGAGCGCGGAGCCCGGAGCCCGGTGCGCGGAGCCCGGTGCGCGGCGCGCGGTGCGCGGTGCGCGGCGGGCGCGGGCCCGCCGCGTCAGACCGGGCGCGAGAAGTGATGCGACGTGATGCGCATCCGGGCGTTGAGGTAGAGCCGGTGGGCATCCGCTCGGGTGTCCCCGACGCCGGAGTCGAGGTGCAGCTCGTCGCACCCCAGCCGCCGCGCCTCCTCCAGCAGCCAGTCGAGGAGCGCGCGGGCGTGGCCGCGGCGGCGGGCGTCCGGGCGCGTCGAGAGGTCGTCGACGTAGACGTAGCGGCCCCACGCGAGGTTGTGGCCGGCGCGGAAGCCGGCAACGGCGGACGCCCGCGCGCCGGGCTCGCCGGAGTCGAACGCACCGACGAGGCGATAGCCCTCGGGCCGCTGGAGCTCGTCGACGCGGGCGGCGAAGCTCCCGGCATCGGTGAGGTGGGTGCGCAGCTCGCGCATGGCCTCGAAGGCGAGGGCGGTGTCGGGCGGCAGGATCTCGCGGACGGTCATGGACCGGGAGCTTGGCGCACGCAGGCCGCCGGCGGCCGGCCGGCCGCGACGTGGAGCGCATACGCCCCGAACCGCTGCGGCGGCCCGTAGCGCGAGGCGAGGTACCGGTCGAGGATGCGCACCCCGCTGGAGCGCGACGACCCGTTCGGCTCGTCGGCGATCGCGCGCGGGTCGAGCCAGCGCACCAGCACGGCGGGCCGCGCGCGCTCGAGGTCGCGGACGATCTCGCGCTGCACCTTCGCCGTCGTCGCGACCCCCGGCTGGATGACGTCGTAGCGCGTCGGGTTCGGCCGCTGGGCGAGCACGTAGAGCAGCGGGTCGCCGACCGACACCTTGTCGAAGTGCGGCGGCGCGACGAAGATCGGGCACCCCGGTGGGGTCAGCGCGTGGATGCGCGGCAGCAGCCGGGCCAGCGCGGCGGCGTCGCCCGGCGAGGTCTTCACCCCGTCGGCGACGGGCGACGGCACGTCCGCCAGCGCGGGCGGGTGCAGGAGCTGGCCCGCCCGCCGCTCGAGCCCGTGCAGCGCGACGAGCCCGAGCCCCACGATCAGCGCCGTCCGCCACGCGACCGACCGTTCTCCGGCGGCCGCCACGGCGAGCGCGACCGACAGTGCGACGGACAGCGGCACGAGGTGGAACTCGTCGGGGCGGCCGGCGAGGTACAGGACGCCGACGGCGAGCAGCGGCACCGCGGAGAGCGCCCAGCGCGGCCGGCGCACCGCCGCCCACACCGCCCACAGCGCGGATCCCGCCAGCAGGATCAGCGGCAGGTAGAACTCGAGCAGCTTGTTCGGATCGACGCCGCCTCGGTAGTGGGTCGGCAGCGGCAGGCGCTGCAGGTGCTGGACGCCGAGGAAGCCGACGGTGTCGTCGAGCATGTCGCCGGGCGCGACGACGAAGAACGGCAGCAGCGCCGCCAGCGCCATCCCGGCCGCGGCACCGAGCGCCGGCAGCCCGCCGCCGAGCAGCGCGACCGAGACCGCCCCCGCCGCTCCGATCTCCGGCCGGAACGCGACGGCGACCCCGCACAGCGCGCCGGCGAGCAGCGGCTGCCGGCGCGCCAGCAGCAGGGCGACGCCGACGAGCAGCAGGGCGGTCGGGTTCGGCCCCGGGCCGGTCGGCCACGCCATCGCGCCCGCCACCGCCAGCCAGGAGAGCAGCGCGAGCCACTCGGGCGTGCCCGCGCGCCGCACGAGGCGATAGGCGAGCAGCGCGACCACCGTGTCGATCGCGACGCGCAGGATCCGCCACCACAGCAGCGACGTGCCGAACAGCTTCTCCGGGGCGGCGAGCAGCAGCGGCTGCCCCGGGCCGTAGTTCCACCAGAAGTCACGGTACGGCCACTGCCCGTCGGCGAGGCGGCCGGCGGCCTGGAGCATCAGCCCCTCGTCGTGCGGGCCGATCTCGCGCAGGATCGTGAAGCCCGACAGCACGGCGCCCGCGATCAGCAGGAGCGGCGTGCGCCAGCGCTCCCAGCGCGCGCGCCAGGACGCAGGACCGTCCACCTCAGAACCCCGCCCGCGGGTGCCCGCCCGCCCGCGGCCCGCGCCACGGCCGGTCGTCGACGACGGCCTCGATCGGGACCACCGCCCCCGCGCGCAGGGCCTGCCGCTCGCGCAGCATGGCCGGCAGCAGCGCCAGCGCCGACGCCAGCCCGCTCAGGTGCGCGCGCAGCGCGCCGCCCCGCGCCGCCGCCACGAGCCACGCCGCCTGCCGGTAGAGCACCGGCCCGGCCCAGCGCGCCGGAAACGCCTTCGCCACGATCAGCAGCGTGTTGCGCGCCACCCAGCCGCCCACCGGCCGTTCGAGCTGATGGGCCGAGCCGCCGCCCGCATGCCGCGCCACCGCGGGCTCGTAGCGCACGCGCCAGCCCGCGAGCCGCAGCCGCAGACCCAGGTCGACGTCCTCGAGGTAGGAGAACAGCCGCTCGTCGAATCCGCCCACGCCGAGGACCGCGGCCCGCCGGTACAGCGCCGCCCCCGCGCACGCCGCGAACACCTCGCCCGGCGCGTCCCAGCGGCCGTCGTCGCGCCGGCCGCGGCCGCGCTGCTCGCAGACCCCGTCGCGGCGCAGGAAGTCCCCGGTGTCGTCGAGCAGCCCCGGATCGTCCAACGCCACCATCTTGCTCGCGACGGCCGCCACGCCGTCGCCCAGCGCCCCCGCCGTCCGCGCCAGCCAATCCGGCGCGAGCACGACGTCGGAGTTCACGAGCGCGACCGCATCGCAGTCCACGGCCGCGTCGATCCCCCGGTTCGCCGCGACCGCGAACCCGCGGTTCTCACCGAGGCGCACGACGCGGACGTCCGCCCCGAGCCCGTCGGCCGACTCGTCGACCGAGCCGTTGTCGACGACGACGATCGCGTCGAACGGCCGCTCCTGAGCGCGCAGGGCGGCGAGGCAGCCGGGCAGCCACCGCGCGCCGTTCCAGTTCGGAACGACCGCGGCGACGCGCAGCGTCACGCTCCGGGCGCCGCCATGCGGGCGCCGAGACCGCGGGGGCGGACGCGGCGCGGATCGGCGCGAGGGGGGCGCTCCTCGGTGCACGCCTCGGCCACCACGCGGCGGATGCCGTGGCGGAAATGCGCGACGTCGAAGCGGTCGGCGTTCGCCACGCAGAGCTCCGGGTCGACGCCGAGCGCGTCGAAGCGCAGCACCGCCTCGGCGAGCGCGGCGGGATCCGGCGTGTCGTAGAAGGCGCCGGTCAGGCCCTCCTGGACCGTCTCGCGCACGCCGCCCTCGGCCAGCGCGATGACCGGCCGGCCGGCGGCCTGGGCCTCGACCGCGGCGATGCCGAACTCCTCGGTCGCCGTGACGACGAGCGCCCGGGACGCCGACAGCAGCTCGGCCGCTCGCTCGTCGGAGACCCGGCCGGTGAACGAGATCGTCGGTCCGGCCATCCGCCGCAGGCGCCGCGCGTCGGGCCCGTTGCCGACGACGACGAGCGGCAGGCGCAGGCGGTTGAACGCCTCGACCGCATGGTGGATGCGCTTGTGCGGCATCAGCTCCGACAGGACGAGGTAGAAGTCGCCGACCGGCCCGGGCGTGAACCGCGAGGTCTCCACGGGCGGATAGATGACGTCGGACTCGCGCCCGAAGTACCGGCGGATGCGCCGCCGGGTGGTCTCGGAGTTCGCGATGTAGCGGTCGACGCGCTGGGCGGCGATCCAGTCCCACTGGCGCCAGCGCTGGAAGACCATGCTCAGCGCGGCCCGCTGCAGCGCCCCGCGCTGGCCGAGCGTCTCGTCGCGCGCGTTCCACGCGTAGCGGAACGGGTTGTGGCAGTAGGAGACGTGGACCGCGTCGGGATCGACGATGACGCCGTGCGCCCACGCGCTCGAGCTCGACAGCACGAGGTCGTAGCCCGAGAGGTCCATCGCCTCCATCGCGTAGGGATAGAAGGGCAGCAGCGGGCGAAAGGTGCGCGCGGTCGGCCGCAACCGTTGAAGGAAGGACGTGTTGACGGTCCGATGCTCGAAACGTCCCTCCGTCCCGCGCGGGTCGTAGACCGCGGTGAACAGATCCGCCTCCGGATACAGGTCGGCGAGCGCCGCGAAGACCCGCTCCGCGCCGCGGACGTCAAGCAGGAAGTCGTGGATCAGGGCGACCCGTTGCTCCATGCCGAGCGAGTCTATGAGAGCGGCCCGGCGGCACGGCCGGAGGCGACCGCTAGCCTCGTCCGACGCATGCGCCGCAGCCTCCTGCTCATCGTCGCGCTGCTGGCGCTCGCGCCGGCCGCCGCGCAGGCCGCATCGCCCCCGCCCGGGTTCTTCGGCGTCATGGCCGACGGCGTCCTGATGACCCGCGACGACGCCTCCTTCGCCCACGAGTTCCAGGTGATGAAGGCCACCGGCGTCGAGAGCGTGCGGCCGGTCGTCTACTGGGCGGACATGCAGCCGCAGCGGGACGGCCCGATCCTCTTCGGCAGCCTCGACCGGCTGATGGGCGAGGCGGCGCGCAACGGGATCTCCGTCCTGCCGGTCGTCCTGCGCGCGCCGGACTGGGCCCGTGAGCACCCCAACGACATCGGCTCGCATCCGAAGCATCCCGCGGACTACGCCGCCTTCTTCACGGCGCTCATCGGCCGCTACGGCCCGAACGGCACGTTCTGGGCCGAGCATCCGGACATCCCCGCCCGCCCGCAGCGCACGTGGGAGGTCTGGAACGAGCCGAACCTGCAGCGCTACTGGTCGCCGTCGATCGTGACCGGCCGGGCATCGGCCCGGGCGTTCGTCAGGCTCACCGAGGTCGCTTCGGCGGCGATCCGGAAGGCCGATCCGGGGGCGCGGGTCATCCTGTCGTCGTTCGGCGAGGCGGGCCCGCAGAACACGTCGTGGGACGCCATCAAGCTCGTCTTCCGCGCCGGCCTGAAGGCCTCGGCGTTCGACGCGGTCGCCGGCCACCCGTTCTCCGGGCGGGTCGCGAACGTCCTGAAGATCGTGAGGTTCGAGCGCGCGGAGTTCGCCCGCCACGGCGCGGCGCGCAAGCCGATGATCATCTCCGAGCTGTCGTGGCCGTCGGCGAAGGGCAGGACGAACAACTTCACGACCGGCTTCGAGACCACCGAGAAGGGCCAGGCCGCGAAGCTGCGCCAGGCGTACACGCAGCTGCTGAAGGTGCGGTCGCGCTACCGGATCGAAAGCGTGTTCTGGTCGACGTGGCTGACGACCGACTGCTGCTCGTCGAACAACTTCGACTGGTCCGGCCTGCGCAAGGTCAACCGCAGGAACCCCGGCGCCGAGCCGATCAGCAAGCCCGCCCTGCGCGCCTTCCGCGCTCTCGCGCGACGTTGAGCGCCGACCGCCGCGTCCTGTTCCTGGGCGACTCGTTCGTCGCGGGCGCGGGCGACCCCGCCGCGCTCGGCTGGGCCGGGCGCGTGGCCGCCGCGGCCTGGGCGGCGGGGGTGCCC
The DNA here is from genome assembly GCF_021172045.1 of Capillimicrobium parvum. GTDB lineage: Bacteria > Actinomycetota > Thermoleophilia > Solirubrobacterales > Solirubrobacteraceae > Capillimicrobium > Capillimicrobium parvum. The sequence goes on from NZ_CP087164.1 coordinate 3,971,823, forward strand.
GTGACCCCCTACAACCTCGGCGTCCGGGGCGAGACCTCCGAGCAGGTCGCCGCGCGCTGGCGTGCGGAGGCCGGGCCCCGGCTCGTCACGGACGCCGGCTGCCGGCTGACCGTGGCCTTCGGGGCCAACGACATGTTGTGGGAGGACGGCGGGCCGCGCGTGGCGCCGGAGCGGTCGGCGACCGTGCTGGAGGGGCTGCTGACCGAAGCGGGCGCGCTGGGGCTGCGGCCGTTCGTCGTGGGGCCCGCTCCGGTCGGCGACGCGGCCGCGGACCGCCGCATCGTCGCGCTCACGGCGGCGCATGCCCGGGTCGCGTCCGCGGCCGGGGCGCCGTTCGTGCCGGTCGCCGAGGCGCTGATGGCCACGCCGGCCTGGACGGCCGAGGCGGCCGCGGGCGACGGCGCGCATCCCGGCGCGGGCGGCTACGAGGCGCTGGCCGGGCTCGTGCTCGCCGCGGGCTGGATCGACTGGTTGCGCAACTAACCTTCGGCCATGCGCGTCGGCATCGATGCCCGGCACCTGCCCGAGGGGCGCGGCGTGGCCCGCTACCTCCAGCGCACGCTGGCCGCGCTGGCGCAGGGGTTTCCGCAGGACGAGTGGGTGGCGCTCGTGCCGGGCCGTGCGGCGGTGGCGGCGCCCGGCGGCGTGGAGGTCGTGCGCACGCGGCTGCCCGGGCGGGCGCTGTTCGCCGCGGGTGCGCTGGCCGGGCGCCCGACGCTGCAGCGGCTGCTCGGCGGCGTCGACGTCGTCTGGCTGCCCGCCCCCGCTCCGGTCGCGCTCGAGCCGAACGCGCCGTACGTGCTCACCGTGCACGACCTGTCGTTCGAGCAGCGCCCGTCGGACTACACGGCGTACGAGCGGCTGTGGCACCGCGCCGGGCGGCTCGGCGCGCTGGCCCGCGGTGCGAGCCAGGTGGTCGCCGTGTCGGGGCCGACGCGTGACGCCGTCATCGAGCGCTGGGGGGTGCCGGCGAGACGGGTCGAGGTCGTGCACCCCGGAGCGGGCGCGGTGACGAACCAGGGCCGGGCGGGCGTCGCCCCGGCGCCCGACGCCCACCGCTACCTGCTGTTCGTCGGCGCCCTCGAGCCGCGCAAGGCCCCGGAGCTCCTGGCGGGCGCCTACGCCCGTGCCCGCGCGCAGGGCCTCGACGCCGAGCTCGTCCTCGCCGGCGCCGGGCGGCTCGCCCGGCGCCTGGAGGGCCGCCCCGGCGTGCGGCTGCTGGGCCGCGTGGACGGGGCCCGGCTCGACGCCCTGTACCGAGGCGCGCTGGCCGTCGTGCTGCCGTCGTGGGCCGAGGGCTTCGGCCTGCCGCCGCTCGAGGCGCTGTCGCGCGGCGTGCCGCCGGTCGTCTCCGACCTCGCCGTCTACGACGAGACGCTCGGGTCCGGCGCGCTGCGCTTCCCGCGCGGCGACGCGGAAGCGCTCTCCGCGGCGCTCGTGCAGATCGGCGCGGATGCCGAGCTGCGCGCCCGGCTCGTCGACGAGGGCCGCCGCGCGATGGCCCCGCTCAGCTGGGAAGCCACGGCGCGGGGCGTCCGCGATGCGCTGGCCGCCGCAGTCGCGCCGGCCGGCCGCCCGCACGCCGTCGCGGCGGGAGCCGTGCCGTGAGCTTCACCGCCGTGGTCGCGCCGGCCGGTCGCCCGCCCGCCGTCGCTGCGGGAGCCGTGCCGTGAGCTTCACCGCCGTGGTCGCGCTGCACGACTCCGCGCCGGACCTGCGCCGGCTGCTGGCCTCCATCGACCGCCATCTGCGCGGCAACGGCCACGAGGTCTGCGTCGTCTGCGTCGACAGCGGATCGACCGACGACGGGCCGGAGATCGCCTGCGACTGGGGCGCGGACCTCCTCGTCCTGGACGGCAACCCGGGCTTCGGCGCAGCGAACAACGCCGGGCTCGAGCGTGTCGGCACGCCGGTCACCGTGCTGCTGAACCCCGACGTCGAGCTGCTCGACGACGGGCTCGCCCGCCTCGCCGCGCTCGCGGCACGGCGCCCCGCGCTGCTCGCGCCCCGGCTGCTCGAGCCCGACGGCCGCGTCCAGCGCAGCGCGCATTCCACGCCGGGCCGGCCCGGCGGCCTGCTGGCCGCGGCGGTGCCCCCGGCCGTCCTGCCGCGCCCCCTGCGCGAGCGCCTCGAGCCCTACCGGGCCGCCGTGCCGCGCCGCGTCGGCTGGGCCATCGCCGCCGTCCTCGCCGCGCGGACCGACCTCCTGCGCCGCCTCGGCCCGTTCGATGCCGATGCGTTCCTCTTCTACGAGGATCTCGACCTCTGCCTGCGCGCCGCGGCCGCCGGCGTGCCGACCGAGCTGCATCCCGGCGTCGAGCTGCTGCATCGCGGCGGGCACAGCACGGGCGCGCATTTCGGCGGCGAGCCGTTCGACCTGCTCGCCCGGCGCCGGAGGGAGGTGGTCGGGGGCAACCTCGGAGACCGCGCGTTGCGCCTCGACGACGCCGCGCAGGGCCTGACGTTCGCCCTGCGCGCGGCCGCCAAGCGCGACGGCCGCCGCGAGCGGGCGCAGCTGACCGCGCTGCGGCGAGCCCGCGACGCGGCAGGCGATTGCGCACGGGTGACCGGCCGCACGGCACAATCCTCGCCGTGACCGACCCGCCGCCGCGCTCCCGCCTGCCGCTGAGCCGCCTGCTGCCGACCGGCAACCTCGCCGCGACGCTCTACGGGACGATCCTCATCACCTCGGTCATCGCGACGCTGCCGCCGACCATCGGGCCCGGGTACGCGATCGCATCGCTCGTCGTCACCGCCTTCATCTTCGCGCTGGCCCACAGCTGGGCCGACGGGATGAAGGCGAGCTTCGACGAGGGCGTGCCGCTGTCGGTGCGTCACCTGCTGCGCACGTTCCGCCACGAGTGGCCGATCGTCCGCTCCGCCTTCCCCTCGTGCCTGGCCCTCCTGCTCGCCGTCGCCGGCCTCTACAGCACCGCGACGGGGTTCTGGGTGGCGACGATCGTCAACGTCCTGCTGCTCATGCTCTGGGGCGCCGAGATGCGCCACCTGACCGGCGGAACGACCCTGCAGATCATCCTCGCCGGCCTGTTCAGCAGCGTGCTCGGCCTGATCCTGGCCGCGTTGAAGGTCGTCGTCCACTGATCAGAACAGGCCCGTGCTGAAGGTCGTCGTGCACTGATCAGAACAGGCCGAGCTGCTCGGGGTTGGGCGGCTGCGGGTCCGCCTCGGCCTGCGGCTCGGACCGCAGCTCCGAGGTCGGTTCGCGGTCGGGCTCCGCGCCGGCGGAGCTCTCCGGCGCGGGCACCGCTCGCGGCGCCGTCTCGGACTCGATCGGCACCATCGGCTCGTCCGCGAACGCCGGCTGCGGCGGCACCGGCAATGCGAGCAGCTCGGGGATGCGCCGGAAGTCCTCGCGCAGCACGTCGAGCATGCGCGGCGTGTACAGCGCCGCCGCCGGATGGAACAGCGGGTACAGCCGGACCGCGCGCCGCCCGATGACCCGCACCTCGTCGGTCCCGTGCACGCGCGTGATCCCCGCCGGGTCGCCGCGCAGCAGCTTCGTGGCGAAGTTGCCGAGCGTGCACACCACCCGCGGCTCGATCAGCTCGAGCTGGCGCATCAGGTAGTCCTGGCAGTTCTCGATCTCGACCGGGTGGGGGTCCCGATTGCCGGGAGGCTGGCATTTGAGCGTATTCGCGACGAACACCTCGCGCCGGCTCAGGCCGATCTCCCCCAGCAGCTGATCGAGCAGCTTCCCCGCCTGTCCGACGAACGGCAGGCCCTGGCGGTCCTCGTTGGCGCCGGGCGCCTCGCCGACGAACATGAGGTCCGCGTCGGCGTCCCCCGCCCCGAAGACGACCTTCGTCCGCGTCGACGCGAGCTGCGGGCAGCGGGTGCAGCCGCGGGCCTGCTCGAAGACGGCCAGGAGCTCCTCGCGGCGCTGCTCGGGGGTCGCCATGACCGCAGCGTAACCGCGGCGCAGGAGGGGTATAGTGGACGGCAGGCCGTCACCGTTCGGGACGGACCACGCAGGCCGTCCAGGAGTTCGTTTCCACCGTTTCGCGACCGGCATCCCGGCTGGGAGCTGGACCGACATGACAGATATAGCCCTGTCCACACTGCGCTGCGCGGTCATCGGCCGCGGGCGGCTCGGCACCGCGCTGGTTGCCGGTCTGCGCGACGCCGGCCTCGCCGTCGAGGGGCCGCTCGGCCGCGGCGCCGACCCTGCCGCCGACCTCGTCCTGCTCGCCGTGCCCGACGGCGAGATCGCCGCGGCCGCCGGCGCGCTCACGCCCCGTGCCGGCCTGCTCGCCGGCCACTGCTCCGGCGCCACGACGCTCGATGCCCTCGCGCCCCACGAGGCGTTCAGCCTGCATCCCCTGATGACCGTCACGGCCGAGGGCGCCGACTTCGCCGGGGCCGCCGCCGCCGTCGCGGGCGCCGGCCCGCGCGCGCTCGCCGCCGCCACCGCGCTCGCCCACGCGCTCGGGCTGCGGCCGATCGCCGTCGACGACGCCGACCGTGCGGCCTACCACGCCGCCGCGTCGATCGCGTCCAACTTCCTCGTCACGCTCGAAGGTGCGGCGGAGCGCCTGGCGCGGACCGCCGGCGTCGATCGCGCCGCCCTCGCCCCGCTCGTCCGCGCCGCGGTCGAGAACTGGGCCGGGCTCGGAGCCGAGCGCGCGCTGACCGGCCCGATCGCCCGCGGCGACGAGGCCACCGTCACCCGGCAGCGCGATGCCGTCGCCGACCGCGCACCCGAGCTGCTGACCCTCTTCGACGCGCTGACGGATGCGACGCGCGACCTGGCCCACGCACACGCCGCCGCCCACGCCCACGCCGCGAGCGCCGCCTGATGCGCACGATCCGTACCGTGGCCGAGCTGCGCGCGGCGCTCGCCGGGGCCCGGCGCGACGGCCGCTCGATCGGGCTCGTCCCCACCATGGGCGCGCTGCACGAAGGCCACCTGTCGCTCGTCCGCCGCGCGCGCGCGGCCACCGACGTCGTCGTCGTCTCGCTCTTCGTCAACCCGGCGCAGTTCGCCCCCACCGAGGATCTCGCGAGCTACCCCCGCGACGAGGCGCGCGACGCCGAGCTCGCCGCGGCGGCGGGCGCCGACCTGCTGTTCGCCCCGCCGGTTCGGGAGGTCTACCCCGACGGCTTCTCCACGACGGTCCACGTCGGCGGCGTCAGCGAGCCGCTCGAGGGCGCCGAGCGGGGCGCGACGCACTTCGACGGCGTGGCGACGGTCGTGACGAAGCTGCTGAACATGGCCGGCCCCGACGTCGCCTTCTTCGGCCAGAAGGACGCCCAGCAGGCGGCGGTCATCCGGCGCGTGGTGCGCGACCTGAACCTGCCGGTGCGCATCGAGACCTGTCCAACGGTGCGCGAGCCCGACGGCCTGGCGATGTCGAGCCGCAACGCCTACCTCGGCGCGGACGAGCGCCTCCGCGCCGTCGCGCTCAAGCGCGCGCTTGATGCCGCCCACGCGGCCGTCCGCGCCGGCGAGCGCGACGCCGGGGCCATCGCCGCCGCCGCCCGCGCGCGGATGGCCGAGCTGGACGTCGAGCCCGAGTACCTCGCGCTCGTCGACCCCGACACCTTCACCCCGGTCCAGCAGATCGGCGACCGGGACGTCCTCGTGGCCGTCGCCGCACGCATCGGCAGGGCCCGTCTCATCGACAACCACACGATCCACTCCAACGGGAGAGCCGGCTAGCGATGCAGCGCACGATGCTGAAGTCCAAGATCCACCGCGCGACCGTCACCGACTGCGACCTGCACTACGTCGGCTCGCTCACGATCGATCCCGACCTGCTGGAGGCCGCCGACATCCTCGAGCACGAGCAGGTCCACGTCGTCGACGTGGACAACGGCGCGCGGTTCGAGACCTACACGATCTCCGGGGAGCGCGGCTCCGGCGAGATGAAGGTCAACGGCGCCGCCGCGCGCCTCGTGCACCGCGGCGACACCGTCATCGTCATCTCCTACGCGCAGTACGACCGCACCGAGATGGAGTACTACGAGCCGCGCGTGGTGCACGTCACGGCGGGTAGCAACGAGATCATCCAGACCGACGCCCAGGTGGCGACCCTCCTCAGCTGAGGGCGTCAACCGACCAAGGAGCAAACGTCATGTCCGCAGCACCGCACGCCCCCGCCCCGGTCCTCGACTCCCTGCCGATGACCCTCCCGCGCCTGGCCGAGAAGAAGCGCCTCGGCGAGGCGATCGTGATGGTCACGGCCTACGACTACCCGTCGGCCCAGGTCGCCGAGGCGGCGGGCGTCGACATGGTCCTCGTCGGCGACTCGGGCGCGATGACCGTCCTCGGCTACCCGTCGACCGTGCCGATCTCGCTCGACGAGATGGTGATGCTCACCGCGGCCGTGCGCCGTGGGCTGCGCACGCCGTTCCTGGTCTCCGACCTCCCGTTCGGGTCCTACGAGGGCAGCGACGAGCTGGCGATCGCCACCGCCCAGCGCTTCGTCAAGGAGGCCGGCGCGGACGCGGTCAAGCTCGAGGGCGGCGGCGTCATGGTCGACCGGGCGCGCGCCATCATCGCCGCGGGCATCCCGGTGATGGGGCACGTCGGCCTCACGCCGCAGACGTCGACCGCGCTCGGCGGCTACAAGGCGCAGGGACGGACCGCCGACGCGGCGCTCAAGGTCGCCGCCGACGCCGTCGCGCTCCAGGAGGCGGGCTGCTTCTCGATCGTCTGGGAGGCGATCCCGGCCGCGGTCGCCGAGGAGCTCATGCCGCGGATGGAGATCCCGGTGATCGGCATCGGCGCCGGAGGCGCGACCGACGGGCAGGTCCTCGTGTTCCACGACCTGCTCGGGATCCGCGAGGGCGTCGGCGCCCGCTTCGTCAAGCGCTACGGCGACGTCATGGACGAGATGGTGCGCGGCGTGCGCGCCTACGCGGACGACGTGCGCACCCGCCGCTACCCGGCGGCCGACCACACGTACTCGATCGATCCGGGCGAATTGACCGATTTCCGGGGGCGCCTGCAAGCGCAATAGCGGGGCTCCGTAACCCCGCGCCTTCCGTTGCATCAGCAGATGGAGAGGGGTAGCGGTATCGGACATGCGTCCACCGCTTCTCCTCCCCATCGCGCTTCTGACCGCCGTTCTGACCGTCCCCGCGGCCGCCGGTGCCGCCGTCCCCCACACCGTCGCGCCCGGCGAGTCGCTGTGGTCGCTGGCCGCGGCGCAGAACATGACGACGCGCGCGTTCGCCGCCGCCAACGGCCTGTCGCCCGACGCCCAGATCGTCGCCGGGCAGACGATCGACGTGCCATCGGTGTCGGAGGCCGCGGTGGCGCTGCAGTCGGCGCCCGCCGCGCCCGCCGCGCCCGCCGCGACGACGGCGACATCGACGTCGACCGCCGCCGCCCCGCCCCCAATGGGCGGTTACACCGTCCGCCCCGGCGACACCCTGAGCAGCCTCGCCGCCCAGGCCGGGGTCTCCGTCAGCCAGATGGCGTACATGAACGGCCTGGACCCGAACGGCCTCCTGGTCGCCGGCACGGTCGTCAAGCTGCCGACCGGAGCCCCCGCCCCGGCGGCGTCTTCGCAGCCCGCCCCGGCGCCCGTCGTGCCCGCCGCCAGCCCGGCCCCCACCTCGAGCACCGTGACGTCCGGCGACATCGCCGCCGTCGCCTCGCGCAACGGCGTCCCCGGCGACCTCTCCGCCGCGATCGCCTGGCAGGAGTCGGGGTTCAACAACGCGATGGTCTCGTCGGCCAACGCGCGCGGCGTCATGCAGGTCATGCCCGGCACCTGGGACTGGGTGCAGAGCAACCTGGCGGCCCGGCACCTCGATCCCAACTCGGCCATCGACAACGTCGGCGCGGGCGTCCTCTACCTCGGCCATCTCCTGCGCGAGACGGGGGGCGATCCGTCGATGGCGGCGGCGGCCTACTACCAGGGCCTCAGCTCCGTCCAGCGCATCGGGATGCTGCCCGAGACCCAGCGCTACGTCGCCAACGTGATGGCGCTGCGCTCGCGCTTCGGCGGCTGAACCGGTCCGTCCGGAGCCCGCGCGCGGCCGGCCACAGCTCGAGCAGCGCGAGCTGCCAGAGCTTGCCCGCACCCGACGGCGTCCGGTGCGCGTTGGGCTCGGCCCGGAGCCGGCCGACGTAGGCCGGCTCCCACAGCCGCGCGACCGGACGCGCGGGTCGGTCATCGCGTCCCGTACGAGCTCGAGGTACGGCCCTCGAGCTCGACGAGCGCGGGCACCGGGAAGTAGCCCTTCGGCCGGTCGATGACCTCGGCCCTCGACGCGCACTCTCCCGTGATTGCGCGCATCCCGGTCCCCGGTTCCCGGCGGCAGCGCCCGCTACGCTCGACCCCGCCATGACCGAGCCGCTTGTCGGGATCTCCACGTCGGAGCTGCGCACGCCTCCGCACGTCGAACCGCTCGCCGAGAGCGACCCGGTGCGCCGCGAGCTCGCGCTGGGGCTCGACTACCCGCGCGCCGTCGACGCGGCGGGCGCGATCCCGGTCGTGATCCCGCCGATGGCGGCGGGCGACCTGAACTCGCTCGTCGGCCGGCTGGACGGGCTGCTGCTCTCCGGCGGACCGGACCTCCACCCGTCGCTCTACGGCGCCGAGCCGCACGCGTTCCTGGGCCCCACGGAGCCGCCGCTGGACGCCTTCGAGCTCGAGCTCCTGCGCAGGGCCGACCAGGCTCAGCTCCCCCTGCTGGCGATCTGCCGCGGGCAGCAGGCGCTCAACGTCGGGCGCGGCGGCACGCTCTACCAGCACCTGCCCGAGGACGTCGGGGGCGAGATCGAGCACCGCCAGCGCCAGCCCGGCCGGGTCGCGACCCACACGGTGCGCATCGAGCCCGACAGCGCGGTGGCGGACGCCCTCGGTGCCACCGACATCGAGGTCAACTCGTTTCACCACCAGGCGATCCGCGACCTCGGGCGGGGGCTGCGCGCCGTCGCCTGGGCGCGCGATGGGGTGATCGAGGCGATCGAGGCGACCGATCGCCGGTTCGCGATCGGCGTCCAGTGGCACGCGGAGAGCCTCGTGGCCCGCGACGACCACCAGCGCCTGTTCCGGCGGTTCGTGGACGCCGCGGCGCAGACGCGCGCGGGCGGCGCTCGGGCCGCGGCGTAGCCGCGGTGCAGACGGCGGGAAGGCGCTCGGGCCGCGGCGTAGCCGCGGTGCACCGCTTTCCGGCCCCGGCGCCGGCGGCGGTCGACCTGCCCGCCGACCCACCCGAGCGCCCGGTCCGTCGTGACGGGGGTCGATTGCGATGCGGCGGACCGTGGGTAGGTGCAACGGTGATGATCGTCCAGGAACGACGGTCGCCCCCCCACCCCTACGAGCCCACCCCCGGCAGCTGGGACGAGGCGTTCGATGCCGACGGGCGGGTGCGACCGCTGTATGCCGAGCTCATGGCCGCCATCGAGGCGGCCGACCTCGCCGGCCTGCTGCGCCGCGTCAGCGACCACGCGGCCGCGGAGGGCGCGACGTTCGGCGGCGACGAGGCGTTCCCGGTCGACCCGGTCCCGCGGCTCATCGGCGCCGCCGAGTGGGCCGAGCTCGAGGCCGGCCTGGGCCAGCGCCTGCGCGCCCTCGACGCGTTCGCCGGCGACATGGCGGGCGCCGAGCCGCGCATCGTGGCCGCGGGCGCCGTGCCCGAGCGCCTGACGGCGACGCTGCCGTTCCGCGAACCCGACCTCGCCGGCGTGCCGGCCCCGCCGGGCGCGCGCATCGCCATCGCGGGCCTCGACGTCGTCCGCGACGCCGACGGGACGTTCCGGGTCCTCGAAGACAACGTGCGCACGCCATCGGGGATGGCCTACCTGCTCGCGGCCCGCCGGGCGGTCAAGGCGCACGTGGCCGAGACGGGCCCCCGCCGGCAGGTCCGCGCGGCGCTGGCCAACCTGCTCGGCGGCGTGCTCGCCGCCGCCCGGCCGCACCCGGAGTCCGACGGCCACGTGGTCGTGCTCTCCGACGGGCCGTCGAACTCCGCGTTCTTCGAGCATCGCGTGCTCGCCGACCTTGCGGGCGTCCGGCTCGTGCGGCCCGACGATCTGCGCCGCGACGGCGGCCGGCTGCTGCTGCGCGACGACGGCCGCCCCGTGCAGGTCGCCTACCGGCGCACAGACGAGGATCGGCTGCGCGACGCGGACGGGCGGCTCACGCCGATGGGCGAGCTCCTGCTCGAGCCGCTGCGGGCGGGCACGCTCGTGGTCGTCAACTCGTTCGGCGCCGGCGTCGCGGACGACAAGCGCATCTATCCGTACGTGGACGAGATGATCCGGTTCTACCTCGGCGAGGCGCCGCTCGTGCCCTCGGTGCGGACGTACGACCTCGAGGAGCGCGCGCAGCGCGACGACGTCCTGGACCGGCTCGGCGAGCTCGTGCTCAAGCCGCGCGACGGCCACGGGGGCCGCGGCGTGCTCGTCGGCCCGTCGGCCGGCACGGACGAGCTGCGCGAGGCGGCGGAGGCGGTGCGTGCGGATCCGGGCGGCTGGGTCGCCCAGGACACCCTGCGGCTCTCGACGCACCCGACGGTCGTCGGCGATCGCCTCGAGCCCCGCCACGTCGACCTGCGCCCGTTCGTCTTCTTCGACGGCGTCCGGACGGTCGCCCTGCCCGGCGGGCTGACCCGGGTGGCGCTCGAGGCGGGCAGCATGATCGTCAACTCCTCACGAGGCGGCGGAGGCAAGGACACATGGGTGCTTCCCTGAGCGCCGAACGGCCCGCGTGGGCGCAGTGGGGTGGCGGCGGCGGGCCGGCCACCGCCTTCACGGTGGGCGTCGAGGAGGAATGCATGCTCGTCGCGCCCGAGTCGTGGAACCTCGCCGGGGCGATCGACGAGGTGCTGCCGCGCCTGCCCGCCGACGTAGCGGCCCACGCCAGCGCGGAGACGCACGCGGCGGCGCTGGAGCTCGCCACCGGCGTGCACGGGACCGTCGACGCGGCGATCGAGGAGCTCGCCGACCTCCGGGCCGCGCTGCGCGAGACGACGGAGTCGTGCGGCCTCGCCGCGGCCGCGGCGGGCACGCACCCGTTCGCCGTGTGGCGCGACGTGTCGGTGTCGACGGGCGCGCGCCAGGCGCTCGTGTACGGCTCGATGCGCGAGCTCGCGCGCCGCGAGCCGACGTTCGCACTGCACGTCCACGTCGGCGTACCGGACCCCGAGGATGCCGTCCGGGTGGCCAACCGCCTGCGCGTGCATCTGCCGGTCCTGCTGGCGCTGTCGGCGAACTCGCCGTTCTGGCAGGGCCGCGACACGGGCCTGGCCTCGGCCCGCACGCCGCTGTTCCAGGCGTTCCCGCGCGTCGGGATCCCGCGCGCGTTCGACAGCTACGAGGATTGGCTGCAGACCGTCGGCCTACTCATCCGCTGCGAGGCGTTCCCGGAGCCGACGTTCCTGTGGTGGGACGTGCGGCTGCAGCCGGCGCTGGGGACCGTCGAGGTGCGGATCATGGACACGCAGACGACCGTCGAGGACAGCGGCGCGCTCGTCGCGCTCGTGCAGTGCCTCGCGCGGCTGGAGGCGCTCGAGGGCTTCGCCGACCCGCTCGCGGTCCGCAGCGACGAGGTCCTCGCCGAGAACCGCTTCATCGCCGCCCGCGACGGCACGACGGCCGCGCTCATCGACCCCTCCGTCGAGATGCGCATCCCGCTCGGCGAGGTGGTGGAGCGGCTGCTCGCCGCGTGCCGGCCGCACGCCGAGGACCTGGGCTGCGCGGACTGGATGCACGGCGTCGAGCGCCTGCTCGCGGATCCCGGCGCCGAGCGCCAGCTCGCCCTGGGGCGCGAGCCGGACCGCCTTCCCGGGCTCATGGCCGCCCTGGCGGGCGTGTACTAGTTCTGATATGTCCGTCGTGTTGTCAAGTGGGCGTGCGTGATCGCCGTCCGCTTGGCGGCCGTCGGGCGGGGTTGGTCGGTGGGCCGGGACGCCGGGCTCGGTGTCGGCGTTGCCAGTCTGAGATGCGAGGGTTGGGTACCTCAGGGCCCGGTTTCGTGCTGCCGGCTTTTGCTGTCTAGGAACGAGCGTGCCGCCCACCGAGGGGGTGCTCATAGAACGTTCGCGCGTGCCGGCCGCTGATGGCCCGGCGCCCCGGCCCACCGACCGTGATGTTCTCAGCCGCGGGTCAGTCGGCGGTGGCGGCGGCCCAGAGGAACCCGGCGAGCTGCCGTGCGCAAGCGACCACCACGATGTTGTGGGGCTTGCCGCGGGCCTTCATCGTGCGATGGACCTTATAGAGGCGCTGCTGGGCGCGGTTGCTGATCGCGAGGATGTGGTCGGGCTGTCCGGCCTGGCGGTTGGCCAGTGTCGCGCCCAGCCGTGGTTCGCGGCCGTAGTGCCAGGCCGACTCGACCAACAACCTGCGGGCGAGCGTCGAGCCGGTCTTGGTGATCGAGCCCTGGCGCGAGGACTCACCGGACTGGTTGAGCGTCGGTGTCAGTCCCAGCCACGCGCCCAGCGCGGCGGCGCGCTCAAAGCGGCGCCAGTCGCCGCCGAGCTCGAGGTGGATCGACAGGGCGCTCAGCGTGTCGATGCCTCTGAACGCGCGCAGCCGGGCGACGGTCGGCCACCACCGCTCATCCGTCGCAAGCTGGGCGAGTTGCAGTGCGACCGCCTGCTTGCGCGCCGTCAACCCGTCGACCGCCGCGATGAGATCGGCGAAGACCAGGGCGCTGGCCGGCTCGCCGAACTGCTGACGCGACAACCAGCGACGGTGCTCGGTGGTCCAGGTCGTCGGCTTGGGATAGACCCGCCCGTGGCGCAACAGCATCTTGCTCACGCGATGGCGGGCGTCCATCAGATCGCGCCGGCACGCATCGTGGGCGCGGGTCATCTCTCTGGCGGCCTCGATCTCCGGCGGCGGCACCACGACCCGCGTCAGCGACCCGGCCAGCAACAACCGGGCCAGAAGCTCGGCGTCCTTGCGGTCGCTCTTGACTCTGTCAGACGATCCCCGCGGGGTCTTCCCGGGCGCGATCACCTGCATCGCGATCCCCGCTGTCGTCGCCGCTCGGTAGAGCCCGAAACCGGTCGACCCGGCCTCATAGCACGCGCGTGCCGGACCGGGCTGCTGGAGCATCCACGCGATCGGTGCCTCCAACCCAGGGCCGAACTTCGCGCGTCGCAGCTCGCCGGTCATCGTGTCGATCGCTGCCGCGTGCGTCGAGCGGGCATGGACATCGAGACCGACCCACGTCATCGTTCCGGTCATGGCCGGACCTCCTCACTCATCTGGGGTCAGCCAGAGGCCATCCCTCTGGTCAGACAAACCCCCGCGAGGAGCGTCCGGCCATCAGCCTCGGCAGTCAACCCCTTCCGGGCCGACCGCCTCATAGGGTCTAGTATTCGAGCGTTCGCACCACCCGGGCGGGCGCGCCGGCCGCGATCGAATACGGCGGCAGGTCGCTCGTCACCACGCTGTTGGCGCCGACGACGCAGCGCTCGCCGATCGTCACGCCGCTCGTGACCACGACGTGGGCGCCGAGCCACACGTTGTCGCCCAGGCGGGTCGGGCCCTTCGACGTGAACCCCTGCCACGGCACCGGCTTGCCGGGGTCGTCGAAGCGGTGGTTGGCGTCGGTGACGAAGCAGCCGTTGGCGAGCATGCAGTGCTCGCCGATCTCCACGAGCTCGTGGGCGGCGACCATCACGCCGAGGTTCAGGAAGCTGCCGGCACCGATGCGGATGCGACCGGGAGCCGGCGCGGTGAGCCAGACGCCGGGCTCGAGGAGGGCGTTCTCCCCCAGCTCCAGGCGGCCCTCGTCGAACATCTCGAGCACGTTGCCGTGCACCGGCCAGCGGATGAACGCGCCGCGGCGCAGGGCGTGCAGGTGGATGCGCCCGCGGTTCCACGGCAGCGTGCTGCGCTCGTACCAGCGCCACTTCTGCGCCCAGATCCGGGCGCGGGCGGCCAGGCGGTGGTCCATCGCGTGATCTTCGCGCACGGAGCGCGCCGAAGCGGTGCTCAGGACGATCGCGAGGATGCGGCGACGAGTCGCCGACGCTCTCAGTCGCGCGCGAACGCCGGACGCAGCAGCGCTCGCGCGGCAACGACGCGACGCGCGCGGTCGCCTTCGGCACGGCGGGCGCCGGTCCCGACCGGGACGGAGGCGAGGCGGCGCCGAGCGACGATGGCGGCCGGCACCGAGCGGCTGGCGCGCGGCACCGTCAGAACTGGCGCCCGGGGATCCGCACCAGCGTCGACATCCCGGCCCACGGCGGGCGCAGCTGAACGCGCAGCGACTGCTCGGCGGTCAGGTCCACCCGCCAGTCCAGGCCGCAGCGGTGACAGTGGCAGTCGACGGTGGCCGAGTCGCTGCTGAGCTGCACCGTCGCGTGCGTCGGCTCGCACAGGCAGCCCGAGCAGGCGAAGCTGGCGTGGACGAGCTCGTCGGGATCGTCGGGGCGGAAGCGGGCGATCTCGCTCGCGACCTGCATCACGCCGCCGCCAGCCCGATCTCCGCGCCGATGGCGCCCGCGTCCTCGCGCAGCGCCGGGACCCGCCCCCAGCGCGTGGCCTCGGCGTAGTCCATGAGCCGCTCGAACAGCGCGTCGAGCGGCGCGGCGACGATCCCCTGCGCCTCGAGCAGCTCGCGCGCCTGGCGGTCGTCGAACGTCGTGCGCACGTCGAAGTACGGCACGAGTGCGTCGGCCTTGCCGGCGCGGCGTAGCGGGGCGAACGTGGGCTCGGGCTGCTGGAAGCGCGTCTGCGCGAGCCCGAGGACGTCGCCCACCGTCGCCGCGCGGTCGCCGGCGACGAGGTTGAACGTCCGGCCCTCGATGCCGGGAGCGTCGAGCAGATGCACCAGCGATGCCGCGACGTAGTCGAGCGGGACGGCGTCCACGATGCCCGCGGGATCGGCGGGCACCCTGTCGAGCAGCCCGCGGGCGAACGCCCGCAGCGGCAGATAGAGCGCACTGAACGCGGGCGTCCATCCGGTGTCGGCCGAGCCCACCACGATCGACGGCCGGGCGATGACGACCGGCAGCTCCGAGCTCGACACGAGCCGCTCGGCGAGGTGCTTGCTCTGCTCGTAGGTGTTGCGGAAGCCCTGGCCGGCGATGAGCTGCGTCTCATGGAAGCAGCCGTCGTAGCGGCCGGAGACGAACGCGGTCGAGACGTGGACGATGCGCCGCAGCTCCGGCATGTCGCGCCCGAGCTCGAGCACGCGCTGGGTGCCGAGCGCGTTGATGGCGAGCGCGTCCGGGAGCGGCTGGTCGAAGCCGACCGCCGCGGCGCAGTGCACGATCCGATCCGCGGTCGCGGCGATCTCATGGCGGTCGCCGGCCGACAGGCCGAGGCGCGGCGTGGTGACGTCGGCGGGCATCGCCCGGACGCGGTCGCGTGCCGGGACCGTGCGCCACAGGCGACCCAGGATGGTGTGCAGGCGGCGGTCCGCCTCGTCGGCGTCAGCCGCGCGCAGGAGGACGATGACGTCGTCCTCGCCGCGTTCGAGCAGGCGCGCCAGGACCTCCATCCCCACCACGCCGCTGCCGCCGGTCAGAACGATCGCGCCTTGAGTCATGCCATCACCCTCCCGTGGTCCACGGGAGCCCGCCACCACAACCCCCCGCCCGGGGGGTGCAGATGTGACCGGCAGGTGACCATGCCCCGGGATCGGGCCGATCTGCCGGTTTGGGGCGTGGCTCAGGCGAGCAGACCGAGTCGTTGCGCGCGCACCACGGCCTCGGCCCGGTTGCGCACGTCGAGCTTGCGGTACAGCGAGCTCGTGTGCTCCTTGACGGTGTGCGGCGACAGGAACAGCATGCCGGCGATCTCGCGGTTCGTGGCGCCGCTGGCGATGAGCGACAGCACCTCGCGCTCCCGCGGGCTGAGCATCGCGCCTGGAAGCTCCTCCTGCGGCGGGAAGACGCTGCGGCCGAGCCCGACGGCGCGGACGGCGCGGGCGATGTCCTGCGCCGGCAGGTCCTTGGACACGAAGCCGACCGCGCCGGCCGCCCGTGCGGCGTTCGGCGAGATCCGCCCCGCGCCCGAGATGAACAGCACCCGCGTTCTCGGCACCGCGAGCCGCAGCCGCTCGCAGATCTCCGCGCCGGACTCCTCCCCCACGAACAGGTCGACGAGGGCGACGTGCGGCTCGTAGCGGCGCGCATGCGCGAGTGCCTCGTCGCCGTCGTGGGCGGCCAGGCAGCGCTCGACCCAGGGCTGCTCGCCGAGCATGAGCCGCAGGCCCCAGTGCACGACCTCGTGGTCGTCGACGACGAGGATCGACAGGCGCCGGTCGTCGCGCACGTCGTCAGGCCGGGTCATCGGGCACCATCAGCTTGACGCGCCAGGCTCCGGCCTCGCCGCCCGGCCCGTACTCGACGATGCCGCCGCTCTGCAGCGCCTCGAAGGCGACGAGGCGCAGGCCCATGCCGGTCGGGCCGGTGTGCCGGCGCACGCCGTCGTTGACGACCTCCATGACGAAGGCGCCGTCGGTGCGCCGCAACGCGACCGCGATCCGGGTGGGCTGCGCGTGCTTGTGGGCGTTGCGGACCGCTTCGGCGAGCACGGACTGCGCCAGCGACTCGAGCCGCTCGGGCACGTCGGCGGGGTCGCCGTCGGACACGGCGATCTCGAGGTCGGCGTGCTCGCGGGCGAGGCGCTCGAGCTCGGCGCCGAGCGACGTGCGGCTCGGCCGGGGCGCGCGTCCGAGCGGCCGCTGGATGGTCGCCCGCAGCTCGCCGAGCGCGGCCTGCACCTCCTCGGCGCAGCGCTGGCGGGCGCGCGCGCTGAGCTCGCCGTCGCCCGCGAGCGCCAGCGAGACCCCGAACAGCCGCTGGATGACGTTGTCGTGGACCTCGCGGGCCAGGTCGATGCGGTGCTCGAGCTGCGCCGCGCGCTCGCTCTGGCTCGTCGCGATGCGCGCCACCGCCGCGAGGGCCGCCGCCTTGCCGAGCGTCCACAGGAGATCGCGGTCGCCGTCGTCGAGGCGGGTCGCGTCGGCGTGCCGGTCGCCGACGATCACGCCGACCCAGCGCCCCGCGGC
Organism: Capillimicrobium parvum; assembly: GCF_021172045.1. GTDB lineage: Bacteria > Actinomycetota > Thermoleophilia > Solirubrobacterales > Solirubrobacteraceae > Capillimicrobium > Capillimicrobium parvum. The sequence continues at coordinate 3,988,775 of NZ_CP087164.1, forward strand.
GGCCATCGGGATGCACACCACCTGCGCGGGGCGCAGCAGCTCGACGTACTTCGGCGGCAGCTGCTCGGCGTGCCGCGCGAAGACCTCGAGCACCCGGTCCTCCTCGAGGCTGCGGCGCGCCAGCGGGGCGGTCTCGACGCTGAAGCGCTCGCCGGCGAACAGGTCCAGGGAGATGCCGTGTGAGCCCGCGGCCCGGACGCGGCGCATCGCACCGTCGTAGCGGAACAGGATGGCGCGCTCCATCCCCGCGAGCCGGCAGATGGCTTCGCACAGCCCGCCGTAGAAGGCGTCGGTCGTCTCCGCGGCGTCCGACTGCGAGAGGACGTCGACGAAGACCTCGAGGGCGGCGACTGGGGTTCCGGGGACGCCGGTGCTCATGGCGCCATCCTCCCGCACCGGGGCGGGCGCTACCACCGGCGGCGCATGGGCGGTCGTGGCGGGCGGTCGTGGCGGGCGGGCGCAGCGGCCATCCTCCCGGGCGCAGCGACCACCCCCATGTGGGGGGTCGTGAGCGACCGATGCTTGGCCCGGGCGATTCGGCCTGCCTATGGTCGGCGTGACCCCGGGCCTTCGGTGATGGATTGTTCCTCGGGGTCACCCTCCAGGGAGGTCCCGGCGCTGAGAATGCGCCGGGGCCCCGGAGAGGGCGCCGCCCTCCCGCCGCCCCGGCGGACGTGCAGCGAGACGCCTCGAAACGAGCCGTGCCGAGGATGATCGACGGGTCCGTGTCGCGGTCATGCGCCAGCATCTGCGCCATGGCCGACGACGTCCTGACCGGCGCGGGCGCCGACCTCGATGCGCGCGCGGTCGCCGCGGCGGTGGCCATCTCCCGCGAGCACGGCATCCGCGTGCGCGAGCCGCGCGTCCTCGGCGCCACGAGCAACGTGCTCGTGCACCTGCGGCCGGCCCCGGTCGTCGCGCGCGTCGCCACGACGACGGCGACCGTCCGACCCCGCGCGGGCGCGCTCGCGCTCGAGCGGGAGATCGCGGTGGCGGAACATCTCGCCGCGACCGGCGCCGCGGTCGTGGCGCCGAGCCGCGAGCTCCCGCCGGGGCCCCACCGCCACGACGGCCTCGCGCTCAGCTTCTGGACGCACGTCGAGCACGACGGCGCGGCGCCCGAGATGACGGAGGTCGGCCGCTCGCTCGCCGAGCTGCACGAGCGCCTGCGGAGCTTCCCCGGCCGCCTGAGCTACCTCGAGCCCTGCGTCGCCGAGGTCGGCCGCGCCATCGGCGTCCTCGAGCGCGACCACGCGCTCGACCCACGCGACATCGCCGAGCTGCGCGAAGCGGCCGCGCACGTCGAGCGCGCGCTCGCGCCGCTGCGCGACGCGGCCCAGCCCGTCCACGGCGACGCCCACCCCGGCAACGTCATCGTCACGCGCGACGGCCTGCTGTGGACCGACTTCGAGGACACGTGCGCCGCGCCCCGGGCGTGGGACCTCGCCTGCCTGGCGGCCTCGTCGCGCTTCGCCGCCGAGCCGGCGCTCGCCGGCTACGCCGAGGCGCTGGGCGCGGATCCGGCCGGCGACGGGGAGCTCGAGCCGTTCGTCACGGCGCGCATGCTGCAGGGCACCGTGTTCCTCGCCGTGCTGGCGCGGCGGTTTCCGGAGCGGCGCCGGCAGGCCGAGCAGTACCGCCGCGCGCTGCGCGACCGGTTCTGACGCCCGGTCCGGCTACGCCGCCGCCGCCGCCGGCTTCGACCGCGACCGCGTGCGGCGCGCCTTGGGCGCCGCGGGCGTCACGAGCTCGGACAGGAAGCGGCCGGTGTGGGAGTCCGGGACGCCCGCGACCTCCTCGGGCGTGCCGACGACCATCAGGCGGCCGCCCTCCTCGCCGCCCTCGGGCCCCATGTCGATGATGCGGTCCGCGGTCTTGATGACGTCGAGGTTGTGCTCGATCACCACCACGCTGTTGCCCGCCTCGACGAGCCGCTGCAGCACCTCGAGCAGCCGCTGGACGTCGGCGAAGTGCAGGCCGGTCGTCGGCTCGTCGAGGATGTAGAGCGTCGAGCCAGTGGCGATCTTCGACAGCTCGGTCGCGAGCTTGACGCGCTGCGCCTCGCCCCCCGACAGCGTCGTCGCCGGCTGGCCGAGGCGGATGTAGCCGAGCCCCACGTCGTTGAGCGTCTCCAGGCGCCGGCGGATCTTCGGGATGTGCGCGAAGAACTCGACCCCCTCCTCGACCGGCATGTCGAGGACGTCGGCGATCGTCTTGCCCTTGAAGCGGATGTCGAGCGTCTCGCGGTTGTAGCGCTTGCCGTGGCACTGCTCGCACGGCACGTAGACGTCGGGCAGGAAGTGCATCTCGATCTTGATCTGCCCGTCGCCGCGGCACACCTCGCAGCGGCCGCCCTTGACGTTGAACGAGAACCGCCCCGGCTTGTAGCCGCGCGCGCGCGCCTCCTGCGTCTTCGAGAAGAGGTCGCGGATGACGTCGAAGAGCCCCGTGTAGGTCGCCGGGTTCGAGCGCGGCGTGCGGCCGATCGGCGACTGGTCGATCTGGATGACCTTGTCGAGCTGCTCGATGCCGCGCACGCCGCGATGGGCGCCCGCGCGCTGGCGCGCCTTCGACAGCTTGTTGGCGACCGCCTTGTAGAGCACCTCGTTGACGAGCGTCGACTTGCCGGACCCCGACACGCCGGTGACGCAGGTCAGCACGCCGAGCGGGACCTTCACGTCGACCGACTTGAGGTTGTGCTGGGAGGCGCCCAGGATCTCGAGGTGGCCGCTCGGCGTGCGCCGCCGCTTCGGCACGTCGATCGTGCGCGTGCCGGCGAGGAACTGCCCGGTCAGCGACTCCTTCACCCGCTCCACGTCGGCGGCCGTCCCCTGCGCCACGACGTGACCGCCGTACTCGCCCGCCCCCGGACCGAGGTCGACGAGATGATCGGCGCGGCGCATCGTCTGCTCGTCGTGCTCGACGACGATCACGGTGTTGCCGAGGTCGCGCAGGCGCTCGAGCGTGGCGACCAGCTTCTCGTTGTCGCGCTGATGCAGGCCGATCGACGGCTCGTCGAGGATGTAGAGCACGCCGACCAGCGACGAGCCGATCTGCGTCGCCAGGCGGATGCGCTGCGCCTCGCCGCCCGACAGCGTCGCCGCCGCGCGCGACATCGACAGGTAGCCGACGCCCACGTTGTCGAGGAAGCGCAGCCGCTCGTCGATCTCGCGCAGGATCAGCCGAGCCACCGCCTGGTCGTGCTCGGACAGCTCGAGCTCGCCGAGCCAGCGCAGCGCGGCGCGCGCGCTCAGCTCGCTGAACTCGTGGATCGGCGTCTCGGCGATGAGCACCGCCCGCGACTCCGGCCGCAGCCGCGCGCCCTTGCACGACGGGCACGGCCGCACCGACATGAACTCCTCGATCTTCTCCCGCGAGTACTCGGAGTCGGTCTCGCGATACCGCCGCTGGAGGTTCGGGATGATCCCCTCGAACTGCGTCGCGTACGAGCGTCGGCGGCCGTAGCGGTTGCGGTAGGAGACCTGGATGCGCTCCTCGCCGGTCCCGTAGAGGTACAGATCCTGCTGCTCGGGCGCCAGCGCCTCCCACGGGCACTCGAGGTCGATCCCGTACGTCTCCGCGATCGCCTGCGTGATCTGCTCGTAGTAGTTGCTCGCGCTGTTGGCCCAGGGCAGCAGCGCGCCCTCGCCGATCGTCAGCGACGGATCCGGCACGACCAGCTCCGGGTCGATCTCCATCTGCGACCCGAGCCCGGTGCACCGCTCGCACGCGCCGTGCGGCGCGTTGAACGAGAAGATCCGCGGCTCGAGCTCCGGGATCGACGGGCCGTGGTCCGGGCACGCGAACTTCTCGCTGAACAGCAGGCGGGCCGGATCGGGCGCGTGGGCGCCATCCGCGCGGGGGACCGTCTCCACCTCCACCATGCCGTCGGCCAGCGCGACCGCCGTCTCGATCGAGTCGGCCAGGCGCTTGCGCACCTCGCCGCGCATGACCAGCCGGTCCACCACGACGGAGATGTCGTGCTTGAACTTCTTGTCGAGGACGATCTCGTCCTCCAGCGACCGCAGCTCGCCGTCGACCTCGACGCGCGCGAAGCCCTCGCCGCGCAGCTCGTCGAAGAGCTTGCCGTACTCGCCCTTGCGCCCGCGCACCACGGGCGCCATGACCATGAAGCGCGTGCCCTCCTCGAGCTCCATGACCTGGTCGATGATCTGCTCGGCGGACTGGCCCGCGATCGGCTTGCCGCAGATGTGGCAGTGCGGCTGGCCGATGCGCGCCCAGAGCAGGCGCAGGTAGTCGTAGATCTCGGTGACCGTGCCGACCGTCGAGCGCGGGTTGCGCGACGTCGTCTTCTGGTCGATCGAGATGGCGGGCGACAGACCCTCGATCGAGTCGACGTCGGGCTTGTCCATCTGGCCGAGGAACTGGCGCGCGTAGGCGCTCAGCGACTCGACGTAGCGGCGCTGCCCCTCGGCGTAGATGGTGTCGAAGGCGAGCGAGGACTTGCCCGACCCGGAGAGGCCCGTGATGACCACGAGGGCGTCGCGCGGAAGCGCGATGGTGACGTCCTTGAGGTTGTGCTCACGGGCACCCGAGACGACGATCTGGTTGGAGGCGCGACGCACTCCTCCACTATAGGTAACCGAACAGACGTTCCCCCGGCGCGCGGCCCTCCTCGGCCGCAAAGTGCGTGACTTCGCGGCGTCACGCGTCCGCCCGCTCGTAGCGGGTGTAGACGACCTTCGACCCGAACGTGAGGGTCTCGGTCAGCCGCAGTGCGATCCGGTCGTCCGTCGGCGGGAAGAACGGGATCCCGCGCCCGAGGATGACCGGGTTGACGAACAGGCGGTACTCGTCGACGAGGCCGGCGCGGACCAACTCCGAGGCGAGCCCGGCGCCGCCCACCGCGAGCGGCTTGCCCGGCTGCTCCTTCAGCCGCGTGACCTCCTCGACCGCGTCGCCGCGCACGAGCATCGCGTTGCCCTCGACGCGCTGCAGCGTCGTCGAGAAGACGAGCTTCGGCAGCGCCCGCCAGATCTCCGCGAACTCGAGCTCGGCGCCGCTGGGCTCGGAGCGGACCTGCTCCCAGTCGTCCCACGGACGCATCGTCTCGTAGAGCCGGCGACCGCAGAGCTGGATGCCGAGCTCGCGGGCCTGCTCGTTGTGGAAGCGGTGCAACTCCTCGTCGGGCGCGGACCAGTCGATCTCGCCGGACGGCCCGGAGATGAAGCCGTCGAGCGACACCCCCATCGAATAGATCAGCCTGCGCATGCGCGGTCCTCCCGTCGGGTCATTGCGGATCACAGACCGCCCGGCGCACCGGATCTCATCGGCGGCCGATGACTTCGCGCGCCCGCCGCAGTCTGCAGTGTCGGAACGACGGCGGGACAGGAGGCGATCGGATGGCGAGACGGCACCGGACGGGAACGCGCGAGGAGTGGCTGGCCGCGCGGCGGCGGCTGCTCGAGCACGAGCGCCAGCTCACGCACCTCAGCGACGAACTGGCCCACCAGCGGCGGCAGCTGCCCTGGGTGCCGCTCGACACGGAGTACGAGTTCGACACGGCCGACGGGACGCGGACGCTGCGCGAGCTCTTCGAGGGCCGGCCGCAGCTGCTCGTCTACCACTTCATGTTCGGCCCGGGGGAGCGCGCAGGGTGCCCGAGCTGCTCGATGGCCGCCGACCACTTCGACGGGCCGCTGCCACACCTCAACGAGCGGGGCGTCAGCTTCGTCTGCGTGTCCCGCGCCCCGCTGGACGCGATCGAAGCCTACCGGCGCCGGATGGGCTGGCGGTTTCGGTGGGTGTCATCGCTGGACAGCGACTTCAACGTCGACTTCGGCGTCTCCTTCACACCCGAGCAGCAGGCCACGAGCGGCGAGTACGGCTACGCGCCGATCGAGCATCCGCCGGCGGACCTGCCGGGGTTCAGCGCCTTCGCCCTCGAGGACGGGGTCGTGCACCACACGTACTCGTGTTACGGACGCGGCGGCGACGCGCTGCTGGGCGTCTACCAGCTGCTCGATCGAGCGCCGTTCGGGCGCGACGAGGACGATCTGCCGTGGCCGATGGCGTGGGTGCGCCGCCGCGACGAGTACGGGCCGGCGCCGCCGCCGCGGCGCGGGGCCGCGTTCCTCAGGACGCTCTGAACCAGGCCGGCTCGGCTACCCGGTCTCGATCGTCGCGTAGACCTCGTCGAGGAGCTGCGCGCGGTCGGGCAGGTCGAAGTTCTCGGCGAGGTAGCGGTCCGCCTCCTCGCGGGCCTGGCCGTTGAGCGCCATGTTCAGCGCGATGAGGCGGGCGCCCTCGGCGTCGGCGACGCGGTCGGGCTCGGGTTCGGCGGGAGCGGCAGTGGGCGCGGGCGGGGCGGGCTCGGCGGCCGCGGCCCGCGTGCCGGCGCCGTTCTCGGACGGCTCGGCCTCGGGCGGGCGCGACAGGCCGGCCGCCGGGTCGGGCTCGGGGACCGCCACGGCCGCCGCGACCTCGGGCGGCCGCTCCCCGGCTGCGGTCCGCAGGTCGCCCATGTTGGAATCGAGCAGCGTCAGGTCCGCGTTCACGCGCGCGGCGCCCGTCCGCAGCGTGTCGACCAGCCCGCCGAGCTCCTCCTGCATCGCCTCGACCCGGCGCAGCATCTCGCCGCTGGCCTCCGCCACGCGGCCGACGTGGTCCTCGGCGCGCTCCAGCGCATCCGCCCGGGTGCGCTCGGCGTCGCGCGCCGCCTCGGCCCGCACCTGCTGGGCCTCGTCCTCGGCCGAGGATTCGATCGCCGCGGCGCTGGACTCGGCGGCCTCGACGATCGCGCGCACGCGCTCCGACGCGGCCTGCGCGAGCGAGTCGCCCGAGCGCCGCTTGAGCTGGCGCTGCAGCGCCTCCATCTCGTCGGCCAGGCGCGCGAGGTGGGCATCGACGGCGGCGGTGTCGTAGCCCCGGCGGCCGATGGGGAAGTCCCGCTTCTCGATGGCTTGGCGGTCGAGGGGCACGCGCATGTCCTCCGTGGGGTTAGCGATCGACAGCAGCGTACGCCATCGACCCGTCGACGGAGGACCGCTGCGGGCCGTCGGACGGCCCCGACGCGCGCCGCTCGCGCCAGCGCCGCACGCCCCACGCCAGCTCGTCAGCGACGAGGGCCACGACGACCGGCACGGTCGCCGGATACGGGCCCTCGCCGGCGAGCAGGCCGGCCTCGAGGAGCATGAGCCCGGCCGTGAGCGTCGCGACCCGGCGCTGGCCTCCCGGACGCCGCGCGGCGATCGCCCCGGCGACGCCCGCGACGAACAGGTCGCCGTACCCGAGCGTGAAGGTCCCGAGCGAGACGTGCGAGAGCTCCGGCAGGCCGCCGATGTCGGCCTGCGAGAGCGCCGCGGCCGCCGCGCCGACCCGCCCGTCCGCGACGAGCACGACGTCCGCGACGCACAGCACCACGATCCCGGCCGCGACCCACAGCGGCCCGCCCAGCCGGACGAGCAGCGCGCCGATCGCCACCGCGCTCAGCGCGCACAGGAGCGTCGTGCCGATCTGCCCGGCGAGCGTGTCCGGCGCGCCGAGGATGACGATGAGCATCACCGGGACGGCGGCAGCGAGCGCCGGGCGGCTTCCCCGGGCCATGCAGGCGGCGGCCAGCGCCGCGAGCGCGGGGACGGCGAGCGCCGCCAGGCCCGTGAGGACCTGCGCGGAGCGCGGATTGGCGGCAAGGATGAAGACGGCGGCAGCGAACAGGACGGGCGGGGCAAGCCACAGACCGCGGGCGCGAGGGCGCGACACGTCGACCCGGGGAAGGGCGACGGTAAGTCCCTGCACAGCCGCGAGGCCGGCACACGACGACACGTCCACGGCGCTGAGGCCATGGAAGAAGATCTGCATCGGACGGGGTTTATGGATACCCCATCAAACCTTTTGCTATCTCAAGGGAAGCTAAGCGAGCCCTTTATGAGAGACTTCTGTCTCATCTAGACGGATGAGCCCGTCGCGGGCCAGGCCCTCCAGCGCCCGCTCGATCCGACCGCGCTCGAGGGCGTCCGGCCACGGCTCGCGACCGACCATCGCCGCCAGCACCCGTCCGCGCGCGTAGCGGTCGGTGTCCTCGAAGCGCTCACGCCGCCCGCGCGCAGGCCGCACGACCGGCCGGCCCCGCGCTGCGCAGCGCGACACCGGGCACTCGGCGCAGCGCGCCTCGTGGGCCCGGCACAGCGTCGCGCCGAGCTCCATGACCGCCTGGTTGACCCCCGCCGACGGCCGCGGGCGGAACCCCCATCGCTCGTAGACGCGCCGCGCGTTCGTGTCGATCGCCAGCACCTCGTGGCCGAACGCGAACGAGCCGACCGCCGCCGCCGTGTACGGCCCCACCCCGGGCAGCGTCCGCAGGTCCTCGGGCCACCCGCCGGCGGCGACGATCCCCGCCGCCTCCCACAGCGCCTTCGCCCGCCGGTTGTAGCCGAGCCCGATCCACTCGGCGAGCACGTCGCCGAGCGGCGCGGCCGCGAGTGCCTCGGCCGTCGGCCAGCGCTCGAGCCACGCCTCGTAGCGCGGGACGACCCGGGCCACCTGGGTCTGCTGGAGCATGACCTCGCTGACGAGGATCGCGTAGGGGTCGGTCGTGCGCCGCCACGGAAGGTCGCGGCGGACGCGGTCATACCACTCGAGGAGCTCGTCCATGGGCATCGAAGACTGACGCGGATCTGACGACGAGGGTGCTAAGACAGGGGACATGCGCGTTTCCCGCAGGCTGATCCTCGCGGCCGGGGTCGCCGTCGCCGCCGCCGGCGGCGCCGCCGCCGTCGCCGCCACGCAGAGCGGGTCGTCGTCCGCCTCGACGACCCACGACCCCGCGTCGCACGCCGCGCGTGCTCACGCGCGCGGCGGCCCCGGCGGTCCGGGGCGGATGCGCGGCCCGCGGCTCGACGCGAACGCCCGCGCCGTCGTCGACGCCATCCGCACGGCGGTCGTCGCGCGCGCGGTCACCGTGGCCGGGCCGATCGTCGACCAGGCCGTCAAGGACGGCGAGCTGACCCAGGCCCAGGCGGACACCGCCAGGCAGGCGCTCGCCGACGCGCAGGCGGGCAAGCGGCCCTCCGCCGACGCGTTCGCGCTCCTGCGCGACGCGAAGGTCCGCGCGGTCGCCCAGAAAATGCTCAGGGCGGTCGCGCCCGACGTCCCGGGGATCGCGGGGCCGATCATCGACCAGGCCGTCAAGGACGGCAAGCTCACCCAGGTCCAGGCCGACGCGTTCAAGCAGCGCGTCCAGGCGCTCTCCGACCGGGCCGCGCAGGCCGACCTCGGCCGCATCGGACCGCGCGGTCCGGGTCACCGCACGGGGCCCGGTCCCGGCCACCGCCCCGGCCCGGCCGGTCCCGGGTTCAGCCGCCAGGACATGAGCGTCCTGCGCGACGTCTGGCAGGCGGTGCGCAGGCAGGCGCCCGCGGTCGCCGCCCCGATCGTCGACCTGGCCGTCAAGGACGGCAAGATCACCCAGGCCCAGGGCGACGAGCTGAAGACGGTCGCGGCCGAAGCCGCGAAGGACGGGCGCCCCCACCTCTTCGAGCACCGCGACCTGCTGCGCGACGAGAACGTCCGCGCGGTGGCCGGCGACATCAGCCGCGGCCTCGCCAGGCAGGCGCCGTCGATCGGCGGCCCGATCGTCGACCAGGCCGTCAAGGACGGCAAGCTCACCCAGGCGCAGGGCGACCGCGCGAAGCAGCGCCTGGCCGAGATGGCCAGGCGCGCCGGCGGCTGAGGCGCATCGGAGCGGGCGCGCTACGACGCGCCCGCCGCCGCCCGCAGGTTGACCAGGTCGCGCTGCAGCTCGCGGATCTCGTCGCGCAGCCGCGCCGCGTACTCGAACTTCAGCTCGTCGGCCGCGGCGAGCATCTCCTCCTCGAGCTCGACGATCGTCCGCTCGAGCTCGGCGGCGTCCATCGGCGCCTCGGACTTGCGCCGCCGTTTGCCGCGGCGGTTGGACGGCACCTTCGACTCGCCCTGCAGGAACTCGGTGATGTCCGAGATGCCCTTGACGATCGTCGACGGCGTGATGCCGTGCTCCTCGTTGTAGGCGACCTGGATCGCCCGGCGGCGGTCGGTCTCCTCCAGCGCCGAGCGCATGGCCGCCGTCTCCTTGTCGGCGTACATGATCACCATGCCCTCCTGGTTGCGGGCGGCGCGGCCGATCGTCTGGATCAGCGACGTCTCCCCGCGCAGGAAGCCCTCCTTGTCGGCGTCGAGGATCGCCACGAGCGAGACCTCGGGCAGGTCGAGCCCCTCGCGCAGGAGGTTCACGCCGACGAGCACGTCGTACTCGCCGAGGCGCAGGTCGCGGATGATCTGGATGCGCTCCAGCGTGTCGATCTCCGAGTGCAGGTAGCGCACGCGGAAGCCCATCTCGAGCAGGTAGTCCGTGAGGTCCTCGCTCATCTTCTTCGTGAGCGTTGTGACCAGCACGCGCTCCTCCCGGTCGACGCGGATGCGCACCTCGTTCATGAGGTCGTCGATCTGGTTGCGCGTCTCGCGCACCTCGACGGCCGGGTCCACGATGCCGGTCGGCCGGACGATCTGCTCGACGATCCGCCCGCTGTGCGCGCGCTCGTACTGGCCCGGCGTCGCGGAGACGAACACCATCTGTGGCGTGATCGACAGGAACTCGTCGAAGGTCTGCGGCCGGTTGTCGAGCGCGCTCGGCAGGCGGAACCCGTAGTCGACCAGCGTCTGCTTGCGCGACCGGTCGCCCTCGTACATGCCGCCGATCTGCGGCACCGTCTGGTGCGACTCGTCGATGAAGACGACGAAGTCGTCGGGGAAGTAGTCGAGCAGGCAGTAGGGCCGCGCCCCGGGCGGGCGCCCGTCGAGGATGCGCGAGTAGTTCTCGATGCCGTTGCAGAAGCCCATCTCGCGCAGCATCTCCATGTCGTACTGCGTGCGCTGGCGCAGCCGGTGCGACTCGAGCAGCTTGCCCTCCGCCTCGAGCTGGGCGCAGCGCTCGTTGAGCTCGCGCCCGATCTCCGCCACGGCGCGGTCGATCGTGCCCTCCTTGACGTTGTAGTGCGTCGCGGGCCAGATCGCAATGTGCTCGAGGTCGTCGGCGAGCAGCTCACCCGTGAGCGGGTCGAACCGCTGCAGCCGCTCCACCTCGTCGCCGAAGAACGTCGCGCGGTAGGCGGTCTCCTCGTAGGCCGGGAACACCTCGAGGGTCTCCCCCCGCACCCGGAACGTCCCGCGGCCGAGGGCCGTGTCGTTGCGCGTGTACTGGATCGAGACGAGCTTGCGCAGCAGCGCGTCGCGGTCGCTCTCGTCGCCGCGGCGCAGCACCTGCATGTTCATCTCGTACGTCTCCGGCGAGCCGAGGCCGAAGATCGCCGAGACGCTCGCGACGATCAGCACGTCGCGCCGGGCGAACAGCGCGGCCGTCGCGGCGTGGCGCAGGCGGTCGATCTCCTGGTTGATCGCCGAGTCCTTCTCGATGTACAGATCGCGGCTCGGGACGTACGCCTCGGGCTGGTAGTAGTCGTAGTAGGAGACGAAGTACTCGACCGCGTTCTCCGGGAAGAACGTCCGGAACTCGTTGCAGAGCTGCGCTGCGAGCGTCTTGTTGTGGGCGAGGACGAGCGTCGGCTTCTGGACCGACTCGACGGTCGCGGCCATCGTCATCGTCTTGCCGGTGCCGGTCGCCCCGAGAAGGGTCAGGCCGCGTTCTCCGGCCAGGATGCCCTCGGCGAGGGAGGAGATCGCCTTCGGCTGGTCCGCTGTCGGCGTGAAGGCGCTGTCGAGCTTGAAGGGCGGCACCCCTTCACCGTACCGGCTAGGGGTGCCGACGCCGGCCCGCGGCGCACAAGGTTGGCTTGCAGCGGCGGCCGGCGAGAGGCGGGCCCCGTGGGCTGTCCCCTGCCCAGTGAGGCGCCGTGATCACGACCGGATGGACCTGCAGCCGCGCCCGGGCGGCGGCGAGCACCAGGCGGTCGAGCGACCGGAAGTCCGTCGGCACCGCCGCCGGGCCCATCTCGGAGAAGTGGACCCGGTCGCGGTGCGGCACCTCGCCCATCGTGCGAAACGGCTGCGCCCCGGCCCACGACAACGTCAGCCCGACGGCCTCGGCGCCGTCGCCGTGCATCCGGAGCATCTGGCGGCCGACCGGCACCGTGCCGTCCGTGGCCGCGCGGTCCGCCACGACGCCGAGGAAGCCGGGCGGCACGGTGGGGGCCGCGAGGGCACCGGCGGGCCCGGCCAGCCCGCATGCGAGGAGCGCGGCGAGCGTGCCGACCGTCCGCCGACCCCGGAGCATCAGGCGACCCTGCACACCGGGATCGGGTCGGATGCGGAACGCTACAAGCCGAGCTCGTCGGGGTAGGTCGACCGGTAGTCGTCGCGCGCCTGCAGCACGCGATCGATGTACGCCCGGGTCTCCGCGAACGGGATGTCCTTCACGGTCAGGTCGCGCTCCTGCTCACGCGCGCGCGCGATCCACTTGTCGACGTTGCCCTGCCCGGCGTTGTAGGCGGCGAGCGCGAGCACCACGTTGTCGCCGTAGCGGTCGAGCATGTGCCGCAGGTACCACGCGCCGTAGCTGATGTTCACCTGGGGGTCGGCGAGGTCCTCCTGCTTGAAGTTCACCCCGCCGGTGCGCTGGGCGATCGCGTCGGCCGTGTCGGGCGTGATCTGCATCAGCCCGCGCGCGCCGGCGTGCGACGTCTGATCGGAGAACTTCGACTCGGCGTAGATGACCCCGGCGATCAGCGCGGCGTCGAGGTGCTTGTCCGCGGCCTGCTGGCGGATGATGTCCTCGTGGTGCAGCGGCAGCGTGATCTCGCGCGCCGCGTCCTTCATCGACGGCAGGAAGACCACGAGCAGGGCCCCGATGAGCGCGAGCAGGCCGACGGCCGCCAGCCGGCGGCGGCGAACGGCGGTGCGGCGCCGCGCCTGGGCGCTGCGACGCTGGGGGGCGGCTCGCGTGCTCACGTCAGGGACTCAGCTTGGCAAGGATGGCCGACAGCTCCAACTCCAGATCGGCAACCGTCCCTGCATTGACGAGCGCAAACGTCGCACGTTGCGCCTTCTCGTCCTGTGACAGCTGGCGTGCAGCGCGCTCGTCGACCGCATGATGGCCGCGGGCGGCCGCCCGGGCGGCCCGCAGATCCTCGGGTGCGACGACGGCGATCGTGGCGTCGTACATGCCCTCGAGCCCGGCCTCGAACAGCAGCGGCGTCTCGACGACCGCCGCGCGCGGCGGGGGCCGTCGCCGTGAGACGTCCTCGCGCCACTCCGCGACGCGCCGGCCGACCCGCGGCCACAGCAGCCCCTCGAGCCAGCCGCGCTCCTGAGGGTCGGCGAACGCGTGCGCCGCCACCGCGCGGCGGTCGACGACGCCGCCGGGGGCCACCTCGGGCCCCCACCGTTCGACGACCGCGTCGCGCACCTCGTCCGTCGCGTACAGCTCGTGGACGACCGCGTCGGTCGACAGGGTGGCCGCGCCGAGATCCTCGAGCGCGGCCAGTGCCGTCGACTTCCCGGCGCCGAGCCCGCCGGTGAGACCTACGAAGGGCACCGCCACAGGCGGTCGGCCCTACGCGTCTTCGGTCTGGCCCGCCGGCCGCGCCTCGTCGGCCGCGGACTCCTCGGACTCATCGGCGGCGGCCACCGGCTCGTCGGCCACGACCTCGTCCGCCACGTCGGCCACGGCCACCGGCTCATCGGCCGGGGGCTCATCCGCCACCGCCGGCTCGTTTGCCACGACCTCGTCCGCCACGTCGGCCACGGCCACCGGCTCGCCGGCCGGGGGATCCTCGGCCGGCGCCTGCTCGGCGAACACGTCCTCGGACAGCCCCAGCGACGGGAGGTCGTCGAGGTCGCCCGCCTCGCCGCCGACCGGGTCCTCCTCGGTCGCCAGCTCGGACTCGCTCGGCGAGCGCAGCGGCAGCACCTGGCCCTCGACGCGCTTCACCGACAGCGACAGCCGCCGGCGCTCGGAGTCGATCTCCAGGATCTTCACGCGAACGTTGTCGCCCGGCTGCACGATCTCGCGCGGGTTCTCGACGTGATGGGCCGCGAGCTCGGAGATGTGCACGAGGCCCTCGACGCCGTCGAGGATCTCGACGAACGCGCCGAACGTGACGACCTTCGTCACGGTGCCCTCGAGCTCGTCGCCGACGTGGTAGGTGTCGACGACCCGCTGCCACGGGTCCTCCTGGGTCTGCTTGAGGCCCAGGGAGATGCGCTGGCGGTCGCGGTCGATGTCGAGCACCTTGACCTGGACGGTCTGGCCGATCTCGAGGATCTCGCTCGGGTGGTTGACGTGCGACCACGACAGCTCGGAGATGTGGATGAGCCCGTCGATGCCGTCGAGGTCGACGAACGCGCCGAAGTCGACGATGTTCGAGATCGATCCCTCGACGACGAGGCCCGGCTGCAGGCGCTCGAGGATCCGCTCGCGGTCCTCCCGGCGCTGCTCCTCGAGCACGGCGCGGCGCGACAGCACGACGTTGTTGCGCGACCGGTTGAGCTCGATGACCTTGCACTCGATCTGCTGGCCCATGTACTCGTCGAGGTTCGGCACGCGCCGGATGTCGACGAGGGAGGCGGGCAGGAAGCCGCGGACGCCGAGGTCGATGATCAGGCCGCCCTTGACGACCTCGATGACCGTGCCGATGACCGGCTCGCCGGACTCGGCGGCAGCCTCGATGCGGCGCCAGGCGCGCTCGAAGCGGGCGCGCTTCTTGGAGACGATCAGCCGTCCGTCCTGGTCCTCCTTGGTGAGGACGAGGGCGTCGACCTCCTCACCGAGCTCGACCTCTTCGTGCGGGTCGACGGACTTGCGGATCGAAAGCTCGTTGGAGGGGATGACCCCCTCGCTCTTGTAGCCGACGTCGACGAGGACCTCGTCGTTGTCGATGCGCACGACGCGGCCGGTGAGGACGTCGCCCTCTTCGAAGTGCGTGAACGTCGCGTCGTAGTTGGGGACGACCTGCCCGTCGATCTCGAGCAGGAGCCCGTCGGAGCCTTCAACCACCGTGGCGTTGGGGTTGTCAGGCGGGGTCTGGACTGTGGTGGGCATGAACGGCTCAGGTTAGCGACCTTCGGGGGTGTGGGCGGCTACCCTGCCCCACGCATGCCCGTCCGTGCCACCAAGCGGGGCGCCGAGCGTACGCCGCTCCACGCCGACGCCGACGTCGTCATCTGCGGCGCCAGCTTCGCCGGCCTGGCCGCCGCGCGCGAGCTGCTCGGCACCGGCGCGCGCGTCGTCGTGGTGGATCGCTACGAGATCGGGGAGCGCCAGACGTCGGCCTGCGCCGCCCCCACCCCGTGGCTGCAGCACCTCGGGCTGGGCGCCGCGATCCGCCAGACGTTCGGCGATCTGCTCGTGCACACGCAGCGCGAGGACATCCGCTATCGGCTGCCGTGGACCTTCTCCACGTTCGACTACCGCGAGCTGTGCGCGCTGCTCGCCGGCCAGGGCGACTTCACGTTCGACACCGCGAAGGTCGAGGGCATCACGCGCGGCGCGGTCCACACGGTGCACACCGATCGCGGCAACCTGCGCGCGCCGCTGGTCGTCGACGCGCTCGGCTGGCGCCGGGTCCTCGGTCGCGACGTGCGCATCCAGCCGCCCGAGGCGCGGCTCTCGCGCGGGCTGGAGGTCCACCCCGCGGGCCGCGGGGACGACCTCGAGCTCTGGATCGACCCGAAGGTCATCCGCTCCGGGTACGGCTGGAGCTTTCCCGCGGGCGACGAGGTCCGCGTCGGCGTCGGCTCGTTCGATCCGCACGACCACGTCAAGGACCCGACCGTCGAGCTCGCCGAGGAGGTGGGCGTCCCGCCGATCGGCTACCAGGGCAACTGGATCCCGCACGAGCTGCGGCCCGCGACGAGCGAGGGCGTGTTCTTCGCCGGCGACAGCGCCGGCCACTGCCTGCCGCTGACGGCGGAGGGCATCCGCACCGCGTTCTACTTCGGCATGGCGGCGGGCCGCGAGCTGCGCGCCGTCGTCGAGGGCCGGCGGACGCGGGAGCAGGCGCTCGGCGGCTACGGCGCGTTCTCCGCCTCCCATGCGCGGGCGTACCGGTGGCTGCTGCACTGCCAGCGGATGGTGGGGCCGCTGAACGACCGCGGCCCGCTGCTTGGATTCGTCATGCGCGGGGTCAACCGCGGCTGGTGGATCGAGTACTTCTTCAACCGCTATCTCGCGGTCGCGCCGCCGCAGTTCGCGCTGACCTCGCCGGTGGCCCGGAGCGCTCCGGCCCGCGCGGCCGCGTAGCCGCGGCGGCGCACATGGACCTCGCGCTGCTGCGGACGTTCGTCACGGTCGCGCGCGCGGGCAGCGTCACCGTGGCGGCGCGCGACCTGCACCTCTCCCAGGCCAGTGTGTCGCGCCATCTCCAGCGCCTCGAGTCCGACCTGGGCACGCCGCTCTTCCTGCGCCGTGACGGCCGGCGGCTCGAGCTGACCGACGCGGCGCAGCGCATCCTCGTTCCGGCGACGGAGCTCGTCGCCACGGCCCAGGACCGCTGGGAGCGGCTGCGCGAGCTCGCCGCGGGACGACCCGAGCACATCGCGGTCGTCGTGGGGCCGATGGTGACGTCGATGCCCGAGACGGTCGAGACGCTGCGGCGCTTCCACGCCGAGCACCCGGACGTCGACGTGCGTCTCTCCGAGGAGGTCAACTCGGAGGCCGCGGGACGTGCGCTGCGCGCCGGCGACTTCGACCTCGCGATCCGCGGGCTGCGCGACGAGGACGTCACCGCCGACCTCGAGTGCCGCGAGATCGCGCCGCTGACCATGCACGCGGTCCTGCCCAACGACCATGCCCTGGCCGGGCGCCACCGCATCGGTCTCGCCGACATCAGCCGCGAGACCTTCGTCTTCCGCGAAGGCAGCGATGCCCTGCGCGACTTCCTCGCCGCGTGCGCCGACGCGTGGATCGACCCGCACGTCGCGCACCTCGTCGAGGAGCCGATGGCGGCGATCCGGCTGCTCACGGCCGGCGAGGCGATCACGGTCGCCTGGGCCCCGGTCGGCCGGGCCCCCGGGCCGCTCGCCCACAGCTTCCGGATGATCCCGATCGAGACCGCCGCGCCGCGGACGACGCTGACCGCCTACTGGCTGAGCGAGCGTCGCCCGCCGCGCCCCGCGCTCGATCTCGTGGAGGACGCTCGCGCGCAGCTCAGGACCTGGGGCGAGCCGACCACGGACCCATCCAGAAATGGATGACCCGGGTGCGCATCGGGATAGGCGCGAAGGGCCCTCACCTGCTCAAATGACGCCGTGTCCGCAGACGACCGTCATGTTGCGCTCTGGGGCGACGCCGTCGTCGCCCTCTCGGTGATCACGCTCGTCGCGCTCGCCTGGTGGCCGACGCGAACGGTGGCGCTGCAGATCGCCGTCACCGCGACCGGCGTCATCGCACTCGCCGGCCGGGTCGCCCTGGGCGTGCGCCGGCGCCGGGCCCCTCGGCCGCTCGCGTCAGAACCCCCGGCGTTCACGTGCGTGGATGAGCCGTGGGTCGCGTTCCTGCGGTGCACGGCGCCGGATCCAGACGTGGCCGGTCCAGAGCACCACGAGGACGCCCATGGCGATGGTCAGGGGAAGCACCTCGCCGGGGTCCCAGGCGCCTAGCGCGACGAAGAACGCGTACACGCCGAGGACGAGCAGCGAGACCACCCAGAACGCGTTGCGGAGCATCGCGGCACTCCTTCCGGGTCGGTATGGGTGCCGTCCCGGCAGATGGTACGACGCGAGGCGGGTCCGCTCAACGGGCATGCCACCATTCGCGCATGGCCTCCACCGACGCAGCCGCCGTCACCGTCCAGACGATCGGCGGGCCCACCGCCGTGCTCGAGATGGGCGGCCTCCGCATCATGCTCGACCCGACCTTCGACCCGCCGGGCCGCTACGAGCGCGAGGGCGCGCCGGCGCTCGTCAAGACGCGCGGCCCCGCGGTCGAGGCCGACGCGCTCGGGCCGCTCGGCCTCGCGCTCGTCTCCCACGATCATCATCCGGACAACCTCGACGCCGCCGGGCGCGAGCTGCTGAGCACCGTCCCGCTCGTGCTGACGACGGTCGCGGGCGCGCAGCGGCTCGGCGGCACGGCGCGCGGCCTGGAGCCCTTCGAGTCGACCGACGTCGACCTGCCCGGCGACCGCAGCCTGCGCGTCACCGCGATCCCCGCCCAGCACGGCCCGGACGGCACGGACCACCTGACGGGCCCCGTGATCGGCTTCCACCTCACCGGCGACGGGCTGCCCACCGTCCACGTCAGCGGCGACAACGCCTCGCTCGACGTCGTCCGGCGCATCGCCGACCGCCTGGGCCCCGTGGACGTGGCGGTCCTCTTCGCCGGCGGGGCCTGCCTCGCGGGCCGCTTCGACGGGGCGCTGCTCACGCTCGGCAACCGCGAGGCGCCCGAGGCCGCGCAGATCCTCGGCGCGCGGGTTGTCGTGCCCGTCCACCATGACGGCTGGGAGCACTTCTCCGCGCCCCTCGACGGCCTCGTCGAGGCGTTCACCGCCGCCGGGATCGGCGACCGGCTGCGTGTCGTGGAGCCCGGCGCGGGGCCCGTTCGCGTCTGGCCGCCTACTTGAGCGACGGGCGCAGCGCGAGATCCGACAGCGGACCGAGGTGGTGGAGCTTGTCCGGGTTGAGGATCGAGTGCACGCGGCGGATGCGGCCGTCCTCGACGTCGAGGCCGACCACGTTGACCAGCCGGCCGTCCGGGCCGCGCGAGCGAAAGCCCGGCTGCCCGTTGACCAGGACAGGCTCGAGCGTGATGCCCATGTCGACGCCCGCCCGGTAGAACGCCGCCAGCGCCCGGGCCACCTGAGCGCCGCCGGCCATCGGCTTCGGGATCGAGCGCGCCTTGCCCCCGCCGTCGCCGACGAGCACCGCGTCGGGCGCGAGGAGCGCGACGAGCCCGTCGAGATCGCCGTCGCGGGCGGCGTCGAGGAAGCGGGCCGCAAGGGCGCTGCGCTGCGCCGGGTCGGGATCGAAGCGGGGGCGCTCGTCGCCGATGCGCCGCCGCGCGCGGCTGAGGATCTGGCGGCAGTTCGCCTCGCTCTTGCCGACGATGCCGGCGATGTCCGCGAAGCGGTAGTCGAACGCGTCGCGCAGGACCAGGACGGCGCGCTCCTCCGGCGTCAGGCGCTCGAGCAGGACGAGGAACGCCAGCGAGATCGTCTCCTCGTCCTCGACGCGCCCGACCATCGCGTCCTCGACGAGCGGCTCGGGCAGCCAGTCGCCGACGTAGGTCTCGCGCCGCACGCGGGCGGAGCGCAGCACGTCAATCGCCAGGCGGGTGGTGACCGTCGTGACGAACGCCTCGTCGTTGGCGACCGCATCGGTCGAGTGCAGGCGCAGCAGCGCCTCCTGCACCACGTCCTCGGCCTCGGCGACGCTGCCGAGCATCCGGTAGGCGACGGCGAAGGAGAGCGGGCGGAGCTCCTCGACGGTGGACACTGTCACAGGGTGGCACGCCGTCTCGTCGGAGGGGCATGCACATCTTCCTCGCAGGAGCGACCGGCGCGGTCGGCCGCTCCCTCATCCCCCTCCTGATCGAGAACGGCCACACCGTCGCCGGGCCCACCCGCAGCGCCGCGAAGGCGGACCTGCTGCGCTCGCTCGGTGCCGCGCCGGTCGTCGTCGACGGCCTCGACCGCGATGCCGTGCGCTCCGCGGTGGCGGCCGAGCGCCCCGACGCGATCGTCCACCAGATGACCGCGCTCACGGGCATGGCGGACCTGCGCAGGTTCGAGCAGGCGTTCGCGGTGACCAACCGCCTGCGCACCGAGGGCACCGATCACCTGGTCGCCGCGGCCCGCGACGCGGGCGTCGAGCGGATCGTCGCGCAGAGCTACACCGGCTGGCCGTACGCGCGCACCGGCGGCCCGGTGAAGACGGAGGACGATCCGCTCGACGCCGACCCTCCGCGCCAGATGCGCTCGACGCTCGACGCCATCCGCCATCTCGAGCAGGCGGTGACGGGCGCCGGCGGCGTCGTGCTGCGCTACGGCGGGTTCTACGGTCCCGGCACCGGGCTGGTGCCCGGCGGGGAGCAGTGGGATGCCGTGCGGGCGCGCAGGTTCCCGCTCGTCGGAGACGGCGGCGGCGTGTGGTCGTTCACCCACATCCAGGACGCCGCGGGCGCGGTGCTCGCCGTGCTCGAGGACCACCGGCCCGGAGAGCTCTACAACGCCGTCGACGACGACCCGGCGCCGGTGCGCGAGTGGCTGCCCGCGCTGGCCGCCGCCGCGGGTGCCCCGCCGCCCCGCCACGTGCCGCGCTTGGTCGCGCGGCTGATGGGCGAGCACCTCGTCACGCTCATGTGCGAGGTCCGCGGTGCGTCGAACGCGAAGCTCCGCCACGAGCTGGGCTGGACGCCGCGGTGGCCGACGTGGCGCGAGGGGTTCGCCGCGCTCGAGCGCTCGCGGGCGGCCGCCTAACCGGCGACGAGCGTGTTGTGGAAGGCGGCGACCCGGTGGCCGTCGCCTTCCGCCACGAGGACGATGCTCGCGAGGGCATCGAGGTCGCCGGCGAGCGGGCCGGAAGGCACGTGCAGCGCGCCGCTGACCTGGGCCAGGATGACGCGCTCGTCGAGTGCGCGGGCCCCGATCAGGGCGTAGCGCACCGTGCTGCCCCGGTAGATCGTGTCGAAGATGCCCTGGTGGCCCGCGGCGATCGCCTCGGTGCCGGAGTGCAGCTCGCCGCGGATGTTCACGAAGTCCGCGTCCCGCGCGAACGCCCGGGCGAAGGCGGCGCCGTCGGCGGCGTTCCAGGCCGCCTCGAGCTGCTCGATCACGGCCTGGCTGATGGTGGTCGGGTCCATGGTGGGGCCTCTCGATCGGTCGCTGCTTGACACCTGCCAAGACGCACGTATATCCGATACACTTGACACGTGTCAAGCACGGACGAGCGGATCCTCGAAGCGGCGCGCCGGCTGGTCGGGTCGCAGGAGGCGCTGCCGACGATGTCGGACGTCGCCCGGGCGACCGGCATCTCGCGCCAGGCGCTCTACCTGCACTTCCCGGATCGCGCCGCGCTCCTGCTCGCCCTCGTGGAGCACGTCGACGATCGGGAGGGGCTCGCGGCCGCGCTCGCCACGGTCGAGGCGGCGGCGGACGGGCCGGCCCAGCTGCGCGCGTGGGTCGAGATGCAGGCGCGGCGCAACCCGCGCATCGCCGCCCTGGCGCGGGGCCTGGACCAGACCCGGCACGAGGACGGGCCGACGGCCGCGGCGTGGCGCGACCGGGCCGGCAACCGGATGCGCGGGGCGACCGCCATCGTGCGGCGGCTGCGCGGCGAAGGGCTCGTGCATCGCAGCTGGACCACCGCCGAGGCATCGGCGCTCGTGTGGGAGCTCGTCTCCTTCCGGGTGTGGGACGACCTCGTCAACGAAGCGGGCCTCGCCCCCGCGCGGTACGCCGAGATCGTCACCACGGCCGTGCTCGCGGCCCTCGGCTCCCCGGTGCGCCGCCGCGCGCGACGGGCGGGCTGACCGGGCGCTCAGGCGGCCGCGCCCCGTGCTCAGCGCCGGCCGCCGGCGACCAGCGTCAGCCCGGGGATCTCGACGCCGTGCGGGCCGGCGTAGGCGGCGAGCTCGGCGATCGCCCGCTCGCGGATCGCGCCGACCGCATCCGCCGGCATCCCCGCGAGCATCTTCGCGACGGGCCCGGCGATGTTCGGCACCCGCTCCCACCATGCGTCGAGCGACCGGGGCCGGAACGGCGCGTCGACCTCGCGGCCGCGGACGTTCTCCAGGCCGGCGCCGCGCAGGAGGCCGACGAGGACGTCGAGGCTCGGCAGCGAGAACGGGCCGGGGACGCCGGGCGGCGGGATCGGGGCGCTCAGCTGCTCGCCGACCGCGTCGAACAGCGTGCCGAGCCACGGGTTGCGCTCGCGCGCGCCCCACACCGCGATCGACGCGCGCCCGCCGGGCCGCAGCACGCGCGCGATCTCCCGCGCGGCGCGGGCGGGATCGACGACGAGCATCAGCCCCTCGCGGCACAGGACGACGTCGTAGGCGGCGTCGGGCTCGTCGATCGCCTCGAGGTCGAGGACGCGCGTCGTGACGTTGGTCAGCCCGCGCGCCGCCGCGCGGGCCGCCGCGATCTCGGCCATCTCGACCGCGACGTCGGAGAGGACGACCTCGCCGGGGTCCGCCAGCGGCGCCGCCTCGAGGCCGACGCCGCCCGGGCCGCACGCGAGCTCGAGGACGCGCTCCCCGGGCCGGATCTTCGCCAGCGCGAGCATGGCCGCGGCGGTGCCCGCGTTGTGCTCGTCGATCTCGTCGGCGCCGTCGCTCCACGCCGGCGCGACCCCGGCCCACTGCTGGTGCAGCGCGGCGCGCAGATCGTCGCTCATGGCTCGATGATCGCACGCCGCGGCCCCTCCGCGGGACGGACCGCCCGTCAGCGGCCGGGCTGCGTGATCAGCAGCGTGCCGATCACGAGCAGGCCCATCCCGACCAGCCGCGGCGCGGTCAGGCCGATCTTGTCGAGGCCGAGCACCCCGGCGCGGTCGAGCGCGGCGGAGACGATGAGCTGGCCCGCGACGGTCGCGGCGACGACGCCGCCCGCCCCCAGCGTGCGCACCGTCACGAGCGACACGGTCACGAGCACCGCGCCCAGCAGGCCGCCCGTCAGCTCGTACCAGTGCGCGTCGCGCAGGCCGCTCAGCTCGCCGAAGCCGCCCTTCAGCGAGACGTACAGGACGAGCAGCACGATCGCCGAGATGCCGGTGCTGACGAACGCCGCGCCGATGACGCTGACGTGCTTGCCGAGCTGCGAGTTGACCGGCGGCTGGAAGGCGATCAGACCGCCGACGAAGATCGTCGCGACGATGGCGAGGGCGCGGTCCATGGCCGCACCTACTTCGCCTCCAGCCACGTCCTCCCTGCGCCGACGTCGACCTCGAGCGGCGGGTCGCGGTCCTCCCAGGGCGCCAGCATCTCGCGCTCGATCAGCTCGCGCACCGCGGCCTCCTCCTCCGGCGGGCCCTCGAACAGCAGCTCGTCATGGATCGTGAGGATGAGCCGGGAGCGCAGGGGTGGGTGCGATCCCGACAACGAACGCGCAGCGCCGATCATCGCCAGCTTGATGACGTCGGCGGCGGTGCCCTGGATGACCGTGTTGACCGCTAGCCGCTCGCCGAGCGTGCGCACCTGGTAGTTGCGCGCCCGCAGCTCGGGGATCTGGCGCCGGCGGCCGTAGAGCGTCGTCACGTACCCGAGCTCCTTGGCCTGCTCGATCGTCCCCTCGATGAACGCGGCGACGCGCGGGAAGCGGGCGAGGTACGCGTCGATGACCGCCTTGGCCTCCTCGCGCGGGATGTTCAGCCGGTCGGCCAGGCCGTAGTCGCTCAGGCCGTAGACGATCCCGTAGTTGATCATCTTGGCCTTCGAGCGGTCCATCGGGGTGAGGTCCTCCGGCGCCTTCTCGAAGACCTGCGACGCCGTGGCCGTGTGGACGTCCTCGCCGCGGACGAAGATCTCCTTGAGCACGGGCTCGTCGGCGACGTGGGCGAGCACGCGCAGCTCGACCTGCGAGTAGTCGGCGGAGACGAGGACGTTGCCGGGCGCCGCCTCGAAGCAGCCGCGGATCTCACGGCCGAGCGGGGTGCGGACCGGGACGTTCTGGACGTTCGGGTTCGTCGAGGCCAGGCGGCCGGTGGTCGCGGCCGCCTGCACGAACGTGGTGTGCAGGCGCGACTGCTCGTCGACCATCTGCGGCAGCACGTCGAGGTAGGTCTTGGCGAGCTGGTTGAGCTCGCGCCAGCGCTCGATCTTCGGCACGATCGGATGCTCGTCGCGGATCTGCTGCAGGACGCGTGCGTCGGTGGAGAAGCCGGTCTTGCCGCGGCGCTTCTTCGACAGGCCGAGCTTGACGAACAGGACCTCCCCCAGCTGCTGGGGCGAGCCGATCGTGAACTCCGTGTCCGCGAGCCGGTAGATGTCGTCCTCGAGGTCGCGCAGCTCGCCGTGGACGCGGTCGGCGACCTCGGCCAGCTGGTGCGTGTTGAGCCGGATGCCGTCGATCTCCATCGCGCGCAGCACCGGGACGAGCGGCAACTCGACGTCGCGCATGAGCAGCGTCAGCCCGCGGTCCTGCAGCTGCTCGCGCTGCCAGGCCGCGAGCGCGGCGGCCTCGACCGCGCGCGCGGCGAGCGGGTCCTCGAGGTCCGCGGCCAGGCCGCGCTCCTCGACGAGCTCGCGCAGCGGGTAGCCGCGGCGGGCGGGCTCGAGCAGGTACGCGGCGAGCAGGGTGTCGTGGACGAGGTTCGCCGGGACGGCGCCGAGCGCCTTGGCGTCGTGGGCGATGACGGGCCGGTCGCCGAGTGCGGCGACGACGGCGGCCGGGCTGTCCGTGCCGCCGGCCACCACCGCTCCGCCGGCGCCCGCGACGGCGAACCGCCACGGCGCGGCGGCGAGCAGCTCGCCCTCGGGCGGCTCGGCCTCCTCCACGAGAACCGTGAGCTCGCCCTTCAGGGACACCGTGTCGGCGAGCGTGCCCTCGCGCAGCGTGGCGGGCAGCGTCGTCTCGGCCACCGGCGCCGGCGCGGCGGCGTCCGGGTCGCCGAGCGCCTCCTCCAGGCGGCGCAGCGGGTCGCGCAGCTCGAACTCGCGGAAGACCTCGCGCAGCCGTGAGCGGTCCGGCTCGCGCGCGAGCGCCGCCGTGATGTCGAGCTCGACGCCCGGCACCTCGCGCTGCGCGGTCGCGAGCTGCTTGGAGATGCGCGCGGCGTCGGCGTGCTCGCGCAGGTTCTCCTGGCGCTTGGCGCCCGAGACGTCGTCGACGTGGTCGAGGACCTCCTCGAGCGTGCCGAAGCGCTGCAGCAGCTGGGCGGCCGTCTTGTCGCCGATGCCCGGGACGCCGGGGATGTTGTCGGACGTGTCGCCCTTCAGGCCGTAGAAGTCGGGGATCAGCTCGGGCCCGATGCCGTAGCGCTCCTCGACGTCCTCGGGGCCGTAGAGCTTCGTCTCGGTGATGCCGCGCGACGTCGCCATGACGCGCACGCGGTCGTCGACGAGCTGGAAGGCGTCGCGGTCGCCCGTGACGATCGTGACCGCGAGACCGGCGTCCTTGGCCCGCTCGGCGATCGTGGCGATGACGTCGTCGGCCTCGTAGCCGTCGACGCCGTAGTTCGTGTAGCCGAACGCCTCGACGAGCGGCTCCATGTGCGGGTACTGCTGGCCGAGCAGGTCGGGCTTCGTCGGCCGGTGGCCCTTGTACTCGCCGTAGAGCTCCTTGCGCCCGCTCGATCCCCGGTCCCACACGACGACGGTGGGGACGACGCCGTGGTCGGTGATGAGCTTCACCAGCATCGACGCGAACCCGAAGATCGCGTTCGTCGGAAAGCCCGTCGAGGTGGCGATCGACTCCGGAAGCGCGAAGAACGCCCGGTAGACGAGCGAGTTGCCGTCGATCAGGTAGAGCTCGCTCGCAGCGCCGTCGGTGGACACGGGCCCGCACGCTAGCGAGGCCGGTTGCGCCACGTCCACCGGGCAACCCGCTGCCCGTCCCGGCACCGCCGCGCCATATGCTCGGGGCATGTCCGCAACCCTCTCAGCCCAGTACTCGCTGACCATCCGGGTCGAGATCGACCACCGGCCGGGAATGCTCGGGCAGGTAGCGACCGCCATCGGGCACGCGGGAGGGACGATCGGGGCGGTAGACCTGGTCGACGTGACCGACGCGCACACGCTGCGCGACATCACCGTCGACGCCGCCGACCAGGACCACTGGCAGGGCATCCTCGAGGCGATCGAGGCGCTGCCCAGCGCGCACGTCGTCGACACCACGGACCGCACGTTCCTGCTGCACATGGGCGGCAAGATCGAGCAGCGCAACAAGGTGCCGATCGCCACGCGCGACGACCTCTCCATGGCGTACACGCCGGGCGTCGCGCGGGTGTGCAGCGCCATCGCCGCCGACCGCGACAAGGCCTTCCAGTACACGATCAAGCGCAACACCGTGGCGGTCGTCAGCGACGGCACGGCGGTGCTCGGCCTCGGCGACATCGGCCCGGAGGCGGCCATGCCGGTCATGGAGGGCAAGGCGATGCTCTTCAAGGAGTTCGCCGGCGTCGACGCCTTCCCGATCTGCCTCGCCACGAAGGACCCCGACGAGATCGTCGCCACGGTCCGGGCGATCGCACCCGGCTTCGGCGGGATCAACCTCGAGGACATCTCCGCGCCGCGCTGCTTCGAGATCGAGGAGCGCCTGAAGGCCGACCTCGACATCCCGGTCTTCCACGACGACCAGCACGGCACCGCGATCGTCACGCTCGCCGCGCTGCTGAACGCCACGCGGTTGATCGGCAAGGAGATGGTCGCCCTGCGCGTCGTCGTCGTGGGCCTGGGCGCGGCGGGGGTCGCGGTGACGAAGATCCTGCTCGAGGCGGGCGTGGAGCACGTGATCGGCTGCGACTCGCGCGGCGCGGTGCACACCGAGCGCGGCGACTACCTCGACGGCTCGATGACGCCGATCAAGCGCTGGTACGCGGAGCACTCCAACCCCGAGCGCCGCGACGGCGGGCCGGCCGACGTCGTCGACGGCGCGGACCTGTTCGTCGGGCTGTCGGGCGCGCGAGTCATGCCGCCGGAGGCGCTGGCGCGCATGAACCGGGACGCGATGGTCTTCGCGATGGCCAACCCGACCCCGGAGGTCTCCCCCGAGGAGGCGGCGCGCTACGCGCGCATCGTCGCGACCGGGCGCTCGGACTACCCCAACCAGATCAACAACGTGCTCGCCTTCCCGGGCATCTTCCGCGGCGCGCTCGACGTCCGCTCGCCGCAGATCACCGAGGAGATGAAGCTCGCCGCCGCGCGCGCGATCGCGGCGATCGTCGCGGAGAACGAGCTGCGCGAGGACTACATCATCCCGTCGGTGTTCAACCGCGACGTCGCGCCCGCGGTGGCGTCCGCGGTGGCCGAGGAGGCGCGGCGGGCCGGGATCGCGACCGCCGGCGAGCAGATCGGCTTCGCCGCGGCCGACGCGGGCCGCATCCACGCCATCTGACGGCGGCGCCCCGCCCGTCGCACCCAGCGTCGAGTTTCTGCTCCACGCCATGTGACGGCGGCGCCCCGCCCGTCGCATCCAGCGTCGAGTTTCTGCGGCTCCGGCTGAGAAAGTCGACGGTCGGCGCCCGCGGGGTGGGGCGCCGGGCGCTCAGGCGAACAGCGGCTGCCCGACGTACCCGCCCGGCTGCGTCCCGCCCGGCACCGCGAACACCGCGCTGCCGACGTGCTTGATGTACTCGTTGAGCGCGTCGCGCGCGAGGCTGCTCTGGACCTTGACGAACGCGTCCGGGTCGCGCTGGAAGGAGATGAAGAACAGCCCGGCGTCGAGCTGGCCGAGCTGATCGTCGAGGCCGTCGGTGAACGAGTAGCCGCGGCGCAGCAGCGCCGCCCCGCCGTTGCTCTCCGGCCGCGCCAGCCGGACGTGGCTGTCGGCCGGCAGCCGCGCGGGGTCGACCGCGTCGAACTCGGCCCGCCCGCCGAACGGCGCGCCGCTGACCTTGTGGCGGCCGAACGTCTGCTCCTGGTCGCCCAGCGACGCGCGGTCCCATACCTCGATCAGCATGCGGATCCGGCGCGCGACGAGGTACGTGCCGCCGCGCATCCAGTCCGGCGCCTCGCCGCCCACCCACACCGACTCGGCGAGCGCGGCGCGGTCCTCGGCCTTGAGGTTGTTCGTCCCGTCCTTGAAGCCCATCAGGTTGCGGGGCGTGTCCTGCGCCCGACTCGTCGACGACGTGCGGCCGAACCCGAGCTGGGACCAGCGGATGACCGCGGTGCCGCGAGCGATCCGGGCGAGGTTGCGCACGGCGTGGAAGGCCACCTGCGGGTCGTCGGCGCACGCCTGCACGCACAGGTCGCCGCCAGAGCGCGCGCCGTCGAGCTCATCGCCGGGCAGGGCCGGCAGGTCGCGCAGCGCCGCGGGCCGGCG
This sequence comes from Capillimicrobium parvum, assembly GCF_021172045.1. Taxonomy (GTDB): domain Bacteria; phylum Actinomycetota; class Thermoleophilia; order Solirubrobacterales; family Solirubrobacteraceae; genus Capillimicrobium; species Capillimicrobium parvum. The sequence goes on from NZ_CP087164.1 coordinate 4,016,647, forward strand.
CGCCGCCAGGCCGAAGCGGCCGTCGAACAGCGACGGCCCGAAGCCGATCGTCACCGTGAGCCGCGCCGCGGTGAGGCCGAACGCCTCGCCCGTGTCGTCGGGCGGCGCGAGCTCCACGGCGTTCGCCGGGCCCGGGGGGCGGCCGGCCGTCATGCGCCGCGCGGCCTCGGTCCACGCCCGCAAGAGGCCGGCGACGTCCTCGCGCCGGTCGGACACCACGTCGAAGGCCGCGAAGTGCAGCCGATCCTGGGCGGCAGTGGCGATCCCGGCCTGGTGCTCGCCGTCGAACGGCACGACGTGGTCGCCGGCGCCGGAGGAGCTCGAGGACCCGGAGTCCGCGCTGCCGATCGCGATCCCGACGCCCCCCGCCGCGAGCGCGGCGGCGCCGGCGCCCGCCCCGCCCAGCAGCGCCCGGCGGCTGAGCCGCCGCCGCGGCCGAGCGGGCTCGGCGGGCTGCGACTCCGAGGTCGGGTCGGTCGGCTCGCTCACGGCGCCCAGCCTAGTCGCCCCGTGAGGGTGCCCTAACCGCCGGAGCCACCGGACCCGCCGGAGCCACCGGGGCCACCAGAGCCACCGGAGCCAGCGGAGCCACCAGAGCCACCAGAGCCACCGGGGCCACCCGAGCCGACCGCCAGCGCCGGTGCCCGCGACAGCGGCTCGGCGAGCTGGTCGATGAGGCGGCTGAGCTCGCGCACCTGTGCCTTCGTCAGGTCGTCGTAGCTGACGAACCGGGCGCCGCGTCCGAACGGCTTCAGCCCGGCGTACACCGCGTCGAAGCGGCGCTCGATCGTCGCCACCAGCTCCGGATCGTGGCGCTGCAGCGCGGGCTTGATCGCGTCGAACGCCGCCTGGGCGCCCGCCACGTTGGCCTCGAAGTCGACGAGGTCGGTCCGCGAGTAGCGCTCCTCCTCGCCGGTGATCTTCGACTTCGAGACCTCGTTGAGCAGCTCGTTGGCGCCGTTGCCGACCTGCGCGGGCTCGAGCTCGATCCTCGGCATCGTGGCCTGCAGCTCCCGCGTGTCGGCGACGAGCTGCTCGGCGAGGGCGCGCGTGCCGCGCGTCGTCCCGGCCTCCCACAGCCGCCGCTCGATCGGGTGGAAGCCCGTCCATGCGTGGCCGGGCTCGACGTCGTTGACGCGGGCGTCGATGCGCGGGTCCAGATCGCCGAGCGACTCCGCGATCGGCTCGATGCGCTCGTACGGGATGCGCGCCTCGACGTACGCGCGGCGGGCGGCGCCCAGGTCGCCGGAGGCCAGGGCGTCGCGCAGGCGCGCGGTGCCGTCGACGAGCGCGCGGGCCTGCGCCTCGGCGTACGCCCGGTAGCCCTTCATGCCGGCCGCCAGCTCGGGCGAGAGCCCGGACGCGGCGCGCGCGCCGGTCACCACCAGCGTGCCGGACTCGTCCGTGCCCCCCGGACACAGCAGCTCGTAGCGGCCCGGCTGCAGCGTCAGGGAGAACTTGCCGGTCTGGCCGTCGGTGAGGTGCTCGGCCTCGGCCAGGACCCGCGTGCCGCTGAGGATCTCGTACTCGGTGACGCTTCCGTTGTCCTTGGCCGTGACGATGAAGTTCGCCGGCCCGGCCGCGACCCGCAGGTCACGCGGGCTGCATCCCTCCTTCGTCACGGACACGTCGATGTCGCGCGCGCCCGCCCGAGTCCCGCTGCTGGCCAGCGACTCGCTGCTCGAGCCGCCCGCGACGACGCCGATGACGACGGCCACCGGCGCGACGATCGCGGCCGCGGCCGCGACCGCGTTGCGGATCGCCCGGTGGCGGCGGGCCGGGACGAGCACGAAGACGAGCATCGGCACGGCGTAGACGAGCCAGCCGACGACCTCGATCACGGTCGGCTCGGGCTGCAGCCCGAACATGCCGGTCAGCAGGGCGCCCGACACGGCGCCCGGGTCGACGAGCCAGGAGAGGTCGAACGCCACGCCCTGACCGGCGGTCACCCAGCCGGCCTCCGCCGCGGCGTGCAGCGCGCTGGCCACGAGGCCGGCCGCGACGAGGACCAGCAGCGCGCCGGTGATGCGGAAGAAGCGCGAGAGGTTCAGCCGGACGCCCCCCTTGTAGATCGCCCAGCCGAGGACGATCGCCACCGCGAGGCCGAGGAGCGCCCCGGCGCCGGCGGCCGACGTGTTGCTCGAGTCCTGGAAGACGGCGACGAGGAAGACCGCTGTCTCGAACCCCTCGCGCAGCACGGCGAAGAACGCGAGGGTGACGAGCGCCCACGTCGAGTTGCGCTCGAGCGCGGCGGCCGCCTCGCCGTGCAGCTGCGACTCGAGCGCCGCCGCATGGTTCGTCATCCAGACGATCATGTAGGTGACCATCGCGACGGCGACCATCGCGACGATCGCCGCGAGGGCCTCCTGCTGGCGGTGCGGCAGCTCCTCGCCCGCGAGGCGCAGGCCGATGCCGACGCCGAGACAGAGCAGGACGGCGAGCCCGACGCCGAGCCACATCGGGCGCAGCGCGTCGCGCCGGCCCTCCTGGCGCAGGAACGCGGCGATGATGCCAACGATCAGGGCGGCTTCGAGGCCTTCACGCAGGGCGATGACGAAAGTCGGCAGCATGTGGTGTGAGAGGTGCGGCTTAGGGGCCCCGAATAAGGGTGCCCGAACTGTATCGCGCCATCCATGTCTGCCCCGGAACGCGGACTCTCGGGCACCGACCAGGAGCGATCGCATGAAGATCACCATCAGCGGAGCCAGCGGCCTCATCGGCCGGCGCCTCGTGAAGCGGCTGCGCGACCGCGGCGACGACGTCACCGTCCTCACGCGCGACCCGGCGCGGGGGCAGTCGCTGGGCGTCCCCGCCGTCGCCTGGGACCCGTCCGCCGGCCCCGCGCCCGCGAGCGCACTCGCCGGCCGCGACGCGGTCGTGCACCTCGCGGGCGAGAACGTGGCCCAGCGCTGGACCGACGACGCCAAGCAGCGCATCCGCCGCAGCCGGGAGCTCGGCACCCGCAACCTCGTCGCCGGCCTGGCCGCCGCCGATCCGGCACCCCGGGTGCTCCTGTCGGCCTCGGCCGTGGGCATCTACGGCGGGCACGGCGACGAGCGCGTCCCCGAGTCCACGCCGCCCGGCCACGGCTTCCTCGCCGAGGTCTGCGTGGCCTGGGAGCGCGAGGCGCGCGCGGCGGCCGAGCGCGGGACGCGCGTGGTGCTCGTGCGCACCGGCGTGGTGCTCGACGCCGAGGGCGGCGCGCTGGGCCGGATGCTGCCGTTCTTCAAGCTCGGCGTCGGCGGACCAGTGGCGGGCGGGCGCCAGTACCTCCCGTGGATCCACGCCGACGACGTGACCGGCATCTACCTCACCGCGCTCGACGACGACGAGTGGGACGGTCCGGTCAACGCGACGGCGCCCGAGCCCGTGACGAACCGCGACTTCTCCCACGCGCTCGGCCGTGCGCTGCGGCGGCCCGCGTTCGCCCCGGTGCCCGCGTTGGCCATCCGCACCCTGTACGGCGAGATGGCGGAGATCGTCACCGAGGGCCAACGCGCGGTGCCCGAGCGCACGCAGGCGCTCGGCTACACGTTCGCCCACCCGCAGCTGGACGAGGCGCTGCGGTCCGCGCTGCGCTGACGCTCAGCGCGTCAGGCGGTCGGCCGGCTGTCGATGTCGATCTCGGCGGCCTTGCGGCGCTTGGGGATCACGCCGTCGACCCGGCGGCGCGAGCCCGGGCGCGGGATGGCGAGGTAGATGACCAGCCAGATCGGGATGGCGGCCACGGTCACGAGCAGGCCGGTCGCCAGCCCCCAGCGCTCCCCGTATCCGGCGCGGTCCGAGAGCCACGAGGCGATGATGGCCGAGGCCAGCCACAGCAGAAGGAGGTACAGCGCCTTGGCGCCCAGCAGGGCGAAGATCGCGGTGACGGTCATGCTCCGAGGTAGGCCTTCTGGACGTCGGGGTTCTCGCGCAGGCTGCTCGACACGTCCGCGAGCGCGACGGCGCCGGTCTCCAGCACGTAGCCACGGTTCGACACGCCCAGCGCGTAGTTGGCGTTCTGCTCCACCAGCAGGATCGTCGTGCCCTGGCGGTTGATCTCGGCGATGGTCTCGTAGATGCGCTCGACGAGGATCGGCGCGATGCCCATCGACGGCTCGTCGAGGAGCAGCAGTCGGGGCCGGCCCATCAGCGCACGCCCGATGGCGAGCATCTGCTGCTCGCCGCCCGACATCGTGCCCGCCTTCTGGCGCTCGCGCTCCTGCAGCCGCGGGAACAGGGTGAACACGCGCTCCATGTCCTCCCCGACCTCGTTGTCGCGCCGCAGGTAGGCGCCGAGCTCGAGGTTCTCCCGCACCGACATCCGCTGGAAGCAGTGGCGGCCCTCGGGCGACTGCAGGATCCCGAGCCGGACGATCTCCTGCGGCGCCATCAGCGAGATGTCGCGGCCCTCGAAGCGGATCGCGCCGTCGCGCGGCGGCGTGAGCCCCGAGATGGACCGCAGCGTGGTCGACTTGCCGGCGCCGTTGGAGCCGATGAGCGTGACGATCTCGCCCTCGTTGACCTCGAGCGAGACGCCCTTGAGGGCCTCGATGTTGCCGTAGTACGTGTGGATGTCGTCGACCTCGAGGAGGCTCACGATGAAACCGCCTTGCGGCTCGCGGCCGTCCGGTGTGAGAACGCGCGGGGCTCCATCTACTCCGACTCCTGCTTTCCCAGGTAGGCCTCGATCACGCGCGGGTTCGCCCGCACCTCCGCCGGGTCGCCCTCCGCGATCTTCTCGCCGTGGTCGAGCACCGTGATGCGCTCCGAGACGCCCATGACCACCTTCATGTCGTGCTCGATGAGCAGGATCGTCAGGTCGCGTTCGTCGCGCAGGCGGACCATGAAGTCGGTCAGGCGCGCCGACTCGTTGGGGTTCATGCCCGCCGTCGGCTCGTCGAGCAGCAGCAGGTGCGGTTCGGAGGCGAGCGCGCGCGCGATCTCCACCCGGCGCTGGTCGCCGTAGGAGAGGCTTGTCGACAGCTGCTCGTGCAGGCCGCGCTGCAGCCCGACGAAGTCGAGCATCTCGTGCGCCTTCTCACGGACCTCCCTCTCCTCGCGGCGGACCCGGGGCGTGCGCACGATCGAGCCGAACAGACCGGCTTTCATCCGCGAGTGCTCGCCGACCATCACGTTCTCCAGCGCGGTCATCGTGGAGAACAGCCGGATGTTCTGGAACGTCCGCGCGACGCCGCCCTTCGTGATGACGTCCGGACGGGCGCGCGTGATGTCGCGCCCGTCGAACGAGATGCGACCGGTGCTCGGCTTGTACAGACCGGTGAGCATGTTGAAGAACGTCGTCTTGCCGGCCCCGTTGGGCCCGATGATCGACACGATCGACTTGCGGGGGATCGCGAACGTGACGTCGTTGACGGCGACGAGTCCCCCGAAGATCTTCGACACGTTCGCCGCGGTGAGGATCGACTCGGTGGAGAGCGGGCTCACGTGTGGCTCACCTCCACCAGGTCCGCCTCCGTCCCGGCGCCCACCCCCTCGCGCAGTTCGAGCTGCCTTCGTCGCTCGGGTATCAGCCCCTCGGGCCGCAGGATCATCATGATCACGAGCAGGAAGCCGAAGATGCCGAACGACAGGTCGGCGAGCTGGAAGTTGAGCCCCAGCTTGGCGGGGACGTCGTTGAGCACGTCGGGGATCAGGCGGTAGTTGATGAGCGACAGCGCCACCGCTCCGACCACGACGCCCCACACCGACCCGAGGCCGCCGAGGATGATCATCGCGAGGATGAAGATCGAGAACGAGAAGGCGAACTGGTCGGCGTTGACCGTGTTGAGGTAGGAGCCGAGGAACGTGCCCGAGATGCCGCCGAACGCGGCGCCGGCCGCGTAGGCCAGCAGCTTCGTCTTCACGAGCGGCACGCCCATCGACGCCGCCGCCACCTCGTCCTCGCGGATCGCGATCCACGCCCGCCCGAGTCGCGAGTCGCGCAGGCGGATGTTGACGAACAGCACGACGAGCACCATCGCCAGCGCGGTCCAGTACCACGGCCTGAGGTTCAGCGGATTGAACGGATCGAGGCCGGGCAGCTTGATGGGGTCGATCGGCGTGATCCCCTGGCGCCCGGCGGTGAGCTTCGCGTCGTTGGTGAACGGCAGCGTGATCTCGTCGCCGTTGATGGCGAACACGCGCACGATCTCGCCGAACGCGAGGGTGACGATCGCGATGTAGTCGCCGCGCAGGCGCAGCGTCGGCAGGCCGATGACGATGCCCGCGACCGCGCAGACGATGATCGCGATGACGACGACGATCAGCCAGTTGAGGTGGATGCCCGGCAGCACCTGCGCGAACTTGCTCACGCCCACGTGGACGTCCGCGTTGGCGAAGAAGCCGGACATGAACCAGCCGGTGCAGTAGGCCCCGAACGCGAAGAAGGCGACGTAGCCGAGATCGAGCAGGCCCGCGTAGCCGACGACGATGTTCAGGCCGAGCGCCATGACGACGTACGCCAGCGACAGCGTCATGTCGTCGACCCAGCCGTCGGCCTTGCCGAAGAACAGTGGGAAGACGATCGCCAGCGCGATCACGGCGCCGGCGAGCGCGCGGTTGCCCCACTTGCCGAGCTTCAGCGCTCCGAAGCGGTTGCTCATCCGGCCTCCCTCGTCTCCTCGCCCAGAAGGCCCTGGGGCCGGAAGACCATGATCAGGATCAGGTAGGCGAACACGACGGCCGGGGTCCACTCGGGGCCGATGCGGTTGTCGGAGATCTGCTGGATGCACCCGATGATCAGGCCGCCCAGCACAGCGCCCTTCAGGTTGCCGATGCCGCCCATGACCGCCGCGGTGAACGCCAGCAGGCCGGCCTGGAAGCCCTGGAAGAACCAGATCGTCGTCTGGTAGAGCGCGTAGACGAGGCCGGCGGCGCCGGCCAGCATCCCGCCGATGAGGAAGGTCAGCGCGATCGTCGTGTCGACGTTGATGCCCATCAGGCGCGCCGCCTCGGGGTCCTGCGCGGTGGCGCGCATCGCCCGCCCCAGCCGCGCCCGGCTGACGAACAGCGTCAGCAGGATCACCAGGGGGATCGTCACGGCGAACGCCAGCAGGTCCGCGCGCGACACCACGATGCCGAAGACGCTGAAGACCTCCTGCTGGGCGTGGATGACGTCGTCGACGGAGGCCGGTGAGCCGCCGAGCCAGAGCAGGCCGACGTTCTGCAGCACGAACGACATGCCCACGGCGGTGATCAGCGGGGCGAGCTTGGGCGCCGCGCGCAACGGCCGGTAGGCCACGCGTTCGATCATCACGTTGAGCAGCCCGCAGACCACCATGGCCACGATGAGCGACGCGGCGAGCCCGAAGACGATGCCGGCGACGCCGGTGGCGAGGCCCACGCCGATCAACGCCCAGAACTGCGACGCGGTGAACGAGCCGATCATGAAGACCTCGCCGTGGGCGAAGTTGATCAGCTCGATGATGCCGTAGACCAGCGTGTAGCCCAGCGCGATCAGCGCGAGGATCGAGCCGTTGGACAGCCCGGAGAAGAGGTTGTTCGCGATGCGAGTGAGATTGCCGTCCTGACTGAGGTCCTGGATGCCGTAGACGACCGGCAGGACCAGCAGGAGGATGATCAACCCGTACTTGTTGAGCCACGCGCGGATGCGGCCGCCGGCGCTCACGGAGAGCGCGGTGGGCGGTGGTGGCGCCTGAGAGCTGGCTTCCATTCGCTGTGTCGACGTGGTGAGTGAGCCGTCGCGTCCGGGGCGGGCTACGCGCCCGCCCCGGTCGCGTTGCCTGCTCTACTGCTGCGCCTTGACGGCCTTGCTGAACGTCGGGTTCCCGTCGGGACCCACCGTGTAGATGCCGTAGTCGGTCAGCGTGGTGTCCCCGTTCTTGTCGAACGAGTACGTCCCGAGAACCGAGCTGCGGTCCTTCGTGGCGAACAGGGCGTCGAGGACGGCCTGCTTGTCGTCACCCTTGTCGCCGAGCCCCTTGATCGTGTCGATGAACAGCTGCATGCCTTCGTACCCGTAGATCGCGTACGGGTCGGGGGTCGCGTTGCCGTACTTCGCCTTGAACGCATCCAGGAACTTCCTGCCGCCCGGATACGCCTTGAGGTCGAGCGTCGCGACGGTGCACTTGAACCTCGGTGCCAGCGACTTCGGGATGCCCTGCTTGGAGGGGTTGGTGAAGCCGGACTCGCACACGCCGTCGGGGCCGTAGAGCTTCGCGTTCGGAAGCGCCGCCGCGACGTCCTTGTTGATCTGCACCGCACCGTTGGCGGTCACGCCGGAGAACACGAAGCAGTCCGCGCCCTGGCCCTTGATCTTCGAGGCGTAGGAGCGGAAGTTCGGCGCCGACTTGTCGATGCCCTCGTTCGAGACGATGTTGACGCCGACGTTCTTCGCCTGGATCTCCATCAGGCGGGCCAGGCCCGCGCCATAGGTCTCCTTGTCGTTGGCGATCGCGACCTTCGTGCAGCCGTCGTTCTTCATCAGCGTCAGCAGCGCCGCCGACTGGATCGTGTCGCGCGGCACGATGCGCAGGTACGTGCGCTTGCCCGTCGGGTAGTACTTGTCGGGCTCACCCTTCTCAGAGCCCGGCTCGCTGGTGGTCAGGCCGACGTACGTGTTCGCCGGTGAGACCTGCGGGATCCCGGCCTGGTTGAGGATCGGGATCGAGATCGCGCTCGCACCCGAGTTGAACTCACCGATGTAGCCGACCGCCTTCGGGTCCTGGGCGACCTTCCGCGCGTCCTGCGCGGTGGCTCCCGGATCCCAGTTGCCGGCCTGAGCGGTCGAGTCGTCGAGCGACTCGTACTTGATCGTCCAGGCCCCTGCCTTGTTCTTCGCCTGGTCGAGCGCCAACTTGATGCCGTCGACCATCGCGGCAGTCTGATCCTTCGACGCGCCCTGCAATGGCAGGCTCGAGTAGATGTCGACGGTGCCGCCGGCGCTGGCGGTGCTGGCGCCCGTGCTTGCACCGGTGCTTCCTCCGCCGCCGTTGTCGTTGCCTCCGCATGCGGCCGCGCCAAGCGCGAGCGCACCGACGCAACCGACGACGGCCATGGAACGTAGCCTCACGTAATTCCCTCCAGTCAGAGTGAAGCTGATGTGCGGGCGGGATAGTACGCCCCCACGAGGTCGGAGAGCAATCGACAACTGGTCCTGCAGTCAGTCGACCACGAGCTCGCGGTCGTACGCCAGGCCCGTCGGCGAGGCTCGCCAGAGCGCCAGGCGCTCTGGCGGGTCGGGCAGAGCGAGGTAGGCGTCGACCACCGCGCGACGGTCGTTGCCGTCCTGCCCCGCCCGCTCGATCGCCTCCAGCACGCGGCGCATCGCGTCGCGCCCGTACGGCGCCCACGGTCCCGGCGGCCGGCCGAACTGCCGCGCGAAGCGGGCGGTGAACGCGGCGTCCGGCTGCGGCGGGCCGACGATGACGACCGAGGAGGCGGCGGGGCCGAGCGAGCGCGCGACGCCGTCGTCGGACAGCGCCGCCGGCGCCACCATCCACAGCCCGGGCATCTCGTGGTGCAGCGCGCGGAACAGGCCGGCCGGCGCGTCGTGGACGGTTGCCGCGAACGTCGCGCAGTCGGGCCCGCGCTGCGCGACGTCCTGCGCGGCGCGCTCGCGCGCGTCGGGCTCGGTCCGGACCTGGTCGTCATAGACGACGCGCATCCCGAGGCGGTCCGCGGCCTTGCCGACGAGCTCGGCGAGGCTGGCGTCGAAGGCGCTGGGCGCCCGCAGGAGCGCGATGCGCCGGCAGCCGTGCTCGTGCATGAGCTCCGCGATCGCGCGCGACTGGGTGGCGTCGCGCGGGGCCATGCGGCTGAACGTGGCCTCACCCGACGGCCGGTACTTGGCGGGCTCCCCCGCGCCCGACCCGTCGCCACCGGTGAAGCCGTCGTAGGTGGCGCCCGGGCTGACCTGCAGGATGCCCTGCTCGTTGAGCGGCGGCAGCGAGAGCGCGGTCGCCGCGGCGTCCTGCCCGCCGACGTAGGCGATGGCGTGTGGGTCCGCGGCGGCGACCTTGGCGGCCTCGAGCGTCGCGTCGGGCTTGAACTCGCCGGCGGGCCCCGCATCGTCGAGCGTACGGAGGCTGACGGGATAGGTGCGCGGGGTGCCGGCGATCTCCCCGATCGCCATCTGCTCGCCGTCGAGCACGTCGCGGGCGCGCTCGGCGGCGGCGCCGCGCAGCGGCAGGGCGGAGTAGATCGTCAGGTCGTCGGGCGGCGTCGTCGTCTGCGGGCCGGAGCTGCCGCAGGCGAGGAGGACGCACGCCAGCACCCCGGCGGTGAGGACGCAGATGATGGCCCGCGAACGCACGGCGGGCCGGGAACTAGTCGGTGCGGTTGCCCGGAAGCGAGGGAAGGACGATGCGTACCGTCGCGGCCAGGAAGAGGACCAGCGCGGTCAGCATGAAGGCGTCGAACCCCTTGACGCCGATCGACCAGAGGACGATCCAGATGACGAGCCCGAACGTTGCGGCAACGGTGAGAAACATGCGAGCGGGATCCTATCCGACGGGGGCGGCGGAGTCGGTGTGGGCGGGCGGCGCCGCCAATCCCGCGGCCAGCTCGGCCACGAGGCGCCCGACCTCCGTCGCCGGGTCCTGCGCCTCGGCGGCGGCGCGGACGAGCCGCGAGCCGACGATGACGCCGTCGGCGCCATCGGCCGCCGCCCGTGCGGCGTCCTCGGGGGTCGAGATGCCGAAGCCGAGCGCCACGGGGACGCTCGTCGACCGCTTGACCCGGGCCAGCAGCTCCGACGCGTCGCCGCCCCGGCGCTCCCCGGTCGTGCCGGTCACCGCGACGGTGTAGACGAAGCCGCGCGCCAGCGCCCCGATGCGCGCCAGGCGGTCGTCCGGCGTGGTCGGCGCCACCAGCGCGACGAGGGCGAGGCCGGCGGCATCGCACGCGTCGCGCAGCTCGGCGGACTCCTCGAGCGGGACGTCGGGCACGATCAGCCCGGCCGCCCCGGCCCGCGCCGCCTGGTCGACGAAGCGTTCGATCCCGCGCGCGAGCAGGATGTTCACGTAGGTCATGAGCACGACGGGCGCCCGGGGCGCCAGCGCCGCGCAGACCTCGAGGACGCCGTCGGTCGTCGCCCCGGCGGCCAGCGCGGCGGTGCCGGCGGCCTGGATCACGGGCCCGTCGGCGAGCGGGTCGGAGAACGGGATGCCGAGCTCGAGGAGGTCGGCGCCCGCGTCGATGCAGGCGTCGCCGATGCGCCGCGACGTGTCGAGATCCGGGAAGCCGCCCATGAGGTACGGCATGAGCGCGGCGCGCTTGTCGGCGCCCGCGAAGGCGGCCGCGATGTGCTCGATGCCGGTCATGTGCCCGCTCACGATCCGATCCGTCCCAGGGTCGAAGCCGTCCTGTGTGAGGACCCGCGGGGTCTCACTCGATGCCCAGCCGCTCGAGCGCCTCGGCCAGGTCCTTGTCGCCGCGACCGGACAGGCAGATCAGGTCCAGCTCGCCCGCGCCCTCGCCGAGGACCCAGGCGACCGCGTGTGAGGACTCGAGCGCCGGGATGATGCCCTCGAGCTCGGCCAGGGTCCGGAACGCGTCCAGCGCCTGCACGTCGGTGACCGCCTCGTAGCGCGCGCGCCCCGTGTCGCGCAGATGCGCGTGCTGCGGGCCGGTGCCGGGGTAGTCGAGCCCCGCCGAGATCGAGTGCGCCTCGCGGATCTGGCCGTCCTCGGTCTGCATGAGCGCCGACATCGCGCCGTGCAGGACGCCCGCCCGGCCGCCGACGGTCAGCGGGGCGCCGTGGCGCATGGTCGCCAGGCCGTCGCCCCCGGCCTCGACGCCGATCAGCTCCACACCGGGGTCGTCGAGGAACGCGGCGAAGGCGCCGAGCGCGTTGGACCCGCCGCCCACGCAGGCGACGACGCGACCCGGCAGGCGGCCGTGGCGCTCGAGGATCTCGGCGCGCGCCTCGTCACCGATGCGGCGCTGCAGGTCGCGCACCATCGCCGGATACGGCGCGGGCCCGACCACGGAGCCGATGACGTAGTACGTCGTCGCGACGTTCGTCACCCAGTCGCGGATCGCCTCCGACGTGGCCTCCTTCAGCGTCCGCGCGCCCGCCTCGACGGGATGGACGCTCGCCCCCAGCAGCTGCATCCGCAGGACGTTGGGCCGCTGGCGGCGCATGTCCTCGGTGCCCATGAACACGACGCACTCGATCCCGAGCAGCGCGCAGGCCGTGGCGGTGGCGACGCCATGGGAGCCGGCCCCCGTCTCGGCGATGATCCGCTCCTTGCCCATCCGCCGGGCGAGCAGCGCCTGGCCGAGCGCGTTGTTGAGCTTGTGCGAGCCGGTGTGCATGAGGTCCTCGCGCTTGAGCAGGACCGTGCGGCCGACGCGCTCGCTCAGGCGCTCGGCGTGGTAGAGCGGGGTCGGGCGCCCGCAGTAGTCGCGCAGCAGGCCGTCGAGCTCGGCATGGAAGGCGGCGTCGCCGCGCGCCTGCACCCACGCCGCCTCGAGCTCCTCGAGCGCGGGCATGAGCGTCTCGGGGACGTACTGGCCGCCGTAGGGGCCGAAGCGGCGCTCGACGGCCTCGGCGGGCGTCATGCGTCGGCCTCCGCGGCCGCGGGCCCGGGCTCGGCGACCGCGGCCGGCTCCGGGACGGGAGCCAGCGCCGCGTCCGTCTCGGCGACGGCGGCGAAGAACGCCTCGAGCACGTCGGGGTCCTTGCGGCCCGGCTCGGCCTCCACGCCGCTGGCCACGTCGACCGCGAACGGCTCGGCCGCGACGATCGCGGCGCCGACGTTCTCGGGCGTCAGCCCGCCCGCGAGCAGGAGCGGGATGTCCGCGCGGCGCGCGCGCAGCAGCACCGGGTCGACGGGCTCGCCGGGGCGCGCGCTGTCGAGCAGGTGGAAGTCCACGGAGCGGTACGCGTCGAGCGCGCGCACGTCGCCGGCGTCGCCCACGCGCACCGCGCGGATGACCTTCGCCCCGGTGCGCCGCCCGACCTCCGAGCAGAACGCCGGCCCCTCGTCGCCGTGCAGCTGCACGAGGTCGAAGCCGATGCGGTCGTGCAGGCGCACGATCTCGTCGAGCGGGTGGTTGACGAAGACCCCGGCGACGAGCGTCCGGCGCTTGACCGCGGCGGCGATCCGCGCCGCCTCGGCGGGCCGGCACCGGCGCGGCGACGGGCGGTGGAAGATGCAGCCCACCGCCCAGGCGCCGAGCTCCACCGCGCGCTCAGCGTCGTCGACGTTGGTGATGCCGCAGATCTTCACGTTCGTGGCCACGCCCCCATTCTCGCAAGGCGGGCCCGGCAGCGATCCGACGTCTCGCGGCCGCCCCCGCCCGCGGCTGACGCCCCGGCGCCGGCTCAGCCCGACTGCTGGGCGCTCGGCCGGTTGCCGAGCGTGATCTCGGCGCTCATCTTGCGCCCGCCGCGCAGGAACGTCACCTTGATGCGGTCGCCCGGCTTCTTGGAGGAGACGATCGCGGCGACGTCGTCGCTCGTGACGATGCGGCGGCCGTCGATCTGGGTGATGATGTCGCCGCCGAGCTGCACCGACTCGCCCGTCGCCAGCTGCGCCGAGATGGCGCCCGCCTTCAGGCCCGCCTTGTCCGCCGACGAGCCGCGTTCGACGGTCTGGATGAGCGCGCCCTGGCGCACCGGCAGCCCGGCGCCGTCGAGCGAGCCGTCGATCGTGCGGGTGCTGATGCCGAGGTACGCGCGCTTGACCGGCTCGCCGCGCTTGAGCGCCGGCAGGACCTGCTCGGCGGTGTCGATCGGCACCGCGAAGCCGATGCCGACGTTGCCGCCGCCCGAGCCGCCGGTCGCGATCTGCGAGTTGATCCCGATCACGCGCCCCGCGGCGTCGAGCAGCGGGCCGCCGCTGTTGCCGGGGTTGATCGCCGCGTCCGTCTGCAGCACGTCGCGGATCGCGAAGCCGTTGGGCGCCTGGATCTGGCGCTGCAGGGCGGAGATCACGCCGGTGGTCAGCGTGCGGTCCAGCCCGTACGGGTTGCCGATGGCGAGGACCGGGTCGCCGACCTGCACGGACTTCGCGCTGCCGAGCCGCAGCGGGTGGAGGTCGATGCCGTCGGGTTCGACGCGCAGCAGCGCGATGTCGTTGTCGGTGTCCTTGCCGACGACTCGGGCGTCGACGGTCTTGTCGTTGTCGAACTGGACCGTGATCTTCACCGCGCCGTCGACGACGTGGGCGTTCGTGAGGATGTCGCCGGCCGAGTCGATGACGAAGCCGGAGCCGGTCGCCTCCCCCTGCTGGGGCTGGCCGAAGCCGAACGGCGACTGGCTCTGCGCGACGACCTGCGCTCGCACGAAGACGACGCCCGGCGCGTCGCGCTTGTAGATGTCGCGGGCGGTCAGCCGCTCGCCGGCGTTCGCCGAGCGCGTGCTCGGCGAGTCCTGCAGCGCGGCCTGCTCGATCACCGTGGTCGTGGTGTGGTCGGTGCCGCCGACGCCGAGCAGGACCGCCACGGCCACGGCCACGGCACCGCCCAGCAGACCGGCGAGGACCGGTATCGCTGCCTTCCTCATCGCCCTTGATCGTGGGAGCCCTGCCTCAAGGCAGGCTGAAGACGGCCGCAGGCACGGCTAAAACCCGCCGGGAACGGCGGTCAGAGCACCTCGTCGGTCGGCTCGGTGCCCCCGGCGAGCTCGCGCAGCGCCTCCTCGGGGTCAGGCGCGCGCATGAGCCGCTCGCCCACGAGCACGGCGTCGATGCCGACCCGCTCGAGCTCCTCGAGCTGCTCGCGCGTGTAGAGCCCCGACTCCGAGACCACGAGCTTGCCCGCCGGCACGTCGGAGAGCAGGTCGAACGTGCGGTTGAGGTCGACCGAGAAGTCGGTGAGATCGCGATTGTTGATGCCGATGACGTCGGCGTCGATCTCCAGCGCGCGCTCGAGCTCCTCCTCGTCGTGGACCTCGACGAGGACGTCGAGGTCGAGGTGCATCGCGTCCTGGTGCAGCGCCGCGAGGTCGTCGTCGTCGAGCGCGGCGACGATCAGCAGCAGCGCGTCCGCGCCCGCCGCGGCGGTCTCGTAGACCTGGTAGCGGTCGACGATGAAGTCCTTGCGCAGGATCGGCAGGTTCGTCGTCCGCCGCGCCTCTCGCAGGTCGTCCAGCGTGCCGCCGAAGTGCTGGCCCTCGGTGAGGATCGACAGCGCCGCCGCGCCGCCGCGCTCGTAGGCGCAGACGATCTCCTCGACGGTCGCCCCGTCACGGATGCTGCCGGCCGACGGCGAGCGGCGCTTGTGCTCGGCGATGATCGAGACGCCGGGCCCCGACAGCGCCTCGGAGAACGGGCGGTCCTCGCCCCGGTGCGCCAGGCGCGCCTCGAGCTCGGACAGCGGGACCTCGCGGCGCCGGCGCTCGACGTCGCTGCGGGTCGAGTCGACGATGCGCGACAGGACGTTCATCCGTCTCCCAGTCGGTGCGTGATCTCGACGTAGCGCTCCAGCGCGCCCGCGGCGGCACCGGTGTCGATCGACGCCTGGGCGGCCGTCACGCCGGCGCCGATCGAGTCGGCGCGGCCGGCGGCGTAGATGGCGGCGCCGGCGTTCAGCACGGCGAGGTCGCGCGGCGCGCCGTGCTCACCGGCGAGGATGGCGCGCGCCGTCGCGGCGTTGTCGGCCGGGGTGCCGCCCATCACGTCCTCGAAGCGCGCCGGGGCCAGGCCGAAGTCAGCGGCCGAGACGCGGTAGGACCGCCGCTCCTGCGAGTCCCCCACCTCCACCACGCGGGTGACGCCGGACGTGCTCATCTCGTCAAGGCCATCCTCGCTGGACACTAGCAACGCACGGTCCGTTCCCAGCCGCTGCACCGCGCCCGCCATCCGCTCCAGGAACGAGCCGTCGGCGACGCCCACGAGCTGGCGGCGGGCCCCGGCCGGATTCGTCAGCGGGCCGAGCAGGTTGAACACGGTGCGCACGGCCAGGTCGCGGCGGACCGGGATCACGTAACGGGTGGCCTGATGATGGGTGGGCGCGAACAGGAAGCCGAAGCCCACCTCGTCGATGCAGCGGCCGACCGCCGCGGGGGACAGGTCGATCCTGGCGCCGAGCGCCTCGAGCACGTCGGCGGCGCCGGACAGCGACGTCGCGGAGCGGTTGCCGTGCTTGGCCACGGCGCACCCGGCGCCCGCCGCGATCACCGCCGCGGTGGTCGAGACGTTGAACGTACGCCGCCCACCGCCCGTGCCGACGACGTCGAGCAGATCGTCGCGGGCCGTGGTGACGGGCGTCGCGAACTGCCGCATCGCGCGGGCAAGGCCGGCGAGCTCGTCCTCGGTCTCCGCCTTCGTGCGCAGCGCGATGAGGAACGCGGCGATCTGGACCTCGCCGGCGTCGCCGCTCATGATCGTCGACAGCACCGAGGCGGTCTCGTCGACCGACAGGTCCTCGCCCGAGGCGACCCTGTCGATCGCGGCGGTCAGGACGGGGTGCGGCACAGGAAGTTGTCGAGGATCCGCTTGCCGTCGTCGGTGAGCACCGACTCGGGGTGGAACTGGACGCCCTCGGCGGGCAGCTCGCGATGACGCAGGCCCATGACGACGCCGCCGCCGGTGGCGCTGACCTCGAGCTCGTCGGGGAGGGTGTTCGGATCCACGATCAGGGAGTGATACCGGCCGACGGTCAGCGGCGCCTGCACGCCGGCGAAGATCGTGCGCCCGTCGTGCTCGATCACGGTCGTCTTGCCGTGGACGGGCTCGTGGCGGATGACCGTCGCGCCGAACGCCTGGCCGAGCGACTGGTGGCCGAGGCAGACGCCGAGCGTCGGGATCCCCGCCTCGGGGAAGCGGCGCACCGCCTCGAGCGAGATCCCGGCCTCGTTCGGCGTGCACGGGCCCGGCGAGACGACGACGCGGTCGGGCGGGTCCTCCAGCAGCTCGTCCACCGCGGCGCGATCGTTGCGCACGACGTCGATCCGGGCGCCCAGCTCGCCCAGGTACTGGACGAGGTTGTACGTGAAGGAGTCGTAGTTGTCGATGACGAGGACGCGGGTCATGTCGACCGCTTCCATGCGCGGAGACCGCTTCGCTTCAAGGTGACCGCTTCGCTCCAGGGTGACCGCTTCGCTCTCGGCCTCACACCTTCGCTTCGGGATTGCGGGGTGTGACCGCTCCGGTGTTCGGCCATGTTGCTCATGCCCAGTCCTCCTGGGCGCAGGCGAGCTCGAACGCCTGCTTGACGGCGCGCGACTTCGCCTCGGACTCGCGGAACTCGTACGCGGGCTTGGCGTCCGCGACGGTCCCGCCGCCGGCCTGGATGTGCGCGACGCCGTCCTTGACGACGACCGTGCGGATGTGGATGCACGTGTCGAGGTCGCCGGTGTAGCTGAGGTAGCCGATCGCGCCGCCGTAGCCACCGCGCTTGACCGGCTCGAGCTCGTCGATGATCTGCATCGCGCGGACCTTCGGGGCGCCGCTGAGCGTGCCGGCGGGCAGCACCGAGCGCAGGGCGTCCATCGCGCCGACGTCGTCGCGCAGCGTCCCGGACACCGAGCTGACGATGTGCATCACGTGCGAGTACGTCTCGACGGCCATGAACTCGTCCACGCTCACGGTGCCGTACCGGCAGACCCGGCCGAGGTCGTTGCGGCCGAGGTCGACGAGCATGACGTGCTCCGCGCGCTCCTTCTCGTCGGCGAGCAGCTCGGCGGCGATGCGCTCGTCCTCCTCGAGGTCGCCGCCGCGCGGCCGCGTGCCGGCGATCGGCCGGGTCGAGACGCGGTCGCCGGAGACGGTGAGCAGCGGCTCGGGCGAGGCGCCGACGACCTGGAAGTCGACGAAGTCCAGGAAGTACATGTACGGCGACGGGTTGACCGCGCGCAGCCCCCGGTAGATCGAGAACGGCTCCTTCTCGATGGGCGCGCTCCAGCGCTGCGACGGCACGACCTGGAAGGCGTCGCCCGCGTGGACGTACTCGACGATCCGCGCCACGTTCGCCTCGAAGCGCTCGCGGGGCATGTTCGCCTGCCATCGGGGCGCCGCCACGGCGCGGGGCTGCGCGCGGGGCGGCGGCACGGGCCCGGCGAGCGCCTCGCGCACCTCGTCGACCACGTCCGGGTCGGCCATCGCGACCACGGTGATCGTGTGCTTGAGATGGTCGAAGGCGACGAGCGCGTCGGTGAGCATGAGCGCCATGTCCGGCAGGCCGACCGGGTCGGGGTTCGGCGGCCCGAGCGGCTCCACCGTGCGTACGAGGTCGTAGCCGAAGTAGCCGACCGCCCCGCCGGCGAACGGCGGCAGCCCCGGCTGTGGCGCCAGCCGCGTGCGCCCGACCTCCTCGGCCGCCAGCGCGTACGGGTCGCCGGGATCGCCGAGCGACCAGCGCAGCACCTTGCGCGGACGTACGCCGATGAAGGACCAGCGCCCGACGCGCTGGCCCTGCTCGGCGGACTCGAGCAGGAACGCCGGGCCGTGGCCACGCAGCTTGAGGAACGCCGAGACCGGGGTCTCGCAGTCCGCGATGAAGGTGTGGGTGACGGCCTGCTCAGCGGCGACGGCCATTGAGCACCTCGCACGCGTCCGCCAGCGTGCGCTCGCGGCCGTGCAGCAGCACGGTCAGGTGGAAGAGCAGGTCGGCGGCCTCCTCGTCGACGCGGTCGTCGGTCTCCTCGCGCGCCGCCCGGACGACCTCCTCGGCCTCCTCCTGCACCTTCTCGCCGCGCAGCGGCGCGTCATCGAGGAGCTTGACGACGTAGGAGCCCTGCGGGCGCTCGGCCGCGCGCTGGTCGAGCGTGCGCTCGAGGGCGGGCAGCGCCTCGTGCGGCGCGGTGGCCTCCGTGTCGCCGCGGTGGAAGCAGGTGCGCTCGCCGGTGTGGCATGCCGGCCCCGCGGGCTCCACGAGCGCCAGCACCGCGTCGCCGTCGCAGTCCAGGCGCAGCGCGCGCACGGCCTGCGTGTTGCCCGACGTCGCGCCCTTGTGCCAAAGCTCGCCGCGCGACCGGCTCCACAGGTGCAGCTCGCCGCTCTCGTGGGTGCGCCGGAGGGCGAGCTCGTTCATGTACGCGAGCGTCAGGACCTCGCCGGTCCGCCAGTCCTGGATCACGCATGGGACAAGGCCCTGGGCGTCAAAGGAGATCTGGTCGGCGTCGAGTCCCACTGGCATCGGGCGATGCTACTCGGCCGTGCGCCGAGCTCCCTCCGGCGGTTCTCGGCGGATTCCCGGCGCGCGCCGGGTACCTTCGCCGCGATGGCTCCGCCGCTGCTGCATCGCCGCCTGATCTACGTGACGGGCAAGGGCGGCGCCGGCAAGACGACGGTCGCGGCGGTGCTGGCGCTGGCGGCGCGCGCGGCCGGGCGGCGGACGTGCGTCGTCGAACTCGCCGGGCTGGCCCGGGTCGCCGCGATGTACGGGCGCCCGAGGCTCGAGGGCGGCGCCGAGCAGCAGCTCGACGACGGCCTGTGGACGCTGTCGATCGACCCCGAGGCGGCCGTCCGCGAGTGGTTCTCCAGCCTGATCTCGCGGCGCCTGGCCGACCTGCTCGTGCGCTCGGGCACGTTCTCCGCCTTCGCCCAGGCCGCGCCCGGGGCACGCGAGCTCACCGAGGCGGCGAAGGTGTGGGACCTCGTGCAGGACGGACGCTGGTCCGGCGCGGCGCCGTTCGACGTGGTCGTCGTGGACGCCGCGTCGTCCGGCCACGGGCTGGGGATGCTGCGGGCGCCGGCGACGTTCGCGGCGATCGAGCGGGTCGGACCGCTCGGACGTCAGGCGGCGACGTTCCGCGACTTCCTCGCCGACGAGCGCGCGACCGGCGTCGTGGGGGTCGCCGAGCCGGCCGAGCTGTCGGTCACCGAGGCGCTCGAGCTCGAGGCGAGCCGCCCGCTGGCGGCGATCGTGGCCAACGGCGTCATGCCGCGGCGCTTCACGCGCGCGCAGCTGGCGACGGTGCGGGCGGCGGCGGACGGACCGGTTGCCGCGGCCGTCGAGCTGGCCGCCGAGCGCGTGCGCGAGCAGCAGGCCCAGCTCGCTCGCCTGCGGCGCCAGGCGCGCGCGCCGGTGCACAGCCTGCCCCTGCTGGCCGATGACGGGCCCGGACCCGAGGCCTGCGGGCGGCTGGCGGCGCGCCTCGCGCGCGCGCTCGCCTGATGGCCGCTACTCGATGCCCAGCCGGTCCAGCAGCCCCTCGTCCGCGCGCCACGAGCGCCGCACGCGGACGGAGAGGTCGAGATGCACGCGCGACCCGAGCTCGCGCTCGAGCTCGCGGCGGGCGGCGGTCCCGATCGCCTTGATCATCTTGCCGCCGGAGCCGATGACGATGCCCTTCTGGGAATCGGTCTCCACCCACAGCAGCGCGCGCACGAGGGCGAGGTCGCCGCGCGGCCACTCGACCTCCTCGATGACGACCTCGACCGAGTGCGGCACCTCCTGGAACGTGCGGCGCAGCACCTGCTCGCGGACGAGCTCCGCGAGGATCACGTCGCGCGGCTGGTCGGACCCCTCGCCCCGCTCGTAGAAGAACGGCCCCTCGGGCAGCAGGGCGATGAGGTGGTCGACGAGCGGCTTCATACCCATGCCGGTGCGGGCGGAGACCGGGAATATCTCGTCGCCGATCTCGAGCTCGGCGGCCTGCTGCAGCGCGAGCACGGTGCCCGGGTTGTCGAGCCGGTCGACCTTGTTGACCGCGATGACCACCGGCACCTTGGCGGTGCGCAGCGCGGCCGCGATGAAGCGGTCCCCGGGCCCGGCGCCCTGCTCGCCGTTGAGCACCATCAGCGCGCCGTCGGCGTCCTCGAGCTCGCGCTCGACGCGCCGCTGCATGCGCTCGGTCAGCGCGTCGCGGGGGCGCTGGACGCCCGGGAGGTCGACGAGCACGAGCTGCCAGTCGTCGCCCGTCGCGACGCCGCGGATCGCGCGCCGGGTCGTCTGCGGCTTGTCGGAGACGATCGCGACCTTGCGCCCCACGATCGCGTTGACCAGCGTGGACTTGCCGACGTTCGGCCGGCCCGCGAGGGCGATGAAGCCCGAGCGGGTCACGGGTGGTGGGGGGGCGGTGGGCGGGATCGGATCTACCAACCCAGCAGCTCGCGCTGCAGCGCGAGCATCTCGCCGTCGTCGGTCTCGTGGTCCATCCCGACGAGATGCAGCGTGCCGTGGATGACCGCCTCGCGCAGGTCCTCGGTGTGCTCGGGGCAGATCACGACGTCGCCGAGCTCGCGCGGGCCGTACGGCTCGCCGTCGTCGGAGTCGATGGGGAACGACAGGACGTCGGTGGGCGAGTCCTTGGCGCGGTGCTCGCGGTTCAGGTCGCGGATGCGATCCGCGTCGACGAACTCCACCGCCACGTGACCGTCCTCGACGTCGGCGGATGCCAGCGCGATGGCCACGAGACGCTCGACCTCCGCCCCGGCGATCGCCGCGGTGCCGACGACCTCAACCTCGAGCACGCCGCAGCTGCCCGGTCTGGCCGGCGGTGTGGGAGTCGTAGGCCTCGACGATCCGCTGCACGAGCTTGTGGCGCACGACGTCCTCGCCGCCGAAGCGTACGAACTCCACGCCCTCCAGGCCGTCGAGGATCTCCGAGACGACGATCAGGCCCGACTGGTGCTCGCGCGGCAGGTCGACCTGCGTGATGTCGCCGGTCACCACCATCTTCGAGCCGAACCCGAGGCGGGTCAGGAACATCTTCATCTGCTCGGGCGTGGTGTTCTGGGCCTCGTCGAGGATGATGAAGCTGTCGTTGAGCGTCCTTCCGCGCATGAAGGCCAGCGGCGCGACCTCGATCTGGCCGCGCTCCAGCGCCTGCGTGACCTTCTCGGCGTCCAGCATGTCCTGCAGCGCGTCGAACAGCGGACGCAGGTACGGGTCGATCTTCGCCATCAGGTCGCCGGGCAGGAAGCCGAGGCGCTCGCCGGCCTCCACGGCCGGCCGGGTGAGGATCACGCGGTTGACCTCGCGGCGCTGCAGGGCGGCGGCGGCCATCGCGACGGCCAGCCACGTCTTGCCGGTGCCCGCGGGGCCGATGCCGAAGGTGATCGTGTTGCGGCGGATCGAGTCGACGTAGCGCTTCTGGTTGACCGACTTCGGCGCGACCTTCGTGGAGCGGTGGCGCCAGACGACGTCCTCGAGGATGCGCGCGGGCGACTCGTGCGCATCCAGCGCGCCGGCGACCGCGCTGATCGTGCCGGGCGCGATCTCGTGGCCCTGCTCGACGAGCTCGGCCATCTCGCGCACGACCTGCTCGGCGGCGCGCACGGCCTCCGGCTCGCCGTCGAGCGTGACCATGTTGCCGCGCAGGAACAGGTCGCAGTCGAGGTGGCCCTCCAGGGCCTTGAGCACCGTGTCCTCGCTACCGGCCATCTCGGCGGCGACGCGGTTGGGCAGCTCGATCTGGGTTCTCATGGCGTGGCGATGGTGGGACGCGGGACGGTCAAGCCGACAGTGCCTCCTTGACGTGCTGGGATACGCGACGGCCGTCGGCGCGGCCGGCGACCTTGCCCATGACGACGGGCATGACCCGGCCCATGTCCTTCGGCGAGCCGGCGCCGGTCTCGGCCACAGCATCGGCGACCATCGTGCGCAGCTCGTCGTCGGACAGCTCGGCGGGCAGGTACTGCTCGATCATCCCGGCCTCCGCCTCCTCGGCCTCGGCCAGCTCGGGACGGCCCCCGTCGCGGAAGGCCCGCGCCGCCTCCTGGCGGCGCTTGCGCTCGCGGCGCAGCACCGCCACCTCGTCGCCGTCGCCCTCCTTCGCCGCCTTCTGCAGCTCGGAGAGCACCAGGCTCAGCGTGCCGACGCGCCCGCGCTCGCCGGCCTTGCGCGCCGTGGCGAGATCGTCCTTCACGCGTTCGAGTGCCGTCATCTCCGTCCCCACATGGTAGGGGGGCGGCAGGCGGCTCAGTCGCCGGCCGCCTCCTCCCCCGTGCCGCCGCTGCTCTGGCCCTGCAATGCGGGCGGGTGGCCGAGCATGCCGAGCTCCGAGGCGTCGCGGCCGAAGAACAGCCCGATCGACCAGTCGATGACCAGGCGGGTCCGGCGCTTCATGCCCGGCATGAGCAGGAGGTGGTACGTCCGCGCGAGGAACCAGGCGATCGGCCCGCGCCAGCGGATGCCGAGCGTCTGCGCCACGGCCTGGTTGCGTCCCATGTCGACGAACACGCCGAGCGTCTTGTAGGTGAACCTGCGCCGGCGGTGGCCCGCGCCGGTGGCCGCGGCGACGTTGCGCGCCGCCGTGCGGCCCTGGCGCATCGCGTGCTGGGCGGTCGGCGGGGTCGGCCTCTGGTACTTCTGCGCCGCGTCCGGCACGGCCGCGGCGTCGCCGATCGCCCACACGTTCTCGCGGCCCTCGACCTGCAGGTAGGAGTCGACCCGGATCCGCCCACCCCCGTCCAGCGGCAGGCCGAGCTCGGCGACCGCCGGGTGCGGCTTGACGCCCGCCGTCCACGCGACGGTGCGCGTCGGGATCGTCTCGCCGGTCGAGAGGCGCACGCTGTCCTCGCGCACCTCCTCGAGCTGCGTGCCGGTGCGGATCTCGATCCCGCGCCCGCGCAGCTCGCGCGTGGCGAACTCGGCCAGCGACCGCGGGATCTCCTGCATGATCCGGTCGCGCGCCTCCACGAGGACGAACCGCGTCCCCGACGTCCGGCAGCGCGGGTAGAGCTCGATCGCGTCGGCGGCGAAGTCCTGCAGCTCGGCGAGGCCCTCCACGCCCGCGTAGCCGGCGCCGACGAACACGAACGTCAGGTACGCCTCGCGCTCCCGGCCGTCCTCCATCGCCTCGGCGATCTCGAAGGACCGCAGCAGCCGGTTGCGCAGGGCGATCGCCTCGGGCAGCGTCTTGAAGCCGATCGCGTGCTCGGCGAGGCCGGGGATCGGGAACGTCCGCGAGATCGAGCCGAGCGCGACGATGAGGTGGTCGTATGCGAGCTCCTCGAGGTCGCCCTCCGGGCCGCGGACGGAGAGCCGGCCGTGGTCCGGCGCCGCGCCGACGACGGTGCCGAGGCGCAGGTCGGCGTGCTTGAGCTCCTCACGCAGCGGCACGACGACGTGGCGCGGCTCGAGCGTCCCGGCCGCCGCGCCCGGCAGCAGCGGGGTGTAGAGCATGAAGTTCACGTCGTTGACGAGCGTGATGCGCGCGCTCTGCGGCGGCAGGATCCGCTCCAGGGTGCGCGCGGCGTAGAGGCCACCGAAGCCTCCCCCGGCGATGACGATCTTCCAGGCCATTGCGGAAGGCTATTCCCCGTCGGCGGGGTCGCGACGCAGGTGGAAGACCATGAGCACGACCGCGACGGCCGACAGCGGCGAGAACGCCAGCTCCACCGCCAGCTTGACAAGCACGTCGCCGATGTACTCCGGCGTGACGGTCTGCAGCAGCTCCTCCACGGCGGCGGCGACGCCGACGAGCAGCACGAGGACGAGCAGCACCCGCCAGAAGTTGCCGCGCACGAGCGCGAAGCTGCGCTTCACCGACGGCCAGGCGCGCAGGTGCTCGACCTTGACGACCGCCGGGGCCAGCGTCACGTACGTCGCGAACGCGATGCCCGGGATGACGAGGAGCAGCAGCCCCACCGCCGTCACGACCGGGATGGCGACCTCGAGCGCGAGGATCGTCGGCCACGGCAGCGTCCG
The DNA here is from genome assembly GCF_021172045.1 of Capillimicrobium parvum. GTDB lineage: Bacteria > Actinomycetota > Thermoleophilia > Solirubrobacterales > Solirubrobacteraceae > Capillimicrobium > Capillimicrobium parvum. The sequence goes on from NZ_CP087164.1 coordinate 4,041,139, forward strand.
CGCCACGGCGAAGATGCCGAGCCGCGGGCCGCCCTGACGCCAGGCGATGACGGCGGCGGCGACGAGCCCGTTGAACAGCACGTCGCCGAGCATGTGCTCGACCGTGGTCAGCAGTGCGAGCCCGCCCTTGGCGACGTCGCTGCCGGACCGGATCTCCTCGACCAGGCCGTCGACGAGCGCGAGCGGCAGGAAGACGAGCGCGGCGGCGAGCATGAGCCACCGCCAGTGGCGCCGGTAGATGCGGAGCATCTCCGCGAACAGCGCGCGGACGTGCAGGCGCGGCTTGCGGGCGACGGTCGTCATGCGCGACCGGATGGTGTCACGCAGCGGCGCGGCGCAGCAGCACGGCGGCCCAGCCGTCGCGGCTGCGGCGGGCGTGCTCGCGCAGCCCGTGGCGGGCGAACGCCTCCGCCACCTCGCCGGCCTCGGCCTCCAGGAGCCCACTGGCGATCAGCGTCTCCGGCGGCGCGGTCATCCGCTCGGCCAGCTCGAGGAGCAGCGGGCGCAGGAGGTTCGCGGCCGCGGTGGGCGCCTGGGGGATCGGGTCGCGGCGCAGGTCCCAGGGGTGCGCGCCGACCTCGACGCCGTTGGCCGCGGCGTTGTCGATCGTCGCCTGCACGCTCTCGGCCTCGTGGTCGTAGCCGTCGACGGGCGCCCAGCCGAGCTTGGCCGCCGCGATGGCGAGGACGCCGGACCCGCAGCCGAGGTCGGCGAGCGGGCAGGCGCGCCGCGCCGCCGGCTCGGCGAGCAGCAGCTCGAGGCACAGCCGGGTCGTCGGGTGCATGCCGGTGCCGAACGCCTGGCCGGGGTCGATGACCACCTCGAGCCCCTCCTGCGCCTCATGCCACGGCGCCCGGAGCCGAAGGCCGGCGAGCTGCAACGGACGGTGGAACTCGCGCCAGCGCTGCGCCCAGTCGTCGCCGACCACGGTGCTCGACACCTCGACGAGCGCCTCGCCCGCCGCCGCCCGGACCTCGCCGAGGTCCGGCAGCTCGCCCTCCGCGCCGTAGATCGCGTACTCGACGACGTCGTCGCCCGCGTCGACCTCCTCGACGCCCTCGGGCGCGAGCACGAGCAGCTCGGCGAGCGCGAGCTCGGCGTCGGCGCGCGCGACCCGGACGGCGAGGCGGATCACGATGCGAACAGCGAGCGCCGCAGCTTCGAGAACACCGACTCGTCGTTGGCGAGGTTCTCGGGCCCCATCGAGTCGGCCAGCTCGGTCAGCAGCTCGCGCTGACGCTTGTTCAGCCGGCGCGGGATGACGACGTTGACGACGACCCGCAGGTCGCCGTGGCGCCCGCGACGCAGCGGCGGCATGCCCTTGCCGCGCAGGACGATCGTCGCGCCCGGCTGCGTGCCCGCGGGGATCTCGACCTCCTCGTCGCCGTCGAGCAGCGGCACGCGCACCGTGGTGCCGAGCGCCGCCAGCGGCGCGGGCAGGTCGAGGACCGTGACGAGGTCGTCGCCGTCGCGCACGAAGCGCTCATGCTCGCGCACCCGGACCTGGACGTAGAGATCGCCCGCCGGCCCGCCGCGCTCGCCCTCGTGGCCGCGGCCCCCCAGCCGGATGCGCTGGCCGTCGGCGATGCCCGCGGGCACGTCGACCGTCAGCGTGCGCCGCTGGACCTGGCGCCCGCGGCCCCGGCAGACCTTGCACGGCTCCTTGGCGACGCGGCCGTCGCCGCCGCAGACGTCGCACTCGACCGTCCGCATGACCTGGCCGAAGGGCGTGCGCGTGACGGCCTGCAGCCGCCCTGCGCCGCCGCAGCGCCCGCAGGTCTCGATCGGCGTGCCCGGCTCGGCGCCGTTGCCGTGGCAGTGCTCGCAGCGCGTGATCGCGTCGTAGGCGACCTCGGCCTTCGCTCCGCGTGACGCGGTCAGCAGGTCGAGCTCGACGGTGACGGCGACGTCGCCGCCCTGGATCGGCCCGCCGCGCCCGCCGGCCATCCCGCCGCCGAAGAACGCATCGAAGATGTCGCCGAGCGAGCCGAAGCCGGAGAAGTCCGGCGGCGCGTAGCCGCCGCTGCGCAGCCCCTCCCAGCCGTAGCGGTCGAAGGTCGCGCGGCGCTCGGCGTCGCTGAGGACCTCGTAGGCCTCGGCGGCCTCCTTGAAGTCCTCCTCGGCGGTCTCGGACGAGTTCACGTCCGGATGCAGCTCGCGCGCGAGCTTGCGGAAGGCCTTCTTGATGTGGGTGTCGTCGGCGCCGCGCGGGACGCCGAGCACCTCATAGGGGTCTCGGGGCATCAGTTGTCGTAGACGTCGGAGACGAAGCGGGAGAGATGGCGCGCCGCCTCGCGCACGCTCGAGATGGCCATGCCGTAGTCCATGCGTACGGGCCCGAGGACCGACACGGCGCCCAGGCGCCGCGCCGGCAGGCCGTAGCCAGAGGCGACGAGCGCGAGCGAGCGCAGCTCCGGCAGCTCGTTCTCGGCGCCGATGCGCACGAGCACGTCCGGGGTCGCCAGCGCGGAGGCCAGCGCGCCGAGCAGCGTGACGCGCTGCTCGAGCATCCCCATGAGCGAGTTGATCTGCGTGAGGTCCTGCACGCGGTGCTCGGAGAGCAGGCGCGCCGCCCCGTCCATGTAGAGCGTCGACTCGGCGGTCTCCGCGAGGTCGATGAACGCGGGCGACAACGCGGCGAGGAACCCGCGCTCGCGGACCCCGAGCGACGGCTCGGCGAGCCGGTGCGCGAGGGTGCGGGCACCGAGGCCGACGCCGGTCAGCTCCTCGTTGAGGTACTCGCCCGCCCAGCCTACGAGGCCGGAGTCGACCGGCTCGTCGAAGGTGAAGACGCGCTTGGTCACGCCGCCTGTCGAGGTGATGATCACGACCATCAACACCTGCGACTGCAGCAGCAGCACCTCGACGTGGCGGATCGTCGCGGTCTCGATCGGCGGCGCGCTGACGATCGCCAGCAGGTTCGTCACCTGGGAGAGCGCCTCGCTCGTCGCGCGCATCGCCTCGTCCACCTCGCGCCGGATGAGGCTGAGGTCGAGCGAGACCTTGCGCGCCGGCAGCAGGCGGTCGACGAAGTAGCGGTAGCCCGAGTCGGTCGGCACCCGGCCGGCCGATGTATGCGGATGCGCGAGCAGGCCGTGCTCCTCGAGCTGGGCGAGCTCGTTGCGGATCGTCGACGGGCCGAACTCGATGGCGGCATCCGCGGCGATGGCCTTCGAGCCGACCGGCTGGCCAGCCTCCAGATAGACCTCGACGACCTTGGCGAGGATGAGCTCCTGGCGCGGGCTGAGCACGATCCGAGTGTACGAGGACACCGTGACGCGGCCCCGAATCCCACGCGTATGGATCGGCTCGAACGGATCCGCTCGCACCGGCGGGCGGTCGTCGGCGGCTGCGCGATCGTCGCGATCGCCGTGGGCATCGCCGGGGTCACGGAGAGCCGGGCCGCTGCGCCGACCGCACCCGCGGCCCTCGCCGTCGTCCCCGGCCCGCCGCACGCCGTCACCACCGTCGACCTCGGCGTGTCCGGCACGACCCCCGGGCGGGCGTCGGCAAGCCTCACCACGGTCACGCGGCGCGACGGCGGCCTGCGCCGCACGTTCCGGCTGACCGGGTAGCGCCGGTCAGTCGGCGCGGGACAGGCCGAGCTTGCGGCGCCGCTCGCGCTCGAGGGAGCGCTGGATCTCCTCCAGCGCCTCCTCCCGCGAGTACCAGCCGTCGACGCGCACCTGCTTCTGCTCGAGGTCCTTGTAGACCGAGAAGAAGTGGGCGATCTCGTCCTGCAGCTGCTTGGAGAGGTCGTCGAGGCGCTCCAGCGAGTTCCAGCCCGGATCCTCGAGCGGCACGGCGAGCACCTTGTCGTCGATGCCCTGGTCGTCCTCCATGCGGAACAGGGCGATCGGCTTGACGAGGATCCGGCACCCCGGGAACGTCGGCTCGCTCACGCACACCATGACGTCGAGCGGGTCGCCGTCGCGGCCGAGGGTGTCGGGCACGAAGCCGTAGTCGGTCGGGTAGACCATCGAGCTGAACAGGAAGCGGTCGAGCTTGATCGCGTTGAGCTCGTGGTCCCACTCGTACTTGTTGCGGCTGCCCTTCGGGATCTCGATGACCGCGACGAAGGCGTCCTCGGGTACCTGCATGGCGGGCATCATGGCAGCACCGCTGCGCGGGGGCTGATGGGATCCGGCGGAGGCCGGTCGTCGGCGGGCTGGCGACCGCCGTCGCGGCGTGGTACCCATCATTCCCCGCACGACCACCGCGACATACCGGCGCGGCATCCTGCCGAACCACCCTGAACCGCTGAGAGGAGACCGGACATGGCGACGGATCTGGAGCAAGAGCTGGCCGAGCTGCTGGAGGTCGAGACGTTCCCTCCGTCGGACGAGTTCCGGTCCGCCGCCTCGATCTCCGACGACGCCGTCCGGGAGGAGGCCGAGCGCGATCCGGCGGCCTGGTGGCTCGAGCAGGCCCGGGCGCTGGACTGGTTCGCGCAGCCGTCGCAGTCGCTCGACGACACGGACCCGCCGTTCTACAAGTGGTTCGCCGACGGCACGCTCAACGCGTCGGTCAACTGCCTGGACCGCCACGTGGACGCGGGGCTGGGCGACCGCGTCGCGTTCCACTGGCGCGGCGAGGAGGGCGAGGAGCGCGACATCACCTACGCGCAGCTGCTGGCCGACGTGCAGCGGTTCGCCAACGCGCTGAAGTCGCGTGGGATCGGGCGCGGCGACGTCGTCGGGATCTTCCTGCCGATGATCCCGGAGGTCGTCGTGGCGATGCTCGCGTGCGCGCGGATCGGCGCGCCGCACAACGTCGTCTTCGGCGGGTTCTCGCCGGAGTCCGTCAAGGAGCGGATGGACTTCTCCGACGCGCGCGCTCTCGTCACGGTCGACGGCGCGCGACGCAAGGGCAGGACGGCGCCGATCAAGGCTGCCGTCGACGAGATCGGCGTCGACGTCGAGACGATCTTCGTCGTGCGCCACACCGGCATCGACTGCCCGATGGGCGAGCGCGACGTCTTCTACGACGAGGCGCTGGCGGCGGCCGACGCCGTCTGCGAGCCCGAGCAGCTGCCCGCCGAGCATCCGCTCTACATCCTGTACTCGTCGGGTTCGACCGCGAAGCCGAAGGGCATCCTGCACACGACCGGCGGCTACCTGACGCACGTCGCGTGGACGCACCGCTACGTCTTCGATCTCAAGGCGCCGTCGGACGTGTACTGGTGCTCGGCCGACGTCGGCTGGGTGACCGGGCACAGCTACATCGTCTACGGGCCGCTGGCCAACGGCTGCACGTCGGTGATGTACGAGGGCGCGCCGGACTACCCGGACAAGGACATCTGGTGGGAGCTGTGCGAGCGCTACGGCGTGACGATCTTCTACACGGCGCCGACCGCGATCCGGGCGTGCATGAAGTGGGGCGAGCAGTACCCGGGCCGCCATGACCTGTCGGCGCTGCGGCTGCTCGGCACGGTCGGCGAGCCGATCAACCCCAAGGCCTGGCTCTGGTACCACAAGGTCATCGGCGGCGAGCGCTGCCCGATCGTCGACACCTGGTGGCAGACGGAGACCGGCGCGATCATGATCACGACGCTGCCGGGCGTGCAGCAGACGAAGCCCGGCTCGGCGGGCACGCCGCTGCCGGCGATCGCCGCCCGGGTCGTGGACGACTCCGGCGAGGAGGTCCCGCGCGATACGCAGGGCCTGCTCACGCTGACGCGGCCGTGGCCGGGGATGCTGCGCACGCTCTACAAGGACGACGACCGCTTCGTCGCCACGTACTGGGAGAAGTTCGGCCCGCAGACGTACTTCGTGGGCGACGCGGCGCGCCGGGACGACGACGGCTACCTCTGGGTGATCGGCCGCGTCGACGACGTGCTCAACGTGTCCGGCCACCGGATGTCCACCGCGGAGATCGAGTCGGCGATCGTCTCGCACCCGAAGGTCGCCGAGGCCGCGGTGATCGGGCAGACCGACGAGGACACCGGCCAGTCCGTCGCCGCGTTCGTGACGCTCGAGGGCGAGCTCGAGGGGTCCGACGAGCTGGTGGCCGAGATCCGCGACCACGTCGCGGCGCGGATCGGCAAGCTCGCCCGGCCCAAGCGGATCATCTGGAGCGACGACCTGCCCAAGACGCGCTCGGGCAAGATCATGCGCCGCCTGCTGCGCGACATCGCCGAGGGCCGCGAGCTCGGGGACGTCACCACGCTGCGCGACCCCGACGTCATGGCCAAGCTCGAGGGCCGCGTGAAGGAGCTGCAGGCCGAGGAAGGCTGACGCGGTGCCGGACGCTGCTGCGTCCGGGCGAGGGCTGATGGCGGAGGTGCCGCGGCCGATCTCTATGGTCGCCCGATGGCACGGACGCTTGCTCTGCTTCCCCTCGTTCTCACCCTGCTGGTCGCCGCGCCCGCCGGCGCCACGATCGTCGAGCGCGCGCCGCTGTCGACGAGCGGCGCGACGATCGTCGACCACGGCGGCCGGACGTTCGTCATCCAGGGCGTCAACTGGTTCGGCTTCGAGACCGCCAACCACGCGCCACATGGCCTGTGGGCGCGCGACTACAAGGACATGCTCGCCCAGATCCGCCGGCTCGGCTTCAACGCGGTCCGCCTGCCGTTCTCGCTGCAGATGCTGCGAGCGGCGTCCACGAGCGGCATCGACTACGGCGGCGGTCGCAACGCCGCGCTGCAGGGCAAGAGCCCGCTGCAGGTCATGGACGAGATCATCGCGGAGGCCGGGCGCCAGGACCTGCTCGTCGTCCTCGACAACCACTCGACGGCCGACGACGGCTTCCAGAGCGACCTCTGGTACGGCAGCGGCTTCTCCGAGGACGACTGGGTGGCCGGGTGGCAACAGCTCGCGCGCCGGTACGCGTCGACGCCGAACGTGGTCGCCGCCGACCTCAAGAACGAGCCGCACGGCGCGGCGACGTGGGGCACCGGCACCGCGACGGACTGGCGCCGGGCGGCCGAGCGCGCCGGCGACGCGGTCAGCGCGATCGCCCCGCGCTGGCTGATCGTCGTGGAGGGCATCGAGGGCCGCACCGACGGCCAGCTGCTCGCGACGCACTGGTGGGGCGGCAACCTCGAGGGCGTGCGCCGCAACCCCGTGCGGCTGGCGCGGGCGAACCGGCTCGTCTACTCCCCCCACGAGTACGGGCCGGGCGTGTTCGACCAGCCGTGGTTCTCGGCGGCCGACGTGCCGGCGACGCTCGCCGACCGGTGGGCGAAGGGCTTCGACTACATCGCACAGGCCGGCACCGCCCCGATCCTGGTCGGCGAGTTCGGCGGGCGCCGGACCGGCACCGACACGGTCGAGGGCCGCTGGCAGCGCCAGTTCATGGACTTCCTCGGGCGGCGCGGGCACTCGTGGACGTACTGGGCGTGGAACCCGAACTCGGGCGACACGGGCGGCGTGCTGCGCGACGACTGGACGACGGTGGACACGGCGAAGGTCGCGCTGCTGCAGGCGCTGCAGCGGCGCGAGGCGATCCCCTACGGCGCCGCGACCGCGCCGCCGCCGCCTCCTCCGCCGCCGCCCGGGCCGACCTCCTTCAAGGCGGTCGCGAAGCTGCAGAGCGAGTGGAGCACCGGCTGGTGCGCCGGGCTCGCCGTGACGAACACCGGCACGACGGCCGACCGGCCGGCGCGGCTGCGCTTCCGGCTCGACGAGCGCGTCGCGATCGAGTCGAGCTGGAACGGCACGGTCACCCGCACCGGGCCGAAGGTCGTCGTGACGCTCCCGAGCTCGGCCGGCGCGATCGCCCCGGGTGCGTCGGCGGCGACGTTCGGGTTCTGCGCGAACAAGGTCGGCGGCAAGCGGAAGATGCCGCGCGAGCTGGTGGTGCTGAGGTAGCCGCGGTCACGAGTGGCCCGGGATCACTGCGCCGGAATGACGACCTCGGCCTCGGCGTTGCGGATGATCGCGCGGCCGTTCTGCTCGGCCACGCAGTCCACGTAGGCGACGCCGTCACGCTCGTCGCGCACGGTCGTGGTGATCGTCAACTCGGCCTCCGGCACGCCCATCCCGCGAAACTGCACCGCGAGCCGGCGCAGCGACGCGGGGCCACCGCCCGCTTCGGTCTGCGCCCGCGCGACCTGGGCCATCGTGTAGAGGCCGTGGAGGATCTTGCCCGGCAGGCCGACCGACCGGGCGAACTCGTCGTCGACGTGGATGGGGTTGAAGTCCCCCGACGCGCCCGCGTAGCGGACGGTCAGGTACCGGTCCGGCGTCACCTTCAGCTCCGGGATCTCCATCACGCCCCCCGCACGATGTTCGTCCAGCGGCCGGCGCTGACCTCGGCGCCGTCCTGGTTGACCGAGCGCGACTCGAAGACGAAGAAGCCGTTGCCCGCGCGCTCGCTGACGTCGGCGAGCGTCACGGTCGTGGCGATCTCGTCGCCCGCCACCACCAGCTCGCCCCACGTGAACTCCTGCCCGCCGTGGACGAGCCGGGCGAAGTCGATGCCGATCTCCGGATCGAACAGCCCCACCGCCATCGCCGGCATGCAGTACACGACCGCGAACATCGGCGGCGCGACGAGGTCGGCGTGCCCGGCCGCGCGGGCCGCCTCGAGGTCGAGGCACAGCGGGCTGGTCTCCCCGGTCGCGTGCGCGAACTCACGGATCTTCTCGCGGCCGACCGCATAGACCGCGGGCGGGAAGGTCTTGCCGACGATGTCGGTGTTGGCGGGCATGGCGGGGGATTCAAGCAAGCGTCGCCGCTCAGACGATGGACGCCCAGACGCCGCCGTCGACCGACCAGGCGGCGCCGGCCACGCCCGAGGCGACCTCCGAGCACAGGATCACCGCGATCTGCGCGACCTCGTCGACCTCGAGCGCACGGCCGATCGGCAGCCGCTCGCCCTGCGCGCGCAGGACCTCCGCGGCGGACGTGCCGCGGGTCCGCCCGAGCTGCTCGGCGAGCCCGCCGGCACCGGTCCACCCCTCGCTGAGCGCCATGCCCGGGGCGATCGCGTTGACGCGGACGCCGTCGGCGGCGTAGCGGTCGGCGAACGCGCGCGACAGCGCGAGCTGCGCGGCCTTCGTCACCGAATACGACATCGCCAGCGTGCCGGAGGGCCGCTTGCCCGACGAGGAGGAGACGTTGACGACCCTCCCCCAGCCGGCCCCGGCCATCCGCGGACACGCGGCGCGCATGAGCCGCATCGACGCCATGACGTGCAGATCCCAGTCGCGCTGCCAGTCGGCGTCGGTGAGCTCCTCGAGCGCCTTCATCTCCGCGATGCCCGCGTTGTTGACGAGGAAGTCGGGGCCGCTCATCTGCTCCGCGCAGCAGGCGACGATGCGGTCGCCGGCGTCGGGCTCGGACACGTCGAGCGCCAGCCACTCGGCGTCGATCTCGGCCGCGCGCGCCGCGAGCTCCCGCTCGCCGCGCGAGACCATGAGCACGCGCGCTCCTTCGGCGGCCAGCCCGCGCGCGATGGCCAGCCCGATGCCGCGGCTGGCACCCGTGACGATCCCCGCCCGCCCGCTGAGCCCGAGATCCATGGGGTCAACCGTACCGGCGCGCGGCGCGCTCGGCGCTCGCCCCGTACCCGCCGCCGAACAGGACCGCGTGCACGAGCAGCGGCAGCAGCTGCCACAGCTCCACGCGCTCCTCGTGGCCGGCGGCGAGCGGGTGCGCCTCGGCGTACGCGGCCAGGGTGCGCGGATCGGGCGCGCCGAACAGCCGCAGCATGGCGAGGTCCACCTCCCGGTGGCCGCCGTGCGCGGCCGGGTCGATCAGCCACGGGCGCCCGTCCGACCCGGCGAGGACGTTGCCGCCCCACAGGTCGCCGTGCAGCCGCGCGGGCGGCTCCGGCGGTCCCGCCAGCTCGCTCATCCGCTCCGCGACGCGCTCGACGGCCCGCACGCCGGCCGCCGACATCGCCCCCGCGTCCCGCGCGCGGGCGGCGAGCGGCAGCAGGCGGCGCTGCGCGTAGAACGCCGGCCAGTCGCCACACGGCTCGTTGGAGAGCACGACCGGCCCGAGGTGCATCGGCCACGCCGCCCCGAACGCGGGCGCGCCGGCCTGGTGCAGTGCCGCCAGCCCGCGGCCCAGCTCCTGCGCGCCCGGCGCACCGAGCGTCCCCGGCTCGATCCACTCGAGCGCGAGGTGGTCGTCGCCGGCGGCGAGGACGCGCGGCACGCGCACCGCGCCCGCCTCGCCCAGCCAGGCCAGCCCCGCCGCCTCGGTCGCGTACTCGCCGGGCGGCGCGCCCGTACGGGTCTTGACGAACGCGCGGCCGCCGCCTTCGAGCTCGACCGCCCACGCCTCGTTGAGGTCGCCGCCGCTCACGCGCCGGGCGCCGGTCACCCGGCCCAGCTCGGATGGGAGCGCGGGAGGGCCGCCGCTCACCGGCGCGCGGCGACGATCTCGTCCAGCAACCCCCGGCAGGCCGCCTCGACCTGGTCGAGCACCGTGTCGAACCCGTGCAGGCCGCCGTAGTACGGGTCGGGCACGTCGAGATCGCCGGCGCCCTCCGACGCGGGATCGAACTCGCGCAGCAGGCGCACCCGCGCGCGGGCCTCGTCGTCCGGCGCGCGCCGGCGCAGCTCGTGGAGGTTCGAGCCGTCCATCGCCAGCAGGAGGTCGTAGGTCTCGAAGTCCTCGTCGGCGACCTGCCGGGCGGCGCCCGCGAGCTCGGTGCCGCGTCGCAGGGCGGCAGCGGTCGCCCGCTCGTCCGGCGGGCTGCCCACGTGGTAGGCGCCCGTCCCGGCGCTGTCGATCTCGATCTCGTCCTGGAGGCCCGCCTCCGCGACGAGGCGGCGCATGACCCCCTCGGCGGTCGGCGACCGGCAGATGTTGCCCAGGCAGACGAACAGGATGCGCATCAGGGCGGCCAGACTACCGGCGCGCCCGCAGCTCTCCCTCGAGGCGCACGACGTCGGCCGCCAGCGCATCGGCGGCCGCCGGCCGGCAGTACAGCCACCCCTGCCCGAAGTCGCAGCCGATGGCCTCGACGCGCTCCGCCTGCTCCGGCTCCTCGATGCCCTCGGCCACGACGAGCAGGTTCAGGCTGCTCGCCATCTCGCGCACCGCGTGGATGATCGCCCACCCGCCCGAGCCGGCGACGAACGAGCGATCCAGCTTGATCATGTCGAGGTCGAAGTCGCGCAGCACCGACAGCGACGAGTGACCCGTGCCGAAGTCGTCGAGCCCCAGGTGCACCCCCATGGCGCGCAGCTGCGCCAGCGCTGTGCGCGCCCGTTCCGGCTCCTCCATCAGGGCGGTCTCCGTCACTTCGACGCAGAACGCGCCGGGATCGAGCGCGTGGTCGGCGAGCGCGCCGCCCACGTCCTCGATGAGCGTGCCCTGGGCGAGCTGGCGCCACGAGACGTTCACGCCGACCATGAGCCGGTCGAGGACCGGGGTGCCCGCCCGCCGCCACGCCGCGGCGCTGCTGATCGCCTCCTCGACGATCCACCGGCCGAGCTCGTGGATGAGCCCGTTGTCCTCGGCCAGGCCGATGAACGTCGCGGGCATCAGCAGGCCGCGCGCAGGGTGGCGCCAGCGCACGAGCGCCTCGAGCGCGGACACCTCGCGCCGGTGCAGCGAGACGATCGGCTGGTAGTGCAGCTCGAGCTCGCCGCCGGCGAGCGCGCGGCGCAGGTCGCCCGTGAGCGTGATGCGGTCGATCGTCCGTGCGCGCATGCGGCTGTCGAAGACCTCGTAGCGGCCCTTCCCGCGACTCTTGGCGCCGTACATCGCGACGTCGGCGTCGCGCAGCAGGCCCTCCGGATCGACCTCGCCGTCCGGACGGGCGATCGCGATCCCGATGCTCGTGGTCGGGACGTGCTCGATGGCGCCGAGGTCGATCGGCTCGCGGCAGACCTCCATGAGGCGGCCGGCGACGCGCACCGCCTCCGCCGGATCGCGCAGGCCCTCGCACAGGACGACGAACTCGTCGCCGCCGAAGCGCGCGAGCGTGTCGGCGGTGCGCAGGGCGTCCTGGAGCCGTACCGCGAGCGCGGCGAGCAGGCGGTCGCCGGCGTCGTGACCGAGGCTGTCGTTGACGTACTTGAAGTCGTCGACGTCGCAGAACAGGAGCGCGAGCGTCGAGCCGTCGCGCTGAGCGCGCGCCATGCCGTGGCGGAGCCGGTCGAGGAGCAGCGAGCGGTTGGGCAGCTGCGTGAGCGGGTCGTGCAACGACTGGTGGCGCAGGCGGCGGGCGGCGACGTCGCGGCGCATCGCGCCGGTGATCACGTTGGCGACCGAGGTGACGAACGCCGTGTCGTCGTTCGTGAACGCGCGGCGCTCGGCCGAGAAGACGCCGAGCGCCCCGTAGACCTCGTCGCCCTCCCCCGCGACCGGCGTGCACAGGCAGCTCGCGACGCCGTCGGCCTGCAGGTCCTCGGGCGAGAAGCGCGTCTCGGTCTCCGCGTCCTCGACGACCAGCGGACCCGAGCCGGCGAACACCGCAGCGGCCACGCCACCCGTCTCGCGCAGGGAGAACGGCCGGCGCGCCACGTCCCAGCCGGTCATCGTGACCGGCTCGACCGTGTCACCGTCGGGCAGCAGGCGCATGAACGAGCCGAACGGCACGCCGAGCGTCGCGGCGGCGACGGCGGTGGCGGCTTCGAGCAGGGCGTCGAGGTCGGGCTCGGCGAGGGCGCGCTGGCCGAGCCAGGCCACCGCGGTCTGCTGGGCCAGCCGCAGCCGCGCGACCTCCTCGGCGTCACGGGCGGCGGTGACGTCCTCGACCTGGTTGAACACCGCCTGCGGGTTCCCGTCGTCGCTGCAGACGATCGACGACGTCACGCGCACCCAGACGGTCGAGCCGTCGGCGTACAGGTAGCGCATCTCGAAGGTCCTCGACCCGCCCGCGGCCACGAGCTCCGCGGTGCGGTGGCTCTCACGCACGTCGTCGGGGTGGGTGACCTCGTGGACCGGACGGCCCAGGAGCTCGTCGGCCGGGCGGCCCACCATCCGGCAGAGCGCCGCGTTGACCTCCAGCCAATTGCCGTCGAGATCGACGAGCGCCATGCCGATCAGGCTGCCCGTGAAGGCGCGACCCAGCGTGTCGAGAGTCGGCCTCCCCATCCAGAGAAGATCGACGCTCGGGCTCCGGACCTTGAGCCCTCAGGCCGCCCGCAGGACCATGCCCCGCCCGACGTGCGCCTCGAGCGCGGCGAAGGTGGCCGGGCAGAAGTGCGTGCCGGCCTCGACGCGCATGATCGTCAGCACCTCATGCGGGCCCAGCCGCGACCGGTACGGGCGGTCCGACGAGAGTGCCTCGGCGACGTCGGCGACCGCGAGGATGCGCGCCTGCACGCCCAGCCGCTCGCCGGGGAGCCCGCGGTGGTAGCCGCGCCCGTCGATGCGCTCGTGGTGCGCGGCCGCCACCTCGGCGACGTGGTGCAACGCGGGGATGCGGCGCAGGATGTTCAGCGTCGTCTCCGGGTGCCGGCGGACCGCCGCCCACTCGGTGGGCGTGAGCGGCCCCGGCTTGTCGAGGACACGGCTGGAGATGCCGAGTTTGCCGAGGTCGTGCAGGAGCCCGGCCCGGCGCAGGTCGCGCCGGTCGGCCTCTCCCAGCTCGAGGACCTTGCCGATGCCGACGGCGATCTCCGCCACCCCCTGCGAATGGCGCAGCGTGTACGGCGACTTCGCGTCGATGACCTGGGCGAACGCCTCGCTGACGCGGTCCAGCCGCCGGTCGTCGGCGACCTCGGCGCGGTCCACGGGCTCGAGCCCGCCGACGTCGCCGCTCGCCACGTGGCGCCAGAACGGCTCGTCGTGCTCGAGGCGGCAGAGCACGTCGACCAGCTGCGGGTCGAACCAGGTGGCGCTGCGGCGGCGGGCGAACGCGCAGGCCGCGGCGGCGCCCCCACCCTGTGCGGCGATCTCCGCGCTCTGGGCGAGGCACAGGATGCGGCCGAGCATGGGGATGCGGTCGCCCGCGACGCCCATGGGTTCGCCGCTGCCGTCCCAGTGCTCGTCGAGATGCAGGATGGCCTGCGCGGTGTCCTCGCCGAGGCCGATCATGCGGGCGATCTCGGCACCCCGCTCGCACCGGGCGGCGGTCATCTCGCGCCGCGAACCGCGTAGCGCGACGTGCAGGAACGTCCTCGCGCGGGCGAGCGGCCCGCGCGACGGCGCCGAGTTGCGCAGCGCGTAGCGGACCGCCTCGGTGGGGCGGCGCAGGTCGGTCGCCTTGAGGTCGACCTTGACGGCCTGGTCGTCGTGGTCGAACAGCGCGGCGACCCGGGAGGCGGTCGTCGAGCAGCCGGCATCCTTGAGCAGGAGGGCGTAGAAGAGCGCGGAGCGGTCGGCGTCGGGGAGGCCGACCGCCTCGCCGAGCCGCATGCCGATCAGGCAGCAGCGCGTGGCGTGGCCGGGCGGCTGGCCCTCGGTGATGTCCAGCGAGTGCGACAGGGCCGAGACGACCTGGGAGAGCCGGATCTCCATGTCCGTGATGCTCGGCCGCGCGCCGCGGTTCGCTACTCCGCGACTTCGAGCACGGCCAGGAAGGCCTCCTGTGGGACCTCCACGCGACCCACCTGCTTCATGCGCTTCTTCCCCTCCTTCTGCCGCTCCAGCAGCTTGCGCTTGCGGCTGATGTCGCCACCGTAGCACTTGGAGGTCACGTCCTTGCGGTACGCCTTGACCGTCTCGCGGGCGACCACGTGGGAGCCGATCGCGGCCTGGATCGGCACGTCGTACTGCTGGCGCGGGATGAGCTTGCGCAGCTTCTCGGTCAGGGTGCGGCCGAAGTCGTAGGCCTTGTCGCGGTGCACGACCATCGACAGCGCGTCGACCGGGTCGCCGGCGAGCAGGACGTCGAGCTTGACGAGGTTCGACGGGCGCATCCCGACGAGCTCGTAGTCCAGGGACGCGTAGCCGCGGGTGCGCGACTTCAGCTGGTCGAAGAAGTCGAGGACGATCTCGGCGAGCGGGAGGTCGTAGGAGATCTGGACGCGGTCGGCGCTCAGGTAGTGCATGCCGGAGTGCTCGCCGCGGCGGTCCTGGCAGAGCTCCATCACCTGGCCGACGTACTCCTTCGGCGTGAGGATCGAGGCGCGGATGTACGGCTCGCGGATCTCGGCGATGCGGGCCGGGTCGGGCATGTCCGACGGCGCGTGGACCTCGACCTCGTCGCCGTTGGTCAGCGTCACCTCGAAGCCGACCGACGGCATCGTGGCCATGAGCTCGAGGTCGTACTCGCGCTCGAGGCGCTCGCGCACGATGTCCATGTGCAGCAGGCCGAGGAACCCGCAGCGGAAGCCGAAGCCGAGCGCATCGGAGGTCTCGGGCTCCCAGGTGAGGGCCGCGTCGTTGAGCGTGAGCTTCTCGAGCGCGTCGCGCAGATCCGGGTACTCGTCGGAGTTGATCGGAAACAGGCCGCAGAAGACCATCGGCTTGACCTCTCGGTAGCCGGGCAGCGGCTCGGTGGCCGGATGGGCCTTCGTGGTCAGCGTGTCGCCGACGCGCAGGCGGGTGACGTCCTTGATGCCCGTGATCAGGTAGCCGACCTCGCCGACCGTGAGCTGGTCGACGGGCGTCATCGCGGGGGTGAAGAAGCCGATCTCGTCGATGTCGGCCTCGGTGCCGGCGGCCATCGCGCGGATCGCCGCGCCCTTCGTGAACGTCCCGTCGACCACGCGGATGTAGGCGATCACGCCGCGGTACTGGTCGAACTCGGAGTCGAAGATCGCCGCGCGCGGCGCCGCGCCCGGATCGCCGGCCGGCGGCGGCACGTGCTCGACGATCGCCTCGAGGACGTCGAGCACGCCCTCGCCCGTCTTGCCGGAGATGCGGATGATCTCGTCGCCCGGCTCGCCGAGGAGCTCCGAGACCTCCGCCGCCACCCGCTCGGGCTCGGCCCCGGGCAGGTCGATCTTGTTCAGGCACGGGATCAGCTCGAGTCCGGCGTCGACGGCGAGATACGTGTTCGCGACGGTCTGCGCCTCGACGCCCTGCGACGCATCGACGACGAGCACCGCACCCTCGCAGGCGGCGAGCGACCGCGAGACCTCGTAGGTGAAGTCGACGTGGCCGGGCGTGTCGATGAGGTGCAGCTGATAGGTCTCGCCGTTACGGGCCGTGTAGGGCACGCGGACCGCCTGCGCCTTGATCGTGATCCCGCGCTCGCGCTCGAGCTCCATGGAGTCGAGCACCTGCTCGCGCATCTGCCGTCCCTCGACCGTGTGCGTGAGCTCGAGGATGCGGTCGGCCAGCGTCGACTTGCCGTGGTCGATGTGGGCGATGATCGAGAAGTTGCGGATGTGCTGCTGGTCGGCCATGGGGACGGATATCCAGACTAGGGGTGGCGCGCGGCGGCGACCGCCGGGCCCGCGGCGCGCGCCGACCAGGCCGGCCGGGCGCTCGACGACGCGGCTCAGCGGCCGAGCCGGCGGGCGAGCAGGTCGCGCACCTGGCGGGCCTCCGGCATCTCCATCCACAGCACCGCCCAGCCGTAGGCGGCCGCGCCCGCCGCGCCGGCCAGGCCGACCGACAGGATCTGGGCGACGAGCGACCGGCCCAGCACGCCGTCGACGACCGCCCACACCGCGTAGGCGACGACGGCCAGCAGCGCCGACGCGACGCAGACCGCGGCGAACTGCGCGAGCGTGCGGCGGCCCTCGATGGTGCCGCCGAGCAGCGGCCGCAGGTAATAGGCCTGGGCGAGCGTGCTGGCCAGGCTCGAGACGGCGGTGCCGATGACGAGGCCGGCGATGCCGTAGGGCCGGTAGAGCGCGAGGCTGACGGCCAGGTTGACGACGAGGCTCGCCACCGCGATGAGGGTCGGCAGCCACGGGCGCTGCAGCGCGAAGAAGGTGCGGGTCAGCAGCAGGTTCATGCCCGCGAACGGCAGGCTGAACGAGAACCAGAACAGCGCGCCCGAGACGAGCTCGGTGGAGCCCTCGCCGAACGCGCCGTGCTGGTAGATGAGGCGCGTGATCGGGACCGAGAGGACGAGGGTGAACGCGGCCGACGGGACGAGCAGGAGCGCGATCTGGCGGATGCCGGTGCCCATCGTCTCCCTGAGGCCGTCGATGTCGGCGCGGGCGGCGAAGCGGCTGAGGGTCGGGAACAGCACGGTCGAGACCGCGACCGAGAAGACGCCCTGGGGCAGCATGTAGATGCGAAACGCGGCATCGATCGCGCGCGGCGCCTGATCGGAGACGAGCGACCCGAGGCTCGAGTTGATGAACAGGTCGAAGTTGATGACGCCGAGGCCGATCGTCACGGGCAGCATGAGGATCAGGACGCGCCGGACGCGCTCGTCGCGGAAGTTCGGTCGGAAGTCGAGGTGGAAGCCGAAGCGCCGCAGCACGGGGACGCACATGGCGAACTGGACGATCGTCGCGATGAGCACGCCGATCGCGTAGGCGTAGAGCTGGTCGTCGCCGCTGAACGCCGGCCGGAGGATGACCAGCAGGACGATGATCACGACGTTCCAGACCAGCGGCGCGATCGCGGGGATCGTGAAGTGGTCGTAGGCGTTGAGGATCCCGACCACGAGCCCGTTGAGGCCGAGGATCAGCACGATCGGGAACAGCACCTGCGCGAGCCCGGCGGTGAGGTGGTCGAGCTCGGCGCTGAACTTGTCGCCGGTGAACAGCGGCATGATCGTGCCGGCGGTGACGATCGCGATCGCCACGATCGCGCCGAGCACGATGAGGATGAGCCAGAAGAGCGTGCTGGCGAGCTTGAAGGCGTCGCGCTTGCGGTTCTGCTCGAGCAGCTCGGTGAAGACGGGGACGAACGCCGCGCTCAGGGCCGCGTCGGCGAACAGGCTGCGGATCAGGTTGGGGACCTGGAAGGCGATGGTGAACGCCGAGAACGCGCCGCTCGTGGCGAAGAAGCTCGACGCCACGACCTCGCGGACCAGCCCCGCGATGCGCGACAGTCCGGTCGCGATCGAGAAGATCGCGGTGTTGCGGGCGATGCGCCTGGTGGCCGGCCCGGCCACGGCAGGCCGCGACGCGGAGGAATCGGCAGCCACGGGTGCGCTATCGTACGGACCGCCGCGGCTCTACCGGTCGCGGCACTCGCACGTCATGGCCAACATTCACTCACAGAAGAAGCGGATCCTGCGCTCCGAGCGCGAGCGGCTCGAGAACCGCCGCTATACCTCGGCGATCAAGACGTACTTCCGTCGCCTCGAGGCCGCCGTGGCCGGCAAGGACGCGGACGCGGCCGACGCCGAGCACAAGCTGCTCGTGCGCACGGTCGACAAGGCCGTCAAGGTCGGGGCGCTGCATCGCAACAACGGCGCACGCAAGAAGTCCCGCGCCGCGCGCATCCGCAAGTCCGCCTCCGCCTAGCGCGGCCGGTCCCATCTCGAACCCGCCGCCTTTCGGGCGGCGGCTTTCGCGTACCCGCGCCCTCCCCTGGTGCGCGCCCTCCCGTGGCGCGCGCCACCCCACCCACCCCGCCGCGCGCCACTCCCCGGGCGCGCGCCACTCCCCGCCGGCGCCACCGCACCCCGCCGCGCCGAGCGTTGAATTTCTGCGCCGTGGGCTGAGAAAGTCGACGCTCGATGTGTGGGCGGACGTCAGGAGGCGATCGCGAGGATCGCGCGGATCGCGCTCGTGTCCTCCTCCGCGGCGCTGCCGCCACGGGACTCGAGCTCGAGGTCGGCGAGCCGCGCCATCGCGCGGCGCAGCTTCGCGGCGTCCGCGCGGCGAGCGTCGGCGATGAACTGGTCGGCGGCCTTGGGCGGCATGCGCAGGGTGCGCTTGATGTCGGCCGGCGCCTCCCCCGCCTCGAGCCGGCAGGTGACGTCGAGCGCCTTGCGCATGCGGTCGGTCATCCAGAACAGCAGGCCCGGCAGCCGCTCGCCCTGGGCGCGCAGCTCGAGGTAGGCGAGCGTGGCGCCGGGGGCGTCGCCCCCGACGAGCCGGTCCGCGAGCGACCAGATCTTGCGCTCGGCGGAGTCGGCGGAGCGCTCATCGATGAGCTCGGCGTCGACGTGCGCGCCCTCGCCGAGCTCGAGCGCGAGCGTCTCGAGCTCGCGCGTGAGCCGCGCCTGGCGCTCGCCGACCTGCGCGACGAGCGCGCGGGCGGCGCCCTGGTCGAGCCGGAGGTCGAGCTTGCGGGCCTGCTCGGCGACCCACTTCGGCAGCTCCCAGGGCTTCACCGCGCTCTCGGCCGCGACGTCGCCGCCGGCGCGCTTGACCGCGTCGGCGAGCTTGGCCGGGGCCTTCGCGCGGCCCTCCTCGCGGGCGAAGAAGGCGACGGTCGTCTCGGGCGGGAGGTCGGCCATGATCGCACCGAGGTGCGCCTCGACCTCCTTGTCCTTCCAGCGCTCGACGCCGTCGACGATCACGACGCGCCGGCCCGTCGCGAACGTCATGGCGCTCAGCGCGAACGCGACGGCCTCCGGCGTCGCGGCATCGCCTTCGAGCACCTCGGCGCCGGACGCGCCCGCGTCGCGCTCTGCGAGCGCGCGGAGCTTCGCGCGGCGCTCGCCGATGCGGGCGTGGTCGTCGCCGTGGACGAGGTATGCGGGCTTGAGCGCGGCCACCGGTGTGGGGATGGTATGCCGCCGCGCGGGCGGCACCGAGGCGCACCATCACGATCCGCGCTGCGTGGAGACCCTGATCTCGCGGCCGGTCAGCGTGAGCCGGACGGTGCCGTCGCGGTCGGTGCGCAGGACGCGCGGGACGCGCGCCGCGCGCAGGGCGGCGAGGGTCTCGGCGGCCGGGTGGCCGTAGGAGTTGTCCGCGCCGACCTCGATCGCCGCGATCGACGGCCGCACGCGCTCGAGCAGCGCGGGCAGGCCGGGATCGACGGATCCGTGATGGGCGACCTTGAGCACGTCGACGGGCGGCAGGTCCAGCGGCGCGGTGACGGGCGACTCGGCGTCGGCGGTGAGCAGCAGGCTCGCCGGGCCGCGCCGGACGAGCAGGACGACCGCCCGGTCGTTGGGCGCCCCGCCGGGCGGCGGCGGCTCGGGCGGCGGCCACAGCACCCGCAGCTCCAGGGCTCCGACCCGCAGCCGCTGCCCCGAGACGGGCCGCAGCCGCTGCGCCCGGCTGCCATCGATCGCGCCCTCGATCTCGGCCTGCCCGCCGGCCGGGGCGGTGGCCGAGCCGTCGAGCACCGCGTCCACCGGCACGGCCCGCAGCACCCGCCCCGCGGCGCCGGCATGGTCGGCCTCGCCGTGCGTGAGGACGAGCAGGTCGAGACGCCGCACCCCGGCGGCGCGCAGGCGTTCGACGATCGGGCCGTCGGGCGGCCCCGTGTCGACGAGCACCGCGGCATCGCCGTCCTGCAGCAGGGTCGCGTCGCCCTGACCGATGTCGAGGAACGACACGGTCGGCTCGTTCGGCGGCGCGGGCGGGCCTGCCGCCGCGACGAGCGCGCCCGCCCCGACGACGAGCGGGACGGCCGCCCCCACGATGACGACCCGGACCCGGCGCGAGGCCGTCGCCGCCGCGATCAGCAGGTAGGCGCCGATCGCGGCCGGCGCGCCGAGCCGCAGCGGGACGCTGGCGTGCGGGAGGCGGTCCGCCGTCGTCGCCACCGCGTCGACGAAGCCGAGCGGCAGGGCGGCCACGTCGTTGACCGCCCCGGCCAGGGCGAGCCCGGGCGCCCCGAGCTGCGCGAGCGCGCCGGCCAGCGTCCCGAGCCACACGACGGGCGCGACGGCCGGCATCGCGACGAGGTTCGCCGGCAGCGAGGCGAGGGACAGGCGCTCGAAATGCAGCGCGAGCAGCGGGGCCGTCCCGAGCGTGGCGGCGAGCGTCATGGCGGCGCCGTCGGCGACGGGCGCGGGAAGGCGGCGCAGCATCGCGCCGCCGCGCAGGCGGGGGACGAGCACGGCGATCGCGACCACGGCGGCGAACGACAGTTGCCAGCCCGGGTCTCCGGCGGCGCGCGGGTTCAGCGCGAGCGTGACCGCCGCCGCGAGCACGAGCGCGTAGGCCCGCGACGCCGGGCGGCCCGCGAGCCCGGCGACCAGCGCGGCGGCACCCATGACGCCGGCACGCTGGATCGACGGGCCGGCTCCGGCGAGCGGGACGTACAGGGCGACGAGCGCGAGCGCCGCGGCGAGCCGCAGGCGCAGCCCACCGCCGAGCACCATCACCACGGCGGCGGCGAGGACCGCGAGCAGCGCGACGTTCTGACCCGAGGCCGCGAGCACGTGGCTGAGCCCGCTCGCCCGGAACGCCTCACGGGTGTCCTCGTCGAGCGCGTCGTCCTGGCCGAGGACCATGCCCCGCGCGAGAGCGGCCTGCGGCGGTGCGAGCCCCGTGGACACGCCGTGCTCGGCGGTGCGCCGGATCGTGTCGACGGCGCCGGCCAGTCCGCCGCGGCGACGCCCGGTGAGCCGGACGGCGTCCGTCGCGAGCGCCGCGTGGGCCCCGCGGCGCGCCTCGTAGGCCTCCCAGGGCGCCAGCCGCTCGAGCCGCCCGCGCGCCTGGACCTCGGCGCCGATCGCGCCCCGCGGACCGCCGCGCCCGCGCAGCACGATCCGCTCACCGCGGCCGGGTCCGGCCACGATGCGTGCGGGGGCGCTCCAAGACCCGTACCGGCGGTCGCGGGGCGCTTCGAGCAGCGTCGCGCGCAGCGAGACCGAGCGGTCGAGCAGGGGCGTGAGCGCCGTGCGGTCGAGCGCGGCCAGGCGCCCGTGCGCGGCGAGGGCGCCCGCGAGCACGGCGGCGCCGAGCACGCCGGCGAACAGCGGGCGCCGCAGCGCCGGGCCGCCCGCGGCGGCCGCGAGTCCGGCGAGAACGAGCGCCACGACCGGCGGACCGGTGGCCACGAGCATGCCCGCGACCAGGGCCCCGAGCACGAGCAGCTGCGTCTCCCTGCCCCAGGCCGCCAGTCCCTCCGCCACGCCGGTCCGTCCTCGCACCGCCGCGACGCTATGCGCGGGCCCTGTCGCAGCGCAGCACGCGTCCGTGACGATTCTGCGCAGGCGGTCAGCCGGGACCGCGGAGGCTCATCGGGGCCGCGCCCTGTCGCAGCGTCGCGGTTGGCGAGTAGCGTCGCCTGGGGCGAAACAACTCCCCAGCCGCCGGCGGCGTGCCCGGCAGCGCGGTTGGCGAGTAGCGTCGCCTCGGGCGAAACAACTCGCCAACCGCCGCCGGCCTGCGCGGCTGCGCGCACGCGCGACCGATGAGACGGTTGGCGGCGACGCTCAGCGCAGGCGCAGCTTGACGACCAGCCCCGCGTGATCGGAGGGCCAGAGGCCGTCGACCTTGTCGCCCACCTTGTTGCCGATGACCTGCCAGCGCAGCACGCGCATCTTCGGCCGCACGAGCACGTGGTCGATCCACTGGGTGAGCTTGGACTGCGCGTTGTCGAGCCGCTCGTCCTGGCAGCAGGTCGACACCCGCTTGCCGGTGTTCACGAAGCCCGCGCCGATCGCAGCGTTGTAGGCCTTCGCGTCCGCGCCGGCCTGCGCCGGGTCGGAGTTGAAGTCGCCCGCGAGGATCGTCGGGAGCTTGCGGTTCGAGGCGACCGTGTCGAGCATCTCCTGCAGCTGCGCGCCGGCGATGTCGCCCGAGTAGGCCTCCGCGTGCGGGTCCAGGAACAGGAAGCGCCTGCCGCCGACGCTCCCGACGAAGCCGGCGTAGCCGCGCTTGAGCACGACCTGCTGGTCGGGCAGCGGGACGGTGAGCTGGTTGGTGAAGATGCCGTTGCGATCGCTGATGACCTTCACGCGCGCCTTGCGTCCGGCCTTGACGAGCACGGCGTTGCCGAGGACGAGCCGGATGTCGTAGCCGTCGTCGGACGGGACCTCGACGTCGAGCTCGTCCTGGCGCGAGACGACGCGGTAGTTCAGGCCGCGAGCGCGCAGCTCGCCCTGCAGGATCTGCAGCCAGTCGAACAGCGGCGTCGTCGCGTTGTTGACGCCGTCATGGACGCCGTCGGCCCCGCGGAAGTACCGCGCGACCTCCTGCAGGCCGATGACGTCCGGCTTCGTGCGCTTGATCTCGTCGGCGATCTCCTTGGCGCGCGCGGGGAAGTTCGTCGCGAGCACCGTGTCGTGCAGCGCCTTGGCGTTCGCCTGCTCGGTCGGCAGGTCCGGCGCGGACGCGAGCTTGATGATGTCGGCGCCCAGGTACAGGTTGCGCGACATGACCGTCAGGTTGCGCTTCGAGGCACCCTTCGCGGCGACCGCCGCCGGCGCGAACGCCAGGGCGACGAGCGCCGCGATGGCGACGGCGAGCGCCCGGCGATGACGAGACATCCATTGCACGACGACTTCCTCCTCCTCCGGTGAGGGGGCCACGCTAACAGCACCGGCACGGCGCGGGGACGTGGGCGCGCACACGCCGCCGAGTATGCGGATCGTGGGCGCTCTCGATCCTCGCTGCGCGGCGGGCGCTCATCCGGTCACCTGGTCGCGCAGCGCCGCCAGCCGCGCCGGCCCGATGCCCGGCACGGCGTCGAGCTCGTCGACCGAGCCGAAGCCGCCGTGCTCCTGGCGGTACTGCAGGATCTTCGCCGCCGTGCCCGGGCCGATGCCCTCGAGCTGGTCGAGCTGCTCGGCCGTGGCGCTGTTGAGGTTGACGGGGGCGCCCGGTGGGCCGGCGGCGCCCGGTGGGCCGGCGGCGCCAGGGTCGCCCCCACCCGCCGCCGTCCCGGCCGGCGCCCGCGCGGGGACGAGCACCTGGCGACCGTCGGTGAGCCGCGCGGCGAGGTTTAGCGAGTCCAGATCCGCGCGGCGGCTGGCGCCGCCCGCCCGGCGCACCGCCGCGGCCACCCGCGAGCCGGGCGCCAGCCGGTACACCCCCGGCCGCCGCACCGAGCCGGCCACGTGGATCACGAGCCGGCCGCCCCCGCCCCCGGCGCCGCCGTCCACCTTCACCGACGACCCACCGCCGCCCCCGGCCCGCGCCGCCCCGCCGCTCGAACCGCGGCCGCCCGCGCCGCGCACCCACAGAGCCCCGAGCACCACGACGACGATCCCCACCGCGAGGTACCCGATGAGCTGGCTGCGCGGAAGGTCGGACACGCGCGTGACGGTACGGACGCCCGGGTCACGGCGCAGCACGAGGTCGTCACGAAAGCGTCACGGCAGGACGGCGACATCGCGGCAATCCGCCACACTCGCCCGATGGCCCCCTACATCGCGATCTGCGGCCCCGGAGACGACGCTGCCGGTCCCGCGCTGCTCGCCGCGGCGCACGCGGCCGGGCGCACGCTCGCCCGAGCCGGGGCGATCGTCGTCACCGGCGGCCTCGGCGGCGCGATGGCCGCGGCCTGCCGGGGCGCCGCGCAGGAAGGCGGGACGACGCTCGGCCTGCTCCCCGGCAGCGACCGCCGGGCGGCGAACGAGTGGGTGACCGTCGCCGTCGCGACCGGCATGGGCGAGCTGCGCAACGGCCTGGTCGTGCGCAGCGCCGACGCGGTCATCGCGATCCTCGGCGGCTGGGGCACGCTCTCGGAGGTGGCCCTGGCCGCCAAGCTCGGCCGGCCGGTGATCGGCATTGGCCCCTGGCAGCTCGACGGCATCGAGCTCGCGCCCGACGGCGAGCGGGCGGCCGCGCGGGCCCTCGAGCTGGCCGGGCGTGGCTGACAGCTGCGAGCGGGCCGCCGCGCGGGCCCTCGAGCCGGCCGGGCGTGGCTGACATCTGCGAGCGGGCCGCCGCGCGGGCCCTCGAGCTGGCCGGGCGTCGCTGACGCCCCGCGCCGGCCCTACTTGCGCGCCTCGCGGTCCTCCCGCTCGAACCGCTCCGACGACGGCTGCTCCTGCTCCTGCTCCGGCGGGGCGCCCTCATCCTGCCGCTCCCGCGCCATCTCCAGCCGCGCCTCCCGCGAGATCTGCTCGGCCTCGGCCTCCTTGTCCTTCTTCGGCGTGTCGCGCAGCGGCAGCTGGATCTCCTCCTCCGCCGGCACGCCCGCCGACAGCTCGCGCCCGCGCTCGATCTCGCTGTTGAGCTGCTGGCCGAACAGGATCGCGATGTTGCTGATCCAGAGCCACACGAGCATCGAGATCGCTCCGCCCAGCGTCCCGTACGTCTTGTTGTACGAGCCGAAGTTGCGCACGTAGAAGAAGAACGCGACCGTCGCGACGATCCAGATGACCAGCGCCACGACGGCGCCGGGAGAGATCCACTGGAACTTCGGAAGCCGGGCGTTCGGCGCCATGTAGTACAGGACCGCGAGCATCAGGATGACGACTGCCGCCATGATCGGCCACTTCGCGATCGAGTAGACGGTGACCGCCGCGGAGCCGAGTCCGACCTGGTCGCCGATCGCCTGGGCCAGCGGCCCGGAGACCACCAGCGCGATCAGCACGAACGCCAGGAGCATGACCATGACCAGCGTCACGACGACCTGGAGCGGCCGCAGCTTCCAGAACGGCCGGCCCTCCGGGATCTCCCAGATCGCATTCGACGCGCGCATGAACGCGCCGATGTAGCCCGACGCCGACCACAGCGCCGCGAGCAGGCCGACTCCGAGCAGCGCCCCCGCCCCGCCCTTGTTCTGGACGATCCCGTTGATCGTCTTGCCGAAGGAGTTGACCGTGGACTGGTCGGCGCCCGCCGAACGCAGGATGTCGAGGATCGAGTTCGTTGTCTGCGGGTACTGGCCGACGAGCCCCACGAGGGCGACCAGCGCGAGGAGCGCCGGGAACAGGGCGAGCACCGAGTAGTACGTCAGCGCCGCGGCCCAGTCGGTGATGTTGTCCTCCTGGAACTCCTTGACGGTCCGCTTCAGGATGGCCATCCGGCCGGGGCCGGGGATGTCGGTCGGGCCGATGTCCTGCCTTGGCGCTCGCTCCATGGCTTCCCGTTCCCCAACATGCCGCCATCGCTAACCCGTGACGGCACGTAGCATCGCCGTCTGCGATGGACCTCCTGGCCCCCGTGCGCGCGTTCGACCGCTTCCAGCAGCGCCACCCGCCGTTGGCCATCCCCCTCGCGGTCGTGCGCAAGTTCGCCGACGACGGCGCCGGCAGCCACTCCGCGCTCATCGCCTACTACGGGTTCGTCGCGATCTTCCCGCTGCTGCTGCTGTTCACGACGATCCTCGGCTTCGTCCTCCAGGGCAACCCCGACGCGCAGAAGGCGATCATCGACTCGGCCGTCTCCGAACTGCCGGTGATCGGCAACCAGGTCAAGTCCCAGACGCTGAGCGGCAGCGGCCTTGCGCTGGCCATCGGCATCGTCGGCACGCTGCTGTCGGGGCTCGGCGTGACGGTCACCGCCCAGAACGCGTTCAACACCGTCTACGCGATCCCGCACAAGCGCCGCCCGGACTTCTTCATGACGCGCGTGCGCGGGCTCGGGGTGCTCGTCGCGCTCGGGCTGCTGCAGATCGTGTCGACCGCGGTGTCCGGTCTGGCCGGCGGCGGGCTCGGCGGGCACTGGACGCTCATCGGCGGCCTCGTCCTGTCGCTCGCGGTCAACGGCCTGCTGTTCCTCACCGTCTTCCGGCTGCTGACGAACGCATCGGTCGGCTGGCGCGAGATCGTCCCGGGCATCGTGTCGGCGACGATCCTGTGGACGGCGCTCCAGGCGCTCGGCGGCGTCTACGTCGCCCATGTCGTGAAGGGCGCGAGCGAGACCTACGGCACCTTCGCCACCGTCATCGGCCTGATCGCGTGGCTGTACCTCGGCGCGCGCTTCGTCGTGCTGTCGGCCGAGCTCAACACCGTCCTCGCCCGGCGGCTCTGGCCGCGCAGCCTGCTCGCCCCGCCCGTGCTCGACGCCGACCATCGTGCCCTCGAGGCGCTCGCGCGCACCGAGGAGCGCAGCGACGAGCAGCACATCGAGGTCACCTTCCGCGACCCCGAGGAGCCGAGCTCCTAGCGGGCCACCACGTTGACGAGCTTGCCCGGCACCACGACCTCCTTGACGACCTCCTTGCCGTCGAGGTGGACCCGGACGTTGGGCGCCGCGCGGCACAGCTCGAGCAGCTCCTCGCGACTCGCCCCCGACGCCGCCTCGACGCGGTCGCGGACCTTGCCGTTGACCTGGCAGACGATCTGGACGACGTCGCGCTCCAGCAGCGCCGGGTCCGCGTCCGGCCACGGCTCCTCCCACACGCGCCGGCCGGTCAACCGCTCGTAGGCGTCGGCCGCCACGTGCGGCGCGAACGGGAACAGCAGCGACGCCGCGGTCGCCAGCGCGAAGCGGCGGACGTCCGGCGCCGCCTCGTCGCGCAGCCGCGAGGCCTCGTTCGTCAGCTCCATCACCGCGGCGATGGCCGTGTTGAACGCGAATCGCCCGCTCAGGTCGCCGGTGACCTTGTCCACCGCCCACGCCGCCTTGCGCGCGAGCTGCAGGTCGGCGCCCTCCACGTCGAGCGGGGCACGGGGCTCGCCCTCCACGCGTCCGGTGTCCGCCGCCTCGGCGCACAGCCGCCAGAGGCGCGACAGGAAGCGGTGCACGCCCTCCACGCCCTCGTCGGACCAGTCCGCGTCGTGCTCCGGAGGGCCGATGAACAGGATGTACGCGCGCGCGGTGTCCGCGCCGTAGCGCTCGACGATCCGCTGCGGCGAGACGACGTTGCCCTTGGACTTGGACATCTTCGCCCCGTCCTTGGTGATCATCCCCTGCGTGAAGAGCTTGGCGAACGGCTCGTCCACGCCGAGGTGGCCGAGGTCCTTGAGCGCCTTGACGAAGAAGCGCGCGTACAGGAGATGCAGGATCGCGTGCTCGACGCCGCCGATGTACTGGTCGACCGGCATCCACTCCGCGAGGATCGCGGGGTCCCACGCCGCCTCGTCGTTGCTCGCGTCGCAGTAGCGCAGGAAGTACCAGGACGAGTCGACGAACGTGTCCATCGTGTCGGTCTCGCGCCGGGCGCGGCCGCCGCACGACGGGCAGTCGACGTTGACCCAGTCCTCCGCCGCCGCGAGGGGCGAGCGGCCCCTCGGCGCGTAGTCGGAGATGTCGGGCAGGCGGACCGGCAAGTCCTCCTCGGGTACCGGGACGAGCCCGCAGGCGTCGCAGCGGACGATCGGGATCGGGCAGCCCCAGTAGCGCTGGCGAGAGATCAGCCAGTCGCGGAGGCGGTAGTTGACCGACGCGTGGCCCTTGCCCTCGCGGTCGAGCCAGTCGACGATCTTGATGAGCGCGTCGCGGTTGTGCAGGCCGTCGAACTCGGCGTGCGAGTTCACGATCGGCCCGTCGCCCGTGTACGGCAGCTCGTCGTGGTGGCCGCCGACGACGCGCCTGATCGGCAGGTTGTACGCGGTCGCGAACGCGTGGTCGCGCTCGTCGTGGCCCGGCACCGCCATGATCGCGCCGGTGCCGTACTCCATGAGCACGTAGTCGGCGACGTGCATGGGGATCGCCTCGCCGTTGACCGGGTTGATCACATGGCGCCCGAGGAACACGCCGGTCTTGGGCTTGTCGGTGTCCGCGCGCTCCTCGTTGGACTCCGTCAGCGCGTGGTTGATGTAGTCGCGCACCGCGCCCTCGTGCTCGGTGCCCTCGACGAGGGGCATGACGTCCGGGTGCTCGGGCGCCATGACGAAGAACGTCGCGCCGAACAGCGTGTCCGGGCGGGTCGTGAAGACCGGGTAGTCGATGGGGTGGTCGGGGTCGACGTCCTCGCAGCGGAAGACGACCTCCGCGCCCTCCGACCGCCCGATCCAGTTGCGCTGCATCGTCTTGACGTTCGCCGGCCACTCGATGGTGTCGAGGTCGTCGACCAGGCGGTCGGCGTAGTCGGTGATGCGGAAGAACCACTGCTCGAGCTGGCGGGCCACGACCTCGGCGCCGCACCGTTCGCAGCGGCCGTCGACGACCTGCTCGTTGGCGAGCACCGTCTGGTCGACGGGGCACCACTTGACCGCCGCCTCCTTGCGGTAGGCCAGGCCGGCGTTGAAGAGCTGCAGGAAGATCCACTGCGTCCAGCGGTAGTAGCGCGGCTCGTGCGTGCCGAACTCGCGCGACCAGTCGATGGAGACGCCCCACTCGCGGAACTGGCGCTGGAACTGCTCGATGGAGCGATCGGTCGACTCGCGCGGGTGCTGGCCGGTCTGGATCGCGTGGTTCTCGGCGGGCAGGCCGAACGCGTCGTAGCCCATCGGGTTGAGCACCCGCCGGCCGGTGCGGCGGTGGAAGTGCGCGACCGCATCGCCGACCGAGTAGACCTTCAGGTGCCCGATGTGCGGCTCGCCGCTCGGGTACGGCAGCATGACCAGCACGTACGAGCGCTCGCCGGGGATGTCCGGGTCGTTGGACACCTCCCAGGTGCGCTCGTCGGCCCACACCTGCTGCCAGCGGGGCTCGATCAGCTTGGGGTCGTAACGGTGCTCGGCCATGGTGCGACCGCAGAGCATAGGATCCGGCCCGATGCAGCTGTCGCGCCGCCAGCGACGCGCCCTCGACGCGATCTGCGACACCTTCGTTCCGGCTGCTGACGGGCTGCCCTCCGCGACCGCGGCGGGCGTGCCGGACGCCATCCTGCGGGCCCTCGACCGCGCCCCGCGCGACGCCGACCGCCGCGCCGTCGCCCAGCTGCTGTCGCTCTGGGACGTGCAGCGCTTCAGCAGTTCGACGCAGGAGCGCCGCGAGCGGATCCTGTGCCGCTGGGCCGACAGCCCGGTGCCGCAGATGCGCGCGGCGTTCCAGGCGCTGCGCAAGGCGGCGACCGTCACGTACTACGCGAACGCGCCGGCGGCGTGGGAGGCGATCGGCTACCCCGGGCCGCTGGGCGTGCGGCCGGACGCGCCGCCCCGCGCGCTGGCGCCGGCCACGGTGAGCGGGCCCACCGAGCTGACGTGCGACGTGGTCGTCGTCGGCTCGGGCGCCGGCGGCGGGACGGCGGCGGCCGTGCTGGCGGCGGCCGGCCTCGACGTCGTCGTGCTCGAAGCGGGCGGCTACTACGACGACGCGGACTTCGACGGCGGCGAGGCCCTGGCGTTCGAGCGCCTGTACGCCGACGGCGGTGCGGGCGTGACGTCCGACGGCGCCATCGGGCTGCTGGCCGGCGCGTGCCTGGGCGGCGGCACCGTCGTCAACTACACGACGTCCTTTCGCACGCCGGACGCGATCCGTGCCGAGTGGGCGGCCCACGGGCTCCCGGAGCTCGCCTCGGCGTCGTATGACGCGAGCCTGGACGCTGTGTGCCGCCGGCTCGGCGTCACGCACGAGTACTCGACGCCGGGCACGCGCGACGAGGTGATGGCGCGGGGGCTCGATGCGCTCGGCTGGCATGTCGACGCGATGCCGCGCAACGTGCGCGGCTGCGACCAGGGCGTCGACTGCGGGCGCTGCGGCTTCGGCTGCCGGCTCGGCGCGAAGCAGTCGGTGGTGAAGACGTGGCTTGCGGATGCGGCGGCGGCGGGCGCGCGGCTGCTGGTCGGCGTCCGGGCGCAGCGCGTGCTCGTGGCGGGTGGCTCGGCGCGGGGCGTCGAGGCGGTGTCGGCGCAGGGCGGCCACCGGGTCGTCGTGCGGTCGCGGGGGGTCGTGGCGGCGGCGGGGGCGATCCAGACGCCGGCGCTGCTGCTGCGCTCCGGGCTGGCCAACCGCAACGTCGGCCGGTGGCTGCGGCTGCACCCCGTCACCGCGGTCTTCGGGGTCTTCGAGGAGGAGCTGCGCCCGTGGGAGGGCACGATGCAGGCGCGCTACTCCGACGAGCACGCCGACCTTGACGGCGCGGGCTACGGCGTCAAGTACGAGACGGGCCCGATGAACCCGTCGCAGCTGCTGACGTTCGCGCCGTTCCGCGACGCACGCCAGCATGCCGAGCTCGTGGCCGGGCTGTCGCGGACCGGCGTGGTCGGGGTGATCGTGCGCGACCGCGGGTCGGGGCGGGTCAAGGTGGATCGCGACGGCCTGCCGATCGTGGAGTACCGGATCTCGCCTCACGACGCGGCGCATGCGCGGGCGGGCGTCGCGGGCGGGGCGCGCGTGCTGCAAGCCGCGGGGGCGCGGCGGATCTTCTCGTCGCACGTCAAGCTCGTCGAGTGGCGGGCGGCGCGGGGCGGGTCGCTGGATGCGTTCGTCGCCGCGGGCGACCGCGCGGGGTATGCGTCGGGCCGCTGCGCGTACGTGTCGTTCCACATCATGGGCTCGGCGCGGATGGGCGGCTCGCCGGCGATGTCGGCGTGCAACCCGGACGGCGAGACGTGGGAGGTCCGCGACCTGGTCGTCTGCGACGGCTCGTTGTTTCCGACCGCGTCGGGCGTGAACCCGATGATCTCGATCGAGGCGCTCGCGCACCTCAACGCGCGGCGGCTCGCCGCACGGCTGTCGGCGTGACGATGGCCGGCGAGCCCCGCAGCGGGGTGGCCGCGGAGCGCGTCGCCGAGATCCTGGCCGCCGCGGAGGACGCGGCGGCGTCGCTGCGCCGGGATGCCGAGGCGCGCGCGGCCGAGCGGATCGCGGAGGCCGACCGGGCGGCGGCGTACCGGGTCGGGGCGGCCGAGGAGGAGGCGGCGGAGATCGTGGCGCGGGCGCGCGAGGCGGCGGCCGGGGCGGCGGCGGAGGCGCGGACGCTGGGCCAGGTGGAGGGGGAGCGCGCGCGGTCGGAAGGAGCCGCCGAGGCGTCGGCATTGCGAACGCAGGCCGAGGCGGACGCCGTGCGGCTGCGAGCCGAGGCCGACTCGTACGCCGAGGAGACCCGCGAGGCGGCGCGGACGCGCGCGGGCGAGCTCGTCAGCGGGGCGCGGGCGGTCGCGGCCTCCGTGCTCGACGAGGGCACGGAGCCGTCGGACCACCTGCAGCAGCTGTCGAAGTCGTTGCGGACCAACGCGGAACAGCTGCTGCGCGACGTGGCGGCGGCGCACCGGCGGCTGAACCGCCAGCTCGACGCGGTGACGCCCGAGCGCGGCGGGGGCGGCCGTCCACGGGGCGGCGACGACGAGCTCGACGTGCCGGAGTTCCTGCCGCGGAGATAGTTCAGGGCAACGACCGGCGCCGGCCCATCAACATGGCGGACGAGCTCGATCTCGCTACCATGTTCGCGACCGATGGGGCTATAGCTCAGCTGGGAGAGCGTCTGGCTGGCAGCCAGAAGGTCGCCGGTTCGAGCCCGGCTAGCTCCACTTCATGAGGCCGCGCACTGCGCGGCCTCTGTCGTTCCGGCTCGTGAGCCGACCGCCGCCGCCAGCGCGGCGGATCCGCGCAGAGTGTTCGTCCGCGCGGGCGGCCCCGGGCCGAGGCGGCGCGATCACGCCGCCTCGGACATCGCGATCGCCGTCTCGGCCTCGGCCTCCGCGGGCTCGCGGGCCGGAGCGACCGCCCGCAGGACCGTCACCGCGATGACCAGGCCGACCGCCACGAGGCCCGCGGCGATCGCGAACGCGAGGTGGTAGCCGCCGGTCAGCGCCGCGGAGGTCGAGTCGCCCGCGGACAGCAGGCTCTCGGTCCGGGTCGCCGACAGGGTCGCGAGCACCGACAGGCCCAGCGCGCCGCCGACCTGCTGGCTGGTGTTGACGAGGCCCGAGGCCAGGCCCGAGTCCTCGGGCGTCGCATCGGACATGGCGAGCGTCATCAGCGATGGGAACGCCAGGCCGGCGCCGATGCCGAGCAGCAGCATCGACGGCAGGACGTCGGCGAAGTAGCTGCCGTCGACCGGCACCCGGGCGAACAGCGCCAGGGCGGCCACGATCGACACCAGCGCGGGGACGAGCGTCGCGCGCGGCCCGAAGCGCATGTTCAGGCGCTCCGAGAAGCCGAGCGAAAGCGTGCCGATCGCCAGCGACAACGGCAGGAAGGCCAGGCCGATCTCGATGGCGTCCATCCCGAGCACGCGCTGGAGGTACAGGGTGCCGAGGAAGAACATCCCGAACAGACCGGCCACCATCAGCAGCTGGACCGCGTTGGCGCCGGACACGTTGCGCGACCGGAAGATCCGCAGCGGCACGAGCGGATGCGCGGCGCGTTGCTGGCGGACGACGAAGCCGGCGAGCAGCGCGAGCGCCACCCCGCCGAGCCCGAGCGTGTGCAGCGAGGCCCAGCCGTAGTCGGTCACCTTCACGATGGTGTACACGCCGAGCATGAGCGCGCCCGTGATGAGGGTGGCGCCGAACGCGTCAGCGCCGCCGGCGAGGCCGAGGCCGCGCTGGTCGGGCACGACCCTCAGCGCGAGCGCCGCCGTCGCGATCCCGATCGGGACGTTGATGAGGAAGATCCAGTGCCAGCTGACGAGGTCGGTGATGACGCCGCCGGCGAGCAGGCCGATCGAACCGCCCGCGGACGCGACGAAGCTGAACACGCCGATGGCCTTCGCGCGGTCGCGGGCCGACGGGAACATCGTCACGATCATCCCGAGGATCACGGCCGAGGTCATCGCCCCGCCGACGCCCTGGATCAGGCGCGCGACGACGAGCATGACCTGGCTCTGCGCGGCGCCGCAGAGCAGAGACGCGAGCGTGAACACGACGAGTCCGGCGAGGAAGATGCGCCGGCGGCCGACGAGGTCGCCGAGGCGGCCGACGAGGAGCAGCAGTCCGCCGAAGGCGATCAGGTACGCGTTGATCACCCAGGCGAGGCTCGACTGCGAGAAGCCGAGGTCGTCCTGGATCGCCGGGAGGGCGACGTTCACCACGGTGCTGTCGAGGATGATCATGAGCATCCCGACGCAGAGGACGACGAGCGCCACCCATCGCGAGCGGTCGGGCGACGTGGAGGTGTGGGTGGGTGTGTCGACAGCAGTCACGGACGGAACCGTAGCAAATGATCTTGTACAAAACTAGTTCTTGTGAAACGAGTTTCTCGCCGCCGTCGGCCGAGGATGTGACAGGGATCCCCGCCGCCCGGCGCGGCGATCGGCGCGCTCAGCGCGGCTGACGGCGCCGCAGCGGCGGCGAGCACTGGATGCGCTCGGAGAGGCGGTCGCCCACGAGCGTCGCGAGCGTCTCCAGCAGCGCCTCCGCCTGCTCCGGCGGCAGCGAGCCGAGCACGTCGGCCTGAACCGCCTTGATGACCGCTCGGGCCTCCGCGATCTTCTCGCGCCCCGCATCGGTCACCTCGATGACCCGAGCCCGGCGGTCGGTCTCGGACGGGCGGCGCTCGGCGAGCCCGGCGGCCTCGAGCGCGTCGACCGTGACGACCATCGTGGTCTTGTCGAGCCCGACCATCTCGGCGAGCTCGCTCTGCGTGTGGCCGCCGTCGAACGCCGCCGCCTCGAGCACGTGGAACCCGCGCGGGGAGATGCCCAGCGGACCGAACGCCTGCGCGATCTCGCCGGCCAGCGCGTAGGACGCGTTGGACAGCAGCCACCCCAGGTCGCTCGTCAGGCACTCGGGACGCTGCCCGTGCCCGCCCGCGACCTTGGAAGTAGTTGCAACAGCACCCATCTGTACCCCAAGGGTATCGACAGCGCGTGCGGATCGGCGCAAGCAGCCGTCCTGCGTCGGACCGCCCGCGCGGGCCCATCCCGGGTGGGCGCGCGCGGGCTGCGCCGCGTGTGGCGGCCTACCGCTCGGGCGCGATCCCCGGCGAGCGGGTGCCGACGAGCACGGTGCTGCCGGCGATCAGGCAGCGGTCGAGCGTCTCACAGGTCGCCGCGGTCATCGTCAACGGTCCGTTGATGAGGGCCGGGACCTCGTCGTACGTGTAGGTCTGCCAGTTGTTCGTCGTCGTGGCCACCGCGGCGAGCCCGCCGTGCTCGCCGCCCGCCAGGCAGATGCCGGACGCCGGGCACGTCACGGTCGCGAGGTCGGGGCGGTCGTCGACGATCAGGTTGTCGAGCAGTTGGCGCTGGCGCCAGCTGATCGCCGTCGGATCGGCCGGATCGCTGATCCAGATCTCGCCGGCCTTCCCCACCGCGGTACAGCTCACGGGCGCCGGGCTGCAGCCCACCGCGGCCAGCGCGGAGTCCGCGTCAGCGGTCGTGTAGACCCACTGCCAGCGCGGCTTGTCGCCGGTGAGCGTCATCGTCCCGCGCAGGACGTAGCCGTCGGCGGTCGTCGCGAAGCAGGTGACCGGGTCGGTCTTCCCGGGCACGCAGTCCATGGCCGCCGGCAGGACCGGCGGGAACGACGACTGGCTCCACACCGTCTTGGAACCGTCCAGGGAGGTCAGCGTCGCGCCGCCGACCACGGCGACGCAGAGCGTCGCGCTCAGGCAGTCCGCCGCGCTCACCCCGGCGACGTCGAACGTCGGCGGGAACAACCCGTCGAACACCTGCAGGTCGCTCGTGGCGAGCGCGCCGGCACGTCCGATCTGCATGCAGCCGGCGGCGTCGAAGCAGCCGAGCCACTTCGTGTCCAGGCCGGAGTGCTTGTAGACGGGCGCGTTCCACAGGGTCCCGTTCGCGCGGCCCACGCCGACCGAGTCCTTGCCGGCGCCGACGCAGGTCCCCGGCGCCGACCCGGCACAGGTCACGGCGTCCATGCCCGGGACGAGGTTGACGGCACCCCAGTTGAAGCCGACGTCGGCGCTGGCGAACCACGTCGCCCCGGCGCCGACGGTCACGCACGATGCCTGCGCACACGAGAGCGCCTTGAGGTTGAAGGGGATCGCGTCGCCGTTCGGCCGCCGCTGCCACGCCGTCGAGGACGAGGACAGCGTCGTCGTGCGGAGCACGAGCCCGGTGGCCAGGCCGACGCAGGTGTTCGCGGACGGGCACGAGAGGTCGGTGACGGTCGGCGGGGACGCCTTGGCCTTGGCCGGGAAGGTCTGCACGTCGCCCCACGCCTTGTCGGGCAGCGACAGCGTCGCGAAGGTCCCATCGGCGCTCGTCAGGACGCAGCGCGTCGCGCTGTCGCAGGCGACGGCCAGCGGGCTGGTCCACTTGGGCCGGGGCGCGGGCGGCGTGATGCTGGTGTCGACCGCGGTGCCCGTGATCACGGCGACCGAGGGGGTCGTCGGATCGGCGAGGTCCGCTCCGGCGGCCGCCACGCACCGGCCGCGGGACGCGCAGGCGAGCTTCGTGTACGACCCCGCGGCATCGAGCTTCAGGTCGTCCCACGTGACGCCGTCGTCGGCCGAGCGCCACACGCCGCCGGTCAGGCCGGCCGCGTAGCAGACGGGCGCGCCGCCCGGATCACAGGCGATCGCGGACGCGGAGCGCGTCGTGCGCTTCGTCCTGCCCGGCAGCGTGGCCGCGGGGAGAACCCCCGAGCTCGTCCAGGTGGCGCCGGAGTCGGTGCTGCGGAACACGCGCGATGCGGCGGTCGCAGGGACCTTGCGGTCGCTCGTGACGGCCAGGCAGCGCGTGCGGCTGCAGGTGACGCTCGCCAGCGTCTCCGGATCGGTGAGGCCGACGCCCGACCAGGCCAAGGGCGCCGCCGGATCGCCCGTGGAGCGCAGGACCATGCCCTGCTGGCCGACGGCCACGCACGCCGCCGCGCTCGCGCACGACACGTCGTTGAGCAGCGGGGCGTAGTTCGTGAACGTCCACGGGGAAGGCACGGGGGGTTCCGCCTGAGCCGTGGCGGCCATTGCCAGTGCCAGCGCGGCGACCGTGGCAACGGTGGCCGGCAAGGTTGAGGTCCATCGCATCCGTACGATGCCGGTAGGTTACGCGGAATGGAAGATAGATGGCGAGGGGCCAGGATGGCCCGGCGTCGGTTCGCAGTCGCCATCGGCTTCGCCGTTGTCGCGCTCGGTGTCCCGTCGACCGCACACGGGGCCGCCCCGTTCGTCCGCATCGACGACGCGAAGCTGACGCCCACGAGGGACGGCGGGAAGATCACCGCCACCGTGACATGGAACCAGGACGCGGCCCGCGACGAGCGCGAGCTGGGGATCGGGGAGCTGCGCGCGGTCGCCGTCTCCGCCACCGGCCACACCCCCACCCTGCTGAAGGCCGCCGACCCGTACGCCGACATCGCCGATCACCCGCAGCAGAAGGACGTCACGCTCGAGTTCTCGGGCGCGGACGAGCGGGCCGCCATCCGGCGCGGCAACCGCGTGGTGCTGACGGCGAGCCAGCACTCGGAGACGCCCGGGTGGCCGCTGGCGTACGTGACGGTCGCCACCATCCGGTCGTTCGTCACGCCGCAGGACCGCATCGGGCGCAAGGACTGCTCGGACATCGCCGTGGCGCCGGGCGCCGACCTGTCGTGGTGCGACCTCGTGGGCGCCGACCTCGACGACGTGGTCGTCTCCGACCGCTACCCGAGGTCGAAGGTCACGCGCATGCTCGTGGCCGACCTCACCGGGGCGACGATGCGGCGCGCCCGGCTCACGGGCGACAGCGTCGCCGGAGGCCGCCTCAACGGCGCCGACATGAGCGGGGCCACGATCGACAACCTGTCGCTCGCCCAGGCGGAGGCGACCGGGCTGATCGCGCAGCGCGTCAAGAGCATCAAGCCCCAGGACGCGGGCACGGAGTGGTCCGGCGCCAACATGTTCCACGCGAGCCTCGTCCGCGCGGACTTCAGCCTCTCCACGCTGAACAACGTGTCGGTCAGCCGGGCGCGCCTGGACAAGAGCGACTTGCACGGCTCGACGTGGGGCTACAGCGGCGACGAGGGACTGGCGATGATCGCCGAGGAGGCGTCCCTGCGCGGCGCGGACCTCCGCAACGTGGTGGCGTTCGGGACGCGCTTCGGGCTGGCCGACCTGACCGACGCCATGCTCGACGGCGCCAACTTCCAGGCCGCGGAGCTCGCGCTCGCCACGCTGTGCCACACGAAGACGGACCTCGGGGAGATCGACACCGGCTGCCCCGACCAGCCGGCACCGAAGCCGGTGACGCCGCTCGTCGCGGTGAAGGGCACCCTCGATCGCGAGGACGGCAAGGTCACGATCGCCGGGACCGTGCGCTGGAACGACCTCGGGCGCCGCACGTTCGACATGACCGCCGGGGACGTTCGTATCGTCGCGGTCGACGCCGCCACCGGCCGCGCGCGGGAGATCTACCGCCGCTCGGTCAACGTCATCGGGGACACCACGCCGGTCCCCACCCAGACGATCTCCGACGCCCGCAACCTGCGGTGGCTGAGGCCGGGCAACCGCGTCGTGCTGACCGCCACCCAGCATCAGCCGGACGACCGCCCCGGCCCGTCGCTGCGCAGCTACGTGACCGTCGCGCAGCTCCAGGCCGGGCCCGGACGCGGGCGGGTCGGCAACCTCGACTGCGCGGACCGTCCGGTGATCGCGGGCACGGCCTCTCTGGCCAACTGCGACTTCGCGGGCGCGGCGCTGACGCACGCCGATCTGGGCGCGGCGCCGATGACGATGGCCGACCTCAGCGGTGCGATCCTCGCCCGCGCGAACCTCGACGGCGTCGTCCTGGACGGCGCCGCGATGGGGTCCGTGCGGGCCCCCAGGGCGAGCCTGATGGGCGTCCGCATGGCGAACGTCACCGCGCCCGGCATCGATCTGTCCGGGGGGAGGATCAAGGGCAACCTGCGCGCGGCCACCTTCGAGGACGCCGACTTCCGCACTGCCCGCGTGTCGTCGACGACCTTCGCCGGCACGCCGATGCGCGGAGCCACCTTCCGCGGCGCGATCTTCGACGGCCAGCGCGACAGCGGCGTCGACCTCGCCTACGCCGATCTGCGCAAGGCGGATCTCGGGGTGCTCGAGGTCGACGCGCCCAGCTCGCTGTTCATGGCGAACCTGAGCCACGCGACGCTGAAGGGGCCCGCCAGGTGGCCCGCCGACACGTCGGGGCAGATCCCCTGGACGTGGGCGGTGCAGTGCGACACGACGCTGCCGTCCGGCGAGGTGCTCGACCGCGACTGCCCGAAGGTGCCGTCCAACGGCCGAGCGCGCTGAAGCGCCCGGCCAGGGCGCCTAGACCTCGGCCGCCTCGTACGAGCGCGAGGGCACGTCGCCCCACAGCTGCTCGAGCCGGTAGTACTCGCGCGTCTCCGGCGTGAAGACGTGCACCACCACGTCGAGGTAGTCCATGAGGACCCAGCGGGACTCGGTGAGCCCCTCGACCCGGCGCGGCAGGATGCCGTGCTCGTCCTTGAGCGCCCGGTGGATGCCGTCGTGGATCGCCTTGACCTGCCGGTCCGTGTTGCCCGTGGCGATGACGAACATGTCCGTGTAGCCGAGCGCGCCGCGCAGGTCGAGCACGACGATGTCTGCGGCCTTCTTGTCCGAGGCCTGCTCGGCGATGAGGTCGGCGAGCACGTCGGGGGTGAGCTGGGGCGTGCTCAACGTATCGGCACCTCCGTCGGGTAGAGCCCCCGCGCGCGGATGAGGCGCGCGACGTCGTCGGGTACGAGGTAGCGCACCGGCCGGCCCGCGCGCACCCGGTCGCGGATGTCGGTCGAGGAGACGTCGATGCGCGGCATCGAGAAGAAGCGGACCCGCTCATCGACGGCCCGCAGCCCGCTGATGCGCTGCATGATCTCGCGGCGCCGGGTCTCCCCGCGCTCGGCGACGCCCAGCGCGGCGAGCTCGAGCAGCTCCTCGGGCTGCCGCCACTCGGGGAGGCTCGCGGCCATGTCCCCTCCGACGATGAAGGTCAGATCGTCACCTGGCGACGTCGCATGGATCGCCTTCAGGGTATCGACGGTGTACGACGGCCCGGGCCGGTCGAGCTCCAGGCGGGACACG
The DNA here is from genome assembly GCF_021172045.1 of Capillimicrobium parvum. Taxonomy (GTDB): domain Bacteria; phylum Actinomycetota; class Thermoleophilia; order Solirubrobacterales; family Solirubrobacteraceae; genus Capillimicrobium; species Capillimicrobium parvum. Next base: position 4,080,440 of record NZ_CP087164.1, read on the forward strand.
CGGAGGCGCTCGTCGCCGGCCACCGCCGCCTCGCAGAGCGCCAGGCGCACCTCGCCGCCGGGGTCGTCGTCGGCCTCCTTGTGCGGCGGGACGGACACCGGCATGAACAGCACGCGGTCGAGCTCGAGCTGCCACAGAGCCTCCTGGGCGCAGATGAGATGACCGACGTGCGGCGGGTTGAACGTCCCGCCGAGGATCCCGATGCGCTCAGGGCCGGACGTGCCCGTCGCCCTCCACCAGGTACTTGAACGTGCACAGCTCGCGCAGGCCGATCGGGCCGCGCGCGTGGAGCTTCTGCGTCGAGTTGCCGATCTCCGCGCCCATGCCGAACTCGCCGCCGTCGGTGAAGCGCGTCGAGGCGTTGACGTAGACGCAGGCGGCGTCGACGCCGCGCTGGAAGGCCCGCGCGGAGGCGGTGTCGCGGGTGACGATCGCCTCGGAGTGGCCGGAGCCGAAGCGGTTGACGTGGTCGATCGCGTCCTCGAGCGAGTCGACGACGCCGACGGCCAGCACGAGCGCGAGGTACTCGGTCTCCCAGTCCTCGTCGGACGCCTCCCCCATCTCGGCGATCGCCCGCGCACGCTGGTCGCCGCGCAGCTGCACCCCTTCGGCGCCCAGCGCCGCGGCGACCCGCGGCAGGAAGTCGCGCGCCGCGTCGGCATGGACGAGCAGCGTCTCGGCCGCGTTGCACACGCCCGGCCGCTGGACCTTCGCGTTGACCGCGATGCGCACCGCCGCGTCGAGGTCGGCGCTCGCGTCGACGTACACGTGGCAGTTGCCCGACGCGGCGTAGATCACCGGAACGGTGGCGACCTCCCGCAGCGCGGCCTTCAGCCCCTCGCCGCCGCGCGGGATGACGAGGTCGACGAGCCCCTCCTGGGTGGCGAGCTCGGCGAGCTCCTCGCGGCCTCCGGACAGCAGCTGGACCGTCCCCGCCGGCGCCGCGTCGGCCGCGATCCCGGCCAGGACCGCGTTCGAGTGCGCCGCGGACGACGAGCCGCGCAGGATGATCGCGTTGCCGGACATCAGGCACAGGGCGGCGGCGTCGATCGTGACGTTCGGGCGGGCCTCGTAGACGACGCCGACGACGCCGAGGGGCACCCGCACCTTGCGGACGTCGAGGCCGTTGGGCAGCCGGTGGCCGTCGATGACCTCGCCGACCGGGTCGGGCAGCGCGGCGACCTGGCGCACGCCGGCGGCCATCGCCGCCACCCGCGCCTCATCGAGGCGCAGCCGGTCCATCAGCGCGCTCGACAGCCCCGCCTCACGGCCGGCCTCGAGGTCGCGCGCGTTGGCCTCGAGCACCTCGCCGGTGCGGGCGAGCAGCGCGTCGGCCATCGCGTGGAGCGCGCCGTCCTTGGACGCGGTGTCGAGCTGGGCGAGCGCGCGGGCGGCGCGCTTGGCCTCGCGGCAGATGTCGGTGACGGTGCGGGTGCTGACGGACATGGCGTCAGAACAGACTACGTGAGCACGAAGTAGTCGCGGTGGACCGCCTCCTCGCTCGCGCGCGGCAGCACCTCGCGCACGGCCGAGGAGCGCAGACCCGCCACCCGCCGCAGCTCCGCCGCGGTGTAGTTGACGATCCCCTTGCCGATGCGCTCGCCGTCGCGCGTGATGTCCACCGCGTCGCCGGCGTCGAACGCACCCTCCACGGCCACGATCCCCACCGGCAGCAGCGACGTGCCGCTGTCGCACAGCGCCCGCGCCGCCCCGGCGTCGACGCGCACGGTGCCGGCGCTCGGCTTGGCGTACTTCAGCCAGAGCTTGAACGAGTTGTACCGGGCGCCGCCGGCGTGGAAGCGGGTGCCCTCGACGTCGCCGTCGAGCGCCCGGTGCAGCGCCTCCGGCCGCCGGCCGCTGCAGATCACGGTCTCGATGCCGCCGGCGGTGGCGATCTCGGCCGCGACGACCTTCGAGCGCATCCCGCCGGTGCCGAGCGGGCCCGTGTTGTGGCCGATGTCGAGCGCGGCGAGGTCGGCCGGGCCGGCGATCTCGGGCACGAGCCGGGCCTGCGTATTCGTGCGCGGGTCGGCCGTGTAGACGCCCTCGGTGTCGGTGAGGACGGCGAGGAGGTCGGCGCCGACGAGGATCGCCACCTGCGCGGCGAGGAAGTCGTTGTCGGAGAACGAGAGCTCCTCGGTGGCCGTCGTGTCGTTCTCGTTGACGACCGGGACGACGCCCCATTCGAGCAGCGTCTCGAGCGTCTGACGCGCGTTGAGGTAGTGCTGGCGGGCGGCGAGGTCGAACGACGTCAGCAGCACCTGGGCGGCCTGGACCGTGCGCTCGGCGAGCAGCTCGTCCCAGCGGCGGAACAGGGAGCCCTGCCCGACCGCGCTCGCCGCCTGCATCTCCTGGATCGTCGTCGGGCGCACCGGCCGGCCGAGGGCCTCGAGGCCCCGCGCGACCGCGCCGCTGGAGACGAGCACGACCTGGTCGCCGGCGGCGCGGCGGCCGGCGATCTCGTCGCAGACCGCCGTCATCACCTCGTCGCGGGTGACGATCGCCGAGCCGAGCTTGATCACGAAGCGGGACATGCGCCCCTCATCATGCCGTCGCCGGCAGCGGTTCGGCGGGCGCAGGCGCCCCGGGCCGGTCCCCGCGCAGCCGCAGCGCGAGCAGCGGGAAGATCAGCGTCGAGAGGATCCCGGCGCCGACGAGCGCTGAGGCCGTCGCGGCGTCCATCTTCCCGACGTCCACGGCGATCGCCGTGATGGCGACGACGAGCGGCAGCTGCGCCGACGAGAACAATGCCAGCGCTCGGCGGGCGCGCTGGTCGAGCTGATTGCGGTAGAGCACCATGACCGGCCCGCCGCGCACGACGAGGAACAGCAGCACGAACAGCGGCAGCTCGACGAGGGCGGTGACGCTGCCGAGCAGCGCGTCGAGATCGAACTTCATGCCGCTGACCACGAAGAAGAACGGGATCAGGAAGCCGTAGCCGATGGCCGTGAGCTTCGATTCGAGCACCTCGACCTCGTGATCGCCCACGGCCTGGCGGAAGATCAGGCCCGCCATGAAGCCGCCCAGCAGCAGGTCGAGCCCGAGCTCGTAGGCGAGCGCGACGAGCGCGATGACGAGAAGCACCGCCAGCCGGACCGCGAGCTGGCTGGAGGCGTGCAGCGTGCGCTCGAGCGCCGGCCACCCGCGGCCGGCCGACCTGATGGCAAGCACGCCGGCCACCACCGCGAGCGCGGCGAAGGCCAGCAGGATCGCGGTCTCGCGCAGCGGCTGGTCGGTCGACAGGAAGATCGTCATGAGCACGATCGGACCGAACTCGCCGATCGCGCCGGCGGCGAGCAGGAACGTCCCGAACGGCGTACGCAGCTCGCCGGCGTCGCGCAGGATCGGCAGGAGCGTGCCGATGGCCGTCGTCGACATGGCACAGGCCACGTAGACGGGCGCGTCGATCATGCCCGCTGCCCACAGCACCACGGCGAACGCGTGAGCGACGAGCAGCGACGCGATCCACCCGAGCCCGCCGAGACGCACCGGCAGGCCGCGGATGCGCTGGAAGTCGATCTCGTAGCCGGCGAAGAAGAACAGCATGCCGAGGCCGAGGTTCGAGAAGAACGTCGTGAACCCGTCGACCTGGGCGAGGTCGAGCACCTGCGGGCCGACGATGATCCCGAGGACGAGCTCGACGACGACCACCGGCACGACGAGACGGCGCGCGAACATCGCGACGATCACCGCAGAGGCGGCGGCGACCAGGACGATGACCAGGAACGCGGTGGCGTCGACCTTGGCGATCATGCGCCCGGATCGAGCTCGAAGACCACGCCGCCGATCTCCACGTCGTCGCCCGCCTCGAAGCCCGCGTCCTGCAGCGCCCGGATCACGCCGATCCGCGTGAGGCGGTGCTCGAGGTAGGCCATCGCCTCCTCGTTGTCGGGGTCGTAGCGCGCCAGCAGGCGCTCGATGCCCTCCCCCACGACCCGGAACGTGCCGGGGCCGGCGTGCTCCACGTGGAAGCCGCGCCGGGGCGCCGGGCGGAACGTGCGGTGCTCGGCGAGGACCTCGCCGGCTGCGGCCGTGAGCGGCTCGGCCGCCGCCTGCTCGACGGGCACCCGTTCGAAGAGCAGCCCGACGAGCTCGTCGAGTCCGCGTCCCGTCGCGCTCGAGGTGACGATCACCGCCACATCCTCCCCCAGCCGCTCCTGCCAGCCGGCCGCGGCCTCCAGTGCGTGGCTCTCGGGGACGAGGTCGGCCTTCGACAGCGCCAGGATCCGCGGCAGGGCGGCCAGGCGCGGATCGTGCGCGGCGAGCTCCGCCTCGATGACGGCGTGGTTGGCGCCGGGGTCGGAGCCGTCGAGGGGCGCGAGGTCGAGCACGTGCACCAGCAGCCGCGTGCGCTCGACGTGGGCGAGGAAGTCGTGGCCGAGCCCGGCGCCCTCGCTGGCGCCCTCGATGAGGCCGGGGATGTCCGCGAGGACGATCTGGCGGCCCTCGCGCTCCACGGTGCCGAGAATCGGCTCGAGCGTGGTGAACGGGTAGTCGGCGACCTTCGGGTCTGCGCGCGTGAGGCGCTTGAGCAGCGACGACTTGCCGGCGTTGGGGAGCCCGACGAGCCCGGCGTCGGCGAGCAGCTTGAGGCGCAGATCGAGCCAGGCCTCCTCCCCGGCCAGGCCGCGCTCGGCGAACTTCGGGGCCTGCCGGGTCGCGGTGGCGAAGCGCTTGTTGCCGCGCCCGGGCGAGCCGCCGCGGGCGACGACGATGCGCTGGCCGGGGCGGACGAGGTCGTGCACGATGCCGTCCTCGGTGGTCACGACGGTGCCGGGCGGCACGGCGATCTCGAGCGGCGCGCCCTCGGCGCCATGGCGGTTGGCGCCCTGGCCGTGGGTGCCGCGCGGCGCCTTGTAGTGGGCCGTGCGCTTGAAGGTCTGCAGGTCGCGCAGCGAGTCGTCGACGCGCAGGATCACGTCCCCGCCGCGGCCGCCGTCACCGCCGTCGGGGCCGCCGCGCGGCACGTGCGCCTCGCGGCGGAACGACTGCGAGCCGTCCCCGCCGCGTCCCGCGGCCACGAAGATGCGAGCCTTGTCGTAGAGCATTTCTCCGGTCGACTCTAGGGAGCGGTTCATGGCACAGCAGCGGGTCTTCGTCATCACCGGCGCCTCCACCGGCATCGGAGCGGCCACCGCGCGGCTGGCGGTCGAGGACGGCCATCGCGTGGTCCTCGCCGCCCGCAGCGCCGACAAGCTCCAGGACCTCGCTGCGGGGCTCGGCGGCGAGGACCGCGCGCTGGCGGTGCCGACCGACGTCACCGACTTCGCCGCGCAGGAGCGGCTGATCGCGGCGAGCCTCGAGCGGTTCGGCAGCGTCGACGTGGTGTTCGCCAACGCGGGCTTCGGCGCCAGGCGCGGGTTCCTCGAGGAGAGCCCGGAGCTCTGGCGCGAGATGGTGCTGACGAACGTGCTCGGCGCGGCGTACACGATCCGCGCCTCGCTGCCGGCGCTGCGCGAGTCGGGCGGGCACCTCGTCATCACGAGCTCGGTCGCGGGACGGCGGCCGCTGCCGGGCAGCCTCTACAGCGCGACGAAGCACGCGGTGACCGCGATGGCCGAGTCCCTGCGCCTGGAGATCGACGGCGCCTTCCGGGTGACCTGCATCGAGCCGGGCATGGTCGACACGCCGTTCTTCGACTCCGGTGCCGCGGACTGGGCGCTTGGGCCCGACGACATCGCGCGCGCCGTGATGTACGCGGTGGGGCAGCCGGCGCACGTGGACGTCAACGAGATCCTGATCCGGCCGACGGCCCAGCCGTCGTGACCGCGGTCCTCCGCTCCGTCAACGTCGGCGGGCCGACGACCATCGGGACGCGGCGGGGCCGGCCGGTGGGCAGCGGCATCGTGAAGGCGCCGGTCGACGGTCGCGTCCGGGTCGAGGGCGTCAACCTCGCCGGCGACGTGCAGGTCGACCGCCGCGTCCACGGCGGACCCGACAAGGCGGTCTACGCGTACGCGGGCGAGGACCGCGCGTGGTGGGCGGGCGAGCTCGGGCGGGAGATGCCGCCCGGCATGTTCGGCGAGAACCTGTCGACCGAGGGCGTCGACTGCACCGGCGCGGTGATCGGCGAGCGTTGGCGGATCGGCTCGGTGCTGCTGGAGGTCTGCCAGCCGCGGCTGCCGTGCTTCAAGCTCGGCCTGCGCTTCGGCGATCCGCAGATGCTGCGGCGCTTCGCGCAGGCGTCGCGCCCGGGGGCGTATCTGCGGATCCTCGAGGAGGGCGAGCTCGGCGCCGGCGACGCGGTCGAGGTGCTCGACCGGCCCGAGCACGGCGTGACGGTCGCGACGGTCTCCGACGCGCTGCTGCTCGATCCGGCGCTGCGCCCGCGCGCGGCCCAGGCGCCGGAGCTGCCCCGTGAGCTGCGGGAGATGCTGCAGTTCGGCGTCGGCTGAGCCGGCCTCAGCCCAGCTTGCCCGCCGCCCAGAGCTCGACCGCCGCCGCGCCGCCCGCCAGCGCCACCGTCCCGGCCGCACCGGCGGCGGGCAGCGCGTTGCGCCCGACGACGGTCGCGGTGAGGTCGACGAGGTCGCACGCGGCGAGCGTCCGCTGCCAGCGCGGGCCGACCTCGGAATGGTCGAGCGTGTGCAGCGCGATCAGGCCGAGGACGAGGTCGCGCACCCCGAGCGCACGGGCCATGACCTGGACGCTCTCGCGGTCGCCGTCCGCGCCGATCCAGCGCCGCGCGACGGCGGCGGGGGCGATGACGAGCGCACCCCCGATCGCGATGCGGCCGATGGCCATGGTCCGGGCAAGCGTGCGGGGGCTCATGCGCGCAAGCGTAGGGGTTGTCGCGGAGCTGCGACGACGGCCGTGCGTCGGCGGCGATCGCCGGCCGAGCGGAGCTGCGACGACGGCCCGCGCGCCGGCGGCGATCGCCGGCCGAGCGGCGCCGCGCCGCCGATCCTGTCGCGTCGCCGCCGATCCTGTCGCGTTCACGGCGTACGGCGCCGTCGACGCGACAGGCGGCTGACCCTGCCGCGCGACGGCCTGGGCCTCGCGCGGCGCAGCGACGGCGTCAGTCCTCGCGGAGCTGCTCGTCGTGCCGGCGAAGCGCGCGGCGCACGTGATCGAGCTTCGGCTCGGGCTCGGGCGTGTCCTCGAGGCGGCGGCGCTCGTGCTCCGCCGCCTCGATCTCACGCTCGTTCGGGATGTCCCGCGGGTCGTCGCCCGCCATGGATCGGCCCTTCTACTCGGCGGCGACGGCGACCGGCGCGACCGACACGACGCGCCCGCGGCGACCGGTCGAGAACACCACGGTCCCCGCGCTGCGCGCGAAGAGCGTGTCGTCCTTGCCGATGCCCACGCCCTCGCCGGGCTTGAAGCGGGTGCCGCGCTGGCGCACGATGATCTCGCCGCCGGTGACGGCCTCGCCCGCGAACACCTTCACGCCGAGGCGCTGGGCGTTCGAGTCGCGGCCGTTGCGCGAGGAGCCGAGCCCCTTCTTATGCGCCATGGCTGATCTCCGTGATCTCGATGCGGGTGAGGTCCTGCCGGTGCCCGGAGGTGCGCTTGTAGCCCCGCTTGGGCTTGAACTTGAAGACGCGGATCTTGTCGCCCTTCTCGTGGCCCAGGATCTTCGCCGAGACCTTGACCTTCTTCAGGCCCTCGGCGTCGAAGACGGTGTCCTCGGAACGGAACAGGATCGGCTCGAGCTCGACGGTGGAGCCCTCATCGGCAATCAGCTTCTCGACGAGCAGGTACTGACCCTTCTCGACGCGGTACTGCTTGCCTCCGGTTTTCACGACTGCATACATGTCTTACTCGCTGGCGCTCTCGGCCTTGGCACGGGAACGGCGCCGTCCACCTCTGCGGCCACGGCGCCGGGGCTCGGAGTCTAGCGGCTCCGGTTCGCCATCCGCGTCGAGCAGCGTCGCGACCGCCGCGGTGCGCCCGACCTCGTCGATGCGCACGAGGCGCTTCTCGCCGACGTAGCGGAACCCGCCGGTCACCGAGATGAGGTACGAGTCGATCTTCGCGACCGCGTCGTCGACGTTGTACATGTGCGGCTCGACGATGTGGACGAGCAGCTCGTCGCCGGGCCGGAACGGGACCGCCTGCTCGGCGATCTCGTCCTGGGTGCCGCTCGCGGTGATCGTGCAGTGGTCCAGCGGCAGGCCCTCGGAGCCCTCGAAGTAGAAGACCTTGCCGGTCTCGGCCTCCAGCGCTCGCAGCGCCGAGGCGCTGTTGCCGGTGAACTGCGCGGTCACCCGCGGGTTCATGCGCACCAGGTAGGCGGGGTCATCGCCGACCTCGTCGCGCAGGCGCCGCTCGATCTCGATCGCGATCGTCTCCTCGGACTTGATGACGCCCTCGCCGTCGCAGGTCGGACACGCTCGGGTCATGATCTCCCGCACGCCCTCGGTGACGTTCTGGCGCGTCATCTCGACCAGGCCGAGCTTGGAGATCTCGGCGGTGAACGTCTTCGTGCGGTCCTCGTCGAGCGCGGCGCGCAGCGTCTTCATGACCTCGCGCGAGTTGCGGGCGCGGGCCATGTCGATGAAGTCGATGACGATGATGCCGCCGATGTCGCGCAGCCGCAGCTGGTTGACGACCTCGGTGGCCGCCTCGATGTTCGTCTTCGTGATCGTGTCCTCGAGACGGGCCTGCTTGCCCCGCCCGACGAACGAGCCCGAGTTGACGTCGATGACGGTCAGCGCCTCGGCGTAGTCGATCATCAGGTAGCCGCCGGAGGGCAGGTCCACGCGGCGCGACATGGTGCCCGCCAGGACCTCGTCGACGCCGTACTTCTCAAACAGCGGCTGGTCGCCCTCGTAGAGCTCGAGGCGCTCGACCAGCTCCGGGCCGGTGCGGTGGAAGAACGAGACGAGCCGGTGGTGCTGCCCGGGGTCGTCGACGATCGCCTTCTCGAAGTCGTCGGAGAAGATGTCGCGCACGACGCGCACCGACAGGTCGGCCTCCTGGAAGGCCATCGACGGCGCCGGCAGCTCGTCGGCGCGCTTGTGCAGGACGTCGTTGAGCTTGAACAGGTACTGCAGCTCGCGCTCGAAGTCCTCGCGCTTGGCGCCCGCCGCGGCGGTGCGGATGATCGCGCCGCCGTCGCGGAGGTCGAGGCCCTTGGCCTCCTTGCGCAGGCGCTCGCGCTCCTTGTCGTCGAGCCGGCGCGACACGCCGACGCCCTCGCCGGTCGGCGCGTACACCATGTAGCGGCCGGCGATGGTGAGCTCCATCGACAGGCGCGCGCCCTTCGTCTTCAGCGGGTCCTTGACGACCTGGACGAGCACCTCCTGCCCGGGCTTGAGCAGGTCGGTGATCTTCTTGCCGTCGCCGGTGCCGCGCCCGCGCCGGGGCGTCTCGACCCCGGGCAGCACGATCTCGTCGACGTGCAGGAAGCCGTTCTTGTCGAGGCCGATGTCGACGAAGGCGGCCTCGAGGCCGGGCAGGACGTTGTCGACCTTGCCCTTGTAGATGTTGCCGACGATCGAGCGGTTGCCGCGGCGCTCCAGATAGAGCTCGGCGACGCGGTAGGTCCGCTTGCCCTTCGGCTTCTCCAGCAGCGCGACGCGGGTCTCCCCGCGGTCGACGCTCACAAGCACTTGCTTCTTCACAGGATGGTCCTTGACTTGAAGGCGGCGGCCATGCGCCCCTGCACGTAGATCGAGTGCAGGAGGCCGAGCGCCAGGAGTGTGGTGATCACCGAGGAGCCGCCGTAGCTGAGCAGCGGCAGCGTGATGCCGGTGATGGGCATGATCCCGAGGTTCATGCCGACGTTGACGAAGACCTGGAACATCAACATGGCCAGCACCCCGCCGGCGACCAACGCGCCGTACAGGTTCTTGGCCATCGTCAGGATGCGTAGGGATCTCCATATCAAGAGGGCGTACAGAGACAATACGAGTGCGCAGCCGACGAACCCCCAGCGCTCGCCCACCACGGCGAAGATGAAGTCCGTGTGGTGCTCGGGCAGGAAGTTGAGCTTCGTCTGGGTTGCGTTGTCGCCGCGCCCGGTCTTCTGACCGGCGCCGATGGCGATCTTCGACTGGTTCTGCTGATAGCCCTCGTCGGCCGCGTTGTCGCTGGGCGACAGGAACGACGTGAGGCGGTCCACCTGGTAGGGCTTGAGGACCTGCACGCCGGCCGCGGGGGCGGCGACGAGGGCGATCGTGACGGCGATCGCCATGAGGGCGAATAGCCCGGCGAAGTGCCGCCACGGTGCGCCCGCCACGTACAGGAGGGCGAACGCGATGACGATGTAGACGAGTCCGGATCCAAGGTCGGGCTGGGCGATCACGAAGAACGCCGGCGCGAGCATGAGCAGCATGACCCGGGCGGTGGTGTCGCGCTCCCCGATCCGCCGCGAGCGCCCGACGATGAAGCCGGACAACGCCAGGATCAGGAGGACCTTGCCCAGCTCCGAGGCCTGGAACTGGAAGAACGGGAGCTGGATCGCCCGCTGCGCACCCAGCGTCGAGGCGCCGAGGACGAGGTTGGCGACGATGATGACCCACAGGACGCCGTACAGGCCCCAGGTCAGCTCGCGGAAGCGCGAGTAGTCGACCCGGGCCAGCACGATCATGCCGAACAGGCCGACGCCGGCGAAGATCATCTGGCGGTGCAGGAAGTAGCCGGGCGAGCCCGCGATGTCCTCGCGCGTCGCCGCGTTGAGCACGACGAACGAGCAGGCGAGCAGGCCGAGCGTGGCCAGGAGGAGCAGCGGGTCGAACGGCAGCCGCAGGCTCAGGTGGCCCAGGGCGGCACCGGCCGTAGCGCGGGGCGGCGGGTCGCCGCCGGGCTCGCGGATGGGGGTCGCCGCCGTGCTCACCTGGTGTGCGACTCCCCGCGCACGAACTGGCCGCTGCGCCCGAAGAACCACTGCGACAGGATCTGGCGCGCCGCGGGTGCGGCCGCCTCGGCGCCGAAGCCGCCGCCCTCGATCGTCACCGCGACCACGATCGGCCGGTTCTTGTCGGGCACGAACGCGACGTACCACGACTGGTCGGGATGCGGCGGGCGCTCGGCCGTGCCGGTCTTGCCGTAGACCGGGTAGCGGTCCTGCGGCCAGCCCTTGAAGACGTCCGTCGACGTACCGCCCGGGCCGGCGGCCGCGCCGTGAAGGCCGTCGAGGATCGCCTGGCGCGCGCCCGACGGGAAGCTGATCCTGCGCGCGGCGGGCGGGTCGATCTGCTGCACGAGCCGGCCCTCGGAGTCCTCGATGTCGAGGCCGAGGTGCGGGCGCACGACCTTGCCGCCGTTCTCCAGCGCGGCGTAGGCGACCGCCATCTGCAGCGGCGAGGCCTGCAGGTCGCCCTGCCCGACCGACAGGTTGATGTTGTCGCCGACCGACCACGGGCGCGCGTCGGAGATGCCGCACGACGGCTTCTTCTCCTTCTTGCGGCACGCGAGCTCCTTGGCGCCGATCTCCTCGCGCCACTTGCGGTCGGGCACGAGGCCGGTGCCCTCGCTGGGCAGGTCGATGCCGGTGTGGCGCCCGAGGCCCATCCGGTGCGCCCAGGTCTGCAGCTGCTGGCCCTTGAGGCCGTTGAGGTCGCGGCCCAGCGTGTAGAAGAACACGTCCGACGAGACCTGGATCGCCCGGCGCAGGCTCAGCGAGCCGTTGACCGTCTTGCCCGCGTTGCAGAACTCCTGGATGCCGACCTTCAGACAGCCCGGGTCGTTGATCACCGTGCCCGTGTCGATGACGCCGTTGGCCAGCGCCGCCAGCGCGGTGATCGGCTTGAACGTCGACCCCGTCGGATACAGGCCGCCGGTGGCGCGGTCGAACAGCGGCGCGCCGTTCTCCTCCGACGACAGCTCGTTGTACTTCTTCTGGGTGATCGGCTTGGCGAACACCGACGGGTCATAGCTCGGGAACGAGCCCATCGCGAGGACCTCGCCGTTGCGCGGGTCCATCGCGACGAACGCGCCGGGCAGGCCGCCGCCCGCGGTCGCCACCGCCTCCTGGCCGGCCTTCTGCAGGTTGACGTCCAGCGACAGCTTCAGGTTGCTGCCCGCGACCGGCTGTCGCCGGCGCAGCTCGCCCTTGAAGCCGCCCATGGAGTCGACCTGCAGCAGCTGCGCGCCGTCGCGGCCGCGCAGGTAGCGGTCGTACTCCCACTCGATGCCGCTCTGGCCGACGATCGTCCCCTGCTTGACGCCCTTGAAGCGCTTGAGCTTGAGCTCCTCGGTGTCGATCTGCCCCACCGTGCCCAGCAGCTGAGCGGCCAGCGTGGTGTGCGGGTAGCGGCGCACGTACTGGTCGGTGACGGTCACCGCCGGGAACTGCCGCTTGCGCTCCTGCAGGTAGTTGAGCACCGCCCGGGGCGCATCCAGGCTCAGCGTGACGTTCGCGTAGGGCAGCAGGCGGCGCTGCTGGTTGACCTCGCGCGAGATCTCGATCGGCTTCATCCGCAGGACCTTCCCGAGCCGCAGGTACAGCAGCTTGCGCTCGGTGTTGTCCTTCGGCAGCCGGCCCGGCTCGAGCTGCACGACCGTGGCCTGGCGGTTGGTCACCAGCGTCGCGCCGTTGCGGTCGGTGACGTCGCCCCGCGGCGCCTGGATGCGGATCTCGCGCACGCGGTTGTCGTTGGCCTGGGAGACGTACTGGTCGCCGCTGAGGATCTCCAGGTACCAGAGCCGGAAGAACACGATCGCGAACATGACGAACGCGATGCCGCCGAACACCGCCACCCGCAGCGCGAGCTGCGGCGTGATGGCGGGCCGGCGGGGGTCGTCGCCGGGCGGTGGGGGCGCCGAGTTCATCATGCGCGCGAGAGGGGCGACAGGCCGCCGGTCGTGTAGGCCCGGCGCCGGCGGCGCTGCGGGTCGTCCGGCAGGGCGGGCAGCAGCCAGCGGCGGATCAGGGCGAAGACGGGCGCGGCCAGGATCGTGTTCAGGACGATGGTCGTGAGGATGTCGCGCAGCAGCAGCCAGCTGACCGGGGCGTCGACGCCGAGCATGAACTGCGCGAGCGAGTAGCCGATCGTCGCGATCGCGGTCGCGGCGGCGCCGGCGGCGATCGGGACCACCGCGCCCTGCGGGTCGCGCAGCTCGCGCAGCCGGCCGGCCCCGTAGCCGACCACGGTGTAGATCAGCGAGTTGAGGCCGAGCGTCTGGACGAGCGCGAGGTCGAGGAACAGCCCGATGCCGAAGCCGACGACCGCCCCGGTGATCGAGCCGGACAGCAGGCCGATCGACATCACCACCAGCGGCGTGAGGTCGGCGCTCACGCCGAACAGCGACACCTGCGAGACGGCAACGATCTCGAGCATGGTCGCCACCACCGCCAGCACGACGACGCGGAAGACGAGCTTGCGGGTCGAGCCGCCCGTCACCCGCGCGCTCCCAGCGGGTCGGTCAGGACCTGCACGACGTCGAGGCGCCGCAGCTGGGCGAACGGCTTGACGTGCACACGCTGGTAGACGTTGAGCTCGGTGTCGTCGACCTTCGTCACGCGGCCCACCGGCAGGCCGGGCGGGAACAGCGACTCGTAGCGCTGCGAGCGCGATCCGGCGGTGACGACGGTCTGGCCCGTCGCGATGCGGTCGCCGCGGCGGATGAACTCGAGCAGCAGGTCGTTCGGGTTGCCGACGGCGGGCTGCACGACGCCCGCCACCCCGCTCTCGTTGACGACGGCGGACACGCCGCTCGTGTGGTCGGTGATGAGCGTGACGATGGCCGCGTTGCCCGTCGCGGAGGTCACCGTGCCGACGAGCCCGTCGCCGTTGATCACCGGCTGGTCGACGCGGACGCCGTCGCCGGTGCCCTTGTTGATCGAGACCGTCGAGTACCACAGGGTCGGCGAGCGCGTGATCACGCGCGCGGAGACCGGCGACATCTGGTCGACGCCGAGGTCCTTGTCGAGGCCCACGAGCTTGCGCAGCTGGTCGACCTCGCGGGCGGCCGCGGCGTTCGCGATCGCCTGGCGGCGGGTCTGCTCGAGCTCCTTGCGCAGCTTGTCGCGCTCGTCCTTGGCGTCGAACGTGTCGCCGAACCAGCCGAAGAGGTCGCGGACCGGCTTCAGCGCGCGGCTCGCCCCGTCCTGGATCGGCGAGACGACCTGGAGGAACCCGCGCTGCACGCTGTGCAGCGGGCTGCCGGCGCCTTCGCCGAAGTAAGCGGTGAGCAGGATCAGGGAGCAGACGACGAGCAGTCCGAGGACCATTCGTCGGCGGCGCACCGTCTTGTCGTACACGGCGAAAGTCTCTCCACGGGGGTTGAACCGCGCTTCGGCAGCACCATGATCACGGGCGCCGGCGGCGGTTGCGGGAATTCTTGTTGGCGCGGTGGATGACCTCGAACTCCTCCAGCGACCGGCCGGAGCCCACCGCCACGCACGTCAGGGGCGATTCGGCCAGGTGCGCGGGCATCTGGGTCTCCTCCCGCAGCCGGTCGTCCAGGCCCTGCAGCAGCGATCCACCTCCGGCGAGCATGATGCCGCGGTCCATGATGTCGGACGCGAGCTCCGGAGGGGTGCGGTCAAGGGTCTCCTTGACCGCCTCGATGATCTGGGAGACCGGCTCCTCGAGCGCCTGGCGGATCTCCTCGCTCGTGAGGACGACCGTCTTCGGGAGGCCGGACACCATGTCGCGGCCGCGGATCTCGGCCTGGACCTCTTCCTCCATCGGGAAGGCGGAGCCGATCTCGAGCTTCAGCTCCTCCGCGGTCTGCTGGCCGATCAGCAGCTTGTACTCGCGCTTGGCGTAGTTGATGATCGCCTCGTCGAGCTCGTCGCCGCCGACGCGGATCGACTTCGACACGACGATGCCGCCCAGCGAGATCACGGCGACCTCGCTGGTGCCGCCGCCGATGTCGACGACCATCGAGCCGGTCGGCTCGCCCACCGGCAGCCCCGCGCCGATCGCGGCCGCCATCGGCTCCTCGATCAGGTAGGCGGTCCGGGCGCCGGCCGACAGGCAGGCCTCCTCCACGGCGCGCTTCTCGACGCCGGTCACGCCCGACGGGACGCACACGACGACGCGCGGGTGGGCCCAGCGGTTCTGGTGCACCTTCTGGATGAAGTGGCGCAGCATCTCCTCGGTGACGTCGAAGTCCGCGATGACGCCGTCCTTGAGCGGGCGGATCGCGGTGATCGTGCCGGGCGTGCGTCCGAGCATGCGCTTGGCCTCGATCCCCACGGCGTGCACCTCACCGGTGCGCTGGTCGATGGCGACCACGCTCGGCTCCGAGAGGACGATCCCGCGGCCGCGCACGTAGACGAGCGTGTTCGCGGTGCCCAGATCGACGGCCATGTCGCGGCCACCGAAGCCGGTGAGATAGCTGAAGAAGCCCATGTTGGAGTGCTGCGAGCGGACGCGGCGCGGTCAGCGCCACGAGGGGCCGCGTCCGGGGGCAGTGTAGCGGTTGGCCACGCCCGCCCTAGACCGGAAAAGTGCTGGATTCCATAAGGTCGCCTCCGCGTCTACCGGCTCGCGTCGAGCAGGTCGAGCAGGGCGGCGACCGGCAGGCCGACGACGTTGAGGTAGTCGCCCTCGATCGCTTCCACGAGCGCCGCGCCCCGGCCCTGGATGGCGTAGCCGCCGGCCCGGTCGCGCCACTCGCCGCTGGCGAGGTACCAGTCGAGCAGGGCGTCGTCGACCTCGCGGAACGCGACCTTCGTGACGGCGATGGTCGCGTGGTCGTCGAGCACCAGGCCGCTGATGACGTCGTGGGTGCGTCCGGACAGCGCCCGCAGGGTGGCCCGGGCGTGGGGCTCGTCGCGCGGCTTGCCGTAGATGGCGCCGTCGAGGGCGACGAGCGTGTCGACGGCGAGCACGTGCTCGCCGTCGATCGCCGCGTGCTTGCGGCGGGCGTTCTCGAGGGCGACCACGTGCGGGTCACCCTGCGCGAGCTCGTCGACGTCGGCCGGGCGCACCTCGAAGGGCACGCCGAGCTGCTCGAGGATCGCCCGCCGCTGGGGCGAGCGGCTCGCGAGGACGAGCGGATACGGCAGGGGGGCCCACCTCTGGCCGGCAGCGTTCACCTTCGTGCCTTCAGCGTCGCGGCCGGCCATCGGCACCCCCTGGGCTAGTACACCCATCCGCAAGTTCTTCGGGTCTCGGCGGCGCTCGCACGCGTCGGACGGCGGTCGCCGACCGCACACATACCGCCAGCATGCGAGCGGCCGGCGACCGCCCCCAGCCACGCACGATCATCCACCGAATACCTCGAAGAACCTCCGGACGGCCGCACTAGAGGTTCGGGAAGAACAGCTTCGCCTCACGCTCGGCGGACTCGGGCGAGTCCGACCCATGGACCATGTTCTGGCCGACCTCGATGGCGAAGTCACCGCGGATCGAGCCGGTGGCCGCCTCGAGCGGGTTCGTGGCGCCGATGACCTGGCGGGCGGCCTTCACGGCGTCCTGGCCCTCGAGGACGAGCGCGACGAGCGGGCCGGACGTGATGAACTCGACCAGCTCGCCGAAGAACGGCTTGCCCTCGTGCTCGGCGTAGTGCTGCCTGGCGATCGCCTCGTCGAGCGTGCGCTGCTCCAGCGCGACGAGCCGCAGGCCCTTGCGCTCGAAGCGGGCGATGATCTCGCCGGTCAGCCCGCGCTTGAACGCATCCGGCTTGACCAGGATGAGGGTCCGGTCCACTGGTGTCTCCTTCTGGGGGTCTCTTGGGAAGGCGCCAGACGATAGACGCCGCCCTCGTCACCGCCCGGCGCGGGCGCCGCGATGCGGCGCGGCGTCCCCTACGGCTCGGACGTGACGTCGAACGCGGCGGTCTCGCCGAGCTCTGGGTGCTCGCGCTCGTCGCGCTCCTCGCGACGGCGCCGGCGGCGCGAGGCGGTCGGCTGGACCGCGCCCGGCACCTCGGTCTCGCAGAACGGGCAGATCGGCCACTCGGGGTCGAGCGGCTTCTGGCAGTTCACGCACGGGTCCTTCAGGCGCCGCATGCAGCTCGGGCAGCGCAGGAACTCGCGCTGCACCGGGTAGTCGCAATGCGGGCAGAGCTGGTGGTCGAGCTCGACCATGCGCGCCTCGGCGGCCTGGATCTCGAGCTCGCGTTCGCGCACGTCGTCGAGGAACTCCGGCGGGCGCACGATCATGTAGACGATCGTCCCGACGAACGGGAAGAGGCTCGCCGCGGTCGCGCATCCGACGAGCATGGGATCCGCGATCCGGCGCCGCGCGTCCGCGTTCGTCCAGTAGATCAGGGCGAACCAGATGACGACGAGAAAGAGGATCAGGAGGTTGACGGCGAGATTGACCCCGTCGTTGTTGATCCCGAAGACTGCGAGCATGGCGTCCAAGGCTAGAGGAAGAGTCGGCCGAATCCGTATCCGATGGCGAAGAAGACCAGGATCACCAAGGCCACGATGAAGGCCACGGCGGCGATCATGGCGATGACGGATGGTCCTTCGTCGTTCACAGCGTAGACCCTGCTTTTCCGGGGTCGGTTCGCAGCAGATCCGCGATCAGATAGATCGATCCGGTCACGAGCACGGCGCCATTCTCCGCGCCCGCCGCCTCGCGCGCCACCGCGAGCGCCCGGCGGGGGTCGGCCACGCCCCGGACGTCCGTCGCACCGACCTGCCGCGCCAGCGACTCCAGCGTCGCGGGCGACAGCGCCCGTGGGTTCGCGTTCGACGTCGCGACGACCCGGCGGGCGAGCGGCACCACCTGGCGCAGCATCTCGCCCGCGTCCTTGTCGTCGAGGATCGACAGCACGAGCGTCAACGGCCGCCCCGCGAGCTCCTCGCGCACGGTCTCCGCCAGCGCCACCATGCCGCCCGGGTTGTGGGCGCCGTCGAGGAACGTCGGCGGGTCGGCGGAGAGCTGCTCGAACCGGCCCGGCACCAGCGTGCCGGCCGCCGCCGCCATGACCGCAGCCTCGTCGAGCCCACCCAGGTACGCCTCGGCGGCCGCCCGCGCCACCGCGAAGTTGCGGCGCTGGAAGCCGCCCCGGGCCGCCAACTCGACAGCGTCGCCCGCGGCGCCCGCCGACGCGACGACCAGCCGGGCGTCGACCCGGCGCGCCTCGTCCATCGCGTCGGGGTGCAGGTCCGGCCCCACGACCAGCGTCGAGCCCGGCCGCACCACCGCGAGCTTCTCGCGCGCGATGTCGCGCACCGTCGGCCCCAGCCAGCGCGTGTGCTCCAGCCCCACGTTGGTCAGGACGGCCACGCGCGAGTCGAGCACGTTCGTGGCGTCCCAGCGCCCGCCGAGGCCCGCCTCGATGACCGCCACGTCGACCTCGCGGCGCGCCATCTCCGAGAACGTCGCCGCCGTCAGCGCCTCGAACTGCGTGACGCGATCGTCCTCGCCCAGCGTCCGGTCGACCTTCGCCGCCGCCCCGGCCGCTCGCTGCACGGCGGCCGCGAACGCATCGGGCGACACGTCCTGCTCCCCGATCCGCACCCGTTCGCCGAAGCGCACGAGATGCGGCGACAGGTACGCCCCCGTGCACAGCCCGTGGCGCTCCAGGATCGCCGCGATCATGCGCACGGTCGAGGACTTGCCGTTCGTGCCCACGACGTGCACGGAGCCGAACCGCTGCTGCGGCTCGCCGAGCGTCAGCAGCAGGCGGCGCATGCGGTCCAGCCCGAACCGCATGCCGAACAGCTCGAGGCCGAGCAGGTACCCCTCGGCCTGGTCCTCGGTCCAGCAGGGCGCGGCGCCCGCCGCGCCGGGCGGATGGGCCGGGTTCAAAGCTCCGCGAGCTCCTGGCGCAGGCGCTCGAGCTTGTCGCGCTCGGCCTGGACGACGGCGGCCGGCGCCTTGCCCACGAAGCCCTGGTTGGCGAGCTTGCCCTCCGCGCGGCGGATCTCGGCCTGGAGCTCCGTGCGCTGCTCCGCCAGGCGCCGCGAGTGCGCCTCGAGGTCGACCGCGTCCGAGCGCAGCACGGCGACGGCACCGCCCGGGACGGGGATCGTGGCGACCGCCTCGCCCCCGTCCGCGGACAGCTCGAGGCGCGCGAGCAGCGCGATGCCCGCCGCGATGTCGTCGTAGCCGGCCGCGTCCAGGCGCGCCGGCAGCCGCGGCCCGGGCGGCACGCCGACCGCCTGGCGCCAGCCGCGCACGGCCTGCACCGCCTCGAACTGGCGCTCGACCGCCTCCTCGGCCTCCGGGTCCAGCAGCGCGTCGTCGGCGGCCGGGTACGGCGCCGCCGCCAGGAGATCCGGCCGCTGCACGCCCGCCGGCAGCAGCGCCCAGATCTCCTCGGTGACGAACGGGATGATGGGATGCGCCATCGCCAGCGTCTCGGTCAGCACGTGCAGCAGCGTGGCCTGCACGTCGTCGTCGTCGAGGCGCGGCTTGACGAGCTCGATGTAGCGGTCGCACAGCTCGTCGAAGACGAACTCGTAGAGGCCGAGCGCCGCGCGGTGGAACTCGAAGGCCTCGATCGCCTCGCGCGTCGCCCGCTTGGCCCGCTGCAGGCGCGACAGGATCCAGCGGTCCTCGACCGCGCCGGCGACCGGCGCGGGCTCGACTCCGTCGCCGACCCGGAGCAGCATGAACCGCGAGGCGTTGAACAGCTTGTTCGCCAGCCGCTGGCCCTGCTCGACCTTCTCGGCGCTGTAGCGCACGTCCTGGGTCGACGACATCGCGAGCAGGCCGAAGCGCGTCGCGTCGGCGCCGTGGGCGTCGATGACGTCGAGCGGGTCGATCCCGGTGCCCAGCGACTTGCTCATCCGCCGCCCGTCGGGCGCCTGGATGACCGAGTGGATGTAGACCCGGGAGAACGGGATCTCCTCGCGGAACTCGAGGCCCATCATGATCATCCGCGCGACCCAGAGGAAGATGATGTCGCGCGCCGTCGAGAGCACGTCGGTCGGGTAGAACGCGCGCAGCTGGGGCGTGTCCTGCGGCCAGCCGAGCGTCGCGAACGGCCACAGCGCCGAGGAGAACCACGTGTCGAGGACGTCGGGATCGCGCTCCCAGCCCTCCCCGGGCGGCTCCTGGAGCCCGCAGTAGACCTCGTCGTCGCGGTACCAGACGGGGATCTGGTGGCCCCACCACAGCTGGCGCGAGACGCACCACGGGCGGATCTCCGACATCCACTGCAGGTAGACCCGCTCCCAGCGCTCCGGGACGAACCGCACGCGCCCGTCGCGCACCGCCTCGATCGCCGGCGCGGCCAGCGGCTCCATGCGCATGAACCACTGCAGCGAGACGAGCGGCTCCACCCGCTCCCCCGAGCGATGGCTGAACGGCACCTCGTGCACGTACTCCTCGCGTGCGCGGATCAGGCCCTCGGCCTCGAGGCGGCTGACGACGCGGTCGCGCGCCTCCATCACGGTCAGCCCGGCGAAGTCCTCGCCCGCCTCCTCGTTCATCCGGCCGTTCTCGCCGATGACGGTGATCTCGTCGAGCCCGTGGGCGCGGCCGATCTCGAAGTCGTTGGGGTCGTGGCCCGGCGTGATCTTCAACACGCCGGTGCCGAAGTCGGTCTTGACGTACTCGTCGGCGATGATCGGCAGGCGGCGCCCGACGATCGGCAGGATCGCGGTGCGGCCGATGACGTCGCGGTAGCGCTCGTCGGCCGGGTTGACGGCGACCGCGGTGTCGGCCAGCATCGTCTCCGGGCGCACGGTGGCCACGACGAGCTCGCCGCCGCCCTCGAGCGGGTAGGCGATCGAGTACAGCGTGTCGGTGACCTCGCGCGGGTCGACCTCGAGGTCGCTGATCGCCGAGCGCAGCCC
Organism: Capillimicrobium parvum; assembly: GCF_021172045.1. Lineage (GTDB taxonomy): Bacteria > Actinomycetota > Thermoleophilia > Solirubrobacterales > Solirubrobacteraceae > Capillimicrobium > Capillimicrobium parvum. The sequence goes on from NZ_CP087164.1 coordinate 4,101,045, forward strand.
CGGATCCCAGTTGACGATCCGGTTGTCGCGGTAGATCAGGCCCTTGTCGTAGAGGGCGACGAAGACCTTCAGGACGGCTTCGACGTAGCCCTCGTCGAGCGTGAAGCGCTCGCCGTCGTAGTCGCAGGAGGCGCCCAGCCGCTTGAGCTGCTCGATGATCGTCGAGCCGTACTGCTCGCGCCACTCCCACACCCGCTCGACGAACGCCTCGCGGCCCAACTCCTGGCGCGAGGTCCCCTCGCGGCCGAGGAGCGTCTCGACCTGCTTCTGGGTGGCGATCCCGGCGTGGTCGGTGCCGAGGATCCACTTCGTCCGCCTGCCCTCCATCCGGGCCAGGCGGATCAGCGTGTCCTGGATCGTCGAGTTCAGCGCGTGACCCATGTGCAGCGCGCCGGTGACGTTCGGCGGCGGGATCGCGATCGAGTAGTTCTCGTCCGGCGTGCCCTCAGGCTCGGGCGAGAAGAGGCCCGACTCCAGCCAGCGTTTGGTGATGCGCGGCTCCACCTCGGCGGGCTCGAAGCGCGTGCGGGACTCCAGGTCGCTCATGTGAGCGATGGAGTGTAGATGTGGGGTCAGTGCCCCCGGCGGCCGCGGCCGAACATCATCCGCGGACCCGCGGCGCGCAGGAAGCGCCCGAGCTCGAGCTGGCCCGCGATCCGCCGCAGCTCGTCCTTGTCGCCGGCGGTGATGTTCTGCGGCCGGCCCTTCGAACGCCGCACGATGTCGACGACACGGCGGCGGTCCTCCGGCGACGTGACCTCGGTGAGGTGGCCGTAGCCCATCCGCGCCACCTCGAACAGCAGCAACCAGGACACCTTCCGGCGCAGCGACAGCAATCCCATGCCGACGCGACTACCCGGCGCCCGCGGCCGGTGAACACACGCGGGCCCGCCTCCCACCGGGAGAGGCTGCAAGCCCACCTTGCGTGCCGCGGGCCGGTGTCGGCACCGCTAGGCCGAGGCGGCGCGGCCCTCGCCGGAGTCCTCGCCGTCGGCCGCCTCGGTGACGAGCGTCGGCGGGATGCCGCGATTCACCGTCTCCTTGGTGACCACGCACTTCTTGACGTCGCGGCGCGACGGCAGCTCGAACTGCACGTCGAGCAGGATCTCCTCGAGGATCGACCGCAGGCCGCGGGCGCCGGTCTCGCGCTCGAGCGCCTTGTCGGCGATCGCGGTCAGCGCGTCGTCGGAGAACACGAGGTCGATCCCGTCGAAGGAGAAGAACCGCATGAACTGCTTGGCGAGCGCGTTGCGCGGCTCGGTGAGGATCGTGATGAGGTCGTCGCGCGAGAGCTGGTGCACGGCGCTGACGACCGGCAGGCGGCCGATGAACTCCGGGATCAGGCCGTAGTTGACGAGGTCCTCCGGCAGCGTGCGCTCGAAGACCTCGCCGGTGTCCTTGACGTGGTGGGACTCGATCGCCGCCCCGAACCCGACGCCCTTGTGGCCGATGCGCCGCTCGATGACCTTGTCGAGGTTCGCGAACGCCCCGCCGCAGATGAACAGGATGTTCGTCGTGTCGATCGACAGGAACTCCTGGTGCGGATGCTTGCGCCCGCCCTGCGGCGGCACCGACGCCGTCGTGCCCTCGAGGATCTTCAGCAGCGCCTGCTGCACGCCCTCGCCGGACACGTCGCGCGTGATCGACGGGTTGTCGGCCTTGCGGGCGATCTTGTCGACCTCGTCGATGTAGATGATCCCCGTCTCGGCCTTCTTGACGTCGTAGTCGGCGGCCTGGATGAGCTTCAGCAGGATGTTCTCGACGTCCTCGCCGACGTAGCCGGCCTCGGTCAGGGCCGTCGCGTCGGCGATCGCGAACGGGACGTTGAGGATCCGGGCCAGCGTCTGGGCCAGCAGCGTCTTGCCGCAGCCTGTCGGGCCGAGCAGCAGGATGTTCGACTTCTGCAGCTCGATGTCGGAGTCCTCGACCTGCATCATCTGGACGCGCTTGTAGTGGTTGTAGACCGCGACGCTCAGCGTGCGCTTGGCCGCGTCCTGGCCCACCACGTACTCGTTGAGGACCTCCCAGATCTCGCGCGGCTTCGGCAGGTTCTCGATGTCGAACGTCGGCGGAGCGGTGAGCTCCTCGTCGATGATCTCGTTGCAGAGATCGATGCACTCGTCGCAGATGTAGACGCCGGGGCCGGCGATGAGCTTCTTGACCTGCCGCTGGGACTTGCCGCAGAAGCTGCAGAGAAGCTGCTCGTTGGAGTCGGTCGGTCGGGCCATTCGTTCTGAAGCGACAGCGTTCCCGCTCGATCTCGAAGCTAGTGCTCCGAGATCACGCGGTCAATGATGCCGTACTCCTTCGCCTCTTCGGAGGACATGAAGTAGTCGCGCTCGGTGTCCTTGGACACCTTCTCGTACGTCTGCCCCGTGTGCTTGGCGATGATGTGGTCCAGGCGCTGGCGGATGTCGATGATCTCCCTGGCGTGGATCTCGATGTCCGTCGCCTGACCCTGGAAGCCCGAGCTCACCTGGTGGATGAGGATCTTGGCGTTGGGCAGCGCCATGCGCTTGCCCTCCGCGCCGCCGGCCAGCAGCAGCGCGCCCATGCTCATCGCGATGCCGACGCAGATCGTCTGCACGTCGGGCTTGATGAACTGCATCGTGTCGTAGATCGCCAGACCCGCGTACACCGACCCGCCGGGCGAGTTGACGTAGATCGAGATGTCCTTGTCGGGGTCCTCGGACTCGAGGTGCAGGAGCTGCGCCACGATCAGGTTCGCGATCTGATCGTCCACGGGCGTCCCCAGGAAGATGATGCGCTCGTTGAGGAGGCGGGAGTAGATGTCGAAGGCGCGCTCGCCTCGCGACGTCTGCTCGACCACCATGGGGACAAGTGGGCTCATGATCCTCGCTTCGATTCGCTCCGCGCCGGGGCGTTCCTCCCCCCGGCGCCGAGCAGATCAGTCTATCGAGGTGGTCGTCCGGCTCCCGCCGGGCCTGGGCGGCGGCGGCTCAGCTGCCGGGCGTCCAGATCTGCGGGCGCTCCGCGGACTCCGCGGCGGCGTCCTTCTCCGGCGTCCACAGCTTGTCGCGCGCCTGCGCCTGCTCCACCGAGATCGGCGAGGCGTTCTCGACCAGGAAGTCGATGGCCTGGCGGGCGGCCAGGTCCTCCTTGAGGTCGTCCAGGCGCCCCGACTGCTCGAGACGGTCACGCAGCTTCTCGACCTTGACGTTCTCACGGGCCGCGGAGGCCTGCAGGGCGTCGAGGACGTCGCCGTCGGCGGGCTCGATGCCCTCGGCGGCGATGATCGCGGCGATCACGGCCTCGCGGCGCAGCGCGCGCTCGGCCTCGGGCTTGGCCTCCTCGAGGAGCTCCTCCTCGGGCTTGCCCGCCATCTGCAGGTACATCTCGCGCGAGATGCCCTGGTGGCCGAGCGAGTGCACCATGCGGTCCCACAGCTCGCGGGCGCGCGCGTCCACGAGCGCGTCGGGGACGTCGACCGTCGCCTCCTTGACCACCGCGTCGACGACCGCCTCGCGGTAGGCCTGCTCGACCTCGCGCTCGTCGGCCTCCAGCAGCTTGGAGCGGACGTCCTCGCGCAACTCGTCCAGGGAGTCGAACCCGGCCTGGTCGACGGCGAAGTCGTCGTCGAGCTCGGGCAGGACCTTCTCCTTGATCTCGCTGACCGTGACGGCGAACTCCGCCTCCTTGCCCGCGAGGTGCTCCGCGCCGTAGTCGTCGGGGAACGACACCTTGACGGTGCGCTCGTCGCCGGCCTTCGCGCCCTTGAGCTGCTCCTCGAAGCCGGGGATCAGCCGCCCGGAGCCGAGCTCGATCATCTGGTCGCGGCCGGCGCCGCCCTCGAACTCCTCGCCGTCGATCGAGCCGACGTAGTCCATGACGACGAAGTCGCCCTCGCCCGCCTCGCGGTCGGCGGTCTCCAGGCGCGCCGCGCGCTCGCGCAGCGCGTCGAGCTCGGCCTGCACCGCCTCGTCGGAGGCCTGCGGCTCGCGGCGGCCCACCTCGACGCCCTTGTACTCGCCCAGCTGGGCGGTCGGGCGCACGCCGATCTCGACGGTGAACGTCAGCGGCTCGCCCTCGCCGGGGAGGTCGCCCAGGTCGAGCTGCGGCTCGCCCACGGGCGCGATCTTCGCGTCGCCGATCGCGTCCGCGTACCAGCGCGCGAGCGCATCGCGGACGGTCTCGTCGAGCACGGCCTGGCGGCCGATGCGGCGGATGACGACCGGCGGCGGGACCTTGCCCTTGCGGAAGCCGGGGATGCGCATCTCGCGCCCCAGGGCCTTCGCCGTCCGGGCGACCTGGCGCTCGACCTCCTCGGGCGGGACCTCCGCCTCGACGCGGACGCGGGACTCGGGAAGCTCGGTGACGGTCGTCTTCATGGGCGGCTGACGATAGCGCCCGGGTTCGCGGCGATCAGCTCCGCGTACACGCCGCGCGTCTGGCGGGCCACGTCGACCCAGTCGAAGCGCAGCACGTGCTCGGAGGCCTGCGCGACGAGCCGGTCGCGCAACGGTTCGTCGGTGAGCACCTTGACCATCATCCGGGCCAGCGAGCGCGGGTCGCGCGAGCGGAAGCGCAGCGCCACGTCGTCGCTGGGCGCCACCTCGGCCAGCCCGCCGGTGTTCGCGACGATGCACGGGCAGCCGCTGGCCATCGCCTCCAGCGCCACGAGGCCGAACGGCTCGTACAGCGACGGCACCACGCACAGGTCGCTGATGCGGTACAGCGAGTGCAGGAGGTCGTCGCCGATCCAGCCGGCGAACGTGCCGTGCGCGTCCAGGCCGAGCTCGGTCGCCTGCTTGCGCAGCTGCGCCTCATGCGTGCCGGATCCGGCGACGACGAAGCGCAGGTCGCCGACCTTGGCGATGACCGCCGGGAGCGCCTCGAGCGCGAACTGGAAGCCCTTCTCGTAGACGAGGCGGCCGACGAGCAGCAGCAGGCGCTCGTCGGGCGCGGCGAAGCGGGCGCGCAGGGCCTCGAGGTCGCCGACCGGCTGCAGGTCGCCCGGGTCGATGCCGTTGGCGATGACCGCGATGGCGGACTCGTCGACGCCGAAGACGTCGGCGACGTGCCCCCGCATGTAGTGCGAGCAGGTGATGAGGCCGTCCGCGCGGCGGGCCATCCAGCGCTCGGTGGCGTGGATCTTGGACTGGGGCGGCTTGTCGACCCAGCCCTGGTGGCGCCCGTGCTCGGTCGCGTGGATCGTGGCGAGGAACGGCACCCCGATCCGGTCCGCCAGCGCGGAGGCGGCGCGCGCGACGAGCCAGTCGTGGCCGTGGACGAGGTCGAAGTCGTGCTCCTCGGCGAGGGCGGTCCCGGCCCGGCGCATGTCGTCGTTCATCGCCCGCACCCACGCGAGGAAGCGGTCGAGGTCGCGCGGCCACTGCGGCTCCGGGACGCGGTGGACGTGGACGCCGGCGCGCAGCTCGCTCGGGCGTTCGCCGCGGGTGAGCACGTGGACCTCGGTCCCTTGGCGCACGAGCTCCTCGCTGAGCTTGCGCACGTGCCGGGCCAGGCCTCCCTCGACGACCGGCGGGTACTCCCACGAGAGGATGAGAACGCGACCGTTCACCAGCGGGGGCGAACCCTATCGAGCCGGGCGCGTCATGCCGCGATCCGGTGCGCGCCGCGGCCCAGCGCGAACTCGTACGCGGGCACCCACGGCGCCTCCAGGCCGGTGAGACCGCGCAGCACCTCGGCGTCGGCGAGGTAGCGCTTGTGCAGGCGCCGGCGCAGCGGGTCGGACACCGTCCGACCCGCGTCGTCGGCCTCGATGTTCCAGAGGTGGCGCACCCACCACTCCAGCGCGCGCTGCGGCTCGCGGCAGGCGGGCACGTGGGGCCACGCCTGCTCGCGCAGGTGGTCGAGGATGCGCTCGACCTCGTCGGCCGACGTCCGGGGGCGCAGGCCGCCGCGGTTGAGGCGCACGTCGAGGTCGGGCACGTGGCCCGGGTCCACGCCGAGATGGCGGAAGATGCGCCGGTAGCTCGTCGCCGGCCAGCGGTCGAAGTCCTCGGTGAACAGCACGTGCAGCTGCTCGCGCGGGAACGCGTCGAGGTACGCGCCGAGGATGCGCCCGTACTCGCTGTCGGCCAGGACGTCCTCGTCGCCCGGGCCGGCCGCGGCCACGTGCTCGTCGAACGTGGCGCCGCACGCGGTCCCCTGGCGCAGCGCCTGGCGGAAGCGCGAGACGGCGCGGTCGACCGGCTCGCGCAGGATCGCCACGAGCCGGGCGTCGGGGATCCGCGAGCGCATCCTCCCGACGACCGTCTCGAGCCCGGCGCTCGCCATGTAGGTCGGCGTCACGGTGCCGATCCGCTGGCCGGGGGCGGCGTGCTCGAACGCCTCCGCGACGTATGGGCCCAGCCCGCGCTCCCAGCGCGCGGGCGAGTTGAAGAAGCCGCGCTCCTTGTCGCCCGGCAGGCACAGCTCGGGGTGCGACGACAGGCCGGCCCAGAGCGTCGTCGTCGCCGACTTCGTGGCCCCGATGACGACGAAGTCGAGCCGGCGGCTCGACGGCCCGCTGCTCACGAGGTCACCGCCGCCTCGTAGGCCCCGAGCCACGGCGGCTCGACGCCGACCCGGTCGCGCAGCAGCTGCGCGTCGGCCAGGAAGTGCTCGGCCAGGCGCCGCCGCAGCGGCTCGCCGATGCTCTTGGACTCCTCGTCGGGCACGGTGTTCCAGAGGTGGGTCAGCCACCAGCGCGTCGAGCGCCGCAGCTCCTCCCCGCCGTCGGCGACGAGCGGCCAGAGGTGGGCGTCGAGGTGGGCGTTGAGCTCGTCGAGCGCCTCCGGGGACACGCGCCTGCTCGTGCCGCCGACGTTCAGGCGCTCGCCGGCCGTCGGCGCGTGGCAGGGGTCGACGCCGACGAACGCGAAGAGCTCGCGGTAGACGGCGGCGGGGTCGCGGACGAGGTCCCGGGTCCAGAGGACCAGCAGCTGCTCGCGCGGGAAGGCGTCGAGGTAGCGCGCGAGGATGCGCCCGTACTCGCCGCGGCGGATGATCGGCGGCCAGATCACGCCCCGCTCCCGGCAGACCCACTCGAAGTGCTCGTCGAACGTGGGCAGCGAGGCGTTGCCGGTGCGCAGTCCGGTGCGGTAGTGCGAGATGGCGCGCTCGATCGGGTCGCGCAGGATGGCGACGAGGCGCGTGGCGGGGATCGTGTCGCGCATCCGCTCGACCAGCACCACCAGCCCGTCCTTGGAGGCGGGCATGTAGTCCGGCGTGACGGTGCCGAGGACCGAACCGGCCGGCGCGTCGGGGAAGGTCGCGTCGAGGAACGCGTCGAGACCCTTCTCGTAGCGGCCGTCGGAGTTGAAGAACCCTCGCTCCTTGTCGCCGGGCGTGCGCACCTGCGGGTGCGAGTCGAGCCCGCGCCACAGCGTGGTCGTCGCCGCCTTCTGCGCGCCGATCACGACGAAGCCCAGCGTGCGCCCGCCGGCGGGGGCGGCCGGAGGCCGATGGCCGTTGCGGAGCGGCGCCGTCTCGATCACGCGGGCAATTGTCGCGGCGCCTCCGGCCGGAGATGCCGCTTTCGGCCGCGTCGGCGGCCGGTTGGACGGATGTACGAGGGTCAGCGCACGAGCAGCGACAGACCGGAAAGGTGCTCCAGGCGCTCCTCCCACTCCCCGCCGGGGATGTCGGCGACCGGCTGGGCGCCCGGGCGCACCGGCACGATCACCGCGACGTCGTCGCCGCGCAGGTAGGCCACGACGCCGTCCGGGGCGTCCAGCGCGGTGTAGCCGCCGGCGAACGTGGCCTCGCGCTGCGCGCGCACCGTCAGCGCGGTGTGGATGAGGTAGAGCTTGCGGTGCTCGGCATCGATGGGCCCCGCATCATCCCGGAGCGCGTCGAGGGCGGCGCGGCGGGCGGACCAGTCGACCGGCCGCCGGTTGTCGGGATCGACGAGGTTCAGCGCGAGGAGCTCGTCGCCCTGGTACGTGTCGGGCAGCCCGGGCACCGTGTACTTCAGCAGCAGCTGGCCGAGCGCGGAGGCTTCTCCGGCGACGGCGACGCGCTCGGCGAACGGCAGGAAGTCGGCCAGGAACGGCTCGTGGGCGACCACCGCGCGGGCGAAGCGCTGGACCGCGCGCTCCCACGCCTCGTTCTGACCGACCCAGCTCGTGTTGACCTTCGCCTCGCGCAGCGCCTTCTCGAGGTAGGCGTCGAGGCGCTCGAGCGGCTCGATCGGCCAGGCGCCGACGAGCGTCTGGTAGAGCAGGTACTCCTCGTTGGGGTCTGGTCCCACCCGCCCCTCGCGCCCAGCCACCGTCTCGCGCAGCGGAGCGTTGAGCTCGCGCCAGCGCAGCACGCGCTCGCGCCACTCGTCCGCCATCCACGTCAGCGCGCCGATCCGGGCGCGCACGTCGCCGCCGCGCTTCGTGTCGTGCGTCTGCGTGACCAGCAGGTTGCGCGGGAACCGGCGCGCGCGCTCGGCGTTCGCCGCGTGGAAGTCCTCGATCGACACGCCGAAGCGGGCCGGGTCGCCCCCGACCTCGTTGAGCGCGAGCAGGCGGTTGTAGCGGTAGAAGGCCGTGTCCTCGACGCCCTTGGCCGTGATCGGCGGCGAGGTCTGCTGGAAGCGGGTGACGAACTCCTGCGGCGCGTCGTCCTCGAGGCGCAGCACGCGCGCCAGCGCGTCGTGCATGCCGGACGCCGCGATGGCCTCGCGGTCGCCGTCGGTCACGCGGCCCGACCAGGGCTCGACGTAGGTGCGGTAGACCGGCAGCCGCGCCAGCGCCTCGGCGATCCCCGGCAGGTGCTGCAGGCGGCGCAGCCGGTCGACCTCGCGCGCGAACGTCGTCTCGGCCTGCTCGAGCTGGGCCTCCAGCGCCACGTCCTCGAACGTCCGCGTCTCGCCCGTGACCTCCGCATAGAGCGCGGTGAACGCGTCCTCGGCGTCCGCGTCGACGAACACCCCCTGGACGTCGTTGAGGAACTCGTAGCCCACCGTCCCGTCGACCGGCCAGTCGCGCAGCGATTCGGGTGGGCGGGAATGGGAGAGGATCTTCTCGACCCACACGTGCTCGGCCCCCGCCTCGCGCAGCCGGCGCAGATAGCCCGCCGGGTCCGCCAGGCCGTCGGGGTGATCGACCCGCAGCCCGTCGAGCACGCCGTCGCGCAGCAGCTCGAGGACCTTGGCGTGGGTCGTCTCGAAGACCTCGGGGTCCTCCTGGCGGATCGCCGCCAGGTCGTCGATGTCGAAGAAGCGACGATAGGCGCCGGTGTGCTCGTCGACGTCGAACCACCTGGCGCGGAGCTCCGGATCGCTCCACCAGCGGTTCTCGTCGCCGGTGCCCATGTGGTTGGGCACGATGTCGAGGATGATGCCGAGCCCGGCGCCGGCGAGCTCGCGCAGCGCCGCCTCGCCGCCGAGCTCGCGCGAGATCCGCGTCGGGTCGACGACGTCGTAGCCGTGGGTGGAGCCGCTGCGGGCCTGCAGCGACGGCGACAGGTACAGGTGGCTGATCCCGAGGTCGCGCAGGTAGGGCACGAGCTCGCGGACGTCGGCGAAGGTCAGCCCGGGACCGAGCTGCAGGCGGTAGGTCGCACGCATGGGGCGCCCCCGGCTACCCCGCGCGGCGCAGCACGAGCATCGAGCGCGACGGGACGGTCACCGTGTCGCGCGCGTCGTAGCGCCGCGCGCCCGGCTCCTCCTCCGGCCGGCACGTGTCGATCTCGCTGCACCACACCTTGCCGAAGCGCTCGTTGGGCAGCGTGAAGTCGACGTCCTCGTGGCTGGCGTTGAACAGCATGAGCCACGAGTCGTCGTACAGCGGCCGGCCGTGGTCGTCGACCTCGCGCAGCTCGTCGCCGTTCAGGAACACGCCGACGAACAGCCCGTCCTCGCGGTTCCAGTCGTGCTGGGTCATGCGCCGGCCGTCGGGCCGGAACCACCACGCGTCGGGCAGGCCCGAGCCCTCGAGGTCCCGGCCGGCGAGGAAGTTCGTGCGCCGGAACGCGGGGTGCTCGCGGCGCAGGCGGATCAGGCGCCGCGTGAACGCGGTCAGGTCGTGGTTGCGCTCGGCCAGATCCCAGTCGAACCAGGAGATCTCCGAGTCCTGGCACCACGCGTTGTTGTTGCCGCCCTGGGTGCGGCCGAACTCGTCGCCGCCGAGCAGCATCGGCGTGCCGATCGACAGCAGGAGCGTGGCGAGGAAGTTGCGCTGCTGGCGCAGGCGCAGCGCCTCGATCTGCGGGTCGTCGGTCTCCCCCTCGACCCCGCAGTTCCAGGAGCGGTTGTCGTCGGTGCCGTCCTGGTTGTCCTCCAGGTTGGCCTCGTTGTGCTTCTCGTTGAAGGACACGAGGTCGCGCAGCGTGAAGCCGTCGTGGGCGGTGATGAAGTTGATCGACGCGAACGGGTGGCGGCCGTCCTCCTCGTAGAGGTCGCTCGAGCCGGTCAAGCGCGCCGCGAACTCGGCGACGTTCGCCTCGCCGCGCCAGAAGTCGCGCACGGTGTCGCGGTAGATGCCGTTCCACTCCGACCACAGCACCGGGAAGTTGCCGACCTGGTAGCCGCCCGGCCCGACGTCCCACGGCTCGGCGATCAGCTTGACCTGCGACAGGATCGGGTCCTGGTGGATCGTGTCGAAGAACGCCGACAGCCGGTCCACGTCGTAGAGCTCGCGGGCCAGCGCGGAGGCGAGGTCGAACCGGAAGCCGTCCACGTGGCACTCCGTCACCCAGTAGCGCAGCGAGTCCATGATCAGCCGCAGAACGCTCGGATGGACCGGGTTGAGGCTGTTGCCCGTCCCGGTGAAGTCCATGTAATGCCGCAGGTCGCCGGGCACGAGCCGGTAGTACGCCGCGTTGTCGACGCCCTTGAACGACAGCATCGGGCCGAGGTGGTTGCCCTCCGCCGTGTGGTTGTAGACCACGTCGAGGATCACCTCGATGCCCGCCCGGTGCAGGGCCTTGACCATGCCCTTGAACTCGCGCAGCGCCTCGCCGCCCTGCCCGTTGGCGGCGTACAGGGCGTGCGGGGCGAGGTAGCCGATCGAGCTGTAGCCCCAGTAGTTCGTGAGCCCGCGCTCGGCGAGGAACGACTCGTCGACGATGTGGTGGATCGGCAGCAGCTCCACGGCCGTCACGCCCAGGTCGATGAGGTGCGCGAGCGCCTCGTCGGACGCCAGGCCCGCGTAGGTGCCCTGCAGGTGCTCGGGCACGTGCGGGTGGCGCTTCGTGTAGCCCTTGACGTGGGTCTCGTAGATGACCATGTCCGACCAGCGGTGGTTCGGGGGGCGGTCGTCCTCCCAGTGGAAGCTCTGGTCGACCACCAGGCAGCGCGGCATCGCCGGCGCGGAGTCCTCGTCGTCGGCCTCGAGGTCCGCGTCCGGGTTGTCGGGGTCAGGGACGTAGGGCAGGGTGTTCGCGCGCTCGGGCCGCACCGGTCCCTCGATCGCCTTCGCGTAGGGGTCGATCAGCAGCTTGTGCGGGTTGAACCGGTGGCCATGCTCCGGCGCGTACGGACCGTGGACCCGGTAGCCGTAGCGCTGGCCGAGCCCGACGCCCGGCAGGTAGCAGTGCCAGGTATGGGCCGTGACCTGCTCGACCTCGATGCGTGTCTCCTCGTCCTCGTCGTCGTAGAGGCAGAGCTCCACGCGCTCGGCGTGCTCGGAGAACAGCGAGAAGTTCGTGCCGTGCCCGTCCCACGTGGGGCCGAGCGGGAACGGCCGGCCGGGCCAGACGTCCTGGCTCATGATGCAGCGCCCCACGAGCGCGGAACGTCTGGGTATGAGGACCCGCAGGGTCTCACTTGATGAGAGCTCCCCCCAGGGCGGGCAGCGCCACCGCGCCGGCGCCCATCCGCGTGTCGTCGTGGTGCGTTGCCAGTGCGAGCGCGCGGCCGTCGACCGGCACCGCCCGCGGCTCGCGGGCGAAGTTGCAGGCCAGCTCGTGGTCTCCGCGGCGCACAACGAGCCAGCGGGCGTCCTCGTCGAAGCGGCACTCCGCTTCGCCGCGGACGTCGCGGCGGGTCCGCAGCAGCGCCTTGACCAGATCGCGATGCGTGCGGTCCTCGTCCCACGTGAGCTTCGAGCGCGCGAACGTGGCCGGATCCTGCGGGTCGGGCACCTCCTCGCCGGCGAACTCGGCGAACGCCGCGAACTCGCGCCGGCGCCCTTCGCGGGTGGCGTCGGCGATCCGCTTGTCGATGTGGTCGCAGAAGAACTGAAACGGCGCGCGCTCGCGGTACTCCTCGCCCATGAACAGCATCGGCACGAAGCCTGACAGCAGCGTCACGAACGCGGCGAGCGGCGCGGACTCGGCGGGCAGCCGGTCGCCGAAGGCGCGGTTGCCGACCTGGTCGTGGTTCTGATCGAACACGACGAACGCGCTGCGCGGCAGGTCGTCCGCGGGCGCACCGAAGGTGCGGTCGCGGAACGCCGACCAGGTGCCGTCGTGGACGTGCGGACGGTGCATCGCCTTGGCCAGGTCGGCGACGCGGCCGAACTCGGCGTAGTAGCCGTCGCGCTCGTCGGTGACGAGCGTGCGCAGGGCGTGGTGGAAGTCGTCGGCCCACGCGGCGTCGCAGCCCCACCCGCCTGACCCGTTGCCACCCGCCCCCCGCATCACCTTCGGGTCGTTCAGGCCGCTCTCGGCGATGACGATCGCGCCCGGCCGTGCCGCATGCACCCGGCGGGCGACCTCGGCGACGATGTGCTCGGGCCGCTGGTCGAAGATCGCGTGGATCGCATCGAGGCGCACGCCGTCGACGTGCAGGTCGCGCACCCAGTGCTCGACGGACTGACACGCCCACTCGCGCACGGCGTCCGAGCCGGCGTCGTCGTAGTTGATCGCCTCGCCCCAGAACGTCGAGTACTTGTCGGTGAAGTAGGGGCCGAACGCGCGCAGCGCCCGGTTGCCCGACGCGCCGACGTGGTTGAGGACGACGTCGAGGATCACCGCCAGGCCGGCGCCGTGGGCCGCGTCGACGAAGCGCGCGAAGGCCTCGGGCCCGCCGTAGGACGACTGCGCCGCGGCCAGGTAGACGCCGTCGTAGCCCCAGCCGCGGGCGCCGGGGAACTCGGCGACCGGCATGACCTCGACCGCGGTGATGCCGAGCTCGGCCAGCTCCCGTAGCCGGGCGATCGCGCCGTCGAACGTCCCCTCCGGCGTGAACGTGCCGACGTGCAGCTCGTAGACGACGAGATCCTCCATCGCCGGCGGCGTGAAGCCGTCGTCGGTCCAGCGCAACGCCGCGGTGTCGAGCACGCGCGACGGGCCGCGCAGCCCTCGCGGCTGCCAGCGCGTGGCGGGGTCCGGCAGGCGCCGCCCGTCGAGGACGATCCAGTAGTCGTCGCCCCCGCCTGCCGGCACCGCGCCGGCCCACATGCCGCGCTCCTCGCGCTCGAGCGCCGTCTCGCCGCGCCGCGCCACGCGGACGGCCACCGCATCCGCGCGCGGCGCCCAGACGCGCACGAGCGCCCGGCCGTCGCCGGCCGGCACCGCCCCCAGCTGCTGCTCACCCACGCTCTGGCACCAGCCACACGACGCCCAGCGGCGGGAGCGTCAGCTCCGCGGAGTGCCCCTGGTCGTGCCACCGCACCGGCTCGGCGTCGACGCCGCCCATGTTGCCGACGTTGGACCCGCCGTACAGGCCGGCGTCGGTGTTCAGCGCCTCCAGCCAGCGCCCGCCCCTGGGCAGGCCGACGCGGTAGCGCTCGCGGGGGACCGGCGACAGGTTGCAGACGCACACGAGGTGCTCCGTGCCCGGGTTGCCCGCGCGCGCGAACGCGACGACGTTGCGGTCGGCGTCGTTGGGCTCGAGCCAGTAGAAGCCCGACGAGTCGAAGTCGCGCTCCCACAGCGCCGGCGTGTCGCGGTAGACGTGGTTGAGGTCGCGCACGAGAGCCTGGACGCCGCTGTGGCCGGCGTCCTCGAGCAGGTGCCAGTCCAGCGACCGCTCGTGGCTCCACTCGCGCTCCTGCGCGAGCTCGCCGCCCATGAACAGGAGCTTCTTGCCGGGGTGCGCCCACATGTACGCGTACAGGCTGCGCAGGTTGGCGAGCTGCTGCCAGCGGTCGCCGGGCATCTTCTGAAGCAGCGACCCCTTGCCGTGGACCACCTCGTCGTGGCTGAGCGGCAGCACGAAGTTCTCGCTGAACGCGTACATCAGGCTGAAGGTCAGCGTGTGGTGGTGGTAGCGGCGGTGGATCGGGTCCCGCTGGAAGTAGGTCAGCGTGTCGTGCATCCAGCCCATGTTCCACTTGAAGCCGAAGCCCAGGCCGCCGAGGTAGGTCGGCCGCGAGACGCCGGGCCAGGCGGTCGACTCCTCCGCCGCCGTGACGATCCCCGGCTCGCGGGCGAACAGCAGCTCGTTGAGCTCCTTGAGGAACTCGACCGCGTCGAGGTCCTCGCGGCCGCCGAACCGGTTCGGGATCCACTCGCCCGCCTTGCGCGAGTAGTCGAGGTAGAGCATCGAGGCGACGGCGTCCACGCGGATGCCGTCGGCGTGGTACTCGTCGCTCCAGAACAGGGCGTTGGACAGCAGGAAGTTGCGGACCTCGTTGCGGCCGAAGTTGAAGACGAGCGTCCCCCAGTCGGGGTGCGCGCCGCGGCGCGGGTCCTCGTGCTCGTAGAGCGCGGTGCCGTCGAAGCGCGCGAGGCCCCACTCGTCGCGCGGGAAGTGCGCCGGAACCCAGTCGAGGAGCACGCCGATGCCGGCGTCATGGAGGCGGTCGATGAACGCCCGGAACTCGTCGGGCGTGCCGAAGCGCGGCGTCGGCGCGTAGTAGCTCGTCACCTGATAGCCCCACGAGCCGCTGAACGGGTGCGCCATCACCGGCATGAGCTCGACGTGGGTGAAGCCCATGTCCTTCGCGTAGGCGGCGAGCTCGTCGGCCAGCTCGAGGTAGCTCAGGCAGGAGTCGGGCGCGCGCGGATCGCGCCGCCAGGAGCCGAGGTGGACCTCGTAGATTGACACCGGCGAGCTCAGCGGCTCGCGGGCCGCCCGCTCGGCCAGCCACGCGTCGTCGCCCCACTCGTGGCGCGAGCGCGTGACGACCGACGCGGTCGCCGGCGGCATCTCGGCGGCGAAGGCGACCGGGTCGGCCTTCAGCAGCAGCGCACCGGACTGCGCGCGGATCTCGAACTTGTAGCGCGCGCCCTCGCCGACGCCGGGGACGAACAGCTCCCAGACGCCCGACGAGCCGAGCGAACGCATCGGGTGCAGGCGCCCGTCCCAGGAGTCGAAGTCGCCGACGACGCTCACCGAGCGCGCGGAGGGCGCCCAGACCGCGAACGCCGTGCCCGCGACGCCGTCGACCTCGGTGACGTGGGCGCCGAGCCGGTTGTACAGCCGCTCGTGGCGGCCCTCGCCGACGAGGTGCAGGTCGAGCTCGCCGAGCGTCGGCGGGAAGCGGTACGGGTCCTGGATGCGGAACTCGTTGCCGTCCGGGTAGCGGACGTCGAGCTCGTAGCTCAGCGGCATCTCCGCGTCCTTGACGACGCCCTCGAACACGCCGTCGGGATGGCAGCGCTTGAGCTTCGTGGTCTGGCCGTCGACCACCGCGCTGACCGCCTCCGCCGCGGGCCGGTAGGCGCGGATCTTCACGCCGTTCTTCGAGGGGTGCGCGCCCAGGATGCTGTGCGGATCGGCCGTGTCGCGTGCGACGAGGGCGTCGACCTTGGCGCTCATCCGATCGGCTCCTCGAGCAGACGCTCGATCCCGGCAACCGGGATGCTGACCCACTGCGGCCGGTTGTCGAGCTCGTAGCGCAGCTCGTAGACCGCCTTCTCGAGCTCGAAGATCCCCAGCAGGCTCTCGATCGCGCGCTGGCCGGCGGGCAGCAGGCTCATCTCCATGCACTCGAAGTACCCCTCCAGGAAGGTCTCGCGCGCGCGGATCTCCCAATCGGCGGGAACGGCGTTGGAGCGCAGGACCTCGGAGGCCGAGGCGGCGTAGGCGAACGAGCGCAGCATCCCGGCTACGTCGCGCAGCGGCGAACGCTTGCGGCGGCGCTCGGTCAGCGGCCGCGCCGGCTCGCCCTCGAAGTCGATGACGACCCAGCGATCGGGCGTCCGCAGCGTCTGGCCGAGGTGCAGATCACCGTGGTGGCGGATCAGCCGGCCGCCGGTCCCGACGTGGGACATCATCTGCAGGCGGTCGCGGATCTCCTCGCCGCGGCCGGCGATCGGCTCGAGCGCCGGCTCGTCGTCGGGCAGCCGGATGAACAGGCGCTCGATCTCCTCGTCGATCGTGGCGGTCAGCAGCGACAGGCCCTCCCCGGCCGGCTCCTCCGGCGCGAAGTCGGGATCCGTGAGGTCCGAGCCGAGCACGGCGTGCATGCGGCCGATGACCTCGCCGAGCTCGTGCAGCCGGTCGAGGAAGCGCTGAGGGTCGGCGCCGAGCTCGTCGAGCGCGAGCTCCCAGCCGTCGCGTCCGTCGCTGACGTACTCCTGCGCGATGCCGAGCGTCGCGGTCAGCAGGTCGCCGTGCATCTCGTACCAGCCGGTCAGCGTGGCGATGTTCGGGAACTCGCGGGCGGAGAGGAAGCGCAGCATCTCGAGCTCGGGGTTCTCCCCCGGCTCCAGGCGCCGGAACGCCTTGAGCACGAACGCGTCGTCGAGGACGACCGACGAGTTCGACTGCTCGGCGCCGATCGGGCGCACCGTCGTGCGCTCGGGCAGCGGCGGCGCGTCGGGCAGCCAGTGGAACTCGATCGTGCCCGACGCCGACTCGCAGACGGTCTGCTCGCGCAGGAGGTCGGCGAGCACCGCGGCGTGCGGTGGGCTCGTCAGCGCGTCGAGCGCGACGCGGCCGCGCTCGACGCCGAGCACCAGCTGGTAGAGCTCGTGCGTGCCGGCGTGGAAGCTCGCTTCGAGCAGGCCGATGCCGAACGGGGGGTCCTCGCGCAGCGTGAGGATCTCGGCGACCGTCACCTCGGCCACGTCGCGGGTCTTCGAGGCGAACCAGCGCTGGGCCGTGAGCCACTCGACGAGCTGCTCGTCGTCGATCATCGCGTCGAGGTCAGTCATCGGCCGCATCCTCTTCGTCGGCCTCGAGCGTGAACCAGAAGAACCCGCGCGGCGCGAGCGTGAGCAGGTAGGACAGCTCGCCGATCCGCGGGAACCGGGACAGCCCGAACATCTCGACGGGATGGCGGCCGGCGTAGCCGCTGAGGTCGAGCTCGACGGCCTGGGCGCTGCGGGCGACGTTGTGCACGCAGAGCACGACGTCGTCGCGAAAGGTGCGGATGTGGGCGAAGATCCGCGGGTTCGTGGTCTCGAGGACGTCGAGCGTGCCGAGCCCGAACACGGGGTGCTCCTTGCGCAGCGCGATGAAGCGCCGCAGCCAGCGCAGCAGCGACGTCGGCGTGCGCAGCTGCGCCTCCACGTTGACCGCCTGGTAGCCGTAGACGGGGTCCATGAGCGGCGGCGCGTAGAGCTGCGCGAAGTCGGCGCGCGAGAAGCCTCCGTTGCGATCGCCGGTCCATTGCATCGGCGTCCGGACCCCATCGCGGTCGCCCAGATAGACGTTGTCGCCCATCGAGATCTCGTCACCGTAGTAGAGGACGGGGCTTCCCGGCAGCGAGAAGAGGATCGCGTGCATGAGCTCGATCTCGTCGCGGCCGTTGTCGAGCAGCGGCGCCAGGCGCCGGCGGATGCCGAGGTTGGACTTCATCCGCGGGTCCTTCGCGTACTCGTTCCACATGTAGTCGCGATCCTCGTCGCTGACCATCTCGAGCGTGAGCTCGTCGTGGTTGCGCAGGAACAGCCCCCACTGGCAGTTGTCGGGGATCTCGGGCGTCTGGCGCAGGATCTCGGCGATCGGCGTCGCGTCCTCGCGGCGCAGGGCCATGAACATCCGGGGCATGACCGGGAACTGGAACGCCATGTGGCACTCGTCGCCGTCGCCGAAGTACTCGACGACGTCCGCCGGCCACTGGTTGGCCTCGGCCAGCAGCACGGTGTCGGGGTAGGCGGCGTCGATCTCGGCGCGGACGCGCTTGAGGAACGCGTGCGTCGGGGCCAGGTTCTCGCAGTTCGTGCCCTCCGCCTCGAAGAGGTACGGCACGGCGTCCAGGCGGTAGCCGTCGAGCCCGAGCTCGAGCCAGAAGCGCAGGACGTCGAGCATCGCCTCCTGCACCTCGACGTTCTCGAAGTTCAGGTCGGGCTGGTGGTTGTAGAAGCGGTGCCAGTAGTAGGCCTGGGCGACGTCGTCCCACGACCAGTTCGACGTCTCGGTGTCGATGAAGATGATCCGTGCGTCGGTGTAGCGGTCGTGCGTGTCCGACCAGACGTACCAGTCGCGCGCCGGCGAGCCCGGGGGCGCGTGGCGAGCGCGCCGGAACCACGGGTGGTCGGTCGACGTGTGGTTCATGACCATGTCGACGATGACGCGGATGCCGCGCTCGTGGGCGTCGCTGACCAGGTCGCGGAACTCGTCGACCGTGCCGTAGACCGGGTCGATGTTCGTGAAGTCCGCGACGTCGTAGCCGCCGTCGCGCAGCGGCGACGGGTAGAATGGCATGATCCAGATGCAGTCGACGCCGAGCCACTGCAGGTAGTCGAGCTTCTCGCGCAGGCCGACGATGTCGCCGTGGCCGTCGCCGTTGCCGTCGTGGAACCCGCGCATGAGCACCTGGTAGAAGACCGCGGTCTTGAACCAGAGCGGGTTGGCCTCGAACCACTGCTGGGCGGGGTTCATCGCGGGACCGTCGTGAGGACGTGGGCGGCGCGGTACGGCGGATGCAGGCGCACGAAGTTGCGCCCGATCTGCCAGTCGAAGCGCTCGCCGCCCAGCAGGTCGACGACCGGGAAGACGGGCGGCAGGCCGAGCTCGTACGGGATGACGGCGACGCCCTCCTGCGGGTTGTGCGGGTCGATGTTGACGACGCAGATCACGACGTCGTCGGAGTGGCGCTTGGCGTAGGCGATGAGCGCGTCGTTCTCGGTCTCCAGGAACGTGACGTTGCCGAGGTGCTGGAGCGCCGGGTGGTCGCGGCGGATCTCGTTCAGGCGGCCGACGAGGGGCAGCAGCGGCCCGTCGAGCCGGCGGTCCTTGATCTCGTACTTCTCGGAGTCGAGGTACTCCTCGCTGCCGGGTCGCACCGGCACGTTCTCGAAGTGCTCGAAGCCCGAGTAGATGCCGTACGTCGGCGAGAGGGTCGCCGCGAGGATGAGCCGCGGGGCGAACGCGGGCGGCCCGCCGTGCTGCAGGTACTCGGTGAGGATGTCCGGCGTGTTGACGAAGAAGTTCGGCCGGTAGTAGTCCTGCATGCCCGAGTGCGCCAGCTCGTTGACGTACTCGGTGAGCTCCCAGCGCGAGTTCTTCCAGGTGAAGTACGTGTACGACTGGCTGAAGCCGACCTTCGCGAGCGTGCGCATCATCGCGCGGCGGGTGAAGGCCTCGGCCAGGAAGATCGTGTCGGGCTGCACGGCGCGGACCTCGCCGATGAGCCACTCCCAGAACGGCAGCGGCTTCGTGTGCGGGTTGTCGACGCGGAAGGCCCGCACCCCGTGGTCGACCCAGTGCATGACGACGTCGCGCAGCGCGTCCCACAGGGCCTCCCAGTCGGGCGTGTCCCAGTTGACGTTGTAGATGTCCTGGTAGCGCTTGGGTGGGTTCTCGGCGTACTTCAGCGTGCCGTCGGGGCGGCGGTGAAACCACTCCGGGTGCTCCTTGAGCCAGGGGTGGTCGGGCGAGCACTGGATCGCGAAGTCCAGCGCGATGTCGATGCCGTGCTCCCGCGCCGTCGCGACCATCGCGTCGAAGTCCTCGATCGTTCCGAGGTCGGGGTGGATCGCGTCGTGCCCGCCCTCCGCGGAGCCGATCGCCCACGGGCTGCCCGGGTCGTCGGGGCCGGCCTGCAGCGCGTTGTTGCGGCCCTTGCGGTTCGTCGTGCCGATCGGGTGGATCGGCGGGAGGTAGAGGACGTCGAACCCGAGCTCGGCGAGCTGCGGGATCGCTTCCTGGACGCCGCGCAGCCCGCCCCAGGAGCGCGGGAAGAGCTCGTACCAGGCACCGAAGCGGGCGCGCGGCCGGTCGACGTCGACGATGAGGGGCGCGTCGAGCACGCTCGCGCCGGTGCGGTCCGGGTAGCGCTCGGTGAGCGCCAGCAGCTCCGGGTCCAGCGCGGCGTCGACGGTGAGGTGGTCGGCCGCCGCGGTCAGGCGGTCGGCGTCGGCGCCGTGGCCGGCGCGGACGGCGGCGTCGCGCAGCAGGACCGCGCCCTCCGACAGCTCGCCGGAGAACTCATCCTGGCCGGCCGCGACCTTGCGCTCGATCTCCGAGTGCCAGGTGGCGTAGGCGTCGGTCCACGTCTGCACCGACCACGTCCAGCGCCCCTGCGCCGTCACGCGGAAGGAGCCCTGCCAGCGGTCGCCGTCGACGTGGGCGTCGATGCGCCGCATCGGCGCCTCGTGCCACTCCTCGGAGCCCGGCGCCCGGTACCGGGCGACCGCGCGCAGGATGTCGTGGCCGTCCTTGAAGATCGTGGCGAACACGTCGACGGTGTCGCCGACGCACGCCTTCGCCGGATAGCGGCCGCAGTCGACCCTGGGCGCGGGCTCCTCGATCTGGATGCGTGGGGGTGGCTGGTCGGGGGAACTCGGCACCAAGTGCTCGTACTTCCGTCTTCGCACGATTCCTAACCTCGTCTCGTGAATCTCCCGAGAACGAGCGGCGTCCAGCTGCATCTGACGTCGCTGCCCGAAGGCCGGCTCGGTGATGGTGCCTACCGCTTCGTCGACTGGCTGCACGATGCGGGCCAGACGTGGTGGCAGATGCTGCCTCTCGGTCCGCCGGACCGGGCCCGTTCACCGTACAAGGCGAGCTCGGCCTTCGCGAACTGGCGTGGGCTGCTCGCCGATCCGCGGGCGAGGGTGTCGCTCGACGAGGAGGATGCGTTCCGCACGCGCGAGGCGTTCTGGATCGACGGCTGGGCCGCGGTGGCCGGCGGGCGGCGGGCCGTCCTCGACCAGGTGCGCTTCGAGCGCGAGTGGACCGCGCTGCGGGCCTACGCGACCTCGGCGGGCGTGCGGCTCATCGGCGACGTGCCGATCTACGTCGCGCCGGGCGGGGCGGACCAGCGCACGTGGCCGTGGCTCTTCCAGGAGGGCGTGCAGGCCGGGGTTCCGCCCGACGCCTACAGCGACACGGGACAGCTCTGGGGCAACCCGCTCTACGACTGGCCGCGGCTGCGGCGCACCGGCTACCGCTGGTGGGTCGAGCGGCTGCGGCGGACGTTCGGCCACTTCGACCTCGCCCGCCTGGACCACTTCCGCGGCCTGGTCGCCTACTGGTCGGTACCGGCGGGCGCCCGCGACGCCCGGGGCGGCCGGTGGCGGCGCGGGCCGGGCCGCGCCGTGCTCGACGCCGCGCGCTCCGAGCTGGGCCGGCTGCCCCTCATCGCGGAGGACCTCGGGATCATCACGCCGGCGGTCGAGCGGCTGCGCGACTCGCTCGCCCTGCCCGGCATGCTGGTCCTGCAGTTCGGCTTCGACCCCGAGGACCCCCTCGGCCCACACCGGATGGAGAACCACCGCAGGCGCGCGATCGTCTACACGGCGACGCACGACAGCGACACGCTGCGCGGCTGGTACGAGACGCTGCCCGGCGAGATCCGCCGCGACGTCGACGCGGCGACGGCGACGGCGGGGTTCGACGACCGCGAGCCGTGGTGGCGGCTCGTGCGGTTGTGCGCGTCCTCGCCGGCGCAGGTGTCGATGGTGCAGGCCCAGGACGTGCTCGGGCTCGGCTCCGAGGGGCGGATGAACGTCCCGGGGCGCGCGACCGGGTCGTGGCGCTGGCGGATGGCCGCCGGCGCGCTGACGCCCGCGCTGGGGCGGCGGCTGCGCGAGGTCGGCGAGGAGGCGGGCCGGCTGCCGTGACGCGGCCCGGGCTGGTCGCGCTCGGCGACTCGATCACCGACGGCGACGTGGCGCCGATGCTCGGCGTGCGCGCGTGGTCGTGGGCGCAGTGGCTGGCCACCGCGCTCGGGCTGTCCTACACGGGCCTCGCCGCGCCGGGCGCTCGCGTGCCGGACCTGCTGGCCGCGCAGGTGCCGGCGCTCGACGGGCCCTACGAGGTCGGGTGCCTGTGGATCGGCGTCAACGACGTGCGCGGGGCGGACTTCGACGCCGCGGCGTACGCGGAGGGCCTCGCGGCCGCCGCCGGCGCGGTCGCCGGCGTGTGCGCGCGGGTGGTGATGCCGACGATCCCGCTCGACCTCGGGCGTCCCCGGGCCGGGCCGGTGAAGGTGCTGGCGGCCAACGACGCGATCGCCCGGGAGGCGCGCCGGGTGGGCGCGGCGCTCGTGGGGCTGGCCGGCCTGCGCGGGTGGAAGGTCGTGCTCCCGGACGCGGTGCACCTCACGGCGCTCGGCGAGCTGGCGGTCGCCGACCGCGCGGCGCGGGCGCTGGGCGCGGACGTGCTGCCGTCGTCGCTGTGCTCGGCCGACCGCTCCGCCCTCGGTGCGGCGCGCTACGCGGTGACGCGCCACGCCGCGGCGGTGGGGCGCGACTGGGCGCGGCGCCTGCGCGAGCGGACCTGAGCTCCGCCGGACCGCTTCCACCGACGTGCGTCAGTTTTGTCCCGAGGGGTGGGCAGAAGGTGACGCACGTCGCGCCCCGCTCGCCCCGGGACGGGCTCGCGGCTCGATACCGTGCCTCCCGCATGCCCGACCTCGACGCACTCCTGGACCGCATCGGCCTCGACTCGGCGCCGCCGCCCACGCTCGCCGGCCTTGACGCGCTGCAGCGCGCGTTCGTCGCGCGCGTGCCGTTCGAAGATCTGGCGATCCACCTCGGCGAGACCGAGCCGCTCGACCTCGACCGCGTGCAGGAGCGCGTGCTCGCCGGCGGGCGCGGCGGGTACTGCTTCGAGCTCAACGGGCTGTTCGCGTGGATGGCCGAGCAGCTCGGGTTCGGCGTGCAGCGGCGGGAGTCGGTGGTCGGCCCGCGCGACGTGCCCTCGCCCACGAACCACCTCGGGCTCGTCGTCACGCCGCAGGACGCCGGGCCGCGCCTCGCCGAGGTCGGGTTCGGCCAGGGGCCGCTGCAGACGCTCCCGCTCGCGGAGGGCCGCCACACGCTGGCGGGGTCGAGCTTCAGCTGGAGCCTCGCACAGGAGGACGACGGCGGCTGGTGGTGGACGTTCGACGAGCACGTCGCCGTGCCCGGCATCCGGATCGGCGCCGGCGCCGTCGGCTACGACGCCTTCGCGCCGCACCACGAGCGGGTGTCGACCTCTCCGGAGTCGCGCTTCGTCCAGACCCTCGTCGTCCAGCGCCCGTCCGCCGACCGGTTCGTCTCGCTGCGGGCGCGCACCGTCGCGGTCGACGGGCCCGGCCATCGCGATCGGCGCCTCGTCGCCGGCGCGGACGACCTCGCCGAGGTGCTCGACGCGACGTTCGGCATCGACCCCGACGTCCTCGGCCCGGCGCGCATCGAGCGGCTGTGGGAGCGCGCGGCCGCCCAGCACGAGGCGTGGGAGCGCGCGGCCGCCCAGCACGAGGCGTGGGAGCGCACGGCCGCGGCCTCCGCCGGCGCCTGACGACCATGCCCCTCCGCGCCCGCGCCCGCCTGCTGCGCCACCGCCTCCGCCCCCGGGTCCGCCTCGGCCGGGGCGTGACCTGCGGGCGCCGCGTCCGCCTCGAAGCCGACCCCGGCGCGTGCATCGTCATCGGCGACGGCGTCCGGCTGGGCGACGGCACGCGGCTCATCGCCCGCGCC
Organism: Capillimicrobium parvum; assembly: GCF_021172045.1. Classification (GTDB taxonomy): domain Bacteria; phylum Actinomycetota; class Thermoleophilia; order Solirubrobacterales; family Solirubrobacteraceae; genus Capillimicrobium; species Capillimicrobium parvum. The sequence continues at coordinate 4,124,691 of NZ_CP087164.1, forward strand.
GGCACGGTCGCCGTCGGCCGGCGCAGCGTGCTCGGCGAGCGCTGCACGGTCGTGGCGCTCGGCGGCATCGAGCTGGGCGCCGACGTCCGCCTCGGCGACTGGGTGACCGTGACCGACTTCGAGCCCGCCCCCGCGGATCCGGAGACGCCGATCCGCGCCCAGCCGCTGCACGTCGCCGCCGTCCGCGTCGGCGACGGCGCGATCCTCGACCATGGCGCCTGCGTGTTGGCCGGCGTGGCGGTGGGCCCGCGCGCCCGCGTCGGCGCGCACGCGGTGCTGGCCGCCGATGTGCCGGCCGGCGGCGCGGCCGAGGGCGCCCCGGCGACGGTTCGCGCCCGGTGACCGCACGGGCCGCCGGCCCGCGCGAGCGGATCGCCGCGTGGTACGTGACCGGCCCGCTCGGCCACTTCGTCGCGGGCGTCGCCGACTGGGCGGAGCTGCTCGGCCGCTGCGCGCTCAGCCGGCTTCGAGAGCGAAGATCGGCCAGCGCCCGGAGACGCCCTTGAGCTCGTGCATGCCGAGGTCGCGGAACGGCAGGCCGGAGCCCACGACCGTCCCGTAGACGGTTCCCGACACGACGACGTCGCCCGGTCCCGCCATCGCGCACAGGCGCGCGGCGATGTGCACCGCCATCCCGCCCACGTCGTCGCCGATGAGCTCGCACTCGCCGGTGTGCAGCCCGACGCGCGCCTCGATGCCGAGATCCGCGAGCTGTTCGACGAGGTCGCGCGCGTAGCGCACCGCGTCCGACGGCAGGCCCGCGAACGTGGCCAGCACCCCGTCGCCCGTGCTCTTCACGCGCCGGCCGCCGTGGCGGGCGAGCTGCACGTCCACCGCGCGGTCGTGCGCCCCCAGCAGCGATCGCCAGCGCGCGTCGCCGAGCCGAGCCGCCAGCCCCGTCGCGTCGCAGATGTCGGTGAACAGGACGGTGCGCAGCGCCCGTTCGAACATCCCGCCGACCGGGCCGCCGCTGACGAACTCGAGCATCTCGGCGACGAGCCGGACGCTGTCGCCCGAGCTGGGCAGGCTGTCGGTGCCGGGCAGCTCGACGAGCCGCGCGCCCGGGATCTTCTCCGCCATGTAGCGCCCGTGACGTACGTCGATGAGGGTGTCGCCGGTGCGGTGCAGCACGAGGGTCGGGGTCCGGACGTCGCGCAACTGGGCGGTCACGTCGGTCACGCCGCCCATGACGCTGGCCCGCGCCGTGCCGGGGCTGGCGGCCAGCCGCTCGAGCCGGGCGAACCACGCGCACAGCTGCGGGTCGTCGGCGCAGCTCGGCGCGACGCGATCGGCCAGCAGGCCCTCGCCCCAGTGCTCGATCTGCTCGTGGAACACCGCCTGCCGCTCCTCGGCGGTCAGCGTCCAGTGGACCTCCTCGCTGCGCTGGTTCGTCGCGAAGGCCCCGTACAGGATCAGGTGCGACACGCGCTCGGGATGCGCTGCGGCGAAGGCGATGCAGACGGGTCCCCCGGTCGTGTAGCCCAGCAGCGCGACGCGCTCGCTGCCGGCCGCCTCGAGCACCGCCCCGAGGTCGGCCGCGTGCACCCACACGTCGTCGGAGGTGACCGGATCGGACATCCCGGTGCCCCGCCGGTCGTAGATGATCAGGCGGGTGTGGCGGCTCAGGCTCTCGATGTAGCGCGCGAGTCCCGGCGCCTCCCAGACGAGCTCGACGTGCGTGACGAACCCCATGCTGAGCAGGAGGTCGACGGGCCCGTCGCCCACCACCTGGTAGGCCAGGCTGACGTCGCCGTTGCGGGCGTACTGCGTGCGCGGCACCACGGCGCGGCAGACTACCTCGCCCTCGATAGCGTTCGGGCCCGTGCTGCGGCTCGTCTTCACGAACCTGACCCGGCGCAAGGGGCGCACGATCGCCACCGCGATCGGCATCGCTCTCGGCGTGGCCACGATCGTCGCCCTGCTGTCGATCGGCGCGGGCCTGAAGCGCACCGCGGCGGAGTTCGTCCATCTCGGCCAGTCGGACTTCGGCCTCTTCCAGGCCGGCATCGCGGACCCGACCGCGTCGATCCTGCCGACCGAGCTGGCGACGAAGCTCGAGCGCCGGCCCGACGTCTCGGCCGCCACCCCGCTGCTGCTCGTCGTCGAGGGCGTCAAGCAGGATCCCGCCGCCGTCGTCTTCGGCGCCGAGCCCGACGGCTTCTTCGCGCAGCGGCTCGTCGTCACGAGGGGCCGCCACGCGCTGGGGCCCGGGCAGATCCTCGTCGGCGACCAGCTCGCCAGGCGGCTCAAGCTCGGACCCGGGGACACGATGCGCGTCAAGACGCGCGCGTTCCGGGTCGCCGGCGTCTACCACACGGGCATCTTCTTCGAGGACACCGGCGCGGTCCTCGACCTGCGCAGCGCCCAGAAGCTCACCCACCGGCGCCGGACCGAGGCGACGAACATCGTCGTCCAGCTCGCCCCGGGCGCGCGCCAGAAGCAGGTCGAGGCCGCGGTGGGACGGGCCAACCCCGGCACCCTCGTCATCGGGACGCCCGAGGAGGCCGCGCGCGTCGGGGCCAACGGCGAGCTCGTGCGCAAGACCGTGACGATCGTGGCCGCGCTCGCGCTCATCGTCGGCGGCCTCGGGGTGACGAACACGATGGCGATGGCGGTGATGGAGCGCCAGCGCGAGCTCGCGCTGCTGTCGGCCGTCGGCTGGAAGCGCGTGCGGATCGCGTCGCTGGTGCTCGCCGAGGGGGTGGCGACGAGCATCATCGGGGCGGGCTTCGGGATGCTGCTGGGGATCATCGGCGCCGACGCCCTCAACCAGGCGCTCAGCGTGTCGTCGGTCGTCTCGCCGCAGGTGACGTTCGACACCGTCTGGCAGGCGCTGGCCATCGGCGTCGCGATCGGGATCCTCGGCGGCCTCTATCCCGCCTGGCGCGGGACGAGCGTGTCACCCCTGCGGCTGCTGGGTGGCGGCCCGTAGGTACGGCCGGTCGGGCTCGTCGACGAGGCGCCCGTCGCGCAGGTGCAGGAGGCGGTCGGCGCGGTCGCCGAGCAGCGGGTCGTAGGTGACGACGAGCAGCGTCGCCCCGCGCCGTTCGCGTGCGTCCTCGAGCAGGTCGAGCACGCGCTCGGCGGACTCGGAGTCCAGCGCGCCGGTCGGCTCGTCGGCGAGCAGCAGGCGCGGGTCGTTGGCCAGCGCGCGGGCGACCGCGACGCGCTGGCGCTCGCCGCCCGACAGCGTCGAGGACAGCGCGTTCACGCGGTGGCCCAGCCCGACCTCGCGCAGCAGCGCCTCCGCGCGCTCGCGCCGCTCGCGCCGGCCGATGCCCGCCCCGATGAGCGGGATCTCGACGTTGCCGCGCGCGGGCAGGTGGCCGAGCAGGTTGTGGTGCTGGAAGACGAAGCCGACGACCTCGCGGTGGTAGCGGTCGCTCGGGATCTCGTCCAGCGGCGTTCCGTCGATGAGGACCCGGCCGGACGTCGGGCGGTCGAGGCCGCCGATCAGCGACAGCAGCGAGGTCTTCCCGGATCCCGACGGCCCGGTGAGCACGACGAACTCGCCGCGCTCGATCGACAGCGAGACGTCGTCGACGGCGACGATGTCGGGCGGGTGGCGGCGGCAGACCTGCTCGGCGACGATCGCCGCCCCGCGCTCGCGGCGGTCAGCGGCGGACACGAACCTTCCAGTCGAGGTTGACGCTCCCCCGCCCGGGAGAGGACACGACGACCCGGAAGGTGATCGGGTAGCCGGCGGCTCGGGCGGGCCACAGGATGGTGTCCCGGTAGCTGCCGCGGAAGCTCCATGGGCGCGGGCCGCCCTTCGAGTGCCCGGGCCACGGGTTCTGCGTGGAGACGACCTGACCGTTGTAGAGGAACTTGTACACCGCGGTCGCGCGCAGCGGCTGTCCGGAGCGCGTGCGCGCGCTCACCGTGATCCGCCAGCTCTTCGCGCCGCCCTTCGGCGAGTGGTTCGGCGCCTTGAGCTGGGCCGAGAATCCGGCGGCCGATGCGGGAGCCGCCGGGATGGCGAGGGCGGCGATGCCGACGAGGACGGCGAGAAGTCGTGCGCGCATGGTCGTCATGAGCCTCCGGAAGTCTGGGTCACGGCAAGCATAGGTCACGCCTCCTGTGCGCCGGCGGCGCGCGCGGCCTCGGCCAGCGCCTCGGCGGCCGGCCGTGACCGGTGGCCCAGTTGCGCCCGGGCGCGGGCATCGTCGAAGCGCATCGGCAGCCGCGCGAGGCGCACCTCGTCGACGTTCAGCAGCGCCGGCTCCCGCCCCAGCGGGCGCAGCGCGGCGCCGGCGGCGCGGGCCGCGGCGTACGCGGCTCGCCACGGGATCGCGACCCGCGGCGCGCTGCGGCCGGCCGCGGCGGCGACGAGGGCGAACACGTCGCGCATGAGCAGGTTCTCGCCGCCGAGCAGGTAGCGCTCGCCGGTGCGGCCGCGCTCGAACGCGCGGATGTGTCCCGCGGCGACGTCGGCGACGGCGACGACGTTCAGCGCCCCGCCGCGCAGGTACGCCCGCGCCCGGCCGGCGGCGACGTCGGCGACCATCTTGCCCGTCGGCGTCGGGCGCCGGTCCCCGGTGCCGACGGGCGTCGTCGGGTTGACGACGACGACCTCGCGGCCCTCGCGCGCGGCCCGCAGCGCCAGCCGCTCACCCTCCAGCTTCGTGCGCTTGTAGGGGACGGCGAGCTCGTAGCCGGGCGGGCCGTCGGCCTCGGTGGCCGGGCGGCCCGCTACGGGCCCGCACGTCGCGCACGAGCTCGTGTGCACCACCCGGCGCACGGACGCGCAGCGCGCCGCCGCGTCGAGCACGGCCCGGGTGCCGTCGACGTTGACCGCCTGCATGAGCGCCGCATCCGCGCGCGCGAAGCTGTAGACCGCGGCGAGGTGGAAGACCGCGTCGCAGCCGTCCATCGCGCGGGCCAGCGCGTCGCGGTCGAGCACGTCGCCCGCGACCGGCTCGGCGCCGTCCGGCAGGTCGTGCGGCGCGCGCCGGTCGAACGCCCGGACCTGCGCTCCCTCGGCCGCGAGCGCGGCGACCACGTGCGCGCCGATGAACCCGCTCGCGCCGGTGACGAGAGCCCTCACCGCCGTGCGGCGACGCTCTGGCGCGCCATCCGCCAGCCGAACGACGCCATCGCCGACGGCAGCCGCTCGGCGGCGGCCACGACCTCCTCCAGCGCGGCGGCGAAGCGGCGGATCTCGGCCTCCTCGACGACGAGCGCTGGCAGCGCCTTCACGACGTTCATGCCGTGGCCGGCGACCTGGCAGAGGATGCGGTGCTCGTGGAAGAGCGGCACGGTGACGAGCTGGGCGATGAGCCCGGGCTGCGCGCGCTCGACGGCCTTGAACAGCGAGCGCGAGGCGGCGCCCCCGGGCCGGCCGAGCTCGATCGCCCACATCAGGCCCAGCCCGCGGACCTCCCGCACGATCTCGTAGCGGTCGACGAGCGGCCGGGTCAGCTCGAGCAGCAGCTCGCCCATCCGCGCCGCGTGCTCGACGAGGCCCTCGCGCTCGAGGACGCGCAGCGTGGCCAGGCCGGCGGCGGCCGCGAGGTCGTTGGTACCGAAGGTGGAGCCGTGGCGCACGCCGCGCTCCATGCCGTCGAAGACGCGGCCCATGACATGGCGCGAGACGAGCACGCCGCCGATCGGGACGAACCCGCCCGACAGCGCCTTGGCGACCGTGATCATGTCCGGCTCGACGTCCCAGTGCTCGAGCGCGAACAGCCGGCCGGTGCGCCCGATGCCGGTCTGCACCTCGTCGCACACCAGCAGCGCGCCCGCCGCGTGGCAGCGCTCCTGCGCGCCGCGCAGATAGCCGGCCGGCGCGAGGTTGACGCCCTTGCCCTGGACCGGCTCGACGATCAGCGCGGCGACGCCGCCGCCGGCGAGCTCGCGCTCCAGCGCGTCGAGGTCGCCGAACGGCACCGCCCGGCAGTCGGCGAGCAGCGGGCCGAAGCCGTCGCGGAACTCCTTGTTGCCGTTCAGCGACAGGGAGCCGAGGGTCAGGCCGTGGAAGGCGTGCTCGGCGAAGAGGATGCGGTCGCGGCCCGTCGTCGCGCGCGAGAGCTTGATCGCCGCTTCGACCGCCTCGGTGCCGCTGTTGGCCGGGACCATCGCGCCGATGGAGGCCGGCGCCCGCTCGACCAGCGCCTCGGCGAGGACGCCGGCGAGCAGCGTCACGCCGAGCTGCGGCAGGTTCGGCGTGCGGGCGGCCATGACGTCCTCGAGCGCGGCGATGACGTCCGGGTGGTTGCGGCCCACCGCGAAGACGCCGTAGCCGCACAGCAGGTCGAGGTAGCGGTCGCCGCGGTCGTCGATCAGGTGCGCGCCCTCCCCCGCGACCCACTGCCTGTCGAACCCGAGGGTGCGGACGATCCGCCCCAGCTGCGGGTTGAGCACGCGGTCGTTGAGCACCATCTCCTCGCCGCGGCGGGTCGTGAGGATCTCGTGGACGCTGGGCAGGGGGGCGGGCACCCGGAGAATTGTCCCAGGCGGTGCGGGGTATGGTTGCGCCGTGACCCTCGAAGGCGATCCGCACCGGCGCCCCGGCGAGGTGGAGCCGGGGACTCCGCTCGACCAGGAGGCGCTCGAGCCGGCGCCCGTCGAGCGCGAGGGCCGCTTCGACACGCCGTCCGAGATGGCGCGCGAGCCGCACGAGCGCCCCCAGGGCATGATCCCCGGCCGCGAGCGCCGGCGCACGAAGGTCGAGCGCGGGTTCATGCGGCTGATCGCGACGGGCGGCATCGTCGGCGTCGCCACGGCGCTCGGGGCGATCCTCGTCAGCCAGGACGTGGCGGGCTGGATCATCGGGCTCGTGATCGGGCTGGTCTCGGTGATCCTCGCGGCGCTGCTCTGGTCCTCGCGTCAGCTCTGACGGCCGCGATCGCGGGCGTTCCGGGCCTGACGGCGTCCGAGAGGTGCTTGGCCGCGGCGCCCAGGCGCGAGCCACCGTCGATCGGGATGTCCGTGCTCGTGATGAACCGCGGCGAAGTCGGGGACACTGCCCGCGTGCCGGCAATGGTCCAGCCACCCGCGCGCGCCACGGCCGCGCGCCACGGCCTGCTGCTCGTCCTCATCCTCGGCTCGCTGACGGCGCTGGCGCCGCTGTCGATCGACCTCTACCTGCCGGCGCTGCCCGATCTCGGCGACGACCTCGGCGCGTCGACCTCGGTCGTGCAACTGACGCTCACGGCGTGCGTCGTGGGGCTCGGCGTGGGCCAGCTCGTCGCCGGGCCGCTGGCCGACCGGTACGGGCGCCGCCCGCCGCTGCTGATCGGGCTGGCGGGCTTCGCCGTGAGCTCGGGGATGTGCGCGCTGGCGCCGACGGTCGAGATCCTGATCGGGCTGCGTCTCGTGCAGGGCGCCACCGGAGCCGCGGGTCTCGTCATCGCGCGGGCGGTCGTCCGCGACGTCTACGGTCCCTCGGCGACGCGCATCTTCGCCGCGCTGCTGCTCGTCACGGGGCTCGCGCCCATCGTCGCCCCGATCGTCGGCGCGCAGATGCTGCACTTCACGACGTGGCGGGGCACGTTCGTTGTCCTGCTCGGGCTGGGCGTGGCGCTGCTGGTCGCCACGTGGCTCGGCCTCGGCGAGAGCCTGGCGCCGGAGCGGCGCCGCGCCGACGGCCTGCGGGCGACGCTCGTCACGCTGCGCGGCCTCGTCGCCGACCGCTCGTTCATGCCCTACGTCGCGTGCTTCTCGCTCGCGTTCGGCGCGTTCTTCGCCTACATCTCCGCATCGCCGTTCGTCCTCGAGGACATCCACGGCGTCTCGCCGCAGGTCTTCAGCGCCATCTTCGCGGTGAACTCCGCCGCGCTCATCGGGGCGGGCCAGGTCGCCGGGCACGTCTCCGGGCGCCTCGTCGAGCCGCATCGGCTGCTGTACGGCGCCGTGTGGCTCGTGGCGGTCTCGGCGGTGGCGCTCCTCGTGGTCGTCGCGGCGGGCGGCGGGCTGTGGCCGCTGCTCGCCTGCCTGTTCGGCATCGCGGTGGCGAACGGCCTCGTCGTGCCGACGGCGACCGTGCTCGCGATGGCGGGCCACGGCCATGTCGCCGGCAGCGCGTCGGCGCTGCTCGGCCTGTGCCAGTTCGGCCTGGCCGGCATCCTCGCCCCGCTCGTCGGCATCGCGGGCAGCGACACCGCGCTGCCCATGGCGGTGGTCATCGCCGTGTGCGGGCTGGGGGCGCTGGCGTCGATGCGGGTCGTCGCGCGGTAGGGCTCACCTGCGCTGCGGCCGGCGCGCCCACGGGCTCAGTCGCGGCGCGTGAGGCGGTCCATCTCGACCTCGGCGGTCTCGCGCGTGTCGGTGAAGATCACGTACGCCAGCGGCGGCCCGCCGAAGAACGTCGAGTTCTCGCCGCCGCCGACGAAGATCGCGGGCCGGACGCCGTCGGCGAACTGGACCCAGACCTTGTGGCCTTCCGCGTGCTGATGTGCCATGGCGGGCGAGCCTAGTGGACCCATTGGTCGCACTGCGCCCGCTCCGCGACCGCCACTCGGCCATCTCGCCGAGCGGTCCCGCAACCGCCGCAGGAGCAGCGGGCCGTGGGCGCCCGCTCCTCGAACGTCAGCGCACGGGCGGCGGGGTGCCCTGGGCGGTCGCCGCGAGCGCGGGGTCCCAGTCGCACACCGCGCACGCGTGCCGGACCGCCGACCGGCCGAACGCCAGCGCGGCGCCGTGGGGATCGGCCGCCGCCCCCACGTCGCTGAAGTCGAGGACGTACTCGCCGAGCTCACCGTCCCAGCGGGCGGCGTCCGGCTCGAGGCGCGCGGTGTCGAACCCGGGCACGGCCGGGTGGGCGTACGCGTAGAAGGCCGCCCGCGGGTAGCGGGGGTCGCCCGGCCACCACCCGACCGCGATCTCCTGGACGTCCATCGCGTTGCGCATGATGAAGTCGTCGGACGGCGGGGTCGCCGGGCGCCCGGAGAAGAGGTTGACCGCCAGGTCGAACGACCCCCACCAGGCGTTGACCGGCGTCGAGCGGCCCCGGAACGGCGCGCGGAGCGCCGCCAGGACCAGCGCCGCCCGGGTCGCCGCGTCGTGGAAGCGCTCGACGGCCGCCGGGTCATACGTCGCGTGCTCGTCGTCCTCGTCGAGCGGCGCCGTCCACGGCACCTCCTGCGGCGTGGGGTCGATCGTGAAGTCTCCCGCCAGGTCGCGGGCCGCGGCCAGCACGTCGCGGGTCACCTCGCCCACCGCGCGGTCCGGGCCGAGCGCGATGCGCGCCCCGCGCCCGCCGCTGTGCTCGACGACCGCCTCGTGCGCGTGGAGGTCCAGCGCCGCGACGATCGCGCCCGAGCCGTCGGGCGCCGGCAGCGGGAGGGTCTCCCAGCCGCGGGCGGTGACGCGCAGCGCCGCGTGCTGGAGCTGCGGCTCGGGCGGCGCGAGGGCCACGGCGAGCTTGCCGAGCACCTGCGTGTGGGCGTGGAGCGTGTCGCACGTCGCGCTCCAGGTCTCGTAGTCGACGGCGGGCCAGGAGGACATGGCCGGGACGCTACTCCTCCGGTGGGCCGGGCTCCGCGTCTCGCCCCGTCGCGCCATCGGGTGAGCGATGGCGCGACGCGCTCACTCGGGCGCGTCGTCGGCAGGCGGCTGGAGCCACTCGGCCTCGCCCCGGCTGACGGCCTCACGGCGCGCGACCTTGCGCGCCTCCTTGTCCTGGCGGCGCTCGCGCAGACGGCTCTCGCGCTGGAGCTTGGCCATGGTGGTCTTCTTCTTCCCCTTGGACGCCATACCGGGCTAGAGCGCTTCGACGTTCGCGGCGGACAGTCCCTTGGGGCCCTCCTCGGCGTCGAAGCGCACCTTCGCGCCCTCGGCGAGCGACTTGAAGCCGGTCGCGCGGATGGAGCTGTGGTGCACGAAGACGTCATCGCCGGCCTCGTCGGGCGTGATGAAGCCGAAGCCCTTGTCGTCGCTGAACCACTTCACGGTTCCGGTTGCCATCGGTGTCCCCTCTCTTTGGGGTCTGTGCACGGCGAAACGCGGAGGCGTGTGAGGCTGCCGACTGCGGGAACGCGAGCACTGCTCTGGCCGGTCGACGCCCGGCCCTTGCGCCCGAGCATAGCGGCGGGGCGACCGCGGCGGATGCGCCGCCGCGCGCCGGGAGACGCTACCGTGCCGCCGCTCCGCCCGCCCGTCGCGGCGGCTCGTTCGACGCGGAGGACCGCCCAGCCATGCCACCGCTCCGCCGCCTCGCGCTGCCCGCGTTCATCGCGATCGCCTGCCTGCCGGCGCCCGCCGCACAGGCCGATACGCCGGTGTCCACGGTCCGGCCGACCGGCGTCGGCCTGCCGATCCTCGACGACACGACGAGCCTGCAGGCCGGCGACGGCGCCGGCCTGATCGCCGCGTTGCGCGAGTACCACGACTCGGGCCGGTATCGCCGCGACCTCGAGACCGTCAACGGCGCCGCCCGCCGCTTCCTGCGCCGCCAGCTCACCCGTCGCTCGCCCGCGGCCCGCCGCCCCGCGATCGTCCTCGACGTCGACGAGACGGCGCTGTCGAACTGGGCGACGCTGTCCGCCGGCGACTTCGGCGCCAGGCCCGTCGACGCGGCGCTCGCCGACCAGCCCGCCCCCGCCATCGCCTCCACCCTCGCGCTGTACCGCGACGCGCGTCGCCGCCACGTGGCCGTCTTCTTCGTCACCGGCCGTTCGCCGCAGGCCCGGGCGTCCACGCTGCGCAACCTTCGCGCCGCCGGCTACGACCGCGGCTGGTCGGGCGCCGCCTTCAGACCGCGCGGCGTGGACACGACGCCGTTCAAGCGCGGCGCGCGCGCCCGGATCGAACGGCGCGGCTACACGATCCTCGCCAACGTCGGCGACCAGCAGAGCGACCTGGCCGGCGGGCACGCGCGGCGCGCGTTCAAGCTGCCCAACCCGTTCTACGTCATCGCCGGCCACTGACCGGGACGGGACCCGTCAGTCGCGCGACTGGCCCCGGTCACGCTCGCTCGGCGCGATCGGGACGTTGACGCGGTACTTCAGGCCGGCGAGCCGCACGCTGACGCACACGACGACCCCCAGCACCGGCCACACGGGGTTGGTGCTGCCGCTCTCCTGCGCGGCGACGAGCACCCCGGCGCCCAGCAGCGCCGGGATGGCGTAGAGCTCGTGCCGCAGAACGGTCGGGACCTCGCGCAGCAGCACGTCGCGCAGCATGCCGCCGCCGATGCCGGTGATCGCTCCGAGGAGGATCGCCTGCGCCGGCCCGAGGCCGAAGTCGAGCGACTTCGTCGCCCCGGTGACGCAGAAGAGGCCGAGTCCGAAGGCGTCGAAGACCAGCACGCCGCGCTGGACGCGCTCGAGCTGCGGCCGGGCGAAGTAGGAGACCAGCCCGGCGGCTCCGGCGGCCGCCAGGTAACGCCAGTCGCGGAACGTCGCCGGCGGCGTGCCGATCAGCAGGTCCCGCGTGATCCCGCCCGCCAGCCCCACCACGGCGGCGAGCACGAGGATGCCGAAGAGGTCGAGCTTGGCCCGCACCGCGGCGAGCCCGCCGCTGAGACCGAAGATGAACGTCCCGGCCAGGTTCAGCGCGAGGATCAGCGTCGGGTTGAAGCCGTGAGGGACGTCCATCGTCAGCCAGGAGGTTGTCCCGGTCCCCGGCCGGACCGGGGCCGCGCGGCGCACCCGCGCCGGCGGTCCGAGCGATTGCCCGGCGGGTAGAGACAGACGTTACCGCCGGTCGCGGAGGCATCGGGGCCGGATCGTCGATGGAGGAGCGTGAACATGGCCGAGCCGACCCGCAGCAATCCGGCTCTCGCCGGCCTGGACGGCATCATGGGCGAGCTCGAGGACCTCTACCGCGACGTCCACGCGCACCCGGAGCTGTCGATGCAGGAGCATCGGACCGCGGAGAAGGCGGCGGAGCGGCTGAGCGCCGCGGGCTATGCCGTCACCACGGGCGTCGGCGGCACCGGGGTCGTGGGGCTGCTGTCCAACGGCGACGGCCCGACGGTGATGCTGCGCGCCGACATGGACGCGCTGCCGGTCAGGGAGGCGACCGGCCTGCCCTACGCCAGCACCGCGACGGCGACCGACCCCGCCGGCGACGACGTCCCGGTCATGCACGCGTGCGGGCACGACATGCACGTCACCTGGCTGGCCGGCGCGACGGCACTGCTCGCCGGCGCCCGCGACGCCTGGAAGGGCACCGTGCTGGCCGTCTTCCAACCCGCCGAGGAGACCGCCCAGGGCGCGCGGGCGATGATCGACGACGGGCTCTTCGACCGCTTCCCGAAGCCGCAGGTCATCCTCGGCCAGCACGTCATGCCCGCCCCCGCGGGCGCAATCGGCTTCCGGCCCGGCACCACGCAGGCCGCCGCCGACAGCCTCGAGGTGCGGCTCTTCGGCCGCGGCGCCCACGGCTCGATGCCCGAGTCCAGCGTCGATCCCGTCGTCATGGCCGCCGCGACGGTCCTGCGCCTGCAGACGATCGTCTCGCGCGAGGTCGCCGCCAGCCAGGCCGCGGTCGTCACGATCGGCGCCCTGCAGGCCGGCACGAAGGACAACGTCATCCCCGACGAGGCGCTGCTGAAGCTCAACGTCCGCACGTTCGACGAGCAGGTCCGCACCCACGTGCTGGACGCGATCAAGCGGATCGTCGAGGCCGAAGCGACCGCCTCGGGCGCGCCCAAGCCGCCGGAGATCACGATGACCGAGCACTACCCGCTGACGGTCAACGACCCCGCCCGCACCGCCCGCGTGGCCGCCGCGCTGCGCGGCCAGTTCGGCGACGACCGCGTGCACGAGCTCCCCGCACCGGTCTCCGCCAGCGAGGACTTCGGGTCCTTCGGCACGGAATGGGGCGTCCCGTCGGTCTTCTGGTACGTCGGCGGCACCGACGCCGACGTCTACCGCCGAGCCGAGCAGGCCGGACGGGTCGCCCAGGACATCCCGACGAACCACAACCCGCGGTTCGCCCCGGTCATCCACCCGACGCTCGAGACCGGCGTGCAGGCGATCACCGCCGCCGCCCTCGACGCGCTCGAGGGGTCCGAGGCGCAACCGTGACCGAGCTCACGTCACCCGGGTCCTGCGTATCGCCGCACATGGTCAGGTCTCACGATCGGCAATCTCGTCCACCCGGGTGCGCGGCATGACCAGTTGGCGATGATCGTCCCTGCCGCGGGCCGTCAGGAGCCGCCGAGCGCCGCACTGCAGTCCGTGCGGATGGCCGCCAGCTGTTGGCGGACGGCGTCCGCCTGCGCCTTGACGCTGTCGCCCTCGAACAGCGAGCCCAGCGCTGACGCGTACGCCTTGGCGCAGCTCTTGGTGACCTCGGCCTTCGAATCGGCCGCCTTGACCGCTTGATCGCGCTCCTCCGTCGCGGCCTGCTGCGCGGTCGCCTCCTCCTGCGAGGCCGCCTTCTCCGCGTCGGCCCGCGCCTTCTCGGCGTCCGCTCGGGCCTTCTCGGCGTCCGCTCGGGCCTTCTCGGCGTCGGCCCCGCCGGTGGTGTCGGCGCCGGCGCTCTGCTCGGCGTCGCGGGCCCGCTGCTCGGCCTCCTGCGCGGCCTTCTCGGCGGCCTTCGCCTTCTCCTCGGCCGTCTGCGCCTGCTGCCCGGCGGCATCGGCGTCCTGCTTCGCGGCGTCAGCGTCCTTCTGCGCCTGGTCGGCGGCAGCCGAGGCGTCCGTGACCTCCTGCTCGGCCTCGGCGAGCGACTCCTGAGTGGCGCCCAGCTCCGCGGTTATCTCGTCGTAGGCCTTCTTGAAGCCGGCGACCGCGGTGGTCTGCGCCGCCGTGCTCTTGTCGAGCTCGGCCTGGGTGTCGTTGAGGTCCGAGCGCGTCACGATGGCCCAGACCAGGAGGCCGGCAGCGACCACCGCGAGCCCGATCGCGACCCACAGCCACGGGCTGTGACCGCCCTGCTTCGTTGCTTCCGGCGGGGTCGGCTCACCGGCGGGTTCCGGCGGGGTCGGCTCATGGGCGGGAGGCTCCAGCGTCGACACGCTCAGTGCCCCCTGATGCTGCGAGCCGGGTGACGGTCCAGGATGCGGCCGGCAGCGACTGCCGGCGCGTGGCGATGCGACGCCATCGTTCGTACCTCCGGGCGACGTGGGGTGGTCCGGGCAACTATGCGGCCGATGGGCCCCGTCGGCAAACCGGCGGACCGGCGTCCTACGGTGAGGCGCGCATCACCCCCGCGTCGTGCGGTCCGGCAGACTCATCGCGCTCGCGCCGGGATGGATCGGCCTGGCGGTCGCCTTCGGCGGGGGATCTCCCGGAGCGCCTGCTCGCGCAGCGCGACCGGATGAAGGAGGCGTTCGGGCGGCGCTGGTACGTCGCGCTGACGAGCGCCGTCGGCAAGGTGGGCTTCGACTACCTCGCGCTGCTCTGCTGCCTCGCTGCCGTTGGTGCGCGCCCGAACCCGTCACTTGTGCTGCTCGCCTACGTCGTAGGCGCGCTGCTCGCCCAGATCCCGATCACCCCCGGCGGCCTCGGGTTCGCCGAGGCGGGCCTGACGGGCATGCTGGTCGCCGCGGGCGTCGGCAGTCAGGAGGCGCTCGTCTCGACGCTCGCCTACCGCCTGGTCTCCTTCTGGCTTCCGCTGCCGGTGGGCGGGGTCGCCTACCTGCTGTTCCGCCACCGCTACGGAGCGGCGTCCGGCGACAGCGCCACATCGAACACGGTGCCGTAGCGACCGAGGGCATCACGCACCCGCGCGAGCCCCGAGTCGACGAGAACGCACAGCACAGCCTGCCCGGGCCGCAGGTCCTCACCGACCTTCCGAAGCCGACGGTCGGGGATGCCGGTGTCCCGCATACCGAGCACCGCCCCGCCGACCAGGCCGATCAGCGCGCCGCCGACCGGCACCCCGAGCAGAACCCCGGCGACGAGGCCGGCGGCACCGCCCCCGACGAGCCCCTCTCCGGCAGCGACGCTCCGCGTCTGCTCAAGCTCGATGCGACCACGCTGCGTGCGGGCCACGACGGCGGCGTCGTGGACCGAGACCTCCTTCTCGGCCCCCAGCTTCCGCACCGCGACCAGCGCCTCCTCCGCGGCGGCGACCGACTCGAACACCACCGCCGCGAAGCTCGTCGCGCCGTGCCCACCCTCGTGATGGTCCGGGGTCATCTTGAAGCGAAGAGCCTAGATCGCCCCGGCCGTCGCGCCGCCGTGGCGCTGACATGGAAAGCAGGAGTGCGGCCCACGACGACGCGACGGTCGAGGGATGGAAGCAGCAGCAGTGGGCTTTGCTACTCGCGTTTCATCATGGCGAGTGCGTCCATCTCCAGATCGACATACTGGTCGCCCGAGACGTCGACGATGGCCTCCGTGATGGTGCCGCCGGTGAACCGGTAGGGGTGGGTGCCCGCGTAGTCGTCGGTGACGGGCTCGCCGGGGTCGCGTCCGACGTTCAGGCCCTCGCCGACGAGCGAGAAGCTGCCGGGCTGGGTCATGATCCGTCCCTCGCCGACCTTTGCGTCGTCGATGAACAACGACAGCGTGCCGGTGGTCGGCATTCCGTCGCCTTCGCGCACGAAGGAAGCGCCGAGGATCACGCGTCCCGTCGGGATCTCCGTGGTGGACTCGATCCGCTGCTCGTTGTCGCCGACGAAGTTGTAGACGTACTTGAGCTTGCGGTCCTTGACGTACAGGGAGTGCCCGCCGAACCGTGCGCCGTGGGAGAACAGAACGCCGTGCGCGTCATCGGAGTCGATGTCGACCTCGACCGCGATGCTGTAGCTGCGGTTGCGGATGCTGACGGCCGCCGATTCGGGGACCTCGGCCGCGTCGGGGTAGTAGACGTACCGGTCGCGCGGCGGCGCGACCTGGGGGCGTCCCGGATCGGTGAGGACCTCGACCGCCGTCCTGTCGAGCAGCGGGAGTCCATTGTAGAGGCCGGCCGCATGGAACCAGAGGTTGATCATCTCCTGGACCTTGCCCGGGTGCTGGGCCGCCAGGTCGTGGCACTCGGTCGGGTCCTCGGTGGTGTTGTAGAGCTCCCAGCGATCGTCCTCGAAGTGGCCCCAGCCGGCGATCGTCGGGTGCACGCTCACCGCCTTCCATCCCTTGTGCCAGATCGCCCGTGAGCCGAGCATCGAGAAGAAGCCCGTCTCCTTCGGCGTGGGCACGTCGTCACTCTTGAACGTCGAGCGGAAGTTCACGCCTTCCAGCGGGATCTGCGGGTACCCCTTGACGACCTCCGGCATCTCCACGCCGAGCACGTCGTACATCGTCGGGACGACGTCGGTGGCGTGCAGGAACTGGTGGCGCAACTCGCCCCGCGCGGCGATCCCCTCGGGCCACGAAACCACCATCGCGTCGGCCACGCCGCCCTCGAAGTTGTACCGCTTCCACATCTTGAACGGCGTGTTGAACGCCCACGCCCACCCGACCGGGTAGTGGTTGTAGGTGGCGGGCGATCCGAGCTCGTCGAGCTGTTTGAGGTTCTGCTCGATGTTGTCGGGGATCCCGTTGAAGAACTTGTTCTCGTTGACCGAGCCGTTCGGGCCACCCTCGCCGCTCGCCCCGTTGTCCGAGACCAGCACGATGATCGTGTTCTCGATCTGCCCCGACGCTTCCAGGAAGTCCAGCAGTCGTCCGATCTCGTGATCTGTGTGGGACAGGAAACCGGCGTAGACCTCGGCCATGCGGGAGAACAGCCGCCGCACCTCCTGAGACAGCGAGTCCCAGGGACGGACGACGTCGAGCGAGGGCCAGGGCTTGCCGTCGACGCTCTGCTCCTCGGCGTAGGGATTGAGCGGCGACAGCTCGGTGCCGGCGGGGAAGATCCCCATCTGCTTCTGGCGCTCGAACACCAGCTCGCGGTAGGCCTCATAGCCCATGTCGAACTTGCCCTTGTACTTCTCGATCCACTCCTTCGGGGCGTGATGCGGCGCGTGCGTCGCGCCGGGGCAGAAGTACATGAAGAACGGCTTCTCCGGCGCGATCATCTTGGCGTCCTTGACGAACTGGATCGCCTTGTCAGTGAGATCCGTCGTGAGGTGATAGCCCTCGTCCGGCAAGGCCGGCTGCTCGACCAGGTGGTTGTCGTAAACGAGGTCCGGATACCACTGGTTGGTCTCGCCACCCAGGAACCCGTAGTAGCGCTCAAAGCCGCGCCCGACCGGCCAGTTGCGCTTCGTCGAGGCCATGTTCATCTCGTCGGACGCGACCAGATGCCACTTGCCGAGCATGTACGTGTTCCAGCCCCGCTCACCGAGCACCTCGGCGATCGTCGCGCACTCGAACGGGATGTGGCCGTTCGCGTTCGGGAAGCCGCTGGTGGCCTCCGCGATGCAGGCCATGCCGTTGGTCGTGTGGTTGCGGCCCGTCAGCAGCGACGAGCGGGTCGGCGAGCACAGCGCCGTCGTGTGCCAGTTCGTGTACGTCAGCCCCGACGCGGCGAGCCGGTTGATGTTCGGCGTCTCGATCAAGCCGCCCCACGGCTCCATCGCCGAGTACCCGACATCGTCGAGCACGATGTACAAGACGCTCGGCGCGCCCGGCGGCGCCACCGGCTGGACGTACGCCTCCCAGTCCGGGACCGAGTCGCGATCGTCGAGCTTGATCGTGCCCTTGAACGGCTTGGTCATCTGCGTGATCCCTCCCAGGGCCGGCCACCGCCGCGGCGCGCGGCTCGATGACGCGTCAACGATCACGCAGGGTCACGCCGCGCGCATCCTCCCAAACGGATGAAACGGATCCGCCGCCGGACGGTTGGCCTGGCGACGATCGGCATCGCCCCAGCCTCGCGTCGCCGCGCGGGCGGCCAAGCCCCGATCCGGTCGCTTCCCGGTCCGCTTCGCCTCGGATTTGGTAGGACCACAACACCTCGCGTCGGCGGTCGGACGGCGGCGCTCACGGACAGTGGTCCGTCACGACACCGTCCTGGTTGAGCTTGTACGTCACGTCGATGCCCGCCGCGTCGGTGAGGTGTTTGAGCGTCGCGAAGTCGCCGCGGAATCCATGCACCTGGCATGCCGGAGCGCAACCGCGCCGATGTGCTCACGGCCCCGCGGTCGGTCGCCCTTCTGGCCCGACGTGACGCTATGATGGCGCGCCACACGGCGTTGACCTTCGGGAGAGGGGTAGCGGTGGCCAGCGAGCTCAAGCGGTGGGCGACGAAGTATCCGGATCTGGGCACCGGACCGCTGCCTGTCGAGCCCTACATCTCACCGGAGTACGCGGAGCTCGAGCGTGAGCACATCTTCCGCCGCGTATGGCTGAACGTCGGCCGCATCGACGACGTGCCCACGCCCGGCTCGTACTTCGTCCGGGAGATCGCCGTCTGTGGGGCATCGGTGCTCGTCATCCACGGCTCGGATGGCGTCATCCGCGCGTTCCACAACGTCTGCTCCCACCGGAGCAACAAGCTCGTATGGGAGGAGCGCGGCCAGTGCGGCGGCTACCTCAGCTGCTGCTTTCACGGGTGGACGTACGACCTCGAGGGCAAGCTCCGCGGCGTCCTCGACGAGGACAACTTCCACGAGATCGCGCGGGAGCGGCTCGGGCTCTCTCCGCTGGCGACCGACACCTGGAAGGGCTTCATCTTCGTCCACTTCCAGCACGAGCCGGAGGAAACTCTCGAGGAGTACCTCGGTGGCATGACCGAGGAGCTCGCCGATCACGACCTAGGCGCGCTGCACCTGACGTTCCGCTACGACGTCGAGGAGCGCGCCAACTGGAAGGTCGCCATCGACGCGCAGAACGAGATCTACCACCTGCCCATCCTCGGCCCCGTCCATGGCGCCTTCACTGACATCCTCGAGACCAACGAGGAGGGCTGCACGCGGTTCTCGCACTTCAAGCGCTTCGGGCGTCACACGCTCTGGGCGACCGGCGGCAACCCGGACTACGTGCCGGCCGGCGTAGAGCAGCTCATCGGCGCGGTGCCCATCACGCCGCTGGAGCTGCCGACGAACAGCCTCTTCGACTTCTACGTGCTCTTCCCGAACATGGTGATCGCGTTCCTGCCGGGAGGAATGATGTTCACCTACAACTTCTGGCCCCAGGCCGTGGATCGGACGGTGTGGGAGATCCGCTTCCACTTCCCGAAGCCAACGGACGCGGCCGAACTCGTCGTCCAGCACTACCGCAAGACGCAGTTGCGCGACGCGCTGGCGGAGGACATCGCCGGCCACCAGAACGTCTACGCGGGGCTCGCGTCGCGCGCGAAGTCCGAGTTCTTCCTGCAGGACGAGGAGGTGCAGATCCGCAGCTTCCACGCCAGCTGGCACGAGCTCATGGACGGCGCGGTCGCCGTCGACGGGCGGTGGTAGCGGCATGCTTCCCGCCGGCTTCGACGATCTCGCGCCCCTCCTGGACTGGGCGCTCCCGCGCGACGAGGACCGCATCGAGAAGCGGCTGACGTCGAGCATCGACGAGGCGACGGCGTTCTACGACGCGATGCTGCCGCGCTTCGCCGCGGTGATGAAGTACCTTGGCGGCGTGGCGGCCGAGACACCGGATGCGGACGACCGCCGCCTCCAACTGCTCGCCACCGCGTTCGTCGAGATCGCCGACACCGTCGAGTTCTACGCGCCGACGGGCACGACCGGGCCCGAGGACCTCCGGCGCTTCACCCCGGCGTACAACTCTGTCCTGGGCATAGCCCTCGGCGGACACGCGAAGACCTGACCGCGCGATGACGGGCAAGGTCGGGCTGGTCACGGGTGGCGCGTCGGGCATCGGCCGCGCCGCCGTGCTGGCGTTCGCGCGCGAGGGCGCGAGGCTCCTCGTCGCCGACGTCGACCACGGCGGGGCCGAGCAGACCGCGCAGGAGGCACGCGCGCTGGGCGCAGACGCCGCCTCAGTCGGGCTCGACGTCCGCGAGGAGGCGGAGGTCGAGCGCGCCGTCGGAGTCGCCACGCAGGCCTTCGGCCGACTGGACTTCGCCCTCAATAGCGCCGGGATCCAGGGTCCGCTGCGCGAGGCGGCCGAGTACGCCGAGCATGACTGGCAGCAGGTACTCGCCGTCAACCTCACCGGCGTGTGGCTGTGCACGAAGCATGAGATCCGCGCGATGCTGCGGACCGGCGGCGGATCGATCGTCAACGTGGCCTCGAACTTCGGGCTCGTGGGCGGCGTCGGGATGGCCGCGTACAGCGCGAGCAAGCATGGCGTGATCGGCCTGACGAAGACCGCTGCGGTCGAGTACGCCGACCGCGGGGTGCGGGTCAACGCGCTATGCCCGGGCGCGACGGAGACCCCGCTGGTCGGCAAGATCGTCGACGCCGACCCGGTGGCGGGTCCTGAGATCATCTCGCAGATCACCGCCGCGCTTCCGATGGGACGGATGGGCCGTCCGGAGGAGATCGCATCTGCGGCGCTCTGGCTGTGCTCGCCGGGCGCGTCGTTCATGACGGGCGCCGCGCTGTCCGTCGACGGCGGGTTCGTCGCGCGGTGACGGGAGACGTCCAGACAGGAGGAGAGAGCAGGAACGTGAGGGTTGTCTGCCGGGTCGGTGACGTCGCAGACGGGTGTGTGAAGCGCGTCGAGCTCGACGGGTACGCGCCGCTCGCCGTCTTCAACATCGGCGAGCGCTACTACGTGACCGACGACACGTGCACGCATGTCGACGCGTCCCTCGCGGAGGGGACGATCGAGGGCGACGTGGTCACGTGCCCGTTTCACCGCGGCCGGTTCCACATCCCGAGCGGCAAGGTCGTCTCGCGTCCGCCGAAGTGCGATCTGCGAACCTACGTGGTGGAGGTGCTCGGCGACGAAGTGGTGATCGTCGAGTGACGGCTGCGCTGCTCGACTTCCAGGAGCGAGCGGCGGCGCAGGTCGCAGAGCGCTACGCGCGGCACGCAGCCGGACGCGACGCCAAGGAGGGCGCGATCCCATTGCCGTTCATGCAAGCGTTCGCCGCGGTGACGCAGTCGGGCAAGACCGTGGTTCTCGCCGAGGCGGTCGCGCGCGTCCAGGCGGCGATGGCCGTCAAGCCCGTCGTGTTGTGGCTGTCGCGCGGCCGGGTCGCGGCGCAGAAGAGCTGGGGCGGCCTGCAGGCGGGCCGGCGCCATCGCGCGCTCCTCGACGATGTATCCGTGCGGCTGCTCGCGGATCTTGACGCGGCCGACCTCACCGACGCCCGTTCGACGGTGCTCTACTTCGCGACGGTCGACACGTTTGGCCGCGTGGGCACGGAGCAAACGTTGTTCTCCGTGTCCACGAGCGACTTCAGCGCGCTCGACGATGCCCTACTCGATGTCTTGCGCCGGCGGCGCGGCGCGGGTGGCGTGCGTCGGCCGCTCCTGCTCGTCTACGACGAGGCCCATCCGCTCGGGCACGTGCAGACCGAGCGGCTGCTGTCGCTCGAGCCGGACCTGATCCTGCTGGCGAGCACGACGATGGAGCTGCCCGCCGGGATCGCGCGGGTGGCCGCGCGCCTGCGAGCTGCGGGATGGCGCGACTCCGACCTCACGACGATCCCACGCCTCGCCCGGCCGGGCGCCTAGAGCCTCGAT
Source organism: Capillimicrobium parvum (assembly GCF_021172045.1). GTDB lineage: Bacteria > Actinomycetota > Thermoleophilia > Solirubrobacterales > Solirubrobacteraceae > Capillimicrobium > Capillimicrobium parvum. The sequence goes on from NZ_CP087164.1 coordinate 4,146,064, forward strand.
CCACCGTTCGCCACTGCGCCGAGGAGATCCACAACGCGCTCACCGCGGCAGCGGAGCTTGACACCTCACCACCGGCGAAGTGCTCTCCGTCCACCACATCGACCCCAACCGCAGCTACTGGCGCAACCAAAACACAGAGCCCGGCCGATGGCCGGGCCCCCCGAACTGAGACCGATGTCCCGAGACATGTGAGACCCATGTCCCGAGACATCACACAAAGGGTGAGCGAGGGGACTCGAACCCCAGTCAAGTCGCGTTTCGTGGTGTAGCTCGCGATCGTCGGTGTGATCGTCTGCTGCTCAGGCGGCGGTGAGCTCGATCACCTCCTGTTGATCATGGGCAGGAGATGGCCCGGTCTGCGCAGCGTCGAGTACCTGCTTGAGCGAGTGCTCGGAGAGGTAGCGGCGGGCGACCAACCACTCGTCGTTCTGTTCGATGAGGACCATGCCGGCCAGCCGGATCAGGGCGGCGTCGTTGGGAAAGATCCCGACGACGTCGGAGCGCCGGCCGATCTCGCGGTTCATGCGCTCCAGCGGATTGGTGGAGCGCAGCTTGGGCCAGTGGTCCTTGGGAAACGCGTAGAAGGCCAGCAGCTCGGGCTCGGCGTCCTCGAGCAACCGCGCGACCTTCGGCGCCGGCCCGCGGAGCCGATCGACGACCTCGCCAAGCCGCTCGCCGGCCTCGACGCCGTCTGAGGCGTTGAAGATCTGGCGGATCGCGGTGGCGATCATCGGCTGTTGCGCCTTGCCGACATGGCCCAGCATGTCGCGCAGGAAATGCACGGTGCAGCGCTGCCACGGCGCGTCGAGCACCCGGGCGATCGCGTTGCGGAGGCCCTGATGCGCGTCGGAAACGACCAAGCGCACCCCTTGCAGGCCGCGGGCGCGCAGCGAGTGCAGAAACTCCGTCCAGAACGCCTCGGTCTCGGCCTCGCCGACATCGAGGCCGATGACCTCGCGCCGGCCGCTGTCGTGGACGGCGTAGGCGATGACCAACGCCTTCTGGCGCACCCCGCCCCGTTCGCGGACGCGCTCGATCTTGGCGTCCAACCACAGATACGGATAGGCGCCCTCCAGCGGCCGCTCGCGGAACGCCGTGACCTGCTCGTCCAGGCCGCGGCACATCCGGCTGACCTGGTCCTTCGATAGGCCGCGCAACCCCATCTGCTCGACGAGCCGATCGACCTTCCGCGTCGAGACGCCGTTGACGTAGGCCTCCTGGACGACCGCGACCAGCGCCTGCTCGGCGCGCCGCCGCGGCTCCAGAAACGACGGCAGATAGCTGCCCGTCCGCAACCGCGGGATCTCCAGCTCAATCTCGCCGACCCGGGTGTCCCAGCGCCGCTGGCGATACCCGTTGCGCTGCGCGCTGCGGCGCTCGGGGGCGCGCTCTCCGAGCTCGGCGCCGACCAGTTGCGCGACCTCGGCCTCCATGATCTCGCGCACCATCAGCGCCACGCTCTCGCGCAGCAGATCGGCGTGCTCGAGCGCGAGCACCCCCTCGGCCGCCTCGCGGGCGGTCACACTGTCCTTCCCGGCCATCGTGGTGTCCCTTCGTCAACTTCTTGGCAGAAGCCGACGATCATCGGGCCCACGGTGGCCGGAACCGTCCCGGCCAGCCCGTCAGCCCCCAGCTACACCACTTCTAACGACCTGACCCGAACCCCCGACCGCCTGGACCACAACCGGTACGACGGGGCAGCGCTGGGTGTATTTCCCGCTGTCATGCGGACTGAGTGTCGCTCAGGTGCGCTGAGTTGCGCTCAGTTTGGGCCCCAGATTGGGCCCCGAACGCCACATCGACGAGATCGACCTCCCGCTCGCTCGGCAGGTAGTCGGCGTACATCAGCGTCGTCTTGAAGTCGCGGTGGCCCATCCACCCCTGCAGGGTGCGCATCGGCACGCCCGCGCCGGCCATCCGCGTGCCGAACGTGTGGCGCAGGTCGTGGAAGCGGACCTCGCGCACGCCGGCCCGGCGCAGCGCCGCCTTGAAGCGCTTGAGCAGCCGGCTGCGGTCGATCGGCTTGCCGGTGTGCGGGTGCGCGAACACGAGCTCGTCGTCGCCCTGGTACGCGGTGGCCTGGTAGTGGCGGTCGAGCGCGCCGCCGAGCGCGTCGCCGAGCGGCACGGCGCGCGTCGAGCGCTTGCTCTTCGGCGTGCCGATCTCACCGCGCACGAAGTTGCGCCGGCCGCGGATCCGGCGCGCGGGCCAGTCGACGTCCGACCAGCGCAACGCGAGGAGCTCGCCCTAGCGCATCCCGGTCATCGCCGCCGTCAGGTACATGACGCGCTCGACGCGGCCCAGGTCGTCGTCGGGCACGGCAGCGATGAGCGCATCGAGCTCGGCCTGGTCGAGGAAGTGCACGTCGGCGTCGCCGCCCTCGGGCCGGGGCCGGTCGATGAGCTTGCACGGGTTCGCCGGCGCCCACCCGCGACGCATGGCGTAGTCAAAGATCGAGGCAGGAGCCCGAGGTAGTTCAGCTTGCTTTTGACGGACTGCCCGTGCCGGCGGCAGTGCGCGACGAACGCCTCGACGTCATCGCCCGTGATCCGCTCGAGCGCCCGGTCACCGAAGTACGGGGCGAGATGGATGCGTAGGTAGGACTCGTAGCCCTCGAGCGTCGAGCGCTTGCGCCCGAGGGTCGTGAGGTGGTCGAGCAGCCGGTGTCCGGCGTCGGCCACCGTGAGCCGAGCGACGACGACCGGGACCGCGGCCTCCATCAGCCGGCGCATCTCGCGCTCGGCTTGCCGGCGACGAGTGCCGGGAGCTCGCCGCAGCGCGAGCACGTCGGCGTGCCGTTCGAGGCCGGCCGGCCGTTCCCGCTCGAGGGCGCCGCTCCTCTCCTCGAGGGCGAAACGTCGACGGGGGAATCCGCGCTCGAGGGTGGACCACCAACCGGGTCCCGAGATTGGGACCCGGTTGACGGGTCCTCGAGCCCTGAGGCAACCGTTGTCGAGCATCACCACCGCGACGCCGGCGCCGACGAGCGGCTGCACGAGCCGGTCATAGAACTGCACGAACTCGGCGTTTGAGCTATCGAAGTCGAGATCGAGCGCGGACGCGACGGCGGACAGCGGGTCGATGACCACGACGTCGTACGCCGGCGGAACGTCGCGCGCCCAGGCGTCCGGCTCGTCCCATGCCTGCACGAGCACGCTCGAGAGCTCGAGGTAGCGCACCCGCTCGAGCTCGCCGACGAGCTCGTCGTCGATCGCGTCGCCGCGCCGCTCGGGCAGGTCGCGAGCTCGCGCGTTCCACTCGCTCGCGGTCACCTCCGAACCGAGATACGCGACCCGCAGGCCGGCGCGCGCGGCGTCGTAGGCGCCGGCCTGCACGAGCGACGAGCGCCCGCCACCGGTCGGGCCGACGATCACCGCGCCGGCGCCGGCGTGCAGGAACGGGAAGCCGGCCAGCGCCGGGAGCGGCTCGGGGTCCTCCGCGAGCGGGTTGGTCGGGAGCCCGTCGATCCAGGACGTCATCGGATCGCCCCCGTCCCGGTCACGCGCACGAGCTCGTCGAGCGCGTTGCCGCCTCGCTCATCGACTTCGCGCAGATAGTCGGTCACATCGAACCGGTCGCGTCGCGTGGGGTCGATGTCGACGATGCTGTGCTCGATGTCGGCCGCGTCCAGGTCGCCGGCGATCCGCGCGGCTGCGTCGCGGCCCGCCTGATCGGCGTCCATCATCACGAGGACGTAGCGGCCGGCGAACCGCGCCGTCCACTCCGATCGCCAGGCGCCGACGCCGGGTAGGCCCGTGCTCGGCAGGCCGGCGCTCAGGCCGTCCAGCGCGTCGGGCTCGCCCTCGACGATCGCGACGATGGAGCTCGAGATCCGCTCGGGCGCCGGAAACAGTTGCCGGGTCGTGTTGGCGACGGCGAGGCTCTTCGAGCTCCGGCCGGGGCGATCGGTGTAGCGGATCGCGCCGGTGAGCTCGCCGAGCTCGTCCCGCGACGGGAAGGTGAACCGCGAGCCGTCCCAGCCCACTTTGGCCTGTCGGAGCGTGCGCCACGTCCAGCGTCGCGCTGCGAGGCGCGGACCGAACCGGACCACGAGCTCGAGCCGATCGTCGTGCAGGTTCTCCATCCACTCGCGGACGAGCTCCTCGTTGACCTCCGCACGCGCCTGGACTTTCGGGCTCGCGCGCCGCCGGCGCTTGGGCGCCGAGATCTGCGTCCCGAACGCCTCGAGCACCTCGAGTTGCCCGCAGCCGCGGAAGCAGTGCCAGAGTGGCCGGCGGTCGTCGCCCTGACCGACCGACAGGCTGCGCCGGTGGCGTCGTCGTGCGCGGGGCAGAAGCTCAACCAGCCGGAGCCGACGCGCTGGGGTGAGAGCTCGAGCTCGTCGAGACGGGCGACGAGCTCGGCGGCGGTGGTGATCACGCGACCACCTCCGAGAAGTCCATCTGCGGGCTGGGGCGCAGCGCGTGCTCGGGCGCGAGCTCATCCCAACCGTAGACGCGCCGGCGCGGGAACGCCGGCGGTGGTTCTGCTGGGCCGTCGTCTCCGTCGCCGGAGTCGCCGCCACGCGAGCTCGCGGTGCTCGAGCTCGGGGTCCGGCGGCCCGGCGGCCGGCCGCTCGAGCTCGGCCGGCGACGCAGCGGCATGCTGCGCCGCGGCGCCGCGACGATGCACGACTCGGCGACGTCCGCGCCGCCGGTGATGGCGATCCCGCGGCGGGCGCGGACCTCGCGGATGGCCTCGCGGCGCTCGCGGTCGGCCGCCTCGGCGCGACCCGGATGCTCCGCGTAGTACTGCTCGATCTGCTCGGCCGACGCAAGTCACAGACCGTCGCGCCGGGGTACGGGTGGGCGAGCAGTCGCACGATCCTCGTGTCGTCGCCGGCGGCAGCACGGCCGTCGGTCGTCTTGCGGTGGGCGTGTAGCGGCATCGTGCTGGCGAGCAGTTGGATGCACGCCCACGCGTCACTGCAGCGCTGCCAGTTCGACTGGCTGATCTCGAGCGGCTGGCTGCCGCCCATGTAGGACCACGACGGCTGAACGTCGGGCGCGGCGAGCGCGCGGTCCTCGGGGGGTTGTGGTTCGGAAAAGTCGCATAGCGGGTGACGTGGTGGCGCCCGTCTCGAGCGGCCTGGGGGTGCTTCGTCACGCGCTTTCGGGCGACGTCCTGCGTCGAGCTCGCTACCGAGCTCGGGACGAATGGTATCGTCGTCGTACCATTTCGGCATGACGATCGCCACGGGCACCGACTTCGACGCGTTCGCTGCGGCGTGCGGGCTCGAGGTCGAGGGGTTCCAGCGCGCGATCATCGCGGCCGTGCACGGCGACGAGGCCGAGGTGTTGATCACGATCGGGCGCGGCAACGGCAAGACGTCGCTGCTGGCGCTGCTTGCGCTGCACCACCTCGTGACCGTCGAGGACAGCGAGATCTACGTCGTCGCCGCCTCCCGCCGGCAGGCGACCGAGCTCTACAAGTACGCGCAGCGCTACGCGCGCCGGCTGGGCGACGAGCACGTCGTGACGCGCCACCTGCTCGTGCGGTGGTGTCCCGATCCCGACGAACCGCGGACCTTCACGCGCACGCTCGAGGGCTCGCGAGCGATGCCCGGAAGCTGCACGGCACGACGTTCTCGCTAGCCGTCGTGGACGACCTCGCGCAGCACGAGACGGCCGACGTCTACGAGGCGATGTCGACCGGGTTGCACAAGCGGCCGGGGGCACGGGTGATCACGATCACGACGGCCGGCGTGGGCATCGACTCGCCGCTCGGCCGGCTCCGGGCGCGCTGCCTCGCGCAGCCCGACGTGCGGCGCCGCGGCTCCGTCACCGACGCGCGCGGGCCGGGCCTGCGGATGATCGAGTGAGCGGCGCCGGAGGACGTCGAGCTCGACGACCTCGCCGCGGCGCGGGCGGCGAACCCGGCGTCGTGGGTCACCGAGGACGAGCCCCGGCGCCAGCGCGGCGCGCTCCCGGAGAACGTGTATCGGCGCTACCTGCTGAACCAGTGGACGGCGCGGGAAGGCGCCTGGCTGCCTGTCGGTAGCTGGCAGGCCGCAGTGGGCGAGCCGACGTTCACCGACGGCGAGCGGATCTACGTCGGCCCTCCCGCTCGAGCTCGGCGGCGAGTTCGGGCGTTCCACGGGTCGAAGCTGATCTCCGCGACCGTGTAGCGCGCTGCGAGCTCGCGGTGTGGTCGGCGACGTCGAGGATCGCGCTCTCGCCGTCATAGATCCCGCAGCCAACCTGACCGTGGTCATTGACCCACGCCAGCGCGCTGCTGGACTCACCGCAACCGCCGGGGCTGGCGCATCTCGAAGCCGCGATCGCGCCCGCGCATCGACGGCGTGATCGCGCTGGTTCGGCGGCCGCTGCGCGGTGTGCGGGGCGTGGGGCGTGCCGATGGAGATCCACCATCGCGACCACGATCACCGCGACAACGCCGTTGGCAACCTCGAACCGCTGTGTCGGCCCTGTCACGCTCGAGCCGGCCGCGAGCCGCGCTGAACGGACGGCTCGCAACCCTGGCATACCTAGCCATGCCTGCCGTGCCAGCAAGCCGTGCCGGACCGCACGACGATTGGAGCGCCGCGGCGGCCCCGATCTCCGCCGTTAGCCGAGGCGGCGCCGCGCGTTTTCTACGGATGCGGTCGGGCCGTCCGCGGAGATAGCTTCGGGTGCATCGAAAGGGGTTCTCATGCATCACTCCCCCAAGCACATCTTGCTCTGCGTGGCGTCCGGCGCGCTGGCCGCCATCCTCTCGGCTGTCGGCGTTGGGCTCTGGGCGTTGATCCCCGCCGCGATCTGCGCGGTGACGTGCGCTCAGATGATCGTGATGATGGTTCGTGCCAATCACCACGACTCACGTCGGCTGAACTCATAATCGCAGGAACTGAAGATCCTGTGCGTGGCACCACTTTTCGGCGGTTCATCGGTCAAGGTGCGCGAGTTCAGTCCCCAACCTCCTCGATCGCGGTGTCCATCTTCGCGAGTCGCGCGGCGCTGTACCACGCCGGCGTGTAGCCGTGCGCAGCGGCGCCGTGCTCCTGAAGCAGCGCCAACACGTCACGGCGTGTATTGGCACGGACCTGCATCCCACACGGGACGGGCTGCACCGTCGAGCAGGACATGACAAAACCAAAATCGGAGGGCATCGAGACCCTCCTTCCTGACGCCCGCAAATGCTCGGAGGCACGGCAAGGGCATCGGTCGATGAAACCAGTGTCCTCCCGCCGCCGCCGAATAGCAATGGACCGCGGGTCCTGCAATTGTTGCGGATCTTGCGGCAAATGCGGGTCAACCGCGGTGAGACGGCCGTTTTTGCCCCGGCGCGTAGGGAGGGGTATCCGCGCACGCTGCCCAAAAAAAGGTACGTCAGTCTGCGTCGTCAGCTCCACGCGTGAAGTAGCCGCCCTCAGGCAACTGCGCCCACGGTGCTGTCGGATGCACTTCGTTCCACACCTCCTCGTCGGCGCGGACCCTGCCGCGACGGCCCTTGCGCAGTCGTTGCTTGCGTCCGTCGCGCGTGACACCCAGGATGACTCATCCGCAGTCCGGTAGATGACGAGCGCTTCTGCCTCCTGGGTCGGCGGGAGCGACGCGGTGACGCGCACCTTGGTCCCTGGCGCGAGGAACCCGTCGTCGAGCAGTCCCGCCACGCGCCTGCCGCCCGACGTCAGCCATGAAGAGCACGCCCTTGGCGATTCCTCCGCCGCGTTGGTGACGGTCAGGACGGTTTGGTGTTGGCCGAGCAGGCCGACCTGCAGGTGTACGTCGGGCTCGATGGATGCGGCGATCGCCCGCTGGCCCTGCTTCACGGTCATCAGAGCAGCAGTCGCGGCGGGGGCGGTGAAGAGAGCACTGGCGCCGGCGGCGACGGCGGCAACGGTGTCGGCAGTGGATGTCGGCACGGTGAGACGCGACGTTATGTCGCCGCTCGGTTGGATCGGCCCGCTCGGCCCTCAGTCGTCGAGCAGGCCGAGCCACCGGTCGGGGGCCGCGACGTCGCCGTGCTCGCCGGCGTTGACCGTGACCATCGCGGAAAACAGGCGGGCGAGGATGACCGCCTCGAGGTCCTCGCGGCTCATCGCCTGCACGGCCATGAGCGCCTGCGCGATGTTCGGCCGCTCACGCAGGCCGGCCCACAACAGGTCACCGTCGTGCAGAGCGCGATGCCACGGGCCGGCGTAGCGCGGCCCGTCGAACGGATCGGCGGGGATCGTCGGTCATTGGTCGTGTGTCCTCTCCTCCGGGGTGGTGGGGTTGGTCAGGCGGCGTCCTGGCCGGGCCGCTGCGGGCTCGTCGTGACGTGCCACAGGTGGCAGTGCGGGCACCGGTAGACGACGAACGGACCGCCCGCGAACTGGGGCAGGCTGCCGCCGCGCAATAGCGCGGGCCGCTCGCTTCGCCGCGCCGGGCGATCGGTAGGCGACCTTCGCTCGCCCAGTGTGCGGATCCACGCACCGCTCGCGCTTGTCGTACGTGTTGCGCGGCGGCCGCCAACTGGCGCCGGTCATTGGTCGTGCGTGGTGTCGGGGCCGACGATCAGCGAGCGCGGCACGGTCACGAGGCCGATCGTCTTCGTCGGGTCGTCGACGTCGGCGCTACGCCAGTAGCCGACGAACACCTCGAAGCGGCCGTCGCCGATCGGCCGCACGAACCGCCAGGCGCCGGCGGCATACATCGCGTCGATCTCAGCGCGCCGCGGATGGTTGATCGTCGCGGCCTCCGCGATGTCGTCCAAGCGCTGCGGAACCGCCGGCCGGCCTCCTCTCTTCCGCTGCCCGCCGCTTGTCGTCATCGGTGGGCTGGTACTCGTCGCTCATGCGACCTCCCATCTCGTACTCGTCAAGGCATAGCACCTTACGCACCGGATATGTGTGCTTAGCCGTCCTAGGCATGGTCAGACGGATGACCTTCGCCAACGAACGATTTGGCCCCGATTGGGCCCCGGGCGGTCCGTGTAGTCGGCGCCTGAAGGCGAGAAGCCCCGCCGGAGCGGGGCTTCTGCGAGGGTGAGCGAGGGGACTCGAACCCCCGACCGCCTGGACCACAACCAGGAGCTCTACCAGCTGAGCTACGCCCACCAGGGTTCCCGCAAGAACCTAGCAACAGCGGGCGGCCGGGGTGCGCGGGCGCGAAGACGAAATCGCCTGAGCAGGCGGCTGCGCTAGGTTCGCGCCGGTGGGACGCGCCGTGGAAGCGGTTGCGCCCGGGGTCCACCGCCTCGGGTCGCCGCTGGTCAACTTCTACCTCGTCGAGGAGGCTGGCTGCTACACGCTCGTCGACACGGGGCTGCCCAAGCAGTTCGAGACGCTGATCGCCGCGCTGGACGAAGCGGGCGCGGACCTGCACGAAATCGAGGCGGTCGTGCTGACCCACGCGCACGTCGACCACGTCGGCATCGCCGAGCGGGTGCGCACCGAGGCGCAGGCGACGGTCCACGTGCACGCCGCCGACGCGCAGCTCGCCCGAGGGGGCAGGTACCTGCGTCGGCGCGGCGACGGCACGCTGCTGCCCTACCTGCGCCACCCGGCGGCATGGCAGCTCCTCCTGCAGATGGCGAGCCAGGGCGCGACGAGCATCCCGCGCATCGAAGACGTCACGACGTTCATGGAGAGCGAGCCGCTCGACGTGCCCGGCCGCCCGGTCCCGATCCCGACGCCCGGCCACTCCCACGGCCACTGCGCGCTGCTGCTCGCCGACCGCGGCATCCTGTTCGCCGGCGACGCGCTGTGCTCGCGCAACCCGCTCACCGGCCGGCAGGGCCCGCAGCTCATGCCGAGCCCGTTCAACGTCTCGACCGAGCAGGCCCTCGCGAGCCTCGACCGCCTCGAGCCGCTCGAGGCCGACACGGTCCTCTTCGGCCACGGCGAGCCGTGGACGGGGACGCCGAAGGCGGCCGTCGAGCGCGCGCGGGAGCTCGGACCGCGCTAGCGGATACCGTCTCCGGCATGGCACGGAGTCCGGTCCCCGGACGCGGGCTCGCGGTGGCGCTGGCCGCGGCGGCGCTCCTCGTCGCGGCGGCATCCGCCACCGGCGCCGCCCGCCGCTCGGACGTGTCGATCTGGGGTCACGCCATCCCCCAGCCCATCAAGCACGGCGAGCGCAGCACGCTGAAGTTCACCGTCAAGAACAACGGGCCCGACGGCGCGGTCGGCGTCTACCTCCATGCGAACGTGCCCGACGGCCTGCGCATCAAGCGGTGGCACCTGTACGGCGGGCGCGGCTGCCGGGTCAAGGGCACCTACGTCAGCTGCGACTTCGGGGACTTCGCCATGGAGCAGACGGGCACGGTGGTGCTGCGCGTCAAGGGCGTCAAGGACGGCACGTGGATCTCCGACGCCGCGGTCTACGAGCGCGGCAACGGCGACTACAACGAGGGCAACGGGCAGGTCCGCGCGACGCTGCTCGTGCAGCCCCGCTGACCGGTCACGCGGCCTGACGGGTCTCCTCGGCCTGCGCCTCGGCCGGCCGGGCGAGCTTCTGCGCCTGGCGCTCGGGCGAGATCCGCACGACGTTCCACACGAGCCCCAGCTTCTCGAGCGTCCAGATCAGCCCGGCGCTCAGGTCGACCTGCCGGCCGCGCAGGCCGTGCACCGCCGAGCGCGGGAACGCGTGATGGTTGTGGTGGTAGGCCTCGCCGAAGGACGGCAGCGCCAGCCACGCCACGTTGCCGGAGTGGTCGTCGACCTCGAACGGGCGCCGGCCGAGGAAGTGGCAGACCGAGTTGATGCTCCACGTGACGTGGTGCAGGAAGAACACGCGGACGAAGCCGCCCCACAGCAGGCCGGTCAGCGCGCCCCACCACGACCAGGTGATCAGGCCGCCGAGCAGCGCCGGGATCGCGAAGGTCGCCAGCGCGGCCCAGGGAAACAAGCGGCTGATGCGGCGCATGCCCGGATCCTCCAGGAGGTCCGGTGCGTACTTGCGGGCCCCCGCGCGGCCCTCGTTGACCCACAGCCAGCCGACGTGGGCGTGGAACAGCCCCCGGACGGCGCTCGAGATGCTGCCGCCCGAGAACCCGGCGTGCGGGCTGTGCGGGTCGCCCTCCTGGTCGGTGTGCGCGTGGTGCTTGCGATGGTCGGCCACCCACGAGATGACCGGGCCCTGCAGCGCCATCGAGCCGAGGATCGCGAACGTGTACTCGACCGGCTTGGACGTCTGGAACGCCCGGTGGGTGAGCATCCGGTGATACCCGACGGTGATGCCGAAGCCGGTGAGGAGGTACATCCCCGCGAGCAGCGCGAGGTCCACCCACGTCACGCCGCGGTTCCAGAACACGATGATCGCCGCGATCACCGCGATGAACGGCAGGAAGACGGCGACGATGTTGATGTTTCGGTGCAGGCGGGTCATGTTCCCTGCACCATAGGGCGAATTCAGCTGCCGTTCTTCGCCCTCGGACCACGCGAACGGCGCGTGGTTTATCACCTAGCTCACAACGCGGCGGCGCATCCGCACCGTCGTGCCGTTCGGCAGCGCGTCGATCTCGACCTCGTCCATGAGGGCGCGCATGAGCGGCAGCCCCCGCCCGCGGTCGTCGCTCGAGCCCTCGTGCCAGCGGCCCCGGTCGCGCACGCTGACCACGACGTCGTCGCCGTCGCGCTCGAGCTGCACCTCGAACGGCGCGCGGGTCAGGCCGTGCGCATGCTCGATCGCGTTCTGGACCGCCTCGTTCGTCGCCATCGTCACCGCGTGCACCTCCTGCTCGCCGGCGTCCTGCTCGACGAGCCAGCGGCGCAGCATCGTGCGCAGGCTCGCCAGCCCGCCGGCCTCGCCAGGCAGTGCGAGCGCCACGCTCGAACCGAGCGTCACGGGGCTGTTGGCGACGACGAACGTCACGTCGTCCGACGACGTCGCCGCACCGAGGGCGCCGCCGAGGATCGCCTCGCACAGCTCCTCCGGCTCATGGCCGCCGGCGGCGAGCACGTCGCGCAGCCGGGCGAACCCCTCGTCGAGGGTCGAGCCGCGCCGCTCCACCAGCCCGTCCGTGTAGAGCACGACGGTGGTCCCCGGCCCCAGCTCGGCCGTCGCCTCGGTGTAGAGGGCGTCGTCGAGCGCGCCGAGCGGCGTGCTGCGCGCGCCGTCCAGGAAGACCGGCTCGTGGTCGCCGTCGAGCAGGATCGGCGGCGGGTGGCCGGCGTTCGCGTAGCGCACGGTGCCGGACTGGGGGTCGAGCACCAGCAGCACGACGGTCGCCATCGAGTCCTCGGCGAGGAGCATCTGGAAGCGGTTCAGGCGCGTGAGCACCTCGGCCGGTCCAACGTCCTCGAGGGCATACGCGCGCAGCGCGCTGCGCAGCTGGCCCATCGTCGCCGCGGCGATCACGCCGCGGCCCGCGACGTCGCCCATGACGAGCGCCAGGCGCCCGCCGGGCAGGGCGAGCGCGTCGTACCAGTCGCCCCCGACCTTGGTCCCCGCGCCACCCGGCAGGTAGCGCGCCGCGAGCCGCAGGCCCGGCACGCTCGGCAGCCGCTCGGGCAGCAGTGCGCGCTGCAGCTGCTGGGCGATCTGGTGCTCGCGCTCGAACAGCCGGGCACGCTCGATCGCCAGCGTGGCGCGGTCGGCCGCGACCTGCAGCAGGCTCACGTCGGACGGGCTGAAGGAGCGGCCGAACAGCGTGCCGACGATGAGCGTCCCCATGACCGACTCCTCGAGCAGCAGCGGGACGGCGAGCACGGAGGTCACGGCCTGACCGCCGAGGTCGGCGCCCAGCTCCACGGCCTGCGCGACGTCGTCGATGACGACCGGCTCGCGATGGTGCACCACGCGCTGGACCAGTCCGCCCGGCGCGGGGTCGAACTCCACCCGCCGCACGGCGACGTCGACGCCCTCGGCGGCCTGGACGATCACGTGGCGGTCGTCCTCCTCGCAGAGCACCATCGCCGCCGTGTCGACCCCGAGCACCTCGGTCATGCGCCGCAGCAGCTCGGCCAGCAGCCGGTCGAGCGGCAGCGGCGCCAGCGCGGCGTCCACGATCCGCTGGATCGCCCGCAGCCGCTGCGAGACCGCCTCGGCCTGCACGCGCGCCGCCTGCTCGCGGATGAGCAGCTCGCGCTGGCGCTCGGCCCGCTTGCGCTCGGCGAGGTCCTGGACCTGGACCAGCAGCGCGGGCTCCGCGTCCGCCGTCGACACGACCGAGTGGCTCAGCAGCGCCGGCGTCGGCCGCCCGTCGCCGCGCAGCAGCCGCTTCTCCACGTCGTACCGGCCCCGCCCGCCATCCAGCAGCTCCGCGCGCCGGCCGGCGTCGAGCCCGCGGTCCTCCGGATGGGTGAGCTCGTCGAGCGTCCGGCCGATCAGGTCGGCCTCGTCGCGCCCCAGCGTGTCGCGCAGCGCGCGGTTGACCGCGGCGATCCGGCCCCCCGCGTCGAGCCGGGCCATGCCGATCGGCGCCGAGTCGAACATGGCCCGCTGCAGCGCCTCGCTCTCGCGCAGGCGCCGTCCCGCGCGCCACAGCTCGACGAACACCGCCACCTTCGAGCGCAGCAGCTCGGGGTCGTACGGCTTGAACACGTAGTCGACCGCGCCCGCCTCGTAGCCGCGGAAGACGTGCTCGCGCTCCTTGGAGATCGCGGTCACGAAGATGATCGGGATGTCGCGCGTGCGCTCGCGCTGCTTGATGTAGCGGGCGGTCTCGAAGCCGTCGAGCTCCGGCATCTGGACGTCCAGCAGGATCGCGGCGAAGTCGGCGTCGAGGAGGTGGCGCAGCGCCTCCGCCCCGGACGAGGCGGTCACGAGGTCGCAGTCCAGCGGCGAGAGCGTCGCCTGCAGCGCGACGAGGTTCTCCGGCCGGTCGTCGACGAGCAGGACGCTCGGCCGCGGCAGCGCGTCGCTCATGCCGCACCCGGCCGCGCCGTCGAGGGCGCGCAGATGCGCATGAGCTCCGGGCCGATCTGCTCGAGCGGGCGAACCTGCGCGTCCGGGACCGCGGCGAGGGCCGCCCGCGGCATCTGCGGGCGCTCGGCGGACTGGGGGTCCTGAACGATCGCGATGCCGCCGCGGCGGCGGATCGCCGCCAGGCCCGCCGCCCCGTCGGCGTTCGCCCCCGTGAGCACGACCCCGACCGCCCGGTCGCCGTGCTCGGCCGCGCTCTCGAGGAGCACGTCGATCGACGGCCGGCTGAAGCGCACCGGGTCGTCGACGCTGAGGATGGCCTCGTCGCCCTCGACGAGCAGGTGGTAGCCGTGCGGCGCAAGCAGGACGGTGCCGGCCTGCAGCCGGTCCTTGTCCTCGGCCTCCCGCACGGTCAGCGCGCACGTGCGGGCGAGGAGCTCGGCCAGCGCGCTCTCCTCATCGCTGCGGTGCTGGACGATGAGGATCGGCGCGGGGAAGTCCGGCGTGAGCGGGGCGAGCACGGCCCGCAGGGCGCGCAGCCCACCCCACGACGCGCCGATGACGACGAGGTCGACCATCACGTCCGCCGCCGGAACAGCTTCTCGGACGCGACGAGCGGCTGGTAGCACGCGGCGATCTCAGGCGGCTGGATCGCCTCCTTGCGGCCCAGGCCCAGCAGGCCGAGGGGAACCAGGCTGTCGAGGAACAGCTCGTGCACGTGGCGTTGGAGCTCCCGTCCGAAGTAGATCATGACGTTCCGGCACACGATCAGGTGGAACTCGTTGAACGACCGGTCCGAGACGAGGTTGTGGTGGGCGAAGACCATGTTGCGCGCGAGCATCGGATCGAACACGGCCGAGGCCCCGCGCGCGACGTAGTACTCCGAGAGCGAGCGCGCCCCGCCCGCGCGCTGGTAGTTCTCGGTGTAGACCTGCATGCGCTCGAGCGGGAAGCTGCCGGTGCGGGCCTGGGCCAGGGCGCCCTCGTTCATGTCCGTCGCGTAGATGCGCGAGCGTTCGAGCAGGCCGGCCTCGTGCAGGGCGATCGCCAGCGAATAGGCCTCCTCGCCGGTGGAGCATCCGGCGTTCCAGACGCGCACGAACGGATACGTGCGCAGCAGCGGGATCGCCGCCTCGCGCAGCGCGCCGTGGAACGACGGGTCGCGGAACATCTCGGTGACGTTGATCGACAGGTCCTTCAGCAGCCGCTCGAGCACGCGCGGGTCGTGCAGGATGCGGTCGGTCAGACCCGTCACCGTCTGCAGGCCCTCGAGCGTGACCCGCCGCCACACGCGCCGGCGCAGCGACGCCGTGGCGTAGCCGCGGAAGTCGAGCCCGTAGCGCCGGTGGACGGCCTCGAGCAGCAGCTCGAGCTCGAGCCCGTCCGGATCGTCGGCGGTGGAGGGCACCGCGCCGCTCGCGGGTGGATGCACTAGCGGTACAGCCACACGCGCATCAGCGACAGCAGCTGATCGGGGTCGACGGGCTTGGTGATGTAGTCCGAGGCGCCGGCGGCGATCGACCGCTCGCGGTCGCCCTGCATCGCCTTGGCGGTCAGCGCGATGACCGGCAGCCCCTGGCGCACGGGCCGCGAGCGGATCGCCGTCATCGCCTCGTAGCCGTCCATCTCGGGCATCATCAGGTCCATCAGCACGAGGTCGACGTCGCCGTTGGCCTCGAGCACCTCGATGCCCTCGCGGCCGTTCTCGGCGAACACGACGACCATGCCGCGGCTCTCGAGCACGCTCGTGAGCGCGAACACGTTGCGCACGTCGTCGTCGACGATCAGCACCTTGCGCCCGTGCAGCACCGAGTCGGCCTGGTGCAGCGACTCGAGCATGCGCCGGCTGTCGTCGGGCAGGTCCGCCGGCGCACGGTGCAGGTGCAGCGCGGTCTCGTCGAGCAGGCGCTCGGGAGAGCCGGCGTCCTTGACGACGATCGCGTCGGCGTAGCGCTTCAGGCGCGTCTCCTCGCGCCGGGTGAGCGCGCGACCGGTGTGGATGATCACCGGCACGTCGCGGTGACGGGGGTCCTCCTTGATGCGCTCGAGGAGCTCGAAGCCCGTTGCCTTCGGCAGCTTGAGGTCGAGCACGACACAGTCGAAGCGCGACTCCTCGAGCGCGGCGAGCGCCTCCTCGCTGGACCCCACCGCGGCGACGTCGACGTCGTCGCCGCCGATCAGCTCGGCCACCGAGCGCCGCGCGACCTCGTCGTCCTCGACGACCAGGACCCGCTTGGACGTGCGGTCGAGCAGGTCGGTCAGCTCGCCGAGCATCGCGTCGACCGCCGCCGCCGATGCGGGGCGCTCCAGGAACCGCGCCGCTCCGGCCCGCAGCGCCGTCGGGCGCGCCTCGGCCTCGCCGACGACGCAGACGGGGATGTGCCGCGTCTTCGGGTGGTGCTTGAGCTGGTCGAGAAGCAGCGCGGCGTCGCCGGTCGGCGCCGCGAGGACGATCGCGTCGGGCATCTGCTCGTGGGCGAGCGCCAGGCCGGCGGGGCCGCCGATCGCCACGATCCCCTTCAGATCGTGCGCGTGGGCCGCCGCCAGGGTGAGCTCCGCCTCGTCCTGGTCGCCGACGATGAGCACGACGCGGTCGCCCGGCCCGATGCGGCCGCGGTCGTCGGCGCCCACGACCGGGCGCGGCGCGCGCTCGGTCGGCCCGTCCGGCGTGCCGTCGCCGTCGCGCTCGCCGGCGTCCACCGTGGCCAGCAGCTCCTCGACCATGCCGGCCGGGGCCGTGCGCTCGGGCTCGGGGGCGACGGACGGCGGCTCGTAGGTCGCCGGCAGCAGCAGCGTGAACGCGCTGCCCTCCCCCTCGACGCTGCGCACACGGATCTCCCCGCCGAGCAGCCGCGCGATCTCGCGGCTGATCGACAGCCCCAGACCCGTGCCCCCGTAGCGCCGGCTCGTCGTCCCGTCGGCCTGCTGGAAGGACTCGAAGATGACGCGCAGCTTGTCCCCGGCGATGCCGATGCCGGTGTCCGAGACCGTGAACGCCACCGCGTACGGCGTGCCGTCGTAGCCGACCTCGTCGGTCGCCGCGACGCGGAGCCCGACGAGCCCGGAGTCCGTGAACTTGAACGCGTTGGACAGCAGGTTGCGCAGCACCTGGGCCAGGCGCTGCTCGTCGGTGAACAGCGCGGCCGGAGCGTCGTCGGCCACCTCGAGGTCGAACGCGAGCTCCTTCTGCTCGGCGACCGGCCGGAAGCCGCGCTCGACCGCGCCGAGCACGTCGGCGACCGGCACGTGGCTCGGCGCCACCTCCATCTTGCCCGCCTCGACCTTCGAGAGATCGAGGATGTCGGAGATCAGCGCGAGCAGGTCGGTGCCCGCTGTGTGGATCGTGTGGGCGAACTCGACCTGCTCGTCGGTGAGGTTGCCGTGGCCGTTGTCGGCGAGCAGCTTGGACAGGATGAGCAGCGAGTTCAGCGGCGTGCGCAGCTCGTGGCTCATGTTGGCCAGGAACTCCGACTTGTACTTCGTCGACAGCGCCAGCCGCGCGGCGCGCTCCTCGAGCGCCTCGCGGGCGCGCTCGATCTCGGCGTTCTTCTCCTCGATCGCGCGGTTCTGCTGCTCGAGCAGCTGCGCCTTGTCCTTGAGCTCGTCGTTGGTCTGCTGCAGCTCCTCCTGCTGGGTCTGCAGCAGTTCCTCGGACGCCTTCAGCGACTGCGCCTGCTGCTCGAGCTCGAGGTTCGAGCGCTTGAGCTCGTCCTGCTGGGACTGCAGCTCCTCGGCCAGGCGCTGGGACTCCTCCAGCAGCTCCTCCGTGCGGCGGTTGGCGCTGATGTTCGACAGCACGACGCCGGTCGTCTCGGCCAGCTGCTCGAGGAACGACTGGTGCAGGTCGGAGAACGCGTGCAGCGATCCCAGCTCGACGACCGCGATCACCTGGTCCTCGAAGAGGATCGGCAGGACGATCAGGTTGACCGGCACGGCCTCGCCCAGCCCCGACGTGACCTTCACGTAGTCCGGCGGCGCGTCCGAGACGAGGATCGCCTTGCCCTCGAGCGCCGCCTGCCCGACGAGCCCCTCGCCGAACGCGAACTGGTTGGAGAGGGTCTTGCGCCGCTGGTAGCCGTAGGAGGCGATCAGGCGCAGGTCGCCGTCCTCGTTGAGGAAGAACGCGCCGTGCTGGGCGTCGACGAGCGGCGTGACCTCCGACATGACCAGGCGTGAGACGGCGCCGAGGTCGCGCTGGCCCTGCATCGCGCCGGAGATCCGGGCGAGATTCGTCTTCAGCCAGTCCTGCTCGGCGTTCTGCTGCGTCGTGTCGCGCAGGTTGGCGATCATCTCGTTGATGCGGTCCTTGAGCTCGGCGAGCTCGCCGGCCGCGTCGACGGTGATCTGGCGCGTCAGGTCACCCTCGGTCACCGCGGTCGAGACGTCGGCGATCGCGCGCACCTGCGTCGTGAGGTTCGCCGCGAGCTGGTTGACGTTCTCCGTCAGCCCGCGCCACGTGCCGGACACGCCCTCGACCTCGGCCTGGCCGCCGAGCATGCCGTCCGTGCCGACCTCGCGCGCCACGCGCGTGACCTCGCCCGAGAACGAGGACAGCTGGTCGACCATCGTGTTGACGGTGTCCTTGAGCTCGAGGATCTCGCCGCGCGCGTCGACGGTGATCTTCTGGGAGAGGTCGCCGTTGGCCACCGCGGTCGTGACCTGGGCGATGTTGCGGACCTGGCTGGTCAGGTTGCCGGCGAGCTGGTTGACGTTCTCGGTGAGGTCGCGCCAGGTTCCGGACACGTCCTTGACCTCGGCCTGACCGCCGAGCACGCCCTCGGTGCCGACCTCGCGCGCGACGCGCGTGACCTCGTCGGCGAACGACGAGAGCTGGTCGACCATCGTGTTGATCGTGTCCTTGAGCTCGGCGATCTCGCCGGCGGCGTCCACGGTGATCTTCTTGCTCAGGTCGCCGTTGGCCACCGCGGTCGTGACCTGGGCGATCGAGCGGACCTGGCCCGTGAGGTTGGAGGCCATGAGGTTCACGTTCTCCGTGAGGCCCCGCCAGGTGCCCGAGACGCCCTCGACCTCGGCCTGTCCGCCGAGCTTGCCTTCCGTGCCGACCTCGCGCGCGACGCGCGTGACCTCGGCCGCGAACGCGCGCAGCTGGTCGACCATCGTGTTGATCGTGTCGCGCAGCTCGGCGATCTCGCCGCGGGCGTCGACCGTGATCTTCTGCGACAGGTCGCCGTTGGCCACCGCGGTCGTGACGACGGCGATGTTGCGCACCTGGTCGGTGAGGTTCGACGCCATGCCGTTGACGTTCTCGGTCAGCTCGCGCCACGTCCCGGAGACGCCCTTGACCTCGGCTTGTCCGCCGAGGCGCCCGTCGGTGCCGACCTCGCGCGCGACGCGCGTCACCTCGTCGGCGAACGACGACAGCTGGTCGACCATGACGTTCAGCGTGTTCTTCAGCTGCAGGATCTCGCCCTGCGCGTCGACCGTGATCTTCTGGCTCAGGTCGCCCCGCGCCACCGCCGTCGCGACCTGGGCGATGTTGCGCACCTGGCTGGTCAGGTTCGAGGCCATGCCGTTGACGGACTCGGTGAGGTCGCGCCACGTGCCCGAGACGTCCTCGACCTCGGCCTGGCCGCCGAGCGCGCCCTCCGTCCCCACCTCGCGCGCGACGCGCGTCACCTCGTCGGCGAACGACGACAGCTGCTGGACCATCGTGTTGATCGTGCGCTTGAGCTCGAGGATCTCCCCGCGGGCGTCGACCGTGATCTGCTGGGAGAGGTCGCCGTTGGCCACCGCGGTGGTCACCTGGGCGATCTGGCGGACCTGGCTGGTCAGGTTCGACGCCATGTAGTTCACCGACTCGGTCAGGTCCTTCCACGTGCCCGCGACGCCCGGCACCTCGGCCTGCCCGCCGAGGATCCCCTCGGTGCCGACCTCGCGCGCGACCCCCGTCACCTGGTCGGCGAACAGGCGCAGGGTGTCGGTCATCGAGTTGATCGTGTCGGCCAGCGCGGCGACCTCGCCCTTGGCCTCGACGGTGACCTTCTGGTCGAGGTCGCCGTTGGCGACGGCCGTCGTGACCTGGGCGATCTGGCGGACCTGGCTGGTGAGGTTCGACGCCATGCCGTTGACCGAGTCCGTCAGGTCCTTCCACGTTCCGGCGACGCCGGGGACCATCGCCTGGCCGCCGAGGATGCCCTCGGTGCCGACCTCGCGCGCGACGCCGGTGACCTGGTCGGCGAACAGCGCCAGCGTGTCGGTCATCGAGTTCATCGTGTCGGCCAGCTCGGCCACCTCGCCCCGCGCCTCGACCGTGATCTTCTGGGTCAGGTCGCCGCGGGCGACGGCCCGGGTGACCTGCGAGATCTGGCGCACCTGCACGGTCAGGTTCGAGGCGAGCTGGTTGACGTTCTCGGTCAGCTCGCGCCACGTGCCCGAGACGCCCTTGACCTCCGCCTGGCCGCCCAGGCGGCCCTCGGTGCCGACCTCCTTGGCCACGCGGGTCACCTCGTCGGCGAACGACGAGAGCTGGTCGACCATCGTGTTGATCGTGTCGCGCAGCTCGGCGACCTCGCCGCGCGCCTCGACCGCGATCTTCTGGGACAGGTCGCCGTTGGCGACCGCCGTGGTGACCTGGGCGATCTGGCGCACCTGGACGGTGAGGTTCGACGCCATGCCGTTGACGGACTCGGTGAGGTCGCGCCACGTCCCCGAGACGCCCTTGACCTCCGCCTGGCCGCCCAGGCGGCCCTCGGTGCCGACCTCCTTGGCCACGCGGGTCACCTCGTCGGCGAACGACGAGAGCTGGTCGACCATCGTGTTGACCGTCGTGCCGATGCGGGTGAACTCGCCCTTGACCGGCTGGCCCTCGATGGTCAGCGCCATCTTCTGGTTGAGGTCGCCGTCGGCGACGGCGGCGATGACGCGCGCGACCTCGGTGGTGGGCCGGACGAGGTCGTCGATGAGCGAGTTGACCGCCTCGGTGTTCTCCGCCCAGCCGCCGGCCACCGGGCCCAGCGACGCGCGCTCGTGCATGCGGCCCTCGCGGCCGATGACGCGCGAGACGCGCTTGAGCTCCCGGGCCTGCCGGGCGTTGAGCTCGAGGAGCTCGTTGACGCGGGTCTGCAGCTCGCCGATCTGGTCGCGGCGACGCGCGCGCAGGCGCACGGAGAAGTCTCCCTCCGCGGCCGCCGTCAGGGCGGCGATGACCTGTTCGATGGCCTGCTCGTCGCGCGTCAGCGGTCCGTCGCCGTTGGTGGCAGCGGCCGCCGAGGCCGCCGCCGCGTCCTGCTTCCTGGTTCGCGTGGCCATCGTCCCCTCCGTCGTATCCCGGCTCCTGGCTGCACCCTACTTTCCGCGTCAGCAGCGCGGCGCCGCCGCGTGTGCCCTCCCGGGGCAGCGGGTAGGCGAGACGTATGCGATCAGCGACCGACACCTTCGAGGTGGATCTCGAGGCGCGCACGGGCGAGGTCTGGGTCCTGCCGCGCGGCGAGCTCGACATCGACACGGCCGACGAGATGGATCACAGCCTGAGCATCGCGCTGGCCAGCGAGGCCGAGCGCGTGGTCATCGACCTGCGTGGGCTCGACTTCCTCGACTCCACCGGACTGCGGTCCATCGTGAGCGCCTGCATGGGCCCCGACGGCCCGCGCATCGAGCTGATGCCCGGCTCGCGCAGCGTTCAGGGCGTCTTCAACGTCAGCGGCCTGGCGGCGGAGCTGAGCTGGCGTCCCGACGACGGACGATGATCTCGATGCGCCCCTGATGGAGGTGCAGGGCACCGTCGTCGGCCACGCGGGCTGAGACGAACGCGTCTCGGAACAGCGCGATCGCGATGCCGGTCGGGCGGGCGTCCGGGTCGCGGGGATCGGCGACGGCGAACAGCGCCCCGTCGATGCCGGCCGAGTCGATCTCGTGCAGGACGCCCGGCATGACGCTGTGGTCGGGCTCGAGGACGACGACGACCGGCTGGGTGCACCAACCCCGCACGTGTGCGACGACCGCGTCGAAGTCCATGCCGCAGGAGCTTGCCAGCTAGCCTGCCCGGCCTGATGGCCGACCTGAGCTTCGTCGAGGTGCTGAGCGCCATGCAGGGGTCGATCGGCGAGCCGGTCGACATCCTCGTGTGCTCCGGGCAGGGGCGCCCGCGCGGCGCCACCGCGATGCTCACCGGCGCGTTGAGCGCCGGCCCGGGCGCCCGCGACGTCTTCGGCGACCAGGCGCCCGCCGACGCGGTCGTGTTCGTCGTCGGCGTCGACGGCCACGGCGTCACCGGCTACGTCGTCCTCGACCCCGACTCCTTCGAGCGCGCCTTCTGGACGGATGCCGGCGCGCTGACGATCGCCCAGGGCGGCATCGTGTTCGTCGTGCGCATGCCGGAGGTCGCCGGGCCCGGCGAGGGCTGAGCCCTACGTCGCGTAGGGCTGAGCCCTCCGTCGCGCGGAAGAGCGGCCCGAGCGCGGCGCGGACCGCGGCCGGGGGGTCGATCGTCCAGTCGACGGCGTTCTCGCGTGATGCGGTCGAGGGCGGCGGGCTCGAGAGAGGTCGATCAGGCCGGCGCTCACGCGGCCTGCACGCGCTCGCGCGCCTGCGCGATGAAGCTGTGCACGACGCGGTTCAGGCTCGGCGCGGCGTAGCGGCGGGCGGCGCGGCGCACCCCGCGGTCCAGCGGCGCGACGGCGGCGATGCCGGCCAGCTGCACCGACGCCCTGGCGCGCACGACGTGGCCGGACCCAGCCGCCGTCACATCGATCTGCACGCCCGCGTGCGCGACCGGCGCCTCCACGCCCAGGCACAGCCGCGAGGGCCGCTCGACCTCCTCCACGACGACCGTCGCCTCGGGACGCCCGATCAACGGGGCGAGCCCGAGGACCCAGGCGACGCTCGTCTCGAGATGGGCCCGCGCGCCCGGCTGAACGCCGGCGTCGGGCTCCCAGGCCGTCTCCTGCAGCCGCGGCTCCGCGCGCGTGAACGCCCGCAGGTCGTCGAGCAGGGCGAACAGCGCCTCCGGCGGGACGTCCGTCGGCACCGCGACCTCGACCTCGATCGGCGAGGCCGCCGCCCGCGCCTCGCGCCCGCGGCGCAGGCGCTCCAGCGCGCGGCCGCGCCAGCGGCGCGATCCGCCGCGGTCGTCCTCGGCGGGGACGACCGCCGCGCCCCGCCGCTCGCCGCCGAACAGATCCTCGAGCGCCCCGCCGACGATCTCCGGGTCGATGCTCCAGTCCTCGACGGCGGCCGCCTTCGGCACCGTCGCCAGCGAGCGTCCGTACAGGTGCAGCGGCCCGTGCTCGACGCCGAGCAGCGTCTCGAGCGGCGTGTCGTACAGGTCGGGCGCGAGGACGATCCGTCGCACGCCGAGCGGGGCGAACGCGGTGCCCACGCCCGCGCCGACCGGCGCGGCGATCCACTCGGCCGCGCCGACGCGCCGCACCAGCTCCGCGCCGTGCAGCTCGCGGTCGGCGACGACGTCGAAGTCGTGACCGCGGAAGAGCTCCTCGACCTCGGGCTCGTTGAGCAGCACGCGCTCCTCGGCCGCCGCGCGCGACAGGTAGACGCGCCGGGGGGCGTCCGGTGGCGGCGGATAGGCGTCGCGCAGGCGCCCCATGACGTCCCAGAAGCGCGGCGACAGCCGTCGCGGCAGCACGACCGCGGGCGTGGCGAGCAGCAGCTCCTCGCACAGCACCGGCGCGCTCGTCAGCTCGACGATCCGCTCGGGGGCGATGCCGAACGGCGCGAGCAGGTCGTCGAGGCCCGGCATCGGGTTGACCGCGACGTGCATCTGCGACATGTCGAGCTCGGCCGCCGGCCACAGCTGGCTCAGCCCCTCCAGCAGCAGGAAGGGCTGGCGCGTCGTGCGCACGGCGAGGCAGAACGTCTGCCCGGGGAGGCGCACGAGCCGGTCGCTGTCGAGCTGGCGGTCGAGCGCGAGGGGGTGCAGCCGCTCGCGCGTGCGGGCGTCGAGCTGGTCCCCGGAGCGCACCGGCTCGCGCAGCGCGTCGTAGAGCAGCCGGTCGTTGGCGGTGTTGACGATCAGGCGCCCGGGCAGCACGAGCGCGTTGCGCACCTTGACGAGCCGCAGGCGCGTCGCCGCCCGGTCGGTGCGCAGCTCGAGCCGCGACTCGCCGCCCAGAACGCGGCCCGCGGGCGGGGCGAGCGACGGCTCCGGATCGGCCTCGAACCAGCGGTTCCCGGGGCCGGTCACCTCGGCGACGGAGCCGACCTGCAGATAGTCGTCGTAGGCGTCGATCATCGGTCCGCGACCCTATCGGCCAGTCCTCGGGGCCGTGGTACGGTCCGCCGTCCTCGCGGACCAGGACGCGGTTCGCGATCGGACAACGGCAAGGGACGTACGGAGTGCTCGCCTCCTACTCGCGCAACTTCATCTTCCTCAAGACGCTCAAGACGGCCAGCACGTCGCTCGAGCTCGTGTTCTCGCAGCTCTGCGGGCCGCGGGACATCATCAGCCCGATCGGCGCGCGGTGGGAGCTCGAGCGCGCCAAGCTCGGCGTCATGCCCCGGAACTTCTCGCGCAGCCGCGAGCTGGAGAAGGAGTACCGGCGTGCGCTGCGCAAGGGCAAGAAGGGCGCGCTGCGCCGGGTGTCGAAGGCGAACCGCGACCAGCACGGATGCACGGGCCACATGCACGCCGCGAACGTGCGTAACTGGGTCGACGCGGAGTTCTGGGAGGGCGCGGTGAAGATCACGTCCGAGCGCCACCCCTACGAGAAGGCGCTGTCGCTGGCGCGCTTCAGCTTCTCGGGAGACGCGGACCAGGACCCGCAGGCCTGGGAGGAGCACGTCAACGAGACGGTCCGCAAGGGCCGCATCCGCGGCTTCCCCGTCTACTCGATCGAGGGTCAGGCGGTGGTGCAGCCCGAGAACGTCATCCGCTACGAGAACCTCGCGGAGGACACCCAGCGCATCGTCACCCAGCTCGGCGGCGCCGACGGGATCGAGCTCCCGCAGACGCGGACCACCCAGGCGGAGGACCGCCTGCCCGCCGCGGAGGTCCTGACGCCGTGGCAGCGGCGCCGGGTGCGCCGCCGCTGCGCCGACGAGTTCGAGTTCCTCGGCTGGGAGGACTAGGAGCCTCTTGAACTTTCCCCGCCGCGCGAGAGAACGCGTCCGCGGCGGCGGCTGGACGGCCGCGACGGGGCGGGACGGTCAGGGCTGCCGCCCGACCCAGTCCAGGATGGCCTTCGAGTGCGTGAGCACCGTGCCGTCGGCGAGCTTGAGCGCCGGCAGCTTCGTGTCGCCGGTCGCCGCACGCAGCTCCTCGCGGGACCCCTTGCGCAGGAACGGGATCGGGTGGCCGGCGGCGGCGATCACCTTCTCGTAGGCGATGCTCTTGCCGCGCAGCGCCTCCTGGACGCGGCGGCACGGATGAAAGCGAGGACCGGCCTCGTCGCCGTGGCAGACGAACAGCGTGGGGGTGTCGGGCATGGTGGGCCTCCGGGCGGGCGTTTCGGGGCGCGGATCGCCGCCGTCACAGGTGGAGACCGCGCGGGCGCGCCGGACTCATCGGTGCGCGGTCGCCACCGGCAGCCCTCGCAGTGAGGACCGTGGTCAGGGCGAGACGCCGTAGGTCAGGCTCGAGGCGTTCGTCAGCCCGGCGCCGTTCGTCGCCCTGGCCACGATCGAGTGCGTCCCGATCGACGTGCTGTAGCCGGCGATCGCGCAGGAGGCGCCCGACGTCCTGTCGCTCGAGGTGCAGGCGACCGCCGACGCCGGCGGCACCGTGGCCCGCGTGTACGTCTTGGGGGCGATGCCCTTGAACTGCGGCGTGGTCGGCGGCGACGCGTCGCGCTTGATGGTCACGACGCGGTCGGTCGTGCCTCCGGCGCTGCGGACCAGGCAGCGGAAGGACGTCCCGGCCGTGTCGGCGGTCACCCGCCCCGGGGCGCAGCCGCGCCGGGTGACGATGTTCGACCGCGTGTCGTTGATCTTCCAGTCGAGCTCGACGACCGGCGCGGTGAACCAGCCGTTGCGCCCGTCGGGCCTGTCCGGCGTGAGGAGCGGCCGCACGACCGGCGGGGTCTCGTCGGGCTTGACGACGAAGACGAGCTGGCTCGTCGAGGTCGCACCGGCGCCGTTGACCGCGGTGGCCGTGACGGTGTGCGTGCCGACCGCGCGGCCGTAGCCGGTGATCGTGCAGGTGGCGCCGGAGGTCGAGTCCACGCTGGTGCAGCGGATCTGTTCCCTGGGCGGCAGCGGCGCGTTCGGGTAGTACACGCCCGGCGCGATGCCGACGATGGCCGGCACGGATGGCGGCGTGCCGTCGTGCTTGAGCGTGAACGTCTTCGTGGTCGTGCCGCCACGGCTGGTCGCACGGCAGGCGACCGTCGCCTGCGGCGCGTCCTGGCTGATCGTCGTCGTGTCGCACCCCTGCCGCGACGTGACCGCGGACTCTGCGTCCTGCACCGTCCACGAGACGGTCGGCGCGGCGCGGTACCAGCCGTCCTGGCCGTCGGGCGCGGGCGGTGACACGACGGGGGTGACGACCGGCGGCGTGCCGTCGCCGCCCACCACCGTGTAGGGCACGGTCGTGGTGGTCGTCAGACCGGCGCGGTTCTTCGCGAAGCCGCTCAGGACGTGGTCGCCCGGCTCGGCCGAGTAGCCGGACAGCACGCAGCCCTCGAGGATCCCGGACACGCGATCGGCGGCGACGCACCCGACGTCGTCGAGCGCCGGCAGCGTGGAGGTCGTGTACGTGCGCGGCTTGAGGTTGCGGATCTGGACGCTGGGCGGCTTCTGGTCGAGGCCGACGTGCGTCAACGCCTCGGTCCTGCCGCCGGCGCTCGTGGCCACGCACCAGAAGTCGACGTTGCCGTCCTCGAAGACCCATTCATCCTCGCAACCCACGACGACGTCCGGCGTCGACTCCGGGTCGGTCACCGACCACGTCACGTGCACCGGCGTGATCCACCAGTGGTTGAGCCCGTCGGGGAACGGCGGGTCCTTGATCGCCTTGACGACCGGCGGTGTGGTGTCCGCGGCGTCGGCCGCGGCCTCTGTACCCGCGAACACCGGCGCGCTCAGCGCCATCGCGGACAGCACGACGATCCGTGTCGCACGTCTCATGTGCGGCGAGCCTAACCGATCGGACGGCGCCGCCCTGCTGGGGGTCCCTCGGTCGGCGATGCCCCGGGCAGGACTCGAACCTGCGACCCGCGGCTTAGAAGGCCGCCGCTCTATCCAGCTGAGCTACCGGGGCGTGCTCGCCAAGCCTAGATGGGCGCGGCGGGCTACTCGACGTCGTCGCGCGTCGCGCGACGGCGGCGGACGAAGCCGACGAAGAAGCCGGCCATGATGCCGAGCAGCGAGCCGATGATGACGCCGACCAGGATCGACACGGTCTGAGCGTACCCCTATCGTCCGGAGCATCGGGGCGTGGCTCAGCCTGGTAGAGCGCCGCGTTTGGGACGCGGAGGTCGCCGGTTCGAATCCGGCCGCCCCGACTGACTGACTGACTGACTGACTACTGACCTACCTCCGGCTCCGCGCCGACGATCGCGCGCGACCGGGCCATGGACGGATGTTGCCCATGCGGCCCCGGGCGACGGGTAGCGTCGCGCACATGCGCAAGGGCATCCTCGCGGCCGCGGCCGGCTGTCTGCTCGCGGCGCTGGTCCCGGCGGGCGCGGACGCGCGCTGGTTCGGCAGCACGCTGCGCGCCCCCGCGAACGCGCCCTACGGGTGCGAGTCAGCGCTCACCCTCGGGCCGATGGGCGGCGTGCAGGTCGCGCCGACGAACCAGACGTCGTGCACGTACCGGCACGGCGGCTACCTGGGCAGCGACCGGCTCGGCTCGATCGTGCCGGACAACGGGCGCATCAGGCGCATCCGCGTCGTGTCCGGGCCGAACCCGGCGCCCCTGCGCCTGACCATCCTCACCGGCTCCGCGCGGATCGACACGACGTCCGGCACCGACATCCCGGGCACGTACACGTGCTGCACCGCGCGCTATCTCGGCCCGGCGTTTCGCCCGCGGCCACCCGTCGAGTGAACGTGCCCGTGTTGACACGCGCTCCGACCGGGTCGACAACCGCACCCACGCGACCGACGTCGTCGCGGTGAGCGCGTTCGGCCCCGGGACGCTGCCCCTGAGCGTCGGCAACGACGTCGGCGGTCAGAACCCGGGCGAGCCGATCGCCATCGGCTACTGGTCGGCCACGGGACGCGGCGAGCCGCGCGTCGACGGGTACGCGATGACGGGCATCGACGTGCTGCTGGCCTGGGACTTCCGGCCCGCTCGTGGCCGGTAGGGGCCGCCACCTCGCCCGCGCGTCCCTGGCCGCCGCCGCTGCGGCGGCCATGTCGCTCGCGCTCGCGTCCGGTCCGGCCTCCGCCCAATCGCCGTGCCGGGGGGCCGACGACATCCCGACCGCCGGCACCCTGCGCGCCGCCCGCGCGGCCACGTTGTGCCTGCTCAACCAGCAGCGCGCCCAGCACGGGCTGCGTCCGCTGCGCGCCAACCGCCGGCTGCGGATCTCGGCGACCCGCCACTCGAAGGACATGGTGGCGCGGCACTACTTCGACCACGTCTCCCAGGACGGCTCGACGTTCGACCAGCGCATCCGGCGCTCCGGCTACATCCCCCGCCGTGGCGGCTGGCAGATCGGCGAGAACATCGCGTGGGGGGCGGGCGAACTCGCCTCGCCGTCCCACACGGTCGAGGCGTGGATGGGCTCGCCCGGCCACCGGCGCAACATCCTCACCCGCGGCTTCCGCGACATCGGCATCGGCATCGCCCCCGGCGCACCCGAGGACCTGCCGTCCGACATCGCCGGCGCGACCTACACGACCGACTTCGGGTCCCGTCATTAGTCTCGGCGCATGGCCGAGATCCAGCCGCTGCGCGCGCTGCGCTACGAGCCGTCCGTCGCCGGGCCGCTTCAGGACCTGATCGCTCCGCCGTACGACGTCATCGACGACGAGCAGCGCGCCGAGCTGCTCGCGCGCTCCCCCCACAACGTCGTCGCCGTCGATCTCCCCCAGGGCGACGACCCGTACGCGCAGGCCGCGGCGACCTTCGAGCGCTGGCGCGAGGAGGGCGCGGTCGTGGAGGACGAGGGCCCCGCGCTGTGGGCCCTGCGCCAGGACTACACCGGGCCCGACGGCCGCGCGCTGACCCGCCAGGGCTTCCTCTGCCGCGTCCGCGTCACCGACTACGGGCCCGGCCTGATCCGCCCGCACGAGCGCACGCACCCGGGCCCGAAGGAGGACCGCCTCCGGCTCACCCGCGCGACGAAGGCCAACCTCTCGCCGATCTTCAGCCTGTACTCCGACCCCGAGCAGGCCGCGTGGCGCGCACTCGAGCCGCACACCGCGGCCGCACCCTGGGGCGAGGCGACCGATGACGAGGGCACCGTCAACCGCCTCTGGCGGGTCGGCGACGAGGCGGCGATCGCGGCGGTCGCGCAGGCGCTGGAGGGCGTCGAGCTGCTCATCGCCGACGGCCACCATCGCTACGAGACCGCGCGCGCGTACGCGCAGGAGATCGGCGGCGAGGGTCCGCACCGCTACGTGCTCATGTGCCTCGTCGCGCTGCAGGACCCGGGCCTCACCGTCTTCCCCACCCATCGCCTCGTCGCCGAGACGACGCCCGCCCAGCAGGAGGCGCTCGCCGCCACGCTGCGCGAGCACTTCACGATCGACCGCCGCGACGATCTCGACCCCGGGGTATCCGGCTCACCCACCCAGCCGCTCGCCCTCGGCTACATCGACGCCCACTTCAAGCAGCCGTTCCGCCTGACCCTGAACGACCAGGCCACCGCCGACGCCGCCCTCGCCGGCTTCCCCGAGCCCTACCGGCACCTCGACGCCGCCGTGCTCGAGGCGCTGCTGCTCAAGGGCCCGCTCGAGCTGACCGACGACGACATCTCCCACCTGCACCGCTTCGGCTACGCGCGCACCGCCGAGCAGGCACGCGAGCTGGTCGAGAGCGGGGTCTTCGACCTCGCCTTCATCCTGCGCCCGCCGCCCGTCGAGCAGGTCCGCGCGGTGGCCGAGGCGGGCGTCTCCATGCCGCCCAAGAGCACCTACTTCTTCCCGAAGCTCCCGACCGGGCTGGTCTTCAACCCGCTGGCGTAGCATCAGATGCATGAAGGCCACCGCTCGACGCACCGACCACTTCCGGCATTCCGTCCGGGTCCGTGATCACCACCTGACGGTCGACGAGCCGCGCGAGATGGGGGGCGGTGACGACGGCCCGAGCCCGCAGGAGCTCCTGGCCGCCTCGCTCGCATCGTGCACGGCCGTGACGATGGAGATGTACGCCAATCGCAAGGGCTGGGACATCGGCGACATCGAGGTCGCCTGCGAGTACCAGCCGGCCGAGCGTGGCACGCCGACCCGCTTCGAGCTGGTCCTGCGGTTCCCGGACACGCTGCCGGCGGAGAAGGTCGAGAAGCTGAGGGTCATCGCCGCCAAGTGCCCCGTGCACCGGACGCTCGACGGCGAGGTCATGTTCACCGAACGCGTCGAGACCGGCTCGCTCGCCGTCTGACCGCGCTCGCCCACAAGCTCGCGGAGGTCCTGCTCGACCCCGCCGACGCCGCGGCGCTCGACGTCCACGGGCGCATCGACGCCGCGGTGCTCGTCCCGCTCTACGTGCAGGACGGGCGGCTGCACGCGGTCTTCACCAAGCGCGGCGAGGACCTGCGCCGCCACCCGGGCGAGATCTCGTTCCCCGGCGGGCGCCAGGACGACGACGAGAGCGACCTGCGACTCACGGCTCTGCGCGAGGCCGAGGAGGAGATCGGGCTCCCGCGCGAGGCGGTCCAGCTCGTCGGCGCGCTGCAGCCGACCCCGACGATCGCGACGAACTACGCGGTCTATCCCTTCGTCGGGCTGATCGACCCGGGCCGGCAGTGGACGCTGTCGGCGCGTGAGGTGGCCGCGGTGCTCGAGCTCTCGCTGCACGACCTGCGCGCCGGCTACCAGCGCAAGCGGCTGCTGCGCCGCGGCGTGCCGTTTCGCACCGACGTCTACATCGTCGGCGACCACCTGATCTGGGGCGCGACCGCGCGGATGCTCTCGGACCTCCTGGAGCGCATCCATCCGCTCCTCGATGACGAGGGCGCAGGCTAGTGGCCCGCCCGCAACCATCGAGACGAACCACCGGGCGGCTCAGGCCCGTAGGAGGCCGTCGATCGCGGTCTGCGCAGAGGCCTGCCACTCGGGATCGGCCGCGTCGATGACCGAGTACGGGATGCCGTTGTACTCGGCCAGCTGCTGCGTGAGCTGCGCCCCGCCGTCGGTGCCGCGCTCGTAGACGACGCCGCGGACCGTCGTGTCGATCGTGCGCTCGAGCATCATCTTCCAGCGCGACCCGTGCAGCGGCTCCTGGTCGACGTTGCCGACCAGCCACATCAGGATCGTCACGTTGTCGAGCGCGTACCGCAGGCTGCCGACGACGTCCGGGTCGGCGATGACGCACTCGCCTCCGGCGCCCTCGATGGCCTCGCGCCGCGCCGGGTTGCGGGTCGTCATCCGGGGCGCATGCCCCTCGGCCGCGAGGGAGCGGGCGAGCTGCAGCGCGCGGCAGCCGCCGCCGACGATCAGGAACCGAGCCATCCGCCTAGGATCGCAGCCCCGTGCCCGAGTTCCGCTTCTGCCCCCTCTGCGCCGCAGCGCTGCGGCCGGTGCCCGCCGGCCCCGATTCCGGCCGCCCCAGCTGCCCCGAGGGGCATTTCGTGCACTACGAGAACCCGGCGGTCACCGCGTTCGCGTTCGTCCGCGACGAGGGCGGGCGCTACCTCACGCTGCGGCGCGCGCGCGAGCCCTACGCGGGGTCGTGGGACCTGCCCGGCGGCTTCGTCGAGCCGGGCGAGACGCCGGCGGACGCGATCCGGCGAGAGGTGCGCGAGGAGACCGGCCTCGACGTGGGCCCCGAGCGGATTCTCGGCGCCTTCGCCTCGCAGTACGGCGACGACGGCCGCTGGACCGTCGACATCGGCTTCGAGTGCGCGGTGACCGGCGGCCGCTGGCGGCTCGACCCCGAGAGCACGGACGCCGCGTGGCACGCGGTGGACGAGCTGCCGCGTCTCGCGTTCGCCGGCGAGCGGGCGGGGCTGCTGGCGCTACGCGCCGGCGGCGCTCGCCGCGGCGTGAAGGACCGCGTGTGAGTCCCCGGCGGACGGATCTCGCCGCGGCGCGTTACGGTCCCGGGCCCATGGATCTCGCCCTCACCCACATGGACGCGCTGGTGCCCGCGTGATCGTCGGCATCTGCGGAGCGGGAACGATGGGCGCCGGCATCGCGCAGCTCGCCTGCCAGGCGGGCGCGCGGACGCTGCTCTACGACCCGGACCCGGCGGCGCTCGAGCGCGGCGTCGAGCGGATCGCGAAGCGGCTGAAGGGCGGCGCTCCGGCGAGCCTGCTGGAGGCCGCGGGGTCGCTCGAGCTGTTCGCCGACTGCGACGTCGTCATCGAGGCCGCCCCCGAGCGCCTCGAAATCAAGCACGACCTGTTCACCCGCGTCGCCGCGATCGTCCGCGACGACTGCGTGCTGGCCACGAACACCTCGTCGATCCCGGTGACCGCGGTGGCGGCCGGAGTGCCGGGGCCCGAGCGGGTCGTCGGCATGCACTTCTTCAACCCGCCGCCGCTGATGCGGCTCGTCGAGGTCGTCGCCGGCGAGCAGAGCGGCGAGCCCGCGGTCGCCCGCGCGGCCGAGCTCGGCACGGCGATGGACCGGCGCGTCATCCGCGCCGCCGACGTCACCGGCTTCCTCGTCAACCGCTGCAACCGCCCGTTCAACCTCGAGGCCCTCGGCGCGCTGACCGAGCGCATGGCCGACGTCGAGACGATCGACCGCATCCTCCGGCTCGGCGGCGGCTTCCGGATGGGGCCGTTCGAGCTGATGGACCTCGTCGGCATCGACGTCGGCTTCGAGGTGTCGCGCTCCTTCCACGAGCAGAGCTTCGGCGAGCCGCGCTGGCGGCCGAGCCCGTTCATGGCCCGGATGGTCGCCTCGGGCAACCACGGCCGCAAGACCGGCCGCGGCTGGTACGACCACACCGACGGCCCGTACAAGCCGGCCGACCCGCCGGTGCCGGGGGCGGAGGCGGGCGGCCTCGTCGTCATCAGCGGCGACGTCGCGATCGCCCACGAGCTGCGCCTCCTCGGCGACGACGCGGGCTGGGACGTGCGGGTGCCCGAGGACGTCAACGGCGAGGTGCCGGACCTGATCCTCGACTGCGGCGCGAACGAGGAGGAGCCGCTGCAGGGCGGCCCGCAGGCGCTGCTGCTGACCGAGGGCTCGCTGGCGATGCTCGACGGCGGCGGCGGGTCGGTCGGCTTTCACGCGCTGCCGCCGCTGGCCCCCGGAGCACTCGTCGAGCTGACCCGCGGCCGCGACTCCACGGATCTCGCCGTGAGCGCGACCGAGCGCTTCCTGCATTCGTGCGGGCTGCACACCGCGTGGGTCGGCGACGCCCCCGGCCTCGTGCTCGGACGGGTCGTGTGCCAGCTCGTCAACGAGGCGGCGTTCGCGCTCGAGCAGGGCGTCGCGAGCGCCGAGGAGATCGACGACGGCATGGTGCTCGGCCTCAACCACCCGCACGGGCCGCTGACGTGGGGCGACCTCATCGGCCTCGACCACGTGCTCGCGGTGCTCGACGCCCTCGCCGCCGAGCACAGCCCGGAGCGCTACCGCGCCGCGCCGCTGCTGCGCCGGCTGGTCGCCGAGGGGCGCACGGGTCTGCTGGCCGGCGAGGGCTTCCACCGGCACGAGTAGGGCGCGCCTCACGATCGGGCGCCTGCGAGCGTCTCCATGGCGATGACCCCGTTCCAACAGGTCCTCGACGCCCACCGCGACCTGGTGTGGCGCGTGTGCGTGGCCGCGGCCGGGCGCAACGACGCCGATGACTGCTTCCAGGAGACGTGGCTGGCCGCGCTGCGGGCGTACCCGCGCCTCGACGACGGCGCCAACGTGCGCGCCTGGCTGGTGACGATCGCCCAGCGCAAGGCGATCGACGCCCACCGCGGCCGGGCCCGCCGGCCCGTCGCCGCGGGCGAGCTGCCCGACGCGCCGGCTCCCGCGCGTCCCGAGTCCGACGACGGGCTCTGGGACGCCGTGCGCGCTCTGCCGCCCGGCCAGCGCGCCGCGATCACCCTGCGCTACGCCGGCGACCTGCGCCCCCGCGAGGTGGCGCAGGCGCTCGGCATCTCCGACGAGGCCGCCCGCCGCCGCATCGCCGACGGCCTCAAGTCCCTGCGCCTGGAGGTGCAGCCCACATGACCCCGCTCACGCCCCCGTCCGGTTCCCCGCCCCCCGAGCTGCTCGACCGCCTCGTGGCCCGCGCCGCGCAGGAGGGCCTGCTCGACGTCGCCTACACCACCGTCGACTCGCCCCTCGGCCCGCTCGTCGCCGCGGCCACCCCGCGCGGCCTCGCGACGCTGTCCTACAGCGAGTTCCGCGGCGGCATCGACGCCGTCCTCGAGGATCTCGCGCAACGGCTGTCGCCGCGGATCCTGGAGGCTCCGGCCCGCCTCGACGCCGTGCGCCGTGAGCTCGACGAGTACTTCGCGGGCCGCCGCCGCAGCTTCGACATCCCCGTCGACCTCGTCCTCACCCGCGGGTTCGGCCGCCGGATCCTCGAGGCGACCGCCGCGATCCCGTTCGGCGAGACGCGCTCCTACCGCGAGGTGGCGGCCGGCGCCGGCAACGTGAAGGCGACCCGCGCGGCCGGCAACGCGCTCGGCCACAACCCCGTGCCCATCGTCGTGCCGTGCCATCGCGTCCTGCGGACGGGCGGCTCGCTCGGCGGCTACACCGGCGGCCTGGAGAAGAAGGAGACGCTGCTGCGGCTGGAGGGCGTGCTGCTCTAGCACCCAGCCTCGAGCACAACCATCGACCGGTCGCGCACGAACGGCAGCCGCTCGAACACCGGGTAGCCGACGGGAGCGTCCGCCGCCGCGGCCCGGGCTTCGTCAGCGCCCGCCGGACCGCGATCGTCTCCACAGCAGCGTCTCCGGCACGCCGCTGAGGGCGATTCTCATCTCGGGCGCAGGACGAGCTCGAGGTCGACGCGCTCGGCCTCGTCGAGCGCCACGTGCAGCTGCTGCTCGTCGTCGAACGTCCCGTGCAGCCGCCGGCCCTCGCAGCGGACCGTCAGCTCGGCGGGCTCGAACGGCCACGGGTCGAGCGTCAGGCCGCGCACGGTGATCCCGCCGATCTCGAACGGGTCCCACGGCGCCAGCACCGCGAGCGACAGGCCGTCGAGCGTGAACATGAGCTCCTGCAGCTCGTGCAGGAGCTCGGGCCCGATACCGAGCTCGCCCGCGAGCTGGTGCTGGAAGACCCGCTGCGTGCCGAGGTAGTCGCGGATCTGCTCCGCCTCGACCACGGGCATCGCGGCGAGGTCGCGCAGGCTGTACAGCTTCGAGCCGTGCAGCGACACCAGCAGGGCGGCGTACCGGCTCTGGCTCAGCAGCCGGGCCGGCGCCGCGTGCCAGAGGCCGAGATGGACGCCGAGGTCCATCTCCACGAACGACTGCGGCAGCCCCGTCCTCGGGTTGAGGGCGGGCGCCAGGTCCCACATCGCCATCCCGACGTCGTGCTGCTCGGCGGCGAGGCAGATCTCCTCGTACGGCTCCAGGCGCGGGTGCCAGGCCCGCGCCATCTGGCCCGAGACCCAGGCGTGCGAGGCCTGCCCGATCGCGATCACGGAGTCGCCGTCCCTGCGCAGCAGCATGCGCGGGAACTTAACGGTCCGGGCCGTTCCGACCCGGCGTGCGGCACGAACCGCTTCGGTGGGCGCTAACGTCTGCAGGCAGAGATGACCTCCGAACGGGCACAGGCATATGGGCGGGTGACGGCGATGCTGGCCGACGTCGGCCCGACGAAGCTGCAGGCTGATGAGCAGGACATCGTCCGCGACGCGGCCGACACGCTCCTGTTCTGCGAGGACGTCCACGCCGACCCCGCCGCCCAGGAGGCGCTCGACGCCATCGACGAGCTCGTCGAGCGGCTCGTCTCCTCCGAGCGCTGGACCGCCGAGCGCGCCGAGGAGCTGCGCAGCCACATCGAGGCCTGCGGGCCCGCCGTCCACCGCTGAGCGCAGCGCCGGCACCGCCGCAGATCAGATCGGGCCGATGTCCTCCGGCGCCCAGAGGATCCGGTTCACCCGGCGCAGGACGCTGACCTCGAGCGGCCGGCGGCTGAGCTCGAGGCGGGCGAGCCGCTGGGCGCGGCGATGGTCGCCGAGGCTCACCGTCGCCGCCCCGCGCCGGCCGCGGTAGCCCTCGCCGACCATCGACGAGCGGGTACGCACGATGCGGCCCTCGAGCAGCGAGTAGATCTGGTGGGACAGGTCGTGGCGGCGCACGCGCGGCCACCGCGACAGCTCGACGTCGATCGTCGCCATGGTCCGGCCGTCCATGCTCAGGCGGGCCGTCCCGCCCTTGGCGCTGATGTCGACCGACGTGTCGCCGACGACCCGGGGCAGCCCGGCGAGCAGCGCCCCCACGATCGCGCTGCGTTCGCTGTCGACCGGCATCTCGGCGCAGTACATGCCGAGCGCCGGGTCGCGCCACAGCGCCGGAGGCAGCGGCGCCGGGACACGCTCGGCATCCAGCAGCACCGGCAGCGCGACCCCGAGCTCGTGGTACGGGCCGAGCCCGCCGCGCCGGACGGACGTCCCGTAGAAGGTGATCGCGGCGCGGCGCGGCGTGACGCGGACCGGCACGAGCCGCTCGGTCGCCGGCAGGAGCGCCCAGGCCTGCTCGAGCGGGATCGAGAACGTCGCCCCGAGCGTGCAGGCGCTGGTCACCGCGATCGGCAGGCGGACCGGGTCCTGGCCGTCCCCCAGCCCGCCGACCTCCAGCACGGGGCGGCCCTCGAGCCGGCCGAACAGAGCGGGATCGACGATGTCGTCAGTGCCCCCCTGGCCCGCCAGCAGCTCGGGCAGCGTCCCGCGCTCCCGGACCTGGCGACCCTCGAGCCCCAGGGGCAGGGCGGCGAGGTCGGAGGAGGCGGCGGGGCTCGACATCGGGTGGCCGTCAGGATACGACCACGTCGTTAGTTCGCAGTTCTGACATATTCAGCCACCTACGGTCGTCATAACGCAGGACTCTTGACAAATACCCACGGCTGGCCGAAGATGCGCTCGCCGTGGGTCTGTCCCCCCGCACCGGGTCGCTCGAGTCGCTCCGCGAGCACAACCTCCTGCGCGTCATCGACGTCCTGCTCGAGCGGGGTCTGGCGAGCCGCGCGGACATCGCGCGGCACACCGGGCTCTCGCGCACCACCGTCTCCAGCCTGGTCGCCGACCTCATCGACCGCGGGCTCGTCGCCGAGCGCACCGACGTCGAGCAGCAGCGCGACAGCGGCGGCGCCGGCCGCCCGCCCGTGCTGCTCGCGCTCGACCGCTCGGCCGGCGCGGCGATCGGCATCGACTTCGGCCACTCCCACGTGCGCGTGGCGGTGGCCGACCTCTCGCACGAGATCCTCGCCGAGTCCACGCGAACGATGGACGTCGACGGCTCGGCGGCCGAGGGCCTCGGCGCGGCCGCCGGCCTGGTCGACCAGCTCCTGGCCGAGGCCGGGGTGCCCCGCGACCGCGTGATCAATGTGGGCATGGGGGTCCCCGGGCCCATCAGCCACATCACCGGCAGCGTCGGCAACGGCGCGATCCTGCCCGGCTGGGTCGGCGTCAACCCGGGCGCGGAGATGGAGCGCCGCCTGGGCCTGCCGGTCTCGGTCGAGAACGACGCGAACCTGGGCGCGTTCGGCGAGGTGCTGTTCGGCGCCGGCCGCGGCGCCCAGGAGATCGTCTACCTGAAGGTCTCCTCCGGCATCGGCGCAGGGCTGATCGTCGGCGGCCGCATCCACCGCGGTGCGGGCGGTACGGCCGGGGAGATCGGCCACGTCCTCGTCGACGAGGAGGGCCACGTGTGCCGCTGCGGCAACCGCGGCTGCCTCGAGACCGTGGCCGCCGCGCCCGGGCTGCTCGAGCAGCTCGGCCGCACCCACGGGACCGGCATCTCGATCGAGGACGTCGTCCGGCTGGCATCCGCGGGCGATCCCGGATGCCGGCGCGTCATCTCGGACTCCGGCCGGCACATCGGCCGCGCGGTGGCGATGCTGTGCAACCTGCTCAACCCGGCGCGGGTGATCGTCGGCGGCGACCTGAGCGCCGCCGGCGACCTGCTGCTCGATCCACTGCGGGCCGCCCTACGGCGCTACGCGATCCCCTCGGCGGCGGAGGACGCCGAGGTCCTCACCGGCACGCTCGGAGAGCGCGCCGAAGTCCGCGGTGCGGTGGCGCTCGCCATCGGCGAGGCCGACCGCACCCTCATGCAAGCCACCGGCGGGATGACCGCCACAGGGTCCTGAGGAGGAGCCCCTGATCATGCGCATTCGATCCATCCTGTCGCTCGCCGCCGCCGCGGCGACCGTGGTCGCCCTCGGCGCCTGCGGAAGCGACAACAGCGGCTCGACGTCCACGTCGAGCGGCACCGCGGCCGGCACGTCCGCCGCGACCACCGGCGGCGGTGGAGGCGCGAGCGGCAAGATCGCGCTCCTGCTTCCCGAGTCCAAGACGGCCCGCTACGAGTCACAGGACCGTCCGCTGTTCGAGGCGAAGATGAAGCAGCTCTGCCCCAACTGCGAGATCGTGTACTCCAACGCCGACCAGGACGCCTCCAAGCAGCAGAGCCAGGCCGAGGCGGCCATCACCGAGGGCGTGAAGGTCATGGTCCTCGACCCGGTGGACTCGGCCTCGGCCGCGGCGATCGTCAACCGCGCCAAGCAGTCGAAGATCCCCGTGGTCTCCTACGACCGCCTGATCACCGGCGCGCCGGTCGACTACTACATCTCCTTCGACAACGTGAAGGTCGGCAAGCTCCAAGGGGACGCGCTCGTCAAGAAGCTCAAGCAGGACGGCAACGCAAAGGGGCCGATCATCAAGATCAACGGCGCTCCGACGGACAACAATGCGAAGCTGTTCAAGCAGGGCAGCAACGATGTCTTCTCGCAGGCCGGGGTCGACATCTCCAAGCAGTACGACACCCCCGACTGGAGCCCCGACAAGGCGCAGAGCGAGATGGAGCAGGCCATCACCGCCGTCGGCAAGGACAAGATCAAGGGCGTCTACGCCGCGAACGACGGCACGGCGGGCGGCGCGATCGCCGCGATGAAGTCCGCGGGCATGGATCCCACGAAGATCCCGACCACCGGCCAGGACGCCGAGCTGGCCGCGATCCAGCGGATCCTCGCCGGCCAGCAGTACATGACGGTCTACAAGGCGATCAAGCCGGAGGCCGAGACGGCCGCCCAGCTCGCCTTCGACCTCCTGCAGGGCAAGCAGCCCAGCGGCGACGTGGTCAACGGCCAGACCGACAACGGCTCCGGCCAGGTCCCGTCCGTGCTGCTGCAGCCGGTCGCGGTCACCAAGGACAACGTCACCGACACCGTCGTCAAGGACGGCTTCTGGACGGCTGACCAGATCTGCACCGGCGCGTACAAGCAGGCCTGCGCCGCCGCAGGCATCAGCTAGGAGAAAGGCGGAACTGCCCGACATGACCGAAGCCAATCCCGTCCTCGAGCTCCGTGGCATCAGCAAGCGCTTCGGAGCCGTGCAGGCCCTCTCCGACGTCGACTTCCACGTCGCCGCCGGGGAGGTCGTCGCCCTCGTGGGCGACAACGGGGCCGGAAAATCGACCCTGGTGAAGGTCATGTCGGGCATCTACGCCCAGGACGAGGGCGAGTACCGCTTCGGCGGCTCGCCCGTCCACATCAACGGTCCCAAGGCGGTGGAGGCGCTCGGCGTCGCCACCGTCTACCAGGACCTCGCGCTCGCCGACAACCTCGACGTGGTCGGCAACCTCTTCCTGGGCCACGAGCTGACGAGCCTGGGTGCGCAGCTCGACGAGACGGGGATGGAGCACCGGGCCAACGAGCTGCTCGGGACCCTGTCGACCACGATCCCGAGCGTGCGCACCGAGGTGGCGTCGCTGTCGGGCGGCCAGCGCCAGCAGGTCGCCATCGCGCGGTCGCTGCTCGGCGAGCCGAAGGTCGTGCTGCTCGACGAGCCGACCGCGGCCCTCGGCGTACCGCAGACGCGCCAGGTGCTCGACCTGATCGGGCGACTGCGCGAACGCGGCCTGGGCGTCGTGGTGATCACCCACAACATGGCCGACGTGTTCGAGGTCGCCGACCGCATCCACGTGCTCTACCTCGGCCGGACCAACGGCGACTTCCGCGTCGCCGACGTGACCCGCGAGGACGTGGTCGCGGCCATCACCGGACTGTCCAACGGCAGAGAGGCGGCGTAGATGAGCACCTCGACCCCCACGGTCGAAGCCGAGGCGATGCCCCGCTCGCCGCGCGAGTTCCTCGCCCGCTTCACGCAGGGCGAGTTCGGCTCGCTGCGGGTGCTGATCACCCTCGCGGTCATCTGGATCATCTTCGCGATCGCCAACGACCGGTTCCTGACGGCGATCAACCTGACGAACCTGACGCTGCAGATCGCCGGCATCGGCCTGATCTCGGTCGGCGTCGTGCTCGTCCTGCTGCTCGGAGAGATCGACCTGTCGGTCGGCATCGTGAGCGGCCTCTGTGCCGCGATCATGGCCGTGCTGAACGTCAAGCACGGATGGCCGGCGGTGCCCGCGATCGCCGCGGGACTCGTCGCCGGCATCCTGATCGGCGCGTTCCAGGGATTCGTGCACACGCGCTTCGGCATACCGTCGTTCGTCGTCACGCTGGCCGGCCTGCTCGGCTGGCAGGGCGTGCTGCTGTGGGTGCTCGGCGACACCGGCACGATCAACCTCACCGCCCCGCTCATCGTCGATCTGGCCGGCACCTTCTTCTCCGACGTCGTCGGCTGGATCATCGCCGTGGCCCTCATCGTCGCCTACGCGGCGATCGCCCTGAGCGGCCGGATCGGCCGCGTGCGCGCCGGCCTCGAGGCGCCGCCGGTGGGCGCGATCGTCTTCCGCATCGTGCTGGTCGCGGTCCCCGTGCTGGTCACGGTGTGGATCGTCAACCAGGACCGCGGGCTGCCGCTGGCGCTCGTGATCCTCGTCGGCTTCGTCATCGCCTTCGACTACCTGACGCGCCGCACGCGGTTCGGCCGCCACATCTACGCGGTCGGCGGCAACGAGGAGGCGGCGCGGCGGGCCGGCATCAACACGGCGGCCGTGCGCACCGTGGTGTTCTCGCTCGCCTCGCTGATGGCGGCGTGCGGCGGCATCATGCTCGCCTCGCGCCTGCTGGCCGTCAACCAGTCCTCGGGCGGCAGCGACCTGCTGCTGCTGGCGATCGCCGGCCCGGTGATCGCCGGCACCTCGCTGTTCGGGGGCCGCGGCACGGTGTGGTCGGCGCTGCTGGGCGCCCTCGTCATCGGGTCGATCTCGAACGGCATGGACCTGCTGGCCCTGAGCTCGGACGTGAAGTTCATGGTGACCGGCGCGGTGCTGCTGCTCGCGGTGATCGTCGACTCGCTCACGTCCTCTCGCCGGCGGCGCGCGGGCCGGGTGTAGCGGCCTCCCAGACGTAGGACGGCCGGCGCGGCCTCGTTCCTCTCCTCGGGGCGCTCGCCGGCCCCTTGCCTTGCCGCGGGCGGCCCGCGAGTACCGTGGTCGCGGAGTGACCACCAGCGAGCTCACCTGCGTCGTGCACGTGCACTCGGTGTACTCCGACGGCACGGGCACGATCTCCGAGATCGCCGCCGCCGCCGCCCGCGCCGGCGCCGACGCGGTGCTGGTCACCGACCACGACCGGATGGGCGGCCTGGCGCACGCGGGCTGGCACGGCGACGTTCTCGTCGCGGTCGGGGTCGAGGTCTCCCCCAGCCACGGCAGCCACCTGCTCGCGTTCGGCACGCCGGCCCCCGTGCGCCACAACGGCCGCGCGCTCGCCCAGATCCTCGACGCGGTGCACGAGGCCGGCGGCGTCGGCTTCGCCGCGCACCCGTTCTCCCGCGGCGGATGGGTGCTCGGCCGGGCCGGACGCGCCGCGCCCTGGGGGGACCTGCGCGTCCCCTACGACGGCCTGGAGGTGTGGAGCCTCGTCACCGACACGCTCGAGTACCTGCGCTCGCCGCGTGCGCTGCTGCGCTTCCGGCGGCGCCCGGACGAGGTGCTGGCCGACCCGCCGGCAGAGAACCTCGCCGCCTGGGACGCGCTGGGCGCCCGGCGGCGCGTGCCGGCGATCGGCGGGCTGGACGCCCACCAGTTCGGCCTCCGCCGCCGGGGCCGGGTCCTCGTGAGGACGATGGCCTACGAGCGGACCTTCGCGCTGCTGCGCACGCACGTCCTCCTCGACGCGCCGCCCACCGGGGACGCCGCGGGCGACACGGCCCGGGTGTACGCGGCGATGGCCGCCGGCCGCGCGTTCATCGCGCGCGACTCGCTGGCCGACGCGACCGGCTTTCGCTTCGCCGGCGCGGGCGGCACGGTGGCGATGGGCGACGAGGCGCCGCTTCCGGCCGGCGGGCTGGAGCTCGTGGCGCAGACCCCGACGGCCTGCGAGCTGCGGCTGCTGCGCGACGGCGAGGTGATCGCGGCGGACGACGGCGTCGCGGATCTGCGCGCGCACGTGGACCGGCCCGGCGTCTACCGGGTCTCGGCGCACCTCGTGCGCCACGGACGCCGGCGCACATGGATCCTCGGCAACCCGATCTACCTGCGCTGATGCGCGGCGGCGCTCAGGCGGCGGGCGGCGCCCACTGCGCCTCGGCCAGATCGCCCTCGGGCATGCCCTCCGGCGTGGGGACCTGCGGCGTGTCGCGCAGGTACCACTCGGCGTCGAGCGCGGCCTGACAGCCGGACCCGGCCGCGGTGATCGCCTGGCGGTACGTGTGGTCGACGAGGTCGCCGGCGGCGAACACGCCGGGACGGTTGGTCCGCGTCGAGCGGCCCTGGGTGATCACGTAGCCCTCGTCGTCGACGTCGATCTGGTCCTCGATGATGTCCGACTGCGGCTCGTGGCCGATCGCGATGAAGGTGCCGACGTTCGGCAGCAGCTCCTCCTCGCCCGTCTCGGCGTTGCGCAGCCGCGCGGTCGGCAGCTTGTCGCCTTCGACCGGCTCGAAGCCCTCGACGACGAACGGCGTCTTGAAGACGATGTTGTCGATGCTCCGAGCGCGCTCGAGCATGATCTTCGAGGCGCGGAACTCGTCGCGCCGGTGGACGACGTCGACGCGGTTGGCGAACTTCGACAGGAAGATCGCCTCCTCCATCGCCGAGTCGCCGCCGCCGACGATGACCGTGTCGGCGTCCCTGAAGAACGCCGCATCGCAGGTCGCGCAGTAGCTGACGCCGCGGCCGCCGAGCTCCTCCTCGCCGGGCACGCCCAGCTTCTTGTGCTCGGCGCCCATCGCCAGGACGACGGTGCGCGCGTGATGCAGCTCGTCCTCGTCGACCCACACCTTGTGGACGCCGCCGGGCTCGTCGGCGAGCTCGACCTTCGTCGCGAGGTCCGTGATGAAGCGCGTGCCGAAGCGCTCGGCCTGGTCGCGCATCTCCTGCATCAGCGCCGGGCCCATGATGCCCTCGCGGAACCCCGGGTAGTTCTCGACCTCGGTGGTCTGCTGGAGCAGCCCGCCCCAGGCGAAGCCCTCGATGACGAGCGGCTTGAGGTTCGCGCGCGCGGTGTACAGCGCGGCCGTGTAGCCGGCCGGACCGCTGCCGATGATGATGACGTTCTCGATGGTCTCAGTCACTTCACTTTGTATAGTAGCAATCACCCGGTGGTCGTCTGCGGCAGCGGCTCCGCCCTCCAGCGGTTGACCGTGCGCCGCAGCTGGAAGTAGGCCACGATGCCCGGCAGGGTGGGCAGCCAGAACGCGAACGCGCGGTATGTGAGCACCGCGACGACCGCCAGCGAGCTCGGCACGCCGAACGCGATGCACGCGCCGATCATGCCGCCGTCGACGCCGCCGACGCCGCCGGGCAGCGGCAGCAGGTTGCCGAGCATCCCGACGAAGTACGACATGACGAGCACCGCCAGCGACGGCGAGTCGCCGAACGCGCGGAACGACGCCCACAGCACCGCGATGTTGAAGCCCCAGTAGGCGACCGCGCCGGCCAGGGACGGGTCGCGCCCGCGCACGTGCTTGATCGCGTCGCGCACGCCCTGCGACATCGTCGCCGGCACGGTCGCCAGCTTCTGCGCCAGGCGCGCGAGCCTGCCGCCGTGCCGCGCAAAGCCCTCC
Organism: Capillimicrobium parvum; assembly: GCF_021172045.1. Lineage (GTDB taxonomy): Bacteria > Actinomycetota > Thermoleophilia > Solirubrobacterales > Solirubrobacteraceae > Capillimicrobium > Capillimicrobium parvum. The sequence continues at coordinate 4,189,978 of NZ_CP087164.1, forward strand.
AGGCGGCGCTGCAGGTCGGTCGGCGTCAGCGCGAGGAGCAACGAGATCGCGATCGCCACGGCGGCGAAGATCGCGGGCACGACCGTGATCGCGAACGGCGCCGGCCCGCTGAAGAGGCCGACGTACAGGCCCACGCCGAAGATGACCATGCAGGCCATGTAGACCGCGTACTGCAGGACGAGGAACGTGATCGTGCGGTCGGCGACCATCTTGCGCGACATGCCCGACCGCCGCATCGCCCAGGCCTGCAGCGCCAGGCCGCCGGCGCCGGCCGCGGCGAACAGCCGGGTCGCGGCCAGCGCGGCCATCGTCACCTGGTAGGCCTCCGCCGCCGTCAGCTGGCGCGGGGCGCCGGGCGCGAAGATCCCGTGGAACAGCAGGACGTAGCCGCCGAACGACAGGACCGTGAACACCGCGGCCACGCCGAGCCACCACGGACTGCCCTGTTCGATGCGGTGCCACGTGTCGTTGAGGCCCTCGATCTGCGGCAGGACGAAGTACAGGAACGCGACGATCGAGAGGATGAACAGCACGCCCAGGGCCAGCGCCTTGCCCGAGAACTGGACGCGCGGCATCTCCTCGTCGTTGAGGGCCTCCCGCTCCAGCTCGGCGATGGATTCCGCCGACCACGGCCGAAGCGCATGCTTGCGAGCCTCCTCCAGGCGGACGTCGTCAGACATGTCAGCTCCCGGCTGCCCGCATCTCGAGCGCCGCAACCGTACGGCCGATCGTCCGGAATGCCGGCGTGAGCGGCGCCTCCAGGCGGCGGATCCCGAGGACGAGCGCCAGGCCGGCGATGAGATCGACGACGTAGTGCTCGCCGAGGTAGACGAGCGCGAAGCCCAGCGTGAGCGCGTACGTCCACGCCACGGCGCCCTCGACCGGCCCGGCGTCGGCCAGCACGAAGGCGGCCATGACGGAGGTGGCGAAGTGCAGGGACGGCATGGCGGCCAGCGGGTTGCCGGCCAGCAGCCCGTAGAGCGGCTCCCAGCGCTCGCGCCAGAACGCCTCGCCCTGCTCGACCATGAGGCGGCGCAGGGCGGGCTCGGCCTCGATGACCCCCTGGCGCGACGCGTACCACGGCGGCGCGGTCGGCAGGACCCAGTAGACGAGCACGCCGAGGTCGAAGACGGCGTAGACGAGCACGGCGCTGCGCTCGAAGCGCTTGCGCCGGAAGACGAGCAGGTACAGCAGCGCGCTGTGCGGCACGAGGAACCAGATCCAGTGCGCCCAGACGAGCAGCGCGTCGAGCCGGCGCAGCCCGCCCACGCGCGCGAGCGCCCGCTGGAGGCGGACGCCGGGCAGCTGGCCGAGGCCGAGCGTGCGGTCGATGACGACGGGGTAGCGGATGCGCACGCGCCGCTCGAGCGCCTCGGGGTCGTCGTTGGGCATCTCGTACAGCGAGAGGTACGCCCACATCTGCAGCACGCAGACCGCCACGTCGCGCCGGCGCGATCGCGGGACGGCGACGCACAGGGCGAACGGTGCGGCGGCGGCGAGGCCCGCCACCACCGGGGGACGCAGGCGGACCCTGCGCCTGGCGAGCGGGGCAGCCACCCCGACGGCGACGATGCCCCAGGCGACGCCCTTCATAGCAGTCGACAGGCGCACGGCCGGTGCAGCATAAACGGCGGTCCTGACGGCTGCGGGGCGGAACCTTGCGGGTCCGGACGGTTCGGGGGACCCGGCAGCCGGAACGCCGTGTCTCACCGGCTCCCGGGCCGAGCGCGCTCAGCGGGCCGCGCGGGCCGCGGCGGCCTCCTCGACGAGCGCCCCGATGAGCCGGCTGGTCTCATCGGCCTCCGGATGCCACTGGACGCCGAGCGCGAAGCGCAGGCCGGGCCGCTCGAGCGCCTCGGGCAGGTCGTCGAGCGTCGACCACCCGCTGACGACGAGGCCCTCCCCCACCTCGCCGACGCCCTGGTGGTGGTGGCTCTTCGTCGCGTGCAGCCGCTCGCCCGCCGCCCGCGCCGCGAGCGAGCCGGGCTCGAGGCGGACGTCGTGGTCGGCCCCGTCGAAGGTGCCCTTGACGCGCCGGTGGTCCTCGTGGCCGTGGCTGTCGGGGAGGTGCTGGATGAGCGTGCCGCCGGCCGCGACGTTCATCAGCTGCATCCCGCGGCAGATGCCGAGATACGGCATGTCGAGCTCGAAGGCCCGCCGGGTCAGCGCGAGCTCGAACGCGTCGCGTTCAGGAACGGTTCCGATCGTGTTCGGGTCGCGCTCGGCGCCGTAGGCCGCCGGATCGATGTCGGAGCCGCCCGCGAGCATGAGCCCGTCGATGCGGTCGAGCAGCTCGTCGGGATCCTCGACCCACACGGGGTCGGCCGGCAGCAGGACCGCACCGCCCCCCGCCCGCTGGACGGCGTCGACGTACATGCGCGGCAGCAGGTGGGCCTGGAGGTCCCAGACGCTCCAGGTCGCTCGCTCGAGCGCGGCGCAGATACCGATCAGTGGGCGCATGGGCATAGAGTGCCGGACCCGCAGGCGTCGTGCCGTCCTCCGCAGGACTCGCGCGCCCGACGTGACGCCTCGTCAACCTAAGCCTCCACTAACATCCCCGCCGCTTCATGGGCCTCCTTCCTCGCCGATACATCTTCTCGCTGGCCGCCGTAGCCGCCACCGCCGCCAGCCTTCTCGTGACTCCCGCCGCAATGGCGGACTTCTTCTCGCCGGAGAGCGGCGGGTCCCCCAACGCGAACCGCATCGACACGCTCTACTGGATCACCTTCGCGATCGCGATGGTGATCTTCGCCGCGGTCATCGGCACGCTGGGGTACTGCCTGGTCAAGTTCCGAGCGCGCAAGGGCGCGGTCGCCGCGCAGATCCACGGCAACACGCGCCTGGAGATCGCCTGGACCGTCGGCGCCGCGCTCATCCTCGTCGTCCTGGCCGTCGTCACCTTCGCCGCGCTGCCCGGCATCCGCGACCCCGAGAACTCCGATGCCGCGGCCGCCGCCGGCATCGTGCAGCCGGTCGCCGCCCACGGCAACAAGAAGGTGCCGGCCGACGGCAAGGCGCTGAACATCGACGTCAACGGCCAGCAGTACATCTGGCGCTACACGTATCCCGACGGCGACGACAACAACCTGAACAACCCGTTCTCGTACACCGAGATGGTCGTGCCGGTGGGCGTCACCGTCACGCTGGACATCCGCGCGCAGGACGTCGCGCACTCCTGGTGGATCCCCAAGCTCGGCGGCAAGATGGACGCCGTCCCCGGCTACACGAACTACACCTGGTTCAAGGTCATCAAGCCGGGCGTCTACCACGGGCAGTGCGCGGAGCTCTGCGGCCGCAACCACGCGAACATGATCGCGACGGTGCGGGCCGTCTCGCCAGCCGAGTACAAGCAGTACATCGAGCGTCTGAAGAACGACACCAAGTCCGCGGACGCCGCGGCCGCGGTGTCGCGCAAGAAGCTGGACGCCAACCCGCAGGCCAACCCCTGATCTGAGATCCAATGGCGTCCGACACCCTCACCGAAACCCCCACCGCGGCCCTCAAGCCGGTCCCCGAGATCACCGCCCACGGCGTGCAGCGCCAGCGCAGCGGTCTGATGGACTGGCTGACGACCACCGATCACAAGAAGATCGGGATCCTCTACCTCGTCACCACCTTCGTCTTCTTCATCCTGGGTGGCGTCGAGGCGCTGATGATCCGCCTCCAGCTGGGCACGGCGCAGAACACGCTGCTGACGCCGGAGACGTACAACCAGCTGTTCACGATGCACGGCACGACGATGATCTTCCTCTTCGTCGTGCCGATCATGGCCGGCTTCGGCAACTACTTCGTGCCGCTGATGATCGGTGCGCGCGACATGGCGTTCCCGCGCCTGAACGCGCTGAGCTTCTGGCTGCTGCTGTCCGGCGGCCTCGTCTTCTACGCGTCGATCTTCTTCACGCCGCCCGAGGCGGGCTGGACGAGCTACACGCCGCTGTCGCTGGAGGCGTTCAGCCCTTCCGGCGGCCAGGACGCCTGGATCTTCCTCGTCCACCTCACGGGCCTTTCGTCGCTCGTCGGCGCGGTGAACTTCTACGTGACGATCGCGAACATGCGCGCGCCCGGCATGGGCTGGGGACGCCTGCCGCTGTTCGTGTGGACCATCCTCGTCTACGCGATCCTGCTGATCCTGGCGCTGCCGGTCATCGCCGGCGCGGTGACGCTGCTGCTCACCGACCGCCACTTCGGCACCGGGTTCTTCGACCCGACCCAGGGGGGCTCGCCGCTGTTGTGGCAGCACCTGTTCTGGTTCTTCGGCCACCCGGAGGTCTACATCATGGTCCTGCCGGGCTTCGGGATCATCTCCGAGGTCCTGCCGGTCTTCGCCCGCAAGCCGATCTTCGGCTACAAGGCGGTCGCGGCGTCCTCGGTGGTCATCGCGTTCCTCGGCCTGCTCGTGTGGGCGCACCACATGTTCACGACGCCGAGCCCGACGGTGGTGCTCGTCTTCTTCATGATGAGCTCGTTCCTCATCGCGATCCCGACGGGCGTGAAGATCTTCAACTGGGTGGCGACGCTCTGGCGCGGCACGATCGAGTTCAAGACGCCGCTGATCTTCTGCATCGGCTTCCTGTCGCAGTTCCTCATCGGCGGCATCACCGGGATCATGGTCGCGATCTTCCCCGTCGACTGGCAGGTGCACGACACGTACTTCGTCGTCGCGCACTTCCACTACGTGCTGATGGGCGGCGCGGTCTTCGCGATCTTCGCCGGGATCTACTACTGGTTCCCGAAGATCACGGGCCGGATGCTCAACGAGCCGCTCGGCAAGTGGTCGTTCGCGCTCATGTTCATCGGCTTCAACGTCACGTTCCTGATCCAGCACACGATCGGGATGGACGGCATGCCGCGGCGCGTGTACGAGTACCCGGACGTCGGCCACCTCCAGCTCTACAACCAGATCTCGACGGTCGGCGCGTTCATCCTCGGCCTCGGCATCCTGCTGACGATCATCAACGTGCTGCGCTCGGTCAAGAAGGGCCCGGTCGCCGGTCCCGACCCGTGGAAGGGCAACACGCTCGAGTGGTTCACGGAGTCGCCGCCGCCGCTCAACAACTTCGACCTCGTGCCGCGGATCCGCTCGGTGGAGCCGATGAAGGACATCCGCCGCGAGGTCGAGCGCCAGAGCGAGCCGGCGCTCGCCGCCGCCTCCCCCTCCGCCGAATCGACCCTGCGCGGGTAGATGGCCCGTCTCGCGACCCGAGACGAGCCGGTGGTGGTCGCCGAGGCGTCGGCCGTCGCCGCGCGGCGGCCGAGCGTCCTCAGCGACTACGTCGCGCTGACGAAGCCGAAGGTCCAGTCGCTGCTGCTGCTGACCACGGTGGCGGCGATGGAGGTCGCCGGTGAGCCGTCGATCGGGCTCATCCTGGCGACCTGCCTCGGCGGCTACCTGTCGGCCGGCGGCGCCGGCGCGGTCAACCACTGGTACGACCGCGACCTCGACCGCGCGATGGCCCGGACCGCCCACCGCCCGGTCGCGTCGGGACGGGTGTCGCCGCGCGCGGCGCTGACGTTCGGGCTGACGCTCGCCGCGCTGTCGGTCGTCTGGCTGGCGCTCGTCGTCAACCCGCTCGCCGCGGGGCTGTCGTTCTGCGGCTTCCTGGGCTACACGGCCGTCTACACCTTCTGGCTCAAGCGCCGCACGGCGCAGAACATCGTGATCGGCGGGGCGGCGGGTGCCGTGCCTCCGCTCGTCGGCTGGGCCGCGGTCACCGGCGGCCTCGACGGCACCGCGCTGTACCTCTTCGCGATCGTCTTCTTCTGGACGCCGCCGCACTTCTGGGCGCTGGCGCTGCTGATGAAGGAGGAGTACGCGGCGGTGAAGGTCCCGATGCTCCCGGTCGTCCGCGGAGAGCGCGAGACCCGCAAGCAGATCCTCCTGTACTCGGTCCTCCTGTACGCGGTCAGCCAGCTCCCGTTCTGCGCCGGCGGGTTCGGGGCGACGTACCTCGCCGCCTCTCTCATCCTCGGCGCCGCGTTCATCTACCTCGCCGTGCGCCTGCTGCGCCGCGGCGACCGCCGCTCCGCCCTCGTCCTGTACCTCTTCTCCCTCGCCTACCTGGCCCTGCTCTTCGTGGCCATGGTGGCGGACGTCAAGCTCTGAGTCGCCCCAGATAGGATCTTCGTCATGGATCGTCGTCTCGCCCGCAAGAACATCCGTACCGGCCTCATCGCCGGCGCCGTGTGCGCCTTCATGTTCGGCATGACCTTCGTCGCCGCCTGGCTCTACAACGCGTGAGCCAGCTCGATCCCAAGGTCCCGCCCGCCGGTGAGGAGATCCACCTCCCCGGCCCGACCATCAAGCCGCTGCTGCTGACGGTGGGCATCACCGCCGCGCTGATCGGCGTCACGACCTTCTGGATCCTCTGGGTCCTCGGCGGGCTGCTGACGATCGCCGTGATCGTGACGTGGATCATGGACACGCGCCGCGACATGGCCGAGCTGCCGCTCGACCACGAGGCCGGGCACCACTAGCCGGGACCGGAGCCCGCCGCGACGCGCATTCGCCGCGCGCCGGCCCCTCGAGCGGAGCCGAGGTCTCAGGCTGTCCGCAGGAAGCGCGCGCCCTCGGGCACGTCGCAGATCGAGCCGTCCTCGGTCCAGCAGCGCACGATGTCGCGCATGGACAGCAGCCCGCACACTGACCCGCCGTCGATGACGATGAGGTGGCGGAACTGGCCGCGGACCATCGCGGCGGCGGCCTCCTCGAGCGACCAGTTCGGCGCGGCGTAGACGACGTCGGAGGTGAGGTGGCGCCCGACGCGCTCGGCGTCCGGGTCCTCCCCGGCCGCCAGTGAGAGCAGGAGGTCGCGCTCGGTGATGATCGCGGGCCCGGCGCCGTCCGGATCCAGGACGACCGCGGCGCCCACGCGCCGGTTGGTCATCTGCCGGGCCGCATCGCGCAGCGTATGGTCGGGTCCCACCGTGAGGACGACGCTGCTCATGCCGTTGCGCACCTGCATCAGACCTTCGGCCTCCTCGTATCGTTCGTCACAACCTTGGCCAAAGGTAGCAGAGCATGACCCCGGAATGGGTTCCCTTTTCACGAGCGTTCGACGAGCGTCCCTGCGCCAGGTTGCGTCCCGGACAGATGGCACTGTCATCCATCGGTGACGATCTCCCGTAGGAAACGTGATGCAGCGCTCCTCGACCGTGACCCTCCGCACGAGCCTGTACGACGACGCCGTCGCGATCGTCGAGCAGGAGTACGCCGACGACCTGTCGCTCGATGACATCGCCCGCCGGGTGGCGTCGTCGCGGCGCCAGCTCCAACGGGCGTACAGCGAGATCGGCGAGACCACGTTCCGCGAGCACCTCACCGGCGTGCGCATGGATCGCGCCGCGGAGCTCCTCGCCTCTTCGTCGCTGACCGTGCGCGAGGTGGCCCACCGGGTGGGTTACCGCCAGCCCGCGCAGTTCGCCAAGGCCTTCCGCCGCCGCCATGGCGTCGCGCCGTCGGCCTTCCGCAGCCGGCCCGGCGGGGCGCCGGCGCTGCACGCCTCGCTCGCCGCCTGACCGCCGCCGGTCCGCGCGCGGACCGGCGACGCGCCATACCTGCCCCGGGGGCGGCTCTTCATCCCGCGCGCGCGAGGCGGCCGCCGGCCCCTGCCTGCGGCACCTGCGGCACCCCGTTCCGCGCCCCTTCGCAGGCGGCACGGGAAGTCTTACTTGGCGTCCATCGCCGGGGCGCGCTAGGGTCCGCTTTCCGATGAGGGGAGAAGGGGTCTAGATGCGAGGCCGGCCGGTTCTGGTGATGGTCATCGCTGGCGTGGTCGCCAGCGCGATCGGCATCGCGCTCGGGTTGACCATCCATTGGTTTCCGACCGAGGCGTCGACCCAGCTGGGCGACATCAAGACGCTCTACGACGTCATCATCATCGTCTCGGTTCCGGTGTTCGTGCTGGTGATGACCGTGGTCATCGGCGCCGTCGTGCGCTTCCGCATGCGGCCCGGCCAGGAGGACCAGGACGGTCCGCCGATCCACGGCAACACGAAGCTCGAGGTCCTCTGGACCGCGGTGCCCGCCGCCCTCATCCTCGGCCTCTGCGCCTACTCGTACGTCGTCCTGCGCGACGCCGAGCGCGCGCCGGCCGCGACCGCGCCCAAGGAGATCAACATCGCGGTCAAGGGCCAGCAGTTCGCCTGGACCTTCACGTACCCGAAGGACGTCGCCGGCGGCAAGGCGCTGTCGACCACGGAGCTCGTCCTCCCCGAGGGCCGCTCGGTCAAGTTCGACATCAACTCCGAGGACGTCCTCCACGACTTCTGGGTGCCGGAGTTCGGGATGAAGATCGACGCGGTCCCCGGCATCACGACCCACTACCGCATCACGCCGAACCGGCTCGGCACCTATCCGGTCGTCTGCGCCGAGCTCTGCGGCCTGGGCCACAGCGTCATGCGCTCGACCGTGCACGTCGTCACCGAGCCCCAGTTCAAGAAGTGGCTGGGCGGGCAGAACAAGCCCGCCGCCCCGCAGGGCGCCAGCCCCGCCCAGCTGGCGGCCGCGGGCAAGCAGATCTTCACGGGCGCCTCCGGTTGCAGCGGCTGCCACACCCTCTCGGATGCCGGCGCGACCGGCCAGATCGGGCCGAACCTCGATCAGGTCCTCAAGGGCCAGAGCGATGCCATGCTCCACCAGGACATCGTCGATCCGAACGCGGCGATCGCCAAGGGCTACGGTCCGAACATCATGCCCCAGAACTTCGGGCAAACTCTGTCGGAGAGTGACTTGAACGCTCTCGTCGCCTACCTGAAGGAGGCCACGCAGTGAGCTTGCGCGCGCCTGGATTGCCTCGTGCCGGCCTCGGTGCGCTCATCGGCGTCGGCCTCGCCTACGCCATCACGGTCGTCGCGCGGGCGTTGTATGGCTGGGACCCCGTCGTCGACGGCGAGGCCGTGCTCCAGGTCGCGCTGATCGGCGCCCCATTCGGATTCCTGATCGGCCTCGGCGCCTTCGACTATTGGTTCTACTGGGCGGCCGGCCGCAAGACGCGGCCGGAGGACCACTCCAGTCACGGCGCCCACTCCTGGAAGGACTACTTCCGGGTCAACACCGACCACAAGGTCATCGGGATCCAGTACACGGTCCACTCGTTCTTCTTCCTGCTGGTGGGCGGCATGTTCGCGATGCTCGTGCGGGCCGAGCTCGCCGAGCCGGGGATGCAGTTCGTGAACCCGAACGCCTACAACGGGCTGTTCAGCGTCCACGCCTCGATCCTGATCTTCCTGTTCATCATCCCGGTGTTCGCCGGGCTGGCGAACTACGTCCTGCCGCTGATGATCGGCGCGCCGGACATGGCGTTCCCGCGCCTGAACGCACTGTCGTTCTGGATGCTGCCGATGGCCGGCATCATGTTCCTGCTGAGCTTCCTGGCGCCGGGCGGCTCGTTCGCGACGGGCTGGACGGCGTACGCGCCGCTGTCGGTGGATGCGCCGATAGGCCAGGTGTTCTTCACCATCGGCGTGCAGTTCGCGGGTGCCTCGTCGATCGCCACGGCGCTGAACTTCCTCGTGACGATCATCACCATGCGCGCGCCGGGCATGTCGTTCTTCCGGATGCCGCTGCTGGTGTGGGCCAACTTCTCCACGTCGCTGCTGGTCGTCATCGCGACGCCGTTCATCGCCGCGTCGCAGTTCATGGTCCTGCTGGACCGCGCACTCGGCTTCAGCTTCTTCGACGCGGCCAAGGGCGGCGACGTGCTGATGTACCAGCACGTCTTCTGGTTCTACTCGCACCCGGCCGTCTACATCATGATGTTGCCGGGCTTCGGGATCATCAGCGAGATCCTCGCCGTCAAGGCGCGCAAGCCGATCTTCGGCTACCGGATGATGGCCTTCTCGCTGCTCGCGATCGTGGTGCTCGGCTTCACGGTGTGGGCGCACCACATGTTCGTCTCGGGCATGCAGGAGTGGATCCGCGTGCCGATGATGATCACGACCGCGGTCATCGCGGTGCCGACCGGCATCAAGATCTTCTCGTGGCTGGCGACGCTGTGGCGAGGGGTGCTGCACCTCGACACGCCGATGCTGTTCGCCCTCGGCTTCCTGACGATGTTCACGCTGGGCGGGATCTCGGGCGTGTCGCTCGCGCTGATCCCGTTCGACATCCACGTGAGCGACACGTACTACATCGTCGCCCACATCCACTACGTGCTCTTCGGCGGGTCGCTGTTCACGATCTTCGCGGGCGTCTACTACTGGTTCCCGAAGATGACCGGGCGGATGTTCGACGAACGCCTGGGCAAGTGGCACTTCTGGACGACGTTCATCGGCTTCAACCTGACGTTCGGGCCGATGCATCTGATCGGCATCCAGGGCATGCCGCGCCGCGTCGCCGACTACTCCCAGCAGTTCGCGACCTGGAACCTGTTCATCTCGTGCGCCTCGTTCGTCGTCGGGCTGAGCACGCTGCTCTTCGTCTACAACATGGTCGTCTCCTGGCGGGCGGGCGCGCGGGCGCCGGCGAACCCGTGGCGGGCCATGACGCTGGAATGGCAGGTCTCCTCGCCGCCGCCGATCTTCAACTTCGACACGATCCCGACGGTCGTGGGCGGACCCTACGAGTACGGGGTGCCAGGGGCCGTGCACGGCGTCTTCAAGGGCGCCGAAGTGAAAACGACCGCGGCGCCCGCCGGTGCCGCACCAGCGGGGGACTGACCCATGGCGCGCATTCTGGTCGTCGGCAACGAGACGCTCGGCGGGACGAACCTCATCGAGGCCATCCGCAAGCGGTCCGAGCAGGGTGACGCCGACTTCGTGGTCACGGTGCCGCGCACGCGGCCCCAGCACGGCTCGATCATCTACGACGACTTCGTCTACCAGGCGGCGCAGGTGCGCATCGACCTGGCGCGCAAGTTCCTGCGCGACCAGATGGGCCTCGAGGTCGTCGGCGAGGTCGGTGACCCGGACCCGTACACCGCGACGATGGACGCCATCGGCTGGTACCAGCCGGACGAGATCATCATCTCGACGAAGCCGGCGACGACGTCGGGCTGGCTGCGGCGCGACCTCGTCGACCGCATCACGGAGGCTTCGGGCCTGCCCGTCGAGCACGTGGTCACGGACGTCGACCGCGAGGGCTTGGGCGTCGACGTCACGCTGGTGGTGGCCGCGAAGACGGCGAGCAGCGACCAGCTCCTCGAGCACCTGAAGGAACGCGCGGCGAACGTCGACCGTCCGCCGCTGTTCATCGTGCTGATCCCGCAGGAGGGCGGCGAGGGCCACCACTCCAACCGGGCGCGCGGCCAGCTCAACCAGTTCCTGGACCGGGCGCGCGCCGCCGGCCTGCTGGCGGCGGGGATGATCGGTGACCCTGATCCGTACATCGCGACGAAGAACGCCCTGCAGCTGTTCCGCGTCGACGACGTGGTGATCTCGACGCTCGGGCCCGAGCGCTCGGGCTGGCTGCGCGCCGACCTCGTCGAGCGGGTGCGCAAGGCGACGAACGCCCCGGTCGAACACGTGATGGCGTCCGCCGAGCGATCCGAGGCAGGCGTGAGCTAGTGGCCCGTCCCGCAACCATCGAGACGAACCACTGATGGAAGCCTCCGCCCTCCCCCTCCACGACGCTCACGACCACCACGGTCCGCCGCCGGCGAACCGATCCTCGCGCGTGGACCCGCAGACCCTCGGGATGCTGCTTTTCATCATCTCGGAGGTCATGGTCTTCGGGGCGTTCTTCACCGCCTACTTCTTCATCAGGGTGGTGGCCGGCGACCACTGGCCGGCGCAGGGTGACGAGCTTCCGAAGCTCATCGCCGGCGTCAACACCGCCATCCTGCTGTCGTCCTCGCTGACGATGCACTGGACGCTCGAGGCGGCCAAGCGCGGCAACCGCTTCGCGATGAAGGCCGGGATCCTGACGACGTTCCTCCTCGGCCTGACGTTCCTGCTGATCCAGGTCAACGAGTACGTCCACATCGGCTTCGCCCCGAGCGACTCGGCCCAGGCGAGCATCTTCTACGGCCTCACCGGCCTGCACGGGTGCCACGTCTTCATCGGCCTGATGCTGCTGGGCTTCATGCTCATCCGGATCTTCCGCGGCCACTTCACGCCGCACGAGCACCGCGGCATCGAGGTGCCGGGCATCTACTGGCACTTCGTGGACGCGATGTGGGTGATCGTCTACACGACGGTCTACATCATCTGAGAGCCATGCTGAACCCGCTGCGTTCGGAGGGCGAGGCCTTCCGGTTCCTCATCTGGGTCGCCGCGATCTTCGGCGCGATCGCGGTCATCGTGGTCGTGCTGCGGGCGATCCTCTAGCGCGTCCGGCCCGCCGCCGCGCGTCCGGCCCGCCGCCGCGCGTCCGACCCACAGCCGCCCGTCCGGCCGTCCGGCCCGCAGCCGCGCGTCCGGCCGTCCGGCCCGCAGCCGCGCGTCCGGCCGTCCGGCCCGCAGCCGCGCGTCCGGCCGTCCGGCCCGCCGCCGCGCGTCCGAGCCGCAGCCGCCCCTCCAGCCCCCAGCCGCGCGTCCGGCCTTTGGTCCTGTCGCGTCGACGGCGTCAGGCGCCGGAACCGCGCCACGCCGGCGGGCGCGGCCGCCGGCTCACTTGACGGTGAGCGTGCCCTGCATGCCCGCGGCGCGGTGGCCCTGCACGGTGCAGAAGTACTGGTAGGTGCCGGGCGGGATGTTGTCGACCGTGAACTGGGAGGTCCCGCCCTTGCCGACGATCTCGCCCTTGGCGTTCACGCCGCCGTTGTCGATCGCGATGTCGTGCTCGACGGTGGACTCGTTGCCCATCTTGACCGTGAGGCGCCCGGGCGGCGCGCTGGCCTTGTTCGTGACGTAGGCGAGCTGGCCGCTGGGATCGGCGTTGATCTGCAGGACGCCGTTCTTCGCGACCGCCGGCTTGCCCTGCCCCGGGGCCTTGACCGCGGTGGCCAGCAGGCCGGTGTCCTGGCCCTTCCTGTCGACCGACTCGGCGACGTAGGCCGCGACGTCGGTCACGTGGTCGCCGGTGACGAGGTCGGCCGGCATCTTGCCGCCGCGCAGCGGGATCTTGATCTGCTCGGCGACGACGCCGCGGACGACGCTGCGCTCGAAGCCGTCGGAGAGCGACTGACGGAACGCCGCGTCGAGGTTCGGGCCGACCGTGCCCTTCGTGCCGGCCCGGCTCAAGGTGTGGCAGGAGCCGCACCGCTCGACGAACATCTGCTTGCCCGCGACGAGGTTGTCGTCCGAGCTGGACGGGGCCTGGCTGCCGCACGCACCGAGCAGCACGGCCGTCGCGGCCGCACCGGCCACGATCGCCAACACCCTCCCCCTCGGCAGGACCCTCTCCATCGCCCGCGGGATCCTAACCAAGCCGGCGGCGATTTGGCGAGCCGGAAACGAGATCTCGTTGCTCAGGACGGCAACGGCAGCTCGTCCAGCCGGCCCAGACCCGCCGCGACGACCCCCGCGGCCACGCCGTCCCACGAGAAGCGCTCGCGGGCGGTGGCCACGAGCGCCGCGCGCGTGCGGTCCCGTCCATCCCCGCAGACCCGCAGCCACCCGGTGATCCGGTCGGCCAGATCGTCGACGGCCCGCGGCCCGACGCCGAACGACAGCAGCGGCGCGAACTCGTCGCCGACCGCCGCCGCCAGCGTCCGCGTGACCTCGGCCAGCCCGGAATGGGCCGCCGAGATCGGCAGCGCCCCGCACGCCGCGGCCTCCGCGGCCACCATGCCGAACGCCTCCGGAAACGTGCTCGGCACGACCTGCGCCTCGCAGGCCGGCAGCACGTGCGCGAGCTCGGCGTGCTCGAGGCGCCCGCACCAGACCACGCGGTCGTCGAGCCGCGCGGCCGCCCGCCGGTAGGCCTCGCCCGCCGCCGCCTCCGAGTCGAGGAACGTCAGGAGATGGTGCAAAGGCGCCCGCGGGCCCCCCTCGAGCGCCCGGCCCGCCCGCGCGATGTCCCGGGCTCCTTCGAGGTCGCCGGCCGCGAGCGCGCGCTGCAGGGCCATCAGGCCGTCCCGGTACGCGCCGAACCCGACCACGACGAGCCGCGCGTCCGGGGCCGCGTCGAGCACGAGCGGCCAGGCGGCGAGCAGCAGGTCCACGCCCTTGGAGACGATCAGCTTGCCGGTGTAGGCGACGAGCCGGTCGCGCCCGAGGTCGAGGCGCTGGAGCGCGCGGCCCGCAGCGGCGTGGTCCATGGCGAACGCGTCGGCGCCGCCGGCCTCCTGAGCGGCCTCGCCCGCCTCGTCGAGGTGACCGCCGGCGCCGGCCGCGAGCGCCTCGGCCAGCGCCTGCAGCTCGCGTGCCGCGGCCTGCGGCGCGCGCGGCGCGAACTGCTCGATGTCGACCCCGGGAGGGCCCAGGCGGGTCCGTTCCTGCAATTCCGCGCCCAGCGCGTCCCACAGCGACTGCCCGGTGTGCAGCGAGCCGACGAGGATCGTGCGCGCGGCGGAGAGCCCCTCGCGCGCCCACGGCATGAAACGCTCTGGGTGCGGCTTGACGACGTACTCGAGGGCGCTGCCGTGGATCTTCACCGCCGTCCGCAGGCCCGCCCGCGCGAGGATCGCCGGCCCCATGACGAGGTGATTGGCCAGCGAGACGTCGGGCCGCGCACGCTCGGCGACCGCGCGCACCGCCTCGACGTTTCGCGCGACGTACTCGGCGATCTCGGCATCCGAGCAGGCCGGAAAAGGGCGGGCATCGAACCCCTCGTACCGGTCGGCGACGTACACCGGCAGCAGCGTTCCGATGTCCGGCCGGTAGATCGTCGCCCGCACGGGCTCGCGCAGGACCTCGACCTCCCACCCGCTCCCGGCCCAGGTGCCGATGGCATCGACCCACGGCAGATCGCGCGGGTCGCGATCCTGGCACAGGACATGGACCTCGTGCCCGAGGTGGCGCAGGGCCTCCGCGAGCTTGGAGGTGTAGACGTTGGAGCCGGTGCCTCGCAGGAGGTAGCCGTGGAAGATCAGGACGCGCACTCCGGTATCGTGCCCGTTCGTCATGAGTTTTCCGCGCTACCGCATGCGCACCCCGTCGACGGGCCGCGAGATCATCATCGAAGGCGATCCCGACGAGGTCTACGTCGACCGCGACACGGGCGAGGAGCTCGACGTCGTCGGAATGGTGCTGCCGCTGCCCCCGAGCAAGTCGAAGCTGCCCTGGGCGGTCGAGAACCTGCGTTTCTGCAACTGGTGCGACCAGCTCGCCCAGCGGGACCTGAACGACTGCCCGACCTGCGGGCGGCGCATGGCGCCGCTGGGCGCCGCCTGACCCATCCCTTCGCCATGAGCGCTCGTCCCCTCGCCGCTGCCGTCATCGCGCTGGCCCTTGGGGCCGGCGTCGCGGCGTGCGGCGGAACGCAGGTCAGCGAGGACAAGCCGGCCACGACCCCGCCGATCACGGTCTCCGAGGCGGAGCTCGCCGGCCTGAACGGCACCGAGACGGCCGCCTCAGCCGGCACGACCACGGGCACGGGCACGACCTCGACCACGGGCACCACGTCGACGCAGTCGAGCTCCACCGGTTCCACGGGCGCGACCGGCTCGACGTCGAGCGGCACGTCCTCGGGCACCAGCGGCTCGAGCGGCACCGCGAGCAGCGGCACGTCGGGCGGCACCACCGGCTCGAGCGGCACCACCGGCGGAGGGACCACCGGCGGAGGGACCACCGGCGGAGGGACCACCGGCGGCGGCACGACCGGCGGAGGGACCACCGGCGGCGGCACGACCGGCGGCGGCACGAGTGCCGGCGGCACCACGGGCGGCGGGACGACCGGCGGCGGCGCCGGCACCGGCGGAGGCGGAACCGGCGGCGCCGGCTTCCAGGACTTCTGCGCGCAGAACCCGGGCGCCTGCTAGCGCCCCTCGGCCCCGCCGGCCTCCAGAACTTCTGCGCGCAGAACCCGGGCGCCTGCTGGTGCCCCTGAGCGGCGCCGGCTTCCAGAACTTCTGCGCGCTCCAGGACTTCTGCACGCAGAACCCGGGCGCCTGCTAGCGCCCCTCGGCCCCTCGGCCCTACTGGTCCTCAGCCGGCGTCGTCGGGTTCGTTACGAGTGTCGCGGAGTACGTCAGCCGCGCCGTCGTGTACTTGCACAGGTACTGCTTGAGGTCCCCGATGGTGGTCTGGGCGGTCTGTGTCTGCGTCGTCGCCTGGGCCTTGCAGGCGGAGTCGCGGCTCGCGCGCCAGGCCGTGTCGGCGGGCAGGCCCACCGCCAGCGCCGGGGCCCACGTGGGCACCGTCAGCGCGATCACCTCGTCCTTCTTGACCGCCAGCGTCGTCTCGAGCGGGAACTGGACCGTCTTGCCGAAGAACGGCGTCAGCTTCATCACCGGGCTCTGGGCGACCAGGCGCGCCCGCGCCTTCGTCCCGGTCGTGAGCACCGCCAGGCCCGCCTGGGCCTCGCCGCCGTAGTTGTCGTTGAAGAACTTGACCTGCTTCTTGCCGGGGAGGCCGAGCTGAACGCTCCAGGCGACGATCCGGCCATCGGCCGGCACGCGGAACACGCCGTTCGTCCCGCCGACGCTCTGCTGGTAGCCGGTCGTGCGGGTCACCGCGATGCAGTTCGTCGGGCACGACGGCGTGCCCGTGGCCGCAGCGCCTGTGGGCCCGACCTCCTTGATCTCGGCATTCGCGGCCGGGGCAAGCGCCAGCGCGCCGAGGACGGCCGTCAGGGCGGGGATCGTGAAATTTGGACGCAGCATCGGGGAGATTCAACACGACCACGGCCGCGAGGTTGCGCTGCATCGACTCCCGGGCCGCATGGCAGCGGTCGAGACGGTCGCCTTGGAACGCCGGTTCAAGGGTGCCCTGAAGGCGGTTGACGGCATGGACCTCGACCGCGAGCGAGCAGCGCCCGCCCAGCGCGACGGAACCGCCCCGCCCACGCGCACGCTTTCCCGAACCGTGGGCCCCTGGGTCCTCGCCGGTCATCGTCGCCCCCTGCACGATTCGTTGCAGCCGCCCACCCGCCCGCGAGAAACCCGCGACAGGAGTCCTACGTATCGCCCTAGGCGTGCGCCACGACCTCGCACACGCTGACGTTGTCCACCGTGACCGCCTCGGGGACGTTCGTGCGGACCTGTTGGGCCATCGCGTTTGCCGCCTCCTCGGACTCGAGGACGACAACCGAGTGGCCCTTGCCCGGCCCGACCTGCATCCAAGAGCCGGAGACGAACCCCGGCGCTCCCGAGACCGCCGGGACGGTGCGGTCCAGTAGTTCGCGCCTGGCGTCGGAGAAATCGCTGATAGAGACGTCGACGATGACGGCATGCATCGTTCCGGCTCCTCGTTTCGTTGGTGGCCGAGGTGATCGTCTCCGACAAGCCTCGTCCGATGCAAGGGGGACCGCGTCGTTCATCCGTGCGCGGCCGGGCGCGGGCCGCTGTGCCTGCGGCACGGCGGCGGCACCGTCGCGGTAGCGGCGCAGCGCGTCGACCGGCGGTAGCTCGCTCGTGGCGATATCGCCATCGTGCGCGACACCGGCCGCTGAACGCTCGCCGCCCCGATCTCGCGGGACGGCGAGCGCATTTCGCGCGAGCGCCAACTGCCACCAGGTGCCCGTGGGGCAAAGTGCGCGCTCGAACCCCGCGCGGGGTGCGCTCATCTGTAGCGGCGGGATCCGCCGTGCCCATCGCCCGGGGAACCGAATACCCGTCATCCAGCAACAGAAGCGGGCGCCGTCAGTCCAATGACCCAACGCAACGCGCCCGTCGAGCGTCACGAAGAACGCTCAGTGCCCTTTGCGTTGTTCTATAGAGATTGATAGGCACCTGAATAGATGAGCGCGCCCGACCTGCTGAGCATCTCGAGCGTCTCGTCTGCGCTGTGATGGACCAGGAGCGGACGTGCGATGTTCACTATTAAAGGAAATCTTCCGCGCTTCTCGCCGGATCTCGAACCGCTGACGGTTTCATTTCTAGCGCGAGTCACCCGACAGTTGCGCCGTCGATACTCCGTGGTGTCGTTTCGCGATCTCAGCAGAGGAGCGCCTTGACATCGGCTTTTCGCAGTGGGACGCTCGCTCCTGGACGAAGGGCCACAAGTGCTTCCTGTATTGCAGCGTCGTGACGCCTGCAGGGGGTTGAGGCCATCGCGCGTCGGTTCTGACGCCAACGCTCGTGCGCCCCCCGTGCGCATCACCACTGAGCATGAGGCGGAGTGAAGACACTCCGGCTCCACCCCGGCACCGATTGAGCGAGCGCCGGGAATGAGCCGCAATCCTGAAAGTTAACGCGTCACCATTGTGCCGTTACTCCAACGGGGGATGTGACGCGCGAGCTGAAAAAGCCTATCCAGGAAAGCACCGACTCCGGGCTCGGGGATTCACTGTGCGCTTCGCGCGTGCGCCTTCGAGCCAGAGAGGAGACAATCGGCAATGAGCAGACATCGACGGCTTTTGGCTCTTGGGACGGTCCTTGTGGCGGCAATCGCGTTCCCCGCGGCGGCTTCGGCGGCTGTCGCGCCGGGAACATATTTCCCAACGGCCGATAGCTTCAACTCCGCAAACGCTCCGGGCAGCTCGCACCTGACATCGGGCACGCCGTCGTGCACGGTCACGACAACGCTCGACGTCAACTGCTCGGCGTATGTGCTCGGGGGCGTCGGCCACACGAATGCGACCGTGAGCCTCGCGGCCAACTACACGGCGATCGTTGACTGCTTCAACCCCGGAACGAACCGGAACAACCCGATCGAGTCGCACACCACGTCGTTCGCGGCCACCAGTACGGCCACCGTGCCCTCGACCAGGAACGGACAGCTGTCTGTCCCGGCGCAGTCGGTGAGCGCTGGGCAAGTGGGGCAGGTGTGCCCGAATCCCAACTGGACGCCGGTCATCCGTCAGGGATCTCTCACGCTGGTGAGCTTCACGTACACGCTCACGTTCGCAGGGTTCACGTCACCGTACATCACGATCACCGCCAGCTAGCGGCGAGTGATGCGGTCGTGAATCGCGAGAGGTAGGCACGAGCGGAAGGGCCGGGCCATCGGGCACCGGCCCTTCCGTCCTTGTGCATGCCGATGTTGGCAACTCATTGCCGGGCCAGATCTCGTGGCGCCGCCGGTCGGGACAGAAGGTTCTCCGGACCTTCTCGGTAGTTCGGAACGAGACGGTGACCGGTTCGGTGGCCTCTGCCGCCGCCGCCGTGTGAACCGCCGTGGCAACGCATGGAAGGCAGCGGCCGCGTTCAGTCGGGCTGTCCGGGCTGCCGCGGTCCGATCCGGTAGGGCCGCATCATCTCGTTGTCCTCGTGCTCGACGATGTGGCAGTGCCAGACGAACTGGCCGGCTGTGTCGAACTGGGCTCTGACTCGGGTGACTTGGCCTGGGTAGGCGATAACGGTGTCCTTGAAGCCGGTCTCCCCCGGTTCGGGCAGCAACGGGTCGCCGTCGAGCTGGATCGGCTGGACGACCTGTTCTTGACTCTCGTCGAGAAGGAGGCGCTGCCGGTTGACGACCTCGAAGGTGATCTCGTGAATGTGCATGGGGTGGGCGTCGGCCGTCGTGTTGTAGATCTCCCAGACCTCGGTGTCACCGACGCCGGGGTTCTCCGTCACCGGATCCGTCCACTCGCGCTCCGTCCACACCCCGTCGGTCACCGTGCCCAGGAGCGCCTCGACCGGCCCCTCGATCGCTTCGCCTTGTTCGTCAAGACCCTCGTCGGCCTTCTCGATCAGCGCCACCTGCCGCGTGTGCGTCTGGGCGGGCAGCGGCGTGATCGCGGGCAGCTGGAGGAACCGCGGCGGGGTCGAGTCGTCGATCTCGACCGCGGGCACGACGCGGAACTGCATGATCTGCCCCGTCGTGTCGGCGTCGGCGTGATCGAAGTCCTCATCGGGTTCTCCGCCCCCGAACGGCTCGTCGGGCCCGATGTTGGCGAGTATGTGGTTCCCGAGCGGCACATTCGTGAAGTCGGCGATCACGTCGGCCCGCTCGGCGGGTCCCATCAGCAGCCGGTTCTCGTGGTTGGCGGTGAGGTTCACCGGGGCGGCGAGGAAGCCGCCCTCGTTGCCGATCTGCCACACCTCGACGTCGGGGATCCGGTTGAAGTCGAGCATGAGGAAACGGGACTGGCAGCCGTTGAGGAACCGCAGCCGGTAGCGGCGCTGCTCAACGGTCTGAAACGGCCACGTGTTGCCGTTGACCATGATCGTGTTCCCGAAGAACTCGGGATTCCAGATCGGCGAGAACTCCCCGTCCGGGATGTAGTCGTGCACGATCCCATCGAAGAACGCCCGGCTGTCCGGATAGAACAGCGACCCGTCCGTGTTGAAGGACCGATCCTGGATCGCGATCGCGATCTCGCGGTAGCGCTTGTTGGACGGAAACCTGTCGTTCTCGCGCGGCGCCGGGCCGGGCAAGCTCGCCGCGAGCCCGGTCCGCGAGTCGAGCACGACATCGTCGGGGCCGCCCCGGATGAGGTAGAAGCCAGCCGGGCCCGCGTACACGTTCAGGCGTGTCATGCCGAGCGCGTGGTCGTGGTACCAGATCGTCGCCGCCCGGTTGTCGTTCGGGTATTGGAACGTGGCGAACCCAGGTCCCCACTCGACGCCGTAGGCCCGGGCGGCCTGGCCGGCGAAGAACTCGTACCACGTCCCTTCCGTGGCGTAGCCAGCCGGAATGTCGGTCGCGGCAGGCAGGTACCACGCTTCCGCGTAGCCGTCGCTGTCGTCATTCACGCCCACAGCGCCGTGCACGTGGGTGACCATCGGGACCGGGCCCGTGTACCGACCGGGCGTCTCCGTGAACCTCGGCCGGCTGTCGCGACCGCCGGTCCCGCCGGGCGGGTTGGCCCAGTGCAGGGTCTGGTCGACCGCGAACAGGTGGGGCAAGTAGCTCCCGTCGGCGCTCACGAGCTCATTGATCCACCTGACCCGGACCGGCCTGCTCTGGCGGGCCTCGATCGTCAGCGACGGGGCGTGGTGGACGAGCAGCCCGCGGTTGCTGCGCGCCGCCTTCGCACCGTAGCCCCACACCGTCGTCGCCGGCAGTCCCGCCGGAAGGATCTGCTGCTCGAACTGCCGCATCGAGATCTCGTAGTAGTCAACCGGCTTGTCGCCCCGCTGCCTGATCGTGGCGGCCCTGGGCATCACCGGCGGGATCAGCATCGGCGTCTGGAACTTCGCGATCGTGGTCGGATCGAGCGTGCCGCCCGCGACCAAAGCCAACGCCTCCGATGCGCGGCGGCCCGGAAGCCGCCCGAACAGGTAGTAGCCGGCGCTTGCTCCCCCGACCCAGGCGACGAACGTACGCCGGGAAAACCGAAGTGACGTCTCCACCATTGGGCTCCTCTCTCCAGCGTGCCCACCCTGCGCCTGACCGGATCCTGATCCTACCGGGGTCGGCCGGTTATGGAGAATGGCCGATCCCGCTCATTCCCGGTCCTCGACGGCGTGCGCCAGGGCTACCTCGGACCGATCACCTGGGCCGAGACATGGCCGGCACTCGCGGCGACCACCGGGATGCTCGCCGTGCTCGGGTCGCTGGCGGCGTGGGGGATGCGGCGGACCGGGCGCTGAGCTCGCGCAGCGCCTCCCGTGCGGCGATCGCGTGCCCGCGCGCGTTGAGGTGGATGGCGTCGGCGCTGTAGATGCGGTCGTCGGCCGCCGCGGGGTGGACCGTGTAGTCGAGGTGCCAGGCGCCGTGGCGCGCGGCCACCGCCGCCGTGCGCGCCGACAGCTCTCGCAGGCGCTCGCCCAGACCGGCCCGGAAGCGCTCGGGCACCCGCGACGAGCGGCTGATGTCGAACAGCCCGACCGTCAGCACGTCCGCGCCGCGGCCGCGCAGGGCGCTCACCATCGCGTCGAGCTCGTCCTCCACGCCGGGGCCGTCGAACGCCGGCCCGAACAGGTCGTTGCCGCCCGCCGCGAGGACCGCGAGGTCGGGGCGCCAGGCGACGGCGGCGTCGAGCTGCGTCTCGCGGATCTCGGCGGTCAGCAGCCCGCGGGCCCCGAGGTTTCGGTACTCGAGGCCGGGTCGGGCGCGCTCGAGCTCGGCGGCGACGCTGTCGAGCCAACCGCGGTGGGGGTAGCCGTCGACCGGGTCGCCGATCCCCTCGGCCACGCTGTCTCCGAGGACCGCGAGCCGGCGCCAGGGCGCACGGGCGAGCGGGTCGGCCCCGGGCGGCGCCGACGCCGGCGGCGGCGCCGCGGCGCGGCGCAGGCGATGCGGGACGATGGGCATCAGAGGCTCCCTTCGGGGACGACGGTGGCGGCCGGCGCGGACGCGCGGGCCGAGGCGGGCCGGCCGTGGAGGGCCAGCCCCGCGAGCGCCGAGGCCAGCGCCGCGACGGTGCAGAACAGGTAGGCGCGCTCGAAGCCGTCGAAGCCGGCGGTGGCCGAGAGCACGAGCGCGAGGGCGGCGATGCCGAGCGCGCCGCCGACCTGGCGGGCGGTCGTGTTCATCCCGGTCGCGGCGGCGAAGCGCGTCGGGGCGACGGCGAGCGCCGCCGCGGTCGACGTGCCGGTGGTCAGCATCCCCATGCCGACGCCGATGACCGTGCCGACGGGCAGCCAGAAGCCGAGGAAGTCCGGCTCGTGCGGCAGCGCCAGCGCGGCCCACAGGCCCGCCGCGGCGAGGACCAGGCCGCCGCCCGCCACGACCGGGCGCACGCCGACGCGCGCCGTCAGCCGGCCGCTGACGACCGCCGCCGCGGCCGCGGCGACCGCCCCGGGGCTCATCGCCAGGCCCGCGTCGAGGACGCTGTAGCCCCAGCCCTGCGTGAGCACGAGGACGCCGAGCAGCAGCCAGGGGTACAGCGCGAGCCCGTAGAGCAGCGAGGCGACGTTGGCGACGGCGAAGGTCCGCGAGCGCCAGAGGCTCGTCTCGACGGCGGGGGCCGGATGCCGGGTCGAGCGCCGGAGGGCGAACGCCACCGCGGCGGCGCCGCCGGCCAGCGCGACGACGGTGCGGGCGTCGCCCCAGCCCCACGTCCCGGCCTCGGTCAGGCCGAGCACCACCCCGCCCACTCCTGCGGCCAGCAGCGCGGTGCCGAGCAGATCGGGCAGGCGGCCGCCGGCGCCGCCGCCCGCGGGCAGGAGCGCCCGGGCGGCGACGACGAGTGCGATGCCGAGCGGGACGTTGCTGACGAAGACGGCGCGCCAGCCGAAGCCGTCGACGAGCAGGCCGCCGATGCTCGGCCCGGCCGCCGCCGCGAGCGCCGCGGACGCGCTCCACAGCCCGATCGCCCCGGCCCGGCGCTCCGGCGGCGCGGCCAGCAGCAGGACGGCGAGCGACGCGGGGATCATCGCCGCGGCGCCCGCGCCCTGCAACGCCCGCGCGCCGATGAGGAACCCGAGCCCCGGCGCCGCGGCGCACGCGAGGGACATCAGCGTGAACAGCGCCACGCCGCCCGCGAACAGCCGCCGCGGCCCCAGCACCCCGGCCAGGCGCCCCGCGGGCGTGAGGAGCGCGGCGAAGGCGATCGCGTAGGCGCTGACGACCCAGCTCAGGTCCGTGATCGAGGCGGAGGCGAAGTCGGCGCCGAGATCGGCCACCGCGAGGTTCGCGACCGTGGCGTCGAGCATGGCGAGGAACGTGGCACCGGCGGCGAGAAGGAGGACGCGCATGTCGTGAGGGCTCGCTTGAAGTAGATGTACGAACGGTCGTACTATTATCTTCCGATGCCCGACGTGTCAAGCTTCAGCGCCATGGCCACGACCTCCGACGGCCGGCTCCTGCGTGGCGAGCAGACCCGCCGCGCGATCCTGCAGCGCGCGGCCGACATCGCGTCGGTCGAGGGCCTCGAGGGGCTGTCCATCGGCCGCCTCGCCGCCGAGCTCGGCGCCAGCAAGAGCGGTGTGTTCGCCCACTTCGGCTCCAAGGAGGAGCTGCAGCTGGCCACCGTGGAGGCCGCCCGCGAGCGCTTCGTCGAGGCGGTCGTCGTCCCCGCGCTCAAGGCGCCCCGCGGCCTGCGCCGCCTGTCCGCGCTGTGCGACGGCTGGCTGGCCTACGCGCGTGAGCCGGTGTTCGCCGGCGGCTGCTTCTTCTG
Source organism: Capillimicrobium parvum (assembly GCF_021172045.1). Taxonomy (GTDB): domain Bacteria; phylum Actinomycetota; class Thermoleophilia; order Solirubrobacterales; family Solirubrobacteraceae; genus Capillimicrobium; species Capillimicrobium parvum. Next base: position 4,213,907 of record NZ_CP087164.1, read on the forward strand.
CGCCGTCGACGCGGAGTTCAATGCCCGGCCGGGCCGGGTGCGCGACGCGCTCGCCGTGGCCCGGCGCGACTGGATCGGCCTGTTCGTCACGACGATCGAGGGCGCGCAGGGGCTCGGCGAGATCGATCCCGGCGTGGACGCGCGCCAGCTCACGTTCGAGCTCGACGCGTTCCTGCTGGCCGCGAACACCGACGCGCTGCTCTACGACGACCCCGTCGCCTACGAGCGCGCCAGCACGGCGATGCGCGCCCGCTTGCGGTCCGCGGCGAGCGACCCGGCGCTCGTCGGCTGAGGCCTACGCCGCGGCGGCCGGGAGCGCGCCCGCCCGCCCGAGGTGCTCGATGACCGCGGCCGCGGTCGGTTCCTCGGCATCCGTCGTGAGCATGTGTCCGCACCCGGGCAGGCCCACCATCCGCGCCCCCGGGATCGCGTCGGCCAGCGCCACGCCCGCCTCGATCGGCACGAGCGCATCCTCCTCGCCGTGCAGGATCGTCACCTCGAGCCCGCCGAGCTCGGCCAGCCGCCGCCGGGTGTCGTGGCGGGAGATCGCGGCGAGCTGGGCGATGCTCGTCCGGACGCTGGTCGCGTCCTGCAGGCGCAGCTGCAGATCGTCCTGGATGCGGTCGGGGTGCTCGCGCCGCGTCCGCTCGGCGTAGAGCGCGGGCGCGACGAGCCGGAACGTCCGCGCGGAGCCGACGAGCGGACGCAGCGCGGTCGCGCTCAGCAGCCGCCACGGCGGGGCGCCGTTGCGACCCACGGGCGTCGTGCACCCGAGGATGAGGGAGCGGACGCGGTCGCGATGCTCGAGGGCCACGTGCTGCGCGATCATCCCGCCCATCGATACCCCGATGACGTGCGCGCTGTCGTGGCCCGCCGCGTCCAGCACCGCGAGAGCGTCGGCGACCATGTCGTCCATGGACAGCAGACCGCGCACGCCGTCCGAGTCGCCGGTGCCCCGGTTGTCGAACGTGATGCACTCGACGCGGCCGCTGAGGTGCGGCAGAAGCCGGCCCCACGCCCGGCGGCTGCCCGACAGGCCCATGATCATCAGCAACGGCTCGCCCGGGCCCGCGACGTCGTAGGCGAGCTCGACGCTCCCGTTGCGGGCGACCATCACCGGCCCTCGAAGGTCGCGTGGCCGGGGCCGCGGTCGATGAACGAGCGCACGGCGTCGCGCAGGTCTTCGGTGTCGAAGAGGTCGCCGGCGGCCTTCGGGACCGCGTAGTCGGCGCGCAGCACGCCGCCGTCGAGGTACGAGCGCACGATCCGCTTCGTCGCCGCGTGCGCGCGGGTGGGCCCGTCGACGATCTGCAGGGCGAAGCCGCGGGCGGCCTCGCCGAAGCCGTCGTCGTCGAAGACGCGGTTGACGACGTTCCAGCGCTCGAGCGTCTCGGCCGGGTACAGCTCGCCGGTCATCACGAGCTCGCGGGCCCGGGCGGCCCCCGCCCGGGCCGCCAGGCGCTGCGTGCCGCCCATCGCCGGCGTGAGCCCCACGACCCGCTCGACGAGGCCGAAGCGGGCGCTGCGGGCCGCGACCAGCAGGTCGCAGGCCAGCGCCACCTCGAAGGCGGCCGTGAGCGTCAGGCCGTGCGCGGCGAAGACGGTCGGGCACGGCAGCTGCTCGAGGCGGTGGATGACCGCGAGCCACTGGGCCCACAGCGCGCTGGCCCGGGGCGCGTCGAGCCCGGCGAAGACCTTGGCGACGTCGACGCCGGCGGAGACCACCTTGCCCTCCGCGCGCATGAGCAGGCCGCGCGGCGGCCCGGCGGTGAGCTCGTCGACGGCCGCAGCCAGATCGGCCATCGTGTCGTGGTCGAACAGGTTCAGCGGCGGGTCGTCGAGCGTGAGCACGGCCAAGGGGCCGTCGTGCTCCAGGCGCAGGGAGCTCATGGCCCGCCAAGCTATACGGTGAGGGCGCCCGTGGAACCCGATGCCGAGCTGATCGAATGGGCGATTCGCCATCTCGCCTCCTTCGAGCGCGGCTCCGGCTCCGACGGCGAGCGCCGAGCCGCCGAGTGGATCGCCGAGCGCCTGCGGGAGGAGGGCCTCGATCCGGAGGTCACCGACCACCCGGCGCACGGCGGCTACTGGTGGCCGCTCGGGCTGGCCACCGCCGCGGCGGGCGTCGCCGGGCTGCTCGGGAGACGACGGCGTCCGCTGGCCGCGCTCGTCGGCGCCGCCGCCGCGGCGACCGTGTTCGACGACCTCGTCATCTGGCGCCACTGGAGCCGGCGGCTCGTCGGCCGCCGCCGCCGGACGTTCAACGTGGTCGCCGAGGCCGGCGACCGCAGCGCCCGGGAGACGCTCGTCGTCGTCGCCCACCACGACGCGGCCCACGCAGGCGCGATCTTCGACCCCCGCGTCCCCGAGACGATCGACCGCCTCGCGCCCTGGGTCTTCGAGAAGGCGGACACGTCGCCGCCGCTCATGTGGCTGGTGTTCGGCGGCCCCGTCCTCGTGGCCGCCGGTGGGCTGACCGGCTCCGAGCGCGCGCGCCGGGCCGGCACGCTGCTGTCGCTGGCGAGCGCGGCGACCTTCGCCGACATCGGCGCGCGGGCCGTCGTGCCGGGGGCCAACGACAACCTCACCGGCGTCGCCGTCGTGCTCGCCCTGGCCCGCATGCTGCGCCAACGGCCGGTGCCCGGGTTGCGCGTGCTGCTCGTCTCGACGGGCAGCGAGGAGTCCTTCGAGGAGGGCATGCAGGGCTTCGCCGAGCGCTGGTGGCCGCGCCTGCCGCGCGAGACGACCCGGGTCCTCGTCGTCGACACCGTCGGCTCGCCCGAGCTCACGCTGCCCGAGCGCGAGGGCATGCTCATCCCCTACCGCTACGACGAGGCGCTCAAGGACGCGGTCGAGGCAGCGGGGCGCGAGATGGGGGTCGAGGTGCGCCGCGGGCTGAAGTTCTCCTTCGGCAGCGACGCGCTCATCGCGGTGCGCGACGGCTACCGCGCCGCCCTGCTCGGCTCCGTCAACCACCGCAAGGAACCGGCCAACTACCACTGGCCCAGCGATCACGCCGACAACGTCGTCTACGAGACGGTGGCCGACGCCGCGCGCGTCGTCGCCGCGACCGTCCGCCGGCTCGCTCAGCCGGCCGGCGGGTCGAGCAGCGCCCGCGCCGCGGCCAGCGCCTCCTGACGGTCGCGGATCTCGCCCGCGAACCGCGCCTCGGCCAGCTCGGCGAGCAGGCGCCCGAGCTCGGGGCCGGGGTCGATGCCCAGCTCGCGCGCGAGCTCGTCGCCGCGCAGCAGCGGCGCGGGCCGCGTCTCGCCCGCTCGCCAGCGCAGCGCCTCGCCGACCACCTCCCGCGCGAGCACCATGTGCCGGGCGATCGACTCGTCGGCCTTGTGGCCGCGCGTGGCGAGCCGGTCGGCGACCGACAGCAGCGTGACGTCGACCTCGACCGGCTCCGTGGTCGTGAGGTACCGGTACAGCGCCCGGCGCGGCAGGATGCCGTCGGCGTCGCGGTCGTGGAGGAGGAAGCCGAGGCGCAGGTGGTGGCGGGTGAGCGCGCCGACGTGCCCGCGCAGCCGCTCGCTCGCCTTCAGCCGGGTGAGGATGGACCGTACGAGCCGCTCGCCCTCGACGTCGTGGCGCGGGAATCCGAGCGTCTCCCCGTGCTCGCCGACCGCCCGCGTCTGCGGCTTGGCCGAGTCGTGCAGGAGGGCGCCGAGGCGCAGGCCGTCGCGGCGCGTGAGCCCGTCGGCGAGCGGCTCGGCCAGCAGCGCCCGGATGGCGTCGGCGTGCTCGAGGCCGAGCGCCGCACCGGGATCCGCCTCCAGCGCCAGCGCCGAGTCGAGCACCTCGAGCGTGTGGTCGAGGACGTCGGCGTGGTGGTAGCGGTTCTGCTCGACGCCGCGCAGGGCGCTGAGCTCGGGCAGGACGTGCGCCATCACGTCGAGCTCGTCCATGAGCGCCAGGCCGGCGCGGATGCGCGGTGCGGCGATGACGCGCTTGAGCTCGGCGAAGATGCGCTCGCCGGCGATGCGGTCGAGCTCGGGCGCGTGCGCGCGGGCCAGCTGCGCGGTGTGCGGGTCGACGGCGAGCTCGAGCTCGCAGGCGAAGCGGGCGACCCGCAGGGTGCGCAGCGGGTCCTCGGCGAACGAGCGGTCCGAGACGGCGCGCGCGATCCGGGCCTCGAGGTCTGCGCGCCCGCCCGTGGGGTCCACGAGGCCGCCGCCGCCCTCCCCCACCGGCTCGGCCATCGCGTTGACCGTCAGGTCGCGCAGCGCGAGGTCGGCCTCGATGCCGCCGCCGCGCAGCGGCGTGACGTCGACCTGCCACGCGTGGCCGGGCCCCACGACCCGCCACGTCTCGAAGGCGTCGGAGAGCGCGAACCGTGCGGTGCCCCGCCCGGACGCGCGGGCGACGGCCAGCGCGGCGGCGGCGGGATCGCCGTCGACCACGACGTCGACGTCGAGGACCGCGTGCCCGAGCAGCGCGTCGCGCACGGCGCCGCCGACCACCCAGGCCCGTTCGCCGTCCAGCGCGGCATCGACCACCCGCCGCGGCTCGATCATGCCTCCCCGGGCGGCTCGCCGTCGCGGTGGTGGACCCGCGGCACGCGCGCGGTGAGTCCGGTCGTCACCTCGTAGTTGATCGTCCCGATCCGGCGGGCGACCTCCTCGGCGCGCAGCGCGCCGCCGATCAGGACGACCTCGTCGCCGCGGCGCACGTCGGGGCGCGGGCCGACGTCGACCGTGAGGTTGTCCATCGACACCGTCCCCGCGAGCGGGAAGCGGCGGCCGCGGATGAGCACGTCGCCGTTGTTCGTCAGCGCCCGCCGCCAGCCGTCGCCGTAGCCGATCGGCACGGTGGCGACGCACGTGCGCTGGGAGGCGATGAAGCGCCGGCCGTAGCCCGCGCTCTCGCCCGGCTCGCAGGCCTTGAGCTCGGCGACGTAGGAGCGCAGCTCGAGCGCGGGGCGCAGGCCATGGGCGGCCGGGTCCACACCGAACGGGTCGAGCCCGTAGATCGCCACGCCGCAGCGCACCATGTCGAAGTGGGCGGCCGGGTCGCGCAGCGTCGCCGCGCTGTTGGCCGCGTGCAGCTTCAGCCCGGGGCGCCGCTCCCGGTGCGGGAGCGCCCAGGCGCGAAAGCGCCCGAGCTGCTCGTCGAAGAACCGGTCGTCGCGCTCGTCGGCCGTCGCGAAGTGCGTCCACAGGCCCGCGAGGCCGTCGCCCGCGGCCGTGACGGTCGCGTCGGCCACGTCGGGGTCGCGCGTGCCCAGGCGCCCCATGCCGGTGTCCAGCTTGACGTGGATCGGCGCGCGGCCGGCGACGGACTCCACGAAGCGCGGATGCCATGCGGCCACGTCGGCGCGCGCGCCGATCGCGCGCTCGAGCTCCGTGGCGCACAGCGCGCCCATGACGAGGATGCGGGTGTCAAGCCCGGCGCCGCGCAGATCCTCGGCCTCGGCGGCCGTCGCGACCGCCAGCCAGCTCGCGCCGCCGGCGAGCGCCGCCCGGGCCGCGGGGACCGCGCCGTGGCCGTAGCCGTCGGCCTTGACGACCGCGCACAGCGCCGCGTCGCCCGTCAGGCGCCCGCGCAGCCCGGCCACGTTGGCCTCGATGGCGGCGAGGTCCACGCGGGCCTGAGCCCGGGGCACGTCAGTCTCCGCCGTGCAGCGCCTCGAGCACGTCCAGACGCGTGACGACGCCGACGAGGCGCCCGTGGTCGGACACCGGCAGCCGGTTGTGGCGGTGCTTGGCGATGAGCTTCGCCGCCTCCTCGACGTCGGCGTCGGCGTCGACCGTGATCGGGTCCGCCGTCATCATGTCCGCCACCGTCGAAGCGAGCGCCTTGCGCAGGCGGTCCTCGAAGCGGTGCAGCGGCTCCAGGTACACGATTCCGCCGAACAGCTGGATGTAGTGCGGGAGGTGCAGGTCGCCCTCCTCCTCGTCGGCGATCACCAGGTCGCTCTCGGTGACGATGCCGATGCAGCGCCCGCCGCCGTTGACGACCGGCACGCCGGGGAGGTCGTGGTCGCGCAGGAGGCGGATCGCGTCCTCGACGGGCTGGTCGGGCTCGACGGTGGGAACGTCAGGCTCCATGATCTCGCGCACCTTCATGGGCCGGGAAGCCTACATCCACTGGCGTCTCGTGGCCCTCGCCGCGGCCGCCGGCTGCGTCGACGCGGCCACGTTCCTCGGCCTCGACGGGGTGTTCGTCGCCAACCAGACCGGCAACACGGTGCTGCTCGGCATCGCGGTCAGCCAGGGCGAATGGGACCAGGTGGCGCGGGCGGGCCTGGCCGTCGCGGCGTTCTGCGTCGGAGTGGCGATCGCCGCGGCGGCGCTGCGCGGGGCCGCGGCGGGCTGGCCGCGGCGGCTGACGGCGATCGTGGCCGCGCAGGCGGTCGTCCTGGGCGCGCCGACGCTCGTGCTCGAGCGGGCCGGGGGCGCGCGGCCGGCCGTCGCGTCGCGGCGGTGACGACGGCGGCGATCGCGCTCAGCGCGGTCGCTGCGCCATCGCCGCGGGCAGCGCGGCGATCACGTCCGAGGCGATGACGCCCTCGGCGGCGCCCACGGCGTGCGCCGCCTCGATCCCCGCCCGCCGGTGCAGCTCGACCGCGGCCGCCGCGGCGTGGAACGGCTCGAGCTCCTTGGCCAGCATCGCCGCCACGACGCCCGACAGCACGTCGCCGGTGCCCGCGGTGGCCAGCGCCCCGGCCCCGCCGCGGCTGACCGCCACGCGCCCGTCGGGCGCCGCGACGAGGGTGTCGTCGCCCTTGAGCACCACCACGGCGCCCGAGCGGCGGGCCGCCTCGTGGACGTGATGCAGGCGCCGCTCGTCGAGGGCGTGCGAGTCGATCTCGAGCAGCCGGCCGAGCTCGCCCGCATGCGGCGTGATGACGGTCGCCGCCTCGCGCGCGGCGAGCGTCTCGAGGCGCCCGGCGTGCGCGTTCAGGCCGTCCGCGTCGAGCACGAGGGGAACCGGTGCCCGCGCGACGAGGTCGCGGGCCAGCGCCGCGCTGGGCTCGGCGCGGCCGAAGCCCGGCCCGACGATCAGCGCACCGCCGCGGCGGTGGGCCTCGTCGAGGACCGTGTCGGCGCCCTCCGGGGTCAGCGCGCCGCCCTCGTCGGGCAGCGGCAGCGACATCACCTCGAGCAGGCGGATCTCGAAGACGAGGTTCAGCGACGCGGGGATGCAGGCGGTCACGTAGCCGGCGCCGGCGCGCATCGCCGCCTCGGCGGCCATGGACGGCGCGCCGGTCAGACCGGTCGCGCCGCCGCAGACGAGCACGTGGCCAGAGCTGAACTTCGTCGAGCCGGCGGCCCGGCGCGGGACGGTGGCGGTGGCGCGCTCTTCGATGAGCCCGATCGCCGGCGTTCCCGGGGCGCCCTCCGGGATGCCGATCTCGATCACCTGGACGGCCCCCGCGTACGCCTTGCCGGGGGCGACCCACAGCCCGGGCTTGGCGGCGTGGAACGTGGCGGTCGCGACGGCGCGGACGGCGGGGCCGGCGACCTCGCCGGTCGAGGCGTCGACCCCGCTGGGCACGTCGGCGGCGACGACGGGCAGCGCGTCGGCCGCGGCCAGGGCGCGCACCGCCTCCCCGACCGCGCCGCGCACCTCGCCGGCGAACCCCGTCCCGAGCAGCGCGTCGATGGCCAGCGCGGCGCCGTCGAGCGCCTCGGGCGCGAACTGCTGCACCGGGAACGTGAGCCGCCGCAGGTTCTCGGCGGCGTCGCCGGAGACCTTCGCGGGGTCGCCGGCCAGCAGCACGCGCACGTCGCGGCCGGCCTCGTGCAGGACACGCGCGGCGACGAACCCGTCGCCGCCGTTGTTGCCCGCCCCGCAGACGGCCACGACCGGCCCCTCTCCCACCAGGTCCGCCGCCACGCGGGCGAGCCCGGCGCCGGCGCGCTCCATGAGGTCGAGCGACGGTACGCGGCGCTCGTCGATCGCCCACCGGTCGATCGCGCGCATCTGCTCGGCGCCGTACAGGGGCTCGAGCCAGTCGGGCAGGGGCTCCGGCCCGCCCGGCCGGCCGGGGTCGTCGCAGAGGCGGCTCATCGCACCAGCGCGACCGCGCCCGCCATGCCGCGCGAGTGGGTGAGCGAGACGTCGACGTCGGCGCCGAGGCCGGCGAGCCCGCCGCGCAGGACGACCCGCGCGCCGTCGGGGCCGCCGACGACCTCGATGTCCTGCCAGCTCCAGGCCTGCAGGCGCAGGGCCTTGGCCACCGCCTCCTTGGCGCAGAAGCGGGCGGCGAGATGCTGCGCGGGCCGGGCCTTGGAGGCCGCGTAGGCGCGCTCGGCGTCCGTGAACAGCCGCTGCGCCAGCCGCGGGCGCCGCTCGAGGGCGCGCTCCAGGCGGTCGATCTCGAGCAGGTCCAGGCCGATGGCGCTCAAGCTCTACTCGACGGTGACGGTCTTGGCCAGGTTGCGCGGCTGGTCGACGTTGAGCCCGCGGCGGCGCGCGATGCCGTAGGCCAGCAGCTGCAGCGGGAGGACGGCGAGGATCGGCTGGAGCATCCAGTCGGTGCGCGGGACCGGCAGGATCGCCTCGGCGTGGTGGGCGATCTGGTCGTTGCCCTCGGTGGTGATCGCGATCACGTGAGCGCCGCGCGCGCGGACCTCCTGCATGTTGGACACGACCTTGTCGAGCACCGGCGAGTCGGTCGCCACGCAGATCACGGGCGTCATCTCGTCCAGCAGCGCGATCGGCCCGTGCTTCATCTCGCCGGCCGCGTACGCGTCGGTCGAGATGTAGGAGATCTCCTTGAGCTTCAGCGCGCCCTCGAGGGCGACCGGCAGCCCGACGTGGCGGCCGAGGTAGAGGAAGAAGTCGCCCTGCCACCAGCGCTCGGCGAGCGTGTCGACCGCGGGGCCGAGGCGCTCCAACGCCTCGGCGACGGCGCTCGGCAGGCGGCGGATGCCGGCCACGAGCTCAGCGATGCGCTCGGCCGGCAGGCAGCCGCGCAGCTCGGCCAGGCGCAGCGCGAGCAGCTGCATGACCGCGACCTGGCAGGTGAACGTCTTCGTCGCCGCGACGCCGATCTCGAGGCCGGCGCGGGTGAACAGGACGCCGTCGGCGTCGCGCGTGGCCTGCGAGCCCATCACGTTCGTCACCGCCAGGACCGTGGCTCCGCGCTCGCGGGCCAGGCGCATCGCGGCCAGGGTGTCCGCCGTCTCGCCCGACTGGGTGATGCCGATCACGAGGTCGCCGGGGCCGACCACCGGGTCGCGGTAGCGGTACTCGGAGGCGATGTCGATCTCGACCGGCAGCCGCGCCCACGTCTCGATCGCATAGCGCCCGATCAACCCGGCGTGGTAGCTCGTGCCGCAGGCGACGATGACGATCCGCCGCGCCCGGCTGAGGATGGCCTCGTCGAGAGCGCCCTCCTCGTCGAGGTCGACCCCGTCGCCGCGCGCCACGCGGTCGAAGATCGTGTCGGCCAGCGCGTCGGCCTGCTCGTACATCTCCTTGAGCATGAACGTCTCGTAGCCGCCCTTCTCGGCGGTCTCCTCGTCCCAGTCGATCTCGACGACGTCGCGTTCGATCGGGGTGCCGTCGGGGCGCAGGAGGTCGACGCCGCCGCGGCGCAGCACCACGAGCTCGTCGTTCTCGACGACCTGGACGTGGCGCGTGTGCGCGAGGAAGGCGGGCACGGCGGAGGCGACGAACTGCTCGCCGTCGCCCCGGCCGACGATCAGCGGGCACTCCTTGCGCACGCCGACGAGCGTCTCGGGGTCGTCCAGCGACATGGCGACGAACGCGAAGTGGCCCTCGAGCTCGGCGTAGGCGGCGCGCACTGCCTCCACGAGGTCGCCGGCGAAGTGGGTGGCGACGACGTGGGCGATCACCTCCGCGTCGGTCTCCGAGGTGAAGACCGCGCCGTTGGCGGCCAGGCGCTCCTTGAGCGCCATGTAGTTCTCCACGATGCCATTGACGACGACGTGGATGCGGTCGGCGGTGTCGAAGTGCGGATGCGCGTTCGCCTCGGAGACGCGGCCGTGCGTGGCCCAGCGGGTGTGGCCGATGCCGGTCGTGGCCGGGCGCGTGGCGAGCGCGACGCCGCCGTCGCCGCCGTCGATGGCCTGCTCGAGCGCGTCGAGGTTGCCGACCGCCCGCACGGAGTCGATCTCGTCGCCGGCGATGACCGAGATCCCGGCCGAGTCATAGCCGCGATATTCGAGCTTGCGCAGCCCCTGCAGGAGGAGCTCCTGGACGGGACGCCGCCCGACATACCCCACGATCCCGCACACAGGCCGCGATCCTTTCGACGACAACCACGCGGGACCGCGTGATGCGGCCCCGGAAACGGGTCTCAACGGTAGCAACCGCCCCCGCGCCCTCAAACTCGCGCGGACGGTCGCCGAACGTCGAGTTTCGCGCGGACGGTCGCCGAGGTCGAGTCGCGCGGACGGTCGCCGAGCGTCGAGTTGTTCAGCCTGGGGCTGAGAAGGTCGACGCTCGGTGCCCGGCTCGCGGGCCGCGGCGCTACGCGGGCTGCCCCGCGGCCGCGGCGACGAGCTCGGCGAGCCGCTCGCAGACCGCGTCGGCCTCCTCGGCGGTGGGCGCCTCGACCATCACGCGCACCAACGGCTCAGTGCCGCTGGGGCGCAGCAGGACGCGCCCGCGGCCCGCGAGGGCGGCGTCCTCCTCGGCCACGGCGGCCGCGACCTCGGGGGCCGCCATGGCGGCGTCCCGGTCGCCGACGCGCACGTTGACGAGCCGCTGGGGCAGCTTGTCCATGGCGGCGCGCTCGGCCAGGTCCGCGCCGGCCAGGGACTCCAGCGCGAGCAGGGCGCTCGCCACGCCGTCGCCGGACGGCACGAAGCCCATGTCGATCAGGTGGCCGGACTGCTCGCCGCCGAGCTCCCACCCGCGCGCTCGCAGCTCCTCGAGCACGTAGCGGTCGCCCACCTTCGTCGTGGCGACCTCGATGCCCGCCGACGCCATCGCCGCATGGAAGCCGTAGTTCGTCATCACCGTCACCGCGACGCCGGGAACGCGGCGGTGCAGGGCGGCGATGGCGAGCAGCTCGTCGCCGTCGACGACCCCGCCGGTGCGGTCGACCGCCAGCACGCGGTCGCCGTCGCCGTCGAACGCGAAGCCCGCGTCGTGGTCGCCGCCGGCCATGCGCCCGGCCAGCGCCGCGACGTGGGTCGAGCCGCAGCCGGCGTTGATGTTGCGCCCGTCGGGCTCGGCGTGCAGCGCCGTGACCGTGGCCCCGAGACGGGCGAAGATCTCGGGCGCCACGCGGTGCGTGGCGCCGTTGGCGCAGTCGAGCAGGATGCGCATGCCGGTGAGGTCGAGGCCGGCGAAGCGGGTCTCGAGCTCGCGCAGGTAGTCCTCCGGCGTGCCGTGCAGGCGGCGGACGCGCCCGATTCCCGCCGCGCCGGGCCGCGGCTCGTCGAGGGCGCGCTCGATCTCGAGCTCGTGCTCGTCGGTCAGCTTGAAGGCGTCCGGGCCGAAGAACTTGATGCCGTTGTCGGCGAACGGGTTGTGCGAGGCGCTGATGACCACCGCGAGGTCGAAGCCGTAGCGGCTCACCAGCAGCGGCGCGGCCGGGGTCGGGAGGATGCCGCCGAGCAGCGCGTCGCCGCCCGCCGCGGTGACGCCCGCGGCCAGCGCCGCCTCCAGCATGTCGCCGGACTCGCGGGTGTCGCGGATGATCAGGACCTGCGGGCGCTCGGCCGGCGACCCCGCGGTCGCGGCCCGGCCGAGGGCCAGGGCCAGCTCCGCGGTGAGGAAGGTGCCCGCCTCACCGCGGACCCCGTCCGTGCCGAACAGCTTGCCGCCGGCAGCCAAGCCGCGCTAGCGCTTGGAGAACTGCGGCCGCTTGCGGGCCTTCTTCAGGCCGGCCTTCTTGCGCTCCTTGGCGCGCGAGTCGCGCGTCAGGAAGCCGCGGCGCTTGAGCTCGCCGCGCAGGTTCGGGTCGGCCTCGAGCAGGGCGCGCGAGACACCGTGGCGCAGCGCACCGGCCTGCGCCGAGACCCCGCCGCCCGTGAGGGTCGCGACGACGTCCATGCGCTCCTCGTAGCCGACCGCGATGAGGGGCTGGCGGATGTTGGCCTGCAGCGTGGCGCGGGGGAAGAAGACGTCCAGCGGCTTGCCGTTGATCGTGTACGCGCCCGTCCCCGGCTTGAGGATGACGCGGGCGATCGCCGTCTTGCGCTTGCCGGTCGCGGTGTAGCGGGCGCTGGCGCCCAGGTCGATCGTCGCGGCGACGGGCTGATCGAGGTCCTCGGCCTCCGCCTCGGCGGCGGCGGCTTCCGCCTCGGCCTCGGCCTCGGCCTCGGCGCGGGCGAGCGGGTCCATGCCCTCCGGGACGATGTCCGGCTGGAGGTCCATGCCGGGGATGGCGGGCTTGACGCGCGGGGCGGCGGGCTCGTCGTCCTCGTCGTCGCCGTCCTCCGCGGCGGCCTCGGGTGCCGGCGCGGCGGGGGCGTCGACCTCCGCGGCGGCGGGCACGGGCGTCGCGGCGGGCGCGCCAGCCTCGGGCTCGCCGGCGGCGACGGGCTGGGCGGGGGCGTCGGCCTCCGCGGCGGCGGGAGCGGGCGCCTCCTCGGCGGCCTCGGGCTCCGGAGCGACCTCGGCCTCGGGCGCGGCGTCCTCGACCGCAGCGGCGGCGGCCTCCGTGGCCTCGTCGGCGGGGACGTCGGCGCCGGTGGCCTCTGGCTGCTCCTGGGGCTCGGTCTGCTCGTCCTTCGGGGTGGCGTCGTCGGCCATGCCTACGAAATCTCCATCGGTTGCGGCTTCTGGGCGGCGTGCGGATGTTCCGGGCCGGCGTAGATCTTGAGCTTCGTCAGCTGCTTGCGCGCCATGCGGTTGCGCGGCAGCATCCCCTTGACGGCGAGGCGGATGACCTCCTCGGGGCGCCGGGTGATCATCTCCTCGAACGTGCGGCTCTTCAGCCCGCCCGGATAGCCGGAGTGGCGGTAGTAGCGCTTCTCGCTGCGCTTGTTGCCGGTCACCTGGATCTTCTCCGCGTTGACCACCACGACGAAGTCGCCGGTGTCGCAGTGCGGCGTGTACTCCGGCTTGCGCTTGCCGCGGAGTGCGTCCGCGATCTGCGTGGCGAGGCGGCCCAGGGTCTGGCCGTTGGCGTCGACGACGAGCCAATTGCGCTCGGCGGTCGCGGGTGTGGCAACGAAGGTCTTGGTCATGGCAGCGAGATGGCCGCGACACGGCGCGGCCCGAGGAGAGGATAGGGAATCGGGGATTCAGCGTCCGTGTCGGCCCACAGACGGTACCGCCCCGGCGTTCCAGCGCCGCGAATGGCGGCCGCGGACCGGCGAAGGGTCTTCGTCAGCGCGCTGCCGGGCGTCCTGTGGGTGCTGGGGATTGACCGCGCCGGCGTTCGCCCTGGCGTTCCTCCGCCCGCGCCGGCGGACGAGGAGGCGCCGGGCGAGACCGCCGGGACGCCGCCGGGCGAGACCGCCGGGACGCCGCCGGGCGAGACCGACGGAACGCCGCCGGCCGAGACCGCCGGAACGCCGCCGGCTGAGGCGGTCGCGGCCCAGCGTGCTGCGCACGCGGCGGGCCCCACGCCGGCCGCGGTCACTCCCACTCGATCGTGCCGGGCGGCTTGCTCGTGATGTCGAGCACGACCCGGTTGACCTCGCGCAGCTCGTTGATCATGCGCGAGGCGATCTGCTCGAGGAGGTCGTACGGCAGGCGCGCCCAGTCGGCGGTCATCGCGTCGTCGCTCGTCACCGCGCGGATGACGACGACGTAGCCGTAGGTGCGCTCGTCGCCCTGCACGCCGACCGTCCGCACGTCGGGCAGCACGCAGAACGACTGCCAGAGCTCGCGGTAGAGGCCGGCCTGGCGGATCTCGTCCTGGAGGATCGCGTCGGCGTCGCGCAGGACGTCGAGGCGCTCCTTCGTCGCCTCGCCGCCGACGACGCGGATCGCGAGGCCCGGGCCCGGGAACGGCTGGCGCCACACGAGGCGCTCCGGCAGGCCGAGCTCCGCGCCGACCGCGCGAACCTCGTCCTTGAACAGCGCCCGCAGCGGCTCGACGAGCTCGAACTCGAGGTCCTCGGGCAGGCCGCCGACGTTGTGGTGGGACTTGATCGTCGCCGCGCCGGTGCCGCCGCCGGACTCGATGACGTCGGAGTACAGGGTTCCCTGCACGAGGAACTTGGCGCCGGAGAGCTTCGCCGCCTCCTCCTCGAAGACCCGGATGAACTCGGCGCCGATCACCTTGCGCTTGGCCTCCGGCTCGGTGACGCCCTTCAGCTTCGCGAGGAAGCGCTCTTCGGCGTCCACGGCGACGAGCGGGACCTTGAAGTGGTCGCGGAAGGCGGAGATGACCTGCTCGCCCTCGTTCTTGCGCATCAGCCCGTGGTCGACGAACACGCACGTGAGCTGGTCGCCGACCGCCCGGTGGACGAGCAGCGCGGCGACCGACGAGTCCACCCCGCCGGACAGGCCGCAGATGACCCGGCCGTCGCCGACCTGCGCGCGGATGCGCTCGATCTGCTCCTCGACGATGCTGGCCGCGCTCCAAGAGCGGTCCAGGCCGCAGATGTCCTCGAGGAACGTCGTGAGCACGTGCTGGCCGTACGGCGTGTGCACGACCTCGGGGTGAAACTGGATGCCGTAGATGTCGCGCTCCTGCGACTCGATCGCCGCAACGGGCGATGCCGTCGACGACGCGAGCGCCGTGAACCCCGGCGGCGCCGAGAAGACGGTGTCGCGGTGCGACATCCAGCAGGTCTGCTCGGCCGGCGTGCCGGCGAGCAGGCGGCCCGGCTCGAGCACCGTGAGGTCCGAGCGGCCGAACTCGCCGACCTCGGCGCCCTCCACCCGGCCGCCGAGCTCACGCGCGATGAGCTGCATGCCGTAGCAGATGCCCAGCACCGGGATCCCGAGTTCGAGCAGCTCGGGGTCCAGCCGCGGCGCCCCCTCGGCATATACCGAGGCCGGGCCGCCCGACAGGATCAGGCCCTTCGGCTTGCGCCGCCGGACCTCCTCGACGCCGACGTGATGCGGCAGCAGCTCCGAGTACACGCCGCACTCGCGCACGCGGCGCGCGATCAGCTGCGAGTACTGGCCGCCGAAGTCGAGTACGACCACCTCGTCGACGGCGCTCGGCGCCTCGACGTCCACCGCCGACTCCTCGACGAACTCGGTCGCGGCCGTGGAGTCGGTGACGAGGTGGTCGGAGCTCGCGTGGGGTCCGCTCACGATGGGCTGCCCCGCAGGGGTGCGGCGTCGGGGTGTGAGGACCCGCAGGGTCCCCACGACGACATCGCGGCGACGGTCGCCACGTCAGCGAGTGGACACCCGCAGGGCGTCACGCCTCCTGGAGGACCTTGTCCGCCGCGACGCCGTTGTCGTCGGTCGGGCCGTGGGCGGCCACCGCGGCCCCGCGGGCGCCCATCCCGATCTGCTGCGCGGTCTGCAGCGCCTTGCCCTCCGTCTGGAGCGCCGGGGCGATCATCAGCTCGGCCCGGTTGAACTCGGCGATGTCGCGATAGCCCGTCGTGGCCATCGACGTGCGCAGCGCGCCCATGAGGTTGAACGTGCCGTCGTTCTCGTGGGCGGGCCCGGTCAGGATCGACTCGAGCGAGCCGTTCTGCGTCGTCTGCACGCGCGCGCCGCGCGGGAGGGACGGGTGGAACGTCGCCATGCCCCAGTGGTAGCCGTGACCGGGCGCCTCGAAGGCGCGGGCCAGCGGCGAGCCGATCATCACGGCGTCCGCGCCGCAGGCGATGGCCTTGGCCACGTCGCCGCCGGTGCGCATGCCGCCGTCGGCGATGACCTGGCAGTACTCGCCCGTCTCGAGCATGTGCTGCGAGCGGGCCGCGGCGACGTCGGCGATGGCGGTCGCCTGCGGGACGCCGATGCCCAGCACGCCGCGCGTGGTGCACGCCGCACCGGGGCCGACGCCGACCAGCACGCCGGCGGCGCCGGTGCGCATGAGGTGCAGGCCCGTGTGGTAGCTGGCACAGCCGCCGACGACGACGGGCACCGGGACCTCGCGGCAGAACTCCTTGAGGTTCAGCGGCGGGCGCGACTCGTCGAGCGACACGTGCTCGGCCGAGACGACCGTGCCCTGCACGACGAGGATGTCCAGGCCGGCGTCGAGGGCGAGCTCGTAGTACTCGCGCACGCGCTGCGGCGTCAGCGACGCGGCCACCACGACGCCCTGGTCCTTGATCTCGCGGATCCGCCGGGCCATGAGCTCAGGCTGCAGCGGCGACTGGTAGATCGCCTGCATCTCCCGCGTGGCGACGTCCTTCGGCAGCGACGCGATCCGCTCGAGCTCCTCGTCGGCGTTCTCGTAGCGGGCCCAGATGCCCTCGAGGTTCAGAACGGCCAGACCGCCGAGCTTGCCGATGATGCCGGCGGTGCGGGGCGAGACGACCCCGTCCATGGCCGACGCGAGCAGCGGCAGCTCGAAGCGGTAGTCACCGAGCTTCCACGTGATGTCGACGTCATCGGGATCGCGCGTGCGACGCGAAGGAACGATGGCGATATCGTCGAATCCGTAGGCGCGGCGGGCTTTCTTCCCGCGGCCGATCTCTACTTCCATTGGGCGATCCTAAGGTTCGGTGCGGACGGGACGGCGGCCCCATCGACATTAGCAACGCCCCCGTCCGTAGCCGTCGAGCCGAGCCGCTCCGGCGACTGCCGGTCAGCCCACTTCCGCCGTCGACGGCAGCGACTCGACCTCGATCTCGGCGGTCAGCCGCTCGACCTCGCGCAGGTCGATGACGCCGGCGCCCAGGCGTTGCACGGAGTCGACGCCGCACGCGACGCCGAAGCGCAGGCACTCCTCGAGCGGCTTGCCGCTGTAGCGGGCGGCCACGTAGCCGGCGATGAACGCGTCGCCGGAGCCCACGGTCGCGACCGGCTCGCGCGGCTCCACGTGGACGCGGAGCATCTTCAGGCCGGTCTCGGTCGGCAGCGCCGCGAAGCACCCGTCCTCGACCGTCATGATCGCCTCCTTGGCGCCGAGCTCGATCATCTCGCGCACGGCGATGACGCGATCCTCGTCGTCGTTGAACTCGTGCCCGACGAGCTCCTCGGCCTCCAGGACGTTCGGCGAGACGACGGTCGGCTCGGCGCGTACGCCGAGGCGCAGCGGCTCGCCGTCGGTGTCGACGACGGTGGTCAGGCCCATCTTGCGCAGGTCGCGGATGAGCGAGGCGTAGACGTCGGCCTCCACGCCGGGCGGCAGGGAGCCGGCGAAGACGACCACCTCGGCGCCGCGCGCGAGGTACAGGAGCTTGTCGTGGAACAGCTCGAGCTCGCGGCTGGTGATCGCGCCGCCGCGCTCGTTGACCTCGGTCTGCTCGCCCGTCGTCGGGTCGACCACGGACAGGTTCGTGCGCGACTCCGCGCGGATGCGGACGAAGTCGGTGAGGATCGCCTCGTCGGTCAGCTGCTCGACGATCCGCGTCCCGGTCGACCCGCCGGCGAACCCGGTCGCGATGACGGGCTGGCCCAGCGTCTTGAGCGTGCGGGCGATGTTGACCCCCTTGCCGCCCGCCATCGTCGTGGTCTCGACCGTGCGGTGCCGGCGGCCGGGGCGGAAGTTCGGAACCGAGAGGGTCCGGTCGATCGCCGCGTTGAGGGTGACGGTGATGATCATGCGGTCTCGGTGTCTCCCCGCCTCCGAGCTCTCGTCTGGCGCCGCCGAACCTGTCGCCGGCGCCGGAACACGACCAGCAGGCTACACGCCGCGAGCAGCGCAAGGACCAGAATCAGGACCCACGGGACCGGCAGCGCCGAGTCGACCTTGTCGGTGAAGGACGCCGCCGTGACGGCCGTGGCGGTGACGAGCGGCACCCGGGCGAGCTCGCGGCCGCGCCGCGAGACGACGATGGTCCCCATCCGCCGGCCGGCGGGCACCGATCCTGAGATCTCCGCGGGCGCCCCGACGACGCGGACCTCGAGCTTCTCCCCCTTGCGCGCCACCGCGCGCACGCGCCGGGCGGCGACGAGCCGCGTGCGCTGGTCGCGGAACGCCAGCTTGGGCCGGGCGAGCACCTGACCCTTGCGCAGGGCCGTCGTCCGGCGGTAACGCGCCAGCCCCCACTTCAGAAGCGCGAGCGAGTCAGCGTCGCGCGCCGCCTCGCTCGGGTCGCCGAGCACCGCCGAGACGAGCCGCACGCCCTTGTTCGACGCCGCGCCGACGAGCACGTAGCCGGCCTGCATCGTGTGGCCGGTCTTCACCCCGTGGACCCACTTCGCCTCGCGCAGGAGCGTGTTGCGGTTGACGATCGTGCGCTTGTGCCCGTCGATCTCCACGGTCGCCGCCTGGCGGTCGACGGTTCTGGCGAAGAACGGGTTGCGCATCAGGACGAGCGCGAGCTTGGCCAGGTCCATGGCGCTCGAGTAGTTGCCGGGATCGTCGAGGCCGACCGGGTTGGCGTAGTGCGTGTTGCTCAGGCCGATCTCGCGCGCGCGCCGGTTCATCATCCGCACGAACGCCCGGCGCGAGCCCCCGACGCGGACCGCGAGCGTCGTGGCGGCGTCGTTGCCCGAGGCGAGCAGCAGGCCGCGGACGAGGTCGCGGATCGTGACCCGGTCGCCGGCCTGCAGACCCATGAGCGACTCCGCCGGCAGGGCGTTGTAGCGCACGGCGGTGACCTCGTCGTCGAGGTCGGCCTGCTCGAGGGTGACGAGCGCGGTCATGAGCTTCGTGGTGGAGGCGATGGGGCGCCGCTCGTTCGCCGAGCGGCGCAGGACCACGTCCTCGGTGTCCGGCTGGACGAGGACGGCGGCCGGAGCCTGCAGCGACGGCGCCGCGGCGCTCTTGGCGGCGAGCGCCGGAGAGCAGGCCGCCAGGGCGACGAGCCCTGCGGCCACGAAGGCCAGCAGGAGCCGGATCACGGGTTCTTGCTGGTCTCGGCGTCCGGGACCAGCTTGAGGCGCTGGCCGACCTGCAGCGACTGCGGATCGAGTTCCGGGTTGAGCTCCTGCAGGCGCTCGACCGAGACGTCGGTCTTCTCGCTGACGGTCGACAGGATGTCGCCCTGCTTGACGATGTAGACCTTGCGCACGCGGTGCTTCTTCGAGCCGCGCTTGGACTTGCCGGTCGTGGTGCTCGGGCTCGTGGCGGCCGGCAACGTGCTCGTCGAGCCGCCGCCGGTCGTGTTGTCCCGATACTGCTGGTAGATGAGGTAACCCGCCACCACGACGGCGACGATGGCGAGCGGCGCGAGGATGCGCGCGGCGTAGCGTCGGGCCATGGGCGCGGAAGCATAGCCGGGGCCTTGCGGGCGGATCGCCTGTGGTGGCGATCTTCCACGAGACCGGGCCGGCCGCCGTGGTCGCCGTCGAGGCGCGGCTGCCCGCCGCGCGTGCCGCCGGGCGCGCGGTCACGGCCCCTGGAGTGCCCAGGCGGCGGCGCGCAGGCGCTCGGCTTCCGCCGCGGCAGCGGAGGCGGGATCGCCCCCCGAGCTCTCGTGCGCCCGCGCGATCGAGCGCGAGGCGGTCACGAGCCCGCCGGCCGGTCCGGGCGCGAAGGCGGGCGCGAGGTCCTCGACGCGGCCGCCCTGGGCGCCGATGCCCGGCAGGAGGAACGGCGTCCGCGGCATCAGCTCGCGGGCGCGGGCGAGATGCTCGGGCGCCGTGGCGCCCATGACCGCGCCGACCGCCGAGAGCGGCCCGCCGCCGCCGTCGAGGTCGTCGCCGAGGCGTGCGACGAGCTTCGCGACCCGCTCCCACAGCGCGCCGCCGGCCGCCATCTCGGCGTCCTCGACGTCCGCGGCGCCCGGGTTCGAGGTGCGCACGAGGACGAAGAGGCCGGCGCCGGCCTCCCGTGCGGCGGCCGCGAACGGGTCGAGCGCGTCGCGGCCGAGGTAGGGGTTGACGGTCACCGCGTCGGCGCCGAGCGGGTCCACGCGCCCCCAGGGCGTGTCGAGGCCCGTCAGCAGGCCCTGCGCGTAGGCGGCGGCCGTGACGTCGATGTCCCCGCGCTTGGCGTCGGCGAGGACGAGGAGGCCGGCGGCCCGCGCATGGGCCGCGACGCCGGCGAGCGCCGTCCAGCCGGGCGGCCCGAGGCGCTCGAAGCAGGCGACCTGCGGCTTGACCGCGACGCAGGCGGGGCCGGCGGCGTCGATCAGCAGCGCGCAGTGCGCGGCGACGGCGGCCGCGGCGCGCTCGGCCGGCGAGCCGCCCGGCTGGTCGGCGCGCGCCGCAGCGGGCCACAGCCGTGCGGGATCGGGATCGAGCCCGAGCACGATCTGCGACTCGCGCGAGGCGACGCACGAGGCCAGCCGGCCGGCGAAGCCGGTCCCGGCTGCCCGCGTGTCGCCCTGAGACACCAGAATGATCCCTGGCGCTCCCGTACGGCTACTCGCCCTTGACCGACTTCTTGAGGCCCGAACCGGCGGTGAACTTCGGCAGCTTGGCCGCCGCGATGGTGATCTTCTCGCCGGTACGGGGATGCACGCCCTCGCGAGCACCCCGCTCGGTCACGTGGAACTTCCCGAACCCTGAGAAGTTCACCTCGCCGCCGCGCTTCAGGGTGTCCTGGATGGTGTCGATCACCGCATCGACGGCCTTGCCGGCGTCGGTCTTGGCCAGACCGGACTTCTGGGCGATGTGATCGACGAACTCGGACTTCGTCACGGCTGTTGCTCCTCCTTCGATGACGTACGAGCAGCGATCGAAGCTAACAGCGCTTGCGGACGCCACTCCCGATGGTTACGCGGAATTTGCGGAGTTTGCGGTTTCGCAGCGGCGCATGATCGCGCCCCCGCCGGACGACTTTCTGGCGAAGCGCGCAGAATGTCCCGCGATGCCCCTGCCAAGAGCCGCATGGCTGGTCACGGTAGCCGTCGCGCTGATCACCGCGCTGATCGTGTTTCTCAACGGCTACACGGGCTATGGCGTCGTGTCGCTCGTGATCGCCGCGTCGGCGGCCATCAACGTGCGCTGAGAGCGGCCGTCGAGGCGGTTCCCGCAACTACCAGCCGAGCACGCGCTCGATCTTGCCGACGCCCCGCTCGACGTCGACCGTCTCCACGTCCTGGTTGCCCCGCGGCCCACGCTGATCGGGCCGCTCCACGCCCGCGGTCGCGCGATCGTCGCCGCGCTCTCGCGCCTGCTCTGTCGTGTCGTCTGAGTGGGTCATCCCCGCAAGCGTCCCCGGACGGCTCAGGGCCAAACGTCGTCGTGTTCGGCGTCCTCGCGCCGCGGTCAGTCGACGATCTCGGTCCCGGGCCGCACCCGGTCGGCCGGCTCGATGTGGATCAGCACGTCGGTGTCGCCGAGCCGGTCGCGGATCTCGTCCTGGAGCTCGTGCGCGGTGGCGTGCGCCTCCTCGAGCGTCGCACCGGCGCGGAACTGGACGTGCATGTCGACCAGCCGGCGAGCACCCGCGCGGCGCGCCCGCAGCTTGTGGAAGCCGACGATGCCGCGCGGGCCGAACGACACGACCGCGGCGCGGATGACCTCGAGCTCCTCGGGCGGCAGCCCCTCGTCGACGAGCACGCGCGTGGAGCGCATCACGATCCGCACGCCGGTCGCGAGGATGGCGGCGGCCACGAGGAGGGCCACGACGGGGTCGAGCCAGCTCGCGCCCGTGATCTGCACGAGCAGGAGGCCGACGAGCACGCCGACGGAGGTCAGGGCGTCGGTGCGCAGGTGCGCCGCGTCGCCCTCGAGCGCGGGCGAGCCGGTCTCCCGCGCCCGCCGCGCCAGGACCCCCGACACGACGAGGTTCACCACGATCGTCAGCGCGATGATCACGATGCCGAAGCCGAGCCGCTCGACGTCGCCGCCGTTGATCAGCCGCCGCGCGGCCTCGAAGGCGATGACCGCCGAGCCGACGAGGATGAGGACGCCCTCGATCGCGGCCGCGAGGTTCTCGATCTTCTCGTGCCCGTAGGGGTGGTTCTCGTCGGCCGGTTCGTCGGCCTTGCGGACCGACACGTACGCGACCACCGACGCGACGAGGTCGATGATCGACTGCATCGCCTCGGCGAGCAGCGCCACGGATCCGGTGACGATGCCGGCGGCGAACTTCAGGACAATGAGCAGGGAGTTCGACGCGATCGACAGCGCCGCCGCCCGGCGCTTCACCGGGCCGACGGCGGTCTCCGGGGTCAGCGTCCCAGCCATGCCCGCAGGAGTCGCGCGGCGCGGCCGCGGTGGCTGATGGCGTCCTTCTCGTCCGGCGAGAGCTCGGCCATCGTGCGGTCAGGGTGCTCGTCGGGGACGAACGCGGGGTCGTAGCCGAAGCCGCCCACCCCGCGGGGCTCGGCGGCGAGGGTGCCCGTGCAGCGGCCCTCGAAGACCTTCTCGACGCCGCGGGCGGGATCGACGTAGGCGATCGCGCAGACGTAGGCGAGGCCGCTGCCGGCGGGCGCCTCGCGCAGGAGCTTGGCGAGGTTCTCCTCGTCGGTCGCGTCCTCGCCGGCGTGTCGGGCCGAGCGCACGCCCGGCGCCCCGCCGAGCGCCGCGGCCTCGATGCCGGAGTCGTCGGCGACGGCCGGCCCGCCGGCCGCCGCGGCGGCCGCGCGCGCCTTGCCGAGCGCGTTGTCGGCGAACGTCTCCCCCGTCTCGGGCGGGAGCGTGACCTCCTCGGGGAGGGGACGCAGCTCGTGGGGCGCCAGAAGCGCGGCCAGCTCGCGGACCTTGTGGGCGTTGCGGGTGGCGAGGACGAGCGTCATGGGACGGGATCGAGCGTAGGACCGCGCGCGCACGACGCGCGCCGAGCAGTGCGTCAGGAGGCGGCCGCGGCGACCGCGTCTTCCTGGACGGCCCGCAGGTGCTCGATGCCGACTGCGGCGAGCGCGAGCAGGTCGTCGAGATGCGCCCGCGAGAGCGGCGTGCGCTCGGCCGTCGCCTGGACCTCGATGAGCCCGCCGTCGCCGGTCATGACGACGTTGGCGTCGACCTCCGCCGTCGAGTCCTCGGCGTAGTCGAGGTCGACGACCGGCGTGCCCTCGACGATCCCGCAGGAGATCGCCGCGACCGACCCGTTCAGCGGGCTGGCCGCGAGCTTGCCCTCGGCGATCAGGCGCCGGCAGGCCAGGTCGAGCGCCACGAAGGCCCCGGTGATCGACGCGCAGCGGGTGCCGCCGTCGGCGGTCAGCACATCGCAGTCGAGCCAGACCGTGCGCTCGCCGAGCGCCTGGAAGTCGATGACGCCGCGCAGCGAACGGCCGATGAGCCGCTGGATCTCCACGGTGCGGCCGTCGGGCCGGCCCTTGGACACGTCGCGCGCCTTGCGCTCGCCCGTCGACGCGGGGAGCATCCCGTACTCCGCGGTGACCCAGCCGGTGCCGCGGCCGGCCATCCAGCGCGGCACCGACTCCTCGACGGACGCCGTGCAGATCACGCGCGTCTCGCCCTGGGTGATGAGCGCGGAGCCGGTCGCCGACGGGACGAAGCCGGGGTCGATGCGGGTCGGGCGCACGCCATCGGGATCGCGGCCGTACGAGCGGGAACTCATGGCGCGCATGTTCCCAGACCCCGCCGGGCGGAGCGGCGCCGCCGCGGGCGGGCGCCGGCAGACCCGGCGCCCGCCCTGCCGCGGTTACTTGCCGCTGCCGAGCCCCTCGATGGCGTTCTGGAGCTTGTCGGTGACCTTCTTGCCGATCCCGTCGCCGTGAAAGCCCTCGCCGTAGACGACGACCGCCCCGATCACGCCGGCGATCAGCAGGATCAGGCCGACGTACTCGACCGTCCCCTGTCCCCGCTCGTCGTCGCGCAGCATCACCAGCGCCGCATGCGCCCGCACCGCGAGCTCGTACACCTGGGTCATGTTGACCTCCCCGTCGAAGTGACATCGACTGCGATCCTGGGCAGGCGCGCGTCACGGAACCAGACGCGTCCGTTACGACTTCGTCACATGCGAGCCCTGGTGGTCTCAAACATGCGGCCCGATGCCGCCCATCCGGCTCGCGGGAGCTTCGTCCGCGACCAGGTGGCGGCGCTGCGACGGCGCGCCGAGCTGGACGTCGACCTCGTCGAGGGCGAGCCCGGCGTCGCCGGGTACGCCCGCCTCGCCGCCGAGCTGCGCGGGCGGCGCGGCTACGACGTCGTCCACGCCCACTTCGGCCTCACCGCCTGGCCGGCGCTCGTCGTCCGCGGCGCCCGCCGCGCGGTCACGCTGCACGGCACGGACGTCCGCCACCCCCGGTCCGGCCGCCTCACCCGCGCCGTCCTGCCGCGCTACGACCTCGTCGCGGCGGTCTCCGAGTCGCTGGCCGCCGAGCTCGGCCGGCCCGGGGTCCGCGTCCTGCCGTGCGGCATCGACGTCGAGCGCTTCAGGCCGATCGCCCGCGACGAGGCGCGCCGGCGCCTGGGCCTGCCGCCCGACCGCCCGCTGGTCCTCTTCCCGGCGGACCCGGCCCGGCCCGTCAAGCGCGCGGATCGAGCGCGCGAGCTCGCCGCCGACGCGGGGGCCGAGCTCATCGCGCTCGGGTTCACGACGCCCGCCGACGTGGCCCTCTGGATGAACGCGGCGAACGCCGTGCTGGTGCCGTCGGATGCGGAGGGGTTCGGGCTCGTCGCGCTCGAGGCGCTCGCGTGCGAGGTCCCGGTGCTCGCCACGCCGGTGGGGATCCACCCCGAGGCGCTGGCCGGGATCGACGGCGTCCTCTGCGCGCCGTACGACCGCGAGCGCTGGGG
Source organism: Capillimicrobium parvum (assembly GCF_021172045.1). Classification (GTDB taxonomy): domain Bacteria; phylum Actinomycetota; class Thermoleophilia; order Solirubrobacterales; family Solirubrobacteraceae; genus Capillimicrobium; species Capillimicrobium parvum. Next base: position 4,238,468 of record NZ_CP087164.1, read on the forward strand.
CGCCGCGCTGGCGCCGCTGCTGGCCGCGCCGGATCCGCGCGTGGCCGGGCGCGAGCGGGCCGCGCGCTGGAGCACCGACGCGATGGCGCAGCGGGTCGCGACGGCATGGGCGCAGCTGGTCGGCGGCGCGGGCGCCGGGCCCGGCTGACCGCGCCAGCGGCCTGCAGCGAGCCGGGCGGCCGGTCACCCGCGGCCCGCGCAGGCCGGGGCGCGGTCGTCTCCCGGGGCCCGCGGCGAGCGGTCCGGGACGCCCGCGGCCGACGCCGGAGACGGCGGGACCGGCCACTACGCTCTGGCCGATGGCCGGACCATTCGCACGCCTGCGCCGGGGAGGGGACGCGGAGGCCGAAGCTGCCACCTCGTTCGAGACGGCGACCGACGCCACCGCCGGCGACGCGGGCACGAACCCGAAGACCGAGTTGACCGCCGCCCCGCCGACCGAGGTCATCGGCGCCGTCATGGCCACGCCCGGCGACGGCGCGCGCGCCACAGCCGACACCGCGGTGCTGGCGGCCGTCGTGGAGCAGGCGCCCCCCGAGGCCGCGGCGGCGGGCACCGAGCTCGTCCCCGCCGACCTGCCGCCCGACGCCGCGGCCCCGGCCGACCAGCCCGCGGGCACCGAACCCGCCACGGAGCCGGCCGCGCCCACGTTCCTCGCGCGCGGCCGCATGCGCCGCCGCCTGCGCTACGTGCGCCGGGCCCGCGAGGTCGCGCTGCGCGACCTCGGCGGCCTCGTGTTCGACATGCACCGCTTCGGGCGCGACCGCAACGACCTGGTCGACCAGAAGCTCACCGCCCTGAGCGCGCTCGATGCCGAGATGCGCGCGCTCGGCCAGGCGCTCGAGGATCCCGACGGCGTCACCGTCCTGCGCGAGCCGGGTCTCGCGAGCTGCGCGCGCTGCGGCGCCCTGCACGCGAGCGACGCGCACTTCTGCTCGACCTGCGGCCTGCCGGTCGGCAAGGGTGCCGGCCTGCCCGCGGGACCGACCTTCGCCGGACCGGCACCCAGCCCGGCCGCCGCCGCGCCCGCCGCCGACGGACCGACGGCGGGCGGTGAGCCGCCGGCGCCGCCGCCGTCGTGAGCGCAGGCGACCAGCAGCCGCCGCCCGACCGCGGGCCGGACTCGAGCGAGACGGACCAGGACCAGACCCCGAGCGCCGGCCTGCCCGCGCCGCCGCCTGCCCCGCCCGCTCGCTGCCCGCGCTGCGGCACCGGCCTCGAGCCCGGCCAGGAGTGGTGCCTGAGCTGCGGGACGGCCGCGCGCACCGTCATCGCGCCCACTCCGAACTGGCGGCTGCCGATCGCGGTCGTCGCGGTCGCCGCGGTGCTGTGCGGAGCAGCGCTCGCCTGGGCGTTCGTCGCGCTGACCGACAACGACGCCGACGTCCGCGCCGCCACGCAGGCGACGGCCACGTCCACCCCCTCGGCGACGACCGTGACGACCGGCACCGCGCCGGTCACCCCCGCCCCGGACCCGACGACGACGACGGGCGCCACGCCCACGCCCACCCCGGCGCCGGCGCCGACGCCGACCAGCCCCGGCCCGACCGCGACGACCGGCGTCCCCACCCCACCGTCCGACGCCACGAGCCCCGGCCCGACGGCCACCACCGGCGTCCCCACGCCGGACACCGGCGCGACGCCCGGCGGCTGAGCCGCGCCTACACCCGGTGCCCGAGCGCCGGCCAGATCCCGCCGGCCAGGCGCTCCTGCGCACGCAGCGCCAGCGGATGGACGGCGACGTCGGGCGGGGCCGCGGGCGCGACTCCCGAGAGGACGCTCATCACCTCCGCCACCGAGCTCGACAGCGCCTCGAGGTCGTAGCCGCCCTCCAGCACGCAGGCCAGGGGCACGCCCGCGCCGGCGCACGCGTCGCGCATCAGCGCCGCCATCGTCGCGAACCCGCCGTCGGTGACCTCGCACCCCGCCAGCGGGTCGCGGGCATGCGCGTCGAAGCCCGCCGACACCAGGACGAGCCCCGGCTCGAAGGCCCGCACGAGCGGTGCCGCCACGTGCGCGACCATCGACGTCCACACGTCGTCGCCCGACCCGCCCGGCACCGGCAGGTTGACCGTGTAGCCGTCGCCGTCGCCGACGCCGCGGTCGGATGCCGGCCCCGTCCCCGGATACAGCGGCGACTCGTGGATCGAGACGAACAGCACCTCGTCGGTCGCGGCGAAGACGTCGTTCGTCCCGTTGCCGTGGTGGACGTCCCAGTCGAGGATCATCACCCGCTGCACGCCGAGGGTCGCCAGCGCATGCCGTGCGGCCACCGCGACGCTGTTGAACAGGCAGAAGCCCATCGCCTTCGCCGGCTCGGCGTGGTGCCCGGGCGGCCGGTGGGCGCTGAACGCGCATCCCGCCTCGCCGGACACGACCAGCGACGCCGCGGCGCAGGCGCCGCCGGCGCCGTGCAGCGCCGCCTCGTAGGAGCGGGCGCTCACCACGGTGTCGAGGTCGATCGCGCCGCCGCCCTGCGCGCACAGGTCGCGGATCCAGTCGACGTACGCCTGCGGGTGCACCCGCAGCAGCTGCTCGACCGTCGCCTCCGGGGACTCCGCGCGGTCCCAGCCGAGCCAGCGGCGCAGCGAGAGCTCGCGCTCGATCGCCTCCAGCCGCGCCGCCTGCTCTGGGTGCGGCCCGGGATCGTGCGCGAGCGACGAGGCGTGGCTGAGGAAGACGGGCGCGCTCACGCGGCTACGGTACTTGCCGCACATGTCCGGGTCACCCGCGAACGCCCCGCTGCGAGCGGACGTCACCGTCGTGGGCGCGGGTGCGGCCGGCCTGTTCACCGCGCTCACCGCCGCGAGCGCCGGAGCGCAGGTCGCGCTGGTCTCCGCCACCCCCCTGGCCCAGACCGCCAGCTACTGGGCGCAGGGCGGCCTCGCCGCCGCGCTCGCCGCCGACGACTCGCCCGCTCTGCACCTCGAGGACACCGAGCGCGCCGGCCGCGGGATCGTCCGCCACAGCGCCGCAGAGGTCCTCTGCCGCGAAGCGGCGGACCGCGTCCACGAGCTCGTCGCGCTCGGCGTGCGCTTCGACGCCGACCGCCACGGCCGCCTCGCGCTGGGGCTGGAGGGCGGGCACTCGATCCGCCGCGTCGTGCACGCGGGCGGCAGCGCGACCGGCCGGCGCCTCGTGCGCCAGCTCTCCGCCCTCGCCGTCGAGGATCCGCGCGTCACCGTCCTCGAGCGCTCCCGCGCGGTCCGGATCTGGACGGGAGACGACGGCGCCTGCCGCGGGCTCGTCCTCGAGGACGGCCGCGCGATCGCCTCGCGCGGCGTCGTCCTGTGCACCGGCGGCACCGCCGCGCTGTGGGCAAGGACGACGAACCCGCCGGGCTCGCTCGGCTTCGGCCTGATGCTCGCCCACCGCGTCGGCGCCCGGCTCGCCGACCTCGAGTTCATGCAGTTCCACCCCACCGCGGTGACCGGGGTGCGCGGCCGCGAGGGCTTCCTCATCACCGAGGCGATCCGGGGCGAGGGCGCCACGCTGCACGGCGCCGGCGGCAAGCGCTTCGTCGAGGAGCTGCTGCCCCGCGACGAGGTCTCGCGGGCCGTCCACGAGGAGATGGAGCGCACCGGCGCGCCGTCCGTCGGCCTCGACATGCGCGCCATCGACCCGACCCTGTTCCCGAACGTCGTCGCCGCGCTCCAGGACGCCGGCCTCGACCCGACGCGAGAGCGCATCCCGGTCTCCCCGGCCGCGCACTACGGGATGGGCGGGATCGTGACCGACCTGGACGGGCGCTCGACCGTCGCCGGCCTGTACGCGGTCGGCGAGACCGCCTGCACCGGCCTGCACGGCGCGAACCGCCTCGCCTCGAACTCGCTGACCGAGTGCTGCGTGTACGGCGGCCGGGCGGCCCGCGCGGCGCTCGACGACCCGGTCCCGGGCGATGCGCCGGTGCCCGAGGACGTCGCCCGGCTGCCGGAGCCGGGCCGCGAGACGAAGGACGCGCTGTGGCGCCATGCGGGCATCGTGCGCAACCACGACGACCTCGCGACGCTGCTGCTCGACCCCTATCCGCTCGCGCGGCTCATCGCCGCCAACGCGCTGCTGCGCGAGGAGAGCCGCGGGGCGCACCTGCGCTCGGACTTCCCCGACCTCGACCCCGCTCTCGACCGCCATCACACGGTCATCGCGCCCGGCGTAGCACCCACGTTCGAGCGCTGGGACTGAAACGGCTTAACCCAAGCTCAACACATCGCGGGCTGTTCTTCACATCGGGAGTGCATCTTGGGCGCACCCCTGGAGAGAGGTTTGCATGTACCAGTTCAGCCGCGCGATCTATCGCGAGCTCGCTCCGTACATCCGAAGCGAGTCGCCAAACCACGGAGCCGATCCTGCCGCCCATGCGGCGGTTCTGCGCTCGTGCGAGGCGACGCTGGAGCGGCTTGCCACGGACCGGCACTACTTCGCCCGGCCGGCACGCACCCTGTTCAACGACATCCGGATCTACTTCCCGATGAGCGAGCAGGCCCATGTGTGCCAGACCGTGCGGCGGATCCTCGGCATCGCCGAGGAGTGGCTGGATCAACAGCCGCGTCAGGGCGTGGACATCCACGGCAACCCGCTGCAGTGCCGCGCGACGACGCGCAAGGGCACCGCCTGCCAGCGGATGCCGCTGCCCCACAACGGCTACTGCCCCTCTCACCAGCATCTCGCGGAGACGGAGGAGGCCCGCGAGGCGGCGCTCGCCGCCGCGTAGCGCCGGGCTCCGGCAGCCGGCGCGACCCTCCGCCGGGGTAGGGTCGCGCCGTGCTGCTCGGGGTCGACGTCGGAGGAACGTTCACCGACGCGGTCCTTGCCGTCGACGGGCGGCTGGTGACCGCGAAGGCGCCGACGACCCCTCGCGACCAGTCGGAGGGCGTCATGGCCGCCGTGGCCACGGCCCTCGAGCGCGCCGGGGCGCAGGCGCCCCAGGTCGAGGCGTTCGCCCACGGCATGACCGTCGCGACGAACGCCCTGCTCGAGGGCCGGGGCGCGCGCACGGCGCTGCTCGCCACCGAGGGCTTCACGGACATCGTCGCGCTCGGCCGCCAGGCGCGCGCCGACCTCTACCGGCTCTGCGCCCAGCGGCCCGCGCCGCTGACGCCGCCGGAGCGGCGGATCGGCGTCCCCGAGCGCATGACGCCCGACGGCCCGCTGCGCGCTCTCGGCGACGACGGCATCGAACGGGTCCTCGATCGCCTCGACGAGTGCGAGCCCGAGGCGATCGCCGTCGTCCTGCTGCACGCCTACGCGCATCCCGAGCACGAGCTCGCCCTGGCCGAGGCGATCGAGCGCCGCCGGCCCGGGACGCACGTCTCGCTGTCCCACGACGTCGTCGGCACCTTCCGCGAGTACGAGCGCGCCGCGACCACCGAGGTCGACGCCGCGCTGTCGCCGCTGCTCGGCGCCTACCTGCGCGCGCTGGCCGGCCGGGCGCGGCAGGCCGGCCTGCCGCAGCCGCAGATCATGCAGTCCAGCGGCGGCCTGGCCACCCTCGAGCTCGCGGCCGCTCACGCCGCGCTCGCCGTGCTCTCCGGGCCGGCGGGCGGCGCGGCCGCCGCCTCGCTCATCGCCGCCCAGACCGGCATCGAGGACCTCCTCTGCTTCGACATGGGCGGCACCTCCTGCGACGTGTGCGTCGTCGACTCAGGCGCCGTGCGCGAGACCGCCAGCCGTGAGGTGGGCGGCCGTCCCCTGGCGCTGCCGATGGTCGACATCCACACCGTGGGCGCGGGCGGCGGCTCGATCGCCTGGCGCGATCCGGGCGGGGCTCTGCGCGTGGGACCCCAGTCAGCGGGCGCCGATCCCGGTCCCGCCTGCTACGGCCACGGCGGCACGGAGCCGACCGTCACGGACGCCAACCTGCTGCTCGGCCGCCTCGACCCGGACTCCGAGCTGGCCGGCGGGGTGGCGCTGGACCGCGGCGCCGCCGAGCGCGCCATCGCAGGGCTGGCGGCGGCGCTCGACCTCGACCCGATCGCCTGCGCCGAGGGCATCGTCCGCGTCGCCGACGTCGAGATGGTCCGCGCGCTGCGGGTCATGACGGTGCAGCGCGGCGTGGACCCGCGCCGCTATGCGCTGCTGGCCTTCGGCGGCGCCGGCGGCCTGCATGCCGCCGCCATCGCCGACGAGCTCGGCATCGACCGCCTCGTCGTCCCCCGCGCGTCCGGCGTGTTGAGCGCGCTGGGCCTCGCGGTCGCCCCCCGCCGCGCCGACGCCCGCCGCAGCGTCCTGCTTGCCGGCGACAAGCTGACTGCCGAGGCGATCGGCCGCGTCGCCGAGGAGCTCGGCCGCGATCTGCCCGGCGAGCACCGCGTCACCCTCGAACTGCGCTACGCCGGCCAGTCCTTCGAGCTCGGCGTGCCCTGGGAGGGCGACGTGCGCGAGGCGTTCGCCGCGCAGCACGAGGAGCGCTACGGCTACCGCGACCCGGAGGGCGTCGTGGAGCTCGTCACGGTCCAGGTCTCGGCCATCGAACCCGGCCCGGACGTGACGCTGGCGCCGGCGGGTGAGGCGACGAGCCAGCCCGGCGGCGAGCGCGAGGTCGTGATCGCGGGTGAGCCCGTGCGGGCGACGATCTGGCGCGGAGAGCTGGCCGCCGGCACGCGCATCGCGGGGCCCGCCGTCTGGCAGGGGCCCGAGGCGACACTGCTCGTCGCGCCGGGCTGGTCGGGCGCCGTCGACGGCACGGGGACGGTGGTCCTTGGACGCGATTGAGCTGCAGGTCGTCACGGGCGCGCTGCACGCCGCCTGCGAGGAGATGGGCGCCCTGCTCATCCGCAGCGCGCACTCCTCGAACATCAAGGAGCGCCGCGACGCCTCGACCGGGCTGTTCGACGATCGCGGTGAGATGGTCATGCAGGCCGAGCACATCCCGGTCCACCTGGGGGCGATGCCGGAGGCCGTGGCCGCGGTCCTGCGCGAGCGCCACCGGCCCGGCGTCTCGTGGGTGCTCAACGACCCGTACCGGGGCGGCACGCACCTCCCCGACATCACGGTGATCACGCCGATCTTCGCGGGGGAGGATCTCCTCGGGTTCGCCGCGTCGCGCGCGCACCACGCCGACGTGGGCGGCCGGATCCCGGGCTCGATGCCCGCGGACTCGCGCACGCTCGACGAGGAGGGCGTCGTCATCGCCCCGCGGGTGCTCGACGCGGCGGCGATCGACGAGCTCGCCGCGCAGATGCGCCAGCCCGCCGAGCGCCGCGCGGACCTGCGCGCCCAGCTGGCGGCCAACCGCATCGGGTGCCGGCGGGTCGCGGAGCTGGCCCGGCGCACCGGGCGCGACGGCCTGCGCGAGGCGCTGCACGCCGTGCTCGACTACGCCGAGCGCCGCACGCGCGCCTGCCTCGCCGACCTGCCCGACGGCACGCGCACGGCGGCCGACGTCCTCGAGGCGCCCGACGGCGACCTCGTCCTGCGGGTCGCCGCGACGGTCTCCGGCGACGAGCTCGTCCTCGACTTCTCCGGCAGCGCTGACCAATACCCCGGCAACCTCAACTGCCCGCTGGCCGTGACGAAGTCCGCCTGCCTGTTCGCGGTGCGCGTGCTCACCGATCCCGACATCCCGGCCAGCGCGGGCGTGCAGCGGGCGATCACGGTCCGCGCCCGGGAGGGGTCGATCCTCAACGCCCGCCCGCCCGCCGCGGTGGTCGGCGGCAACACCGAGACGTCCAGCCGCGTCGCCGATCTCGTCCTGCGCGCCTTCGGCCGTGCGTGCGGGCAGGGCACGATGAACAACCTCACGCTCGGCAACGACCGCTTCACGTACTACGAGACGCTCGGCGGCGGCCAGGGCGCGTGCCCCGACGCGGACGGCCCGTCCGGCGTGCACGTGGCGATGTCGAACACGCTCAACACGCCCGTCGAGGCGCTCGAGCGCAGCTTCCCCCTGCGCGTCACCCGCTACGAACTGCGCCGCGGGACCGGCGGCGCGGGCGCGCATCGCGGCGGCGACGGCGTCGTGCGCGAGATCGAAGCGCTCGAGGAGGTCACGTACTCGCTGATCACCGAGCGCCGGCGCCACGGCCCCCCGGGCGCCGCGGGCGGCGCCGACGGGGCGCCGGGCCGCAACGTCGTCGCGGGCGAGGAGGCCGGCTCGAAGACGATGGGGACGCTGCGCGCCGGCGAGTCGCTGCGCATCGAGACCCCGGGCGGCGGCGGGCACGGCCCCGTGGGATGATGCCCGCGATGCGGGTGGGGTTCTGCGGACTGGGCCTGATGGGATCGCTGATGGCGGCGCAGCTGGCGCGCGCCGGCCACGAGCTCGCGGTGTGGAACCGGACGCGCTCGAAGGCCGAGGCGTTCGTCGCCGAGCACGGCGGGCGCGTGGCCGATTCGCCGGCCGGAGCGGCCGAGGGCGCCGACGCGGTCATCACCATGCTCGTCGACGGCGAGCAGGTCGCCACCGCGCTGGAGGGCATCGACGAGCCGCTGTGCATCGACATGTCGACGATCGGGCCCGCCGCCGCGCGTGACCTGGGGCGCCGCCGGCGCTTCCTCGACGCTCCGGTCAGCGGCTCGACGCCGGGCGCGCGCGACGGGACGTTGACGATCATGGTCGGCGGCGCCGCGGACGACGTCGAGGCCGCGATGCCGCTCTTCGAGGCGATGGGCAGGCTCATCGTCCACGTCGGCCCGGTCGGCCAGGGCCAGGCGATCAAGGTCATCACGAACGCGGTCGCCGCCGCCAACGCGGCGGCGCTCGCGCAGGCGCTCGTCGTCGGCGCCGCCGTCGAGGTCGACCTCGACAAGCTGGTGGACCTGCTCGGCGACACCGCGGCCGCCTCGACCATGGTGGCGCTGAAGGGGCGGCCCATGCTCGAGCATGACTGGACGCCGCTGTTCCGGCTCGATCAGATGCTCAAGGACGTCCGTCTGTGCCTCGACGGAGCGGCCTCTGCGGGCATCGACTTCCCTGCCGCGGAGGCCGCGCGTGAGGTGCTGGAACGCGGGGTAGACCGGGGTCTTGGCAACGCGGACTTCGCCGCGTTGCTGGAGGTCGTCGAGGCCCGCACCGGCCGCCGCCTCTAGCCCCCCAAACCAAAGCGAGGATTTGGCTTTTGCCCGCATCTTTGCAACGATGCGACTGCGCTCCCGCGTCGCCGTCGCGCAGTTCGGACGGCCTGACGCGGGACTTTCTTCGTTCCTAGAAACCGAAACCCTTCCCTATGCCAATTGCCTTCAAGGAGTGGGCGGTCACCGTCCGGGCGCTTGCCGAGGGCGAGCAGCTGGTGACCCTCCGCAAGGGCGGCATCCGCGAGTCCGGCAAGCACTTCCGGCTCGAGCATGACCGCTTCTTCCTCTACCCGACGTTCGACCACCAGCGCGGCGACCTCGTCCGCGCCTCCCACCAGCCCGAGCTGCGCCGCGCCCTCGAGGAGGGCGTCTGGCCCGACGGCGAGTGTCCGGAGGACTCCATCTGGTTCGACGGCGGCATCGACCAACCCGACCGCGTGCGGATCCGGGCCTGGGCCGAGGTGGCGGGTCACTTCGCCATCGACGACCCGCGCTGCGTCGACGCCCTCTCGCCCTACTACGTCTGGACGCCGGACTACGCGGAGAAGCGCCTTGCGTGGAAGCGCCGCCATCCACTGCACGTCCTGCTGCTGCGCACGTACCGCATCCCGCGTCCGGTGACCGTCAAGGTCAAGGACGAGTACCTGGGCTGCCGATCGTGGCTGGAGCTGCAGCGCGACCTGCCATTCGAGGGGACGCCGGTCCTGTCCGACGACGAGTTCGAGCGCGCCTCCGAGGAGATCTGCGCGATCGTCGGCGGGCGGGAGCTGGCTCTCGCCTAGCGGCGCGACCCTGAGCCTCGACCAGACGTTCAGGGACGCCTCGCGCGTCCTCTGCATCGGCATCGGCGGCGGCGGTGACGTCGTGGGCGCACTCGTCGTCGCCGACCTGGCCGAGCGCTTCGGCGCCTCGGCGGTGGTCGGAGGGCTGACCTGGGAGCGGCGGGTCGTGGACCCGCTGCCCGGGCCCCGCCGGCTCGACGAGATCACCGGCGCCGAGCCCCTGAACGACGCCGTCGCGCTCGCCTCGCCCGAGACGAGCGGCCCCGGCGGCTTCCGCTTCGCCGAGTCGCACCTGGCCGGCGTGCTCGGCGAGCGAACGGTCCTCGTCGATCCCCATCCCGGCCCCGCCGGGGTGGCGGCCGCCCTGGACGACGCGTGCGTGCAGCTCGGCTGCGATCTCGTCGCGCTCGTCGACGTGGGCGGCGACGTCCTCGCCCACGGCCACGAGCCCGGGCTCGGGAGCCCGCTCGCGGACTCGCTGCTGCTGGCCGCGGCCGCCCACCTGCGCACGCCCACGACCGGCGCGGTCTGGGGCGCGGCCTGTGATGGCGAGCTCACCCTCGAGGAGGTCCTCGAGCGCCTCGCCGAGCTCGCCGCGGGCGGTGCGCTCACCGGGGTCTGGGGCACGCCGCCCGACCTCCTCGATCGCCTCGACGCGGCGGTCGCCGCGGTACCGACCGAGGCCAGCGCGCAGGCCGTCGCCTGCGCGCGCGGCGCCACGGGCCCCGCGCCGATCCGCGACGGGCGCCGCACGGTGCCGCGCAGTCCCGTCGGCGCGCTGACCTTCATCTTCGACCCGCAGCGCGCGCTCGAGGTCGCGGTGCCGATGGCCGCCGCCCTCCTGGACGCCGCCTCGCTGGAGGACGCCGAGTCGATCCTCGCCGCGCGGGGCATCCGCACCGAGCTCGCGTACGAGCGACGGGCCGCTTCGTAGAAGCTCGGGCGCGGCGTGGAGGTCGCGGCGCGCGGTCGGCGAAGATGCCCGGGTGAGCTCGTGGGTGGAGACGGAGTCGGCGCACTTCGTCGCCCGGCACGCCGAGGAGGATGCCGAGCACGCGGCCGCCGTCCTCGAGCAGCTCGAGGAGGTCCGCGAGCGCGCCGCCTCCCTCCTGCCCTCGGTGCCCGACGAGGTCGCCGTCGTCCTGCACCGCTCCGAGGCCGAGCTGATCCTGGCGCGCCCTGCGCTGCCGGTGCGCCGGCTGCGGACCGCGCCCGCGTCGCGCCGCTACATCGCCGGGGGCCTGTCGGGCTTCGACATCCACGTGCTGGCGCCGCCGCTGCTCGAGGCGCGGGCCAGCGGCGTCCCGGAGTCGCGGGCGATGCTCCTGCGCACGCCGGCCGCCCTGTACGCGCGCCTGGCAGTGGGGGCCGCCAACCCGCGCCTGCCGCCCCCGGCCCGCATCGGCGCACTCGTACGCGCGCGGCGCTGGGCGTGGCTGTACCTCGGCGCGGGGCCGTGGCTCTCCGGGCAGACGGCGCTCGCCCGGCCCGCGATCGCGCGCCGGCTGCGCGAGGGCCCGCGCCCGGCGTTCCCGCCCGAGCGCCGCGACGCGGAGCTGCTCGGCGGCACCGTCGTCGACCTGCTCGCCCGCGAGGAGGGCGAGCGCGCGGCGATCCGCCTGGCGCTCGAGCTCGAGCCCCGGGGCCCGCGCGACGGGCTCGTGCGGGCGTTCGGCGGCCGCAGGATCGACCACACCGAGGACGCCTGGCGCGCGCACCTCGCACGGCTGGCCGAAGCAGGCTGAACGCCGAGCGTCGATGCGGTGGCGGGCGGTGGGGATGGCCGAATCTGCCCGATACTCGTCCTTGCTGCCAAGCTCCGCACCCGCCACGATGGGTCCATGCTCCGCCGCGTCGTCATCGTCGCCCTGCCCGGCGTGCAACCGCTCGACGTCACCGGTCCCGCCGAGGTGCTCGCCTACGCCGAGCGCATGTCCCCGGGCGCGTACGCGATCGAGGTCGTCTCGCCCGGCGGCGCGGCGCTGGACACCGGTTCCGGCTACGCGCTGGCCCCCGCCGGAGCGCTCGAGGACGTCCGCGGCCCGCTCGACACGCTGATCGTCGCCGGCGGCGCGGGCGCCCGCCACGCCGCGCCCGCCGTCGTCGAGCAGGTTCGGCGCCTCGCCGCGCGCACGCGCCGCATGGCCTCGGTCTGCACCGGCGCGTTCGTGCTCGCGGAGGCGGGCCTGCTCGACGGCCGCCGCGCCACCACCCACTGGGCCCACTGCGACGACCTGCGCCGCCGCCGGCCGGCCGTCCACGTCGACCCCGACCCGATCTTCGTCTTCGACGGGCCCGTCCGCACGTCGGCGGGCGTCACCGCGGGCATGGACCTCTCGCTCGCGCTCGTCGAGGAGGACCTCGGCGCGCCCGTCTCGCTCGCGGTCGCGCGCGTGCTCGTGCTGTTCGTCAAGCGTCCCGGCGGCCAGTCGCAGTTCAGCGCCCAACTCGCCGCCCAGTCGGCCGACCGCGCGCCGCTGCGCGAGTTGCAGGCGTGGATGGCCGACCACCTCGACGCCGACCTGTCGGTTCCCGCGCTGGCGCAGCGGACGTCGATGAGCGAGCGCAACTTCGCCCGCGCCTTCAAGCGCGAGGCCGGGATGACCCCGGCCGCGTACGTCGAGGCGCTGCGCGTCGAGCGCGCGCGCCTGACGCTCGAGTCGACCGCGGCGCCGGTCGAGGCCGTCGCCCGCCAGTGCGGGTTCGGCACCGTCGAGACGCTGCGCCGCGCGTTCGCCCGGCGGCTCGGCGTGTCCCCCGCCGCCTACCGCAGCCGCTTCGCGGCCTGACCGAAGGAGCCGTTCGCCATGGACATCGCCATCCCGCTCTACGACCGCTTCACCGCCCTCGACGCCATCGGGCCCTACGAGGTGCTGTCCCGCCTGCCGGGCGCGCAGGTGCACTGGATCGGCCACGAGGCGCGGCCCTACGCGACCGATCGCGGCCTGCGCGTGGTCGCCGACGCCACGCTCGAGGAGCTCCCGCACCCGGACGTCGTCGTCGTGCCCGGCGGCACGGGCACGGTCAGCCTGCTCGAGGACGAGCGCCTGCTGGACTGGATCCGGACCGCGCACGAGACCTCGCAGTGGACGACCTCGGTGTGCACCGGCTCGCTGCTGCTCGGCGCCGCCGGGATGCTCGAGGGCCTGCGCGCCACGTCGCACTTCCTCTACCTCGACCGGCTCGCGACGTTCGGCGCGCAGGTCACCGACCAGCGCGTGATCGAGCAGGGCAGGATCATCACCGCCGCCGGCGTGTCGTCGGGCATCGACATGGCGCTGCACCTCGCGTCGCGCATCGCCGGCGAGACGATCGCCCAGGCGATCCAGCTCGTCATCGAGTACGACCCGGCGCCGCCGTTCGACGCGGGCCACCCCGCCAAGGTCGATCCGGAGATCGTGGAGCTCGTGCGCCGGCGCGCACGCGTCCCTGCCTGATCGCGCCTGAAAACTGCCTGATCGCGCCCGAAAGTGCCTGATCGTGCAGGTCCGTGTACGATCAGGCAGATGCTCACCGACGAGCGCCGCACCCTGATCCTCGACCGCCTGCGCTCGCAGGGGCGGGTGCTGGCCGCTGACCTCAGCGCCGAGCTCGACGTCTCCCAGGACACGATCCGCCGGGATCTGCGCGACCTCGACGAGGCGGGCCTGCTGCGCCGCGTCCACGGCGGCGCGCTGCCGCGCGATGCCGGCGCGCAACCGTTCGCCGAGCGGACGCGCCGGGCTCCGGCGGTCAAGGCGTCGATCGCCCGCCGCGCCGCCGCGTGCGCCCGCGACGGCCAGGTGATCGTCATCGACGGGGGCACCACGACCCTCGAGGTCGCCCGCGCGCTCGGCGACGACCTCCGCGCGACCGTCGTCACCACCAGCCCGCCGGTGGCGATCGCCCTCGCCGACCACCCCGGGCTCGAGGTGACCGTCGTCGGCGGCACGCTGCGCCGGGAGCCGCTCGTCACCGTCGGCGCGGACGCCGTCGAGTCGCTGCGCGCCGTCCGGGCCGATCTCGTCTACCTCGGCGTCTGCGGCCTGCATCCCGAGATCGGCGTGACGACCGACGACATCGAGGAGCGCCACGTCAAGGCGGCGATGATCGCCGGAGCGGCGGAGGTGCTCGCGCTGGCCGACGGTGACAAGCTGGGGACCGCGATGCCCTTCGTCGTCGCCCCGCTGCGCGAGGTCACCCACCTGATCACCGACCACGGCGTGACCGAGAGCGACCTGGCGCCCTACCGCGCGCTCGGCCTCGAGGTGCTGCAGGCGTGAACCGGCTGCGCGCGGCGATCACGATCGTCTTCTTCGCCAACGGGGCGCTCTTCGCGTCCTGGGCGTCGCGGATCCCCGCGCTCGCCGACCGCACCGACGCGACGACCGGCACCCTCGGCCTCGCCCTGCTCGCCCCCGCCGTCGGCGCGGTGGCCACGATGCCGCAGATCGGCAAGCTGCTCACCGGTCGCTCCAGCCGGATGTTTTGCCGCTGGTCGCTCGCCGGCCTGATGGTCGCGATCGTCCTTCCCGGCTTCGCGCCGACCGTGGCGCTGCTCGGCGTCGCGCTGCTGTTCGTCGGCGCCACGAACTCGGCGCTCGACGTCGCGATGAACGCGCAGGGCGTCTCGGTCGAGCGCCGCCAGGGCCGGCCGATCCTGTCGTCGCTGCACGCCGCGTTCTCGTTCGGCGGGTTCGCCGGCGCAGGGGTCGGCGCGCTGGCCGCGGCGCTGCACGTCGCGCCGGAGCCGCATCTGATCTTCGCGGCGGTCCTCTTCGGCGTGCCCGGCCTGTTCGCGGCGCAGGCGCTCCTGCGCGACGACGAGGATCCGGACGCCGGCGCCCGGCGGCTGCCGTTCCGCAAGCTCCCGGGGCGCCTGGCCCTGCTCGGCGCCGCCGCGTTCTTCTGCCTGCTCGCCGAGGGCGCCGCCTCGGACTGGAGCGCGACGCTCGTCTCGGGGCCGCTCGGCGGCAGCCCTGCGCTGGGCGCGATCGCCTACGCGATCTTCTCGGTCGGCATGGGCGCCGGGCGCCTGCTCGCCGACGGCCTGTGGGCGCGCTGGGGCGCGTCGGGCCTCGTGCGCCGATCGGGCGTGCTGGCCGGCGCCGGCTTCACCGTGGCGCTCGTCATCGGCACGGCGCCGGTCGCGCTCGTGGGCTTCGCCGCCCTCGGTCTCGGGCTCAGCGGGATCGTTCCGACCCTGTTCCGGTCCGCCGCGGACCAGCCCGGCGTCCCGACCGGCCCCGCGCTCGCCGCGGTCAGCGCGATCGGCTACCTCGGCTTCCTCGCGGGTCCCCCGCTCATCGGCGGACTGGCCGAGGCGACGTCGCTGCACCTCGCGATCGGGCTGCTCGCGATCGCCGCGGCGCTGGTCGTGGTGCTCGCGCCGATCGCCGACCCGCCGCGCCGGCGCGGGCCCCGCCCCGCCTCCGCACCGTCGCCCACGGGCTGATGCATCCCCTGCTGCGCAGCGCCGGAGCGCTGCTCGTCGACCTCGACGGCACGCTGCTGGACTCCACCGCCGCGGCAGCGCGGGCCTGGGGCGCCTTCGCCCGCCGGCACGGCCTCGATCCGGCGGCGGTGGCGCACGCCGCCCACGGAAGGCCGTCGCGCGAGACGGTGGCGCGCCTGGCCCCGCCGGGGGCCGACCTCGCCGCCGAGACGGCGATGGTCGACGAGGCGGGGGTCGACGACACCGGCGGCGTCGTGGCGCTGCCCGGGGCGGCACAGCTGCTGGCCGCGCCTCCCGCGCCGCTGGCGATCGTCACGTCGGGCTCGACCGCGCTGGCCACCGCTCGGATGCACGCGGCGGGCCTGCCGGTGCCGGACGTGCTCGTCAGCGCCGACGACGTACGCCACGGCAAGCCCGATCCCGAGCCGTTCGTCCTCGCCGCGCGGCCCCTGGGCCTCGACCCGGCCAGGGCGGTCGTCATCGAGGACGCTCCGGCAGGCGTCGCCGCGGGGCGCGCGGCCGGCGCGACGGTCCTCGCCGTCCGCACGACGCACGACGACGCCGAACTGGTCGGCGCCGCCGCGATCGCAGATCACATCGCGGCGCTGCTCGCCCGCTGAGGGGCGAGCCGCGCCGCGGCTTGGGTTCAGAGTGCCACTCGCGGCACGCCGGCGCCGACGGCGCGGGCGGCCGGACCGCTCGGGGGACGGGTGCCCAGGACGATGAGGCCCGTCGCGAGGATGACGAGGGCGATGCCGCCGCCCAGCGCCACCCAGCCGACCTCGTCGAGGAACGGCAGCTTCGCGCCGGCGCTGATCGAGGCCTCGACGTCCGGCGATCCGTCCGCGTTCATCACGACGACCGACCAGTCGCCGTCGGCGACCTTCCAGGTCAGCGTCTGGCGGCCGGCGCCCTGGCTGGAGGCGGCCCAGAAGTCACGCCTCGCGGGCGGCGCGGGCCAGCGGGTCCCGGCGTGGCGCGTGTAGTCGGCCTCGAACGGGCCCGTCGAGATGTCAGTGACCGTGCTGTAGGAGACGTCCTGCAGGTAGCGCGCGACGTCCCGCGTGGGCGCGATGCCGATGAACAGCGGCTTGCCCGTGCGCGAGGTCGCCTGGAGGCGCACCTTGCCGAACTCGCTCGATTCGACGAGCCGGCCGGCACCGCCGAGGTTGACGTCGAGGTTCTTGGTGGCGAGCGCGCGGGTGTTGTCACCGATGCGCTCGGTTCGCGTGGAGAGGTAGCCGGCGCTGTCCTTCTGCGCGTCGCCCCAGAGGGCGAGCCCACCGAGGGCGAGCAGTCCGACCGCGAGCACGGCGGCGACGATGCCGGGGATGAGGAAGCCGAGGCGGGTGCCGCGCGGGCGCTGCGGGGCGACGGGCCGCTCCGGGGACTCGAGGGTGGCTGTGGTGTCAGTCGAGGACATAGGGCGATCAGGGGTTCCGTTCTGGGGCTCGGGGCTGATGACCATCAGGTTGCCACCGGGCCGTGGCCGCGTCGCTGGAGTCAGCAGGCCAACGAAGGTGCGGCTGTCCACCTCGGGCGGAAGGCGGTACCTCTCGGCGGGCGGGGAGCGGACCGGCCGGTCAGCGACCGGCGGCCGCCGCGCGTGTCCGCTCGCGGACGCACGACCGCGCCGTGGCCCCCGGGACCGGTTTGCCATCTCCATGCTCCGAATGACCGCAGTCCTGGCCGCCGCCGTCGCGGCCACTCTGGCCGTCCTCGCCGTCCCGGCCCGCAGCGACGCGAAGTACCGCGTGGCCGTCGGCTTGGGCGACCAGCAGACGATGACGCTCACCCAGCCGCTCTTCATCGCCACGCAGATCAAGCGGCTGCGCTACTTCATCCCCTACAACGCCATCCACAGCCGCAGCCGGATGCAGGCCGTCGAGGACTACGTCCGCACCGCGAGCAGTCGCGGGATGAGCGTGATGATCCACATCTCGACGAACGACCTGCGCATCCGGCGCGGGCGCCTGCCCAGCGCCCGCGGCTACCGGCGCGACGTCGGGCGCCTCGTCCGCCGGCTGCGCCCGATGGGCGTGCGCGAGTGGGGCGTGTGGAACGAGGCCAACCACGCCAGCCAGCCGACCTGGAACCACCCGAAGCGCGCGGCCGCCTACTACCGGCAGATGCGCCGGATCTGCCGTGGGTGCCGGATCGTCGCGCTCGACGTGCTCGACCAGCGCGGCGTCGACCGCTACATCAGCCGCTTCTACCAGGCGCTGCCGCGCAACCTGCGCCGCAGTGCTCGCTTCGTCGGCATCCACAACTACTCGGACGTCAACCGCCGCCGGACGACCGGGACCCGGCTGATCATGCGCTCCGTGCGCCGCTACGTGCGCTCGCCACACTTCTGGCTGACCGAGACGGGCGGCGTGGTCGAGCTCGGCCGGTCGTTCCGGTGCAGCGAGCGGCGGGCGGCGAACCGCCTGAAGTACCTGTTCCGCATCCTGAAGGCGTACCGGCACTCCATCGACCGGGCCTACGTCTACAACTGGTTCGGCACCGACTGCCGCACCCGGATGGACACCGGGCTGGTCAACAAGGACGGGAGCGCGCGGCGGGGCTACCGCACGCTGCGCGTCGGGCTGCGGTCGTTCACGCGCTGACCGGCGCGGACCTTCGCGGGCGGCGGTGTGGGCGCCGCCGCCTGCGGACCCGACATGATGGGGGGCGATGGCTGAGCCCTCCGCATCCGACGCGGCCGACCGCGACCACGACCACGAGCACGACCACGACCACGTCGCGGCCGCCGCCGAGCACCCGGCCCCCGAGCCGGTGACCGGGGCCCTCGACGCCGCCGCGCCCGAGGCGCCGACGCTGCAGAGCCTGACCGCCTCGCTCGGCGGCCCGCTGGGGATCGCCGAGTCGATGGTCCCGGCCACGGCGTTCGTCGTGGTGGCGACCGCCTCGGGCCAGGACACGCGCCTCGCGGCGATCGTCGCCGTGGCGCTCGCGGCGCTGTTCGCGCTCGCGCGGATGGTGCGCCGCCAGACGCCGGTCTACGCCGTGTCGGGGGTCATCGGCGTGGCGATCGCCGGCTACGTCGCCTCCCGGACCGGCAAGGCGGAGAACTTCTTCCTGCCGGGCCTGCTGCTCAACGTCGCCTACGCGACCGCCTACCTCGTGTCGATCGCCGTTCGCTGGCCGCTGATCGGCGTGATCGTCGCGGCGGTCGGCCGGACCGGGAACGCCTGGCGCGACAACCCCGACCGCCTGCGCGCCTACACCCGCGCGAGCTGGGTGTGGGTCGGGCTGTTCCTGTCGCGCATCGCCGTCCAGCTGCCGCTCTACCTGGCCGGCGCGCTCGTCGCGCTCGGCACCGCCCGGGTGGCGATGGGAGTGCCGCTGTTCGTCGTGGGCGCCTGGCTGTCGTGGCTCGTGCTGCGCAACACCGAGTGGCCGCGCGAGCGTCGCGAGGCCTGAGCGGCCCGCCCTCGCCGGTCAGCCCAGGAGCTCCGTCCCGATCCACGCGATCGCCGCGACGAGGATCAGCGCGATGAGCAGGCCCACGAGGATCCGGGCCGGCCGGTCGCGGCCCGTCTGCTGCGGACCGCCGGCCGGGCCGCCCGCCACCTGCGCCCCCAGGTCGGCCTGCATCAGCACGTCGCGCGCGGCGTCGCGGCCGGACTGGGCCACGAGGATGTCGCGGGGGCCCGCGGCGAGGAAGTCGGGGACGTCGAAGCCGGCCGCGCGGCGCGTCGTCGACGGGATGCCCTCCTCGAGCAGCAGGCCCTGGATGAACTCCGCCTCGGCCTGATGGCGGGCCCCGGCGACGCGCACCAGGCTGCCCTCGGCGTACTGCGGCTTGACCTTGCGTGCGCGCTGCTGGGCCTCGGAGAGCACCGCCTCGCCGGCCTCGCCCTCGGGAACCAGGGGCAGTCCGCAATCGGGGCAGAAGCGCTCCGTGGACGCCTCGTGGCGCCCGCACTGCGGGCAGACGAGCCCGAGGTCAGAGCTCCCGGACGTTGCCGTCCTCGATGAGGTAGGTGCGCACGGTCGCCTCGCCCCCGCGGTCGAGGCCCACGATGATCCACTCCACGCCCGGCCAGTTGGCGGCGAAGTTGATGTCGGTCTGCGACGGGTAGGGCGGCGTGCGCGTGTGCGAGTGGTAGATGGCACCGAGCTCGGCACCCGCGTCCTCGAACTCGTCGAGGACGTGCAGGACCTCGAGGCCGTCGACCTCGAACTTCAGCGGGCTGGCCGCCTGGTTGACGGCTCGGCGCACGTCGGTGGCCTCGCCGTCGCGCACCGCCACGAGCCCGCAGCACTCGTTCGGTGCCTCCTCGCGGGCGTGGGCGATGATCTCCTTGAGGAGCGCCGGGGCGACCCTCACGACTTGCGCGTCGTGTCGAGGCCGGGGAACTCGTCCTCGTCCTCGTCGCGACGATGGTCCATGCCGCTGATCGCGTCCTTGAACTCGCGCATGCCCCGGCCGACGGAGCGACCGACGTCAGGCAGCTTCTTCGGGCCGAGCACGAGCAGCGCGATGACGAGCACGAGCACGATCTCCAGTGGGCCGACGGAGCCTGGCATGCGTGCCTACCTTCCTACCACCAGACGGTGGATTCGAGGTTCTCGATCTCGTCGACCGGCAGTGTGTAGACGCCGCTCGACAGGTACTTCCAACCGTCGTCGGCGACGAGGAAGACGACGTTGCCCTCGTCGAGCTCGCCGGCGATCCGCACGGCCACGCGGGCGATCGCGCCGCTCGAGACGCCGGCGAACACGCCCTCCTCGTCGAGGAGCTTGCGCGTCCACATGATCGCGTCGCGGTTGGTGACGAAGATCTTCCGGTCGAGGACGGAGAGGTCGATGATCGGCGGGATGAACCCGTCGTCGAGGGAGCGCAGGCCCTGGACCGGCTCGCCCTGCATCGGCTCGGCGGCGACGATCTTCACCGCGTCGCCGAGCTCCTCCTTCAGCCGTCGGCCGTTGCCCATCAGCGTGCCGCCGGTGCCGAGGCCGGCGACGAAGGCGGCGATGTCGCCGTCGAGCTCCTCGAGGATCTCGGGCGCCGTGCCGTGGTAGTGCGCGCCCGGGTTGGCCTGGTTGCCGTACTGGTAGGGCATGTAGTACGACGAGTCGCTCTCGGCCATCTCCAGCGCCATGGCGACCGCGCCGTTGGAGCCCTGGTCGCCGGGCGAGTACACGATCTCCGCGCCGTACATCTTCAGCAACTGCGTGCGCTCCGGCGTCACGTTGTCAGGCATGACGACCTTGAGGTCGTAGCCCTTGCGCGAGCAGATCATCGCCAGCGAGATGCCGGTGTTGCCGGACGTCGGCTCGAGGATCGTCTGCCCGGGCCGGATCGCGCCCTTCTCCTCGGCGTCCTCGATGAGGGCGCGGGCGACGCGGTCCTTGACCGAGCCGGTCGGGTTGAACGACTCCATCTTCGCCCAGATGCGCACGCCCGGCTTCGGGCTCAGGCGCTTGAGCTCGACGAGCGGCGTGTTGCCGATCGCCTGGACGATGTCGCCGTAGCGTCCCCCACAGGGGCGGTTGCGCAGCTCCGGGACGGCCATTGCTTCACGAAGTATAGTGAGGCGCGAGCCCCACCGCGACGCGGCTAGCGCCCCCCGGCCATGGCCGGCAGGATGACCAGCACATCGCCCTCGTCGACCGTGGTTTCGAGGCCGTCGAGGACCCGGACGTCCTCGTCGTTGAGGTAGACGTTGACGTAGCGGTTGAGCTCGCCGCCGTCGCCGAAGAGCTGGCCCTGGGTGGCCGGGTGCTCGTCGGCGAGCGAGCGCAGGACCTCGCCGACGTTCGAGCCGTCGGCGCCGACCTCCTTCGCGCCGCCCGTGGACGGGCGCAGGACGGGGGGAATGCGGACAGTTGCCATAGGGGACGGGACCCTAGCCAGTTACCCGGCCGCGGCGCAGAACGCCTCGTAGTCGGGGAAGACGCCCATCTCCTCGTCGGAGATGTCCTCCGGCGCGCGCGAGCACACGGGGCATTCGGGGTCGCGGCGGACCTTCAGCTCCGTGAACGTGGCGCCGAGCGCCTCGTAGAGCAGCAGCCGGCCGACGAGCGGCTCGCCGATGCCGACGATCAGCTTGATGACCTCGGTCGCCTGCAGCAGGCCCATCGTGCCGGGGAGCACGCCGAGCACGCCGTTGGCGCCGCAGCTCGGGGCGAGCTCGGCGGGCGGCGGCACGGGGTACAGGCAGCGGTAGCACGGGCCGTCGTAGGGCTTGAAGATCGACAGCTGGCCGTCGAAGCCGAGGATGGACGCGGACACGACCGGGATCTGCAGGCGCACGGAGGCGTCGTTGAGCAGGTAGCGGGTCGGGAAGTTGTCGAGGCCGTCGACGATGACGTCGTAGCCCGTGATGACGTCCATGATGTTCGTGGCGTCCATCCGGAAGTCGTACTTGACGACGTTCACGTCCGGGTTGATCGCCTTCATGGACTCCTCGGCGGAGTCGACCTTCTTGACGCCGACGCGGTCGGTCGTGTGGATGACCTGGCGCTGGAGGTTGGAGAGGTCGACGACGTCGTTGTCGATGATGCCGATCGTGCCGACGCCGGCCGCCGCGAGGTAGAGGGCGGTCGGCGAGCCGAGCCCGCCGGCGCCGAGCAGCAGCACCTTGGCGTCGAGCAGCTTCTCCTGGCCGGCCTGGCCGATCTCGGGAAGCAGGAAGTGGCGCGAGTAGCGCTCGCGCTGCTCGGCGGTGAGGCGACGGGGCGTGTCGACCTCGTAGCCGCGGTCCTTCCACAGCGTGATGCCGCCGGTCATCGACTCGACGTTGGCGTAGCCGAGGTCGGACAGCGTCTTGGCGGCAAGCGCCGAGCGGGTGCCCGAGGCGCAGTAGACGACGACCCGCTGGCTGCGGTCCGGGATCGCGCCGTCGATGCGCGACTCCAGGTAGCCGCGCGCGACGTGCGTGGCGCCGGGCAGGTGGCCCGCGTCCCACTCCTCGCTCTCGCGCACGTCGAGGAGCGCGATGCCCTCATCGAGAAGCTCGTGGACCTCCGAGGGATCGACCTCGGAGATCTGCTCCTTGATCTGGCGGATGTAGTCGGCGCCGCTGGGGGTCATGGTCGTAAATCCTGTCAGGGTTTGGGTGCTTCAGAAAGTATAGCGACTACGTCGGGTGTCCGAGGACCTGTCTCTGGAGGCGCCGCATGCCTCCCAGCCAGCGATCGTAGTCGCTGCCCTTGAAGCGGAAGTAGTCGAGGACCTCGGGGTGCGGGAGGACCAGGAAGCGCTCCTCGGCGAGGGCCTCGACGACGGTCTGCGCGACGTCGTCGGGCTGCAGGATGGCGCCCGCCGCGCGGACGACCTCGCTCGCGCCGCCCGCGTCCTCGAACAGGGGCGTCTGCACGCCCATCGGGCACAGCGCGCTCGCGCGCACGCCCCGCTCGCCGTAGGTGACGGAGAGCCACTCGGCGAAGGCGACCGCGGCGTGCTTCGTGACCGCGTAGGGCGCCGAGCCGATCTGGGTCAGCAGGCCCGCGGCCGACGCGGTGGCGAGGAAGTAGCCGTCGCCGCGCTCGAGCCAGCCGGGCAGCAGCGCCCGGGCGGCGGTGACGTGCGCGTTGACGTTCACGTCCATCGCCAGCGCCCAGTCCGCGGGGTCGCCGAGCTCCTCGCCGACCGCGACGCCGGCGTTGGCGCAGAAGAGGTCGACGGGCGCGCCGAACGCGTCCTGCGCGGCCTGCACGAGGGCATGGGCGTGCTCGGGGTCGGCGACGTCGCAGCGCACGGCGACCGCCCGGTCGCCGATCGCCTGCGCGGTGCCCTCGGCGCCGTCGCCGTCGAGGTCGGCGACCACGATGCCGCGGGCGCCCTCCCGCGCGAAGCGCCGGGCGAGCGCGCGGCCGATGCCCGAGGCCGCTCCGGTGACCACCGCGACCCGTCCCTCGAGGTTCATGCTGAGAGCGTACGCGGCGCCCCGCCCCCGGGTGGCGCTCCTCGCCGCCCCTCGAGCCGCAGCGAACCGGCGAGCGAGGCGAAGACGCACATTCGCCATCATGAGCAGTCGCATGACCCGCCTGCGCCTCGTCCTGGCCACCGTCGTCGCGTGCGCCCTCGCCGCGGCGATCGCGCTGATCCTCGCCGCCGCGAGCCACGACGACGAGCCCTCGGCCGCCGTGACCCCGGTCAACGGCTTCGACGGCGCCCTGCGCCCGCCCGACATCCCGCCGCAGGACTTCGCGCTGCGCGACCAGGACGGCAAGGTCGCGCGGCTGGCCGACGACCGCGGCAAGGTCGTCGTCCTGACGTTCATGTACTCGACCTGCCAGGACACCTGCCCGATCACCGCCCAGCAGATCCGCGGCGCGCTGGACCAGCTCGGCCACGACGTCCCCACGCTCGCGGTCAGCGTCGATCCCGCCAACGACACCCCGGCGCACGCGAAGCGGTTCCTCCTGGCCCAGAAGCTGACCGGCCGCATGCGCTTCCTGCTCGGCGACCGCGCGCGGCTGCAGCCCGTCTGGAAGGCCTACGGCATCCAGCCCCAGGGCCAGGGCTTCGAGCACTCGGCCTACGTGCTGCTCATCGACAAGCGCGGGCGCCAGCGCATCGGGTTCCCCGTCGACCAGCTCACCCCGGAGGGGCTGGTCCACGACATCCGCAGGCTCGAGGCCGAGAAGCGGTAGGCCACCGAGGGCCTACCGCAACGCCAGCACGTCGAGCGCCGCGTCCGCTCGGTCCTCGGCCGCGCGGTAGACCGCGAACCCGTCGCCCCCGGGCGCCGCGCGCCACGCGGCCAGCGCGCGCGTCGAGTCCTCGTGCGCGCCGCGCCACGCGGCCAGCAGCGCGTCGGCCGGCTGCGCCGGCGAGCGCACGACGATCTCCTCGGTGTCGCGCACGTCCTGGAGGAGCTCGTAGAGCTGCCGGGCGGTCATGGCCATGACAGCGCCCACATTCCCCGCCACACGCGTCCTATTCATCCTCCTGTCCGTCGCCCTGCCGCCGAGCGCGCCACGTCTGCAGGGCGAGCCAGACGACCACGACGACGACCGGCGCGAGGTAGAGGATCGAGGTCCACCAGTGGCCGAAATGCGCGAACGGGACGGTCATCACTGCGCCGCCGCCGACAGGAGCCACAGGCCGAGGCTGGTGAAGCCGACCATGACCGCGAGCATCCAGTACTGCGAGCGCGTCGCCGCCCGCGGGCTGCGGTACAGCGCCAGCGCGCGGTCATGCGCGAGTACGAGCCCGGCGACGTGGCCGATCACGAGCGCCCCCACCTGGACGTACCAGATGCCGGTCGCGCTGATCCAGCCGTAGTCGATCGTCGACGACGCGGTGCCGAAGACGTCCGAGCCGTCGCCCAGCGGGTCGGAGATGAGGAACGCCGTCGCCTGCCCCTGGTACGCCAGCAGCGAGAAGTAGTGCGCGACGACGTACGCGAGCGCGATCGGCACGAGCGTGTGCGCGAAGCTGCGCGACAGCTCCCCGACGCTGTGCTGCTCTCCCACCGACCGCATCCCGAGCACGCCGAGCCGGTACAGCGCGGCCACGGCCAGGATCCCGCCGGCGATGCCGATCGTCCCCACGATCTCCAGCGAGACCCGGGCGTTGAGGCCGAGGTCGATGAACCACTGCTGCATGTCCGGCGCGACGTTGTTCCACGCCGTGCCCTGGGAGAACCCGTCGAACGCGGTCGTGCCGATCATCGCGCAGACGAGCGCCACCGTTCCCGGCCGCGGGTCGAGCGACGGCAGGCCGTTCAGCGGCCGGCGCACGGCGAGCTTGCCGTCGCGCCAGTGCAGCGGCGCGACGCGCGCGAGGAGGCCGAACAGGACGCCGAAGGGGTCGGCGTTGCGCAGCCACTCCGCGATGCCGAACACGCTCATGCCGATGAGCTGCACGGCGGCGTAGGCGAGCATCATGATCGACAGCGTGCTCGGGTCGTCGCGGTTGACGTAGACCAGCTCGACCCAGGCGAACGCGACGATGCCGGCCATCGCGGGCCAGCGGCCGAGCCACTGCGGATACGCGATCGGCTCGGGCGAGGGACCGCTCGAGAGGCGCATCCCGATCCACGCCACCGCCCGGGCGATCGCGCGCCACGGGTTGAACAGGCGGAACACGTCGCCGGCCCAGAACGAGACGAACGGGATCCCGACCCAGAACAGGACGTAGACGAACGTGGGCGCCAGGTTCTCCAGCGCGGTCTGGCTGCCCGCGAGGCCCGCGTAGACGACGATCGCGAAGACCGCGATGCCGATCGCCCCGCACACGACCTCGACGGCGACGGGGACGCGCGCGACGACCCGCTCGCGCAGCTCCTGGAGCTTCGGCGCCGGCCAGAGCGCGGCGAGCCCGACGAACGACACGACGAGCACCACCGCCGCGCCCCAGGCGAAGAGCCAGCGGGGGATCGGCAGATCCTGCTTGCCGACGAGCCCGTGGGCGGATGCGACCGCCGGCAGCGCGAGCGCGGTCAGCAACCCGGCTGCGCCCGCCGCGAGCATGCGTCTCATGGCTGGACCTCGACCTCGGCGATCTCCACCCCGCTGTCCTCCACCTCCACGACGAACCGTCCGTCGAACTTGGCCGGCAGCCTGAAGCGGACGGTGCCGCCGCCCTGCGGGACGTCGCGGTGCACGTCATAGCCGTGGAAGTGGATCTCGCCCGGCGTGTCCGAACGCACGCGGAAGTCGATCGTGCCGCCCTTGTTGAACTCGAGCTTCTCGACGCCGCCGACGGGCTTGCCGCCCTTCACGACGACGACGGGCACCTTGGGCTTCTTCGGCTTCTCCTGGACGGTCTTCGTGGTGGTGGTCTGGCCGCCGGGCGTGGTCTCGGTGACGACGGTGCGCACGATCGTCGCCGTCGCGGTGTCGCCGTTGTTGGCGTCCCCGCCGGAGCGCAGGACGAAGAAGCCGACGACGAGGACGGCCCCCGCCAGCGCGAGCATGGCGAAACGCTGGTTGGTGGACATGGGTTGATGGTTCCCTTCGGTTGACGGTTCGGGTCAGCCGAGGGTGGGCGGCGAGCGGCCGGCCAGGTGGCGGGCCATCCCGCTCGGCGCCGGGACGCGCAGGGGCGCACCCGACGCGATGGTCGCCGGCGCCGAGATGCGCGGGCGCGGCAGGGCGCCGGCCGCGACGGCGGCCTCGAGCAGCCGCTCGGTGCGGCGCAGCAGCGCGCAGACGACGAGGCCGCCGACGATGCACAGCGGCACGACCACGAGAAGGCCGGCGTCGAACGGACCGCCGCCGGCGAGAACGCGTTCCAAGCCCTCCTGGCCGCCGTGGATGGCGAGCAGCGCGGCGCTGCAGGCACCCCACGACGGGCCTCGCCGGGCCAACGCCGGGCGCCCGACGGTCGTCAGCGAGCGGCCCAGGGCGAACGCGAGCGCCAGAGCGAGGAGCACCGGCACCGCGGACAGGTAGCCGTGGCCGGCGTTCGCGTGAACGTCGGGAACGATCAGGTAGCGCGCCTCGTGGACGCCGAAGGCGACGAGGGCCAGCAGCGCTGCGGCCCGGAGGGTCATGGCGCCGGATGATACGAACGGGGCGGACCTTGCGGCCCGCCCCGTGTCACAGCGTCAGGTGCGGCGACGCGGATGGCTCAGCAGTTCGCCGAGGCCTGCGTCGAGGTCTGCGCGCCGCTCTCGGGCGTCAGCGTGAGCGTGATGCCTCGCTTGTTGCCGTTGCAGCCGATCGACTCCATGTAGGCGACCTTCTTCTTGCCCCGGCCGGTCGTCTTCCGGTTGATCGTGGCGTTGAGCGAGATGATGCTGTTGTCGACGCCGGTGACCGGGTGGCGCAGGTTCGACGGGATCGAGAACTGCAGCGCCTCGCCGCTGCCGGCGCGGACCCACCGCGCGTCGAGCGCCTGCGAGATCGGGATCACGCACTGCGGCGGGTTGCCCGCCAGGAAGATCGCCGCGCGCTTGTTGCCCGCGTTGTAGATCTTGACGTTCAGATCGCAGGTGATCGACGTGTCGTTGATGTCGGCGGCGTTGCCGGCGAGGTTGTGGACCGTGCCGGTGCCGACGAGGGCGGCGCGCGAGCAGCCGCGGTCGCTCTGCGCAGCGTTGATCTTCGCCGCCGTGCAGGTCTTGAAGCGCTTGCCGTTCGTGCGGACGCCGGCGAAGGCGACCTTGAAGCCCTCGGTGCTGAACGCGCGGCCGCCGCCGTTCCACTGCACGCCGAACTTGACCGAGATCGCCAGCGGCTTCTTCAACGAGCCCGGCTTGGCCGGGGACGTCGAGGCCGTGACGCCATAGCTACCCGACTGGGCGACGGCGACCGCCGCCGTGCCGAGGACCGCCACCAGCGCGACGGAGAGGATTGCGAGCTTTCGCAAGGGAAGAAGACCTCCAGGAACGGGTGTGGCTGAATGGACAGGCGTGGGAGGCCTCCCTTCGGACAAGCGCCTCCCCTCGAACAGAACACACGGGGCGACCGAAAGGACCGCCCCGCGCCTTCAGGTGTCGAATGTAGCGATCGTCGCCGGGCCGGGTCAGCAGTTCGCGTCCGCGCTCGCCGTCGAGCTCTGGCCGGCCTCGGTGAGGAAGTCGACCGTGATGGGACGCTTGCCGCCCTGGCAGCGGACGGACTCGAAGTAGCCGCGGGTCCTGCCCTTGGACCTCTTCGTCAGCTTCTTGATGTTCGACTGCACGTTGGTCACGGCGTTGTCGATGCCGCTGACGGGGTGCAGCAGGTTCGCCGGCACCGAGAACTGCAGCGCCGACCCCTTGCCGCCGAACGCCGACACGTACCGCGCGTCGATCGCCTGCGAGATCGGGATCACGCACTGGGGCGGGTTGCCGAACAGGTAGATCGCCGCCTTGCCCTGGCCGCCGTTGTAGACGCGCAGGCCGAGGTTGCACGGGATCGACGTGTCCGCCGGGTTGTTCGACGCGCCGGCCGCGTTCGTCACCGAGCCGCTGCCGACGAGCGAGCCCTGCGCACAGCCCTTGTCGCTCTGGGCGGCGTTGATCTGCGCCGCCGTGCACTTCGGGAACAGGCCGCCGTTGGACTGCATCCCGTAGAAGCCGATCGTGTAGCGCGAGACCGGGCTCGGCCGCTGGCCCGCCTCCTCGCCGACGGTGTAGTCGAAGTTGAGGCCGAGCGGCACGGGCTTCTGCTTCGAGCCGGCCTTGGCGGGCGACGTCGAGCCGGTCACGGTGTACGTGTTGACCTGTGCCGCGAAGACGACGGCGGCACACACGAGCATGACGGCAGCGACCGCTGCACCCACTGCAACCTTGCGCATCTCTCCCTCCAAGAGACCGGGTGATTGGGAGCCGCCAGTGTTCCCTACCTTGACTCCGGAAACAAGTCCTAGGCGACGGATAGCCTGCATACCACCCGATGCGCCCTCCCGTCGCCGACATCGCCGCGCCCCCGTTCCCCGCCCGCCTGCCGTGGGTCAACGTCGCGACGCTGCGCATGGACAAGCAGCTCGGCCGCCCGGTCCTCGTCGAGTTCTGGGACTTCTGCCGGGTCAACTCGCTGCGCACCCTCCCCTACCTGCAGGCGTGGCACGCGCGCTACGCCGAGGCCGGGCTGCGGGTGGTCTCCGTGCACTGTCCGGGCTTCGACGCCTCGCGCGACCCGGAGGCGGTGCGCGCCGCCGTCGCGCGGCTCGGCATCGAGCATCCGGTGCTCATCGACACCGAGCTCGAGCTGTGGCGCCTGTACGGCAACGAGGGCTGGCCCGCCCGCTATCTCTTCGATCAGCGCGGCATGCTCTTCGACGTCCACATGGGCGAGGGTGCGTACGCCGAGACGGAGCTCGCGATCGGCGAGCTGCTCGGGCTCGACGTCGAGCCGGTCGGCCCGCTGCACCCCGAGGACGACCCGCAGGCGCTGGTCGTCGCGCCCACGGCGGACGTCGCGGGGCCGTACTCGGGCCCGTACGAGGCCGGTGCGGTGTGGGCGGTCCTCGACGGCCGCGGGACCGTCGCGGTCAACGGCCGACCGCTGGCCGTGGAGCACCCCGGGGCGTATCCGCTCATCGAGCACGAGCACCACACCGCCGGCGTCCTCGACCTCGAGGTCGGCGACGGCGTCTCCTGCGAGGCGGTCTGCTTCACCCCGGGGCCGGCGCCCGGGTAGGCGGGCGGGGACGCGCGATGCCCCGGGCGAGTGGAGCGGAGGCGATGCGGGTCATCGTCGCTCACCGCTCGGCCCACGTCCGCGCCGCGATCCGCTCCACGCTCGGGTGCGCGGGCATCGACGCCGCCGAGGCCTGCGGCGCCACGACGGCCGTCGTGGCCGCGATCCGGGCGGGACGCTTCGACGTCGCGCTCGTCGACGATCCAATGGTCGTCGACCGCGTCACCTCGGATCCCGAGCTCCTCGGTACCGCGGTCGTGCTCGTCGGCGGGGCGCGCCGGATCGAGGCGGCGCTCGACGCGCTCGGCCGCGGCGCCGTCGACGTGCTCGCCGAGCCGCCGGCGCCCGGCGACGTCGTCGCGCGCGTCACCGCGGCCGCCCGGGTGGCCGGCCTGCGCACGCAGCTGCTGGCCCGCGACGAGACCCTCGAGCAGCTGGCGTTCAACGACGAGCTGACCGGGATGTGGAACCGGCGCTTCCTCGTGGGCCGCCTGTCGGCGCTCAGCCGCGCGGCCGAGCGCCACGGGCACGCGCTGTCGATCGTGCTCATCGACATCGACCGCTTCAAGGCGGTCAACGACCGCCACGGCCATGCGGCCGGCGATGCGGTGCTCGTCGAGATGGCCGCGCGGCTGCGCCACTCGATCCGCGAGGAGGACGTGGCCGGCCGCTGGGGCGGCGAGGAGCTGCTCGTGATCCTGCCCGACGAGGGCGCGGAGGGCGCGCGCATCGCGGCCGAGCGGATGCGCGAGCGCGTCGCCGCGACCCCGGTCGCGGCCGGAGCCGAGACGATCGAGGTGACCGTGAGCGCCGGCTGCGCGACCCGGCGCCCCGGAGACGACGTCGACGCGCTCCTGCGGCGCGCCGACGAGGCCCTCTATGCGGCCAAGCAGGCGGGGCGCAACGCGGTCGTGGGCCCGGCCTGAACCGCGAATCGGTCAGCGGCTAGCTGATCGCCTCGATGGTGCACTGCTTGGCGATGCGGTTGACCCGCTTGGCGACGCGCTTGTTCGACGTGACCTGCGCGAGCTGGCTGACCGTGACCTGGCGCTTGACGCAGCGCATGGCCTTGACGCAGACGGTGCGCGGTGCGCCCTCGCCCGTGCAGGCCTTGACGAACGCCTTCTTGGCGGAAGGCGGCCAGGGGTGCGCATCGGCGACGGCGGGCACGATCGCGAGGGGGAGCGCCAGGGCGCCGGCGGTGACCGCAGCGGCGAGGCGAGACTTCTTCACGGAGACGTCCTTGAGTTGGGTGCCGGGCGCCGCTGCCATCGGCCGCGGCGCGCCGATCATCCCACACGCGGTCAAGGCCGGCCCTTGGTCATCCGTCCAGTGTGTTGGCCTTCTCCAGCCACATCTCCTCGATCTGCTCGCGTTCGGCGACCGCGGCGGCGAGCTGCGCCTGCAGCGCCCGGAGGCGCTCGTGGTCGGTGGCCGCGCCGGCCATCGCCTCCTGCAGATCGGCCTCGTGGGCGGTCGCGCGATCGAGGTCGCGCTCGAGCCGGGCGAGCTCCTTGCGCGCCGTCCGCAGCGCGCCGCCGCCCAACGTGGCGCGCTCGCGCTCCGGTGCGGGCGGCCTGGGTGCGGCGGCCGCCTCCCGGCGCAGCTCGAGGTACTGCTCGATGCCGCCCGGCAGGTGGCGCAGGGCGCCGTCGCCGGCGAGGGCGAAGACGTCGTCGCACACCCGCTCGACGAAGTAGCGGTCGTGGCTGACGACCACGAGCGTCCCGGGCCAGCCGTCGAGCAGGTCCTCGAGCGCGGTCAGCGTGTCGATGTCGAGGTCGTTCGTGGGCTCGTCGAGCATCAGGACGTTCGGCTCCCCCATGAGCAGGCGCATGAGCTGCAGGCGCCGGCGCTCGCCGCCCGACAGGTCGCGCACGAGGGTGCGGGCCCGTTCGCCGCGGAACCCGAAGCGGTCGCACAGCAGCCCGGCGGTGATCTCCTGGCCGTCGCTCAACCGGGCATGGCCGCGCACGGCCTCCAGCGACTCGAGCACGCGCAGGTGGCCGGGGATCGCACCCTCGGGGGCCCGCCTCCCGCCGGCAGACGCCGCAGGCCCAGATCCCCCGCCCGCCCCGCGGGCCGGCGTCGGCACCCCGAGGTCGGCCGTGTCCTGCGAGAGATGGGCGACGCGCACGGTCGCGCCGCGCTCGATGGATCCCGCGGACGGCTGCAGCTCGCCGGCCATCAGCCGCAGCAGCGTCGTCTTGCCCGCGCCGTTGATCCCGACCAGGCCGGCGCGGTCGCCCGGGCCCAGCCGCCACGTCAGCCGCCGCAGCAGCTCGTGCCCGTCGTAGGCGAGCGAGACGTGCTCGGCCTCGATGACCTTGTCGCCGAGCCGGGCGGAGGCGAAGCGCACGAGCTCGGCGCGGTCGCGCGGCTCGGGCTCGCCGGCGATCAGCTCGTTGGCGGCCTCGATGCGGAACTTCGGCTTCGACGTGCGCGCCGGCGGCCCGCGCCGCAGCCAGGCGAGCTCCTTGCGCAGCAGCTGGCGGCGGCGGGCGTCGCGCGCCTGGGCCTGGCGCTCGCGCTCCGCCCGCGCGAGCACGTAGGCCGCGTAGCCGCCCTCGTACTGGTGGACGGCGCCGTCGGCGACCTCCCACGTGGCCGTGCAGACGGCGTCGAGGAACCAGCGGTCGTGGGTCACGACGAGCAGCGACCCGCGGCGCGCCGCGAGGTGGCGGGCGAGCCAGTCGACGCCTTCGACGTCGAGGTGGTTCGTCGGCTCGTCGAGGAGCAGCAGCTCCGGGGCGCCGAGCAGCACGCGGCCGAGCGCGACGCGGCGCCGCTCTCCGCCCGAGAGGGTCGCGATCGGGGTCTCGAGGCCGCCCGGGAAGCGCTCGAGCGCGACCCCGCCGAGCAGGCCGTCGAGCACGGCGCGAAACGCGGCGTCGCCGGCCCACTCGTGGTCGGCCCGCTCGCCGACGAGCTCATCACGAACCGTGCGCGCATCGTCGAGGTCGTCGCCTTGGCCGAGCAGCGCCGCGTGCAGGTCGCCGGCCCGCACGATCGCGCCGGCGTCGGGCTCCTCGAGGCCGGCGATGAGCCGCAGGAGGGTCGACTTGCCGTCGCCGTTGCGGCCGACGACGCCGATCCGGTCGCCGGCCGCGACCCCGAGGGTGAGGCCCTCGAGGATCGTCCGCGCGGCGAAGCCCTTGGCGACGCCGTTGAGGTTGACGAGGTTGCGCGCCATCTCTAGCCGAGCAGCCGCTCGAGGCGCGGCGCGCCATCGGCCTCGACCCGCACCGCACCGCCCGGCCAGTACGGGTTGTGGGGCGCGGGCTGCTGCATGAAGTGCGTCTCGAGCACCCACGAGCCGCAGTTGACGAGCCGCCCCCACTCGAGCGGATCGTCGCCCGGCAGCGGTCCGGTGCGGTGGGAGTGGCCGAAGATCACGTGCGCCGTC
The DNA here is from genome assembly GCF_021172045.1 of Capillimicrobium parvum. Taxonomy (GTDB): domain Bacteria; phylum Actinomycetota; class Thermoleophilia; order Solirubrobacterales; family Solirubrobacteraceae; genus Capillimicrobium; species Capillimicrobium parvum. The sequence goes on from NZ_CP087164.1 coordinate 4,271,136, forward strand.
CCGAGGCCGAGGCGGCCGCAGACCTCGTGCATCGCACGCAACGACGCGGCCCGGATCGCGTCGCCCGACAGGTCGGCGCGGACCGGGCCGAAACCCGCGCGGTTGACGCCCGCGATCGCCAGCGGGAGGGCGCCGGCGAGCAGCTTCCCCCGCACGCCGCGGCGCCCGCCGGTGAGCGTGCGGTATGCGCGAGCGGCGGAGTCGGCACCGCCGGCGGCGCGGCCGTCGGGCGACCACGCGGCGATCGCGTCGACCCAGGCGTACACGGGCGCGAGGCGCGCCTCGTAGTCGCCCGGCGTGGCACGGGGCGGGAGGTCGCCGACCAGCCGCGTCGTCATGCCGGCGCCCAGGCGCTCGAACGTCGGCACGGTCGAGTGCAGGTCGAGGTAGTGGCCGTGGGTCGCGTAGACGTCGTCGCGCAGCCACAGCCCGGGGTACGCGACGGAGGTGCGCGGCCCCAGCCACTCGGCGAGCCGGGCGGCGGCATGCGACGCCTCGACGGGGTCGATGCGCTGCTCGAGCCCGAGCTGTGCCGGCCCGTCCCGGGCGATCCGCTCCAGCCAGCCGGCGACGAGCGCGTGATCGTGGTTGCCGGCGGTGATCACCACCTCGTCGACGCGGCGGCCGAGCTCCTCGACGACCGGGCGCGCGCGCTCCAGCGCTTCGCGTACCGGCCCGTGGCGCAGCTCGAGCACGTCGCCGAGGAGGACGAGGCGCTCGACGCCGTCCAGCGCCTCGAGCAGGGCGGCCCGCCGCTCGCGGTCCTGCAGGACGTCGACGCCGGAGCGCCCGCCCAGGTGCAGGTCGGAGACGACGAGCGTGGCCATGCGCGGCAGGGTACGGTCCCCGCCCGCGGGCTCATCCCACGCCGCGCGAGACCGGCGCCGCCCAGCCGTCCGGCAGCCCGGCGCCGAAGTGCTCGCCCTCGACGGGCGTCGACTCGTAGTCGCCGCGGCTGTCGAGGAAGATGTGGGCGACGGTGCGCAGGCCCGTCGGGGCGTCGATCGTCCCCGCGGCGATCGACAGCGTCGCGCCCGCGGCGACCCGCCAGAACAGGCTGGCGCCGCACGTCCGGCAGAAGCCCCGCTCGCGGCCCTCCTGCGCGAACCAGCGCAGCCCGTCGTCCTCGAGCAGCTCGAGATCGGCGGCCGCGCAGTTCGCATAGCCGGCCGCGTCACCGTGGGTGCGCCGGCAGCGCCCGCAGTGGCAGACCACCACCTCGCGCAGCGGCCCGCGGACCGCGTAGCGCACGGCGCCGCACAGGCATCCGCCCGTGGCGCGGATGTCGTCGCTGGCGTCGGTGGCGGACATCGCCCGCCGGACGCTACCGGCGGCGGGCGATCCAGTTCAGGCGGACGTAGTCGAGCTCGGCGGGCTCGCCGAGCTCGGCCAGCACGGCATCCACGTAGGCGGGGCGCAGCTCGGCGTCGAGGCGATCGAGGTGCGCGCCGAGCACGACGGACTCGAGGAAGTCGCGGGGGTGCTCGGGAACGACGGGATCGGGGTTCAGCCAGCAGTCCTGCACGTCGAAGCCCGCCCGGTCGAGCCGCTGCGCCGTCGCCTCCGGCGTCTGGTAGTTCCACGGGCCGGGCCAGCCCCCGAGGGCGGGCGCGAACGGCTCGCGGCCGCCCACCTCGCGCAGGATCGCCTCGAGGCGGGCGACGTTGCCGGCGCCTCCGTACTGCGCCACGGCCGGCGCGCCGGGGACGAGCGCGTCGTGCAGGCGCGCGAACAGCGCGTCGTGGTCGGCGATCCAGTGGAAGGTGGCCGTCGAGATCGCGGCGCCGGCGGGCTCGGCGAGCTCGAGGGCGACGAGGTCCTGGCAGAGGACCGTGACGCGTTGCGGGTCGAGGTTCTCCCGGGCGCGCTGCGCCATCGCGGGCGACCCGTCGACCGCGACGGCGCGGACGCCGGGCCAGCGGTCGAGCAGCTGCTGGGTGATGCGGCCCGTCCCGCAGCCGGCGTCCAGGACGGTCTCGTCCCCGCGCAGCACGAGACGGTCGAGCACCTGGCGCCCCCACCCCTGGTGCGGCGTCGAGAGGTCGTGGTAGCTCGAGGCGTTCCAGTCGCGCGGAGACATTGATCGCAAGCATAACAGTCAACCGTATGACATGACGTACAGTGGATCACCGACGGGCGCAGGTGCGGCAAACCGCACCCCGGGACACGGGGAGGCCACCTGGCTCGGGCTTCCGGGTCGGGAGAAGATCGCCGCCATGCGGACCTTCACCGCCCACACCACCGTCAAGGGTCGTCACGAGGACGTCTTCGTGACGCTCATCGATCCGGACTGCATCCGCCGGTGGTCGCCGGTCGACTTCGAGGTGGAGCACCTCGACGGCGAGCGGCTCGAGGCCGGCGGGCAGGCCCGCGTCGTCGGACGCCTCGCCGGGCTGCGGGTCGGATTCGACGTCGACGTGGTCGAGGCCGATGGCGAGCGTCTGACGCTCGTGGCCGCGGGACCCATCGACCTCGACGTCGGCTACCGCGTCGCCCCGGCCGGTGACGGCAGCGAGATCACCGCATCGGTCTCGGTGCGCCGCGCATCCGGCTTCAGCGGCCGCGTGCTCGCCGGAGCGACGGACGCGCTCCTGGCGGGCGGCGCCCTGGAGGCCGCCCTGGGCCGCATCGCGCGCCACGCCGAGGACACGGAGTTCGCGCTCGCCTGCTGACGCTGCGGCCGCGCGCCGGTGTCCGTCTCGTGAACGGCACCGGCGCGTGGCGCCGGGTGTCTGTGGTTCGTCTCGTGGCCCGTCGGCTCGAAAGGGCGTCCAGCGGCGCCGCGAGGCAAGGACGCAGACCCGAAGGAATCCCTCTGGGATCTCGAGTGGTCGAGGACGCCGCCTGGCGGTGATCGGTGGGCGTCATCTCGGGTCGAGGGGGCGCGAGGGGGACCACTAGCTTGAGGTGGGATGACGACGACTCCGCTGCAGCGTTCCTGGATCGACCTCGACGGCGCGGTCAACGTGCGCGACCTCGGCGGCCTGCCCGTCGCCGACGGCGGCGCGACCGCGCGCGACGTCCTCGTGCGCGCCGACAACCTGCAGGACCTGAGCGCGCGCGACGTCGCCCTCCTGGTCGAGGACGTCGGCGTGCGCGTCGTCGTGGACCTGCGCACCGGCACCGAGGTCGAGCTCGAGGGGCCCGGCCCGCTCGCCGGCGACGACCGGGTCGAGGTGCGCCACCACTCGCTCTATCCCGAGGCGGGCCGCAACACCGACGTCGAGGTCGACGACCTCCTGCCCTGGCAGGCCGGCGGACCGACTCCCGACGCGGAGACCCCCGCGGTGCGCGCCTACCTCGGCTACCTGCGCGACCGCCCGGACTCGATCGTCGCCGCACTGCGCGCCGTCGCCGGGACCGATGGCGCGGTCGTCGTGCACTGCGCGGCCGGCAAGGACCGCACGGGCGTCGTCTGCGCGCTCGCGCTCGAGGCCGTGGGCGTCGAGCGCTCGGCCGTCATCGCCGACTTCGCCGCCACCGCCGAGCGCCTCGACGCCATCCTGCGCCGCCTGCGCAGCACGCCGACGTACGCGCTGGACCTCGACGGTCGCCCCGCCCACACCCACCTCCCCCGGGCCGAGACGATGGAGCGCGTGCTGGCGCTCATCGAGGAGCGCCACGGGGGCCCGGCGGCCTGGCTGGACGAGCACGGCTTCGGCGCCGCGGACCGCGCGGCGCTGCGCGAGCGGCTCGTCGGCTGACCCGCGCTCAGCGCACGGCGGGCGAGACGATGCGCAGGCTGCGCGCCTCCGCGGCCCGGCGCTCGGCCATCGCGGCGTCCGCGCTGGCCAGGAGCTGCTCGGGCGTCCGGCCGTCCTGCGGGTAGACCGCGATCCCGATCGACGCGTTGAGCGCCCCGATCTCCTTGCGGTGGTACGCGGCGACCGCGGCCTGGATGCGGCGCGCGAGCGCCTCGGCGCCCGGGCCGTCGGTCTGCGCCAGGATCGAGAAGCCGTCCTCGCTGGAGCGGGCGACGAAGTCCTGGCCGCGCACCTGCCCGGCGAGCGTCTCGTGCAGGTCGCCCAGGCCGGCGCCGTCGATGCCGTCGAGGTCGAGCGTCAGCAGCGCGAAGCGCTCGGGGTCCGCCGCAAGCGCCTCGGTGAGGCGCTGACGCAGCATCCGCGCGTCGGCGGTGAGGCGCCGCAGGCGATGCGCGCGTCCGCGGGCCGCGGCGGCCGCGGCACTCGCACCGGCGAGCAGCACGATGGCCGCCGTCACGGCCAGGGCGACGGAGGCCGCGTGCGGGCCGCGGTCGGGGCCGAGTTCGGCCGCCAGGAGCTGGCCGCCGGCCAGCACGGCGAGCTGGACGCCGAACGCCGGCGCGCGGCGGCCGATGAGGCCGACCAGGGGCGCGAGCATGAGCGCGAGGACCGGCCCGGCGACGACGTCGCCGCGGTCGAAGGCGAGGGTGGCCGCGGCCGCCTGCAGCGATGCCGCGGCGAGCAGGATCTGCAGCGCCCGGTCGCTCTGGAGGTCCCAGCGCCGCGCGGCCCAGGTGAGGCCGGTGATGATGCCGACGCCGGTCAGCAGCCAGGCGCTGCGGCCGGGCGCGGCGCCACCCAGGACGGCGATGAGCGCGACCAGCGCCCAGCCGGCGACGATGATGACGCAGGTCGTTCGGGCCAAGCGGGTCCGGCGCAGGTCCTCCGGCGCCTCCCGCACGACGGTTCCGGGGCTCACGATCTTCATGGGTGCTCTGTGTCGTCGGCCGGAAGGCGCTTGGGTTTAACCGCTTCGCTCCAGGCCTCACATCGACGCTTCAGGAGTGCGCGAGACCGCGTCGACGTTCGGCCACGTCACACCGGCCTCACATCGGGCGGGGAAGAAACGCGGGATCCGGGGCGTTGGTCGCGCGATGGCCTTCGACACGACCCGGTCCGGCCGCCGTCCCCGAGTGCTCTCGGTGATCGGTGCACGGCCCGAGATCATCCAGGCAGCGCCCGTGAGCGCCGCGCTCGCCGACGTCGCGGACGAGATCCTCGTCCACACCGGCCAGCACTACGACGCCTCCATGTCGTCCGAGCAGATCCACGCGACGCGGCTGCCCGAGCCCGACCACAACCTCGGCGTCGGGTCGCGTACGCGCGACGACCAGCTCCTGATCGGACGGTTGCGGCTCGTCGAGCTGATGCAGCGCGAGCGTCCCGACGTCGTGCTCGTGCGCGGCGACACGAACGCGACGCTCGCGGGCGCGCGTGCGGCCGCGGAGCTCGGCATCCCGCTCATCCACGTCGAGGCCGGCCTGCGGTCCTACCGCGACGACATGCCCGAGGAGGCCAATCGCATCGAGACCGACGTGCTCGCCGATCTGCTGTGCGTGCCGGTCGCGAGCGCGTGCGACACGCTGCGGCGAGAGGGCGTCGGGGGCCAGATCTACCTCACCGGAGATCCGCTGTGCGACCTGCTGCAGACCTGGCGCGAGCGCATCGTGCCGGAGCGCGGCGACTACGTGCTGGCGACGGTGCACCGCAACTACAACACCGACGATCCCGGCCGGCTCGCGCAGGTGCTCGAGTGCCTCGGCCGTGCGCCGTGCCGCGTCGTGCTGCCCGCGCATCCGCGGCTGACGTCCCGCCTGGACTTCTGGAACCTGGCCCTGCCCGACAACGTCGAGGCGATCGCGCCGGTGACCTATCCGCGGATGCTGGAGCTCGAGCGCGGCGCGCGGGCGATCGCCACCGACTCGGGCGGCGTCCAGCGCGAGGCCTACCTGTGGGGGGTGCCGTGCGTGACGCTGCGGGAGGAGACCGAGTGGACCGACACGGTCGAGCTGGGCTGGAACACGCTCGTGGGGGTCGACGCCGACCGGTTCGCCGAGGCCGTCCACCGGCCCTCCCCACTCGAGCGACCGCCCATCTTCGGCGACGGCCACGCCGCGCCGCGGATCGCGGCGCTCGTCGCGAAGCTCGGGGCCGCGTCCCGCGACGATCGGGAGCCCGACTCGGCCGCGGAGATGCCGCGATGACCCCCCTGCGAATCGGGCTCATCGGCGCCGGGCGCATGGGCACGTACCACCTCGAGACGTACGAGCGCATGGAGGAGGCGACCGTCGTCGCGCTCGTCGAGCCCGACGAGGCGCTCGCCCGGGCGCGCATCGGACGCCGGCCCATCGACTGGGTGCCGGACCACTGGGCGCTCGCGGAGCGCGGCGACATCGACGCCGTGTCGATCTGCACCCCGTCCCAGCACCACGCCACGGTGACGATGGATGCGCTGTCGGCGGGCCTGCACGTCCTGGTCGAGAAGCCGATCGCCACGTCTCTGGAGGACGCGCTGCGGATGGCCGCCGCCGCCCGGACCGCCGGGCGCAAGCTGATGGTCGGCCACGTCGAGCGCTTCAACCCCGCGGTCGCGAAGCTCGCCGAGCTCATCGACGAGGGCCGGATCGGCGACGTGTTCCGGGTGCACGCCACCCGGGTCGGGCCGCTGCCGGAACGGATCAGGGACGTGGGCGTCGCCATCGACCTGGCCACCCACGACCTCGACATCATGCAGGTCGTCCTCGGGCGCGACATCACCTCGGTCTATGCGGACGGCGCCAGCTTCCGCCACCCGTCCGAGGAGGACCTGCTGACCTGCCTGCTGCGCTTCGGCGACGACGGGCCGTTCGGCCTCCTCGACGTCAACTGGCTGACGCCGGAGAAGCGCCGCGAGCTGACCGTGATCGGCGAGCGCGGGATGCTCACCGCGTCCTACATCACGCAGGACGTCTGGCTCACGGAGTGCGCGGAGGCGCCGACGTCCTGGGACGAGCTGGCCCGGGTCCGCGGCGACGCGGAGGGGTCGGCGCTGCGGTTCGCCCTGCGCCGTGTCGAGCCCCTGCGGCGCGAGCTCGAGGCGTTCGTCGCTTGCGTGCGCGACGACACCCCCGAGCCGGTGTCGGCCTACGACGGCTGCCGGACGCTGATCGCCGCGCTCGCCGTCCGGGAGTCCGCCACGCACCGGCGCCCCGTCCAACTGCTCGACATGCCCGCCCCTGCCCGCGTCCGCGTCGCCGCCTGAACCATGATCCGATTCGTCATCCCCGCATACAACGAGGTCGAGAACATCCCGGCCCTCATGGCCGACCTCGGCCCCCGCGCCGCCGCGCTCGGCGCCCGCATCATCTTCGTCGACGACGGCTCGACCGACGGGACTGCCGAGGCGATCGAGGAGCACCGCGACGGCCTGCATCTGGCGATCGTGCGCCACCGGGTCAACCGCGGCCTCGGGACCGCGATCAACTCGGGCCTGCGCGCGGCGCTGGGCGAGGCCTCCGACGACGACGCGATCGTGACGATGGAGGCCGACAACACCTCCGACCTCGACGACCTGCCCCGCATGATGGAGCGCTTCGCCGCCGGCTCCGACATCGTGCTCGCGTCGGTCTACGCGCCGGGCGGCGAGATCATCGGCGTGGCGCGGTGGCGGCTGGCCGCGTCGCGAGCCGTCTCGAACACGTTCCGCTGGATCGGCGGGCTCGAGGAGATCCACACGCTCAGCTCCCTGTTCCGGGTGTACCGCGCCGGGACGCTGCGCCGCGCGGCGGAGACGTACGGCTACCTGCTCGTACGGGAGCCCGGCTTCGCGGCCAACGTCGAGCTCCTGCTCAAGCTCTACAACGCCGGCGCGAACGTCGCCGAGGTGCCGACGGTCAACGACTGGTCCAAGCGGCAGGGCGTCTCGAAGATGTCCCTGCGGCCGACCATGCTGGCCTACGGGCGCCTCGTCGCCGCCCAGCTCGTCGGCCGCATCCAGCCGCCGCCGATGTCGCCCCTCGACGAGCTGTCGCCCACCCCGGCCCTGGCCTCGCCGCAGCGCGCGCGGGCCCTCCAGGCCCGGCCCGAGCGGGCCGAGCTGCCCGCGGCGCGATGACGACCGGCGCGCGCCCACGCGCGGCCATCGTGGGCGGCGGGGTGCTCGGCACGGTGCTCACGCTGCGCCTCGCGCAGGCGGGGTGCGACGTCACGCTGCTCGAGCGGGCCGAGACGCTCGGCGGTCTGGCCGGGACCTTCGACTTCGACGGCCACCGCGTCGACCGCTTCTACCACGTGATCGTGCCGTCCGACGCACGCATGATCGGCCTCGCGGAGGAGCTGGGCCTGGGCGGCGAGCTGCGGTTCCGCCCGGTGGAGGCCGCGTTCTGGGCCGGCGGGCGCATGTACCCGCTCGACGGCGTCGGCGACCTCCTGCGCTTCGGCCTGCTCTCGCCGTCCGCGCGCCTGCGCCTGGCGTGGTTCGTCGCCCAGTGCCAGCTGCGGCGCCGGTACGAGTCGCTGGAGGACGTCCCGCTGGAGCGATGGCTGCGCCGCCACTGCGGAAGGCAGGTCGTCGAGCGCATCTGGCGCCCGCTGCTGGACTCGCGCTTCGACGGCCGTCACGACGAGCTTCCGGCGACATACCTGTGGGCGCGCACGAACCGGATGCGCAGCGCGCGATCGCAGGGAGGCTCCGAGACCATGGGCCACCTCGTCGGCGGCCACGAGCGCCTCATCGAGGCGGCCGGCGCCGCCGCCCGCGAGCTGGGCGCCGACATCCGCCTCGGCGCGGGCGTGGAGACGCTGGCGACCGACGGCGGCCGCGTGACCGGCGTGGTCGTCGACGGCGAGACCGAGCGCTTCGACCTCACGATCCCGACGCTGCAGGCCCCCGCGCTCGGCCGCCTGCTCCCGGAGGAGCTGCAGGACCTCATGGCCGCCTACCCGAGCCGCCACCTCGGGGTCGTCTGCCTCATCCTGAAGCTCCGGCGCTCGGTCATGCCGTGCTACGCCGTGAACATCTGCGAACCGACGCCGATCACCACGGTCGTCGAGACGTCGCACGTCCTCGGCACCGAGCACACCGGCGGACTGCGCCTGGCCTACCTGCCGAAGTACTGCGAGCGCAGCGCGCCGGAGTTCACGGAGGACGACCACTCGATCTACACCCGGTTCACCGGCATGCTCGAGCGCCTCGCACCCGGCTTCGACCACGCCGACGTCGCCGCCTGGACGGTGCAGCGCGCCCCGATCGTCGAGCCGGTGCACGCGCTCGGCCATCGACCGCGCATCGCTCCGGTGTGGGCGGGGATCGACGGGCTCGCGCTGGCCTCCGCCGGGCAGATCTATCCGCGGCTGCTCAACGGCGACTCCGTGATCGGCTTCGCCGAGGACGTCGCCGACCAGGCGGCCCGGCGCCTGCGGCCGCTTCCGGTCCGCGAGCCCGCGGTACGGTGACGCGCGCGCGAGAAACGCCGGGTCCCAGCCGTTGCTTGGGACGATGAGCTCCCAGACGCTGCGGGCCCCCGCCGATGCCGCTGTGCCGTCCCTCCCCGGAGCGGCGCCGCCGGCCAAGGTCGCGACCGCGCGCGCTGGGTTCGCCATGGCGATCGCCACGTTCGCCATGGCGGGGGCATCGGCGGTCCAGGCGGTGCTCTACCTGAGCCGCTTCGGCGTCGACGGGCGCACCGACGGGTTCTTCGTCGCCTTCGCCCTGTACACGACGTTCGGCGTCTTCGGGCAGAGCATCCGCCTGACCGCCGTGCCCCTGCTCGTCGGCCGGACGCCGCGTCTCACCGCGCGCGAGTTCGCGCTGGCCCTGGTCGTGGTCGCCGTCCCGGTCATCGTGCTCACCTGCGGCCTCGCCGGCCCGCTGGCGCGCATCCTCGCCCCCGGGCTGTCCGCGGGAGACCGCGCGGTGACCTCCTCCGCACTGCCCGTGCTCGGCTGCGCGATGGCGCTGCAGCTGTGGGCGTCGGGCGGCGCGACGCTGCTCGCCGTGCGGTCGCGCTTCTCGGCGATCGCCGCGGCGTACGTGGCCGGCGCCGGATCGGGCCTCGTCGCGTTCCTCGCCCTCATGGGCTTCGCCGGCGAGCTCACGCTCGGGTGGTCGATGCTGACGATGGCCGTGGTGACGTGCGGCTCGATGCTCGTCGCCGTGCAGCGCAGCGGCGGCCTGCCCGCCGGCGATCACGCCCTCCGCGCGGCGCGGGTGCTGCGGATGACCGGCCGCCTGCTCGGGCGCACCGTGATCTACCTCGCGGTCAACGCGCTGTTCATCGTGACCCTGGCCTTCGCGAGCCACTCGACCACCGGCGACACCACGGTGCTCTCCTACGCGTACCTGTTCTGCAGCTACCTCGTCGCCGGCACCGGCATGGCGCTCGGGATGTCGCGGATCGCCGACATGTCCCGCGCCAGCGGCGAGGAGCGCCGCGCCACCATCGTCGCGACCGTCCCCGCCGGGTTCCGCTACGCGCTGTTGATCGTCGCTCCCGCCCTCGCGCTGCTCATCGTCGGGGGCGCGCCGCTCGTGCACGCCGTCCTGCCGGGCAGCCTCGACGCCGACGGCGTTCGCTCGCTGCAGATCTTCACCCTCCTGCTCGTGCCGTGGACCGCCGCGGCGCTGCTCGTCAGCCTGCTCATGCCCGCCATGCTCGCGCTCGACCGGGCCGTCCTGCTCAACGCACTCGCCGCACCACTCGTGGTTCTGCACGTCGTGGCGACGCTCGTGGGCAACGCCCTCTTCGGCGTCGAGGGCAGCGTCGGCGCGATGTGGGTGGCGCCCACCTGCTTCGCGGCAATCATGGTCGTCTGCCTGGCCGGCTCCCAGAGCGGGCGCGTCCTGCGCGAGACCGCGGGCGGAAGCCTGCGCTTCCTCGGGCTCGCAGCGGCCGCGTACGGCGCCGCCGCCGCCATCACCGCCGCGGTGCCCTCCACCGCGGCTGCGGCGGCGGCGTCCGTGCTCGGCACCTTCCTCTACCTCGGGGGCGCGCTGCTCGTGGCCCGCAGCCAGCTGGGCCTGCTCGCCGGCGCGCTCCGCCCGCGACCCACCTGAGGGCACGTCCCCGGTCTCGGTCCCGCGGCCGGGGCCGGGGGCGCACGACGAGGCCGCGGCGCGCCGCGTCCTCGTCGTGCCGCGTCAGCTCCAGCCGGACCGGCCGGCCGCTGCGTCGGCGAGGGTGGCGACGGTGCCGCGCAACAGTACGTCCGGCGCGCTGCGGCGCCAGTTGCACCACCGCTCGCCCCGGCCGACGGACAGGACCCCGCGCACCGCCGAGCGCCGCGAGGGCCACTCGAAGGCGACGGCTCCCGGCGGCGGACCGCGCAGAACCCGCACGACGTGCAGGATCTCCCGGCCCAGATGGCGGCACGTCACGATGTCGGGGCACGGGCGGCGCGGAGGGACGCGCACGGGCACCCCGAGGAGGTCCGCGACGGCGAGCGCCGGATACTCCAGCCCGCAGTGGCGCGGCAGGGCCAGGCTCTCGGGGCAGCAGCCGTGCAGGCCGATGAACCACGGGCAGCCGTCGTGGTCGCGGAGGAACTCCAGCGCGAACGGGCCGCGCCAGCCGGCCTCGCCCAGCAGGGCCTCGCAGCGGTCGAGCAGGTCCTCGTCGGGCGTCAGGGAGCGGTAGGCGCTCGGGCACGATCCGGCCGGGTCGGCCATCCGCACCGCGGTCTGCGCGCTCCAGGCGTCGAAGCCCGTCGCCGTCGCCAGGCCGCAGATGAGCTCGGTGTGTCCCCGCAGCAGCGGCTGGGCCAGGAGGGAGACCCGCTCGTCCCACCCCTCGGCCGCACGCTCGAGCGCGCCCGGGCGCAAGCACCGCAGGCTGCGCGGCCGCATCAGACGCCCCGCATCCTCGTGGACGGTCAGGGCGGGGCGCAGGAGGACCGGGGCGGACAGCCCGAGGACGTCCGCGCGAGTGCGGCAGGGCACGGTCGGCGGCACGGCCAGGCCGACGAGCTCAGCGCCCGCGAGCTGCATACGGCGATCGAGCGCCAGGGCGGTGAGACGGCCGGTCGGCCCCGCCAGGGGGGCACCCAGATCGCCGTCGCCGGTGCCCGCCACCCGCAGCGCCATGTCATCGAGGGCGAGCACGGCGACGGGCCGCACGAGGCGCACGAGGCTCATGATGTCCTGGCGGCAGCGGTCGGCGTCGTGCTCCGGGGCCGTAACCGAGATGACGCGCACCCCGCGCAGCAGCCGGGCCTCGCTCCGGCGACCGGCTCGCGCGAAGACAACGACGGAGAACCCGGCATCGAGAAGGCTCCACGCCGCCTCGACCCCGCACGCGGACTCGCCGAAGCCGATCAGGACGGGCCCCGGCGCGGCCGGCCCGGTCATCGCAACCGCTTCGACCCGGTGCGCGCCGCGCCGGCCGCCAGGGCGAACACGCTGACCACGAGCGCCGTGGTCGCGCTCGGCAGCAGACCGCGCCCGGACCGGCGCCGGCCCGACACGGCGGCCGCGCCGTCCGGCGGGGCCGCCGCCAAGGCCACGCCGAGCGCACGGGCGGGGGCGGGGCGGACGCCGAGGCGGGCCGGCCCCGGCATGGGCACCGGCCGCGTGCGGCGGCGCCGGGCGGTCTCCCCGGCTGCGCGCGGCAACCCGGTGGCGGCGACCGTGCACACCGCCCCCGCGAACAGGAAGAGGTAGGGGGCCTGGGGGAAGGACAGGATGTCGAACAGGGCGCTGGCGACCGCGAACGCGAGCGCCGCCGCCATGCCGGCCAGCGCCGGAGAGGCGCGCGCGGGGTCGCGCGAGCGGATCGCGGGGCGAGCGATGAGCGCCGCCGCCAGGGCCATCGCCAGGTAGGCCGCCACGCCGAGGAACCCCACCTGGAGCAGCTGGCCGAGGTACTCGTTGTCGAGGATCCGGTACGTGTCGGCCTGGCTGATGTCGAGCGAGCCATAGCCGAAGCCGATCACCGGCCGGGTCACCACGTCGGGCGCGATCGCTGCGTAGTCCGACGTGCGGCCGGCCGACGAATCCGTGTTGAGGAAGCCCGAGAGCGACGAGATGGTCCCGAGCGCGCCGGGCGACGCAACGTGGATGAACACCGCGAGCACGAAGACCAGCGGCCACAGCCGCAGCATCTCACGCGTGCGGTACACCAGGAGGACGGCCACCACGACGAGCGGCACGACGACGCCGGTCTTGCGCTCGGTCGACATCGCGCCGGCAATGATCAGCCCGACGGCCAGGCCGTACGCGATGCGGTGACGCGGCACGCGCGCGTCGAGGAGGCCGAGCAGGGCGAACGGCAGGGCGATCGACAGCATGGTCGTCACGGCCAGCCCGTGCTCGGTCGGGCCCACGATCAGGGGCCGGTCGATGCGCAGCGGGTCGGGATGGATGAGCGTCGGAGACGGCTCGACGGTCGCGATGGGCTTGAGGATCACGCGACTGAACTCGTAGAACGCGTTGTAGCCCGTCTTGCGCTCGACCACGACGCCGAGCGCACAGATCGACGCCAGGACCACCGTCAGGACCGAGAACCCCCGCAGCTCCGACGGCCGCATCGCGGCGACGGCGAACCACGCGAACAGCGCGAAGGCGACCAACAGCGCGAGCTGCCGCTGCGAGAGGTCGAGCTCGCCAAGCCGGATGACCCGCGGCAGGTTGACGATGAGGCTCGTGAACGCCACGCCGACGAAGACGGCGATCGCGCCGAGGAACCACGGCGGCCGGCGTCCGCGGGGCCGCCGGTCGCCGCCGAACAGCACCCAGCCCGCTATGAGCGCCGCAATCGCGAAACGGTCGATCTTCGAGTCCACCGGGAGGCTGACGCGGACGTCGACCGCGTTGATGGGGATCAGCCACAGCATGACCAGGAAGCCGGCGAGCATCCACGGCAGCGGGCGCGACGTGTACGGCCAGTCGTCGGCGACCGCGCGCCGCAGCGCGACGGTCGGCTCTGCGCCCTGGGGCGTCACCGGACGGGCTCGGCCTCGCGCCGCTCCCCGGCGCGGTCTTCCTCACCATCGGCGGCCGGCGGGCGCTCGCCCGGCCCGCTGGGCGAGCCGGGCCAGCCACCCTCCCCCTGCTCGACGATCCGTCCCGCCGCGCGCCAGTTGGAGACCAGCCGCGAGATGACGAGCAGCGCCGCACACCACACGACGAACACGAGGAAGAAGATCAGGACGCCCATCCGCATCCCCACGCCGCTGTTGACCGTCCGCGCGGCAGGCTGGCCGAGCTGGCGGATCTCGACGCGCTGGGCGGCGGGGACCAGGCGGGCCAGCTGGAGCTGGCGCACGTAGGCCGAGAGGCCCTGCGCCGCGCCCGTGGCGAGGCGGTTGGCCTCGTCCGTCGTCGGCGCCTGGGCGAAGATCGTGATGATCGGCAGCTCCGGGCTCGACTCGAACTGCAGGCGGTAGGAGTTCGTCTCGCCGACGATCTGGCTGGAGCGCTGCTCCGCCGTCGGCTCCTGCTCAGCCCGCGGCTGGTTGGTCTCGAACGGCCCCTGCGCGAAGATGAGGCCGGGGTTCACGCCCGCCTCCCGCCCGATCACGCGAAGCGCGTCGGGACTGGTCAGCAGCCGGGAGTACACCCCCGCCCGCACGATGAGCGGGTTGAGGTCCGTGCCGAGGTCGGCGAGCGACGAGTCCGGCGCGTCGACGATGACCTGCGTGCGCGCGGTGGCGTAGGACAGCGATCGGCTCTTGAGCGCCGGTGGCGCGAAGGAGACGTGGTCGACCCGGAGAATCGCCGCGGCCAGGGCGACGAGCACGCCGAGCGTGACGAGCCACTTGCGGCTCCAGAGCGCTCTGAGGAGAAGTGCGAATTCCATGTCGTCCGAGGAACGGCCGTCCGCGGCCGCAACTTTCGTCGGCGGCGATATGCGGGCGTGCCCGGTCAGGAAGCGTTCAGGCTCGACTTCAGCTTGACGCTGAGGGCGGGGCCCACGCGCTGCGCGACGGCCCGCACCCCGAGGGCGATCCCGGCCGCCACGCACGGGACCAGCACGAGCTCGTAGCGGAAGCCCGAGAAGGTCGGCCCGAGCGCCAGCAGCGCCAGGTAGCCCAGCGGGATCCCCCACAGGAGCAGGAAGAACGGGTCGCGGCGGTCGCCGAGGACGTACAGCAGCACGAGACCGGCGGCGAAGACGAGCATGACGAGCGGATGGGCGGTGGCGTAGTCGCCGTACCCCCGCGCCATGTCGCGCAGCACGCCCCCGTAGTGGTCCACGATGAACGACCAGCTCGTGTCCGGCGGGATCGTGCGGTCGTTGGCCACGAACGCGAGCTGGCCGCGGGCGTCCGCCCCGAAGAGCAGCGGCGCCGGCAGCGAGGCGAGCATGCCCGTGGCCGCGAGGGCGACGCTGCGCCGGGATCGCACGGCCACGGCGAGGACCACCGCGGCGGCGACGAGCACGAACGAGCTGTCGCGGGTGATCGACAGCGCGAGGATGGCGGCGAACCAGCCGCCCAGCCAGCCCGGGCTGCGTTCGATCGCGGCGAGGCCCGCCAGCAGCGCCGCGAGCATGAGCGCCACCCCCCAGCTGTCGGTGAGCGGGATCACGCTCCAGTCACGCAGGGGCGCGAGCGCCAGCGCGCCGAGCGCGACCGCGAAGCTCGTTGCGGCCCCGAAGCGGCGGCGCAGCAGCAGGAAGAGCAGCGGCGCGACGGCCACGTACCCGAGCAGCGACCACGTGCGCAGGCTCTCCTGGCCGAGCACCGGATAGGTGGCGGCGGCCAGCGCCGGAAGCAGCCAGCGCCGGCGGTAGTACTGGCTGGCGAAGTCGACCCAGCGCGGATCGGTCACACGCCGCGGCTCGCCCGGCTCGTCAGCGTCCAGCGACCGGGCCCGGGCCCCCAGGGGGCCGAAGAAGAGCTCGTGGCGCGCGGTCTGGGCGTCCGTGCCGCGCAGCTCGAGCGTCTGGGACTGGTACATGAGCGAGTCGGGGTCCCACAGGACCGGGCCGTTCCACTGGCGCGCGAGCGACAGGGCCGCGACCACCGCCAGCACCAGGCACAGCAGGGCGGGACGCGCGGCCGTCCACCGCCAAGTCGATCCAAGGCGCGCGACCATGCCGGTCGCGGGCGGACGGGCACGGAGCGAGTCGATCCCGGTGGCGTCGGACATGCTGCACGAACGTGGCGCGCCCGCGCGGGCTTCCGCGCGCAAGACCGGCGGGCGCGCGCGCGTTCATCCAGCGTGACCCCCGGATGCGCGCTGCCATGACCGTCCATCGCCCCGCATGGATCGGACTGGCTGTGCTGGGCGCGATTCTCGCATGCGTGCTGAGCCGGCCACCGGTCGCCGCCGCCGTGACGTGCCCGGCCGCCAACCCGGTGGTCAACGAGAACAACTGCAAGGGGACGGGATCGACCGGCTGGCGGCTGACGAACTACGACAACAACGGGGTCGCCGGCTTTGCGGCGCAGCCGAGCGTGAACGTCGGCAGCCCGGTCACCCTCGACATCGGCGCCTTCGACACGAACAACGACCGCGTCGACATCTCCGTCTATCGCATCGGCTACTACGGCGGGACCGGCGGCCGGCTCGTGCACACCGCCACGAACGTCGCGGTCAACAACCCCTACGGGTGCGGTTCGCCGGACTCGACCACCGGGCTCGTGGCCTGCGACGGCTGGGCTCCGACCTACACGATCCCCGCCTCGGCGCTGACCACGTCGGGGGTCTACATCGCGCGCCTGCGCGCCACGGAGAGCGGCAACGAGAACGCCGTCCTGTTCGTCGTCCGCGACGACGGCCGCCAGGCCGACGTCCTCTACAAGCTGCCCACGGCGACCTACCAGGCGTACAACAACTGGGGCGGCAAGTCGATGTACGACTGGAACTCGTTCGGCTCGACCACCGTCACCGGAGGACCCCGCGCCGCCAAGGTCTCGTTCCTGCGCCCCCTCGCCGACCTGCGCGTCGGCGACAACTGGTTCCAGAAGTCCGACTACGCGATGGTGTTCTGGCTCGAGAAGCAGGGCTACGACGTCTCCTACACCGAGGACGTCTCGGTCAGCCAGCAGCCGTCGCAGCTCCTGGGCCACCGCGTCGACATGGTCGCCGGGCACGACGAGTACTGGACCGGCGAGGAGATGCACGGCTACAAGGCGGCCCGCGACGCGGGCGTCTCGGTGGCCTCGTTCAGCGGCAACACGGCGTACTGGAAGACCCGCCTCGAGGACGGCGGCGACACGCTCGTCACCTACAAGACCGTGCAGGGCTCGGGCACGAACGGCGCCGCCGGTCAGAACGACTGGGGCCCGGACGGGGTCAAGAACACCGCCGACGACGCGCTGGGCCTCGACCGGATCGCCGGCACGGCCGACGACCGGCCGCAGAACGCCACGACGACCTGGCGCGACAACGGCGCGCCATCTGGCTCGCCCGACGCGCCGGCCGGCGGACGCGTCGGACCCGACGAACCCGAGAACTCGCTGTTCGGCAACATGTACGTCGGCGACAACGACTCGGTCAGCTACCCGCTCGGCGTCCCCGCCGGCAACGCCCAGAACTGGTACGCGGCCGACCGCATCTGGCGGCACACGGGCATCACGGCCGCGACCGGCGGCTCGATCGGCTCGAAGCTCGTCGGCTGGGAGTGGGACGCCATCCCGACCAACCCGCAGTACCTGGCCAAGCAGCCGGCCGGCGTCGTCCCGGTCACCGCCAGCGACACGACGAACCTCGGCTCGGAGTGGCTGATGGACGAGGGCCGCGTCTACGGGTCCTCCCCGCCGGCCGGGCAGCCCGGCACGCCGGAGGCGGTCAAGTACCGGGCGGCAAGCGGCGCATGGGTGTTCTCGGCCGGCACGAACCAGTGGAGCTGGGGCCTCGGCCCGCACTGGATCGACCAGCCCGGCAGCGGCCAGTCCTTCCAGGATCCGCCCACCGACTCGACGGACGCCCGCATCTCGCAGGCGACGTACAACATGCTCTCGGACATGAACGTGCAGCCCATCACCCCGGTGGGCCTCACGCTCGACTCCGGCAACCAGCCGCCGTCCGCATCGTTCACCGTCTCGCCGAACCCGGCGCTGACCGGGCAGACCGTGACGTTCGACGCCTCGGCGTCCACCGACACGGACGGCACGATCGCGCAGTACGAGTGGGACCTCGACGGCAACGGGACATACGAGAAGACGACGACCACGCCGACGACCACCACGACGTACAGCACCGCCGGACCGGTGACCGCCGGCCTGCGGGTGACCGACAACGGCGGCGCGTCGACCACCACCAGCCGGAGCGTGAGCGTCTCCAGCGGCGAGCTCGGCCCGTACCCGCAGGCCGTCGTCGCCGGCGGCGCGAGCGACTACTGGCGGCTCGGGGACGTCGGCACCACGACCCTGATCGACCAGCTCGGCGGCGCGAACGCCACGGCGCGCAACGGCGTGACCCTCGGCGTCCCCGGCGCCCTGAGCGGCGACAGCGACACGGCCGCGCGATTCGACGGCGTCAACGACGCGGCCACCGCCCCGGTCAACCTGTCGGCCACGAGCAAGCTGACCGTCGAGTTCTGGCTGAAGTGGAGCGCGTACGCCAACGACGACCGCCTGGCGATGGAGCTCACGGCGAACTTCAACCAGAACGCGGGCGGCTTCCTCGTCGACCCCAACTCGCCGCAGAACGGCGGGACGTTCGGCGTGGCGCTGGGCATCGGCACGTCGCGCAACAACGTCTACTTCGCGCGGCCGAGCGCCGGGGCATGGCACCACTACGCGTTCGTGATGGACACGACGGCCCCGGCCGCGACCCAGATCACGCCCTACGTCGACGGCGTGGCCGTCCCCTACGCGAAGGTCGACAGCGGCACGGGCGCCGGTGCGTTCGCGAACGCGACGCTGAACATGATGTCGCGCAACGCCGCGAGCCTGTTCGGCGCCGGCGACCTCGATGAGGTCGCGCTCTACCCGACGACGCTGAGCGCCGGGACGATCGCCGGCCACTTCACGAAGGGTGGAGGGACGCTGGTCAACCAGGTGCCGACGGCGTCGTTCACCGTCTCGTCCAACCCGGTCGCGACCGGCCAGCCGGTCTCGTTCGACGCGACCGGCTCGGCCGATCCCGACGGCACCATCGCCCGGTACGAGTGGGACCTCGACGGCAACGGGACGTATGAGACCGACACGGGCACCACCCCGACGACCACCAACATCTACTCCAGCGCCGCGACGGTGAACGTCGGGCTGCGGGTCACCGACAACGGCGGGGCCACCGCGACGACCACGCGGACGCTGACCGTCCAGGGGCCGGCCAACCAGCCTCCCGCGGCGTCGTTCACGATCGCGCCCAACCCGGCGACGGCGGGCCAGCAGGTCCTGTTCGACGCCGGTGCCTCCGCCGACCCCGACGGCACCATCGCCAAGTACGAGTGGGACCTCGACGGCAACGGCACCTACGAGACCGACACCGGCACCACCGCCACCACCACCCACACGTACGCCGCCGCGGGCCCGGTCGCGGTCGGCCTGCGCGTCACCGACAACGCCGGCGCCACGGGGACCACCTCCCGCACCCTCACCGTCAACCCGCAGCAGCAGACCAGCCCGTATCCGCAGGCGATCCTGGCGACGACGGGCCTGTCCGGCTACTGGCGCCTGGGCGAGGCGTCGGGCACGACGCTGGCCAACCAGCTCGGCTCGCCGAGCCTGACCGCCCAGGGCGGCGTCACGCTCGGCGTCCCCGGTGCGATCACCGGCGATGCGAACACCGCTGCGCGCTTCGACGGCGTCAACGACGCGGCCACCGCCCCGGTCAACCTGTCGGCCACCAACAAGGTCACCGTCGAGTTCTGGCTGAAGTGGACCGCCTACGCCAACGACGACCGCCTCGCCATGGAGCTCACCCCGAACTTCAACACCAACGCCGGCGGGTTCATCGTCGACCCCAACGACGCCAGCGGCCGCTTCGCCGTGGGCATCGGCCGCTCGGGCAGCACGCGCAACAACGTCCTGTTCACCCGCCCCAGCGCCGGCACCTGGCACCACTACGCGTTCGTCATGGACTCCAGCGCTGCCGCGGCCACCCAGATCACGCCCTACGTCGACGGCCAGGCCGTCACCTACACCAAGCTCAACAGCGGCACCGGCGCCGGCAACTTCGCCAACGCCACGCTCAACGTCATGAGCCGCAACGCCGCCAGCCTGTTCGGCACCGGCGACCTCGACGAACTGGCCATCTACTCGACCACGCTCACGTCGGCGACGGTCGCCGCGCACTACAGCACCGGCCACAACGGCGGCGCCAACCAGGCACCCACCGCATCGTTCACCGCGTCGCCGAACCCGGCCACCACGGGCCAGCAGGTGACCTTCGACGCAAGCGCCTCCAGCGACTCCGACGGCACCATCAGCCAGTACGAGTGGGACCTCAACGGCGACGGCACCTACGAGACCACGACCACCGCGCCGACGACCACGCGCACGTACACGAGCGCGGCGACGGTCACGGTGGGGCTGCGCGTGACCGACAACGGCGCGGCGACCGCCACGACGACGCGCACGCTGACCGTCCAGACGCCGGCCAACCAGCCGCCCACCGCGTCCTTCACCGCCACGCCCAACCCGGCCACCACCGGACAGACGGTGACGTTCGACGCCTCCGCCTCCGCCGACTCGGACGGCTCGATCGCGCTCTACGAGTGGGACCTGGACGGCAACGGCACCTACGAGACGTCGACGACCACGCCGACGACGACGCGCTCCTACGCGAGCGCCGCGTCGATCACCGTCGGCCTGCGCGTCACCGACAACAGCGCGGCCAACGCCACGACGACGCGGACGCTGACCGTCCAGTCGCCCGCCAACCAGCCGCCCACCGCCTCCTTCACCGCCACGCCCAACCCGGCGACCACCGGCCAGACCGTGACGTTCGACGCCTCCGCCTCCAGCGACCCCGACGGCTCGATCGCGCTCTACGAGTGGGACCTCGACGGCAACGGCACCTACGAGACGTCGACGACCACCCCGACGACCACCCGCTCCTACGCAAGCGCCGCGTCGATCACAGTCGGCCTGCGCGTCACCGACAACAGCGCCGCGACCGCGACGACCACGCGGACGCTGACCGTCCAGTCGGTGACCGGCCAGCCGCCCACCGCGTCCTTCACCGCCACGCCCAACCCGGCCACCACCGGCCAGACCGTCGCGTTCGACGCCGGCGCCTCCAGCGACCCCGACGGCACCATCGCCAAGTATGAGTGGGATCTCGACGGCAACGGGACCTACGAGACCGACACCGGCACCACCGCCAACACCACCCGCTCCTACACGAGCGCCGGATCGGTCACCGTCGGCCTGCGCGTCACCGACAACAGCGCGGCGACCGCCACGACCACGCGGACGCTCACGGTCCAGCTGCCGGCCAACCAGCCGCCCACCGCCTCCTTCACCGCCAGCCCCAACCCGGCCACCACCGGCCAGACCGTCGCGTTCGACGCCGGCGCCTCCAGCGACCCCGACGGCACCATCGCCAAGTACGAGTGGGATCTCGACGGCAACGGGACCTACGAGACCGACACCGGCACCACCGCCACCACCACCCGCTCCTACACGAGCGCCGGATCGGTCACCGTCGGCCTGCGCGTCACCGACAACAGCGCCGCGACCGCCACGACCACGCGGACGCTGACCGTGACGAGCAGCCAGCCGTCCAGCCCCTACGCGCAGACGGTCCTCGCGACGACCGGGCTCACCGGCTACTGGCGCATGGGCGAGGCGTCGGGCACGACGCTGGCCAACCAGCTCGGCTCGCCGAGCCTGACGGCCCAGGGCGGCGTCACGCTCGGCGTCCCCGGTGCGATCACCGGCGATGCGAACACCGCTGCGCGCTTCGACGGCGTCAACGACGCGGCCACCGCCCCGGTCAACCTGTCGGCCACCAACAAGGTCACCGTCGAGTTCTGGCTGAAGTGGACCGCCTATGCCAACGACGACCGCCTGGCGATGGAGCTCACCCCGAACTTCAACTCCAACAGCGGCGGGTTCATCGTCGACCCCAACGACGCCAGCGGCCGCTTCGCCGTCGGCATCGGCCGGCCCGGCGGCACGCGCAACAACGTGCTGTTCACCCGGCCCAGCGCCGGCACCTGGCACCACTACGCGTTCGTCATGGACTCCAGCGCTGCCGCGGCCACGCAGATCACGCCCTACGTCGACGGCCAGGCCGTCAGCTACACCAAGCTCAACAGCGGCACCGGCGCCGGCAACTTCGCCAACGCCACGCTCAACGTCATGAGCCGCAACGCCGGCAGCCTGTTCGGCACCGGCGACCTCGACGAGCTCGCCATCTACTCGACCCCGCTGAGCGCCGCGACGATCGGCGGCCACTACGCCGCCGGGGCCAACCAGCCCCCGAGCGCGTCGTTCACGGCCACGCCCAACCCCGCCGACACCGGCCAGCAGGTCACGGTCAACGCAGGCGCGTCCAGCGACCCCGACGGCACCATCGCCAAGTACGAATGGGACCTCGACGGCAACGGCACCTACGAGACCGACACCGCCACCACCGCCACGACGACCCGCACCTACGCGAGCGCCGGCTCGGTGACCGTCGGGCTGCGGGTGACCGACGACCGCGGGGCCACGGCCACGACGACGCGCACGCTGACCGTGCACGCCGCCAACCAGCGGCCGACGGCGTCGTTCACCGCCACGCCCAACCCCGCGACGACCGGCCAGCAGGTCGCGTTCGACGCCGGCACCTCCGCCGACCCCGACGGCACCATCGCCAAGTACGAGTGGGATCTCGACGGCAACGGGACCTACGAGACCGACACCGGCACCACCGCCGCCGCCACCCACACCTACGCCACCGCCGGCGACGTCACGATCGGGCTGCGCGTGACCGACAACGCCGGCGCGACGGACACCACGACGCGCACGCTCACGGTCCAGGGCCCGGCGCCGGCGCCGGCGCTGCCCTCCAACCAGCCGCCCACCGCCTCCTTCATCGCCACCCCGAACCCGGCGCAGACGGGCAGCGCGGTGATCTTCGACGCCACCGGATCCGGCGATCCCGACGGCGCCATCGCCACGTACGAGTGGGACCTCGACGGCAACGGGACCTACGAGACCGACACGGGTGCCGTCGCGACCGCGAGCCACGCCTATGACACGGCCGGCGCCGTGACCGTGGGGCTGCGCGTCACCGACAACGGCGGCGCCACCGCGACGCAGACCGTCGCGCTGACGGTCGAGGCAGCGCCTGCCCCGGCGCAGGCGCAGGCCCCGGCGCAGGCCCCGGCGCAGGAGCAGGCCCCCGCGCAGGAGCAGGCCCCGGCGCAGGAGCAGGCCCCGGCGCAGGAGCAGGCCCCGGCGCAGGAGCAGGCCCCGGCGCAGGAGCAGGCGCCTGCGCCGCTTGCGGCCGAGCAGCCCCTGTCCTCGCCGCTGCTGACCCTGACGGCCCCGGGCGCCGACGGCGCGCACGCGGGCACCGTGCGGCTGGCGGGCGAGCGACGGGCCCAGGTCGAGTCCGGGCGGACGGTGACGGGTTCCGTCGTCGCCGCCGGGGCCGCGCCCGGCACCTCGGCGCTGGTCCGCATCGAGCGGCCGCGCTGCACCTCGCATGGCTGCCGCTGGGTCGCCGTGCGCACGTTCACCGTCCCGCTCGACGCCGCTGGACGCGGCCAGATGCGCGTCGTGCTGCGCCGGCCCGGCGTGGTGCGCGCCTGGGCCCAGGACGCGAGCGCACCGCCGGGCGAGGCGCCGCCCGACGAACGCTACGCGTACGTCGTCGTGCGCCGGCCGCCACGATGAGCGTGCGGCATCTGGCCCTCGCTCTCGTCGCGGTGATCGCCACGGGAGGACTGACCGCCTGCGCGAGCACCGAGGCAGGCGGCGCTCACGGCACGGCGGCGGCGACGACGGCCTACGAGCCGCCGCCCACCCTCTCGCCCGCCGCGACCCGCACGATGTCCGACGGCCTGGGCCGGCTCGCCGCCCGGCTGGCGACCGCCGCGCAGTCCGCCGGCGGACCCGGGTTCGACGCGGCGATCGGGCGCAGCCGCACGGAACTGGCCGCCGTCCTCGCCGTCGCCCGCGCACAGCAGGGCCGCGCGGCCGCGCACCCCGCGCTGCTCGTCGCCGGCCTGGGGCGGCTGCGGCAGGTGGTCGACCTCGCCGCGAGCGGCGGGCCGGCGCCGCCCGCGACGCGGACCATGGCCGTGGCCGATGCCCAGCGGATCGCGGCGGATCTGCGCGCCCGCGTCGACCGCCGGGAGCCCGGCCTCGCGGCGAGCGGGCCGCAGGCGACCGCTCCGCCCGCCCCCGGGCCCTACCTCGCGGCCACGGCGCTGTCCACCGACCTGCTGCGGGCGCGCTGGGAGACCGCCGCCCGCAGCCCCGGCCGCGCGAGCGCCGCCGTGGCCGACGCGCGCCGGCAGGCGGCAGGCTTGACCCCCGCGATCCCGGGCCTGAGGCGCGAGCTGCGGCGCGCCGCCCAGGCGGCCCGGGCGGGCGATGACGTCACGCTCGCGAGCGCCCGCGGCGCCGCGCTGGCTACCATCGCGCGAGCGGGCCAACTCCGTGCCGAGCGCGCCGCCGCGGCCGGCGACGGGCGCGGCGCCGAGCGGTGGGCGACGCTGCGCGATCTCGGCCCGACGACGACGGCGCGTCGCGTCCGCGACGACGCCGCGCGGGCGGCCGCTGCCCTGCGCGACGGCCGGATGCGGCCCGCCGCAGCGGCGCTCGCGGTGCGCCGCGACGGCCTCGACGCCCTCCAGCGCCGGACCACCGTACTCGTCCAGCAGGCGGCGCTCGCCGCGTACGGCGGCCGGGGAGCCGATCGCGCCGAGGCAGCCGCCACGGCGGCCGGATACTGGGCCCTGCTGGCGCCCGAGTATGCGCGCCGTTCCGGCCCGGCCGCCGCGGTCCGGGCCGGCCGCGCGTTCGCGGCGCTGGCGGTGCCGGTGCCTCCGGGGCTCGGGCCGGGATTCGCGCTCGACGCCAAGGTCGCGGCGGCGGGGGCCGCCCTCGGCGCCTTCACCGCCGCGCCGCCCACCGCCGCCGAACGCGCGAGCCGCATCCGCCGCCTCGTCCGCCTCACCGCCCAGACCACGTCGCAGCTGTGTGACCGCAACGCGCCGGCCCGTCGCCCGGGCGGCGACGCCGGCGAGGGCGCCGTCGGGCCGGCCGCCATCGCGCGGCTGATCGCCGACGTCCGGCCCGGCCTCCCGGCGGCCGACAGCGCGCGCCTCGCCGCGATCCTGCCCGACCTCGCCGCGCTCCCGCGCACCGCCGGCATCCTCGGTGAGGAGGGCGCCCCGCCGCCCACCGCCGTCCCGCCCGCGGCCGGCGCCATGTGCGATCGCGTCCGGGCCGCGGTCCAGGACGTGTTCCCCGACGCCTGGCGGCGCCTCGACGGCGACGAGGACATCGACCGCATCGAGGCCCAGCTGGCCCGCATGGAGCGCGCGGCGGCCGCGGGGCGCTGGGGCGAGGCCGACCAGGCGCGGCGCACCGCGTACGCGATCTTCGAGCTCGGGCCCGAGCCGCGGCTGCGCGCCTTCGCGCCCGACCTCGTCGTCCGTCTCGAGAACCTCTTCTGGGCCGCCGCGCCCGACGGCCCGAACCTCGCCGACGTCCTGGCCGAGGGCACGCCGCCCGCCGTCGTACGCGAGCGGCGCCTGGCGACCGTCGCCGCGCTCGAGCAGGCGCGGGCCGCGCTGGACCGCCCGCGCAGCGGCGGCGCCGTCGTCGTCAACAGCGCGATCGTCGTGTTCCGCGAGGGCCTCGAGGCCGCGCTCGTCCTCGCCGCCCTCATCGCCAGCTTCGCCGTCGGCGGCCGCGCCTGGCGCCGGCCGCTGGTGGCCGGGATGCTGGCCGCCGTCCCGGCGACCGTGGTGACCTGGTTCCTCACCTCGGCCGCCGTACGGTCGCTCTCGGGCTGGGGGCTCGCGCTCGAGGCGGCCGTCGACCTGGCGGCGCTCGTCGTGCTCGCCGTCATCCTCGCGTGGTTCTTCCAGCGCTTCTGCTGGACGCGGTTCGTGGTGCGCCAGCAGGCGCGCCACCGCCGGCTGCTGGCCCCCGGCTCGGGCGTCTGGCCGGCGGTCGCGCTCGGCCTGCTCGGCTTCACGGCGATCTACCGCGAGGGCTTCGAGACCGTCGTCTACCTGCAGGCGCTGCGGCTCGACGCGGGCACCGGCACGGTGCTGCAGGGCGTCGCGCTCGGCCTGGCGCTGACGGCGGCCTTGGCGCTGCTCATGCTGCGCCTGCGCCGGCGGCTGCCCTACCGGGCCATCGTGGTCGCCGCCGCGAGCGGCATCGCGCTGCTGACCGTGATCCTCGCCGGTCAGGCGGCCCGTGCGGCCCAGGCCGCCGGCTGGATCGCCGTCGACCCGGTCCACCTCCGCCTGCCGGCCTGGACCGGGCCGTGGCTCGGCCTGTACCCGAGCACCCAGACGCTGGTCGCCCAGGTGCTGGCCGTCGTCGGGATCGTGATCCTCGGCCTCGTGGTGCGGGGGCGGCGCGAGCAGCGCTCCGCGCGGCGGATGCAGGCGGCCCGCGCGCGCCGGGCCCGGCCCAAGACGACCGCCTGAGCGGTCGCCGCGGGCGCGGCGCGAGCAGCGCTCCGCGCGGCGGATGCAGGCGGCCGCGCGCGCCGGGCCCGGCCCAAGACGACCGCCTGAGCGGTCGCCGCGGGCGCGGGCGCTACCGGATCGCGACCGCGTGCAGGTACGCGGCGTAGACGGGGTCCCGGCCCAGCAGACGCCATGCCATGCGGCGGCCGACGCGGCGGGCGAACGACCGCACCAGCGGCAGATCCAGGCCCCGGCCGGTGAACGCGGCGGAGGCGTCGGCCGCGCGGAACTGCCCGATGAACGGCGTGTGGCCGTACACGTGGCACTCCGCGTAGTCGGCGAAGGCCTCGCGCAGCGCGCTCACGGACTGGTAGTTGATGTGCGTCTTGTCCGGGTCCGTGAACCCGGGCGTGAAGACGTTCCAGAACGCGTTGTCGAGGTAGTTCGGCGTCGCGAAGAAAGCCAGGCCGCCGGGGCGCAGCACGCGGTGCACCTCCTCGACGCAGCGGGCGGCGAGGTCCGGATCGAGATGCTCGATGACGTCGATCGCCGTGACGAGGTCGAAGCGCGCGTCGGGGAACGGCAGCTCGCTGACGGACCCGACCTGCAGCGTGGCGACGCCGCGCGCGCGGCCGCGGGCGACGGCGTAGTCGGAGATGTCGATGCCGTGCGCGTCCCAGCCGTCGGCGGCCAGCCGCTCGACGTAGAAGCCCATCGCACAGCCGACGTCGAGGCTCGAGGGGGTCCGGCCCGCCGGCCGGGCGGCCGCCGCGTACTGGCGGATCGACGGCATGAACGCCTCGTCGATGGCCGCCTCGGCCTCGCGCTCGTAGTCCTGGTAGTTGCTCTTCGTGCCGCCGGTGAAGTACGCCTCGTCGAACACCGTCGTGCCTGCGGCCATGTGCGTCGCCTCCCGCTGCGGGTCGTGATCCATACCCGACCAACGGCCCGGGCGGCGCGTTCTTCTATCGCGAGGGCGCGGGCGCCGCGGGGACGAGCGGGGCGCGCGACGCGTCCGGCGGCGGCCGTCGCAGGAGGCTGCGCACGAGCAGCTCCAGATCCGACCAGGCGGCAGGGAACAGCGTGCGCAGCGCGACCAGGTACACCGCGGCGCAGGCCAGCGACACGACGACGACGAACGGCAGCGCCGGCAGCGTGCCGGTGAGCGTCCGGGCCAGCGGCCAGCCCACGACCACCAGCGCCAGCGAGCAGAGACCCGCCGGCGCCACGTCGCGCGCCAACTGGCGCAGCGGGACGCCCACCATCGGCCCGAGCATGACGGCGTATGCGGCGCACAGCGCCACGACCTGGAAGCCGCTCACCGCCGCCGCGACCGCGGTCAGACCCGCGAAGGACGCCGCCCACACGGTCCCCGCGTACGCCACGGCCTCGACGACGCAGAAGCCCAGCAGCGCCCGCGGATGGCCGGCGGCGAGGATGAGCGGGCTCGTGCCGTTGCGCAGCGTGGAGGCCATGCCGGCGACCGCCAGGAACTGGGCCGGCACGACGGCGGGCTCCCAGCGCGCGCCGAAGATCCAGGGCACGGCGACCGGCGCGATGACGATGAAGCAGGCCAGCAGAGGCCAGACGAGGGTCGCGTTGAGGCGCACGATGCGCAGCCGCAGGCTGCGCAGGTGGTCGAGGTCCTCGGTGCGCGAGTACAGCGGGAACGTGACGCGGGCGAGCACCCCGGTGAGCTTGGCCTCGTACTCGACGCCGAGCGTGTAGGCCCGGTAGTAGTAGCCGGCCATCAGCGGCCCGAGGCGCCCGCCGATGACGATGTAGTCGACGTTGCGGTACCCGATCCCGGCCAGCCCGGCCGCGGCGGCGGGGACGCCGAAGCGCCGGATCTCGCGGGCCTCGCGCCGGTGCCAGCGGGGCAGCGTGCGCGGGACGCTGGCCTGATAGCCCACCGCGAGCACCGCGAGGCCGGTGAGCATGCCGAGCACGTACGCCTTCGCCTCGAGGCCGGCGAACGCGAGGCCGAGCGACACCGCCGCGCTGGCCAGCACGCCGCACACCTCGATGGTGCCGATCCGCCGGAAGCGCAGCTCGCGCTGCAGCTGCGCCAGCGGGACGATCATGATCGCCACGAGCAGGAAGGATGGCGAGAACAGGCGGAACAGCTGGGTCGTCTCGGCGCCGAACAGCGGCGTCGTCGCCAGCGGCACGACGAGCAGCGTGAAGAGCGACAGGGCCAGGCCCATGCCGAGGGCGAGCATGACGCCCGCTTCGAGATGGGCGCGGCCGATGTCGCGGCGCTGCACGAGCGGGCTGCCGACGCCCTCGTTGGCGGTCATGAGCGCGAGCTCGCGCACGATCACCGCCACGGCCAGCATGCCGAACTGACGCGGGGAGACGAGGTGCGCGAGCACGATCGACGAGCTCACCGTGAGCATCTCCGCGGCGAGCCGGGCGAGCGCCATCCAGCGCACGCCCTCGATCGCGGCGACCTTCAGCGTCGCCCGCGACAGGTTGTGGTGCTCAGGAGGCTGCGGCGCGGGCAATCTCGGCCTCCAGTGCGCGCAGCGCGTCCGTGCGGTCGAAGCGCTTGGCGATGTCGATCCGGCCGCGTGCGGCCATCGCCCGCGCGCGCGCCGGATCGGCGACCAACTCGCCCACCCCGGCGGCGACCGCTGCCGGGTCGCCGGGCGCGACGAGGATGCCCGTCTCGCCGTCGCGGACGATGTCGGGCACCCCGCCGACGCGCGTGGCGACCACGGGCGTCTCGCGGGCCAGCGCCTCCATGATCGTGAGGCCGAGCGGCTCGCTGTGCGCGCAGGACAGCAGGATGTCGCTGCTCGCGAGCACGTCGCCGACCCGGTCGCTGACGCCGGCGAGCCGCACGCGATCGGCGACGCCCCGCGCCGCGGCTCGCTGCGCCAGCGCCGCCGCGCTCGTCTCCTGCTGGATCGGCCCGACGAGGTCGAGACGGACATCGACGTCACGCTCTGTCAGCCGGGCGACCGCGTCGATCGCCACGTCCTGACCCTTGCGCCCGTCGCGGTTGACCGTCCCGACCAGGCAGAGGCGCAGCGGAGAGCCGAAGCCTTCACGCGGGGCGGGCACGGGCGGGATCGGGATCCCGTCCGAGATGCGCACGACCCGCGCGCCGCGTGCCCCGGCGAACGCCGACTCGACGGCGCTGGAGACGGCCACGACGGTGTCGGCGAACGCCCCGAGCAGACTGAACAGCAGCCGCGACCGGCGATCGGGCGGCAGCTCCCGGGCATAGACGACGACGGGCACCCGCGCCAGCCAGGCACCGATGACCGGGCCGAGCAGCACCGTGCTGTTGGTGTGGACGACCCGGATGCGGTGCCGGCGGACGTAAAGGGCGATCCGCGGGGCATCGAGCACCGAGCGCGCGAGCTCGAGCAGCCAGCGCCGGCGGCTCCCCCACCCGAACGTCATCGTCGGGCTCGCCCGCATCGGCCGGCCGGCTGCGGCGAACCGCTCGTACAGCGGGCCGCGCCGCACGGCGATGTGCAGCTCGTGGCGGTCGGCCAGCCAGCCCGCGGCGTCGAGCGCCATGAGCTGGGCGCCGCCGACCCGGGCGCTGTGCACCGCGAGCAGGATCGGGGTGCGGCGCCGGTCCGCCGCGGAGCGTGGTCTCACGCCCCATCAACGGCAGTCCGCGGCGACGTCTTGCGGGCGGCGCAAGCCCGGTCCCGCATCAGCCGTTGATGCAGCAGTGTCCGGCACCGCTCCGAGCCGATGACGGTCAAGGCGAGCGTCGACGCCGTCATCGTCAGCTACCGCAGCGCGCGCACGCTGCGCGAGAGCGTAGGTCCGCTCGCGGCGGTGCCGGGCGCGCACGTCGTCGTCGTCGACAACGCGTCCGACGACGACTCGCTCGCCACGATCGCCGACCTCGCCGTCGACGCGGTCCGCGCGCCGCGCAACGGCGGCTTCGCCTACGGCTGCAACCTCGGCATCGCCCGCGGTGAGGCCCCGTACGTGCTCCTGCTCAACCCGGACGCGGTGCTCAGCGCCGCCGACCTCGACGTGCTCGTCGGCGTGCTCGAACGCGAGCCGCACGTCGGGCTCGTGGCCCCGCGCATCATGGACGCCGACGGTCATCTCGTCGCGAGCCGGCGGCGCTTCCCGGGCGTCGCGACGGCGTGGGGGCAGGCGCTGATGCTGCACCGGCTCATACCTCGCACTGACGAGCTGCTGCACGGCGGCGGCGACCTCGCGAGCGAGCCCGACTGGGTGTCGGGCTCCTGCATGCTCGTGCGCCGCGAGGTGCTCGAGCGCATCGGCGGCCTCGACGAGGGCTTCTTCCTCTACAGCGAGGACACGGACGTGTGCCGGCGGATCCGCGACGAGGGGCTGACCATCCGGTATGAGCCGCGGGCGACCGCGACCCACGCAGGCGGAGCCTCCGCGCCGCGGCAGGATCTCCTCCCCGCGCTGGCCCGCAGCCGCGTGCGCTATGCCCGGCTGCATGCGTCGCCGGCGTCCGCGGCGCTGCAGATCGCCGCGATCGCCGTCGGCGAGGCGACGCACGCGGTCGCAAGAGCGGGCCGCGGCTACGCCCGCGGCCACCTCGCCGCGCTGCTCGCGGTCCTGCGCGCCGAGGACGCCGCGCGCGGGCTGGGGCCGCCGCGCACGGATCCGGGATGGCGCTGACCGTGCTCGCCCTCCTGCTGTCGCTCGTGCTCTCGGCCAACGGGGGCGGCCCTCCGCAGTTGCACGTCGACCGCAGCTCCGGGACGTGCAGCGACGACCGCACCGCCACTGCGGCCGCGTCGCCGGCCACGCCGCTGTGCTCGATCCCGCGCGCGCTGGACCTCGCCTCCGCGGGCGACACCATCGTCGTGCACGGCAGCGACTACCCCCAGCTCAAGGTCGACGGATACCACCGCGATGCGACCGTGACGGTCCTCGCCGCGCCCGGCGCGCCGGTCACGCTCGACGGCGTCGAGCTCTCGCGCAGCGACCACCTGCGCATCCAGGGGTTCCGGGTGACGTCGCGCTTCGACGTGCTCCAGTCCGGCGATCACCTGCAGATCGTCGGCAACGACATCGGCAACCAGCGCAGCGGGCTCTACCTGTACGGGTGGGTCGACCCGGCCGGCCTCGTCAGCGACGTCCTGATCGCCGGCAACACGATCCACGACATCGACTACACCGGCGAACAGGGCGTCGCCGAGGGCTACGGCATCACGATGGCGGGCAACGTCGCGCGCATCGAGATCACCCACAACACGATCCGCAGCGTCGGTGAGGACTACATCCAGGGCGGCGGCAGCTTCATCACGGTCACCGGCAACACGTTCCTCGGCCCCAGCCTGGCGGGCTCGCACCCCGACGCCCACGCCGATCTGTGGCAGGTCTTCGGCACATCGGACCACCTGACGTTCACCGACAACGTCGTTCGCCACACCGGGACCTCCTCCGGGCTGCTGCTGCAGTTCTCGTCGGCCGCCCAGCCGCACCGCGACGTGCTCATCGCGAACAACCTCTTCGACCACGGCTCCGACGGCTACGAGATGCAGCTCTACAACACGACCGGGCTGCGCGTCATCGGCAACACCATCCTCAACGACTCGTACGGCATCGTCTTCCGCCGCGACGACCGAGTGCCGGACGGCAGCGGCTACGTGATCGCCAACAACATCGTGCGGGCCGCGGCCGGCCACCGGGCGATCAGCTACGAGGCGCTCTGGGGCACCGAGGACTTCAACTGGATCGTGACGCCCGGCTCGGGGCCGAGCCGCTGGGGCCGGCACGACATCGTCGGCGGCATGCCCCGCTTCGCCGATGCCGCCGCCGGCGACTTCCACCTCGTCACGGGCAGCCGCGGCACGGGCGCAGGCGACTCGGCGGTCGGGATGCCCACCGACCTCGCGGGCCGCAGCCGCGGCGACGGGCCCGATCTCGGCGCCTACCAGTCGTCTCCGGCCGGGCCCGCGCTCGACGCCATCGGGCTGACGTCCAGCAGCGTCCGCGGGTACGCCGGCGCCGCCGCCGCCCTGCGCGTCTCGATCGAACCCCAGGCGGGCCGGTCGCGCTCGCTCACGACCCAGGTGCGCGATCGCGGGATGTGGTCCGCACCGCTGGGCCGCCGCCTGGCCCCGGGGACCTACGTGGTCACCGTGCGCGCCACGGCGCGCCGCGGCGGCCGTTCGCAGGCCATCCGCACCGTCCGCATCCCCTGAGCCTGCAACGGGGAGACCGCCGGTCCGGCGGCTGAGGGGTATAGTCCACGCCCGCGTCGTCCGCAGACACCTCGTCCGCGGGTGACGTGACCGTCCTGCCGAGGCCGAACGCCAAGGGTGCCGGACGGTCGTCCGGTCGCTCGAGCGCCGGACAGTAGGACAGTGGTGCTCGTCGCGCGGGAGGCGAGCAAAACAGACGGCACCAGCCCCCCTGGCGATCTTCAGACTTCCGGCGCGATGCGGGAGGTCGAGTCGTTGGCGGCCGCGGTGCCGCCAACGCAGGGGAAAAAACCGCATATGCGATTCTCGATCAAGCCGGCTCTGCTGAGCCTGCTGCTCATTGGCGCCGTCGCTCCGGCGGCGGCATCGGCCGCACCCACGGCGAGCTTCAGCTACTCGCCATCCACCCCGGTCGCCGGACAGGCGGTCACGTTCAGCGCACCGGCGAGCAACTGCGACGCCGGACCGTGCACGTACACCTGGAGCGACGACGGGCCGGACGGCCGCGGCGGCGTGAGCTGGCCGCTGGGCACCGGCCGCACCATCCAGTTCACGTTCAGCGATCCCGGCACGAAGTCCGTCCGGCTCCTCGTCCGCAACGCGTCGGGCGCCGGCGCGACGGGGGTGCGCAACGTGACGGTCGCCGCAGCGAGCCCGACTCCTACGCCGACCCCGACCCCGACCCCGACTCCGACTCCGACCCCCACGCCGGTCCCATCGGGCTGCACCGTCACCACCGCCGCGCAGATGCAGGCGCGAGCGGCCGACAGCGCCGGGAAGGTGTGCACGGTGTCAGGCAGCATCGGGAGCGTCACGCTCACGGCCCGCCCGGGCCAGCGCGTGACCTTCCAGGGCAACGGGACGGCGAGCTTCGCGAACGTGACGTTCGACGGAGCGGCCAACATCACGCTCGACCGCGCCCGGGTCACCGGCGGCATCTCGTTCCCGGACCGCTCGGGGCGTACGCACGGCTCTGACATCGTGCTGAGCAACCTCACCGTCGGTGGCACGCGCGCGGCCAGGACGATGCCGACCGCCCTGCTGTCGGTCCGCGGCGGCAACGACCGCATCACCCTCCAGCACAGCGAGCTGGCGTGGACGAACGCCGGCAACTCGGGCAACGCGGGCTATGCGATCCGCGCCGTCAACGGCAACGGAGAGCCGATCAACGGGCTCAACGTCATCGACAACAAGATCCACCACATCGGAGCCGACGGGATGCAGCTCGCCGGTGTCGCCGCGCTGCGCGTGGAGCGCAACGAGATCGCGTACGTGGCGGCCGAGCCCGGGTCCAGCGAGCACTCGGACTCGCTGCAGATCATGAGCCTCGCGGGGAGCGCCCAGGCGCGGATCCTGCGCAATCACATCCACCACGTCGGCTACTACGACGAGACCGCCACGCCGGCCGACGGCTACCCGGCCGGGCAGCTGCTCGTGCACGGCTGGTCGGACGTGCCGGTGCTCTTCCAGGACAACCTGATCCGGGAGAACCGCAACTACTCGCCGATGTTCAAGGACGAGTCCGACGGCTCGGTGGCCGACAACTGGACGATCGACCACAACACGATCATCCGGCAGGGACCGCCGCAGCCGAGCGCGAACCGGTCAGGGTACTTCCGGGGGCGTCACGTCCTGACGAACAACATCCTGGCCCGCGTCGAGGGCACCGCCACGTGGACGAAGGCCTCGGGCAACGTCGTGCAGTACGGCACGGTGGCCGGCGGCGTGACCGACTCGGCCCTGACGTTCAGCACCGCCTGGCTGAGCACCGACCATCCGGCGGCGGGCATCCGCCAGCGCGCCGGCACGAGCTGGTAGCCGGTCAACCCGGACGCGGACGCGGGCGCGCGAGCGCCCGCGTCCCTGCGGCCCGCAGCGGCGCGATCCTGTCGCGACCCTCGGTGACGATCCGCCGGACGATCGCGGCCACGGGCGCGCGAAGGCGGTCGCCGGGGGGCATGCGCGCGCCGATCGACAGCTCCGCCACGCCGGGCCCCTCGAACGGCACCGCCCGCGGCTCCCAGGCGCCGGCCGAGTGCGACACGACGAGCTCGCGGACGCCGTCGGGCACCTCCACGCGCGCGCATCGCGCAGACAGCCGCACGAACATCCGCGCGCCATCCCGGCGCGTGTCGAAGCTCCGGCGCGCCAGGCACTCCATCGACCCCCAGCGAACGGGACCCAGCGCGTTGATCTGGGCGGCCGCCTCGCGCAGGCGGTCGAGGCCGCCCGCGAGCTCCTGCTGATGTCCGTAGAGCACGAGCGGCTGGTCGAGGAACGCCCGCAACACGAGATCCTCCCGCGGATGGTCGAACCCGTTGCGCAGGAGGACCGGCAGGCCCCCGGCGACCTGGTCGGTGGTCTCCCAGCCGACGAGCGGCCCGCCTCCCGCCGGCTGCGCCAGCCAGTCGCCCTCGACCCACGGATAGGGCCGCGACATCGTGACGGCCTCGAAGCCGCCGGCCATCAAGCCGACCGCCGCCGCCTCCGACAGCCGCTCGTGCGGCGGCGCCATGACGCGCGCGATCCGCAGCCCCGCCCTCCGCTCGAGCCTGGCCACGCGGTGCAGGGCGTCGTGGGCCCAGCTCGTCGCCGCAGCCGGGTCCCGCAGCCGGCCCAGCTCCGGACCGTGATGCAGCCGGCCGTGAACGAGCAGCGACAGCCGGCGGTCGTGGCGGCGGAAGACCCCGCACGCACGCGGGTGGGCGAACCAGCCGTCGAGCGGAGTCGTCGCCATCGCGACGTGGTACCCGTGCCGCTCGGCGTCCCCGGCCAGCTCGGCGAAGTCGACATGGCCGTACGTGGGCCAGTGGAGGTTGGGGTCGTCGAGGATGAACGCGGCGCGCAGCGGCGGAGGCGACCAGAGGGCGCCCGAGCACACGCCGCGCAGGAAGTGCACGAGCGCCAGAAGGCCCAGACACCGGCCCGGCACCAGACGGTGGCGCAACGTCTCGTGGGCTGCCAGCTCACACGGTGCCATCGCGACCCGTTCGCACCGACCGACCCCACGGGCCCAGAGCACGTCGTCGCCGCGGCGGGCCATGGGCATCGCCGGCCCGGTCAGCCGCAGCGGGGCGACGGTGGCGGCCGGGCCGTCGGTCAGCGTCGCACCGCAGAGCCGTGCGTCGAGCCCGGCCCCCGGCTCCAGCCGGACGGGCACCGGGCGGCCCCCGTCAGGCCGCTCGTCGGCAGCGGCGTCGAGGCACGGCCGCCCCGGGGGCGGCGGTGCCTCGACCCCGACGCGAACGAGCCCATCGAGCCCGTCGGCATCTCCCGGCTCGCGCGGCTCGAAGCGCACCGGAAGCGCGCACTCGAGCGCCGCGAGCAGGCGCGGGCGCGCGGCGAACGCCGCCGCCGGAACGATGCCGACCACCGCCGGGGCGGCTCTCGTCGAGGCGTCCATTCTCAGATCGGCCGCAGCTGGCGGTAGAAGGTGCGCAGCGGGATGTCGCGGCGCAGCGGCGTGCCGCAGCGGGCAACCGGTTCGGCCGGGTTGCCGCGCACCATGGTCAGCGGCGCGACCGAGCGCGTGACGACGCTCCCGGCGTGGACGACGGCGCCGCGGCCCACCGTCACGTGCGGCAGCAGGATCGCGCCGGGCCCGATATAGGCCTCGTCCCCGATGCGCACGGACACGTCGCCCGGGCGCACCGGTTCGCCCTGCTGATGGGCGACGATCATGGTGCGAGCGCCGATCTCGACCCGGTTGCCGATGTGGACGAGCTGGGGGTGCGCCGTCTCGATCATGACGTCGGTGCCGATGAAGACCGCCTGCCCGATGGCCACCCCCCGCCGCCGGTGCAGCCACACGCGCACGGACTCGGCACCGGGTGCATAGAGCGCGAGCGCCCCGAGCACGCGGCGCTGAAGCGCCGGCAGCAGCGACTCGGTCCTCACGACGCCGCTCGCACGCCGTCCGGCGTGGCTGCGCGCGCGCCGAGCTCGACGAGCGCGCCCACCACGGTCAGCCGCTCCGGGTCCAGGCGATCGAGATCGAGCTCGATGCCCAGCCGCTCCTCGAGCGTCACCACCAGCTCGACGAAGCCGAGCGAGTCGACGATGCCGGCCTCACGGAGATCCAGGTCGTCGCCCGCCGTCTCCGGGGTCAGGCCGACCGCCGCCAGCCCGTCACCGCAGGCCTCGAGCAGCGCCCGGCGGACCTCGTCAGCCGACGGCGGGAACACGCGGCTCCTCCAGGCTGCGCAGCAATGCGCCCCGATCCATCTTCCCGTTCGCGTTGAGCGGGATCTCGGCCAGGACGCGCAGCTCGCGGGGCACCATGTACGACGGCAGCCGGCCGCGGACGAGCTCCAGCACGCGATCGCCGTCGATGGTCGTGTCGCCGATGAAGCCGATGATGCCCGTGGCGCCCGTGGCCGTGCGCGGCCAGCCCACGGCGACGACGGCGTCGACGCCCGACGCGTCGCGCAGCACCGCCTCCACCTCGCCGAGCTCGACGCGATGCCCGAGCACCTTGATCTGGTGGTCGCGGCGCCCGAGGAAGCACAGAGGGCCGTCGCCCACCGGGCGCCGCGCCCGGTCTCCGGTGCGATAGTGCACCTCGCGGCGACCCGGTGGGACGACGAACGCGGCCGCGGTCCGCTCGGGATCGCGCCAGTACCCGGCGCTGACCTGCGGCCCGGCCATGAGCAGCTCGCCCTCGCCTCCCGGAGGGACCTCGAGCAGATCGTCGCCGGCGACGAGCGCGCGCATGCCGGGCAGCGGAGCGCCGATGGGCACCACGCCGTGCAGCGCCTCGGCGGGGCCCGACTCCGGGTCCCACGTGTAGACGGTGCAGGCGATCGTGGCCTCGGTCGGCCCATAGAGGTTCTCCACCACCGATCTGGGGGCGGCGGCGGCCCACGCCGTCGCGACCTCCGCCGGCAGCGGCTCGCCACAGAACAGGCTCAGGCGCAGGGACGGGAACGCGCCGGGGCGAAGCAGGCCCAGCCGGCGGGCGAAGACGCCCACGGACGGCACCGAGAACCAGACGGTCAGGCGGTTCTCGCGGATGAACCGTCCCGGGGCCATGAGATCGCGCTCGCCCGGGCAGCACAGGCAGGCGCCGCGCTGCCAGGACACGAACATGTCGAACGCCGACAGATCGAACGTGAGGTCGAACATCTGCGACAGGCGGTCGTCGGGCCCGATCGCGTACCGGTCGACGGCCGCATCGACGAACGCGCGGACGTTGCGCTGCGTCACCATGACGCCCTTCGGCGTCCCGGTGCTGCCGGACGTGAAGAGCAGATACGCGAGCGCATCCGGCTCGACGGCGACCGGCTCGAGCGCCGCAGCCGGCGCCATTGCGGCGGCCGCCAGGATGGTGTGCTGCGGCCAGCGCCGGCCCAGCCGCGCGGCCTCGGCGCCGTCGTCGTCCGGCAGAAGGATGACCAGCGCCTGGTCCAACCCGTGCAGCAGCGCGTCGAGGCGCCCGGTCGCACCCGCGTCGGCGATGACTGCGCGGCAGCCGGCGCGCTCGAGCATGGCCCGGCACCGCTCCGCGGGATGGTTGGGGTGCAGGGGCACGTAGCCGTGGCCGCGCATGAGCGCGCCGAGAACGCCGGCGAACGCCGTCGCGCTTCGCGCCCCGAAGACCGCGGTCAGCGGTGGCCCGTCGCCGGTGTCCATGCGCTGGAGCGTCGCGGCGAGCGCCGCCGCGCGGTCGTGCAGCGCGAGGTAGGAGAGGGTCTCGCCACGCACATGCAGCGCGGGACGGCGGCGGTCGCGCCGCACCGACTCGAGAAAGCCCTCCAGCAGAGGGATGCAGGAATGCGTCGTCACGCCGGATCAACGCGCGCCGTCGCGGCGTCCTTCCACCGGGGCGCCGCGTGCGCCATCCGCATGCTCGCCTGCGACGCGTAGTAGGACGTCGCGCCGGCCATGAGATCGGCCAGCTCGCGGCCGGGGCCGGTCCGCCGCGGCGCGGGCCTCGAGCGCAGGGCGGCGCGCAGCGTGGCGGCGACGGACGTCCAGCGCCGCTCGTCGGCCAGCTTCCGGCCGGCCTGGCGCGCCGCGTCGAGCGCGCGGGGGTCGTCGGCGAGCGCCAGCACGGCCCGCTGCACCGCGTGCGGGTCGCCGGGATCGACGAGCGTCGCGAACCCCGCTTCGGCGAACTCGCCGGCGGTCTCGTCGCCGCGGCCCAGCACGCACGGCAGCCCGGCCCACAGGTAGTCCATGTACCGCGCCCGCGCCGCCAGGTGGGCCTCGGCCGAATCGAGCGGCAGCGTGATGCCGAGGTCGGCATCGGCCAGCACCTCGTGGCGCTCGTCGTAGGCGATCCAGTCGTCGACGAAGAAGACGCTGCGGTCCAGCACGCCCAGCGAGTGCGCCAGCGCCCGCGCCTCGCCGGCCGCCTCGAAGCGGTCGCCGCCCCCGGACGGCACGCGGCCCGCGGTGATGACCAGCTTGACGTCCGGACGCCGCGCGGCGATGGCCGCGATCGCCCGGATGGCCGTCGCCGCGTCGAGCCAGCGCCAGATGCTGCCCCACCAGAGCACGACCGTGTCGTGCTCGCCGATCTGCGCAAAGCGCTCGCGCAGCGGACGCCGCCGCGGTGGCGGGGGCGCCGGCGGGATGCCGAAGGGGATCACGATCGGCGGGGGCGCGGTGGCGCCGTCGGGCCACACCTCCAGCAGGGCCTCCCGCTGACGGACGCCGGCACAGAGCACGAGGTCGGCGTGACGCAGCTGAAGCCGGCGCACGGCGGTCGCGGCGCGCATCTCGCGGTCGCGGGCACGGTCGCTCGCGAGCGTGGCCAGCTCGAGCTCCTGCGGGTCGTACTGGTCGGAGATCGCCACCGTCCGGTGGACGGGCTTGACGGCCAGCAGGAACGGCGGCAGGCAGGACGACAGCACCGCGTCGTGGCGCAGCGCCTCCCCGAACACGCGCCGCCGCGTCCACGGCACGAGGCGCACCCCGTCCCGGTGGCCCGAGACGGGTGCCCGGACGGCCGCGGTCACGTCGTGGTCGGCGGCGAGCCCGCGCGCGAGCTCCCAAGCGCGGATCTCGGGGCCGCTGAGGCGGTCCCCGAGCGCACCGGGGACGAGGACGAGGACGCGATGGGGGCGGGTCATGTCTGCGCCATCAACGCGCTCCGAGGCCTGGCTCTTGCAACGCGAGGAACGCCCCCTCGGAGCCGTTGATCTCGCGATGTGTGGAATTGCCGGACAACTGCGCCACGACGGGCGGCCCGTCGATCCTGGTCTCGTCGACCGGATGTCGGCCGCCCAGGAGCACCGCGGGCCCGACCAGCGCGGATCGCACTTCGACGGACCCGTCGGTCTGGGGATCCAGCGCCTGGCGGTCGTCGACACCGTGCACGGCGACCAGCCGGTGGCCAACGAGGACGGCTCGGTCGTCGTCGTCCTCAACGGGGAGATCTACGACTACCAGTCGCTGCGCCGGCGGCTGCGGCAGGCCGGCCACCGGTTCTCGACCGGCGGCGACACCGAGACGATCGTGCACCTCTACGAGGACTACGGCGTCGACTGCGTCAAGCACCTGCACGGCATGTTCGCCTTCGCGCTGTGGGACGCGCGCCGGCGACTCCTGCTCCTCGCGCGCGACCGCGTCGGCAAGAAGCCGCTGTTCTACGCCCCCGGGGACGGGGCGCTCACGTTCGCCTCCGAGCTCGGCGCGCTGATGCAGGACCACGAGCTGCCGCGGCGCCTCGACCCCGTGGCGATCGACCGGTACCTGGCGTTCGGCTACGTGCCCGCGCCGCTCAGCGCGTTCGCCGGAGTGCGCAAGCTCGAGCCCGGCCGGCGCCTGATCGCGCAGGATGGGCGGCTGTTCCTGGATCGCTACTGGCAGCTCGACTTCGGCTCCCCGCTGGACGTCGGCGACGAGCACGAGCTCGAGGAGCGCATCCGCGAGGAGCTGCGCGCCGCGACGCGACGCCGGATGGTGGCCGACGTCCCGATCGGCGCCTTCCTCTCCGGCGGGATCGACTCGTCGGCCGTCGTGGCCGCCATGGCCGAATGCAGCAGCGCGCCCGTGCGGACGTTCTCGATCGGGTTCGACCACGAGCCCTTCGACGAGCTGCCCCAGGCGCGCCGCATCGCCCAGCTGTTCGGCACCGACCATGAGGAGTTCGTCGTCCGCCCGGACGCGATCGCCATCGTCCCCCGCATCGTCCGCCACTACGGCGAGCCGTTCGCGGACTCCTCCGCGATCCCCACCTTCCTGCTCTCGGAGCTGACGAGCCGCCACGTGACGGTGGCGCTCACCGGCGACGGGGGCGACGAGTGCTTCGCCGGCTACACGCGCTTCGTGGCCAACACGCTCGCGGCGCGGCTCGACGGGCTGCCGGCCGGCGTCCGCCGTGCGGCCGCACTGCTGGCGCGTCGCCTGCCCGCCGGCGAGTCGGCGCCCGCCGCCGTCGCGCGGGCGCGCCGCCTGGGCGTCACGCTCGGCCTCGACCCGGCACAGCGCTACGCCGCGTACGTCCTGCGGTGCGACGCCGCTCAGCGCCGGGCCCTGTACGACCCGGCGTTCCTGGGTGAGCTCGGGTCGGCCGCCCC
The DNA here is from genome assembly GCF_021172045.1 of Capillimicrobium parvum. Classification (GTDB taxonomy): domain Bacteria; phylum Actinomycetota; class Thermoleophilia; order Solirubrobacterales; family Solirubrobacteraceae; genus Capillimicrobium; species Capillimicrobium parvum. The sequence continues at coordinate 4,312,055 of NZ_CP087164.1, forward strand.
CGCCGAATCGGTCATCACCCGCGTCTGGGACCAGGCCTCCGGTGATGACGTCCTGGCTCGCATGCTGGAGGTCGACGGCGCGACGCACCTCCCCGACGACCTGATCGCCAAGGTGGACATCGCCACCATGGCTCACGGGCTAGAGGCGCGTTCGCCATTCCTGGACGCCGACCTCATGCAGCTTGCGGCCTCGATCCCGTCGGACCTGAAGATCCGGGGCCGCGAGAAGAAGTGGATCTTGCGCCGGGCCCTGCGCGGCTGGATCCCGGACGAGATCCTCGACCGCCCCAAGCAGGGCTTCTCCGTGCCGATGGGCGACTGGCTGGCCGGAGAGCTGCATGCCGATGTGCGCGAGGTCCTGCTCGACCCCGTGACCCTCGGCCGCGGGATCTTCGACGAGAAGGGGATCCGGGCGATGCTCGGCCGCGTGGTCGCCGGCGATCAGCGGGCCGGCTTCCGCGTCTGGAGCCTGTACATGCTCGAGACCTGGCAACGCGAGTTCCTCGATCGCGCGGCGCCGGCGCCCGTGCCCGCCGCGGCGGTGTCGTCGGCGTGACCGACCGAGTCCTCGTCATCTCGCCGGTGCACAACGAGGCGGCGCACATCGAGCGCGTCGTCCGGGCGATGGCGGCGCAGGAGCATCCGCCGGAGCGCTGGATCGTCGTGGACGACGCCTCGACGGACGACACCCCGCGCATCCTGCGCGAGCTCGCGCCCGAGGTCCCGTTCATGGACGTCGTCAGCCGCGAGCCGTCGCCCGACCTGGACGCCGCGCCTGACCGGCTGGCCCTCGCGGCCGCCCCGCGCGCGTTCAACGCCGGGTTGCGCGTGGCCGGAACGGCCGGGTTCACGCACGTCATGAAGCTGGACGGCGACATCGAGCTCCCGCCCTCGTACCTGCGCGAGCTCCTCGCGGCGTTCGCCCGCGAGCCCCGGCTGGGACTCGCCGGCGGCGTCCTCGTCGAGCCGATCGGCGATCGGCTCGTGCCGATCCGGATCGCCCCCGACCACGTCCACGGCGCGGTCAAGTGCTACTCGGCCGCCTGCCTGGAGGCCATCGGCGGCATTCCGGAGTGCCTCGGCTGGGACACGCTCGACGAGGCCTACGCCCGGATGCGCGGCTTCGACCCGCGGCACCTGCCGCAGCTCGTGGCCACCCATCACCGGCCGATCGGCAGCGCCGACGGAACCCTGCGCGGCCACGCCCGTCATGGCGCGTGCGCGTACCTCGCCCACTACCCCGCCTACTGGGTCGTGGCGCGCTCCGCCCGCGTCGCCCGCCGCCGGCCGCGGGCCATCTCGGGCGCCGCGTTCATCGCCGGATACGCAGCGGCGGTGCTCCGGCGCCAGCCGCGGATCGACGACCCCGAGCTGCGGCGCTTCGTGCGGCGCCAGCTCCGCCTGCGGGTCCGGCGCGAGGCCGGCGCGGCGGTCATGGCCGTACTGGTCGGCCGGCGTCCGCGTCGCGCGTAGCGCCGGCGAGACGCGGGTCAACCCGCAAGGCGCGGGTCAACCCGAGGCGCGGGTCAACCCGAGGCGCGGGTCAACCCGAGGCGCGGGTCAACCCGAGGCGCGGGTCAACCCCGCAAGGCGCGGATCAACCCCGCAAGGCGCGGATCAACCCCGCAAGGCGCGGATCAACCCCGCAAGGCGCGGATCAACCCGTAAGGCGCGGATCAGCCGGCGACGGCGTCCGTCGCGCGTCGCGCCCGCGAGGTGCGGGTCAGCCGGCGACCGCGTCGCGCGTCGCGCTGGCGAGGTGCGGCAGGGCGACCGGCGCGCCATGGCGGGCGACGGACGTCTCGGCCGCCTCGAGGACGCCGACGACCTCGAGGCCGAGCTCGGCGTGTGACTGCGGCTGGGCGCCCGTCACGATGGCGTGGGCGAAGTCCGCCAGCTCGAGGCTGAGCGGCTCGGCGGGCTCCACGCGGGGAATGACCACCTCGCCGGTGCGATACGTGAGCTGGTACTCGCCGAAGTTGGCCGGCGGCGGCCCGAAGTCCATCCCGCGGTCGTAGATGCGCACGGGCTCGTCGGATGCGGTGTCGTCGTAGACGACCATGCGCCGGCTGCCGACCACGACCATCTGGCGCACCTTGCGCGGAGCCAGCCACGACACCTGGATGTTGGCGGTGGCGCCCTCCGCGAAGCCGACGGTCATGAACGCCGTCTCCGCGACGTCGCTGCGGTAGACGCTGCAGCCCGACGCCGACACCCGGACCGGACACTGGTCCAGCCAGCTGAACAGGATCGACAGGTCGTGCGGCGCCAGATCGCAGAGAACCCCGTCGTTCTGGTACTTGCCGAGGTTCATGCGCGAGGACGTGACGAAGTAGACGTCGCCCACGACGCCGTCGCGGATCAGCTCTCCCACGAGACGAACCGCGGGGCTGTAGATGAACGTGTGACCGGGCATGAGGACGCGACCCGCGTTCCGCGCGGCCGTGATCAGGTCGCGCGCCTCGGCCGTCGTCCTGGCCATCGGCTTCTCGACGAGCACGTGCTTGCCCGCCAGCAGCGCGCGGCGGACGAGCGCATGATGCGTGCGCGGGGCCGTCGCGACGAGGACGGCGTCGATCGAGGGATCGTCCAGTACGCGGTCGAACTCGGTGACCGTGGCGAGCCCCGGATGGCGGCGCTCGCAGGCGTGCCGGCGGACCGGGTCGGTGTCGCACATCACGCGCATCTCGAGCTCCGGGCGCTCGATGACGTTGCGGACGAGGTTCGGCCCCCAGTAGCCGTAGCCGACCACCGCGGTGCCGATCGGGGGTGTGTCCGCGAGCGGCGACGCTACCGTGGTCTGCGAGCCTGCGGCGACGAGCAGCACCGGTCAGCGACCCCGCCCGGATGAGACGAAGCCGCAAGGCACGGCGGCGGCGCCGAAGCGGCCGCCGTCGCGTGCGTCACGGCGGGTCGTGACGCCATCGACCGGGCGGCCGGCACCCGACCGCGGGCGGCGGCGGCGATCGCGCACACCGCTCCGCTGATCTTCGGCGCCGTGCGCCACCAGGTCGATCCTTGCGTCCATCATCGGATCAACGTCACCGGAGGCGCAGGGCTTGCGCGGACCGTCGCCGACGTGCTTCTGGCGCCGCCGCGCTGCCGGCCGCTAGGCGGCGACGAGCGACGTCCGCACGACGCGGTCGGCGATCGCGACGACGTCGGCCCGGCGATGGACTCCGAGCTTGCGCATGACGTTCTTGAGATGCCGGTACACCGTCTCCCGGGTCAGGAAGAGGTCGTCGGCCACCTCGCTCGGCGACGCGCCCGCCCGGAACAGATCGACGATCTCCCATTCCCGGTCGGTCAGCGGGCTGTCCACGGGACGCAGGCCGCGGGCCGCGGTCTGCACGGTCCGCATCCGCTCGATCAGGCTCGCGGTCAGCGTGCGGGGGATGACGACCTCGCCCCGGGCGACCACGTGCAGCGCGCGGATCATGCTGTCGACGCCCTGCGCCTTGGAGACGACGGCTGCCGCGCCGGCCCGCAGGAGGTCGAGCAGCACGTCGTCGTCCGTCACCGCCGTGAACACCACGACGATGGTCCCGGGAGCATGCTCCGCGATCTGACGGATGGCGACGGCCGCATCCTGTCCCGGCATGCGCGCCTCGATCACCGCGAAATCGGGGCGCTGCACGCAGACCATCTCGACCGCCTTGGCGCCGTCGCCCGTCTCGGCGCCGACCATGAAGTCGTGGGTCGCGATCAGCGCGCGCCGGATGACCTGACGCGAGATCGGATCCGGGTCCGCCAGCACCGTCCGGCGGGCATCACGCGCCGACCGGCGGATGGGAGATGACGGGGCTCTACGTTCGATCGTCTGCATGGCTGGCATGGTCCGAGGACTCCCGGTATCGGCATCGCTCGGTCGTAACTTGACACCCGTTCGTCAAGATGACTATAAGTATCAACACACGGCGGGTAAAGGGCCTGCATCCACGCGGCGGGGAAAGCAGTTCCGCGGGATGCATCGGCCTTCACAGGATGTTCTCAACCTCTCCGCCAGATGCCGGAATACCCGAAATTCGGCGGGTTCCTCCATGTATGAAAACACTCATGTTTCCAATTTTCCTCCGCGCCCCGGCGACCCGGTGCGCCTCATCGTCGCCGACCGTGAGCCCGTCCGGCTCCGGACGGCCCGACAGGTGATCGAAGGCGCCCGGTTCCGCGTGGTGGCGGAGGCGGGTGACGGAGTCGAGGCGGTCGAGCTCGCCCGCTACTGCCGCCCGCAGATCCTGCTGCTGCTGAGCCCCGACCTCGGCCGGCGCGACGCGGTCAGCGTCGTGGGCGAGCTGGCCCGGACCGCGCCCGGCGTCCGGACCGTCGTGCTCTCCGCGCAACCGGACCCTGAGCTCGAGGAGCGAGTTCTCCTGGCGGGCGCCAGCGGATACATGACCCAGCCGGTCTTCGACGAGACGCTGCTGCGGGCGCTCGAGGGCGTCGCGTGCGGCGAGGTCATCAGCTCGCGCCAGGTCATCGATCGGATGGTCCACCGCCTGCAGGCCCTTCCCCGGGCGGGTCAGGGCATACGCCCGGTCCGCAGCCGGCTGAGCGACCGCGAGTGGCAGGTGCTCGACCTGCTGAGCGCCGGATGCGCCCCCGCGGAGGCGGCCGACCAACTGGGGCTCTCGCCCGACACGATCGACAGCCATCTCCGGAGCGCGGAGCGCAAGCTCGGCGTGCGCGGGCGCGAGGCCGCCATCGCAGCGGCGGGCGACCTCATCGACGCGGTACTGGCGTCCTGAGCTCCAGCGGCGGCCACGCCGTACGCCACCGCCGGGAGGTCCGCGCGACCCGCCGCGCGACGAGGTCATCGACCGTCGCCAGATACCCGCGCCGCTGCTCGTCCCAGCGCAGGGTGCGCATCCGCTCCGCGGCGCGCGCAGCGCGTGCCGCGGCCGCCTGCGGGTCCGCGCACAGCTCCGCGAGCGCGTCGGCGAGCGACGCCGGTGAGCCGGGATCCGCGTAGCGCAGCTCCTCGCCGGTGAAGTACCGCTCGATCCCGGCCAGCCGCGAGCTCGCGACCGGAAGGCCCATGTGCACGTACTCGAGGAGCTTGACCGGCAGCAGGAGGTTCGTGAACGCGTCGCTGAGCGTGGGCACCACGCCGATGTGCGCGGCCTCGAGCTGCGCCGGGATGTCGGTGAAGGCAACCGGCCTCGGCGCGACCGACACGCGGCCGGGCGCGACGCCGGCCGCAAGCGACGCGAGCGCATCCCGTTCGTCGCCGGACCCGAGGACGCTCAACCGCAGGCGCGGCACCCGCTCGCCCAGCGCGCCGACGGCCCGGATGAGCACCTCCACGCCGAACCGCTCGGGCAGGCCGCCGTGATAGATCGCGCGGACCTCCCCCGCGTCCGGAACGGACACCGGCGGCCGCGGCGGCCCGAAGACGCGCTCGTCGGGCGAGTTCATCACCACGACGGTCCGGTTCACGCCGACCCCCCGGGCCGCGAGCACGGCCTTCGCCTCCTCCGTCACCGTGATGACGGCATCGGCGGCCGCGGCCGAAAGACGCTCCTCGAGCCGCAGCAGGCCGCCTCCGCGCACGCCGAAGCGCGTCTCGAACAGCTCGGGCAGCGTGTCGTGCACGTTGAGGATGAGCGGCACGCCGGCGAGCCTCGGCACGAGCGCCGCGGCCACGAGCGCGTCCGGCATGTTGTGCGCCTCGACGAGATCCAGGCGGCGGCGCGCGTGCAGCGTGGCGACGCATCGCATGGCCGCGGCCGTGAACCCGGCGTAGCCGTGCAGAAGGGCCCGCGCCGAGCCTCGCCGCCGGTCCGGCGCGAGCGCGTGGATCTCGACGCTCCCGTGCCCGCGGATGGTCCGGCCCGACGCGCCGACGCCGACGGCGTGGACCTCGTCGCCACGCTCGGCCAGGGCCCCCGCCAGCCGCTGGATGCGCGAGTCGGTGCGGTAGTCGGAGTAGTGGACCATGCAGACGCGCAGCGGGCGCCGCGTCCCTGGAGCGCCGACCGGCGTCATGCCACGCCGCGGCGCGCGACCACGACCCAGAGCGTCTTGAACAGGATCACGCAGTCGCCGCGCAGCGTGGTCGTCAGCGCATACTCGACGTCGAAGCTCACCATCTCCTCGTACGTGCGCTCGTTGCGGCCGCTGACCTGCCACAGGCCGGTCATCCCGGGGCGCACCCGGAAGCGGTCGAAGTACCACTCGGGGTACCGCTCGACCTCGTAGGCGATCACCGGGCGGGGGCCGACGAGCGACATGTCGCCGCGCAGGACGTTCCAGAGCTGGGGCAGCTCGTCGAGGCTCCAGCGGCGGAGCGAGCGGCCGATCCCGGTGACCCGGTCGTCGCCCGCAAGCTTGTACAGACCCTGGCGCGGACCGTCGGGCGTCCCCGCGATGAGGCCGCTCACGTACTCACGATGAGCCGCCGCGTCGCTGTCGGTCCACATCGTGCGGAACTTCAGGACCGTGAACGGCCTCATGCCGCGCCCGATGCGCTGCTGGCGGAAGAGCGCCGGCCCCGGCGAGCTCAGACGGACGGCGATCGCGATGACCGCCATCACGGGCGAGAGGAAGAGGAGCACGATGGCCGCTCCCGTGACGTCTCGCGCCCGCCGGGCGGCCGCCGACCACCACGGCTCGCCGATCCGGTCCGGCATGGCGTCCCAGTTGGGGACGGGCGTCGGAGGGGCGCCGGCGGTGAGCGACGTCCCGGCGTGGGTGACAGGTGCTTCGGCGGCCATGCCGACTCAACGTCAGACGGCGACCCGCGCTTGCGCGCTCACGTGCTCGTCCACTGCATCGGCGACCCGATCGATCTCCTGCGCCGTCATGCCGGGGAACAGGGGCAGCGTGCAGATGCGCCGGGCAAGGCCTTCGGCGACCGGCAGGCTGCCTTCCGGCAGGCCGGCAGAGGCGTACGCGGGAGTGAGGTGGATCGGCGTCGGATAGTGCACCCCGGTCGCGATGCCACGGTCGTGCAGATGCGTGCGGAGCGCGTCGCGGTCGTCGCAGCGGACCACCAGGAGGTGGAACACGTGGTCACCGGGCGGCGCCGGGCTCGCGGGCAGGTCGACCCCGAGTGCGGCCAGCCGCCCTCGCAGCGTCCCGGCGACGAGCCGGCGGTCCTGTGTCCGGGCGTCGAGGTCCCCCAGCTTCGCGCCCAGCACTGCCGCCTGCAGCCCATCCAGGCGCGCCGTCCCGCCCACCACGCGGTGGTGGTAGCGGGGACGCTCCCCGTGGGAGCGAAGCAGCCGTATCCGGTCGGCGAGGTCCTCGTCGTCGGTCACGACGGCGCCCGCGTCCCCCCAGGCCCCCAGGTTCTTGGCCGGATAGAAGCTGAAGCAGCCCGCGTGCCCGAGCGTTCCCACCCGCCGGCCGCGGTACCGCGCGCCGTGGGCCTGGCAGGCGTCCTCGATCACCCACAGGCCGGCGTCGCGGGCCACGGCGAGGATCGGGTCGAGATCGACGGTGGCCCCGAAGAGGTGCACCGGGATGACCGCGCGCGTGCGCGGCCCCAGCGCCTCGCGCACGTGCTCCGCCGTCATGAGATGCGTCTGCGGATCGACGTCGACGAAGCGCGGCGTGGCGTTGACGTGGCTGACGGCCTCAGCGGTCGCGATGAAGGAGTTCGCCGGAACGATCACCTCGTCGCCGCGGCCGACGCCGAGCGCGCGGAGGGCGAGCATCAGCGCGTCGGTGCCGGACGAGACGCCGACCGCAGTCGACGCCTCGCAGTACGCGGCGAAGTCACGCTCGAACGCCTCGACGAACGGGCCGTGCGTGAAGGCCCCTGACCGGGCCACCTGCTCGACGACGGCCAACAGTCGCGCGAGCAGCTCCGGATCGGCCGCGTCCATCCGGGCCAGAGGGACCTGCTGGACGGAACTCACGCCGAGGCCGTGGACGGACCGGCGTTCATGCGCAGCAGCTCCTCGCGCAACGCGCGACGGCCACGGTGGTGCAGTCCGTGCACCGAGCTCTCGGTGCGCCCCATACGCCCGGCGATCTCGCCGGGCGTGAGCCCCACCACGTGGCGCATGAACACCACGTCGCGCTGCTGGGAAGGCAGGCTCCCCAGCGCGGCCGAGACGGTCAGCGTGAGCTCTCCGCCGTCGGTGGGCGCCCGCTCGTCGGTGCCCCGCACCTCCTCCACCGGCACGACGCGCCGGCTGCGGATGTGGTCGATCGCGGTGTTGTGTGCGAGGCGCAGCAGCCAGCCGAAGAACGGCACCGACCGCTGCTCGTACCGCTCGAGGACGGTCATCAGCTTCATGAAGACGATCTGGGTGACGTCGTCGGCATCGTGGTCGTCGCCCACGATGCTGCGCACGTAGCTGTGGATGTTGCGCGAGTAGCGCACGTAGAGGAACTGCAGGGCCTCACGATCGCCGTCCTTGGCGCGCGAGACCGCGAGGGCGACGACACGAGCCATCTCCGGCGATTCCTCCGGCGCCGTCCGTGACGAAGTGCGCGGCCTCTGGGCACGCATGTGCAGCTCGGGGACCAATTTCCCTCCTAGGTCCGGGCATGGGCAGCGGCCCGGCCACCAGCACGTCCGTGGCGGTGGGCCTCTCTGATTCCGGTCCGAGCGGTGCCTTCACCGCCCGACCGCGATGCGAGTCTCGCCATCGGCCGGGGGGTGACTCAGGGGGAAGATCTTGATGCTGATGGGGAGATTCGTCCCCCCATGGGGGGACGAACTCCGTCAGTCGCGCCGCCGGCGGTCGGCGGACGCCGACATCGCCTCGACGGCCGCGATCGCCTCCGCGCGGGAGTGCGCGTCGAGCTTGCGCAGGATGCTCTTGACGTGGCTGTAGACCGTCGCCTCGGAGAGCACGAGCTTGTCCGCCATGGCGCGGGTCGTGTGGCCGGCGGCCATGAGGTCGAAGATCTCCCACTCGCGCGCCGTGAGCGTGCTGCGGACGGGCCGCATCCCGCTGGCGCGCCGCCGGGCCAGCCGGAGGAACTCGACGATCCGCATCGTGTCGACGCGCGTGATCGCCACCTCGTCGCGGAGGACTGCGTGGACGGATGCGACAAGGGACTCCGTGCCCGATTCCTTGTGGACGAACCCGCACGCGCCCGCGCGCAGGGTGTCGAGCATCACCTCGGTGCCCGTGATGCGGGAGAAGGGCAGCACGCGGGGCGGCGACGGCAGCGCGCCGAGCGCGGCGATGAGGCCGCGGCCGTGGTCGTCGGCCACGTCCACCTCGACGACCACCAGGTCGGGGGTCACGGCGGCGCAGACCTTGAGCGCGGCCTCCGGCGAGGCGGCGTCGCCGACGACCTCGAGCAGGTCGCCCGCGGTGAGCGCGTCGCGCGTGGCCGACCGCGCGAGCGGATCGCCGTCGACGACGACGACCGTCCTGATCCGCGCGGCGTCGGAACTGCTCGACGCGGCGACGTGTCCGTTGGCGTTATGCGGTTCGTTCAGCGGCATGGCCCTACCACGTGCCTCGCTGAAGCACTGGTTCCCTTGATTAGTCTGTTCGCCCTGACTTGAGGGCCGTCCCTGCCCTACATCAACGCTTCTCGGAAGCGGAACCGCTCGCGGGCGAGCATGATCGCCTCCTCACGGCTGTGGGCGCCGAGCTTGGCCATGACGTGCTTGACGTGGCTCTTGACCGTCGCGGGCGCCACCTGCATGGACTGCGCGACCGCGGCGGGGGTGGCACCGGCGCACAAGGCGTCGAGCACCTCCCATTCGCGGCCGGTCAGCGTGCTGTGGATGGGCCGTACGCCGGACCCCACCTCCGGGATGTCGCGCAGCTGCTCCACGAGCCGCCGGGTCACCGTGCGGGAGGTCGCCGCCTCGCCGCGGGCGATCCCGAGCAGTGCCTGGATGACGCCGTCGAACGGCGTGTCCTTCGACAGCACCCCGCACGCTCCCGCGTGCATGACCTCGAGGTGGACCGAGCTCCGGCGCTCCGTCGAGAGGAACAGGACGCGGATCTCGGGCGAGCGGGCGTGAATGCGCCGCATCGCCTCGACGCCGTCGATCTTCTCGAGGTGCAACTCGGAGAGCACGATGTCGGGGCGGTAGTAGACCGCCAGCTCGACGGCCTCTATGCCGTCGCGCGCCTGCCCGACGACGACCACGTCCTGCACCTCGTGCAGCCTGTCGCTCAGCCACCGCCGCGTGACCGGATCGCCGTCCGCGAGCAGGACGCGGATGCTCCGCCCGGCCCGGCCGGCCTGCAGGTCGCCGGTGCTCGGCTCCGCGTTGTCGGTCGTCGGATCGGGCTGCCTCGGGATGAGCTCAGGATCCATCCATGTCCCCTCCTCGTGGTACTGACAGGTCGCCAGTATCGGGAGATCGTCGAGAACAGATTGGGCAGAAACCTCCCCCTGGCGCATCGAACGTCCTCAGTTCGCAGGGACAACTGATGAACACCGAACGCGTCGGGGCCACGCCGGCTTCCGGCCGGCGGTGCGATGCGCCGCGGTCGCGTCGATGCATGCGCCATACCCCGCTTTCCGGATCTTCGCTCGCCGCGATCAGGAGCGAGACAGCGGCATCACGGCTCCCCAGGGCCCTCCGAAGGGCAACTTGGCGCGTTGACGCTAAACTCGCACTTAGCGGAAGTCGTCACCCAGGCCGCGCAGCTGCTCGAGCAGCATCGCCTGCGTCGAACGCGGCACCGCCGCCTCACCGGCCGCGACGCCGTAGACCGTCCGCGACAACGCTCGGGCGGAGACGTCGCGTCGGAGCACACCGGCGGCGCCCGCCAGCAGGGCGTCGTGCATGGCCGCGTCGTCGACGTGGTCGCTGAGGAGGATGATCGCGCTCTGCGGGACCGCGTCGGCGAACTGCGAGGCGATCCGCTCCGCGTCGCGTCCCGCGCCATCGATGTCGATGACCACGACGTCCGGCTCGAGCGCCTCGGCCACGCTCGTCGCACATGAGTCGTCGACCGTCGTCTCCGCGCCGAGGCCGGCGAGGGCGTGCTCCAGCGCGTCACTGGCCTTCGCCTCCATGCGAAGGATCAGGACGCGGCACGGCTTGGCGCTCACCGTGGGCACCGAGAGGGTCGGAATCGAGATCGGAGGGGGATGGTCGTAGGGGTGGGTCGGGGCGGCGCCGGGCGGGGGCGCGTGTACGCCGCCGGACAGAGGTGAAGCGTCATTGTGCTGTATCGAGCGGCGGTTGCGTGGGGAGAAATCCGCCGAAGTACCGGATTCGCACCCCCCGAATGGGGGGTTTGGCGGGCCGCAGTGACGTCTTGCGGACGGGGAGAGGGGCTCAGGTGCCCTGGGCGGCCAGCGCCTGGCGGATGCTCTTGGGGAGCATGAACCGCACGTCCTCGGAGACGACCTCGAACTCCGAGACGTCGTCGACGCCGCGATCGCGGAAGAAGCCGACGAGCTGCTGCACGAGCTCCTCCGGGGCGCTGGCGCCCGAGGAGATCCCGACCGTCTCCTTGCCGTCGAGCCACGCCTCCTGCACCTGCGTCTGGTTGTCGATCAGGTGGGCCTCGGCGCCGTAGTCGCGTGCGACCTCCACGAGGCGCTGCGAGTTCGAGGAGTTCCGGGAGCCGATGACGAGCACGAGATCGCATTCGCCGGCCATCTGCTTGACGGCCGCCTGGCGATTCGTCGTGGCGTAGCAGATGTCGTCGGTGCGCGGCCCGGTGATGTGCGGGAACTTCTCGCGCAGGCGGACGATGATCGAGTGGGTCTCGTCGACCGACAGCGTCGTCTGCGAGATGTAGGCGACCCGCTCGGGATCGGCGATCTCGAGCGCGTCGACGTCCTCCTCGCTCTCGACGAGGACGATGTGGTCCGGCGCCTCGCCCATCGTGCCCTCGACCTCCTCGTGGCCGCTGTGGCCGATGAGGACGATCGTGTAGCCCTCGCCGGCGAACTTGACCGCCTCGCGATGGACCTTCGTGACGAGGGGGCACGTCGCGTCGATAGTCCGCAGCTCGCGGGCCGCGGCGTTCGCGTGGACCGCAGGCGAGACGCCGTGGGCCGAGAAGACGACCGTCGAGCCCTCGGGAACCTCGGTCTCCTGCTCGACGAAGACCGCCCCGCGCTCGCGCAGCTTCTCGACGACGTGCTTGTTGTGCACGATCTCCTTGCGCACGTAGACGGGGGCGCCGTAGAGCTCGAGCGCGCGCTCGACCGTCTGCACGGCGCGGTCGACGCCGGCGCAGTAGCCGCGCGGCGAGGCGAGGAGGAGTCGCTTGACCATCGCTACCTCAGTGTACGAACGAGCTCGAGCACCGTCTCACCGGAGGCGTCGAGCGAGCGGACGTCGAGCTTGTCCATCGTGTCGCAGGGCTTCTGCCAGCAGGGGTAGTCGAAGTCGATGAGGTCGATCGCCGGGATGCCGCGGCGGGCGAACGGCGTGTGGTCGTCGGTGATCTCGCCGCGGCTCTCGTCCGGGAAGACGCGGGCGACGCCGACCCGCCGCGCCGCGGCGCGCAGCCGCTCCCAGAGCTGGGGATCCGAGCCCTGCTCGCGCTCGATGCGCAGGTCCTTCTGGGCGATGAAGTCCAGCACGATCACCTGGCCGGCGCGCGAGGTCCGCGCCGCGGCCTTCGAGCCGCGCAGGCCCTGCTCGTAGAAGTCGCCCTTCGGCGGGTGGTCCGGCGCCTCCTCCCCGTCGGTGAGCAGGAAGTGCACGGGCCGGCGCGACTGCGGCGGCCAGCGCCGCAGCGATCTCGCCAGCTCGATCACCGCGCCCACCCCGGCGGCGCTGTTGTTCGCGCCGACGTATCCGGGGACGGGCGTCGTGTCGTAGTGGGCGACGAGGAGGATCGGGCGTCCCCGGCCCGGAAGGGAGCCCTCGATGTTGCGCAGGGGTGGGTGGGACGAGTTCGTGGGTCCGAGTTCGACGAAGCGGCCGGCCGGCAGCGCCGCGCGCAGGAGCTCGCCGGCCTGGCGCTGGGCGTCCGAGCCCGCCGGTCGCGGGCCAAGCGCGACCTGACGGCGCGCCCAGTCCATCGCCCGGTCCGCGTCGAAGCGGTCCACGCGCGGCTCGGGCACCGCGGGTGCGACCGCCGCCGGCTTGCCGGTGTCGCCGCCGCCCTCGTCGCGAAACAGCGAGAAGTCGTTCGCCGCCTGCCAGATCAGCAGCCCGCCGAGGACGACCTGGATGCCGAGCGCCCAGAACAGCAGCTTCGGCGTCATGGGACTCGAGGAGCTCGCCATCCGGTGGTTGAGGCTAGTCCGCAGAGGGCAACCGTCCGCCATGAAGGTCGTCGTCACCGGCGCCACCGGCAACGTGGGAACCGCCGTCGTGCGCGCCCTCGGATCGGACGAGCGCATCGAGGAGATCGTGGGCGTCGCGCGCCGCCGCCCGCCGGACCTGCAGCTGCCGCGCACCGTCTGGCGCCAGGCCGACGTCGCGCAGGACGACCTCGCGCCGCATCTCGCCGGCGCCGACGCCGTCATCCACCTCGCCTGGCTGATCCAGCCGTCGCGCGACGAGCGCGCGACGCACCGCGTGAACGTCGAGGGCTCGGCCCGGGTGTTCGAGGCCGCCGCCCGAGCCGGCGTCGGCACGATCGTCTACGCGTCGTCGGTCGGCGCGTACTCGGAGGGGCCGAAGGACCGCGCGGTCGACGAGTCGTGGCCGACCGAGGGCATCGAGTCGTCGTTCTACTCGCGCCACAAGGCGGCGGTCGAGCGGATCCTGGACTCGTTCGAGGCGGCGCACCCCGGTGTGCGGGTCGTCCGCCTGCGGCCCGGGCTCATCTTCCAGCGCGAGGCGGCCTCGGAGATCCGGCGGCTGTTCGCCGGTCCGCTGCTGCCCAGCGCCCTGCTGCGCCGCAGGCTCATCCCGGTCGTGCCGAGCCATCCCCGGCTGCGCTTCCAGGCCGTGCACACGCACGACGTCGCCCAGGCGTACCGGCTCGCCGTGCTCGGCGACCACGCGCGCGGCGCCTACAACGTCGCCGCCGATCCGGTCCTCGACGGCGAGCGCCTCGCGACGCTCCTCGGCGCGCGCGCGGTGCGTGTGCCCGCCGCGGTGCTGCGCGCCGGCGCGGACCTGACGTGGCGAGCGCGGCTGCAGCCGACACCGGCGGGCTGGGTCGACATGGGGCTCGGCGTGCCGATCATGGACGCCTCCCGCGCCCGCTCCGAGCTGGGCTGGAACCCGGCCCGCACGGGCGAGGAGGCCTTCATGGACCTGTTCGAGGGCATGCGCGACGGCGCCGGGTTCGCCACGCCGCCGCTGGACCCCGGCACGGGCGGCCCCGCCCGCGGCGGCGAGGTTCTCACCGGCGTGGGCGCGCGCAACCCGTAGCGTGCCGCCGCCCACCGCCCCACCCCGCGGCGAGCGCCCCGGACCGCCGTCGCTGGGCACGGCGCCGAGGCTGTAGGTTGCGGGCGAGGAGATGGGACAGCAGCACGGAGACCGGCTCAGCGCGACCGACGCCTCCTTCCTGGCCCAGGAGGGACCGACCTCGCACATGCACATCGGCGGCCTCTCGGTCCTCGAGGGCCCGCCGCCGGACTTCCGCGAGCTCTGCGACCTGTTGCGCGGCCGCCTGCACCTCGTCCCGCGCTACCGCCAGAAGCTCGCCACCCCGCCGCTCGGCACGGGCCGGCCGCTGTGGGTCGACGACCCGAGCTTCAACCTCGAGTACCACGTGCGCCAGACCGCGCTGCCCTCCCCCGGCTCGGAGGAGCAGCTGCTGAACCTGACGTCGCGGGTGTTCTCCCAGGCGCTCGACCGGTCCAAGCCGCTGTGGGAGATGTGGATCGTCGAGGGGCTCGCGGACGGGCGCTGGGCGATCCTCTCCAAGACGCACCATTGCCTGATCGACGGCATCAGCGGCGTCGACCTGGCGACCGTGCTCTTCGACCTCGACCCCGTCCCGCGCGACGTGGGGGGCGCCGGCACGGCCTGGACGCCCCGCCCCGAGCCCACGGGCGCCGAGCTCCTCGCGCGCGGCCTGACGGGCTTCGTGCGTACGGGCCTTCGGCTCGCGGACGGCGCGCTGAGCGCGATCTCCCACCCCGAGCGCTCGGTGTCCGGCGGGCTCGAGGCCCTCGAGGGCGTCGGCGAGATCGCCTGGGCGGTCGCCAACCCGGCCCCGGCCACGCCGCTGAACGTGGAGATCGGCCCGCACCGTCGCTTCGTCGGGGTCCGCAACCGGCTCGAGGACTTCAAGGAGGTCAAGGCCGCGTTCGGCACGACGGTCAATGACGTGGTGCTCGCCGTGGTCGCGGGGGCCCTGCGCGACTGGCTGCACTCCCGCGGCGTGCGGACCGAGGGGCTCGAGCTGCGCGCGCTCGTCCCGGTGTCGATCCGCACCGCCGACGACCAGGGCCAGCTCGGCAACCGCCTCGCGGCCATGCGCGGCCCGCTGCCGGTCTACATCGCCGATCCGGTCGCCCGGCTCATGGCGGTCAAGCAGGCGATGACCGGCATCAAGGAGTCCAAGCAGGCGGTCGGGGCCGAGGTGCTCACGAGCGTGCAGGACTTCGCGCCGCCGACGATCCTCGCCCAGGCCTCGCGGCTGAACTTCTCCACGCGGCTGTTCAACATGATCGTCACGAACGTGCCGGGGCCGCAGCTCCCGCTCTACGTGTACGGCCGCGAGGTGCTCGACGTCTTCCCGATCGCGTTCCTGCCCAGGCGCCACGGGCTAGCGGTCGCGATCATCTCCTACAACGGCGCGGTGAACTTCGGCCTGCTCGGCGACCTCGACGCGCTTCCGGACATCGACGTCCTCGCCGGCGGCCTGCAGGATCAGCTCGCCGAGCTCAGCCGGCTCGCGGACGAGCGGCGCGCGGCCGGCGCCGAGACCGAGGGCGCCCCGGCCTGACTCAGACCGTCGCGACGCGCGTGCGCGCGTCCGGGCTCTGCGGGGCCGGCTCGAGGTTGCCGGCGCGATCGACCGCCTGCGTGTAGAACGCGTAGCGACCACGACTGGGGACGCGGACGCGCAGTCGGCGCGAGGTGGTCGTGGTCACCAGGTGCGCCGCGCCCCCGTTGCGCGAGCGGTACACGCGCACGCTGCGCACGCCGGCGACCCGCACACCGGGCGCCGCGGTGTCGGTCGCGGTCACGCGCAGCACCAGGCTGCGCCCGCTGGTGGTGGACGGGGCGAGGACGCTGGACGTCGGCGGCCGCCGGTCGAGCCGCAGCGCCCCCTGCACCGCCGCACCGGCATCGACGATGCCCCATCCCAGCCCGTCGGTCCATCCCCCGCCGCCGGGCCGCCGGGCCGTGCGCTTGAGCACCTGCATGACGTCGGCGGGACCGAGGTCCGGGTTGGCGTCGCGGACCAGCGCGGCCGCCCCCGCGACGATCGGCGTGGCCATCGAGGTGCCGGCCAGGAAGGCGTAGCGGGCGTCCCCCGCGAGCGTCGTGCGGCAGTTGCACGGCTTACCCGACGCGCCGAGCTCGATCTCGTTCGGCCCGGCCGTGAAGGCGCCGAGCACGCCATCCGCGCCCGGGCGGCTGAACGCGCCGTACGCGGCGATCGAGATCTGCGAGCCGTCGCCGGCGAAGCTCGCCGCCTCGTCGGTGAAGTCCGCAGCCGTCACGGACAGCCCCTTGCCGGCGGCGATGTCCGGGCCGGTGCCGGTCGGCTGGAGGATGTTCGCCGGGAAGCCCTGCTCGGTGGTGCGCTTGTCGGCGGCCGCGGCGACCAGGACGGCCCCGCGGTCGTAGGCGTAGCTCACGGCGTCGATCATGGCCTGCGGCGCGCGCGAGCGGTCGTCGGTGCCGAAGCTCATCGAGATCACCGAAGCCCCCCGGTCGGTCGCGTCGACGATCGCGCGCACGACGCTCGAGTTCGTCAGGTCGGACTTCTCGACGAGCAGCCCGCAGTCGAAGCCGGCGCCGGCGAGGCCGATGCCGTTGCCCGGCTGCGCGCACGCCAGCGAGGCGACGTGGGTGCCGTGGCCCGCCTCGTCCTCGGTCGCCGGGCCGTGCCCCGGATCCGAGTCGAAGTCGACCGCGGCGCGGATCTTGCCGGCCAGGTCGGGATGCGAGATCTCGACGCCCTGGTCGATGACCGCCACCGTGACGCTGTCGCCGTCGGCGCGGTCCCAGGCGGCGGGGAAGTTCTCGCGCACCGCCCACCAGGCGAGCGTCTGACCCGCCGCGGCCGGGTCGGGCGTCGAGAACACCGGGTCGTCCGGGACCAGGCGCGGTGTGGCCCGATGCTCGGCGTCGACCGCGCGCACCGCCGGGTCGCGCCGCAGGCGGGCCGCGAGGGCGCGCAGCGTCTGCCCGGCGCGCGGGCGCACCGTGACCATCCCGACCTGCGTCACGATCCGGCCGGCGGGGACGGCGCCGGCGCGGGCGGCGACGGCGCTCGCGGCGGTGGCGGCCGTCGCGTGGCCGCTCGGCGTGGCGCGCAGCGAGACGAGCAGCCGGCCGGTCGTGGCGGCACCGGCGGAGGCGGGCAGGCCCAGAGCCACCGCGAGGCAGACCAGGACGAGTCGCCGCATCGCGCCCCAGGATAGTGACAGTGCGTGTACCGTTTCGCACATGCCTGTCGACGACGCAGACCTCATCGGGCCGCGTGACACGGCGTACCGGCTCGACCTCACGCCGGCTCAGCTGAAGGTGACCTGGACAGCGCTGAAGACGTTCTTCGACGGTCTCGGCCACGACGAGCACGACGTCCGCGCCGTGATCGGCGAGGTGCTCGAGAAGCTGCCGAGCGAGCACGACATCCGCGCGATCGATCTCGATCTCGAGCGGCGCCGCGCCCGGTAGCCGGGCCGCAGCGCAGCCGCACCCGGCGTCACCGGAATCCGGCTCGACGAGCCCCGCATCACCGGTCCTGCGCCGCGAGTAGAGTCGCGACTCTCACGACACCGACCGCAGTGAGCTGATCCATGCCCGACAACGCCGTGGCCCGCGCGCGCCTGACCGCGCCGGCCGCCAGTCGACTCGCCCAGGCGCTGTCGCACCCGCTCCGCGCCCAGTTGCTCGCCCTGCTCAACGAGCGCCCGGCGAGCCCGAACGAGCTCGCCCGCCAGGTCGACGAGCGCCTCGAGAACGTCGCCTACCACGTCCGGGTCCTGCGCGACCTCGGCTGCATCGAGCTCGTGGACACCGCCCAGCGGCGCGGCGCGATCGAGCACTACTACCGGGCGATCGAGCGCTCCTACCTCTCCGACGACGAGTGGGCCGGCATGCCTGCGGAGGTGCGCCAGAGCCTCGCCGGGCAGTGGTTCGAGGCGACCGCGGTCGACATCATGACCGCGCTCTCGGCCGGCACCTTCACCACGCGCGACGACCCCCACTGGTCGTTCACGCGCGTGCAGCTCGACGAGGAGGCATGGACCGCGCTCCACGACAAGCTCCAGGAGGTGCTGGACCTCGCCTTCGAGCTCGAGGCCCAGAGCGTGAGCCGCAGCGTCGAGAGCGGCAGGCCGCTCACGCCGTCGCGGCTGGCGATGGCGCACTACGAAGGAGGGCGCCGTGGCGGTTCGTGACCGGATCGATCCCGACGCGCGAGCCGCGCTCGACGCGTTCCTCGACCTCGTCGGCCCGGGCGGGCTCAACGGCATCGCCGACATCCCGGCGCGGCGGGAGAAGTTCACCGAGGTGCTCACGGGCCTCGCGGCGACGCTGCCGCCGGTCGAGGGGGTGGAGAGCGCGGACCGATGGATTGCGGGCCCACCTACCCCCGCCGGCGCGCCCGACGTCCCCGTGCGGATCTACCGGCCCTCGGAGGGCGACGGGGCGCGGCCGGGCCTGCTCTTCATCCACGGCGGCGGGATGGTCGTGGGCAACCTCGAGACCGAGGATCTCGTGGCACGGATCCTCACGAAGGACCTGGGTTGCGTGACGGTCTCGGTCGACTACCGCCTGGCCCCTGAGCACCCGGACCCCGCGCCGGTCGAGGACTGCTACGCGGCGCTCGCGTGGATGGCGGGTGCGGCCGGCGAGCTCGGCATCGATCCGGAGCGCCTGGCCGTGTACGGCGGCAGCGCCGGCGGCGGGCTGGCGGCGGGCACGGCGCTGATGGCGCGCGACCGCGGCGGTCCCGCGCTCGCGTTCCAGATGCTCATCTATCCGATGATCGACGACCGCGACCGGACGCCGTCGGTCCACGAGTTCACCGACATCGGCATCTGGGACCGCGACGCCAACCTCGAGGGCTGGCGCTGCCTGCTCGGAGACCGCGTCGGCGGCGACGACGTCTCGATCTACGCCGCCCCGGCGCGCGCCACCGACCTCGCCGGCCTGCCGCCGGCGTACATCGACGTCGGCGAGCTCGACCTCTTCCGCGACGAGGACATCGACTACGCGGCGCGGCTGCTGCGCGCCGGCGTGCCGACCGAGCTGCACGTGTTTCCCGGCGCGTACCACGCGGCCGAGCTGCAGGCGGTCGGCTCCGCGCTCGCCAACCGCGTGCTCGGCTGGCGCCTCGACGCCCTGCGGCGCGCGCTCGGGGTGCCGGCGCCCGCGGCGGTCGCCTAGGCAACAGCGCGGCTGCTCGGCCTCCTCCTGGGGTTCGGCGAACGGGTTGCGAGCGAGCAGACGCGCATCTGGGACGTCAATCCCAGACTATGCGCTTGCCTTTGCGCGGCGGATGAGCTCGAGGACCTCGTTGGGTCCGAGCGGGTTGGTCGTGATCTCGACCTTGCCGAAGGCGCTGATGGCGTCGGCGATCGCGTTGAGGACGGCGGTGCCGGCGGCGATGTTGCCGGACTCACCCATCCCCTTGATTCCGCCCTCGGTGACCGTCGATGGCGTCTGGATGTGCCCCACCTCGATCGGCGGGACTTCGCACGTCGTGGGGTACAGGTAGTCCATCAGGCTGCTGGACAGGAACTGCCCCGTTTCGTCGTAGGCGAGGCTCTCGTACATTGCGCCGCCGATGCCCTGGGCGATGGCGCCCTGCATCTGGCCCTCGACGACCATCGGGTTGAGCATCGTGCCGCAGTCCTCGCAGCAAGCGATGTGCTGCAGGTCGACCTTGCCGGTCTGTGCGTCGATCTCGACGGTCGCGAGGATCGTGCCGTTGGAGTATGTCTCCGGAGGGTCGTAGGAACGCGTGGCGGCAAGCATCGGCTCTGCGTCAGGCGGCCGCGCCGACCCCCCGTAGTACGCGAGGAAGCCCAGCTGCTGCATGGTCATCTGCTTGTCCGGAACGCCCTTGACGGTGGCGACGCCGTCGGCGAGGTCGATGTCGTCGGGGCTGACTTCCATCGCGTGGGCGGCCAGCCGGATGATCTTCTCGCGCACCTCCTTGCCCGCACGCATGATCGCGCCGCCCGCGACGACGGCTACGCGGCTGGCGAACGTGCCGGACCCGTAGACGGCCCGCTCCGTGTCGTTCTCGATGACGCGCACGCTCTCGAACGGCGCGCCGAGCGTATCGGCCGCGACCTGCGCCAGCGTCGTGTAGTGCGCCTGCCCGTGGTTGTGACAGCCGGTGGTGACGGTGATCGAGCCGTCGGGCTCGACGGTCAGGCTCGCGGCGTCGAAGAACTCGGAGTTGAAGCCGTTGGCCTTCGCCATCTCGGTGCCCCACGCGGTCGGCTCCACCCAGGGACTCCAGCCGATGCCGAGGTAGCGGCCCTCCTTGCGCAGCTCTACCTGCCTCGCACGCAGCGCCTCGTAGTCGACCATCTCCTTGACCTTGCGGATCGCGCCTGCGTAGCTGCCGCCGTCGTACTTCATCCCCGTTACGGACACGAAGGGCTTGTCGGGGATCAGGTTGCGCAGGCGCAGCTCTATCGGGTCCTGGCCCAGTTCACGAGCGATGTCATCGATGAGCGTCTCACGCGCCGCGTGGCCGGCGGTCCACCCGACACCGCGGTAGGCGCCGGACGGGCAACGGTTCGTCATCGGCGCATCGACGACGTAGCCCACCGCCCGTATGTCGTAGAGGCTGGGCAGCAGGGTCGCCGCGGGCAGCGGGTCGAGCAGCGGCGTCCAAGGATGCGACGGGTGTGCGCCACCGACTCCGATGTAGTGGCCCCGGAAGGCGAGGAAGCGACCGTCGGCGTCCATCGCGATCTCGAGCTCGATGATGACGTCCTTGGAGTGCAATGACGCAGCGAGGTGCTCGTAGCGGTCCTCCGTCCACTTCACCGGCGCGCCGACCACCTTCGCGGCGGCCGGGATCAGGTGGTCCTCGTCGAACGCATGCGCCTTCAGCCCGAACCCACCGCCGACGTGGTCGGCGATCACGCGCATCTTGTTGCCCGCGATCCCGAGTGGGGCGCCGAGAAAGGTGCGCAGCATGTGCGGGTTCTGATTGGAGCTCCACAGTGTCAGATCCCCTGACACCTGGTCCCAGTCAGCGATCACGCCGCGATTCTCCAACGGCGCCGCCGAGCAGCGCCCGTGGTGGAACCGCTTCCTGAACACTCGATCGGCGTTCGCGAACAGATCGTCGACCTCGCCGCGCTGAAACTCGATGTGGGCGAAGTTGTTCGTCGTCATGTCCTCGCGCACGAGCGGGGCGTCGGGCTCCAAGGCGCGCTCAGCGTCCAGCAGCGGCTCGCGTGGCTCCCAGTCGACGTCGAGGGCGTCGACGCCGTCCTCGGCCAAGTAGCGGGAGGTGCCTACGACGATCGCGATCGGCTGCCCGACGTAGCGCGCAACCCTCGAGTCCAGCGCCGGCCGCGTGACGGGCACCACCTCCGGGCGCGCCAGTGCCGTGGTTATCGGACCGACGACGCCGTCCAGATCCGACTGTGTGATGACAGCCCTGACCCCCGGGATACCCATCGCACGCTCGGTACCGATGTTGCGTACGCGCGCGTGCGGATGCGGACTGCGCAGAAACGCCGCGTGCAGCATCCCGGGCAGCTGGACATCGTCGGTGTACTTCGCGCGACCCATGAGGTACACCGGGTCCTCGGTGCGCAGCACGTTCATGCCGATGTACTTGCGGCGCTCGAGGATGTCCGTCGCCTCGGCATCCGGCTGCACGTTCGTGCCTTGGTTCAGCACCTCGCTGTCAGCCACCGCACTGCCTCCTCGTTGACCTCGAGACCCGGCTCGCATGGCCACCGGCTTCGCAGATCCGCCTACCGGCAAGCCTACGGCCGACTGCATCCGAAGACAACCTGCGCGCTCTGCTCTGCGCTACGCCTTCCGCGGCTCCTGCGCTGCCGACTTCGCCTGCTCCGCCGCGGGTCCCGCCAGGGCGACGACCGTGCATCGACGCCGCCTTGGCGGCAACCGCGTGCTGGAGGCGCCGGAGCGGTGTCGCGATCGGTTCCTAGAAGCCGAGGGCGAACTTCGCGTCTTCCGACATCCGGTCCGGGCTCCACGGCGGCGTGAACGTCATCGTGGACTCGACCGCGTCGACATCGGGCAGCTCGCCGACGAACTCCTCGATCTGCTCGGTGACCTGCGGGCCGATCGGGCAGCCGGGGGTCGTTAGCGTGAACGTGACGTGGACGTCGCCGCCCTGGATCTCGACCCCGTAGATCAGCCCAAGCTCGACGAAGTCGAGCCCGAGCTCCGGATCGATGACGTTGGCCAGCGCCTCTTCGACCTCTTCGACAGTGGGCATGCCGTCAGTCTAGAGGGCTCTCTCCCTACCCTCTGTGAAGAGCCATGGTCCCGCTGCTCCTGCTCCTGATCTTCATCGTCATCCCGCTCGCGGAGCTGTACGTGATCATCCAGGTCGGGCAGGCGATCGGCGTGTGGCCGACGATCGCGATCCTGCTCGCCGACGCGGTGATCGGCTCGATCCTGCTGCGCGCGCAGAGCCGGGTCGCGTGGCGGCGCTTCACGGCTGCGGTCTCCGAGGGGCGCGTGCCGACGAAGGAGGTGCTCGACGGGGTGCTCGTCATCTTCGGCGGGGCCTTCCTGATCACGCCGGGCTTCATCACGGACGTCTTCGGCATCCTCTTCCTGCTGCCGCCGACACGCGCACTCGCCCGGCGGCTGATGCTGCGCAACGTCGCGGCCCGGATGGCGGCGTCGGCCACGAACTGGGGCGCCGGCCGTGTCGCCGGCCGCCGGATGCCGACCCCGTACGACGTCGAGGGCACGGCGAGCGAGCGCGAGCCGGAGCGGCTGCCGTGACGATCGACGCCGGGCTGGAGACGCCGCGCCCGCCGGCCGGACGCGGGTTCTCGGATGCGATCACGTTCGCGTTCGGCGACGAGGCCGCGGACGTGTACGGGCTCGCGCGGGTCGGACTGGCCGACGGCGCCGGCAGCGGGCTCGGCGTGCTGTTCGCGGGGCGCTCGACCGCGGCCGCGCGGGCAGAGGGCGGCGTCGCGGTCTCCGGCGACGGCTGGGAGGGGGTGGCGGCCGGCGGCGTGACGACGGCGACCGCCGAGCCGCTGCAGCGCTGGACGGTCGCGTTCGACGCGGACGCCGACGGGGCGTTCGCGCTCGAGTTCACCGCGCTCGGGTTGCCCGCAGAGATCGAGGGCGGAGGGATGACGGGCTACGAGCAGTTGTGCCGCGTGTCGGGGACAGCGCGGGTCGCGGGCCGCTCGGTGGCGATCGACTGCCTCGGCCAGCGCGGGCACTCGTGGGGCTCGCCGGATTGGGACCGGATGTCGATGGCGCGGACGGTCGGCGCCTGGCTGGATCCGGCGCTCGCCGTGGTCATCAGCGCGATCCGGCCCTCGAAGGCGTCCGACCACGCGCACGACGACGTGCGGGCCGTCGTGCTCGAGGGCTCGCCGCCCGCGCCGGTGGCGGTGGGCGAGCCGCGGCTGTCGACCGCCTTCGACGCCGACGGCCACCAGCGGCGGGCCGGCTGGGAGCTGTGGCCCGACGACGAGGAGGGCTACGCGCGCCGCGGCGCCGGCGAGGTGCTGTGCGGCACGTCCCTCGACCTCGGCCGGCTACGGCTGGACTGCGCGTTCTTCCGGTTCCGGATGGACGGGCGTGAGGGCGTCGGCCGCTACGACGTCCTGCGGCGCACTTGAGCATCGAGGCGGTCGTCACCGACTGGGGCGGCGTGCTGACGTCGCCGATGACCGCGTCGTTCGTGGCGTTCGCCGAGGACAGCGGGTTCCCGCTCGAGGCTCTGGGCGAGGCGATCGCGGCGCGGACGGAGCGTGAGGGCGTCAATCCCGTCCACCGGCTCGAGGTGGCGGCGATCACCGAGCAGCAGTTCCTCGACGAGCTGGCCGACGACCTCGCGGCGCTCGGGCATGCGGTGCGGCTCGGCGGGTTCGCCGCGGGCTACTTCGACCGCCTGAGCGCGAACGCGGCGATGATCGCGGCGCTCGAGGACTGGAAGGCGCGCGGCTTTCGCCTGGCGCTCTGCACGAACAACGTGGCCGAGTGGGAGCCGCACTGGCGGGCGATGCTCCCGGTCGACGAGCTGTTCGAGGTCGTCGTCGACTCCGCCTTCGTCGGCGCCCGCAAGCCGGATCCGCGGATCTACGAGATCGTCGTGGAGCGGCTGGGGCTCGACGCCTCGGCGTGCGTGTTCGTCGACGACCGGGCCGACAACTGCGAGGGCGCGCGCGCCGCGGGCATGCACGCCGTGCACTTCGTCGACACGGCCGCCGCGATCGCGGAGATCGAGGCGGCGCTGAAGCGCTAGCCCGCGGGCCGCCCGGTGCACCCGGGCCGCGCCGCTGCGCCCCGTCGTCGACCTCCGTCCCGCCCGCCGGCCCACCAAGCGCGCCCACCGAGCCCGCGCCCCACCGAAGGACGTTTGGTCGTCTGTTCCCGCTGAGCGGATCCAGATGACCAGACGTCGCCGTGACGCCATGGGTACTTGACACTTCGACCTGTTGCGATATATCGTTACTGCATCGTGATACTCAACAGAGGAGCAGTTTCATGCACGCAATGCATACGCGTTGTGAAGATCCGCGAGTCATCGGATGGCTCGCGATGAGCGGCCGCGGAGGGCCGGGCCGCCACGGACACGGACACGGACGCCACGGACACGGCTCGGGCCGCGGATCCTGGAGCGGCGGGCCGCCCTTCGGCTTCGGCGGGCCGGGGCGCGGGGGCCCGATGGGCTTCCGCAAGCGGATGCGCCGCGGGGACGTCCGGGCGGCGCTGCTGGTCCTGCTCGAGGAGGAGCCGCGCAACGGCTACGGCCTCATGCAGGAGCTCGAGGCGCGCAGCCAGGGCGTCTGGCGGCCGAGCCCCGGCTCGGTCTACCCCGCGCTCGCGCAGCTCGAGGACGAGGGTCTCGTCCGCGCCGACGAGACGGAGGGGCGCAAGCTCTTCTCCCTCACCGACGCCGGCAAGGCGCACGTCGACGAGCACCGTGAGGAGCTCGGCGTGCCCTGGGAGGCCGTGAGCGAGGACGTCGGCGAGGGCGCGATCGACCTGCGCAACCTCGTCTGGCAGGTCGGCGCCGCGACCATGCAGGTCCTCCAGGCGGGCACGGAGGCGCAGGTCGACAAGGCCCGCGAGGTCCTCGCCGAGGCGCGCCGGTCGCTGTACCGGATCCTCGCCGACGACGTGCCGGCCGGCGACGAACCCGCCGGCGAAGCGCCGGCCGGCGACGACCGGACGGGCGACGAGCCCGCCGGCTACGACGCGCCGAACGCCGGCTGATCGGGAGTCCCGGGCCGGCGCGACATCAGTCCGCCGGCCCGGTCCAGTCCGGCCCGCCCCAGCGCGCGCTCAGCGAGCGCGCGTCAGTTGTCGCAGCCGAGCCGGTCCCACATGTAGAGCTCCAGGCACTCGCCGGCGAGCTCCATCGCGCGCTCGCGGCTGAGGCTGGGCAGGACCGTCTCGAGGGCCTGCTCCTCGGCGACGCCGGCGTCGAACGCCTCCTCGCCGCGGAACCCCGCGGCGATCTTCAGGGCCTCCCGGCGGTTCTCGCCGAGGCTGCCGAAGACGTTGACCAGGAACTCGCGGTTCGGGATCGGATGCCCGACCTCCAGCGACGCATGCCACGCGGCCAGCATCGAGAGGTCGTGATCGTCAAGGTCGGCGACCGCCTGCACGTAGTGGCGCTCGAGCTCGCGCTCCGGGATCTCGTCGACCCACGCCCGGACGACCTCGCCGACCAGCTGTCGACGCGCCTCGCGCCCGATGGACTCGGCGACGACACGGATGGCGTCCTGCGGTTCGATGAAGCAGAGGGGCATGAGAGCTCCCATGGGGCCGGCTGACTGATCGCGCGTCACTGTAAGCGCCGGGGTGGACGGCAAACTTCCGCGCGGGCGGCGGTTCAGGCAGCGGGCCGAGCAGACCGTCCGATGCCGGACGCCGGACGCCGGACGGCAGCGGGCCATGCAGACCGCCGGACGCCGGACGCCGGACGCCGGACGCCGGACGCCGGCCGGCCGGGCGCCGCTCAGCCGCCGAACTCGCCGGTGCGCGAGCCGCCGGCGCCGCGCGTGCCGCCTTCGACGACCGGCGAGCCGGCGGCGCCCACCGTGGCCGGCGAGAACTCGGCGCCGCTCGTGCTCGAGCTCCCGCCCGTGCTCGTGCTGCTCATCGAGCTCGGCCGGGGCGAGGCGCCCGCGGCGCTGGACGTCGTGGTCGAGAGGGCCCGCGGCATGCCCGCCGTGCGGAACTCGGACACGCCCGCGGCGCGGCCCGCCGAGCGCGCCGCCCGGAACTCGGACACGGATGCGCGGGCGCGCGGCGCGCGGAACTCGCTCACGCCGCGGCCGCTCGTGCGCGGCGCCCGACCGCCGAACTCGTTCGCCCGAGCCGACGGTGACCGCCCGGGCCCGCCGCCCGTCCCCTGGGCGCGACCGCCCGGCGACCCGGCCGCGCCGGGCCCGGTCCGCAGCCCCACGACCGCGCCCGTCCTGGAGCGCAGCGCCACGACCCGCGCCGCCCCGCCGGCCACGCCGGCGCTGCCCTCACGCGGCCCCGGGTCGGCGGGCGCGGACGACGCGGCGACCGGCCGCGCGTCGCGCACCGAGTGGATCGTCATCGCGCCGCCCCCGGCCAGCGCCGCCGCCGACGCCGCCACGGCCGCGGCCTTGCCGCCCGTCGCCACCTCGCCGGCCATCTGCGCCTTCACCGCCCACGCGCCGAACCGCTCCTGCAGCGTCGCCGCCGCGCTCTCGGCGCCGCGCAGGAAGGAGTCGAAGCGGCCGGAGCCCAGCCCGCCACCGGCCGATGCCACCGCTCCCGCACCGGCCATTCCGGCGCCGACGAGCCCCGGCCCGGGCCCCGGCAGCACGCCCGCCATCCGCGGTCCCGCCGCATGCAGCTCGCGCAAGGTCGCCTTGCACGCCGAGCACCGCCGCAGATGCGGCCGGGCCGCCGCCATCTGCTCCGCGCTCGCCTCGCCGTCGATCAGCGCCGACAGCACCGGCGACCACCGCCGGCACTCGTCGCCGGCCTCGATGCCGGCGTAGCGCTCGAGGAACGCCCGCCGCCCCTCGGTGATGCACCGGTTCACCTTCGTGTACGTCCACGACTGGCGCTCGGCGATCTCCGCGTACGACAGCCCCTGCGCCTTCAGCCAGAGTGCCGTGACCTCCTGCGGCTTGAGCCGCTGCAGCGCCTCCGCCGACCGCGACAGCCGGTCGAAGCGCATGAGCCGCTCGTCCACGTCCGGCTGCGCCTCGGCCGGGCGCCCGTCCAGATCGACTTCGTCCGCGGCCACGAGCTGCTGGCGCGAGCGCCGCACCGCCTGCGCCTCGTGCTTGACGACCACGTGCAGCCACCGGTCGACCGTCGCGGGCTCCAGCGACGACGCCCGGCGCAGGAAGATCTCGAGCGCCCGCTGGTAGGCGTCATGGGCGTCGTCGGCACAGAGCGAGTGGCGCCGCGCGGTCCGCAGCAGCGCGCCCGCGTGCTCGCGGATCGTCCGCACGACCAGGTCGTGAGAGGAGTCCATGACCGCCACGAGGACCAGGCTGGCAACGTCTCGCCCCACCCGGCGCACCGACTGGACGGACGTCCGAGCCCTGGGCTCCGCCGTGCGGCGGCCACGTGATCCGCTCGCCACGCATGCGGGCCGGCCCGCGGCCGTCACACGGTCTCGTCAGCCGTGATGTGGCCCGCGCCGCGTCGTCATCCGCATGGGGTGATGCGTGAGCCGCCGCGGCGCGGTGGGGTGCGGGCGACGTGAGCGTGACGTGGGCTGTCCTTTCCGTCGGCGCGGCCACGGCGGTCGCCGTGGCCGCGATGCTGTTCGTGCGCGGTCGCGCTCCGAAGGGCGGCTACTTCGCGGACGGGGATCGGGCGGCCGGGTTCTTCGGCGTGCTCGCCACCGGCTTCTCGGTGCTGCTGGGCCTGATCGTGTTCTTGGCGTTCACCAGCTACGACCAGGCGCGCGCGGGTGCCGAGACCGAGGCGGCGCTGGTCGCCCAGCAGTTCGAGACCGCGCAGTTCATGCCGCCGGCGGTGCGCAGGCAGCTCGGCGACGAGCTCGTCTGCTACGGCCGCTATGTCGTCCATCAGGCGTGGCCGAGGATGTCGGACGGGAGCTTCGGCGATTCGCTCAACCCCTGGGCCGTCGCCATGTTCCGGACGCTGAAGCGGACCAACCCCGAGACGAACGCCGAGCAGAGCGCCTACGACGCCTGGGTCGACCGGACGGCCGACCGCGAGATCGCGCGCCGCGACCGCGTCCACGGCGCGGTCGGCGTCATACCGGACCCGCTGTGGGCGGTCCTGTTCTTCATCACCGGCGTGATCTTCGTCTTCGCGCTGTTCTTCGCCGACTCGGCCGAGCGGCGCCGTTCGCAGGCCATACAGATCGGCTCCGCGATCGCGGTCATCGCGGCGATGCTGTGCCTGATCGGCTTCCTCGACCACCCGGTCCGAGCGGGCTGGGGCGGTCTGGAGCCGGTGGCGATGCAACGCACCCTGCGGATCCTCGACGAGGAGCGCCGGATCGTCGGCCAGACCGGCCCGCTGCCGTGCATCGCGACCGGACTGCCGGCATGACGCGGAACGTCCACCGGCTCGCGTGTCGCTTCCCGCCGGCGCCGAGCCCGGGGATCAGGGCCGCGGCCGGTCAGGCGGCCGACCAGGCGTGCCGTGGATCACCACGGACCTGGTGCTCATCGCGCTCGCGGCGATGGTGTCGCCGACGACGCTGTCGCCCTGTGTGTTCGCGCTCGTCGTCGGCGACCGGCCGCGACGCACCGGGGCATGGTTCTACGCGGGAGCGCTGAGCGCGACGCTGGCCGTGGGCGTGGTCGCCGCCTTCGTGATCGGCGACGTGGCGGCCTCGTCGGAGCCCGCCGCGCCCAGGACCCGGGTCGCGATCGTCGGCGCGGGCGTGATGGTGGTCGTGGCGCGGGACGCCTCGCGACGGACGCTCGAGTCCGTCCGCGGCCGGCTGGAGCGCCACGCACGCACAGTCGCCGCGATCATCGTCCTTCTGCTCGCCGCGGCGCTGCTGCGCAACGGCATCGCCGGCCTGATCGGCTGACGGCGGTCAGCCGATCAGCTGCCGCTCGGACGCCCGCCGATGCCGCCGTCCGCCCTCGCGTCCGCGAGGAACATCAGCGTCGCCTTGACGCGGCGGCTCACGTCCTCGTCGGTGACGAGGTTCAGCTTCATGAAGATCGAGTTGATGTGCTTCTCGACCGCTCGCTTCGTCAGCACCAGCGAGTCGGCGATCGCCGCGTTGCTCTTGCCCTCGGCGAGGTCGGCGAGCACCTCGCGCTCGCGCGCGGTCAGGGCGGCGAGCGGCGAACGCTCGTTGCTGATCCGCGCCGCGATCAGCGGCTCGATGATCATCGGGTCGACCATCGACCCCCCGACCGCGACCGCGTGGATGGCGGACACGAGCTGCGCGCGGTCGTGGACGCGCTCCTTGAGCAGATAGGAGCGCCCGGGCACGCCCGAGTCCAACAGGGCGACGGCGTAGGCCGGATCGGCGTAGTTGCTGAGCACGACGACCCCGATCGTCAGTCCGCGTTCGGCCAGCGATACGGCCGCGCGGATGCCCTCGTCGGTGTGCGTCGGCGGCATCCGGATGTCGGTGACCACGACGTCCGGCTGATGCTGCTCGACCGCCTCGATCAGGGAATCGAAGTCGGCGCACAGACCGACGACCTCGATCTCCGGTTCGCCCGCGAGCAGGCCCGCGATGCCCTCCCGGACAATGAGGCTGTCCTCCGCGAGGACGACGCTGATCGCCATGCCTCGAAACCCTATTGCGGGGCCCTAGTGGTGTCGCCCACGATCCCGCACGGCGGTGACGGGACACAGGCCACACCCGGGTCCGGGTGCCCGCACCCTGGCTGCCACCGGACTCGCCACGTAGCGTCGCCGGCATGGCCGCCTCGACCGCCGAGCATCGCGCGTCCCACGACGAGATCCTCGACGGCTTCGTCGCGCGCCCGCGCCTCGTGCGGACGTTCGACGAGACGCGGGGCACGGTGATCGGCACCGTCGTCGCGCCGTCGGGTTACGGCAAGACCACGTTCCTGCGGCAATGGGCGCACGACGACCCCCGTCCGGTCGCCTGGCTCACCCTGCGTCGCGAGCACACCGCTCGCCCCCGCCTGCTCGACGCCATCGCCGGCCACCTGGCGGCGGTCCAACAGCCGGACCGCTCCGACCCGCGAGTGGCGCTGGTCCTCGACGATGCCCACGTGCTTCCCAGCGACTCGGCCGAGCTCCTGCTCCTCGTCGCCGAGCATCTCCCGGCCGGTTCGCTGCTCGTCATCGCGTCCACATGCGAACCACCGCTGCCCATGGGGCGCCTACGGCTGGAACGGCGTCTGCGCGAAGTCCGGGCCTGCGATCTCGCGATGACACGGTCGGAGGCCCGGGAGCTTCTGCACCGGGAGGGCATCCGGCTCGACCCCGACCAGCTCACGAAGGCCATGCACGCCACAGAAGGCTGGCCGGCGGGGTTGGTGCTCACCGCGCTCGCCGTGCGAGCGTGCGGCGGTGCATCCGCCGCGCTCGAGAGCTTCGGCGGAGACGATCGCGTCGTCGCCGACTACCTCAACGACGTGTTCCTCGACGCGCTGCCGGCTGACCGCCTGCAGCTGCTCGTCCGCACGTCGGTCCTCGACCAGCTCACCGGTCCACTGTGTGACGCGGTCGCCAACCAGCATGGCTCGGGCGCCGCCCTGCGCGAGATGTCGCGCGCGAACATCCTGGTCAGCTCGCTGGACCGTTGCGAACGCACGTTCCGCGTCCACCCGCTCCTACGGGGCCTGCTGCGCAGCGAACTGCGCCGCGCGGGCCAGGACGTCGAGGCGCGTGCGCACGCACGCGCGGCCACCTGGTTCGAGGGCCATGGCGACCCCGACAGCGCCATCGATCAGGCGGCGGCCGCGGGTGACGTCGATCGCGCCGGCCGGTTGCTGTGGGCCAGCGCCCCCTTCCATGCGGTCCACGGCCGCAACGCGTACCTCGAACGCGCGCTGCGCCGCTTCACGCCGGCACAGATCGCCGGGGACCCGGCGCTCGCGCTGTGCACGGCGACGAGTCGCCTCGGGACCGGCGATCGCGACTACGTCGAACACTGGACCGACGTGGCCGAACATGGGATTCGCGACGCCTCGCCCGCATGCCGAGCGAGGTTTGCCGCAGGCGTCGCCGTACTGCGCGCGAGCGTCGCCCGCCGAGGCCTCGCGCAGATGAGTGCCGACGCGCAACGCGCGCACCGGCTGGACGTCGAGGATGGCGCGTGGCGCGCGCAGGCCTGCTTCCTGGACGGCGCGGCGCTGCACCTGACCGGCGATGCGCCCGCCGCTCGTGAGCGGCTCACCGAAGGCGTTCGGCTCGGGGCGCTCGACGCGCCCGTCGTGGAGGTGCAGTGCCGCGCCCAGCTGGCACTGATCGACTTCGCCGACGAGCAGTGGAGCGACGCTGAGGAGCACGCCGAGCGCGCCCGCTCGACCCTCGAGCAGTCCGGCCTGGACGAGCAGCCCGTCGGTGCGCTCGCCTACGCCGTCTCGGCATTCGCCCGCGCGCACAACGGCGAGATCGAGCAGGCGTCGTGCGATGTGGACGCCGCGGGCCGCCTGCTCGAGCGGCTCACGGGCGCCGCACCCTGGTTCGAGGCGGAGATCCGGATCGCTCTCGCGCGCACCCAGCTGCGGCTGAGCGATTCGGCGGCGGCTCGCGGGCTGCTCACGAGCGCCGGGCGTCTGCTGCGCCACTGTCCTGACGCGACGGTCCTCCGCGCCGCGATCGACGATGCCTGGGCGCGCGCCGACACCTTCGCGGCTGCCGCGGTGGTCGGCGTCTGCGCCCTGACGACCGCGGAGTTGCGCGTGCTGCGCATGCTGCCGAGCCACCTGTCGCTGGGAGAGATCGCCGCCCGTCTGCACGTCTCGCTGAACACGGTCAAGACGCAGGCCCACGCCGTCTACCGCAAGCTCGACGCGTCGTCGCGCTCGGAAGCGGTGACCTGCGCGCGGACGGTCGGGCTCATCGACGGCTGATCGCGGCGATCCGACATCACCCGGATTGGGCGATGCCCGGGCCGCCTCCTGTCCGTACAAGTGGCGGTGGATGTTCGCCGCCGCCATCAGGCCGGCCAGGCCGATCCGCGTCGCGGTCGCGGACGACTGCATCCTCATCCGCCACGCCCTCGCGGAGATCCTCGGCGCGGCCGACGAGGTCGAGCTGGTCGCCGTGTGCGCCGACGCGGACGAGCTGCGCGCGGCCGTCGCCGCCCACGCCCCGGACGTCGTCATCACCGACATCCGCATGCCCCCGACCATGACCGACGACGGCATTCGCGTCGCCGACGAGCTGCGCCGGACCCGTCCGGAGATCGGCGTCATCGTGCTGAGCGCCTACTGCGAGCCCTGGTATGCCGTCGCGCTGCTGCGCCACGGATCCGACCGGCGGGCGTACCTCCTCAAGGGGCGCCTGGCCAGCGTCCCGCAGCTCCTGGCCACGATCACGGCGGTCGCGAGCGGTGGGTCGCTCGTCGACGCCGAGCTCACGCGAGTGCTCGGACTCGGCGATCAAGTGACCTGATTGCAGGCTTCTTCGCCGTATCGACGTTCAGGCGATCCAACGCAGTCCGCGCTGCGGGGCCGGGCGGTCGCGGTGCTGCTCGAGTCGTCGGGGATGTCGCCCACGACGTCCCACGCCTCCTCGTCGTCGAACACCCTGGATGCCGCGCACGCCTCGCGGCCCGCATCATCCGAGCCGGGTGACGGCAGGTCAGCGAGCTCGCGGCATCACGCCGACGGCGCGCGCTCGTCCCGGTCGAAGACGACGATGCCGTGCAGGATGTAGATGCACAGGGCGAAGATGGCCAGCGACCACCACGGATATCCGCTGCCCACCGACAGCAGCGCCCCGATCGCGCCGAGACCGGCTCCGACGATGCCGACGATCCGACCGAATGCGTTGCCGGACATCAGCGACAAGCCGCCGACGAGCTGGATCACGCCGAGGACGATGAGGACCCAGCCCAGGGTGTTGAGGTTGGTGAGGATGTACCTGTGGTCCCCGGTGAAGATGTTCGCGTCGTCCAGCGCGCCGATGCCGTAGATGATGTTGAGCGTGCCCACGATCAGCAACAGCGTTGCTGCGAAGACGACGCGACCAGCTCCTCGCATGTCGAAGCTCCTTCTGTCGTGCTTGCCCGGGCGCAAGTCTCCGCCGCCGCGAGCCGCGGTTCATCACCCCGATTGGATGACCGGGCGGTCGTCCGGCGCGTCAGCGGCGCAACGTCATGCCGACCGCGGTCCACGCGCTGCCGGGCTTGTCACAGCGGCTGAG
Organism: Capillimicrobium parvum; assembly: GCF_021172045.1. GTDB lineage: Bacteria > Actinomycetota > Thermoleophilia > Solirubrobacterales > Solirubrobacteraceae > Capillimicrobium > Capillimicrobium parvum. Next base: position 4,345,542 of record NZ_CP087164.1, read on the forward strand.
CGTCGGCCCGGATGGCTCGATCTCGGAGCTCGTCGGTGCGCTCGCGATCGGTCCCGTCACGCGGCACGGGCCGGCTCGCCGACCGCGGCCCCGAGGCGCGCCAGCAGGTGATCGCCCACGCGTAGCGCGTTCGCCATGGCGGTGAGCGCCGGGTTCACGGCGCCGATGCTCGGGAAGAAGCTCGTGTCCACCACGTAGAGGTTGTCCAACTCGTGCGCCCGGCAGTCGCGGTCGAGGACCGAGCTGTCCGGGTCCGTCCCGAACCGCGCCGTACCCGCCTGATGGGCGCAGCCGGCAACCGGGATGTCGTTCTTGAGGTACGCGTGGCGCGGCAGCAGATGCCCATCGTGCATGCCGAGGCGGCCGAGCATCGACTTCAGCCGCCGGTACAGCTGCTGCTTCGCCTCGCCGTTGTTCGCCGTGTAGGTCAGTCGGATGGCCCCGTCGTCGCGCACCGTGACCCGATTGTCGGGTCGCGGGAGGTCCTCGGTGGACAGCCAGAAGTCGACGGCGTGCCGGGCGACGTCCTCGAGCGACCACTTCGGCGCGAGCAGGGTCTCGACCGGCTTCTCGCCCCGGAACATCGGCGCCTGCGACTTGCCGACCATCTGGATGTTGCCCATCGGGTAGGGGAAGTCGTCGGTGCCGAAGTAGAAGTCGTTGACGCCCAGCGTCTTCTGGAACACCGTCGGGTTCTCCTCGCGCGACAGCGCGAGCACCGCCGTGCTGGCGTGGAACATGTAGTTGCGACCGAGCTGGTCGGACCCGTTGCCCAGGCCCGCCGGATGGCGGTCGTTCGCGGAGGCGAGCAGGAGCTTTGCGGTGTTGGCGGCGCCGCAGGAGACGACGACGATGTCGGCCGTGAACGTCTCGACGCCCTCCTGGCCCGCCACGACGACCCCCGTCACGACACGGCCGCTCGCGTCGGTCTCGAGCCGCAGCGCCTGCGCTCCGGTGAGCAACGTCACCGTCTCATGTTCGAGCGCAGGGCGGACGCTCATGAGCTCCGCGTCGGACTTGGCGTGGACGAGGCAGGGAAATCCGTCGCAGTCCGGACACCGTACGCACGCGCTGAACGCCCGGCGGCGTTCGTCGAGCCGGACGCCGCAGGGCGCGTGGAACGGATGCAGGCCCTCTGCGGCCAGGTCGTCGGCCAGCTGCTGGATGCGCGGCTCGTGGGAGACCGGCGCAAACGGGTAGTCGGCGCTGGCCGGCGGCTCCGTGGGATCCTCGCCGCGCGCGCCATGGACCTCATAGAGCTGCTCGGCCTGCGTGTAGTACGGCTCGAGCTCGTCGTAGCCGATCGGCCACGCCGGCGACAGCCCGTCGTGATGGCGCAGCTCGGCGAAGTCCTGCTCACGCAACCGGTACAGCGCCGCGCCGTAGAGCTTCGTGGCGCCGCCGACGAAGTAGTGGACCTGCGGTTGGAACGGCTTGCCGCGATCGTCGTACCACGTGTCGGCCGAGACGTAGCGGTTGTCGACGAACACGTCCTGGGCGAGCCAGTTCTGCGGCTCGCGCGGCAGCCAGTCCCCTCGTTCGAGCAGCAGGATCCGCTTGCCCGACGGCGCCAGACGACGGACCAGGGTCCCGCCGCCGGCGCCGCTGCCGACGACGATGACGTCGTAGTGCGCGTTCACGTGATCTCCGCCAGCCGGTCGGCGAGGATGATCCGCGCGGCGGCCTCGATCAGCGCCAGGTGGGAGAACGCCTGCGGGAAGTTGCCGAGGTGCCGGCCGGTGTCGGCGTCGAACTCCTCCGCGTAGAGACCGAGCGGCGAGGCGATGCGCAGGAGCCGCTCCATCAGGTCCCGGGCGCGCTGCCGCTCGCCGATGATGCTCAGCGCGGACACCAGCCAGAAGGAGCAGATCACGAACGTGCCCTCCTTGCCGGACATGCCGTCGTCGGTCTCGCCGGTGCGGTAGCGCAGGACGAACCCGGCGTCGGTCAGCTCCTCGGCGATCGCCAGCACGGTCGCGCGCATGCGCTCGTCGTCGCCCGGCAGGAACCCGAACAGCGCGGCCAGGAGCGTGGACGCATCGAGGGCGTCCGTGTCGTAGTGCTGACGCAGCACCCCGCGCGAGTCGACGCCGTGCTCGAGGATGTCGGCCTTGATCTCGTCGGCGATCCCCGCCCAGTCGGCCGCGCGCTCGTCGTCGCCGCGCATCCGGCCCAGCTTCGCGGCGCGATCCATAGCCACCCAGCACATGAGCTTGGAGGAGACGTAGTTCTGTGGCGCGCCCCGCGCCTCCCAGATGCCCTGGTCGGGCTCGCGCCAGACCTTGCGCGCGCACTCGGCCTGGGACTCGACGATCGGCCACAGGCGCCGCGGCAGGCGTTGACTTCGCCTCGTGTGCAGCAGGATCGAGTCCAGCGCCGCCCCGTAGACGTCGTTCTGACGCTGGTCGAACGCGCCGTTGCCGACCCGAACGGGACGCGCGCCCGCGTACCCCGTGAGGTCGTCGCGGGTGCTCTCGGTCAGATCGCGGCGGCCGTCGATCCCGTACATGATCTGCAGCGACCCGTCCTCGTTGCGGTCGAGGTCGCCGATGAACTGCATGTACTCGTCGGCCTCCCAGTCGAGGTTCATCCAGTGCAGCGCCTGCAGGGTGAAGGTCGAGTCGCGGATCCACGTGTAGCGGTAGTCCCAGTTGCGCTGTCCGCCCGGGGTCTCCGGCAGCGACGTGGTCAGGGCGGCGACCGTGGCTCCGGTGGGCATGAACGTCAGGCCCTTGATGGCCAGGGCCGAGCGCCGGATCGGCCCGCGGAACTCGTGGTCGGGCATGCGGGCCCGGCTGAGCCAGGAGCGCCAGAACCGCGTGGTCGCGTCGAGCTGCGCGTTCGCCGCGGCGACGTCCTCCGGTCCCTCGAGGTCCTGGGCCCAGGAGAGCGCGCAGAAGAGCTCCTCGCCGCCTTCGAGCACGTGGCGGGCGCGCACCGTGTTGGCCTCGACGCCCAGGGCCATGTCGCTGCGCAGGCGGAGCGTCTGGCCGGCGCCCGTGACGTCGGCGGTGTGCCGGTCGGTTCCAACCAGCGACCACTCGCCCGGCGTCCGGCCGTAGTCCAGGACCGGTTCGCACACGAGCTCGATCTCCACGCTGCCCTCGATGCACTGCACGGTGCGCACGAGCACGTGCTCGGCATCGTCGTCGGTCGGCGGGCGCGTGTGCGGCGTCACCGTGTCCTCGACACGGCGCGGCCCCATCGTGAGGGCGTCGCGCACGACGATCCACCCCCCGGGCGCCTGCCAGGTCGTCAACAGGGTGTTCGTCCCGGGCTCGTAGTGGCGGGCGGCCGGGAAGTTCAGCCCGAACGGGCCCAGCCGGAAGAAGCCGCCCCCGCGGTCGAGGAGCGTGCCGAAGACGCTCGGCGCATCGAAGCGCGGGACGCAGAGCCAGCCGATCGAGCCGTCGGGCGCCACGAGCGCTCCCGTGTGGCAGTTCGACAGGAACGCGTACTCCGCGATGGGCGTGAACGGCGACGGCGCCGCGGCGCTCTGGGCCACCGACTCGGCCTTCATCTCGGTCATCAGGACGCCTCCGTCCAAGGCTCGTGCCAGCGCCCGTGGCCGGCGATCAGGTGGTCGGCCGCCTCCGGGCCCCACGTCCCCGGCGCGTACCCGTGGATGGCCGGCGGCGAGTCGAGCAGCGGCTGCATCACCCGCCACGTCTCCTCCACCGCGTCCTGCCGCGTGAAGCGCGTGCTGTCGCCGCGCATCGCCGCCGACAGCAGGACCTCGTACGGCGTGGCCCCCTCGCCGCCCTGGTCGGCGAACTCCATGTCGAGGTTGATCTGCTGGGCGCTCACCTCGCCGCTGTGCTGCGCCTCCATGAGCAGCCGGATGCCCGTCGTCGGATCGAGCCGGACGATGAGCTGATCGGGCTCGGGCCTTCGTCGGCCCTCGGCGTGGAAGCCCATCATGGGCGGCCGGCGGAAGACCAGGCGCAACTCGGTCTGGGTCGTCGGCAGCAGCTTGCCCGTGCGGACGAAGAACGGTACGCCGGACCAGCGCCAGTTCTCGATGTCCAGGCGCAGCGCGGCGTAGGTCTCGGTCCGCGACCCGGGCGCGACGCCCTCGATCTCCTGATAGCCCACGTGCTGCCCGCGCACGTAGTGGCGCGGGTCCGCCGGCGGCATCGCGCGGAAGACGGCGTGCAGCGTGTCCTTCAGGGTGGCGGCGTCGCGGCCCGCGGGCGCCTCCATCGCCGCGGCTGCCACGACCTGCATGAGGTGGTTGACCACGACGTCGCGCAGCGCACCCACCGGGTCGTAGAAGTGGCCGCGATCGGCGACCCCGAAGTCCTCGGCCATCGTGATCTGCACCGACGAGACGTAGTTGCGGTTCCAGACCGGCTCGAGGATCGCGTTGGCGAACCGCAGGTACAGGATCTCGACGAGCCCCATCTTGCCCAGGAAGTGGTCGATGCGCAGCAGCTGGGACTCGTCGAGGTACTGGTGGATCTCCTCGTTGAGCGCCATGGCGGAGGACAGGTTGTGGCCGAACGGCTTCTCGACGACCACGCGCGCACCGGCGGTGAGACCTGCCCGGTGCAGGCCCTCGATCACGCGGCCGAAGAGGAACGGGGGGATCTCCAGGTAGAAGACCGGGCAGCGCGCACCCGAGATCGCGGCGCGGACGCTCTCGAACGTGGCAGCGTCGGTGAAGTCGCCGGCGACGTACGACAGCCGCGCCGCGAAGCGGGCGAAGACCTCGTCGTCGATCTGCTCGCCGGTGGCGGCGATGCACTCGCGCGCGTGCTCACGCAGTTCCTCGACCGTCCACTCCTGTGCGGCGACTCCGACGATCGGGCAGTCGAGCAGTCCGCGCGCGTCCAGCCGGTACAGCGAGCGGAACGTCATCACCCGGGCGAGGTCGCCGGTGATGCCGAACACCACGAAGACGTCGGCAGGCGCGGACGACTCGCTCGCCTGGCGGCGGCGGGGGGCGCGCCCCGTGGCGGTGGTCATCCGGCCCCCGTCCCGACGACGATGCGATGGATCTGCGCGGACATGAGACCTCCACGGCTTGCGGGCATGTGACGGCGCGATGATCCCGAGGCGACGCCACCGACGCATCGTCCGAATCGGGTGATGGCCGCGCCGGGGCGATGCCGCATCATGGCGCCCGAGTGCACGATCCGGCCTGAAGGCATCGGAGGAGTGAGAGCTGTGCGATCGGCAACGACCTGGCCCGTGCGGAGCGTGCTCGCCGGCGCGGCAGGCACCGCGGCGATGACGCTCGCCTACGGGCTCGAGCGGCGCCTACGTCCCCTGGTCCAGGGCGCGCTGGACTACGACGACGGGCTCGTGCCCGGGCAGATCGTCGCGGCGATCATGCACCTGCGGCACGTCACGAACCGCACCGACCGCGAGCTCGGCCTCGCGCTTCGCTGGGGCTACGGCTCGGCGTTCGGACTCTGGCACGGGGTCCTCGTGCGCCGGGTCGGGGAGCCACGAGCGAGCGCGGCCTTCGGAGCGACGCTCATGACGGCCACGCTGACGTTGTTCCCGCTGCTCGGACGCACGCCGCCACCCTGGCGCTGGCCGGCGGCGATGCTCGCGACGAGCTTCGGAACTCATGCGGTGTATGTCGCCGCCGTGGCCGCCGCCGACCGCCTGCAGGCCGCGGCGACGTCGGTCGACCAGCGATGAGAAGGCGCGGTTGACACGGACAGGGCGGCGTGCGGCTCAGTCGACCCGCACGGAGATCCGCCCGGACCGCTGGTGCGTGACTGCCGCGCCGGCCCAGTCGACGATCGCCTTCGCGCGGTCCTGGTTGGTCGGCAACAGCGCCAGGTGCACCGTGATCCACGCGAACTGCGCCTTCTTGCCGGTCATCGTGCGACCGCCCAGCATCTGGACGCACGCGGCGCCGCGCCCGATCGCGGCCATGGTCCCCTTGTCGCGGTAGGCGAACGGCTTGGTCCTCCTGCCGGCGATCATGCGGCTGATCGTGTCGCCGGCATGCTCGCCCGACTGCAGCGCGACCGATCCGAGCTGGGGCAGCACCTGCTGCGTCTTGGCGTCGGCGATGGCGGCGATGTCGCCGAGCACGAACACCTCGGGATGGCCGGGCAGCGTCAGGTCGGATCCGACGGCGATGCGATTGCCGCGCTCGGGCGCGAGCCCGATCGAGCGCCCGACCGGGCTGCCCTGCAGCCCGGCGCCCCAGATGAGCGTGTGGGCGTTGAGGACCGCGCCCGAGCCGAGCGTGACCCGAGTCGGCGAGACCGAGGCGACGCGCTCGCCGGCCAGGACGTCGACGTCACGGTCCGTGAGCGCTTTCGTGGCGTAGTGGCGCAGCTTCGGCTCGAACATGGAGAAGAGCTCGGGCCCGGCCTCGACCAGGGTCACGCGCGCCTGCTCCTGCGGGATGTCCGGGTAGTCCTTCGCGAACTCGCTGCGGTAGAGCTCGGTCATCGCTCCCGCCGTCTCGACGCCGGTCGGCCCTCCGCCGACGACCACGATGTTCAGCCCCCCGTCCTCCAGGAGGGCGGGGTCGCGGTCGGCGGCCTCCCAGCGCTCGACCAGGTGGTCCTTCAGGCGAACCGCGTGCGGGAGCGTGTACATCGGGAACGCGTGGTCGGCCGCGCCCTCGGTCCCGAAGAAGTCGACCTCGGCGCCGAGCGCGAGCACCAGGTAGTCGTAGGCGATCGGCGCCAGGTCGTCGAAGCGCACCTCGCGCGCGTCGACGTCGACGCCCGTCACGGTCGCCTGGTGAACGGTCGTGTTGTCCTGGTGGCCGACCAGGTCGCGCAGTGAGTGGCCCACGGCCGTCGTCTCCAGCAGCCCGCTGGCCAGCTGGTAGAGCAGCGGCTGGAACGTGTGGTAGTCGTGGCGATCGATCAGGATCACCTCGGCGTGCGCGTCCGCGAGCTTCTGCGCTGCGCCGACGCCGGCGAAGCCGCCGCCGAGGATGAGGACGCGCGGCCGCGCGGATGGCGAGCTCTCCGATGACGCCATGATCGCGAGCGTACGCCTGCGCTCGGGCGCCCGCCTCACCCCGATGGGATGATGCGCCGTCTCCGCGAGGCCGCATAGCGTCGCTCCCGATGCTGATGGACTCCGTGCCGGTCTTCGCGTCGCAGCTGGGGGCAGCACGCAGCCAGATGGCCTTCACGCTGGGCTTCCACATCATCCTGGCGTCGATCGGCGTGGCGTTCCCGGCGATGATGCTGATCGCCAACTACCGCGGGCTCAAGCACGACGATCACGACGCGCTGCTGCTGGCGCGCCGCTGGTCGAAGGTCGTCGCCGTGACGTTCGCGGTCGGCGCGGTCACGGGCACCGTGCTCTCGTTCGAGTTCGGGCTGCTCTGGCCCGCCTTCACGGGGCGCTTCGGCAAGGTCTTCGGCGTCCTGTTCGCCGTCGAGGGGATCTTCTTCTTCCTCGAGGCGATCTTCATCGCGATCTACATCTTCGGCTGGAAGCGGCTGTCGCCGTGGGCGCACTTCTGGTCGGGCGTCCCCGTCGTGATCTGCGGGCTCGGCGGCGCGTTCTCGGTCGTGGCGGTCAACTCGTGGATGAACCAGCCGCAGGGCTTCTCGCCGACGAGCGGGACGGTCACGAGCGTCGACCCGTTCGACGTGATCTTCAACCCCGCGGTGCCCTACGAGGTGCCGCACATGATCCTGGCGGCCTACCTCGTCACCGGGTTCATCGTGGCGTCCATCTACGCCGTCGGGATGCTGCGGGGCCGCCGCGACCGGATCCACCGGCTGGGACTGCTCATCCCGCTGACCGTGGCGTGCATCGCCACGCCCATCCAGTTCCTCGTCGGCGACACCGCGGCTCGGGCGATCGCCGAGGACCAGCCCATCAAGTTCGCTGGGATGGAGTGCGTCCAGACCACCTCGACCGACGTCACCGAGTACATCTACGGCCGCTGCACCTCGGATGGCGTGAAGGGCGGCATCGGGATCCCGGGCTTCGACTCGTTCCTCGTCGGCTTCAGCACGAGCACCCAGGTCACCGGCCTCGACACCGTGGCGCCCCAGGACCGGCCGCCATACAACACGATGCTGCACTGGGCGTTCGACACGATGGTCGGGATCTGCACCGTCCTGATCGCCCTGGGGGCCTGGTTCGCCTTCGTCTGGTGGCGGAGGCGCGACATCCCCCGGACCCGCTGGTTCCTGCGGGCCGTGGCGGTATCCGGCGTGCTGGGGGTCGTCGCCCTGGAGTCCGGCTGGATCGTCACCGAGGTCGGGCGCCAGCCGTGGATCGTGTACAACGTCATGCGCACGGAGGACGCCGTCACCGACGCGAGCGGCGTCCCGATCATGTTCGCGGTCGTGGTGGCGCTGTACGCCGTGCTCGCGGCGGTGCTGATCGGCACGCTGCGCGCGATGTCGCGGCGCTGGCGCAGCGAAGGCGACGACGAGACCGACGTTCCGTACGGACCGTCCGGCCCGGCCCCCGAGCCGGCTCCGACGGGGATGGCGTCGTGACGACGGCCGACGCGGTCGCCGGCGTCCTGTGGGTGGGCGTCACGGCGTACGCGGTGTTCGGCGGCGCCGACTTCGGCGCGGGGTTCTGGAGCCTCGTCGCCGGACGATCGAAGCCGGGCGAGCGCGCGCGGGAGCTCTGCGACTGGGCGATCGGGCCGGTGTGGGAGGCCAACCACGTCTGGCTGATCTTCGTGCTCGTCGTGCTGTGGACGGGGTTCTCGGCGGCCTTCGAGGCGATCTTCTCCACCCTCTTCATCCCGCTCAGCCTGGCCGCCGTCGGCATCGTGCTGCGCGGCTCGGGCTTCGCGTTCCACAAGACCGCGCGCCGTGTGGTCGGTCGCCGGGTGTCGCAGCAGGCGTTCGGGATCTCGTCGCTGCTGACCCCGTTCTTCCTGGGCACCGTCGTCGGGGCGATCGCGTCCGGCCGCGTCCCCGTCGGCAACGCGGAAGGCGACCCGGTGACCAGCTGGCTGAACGCGGTCTCGTTCCTGATCGGCGCGCTCTTCGTGGCGACGTCCGCGTACATCGCCGCGGTGTTCCTCGTCCACGATGCTCGGCGGGCGGGCACGCCGGACCTCGCTCACTACTTCCGCAAACGAGCCCTCGGCGCCGCCCTGGCCGCGGGCGCGCTTGCCGTCGCCGGGATCATCGCGCTGCGCTCCGACGGCCGATACGTCTACGACGGGCTGACCGGCGACGCGCTGCCGCTCGTCATCGTGTCAGCGCTGGCCGGCACCGCGGTCCTGCTCCTGCTCTGGCGCGACGCCCCGCGCGGGAGCCGCCCGCTCGCGATCGTGGCGGTCGTCGCCGTCGTCTGGGGGTGGGGCATCGCGCAGCATCCGTACCTGCTGCCGACGGACCTCACGATCGGCGACGCCGCGGCTCCCGAAGCCACGCTCACGGCGGTCCTGATCGTGTTCGGCGTCGCCCTGGTGGTCGTGATCCCGGCGATCGCCCTGCTCTACACGCTGGCGCAGCGCGACCTCATAGAGGAGTCCCCGGCACCGACGACGACCACGGGGGGATGATGGCGGCCGGCGAGGGCGCGCACGAGCCGGCGCCGGGGATCACGCCGGCGACGTGGGTGCCGCGGCCGGGGGCGCTGTCGATCGTGAGCGTCCCGCCCATGGCCGCGACGCGATCGGCAAGGTTGGTCAGACCCGCTCCGCCGTTGACCGTCGCCGGATCGAAGCCGACGCCGTCGTCGGCGACGGCGAACGTGACGTCGCCGCCACGCTCGGCGAGCCGGATCGTCACGGCCGCGTCGGGCCCCGCATGCTTCGCGGCGTTCTGCAGGCACTCGGTGCAGCAGAAGTAGACGGACGTCTCCAGCGCCTCCGAGTAGCGGCCGAGCCCGTCGTCGCGGACGGTGACCCGCATCGCGGAGCGCAATGCGACCGCCTCGAGCGCCGGACCGAGCCCCGACTGCCCGAGAACATGCGGGTAGACGCCCTGGGCGAATCCGCGCAGCTCGCCGATGACCTGGTCGACCTCGCCGCCGAGCTGCTCGATCATCGCCCGGTCCCGCGAGCCATCGAGCTGCTCGGCGACCTGTCCCAGGCGGATGCGCAGCGCCACCAGGCGCTGCTGTGCACTGTCATGCAGGTCACGCTCGATCCGGCGTCGCTCCTCGTTGCCCGCCTCGACGATGCGGACCCGTGATGCCTGCAGCTCCCCTTCGAGCGCTTCGTGCTCGACGGCGAGCAGCGTCGCGGCTGCCGCGGCCCGCACCAGCTCGGGGTCCTCCATGAGCGTCTCGTCGACCACCATCGCCGCCACGGGCGGCCCGTCGCGACCGACGGGCACCCACGCGCGTTGTCCTCCGCGCGGCGGCGGCGCCACCTCATCCCCCGCGGCATCGCGGAAGCGGCCGGTCGCCGGATCGTGGAATCCGAGCTCGAAGCGGTCGTCGTCGAGCACGTCCGCGATGGTGTCCCGCCACCCGCCGGGCGTCGGCCGTGCCGCCAGGTTGCCGAGCAGCGTGCCGAGGACACGGGACGCGAAGAGCTCGGCCCGCAGCAGCGCGACCAGGAACCCGAGCGGCAGGAGGATGCGCGTGGCGACGATCCCCCAGGCCAGCGCATCGAGCGTCCCGAGGTCGTCGACCTTCAGGATCCAGGCGGCGAAGTTGAAGACGAAGTACGCCGGCAGGAACATGAGCGACGTCACCGCGACCGAGATCAGAGCCCGCCGCTGCGGGCGCGACGCCGACAGCAGGCGCGCCAGGTAGACGAAGAACACGGCGGCGGCCAGCGCGAGCGCCACATACGTCTCGGCGTCCCCGGCGACGCGCGCGACGGTCGGATCGGAGCCGATCTGCAGGACGTTGTCCGGGCAGTTCGGCGCGCACCGGGTCAGCGGCCCACCGCCCGCGATGACGGGCGAGAAGAACGCCCACGCACAGAAGAGCGCGAGCCCACCGATCCCCATCACGGTCAAGAGCCAGCGCGCGGCGCGCGGCTCGACGGAACCCATCGGGAAGGCCAGGAACAGATAGATCGTGAACAGCCAGATCGGCGCCTCCACGAGCACGCCCACGTCGAACAGGATCGGTGTCCCGGACGCCTGCCACGAGGTGACCCACACGAGGACCCCGAAGGCGATGAGGAGCAGACCGAAGCGGCTCGCCGGCCGCCGGATCCACCAGACCAGGCCGATCGCCATCGGCGCAGCGACGAGATAGCTCCAGTAGAGGCCGGCGGCGACCGGCCGCTGGAGATGGTCGCCGGTCAACGCGAGGATGAGCGTCACCGCGACCATGGGGAGGATGGCGCACGCAACCGCGATCTGCGCGGTCGTGCGCGAGACCGAGAGCCCGAGCACCGATCCGAGCCGGAGGTCGTCGCCGCGCAGGATCGGGCCGACCGCCTGCCGGGCCATCGTCGACTGAACTCTCATCCTCGCATCACCGCATCGTCCGTTCCGCCGATCCGGGGGCGCTCCTCGCAGGGCGAGCCTAACCGGAGCCGCGGAGACGGCGTGTGAACGGCTGGTGACCGTCAGTACCCGACGTTGGTCCTGATCTTCGCCCGTTCGGACTCGTGCGCGCCGCCCTTGCGCTCGAGCGTCTCGCACGCCGCGGCGATGTCCTGCGCGAGGGTGTTGACCAGGGCGTGGCTCAGGTTGAGCTTCACGAGCGCGCGGAGCATCTTCACGTGGTCGGCCTTCGGCGGCATCGTGTAGGCGGGCAGCATCCAGCCTCGTTCGGCGGACACCTGCCACGCGATGTCGAACTCGTCGAAGGATCGCGGTTCCGCGAGGCGGAAGGCGACGAGCGGCAGCTTCTCCTCGTCGGCCCCGACCTCGATGAACTGCCCGGTCTCGGCGAGCCGCGCGGCAAGCAGTCTCGTGTTCTCCTGCATGATCTGCATGACGTGCCGATAGCCCGCGCGACCGAACCGGATGAGGTTGAAGTACTGCGCGAGGACCATCGCCGAGCCGGTCGAGAAGTTCAGCGTGAACGTGGCGTCCGTCTTGCCGAGATAGTTCTCGTAGAAGACGAGATCCTCGGCCAGGTCGGCCCGCTCGCGGAAGATCAGCCAACCGATGCCGGGGTAGACGAGCCCGAACTTGTGCCCGGAGACGTTGATCGAGCGCACCTGCCCGAGCCGGAAGTCCCACTCCGAGTCGGGATACAGGAACGGCCACACGAAGCCGCCGCTCGCGGCATCGACATGCAGCGGGACGTCCAGGCCCTTGTCGTGCTTGAGCGTGACGAGGAGGTCGTTGATCCCCCGGATGTCGTCAGCGTGCCCGGTGAACGTCGTCCCGAGGACGGCGGCCACCCCGATCGTGTTCTCGTCGACGTGCGGCTCGACGTCGGCCGGGCCGATCGTGTACTTCTCGGGATGCAGCGGGACGATGCGCGGCTCGACGTCGAAGTACCGGCAGAACTTCTCCCAGACGACGTGGACGTCGCCGCCGAACACCAGGTTCGGCCGGTCGACGGACTTGCCCGCCGCCTCGCGCCGCTTGCGCCAGTTCCACTTCAGCGACAGCGCCCCGAGCATGATCGCCTCCGACGAGCCCTGGGTGCGCGCGCCCGTCGTCTCGCCGGGCGCGTTGAAGAGCTTCGCGAGCATCCTGATGCACCGCTGCTCGATCTCCGCCGTCTGCGGGTATTCGGCGTGGTCGATGAAGTTCCGGTGGAGGTTGCCGGCGATGATCTGCTGCGCCTCGGGCGGCATCCACGTCGTGACGAAGGTGGCGAGGTTGCGCTCCGGGATGCCGTCGAGGATCAGCTCCTCCTCGATCAGGCGCATCGCCTCGACCGGCGGCATCGGATCGTCGGGGATCTCGTGGTCCGGGGCGTCCCGGGTGAGGAATCTGGCCCCGTCCCTCATCGCTCGATCAGCCTGGTCGCTGAGCGCCGCCATTGCCGCCTCCTCGTTCGTCGGGTCGTCCTGCCGCGGCTCCGGTGCCGCGCGATCGGCGCGCTCCACCTTCGTGTCCGGCGCGGCTGCGCGCGTCGCCCGAACCGGGTGATTGGGCGGGCGGCGCCAGAGCGTGGGGGTGGGAGGCGGAGGCCGGCGCGGCCGATCATCCCGACCGGGTGATGCGACGTCACCGCGCGCATGCCATGCTCGTCAGGCCATGAGCACCCCCGACACGCTCGAAGAGCTCTCCTCCAAGGAGCTCCACGATCTCGCCGTCAGCCGGGCCAAGCGCCACCTCGACCTGCGCTTCTTCTGGCGCCTCGCGCAGATCCTCCCTGCCGCCGAGGCCGGAGCCGGAGACATGGAGGGCGCCGAGGCCGACGTGCAGATGCTCCGGGCGCACATCGACGACATCACCGCGTCCGGGCGCGGCGAGGTCGTCGAGACGTTGCGCCCGTTCTACGTCGAGTACCTGCGCGAGCACGGCATCCACTCGGCCTGAGCCCGCAGGCAGGAGCCTCGAGGCGAGGCTACTCGACTTCGGCCAGGCTCGGCGCGTCCCGCTGCGGCGCGGCGCCGCTCTGCTGATCGCGCACCCAGCCGGACAGCAGCTCGTGCACCGCGACGGCGCCCACGATCGGCTCCTCCGGCCCGCCCAGCGCCGGCGGATGCAGGATGAACGGCCGGGTCTGCGGCCCTCCGAGCCCGCCGTGGAACGAGATGAGCTCCTCGAACGCGCACCCCTCGTCGAGGTCCGGGTCATAGAAGCTGCCGACCATGATGTCGGCCACGTGCTCGAACCCGTCGGTGCGCCGCAGGTGTCGCGCGGCGTTCGGCGGGAACGGCGCGAGCGGGTCCTCCCCGTCGACGCGATCGTCGGTCAGGCGACGGCGTCCTCGCGGGCCGTGGACCATGGCGCCGTCCGCCGCCGAGCGCACCAGCAGCCAGCCCACGTGCGGGTGCTCGCACAGGCTCGGCAGCAGGCCCGGGTGGCGCGTCTCGATCTCCTCCGCCGTCAGCCGGCGGGGCTCGTCCATGAGGTACACCAGGCCGAGGTTGCCTGAGCCGAGGACCACCACATCGCGCCCGGAGACGTCGTTCTTCGGCCGCTTGGCCTCGCGGCGGCCCGCGGCCTCCCGGCCCGCGTGTGCCAGCACCGCATGCTGCTCGTCACCCCCCTCCAGGCCGGTCACCGCGCCGCCGCTCAGCGAGCGCTCGACGAGGTCGTCGAGCCCGTAGCCGTTGCGCTGACGGAACGTCGCGCCCTGGGTCTGCCCATGGTCGGACAGGACGACCAGGTGATACGGGCGCGCGGCGTAGCGCCGCGCGCGCTCGATGCGCCCGAACTGCTCGTCGAGCTTGCGCAGCGCCTCCATGGTGTCGGCGCGCTCCAGGCCGGAGTGGTGCGCCACCTCGTCGTAGCTTGAGAACGTCGCGTAGACCGCGGGACGCCCGCGCATCATGTCGCTGAGCACCCCGAACACGATCAGGTCGCGCACGAACACGCACATCGCCGCACGCAGGACGGGATACACGCCGCCGCGGTGGCCTCGGGGACGAACGTCGCGGCGGCGCTGGCGGGCCGCGGCGGTCCACTCCAGCAGGACCTCCCAGACGAACAGGACGAGCGTGCGCGTGACGTTGAAGCCGTTGGCGAGGAACGCGCGATAGCCCGGGTTCGAGCGCTTCTCGGCATCCATCCGGCTGACCGTCAGGATCACCTCGTCCGCGTCGCCCGACAGCAGGTTCCCGCGGCTCGCGCCGCCGCCCGCCAACAGCCCGCGTCCGGTCGACCGCCGGCGCTCGATCTCCGCGCAGTCGGGCGGCGACGAGCACGACACGAGCCGGCCCGAGGCCTTCTCGACCCAGCGGAACGCCGGGATGTCGTCGTTGGATCCGAGCAGGATCCCGGCCTGGGACGCCCCGGTCTGCGACGACAGGTCGGTCTCCCACTCCACCAGCCGATAGCCCTCCTCCGCGATCCAGCGCGCCAGGTTCGGCGCGCTGCCGGACCGCAGCGCGAGCTGGAGCACCGTGATCGACAGTCCGTCGATCTCCAGGAAGATGACGCCCGGCACCGCCGTCCGGGTCGCGCCGCCGCGCCGGCGCGCGATGCGCTGGCTGACGCGCAGCGAGTACTCGTCGTCGTCGTTGGTCCCGAAGAGCACGCCGAGCACCACGGCGACCGCGGCGATGACGATCGCCGCCAGCAGCGCGTCGCCGAACGACCTGACGCTGATCCAATCGGGCAGCAGCTCGGCGGCCAGCAGCAGCAGCGCCGCGTCGAGGAACAGGACCGCCAGGAAGCCGGCGGCGACCGTGAACGGGAGGCGCAGCGCCGCCACGACGGGCGGCACGACCACGTTGAGCACCGCGACGACCACGGCCACGACCACGGCCGCCCCGGGGCGATCGAGCGCGACGCCGGGAACGAGCCCGGCGGCGACGTAGACCGACGCCGTCAGGATCGCGGAGCCCACCAGCAGGCGCCCGAGTCCGATCCGCGGCGTCACCGGTCGCCAGGTGACGGGCTCACCGTACGCGGCGCCCGGCTCGATCCCCATCGGCTGATTGTCGGCGCGGTCGCGACGGTGCGCATCGCCCGAAGCAGGTGATGGCGCGGCACGTGCTCGCTGCGACGGTCGTCGCCCGGGTCCCACACGGTCGCTGAACCGCCTGGGTGGACGGACGTCCTACCGCCGCGTCAGACCAAGCTCCTCGATCCAGCCGAACGAGTCGGCCGTCGCGGGCGTCGTCGGCCGGTACTCCAGCCCGACGTGCCCCGCGTAGCCGAGCCGCTCAAGCAGCCCGAGCACGTGCGCGAACCGGATCTCGCCCGTCCCCGGCTCGCCCCGGCCGGGCGCGTCGGCGATCTGGACGTGGCCGATCGTCGGCAGCAGCCGGGCGATCGTCTCCGACAGCTCCCCCTCCGTGCGCTGCGCGTGGTAGACGTCGTACTGCAGCCGCACGTTCTCCCGGCCGAGCGACGCGATGAAGTCCGCGCATTCGCCGCTGTGCGGCAGCAGGTAGCCGGGGTTCTCGACCGGGTTGACCGGCTCGATCACCACCCGGATTCCGCGTTGCGCGGCCGCGTCGGCGGCGAACCCGATGTTCTCGCGCGCCGTCGCCAGCTGGGCGCCGGCGTCGACCCCCGGCAGCGCACGGCCCGCGAGCGCGTTGACCTGCCGGCACCCGAGCCGCTCGGCCAGGTCGAGCGCCGCCGGCACATGCCGCCGGAACTCCGCGCTGCGCGACGCGTCGTTGACGTAGCCGCGGTCGCCACCGGCAACGTCGCCGGCGTCGAGGTTCATCAGCGCGACCTCGACCCCCGCCCGCCGCACCGCCTCGCCCAGCGCGCCGTGGTCGAGCCCGGCCGGCCACCACAGCTCGACCGCCCCGAAGCCACAGGCCGCCGCCGCCTCGAAGCGGGCGAGGAACGGGAGCTCGCAGAACAGCATGCAGACGTTCGCCGAGAACCGCATGGCGCCGGGACTCTACGAGGCCCCAAAGATGAGTGGCCGGCACTCATGCGCCGCCGCACCCGCGCGCGCGGACTACACCGGAAACGGCGCCGTGATCCGGATCGCCCCGGGAACGTACGCGATCTACGCGCACCTGCAGCCCGGGACCGTCCGCGTCCGGCGCGGACAGCGGGTCTCCGCCGGGACGGTCCTCGGCCAGGTCGGCAACAGCGGCAACATCACGGCGCCGCACCTGCACTTCGGCATCCACGACGGCCCGTTCCTCGCCACGTCGGCCAGCCTGCCGTGGGTCTTCGACCGCTATCGCCTCGACGGCAGGGGCCCGCTGGGCGAGGACGGCAGCGTCGCGCTCGCGGGCACGCCGCGGACCGAGCGCCGCACCTACCCGATGAACCTCTCCAGCCTGACTCTCGCGGGCTGAGGCGAGGAAGCCCGGCCGAAAGATGAGTGGCCGCCACTCATGCGCGGAACCCAGCGGACCGGTTTGCTCGGCGCCATGACGTACCCCGTCCTTCCCGCGGCCGCGGCCGCCGCCGCCCTGATCGCCCTCGGCCTCGCCGCCCCGGCCGGCGCCGCATCCGTCGCTCCCGGGCCCTGCCCCACGCCGGAGACCCCCATCCCGGCGCTCGCCGGCGCGCGATGCGGGTTCCTGACCGTTCCCGAGAACCGCACCCGGCTGGACGGACGCACGATCCGCCTCCAGGTCGCGGTCATCCCCGCCCGGTCGCGCACCCCGGCGCCCGACCCGGTCGTCTACCTGACCGGCGGTCCGGGCGGCAGCGCCATCAGCGCCGTGCAGAACGTCGTGAACGCCGGCGCAAACCGTGACCGCGACCTCATCGTCCTCGAACAGCGCGGCACGCTGTACTCCGAGCCGTCGCTGACGTGTCCGGTCATCGACCGCTGGAACTCCCGGGTCGTCGGCCTGCCCTACGACGCCCGGTCGACGGGCCGCAAGCAGACCGCCGCCACGCGCGCATGCCGGGCGAGCGTCGTCGCCAAGGGGGCCGATCCCGGGTCGTACAACACGACCGAGAGCACCGCCGACTTCGCCGACCTGCGCGTCGCGCTCGGCATCCCCGAGTGGAACGTGATCGGCGCGTCCTACGGCACCGACCTGGCGCTGTCGTACATGCGCGACCACCCCGAGGGCATCCGCAGCGTGACGATCGACTCGGCGATCGCCCCCGACCAGGCCGGCACCAGCCTGGCCTGGACGAGCGCCGGCGTCGGCATGCGCCAGATGTTCCGGGCATGCCGTGCACAGCCGAGCTGCCGGCGGGCCTATCCGCGGCCGGACCGGGTCTTCACCCGGCTCGTGCGCCGCCTGGAAGCGACGCCGATCACCGCGTTCGTCAAGCCGGCCCTGATCCCCGGCGACAAGCCCGACCCCGGAGCCAGGCGCACGAAGGTGGTGCTCGACGGCGGGGCCTTCGCCAACTACGTCATCAACATCACGGGCGCGGGCTTCGGCTCGAAGGTCCCGAAGCTGCTCTACGACTTCGCCCACGGGCGGCGCAAGCCGGTGCTCGCCTCCCAGGCGGCGACCGGCGCGCTCCACGCCGGTGAGCTGAGCTACGGGCTGCAGTACGGCGTGATCTGCAGCGAATGGATCCCGTTCGAGACGAAGCGCGACGTGCTCCGGCGTGGCCGGCAGGCGTTCCCCGGGTTCCCGCGGTCCGTCAGGGCCCAGCCGCCGCAGTTCCCCTTCCGGTTCATGGACTGCCCGGTGTGGGACGTTCCGAAGGCACCGGACTCGCAGCGCGCGGTGCCCCGGAGCGCGATCCCGACGCTGGTCCTGGCGGGCAGCTACGACACGCTGACGTCGGAGGCCAACTCGCGCCACGCCGCGTCGAACCTCCCGAGCTCGCGGCTCGTGGTGTTCCCCGGCGAGGGGCACGTGGTGCTCAACACGTCGAAGTGCGCCGGGAGGGTGTTCGTGTCGTTCCTCGACGCTCCCGGGAGCCCGGACATGCGCTGCACGGCGAATCTGAAGCCGCCGCCGTTCGAGATCGGCTGACCGCGACCCCGGATCGGATGCCGTTCGACGGCACCGTTCGGTACACATTGCGCGGGTCATGTCCGTCCGTGCCGACCAGGTCGGATCTCTCCTCGACCGCGAGGGCGAGATCGAGCAGATCGCGCAGCTGCTCGCCGCGGGATCCGGCGGCGGCTACGCGTACGTCGAAGGCCACGCCGGGATCGGCAAGACGAGGCTGCTGCGGGCGGCGCGGAGCCACGCCGCGACGCAGGGCCTCCGGGTGCTCAGCGCGCGCGGCGACGAGCTCGAGAGCGCCTTCAGCTACGGGGTCGCCCGCCAGCTGTACGAATCGGCGCTGACGGCCGCCGGCGCGGAGGACCGGCGGGCGCTGCTGGACGGACCGGCAGCCCATGCGGCACCCGCGGTCGGGCTGACGGGTCTGCCGCACGAGCCGATCAGCCCGGATTCGGCCTTCCCCGTCGTCCACGGGCTGTACTGGCTGACCGTCAACCTCGCGGCGCGCGATCCGCTCATGCTGCTGATCGACGACGCGCACTGGGCCGATGCGCCGTCCCTGCGCTTCATCGACTACCTCGTCGGCCGGCTCGAGGACACCCCCGTCACCGTCGTGCTCGCCGCGCGCCCCACCGAGCGGGGCGCGCCGGCCCGCCTGCTCGACCGGCTGCGCGACCATCACCGCCCACAGCTCCTGCGCCCACGCCCCCTGAGCGAGACCGCCACGTGCGCGTTGCTCGAGGAGCGCTTCGACGCGGTGCCCGATGCCGCGTTCGCCGCCGCCTGCCATCGCGCGAGCGCCGGCAACCCGTTCCTGCTGCACGAGCTCGCCGACGCGCTGCTCGCCGACCGCATCGAGCCCACCGAGCCGGCCGCGGCGCTCGTCGCCGACCTCGGGCCCGACACCGTGGCCCACTCCCTGTTCCTGCGGCTCACGCGCCTTCCACCCGAGGCCGGCGAGGTCGTCGACGCCCTCGCGGTGTTCGGCAACGCCGCCGAGGTCCGTCACATCGGTGCGGTGACCGGTCTCAGCCCCGAGGCGGTCTCCGAGCTCGCCGACCAGCTCGCGGACGCGAACGTCCTGACCGCCGAACGCCCCCTGCGGTTCGTCCATCCGATCGTCCGCGAGGCGATCTACAACGAGCAGCGGCCGGCCGGGCGCGCGCGGCTGCATGCCCTCGCGGCCGAGTCCCTCCTGGCCGATGGCCATCCCGCCGCCCTGGTCGCGCCGCACGTGCTGATGACGGAGGCCGCCGCAAATCCCGCCACGGTCGCGGTGCTGCGCGAGGCCGCCGCCGCCGCGATGGGCCAGGGCGCCCCGGACGAGGCCCGCGACTACCTGCGCCGGGCGCTGCGCGAGCCGCCCGCCGACGGTGCGCGCGCCGGCGTCCTGGCCGAGCTGGGCACCGCCGAGATGCTCGGCGACGCCGGCCTGGCCGAGGCCGGCGCGCACATCGAAGCCGCGATCGAGCTGACCGCGGATCCCGAGCTGCGTGCCCAGCGCGCGCACATCGCCGCCCGGGCGCGTCTGTTCCGCGGCGATCTGCCGGGTGCCGTCCGGCTGCTCGACGAGGTCCGCTCCACGGTCGGGCCCGACGCCGCCCTGTCGCTCACCGCCCACCAGGCGGCGCTCGGCCTGCTGGCGCCGCCGTGCGCCGACGACGCCATCGCCCGGCTCGAGGCCTTCACCGGCGTGGCCGGCGACACGCCCGCGCAGCTGATGGCCCTCGCCGAGCTGGCGGGATCGCGCTGGCTGGACGGCCGGATCGGCGAGGCCGCCGGCTTCGCGGAGCGGGCGATCGCCGGCGGGCGGCTGCTCGCCGCCGAGGGACCGTCCTCGACCGCGCTCAACCACGCGCTGCGCGTCCTCATCGACGCGGACCGCTACGACCTCGCGCTCCCCGCGCTCGAGCCCGCCATCGCCGCCGCCCGCGCGCAGGGCTCCGTGCTCAGCCTGTCGAACCTGCTGTGCCTGCGCGCGGTCGCGGCGTGCCGCCGCGGCGACGTCCTGGCGGCCGAGGACGAGTGCCGCAACATGCTCGAGGCGGTCGATCATGCCGACCTCCCCATCGTCCTGCCGGCCCACTACGCCTACCTCGCGCTCGTGCTCGTGGAGCGCGGCGACCTCGGCTCCGCGGAGGCGGCGATCATGACCAGCGGCTGCGGGCCGGACCTCCCCGCGATGACGTACATGGGCATCGTCTGGCTCGCCCGCGCGCGGCTGCGCCTCGCGCAGGACCGGCCCGGCGAGGCGTGGGCCGACCTCGCCGAGCTGCGCCGGCGCGACGAGCAGACCGGCGTCCGGCACCTCAGCATCCAGTGGCACGACACCGCGGCCCGCGCCGCGCTCGCCCTCGGCGACGCGGACGGGGCGCTCGATGTGGCGGACGAGCAGCTCGAACGCGCACAGCGCTGGAACACGCCGTCGGCGCTCGGAGTGGCGCTCGCGACGAAGGGCCTGGCCGCCGGGGGTGCGCCGGGGGCGGCCCTGGTCGAGGAGGGGATCGCACTGCTGGCCCGCAGCCCGGCCCGCCTCGACCACGCGCGGGCGCACGTCGACCACGGCATCATGCTCGCGCGCGCGGGCCGGCGCACCGCCGCCCGCGAGGCGCTGCAGGCGGGCCTCGACGGCGCCCGCCGCTGCGGCGCGGCGGCCCTGGTCCATAGCGCCCACGACGAGCTCACGGTCATGGGCGCCCGGCCGCGCAAGCTGCACTTCAGCGGCGCGGAGGCGCTGACCGCGTCGGAGCGCCGCGTGGCGCAGATGGCGGCCGCCGGGCGCTCGAACCGCGAGATCGCGGCCGCGCTGTTCGTCACGGTCCGGACGGTCGAGAACCACCTCGCGCACGCCTACCGCAAGCTCGGGATCGGGTCGCGCCGCGAGCTGCCGTCAGCCCTCGGCTGACCGCCCGTCGTCGGGGCGCCGGCTGAGCGTTCGCTCGAGCGCCCGCGCCATCCCCAGCCAGCCGACGAACGGCTCCGGCATCTCGTCCCCCTCGCAGACGCGCCCGCGGATCGGGTCCGCGTCGGGGTCGACCTCGAGCGTCAGCCGTCGCGGGTAGTCGCGCAACATCGTCTGCAGCATCGCTGGTGGCGCCGCCCGCGTCGTGAGTGGCGACCACTCATCTTTCGAGTGGCGCTCCGAACCGCGCCCGCAGGGCGCCGACGCGCCGGATCCGGGTCTGCTTGCCGTCGGCTTGCCGGCGGCGCCCCACGCGCCCGTCAAGTCCCCGGCAAGCACCGTGCGCGACGGTTGCCGCCGATGGCATCCCGTCTCTCCTCATTCGAAAGGACGCGCACCATGTCCGTTCCGACGATGGCGAAGGTGGCCGTGGCGGGGCTCCTGGGGGCGCTCGCCCTGGCCGGCACCGCGCAGGCCGATTCGATCTCGTTCATGCGCGGCGGCGACGTCTGGGTCTCCTCGCCGGACGGCACCCGCCAGGTGCAGCTCACCCACGACGGCGGCTACAGCTACCAGTCGCAGGCCGACAACGGCGACATCATCGCGCTGCGCGGCCGGCGCCTGCGGCTCATCGGCCGCGACGGGGCCATCAAGGCCGACTTCAGCACCCCCGTCTCGGGCGAGCGGACCGACAACACCTCCTCCTACTTCCTCGGGCCGTTCAAGCCGGAGATCTCGCCCGACGGCACCAAGGTCGCCTACGAGTACCGCTACTTCGAGATCACCAACCACCCGGGCTGCGTCCCCGAGGGCACGCCGAACTGCCAGGACGTGCGCCAGTCCACCGGCATCGGCTACACGTACTCCGACCGGATGACCGGCTGGGACGAGCCGGGGCTCGGCCGCCAGTCCGGCTGGACCGACCCGTCGTGGATCGGCAACAACACCGTGCTGATCTCCGACAAGAGCGTGCAGCTCAACCTCGACGCGATGATCGACCACCCGGGCGACGGCAACCAGACGCTCCAGGGCTGGTTCCTCGACGAGAACGCCTGGTACGTCCGCGACGGCGAGGTCGCGCGCTCCGGCGACAAGGTCGCGTTCGTCACGACGCGTCCGAAGGGCCCGAACGAGGACCTCGACATCGACGACCAGGTCACGCTCTACAAAATGAACGGCCCGGCGCCGGCGCTGCCGACCCCGTGCTACTCGTACGGCAACCCCGCCGGCGCGTACGACAGCCCGAGCTTCTCGCCGACCGGCGCGAAGATCGCGTTCGAGGACACGGGCGACCAGACCACGCCGCACCGCATCCTGGCCGGCAACGTGCCGAACATGACCAACGGCTGCTCGCTGCCGTCCGCGGGCGCGTCGCAGATCCTCAACGACGCCCGCCAGCCCGACTGGGGCCCGGCGAACGTGCCGGACCCGCCCCACGTCGACCAGCCGGTCGTGACGACGGGCGCCGCGAGCGCGATCAGCGCCACGGGCGCCAAGGTCGACGGCACGGTCGACCCGGAGGGCGCGCTGACGGCGTACCGCTTCGAGTACGGCAAGACGACCGCCTACGGCTCCACCACGGCCGACCAGGATGCCGGCTCCGGCCAGGACCCGGTCGGCGCCTCGGCGAGCCTGTCCGGACTGTCGCCCAGCACGGTCTATCACTACCGCCTGGTGGCGACGAACGCCGCCGGGACGAGCCGCGGCCCGGACAAGACGTTCACGACGGCGCGCGCCGTCAAGCCGGACGCCGCGACCGCGGGCGCCATCGACGTCACGGCGAGCGCGGCCACGATCAAGGGCACGATCAACCCGAAGGGCTCCCCCACCACGTGGCGGTTCCAGTACGGGCTGACCGATGCCTACGGCACCGCGACCCCGTCCCAGGACGGCGGCGCGGGCACCGCGAACGTCGCCGTGACGGCGGCCCTGGCCAAGCTCAAGCCGGGCACGCCGTACCACTACCGCGTCATCGCGATCAACCCGCGGGGCACGGCGGTCGGCATCGACAGGACGTTCACCACGTCGCCGGCGGTCGCGCCCGTCGTGACGACCGGGGCGGCGAGCGACATCACCCGGACGGGCGCGCGCCTGACCGGCACGGTCAACCCGAAGGGCCTGGCCACGACGTACACGTTCGAGTACGGCCCGACCACGGCGTACGGCACGAAGGCGACCGCCCAGAGCGCCGGGACGGGCGCCACCGCGGTCGCCGCGTCGGCGGACCTGTCGAACCTGACGGCCGGGACCGTCTACCACTACCGGATCAGCGCGACCAACAGCGCGGGGACGTCGGTCGGCATCGACCGGACGTTCACGACCTCGCCCCCGCCGGCCGCACCGGCCGCGGTGACGGGGAGCGCCGCCTACGTCTCGCAGACGTACGCCCAGCTGAACGGCACGGTCAACCCGCAGGGCACGCCGACCACGTACCTGTACGAGTACGGCACGACGACCGCGCTCGGCTCGAAGACCGACGAGAAGGACGCCGGATCGGGCACGACCGCGATCAACCGGGTGGCGGAGCTCAACGCGCTGACGCCCAACACGACCTACTACTACCGGCTCGTGGCGAAGAGCAGCGCGGGCACCACGGTGGGCGCGACGAAGTCGCTGAAGACACTCGACACCACCGGCCCTCTGGCGACCACCGGCGCGGCGAGCGCGATCACCCGCAGCTCGGCCACGCTGGCCGGGACGATCAACCCGCGGGGCGAGCTCACGAGCTACCGGTTCGAGTACGGCCTGACGACGACCTACGGGCAGGTCACGCCGGACGGGTTCCTCTTCGGGGGGACGACGAAGGTCACCGTGTCGGACGCGCTGACCGGCCTGCAGCCGGGCAGGACGTACCACTACCGGCTGGTCGCCGAGGGCGAGTCGAGCACCTCGACCGGCGCCGACATGACGTTCACCACCCCCGCCTGAGTCCCGCGGCACCCCAGCAGGCCACGCGAAGCCCCCGGCCCACCGCCGGGGGCTTCGCCGCGTCCGCGTCCGCGTCCCGGTTGAATACCGCTCGTGGACCACGAGATCGCGATCGGGCTGGTCATCGCGATCGCGTCGGCGATCACGCTGAACTGGGCCTACGTGCAGGAGCACGACGCGGCGTCGGGCATGCCGCCGCTCTCGCTGCGCCATCCGGTGCGCAGCGTCAGCCTGCTGTTCAGCAGCCGCGCGTGGCTGAAGGGCCTGGCCGGCGAGGTCACCGGCTTCGCGCTGTACGTCGTCGCCCTGGCGCTCGCGCCGCTGTCGCTCGTGCAGTCGATGTCGGCGGGCGGCATCGCCGTGCTCGCGTACTTCTCGGCCCGCAGCCAGGGCCGCTCGACCACCACCCGCGAGCAGGTGGGCGTCGGCGTCTCGCTGCTGGGCCTCGTCGCCCTCGGCGTGTCGCTGGCCGCCTCGACAGGCGACGAGTCGCACGGCACGTTCGCGGCCGTGGGCGCGTGGCTGGCGATCAGCGCCACGGTGGCGCTCCTCTCCGTGCTCGCCTCGTCGCGCATCGGCAAGGGCGTCGGGTACGCGATGGCGGCGGGCATCCTGCTCGCCTCGGGCGACATCTCGGTGAAGACCGCGTTCGAGGGCGGCTGGCACTACGTCTTCCTGGCGACCGCCGCGCTCGGCTACAGCGTCGGGACGATCCTCCTGCAGATCGCCTACCAGCACACCCGAGCGCTGACCGCGGCCGGCATCGCGACGCTGCTGACGAAC
The DNA here is from genome assembly GCF_021172045.1 of Capillimicrobium parvum. GTDB lineage: Bacteria > Actinomycetota > Thermoleophilia > Solirubrobacterales > Solirubrobacteraceae > Capillimicrobium > Capillimicrobium parvum. The sequence continues at coordinate 4,370,459 of NZ_CP087164.1, forward strand.
GCGCTGCCGATCGCCGCCGCCACGACGATCCTCGGCGAGGACATCCCGTCCGGCCCCCTCGGCGCGGTGCGGGTGCTCTCGTTCGTCGCCGTCATCGGCGGCGCGGTCCTGCTGGCGCGCGGCACGCCGGAGGCCGCCTCGCCGGCGCGCGCGGTCACGGTGTCGGGCGATCCGCCGCCGGGCGGGGCCACGGCCGGCCCGCCCGTCGCCGCGGCCCGCGACGCGCCGCCCGGAGAGGCGCCCGCCGGCAGCTGATCAGGCCGGCTGGTCGGTGTCCTCGGTCCGCCGGGCGCGTACCGTCAGCCAGCTGTTCAGCCAGCCGTACTCGGTGAGCTCCTCCACGCAGGCGTTGCAGGCGCGCACGACGACCCCGTGCACGTCGAAGCGCTGGTCGGCGGTGTCGAGCCCGCAGCGCTCGCAGGGAACGTCGTCATCCGGTGGACCTTGGTGCATGGCGTGTCCGTACCCGTCCGAGGCGGCGTCTGTCACGCCGGCTGCTCGTCGGCGAGCGGGGGAGGCGCGCCGGTGGCCGCGGTGCCCGGCGCCCGCTCGTCGAGCGCAGCGAGCGCCAGCACGGCAAGATGCTCCGCCCGCGCCGCGTCGGCCGCGTCGAACGGGCGGCCGTCGCGGCGGTCGAGGATGCCGAGCACGCCGAGGATGCGCGGTCCCGCGCGCAGCGGCACGGCGATCATCGTGTGCGGCACGTAGCCCGTCCCCTCGGCCACCGCCGCGGCGAACTGCGGGTGCGAGCGGCACTCGGCGATCGCCACCGGCGCCCCGCTCAGCGCGACGGCCCCGGCGATGCCCTCCCCCGGCGCGAGGCGCACGCCGACGATGCGCTCCGCCCCGGCGCCCCAGGCCGCCTCGTAGCGCAGCGCGCGGGTCGTCTCGTCGACGAGCGCGATCGACGCGGCCGCGGCGTCGAAGACGCCGGCCGTCGCCTTGACGAGCTCCTCGAGCAGCGAGCGCGGCCGGCTGGATGCCGCCGCGCTGAGGGCGAGCGGCGCTCCTCCCCCGCTCCGGAACGGCGCGTCGATCGAGCGGGCGAACGCCGCGGCGGTCTGCACCCGCCGGGCCGGGTCGAGCTCGAGCCCGGCGCGCAGCGCCGTGGCCAGCCCCGCGGGGAGCCCGTCGACGAGGTCGTCGGGCTGCGTGCCGTACACCGGCGCGGCGCCGGTGATCAGCGTCCACATCGTCGCCGCGGCGCCGAAGACGTCGCTGCGCGGCGAGGGCGCGGCGCCGGCGAGGACCTCGGGCGCGACGTAGCGGGGCGTGCCGATGCCCGCGGTCGCGGTGCCGGCGCGGTCGAGGTCCCGGGCAATGCCGAAGTCCACGAGCACCGCGCCGTCCTCGCCGAGCACGACGTTCGGCGGCTTGACGTCGCGGTGCACGAGGTGCTCGTCGTGCACGTACTGCAGCGCCTCGCACACCTGCCCCATCCACGCCACCACGTCGTCGAGGGCCAGCCCGGGCCGGCCCTCCTCGTGCAGGACGTCGGCGAGTGTCGGCCCGTCGAGGAGCTCCATGACGAGGTAGCGGTCCGCGCCCGCGGAGAACGACTCGAGCACCCGCACGACCCGCGGGTGGCTGAGCCGCTCGAGCAGCTGGGCCTCGATCTCGAAGCGCGCGCGATGGCGCGGGTCCAGCAGGCGCTTGAGCGCGACCTCGCGGCCCGTGCGCTCGTCGCGGGCCCGGTACACCGCGCCCATGGCGCCGCTGGAGATCTCGTCGAGGATCTCGTAGGACGAGCCCACCGGCCGTGGGAGCCATCGATCCGCCACGGTGTTGCGACCCTACCGCCGCGGCCGCGGCCGCAGGCATCAGCGCTCCACGAGCTTCGCCCGGTCGACCGCGCCGAGCGGCTCCGCCCGGTCCAGCACCTCGCGGCAGGAGTCCGCGGAGGCCCTGGGGCACCTCGCGGCAGTAGTCCGCGGAGGCCCGGGTGCACCCTCCGCCGTCGACGTGCGCTTCGAGCTCCCGCTGCCCCTGCCCTCGCGCGTGACGTTCGCAGCCGCCCGCGACGGGCGGTTCGCGGTGCGGGCGGCCCGCGACGGCCGCCCCCACCTCGCGGGCTTCCTTACGAGCCCCTGATGCCTTCGCCGGGCGGACAGGTGCCGCCGGTCAGGTCCTTGATGACCACGTTCGGCGCGACGCCGCACCCGACCAGGGCGGTGCCGAGCGACATGACGACCCAGCGCTTGGCCCCCTGCGGCTGGGCCAGGATGAAGTAGGCGGGCTGGAACTTGCCCTCGCCCGCCTTCGTCGCCGTCTGCCAGGCGATGGCCCACGAGTCCGACAGGGACGACACCCGGATCCGGTTGACGCGGTACCAGCTCCGGTCCAGCTGGTTGGCGCCGCCGAGGGACGTCGTGCGGACGGCCTTGGCGATGAAGCGCGCCTCCGACCTGGTGGGCGCCTTGGAGGCGACGGCGGGAGCGGCGAGCGCGCCGGCGGCGACGGCCGCGGCGGCGAGGACGGCGATGGGGGCACGAAGCATGGCGGGCAGCCTAGTGTGGTCGGGTCATGCGGCCCCGCCACCCCCGGGACGTCCTCGTCGGCTACGACGGATCCGACAACGCCCGGCTCGCCCTGCAGGAGGCGATCTTCATCGCCCAGACGTCCAACGCGCGCATGACCGTCGTCAGCGTCGTCCCCGACGTGGCGGCGACGATCAACGCGGTCTGGCTGGCCGGCGGCGACCCCGCGCAGCTGTCGCGCGAGATGCGCATCGAGGTCGCGGCCACGCTGGAGGAGGCCATCGAGCAGATCCCCGAGGACGTGCCGGTGACGAAGGTCCTCGGGCAGGGCCACGCCGGTCCCGTGCTCGTCGAGCAGATCGACCGGATCGGCTGCGACCTCGTGGTCGTCGGTACACGCGGCCGCGGCGCCATGCGCGCGCTGCTGCTGGGCAGCGTCACCGAGTACCTCGTGCGCCACAGCTCCGTGCCCGTCGTCGTCGTGCCGCCGCCCGAGCGGCTACGCGACGACCTCGCCTAGGAGTCAGTCGACGCCGAGCGCCTCGGCGGCGCGCTCGCGCGCGTCCTCGTCGGCGGCGCCGGGGCTCGCGCCCATCGTGATGCGCGGGCGTCCCGCGGGCCGGCCGTGGTTGGCCAGCGCGAGGTCGAGCGCGGCCACGGGGACGCCGGCGGCGTCGGCCAGGTCGCCCGCGCGGCGATCGAGCAGCAGCGGATCGCCGATGCCGAAGACGCGCTTGGCCGCGAGGCTCGCGTCGTCGCGGTCGCCGGCGTGCAGCGAGTCGGCCTCGACGTCGGCCAGCCCGAGCCGGCCGAGGACCGCCAGGCCGTCGTAGCGCGAGCGGCCGATGCCGGAGACCGTCCCGAGCCGCTCGTACAGACGCGCGAAGCGCCGGGAGGGCGTCCATGCGGCGTCGCCGTCGATCGCCGCGGCAGGCGAGCCCTGGCGCTCGAGCCAGGCGCGCAGCGCCGCGACCCCGCGGGCCGCGGCGGCGGGATCGGAGAACGGGGAGCGGGGCCCGGCCGCGATCGTCTCGGCAGCGGGGACGGCGCCCCCGGCCCAGGGCACGACCGCCTCGCGCAACGCGGCGAACGGGTCGCCCGCCTCGTCGAGCGGCCCGATCAGCGTGACCTGCAGCGCGAGCCAGATGCCCTCGTCGCGATCGGGCGCGCTGCCCGCCTCGGCGTAGAGGCCGGGCGGCGCAACGGCCAGCTCGGCGAGGCGGCCGGTGGCGGAGCCGATCTCATCGGCCAGCGCCTGGGCGTCGGCGGTCGCCCTCAGGCCCGGGACGAGCGGCGACGAGTAGCCGTCCTCCGCGGCGCGGGCGAGATGGCGCACGCGCATCCCACCCGAGGAGCGTCCCGACGACGATCGGCCGGCCGGCGCCCCGCTGCGGCGCGTCCCGCTCGGCGCCGGCTTCGCCGCCCGCCGCCGCGGAGCCTCCGGCTCCCGGCAGATCGGACAGTTCTGGATGAAGCGGTTGTGGCGGCAGAAGCTCGGCAACTCCTCGATGCTAGTGGTGCGAGACGGGCCACCTGGCCGCGCCGCGGCGCTACGCCGCCCCGCGATCGTCGCCGCTCGACTCCGGGATGCGGACCCACATCGCCGCCCGCAGCAGCGGGTCGGAGATCGGGACCTCCGGCACGGGCGCCGCGCGCTCGGCGAACCGTTCGCGCAGGCGCCGGCCCACGCCGGGCCGCCGCTCGGGGCGCTCGTCGCGCGCCCACCGGGCGGCGGCGAGCAGCGGATCGGGATCATGGCCGCGGGGCAGGCCGCGCAGCGGCTCCAGGGCGAGGCCGAGCTCGTGGGCCGCGGCGTCGACGAGCCGGGCGCTGCGCTGTGTGGCGGCGTCCCAGCAGGCGGCGAGCACCTCGCGGTCCGTGCCGGGGGCGCGCCGGGCACGCACGCGGCGCGGGGTGCGGCCCGCGGGCGGCCGGGGCCGCTCGCCCGGCCGGACCACCCGCAGCTCGGACGGCCCGCCGACGATCGCCGCCACGGTCACCTGCGGCCGGCGCGCGCGCCGGGGCGGCGGGGGCAACACGCCCCAGGTCGCCGCCCGGAGCACCTCGTCGGCCTCGATCGCGTCGCGCCCGTGGCCCCGGCGCGGCGGCATGCGGCGGCGGTCGCCGCGGCGCAGCTCGGGGATCCGGTCGAGGAGCAGGCCGGCCAGCAGCCAGGCCCCGGCCACGCACAGCGCGACGGTCGTCAGCGCCGGCGCCCAGTGGTCCTGGACGAGGCACATGTTGCGCCCCTCGCCCGGCGCCGGGCAGCCCGCGCCGCTGAGGTCGATCGGCAGGGCGAGGACCAGGCCGAGGCCGAGCCCGGCCAGCAGGAACGCCAGGTGCGGTGGGCGACGCGACGAGAACATCCCGCCAGCCATCGGCATTCCGCCAGAGGACTTGACCGATGGCCGTCCGACGTGGACGATCGGCGGCCGATCGACCCCCGTCAGATGCCGAGGTAGTCGCGCACGATGCGGTACCCGGGGCGGGCCGTCCCGTCGAGGTTCGTCAGGCCCGCGTCGAACCGCGCGCGCGACGTCGAACCGGTCCACTGGAAGATGTAGAGGCGCTTGATCCGCGAGTTCGAGTTGGCGATCTTGAACATGAGCCGCAGCGCCGTGGCCGCCCGCAGCTGCCCGCGCCGCCCGCCGGGGAAGTTGCTGCCGAACCTCACGATGCCGCCCGTCTCGGTCAGCCAGACGCTCCCGCGCGTCGCCCGCAGGAACTGGCGCGTGCGGGTCGTCGAGTTGCGGTTCGTGTCGGAGTAGTTGTGCAGGCCCCAGACCTTCGGCGCGGGGCGGGCGAGCTGCTGGAACCGCTCGAGATAGCGCAGCGACGGCGCCATGTTGATGCCGTCGAGCAGGTCCAGGCCGGTCACCGTACAGCGCGTGCAGGCCTTGCGCAGGGCGGCGTAGTAGTTCGCCGCCTGCCGCGGGTTCGGGCTCTTGAACAGCCCCTGCACGTTGCCGCGGTTGGCCTCGTTCCACGGCTGGTACTCGCGCACCGTCGGGAACGCCCGGATGAACTTGCGCACCGCCAGGGAATAGGCGCGCGTGCTCGGCATGCGCTCGGGATGCATGCGCGAGTGGTAGAAGGCGACGAGGACCTTCGCCCCGGTGGACTGCGCCGCCCGGATGAAGGCGTCGGCGTTGCGGGCGTCGACCCCGCTGTTCATCGCGTCGTACGGCGCGATGTAGCGGACGACGGGGATGTTCAGCTCGACGAAGAGCGGGTTGGCGAACATCGCGGGCTGCTGGTCGCCGACACCCACGAGGGCGTCGGCGCGGCTCGCCGCGGGGGCCGCGAGCGCGATCGACAGGGCGGCCGCGAGCGCGGCGAGGACGCGGGGGCGCATGCGCGCGAGCCTAGACGCTGTCGCCGCCGAGTTGGCCCAGCCCGCCGCCGAAGAGCCTCGTACAGAAGTCCACTGCACGCTCCACGTCGGGGGGGTCGTGCTCGAGCATGCGCACGCCGATCTCGAACGTCGCCCCCACCATCGCCGACGCCATCATCCGCGCGTCGTGCTCGGGCACGAGGCCCGCGTCGACCGCCGCCTGCAGGTCGTCGGCCAGCAGGTCGATGCCGGCGCCGATCGCCGGCTCGTCGAACATCGCCCGCACCGTGCCGGCGTTGCGGCGGACCAGCTCGAACGTCGCGCGGTCGGCGAGCAGCAGCTCGAAGTACGCGCGGAAGCCCAGGGCGAGGAACTCCTCGAGCGTGGCGCCGCTGCGGCGGGCGCGGTGGGTGCGCGCGGCCGCCTCGCGGGCGGTCTCGTCGACGAGGGCGCGGAAGACGGCCTCCTTGTCGGGGAAGTAGTTGTAGAAGGTGCCGCTGGCGAGCTCGGTGCGACGAACGATGTCGCGCACCGTCGTGGCGCCGTAGCCGAGCTCGACGAACGCGCCGCGCGCGGCGTCCAGGATCGCCGCGCGGTTGGCCTGCTTCGTGCGCTCGCGCTTGCCCGACGCGACGGCGCCGCTCATCCCGCGGCCGCTCCCGAGACGGCGCGGGCGGGGACCGGCAGCGGGAACCCGCGCGCCCGCGCCCGTTCGGCTCCCGCGCGCCGCTCGCGATCCAGGTCGCGCAGGTACTCCTCGAAGTCCACCTGGATCGTGTGGCGCTTGGAGCTCACGTACCGGCGCCCCATCGCGTCGACGTCCCGGCGGATGTCCGCGCGCACCTCGGCCCGAGCCGGCAGGTCGTACTCGCCGCGCAGGTGGTCGGCGATCCACTCGCCCTGCGCCGCCGCCAGCGGCATGATCGCGCCGAGCGGCTGCAGCAGCCCGACGAAGAACACGTCGTCGAGGTCGGGATGGAACACGCGGCGGAACAGCTCGATCCGGTTGTCGGGCGCGCAGATGAGGTCCTCGTCGAAGAACGGGAACGTGATCTTGTAGCCGGTGCAGTACACGACGACGTCCGCGTGGACGGAGGTGCCGTCGGTGAAGACGACGCGGTCGCCGTCGAGGCGCGCGATGTTCGGCTTCGGCACGACGGTCCCGTGACCGATGCGGTCGAGGATGCGGCCCGAGACGGTCGGGTGCGCCGCGCCGAAGCGGTGGTCGGGCTTCGGCAGCCCGTAGCGCTCGGGCGGCCCGGTCTGCGCGACCAGGATCTTCTCCATGATCGCCCGACGGATGGCGAACGGGATGCGGGGATCGTTGGGCAACTGGTCGATGGGCCGGCCGAACGCGTACTTCGGCACGATCCACGCGCCGCGCCGCGCCGCCAGGTACGTGGAGCGGGCGACGTAGCTCGACTCGACCGCGATGTCCATCGCGCTGTTGCCCATCCCGAGCACCACGACGTCCTTGTCGCGCAGGACCTCCTCGTCGCGGTAGAAGTGCGCGTGCATCTGGGTCCCCGCGAAGACGTCCGAGCCGGGGAAGGCGGGCTCGGGCCAGCGCGGGTCCCAGTGGTGGCCGTTGGCGACGAGCAGCGCGTCGAAGCGCTCGACGGCGCCGTCGTCGAGCGTCAGCGTCCAGCCGCCGCCAACGCCGCGCTCGGCCCGCTCCACCGTCGTGCGAAAGCGGATGCGGTCGCGGAAGCCGAAGTGGTCGACGTACGCGTCGAAGTACTCGGCGATGTGCGTGTGGTGCGGGTAGTCCGGATACGACTTCGGCATCGGGAAGTCGCGGAACTCCATGCGCTCGCGCGAGGTGTTGATGTGCAGGCCGCGGTACGCCGACGACATCCCGTTGCTGTTCCCGAACACCCAGTTGCCGCCGACGCGGTCGGACGCCTCGAACACGGTCACGTCGAGGCCGTGGGCGTTCAGCGCCTTGGCGGCGGCGATGCCCGATGAGCCCGCGCCGATGATGGCGCAGCGCGGCAGGCTTGAGGTCATGCGGTGGTGGGCTCCGATCAAAGTTGACGCCCCCGTCACGCTAGCCGGATGGCCGCCCGCCGTCAAACGTACGCTCGCGTGCATTGGGACAGTAGGGTCCGCGGACCATGCCCCGCTCCATCACCGTGGCGGGTGCCGTGCTCGGGTCCGTGCTTGCGTTCGCCGTGAGCGCATCGGCCAAGGACTACGCCGGCACCGCGCTGAACATCATCCCCTCGGGCCAGTACGGCGGCGTGCCGGTCCCCGCGGGGGCCGACGAGCAGGCCAGGATGTACGACGGCCTGACCCCGCTCTTCGACCAGGTCGCGCCCGACGACCTGACGAAGTACTTCAAGTCCGAGCACTTCGGCGCGAACGACTCCTGTCCGTGCCGCAACGAGCCGGTCCCGCGCCGCGGCGTGAAGATCGTGCGCGACCGCTTCGACGTCCCGCACATCACCGGCCGCAACCGCCTCGACCTCGACTGGGCGGCCGGCTGGGTGCTCATCGAGGACCGCGGGCTGCTCGTGGCGCAGGGCCGCTACCCGGCCCGTTTCGCCGCGCTCGACGCGCCCGGCATCGACGCGTTCTCGCTCGTCACCGGTCTCAAGTCGGTGACGGTCACCAAACAGGCCGACCGCATCATCACCCGCCAGCAGACGCGGGCGCTGCTGCGCCACGGTCGCGAGGGGCGGGCGCTGCTGCGCGACATCGACATGTACATCAAGGGCGCCAACGCGCGCCTGCGCTTCGAGAAGAGCTCGCAGGCGCCGATCACGCGCGCCGACATCTACTCGGTCAACGCGCTCGCCGGCCAGATCTTCGGACAGGGCGGCGGCGACGAGACGCGCCGCTCGATGCTGCTGAGCGGGCTGCAGGGGCGGCTCGGCGCCGAGCAGGGCAAGACCGTCTGGAGCGACCTCACCGACCACATGGACGAGGACACGCCGACGACGATCTCGCAGCGCTTCCCGTACGAGGAGGTGCCGGCGAACGCGACCGGCAACGCCATCGTCGACAACGGCTCGATGACGCCCGCCGGCACCCGTGCGGTGGCCAACGCGGCGCGCACGCACCGCAACATGTCGAACTTCCTGATGGTGTCGGGCCGCCGGTCGACGAACGGGCATCCGCTGTTCGTCGCCGGCCCGCAGATCGGCTACTTCTACCCCGGCCTCACGCTCGAGATGGACCTCAAGGCGCCGGGGATCGAGGCGCGCGGCGCGGCGATGCCCGCCGGCGCGGGCAACCTGCTCATCGGCCGCGGCCCGGACTTCGCGTGGACGCTGACGTCGGCGGGCTCCGACACGAACGACCAGTTCGTCGAGACCCTCTGCGGCGGGTCGGACACGAAGTACCTCTACAAGGGCAGGTGCCGCCGGATGGGCTTCGTCGACGCGGGCACGATCGCCGGGCAGGGTCGCGTCCAGTACCACACGACGGTCCACGGGCCGGTGCTGGGGTATGCGACCGTGGGCGGCCGGAAGGTGGCGATCTCCTTCAAGCGCTCCAGCCACGGCAAGGACGTCCTCTGGCAGCTGATGTTCAAGCGGATGACCGACGGCAAGGTCAGCGGCCTGAAGTCGTTCTACGCGGCCGCCGCGACGTCGCCGTTCACGTTCAACGTCGGCTACGCCGACGACCGCAACATCGCGACGTACTCGGCGGGCGCGCTGCCGCTGCGCGACAAGCGCGTCGATCCGCGGCTGCCCACGATCGGCACCGGCCAGTACGAGTGGAAGGGCTGGCTCAAGCCGCTCGCCCACCCGCATGAGGCCAACCCCGCGTCGGGCGTGCTGAACAACTGGAACAACAAGCCGGCGCCGGGCTTCGGGTCGTCGGACTCGGAGTGGACATACGGCTCGATCCAGCGCGTCCAGATGCTCAACGCGAACATCGCCAAGCGCCAGTCGCACGACCTCGCGTCGGTGACGGGCGCGATGAACGCCGCGGCGACGCAGGACATCCGCGTCGCGGGGAGCGTCATGGACGGCATCGCGGGCGTCCTGCAGACGGGCCCGGCGCCGAGCGCGCGGTCCCAGCAGATGCTCGATCTGCTGCTCGCGTGGCGGGCGCAGGGCGCGAGCCGCGTCGACCGCGAGGCCGACGGCTCGATCGACGCGGGCGCGTCGGCGACCATCATGGACACCGTGTATCCGAAGGTCGCCGACGCGGTGCTGGCGCCGGTGCTCGGTCCGCAGCTCGGCCAGCTGTCCGAGCTGGAGGGCGTGACGAACTCGACCCGCAGCGGGTTCACGGGCGGGCGGATCAACTACGTCGACAAGGACCTGCGCTCGCTGCTGGGCGTGCCGTTCAAGTCGCCCTTCGCCACGAAGTTCTGCGGGGCGGGCGACCTGGCCGCGTGCCGGGCGTCGCTGTGGCAGGCGTTCGAGGACGCCGGCAACGAGCTCGCCGCGCAGCAGGGCACGGACGACCCGTCGAAGTGGACGTCGAACGCGGACGCCGAGCGCATCAAGTTCGCGCCGGGCCTGCTGACGACGACGATCCGCTACACGAACCGGCCGAGCGGCATCCAGCAGGTGCTGTCGTTCACCGGGCACCGCGCGAAGCGCAGGTAGTCCGGTTGGTGGGGCGGTCGCCGGCGGCGGCCGCCCCATCTACCATGGCCCGGCGATGGCGACCCCAGAGCATCGTCCCGACCTGCGCGCGTCCGACGCCGACCGCGAGGCCGTGGCCAACCAGCTGCGCACCGCCTCGGAGGACGGCCGCCTCGACGTCGACGAGCTCGACGACCGCCTCGCCAAGGTCTACGCCGCCAAGACGTACGGGGAGCTCGAGCCGCTGACGGCGGATCTCGCGCCGGACCCGCCGCCGCCGCCGTCCGCGCTGGCGAACTGGCGGGTGCGCTGGGGCTCGTGGGCCGCGACGTCGGTCCTGCTGGTCGGGATCTGGGCGATCGTCTCCGTCACCTCCGGCGACCTCACGTTCTTCTGGCCGATCTTCCCCATCGGCTTCTGGGCGCTGGGCAACATCGCCGCGATGATCAGCGGCGACGACGGCACGCAATCGGAACGTTCCGAGGGTCACACGTAACGTCTGACCTGCCACGCTGGTCGGCATGGCAGGCGATTGGCGAATAGCTTCGCCGCAGGCGAAGCTAATCGCCACGCGCGCGCCGGATGCGGTCATCGCGCGCGTTGCGGCAGCCCAGTTCGGCGTGATCACGCGGGCGCAGATGCGGACCGCCGGACTGGCGAACGCCTCGATCGCCGCGCGGGCCGCCGATGGTCGGCTCCACCGGCTGCATCGCGGGGTGTACGCCGTCGCCCACACCGCGCTCACGCCGAACGCGCGCCGGCTGGCGGCCGTGCTGGCCTGCGGGGACGGGGCGCGCCTCTGCTTCCGCTCGGCCGCCGACCTGTGGGGCGTGCTCGGCGACGGTCGCCGCGTCTTCGACGTCAGCGTCGCCGGCTCGCGCGGGCGGGCGCTCCCCGGCATCCGCGTCCACCGTCTGGCGCTCGACCCGGTCGACGTCACCGAGCTCCACGGCATCCCGGTGACCAGCCTCGCCCGCACGTACCTCGACCTCGCCGCGACGGTCCGCCCCGCCCTGCTCACGAGCGCGCTGGAGCGCGGCGAGGAGCTGCGGCTCTTCGATCTGCGCGCGGTCGACGACGTGCTGGCCCGGCACGAACGCCGGCCGGGGGCGCGGGCGCTGGCGGCCGCGGTCGCGGCGCTCCGCCCGGAGACCGAGTTCACCCGCTCCAGGCTCGAGCGGTTCGCCGTCGCGCTCGTCAAGCGCCACGGCCTCCCGCACCCCGCCGTGAACGCGTGGGTGCACGGCGGCGAGCGCGATCTCGCCTGGCCGGACCAACGCGTGGTCGTCGAGGTCGACACCTACACGCACCACGGCTCGCAGATCGCGTTCCACCGCGACCGGGCCCGCGACGCGGACCTCACCGCCGCGGGCTACCGCGTCGTCCGCTTCACCGGCCGCCAGCTCGAGGACGAACCCGCCCGGTGCGCGGAGATCGTCAAGGCGGTCCTCGCCGCCTGAACCGGGCTCAGCGCTCCTCGGCGGCGAGCAGGCCGCCCTGCGCGTGCAGCGGCGGGCCCTCGGGACCCTCGTCGGCCGGCTCGACGTTGCCCGCGTGGATCGGCTCGCGCACGGTGGCCGGCGAGGTGATCTGGGCGAGGTAGCGGTCGACCATCCGCGCGCACTGGCGGCCCTCGTTGATCGCCCACACGATGAGCGACTGCCCGCGCCGGGCGTCGCCCGCGACGAACACGTCGGGCTCGCTCGTGATGTAGGCGGGCGCCTTGACGTTGCCGCGCTGGTCCTTGGCCACGCCGATGTGGTCGAGCAGCGGCTGCTCGGGATGCAGGAAGCCCATCGCCAGCAGCACGAGGTCGGCGTCCCACTCGCCCTCGGTGCCCGGGATCGGCGCGAAGTTCTCGGCCTGGGCGAAGTGCACCTTCGTCACGCGCCCCCGACCACCGGCTTCGCCGGCGGTGCCGGTCCCGCTGAAGTGCGTCGTCGCGACCGCGTAGTCCTGCTCGGCGGTCTGCAGCGCCTCGCCCTCGGCGATCGCGTACGACCTGCGGTACTTCAGCGGCCACAGCGGCCACGGCGTCTGGTCGTCGGGCCGGCGGTCCGGGGGGCGGTCGAGGATCTCGATCTGCGTCACGGACTTCGCGCCCTCGCGCAGGGAGTTGCCGACGCAGTCCGCGCCCGTGTCGCCGCCGCCGATGACGATGACGTGCTTGTCGCGCGCGGTGATCGGCGCGATCAGCTCCGGGTCGACGGAGCCGAGCGGCTCGGGCTGGGTGGGATCGGTCGACGCGACCCAGCGATTGCGGCCGTAGAGGTAGTCCATCGCGAAGTGGACGCCGTCGAGCTCGCGGCCCGGGATCGGCAGGTCGCGCGGCACGCGCGACCCGGTGGCGAGCACGATGGCGTCGAAGTCGGCGCGCAGCTCGTCGATGGTGACGTCGACGCCCACGTCGACGCCCACCCGCAGCTCCACGCCCTCGCCGGTGAGCTGGCCGACGCGGCGCTCGACCACGCGCTTGTCGATCTTGAAGTCCGGCACGCCGAAGCGCACGAGGCCGCCGATGGACTCGTCGCGCTCGAACAGCACGACGCGGTGGCCGGCCCGGCGCAGCTGCTGCGCGGCCGCCATGCCCGCCGGGCCCGAGCCGACGACCGCGACGCTGCGGCCGGTCTCGACCTTCGGCGGCTGCGGCACGACCCAGCCCTCGTCCCACGCACGGTTGATGATCGCCGCCTCGATCTGCTTGATCGTCACGGCGTCGCCCTCGTTGATCTCGAGGACGCACGCGGCCTCGCACGGTGCCGGACACAGCCGGCCCGTGAAGTCCGGGAAGTTGTTCGTCGCGTGCAGCTGACGGATCGCGTCCTGCCAGCGGTCGCGGTAGACGAGGTCGTTCCAGTCCGGGATCAGGTTGCCCAGCGGGCAGCCGTTGTGGCAGAACGGCACGCCGCACTCCATGCAGCGCGCGCCCTGGTCGCGCAGCTCGGCGTCCGGCCGCTGCAGCACGAACTCCCGATAGTCGGCGACCCGCTGGTCGGCGGGCCGCTCGATCGCCCCGTGGCGGGAGATCTTCAAGAAGGCGCCCAGCTCACCCATCGGCCGGCACCTCCTCTTCGATCACGAACCCCTCGCCCGCCGTCGACATCGCCGCCTCCTCCACCGCGAGCTGCTCGAGCACGCGCCGGTAGTCGGCCGGGAAGACCTTCACGAACTTCGGCAGCAGCTCCTCGAAGGTGTCGAGCACCCGCCGGCCCACGGGCGAGCCGGTGCGCTCGACGTGCTCGGCGACGAGGTCGCGCAGCTCGATGGCGTCGGCCTCGTCGAGCGTCGTGAGATCCGCCAGAGCGGCCGGGTTGCAGCGCGACGCGAACGTGCCGTCCTCGTCGAGCACGAACGCCAGCCCGCCGCTCATGCCGGCCGCGAAGTTGCGCCCGGTCCGGCCCAGCACGACGACGCGCCCGCCGGTCATGTACTCGCAGCCGTGGTCGCCGACGCCCTCGACGACCGCGCGGGCCCCCGAGTTGCGCACGCCGAAGCGCTCGCCGGCCAGGCCGCGGAAGAACGCGCGCCCGCTGGTCGCGCCGTACAGGACGGTGTTGCCGATGATCACGTTCTCCTCGGCGGGATACCCGGCGCCGTCCGGCGGCCGCACCGCCAGCACGCCGCCCGACAGCCCCTTGCCGGTGTAGTCGTTCGCGTCGCCCTCGAGCGTGAAGGCGATGCCCGGGGCCAGCCAGCCGCCGAACGACTGCCCGGCCGAGCCCGTGAACCGGACCTCGATCGCGTCGTCGGCGAGGCCGTCGGCGCCGTGGCGCGCGGCGATGTGCGACGACAGGATGCCGCCGACGCAGCGATTGACGTTGCGGATGCCGTACTCGAGCGCGACCCGGGCGCCGTCCTCGATGGCCGTCTGCGCATCGCGGACCAGCTCCCAGTCCAGCGCGTCGTCGAGCACCGGCTCCGGCGCGCGCACGCGCCGGCGCGGGGCGTCCTCGGGGAGCTCCGGCATCAGCAGCAGCGCGCCCAGGTCGATGCCGCGTGCCTTCCAGTGCTCGATCGCCGCGTCGGGCGCGAGCAGGTCCGTGCGGCCGATCAGCTCGTCCATCGTGCGCACGCCGAGCGAGGCCATGATCTCCCGCAGCTCCTCGGCCACGAAGAAGAAGTAGTTGATGACGTGCTCCGGCTGGCCCTTGAAGCGCTTGACGAGCTCCGGGTCCTGCGTCGCGATGCCGACCGGACACGTGTTCAGGTGGCAGGCGCGCATCATGATGCAGCCGGTCGCGATGAGCGGCGCGGTCGAGAAGCCGAACTCGTCGGCCCCCAGCATCGCGGCGATCGCCACGTCGCGGCCGGTCTTCAGCTGGCCGTCGGTCTGGACGGTGATGCGCGAGCGCAGGTCGTTGGCCAGCAGCGTCTGCTGGGTCTCGGCCAGCCCGATCTCCCACGGCACGCCGGCCGCGACGATCGAGCTCAGCGGCGACGCGCCGGTGCCGCCGTCGTGGCCGGCGATCAGCACGTGGTCGGCGTTGGCCTTGGCGACGCCCGCGGCGACGGTGCCGACGCCCACCTCGGCCACCAGCTTCACCGACACCGACGCGCTCGGGTTCGAGCAGCGCAGGTCGTAGATGAGCTGCTTGAGGTCCTCGATCGAGTAGATGTCGTGGTGCGGCGGCGGCGAGATCAGGCCCACGCCCGGCGTCGAGTGGCGGATGCCGCCGATGTACTTGTCGACCTTGTGGCCCGGCAGCTGGCCGCCCTCGCCCGGCTTGGCGCCCTGGGCCATCTTGATCTGCAGCTGGTCGGCGTTGACGAGGTAGTGGATCGTCACGCCGAAGCGGCCGGAGGCGACCTGCTTGATCGCCGAGCGCCGGTCGTCGGTGAAGCGCACCGGGTCCTCGCCGCCCTCGCCCGTGTTCGAGCGGCCGCCGAGGTGGTTCATCGCCTTCGCCAGCGTCTCGTGCGCCTCGCGCGAGATCGAGCCGAGCGACATCGCGCCGGTGGCGAACCGCTTGACGATCTCCTTGGCGGGCTCGACCTCGTCGAGCGCGATCGCCTCGACGTCGTCGTCGCGGAACGTCATGAGGCCGCGCAGCGTCGCCTTGCGGGTCGCGTCCTCGTTGACCATCCGGGCGAACTCGCGGTACTTGTCCGGGCCGTTGCCATTCTGGGAGCGGACGGCATGCTGGACGAGCGCGATCGTCTCCGGGTTCCACATGTGGTGCTCGCCGTCGCGGCGCCACGCGTAGACGCCCCCGACGGGCAGCACCTCGCCGTCGGTCAGCGGGTAGGCGAGGGCGTGGCGGTCGAGCGCCTCGCGCGCGAGCACCCCCACTCCGATGCCGCCGATCCGCGAGGCGGTCCCCGTGAAGTGGCGGTCGATGAGCTCCTTCTCGAGGCCGACCGCCTCGAAGATCTGCGCCCCGCAGTAGGACTGGATCGTCGAGATGCCCATCTTCGAGATGGTCTTCAGGAGGCCCTTGCCGATCGCCTTGACGACGTTGCGCTCGGCGGTGTCGACGTCGTCGACACCGGGGATCCGGCCCTGGGTCACCATCTCGTCCACGGTGTCGAACAGGAGGTACGGGTTGATCGCCCCGCAGCCGTAGCCGATCAGCGTGGCCATGTGGTGGACCTCGCGCGGCTCGCCGGACTCGAGCACGAGCGAGCACTGCAGGCGGTTGCCCGCGCGCACGAGGTGGTGATGGACCGCGGCGACCGCGAGCAGCGACGGGATGGGCACGCGCTCGGCGCCCATGCGGCGGTCCGACAGGATCAGCACGTTGACGCCCTGGCCGAGCGCGATGTAGCACTCGTCGCAGATCTCGGCCAGCCGCGCGGCCAGGCCGTCCGGGCCCTGCTCGGCCGGCCACGTGATGTCGACCGTGTGCGTGGCGAAGATGTCGTGGCCGGCCTGCTTGAGCTTCTCGAGCTCGAGGTTGCGCAGGATCGGCTGCTTCATCGTCAGTTGGTGCGCGTGCGTCGGCGCGATCTCGAGCAGGTTGCCCTCCGGACCGATCGCGGTGTGGAGGCTCATGACGACCTCCTCGCGGATCGGGTCGATCGGCGGGTTCGTCACCTGCGCGAAGAGCTGCTTGAAGTAGGAGAACAGCGGCGGGCGCTGGTCGGAGAGGACCGCGAGCGCGCTGTCGTTGCCCATCGAGCCGATCGGCTCGGCCCCCTGCGCGGCCATCGGCGCGATCAGGACGCGCAGGTCCTCCTGCGTGTAGCCGAACGCCAGCTGGCGCTTGTAGGTCGGCGCCACGCCGGTCATCGTCACGTGGGCGTCGGGCAGGTCGTCGAAGTGGACCTGATGCTCGGCGATCCACTCGCGATACGGCGCGGAGGTCGAGATGTCGCGCTTGACCTCCTCGTCCTCGACGATGCGGTGCTGCTCGAGGTCGACGAGGAAGAGCTTGCCGGGCTGCAGCCGGCCGAGGCGCTTGACGCGCTCCGGCTCGATGCCGAGCAGGCCGGCCTCGGAGCCGAGCACGACCCAGCCGTCGTGGGTCTCGACCCAGCGACCGGGACGCAGGCCGTTGCGGTCCAGCGTCGCGCCGATGAGGCGGCCGTCGGTGAAGGCCACCGCGGCCGGCCCGTCCCACGGCTCCATGAACGTGCCGTGGAACTCGTAGAAGGCCTTGAGCTCGTCGGTGAGGTCGTCGCGGTCGCGGAACGCCTCCGGGATCATCATCATCGCCGCGTGGGGCAGCGACCGCCCGCCGAGCATGAGCAGCTCGAGGACGTTGTCGAACGTCGCCGAGTCCGACCCGCCCGGGCGCACGACCGGCAGCACCTTCGGCAGGTCGCCGCCGAAGAGCCGGCTCGCGAGCTGGCTCTCGCGCGCCCGCATCCAGTTGACGTTGCCCATCAGCGTGTTGATCTCGCCGTTGTGGGCGATCACGCGGTACGGGTGGGCGAGCTCCCAGCTCGGGAAGGTGTTCGTGGAGAAGCGCGAGTGCACGAGGCCCATCGCGCTCTCCATCCGCTCGTCGCGCAGGTCCGGGTAGAAGCCCGGCACCTGGTAGGAGATCAGCATCCCCTTGTAGACGATCGTCCGCGACGAGAACGACGGGACGTAGAAGTCCGGGCCCGCCGCGAGCTCGCACACGCGGCGGATGACGTAGAGCTTGCGCTCGAAGGCGTCCTGGTCGTCGGTGTAACCGTCGCCGGCGCCGACGAAGAACTGGCGGATGGCCGGGCGCGACGCATTGGCGGTGCTGCCGACATGCGCCTCGTCGATCGGCACGTCGCGCCAGCCGAGCGCGCGCTGGCCCTCGACGCGCGCGTTGAGCTCGAGCATCTGCTCGAGCTTCTCCCGGCGGGCGTCGTCGCGCGGCATGAAGCACATCGCCACGCCGTACTGCCCGGCCGGCGGCAGCTCGAAGTCGACCACCCCGCGGAAGAAGCGGTCCGGCATCTGCAGCAGGATCCCCGCGCCGTCGCCCGTGTGCTTGTCGGCGCCGGCAGCGCCGCGATGCTCCAGGTTCTCGAGCGCTGTGAGGGCCTTCTCGATGACCTCGTGGCTGGCGACGTTGTCGAGTCGGGCCACCAGCGCGACGCCGCAGGCGTCGTGCTCGTAGCGGGGGTCGTACAGCCCGTGGGCCGTGGGCGGCTTGATGCGGTGGGTCATATGGAAGCGCTCCGGCGGCAGAGAGCAGCTCAGGCGGAGCAGAAAGCGTAGACGATTGTCGGCGCCTCGCCCAACGCCGCGACCCGGTACGGTCCCGTCTGTCGCCCGACAACCGCGTGTGAAGCGTGGCACTCCCGGGCACCACCCACCCCAAGCGCATGGCCGACGTCCAGCTCACCCTGCCCGCCCGCGCCGAGAACGTCGCGGTGGTGCGGCATGCCCTCGGCGGCCTCGGCGAGGCGCTCGAACTCGATCCACAGATCCTGTCGGACGTGAAGCTCGCCGTGACCGAGGCCTGCACGAACGTCGTCGTGCACGCGTACGGCGAAGCGGACGGGCCGATGGAGGTCGCCGCCAGCGTCGACGGGCCGGTCCTGCGGGTGACCGTGCGCGACGAGGGCATCGGCATCCTGCCGCGTCCCGACTCCCCCGGCCTGGGGCTCGGCCTGCCGCTGATCGCGACGCTGACGGAGTCCCTCGAGTTGGGGCGCGCGACCGACGACCGGACGGAGGTCGCGATGGTGTTCCGGCTCGAGCGCGACGGCGGGCGCGCATGAGCAACGGCGCGATCGTGCGCGTGGTCCGAGGACCGCTGGTGGCTCCGGTCCTGTCGCGGGTGGTCGGCATGCTGGCTGCCCGTGCCCAGTGCCCCGTCGACCGGCTCGACGACGCGCTGCTCGTCGCCGACGCGATCGCGGCACACGCGCCAGGGCATTCGCGCAACGACCACGTCACCGTGCAGCTGGTCTCCGGGGACGACGGGCTCGAGCTGCGCGTCCTGCACCTCGACGCCGACGGCGGCAACGGCCTGCTGGCCGACGCCGCGCTGCCCGGCGTGGGCAACGTGCTCGAGCGCATCGCCGACGACGTCAGCGTGGAGGACGACTCACTCGTCGTACGGCTGAGCTTCGCCTGAGGCCGAGGCGCGGTGGTACGCCGCGAGACTCCGCCGTCGGGCGACCTGCCACAATGATCCGCCGATGCCACCCGAATTTGCACTGACCGAGGACGCCCTGGACGCCGAGCGCCATGTGGTGGCCGTGCGCGGAGAGATCGATCTCTTCACCGCGCCTGAGCTCAAGCAGAAGCTGACCGACGCCATCGAAGGCGGCAAGACACGGATCGTCGTCGACCTGTCCGACACGACGTTCCTCGACTCGACCGCCCTGGGCGTGCTGATCGGCGCCGTCAAGCGGCTGCGGTCGCGCGACGGAGCGCTCGTCATCGTCAACGTCGATCAGAACATCGCCAAGACGTTCGAGATCACCGGCCTCGACCAGATCTTCACGATCCTGCCCGAGCGGCAGGCGGCGATCTCGGCGCTCGACGCCGAGCACACCTCCAGCTGACGCCGACCGTCGGTGCGCCGGGGGCGGCCTACACGACCTCCTCGGCCGGCACGATCGCGCGGCCTTCGTGGCCCTCGATGAGGTCGATGACCGCCTCCTCGACCGGGCCCTGGATCGCCGTGTCGTCCGGGTCGTCGGCCAGCTGATCGACGACCCCGCCGATCGTCAGCCCGTCCTGGTAGCGATCGAAGACGCGCGGGTCGATGTAGCTGCTGCGCGCCACCGCCGGTGTGTTGCCGAGGTAGTGGGCGACCTCCTTGACCGCCCGCGTGACGACCCGCTTGCGTGCCGTCTTCGTCTGCGCCGCCCGGCCGGAGACCGCGACCGCCACCGCCGCGAGCACGGTCGCGCCCCACGTCCGGAAGTCCTTGGCCGAGAAGTCCGCGCCGGTGGCCTCCTTGAGGTAGCCGTTGATGTCGGCCGACCTGACGTCCACCCAGCCGCCGTCGCGCTTGTAGGCCAGCAGCTCCTCGCCCCCCGACCGACGGCGCTTCAGCGCCGCGACGACCACCGCCACCTCCGGGTCGATCACCGCCTGCACGCGCCGCTTGCCGTGCTTGGCCGGATAGTCGAAGACGATCGTCTCCCCCGACAGGGACACGTGGTCCTTGCGCATCGTCGCCAGCCCGTAGGTCTCGTTCGTGACCGCATAGTCCTCGGAGCCGATGCGGAAGAACCCGCGGTCCAGCAGCCGCACCGCGCAGGCCAGCACGCGCTCGAGGCCGAAGTCGTCGCGGTCTTCGAGGTCGCGTTGCACCCGCTCGCGCATCCGCGGCAGCGCCCGCGCGAAGTCGAGCATCTCGTCGAACTTCTCCTGGTCGCGGCGCTCGCGCCAGCGCGGGTGGTACAGGTACTGCTTGCGGCCCGCGGCGTCGACGCCCGTCGCCTGGATGTGGCCGCCGGGATACGGGCAGATCCACACGTCCTGCCAGGCCGGCGGGATCGCCAGCTCGGCGATCCGCGTCAGGACCTCCTCGTCGGTGACGACCTGCCCATCGGGGTCGAGATACTGAAAGCCCTTGCCGCGACCGCGGCGCCGCAGTCCGGGGACGGTGATGTCGGAGCGCCGCAGGCGGATGCGAGGCGGCTTGGTGGTCGTCACGGCCATAAGCCGTGACGGTTACCCCTTGGCGGCGCTCTTCTGACGTGAAGCGGCGGGCGACTTGCGCTTCGGCGCGTCCTTCTTGTCGGCCCCGCGCACCGCGTCCAGCGACGCCTGCAGCGCGCTCATGAGATCGGGCACCTCGGTCGGCGCCGCCTCCGGCGCCTCCTGGACGGCGATCTCCTCGCCGGCCGCCTTGCGCTCGATCAGGGCCAGCACCTGCTCGCGGTACTCGTCCTTGTACTTGCCGGGTTCGAACGGCCCGGCGAGCGAGTCGACGAGCTGCTTGGCGATCGAGAGCTCCTTGTCCGTCGTCTTGACGTCGTCGGGATCGGGCAGCTCGTCGATGCGCGTCGGGTCGGCGACCTCGTCGGCGAACAGCATGGTCGACATCTCGAGCACGTCCCCGGCGGGGCGGATCGCGACCAGGCTCTCCTTCGAGCGGATCACGACCCGGGCGATCGCCACCTTGTTCGTCTCGCGCATCGCGTCGAGCAGCAGGCGGTACGGCTTCGCCCCGCCCGGCCCGGGCGCGAGGTAGTACGGGTGGTCGTAGAAGATCGGGTCGATCTCGGACTGGTCGACGAAGTCCTCGATGTCGATCGTCCGCGTCTTCTCCGGCTCGAGCGCGTCGAGCTCCTCGTTCGTGATGACGACGTAGCTGTCGGGTGCGACGGCGAAGCCCTTGACGATGCGCTCGTAGGGCACCTCCTCGCCCGTGCGCGGGTTGATCCGCTTCTGGGCGATGCGGCCGTTGTCGCTCGAGTCGAGCTGGTTGAAGCTGACCGTCTTGCGGTTGACGGCGCTGTAGAGGCGGACGGGCACGGTGACGAGCCCGAACGAGATGGCACCGGTCCAGATCGCGCGCGGCATGGGCCTGATGTCTACCCGATCGGGCCCGCGGCGCGCGCAGGACCGCTGTCAGGCGAGGTCAGCCGAGGATGGCGCTCTTCTCGAAGCGCGCGGGCCGAGCGGGCTCGCGGACGTCGTGGGCGCCCTCGGCGAACTCCTCGACCATCTTCGCGTTGAACGCCGGGAGGTCGTCCGGCCCGCGGCTCGTGACAAGGCCGTTGTCGACGACGACCTCCTCGTCGACCCACTCGGCGCCGGCGTTGCGCAGGTCGGTCTGCAGCGACGGCCACGACGTCATCGTGCGCCCGCGCACCGCACCCGCCTGGATGAGCGTCCACGGCGCGTGGCAGATCGCGGCGATCGGCTTGCCCGCGTTGACGAAGCCGTCGACGAGCTCGACGGCGTCCTGGTGCATCCGCAGCGTGTCGGGATTCGCCACGCCGCCGGGCAGCATCAGCCCGTCGTAGTCGTCCGCGCTCGCGTCCGACACCGGCTTGTCGACCGGGAACGTGTCCGCCTTGTCGAGGTGGTTGAACGCCTGGACCTCGCCGCCCTCGGGCGCGATCAGGTGGACCTCCGCGCCGGCGCCCTCGAGCGCGTTGCGCGGCTCGACGAGCTCGACCTGCTCGATGCCCTCGTTGGCGACGAGGATGGCGATCTTCCGGCCCTGCAGTTCGTTGGCCATGTCCGGCTCCTTCGTGATGGTTGGGAGTCGTCCCAGAGGGGACTACCTCCGAAGGTGCAACCCGAAAACCCTGGAGGTCACATGGCTGTCCGCACGGACACACACGGCATCCTGTCCCAGGCTCGCAGCGAGCAGCGCGAGCAGATCGTCGAGATGCTCAAGAAGGCGTACTGGATGGAGATCGAGACGGTGATGAGCTACGTCGCCAACTCCGTCAACCCCGACGGCGTCCGCGCGCAGGAGATCATCGAGTCGCTGCGCGAGGACATCCAGGAGGAGCTCGGCCATGCGCAGCAGTTCGCGACGCGCATCAAGGAGCTCTACGGCGTGGTACCCGGCTCGCTGGAGTTCTCCGCCGAGCAGACGTACCTCCAGCCGCCCGACCACCAGACCGACATCGTGCACGTCATCAAGGGCGTGATCGAGGCCGAGTCCGGCGCGATCGACTTCTACAACCAGATCATCGAGGCCACCGACGACGGCGACCCGGTGACGAACGACATGGTCATCGCGATCCTCCGCGACGAGGAGGGCCACCGGCGGCTGTTCGAGGGCTTCCTGCGCGAGTACGAGGCCGAGGGCCGCGCCTGAGGCCGCGACCTACTCCGAGTCGGGCTGCGGGTCCGGCTCGGTGGGCACCGGCGAGGGCTCCGAGGGCGTCGAGGGCACCTCAGGCGGCGACGGCTCGACGGGCGTCACCGGCTCGGCGGGCACGGCCGGCGTGACCGGCTCGTCCGGCACCGCGGGGGTGACCGGCTCGGCCGGCTGGGGCACCTCGATCGGCGGGGCGGGGTTCGGGACTTCGGCGACGACCATTCCCGGGCCCTACCCGAGCGGCGAGTCGGCCAGTCCCTCGCGCAGGGCCACGATGGAGTCGTAGACCGCCACCGCGCCCGCCTCCCGCAGCTCCTGCTCGGAGAAGCCGCCGGTCAGCACGGCGATCGTGTCGACGCCCGCCCGGCGCGCCGCCTCCACGTCCCACGGCGTGTCGCCGACCATCACCGCCTCGTCGCCGTCGAGCTTGTCCAGCGCGGCGAGGACGAGGTCCGGCTCGGGCTTGGTCGCCTCGACGTCGGCGGAGGTCGTCCAGCTGTCGACCAGCTCCCGGGCGTCGAGCGCGTCGAGGTAGTGCTCGACCTCCTTGGCCTTCGCCGACGACGCCAGCACCACCTCGCGGCCGCGGCCCTTGAGGTCTGCGATGAGGTCGCGGGCGCCCTCCAGCGGCTCGGTCATCTCGATCATCGCGAGGTACAGAGCGCTCTCGGCGGCGCGGATGTCGTCGCCGCGCTCCTCGTCGACCTCCCGGCCGGCGAGCGCCTCGACGAGCTGGTCGCCGCCCATGCCGATGTGGCGGTGGATGCGCCACAGCGGCAGCAGGACCTCGTGCTGGCGGAACGCCTGGTACCAGGCGATCGTGTGCTCGTAGTTGGTGTCGACGAGCGTGCCGTCGATGTCGAGGATGGCCGCGGGGGCGCTCAATCTGATCGGTGTCCTTCGATTCGTCGGTAGAGGGCGTAGGCGAACCACAGCCACGAGAACGCCACGAAGACCAGCGCGGTGACGATCACGGCCGTGATCGCGCTGAACAGGAAGCTCGTGACGACCAGCACGGCGCCGGTCATCGCGAGCGCGAGCAGCGCCAGGCCGGCGATGGCGAACCGCGTCGCCACCCGGATGATCTTCTCCTTCTCGCCCTGGCGGAAGGTGATGCGGTGGTATGCGGTGGGGGCGATGAAGAACGCCGTCGCGAGCGCGGAGCACAGCAGCGTGCCGAGGTAGACGTCCTCCTGCCAGCGCTCCAGCTCGGAGAACCGCTGGTTGAACGCCGCGGCCAGGAGGAAGCCGAACAGGACCTGGACGCCGGGCATGGCGACGCGCAGCTCCTGCAGCAGCTCGCCGAGTTGGCGGTTGAGCTGCTCCTGCTCGTCCTCGGTCCGATCCGACGGCGTCGCCACGCCGCCGGTTCTACCCCTCCTCGCCCGCCGCTGATCGCAGCCGCGCCAGCGACTGGCGGATGATGCGGGAGATCTGCATCTGAGACACGCCGATGCGCTCGCCGATCTCGGCCTGGGTCAGATCCTCGACGAAGCGCAGGCGCAGGACCTCGCGGTCGCGCTCGCCGAGCGCCGTCATCAGGCGCTCGAGCGTGGCCCGGTCCTCGGCGTGGCCGAACCCCTGATCGGCGTGGCCGACCGCGTCGCCGACCGTGTCGCCGGCGTCGTCGTCGCCGCCGGGCCGCGGGGCGTCGATGCTCGTGGCCCGGTAGGCGCCGGCCGCCTCGAGCGCCTCGAGCACCTGCTCGTCGCTCGCGCCCACCATCTCCGCGATCTGAGACACCGACGGCGGCTGCTGCAGGTCGCGCGACAGCTCCGAGACCGCCCGGTCGACCTTCAGCGCGAGCTCCTGCAGGTCGCGGGGGACGCGGACGGCCCAGGTGCGGTCGCGGAAATGGCGCTTGATCTCGCCGAGGATCGTCGGGACCGCGTAGCTGGAGAAGGCCACCTCGCGCTCGGGGTCGAAGCGGTCGATCGCCTTCAGCAGCCCCAGCGACGCGACCTGGGCGAGGTCGTCGAACGGCTCGTCGGCCCGCTGGTAGCGGCGGGCGAGCTGGCGCGCGAGCGGCAGGAAGCGCTCGACGAGCGCGGTGCGGGCGGCGGCGTCGCCCGCGCGGCAGCGCACGAAGAGCACCCGGTCGTCTGCGGCACGGTCGCGTCCGGGGACGTGTGGTGAATGGGGAGTTCGCACGCGTGAGCCTCAGTGCTCTGACCGAGAGGATGCGCCGGGCTGCTGGGGCGCGCAAATGGGGAGACGGCGGGGGAATGGGCCGGCTCACATGACAGACTACCGGTCCACCGATCATGGATGACCGAACCGACACGCGGCTGCGCGTTCTCGCCGCCGACGAGGATCGCGAGGCGCTCGACCAGACCGCGCGGCTGCTCGGCGATCTCGGCCACGAGGTCACCGCGTGCGCGGTCAGCATCGGCGAGGCGGCGGCGCAGATCGCGGCGGACGACCCGGACCTGGCGGTCGTGGTGCTCCATGACGACGAGCAGCACGCGCTCGACCTCATCGACGAGATCTCCGAGTACGCGTCCGGGCCGGTGATCGCGCTGATGGACCGCGACGATCCGGAGTTCGTGACCGCCGCGGCGGAGCGGGGGCTCGACGCGGTCGCGCGGCCCGAGTCCGGCGATGCCGTTCAGAGCGCGATCGAGCTGGCGCTGCGACGCCATGCCGAGCGCCGGCAGCTCGCCGAGCAGGTCGACCAGCTCGAGTCGGCGCTCGAGCGGCGCGCGACGATCGAGCGCGCGAAGGGGATCCTGATGGAGCGCCACGGGATCGGTGAGCGCGAGGCGTTCGAGCGGCTGCGATCGCATGCGCGCTCCCACAACCAGACGGTCGTGTCGGTCGCCAACGCGGTGTCCGAGGGACACGAGCTGCTGCGCCGCGACGCGGGCTGAGCCCCGCACAAACACGAAACACCCGTTTCCGCTGCATGGGTGCCGAACTCGGGCGCGGCGTGCCGTGGGTTTCGACCAGGGGCGCCGCGGGGGACAACTTCACCAGGCACCCCCGCACGAATCCGGAGGAATCCCACATGATCGGTCTGCTCATCGCGATCGTCGTCGCGGCGCTCGTCTACTGGCTTTGTGTCGCACTCGGCCTTCCCGTCATCATCGGCATCGTCGCCGCGATCCTCGTCCTGATCGGCGGCGTGGGCACAGGCTTCGGCGGCGGCTGGGGCCGAAGCCGTACGGTGCGGTAGATCGGCGGCGTGGGCACCGGCTTCGGCGGCTGGAGCCGCGGCCGTACGGTGCGGTAGCGACGGCCGGGGCGGACCTCCCGCCCCGGCTTCTCAGGCGCTCGGCGGAGCCGACACCGGCGGCTCCGCCTCGAAGCGCAGCGTGAGCTCGCGCGGGTACGGGCAGAGGCTCTCGCGCGCCGGGCACGTCCCGCACAGGCTGGCGTGCGGGCGCTCCGTCAGCGGGTAGTCGCCTGCGGCGAGCGGAGCGGCGAGGCGCGCGATCCGGGCCGTGAGCCGCGGTACGTCGCCGGGGCCGTAGGCGGCGGCCGGCGCGGACCCCGGCGCCTCCAGGAACAGGTGCACCACCTCGACGCGAGGCGCCTCCGCGGACAACGCGGCGAGGGCGTACAGCGCGCGCTGGATCCCGTACTGCGCGTCGACGATCGCCTCGAGGTCCGCCCCGGCCTCCACGTGGTCGGTCTTCACGTCCACCACGAGCCAGGCGCCGTCGGCCTCGACGCCGAGCGCGTCGACGACGCCGACCATCAGCGGGCGCCCGGGGGCGTCGAGCTCGAAGGAGAACTCGTGCTCCCGGCGCACGCGGCGGGCAGCGGCCAGCCGCCTGCCGGTGGGGCTCGAGGCGAAGGCGGCGACCAGGTCCCGCACCGCGTCGACGTCGCGCTCGGCGACGGACGCCCCCTCGCGCGCGGCGAGCGCGCGGACCCGGTCGGCCGACGGAGCGCCGGCCTCCTCGAGCAGGGCGTGGACGATCACCCCGCGGACGCGGGCGTCGAGCCGCCCGCGCGCCGCCGGGTCCGCGGCGGGCGTCGCGCCGGGGGACCGCGCGGGCGCGGCCCAGGCGGCCACGCCGGGCGGCGCGGGCTGGTCGGGGAGCCCGAGGACCCGCTGCGCGTAGAAGCGGTAGCCGCAGCGCTCGTAGTCGGCGAGAGCGGTGTAGCTGAGCGCGCCGGCGGGCGGGGCGGCGGCGGGCGCCGGCGCCGGCGCCGGCGGTCGTTCGCCCCGCACTCCGGGCGGCGTGTGCTCGCCGGCGACGCGCTGCCCGCGGGCGCCCGCGGCGGCCCCGGCCCCAGGAAGGTCGCTCGCGGCCCCGGCGCCAGGAAGGTCGCTCCCGGCCCCGGCCCCGGCCCCGGGAAGGTCGCTCGCGGCCTCGGCCTCGGTCTCGGCCCCGGCCCCGGCCCCCGCCGCTTGCGGCGCGGCCCACTCGGCTCGCAGCGCCCGTCCCAGCACCGACGACGCGCTGATCGTCAGCGCGACGTCGAAGCCGTCGCGCCGGACGGTCGCGTGGGCGGCGTCCGCGTCGCCCTCGGCCACCGCCGCGAAGCGCTCCGGGAGATCCTCGACGAGCGCGGGGCCGAGCCATGTCAGCGGCGCGGCGCCGACGCCATTGGACCACCGCTCGACCGACCCGCTGAGCACCAGGCGGCGCTTGGCCCGGGTCAGCGCCACGTAGAGGATCCGCTCCTCCTCGGCCGCGTCGCGGGCGCGGCGCTCGGTCTCAAGCGCCGGGTAGTCGAGCGCCGGCGTGGCGCGCGCGCCGTCGAGGAGGTTCAGGCGCACCCCCACGCGTTCGCCGTCGACCAGCAGCACCGGCGGGGTGATCGGCGGGCGGCGGCCGAGGTCGGCGATCGCGACGACGGCGAACTCGAGCCCCTTCGCCGCGTGGACGGTCATCAGCCGCACCGCGTCGACGTCCGGGTCCTCCACGGGCGCCTCGGGCTCACGCTTCTGCGCCTGCTCGAGGGCCGTCGCGTGGTCGACGAAGCGGCGCAGGTCGCGCCCCTCGGCCGCCTCGAACCCGCGCGCCAGCCGCAGGAGCTTGTCGATGTTCGCCAGCCGCCGCGGGCCGCCGACCAGCCCGAGGACCCAGGTGTCGTAGCCCGCCTCGGCGATCGCGCGGTCGAGCACCTCGTCGAGCGCCAGGCGCGGCGCCGCCGCGCGCTGGGCGGCGAAGCGGGCGAGAAGGACGTCCAGCCGCTCGGCGTCGGCGGGCGGCAGCTCCGGCCGCCGGACCGGGCCGGGGCCGTCCGGCTCGCCCGAGGCCGGCGCCGGGTCGCGGGGCGCCTGCGCGCCGAGCACCGCCCACACGCTCGTCCGCTGCTCGCGCGCCGCGGCGCCGAGCAGCGCGATTGCGTCCGACGAGAGGCCACACAGCGGCGAGGCGAGGACCGTGAGCAGGGCGCGCTCGTCGAGCGGGTTGGCCAGGGCGGCGAGGTAGCCCATGAGGTCGACGACCTCCTGCCGCGTCCAGAAGCCGCGGCCGGCGCTCGCGAGGGTGGGCAGGCCGGCATCCGCGAGCGCGCGCTCGACGACCGGCATGGACGCCGCGGCGCGCACGAGCACCGCGATCTCGCCGGGCGCGGCCTCGCCCGAGTCGACGAGCTCGCGCAGGCGCTGCGCCAGCAGCCGCGCCTCGGCGCGGCGCCAGGCCGGCCCGGGCGGAAGGGTGTCGCCGAGATCGATCTCGTCGGCGTCCCAGCCGCGCGCGTCGGTAACGAGCAGGTCGACCGCCGGCGTGGTGGTCTCGGCCGCGGGTGCGAACGGCCGCAGCGGAGCGAAGGCCTCGCCGAAGCGGCCCGCGAACGCCGTGTTGACCGCGGCGAGGATCGCCGGCACGCTGCGGAAGCTCTCCTGCAGGCGCAGGGCCAGCCCGCGCTCGGACAGCGCGTCCCGGCGCTCCCGGAAGATCGCGACGTCGGCGTGACGGAACCCGTAGATCGACTGGAACTCGTCGCCGACGCAGAAGAGGTCGTCGTCCTCGAGGGCCTCGAGCACCTCGAGCTGGCGCCGGTTCGTGTCCTGGAACTCGTCGACCATCAGCAGCGCGAAGCGGTCGCGCCAGGCGGAGCGGATGGCCGGGCGCTCGCGCAGCAGGTCGCGGGCGCGCAGCTCTAGGTCGTCGAAGTCCAGCGCGCCGCGCGCTGCCTTGCGCTCGGCATACTCGGTGCCGTACGCGTCGAGGAGCTCGTCGAGCAGCTCGATGTGGCGGACCGCGTGGTGGTCGGCGCAGGCGCGCTCGTAGGCGTCGCGGGCCTCGACGTAGGCGTGGCACGCCTCGGTGTCGAGCGCCGCGGCGCGCCCGCAGGCGACGTCGAGCGCGGCGAACCGGCCCGGCCACGGGACGATGCCCGCCTCGACGTCCTCGAGGAAGCGGGCGCAGCGGTCGAGCGCCTCGCGCGCGTCGCCGACGAGCTTGGAGTCCCGCGCGCTCTCGAGCTCCACCGCGAGCGCGGTACGAGCCGCGGCCAGCGCGGTCCGCTCTGCATCCGGCGCCGGGCGCCGGGGCGGTCTCGGCAGCCTCGGGTGCGACGCGCCGCGGCTGCGCAGCTCGTCGTGGACCACGGGGATGGCGAAGGCCAGCGAGTCGGTCCGGTACGCGGCGACGAGGTCGAGCGCGTCGCGCGCGTGCGGCCCGGCGAGGAAGGCGCGCAACGCGGCGGCGAACGCCTCGTCGCGCAGGCGCGCGGCGCGGGGCTCGTCGAGGACGCTGAAGGCCGGATCGAGCCCGGCGGCGAGCGGGTGCGCTCGCAGGAGCCGCGCGCAGAAGCCGTGGATCGTCGAGACGAACGCGCCCTCCGTCGCCCGCGCGGCCGCGCGCGCCCCCGGCGTGGCGATCTCCTGAAGCGTCGACCGGATCCGCTCGCGCAGCTCGCCCGCCGCCTTGTCGGTGAAGGTGATCGCGAGGATCCGCGACGGGTCGACGCCGTCGTCGAGGACGGCGCGCACGAAGCGCTCGACGAGGACCGAGGTCTTGCCCGAGCCGGCGCTCGCCGACAGCAGGAGCGACCGCGAGCGCTCCCGGACCGCTGCCTCCTGGTCGGGGGTGAGGCGCCGGCGGGCTGGGTCGGTGGGCGGCGCGTCCGGCGGTGGCGGCGCGTCCCGCGGCGGCGAAGCGTCGGCCGGCTGCTCGGGATCGCGGCTCGGCGGGTCGTCGGGGCCGCCCAGCGCGTCGGGGTCGAACAGGGTCATCGCCGCGGTCACGGTCTCACGCCGCCTCGCACCGGCAGAGGCCGGGGTAGGAGCAGCCGTCGCGGCCGCAGTTGTCGGGACGCGGCTCGAGCGCGCCCGCACGGGCCTGCGCCGCCGCCGCGGTGGCCAGGTCGATCACGGTGTGCATGATCTGCTCGACCTCGCCGGCGGGGCGGCGGTCGCTGTTGACGACGTCCAGGTCCGGGTCGGCATCCTCGACGATCAGGCCGCGGCGGCGCCCGTCGGCGCCCGACAGCGGCTGGTAGAACGCGCCGGCCGGCTCGAGCCCGAGGAGCTCCGTCGCCGCGCGCAGGTAGATCGCCGCCTGGAAGCTGCCGTCGCGCTCCCACCGCCCGCCCTCGGTCGCTCGCCCGGTCTTGTAGTCGATCACCTGGGCCTGGCGGCCGGACGGGTCGACGTCGACGCGGTCGATGCGCCCCCGCAGCCGCAGCGGGCCGTCGGGCGCGGCGAGCTCGAGCGCGGGCACGCCCGCCGGGTCCTCGTCCTGGAAGCCGAAGCTCAGCTCGATGTGCGCCGGCTCGAAGATGCTGCCGTCGCGCGCGGCGGCGTCGAGGTAACGCTCGAGGTCGGCCTCCAGGCGTCGCGCGCCCGCGGCGAGCCGCTCGGGGTTCGGCGAGATCCGGATCCGCGCCGCGACCTCGCGCAGCGTCTCGCGCAGCAGCACGCGTGCCCGCCCGACCGTCTCCGGGCGCACCTTCGCCGATCCGGTCTCCTCGCGCAGCGCGACGAGCGTCCGCTCCAGCGTCTCGTGGGCGACCGAGCCGCGGCGCAGCGGCTCGGAGTCCGGCTCGAGCTCTTCGATGTCCAGGTAGCGCTCGACGAACCACTTCACCGGGCAGCGCGCCCACAGCTCCAGGGCCGAGGGCGACCACGCCGGGCGCTCGCGCAGGCCGCGCAGGACGGGCTCCGCGCTCAGCGCAGCGATGGGCGCCGGCCGCCGGGCGGGCCCGGCGGCCGCCTCGGCGCGCGCCGCCGCCCGGGCCGTCGGCGCCCCGCCGGGCCACGCGACCGCGCCGAGCGGGCGATGGCGGCGCGGCAGTTCGCCGAGGACGTCGCGCACGTCGTCGAGGAAGAAGGACGGGACCGCGGGATCGCCGTCGTCGTCGGCGGTGCGCGCGGCGAGCACGAGGCGCTCCTCCGGGCGCGAGACCGTGGCGTAGAACAAATAGCGCTCGACGTCGAGGGCGTCCTCGTGGCGCGCCAACAGGACGCCGGACGCAGTGGCGAGCTCCCGGCGCTCGGCATCCGCGAGAAACGGCTCGGGCGTCGCGGGCCGCGGGAACCCGCCCTCCTGCAGCCCGCAGAGCACGAGCGCGCGCACGCGGCGGGCGCGCAGCGCGAACGGATCGCACACGGTCACGAGGCCCGGTCCCGGCTCCTCGCCCCGCCAGGCGGCGACCCCGCCGAGCTGCGCGGCCAGATCGGCCGGCGCCGGCGCGAGCGGGGGCGCCTCGCGCGATAGCGCCGCCAGCTCATCGAGCGCCGCGCGGCCCGCCGCGACCGCCTGGGCCTCGGCGCGGCCACCACGATCCAGGACGCGGCCCGGCGCCGACGCGGCGACTCCGGCGAGCATGCCCGACAGCTCCTCGCCGAGCACCTCGCACAGCGCGCCCGCGTCCTCCTCGGCCGCCATCCGGACGCGCCGCAGCCCCGGCGGCTCGTCGTGCTCGGCGCACCAGACCGCCAGGGCGTCGGCGGCGGTCGCCAGGCCGCGGCGGCGCACCTGGAGCTCGAGTGCATCCGCCCGGTCGCGCTGCTCGAGCACGCCGGGAGCGCGCAGGTAGGCGACGAAGTCGGCCGCGGTGGCGTCGAGCGCCGCGCAGCGTAGGAGCGCCAGCACGCCCGCCCCGCACGCCGTGTGGGCGAGCGCCACGCGCCGGCGCAGCGCGAACGGCACGCCGAAGTCGGTGAGCACCCGCTCGAGCAGCGCGCCCATCTCGTCGAGCGAGCGCGCGACGACCGCGATCTCCTCGGCCCGGACGCCGCGGCGCAGGAGGTCGAGCACCTCCGCCGCGACGAGCTCGGCCTCGGCGCGCTCGCCGCCGGCCTGCAGGAGAACGACCGGGGCGGCCGCGGGGTCGGCGGCGGTGGGGTCCGCTCCGGGGACGCCCGGATCGGACGCGGTCGCGGCGGGCTCCTCGAACAGCCGCCGCTCGAGCGCATGCAGCGCCGACCGCGCCGCCGGCGCGTAGTAGCGGTCCTCCGGCTCCATCTCGAGGCGGCGGTCGGCGAGCGGCTCGAGCTCGGCGACGGTCCGCGCGCGCCCGGCGAACGCCGCGCGGCCCCGCTCGAACGTCAGCGACACCCAGACGTCGGCGCCGGCCCGCTTTCCGAGCGCGTCGACGGCGTCGAGCTCGAGCGGCGTCAGGTCGTCGAAGCCGTAGAAGAACACCGGCGTGGCCCCCCAGCGCGCCGGCCCGAGCCGGAGGGCGTCCAGCGCGCCGAGCGCCCACAGCTCGCGGTCGGGCCGGCCGAGCCGGTCGAGCATCGCGCGGTAAGCGCCGTACAGCCGGGCGATCTCCTCGCCGTAGGCGGCGCGGCCGCCGTCGCCGCCCGCCCAGGCCCGCAGCGCCCCCGCGAGCCGCGCCGGGTCCACCCGCGCCACCTCGAGCTCGGCGAAGAACCGCTGGGCGGCGTGGGCGAACCCGGGCGTCGCCGCCGACGCCGCCATGACCCGCAGATCGGCCCGCGCCACCACGGACGCCACGACGCGCTCGCGCGACACGTCTCCGAGCGGCCGCCCCGCGACCGCCACGCGCCGCGCGATCTCCCCGAGCAGACCGTCGAAGGTCAGGACCCGCGCGCCGATCACGAGCCCGTCCGCGGCGAGCTCGCGCCGGTAGCGCTCGACGTCCGCGGCCGTCGGCACGACGAGCAGGGAGTCGCGCTCCAGCGAGGCGCGCACGCCGCCGAGGACGGCACGGGCCTTGGCCGAGTTGGCGGGTCCGGTGAGGAGGGTCAGGGGCATCGGGGTCCCACACTGTGGCGCACGCACCCGACGCCATCGCACCCTCCGGACGTGCGGGCGCTGAGACCCGCTCCGCGGGCATGGACACCCACACGTCCACGGCCAGCGGGCGTCGTGCAGAGAGGGATCTCCCCGATGCGCGCGCCCCCGCCCCGGCGCGACGCTGCGCCGATGCGTCGCCTCCTCCCCGCCCTCGCGGCACTGACCATCGTCCCCGCGGCGGCGCCCGCCGCGGCCGCGCCCACCTCGCCCGCGCCCGCCAGGGCCTTCGCCGGCAAGACCGCCGCCGGGACGCCGATCACGCTCGACGTCACCGGCAAGCGCGCCGCGGTCAGGAGCTCGGTCGCCATGGCCTGCATCAAGACCGGCGGCTCCAGCGGCACGAAGGCCGGCATCGAGCTGTTCCAGCCCACCGGCGCCTTCGCGCTCACCGGCACCGACCAGAAGCTCAGCCAGCAGAACCCGAGCGCCGTCCTCGGCGGGCGCACCGTCACGATCAACTACCACGTCGAAGCCGTCCGCAAGGACCGCGCCATCTCCGGCAGGCTCTCGATGAACTACTCGACCTCGGACTACGACGTGTTCACGATGAGCAACACGATCACGGTCTGCGACGGCTCCGCCGCGTTCACGGCGCGCCGCCGCTAGTCATGCTCGAGGCCAAGGCCAAGGATCTCGCGCTCATCCGGCTGCGCGAGCAGGTGCCCCTGCGCGGCTGAGGCGGCCTACGCCGCCTCGGCGGGCTGCGACGCCGCCGCGGCGGCCTCGCCCTGCGGCGGCGCGGCCGTCTCCTCGTCGGGCGGCTTGGCGCCCTCCTTGGCCCACGGCTCGTCGAACTCGACGCGCCACTTGCCGTCGTCGGTCTGCTCGAGCGCCAGCCGTGCGCGGAACGCCCGGCCCGCCCGCGACCGGAACCCGGTCACCGGCTTGCTCGTGTAGCCGGCGCGGATGAGCTCGCGCACGACGGCGGGCGACAGCGTCTTGCCCGCCTTCGACTTCCAGATGACGAACCCGCAGCCCGGATCGTCGCGCGACCAGCACGAGTAGCCCTTGCGGTTCTCGATGATGTCGTGGCCGCAGACGGCGCACGGGCCCAGGTTGGCCCGCGGGATGCGCACGTCCTTGAGCGTGTCGTCGAGGACGCGCACCGTGGAGTCGGCGAACTTCGCGATGTCCGCCATGAACTTCTCGCGCGAGTCGCCGCCGTGCTCGATCTTGTCGAGGCGGTTCTCCCAGTCGCCGGTGAGGCTCGGCGACGTCAGCGGGTGCGCGCCGAGGAGGCGGATGACGTTGACGCCCTTCTCGGTGCACACGAGCGAACGGCCCTCGCGCTCGACGTAGCCCACGTCGATCAGGCGCTCGATGATCGACGCGCGGGTGGCCGGCGTGCCGATGCCCGAGTCCTTCATCGCCTCGCGCATCTCGTCGTCGTCGACGAGCTTGCCCGCGGTCTCCATCGCGCCCAGCAGCGACGCGTCGCTGTAGCGGCGCGGCGGCTTGGTCTCCTTCTCGGCGGCGGCGACCTCGCGGGTGTCGACGTCCTCGCCGCGCTCCAGGCGCGGCAGCTGCTGCTCGCGGCCCTCGTCGTCGTCGCCCTGCTCGCCCTCGGCCAGCTGGCCGTAGACGCCGCGCCAGCCCGGCACGATCAGGACCTTGCCGCGCGTGCGGAACACCTGCTCCGCGACGGTGGTCTCGACGCGCGTGTTCTCGAACACGGCCTCGGGATGGAAGACGGCGAGGAAGCGGCGCGCGACCAGGTCGTAGACCCGCCGGTCGTCCTCGCCCATCTTGTCGAGCTTGTGCTCTGCCCGGGTCGGGATGATCGCGTGGTGGTCGCCCACCTTGTCGTCGGCGACGACCCGCGCCAGCGGCAGCAGGTCCAGCCCGGTGACGTACGCGGCGCCGGCGCGGTAGTCGGGGTTGTGGCCCACGAGCTCCGCCGTCGGCTTGATCTCCGGGACCATGTCGCTCGTCAGGTAGCGCGAGCTCGTCCGCGGATAGGTGAGCGCCTTGTGCTCCTCGTACAGGCGCTGGGCGGCGCCGAGCGTGCGGCGGGCGGAGAAGCCGTACCGCGTGTTGGCCTCGCGCTGCAGCGACGTGAGGTCGTAGAGCAGCGGCGCCTTCTCGGTGCGCTTGGTCTTGTCGAGCTTGGTGATCGTGCCGCGCTGCCCGCGCACGGCGGCGACGACCGCTTCGGCCTCCTCGGCCGTGGCGATCCGCGGCTGGGCGCCGGCGTGGAAGCGCCCCTCGTAGACCCGCGCCCCGTCGGCCTCGAACGTCGCGTCGACAAGCCAGTAGGGCTCCGGCTTGAAGGCGGCGATCTCCTCCTCGCGGCGGGCGAGGATGGCGAGCGTCGGCGTCTGCACCCGGCCGAGCGACACCGCCCCGTCGAATGATGAGCGCAGGCGGATCGTCGCCGCCCGCGTGGCGTTCATGCCGACGATCCAGTCGGCCTCGGAGCGCGAGCGCGCGGCCTCCTCGAGGGTGCGCAGCTCCTCGGCGTCGCGCAGGTTCGAGAAGGCGTGCTCCATCGCCGACTTCGTCATCGAGGACAGCCAGAGCCGCTTGACCGGCTTCTTGGCGCCGGCCTTCTCGAAGAGGTAGGCAAAGATCAGCTCGCCCTCGCGCCCGGCGTCGCACGCGTTGATGACGAGGTCGACGTCGTCGCGCTTGAGCTGCTTGGAGACGACCGACATCTGCTTCTTGGAGCGCTCGTCGCGCACGACGAGCCTGAAGCGGTCGGGGACGATCGGCAGGTCGCCCATCTTCCACTTCTTGTACTTGGGGTCGTACTCGTCGGGCTCGGCGAGCTGCACGAGGTGGCCGACCGCCCACGTGATGATGTGCTCGGGACCTTCCAGGAAGCCCTCGTTCTTCGCGAAGGGCCCCGGGAGGACCCGCGCGACGTCGCGTCCCACGGACGGCTTCTCGGCGATGACCAGCGTCTTGCTCACGGACGGGGCACCATAGCGGCCCTCCGGCAGATCATCGCGTGCAGGGGCCGGTCGACACGGTTGCGCCGGCATTGCGCAACACGTCGCGCACCACCTGATTGGGGATCGCGTAGCCGCCGGGCCGGTCGGCGCCGACCGTGGACGCGAACACCGTCCCGATCACCCGGCCCTTCGCGTCCACCAGCGGCCCACCGGAGTTGCCGTGACGCACGCGCCCGCGCAGCGGCACGATCGAGCGGCGCACCGGCCCGCGCCCGTAGGCATCGTCGGCCAGCGTCTCGCGCGTCTCCCCCACGCGGACCGGCCGCACGTCGTACGGGCCGTTCTGCGGGAAGCCGAGCAGCGCGCCCCCGGTCCCGGCCGGCACGCTCGAGCGCAGGCGCAGCCGCGGTGCGGCCAGGCCCGGCACCCGCAGGATCGCGACGTCGTCATCGGTGTCGAAGGCGACCGCGCGCGCGTCGAGATGCGCTCCGGTGCCGCGCACCTGGACGGTCGTGTCGTCCTGGCCGGCGACCACGTGCGCGTTCGTCACCACGAGCCCGTCCGCCACCACCCACCCCGAGCCCTCGACGCCGAGCCCGCACGCGGTGCCGAGGATCCGCACAACCGACCCCGCGGCGCCGCGCACCTCCGGCACCCGCGCGATCGCCGCCCGGGGCGGCGGCACGTTGGCCTCGGGGCCGCGCAGCGCCGGCAGCGGGTCGATGCGGGCGAGCGCGTTGAGGATCGGCCCGGACGGCGGGAGCACGCTGTTGAGCGTGCGCAGCACGCTGGAGCGCTGGACCTCGCGGCGCAGCTTCGACTGGCCGGGCGTCTGCAACGCGACCGCGCCCGCGATCCAGGCCAGCGCGAGCGCGATCGCCGCGGTCAGCAGCGCGCCGAGCGCCCCGTCGACCGTCGTGAACCCGGGGATGCGCTGCGCCCCGCCGCGCACGCGGTAGGCGATGCCCGAGAAGCCGGCGGCGAACAGCACGCCGAGCGCCAGCGCGCCGACCAGCCCGAAGAGCGGCGCGTAGGGCGAGGAGGACCCGCCGCTCATCAGCAGCGGGGCGATGCGCGTGCCGACCACGGCGCCCAGCGCGAAGCCGGCGAGCGACAGCGCGCCGACGACGAAGCCGCGGCCGTAGCCGGCGATCGCTCCGAGGATGGCGATCACGACGATGATCCAGTCGAGGCGGGTCATGCGGTGTCGGTCTCATGATCTACCGTTCGTCATCTGTGAGCGGGCACAGGGAGCGGCAGGGAGGGCTGCGATGGCGACGGGTCGCACCGATCGTGGCGGCAGCCGTGCTCGCGTTCGCGGCCGGCGCCGTGCTCGGCGGCCGTCACGTGCCGTCCTCGGAGCGCCTCGCCGAGCGCTTCGCGGCGGCCTGGCAGCGCGGAGACCTCGCCGCCATGTACGCGCTCACCGACGCCCGGGCGGCCGGTCGCACGCTGCGGTCGTTCGCGCGGGCATATCGCGATGCCGAGGTCACGGCGACCGGCATCCAGGTCCGCTTCGGCGACGCGCAGGACGGCGGCGGCAACGTCTTCACCTTGCCCGCCGCCGTCGCCACGCGCGCCTTCGGCACCGTGCGCACCGAGCTGCGCGTCCCGGTCACGGAGATCGAGGGCGAGCCGCGCGTGGCCTGGAGCACCACGCTCGTGTTCCCCGGGCTGCACGAGGGCGAGCGGCTGCACCGACGCACCGGCCTGCCCGCCCGGGCCCCGCTCCTGGCCCGCGACCGCACCCCGATGGCCCGTGGCGCCGACGACGACGCCCAGGCCGTCTCGACGGCGGCGGCGTCGATCGTCGGCCAGCTCGGGCCGATTCCCGCCGACCGCGCCGAGGCGCTGCGCGCCGAGGGCGTGCCCGCCGACGCGCAGGTCGGCATCTCCGGCCTCGAGCGCATCCTCGACGACGAGCTGCGCGGCGAGCCCGGCGGCGTCCTGCTCGCGGGGTCGCGCACGCTGGCCAGCCGGCCGCCGAAGGCCGCGGCCGCGGTGCGCTCGACGATCTCGCTGAAGGTCCAGCAGGCGGCCCTCGACGCGCTGGCCGGGCGGCTCGGCGGCGTCGTCGCGATGCGGCCGCACGGCGGCGAGGTGCTGGCCGCCGCCGGCATCCCGCTCTCGGGCCTGCAGCCCCCGGGTTCGACGTTCAAGATCATCACGGTCACCGCCGGGCTCGAGGCGAAGGTAACGAGCCCCCGGAAGGCCTATCCCGTCCAGACCGAGGCAACGCTCGAGGGCGTGCCGCTCGAGAACGCCAACGGCGAGTCGTGCGGCGGGACCCTCGTGCAGTCCTTCGCGCACTCCTGCAACTCGGTCTTCGCGCCGCTCGGCGCCGAGCTGGGCGCGGAGCGGCTCGTCGACGCGGCGAAGCGCTTCGGCTTCGACGAGGCGGTCGGCATCCCCGGCGCAGCGACGCCGACCATCCCCCCGGCCGACGAGATCGGCGACGACCTCGCCGTCGGCTCGTCGGCGATCGGCCAGGGCAGGGTCCAGGCGACCGCGCTCGCGATGGCCGGCGTGGCGGCGACGATCGCGCTCGACGGCCGGCGGCCCCGGCCGACGTTCCTCTACGGCGAGCGCCGCGGGACGGTGCGCGCCACGAGCCCGCGGGTCGCCCACCAGGTGCAGCGCATGATGGAGGCGGTCGTCGTCTACGGCACCGGCGTCTCCGCGGCGATCCCGGGCGTGAAGGTGGCGGGCAAGACCGGCACAGCGGAGCTCGAGGACACGCGCAAGGCCCCGGCGGAGGAGACCGCTCCGTCGCCGGCGACGCCCACCACCACCGTGCCCGAGCCGCCGAACACGGACGCCTGGTTCGTCGGCTACGCGCCCGCCGGCAAGGCCAGGCGGCCGCGGGTGGCGGTCGGCGTCCTGCTCGTGCGGGCCGGCGCGGGCGGCGGCGTCGCGGCGCCCGTCGCCCGGCAGGTCATCTCCGCGGCGCTGTAGCCGCCGGGCGCTAGACGTCGAGGTTGACCGACGCCACCGCGGGCTCCTGGCCCCTGGGCGCGCGGATCACGAGATCGAGCGGACGGTTGTTGAACGTGTCGTACTTGACCTTGAACAGCACCATCGAGCCCTGGACCGACGGGTTGTTCGATGCGGCGGTGTCGAGCTCGGGCAGCTGCTCGCCGCTCGGCACGTCGCCGGCCCGGTAGGCGAAGACGTTGTCCGGGCCGATCGGGACCGGGTGGTAGACGGTGCCCTGCGAGTCGACGATCGAGAAGTTGTTCGCGGCCGGGGCGACCTGCTCGCCCTCGTTCCAGGCCTTGACGAAGACCGCGAACCACGCCTCGTCCGGAGCGAGCTGGTCCTGCCCGAAGGGCAGGTCGATCAGGTAGCCGTGGTCCTCGGGGTCGTTCGGGTTGAGCTGGCGCGAGATCTGGACCTGGTAGACGAGCTGGCCGACGTCGACGTAGGTGCCCTCGGTGTCGCCATGGGTCGTGATCTTCTCCTTGTTGCCGCACGCGGCGAGGGGCAGCGCGAAGAGCGCGAGGGCGGCGAGGAGGATTGCGCGTCGAAGCTTCATGCGGCCGGGAACATTAGTTGACGGACCGGCCTCAGCGTCCTGCGATGGTGGCCCGCGCGCCGCGGCCCTCGTCGTCTTCGAGGATCGAGCGCAGCCGCCGCAGCGCACGGCTGGACTTGCGCTTGATCCACCCGCGGAAGCCGACCTTCTCCATGAGCGCGTCGGAGAGCTTGCCCGGCTTGGTCTCGAGCATGTAGGTGACCCTCGTCGTGCCGCCGGAGCCCTGCTCGAGCTCATAGACGGCGCGCAGGCGGGTGCGGTTGTACTTGCCGCCGCGGCCCGCCTCGACGATCCGGCGGGGCGCCTCGACCTCGATCAGCGTGATGTCGGCCCAGTTGAAGCGGTTCAGCGGCGCCTTGAAGCGGAACCGCGCGCCGGCGCCGCGCCCGACGGTCTGCTCCCGGGTCAGCCGCCAGTCGACCAGGTAGTGGTCGGTGTACTCCGGGCGGTTGGCGACGTCGAGGAGGTACGCGAAGACCTCCTCGCGCGGCCGGTCGATCGTCGTGGTGACGGTGACGGGATCCATTCGGCGGCGCAGTTTACGCCGCGAGGCGGCGAGCCGGCCGCGAGGCGCGTCCGGGGCGCCGGGTCACACCACGCGCACGGCGTGGCCGTGCTCGGAGTGGCGCACGATCTCCTCACGTGCGTCCTCGACGCGCCGCAGCGGCCGGCACAGCTCGCAGACGAGCCGGCCGTCGGCGAGCCGGTGCACGCGCTCGCCGACCAGCGGGGTGCGCTTGCAGTGCCGGCATGTGTCCCGCTCGTCGCTGAGCGCCCCGACGCTCTTGCGGATGTAGTGCTCGCCGAGCTCCGTCCGTGACCGCCGCATGGGTCCGGGGTTCGGCGCTCGGACGGTGCCTCCTGCCCCGCCGTTTCCTCGTCCAATGTGGCGGGTACCGCGACGATGTCTTCGCCATTGCGTCCATCGGATCGGAGCACTTGCCTTCCGGCCAGACTGCGTTACGATCGTGACCATCACCCCGAGGAGAGGCGGGAAGATGATCGACTCGATGATGACCGGCACGCTCGCCGGCACAGGATCCTTTCGCTGTGACGGCTGTGGCTACGTCGTCACCCTGACGGGCGACGACGCGCTGCCCGACTGCCCCGGCTGCGGCGGACGGCGCTTCCAGCGCGCATCGCTGTTCGGGATCGCGGGGCCGGGGCGGTTCACCCGCGAGCATGCGGCTCAGGACGAGCCGGAGGACCGCGCCGAGTGGCTGGCGCGGGCGCGTGAGTGCGCTGGCAGCCCCGGCCAGTACCTGGCCGTGCAGGACGGCGAGGACATCCGGATCGTCGCGCTCACGCGCGAATGGACGCGGATCGGCAGGTCGCTCGCGGCCGACGTGCGCTTCGACGACCCCACGGTCAGCCGCCGCCACGCCCTGCTCGTGCGCCAGCCCGACGGCGTGCGCGTCCTCGACGACCGCAGCCTCAACGGCGTGTTCGTCAACGGCGAGCGCGTCGACTGGCACATGATCCGCGACGGCGACGAGATCGTGGTCGGGCGCTACCGCCTGAGCTACCTGCAGATCGCGCCGGCGCCGGCGGCGACCGCCGCGGCGGAGGCCGAGGCCTGAGGTCCGGCCCGGCGGGCCGTGCCGGGCCGCCGCCCGGAGCGCGCGGGCGGTAACCTCCGCGCGCTCCGATGGCCGAGACGATCGCTGTTCTCTCACAGAAGGGTGGGACCGGCAAGACGACGTCGGTCCGCACCCTCACCGACATCCTGCGGCGCTGCGGCCTGCAGGTCCTCGCCATCGACCTGGACCCCCAGGGCAACCTGTCGGACTACTTCGACGTCGACCCCGAGGCGGACCCCACGATCGCCGACGTGCTGGCCGGGCGCGCCGCCCTGGCCGACGCGATCCACGACGACGTCGTCCCCGCGAACCTGCCGCTCGCCGAGGCCGAGCTGGCGCTCGCCGGCAAGATGGGCCGCGAGCTGACCCTCAAGCGGGCGCTCAAGGACGTCAAGCGCCGCTACGACGTGATCTTCATCGACTGCCCGCCCGCGCTCGGCCTGCTCACGGTCAACGGGCTCGTCGCCGCCGATCACACGCTGATCAGCGCCGAGGCCCAGCACTTCGCGCTGCAGGGCGTCGTCCAGGTGCTCGACATGGTCGAGGTGGCGCGCGACCTGCACAACGAGAGCCTCAACTGGCTCGGCGTCGTGCTGAACATCGCCGACATGCGGACCGTCCACTCGCGCGAGACCTACGCCGCGCTCAAGCAGGAGTACGGCGACAAGGTGCTCGACACGACCATCCGTCCGTCGATCGCCTACGCGGAGTCCGCCGAGCGCGGCGTCTCGATCCTCGACTACCGGCCGGACCTGGGCGCGGACTATCTCGCGCTCGCCGACGAGCTGCTCGAGCGGCTGGGGATGGACGAGCCGCGACGCAAGCTCAAGGGGCTGCGCGCGGCGTAGGGGCGGAGCCGGCCGCCGGGGCGCTGCTCGGCTCCTGCGCTGGCCGCGGGTCGGGCCGTCGCGGACGGCTCGACGACGGGGAACGGGTGGGCTGCGCAGCGTGCGGGCGGGTTCGGCCGGAGTGGCTCCTGCGTGCGAGTGCGGGCCGGCCCTCGGTCGATCCTGTCGCGTTCACGGCGCGGGACGCCGTCGATGCGACGCGACCGGACCGCGCTGCGCGGGGCGGCGCTGCGCTACGCGGCGCGGCGCGGCGCGGCCTACAGCTCGCGCACGTCCGCGCCCGCCGGCTCGAACGCCGCCCGCTGCACCGTCGCCCAGCCGGCCGACCACTCCCGCAGAGCCCCGAACACCGCACCGGTCTGCTCCACGTGCGTCCAGACGAGCACGGTCGGCCCCGCTCCCGAGATCGACGCACCGACGGCGCCGAGCGAGCGCGCGGCGGCCACGAGCTCCATCGAGCGCGGGTACAGGTGCGCCCGCCGCGGCTGGTGCAGCCGGTCCGCGAGACCCCGCCCGACCAGCTCGAGGTCGCCCTGAACGAGGCCGAGCACCAGCAGCGCCCCGTGGGCCACGTTGAAGACGGCGTCGGCCATCGGCACCGCCTCGGGCAGCGCCGCCCGCGCCTCCTCGGTCCGCACCGGGTCGCCGGGCACGACGATGATCGCCTCCAGCGCCGGCGGCGGATCGAAGCGCACGGCCGCGCCGTCGGCGCAAATCACGAACCCGCCGTGCAGCGCCGCGGCGACGTTGTCCGGATGGCCCTCGATCTCGCTCGCCAGCGCCAGCACGTCCGCGTCGAGCTCGTAGAGATGGTCGGCGGCCAGCAGCCCCGCCACCACGGCGGCCGCGCTGGACCCCATGCCGCCCGACATCGGGATCGTCGAGCGCACGCGGAACGTCAGCCCGTCGGCGGGATGCAGCCACTCGAACGCCCGCACGAGCAGGTTGGACCGGTCGCGCGGCACGTCCAGCTCGGTCTCGACCGCGAACGTCCCCGTCTCCTCCACCTCGAGCTCGAGATGGAACCCCAGCGCGGCGGCGAACGCGTCGAAGCCCGGCCCGAGGTTGGCGCTCGAGGCGGGGACGCGGATGACCCGGCGGCGATGCACGCGCGACCCCTCAGCCGAGCACGGCGCGCTCGAGCGCCGGCAGCTCCGCCGCGCACGGCACGACCCCGCCCGCCCGGTCCAGGGCCGTCTGCGGGTCCTTCAGCCCGTGGCCGGTGAGTACGCACGCGACGCGCTCGCACCCGTCGGCGCCGTACTTCAGCAGCCCCGCCACCGAGGCCGCGGAGGCCGGCTCGCAGAAGACGCCTTCGTGGCGGGCCAGCATCGCGTAGGCTTCGAGGATCTCGGCGTCGGACACCGCCCGCACCTGTCCGCGCGAGGCGGT
Organism: Capillimicrobium parvum; assembly: GCF_021172045.1. GTDB lineage: Bacteria > Actinomycetota > Thermoleophilia > Solirubrobacterales > Solirubrobacteraceae > Capillimicrobium > Capillimicrobium parvum. The sequence goes on from NZ_CP087164.1 coordinate 4,413,408, forward strand.
GAAGGCCGCCATCGCCTCCTCCCAGCGCGCGGGGTTGCCGATCCGGATGGCGCTGGCGACGGTCTCGGGCTTCGCGACCGGATGCCCCAGCACGAGCGGCGCCGCGCCCTCGGCCTGGAAGCCGAACAGCCGCGGGGAGTGGCCGAGCTCCTCAAAGCCCTTCCAGTACGCCGTCACGTTGCCGGCGTTGCCGACCGGGATGAACAGCGCGTCGAGGTCCCCGCCGAGATCCTCGACGAGCTCGAACGCCGCCGTCTTCTGGCCCTCGAGCCGGAACGCGTTGACCGAGTTGACGAGCGAGATCGGATGGCGCGCCACGAGCTCGCGCACGAGCCGCAGCGCGTCGTCGAAGTTGCCCTGCAGCGCGACGACCCGCGCGCCGTGCACGAGCGCCTGGGCGAGCTTGCCCGTCGCGATCTTGCCCTCGGGCACGATCACCGCGCCGCGCAGCCCCGCCCGGGCCGCGTACGCCGCCGCGCTCGCCGCCGTGTTGCCGGTCGACGCGCAGATCACCGCCTCGGAGCCCTCACGCACCGCGGCCGAGACCGCGCACGTCATCCCGCGATCCTTGAAGGACCCGGTCGGGTTGAGCCCCTCGAGCTTCAGCCACACGTACGCACCCACGCGCTCGGACACGTACGGCGCGGCGACGAGCGGGGTCGAGCCCTCGCCCATCGACACCACCGGATCGGCCTCGGCGAACGGCAGCCGCTCGCGGAAGCGCTCGATCAGCCCGACGCGTGCCGTCATCAGACCCCGAACTCCTCTTCGATCACGCGGATGAACCGCGGCCGCGAGCGCATGAAGCCGAGGTCGGCGATCTCGTCGAGCGCGGCCATGAACTGCCGCTCGGGCACGCGGTGCAGCACCATCACGAGGCGCGCCTGGTCGCCGAGCCCCTTCTGCACGACCGACTTCACGGACACGCCGTGGGCGCCGAGCGCCGCCGCGACCTGGGCGAGCACCCCCGGCTCGTCGTCGACGTCCAGGTGCAGGTAGAACGCGGACGCCACGTCGGTCACGACCGGCAGCCGCTGCGAGGTCTCCGGCGTCGACGCCGGCGGGATCATCGCGCTGATGACGTCGCCGAGCACGGCGCTCGCCGTCTGCGGCCCGCCCGCGCCCGGCCCGCTGATTGTGATCTCGGTGATCGCCGGCGACTCGATCGTCACCGCGTTGAACGGCCCGGCGACGCTCGCCAGCGGATGCCCGGGATACAGGAACGCCGGGTGCACGCGAACGCTGATCCCACTCCGGCCCTCGTTCGTTGGGTGCCCGATGCGCTCCGCCGTCCCGATGAGCTTCAGGCCCAGCCCGAACTCCCGCGCGTACTCGAGGTCGTCGGGCGTGATCTGCTCGATGCCCTCGTAGCTGACCTGGTCGAGGTGCACCGGCGTGTCGAACGCCAGCCGGGCCAGGATCGCCATCTTCGCCGCGGCGTCCGCGCCGTTGACGTCGTCGGTCGGGTCCGCCTCGGCGTAACCGAGCCGCTGGGCCTCCGCGAGCGCCGACGAGAACGCCTCCCCGGTGCGCGCCATCTCCGACAGGATGAAGTTCGTCGTGCCGTTGACGATGCCGGTCACGCGGTCGATGTGCGCCGCGGCGAGCGTCTCCTGCAGCACGCGGATGACCGGCACCACCCCGCCGACGGACGCCTCGAAGCGCAGCTGCACCCCGTGCTCGCGCGCGGCGGCCCACAGCTCCTCGCCATGGCGCGACAGGAGCTGCTTGTTCGCGGTGACGACGTGCTTGCCCGCCCGCAGCGCGCGCAGCACGTACTCGCGGGCCGGGTCGACGCCGCCCATGACCTCGACGATGAGGTCCGACGCCGCGAGGATCTCGTCGAAGTCCCCGCGCGAGCGCGTCAGCACGCCCGACAGCCGCGGCCGCAGCCCGGTGGTGGTCTCGATCTGCTCGGTGCGGGCGTCGAGCAGCTCGGCGAACGCCGAGCCGACCGTGCCGTGCCCCAGCAGGCCGACGTCAAACGTCTCGGGCAAGCAGGTCCTCGCTGGTCTCACGGCGCACCACGAGCCGCGCGTCGCCGTCCTTGACGAACACGACGGGCGGGCGCGGGACGCCGTTGTAGTTGTTGGCCAGCGCGTGGCCGTAGGCGCCGGTGGCCGGCGTGACGAGCACGTCGCCCGGCCGCGGATCGTCGAGCATCACGTCGCGCGCGATGACGTCGCCCGACTCGCAGTGCTTGCCCGCCACGTGGCACAGCACGTCGCCGCCGAAGCGGTCGGCGACCTGCACCTCGTAGCGGGCGCCGTAGAGCATGGGCCGCAGGTTGTCGGACATGCCGCCGTCGACGCCGACCCAGGTCGACACGTTGCGCTTGACCGACTGCACCGTGTAGAGCGTCACGGTCGAGTTGGCGACCAGCGCGCGGCCGGGCTCGTCGACGATGACGCGGTCGAGGCCGAGGTGCGCCTGGACGGCGTCCACCTTCGCCGCCACGTACTCCTCGATGCTCGGCGGGCGCTCGTCGGTGTACGCGGCGCCCAGGCCGCCGCCGACGTTGACGATCGGGAAGTCGCCGAGCTCGGCCACCGCGGCGACGGCGCGCAGGTACGGCACGACGTCGAGCAGCTGCGAGCCGATGTGGAAGTGCAGGCCGGCCAGGTCGAGCCCCGGAGCGGCCTGCAGCCGCGCGATCGCCGCCGGCGCGTCGGCCATGGAGACGCCGAACTTCGAGTCGGCCTGGCCGGTGGAGATCGCGGCATGCGTCTCGCCGCGGACGTCCGGCGTGACGCGCAGCAGCACGCGCTGGGTCCGGCCGCCGAGCAGCGCCTCGAGCCGGGCGATCTCGTCGCCGTTGTCGACGACGATCGTCCCGACGCGGGCGTCGAGCGCCGCACGCAGCTCGCCCACGGACTTCGCGTTGCCGTGGAAGTAGATGCGGGCCGGGTCGAACCCGGCGGCCAGGGCCATCGCCAGCTCGCCGCCAGAGGCCACGTCGCAGCCGAGGCCCTCCTCGGCGAACACCCGGTAGACCGCGGTGCACGGGAACGCCTTCGAGGCGAAGACCACCTCGAAGCGCTCGGCCCGCGCACCGTAGGCCGCCAGCATCGCGCGCGCCCGGCCGCGCAGGTCGTCCTCGGAGACGACGTAGGCGGGCGTGCCGAACTCCCGCGCGAGCTCGAGCGCATCGCAGCCGCCGATCTCCAGCACGCCGCGCTCGTCGAGGCGGCTGGGCTGGGGATAGGCAGGCGAGAGCTGTTGGGTGACGGCCATGTCGACCTGGCAGGATCGCAGTTCATGGCTCCGCGCAGCCGCACCGTCTCCATGGAGCCTCCCGAGCTGGGGCGGACCGCCGGCCTGGCCTGGGCGCGCTTCGCCCCGGACGGCGCGCCGTGGGGCTCGCTGCTCGTCCTGCACGGCGCCGGATCGCGCAAGGAGTCGCACTACGACTTCGGCCGCGCGGCCCGCGCCGCCGGCCTGTGCGCGCTGTGCTTCGACGCGCGCGGCCACGGCGAGAGCGACGGCCCGATGGGCGCGGGCGTGCTCGACGACCTCGCGGCGGTGGCGGGCGAGTTGCCGCGCGACGTGCCGCTCGCGCTGCGCGGCTCCTCGATGGGCGGCTACCTGGCGATCGTCGCCGCGGCGGCGCTCGGCGCCAGGGCGGTCGTGGCGATCTGCCCGGCGCCGGCCGACGGCCTGATCGTCGCCCTGCGCGCCGGGCGCTTCGACTTCCGCGCCGACCGCCCGGCGCTCGAGGCGTTCCTCGCCGAGCACGACGACCTGCAGGCCGCGGGCGCCTACGAGGGCGGCCTGCTGCTCCTGCACGCGGAGGGCGACGAGTCGGTGCCCTACCAGCACTCGGTCGCGCTCGACGCGGCCGCCGCCGGAGCCCGCCCGCGCCGCCTGCTGGTCATCCCGGGCGGCCACCACCGCTCCATCCAGCACGACGCCGAGCTCCAGGGCGAGGCGCTGCGCTGGCTCGAGCGCGCCCTGCGCTGACCGCCTCACCGCGACGACAGCCGGCGCACGCCCCGGAACGCGAGCAGCGGCAGCGTCGTAGCCGCCGCGACCACCGCCCCGGCGATCAGCACCGCCTCCGGCCCGAACGCATCGGTGGCCGGCCCGGCGAGCGCGAGCCCGATCGGCATGAACGCGTAGCTGCCGAGGTAGTCGAGCGAGATCACCCGGGCCAGGAGCTGCGCCGGGACGTCGCGCTGGACCGCCGTGACCCAGAGCACCTCGAAGATCTCCTCGCCCACGCCGGCCAGGAACGCGAGCACGCAGATGAGCGCGATCGGCGACGGCCCGACGAGCGCGAGGAAGAACGGCGGCCAGGTCATCAGGGCCAGCAGCGCGACCACCCCCGGGACACGCGTGCGGATCCGGCCGGCGCCGAGCGCGCCGACCACCGCCCCGGCCGCGTAGACCGAGAGGATGACCGCGAACGCCCCGTTGCCGCCGAGGTCCTCACGGGCGATCACCGGCAGCAGGACCTCCCACGGGCCGATGACGAACAGCAGCTGGATCATCGCCATGCCGATGACCGCGGCGATCCACGGTCGTGCGCGCACCGCCGCGAAGCCCTCGGCGACGTCGCGGCGTACGGACGGCGTGCCGGTGCGCTCGGCCAGCGGCGGCTCGCGCACCGCGATCAGCGTCGCCGAGCTCACCGCGAACGTCGCCGCGTCGACGACGAGCGCGAGACGGACCCCGGCGAGCGCGACGAGGGCGCCGCCGATGGCGGGCCCGAGCACCGACGCGCCCTGGCGGGCGACCGCGGTCAGGCTGTTGGCCGACACCAGGTCCTTCGCCGGCACGATCCCCGGCATGAGCGCCCCGTACGCGGGCTGGAAGAACGACTGGCCGGCGCCGACGAGGAACGCCAGTCCGGCGACCAGGGCCAGCGGCGTTGATGCCGGGACGAGCGCGAGGGCGATGATCGCGCCGGCGCGCACGCCGTCGGAGGCGATCATCAGCCCGCGCCGGGACATCCGGTCGCCGACGATCCCGCCCAGCGGCAGGAACAGGATCATCGCCACGGTCCGCGCGGCGAGCATCGCGCCGAGGCCGGACGGCCCGTAGCCCCGCTCGAGCGCGAACACGGCGAGGGCGACGATGTTCAGCGCATCGCCGACGGTGCTGACGGCCTGGCCGGCCCAGAGGAGCCGGAAGTCCCGATGGCGGAGCGCGCCCACGCGGGCGACCCTCTCAGCTTGCGGTCTGCGCTGCTCCGGGCCGTGTGTCGCCGCGCATCACGCCGCCGTGCCGCCGCCCGATGATGGCGAGGATGATGCCGCCGAGCAGGAAGAACGCGATCGACTCGAACTGCGCCGCGGTGAGGCCGAGCGCCGCGTCGGAGTTGCGGCGGATGAACTCGACCAGGAAGCGTTCGATGCCGGCGAAGATCAGGTAGAGGGCGAAGACGGTGCCGGGCTGGAAGCGGTCGCGCCAGCGCCACAGCAGCCAGGCGACGAGGCCCATCGCGAGCGTCTCGTAGACGGGCGTGGGATGGACCTCCTGCGTCGTCGGCACCGTCCCGTCGGGGTAGGCCATCGCCCACGGCAGCGAGGACGCGGTCCCGTAGTCGCCGTCCCCGGACAGCTGGCAGCCGATCCGGCCGATCGAGTAGCCGATCGCCAGCCCGATCCCGCCCATGTCGAGCAGGTAGCCGTTGAGCATGCCGCGCCACCAGGCCCAGATGAGCACGCCGGCGGCGCCGCCGACCGCGCCGCCGTAGAACACCAGCCCGGAGCCGCCGAAGATCCCGGAGAATCCGAGCTCGCTCGGATGCTGGATGAGGTAGTACGCGCGGGCGCCGACCAGGCCGCCGATGAGCGCGGCGAAGACGACCTCGTAAGCCCAGTCCGTGGGCTTGCCGAGCTCCTTGAAGCGTCGCCAGGCCATGAGCCCGCAGGCCACGAAGGCCAGTGCGAACATGACGCCGAAGGTCTTGACGGGGCCGATCTCGGGAAGCACGGCCCGTCAGCCTACGGGGTGCCGACGCCGGTCCGCGCCTGCCGGGTGGGCTTCCGGCGTCTCCGGCGAGAGGCGGGCCCCGGTGAACGTACCTACAGGTAGTTCAGCGGGTTCACCACGGACCCGTTGATGCGCACCTCGAAGTGCAGGTGATCGCCGTAACAGCGGCCGGTGCACCCGACGTAGCCGATGACCTGCCCCTGCGTGACGCTCGCGCCCATCGAGGTGCCGAAGCGCGACTGGTGCGCGTAGCACGTCGACATCGACGACGTGTGCTGGACGCAGGTGAAGTTGCCGTAGCCGCCGGAGGCCGACTCGGGCTGCATCAGCACGACCTTGCCGGACGCGGCCGCGCGGATCGGCGTGCCGGACGGCACCCCGATGTCGATGCCCGGATGGCACGACTCCCAGGCCCGCGTCTCGCAGAACGGCGAGGTGATCGGGCCGTTGACCGGCCAGATCATGCCGCCGCTGCCGGGCTTGATCGGCCCGGCGGGCAGCGTGCCGGCGCTGCCGCCCGACGCGATGTCCGCCAGCCGGGCCTGGATCTTGGCCTGCTGGTCCTGCAGCTCGCCGAGGTCGTCCTCGAGCGCGTGGCGCTGCCCGCGCACGCTCGACAGGAGGTTCTGCCGGCCGGCGCGCGTGCGCTCGTAGCCGCTGCGCGCGCTGACGAGGTCGTTCTTGACGCCGGCGACCTCGTCGCGGCGCGTGAGGATCGTGGCCGCGACCTTCTGCTGGCGCGCCTCGAGCCCGGCGAGCCGCGTCGTCGTCGCCTGGGCATCCGCCTTCGCCGTCTTGACCGCGGCAACGATCCGGCGGTCGTTGTCGGAGATGCGCCGCAGGAACTCGCCGCGCTCGAGGAGGTCGGCGAAGCTGTTGGAGTCCAGGACGACGGTGATGAGGTCCGGGCGGTCGGCCTTGTAGAGCTCGACGAGCCGGGTTGCGAGGGCCCGCCGCGACACGACGAGCCGGCCCTTGAGGCGGGTGAGCCGCGCGCGCTCGTCGCGCAGCTGGTCCTGGACGCGCACGAGCTCGGAGCGCTTGGCATCGAGGTCGGTCTGGATCGCCTGCTGGCGGCGCTGGAGGCCCGTGATGCGGCCCTGGAGGTCGCGGATCCGGCTCGTGTAGCGCGAGATGTCGGTCGTCAGGACCCGCTCGGTGCCCTTCTTGGCGCCGATCTGGCGCTCCTTCTGGCGGATCTTCGACTGCACCTCGTTGAGCGACGGTCCGGAGGCGCCGCTGGAGACCAGCGGCGACAGCGCCCACAGGCCGAACGGCAGGACGGCGAAGGCGCACAGGATCAGGAGGCGAAGTCTCAAGCGATGATGGAGGGTCGGGCGGACGCGCGGACGAACCGCGGAATCCCTGCTTGTAGCAAGGGCTCAACCCTCGCTCAAAGGTTGCAAGGCGCCGCCCACAGCGGCTTCAGGCTGTCTTAACAGAGTTAGGGCATCCTCTTGGCCATGGCTGCACGCACCTCGTTCGGCAAGGACACCGGACTCCAGGCCCGGATGCTCTTCACCATGTTCCTGCTGGGCCTGGTGTACATCGCCCTGCTGGGCGTCCTCTTCGCCGCCGGCGCCGGCTTCGGCCTGCTGGTGGTCGTGGGCATCGGGCTGTTCCTCCTGCAGGTCTTCGCGTCGGACAAGATCGCCCTGGCGTCCATGGGCGCCAAGACCGTCACGGCGCAGCAGGCGCCGGAGTTCCACGCGCTCGTCGAGCGCCTCTGCGTCCAGGCGGACCTCCCCAAGCCGAAGATCGCCGTCATCGACACGCCGATGCCCAACGCGTTCGCCATGGGCCGCTCGCAGAAGGCCGCCACGGTCTGCGCGACGACCGGCATCATGGAGCTGCTCTCCCCCGCCGAGTTCGAGGGCGTCATCGCCCACGAGCTCTCCCACGTGGCCAACCGCGACGTCATGGTCATGACGATCGCCTCGTTCGGCGCGGCGCTGTCGTCGATGATCCTGCAGTTCGGCTTCCTCTTCGGCGGCGGCGGAGGCGACGACGACGACGGCCCGAGCGCGCTGGTCGTGTTCCTCGTCTCGATGATCGTGTACGTCGTCTCGTTCTTCCTCATGCAGGCGCTGTCGCGCTACCGGGAGTTCGCGGCCGACCGCGGCGCGGCGGTGCTCACCGGCCGGCCGAGCGCGCTGGCGTCGGCGCTGCTGAAGATCTCCGGCCAGATGCAGCGCGTCCCGCAGCGCGACCTGCGCGCCGCCTCCGAGATGAACGCCTTCTTCATCATCCCGGCGTCGGCGAAGGGCGCGATCGGCTCGCTGTTCGCGACGCACCCGCCGGTCGAGAAGCGGATCGAGCGCCTTCAGCGCCTGGAGCAGCAGCTGCAGGGTACGCTGGCCGCCTGATGGGGTTCCTCGACGCGCTGCTCGGGCGCCGCAAGGTCGCCGCGCCCGCCAAGCGCGATCGGCTCTTCGCCATGTCCACGGCGTACGTGACGCTGGAGACGTCGCAGGACGTCCACACGCGCGGCATGGCGGCGATCGTCTTCCAGCCGCTCGCCACCGCCGACTTCAACGAGATCGTCAAGGAGATGGTCGAGGTCGTCAAGTCGACCGGCGAGGAGACCGGCACGACGGTCGACACGAGCGACGACTCGTTCGGCTACCGCTGGATGATCCTGCGCGACGCCGACGTCGAGGATCTCGTCGTCGGCATCAACGCCGTCTACGAGGCGCTGCAGATCGGCGGCTACGGCGACCGGGTGCTGGCGGCGGTGTTCGCCTTCGAGGACGGCCAGAAGCGGCCGCTGTACTTCATCTACAACGTCAAGCGCGGGTCCTGGTACCCGTTCGTCCCCGCCCCGGGGGACCAGCAGCGCTCGGTCGAGCGCGAGCTGCAGCTCAAGGCCCAGATCGGCAGCGAGCTGCCGATCGAGCCCGAGCTCGAGCGCTGGTTCCCGCTGTGGGGCGTCCCCATCTGATCCGCGGCCGGCGGTCAGCCCGCCAGCGGGCCGCGGTAGTCCGTCGGGCGCCGCGTCGGGCAGTAGAGCCGCTCGGCGTACTCGAGCTGCGGCACGGCGCCGCCATGCACGAGGAACAGCCCGTCGTCGCCATTGCGCAGGCACGCCGGCGGATAGTTCGGCAGCAGCCGGCGCTGGAAGAGGAGCACGCCGTCGGCCGGGTCGAGGCCGTCGACGCGGTTGCCGGACGGCGCCCGCAGGCCCGCCCGCCGCGCGGCCGCCGCGATGGCGGCGCCGCCGCCGTAGGCCGGGTCGATCGCCAGCGACTCCTCGAAGGCGGCCTCCCGCACGCCCTGACGCCGAGCCACGGCCAGCACGCGCTCGAGCCGCGTGAGCCGGGCGCGTGTCGCCGCCGGGAGCGGATCGTCGGCGTGCGGCGCCTCGTACACACGGGGCGAGCGCGTCGGGCAGTACAGGTTCGTCGCCCGCTCGACCGGCGCGAGGTCCGGACCGCGCGTGACGAACACCCCGGTGCCGTCGGGCAGCACCGCGCACGGCCGCGCGCCGCCGGCGACGATCGGCTCACGGCGCACGTAGACGTCCTTCGGGCCCAGCGCGGCGGGGTCGTTGGCCGGGGCGACGTCGAGGCCGGCGATCGCGCCCAGCGCGGTCAGGCCCGGGGCGTTCCAGAAGCCCTCGGTGGCCGACAGCCGGCCGATCGCCAGCTGGCGGGCGCCCCGGGCGTGCGCGGCCTCCAGGATGGCCGGCACGTCGCCCCCGTCCTCGGGCTCGTCGACGAGGAACCCGCGGTCGGAGAACACCGTCAAGCGGCCGGTGAGGATGCGGTCGTCGCGCGCGCCGGGCAGCGACGCCCGCGCGACCCCGCCCACCCCGAACGATGTCGTGACGACGTTGATCACGGCGATCGCCACGACGACCGTCGCGCCCACCGCCCGCCAGGTCGCCGACCGCACCGTCGCGATCCATCCGGTCCCCAGCACGGCCGCGTAGACGGTCGCCGGCAGCAGGTACCGGTTGTCGTTGTGGGCCAGCATCATGATCACGACGTAGGAGACGAGCAGGCCGCCGACGAGCTCGGGACCCAGGTCGTCGGACCGGCGGTCGCGGGCGTAGCGCACGACGGCGATCACGATCCCGACGACGACCAGCACCGTGAACGGCAGCAGCAGCTGGACGTTGATCGCGTTCCACAGATACCAGCCGAGGTCGCCGACCGTGAAGCGCCCCGGGTCGGCGCCGTAGTCGCCCAGGGACGTGCCGGCCACGTTGGAGCCGGCCGCGTAGCGCAGGACGTCCGAGGCGTGTCGCAGGTAGTACGGCGCGCCGATCACGACCGCCGGTGCGGCGAACGCGATGAGCCCCCGCCAGTGGCGCCATCCGCCGCGCAGCAGCATCACCGCGATCAGGCCCGCCGGGAAGACGGCGAACGTCAGCTTCGTCAGCAGGCCGAAGCCGAACGCCACCCCCGCGCCCGCTGCCCAGCCCGTGCGCTCGAAGCGGCGGGAGGCGAGCAGCAGCCAGACCGCAAGCGCGACGAGCGCGGTCTGCGGCGGGTCGAGCATGTAGATGTGCAGCAGGCTCGTCAGCATCGGCGTGCCGAGCGCGAAGACCGCGGCGAGCGCGCCGGCCAGGCGGCTGCGGAACGCGATCGTCCCCGCCCCGTAGCAGCCGAGGGCGAGCATCGGCACGAACACGACGTTCTGCGACAGGACGAGCGTCATGACGCTGCGCCCGCCGATCACCGTCGCCGCCGCCCCGATGAGCTGGACGAGCGGCGCGTAGCCGAACGAGTTGTAGTAGTTGAACGGGAACAGGACGTCCCCGCCCGCGATCTCGTTGCGGAACCAGAGCGCGGTGAACATGTGGCCGCCGGCGTCGAACGTCGGCACCCGGTGGTCCCGCGAGACCCACCACACCGTCAGCGCCACGAACCCGACGACGGCCGCGACGACGAGGGCCTCGGGGCGCCCCAGGCGATCACGCAACGGCATCCGGCCGCAGACTAGTCTCCTCGGCCCAGATGCCGCCCGCCCTGTCCGTCGTGCTGCCCGCCTACAACGAGGAGGCGAACATCGAGCCCGTGGTCCGCCGCGCGCTCGAGGTGCTGCCCGACCTCGTCGACGACTTCGAGGTCCTCGTCGTCGACGACGGCAGCCGCGACGCGACCGTCGAACGCGCGCTGGCCGCGGCGCGCGGCGCACGGGACGGCCGCGTGCGCGTGCTGCGCCACGAGGTCAACCAGGGCTACGGCGCCGCCATCCGCTCCGGCTTCCGCCACGCGCGCGGCGCGCTCGTCTTCTACACCGACGCCGACAACCAGTTCGACCTCGCCGAGCTCGAGTGGTTCCTGCCGATGATGGCCGACCACGACATGGTCATCGGCTTCCGCGTGTACCGCTACGACACGGTGCTGCGCTCGATCGTCTCGTGGTGCTACAACCGCCTCGTCGGCGTCCTGTTCCGCGTCCACGTGCGCGACGTCGACTGCGCCTACAAGCTGCTGCGCCGCGAGGTGCTCGAGAAGATCACGATCGAGTCCGACGACTTCTTCGTCGACACGGAGCTCGTCGCCAAGGCCCGGCGGTGGAACTTCCGCGTCGCCGAGAAGGGCGTGCGCCACTACCCGCGGACGGCGGGCGAGACGACCGTCCAGGCCAGCGACGTGCCGCGGACGCTGCGGACGATCGCGACGATGTGGCGGCGCATCCACGTGCCCTCCCGCGCCGACCGCGAGCTGATGGAGGCCGCCCGGAACCGCGACACCGCGGTCGAGCTGCAGCCCTAGCGCTTCGATGGAGGAGCGCTTCTACGCGGAGTACTTCGAGATCGAGGATCGGCACTGGTGGTTCCTGGGGCGTCGCCGGATCATCCTGTCGGAGCTCGCCCGGGCCCTGGCGCCGGCACCCGGCGGCACCCGGCGACTCCTCGACGTGGGGTGCGGCACCGGGACGATGGTCCGCGAGCTGGGCCGCTTCGGCCGGGCGGAGGGGCTCGACGCCGACCCGCAGGCCGTGGCGTTCTGCGCGAAGCGGGGGTTGACCTCGGTCGCGCGGCTCGAGGGCGGCCGGCTGCCGCACGAGGACGCGAGCCTCGACGTGGTCAGCGCGTTCGACGTGCTCGAGCACCTCGACGACGATGCGGGCATGGCGGCGGAGATGCGCCGCGTGCTGCGGCCCGGCGGCACCGCGATCGTCACGGTGCCGGCGTACCGCTGGATGTGGGGGCCGCAGGACGAGATCAGCCACCACCGCCGCCGCTACGTGCGCCGCGAGCTCGTCGCGCTGCTGCGGGGTGCCGGCCTCGACGTGCGCCGCGCGACCTACTTCAACACGCTGCTGTTCGGCCCGATCGCCGCCGTCCGCGTGCTGCGCCGCGACCGGGGCGGCGGCGAGCTGCGCTCGGACTTCGAGCTCGGCTCGCCGCGCATGAACCGCCTGCTCGCGGGCGCGTTCGGCTCCGAGGAGGCACTCCTGCGCCGCGGGGTCAGCTTCCCGTTCGGTGTCTCGATCCTGGCGATCGGCCAGGCCGGGGCGGATCAGGTGCGGTAGCCGGTCTTCGTCAGGAACGTGAGGAGCGAGCGGATGTATGCGCGCCCGTACTTCTCGGCGATGTCGCCGGGCCGCTTCTTCAGCTCGCCGCGGCGCAGCGCCGCGTTGAGCTCCCGGCGACACGCCGAGCCGCGATCGAGGAGGTACAGGTCGGCGCAGATCGCCGGCAGGATCCCCTTGATCGAGAAGCCCTCGTCGCGGTGCCGGCGCGCCTGGCGCAGGCTGCCGCGCAGCGCGCGCAGGTCGGCGCGGATGCGGTCGGGATACTCGCGCGTGACGTTGACGAGCCCGAAGTCCTGGTAGCGCCAGATCTGCTCGGGCATCGCGGAGCACACGTAGGCGCAGAACGCGTAGGCGAACCGGTCGTCGAAGGTGACGAGCTCCTGCGCCGGCCCGCCGGGGAGGTCGGCGAGCGAGTAGCCGGGGTCGCCCCACAGCTGGTCGAGGCGCCGGTAGGCGTTCGTCGCGGCGTCCCAGCCGTAGATGACCGACACCGAGCAGCAGTGCGCGCCGCCGGTGAACAGGTCGACGATGACCTCCGGGTCGCCGTCGCCGGTGAGGTCCGCGATCGTCAGCGACGAGACGGGCTCGCCACCGCCCTCGCTCAGGCCGCCGATCGGCGCGGCGCCCTTGCAGAACCGGCAGCCCGCGGCGACGTCGCCGCCGCTCGGCAGCGTGGCGGGTGCGCCGCCGCGCGTGACGGCAAGGCGCACGTTCGTCGCCTGGATGAAGCGCTTCAGCCGGTAGGTGAGGGTCGCGGTCACCGCACCGGATGTCTTCGTCTCGGTGTGCGGGCCGGGTGTGCCCTGAGCCCCGGCGGTGGGAGCGCTCAGGGCCAGCAGCGCCGCGACGAGCGCGGCGGCGGCGATGATTCGGGGCATGGCCTCAGTCCGGCAGGAGGCCTTCGCCGGTGAAGTCTCGCTCGGCCTCGGCCAGCGTGAGATCCGGCGGCGGGATGATGAGGTCGGATTCGCGCAGGTCGTCGCCGTCGACGGCGTTCCCCTGCGAGCGCACGAACTCCAGGAGGGCCTGGAACGCGTGGTTGTAGTCGGCCTCGTCCTCGGCCTCGACCGCCGCGACGACGCGATTGTCGAGCTCGTTGAGCTCGTCGTTCGCGCCTTCGGGCAGCTCGTACTGGCCCTCCGTGGCGATGCGGACGATCACGCCGCGCCCCCCTCGATCTGCGGCTGCGAGCCGCCGCTGCCCTGGCCGAGCTCGGCCTTCATCTTCGCGAGGTCGTCGTCGACCGCGGACTGGCTGGTGAGCTCGTGCAGCTGCCGATCGATGTCGTCCTGGCCCTCGCCGAGCAGCGAGACGTCGCTGAACGTGCCGGCCGCCTCGAGCTCCTCGACCGCGGAGGCGCGCGCCTTCATGTCCTCGGTCTTGTCGAGCGCCCGCTGCATCGCGAGGCCGACGTCCGCCATCTCCTCGCCGACACCGGTGGCCGCGGACGAGATCTGCACCTGGGCCTCGGCCGCCGAGTACTGCGCCTTGACGACCTCCTTCTTGGTGCGGAACGCCTCGATCTTCGCGCGGAGCTTCGCCTCGGAGTCGATCAGCTTCTGCTGCTGGCCTTCGAGCTCGGCGACCTGCGTGTCGAGGTTCTGCAGCTCGGTCTGGGCGAGCTGCTTGCGCTCGAGCGCCGTGCGGGCGAGCTCCTCGTTGCCGGCGGACAGCGCCTGCCGGGCCTGCGTGTCGAGCTTGACCACGTTCTGCTGCAGGCGATCGGCTTGCATCTGCAGCCGCTTCTTGGAGGTGACGACCTCCGCGATGCCCTTCTTGACGTTCTGGAGGAGCTCGAGCTGCTTCTGATAGCTGTAGTCGAGCGTCTCGCCAGGATCCTCAGCTCTGTCGAGGAGCTTCGAGATCTTCGCCTTGATGATGGTCGTGAAGCGGCCACTGGTGCCGGCCATCACTTGCCTCCTGTCCGCCAGTCGGGATGTCTGGCGCCCAGCCTACCGACGCCGGCGCGACATGCGACTCAGGTGCGGCTCAGAAGCCGACGGGATGGCGGGCGACGAAGCCCTTGGTGCTGCGCAGGACGGGGCGCCAGCGCGGGCCCTTGGCGCCGGACGGATCGCCCGCGGCGCTCGTGTCGAGTCGCATGCCGGCGATCACGACGAACGCATGGCCCGGGTTCGTGTAGACGGTGACCCAGGACCCCGCGCCCGACTCGCCCCACTTCATGAAGCTGCCGGAGTCCAGCGGCGTGCCGTCCATCAGGTCGCCGCCGAGCAGCGCGTAGGAGACCGTGCCCGAGCAGTCGTAGCCGGTGTCCACGACACGGGCGTGGCCGCCACCGTACTTGTAGGGCTTGCCGACGATCTCGTTCGCGGACCAGATCGCCTGCTGGACCTCGGCCGGCGCGTCCGCGGGCGGGTAGGCCTTGCCGTCGATGATCCGGCCGCTGGGCATGACCGGGGTCGGCGCGGTCGCCTGATCGTACGAGGCCCCGCCGGCGGTGTCGCCGGCGACGGGCGCCGGAGCCGGCGCCGGAGTCGTGGCCTGGCGGGTAGCGGCCGAGGCGGGCACGGCGAACGCGGCCAAACACAGAACGGAAACGATCGACGTCGTCAGGGCACGTGCCCGCACAGCTACCTCTTTCGTGGGCCTCCGGGGTTAGCTGACGGGCTAGCGCGGAAAGAGCCTGCGCTTCTCGTGGATGAACCACGAAATTCGCCCCACACAACATTTGGGTCCCCCGGTCCCCGGCTTTCCTGCCAGGGATTCGGCGTGATCGCGGCAACCTAGCACGTCACCAGGATTGGTGTCCCGCGGTTATGGGTACCGCCCGCCCGGCGTATGGGCGACCGGCCTTTCAATACCGTCATCGGCCGGATGCGACCTCACTTGAGTGCCCTGCTGCTCGCCGGTGCCCTCGCCGCGGTCGCCTCCGGGTGCGGCAAGGAGACGACCGGGCCGCTGCCGCCGCCGGCGACGACGACGGTGACCGCGCCGGTCTCCGGCGTCGCGGGCGACGAGCCGCAGGCGGCGAGCGACCTGGGCTTCCCGACGTTCGCCACGAAGAACACGACGCGGGTGGGCGGCGCCGACGCCACGGCCGACGCCGCGGGCGTCGCGCAGGCCGTGTTCCCGTCGACCGGGCCGACTAGCCGGCCCGCCGCGGTGGTGCTTGCCGACTCCGAGAACTGGCAGGCCGCGCTGGCCGCCTCCGTGTTCATGGCGCGCCCGATCCGAGCGCCGCTGCTGCTCGCCCACGGCAGCGAGCTGCCGGACGCCACGCAGGCCGCGCTGACGCGCCTGGCCCCGGGCGGGTCCGGGGTCCTCGGCCGTGCGCAGGTGATCCGGGTGGGCGATGTCCCGGCGCCCTCGGGGCTGCGGGCGACGGCCGTCGCCGGCGACGACGCGTTCGATCTCGCCGCGGCGATCGACCGCGTGGCGACGAGCGCGCGGGGCGAGCCCGCGCCGGCCGTGATGATCGCGGGCGTCGACGACCCGGCGTACGCGATGCCGGCCGCGGCCTGGGCGGCGAAGGCGGGCGACCCGCTGCTGTTCGTCGAACGCGACCGGGTCCCGCAGGCGACGCTCAAGGCGCTGCGCCGCCACGACCGGCCGGCGATCTACGTGGTCGGGCCGAGGTCGCAGGTCTCGGACGGCGTGCTGGGCGCGCTGCGCAAGGCGGGGTCCTCGGTGACGAGGATCGCGGGCGCGGACCCGGCGAAGAACGCGGTGGCCTTCGCGCGATTCTCGTCGGACGCGTTCGGTTGGGGGATCGTCGATCCCGGGCACGGCCTGGTCGTCGCCGATCCGCGGCAGCCGCTGGCCGCCGCGGCCGCCTCGCCGCTTTCCTCCAGCGGGACCTACGGGCCGCTGCTGCTGACCGACGACGCGGGCGGCCTGCCCGAGCCGCTCGTCCAGCTCCTGCTCGACATCCAGCCCGGCTACGAGGCCGACCCGGTCCGCGGCGTCTACAATCACGCCTGGCTGATCGGGGACGAGCAGGCCGTCACACTTGACGCCCAGTCCCGCATCGACGCCCTTCTCGAGATCTCCCCCGTCCGCGACGAAAGCCCATGAGCGAGTTCGAGCATCCCGCGCGCAGCGCCCCCGGCCATGAGGTGACCGTCGAGGACGTGCGCCAGCTGATGGGCGCCTCCACCCCACACTTCGCGCTGCAGCTGCGCAACCGGATCGCGAAGCTGATCGAGGGGCTGCCGGCCGACCACCCGGCCCGGGTCGAGGGCGAGCGCGAGATCGCGCGGCTCGTGCGCCTCGGGTACTCGGGCGAGGTGCGCGGCATGCACGCCCAGGCCGGCCAGAGGCCGCTGAAGTCCAACGCCGAGGGGCTCGCCGAGGCGGGCTGAGCGGGGGCGCGGCGGGGGTCCGCCCGGCCGCGGCGGTACCGTCGCTCGCACGTGACCCGCCCCGCAGGCATCCCGGGCAGCACGCTGCTCGGCCCGTTCCCGGTCGGCGCGTACGCGGCCAAGCTGCGCGACGAGCTGCGCAAGCGCGCGCGGGTTCAGCTGTTCGGCGAGGTCTGGGGCTTCAAGGCGAGCAAGGCCCGCGTGTACTTCGAGCTGCGCGACGGCGAGGGCGCGCTGCCGTGCGCGATGTGGCGCAACGAGTTCGACGCGCTCGGCGCCGGCGCGCTCGCGGACGGGGCGCGTGTCGTCGTGGCCGGCGGGCCCGACTACTACCCGGGGTCGCGCTCGTCGTCGCCGCACTTCTCCTTCGACGTCACCGCCCTGCGGCTCGCCGGCGAGGGCGACCTGCTCGCCCAGCTCGACCTGCTGCGCAAGCGGCTGGACGCCGAGGGGCTCTTCGCGCCGCAGAAGCGGCTGGCGCGGGTGCCGCTGCCGCGCACGATCGGCGTCGTGACCGGCGAGTCGGGCAAGGCGCGCGACGACGTGCTCGCCGGGCTGCGGCGCCGCGGCTGGGCCGGACGGCTGGTCTGGGCGTTCGCGCCGGTCCAGGACCGGCACGCCGCCCCGGCGATCGCCCGCGCGCTGCAGGACCTCTCCGCCTGCCGGGTCGACGTGATCGTCGTCGCCCGCGGCGGCGGCTCGCTGGCCGACCTCTTCTGCTTCTGCGACGAGACGCTGTGCCGGACCGTCGCACTGCTGCAGGTGCCGGTGATCGCATCGGTCGGCCACCACACCGACCGCACGCTGCTCGACGACGTGGCGGCGGAGAGCTGCTCGACCCCGACCCATGCCGCCGAGGCCGCCGTGCCGCGCCACTGCGACGACGCGCGCACCCAGCTGGCGGCGTTCGCCCGGCGCCTGGAGGGGCACGGCCGGCGGGCGGTGCTCGACCGCGCGCGCCTGCTGGCCCGGATGTCGCGCGCGCCCGCCCAGCACGTCGCCCGCCAGCGCCTCGCGCTGCACCAGTCGCTGCGCGAGCTGCGCGCGGCGGGCCGGCGCGGGCTGGCTGAGCGGTCGCGCCGCGCGGAGCGCCACGCGCTGGTGCTGTCGCGCAAGGGCGCGGCCACGGCGGCCGAGGCGGCGCGCGGCGCCACGCTCGAGCGGCTGCGGATCGCGCTCGACGCCCACGACCCCGCGCGGACGCTCGACCGCGGCTACGCGCTCGTCACCGACGGCGCCGGCGAGGTCGTCACGAGCGCCCGGGCGGCCCGCCACGCGGCCACGGTCCGCCTCCGGTTCGCCGACGCCGCCGTGGATGCCACCATCTCAGACCGGGATCCGACGCCATGACCGACCAGCAGGCCACCACCCACACCTACGAGACCGCGACCGCCCGCATCGAGGAGATCATCCGGCGGCTTGACTCCGGCGACGCCGGATTGCGCGAGACGCTCGAGCTCCTGCGCGAGGGCCGCGGGCTGGTCGAGTGGTGCGCGGGCGAGCTCGAGGCCGTCGGCCAGGGGCTCGAGGAGCTGCGCCTCGACGAGCTGGTCGCGCGGCTCGAGAGCGGGGCGCCGCGATGACCAGCACCTGGGAGCGCGTCGCCGGCCTGCCGGTGCGCATCGAGCGCTACGAGCTGCACGGCCACAGCTGGCAGCCGCGGCCCGAGTTCCTGCGGCGCACGACCGACATCCACCTGATCGGGGGCGGCGAGCAGGGCATCGGCGAGGACGTGGTCTACACGCCGGAGGACCACGAGAAGGTGCAGGCCGCCGGGCCGGTCCTGCCGCTGGCGGGCGACTGGACGCTGCAGTCGTTCTCCAACCACCTCGCGGCGCTCGACCTGTTCGACGCCCCGCCCGAGTACCCCGCGTCGCTGGCCTACCGGATCTGGGCCTACGAGTCGGCCGCGCTCGACCTCGCCCTGCGGCAGGCCGGCACGACGCTGCCCGAGGTCCTCGGGCGCGAGCTGCGGCCGCTGACCTTCGTCAACTCGCTGCGCCTCGGCGAGCCGCCGAGCTTCGAGCCGGTTCGCTCCCGACTCGAGCGCTACCCCACGCTGCGGATGAAGCTCGACGCGACCTCCTCGTGGGACGACGAGCTCTTCGCGCGGCTCGCGGCCACGGGCGCGGTCGACTCGATCGACCTCAAGGGCCAGTACGTCGGCACGATCGTCGACCAGACCGCCGATCCCGAGCTCTACCGGCGGGTCATCGAGACGTTCCCCGACGCATGGATCGAGGACCCCAGGCTCACCGAGGAGACCGAGCCGGTCCTCGCGCCGGTGATGGACCGCGTGACCTGGGACGCCCCGATCCACACGGTCGCCGACGTCGAGGCGCTGGCGGTCCGGCCGAAGATGGTCAACGTCAAGCCGTCGCGCTCCGGCCCGCTGCGCGAGCTGTTCGCCCTGTACGACTTCTGCGACGTCAACGGGATCGGCGCCTACGGCGGCGGCCAGTCCGAGCTGTCGGTCGGGCGCGGGCACATCCAGCTGCTCGCCGCGCTCTTTCATCCGGACACGCCGAACGACGTTGCCCCGGGCGCGTACAACGAGCCCGACCCGCCGCCCGGCCTGCCGTCGAGCCCGCTGACCTGCATCCCGGACCCGGTGGGCTTCCGGCTCGCCGGCTACGCGTAGCCCCCGCCCCGTCCGGCGCCCTGCCCCGTGTGGCGCCCCGCCCCGTGCGGCGCCCCGCCCCGTGCGGCGCCCCGCCCCGTGCGGCCCCGCGCCCCGTGCGGCGCCCCCGCCCCGTGCGGCGCCCCCGCCCCGCGGGATCGAGCGTCGAGTTTCTCAGCGCCAGGCTGAGGAACTCGACGCTCGCTGCGCCGCAGCGGCGGTCAGACGGTGATCCGGAGGCGCCGCGTCGTCGTCGTCATCCTGCCGTCGTTCTCGCGCACCCGGACGTTCAGCGTCACCGGCACCGTGCTGCGATGGCGGCGGTGCAGCCGCGCGCGCGTCCCCTTCGACAGCTTCAGGGTCAGCGTGCCCGCGCCCGCGGTGTTGCGGATCAGCGTCTTGTCGACCAGGGTCGAGCGCGTGCGGTGCAGCAGCTTGCGCAGCGACCTGCCGGCGAGCAGGCGCCCGCGCACCGAGCACGCGTCCTGACAGTGGATCCGCACCGACACCCGGCCGCGCCGCCGCACCGAGACGGTGCCGATCGCCGAGACCACGATGGGCTGCGGGTTCGTCGATGGCGGCGTCGGGGTCGGCGGCACCGGCGGCTCGGGGGTCGGCGGGATCGGGGTCGGCGTCGGGGTCGTCCCGCCGCCGCCACCGCCGCCGCCGCCACCACCGCTGGTCGACGGCGACCCGTAGACCTTCAGCTCGGTCAGGTCGATCCAGTCCTGCCCCGAGTCGCCGCTCGGGTCCTGCGGCGATCGCAGCGACACCCGGATGGCCCGCACGCCCGTCCCGCCCGCGGCCGGCGTCACGTCGTTCATCCGGTGGCGATCCGCGTCGGTGAAGGTGTGGTCGACGGCCGTGGTGAACGTCGTCCCGTCGGTGGACGTCTCGATCACGAGACGCCCGACCGCGGCGGTCGGGTCATCGCCGCAGGTCTCGGCCGGGTCGACCGAGAACGTCGCGATGTCGATCGTCTGCGGGAGGGCGATCGTCTGGTACGGCGTGCCCTGCGGGATGCCGGGCGGCGTCGGGTCCGGCAGCGGCCCCTGGGTCCCGTCCGGGTTCGGCGACGACCAGCCCGTGGCCTGCGATCCGTCGATCGCGTCCTGCGGGCCGCATCCGCCGGTCCACGGGTCGTTCGTCGCCACGATCGCGGCGCCTCCGGAGCGGCTGGCGTAGTTGCGCCGCAGCCGGCGGTCGCCGAGGTCGGTCGTGTCGCCGCCGTCCACCTGGACGGTCGCCGGCAGGCCCGCCGGCGTGTCGTAGCCCGGCCCGCGGATGAAGAGCGACGGGTACGTCCCCTCGACCGGTGTCAGCGTGAAGCGCCCGTCCGCACCCGTCGTGGTCTGATAGCCCGCGCTGTCGTGGCCGCCGAAGCCGACCACCGCGCCGGCGACCGGCTGGCCGGTGTCCTGGTCGAGCACGCGACCCGTCACCGTGCCGGTCGGCGTCCCGGGCGGCGGGGGCTGGTCGAAGTTCGCCACCGGGGTGACGTCGCCGCCGTCCACCGCACCGGCGAAGAAGCCCATGCCGCGGTGCGCGAAGACGGTCCAGATGTCGTCCGCGTGCGTCCCGCCGAAGTCCGCCTGGTCGGCGGCCAGGATCGCGTTGCGCATGTCGAGGAACGACGGCTCGGTGATCGAGAGCCGCATCCCGTCCGTGATGACCTTCTGGGCGGCGCCCTGGCCGATCGCGACGCGCAGGTCCCACAACGTCTCGGACCAGATCTCGCCGTCCGCGTGGACCTCGGCTCCGCGGCTGGAGATCTTGCCGAACGACGCGTACGTGTACCCGCCCGCCGGCGTGCGCGGCGGTCGCCCCGGGCAAGCCGCGTTGTTCACGCCGACCGGGCAGTCGAGCGGCTGCGTGCGCGTCTCGTTCTTGATCGGGTCCGCGTAGACGCCCAGGTCGACCTCGCCCGGCGTGCCGGTGTCGGTGATCATCCCCAGCTCTTCCATCCAGTCGAGCGCGTACCAGTCGCTCCACGCCTCGCCCATCGCGCCCGCCTGCGGCGAGCTGACGCCGCCGTTCTCGACGAGCCGCGTCGAGAGCCCGTGCGTGTACTCGTGCCAGACCGTCGCCGGGTCGTAGTCGAAGCTCACGTTGCGCTGCGAGTAGCCCGTCTGGTCGCCCGCCAGGTACATCTGCATGAGCGGGCTGTCGCCGTCGGGCGGCGTGAGCATGTTCGCGTTGTTGAGGTGGAAGTCGTCGGGCCCCGTCAGGGCGCCGTCGAGCCCGTTGACCGCCACCGGGTCGTCGCCCTCGAAGTTGCCGCTCGAGGGGCCGAACGCGATCTGCGGATCGTCCTTCAGGTGGTCGTGGAAGCGGTTGACGAGCCAGAACACGTTCGTGATGTCGTTGTCCTGGTTGACCTGCCAGCTGCCGGGAACGTCCTGGTCCCACGTGCACTGGTGGGTCGCGTCGCAGTGGCCGTTCGGGTTCTCCGCCGGCGTGAACTCGTCGAACGGGAACACGAACGAGCCTGCCCGGCGCGTGATCTCGCCCGGCCCCGGGGCGTTGTCGTCCTCGAGGTCGGCCCACGCCACCGCGTTGGGCCCGGCGAGGCTGTCGTCGATCCCGGGCCCGAACCAGTCCTCGCTGACCGCGGGGTCGAGATACTGCGTGAGGTCCACGGAGACCGGGCCGGGAAGCGGCCCGCCCGGCCACGAGCGGAACACCGAAGCTTCGTTGGCCGCGAACCGCACGAGGTTCGCGCGGCGCAGCACGGCGCCCGTGCCGGCATCCACGATCTCGTCGTAGACGGCCGTGGGGCCGGCGCGGTAGAGCACCCGCCAGGCCAGCCGGGCCCCGCCCACATCGGAGAACAGCACCAGCCGGGCCCGATCGCCCCGGTCGAACCGCGTCGCCTGCTCGGCGCCCACGGGCCCGGACACGATCGAGGCGGTGCGATGCACGCCGATGTCGTCCATCACCGCGGCGAGCGCGCCGAGCGGATCGAGCCGGGGGTCGGTCGACGTCACGTCGAGGCCGTGGATCGGGGCGCCGCCGACGCTCAGCACGCGCCCGTCCTTCGTCACGGCCACCTGCAGCCCGCTGTCGAACGTGGGGATGCCGCCCACCTGCTGGCTCCAGCGCGCGACGACGAAGCCGGACGGCGAGGTGCGCGCCGGCTCCGCCACGAACGTGCCGAGGTCGCCGCCGTCGAGGCCGATCGCGGCGGCGTGGTCGCGCACGTAGTCCCACGCGCGCTGCACGCGATCGCCGCCGCCGGGGCCGGTGAGCGTGCCGTCGAGGCGCTGCAGCGAGCGCAGCGTGCCGGTGACCGGATCGGCCTGCACCACCGCCTGCTCGCCGAGACCGTCGGCGAGGTCGCGGCGGGCGTCGAGGGTCGCCCGGCTGGGCGCGGGCGCGCCGGACTGGGCCCGCGGCGTCGCGCGGCCGCCGCTCGACGACGGGCCCGGAGCGGGGGCCGCCGCGTCGCGCACGTCGAAGTACGGCTTGGGCACCGACGCCGAGCCGCGCTCGCCGCCGCGCGCGAACGCCGCCGGCACCGCGGCCAGCAGGATCGCTGCAGTGATGATGAAGACCCTTCGCCTCATTGCCGGGTACCCCCCAGGTTCGTGGCGCGGGCATGCTACTGCCGCCGCGGGAGCGCGGGAAGCGCTCGCGTCAGGTCACCGACGCACGCCGCCGTTCGTGGAATCGCGCCGCTCGGGGTAACCCATCCAGCGACACACCCGCGACAGGAGCGACAACGATGCAGATTCCGCGCACGCGGGGGGCGGTCAGCGGACTGCTCCTCATGGTTCTGGGCGCCTGGGGCGCCCTCATCCCCTTCATCGGGCCCTACTTCGGCCTCACCATCGGCAGCGATCAGACGTGGGACTGGAGCTCCGGGCGGCTGTGGCTGTCCGTCGTGCCCGGCGTCGCCGCGTTCGTGGGCGGCTTCCTGCTGCTGACGTCGGCGCACCGCGCCCGCGCCGCCCTCGGCGCGTGGCTGGCGGTCGCCGCCGGCGCCTGGTTCGTCGTCGGCCCGACGGTGAGCCGGCTGTGGAACGACGGCACGAGCGCCGCGGGCGCGCCCGCCGGCGACACGAACCGCCAGGTGCTCGAGCTGCTGACGATGTTCGAGGGCCTCGGCGTGCTGATCGCCGTACTTGGCGCGTTCGCGCTCGGCCGGCTGTCGGTGCGCGGCGTGCGTGACGCCGAGCTGGCTCGGGAGGCGGAGCTGGAGCGCGAGCGCGAGCGCGAGCTGGAGGTCGAGCACGACCGCGCGGCCGCCGACGACGACGACCGCTTCCAGCGCGACCCCGTCCCTCGCCGCCGGCCCGTGGCCGAACGCTCCGCGGTGACCGGCAGCGGGCCCGCGGGCCCGAGGGCGAGCGTCCCGGCCGGCGAGGAGCCGACGCGCATCTCCCCCACCTCGCCCGCGCCCGCCGGCTCCACCGCCCCGACCGAGCGCTCCGGCGCCGTCCGCACCGACACGATGCCGGCCGACGGCGCCTCGGCCGAGACGCGCCGCAGCGGCGGCCTGCTCGGCCGCCTGCGCCGCTCCTGACCGCCACCAACGGTCCGCGTCACGCCGCCGGGACCCGTACCCTGCCCGGCGTGACGCGCGACGGCTGGCCGTACTCCTACGTAGACCGGGTCCGCTTCGGCGACCTGGACGCCATGCGCCACCTCAACAACGTGGCGTTCCTGCAGTTCTTCGAGTCGGCGCGGATCGCGTACCTCTCGACCCTGATCCCCGGCCACAGCCCCATCGCCCCCGAGGGCGACTTCGGGCTGATCTTCGCCGAATGCCACATCAACTACCGGGCGCCCGCCTTCTACGAGGAGGACATCCGGACCTGGGTCCGGCCCGGCGACGTGGCCCGCTCGTCGTTCCGGATCCACTTCGAGATGAACGCCGAGGGCGACGGCCGGCTGCTCGCCGAGGGCTACGGCGTCCTGGTGGGCTACGACTACGGCGCCGGACGCGCGACGGCGCTCACCGACGACTTGCGCGCCGTGCTCAGTAGCGCCCGCTGATCCAGTCCCACGCGCGCCGGAGCTTGCCGGTCAGCGCGCTCTCGTCGACGTCGTCGGGATCGGCCTTCATCACCGCCGGGTTGTCGGCGGGCACGTGCAGGGCGTCGCGGCCGACCTTGAGCACCACGCCGCTCTCGTAGATCTCGTCGACCTGCTCGGCGTCGGCGAACCGGTGGCCGCCGAGGAGCGGCCGGGTGTCGACGACGAGCCCGTCGAAGATGTCGACCCCGGGGTCGGCCAGCACGTGCTCGACGGTGCCGATCTCCTCGCCGCCCGCGTCATAGACCGACGTGCCGGGCTCCAGGGCGAGGTACGAGGTGGGCGCTCCGAGATCTCTCACGGGCCCGAATATACGTAGGAACCACTGAGGGACGTTCCGCACCCGCTCCCGATGGCGAGGCGGCCGGTGCGCGCCAGGCTGGAGCGCAGCATCACCCGAGTAGACAGAGGAGCCGTCATGAGCACGTCCGTCCAGCACCGTCCCGACCAAGAGCACCCCGAGCCCGGCGCCCAGAGCCTGATGATCTGGCTCGGCGCCGCGATGCTCGCCGTGACCGTGGCGATCATCATCGGCATCACGCAGTTCGGCGCGACCGCCGGCGTGGGCGTGGCGTTCGGGGCGCTCGTGATCGCGGTCGTCGGCATCTTCGCCTACATCGTGCGCTTCATCGGCCCCGAGGACTGAGCGAACCCACCACCCGCCGGGCCCGCCGCCAGGCGCCGTCGCGCGCCATCTCGTAGGCTGATCGTTGACTCGCCAGTCAACGAACGAGGGGACAAGGTGGACGAACGGGTGGCCATCGTCGGGTCCGGCGCGATCGCGTGCGGGCTCGCCGCGGCGGCATCGGCGCAAGGAGAGGTTCTGCTCTGGGCGCGGTCGCAAAGCTCGGCGGACCGTGCGCGCGCCTCGGTGGACAAGGTGTGCAGCAAGATCAGCGAGGGCGTCGACGCCCGGCGGGTAGCCGTAGCCACCGATCTCGACGCGATCGCCGGCGCCACCATCGTCGTCGAGGCCGTCGTGGAGGACCTCCCCACGAAGTCGGCGCTGCTCAAGGACGTCGCGTCGCGGGTCAACGGCACGACGCTGCTCGCGTCGACCACCTCGTCGCTCTCGGTCGAGGCGCTCGCGCAGGCCAGCGGCCGGCCCGAGCGCTTCGCCGGCCTGCACGTGTTCAACCCGGTGCCGAAGATGAAGCTCGTCGAGCTCGTCTTCCCGGCCGCGGCGACCGACGACACCCGCCGGCGGGCGCGCGAGCTGTGCGTCGCGCTCGGCAAGGAGCCGGTCGAGGTGCCCGACGTCCCGGGGTTCGTCGTCAATCGGCTCCTGTTCCCGTACCTGTTCAGCGCCGTGAGGATGATGGAGGAGACGGGCCTCGAACCGCAGGCGATCGACACCTGCATGACGCTCGGCGCCGGCCACCCGATGGGCCCGCTCGCCCTGCTCGACTACGTCGGGCTGGACGTCTCGCAGGCGATCGGGGAGTCGATCGGCACCGAGATCCCGGCCACGGTGCGCCGGCTCGTGGACGACGGCGCGCTCGGCAAGAAGGCCGGGCGCGGCTTCTACGAGTACGAGTAGTCAGTTGACGTCGCGGGAGCGGTCGGCCAGGACGGCGGCCGTTCCCACGACGAGCGCCCACGCCGCGAGGACGAGACCGGCGGGCAGCGGGTCGAGCGAGTCGGAGAAGTCGATGCCGGCGACCGCGCTCATCGTCGAGCCGACCGTGTACGAGCTGACGTCGCCGGAGACCGCTGAGACGATCGGCTCGAGGATGAACAGGTAGGCGAGCGTGCCGACGACCGCGGCGACCTGGTGGCTGATGAGCGCCCCCACCGCGACGCCGAGCGCGGCGGCCAGCCCGCACGAGGCGGCGCCGCCGAGGAAGAGCGCCAAGATGTCCGAGCCGCCGAGGTCCGGTCCCGGGTCGCCGGCGATGAGCGGCAGGCCGATGGCCAGCGCGATCGCCTGCACGAGGACCGCCACGATCACGCCCGTGGCGAAGTAGGCCAGCAGCTTGGCCGCGGTCGCGCGCACGCGGTCCGGGGCGATGAGGAACGTCGAGGTGATCGTGCCGTGGCGGTGCTCGCCGGTGGCGCCGACCACGCCGAAGATGATGAGAACCGCGGGGATGGTGCCGCCGAGCCCCGCCACCGTGACGACCTGGCGCTTGTCGTCGAGCGTGGCCGGGTCCCCGAGCAGCGCCTGCAGCAGGACGCTGGCAAGCACGAGCAGCAGCACGAGCGCGGCGAAGCCGAGCGCGGTGCGCGTCGTCCGCAGCTTGATCATCTCGCCGTGCAGGAGGCCGATCACCGCTGCCCCGCCTCCGAGGTGAGCTTCAGGAACACGTCCTCGAGCGACTGGCGCTCCTCGTAGAGCGCGTGCAGCGCGACGCCCGTCGCGAGGGCCAGCTCGCCGACCTTCGGCGCGTCGGCCTCGCGCACGCGCAGCCAGCCGTCGTTGCGCTCGACGACCGCGCCGACGGACTCGAGCGCGGCGGCGAGGCCGGTCAGCTCGGCGGCACGCACTATGACCGCCTGCGCCGGGCCCGCCGCGAGCTTCGCCACCGGGCCCTGGTCCACGAGCCGCCCGCGGGCGATGACCACGACGTCGTCGGCGGTCTGCGCCACCTCCGAGAGCACGTGGCTGGAGACGAGCACGGTGCGCCCCTCGGAGGCCAGGCGCCGCAGCGTCTCGCGCAGCCAGCGGATGCCCTGCGGGTCCAGGCCGTTGGCCGGCTCGTCGAGGACGAGCACCGACGGGTCGCCGAGCAGCGCCGCCGCGAGGTGAAGGCGCTGGCGCATGCCGAGCGAGTAGCCGCCGACCCGCCGCCGCGCCGCCCTGTCGTCGAGGTCGACGGCACGCAGCACCTCGTCGGCGCGGGACGCGGGGATCCGCGCCATCGCGCACAGGGCGCGCAGATGGTCGCGCCCGGAGCGCCCGGGATGGAAGCCGGCGCGCTCGAGCGAGGCGCCGACCGTCCCGGCGGGATCGTCGAGGTCGACGTAGCGCCGGCCGTGGACCCGCGCGGTGCCGCTCGTCGCCCGGGCCAGGCCGAGCACGACGCGCAACGTCGTCGTCTTACCGGCGCCGTTGGGACCGAGGAAGCCGGTGACCGTGCCTTCGCGGACGGAGAAGCTCAGGTCGTCGATCGCCGTGACGACGCCGAAGCGCTTGGTCAGGCCCTCGACCTCGATCGCGTCGGGCACCGCCTGGAACCTACCCGGATGGCAGGACGGCCGGCCCTCTGCGGGAGAGAGGGCCGGCCGTCACGTCCGGCGGCGAGTCCACCCCTGAGCTCGCCTCCGGCTCGTGTCCTACCCCCATCCCAACGGGATCTGTCGCAGAATCTTGCGGGAACCCCGCAACCGGGACGCCGCGCGTGAGTCGAGACGCGGCGCTCAGCGGTCGGCGGTCGGCGGTCAGCGGTCAGCGGTCAGCGGTCAGCGGCGGAGCGCTCGGCCGTCGCCGGTCCGCGCTCGCGGATGCGGACCGCCTCGATGCGGTTCTCGCGCACCGACTCGACGCGGATCGAGTACCCGTTGGCCTTGATCGTGTCCCCGCGGCGCGGCAGGCGGCCGAGCTCGGCGAACACGAAGCCGCCGACCGAGTTGTAGGCGTCCGAGTCCACCGGCAGATGCAGCCCGTAGTCCGTGAGGTCGGTGATGGCGACGTGCCCGCGCACGAACCAGTCGCCGTTGGCCAGCCGGCGCACCTCGCCGCCGGCGGGATCGGTCTCGTCGGCGATCTCGCCCACGACCTCCTCGATGATGTCCTCGACCGTGACGATCCCCGCGACGCGGCCGTACTCGTCGATGACGACCGCCATCGAGGAACGCTCGCGCTGGAGGTCGGCGAGCAGGTCGTCGAGCGGCTTGGTCTCCGGCACGATCGGCGCGTCGCGCACGACGTCGCCGATCGACGCCTGCGGGCCGTCGGTCATCAGCACCCGCGCCAGCGAGTTCGAGTGCACGAGGCCGCGGACGCGGTCCTGGTTCTCGTCCTCGGTGACGACGAGGCGCGTGTGGCCCGAGGAGATGCAGCGCCGAAGCGCGGTCTCGACGTCCTCGGACAGGTCGACGGTCACCACCGCGGGGATCGGCGTCATCACCTGACGGGCCTCCTGCTCGTGCAGGTGGAAGACGCCCTCGAGCATCCCGGCCTCGCCGACGTCGAGCTTGCCGCCGGTGCGGGCCTGGGCGATCAGGACGCGCAGTTCGCCGGGGCTGCCGCCCTCCTCGAACTCGGCGTCCGGGTCGATCCGCAGCATCCGCAGCAGGCCGTTGGAGGCGTGGTTCAGCGCGGCGATGAACGGCCGCATCGCCGTGTGGAACCAGTCGAGCGGCCGGGCGATCCGGCAGCCGACGGTCTCGGCGTTGACGATCGCGTAGATCTTCGGGACCTGCTCGCCGACGGTGATGTGCAGGGCCGTCACGAGGATGTACGCGATCGCGATGGAGATGGCGACCGACAGCCCGTGCGAGATCGCGTCGCCGAACAGCGGCTCCAGCAGTTCGGCGATCGCCGGTTCGCCGAGGAAGCCGATGCCCAGCGAGGCCAGCGTGATGCCGAACTGGCAGGCCGACAGGTACTGGTTGAGGTCGCCGAGCTCCTTGAGCAGCGTCGCCGCGCCCCGCCTGCCCTCCTTGCTCATCTCCTCGACGCGCGAGCGCCGGGCGCGGACGAGGGCGAACTCAGCCGCCACGAAGAACCCGTTCACGAGAACGAGGACGACGACGGCAGCGAGGAAGAGCGCCGTCATGCGCGGGCCGCCGACGCGGCGCGCCTACTTCGGTAGGGGTCGTCGTTCATTGATGGCGACTAGCGCGAGGGTAGCAACGCCGGCGCAGGCGCTACCCGCAACGCCGAGCGAGCAAGGTCCGGGCGAGCGCGATCCAGGCCGCCCCGTAGTACGTCGGGTGCCGGTCGTCGAGGGCCTCGGCCTCGTCGAGGAGGCGGTCGCGGGCGGCGGCGTCGCCCGCGGCGTGGGCCGCCGCGGCCGCGCCCGCGAGGGCGACCGGGGTGCGGACCGCACCCACGACGCCGCGGCCGTCGAGCTCGCGGGGCAGGATCGCCGGGTCGCCCGCGCGCAGGCGCGGCCAGAGCGCCGCGGCCACCCGGCGGGCGGCGGGGTCGCAGGACTCGGCGAAGCGGACCGGCAGCCGGACGGCGTCGAAGCCGTAGCGCGGCACGCCGCCCGGATCGCCGGGCGGCGCCGCCGATCTGGCGGGCGCGCCACGCGGTCCGGCCCGCGCCCAGTCCGGCGGCAGGCGCGCGCCGCCGGCGACCAGCGCCCGCGCGGTCGCGATGCCGTGGCGGCGCACCCGCGCCCAGCGGCGGTGGTGGCCGAGGGTCACCAGCGCCCGCTCGGCCACGGGCGACGAGTAGCTGGGGTTGAGCACGCGCCCGCGCCGCGCCCACGGCCCGGCGACGAGCCGGCCGGCGGCGGTCTCGCGGCGCAGCACCGCGACCGCCATGCGCCCGGCCGCGCGGCGCAGCGCCGGGCGGCCGAACCGGCGCGCGGCCAGCTGCAGCGCCCGCGCCGCGTCGAGGTCGGCGTCGGCCGCGGGCTGGCGGTCGGCCACCCGCCCGTCGCGCCAGTGCCAGGCCAGCAGGCCGTCGCGGCGCTGCAGGTGCGCGCGCGTCCAGCGCCAGACGCGGCCGAAGCGCCGTTCGTCACCCGTCGCCGCGGCCAGCAGCAGTGCGTACGCCTGCCCCTCGCTCACCGTGTCGCCGCCCTGGTCGCGGCGTACCACCCGGCCGTCGGGATCGACGTAGCGGTCCAGGAACCGCGCCGCCGCGCCGGGCCCCGGCCGGGGCGGCGCCGACGACGACTCGCCGCACCCGGCCGCCGTCGCGGCGAGCAGCAGTACCACCGCGATCGCCCGCCTCACGCCGCGGCCCTCCCCTCCTCGGCTCGCTCGGGGCCGGCCGCCGCGACCGGCGCCGCGGTCGGCCGCCGGGCCGGGAACAGCGCCGGCCAGATCCCGGCCGACAGCACGGTCACATGCAGCGCGGCGAACGCGACGTTGTTGACCGTCGCGGGGTCGAGCCCGCGCGCCATCCCGACCACGCCGGTGCCCACGAGGATCGCAATGGCGGCCAGCGTCGGCGCCACGGCGCGCGGCTGCGGCCGGCGCTCGCCCTCCTTCGGCGTCACGACGAACCGGCCCCGCCGGCGCAGCAGCGTGAGGATCGTCGCCTGGACGTGGATCCACCAGCTCGCGGCCGACAGCGCGAAGCCGCCGAACGTGTACGCCCCGCGCCCGGCGACCGCCACCGCGTACAGCGCGAGGCCGAAGTACGGCGCGAAGTGCACGAGGAACTGGTCGGCGCTCGCCGCGCCCAGCGGCTGCGCTCCGGTGAGGATGCGCAGGACCGGCATCGACATGTACACGAGCACGGTCCAGCCCGACAGGAAGTACATCGCCGACAGCACGTACTGGGCCTTCTGGCGCCACGGCACCCGGGCGCGCAGCGCGGTCGGCAGCGCGCTCAGGCAGCCGCGCGCCCAGCGCTGCTGCTGCGAGACGTAGGACGCCATGTCCTCCGGGCCGAGCCCGCGGGCCAGCACCTCCGGCACGTACACGGTGCGCCAGCCGAGCTCGTGCAGGTGGATGGAGAGCTGGAAGTCCTCGGTCAGCGAGCCCTCCGGGAAGCCGCCGGCCGCATCGAGTGCGGCGCGCCGGAACACGACGTTCGTGCCGCAGCAGAACGTCGCCCCGAGGCCGTCCTTGCCGCGCGCGATCGCGCCGAAGAACAGCGCCTGCTGCGCCCAGGCGTGACCGGCGACGCCGCCGGACGGCGCGTTGGCGTAGTACTGCGGCGTCTGCACGAACGCGACGCGCTCGTCGGCGAGATGCCCGAGCGTCGCCTCCAGCAGGCGCTCGTCGGGCACGTGGTCGCAATCGAGCACGAGCGCGTAGGGCGCGCTCGCCAGCGCCAGCGCGTGGTTGACGTTGCCGGCCTTCGCCCCCTGACGGCGGGCGCGCGCGACGTAGCGTGCGCCGTGGCGGTCGGCCACCCGGCGCATCGCGGTCGAGGCGCCGTCGTCGAGCAGCCACACGTTGACCGCGGCGCCCCGCAGCCGCGCCGCGGCCGCGACGGTCGGCTCGACGATCGCGACCGGCTCGTCGTAGACCGGGATGAGCACGTCGACCTCGGGCGGCGGGCCGCCGTCCGCCAGGGCGAGCGGAGCGCGCGTGCGCTGGCGCCAGCACGTCCACCAGAAGCCGGCCGCCTGCGTGAAGTTGAACAGCTCGGCCGCGATCAGCAGCGCGAACAGCACGGGCTGGCCGACGCGCTCGGGGCGCAGCAGCCACGTGAGGTACACGAGCGCCAGCGGCAGCGCGACGAGCGCGACCAGGCGCACCGCGGTCGTGGCGCGCCGGTCGCCGCGCGCGTCCCAGTGCGGCGCCGCAAGGCGCGGATCGGTCGTCGTCGTCGTCATCGGTACACCCACACCTTCACCTGGGGTCGCTTGAAGCGCTCCTGCAGATCGCGCGTGCGTGCGAGCTCGCGCAGGCCAGCACGGACCGCGTCGCGCTCGCCGCGCTGGTCCTGGAACGAGCCGAGCACGAAGACGCGCCCTGCCGGCGCGACCGGCCCGTCGAGCGCGCCCTGAAGCGGGCGCGCGTGCAGGTCGGGTGCGTAGTACGTGACGACGTCGCGCAGGTACTTCGGCTGGTAGAGCACGAGGTCCCCGGGCCGCGCCTCGCGCTCGATCCGCGCCAGCGCTCCCTCGAAGTCGTACACCCGCGGGTTCGCTCGGTTGACCTCCTCGTCGGCCGAGGCGACCGCAAGGCTGCCGACGAGCGCCGCCGTGACCGCGACCGTCGCCACGCGGCCGCCGGTCCAGCCGGTCGCCGCCCGGGCGAGCAGGAGGATCGTCAGCGGCGCGAGCGCCGCGAAGTAGCGGATCTCGAAGAGGAACGGCTTGAGCTCGCCGACGAAGAACAGCGCGATCGCCGGCAGCAGCGCGCACGCGGCGACGAGCAGGGTGCGCGGCGACCGGCCCCGGCCGAGCAGCAGCAGGGCGAGCAGCAGCCCCAGCGGCCACAGCGCCGTGATCGCCGCCATCGTGCCGTTGGAGTGGTAGCCCCAGATCGCCCACACGACGTTCGTCAGGGCGATGTAGACACCAGGCTGCGTGCGGGTGGAGCTGACGTCGGAGCCGGCCTGCGACGGTTGGTCGAACCCGCGCCCCGCGGCCTCGTTGGCCTGGAACTGGTCGTGGGCGAACGCGGCGAGCGGGGCCAGCGCGAGCGCGAGCGCGGCGACCGACAGCAGCCAGGGCCGCAGCAGCCGCCGGTCGCGCATCGCGGCCAGCGCGAACGCCGCCTGCTGCACGCCGACGACGAGCACGCCGAAGTACTGCGTCCACACGAGCGCCGCCGACGCGGCCACGTAGAGCGCCCAGTCGGCCGGCCGCCCGCGGCGCAGCGCTCGCAGCTGGCCGAGCAGCGCGAGCGTCGCGAACAGCATGAAGAGCCCGTACATGCGGGCCTCCTGCGAGTACCAGACGAGAAACGGCGCGACCGCGCCCATCGCGGCGGCGGCCAGGCCGGCGCGGCGGTCCCACACCTCGGCCGCGGTGGCGTACAGGGCCGGGACGAGCGCGGTGCCCGCGACGACCGAGGGAGCCCGCATGACGAACTCCGACGTGCCGGCGGTGTGCGCCAGCGCCCAGAGCATCAGGTGGTGCAGCGGCGGGTGGACGTCGGTCGTGCGCAGGCTGTCGAGCAGGCCGCCGAGCGACATCTGCGCCTGGGTGATCGAGGTCGCCTCGTCGAGCCAGATGCCGCGGTTGGACAGCAGCCGCACGACGAGGGCCGCGACCGTGATGCCGGCGACGGCGAGCCCGACGCGCGCCGGGGTGCCGCCGGCGCGGCGCGCGAGGGCGCCGCGCAGCGGGAACGGCACGACGACGCCGGGCGCGGTAGCGGCGACGAGCGTGGCCATGGCGGCGAGCGTGATCACCGCGACCCGCCCCGGGTCGGTTCCCCAGGCGACGATCGCCAGCGCCTGCGCGGCCGCGATGGCGGCCGGCACGGCGACGGCGACGACGCGGGCGCGACGCCCGTCGGCGGTGGCGATCCGGTGCGCGAGCAGCACCCGCGCGACGCCGAACAGCCCCATCGCGGCGACGTACGGCACCGCGAGCGCTCCGGTCTCCGCGTAGCGCTCGCCGAACGCCGCGCCGATGAGGTCGCGCGGCATCATCGCGACCGCCAGCACGGCGGCGAGCCCGAGCACCGCGGCCGCGCCGACCGCGGCCCCCAGCGCCCCGCGATCACCGGCGCGGGCCCGCGGCAGCAGCACGAGCGGCACGGTGGTCGAGGCGAACGCGGCCAGCCCGCCGAGCGTGGAGAGCACGGCGAAGCGGCCCGCCTCGCCGCCGTCGAGCAGCGCGTTGGCCAAGACGACGTCCTGGTTCTGCAGGACCGCGAGCACGAGGAACGCGGCGGTCGCCGCGCCCGCGAAGCGCAGCAGGCCGTGCTCCCGGGACGAGATCCCGCCGGCCGCTGCGAACCGTGGACGGGTCGCGGCGAGCGCCAGCCAGCCGCCCGCGACGACCGCCGCCGCGCCTCCGGCGACCCCGAACGCCGCGACGAGGGGCAGGCCAAGCGCCAGGCGGGCGACCGGCTCGGCGACCAGGCTGAGCGCCGCGCGGCCGTGCTCGCGCTCGCCGTAGAGGCGCCCGCGCTCCAGCGCGAGCCACGGGGCCAGCGGCACGCCGGCGGCGAGCACGACCAGCAGCCCGGCCGGCACGCCGAGCACGGCGCCCAGCGGCACGGCGGCCACGACGAGCGCGAGCCCGGCGGCGACGCCGAGGCCCAGCGCGCCGCGCCGGGCGCCCGGCACGGCCGCCGGCGTGAGCGCCGCGCCCGCGCTCAGGCTCGACGCGGGCACGTGGACGAGGAGGTACAGCGCGAGGAACGCGACGAGGTCGGCGAACGCGCCGGGGGCCAGCAGATGGGCCGCGACGAGCGAGAAGGCGAGGTTGCCGACGCCGGAGGCGACCTGCGCCCCGGCGACGAACGCCTGCTCGCGCACGACGCCCCCGCGGCGCAGGGGCCGGGTCAGGAGTGCCGGCGTGCTCACTCGGCCACCGCCCACTCGGCCGGCTTGAGCGGCAGGCTCCCCATGGCGTCCGCCTCGTCGCCGCGCCCGCCGTCGAGGACGAGCCGCAGGAGCCGGAAGCCCTCCTCGGCGGCCGCGACCTCGGCGCGCACGGCGGCCGCGCTCGGCGCCACGGCCGCCTCGGCGGCGGCCACGAGCCGGGCGCCGAGCTGCGCCGGGTCGGTCCCCGGCGCGAGCACCGGCTGCCCGAGGCGGCGCGCGGCGCCGGCGAGCTTCGGCTCGTGCGCGTAGGCGACCGACGGCACGCCCGCCCCGGCGGCGGTCAGCATCGCGTGGAAGCGCAGCGCCACGACGAGCCGCGCGTCCGCGAACGACCCGCGCGCCTCGGCGAGGTCGGCGGGCGGCACGCCGATCCGCGCCACGCCGCCGAGGCGCGCGTCGATCTCGCGGGCCAGGTCGAGGTCGTCGCGCCGGCCGATCCGGCCGATCTGCCAGGGCTGCAGGATCACGTCGAAGCCGTGGGCGAGCACGGGCACGAGGGCGACGGCGAGATCGTCGGCCAGGCCGGCGCCGCCGGCGTCGTGCGACAGCGCCACGACGACGGTGCCCCGGCGCATGCGCTCGGTGTCCGACGCGGGTGGGGCGCCCTCGACGTCGAGGATCGTCCAGGCAGGGTCGGCGCCGATGCGGAACGGCGCGGGCGCGCCCGCCTCGGCCAGCACGTCCGCGGACTCCTCGTCGCGCAGGACCAGCAGGTCGGCCTGATGGACGAGCCGGCGCGCGAGCAGCCGGGCGCGGCGGCCCGGCAGCGGTGCCGCACCGACCCCGACGAGCGCCAGCGGCTTGCCGAGCGCCCGGGTGCCGAGCCCCATGGCGAGCGCCCGGCCGAGCAGGTCGAGCGGTCCGCGGCCGCTCGCGCCGCGCAGGGTCTTGAACACGGTGCCGCCGGCGAACACCACCGCGTCGGCGGAGCGCACCTGGCGCATCACCGCCGGCGGGTCGGAGGGCGCGACGCGCTCGCATCCCGGCAGGACCGGGCCGGGCCGGCTGGTGGCGATCAGCTCGCGGCCGGGCAGCGCGCGGCGAAACGCCTCGAGCAGGGCGTCGTCGCCAGGATTGCGCTGTCCGAACGCGCCGGCGAGGACGACTCGGCTCACTCGACCACCCCCGGGACGTCACGACGGCCCGGTGCGTCAGCCAGGGTGGTGCCGGCCGCCCCCGGAACGTCGCGAGCGTCAGCCCGGGTGGTGCCCGCCGCCGCGTACACCTCGAGGTGGCGACGCGCGACCGCGGGCCAGCCCCGGTCGCCCGCCATCGCCGCGGCCGCGGCGCCCAGCGCGCCGAGACGGGACCGGTCGGCCGCCAGGCCGCGCAGCACCGCCGCGAGCGCCGGGGCCTCGCGCGGGGCGACGAGCGGCGCCGGCGCACCGGCGCACGTCGCCAGCTCGGGCGACATCAGCACGGGCGTTCCGTGGGCGAGCGCAAGCGCGAGCGCGCCGCTGCTCGACACCGGCCGCGGGTAGGCGAAGAGCGCGACGTCCGCGGCGGCGAACCACGCCGCCACGTCGCCGTCGGGGACGTGGCCGGTGAAGCGGGCGTGGTCGCCGTGCGCGCCGCGCAGGACCTCCGCGTAGGCGTCGCCGACGCGCGGGTGCGTCCCGCCCGCGACCACGACCTCGACCCCGCTCCCCGCCAGCCGCCCCGCCTCCAGCGCCGGCTCGAGGCCCTTGTACGGCGCGACGAAGCCGAAGCACAGGACGGTCAGGCGGTCGTCGCGGACGCCGAGCCGGGACCGCGCCGCCGCTCGCTCGGCGGCCGCGGCCGACTCGATGCCGTGCGGCACGACGGTCGCGCCCGGGACGGCCTCGGCGAATGCTGGCTCGTGGACGACGACGGCATCGGCGTGGCGGCGGACGCTCTCGCGGACCACGGCCAGCCCCGCGCGCGCGACGGCGGCGGGCACGCGCACGCGATGCAGGCGGGTGAACTGCGCGTCGACGGCGCCCGCCGCGACGACGTGGTGCATCGTCACGACCGACGACGGCCGCCCTCGGCGCAGGCGGCGCAGCGCCGCCACGAGCGCTGGCACCGCGGCCGGCCCGCCGTACAGGAAGGTCTCGTGCTGCAGGTGCACGGTGGGCGCGCCCGTCGCGCACGCGGCCCGGGCGGCGCGGACCAGCCAGGGCGGCCCGGCCTCGAACCGGCGCAGGACCCGCACCCGGCCGTCGCGGTGCTCGGCCGGCAGGCCCGGCTCGACGGGCGCGACGACGGTCACGCCGGCGCCAGCGCCGGTCAGCGCCTCGGCGAGGTTCGCGGTGTAGGAGGCCACGCCGCTCGAGCCGCCGTGGCGGATCCCGGGACGTGGGTAGGGGGAGATGAGCGCCACGTCAGGCCGCACCGGCCACCTCCCGCACCCGGCGGCGCAGCGACGCGGCCCACAGCCGCAGCAGCGACGCCCCCATCCTCCGCGTGTCCGCGACGGGGTCGACGCGCGAGCCCTCCTGGTCGACCCACACCGTCGGCACCTCGACGACGCGGTGGCCGAGATCGCGGGCGGTGACGAGCAGGTCGACGTCGAAGAGCAGGTCCTGCGACGTGGTGTGCGCGACGATGTCGCGGGCCACGTCGCCGCGCAGGACCTTCGCCCCGCACTGCGTGTCGCGGTAGGGCAGGCCGAGCAGCCGGCGCACGCCGAACGCGAACCCGGCGCTGGTCAGCCGGCGCGACAGCGGCCGCGACGCGGGCAGGACGGACGCCGGATGGTGGCGCGAGGCGATCGCCCCGTCGGCGCGGCC
This sequence comes from Capillimicrobium parvum, assembly GCF_021172045.1. Lineage (GTDB taxonomy): Bacteria > Actinomycetota > Thermoleophilia > Solirubrobacterales > Solirubrobacteraceae > Capillimicrobium > Capillimicrobium parvum. The sequence continues at coordinate 4,450,653 of NZ_CP087164.1, forward strand.
GGCCACGTCGGCGAGCCGGAGCAGCTCCGCCGGCGGTGTCGCGCCGTCGGCGTCGACGAACCCGACGAGGTCGGCGTCGCTGCGGCGGAACGTCTCCGCGATCACGCCGCCCTTGCCGAGCTTCGGGTACTCGTGCAGCTCGATGCGCCGATCGGCGCGCTGGTGGCCGCGGACGATCTCGGCGGTCCCGTCGGTGCAGTGGTCCAGCGCGACGTGGAACCGCGTGCCCGGATGCGGGCAGCCGGCGCGGTAGGCCGTGAGCATGCGGTCGATCCGATGCTCTTCGTTGTGGGCGGGAATGACGATGTCGAGACGCACGGGGTCCTCCGCGGCAGGCGTTGCGGTTTGCGGGTCTCCTGCGACCACGGCGCTGTCGCCCGCCGGCCCACAGAGGGCACACCGGTGGCGGGTTGCGGTTCAGCGCCGCCCGGGCGCGGCCATACGGCCGGCACGCGGCGGGGTCATCCACCTAAGCACAGCGCATGGCCGAACGTCTCGCTCGTGTGACCGGGATCACACGACGGTTCGACGGCGGCTCGCCGGGCGACGAGCCGCCGCGATCAGAGATCGTCGATGTCGGCGGCGAGCCCGCGGTCGAGGTCCGTCACGGTGCCGGACGTGTGCGTGCTGAGCGTCAGGCGCACCTTGTTCCAGCCGTGGATGAGGATGTCCGGGTGGTGGCCCTTGGCCTCGGCCAGCCGGGCGACCTCGTTGACGAACCGGATCGCGCCCGCGAAGTCCCCGAACTCGTAGTCCTGGACCAGTGCGCTGCCTTCCTCGTGCCACGCCATACGCTTCCCCTCGTGCGAATCGTGTCCCTCGTCCCCCACGCCACGGAGCTGCTGTTCGCGCTGGGCCTGGGCGACCAGGTCGTGGGCGTCACCCACGAGTGCGACCATCCTACGGAGGCGCTCGAGCGGCCACACGTGACGACCGACCGGCTGCCCCCGGGGCTGTCGGCGGCCGAGATCGACGCCGCGGTGCGGGAGCGCACGGAGCGCGGCGAGGCGATCTACGACCTCGACGCCGAGCTGCTGGCCGAGCTCGAGCCCGATCTCATCGTCACCCAGGCACTGTGCCCGGTGTGCGCGGTCTCCTATGACGACGTGCAGGCCATCGCGGCGCGGATGGATCCCGCGCCCAAGGTCATCGCGCTGGACCCCAAGACGTTCGGCGAGACGATCAACGACATCCGCACGGTCTCCGACGCCACGGGCGCCAAGGAGGCCGCGTTCGTCCTGATCGCCACGATCGCGCGGCGCGTCGAGGCGGTGAAGTCCGCGGTCGCCGATGCCGAGCCGGTGCCCGTCGCGGCGCTCGAGTGGCTCGACCCCCCGTTCGCGGCGGGCCACTGGACGCCGCAGCTCATCGAGATGGCCGGCGGCTTCGACGTGCTCGGGCTGCCGGGCGAGAGCTCCGAGCAGGTCACCTGGGAGATGGTCAGGGCGGCCGAGCCGGAGGTCGTGGTCTGCATGCCGTGCGGCTACGACCTCGGCCGCGCCCACGAGGAGGCCGAGGCCTACGCGGCGCAGCTCGGGGCGCTCGGGGCGCGGCGGGTCGTCGCGATCGACGCGTCGGGCACGTTCTCGCGGCCGGGGCCGCGGCTGGTCGAGGCGCTCGAGCTCATGGCGCACGTCCTGCACCCGGATCGGGTGCCCGAGGCGCCGTCCGCGGCGCTCGACGTCGAGGGCGCCGCCCCCGCCGAGCGGACCTGACCGCGTCAGATGTGGGGGCTGCCGAGCCCCGCGCCGCCCGCGACGGCGATCGCCGCCGCGATGGAGCCCACCGCGATGACCGCGCAGCCCGCGTAGCCGAGTGACGACTGGCGCCGGCGGTCCGCGTACTGGAACGCGAAGCCGGCGAGGGCGCCGCCGATCAGCCCGCCCACGTGGCCGCCGATCGAGACGTTGTTCAGCACGAACCCGAGGACCAGGTTGATGATGATCAGCCAGCCGATGAACGTCTGGAACGGGTCGATCCCGCGCGATCGCATCTCGACGAACGCAAAGCCCATCAACCCGAAGATCGCGCCCGAGGCGCCGACGGTCAGCGCTTCGGGTTCGAGCAGCAGCGCGCCGAACGAGCCCGCCAGCAGCGACGTGAAGTAGACGATGCCGAAGCGCACCGACCCGATCGCGGGCTCGAGCATCTGCCCGAGGATCCACAGCAGGTACATGTTGAACAGGATGTGGAAGATCGAGGCGTGCAGGAAGCCGCCGGTGATCAGCCGCCAGTAGTCGCCGTGCGCGACGCCGATGTCCGTGAACCGGAAGTGCCCGATGAGGGCACCGTTCTCGGTGATCGTCCCGTTGCCCACGCCGTTCAGGCCGCCCGTGCCGCTGGCGATCTCCGCCAGGTAGACCAGCACGCAGACCGCGATGAGCGCCTTCGTGACCGGCGCGTGCTGTCCCGCCGCGCGGACGTTCGCCGCCGTGCGCACCTTCGTCTTCTGGCTTGCGCACTCGGGGCAGCGCATACCGACCGGCGTCGGCGTCATGCAGTCCGGACAGATGGGCCGCCCGCAGGACGAGCAGGAGACGCCCGTCTCGCGATCTGGGTGGCGGTAGCAGGTGGCCATTCCTTGAACCGATCAAGATAGCGGCGCCCTCGGCGCCGCCCCGTCACTCCGGCCCGCGCGCGTGCGGCTACGCCGGCGTGACCGACACGTACGGCTCCACGGACGGCGTCATGCTGCCGCCGGCCGGCTCGTCGGTGATGAGCACCGCCTTGGCGCCGCTCGGGTCCCCGCGCAGCATCACCGAGCCGCGCCCGGCGCGGTCGACGGTGAACACGGCGTCGGGCCGTGGCTTGTTCCCGCGCAGGATCCACACCTGGTACACCCGGCCCGGCGGCGGCGCCGGCATGTTCGTGAAGCGCAGCTCGGCCCGGTCGCCGCGCTGGACGAGCTCGCCGCTCGCGCCCTGCGCGCGGGCGATCGCCGTGACCGGCCGAGTGCTCTGCGACGGACCGGAGTCCGACACGAGCACCCCGGTCACCACACCGACCGCCAGCAGCGCCGCCGCGCCGGTCGCGAGGATCCACGGCCGCGCGAGGAGCCGGCTCCACCAGCCTCTGCGCTCCCTGCGCTCGGGCCGGTCGGCCTCGGGGCCCGCGGCGGCCAGCAGCTGCGCCTCGCGCTCGACGACGTCCATGAGCCGCGCCTTCAGCGCGGGGGACGGCTCGGCGGGGGGCGCGGCGAGCGCCAGCACGTCGGCGACGCCCTGCAGGCGGGCGACCTCGGCCCGGCACGCGTCGCAGCCGCGCAGGTGGTCGGCGAACCGCGCCGCCTCCTCGTCGGGCAGCGCGCCGAGCACCCAGACGGCGGCGTCCGACAGCAGCTCGTCGTGGTCGAAGGAAGTGCTCACGATGCGGTCCCCTGCTGCGCCAGCAGGTCGGCCATCTTCGCCAGTCCGAGGCGCATCCGGCCCTTGATGGTGCCCAGCGGCGCGCCGAGCATGTCGGCGATCTCGATGTGGGTGAAGCCGCCGAAGTACGCGAGCTCGATCACCCGCAGCTGGTCGGGCGGCAGCGACTGCAGCGCGCTGCGGACCTCGCCGGCCTCCTCGCGGCGGGCGACCTCGACCTCGGTGCGCTCGGCCGCCTCGAAGCGCTCCTCGATGCCCTCGTCGCTCGCCCGCCGGCGATCGTGCACGGTGCCGCGGCGCAGCGCGTCGATGGCCCGGTTGTGCACGATGCCGAGGATCCAGGTGCGCACGGAGCCGCGAGCGCGGTCGTAGCGCGTGTTGGAGCGCCAGAGCGACAGCAGCGCCTCCTGCACGACGTCCTCGGCCGTGGCGCGCGTGCCGCTCATCCGGTAGGCGAGACCGAACGCCGCGCTCTGGTGACGTTCGACGATCACCTCGAAGGCGCGAGCCTCGCCGCGCCGCACGAGGTGCATGAGGTCCTCGTCGGCAAGCTGACGCAGAGCGTCTGGCGGCGTTCGGCCCACGTCAGGCATACGCCCCGGGCCGCCGCCCGGATCAGCGCCAGAGGCGCCGAGCTTCGTGCATGGCGTCGTGGACCGTGCGCTCGGCCAGCTCGAGCACGTTGTTGGACGCCCTTCGGCGCTGCTTGGAGCGCTGCTTCGTGCGCAGCGCGACGAGCGCCACGCCGGCTGTCGTGCCCGCCAGCACCGCCGCGGCGGGGCGCACCCAGTTGCGCGGGTCGCGCATCGCGCCGATCTCCCACGCCTCGAGCTCGTCCGCGGCCATCTCGGTGATCGACGTGAGCGTCTCCTCGACGCGGCCCGCCAGCTCATCCGGCGGGTCGACCGGAGCCAGTGCACGGCGCAGGAGCGCCTCGAAGTCGGTGGCCGCCGCCTCGCTCACCTACCGCCTCCCTTCGACGTCGAGCCGACGATTCCCTCGAGCTGCCGGATGGCGCGGTGGATGAGCACCTTCGTGGCGCCGTCGCTGCGGCCGAGCGCCCGCGCGATCTCGCGGTTGTCCATGCCGAGGGCAAAGCGCATGATCAGCGCCTCGCGGCGGTCGTCCGGCAGCTGCTGGATGCCGGCCAGGATGCGCGAGAGCTCGTCGCGGCCCTCGACGAGGTCCTCGGTCGTGTGCGGGGCCGTGATGACCGTCGTGTCGTCGATGTGCGTCTGCGGCTTGCGCGAGCGGTCGCGGTACAGGTTCGCGGCGAGGTTGTGGGCGATGCGGATGAGCCACGGCCGCAGCGGCCGCCCGTCCGACTCCGCCGTCGCGCGCTCGAAGTGGCGGTAGGCCTGCAGGAAGGTCTGCTCGGTGAGGTCCTCCGCGTCGTGGTGATCGCCCACCCGGTAGTACGCGTAGGAGTAGACGTCGCGCAGGTGTGCGCGGTACAGCGCCGCGAACTGCTCGTCGAGCTCGGCCTTCCTGGCAGCGGTGTCCGAAGTGGCCACGCACCCGAGCCTACCTCGCCCGCCTCAGGCCACCGCGCGGACGGGCGCCGCAGTCGAGGAGGGCAGGAGCGCCGCGAGCTCGCGGTTGAGGCCGCGGTCGTCGGAGGCCACGACGAGCGCGTCGTCGACCGACGCGACCGCCCGTGCGCGGCACCGCTCGGCGATGTACGCCGCCGGCAGCTGGCCGTCGACGAGCCCGCTCGCGCCCACCACCACGGCCGCGCGCTCGGAGATGTGCGGGGCGGCCGCGTCCAGCGCGGCCGGCAGCTCGTCCGCGCCCACGGCGAGCCAGACGAGATCCTGCGAGGAGAGGTCCCCGCCCGCCACCTCGATGTTCGCCGCCTGCAGCGTGGCGGCCGCGCGGGCGGCCTCGCGCCCGGTCCCCACGATCGCCGCGCGCCGGATCGGCGGGCGTCCGCCCAGCCACTCCCACTGCAGCGCGACGCAGGGCCAGATGCGCTCGGTGACGGCGCGCGCGAGGTCGGGCGACGGATGCTCGACGCGCGGGAAGCGCAGGGGCCGGCCGATGCGGATGCGCACCTTGTGCGGGCGGATGCGCCAGCCGCGGCGGATGGCCTCGGTCCCCATGACGGCGACCGGGAGGACCGGGGCGCCGCTCTCGAGCGCCAGACGGCCGACACCGCGCTTCGGACTGCCCAGCGCGCCCGGGCGCGTGCGCGTGCCCTCGGGGAAGATCACGACGACGTCGCCGCGATCGAGGATCTCGCGCGCCGCCGCCATCGCGTCGCCGTCGCCGTTGCCGCGGTCGATCGGGAAGGCACCGAGCGAATTGAGGAACCAGGCCGTCAGCGGCTTGCGGAACAGCTCCTTCTTGGCGACGAAGTACACCGGCCGGCGCACGAGCGTGCCGATCACGAACGGATCCAGGAACGAGCGGTGGTTGGCGGCGATGATCATCGCGCCCTCCTGGGGCACGTGCTCACGGCCGATGCGGCTCATCCGGAAGTAGAGGTGGAAGAAGGGCTGGAACAGGCCGCGCACGATCCAGTACAGGAAGGGGTTGACCCCCCGGCGGCGGGCCCGCTCGAGATACGCGGCACGGTCCATGTGGGTGAGTACCCCGGGTGGCCGCGCGTCGTTACAGTGGAGCTGACCCATGGCGATCGACACCGCACAGACCCTCCGAGGAGCGCTGGCCGGCGCCGTGGCCGCCGGCGTGTGGGCCGCCCAGCAGCCGCTCGACAAGCGCGTCTTCGGCATCGACTACGACGACACCGAGCTGCTCGGCAAGCTCGTCACCCGGCGCACGGTCCCGGCCCGGCTCGTGGGCACGGCGATCCACCTGGCCAACGGCGCGCTGTTCGGCGCCGTCTACGCCAACGTGGCCCCGCGGCTGCCGCTGCCCTCGTGGGCGCGCGGGCCCGCCGCCGCGCTGGCCGAGAACTTCGGCACGTGGCCGCTCGCCGCGGTCAGCGACCGCGTGCACCCCGCGCGCGAGGACCTGCCCGCGCTCGCCGGCAACCGCGCCGCACTGGCGCAGGCCACGTGGCGCCACCTCATCTTCGGCGTCGTGCTCGGCGAGCTCGAGCGGCGGCTGAACACCCCGTCCGACGCCGAGGTGCCCAGCTACGAGCACGTCATCAGCTCCAACGGCCACGGGTCGCTCGAGCACGCCGTGCGCAGCCCCTGATCCGCGCCACGCCCAACCGGCCCCGCCCGCTTAGCTCAACTGGTCGAGCACGTCACTTGTAATGACGGGGATCTCGGTTCGAATCCGAGGGCGGGCGCTCACGCAGGCCCAACCACTACCCTGCCGCGCGATGCGACGCCTCCTGCTCCCCAGCCTCGCCGTCCTCGCGCTCGCCGCCGCCGGATGCGGCAGCGACGACACCTCGTCGTCCACCTCGGGCACGTCCGCGGCCGGGGCGGCCACCGGAACCGGAACGGCCACGGTCGCGCCGGCGCCGACCGCGCCGTCGACGACACCTACCCAGGCGGCCACCGACCCTGCGCTGGATCAGAAGCCGGAGGTCAACGTGCCGGACCGGCCGGCGCCGAGGAAGCTGAAGATCCGCGACATCGTCGAGGGGACCGGGGCCGAGGCGAAGGCCGGCGACGTCGTCACGGCCGACTACGTCGGAGTCCTCTACAAGAGCGGCAAGCAGTTCGACGCGTCGTGGGACCGCGGGCAGCCGATCAACTTCCAGCTCGGCGTCGGGCAGGTCATCCCGGGGTGGGACCAGGGCCTGCAGGGCATGAAGGTCGGCGGCCGGCGCGAGCTGACCATCCCGCCGGACCTGGCGTACGGCACGGAGGGGTCGCCGCCCGTCATCCCCCCGAACGCGCCGCTGGTCTTCGTCGTCGACCTGCGGGCCGTCGAGCCGGGCTGAGCACGATGGGCGCGGTGGACGCGCTCGTCGCCGACGCGCTGCGGATCTGCGCGGTCGCGGCGCCCACGTTCGACGAGGGCGCCCGTGCCGCGCTGGTCGCGGACCTGCTGCGCGAGGCGGGCGCGCGCCCGGAGGTCGACGCCGTGGGCGACGTCGTCGCGCGCTTCGGCCCGGAACATGGGCCGGCGGCGATCGTCGCCGCCCATCTCGACACGGTCTTCGACGCGGCGACGCCGCTGCAACCGCGCCGCGACGGCGATCTCCTGCGCGGCCCCGGGATCGGCGACGACTCGCTCGCCGTCGCCGCGCTCGTGCATCTCGCCCGGCGGCTCGGGGCGGCACCGCCAGGCCACCCCGTGGTGCTCGCGGCGACGGTCGGCGAGGAGGGCCTCGGCGACCTGCGCGGCGCCCGGGCCCTGCTCGACGACGTCGAGTGCGACGCGTTCGTCGCGCTCGAGGGGCACGGACTCGAGTCGATCCAGATCGCCGGCATCGGCTCGGCGCGACTGATCGCCACCACCCGCGGGCCCGGCGGGCACTCCTGGGGCGACCGCGGCACGCCGAGCGCCGTCCACGCCCTCGTCGGGGCACTGCACGCGGCGCTGCGCGCCGCCGGGCGCGGCCACGTGAACGTGGGGGTCGTCCGCGGCGGCACGACGATCAACACCATCGCCGCGGAGGCCGAGGCGGAGATCGACCTGCGCGACGAGGACGACGCGGTGCTGGACCGCCGGACGGCGGCGGTCACCGCCGCGCTGCAGACCGCGCGCGCGGAGGTGCGCCAGGTCGGCCGGCGCCCCGCGGGGCGTACGCCGGCGGACCATCCGCTCGTCGCGGCGGCCCAGGCCGCGCGCGCGGCCGCGGGTCTGGGGCCGGCCGAGGAGAGCGCCTCCTCGACCGACGCCAACGCCGCGATGGGACGGGGCATCCCGGCGGTCTGCGTGTCGCTGACGCACGGCGCGAACGCCCATCGCATCGACGAGCACGTCGAGCTCGCTCCGCTGCCCGCGGGCCTGGCCGCGGTCGAGCATCTGCTCGACGCGCTCGGCCGCGGGCTGGGCGATCGCTGAGCGGCTGCCGAGCGCCAGACCGCTCCGCAAGCTCTGCTGCAGTGTTCCTGCGATCGCCGGGTGGTGGAGTAGTGTCGCCCGCGCGCGTCCTTTTCCCTGCTCGCACCGGAGGTTTCATCCCTTGCGCACACTTCGCAAGCGCCTGTCATACGCCAACGTCGCGTCATCGCTGGCGCTGTTCCTGGCCATCTCCGGCGGCACCGCGATGGCCGCCGCGACGATCAGCTCCAGCGACATCAAGACCCACGCGGTCACCGGGTCGAAGATCGCCAAGAACGCGGTCACGAAGTCGAAGATCAAGGCCAATTCCGTCGGCGCCTCGGAGATCCAGGAGAACTCGATCACGAGCGCCCAGGTCCAGTCGGGCTCGCTGCAGGCGTCGGACTTCGCGAGCGGCCAGCTGCCCGCCGGCCCGCAGGGCCCGGCCGGCCCTCCCGGCTCCGGTGCCGGCATCAGCGGCGTCGTCAGCCCCGGCGGCACCCTCGTGTACGGCACGGGCGTCGCCGCGGTCTCCGTCGGCGGTGCCGGCGTGTACACCGTCTCGTTCAACCAGAACGTGAGCCAGTGCCCCGCGGTCGCCTCGATCGGCGGCTACCAACTCGGCGGCAACACGGCGAGCGCGTCCAACGGCGGCACGGTCTCCCTGCAGCCCGGCGGCAACGTCAGCACGACCGCCGCCCAGCAGATCACGTTCATCACCCGGGACCTCAACGGCGTCAACGCGCCGCTGCCGTTCCACTTCGGCGTCTTCTGCTCCTGAGTCGTGGTCGGCGGTCCGGGGCGTCCCGTTGGGGCGCCCCGGTCGCCGGGTAGGCCGTTCGGGGATGATGGGACCGAACGCAGAAGGAGCCGATCCGCATGACCGACAGACCTGACCCGCTGGCCGACGAGGAGGCCGCGGCCGCCGCGGCCGAGGCCGGTCGCATCGGCGGCCGCCCCACCCGCGAGGAGGAGGCCGACCTCGACCACGATCCCGCGATGCAGGCCGTCTACGAGGGCGGCGGCGGGGAGGCCGAGGGCTTCGAGATGGCCGAGGAGGAGCTGCGCGAGCACGCCGAGCAGGGGCCGGCGACGCCCGGCGTGGAGGTGCGCGCCGTCCGCGCCGAGGTCGACCGCGGCACCGAGGAGGTCGATCACGCCGTCTACGGCGAGGCCGACGAGGAGGACGTCACCGAGGTCACGCGCGACCCGCAGGAGGGCCCGGACGACCCCGGCGCCGGACCCGGGCTCGCCGCGGACCGCTGACCGGCGGAGACTGCGCTGCCCGCCCGCGACAAGCTCGCCGACTACCGCGCCAAGCGCGATCTCGAGAGCACGCCCGAGCCCGCGGGCGGGGACCGCGGGGACGGCCCGGGCGGCGCGCGCTTCGTCGTCCAGGAGCACCACGCGACCCGCCTGCACTGGGACCTGCGCCTCGAGCGCGACGGCGCCCTCGCGTCGTGGGCGGTGCCCAACGGCATCCCCGACGACCCGAAGCGCAACCGCAAGGCGATCCGCACCGAGGACCACCCACTCGAGTACCTCGAGTTCCACGGCGAGATCCCGCGCGGCCAGTACGGCGCGGGGACGATGACCATCTGGGACTCGGGCACGTACGAGGCGGAGAAGTGGCGCGACGACGAGGTGATCGCGACCTTCCACGGCGAGCGGCTGCGGGGCCGGTACGCGCTGATCCGGACCGGCGCCGACGGCAAGGACTGGCTCATGCACCGCATGGACCCGGCGGTCGACCCCGGGGCCGAGCCGATGCCCGAGGCGATCGTCCCGATGCTCGCCAAGCCGGGCAGGCTGCCGGGTGGGCGGCCCGGGTCCGAGGGCGACCGGTGGTCCTACGAGATCAAGTGGGACGGGGTGCGGGCGCTCGTGTACTCCGAGCCCGGGCGCCTGCGGCTCGAGTCGCGCAACGGCCGCGACATCACGGCGTCCTATCCGGAGCTGCGGCCGCTGAACCGCGCGCTCAGCCACCACCGCGCGATCCTCGACGGCGAGATCGTCGCGTTCGACGCCGACGGGCGGCCGAGCTTCGCCCGCCTGCAGCAGCGGATGCACCTGACGGGCGAGAGCCAGGTGCGCCGCAGGGCGCGCGACGTCCCGGTCGTCCTCGTGCTCTTCGACCTCCTGTGGCTCGACGGGCACTCGCTCATGGACCGGCCCTACGACGACCGGCGCGGGGCGCTCGAGGCGCTGGACCTCAGCGGGCCGGCGTGGCAGACGCCGGCCGCGCACCTCGGCGACGGCGCGGCGCTGCTCCAGGCGACGGCCGCCCAGGGCCTCGAGGGGCTCATCGCCAAGCGGCGCGACGCGCCGTACGAGCCCGGGCGGCGCTCGTCATGCTGGATCAAGGTCAAGAACGTCAACCGCCAGGAGGTCGTGATCGCCGGCTGGCTGCCCGGCGAGGGGCGGCGCGAGAGCCGGATCGGCGCGCTCGTCGTCGGCGTGCACGACGAGGACGGCGGCCCGCTGCGCTACGCCGGGCGGGTGGGCACCGGGTTCACCGAGCAGGCGCTCGACGCCCTCGCCGAGACGCTCGGACCTCTGCGCACCGACGAGAACCCGTTCGGCCGCGGCGGGCCGAAGGGGGCGATCTGGGTGCGGCCGTGCCTGCTGGCGGAGGTCGAGTTCACCGAGTGGACGACCGAGGGCCTGCTGCGCCACCCCTCGTTCAAGGGCCTGCGCGAGGACAAGGATGCGCTCGAGGTCGTGCGCGAGCTCCCGGGCGACGCCCGCGAACTGCACCTCGAGGGCCAGGTGGTCAAGGTCTCGAACTGGTCGAAGGTGCTGTGGCCGCAGACGGGGTTCACCAAGGGGCGGCTCGTGGACTACTACCTGCGCATCGCACCGGCGATCCTGCCGCACCTCGAAGGCCGGCCGCTGACCCTCAAGCGCTACCCGAACGGCGTCGACGCGCAGCACTTCTACGAGAAGAACTCGCCGTCGCACCGGCCGGAGTGGGTGCACACGGCGCGCGTCTCGACCGGGCGCAAGGCGATCGACTTCACGCTCGTCGAGAACGTCGCGACGCTCGGATGGCTGGCCAACCTCGCCTCCATCGAGCTGCACACGTCGCTGTCACGCGCGGACCCCATCGAGCGCCCGACGATGCTCGTGTTCGACCTCGACCCCGGCCCGCCGGCCGACATCGTGGCCTGCTGCGAGGTCGGCCTGATCCTGCGCGGGCTGTTCGACGGGCTCGGGCTCGTGTCGGCCGCCAAGACCTCCGGCTCCAAGGGGCTGCAGGTCTACGTCCCGCTCAACGAGCCGGACCTCACGTACGACGACACCAAGCCGTTCGCCAAGGCAGTCGCCGAGCTGCTCGAGGCGCAGGTGCCCGACCTGGTCGTCTCACGCCAGACGAAGACGCTGCGGCCGGGCAAGGTGCTCGTCGACTGGTCGCAGAACGACGAGCACAAGACGACCGTCTGCGTCTACTCCGTGCGGGCGAAGGAGCGCCCCACGGTGTCGACGCCGGTCGACTGGGACGAGGTGCAGGCCTGCCATGACGCGGGCGACCCGGAGCTGCTCGTCTTCGACACCGACGCGGTCCTCGACAGGGTGGCCGAGCGCGGCGATCTCTTCGCCCCCACGCTGAGCGTCGTCCAGCGGCTGCCGAAGCTGTAGCCGCAGCCCGCATTTCGGGCCGATGGTTGCCAGACGGGCCACCAGCCCGCTTCGAGCCGTCAGCCGGTGCGCTCGACCCACGCGTCGCCGGCGCGGCCCAGGAGGACGTCGTGCACGCCGGCATCGTCGGTGATCCGCACCCGCGCCTCGTCGTGCTCGGTCCCCGGCCGGTCGACGACCTGGACGAGGTGCAGCGCCGTGATCTGCGCGGAGGGCCGCCGGGCGAGGTGCGCCGTACGGGCGGCGGCGTCGATCGTGTCGCGGTCCCAGCCCCGGTCCTCCGCCCGTGCGCGGGCCAGGGCCTCGTTCGCGCCGGCCAGCTCGCGGAGCAGCCGGCCGCCGCTCGCGGCGTTGCGGCGGCTGACGGCGATCGCGCCCCCGACGAGGAACAGGACGATCAGCGCGCCGACGACGATGATGAGGATGAGGAGCCAGGTGGGCATCCCGACCATGGTATTCGGCCACCCTTATGCGAGCGGCGCCGGCCCGTCCGCGCCGAGGACCACGGCCACGCCTCGTCGACGGGCGGCGTGCTCACGCCGGGACGGCGCGCTCAGGCCGGGACGGCGCGCGAGCGCAGATGCGTGCCGACCTTGCGCTTCACGCGCTGCAGAGCGTTGTCGACGGTCTTCGTGTCGCAGCCGAGGCGCTCGCCGATCAGCTCGTATGAGTAGCCGTCGAGGTACCGCGACAGCACGCGCGCCTCGAGCTCCGACAGCGACGTCGAGATGCAGTCGACCAGGGAGCGCAGCTCCTCCGAGGAGATGACCTGGTTGACGGGGTCGTGGACGCTCGGGCCGGGGATGACCTCGTCGAGCGTGGGCTCTCCGTCGGACGCCGCGGCGGGCGCCGCCGAGAAGGAGACGTAGCCGTTGAGCGGCGTGTGCTTGTTGCGCGTCGCCGTCTTGACCGCGGTGATGATCTGGCGCGTGATGCACAGCTCGGCGAAGTTGCGAAAGCTCGACTCGCGGTCGGTCCGGTAGTCGCGCACCGCCTTGTAGAGCCCGACCAGGCCCTCCTGGATCAGGTCGTCGGCGTCGCCGCCGGCCAGGAAGTACGACGAGGCCTTCAGCCGGACGAAGCCGTAGTAGCGGCGCACGATCCTGTCGTACGCATCGGCATTTCCTTGCTTCGCCAAGGCGATGAGGAAGCCATCATCGACCTGAAGTTGACCTTGAGATTGGATGGACAGACGCGCCATGGAGCAGATCCTCCTGGCCACTCCACAGTGGCCGAGTACCGATTTCGCCCCCTGACGCGCCCTCCCAGGGCGCCAGAAGTGGATATATGACTACCTCAACCTCTACCTTACGGTCGAGTAGCGCAGATTTACCCAGAGTTATGACTCTCTGTCAAGGCGGCGCTGCAAGATCTCGTACAACAGCGCCGCAGCGGCCGCGCTGACGTTCAGCGAGCCGACCCGGCCCATCATCGGCAGCGCGACGAGCACGTCGCACGACGCCGCGACCCGCCGGCGCAGCCCCTTGCCCTCCGCGCCCAGCACGAGGACGACGCCGCCCGCGTAGTCCTGGCGGTCGTAGGGCTCCGCGCCCTCCGCCGCCGCGCCGTAGCACCAGCACCCCGCGCGCTTCGCGTCGCCGAGGAAGTCCGCGAGGTTGCGCACCCGCGCGATGCGCAGGTGCTCGACCGCGCCCGCCGAGGCCTTGCAGACCGCCGGCGTCACCTCGGCCGACCGCCGCTCGGGCAGCACGACCCCGGTCGCCCCCACCGATTCCGCGGTCCGGCAGATCGCCCCGACGTTCTGCGGGTCCTCGAGCTCGTCGAGCGCGACGATCAGCGGATCGGCCGCCGCGAGCAGCTCGGCGGCGCCGGCGTACGGATAGGGCCCGACCTCGGCGCAGATGCCCTGGTGGGCCGCAGACCCGCAGCGGGCCTCGATCGCTTCCGGCCGCGCGTCGCTCACCGCGACGTCTCGCAGCCACGGCTCACCGGCGGCGCGGCGCGTCGCCCACACGTGCGTCACCGGCCGCCGCCCGGCCCGCAGCGCCTCGCGCACCGGGTTGCGGCCGTAGACGATCACGCCGGCGTCAGCTCGAAGCCGCCCGGGCCGTCGCGCACCGTCCACCCGTTCTGCGCGATCTCGTCGCGCAGGACGTCCGCGAGCGTGAAGTCCCGGCTCTCCCTCGCCTGCTGGCGCCGGCGGGCGAGGTCCACCACGTGATCCGGCGCGCCGAGCTCCGGTCCGAGCAGGTTCTCCAGCCCCAGGACCTGCAGCATCTCCTCGAGATGACCGCGTCCGACCGGATCCCCGTGACGGTTGGCCTCCTTGATCCATCGCCAGAGCTCCGCCAGCGCCCCGGCGGTGTTGAAGTCCTGCGCGAGGGCGTCGAAGAACGCGTCGCGGATCGGGACGAAGTCCTCGGGCGACTCCCCCGGGACGACGACGCGTGAGACCTCGCGAAGGCGGGCCACGCCCGCCGTGGCCTGGCGCATGACCCCATCGCCGAACTGCATCGGCTGGCGATAGTGGGCCGCGCAGAACGCCAGGATCACCGCATCCCGGCCCCAGCGCTCGACCACGACGTGCAGCGGCGCGATGTTGCCGGTCGACTTCGCCATCTTCTCGCCGGCGAACTGCAGCATCCCGTTGTGCATCCAGATCCGCGCGAGCTCGGCGCCCCGGCCGGCCCGGGTCTGCGCCGCCTCGTTCTCGTGGTGGGGGAAGACGAGGTCCGAGCCGCCGCCGTGGATGGCGAAGTTGACCCCGAGGAGCTCCTCGGCCATCGCCGAGCACTCGATGTGCCAGCCCGGCCGCCCCGGCCCCCACGGCGAGGCCCACCAGGTGTCCTCGTCGGGCTTGCGCGCCTTCCACAACGCGAAGTCCAGCGGGTCGCGCTTGCGCTCGGCGCCCTCGACCCCCTCGCCCTGGTCCATCTCGTCGACCGAGCGGTGCGACAGCGAGCCGTAGTCCGGGTCGCTGCGCACGCTGAACAGGACGTCGCCGCCGGCCTCGTAGGCGTGGCCGCGCTCGACGAGCGAACCGATGAGTCCGATGATCCCGTCGAGCGTCTGCGAGGCCAGCGGCTCGTGGTCCGGCCGCCCGAGCCCCAGCAGATCCGTGTCGGCCACGTAGAAGGCGGCCATCTCCCGCGCGAGCTCGTCGCTGGGCCGACCCGCCGCGCGCGCCGCGACGTAGATCTTGTCGTTGATGTCGGTGACGTTGATGACCAGCTCCGGACGCAGGCCCTCGTGCTCGAGGAACCGGCGCAGGAGCGAGAAGACGACGAACGGCCGCGCGTTGCCGATGTGGATGCGCGCGTACACCGTCGGACCGCAGGCGTATATCCCCACGCGCCCGCCGGGCGCGTCGAGGGCCGTCAGCCGGCCTGTGCGGGTGTCGTGCAGGCGGATCTCGCGCATATCGTCTGCAATTTACGGGGAAGCCAGTGCGACTCGGATCCGGCGATCCGATTACCGTTGAGACCTCCGTGTCCCGCCAGCCCTCGTCCGACGCGCTCCTGGAGGAGGTCGACCAGGCCTTCCGCACGCTCCCCGAGCGCTATCTCGGCGCCGAGCGAGGCTTCGCCGCCTGCTACCACGTGCGCCTCGGCGACGTGGGGCGCACCTGGGAGGTCCGGCTGACCGAACGCACCGCCCGCGTGCGCTCCGGGACCACCAGCTGCCGCCCGGACGTCGTCATCGGCACCGACGCGCGCACGTGGCTGCGCCTGCGCGACGGCGAGATCTCCAGCGCCGAGGCCTTCCGGCGCCGCCTGATCTACGCGCGCGGGGAGATCGACCTCGCCGTCGGCTTCGAGGGCCGGTTCCGGCTGCCGAACGGCCGCCCGCCACTCCTGCGCGTCCATCGCCTGGGCCTGCCCGGGCGCACCGTCTCGATCCTCACGATGGGCGCGGGCAGCGACGTCCTGCTCCTGCACGGCCTCGGAGGCGCCAAGAGCTCGTTCTTCGAGACCGCCGCCGCGCTGGCGGGGGCCGGGCACCGCGTCCACGCGCTCGACTTCCCCGGCTTCGGTGCGTCCTCGAAGCCGCTGACCGCGCCGTACACCGCCCGCTGGTTCGCGGAGACGGTCGTCGAGGCCATGGACGCGCTGTGCATCGACCGCGCGCACCTCGTCGGCAACTCGATGGGCGGCCGCGTGGCGATCGAGGTCGGCCTCACCGCCCCCGACCGCGTCGGCGGGCTCGCCCTGCTCTGTCCGGCCGTCGCGTTCGTCAAGCGCTCGCTGCACCCGGTCGTCCGCGTCCTGCGCCCCGAGTTCGGCCTGCTGCCCCACGCCATCCCGCGCGCGGCCGTCGCCTGGCGCCTGTGGACGCTGTTCGCCGACCGCGACGCGATCGACCCGGCCGTCGCCGACCTCGTCGTCGACGAGTTCCGCCAGACCTACCGCTCCGCGGGCGCGCGCCACGCGTTCCTCGCCTCGGGGCGCAACCTCTACCTCGACCAGCCCTGGGGCGCGAAGGGGTTCTACGCGCGCCTGAGCGACCTCCAGGCGCCGGCGCTGTTCGTCTGGGGCTCGCACGACCGCATCATCCCGGCCGGCTTTCAGAAGATCGTGGCCGAGTGGCTGCCGGGCGCCCGCCAGATCGTCCTCGACGGATGCGGCCACGTTCCGCAGGTCGAGCGCGCGCCGGAGGTCAACGACCTGCTGACGGGCTTCCTCGAGGACTGCGAGCAGTCGCTCCTCCCGCTCGCCGCCTGATGGTCGGCGCCTCGCTCGTGCGCTCGGTCGCCGGCCGGCTCCAGCCGCGCGTGCCGGCCGCCGACCTCGACGCGCGCGACCCCGACTACATCCGCGACGCCCTGCCCCGACTCTGGCTGCTGTCCTCGCTGTGGTTCCGCGCCGAGGTGCGCGGCCTCGGCCACATCCCCGACCACGGCCCGGTGCTCCTGGTCGGCAACCACTCGGGCGGCAACGTCACGCCCGACACCGGCGTCTTCACGCTCGCCTTCAGCGCCTACTTCGGCGTCGAGCGGCCCTTCTACCAGCTCGCCCACAACCTCGTCGTGTCCTGGCCGGGGCTCCGCTTCCTGCGCAAGTTCGGCACGGTGGCCGCCTCTCCGGAGAACGCCGAGGAGGCCCTGCGCGCCGGCGCGGCGCTGCTCGTCTATCCCGGCGGCGACCACGAGGTGCACCGTCCGACGTGGGAGGGCGCCCGGATCGACTTCGCCGGCCGGCGCGGCTTCGTGCGCCTCGCGCTCGACGCGGGCGTGCCGATCGTGCCGGTGGTCTCCATCGGCGGGCAGGAGACCGCGCTGTTCCTCTCGCGCGGCGATGCCCTCGCGCGGCTGCTGCGCCTCGACCGCCTGCTCCGGCTCAAGGTCCTGCCGATCTCGCTGGCACTGCCGTGGGGCGTGAACGTCGGCGACTTCGGCGGCCACCTCCCGCTGCCGTCGAAGATCGTCGTCGAGGTGCTCCCGTGCATCGACCTGCGCGAGGAGTTCGGCGAGGATCCCGACGTGGACGAGGTCTACGACGAGGTCGTCGCCCGCATGCAGGACGCCCTCGACGCGCTCGCCGCCGAGCGGCGCTGGCCGGTCCTGGGATGAGGGTCACGGTCGACACGGAGGTCGCCGCGCCCGCGCAGGCCGTGTGGGAGGTCGTCACCGACCCGGCCCGCTACCTGCACATCATGGACGGCGTCACGCGGTGGGAGCTGGCCGGCGGTCCCGAGCGTGGCCTCGGCGCGCGCTACCGGATGCTCATGCGCGTCGGCTCGGCCGAGGTCGGCGGCCTGGTCGAGGTCGTGGAGTTCCACGAGGCGCGCGAGCTCGCCTGGCACTCGGTCACCGGCATCGACCAGCGAGGGCGCTGGCGACTGCGCGAGCCCACGCCGGGCCGGACCCGGGTCGAGCTGCGCCTGACCTACGGCGTCGCGGGCGCCGGCGTGTTCGGATGGCTCGCCGAGCGCGTCGCCGAGCCGATCGTCCGCGGCCACCTGCGCCGTTCGCTCGCCCAGCTCAAGCGCCAGGTCGAGCACGACGAGCTGCGCCGCGCCGCCGCCCAGCGCCGTGGCGCGCGCCGGTCCGCCTGAGTACCTGACCAAGGAGTCAGGAACACACGTGGTTCGTTATCTTTGCGGGTGGGGCGGCGCGGGAACCGCTCGGATGACCCGGCAGACACTGGAGGGCAGGGAATGACCTTGAGGGGGAGGCTCGCGGGCGGGCTCGGCACCGCGGCGATCGTGGCCGGGCTCGCGGCCGTCGCCCCCGCGGGCGCCTCCGCGGCACTGAGCATCAGCAGCCTGGCGACGACGCCGACGAGCACGCAGGCCGGCTCACATCCGAGCTTCACCATGGCGCTTCGCTTCAGCGGCGACAGCACGCCCAGGGCGATGACCATCCAGCTGCCGCCCGGCTTCGTCGGCAACCCGAACGCCGCGGCGAAGTGCGCCCAGGCGACCTTCCAAGCCGGCGGCTGCGGCGCCGACAGCGTCGTCGGCTCGACCAGCGTCCACGTCAGCGTGCCCGTCCTCGGGGGCGGCGGCGGAGGCGGCGGGGGTGGAGGAGGCGGCGGAGGTGGCGGGGGCGGAGGCGGCGGCAACCCCATCTGCACCCTGCTGCCGATCCTGTGCCCCTCCTCCAGCCGGTTGATGACGCGCCCGCGGGGCATCGGCAAGCCCGTCCGCGACGGCAAACGGCGGCTGAGCGTCCCGATCACCGCGCCCGGCACCGTCTTCAACCTCGAGCCGGGCGCCGGCGAGCCCGCCCGCCTCGGCATCGACGTCCGTCCGGTCGCCGGCACGCCGATCGGCGCCATCCGGCTGCAGTCGCCGATCGCCGTGCGCGACGGCTCCGACTTCGGCCTGACGTCCACGCTCGACAACCTGCCCGCCTCGTTCGCCGGCGTCGACACGCAGATCACCGGCATGGACCTGACGCTGAACGGGCACACGAGCAGCGGCCAGGGCTTCGTCACGCTGCCGACCTCGTGCGCCGCGGCGACCACGCGGGTCGACGTCACGCCCTACGCCGGCGCCGCCGACGGCGCGAGCGCGTCCTTCACGCCGACCGACTGCGGCGCCGTGCCGTTCACGCCGAGCCTGAACGTCGTGCCCGAGACCACCCGCGTCGACAGCACGAGCGCGTACTCGATCCGGCTCGGCATCCCGGCCGACGACGAGCCGGTCCGCCAGGCCCACGTCTCCGAGGCCCGCGTCGTCCTGCCGCTCGGCACGGCGCTGAACCCGGGCACCGCGGTCGGCCTGGAGACCTGCTCGGAGCAGCAGTTCGGCCAGGGCTCGCGCGGCGCGCCGTCGTGCCCCGCCGCGTCGGTCGTCGGCACGACGTCGTTCACGTCACCGCTCGTCGGCACCCTCAGCGGCACCGTCTACGAGGGCGAGCCGAAGCCCGGCCAGATGTTGCGGCTGTTCGTCGACGTCCCCGGCCCCGGCCTGCGGATCAAGCTCATCGGCAACGTCGACTCCGACCGGGCCACCGGCCAGATCACCTCGACGTTCTCCAACCTGCCCCAGCTGCCGTTCACCGCCTTCGCGCTCGGCTTCCGCGGCGGCGAACGGGCGGTCCTCGTCACGCCGCCGGCGTGCGGTCCCGCGGTCAGCAGCGCCGCGCTGACGCCCTACAGCGGCAACGGCCCGGCGGGCGCGGCGAGCCGGTTCAACGTCGACTGGGACGGGGCGGGCACCGCCTGCCCCGACCCGCTCCCGTTCGCGCCGGGGCTCGCCGCGAGCGTCGACCCCGCGACGGCGGGCGCCCCGACGACGGCGGTGAGCGCGATCACGCGCGAGGACCGCACGCAGCGCATCAAGGACATGGCGATCTCGTTCCCGCCGGGCCTGGTCGGCGGGCTCGGCAACGGCATCGGCCTGTGCGACCTCGACAGGGCCCGGGCCGCGCAGTGCCCGGCCGACAGCCGCGTCGGCTCGGCGACCCTGGTCGCCGGACCCGGATCCGCGCCCCTGCGGATCGACGGCGACGTCTTCCTGACCGCGCCCATCGACGGCTCGCTCGCCGGCCTGGCGATCACCGTCCCGGGCAAGGTCGGCCCGTTCGACCTCGGCACGACGGTCAGCTTCGCGCGCATCGTCGCGCGGCCCGGAGACTCCGGGCTCGACGTCACCGCCAACGGCCTGCCGCAGATCGTCGGCGGGATCCCGCTGGCCCTGCGCCAGATCAGGCTGACGCTCGACCGCAAGGGCTTCATGCGCAACGCGACGAGCTGCCGGGTCCAGCAGCTGACCGCGACGTTCACCTCGACGCTCGGCGCCACCGCGCTGACCGCGGCGCCCTACCAGGCGAGCGGCTGCGACAAGGTGCCGTTCACGCCGAAGCTCGCCGGGATCACCGGCACGCGCAAGCAGCTCAAGAGGTTCGCCAACCCGGCGGTGACGGCCGTCGTCAGCCAGGGCGAGGGCGGGATCGCCGCGCGCAGCGTGACGGTGACCCTGCCGAAGGAGCTCGGGGTCGACACGGCGCATCTCGCGGTGACCTGCCCGGAGGGACAGGACTGCGGCGATCGCAACGTCATCGGCACCGCAACCGCGGTCACGCCGCTGCTGCCGATCCCGCTGACCGGGCCGGTGCGCCTCGTGACGCCCAAGGAGGGCGGTCTTCCGGTGCTCAAGCTGCACCTCACGGGGCTGCTCACCATCGACCTCACGGGCAAGACCGCGCTGTCGAGGCAAGGTCGCGTCCAGAACACGTTCGAGGGCATCCCGGACGTGCCGCTGTCGCGCTTCGAGCTCGCGCTGAAGGGCGGCAAGGCCGGCATCCTGAAGAACATCCGGGCGCTGAAGTGCGGCGAGACGCTGCGCGGCGACGCGGACTTCGTCGGCCACAGCGGGGCGAGCAGGGCGGTCGTCGGCCGCTTCGAGGTCTGCGGCAGGCTCAGGAACGCGACCAGCCGGTCGGGCGCCCGCGCCACCGCGCGCCTGCGCCGGGGCCGGCTCCTGCTGACCGTCCGCAGCACGAAGAAGGTCACGGGGCTGCGGGTGCGGACGCCGAAGGGCATGACCCTGCACGGCAGGCGCGGCTTCGCGGTGAAGGCGGGCCGCCGCAAGGCGCGGCTCGCGGTCGCCAAGCGGCAGATGACGCTCACGCACCTGGCGGCCAGGACGGTCCGCGTGACCGTGCCCAAGCGCGCGCTGCGCGGCGCGGGCAAGGCGAAGCGCCAGGGGCGCAAGCTGTCCGTGCGCGTGTCGATGGGCAAGGCGCACACGACGCTGCGCGTGCCGGTGCGGTGAGGCGGTGTCAGCCGGAGCGGGCGCGCAGCAGCGCGACGGCCTGGGCCTCGGCGCCCTCGCCCCGGCCGATCGGGCCCATGCCCTCCGCCGTCGTCGCCTTGACGTTCACGCGCGCCGGCGCCAGCCCGAGCGCGGCCGCCAGCCGAGCGCGGATCGCGTCGCAGTGCGGGCCCACCTTCGGGCGCTCGAGCACGACGGTCGCGTCGACGTTGACCGGCTCGAGGCCGGCCGCGGCCACGAGCGCGACCACCTCGCGCAGGAGCTCGACCGAGTCGGCGTCGCGCCAGCGCCCGTCGTCGTCGGGGAAGTGGTGGCCGATGTCGCCGAGGCCGGCCGCGCCGAGCAGCGCGTCCATGATCGCGTGCGTGAGGACGTCGGCGTCGGAGTGGCCGGCGAGCCCGCGGTCGTAGGGGATCTCGACGCCGCCCAGCACCAGCCGCCGGCCGGCCGCGAAGCGATGCGAGTCGTAGCCGTGGCCGATCACGTCGAGACCTCCCTCAGGGTCCAAGCGGTTGTGTGTGCTCGCCCGCGGGGCGTCACGACGCCCCGATCGGCTCGAGGCGCCGCCGGCGGCGCTCGAAGACGGCGAGCTCGGTGACCCCCACCTGCTCGAGCACCTCGAGCGCCCGGTCATAGCCGAACGCGAGCTGGTCGGGCGTGTGCGCGTCGCTGGACAGGGCGATCGGGTTGCCGGCGTCCACGATCATCTCCAGGAACGCCGTCGCCGGGTACAGCTCGCCGGTGGGCTTGCGCAGGCCGGCGGTCGACAGCTCGACGGCGACGCCGGACTCGGCGATCCCGTCCATCGCGCGCTCGTAGAAGCGGCGCAGGTCGCCCTCCGGGCGGGGGCGGTCGCGCCCCCACATCTTCACGAGGTCCGGGTGGGCGAGGATGTCGAACATCCCGGTGCGCGCCGCCTCGCCGAGCCACTCGAAGTAGCGCTCCCAGACGCGGTCGGGACGCGAGGCGTTGCGCTCCCAGATGTCGTAGTCGGGATGGTCGAGGGCCTCGTCGCCGAGGAAGTGGATCGAGCCGACGACGTAGTCCCAGTCGCGGGCGGCGAGCAGCTCGGCCATCCGGTCCTCACGCCCGGGGACGAAGTCGGCCTCGATGCCCAGCCGCAGGTCGGTCTCCTCGCGCACGAAGGCGCAGTACTCGTCGAGGTCGTCGGCGGCGGACCGGCGCCACAGGTCGTGGTCCCAGACCTCGAGCGACTGGCGGAAGCGGTAGATGTGCTCGGCGACCCCGAGCTCCTGGACGCCGCGCTCGGCCGCGACCGTGCGGTAGCGCTCGGCGTTGGCGGCGGTGAAGTAGCGGTCGGCGGGCGTGTCGGGGTCGTCCGGGCGAAGGTGGACGTGGTAGTCGGTCAGCATGCGGCGCCAGAAGGTATCCGCCCTAGCCTGCGCTCCATGGCTCAGCCGGTGGATGTCGCGATCGTCGGCGGCGGGCACAACGGGCTGGTCGCCGCGGCGCTGCTCGCGCGCGCCGGCCGATCGGTCCTGCTGCTCGAGCGCCGCGAGCACCTCGGCGGTGCGACCGTCTCCGAGCGGCCGTTCGCGGGCGTCGACGCGCGGCTGTCGCGCTACTCGTACCTCGTCTCGCTGTTCCCCCGGGCGCTGGCGCACGAGCTGGGCCTGCGCCTCGAGCTGCGCCGGCGCCGCGTCGCCTCCTACACGCCGGTCGGCGACGGCGGCGTGCTGAACCCCGACCTCGGCGCGTGGTCGTCGATGACGGGCCGGATCGCCCGTGCGCTCGCGCCCACGCTGACCCAGCCGCTGCCGGCGCGCGAGCACGCGCGGGCGCTGGTGGCCGACGACGAGGCGTGGGAGGCGGTGTTCGAACGGCCGATCGGCGAGGCGGTCGAGCGCGCGTTCGCCGGCGACACGCTGCGCGGGATCGTCCTGACCGACGCGCTCATCGGCACCTTCGCCTCCGCACACGACGCCGACCTGCGCCAGAACCGCTGCTTCCTCTACCACGTGGTCGGCAACGGGACGGGCGACTGGGACGTACCGGTCGGCGGGATGGGCGCGCTCACCGACGCGCTCGCGGGCGCCGCACGGGCCGCGGGCGCGCAGCTGCGCACCGGCGCCGAGGTCACCGCGGTCAGCCCCGAGGGCGAGGTCCGCTTCGAAGGCGGCGCCGTGCAGGCCGGCCGCGTGCAGGCCGGCCGCGTGCAGGCCGGCCGCGTCCTGGCCAACGTCGCGCCGGCGGTGCTCGCGCGGCTGCTCGGTGAGCCGCCGCCCGCCGATCGCCCCGAGGGCGCCCAGCTGAAGGTCAACATGGTCCTGCGCCGGCTGCCCCGCCTGCGCGACCCGGCCGTCGACCCGCGTGACGCCTTCGCGGGCACGCTGCACGTCAACGAGGGCTACGCCCAGCTGCAGCGCGCCTACGAGCAGGCGGCGTCGGGGCGCATCCCGGACCTGCCGCCCTGCGAGGTCTACTGCCACTCGCTCACCGACCCCTCGATCCTGGGGTCCGGCCTGCGGGCCGCGGGCGCGCAGACGCTCACCCTCTTCGGCCTGCACATGCCCGCCCGCCTCTTCCGCGACCACCCCGGCGCCGCCAAGCGCGCGGCCGTCGAGGCGACGCTGCGCTCGCTGGACGCCGTGCTCGCGGAGCCGATCGAGGACTGCCTGTGGCTCGACGCCCACGGCGCGCCGTGCCTCGAGGCGCGCACCCCGCCGGAGCTCGAGGCCGAGCTCGGCCTGCCCGGCGGCCACATCTTCCACCGCGACCTCGCGTGGCCGTTCGCCGAGGACGAGGCGCAGGCCGGCACGTGGGGCGTGGAGACGCCGCACGAGCGGATCCTGCTGTGCGGCGCTGGCGCGCGGCGGGGCGGCGGCGTGAGCGGCATCCCAGGCCACAACGCGGCCCGCGCGGTGCTCGACGCCGCCTAACGCCCCGGGACGCCCCCCGTCGGCGCCGAGTTGCGCTCTACGTCCACCCTTCGGACACAAAGCGCAACTCGCGCCGGCTCAGCCCGCGCCGCGCTCGCGCAGCAGCAGTTCGGCCACGCGCAGGTCCAGCGGCGTCGTGACCTTGAGGTTCTCCCGCGGCGCGGGCACCACGCCCACGTGGCCGCCGAGCGCCTCGACCAGGCCGGCGTCGTCGGTGGCGGCGGCCAGCACGGCGTCCTCCTGCGCCAGCGCGCGCGCGAGCACGTCGCGCCGGAAGACCTGTGGCGTCTGCACCGCCCACAGCGCCGAGCGGTCCAGGGTGCGGCGCACGACGCGGTCGGCGCCCGCCTCCTTGATCGTGTCCGTCACCGGCGCGGCGGCGACGACCGCATCGAAGCCGGCGAGCCCCGCCACGCATGCCTCGACGAGCTGCACCGTCAGCAGCGGGCGGGCCGCGTCGTGCACGAGCACGACGTCATCGGCGCCCGCGGACGCGGACGCGAGCGCGTTGCGCACCGAGGCCGAGCGGTGCTCGCCGCCGGCCACGGCGCCCGGATACTCGACGCCGGGCGGCACGGCCACCACCACCGACGCGATCGACGGCGCGGCCCGCAGTGCGTCGAGCGACCACTCCAGCAGCGGACGGCCGGCGACCGTGACGAACGCCTTGGGCCCGGAGGCGCCAAGGCGTTCACCACGTCCGGCCGCCACGACGAGCGCGACGGCCAACGTCTACCTGGTGAGCCGGTCCGTCGTCACTTGGCGGCGACGATCCCCTTCTCCTCCGCCGAACGCGCGAGCAGGTCGTCGAGGTAGGCCTCGGCCGCCTCCTCGTCCTTGTCGAGCGCGTACATCAGCTCGGAGGCCAGGATCTTCTTGGCCCGGGTGAACATCTGCTTCTCGCCGGTCGAGAGGCCCTTCTCGGACTCGCGCAGCGCCAGGTTGCGCACAACCTCGGCCAGCTCGTAGATGTCACCGGTCTTGATCTTGTCGCGGTTGTGCTTGAACCGGCGGTTCCAGTTCTTGGGCATCTCCGAGACGTCGTCCTCGAGGACCGCCAGGACCTTCTTGACGGTCTCCTCGTCGATCACCCGGCGAAGCCCCGCAACGGCCGCGTTCTCACACGGGACCATCACGGTCATGTCGTTGTGGAGGATCTTGATGGTGAGGTACTCGCGCTCCTCACCGAACATCTTCTTGTTCTCCTTCTTGAGGACCCGGCCGGCCCCGTGATGGGGGTAGACGACGGAGTCGCCGATCTCGAATGCGATGCACTCCACTTCGCGCTCGACCTCGAGGTCTTCCAGGAGCTGCTCTTCAGTGACGTCGGTGATGGTCTTCCTCCTTCGGATCCTGGTCTGTGGTGAAGCTCTGAACGGGGGTGGCCGTCATGTCTGCAGGTAGCGGTCGACCAGGTTGATCTCCTGCAGGCGGCGAAGGCCCTCGCGAATGTCCTTGGCGCGGATCTCGCCCACGCCCTCGACGGCTTCGAGCTCGGCATCCGTGGCCGCGAGCATCTCGTCGAGCCCGCCGAAGTCGCGCACGATCTGCGTGACGACGATCTTCGGCAGCCGCGGGATGCGCCCGAGGATCCGGTAGCCGCGCGGCGACACCGGATAGTCGAGGGTGTTCAGCTTTCGGTCGTAGCCCAGCACTTCGGCGAGGCGGCCGAAGTCGAGCAGGTCCTGATGGGGCAGGCGGCCGATCTGGTCGAGCGCGGTGGCGAACGCCTCGTCGCTCGGATCGGCGAGATAGTCGCGGATGAGGGCGGCCTTGTCGGAGGCGGTGCCGACCATCGTCTCCTCGAGCTGCATCTCGATGAGGCGGCCCTCGGTGCCGAGCTCGACGATGTAGCGCTCGATCTCGACCGCCATGCGGGTCACGAGCTCTGACCGCTGCAGCACCGTGAGCACGTCGTGCAGCGTGGCGCCGCCCTCGAACTCGAGCGCGGTGAGGCGCGTGGAGACCTGGTCGAGGCGCGTGCGGTACTTGTCGAGCGTGGCGAGCGCCTGGTTGGCCTTGGCGAGCACCACCGGGATGTCCTCGAGGATGTACTTCGCGCCGTCGACGTAGAGCGAGACGACCTCGCGCCGCTGGGAGATCGCGATGACGAGCGAGTCGGTCTGCTTGGAGACGCGCTCGGCGGTGCGGTGGCGGGTGCCGGTCTCCAGCGAGAGGATCGTGGGGTCCGGGATGAGCTGGACGTTCGCCATCGCGATCTTCGTCGAGTTCGCGTTGCAGACGATGCCGCCGTCCATCTTCGCCACCTGGTAGAGCAGGGCGGGCGTGAAGTCCACGTCGAGCTTGATCCCGCCGGAGAAGAGGAAGCTCAGCTCCTCGGGCTCCCCGACGACGATCAGGCCGCCCGTGTGGGCGTGGAGGATGTTGTCGATCCCCTCGCGCAGGGCCGTACCGGGCGCGACCATCTCGAGCGCCTTGACGAGCCGGGGCTCCTGACGCGCTTCGAGCTCACTGAGCTCTTCCCCGGACCGTGACGACATGAGACCTACATTCTAGCGGTCTCAGCGGCAGATTAATCGCCTGCAAATCGGCGGCTTTTACGAACCCGTCGCCACCGGGCGCTCCGGATTGGCGCTCCACTGTGACCAGGATCCGGGGTAAAGGCGGCCAGGCCCGAGCCCCGCCGCCTCGAGGGCGAGCAGGACGTGGCAGGCGGTGACCCCCGAGCCGCAGTAGGCGATCGGCGCCTCGGCGGCGCCCGGCCGGACCCCCGCCGCGGCGAACTGCGACTGCAGCGTCTCGGCTGGGCGGAAGCGGCCGGCCTCGTCGAGGGTCGACGCCCAGGGGACGTTCGCCGCACCCGGGATGTGGCCCGGTCGCGGGTCGATCGGCTCGGTCTCGCCGCGGTAGCGCTCGGGCGCCCGGGCGTCGAGGACCGGGACGCCGGCCGCTGCGACCTCACCGGCCTCGGCGAGGCGGTCGGCGGGCCAGGCGACGACGGCCCGGGCGGCGGGCGGCCGCCGCGCCGGTGCGGTCTCGAGCGCCCCCGGCCACGCGGCCAGGCCGCCGTCGAGCACCGCCGCGCGGCCGCCGATCGCGCGCAGCAGCCACACGAGCCGCGCCGCGACCGACCCGCCGGCGTCGTCGTAGGCGACCACCGTGTCGTCGTCGCCGACGCCGAGCGCGGCGAGCCCGGCGGCGAAGCGCTCCGGATCGGGCAGCGGGTGGCGCCCGCGCTCGGGCGAGGGCGGCCCCGCGAGCACCGTGTCGAGGTCCACCCAGACCGCGCCGGGAATGTGGCCGGCGTCGTAGGCGGCACGGCCGGAGCGGCCGTCGAGGTACCAGCGCACGTCGGCGACCACGACGTCGCCGGCGTGCGCCTGCAGCCACGCAGCGTCGACGAGCGGGCCGAAGGCCGAACCGGGCGCCGCCTCGTGGTGCCGGCCGTCCGGCGGTCCGGCGGCGCCGGTGGGCCGCCCGCTAGAAATCGCCGCCTCCGCCGAAGTCCCCGCCTCCGCCGAAGTCGCCGCCGCCGCCCCAGTCGCCGCCGCCGCCGAGGTCGCCGCCGCCGCCCCAGTCCCCGCCGCCGTCGCCGCCGCTGCCGCTCCAGTCGCCGCCGTAGGCCGGGGTGTCCCAGCCGCCGGCCAGCAGCGAGCCGGCCAGGAACCCGGTCAGCAGGCCGGAGCCGCCGAAGCCGCCGTAGAAGCCCCCCGCGTACGGGCCGTAGTAGGCGGGCGCCTGCCAGTAGGGCACGCGGCCCTGTCCGGCGATCTCGACCTCGCGGGCGTTCGGGTCCTCGCCGGCCTCGACGCGCAGCGCGTCGGCCTCGCAGGCCGGGACCATCCGCGGGGCGCCGAACGGCGGCGTCCACTCCACGTCCCGGGTCGACGGGCCGTGGCGCGGGTCGAAGAAGCACGGCGGCCGGTGCTCGGGCGGCTCACGGCCCTCCAGGCGCGCCTTGGCCGCCTCCATCGCGTACCGGCCCTCCTCGAGCGTCTGGCCGATCGGCCGGAAGTCCTCGGGGCGGCGGGCCTCGCGCAGGCCGGCGGACGCCTGCTCGAAGGCCTGCAGCGTGCGGGCGTACTGCTCCTTGGCCCGAGGGTCGACATTCGGCATCTCGACGTCGATGTCGAGCGCGCGGATGTCGTCGCCGAGCGCCACGAGGTCCTCGTCGGCGACCTTGCGCAGCTCGGCGGTCTGCTCGGCCTGCGCGCGCCGCTTCACGCGCGAGCGCCAGAAGAAGAAGCCGCCGCCGACGAGGAACAGCGCGGCGATCACGACGATGAACGCGGCGCCGGAGCTCGAGCTGTCCTTCGGCTTGCCGCCGTTGATGCGGGCCTCGCCGACGCGGTCGATGAAGTCGGTGAGGATGGCGGTCGCCCCGTTCGAGCGCTCGGCCGAGAGCGCCTCGTCGGCGAGCCGCGGCGCCACCCCCCGAGCCAGCCCGGAGTTCGGCCCGCTGCCGCCCGCGAAGGAGCGCCCGCTCGGGCCAGCGATGATTGCGTACACGCCGTCGGCGTCGAGCGCCCGCACGAGCTGGCGGCCGAACTGGGCCGGCTCGCCCTGCCCCGGCCCGAAGACGGCAACGTAGATCGGTCCTTCGCCCTTGTTGCGGATCTCGGCCCGGATGCGGTCGGCGTCGGCCGGGGTGATGCCGGCGTTGTTGTCGGGCGCGACGTAGACCGAGTCCGACTGCAGCGCCTGCGCGGCGTCCTGCACCGCCGGCGAGGCGGACGTCGTCTGCGCGCGGGCGCCCGCCGGCGCGAGCATCAGCAGCGCAAGCAGGAGCGCGAGAAGGAGGCGGCGCATCGCCACCAGACTCCCAGATCCCGCCGACCGGCAAACTTCACGCATGAGCCTCACCCTTGGAAGCGGTCCCCTCGCCGCCCGGCCCGCGGCGGCGAACTACGAGATCGCCGGTCCCGCGCACCGTATTGCCTTCGAGCCGCATCCGCGCCGCATCCGCGCCGAGCTCGCCGGTCACACCGTGCTCGACACGACGCGCGGGCACCTCCTGCACGAGACGGCGATCCTGCCGGTGCTCTACGCCCCGCTGGAGGACTTCGACCCCGCGCTGCTGGAGCGCACCGACCACCGCACGACCTGCCCGTTCAAGGGCGAGGCGAGCTACTGGAGCGTGCGCGCCGCGGGCCGCGTGGCGGAGAACGCCCTATGGTCCTACGAGGCTCCCCTGCCCGACGCGCACTGGCTCGCCGGCTTCGGCGCCCTCTACGTCAACCGCATGGACCGCTGGCTGGAGGAGGACGAGGAGGTCGGGCCGACGTTGCGCGACCCGTACCACCGCGTCGACGCCCGGCGCTCCAGCCGCCCGGTCGAGGTGACCCTCGGCGGCGAGCTCGTGCTCCGCGACGCGGCGTCGGTGCTCGTCTTCGAGACCGGCGCCGAGCCACGGGCGTACGTGGACCGCGGCGGCCTCGACCTGGTCGCGAGCGAGCGGCGCACCGCGTGCCCGTACAAGGGCGAGGCGACCTGGTGGTCGCTGCGGGTGGGCGGCCGCCTGCTCGAGGACGCCGCCTGGTCCTACGAGACGCCGCTCGAGGGCATGGGCGCGATCGCCGGGCTCGTCTCGCTCGAGCACGACGAGCTCGAGGTCAGCATCGGGTGAGCCCGGCGCGCTACGACGCCATCGGGCGCGGCTACAGCGGCACGCGCCGCGAGGATCCGGCGCTGCGGGCGCAGCTGCACGCGGCGCTCGGCGACGCGCGGACGGTGGTGAACGTCGGGGCCGGTGCCGGCGCCTACGAGCCGCGCGACCGCCACGTCGTGGCGATCGAGCCGAGCGACGTCATGGCCGCGCAGCGGCCTCGCGAGCTGGCGCCGGCGATCCGGGCGACCGCCGATGCGCTGCCGCTGCGCGACGCGAGCGTCGACGCGGGCCTCTCGGTCCTCTCGCTGCACCACTGGGACGCGGGACAGGAACGCGGCGTGCACGAGCTGCGCCGGGTCGCCCGCGGACCCGTGGTGCTGCTGACGTTCGACCGCGACGTCAGCGGCGCGATGTGGCTCGTGGCCGATTACGTCCCGGAGATCGCCGCGCTGGACCGCCGCATCTTCCCGCCGATGGACGTCCTGGCCAGATGGCTCGGCGGCGACGTGCGCGTCGAGGTGGTCCCCATCTCGCGCGACACGCCGGACTGGACGCTCGGGGCGTTCTGGGCGCACCCGGAGCGCGTCCTGGACCCCGTCGCCCGGGCGAACACCTCCGGGTTCGCGCGAATGCCGACGCCCATCGTCGAGCGCGCCGTCGCGGCGCTCGAGCGCGACCTGGCCGACGGGACGTGGGACGACCGCCACGGAGACCTGCGCGAGCTCGACGAGTTCGACGCCGGGATGCGGATGCTGGTGGCCGAGCCCGGCTGAGCGCCGTCAGGCCGCGCGCGGCGCGGCGGCCGGCAGGGCAACGCGCAGGGCCGCGCGCAGCGAGCTCGCCTCGCGGCACCCATCGCCGCTGCCGGTGGGCGCGATGACGCCCTTCAGCCCGAACTTCGCCGCCTCCTCGAGCCGCCGCTCGGGATGCGCCACGGAGCGCAGCTCGCCGGTCAGCCCGACCTCGCCGAAGCAGGCGAGCGGCACCGGCGCGTCGCCGCCGAGCGAGGCGCCCCGCACCGCGCTGGCCACGGCGAGCGCGACCGCCAGGTCGGCCCCCGGCTCGTCGATGCGCACGCCGCCGACGACGTTGACGAAGACGTCCGCGCTGCCGGTCGCCACCCCGGCGTGCCGCGCCAGCACCGCCAGGACGAGCGCCAGGCGGTTGCGGTCGAGCCCGGTCACGAGCCGTCGCGGGGGGACCAGCTCGCTCGGCGACACGAGCGCTTGGACCTCGACGAGCAGCGGGCGCGTGCCCTCCATCGACGCGAGGACCACGCTGCCGGGCGCGCGCGTCGCCTCGCCGACGAACCGGCCCGACGCGTCGAGCACCTCGACGAGGCCGCCGGAGCGCATCTCGAAGACCCCGGCCTCGTTCGTCGAGCCGAAGCGGTTCTTCAGCGCGCGCAGCGTGCGGTAGGTGCGCTCGCGCTCACCCTCGAACTGCAGCACGCAGTCGACGAGATGCTCGAGCACGCGCGGCCCCGCGAGCGCGCCCTCCTTCGTGACGTGGCCGACGAGCAGCACCGCGGTGCCGATCTCCTTGGCGACCCGCGCGATCCGGCCGGCGACCTCGCGCACCTGCCCCACCGAGCCGGGCGCGCCGGTGAGCTCGGCCGCGTGCAGCGTCTGCACCGAGTCGATGACGCACACCTCGGGCCGCTCGGCCTCGATCGTCGCGACGACCGTGTCGAGGTCGGTCTCGGCCAGCACGGGCACGTCGAGCGCCGCGCCCGGCAGACGCGCCGCGCGCAGCCGGACCTGGGCGGCGGACTCCTCGCCGGAGACGTAGAGCGTGCCGTGGCCGGCGCCGGCGACGTTGCCCATCGCCATGCCGGTCAGCGTCGACTTGCCGATGCCGGGCGAGCCGCCGAGCAGCACGAGCGAACCGGGGACGAGTCCGCCGCCCAGGACGCGGTCGAACTCGCCGATGCCGGTCGACAGGCGGGCGAGCTTCGGCGTCTGGACGTCACGCAGGCGCACCGGCCGCGCCGCCCCGGCCCCGGCGCGCGCAGCGCCGCCGCCCCCGCCGCCCCGGCGCCCGCCCGCCGGCGCGGGCGCGCGCTCCTCAACGAACGTGTTCCACTCGCCGCAGCCC
The DNA here is from genome assembly GCF_021172045.1 of Capillimicrobium parvum. Lineage (GTDB taxonomy): Bacteria > Actinomycetota > Thermoleophilia > Solirubrobacterales > Solirubrobacteraceae > Capillimicrobium > Capillimicrobium parvum. The sequence goes on from NZ_CP087164.1 coordinate 4,482,320, forward strand.
GGGCAGCGGCCCTGCCAGCGCGGCTCGACATGCCCGCAGGAGGAGCAGACGTGGATGGTGGCGGAGCGGGCCATGAGCCTGGTGAACCGTAGGGCAGGGACCCGACGGCTTCGCCCCCGCGACACCACCTTCTTAGGGTGCCCTAATGACCCGCTACAGTTCCGGCGCATGACTGCCGCCCGCTCCCTGCTGCTCGTCTTCGCCGCCGCCCTCGTCGTCAGCCTCGCCGCCTCGGCTCCCGCTCCCGCCGCGTCGAAGCGGATCGTCGCGCTGACCCCGTTCACGGCGAACGTCCTCGCCGAGCTCGGCGTGCGCCCCATCGCGGTCGGCGACCCCGGCGCGAGCGCCGCGCAGCTCTCCGGCAGGCTCAACGGCGTCCGCCGGCTGAAGCTCTCGCATCCGAACGGTCCGAACCTCGAGCAGCTCGCCGCGCTGCGCCCCGACATCGTGTTCTCCTCCCCGACGTGGCGGCCGGGCACCCCGCGCATCCAGCGGCTCGGCATCAAGGTCCACGACGGGTTCGACCCGCAGCGCCTGGGCACCGTTCCGCTCGGCATCCGCTACATCGCCGGCGCCGTCGGCCGGGGCCGCGCCGGGCGCGACCTCACCAACCGCGTCCAGGCCGCCTACCGGGCCGCGTCAGCCAAGCCGCGCTCGCACCCGCGCGTGCTGCTCGTGATGGGCCTGGCCCGCTCGACGATGGCGCTGCTCGGCCAGTCGTGGGGCGGCGACATCATCCGCGCCGCCGGCGGCCGGCTCGTCACCGAGGGCATCAAGCCGATCGGCAGCCGCGGTGAGGACGCGCTCGTCGGAAACCTCTCCAACGAGGCGGTCGTGCGGATGAACCCGGACGTGATCATCGTCGTGCCCCACGGCAACGCGCAGGACATCGGCGCCATCGCCCGCTTCTACCGCAGCTACCGCCCGTGGCGGACCACGAAGGCGGCCAGGCGCGGGCGCATCCACGTGCCGACCGACGACTCGCTGCTGCAGGCCAACCTGAACCCGGCGGCGCTGATCCGGCACGTCCGCCAGGCCTATCTGCACAACTGAGCCGTGACGCCGCCGCCCAGCGTGGTCGCCGGACCGGACCGCGCGTTCGGCGCCGTCCTCGCCGCCGCCGGCCGGCGCGCGCTGACCCGGCGCGTGCTCGTCGTCGCGGGCGTCCTCGCGGCGCTGCTCGCGGCCGTCGCCTGCTCGCTCGCGCTCGGCGCCGTGCGCATCCCGCTCCACGCGGTCGTGGACGTCCTCCTCGGCCGCGACGCGCACCCGATCGACCGCGAGATCCTGCTGCAGCTGCGCCTGCCGCGAACGGTCACGGCGCTCGCGGTCGGCGCGGCCCTCGGCGTCGCGGGCGCGCTGCTGCAGGGCTCGCTGGGCAACCCGCTCGCATCCCCCGACGTCATCGGCGTCACCGGCGGCGCGGCCTTCGGGGCGATGCTCATCATCCTGCTCGCGCCGGGGAAGATCGCGCTGCTGCCGCTCAGCGCGATGGGCTTCGGCCTGCTCGCCGCCGCCATGGTCGCCCTCGTGGCCTGGACCGGCGCCAACCGCGGCTCGGTGACCCGGCTGATCCTGTCCGGCATCGCGGTGGGCGCCATGTTCACCGCCGCGACGTCGATGCTCATGGCGCTGTACCCGAGCCGCGTGCCGTCGGCGGTCATGTGGCTGGCCGGTGGGCTCGTCTCCGACGGCTGGGAGACGATCGCCGCGGTCGGCCCCTACCTCGCGGGCGGGCTGCTCGTCGCGGTCGCACTCGTCCGCCCGCTCGACCGGCTCGCGCTCGGCGACGAGGTCGCGGCCTCGCTCGGCACGCATCCGCGCACCGTGCGGCTCGTCGCGATCGCCGCGGCCGCGGTGCTGGCCGCCGGTTCCGCCGCCCTCGCCGGCCTGCTCGGCTTCCTCGGCATCGTCGTCCCCCATGCCGTCCGCCTGCTCGGCGGCACGTCGAGCCACGGCTTCGTCGTGCCGGTGTCGGCGCTGGCGGGCGCCGCGCTGCTGACCGGCGGCGACGTCGTCGCCCGCACGATCAAGGCCCCGCTCGAGCTGCCAGTCGGGCCGATGATGGTCGTCATCGGCGTGCCGCTGTTCCTCTGGCTGCTGCGCCGCGCGGTGTGATGGCCGAGCCGCTGCTCGAGGTCCGCGACGCGCGCGTGACGATCGCCGGCAGGCCGATCCTCCACGGTGCCGACCTCACCGCGCGCGCCGGGGAGCTCGTCGCGGTCGTCGGGCCCAACGGCGCGGGCAAGTCGACGCTCGCCCGGGCCGCCGCCGGGTTGCAGAGGCTGGCGGGCGGGAGCGTCCGGGTGGGCGGCGAGGACCTCGGCCGGATCCGCGCCCGGCGGCTCGCCCGCCTGCGCGCGTTCGTGCCGCAGCGCCCCCGGGTGCCCGAGGGCATCCTCGTCCGCGACGCCGTGCTCATCGGCCGTTCGCCGCACCTGCGCCCGCTCGAGCGGCTCTCCCGGGGCGATCGCGCCGCCGCCGAGCGAGCGATGGAGCGCGCGGGCGTCCTGGAGTTCGCCGAGCGGCGCCTCACGACGCTCTCGGGCGGCGAGCTGCAGCGCGTCCAGGTCGCGGTCGGGCTGGCCCAGGACGCACCTTTGCTCATGGCCGACGAGCCGACGTCCGCGCTCGACCTCGGGGCGACGGCGGCCATGGCGCAGCTGCTGCGCGGGCTCGCCGACGACGGGCTGGCCGTCGTGCTCGTCGTCCACGACCTGGCGCTGGCCGCCGCGGTGGCTGACAGCGCCGTCGTCATCTCGCGCGGCCGGTCGGTCGCCTGCGGGCCGCCGGGCGACGTGCTGCACCGCGAGCGGCTGCGCGAGGTGTGGCACGTGGGCGCCGAGCTCGAGGCGGACGGCACCGGGCGCACGGCGCTGCACGTCGAGTGGCTCGCCGGCGTTCAGCCCAGCGAAGCCTCGATCGTGATCCGGCCCTGATCGCTGTCGTAGAGATAGGCGAGGAAGAGCTCGACGCCCTCGGCCGAGAGGGTGACCGGCAGGTCGGTCCACGTGACGGTCTCGCCGGCCGCGCCGGCCGCGAGCGCGCCCGGACCCGCGCCCTTGACGAGCTGGATCGGCCGGCGGCGGCCGGCGAGGCCCGGGATGCCGGACGAGTCGCGCTCGATCGTCGCGACCGCCTTGGGCGTCGTCGCGGCGAGGTCGTACGTCCACGCCCCGTAGGCGGAGTCGATGTCGTGGGCGCCGTAGCGGAAGCGGGTCGTCCCGGTGGTGGCGATCACGCCGCGGCCGGTCGCGCGGTCGAACCAGCCTCCGGAGACCGGCAGGGCGTACGTGGCGCCGTCGAAGGCGGCGCCGCCCTCGGCCGACGCGCCCTCGCCCTGCTGCAGGTAGCCGAGCCAGGAGGCGCGCGGGGACCAGCGGACGCGGCCGCCGACGATGGGGACCGCGGTGGCGGGGCGGGCGGTGAGCGCGGCGCCGCCGGGCGTGGGCGGGCCGGTGACCGTGGGGGCCGTGGGCGCGCCGGCGGGAGCGGTCGTCGCGTCGGCGTCGAGGTCGATGCGGCCGATCTGGCCGGGGCGGACGGCCGGCGCACGCAGGCGCTCGCGCAGAAGGGCGGCTCCGGAGCGGGTGAGGCGAAGCGGGGCATCGGTGATCGAGGCGCCGGTCGCGTCGACGGTACGGCGCGTGGCCGGCGCGGCGATGACGAACAGCCGGCGGCGCTGGCCGGCCACCCGCGCGGTCAGCGCCGACCGGGCCCCGATGCGCACCCGGATGGCCGACAGCTCGAGCGTGCGCCCGCGGGAGCGCAGCCGCAGGGCGCCGCGATGCGTCACGGTCGCGCGCGGGCCCGCGACGGTGACGGTCCGGGTCGGCAGCGCGGCGCCCCGGCTCGACGCCGTCGCCGGGGCGACGGCCACCGCGGTCAGGCCGGCTCGCTCGTCGAGCGCGATGCGGGTGGGCTGGGCCGCGGCGAGGGCGGCGGGGGCGAGCAGCGCGGCGAGCGACAGCGCGGCGGCGGAAAGAGCACGCGACATGGTGAATTAGGGTACCCTAATGCACGTGACCGAGACCTCTGCTCCCCCCTCGTGGGATCCTCACGACGTGCCGTCCGGCCAGGCTTCTCAGGCTCCGCCGGAGCCGTTGCATCCCGTCGCCGACGAGCCCCGCCGGCGCAGCGCCGCCGAGGAGGCGCGCACGATCGTCGCCGGCACCAACCAGGCAACCCTGGCCACGCTGAGCGTCGACGGGCATCCCTGGGGCTCGTTCGTCACCTACGGCACGCTGCGCGACGGCTCGCCGGTGCTCTGCCTCTCCACGCTGGCCGAGCACGGGCGCAACCTGCCCGCCGACCCGCGCGCCAGCCTCGTGGTCTCGGCCCCGACCACCGACGGCGACCCGCTCGAGAGCGGGCGCGTGACGCTCGCCGGCCGCGCGCACGTCCCGGAGGGCGCCGAGCTCGACGACGCGCGGGCCGCCCACCTCGCCGCCGTGCCGGGCGCCGCGATCTACATGGACTTCGGCGACTTCACGATCTGGGTGCTGCGCGTCGAGCGGGTGCGCTGGGTCGGCGGCTTCGGCCGCATGGCGTCCACCAATGCCGCCGAGTATGCGGCCGCCGAGCCCGACCCCGTCGCCGCCGCGGCGCCGTACGCGGTCGCCCACCTCAACGAGGACCACGCGGACGCGCTGCTCGACATGGCGCACGCGCTAGCCGGCTATCCGGACGCGACCTCGTCGCGCTGCACCGGCGCCGACCGCTACGGCCTGGACCTCGTCATCCACACGCCCCGCGGGCGCGCCGAGCGGCGCGTGGGTTTCGCGGCGCCGATCACCACCGCGAACGGCCTGCGCTCCGCGACGGTCGAGCTGGCCCGGCGGGCGCGGGCGTAGCGGCCTGCTCCACGCGCTCCCGCGACGGTCGAGCGGGCCCGGCGGCCGCGGGCGTAGCGGCTACTCCACGCGCTCCGCGCGCTCGCAGCTCGTGAAGCCCGCCGTCCTGTGGCTGGCGTCGCAGAACGGCTTGGTGGCCGACTGCCCGCACCGGCACAGGGCGATCGCGCTGCCCTCGGGCAGCGTGTACGGCGCGCCGTCGGCGTCGATGAGCCGCACCGGGCCCGTCACCTTGTAGGGCCCGTCGTCGCGGACCTTGATCTCGACCAGCGGCTCGTCGCTCATCCCGCCAGCCTACGGCGCGCGACCGGTCCCGGCGCCGACGCGAAGAGGGCGGCCGGCAGGCCGCCCTCTCACGTCACGTCACAGGATCTGCGCGCCTACTCGGCCGAGTCCGACGCCGGCGGCGCCGGGCGGTCGCCGTCCTCGCGGGACGGCTCCCCCTCGCCCTCGGCGCCCACGCCGACCGGCGTCTTCGGCGGCGCGCCGTCGAGCAGCGTCAGCTCGATCTCGGCACCGTCGTGCTCCGGCCCCTGTGGGACGTCGGCGAGCACGATCTGGTTCGCCTTGAGCTCCGACCGCAGGACGAAGTCCGCGAGCGGGTCCTCGATGTAGCGCTGGATCGCCCGGCGCAGCGGGCGGGCGCCCATCGCCGGGTCCCAGCCCTTGTCGACCAGGAAGTCGCGCGCGAACTCGGTCAGCTCGAGCTGCAGCTCGCGCTCGGCCAGCGAGCCCCGGATCCGCAGCAGCAGCAGGTCGACGATCTGCTTGATCTCGTCCTTCTGCAGCTTGTGGAAGACGATGACGTCGTCGATCCGGTTGAGGAACTCAGGCCGGAAGACCTTCTTGAGCTCGCCCATGATCCGGTTCTTCATGTCGTCGTACGTCAGACCGGTCTCGTCGTCGGACACCGCGAAGCCCAGCGGCGTGTTGCGCGCGATCTCCGAGGCCCCGATGTTCGAGGTCATGATCACGATCGCGTGCCGGAAGTCGACCGTGCGCCCCTGGGCGTCGGTCAGCCGGCCGTCCTCCAGGATCTGCAGGAGGATGTTGAACACGTCCGGGTGGGCCTTCTCGATCTCGTCGAGCAGGAGCACCGAGTACGGCTTGCGGCGCACGGCCTCCGTCAGCTGGCCGCCCTCGTCGTAGCCGATGTAGCCCGGAGGCGAGCCCACGAGCCGCGACACGGCGTGCTTCTCCATGTACTCCGACATGTCGATGCGCACCATCGCGTCCTCGTCGCCGAAGAGGAACTCGGCGAGCGTGCGCGCCAGCTCGGTCTTCCCGACGCCCGAGGGGCCGAGGAAGATGAACGAGCCGGTCGGCCGCTTGGGGTCCTTCAGGCCGGCGCGCGAGCGGCGGATCGCCTTCGAGATGACCTCGACGGCGGCCTGCTGGCCGATGACGCGCTTGTGGAGCTCCTCCTCCATGCGCATCAGCTTGGCCGTCTCGGCCTCGGTCAGCTTGAACACGGGGATGCCGGTCCACATCGAGACGATGTCGGCGATCTCCTCCTCGCCGATCGACGGACGCTCGCCGGACTCGCCCTGCTCCCACTGCTCCTCGAGCTCGCGCTTCTTGTTCGTCAGGCGCCGCTCCTTGTCACGGAGGTTGGCGGCCTTCTCGAACTCCTGCGCCTCGATCGCCGACTCCTTCTCGCGGCGCGTCGTCTCGATCTCCTCCTCGAGGTCCCGGTAGACGGGTGGGGAGGTCATCGACTTGATGCGCATGCGGGCGGCGGCCTCGTCGATGAGGTCGATCGCCTTGTCGGGCAGGAAGCGGTCGGAGATGTAGCGGTCGCTCAGCTCCGCCGCGGCCTCCAGCGACTCGTCGGTGATGTTGACCTTGTGGTGCGCCTCGTAGCGGTCGCGCAGGCCCTTGAGGATCTGCACGGTCTCCTCGGTCGACGGCGGGTCCACCCGGATCTGCTGGAAACGGCGCTCCAGCGCGGCGTCGCGTTCGAGGTACTTGCGGTACTCGTCGAGCGTCGTCGCGCCGATCGTCTGCAGCTCCCCGCGCGCGAGGGCCGGCTTGAGGATCGAGGCGGCGTCGATCGCGCCCTCCGCGGCACCCGCACCGACGAGGTTGTGGAGCTCGTCGATGAACAGGATGATGTCGCCGCGCTGGGTGATCTCCTTCATCACCTTCTTCAGGCGCTCCTCGAACTCGCCGCGGTACTTCGAGCCGGCGACGAGGGCCGCGAGGTCCAGCGTGTAGATCTGCTTGCCCTTCAGCAGCTCGGGCACGTCGGCGTTGGTGATCCGCTGGGCCAGGCCCTCGACCACCGCGGTCTTGCCGACGCCCGGCTCGCCGATGAGCACGGGGTTGTTCTTCTGGCGGCGCGAGAGGATCTGCATGATCCGCTCGATCTCGGTCTCACGGCCGACCACCGGGTCGAGCTTGCCGTCGGCGGCCAGCTTAGTCAGGTTGCGCCCGAACTGGTCGAGCAGCTTCGAGGACTTCTTGCCCTCGCCCTGGGCCGCGCCGGCGGCGGCGCCGGCACCCTGGCCACCGCCCTGGCGGCGGCCTCCGGGGCCGGACAGCATCCGGATGACCTCGTTGCGGATCTTCTCGGAGTCGGCGTCGAAGTCGAGCAGGATGCGCGCGGCGACACCCTCGTTCTCGCGGACGAGGCCGAGCAGGATGTGCTCGGTGCCGATGTAGTTGTGGCCGAGGCTGAGGGCCTCGCGCAGGGCCAGCTCGAGCACCTTCTTCGCACGCGGCGTGAAGGGGATCTGCCCTGAGGTCACCTCCTCCCCGGAGCCCACGATGCGCACGACCTGCGCGCGCACGCGTTCGACCGTGATGTCAAGGCTCTCCAGCACGCGAGCAGCAAGCCCCTCCTCCTCCCGGAGGAGGCCGAGGAGGATGTGCTCGGTGCCGATGTAGTTGTGCTTGAGCGTGCGCGCCTCCTCCTGCGCGAGAACGACCACTTGGCGGGCTCGTTCTGTGAATCGCTCGAACATGGGGTACGTCCTTCCTACTGTGGGCGGCGCTGGGGTCTGGTCGTAGGGACGGTGAACTACCCGCCACTCAGGTAATCGGCCCCGGAGGGCGAAACGATGAGTGGGCGGGCTCCTTTCGCGGGCATGAGCCAGTCTACCAACGGGTTCCGGCGGCCATGACGGGTTCCGCGCCAGCCTTCGGCCGGAGCGCGGGCCCGCCGGCCGCCGGCCCTCCCCTATGCGAGCGTGAACCGCCCCACGAGGCCCTCGAGCTCCTCGGCCGTGCGGGCCAGTTCCTGCGCGGATGCCGCGATCTGCTGCGTGGACGCGCTGGTCTCCTGGGTGGACGCCGACACCTGCTCGGTCGAGGCGCTCGACTCCTCGGCGACCGCCGCGACCTCGCCGGCCGTCTCCGCGATGTCGGCGATCCTCGCGCTGACGTCGCGGACCGCCTCGCCGATGCGGGCGAACGCGGCGCGTGCCTCCTCGACGACGCGGGCGCCCTCCTCGGAGCGTGCGGCGCCGTCATCGACGACCGCCACCGCGGCGGCCGTCTCGCCCTGGATCTGGGTGACGAGCCCGGCGATCGTGCCGGCCGCCGCCTGCGACTCCTCCGCGAGCTTGCGGACCTCCTCGGCCACGACCGCGAAGCCGCGGCCCTGCTCGCCGGCGCGCGCGGCCTCGATCGCCGCGTTGAGCGCCAGCAGGTTCGTCTGCTCGGCGATCCCGGTGATCGTCGCGACGATGCCGCCGATCTCGTCGGACTTGCCGGCGAGGGAGCTGATCGTCTCGGTCACCTGGCCGGACGCATCGCGCACGGCGGTCATCGCCGCCGACGCCTTCTCCGAGGCGGCCGCGCCCTCCTCGGCGAGCCGGCGGGCCTCCTCGGCGGCCTGCGACGTCGCCTCGGCGGACGCCCGCGCGCCGTCGACCATCCGCACCTGGCGCTCGGCGCCCTGCGCGACGTCGGAGACGGCGTTGGCGATCTCGCCCACCGCACGGCCGGCCTCCTCCGAGGACGAGGCCATCTGCTGCGAGGACGCGGACACCGCCGACGCGGAGGCCGCGACCTGGCCGAGCATCGCGCCGAGATGCTCGCGCGACTCGTTGTAGCCGTCGACGGAGTCGGTCGTGCGCTCGATCAGCTCGTTGAGCGTCTCGGACGCGCGGGCGACCTCGTCACGGCCGTGGACAGGCACCGGCTCGACCTGTGCGTGGGCCGGGACGGTCAGGTCGCCGCGCGCAAGCGCCGCGATGCCGTCCTTCAGGCTGGCGACGGCCTGCGCGTTCAGCGTCCGCAGGCGGTCGACGAAGACGCCGAGCGGCCGGGTCAGCCGCGTGGCGATCAGCGCGACGGCCCCGCCGATCAGCAGGACCCCGAGGAGCCCGGTGATGAGCAGCTTGGTGCGCAGCGCATGCGCCTTCGCCATGACCTCGGCGGTCGGGACGCTCAGGACGAGGCCCCAGTTGCCGCTCGCCACCGGGGTCCAGAAGACCTCGGAGCGCTTGCCGGTGAACGGGTCGGTCGTCTGGAGGTGGCCGCCGCGGCCGGCCTTGATCGCGGCGGCGATCCGGGCGACGTCCGCGTTGTCGCCCTCACGGGCCACCTGCTGCAGGGTCTTGCGGCCGATGAGCTTGTCGTCGGGCGCGGAGATGAACGTGCCCGCGTTGGACACCAGGAACGCGTAGCCCGAGTCGAGCGCGTGGATCTTCGCGACGTCGGCGTGCATCTGGTCGAGCGTCAGGTCGACGCCGGCGATCCCGCGGAAGCGGTCGCCCTGGAGGATGGGCGACAGGAAGGCGTTCAGGAGCTTGCCCGCGTAGAGGTCGGGCTCGAGGATCGTGTCGCGCCTCGTCCGCTTGGGCACCGTGTAGTAGTCGGACGTGTCGAGGTCGACGAGCGGCTCGAGCGCCAGGTCGCCCTTGAGGCGGTTCCAATACGGGGCGTAGCGCCCGCCGTCGCCGCGGCTGGCGTCCTTCGGCGCGGCGGCGTCGCGGCCGTCGAAGGCGTCGGGCTCGAACGCGACGTAGACGCTCGCGACCTGCGGGTTGCGCTGCGCCACGCGCCGCAGCATCGCCGTGACCTCGGCACGACTGGCGCTGCGGTACGCCTCGAGGCTCGCCCCGACGCTGCGTGCGATCGAGGTCGTGCGCTGCAGTTGGGCGTCGAACGCGTTGGCCCGGGCGGACGCCTGCTCGCGCAGCCCTTCGTAGTCGGCGTCGCGCTGGGCGCCGGTCATGCTCGTGACGGCCAGCCAGGTCATGGCGCCGACGACGAGGACGGCGAGCGGGACGAGGGACACGATCATCTTCGTCCGCAGCGATCTCGGACTGAAGGAGGGAGGCTTCATGCGATCTCCGGGTCGGGTGGTCGCCCTGTTCCGTCGGTCGCCCGCTCCGGAAATTGAGGAGGTACGGACCTACGACTGGTCGCGCATCGCGGGGAAGAGCACGACGTCGCGGATCGAGCGGCGCTCGCCGAGCACCATCACGAGCCGGTCGATGCCCATGCCCAGGCCGCCGGTCGGCGGCATCCCGTGCTCGAGCGCGGTGAGGAACAGCTCGTCGAACGGCTGCGCCTCCTCGTCGCCCTGCGCCGCGTAGCGGACCTGCGCCTCGAAGCGCGCCCGCTGGTCGTCGGGGTCGTTGAGCTCGCTGAACGCGTTGGCGATCTCCATGCCGCTGACGAACGCCTCGAAGCGCTCGACCAGGCCGGGCTCGGTCCGGTGCGCCTTGGCGAACGGCGACAGCTCCACGGGATAGTCCATGACGATCGTCGGCTGGATCAGCTCGGGCTCGACGAACTTCGACAGCAGGTCGTCGACGAGCTGCGGCCACGTGCGCTCGGCGGTCGGCAGGCGGTCGCCGATCGCGACCGCGAGCTCGTGGCGCTCGCGGTGGGCGAGGACGTCCACGCCGGCCTTCTCGAGGATGGCGTCGCGCAGCGTCACGCGCCGCCACGGCGGCGTGAAGTCGATCTCGCCCGCGTAGCCGACCTCGCGCGCGACGTCGTCGACGAGCGTCTCGAGCCGGCGGGCCGCGTCGCCGTAGTCCGCGTACGCCTCGTACCACTCGACCATCGTGAACTCGGGGTTGTGCTTCGGCGACAGCCCCTCGTTGCGGAAGTCCTTGCCGAGCTCGTAGACGCGCTCGAGGCCGCCGACGATGAGCCGCTTGAGGTAGAGCTCGGTGGCGATGCGCAGGTAGAACGGCCGGTCGAGCGCGTTGAAGTGCGTGACGAACGGCCGGGCCAGCGCGCCGCCGTAGAGCGGCTGCAGGACCGGTGTCTCGACCTCGACGAAGCCGTCGGCGTCGAGCGCCCGCCGGACCGCCGCGATGACCTTGGCGCGCAGCATGAACAGGGCCCGCGCCTCCTCGTTGGCGATGAGGTCGAGCTCGCGCTGGCGCAGGCGCGTCTCGACGTCCGCGAGGCCGTGGTGCTTGTCGGGCGGAGGGCGCAGCGACTTCGCCAGCACGGCGAAGTCGTCGACGCGCAGCGTCATCTCGCCGCGCCGCGAGCGCAGCGCGGTGCCGTCGACGCCGATGAGGTCGCCGAGGTCGAGGGCCAGCAGGCGCTCCATGCGCTCCTCGCCGAGCACGTCGAGCCGCGCCTGCAGCTGCAGCCGGCCCGAGCGGTCGACGAGGTCGAGGAACGCCATCCGGCCCTGGCCGCGCCGCGCCGCGAGCCGGCCCGCCACCCGGTAGCGGGCCTCGGTCTCCTCTCCGGCGGGCAGGTCGGCGTGGCGCTCGGCGATCACGCTCACCGGCATGACGCCCGGGTAGGCGTGCGGGAACGGGTCGATGCCGTCCGCGCGCAGCCGGTCGAGCTTCGCGCGGCGGACGGCGAAGAGGTCCGGCGGCTCCTGGGCCATCGGAGGGCTAGAGACCCCTCGGGGGCCCGCCTCCGCACGCACCGGCCAGCCCTCCACCTTCGTGCGCGTGGGCGTCCATCGGCACCCCTAGAGCCCGACGTCGATCTTCGTGATCTTCAGCCGGCGCTTCTTCCCGTTGGGCAGCACCACCTCGACGACGTCGCCCTTGGTGCGGCCGACGAGCGCCTTGCCGACCGGCGACTCGTTGCTCAGGCGCTCGGGCGGCTGGGCCTCGGCGGACCCGACGATCATGAACTTGGAGCTCGTTCCGGTGTCCTCGTCCTTGACGTTGACCGCCGAGCCGACACGGACCACGTCGGTGTCGAGCTCCTTGGCGTCGATCACGGTCGCGGAACGCAGCCGCTCCTCGAGCTGGGCGATGCGCTGCTCGAGCATCGCCTGCTCGTTCTTCGCATCGTCGTACTCCGAGTTCTCCGAGATGTCACCGAACTCGCGTGCTTCCTTGATTCGCGAGGCGACCTCACGACGCTTGGTCGTCGACAGCTCCTCGAGCTCGTCCTTGAGCTTCTGCAGTCCGTCGGGGGTGAGGATGACGTCCTTCGGCATGGGTGTGCGGCAATCCCTTGGCTGGGGTCTGAAAGGCGGGACACTGTAGCAACGGGCCGAGCGCACGGCGATACCCTGCGTCGACCTTGCCCGACGTCCTCATCCACGCCGGCACGCTGGACTGCGCCGAGATGCGCCACGAGATACCCGCGGCCATCCTCGATCCGTTCCTCTACGGCGAGCATGACGGCGCCGCGTTCGCGCTGCTGTCGGTCCTCGACGAGGGGTCCGTGCGCGAGGTGCGCCCGGAGGTCGAGATCGTCGATCCGCTCGAGCTCGGGCTCATGGATCTGCTCGAGCAGGGCATGGACCGCGACGCCGCGCTGACCGAGATCGCGCTGCGGGCGTGCGAGCGCGCGGGGCTGCGCTCGGCAGTCGTGCCGCGCCGGTTCCCGCTGGGCATCGCCGACCGGCTGCGCGCCGGCGGGATCGAGCTGGCGGTCGACGGCGCGCAGTTCGACGGGCGCCGCCGCGTGAAGGCGGGCGCCGAGCTCGAGGGGGTCCGCCGCGCCGCGCGGGCGGCCGGCGCGGGCATGGCGGCGGCCGCGGCGCTGTTGGCGAGCGCGGAGCCGGGCGGCGACGGGACGCTGCAGGCGGGGGGAGAGCCGCTGACCGCCGAGCGCGTCCAGGCCGAGGTGCGCGCCGCCTTCGAGCTCGCGGGCGCGGTCGGCGACGAGGTGCTCGTGGCGCCGGGGCCGCAGGGCGCGACCGGCCATGACCTCGGCTCCGGCCCCATCGCCGCCGGCGTGCCGGTGGTCGTCGACCTCTGGCCGCAGGACCGCGCGTCGCGCTGCTGGGCGGACATGACCCGCACGTTCGTCGCCGGCGAGCCCGCCGACGACGTCGTGCGCTGGCACAACCTCTGCCGCGACGCGCTGGCCCGGGTGCTCGACGCGCTCGCGCCGGGCGTGACCGGGCGCGAGCTGTGGGAGGTCTGCTGCGACGTCTTCGAGGCGGCGGGCGAGCCGACGCAGCGCGACCCGCAGGGCCGGACGCCGCTGCGCGACGGGTTCTTCCACTCGCTCGGCCACGGCGTCGGGCTCGAGGTCCACGAGGCGCCCGGGCTGGGCCGCAGCGGCGAGGCGCTCGTCGCCGGCGACGTCGTCGCGATCGAGCCGGGCCTGTACCGCCACGGCTACGGCGGCGTGCGCATCGAGGACCTGTTCCTCGTCACCGAGGACGGCTACGAGGCGCTGACCTCGTTCTCGCTCGAGATGCGACCCTAAGCGGCCGCGCTCAGCGTGAAGCGCCCGGCGAGCACCGCGCGCGCGGCGGCGACCGTGTCGGTCTGCTGCATCGCGCCCTGAAGCGCCTTGCCGCCGCCGAGGCGCTCGACGTACCACGGGTACGCCTTGCGCAGCCAGCGCCCGGCGCGCACCTCGCCGAGGTGCTCGACGGCACGGTCCATGAGCCAGTCGAGCTCGGCGAGGACCTCGGACTCCGACGGCTCGTCCTCCCGGTCGCCGAGCAGCTGGGCGAACAGCCAGGGGTTGCCGAGCGACCCGCGCGCGAGCATGATCGCCGCCGCCCCGGTCCGCTCGTAGGCGGCTTGCGCGGACGCCGCGTCGCTCAGCCCGCCGGAGAGGATCACCGGCGCGGGCAGCTCCTCGACGAGCTGCGCCGCGAGGGCGTAGTCCGGCGTGCCCTTGTGGTGGACCTGGGCCGAGCGCGGGTGGAAGCCGATGCCCGCGACGCCCGCGTCCTCCACGAGCCGGCGGGCGAGCTGCGCGCCGCTGCGCTCCCCGGCGCGCTGGCCGGAGCGCAGCTTCACCGTGACCGGCAGGCCCGAGCCCTCGCGGGCGGCCCTGGCGACGGCCACCGCGGTGCCGGGATCGGCGAGCAGCGCGGCGCCGGCGCCGGTCTTGCAGACCTTCGGGACCGGGCAGCCCATGTTGATGTCGATGACGTCGACGTCGGTGTGCTCGCGCACGTAGGCCGCCGCCGAGCGCATGATCTCGGGGTCCTGGCCGAACAGCTGCAGGGAGACCGGCCCGGTCCCGCGCTCCCGCGGATCCACGCGCAGCATCTCCCCGAGCGTCTTCTCGTTGCGGTGGTGGATCGCGAAGCTCGAGACCATCTCCGAGGTCGCCATGCCGGCGCCGTAGCGCTTGGCCTGCAGGCGCACGAACCACGTGCCGATGCCGGCCAGCGGCGCCAGCACCACGCGGTTGGGGACGGTCAGGCCGCCGAGGGTCCAGGGCTCGGTGAGCACGTGGTCATCGTAGGCGCCTTCACGCTCCGTCCGTGGCCGGTTTGGCGTGCCGGGGCGCACGGAACGGCTCATCGGCGGGGTTCGGTGCGGTTGCGCGTCCACGCTGGGACCGCGGGGCGGGACGCGGGGCCGATCCTGTCGCGTTCACGGCGCCCCACGCCGTCGATGCGACAGGACCGCCCACACGGGCCGCCCGGCCGCGCCGGGCGGGGGACCAGGCCCGTCCCCTTCGATGCTGCGTTCTGCGCGGCCGCGCCCCTGGCCCGGGCGCGAACGGAGCGCGAAGCGGCCCGTCAGGACCGGTTGCGCTCCCACAAGAGCCGCAGCCCCGTCAGCGTCAGCAGGTCGTCGACCTCGTCGATCGACTCCGTGAACGGCACGATCGCCCCCGCGAGCCCGCCCGTGGCGATCGCGGCGGTCTCCTCGCCGAGCTCCGCGCGCAGCCGGCCGACGATCGCGTCGACCATCCCCGCGAAGCCGTAGATGACCCCGGAGCGGATCGCGTCGATCGTCGTCTTGCCGATCAGCGCGCGCGGGGCGGTGAGCTCGATCTTCGGCAGCGCGGCGGCGCGCTCGGTGAGCGCCTCCATCGAGATCTCGACACCGGGGAAGATGATCCCGCCGAGGTACTCGCCCGTCGCGCTGACCGGGTCGAACGTGATCGCCGTGCCGAAGTCGACGCAGATGCAGGCGCCGCCGACCCGGTCGAAGGACGCCACCGCGTTGACGAGCCGGTCCGGCCCGATCTCGCGCGGGTTGTCGTAGCGCAGCGCCATCCCGGTCTTGATGCCGGGCCCGACGATGACGGTCTCGTGGCGCAGGTAGCGCTGGCCGACCGCCCCCCACTCGGGCCGCAGCTGCGGAACCGTCGAGGAGACGATCGATCCGTCGAGGTCGGCCAGGCCGAGCCCGCGCAGCTCGAGCAGGTTGCGCAGCGCCGCGCCGAGCTCGTCCGCCGTGGACGTCCGCACCGTCGCGAAGCGCCAGTGCTCGACGAGCCGGTCGCCGTCGAAGGTGCCGAAATGGGTCTGGGTGTTGCCGACGTCGACGACCAGGAGCATGGGGCGGGAAGTATCCTCGAACGCCGTGGCCGAGCGGATGAAGCCGTACGCCGTGCCCACCTCGCATCCGTGCGCCGCCATGGAGGCGCCGGCGTCCCGCAGGAGCTCGCCCGCCAGATCGCGTCGCCCGTGCGACTCCTCACTACCGTGGAGGACGTGAGACCTCTGATCGACGGGCGGCCGGCCGGCGAGCCGGCGCGGCGCCTGTTCGAGCGCTATCCCGGCATGACCCCCGCCGGCGCGCTGCCGGGCGGCTGGCTGCCGGCCACCGCGTGACCTGGCTGCAGATCGTCATCGCGTTCGCCCTCGTCGCGGCGAACGGCTTCTTCGTGGCCAGCGAGTTCGCGATCACCCGCGTGCGCCCCACGCAGGTCGACGACTGGCTCGCCCACGGCCGCCCGGGCGCGAAGTCCGTCAAGCACGCCGTCGACCACATCGACGCCTATCTCGCGGCCTGCCAGCTCGGCATCACGCTCGCCTCCCTGGGCCTCGGCGTCGCCGGCGAGCGTGCCTTCCACCAGGTCTTCTCCGACCTGCTCGGCGAGGGCGCGGCGGTCGCCGGCGTCGCGCTCGCGGGCGCGCTGGCCTTCGCCCTCATCACGGTCCTGCACGTCGTGGTCGGCGAGCTCGCGCCCAAGAGCGCGGCGATCTCGCGCACCGAGCCCGTCGTGCTCGCGCTCGCGCCGCCGATGCGCGGCTTCTACCTGGTCACGCGGCCGATCGTCGACCTGTTCAACGGCCTGGGCAACCTGCTGCTCAAGCCGTTCGGCATCCCGCCCGCCAACGAGGCCGGCCACGCGCCGCACACCGAGGACGAGCTGCGCGCGCTCGTGCGCCAGTCCTCCCGCGAGGGGCTGATCGAGCCCGAGGAGGGCGTGTTCACCGACAACGTGCTCACGTTCGGCGACCGCCGGGCGCGCGAGGTGATGGTGCCGCGGCCGCAGGTCAGGTCCGTGACCACCGACCAGTCGCTCGAGGACGTCGTCGCGCGCATCCGGGAGACCGGGGTGACGCGCCTGCCGCTGTGCCGGCCCGACGGCGGCCTCGACAGCGCGGTCGGCATGATCCACGCGAAGGACCTGCTCGTGGCGATCGTCGGCGCGGAGCGCCCGACGCTCGAGAGCGTCGCCCGGCCCGTCGAGCACGTCCCCGACTCGCTGCTCATCGACGAGCTGCTCGAGCAGCTGCGCCGGCAGCGCGAGCACCTCGCGATCGTGGTCGACGAGCACGGCACCGCGGTCGGCATCGTCACGCTCGAGGACGTCCTGGAGGAGATCGTCGGCGAGATCGAGGACGAGTTCGACCCGGAGGGACCGCCGCCGATCTCCGAGGTCGACGGCGAGCTGCGCCTCAGCGGCGGAGCCCCGGTCCGCGACGTCGCCGACGCCCTCGGGGTCGGCCTCGACGACATCCACGAGGCGACGCTGTCGGGCTACGTCATCGAGCAGCTCGGCCGCATGCCGGACGTCGGCGAGCAGGTGCAGTTCGACAGCGTCGCGCTCGAGGTGACGAAGGTCAGCGAGGCGCGCGTGGAGGAACTGCGGGCGCGACGGGATCCGGTCAGCTCGGGCTGACGCGCAGCGGATCGCCCGCGCGCCGCACGCCCTCGTCGACCGGCAGCACGGCCAGCGCCTCGGCGAGCGACGCGCCGGCCGGGGTGCGCAGCCCGAAGTCGAGCTCGAGCAGCGGGACGAGGACGAAGCGCCGTGCGAGGACCTGCTCATGGGGCAGCGTCAGCCGCGGTGAGCGGAGCTCGCGGTCGCCGAGCAGCAGCAGGTCGACGTCGATCGGCCGCGGGCTGTGGCGGGCGTACTCGGCCGGGCGCCCGAGCTCGCGCTCGACCGCTTTGCAGGCGTCGAGCAGCGCCTCGGGATCGAGGTCGGTGGCGATGCGCAGACAGGCGTTGAGGAAGCTCGGCTGGTCGAGGATCTCGCCGACGGGATCGGTGTCGTAGGTGGCCGAGGAGGCGAGGACGCGAACGCCGTGGGCGCCCAGCGCGTCGGTCGCCGCCTGCAGGTTCGCCCGGCGGTCGCCGACGTTCGAGCCGAGGCCGAGGTAGCCGATCGCCATCGCGTCAGAGGGCCAGGGCGAGCTGGCGGCCGTGGGCGAGCAGCGTCCCGTCGCGGTGGAACAGGCGCACGTCCTCCTCGAAGTAGCCGTCGCGCGCGGAGTCCGAGCGCACCTCGATGAGGACGTAGTCGTGCTCGCGCGGCAGAGGCGCGCGCAGGTGCACGGTGAGGTCGATCGTCGGCGCGGCGAAGAAGCGCTCGACGACCATGTACGGCGCCGGCCACCACGCGTCGGCGAGGGCCACGAGCGCGGCCTCGTCGATCGGGCGCGGCTCCCTGAGGCGGATCCAGCCCAGCGTCTGCGCGCGCGGCGCGGACCGAAACGGCGGCGAGCCGACGGGGAGGTAGTCGAAGCGCTCGGCGAACTCCGGGCCGCCGCCCGGGCCGGTCCAGGGCTGCGGCGCGCCGAGCTCCTCGGGCGGCGGGGCGCCGGGCATCTCGACGTCGTGGTAGTCGACCGCCGGCGGGAAGGCCCCGCCGAGCGCGGCGAGCGCGAGCGCGACCGTCCGGCCGCCCTGCTCGCAGCGCACGGACGCAAACGTCATCGTGCGCCCGGAGCGCTCCACGCGGACGGTGGCCTCGGCCCTGCCTGCCGCCGGCGCGGCGAGGTAGTGGACGGTGAGCGAGCGCAGCGGGCGCTCGGGGCCGACCTCCGCCCGCAGCGCCCGGGCGAGCACGGCCGCGACGTAGCCGCCGTTGGGCCCGCGGATGACGAACCACCCCGGGTCGAAGCCGATGCGGTAGCGGCCCTCGCTCAGCGGCTCGGGCTCGGTGTCGCGGTCGAAGCGCGTCACTCCGCGGGCTCGCGGGAGACCTCGACGGAGACCTCCTCGACCGGCAGCGGGATCGGCGGCTCGGGCTTGGCGGCCTTCACCCACACGTACTCGACGGGGAAGTCGTCGAGGATGCGGTCGGCGATGACGCTGCACAGGCGCTCCAGCGTGCGGTACGACTGCTGCTGCGCGACGAAGTGGGCGGTCTCGCAGACCTTCCCGTAGTCCACCGTGTCCTCGACCATGTCGGTGACGGTCGCGTCGCACTCCCCGACGTCCATGCGCAGGTCGAGCAGGATGCGCGTGCCCAGCTTGCGCTCCTCGTCGCTGACGCCGACGGCCGCGAAGATCGACAGGCCGGTGATCTCGACGGTGACGACGGTCTCCGCCGCCGAGTCGTCGTCGTCCTCGTAGCCGTCGTCGTCGGTCAGGTCGTCGTCGTCGGCCGCCATCGCCCGGCCAACGTAGCAGTCGCCACGGCGAGTGCATCGACGACCGGCGCGACGTCGTGGACGCGGAAGATCGCGGCGCCGCGCTCGAGCGCGAGCACGTTCGTCGCGATGGTGCCCCCGAGGCGCTGGTTGACGTCGCGCCCCGCGATCCGGCCGAGGAAGCTCTTGCGGGACGTGCCGATGACGAGCGGCCTTCCGATGGCGACGAGCTCGTCGAGGCGGCTGAGGAGCTCCAGGTTGTGGTCGACGGTCTTGCCGAAGCCGATGCCCGGATCGAGCAGGACCTTGTCCTCGGGCACCCCGGCGCCCACGGCGAACGCGAGGCGTTCCTCGAGGAACGCCTTGACGTCGGAGACCACGTCGTCGTAGCGCGGCGCGTCCTGCATCGTGCCGGGCTCGCCGAGCATGTGCATGAGGCACAGCTCGCAGCCGCGGTCGGCGACGAGGCCGGCGATGTCGGGCTCGTTGCGAAGCGCGGTCACGTCGTTGACGATCGTGGCGCCGCGCTCGATCGCCGCCTGCGCCACCGACCGCTTGAACGTGTCGATCGAGAGCTGCGCGCCGGTGTCGGCGAGGCCCTCGATGACCGGCAGCACGCGCCGCATCTCCACCTGCTCGGTGACCGGCGCGGCGCCCGGGCGCGTGGACTCGCCGCCGACGTCGAGGATGTCGGCCCCTTCGGCGACGAGCTCGTAGCCGTGCGCGATGGCCGCCCGGGGCTCCAGGAACGCGCCGCCGTCCGAGAACGAGTCGGGGGTGACGTTGACGATGCCCATCACGCGTACGGCCATGTGAGGTCAGATTGTGACGGCAGTGGTCCGTCTCGTATCCGTCGTTTCCGAAAGGGCGTCCAGCGGCGCCGCCAGGCAAGGACGCAGACCCGAAGGCATCCGCCTGGGATCTCGAGCGGTCGAGGACGCGGCGTGGCGGTGATCGATGGGCGTCATTTCGGAACGAGGGGTACGAGACGGGCCACGGGTTGACGCCAATGTTGCGTGGGGTAGCTTCTGACCGAGAGAACGACGACGAGAAAGAGGAGCAGAGCGCATGCCCGATACGCCGCTTGACCGCTTGTCCGCGGAGGGCCAGTCCGTCTGGCTCGACTCCATCTCCCGCCAAGCGCTGCGCTCCGGGGAGCTCGCCGGCATGGTGCGTGACGACGACGTCGTCGGCGTGACGTCCAACCCGACCATCTTCCAGAAGGCGATGGCCGAGGGCGACGCCTACGACGACCAGCTGCGCGAGGTCCTCGAGAACGAGCGCGATCCGAAGGAGATCTTCTACGCGCTCGCGCACGCGGACATCACCGAGGGCTGCGACCTCCTGCGCCCCGTCTGGGACGAGGGCGATGGCCTCGACGGCTACATCTCGTGGGAGGTCGATCCCCGCTTCGCCAACGATACCCAGGCGACCATCGACGAGGCCAAGCGCCTGCACGAGTGGGTCGACCGCCCGAACCTGCTCGTGAAGATCCCGGCGACGAAGGAGGGCCTGCCCGCGATCGAGGAGTCGATCGCCAAGGGCCGCGCCATCAACGTCACGCTCATCTTCGGGCTCGAGCGCTACCGCGAGGTCGCCGAGGCCTACCTGCGCGGGCTCGAGCGGCTCGTCGAGGGCGGCGGCGACCCGTCCAAGATCGCCTCGGTGGCGAGCTTCTTCGTGTCGCGCGTCGACACCGAGGCCGACAAGCGCCTCGAGAAGCTCGGCAACAAGGAGCTCCAGGGCAAGCTGGCGATCGCCAACGCGAAGCTGGCCTACGAGGCCTACAAGGAGATCTTCGCCGGCGACCGCTGGGAGGCGCTGAAGGCCAAGGGCGCCAGCCCGCAGCGCTGCCTCTGGGCGTCGACGTCGACGAAGAACCCGGCCTACCGCGACGTCATCTACGTCGAGGAGCTCATCGGCCCCGAGACGGTCAACACGATGCCGATCCAGACGGTCAAGGACTTCCAGGACCACGGGCGGGTGGAGCGCACGATCGACAAGGACGTGGACGCCGCCCACCAGGTGTTCAAGGACCTCGAGGCGGCGGGCGTCGACTACGAGGACGTGACGAACACCCTCGAGCTCGAGGGCGTGGAGAAGTTCAAGGACTCGATGCACGAGCTGCTGGCCGGCATCGAGGCCAAGCGCGATTCGATGGTGGCGGCCTGACCCGCGCACGCTGGATCGGGCCGCCGCTGGCGCTCGTCATCGCCGGGATCGTGCTGCTCGCGATCCCGGGCGAGTCGACCGCGCTCGCCGTCGTGGCGATGGTGCTGCTCGGCGGCGGACTGATCCTCGCGGTGTCCCTGGCGTTCTTCGCGGTGGGCCGGTCCGAGGACCGCGAGCGCGCCGCGCAGGACGACGACCGCGCCGGCCGCTTCAGGTCGCCGCGCACGCCGCCGGACGGAACGCCGCCGCGGCGCGCGGCGACGCGCCGGCGCGACCACGACTAGCGCGGGGCGGCCGCCCCGGCGCGTCGAGCGTCGAGTTCCTGCGCCTCCGGCTCAGGAACTCGACGGTCGATGCCCGGCGGCACGCTTCGTCTTCTTCGGCTTCGGCTTCGGCGGCGGCGGCAGGGCGACCGTCCGCTTGAGGACCCGCTGCGGCCCGATGCGGCTGTCGAACACCAGCCGCAGGCGGATGTGGCGCGCCCGCCCGCGCTGGAGCTGGGCGATCCGGCTGGGGCTCATCCGCAGGGTGAAGCGCCGGGTCTCCCCCGCCTCGACCTCGAGCCGGTGCTCGCGCAGCCCGATCTGCTCGCCGTTGGTGATCGCCGCCGGCGTGACCGTGCAGCGGTCGTTGCAGCCGATGGTCACGCCCACCACGTCCGCGTTGCCCACCCGGCGGACGGCCGGGTCGGCGTCCAGCGTCGCCGCGAGCGCGGCCGCCGGCCCCGGAGGCGGATGCTCATCGAGCAGGAGCGGGCCGCGCGTCTTCTGGGTGAAGTCGAACTCGCGGCTGAGGTCGCCGAGCCGGCGGACGTTCTCGCGCACCGTCGGCCGTGGGTCGTACCGGCCGTCGTTGCGCGGGTCGAGCCGCTGCCCGCGCAGGAACACGTCCTCGATGAACTTCAGGTAGGCGTCGGAGCTCAGGGTCTGCCGGTCGACCACCCCGCGGCGGGCGTAGGGGCTGATGAGCAGCCCCGGAACGCGCGGCCCGTAGCCGTTGCCGTCGATCCACGGCGGCTTGACGTGGTCGTAGAACCCGCCCCACTCGTCCCACGTCACGAAGATCGCGGTGCTCTTCCATTGTGGGCCGCGCATCACCGCGTTGATGAGGTCCGTGACGTACGCCTGGCCGGCGGCGACCGACGACGGCGGATGCTCCGACACCGTGCTGTTGGGGACGAGCCAGGAGACGGCGGGCAGCATCCCGGTGGCCGCCGCGGTGTAGAACTGCGACGTCGGCACGACGTTGCCCTGCTGGCCGTTGGCGACGACGGTCGAGAACAGCGGCAGCGGGTTGAAGCCGCTGGGCTTCGATGCCGCCTGCTCGGGCTGCACGCAGCTCTGCTCGTCGCCGTCCGTGCAATCAGGCTGGCGGCCGGCGAGCACGTAGTAGCGCCAGCTCACGTTCGCCCGGTACAGCAGCCAGGTGATGTCCGTCCACGCGTACTGGCCGACGACCTGCCGCGAGGGCGACTCGGGGCTGTTGAGCGCGCTGACGCAGCTCGCGGAGTCGCCGGGCACCGAGCAGCGGGCTGACCATCCCGACACGATCGCCAGGTGCGCCGGCACGCTCCACGAGGACACCGACGAGAACATGTGGTCCTGCAGGACAAAGTTCTGCGCGTAGGCCCAGTAGTTGGGGATCTCGCGCGCGTCGTGCCAGCTGAGCACGTCGGGCGTGGTCTGCACGGCGCACCGCGGAAGGCCCAGGTCGGCGGGGCGGCAGTTCTTGGGCCGGACCTGCGCCTCGCGGAGGAAGCCGTCCATCGCCCCACCGTTGACGTCACCGACCGCCGCCCGGTGGTCGTGGGGACCCCCGCCGTTGACGTCCCCGATGTTGTGAAACGGCCGCTGGCAGGCGCCCTGCAGCGCGTCCGGAAGACACGCCGTGGGCACGCCGTCGAACATCGGGAGGCCGTCCGCGCCCGGATACGTGCCGAAGTAGTGGTCGAAGGACCGGTTCTCCTGCACGATGAAGATGACGTGCTTGATCTTCTGCAGGTCGCTGCGCGACGCGGGCTCCGGGGCGATCTGCGGCCCGGGGATGCGGTCCGGCGGCGGCGCCGTCGCCGCGAGCGCGGGCGCGGGCGACGCCGCCGCGGCCAGCGCGGCAGCGCCGGCGATCAGGCCGGCACGGAGGCGATGAGCGAGCGCCACAGCGGTCCTCGAGCGAAACGAGCGACCGGCGGGCAAGGCCCGATCAGGCCGGCTCGGGCTTCTCCGGGAGGTCGAGGCCGCGCAGCTCGGTCGTGCCGCCGGCGAAGCCGGGGCGCGGCAGCGGGCGCGGAGCCTCGCGGCGATCCGACGGCGCGGGCGGCAGAGCCTCCGGCGCGGCCGGCATGTCGGGCCCGAAGACCTCCTCCTCCGTCTTGCCGTCGAGCAGCTTGATGAACTCCTCGCGCTCGATGGTCTCGCGGCGCAGCAGGATCTCCGAGATCGTCGTCAGCTGCTCGCGGTATTGGTGGAGGATGTCCTTGGCGCGCTGGTGGGCGGATTCCACGATGCGGCGGATCTCGTCGTCGATCTCGCGCGCGATCTCGTCGCTGTAATCCGGCTCCGAGCTGAACTCGCGCCCCAAGAACGGCTGGCCATGATCGTGACCGAACACGCGCGGGCCGAGCTTCTCGCTCATCCCGAAACGCATCACCATCTGCTTGGCCGTCGCCGTGACCTTCTCGAGGTCGTTCGACGCGCCCGTGGTGATCTCGTCAAAGACGATCTCCTCCGCCGCGCGACCCCCCAACGTCATCGCCATCGTGTCCTGCAACTCCGCGCGCGTCGTCAAAAAGCGATCCTCCTGCGGCATCGAGATCGTGTACCCCAACGCCTGACCACGCGAGACGACCGACACCTTGTGCACCGGATCGGCGAACTCGAGCACGTGACCGACGATCGCATGGCCCATCTCGTGATACGCCGTGATCAGCCGCTCCTTCTCGCTCATCACCCGCGTCTTCTTCTCCGGCCCCGCGATCACCCGCATGATCCCCTCTTCGAGCTCAACCTGGGTGATCTCCCGCTTGCCGTTCCGCGCCGACAACAACGCCGCCTCATTGACCAGGTTCGCCAGGTCCGCCCCCGTGAACCCCGGCGTCTGACCGGCCAGCGCATCGACGTTGATCTCCTTGGCCAACGGCTTGCCGCGCGTATGGACCTCCAAGATCTTCGAACGGCCCTTGCGATCCGGACGATCGACCACGATCTGGCGATCAAACCGCCCCGGACGCAGCAGCGCCGGGTCGAGGATGTCCGGCCGGTTCGTCGCGGCGATCAGGATGATGTTGTCGGTCATCGTGAAGCCGTCCATCTCGACCAGCAGCTGGTTGAGCGTCTGCTCACGCTCGTCGTGGCCGCCACCCAAACCGGCACCACGATGGCGACCCACCGCATCGATCTCATCCATGAAGATGATGCACGGCGAGTTCTGCTTGGCCTGCTCAAACAGATCCCGCACCCGCGACGCACCCACCCCCACGAACATCTCCACGAAATCCGAGCCCGAGATCGAGAAGAACGGCACCCCCGCCTCACCCGCCACCGCCCGCGCCAACAACGTCTTGCCCGTCCCCGGAGGCCCATACAACAACACACCCTTCGGGATCCGCGCCCCCAACGCCTGAAACTTCTTCGGATTCTCCAAGAACTCCTTGATCTCGTGCAGCTCCTCGACCGCCTCATCGGCGCCCGCCACATCACGGAACGTGATCTTCGGCGAGTCCACCGACATGCGCTTGGCCCGCGACTTGCCGAAGGACATCACCTTCGAGCCGCCGCCCTGGACCTGGTTCATCAGGAATATCCAGAACCCGATGAAGATCAGGAATGGCAAGACGTAGGTGAGCAGCGACAGCCAGCCGTTGCTCTTCGTCCCGTTCGCCGTGAAGTCGTCGATCTTGCCGGCCTTCTTGGCCTCGCTGAGGCTGTTGATCAGCTCGCCGCCGTAGTCGTTCGGCCAGCCCACGGAGTACTTGGACTTGTCGCGCCGGACGACCTCGATGGTGTTGTCCTTCTGCTTGACCGTCGCCTTGGCGATGTCGCCCGCGGCCAGCTGCTGCTGGAAGTCGGCGAACGACGTGTTGCGCTCGGTCGTGCCCGGGCTGATCAGCTTCTGGGCGAAGAACGCGAGCACCACCACGATGAGGATGGGAAAGGCGGCGCTCTTGAAGAACCTGCTCATGTAAGGGATTCGCTTCCCGAGGGGGGTGGCGGAGGACTTAGGCTACCAAGCTGTATTCGGCTGACTGACCGCTTCGGATGAGCGATTCCCGACCGGCGGTGCCTACTCCTCCAACGCGGCCACGTACGGAAGGTTCCGGTAGCGCTCGTCGTGGTCGAGGCCGTAGCCGATCGCAAAGCGGTCCGCGATCTCGAAGCCGAGGTAGCGCATCGGCAGGTTGACCTTGCGACGATCGGGCTTCGTCAGCAGGGCGCAGACCTCGAGCGACTCGGGGTTGCGGGCGCCGAGGTTGCGCATCAGGTACTGCAGCGTGAGGCCGGAGTCCACGATGTCCTCGACGATCAGGACGTGGCGGCCCTCGATGGGCGCGTCGAGGTCCTTGAGGATCCGCACGACCCCGCTCGACGCGGTCGACGAGCCGTAGGACGAGATCGCCATGAAGTCGACCTCGCACGGGCAGGCGATCTCGCGCATGAGATCCGACAGGAAGAAGATCGCCCCCTTGAGGACGCCGACGAGCAGCGGGTTGCGATCCTCGTAGTCGGCGGTGATCTCCGCGCCGAGCTCCTGCACCCGGCGTTGCAGCTGGTCGGGCTGGACGAGGATCTCGCCGATCTGGGCGTCGCGCATGCGGGGCGGAGTCTATGCCGAGGCCTGCAGCCGCAGCACGCCGCCCTCGACGACAGCGCGCACGCCGTCGCCGATGTCGAGCGCGGTCCACGTGCGGGCGGGGTCGAGGGCCAGGATCTCCTCGGTGCGGGAGGCCGCCCGGGGGACCAGCGCACCGGCCGCGTCCTCGGCCAGGCGCACGACGACGAGCCGCGCGAGCGCGATGGGCAGCCCGCGCAGCCGGGCGAGCGCGATGGCGGACCCGTCCTCGTCGAGTACCGCGTCGACCGCCGCGTCGAGCACCGCCGCCTCGTCGCGCAGCAGCTCGGCGGTGCGCACGACGTTCGCCTCGGCCGCCGGGTGCACCGCCCTCAGCGCCGGGACCAGCGCCGCGCGGACCCGGTTGCGGGCGAAGCGCGGATCGGTGTTCGAGGCGTCCTCGACCCACGGCAGGCCGCGCGCTTCGCACCAGGCCGCGGTCTCCTCGCGGGTGACGGCGAGCAGCGGGCGCACGAGCCGGCCGGCGCGCGGGGCCATCCCGAGCAGTGCCCGGCGCCCGGGCGACGACGCCAGGCGGTAGAGGACCGTCTCGGCCTGGTCGGTCGCGGTGTGGCCGGCGGCGACGTCGGCGCGGCGGTCCTGCGCGAGCTCGTCCGCCCGCCGGTAGCGGACGTCGCGCGCCCAGGCCTGCAGGTTGCCGCCGCCGGCCGGCGCCGGGGGCGCGGCCATGACCTCGAGCGCCACGCCGAGCCGGGCGCACAGGTCCCGGCACAGCTCGGCGTCGGCCCCGGAGCCGGGCCTCAGCCCGTAGTCGACGTGCAGGGCGGCCACCGCGCCGGTTCCCGCGACCTCGGCGGCCACGCCGAGCAGGCACACGGAGTCGCGCCCGCCGGACAACAGCACGACCACGGGACGGCCGGCCGTGAGCAGGCCCTCGGCGCGGACGCGCTCGGCGAGGTCAGTCATCGGCGACCGGGGCGAGGAGGAGCTCGGTCGGGCCCGTGAAGCCCTTCACGCCCGCGTCGCTGCCGACGGCCATCACCTCGTCGCCGATCGTCTTGATCACGCGCGCGTCGTCGGGGAGCGTCATCTCGACCGCCTCGATGAGCCGCTCGACCGCGTCGACCGCCTCCTCGTCGCCCTCCGGCTCGGTCATGCGCGGGTACCCCGCACCGCGACGATCCCGTCGCGGACCCAGCGGCGCAGGCTCCTCGGGGTGACCCCGGCCAGGCGTGCGACGTCGGCGGTGGTCAGCCCTCGGGGTGACCCCGGCCAGGCGTGCGATGTCGGCGGTGGTCAGCCCTTCGGTCATGAAAACGGCGGGACCTCGTATCGAGAAGCCCCGCCGCCAGCGGGCACGGCCCGCGGTGTCAGCCGGCGTTCCACAGTCGTCGCCGGTGCTGATGCCATCGTGGTCCTTCTTGGTCTACTCCTCGAATCCACCCCTGTCAACGGCATGGTTCTCGGTCAGACGGCGAGGTGCGGGTACTCCTCGACGAGCATGTCGTGGTAGCGCGCATAGATCGGCTTCGTGATCGGGATGAGCGAGAGCGCCGCCTTGACGTCGCCGCCGGTCTTGATCCGGCGCCGGGCGATCGCCATCGCGACGTTCTCCTTGCCCTGGAAGTACTTGTTCGCCGTCTCGCTGGACATCTCCATCTTGACCTTCGGCTCCCAGTCGATGTCGTCCGTCCACTCCCAGTGGAGGTTGCCCTGCTCGCCGTCGCGGGCGGCGCGGATGTTGATGACCATGTCGACGTCGTTGAAGTCGAAGCGCTGGGGGACGTCGGCGTCACGCAGCTTCGGACCCATCTCCGGGTCCTCGCTCATCATCGTGAACACGCGATCCATCACCTCGCGGAACTCCTTCGGCGACGAGAACTCGGGCGTGGCCATGGACTCTCCTCCTCACGGCGCGCGATCCGTGCGCGCGCCATTCGCGATGGGCTACCGGCGCTCGAGAGCGCTGATGCGCTCCGACAGGACTTCGAGCTGTTCACGCAGCTCACGCAGCTCGCCGCTCGTGGCCGGCCGCAGGTCGTCGATCGCGCCGCGCACCCCGCCGGCGGCGTGCGTGAGGTCGCCGACGAGGTCCTGCGCGCGCTCGCGGGTGCTGCTGGCCTGACCGGCGGCCGCGGCGAACGCCTCGTCGACCGCGCTGCGCACCGCGTCGGCCCGGGTCTGCTTGCGATCGGGCATGGGCCGCGAGTCTAGATCGTGGCTCTACACTCGCGCGCCGTGGCGGCGCCCCATCCGCACCCCATCCACCTGCGCCCGACGGCCGAGCTCGCGCCGCGCGTGCTGCTGCCCGGCGATCCCGGGCGGGCGCTGCAGCTCGCGACGCTCCTGCTCGACGCGCCGCTGATGTTCAACCACCACCGCGGCCTGTGGGGCTACAGCGGCACGGCGTCCGACGGCGAGCCGTTGACGATCCAGTCGACGGGCATGGGCGGGCCGAGCGCCGCGATCGTGGTGTCGGAGCTGGCGATGCTCGGCGCACAGCGGATCGTCCGCGTCGGGACGTGCGGATCGCTGCGCGCGGACGTCCGGCTCGGCGCCCTCGTGGTCGCGACCGAGGCGCTCGCCGGGGACGGGACGAGCCGCGCGCTCGGGGCCGGGGCCCGGGTGGCCCCCGATCTCGACCTGCTCGCGGCGCTGCGGGCGGGCGCCCCCGACGCGGTGTGCGGCCCGGTGCTGACGACCGACGTCTTCTACGGCGGCGAGCTCGACGCGCCGCGGGACGCGGTCGCGGTCGAGATGGAGGCGGCGGCGATCTTCCAGGTCGCGGCGAGGACCGGGCTCGCGGCGGGGTGCGTGCTCGCGGTGACCGACGAGCTGGCGGGCGGGGAGCGCCGCCGGATGGACGACGAGGCGGTCGAGGCCGCAGGCGAGGCGGTCGGGCGGGCCGGGGCCGCCGCGCTGCTGGCGATGGCCCGGAGCGGCCGGCCCGGGCCTACGCGCCCTCGCTGACCTCCAGGCGCTCCTGCTCGCGCGGCTGCGGCGACGGGGAGTCCGGCAGATCCTCGTGCAGCGCGGCGATCTGGCGGCGCAGCGCGTCGAGGGCCTCTTCGATGTGGCCGAGCCGGGTGTCCAGGCCGCCCGCGGCGCTCGCGTTCGCCAGCGTGGCGAGGCGCTCGTCGAGGCGGTCGACCCCATCCTCGATGCCCTCGAGCCGCTGGGACACCGATCGCAGCCGGCGCGTCAGGCGCTCGACGTCGGCCGCCGAGGGGATGTTCAGGGCCCCCATCGCGACCTCCTGGGCCGCCGCGGCCTTCTCGCGCGCCTCGAACGCCCGCGCGATCGCTCCGCTCACCAGCGGGTTCTCGAGCAGATCCTGGGCGAGCTTGCCCAGCGCGTCCTCTCCCGAGCGGCCGAGCCGCTGCTTGATCCCGTCGCCGCCTTCGGACATGCCCACAGGGTACCCGCGGAGGCCGGCCCGAGACAGACCTCGACCTCAGATGGAGGGTTCGGCTGAGAAGATCTCGTGAACCGACCGGAACAAACGCTTCAGTCCGCCGTTGGGGACGCCGATGCCTGTTGTGGGATGGCCGGCCGACCGCACCGCCTCACGCGCGCGCGCAAGAACTCGTCGCTGTGCAGCGCAAGTTCGACGGCGGTTGCGCGTTGCAGCCTCCGATCGAGATGGGTACCGTCCTGCGCCGTCGGTCCCGTGCCCGTGCTAGCTTCGAGCGCGCTGGTGCGGTCGTCGGCCCCGACGGGTGACCGGAGGAGGAGTCGGCGATCTTGAACATGATCAGGCGCAAGCTGCTCATTCTGCTGTTCGGCGTCGCCCTCGTGGCGGCGCTCGTCGCATTGCCGACCGGCTCAGCATCCGCCGAGCAGCGCACGCTCCTGGTCACCCTCCTGGGCGGTCAGCAGATCACCGTGACCGTCGACGTGCCGCCCGGCACGCCGCTCGACCAGATCCAGATCCCCGGGGTCAACGGCGTGATCGTCTCGGTCTCCGAGATCGGCGGCCCGCCCGCCGCACCCGAGGCGCCGGCGACCGCGCCCGCCGAGACGACCCCGCAGGCCACGACACCGGCCGAGACGACCCCGGCCACACCGACGACGCCCACCACGCCGTCGACGACGCCCACGACTCCCTCCACCACGACGCCGGCCACCTCCGGCGACGCCAAGCAGCCGGCCGGCGGCGATCCGGCGCGCGGCCCCAAGGCCGCGAAGGACGACAAGTCCCAGCGCGAGTCGCAGAAGACCACGACGTCCGACCCTAAGGCTCAACGCGAGGATGAGACCAAGGCCGACGCCAAGTCCCGGAAGGGCAGGAAGAAGAAGGGCCGCAACGGCATGACCGACCCCCGGGCCGACGGCGGCGAGCCCACGCCGGCGAACCCGACCTACACCCTCGCCGAGCCCGGCCCGGCGCCGATCGGCGTCCCGAACTTCTTCATCGAGAAGTTCCGCATCCCACCCTTCCTCCTGCCCATCTACCAGGCCGCCGGCATCGAGTACGGCGTGCGCTGGGAGGTCCTCGCGGCGATCAACGAGATCGAGACCGACTACGGCCGCAACCTCAACGTGTCCACCGCCGGCGCGGTCGGCTGGATGCAGTTCCTGCCCTCGACGTGGAAGCAGTACGGCGTCGACGCCAACGACGACGGCCGCAAGGACCCGTACAACCCGGTCGACGCGATCTTCGGCGCGGCGCGCTACCTCAAGGCGGCCGGCGCCTCCGGCGACCTGCGCAAGGCGATCTTCGCCTACAACCACGCCGACTGGTACGTCGACTCCGTCGTCCTGCGCGCCCGGCTCCTCGGCGGCCTGCCCGCGGACTTCGTCGGCTCGCTCACCGGCCTCACCCAGGGACGCTTCCCGGTCCACGCGCGCGCCGCCTACGCCGACGACATCTCCGAGCGCGAGGCGCTTCGCCGCGTCAAGCGCGGCCAGAACGCCGCGGTGCCCGTCGAGTCCCAGGACAACCGGCGCTCCATCGACATCTTCGCCAAGGCCGGATCCCCCGTCGTCGCGGTCCAGGACGGCAGGATCGTCGCGATGGGCCGCTCCAAGCGCCTGGGCCGCTACATCCGCCTGCGCGACGCCTACGGCAACGTCTACACGTACGCGAACCTGAAGTCGCTCTCCACCGAGTACCCCGTGCCGAAGGCCCCGGCCGCCCCGTCGGGCGCGAAGGCCGCCAAGCCCGAGCAGGACGCCGCGTCGGCGAAGGAGCCGAAGGATCCGGTTCCCACGGCGCCCGCCACCGCCGGCCGCCAGACGGCAGACGCCCAGCGCCGGGGCAGGACGCGCCTGCACGCCAACCCGACGCGCCCGAGCGCGAAGAAGCAGACCGGCGCCACGAAGGCGCGCCTGTTCGCCAACCCGTCGCGGCCCAACGTCCTCGACGCCGGCGGCCGGGAGCAGATCCTCGACGGCGGCGGCGCGCTCGGCGGCCTCACCACCGTCAAGGGCTACGTCGCCGGCGTGTACGGGCTCAAGAGCAAGGACGTCGTCCTCAAGCGCCTGAGGGTCGGCTCGCGCGTCATCGGCGGCACGATCCTCGGCCGCGTCGGCCGCCTCGCCGACGGCCGCTCGCCGCGGGTCACCTTCGCCATCCGCCCGGCGGGCCGCGGCGCGCCGCTCATCGATCCCAAGCCGATCCTCGACGGCTGGAAGCTGCTCGAGTCGACCGCCATCTACCGCGCCGAAGGCCGCAACGCGCTGACCGGGTCCGGCGACGACCCGAGCGTCGGCCAGGTCCTGCTGATGAGCAAGGACGAGCTCACGCGGCGCGTCCTCACCGACCCGCGCGTCGAGATCTACGACTGCGGCCAGAGCGACATCCGCAGCGGCGCCGTCGACCGCCGGGTCCTCGCCACGCTCGAGTTCCTGTCGGCCTCCGGCCTGCGCCCCACGGTGACCAGCATGCGCTGCGGGCACTCGTACCTCACGGCGTCGGGCAACGTCTCCGAGCACTCCAGCGGCGACGCGGTCGACATCGCGAAGATCAACGGCATCCCGATCCTCGGCCACCAGGGCGCCGGGTCGATCACCGACATCACGATCCGCCGCCTGCTCACCCTGCAGGGCGTCATGGAGCCGCACCAGATCATCAGCCTCATGACCTACCCGGGCGCCGACAACACGCTGTCGCTGCCCGACCACGCGGACCACATCCACGTCGGGTTCCGGCCGCTCGGCATCGCGGCGTCGCAGAAGTTCGACTCGGTCCTCAAGCCCGGCCAGTGGACCAGGTTGATCGATCGCCTCAATTCCCTGGACAATCCGACGGTGTCCTTGCAGCCGTCGAAGTACGCGGTGACGGTCCCTGCGTCCGAGCGGGCGACCTCCGCCCACGACTCGGAATAGCCAGGCAGTTCCGCTTCGCGCAGTTCGAGTTCCCGTGGGCGCTGGGACCGCCCGATGGGCGCTACGTGCTGCGCCCCCACGCCGGCGAGGACCCCAGCCACGTCCTCGTGCTCGGCACGCTGGGCGCCCAGCAGCGCCGGTTCGTGCGCCGGCGCCGGGCCAGGGCGGTCGCGCCGCAGCCCGCTCCCGCGGCCGTCCCGGTGACGCGGGCGACCGTGATCGACGCGGCGGCCCTCGACAGCGAGGCGGCCGCCCAGCGCTGGCTGGACGGCGCCGACCACGAGGCCCACGTCGCCGCGGCGATCGTCACCCTCAACCGGGTGCTCCAGGCCCATCGCATCGCGACCGCGGACGCGACCCCGCGCGACGTCGGCCGCGCCCAGGCGCTGGCGGTGCGCGTCGGCTACGGCGCGGGCGAGGAGGTGGCCGACGGCCGCCACAGCGCCGCGCTCGAGCTGCCGCCACCGTCCGGCGACGCCTCCGGGCTCGTGCCCGGCGGGCGGCGCTCCGCGGCGCTGCGTCCGCAGGAGCGCCTCGCCGCACTGCTCAGCGGCCGCGATGCCGCGCTCGCCTGCGAGGAGCTCGCCCTGCGCGCCCGGGCCGACCTGGCGGCGGGCCGCTGGCGGGAGGCCGCCCTGACCCTGCGCGTGGCGGTGGAGGCGGCCCTGTCGGAGCTCGACCCGTGGCGCGACCGCGGCGACCTCGCCACCCGACTCATCCAGCTGGCCGCCGCGCGCGAGGAGGTGGCCGCCGCCGCGCACCGGGCGCTCGAGGGCGGGTTGGACGCGACCGAGCAGGAGATCGTCGACCGCGTGCTCAGCTGGCTGGAGGCGGCGCTGCGCGCCCGGACCGCGAGCGGGATCGAATGAGACCCCGCGGGTCCTCGTTCGCCGGCACCACGGAGGATGACGGGTGAGCGACCTGGTCGACGGGCCCGACGGCCGCCCGCGCTGCGCGTGGGCCACGTCCACGGAGGACTACCTGCGCTACCACGACGAGGAGTGGGGCCGGCCGGTGCACGGCGACGACGCCCTCTTCGAACGCCTCTGCCTGGAAGCGTTCCAGTCCGGGCTGTCGTGGCTGACCATCCTGCGCAAGCGCGAGAGCTTCCGCGCGGCGTTCGCCGGCTTCCACATCCCCGCCGTCGCCGCGTTCGGCGAGAGGGACCGCGCGCGCCTGCTCGCCGATGCCGGCATCGTGCGCAACCGGGCGAAGGTCGACGCGGCGATCCGCAACGCGCAGGCCGCCGCCGCGCTCGACGGGGCGCTCACGGATCTGGTCTGGTCCTTCGCGCCCCCGCCGCGCCCGGCGCCGGGGACCTTCGCCGACGTCCCGGCGAACACGCCGGAGTCCGCGGCGCTCGCCAAGGAGCTCAAGCGGCGCGGCTTCGTCTTCGTCGGGCCGACCACCGCCTACGCGACGATGCAGGCCTGCGGGCTGGTCAACGACCACCTCGCCGGCTGCGCCGCGCGCTGAGCGGCGGCCGAGGCCCCCGCCGCCGCGCCCGCCCCGGTTTCCGGGCCGCGCCACCGGGCAGTGGACCGGCCATGAGAGCTCTGACATGGCATGGCAAGCGCGACGTGCGCGTCGACACGGTCCCCGACCCGAAGATCGAGCAGCCGACCGACGTCGTCATCCGCGTGACGACGTCGGGCATCTGCGGCTCGGACCTGCACCTGTACGAGGTCCTCGGCCCGTTCCTCGACGTCGGCGACATCCTCGGTCACGAGCCGATGGGCATCGTCGAGGAGGTCGGCAGCGCCGTCACCGCGGTCGAGCCCGGCGACCGCGTCGTCGTCCCCTTCAACGTCTCCTGCGGCACCTGCTTCATGTGCGGACAGGGGCTGCACTCGCAGTGCGAGACGACGCAGGTCCACGAGAAGGGCACCGGCGCCTCGCTGTTCGGCTACACGAAGCTCTACGGCCAGGTGCCCGGCGGCCAGGCCGAGCTCCTGCGCGTGCCGTTCGGCAACAAGCTGCCGATCAAGGTCCCCGCGGGGCCGCCCGACGAGCGCTTCGTCTACCTGTCCGACGTGATGCCGACCGCCTGGCAGGCGGTCGAGTACGCCGCCATCCCGGACGGCGGCGCGGTCGCGGTGCTCGGCCTCGGCCCGATCGGCGACATGTGCTGCCGCATCGCGATGCACAAGGGCCACCGGGTGATCGGCGTCGACCTCGTGGACGAGCGCCTGCAGCGCGCCCGGCTGCGCGGCGTCGAGACGGTCGACCTGCGCGAGCACGAGGACGACCTCGGCGACGCGATCCGCGAGATGACCGACGGCCGCGGACCGGACTCCGTCATCGACGCGGTCGGCATGGAGGCCCACGGGTCGCCGGTCGGCAGGTTCGCCCAGCAGATGGCGGGGCTGCTCCCCGACGCGATCAGCCGGCCGATCATGGAGAAGGCGGGCATCGACTCGCTCGCCGCCCTCTACGAGGCGATCGACATCGTCCGTCGCGGCGGCACCATCTCGCTGAGCGGCGTGTACGGCGGCATGGCCGACCCGATGCCGATGCTGCAGCTGTTCGACAAGCAGATCCAGCTGCGCATGGGCCAGGCCAACGTGCACCGCTGGGCGCCGGAGATCCTGCCGCTGCTGACCGACGGCGACCCGCTCGGCGCGGAGGGCTTCGCCACCCACCACGTGCCGCTCGAGGAGGCGCCGCAGGCCTACGAGACGTTCCAGAAGAAGCAGGACGGCGCCGTCAAGATCCTGCTGCACCCGTAGCGGCGAGCACGGCCTCCAGCTCGGAGACGACGTCGCCGGTCAGCTTGACCGCCGCGACGTCGTCGTAGGGCGTGGGGCCCTGCGTGACGATCGCCACCGCGCCGCCGGCGTCGAGCGTCACGTCGACGAGCCCCGCCACCGGCCACACCTCGAGCGACGAGCCGACGCACAGCAGCACGTCGGCGAACGCGGCCAGCCGGGTCGCCTCGGCGATCGCGGCCTCCGGCAGCATCTCGCCGAACAGGACGACGTCGGGCTTCAGCGGCCGCGCGCAGTCACAGCGCGGCACGCCGGCGGCGTCGGCCTCCAAGCGCTCGCGCACGTCGGCCAGCGGGTAGCGCGCCCCGCAGGCCAGGCACGACGACGTCTCGATCGTCCCGTGCACCTCGATGAGCCGCCGGGTGCCCGCCTTGCGGTGCAGCACGTCGATGTTCTGGGTGACGACCGCGTCGACCACGCCGCAGCGCTCGAGCTCCGCGAGCGCGGCGTGGGCCCCGTTGGGCTCCTTGCCCTCCAGGACGTGGAACCGGTGGCCGTAGAACGCCCAGAAGCGCTGGGGGTCGCGCCGCCAGGCGTCGATGTGGGCGACCTCCATCGGGTTCACGTTCTCCCACAGGCCGGTCTGCGGCGTGCGGAAGTCGGGGATCCCCGACGGCACCGAGATGCCCGCGCCGGTGAGCGCGACGACCGAGCCGGCGCCGCGCAGCATCCCGGCGAGCTGGGCTACTTCCCCCGCCACGTCGGCTGCCGCTTGCCCAGGAACGCGCCGATGCCCTCCCGGGCGTCCTCGGTGACGAACACGTCGATGAACGCGGCGCGCTCGGCCGCCAGCCCCGCGTCGAGGTCGGCCGCCGCGGAGACCCGCTTGATCTGCGCGACCGCCAGCGGCGCCTGGCCGGCGAGCCTGCGCGCCCAGGCCAGCGCGGTGTCGAGCAGCTCGTGGTCGGGCACGACCGCCGCGGCGAGGCCGAACTCGAACGCCTCCTCGCCGGTGATCGCGTCGCCGGTGAGGTTCATCTCGAGCGCCTTGCTCGCCCCCACCAGCCGCGGCAGGCGCTGGGTGCCGCCGAAGCCGGGGACGATGCCGAGGTTGATCTCCGGCTGGCCGAAGAGCGCGGACTCCGCGGCGATGCGCACGTCGCACGCCATCGCCAGCTCGCAGCCGCCGCCGTAGGCGATCGCGTTGACCGCGGCGATCGTCGCGATCCCGCTGCGCTCCATGTCGCGGAACAGGCCGTGGATCTGGTCGAGCATCGCGCGCCCGCTCTTCTCGTCGAGCGTCGTGAACGCCTTGATGTCGGCGCCCGCGCAGAACAGGAGCGGGTTGCCCGAGGCGATGACGAGCGCGCGCACGCCGGAGCCCTTCACGCGCTCCCAGGTGCGGCTCAGCGCCTCGATGACCGCGGGCGACAGCGAGTTCGCCGGCGGGTTGTTCAGCCACGCGATCGCCACGTCGCCGCGCGTCTCGAGCTGCACCGGGCCCTCCGCGAAGCCCTCGTCGGGGCGCGGCCACGGGAAGAAGCCCTGACCGGACTTCTGGCCCAGGCGGCCCTGCGCGACAAGGCGCTTGAGGATCGCCGGCGGGGCGAAGCGGTCGCCGTGGCGCTCCTCGGCGGCCTGGAGGCGCTCGAGCGTCGCGTCGAGGCCCTCGACGTCGGCGCGCAGCAGCGGCGGCATGATCCCGCGCCGCGGGTCCAGCCCGGCACCGGCCATCAGGCCGAGGTCGATCGCCCGGGTCTGCGCGACGCGCTCCTCGAGCACGAGGCAGGCCTCGATCAGCATCTTGAGGATGTAGAGCTCGGCCAACTCGTCGGCGTCGGCATCGGCGTCGCCGGCGATCTGCGGCTCGCCGTCCTTGTAGAAGCCGGCGCCGCCCGTCTTCGCGCCGAGCTGGCGGTCGGCGACGAGCCGCCTCATCCCCTCGTGGACGTAGAAGCGCTCGGGCCCGTAGGACTCGAGCAGGTGCTCGCCGACGTGCAGGACGGTGTCGAGGCCGAGCAGGTCGATGAGGAAGAACGGCCCCATCGGCGCGACGTTCCTCGCGCCGACGCCCTCGTCGATCTGCTTGATCGACAGCCCACGCTCCTCCTGGGCGCGGAAGATCTCCGACAGCCCGGAGGTCAGGATGCGGTTCACGACGAACCCGGGGGCGTCTGCGCAGGCGATCGGCTGCTTGCGGATGGCCTGGGCGAAGTTGATCGCCGCGGTCAGGGTCTCCGGGGAGGTCTCGTCGCCCTCGACGATCTCGATGAGCGGCATGACGCTCGCCGGGTAGAAGAAGTGGAACCCGCAGACCTGCTCCGGGCGGCCCGTGGCGTCGGCGATCTCGGTGATCGACAGCGACGAGGTGTTCGTCGCCAGGATGGCGTGGCCGGGCGTCACCGTGTCGAGATCGGCGAAGACGGCCTGCTTGATCTCCATCCGCTCGGGCACGGCCTCGATCACGAGGTCGACGTCGCCGAATCCGTCGTAGGACGTCGTGCCCGTGATGCGGCCGAGGATCTCCTGCACCGCGGCGTCCGCCTGCTCCTGGGTGATCTTCTCCTTCTCGACCAGGCGCGCCTGCGCCCCGGCGGTCACCTCGCGCGCCCTTTCGAGGCCGACGTCGACGAACTTCCGGTCGATGTCCTTGA
This sequence comes from Capillimicrobium parvum, assembly GCF_021172045.1. Taxonomy (GTDB): domain Bacteria; phylum Actinomycetota; class Thermoleophilia; order Solirubrobacterales; family Solirubrobacteraceae; genus Capillimicrobium; species Capillimicrobium parvum. Next base: position 4,519,752 of record NZ_CP087164.1, read on the forward strand.
GGACGACGGGGATGCCCGCGGCGGCGATGACCTGGGCGATCTCTCCGCCCATGGTGCCGGCGCCGACGACGGCGGCCTTGAAGACGAACATGGTGCCGGAGGGTAGGTCAGTCGGGCTCGATCTGCGCGTCGGCCTCGAGCTCGATCCGGAAGCGGTTGAGGGTCCGCTGCAGGGAGTCGCCCATCGCCCTGCGGACGAACAGCCAGTTGAGCACCCGGTTGTAGTCCTTGAGCTGGTAGTCGAGCTCGAGCGTCGCGCCGCCGGGGGCGAACCGCAGCCGCTGGACGCCGGTCATCCTCGGGTCCTCGACGTCGGCGTCCTGGCCCGTGCGCGCCTCGAACCAGGTGACGCGTTCGACCACCCGCCCGCGACCGCCGGGGTGCGAGTCCCAGATGAGCGATCCGTCGCGCGGCCACCCGGCGTCCTGCTTGGCCACGGTGCCGAAGCCGTCGACGAACGCAGGCCAGCGGGCGAGGTCGTACCAGAGCTCCTCCATCGCGAACACGGACACCTCCGGGTCGATCCGGACGCGCGCGCGCACGCGGGTCATGCGCCGGTCCTCAGCTCGCGGCGCACGGCGGCGATCGCCTCGGCGGCCGCGTCCAGGCGCGGCTCCAGCGCGCCGGCAAGGCGCACGCGTTCGTCCTCGCCGGCCTCGGTCAGCCGGTAGAAGCGCCGCGACCGGCGCTCCGGGTGCTCCCATTCGCCCCGGATCAGGCCGTCGGCCTCGAGCTGGCGCAGCAGCGGGTACATCGTGTTCGGGTTGACCGCGACGAGCCCGCCGCTGAGGCCCGAGATGCGGTCCATGAGCTGGTTGCCGTAGCACGGCTCCTGCCCGCAGAGGTGCAGGACCAGCAGGCGCAGGAGGCCCGCGCGGCGCAGGCCCGCGACGAGCGGGTCGGAGGATCCGGTGCCGCCCGCGGCGCGGCGCGCATCCTCGAGCGAGGCCGTCTCGGCGACGGCCTGCTCGGTCGGGTTCTCGGTGCGCCGGGGGGACAGGGCGCGGACGTTACCGCCCGTCCGCGAGCGCTCGCGGCGCCGCTCGGCGGCGACGGCGGCACGTTGGATCGGCATGGCCGGCCGGACGCCACCGGCCCCGAGGACGCGCTCGGCGGCGACGCCGGCGCGCCGGATCGGCATGGCCGGCCGGACGCGAGCGGCCCCGAAGACGCGTAGTGCCCGCGCGACAGGCGGGCACTACGGGCCTTCGGTGAGGAAGCGTTCGACGGCTACGCGGCGGCGTGCTCCTCGACGCGGCGCGGCAGCAGCGTCTCGCGCGCGATGACGAGGCGCTGGATCTGCGACGTGCCCTCGTACAGCTGCATGATCTTCGCGTCGCGCATGAGCTTCTCGACGGGGTACTCCTTGATGAAGCCGTAACCGCCGTAGACCTGCACGGCGTCCGTGGTCACCTCCATCGCGGTGTCCGCGGCGAAGCGCTTGGCGTGCGAGGACTCGATCGTGTTGCGCTGGCCCTGGTCGAGCAGCACCGCCGAGTGCCAGGTGGCCAGGCGCGACAGGTGCACCTTGGTCGCCATGTCGGCGATCATGAACTGGATCGCCTGGTGCATCGCGATCGGCACGCCGAACTGCACGCGCTCCTTGGAGTACGCGGTGGCGAACTCGAACGCTGCACGGGCGATCCCGGTGGCCATCGCCGCCACGCCGGGGCGCGTCCGGTCGAGGGTCATCATCGCGAGGCGGAAGCCGTGGTTCTCCTCGCCCAGCATGTACTTGGCGTCGACCTCGGTCTCGTTGAACGTGATGGTCGCGGTGTTCGAGGCCCGCTGACCCATCTTGTCCTCCTTCTTGTCCACGGTGACGGTGTCGTCACGGCGGACCAGGAAGGCCGAGATGCCGCGGTGGCCGGCGTCCGGGTCGGTCTTCGCGTAGACCGTGTACCAGTCGGCGTAGGTGCCGTTCGTGATGAAGCACTTCGAGCCGTTGATGACGTACTTGTCGCCCTGGCGAACGGCGCGGGTCCGCATGCCCGAGACGTCGGAGCCGGCGTCCGGCTCGGTGAGGCAGAACGACGCGAGCTGCTTGGCCTCGGTCAGCGCCGTGTAGTACTCCTTCTGGACCTCGTCGGAGCCGCCGAGGGCGACCGGGGCGGCGGCGAGGCCGTTGGCGCTGATCGACGTGGCGATGCCGGAGCAGCCCCACGCGAGCTCCTCCTCGATGAGCGTGCCGTCCAGGAACGAGAGGCCGGGCCCGCCGTACTGCTCGGGCGCGTGGGTGTTCATCAGGCCCACCTCCCACGCCTTGTCGATGACCTCCTGGGGCCAGCTGCCGTCCTTGTCGTGCTCCCACGCGACCGGGCGGATCTCCTTCTCCGCGAAGTCGTGGGCCATCTCGCGGAGCGCCTTCTGCTCGTCGGTAAGCGTGAAATCGACCATGTGGCTGTCCTCGTGGTTCGAAGCGATTGACTCGTCAGTCAACGAACTGCCCACATCGTACCCGAGGCAACGGTGTCCGAACCCCGTACAAGCCCGCACGGAGCGCCCGCCTTCGCCACAATGACCTCGTGGAGAGTGCCCTGGAGGTCGTGGTGATCGGCGTCGTGGCGCTCTCGGCGCTCATCGGCGTGGCCACGTTCGCCGCTCGCTCGAGCGCGTACGACGAGATCGGGCGCGGCGGGCTGTCCATCGACCGCCCGCCCCCCGGGCCGGTGCCGGCGTCCGGGATGGTCCGCGACGCGGAGATCCGCCAGATGCTCGAGGCGGCCAACGACCGCCGCATCCGCCGCGGCGAGGCGCCCCGCGACGTCGAGGCCGAGCTGGCCCGGCTCACCCGGCCGGCGGTCGATCCACAGCTCGAGTCCGAGGTCCGCTCGCTCGTCGTGGCGAGCAACGAGCGCCGCGAGCGCCGCGGCGAGGCGCCGCTCGACGTGGAGGCCGAGGTCCGCCGGCAGCTGGAGGCGCTGTCATAGCGCCGGATAGCTGGTAGAAACCGCGTATGGCGGATCCGCGCGTATTCGAGCTCGAAGACCTGGTCATCCGGCCGGGGACCTACTTCAACCCGCAGACCGAGGTCCTCCTCGTCATCGACGACTCCCCGGAGATGGACCAGGAGATCTTCAACATGGAGGACTACGAGGGGGCCGACTGGGTCCTCGTGTCCGACGAGGTTCCCGTCGACGAGCATCGTCGCGACGAGCTCATCGAGTCCTTCCAGGTCCGCTACCACCCGGGCTCCGAGCACGCGCTGAACGCCTCGGAGGACGAGGAGGAGGACGTCGAGGTCGACGAGCTCGAGCCCGACGACCAGGAAGTCGGGCGCGACTGACGCCGCACCGGACCTTACGGCCCGCTCAGCGCCGCCGGTAGACCTCGGCCGCCGCGCGGTGGAAGCCCTCGGGCTGGCCGGCGGCGCGCAACGTGTCCGCGATCTCCTCCATCTCGCCCGTCCAGCGCCAGCCCTTGGCCGCGGCGGCACGCGCTGCCGCGTCCCAGCGCTCCTCGAGCCCGGGCTGCGAGCGCTCCCACTCCGCCAGCAGCTCGTCCTCGACGCCCAGCTCGCGGGCCGCCGCCCGCACCGCCAGCAGCAGCGCGGCGCTGCCCTTCGTCCACCCCGCGTAGGCCATCTTCAGCGCCGACGCCGCGGTGGCGTCGTCCGCCGAGACCACCCGCGCGTCGACGACCGTCCCCGCGAACAGCGCCGCCGCCTCGTGCGCCGCGCCGCCGGCCAGGAACAGCCGGGCGTCCGCGCGCCGGCGCGGGGGCGGCCCGACGATGCCGCCGTCGACGTACCGCGCCCCCGGGCCGGCCACGATCGCCGCGACCGCCGCCGCCGTCGCCGGCGACACCGCGTTGGCATCGACGAACAGCCCGCCGAAGCCGGCCCCCGCGACCGCCGAAGCCACCTCCCGCGCGGCGTGCGGCGGGCACACCGACAGCACGACGTCGGACGCGCCGGCGAGCTGCGCGACGGAGCCGGCGTCCTCCAGCCCCGCCGCGTCCGCACGGGCCGCGCTCGCCGCCGAGCGCCCCTCCGACGCCCACAGCACGCGCGTTCCCGCCGCCGTCAGCCCGCCGCCCAGCGCCGCCCCCATCTCCCCCGGATGCAGGACGCCGACGGTCGCCATCTCGAGATCAGGCGGTGCGGGCCGCGCGCTCGGCGCGCTTGGCCTCGGCGTCCGGATCGCGGCGGTCGGCGATGGTCGAGGCGATCATGCCGATCGCGAACGCGACCACGACGATGCCCAGGCTCACGACGGGGCCGATGTGGACGAGGTCCTCGATGAGCAGCTTGACCGCGACGATCGCGAGCACCACGGCGATCGTCTCGTCGAGGAAGCGGAAGCGCCGGATCAGCCCCTCGACGAGCACGAACAGCGCCCGCAGGCCGAGCAGCGCGAACGCGTTCGCCATCCAGATCGCGAACGCGTCGGTGGTGATGGCGAAGGCGGCCGGGATCGAGTCGATCGCGAACGCGATGTCGGCGACGACGATCGAGACGAGGCAGAGGGCCAGCGGCGACGCCGACGGCCGGAGCTTGCGGGCCATCCGCACGGCGAGCGTCTGCTCGGGATCCTGGTCGTGCCCGACGCCCTTGAACATCCGGTAGGCCAGGAACAGCAGCGTCACGCCGAGGATGTAGATGACGATGTGGAAGCGCTCGATGAGCGCCGTGCCGCCGAGGATCGCCGCACCGCGCAGCACGAGGGCGAGCGCGATGCCCCAGAACAGGAGCCGCGGCCGCTCCGAGCTGCCGATCCCGAAGTACGCGAACAGCAGCAGGAAGACGAAGAGGTTGTCGAGCGACAGCGTGCGCTCGATGAGGTAGACGGTCGTGTAGTCGACCGCGGCCGCGCTGTCGTCGAGGACCGCGATGAGCGGGGCGACGGCGAGGCTCAGGACGAGCCAGCCGACGGACCACGCCACGCCCTCCCTGAACGTCGGCTCGCGGCCGCGCGCGAACAGCAGCAGGTCCACGAGCAGCAGCCCCACGATCACGGCGGCGGCCCCGAGGATGGGCAGGGGTCCGGAGATGACGGCGGTCATGCGAAGAAGAAGGCCAGGGCGAGGACAGCGTAGACCGCGAGCAGCTGGACGCCCTCGAACCAGGTCGACTCGCCCTCGTTCGTGACGTGCGTCGCGACGAGCACGGCGATGATCAGCGCGCCCAGCTCGAAGCCGTTGAAGACGAGCGCCAGCGGACCGGGGCCGATGAAGAACGAGGCGATGACGAGGAAGGGCACCGCGAACAGGGCGATCTGCGCGCTCGAGCCGATGGCGATGTTCACGGCCAGGTCCATCTTGTTCTTGGACGCCACGAGGACCGCGACCCAGTGCTCGGCCGCGTTGCCGACGATCGCCACGACGATGACGCCGACGAAGAACTCGCTCAGGCCGATGGTGTGCGCGGCCTCGGAGATCGAGCCGACCAGGATCTCCGACATGACGCCGACGGCCACGCCGGCGATCGCCAGCGCGATGACCGCCTTGCGGACGCTCCACGGCTGCTCATGATGCTCGTCGGGGTCGTCCTCGCGCACCGGGTTGAACAGCGCCCGGTGCGTCTTGAGCGAGAACAGCAGGCCGAGCCCGTAGGAGATCATCAGGACGATCGCCACCGCCAGCGACAGGTGCTCGACCGTCGGGCCGTAGTCCACGCGCTCGGCGCCGGGCGTCGGCAGCCCCTTGCCCTCGACGAGCTCGAAGATCGCGGGCATCGTCATCGCCGCGACGGCGAGCAGCAGCATGAGCGACTGGGAGCTCGCGGCGGTGCGGTCGAAGTACTGGCGGTCGCGGCGCAGGCCGCCGACCACCATCGACGCGCCCAGCACGAGCAGGATGTTGCCGAGGATCGAGCCGACCAGCGACGCCTTGACGACCTCGTGCAGCCCGGCGCCGAGGGCGAACAGCGCGATGATGATCTCGGGCGCGTTGCCGAACGTGACGTTCAGCAGGCCGCCGATGCCGGGGCCGGAACGCGTCGCGAGCTCCTCGGTCGCACGGCCCATGAGCGCGGCGGTGGGGATGACCCCGGCGGCGGAGACGAAGAAGACGAGCACGGAGCCCGCGTGGGCGAGATCGAGCGCCACCGCGAGCGGGATGCACGGCACGAGCAGGTACGGCCAGCCTTCGGAGCTCAGCAGGAAGGAGCGCAGGCGCACCGCGGGGACGATAGGGGTCGCCGCTCGCTTACAGGTACTTCGCGCAGGCCTGGACCTGGGCGATGTCGTTGCCGGCCGCCTGGACGCAGTCGAGGTAGCGCTGGTTCGAGGAGCCCGAGGGGGCGGTGGTCGACGGCGGCGTCGCCGAGCCGGACCCGGACGTCGCGCCCGCGCCGAGCGCGGAGAGCAGCCCCGTGATCGACTTCGCGTCCGCGGGCGCCGTGACGTCCTGCGGCTGGTTGAGCTCGTCGAACTGCAGCGTGAGCGCCACGTGGCCGGTGGCGAGCTGCAGGTCGAGCACGAACTTGCGCAGCTTCCGGTCGTCCGCGCCCGTGTAGATGTCGACCTTCGCCGACTTGACGGACTTCGCGAGCTGCTGCACGTCGGCCTGGCTGAGCTGCTGCGCCTGGCTGGACGCCGAGCCCACCTTGCCCGCCGCGGTGCGCACGTCGCCGAGCAGCTTCGGGACGTCGATGCCGGCGGTCAGGTGCACGGTCCTGACGCCGCCCACGTCGGTCTCCCCCGCCCTGCGCGGGTCGGTCAGCCACTTCAGCGGGTCGATGCCGAGCGAGGTCAGCGACGGGGCCGAGCCCTGCTTGGCGCCCTGCTGGGCGGACTGGCGGTAGCCGTCGGCGAACTGCTTGAACAGGTCGTCGGGGACCGCGTAGTCGACGCCCTTGTAGCTGAGGAACCCCTTGTCGCCGGTCGACGTCGCGCCGATGCGCTGGGTCGCCCCGCCCGACGTGACGGCGAGCTCGAAGGAGAACTTCGGCAGCTCCGTCTTGGACTCGCTGGTCTCGAACGGGCCGCTCAGCTTGAACGTGACCGGCTTGGCGACGCCCTGCACGTCGGCGTCGAGCGCCAGGGTCAGCCGGCCGGACCGGATGCTCGTGTCCCCGCCGAACGTCGTGTTCAGCAGCTCGGTGGGCGACGCGCCGGCCGCATCGCCGCCGCCGCCGTTGCCGCCACCGCCGCACCCGGCCGCGGCGAACGCGGCGAGCAGGAGCGCGATCAGCAGGGACGGCAACGCAACTTGCAGCCTCATCGGCGGTTGAACCTAGCATCGAGATGGTGCTCCGCACGGCAGTCCTGCTGGCGCTGCTGAGCCTGGCGCTCACCGCCACCGCCACCGCCGCACCGGTGCACGTGCTGTCCCCGGGCGGTCGTGAGGTGGTCCGCCAGGATCGGCATCTGCCGCCGCCCGACCCCCGGCCCTCCGCCCTGCGGACGGGTCCGCACGCGCACGCCGCCGCGGCGAGGAAGACGCCGCGCAAGACGACCGGCACCGAGCTGCTGCGCCTGCGCGACGAGGGCGCGATCGCCCCCGAGCTCTACGACGCGGCCCTGGCGACGTGGAAGGACGCGCGCTCGACGCTGCGCAAGCTCACGGGCCGCCGCGCGGTCGAGCTCGGCAACGTCATGAAGGCGGTCGACGCGCTCGCCGCCACCGGCCAGCTGACGCCCGGGCGCATCCCGGTGCTGTTCGAGATCATCGGGCGCAACCGCGAGTGGTGGGGCGGCAACGGCTCGCTGCTCTCCTACGGCGCGCGGGCGAAGTTCACCGGCAGCCGGATCGTCTGGCAGTCGTATCCCGGCATGGGCATCCAGCCGCAGTGGCTGGGCACGTTCGGCGACGCCAACGCGCTGTGGAAGTCGAAGCGCAAGAGCAACGCCGTCGCGCTGACGGAGCTGCTCGACGAGGTCCTGCGCTTCGCCTCGCCGCGCGCCGGCGGGATCGCCTGGGAGAGCTTCTTCTCCTTCAGCGGGGCGCCGCCGGTCTGGGTGAGCGCGCTGTCGCAGGGGACGGGCATCCAGGCGCTCGCCCGCGCCTCCCAGAAGCTGGCGCGACCCGACTACCTCGAGGCGGCGACCGCGGCGCTCGGCATCTTCAAGGCCCCGCCGCCGGAGGGCGTCGCGCTGAGGACGGACGGCGGGACGCACTACCTGATCTACTCGACGAACTCGAAGCTGCTCGTCCTCAACGGGTTCCTGCAGTCGCTGATCGGCCTCTTCGACTACACGCAGATCACGGGCAGCGCCGAGGGCCGCGCGCTGTTCGACGCGGGCGACCGCGCCGCGCAGGCCGAGGTCGGCAACTACGACACGGGCGCGTGGTCGCTCTACGACGGCGCCAAGGAGTCCGACCTCGGCTACCACCAGCTCGTGCGCCAGTTCCTGACGAACCTCTGCGACCGCACGACGACCGCGGTCTACTGCGACACGGCGGCCGCCTTCGCGGAGGACGAGGTCACGCCGCCGGAGATGCGCGTCGTCACCAGGCGGGCGGTGACGAAGAAGCCCGTGCCGATCCGCTTCACGCTCTCGAAGGTCTCCACGGTGACGCTCTACGTCGACGATGCGCGCATCACGTCGGCGCGCCTCGGCCACGGGACGCAGACGCTGACCTGGCCGGGATCGTCGAAGCCGGGCGACAGGACGGTGCGCATCGACGCCACCGACCTCGCCGGCAACCGCGGCTCGGCCGAGGGCGTCATCACGCTCGAGCGCGCCAAGAAGACGCGCTGACCGTAGGCTGCCGGGATGGCTCCGCGGACCATCCTCTACACGGGCAAGGGCGGCGTCGGCAAGACGTCGGTCGCGGCGGCCACGGCGCGCCGCTGCGCCGCCGCGGGTCTGCGCACGATCGTGATGTCGACCGACCCCGCACACTCGCTCGCCGACGTGCTCGACCACGAGATCGGCGGCCAGCCGACGGAGCTCGACGGCGGACTGTGGGCCCAGCAGGTGTCGGCGCAGGACGAGATGGAGCAGCACTGGACCGCGGTGCAGGCGTGGGCGGGCGAGCTGCTGCTCGAGCGCGGCGTCGAGCGCATCTCGGCCGAGGAGCTGACCGTGCCGCCCGGGATGGACGAGCTGTTCAGCCTGCTGCAGCTCAAGCGCCACTACGAGTCCGGTGGCTGGGACGCGGTCGTCGTCGACTGCGCGCCGACCGGCGAGACGCTGCGGCTGCTGTCGTTTCCCGACGCCGCCCGCTGGTGGCTGCAGAAGGTCTTCCCGCAGTCCAGCCGGCTCATGGACGCGGCCCGTCCGATCGCCCGCGCGGTGCTCGACCTGCGCCTGCCGGGCGACGATGCGCTCGACGAGGTCAACCGGCTCGTGACGAACCTCATCGCCATGAACGCGATCCTCCGCGACCGCGAGCACGTCTCGCTGCGGCTGGTGATGACGCCGGACCGGATGGTCATCGACGAGGCCCGCCGTACGTTCACGTACCTGAACCTGTACGGGTTCCTCACGGATGCCGTCGTGGTCAACCGGCTGTTCCCGGAGGAGGTCGGCGCCTACTTCGGCCCGTGGCGCGAGCGCCAGCTCGAGGCCCTCGACGAGGTGCGTGACGCGTTCGCCCCCGTGCCGGTCCTCTGCGCGCCGTACTTCGCGTCCGAGCCCGTGGGCGGCAAGCCGCTCGACGAGCTCGGGGGCGCGCTGTTCGGAGCCGGGCGCGACGCGGCGGCCCTGCTGCACACCCGGCTGACGCAGGAGCTGCGCGCCGGGGCGGGCTCGGCCGTCCTGCGGCTGGACCTGCCGTTCTCCGCCAAGGGCGACATCAGCCTGCGCAAGATCGGCGCGGAGGTGGTCGTGCGCGTCGACGGCCACAAGCGCACGGTGGTCCTGCCCCCCGGCCTGGCGGGCTATCGTGCCGACGGCGCGTCGTTCTCCGACGGCGCGCTCGAGCTGCGCTTCGCCGATCCGGAAGCCGATGCCGATGCCGATGCCCGACCCTGACCCGCTCGAGGAGCTCCGCACCCAGGTGCGCGCGACGCAGGAGGCCGCCCAGCGGCTCATGGCCGACGGCGTGCCGCCGCACGGCTGGGAGGGCGAGCGGTCCGACGCCGGCGCGTTCGGCCAGGACGTCCAGGCGCTCGCCGCGCTGCTGCAGACGCTGCGCGAGCTGCTGCCGCCCGACCTGCGCGAGCAGGTCGCCGACCTGATCCGCGGGCTCCTGCTCGTCCTGCGGGCGCTCATCGACTGGCTCGTCGCGGCGATCGAGGAGCGCAGCGGCGTCCCCGCCGCCCCGGGCGCGGACGATCGGGTCGAGGACATCCCGATCGCGTGAGATCATGGGCTCCGTGCCGTCGTCCGCGCTGAGCGCACTGTCCTGCGGGCCCGTATGACCCAGCCCTCCTCCGACCGGATCCGCACCCTCCTGCTGCGCGCGGACAACGTCCTCAAGAACGAGGGCGACGAGGCCGATCGGCAGCGGCGCGCCCGCGCGGCGCTCGAGGAGGCGCGCGACGTGGCGCGCGACCCGACGGTGGACGACCGCCTGCGGGAGCTGATCGAGCGCCGCCTGACCGCGCTGGAGGCCGGTGGACCGGGCTAGCGCGATCCTGGGGCGGATCGGGCGCGCCTGGCGGGCACTGGCCGGCGAGCAGCGGCTCGCCGCGGTGGCGGCGCTGCTGCTGCTGCTCACGCTGTTCCTGCCCTGGTACGGCAAGTCGTTCTACGACCCCGCCAAGAAGGCCTACGCCGACGACTCGCTGACCGGGTTCGGCTCGGCCGACTTCGTGATGGCGTCCGTCGTGCTGGTCGGGCTGGGCGTGCTCGCGATGCTGTTCGCGCGCGGGGAGGGCCGCGGGTTCCACCTGCCCGGCGGCGACGGGCTGATCACCATGATCGCCGGCGGCTGGGCGGCGTTCCTGATCTTCTACCGCGTGCTCGACCACCCGGACGTCTCCGGCCCCGGCGCGACGATCGGCATCCAGTGGGGGATCTTCGTCGCGTTCCTCGCGGCGGCGCTGCTCGTGTACGCCGGCTACCGGATCCGCTCCGCGCACCGGCCGGAGCCGCCCCTGCCGCTCGCGCCGACGGCGCCGGTGCGGCGGCCGCAGCGCGGCGGCCGGACGCCCGAGTACGACGACGTCGGCGACGAGGCGCCACGCGCGCGGCGGCGGCGCCCGGTAGAGCGCGACCGCGACCGGCCCACGGAGCGCGACCGCGACCGGCCCACGGAGCGCACCCGCCGCGTCGAGCCCGCGCAAGCCGCCGACGAGCCGTCGATCCCCGGCCAGATGTCGTTCGACGAGGCCGAGACCGAACGCCTGCGCGACCGCTGAGCGGTAGAGGGACCCAACGGGGCCCGCCTCCCGCCGGCAGGGGCTGCAAGCCCACTTGGCAAGCCTGTGGCCGGCGCCGGCACCCCTGGCACCGCCTCGTCCTGATCGTCGTCGGCGCCGCGATCGCGCTGGCCACCGGGCTGGTACCCGACGACGGCCGTCACGGCTTCGCCGGCCAGCTCTTCTCGACGCTCATGCACGCCCTCGACCCGGGTACCGTGGCCGGCGACGGCGGCGGGTGGCCGTTCCTCGCGGTGATGCTCGCGGTCACGCTCGGCGGTCTGATCGTCGTGTCGGCGCTCATCGGCGTGATCGCCACCACGCTCGACGAGAAGCTGCTCGAGCTGCGCAAGGGCCGGTCGTTCGTCATCGAGTCCGGCCACACCCTCGTGCTCGGCTTCAACTCGCGGGCGGGCACGATCCTCGGCGAGATCGACCACTACGTCGCGCCCGGCTCGCAGGTGACCGTCGTGGCCGACGGCGATGCCGCGCACGACGAGATCGACACGGCCCGCGCCGGCCTGCGCAACGCGGAGGTCGAGTTCCGGACCGGGAGCATCACCGACCGCGCCACGCTCGAGGCGCTGAACGTCGGCAGCTACGACCACGTGATCGTCCTCTGCTACGCCGACCACCTCGACGCCCAGCGCGCCGACGCGCGGACGCTCATCACGCTGCTGCACCTGCGCGACATCGTCTCGCGCCTGGACCGCCCGATCTCGATCGTCAGCGAGATGCTCGACGACCGCAACCACGAGCTCGCGCAGGTCACCCAGGTCGACGACGTCATCGTCTCCGACAAGGTCCTGTCGCTGCTGCTGGCCCAGATCTCCGAGAACGCGGCGCTCGCCGCGGTGTTCCGCGAGCTCTTCGAGTCCGACGGCTCGGAGATCTACCTGCGCCCGGTCGAGGAGTACGTCGCCGCGGGGGGCGAGACGACGTTCGCGACGGTCGTGGTGGCGGCACGGCAGCGGGGCGAGAGCGCGATCGGCCTGCGGCTGGCCGAGGCGGCCGGGACCCGTCCGCCGGCTACGGCGTGCGGCTGAACCCGTCGAAGTCCGCGCCGTACGTCCCCGTGGCGGGCGACCGCGTCGTGGTGCTCGCCGAGGACTGACGAGCGCGCGGCGCGCGGCGCGCGCATTCGCCTTGCGCGCCGCCCTCGGCGATACTCGCGCGCCATGCGGGCACTCCTGGCGGTCGTCGTTCTCCTGCTCGTCGCGGCGCCCGCCTCGCAGGGCGCCCCCTCCGGCGGTCGGCTCAGTCCCGCCGCCTGGGACGCGCTGAACCGCATCGGCAGCGGCGGCGATCAGATCACCGCACGCGACGTCCGGGACCCGGCCCGGCTCGCCGACGCGCTCTGCGGCAGCCAGCCGGCGCGGCCCGCCGACTTCCAGGTCGTCCTCGTCGGGCGCATCTGCCGCGAGTCGGCGCGGGTCGCGAGCTCGTTCGCGCAGGCGGCGTTCTGCCTGCGGGGGCTGCGCCCGGCGCGGGTGCGCGCGTGCATGCCGCCCGCGCTGCGACGGGGCGCCGCGGCCGTGCGCGAGCTGGCCGACCTCGACGCGCGCCTGGCCGGCCTGATGCGGCGGCGGTGCGCGACCCTCCTCGTCCGCGGCGACCGCGAGTCCCTCGCCGTCGCCCGATCGTCCGAGCGCCTGGCCGGCGTGCTCGAGCGCGGGCGGCGCGACGTCAGGCGCGCCGTCCGCGGATGGTCGCTGACCGTCCTCGAGGATGGGATCCAGGACAGCGGGCCGTCCCCGCGCCGGGTCCGGCGCGCCTGCGCCCCGCGCGCGTAGCGCGCGTCAGAACGTCGGCTCGCGCGGGTCGTGCTGCTCGCGCGGATCGGCCGGGTCGTCGTGGTAAGCGACCACGCCGCCGACGACCATCGCCGCCGTCGCCAGGAACAGGATCGCCAGGCCGGTCACCACGAGCCAGCGCGCCCGGGCGGCGTGGCCGGCGATCGCGACCACCACGCCGAAGCCCATCAGCGCGAGCACCGGCGCTGCGGGGAGCGAGGAGGCGGCCACCATGCGCACGGCGTTCTACCATCTGGCGACCCCATGACCGCGCTGCCCACCTCCGTCGACCAGGTCCGCGAGGGCCTCGGCTCGGTCGGCTACCTGCCCGGCGAGTCCACCGCGCTCGTCTCCTATCTCGCCACCCGTCTCGGCAAGCCGGTCCTCGTCGAGGGCCCCGCCGGGGTCGGCAAGACCGAGCTGGCCAAGGCGCTGGCGCGGTACCTGGGCCGCACGCTCGTGCGGCTGCAGTGCTACGAGGGGCTCGACGAGGCCAAGGCGCTCTACGAGTGGAACTACCGCAAGCAACTGCTGCGCATCCAGGCGGAGGCGTCCGACACCGGCTGGGAGAAGGTCCAGGACGACATCTTCGGCGAGGAGTTCCTGCTCGAGCGCCCGCTCATGGCCGCGATCGCCTCGCCCGAGCCGGTCGTGCTCCTCATCGACGAGATCGACAAGACCGACCAGGAGTTCGAGGCGATGCTCCTGGAGGTCCTCTCGGACTTCCAGATCTCGATCCCGGAGCTCGGCCGCATCGAGGCGCGCACCCATCCCATCGTGCTGCTGACCTCCAACAACACGCGCGAGCTCACCGAGGCGCTCAAGCGCCGCTGCCTGTACCTGTGGCTCGACTACCCGTCGGCCGAGCACGAGCTCGAGATCGTCCGGCTGCACACGCCGGACCTCCCGGAGAAGGTCGCGCACAAGCTCGTGGACGTGGTCGGCATGGTCCGCGAGCTCGACCTCAAGAAGCCGCCGTCGATCGCGGAGTCGATCGACTGGGCCCGCGCGCTCATCCTGCTCGGCGCCGACGACATCGACGCCCAGACGTTCCGCGACACGATGTCCGTGATCGTCAAGCACCGCACCGACCTCGACATCGTCGCCGAGCGCGTCGGCGTCAAGCTGACCGGCGGCGTCGGCACCCAGGCTGCCTGATCGAATCCCACCCTCCCGCCCCCAACCACTCCCGCCCGGCATCGCCGCCCGGCTGATCGAGCTGGGCGAGGAGCTGCGCCGCGAGGGCCTCGCCATCGGGACCTCCGAGCTGCTCGACGCGTTCGCGGCGCTCGACGAGGTGCCCTGGGAGGAGCCCGTCGACTTCCGTGAGGCGCTCGCCGCCACGCTCGCGAAGTCCCCCGACGACCGCCGCGTGTTCGAGATCGTCTTCGAGCGCTTCTTCTTCCGCGCCACCGAGGCCGCCGCCGTGCGCGCCGGCGTGCGCGAGGAGGGCGGCGCCGGCGAGGGCACCAGCGGCGAAGGCACCCCCGGCGAGGTCGACCTCGAGACGCTGCGCGAGCAGATCGCCCAGGCGCTGCGCGCCGGCGACGAGGCCGCGATGCGCGACCTCGCCCGGCTCGCCATCGCCGCGTTCGGCCGTCAGGGCGAGGGCTCGGGGGTCATCGGCGTCGACGTCCAGCGCATCCGCCGCCAGCTCGGCCTGCGCAGCGAGCCGCAGCCCGAGCTGCCGGCCGAGGACCCCCGCCGGGACGGCCTGCCCCGCGACGCGCTGCGCCGCTTCGAGGCGCTGCTGCGCCGCGAGCTCGAGCGCATGCAGATCGAGCGCACCGAGCAGCTGCCGCCCTCGCGGCCGCTCAACGAGCTCGACCGCGCCTTGCCCTCCGGCCCGCTGCAGGACCTCGCCGCCGTGCACCGCGTCGTCACCCAGCTGCGCCGCCGGCTCGCCACGCAGGGCATGGAGGCGCGCGGGCGCAAGCGCCGCAACGTCGTCGACGTGCGCCGGACGATGCGCGCCTCGCTGCAGACCGGCGGCGTCCCGGTCGACCTGCGCTACCGCCCCCGCCGGCCCCGCCGCCCGGAGATCTTCGTCCTCTGCGACGTCTCCACGAGCGTCACGAGCGCCTCGGTCTTCTTCCTCTCGGTCCTGCACGCGCTGCACGACACGTTCCGCAAGATGCGCTCGTTCGTGTTCATCGAGCGCATCAGCGAGGTCACCGACGTCTTCGAGAAGGAGCGCGACTTCCGGACGGTCTCGGAGATCATCAGCCGCGACGCCGGGGTCGCCGACATCTCCGGCTACACGGATTACGGGCGGGTGTGGAACGAGTTCCGCGACCAGGTCGAGGACGAGCTGCACCCGCGCGCGACGGTCATCGTCCTCGGCGACGCGCGGACCAACGGCCGGGATCCGAAGGCCGACGTCTTCGCGGAGATCGCCCGCATGGCCGGCCGCACGTTCTGGCTGAACCCCGAGCCGCGCCTGTACTGGAACTACGGCGACTCGGTGATCGCCGCGTACGAGCAGTACTGCGAGGCCTTCGAGTGCTGGACCACGGGGCAGCTCGAGGAGTTCGTCAAGGCGCTGACGAAGCCCATGAACACCTGACCGCCGCGACTGCGCCGAGCGCCCGGGGCGCGCCATCTGCGCCGCGTCAACTAGCGTAACGCGCCGTGAATGCGGTCACCTGGCGCCGCCGGGCCGTCGCGATCGGAGGCGCGGCCGCGCTCCTGGTCGTCGTCGTGGTGCTCGTCAAGGGCTGCGGCGACGACGACGGCGCGGGCGGTGCCGGTGCGGGCGACGGGCAGGCCACGGACGCCGACGCGCCGCCGCCCCAGCTGCCGCGCGGGGGCCGCGTCATCCTGCCGGGCCATCGCGTCGTCGCGTTCTACGGCGCGCCGCAGGACCGCGAGCTGGGGACGCTCGGCATCGGCACGCCCGAAGAGGCCGGCCGCCGGCTGCTGCGCGTCGCCAAGCGCTACGAGCCGCTCGGCGAGCCGGTCCTGCCGGCGATGGAGCTCATCGCGGTCGTCGCCGCCGGCGCCGCGGGCAACGACGGCAAGTACCGCACCCGGCAGCCCAACTCGGTCATCCGCCGCTACCTGCGCGCCGCCCGCAGGATCAAGGCGCTGCTGATCCTCGACATCCAGCCCGGTCGCTCGGACTTCCTCATCGAGGCGATGCGGCTCAAGCGCTGGCTGAAGGAGCCCGACGTCTCGCTCGCGCTCGATCCGGAGTGGCGGGTCGACGCGCCGAACCTGCCGGGCCAGGTCATCGGCTCGGTGAGCTCCGAGGAGGTCAACGCGGTCTCGTTCTGGCTGGATCGGCTGTCGCGCCGCGGCAACCTTCCGCAGAAGCTGCTGCTGATCCACCGCTTCACCCACGACATGATCCGCGACCAGGGGCGGCTCAAGCGCCGGCCCGGCATCGCGCTGGCGATCAACGTCGACGGGTTCGGCGGCCGGGCGATCAAGCGGGCGAAGTACCGCGACTTCGCCTCCCCGAACGACCGCTTCTACGACGGCTTCAAGCTCTTCTTCCACGAGGACACGAACCTGCTGCAGCCGAAGCAGGTCGCGCGGATGCGCCCGCCGCCGCACATCGTCGTCTACGAGTAGCTCAACTCCGCCGCCCGCCGGGCGATGACCGGGGCCTGGCCGCCGGTCGCCCGGCCCCCCGGATCCTGCTCGCAGCGCTCGTCGCGCTGTTCGCCGTGCTGCTCGCGCGCAACGCGACCGGGGCCGGGAACTGGCCGGGGTGGACGACGTGCCTCTACAACGCTGTCGAGATCGGCGCGGTCGCGGTCTGCGCCTGGCGCGCGGTCGCCGTACCGGCGGAGCGGCCGGCCTGGGCGGCGATGACGCTCGGCATGGCCTCGTTCACGGCCGGGGACGTCTATTGGACGATCGCCTTCACGGGTGCGCCCGCCGAGGACATCCCCTACCCGTCGCCGGCCGACGCGGTCTACCTCGCCTTCTACCCGTGCGTCTACGTGGCGATCGGGCTGCTCCTGCGCGCCCGTGCCGATGGCATCACCCCGTCGCAATGGCTCGACGGGCTCACGAGCGCGCTCGGGGTCGCGGCCATCTCGTGGCGCTGTTCGTCGGCGTGATCCAGGCCGGCACCGGGGGCGCCGCGCTGACCGTGGTGACGAACCTGGCCTATCCGATCGGCGATCTCGTGCTGCTGCTGGTGCTCGGAGCGGTCGTGGGAACCGGCGGGCGCGGCGCCGACGCGACCTGGTGGATCCTCGCCGTGGGCCTGGCGATCTTCGGCCTCGGCGACAGCGCCTACCTCCTCGAGGCCGCCGAGGGCACCTATGTCGTCGACGGCGTGCTCGACGTCGTGTGGCCGCTCTCGCTGGTGCTCTTCGCGGCCGCCGCCTGGCAGCCCCGCCGCCCGCACCGCATCCGGCACCTGGACGGCTGGCGCACGCTCGCCGGGCCCGCCTTCGCCGGCGTGTGCGCGCCCGCCGTCGTCGTCTACGACCACTACGACCGGGTGACGGCCCCGAGCGTCTGGCTGGCCGCCGCGGCGCTGCTCGCGCTCCTGCTGCGCCTGACGCTGCTCATGGCCGCCCACCGCCGCATGCTCGCCACCGCGGAGCGCGACGCCCGCACCGACTCGCTCACCGGCCTGCCGAACCGCCGCGAGCTCGTCGACGCCGTCCCCGTTCCCGGCCGCGCTTCCGCATCGGGGGCGACGAGTTCTGCGTCGTCACCGGGCCGGGGACGGCGCCCCAGGTGATCGCGGCGGCGACCGAGGCGCTCAGCGAGAACGGCGAGGACTGGCGGATCACCGCGTCGTCGGGCTCGGTGTCGCTGCCCGACGAGGCGCCGCACGCCGCCCAAGCGCTGCACCTCGTCCACCAGCGGATGTACGCCGACAAGCGCGGCGGGCGTGCGTCGCCGGTCGCGCAGGCCCGCGACGTCCTCCTGCGCGCCGTGTCCGAGCGCTGGGACGGCGGCGGCTACCCCGACGGACTGGCCGGCGAGGAGATCCCGGTCGGCGCGCGGATCGTCGCGGTCTGCGACGCGTGGGACGCGATGGTCAGCGACCGCGCCTACCGAATCGCAGCCACCCCCGCCGCCGCCCTGGCGGAGCTGCGCCGGTGCGCCGGGACGCAGTTCGACCCGGCGGTCGTCGCGGCGCTCGCCGAGGTGCTCGAGGACGCGTCGCTCGAGTCGTGCCCGGTCTCCGCCTGGCCGCCTGACGGCGGTCGGCGCGCGTGCCTGCCGGGGTGCTCGCGCACGCCGATCGCGTAGCATGGGCCGCTGTTGAGCCGGGGGGGCTGGCGGGATACGGCCGGCTGAGAGAGCGCTTCGATCCAGCGCTGACCCTTCGAACCTGTGGGGCAATCCCCGCGAAGGGAGGCATGCAGACCCAGACCGCATCACCCGCGGCGCCACCGCCGACGCAGACCGATCCCGGCGTCATCCGGGTGGAGCGCGCGACCCGCCACTTCGGCGCCGTCACGGCGATCGAGGACCTCACGCTCGCCGTGCGCGCGGGCGAGGTCGTCGCGGTCGTCGGCCCGAGCGGCTGCGGCAAGTCGACGCTGCTCGAGCTCGTCTGCGGGCTGTCGGCGCCCGACGCCGGCCGCGTCGACGCGGGCCCCGCCGCGCTGATGCCCCAGCGGGACCTGCTGCTGCCGTGGGCGAGCGCGCTCGACAACGCGGCGCTGGCGCTACGCGTGCGGGGCGAGTCGAAGGCGAAGGCGCGCGCCGCGGCGGCGCCGGCGTTCGCCGAGTTCGGCCTGGCGGGCTTCGAGCGCTCGCGGCCGGCCGCGCTGTCGGGCGGGATGCGCCAGCGCGTCGCCTTCCTGCGCACGCTGCTGGCCGGCAAGCCGATCCTCTGCCTCGACGAGCCGTTCGCCTCGCTCGACGCGATCTCGCGCGCCGACATGCAGGCGTGGCTGCAGGGCGCGCTGGCGCGCGAGCCGCGCACGGTGCTGCTCGTCACCCACGACGTCGAGGAGGCCGTGCTGCTGGGCGACCGCGTCGCGGTGATGTCGCCGCGGCCGGGGCGGATCGTCGCCGAGATCGCGGTCGGCCTGCCGCGCCCGCGGACCGCGACCCAGCCCGAGGTCGTCGCGCTGCGCGGCCGGGCGATGGCGGCGCTCGCCGCGGCGACGGCGGGGGCGCGGGCGTGATCGCCGGCCTGCTCTCGCTCGCGCTGCTCGGCGCCTGGCAGCTCTACGCCGACCTCGGCGGCGTCGACGACCTCATCCTGCCCGCCCCGAGCGAGATCGCCACCGCGCTGTGGGACGACCGCTCGCTGCTGTGGGACAACTTCCTCGTCACCGCGAGCGAGGTCGCGCTCGGCATCGCCGCCGCGCTCGCGCTCGGGTTCGCGTGCGCCGTCGCGATGCACTTCTCGCGCTCGCTGCGCAACGCGACCTACCCCCTGCTCGTCGCGTCGCAGGCCGTCCCGGTGGTGATCGTCGCGCCGCTGCTCGTCGTCTGGCTCGGCTTCGGCATCGGGCCGAAGGTGGCGATCATCGCGCTCGTCTGCTTCTTTCCCATCACCGTGACGACGCTCGACGCGCTCGGCCGCGTCGACCGCGACACGATCAAGCTCCTGCGCACGCTGGACGCCACGCGCTGGGCGGCGTTCCGCCACGCGGAGGCGCCGGCGGCGCTGCCCGCCGCGCTGAGCGGGGCGAAGATCGCCGTCGCCGTCGCGGTCATCGGCGCCGTGTTCGCCGAATATGCCGGCTCGTCCTCAGGGCTCGGCCACCTCATCCTCCAGGCGATCCCCCAGCTCGAGACCGCCCGCGCCTGGGCGGCCGTCGTCGTGCTGGCGGCGTTCGCCGTCGCCCTCTTCTACGCACTCGACTGGGCCCAGCGCCGCCTCGTGCCCTGGACCCGAACCGAAAGGACCTAGACCGCCCGTGCTCCGCCGTATCGCCGTCCTCGCCGTCCTCGCCGCGAGCCTGCTCGGGCTCGCCGCATGCGGCGAGAAGGACGACCGCGTCTCCGCGCCCCCCGTCCAGAAGGTGCGCCTGATGCTCGACTACCTGCCCAACGCCGACCACGCCGGCATCTACGAGGCGATCGCCGACGGCTCGTTCGCCCGCGCCGGGCTGAACGTCGAGCCGCTCGTGCCGCCCGACCCCTCCGCCCCGCTGAAGCTGCTCGCCGCCGGCCGCGCCGACATCGCGATCTCCTACGAGCCCGAGGTGCTGCTGGCCCGCGACAAGGGCCTGAAGGTCGTCTCGATCGGGGCACTCGTGCAGCGGCCCCTGACGTCGATCATGGCGCTGCCGAGCGCGAAGGTCACGACGCCCAAGGACCTGCGGGGCAAGACCGTCGGCACCGCGGGCATCCCCTACCAGTCGGCGTACCTGAAGACGATCCTGGCCGAGAACGGCGTGCCGCAGACCTCGGTCAAGGAGGTCAACGTGAGCTTCAACCTCGTCCCGGCGATGCTGTCCAAGCGGGCGGACGCGACGCTCGGCGCCTTCTGGAACGTCGAGGGCGTGCAGCTGCAGCGCGAGAAGCGCAACCCGGTGATCATCCCGGTCGACCAGGCCGGGGTGCCGACCTACAACGAGCTCGTCCTCGTCGTGCGCGAGCAGGACGCGCGCGCCCGCGGCCCGTACCTGCGGGCGTTCGTGCGCGCGCTCGCCCAGGGCCACGAGGCGCTGCGCAAGAACCCGCAGGCCGGCGTCGACGCCCTCGTCGAGCGCAACCCCGACCTCGACCCCGCCACGACGCTCGCCCAGGTCCGCGCCACGCTGCCGGCGTTCTTCCCCACCGACAAGACGAAGCCGTTCGGCTGGCAGGACGTGGACGCGTGGGGCCGCTACGGGCGCTGGATGCTCGACAACCAGCTGCTCGCCAAGGCGCCGCTGCCGACGTCCCTGACGAACGAGTACCTGCCCGGCGTCGGGCTCGAGCAGGACGAGGGTCCGCCGAGCTGAGCACGAGTTGCGCTTTCCGTCCACCCCTCGGACGGAAAGCGCAACTCGTCGCCCGCGCACAGCCCGAGACGGCGTGGCCGCCGCCCTGCTCTCGAGCCGGCTACGCCGCCAGCGCGCGGGCGCCGCGGACGGCGCCGGCGATCGCGTGCGCGCCCGCCAGCCCGGCCCACTCGCCGTACGGTGCGAAGAACTCGCGCACCTCGTCCTCCTCGGCGCGCGCGGCCGGGTTGCCGCCCGCCCGCAGCCGCCCGACGAGCTTGCGGTAGGCGAGGTCGCCGGCGGGCAGCTGGTCGTAGCGGCCCTGGCCGTAGAGCGCGAGGAACTCGATGGTCCAGGCCCCGATGCCGCGGATCGCCCGCAGCCGCGCCCAGCCGCGCTCGTGGTCGCCCGCGCGCAGGTCGACGCGCCCCCGGGCGACCTCGCGCGCCGCGCGGACCAGCGCCTGCGCGCGGGTGGCGGTCAGGCCGAAGGACTCCAGGCGCGCGGGCGCGAGGCCCGCCACGGCCGCGGCGCCGGGGACGTCGCGCAGGCCGGTCCGTTCGCAGCGGGGGCCGCAGAAGCGGACGATCTCGCGCTGGATCGCGGCGGCGTCCTCGAAGGCGATGAGCTGCTCGCAGATCGCCCACGCGAGCGCCTCGAACGGCTCCGGCCGGCGGCGGATGCGCATGTGCGGCGCAGACCGCACGGAGCGGCCGATGAGCGGATCGAAGCGGAAGCGCTCGTAGAACGGGCGCAGGTCGTCGTCGACGCCGATGGCGAAGCGCATGCGGGCGATCGCCTCCCGCGCCGCGTCCGGGGACTCGGCGGCGGCGCCGAGGACCACCCGGTCGGCGGCGGGCTGGGCGACCCGCACCACCACCGGCACGCCCTCCACGTGGAGCAGGCGGTGCAGGACCCCGTCCCGGCAGCGCTGCACACCGTCCATACCGCCCTGCCGGCGCAGCCGGAACGGCCACGGCGGGCGGACCTCGACGCGGACCTCGGGCGGCCCCGGCACGACGCGCGCGCCGCTCAGCGCCGGTCGACGAGGTGGACGTCGACGAGGAACGTGCGGGTGGCGACGACGTCGAACCGTCCGCGCCGCCCCCGGCCGCCGAGCCGCAGCGGGCGCGGCCGGCGCGTCATGCGCAGCGCGCCGCGCACCAGCGCGACGGCGGTCGCGCCCACGACGATGCTGGCGCCCGCCACCGCGGCGGCCTGCACGGACACCGGCGCCGCCGAGCGGCGCTCGATCGGCGCGGCCTCGCGCACGACGACGCCGTCGACCACCTCGGGCTCGGAATCGGTCTGGGTCAGCTCCTGGTCGGCCATCGTTCGCGACCTTAGCAGTGGGTCAGGCGGTCAACCTCAAAGCGTCCGCTCGTAGACGCGGTAGCGCTTGACGACCCGCCCGCCCATCGCCTCCATGCCGCGGTTCATCGCCGTGTTCGTCTCGAGGATCCAGCCCATCTCGCCCCACGAGCAGCGCGTCGCGGCGCCCATGTCGAAGTTCTCGATGTACAGCTGCGCGGCCGCGCCCGTGTACTGGTACTCCGGCTTGACTCCGAGGAAGCCGACGCGGACACGGTCGATCGTCCGCCTCCGGCGCAGGTAGTGCCACCAGCCGAACGGCAGCAGCCGGCCCTTCATCTTCCTGAGCACCTGGTTGATGTCCGGCACGGAGATCGCCGCGCCGATCGCCTCACCGTCCTTCTCGGCGATCATGAACCAGTTCGAGTCGAACACGAGCTGGAACTCGAGCGCGAGGGCGTCGAGGTCCTCCTCGGAGTACGGCACGAAGTCCCAGTTCTCGGCCCACGCGTGGTTGTAGACGTCGGCGAACATGTCGAGGTCGGCCCGCAGCGTGCGCCGGCTCATCTTGCGCACGGCCACGCCGTGCTTCGTGTTCGCCTCCTCCGCGAGCCGGAACAGGATCGGGCGCACCTTGGACCGGTCGGCGATCTCCAGCTCCCACATCAGCAGGTCCATGGCCTTGTCCATGCCGGCGCCCTCGACGAGCGGCTGGTAGTACGGCGGCTGCCACGGCTGCTTGATCATCGGGTCGCGGTCGAAGCCCTCGATCAGCAGGCCCGCCTCGTCGTTCATCGTGAAGTCCATCGGGCCGATCATGCGGTCGCGCCCGCGGGCCCGGAGCCACCCGGCCGCGGCGTCGAGCAGGGCGCGCGTGGCCTCGGGGTCGTCCTCCATCTCGAGGAAGCCGAACATCCCCCACGCGTTGTCGTGGACCTCGTTGAACGGGTGGTTGATCTGGGCGCTGATGCGGCCCACGACGCGCCCGTCGCGGCGGGCCAGGAACAGCCGCGCGTCGCCGTGCGTGAAGAACGGGTTGTGCTTGCGCGACAGGAACAGGCGCCGCTCCAGGCGCAGCGGGGGGATCCACTGCGGGGAGGTAGAGTGCAGCCGGTACGGGAGCTCGATGAACTCCCGAATCTCGCGGTGCGACGCCACCGCCCGGATCTCAAGGCTCATATGCCCACCACCGTAGACGTCTTCGCCAAGGTCCGCGGCCACGAGCGCGCCGAGCAGCTGCGCGCGGCCCGGGAGGCCGATCTCCTTCCCTATTTCCGCGTCCTGACCGGGCCGGCCGGGCCCGTCGTGGAGATGGAGGGCGCCGATCGCGTGATGCTCGGCTCGAACAACTACCTCGGGCTGACCGGCGACGCGCGGGTCGTCCAGGGCGCGCGGCGGGCGCTCGACGACTACGGCACGGGCCTGACCGGCTCGCGCCTGCTCAACGGCACGACCGCCCTGCACGTCGAGCTCGAGCGCGAGCTCGCCGAGTGGATGGGCACCGAGGACTGCATCGTCTTCACCACCGGCCACCAGGCCAACGTCGGCACGCTCGGCACGATCCTCGCGCCGGGCGACACCGTGATCGTCGACTCCGGCGACCACGCGTCGATCCTCGACGGCGTGATGCTCTCGCGGGCCAAGATGCGCCCGTTCCGCCACAACAAGCTCGACAAGATGGAGAAGGCGCTCGAGCGCGCCCAGGGGGACGGCGGCGGGATCCTGGTGGTGGTCGACGGCGTGTACTCGATGGAGGGCGACGTCGCGCCGCTGGTGGAGATCTGCGACCTGTGTGCGCGCTACGGCGCCCGGCTCATGGTCGACGAGGCGCACGGCGCCGGGGTGCTCGGCGCGCGTGGTGCGGGAGCGTCGGAGCTGCTCGGCGTGGAGGACCGCGTCGACCTGCGGATGGGCACGTTCTCGAAGTCGCTGGCGTCCTGCGGCGGGTTCGTCGCCGGCAGCGCCGAGGTCGTGGAGTTCCTGCGGATCTCCAGCCGCGCCTACATCTTCACGGCGTCGGGGGTGCCGGCGGCGCTCGGCGCGGCCCTCGCCGCGCTGCGCATCGTGCGCTCGCCGGAAGGGCCCGAGCTCTTCGCCCGCGTGCTCGCCAACGCCCGGTACCTGCGGGACGGCCTGCGCGAGCGCGGCTTCAAGACGATCGATCACGACATCGTCACACCGGTCGTCCCCGTGCTCGTCGAGGATGACTGGAAAGCCGCCCTCCTGTGGCGAGCGCTCTACGACGCCGGCGTCTTCGTCAACGTCGCCATCCACCCGGCGGTCCCTCCCGGCGGGGCCCTTCTGCGCACGAGCGTGATGGCGACCCACGACGAGGCCACGCTGGAGCGTGCGCTGGACGCGTTCGCCTCCGTCAAGCAGGCCTTCGAGGCCGAACACGGACCACTGCCCACCGCGGCGCGGTGATCTCGACCCCGTGTCGAGGGATGGCACGAAAAGTGCGCTCGGAGCGCATGTTCCAGGTTTCCCGTAGTTGAAACGGCCGCCGGGCGCGGCGTACCTTGCGAATGCGTCCGGACGACGCACGGGGAAGGAGAGTTGAGCGAGGCGGTAGAGGGCCGACTCGCTCGGGGAAGTCTTCGCAGAAGAGGCCGGCCCGAAGGGCGAGCCTTGCCCGTGCCCGCGCCGTCTACGCGACCCGTACACGACGAAGCCGGTCCGGCCGGGTGCCGGGGCGGCGGGGAGGGAGCATGATCGCGTCAGCGACGACCGCCGGCGACCCGCAGCACCTGCGGGCCCTGCAACGGGCCAACGAGGTTCGCCTCGCTCGGGCGGAGCTCAAGCGTCGCGTCGCGGAGGGTGAGCTCACGGCGGCCGACGTCGTGCTCGAGTCGCCGTGGCAGGCGGAGAGCATGACGGTGGCCGATCTCCTGATCAGCCAGCGGCGGTGGGGCAGGACCCGCTGCCGCCGATTCCTCGCCCACGCCACGCTGACGGAGACGAAGACGATCGGGTCGCTCACCGATCGCCAGCGCCGGATGGTGGCCGAGCAGCTGGGCGCCGACCACCTCGCTCAGCAGATGGCGCCCACCGCCGGCGTCCCCGCCATGGCCTGACACGCGGCGGCTTCGACCTCGCCGCGCGCGCCTGCGGTCAGACGCGCGTGGCGAGCTCGAGGATGTGCCCGTCGGGGTCGCGCAGGTACAGGGAGCGGAAGCGGCCGCGCTCGAAGACGTCCGTCGTCTGGACGCCGCGGCCGCGCAGGTAGTCGCGCCACGCATCGAGCTCCTCCGACGAGTCGACGGCCAGCGCCAGGTGATGGGTCGAGCCGACCCCCACCGAGCCCTCGGGCATCGCGGGGTACTCGAGGAACGACAGCAGCGTGCCGGCCCGGCCCTCGGCGTCGCCGAACCAGAAGTGGCGGGCGTCGGGGTCGTCCTCGTTGGCGGCCTGTTCGACCAGCGCGAGGCCCAGGAGGTCGCGGTAAAAGGACGTGGTGGCGTCGAGGTTGCGGGTGATGAGCGTCACGTGGTGCAGGCCCGTGATGCGCATGCGCCGGGGCTCGCCGGAGGTATCGGTCACGCCCGGAACCCTATGCCCCCGGTCCGACGGCGGAAGACCGACCGCAGCCCGTAGAACGCGACGCCGAAGACGGCGACCCCGACGATCAGCAGGACCTCCTGCGGCAGGCTCGTCAGGAAGAACAGCGGCACGTCGACGACGACCGCGGCGGCGCCGGCCAGCAGCGTCGAGTGCGAACGGTATCCGGCGAAGTGCTCGCGCAGGGAGAGCTCGAGGGCGGCGAGCGTCACGAGCGCGAAGCCGCAGACCAGGAACAGCGCCCGGCGGTCGGCCACCCCGGCGAACCCGAGGACGATCAGGACGATGCCGAACAGGATCGTCAGCTCGACGAGCGGGAAGGGGCTCCAGGGCGCCTTGGGGGCGTCCTCGAGGCGCGCGCGCCGGGTCGGCGGGGCCGGGGGCCGGCGAGGCGTCGTGGTGCGGGCGCCGCGCGGCGTGGCGACCGTGTCGGTCGTGCCGGCGGGGGTGCCGGCGGCGCGCGGCGTGGCGACCGGGTCGGTCGTGCCGGCGGCGCGCGGCGGAGTCGCCTCGGCGGCGTCGCGCGCGATCGCGGGGCCCGGCGGCGACGCGGCGGGCGCTGAGGCCGAGCGCTTGCGGCTGCGGCGGCCCATCAGCTGCGGCTCACGCGGGCGATAACGGGCAGCCGGAGGACAGCTTGACCTGCCACCAGCCCATGAGCATGCCGATGAGACCGAGGCGCGGCCGCACGTGCCAGACGCCGCAGCCGCCGACGCCGCGATCGGCGTTCGCGACCTTCACGAAGCGGTGGCGGCCTGGCTCGAGCAGCATCTGCTCGAGCAGCGCGCGCGCCTCCTCCTCGCGGGCGGTGCGCTCGGCGAGCGCCGAGCGGGCGTCGGCGACCCGGGCGGAGAGCCGGTCGCGCAGCGCCTCGAGCTCGCCGAAGGACAACAGCCGCGGGCAGCCGGCGCGGGCGGCGGGCACCGCGACGACCACCTCACGCGGGAACGCGCTGACCGCCAGCGCGCTGAGCTCGCGCTCGAGGCGGCCGACCTGGGCGCGCAGCGCACGGCGGGCGGCGGCCTCGCCTTCGACCCGGTCGGCGGCACCCGTTTGCGGTGCGGCAAGCAGCGCCTGCGCCATGCCGGGATCGTACTCCTCCGACCCCGGCGCGACAGCACCGGTCCGCTCCCCGCGGTGCGGCCTACTCGAGCAGCTCCACGCACGTCCACAGCGCCTCCTCGACGTAGAGGTCCGGGACGTTCGGGACCTGCACCGCGTAGAGCAGCAGCTCCCGGGTCGCGCGGTCGGGGGCGAGCGCACCGTCCGGAGCGGCGAAGAGCGGCGCGACCGGGCCGGCGGCGCTCGCGACGACCAGCCGGCCGCCCTCGGCCTCGGGGCGCAGCTCCAGCGGCTCGGCGGCCTTCGCCGCATCGACCGCCCACACCGCCACCCCGGTGTCGACGAGCGCGATCAGCAGCGCGTCGGCGGGCAGGCCGCGCGACTCGTAGCCGCCGCGCAACAGGCGCTCCACGAGCGCCGCCTCGGCGGGCACCCGCTGCACGTCGGGGTCCAGGCCGACGTGGCGGAAGAACACGCGATGGGCGTGCGGCACCGGCTCGCTGCGCATGGCCACCGCCCGCGCGCCGTGCATGCGGTCCGACAGGGTGCGCAGGCGGTCGCGGACCTCCGGCGGCGAGCGGCGCGGCGTGGACGCCATACGCACGGAGCGCAGCCGCAGGCCGGGGAACTCGGCGCGCAGGGGCTCGGCGACCCGCCCCTCGGTCAGCCTCGGGCCGGCGCCCGCCATCCCCGCTCCCGGGACGTCGCCACCAGCCGGCGCAGGCTCGCGCGCAGATCGGCCACCGACTGCTCGCCGATCGTCGTCGCCCTCACCGCCCCGCCCGGGTAGGCGTACGTGGTCTGCGGGCACACCGCCACGCCGTACAGGTTCGCCACCGCCCCGTCACGGTCGTAGCCGACCGGGAAGCCCCAGCCGCGGTCGCGGACGAGGCGGCGCAGGTCGGACCGGTCGCCGCGCACGGACACCGCGGCGACCTGCACGCCGGGGAACTCGCCGCGGACCCGGTCGAGCCGGTCCAGCGCCGTCGTGCAGTCCCCGCCGCGCGTCGCCAGGAATGCGAGCACCACCGGGCCGCGCTCGGCGAGCTGGCAGACGTTGAGGATCTGCGGCCCGCGCACCGCGCACGCGGGCCGGCTGCCCGCCGGCCCGGATCCGGCGCGCCGGGCCACGTTCGCGTCGCCGTCGAGGTCGCCGAGGGCGAGCGGGACGGCGAACGGCGGCAGCTTCGCCCCCGGCCGCACCCCGCTCGACGAGACGCCCTCCGTGCGCAGCGTGTTGACGAGGATCCAGGCCATCGCGACGAGCGCGACGATGCCGATCAGCCAGCCGTAGCGCCGGCGCCTGCCTCCCCCCGGCCCAGGCGGCCGGGCGGGCCCCGCCGCCGGCTCCGGCCCCGCCGCCCGCGCACCGGCCGGCCCGTCCTCGGCGTCGCGGCGGTCCTCGGGGAAGTCGAGCGGGCCGCTCACGGCGCCGCCGCCCGCTCCGGGCGCGCCCGCCGGCCGCTCGGCGCGCCGTGCGTCGGCGCCCGCCGCTCGGCGAGCACGAGCACCGCCGGCAGCACCGCCAGGACGCCGAGCAGCGACACCGCCAGGTCCACGACCGTCACCCACCCGAAGTCGCGCAGCATCTGTATGTCGGAGACGATGAGCACCGCGAAGCCCGCGATCGCGGTGATGCCCGACGCCAGCACCGCGAGGCCCGTCGAGCGGTACGTGCGCTCGAGCGCCTCGCGCTCGCCGAAGCCGCCCGCGCGCTCCTGCCGGTAGCGCTCGGCCAGCAGCACGCTGAACTCGGTCGAGATCGCCACGACGAGCGCGCCGAGCGTGACCGACATCGGGTTGAGCTCCACCCTCAAGGCGAAGAGCACGAGCGCCGACCACCCGGTCGCCAGGGCGATCGGCACCAGCGGGACCAGCGCGCGCCGCACGGACCGCAGCGCCACGATCAGGACCAGCGTGACCGCCAGAAGGCCGCCGAGCAGCAGTGCGACCCGGCGCCACGGCTCCGATACCGCCGCGTTGGCCTCGGACGCGATCACCGGCAGCCCGACGAGCTGGGCGGTCACCCCCGGCGGCGGGTCGAGCTCGTCGCGCATCGTCTCGATCACCCGCTGCTGCTCGTCGAGCGGCATGAGGCGGATGCCGAACGCCAGCGTCGCGGCCGTCTGGTCGGGCGTGATGACCGCCTGCGAGAAGTACGGCGGCACCGCGTCGAGCAGCGCCCTGACGTCGGAGCGCTGCAGGCCGCCCGTGCCGCCCGAGAACAGGTCGGGCAGCGAGAACGCCGGGCACAGGGTCGCCTCCCCGCACCCCTGGGCGCCGCCGTACCCGTAGCGCTCGAGGACGCGGTCCTGGTACGCCGACATCCACTCGAGCACGGACGGGTCGGTCAGGTCGTCCGCCGACACCATCACGTCGATCTCGCCGCCGACACCGGTCGACTCCTGCAGCTCCCGCAGGTCCGAGAGC
Organism: Capillimicrobium parvum; assembly: GCF_021172045.1. GTDB lineage: Bacteria > Actinomycetota > Thermoleophilia > Solirubrobacterales > Solirubrobacteraceae > Capillimicrobium > Capillimicrobium parvum. Next base: position 4,548,962 of record NZ_CP087164.1, read on the forward strand.
GCGGTGAGGTCCTGCGGCACGAGCCGGTTGACGTCGGACTGGACCTTCAGCTGGGTCTCCAGACCCCAGCCCGCCAGCGCCAGCAGCACGGCCACGACGACGACCCGCCGCCCGCGCCCGAGCGCCGCGCCGACGATCCACGCCGACGCTCCCCGTCCGGCCCGCCGCACGCCTCGGGCGAGCGCGTTGTCGCGCAGGAGCTCGTCGGCGCCCCGCGCCGCCGCGGCCAGCGCCCCCGCCGCCCCGCGCGCCGCCGGCGGCCGGCGCTCCGCGATCGCCAGCGCCGCCGCCCCCACGGTGAGGGTGCACAGGAGCGCGATCACGACGCCCGCCACGAGCAGCAGCCCGAACTCGCGCACCATCGGCACCGGCGAGAGGCCGAGCACGAGGAACCCCGCCGCGGTCGCGAGCCCGGCGGTGAGGATCGCCGGCGCGCCCACCCGGGCCGCCCGCACCGGCGAGCCCTCCTCGCGGGTCCGCGACTGGAACTGGATCGCGTAGTCGACGGCCAGGCCGATCAGCACCGGCAGCACGCCGATCGAGGCCATCGTGAGCGGCAGCCCGGTCAGCGCGAGCGCGCCGAAGGTCAGTCCGGCCGCGCAGCCCGCCACGACGAGCGGCAGCAGCCGCAGCCGCGCCCGGAACACCACCGCGAGCGTCACCGCCATGATCACCAGCGCCGCCACGAGCAGCACGACGAGCGAGTGCGTCAGCTCGTCGCCGAGGTCCGAGAGCACGACCGGCGCACCCGTGGTCACGTACCGGCCGCCGCCGCTCAGCCGCCAGTCGGGCATCGCCACCGCGCTGCGCACCAGCGCGATCGCGTCGCGCCGCTCGTCGTCGGACAGGCCGGGCTTCAGCCGGACCTGGATGAGCGCCGTGGCGCGGCTCGGGAACAGGTAGGCGAAGCGCTCCTTCGGCAACCCCTGTGCCGCGTCGCGGAAGACGAGCTTCGTGACGAAGCTCGTGTCGTTGAGCTGCGGCACGCCCGTCAGCCCGTACTTGAGCGCGAGCGCCAGGACGTCGCGCGTGAACTCCGCCTCGACGAGCCGGCGCGCCTGCTGGGCGAACGTCCTGGCCCGCGCGACGTCGTAGCCGCGCTTGCGGGCCAGCTTGTAGGCGGCCTCGGCCGCCTGCTCGGCCTGCGCCGCGCGCTGGGTGGACTGGGCGCTGAACTGGTCGCCGATCTGGCGGACGGACTCGTTGACGAACGTCCCGGGCCCGTAGACCACCTGCACCGGCTTCGTCTCGGCGAGGCGGCCGCACGGCCCGTTCGTCCCGCCGGCCGGCGTCGCGCCCGAGGGCGGGTTGCCCGCCAGGCAGCCCTCGAGCCCGAGCACGGTCTCCAGGTCCGTCGTCAGCAGCAGCTTGCGCAGGTCCTCGCGCACGAGCACGTAGATGGCGTCGTCGCCGAAGCGCTCGTGATAGCGCTCCGTCGCCTGCCAGGTGTCCGTGGAGCGCCCGATCAGCGTGTCGGCGCTGCTCGACGGCCGCAGGGTCAGCGCGGCGAGCGTCACCGCGCCCGCCGAGAGCGCCAGCATCACGGCGAGGACGATCCATGGCCGCCGCGCGACCCACGCGACGAGGCGCTGCAGCGGGCTCGCCGTCACGAGCTCAGGGTACGCGCGGTCGCGGCGCCGCGACGCACCTCACGGGCCCGGGGTGTGCCCGTTCGGGGCGGCGCTGATGTGGGGGTACTGGGTCGTCCCCGCGCGCGTCGGGAACAGGCCCTGCTGCTTGCACGGCGGCGCGATCGCGGTCGTCACCCCGCTGAAGGCGAACTTGAAGATGTCGTTCTGGAGCGCCGGCGTGATGAACGTGCTGAGGGTCGCGATGAGCTGGTCGGCCTGCTCCTGCGTGAGGTTCTGGAAGGACTCGGGCAGCAGCGGCGTCAGCTCGTTCGTCGCCCCGCCGATCGCGCCGGTCAGCTGGTTGGGCGCGAGGAGCATCGGGACGCCGGACCCGCACTGGCGCGTCTCGTACGACGGGAGTCCCTGCGCGATCTGGTCGAACGTGCCGGGCAGCGTGTACGGGTTCGGGCGGTTCGTCGGCAGCCGGTTGGCGTAGATCGCCAGGTTCTCCGGGTTGATCGGGTTCATCGTGCGCAGGTAGTGCACGAGCGAGCCGTCCGACACCGGGCCGCTGGCCTGGGTCGCGGCCACGACGTTCGCGAAGAACGCGGTCAGTTCGGGCTTGTAGTAGCCGAGGCCGCTCAGCGCGGGGTTGAGCTGCGCCAGCGGCGCGTCGAGCTCGCCCAGGAACGGCGAGAGCTGGGCGAGGAAGCGGTCGAGCGCCGGGAGGCCCTCCTTCGAGGCGTCCACGAGCGGGCCGAGGTCGCGGAACAGCGCGCGCAGGTCGGGCGCCAGGCCCTGCAGCTCCTGCAGCGTCGGCGACAGCTCGCGCGCCGCCGGGCGCAGCTGGGTCACGAGCGGATCGCTGTTGTCGGCGAACTCGGTCAGCCGCTTGACCGTCTGCTCGGACTCCTTCTCGAAGGTCGGCAGGATCCGGAAGATGTCCTGGAGGTTGCGGTCCTGCTGGGCCGTCGTCGAGAAGACGCGGTTGGAGTTCTCGATGAGCGAGCGCAGCTGGTCGTCGCGCGCGGTGAGCGCGTCGAAGACGTCGCCTGTGCCCTTGACGACCTGGCGCACGTCGCCGGACTGCGCGTTGAGGATGCGCAGGAGCGTGTCGGTGTCCGAGGCGAACGGCGCGAGATTGCCCAGCGCGCTGTTGAGGTCCTTGCCGCGACCGGTCAGCGCGACCGCCTGCTGCTGCATCCAGATCTGGAAGTCCTCGCGCGTCTTGGAGTCGAACGCGCGGAAGATCTCGTCGAGCTCGACGGTCGGCGAGACCTGCGACGCGGGCAGGTTGCCGTTCTCGGGCAGCATCCCCTTCTTCGGGGTGCCCGGGGTCAGCTCGACGTAGGTCTCGCCGAGCAGCGTCTTCTGGCGCAGGATCGCCTTCGTGTCCTTCGGGATCGGCGCGTACTGCTTGTCGAGCTCGATGATCGTCTCCGACCGGCCGCTCGCGGTCGTCTTGATCTCCTTGACCTTGCCGACGGACACGCCGGAGATGCGGACGTCGGCCTCCTTGGCGAGCTGGGTCGCCTCGCCGAACGAGGTCGAGAAGCGGTAGCCCTTCGGCGCCAGCGGGATCGGGCCGCCGAAGGCCAGCCACAGGAAGAGCAGCAGACCGAAGCAGGAGAGCGTGAAGCCCGCCATGACGAGGAGCCGGCCGAGGGTCGGGGCCTGCTTCTGCATCAGTGGTCCCTCCCGGCGGTACGGGGATGTGCGGGAGTGACCACTTAGCCCGCACCCCCCTTGGCCGAGGCGGTCGTCGCCGCCGGGCTCGTCTCGCCCTGCGTGCCCGTGCCGGTCGAGCTCGGCGGCGTCGGGCTGCCCGCCCCGGTCGAGCTCGAGCACGCCTGCCGCGCGCTCACCGGGTTGAGCATCTGGATGAGGACGCCGAGCTGCGGGTTGGCGCGCGCGATGTTCGGCAGCGTCTGCAGCGTCGAGCAGGAGGCGAGCACCATGCCCTTGCGGATCGGGCCCTGCGCGTCCTGCGTCGCGAACACCGACGCGCCGGCGTGGTTCGTCCACGCCGCCCAGAACAGGTAGCCCTCCTCGGCGTCGCCGGGCGGGTTGTAGGCCAGCTCGTTGACGAGGTAGTTGACGACCTTCAGCGCGCTCGTGAGGTCCGGCGTCAGCTTCGAGAGGTTCCGCGCCGCGGGCCGCAGGATCTTCACCGTCGGCAGCGACTCCCGCGCGAACGGCCGGATCTTGTCGCGGATGATCGGCGTCGACTCGACCAGGAAGGGGCGCAGCTGGCGCAGGGAGGGACCGAGGGCCCGCGCGCCCGGCCGCAGCGCCTGCAGCGTCGGCCCGAGCGTCTGGGCCAGCCGGTCGGCCTTGGCGAGGTTCGTCTGCGCGACGTTCAGCGTCGGCGGCAGCTGCTGCAGCGTGGAGCGCAGCGCGCGGTCCTGGTTGTTGAACGCCTGGAAGACCGCGTTGGAGGAGTCGACGAGCTGGGCGAGCTCGTCGTCCTTCGTCGCCACCGCCTCGGTGAGCAGGCGGAAGTTGTGGATCGAGCGCTTGATGTTGTCGTGCCGCTCGGCGAGGAGTCGCGTGATCTCCAGGACGTCGCGGCTGGTCGGCTCGAAGCGCCGGAACGTGTTGGCCAGGTTGTTCGCGTTGCCGTCGAGGCCCTGTGCCGCGTTGCCGAGCAGGATCTGCAGGTAGTCGCGCGTGTCGACGTCGAGCGACGCGAGGATCTCGTCGACGTTGACCGTCGGCGCGGTCTGGCTGATCGGGATGACCCAGTCGTCGGCCGCCTTGCCGGCGTCCTTCGTGCCGGGATCGAGCTGGATCGTCATGTCGTTGAGCCCGGTCTTCGGGCGCACGAGCGCGGTCGCGTTCCTGTAGAGCGTCGCGTCGCCGCGGTGGATCTTCATCGTCACCACGGCGCGGCCGTCCTTGAGCTCGACGCTGCCCACCTCGCCGACCTTCACGCCGGCGATCGCGACCTCCTGGCCCTGGCCCGGGGTGATCGCCTGCGCCGTGGAGAGCTCGAGCTTGCGGTCCACGAAGTCCGAGCCGATGACCGGCACCCAGTCGGGGAGGTACAGCCGCTGGTGCGACAGGATGTAGCTGCCGACGCCGATCGCGACGACGAGCAGCACGAGGAGCGCCGCGAAGTCCTTCCAGTGGTTGCGGACGGCGCGGGTCATCCGCCGCTCCTGGCCGCGGACCTGGCGCCCCTGCTCGCCGTCCGCCCCACCCCGGCCGCCCGGAACGGGTTCAGGCGGTCGAGCAGCTGCCCGGCGACGTCGTCCCGGGAGATCCGGGGCGCCGAGCGCGTCCGGGCCGTCCGCAGCTTGGCGGAGCGCCGGCGGGCCGCCGCACGCCGCGCCGCCGCCCGCCGCGACGCCGAACGCCCGGCGGGCAGCGCGCCGGTGGCCGTCGTGACGGTGTTGCCGGCCGTCTCGGGGATCCCGCCGATCGGGCCGGGCGGCAGCGTCTGGTCGGCCAGCGAGACGACCTGCTGCGTGAGCCCGTTGAGGATGTCGCCGACGGTGCCGACGAGCGGCGCCACGGTGCCGGTCGCGTCGCCGAGCGGCGGCGGCGTGCTCTCCGTCGACGCGTCGGGCCGGCCGGTGGCAGCGCCGTTGAGGTCCGGGATCTTCTGCGTGTAGCACGGCACGTCGGGCCGGTACGGCGGGCGCCGGCCCGGATAGACCGGCCGGTTGCCGATCGGCGCCAGGTCGTTTCGGCCGAAGAGCTCCTCGCCCGACAGCGAGCCCTTGCCGGTCGAGACCGTCTGGATGCCGCCGCCCGGCTGGAAGCGGACGTAGATGCCGTTGCCGTCGAAGTTCTGGCCCTCGCCGGCGAGGCCGACCAGGGCGTACCAGAACTCCTTGTAGTTCTCCTTGCCGGTGCTCAGCGCGCCGTCCTGGATGACGATGTCGCCGGTCGGCAGGATCACCTTCGTCACGCACTTGCTCAGCAGGTCGGCCTGCGGCAGCAGCTGCAGCGTGCCGTCGATCGTCTTGGCCAGGTCGCTCGTCGCCGGGCTGAGCTCGCGGGCGACGCCCTGCAGCTCCGACGGCTGCACGAGGGCGCGGGTCTGCTTGATCCACGGGAAGCTGGCGGTGATCGTCGCCGGCGTCTCGCGCACGCCCGGCAGGATCTCGCGGGCGAACGCGCGCGTCGGCGGGAACGCGTCGTTGAGGTCGGCCAGCGTGCGGTTGGTGATCCGCAGGGTCGGGCTCAGCTCGCGGATCGTCGTCTGGAGGTTCGTCGACTCGTCGGCGAAGATCTTCATCGTCGCGTTGAAGTTCGTGACGAAGTCCTGCAGCTGGCGTTCGTTGCGTCCCAGCGCTCCGGTGACCTTCGCGAGGCTGGCGATCGACTCGCCGAGGTCGTCGGGCTGCACGCCGAGGACCGCCTGGTTGACGATCGAGGCGTTCTTCAGCGCCGGTCCCGCGTAGTCGAAGTTGTCGTTGAGCGACTGCGCCGCCGTCTCGCCCCGGGTGTCCGGGTCGGCCTGGGCGTCGTCGGCCGGCGTCGGCTTCGAGGTCAGCGCGCTGCCGTACTCGTCGAGGACCGTCTGCAGCGACTTGCGGGTGTCGAACTGCAGCGACGTCAGCACGTCGCCGAGCTGCACGGGCGAGGCGGTCTGGGTCATCGGCAGCGAGTCGCCGTCGCCGAGCGTCGGCGAGCTCGGCGTCCCCGGCTGCAGGTCCACGAAGAAGTTGCCCTCGAGGAAGATGCGCGGCCGGATCTTCGCGGTGGCGTCCTTGTGGATCGGCAGCGCCTTGTCCTGGAGCTCCAGCGTGACCACGGACGCGTTGGTGTCCTGCCAGCGCTCGATCTTCGTGACCTTGCCGACGTTGACGCCCGCGATGCGCACCGGCGAGTTCTTGCGGATCGAGTTCGCGTTCTCGAAGACGGCGTTGACCCGGAAGCCGTGCGTGAACGGCACGGACTTCGTGAAGCCGAAGTAGCAGATGATCCCGATGACGACGAGCAGCACGACGCCGACCGCGACCGGGTTGACGCCGCGCCGGTCCTTGCGCGGGATCCGGTTGGCGTCGGACTTGGACTTGGAGGCGCGTGCCATCAGTCGGTCAGGCTCGCCTTCGTCTTCGCGGTCGATTGCGACTGGGTGCCCGGCACGTTGCCGATCACGGTGCGGCCGGGCAGGTACTGCTCGTTGCCCGCCTCGCACTCGGCCGGCTGGCCCGGCGAGCTCGTGTTCGGGTACGGGTTCGTGTGCAGGTAGTTGTCGCGGTTCGGGCCGGCGGCGGGCTTGGACGCCGGGCCGCCCTCGTTGTTCGGGCCCTGCGGCGCGGCGACGATGATGAACCGCTGCCACGTCCCGTTCGCGTCGCCGTCGGAGAGCAGGCTCGCGATGTTGCGGAACCAGAGCGTCATGTAGTTGCAGACGGTCTGGGCCGGCTTCAGGTAGGCGATCGTCGGGCGCAGGATGTCCGACGTCGTCTGCAGGTCGTCGACGCCGAGCTTCGTGTTCGGGTCCTCGGCGAAGGCGACGAGCGAGTTGAACGTGCTCGTCAGCCGCTGGTTGAGCGCGACGGTGCGCGGCAGCGTCCGCGTGCCGTCCTCGAAGGCGTCGGCGAGGATGGGGGCGGCGGTGCGCAGCGCCCGCACGCCGGGCCGCAGCTCGTGGAAGAGCGCCTGCGAGTTGGCCAGGAACGGCCGCTGGCGCGGGAAGCCCTGGATCGCCGCGTCGAGCGCCGCCGGGCCGCCCTCGATCGAGTCCTGGATGTCGCCGCGCACGTCCGACAGCGCGGAGAACGTCGTGTCGAGGTTGACGAACAGGTCGGCCTGCGTCTGCGCCGCGGGCGCGACGATCGACGCGGCGCGCTCCAGCGACTGGAACAGCCGCCCGAGCTGCGTGCGGTTGTCCGACAGGTTCTGCATGACCGGCACGAGGTTCTTCAGCAGCGGGTCGAGCTCCTCGATGGCCACGTTGAGGTCCTGGCCGCGGCCGGCGAGCGCGAGCCCGAACTCGTTGAGGTTGACCTGCGAGGCCTGCCGCGTCTGCTCGTCGAACATGTTGAGGACCTGGTCGATCTCGACCGGCTCCGGCTTGGCGTGGGCGACGCTGACCGTGGCGCCGTCGCTCCAGCCGTCCTCGGACGTGCCCTTCGTGATCTGGACGTACTTCAGGCCCAGGGCCGACCGCGAGCGCACGAGGAACGTCGAGTCCTTCGGCAGCGGGTCGACGCTGCGCTGCAGCTTCAGCGTGAGCTGCGCGTAGTACGTGCCGTCCTTGCTGCGCTTGGGCACGATGTCGGCCACGGCGCCGACGCGCGTGCCGCCGACCCGGACGTCGTTGCCGCGCACGAGGTTCGCCGCGTTGGGCACGTCGACCTTCAGCTGGTACGTCGGCACGAACGGCAGGCCGTTGTTCGCGTTGTAGGCGAGGAAGACGGCGACCAGGATGACCAGGACCGTGGCGGCGCCGATCAGGACCGGGTTGGCCGCGATGGAGCTCGAGCGACGACGACCGCCCATCTACCCACCGCCTCCGAGCAGGTAGTCCAGCAGCCGGGTCGTCGCCGAGGCGGACGCCGGAGCCTGGGCCTGGGCGGGGTCGCTCGACGAGGGCGACGGCTGCGGAGCGGCGGTCGGCGTCGCCGCGGGCGCGGCGCCCGGGGCGGGCGCGCCGGACGACGGCGCCGGATCCGGCTGCGGCTCGCCGCCGCTGGAGGGCAGCACCGCGTCGGGCATGCGGATCGGGCTGCCCGAGGCGCCGCCGCCGCTCACGGGCTGGGCGACGGCGGCGTCGCCGGAGCCGCTGCCGCGCCCGGCCGCACGGTCGCGGCCGCCCGGCTCGGGGTAGCGGCGTAGGACCTCGTCGATCGGCATGCCGTGCAGCAGCGCGTCCTGGCGCTTGAGGTACAGAGAGCGCCCGGACCCGCCGTTGCTCGCGGCCACGGCGCGCGCCTCGCCGCCTCCGCTGTTGAACGTCGCCAGGCAGCCGATCGTCGGCTCGATCGCGTAGGTCGCGCAGGCGTTGATGATGAGCCCGGCGCGCAGGTAGTGGCCGGAGGCGTCGAACCCGTTGATCGACGTCATCTGGAAGAACAGGTAGTCCATCGCCCGCTCGATGCCGCCCGTGTCGCGCAGGCTGACCAGGAGCTCGTCGAGATCGCGGGCCAGCGGCGCCGAGGACGCGGCGAGGTCGTTGATGTCCTGCGTGATCGGGCGGATCTCGCGCATCGCCTTCGTGCCGACGACGGCGGCGTCGCCGAGCGAGCGGACCGCGGGGCGCGCGGCGGACGACAGCGGGCCGAGCTGCTCGATGAGGCGGTTGATGTTCGGCGCCTGCGCTCCGAGGTCCTGGAGCACCGGCGTCATCTCGTCGGAGAGGCCGCCCAGGCGCACGAGCGTCGGGCGCAGCTCCTCGAGGAACCTCGGCAGCCGGCGGAAGTTGTCCTCGAGCGCGCCGCGCCGCTCGGCGGTCGCCTGCGAGACGTTGCGCGCCTTCTCGATGAAGTCGGCGACCTGCGTGCGGCGGGTCGCCAGCGGCGCCAGGACCGTGTCCGAATCGCGGGCGAGGTCGGCCAGGACCTGGTTCTGCCGGCGCAGGATGGCGAGGACCTTGTCGGTCTCCTGCAGGGCCGGGTTCGCGCGGCGGATGACCTCGTTGAGGTCCGCGCCGCGCCCCGCGAGGCCGGTGCCGAGCTCGTTGAGGATGATCGTGAGCCGCTGGCGCTCGGGGAGCCGGTAGATGTTGTTGATCAGGTCGAGGTCGACGTTGCGCATCGTGTTGCTGACGGGCAGCAGGTACTGCCCCTTGCCGTCGCCCTTCTCGATGCGCTGCAGCGGGGGCGGCGGGTTCTGGCCGTCCTCGCGCGGCTGCGTCGGCGTGCACTCGACGAACTTCTCGCCGATCAGCGACTGCGGCCGGATGATGCAGCTGGCGTCCTTGCGGAAGTCGCCGAAGCCGGGCTTGTCGATGCGCAGGACGACCGCGGCCTTCTTCTCCGGCGTGACCTCGAGCGACTCGATCTTGCCGACCTTGACGCCGGCGACCTTGACGTCCTCGCCGGGGATCACCGAGAACGCCGAGTCGAAGATCGCGCGCACGCGGTAGGTGTCGTCCTCGCCGCCCCGTGTGAGGACGACGGCGACGACGACCACGACCACCGCGGCGGCGATGACCAGGGCGATGCCGGCGACGCGCCTCATGGCCCGGGCAGCACCAGGGTCGGGTCGCAGTCGAGCTTGCCGTCGGTGTCGCGCCACGGCGCCGAGCCGTCCTGCGCGGGCTGGCTGGCGGCGCCCGGGCAGCGCACGACGTTGCCGGTCGACGTGCCGGTGATGCGCGACACCGGGCTCTGCGGCGTGAGCAGGCCGCCCGCCGGGTTGCTCGTGAAGCTGAACGGCGTGAACATCGGCTGGATGCGCGCGTAGTGGCCGTTGGCGTCGTAGTTGGAGGCGCCCTGGCCGAAGTCGCGCAGGAAGCCGACGAGCTCCGGCGTGTACGGGCGGATGAACGTCAGCACCGGCAGGCTCTTGCGCAGCGCCTGCGTCGAGCTCGCGAACGCCGGCTCGGCCGCCTGCTCCAGCGCCGGCGTCTTGTTCAGCAGGTCGATGAGGTCGTTGTCGCTGCCCGAGCGCGAGATGAGCGTGCGCAGATCGGCGACCGTCGGGCGCGCGTCGCGCACGAGCGGGCGCAGCGCGCGGAAGAACGGCGCGAGGTCCTTCGTGGCCGGCTTGGACGCGTCGACGAGCACCGTGAGGTCGTCGAGCGTCGAGCGCAGGTTGACGAACGTCGAGTTCGCCCGGCGCAGCGTGAGCGGCAGCTGCTGCAGGTCCGTCACCAGCGCGGCGCGCTCGTCGCCGATCGCCTTCGCGGTCAGGTTCGCGTTCGTCACGAGGTTCGTCAGGTCGTTGCCGCGCTCCGACAGCGCGCGCGTGACCGTGGCGCCGTTGGCCAGGAAGTCGCTGAGCGCCTGCTGGTCGCGCGTGAGCTCGTTGACGACCCGCCGGGTGGTCGACAGCGCCGGGTTGAAGTACAGCGCCGCCTGGTTGGCCTGCTCACCCTTGTTGGCGAACTGCGTCGCGGAGCCCTGGATGACCTCCTGCAGCGCCTTGAGCGTCTTCGGGTCGAGCGTGTCGAAGAGCTGGTCGAGGTCGACCGGGGCGGTGGTCTTCACGGAGTCGATCGTGGCCCCGTCCGGCAGCGCCTTCGCGTTGTTCGGCGCCATCGTCAGCGTGATGTAGCGGTTGGCGACGCCCGAGAGCGAGGTCTGGCGGATCAGCGCGGTCGTGCCCTCGCGCAGCGGCGCGTAGGCGTTGTCGACCGCGATCTTGACCTTCGCCTGGTTGTCCTTCGTCAGCGTGATGTCGCGCACCGAGCCGATGCGCCGGCCGCCGACCTGGACGTCGTCGTCCTTGACGAGCTGGCCCGCGTTGGTGAACACCACGCTGTACTCGTGCCGGCCGCCGCCGCGCAGGAGCAGGAAGGCCACGACCGCGATGGCGGCGGCCAGGGCCAGCAGGGCGATGCCGCGGCTGAGGGTCATTCACTCCATGCCCAGGGGACCCTGGGAGTCCCCGGACAGGAACTGGCGGACGAAGGCGTTGTCGGAGTCGAAGAGCTGCTCGGCCGGGCCGGACTCGACGATCCGCCCCTTCCACAGCACCGAGATGTGCTCGGCCACGCGGCGGGCGCTCATGATGTCGTGCGTGATCACGACGTAGGCGCCGCCGTTCTCGTCGTGGATCTCCTTGATCAGCTCGCACAGCAGCGCGGTGCGGACGGGATCGAGGCCCGAGTCGGGCTCGTCGAAGAGCACGATGTCGGGGTCCAGGACCAGCGCCCTCGCGAACCCGGCGCGCTTGCGCATGCCGCCCGAGAGCTCGTTGGGCATCTTGTCGCCCGCGTCGGCCAGGCCCACCTCGCGCAGGCGGCGCTGGACGATCTCCATGACCTCGTCCTCGCCCTTGTCCGTGTGCTGGCGCAGGGGGAAGGCGACGTTGTCGAGGAGGTTCATCGAGCCGAAGAGCGCGCCGTCCTGGAAGAGGACGCCGAACTTCTTGCGCATGTCGAAGAGCTCGTCGTCGTGCATGTTCGGAACGGACTCTCCGTGCACGATGACGTCGCCCTGGTCGGGATACAGCAGCCCGACCATGTGCTTGATGCAGACCGACTTGCCGGTGCCCGAGGGCCCCAGGATCATCGAGATCTTGTCCTCCGGGATGCCCATGTTCAGGCCCCGCAGGATCTTGTTGCGCCCGAACGCCTTGTGGACGTCGACGAACTCGATCGCGTCCTGCACGCCGGTCGGGCGCTGCACGCCGGTGTGCCACTTGAACTCGTCGTCGTCCGCGCGGTCGCGGGGCTCGCTGACGATCGAGAGGCGCTCGCCGGGCGGCTCGGCTGCGTCGTCCGGACGCGGTTCGTCTCGCTTGTCGTCAGCCACCTTGCTCACCCTCCGATCGGGGCGCGTGGATTGGCGCCCCAGAAGACCTGCGTGCCGAGCATCCCGATGAGATGCACGAGCACGATGTTCAACACCATGGATTTCGCCGTCGCGGTGCCGACTCCCACCGGACCGCCGCTCGCGTTGTACCCGTAGTAACAGCCGACGAGCACGATCGCGGTGGCCATCACCATCGCCTTGATCATGCTGTAGAGCAGGTCGGGCGGGTTCTGGAACATCCAGAATATGAGGAAGTAGCCGCCGCTCGAGACTTCGCCGATCTGCTCGACCACCGCCAGGTACGACGCGAAGAACCCGGCGCCGATCGCCGCCAGGTACATGAAGGGCAGGACCATCCAGGCCGCGAGCAGCCGTGTCGCGCAGAGGAACAGGACCGAGTCGATGCCCATGACCTCGAGCGCGTCGATCTCGTCGGAGATCCGCATCGAGCCGAGCTCGGCGACGATGCCCGTGCCGACCTTCGCGGCCATCATGTACCCGAACGCGTAGGGCACCAGCTCGCGCAGGTCGCACCATGCGGCGAAGACGCCGGCGTACGAGGGCGAGCCGACGGCGCGGTTGAAGTACGCGCCCTCGATGCCGCACTGCAGGCCGATGATGAAGACGAGGCCCCAGATGACGATCGTCGAGGAGACGATCAGGATGCCGGCCTGGCGCAGCGCCTCGCCGAAGAACCGGAAGACGCGCAGGCTGTAGACCTGGCCGAGGATCCGGCCGCAGAACTTGGCGATCTCGCCGAACGACGCGAACCAGTCGCGCGGGACGGTCAGCCAGCCCACTACCTGATCACCTGGATCTCCGGGTGCGTGGCCAGCAGCGTCTGCGTGAAGACGTAGTTGAACGCGAACACGCCCAGGAAGGCGATGACGACCGCCTGATTGACGGCGCGGCCCACCCCTTCCGCGCCGCCGGACGCGGTCATCCCCTTGTAACAGCAGACGATCGCGATGATCGCGCCGAACATCGTGCACTTGAGGACGGAGCCCCAGAGATCGGTGGTCGACGCGTTCGTGAAGAAGGTCGCCCAGAACGGGCCGAGCGGCGCCCCGTTGACGAGCGTCGCGACGATGCCGCCGAAGATGCCGAACAGCAACGCGTAGATGTCGAAGAGACCCGTGACCAGCATGAGGGCGAGGAACCGCGGCACGACGAGGTTCTTCACCGGGTCGACCCCGAGCACCTGGAGGGCGTCGAGCTCCTCGCGGATCTTGCGGGCGCCGAGGTCGGCGGTGATGGCGGTGCCGGCGACGCCCGCGAGCACGATCGCGGTGACGAACGGCGCGAACTCGCGGATCGACGCGAGCACGAAGAAGCCGCCGAGACGGTCGAGCGCGCCGAAGAGGACCAGGAAGTTCGCCGCCTGCAGCCCCGGGGCGCCGTAGCCGAAGGCAACCGTGCTGACGAGCAGCGGGAACCAGCAGAGCTTCAGCGCGAACAGGAACTGGCTGACGAACTCGCCGCCGTACGGGTAGGGCGGACGGAGGGCGGACATGATCGTCTTCCCCGTCAGGATCATCATGTCGCCCACCTCTTCGAGCAGGTTCTTCGTCGGCAAGAACGCTCGATCGGCGACGTCTCTGACCATCATCACCCCCCTCAGGAGTTCCCCGGATCCGCTTGGGAATCGTGCTGTTCCCCCACGGCGGGCCGGATCGTATGGGACTACCCGGATCGCTGCCAAACCGCAACCGTTCAACTGAGACGCAGAACGGGAACGAAACTTGCGGTGCCTGACCGACTCGATCGAGTGCTAGCGTCCCCGCCCGTGAGAGGGGTCCTCGCGTTGACGGCATGCTGCGCGCTTCTGGCCGGCTGCGGGGGCGGCGAGCGGCAGGATCACGCGGAGAAGAGCGCGACGTACGACCTCGACGTCGTGTCCGCCGACTTCCCGAAGGATCAGAGCATCTCGGCGCCGGCCGAGCTGACCATCGCCGTCAGGAACACGGGCGATCGCACGATCCCCAATCTCGCCGTCAGCCTCGACGGCATCTCGTCCGCGAACGACCAGCCCGGCCTCGCGGATGCGCGTCAGCCGGTCTGGATCGTGGCCGACTCGCCGACGGCGGCGGACACCGCCTACGACTTCACGTGGACGGTCGGCAAGCTCGACGCCGGCGCGACGAAGTCGCTGACGTGGCGGCTGACGCCGGCCACGCCCGGCACGCACAGCCTCACGTGGACGGTCGCGGCGGGACTGCACGGCAAGGCGAAGGCCCGGACGAAGGGCGGCGGGCTGCCGACCGGCAAGTTCACGGTGCGGGTCTCGGACGCCCCGGCGCAGGCGACGGTCGACCCGCAGACGGGCGACGTCGTCGACAAGTGAGACAGGCGCCGCGCGTCGCCTGAGCGCTGCAGTGAGCGCTGCGGCGGGTAACCCCGATCGCGGCCGTCGTTACTGTGACGGCCTACGACCTCCGGGAGGCCTGTCTTGCGGCGCAACTTCGATCTCAGCACGGCGCTTGTCGCCATCGGCGCCATCGCGGTGCTCGTCAGCCTGTTCCTCGAGTGGTACAGCCCGGGGCTGAGGGCGTGGGACGTCTTCGAGATCGTCGACTGGGCGCTGCTCGCCCTGGCGGTCGCGGCTCTCGTGGTGGCGGGCGCCGAGGCGTCGGGCGCGAGCGCGCCGACCACGCGGCTCGGCTGGATCTGCGGGATCGTCGCGCTCATCGTGATCGCCCAGATCCTCGATCCCCCGCCGGCGGCGCGCGACGCGACCCGCGAGATCGGCGCGTGGATCGCGCTCGGGGGCAGCGCGGTGATGGTGATCGGGGCGGTCATGGCGCTCGCGCAGATCTCGGTGACGATCGACGTGTCCGAGCGCGAGCGGCGCCGGCGCACCGCGGCGGTCGACGCGCGCGCGGGTGACGAAGGCGGCTCGGGCGGCCGCGGTCCGGGCGGATCGCGCGGGGCGCACGACGCCGGAGCGCACGAGCAGGAGTCCGCGGAGGGGCGGCGAAGCGGGCTGTGGGGCAAGGGTGGGACGCGTTCGTCCGGTTCGTCCGGCTCGTCCGGCTCGTCCGGTTCGGCGCGCCCGCGCCGTGAGCCCATCGTCACGCCGCCGCCTGCCATGGGCGACGACCCCGACCGCACGCAGCCGCTCTCCCCCGCCGATCGACCGCCGCCCGAGTGAGCCCCGCCACCGCAGCCACCACCTTCGAGGTCCTCGCCTTCCGCGCCCTGCCGGTCACGGGGTCGGTGGCCGTGCTCGAGCTGGAGGGCCGCTTCAGCGCGGCGACCGCGCAGGGGCTGCGCCGGCCGCGGCTGCTCGTCGAGGGCGACGAGCACGTCGAGTGCGAGCCGGTCGGCGGTCCGGCGGACGCCGCCGCCGGTCCGCGCGGCGTGCCATGGCGCGCGTCGTTCGCGGTGCCGCTGGACGTCGTGGATCGGGCCGGGTACGTGCTGGCGGTCGGGCGCGACCTGCTCGTCGAACTGCCGGCGCCCAACCTGGACGCCGGCGACGACGACCTTCCGCGGATGGCCCGGCTGGCGCGCGAGGTCAACGAGCTGCGCCGGGCGCTGGACGCGGCGTCCGAGCGCGTGACCGTGGCCGAGGACCGTGCGCGACGGGCCGCCGAGGCGCGCCACCGCGTCGAGGACGACCTCGGGCAGGTGCGCACGGAGCGCGACGAGGCCCGCGCCGCGGCGACGGCCGCTTCGGCCGCCCGCGACGAGGCGATGAGCGAGGCCCAGCGCGCGCGCGAGGAGGCCGATGGCGACATCGTCCGGGCCGGCCAGGAGGCGGCGCTGAAGCTCGAGGCGGTGCAGGCCGCGCATGCGGCGGCGATCGAGGCGGCGCGGACCGAGCACGCCGCGGCGCTCGAGGCGGCGCGGACCGAGCACGCCGCGGCACTCGAGGCGGCGCAGGCGGAGACGCAGCAGGCGCGTGACGAGCTCTCGGCGGAGCTCGCGCTGGTGCGCGCCGACGCCGAGACCCGGCTCGCGTCGGCGATCGCGGCGGCCGAGGCCGACCGGGAGGCCGCGCTGGCCGAGGCCGAGCGCGAGCACGAGGCGGATCTCGACGTCGCGCGCGCCGGCGTTGCCGCGGCGCGGCGGGACCTGGAGGCGGCGCGGGCCGAGCTCGAGGCGCTGCGCGGGGAGCGGTCGCAGGCCGCCCCGGCGACGGCGGCGGCGGCGCGGCGCGCGGCCACGTACGCGGACCAGCCTGGGGCCGAGCCGGACGTCGCCGGCGCGTTGGACCGTTCCGGCGAGCCGGACCCCGCCGCCGAAGGCGACCGCTCGCGGGCGGAAGCCGAGGACGCCGCCGCCGAAGCCGACCGCTCGCCGGACGAAGCCGACCGCTCCGCCGCCCGAGGCGACCGGTCGCCGGCCGAAGCCGGCCACTCCGCCGTCGAAGCCGACCACTCGCCGGCCCTGTCGGACCAGTCGCCGTCCCACCCGGACCAGTCGCCGGCCCAGCCGGACCGCCCCGCCGGCGGACCGGGCGCCCCCGACACCGACCAGCACACCGTCGCCGGTCGCCCCGGGCCGCACTCGCGCTTCAGCCTATTCCGCGACCCCGACCGCGGGTCCGAGGCGCCGACGCTCGGTCCGGAGCCCGCCCCGCGCGGCCGTCACGACCCGAGCGTCGTCCCGACCGAGGCGCTCGACATCGACGAGGGCGTCCGGGTCCTGTCGCGCCCACCGCGCCGGCGCCACGCGATCTCCGACGAGCGCGAGCCGGAGCGGCTCGCGCCCGGGGCGACGCGCATCGGCGCCCGCTCGATGGACCAGACCGTCCGCCGCCACCGCGCGCTCGAGCCGCAGCGGATCGGGGCGCTCGTCGCGCTCGCGATCGCGATCGCCGCGTTCATCCTGGTGGTCGTGCTGCGCATCGGGCCGATCTGACGAGAATCGTCACCAACACGTGGTGATTCGTCACACGCGCCGCGCGACGATGGCGACATGCCCGACGTGCGTCACCTTCTGCCCACCCCTCGGGACAAACCTGACGCACGTCCGCGAGCGGTGGCCGTGCTGGCGCACCAACAGCACGGAGTGGTCGCCGCCCGGCAGCTGAACGCACTCGGCGTCAGCAGTTCGACGATCGCCCGCTGGACCGCCGACGGCCGCCTGCTGCGCCTGCATCGCGGGGTCTACGCCGTGGGCCACCAGGCGCTGACCGCCGACGGCCACCGGATGGCGGCCGTGCTCGCCGCCGGGCCCGGGGCCGCGCTGTCGCACCGGTCCGCGGGCGAGATGCGGGGCGTGATGCGCTGGGCCGGCCCGTACCACGAGGTGACCGTCCCCGGCGCCGGGGGCCGGCGCCGGCGGGCGCGCCGCGTCCGCGTGCACCGCGGTCGCCTGGACCCCGCCGACTGGACCGTCGTGCGCGGCATCCCGGTCACGACGGTCGCCCGGACGCTGCTCGACGTCGGCGAGGTGGCACCGTCCCGGCTCCCCCGCGCGGTCGAGGAGGCCGATCGGCAGGGGCTCCTCGATGTCCCGGCGGTCCGCGAGGTCATGGCGCGCAACCCGGGGCGCCGCGGCCTCAGACCCCTCGCCACCGCACTCGAGCTCCACACGCCCGAGCCCGCGTTCACCCGCTCGGGCCTCGAACGCGCCGCGCTCGCGCTCATTCGCGACCACGGCCTCCCCCGCCCGAGCGCCAACCTCTGGCTCCACGGCTACGAGGTGGACCTGGTCTGGCCCGATCAGAAGCTGGTCGTCGAGCTCGACACGCGCGGCTTCCACGGCACGACCTCCGCCTTCGAACGCGACCGACGGCGCGATGCCGACCTCCAGGCCCGCGGCTATCGCGTGATGCGGTTCACCGACCGCCGCATCGCCGACGACGCCGCGGCCGTCGCCGCCACGATCGCCGCGGCGCTCTCGCGAGCTACCGCGGCAGCCGCGGAGCGATGATGCGGTACGCCTTCAGCCCGAGCCCGAGCCGCTCGCGGTCCTCGGACTGCATCGGGTCAAGCCCGGTCAGCTCCTTCACCCGGTCCAGCCGGTACGCGACGGTGTGGCGATGCGCGTAGATCGTCGCCGCGGTCGCGTTCATGTTGCAGTTCTGCTCGAGATAGGCCTCGAGCGTGCCCACGAGGTCGGTCCGGTACTGGTCGTCGTAGCGGACGATCGGCTCGACCGTGTCCTCGTAGAAGGACCGCACCTCCTCCGGGTGCGAGGCGAGCACGCGAAACAGCAGCCGGTACGTGCCCGTGCCGATGTCCTCGGCGATCGGCGCATCGGACTGGCGCAGCACGTCGAGCACGAGCTCGGCCTCCTGGATCGCCCGCGCGATGTCGGCGGGATCCGAGTAGAACGAGGACGCGCCCACCGTCCCGTGGCGCTGCAGCCGCGTCGCCAGCCGGCGCGCGGCCTCGAGCGTCCGCTCGGGCGCGTCGTCGGCGCCCACCGCGGGCAGCAGCGCGTACACGCGCGCGTCGTCCATGTGCTGGGCCAGCGCGCCCGGATGCTCGCCGGAGATCGTCGCGACGACGTGCCGTGGACGGTCCGTGGTCAGCTCGGCGCACAGGACGACCGCGCCGCGCGACAGGTCGCAGCCGAGCCGGCCTGCACGCCGCACCACGTCGCGCGCGTCGAGATCCGGTCGCGATCGCAGCTCCTCCAGCAGCGAGCCTCGGAGGTTCTGCTCGACCTCCTCCTTGGCCTCCTCCACGGCGACCTCCGTCAGCGACGCGACGGCGGCCAGGTGCAGGAAGTCCGAGGCCTGGGGCGCGGGCGGCGCGTCGCCGGGCAGGAGCGCCACGACCCCGATGGTCTCGTCCCCCGACGTGATCGGCGCCTCGGCGACCAGCGACGACGGCAGCGCCGACGGCCGGCCCTTGACCCGCTCGGCCGCGAACCGGCGCAGCTCGCCGATCTCGGTGCCCTCGGGATGCATGACGGCCACGGCCAGCCGCGGCACGATGATCGCCACGGGCCCCCCACAGGCGTCGGACGCGAGCTGGGCGACCCGGATGAGGCCCTCTCCGGTGAGCACCGCGTCCACCATCTGCAGGTGCAGCGCGCGCAGCCGGGCGACCAGGCCGTCGACGGAGGGATCTCGAGAGTCGGGGTGGGCTTGAGCCATCAGACGAGCGGCAGGGCAGCATGGCCGTGGGCGGCGGGCGATCGGCCCGCCACCCACGGCGCATCCATGCCGGGTTCGCTAGGGCGAGGCCGACGCCGCCGCGTCGGGGTGCGCCTGCAGGATCTCCTCGCCGGACTCGCCGGTACGGACCCTGAAGGCCTGCTCCACGGGCAGCACGAACACCTTGCCGTCTCCGACGGCTCCCGTGCGCCCATGCTTGAGCACGGTGTCGACGATCGTCTGCGCGTCGCCGTCTGCCACGACGCACTCGATCTTGACCTTGGGCCGCAGGTAGTTCGTCAGCTCCGCGCCGCGGTAGCGCTCGGTGATGCCCTTCTGCCGTCCCGACCCCTTGACCTCGCTGATCGTCAATGAGGGGAAGCCGAGGTTCAGCAGCTCCATTCGGATGGGCTCGAACGCCTCGTGCCGGACGTAGGCGACGACCATCTTCATGCTGGGACCTCCTGAGACGTCGGGGCAGGCGCCGCGGGCGCGTAGGGCCGCGACGACAGCGCGCCGTACCCCTCGAGCTCGGGCGTCGGGATGAACTGCTCCGGATACCCGTACATGCCGTGCTCGGAGATGTCCAGGCCTGCATCCTCCTCGTCTTCGCTGACGCGCAGGCCGAAGAGCGCCTTGATCGAGCCGAACGTGATCATCGAGAGGACGAACACGAGGGTGAACGCCGCCGCCACGCCGACCGCCTGGACGCCCAGCTGCTTGAACGAGCCGCTGTAGAACAGGCCGGGATCGCCGATGCCGTTGTACTTGGCCAGCCGGGTCGACGTGAACAGGCCGCACGCGAGCGTGCCCCAGATGCCGGCCACGCCGTGCGCCGACAGCGCGCCCACCGGGTCGTCGATCCTCTTGTCGATCGCCAGGACGGCGAACACGACGATGATCCCCGCGACCAGGCCGATGATCGGCGCCGCCCAGAACTCGACGTAGCCCGACGGCGCGGTGATGGCGACGAGCGCCGCGATCGCGCCGTTGCCCACCATGCCGACGTCCAGCTTCTTCTGCAGCAGGTAGATCGTCGCGCCCGCGCCGATCACACCCGCCGCCGCGGCCAGGTTCGTCACCACGACGATCTCGGCGAAGCGGTTGTCGGCCGTGCCCAGCGTCGAGCCGGGGTTGAAGCCGAACCAGCCGAGCCACAGGATGAGCACGCCCAGGCCGAACAGGGGCATGTTGTGCCCCGGGATCGCCCGCGGCTTGCCGTTGGGCGCGTACTTGCCCTTGCGCGGCCCGAGCAGGAGCAGCGCGGCCAGCGCCCCCGTGGCGCCGGTGAGGTGGACGATCGTCGAGCCGGCGAAGTCCTGCATGCCGTTGCCGACGCTGGCCAGCCAGCCGCCGCCCCAGATCCAGTGCGAGACGAGCGGGTAGATGACCGCCGCGAAGACCACCGCGTAGATCGGATAGGCGATCAGCTTGATGCGCTCCAGCGTGGTGCCCCAGACGATCGCCAGCGAGACCGCGCAGAACACGAACTGGAAGAAGAAGAACGCCGCCGTGGATCCGGTGATCTGGCCCTCGACGAAGCTCCCGGCGTTGATGGTGTGGCCGAAGGAGAAGAAGAACCCGGAGTCGCCGGCCAGCTTCGCCCCCCCACCGAAGGCGATGGCAAAACCGACGGCCCAGTAGACGATCGAGGCGATCGAGAAGTTCATGAGGATCTTCGCGACCACGGCACCGACGTTCTTGCCGCGCGAGAAGCCGATCTCGAGGAGCGCGAAGCCGGCCTGCATGAACATGACCAGCACGGCGGCCACGATCACCCAGGTCACGTTGAGCTGATCGGCGAGGTCACCGATCGATGGTCCGTCCTGTGCGAGCGCGGCCGCTGGCAGCAGAAGCGATACGAGCACGCCGGCGATGACGGCCCGCCCCAGGCGGGGGTGAGGCATGAGCCCTCCTGATTCGTTGACAGGTGGCGCTCATGCTCAGGCAGCGGCCGGGACGGGTCATTGGACCAGTGTCGAAAGATCGCCCAGCGCGACTTGTCCAGGCTGTCGAACTCGGGAGGTTCGAGCCCGGCAGGCGTCGTACCGGCCTCCGCGTCCGGGAGGCGGGGCGCGTGCGATCGCCCCGTTGGCCCGGAGTGCGAATCCGGCTGGCCGTTCTTTATCCACGGGGATAAGGTCGCGCCCAGCCCGCTGCCGTAGCCTCGCCCACGAGCCGAATCCCGTCGACGAGAAGGACGAACCCCACCCATGCCCGCCCCGAGGACCCGCCAGCAGAACGTCACCGCCGCCCAGTGGGCGGCCAACGGCGCACTCGGCCCGACCGATCTGACGGAGAACATCGACTACTACGGCGAGAACGTCTTCTCGCCCGCCATCCAGAAGGACCGGCTGTCGAAGGACACCTACCGCAAGCTCCAGATCGCCGTCGCCAAGGGCGAGGGCCTCGATCTCGGGCTCGCCAACGAGGTCGCCAACGCGATGAAGGAGTGGGCGCTCGAGAAGGGCGCGACCCACTACACGCACTGGTTCCAGCCGCTCACCGGGCTGACCGCCGAGAAGCACGACTCGTTCTTCGACCCGCAGGGCGACGGCACCGCGATCACCGAGTTCAAGGGCAAGGAGCTCATCCAGGGCGAGCCGGACGCGTCGTCGTTCCCCACCGGCGGCATCCGGGCCACGTTCGAGGCGCGCGGCTACACCGCCTGGGACCCGACGTCCCCCGCCTTCATCCTCGAGAACCCGAACGGCGCTCTGCTGTGCATCCCGACCGCGTTCGTCTCGTGGACCGGCGAGGCGCTCGACCAGAAGATCCCGCTGATGCGCTCGATGGAGGCCCTGTCGAACTCGGCCGTGCGCGCGTGTGAGCTGCTCGGCGTCGAGGCCAACCACGTCTTCACCACGGTCGGTCCCGAGCAGGAGTACTTCCTGATCGACGAGCAGTACTACTTCGAGCGCGCGGACCTCGTGAACACGGGGCGCACGCTGTTCGGCGCCAAGCCGCCGAAGGGCCACGAGCTCGACGACCACTACTTCGGCTCCATCCCCGAGCGGATCCTCGCGTTCATGATGGACGCCGAGCGCGAGCTGCAGCGGCTCGGCATCCCGATCAAGACGCGCCACAACGAGGTCGCGCCGAACCAGTACGAGCTCGCCCCGATCTTCGAGAACTCGAACGTCGCCAGCGACCACCAGCAGCTGACGATGCAGATCCTGCAGAACAAGGCGCGCGACTACGGCCTCGTCTGCCTGCTGCACGAGAAGCCGTTCGCCGGCGTCAACGGATCCGGCAAGCACAACAACTGGTCGATGGGGACCGACAAGGGCGTCAACCTGCTCGACCCGGGCGACACCCCGCAGGAGAACCTGACGTTCCTGTTCTTCTGCGCGGCGGTCATCCAGGCCGTCAACCGGCACCAGGCGCTGCTGCGCGCGTCGGTCGCCAACGCTGGACAGGACCATCGCCTGGGCGCCAACGAGGCGCCGCCGGCGATCATCTCGATCTTCCTGGGCTCCGAGCTGACGAAGGCCTTCGAGGCGATCGAGAGCGGCTCGGGCGACGGCGGCACCGTGAAGGAGACGCTGGAGCTCGGCACGCCGCTGCTGCCGGTGCTGCCCAAGCACGGCGGCGACCGCAACCGCACCTCGCCGTTCGCGTTCACCGGCAACAAGTTCGAGTTCCGCGCACTCGGCTCGTCGATGTCGCTGTCGCTCCCGAACACGGTGCTCAACACCATCGCGGCCGAGGCCATGGACGACCTGACCGCCCAGCTGCGGCCCCTGGTCGACAGCGGCAAGCCGCTGATGGAGGCGGTGCTCGAGGTGGTCAAGGACGTCTACGCCGCCAACAAGCAGATCGTGTTCGACGGCGACGGCTACTCGGAGGAGTGGCACCAGGAGGCCGAGGCCCGCGGCCTGCTGAACCTCCCGGCGACCCCGGCCGCCCTGCCGTGGCTGACGAACGAGCAGACGGTCGCGGCGTTCGCGAAGTACAACGTGCTCTCCGAGCGCGAGCTCGAGGCGCGCGAGGAGGTGCTCACCGAGCAGTACGTCGTCAAGCTCAACATCGAGGCCGAGACGGCGGCGAGCATCGCCCGGACGCAGATCCTCCCGGCCGTCGTCCGCCACCTGGCGGAGCTGCGGGCGGCCGGCAGCGAGACGCTCATCGGCGAGACCGAGGAGCTGCTGCGCGAGCTGGTGTTCGCGATCCAGAAGCTCGAGTCGGTCAACGAGATCCACGAGGACGACACCATCAAGCAGGAGGCTCGGTACATGCTCGAGACCGTGATCCCGGCGATGGACGCCGTCCGCGAGGTGGCCGACAAGCTCGAGCGCATCGTGGCCGACGACCTGTGGCCGCTGCCCAAGTACTGGGAGATGCTGTTCATCAAGTAACGAGCCCGCGACAACGCGCGACGGTCTGGCGGCGCGGGCGCGGGCGCGGGCGCGGCGTAGGCTCCCGTCCGCGATGAGCGCCGGGATCGTCTACGAGCTGCTGCGGTTCCGCACGCGCGACCGGGGCGAGACGACGGTCTACCTCGTCCGCCATCCGCTGCGCGCGACGCGCGTGACGATCCACTCCTTCGAGGAGCCCACGCGCCTGGACCACTGGTGCGCCGCGCACCGCCGCCCGGAGGCGATCGTCGCGGGCTTCTTCGTCCGCGACCCGTACCGGCCGCTCGGCGAGGTCCGGCTCGGCGGCGCGGCGGTCGAGCACGAGCCCGTCGCGCAGCCGTGGACCGGTTCGCGGTCCTGCGTGTACGTCGACGAGTACGGCGTGACGCTTGGCCCGCGGGAGGCGTTCGGCGCCGCGCCCGACGGCGACCTCGTGCAGGCGGGACCGCTGCTCGTCCACGAGGATCGGGTGGTCGTCGAGGACGGCGACCGCGAGGGCTTCTCGGCCGGCGCGTCGCAGTTCGACTCGGACATCACGATCGGCCGCTACCCGCGCTGCGCGCTCGGCGTGAGCGGCGACGAGCTGCTGGCGGTGTGCTGCGACGGGCGGCGGTCGGGGGTCGACGTCGGCCTGGAGCTCGGCGAGCTCGCCCGGCTGCTCGTGTCCTACGGCGCCCACGAGGCGATCAACCTCGACGGCGGCGGATCGTCGACGCTCGTGCACCGCGGGCACCTCCTCAACCGCCCGTACTCGAACGACGACCAGCCGGCGCCGGAGTCGCGGCCGATCCTCACCGCGCTGCTCTTCGACCCGGTCTCGAGCTAGTACACCCATCCGCAAGTTCTTCGGGTCTCGGTGGAATACCTCGAAGAACTTCCGGACGGCTGCACTAGGGAAGCTCCAACCCGGCGGGCGCGGTCCGCTCGCAGCCGCGCCGCGCCGACGCGAGACTGGGCCGGGCCATGGCCGAGGAGCGCTTCACCGGACGCCCGCCCTCCGCCGCGGTCGCGGCCCGGCTGCCGCCCGGCCAGCACGTCGACGACGGCTTCCCGATCCTGACCGTGGGCCCCACCCCCGCGATCGCGCCCGACGACTGGCGCATGACCATCGACGGGCACGTGGACGCGCCGGTCGAGCTCACCCTGGCCGACCTGCGCGCGCTGCCGCGCTCCGAGTACCGCGGCGACATCCACTGCGTGACGGCGTGGTCCAAGCTCGACACGTCGTTCACCGGCGTATCGGTGGACGCGCTGCTCGACCGGGTGACCCTGCGGCCGGGCGCGACCCACGCGATCGCGCGGTCCTACGGCGGCTACACGACGAACCTGCCGCTCGGCGACCTCCGCGGCGGTCGGGCGTGGGTCGTCTGGGAGCACGAGGGCCGCCCGCTGGCGCGCGCACACGGCGGGCCCGTCCGGCTGCTCGTCCCGCACCGGTACCTGTGGAAGTCGGCGAAGTGGCTGGCGGGGCTGCGCGTCCTCGACCGAGACGAGCCCGGGTTCCACGAGCGCCACGGCTACCACAACGACGGCGACCCCTGGCGCGAGGAGCGCTACTCGATCCCGCGCGAGCGGCGCGAGTGGCAGACGGCCACGGTCGTCGCCACGCGCCGCGAGTCGGCGGCCGCCCGCACGCTGCGGCTCGCACCGGCGACGCCGGCCGCACACGTCCCCGGCCAGCACTACGACGTCCGCCTGAGCGCACCCGGCGGCTACACCGCGGAGCGGTCGTACTCGGCCGCGTCCTCCCCGCTCGACGGCGACTGGGTGGAGATCACCGTCGACCGGCTCGAGGACGGCGAGGTCTCCCCGCACCTGCACGACCACGTCGTGCCGGGCGACCGCATCGAGGTCCGTGGGCCGGTCGGCAACTACTTCACGTGGCGCGGGCAGGCGCCGCTGCTGCTGGTCGGCGGCGGCTCGGGCGTCGTGCCGCTCATGGCGATGCTGCGCCACGCCCGGCACGTCGCGCCCAGCCTCGACGTGCACCTCCTGTACTCCGTCCGCGCGCCCGAGGACCTGCTCTACCGCGACGAGCTCGGAGCCGAGACGACCGTCACCTACACGCGCCGCCCGCCGCCCGGGTGGACGGGCCTCACCGGCCGTCTGACGCCGGACGTCATCGCCGCCCATGCGCGTCCGGACACCGCCGCGTTCGTCTGCGGCAGCCACGGCTTCGTCGACAGCGCCGCGCAGGCGCTCGCCGGGCTCGGGCTCGACTGGGAGCGGATCCGCACCGAGCGCTGGGGCCCGGCCGGCCCGGACTGACGCCGCTCAGTACAGCGTCTGGCGGTACGTCTGCTCGACGAGCTCGTCGAGCGCCTCGGTGTCGCGCGTCTCGACCAGCCGCTGCTCGGTGAGCACCTTGCCGAGGCTCGGCAGCGTGCCCGGCTCGACGTGGCGCTCCGGGTCCCACAGCTTCGCGCGGATGGCGGCCTTGCCGCAGTGCAGGTACGCCGTGCGGACGCGGACGAGCAGGGCGCTCGGCGGCAGGCGGCCGTTCGCGCGGCCGTGCTCGAGCAGCGACGGCTCCTGGGTGACCTCGGCGTCGCCGTGGACGCGCAGCATCTCGCGGACGCCCGGCACGAAGAACAGCAGCGCCACGCGCGGGTCGGCCGCCGCGTGCGACAACGTGAGGATCTTGTTGTTGCCGGGACGGTCGGGCAGGAGCAGCGTGCGCTCGTCGAGCACGGTGACGAACCCCGGCGCGTCGCCCTTCGGCGAGACCGTCGGCGCGCCCTCCTCGTCGACGGTCGCGATGCACACGAGCGGCGAGTGCGCGACGAACTGCCGATGGACCTCGTCGAGGTGGTCCTTGATGAGCGCGAGCGCGATGGGGCTCGGCTCGCCGTACTGCTCGCGCAGCGCGTCGGCGGCCAGGCCCGTGGGCTGATCGGCGTCGGCGGCTGCCACGCGGGCAGCTTAACGGAGCGGTTCGGTCAAGAACCGGCGGCAACGCCCGACTGTCCGGGCTGACATGCGCATCCTGGGCAACGGCCTCGAGTGGCTGGACTGCGTCGCCGGCCTCGCCGCCGAGCGCCACGATGTCGTCGCGCTCGACCGCGCCGCGATCCGCCGCGCGTGGGCGTATCCGCGCGAGGACTGGTGGCGCGCCGTGGTCCCGGACGGCTGGGCGCCCGACGTCGCGCTGTTCTGCTCGCCCGAGTACCACCCGGTGCCGCCGTTGATCGGCGCGCTGCCCTGCCCCGTCGTCCTGTGGGTCGGCGACTGGTACGCGAACTGGCAGGCGGTTTCGTGGATCGCCGACCAGGCCGACCTCGTCCTCGCCGACGCCACCGGGGTCGCCGCCCTGCGCCGCGCGCGGGTCACCGACGTGGTCGACGTCGCCGAGTGCTGCCCCTGGACGTTCGACCCGCGCGTGCACCGCCCCGACTGGGACGCGCCCGCCGAGCGCGACGTCGGCTTCCTGGGCAACTTCAACGAGGCCATCCAGCACGAGCGCAACCGCTGGCTCGGCCGCCTGACCCGCCTGCGCCCCGGCATCCGCGTCGAGCTCGGCTCGGGCCGCTTCGGCGCCGACTACGTCCGCTTCGTCCAGGGCTCGAAGATCGCGTTCAACTTCAGCCTCACCGGCGACGTGAACATGCGTGCCTTCGAGGCGCCCGCCTGCGGCGCGATGACGCTCATCGACGCGGGCGCGGCGCCCGAGGCCGCGCGCTGGTTCGCGCTCGGCCGGGAGGTGGTCGTCTACGACGACGGCAACATCGAGGCCCTCGTCGAGCACTACCTGCACCACGACGACGAGCGCCGCGCGATCGCCCGCGCCGGCTGGGAGCGCGTGCAGCAGCACGGCCCCGTCCAGCGACTGGACCAGCTCCTGGGCCATCTCGAGTCGGTGGCCCGCCGGCGCCGCCCCCTCGACGTCGCCCGCGCGGGCGGGCGCTGCGCCGCCCACGCCCTCAGCGTGCGCGACGACGAGGTGCCCGAGTCCTGCGAGCTGCTGCTGGACCCCGCCGACCGCATCGACCCGTCCGACGGCGCGGTCCAGGTCGCCCGCGCCGCGCTCTACGCCGCACTCGCCGGCAGCGGGCACCCGCAGGCGGCCGAGGCGGTCGGCTGGGCCGACGAGCACCTCCTGCGCGCCATCGCCGCCGACCCGGGCGACGCGGTCGCGCGCCTCAGCCGCGCCCAGCTCGTCTCCGCCGCCGGGCAGCCCGAAGCCGGCCGCGCCATGGCGCTCGCGCTCGCCGACGACCTCCGAGCCGGCCGGGCGACCGCGCAGCCCGACCGCCTCCCGATCGTCGACACGCTCGCCTGGCGCACCCGCCGCCAGGTCCCGATCCTCTCGGGCGCGGACCCGCGACCCGACCTGTCGCGGCTCACGCTCGTCGCCGCGCTGCGGCTCGCCGCGACCCTCACCGCAGACGACCTCGAGACGCGCGCGGCCCTGCTCGCCGAGGCGCTGGACCGCTCCGGCGAGGACCCGGTCGTGCGCATGGAGCTCGCGATCTGCCTGCTCGGGCTGCGGCCCGCCGAGGCGGTGCTCCACAGCGCCGAGGTGGTCGAGCGCCTGCCCATCAACGTCGTCGGCTGGCAGCTGCACGCGCGGGCGCTGGTGTCCGCCGGCCGCCCCGGCGAGGCACGCGCGTTCGTCGCCGACCGCCTCGAGGTCACGGGGCGGGTGCGGGTCGACGAGGGCCTGCTCGAAGGGCTGCACGCGATCATCGCGCCGCTCGCGGCCACCGCCTGACCATCGCCGACTTGTAGCTTGGCTTGATGGCCGAGCCGACCCGCGCCGCCTTCCGGGGCGACATCGAGGGCCTGCGTGCGGTTGCCGTCGGCACCGTCGTGCTCTGCCATGCCGGCCTGGCCGTGTTCGCGGGCGGCTATGTCGGGGTCGACGTCTTCTTCGTCATCTCCGGCTTCTTGATCAGCGGCCTGCTGGTCGGCGAGCTCGAGCGCAAGGGCCGGATCACCCTGAGCGCCTTCTACGGCCGGCGCGCGAAGCGGCTGCTGCCGATGGCGGCGATCGTCCTCGCGTTCGTCGCGGTCGTGTCGGCGATCATGTTCAGCCCGCTGCGCCGCGACCAGGTGTCCGGCGACATCGTCGCCTCGGCGCTGTCGGTCGTGAACTGGCGCTTCGCCTCGCAGGCGATCGACTACTTCGCGTCGACGCAGGACGCGAGCCCGCTGCGCCACTTCTGGTCGCTCGCGGTCGAGGAGCAGTTCTACCTCGTGTGGCCGTCGCTGCTGCTCGCCATCACGTGGCGGCGCCGGCGCGCGGGCAAGTCGGTGCGCCCGGTCGTCTGGGGCGCGCTGACGATCATCGCGGTCGGCTCGTTCGTCTACGGCGTGCACCTCACCGACCGGGTGGCGAGCGTCGCGTACTTCTCGACGCTCACCCGCGCGTGGGAGCTCGCGGTCGGCGGGCTGCTGGCCCTCCTGCTCACGGGGCGGGGTGCGGCGATGGTGCGGCGGATCCCGCGCGCCGCGGCCTACGCAGTCGGCGCGGCGGGGCTCCTGGCGATCGCGATCGCCACCGTGACCTACAGCGAGGCGACCCCGTTCCCGGGCACCGCCGCGCTGCTGCCGGTCCTCGGCACCGCCGCGGTCATCGCGGCCGGATATGCGGCGCCGCTGCCGGTGCTCGACGTCGCCCCGATGCGCTTCGTCGGCAAGATCTCCTACTCCTGGTATCTGTGGCACTGGCCGCTGCTCGTGTTCGCGACCGCCGAGTGGGGTCCGCTGACCGGCGCCCAGGGGCTCGCCGTCCTCGCCTTCTCGCTCGTGCCGACGATCGCCGGCCACCACCTCGTCGAGGAGCGCTTCCACCACTCCCCCGCGCTCGCGGCGCGCCCGGCCCGGGCGCTGCGGCTGGGCGCGGTCTGCATCGCGGTGGCCGTCGTCGGCGGCGTGCTGCTGTCGACGACCGCGCCGAGCGTGCGAACGGCGGCGGCGAGCGAGGTCGCGGGCGCCGCCGCGCTGACGAAGGGCCCCGAGGTCCAGCAGACCGCCGACAAGCTGCGCCCCAACCCGCGCGACGCCGACGGCGACCAGCCCCAGATGTACGACGGCTGCTTCGTCGGGCACGAGGGGCTCGACTCGCCGGCGTGCGTGTACGGCGACAAGCGCTCGAGGAGGACCGTCGTGCTGTTCGGCGACTCGCACGCGATGATGTGGGGACCGGCGATGGACGTGGCCGCCAAGCGCCGCGGCTGGCGGCTGGTGACGCTCGCCAAGCAGGGCTGCACGATCGCGATGACGCCGATCTACAACGGCCCGCTCGGCCGCGAGTACGACGAGTGCGACACGTGGCGCGAGCGCACGCTGCGGCGCATCGTGCGCAAGGAGAAGCCGCGGCTGATCGTCACCGACTCCGTCAGCCGGTACGAGTACATGGACGGCGACAAGCGCTACGGGCCGTTCAGCCCGGAGTCGGTCCGCGCGCTGAGCGAGGGCACCGCGAGGACGCTGCGCCGGCTGCGGGGGACCGGCGCGCCGGTCGTCGTCATGGCGAACGGGCCGACCGCACCGACGAACGTGCCCGCGTGCGTTTCCGACGCGCTGCACGAGCTCGAGAAGTGCGCCTTCCCGAAGGCGGGCAGCGTCGAGGGGCCGCCGATCAACAAGATCGCGGCGGGCCGCGTGGCGGGCGTCGCCGTGATCGATCCGCTGCCGGTGCTGTGCCCGGGCGAGAAGTGCCCCGCGGTGATCGGCGACGTGCTCGTCTACCGCGACAACAACCACATCACCGCGACGTACTCGCGCACGCTCGGGCCGTGGCTCTCGCGCCGGCTGCCGCCGTTGCGCAAGTAACCTCATCGGCATGCCGATGGACCCGACTCACACCGCTCTGGGCTCCTGGTCCGGGGGACGCTTCATGCACTTCGGCGAGCCGCTCGACGACGACCGCCTGACCGCGCTGCTGCGCCCCGGCGACGGCATCGACACCGTCCTCACCGCCGACGTCTACGGCGAGGGCGAGGCGGACCGGCTCGTCGGCCGGGCGCTCTCGGGCGTGCCACGGGACTCGTACTGCCTCGTCGGCGCGATCGGTCATGACTTCTACGAGGGCGAGCGCGCGGGGTCCAAGGGCTTTCCGCGGTTCACCTCCACGCGCGATCCGTCGCAATGGGCGTCCTATGCGCGCGAGGCCACGGAGCGCTCGCTCGAGCGCTGCGGCGTCGACGCGTTCGACCTCCTTCAGCTGCACAACCCGGATCGCACCGGCTACAGCGACCCGCGCGTCTGGGAGGCCATGGAGGCGGTGCGGGCGGCGGGGCTGACGCGGATGCTGGGCGTCGCGCCCGGGCCGGCGAACGGCTTCACGCTCGACCTGATCGACTGCTTCGAGCGGTTCGGCCCGTCGCTGGACTGGGCGATGATCATCCTCAGCCCGATGGAGCCGTGGCCGGGGTCGCTCGTGCTCGACGCGGCGGCCGAGCACGGGGTGCGCACGATCACGCGCGTCGCCGACTACGGCGGGCTGTTCTGGGACGACGTCCACCCCGGGCACGTGTTCCGCGAGAAGGATCACCGGCTGTTCCGGCCCGCGGGGTGGGTCGAGCGCGGCGACGAGCGCCTCGAGCGCATGCGCCCGATCGCCGAGCGCCACGGGCTCACGGTCATGCAGCTCGCGTGCCAGTGGGACCTCGCCCAGCCGACGGTGTCCTGCGTCGCGCCGACGCTCATCCAGGAGGCGGGGCCGGACGCGCGGACGGTCGAATCCAAGCGGGCCGAGCTCGCGGGCGTGCCGGCGTCGGTCGTGCTCTCGGATCCGGAGATCGAAGAGCTGCGCGCGATCGGCGACAACACCGGTTCGATGGTGCTCAAGGGCGCCGCGCTCGACCACGCCGGTGAGCCGCAGCCCGACCGCTGGTCGCTGGACTCCTCGCTGGCCGAGGTGGCGTCGCGGTGGCGCATCGATCCCGCGCGGGATCTCGTCAAGACGGCGTAGCCGAGCTGCGGTGATCCGGGTTGTCGGAGGCACCGGAGAGGCGTACGGTCGGCAGTGGATCCCGGAGAGAGGAGTCCCACCATGCCTGTCGCGTTCATCCTGGACTTCGACGGAGCGACGTCCGCCCAGTACGACGCGGTCATCGAGGAGATGCAGCTCGGCGGCCGCACCCCGCCGGGCGCGCTCTACCACGCCGCTGGACCGACCGAGACGGGGTGGCGCGTCGTCGACGTCTGGGAGACCGACGAGGCGTTCCAGGACTTCACGGCGCGCACGGTCGCTCCGGCCACGCAGGCCCACGGGCTGGCCGAGCCGCGCGTCCAGCGGCTGGAGGTCGCACAGGTGCGGGAGGGCGGCTCGGCCGGCTCGGATGCCGCGCTGCTGCAGGTCGTCCGCATGCCCGGCGTCACCGCCGAGACGTTCCACGCGGCGGACGCCCAGGTCCTGCCGCTGCCCGACGAGATCGTGTTCCACGTCAACGGTCCGGACGAGGGCGGGTGGTTCGTCATCGACACGTGGACCTCGAAGGAGGCACGCGACGCGTTCCTCGAGGAGCGGGTCCGGCCGGCATTCGAGACGGCAGGGCTCACAGGCCCGCCGGCGTTCGAGGACATGTCGCTGCACGCGACGATGATGCGCGCCTGATCGGCTCAGCCGGCGACGGACAGCACCGCGTCGAGCGTGTCCGCCTCCGCCGCCGGCTTGTCCGGGCGGTGGCGGATCACGCGGGCGAAGCGCAGCGCCACCCCGCCGGGGTAGCGCGGGCTGGTCTGGATGCCGTCGAACGCGATCTCGACGACGAGCTCGGGACGGACCTGCACGGCGTAGCGCGTGCGGGCCGTCTCGAGCTCGAGCAGGCGCCGGGTCTGCCAGGCGAGCATCTCGTCGGTGAGGCCCTTGAAGGTCTTGCCGAGCATGACGAAGCTCGTCGCCGTGGAGTCGCCGGGGTCGCGCGCGCCGAGGTGGAGGTTGCTGAGCCAGCCCCGGCGGCGGCCGTGGCCCCATTCGGCGGCGAGGACGACGAGGTCGAGCGTGTGGACCGGCTTGACCTTCAGCCAGCCGGCGCCGCGGCTGCCGGCGGCGTACGGGGCATCGAGGGCCTTGAGCATGATGCCCTCGTGGCCGGCGTCGAGGGTGCGGGCGAGGAAGTCCCGGGCCTGCCGGGTCGTCGTGACGGGCTCGCGGGGCGTGCGCTGGTTGTGCGGGACCAGCTCGGCGAGGAGCGCGGCGCGTTCCCGGCCCGGGAGGTCGATCGTGTCGTTGCCGTCGAGGCGCAGGACGTCGAAGAGGAACGGCGTCAGGGCGATCGCGGGGGTCTTGCTCGAGGTGGCGAACCTCGAGGCGGTGACCTGGAACGGCTGGGGGCGGCCGCCGGGCTTGAGCGCGATCGCCTCGCCGTCGAGGACGACGTCGGCGACCGGCAGCGCCCGGGCGGCGACGACGATCTCCGGCACGCGGGCGGTCACGTCGTCCAGGCTCCTCGTGAAGACCGCCACGTCGCTGCCGCTGCGGTGCACCTGGATGCGCGCGCCGTCGAGCTTGGCCTCGGCGGCGGCGGGGGCGTCCTTGAGCTTGCCGAACGCGTCGTCGACGTCCTTGGCGGGTCTGGCGAGCATCGGGCGGACGGGACGGCCGACCTCGAGCGTAAAGCGATCCAGGGCGTTCGGTCCCTCGGTGAGCGCGGCGTGGGCGACCGGCGCGAGGTCGCCGCGGAGCATGAAGGCGCGCTGGACGCGCGCCGGGGTGGTCGCGGTGGCCTTGGCGAGCGCCTGGACCATGAGGCCTTCGAGCGCGCCCTGGCGCAGGTCGCCGCCGAGGAGACGTCTGAGGTAGGTCTGCTCCGCGGGCGTGGCCTGGGCGAACAGGGCGTGGAGCGCCTGCTTCCTCGCGGCCTGCGAGCCGGGTCCGCTCGTCCGGCCGATCGCGTCGAACGCGGCGTCGACGTCGTGGACGGCCAGCGTCGGCGGGCCGGTGCTGCTCGGGGCCGGGACGTCGCCCAGCGCGGCCCACCCCACGCCGATCTGGCGCTGCCTGAGCTCGCCCGAGAGGAACGCGACGCCGGCCTCGATCTCGTCCGGCCGGAGGTGGGCGAGCGCGGCGGCGAGCTCGGTCGTCTTCGCCGTGCGCGAGCGGGTCGCGCCGATGACGTCCGAGGTGTGCGCGAGGTCGGCGAGCAGCACCCGCGCCATGATGGCGCGCTCGCTTGACGAAGGGTCGGCTGCTCACCAGAGTGTCGTCCTCACCCCGCCGGTTCGACCGAGGAGAGACCTGTGCTGTTCTTCGTGCGCTTCGACGTCACCCAGCCCGCGACCGTGCCGAACGCCGACCTCGTCGAGACCTGGAAGCGCGAGGCCGAGGCGGCCATCGGCGCGATCGAGGCGGGCGCGGTCAAGCACCTGTGGAAGGTCGCCGGCCAGCGGGTCGTGCTCGCGGTCGTCGACCTGCCGACGCCCGAGGACCTCGACCGGGCGCTCGGCGGGCTGCCGATCATCCGCGAGATGGGCTCGGGGGTAAGGACCGAGGCGGTGCCGATCTACGAGTACACGACGTTCGCCGAGGACCTGATGGGCGGGGTCCACGGGCCGTAGCCGTGTGCTTCGGCGCCGATGAGATCCCCCGGCGCGGCGGGTCCCTAGAGGCATGACCACCTCCGACACCGCATCCGGCGGCGGCGCCGCGCGACCGGTCCTGACCGCCTCGGCCGTGGCGACCCGCCTGCCCGCCCACGATCTCGACCGCGCCCGCGCCTGGTACCGCGAGAAGCTCGGCCTTTCGCCGTCGGAAGCCCGCGAGGGCGGGCTGCTCTACCGCGTGCGCGACGGCGCGTTCGTGGTGTTCGCGTCGACCGGGCGGGCGGCGGGCACGCACACGCAGATGGGCTTCGAGGTCGACGACATCGAGGCGGCGGTGCGGCTGCTGCGGGAGCGCGGCGTGGTCTTCGACGACGAGGGCATCCCCGGCCTGCGGATGGTCGACGGCATCGTCGACGTCCCCGGCAACTATCCGAGCAAGGGCACGGGCGAGCGCGGCGCGTGGTTCCGCGACAGCGAGGGCAACCTGCTCGGGCTCGGCCAGCCGGTCGGCGGGCCTTCGCATGGCGGGCCCGTCTCCGTCGTGCGGGGCGTGTTCTCCGCCTGGCGGTCCGGCGACCGCGCCGCGCTCGAGGCGCTGCTGTCCGACGACTTCCGCTTCTTCAGCCCACGCGACGACGGCCTCGACCGCGCCGCATACTTCGAGGTGTGCTGGCCGCACCACGAAGAGCTGGCCGGCCACGACTTCGTGCATATCGGCGAGGTCGAGCCCGGTGTGGTGACGGTCACCTACGAGAGCGGTCGGGCCGGGGGCGGCGAGCGCTTCCGCAACACCGAGGTGTTCACGCTGCGCGACGGCCTCGTCGTGGAGGTCGAGGTCTTCTTCGGACGCACGGTCGGGAGCTGATCTTCACGGACGCCCGTCGCTCGGTCGTCAGTCGAGCGGCACGGAGTCGTCGATGCGGACAGGTGCGAGCAGCAGGTGCCGGCCGGATCCGCGAACATGTCGAGCCCACGAGCGAGGAGGCAACCATGACGTCGAAGGCGGACTTCACCGACGAGGAGTGGACGCGGCTCAAGCGGGCGCCGTTCGTCGCGGGAATGGCCATCTCCCTCGCGGATCCGGGCGGGCCGATCGAGGCCGTCAAGGAGACCTCGGCGACGTTGAAGACCGTGCTCGCGGCCGCCGAGGGCGGGGATCACGGCGGGCTGGTCGGCGAGATCGCGCGCGAGGCCACCGAGGACGGCCGCCGGCACAAGAACCCTCTCGCCGGGTTCAAGCCCACCAAGGGCGCCACGGCGGGCGTCGAGATCCTCGACGAGCTGCGCGCGGTCAACCGCATCGTCTCGGAGAAGGCCTCGCCGGAGGACGCCGAGGGCATGCGCTTGTGGCTGCTCGAGGCCGCGCAGGCGGCGGCGAACGCCGCGAAGGAAGGCGGCTTCATGGGCTTCCACGCGGTGCGGGTGAGCGAAGGCGAGCAGCGGATGCTCGACAGCCTCGGGGAGGCGCTGGCCGCGCCGGCGGGCTGACACCGTCGTCGGCCCTTGGCCGGGATCCGCCGGCGCGTGTCGCCGAGCTTGAGAGGTACGCTCGGGCCATGAGCGAGAAGCACCGCATCGAGCGCGGTTGGATCTTCGTCGACGGCACCCGCCAGGACGACGCCACGATCAAGCTGGGGACCGGCGGCGAGATGCGGTTCAGCCCGTTCGAGGCGATCTCGCAGCGCGAGGACGCACACATCACCTGGGGCGACATCCTCAAGGCGTCGGTGCAGCGACTCGCGTTCTGGCGCAGGTAGCGGACGGGACAGCCAGGGCCCGCGAACGAACGCGCCACGACAGCAGCGGCGAGCCGGCGACGGCGGCGGCCATGGCTCAGCGGTTGTGGTTGACGACCTCGACGTTGTGCCCGTCGGGGTCCAGGACGAACGCGCCGTAGTAGCCCGGGTGGTAGACGGCACGCTCGCCGGGGGCGCCGTGGTCCTCGTAGCCGGCGGCGAGCGCGGCGGCGTGGAACGCCCGCACGGTCGCGTCGTTCTGCGCCGGGAACGCGATGTGGACGTGCTCGGTCAGCGGCCGCCCGTCGTCGATCAGCGAGAAGCTGAAGTTCTCGCCGACCATCTGGACGTGGTCCGGCTCGTCCACGCCGATCCGCAACCCGGCGTGCGGGGCGATCGTGGTGTAGAAGCGCCTGGACGCGGCGGGGTCGCGGACGCGGATCCAGAGGTGGTCGACACAGCCGTCGGGCACGGGGTCCTCGCGCTCCGTGTGCACCGCCTCCGCGCTGTTGCCGTCGGGGTCGAGCAGGAAGCCGCCGTAGTAGTCGGGGCCGTAGACCGTGCGCGGGCCGGGCGCGCCGTCGTCGCGGTAGCCCGCGTCGATCCCCGCCTGCCAGAAGGCGTCCACGGCCTCGCGGGACGGTGCGCGGAAGCCGACGTGCAGGCCACGGGTCACGGGGTGCTCGCGGTCCGTCGCCCCGATGTCCCAGTCCTCCCACTCCACGAGCTCGGCGTCCGCGTGACTCGGCTCGGCGCCCAGCACGGAGAGGACGGTGCGGTAGAAGCGCTCGGACGCGGCGAGGTCCGCGACGGCGATTCCGACGTGGTCGAACACGCCGCCGAGGCTACCGTGGCGGGCACGCTCCGATCCCCGGCGCAGACATCACCGACACGCCGGCGCCCGAGGTCGCCACCGCCGTCGTCTGAGACAATTGACTCAGGAGACCGCCGCTGAAGTTCCTCGGCGAGCGGGACATCCTCGAACGCCAACGAGGACCGTCGCGAAATGAGAGCCGCCCAACCGCAACGCGCTGCGCGGACGGATTGAGCCGTCACCCGCATGGCGGGCGTGTGCCGGTCGTCGTCACCGGCAGCGAGTTCGCGGCGGGCCTTGCGCTTCTGCGCGCGGTCCGTGCGGGCGGCGACGCCCCGATCGCCGC
Organism: Capillimicrobium parvum; assembly: GCF_021172045.1. Taxonomy (GTDB): domain Bacteria; phylum Actinomycetota; class Thermoleophilia; order Solirubrobacterales; family Solirubrobacteraceae; genus Capillimicrobium; species Capillimicrobium parvum. The sequence continues at coordinate 4,585,717 of NZ_CP087164.1, forward strand.
GGTCACGCGCCCGGACGCCATCGGCGCCGTCTCCCGCGCGGCGCACGCCGTCGAGGTCGTGCACGACCCGAGCGGCGACCCGGCGGCGTTCGTGCGGGACATCGGGGCCGTAGCGGTGCGCTACGGCGCCCTGGTCCTTCCTGGGACCGAGCCTGCACTGCGGGCGATCGCCCATCACCGTGACCAGCTTCCCGGCTCCGTCGTGGCCGGCTGCCCGTCGGCGGCGATCGTCGACCGGGTCCTGGCCAAGAGCGCGCTCGACGAGCTCGCCGCCGCCGGAGGTCTGCGCACGCCGCCGACGCGCGTGCTCACCGCCGCGAGCGCTGACCGCTGGGACGGCGGGTTCCCGGCGGTCGTCAAGCCGCTCAGCTCGCATGTCCCGCAGGCGGACGGGACGATGGAGCACGGGCGTGTCTCGGGCGTGCCCGACGGGCCCGGCCTCGCCTCGGCGCTCGCCGCGCTCCCCGGCGGCCGCGGCCTTGTGCAGCCCTACCTCGTCGGTGACCAGCGCACGGTCGACGGGCTGGCGTGGGACGGTGAGGTGGTCGCCGTCGCGCAGAAGACGGGCGACCGAACCTGGCCCCCCGACTGCGGCGTCCTGTCCTACGGGCGCATCGTCCCGTCCGATGCCGAGCTCGAACGCCGCGTCCGCGAGATGCTCGCGGACGCTCGCTGGTCGGGCCTGTTCAACCTCCAGTTCCTCGATGCCCCGGGCGGCCGGTTCCTGATCGATTTCAACCCGCGCGCGTGGAACTCCTTGGCCGTCCAGGTCGAGGCCGGGGCGAACATGCCCGCGGCGTGGGTCGACCTGCTCCTCGGCCGCCCCATGCGACCGGCCGTCCCACAGCTCGGCCGCCGGTTTCGCTCAGAGATCGACGACGCGCGATCGCTGTGGGCGGCATGGCGCGGCGGGCAGCGCTCCGCGGCCGTGCTCGGGCTGCGGCCCCGACGTCGCACCAGCCACGCGATCTTCTCGTGGACGGATCCCGTTCCGGCCCTGCGTGTCCTGTGGCGGCGCGGATACCACTAGCTCGCGCGCCGAGGACCGGCGTCCGCTACCGCACTCGGGACCCGAGATCGGCGACGGGCGCTACCGTGCCGCGGGAACGCATGAGCCTCGTCGACGCGCTTCCCACCGAGCCCAGCGCCGACTCTCTCTTCGACGCGTTCACGAGCTGGACTGTGGAGCAGGGACTGAGCCTCTATCCCCATCAGGAGGAGGCGGCCATCGAGCTGTTCGACGCGAACAACGTGGTCCTGGCGACGCCGACCGGCTCCGGGAAGTCCATGGTCGCAGTCGCAGCGCACTTCGCCGCGCTCGCGGAGGGCCGCACCACCTTCTACACCGCCCCCATCAAGGCGCTGGTGTCGGAGAAGTTCTTCTCGCTCTGCGCGATCTTCGGCGCCGAGAACGTCGGCATGCTGACCGGGGACGCGTCGGTCAACGGCGATGCGCCGATCGTCTGCTGCACCGCGGAGGTGCTGGCGAACATCGCCCTGCGGGAAGGCGCCGCCGCGGACGTCGGGCAGGTCGTGATGGACGAGTTTCACTTCTACGCCGACGGTCAGCGCGGATGGGCGTGGCAGGTGCCGCTGCTTTGCCTGCCGCAGGCGCAGTTCCTGCTGATGTCGGCGACCCTCGGCGATGTCAGCAAGATCGCCGCCGACCTGACGCGGCGGACGAGGCGGCAGACGGCGCTCGTCGACGACGCCCAGCGGCCCGTGCCGCTCACCTACAGCTGGTCCGTCGATCCGCTGCACGAGAAGCTCGAGGAGCTTGCCGCGGCGGACCAGGCGCCGATCTACGTGGTGCACTTCACCCAGGCGACGGCGATGGAGCGCGCGCAATCTCTGCTCTCGGCGAAGCTCTGCACTCGAGAGGAACGCGACGCGATCGCCGACCGGATCGGCGCGTTCCGCTTCACGGCCGGGTTCGGTCGACCGCTGTCCAAGCTGGTCCGCAGCGGCATCGGCGTCCACCACGCCGGCATGCTGCCGCGCTACCGCCGCCTGGTCGAGCAGCTCGCCCAGCAGGGGCTGCTGAAGGTCATCTGCGGGACCGACACGCTGGGCGTCGGCATCAACGTCCCGATCCGCACGGTGCTCTTCACCGGCCTGGCGAAGTTCGACGGGACGCGGCAGCGCCTGCTCAAGGCCCGCGAGTTCCACCAGATCGCGGGCCGCGCCGGACGTGCCGGATTCGACACCTCCGGCTACGTCGTCGTGCAGGCGCCGGAGCACGTGATCGAGCGCACGCGCGCACTGGCCAAGGCAGGCGACGATCCCAGGAAGCGCCGGAAGGTCCCGGTCAGGAAGCCGCCCGAGGGCGAGGTGAGCTGGACCGAGGAGACGTTCGCGCGCCTGCGGGACGCGCAGCCGGAGGCGCTCGTCTCGCGCATGCGCGTCGACCACGCGATGATCCTCAACGTCGTCAACCAGCCGCGGGACGCCGTCGAGACCATGCGCGCGCTGATCGACGACAACCACGAGGACGAGCGTGGGCGCGCGAGGCTCGCGGAGCAGGCCGAGGCGCTCGGCAACGAGCTGGTCGCCGCCGGCGTCCTGGAGTGGCTGCCCGAGCCCGATCTCCACGGTCGCACGCTGCGGCTCGCGATCGACCTGCAGGAGAACTTCGCGCTCAACCAGCCGCTCGCATCGTTCGCGCTCGCCGCGCTGGAGCTGCTCGAACCGGAGTCCGAGGACCACACGCTCGACGTCCTCTCCGTCGTCGAGGCGATCCTCGACGACCCGTTCCCCGTGCTCAAGGCCCAGGCGAACAAGGCGCGGGGTGAGGCCGTCGCCGAGATGAAGGCCGAGGGGATCGACTACGACGAGCGCATGGAGCTGCTCGAGGAGGTCACCTACCCCCAACCGTTGGGCGAGCCGCTGAGGGATCTGTTTCACACATACCGGGAGACCCACCCGTGGGTGCGCGAGTCCGACCTCTCACCGAAGTCGGTCGTGCGTGACATGTACGAGCAGGGGCGCACCTTCACGGAGTTCGTCGCGCACTACGGCCTCGCGCGCTCGGAGGGCCTCGTGCTCCGCTACCTGAGCGACGCCTACCGGGCGCTGCGCCAGACGGTGCCCGAGCGGCTGAAGTCAGAGGAGCTCGAAGCGATCGTCGACTGGCTCGGCGAGACGGTCCGCCAGACTGACTCCAGCCTGCTCGACGAGTGGGAGGCGCTGACCGATCCGGAATCCGTCGCCCGCGCCGCGGCCGCCGCGGCGGCCGGGGAGACCCTGGCGCCGCCGCGGCCGGTCACCGGCAACGACCGCACGTTCACCGTGATGGTCCGCAACGCGATGTTCCAGAAGGTGCAGCTCGCCGCCCGGGACCGTTACGACGAGCTCGCACGGCTCGATGCCGCCGCAGCCGCGCTCACCGACCCGCCCGGCCGGCCCTCCATGACAGAGGCCTCCTGGGAGGCCGCGCTCGGCGCCTACTGGGACCAGTACGAGAGCATGGGCAGCGGACCACAGGCACGGGCGCCGCATCTCCTGATGATCGACCGCAGCGCGGCGGCCGCCGGCCCGCGAACCTGGACCATCCGCCAGATCATCGACGACCCCGAAGGCCATCATGACTTCGCGATCATCGCGACGGTCGACCTCGACGCCTCCGACGCCGCCGGGGAGCCGGTGATCCGCACCGCGTCGTTCGCGGCGGCCGGCATCGCGTCGTGATCGAAGGGCAACGACCACCACATCGGGCGAAGTCCGATGCGGCCAGGAGGCATCGGACCGGCGACCCCGCAGGGACACCGTATGCTCGCGATCGTGCCGTTCACGCACAGGAACCTCAAGGAGGACCTGGAGGACGTCGGATCCAGGTTCGACGGCGCGCCGGACCTTGAGTTCCGCCTGGCGACCGCGGCGCTCGAGCTCGAGCGATCCGGCCTGGGCTACCAGCGCGTCCCGCCGGGCTGCCGCTTTCCGTACGGCCATACGCACAAGACGCAGGAGGAGGTGTACGTGGTCCTGCGTGGGAGCGGGCGGATGAAGCTCGACGACGAGATCGTCGAGCTCAGGGAGTGGGACGCGGTGCGCGTCCCGCCCGGCACGTGGCGGGGCTACGAGGCCGGGCCGGAGGGCCTCGAGATCATCGTCATCGGCGCGCCCAACCTCGGCGACGCTCCGCGCGAAGACGTCGAGGGCCGGCGCGACTGGTGGGCCGACACCTAGAGCGCCGCGCCGCTTCGAGCGGGGCTGTCGCAGCGCAGTCGAGCCGTTCGCCACTCGCCGTCTGTTAAGCCGACGCGGACCACGGGAAGGATCGCGGCACCGGTACGTCGTTGGGGACGAAGAGCCGCGCACCCCAGCGAATGGAGGCACCTATGCGCAAGCTCCTCGTGGCCACTCTGGCCATCGCCGCCACGGCGGCCGTGCCGGCCGCGACAGCATCCGGAGCGTCCAACCCCAGCGGGACCGGACAGCCGAACCAGTCGTGCGGGTCGGCCACCGCGGTGCAGCAGCCGGCGGGATTCGGCACCGGCGGCTTCGCCCACGCCGAGACCGTCTATGCCGGCAGCGAGGGCACTCCGTCGGCGGCGAACGGCAACTCGCACGCCGTCTCGCAGTACGACGTGGCCTGCTACCAGGTCACGCAATCGGGCCACTGAAACCGGCGAACCGACGTCCACGGGCGAGGGCCGCCCGCTCCACCTCCAGGCGGAGTGTCCGGCGGCCCTTGTCGGCGTGCTCGAGCCCGCCGATCCAGGCGGCACGGAGCGCTGCGCCAGGCGCCCGAACGGAGCTCGCGCTTGGAGCGGCGCCGACCCTGTGGGAACATCGTCGTCGCAGCGCCGAGACCGGGCGCCGCTGTCCGGAGGAGAGGCGCCACGCCGTCAGATCGCCCCGAACTCTCGAGCATGGCGGACGACTACGGGCGGTACGCGCTCTCGCAGCGCGCGGCGTTCGAGGCGACCCACCCGTATGTGCTGGCTGCGGCGCGGCTGTTTGCGGACGAACGGGTGCTCCGCGTGGTCGATCTCGGCGCCGCCGATGGGGTCAACTCGCACGGCCTCATCCACGATCTCGCGGAGCAACGCGCCGGCCGCCCGCTGATCTACGCGCTCGTCGATCTGCCGACGAACGCGTGGCGCGTCGCCGGCGAGCATCTGCGGCACGCCTTCGGCGAAGCGGCGGACGGGTCGGGCGTCCTCGTGATCCCCGGGCCGGGCGACGCCGGCCCCGGGGTGGCCGATGTCGGCACGGGAGCCCACTACGCCTCGCCGGAGGCCCACGGCGAGGCCTGCCGCCGAGCGGTCGAGCACAGCCCACATCCCGCCACGGTGATCAGCCTGGCGGGCATCCCGCTCCAGCGGGCGCCCTGCCTTCCGCCGGGCAGCGTGGATGTCGCGGTCACCGGGACAACGATGCACTGGGTCGCCGATTCGGCCGGCTTGGCGTCGACGGGGTCGGTCTTCCCGGGCTACCCGGACCACAGAGACGAGGCCGAGCGGCGAGCCTGGCTCGTGGCCGCAGCGCGTGAGTGGCAGCGGCTGCTCGAGATCCGCGCCATGGAGCTGGCGCCGGGCGGCCGGTTCATTGCCGCGCTCCCGGCCTCGCCCACTTCGGGCCCCGGGAGGACGGGGCTCTACGTCGAGATCATCGGCGACATGAACCGGGTGCTCGCCGATTGGCGCCGTGCGGGGCGCATCGGCGCCGCCACCGTCGCCGCGGTCGTCGTCCCCGTGTGGATGCGCACGCTGGACGAGATCCGGGACCCCTTCGAGGCGGGCGGCGGACGCGTCGCCGGCCTCGAGCTCGAGAGCGCCGAGCTCTTCCGTCTCGACAATCCCTACTGGCACGAAGATCCCGCCGTGTTCGCGCGGGGCTACATGCGCAGCGTGCTCGCCTGGGGCGGGCCGCTGCTGCATCGCGCGTTCGCGCGTGAGGGCGAGGACCGCGCCCGCGGCCTTGTTGCCGACTTCATCCGAACGCTCGAGGAGCGCGTCGCGGATGCCCCCGACCGCTATCGCTGGGACTACATCGAGGCCCTGATCGTCTGCCGGAAGGCGGACGGCACCGAGCGCAACCGGACACGGCCCTCAGATTGACCAGCGGCTTGCCGAGCGCGGCGCGCACCGCGCTTGCGTGACGGAGGATCCTGGCCGGGAGGCACAGCGACCCATCCGGACGGCGCTCGCCCAGGCGAGCGACATCGCCGGCGCCCCCGTCAGGTCCGGGCGTCGCCCGCGGAGCCCCGGACCTCGGCCCGGTCCCGCGCCACGGCCGCAGGCACAAGCAGCTTCTCGGCCTGGCGCTCGGGTGCGACGCGCCGAACGTTCCAGGCCAGCCCGAGGCGCTCGAGGGCCCGGATCAGCCAGCCCCCAGGATCGATCTCCCACCACCGCAGCCCATGGAACGCCGAGGTGGGGAACGCGTGATGGTTGTGGTGCCACGCCTCTCCGAACGACAGCGGCGCCAACCATGCGACGTTGCGCGACTCGTCGTCGGTACGAAAGCGCCGGCGGCCGAGGAAGTGACAGAGCGAGTTGATCGCGAACGTGACGTGGTGCAACAGGAAGATCCGCACGACACCGCCCCACAGAAGCGCCGTCAGCGCGGCATCCAACGCACCTCCGAGCAGCCATCCGAGCGCGAACGGCAACGCGAGACCGAGCAGGACCCACACGAAGAAGAGCCGGTCGATCGTCCTCAGAGCCGGGTCACGCATGAGGTCCGGCGCATAGCGCTCGCGGTCCGCCCGGCCCTCGTCGGTGAACAACCAGCCGACGTGCGCGTGCCACAGCCCCGACAGGCCGCCGAGCAGCCCCGGCAACCGCGACAGATGTGGACTGTGCGGATCGCCCTCCTCGTCGGTGAACGCGTGGTGCTTGCGGTGGTCGGCCACCCAGTTGATGACCGGACCCTGAACGGCCATCGAGCCGAGAACCGCCAGCACGACGCGCACGCCGCCGGATGCCTCGAACGATCGATGTGTGAGCAAGCGGTGGAAGCCAACGGTGATCCCGAACCCGGTCAGCAGATAGAGGACGACCATGATCAAGAGCTCGCGCACCGCGATCGCCTCGTCCCACAACAACACGATCGCAGCGACAAATCCGATGACGGGCACCAGAACGCCCCCAACGTTCCCCCATCGGCCCCAGACGGACATGCCCCTGTCTACCCCATCAGCGAGCATCTCTGTCGCCGCCGCTGGTCCGCTGCACCACCGCCTGCGCGTCGGCCGGGCCGACATTGCTTCCGGAGAGGGTCGTGCTCACGCGCCGCCGGGTTTGGTGAACTCGTCCACCCCCTGAGACGCGCGGCAATCCACCCCCGGAGACGCGCGGCAATCCACCCCCTGAGACGCGCGGCAAGGAGATTCATGCAGATCGGACTCGAGAACTTCATCGACGCGAAGCTCGCGGCGTACGCCCAGGAGAGCCGGGATTTCAACGCGGCATCGGCCGCGAGCAGCGACACCGACTCCCATCCCGACCCGAGCACGCCGGATGGGCTGCGACAGGCACGGGCCGGACTCAGCGTCCGGGCGGCGGCGCCCGGGCCGCCGGCGGTCGAGCGGTTCGCCGAAGCCGCGGGGCGGCGGGTGCCGGTGCGGATCCTCGCTCCCGAGCGCGGGGCAGCACGAGGGGTCTATCTGGAGATCCACGGCGGCGGCTTCTATCTGGGAGCGGCGGCGCGGGGCGACGCGCGCAATCGCCGCCTCGCGGACGCCCTCGGGGTCGCCGTGGTCAGCGTCGACTACCGGCTGGCTCCCGAACATCCCTGGCCCGCCGCACCGGATGACTGCGAGACGGCGGCACTCTGGCTCCGGGACGAGGCCGAAGCCCTCTTCGGCGCCACCCGCTTGGCGATCGGCGGCGCGTCGGCGGGAGCCACGCTGGCCATGACGACGCTGCTGCGGCTCCGCGACCGAGGCGTGGCCAAGCCCTTCGTCGGCGCCGCCCTGCAAGCCGGCACGTACGACTTGAGCGGACTGACGCCTGCTGGCCGGCGGCTCGCCGACGAGTTCTTCATCCAGGCGTATGCCGGCCACGTGGCCGACCGCACGAACCCTGACGTCTCCCCGGTCTACGGCGACCTACGCGACCTGCCTCCGGCTCTGCTCGTCGTCGGGAGCTTGGACATCATGCTCGAGGACAACCTGGCCCTGGCGGCCCGGCTGTCAGCGGCGGGCGGCGAGGTGGACGTCCGTGTCTACCCGGAGTCCCCTCACGGCTTCACGTCCTTCCCGACGGCGATGGCGAACGCCGCGGTGACCGACGTCGAGTCGTGGCTCGCCGACCGCTTCGATGCCACGTAGCTGATCGTGGCGCCGAGCCGCCGAGCGCCGGCCCCGGCTGCCACCAGCCCACCGCTCGCGTCCGTGCGTTCCTCGGCGTGCTCTCACCCGAGCCCGCGCTGAGCAGCCGTACCAGCGCTTGCCACGCCGGTTGCCGGGCGCCATGATGAGACCCGGCTTCCCGGCACACCCGATCCGGCGTCCGAGCCACCCCGCCAGCCCGCTGCGCTCGGTCAGATGTGCGCCCTGCCCCAACGCACCAAGGAGGCGAGCATGGCACGGGTCCAGGTGGACGGGCTCACGATCAACTACGACGCACAGGGAGAGGGCGAGCCGCTCCTGCTGATCCCCTACCTGTCCGCCGACCACGCCTGCTACGCGTTCCAGCTGCCCGCGTACGTGGAGCATTTCAGGTGCATCGCGATCGACCTTCCCGGCTCGGGCGAGAGCGACAAGCCGCCCGGGCCGTACTCGACGGAGGGCTACGCCGAGCAGGTCGCCGGCTTCCTCGACGCGATCGAGGTCGAGCAGGCCCACGTGGCCGGCGTCTCGCTCGGCGCCGCCGTGGGCATGCATCTCGCCGCCCGCCATCCGGGCCGGGTGCGCTCGCTCTCGCTGCACAGCGCCTGGGACGCCAGCGATCTCTACCTGAAGACGGTCGTCGAGCTCTGGCGAACGCTTGCGTCGTCGCTGCCGACCGCCGCGGACGTCGTCATCCAGGGCATCTTCCCGCTGGCCTTCACGCCGGCCATGTACGTCAGCCGGCCGGAGCTCCTGGACACGCTGGTCGACTTCGTACGTGGCCGCCCGGCCCAGCCGATGGACGCGTTCCTGGCCCAGACCGACGCGGCCATCGGGCACGACGCTCGCTCGGTACTGCGCGAGATCGGCGTTCCGACCCTCATCACCGTCGGGGCGCACGACCTCGTCTGCTCGACGCGCTTCGCCGAGCGGCTCAACGACGAGATCGGCGGGAGTGAGATGGTGGTCTTCGACCACCTGTCGCACGCCGGACTGCACGAGGACCCCGAGACCTTCAACGGCGCAACGCTCGACTTCCTGCTGCGCCAGCGCGGGTGAGGCGCACATGGCACCCACGGGACGCGCACCCGTTGACTGTCCCATCGCGGGAGAGCCGCCGCGGCCTACGCGAATCGGTCGCGCAGGCTCGGGTCGACGACGTCCGCGTACTCCGGGTGGCGCTGGATGAACGCCGCGGTGAACGGGCACGATGGGATGACCGTCGAGCCGCGCCTGCGCATCTCGTCCAGCGCGCCGCGCACGAGGACGGAGCCGAAGCCCTGCTGCTCGTGGCCGGGGAGGATCTCCGTGTGGGCGAAGATCAGGCTCGCGCCCGCGGGCAGGTAGTCGATCCAACCGACCACCTCGCCGTCGGCGCGGAGCTCGAAGCGGCGCGCCTCTGGGCTGTCGGCCACGACGGGCTCGCCGGTTGCCATGCCGTCAGCCTATGCCCAGGGGCGCCGGGACGCCCGTGCGGGGGTCGGGTGTGTGTCGCCGCCTGCTGACACGGCGCCGGCCACGTGGTTGGATTGTCCGATGCTCGACCGCCACGCAGTGTCCGGCTGGTGCGCGCGGAGCCTCGTCGCCGCCGTTGCCACGCTGTCGATCGCGGCGGGCGCCGCCCAGTCCGCATCGGCCGCCTCACGCGGCACCGAGGGGCGCGAGGTGATGTCGGTGGCTCGCGCCGTGATGGGCGAGCAGCATCTCGCGGGCCTGATCCTGCGCGTCGACCGCGGCAACCGTCATGTCGTCACGGCGGCGCTCGGCGAGTCGATGACCGGCGTGCCCGTGACCCGCGGCATGCATTTCCGGATGGGCTCCGAGAGCATCCCGTACCTCACGACGATCCTGCTGCAACTGCAGCAGGAGGGCCGGCTGGACCTCGACGACCCCCTGTCGAAGTACCTGCCCGACAGCGGCGTGCCGAACGCCGATCGCGTCACGCTGAGGATGCTCGGCCACAGCATCTCGGGCTATCCGGACTGGATCCAGGGCAACCAGGCGTTCGTCGACATCCTCCTCGCCAACCCGTTCCGGCTCTGGAACGACCAGGAGCTGCTCGACCATGCCTTCGCGCAGCCGCTGATCTGCGAGCCCGGCGCGTGCTTCCACTACGCGCACACGAACTTCCTGCTGCTGGGGCAGGTGGTCACCGCCGTCACCGGGCAGCCGTTCGCCAAGCTCGTCCGCCGGCGGATCTTCCGGCCGCTGGGACTCCGCGACACGACCATCACCCGCACGGCGAAGATGCCCGAGCCGGCTCTCCACGCCTACGGCACCGACCGCGGGCCGTATGAGGACACGAGCTCCTGGAGCCCGTCGTGGGGCCTGGGCAAGGGGCAGCTGATGGTCAGCACGATCGACGACGTCGCCGCCTCGGCGCGCTCGATCCTCGGCGCCAGACTGATCTCGCGCTCCAGCGAGCGCCAGTTCGTCGAGCGTCCCGCCGTGATCAAGACGCCGATCCCCGGCCTGTCCTACGGGCTCGGGGTGCTGCTGGCCGGAGACTGGCGGGTGCAGAACCCGTACGTCAACAACTACGGCGGCGTGATGGCCTATCTCCCCGACGAGCGCCTGTCGATCTCGATCGTCGCGACCAAGGGCATGAACGCCGACTTCGACGGAGGCAACCCCAGCGAGACGGTGCTCGCCCGTCTCGCCGACACGATCGCCCCCGGGCATCCGGCGCGCCTCCCCGGTACCGGCTGACGGCCGGTCGCTACGGCGACTGCGCGACGCCCAGCGTCTGGGCGGCCAGCATCTTCGGCGCGCCCTTCTCGTAGAACGCGTCGAGCTCGGTGATGACGAAGCCGGCGCCCCGCAGCAGATCGGCGGTCGGCCGGGTGAGATGGCATCCGCCGAACAGCCGCTGCTGGAGCGGGTCGAAGCGGTGCTGCCAGCGGCGCACGCGCTCGTCCGGGGCCAGGCCGTGCTCGACGAAGTGCAGCGTGCCGCCGGGCTTGAGGACCCGCCGCAGTTCGCGCAGCGCGGCGTCGATGTCCGGGATCGTGCACATCGTCCATGTCGAGAGGGCGGCGTCGAAGCGATCGTCGGGAAACGGCAGCGCCTGCCCGTCCAGCCCCTCCCGATGCACGGGGATCGACGTGGCGCTCACGCGCTTTCGCGCGAGTCGCCAGGCGACGTCCGCCGGCTCGACGGCGAACACCTCGGTCACGGCGGCGGGATAGTGCGGCACGTTGAGGCCGGATCCGAACCCGATCTCGACGACGTCGCCCGCCAGCCCGGCACAGACCCGGCGCCGCTGCGCCACGGCCTCCTTCATGTCGCACGCGACGTTGACGATCCGCGGTAGGACCTGCTCGCCATACACCCCCACGACCCCTCCCTTCCGTCGGGAACGATGATCGGCTGCGTCGAGCCTAGACCACCGGTGCCGGCGCGACACCCGCCGACGCGCGACGAGGCCTCAGTGCCGGCCCGCGCGTGCCCGCAGGTGCGTGACCGCCACGACGATCGCGCCGACGGCGAGCCCCAGGATCGCCGAAGCGCCGGTGTTCGTCAGCCACGCGGCGACGCCGCCCACCGGTCCGAGGGCGTCGTCGACGTCCTCCTCCAGGTGATGGACCCCGTCGTAGGGCGCGGAGGCGCCGAGCTCGTCGAGGCCGACCAGGAGGATGTGCCCGCCGACCCAGAGCATCGCGGCGATCCCGACCTTCGCCAGCACCGACAGGACGACCGGCATGCCGCGCACGAGCCCGCGGCCGAACGACGCGGCGAGCCCTTCGCGGACCTGCGCCAGCCGGAGGCCGACGTCGTCCATCTTCACGATCAGGCCGACGACGCCGTAGACGCCGGCGGTGATCACCAGCGCGACGAAGACGAGGATCACGGCACGGGAGACGAGCGGTTCGTCGGCAACCTCGTTGAGCGCGATCACCATGATCTCCGCCGAGAGGATGAAGTCCGTGCGGATCGCCCCGCGGACGAGCGCATCTTCGTCCTGCGGCTCCTGCTCGCTGACCGGCATGGTCCCCGGCGGGTCGTGCGGGCGGATCATCTCCCACAGCTTCTCCGCGCCCTCGTAGCACAGGTACGCGCCGCCCATCATCAGGATCGGCGTGAGCAGCCACGGCAGCATCTCGCTGAGCAGCAGCGCCGCCGGGAGGATCACCAGGAGCTTGTTGCGCAACGAGCCGACGGCGATCCGCTTGATCATCGGCAGCTCGCGCTCGGGCCGGAAGCCCTGGACGTAGCGCGGGGTGACCGCGGCGTCGTCGACGATCACGCCGGCGGCCTTCATGCTCGCCCGGCTCGCACCGGCGGCGACGTCGTCGACCGACGCCGCGGCCGCGCGGGCGAGCACGGCGACGTCGTCGAGGAGCGCCGCCAGCCCGGCGCTCATCCTCGGCCTCCACGACGAGGCGGCGGGTTCAGGAGCGTCATGACCGGCCTGGAGCTGTTCTCACCGCGCGAAGGGTAGGGCGGGGTCGATCCGGCCGGGTCCGCGGCCACGACGCTCCGGCGCGGCCGCCACCCGACCCACATCAAGCGGCCGGCGGGGGCAGGATCTCGACGTACCCCTCCGTTCCGTGCACGCGGATCCGCTGCCCGTCCGCGATCAGCCGGGTGGCATGCTCGACCCCCACGACGGCCGGCAGGCCGTACTCCCGGGCGATCACCGCGCCGTGGGTCATCAGGCCCCCCACCTCCGTCACGAGGCCCTCGACCGCGACGAACAGCGGCGACCAGCTCGGGTCGGTGAAGGCCGTGACCAGGATGTCGCCAGGCTCGATGTCGGCCTGGGCCATGTCCAGGATGACGCGGGCCCGGCCCTCGACGGTCCCGCCCGAGACCGCCAGGCCGACCAGCGCGCCGGTCGGCACGTCGTCGCGCCGGTAGGCCCCGGCGATGGCCTCGCCCTCCGACGTGAGCACCCGGGGCGGTGTGAGCGCCTGATAGGACCTGAACGCGTGCTTGCGCTCGGAGATGAGCTGATCATCGACCTGGTGCGTGCGCACGACGTCGTGGAGCTCCTGGAACGTGAGGTGGAAGCTGTCCTCCTTCTCACCGAGCACGCCGGCCCCGACAAGCCGCTCGGCCTCCTCCAGCAAGGCCTGCTTGTAGACGAAGTAGCGGCTGACGATGACGTACTTCGGATACTCCCGGTACCCGATGAAGGTCCGGACGCGGTCGATCATCCCCTTGACCTCTTCGGCCCTGCGTTCCCCGTCCGGCAGGGCCCGCAACCGCTCCAACAGCTCCCGCTCCTTGTTCCAGGCCTCCTGGCGGCCCTGCTCGAAGCGCCGCGCGCCGGCGCCGGGCGCGAGGTTCTCGACGTTGCCGAGGATCAAGGGCACGAGCGTGGCAGGACGTTCGCTCCACCGCGGCCTCGTGATGTCGATCTCCCCGACGCAGCGCATGCCGTACGTGTCGAGGTAGGCCAGGATCGCGTCGTGCGCCTCCCGCCCGCCCGCGAGCTCGGGCAGCTCGTCGAGGAAGTCGTCGTCCTCCACGTGGCGCAGGAAGGCCACCACGTCCGGATGCGGGCGGATGACGTCGGCGACGTCCAGGAGCGCCAGCCCCATCTCCGACGTGACGTTCCCGGGGGCGGACTGCGTCAGCGCGTCGGCCGCGTTCGCCTCGCCCAGCCACGCCTCCAGCTGCTCGTTGAGCCACCACGTGGCCTCCATCCCGGCCATGATCACCTGCCGGCTCCGTGGGTCGAACACGATCCGCTTCAGCTCCTGGATGTCGGCCAGGATGAAGTCGAACAGCGCCGAACCGGACCTCGCCCGGATGCTGCGCTTCAAGGCGGCGATGGACGCCTGGCCGCGCCCGATCAGCTCGGTGACGATGGCTGGATCGGCATCGATCGCGGCCGGTGCGCCCCCGGGTGGCGGCCCGCCGGGACCGTCGTCCGGGAGCGACGCGATGAAGTCGCCGCGTTCCAGGATGCTCTGCAGCGCGTCCCCGATCAGCGGATCGGATCTCCCGAGCGCCTCCAGGAGGTCCGCGCGGCTCGTCGGCGAAGCCAGCCGCGCGGTGACGTCGACGAACAGCCTCCCGCCGGCCTCGTGCATCGGCGGCAGCGCCGTCAACTGGAACACGGAGAGCCCGAGGGGCTTCATGGGGTCGGTCATCATCTGCTGATGGCCGACGGAGACGTAGACGCGGTTCGCCCCGTCTCCGGCCGCGGGGACCGGGAACAACGTGGTGATCGGCCGGCTCTGGACGATCTCGAAGCCGTCGTCGGCCAGGCACCATTCGATGTCCTGGGGGCGGCCGAAGTGCCCTTCGACCCGCCGGCCGAGCCGGACGAGCTGGACGACCTGCGCGTCCGTCAGCGCCGGCTGCTCCCGGCGCTGCGCGTCGATGGCCCGTTCCTGCGTGCCGCCTGCCGGCGACGCGTGGATGGCCAGGTGCTTGCGTGCGACCGCCTTGGCGACGACGGCGTCGTCGCGCACCCGGTAGACGTCCGCGTTCGCCAGGCCGGAGACGAGGGCCTCGCCGAGGCCGAAGCCGGCCTCCACCGAGGCGACGTTCCGGTTCGACGTGACCGGATCGGCCGTGAACAGGACGCCCGCCGCCTGCGGGAGGACCATCCGCTGCACGACGACCGCCATCTGGACCTTGCGGTGGTCGAAGCCGTTGCGCAGGCGATAGGTCACGGCGCGCTCGGTGAACAGCGAGGCCCAGGCCCGGCTGACGTGCTCGAGGACCGCGGCCGGCCCCACGATGTTCAGGTACGTGTCGTGCTGGCCGGCGAAGGAGGCCGTCGGCGAGTCCTCCGCGGTCGCACTCGACCGGACGGCGTACGCGGCCTGCACGCCGAGACGGCCGAGCGCGACGGTGATCGCCGCCGTCACGTCGTCGGGCAGCGCGACCGCTTCGATGGTCCGCCGGATCTCCGCGCTGAGCGCGCGGATCGCTTCCCGGTCGTCGGGCCTCAGGCGCGACAGGCGATCGAGCCGACCGTCGATCGACGGGGCGTGCGCCATGACCCGCCGGAAGGCGGCCGTCGTCACGCAGAAGCCCGGCGGCACGCGGATGCCCTCGATCTGCGAGAGCTCCCCCAGGTGCGCGCCCTTGCCGCCGACGCGCGCGACCTGCGTCGCGTCGATCTCCTCGAGACCCAGCACGTAGCGGTCGGGCCGGGGGGTGTGGTCCCCGGTCCGATCGCCTCCAACGGTCACCGCCGCATCCTCCACCGTGCCCATCGCGTTGCTCCCTTCGTCGCTTGCGGCGAGCGAGTATGGAGCACACCCCGGGGCTTGAAACAAGCCCCCCAGCAGGCGATACTTTGGATGTGGCGGGGGGCGACGGCACTCGTGCAGCGCTCCCAGCGGCCGCGGCGGGCCGACGAGCGTCAGGCGATCGCCAGCGCAAGGACAACGCGATGCTGCGCCCCGCCACACCCGGCGACCGCCCCCAGCTCATCGCGCTGGCGCTCGCCGAGGATGCAGCGTGGTCCGGCGCGCCCGCGGTGTCCGCCGAGGAGGCCGGCGAGCTCATCGATCCCTTCGGCCGCGGGGTGGTCCTCGATCGCGACGGTCGCCTGGCGGGCCATGCCGCGTGCGGCGAGGGCGGCGAGGCGATCCTACTGGTGGACCCCGCCGACGACCCTGGGCCCGCGCTGGAGGCGCTCGTCGCATGGCTTGGCGAGCGCGGTCATCACGAGGTCGTCACCTACGCCCGCGACACGCGGCGAATCGCGTGGCTCGAAGCCAACGGCTTCACCCATCGGCACTCGGCCTTCGATCTCCAGCGCGGCATCGACCCGCCGCCCCCGCCCGCGGTCTGGCCGAGCGGGGTCGCCGTCGCGCGCTACCGGCCCGGCGAGGACGACGATGCCGTCCACGCGCTGATCTACGTCGACGCTGCCTGGGGGGAGGTGCCCGGACACACGCAGAGGTCGCTGGAATCCTGGCGGTCGATGGTCACGCCCGACTACCGTGGCTGGGTCGCACGCCGCGACGAGCGTCCCGTCGGCTGGGTCGCCGGCCGCGTCTTCAGCGACGGGCGCGGATGGCTCAAGCAGATCGCCGTCGCCCGCTGCGCGCGCCGTCTCGGTCTCGGCCGCGCGCTCATGCTGCACTCGCTCGCCGACCTTCGCTCCAGCGGTGCGGCCTCGTTCGGCCTCGGGGTGCGGGCCGACAACGAGAACGCCCTCGGCCTGTACCGCGACGCCGGGTTCGAGGTCGAACGCGAATGGCGCGAGTACGCGCGGCCGACCCCCATCGGTCCTCCCGCAGGTGGTGCGGCGTGAACCGTGCAGCCGCCATCCGAGGCTCTGGTCGAAGCCACCTCGCATCGGGCGGGCACGTCAGGGACGGGTTCACAGATCGCGGCGGCGGAACGCCAGCGCCGCCAGCGCCCACACGACGGCGGACCACGCCACCGCCCATGGCCAGATCGCGGCGCTGACGTCGCTGGCGCCGCCGAACGGCCCGAGCTGCACGATCACGCCGGCCGCGCCGCCGACGTTCGCGGTCAGGGCGTGCAGCCCGTTCTGATAGAGCGCCTCGAACGGCACGATCCACGAGATGACCGAGCTGGCCGTCTTCAGTCCGCCGACGTCGAGCGCGTCGCCGATCTGGCCCAGAAGCCCAGCGGCGAGTCCCGTGGCGAAGACCATGAAGATCGCGATGCCGTTGGCGGTGGTCCCGAGCACGGTCGAGCCGAGCAGCGAGATCGCCACCACGGTGACGACCCCCAGCGCCAGCCCGGCCGCGGGAACGACGAGCGACGCGGGCGTGAAGTCGCCGGCGGCGCGCGTGATGAGCGCGGCGACGAGGAAGACGATCACGACGTACGGCGCGCAGACGGCGGAGGCGGCGAGCAGCCGCCCGGTCAGCAGCGTCGTCCGTCCCACCGGACGCACGACCAGCGGCTGCAGCAGCCCGCGGTCGGCGTCGCCGCGGACCGCTCCGAGCGTGAGGAAGATGGCCAGGACCACGCCGAGGAAGAGCGCGACGAACATCGCCAGGCCGAGCAGGGTCCCGCCCGCCAGCACCTTCTGGTCGATCGGGATGAGGCCCACGCCGTTCGTCTTCTGGAGCGAGTTGAACACCTCGATGGCGGCCAGCGCGTAGAGGCCGAGGAAGACCGCGGTCAGCAGCGCCACGACCAGCAGCACGCGGCGGCGGACCGCCTCCCGCAGCGCATGACCGGCGATGGTGATCGCGTCGCTCACCCGTCACGCCCCACCACGGCGGCGAGATAGGCGTCCTCGAGCGTGCCGCTCACCACGCGGACGCCGTAGACCTCGGCGCCTTCGGCCACGAGCTCGCGGACGATCCGCGGGACGTCCTCGCGGCGCGCGTCGGGCAGGCGGCGCACGCCTTCGGAGGTCTCGACCTCGACGCCGCCCGGCGCCGCCAGGTCCTCCGGCCGGCCCTCGGTCACGACCCGGCCGCGGTCGACGATGACGACGCGGTCGCAGACGAGCTCGACCTCGCTGAGCAGGTGCGAGTTCAGGAGCACGCCCACGCCCTGGTCGCGCAGCCCGACCAGCAGGTCGCGCACCGTGCGCCGGCCGCCGGGGTCGAGGGCGCTCGTCGGCTCGTCGAGCAGCACGAGCCGCGGTTCGCCGATCAGCGCCTGGGCGATGCCCACCCGCTGCTGCATGCCCTTGCTCATCGTCTCCATCCGGCGCCCGCCCTCGCCGCTGAGGCCGACCCGGGCCAGCAGCGCCTCGCGCTCCGCCGCGCCGCCGGCCGAGCGGGCCAGGCGCTGATGCAGCGCGAGCACCTCGTCGGCACGGGCCCAGCCGGGGAAGCGGAACAGCTCCGCGAGGTAGCCGGTCGAGGCTCGAGCCGCCCGGCTGCCGGCCGTCGCGCCGGCCACGTGCGCCTCCCCGGCCGTCGGGCGGACGAGGCCGCAGGCGATCTTCACCAACGTCGACTTGCCCGCGCCGTTGGGACCGAGCAGGCCGACCAGCTCGCCGGCGGCGACGTCGAGATCGACGGCGTCGAGGGCGGTCGTCGTGCCGTAGCGCTTCGAGAGGCCCCGGGCGGACAGCGCGGCGGTCATCCCCACAGCCTTCCCAACGCCGCGGATGTCCAGCCGTCACGCCGCGTCGTTCGCCACGGCCGCTCGCCGACGTCGATCTGGCCGGTGTCCCGAAGTGGTCAGGGGCCTGGACCGAACGGTGGCCGGTCCTGGCGGCACCTGGTGCCGGCCGGCGGCAGCTTGATCCGGATGAGGTAGCGATCGATGTAGCGCGTCGCGCAGGTGCTGCGGGTCCCCACGATGTGTCCGTAGCCGTCGACGGTCAGCAGGCGCGCCCGGGCGAGCCGGCGCGCCATGGCGACGGCGGCCCGGTATGGGCTGGCCGGGTCGTAGGTGTTGTTGACCACCAGCACCGGGTGGGCGGTGCGCCGGTCCCAGGGGCCGCTGTAGCGGTCGGCCGCTTTCGCGCGCCAGCTCGCGCAGGCCGCGCTCGTCCACGACCAGTACGGCCCGATGGGTCCGGCGCGCTGGTAGGCGAACGCGTCCAGGGACGGGAAGGCGGCCGGACCGGGGTTGGGACTCTCCGAACAGCGGATGGCGAAGGCCTGTCCGATCTGCTGCCCCGGGATCGCCGTCGGCGGCGCCGCGTCGCCGGTGGTCCACAGGTCCTGCAGCGTGGTCGCGAGCGACGGCCAGCTCGCCACCGAATAGAGATCGTTGCCCGTGATCGACACCACCTGCGCATAGGTCAGCGTCGCGCTCCGGGGATCGGTCCGAAGTCGTGTCAGCAGGTCCGCGTACTTGGCGCGGGTCGCCTCGGGGCTGCCGGCCGTGAACGCGCAGTGGGCGGCGTCGGCGCTGCCGCAGAGGTCGAGGAACGCGTTCAGGGTCTCGGCCGAGCTGAGGTCGGAGCCCGTGCGCAGGTCGGTGCTCAGGAAGCGGCCGCCGTTCGCGTCGATCTCCCGGCCCACATAGGCCTGCGGGTCGAGGTTCGCGTCGAGCACCATGGCGCGCACGCGGTCGGGGAACAGGTTGGCGTAGGTGGCACCCAGGAAGGTTCCGTAGGAGAACCCGTCGTAGTTCAGGCGCCGGTCGCCGACGGCGCGGCGCAACCGATTCAGGTCCCGGGCGGTGTCCGCGGTCGACACGTGGCGCAACAGGTCACCGTTGCGTCTGTCGCAGCGGCGATACAGCTGCGCATACCGATCGAGCCAGGCGCCCATCTGCACGCGGCCGACCGGAAACGAGAGGGTGACGTCGTCGAGGAAGGCGCTCTCGGCCTGGGGCGACGCAAAGCACTGCACCGCGGTGCTCGCACCGACCCCCCGCGGGTCCCAGCTGGCGATGTCGAAGCGCGCGCGCAACGCGGCCGGGATCGGCGCCAGGGGAAGCAGCGACGCGCCGGCGGCGCCCGGCCCACCGAAGTTGAAGAACAGCGTGCCGATCCGGTGCTTGCGGTCGGTGGCCGGACGCCGGACCACGGCGAGCCGGATCGTGCGGCCGCCCGGATCGCCGTAGTCCAGCGGCACCCGAAGCGTGGCGCACTGAAAGCCCCGCTGAGCGGGGTCGGCGCAACGCTTCCAGGCGAGCGCCGACGCCGCCGCGGCGGGCGGCGTCACGGCACCCGCCGGCATCGCGGCGGCCAGCACGCCGAACATCGCCACGAACGTGAAGATCGACCACCGGCGGCGGTCCGGAGCAACGGAGCCCTCGGGCGCGCCGCTCCTGCGTCGCGACGGGGCGTTGCGGCGGATGCACGAGCGGCCTTGCGCAGCGGCTGCGATGCTGACGGCATGGGCGACCACATCGAGCTGACGCTTCGACCGAAGGCGGGCGCCAAGCCGCTCGACGCCGAGACGGCAGGGCGGATCGGCCGCGCCGCCCGCGCCGACACGGTGCAGCTCAGCGAGGGCGGCGCCGTCTTCGGGTTCTCGCCGCCGGCCGCGGACAGCGGCGTCGTCCGCGGCAACGTCGAGATGGGCGCCCGCTTCGAGCTCGGCGCGCATTGGCACACCCGCTACGAGCTCGTGGGCGGATAGCGCGCGGTGAACGCGTCTCACCCGCCGATCCCGCGAGCGCAATGCTCCGTCGGCGCGTCGTACTCCTCGGCCCTCGTGATCTCGAGGTACTCCGTGTCGGTGACGGCATCGAGGTCGTGGCCCGGCGCCCAGTAGTACGACTCGCCGGCGTCGTGGTCGCGCGCGCGCTCCGCGCGGGCCCGCGCACCACCGTTCGGCAGGTCGTCCCAGGTCATGCCGTCGTCACAGGTCCCTGTAGATGGCCTCGAGCATGCGGGCCTGATCGGTCACGACGTTCAAGAACGCCAGTGACGTGCGGATGGGGACGTTGCCGACCGCGATCATGACGACGACGTGCCGGCCGCTGCGGGTCTGGACGTACCCCGCGAGGCTGTTGCCGAGCACGATGATCTGGCCGGCCGAGTTGGACACCACGCGGTTGCCCGTCTTGATCTGCGCGTGCCCGGCCGCCGGCGACCTCGACAGGACGTTCGCCAGCGTTCCGTCCCGGCCGAGGATCGGCAGGGCGTCGACCAGCGCGTTGCCGTACGGCGTCTTCGCGGCCCGTCGCAGCAGCGTCACCATCGCCGCGGGCGTCGTCCGGCCCTGGTCGTCGGACCCGGCGCCGTCCTGGGGCACCACGCCGTTGCGCGGCACCCCCAGGCCGACGGCGTGCCTGACCTCGCCCCGCATCCCGTCAGCGCAGTCGGTGCTCCCGAGCCTGACGGCCACGAGGCACGCCATCACGTCCGCACCGCGGTTCCAGCTGACCTTCAGGATGAGCTTGGCGAACTGCGAGAGCGTCGCGGAGACGTGCTCGCCCACCAGGTCGGACGCGCTGTAGCTGTCCTTGGCGGGCAGCAGCGTGGCGGGGTTCGGCCCCGTCGTCGCCGCCGACACCGTGACGCCGGCGCGCTGCAGCGCCTCGATGAACGCGGTCCGGGCGAAGGCCGCCGGATCGGCGATCTCCCAGACCCTCAGGGTCGGGGGGCTGCCGGCGGCGATGGTCCCGCGAACCTCGATCGTCCCCTTGGTGGGCTCGGAGACCGTGAGGTTGGTGGGCCGACCCTTCGCCACCGTCGTGACCTTGTTGTCGACGACGTAGGTGCCGGTGATCGGCCGCGGCGCGATCGACGCCGGGCCGCCGACCGTACCCGGCGTGACGAGCAGGTCGACGAGGTTCTCGTTGACCCAGATCGCCGACATCAGCCCGTCCGGGAAGCCGTCGTAGACCTTGAACAGCCGGTCGTCGACGATGACGTCGCCGTTGATCTGCGTGACGCCGGAGGCGCGCACGCTCTGCGCCAGCTGATCGAGGCCGGCCAGGGGGTTGCCGGGTGGCTCGACCGCGCCGGGGAGCTGGTCGGCATAGCTCTGGTTGGCCGCCGGCAGGCTCTCGTAGTCCAGCGTGCCGTTCGGCTGCTCGCGCAGGCCGAGGCTGGGATCGCCCGAGGCGACGAGGACGAGGTTGCCGCTGAGCGTGCCGCCGGCGACCGGACCCTGGCGGTAGACCGGCGTGCGGAAGCGGTAGCTCGGCCCGTACATCGCCAGCGCCGCGGACACCGAGTAGAGCTTCATCGTCGACCCGGGGTCGAACATCTTGTGGGTGCGCTGGCCGGCCAGGACCTTGCCGGTGCGCTGATCGACGACCTGATAGCCCCAGTCGGACTGGTGGTATCGCGGCTTGCTCTCGATCCGGTGGATCGTCTTGACGAGCTTCGCGGTGGCGGCTGCCCGCGCGCCCGGCGAGGCCGCCTGCCCCGTGGCGGCAGCGCCGCCGAACGCGACGGCGGCGGCGACGGCGACGACGACGCACCCCGGGCGTGTCGGTCTCATGTCGGCGACCGTACCTCAGGATCGAATCACCGGAAGGTGGTGTTCGTGTGCACTGTGTGAGCGACCTCGCACTCCGCGAGACCCCATGGGTCAGGATCGCGGCATGGCCGCTCGCGAAGCGTTCGTGCTGCTGCATCCCCTCGGGATGTCGCCGCGCGTGTGGGACGGATGGCTCGTCTCAGCCGGGCGCTCCCGATGTCGCTGCTGCTGCGCTCGGCGACCGTCCGGCGCCTCACGCTGCGCGACGCCGCCCGCCACGGCGACCGCCTGGACGCCGCGTAGGTCGCCCAAGCCACGCACGACCTCCTCGGCTGCCCGATCGCCGAGGACATCCTCACGACCGGCGAGGAGGTCGCCCCGCTCGATCCGCTGCCGTGCCCGGTCACGCTGGCCTGGTCGGGCAGCGACACGCTGCTGCCCGTCGAGGTCAACGGCGCCGTCGCGCGTGCGCGCCTGCCGGACGCTCGCCTCGTGGTGCTCCCCGGGGTCGGGCACGTCCCGATGATCGACGACCCGGAGGGCGTCGCCCGCACCATCCTGCAGACCCCCGGGGCGGTCGCCCAGCACCGGTGACCTGCGACCGGCCGGGGTGCCTCGGCTCCGACCGCCACCGACCGCAGGGAGGGACCTCGATGACGCCCCGCACACGTAGGTCAAGCTCGGCTCGCGGCGCCGCCGGTGCGAGACGCGAACGGGCGCGGGACGGGCTCGCCCGACGTGCTCGACATGCGCATCCTCGGGGCCGGTGGGACGGCGACGGAGCCGCGGGTCAGAAGTCGACGACCGAGAAGCCGAGCGGCAGCTCGTCGTCGTGCGCGACCGGGTTGAGCTGGTCGCGCGACGGGAAGCTCGCCTCGCCCTTGATCCCCGCCAGCAGCTGGTTCACGTTCGCCTGACCGGCGAGCGAGAACGAGGTGATGGTGTATGGGAACCCGTCGGACGTGGCGGGCCGGCGCCCGTCGACGACATGGAAGTGCAGGTGCGGGGCGAGCGAGGCGCCGCTGTTGCCCAGCAGCCCGAGGACCATCCCCGTCTGCACGCGGTCGCCGGCCTTCACCCGGACGCTGCCCGGCGAGAGGTGCACGAAGGCCTGCGTGAGCCCGTCGCTCGTGCGGACGTAGACCGCGTTGCCGACGAGCTGATCCCACGTGAGGTTCGTCGGCATCCTGCCGGGCGTCTGATCGGGCTCGCCGTCGCGGGCGTAGGTCACGACGCCGTCGCTCACGGCCTTGATCGGCGAACCGTAGGAGAACCAGCTGGCCGGGTTGGCCGGGTCGCCCTGGAACATGCGCCCGGCGGCGTCGATCCGCATCCAGTCGATCGCGAAGCGCTCGGCGGCCTGCAGCCGGCCGTTGAGGCCGAGGATCGCGTTGACGTGTCCCGATGGCGAACAGCAGCCGTCGGAGGCCACCCAGCCGGTCCCTTCGAGCGGCGGCGCGTACGCGGGCGGGATGCGACGCGACACCGGCACCCGGCCCGCGTCGTAGGTGAACCGCTGCGCCTGGCTCGTGAGCGGGTTCTGCGTCGCGACCTGGAAGCGGTGCGTCAGGCGCCGGGGCACCGCCGCGCGCGACGCGAAGCTGACGTCGAGCGTCAGCAGCCGCGACGAGCCGGCCGGCAGCTTCGACGTCTCGGAGTCCTGGCGGTCGAGCTGGTGCAGCGCCCCGGTGCTGAGCATCTCCTTGACCGAGAGGCGGCGCACGGTCCGCCCGTTGGCGGCGTCGAGGATCCGCACCGGCCCGAGCGTGGCGGGCGCGCCCACCGAGTTGGTGAGCATGAGCTCGTAGAGGACGTGGAAGCGTCCGTCGGACCCGCGCACCGCCACCACCTGCCGCTGCGGGATCATCGACGCGATCACCGGCGTGAGTGGACCGGCGGCGGGCTTGGCCGCGTGAGCAGCCGGCGAGAGCAGGCTGCCGAGCGAGAGCGCGGCGATGACCGCAGGAACGAGGCGACGCAGATTCATGCGCGCGACGCTACACACCGGAAAGGTGCCCGCTCAAGAGCAATCGCCACTCATGTTTGGCCGGGTGACGTCCCGCGCCAGTGCACGATCTCGAGCGCGAGCGCGACCGGCAGGCCGCGTCCCTCCAGCGGCGCGGGCAGCAGGCTCGCCGCGCGGGCGAGGCGAGCGAGCACCGTGTTGCGGTGCGTGAACAGCACGCGCGCGGCGCGCGTGGCGCTCTGTCCCTCGCGCAGGTAGACGCGGGTCGTCTCGCGCAGGTCCGGCGGCGCGGCGGCGAGCTCGCCGAGCGTGCGCGCGACGAACTCGTCGGCGCGCTCCTCGTCGTGGGTGGCGAGCGCGACGACCTGCACGTCGTCGTAGCGGGCGAGGCGCAGGTGCCCGCCGCCGCGGTGCATGAGCCGCTGGGTGGCGAGCGCGTCGAGGTGGCTGCGGCGGAAGCCCGCGAGCCCCTCGAGCGTCGGGCCGAAGGCGACGCGCACGTCCGCCGGGCCGTCGAGCGCGCCGGCATCCGCGCCATTCGCCCCGTCGGCGCCGCTGATCCACACCCACAGCGCCGAGGCGCTCGCGAGCACGGTGAGCGGCCGCGCACCGCCGCCGGCGCGGCCGAGCGCCTCGGCCGCCTGCTCGAGGACGGCCGGGTCCGCGTCGGGCCGGTCGCTCCAGACGATCGCCGCCGTGTGGGAGCGGTCCAGCGCGTAGCCCAGACGCGTCGACGCGCGGTCGAGCGCGACCGGCGCACCCTCGAGGATCAGCGACACGAGCTCGAGGCGCTGAGCGTGGGTGCCGCGCGTCAGCTGATCGCGCTCGCGCTCGATCTGCTGGGCGATGCCGGCCATCGTGGCGTCGACGAAGGCGAAGATCGAGCGCGCGGTCACGGCCAGCAGCTCGCGCAGCTCGCCGGCGTCGGACGTGAGCTCGAACGCGAGCGCCATCCACCGCTGCCAGCCGACGTTCTGACCGACGCGATACCCGCGCAGCGCCTCGTCGGCCAGGCCGCGGCGCACCAGATCGCGGGCGATGGCGAGGGTCTCGGGCCCGAGGTTCGCCGCCACGGGCGCACCCGGGTCGTGCACGTTGGCCGTCGCCCAGTGGACGAGGTTCGCGCGGTTGCTGCGGCGCACGGCGGCGGCGAGCACGGGATCGGAGGCGATCGGGTGCTCGGGATCGGAGAGGATCGCGGCGTCGACCTCGGCGAAGACCTCGTCGGGCGCCTCGAGCAGCAGGCTCGCGCCGGTGCGGATCAGCTCGGCGACGCGAGGCGAGGGCCGCGTCCACGATCCATGGTCGACCATCGGACGGAAAGCTTAGCCGAGCGATGGGCGATTTGCACATGTAGACGCACGAGTTCAGGGCGAAGTGCATGGCCGGATCCTGCGCCCGCCGGGCATCATGGATCTCGAATCCACCATGACCACGCACCCGGCCGATCTCACGCACTTCGACGTCCTCATCGTCGGTGCCGGCATCTCCGGCATCGGCGCCGCCCACCATCTCCAGGCGAACCTGCCGGCCAGGACCTACGCGATCCTCGAGGCCCGCGACGCGATCGGCGGCACCTGGGACCTCTTCCGCTATCCCGGCATCCGCTCGGACTCCGACCTGCACACCTTCGGCTACGCCTTCAAGCCGTGGACCGGCGACAAGGCGATCGCCGACGGCCCGGCCATCCTCGCCTACATCGAGGAGACCGCGCGCGAGAACGGCATCGACCGCCACATCCGCTTCGGTCATCGGGTGGTCCGCGCCGACTGGTCCTCCGAGCACGCCGTCTGGACCGTGCAGGTCGAGCGGCCCGCCCGCGGCGACACGCTCGAGATGACCGCCCGCTGGCTGTTCTGCGCCAGCGGCTACTACCGCTACGACGAAGGCTTCACCCCGCAGCTGCGGGGCCTCGAGCGCTTCGAAGGCGAGATCGTCCATCCGCAGCACTGGCCGGAGGCCCTCGACCACGCCGGCCGGCGCGTCGTCGTCATCGGCAGCGGTGCGACGGCCGTGACGCTCGTCCCGGCGCTGGCCGCCGACGCGGCCCACGTGACGATGCTGCAGCGCTCCCCCTCCTACGTCCTGCCGCTGCCGTCGCGCGATCCCATCGCCAACTGGCTGCGCCGGATCTTCGGCGACCGGCGCGGCTACGCGCTGGCGCGGCGCAAGAACATCCGCCGCCAACAGCTGGTCTACGGGTTCTCCCGCCGCTTCCCCCGCGCCGCGCGGCGGCTCATCCGCTGGGTCAACGCCAAGCAGCTCGAGGGCGCCGCCGCCGACGTCGACGTGGACTTCAAGCCGAGCTACGACCCGTGGGACCAGCGGCTGTGCGCCGCGGCCGACGGCGACCTGTTCCGCGAGCTGCGCCGCGGCACCGCGTCGGTCGTCACCGACCACATCGAGACGTTCACCGAGCACGGCATCCGCCTGCGGTCGGGCCGCGAGCTCGAGGCCGACCTCGTCGTCACCG
Source organism: Capillimicrobium parvum (assembly GCF_021172045.1). Taxonomy (GTDB): domain Bacteria; phylum Actinomycetota; class Thermoleophilia; order Solirubrobacterales; family Solirubrobacteraceae; genus Capillimicrobium; species Capillimicrobium parvum. The sequence goes on from NZ_CP087164.1 coordinate 4,612,179, forward strand.
CCACCGAATTGAACCTGCTCGCGTTCGGCGGCATCGAGCTGCGCGTCGACGGCCGGGAGGTGCGCCTGCCCGAGACCGTCGCCTACAAGGGCCTCATGCTCAGCGGCGTGCCGAACTTCGCCTTCTCCATCGGCTACACGAACTCGTCCTGGACGCTGAAGGTCGACCTCGTCTGCGAGTACCTGTGCCGCCTGCTCGCGCACCTCGACGCGACCGGTCACGACGCCTGCGTCCCGCAGCTCGACGGCGAGCTCGAGACCCGGCCGCTGCTCGACTTCCGGGCCGGCTACGTGCTGCGCTCGCTCGACGCGTTCCCCCGCGCGGGCGACCGCGCGCCGTGGCAGCTGGCGATGAGCTACGACGCCGACGTGCAGACGCTGCGCCGGGGCACGGTCGACGACGGGACGCTGCGGTTCCTCGACGCGCGCCGGCCGGCGGCCGAACCGGCGCCGCTCGCGGCATGACGGCGTTCGCGGGCCGGGTGTTGCCGTGCGCGCCCGTCACCGGCATGGTTGCTCCATGTCCACCACGGCCGAGCAGGGCTTCGGCGAGAGCATCACGGTCGAGATGCTCGATGCCGACCCGTACCCGCTCTACGCCCGGATGCGCGCCGAGCAACCGGTGTGCTGGGTCCCGGCCGTCGGCCTGTGGTTCGTCACGCGCTGGGACGACGTGCAATACGTCAACGCGCATCCGGAGCTCTTCACCGCCGACGTGTCCGCCTCGCCGCTGCGGCGGGCGCTCGGCGAGAACGTCCTGACCGTCGACGGCGTGCTGCACAAGCGGCTGCGCGCGCCGCTGGAGGCCGCCCTGCGCCCGAAGCTCGTGGACACGTGGGCGCCGCAGCTCGTCCGCGACGTCGCGGAGCCGCTGCTGCAGCGGATGGCCCCGCGCGGCCGCGCCGACGTCATGGCGGAGTTCCTCGAGCCGGTCAGCGTCCTGTCGCTCGGGCGGGTCCTCGGGCTCGGCGACCTCGACGCCGACACGCTGCGCCGCTGGTTCTTCGCGCTCGCGACGGGCGGCGCCAACCACGAGCGGGACCCGGCGAAGTACGCGATCTCCGACGCGGCGTCGCGGGAGATCGACGAGCGGCTCGGGCCGATCTGCGACCGCCTCGAGCGCGAGCCCGACGGAAGCCTGCTCGCCGGGATGCTTCGCGACGTCAGCCGCGCGCACTGCGCCCGCGCGCGGAGGTCCTCGCCGACCTCAAGCTGATCCTGCTCGGCGGCATGCAGGAACCCGGCCACGGCGCCGGCCTGACGCTCTGGGCGCTGCTGACGCACCCCGGCCAGCGCGCCCGGGTGTTCGCCGATCCCGGCCTCGCGGACGCGGCGGTCGAGGAGGCCATGCGGTGGATGGCGCCGGTCGGGACGGCGACGCGCCAAGTCCTCCAGTGCGTCGAGATCGGCGGCGTGACGCTCGAGCCGGGCGCGCGCGTCGCGGCGGTGCTCGCCTCCGCCAACCGCGACGAGCGCCGGTGGGAACGCGCCGACGCCTTCGACATCGGCCGTCCCGCGCAGGCCCACCGCGCGTTCGGCACGGGGCCGCACTTCTGCGTCGGCCACTGGCTCGCCCGCTACGAGCAGCGCATCCCGCTGCGGATGCTCTTCGAGCGGCTGCCGAGCCTGCGCCTCGACCCCGACGAGCCCGCCGAGATCGGCGGCTGGGAGTTTCGCGGGCCGGCCCGCCTACCGGTCCTCTGGGATCCGCCGGCGGCGGGGTGAGCGGCCGGTCGATCTAGACTCGCCGCATCGGACTCCTGCGACGCCTGTATCTGAAGAAGGGCAGCTTCCCGGCGGACGAGCGCAAGCGGCTGGAGCGCGAGCGGATCGTGCTGATCGCCGAGGGCATCCCGGCGACCGTCACGCGCGGCGAGGGCGGGCGCAGGCGGGGCACGATCGCGGCGCTGGCGATCACGCAGCAGCGCCTGGCGATCTCCGCGCTCGGCGCGTCGCTCGTGGACGTCGGCTGGGACGACGGCGAGGCGACGGAGCTGGAGGTGACCGCCCGCGACGACGGGCTGACGGTCGCGTTCGACGGCGAGCGGTTCGGCCACGACGAGCCCGGTCGCGTCGAGGTCTTCCTGCGCATCGGCGATGCGGGGACGCTGCTGGCCGCGATCGACCAGCGGCGGCGGCCGCTGGAGCCGCGGCGCTACCGCTGAGCAGCGCCGGCGAGCTGAGCCGTCCTCAGTCGCGGGGTTGCGCGACGAACAGCTCGACGGGGTTGCCGGACGGGTCGTCGACGACCACCTGGTCGCCACCCATGCCGCGGACGATGTCGCTGCGCAGCGTCGCGCCCGCGTCGCGCAACCGCTGCACCTCGGCCTCGAGATCGACGACCTCGAGCTGGAAGCGGTTCCAGCCGCCCGGCTCCGGCCGGCGATCGCCGGGAAGCGTCCGTCCCCCGCCACCCTGTCCGCTCGGCGCGTTCAGCAGCAGCCGCAGGTCGCCGCGCCTGAGCATCGCGAACGGCGGCGCCGGCCGCATGACGACCTCGAAGCCCAGCAGGCCGGTATAGAAGGCGATCGCCTCGTCGACGTCATCGACGATGTACCGCACGCTCACTGTCGCCATTCGGTCCTCCCCAACGATCGAGGTGCAAGAGCGGAAGCCGACGGTAACACCGCCGGCACCGGATCCCATGCGCTGCGCGTCCGCGGGTCGAGCATCGCCGACCCTCAGGCCGCCTCGGCCACCGGACGTCGCACGGACGCGTCGTCGTCGGTCGCCGCGGTCTCGCCCCGGGTGTTCGCCAGGCGCAGCGCGAGCACCGCGGCCGCGGCGAGCGCGACGGCGCACGCCAGGAGCCCCGACCGGAACCCGCCGGTCAGCGCCTCGGCGGGCGAGCCGGCGCCGCCCAGCAGGTGGTCGGTCCGCGAGGTGGCGATCGCCGAGAACACCGCGAGCCCCAGCGCGCCGCCCACCTGCTGCGACGCGTTGAGCAGCGCGGCCGCCAGGCCGGCCTGGTCGCGCACGACGCCCTCGTTGGCGGCCGTGGTCACGGCGACGAACACGGCGCCGAGCCCGACCGCGGCGAGCATCAGGCCGGGCAGGATGTCGGCCGTGTAGGAGCCGTCGACCGGCACGCGCGACAGCCAGAACACGCCGCCCGCGGCCAGCAGCGCTCCGGCCACGGCGACCGGACGCGTCCCCACGCGAACGAGCAGCTGCGACGACACGCCCGCCGCGACCGCCACGCCGAAGCACAGCGGCAGGTACGCCATCCCCGACTGGATCTGCGACCACCCGAGCACGTTCTGCATGTAGAGGGTGAGGAAGAAGAACATCGCGAGGATCCCCGCGACCGCGATGAGCTGCGTGACGTCCGCGGCCGCCAGTCCGCGCACGCGGAAGATCGACAGCGGCAGCAGCGGGTTGGCCACGCGAGCCTCGCTCCAGACGAACACGGCCAGCAGCGCCGCGGCACCCGCGAGGCCGGCGACGGTCCGCGGGTCGCCCCAGCCGACGTCGGGCGCCTTCACCAGCGAGAGGACCAGCAGCAGCATCCCGCCGGTGCTCAGCAGCGCGCCGCGGAGGTCGAGGCGCCGCCGGTCGGGCCGGCGGGAATCGTCGGCGAACAGCCGGACGGTCGCGATGACGGCCAGCACGCACACGGGCTCGTTGACGAGCAGGACCCAACGCCACCCGGGCCCCTCGGACAGCACGCCGCCGAGCAGCACGCCGACCGCCGAGGCGAAGCCGGCAACGCCGCCCCACACCCCGAGCGCCGTGTGCCGGTCGCGGCCCGTGAACGTCGTCGTCAGCAGCGACAGCGCGGCGGGCAGCATCATCGCCGCGCCGAGTCCCTGCGCCATGCGGGCGCCGACGAGCATGCCCGAGCTCTGCGCCAGGCCGCCGGCCAGCGACGACACGGCGAACAGCGTGGTGCCGGCGATCAGCAACCGCCGCCGCCCGAACAGGTCCGCCGCGCGGCCGCCGAGCAGCATGAACCCGCCGTACGTGAGCAGGTAGCCGCTGATGACCCACTGCAGATCCTGGACGGAGAAGCCGAGGTCGCGGCGGATCGACGGCAGCGCGACGTTGACGACCGACGCGTCGACGAAGTCGAGGAACGCGATCGCGCACAGCAGCGCGAGCGCGAGCCTGCCGCGACGGGTCGAGAGGGGGGTCCGGGTGCTCTGGGCGGTCGTCATGGGGTCGGTCCTCCTGCGCTTCGTCACATCGCTGCGGTGAGCGTCGTCATGTGGGTGACGACAGCGGGCGAGAGGATGTGACAGCAGCGATGGACGACCGGGACGTGGTGACGAGCGAGTTCGAGGCGCAGCGGCCGCGGCTGCGGGCGGTCGCGTACCGGATGCTCGGCTCCACCAGCGAGGCCGAGGACGCCGTGCAGGAGGCCTGGCTGCGGCTGAGCCGCAGCGACGCCGGCGGCATCGACAACCTCGGCGGCTGGCTGACCACGGTCGTCGCGCGCGTCGCCCTCGACATGCTCAAGGCGCGCAACCGCCGCCGCGAGGACTACGTCGGCAGCTGGGTCCCCGAGCCGATCGTCACGACCGACGGCGCCGCGCCCGATCTCGAGCGCGAGGCGCTGCTCGCGGACTCCGTCGGCCTCGCCCTGCTCGTCGTCCTCGAGACGCTGTCGCCGAAGGAGCGCCTGGCGTTCGTGCTGCACGACATGTTCGGCGTGTCGTTCGCCGAGATCGCGCAGATCGTCGAGACGACGCCCGACGCGGCGCGCCAGCTGGCCAGCCGCGCGCGGCGCCGGGCCCGCGGCGCCCCGGTCGCCGACGCCGACCTCGCCCGCCAGCGCGAGCTCGTCGACGCGTTCCTCAAAGCAGCGCGCGACGGGGACTTCGAGGCGCTGGTCGCCCTGCTGGACCCCGACGTGGTCTTCCGCCGGGACACCGGGACGCGCCGCGGGATCGCTCCGCTCGTCGGTGCGGAGGCGGTGGCCCGCCGCGCGGCGCAGGGCGGCCCGCGGTTCGCGCCCCTCGCGCACCCGGCCATCGTCAACGGCGGCGCCGGCATCGTCGTGGCGTCCGGCGGCCGGGTCGTCGGCGTCGCGGGCATCACCGTCTCCCGCGGCCGGATCGCCGAGATCGACGTCATCACCGACCCCGAGAAGCTGCGCGCCGTCAGCGCGCAGTGGCGCTGAGCCGCGCTCAGCGGCCGCGGCCGAAGCCGGGCCCGCCGACGCGCCGGCCCGTGAAGCGGATCGGCGCCCGCCGGCACCGGAGGTCGCGCAGGCGCAGGGTCCCGGTGACGCGCCGGCGATGGTCCGTGAGCCGGGCGTCGAGCCGGTGCGCGGGCGTGTCCGCGTTCGCGTGGGCGCGGCGCGAGGAGATCCGGCCCTTGCGCGTCACGTGCTCGCGGCCGAGCCGCAGAAACGCCGGGCCCGGCCAGCACGCCGCGTCGAACGGCACGCCCGAGCCGGTGAGCACCAGGCGGCCGGGGGTGATCCACAGGTCGAACGTCTCGCGCTGGCTCGTCGTGCCGTGGTAGTGGCGGACCGGGAACGCCGGATACGGAAGCCTCGTCGGGTACACGTCGGAGGCGAACTCGAACGCGGCGGGGGTCAGCGGCTCGAAGAACCGCCCCGCCGGGTGCTTCCGGACCTGGGCCTCCGCGGTCGGCGGTGCGTCGGGCCGGCACGGGTAGACGTCGTAGTACAGGTAGCCCCTGAGGTCGACCCGCGAGGCGACGACGAAGCTGCAGTCCCCCTCCTCGGCCACCACGCAGTCGGCGCGGCGGCTCGTGACCTGGGCGCAGTCCGCGACGGTCGCCTGGCAGGCGCCGCAGTCGTTGGCGAACGCCGTGCTCACGGTCCGGGCCGTACCGGCATCGATCGACGTGGGCGTCGTCGCGTGCGCCGCGGGCGCGGTTCCGGTCCGGGCCGTCCCGGCGTCGATCGGCGTGGGCGTCGTCGCGTGCGCCGCGGGCGCGCTCGCGAGCCCGGCCACGACCAGCACCAACACGGTCACGCTCCTCATGCCCGCATCAACGCCGTCGTACCCCGAGGGTTGCGGCTCACAACCCGGCCATGCGCTGCACGATCCCGACCGCGGCGAACGAGCCCGAGGCGATCGCGCTCGCCACCGACGGGGGCGGCGGGGTCACGTCGCCGGCCGCGGACACGCCCGGCACGCTCGTGCGCAGCCACGTGTCGACCTCGACCAGCTGCCCGAGGTGGCCGGCGATCGTCCTGACGCCGAGCTGCTCGGCCAGCCGCGAGCGCTGGTGCAGCGTCACGGCCACGAGCAGGCCGTCGCAGGCGCGCTCGTCGCCGTCGGCGAACGCGATGGCCGTGAGCGCGTCGCCCGGTCCGCGCAGACCGGCGACGGGGCGCTCGTCGATGCCCACCCCCGCCGCCGCGAGCCGGTCGGCGCCGTCGGCGTCGAGGTCCACCGGACCGTTCGCGTACACCGTCACGTCGTCGCTCCACATCCGCAGCAGCAGCGCCCGGTGGACCGCCGTCTCCCCGCGGTCCAGCACGCCGAGCGCCCCGTCGCGCACCTCCCAGCCATGGCAGAACGGGCAGTGGAAGACCGAGCGCCCCCAGCGCTCCTCGATGCCGGCCACGTCCGCGAAGCGGTAGTCCATCCCGGTGGCGAGCAGGACGTGCCGAGCCGTCTCGCGGGCACCGCCGGCGAGCTCGAGCGCGAAGCCGTCCGCCCCGTCCGGCGCCGCGCGCACGACCTCGCCCGCGCGCACCTCGACGCTCGGATACGCGGCGAGCTCGGCCCGTCCGCCGGCGTAGAGGTCGGCGGGCGGGCGGCCGTCGTGGCCGATCAGCCCGCCGATCCCGTGGGCGGGGCGGTTGCTCTGGCCTCCCGCGTCGACGACGAGCGTGGCGCGCCGGGCGCGGCCGAGCACGAGCGCGGCGCTGAGCCCGGCGGCGCCGGCGCCCACGACGATGCAGTCCCAGGTCTTGGTCATCGTCTCAGCGTGACGGCGTCGCTCGGATATGCCAAGCTGCTTTGCCATGTCGGCAAACACGGAGCCGTTCGACGTCCGGGTCCGCCGGCGCCTGCGCGAGCTGCGCAGCGAGCGCGGGCTGACGCTGCAGCAGGTCGCCGACCGCGCGAACATCGACGTCTCGACGCTGAGCCGTCTCGAATCGGGCAAGCGGCGTCTGGCCCTCGACCACGTCCCGCTGCTCGCAGACGCCCTCGGCGTGACGGCGGACGAGCTGCTCGGCGCCCGGCCAGCCCAGGACCCGCGCGTGCGTTCGGAGCCGGAGCACCTCGACGGCCTGACGATGTGGCCGCTGACGCACCGCGGCGCGGCCCGCGGCCTGCAGGCCTTCAAGATCCGCATAGCCGCCACGCGCACGACGCCGCCGGACCCGCTCCCGGTCCACGAGGGCCATGACTGGCTCTACGTCCTGCACGGCCGGATGCGCCTGATCCTCGGCGCCGACGACTTCACGATCGAACCCGGCGAGGCGGTCGAGTTCACCACCTGGACGCCGCACTGGTTCGGCGCCGTCGACGGGGCCGTCGAGCTCATCGCCATCCTCGGGCCGCAGGGCGAGCGGCTGCACCTGCACGGCTGAGGCGTCAGGGATCCGGCGACGGCGCTCTGAGCACCACCACGCAGTTCTGCCCGCCGAAGCCGAACGCGTTGACGACCGCGGTGCGCACGTCGGCGCGCCGGGAGCGCAGCGCGACGTGGTCGAGGTCGCACTCGGGGTCGGGCGCCTCGAGGTTGACCGTCGGCGGGATCACGCCGTCGCGCATCGCGAGCAGTGATGCGAGCGCCGAGAGCGAGCCGGCCGCCGCGATCATGTGGCCGACCATCGACTTCGGCGAGCTGACCGCCACCGCGTCCGCGGCGGCGCCGAACGCCGCCCGGATCGCGCGGGTCTCGGTGACGTCGTTCGCACGGGTCCCCGTGCCGTGGGCGCAGATGTAGTCGACCTCCTCGGGCCGAGTCCCCGAGCGCGCCAGCGCCTGCTCGATCGCCCGCGCCGCGTACGTGCCCGACGGCTCCGGCGCGCTGATGTGAAACGCGTCGCTCGTCAGGGCGCCGCCCGCGACGCTCCCGTACACGCGGGCGCCGCGGTCCCGCGCGTGCGCGGCGGACTCGAGCACGAGCAGGACCGCGCCCTCGCCGTAGACGAACCCGTCGCGGTCGGCGTCGAACGGGCGGCTCGCCCGCTCCGGCTCGCCGTTGCGCTGCGACAGCGGCCCCATGTTCGCCAGGCCGGCGATCATCGCCTTGCCGATCCCGGCGTCCGTCCCGCCGGCGATCACGACGTCGGCCTCGCCGGCGAGGATCAGGCGCCGCGCCTCGAGCAGCGCGTAGTTGCCGCTCGCACAGGCCAGGGCGCTCGCGCTCACCGGTCCGTGCGCCGAGACGTCGATCGCCACCTCGCACGCCGGCATGTTCGGGATGGTCGAGGGCACGTACGTCGCGCTGACGTCGCGCGGGCCGCCCGCGACGAGCGCCTCCACCGCCCACTGCGTCTCGGGCGCTCCGCCCACCGCGCTGTTGACGATGACGCCGACGCGGTCGGCGGCGGCGGCGACATCGAGCCCGGCGTCCGCCACCGCCTCGCGCGCCGCGGCGACCGCGAACTGCGAGAAGCGCGCCGAGCGCCGGGCGCGCTTGGCCCCCATGACCGCCTCGGCGTCGAACCCCCGCACCTCCGCGGCGATCCGCACCGGCAGGTCCGACGCCTCGAACGCGGTGATGCACCCGACGCCCGAGCGCCCGGCGACGAGCCCGTCCCACGTCTCGGCCACCGAGAGGCCGAGCGGGGTGACGGCGCCCAGGCCCGTGACGACGACCTCGTCGGCGCGCGCCGTCACGGGCGCTCGAGCAGTCCGGCGGCGGCGTCGGCCTCGACCTGCGCGCGCACCTGGTAGTGGACCTTCTTGCCCGTCGCCGTCATCGGCAGCACGTCGGCGAACCGGTACGCCCGCGGGCGCTTGTAGCCGGCGAGCATCGGGTGCGCGAGGCAGTGCGCCTCGCACGCGGCGGCGTCGAGCGCCGGGTCGGCGCGCACGACGTAGGCGACGACGATCTCGCCCCAGCGCTCGTCCGGCAGGCCGACCACGGCGCAGTCGCTCACGCCGGGATGCTCGTTGAGGACCGCCTCGACCTGGGTCGGGTGCACGTTCTCCCCGCCCGAGATGATCATGTCGTCCTTGCGGCCGACGATCGTCACGTACTCGTCGGCGTCCCACGTCGCGAGGTCGCCGATGTACAGCCAGCCGTCGCGAAACCGCGCAGCCTGCTCCTCGGGCTGGTTGACGTACGCGTACCCGGACTTCACGGAGCGGACGATGACCTCGCCCACCTCGCTGCCGTCCTTCGCCGCGAGGTCGTCGGGCGCGGCGACCCGGTCCTCGTAGATCCGCACGACCGCGACGTCGTCGTCCGTGCACGCCCGTCCGGCCGAACCCGCGTGGTCGGGCAGGTCGGCCGGCCGCAGGAACGTGTTCCAGAACGCCTCGGTCGTGCCGTAGCCGTTGAAGATCCGCGGCGTGAGCAGGCGCTGGTAGCGCAGGCACGCCTCGCGGTCCAGCGGCGCGCCCATCGTCACGATCCCGTGCAGGGTCGACAGGTCGCGCGGGCGCGCCTGCTGCTCCGCGCTCAGCAGGGCGAGGTTCGTCGGCGCGCCGATCAGGTAGGTCAGCCCGTGCTCGGCGACCCGGTCGAGCACGGTCGCGGGGTCGAACTGGCGCAGCGCGACCGCCTCCGCGCCGACGTAGAACACCGGGTTCGGGCCGCCCGAATACAGCCCGCCGCGATGGAACCATGGCGTCATGTTCAGCGTCCGGTCCTCGGGCGAGAGGGGGAAGTGCATGATCACGTCGTGCGCCGAGAGCACCTCGACCAGGCTGCTGAGCGACACGCCCTTCGGCATGCCGGTCGTGCCTGACGTATAGAGCCGGGTCGTCTCGTCATACGTGGTCGCGTCGGGCAGGGACGCGGGCGGTTCGGCCTCGAGCAGCGTGTCGAACGCGCGGGCGCGGCCGCCGCCCGGCCCCACGACCGCCACGAGGCCCGGCTCATGCGACGCCCGCGCGAGCGCGTCGCGCGCCGTCGGCTCGAGCGCGCCGTCGTACACGAACGCCCGCGGCCGGCTGTCGTCAAGCACATATGCCGTCTCCCCGGATGAGAGGCGGAAGTTGATCGGCGACGCGACCGCGCCGAGGCGCTGCGCCGCCAGCCACAGCAGCGCCAGCTCGGGCCCGTTGAACAGCTGGAAGACGACCACGTCGCCCGGCCCCACGCCGGCATCGCGCAGCCCTCCGGCCAGCCGCCCGGCGTCGGCCCACAGCGACGCGTAGGTCCACCGGCGGCCGCTCGCCGGGTCGTGCAGCGCGAACCGGGAGGCGAACCGGTGGCTGTTGCGCTCGACCCCGGCGATGTACGTGAAGCGCCGTTCGAAGACCTCGCGAAAGGCGGTGGGGTCGTAGTGGGAGGCGGGCTGGGCGCTCACGCGCGGGCTCCTTCCTGGTCGGCCGAAACCGTCGGGCGGCCGAGGCCGAGGTGCACCCGCACCTCCGCCAGCCGCTCGTACTGTGCCAGCGGCGCGGCGCCGAGCGGCATCAGGATCAGCTCGCCGACCCCCGCCTCGACGTACGCGGCCAGGTGTTCGGCGACCTGCGCCACACCACCGAGCGCGGTCCAGCGCTCGACGGCCTCGAGGTCGAGGCCGTAGAGCCCGCGCAGATGCGCGGCCGCGGCGTCGCGCGCGGCCGCGACGTCGTCGTCGACCCGCACGCCGACGAGCAGCGCGAGCCGGGGCCGGGGGCGTCCGTGCTCCTGGGCGAGCGCGGCCAGCCGTTCCGCGCGCCGGGCGACCTCGTCCGCGGTCAGCCACATCGGCAGCCAGGCATCGCCGAAGCGCGCCGCCCGCCGCAGGGCCGCCTCGCCGCGGCCGCCGACGTAGATCGGCGGCATCGCCGCGACGGCCGGCCTCAGCGCCGGCACGTCGAGGTCTCCGAGCGCGCCGCCGGCCCGCCGCACGGGCCGCCCGCCGAGCAGGTCGGCCAGCACCTCGAGCGTCTCGTCCACGCGCCGGCCGCGCTCGTGCACCGGCACCCCGGCGGCCGCGAACTCCTGCGGGAACTCGCCCCCGAGCCCGACGCCCACGCGCAGCCGCCCACCCGCGAGCGCCTCGATCGTCTGCAGCTGCTTGGCCGCCCATGCCGGCGGCCGCAGGGCGAGGAGCATGACGCTCAGTCCCAGCGTCACCCGCGCGGTGACGGCGGCCGCGGCCGCCAGGCACGACGGCGCGTCGAGCCCCGGCGCCGGACAGGCGAGGTGGTCGCCGGCCCAGACGCCGTCGAAGCCGAGCGCCTCGGCCCGGCGCGCAGCGGCGACGACCGGCGGCGGCTCGCCCGTGCCGAGCGGATCGAACGTCGGCAGCAGGACGCCGCAGCGCGTCACGCGAGATGCTCCGGCCGCAGACCCGTCATGCGCCCACACGCTAGGGCCCGCGGCGTGGGAGGATCGACGACATGAGCACGCGCGTCCGCGACCTCCTGATGCAGGCGTTCGACGAGCGCCGCCACGAACCCATCGAGAAGCGCATCCGCGCGGAGCTCGGCGGCCGGACCGTCATCGACACCCGGCGCGCGCTGCTGGTGTGGCCTCCGCGCCGGCCCGTGCCGGCGTACGCCGTCCCGCTCGACGAGCTGGGCGACGGCGTTCCGCCGGACGCGGTCCACGCGGACGACGACGACCTCGCCGGCTACGCGATCCTCGACTTCGGCGCGTTCGACGCCTGGTACGAGGAGGACGAGCCGAACGTCGGCCATCCGCGCGACCCGTTTCACCGCATCGACATCCTCCACAGCTCGCGGCACGTCCGGGTCGAGCTCGACGGCGACGTGCTCGCCGAGTCGACCCGTCCGTGCCTGCTGTTCGAGACGATGCTCCCGATCCGCTTCTACCTACCGGCGCAGGACGTCCGGCTCGACCGCCTCACGCGCACCGACACCCGGAGCACCTGCGCCTACAAGGGCCACGCCTCGTACTGGGCGCATCCGGCCCACGGCGACATCGCGTGGTTCTATCCCGAGCCCCTGCGCGAGGCGGCCGAGATCCGGGACCGCATCGCGTTCTTCAACGAGCACGTCGACCTCATCGTCGATGGCGAGCGGCTCGAGCGGCCGGTGACGCCCTGGTCGAAGCGCCGCTGAGTCAGCCCGCGGCGAGCCGCGCGAGCAGCTCGTCGAGGCGCTCGTAGGTCTCCCGCAGGCCGCCCTCCATGCCCGAGCCGACCATCCCGTCGCGCTCCTCGGTGGTATGGAACACGGATGTGGTGACGACCCGGGTGCGCCCGTCGTCGAGCTCCTCGAACGTCGCCGATTCGACCGACACGTGGCCCGGCATCCCTTCCCACTCGAAGGTCTGGACGATGCGCTCCGGCGGCGTCACCTCGCGATAGGTACCGCGGAAGCCGGTCTCGCTGCCGTCCTCTCCGCGCGTCACGAAGCGCCAGCTGCCGCCGGTGCGCACGTCCATGACGTCGACGATCGTGGTCGTCCCGCGCGGCCCCCACCACTCGGGGATCAGCTCCGGATCGGTGTAGGTCGCGAAGACGCGATCGCGCGGCGCGTCGAAGATGCGCTCGATGTGGATGTCACGGTCGCCCGGCGTCGTGACGAGCGTCCGGCGTGCGTCCTTCTGCTGGCTGGTCATGCGGTGCTCCTTTCGTGCGTTCGAGCAGCTCCTCGAACCGGTCGAGGCGCTCCTCCAGGGTCCGGCGGTAGGTCTCCATCCAGGCCTCCACGTCGTCGAGGCGCCCGGGGCCGGCGGTGCACCGCCGCGCGCGCCCGACCTTCTCGGTGGTGACGAGCCGCGCGTCCTCGAGGATGCGCACGTGCTTCTTCATGCCGGTGATGGAGATCCCGAACGGCTCCGCGAGCTCGGTGATCGTCGCGCTGCCCGCGCCGAGGCGCTCGAGCACCTGCCGACGGGTGGGGTCCGCGATGGCGGCGAGCGTGCGATCGAGCTGCGAATACTGAACCATCAGGTTCAGTGTTGCACGGACCGCGCGCCGGCGCAACCGATGACTTCCGGCGCGCGCTGCCGTCGAAGCGATAGACCTGCGTCCACCGTCCCATCGAGGAGCCACCCCGCCATGACTGCCCTCTCCATCACCGGCGTCGACTTCGCCACCGTCCCGGCGAAGGACATCGACGCCTCGGCGCACTTCTACGAGCACGTGCTCGGCCTGCCGTTCGTCAAGCGCTGGGGCGACATGCCCGGCGTCGAGTTCCAGGCCGGCAACCTCACGGTCGCCGTGATGGACCCGACCGCGTTCGGCCAGGAGTTCCGCCCGCACGGCGTCCCGCTCGCCTTCCACGTCGACGACGTCGCGGCCTCGCGCGCCGCGCTCGAGGAGCAGGGCGTGCAGTTCCTCGGCGACACCATCGACAGCGGCGTCTGCCACCAGGCGCTCTTCCTCGACCCGGCCGGCAACGTCCTCGATCTGCACCACCGCTACGCGCAGTAGCCGTCGCGCAAGGGACTTCCCCGATGCGGGCCCTCGACGTGCGCCGAACGCTCGCGGCCCATCACGCGAAAAGATCTTACGGATTAGGGGCGGGCTGGTCCGTCATGCTGGGGGGCCATGAGCGATCCGTTCGACCTGCAGCGCTTCGTCGACGCCCAGGACCGCGGAGCCACCTATGACGCCGCGCTGGCCGAGCTGCGTGCCGGACGCAAGACAAGCCACTGGATGTGGTTCGTCTTCCCGCAGATCGCCGGGCTCGGCCGCAGCGCAACGGCCCAGCACTACGCGATCTCGTCGCTCGCCGAGGCGCAGGCGTACCTCGCCCACCCCGTGCTCGGCCCGCGGCTGCGCCAGTCCGCCGCGGCCCTGCTCTCGCACTCCGGCCGGAGCGCCGATCAGATCCTCGGCGGCATCGACGCGATGAAGCTGCGCTCCTCGCTGACGCTGTTCTCCCGCGCCGCGCCGGACGAGCCCGTGTTCACCGAGGTGCTCGACCGCCTCTTCGGCGGCGCGCCCGACGCGGCGACGCTGCAGCGGCTCTGACGCGGCTATGGGGCGTGACCGACGCGGCCGCGGAACGTCCCGGTCACGTGGATCTCCTCGCCGTCGATGAACTCGCTGCCGAGCACTGCGTCGATGCTGAAGGCGACGACGCCGCCGCGCCGGCAGCTGGTGCGGGTGAACGTCATCGAGCCGGACGCCTCCTCCTCCGCCGTCGACGCCTCGTTGGGCATGTCCGCCGCGAAGATCTGTGCGCCGCGCGGATGGTCGAAGACGAAGTCGAGCGGGAACGGCAGCCGGGTGCCGGGGGCCACGTCGCGGCGCACGGCGCTGAGCTGCCAGTGGTGCTGCGGATGGCGCAGGCGCCCGGCGAAGACGTGGATGGCGGGGACCGCGACGTCCTCCTCCCACGGTCCGCACCACACGCGCGTCTTGCCCGGGAACGTGATCGCCGTGCCGTCCTCGCGGCTGAAGACGAGCGCGGCCTCGGCCGTCGACGCGGACGCCACCAGCGCGCACGCCGCGGCGAGCGCGACGGCCACGCCGCGACGGCTCCCCCGATGCTCCCGCGCTCTCGCCATGACGATCGGCCTGCGGCCGACGCCAACCGTACACCGGCCGGGCACGGCCGGGACGACGAGCTACTTCGGCGGCAGCGTGCGGACGAACGCGACGCTCTGCCCGACCCACGAGGCGAGCTGGCGCTTCGTCCGGACGCCGTCGGCGTGGACGAGCAGCCAGCCGTCCATCGCGCGCCCGCGCATGACCATCAGCTCGACGTGCGCCCGCGCGAGCGCCTTGTCGGTATCGGCCGGGTCGATGCGCACGAGCAGCCCGCCTGTGCGCGACGCGGCGACCGACAGGCGGCCCTGCAGCAGGAAGGCCAGCCCGCCGAACATCTTCTTCTCGGTCACGCCCTCCTCGCCGGCGAGCATCTCGCGGAGGCGGTCGGCGAGATGCTCGTCGTAGGCCATCGGCGCGGCGAGCCTACCGCGCGCCGCCGACCGAACCGGCGCTATCCGGCGTGCTGGCGGGCGTCGGGCGAGGCCTCCCAGAAGTCGTCGATCTTCGTCGAGTCGCTGTGGCCGATCTTGCGCGAGACGGCCCACATCTCGACGGGCTCGGAGCCCTCGTTGCGGTGCGAGCGCGGCGTGCGGCGCGCGACCCGCACGGCGGCCGGCGCCCGGACCTCGCGCACCTCGTCGCCGAAGCGCATCGTCAGCGTCCCCCTGGTCACGAGATAGAGCTCCTCGACCTCGTCGTGGAAGTGCCCGGTGCCCTGCTCGAAGTCCGCGTGCGGAGGGACGCGGATGAGCGTGACGGAGAGCTGGTCACAGGCCAATGCGTCGGTGAGGCGGCGGAACTCCCCGGGTACGTCGGTGCCCGCGTAGGCGTCGTCGACGTCGTCGGGAGCGACGACGGCGTAGTCGGTCTCGGTCATGGCCGGGGTCCTACCCGGCCGGCTACGCCTCGGACGCTCCGTGCTCGTCGAGGTACTTCCGCGCGAGCCGCTTCGGGGCGCGGGCCAGCCACGCCTCCACGACCACCTCCTCGAGCTCCGCCGGCCCGATCGCGTCCAGGCGGACGAGCACCGCCGGGTAGCCCTCGAAGTGGGGCGTCGTGAAGAACGCGCCGGAGGGATCGGCGACCATCGCCTCCTTGGCCACGAGGTGCTCGACGCGCGCGCCGAGGATCGGGCCGTCCGGCGCTTCCGGGCCGAGCGCCTCGACATCGGACCGGCGCAGCGGGCGCTCCCAGACGAACAGCTTGTCCTTGACGACCCACTGGCGCAGGTCGCGTGAGACCCGCTCGCTCGTCTCGGGCAGCTCGAGCGCCATCCGCCGGACGTCCTCCCAGTCGGCCATGCGCCCAGCCTAGGCGAGCGCCGGTCGCGCCGATCCGGTAGGAAGACGGCCATGGAGCTCGTCGCCATCGGCACCGTCCGGTCGCCGCTCACCGATCGGGCGTCGGCGCCCAAGCAGGGCCACGAGGGCGCGCCGGACGCGTGGCTGGCCTTCGACGCCGATGTGCGCGCCGGCCTCGAGGGGATCGCCGCAGGCGACGACCTGCTCGTGCTGACGTGGCTGGACCGCGCGGACCGCGGCGTGCTGCGCGTCGTACCGCGCGACGACCCGCGCAACCCGGAACGCGGGGTGTTCAGCACGCGCTCGGCGGACCGGCCGAACCCGATCGGGGTGCACCGGGTACGCGTGCTCGAGGTCGCCGGCGACCGGCTGCTGGTCAGCGACCTCGAGGCCATCGACGGCACCCCGATCGTCGACGTCAAGCCGGTGCTGCGGCGCGCGGACCCCGACGTGCGCTGACCGCTCAGACCGTATGGGCGTACGGCTGGCGTGAGAGCGCCTGCACGACGAGCCGCGCCGTCATGGCGGCACGGTCGCCAGCACAACGGGCAAGTGCCCGACCTTGTCGCGTTCACGGCGTCACGCGCCGTGAATGCGACAAAGCCCCTCACACCGGGCCACCGCGCCGGCCACCGAGCCGAGCGAGCCGGGCACCAACCACGCCCCCTTCGTCGAGCCGTTCAGCGCGCCCGCACCCCGCAAGCCCTGCACGGGCGGAGCTCAGACCCGCGAGCCATCGTGCACGCGGCCCTCGAGCCGGCCCCGGCGAGTCCGGCGCGTACGCGGAGCCCGCGGCCGCGAGAGCCGCGGGGAGCCCAAGGACCGCGGCCAGGCGTGACGTGGCGGCGATCCAGGAAACGGAGCGCCGGCGCAGTCGCCGGCTCAGGCGCCAGCGCCGCGGCGGATCATCGCCGCCGCCCGCCAGAGCACGATGCGGATCCCCGGCGACACGAGTCGCCAGTAGCGTAGGAACGAGGCGCGCGAGGCGGGGTCGGTCGCGGTCGAGCGGCAGTCGTAGGTGAGTAGGCAGCGGCGCTCGCCGTACGGGTGGACGGAGAGGCTCGCCGCGATCTTCACGTACCCGGGCTCGGCGAAGGCGCCGAACTCGGCGCAGGTCGTGGGACGCCAGTCCACCTGCGCTCCGAGGAACTGGCCGATCGCCCCGAACGCGAACTCGCGGCCTGGCTGCGCGCCGAGGCGGATCCAGGCATCCGGCCCCTCGCCCATCACGCCGAGCCGGCCGCCGGTCTCGGCGATCGGTACCGCGGGCGGTCGTCCGCGCAGCCGGCGCGAGAGGCGGTCCGGCAGCGCCCGCGCCGCGATCACCCAGCGCAGGAGCGGGTCCTTGCGTGGCATGTCGGCGAAGTCGGCGTCGAGGATCGCCGCGTAGGTCGTGGCGGGGTCGGCGTCGACGAGGACCGTGACGGTCGTCGCCGCGTCGGGCGAGGGCATCAGGCCGTCGAGCAGCAGCGGCGCAGGCGCGGTAGTGATCATCACGCGCAGCTTCGCCCACACCACGACCGGCGCCATCCGCAGCCTCCCGTAGTTCGCAAAGGCCGAGTACGGGCCGGGGGCGTTCCTCCCGCTGAGCGGGCCAGCGTCCCAGGCCAGCGTCAGGCCGGGCAAAATTAGGCCAGGATGTGGCCGCAAGCGTCCGTAGATTGTTTTCCACGAGGCCCGGAGCCGCCGGGCCGACCCTCGACCGAAGGAGCGAAGGCGTGGACTACAAGCTCGAGCTGGTGGCGATCCCGGTCACCGACGTCGACCGCGCGAAGGCGTTCTACACCGACAAGGCGGGCTTCAACGCCGACCACGACCACACCGTCAGCGACGGGGTCCGCTTCGTCCAGCTCACCCCGCCGGGCTCGGCGTGCTCGATCGCGCTGGGCGAGGGCGTCACCGACGCGGAGCCGGGCTCCGTCCGGGGGATGCAGCTCGTCGTCGCCGATGCCGACGCCGCCCACGACGAGCTCGCCGCCCGCGGCGTCGAGGTCAGCGACGTGCAGGGCTTCCCGTGGGGCCGGTTCGTGTTCTTCGCCGACCCGGACGGCAACAAGTGGGCCGTGCAGGAGCTCCCGGCGCGGCCGTAGGGCGCCGCCCGCAGCGCGCGTCAGGCGCGGCCGTCGGGCGCCACGCGCAGCGCGCGTCGTCAGGCGCGGCCGCCCGGCGCGGCCGGGGGCCGCTCCTCGGCCTGGACGCCGGCCACGATCCGGTCGAGCAGCTCGGCCAGCTGGTCGGCGTCCTCCTCGGTGAGCCGCGACCGCAGGTGGCGGTCGTGGCGGGCGGCGACGTGGCGCAGGCTCATGAACAGATCCTCGCCCGCGCCGGTCAGCTCGACGTGCTGCACGCGGCGGTTGCTGCGGTCGCGCCAGCGGCGCACGAGCCCCTGGTCCTCCATGGCGTTGAGGTGATGGGTGAGCGTCGCGCCGCTGATCCCCATCGCCCCGGCCATCTCGTTCTGCGCGCCCCAGCGCTTCGACCGGACCAGCGCCAGCACCTGCCACGTCGCCGCCGATCCGCCGGCCTGCGCCATCGCGCGGTCGAAGGCCTGCCCGGCGAGGCGCGCGGTCCGCGCGAGCCGGAGCCCGAGGGGCGGGGATGCGCGCGGGCCCGGCATGCGCGCCAGCCTATCGGGGTCGATCGACGTCGAACCGTTCGGCTTCCAACCCAGCGCGGGCCGTCGGGCGAGCGGCCATACTTGTGCGGTGACCGAGCGCAACGTGATGGGCGGCGACCTCGAGCCCTGCGGGACCGACCCGATGACCGGCTTCTTCCGCGACGGCTGCTGCCGGACCGGCGCCGAGGACCGGGGCAGCCACACGATCTGCGCGGTCGTGACGGCCGAGTTCCTCGAGCATCAGCGCATGATCGGCAACGACCTGAGCACGCCGATGCCCGCGTACCGCTTCCCCGGACTCGTCCCGGGCGACCGCTGGTGCGTCACGGCGCGCAACTGGCTGCGCGCGTACGAGGACGGGGCGGCTGCGTACGTCGTGCTCGCCTCGACGCACGAGCGCGCGCTCGACGTGGTGCCGCTCAGCGCCCTGCAGGAGCACGCCGTCGACGTTCCCGCCGACCCCGGGGCGCTCACCGACTGACGACCATGGCGATCGACCGCCTCGACCTGGTCGTCACCGACTTCGAGCCGGGCGCATGAGCTACCGCGAGCATGCGCCGCCGCCGGCGCTGACGGCGTGGGTCGAGTGCGTGTGGGAGCGCAGGGGCGAGCCGGGCCCGCCCGTCCGCGTGGTGCCCGACGGGTGCGTCGACGTCGTCTGGACCGAGGGCGCCGGCACCCAGCTCGTCGGTCCGAACACCGTCGCGTTCCTCGTCGACGTCGAGCCGGGGCGCGGTATGGCCGGCGCGCGGATGCACCCCGGCGCCGCCCCAGCGCTGCTCGGCATCCGACCCGGCGACGTCCTCGACGGGCGCGCCGGGCTCGGTGAGCTGTGGGGCGACGACGGGGAGCGGCTCGCGGAGGGCTTCGAGGCCGCCGGCGACCGCGTGGCCACGTTCTTCGACTTCCTGTCGGCGCGCGCCGCGACCGCCGCCGCGCCCGATCCGCTCGTGCGTGCGGCCGCCGGACGGCTGCAGCAGCCGGCCGCCCGGGTGGGCGACCTGGCGGGCGCGCTGGCCGTCAGCGAGCGCCAGCTGCGCCGCCGCGTCGAGGCCGCCGTCGGCTACGGCCCCAAGCGGCTCGCGCGCATCCTGCGCCTGCGCCGGGCGCTGGCCGCGGCGCACCGCGGCGACGAGCTCGCCCGGGTCGCGGCCGACGCCGGCTACGCCGATCAGGCGCACTTCGCGCAGGACTGCCGCGCTCTGGCCGGCGTGCCGCCCACCCGCCTGCTCGCGGCGTAGCGCCCAGGTCCGTTTTGTCCAAGACGGGCGGCCGGGCCCGCAGGATGATGGGCGCATGACCGACACCGCATTGACCCTCGGCTGGACGATCGTCTACGTCGACGACCCCGCCGCCGCATCCGAGTTCTACCAGCGCACGTTCGGGCTGCGCGGCGAGTTCGTCGCGCCCGGCGGCGAATACGCGCAGCTCGACACGGGCACGACGAAGCTCGCGTTCGCCGCCTACGCGCTCGGCGAGAACAACTTCCCGGGCGGCGTGCGCCGCGCGACCTCGGACGGCCCGCCCGCCAACGTCGAGCTCGCGCTCGTCACCGAAGACGTCGACGGCGCGTACGCCCGGGCGATCGAGGCGGGCTGCACGGCGCTGAGCGAGCCCGCCGATCAGCCCCACGGGCAGCGCGTCGGCTGGCTGCGCGACCCGTTCGGCACCCTGATCGAGATCGCGTCGCCGATGTAGGCGGCGCGCTCAGCCGGGCCGCGAGCCGGACGGCCCGGCAGGCGTTCGAAGAGCGGCTGTGTCGCGGCTGATCCGGACGCGCGCGGGCGCGATCACCCGCACCTCGACCCGGGTGGGCCGCGTCGGCTCGCCGAGCGAGAGGAACTCCCGCACCGGCGCGTGGTGGGCGCAGAACGGGCAGCGCATCGCGTCGGCCGGCGCCAGCCGGTCCATCCCGATGGCCACCGGCGCGTCGCAGACCGGGCAGGCGAGCGTCCCCACGCCGAGGCGCGTCGAGTGCGCGACGCGCCGATGCTCCTGGGCGCCGTTGCGCCGTGCGGTGGCGTCCGCGCGGACCGGGTCCGGGCCGTCGATGCCGCGCTGGAAGCTCACCCCACCCATTCTAGGTGGGGCGTCCTCCCGCGCCGCGGGCCTACCGGGACAGGCCCCTCAGGCCGCGGCGCGCTCGGGCGCCAGCACGCGCCCGTAGCCGCGGCGCGGCCGCGGGACCAGGAAGGTCGTCAGCAACGCGAGGCCCGCCGCGCCCGCGGCGATCATGAACGCCATCGTGAAGCCGGACTCGGTCGGCTCGCTACCGCCGACGACGGTGCTCGCGATGACCGCGGCGGTCACGGTGCTGCCGATCGCGCCGCCGATCGTCCGCATGACGGTGTTCATCCCGGTCGCGACGCCGGTCTGCTCGGGCGGGACGACCTCGACGATGAGGTTCGCGAGGGAGGCGAAGCAGAAGCCGACCCCGAAGCCCACGAGCGCCGCCGCGACGTACACGTCGACCGGATCGGTGTGCACGAAGGCGAGCATGAGGAACGACAGGGTGAGGACCGCCGCCCCCAGCAGCATGGGCGGGCGCGAGCCGTACCGGCGCGACATGCGCCCGGCGATCGGCCCGGACAGAAGCATCGCCGTGGTCGACGGGAGCATGAACAGGCCCGCCCCGGTGACGCTCGACCCGAAGCCGTAGCCCGAGCCCGTCGGCATCTCGACGAACTGCGGGATGAGGATGAACGAGCTGTACATCCCGGCGCCGACGAGGATCGCCGCCAGGTTGACGGTCCACACGCCGCGCCGGCGCATCATGCGCATGTCGACGAGCGGCTCGGCGGCCCGCCGCTCGTTGGCGATCCACAGCGCGATCAGCACGATCGTCAGCGCGAACGAACCGAGCATGCGGGGCGACGTCCACCCCCAGCTGGACCCCTGGCTGATCGCGACCAGCCCCACGACGAGCCACGACGACAGCAGCGCCGCGCCCGCCCAGTTGACCTTCCCGGGCACCTTCAGCGGCGATTCCGGGATCCACAGCACGGTGGCGATCGTGGCGAAGGCGACCGGCGCCAGCGGCAGCCAGAACAGCCAGTGGTAGCCGAGGTTGTCGACGATCGGCCCGGCGAGCACGATGCCCAGCCCGCCGCCCAGCCCGAGGAAGACCGACATCATCGCGATCCCACCGGCGACCTTCTCGCGCGGGAACTCGTCGCGGATGATCCCGAACGCGAGCGGGAACATCGCGCCGCCCGCACCCTGCAGCAGCCGGCCGAGGATCATCACCTCGATGCTCGTCGCCAGCGCGGCGACGACCGTTCCGCCGGTCAGGACCGCGAGGGTGATGACGAGGACGCGCTCCTTGCCGAACATGTCGCCGAGGCGGCCGGCGATCGGCGTGATCACCGAGGCGCTCAGCAGGTAGCCGGTCAGCAGCCACGTCACGGCGGTCGCGGACGTGTGCAGGTCGCGCTGGATCTCGGGCAGCGCCGGCGCCACGAGCGACTGCATGAGCGAGTACGACATGCCCGCCACCGCGAGGACGGCGAAGGTCAGGTTGTGATGCTGGCGGGCCGGTGCGTCGGGGCTGGGCATGCGGGGGTACGTCGATCAGGCGGCGGCGGCATTTGTCATCCTACAATGACATCGGCCGATGACAAATCCCTCGCCCACCACCAACCGCCGCCCCTACGACGCCCGGGCATCGCGCGAGGCGCTGCTCGACGCGGCCACCTGCCTGTTCGCCGAGCACGGGTACGAGCGTGCGACGATCCGCGAGATCGGCGAGCGCGCCGGCGTCGACGCGGCGCTCATCGCGCGCTATTTCGGCGGCAAGGAGGGGCTGTTCCTCGCGGTGCTCAGCGATCCGGCGCGCCTGACGCCGATCCCGGCCGAGAGGCAGACGTTCGCGGGCGTCGCGCGCACGCTCCTGGAGCGCTGGGAGACCGACCAGACCCCGTTGCGCGGGGCGCTCGTCAGCACCCAGCAGAGCCCGGAGATCCGCGACCAGGTGCGGCGGATCCTCGACTTCCGCGTGATCGACCCGCTGGCGGACCGCCTCGCCGAGCGCGGCATCCCCGACGCCCGCCTGCGCGCAGAGCTGCTCATCGCCGTCCTGACCGGGGTGACGGTCCTTCGGCGCAACCAGGTCCTCGAGGAGCTCCAGGCCGCGAGCATCGAGGACCTGCTCGAGCTCGCCGAGCCGATGCTCGCCGCACTGGAGCGCGGCGAGACGACCTGACTCAGACGCGCGGCTCGAGCACGACGAGCGGGATGCGCCGCTGCGTGTAGCCCTGGTAGTCGTCGTAGGGCTTGTAGATCGCCACGAGCCGCGGCCAGTAGCGCTCGCGCTCCTCGTCGGTCGCGACCCGCGCGTGGACGCGCCGGCGCTCGCCGCGCAGCTCGACCTCCGTGTCCGGGTTGGCCCGCAGGTTGTGGAACCACCCCGGATGGCGGTCGCTGCCGCCCTTGGAGGCGACGAGGACGAGGTCGTCGCCGTCCGGCAGGTAGATGAGCGGCGCGACGCGCGACTTCCCGCTCTTCGCGCCGACGTGGTGCAGCAGCAGGATGTCGGCCTTGCCGAAGCGTCCGCCGACCTTCCCGCGGGTGGCGCGGAAGGCGGCGGTGTTGAGCTTCGTCATCACCCCGAAGACCTTCCAGAACGGCGAGTCGGGCGGAGGCGGCTTGGGCATGCGCCTACGCTACCCGTCCAAACCTTGCCACACCTTTGTCAAGGTTGCTGTATGCTCCCGACGCAATGCGGGACTACGCCAAGACCATTCGCGAGCGGGTCGTCATCTTCGACGGCGGCATGGGAGCGACGCTCGAGCAGTTCGACCTCACCACCGAGGACTACGGCGGGCTGCCGGGCAAGTGCCACGAGGCGCTGATCCTCCACCGGCCCGACGTCATCGCCGGCGTGCACGACTCCATGGCCGCCGCCGGCGCCGAGGTCGTGCAGACCAACACCTTCCAGGCCAGCCGCCTCAAGCTCGACGAATGGGGCCTCGGCGCGTACACGCTCGAGATCAACCAGGTGGCGGCGGAGATCGCCCGCCACGCGATCGGCGGCGGCGACGAGCGCTTCGTGGCCGGGTCGATGGGCCCGACCGGCTTCCTGCCGGCCTCCGACGACCCGACGCTCGGCGCGATGCCGTTCCGCAAGCTCGTCGAGGTCTTCGATGAGCAGGCCCGCGGCCTGCTCATCGGCGGCGTGGACCTCATCATCATCGAGACGGTCCAGGACATCCTCGAGGCCAAGGCGGCGATCTTCGGCGCCCGCGACGCGTTCAGGACGGTCGGCCGCGCGGTCCCGATCCAGGTCTCGGTCTCCCTGCTGCCCAACGGCGGCAAGATGCTGCTCGGGACCGACATCGACGCGACGCTGACGACGCTCGAGGCGCTGAAGGTCGACGCGATCGGCCTGAACTGCTCCACCGGCCCGGACGACATGCGCGACGCGATCCGCTTCCTCGGCGAGTTCAGCCCGGTGCCGATCTCCTGCATCCCGAACGCCGGCCTCCCGATCCAGGGCCCCAACGGCGAGACGATCTTCCCCGAGGAGCCCGCGCCGCTCGCCGCGACGCTCGGCGAGTTCGTCGAGCGCTACGGCGTGACGATCGTCGGCGGCTGCTGCGGCACGACGCCGGCGCACATCCACGCGATCGCCGAGCGCTGCCGGCCGCACCAGGTCTCCCCCCGCCCCGCGCCGCGCCCGCCGCGCGTGTCGTCGATGATCGCCGCGACTCCGCTCGTGCAGGACCCCAGCCCGACGCTGGTCGGCGAGCGCGTGAACTCGCAGGGCTCGCGCAAGGCCAAGGAGCTGCTGCTCGCCGACGACTACGACGGGCTCGTCCAGGTCGCCGAGGACCAGGTCGAGGGCGGCGCGCACGTGCTCGACCTCTGCGTCGCGCTGACCGAGCGCTCCGACGAGGACGAGCAGATGCGCCAGGTCGCCAAGCGCGTCTCGCTCACCCAGCCGGCGCCGATCCAGGTCGACTCGACCGAGCCGGACGTCATCGCCAAGGCGCTCGACCAGATCCCCGGGCGCGCGATCGTCAACTCCATCAACCTCGAGGCCGGCCGGGCGAAGGCCGACGTCGTCGTCCCGCTCGTCGTCGAGCACGGCGCGGCGCTCATCGCGCTGACCATCGACGAGGTCGGCATGGCCAAGACAGCCGACCGCAAGGTCGAGATCGCGCAGCGGATCAAGGAGATCGCGTGCGACGAGCACGGCCTCGACCCCGAGCTGCTGATCTTCGACCTGCTCACGTTCACGCTGACGACGGGCGACGAGGAGTGGCGGCCGTCTGCGGTCGCGACCATCGAGGGGATCCGCCGCGTGAAGGCGGAGATCCCGGGCGTGAAGACGTCGCTGGGCGTGTCGAACGTCTCGTTCGGCGTCGGCCAGCCCGCCCGCGCGGTGCTCAACTCGGTGTTCCTGCACCACTGCGTGGAGGCCGGGCTCGACCTGGCGATGGTCAACCCGAACCACATCACGCCGTACGGCGAGATCGACGAAGCCGAGCGCAAGCTCGCCGATGACCTCGTCTTCGACCGCCGCGAGGACGCGCTGGAGCTGTTCATCGCCCACTTCGAGTCCAAGGGCGCGGTGGCCGAGGAGGAGAAGGCCGACGCGACCGCGGGCATGGAGCCCGAGGAGGCGCTGCACTTCCACATCCTGCGCCGCAAGAAGGACGGCGTCGAGGACTGGATCGACCGCGCCGTCGAGAAGATCGGCGCGGTCCCGACGCTCAACGACGTGCTGCTGCCGGCGATGAAGGAGGTCGGCGACAAGTTCGGCGCCGGCGAGCTGATCCTGCCGTTCGTGCTGCAGAGCGCCGAGGTCATGAAGCGCGCCGTCGCGCGGCTGGAGAACTACCTCGACCGCATCGAGGGCTACACGAAGGGCACGGTCGTCCTCGCCACCGTGTTCGGCGACGTCCACGACATCGGCAAGTCGCTGGTCAACACGATCCTCACGAACAACGGCTACACCGTCGTCGACCTCGGCAAGCAGGTGCCGATCGGGACGATCCTCGACGCGGCCAAGGAGCACGATGCCACGGCGATCGGGCTCTCCGCGCTGCTCGTGTCGACCTCGAAGCAGATGCCGCTCGCCATCCAGGAGCTGCATCAGCAGAACATGGAGTTCCCGGTGCTCGTCGGCGGCGCGGCGATCAACCGCGACTTCGCCCTGCGCGCGCTCTACCCGAAGGGCAAGGAGTCCGACGAGGTCTACGAGCCCGGGCTGTTCTACTGCAAGGACGCCTTCGAGGGCCTGGCGAAGATGGACGCGATCGTCGACCCGGGAGCCCGTGAGAAGCTCGTCGCCGACACGCGCGACCGCGCCCGCCGCCTGCGCGAGCATGGCGCCGAGCCCGAGGAGCTCGTGACCGACGACGACTCGGTGCGCTCCGAGGCGCGGATCGACAACCCGGTGCCGGAGCCGCCGTTCTGGGGCGCGCGCGAGCTCGAGATCGACCTCGGCGAGGTCTTCCCCCACCTCGACACCCATGTGCTGTTCAAGCTGCACTGGGGCGGGCGCGGCGTGAAGGGCGAGGAGTGGCAGCGGCTGGTCTCCGAGGACTTCCAGCCGCGGCTGGAGCGGATGTGGGCCGAGCAGGACTACCTGCGCCCCCGCGCCAAGCTCGGCTACTTCCCGTGCTACAGCGAGGGCAACGAGGTCGTGGTGCTCGATCCCGAGGACCGGGAGACGGTGCTCGAGCGCTTCGTGTTCCCGCGCCAGCCGGGCCACTCGCGGATCTGCCTGGCCGACTTCTACCGGCCGAAGGACAGCGGCGAGCTCGACGTCGTCGCCTTCCAGGCCGTCACGGCCGGCGACGAGGTCACCGATCTCATCGCGCAGCTCGAGCGCGACGGGGAGTTCGCGGAGCAGCTGTTCGTGCACGGCCTGGGCGTGCAGACGGCCGAGGGCATGGCCGAGTGGATGCACGCGCGGATCCGCGCGGACCTCGGCATCGAGGACGACCAGGGGCGCCGGTGGTCCTGGGGCTACCCGGCGTGCCCGGAGCAGTCCGAGCTCGAGAAGCTCTTCCGCGTGATCGACGCGCCGTCGATCGGCCTGCGGCTGTCGGGCGGGTTCGCGCTCGAGCCCGAGCAGTCCACGGTGGCGATCGTGGCCCACCACCCGCAGGCGGTCTACTTCGGCATGAAGTCGGGGTTCCTACCCAAGGACAAGGCGCCCGACGACCTCGTCAAGGGCTCCCAGCGCGACGCGACGGTGGGCGCGGAGGTGCCGGCGGGCTGAGCCCGCCGGCGTGCAGGTTTCGCGCCGGATCGGGGCGCCGAACCTCCGCAAAGCTCCAGCGGCCCGTGCGAGACGAAGCGACTCGCAGGAGGGTCGCGCCCATGTCGCTGATCTACGCCGCGGTCGCCGGGATCCCGCTCGTCCTGCTCACGGTGCACACCCTCGTCGTGCTCGGGCGGCCCGACGCGGTCTCAGGCGGCGCCGTGGACGAGCGCCTCGCCGTCGGCGGCGAGCAGCGCCAGCTTGGCGGCACGCGGCAGCCGCTTGATGCGGGCCTCCTCGCGCCGCGCCGCGCTGCGGTCGGCCATGGGCAGGGCGACGGCCAGCTCCACGGGGCGCCGGCTCGCGGTGTAGCGGCTCGCACGACCTGACGCGTGCGCGGCGAGGCGGCGCTCGAGGTCGCTCGTCCAGCCGCAGTACAGCGAGCCGTCGCGACAGCGCAGGAGGTAGACCCAGGCGGGCGGGAGGTCGGTCACGGACCGGTCTTCGCCGCCGGTGCGTGCGTTCCTCACCGGGCGACGCGCACGACGTCGGACGTGCCGCCCGCGCGCGCCAGCCGCGTGACGTAGGCGAACGCGTCGCCCAGCGCCGTCGACTGCAGCGTGTAGCGCGCCGGCCGGACCGGGCCGCCGCGGTCCTCCGGGCGCCGGCCCTGACCGGTGTGCCCCTTGCCGCGGCCGCCGTCACGGCCCGCCGCGCCGCGCAGGCGCAGGAGGACCTTCCCGCCCCGGCCGGGGGCCGCGGGCGCGAGCACGAGCTCCTGACGCAGCGCGGTCGCGCGCGTGTAGAGCAGGACGCCGCCGCGCAGGGAGGGGTCGCCGATGAGGACGCGGCGCTCGCGGCGCAGCGCGAGCGGCGCTCCTCCGGGCACGGCGAGGTCGAGGACGCGCACCTCGCTGCCGGCGCGGGTGGCGTGCGACCAGACGACGCGGTCGCCGTCGAGGGCCGGACGGCTGAGGCTGCCGGGCGCCGGCACGGCGGCGACGAGCCGGGCGAACTCGGGCGGCGCGACCAGGTCGATCGCGAAGAGCCGGTCGGGGTTCGGCACGCGCCAGACGAGCCAGCGCGCGGAGACCGCGAGCGCGTCGGCGCCGGCGGCGGCCGGGACGAGCTGGGTCGTGCCGGCCGCGCGGTCGACGACCGTGACGGTGCCGTCGGGCGCGACGTAGGCCAGCCGGCCGCCGCCGACGGCGGGACGCGTGCCGCCGGCGGGCACACGCTGACCGCCGGTGAGGAGCTCGCCGCCCACGCCGGGGATCGTCAGGGCGAGCAGCTGGCCGTCGACGCTGGGATCCGCGCCGGGACGCGCGACGAGCTCGGGCGCGGCGGCGCGCGCCTCGCCGCCCGCGAGCGCCGCGGCGACCGCCAGGAGCGCCACGGCATCCGCGGCCCGCGCGCGGCGCAGGAGCGCCGGGCGCTCCGCCATCGCGGTGATCGCCCGCGCGCCCAGCTCGGTGTCGGCCAGCGGCGCGAGCACGACGATCGGCAGCGCGCGGCCGACACCGAACGCGATCCCGAGCCCGAGCCCGAGCCCGACGTCGCCGACGGCCACGCTCACCGCGGCCAGGGCGGGCAGCGCCCACGACAGCAGGTAGGTCGTGAAGCCGAGGCCGAGCAGGACGCCGTACAGCCCGCCGGCCAGGGGCAGCGGCAGGACGCGCCGCCACGACTCGGGAACCTGGCGGCGCAGCTGGGGCGCGATCCGCACGCCGGTCGCGTCGAGCGCCGCCGCGGCGATGGCGATCGCGACCGCGACCGCGAGCGCGACGGGCGCGTCCGCGCTGCCGGCCAGCGCGCCCAGCGCCGCCAGGCCCGCGAACGTGATCGCCCCGCCGAGCGGCGCACCGACCGCGAACGCGGCACAGGCCGCGGCCGTGCGCCGCCGGCCGCCGGGATGGCCGTGCGGGCCGAGCGTGTCGATCATCGAGAAGCCGCAGGGCGACCACGTCCCGGTCAGACCGGCGACGAGCCCGGCGAGCGCCAGCGCGACGGCCGCGACCGTCATCGGCCGGCCCTCCGGCCGCCGGTCCGGGTCCGGGACCGCCCGTTGCACCCCGCGCTCGTCACGGCGGGCGGCGAGCTGGGCCGTGAGCGGCTCGGCGCGAACGCTCCCCGGGCGGCGCAGGGCCGAGGCGGTCCGGGCGCGCGCCGGCCGCGGCTCAACACGGCACCTTCGTCTGGAAGTACATGACGCAGAACACCTTGCGGCCGCGATAGCAGTAACCGGTCAGCGCCTTGTCGCCGTTGATGCGGCGGTCGCCGTCGGTGCAGCAGTCGACGAGCTTGCGCACGTGGCCGTTGCAGCAGCGGTACCAGGAGCCGTCGATGTGCGGGGTGAAGCCGAACTGATCGCCGGCCGCCGAGCAGACCTTCGTACGGGTGGCGACGGGCAGGGGCCGCCCGGTCGCGTCGGTCAGGGGTCGGCCGTCCTCGCCCACCGGCCGCCCGCCCGCATCGACGAGGCGGCCGAGGTCGTCGACCGGCCGGCCGTCCTTCGCCCGGATCGGCAGGCCGCGGGCGTCGATGCGCGGCAGGCCGGTCGGGTGCGGGCAGGAGCCCGTCGTGTAGATGTGGCCGCAGAAGTGGTAGGCCTCCGCTTCGCCGGGCTTGATGGCGCGGCCGACCAGCCCGACGGCCGAGCCGGCGAGCATCGCCTGCCCGACGCGGGCGAGCAGGCCGCGCCGCGACGTCCGCGCGGCGAGGTCCTCGGTCAGCGCGCCGAGCCCACGGCGCGCGCC
Source organism: Capillimicrobium parvum (assembly GCF_021172045.1). Classification (GTDB taxonomy): domain Bacteria; phylum Actinomycetota; class Thermoleophilia; order Solirubrobacterales; family Solirubrobacteraceae; genus Capillimicrobium; species Capillimicrobium parvum. Next base: position 4,641,576 of record NZ_CP087164.1, read on the forward strand.
GTCAGCCATGCACCGCCTCACCCATCCGCCGCTCGGCCGTCGCGAGCACGCTCTCGAGCTGCGCCAGCCCGTTGAACGTGCCCTTCGCGAGCACGGTCCCGTCGCGCGGGTCCAGCGCGACGGCGTACGGGCTGCCGGGGACGTCCGCGACGCGCCAGAGCTCCGCGTCGCGCACCTCGTCGAGCGTGGCGACGGCCAGCGCGTCGTCGCGGGCGAGCATCGCCACGCCGGGCGCGACCGCCTGGCACATGCGGCAGCCCTCCGACGCAAAGACGGCGAGCGCCAGGCGCGTGCGATCGGTCGGCGCGGTGGCGGCGAGCAGCGGCCCCGCCGGAGCGCCGAGCGCCGGCCCTTCGCTCGGGATCTCGAGCGCCTGCTGCGGCCCGATCGCCAGGCGCAGCATGCCGACCTCGCGGGCGAGGGCGAGCACCGCCACGACCAGCCCGGCGACGGCCAGCCCGCATACGGCGAGGCCGAGGCCGAGCCACGCCTCCGTCGACGCCGGCTCGTCAGGCAGGAACGGCACCGCCGCGAACGCGACGGCGAGCACCGCGTTGCGCGCGACGGCGGCGGGCCCGACCGTCGACCGCGCGCCGAAGCACGCGCAGGGTGCGCCACGCCGGCCCCGAGCGAGGGCGACGCCCTGGGCGAGCCCGAACGCCGCCATGAGCGCCGCCGCCGCGAACGCCGCGGCGTCGAGCCCGACCGCCACCGTCACGGCCAGCGCCAGCTCGGCGGCCACGACCGCAGACCACGCCGCCCACTGCGCCCGGGCGCCGCGGATGCCGAACGTCGCCAGCGCCGCGGCGCTCGACCGCGGGGCCGCCAGCTTCTGGGCCGCGGCCAGCGCGAGAAGCGCCCCCAGAAGCAGCCCTGCCACCGCGTGCACCATCGGGACGGGACGCTATCGGGCCCCGCGAGCGGCTGCGCCGCGATAGGGTCGGCGTCGCCGTGCGGGTGCTGAGCATCGATGGCGGGGGAATCCGGGGCATCGTGCCCGCGACGGTCCTCGCCGCGCTCGAGCAGCGCACGGCCAAGCCGGCGAACGAGCTGTTCGACCTCATCGCCGGGACCTCGACCGGCGGGATCCTCGCCCTCGCCCTCACCGCGCCCGGCCCCGACGGCGGCCCGCGCTGGAACGCCACGGCGATCCTCGACCTCTACCGCGAGGAGGGGCCGAAGATCTTCTCGCGATCGCTCGGTCGCCGGATCACGAGCATCGAGGGGCTCATCGACGAGCGCTACCCGAGCGAGAACCTGCGCGCGGTCCTGCAGCGCTACCTCGGCGGCGCCACCCTCGAGCAGGCGCTCACGCCGATGCTCGTGACCTCCTACGACCTCGTCGCCCGCAAGCCGCGCTTCTTCAAGAGCTGGCGCGACGACGACGTGGGCGTGCCGATGGCGCTCGCCGCCGAGGCGACGTCGGCGGCGCCCACGTACTTCGAGCCGGTGCTCGTCGACGGCACGCCGCTCGTCGACGGCGGTGTCTTCGCCGGCAACCCCGCGATGTGCGCGTACGCCGAGGCACGCCGCCTGCGCCCCGACGATGAGGACGTCCTGCTCGTCTCGCTCGGCACGGGCAGCCTGACGCGGCCGATCACCTACGACCAGGCGAAGGACTGGGGCCTGCTGGAGTGGGCGCGGCCCGTCATCGACGTGGTGCTGGACGGCTCGAGCGACGCCGTCGACTACCAGCTCGACCAGCTGCTCGCCGACCGCCACGTCCGCCTGCAGGCCGCGCTCACCGACGCCAACGACAACATGGACGACGCGAGCGCCGCCAACCTCGACGCCCTCGCCAGGACCGGCCGCCGGCTCGTCGAGGAGAACGCCGCGCGCCTCGACGCGCTGGCCGCCGAGATCGGCCGCTGATCGCGGTCGCTACGCCTTGAGCTTGGCGCGCGAGTCGCCGCGCATCGGCCGCAGCTCGACCGGCGCGGTGTGCAGGGCGCGCACGCGGACGTCCTTCCACGACAACCCCTCGCCGACCAGCGCCGGCGCGCCCATGATGAACGCCGTGGCGATCTCGACGGCCTGCAGGATGATCCCGAAGGCCAGCGCGTCCGCGGAGCCGACGCCGTAGCCGGCCGTCAGCACGGCGACGCACGCCGCCTGGAAGACGCCGAGGTTCGACGGCGTCAGCGGCACGGCCGCGGTGACGTTGACCGCGAAGAGGACCGCCGCGGCCGCGCCGAGGCCCGCCCGCATGTCGAGGCCGAGGGCCACCAGCAGGAGGTAGCAGGAGAGCCACTGAAGCGCCCAGGCGCCGAGCTGCATGACCGTCGCCTCGGAGCCCAGCCGCGGGTCGCGGAAGACGAGCAGCCCCGCTCGCACCCGCGTGAGCGCCCGGCGCGCCTGGGCGGCCGCCTGAGCCACGCGCCGCGACCGCGACGGCGCGCCCTTGCGCAGCAGCGCCGGGGCGGCGATCACGGCGAGCAGGATCACGACCGGCAGCGAGGCGAACGCGATGAGCGCGCCCTGATGGCCGGCGAACAGCCCCACGGTCGAGAACATCACGAATCCGAGGACGATGAGCGCGAGCACGTTGAGCAGCGTCTGGGACACGATCGTGCCCACGACGGTCGGCAGCACCTGCCGCGGGCGCCCGATGCGCCGCGCGACCACGAGCGCGCGCGACGGCTCGCCGAGACGGGCGGGCAGCGTCGCGGACATGAGGACGCCGATGGCCGTGCCGCGCAGCGAGTCGCGCAGCCGCACCCGCGTCCCCGGCAGCGCCGCGCGGAGGATGGCGCGCCAGGCCACGGCGCGGAAGACCATGGACAGGCACATGAGCGCCAGCCCCGAGAGCACCCAGGCCGGGCTCGAGCGCCAGAGCGCCTCGACGATGCGGTCGATGCCGATGCGCTGCAGCGCCAGCCACGACAGGCCGACGCCGGCCACGGCGGCGAGGCCGATGGCGGCGCGGCGCGCGAAGGCCACCGCGGGACGGGGGCGTCCGGCGATCGGCGGCTCGAGGCTCGGCAGCCGCCGCGCCCGCTCGACCGGCAGCCCGTCGCCGGAGCGCCGGCCGAAGCGCATCGCGAGCCGCTCGCTCGCGGTCTCGGGGCGGGGCGCGGCGATCGCGTCCTCGTAGGCGCCGAAGACCTCGTCGGCAACGTGCGGCCACGCGAACCGCTCGGCCGACCTGGCCGCCTCGGCCCCCAGCCGGCTCTCGTGGGCGGGGTCGAGCGCGAGGTCGCGCAGCTGCTCGGCCAGCGCCGTCGCGTCGCCACGCGGGACGAGCAGGCCGTCGGCGCCGTCGCGCACCACGTCGCGATAGCCCGCGATGTCGGACGCGATGACGGGCGTGCCGGCCGCGAAGGCCTCGGTCAGGACCATCCCGAACGACTCGCCGCCGAGCGACGGCGCGCACAGCACGTCGGCGTCGCGCAGCACCGCGAGCTTGCGCTCGTCGTCGACCTTGCCGAGCGCCGTGATGCCCGCAGGCTCCTCGAGCATGGCCGTGACGTCCTCGGGCCCCGCCCCCACGATGACGAGCTCGGCGGGCACGTGGTCGCGCAGCGCCTCGAACGCGCGCAGCAGCACGGGCAGGCCCTTGCGCTCCACCGCCTGGCCGACGAAGGCGATACGCAGCGGCTCGCCGGGCGCGCGCGGCGCACGGGTGGGGGTCTCGCCGACCTCGACGCCGTTGGGGATCACGCGGTAGCGCCCGCCGTAGAAGCGCCGGCCCGTCCAGGCCGCGGCCTCCGACACGGCGATGCGGACCGCGAGGCGGTTCATCCGGCGCCGGGCGCCGACCAGCGCCGCGGCGCCGTGGGTGACCGAGTTCTCGGAGTACGTGTGGAACGTGCCGACCAGCGGCACGCCGCACGCGCCGCCCAGGGTGTCCCAGCAGGCCATGGGGACGACCGGCTCGTGCAGGTGCACGACGTCGTAGCCGCCCAGCGTCAGCTCCCGGCGCGCGGTGGCGGCCGCGTACGGCGTGAGCGCCACGTTCGACTGGGCGCCGTTGGCGGAGAAGCCGGCGCTGCGCCCGAGCGACACCAGATGCGCGGGCAGGGGCCGTGCCTGCGGCCGGGCGCCACGGTGGAGGCGGGGTGACAGAGCGTCGTCCGGGTCGTACGGGGCGAGGACCGTGACGTCGTGGCCTCGCGCGATGAACTGGTCGGACAGCGCCTCGATGTGCCGAGTCACGCCCCCGGGGTACGTCCACGAATAGGGCGACACCAGGGCGATGCGCATGTCGACGATTCTAAAGGGTCGGGCGGCACCTCACGGAAGACGGCGCGCAGCGCAGGTATCCCCACACCCACGCGGTCCCGAAGGTGGCCATGACGAGCAGCAGCGGACCAGAGTCGTTCGACAGCGCTCCGGCCACTCCCGCGGCCGCGCTGCCGCCGAGCGCGGCGCGCCATGCGTCGACGCCGGGAACGCCGGGCAGCAGGCGCTCGCGCGCCCACGCACCCGCGGCGATCGCGCCCAGCGCGATCACCGTGAGCAGCGGCATGATCCCGTGCTTGAGCTGCGTCCACGCGAGCTCGTACCGGCGCTGGACGACGTCCTCCAGCGCCTGGTCGTCGCCCGCCCGCAGGACGCTGCGCGTGAAGTGGCTGTCGCCGCCGGTGGCCAGGTCGAGCACCGCGAGCGCAACGACCGCCAGCACCGGCACGAGCACCGTGATCAGCGCGCGCCGCCACGTCAGCGCCCCCGGCAGCGCGAGCAGCACCGCGACCGCCGCCCCCGCGCCGACCGTCACCACGCCCCCGACGTCGGCGCCCAGCCGGCCCGATCCGATCGCGACGCCCAGCACGAGGCCGCCCGCCGCGAACGCGACCGCCAGCCCCGGCGACCGGCGGGCGCGCCCGAGCACGCAGGCCCCCGCCGCGATGCCCGTGAACATGAGCACGGGCAGCGTCGACTCGAGCTCGTTGCCGATGCCGTAGAAGCGCGAGCCGTAGAGCGGGTTGGGCCCGAGCAGCGACGTGACGATCAGCGGCGAGCCGAACGCGAGGTCGACGACGTAGGCGACGATGCCGATGACCGCCGGCACCACCGGCGCGACGGGCCAGCGCACGAGGCGGTCCAGCAGCGCCGCGAGGGCGAGCGCGCCGAGCGCGACGCCCAGCTCCTCGGGCAGCCGCCCGGGCCGCAGCGCGGCGAACGGCAGCAGCAGCGGCAGCAGCCAGAGGACCGCGAGCGCGCCGACGCGCACCGCCCAGCGCCATCCGCGGCGCCGGCCGGCGGCCACGGCGAGCAGGGCCACGACCGCCCACGCGAGCGCCAGGTAGCCGAGCGTCGCGTAGCGCCGCGACGTGACGACCCGCAGCCGCGCGTGGAGGTCGCGCAGCCCGGCGACGTCCAGCGGCCCCGCGGTCTCGATCCGCTGGCCGGTCATCTCGCCCGGCACCGGCTCGCCGAGCCACTCGAGGACCGTCGGCGCGATGTCGATGCCGGCGACGAGCCCCTCCGTGCGCGTCGTGCGCGAGGTCAGCGTCCGCCCCCGGCGCTCGCCCACGAGCGCCACCGGCAGCAGGCGGGTCACGAGCGTCGCGGGCGGCTCGGTCATCGCGACCACGAGCGTCCGCGGCGGCCGGTCGCGGACGAGCGGCCGCAGCGCCGCGCCGTCCGGCAGCCGCACCGCGGCAACGCGGTGGCGGCGCAGCAGGGCGCGGGTCCGCGCGACGACGTCGCCGGAAGTCAGCGCGAGCGCCATGACGGCGACTCGCCCGCGCCGGTCGGCGACCGCGATCGCGGGATCCGTCGAAGCGCCGGGCTGCGTCACGTAGGCGATCCCGCCGGGCACCGACGACGCGAACAGCCCCGGCACGATCGGCGCCGGCGCCGCGTCCGCCCGGCGCACCGCCGCGTCCCACCCCGCCACGCGCCCGTCGGCGAGCACCCCGAGCGGCGGCGTCCGCGGCGGCTCGTAGGCGGCCAGCGACGTGCGCGCGCCCTGCGAGAGGTCCAGAAGGGCCTGGATCTGGCGGTAGCTGCCCTGCGTCGCGCCGAGCATGCCGACCGACGCCCCCGGCACGGCGGCGAACGTGTCGAGCGTCGCGCCGGGCACGAACGCGACGATCGCCCGCGGCGGCCCGCCGGTGGCGGCCGCGCTGCCCGGCACGCCCGCCGCTGCCGCGGCGGTCGCGGCGGCGGTCAGGCACGCCAGGGCGAGCACGTACGCCCACCCTCGTATCCTTCGTCTGGCATGCCCGAACGTCATTTCGTGAAGTACACCTTCCTGAAGATGGATCCGGCCTGGCGGCGGCTGCCCTCGGCCGAGCGCGCCGAGCACAAGCGCGAGTTCGTCGCCGCATGCGAGGACTTCGCCGACGACCACCTGCTGCAGTCGTTCAGCCTGATGGGCACGCGCGGCGACGCGGAGATCATGCTGGTCTCCGAGGCGGAGAACCTCGACCGCATCCACGAGTTCCACGTCGTGCTGGCCCAGTCGGGCCTGATGCGGTGGGCGGACCAGCCATATTCGTTTCTCGGGATGCGCAAGGGCTCGGAGTACTCCGACGAGAAGCGCCTCGTTCCCCGGCCCTTCCGCGGCAAGTACCTGTTCGTCTATCCGTTCGTGAAGACCCGCGCCTGGTACGCACTGGACGGGCAGGAACGCTGGCGCATCATGCAGGAGCACATCACGGTCGGGCGCGAGTACCCCAACGTGGACAACCACACGACCTACTGCTTCGGCCTCGACGACCAGGAGTTCGTCGTCGCGTTCGACACCGACGACGTCGGCGCCTTCCTCGACCTCGTCCAGCGCCTGCGCACGACCGAGGCATCGAGCTTCACGCTGCGCGACACGCCCTCGTTCACCTGCATCGCCGCGTCGCTGGAGCGCGCGGTCAACGCGCTCGACGGCGAGGCGCTGGTGCGCGAGCCGGCGGGCGTCGCGGCGCCGCGCGCCGCGGGCTGATCCCGGGACGAACGGGGGCGGTGCGGTGGGGATGACGCCGGGGACGGCGCGGGCGGCGGACGAGCACCTGCGCGCGAGCGATCCGGTGATGGCCGCGCTCATCGAGGCCTTCGGGCCGCTGCCCGAGCGCGCGCCGTCGGACGACCACTACGCCGCGATCGTGCGCTCCATCGTCGGCCAGCAGCTCTCGACGAAGGCGGCGCGGGCCATCCACGCGCGGCTGCTCGACGTCTTCGGAGGCAACGAGCCGTCCCCGCGGCAGATCCTCGCCGCCGACCCGGAGGAGCTGCGCGCGGCCGCGGGGCTGTCGCGGGCGAAGGTCGCCTTCCTGCGGTCCCTCGCCGAGCACATCGAGTCGGGCGAGCTCGAGCTCGACCGGCTTGACGAGCTGCCCGACGAGGAGGTCACCGCCGAGCTGGTGGCGGTCAAGGGCGTCGGCGTGTGGACCGCCCACATGTTCCTCATGTTCCAGCTCGAGCGCCCGGACGTCCTGCCGGTCGGGGATCTCGGCATCCGGCGCGCCGTCGAGCGGGCCTACCGCCTGCGCGAGCCGCCCAGCGCGACCGAGCTGGAGGCGCTCGCCGAGCCGTGGCGCCCGTGGCGCACGGTGGCCTGCCGGTACCTCTGGCGGTCGTTGGACAACGCGCCGGAATGACGGATATGGTCGAGATGTGTCACGGACGACCTCACTTCTCGTTGCTGCCCTGGCCCTCGCCCTGATCGTCCCGGCCGGCGCCTCCGCGACGTTCCCCGGCACGAACGGCAAGATCGCCTTCGCCGGCACCAAGGCGGGCAGCAGCTGCAGCGGCCCGGGCTGCCTGGCGCCTGAGCAGCTGTTCTCCGTGTCGGCCGACGGCAGCGGCCTGAAGGCGCTGACCTCGACGGCGTTCGGCTCGGGGCAGAGCCCGGCGTGGTCTCCGTCGGGCAGGCTCGCGTACGTCTCGCGCGGCCAGGTGCTGGTCCGCTCGGCCGCCCTCGGCCGAGCGAAGCCGGTCACCCTGCGCGGCGTGCGCTCGCAGAGCGTCGACAACCTCGCCTGGGCCGCCGACGGCAGCGAGCTCTACGTCCGCGCGATCGCGTCCAGCGGCGGCGCCACGGCCTTCCTGCTCGCCGGCGGCAAGCTGCCGACCGCCAAGGTGCTGCTGCGCGCCACCGACGTCCAGGACATCGCCGCGGCGCCGAACGGCAGGCAGGTGGCGTTCGTCAACAGCGGCGCCCTCTACGTGGCCGACGCGAACGGCACCAGCGCGACGACGGTGGCCACGGGCGTCAACAGCATCGACTGGTCGCCGGACTCGACGCGGCTCGTGACCGTCCTCAACGGCGCGATCGTGACGATGAGCCCCACCGGCGCGAACCGCACGCAGGTCACGCAGCCGCCGAGTGCGGCGACGGGCTGGAACGGTGCGGCCATGCCGTCGTTCACGCCGGACGGCTCGTCGATCGTGTTCCTGCTCATCGGGTCCAACCCGGATCCGACCCCGGCCGAGGTCCAGGCCGCCCAGTCGAGTCACGGGCTCGCGACGATCTCGACCACCGGCACCAACCAGCAGCTGCTCGTCCCGGCGTCCACGGTGTCGCCGAACCTGGCCGACGGTCCGGTCATGCAGCCGGTGGGCTGAGCCGCTGGACCGGCGTACGGCTCTGCGGCCATGGTGGCGCGCGGCGCCGGGGGGGCGCGCGGGTCAGCGCGAACCAGTGAACGGAGAGCCCCTGCGCGAGCGTGGCCGGCAGGGTGTCTGCGGCTGAGCGGCACGGACGGCGCCCGGGGCACGCGGGGCGCTCACAGCGCGGCCCGGAGCTGCGGGGCCGCGTCGGCCAGCGAAGCGGCGGAGACGCGCTCGTCGCAGACGGCGCGCCCGCCGCTGCGCTCGACGGCCTGCTCGAGGGCGGGCGCCTCGTCACCGGAGAGCAGCACCGCGAGGATCGCGTCGCCGGGCGCCAGCCCCGCGCCGGCCACCTCGACGAGGTCGGCGCTCGCGGCCAGCGTGCGCCTGGTGGCCGCCGCGCGGCGGCCCGGATCGAGCCGGAAGTCGAGCAGCGCCGATATCGTCCCGCCGGCGCGTCCGGTCGCCAGGTCGACGGCGTGGAGCTCGCCGTCCGGCTCGCGCAGGACGAACAGCGCGTCGAGCAGGGCGGCGCCCCCGGCGAGCTCCATGCGCTCCAGCGCGCCGATGAGGCCGCCGTCGAATGCGCCCCCGCCGGAGAACCGGTACACCCGCAGCCGGCCGTCCGCGCCCATCGTCCTCACCCGCCTTCCCGAACGTCCTCGACGAGGACCGCCGCCGCCGCGCGCTCGGCGCGGCCGCCGGTCGCCCCCGCGCAGGGTGCGAGCGGCGCCGAGAGGATCAGCCCGTTCATGCCGAACAGGCCGCCCGCGGCGATGGTGACGGTGAAGACCACAAGGGGTTGAGGCTCAGGTCGCGCCGTAGGTGACCGGCGCGACGATCTGCTGCAGCGGCCCGTTGGCCATGAAGACCAGAGCGCCGAACCGGTCATGGCCTCAGGCTGGTCCGTCGCGGGTCGGGAAGCATCACCCAGACCGGGTGAATCGCCGAGATCGCCGCATTTCATCAGCGCCAGGCGTGCGCGGTCCAGCGGGTGACGCCGCGCTGACGTTCAGGACGCGCGCCGGACCGCCACGGTGCGGTCGACCTCGGCGGCGATCGACCACCCGGCGGCCGGATCGGCGGGACCGCGCAGCAGGCGGTCGACCACGGCGGTCGGGCCGGGCAGGCCGCGCCCCTCGGGGCGACCCTCGCGCGCGTCGTGGAACAGCACGTGGCCGCCCGGGGCGACGAGGTCGTGCCAGTCGTCCCAGTCGCGCTGGACGCCCGCCTCGGCGTGGTCGCCGTCGATGAAGAGCAGGCCGATCGGCCCGGCGCTCCAGCGCGGCGCGACGTCGTGGCTGAAGGCGACATGCCAGACGACGCGCGGGCCGTCGTGGCGGGCGGCACGGGCGACGACACGGCGGCTCGCGCGCTCGGTGGCGCCCCAGCCGCTCGGCAGCGCCGACGCGTGGTGGCCGAAGGGGTCGATGAGGTGCAGCTCCTGGCCCGGGCCCATCACCTGGGCGAGCGCGACGGCCGAGCTGCCCTCGTAGACGCCGATCTCGACGACCCGGCCCGCATCGCGGCCCAGGCGCTGCAGCAGCTCGCGCTCGGCGTCGGAGTGCATCGTGCGGGGCGGGATGAGCCCCGCGCCCACGGCGACGGCGCGCAGGCGCGGGTCGTCGCGCAGGCGATCGGGAGCGAGGCGGCGCAGGGCCTGGGGCAGCGGCATCGGGCGGGGACGCTACCGCCCGCCGCCGCCCGCCCGGTCCGGCGCCGCCGGGCGCCGCGCTACTGCTGCCCCGCGCACGCCGCGGCCGGATCGCCGAGCCCGCCGGTCGCCAGCGCGCGCCACGCGCCGTACGCCGGCTCGAGCCGCGTCAGCCGCGGGTTGGCGAGCCCGACCCGGAACGCCGTGTCCTCGCGGAACGTGTACTGAAACGCGACGTCGACGCGCGGATCGTCGGACCACACCGCCAGCGCGCGGGCCATCGCCTCGCAGCCGTCGCGCCCGTCCTGCGACGACGCGCCCGTCTCGGTGATCCACACCGGCAGCGGCCCGCCCGGGCACGCATGGGCGTCGAGAGCGTCGGTCACGCCGCGCAGGATCCGCGGCGCCCCCGGCTGGGCGGCGGGATCGGCCGCATCGGCGGCCAGCTCGCCGGCCACCTTCGCATACGCGTGCTGGGCCCAGACGCCGGCGCCGCACACCACATCGTCGGGCAGCGCGCGGGCGAACTCCGCCGAGCCGACCGCGTTGGCCCGCGGTGCGTCGAACCCCGCGACCTCGCCGAGGACGATGCGCTGGTCGCCGGGCGCCGCGTCGAGCTCGGCCCGCGCCGCACGCACGAGCTCGGCGTAGCGGTCGGGCGACTGCGGCGCCCGGTCGGCGTCACAGGCCGCGCGCTGCGGCCCGAAGAACAGCGGGTGGTTCGGCTCGTTCCACGGCGACCACCACGGCAGCGCGATCCGCTCGCCGGCGCCCAGCTCGAGCAGCGACCGGATCAGCACGCGGTAGGCCTCGAGATCGGCGGGCATCCGCGCCGCGGCGCCCGCGCGCTCGGACTCGCAGCCCGCGGGCGGGCTCGCCGCCCAGTCCGGTGTGCCGAGGATCACGATGACGGGCACCATCTGCGCGGCGGCCGCCGCACGCAGCTCGTCCGCGATCCCGCTGAACGCCGCGCACGGCGGGATGCCGCGCAGGCAGCCGTCGGCGGGCTGGGACCAGTCGGGGCCCTGGCTCGGCGTAGGCTGGACGCGCCGCCAGTCGACGAGGATCCGCAGGTAGCGCGGCTGCAGCGCCTGCAGGCGGTCGCGCCACGGCGTGAACGCGCCGGGCTGCGGGCCGGGCGCGACGAGGTGCGGGTTGGCCTCGGTGATGCCGGCGTTCAACGGCGCCGCCGGGACGGGCGGCGGCTCGGGCGGAGCCGGCGGCGGCGTCGGCGTGGTCGGGGACGCGGTGGTCGCCGTCGTGGTGACGGGCGCCGGCGGCTCCTCGCCGCCGGAGAGGACGACGATCAGGACGACGACGAGCGCGGCCGCGAGCGCAGCGCCCGCGCCCAGCGCGATCCGCCGTCGGTCAGACAGCGCTCACGTGCTCGTCCTCCGCGACGCGGAAGGACGAGCCGCAGCCGCAGGCGGCGACGACGTTGGGGTTGTTGACCTGGAAGCCGGCGCCCTGCAGCGAGTCGACGTAGTCGATGATCGAGCCGGCGACGTAGGGCAGCGACTGCGTGTCGCACAGGAGCTTGAGCCCGTGGTCCTCGAAGACCGTGTCGTCGTCGCGCTGCTCGTCGAACGCCAGGTTGTACTGAAAGCCCGAGCAGCCACCGCCGCGCACGCCCACCCGAAGGCCGGCGGTCTGCACGTCGGCGTTCTGGCCGGCGAGGAACTCCCGCACCTTCTCGGCGCCCTTGTCGGTGATGGTGATCATGATCAGTCGTGCCTTCCTGTGGTGACGCTTCACAAAGGATAGCGACCTGTACCCTCTGAACTGCGATGCCCACCGTCGAAGAGATCAAAGAGCGTATCGAGGCCGCGATCCCCGGCGCCCGCGCCGAGGTCGAGGACTGGACGGGCGGCGGCGACCACTTCCGCGCCGTCGTTCGCTCGCCCGCGTTCGCGGGCAGGACGCGCGTCCAGCAGCACCAGATGGTGTATGCCGTGTTCGGCTCGGAGATCGGTGGGTCCATCCATGCCCTGTCGCTGAAGACCGAGGAGACCTGATGTCCGAGAACCCGCTGCGCGACGCCATCCAGGAAGCCATCTCCGAGAACCAGATCATCCTCTTCATGAAGGGCACCCCCGAAGCCCCGGCGTGCGGCTTCAGCGCTCGCTCCGCCGCCGCGCTGCAGGCCCTCAACGCGCCGTTCGCGGCCGTCGACATCCTGCCCGACCCGGCGATCCGCCAGGAGCTGTCGGCGATCTCGGGCTGGCCCACCATCCCGCAGCTGTTCGTCGAGGGCGAGCTCGTCGGCGGCTCGGACATCATCATGGAGCTCTACGAGTCCGGCGAGCTGGCCGAGACGCTCGGCCTCGAGGCCCCCGCGGACGTTCCGGCCGAGCCGACCGAGGCCGCGACCGCCTCGGCGCCGCCCCTCTCGATCGAGAACCGCCTGGGCTGACATGCCCGGCCGGGCCGGCGCGGTCGCGCTGGCCCTGACGGCCGCGCTGCTCGCCACCGCGCCCGCCGGCGCGGCAGCGGCGCGCTGCGCCCTGCGGCCCGTCCCGAGCTGGCGGTCGATCACCGGCGCCGCCCCGGGCCGGGCGCCGGCGACGGGCGAGCAGGTCGGCGCCTACCTGCAGGCGGTCGACGCCGCGAGCCCGCGTGTGGCCACCGGCGTCCTCGGCCGGTCGCCGCAGGGGCGTGCCCTTCCGTACGCGGTGATCGCCGAGCCGGGCACGCTCGCGCGGCTCGACCCGACCGCCGCGCGGCTGCGCGCCGTCCGCGACGGCACCGCCGCGGCGCGCACCGCGGCCGGGACGCCGCCGATCGTCTGGCTCACCGCCGGGGTGCACGCCAACGAGCCGAGCGGCATCGACGCCGACATGGCCGTCGTCGCCGACCTCGCCGCAGGCCGGCTCTGCGGGCCGCTGCGCCGGCTCATCGTGGTCGTCGCCCCGCTGCAGAACCCTGACGGCCTGGCCGCGGGCACCCGCACGAACGCCGCCGGCTTCGACCTCAACCGCGACTGGTTCGCCGCGACGCAGCCCGAGACGCGGGCGATGCTCGCGCTGCTGGCCCGCCTGCCGCCGACGGCGCTCGCCGACCAGCACGAGCAGGAGGGCTCGGCCTTCTTCTTCCCGCCGAACGCCGACCCCGTCCACCACGAGGTGCCCGCCCAGGTCCGGCGCACGATCGCCGGCCTGTACGCGCCTGCGCTGCGGCGCGCGTTCGACCGCGCCGGGCGCGAGCACGCGAGCTCGGGCACCTACGACCTCTTCTACATGGGCTACGCCGACACCGCCGCGACGACGCTGTTCGGCGCGGCCGGCATGACGTTCGAGCAGGGCGGGGCGGTGCCGTACGCCGAGCGCGTGGCCGGACACACGCTGGCCGCCGAGACCCTGCTGCGCGCGAGCGCCCGACATGCCGCGACGCTCGTCCGGCGCTGGAGCGCCGTGTGGCCGCAGGCCCGGGCCGAAGGCGCCCGCGGGGCACTGCAGCCCAACGCGCGCCCCGCAAGCGGCGGGCGCCCGCTCGAGCGGGTCCCGCCGGAGCCCGTGTACGCCTACCTCCTGCGCGCGGACGTCCACGGTGCGGACGCCGCCGCGCTCGCCGCCCGGCTCGGCGCCGCCGGGGTCCGGGTCGGCCGTCTCGCCCGCGCCACGCGCCTGCCGGCGTTCCATGCGTACGGCGCCTCCGCGGCCGGCGCGCGGACGCTGCCCGCGGGCACCTGGGTCGTCCCGCTCGCCCAGACCCGCAAGCACTGGGTCGAGGCCATGCTCGGCCAGGACGCCTATCCGCCCGTCGCGCGCTTCTACGACGTCTCGTCGTGGTCGAACCCGCTGCTCATGGGGCTCGCGGGCGGCTGGAGCGAACGGCCGTTGCCCGCCGGCTCCGTCACGTTCGCCCCCGCGCCGGCGCCGGTCCCGCCCCCGGACGCGCCCGCGTACGCGTTCGCCGGCGACAGCGCCGCCGCCCTCGGCCTCGCCGCCGACCTGCTCGCCACCGGCGCGACGGTCCTGCGCACGCCGCGCTCCGGCGAGCTCGCCGCCACCGGCCCCCTGCCCGCCGACGTCCTCGCCCGCGCGGGCGCCCGCGGCGTCGCGCTGACCGCGGCCGGCGCCCCGCCGGCGAACGCCGTCGCCCTGCGGGTGCCGAAGGTCGCGCTGCTCGCCGACCTCGCGCCGGTCGTGCTCGGCCGCCCCGGCCTGGAGAACAGCACGGAGCACGAGCCGCATGCGTGGATGCGCTTCGTGCTGGCGCAGCGCCTCGGCCTCACCGCCGACGTGCTCGGCGACGCCGATCTCGCCGCGGGGCGGCTGCGCGACGGCGGCTACACCGCGCTCGTCGTCGCCGGGACGCGGATTCCCGACGGCTCGCTCGGCGCCGCCGCGCTGGCCGAGGTCCGCGCGTTCGTGACGGCCGGGGGCACCTACGTCGGCGCCCGCCGCCCCGGGTTGGCCGCGGCCCGCGCCGCCGCGCTGACGACGGCCGCCGAGCGCTCCGCGCCCACGCTCGACGTGCCCGGCGCGACGTTCGCCGTCGCCGTCGACCGCGACGACCCCGTCGCATGGGGCAACGGGGGCACGCGCGGCTTCACGTTCGACGCGGGCGACCCGGTGCTCGAGGCCGGCGACGCCCACCCGGTGCTCCGCTTCGCGCGCGGCGGCGGGCTCGTCTCCGGCTACGCCCGCGACGCCGCCGTGCTCGGCGGGACGCCCGCCGTCCTCGACGCGACGCTCGGCGCCGGCCGGGTCGTCCTGTTCGCGGGCGACCCGAGCTTCCGCGCCTACGCCGAGGGCGCTCAGCGCCTGCTCGCCAACGCCCTCCTGGCGCCCCCCTTGCCGCCCGCCGCGGCCCGCACGCGCACGGGGTAGCTCGCGCTGCCGCTGATGCGCACGTCCGCGTCGCGGAAGAGCCGGCGGCCGGGCACGGGCTGCTCCGAGCCCGCGGGCCGCAGCCCGGAGTAGACGCCGTCCCAGCGCCCGATGCGGCTGATCTGGCGCGCCAGCCCGGCGAAGGTGGCCGGGGACGGCCGCGGCGTGTCGTCCGCCGCCACGGTGAGCACCGCGGCGTCCTCGATCGCGCCGTCGGCGGGGGTCCCGGAGACCCCGAGGTCGTAGCGCCCGCGCTCGGTGGAGCGCGGCACGCGCAGCGTGACCTGGCGCTCGAAGCGCGCCCCGCGGTAGCGCTGCAGCTGCAGCGTCAGGCGCGCGGACCGACCCGGGCGGACGACGCGCGGGCCGCGCACGCCGACGATGAACGCCTGCTCCAGCCCGGCGGCCACCTTCAGGTCGGCGTCGACGGACACGACGTGCGGCGCCTGCGCAGTGAACGCGTCGATGGCGGCGATCGCGTCGGCGAGGTCGATGGCGTACGGGCCGCCGGGGCTCGCGCCCCCGCCGAGATCGCCGACGTAGCGGTTGCAGAAGCCGGTCGGCTGCGAGAGCTCGCGCAGCCGGAACCGCACGCACATCTCGGCGCTCTGGCGCACCGGCGAGCCGTCGAGCGCGGCGAACCCGGCCTGCGCGACGGCCAACGGCGCGACCAGGGCCAGCGGCGACGCGCCGGACGGCAGCCCGACCTCGGTCTCGTCGGCGACCTGGACGTTGGACTCGCGCGCCGCGCCCCCGGCCTCGTTGCGGGCGAGCACGTGCACCGCGGTCTGCGGCGGCGGCGCGCCGATGAGCCCGGTGACGCCGAAGCGCCCGTCGAAGGTGATCGAGCCGAGGTCGTGCCCGGGCGCGGCGAGCTTCGTCGACGTGGCGCCCTCGATCCCGATCGGGTTGTCGATGACCGTGTACACCCACGCGTCCTGCAGCAGCAGCGAGCGCCGGCCGGTCGCGTCGAACGGATGCCCGAGCGCCCAGACCCGTGGGCCGTCGACGTACGTCACGGTGCCGACCGCTCCGGCCGCGAGGTCGCCGGAGGCCAGGCCGACGGCCATGGAGGCGCCGGGGACCAGCGGCTGGACGGGGAAGTCGCTGCCGACCGGGCCGGTCGGCACGGCCTGGAGCACGAGGCCCGCCTTCGCCGCCCGGCGGGCGAACGGGGCGAGGACCGCCGCATCGACGCCCCGGACGGCGATGGGCGTGGCGAGCGGGCGCACGGTCCCGCGCAGCGCGCGCGGCAGGGCGTGGCGCGCCGCCGGCGGGTCGGGCACAGGCGTGCCGAGCAGCGACTCGATCGGCGTGGCCAGCGCCACCTTGTTGCCGTAGTCGCCGGTGCCGAACGCGATCGCTCCCGCGATCCGGCCGCCGCAGATCACCGGGGCGCCCGAGAACCCGGAGGCGATCCCGGCGGGCTCCGCCGCGCCGCCGGAGGCGCGCACCAGGATGAGCGGGTCGCCGGCCACGGCATCGCCCGCGACGACGTCGATGACCTCCACGTCGAACGACGCGATGTCGACGCCGCGCACGACGGTCAGGCCGGTGCAGCGCAGGCCGCCGTGGACCTCGCCGAGCGGCATGATTGGGTCGGCCGCGACCGCCGTGCCGGTCGCGACGGCGAAGGCGGCCGCCGTGATGGCGAGCAGGCGGAGGAGCACGCGGCGAACCTACCGGGGCGACGCGGGCTGCGCGGCGCTCGCCCGTCCGCGCAGGTGCTCGACGATCCGCCGCGAGTCGCAGATCGGCTCGCCGTCGATCACGAGCAGCGGCACGACGCGCTGCCCGGAGAGGCGCTCGATCTCGTCGCGCCCGGCCCGGCGCATCGGCACGCGGACCTCGTCGAACGCGACGCCGGTCCGCCGCAGCTCGCGCGCGACGCGCCCGCACGCGCAGAGGCGGTCCGTCGGCGCCGGGCAGCGGTACAGCGTCGCCGCGCTCACGGCACGAGGCGCCCGAGGAGGCTTCCGGTCTGGTGGACGGCGCCGCCGGCCAGCCGCAGCGCGAGCGGCTGGCGGGTGCCCGGGAGCCGCATGAGCTCGGGCTCGCGCTCGCGGTACCAGTCGATCGTCGCCTGCAGCGTGTCCTCGTGGTGCGACGGCTTCCAGCCCAGCTCGCGGTGGGCCTTGTTGGACCGGAACGCCCACCACTGCGCGGACGCGCGCACCTCGTCGACGGTCACGGGCGGGCGCCCGGGGAGCGCCTCCGCCGCCCGGGCCAGGGCGACCGCGGCCGGCAGCGGCAGCTTGAGCGCCGGCGGCTCGATCCCGGAGAGCCGCCCGAGGTCGGCGAAGAGGCGGTCGAGCGTGAAGTTGCGGTTGCCGAGGATGTAGCGCTCGCCGGGGACGCCGCGCTCGTCGGCGAGCAGATGCCCGCGGGCGACGTCCTGGGCATCGACGACGTTCAGGGCGCCGTCGACGTAGGCGGGCAGCTCGCGGCGCAGGAACCGGCGCACGAGCTCGGTCGACGAGCGGTTCACATCCCCGCGGCCGAAGACGTGGGCCGGGTTGACGATGACGACGGGCAGCCCGTGGGCGGCCAGCCGCAGCGCCTCGACCTCCGCCTCGCGCTTGGCGCGCGCGTACGGGATCGTCGCCGCGACGGCCGGAAACGGCTGGCGCTCGTCGGCCGTCGACCCGCGCGCCGCCGGGCCGACCGCGGCCACCGAGGACGTGTAGACGACGCGCTCGACCCCCGCCCGCAGCGCCTCCTCGAGGACGATGCGCGTCGTGTCGACGTTCGCGCGCCAGAGCCGGTCGGGCGCGGCGCGCAGGCTCGTGAGCCCAGCGACGTGGAAGACGCGGTCGACGCCGCGCATGCAGCGGCGCACCGCGGCGCGGTCGAGCAGGTCGGCCGTGACGACCTTTCCGTCAAGGGCGATGAGGTTGTCGCGGCGCGTCGTGTGGCGCGCGACGATGCGCAGATCGTCGCCGCGCTCGGCGAGCAGCCGCGCCACATGTGAGCCCACGAGCCCCGCTCCACCGGTCACCAGCGTCGTCACGGACCCGGACGATAAGGGCTCTCACCGGGATAGGCCCTAAGGTGGGGCGCGCATGTCCGGGGTCGCCGTCGTCACCGACACCACGCACTACCTGCCGGCCGGCGTCGTGTCGGCGTACGGCATCCATCAGGTCTCCCTGTACGTCAACTGGCCCGACAGCCAGGAGCGCGAGATCGACCTGCCGTCGTTCGACGCCTTCTACGACCGGCTGCGCGCCGCGCGCCAGCTGCCGACGACGTCGCAGCCGTCGGTCGGCGACTTCCTCGCCGTCTACGAGCCGTTGCTCGACGCCGGCCGCGACATCGTCTCGATCCACATCTCCGGCGGCATCTCGGGAACCGTGGAGTCCGCGCGCCAGGCGGCCGCCCAGCTCGGCGACCGGGTGCGGGTCATCGACTCCGCCACGGCGTGCGGCGGGCTGGGGCTCATGGCGATGGCCGCGGCGAAGGCCGCCCGCGAAGGCGGCGACCTCGACGTCTGCGCCGCCCGGGCCCAGGAGACGCGCGACGGCCTCACCCTGTGGTTCGCGGTCGACACGCTCGAGTTCCTCGTGCGGGGCGGGCGCATCGGACGCGCGGCGGGGATGGTCGGCACCGCGCTGAAGGTCAAGCCGATCCTCAGCGTCGAGTCCGAGATCACGCCGGTCGAGCGCGTGCGCACGTCCGCGCGCGCCGTCGCGCGCATGGTCGAGCTGCTGCGCTCCCTGCACGCCGACGGCACGGACGGCTGGGTCGTCCAGCACGTCCAGGCCCCCGAGCAGGCGGCCAAGCTCGTCGAGGCCGGTCGCGAGATCTTCGGCACGGAGCCGGTGATCGTGTCCGAGATCGGCCCGGTCATCGGCGCGCACGTCGGCCCCGGGCTCATCGGGGCCGGCGCCGTGCCGCGCGCGCTCGTGCAGTAGGCGCGGCGGCAAAGTACGGCAATACCGCCGTAGCGCGGGCTCCCGGTCGGGCGTAGCTTGGCCGACGTGATGACCGTGGCCACCGATATCCGCGTCGTGGTCCACCAGCACCGCTTCGTCTCCCAGCGAGCGCTCGACCCGCCGACACGTACGGCGTCGTGAGCGTCTCCGTCCGGGCGACCAAGGACGCCGGCAGGGCCTGACGCCCGGCCGCGCGCCGCCGGACCCACCCCCCACCCGAAGGAGCAGCGCCATGCAGCTGTACGCCATCCGTCGCCGCAACGCGTGGAAGACCCCCGAGGAGCTCAAGGCCACGGCCGAGCGCTCGGCCGCCGAGGGCGACAAGACCCCGGACCAGGTGCGCTGGATCCGCTCGTACGTCGTCGCAGAGGACGACGGGACGCTCGGCACCGTCTGCATCTACCAGGCCGCCAGCCCCGAGGCGATCCGCGACCACGCCCGTCGCACGGGCATGCCGGCGGACGAGATCACCCCGGTCGCCGACACCGTGATCGTGCGTCCCGACCCCGAGCCGGCCGTCGCCGGCGCGAGTTCCTGATCAAGGCCGGCCGCGCGGCGTAGAGTCGCTCCATGAGCGGCCCGGGAGCCCTGGTCGGACGCGAGGCGGAGTGCGGCCGACTCCGCGCCGTGCTGCGACGCGCCCGTGAGGGCTCCGGCACGCTCGTGCTGATCTCCGGCGAGGCCGGGGTCGGCAAGACCCGCCTCGTCGACGCGGCCGTCACCCGGGCCTGCCTGTCCGTCCTGCGCGGTGCGGCGGCCCAGGGCGGCACCGCCCCCTACGGCCCGCTCGTGGGCGCCCTGCGCGCCTACATGCGGGCCGTTCCCGGGGGGCTCGACGGCTGCGGCCCGCTGCGCGGGCATCTCGCGTTGCTGCTGCCCGAGCTCGGTCCGCCCGCCGGCGGAGGCGACCGCGCGACGCTGTTCGAGGCGGTCCGCTGCGCCCTGGCCGAGATCGCCCGCCACGAGCCGGCCGTCGTCGTGCTCGACGACCTGCACTGGTCCGACGAGGCGACGCTCGAGCTGCTCGCCGCCCTCGGCCCGGCGCTCGAGGAGCTGCCGCTCGTCGTCGTCGGGATCTACCGCTCGGACGAGCTCGCCCGGACCAACCCCCTCCGGCGCCTGCGCGCCGAGCTGCGCCGCTCGGCCGCGATCGACGAGCTCGCCCTCGATCTGCTCGACGCGGACGACGGCGCCGCGCTCGCCACCCAGGTGCTCGACGCGCCGCTGTCGCCCGCGCTCGCGGCCACGATCCACGATCGCGCGCAGGGCCTGCCGTTCTTCGTCGAGGAGCTCGCCGGCGCGCTGCACGCCGGCGGCCTGCTGCACCAGGGGCCCGACGGCCTCATGCTCTCCGGCGACGCTGACCTCCCCGTGCCGGCCACGGTGCGCGACGCCGTGCTGATGCGCTCGTCGTCGCTGTCGGGCGAGGCGCGCGCGGCGGCCGAGGCGGCGGCCGTCGCAGGCGAGCACTTCGACCTCGAGCTGGTCGCGCAGCTGTCGAGCGAGGACGGCGTCACGGAGCTGCTCGAGAGCGCCCTGGTGCGCGAGCAGGGGCCGGCGACCGGCGCCTTCCGCCACGCGCTCGCCCGGGACGCGCTCTACGCCGACGTCGCCTGGTCGCGCCGGCGCGCACTGCACCGGCTGCTGGCCGAGCGCCTCCAGGCGACCGGCGGCGCGGACCTCGAGGTCGCGCGCCATTGGCTCGGCGCGCACGAGGAGGATTGCGCCCGCAAGGCGCTGCTGCGCGCCGCCGAGTCCTCCTCGCGCGCCCACGCCTACCGCGACAGCGCCGCCCTTCTGCAGCAGGCTCTCGAGCTCTGGCCCAACGGCGATGCGGGCGAGGGCGCCGGGCGCCTCGGCGCGCTCGAGCGCTACGCCGGCTGCGCCGAGCTCGCCGGCGACCTCGCCGAGGCGGCCCGGGCCTGGCGCGAGGCGGTGACCCTGCGCCGCAGCGAGGTCGCCGAGCCGACCGCGGCGCTCGGCGAGGCCGAGGGCCGGCTCGCCCAGGTCCACGGCCTGCGCGGCGAGCGCCCGGCGGCGATCGCCGCCGGCGTCGCCGCGGCCGGGACGTTCGCCGGCGCCGGCCTGCCGGCCGAGGCGGCCGACCAGCGGCTGCGCGCCGCCGGCCACCTGTCGAGCGCCGGCAACCACGCCGACGCGATCGCGCTCACGCGCGCCGCCGCCGAGGAGGCGCGCCGCGCCGGACGCGTCGACCTGCAGGCCCGCGCCATGGGCCTCGAGGGCGCCGCGCTCGCCAAGCGCGGGGCGTTCGCGGTCGGGCTCGACGTCACCCGGCGTGGGCTGTCGCTCGCGCTCGAGCACGAGCTCAACGCGGTGGCCGCCGACGTCTATCAGCGGCTCGGCACCGTGTTCGAGACCGCGGCCGACTACGAGGGCGCGCGCGACGCGCTGTCGAGCGCCATCGGGCTCTGCGAGGCCGGCGGCCCGACGAACCAGGAGCAGGTCTGCATGGGCTGCCTGGCCTACGTGCTGCGCGAGCTCGGCGACTGGGACCAGGCCGCGGACCTGTGCCGCGACCTCATCGCCCGGCACCCGTCCGACGGCGTGCGCGTCGTGGCCGAGGGCATGCTCGGATCGATCCTCGCCTTCCGCGGCGACGGGCGCGCGGCCCGGCCCCTGCTCGACTCCGCGCTCTCCATCGCACGCCGGCTCGGGGTCATCTCGGTCGCCACCGACAGCCTCGGGGCGCTGATCATCCTCGGCGACGCCGAGCCGGGCGATGACGCGAACGGCGCCGCGGGGGCATGGACCTCGCTCGCCGACGAGCTGCTGGACCGCTGGCAGGCCAGCCAGGACCGCCACTACGCCACGTGGGCCCTGCGGGTCGCGGCCGGTTCGGCGGCGGCGCGGGGCGACGGCGCCCGGGCGCGGGCGTGCGCGGATGCGCTGGCCCGCATCGCCGATGACAGCGAGCACACCGACGCGCTCGCCGCGCTGGCCTGCGCCCTGGGCGAGCTGGCCCTGCTCGACGGCGACGCCGTCACCGCCGCCGCGCAGCTCGGCCGCGCGCTCGAGCTGCACGCGGACCTCGACATCCCGTTCGAGCGGGCGCAGATCGCCCTGCGGGCCGGCATGGCCGCGGCGCAGGCCGGCGAGCGGGAGCTCGCGGTCGCGCGACTGACCGAGGCCCACCGCGTCGCCCGCCGCCTCGGCGCGCGGCCGCTGGCGCTCGCGGCCACCCAGGCGCTCGCCGAGCTCGGCGAGTCGGTCCAGCGCCGGCTCGGCCGCCGCGCGGCCGCCGAGCACGAGGGTGCCGGGCTCACACGCCGGGAGGCCGAGGTCATGCGCCTCGTCGCGCTCGGCCGCACGAACCGCGAGATCGCGGCCGAGCTGTTCCTCAGCCCGCGCACGGTCGACATGCACGTGCGCAGCATCCTGGCCAAGCTCGGCGTCCGGTCGCGCGTCGAGGCGACGACGCGCGCCCACGCGCTGGGCCTGGTCGCCTGAGTCGATCCGGGCGATCGGCGTCCGGGCCCTCCCAGAGGGCCCTGATCGCCAGACGCGAGCTGACGCGGGGCCGGCGCTAGCGGTTGCCGCGCCGGCGCGTGATGATCGCCAGCCCGCCGCCGATGACGAACCCGGCGACGGCGGCGCCGATCAGCACCTGCTTCTTGTGCGCCTCGATCTGCCGGCGCCAGTCGGTGGCGACCGTCACCTCGGCGCGCAGCTGGGCGATCGCCTCGCCGAGCTGCATGCGGTTGGACTCGATCGAGGCACGGATCTCCTGCGGCGTGCGCTGGCCTGACGCGATCTGACGGGGTGCGGGCGACATCAGCCGGAGACCGTCTCCTTGATCTTCTGCGCCTCTTCGATGGCGAGGTCCGGCGTGGGCGGTGCGCCGGCCTTGAACAGCTTGGAGGCGAGCCACCCGGCGATCCCGCCGACGATGAACAACAGCCCGGCGACCAGGAAGAAGCCCCAGAAGAACTGCGTGCCGCCCGCGGGCAGCGCCCACCAGGCCAGCCACGCGAACCCGTTGAGCAGGATCGACAGCCCGAAGATCGCGAAGATCGCCGCCGCGGCGCCGATCGCCGCGCCCTTGGCGAGCTTCTGGGCCTTCGCGGTGACCTCGGCCTTGGCGAGCTCGATCTCCTCGCGCACCAGCACCTGGGCGCGGTCGCTGATCTCCTGGATCGCCGCGGAGATCTGCTGCGGGCTGCCGGTGGGCTCAGGGGACAATGCGCTTGAGGATCAGGGCGGCCAGAAGGCCGCCGGCGAACGCGGCGCCGACCTGGACCTCAGGTCGCTCGGCCGGCGATGGCGATGAAGACGAGGGCGACGCCGAGACGGAGCCGCCGGCGGTCGCCGGGCCGGACCCCGCCAGGGGCGGAGGAGCAGCGCTCGTCGGAGTGTGGAGCTGGTCGGTGCTCACTTACTCGGGCGGGTCTTCCCCGAACATGCGCCGCCAAATCAGCGTCGCCGCCTTCGTGGTGGCGATGGAGGCGAGCGCGCCGAGCCCTGCAAGCAGGCCGGCCCACGTCAGGCGCTTGACGACATCGTTGCTCATGTGGCGCGAAGTCCTATCACGTCGAGGCCGTCGCAGATGGTGTCGATGATCTGCGTCTTCGCCGCTTCGACGTCCTCGGGCGACTGCGGCAGCAGCGCGAAGATCCATCCGGTGAGCACCTGCTCGATGGTGCCGTAGAAGGCGAGCGCGGCGAAATCGGGCGTCACGTCGGAGCGCAGCTCGCCCGCCTCCTGCGCCTTCGCGACCACCTCGGCGATGAGCGCGTAGGCCTCGCGGATCTTGCTCAGGTGCGTCCGGCCGAACGAGTTCGCCGCGCGCGTCACCTCGACCACGATGACCTTCATCACGTCGGGATCGTGGCGGTAGGAGTCGACGATGAACGACGCGATCGCGTGCAGCTTGTCGCGCGCGCTGCCCTCCCCCGCGTCGACCTCCGCGATCACGTGCAGCAGGACGTTCCAGCGCTCGAGGAAGACGGTGTCGAGGATCTCGTCCTTGCTCGAGAAGTAGTGGTAGACGAGCCCGTACGCGACGCCCGCCTCGTCCGCGATGTCGGAGACGCGGCACGCGTGGAAGCCCTGGCGGGCGAAGACGCGGACCGCCGCGTCGAGGATCTGGCGGCGCTTGTCGGCGGCTGCCTGGCTGCGGCTGGTCGTCGACGCCATCAGGCCTGCGCCTCGACCAGCCGGGCGTTGGCGAGCGACGGCAGCTCGCGGCGGATGCGCGCCTGTGCCTCGAGATCGAGGTCGGCGGCGACGTGGCCCACGCGGTCGGGCGCCGTGGCCAGCACGAGCCCCCACGGATCGACGATGAGCGACCGTCCGCCCGAGCGCATGCCGCCCGGGTGCGAGCCGATCTGGTTGGCGGCGACGACGAACGCCTGCTCCTCGATCGCGCGGGCGCGGACGAGGACCTCCCAGTGGTCGCGCGTCGTCGCCAGCGTGAACGCGGCGGGCACGAGCAGGATGCGCGCGCCGCGCATGGCGAGTTCACGGTAGAGCTCGGGGAACCGCAGGTCGTAGCAGATGGACATCCCGAGTTGGACGCCGCCGGCGGTGGCCGAGGTGACGATCTCGTCGCCCGGCTCCTCGGCCGCCGACTCGCGGTACTCGGTGCCGTCGACGACCACGTCGAACATGTGGATCTTGCGGTAGGCCGCCTTGATCTCGCCGTCCGGCCCGATGTGCAGCGAGGTGTTGCGCAGCTTCTCCCTGCCGTCGACGCGCTCGGAGATCGAGCCGGCGACGAGGTCGACGCCGAGCTCGCGGGCGATGTCGCGCGCCCACGTGACGACCGGCCCGTCGAGCGGCTCGGCGGCGGCGCGCAGGTCGTCGGGCGTGCCGAGCGCCATCCACTTCTCGGGCAGGACGATCAGCTCGGCCCCGCCGGCCGCGGCGGCGCGCACGTGCTCGTCGGCCGCGCGGACGTTGGCGGCGACGTCGGCTGTCGCGTTCAGCTGGACTGCGGCGGCCCTCAATCCGTGCTCCCTCGTCGACTCGTTGACTGGCGAGTCAACGATACCGTTCGCGCGGATGCTTCCCTGGCGCACCGAGGATCATTCATCCGCCCGCCCGGTCGACCTCGGCAACCTCCCGGCGCGGCGCGAGGGGCGGGCGCTCAAGCGGTGGCGGTACGTCGGCGTGTTCGGCCCGGAGCGGATGCTGTGCGTGGGGCTCGCCCACGTCGGCGGGGTGCCTCAGGCCTGGTGGGCGGTGTGGGATCGCGGCGCCGGCTCCCTGCGCGAGCGCACGATCTTCGCCCGCCCGCGCGCGATCGTCCGGTTCGGCCACGGCCCCGGCCGCGTGACGGTGCGCGACCGCGACGTCCGCATCGACCTCGAGCTCGACGAGGGGCGCGGCGTCGAGACCGTCTGCCCCCATGGCGGCGGCACCGGCTGGATCTGGACCCGAAAGCAGGCCGGGATCGCCGCGCGCGGCAGCGTGCGGCTCGGCGAGCGCGCGTTCGCGGTCGACGGCCTCGCGGTGGTCGACGACACCGCCGGCTACCACGCCCGCCACACCGCCTGGCGCTGGTCGGCGGGGGTCGGCCGCACCGCCGACGGGCAGGTCGCGGGCTGGAACCTCGTCAGCGGCGTCAACGACCCGCCGCACGACAGCGAGCGCACCGTGTGGCTGGACGGCGCCCCGCGCGAGGCCGGTCCGTGCACCTTCGCCGACGACCTCTCGGCGGTCCGCACCGCCGACGGCGGCGACCTCGCGTTCCGCGCCGAGGCGACCCGCGAGCGCCACGACGAGCTGCTCCTCGTGCGCAGCGACTACCGCCAGCCGTTCGGCACGTTCTCCGGCGTCCTGCCGGGCGGCGCGGGGCTCGCGGAGGGCTTCGGGGTCATGGAGGACCATCGCGCCCGCTGGTGATCAGAACACGTTGACCCGCAGCCAGCTGTCGGCGTAGTAGGCGAGGAACAGCGGCACGAGGATCCACATGAGCGGGTGGATCTCGCGGACGCGGCCGCGTCCGACCATCGCGATGATGTAGCCGAGGACGCCGAAGCCGATGCCGGCGGCGATCGAGAAGGTGAGCGGGATCCCGGCGATGATGAGGAACGCCGGCAGCGCGTCCTCCGGCTGGGACCAGTCGATGTTCTGGACGAGCCGCATCATCAGGTAGCCGACCATGACGAGGGCGGGCGCCACCGCCGGGGTGACGGTCGAGTCGCCGGCGTACGGCACCGACTGGCCGACGACGGCGATGAGCGGCACGAAGAAGATCGTCAGGAGGAAAAGGCCGCCGGTGACGAGGTTCGCGAAGCCGGTGCGCGCGCCCTCCGCCACCCCGGCCCCGGACTCGACGTACGTCGTCACGCTCGAGACGCCCATCGCCCCGCCGACGGCCGCGGACGCCGAGTCGACGAGCAGGACGTTGCGGATCTGCGGCAGGTCGCCCTCCTCGTCGGTGAGGCCGCCGGCGGTGCCGACCGCGACCGCCGTGCCGATCGTGTCGAAGAAGTCGGTCATGAACAGCGCGAAGATCGTCGGCACGAGCGCCCACGTCAGCGCGTCGCCGAGGCTGCTCGGCTTGAGCGCGTCGCCGATCGTGTCGAAGCCCGCGGCGCCGGGCCACTCGGCGACGGCGCTCGGCCCGTCGAGCACCCCGAAGATCAGGCCGAGCGCCGTCGACGTCGCGATGCCGAACAGGATCGACCCGCGGATGTCGCGCACCGCCGTCACCGCCGCCACCGCGATGCCCGCGAGGGCGATGAGCGCCGGCCCGGACGTGAGGTCGCCGAGCGCCACGCCGGTCGCCGGGTCGTTGACGACGATGCCGCCGTCGCGCAGGCCGACGAACGTGATGAACAGCCCGATGCCGACGCCGATCGACAACTTGATCGAGTTCGGCACCGCCCGCACGACCGCCTCACGCAGGCCGGCGAGCACGAGCACGAAGGCGATGACGCCCTCGATCACGACGCACGCCATGCCGACCGGCCATCCGACCTTCTGGCCGAGGATGATGTCGAACGCGACGATCGCGTTGATGCCGAGCCCGGAGGCGAGCGCGAGGGGGTAGTTCGAGATGAGCCCCATCGCGATCGTGCAGATGCCGGCCGCGAGCGCGGTGGCGACGGCGACGCCCGCGAACGGCACGCCGGCCTGGCTCAGGATCGCCGGGTTGACGAACACGATGTACGACATCGTCAGGAAGGTCGACAGGCCGCCCAGGGCCTCGACGCGCGGGCTCGAGCCTCGCTCGCCGATGCGAAACCGCCGCTCCATGAGCGAGCCGCGCGACGAGGATGCGGTGACGTCGGACATTGCGCGATCACCGTACGAGCGCCACCGGTCGGTTGCGCCCGTGGCACTCTTGGACTCGGTACGTGATGCCCCTCCGGCTGCCCCTCCACACCGATCGGCTCGAGATCCGCCCGTTCGTGCTCGCCGATCAGGCGGCGATGCAGGCGATCTACGACGACCCGGAGGTGATGCGCCACATCACCGGCGGCGGCGATCCGCGCGGGTGGGTCGCGACCTACGTGCGCGACCAGCGCGAGCGCGGCTTCACGTTCTGGGCGGTGATCGAGCGTGCCACGGGCGAGATGATCGGCGAGGCCGGCATCGCCCCGTTCGACAGCGGCTCGCGCCTCGAGCTCGGCTACCTGCTGCGCCGCGACCGCTGGGGCGTGGGCCTGGCGACCGAGGCGGCGCGCGCGATCCTCGACGCGGCGTTCGACGACCTGGGCGCGCCGGAGGTGATGGCGGTGGTCGACGAGGGCAACGGCGCGTCGCTGAACGTCCTGCACAAGCTCGGCTTCCGCGACGTGGGACGGCGCACGCGCGAAGGGGTCCGCCAGCACGTGCTGCGGATACGGCCGGCCGATCGACGGCGCGCACGCGCCGGCGATGAACGAGAGGGGACGCGATGACCGCTGGGACGCCGGAACTGGGCGTGTTCGTCACGCCGGAGGCCGCCACCTACCCCGACGTCGTGCGCCAGGTGCAGGCCGCCGAGCGCGGCGGACTGGAGCTCGTCGGCATCCAGGACCACCCGTATCAGCGGCGCTTCCTGGACACGTTCACGCTGATCGCCGACCTGCTCGCCCGGACCGAGCGGGTCCGGGTCTTCCCCGACGTCGCGAACCTGCCGCTGCGCCCGCCCCCTGTCCTGGCGAAGACGGCCGCGTCGCTCGACGTGATGAGCGGCGGCCGGTTCGAGCTCGGCCTCGGCGCCGGCGGCTTCTGGGACGCCATCGCCGCGATGGGCGGGCCGCGGCGCACCCCGGGCGAGTCGGTCGAGGCGCTCGAGGAGGCGATCGCGATCCTCCGCGCGTCCTGGAGCGGCGAGCGCTCCGTGCGCTTCGCCGGCCGCCACTACGCGGTCGACGGCTGGCATCCCGGTCCGCCCCCGGCGCACCCGATCGGGATCTGGATCGGCGCCTACGGACCCCGGATGCTGCGGCTGACGGGCCGGCTCGGCGACGGATGGCTGCCGTCGCTGCCGTACGCGCCGCCGGAGCGCATCCCGGAGATGCAGCGGCGCATCGACGACGCGGCGGCGAGCGCGGGACGCGACCCGGGCGCCATCCGGCGGATCCTCAACGTGGGCGGCGAGATCACGGGCGGACCGGCGACGGAGCTGCTGCAGGGCCCGCCGGACCACTGGATCGAGGCCCTCACCGGGTTCGTGCTCGAGCTCGGCTTCGACGGGCTCGCGTTCTGGCCGACGGGCGGCGGCGACGACCTGGGCCAGATCGAGCGGTTCGCGGCCGAGGTGGCACCGGGCGTGCGGGAGGCGGTCGCGCGCGGCGGCTGAACCGAGCGGCGGGCTGCGGAGCGTCGCGGAGCGTCAGCGCCGGCGACCGAACGCAAAGTAGGCGATCGGGCCGACGTAGTTGACGAACGACAGCGCGGCCCAGAGCCGCTTGTCGCCGTTGACCTCGTCCGCGGGCCGGCGGCGCAGGTCGACGAGCGCGGCGACGAGCAGGGCGATCTGGACGACGCCGGCCGCGAGGATCCCCGTACGCCGGCCCGGGCTGAGGTCGCTCCATCGCTGCTTGGGCGCAGGCACGTCGCGCACCCTACCTGCGCGCCGGACTCGCGGGGTAGGCTCGGCTCGGTGCCTCGCGGCCGGTCAGCCGTCGCGACAGCCGCGGTGGCGGCGGGCATCGCGCTGGCCGCGCCGGGCTGCGGGGGCAGCGACGGCACCGTGACCGGCCCGGCCCCGGCTGCACGCGATCGCATGCAGCTGACGAGCCCGGCGTTCATCGATGGCGGGAGCATCCCTCCGCGCTTCACCTGCAACGGCAGCGGCGTCTCGCCGCCGCTGGACTGGCGCGGGACCCCGGACGGCGCAAGGTCGCTCGCGCTGCTCGTCGAGGACGCCGACGCATCCGGCGGGACCTTCGTGCACTGGACGGTGTGGGACCTGGCGCCGAAGGTGCGCGGCGTGCTGTCGGGATCGGTGCCGGCGGGCGCCCGGGAGGGCGAGAACTCGGCCGGAGACAAGGCCTACGCTGCCCCGTGCCCGCCCAAGGGCGACGCCGCGCATCACTACCGGTTCTCGGTCTACGCGCTGCGCGAACCGCTCGGGCTCGACCAGGGCGCCCCGGCGCAGGACGTGCGCGACGCGATCGCTCAGCAGGCGATCGCGCGCGGCCGCCTGACGGGCCGCTTCGAGCGCTGATCCCACCGGCCGTCGATTCGGCGGCCCCGCAGGCGGGGAACGCGACGCTGGCGTGCGCCGAAGCGGCGCGGCCTACGGGAAGTCGCGGCTCTGGGCCACGCCGCCCTTCGTCCACTGGATCGTCGTGCCGACCGCCTTCACCGACTCTGGCGGGATGTCGCCTGTGTCGAGGACGACGTCGCCCGTGGCGTTCACCGCGTGCAGGCCGTCCGCGACGAGGTAGCCGGCCGTGCCGGTGCGAGTCAGGGCGAAAGCGGTGACGCCGAGGGCGCGCGTTGCGGCGCGCCGGCCCGTGCGCAGGTCGACGACCTCGACGTGGCCTGATCCGGTGACGTCCGGCGGGCAGTCCGCCTTGCACGCCGGCGTCTCGGCGAACACGTACGCGGCGAACCGTCCGGCGAGCGCGACCGCGTCGACGCTCGAGTAGATGTCGTCCGGCGTCGCGAGCCGGCGCGTCTTGCCGCGCGGGCGCAGACAGCCGATGTAGGCACCGGTGCTCTCGCGGATGAAGACGACCGCGCGCGCCGTCTTCTGTACGACCGGGGCTCCCTTCGGCGGGCAGCGCGGCGCGCGCTTGGCGCCGGCGGCGGGGACGCCGGCGACCAGGCCGGCCAGGGCGAGGGCGGCGAGCGCCGGTGCGAGTCTCCTCATGGGCCGACTCTAGTCGGGCCGCGGAGAAGTGCCCGAGGAAAGTCAGCCGACCTCGTGGATGCGGCCGCGGGCGTCGATCAGCCGGCCGCCGGTGCGCCCGTGGCGCAGCGCCACGATCTCGGCGATCACCGACAACGCCGTCTCCTGCGGGCTCAGCGCGCCGAGATCGAGCCCGATCGGGGCCGCCAGGCGCGCCAGCTCGTCGTCGGTGATGCCCTGCGCGAGCAGCCGCTCGCGGCGCTTCTCCTGGGCCCGACGGCTGCCCATCGCGCCGATGTAGCCCGCCGGCGACCGCAGCGCCACGGTCAGCGCGGCGTCGTCGAGCTTCGGGTCATGGGTCAGCACGCAGATCGCCGTCGCACGGTCGATGCCGCCGACCCGCGCGAACGCCTCGTCCGGCCACCCCGCCACGACGTCCTCGGCTGTCGGGAACCGCTCGCGCGTGGCGAACCGGCTGCGCGGGTCGCACACGTACGGCCGCCATCCGACCGCGCGCGCCACCGTGCACAGCGCCGCCGCGAGGTCCACCGCGCCGAACATGATCAGCCGGGGCGGCGGCGCGGTGACGTCGACGAAGAGCCTGCGCTCGCCCGACTCGACAAGCTCGCTGCGCTCGGCCCACATGCGCTCCTCGGCCGCGGCCACCGCGAAGGCGTCGAGCTCGGGGTCGCCGAGCGTCCCCTCCTGGGTGCCGTCGGCGCCGAGCAGGAGGCGGCCGCCGATGCCCTCCCCCTCGACGACCGTGACCAGCGCGCCGCGACCGCCCTCACGCGCCAGCGCGGCGAACCGGCCCTGGAGGCTCATGGCTCGTAGCGCTCCACCCACACGGAGATCTCGCCGCCGCACGGCAGCCCGACGTCCCAGGCCTCCTCGTCGGCGATCCCGAAGTGCAGCAACTGCGGCTCGCCGCCGGCGAGCACGTCCTCGGCGATCGTCACGACCGCACCCTCGACGCAGCCGCCCGACACGCCGCCGGACACCTCGCCGCGCGCGTTGACCGCCATCTTCGTCCCGGCCGGACGCGGCGCCGAGCGCCGGGTCTCGACCACCGTGGCCAGCGCGACGGAATCTCCCCGCGCCACCCAGGCATCGACATCTGCGAGCACGTCTTGCATGTCACAAGTGGTACCAGACCCGCGCCGTGGCGCTCAAGCGTCAGGACCAGAGCGTGACGTAGACCGACGGCCGCACCCGGTCGGCGGGCACCCCCGCGTCGCCGGCCAGCATCGCCTGATTGGCTTCCGGGGTCGTGACGAACCGCCGCAGCGCCCACGCCCCGGGCGAGCGCCGGTCGGCCGCCAGCGTGCTCGCGTACCAGAGCCCGTCGATCGGCGTGCCGGTCACGTCGAGCCGGACGAGCCCGCCACGGCGCAGCTCGTCGCGCACGGCGTGGGCGACCGCCAGCATCACGCCCTGCCCGGCCACCGCCGCGTCGAGCGCCGCCGCCTCCGAGGCGAACGCGCCCACCCCTGCCGTGCCGATCCGCGCCCGCGCCAGGAACCGCCCCGTCGCCGTCGCCGGGCCCGCGCCGTCCGGCCCGACCAGCCAGCGCTCGCCGGCCAGCGCCGACGCCGCCAGCCCGCGGCGGGCCGCCAGCACGTGGCCCGGCGCCGCCACCACGACGAGCCGGTAGCGCAGGAACGCGACCGCGTCGACGCCCGGCGCGTCCTCGCCGCCCGGCCGCGGGCCGAGCGTCACGTCCGCGCGCCGGTCGAGCAGGATCTGCCCCAGGCGCTCCTCGGGCTCGACCCCGAGCGCCACCTCGACGTTCGGCTGGCGGCGCATGAACGCCGCGAGCAGCGGCCCCGCCACCGACTCGGCGACCACGCCCGTGGCGGCCACGCGCAGCAGCGAGCGCTCGCCCTGGGTCGCGCGGATCTCCCGCCGCGCCTGGTCCATGAGCCCGAGCATCTCCGCGGCCGCCGCGGCCAGCCGCCGGCCGCCGGCCGTGAGCTGCACCCCGCCGCCGCCGCGCACGAACAGCTCGTCGCCGAGGTCCTTGCGCAGCGCGGCCACCGCCCCGGACACCGCGGGCTCCGAGACGCCGAGCGCCTGCGCGGCCGCCTTGACCGAGCCCAGCCGGGCCACGGTCACGAACGACTCGAGCTCACGCATCGTCACGGCACGCCGGCCTCTCCTAAGCGATCGCCTAATCCGGTCTTGACGAACTGACAGTACGCCAGTTCCATCGCCGTAAGGAGAGAGCAAGGAGGGTGAGCCATGCAGGTCCCTGCCCCGTTCGAGTACGAGCGGGCCTCAAGCGTGGAGGACGCGCTGGCGCTGCTCGAGCGCCTCGGTCCCGACGCGCGCGTCATCGCCGGCGGCCACAGCCTGCTGCCGATGATGAAGCTGCGTCTCGCGGCGCCCGAGCACCTCGTCGACATCAACGACCTGCGCGAGCTCGACTACATCTCCGACGAGGGCGGCGAGGTGCGCGTCGGCGCGATGACCCGCCACCGCGCCCTGCTGGAGTCGGCGCTGCTCGGCGAGCGCTTCCCGATCATCCACGACGCCGAGCGCGTCATCGCCGACCCGCTCGTGCGCAACCGCGGCACGATCGGCGGCGCGCTGTGCCAGGCCGACCCGTCCGAGGACCTGTCGGCGGTCTGCGCCGCGCTCGGCGCGAGCGTCGTCGTCCGCGGCCGCGACGGCGAGCGCGTGCTCGACATGGTCGAGTTCCACCGCGGCCCCTACGAGACGGCGGTCGCCGACGGCGAGCTGCTCGTCGAGGTGCGCATCCCGGCCCATGAGCACGCCGGCAGCGCCTACGAGAAGGTCGAGCGGCGTGCGGGCGACTGGGCGGTGGCCGCCGCCGGCGCCGCGCTGCGCATGGACGGCGGCACGATCGCCGAGGCGGGGATCGCGCTGAGCGCCGTGGGCGCGAGCGTCACGTCCGAGCGGGCGGTGGCGTCGCTGCGCGGCGCGACCGCCTCCGAGGAGGCGTTCGCCGAGGCGGGCCGCCTCGCGGCGGAGGACTGCTCGCCGACCGAGGACCAGCGCGGCGACGTGGCCTACAAGCGCCACCTCGCCCAGGAGCTGACGACCCGTGCCCTGCGCCGCGCCGCGGGCCGGGCACTGCGACAGGAGGCCTGAGCCGATGCAAGTGACGATGACCGTCAACGGCGACGAGGTCACGCGGGAGATCGAGCCGCGCCTGCTGCTCGTCCACTTCCTACGCGACCACCTCGGGCTCACCGGGACCCACTGGGGCTGCGACACGAGCAACTGCGGCACGTGCACCGTCCAGATGGACGGCGAGCCCGTGAAGTCGTGCACCGTGCTGGCCGCGATGGCCGGCGGGCACGAGATCCGCACCGTCGAGGACCTCGAGCGCGACGGCGTGCTCGACCCGGTCCAGCAGGGCTTCATGGAGGAGCACGGCCTGCAGTGCGGCTTCTGCACACCCGGCATGCTCATGACCGCCCGGGCGCTGCTCGACGAGAACCCTGACCCGAGCGACGACGAGATCCGCACCGCGATCTCCGGCCAGATCTGCCGCTGTACCGGCTACACCACGATCGTCCGCTCAGTGCGCTGGGCGGCCGAGCACCCTGCGGAGGTGACGCCCTGATGGCCTCCACCGAGCTGCCGCCCCAGGAGGAGCGCCCCATCGGCTTCGGCCGGATGCTGCGCAAGGAGGACCCGCGGTTCATCCGCGGCCGCGGCCGCTACGTCGACGACATCCAGCTGCCGGGAATGCTGCACGGGGCGATCCTGCGCAGCCCGCTCGCCCACGCGCGGATCGCGTCGATCGACACGGCCGCCGCGATGGCGCACCCGAAGGTCCACGCCGTCATCACCGGCAAGGACCTCGAGGCACAGGGGCTGGCCTGGATGCCCACGCTCTCGGCGGACGTGTGCGCGGTCCTCGCGACCGACAAGGTCCGCTTCCAGGGCCAGGAGGTCGCGTTCGTCGTCGCCGACGACCGGTACTCCGCGCGTGACGCGCTCGAGCTCATCGACGTCGAGTACGAGCCGCTGCCCGTCCTCGTCGACGCCAAGAAGGCGCTCGACCCCGACGCGCCGATCATCCGCGACGAGATCGAGGGGCGCACGGACAACCACATCTTCGACTGGGAGTCGGGGGACGCGGCGGCGTGCGACGAGGTCTTCGCGCGCGCCGACGTCGTCGTGGCGCAGGACATGCTCTACCCGCGCGTGCACCCGGCGCCGATGGAGACGTGCGGCTGCGTGGCCGACTACGATCGCGTCGAGGGCCGCCTGACGCTGTGGGAGACCAGCCAGGCGCCGCACGCCCACCGGACGCTGTTCGCCCTGGTCGCCGGGCTGCCCGAGGAGCGCATCCGCGTGGTCTCGCCCGACATCGGCGGCGGCTTCGGCAACAAGGTCGGCATCTACCCGGGCTACGTCTGCGCGACGGTCGCCTCCATCGTCACCGGCAAGCCGGTCAAGTGGATGGAGGACCGCACCGAGAACCTCGTCTCCACGTCGTTCGCCCGCGACTACCACATGCGCGGCGAGATCGCGGCGACGAAGGACGGCAAGATCCTCGGCATCCGCACGCGGGTGCTGGCCGACCACGGCGCCTTCAACACGACCGCTCAGCCGACGAAGTACCCGGCCGGGTTCTTCCACATCTTCACCGGCTCCTACGACATCGAGGCCGCGCACTGCAAGGTGACCGGCGTCTACACGAACAAGGCCGGCGGAGGGGTCGCGTACGCCTGCTCGTTCCGCGTCACCGAGGCGGTGTACCTCGTCGAGCGGATGGTCGACGTGCTCGCGGCCGAGCTCGGCATGGACCCCGCCGAGCTGCGGATGAAGAACCTGCTCAAGCCCGAGCAGTTCCCCTACGAGAACAAGACCGGCTGGGTCTACGACTCCGGCGACTACCCGACCGCGCTGCGGATGGCGCTCGACATGGTCGGCTACGACGAGCTGCGCCGCGAGCAGGCCGAGAAGCGGCGGGCACACGCCGAGCGGGGCTCGGGCGATGGCGCCGCCGGCGGCGGGGCGGGCGGCGAGTTGATGGGCATCGGCGTCGCGTTCTTCACGGAGACGGTCGGCGCGGGGCCGCGCAAGCACATGGACATCGTCGGCCTGGGCATGTCCGACGGCGCGGAGCTGCGCATCCACCCGACCGGCAAGGCGCAGCTCGGCATCAGCTGCCAGACGCAGGGCCAGGGCCACGAGACGACGTTCGCGCAGATCGTCGCCGAGGAGCTCGGCATCCCGCCCGAGGACGTCGAGGTGGTCCACGGCGACACGGACCGCACGCCGTTCGGGCTGGGCACCTACGGCTCGCGCTCGACCCCGGTGTCGGGCGCGGCGACCGCGGTCGTCGCGCGCAAGGTCCGCGAGCGCGCGCGGATCGTGGCGGCGGCGATGCTCGAGGCCTCCGCCGACGACCTCGAGTGGGAGAAAGGCCGCTTCTTCGTCAAGGGCGACCCCTCCCGCGGCGCGACGATCCAGGAGATCGCGATGGGCGCGCACGGGACGGTCGAGCTGCCCGAGGGCATCGAGCCCGGCCTGGACGCCGAGACGGTCTACGACCCGCCGAACCTGACGTTCCCGTTCGGCGCGTACGTCTGCGTCGTCGACGTGGACCCGGGCACCGGGGTCGTCAAGGTCCGGCGGTTCGTGGCCGTCGACGACTGCGGCACGCGGATCAACCCGATGATCATCGAAGGCCAGATCCACGGCGGACTGACCGACGGAGTCGGGATGGCCCTCATGCAGCTCATCTCGTTCGACGAGGAGGGCAACTGCCTCGGCGGCTCGTTCATGGACTACCTGGTGCCGACCGCGCTCGAGGTGCCCGAGTGGGAGACCGGCCACACGGTCACCCCGTCGCCGCACCACCCGATCGGGGCGAAGGGGATCGGCGAGTCGGCGACGGTCGGCTCGCCGCCCGCCGTGGTCAACGCGGTCATCGACGCGCTCGAGCCCTACGGGGTCCGCCACGCGGACATGCCGCTGACGCCGGCGCGGGTGTGGGCGGCGATGCAGGGACGCGCGGAGCCGCCGGCTTGAGCGTCGCCGAGCCCTATGTCGAGGCGACGGTCGTCCACGTCGTGCGCCCCGCGAGCGCACGGCCGGGCGACCGCGCCCGCATCGACGCCCGCGGGCGCATCCACGGCTTCGTCGGCGGCGACTGCGCGGAGGAGAGCGTGCGCCTGCACGCGCTGCGCGCGCTCGAGACCGGCGAGCCGCTGCTGCTGCGGATCGTGGGGACCGCGGGCGAGGGCGGCAGTCCCGGCGACGTCGACGTCGAGGAGGGCTGCCTGTCGGTGGGCAACCCGTGCCTGAGCGGCGGAGGGCTGGAGATCTTCCTCGAGCCGCACCTGCCCGCGCCCCGGCTGGTCGTCGCCGGCGACACGCCGATCGCCGGCGCGCTGCGCGAGCTCGCGGCGGCCGCCGGCTACGACGTCGTGCCCGGTGGCGGGGGGGTGCGAGGCGACGACGCCGCAGTGGTCGTCGCCTCGCACGGCCGGGACGAGGAGGGCGTGCTCGCGGACGCGCTGGCCGCGGAGGTCCCGTACATCGGCCTCGTGGCGAGCCGGCGGCGCGGGCCGGCGGTCCTCGCCGCGCTCGGCGAGGCGGACGCGGCGCGGGTCCGGACGCCCGCGGGCCTCGACATCGGCGCGCTGACGCCGGCCGAGATCGCGGTGTCGATCCTGGCCGAGATCGTGGCGGTGCGCCGCGCGGCCGAGCGGACCGATGTGGCCGTCGCGGTCGACCCGGTGTGCGGCATGGAGGTCGCCGCGACGGACGAGACGCCGCACCTCGACGTCGACGGTGAGCGCATGTGGTTCTGCTCCGAGCACTGCCGCGGGGCATACTCCACCCATGGACGAACGCGTTAGCGGCCTGGTGCTGGCGGCCGGAGGATCCCGGCGGCTGGGGACGCCCAAGCAGCTCCTGCCGCTCGGCGGGCGCACCCTGCTCGACGCCGTGCTCGACGTCGCGCGCGCCTGCCCCTTCGACCAGCTGATCGTCGCCCTCGGCGGCGGCGCGGCCGACGTGCGTGCGAAGGTCGACCTGTCGGGTAGCCGGGTGGTGGTGAACGAGTCCTATGGCAGCGGATGCTCGTCGTCGATCGCGGCGGCGCTGCCGGTCGTCGACCCGGCGGCGGACGTGCTCGTGCTCATGCTCGGCGATCAGCCGGGCGTGCGCCCCGAGACCGTGCGCGCGCTGCTGGCCGGCCGCGGCGACGCGCCGCTGGCCGCGTGCCGGTACGACGACGGCCGCGGCCACCCGCTCGCGTTCTCGCGCGCGACGTTCGGTGAGCTGGCGGGCCTGCACGGCGACAAGGCGGTGTGGCGCCTGATGGACGAGCGGGCCGGCGAGGTCGCCGACGTGCCGGTGGCTGGGCGCGTTCCGGCCGACGTCGACACGTGGGAGGACTACGAGGAGCTGCGGGCGGCGGAGGTGGCGTCGTGAGCGGCGGCAGCGCAGCGCGGGCGGGCGCACCGCAGGCGGAGGTGGCGTCGTGAGCGGCGGCAGCGCGGCGCGGGCGGGCGCACCGCAGGCGGTCGTCGACCGCGTCCCGGACCTCGACACGCTGATCGCCGCGCTCGACGAGGTCGGCTACATCGCCGATCCCGCGCTCGCCACGACGATGTTCCTGGGCTTGCGCCTCCCCCAGCCGATCCTGCTCGAGGGCGAGGCGGGCGTCGGCAAGACGAGCGCGGCGACCGCGCTGGCCGACGCGCTCGGCACCCCGCTGATCCGCCTGCAGTGCTACGAGGGCATCGACGCGGCCGAGGCGCTGTACGAGTGGAACTATCCGCGCCAGCTCCTGGCGATCCGGGCCGCCGAGGCCCGCGGCGAGCCGCTCGACGAGGACTCGCTGTTCGCCGACGCCTACCTGCTGCGCCGGCCGCTGCTGCGCGCCATCGAGCACCCGGGCCCGCTGCCCGCCGTGCTGCTCATCGACGAGCTCGACCGCGCCGACGACGACTTCGAGGCGTTCCTGCTCGAGCTGCTCGCCGAGTCGAGCGTGACGGTGCCGGAGCTGGGGACGATCCGCGCGGCGATCGCGCCGCTCGTCGTGCTGACGTCCAACCGCACCCGCGACCTGCACGACGCGCTCAAGCGCCGCTGCCTGTACCACTGGATCGACTACCCCGACCAGGAGCGCGAGGCCGAGATCGTCCGCCGCCGGGTTCCCGCCGCGGCGCAGTCGCTCGCCGTCGAGGTCAGCGCCGCGGTGGGCCGGCTGCGAGCACTCGACATGCAGAAGCCGCCGGGCGTCGCGGAGGCGATCGACTGGACGGCGGCGCTGCGGGTGCTCGGGATCGACCGGCTGACCGCGGACGCCGCCGATCGCACGCTCGGCTCGGTGCTCAAGGACCGCGACGACGAGGTCGCGGTGCGCGCGGCCGGCCTGGAGCGGATCGCCGGCGGCGCCGATGAGTGAGACGGCGACGCTCGACCTCCCCGCCTTCGCCGCCGCCTTCGGGCGCGAGCTGCACGATGCGGGCGTGAACGCGGGCGCCGAGCGCTGCACGCGGTTCGCCGAGGCGCTCGCGCTGCTGGACCCGCTGGATCGCGACCGCGTGTACCGGGCCGCGCGCGCCGTGTTCGTCAGCGACCCGTCGCAGCTGTCGGCGTTCGACGCCGTCTTCTCCCACGTCTTCGACGGCTGGGCCGATCCGATGGACGCCGTGCGCGGCCATCCCGGCGTGCGCACCGCGCCGGGCGACGCGAAGAACCCGCGCGAGCGCCACACCAGCGACGAGACGGCCCAGGCGCCCCCGGGGACGCAGCCGCGCCGGTCGCCCCAGGCGGTCCCGGCCGAGCCGGAGGCCGACGACGAGGATGCCGAGAGCGACGACGAGGCGACGCTGGCGGTGGCCAGCGCGCGCGAGCGCCTGTCGCACCGCGAGTTCGACGAGCTCGACGACACGGAGCTCGCCGCCGTGCGCCGGCTCATGCGCGAGCTGCGCCTCGCACCGCCCCCGCGCCGGCGCCGCCGCACCGAGCGCCACCGCCACCACGGCCGGCCCGACCCGCGCGCGACGCTGCGCCGCGCGCACCGCACGGGCGGCGACCCGGTGCGCATCGTGCGCCGCCGCCGGCGCGTCGAGACGCGCCGGCTCGTGCTGCTGTGCGACATCTCGGGGTCGATGGAGTCCTACGCCCGCGCCTACCTGCAGCTGCTGGAGAGCGCGGTCGGCGGCGCGGAGGCCGAGGCGTTCACGTTCGCCACCCGCCTGACGCGGGTCACCCGCGCGCTGCGCGGGCGCGACCACGCCGCGGCGCTCAGGCGCGCCGCCGCCGCGGCCCCTGACTGGTCGGGCGGCACGCGCATCGGCGAGGCGCTGCGCACCTTCAACCAGCGCTACGGCCGCCGCGGCCTGGCCCGCGGCGCGGTGATCGTGATCCTGTCCGACGGCTGGGAGCGCGGCGACCCCGAGCTCGTCGGCCGCGAGATGGAGCGCCTGCGCCGGCTCGCGCACCGCATCGTGTGGGTCAACCCGCGGGCCGCCGCCGCCGGCTTCGAGCCGCTCGCCGGCGGCATGGCGGCCGCGCTGCCCCATTGCGATGCGATGGTCAGCGGGCATAGCCTGGCCGCACTCGACGAGGTCGTCGACGCGATCGGCGCACCATGACGCAGCCCCTGAGAGCGAGGAGCATCACCCCATGAAGTTCGAGAACACGTTCGACGTCAAGGCGCCGATCGACGAGGTCTACGCGGCGATGCTGGACGTCGAACGCGTCGCCCCGTGCGTGCCGGGCGCACAGGTGCTCGAGCAGACGAGCGACGACAGCTACAAGGTCTCCATCAAGGTCAAGCTCGGGCCGATCCAGATGACCTATCGCGGCGACGTCGAGATCGTCGACCGCGACGAGGCCGGCCACCGCGCCGTCATGCGCGCCCGCGCCCGCGAGGCCCGCGGCCAGGGCACGGCGGACGCGACGGTCGAGATGACGCTCACGCAGGCGGGCGACGGCACGCACGGCGACATCACGTCCGACGTGGCGCTGAGCGGCAAGGCGGCGTCGATGGGCCGCGGGATCATCCAGGACGTCTCGGGCAAGCTCATCGACCAGTTCTCGTCCAACCTGGCGGCGATGCTCGAGGGCGGGCCCCCCGAAGAGGACGCCACGACGGCGGAGATGCCGGCGGCCGCGGCGCCGTCGGCGCCGCAGGCCGCGGGCGCGACCGCGGCTGAGGCGGCCCAGGCCGATGCCGCGGACGAGGCCGGCGCGGGCGCCGGGGCCGCGGCGGGCGCCGTGCCGCCGCCCCCGCCGCCGCCGCGCACGCCGGCCCCGGAGCCCGAGCCGCTCGACGCCGGCAACATCGCCGGCGCTGTCATCGCGAGCCGTCTGCGCGACCCGAAGACGGTCGCGGGCCTCGCCGTGATCGTCCTCGTGATCCTCTGGCTGCTACGCCGCCGGCGTTAGGCCCGCGGCCCACCGTGCCAGGTACGCCCGGGTGCGCTCGGGCGTACAGAGCACGTCGACCTGCTTCTCGGGATCGTTGAAGTTCGAGGTGAACTCGTCGCAGAGCGCCTTGTCCTGCGACATCGCCCCGATGAACTCGAGCACGTGCGGCGGCGGGTTGAGCATGAGGTTCGTCCAGTCCGAGACGCCGAGGACGAGCCCCTCGCGCTCGCGCGCCGCCCGGCGGCAGAAGCGCTCGTCGTAGACGTGGTCGGAGACGATCGCCTCGCCGAGCGTCCACGCGGAGTACGAGGCCGAGTTCGCGCCCTGGCCCATCATCGGGTCGACCACGGTGTGGACGTCGCCGACGGCGATCGCGTAGCCCCCGCCGTCGAGGCGCACGTAGTCCTCGCGGACCGTCGGCGTCAGCGCGCCCTGCAGGATGTCGCGCTCGCCCCACAGCCCGAACTCGGACTCGTCGAGCCGTTCGACCACCATCGGGTAGTGCGCACGCAGCTTCTCGAGGACGAGGCGGTTGAACGCGGCCGGATCGTCCTCGAAGCGCGTGTCGGCGAGGACCTCGAGGTCGCCGCCGGGGACGTTCTCGAACAGCAGCGCGGTGCCGAACCCCTGGTGGGAGAAGATCGGCAGCTCGAGCAGCTCGCCATGGCCGGGCGAGAAGTGGATGTTCACGCCCTTCGGCTCGGAGTAGGCGACGCCGGCGTAGATCCCGGCGCTCAGGCGCCGCTGCGGGCGGTCGTACGGGGACTGCTCCGGCCGGCGGGCGAACATCGACTGAAGCGACCCGCGGCCCGACGCGACGACCATGAGGTCGTGGCGCTGGGACAGCCGGTCGACGTCCTCGGCGGCCACCTGCTCGATGACGATCTCGCCGCCGCGCGACTCGAAGTCCTCCATGAGCCTGGGCAGGTAGAGCCGGTAGTCGATCACCGAGGACGGGTGGGCGAAGTCGCCCCGGAAGCGCAGCGGCTGCTCGCCGCCGACGTAGTGGTGGTGGCAGACGTAGCCGTACTCGTTCGCGTCCCAGTGGTGGACGCCGAGCGCGCGCTCGCGCTCGAGCGTGTGGTGGTGGTGGCCGACGGTGTTCGGCAGCCGCCCGCCCGCGACCTGGTCGGCGGTCCTGTCCGTGTAGATCGTCACCGGCACGTCGTGCCCGCGCAGGAACAGCCCGAGGTGCAGTCCTGCGATCCCGGAGCCGACGATCCCGATCCCTTCACCCATGTGCAGCCTCCTCCAACGCGTCTCTCTCGAGCGCCAACCTACGTCGGCGCGGCGCGGGCGATCAACCCCGCGGCCCGTCTCGTTTCGATGCAGTTCCTGCATTGATGTAGGTTGCGCATCGCCATGGTGGAGCTGCGCGACCTGCGCTCGTTCCAGGCGGTTGCGACCGACCTGCACTTCGGGCGCGCCGCCGAGCGCGTCGGCGTCTCGCAGCCGACGCTGAGCCGGCACATCCGCCGCCTCGAGGACGAGCTCGGGGTCGTGCTGCTGCACCGCACGAGCCGCCGCGTCGGGCTCACCGACGCCGGCCGCTCGCTCGCCACGACGCTGCCCGCCGCGCTGCGCCAGCTCGACCGCGCGCTGGCCGAGGCGCGCAGCGGCGAGAGCGGCGGCTGGGAGGTCTGACGCTCGCTACGCGTGCTCGAAGGGGAGCTCCTCGAACGACTCCCGGTGGATCTCGACGAAGTAGAGCGTCGAGTCGCGCAACGGGAAGTCGGTGCCGACGTACCGCTGGCTGATGCGGTCGACGACCTCCATCGCGGCGTCGCCGTCCAGCGTCTCGACCACCTCGCCGCGCACGCGCGCGGTGCGGTAGGGGTTCTCGAAGTCGACGACCGAGAGGGCGACGTGGGGATCGCGGGCGATGTTGCGCCCCTTGAGCGACTGTCGGCCCGTGAAGAAGACGACCCGGTCGCCCTCCACCCCGCTCCAGATCGAGATCGCGTGGGGCGAGCCGTCGGTCATGAGGGTCGCCAGCGTGGGGAAGTTGCGGCCCTCACCGAAGAGCTCGCGCACCTGTGCGTCCATGCGCGCGAAGCTAGCGGCCCGCCTCCGGACCCTCAACCCGAAAGGGCGACGGTCCTGGGACGAACCGCTAACGCTCCCCATGCTGGCGTCGCAACTCCGCCAGCAGGAGCTTGGAGTGCATGGCGCCGATGAGCTCGCGCAGGGGCTCGGCCCCCGAGGCGATGATGTCCGCCGCGCGCTCGACGCTGACCTCGCCGGCGAGCCGCTCGAGCAGGA
Organism: Capillimicrobium parvum; assembly: GCF_021172045.1. Taxonomy (GTDB): domain Bacteria; phylum Actinomycetota; class Thermoleophilia; order Solirubrobacterales; family Solirubrobacteraceae; genus Capillimicrobium; species Capillimicrobium parvum. Next base: position 4,684,380 of record NZ_CP087164.1, read on the forward strand.
TGCGGACCTCCTCGCGCACGAGGGGCTCGAGCGCCTCCTGGTAGCGCAGCGTGTCGTAGACGGTGAAGCCGAGCGCCTCGTCATAGCCGCCCGCGCGGAAGCGCGAGATCGCCTCGATGATCGCGACGTCGTCGCCGTCGTAGCCGCGGCTGGTCGGCGACAGCACGCCGATCTCCTGCAGACGGTCGAGCACGGCGTCGGGCAGGTCGTAGCTGCGCGTGGCGTCCGCCCGGGAGATCCGGTCGCCTTCGCGCGCCGAGACGGCGCGCTCGAGGATGCGGTCCTCGAGCGCGACGAGCGCCGCCATCCGCTCGGGGTCGTCGCCCATGACGTGGGCGATGACCTTCAGCGGCATGAAGCGCTCCTCCTGCAGGCGCTTGATGAGCCGGATCCGGTCGACGAACTCCGGCGGGTAGTACGCCATGTTGCGCGACGTCCGCACGACGTCGTCGCCGCCGCCGAGCAGCCCCTCGCGCAGGTAGTGCTTGATCGTCCCCGCGCTGACCCCGGAGCGCTCGGCCAACTCGGACATCTTCAGCAGCCCGTCGGCGTTCATCCGAGGAACGAGCCCTCCGGCGCCTGCGCGGGGCCGGCCACCGCGCCGGACGCCAGCAGCGCCGCGATCTCGTCCTCGACGAACCCGGCCTCGCGCAGCAGCTGCTCGCTCTGCTCGCCCAGGCCCGGCCCGGGCAGGCGGTTCGCGTCGCCCGGCGTGCGCGACAGCTTGACCGGCACGCCCAGCAGGCGCACCGGCTCCTGCGCCCCCGGCTGGTCGAGCTCGACCACCATCTCGCGCGCCGCGACCAGCTCGGAGTCCAGCGCCTCGTCGAGCTCGAGCACCGGCTCCAGGCAGCAGTCGTGGTCGGACGCGAACGCCGACCACTCGGCGCGGGTGCGGCGGCGGAAGATCGCCTCGACCTCCGCGTGCGCGGTGGATCCGGGGGCGTCGAACTGGTGGGCGACGAGATCCTCCCGGCCGACGCCGCGACACCACGCGGCCCAGAACTTCGGCTCCAGCGCGGCGAGCGTGACCCAGCCGTCGGCGCACGCGTAGGGCCGGTAGCAGACGAGCCGTCCGGCGAGCTCGAGGTCGCCGCGCCGAGGCACCTCGCCGGACGCGAAGTACTTCGCCGCGACCATCGCCAGCCACGACAGCGCGCCGTCGGCCATCGACACGTCGACGAGCTGCCCCACGCCCGAGCGGTCGCGCTCGCGCAGCGCGGCGAGGATGCCGAACGCGGCCATGAGCGCCCCGCCGCCGAGGTCGGCGATCTGGCCCGCCGCCTGCATGGGGGGCCCGTCGTGCTCGCCGCTGAGGCCGAGCAGGCCGACGAGGCCGAGGTAGTTCATGTCGTGCCCGGAGCGCTCGCGGTACGGCCCGTCCCGGCCGTAGCCGCTGATCGCGCAGTACACGAGGCCCGGGTTGACCTCGCGCAGGCGCTCGTAGCCGACGCCGAGGCGGTCGAGCACGTCGGGCCGGAACGACTCGAGCAGCACGTCCGCGTGGCGGGCGAGGCGCAGCAGCACGTCGCGCCCGGCGTCCGTCTTGAGGTCGATGCGGATCGAGCGCTTGTTGCGGTTCAGTGCCAGGAACAGCGCGCTCGACGCCGTCGGCTCGGCGCCGGGGACCTTCGGCTCGGCCCAGCGCACGTAGTCGCCGAGGCCCGTGTCCTCCACCTTGATCACGTCGGCGCCGAAGTCGGCCAGGAGCAGCGAGCAGAAGCCGCCCGGCAGCAGCCGCGAGAGGTCGAGGACGCGGATGCCGTCGAGCGGGAGTCCGCCGCTCATGCGATCGCCACCCGCTCGGACAGCCCGAGCTGGACGCGCGCCTCGGCGATCGTGGCGGGCCGCCGGCCGACGTCCTCGGTCATCTGGCGCGCCTTGGCGATCAGGTCGCCGTTCGATCGCGCCATGCTGCCGTCGGGGAGGTAGAAGTTGTCCTCGAGGCCGACCCGGATCGAGCCGCCGAGCGTCAGGGCGGCGGCGACGAGCATCCACTGCGCGCGGGAGATGCCGATGACGCCCCAGTGCGAACCGGCGGGCACGTTGTCGGCCATAGTCGCGAGGTTGCGCGCGGTGGGCGGCACGCCGCCGGTGATCCCCATCACCGCGGACACGTGCAGCGGGGGGTGCAGCACGCCCATGTCCACGAGCGGCGCCAGCGAGCCGACGTGCCCGACGTCGAAGCACTCGTGCTCGGGCTTGATCCCGGCCTCGTTCATCGCCCGCAGGAGCTCGATGATCTCGTCGAACGGGTTCGTGAACACGGTCTGGAACACGAAGTCCTTGCGCCGCGACGAGTACTTCGCGTAGTTCATCGAGCCCATGTTCAGCGCGGCGACGTCGGGACGCAGCTCGCGCAGGTAGGCGACGCGCTTGGCGACCGGGACGCCGAGCGCGCCGGTCGAGTAGTTGACGATCACGTCCGGCGTCTCGGCGCGGATCGCCTCGGTGATCGCGCGGAAGTCCTCGACCTCGTAGCTGGGCGTGCCGTCCGGCCGGCGGGCGTGGATGTGGATCATCGCGCCGCCCTCGTCGACGATGCGGCGCGCCTCGGCCGCGTACTCGGCCGGCGTGTACGGGATCGCCGGGCACTGCTCGCGGTTGGCGAGGGCGCCGGAGATCGAGCAGGTGATGATGACCGGGTCGTCGAGGCTCAAGGAGGTCTCCGTCGGGAGTGGGAAGTCCTACTTCCCACTTTTGCGGACGCTTGGCCGGCGGTCAAGCGCGCCGGCCCGAGGCAGCGCTGCTCGGGCGGGATCGCCGGCGCGATTCGAGACTCAGGTATCAGGGTAATCGACCATCAGCGCAGCCGAAGCCGACGCCGGAAGCGGCGCGCCACCCCATACGCAGCCAGCAGGAACGGTCGGTGATCCGCACAGCGTGCGCGGACCTGGGCCTCTGGTGAACCAGAGCCTGACCCAGGAGACCCATGCCTGCCGCCCCCCGCTCGCTTCGCCCCACCCCTTCCCGCATGCTCGAGCACGTTCGCCGTGAGCTGGCGCGGCGCCGCGTGCGCGCCGCCGTTCCGGCGGTCGTCGCCCCCCGTCGGTCGAGCACGGACGAGAAGCGCCCCGCCCAGGCCTGATCCGCCGCGGCGCAGGCACATCGGCAGCGGCGCGCCGGAGATCCCGTCGCCGCGGTCCGCGCGCCGCGCCGAGCAGGGCGCGCGGACCGGGCGGCAGTCGGCGCCGAGCACGAGGCCGCTGACGACGAGCACTCAGGCGAGCAGGCCGGCGACCAGCACGCCGGCCGCGGCCATGCCCAGGCCGGCGCCGCCGCCCAGCAGCCACTGCCGGCGGGCGATGATCGAGATCGAGGCGAGCACGATCGCGATCTGCAGCCCGACCGCCGAGACCTCGAAGAGCAGGTGGCGCTCGTCGGCGTGGTCGCGCTCGTACTGGTGCTCGGCGATCTGGTGCTCGAGCTCCTTGTCGATCGGCGCGTAGTGCGCGACGACGCGCTCCTCGAGCGCGGCGGCCTGCTCCGCGGCGCGGCGTTCGCCCGGGTTGTCGGAGGCCAGGACCTTCAGGAGGGTCGCGTCGTTCTCGGCCACCGTCGTCTTGACGTCGTTGGCCTCGAGGCGAGCGGACGCGTCGGCGGCCTTCGTCTCGCCGGTGATGACCTCCTTGACCGCCTCGTTGGAGAGGAAGGTCGCCAGCGCGAGGAAGGCCGCGAGGATCGCGACGAGGACCGCCGCGTTGCGCACGAGGTGCGGGTGGGCGCCACCGTGCAGGTGCGATGCGTGCGCCTGGGCGGTGTCGAAGTGCTCGATCGAGTCCTTGGCGTCCATGCCGGGCGCGCAGTCTGTCAGAAGTCGGCGTCGGCCCGGCGCAGCGCGGACCCGCCGCGCCGGCGCATCGCCGCCCTGGCCGGCGCGGTAGACGACCTCAGACCGGCACGACCCCGTTGCGCTTCCACGGCCGCTGGACGCGCTTGGTCTCGGCCATCTCCAGGGCGCGGACGATCGTCGGGCGCGTCTCGCGCGGGTCGATGACGTCGTCGATCATCGCGCTCCGGGCCGGGACGTAGACGTCGATGACCTTGCGGTAGTTCTCGATGAGCTGCTGCTTCATCGCCGCCGGGTCGTCGGCCGCCTCGACCTGCTTGCGAAAGACGATCTCGACCGCGCCCTCGGCGCCCATCACGCTGATCTCCGCGCTCGGCCACGCCACGATGAGGTCGGGCTCGTAGGCGCGGCCGTTCATGACGTAGTAGCCGGCGCCGTAGGCCTTGCGCAGCACGACGGTGACCTTCGGCACCGTCGCGTTGGCGACCGCGTAGAGCATCTTCGCCCCGTGGCGGATGATGCCCGCCTGCTCGACCTTCGTGCCGACCATGAAGCCGGGCACGTCCATGAGGAACACGAGCGGGATCCCGTAGGCGTTGCAGAGGTTGACGAAGCGCGCCGCCTTGTCGGCGGAGTCGTTGTCGAGGATGCCGCCGAGCTGCTTGGGCTGGTTGGCGACGATGCCGACCGGCCGTCCCCCCATGCGTGCCAGGCACGTGATGATCGTCTTCGCCCACTGCGGCTTGAGGTCGAGCCACTCGCCGTGGTCGACGATGCGCCGGATGACCTCGTACATGTCGTAGGGCTTGCGGTTGGACTCCGGCAGGACGTCGAGGAGACCGTCGTCGCGGCGGTCGGCCGGATCGGTGCACTCGCGGACCGGCGGCGCCTGCTCGTTGTGCGACGGGAAGTAGCTCAGGTACTCCCTGATGCGGGCGATGCACTCCTGGTCGTCGGCGACCTCGAGGTCGCCGACGCCCGACTTGCGGCAGTGCACGCGCGAGCCGCCGAGCTCCTCCTGGGTGACGTCCTCGCCGACCGCGGCGCGGACGAGATGCGGGCCGGCGAGCGCCATGCTGCCCCGGCCCTTGACCATCGGCACGAAGTCGGCCAGCCCGGGGATGTACGCGGTGCCGGCCGCGCACGGGCCGAGCAGCGCGGCGACCTGCGGGATGACGCCGGACGCGACGACCTCCTCGCGGAAGAGGTGCCCGGAGCCGGCGAACAGCGACCCGACCGCCTCCTGGATGCGCGCGCCGGCCGAGTCGAGCAGCCAGACCATCGGCATGCGCTTCGTCAGCGCGAGCTCGCGCAGCCGCGTGACCTTGATCTCGCCGCTCATGCCCATCGAGCCCGCCATCACCGTGAAGTCGTAGGCGGCGATCGCGGCCATCCGCCCGTCGACCTTGCCGTAGCCGGTGATGACGCCGTCCGCCGGCGCCTCCTTGTCCTCCAGGCCGCGCACCGAGTAGTGGATCCCGGCGTGGATGCCGAGCTCGGTGAACGTGCCCTCGTCGACGAGGAGGTCGATGCGCTCGCGCGCGGTGAGCGCGCCCTTCTCGTGCTGACGGGCGATGCGCTCCTCTCCGCCGCCGAGACGGGCGTGGGCGCGGCGCTCGGCGAGCTCCTCGACGAGCGGGCGCAGGATCGAGGTCCGGCCGGTGGTGCCGGTCATGGGGCGAGGAGGGGTTCGATGACGGCGGCGGCGACGTCGGGCGGTCCGGCGACGGCCGAGACGCTGACGCCGGCGATCTCGTGCCGTGCGGCGACGTGGGCCAGCACGTCGCGCACCTCGTCGGCGGTCGGGCCGCCGGGAACCGGGAACGCGGCGGGATAGCCGTCGATGACGTCGCAGTCGAGGTGGACGAAGACGGCGCCGTCCCCGCCGAGGGCGGCGGGCGCCTCGCGGACGTCGCGCAGCACCGTGGCGCCGGCGCCGTCGAGGAGCATCTGCTCGCCGGGGTCGATGTCGCGGATGCCGGCGAAGACGATGTCCTCGGCCGGGAACGCGGGCTGCACCCCGGCGTCCCACATCCCGGTCGCGCCCGCCACGGGCATGCCGCCGGCGTATCCGCTCGGCGACGTGTCGGGCGTGTTGAAGTCCGGGTGGGCATCGAGCCACAGGACGCGCGTGCCGGGCCGCGCCTGGGCCAGCCACGGCAGGGTGGCCAGCGCGACGACGCACTCGCTGGAGATCACGACCGGACGGCCCTGCAGCGCCGCGCGGACGGTCGCGACGTCGGGCGCCAGGATCCGCGGCTCCCCCAGCATCCGCGCCAGCTCCTCGGTCCCCCGGCCCACGTCCGCGCGGTCCGTGAACGGCTGCGGAATCGCGATCAGCGGCCCTTCCACTGCGGCTCCCGCTTCTCGAAGAACGCGGTGACGCCCTCCACGAGGTCCTCCGTCGACTGCGTGATCGTGAGCTGCCCGCGCAGGTACTCGAGCGCGTCGGCGAACGCCATGTCCTGCTGACGGAACATCGCGTCCTTGCCGAGGCGCATGACCAGTGGCGAGCGGCTCGCGAGCCGGGCCGCCCATTCGGCCACCGCGGCGTCGAGCTCGTCGTCGGGCACGACCTTGTTGACGATCCCGAGGCGCTCGGCCTCCTGCGCGTCGATCCGCTCGCCGAGCAGCAGGAGCTCGTTGGTCTTCTTGCGCGGGACGTTGCGGTAGATCAGCGCCATGATCATGAACGGGAACGCTCCGATGCCGATCTCCGGCGTCCCGAAGCTCGCGCTCTCGGAGGCGACGATGAGGTCGCAGGCGAGCGCGACGCCGAGCGCGCCCGCGAGGACGTGACCGCCGGCCTTGACGATCGACGGCTTGCCGAGCTCGCCGACCAGGCTGAACAGGCGCACGAACCGCGCGGTGGCCTCGTGGCGGTGCACGAGCGGCGTGTCGGCCGCGAACCCGCCCAGGTTCGCGCCGCTCGAGAACGTTCGCTCGTGCGAGGAGGCGAGCACGACGCAGCGCACGTCGTCGTCGTCTCGCGCGCGCTCGAACGCGTCGATGAGCTCGCCGAGGAGCTCGGCGGACAGTGCGTTGCGCGTGTCCGGATCGTCGAGGGTGATCGTGGCGACGCGGTCCGCGGTCGCGTAGAGGACTTTGCTCACGGGCGCATCCTACGGCGCTTCCAGGCCGAGCGGAAAGTAGGAAGTCCTACTGTTCACTTTCGGCCCGGTTCCCGGTACCGTCCGACCATGGCCGCCCCCGAGACCGTCCTCAAGCCCGACTTCGCCACCAAGCGCTCCCACTTCATCTTCAGCGACGAGCACGAGCAGCTGCGGGAGTCGATCCGCGCCTTCGCGATCAAGGAGCTCGCCCCGCACGCCGAGGAGTGGGAGCAGACGACGTTCCCGGACTCGGTCTTCCGGCGCATGGGCGAGCTGGGGTTCCTCGGGCTCGACAAGCCCGAGCAGTACGGCGGCCAGGGCGGCGACTACTACACGGCGCTGGTGCTCGCCGAGGAGATCGTCCATGGGCAGTCGGGGGGCCTGGCGATGGGCGTCGCCGTCCACACCGACATGGCGATGCCGCCGATCCTCGCGTTCGGCAGCGAGGACCAGAAGCAGGACTGGGTCGTGCCCGCGATCAAGGGCGAGAAGATCCTCTGCCTCGGCATCACCGAGCCCGACGCCGGCTCGGACGTCGCCGGGATCAAGACCCGCGCGGTCCGCGACGGCGACGAGTACGTCATCAACGGCTCGAAGACGTACATCACCAACGGCCACCGCGCCGACGTCATCGTGCTCGTCACGAAGACCGACCCGGACGCGGGCTACGACGGCTTCACCCTGTTCCTCGTGCCGATGGACGCGCCGGGCGTCATCCGCGAGAAGCGCCTGGAGAAGCTCGGCATGCACGCCTCGGACACCGCGCTGCTCGCGTTCCAGGACGTCCGCGTGCCGGCGACCGCGGTCCTCGGCCAGGTCGGCAAGGGCTTCTACCACATCATGTGGGAGCTCCAGGGCGAGCGGCTGATCGGCGCGGCGGGCTGCGTCGCGGGCGCCCAGCGCTGCTTCGACCAGACGCTGCAGTACGCCAAGGACCGCACCGCGTTCGGCCGCCAGATCGGCAAGTTCCAGGTCATCCGCCACAAGTTCGCGGAGATGGCGACGAAGATCGAGACGGCCCGTCAGCTCGTCTACACCACGGCGTGGCGCTTCCAGAACGGCGACTACCCGGTGCGGGAGATCTCGATGGCCAAGCTCCACGCCGCGCGCGTCGCGGTCGAGGTGGCCGACGAGTGCATCCAGATCCACGGCGGGGCCGGCTACATGAAGGAGTACGGCGTCGAGCGGGTGTGGCGCGACATGCGCCTCAACCGGATCGGCGCCGGCACGGACGAGATCATGCTCGACGTGATCGGGCGGTCCTACGGGCTGTAGGACCAGGCGCCGGCGACGGGCGCGCGTCACTGCACGTGCGCCACGAGCCAGCGGTGCAGCGGAGCCAGCGCCGACCACGCCTCGACGCATGCCGGCACGAGCCGATCGGCGTCCGTGGCGCGCTCCGCCGGCTCCTGGCGCGCGATGAAGAGGCTGTCGCGGCGCAGGAGCGGCTCGGCGTCGGGATCCACGGCCGTCCACCCGCGCGGCGCACGCTTCAGCCGCGGCTCGGCCAGGTCCCAGCCGTCGGTCTCGAGCGCGGAGACGATCTGCGCGAGCTCGGCGCCGGCTTCCGCGTCGCACACGGCGGCGCGGTACCGGTCGATCGCCTCCCGGCTGAGATGGTTCGCGCCCGCGCCGATCCCGACGAGCTCCGGCGTGACGCGCAGGTAGAAGCCGGACCGCGCCGTACGCCGCTCGCCTTCCCAGAACCAGAGGTCGAGATGCTCCTTGTACGGCCGCTTGTCCCGGCTGAAGCGGGTGTCGCGGTTGATGCGGAAGATCGAGCCGAGCACCCGCGGCTCGGCGCACACGCCGGGCGCGATGCGCTCGAGCTCGGGCGCGACCGCGGCGACGAACGCCCTCGCGGGCTCGACGTACGCGGCCTGGTACTCGGCCCGGTGGGCGTCGAACCACTCGCGGTCGTTGTGCGCGCTCAGGTCGCGCAGGAAGTCCTGGGTCTGTGGGGGGAAAGCGAACACGGCGGCGATGCTCGCACCCGGCCGGCACGACGCCGCCGATCCGGGGCGTGCCGCGCGCATGTCGTGACGCTTCCGTGACGAACCGGGCCGCCCGCGTGTGATTCCGTCCCCGCCGGCGAGCTTGACGATCCGTTCCAGCGGGCAGAGGGGCGCCATGCGGTTTCGCCCCGGAGCGCGCCTCGACACCGGCCAGGTCCAGGACCGCCGCGGCATGGGCGGCGGCCGCGGGCTGGCGATCGGGGGCGGCGGGGCCGGCGCGCTCATCATCGTGCTGCTGTTCACGGTCCTCGGCGTCGACCTCCCCGGCGGCGGCACCGACCCGCTCTCGATCGGCACGGGCGCCGGGGCCGGCCAGCCCCCGAGCGAGCTCTCGTCCACCTGCCGCACCGGCAGCGACGCCAACCAGCGCGAGGACTGCCGCATCGTCGGCGTCGTCAACTCGGTGCAGGCCTACTGGGGCGACCAGGTCACCGGCTACCGGGAGGCGCCCACCCGCTTCTTCACCGGCCAGGTCTCGACCGCCTGCGGAGCGGCCACCGCCGCCGTCGGCCCCTTCTACTGCCCCGGCGACCAGACCGTCTACATCGACCTGTCCTTCTATGACGAGCTGCGCTCGCGCTTCGGCGCCCGCGGCGGGCCGTTCGCCGAGGCCTACGTCATCGCCCACGAGTACGGCCACCACGTCCAGCACCTGCTGGGCACCGACGAGCGCGTGGGCAACGACCGCGAGGGCGCCACGTCCGGCTCGGTCCGGCTCGAGCTGCAGGCCGACTGCTACGCCGGCGTGTGGGCCGCCCACGCCGTCGACACGGGCTTCATCGAGCAGATCACCCAGGCCGACATCACCGACGGGCTCGACGCCGCGGCCGCGGTCGGCGACGACCGCATCCAACGGGCCGCGACCGGCCGCGTCGACCGCGAGAGCTGGACGCACGGCTCGTCGCAGTCGCGCCAGCGCTGGTTCCAGCGCGGCTACCGCACCGGCGACGCGCGCCGCTGCGACACCTTCTCGGCGAACACCCTGTAAGGGCCCGTCCCCGTAGACCTCGAGGTGCCTCAGAGCTCGCGCTCGTAGACGAACATGACCGGCCCGTCCGCCCCGCCCTCGTGGCGGGTGAAGCCCATCCGCTCGTACAGCGCCCGCGCCGCGACGTCGTCCTCACTCGTGCCGAGGTCCATGTGGTCGGCGCCCTCGGCCCGCGCCGCCTCGATCGCCGCCTCCATCAGCGCGCGCCCGATCCCCCGACCGCGCAGCGGCGGGACGACGTAGAGCTCGGCGAGATAGCACTCGAGCCCGGACGACCAGATCGACGGCCGCAGGCGCAGCACGGCCAGCCCGTCCGGCCCCGGTCCCGCGAGCAGCACCCGCGTGTCGCCCGCCATCAGCTCGCGGATGCGCTCCGCGATCCGCTCCGGTCCGAGCGTCACCTCGTCGTACTCGGTGTTGAAGTCGTGCAGGAGCCGCCCGATCGCCTCGGCGTCGTCCGGTCCCGCCCGCCGCACGTCGTCCACGCCGGTGTTCTACCAGCCCCGGGCAACGCCGGGCCCCCGCGCCGGTCGCGCGTCAGGAGGCCATCACGGTCTGCGGCGTGAACGCGGCTTCCGCTCCGCGGCGCCACTCGAGCAGCACCGCCGTCGCATCGTCGTCGAGCCGCCCCTCCATGCGGGCGACGATCGTCTGCCGCAGCCGTCGCAGCACCTCCGGGGCCTGGTGGCCGGAGCTGACCTCCTGCTCGATGAACTCGCTGAGCCCGTCGGTCGTGAGGCGCCGGCCGTCCGGGCCCCGCGCCTCGCTGAGCCCGTCGGTGTAGAGCAGCAGGAGGTCCCCGGGCTCGAGCGTCTCCTCGCTCGCCCGCGGTCCCGGCCCGTCCGGCGACGCCACGCCCAGCGGCGTGGCGGGCGGCGCGACCAGGGTGCGCGCCCGCCGGCCGCCGCGGATGACGAGCGGCGGGGGGTGCCCCGCGCTGACCCACTCGAGGCGGCCGTTGCGCAGGTCCAGGCGCGCGATGAGCGCCGTCACGAAGCGGTCGTCGGGAAACTGGTGGGTCACCGCGGCGTCCATCGCCTCGTACGTCTCGACGAGCTCGCAGCCCCGCCGGCGGCTGTGGCGATAGGCCGAGACCGCGAACGCGGCGACGCCCGCGGCGGCGAGCCCATGCCCCATCGCGTCGAACACGGCGACGCTCAGCACGCCGTCGTCGACGGCGTAGTCGAGCGCGTCGCCGCCGTTGTCGTAGCAGGGCTCCAGCATGCCCGCGAGGAGCAGGTGGTCGGTGGCGAAGACGAGCGGGGGCGCGAGCTCCCACAGCAGCTCGGAGGCGATCGTCATGTCGCGCCGGCGCCGCGCCATCTCGAACGTGTCGCCGTAGGCGTTCTTGGCGACGATCAGCACGGCGGCGAGATGGGCGTAGCGCTCGACCACGGCGACCGTCTGCTCCTCGACGCGATCCTCGGGGAACGAGATGCCCATCACCCCGAGGCGCTCCGTGCCGTCGAGCAGCGGGAACCAGAACCGGCGATCATGCCCGCGCCGGGGGGCCTCGAGGATGGCGGTGCCGCTGAACGACCGTCCGGCCACCGTGCCGGCCACCGAGAGCGGCTCCCGGCGGTCGTCGTCGCCGGCCGGCACCGGCATGAGCGTGGCCTGGTCGTAGTCGATCAGGTACAGCACGAGATCGTGCGCCCCGATGCTCGCCGCCTGCTCGGCGATCACCCGGGCGAGGTCGGACGGCGCGCTGAGATGCGTCCGGCGCAGCAGCTCGCTGAGCAGCTCGGCAGCTGCTCGATCGAGCGTGGGCGGGTCATCGGGCTCTCGCGGTCCGGTGGCCACACAGCATGTCTGCCCGCCTCGAGCGCCGCCGAATCGGCCGGCTCCGGCGGGCGGGCCCGGCACCGGCTGCACGAGCGAGACGATCCCGACGTTGCTGGGCGGGCGCCGGCGGCGCCGCCGACGGGCTCGGCCGACCGCCGACGACGGGGCGCCGGGCGCCGGGCGCCAAACGCCGCCGCGCCAGGTACGTTTGGCGCATGTTGCGCTTCTCCCTCGCCCTCGGCGCGATCCTCGCCATCGCGCTGCCGGCCTCCGTCGCCTCCGCCGGGTCCGGCTCCAACCAGCTGCGCGTGTTCTTCCCGAAGGATTGCCAGCACAACGTCTACAAGCCGAAGTCGTTCGTCGTGACCTGCGCCGACGCGAACTTCGTCGTCAAGAACGTCGACTACAGCCGGTACGGCACGAAGTCGGCCCGCGGCACCGGCACGGCCAGCGTCAACACGTGCGAACCGAGCTGTGTCGCGGGGACGTTCAAGAGCTACCCCGTCTCGATCAGGCTGTCGAGGGTGCGCCAGTGCGGCGACGTCCCGCAGTTCCGGCGGCTGACGATCCGCTTCACCGGCAAGAAGCCCAAGGGCCAGGACCGCGTGACGCGCCAGCCCTTCACGTGCGCGATCCCGCCCAGCTGATCCTCACCGGGCTTCTTCAGGAAGCTCTCATGTTCGTCTGAGGAGGCGTTCAGGAGCGGGCGGTTGAGTGGCGGCATGTCCTCCACGCTCGACACCCCCGACATCGGCTTCCGTGGCGACGGGGCGGCGGAGCGCCGCCCCGGTCGCTACCTCGAGCTCGTCTGCGGAGACGAAGCGCGCCGGATCGCGCTCGAGCAGGACATCGTGCATCTCGGGCGTGGTCTCGGCGCCGACCTGCGGTTCGACGTGCCGACGGTCTCGCGCCGGCACGCCGTGCTGGTCCAGCGCCGCGAGGAGGTGCGGCTGCTCGACGACCGCAGCGTGCGCGGGACGTTCGTCAACGGGCGGCGGGTGCTCGCCGCGACCCTGGCCGACGGCGACCGGATCGCGCTCGGCGACGTGGTTCTCACGTTTCACGAGGCGTAGTCTCGGCGGCATGTCCGCCGCCGCTCCCATCCAGCTCGACCGCGACCGCATCCGCGAGCTCACCACTCGCGAGGAGGCGCTGCTCAACGAGCGCACGCCGCGCTCGGGCGAGATGTTCGCGCGCGCCGACCGCGTGCTGGCCGCCGGCGTCGCATCCTCCTACCAGCTGCGCGAGCCCTGGCCGATCTACCTCTCCCACGGCGCGGGGCCGCGCGTGTGGGACGTCGACGGCAACGAGATGCTCGACTTCCACAACGGCTTCGGCTCGATGGTGCAGGGCCACGCGCACCCGGCGATCGGCCGTGCCGTCCGCGACCGCTACGAGTTCGGCACCCACTTCGCGGCGCCGACCGAGGACGCCGTCGTGGTGGGCGAGGAGCTCGCGCGCCGGTTCGGGCTGCCGCTGTGGCGCTACACGAACTCGGGGTCCGAGGCGACGATGGACGCCATCCGCATCGCGCGCGCGTACACGGGCCGCGACGTGGTCATGAAGATCTTCGGCTCCTACCACGGCCACCACGACACGGTGATGGTGTCGATCGGCGTCGCCTACGACCGGATCGGCGACCACGACCATCCCGCCCAGCTCGCCTACGGCGGCGGCATTCCGCAGGCGACGGTCGACATGACGGTCCCCGTGCACTTCAACGACGCCGACTCCATGGACCGGCGGATCGTCGAGCTCGACCGCGAGGGCCGCAAGCCGGCCTGCGTGATCATGGAGGCGGCCATGATGAACCTCGGGGTCGTCCTCCCCGAGCCCGGCTACCTCGAGGCGGTGCGCGACGTCACCCGCCGCCACGGCGTCGTGCTGATCGTCGACGAGGTCAAGACCGGCCTGGCCATCGCGGCGGGCGGCGCCACGGAGCGCTTCGGCATCGAGCCCGACATGGTGACGCTGGCCAAGACGCTCGGCGGCGGCCTGCCGTCCGGCGCGATCGGGGGGACGGCCGAGATCATGCGCGTCGTCCGCGACGGGACCGTGTACCAGGTGGGGACCTACAACGGCAATCCGCTGAGCATGGCCGCCGCGCGCGCCAGCCTCCTCGACGTCCTCACGCCAAGGTCCTACGAGCATCTCGCCGAGCTCAACGACCGCATCGTCGGCGGCTGTCAGCACGTGGTCGACGAGCACCGGCTCCCGGCGTACGCGCTCGGGATCGGCGCCAAGGGCTGCGTCACGTTCGCCTCCGAGAAGGTCATCGACTACGAGACCTTCAAGGCCAATCAGGACGTCGAGCTCTCCGAGCTGGCCTGGCTCTACAACATGAACCGCGGGATCTTCATGACGCCGGGGCGCGAGGAGGAGTGGACGCTGTCCGTCACGCACACGCTGGGCGAGGTCGACCGATACGTCGAGGTGTTCGCCGAGATGGCGAGCGACCTCACGCGATGAGCGCCGGCGCCTCGCCGTTCACCGCCGAGCACGACGAGCTGCGCGACTCGATCCGCCGGTGGGTCGCCGGCGAGCTGCGGCCGCACGCGACCGAGTGGGAGGACGCGCGCTGGTTTCCCGACGACGTCTTCGCGCGCGCGGGCGAGCTCGGCTTCCTCGGGCTGAAGTTCCCGGCGGAGTACGGCGGCCAGGGCGGCGACTTCCTGCATGACGCCGTGTGGGCGGAGGAGCTGGCGCGCTGCGGCTCGGGCGGGGTCGCGGCCGGCCTCGGCGCGCACACCGGGATCGCGACGCCGCCGATCTGGAAGTTTGGCACCGAGGACCAGAAGGAGCGCCTTCTCGCGCCCGCCATCCGCGGCGAGCGCATCGCGGCACTGGCGATCACCGAGCCGGACGCCGGCTCCGACGTGGCGTCGCTGCGCACGAGCGCGCGGCGCGTCGACGGCGGCTGGACCGTCAACGGCTCGAAGATGTTCATCACGAACGGGGTGCGCGCCTCGTTCCTCGTCACCGCGGTCAGGACGTCCGCCGGCGGCGGCCACCACGGCATGTCGTTCCTCATCGTGGACACGGGCCAGCCGGGCGTACGGGCGTCGAAGATCGAGAAGCTCGGCTGGCACGCGAGCGACACCGCGCTCGTCAGCTTCGACGACGCGTTCGCCGCCGACGAGGATCTGCTCGGCACCGAGAACGAGGGCTTCATGCTCATCATGGCCAACTTCCAATGGGAGCGGCTGTTGATGGCGCTCGGCGCGGTGGCCGGGATGCAGGTCGCCTACGAGAAGACCGTCGCGTACGTCAAGCAGCGCAACGCGTTCGGCCGTCCGCTGAGCGGCTTCCAGGCGCTGCGGCACAAGCTCGCCGACATCGCGACGACGATCCACGCCGGCCGCTGCGTCACCTACGACGCGCTGGCGCGCTTCGCCGCGGGCGAGAACGTCGTGCAGGAGGTGACGATGGCCAAGCTCGTCACGCAGCGATCGGCGTTCGACGTGATGGACACGTGCCTGCAGCTGCACGGCGGCGCGGGCTACATGCGCGAGTACGAGATCGAGCGGATGGCGCGCGACGCCCGGCTCGGCCCGATCGGCGGCGGGACCGACGAGATCATGCGCGAGATCCTGGCGAAGACGCTGGCGCTCTAAGGAGCGCGCAGGACGGCGACCCACGCGAGGGCGAGCGTGGCGGTGGCCGTCTCGACCGAGACCGGCGGCTGCTCCGCGGGACGGTCGCCGCCGAACGCGGCCATCAGGTAGCGCTGGTTCATCGCCGACAGCAGCTCGGCGATCTGCTCGAGGTCGGCGTCCTGCAGGACGCCGGCCGCCCGGCGGCGCTCGAGCGCCGCCACGGTCGTCGCGCGGAAGCGGTACTGCGCGGCCATGACCAGCTCGTGGATCTCGCCGTCGTAGACCGCGGCGTCGCGCATCGCGCGCATGAGCGCGCCGTGGCGCTGCCAGTGCTCCACCACGGGGGCCAGAAGCGTTCGGGCCCGCTCCGGCGTGATCTCCTCGCCGGCCGCCTCGAGGAAGGCCTGGTTGGCCTCGGCGAACGCCGGCAGCACGCGCGCGAGCACGGCGAGCACGAGGTCGGGCATACCGGTGAAGTGCCGGTAGAAGACGGTGCGGCGGTAGCCCGTCGGGCGCATGACCTCGTCGACGGACAGCTCGCGGAACGGCCGCTCGCGCAGGAGCCGCTCGGCGGTGTCGAGGATCAGCGAACGGGTCTCGTCGGGTTGCTGGCGGCGCCGGGAACGGACGGGGGAGGCCACGGTTGCGAACCCTAGCGCCCGCGGTGACGTATCGTCATCAATTCTTCTGCTGCAACTGCGCGCCGAGCGCACGGGCGTCGGCGATGAGCGTCTCCCGCAGGCGCGGGTTGTGCAGGGCCGCCGCCGGGTGGTACAGCGGGAAGAGGCGCTCGCCGACGAGCGTGCCGTGGACCTTCGAGATCTGCGCGCCCGCGGCGAAGTGGCGCAGCGCATGGCGGCCGAGCGGCACGACCAGGTCGGGCTCGACGATCTCGAGCTGGGCCTCCAGCCACGGCCGGTGGTGCGCGACCTCCGGCGCCTTCGGATCCCGGTTGCCGGGCGGCCGCGCCTTCACGACGTTCGTGATGAAGACGTCCTCGCGGAGGAGCCCGGCGGCCTCGAGCAGGCTGTCGAGGAGCTTGCCGGCGTTGCCGACGAACGGGCGCCCGGTCCGGTCCTCGCTCGCCCCCGGGGCCTCCCCCACGATCACCACGCGCGCGTCCGCCGGACCCTCGCCCGGGACGAAGTTCCGGCACGTCTCACACGGCTCGCTGCCGCAGCCCGTGTGGGTCCGGATGTCCTGTGCGATGTCGTCCAGGGTCACGTCCGCGACGCTACTACCCGTCGCGAGGACACCTGCGTCACGCCGACAGTAGGGTGCCCGCAGGAACCGATCAGGAGGCCAGTGAACATGGGAGTCCTCGACGACAGGGTGGCGATCGTCACCGGGTCGGCGCGCGGCATCGGCCGTGCGACCGCCGAGCTGCTCATCGAGCACGGCGCCAAGGTCGTCATCAACGACCTCGACGGCGACGTCGCCCAGCAGACGGCGTCGGAGATCGGCGGCGAGACCGCCGTCTTCTCGGGGGATCTGACGAAGGGCGACGCACCCGACCAGCTCGTGCGGACGGCGATCGACAGCTTCGGCCGGCTCGACATCATCGTCAACAACGCCGGCTACACCCTCGACGCGCCGGTGCACAAGCTCTCCGACGACTGGTGGCAGCGGATGCTCGACATCCACGTCACGGTGCCCTTCAAGGTCATCCGCGCCGCCGCGCCGCATCTGCGCGAGCCGGCCAAGAAGGAGCGCGAGGAGGGCCGGGAGGTCTTCCGCAAGATCGTCAACGTGTCGTCGACGACCGGCATGTTCGGCAACGCCGGCCAGGCGAACTACGCGGCCGGCAAGGCGGGCGTTGTCGGTCTGACGAAGACCGTGGCCAAGGAGTGGGGCCAGTTCAAGGTCAACGTCAACGCGGTCGCGTTCGGCTTCGTCGAGACCCGCCTGACGGACGCCAAGGTCGACGAGAACGTCATGGAGATCGACGGCGAGCAGGTCCAGCTCGGCATCCCCGAGCAGCTGCGAGGCATGGCGGCGATGATGATCCCGCTCGGCCGCGGCGCCTCGCCGAAGGAGGCCGCCGGCGGCGTGTTCTTCCTCTGCTCGCCGTGGAGCAACTACGTCCACGGCCAGGTGCTGAACATCACCGGAGGGATGTTCGGCGGCATGGTCACCTGAGGCCGCTTGTGGGTCTCACGGCCGCCCCCGTCCGCGCTAGTGACCGCGAGGCCGGGGTGGTCTACCGTGTCGCTCGTGAAGGTCGTCAAGCCCGAGGGTGAGCGCGAGGTGCGCCGCGGCGTGCTCGGCGGGGCCGAGATCTCGCAGGCCACGGCGGGGGCGCGCAACATCTACATGGGCGTGTTCCGCGTTCCGGCGGGCGCGCAGTCGCGGCCGCACTACCACGAGGGGTGCGAGTCGGCGGTCTACATCCTGTCCGGGTCCCTCGAGGTGCGATGGGGCGACGCGCTCGAGCACGTCGTCCGGCTCGAGCCGCGCGACCTGGTCTACGTGCCGCCGCGCGAGACGCACGTCCTCGCCAACCTGTCGGACACCGAGCCGGCCGAGTACGTGGTGGCGCGTGACAGCCCGCACGAGGACTCGGTCGAGGTGCCGTGGGCGGTGGGCGGCCCGGGCGCGCAGCGGCCCTGAGGCCGGCCGCCAGAGGCGTCTTCGACTCGGAGGCCGGTCAGCGACGGACACGCCGGTCAGCGCGCTGACCCACGCCGGGAAGGATCGCACGGCGCGAGCGAGAATCCCGGTGCACGGTCCAGCCGCACCTAAAGGGGCAACGCCATGAGCGACATGTCGGCCAGACGCGATCCGCCGGTCTCCGGCTGGGCGCGCGGGGGAACCATCTTCGCCGCCTGCATCCTCACGCTGATCGGGTTGTTCGAGTTGATCGCGGGACTCGTCGCCATCATCGACGACAACTTCTACGTCGTCACACGCCACTACACGTTCGACCTCGACACCACGGCGTGGGGCTGGATCCATCTCATCATCGGGATCCTGTTGCTGCTCACCGCGTTCGGCCTGTTCACCCGCCAGGAATGGGCAGCTGTCGCGGGCGTCTTCTTCGCCGGGCTCAGCGCGCTGGCGAACTTCTTCTTCATCCCGTACTACCCCCTGTGGAGCATCGTCATCATCGCGCTCAACGTGTGGGTGATCTGGGCGATCACGCGCCCGGGTGCGATGCGCGAGTAGACGGACAGGAGCAACCGTCACCACGTTGCGGTGACGGTTGCTCCTCGAAGGAGGCGGATGCGCCGGTCCGAGCCCGGCGACTACGGAGAGCTCCGCCGACCGTGGCCGCCATCGCTGCGCCCGGCACCGGCGCGATCGGCGAACGGATCGGCCCTCGCGCCATCCGGAGCTTGCTCCTCGAGCTCGTTCTTGATCTCGAGGAGCTGCTCGCGCTGGCTCTTGGAGACGGCCGGAAAGCGCGGGTCGATCTCCATGAGAGCGTGCACGATCACCGCCGCGGCGGCGAGGCGCGCGTACCACTTGCGGTCGGCCGGGATCACGTACCACGGGGCCCACGCCGTACTCGTGTGCGACAGCGCATCGGAGAACGCGTGCTGGTACTGGTCCCAGAGCGCCCGCTCGGCGATGTCCGCCTCGGAGAACTTCCAGTTGTGATCGGGCAGGTCGATCCGGCGCAGCAGCCGCGTGCGCTGCTCCTCGTTGGAGAGGTTGAGGAAGAGCTTGACGATCCGGAAGCCGTTGTCCGAGAGGTAGCGCTCCCAGTCGTTGATCTCCCCGTAGCGGCGCTTCCAGACATCGCCCGTCCTGGCCTCGGCCGGGAGCTTCTGGCGCTCGAGGTTCTCGGCATGGACGCGCACGACGAGCACCTCCTCGTAGTGGGAGCGGTTGAATATCCCGATCTGGCCCCGTGCCGGCAGGCGCTGCGCGTAGCGCCACAGGTAGTCGTGGTCGAGCTCCTCGACCGATGGGACCTTGAAGCTGTGGACGGAGACCCCCTGCGGGTTCACCCCGCTCATGACGTGGCGGATCGTCCCGTCCTTGCCCGCCGCGTCGATCGCCTGCAGGAGCACGAGGACCCCCCACGAGTCTTGAGCTGCGAGACGTGCCTGGTACTCCGCCAGCAGGCGCACGCCCTCCTCGAGCAGCACCCGCCCGGCCTTCTTGTTCTTGACGCCCGTCTTGTCGGATGGATCGAAGTCCCGCGCGACCGTCACCTTCGCGCCGGGCTCCACCCGGAACGGTGCGATGAACTCCGCCAGCCGCTCACGCCGCTTGTCGCTCAACGTCACGTTCGCTCCGTTCCTCTTCGGGGGCCGTGGAGTTCGTACCCCCGCGGCACGCGTATGTCAATCCGCGCTGGGGACGAGCGGACCGTCGGCGGCGAGCTGCGCCTCCAGCGCCTCATGGACCTCGCCGTGCACGTGATCGAGGCCGACGCGGTCGATGACCCCGTCGGCGCGGAGGACCGCCAGCACGCGCGCCTTCACCCGGGCCAGGCGCAGCGTGACGGCGTGCGTGTCAGCCAGCTCGCTGATCTCCCGCAGCTTGGCCGAGCCCTGGGCGTCGATGAAGTCCACGCCTTCGAGGTCCAGCACCACGCCGTGCAGCGTCGAGCCGCGATCCTGCGCGATCTCCCGCAGCCGGTCGTGCAGAGCGTCCGCGGTGGCGAAGAACAGCCCGCCGTCCAGACGCACCACCACGACGCCGGGGAACGTCTCTGCGTCGGGGTGCTCCTCGAGCTCGTGAAAGAGCCGCGACCCGGGCTCCCGGCCGAGCAGCGGCATCGCCGGCGCCGTCGTCACGAAGACGAGCCAGGCGAGCGACAGCGCGACGCCGATCACCACGCCCGCGAGGACGCCGGCCGACAGCACGGCGATGATCGCCGCCACGGCGATGACGAAGTCCAGGCGCTTGACGCGATACAGCCGCCGCAGCTCCGCCACGTCGATCATGCCCATCAGCACCGCGTCGATGATCAGCGCGGCCAGCACCGGCTTCGGCAGCGACGAGAAGACCGGGGCGAGCACCACGAGCGTCAGCAGGACGAGCGCGCCGGTCACCAGCGACGCGAGCGGCGTGCGCGCCCCCGACGACTCGTTCAGCGAGCTCGCCGACAGGCTCGTGGACACCGGCATCCCCTGGAACACGCCGGCGCCGACGTTCGCCATGCCCTGCGCCAGCGACTCCTGGTTGACGTCGATCCGGTACCGATGGCGCATGGCGAAGGCGCGCGCGTCGCCGGCGGTCTGCGAGAAGCCGATCAGCAACAGCGCGAACGCGGCGGCGGCGATGGTGGCGTAGTGGTCGGCGAAGACGTCGCCGTCGGGCAGTGCCGGCGACGGCAGGCCGCGCGGGACGTCGCCCACCAACGCGACCCCGTGGGACCCGAGGTCCAGGATCCAGGAGGCGAGCAGGCCGCCGACGACGAGCACGAGCGCGCCCGGCACCTTCGGCGCCACGACGCGCAGTCCGAAGATCACCAACAGCGAGACCGCGCCGACGAGCACCGTCGTCCAGTGCACCTCGCCGAGCCCGCGGATCCACGACGACAGCTCCTGCCAGGAGCTCGACCCGTCCGAGGAGGTGCCGGTGAGCTTCGCGAGCTCGCCGATCGTCACGTCGATGGCCGCTCCGGCCAGGAACCCGGTGACGACCGCCTTGGACAGGAACTGGGCGATCCGGCCCAGCCGGAAGACCGCGACGAGGACGAACAGCAGCCCGGTGACGAGCGCGATCGCGGCGACGAGCTGGGCCGCCTCGCCGCCGCCGACCCCGGTCGCGAGCACGGCGCCGCCGGCCACCGCTGCGAGGGACGAGCTCGGCCCGGTCGAGATCTGCCGCGACGTGCAGAAGAGGGCATAGAGGATCGCGCCCGCCGCCGCCGCGTAGAGGCCGTTCTGCAGCGGGACGCCGGCGATCCCCGCGTAGCCCAGGTTCTTCGGGACGATCAGCGCCGTGACGGCGATGCCCGCGATGACATCGCCACGAAGGTACCGGCGGTCATAGCCGGCAAGCCAGGTGACGATCGGCAGCAGTCGGGCGCTGCGCCGTTGGAGTCGCTCGATGAGCACGCTGAGTCGAAGCGATCTTCCCCGCTCGGGCCGCCCCGCGGCAAGGGGAGGGCCGAATCCCGTTGCACGACCCTCGGCGGTCTGTTACACCCGCCCTGCGCGTCGATGACGACGCGCTCGTGGAGCGTGGCGAGGAGCGGGCGAGCATGGCTACGACGACCGGCCGGGGGGCAGCCCAGGCGCCGCTGACGGCCGAGCGCTGGTACAGCCTCTCTCCGCAGGACGCCATCGAGCGCCTCGGCGTCGATCCCGACATCGGCCTGTCCGCCGACCGCGCCCGGGAGCTGCTCGCCGCGCACGGGCTCAACGCCCTGCCCGGGGAGCAGCAGGTGCCGGTCTGGCGCCGGTTCGTCGCGCAGTACCGCAGCTACATGCAGCTGATCCTGCTCGGGGCCGCGATCGTCTCGCTGGCGATCCAGGAGTGGTCCACGGGCGTGCTGCTCCTGGTGATCACGGTCTTCAACGCGCTCGTCAGCATGCGCCAGGAGGGCAAGGCCACGAGCGCGATGAACGCGCTCAAGGCGATGGTGAAGGCCACGGCGCGGGTGCGGCGCGACGGATCGGAGGCGGAGGTCCCCGCCGAGCAGCTCGTCGTCGGCGACGTCGTCCTCCTGGCCGCGGGCGACGAGGTGCCCGCGGACGGGCGGATCATCTCGGCGAGCTCGCTGCAGATCGACGAGTCGGCGCTGACCGGCGAGAGCGTGCCCGCGTCGAAGGGCGTGGAGATCCCTCAGGGCACCGATCTGCCGCCGGGCGATCAGACCGACATGGCGTTCATGCACACGCCGGTCACGCACGGCAGTGCGGTGATGGTCGTCACCGCGACGGGAAGCGACACCCAGGTCGGCCGGATCGCCGGCATGCTCGCCGCGACGGCCCGGGAGGAGACGCCGCTGACGCGGCAGCTCAACACGCTCACCCTCTGGATCGCCGCCGCGGCCGGCCTCACGATGGTCGTGATGTTCGTGCTCGGGGCCGAGCGCGGGCTGTCGGCGACCGACGTCTTCACCAGCGCGGTCGCGCTCGCGATCGCCGCGATCCCGGAGGCGATGCCCACCGTCCTGCAGGTCATCCTCTCGCTGGGCGCGGCGAACCTGGCCGTGCGGGGCGCCGTGCTCACCGACCTCGCGTCAGTCGAGACGCTCGGCTCCACGTCGGCGATCAACTCCGACAAGACCGGCACGCTGACGATGAACCAGATGACGGCGGTCGAGGTGCTCGACCCGACCGACCGGTACACGATCTCCGGTTCCGGCTACGAGCTCGAGGGCCAGGTGCTTCACGCCGCCGGCACCACCGACACGATCGACGACGCGATCCTGCCCTACGTGGTCGCGAGCGACGCGACGATCGCCGACGGGAAGGTCGTGGGCGATCCGACCGAGGGCGCGCTGCTCGTGCTCGCCCACAAGGCGGGGCTCGACCTCGAGGCCACGCGGGAGCGCTATCCGCGGCTGGCGACGCTGCCATTCGATCCGACCTACAAGCTGATGGCGGTCTTCGCCCAGGCATCGGACGCATCCGGCGCGGACGTCGTGCGCTGCTTCGTCAAGGGCGCGGCGCCCGCGGTCATGAGCCACACGTCGACCGCCCTGGCCAATGGCGAGAGCATCCCCTGGGACGCGGATCTGCGCTCGCGCGCTGAAGCGAACGTCCGGCGGATGGGCGGGGACGGGCTGCGCGTGATGGCCGCCGCGTTCTGCGACCTCGACCCGGCGGCGTTCGATCCCGAGGGCGACCTGCTCGGTTACGTCGACGGTCTGCGCATCACGAGCCTCGTCGGGATGGTCGACCCGCCCCGCGCCGAGTCCAAGCAGGCCGTCGAAGATGCGCAGAAGGCGCATATCCGCGTCCGGATGGTCACGGGCGACGACGTGGTGACCGGCGCGGCGATCGCCCGCCAGCTCGGGATCGACGGCGAGGCGATGCTCGGCGCCGAGTTCGCGGCGCTCAGCGAGGAGGAGCGGCTCGCGCGGATCGCCGACATCGGCGTCGTCGGACGCGTCGCCCCCGAGCACAAGGTGCTGCTCGTCGACACGCTCAAGAAGATGGGCGACGTCGTCGCGATGACCGGCGACGGCGTCAACGACGCCCCGTCGATCAAAGCCGCGCACATCGGGATCGCGATGGGCAGCGGCACCGAGGTGGCCAAGAACGCCGGCCGGATGATCCTCACCGACGACAACTTCTCGACGATCGTGCACGCCGTCGAGGAGGGGCGCAAGCTCTACGACAACCTCACGAAGTACATCCGCTTCGTTCTGATCTCGCTCGTCGCGTTCGTGCTCACCTTCCTCGGTGCAACGGTGCTCAACATCGCGGCGGGCGAGCCGTTCAGCCCGGCGCAGGTCCTGTGGATCCACTTCTTCGTGAGTGCGCCGTTCGGCGTCGCGCTCGGCCTGGATCAGGCGACTCCGGGGTTGATGCGGCTGCGCCCGCGGCCGAGCAGCGAGTCGATCATGACGACCGGCGTGAAGCTCACCTCCGGCCTCGTGGGGCTGTACATGGCGATCTGCATGGACGCTCTCATCCACCTCGGGGAGTCGCACTACGACAGCGTGAAGGTGGGATCGTCGACCGGGCTGACCGCGTTCGGCCTGATGCTCGTGGTCGCGGCCTACGAGTGCCGAAGCCTCACGCTCTCGACCTTGACCAGGGATGCCTTCGACAACCCGCGGGTGAACTGGATCGTGGTGGCGGAGCTCGCGCTGGCGGTGATGGCCACCCAGATGGACCTCTTCAACCGGCTGCTCGGCACGACCCCTCTCACGGCGGGGCAGTTCGGGCTGGCACTCGCGTCAGCCGCGCTCCTGCTCGTGCTCTGGGAGGCCGGCAAGCTCGTCGCTCGCCGCCGCACCGTCGAGGCAGCCGGCCTCACGTGAGCCGCCCGCTGCGGTCGGGTCAGCTCGCGCGCGCCGTCAGGAAGCCGCACTGGGCATCGGGGGCGCTGTGCCGGCCGGATATTCCTGCATCGGAACTTCGCCCGCGGACCACGCATCCATCACCGGGTCGATGATCCGCCAGGACTCCTCCGCCTCGTCGCCCCGGATGAACAGCATCGGATCGCTGCGAAGCATCTGCCCGATCAGGTGGGCGTAGGCGGTGAACCGCGGCGCGGCCGAGCGCGTCTCGAGCCTCCGGTTCTCCGCCGTGGCTTCCGGGCCGTTGAGCGTCGTTGCCAGGTGCACATACGGCTCACGCAGACCGATTCGCAACACATTCGGTTCGACGCCGGGCCACTGGTCGAGCAGGTACCGGGGAAGGGGCCGGAAGTGGATGGCGATCTCGGCCGAGTCGACCTCGAGTGCCTTGCCGGATCGCAGGGTGAACGGGATGCCACCCCAGCGAGTGCTGTTCACATCCAGCGTGAGCGCAGCGTAGGTCTCGGTGTCGCGGCTGGGGTCGACGCCGGGCTCGTCGACGTAGGAGGGCACGTGCCGGGATCCGATCACGCCCGCCGTGTACCGGGCGCGGACCGTCTGCTCGCGCAGTCGCTCGGCCGACGGAGTTGCGAGCGTCCGCAGGGCCTCGACGCGCACATCGCGAAACGAATCGGCGTCCACGCGAGCGGGCTGCTCCATCAGGACGAGCGCCATGGCCTCCATGAGGTGGTTCTGCAGCATGTCCTTCATGGCCCCGGTGCCGTCGTAGTAGGCGGCGCGGCCCTCGAGCGTCAGGCTCTCCAACCAGCTGATGTCCACGCGCTCGACATGCCCGGCATTCAGAACCGGCTCGAAGACCCGGTTGAGGAACCGCAACACGATGATGCGGCGGACGAGCTCGTCGGACAGGAAGTGGTCGATGCGGAAGATCATGGGCTTCGGCAACTGGACGCGCAGCAGCTCGTTGAGCTCGTGCGCCGAGGCGAGATCCGTCCCGAAGGGCTTCTCGATCGCGACCGCGTCCGACGCGCCCAGACCGCTCGCGGCCAGCGCCGGCAGGACCGAGGAGAACAGCTCCGGCGGCAGGGCGAGATAGACGAGCGTGTCGGGATGATCACCACCGATGACCGCGGCGACGTCGACGGGTTGCGTCACGTCCGCCGGCCGGAAGTCCAGCATGGCCACCACCGCGTCGCGCGTGGCGGGGGCCACCGTGGCGTGCTCCTCCAGCCCGCCCGCGATGTGGTCCCGGAAATCAGCCACCGACCACTCGGTCCGGTCGGACCCCAGGATCGTCAGGCCGCGCGGCAGCTGTCCCGCCTCCGCCAGCTGGGCGATCGCCGGCAGCAGCAAGCGGCTCGCAAGATCGCCGGCCGCTCCGAACAGCACGATCCGTTCGACCACCCCATGCCCCTTCCGCGATTGGTCGCCGCTGCCGTGGCGGTACGTCGCGGCGTCAGAACAGGCCTGACCTTATTCCGTCCAGAGATCGCTCGCAGACGACGTCCATCGAGGTGCGGCTGAGCGCGCGTGCCGCTACGTCATCACGTGAGCGTGAAGGCGCAGCCGCTGTAGTACTCGCCGGCGGACGAGGCGAGGAAGGCGACGAGCTCGGCGAGCTCCGGGTCGGTCGTCTCGGGCCCGGGCAGCAGCGCCGTGGTGCGCATGCGGTAGCGCGACCACTCGATCGAGAGGGTGCGGGCGAGGTTCTCGAGGCCGGCCCTGAGGGCCTCGGCGTGCGCACCGCTCTGGGCGCGCGGTGCGACGAGGATCACCTTGCCGGCCTTCTCCGGGGCGAAGTGGGCGTGGACGGCGGACCACGTCGCGTCGAGGGCGGTACGCAGCAGGTCGGGGCCGCCGGCTCCGAAGAGGACGGCCGCGTCGACGACGAGGACGTGCGCGGGAGCGCCCTGCTCGGCCGCGTGGCGCGTGGCGTCCTCGTCGAGGAGGTCGGCTTCCAGGGCGCTGACGTGCGCGCCGAGGGCCAGGCAGCGGTCGGTGGCGGGCGAGCGGGGGGCGGCGAGGACGGCGAGCCCGTCGAGCAGGCCGTCGCGCAGGAGCGGGATGGGCGGCGCGGGCGGCGGGGCCGTGGTGCTCATGCGCGGGACGCTAGCGTGCCGGACGTGGGGGTCGCCACCGAGCCGAAGGCCTACACGCATGCGCTGTCCGGCGGCCGGCCGGGGGCGACGGTGCGCGTGCGCCCGCTGCTCACCGGCGAGATCAACGCGCCGCCTGCGTTCTTTCGCCGGCCGGACGGTCCGCTCGCGATCCCGCGCGGTCTGCTGGCGCCGCGCCGCCTCTGGTCGCCGGTGCCCATCCCGGCGTTCCTCGTCGACCATCCGGGCGCGGGACCGCTCCTGATCGACACCGGCCTGCACGCGAGCGTCGCGTCGGCGCCGGCGGCCAGCCTCGGCACGCTCGCCGCGCGCATGTACGACATCCGGATGGAGGCGTCGCAGTCCGTGCCGGCGCAGCTCGAGGGGCTGGGCGTCGAACCGCGGTCGGTCCGCGCGGTCGTGATGACGCACCTGCACTACGACCATGCGAGCGGCGTGTCGGCGTTTCCCGAGGCGACGTTCGTCGTGGCTCGGGCGGAGTGGGATGCGGCGGCGTCGGGCCGGATGCTGCAGGGATACCGGCCGCGCCAGTTCGACCACGCGTTCGACTGGCGGGCCATCGACTACGCGAGCACGTCGCTGGACTCGTTCGCCGGCTTCGGACGGTCCGTGGACCTGCTCGGCGACGGGTCGATCCGCCTCGTCTTCACCCCGGGCCACTCGGCCGGCCACCAGTCCGTCGTGCTGCGGTTGCATGACCGCGAGCTGCTGCTGACCGGCGACGCCGCGTACCGGCGCACGGCGATCGAGGAGGGCGAGCTGCCGCTGTTCTGCGCCGACGAGCACCTGTACCGCCGCTCGCTCTCGGAGATCCGCGCGTACGTGGAGCGGACGCCGAACGCCGTGGTGATCTGCGGCCACGATCCGCAGGGCTGGGCGGAGCTCGACGCGGTCTACAGCTGAGTCGAGGCACAGCCGCGACGGACACGCGTAGAGCTGTCACATCGGTCCCGGCAGGCTGGACGGCATGCCCAGCCGCACCCGCCCCACGCCCCAGGCCCGCCCCACGCCCCAGGCCCGCCCCACGCCCCAGGCCGGCCCCACCCACCAGGCCCGCCCCACCCTCCACGTCGAGCGTCGACTTTCTCCGCCGCACGCGGAGAAACTCGACGCTCGCGCCGATGTCGTGGTCGCCGAGCTGGCGCGGGACCAGTGGGGGATCCTGTCGACCCGCGAGCTGCGGGCCTGCGGACTCGACGACCAGGCGATCCACGTCCGCGTGCGCAACGGCCGGCTGCATCGCATCCACCAGGGGGTATACGCCGTCGGCCACCCCGGGCTGACCATGACCGCGCACTTCCTGGCGGCGGTGAAGGCATGCGGGCCGGGAGCCGTCCTGAGCCACTTCGCCGCCGGGGTGAAGTGGGGATACGTCGAGTGGGACGACCGGCTGCCCGAGGTGACCGTCATGGGTGACGCGACACGGGTGCACCGTGGCATCCGCGTCCATCGCACGGCGGCGTTGGCGCCCCACGAGACGCTCCGGTTCGACGGCATCCCGATCACCTCGCCCCTGCGGACGCTGCTCGACCTGGCGGCGGTCGTCGACGAGCAGACCCTGCGGCGCGCGGTGCGGCGCGCGCAGGGCCTGAGGCGCGTCACGGTCCGTCAGATCGCCGAGCTGCTGCGCCGGTGCGGTCCTCGGCGCGGCGTGCGCCGGCTGGCGCGCATCATCGCCACCGGGCCGGCGCCGACCCGCAGCGAGCTGGAGAACGTGGTGCTCGACCTGCTGATCGACGGCGGGTTCGCCCACCCCGACGTCAACCGCGCGCTGCGGCTCGACGGCCGCCGCGTCGTTCCCGACTTCCGCTGGCCCGCCGAGCGCCTGGTGGTCGAGGCCGACGGCGCGGCCTGGCACGACAACCCGGTGGCTCGGCAGGAGGACGCCGAGCGCCAGGCCGTCCTCGAGGCCCACGGCGAGCGTGTGCTCCGCGTGACGTGGAACCAGGCGGTCGCGCGCCCCGCGCAGACGCTCGCTCGGCTCCCGGGCGGCCGGCGTCCCGGATCGAGCGTCGAGTTCCTCAGCATGACGTTGAGGAAGTCGACGCTCGCCGCGTGGGGCGCGGCCGCGTGGGGGCGCGACCGCGTGGGGCGCGGCCGCGCGGCGGGGCGGGGCGCGGGCGCGCGGCGGGGCGGGGCGGGGCGGCCGCGCGGCGGGGCGGGGCGGGGCGGCCCGCGCGGCGGGGCGGGGCGGCCACGCGCGGCGGGCGGGCGGCGGGGCGGAGCGGGGCGCTCAGGCCGGGGCGGCGCTGCCGCGCTTGGACCGGCGCAGCGCCCGCTGCTGGTCGCGCACCCGCTGGGCGATCCCACGGCGGCCGTGCTGCTCGAGGCCCGCGTGCAGCTCCTTGATGCGGGCGAAGATCTCGTCGGCGACCTCCTGCTGACGCTCGCGCGACGGGTCCGCCTCGACCGGGAACGCCACTGGCTCGCCGTACTGGACGGTGACCTTCGGGAACTGCAGCTTCTTCCAGTTGCGCACGCGGTGCGAACCGAAGATCGCCACCGGCACGACCGGGGCGCCCGACGTGAGCGCCAGCCGGCCGATCCCCGGCTTGGCCTGGTCGGCGAGCTTGCCGGTCCGCGACCGGCCGGCCTCCGGATACATCGCGATGCAGCCGCCGTTCTCGAGGATCCCCTCGGCGGTGAGGAACGCGTCCTCGTCGCGGGCGCCGCGGCGCACGGGGAACACCCCGCCGTGGGTGTAGATCCACTGCATCGGCGGCGTGAACAGCTGCGACTTCGCCATGAACCGGATCCGCCGGCGGACGAACATCCCGCACAGGAAGTGGTCCATGAACGAGAAGTGGTTCGGGGCGATGATGACCGACCCCGACGCCGGCACGTTGTCCGCGCCGATCGCCCGCGCGCGGAACGCGGTGTAGCCCCAGATCGTCGTCAGGGTCCGCACCAGCTCGTAGACGTAGTCCGGCTCGCGGGTGCGCGCGCGCTCGTGGAACCGATCGAAGTACTCCTTGGGGCGCGGGTCCCGGTAGACCTGCTCCTTCAGCCCCGACAGCTTCTCGTCCGTCATGTGCTCCCTTTACCCGAGGACGCGGCGAGGGTTACCGCTGTTCCCAGCCGCGGGCGCGTTCGACCGCGCGTCCCCATCCTTCCAGGAGCGCGGCGCGCTCGGCGTCCTCCATGCGCGGCTCGAAGCGCGCCCGTTCGCGCCAGCCTCGCTGGACCGTGTCGAGCGTCCACATCCCCACCCCGACGCCGGCCAGGTACGCGGCGCCCAGCGCGGTCGTCTCGGCCACCTCCGGCACGAGCACCGGCACGCCGAGCAGGTCCGCCTGGAACTGCATGAGCCACCGGTTGGCGGTCGCGCCGCCGTCGGCCCTCAGCTCGCGCAGCGGATGCGCGCCGACTGCCTCCATCGCCCGCACCGCGTCGACGGTCTGGTACGCCATCGCCTCGAGCGCCGCCCGCGCCAGATGCGCGCGACCGGTCCCGCGCGTCAACCCGACGATCGTGCCGCGCGCATACGGATCCCAGTACGGCGAGCCGAGCCCGGTCAGGGCCGGCACGAAGTAGACGCCGTCGTTGGCGTCGAGCGACGCCGCGAGCAGCTCGGTCTCGCCTGCCGCCTCGATGATCCCGAGCCCGTCGCGCAGCCACTGCACGCCCGCGCCGGTGACGAAGATCGACGCCTCGAGCGCGTACGTGACGTTGCCGGCGATCTGCCACGCGATCGTCGTCAGCAGCCCCGCGGGGGCCGGCGGCCGCCGCGATCCCGCGTTGAGCAGCACGAACGAGCCCGTCCCATACGTGTTCTTGCCCATCCCCGGCTCCAGGCAGGCCTGGCCGAACAGCGCCGCCTGCTGGTCGCCGGCGATCCCCGCCACGGGAACGCCGGCCGCCGTGCGCCCCACCTCGCCGGCGCTCGGCCGCACCGACGGCAGCGCCCGCGACGGCACCCCGAACAGCTCGCACAGGTCATCGTCCCACGCGCCGCGACGGATGTCGTAGAGCAGCGTCCGCGAGGCGTTGGACGCGTCGGTCACGAGCTCGCCCGTGAGCTTGAAGACGAGCCACGCGTCGATCGTGCCGAACATCGCCCGCCCCTCGCGCGCCCGCTGCGCCAGCCCGTCCACGTTGCGCAGGAGCCACTCGATCTTCGTGCCCGAGAAGTACGGATCCAGGACGAGCCCGGTGCGCTCGCGGACGAGCTGCTCGTAGCCGGCCTGGCGCAGCTCGTCGCAGCGCGCCGCGGTCCGCCGGTCCTGCCACACGAGCGCGCGGTGCAGCGGCTCGCCCGTGGACGGATCCCAGACGCAGACGGTCTCGCGCTGGTTGGTGATGCCGATCCCGTCGAGCTCGGCTTCCTCCAGACCCGCGTCCTCGAGCGCCTCGTCGGCGACGGCGCGCGTGACGTCCCAGATCTCCGCGGCGTCGTGCTCGACCCACCCCGGTCGCGGGAAGTGCTGGCCGAACTCGCGGTAGCCGCGGCCGATCAGCTCCCCTTCGGCATCGAAGACGAGACAGGTCGTCCCGGTCGTGCCCTGGTCGATCGCCAGCAGCATCGGCGAAGTATCCCGGCCGGGGCCGCCCGGACGCTGGCTGTCCCGTCCAGCGCCCGGGCGATGTCGGCCCCAGCCGGTCCCTCACCGTCGCGGGCGGCGGTGGGTCAGGCCGCCGGCCGCTCCGCATGCACGACGCACCCCGGCCGGAGGAGGAGAGACCTGCCGGACGTCCGTTGCGGGTGCGGGTGCATGACCGCAAGCTACGGGCGCGCGGCCCCGCGCCCCACCGACCGGCGGTCGGAACCGGCCTCGACCGCCGGTCGGAAGCGGCCGCGCGTCAGCGCCGCGCCCACCACGCGGCCAGCAGGTCGCGCAGCTGGCGGCCCCGATGCGCGAACCCGCGCCACGTCCGCCCGGTCGCCCGGTGCTCGAGCTCCAGCGGCACCTCGACGACCCGGAAGCCCGCGCGGGCCGCGTCGATCGTCATGCCGACCTCCATCCCGAACCCCGGCGCGAACGGCGTGACGCAGGCGAGCACCTCGCCGCGCATCGCCCGCTGGCCCGACAGCGGCGCCGCGAGCTCGAGCCCGGCGGCGCGCCGGATCGCCCACCGCGCCGCCCCGACCGCGAGCCCGAACCCGCCGCCCACCCGGCGGGCGAACACGGCGACCGCGAGGTCGCCCTCGCCGCGCGCGACCGCATCGAGCAGGCCGGCCAGCCGCGCGGCGCTCTGACCCAGGTCGGCGTCGCACAGCAGCACGAGCGGCGGATCGGGGGCCGCGGTGACGTCGAGCACCGCCTGCGCCGCGCGCGACGCCGCCGCGCCCTTGCCCGCCGACCGCGAGCTGCGCACCACCTCGGCGCCGGCGTCGCGCGCCACCCGCGCCGTCGCATCCGTCGAGCCGTCGTCGGCCACCACCACGCGCGCGCCCGGAAAGGCCTCCCGCAGCGCCGCGAGCGTCGCCGGCAGGCGGTCGGCCTCGTCACGCGCGGCGATGAGGACGATGGGCGGTCGCGGCGGCATGCGGACGGCTATCGTGCCAGCCACCGTCGTCATCTGCCGTTTGAGGAAGGAGGGCACGTTGCCCGAGGTCGAGGCCCACATCACGGGCACCGTGTGGAAGATCGAGTGCCGGATCGGCGACGACGTCGCCGAGGGCGACACGGTCGTCATCCTCGAGTCGATGAAGATGGAGATGCCGGTCGAGGCCGAGGACGCCGGCACAGTCAAGGAGATCCTCTGCGAGGAGGGCCAGGCGGTCAGCGAAGGCGACACCCTCGTCGTCCTCGCCTAGGCGACCCCCCAGGCCACCACGCGCATGCCCGGCGAGGTCCTCGTCGACGAACCCGCCGACGGGGTCGTCCGGCTCACCATCTCCAACCCCGAGAAGCGCAACGCGCTCGACCACGCGATCCTCGACCGTCTGGCCGAGCTCCTGCGCACGCTCGACGCCCCCGCGGTCGTGCTGACCGGCACGCACGGGATGTTCTCGTCGGGCTACGACATCGGCGATCTCTCCATCGACTCCGTCGGCGCAGCCACGTCCGACGTCTTCGCCGTCGAGGCGGAGAAGCTCGTCGCCCATCCCTTCGCAGCGGCGATCCAGGCGCTCGAGGCCTACCCCTACGCGACGGTCGCCGCGCTGTCGGGCCACACCATCGGCGGCGGGCTCGAGCTCGCCCTGTCCTGCGACCTGCGCGTCGCCCACGACGGCATCCTGCTGGGCATGCCGCCCGCGAAGCTCGGGCTCGTCTACTCGCACACGGGGCTGCGTAAGTTCCTCGACGCGATCGGCGAGCCGCGCACCCGCGAGCTCTTCCTCCTCGGCCGCAACGTGGACGCCGCCACCGCGCTGCGCTGGGGACTGGTCAATCGCGTCGTCGGGGAGTCCGAGCTCCAGGAGACCGCGCTCGACCTCGCCGAGGAGCTGGCCGGCAACGCCCCGCTGTCGATCAGCGGCAACAAGCGCGTCATCCGCGAGCTGCTGCGCGCCCGCGGCGCGCTGGATCCCGACGTCGAGCGCGAGCTGCTCGCGCTGCGCGAGGCGTGCTTTCGCTCCGAGGACCTCAAGGAAGGGGTCCGCGCGTTCGGCGAGAAGCGGCCGGCGCGCTGGCGCAATCGGTAGCCGAGGCCGCGATCACGAGCGGCCCGTTCCCCGTCCCGACGGGTCGGCGGCGCGGCGACGACCGACGGCCATCGCCGGGCAGTCGTCCATCACGACGTCGAGACCCGCCGCGCGCGCCCGCTCGGCCGCCGCCACGTCGACCACGCCGAGCTGCAACCACACCGCCTTGGCGCCGAGCGCGATCGCCTCGTCGACGTGCGCGCCCGCCTGGTCGGAGCGCCGGAAGATGTCGACCACGTCGACCGGGCCGGCCGCGGCCAGATCCTCGACGGCGACGTCGCCGGGCGCGTTCGGATTGACGCGGATCACGTCCTTGCCGAGGCGCTCGAGCAGCGCCGCGATGCGGTGCGAGTCGCGCGACGGGTCCGGCGACCAGCCCACGACCGCCCAGCGGCTGTAGCGGTCGAGCACCTGTCCGGCGTCGGTGTTCACGAAGCTCGCCATGCACCGGAAGCGTTCCCCATGCGGCGGCGGACGAAGCGGGACGTCTCCGTCATGACGCGTCCGGGACCGCGCCTACGCTGGCGGCCCATGGATCTGCAGCAGCGCCTGGACCACCTGGAAGGTCTGGGCCTCCAGCGCCGGATGCGCATGGTCAGCGGGCCGCAGGGCCCGCGCATCGTCCTCGACGGCGAGCCGGTGCTCGTGCTCTGCTCGAGCAACTACCTCGGCCTCGCCGACCATCCCCGGGTGCGTGAGGCGGCGGCGGACGCCGCGATGCGCTGGGGCGTCGGCGCGGGGGCCGCGCGCGCGGCGAGCGGCACCATGACGGTCCACCGCCGGCTCGAGACCAGGCTCGCGGCCTTCATGCGCACCCCGGCGGCGCTGCTGTTCGGCTCCGGCTACCTCGCCGCCGTCGGGGTCGTGCCGGCGCTGGCCGAGGCGGGCGGCCTGATCTTCGCCGACGAGCTCAACCACGCGGCCCTCGCGGACGGCTGCGCGCTGGCCGCGGCCGAGACGCGGCTCTACCGCCACGGTGACGTCGAGCACCTCGCGGCGCTCATGGCGCAGGCCGCAGGGCGACCCATGCTCGTGGTCACCGACTCGGTGTTCGCCACCGACGGCGACGTCGCCCCACTCGAGGATCTCGCCGCCCTGGCCGAGCGTCATCGCGCGCGGCTCGTCGTCGACGAGGGCCACGGGATCGGCTGCCTGGGACCGGGCGGGCGCGGCGCGGTCGCCGAGGCGGGGCTCGAAGGCGCCGTGGACGTGGTGATCGGCTCGCTCGGCAAGGCGCTCGGCTCCTACGGCGCGTTCGCCGCCTGCGACGGGGTGACCGCCCGCTATCTCGCCCAGCGCGCGCGGACGCTGCTCGGCTCCACCGCCCCGCCGCCGCCCGCGGTCGCCGGTGCGCTTGCCGCCCTCGAGCTGCTGGCCGAGCAGCCGCAGCGCGTCGCGAAGCTGCAGGCGAACGCCGACGCCCTGCGCGCCGAGCTCGCCCGCGAGGGCTTCGAGACGGCCGGCTCGACGACGCAGATCGTGGCGGTCGTCGTCGGCGACGCCGCGCTGGCCGCGCGCATCTGTGACGCGGCGATCGAGCGCGGCGTGCTGGCGGAGGCGCTGCGGCCGCCCGAGGTCCCGCACGGCACCTCGCGCCTGCGCCTGACGGCGATGGCCTCCCACACGAAGGCCGAGCTGCGCGAGGGCGCGCAGGTGCTGGGCCGCGCCGCGCTGCAGACGGGCTTCCGGCCGGGCGCGGGCCTGCCGGTGGCGGCCACCCACGCACTCCCTGCCAGGCCGGGCGTCTTCGACGCCGAGGCGCGCGCGGCATAGGCGGCGCGCGCCGCGCGTCACCGCTCCCCGTCGGCCGCCACCTTCACGATCGACGCGTCGATGAGCCACTCCACCGGCGCGATGTCGTCGGTGTAGACGCGCCCGCCGGGGATCCGCGGGGCCAGTCGCGCCGCGGTCCGCGTGGCGACGGGTCCCAGCCCGGCCGGCAGCGACGCCGCGTGGCCCGCCAGCGCGCCCGCCGAGACCGCGGTGTCGCTCGCCACGAGCATCGTGTTGGTCGGCTGCACCGAGTCGCGCGCGACGTGGGTGAACACGGCGTTCAGCGTCGCGCCGAGCACCTGCTCCAGGCGCTGCGAGTGCTCCGGATGCCCGACGTTGATGACCACCATCCCCCCGGGCGCCAGCCGGTCCCGGCACAGCTCGAAGAACTCGCGGGTCGTCATGTAGAACGGGATGTACGGCTGGCGGTACGCGTCGACGACGATGAGGTCGAAGCCGCCGTCGCTCGTGCGCAGGTACGGGCGCGCGTCCCCTGTGTGCAGGTGCAGGTTGCGCCCGTGCAGGTCGAACCAGCGGCGGCCGAGCTCGGTCAGCTCGCCGTCGATCTCCACCGCGTCGACCCGCGTGTCCGGGAAGAAGTGCCCGAACGCACGCGCCGTCGTCCCGCCGGCGTTGCCGAGGATCGCGACGCGCCCCGGCGGGTCGTCCGCGGCCCGCGCGACCGAGGCGAACGGCAGCACGAGCGGCTCGTCCCAGTAGTCGCCGGTCAGGTACGAGCCGTCGGCGGGCAGCAGCGAGTGGATCGCCTGGCCCTCGTTGAGCTCCATCCAGCGGTCGCCGTTGGGCCGCTCGATCACTCGCGCGTAGCCGTACTCGGTCTCCGCCTCGGCCAGCAGCCGCTCGCCGGGCTCCGGAGCCTTGATCGTCCCGGCCGGCAGCGCGATCAGCGCGGCGAGGACGAGCGGCGCCACGGCCGCGCGGCGCGTCAGCCCCAGCACCGCGGCGATGGCGAGCGACAGCGCGAACACGAGGAACGTGCGCCGCGTGCCGAGGAACGGGATGAGCACGAGCGCGCTGAGGAACGTGCCGGTCAGCGAGCCGAGGGTCGAGATGGCGTAGAGGCGCCCGGTCACCCGGCCGGTCTCGCCGACGACCGACACGCTCAGGCGCACCGCATACGGCGAGCACATCCCGAGCAGGAACACCGGCACCGCCACGAGCACGAGCACGGCGATGAGCGACCCGACGAACGCGCCCGCCTGGATCGCGTCGAGCGCGTTGACCGCCTCGCGCAGGAACGGCCCGGCCACGAACGGCACGATCGCCAGGAGCACCGCCGCGCCGAGCGCGAGGCGGCAGAGCCCCCGCAGCGACGGGTCACGGTCGGCCGCACGACCGCCGATCCAGTAGCCGACCGAGAGGGCGACGAGCACGGTGGCGATCGTGTTCGCCCAGATCAGCGTGGAGTCGCCGAAGTACGGCGCCAGCAGGCGCGCCGCGGCGATCTCGCTGCCCAGCGACGAAGCGCCGACGACGAAGGCGATGACGGCGATCCGCCGCGAGCCCGCCGGACGAGCGGTCGGCGCGGCGGAGTCCGCGGCGCGATCATCGGGCACCCCGGAGTCGACGGCGGGCCGCGCTTCAGCGGCCACGGCCGAGCCGGCGGCGCCCGACGCGCGCGGCGCGCAGGCCGGCGAACGCCGTGGCCAGGGTGACGGCGGCGGCCGTCACGGTTCTGACGGCCCGGTTGATCGCCTCCGGGTCCTCGATGCGCTGGAAGCGGGTGCCCTCCGGGCCGATCTCGATGTAGCCGAACGGGAGCGCGTCGAGCGTGCCGCCTCCGCCCCCGCCTCCGCCCTGCTCGGCGGGGCCGCGGCCGAAGCCGGCTCCGCCGATCGCGCGCACCCGCGCGACGGGGACGATCGTGCGGCCGTTGTCGCGGATGGGCTCGCCGTAGCAGAGCTTCGAACCGGTCAGGCGCTCAACCAACCCGGAGATCGGAAGGACGCCGTCACCGGGGCCCCACGCCGGCGCGGGCGCGGACTCGGGCTGGGCGGCGGGACGCGCGGCGGCGACCGCCGGCTTCGCCAGCTTGGGCTTGGGCGCCTTCACCGGCTTGAGCGGCTTCGGCGAGACCTTCGCTTTGATCTCCTTGGCCACGCCACGATCACTCGTACGGGACGAAGTCCTTCTTGCGGGCCCCGCAGACGGGGCAGAACCACGTGTCCGGGATGTCCTCGAACGCCGTCCCGGGCGGGATCCCACCGTCGGGGTCGCCCTCGGTGGGGTCGTAGATGAACCCGCAGGACTCACAGAGCCACTGCTGGGCGGTACTGGTCTCGCTCATGCCAAGCACGTTATCGTCCGTCGCCGCGCATGGAGCAGCTCAACACGAGTGGCGCCGTCTCCGAGCCGCGCCCCGCGGCTTCGGTCATCCTCGTGCGAGGCGGCGGCGAGTCGCTCGAGGTGCTGCTCGTCCAGCGCACGTCGGAGGCGCGCTTCATGGCCGGCGCCTGGGTCTTCCCGGGCGGCGCGGTCGACCCGGGCGAGGACGAGCGTGCCGCCGCGATGCGCGAGCTGCAGGAGGAGGCGGGCGTCACGCTCGGCGACCCGGGCGCGCTCGTGGCCTTCAGCCGCTGGATCACCCCGCCCCAGGTCAAGCGGCGCTTCGACACGTACTTCTTCGTCACCGCGCTGCCGGCGGGCGAGGAGCCCGCGATCGACGGCTCGGAGTGCGTGGCGCTCGGCTGGTTCACGCCACGCGAGGCGCTCGACGCCCACGGCCGCGGCGACCTGCTGCTCGTCTTCCCGACGATCAAGCACCTCGAACAGCTCGGCCTGTTCTCCAGCGCCGACGCGCTCGTCGAGCACGCCCGCGGCCGGGTCGTGCAGCCGGTCGAGCCGCGGGTGATCCTGACCGGCGAGACGGCGCGGATCGTCCTGCCCGGGGAGCCCGACTACGACGTCGAGACCTGATGGGCCTGACGGTCGCCGTCACCGGTCCCACGGGCGGCATCGGCAAGCCGCTGCTGCGCTCCCTCGAGCGCGCGCGGGAGGTCGAGCGCGTCGTCGGGATGGCCCGCCGCCCGTTCGATCCGAGCCCGCTGCGCAAGGTCGAGTATCGCCGCGGGGACGTGACGAACCCCGACGACGTCGCCGCGCTCGTCGAGGGCGCCGACGTCGTCGTGCACCTCGCGTTCATCATCGTCGCCGGTTCGGAGGGCAGCGAGGCGGTCAACCTCGAGGGCTCGCGCAACGTCTTCCGGGCCGCCGTGGACGCCGGAGCCAAGCGGCTCGTCTACGCTCGTCGGTCGCCGCCTACGGCTTCCACGAGGACAATCCGTCGCCCCTGACCGAGAGCGTGCCGGTGCGCGGCACCGAGCGCCATCCGTACTCGAGCCACAAGGCCAAGGTCGAGGACCTCCTGCGCGAGGTGCTCGCCGGGCAGGCGACGCAGGCCTACGTCTTCCGCCCGAGCATCGTCGGCGGCCCCGACGCCCTCATGCTGATCGAGCAGATTCCGTACATGCGCATCGGCGAGCGGCTGCCCGTCGCGGTGCGGTCGCTGTTCGACAGCGTGCCGATCCTCAAGCCGGTGATCCCGGACCCCGGCGTGCCGTTCCAGCTCGTCCACCATGACGACGTCGCCAGCGCCTTGCGCGCCGCGGTCGTCGGCCGCGGTGACGCAGGCTCGTACAACCTCGCCGGCCCTGGCGAGGTCACGCTGTCGGACCTCGCGCGCGAGCTCGGCTGGTACAGCGTGGCGGTCCCCGACCTCGCGGTCGACGCCGCGGCGGAGGTCGTCGCGCGGCTGCCGTTCCTGCCCGCCGAGGCGACCTGGATCGAGGCGGTCCGCACCCCGGTGATCATGAGCACGGCGAAGGCCCGCCGCGAGCTGAGCTGGCGCCCCCGCCACGACGCCCGCGAGACTCTGCACGCCACGGTCGCGGCCGCGCGCGAGGACCTCGAGGCGTAGCCGCTCAAGTCCGTGGCGGTCCCGGCCGATGAGTGGGGTCGATGCGCTTCGCTGTCCTCGCCCTCATCGCCGCCGCCCTGATCGCCGTGCCCGCCGGCACCGCCGCGGGCGCCACCCCGCCGCAGATCGGCATCTCCGACCAGAACGTCTCGATGTTCTCGGCCCCCTTGTTCCAGAACCTGGGGCTGCGCTACGCGCGCTTCGTCACGCCCTGGGACGTCGCGCTCAAGCCGACCTCGCCCGAGGCGGCGAAGCTGCGCGACTGGATCGTCGCCGCGTCGTTCGACGGCGTCGAGCCGCTCATCTCCTTCGAGCACCGCACCGCCGACCGCTGCCCGGATCGCCCGTGCATGCTGCCGTCGACGTCCGCCTACGCCAAGGCGATCCGCGCGTTCCGCCAGGAGTACCCGACGGTGACCACGCTGTCGGCCTGGAACGAGGCCAGCCACGTCACCCAGCCGACGTACAAGCACCCCGATGCGGCGGCGCGCTACTACCTCGCCATGAAGCGCCTCTGTCCGACGTGCACGATCGTCGCCGCCGACGTGCTCGACACCCGCTTCATGCAGGGCTGGCTGCAGCAGTTCCTGAAGGTCGCGCCGAGCGCGCGCCTATGGGGCCTGCATAACTACGGCGACACGAACCGCTTCCGCACGTCGGGCCTCGACACGCTGCTGGCCACGGTCAAGGGCGACGTCTGGCTGACCGAGACCGGCTCGATCGTGTCGTTCACGACGTCCGACGGGCGCCAGTCGTTCAAGCCGAGCCAGGCGCGCGCGGCGAAGGCGATGCGCTACCTGTTCACCCGTCTCGTGCCGCGGTCCTCGCGCATCAAGCGCGTCTATCTCTACAACTGGCGCAGCGACCCGGCCAACCGCTGGGACTCGGGCCTCGTCGGCTATCGCGGCGAGAAGCGCAAGGTGTACGACGTCGTCGCGCAGTACGTGAAGCGCACCGCGGCGGCGCGCGCCGGGCGCTAAGCCGCGCGGACGACCCGCACGCCGAAGCGCTCGGCTGCCTCGCGCTCGAGCGCCTCATCGCCCGTCAGCAGGAGCACGACGTCGGCGTCGTAGGTCGCCAGCGCGTCGCCGAGCGCGAGCAGCGGCTCGCTCTCGCCCACCTCGCCGGCGGCCTTGACGCCCTCGGAGCGCAGCGCATCGACGCTGCGCTCCTCCTTCTCGCGCGCCTCGGCGATCGCCTCGTCGCTGTCGGACATCCAGAACGCCAGGCGCGAGCGGTTGACCGCCGGCTCCACCACGAGCACCTCCGCCTCGTCGAGCCCCTGCTCGCCCGGCAGCGCCGCTCGGATGCGAGCGGAGTCCACCTGCTCGTCGGCGAGCACGAGCAGGCGCATCAGCGCGCGTTGCCGTCGCGGCGGTAGGTCACGACGTCCTTGAACCCCGTCTGGCACGTCGTGCGCCACCAGCGCTTGTTGTCGCTCTGCTCCTCCCAGGCCGACCGGCAGAAGAAGTTGCGGGCGCCGACGGACAGCACCGGCGTGACGATGCACTCCCGGAACGGCGCGATCGTCGCCTGGCGGTAGGGGCGGCACTGAGCGCCGTGGGCCTCGACGGACCGGATCACCACCCGCGTGTCCCCGCAGGAGATGCCGCGCTTCTGGATCCCGTTGACGAGGGCTCCCAAGCCGGTGGTCTTGCAGTTCTTCAGCGGCTTGATCTTCGCGGCGTCGGCGGAGGCGGCGGGGATGAGGGCGGCGGAGACAGCGCCGCAGAGCAGGAGCTTCTTCATTGCGTCACTGCTACTTCCCGGTGCAACAGCCGGGGAAACGCCCTTCACCCCGCGTCGTCGATGACGTGCGAGACGGCGTTGATCAGCGCGAGGTGGGTGAAGGCCTGCGGATAGTTGCCGAGGTGGCGGCCGCTCTCGCTGTCGAGCTCCTCGGCGTACAGGTGCAGCGGGCCCGCGTAGCTGAGCAGCTTCTCGCACAGCGCCCGGGCGCGATCGGCGTGCCCGGCCTCCGACAGGACGGACACGAGCCAGAACGAGCAGATGAGGAAGGTGCCCTCGCGCCCGTGCAGCCCGTCGTCGGTCTCGTCGACCTTGTAGCGCAGCACGAGGCCGTGCTCGGTGAGCTCGTCGGCGATCGCCTCCGCGGTCGCGCGCACGCGGTCGTCCGTCGCGGGCAGGAAGCGCACGAGCGGGATGAGCAGCGTGGAGGCGTCGAGGGCGTCGGTGTCGTAGTGCTGGCGGAAGACGCCGTCCCTTACGCCGCGGTCGATCACCTCGGCGTGGATCTCGTCGGCGAGGGCCTGCCAGCGCGCGGCCATCTCGGTCTCGCCGCGCATCTCGGCCAGCTGCGCGCCGCGGTCCATCGCCACCCAGCACATGACCTTCGACGAGACGTAGTGCTGCGGGGCGCCCCGGGCCTCCCAGATGCCCTGGTCGGGCTCGCACCAGACGCGCGCGGCCGCCTCGACCTGGTCGACGAGCACCGGCCACAGGCGCTCGGGGATGTGGTCCGAGCGCTTCGTGTGGATGTAGACCGAGTCGAGCACCGCGCCGTACACGTCGTTCTGGCGCTGGTCGAACGCGCCGTTGCCGACGCGTACCGGCCGCGCGTTCTCGTAGCCCTTGAGGTGGTCGAGCGTGCGCTCGGTCAGGTCCTTCTCGCCGCGCAGCCCGTACATGATCTGCAGGGACCCGTCCGGGTTGCGCTCGAGGTCGGCGACGTACTGCAGGAAGTCCTCGGCCTCCCAGTCCATGCCGAGCGCGTGCAGCCCCCACAGGGTGAACGCGGCGTCGCGCATCCAGCAGAAGCGGTAGTCCCAGTTGCGCTCGCCGCCGGGCGTCTCCGGCAGCGAGGTGGTGGGTGCGGCGACGAGGGCGCCGGTCGGCTGGAACGTCAGGCCCTTGAGCACGAGCGCCGAGCGCTGGAGGAACACGCGCCACGGGTGGTCGGGAAACGTGCCGTTCAGCAGCCACAGCCGCCAGAAGTGGCGGGTGCGGTCGATGTGGGCGAACGCATCGAGCGCGGTGCGCGGGCCGCGCAGCTCCTCGGTCCAGGACATCGCCACGAACGCCGTCTCGCCCTCGCGCATGATGTGGCGCGCTCGCACGCGGTCGCCCTCGATGCCGGCGCGCAGGTCGGTGAACAGGCGGAACTGGGTCTCCTCTCCGTCGACGGCGTCGAAGAAGCGGTGCCCGTCCGCGTCGACGTCGGTGCTCCACGAGGCGACGTCGGCGCCGTAGTCGAACTGCGGCTCGCAGACGAGCTCGACCGGCACCGTCCCGTAGGTGCACTCGATGGTGCGCACGAGGAGATGGTCGGCCTCGTGGTCGGTCGGCGGGCGCACGTGCTCGGTGCCGTCGGCGTCGTGCCACTCGCCGATCGTCAGCGCGTCGCGCACGATGATCCAGCCGCCGGGCATCATCCACGTCGTCTCGAGCACGTTCGTGCCCGGCTCGTAGCGGCGGGCGGCGGGCACCGAGGCGCCGTAGGGCCCGACGCGGAACGTCCCGGCGCCCCGGTCGAGCGCGGCGCTGAAGATGCTCGGGCTGTCGAAGTACGGCAGGCAGAGCCACTCGATGGAACCGTCGGGTGCCACGAGAGCGCCGGTGTGGCAGTCCGAGAGGAAGCCGTAGTCGGCGATCGGGGGAAACGGCGAGGCGTCCGGCATCGCGCGAGCCTATCCAGAGCGGCAGAATCCGCCGCGAGCGGGGTCGCGCAGTGCTACGTTCGCGCGATGAGCACCGTGACCGTCGTGCCGACCTTGCAGAACTTCATTGATGGTGAGTTTGTCGATTCGGTGGAGGGGGCGACGTCGTCGGTGATCGACCCGGCGACGGGGCGGGAGATCGCGCGGGCGCCGGACTCGACGGCGGAGGACGTCGACCGGGCGGTGGCGGCGGCGCGGCGGGCGTTTGCGGGGTTTGGGTCGTCGACGCCGCAGGAGCGGTCGTTGATGTTGTTGCGGTTGGCCGATGCGCTCGAGGCGCATGGTGAGGAGATCGCTGAGCTTGAGGCGCGTAATGCGGGCAAGCCGTTGCAGGCGGTCCGGGATGATGAGCTCCCGGCGATGGTGGATCCGTTGCGGTTCTTTGCGGGGGCGGCGCGGGTGATGGAGGGCCGGGCGGCGGGCGAGTACCTGCCGGGGTTCACGTCGATGATCCGGCGTGAGCCGGCGGGGGTGGTGGGCCAGATCGCGCCGTGGAACTACCCGTTGATGATGGCGGTCTGGAAGATCGGGCCGGCGTTGGCGGCGGGCTGTCCGATCGTGCTCAAGCCGGCGCCGTCGACGCCGGTGACCGCGCTCAAGCTGGCCGAGCTGGCGGCCGGGATCCTGCCGGCGGGGGTGTTGAACGTGGTGGCGGGCGGCGATGAGACCGGCCGGGCGCTGGTCGAGCATCCCGGGGTCGACATGGTGTCGTTGACCGGGTCGGTGGAGACGGGCAAGTGGATCGCCGAGCACGCGGCGCGGACGCTCAAGCGGGTGCATCTCGAGCTTGGCGGCAAGGCGCCGGTCATCGTCTTCGATGACGTCGATCTGGGGGCGACGCTGGAGGCGATCGCCGGGTTCGGCTACTACAACGCCGGCCAGGACTGCACCGCGTCGACGCGGGTGCTCGCCGTCGGCGGGGTCTATGACGCGGTCGTCAGCGGGCTTGCGGCGCAGGCGCAGGGCTATGTCATGGGCGACACGATGGCCCCGGACACGACGCTGGGGCCGCTGTCGTCGGCGCGCCAGCGCGAGCGGGTGGCCGGGTTTCTGGAGCGCCGGCCCGACCGGGCCGAGGTCGTCACCGGCGGTCGCCGGCCCGACCGGCCCGGCTTCTTTCTCGAGCCGACCGTGGTCGCCAACCTCGAGCAGGACGACGAGATGATCCAGCGCGAGATCTTCGGGCCGGTCATCACCGTGCAGCGCTTCAGCGACGAACAGGAGGCGATCACGTGGGCCAACGGCACGCCCTACGGCCTGGCCTCCTCGGTGTGGACACGCGACATCGCCCGCGCCCTGCGCGTGTCGAAGGCCCTGCGCTTCGGCGCGGTCTGGATCAACAACCACGGCGCCCTGGCCAGCGAGATGCCCCACGGCGGCTTCAAGCACAGCGGCTACGGCAAGGACCTCTCCATGTACTCCCTCGAGGACTACACCATCATCAAACACGTCATGGCGTCGCTCGACTGACCGAGCCGCGGCGGCGATGATCGCGGAGGAGCCGTGGTGAGGGCGCCGCCGCGCGCCGCTCAGGCGGCGTGCTCGCCGTGGATGAGGTGCTTGAAGAAGACCGCCGGCAGACCGGCGGTGTCGCCGACGAACCCCGCGGTCGACATGAACGCCACGAAGTTCGCGCGTGCGCTCGTGACCGCGCCGGAGATCGGCGACGACGCCGGCGCGTGCGCGAGCGGATGGATGTTGCCGCTGTTGTTGTTGCGGAAGTAGAGGACCGACGTCGCGCGTTCGTTGACGAACACGACGATCCCCCGGGTGGCGGCGAACGCGGTGATGCCGCCGTTGAAGCTGTGGCCGCCGAGGCTGCGCCCGCCGCGTCGCGTCGCCGAGATGAGATCGGTCCTCGACGGGCCGCCGCGGGGGCCCAGCACCCGCATGTAGACGTCGCGTCCACGGTTGCGGTCGCGGCGCGTCAGTCGCGCGGAGGTGTCGAAGCTGACCGCCCACCGGTGGCCGTCGTCGTCGCTGACCGTCGGGTCGGCGCCCGGACCGACGCGAGCGACGCGGCCGGCGCGCCGGATGAGCACGCTGGCGCCGCGCACCCAGACGATGGCGGTGCCGTCGCGCGCGAAGTGCGGGTCCGCACCGGCGGCCACGCGCTCGGGCATGCCGCCGGCCACGCGGGCGGAGTAGATCGCGCCGTCGGCCACGAAGGCGACGCGGCGGCACGCGCCGTCGATCGACGCGTCTTCCGCGGGCGGGGCGATCCCGCGGGAGATGAGCCGCGTGCGGCCGCTGCGCAGGTCGCGCACGAAGACGTCGGAGACGGGGTCGACGTCGTCGGGGGCGAGATTGGAGGCGGTCGACTGAAACGCGACGCAGTGCGGCGCCCGGCGCATGGAGCCGTCGAGGGCGGGGCGCGTCGAAGCGCCGTCGGCCTGCGCGCCGGC
Organism: Capillimicrobium parvum; assembly: GCF_021172045.1. GTDB lineage: Bacteria > Actinomycetota > Thermoleophilia > Solirubrobacterales > Solirubrobacteraceae > Capillimicrobium > Capillimicrobium parvum. The sequence continues at coordinate 4,729,064 of NZ_CP087164.1, forward strand.
GCTGCTCACGCTCGCGCGCTGCAAGGTCCCGCCGGGGGCGGACAGCTCGAGTCCGGCCGGGCCTGCAGGACGCGTCCAGACGAACGCGTCGGGCTCGCCATTGGTGTCGGCCGGGACGAGGTTGGTCGCCGTCGAGTCGAAGGCGGCGTACCGCGTCTGGCGGTCGTCGCCCGACACGGCGGCGTGGCCGGACGGCCCGTCCGGCGGGCCGCCCCTCGGGAGGATGGAGATGGCGAGCGGGTCGGTGCCGAAGATCGCCGCGGCGCCCGCGCCGGACGGCGCGGCCGCGCAGACGATGCCGGCGAGCGCCGCCAGACATCCGGATGTCAGAAGCCGCCTGCGTGAAATGCCGTCACCTCGCCCCGCCGGTCCGAGCGAGCCTAACCGGGCAATGTTACGCAGGCGAGCCCCGGCCGCGCTGCCCGCGCCGGGTCCAGGCCGCGGGGGTTTCGGCGGAGCCGCCGGGGAGAATCCCGCCGTCGAGAAACTTCCGGGGGCGTCAGGGGTTAGAGTCGGCCGAAGGACACCACGTGGAAGCCGGCGCACTCCAAGCACCCGCAGGGCTCAGCCGGATCTCGATCGCGGCACCGCTCCTGCGGCTGCGCACCGATGATCAGCTGGTGGCGTTGTTCCGGGCCGGCAACGAGGACGCCTTCCAGGTCATCTTCGACCGCTATCGCCAGCGCCTGTTCGCCTACACGCGCCAGATGCTGGCCGGCTCACGCCAGGACGCCGAGGACGCGCTGCAGGACGTGTTCCTGCGCGCGTACGGGGCGCTGCGCGCCAACGACCGCCCGGTGTCGCTGCGCGCGTGGCTGTACCGCGTGGCGCACAACCGCTGCATCGACCAGCTGCGCCGGCCGGTCCCCGCGAGCGCGGACGTCTTCGACGTCTCCCGCGCGCCGCTGAAGGATCCGATCGACGAGAGCCAGCGTCGCGAGGACCTGCGCCGGCTCGTCGAGGACGTCCGCCGGCTGCCCGAGGCCCAGCGCTCCGCGCTGCTCATGCGCGAGATGGAAGGGCTCAGCTACCAGGACCTCGCCGCGGCGCTCGACGTCACGGTCCCGGCGGTGAAGTCGCTGCTCGTGCGCGCCCGCATCGGGCTCGTCGAGGCGATCGAGGCGCGCGACACCGCCTGCACCGACATCCGCAACGACCTGCTCGCCTCCTACGACAAGGGCGTGCGCGCGACCGGCAAGGCGCGCCGGCACCTGCGCGACTGCGCCGGCTGCCGCGCGTACCGCACCCAGCTGCGCAGCGTCCAGCGCGGTCTCGGGGCGCTGAGCCCCGGCCATTCGGGCCCGATCGGCATGCTCGCCAAGGTCTTCGGGATCGGCGGCGGCGCGGGCGGCGCCGCGGCGGGTGGCACCGCGGTCGTCGGCGGCGGCGGCGCGGCCGTGGTCGGCGGCGGGGCCGCCGCGACGGTCACCGCCTGCAAGGTTGCCGCGCTCGTCTGCTCGGCGGCGCTGGTCACCGGCGCGGCCTCCGACATCGAGAGCGCCGTGCGCCACGTCGTCCACACGAGGACGCCGGCCGCCCATGCGGCCACGCCGTCACACGGCGCGCGGCACGCGGCCGCGGGCATGCACGCGTCGCTCACCGCGCCGCACATCGTGCGGCTCCCCGCACGGTCCACCGCGGGAGCGAGCGCCGCCGCCGCGATCACCACCGCCGCCGTGACGAAGCCCGCGCATCTCGCCGTCGAGTCCGGGCGCGACGAGCCGAGCGCCGCCGTGGCTTACGCCCACCACGAGGCGCGCGTCATCACGCCCGACGACGAGGTCTACGCCGAACCGCAGAGTCCCACCCAGGGCGCCACGAGCGGCGCCGGGTCGGTGGCCGGGGCGTCGGCGGGCGACACGGTCGGCGGCGGCGTCAAGGCGCCCGACGAGCCGGCGACGGCGCCGGCGAGCACCACGGGCACCGGGACCTCGGCACCGGCGACCGGCACGACCGGGACTCCGTCGGCCGCCACGACGACGGGCACGGCGCCCACGGCCGCGGACGGGACCACCGCGCCCACGACCGGCACGGGCGCCGCGACCGGGTCGACCGGGACCAGCGGCTCATCGGCGACGGCCGCGCCGCCGGCGCTCACGGTGGCCGCGACGGCCACCGGCTCGCACTGATTCCCTGCCGGTGGAGTACCTCGCCACCCTCGACCACGAGGAGCTGGTGGTCCGGCGCGGCCACCGGTCCGGGCTGTACTCGATCGTCGCGGTGCACTCCACCGTGCGCGGGCCGGCGCTGGGCGGCTGCCGCATGTGGGTCTACGACGACTCGCGCGCCGCGGTGCGCGACGCGCTGCGGCTGTCGCGCGGGATGACGCTGAAGTCGGCGGTCGCCGGGCTGGACCTCGGCGGCGGCAAGGGCGTGATCCTCGTACCGGAGGGCATGCCGCCCCTCTCGCCCGCGCGCCGGCGCGATGCGCTGCTGGACTTCGGCGACACGGTCGAGTCGATGGGCGGCCGCTACATCACCGCCGAGGACGTCGGCACGTCGGAGAAGGACATGGAGGTCATCGCCGAGCGCACGGCGCACGTCACCGGCCTGGCGCGCCGCCGCGGCGGCTCGGGCGACCCGTCGCCGTGGACGGCGCTCGGCGTCGAGGTGGCGATCCGCGTGTCGGCGCAGGAGGCGTTCGGGGCGCCGGGCCTGCGCGGGCGCACCGTCTCGGTGATCGGGCTCGGCCACGTCGGCGCCCGGGTGGCCGGCGCGTGCCGCAGGGCGGGGGCGAAGCTCGTCGTCGCCGACGTCGACCCGTCCAAGCGCGAGATCGCGCGCCGGCTCGGCGCCCGGTGGGTGACGCCGCCGACCGCGCTGTTCGCCGAGGCCGACGTCGTGGCGCCGTGCGCGCTCGGGGGCCTGCTCGACCACGAGACCGTGCCGCGGCTGCGATGCCGGGTCGTCGCCGGCGCGGCGAACAACCAACTCGCCGACGACGCCATCGCCGACCTGCTGCACGCCCGGGGCATCCTCTGGGCGCCGGACTTCGTGGTCAACGCGGGCGGGATCATCAACATCGCGGTCGAGCTCGCGCCGGGCGGCTACGACCCGAAGCGAGCGCGGACGCGGGTGCGCGAGATCGGCGACACGCTGCGCCAGACCTACGAGGACGCGCGCGCGATCGACGCGACGCCGCTGACCGCGGCACACGAGCTGGCGCGGCGCAACCTGCGCGACGCCGCTCAGTGATCGCGCGCCACGCGGCGCACGCGCGGCGGCGGCTCGGCGATCGGCGGCGCGGGCTCGTCCGGCCCGACCAGGCGCCAGGCGCCGCCGCGGCGGCGCAGCGGCCAGCCCGCGAGCTGCAGCGAGTACAGCGCCTGCGCCGGCATCGAGACGCCCGCGTCGCGCAGCAGGCCGATGCTCACCTCCGGATGCTGCTGGAGCAGCTCGAGCGCCCGGCGGGCATCGTCGTTGAGCTCTTCGTGACGTCCGGCCATCGCTATCGCCAACCCTATGCGACGGGCGGGCCCGGCGGTCGGACCGGGCGCTCGACGCCCTCCGGCAGCCGGTCCTCGGCCTCCAGCTTGTCGAGGTGCGCGGCGAGCGACAGCGAGGCCGGCGCCCGCAGCGCCGCGGGCGCGTCGCTCCACGCGTCGTCGAGCAGCTCGTCGACCGTGCGCGCGCCGCGGTCGAGCGCGGCGACCAGGCGGCGCTCGCGCTCGAGCCGGTGCTCGATGAGCGCGCCGATCCGCTGCGCGGGCTCGGTGACGGGATCGCCGTGGCCCGGCAGCAGCAGCGTCAGGCCGCGCGTGCGCAGGCCCTCGAGCGCCTCCAGGTACTCGCCGAGCTGCGCGGACACGAACACGCTGCCCTCGCCGAGCACGGCGTCCCCCGTGCAGGCGACCGACCCCCAGATCCACGTCATGGAGTCGGTCGAGTGGCCCGGCGTCCGCACCGCGGTGAGCGGACCGAGACGGCCGGCCACCGCGACCGGCGGCCCACCGAGGCGCTCCCCGAGAGCGTCCAGCCCCTCGACGTGGTCGATGTGCCCGTGCGTGATCGCGATCCCGCCGGCACCACCGCGCGCCTGCGCCTCGGCCGCGACCGCATCGAGGTGCACGTCGATCGCGGGGCCCGGGTCGACGATCCAGCAGGGCTCGCGCCCGAGGACCCACGTGTTCGTCCCGGTCAGCGTCAGCATCCCCGGATTGGGCGCCCGGAGGTGCGCGACGTCGTGTCCGGCGATCATGGAGCGGCCGCCAGGCGGTCGACGGCGGGCAGCCCGGGGATCGGCCGGTCGCACAGGTCCAGGAAGGGCTGGTCGAGCGTGCGGCCGTCGTGCATGACGCGGATCATCCCAGGCTGCTCGGCGGCGGTCACTCGGCGGAGCCGTCAAGCGAAGCGGCGGGGCGCGGCGACGGCGGCGCGCATCCCGCCGAGACGCCCAGGGGTCAGGCGAGCAGCCCGAGCCGCTGCGCGCGCTGGACCGCCTCGGCGCGGTTGCGCACCTCGAGCTTGCGGAACACGTTGCGCGTGTAGTCCTTGACCGTGTGGTGGCTGAGGTGCAGCTGGTCGGCGATCTCGCGGTTCGTGGCGCCGGTGGCCACCAGCGCGAGCACCTCGCGCTCGCGCTCGGTCAGCTGCTCCTGCGTGCGCGGCGGCGCCTCGCCGAACACCTCGCCGCCGAGGCCGATGACGCGGATCGCCGCCATCACGTCGCGCGCGCCGAGCCCCTTGGACACGAACCCGGACGCGCCCGCCGCGCGCGCCGCCGCGGCCGACATCCGCCCCGACCCGCTGAACAGCAGCACGTTCGTCATCTCCGAGCGCGTCCGCAGCTCGCGGCACAGCTCGGCGCCCGAGGCGGTGCCGAGGAACAGGTCGACGAGGGCGACGTGGGGCTCGTAGCGGTCGGCGAGCTCCAGCGCCTCCTCGCCGTTGGACGCCACCAGGCAGCGCTCGACCCACTCCTGGCTGGACAGCAGCGCGCGCAGGCCCCAGTGGACGACCTCGTGGTCGTCGACGATCAGGACGCGCAGCTTCTCGTTGTGGCGCCTCATGCCAGCGGCGCGACCAGCCGCACGCGCCAGTGGTCGTCGTCGCTCGCGCCGAACTCGACCAGCCCGCCGTGGCGCAGCGCCTCCAGCGCGCACAGCCGCAGCCCGACCCCGGCGCCGCGGCCCTTGCCGTCGCCGCCGAGCACCCCGTCGTTGACGACGGTCATGTGCAGCGCGTCGTCCTCGCAGCCGACCGACACGACGATCGCGGTGGCGCTCGCGTGCTTGTCGGCGTTGCGCAGCGCCTCGCGCAGGACCGACTGCGCGAGCGGCTCGTACGTCGGCGGCACCTCGCACCCGCCGGACCAGCGGACGTCCAGCGGCGTCTGCTCGGGCAGGCGGCGGATGCGCTCGAGCTCGGCGCGCAGCGTCGTCGCCGCCGGCTCGACGAGGTCCTGCGCCATCGGCCGCTCGATGAGGTCGCGCAACTCGTTCATCGCCCGCTCGGCCTCCTCCGCGCAGCGCTCGCGCTCGTCGCCGTCCAGCGGGTCGCCGGAGCGCAGCAGCGCCGTGATGCCGAAGAGCCGCTGGATGACCGAGTCGTGCAGCTCGCGCGCCAGCGCGAGGCGCTCGGAGAGGTGCTGGTTGAGCAGCTGCTGGCGGGTGGCGACGCGCACGCTGGCGGCCAGCGCCGCCGTCTTGCCCAGGCGCAGCAACCGGTCGCGCTCGGCGGCGCTCAGGCGGAAGGCGCGCCCGCCGCGGTCGGAGACGATCACCCCGCGCCAACGGCCGGCGGCGCGCAGCGGCGTGCAGGCGACGGTCTGCAGGTCGAAGGCGCGGACGTAGGCGCCAGGCAGGGCCTCGTCGCTCAGGGGGCCGGTGAGGACGACGACGTCCTCCTGGCCGATCGCGCCCCGGACGAGGCCCGAGGCGTCGAGCGGCAGGTTGATCTCGGCCACGACGGCGGCGTCGAAGCCGTGGCTGCCCATCGGGCGCACCGCGCGGCGCACGTCGTCCATGAGGAACAGCAGCGCGCGGTCCATGCCGACGAGCTCGCAGACCGCCTGGCACAGCCGGCTGTAGTACTCCGAGCGCGGGGCGGCGTGGAAGTCCTCCTCGTCGACCTCGCCGAGCAGGCCGACGATGAGATCGACGACATCGACGGGAGCGGTCTCGGCGGCGGCCATGGTCTGCCCCTTGACGGTATCGCCCCCCACAACAAAGAGCGCCCCGGAGGGGACCGGGGCGCTCGGGGAGGAGAGGGTGTCCCACAAGGGGACGGGTATTCGCTATGTGAAGTGAACGTGAGCGACCAGCTGGTCGATATGAGTCACGGTCACGGTCGAAACGTACCGCCGGGCCTGGGTCCATGACAACGCATTGGATCCACACTTCCCCCAAGTGGGGGGGCCGGTCTCAGTCCTCGTCCTTGATGCGGCGGAAGACGGTGGCCGACAGCACCGCGTTGACGGCCCAGACGATGATCGTCGCGCCCACGGCCGAGCCGAAGCCGGCGATGGTGAAGTCGGGGACGAGCCAGCTCGTGATGTAGAGCATCAGCAGGTTCACGAAGAACAGCGCGATGCCGAGCGTGAGGATGATCACCGGCAGCGAGAGCACCGTGACGACCGGGCGCACGAGCCAGTTGACGACGCTGAAGACGAGGGCGGCGAGGAGGAGCGCCCACCAGCTGTCGCCGTAGTCGATGCCGTCGAGCAGGCCCGCCGCCACGAAGAGGGCCGCGACGTTGCCGATCCAGGCGATGAGAAGGCGGCGCAGCATCGGCGGCCGTCAAGCATGCCGGATCGCGCCGCCGGACGGCTCCCCCGCGCATCAGTCGCGCAGCACGTAGCCCACGCCGCGGACCGTGTGCAGCAGGCGCGGCTCGCCACCCTCCTCGAGCTTGCGCCGCAGGTAGCCGACGTAGACGCCGAGCGAGTTCGACGCCGGCCCGAAGTCGTAGCCCCACACGCGCTCGAAGATCGCCGAGCGAGTGAGGACCTGGCGCGGGTGCGTCAGCAACAGCTCGAGCAGCGAGTACTCGGTGCGCGACAGCTCGATGCGGCGGCTGCCGCGCTGCACCTCGTGGGCGGCGAGGTCCATCGAGAGGTCGGCGAAGCGCAGCGTCCCGGACCGCTGCTCTGCGCCGTCGCCGTCGTCGGCGCGGCGCAGCAGGGCCCGGACGCGCGCCTGCAGCTCGCGCAGGGCGAACGGCTTGACGAGGTAGTCGTCGGCGCCCGCGTCGAGGCCGGCGACGCGGTCGTCGATCGCGTCGCGGGCGGTGAGCATCAGCACCGGCGTGCGGTCGCCCGCGTCGCGCAGGCGCCGGCACACCTCGATGCCGTCGATGCTCGGGAGCCCGATGTCGAGCACGATCATGTCGACGTGGCGGGTGGCGAGCACGTCGAGCGCGTCCCGGCCGTCGCCGGCCAGCACGACGTCGTGGCGCTCGAGCGCGAGCGCCCGTTCCAGCGCCGAGCGCACGCCCGGCTCGTCGTCGACGACCAGCACTCTCACGCGCACAGCATGACGCTCCGGCTCATGGCCGGCGATGGCACCGGCGGGCACCCCGGCGGCCTCGTAGAGTGAGCCGCATGTGCGGCCGGTACACGAACACGCTCAAGCGCGAGGATCTGGCGAGGATCTTCCCGGAGGCCGCCCACCTCGCCGACGCGACCGGCTGCGAGCGCTTCAACATCGCGCCGACGCAGGACGTGCTCGCCGTCGTCGAGCGCAAGGGCGAGCGGCGGATGGGGCCGCTGCGCTGGGGGCTCGTGCCGTTCTGGGCCAAGGACGTGAAGATCGGGGCCAAGATGGTCAACGCGCGGGCCGAGACGCTGGACAGCAAGCCCGCGTTCCGCGACCTCGTCGCGCAGGCACGGTCGCGCTGCCTCGTCGTCGCCGACGGCTACTACGAGTGGCTGCGCCCCGAGGACCCCAAGGCGCCCAAGGTCCCGGTGCACATGGCGCTGGCCGGCCGCCGTCCGTTCGCGTTCGCGGGCCTGTGGACGTGGTGGCGCCCGCCGGAGGGCGGCGAGCGCCTCGCCACCTGCACCATCGTCACGACCCGTGCGAACGCGGAGGTCGCGCACGTGCACGACCGCATGCCGGTGATGCTCTGCGACGACGACTCGCGCGACGCCTGGCTCGACCCGGCCAACGACGCCGCTGCGCTGGCGCCGCTGCTCGAGCCGCTCGCCGCGGGCCTGCTGACCGTCACGCCGGCGAACCCGTGCGTGAACTCGCACGTCAACGACGGCCCGGAGTGCCTCGAGGCTCCGGATGCGCCGTTGACCCTGCTGTGACCGTCCTCGAGGCGATCCTGGTCGTGATCGCCGGGGTGTGGGCGGGGACGATCAACACGGTGGTCGGCAGCGGGACGCTCGTGACGTTCCCGGTGCTGCTGGCGATCGGCTACTCGCCCGTGGTGGCGAACGTGTCGAACACGATCGGTCTCGTGCCCGGGTCGGTGTCGGGCGCGATCGGCTACCGCCGCGAGCTGCGCGGCCAGCGCGACCGCCTGCTGCGCTTCGGCGCGATGACGTTCCTCGGCGCCATCACGGGCGCCGTCCTGCTGCTCGTGCTGCCGGCGTCGGCGTTCAAGGGCATCGTCCCGTTCTTCATCGTGATCGCGCTCGTGCTCATCGTGCTCCAGCCCCGGTTGGGCGGCTGGATCGCGCAGCGCCGCCCCCACGGGGCCGAGCACCACGTCGGCCTGCTGCTCGGCATCTACGCCACCGGCGTCTACGGCGGCTACTTCGGCGCGGCGCAGGGGATCATCCTGATCGCGATGCTCGGCGTCGCGGTCAACGACGACCTGCAGCGCCTCAACGGCCTGAAGAACGTCCTCGCCGGCCTGGCCAACCTCGTCGCCGGCGTCATCTTCATCTTCGTCGCCGACGTCGCCTGGGGGCCGGTCGTCCTCATCGCCTGCGGGTCGATCGTCGGCGGCCAGCTCGGCGCGCGCTACGGCCGGCGGCTGTCGCCGAGCGCCCTGCGGATCGTGATCGTCGCCGTCGGCGTGTTCGCGATCGTGCGGCTCCTCGCGTTCTAGAGAACCCACGGGGGCCCGCCTCCCCGCCGCAGCCTTCAGCAGCGCACCTTGTCTCGCCCGGGCGGCGGTCGGCACCCCTAGCGAGAGAACCCACGGGGGCCCGCCTCCCCGCCGCAGCCTTCAGCAGCGCACCTTGTTTCGCCCGGGCGGCGGTCCGCACCCCTAGCGAGAGAACCCACGGGGGCCCGCCTCCCCGCCGCAGCCTTCAGCAGCGCACCTTGTCTCGCCCGCGCGACGGTCGGCACCCCTAGCGATCCTCGAGGATCGCGACGACGCGCGCGGGCGCGGCACTCGCCCGCTCGATCTTCAGCGGGAAGCAGGCGACCATGAAGCCGGTCGGCGGCAGCGCCGCGAGGTTCGTCAGCCGCTCGATCTGCGAATACGGCAGGTCCATCTGGTGCGCCGCCCAGAGGATCCCCGGCTCGTCGCGCTCGAGCGCCTCCTTGGCCTGCCCGTCGAGCGGCGCGTCCCAGCTCCAGCCGTCGATGCCCATCACCCGCACGCCGCGATCGAACAGCCACCGCGTCGCCTCCGGGGTCACGCCCGGGCCGCGGAACATGTAGTCGCGCTGCCCGTAGAACCGGTCCGAGCCGGTGTGCACGAGGACGATGTCGCCCGGCCGCAGCTCGTGGCCGGCAGCGGCGATCCCCTCCTGCATCTGCGCGGCGGTGACCGCATCGCCGTCCTCGCGGCCGAGCGCGTCGACCACGACGCCCGGCCCGTAGAACCGCTCGATCGGCAGCTCGTCGATCGTCTGCGCCCGCTCTCCGCCGATCGTGGAGTTGTAGTGCCAGGGCGCGTCGACGTGGGTGACGCTGTGCGTGCCGGCGTTCAGGCGCTCGGCCGCCGGCCCCTCGCCGTCGCGCAGGAGGCGCGGCGGCGTCCCCAGGAGCTTCTCGAACTCGGCCGCTCCCGACGCGTGATCGTTGTAGGTGATCTCGGTGCGCAGGAACTCCGGCAGGTCCGGCGGATCCGAGGTGATCGTGTGCGACAGGTCGACGATGCTCGCCATGGCGCCGCTCCTCAGCGTCGCTTCGGCGCGCCGTGGTCGACGGGCTCGGCGCCGGCCACGATGCGGTTGGCGATCGTGCCGATGCCCTCGACGGTCATCGTCACCTCGTCGCCCGGGGCCAGCGGCGGCGGGTCGATCGCGCCGCGCCGCCCCCACAGCTCGCCGAGGCATCCGCCGCCGCACGTGCCCGAGCCGATCACGTCGCCCGGCACGAGCCAGGCGCCGCGCGACGCGTAGACGAGCATCTGCTCGAACGACCACGCCGCGCTCGCCAGCGAGTCGGACCCCATCTCCTCGCCGTTGCGCCAGACGGTCATCCGGAGGTCCAGGCGCCCGTCGCCGTCGCGCCGGCCCTCGAGCTCGTCGGCGGTGACGATCCACGGGCCGAGCGTCGAGGCGAAGTCCTTGCCCTTCGCCCATCCCATCCCGAGCTTGCGGTCGAAGCCCTGCAGGTCGCGGCCCGACCAGTCGTTGAAGATCGCGTATCCGGCGATGTGGTCCCGGGCGGTCTCGACGGTCAGGTCGCGCCCCGGCGTCCCGATGATCGCGGCCACCTCGAGCTCGTAGTCGAAGAGCCTGCACCGCGGCGGCACCTCGATGTCGTCGCCGGTCGCGAACAGCGCGTTCGGGTTGGAGAAGTAGAACGCGGGCGCCTGGTACCAGGCCTCGGGGACCTTCGCGTCCGGCCCCTCGGTCATGACCATGCCCTCGACATGCTGCTCGAAGGCGACGAAGTCGCGCACGACGGGAGGGTGCAGCGGCGCACGCAGGCGCACCTCATCGAGCGTGACCGGATCCTCGGCGTCGGCGGCCAACGCGTCGCGCTCGGCCGGCGTCGCCGTCAGCAGGGTGAGGACGTCGACCTCCGGCGCCAGGGCGCTGACGCGGTCCTCCTCCACCACCCCGAGGTGGTCGGCCCCGGCATGTCGGTAGCGGGCGATGCGCATGGCAGCTGCTCCTCAGTCGATCGGCTGGAAGTGCTCGACGGCGGGCGGCTCGGCGAAGTACGGGCCGATGAGCTCGCGCCAGCGCCCGAAGCGCTCGGACTCGCGGAAGCCCTGCATGTGCGCCTCGACGCTGTCCCACTCGATGAGCAACAGGTACGTCGAGGGTTCCTCGATTCCTCGAGCGATGCGCACCGACCGGAAGCCGTCGGCCTCGGCGACGACCTTGCGGGCCTCGCGGAACCCCGCCTCGAAGTCCGCCTCGAAGCCTGGCGTCACGCTGATCACGGCGCGCTCGACGATCATCCTTCGACTCCCTCTTGCATCGCGTTGGCGGGCGGCAGCGTAGCGGGCTATGCCGACTCGAACGCGATCGGCAGCGCGTCCGTGCCGTAGATGCCGCTCACGCTCTGGAGCACCGGCTCGCCGTCGAGGCGCAGCGTCCGAATGCGGCGGGCGAGGAAGGCGAGGGCCTCCTCGAGCTCGGCGCGGGCCAGGTTCGCCCCCACGCAGTAGTGGATGCCGGCGCCGAAGGTGAGCATCCGCGGGCCCTTGCCCTCGCCCGTGATGTCGAACGTCTCCGGGTGCGCGAACACCGCCGGGTCGCGGTTGCCGGAGTACGCGCACACGACGATCACGGTGCCTTCGGGAAACGTGACGTCGCGGTAGGTGACCTCCTCGACGAGCAGCCGCGCCGTGAACGGCGTGATCGGCTCGAAGCGCAGCGCCTCCTCCGCGGCCCGGGCCGCGAGCCCGTCCGGGTCGGCGCGCAGCGCACCCCACTGGTCGGGGTGCAGCGCGAGCAGCCGCACGGCGTGGGCGAGCTGGCTCTGGGTCGTGTCGACCCCGCCGACGAGGATGTTCAGGACGAGGTTCTCGAGCTCCTTGTCCGACAGCCGGTCGCCGGCCTCCTCGGCGGCGATGAGCGACGAGATGAGGTCGTCGGCCGGGTCGTCGCGCCGGCGGGCGATGAGCGGTCGCACCCAGTCGTAGAACTCGCCGACCTTGCGCTGGATGATCGCCACCTGATCGGCGTCGGACAGCGCGATCGGGTCGAACTGGCGCTGGATCCACATCGACCAGTCGTGCAGCCGCGGCGCGTCGTCGAGCGGCGCGCCCATCACCGTGGCGATGGTTCGCGCCGGGTACGGCTTGCAGAGCGCCTCGACGAGGTCGCAGCGCCCGGCCGCGGCGGCCGGCGCCCACAGGTCGGCGAGGAACTCGCGCATCGCCGGTCGGTAGCGGATCACCGCGCGCGGGGCGAGCGCCGGGTTGACGAGCGAGCGCAGGCGCCGGTGCTCGTCGCCGTTCGTGTTGATGATGTTGCCCTCGATCTGCTCGTGCAACGGCCCGTCGACGATGCCGAACAGCTGCGCGATGAGCCGGCCGGGGAAGATCGCCGCCTTCGTGCGCAGGAAGTGCTCGCCCGCCTCGCGGTCGAGCACGATCGTGGCCAGCGGCGAGCGGGCCAGCCACCCGCCGCCGTCCATGAGCCGGGCGATCGCCTCGTGCCAGCGCTCGCCGTACAGCTCGGGGTCGGCGATGTCGAGGTCGGGGAGGTCGAGCTCGGCGACCAGCGTCACGTGCGGCCCGCGCTCACGCCGATGAGCGGGGCCAGCGTCTCGCCGGCCAGCGTCAGGGTCTCGATGTCGTGGACGTCGGGCAGCGAGAACGTCAGCCCGTCGAGGCCGGCGTCGAGGTAGCGCTGCACCTCCTCGCCGACGCTGTCCGGATCGCCGGCCATGACCATCCGGCTGAGGCGCTCCGGGTCCGTGTGAGGACGGATCTGGTCGAGCTTGGCCTGCGCCGCCTCGTGCGTCGGCGCGATCAGCAGGACGGCGAGCCGGGTCTTCGTGATCTGGCCGGGGTCGCGGCCGGCCTTCTCGCAGTGTCCGCCGAGGACGCCCATGAGGTGCTTGACGTGCGCGACGTCGCCGAAGACGTTGCAGCCGTCGGCGTACTCGGCCACCATCCGCAGCGTCTTGCGCTCACCGCTGCCGCCGACGACGATCGGGACGTCACCGCGGATCGGGCGCGGGTTGTTGAGCACGTTGTCGGTGCGGTAGTGCCTGCCCGAGAAGCTCGACTCCTCCTCGGTGAACATCTTGCGCGCGATCTGCAGCGCCTCCTCCAGGCGCTCGAAGCGCACGCCCAGCGCGGGGAAGTCGAAGCCGTAGGCGTTGTGCTCCTCCTCGAACCACGCCGCGCCGAGCCCGAGGAAGGCCCGGCCGCCCGACAGCACGTCGATCGTGGTCGTCGCCTTGGCCATGAACGCCGGATTGCGATAGGTCACGCCGCCGACGAGCAGCCCGAGGTTGATCGTCGACGTGCGCGCGGCCAGCGCGGCCAGGCCGGCGTTGCCCTCGAGCATCCAGTTCGTGCGCGGACCGACCCCCGGGATCTGATGCAGATGGTCCATCAGCGTCACCGACGTGAAGCCGGTCCGCTCCGCGGTCCGGGCGATCTCGGTGAGCTTGTCGAGCAGCCCCTCCGGGCCCACCCCCGGGTAGTTGAAGTTCGGCAGGTGCAGGTCCAGCGAGATCGGCGCGCGCATGTCGAGACACGCTACTCCTCGGCCGCGCGAGCCTGGACACCCTCGAGGTGCATGGCGCCGATGGTCGGCGGATCCTCGAGGGCGCGCCCGACCGCGACGAGGCGTCGGCGCAGGTCGATCACTGCCGATCGCCGCGACGGAGTGAGCGCGGTCAGCGCTTCGCGCCGCTCCAGGTTCGCTCATACCCCGGCCGCAGCGAGCGCAGGTGACGGCGCATCGCCTCCTCGGCCGCATCGGCGTCGCCCGACTCCATGGCCAGCGCGATCTCCTGGTGCTCGTCGTTGATCGCCTGCAGCGCGCTGCGCGGCAGCTTCGAGCGCTGCAGGTGCGTCTGCAGCACGACGAAGATCGGCTGGGCGGCGATGGACAGCAGCGGGTTGCCGCTGGCCTGCACGAGCCGGAAGTGGAAGTCGCGGTTGTGGACGAACTGCTGCTCGACCGACAGGCTGAGCGGGTCGCCGGGAACCGTGTCGCGCAGCGCCCGGACCTCGTCGGGCGAGCTGCGCAGGGTGGCCAGCCGCGTGGCCGGGACCTCGATGAGCTCGCGGGCCTCGAGGAAGTCGTCGAGGCGCAGGCCGGCCGACGCGCTCATCAGGCCGAGGTTCGAGCTCAGCAGCTCCGAGACCCCGGCGACGGTGGGGACGTTGACGTAGCTGCCGCCCCCGGTGCCCTTCGCCGTGCGCACGAGGCCCTGCGCCGACAGCAGGCGCAGCGCCTCGCGCACCGTGGCCCGGCTGACGCCGAACTCGGCGGCGAGCATCGCCTCGGTCGGCAGGCGCTGGCCGGGCCCGAGGACGCCCGAGGTGATGAGCTCGCGCAGCTGCTCGGCGACCTGCTCGAACGCCTTGCGGACCCGGCGGATCGGGACCGCGCCGCCGCCCAGCTGCGCGGGCGCCATCAGTAGGACCGCGGCAGGCCGAGGACGTGCTGGCCGACGAAGGCCTGCACGAGGTTGTTGCTGACCGGGGCGACCTGGTAGAGCCGGGTCTCGCGGAACTTGCGCTCGATGTCGTACTCCTCGGCGAAGCCGAAGCCGCCGTGGGCGTCGAGCGCGGCGTTCGCCGCCTGCCACGAGGCCTCCGACGCCAGGTACTTCGCCATGTTCGCCTCCGCGCCGGCGGGCTGGCCGGACTCGTAGAGCCACGCCGCCTTCCAGCGCATGAGGTCGGCCGCCTCGACCGCCATCTTCGCGCGCGCGAGCGGGAACTGCACGCCCTGGTTGGAGCCGATCGGCCGGCCGAACACGACGCGGTCGCTCGCGTACGCCGTCGCGCGATCGAGGAAGAAGTGACCGTCGCCGATGCACTCCGACGCGATCAGGATCCGCTCGGCGTTCATGCCGTCGAGGATGTAGCGAAAGCCCTTGCCCTCCTCGCCGATGAGCGACTCGGCGGGCAGCTCGAGCCCGTCGAAGAACACCTCGGTCGTCGCGTGGTTCATGAGGGTCTTGATCGGCTTGATCTGCAGCGTGTCGCCGCGGTCGCGCATGTCGACGAGGAAGACCGACAGCCCCTCGGTCTTCTTGCCCACCTCGTCGAGCGGCGTCGTGCGCGCGAGCAGGACCATGAGGTCGGAGTGCTCGGCGCGCGACGTCCAGATCTTCTGGCCGTCGACGACGTAGCCGCCGTCGTCCTTGCGCCGGGCGCGCGTCTTGATCTTCGTCGTGTCCGAGCCGGCGTCGGGTTCCGTGACGCCGAACGCCTGCAACCGCAGCTCGCCCGACGCGATCCGCGGCAGGTACTGCTGCTTCTGCCCCTCGCTGCCGTGGCGCAGCAGCGTCCCCATGACGTACATCTGCGCGTGGCACGCACCCGGGTTGCCGCCGCTGCGGCTGATCTCCTCGAGGATCACGCTCGACGCGCCGATCGGCAGGCCCGAGCCGCCGTACTCCTCCGGGATCAGCGCCGCGAGCCAGCCCTGCCGGGTGAGCTCCTCGACGAACTCCGTCGGATAGGTCGAGGGCTCCAGCGCGCGCCAGTACTCGCCGGGGAACTGGGCGCACAGGGCGCGGACCGCGTCGCGGATGTCGGCGATCTCGTCTGGTTGGGAGAAGTCCATCGTCACTCCGGCTCGCGTGGGGTTGAATAGCCCATTGTATGACTTTGGGCGGTTTGGCCCGCGCTTCGCACGCAGCCGCCAGGATTCGTGCGGCGGTCCTCGGCACGCGGTTCGTCGCGGCCGCCGAGGCCGATGCGTACCCCGGCTACCAGGAGCGGATCGCCCGCCGCGGGCGCGGCCGACGCGGTGCGCCGCGACGTGTTCGGCTTCGACTTCCCCGACGCCGAACGGCGGCGGGCGACCTCGACCAGATGAGCCCGCTCGCCGGGCAGTCGTCGGGCCTGATCGCGGGCGTGCGGCCCGCGACCCGAGATCGTGCGCGACATCGCCGCCGAGGCCGGCGCAGCGATCGCGCGGGTCGCTTCAGGCGCGTAGACCCGCACGCCGCGGGGCAACAGGCGCCCATGACCGCAACCAGAGCGCCGCGACTGGCGGCGGCGGGGCGCGTCGCGCGCATCGCCGCACTCGACGGGCCGGCCAAGCGCGCCGGCAAGGCCGTCCGGGGAGCGCTGTCGCCGGGGCCCCTGCGCGACGCGCTGGCGGGCACCTGGCTCGGGCACGCGCTGCACCCGGTGCTCACCGACACGGTGATCGGCACGTGGATGAGCGCGACGCTCCTCGACGTCACCGGGGGCGACCGGGCCGCGGCGCGCCGGCTCGTCGGGGCGGGCGTGATCGCCGCGCTGCCCACCGCGGTGACCGGCTTGGCCGATTGGGCCGACAGCGAGGCCGCCGACGACGGCGTGCGCCGCGTCGGCGCTGTGCACGCGGTGGCGAACAACGCGGCGCTCGGACTGCAGGTGGCGTCGTTGGTCGCGCGCGGCCGGGGCCGGGACGGGCGCGGGGCCGCGCTGTCGCTCGTCGCGATGGGCGGCGTCGCGGCGAGCGCCTACCTCGGCGGCTACCTCAGCTTCGAGCGCGGCGTCGGGGTCGACCAGACCGCGTTCGACCCGGGGCCCGCCGACTGGACGCCGGCGATGGCGGCCGCCGATCTGCGGGAGGGCGAGACGACCTCGGTGGTCGTCGGCGACACGCCGGTGCTCCTCGTGCGCTCGGGCGGCCGGGTCCGCGCGCTGCACGACCGCTGCTCGCACCGCGGCTGCTCGCTGGCCGAGGGCGACCTCGACGGCGACGTCATCCAGTGCGGCTGCCACGGCAGCCGCTTCCGCCTCGACGACGGCGCGATCGAGCGGGGACCGGCCACGGCGCCGCAGCCCGTGCTCGACGTCCGGGAGGCGGACGGGAGCATCGACGTGCGCCTCGCGTCAGCATCCGCGCTCGGTTAGCCCGCAGCGGCCCGCGGGTAGCGCTACCGCCAGATCGGCCACGGAAGGACGTTTGGGGGTCACATGCGCTTGTCCCATCTGCTCGCTGCCGCGGGCTCGCTCCCGGTTCTCGCCATCGCTCCCTCCGCCGCCCACGCGGCGTTCGGGGTGACGACGCTCGCCGCGACGCCGGGCTCCACGCAGGCCGGCGGCCACGCCGACTTCACGCTCGACATGAGCTTCGCCGCGGGCGACGACGTGCGCGACCTCGTCATCCACCTGCCGAAGGGCTTCGTGGGCAATCCGCAGGCGGCGACGGTGTGCACGCAGGCGCAGTTCGCATCCGACAAGTGCCCGTCCGGCGCCCAGGTCGGCACGACCACCGTGACCGCGACCGTGACGCCCAACGGGATGCTGCCCGCGGTCACGCAGACGCAGGCCGTCTCCGGACAGGTCTTCAACCTCCAGCCGCGGGCCGGGGAGCCGGCGCGCCTCGGCGTGCTGCTGCCCGCCACCTCGACCGGCGGCGGGCTCGTCACCACGCGGCCGATCCGCCTGCAGTCGGTGGCGACCGTCCGCACGAACGGCGACTACGGGCTCGACTCGACGATGGCGAACCTGCCGCGCACCGTGGAGTCGAACGTCGGCTCGCTGACGAGCCACATCGACCGCATCCAGCTGACGCTGCGCAGCCGCGCGCCCGGCGCTTCGCTGCCGTTCCTGACGAACCCGACGACCTGCACCCCGGCGACGACCAGCGTCGATGCGACCTCCTACGCGGGCGCGCGCGGGTCCAACGCCTCGACGTTCACGCCGACGGGCTGCGACGCGGTGCCATACGACCCGAAGGTCACCGCGACGCTGGACGGGGCCGGCGTGCACCAGCACCCGAAGCTCACGACGGTCGTCAGCCAGCAGGCGGACGAGGCGACGAGCTCGCGGGTCGTGGTCACGCTGCCGTCCGGCATCGGGCCCAACCTCGCCGCCCTGTCGAACCCGTGCTCGTCGGAGGCCTTCCAGTCCGGGGACTGCCCGGACAGCGCCAAGGTCGGCTCGGGCACCGCGGTCACCCCGCTGCTCGCCGACCCGCTCTCCGGCCCGGTGTATCTCGTGACCGCCCCCAGCGGCGGGCTGCCCCAGCTCGGCATCGCGCTGGCGGGCCTGCTGCCCGTGAAGCTGCGGGCGTCCGTGTCGGTGGGCTCGGGCACGCGTCTCGTCTCGACCCTCGACGGGCTGCCCGACGTCCCGCTGTCCTCGTTCACGCTGGTCCTCGACGGGGGCGACAGGGGTCTGCTCGTCTCGGGCCTGGACCTCTGCGCCGCCCAGCCGACGGTCGACGCGGTCTTCACGTCGCAGTCGGGCATGGAGCGCACCGCGACCGCGCCGGCCACGGCGACGAACTGCGCCCCCGATCCGTCGGGCTCCGGCCCCACCGGTGGCGGCGGTGGCGTGAAGAAGCGGCGCCCGAAGGTGACCGCCCGGCTGTCGAGGGCCGGCACGCTCGTGGTCGTCGCGCGCGTGCCGAAGGGCGCGTCGAAGCTGCGCCGCGTGCGCGTCTCGCTGCCCAAGGGCCTGAAGGCGGACGCCGGCCGGCGGCTGCGGGTCAACCGCGCGAAGGGCGCCCGCTCGATCAGGCTGCGCGTCGCCGCCAGGCACCTGACCGGTACGACGATGTCGAAGAAGGCGAAGGTCACGGTGGTCGCCCGGACGGCCGCGGGGCGGACGTACGAGGTGCGGGCCAAGCTGCGCCGCTGAGCGCCGGAGCGAGACCCGAAACGAAGGAAGCCCCCGTCGCGTGACGGGGGCTTCGTTCAATCGGGGCGATGGTTCAAGTCGCGGCTCGCTGGCGCGTGCCGGGGAGGGTGCCGATATGTGCCATCCCGGCCGGGCCCGGTCGCTCAGCCGCGCACCAGGGGAGCGGACGCGGTCACGTTCAGACCGGCGCTTACGAACTGGCTGGTGATCCGCACGGCGCGCACTTTGTCGCCGTGCAGCAGCTTCTTGCCGCGGCTCGTGACATGCAGGAGGAGGTGTGCGGGGCCGGCTGACGTGGATCGCACACGCCCGTAGGCGATCGTGTGTCTGCGGTTGCCGGTGGTATGCAGGCGCACATGTTCTACGCCGGCGGCAGGCAACGTGATGTGCATCGTCGCCGCGCCGGTTCGGCGTAGCTTGCGGATCGCGCCGCGCAATCGCTTCTGGTCGGTGTGGAGCTGGGCGTAGACGGCTTGCCTGGTGAGTCCCGCGGAGCGGCCTTCGTGCCGGGGCGGCGGCGTGCCGGACTCATTGGATGACGGCGGCGGCGGGGGATGCGTCTCGTCATCGCCTTGTGCGGTGCTGGCGAAGGCGCGCACGTCGATGGTCGCCGTCGCCGACGCGGTCTGGCCGCCCGCCGCGGTGACATGCACACCGACGCGGTACAGGCCCGGCTCGGGGAACGCATGGGCCACGCGCGGCCCGCCCGGCGTTTCGTAGCGTTCGTCGCCGTCGAGATCCCACACGAAGCTCAGCGCTAGGTCGCTGGGATCGCGCGATCCTGAGGCGTCGAGGATCACATCGCCGCCGGCCACCGCGGGCAACGCGCCGGTATCGAGGACCGCGTGAGGCGCGGGGGGCAGCGTGAGGATCTCCGCACTGGCGAGCGGCCGGCGATCGCGGCCGCTGCCGCCGGCCACGAGGACGCGCCCGTCTGACATCAGCGTCGCGGCATGGCCGCGGCGCTGCGACTGCATCGCCGGGCCGGGCGACCAGGCGTTCGTCGCGGGGTCGTAGAACTCGGTGGTTGCCAACGCGGCACTCTGCGCGTTCACCCCACCGGCCACGAGCACGCGGCCATCGCGCAACAGCGTCGCCGTGTGCAACGCGCGGGGCGTGCTCATCGGCGGACCCTCAACCCACGCGTTGGTCGCCGGATCGTAGATTTCGGTGTCGGCGATCACCGGCCCGATGTTGTCGGACCCACCACCAGTGACGACGACCCGCCCGTCGGCCAACCGCGTCGCGGTGTTCCCGACCCGCCCGACGAGCATGTCGGGCGCGGCAATCCAGTCGTCGGGTTCCGGCGCAAAGAGAAACGACTGCGGGCTGCATCCGCACTCGAACTCGTTGGTGCCGCCCGCCACGAGCACCCGGGCATCGTCCAGCAGCGTCGCGGTCAGCCGCTCGCGGCCGTCGGGCATGTCGGGCAACGCCGACCAGGCGTTCGTGGCGGGGTTGTAGGCCTGCACGGTGGCGACTTCACTCGGGCGACCGGCCGTGCCGCCGAGTGCGAGCACGCGTCCGTCGGCGAGTCGCACGGTCCCACCCGGCCACTGGTAAGTGGTCATCGGGCCGGTCCATGACCACGTGTCGCCGACGGCGTCGTACACGCGCGCGCGCAGGTCGTCAACCGTCTGCGGCCCCGAGATGAGCACCCGGTCATCCGCAAGCAGCGTCCCGAGGCCCCCATTCGAGCCGGGGCCCGACGCCGATCGCGACCACGTCCGCGTTGCCGGCTCGAAGATGTCGACGTCGATCCCACCAGGGACCGCTCCGGATCCCCCCGGCACGAGCACCCGGCCATCACGCAGCACCAACGCGTCGGTTCCTGCCCGGGGCTTGGTCATCGTCCCCGCGTCCGACCACGCCGCGGGCGCGGCACCCGCGGTCACGGGCGTCCACACCACATACGCGGTCATGAGCACGCCCACGAACATGACCGGCATCGGCAACAGGCGCCACCACGGCGCCAAGATCCTCATGACCACGATACGCACCGCACGCACGCCAGCCGACAGGCAACCGTTCTGGTTCTTCACCCGTGACCGTCGCGTCGATCGCTGTGCGGGTAGGCCAACCAGAACGCCCGGCCCGCACATACCTACCGTCACTGCGATGCGGCCGGCGATCTCTGGCCTCGAGGATTTTGCTAGCGACGCGACCCTGAGCGCGCTCCGTTGCATCAGTCGCCACGGCGAAGGCCGCGACGGATTGCTACCTCATTACCTCGAGCTTCTGCCAGAACGACGAAGCCCCCGTCGTGACGGGGGCTTCGTTCAATCGGGGCGCCCGGATTCGAACCGGGGACCTCACCGACCCGAACGGTGCGCGCTACCAGGCTGCGCCACGCCCCGATGAGGGTGCGGAGTCTAGAAGATCGCCAGCGCCAGGCGTCGTGGCCGGACGTTCGGCCGTCTGCACCCGCTCAGCGGGCACGGACGCCCACACGTCGCCTCGCCGGCGTCGCGACGCCCGGTCAGCCGTCGCCGCCCGCGACCGCCTTGTAGTACCGGACCGCCAGGCCGGTCATCAGCGTCTGGAAGGCGCGCTCGAGCTCGGCGCCCTCGGCGGCGGCCCAGCGCTCGAGGCCCTGGTCCTCGATCGCCTGCGCCTGGGCGATCACGTCGTCGACGAGATCGGGGTGGCGGTCGGTGAAGTAGGCGCCGATCGAGTAGAGGCTCGTGTCGGTGAGCGACTCGAGGAACAGCGCCGCGTCGGAGGGATCGGCGGTCAACCGCCGAGCAGTCCGCCGGTGACTCCCGTCGCGGCGTCCCCCACCTTGTTCGTCACGTCCTGGACGGCGCCCGTGACCGGGGTCACGGTGCTCTCGACGGCCTGGGTGACGTCGTTGGCGGTTGGCACCTGGATCTGAGTATCGCCCAACGACGACACATCCGTCGAGGGGAGCGCCGGCGCGGAGGGCACCGAAGGGGTGCTCGGCACCGTGCTCGTGACCGGCGTGGCGGTGGTCGGAGAGCTCGTCGACCCGCTCACGATGCGCTTGCCCTGGTCGGCCGCCTGGTTGAGCGTGCTGCTCGAACCGGAGCCCGCGCCCGAACCGGACGCCGGCTGCGAACCGATCCCGCCGCCCGAACCGGCCGCGGCGGGCGCCGTGCCCGTCGCGCCGGTCGAGGTGCCGGTCGAGGAACCGCCCCCCGCCGAGCCCGAGCCCTTCGCCGGCGACCCGCCGGCGCCGCCCTTCGCCGCGCCCGAGCGCTTCGTGCGGCGCGACGGCGCGGACGCCTTCGGCGCGACCACGCTCGCGGAGCGCGTCACGGCCGCAGCGGTCCGGACCGGGGCCGATGCCCGGCGCGCCGGCGCGGACGCCGGGCCGCTGCTCGAGCCGCCGGATACCGCAGCGGCCAGTGCCGCAGGGTCGCCCGCGCGATCCACCTGCGGACCCGAAGAGGTCACGACGTTCGCGCCGACCCCCGCCACGGCGACCGTCGCCGCCGTCGCGACCGCCTTGAACCACCCGCCGCCGCCCGCGTCGAGCACCGGCCCCGCCGCGTGCGCCCAGGACGCCAGCGCACCCGCGCCCCCGCCGGCATCGCCTCCGGCCGCCACGTGATGCGAGCCGATGCCGAGCCAGCGATCGCGCAGGAACGCCGGGAGCGGCAGAAGCCCGGCGACCTTCGCGCGCACGCCCGTGCGCGCGGGAAGCTCGTCGGCGAGCCCGGCCAGCGCGGCCGCCCGCCGGCACGGCTGGCAGTAAGACACGTGGCGCGCCATCCGCCGCTGGTCGCGCGCGCCCAGCCGTCCCGCGTCGGTGGCGGCGATGATGGCCTGCACGCGCTTGCAGCGCTCCCCGGTCACCAGCTCGTCGTACTCCTCGGCCAGGCGCTTGCGCGCCCGGAACAGCGTGGACTCGACGGCCGGACGCGTCATGCCCAGGCGGTCGCCGATCTCCGCGTACGTGCGCCCCTCGAGCTCGCGCATGACGAGGATGCGGTGATGCGTGTCGGTCAGACCGACGAAGGCGCTGCGCAGGCTGTCGAACTCCATCCGCGCGCTGACCTCGGCGTCAGGCGTGGGGCTCGAGGACTCGAGGGTCGGGCCGACGCCGTCGTCCGCGTCGAAGGAGACCTCCTCGGCGCGCCGCGACCGCCGGAACTGGTCGATGCACGCGTTCTTGGCGATCTCGTAGATCCACGGCTTGAACGCGATGGGCCGATCCGTGCGGCGCATGCGGCGCAGCGCGCTGACGAAGATCTCCTGGGTGACGTCCTCGGCGCGGCCGTGGTCCTTGACCATGCCGAACACGTACGCGGTGATCCGCCGCTGGTACCGGGCGTAGAGTGCCTCGAAGGCGCGGTCGTCGCCGGCGCGGGTGGCGGCGACCAGGTCGTCGTCGGTGGGTTCCCCCCGGCACGCGCGCACCGGCGGGTTCAGTGTGGCTGCTTCCATTCCCCTCAGCTCCCGGCAGGTGCCGTCCATAGCTCGGCACTCCCCCTACCCAGAAACACTAGCGTTCAAAAGCACAGGATGACGCCTCTCGCCGACCTCCTCAGCCACCTCGACGCGCTGCTGCGTCCGAACACGTTCGCCGACTACGGCCCCAACGGCCTGCAGGTCCCCGGGCGCGACGAGATCGACCACGTCGTGACCGGCGTGTCGGCCTCGGTCGCTCTGTTCGAACGGGCCGCGGAACTCGGCGCCGGCCTCGTGCTCGTGCACCACGGCCTCTTCTGGGGGTCGGGCCCGGCGCGCCCGATCGACGCCGCGCTCAAGGCCCGCCTCAAGCCGCTCTTCGACCACGACATCGCGCTCGCCGCCTACCACCTGCCGCTCGACGCCCACCCCCAGGTGGGCAACAACGCGCTGCTCGCCACCGGGCTCGGCGGGTCCGTCGACCGGTCGTTCGCCGCGCACGGCGGCGAGCCGGTCGGGTTCGTCGCGCGCTTCGACCCCCCGATCGGCCGCGACGAGCTGGTCGAACGGATCCGCACCCTGACCGCCCGCGAGCCGCTCGTCTTCCCCGCCGGCCCGGACCCGGTGACCACGCTGGGCATCGTCTCGGGCGGCGCCGCCGATGACGTCGTCGAGGCGATCGACCTCGGGCTCGACGCCTTCCTGACCGGCGAGCCGGCCGAACGCGTGATGGCCATCGCACAGGAAGGTGGTGTCACATTCGTCGCTGCGGGGCACTACGCCACGGAGACCTTCGGAATCCGGGCGGTCGGCGAGCTCCTCGCCGAGCGGTTCGGGGTGCGCCACACGTTCGTCGACATCCCGAACCCGATCTAGAAAATCGGCATTGAGGACGTCCAGAGGTCGCGCTATCGTCGGCCGCACGTCCATCAACACAAAGGGGGAGGCCCATGGCGATCCACCTCACGCCCACCGAGCTCGCACGCGAAAGCGGACTCGAGAGACGAGAAGTCATCTCCAAATGCATGGAGTTGGGCGTGCCGATCTTCCAGGGCCGCATCGACAAGAGCCTCTTTCTGGACAGCATGCGCGAGGTCGGCGACCCGTCGCCCGACGCGCAGACTGCCAGGGTCTGAGTCACTTCACACGCAGTAGCATCGGCCTCCGGTTCCCGACGGAGGAGGAAAGGGATGGAGGCCACCGCGTCGACCGCGTCGACCCCCGAGCGGACCGGGTCGAAGACGATCGCCGATCTGCTGCCGCGTGCCGCAGAGCTGTTCGGCGCCCGCACGGCGGTGCGCTACCGCGACGGCGACAAGTGGCGGGACCGGTCGTTCGCTGAGCTGGGGGCGATCGCCCAGGAGATCGGGCTGGGGCTCGTGGACCTGGGCATCGCCGCCGGCGACCGAGTCTGCATCCTCGCCAAGACGCGCGCCGAGTGGTCCTATGTGGACTTCGGCATCACGATGGCCGGCGGGATCGTCGTGCCGATCTACCAGACGAACTCGCCGGAGGAGTGCGAGTGGGTGATCGGCAACTCGGAGGCGGTCGCGATCTTCTGCGAGGACCCCGAGCAGCTCGCCAAGGTCGCTGAGATCCGCGACCGGCTTGCGCTCCTGCGCCATGTTGTCGTGATGGAGGGCGCAGCGGAGGGCGACGCGATCACGCTCGACGAGCTGCGCGAGCGCGGCCGCCGCCACGAGCGTGCCGAGCTCGAGGCGCGCTGGAACGCCGTCGGCCCCGACGACCCGTACACGATCATCTACACGTCGGGGACGACCGGGCCGCCGAAGGGCTGCGTGCTCGCCCACGGCAACTACCGCGCGATCGTCGACATGGTCGCCGAGCGGGAGCTGTTCCGCGGCCCCGACGACCTCGTCTACCTCTTCCTGCCACTCGCCCACTCGTTCGCGCTGCTGATCCAGCTCGCCGCGTTCGACCAGGGCACGGCGATCGCCTACTGGGGCGGCGACACGAAGCAGATCGTCGCCGAGCTCTCGCAGGCCAAGCCGACCTACCTGCCCTCCGTGCCGCGGATCTTCGAGAAGATCTACACGCTCGTCTCGGCGAACGTCGAGCCGGAGATGCTCGCCCAGGCCGTCGCGGTCGGCGGCCGGGTGCAGGACCTGCGCGTCGCCGGCCAGGACGTCCCGGCCGAGCTGCAGGCCGCCTACGACCAGTTCGACGCGAAGCTGTTCGCCAACGTGCGCGCGGCGTTCGGCGGGCGCCTGCGCGAGGCGATCACGGGGGCGGCGCCGATCGCCAAGGAGATCCTCGAGTTCTTCTGGGCCTGCGGCGTACCGGTCATGGAGGGCTACGGCATGACCGAGACCGCCACGGCGGCGACGGTCTCCACGCCGGAGAACCACAAGTTCGGGACGGTCGGCCGGGCGCTGCCGGGCGTGGAGCTGGCGATCGGCGACGACGGCGAGGTGCTCATCCGCGGCGCGAACATCTTCCGCGGCTACTACCGCAACGAGGACGCGTCGTTCGGCGCGGTGGTCGACGGCTGGCTGCACACCGGCGACCTGGGCTCGCTCGACGCGGACGGCTACCTCTCGATCACCGGCCGCAAGAAGGACATCATCATCACCGCGGGCGGCAAGAACCTGACGCCGGCGAACATGGAGAACGACCTCAAGCAGTCGCGCTGGATCTCCCAGGCGGTGATGCACGGCGATCGGCGGCCGTTCCCGTCGATGCTCATCACGCTCGACGAGGAGGAGATCGTCCCCTGGGCGCAGCAGCACGACATCGAGGACACCTCGATGGCCGCGCTCGCGCGCGATCCTCTGGTGCTCGAGCTCATCCAGGGCGAGCTCGACCGCGCGAACGCGAGGTACGCCCAGGTCGAGCAGGTCAAGCGGTTCTTCATCCTCGACCATGACCTGTCCCAGGAGACCGGCGAGCTGACGCCGACCCTCAAGGTCAAGCGCAACGTGGTCAACGAGATGTACGCCGGCCGCTTCGACGAGCTCTACGCGGGGCGGTAGGGCGCAGGCGCCCGCGCCGCTACCGTCAGCCTCGATGCGCACCGATCCCACCGACACCGGCGGGCTGTTCACCGGCCGCCGTCCGGGAACCGCCCCGGTTCGCTACCGGGGAATGCCGCAACGCGGCTCGTCGCGGCGCCAGCACGTCGACGATGCGCTCGCGCTGCTGATCGCGGCGGGGATGGCCGTGGTCAACCTCCTGTTCTGGGGACCGATCCCGGCCGGGGCGCTGTGGATCGCCTCGCGCATCAGCGGCGACGGCGGCCAGCGCATCTTCCTGGCGATCGTCGCCGCGTTCGCCCTCTGCATCGCCGGGCTGTTCACCGGCCTGATCGTGCTCAAGAAGCTCGACGGATGGTGGCTGCTCGTCCGGCGCGCGGCAGGCCACGACCAGCGCAAGGGGATCATCGGGCCGATGTTCGGCGTGTGCGCGGTGGTCGGCGGCACCGCGTTCGTGATCTGGCTGGTGTTCATCGCCGGGCTGGGCTCGACGTCGATGCCCGGCTCCTAGTCCGAGATGGGCCTGCTGGACTACTACCGGCAGTTCGAGGAGCAGCCGCCGGAGGAGGTCTCGGCCGAGCTGCGCGAGCGAGCGGCCGAGCGCCGCCGGCAGGCGCTGTCGCGCGTCGAGCCCCTCGACCTGTCGGCGCTCACATGGCCGGAGCTGCCGCCGTCGGTGGTCGTCAACGCGGTCACCTACGTCGCGCGGCGCGGGCTGCACCGCTATCGCGAGCCGCATGCCGCCGAGTTACGCTCCGAGCTCGCGCACCGGCTGGGCCTCCCGGCCACGCGCGTGGTCGTCGGCAACGGCGCGGCGCAGCTGCTCGGCTCTGCGGCCCAGGCGCTCATCGAGCCGGGCGACGAGCTCGTCACGCCGTGGCCCTCGTACCCGCTGCTGCCCGTGCTGGCGCGGCGGGCGGGCGGCTCGGCGGTGCCGGTCGGCGCCGCGTCGGGCCGGCCGGCGGAGGCGATCGTCGCCGCGCTGACCGACCGCACCCGGATCGTCGCCCTCTGCAACCCGAACGACCCGACCGGCGAGTGGCTCGACGAGGCGGCGCTGCGGGCGCTGCTGTCGGCGCTGCCCGAGCGCGTGGTCGTGCTGCTCGACGAGGCGCTCGTGGAGTACGCGCCGTCGAGCGCGGCCGGGCTCGTCGAGGAGTTCCCGCGGCTGCTCGTCTTCCGCTCGTTCTCGAAGGCGTGGGGGCTGGCCGGGCTGCGGATCGGCTACGCGGTCGGCGGGCCGGACAGCGAGCCGCTGCTCGAGCGCGTGGAGCCCGAGCTGGGCGTCAACGAGCTGGCGCAGGCGGGCGCCCTGGAGGCGCTGCGCGCAACGGATGCGCACATGGCGCGCCGCGTCGAGGCCGTGCGGATCGAGCGGGCGCGGCTCGCCGGCGAGCTGGAGGCGCTGGGCCTCTCCGTGGCGCCGAGCGAGGCGAACCTCCTGTGGCTGGGCGCCGACGGCTTCGATGGCGCGGGGCTCGCCCACGAGCTCGAGACCCGCGCGAAGATCCGCGTCGCCGAGGGCGGCCGGTTCGGCGACCCCGACCGCATTCGCGTGGCGGTGCAGGACGAGGCGGCCGGCGACCGCCTGCGCGACGCGCTCGCGGCGATCCTGCGCGGCTGAGCGCCGCCCGCGCTCGCGGCGATCCTGCGCGGCTGAGCGCCGCCCGCAGCGCCGAGCGTCGAGTTTCTGCGCCGTGGGCTGAGAAAGTCGACGCTCGGCGCGGGTGCGCGGGTGCGCGGGTGCGCGGGTGCGCGGGTGCGCCGGTGCGCGGGTGCGCCGGTGCGCGGGCCCGCGGGCGCGCGGGCGCGCGGGCGCGATTTCCCCCCACAAATCTGGGTCATCGCTTGAGACGCCTCGCCTCGCCTGCCACGATCCTCGGCGGCATGGTGGCCTCACCCGAACGCACGGAGCGCGCGATCGCAGACCTGAGCCGGCGCGGGCTCGACTCCCCCACGCTGCGCCGCCAGGCGATGACGGTCCTCAGCCGGGCGGTCCCGGTCGACGGCTACTGCTTCGCGGCGGCGGACCCGGAGACGCTCGCGATGGTCGACCACACGACCGACGGCGTCGACCGCAGCCAGGCCGGCGCGCTCTACCGCAACGAGTACGGCGAGCGCGACGTCGCCAAGCACGCCGAGCTGGTGCGCCAGGACATGCCGGTCGCCGTCACCTCGCACCTGACCGGCGGCGACGTCACACGCAGCCGCCGCCATCGCGAGCTCCTCGGCCCGATGGGCATCCGGCACGAACTGCGCGCCGCCACCGTCGCCGACGGCGCGACCTGGGGCTTCCTGCACCTCTTCCGCGGCCCCGACCGCAGCGACTTCACCGCGCAGGAGGCGGCGCTCGTCGCCCGCGCGTCGCGCCACCTCGCCGCCGGCCTGCGCGCCGCCACCATCGGTGAGGGCGTGACGATGACCGCCGCTTCCGAGGCGCCCGCCCTCGTCGTCCTCGATGAGCGCGACCGCATCGTCGAGGCCACGCCCGGCGCCGCGATCTGGCTGCGGCGGGTCGCCGACAGCGAGCGCCCGGACGAGCCCGTCCCCGAGATCCTGCAGCTCCTCTCCGCCTGGGCCCGCGCGAGCGCCGCCGGCGCGCTCACGGCGGTCCCGCGCGCCCGTCTGCGCGGCGGTGACGGCTGCTGGGTGTCGCTGCACGGCTCGGTCACCGCCGGCGCCGGCGGGGCCGGCGGCCGCGTGGCGATCATCCTCCAGCCGGCGACCCCACCCGAGCTCGCCCCGCTGCTGCTGTCGGGCTTCGGCCTCACCCCGGGCGAACGCGAGGTCTGCGAGCTCGTCCTCGCCGGCGAGTCGACGAAGGCGATCGCCGCCGACCTCTTCATCTCGCCCTACACGGTGCAGGACCGCCTCAAGACGATCTTCGCGAAGGTCGGCGTCCGCAGCCGCCGCGCGCTGGTCGCGCGGCTGCGCTGAACGGCGCCGGCGCCGCCGTCAGTCGTTCGCCGACTGACGCAGCAGCGCGCCCGTCGTCTGCTCGAGGATCTTCCGCCACGCCCGCGTCTTCTCGGTCTCCGGCGACGCGAAGTGCTTCATGACCTTGCGCACGCGCTTCGCCGAGATGTCGATCCCGTGACGCTCGCAGATCTCGCGGTAGTGGTCGTAGTCGGCGGCGAGCTTCATCGTCACCGATTCGAATCCGTGGCGCGCGATGTCGACCCGCGACGCGAAGTTCATGACCGACGTCTCGAACATCAGCTCGTCGTCGGGCTCCGGCTCGATCAGGATGATGTCGACGCCCGGGTAGCGCTGCTCCCACTGGCGCGCCATCTCGTGCAGGCGCTGGTAGGCCAGCAGCTTGAACACCTGGTAGCCGATCTGCGGGAAGCCCATGTCCGACACCCGGCGCGGGCGCTGGCCCATCAGCGTCGGGACCGTCTTGGAGAAGTCGTTGACGTAGGGCACGAGCGGGTTGACCACCACGATGAGCTTGGCGCCCGCCTCGACCGCGATGTCGAGGTTCGTCGTCGAGACGATCCCGCCGTCGACGAGCTCGCGATCGCCGACCTGCACCGGCTCGTAGACCATCGGGAGCGCCGTCGAGGCGCGCACGGCGGTCGAGATCGGCACGTCGTCCCACCCGTCGGCCCCGAAGACGATCCGCTCGCATGTGTCGAGGTCCGTCGCCGTCAGGTACAGCTCGGAGTCGAGGAAGCGGAAGTCGTCGGAGCGGTCCGGATCCGAGAGCACGTCGCGGATGTAGCGCTCGATGCCGGCGCCCGAGTAGAACCCGGCCGGCAGCCCCTCGCCCAGCCCGAGCAGCAGGTCCATCACCGAGACCGAGCCGAGGTGCCCCACCATCTGGCGCAGGACCGTCGCGGTGCGCAGTGGCAGCAGCGCGCCCTTCCTCGCCCACGCGAGCAGGTTCGGCCGCAGGACCGTGCCGACGTCGATGTCGCGAAACGCCGTCGGCACCTGCTGGTTGACGACCCGCATCATCTCCTCGGGCGTCACGCCGTTGGCGGTGAGGGCGGCGACGAACGACCCCGCGGACGTGCCGACGTAGACGTCGAACTGGTTGACCGTCCGGTTGACCGAGAGCAGATCGAGGGCGCGCAGCGCGCCGATCTCGTAGACCGCGCCGGTGAACCCGCCGCCGCCGAGCACGAGCGCCGTCTTGGACCGCTTGCGCGCCCGTCGCGCGCCGCGCGACTTCTTGGCGGGCAGGGGTACGACGTTGTCCATCGAAAGGGATTCTACGCTGCCCCGACACCGCAACCCGCGCGCCCGCGGGGTGTCACAGTCCTACGTGTTCCGCCTTCGCCTGCTCCTGGGGCTCGTCCTCGCCGCCGCCCTCGCCGTGCCCGTCGCGCCCGCCGCGGCGATCTCCCCCGGCCAGCTGCGCTCGGCGCTCAGCGCCCAGATCCGCAAGGTCCCGGCCAGCTCCGGCGTCTACGTCATGGCCCTCGACGGCGACACGCCGCTGTACTCCCGCCGGGCCGACCGCTCCCTGATCCCGGCGTCGGTCAACAAGCTCTTCGTGACGTCGACGGCGCTGCTGCGCTTCGGCGCGAGCACCCGGCTGGACACGACGGTCGTGACCGACGGCGAGATCGACGAGAACGGCGTCCTGCGCGGCAACCTGTACCTCGTCGGAGGCGGCGATCCGACCCTGTCCTCGACGCGCATCGCCCAGCTCGCCGCGGATCTCGACCTGACCCGCGTGCGCGGCAGCGTCATCGGCGACGAGAGCCGGTTCGACGCCCTGCGCGGCTCCGCGGCCACCGGCGGGCGCCTGGACTCCGAGATCGGCGGTCAGCTCGGCGGCCTCGTCGCGGACCGCGGCTACGTCCGCGGCGGCTGGCAGAAGCGCCCGGCCGCCGTCGCCGCCGACGCCCTGCGCGCCGCCCTGGAGAAGCGCGACGTGCCGGTCAGCGGGCGCAGCAAGCTCGGGACGGCGCCCGAGGACGCCGTGGAGCTGGCGACGTCCTCGTCGGTGCCCATGTCCGAGCTCATCGCGCGCACGAACATCCCCTCCGACAACTACTACGCCGAGACGCTGCTGAAGAACCTCGGCGCGAGCTTCGGCGACGAGGGCAGCACCGACGCCGGCGCCCGCGTGGTAAAGGAGCAGATGGAGGAGCTCGAGATCGCCCCCACCGTCGTCGACGGCTCCGGGCTGTCACGCTCGGATCGCACGCAGCCACGACAGGTCGTGCAGCTGCTGGCAACGATGGCGGGCGGCGAGGAAGGCGGCACGTTCCTCGACTCGCTCTCGACGGTCGGACGCACCGGCACGCTCGCCAACCGCATGAAGGGCACGCCCGCGGCGGGACGCTGCCACGGCAAGACCGGAACGCTGAGCAACGTCTCCAACATCGCGGGCGTCTGCGACACGCCGGCCGGGCAGGTCGCCTTCGCGATCCTCATGAACAACGTGAGCGTCTGGACCGCCCACAGCGTCCAGGACCGCATGGTCGCCGCGATCGCACAGCTCGCGAGTTGAGTGACACGCCCGGATCTTCGGTATAGCCTGCCGCCATGCTCAAGGAGTTCCGGCAGTTCCTCCTGCGTGGCAACGTCATCGACCTGGCCGTCGCGGTCGTGATCGGAGCGGCCTTCGGAGCGGTGGTCGCGTCGCTGGTGGCGGACATCATCACGCCGATCATCGCCGCGATCATCGGCAAGCCGGACTTCTCGAACCTGACGTTCACGATCAACGGCTCGGTCTTCCGCTACGGCTCGTTCCTCAACGCGGTCATCTCGTTCGTGTCGATCGCGGCCGCCGTGTTCTTCTTCGTCGTGGTGCCGGTCAACCGGCTCAACGAGATGCGCCGGTCCGGCAAGCCGGTCGACGAGACGACGCGCCAGTGCCCGGAGTGCCTCAGCGACGTGCCCAAGGCGGCCCACCGCTGCGCCTTCTGCACGTCCGAGCTGCAGCCCGCGGTCTGATCACACGCCGCCGAGCAGCGCGAGCAGCCCGTTCTCGTCGACGACGTCGACGCCGAGCCGCTCGGCCTTCGCGAGCTTCGAGCCGGGCGAGTCGCCGGCCACAACGTAGTCGGTCTTCTTCGACACCGAGGAGGTCACGCGGCCGCCGGCGGCGACGATCCGCGCGGTCGCCTCCTCCCGCGTCAGCTCGGGCAGCGTGCCGGTCAGCACGAACGTCCGTCCGGACAGCGGCCCGTCGCCGGGCGGCGGGCCCTCCTCCTCGAAGCGCACCCCCCGCGCCCGCAGGGCCGCGATCAGGGCCCGCATGTCGTCGTCCTGCAGCTGCTCGTAGATCGTCGCCGCCATCTTCTCGCCGATGCCCGGCGTCTGCGCGATCTGGTCCGGGGTCGCCTCCAGCAGCGCGTCGATCGAGCGGAACCGCTGGGCGAGGTTGCGCCCGGTGACGAAGCCGACCTCCTCGAGGCCGAGCGCGAACAGCACGCGCCCGAACGGCACCTCCTTGGAGCGCTCGATCGCGGCGACGAGGTTGCGGGCCGACACCTCGCCGTAGCCCTCGAGCTGCGCGATCCGCTCGGCGGTCAGGTCGTAGAGGTCGGCGACGCTCGAGATCACGCCCGCGTCGAGCAACCGCTGCACCTGCAGCTCGCCGAGGCCCTCGACGTCCATCGCCCCGCGCGAGACGAAGTGCTTGGTCAGCTGCCACTGCTGCCCCGGGCAGCCCTTGCGGTTCGGGCACTTCGTGAAGACCGCGCCCTCGGGCTTGACCGTGCGGGTGCCGCAGTCCGGGCAGCGCTCGGGCGGGCGCGGGAGCGGCCCGCGATCGGTGCGCTCGGCCACGTGGGGCGCCGGCGAGACGACCTGGGGGATCACGTCGCCGGCGCGCAGGACGATGACCTCGTCGCCCACGCGCAGGTCCTTGCGGGCGAGGTCCTCCTCGTTGTGCAGCGTGGCGAGCTTGACGGTCACGCCGCCGACCGGCACCGGCTCGAGGACGGCGAACGGGTGCAGGTCGCCGAACTTGCCGACGTTCCAGTCGACGCGCAGCAGCCTGGTCACCTTCGTGGTCGGCGGGAACTTCCAGGCGATCGCCCAGCGCGGGTCGCGCCCGACCACCCCGAGCCGGCGCTGCAGCTCGGCGTCGTCGACCTTGACGACGACGCCGTCGATCTCGAAGTCCAGCGAGCCCCGCCGCTCCTGCCACCCGAGGCACTGCGCGACCACCTCGTCCTCGCCGTCGCGTACGACGATGTCCTCGTTGACGGGGAAGCCGCGCTCGCGCAGCCAGGCAAGCGCGTCGGAGTGGCGCGCGAACGACACGCCCTCGGTGACGCCGACCCCGTAGGCCCACATCGACAGCGGGCGCTGGGCGGCGAGGTTCGGGTCGAGCTGGCGGATCGTCCCCGCCGCGGCGTTGCGCGGGTTCATGAACGTCGACTCGCCCGCCTCGGCGCGGCGCTCGTTGAGGGCCTGGAAGTCGGTGAGCGCCATGTAGACCTCGCCACGCACCTCGAGCAGCGGCGGCGCGTCCTCGAGGCGAGCCGGGATCGCGGCGATCGTGCGCAGGTTGTGCGTGACGTCCTCGCCGACCGTCCCGTCACCGCGGGTCGCGCCGCGCTCGAGCCCGCCGTCGCGGTAGAGCAGCGAGATCGCGAGCCCGTCGATCTTCGGCTCGCAGACGAACCGGAAGACCGGGTCCTCGATGCCCTCGCGCGCGAGGTGGTTGCGCATCCGCTGCACCCAGTCGCGCAGCTCCTCCTCGCTGCGCGCGTTGGCCAGCGAGAGCATCGGCTGCGCGTGGGTGACCTTCTCGAGGCGGCTGACCGGCGCGAGGCCGCCGACCCGCTGCGTCGGCGAGTCCGCCGTGACGAGCGACGGGTCGGCCTCCTCGAGGGCCTTGAGCTCGCCGTAGAGCGCGTCGTACTCGTCGTCGCCGATGACCGGGTCGTCGTGGACGTAGTAGCGCTCGGCGTGGTCCTGCAACTCGGCGCGCAGCTCCGCCGCGCGGGCGGCGCGATCGCCGCGCCGGCTCACCCATCGACCTCCTGCGCGGCGGGCGCGACCATGTGCTCGAGGTCGTACTGGCGCAGGGCGTCCATGCCCGCGACGTCGGTCAGATCGAAATGCAGCGGCGTGACCGCGATGCGGCCCTCCGCGACGGCGGCGAGGTCGGTGTCCTCGCCGTCGTGGAAGCCGTGGTCGGTCCCGTAGATCCAGTACTGGCGGCGCTCCCCGTCCTCGGCCTTCAGCCGCAGCTCGTCGCGGTAGATCCGCTTGCCCATCTTCGTCACGGAGACGCCCTGGGGGTGTGCCCCGGGCACGTTGACGTTCAGCAGCGTGCCCGGCGGCAGCGGGACCTCGTCGAGGCGATCGACCAGGCTCGCGGCGAACTTCGCGGCGACCTGGAAGTCGAACTCGCGGCCGAGGCGGAAGTCCATCTCGCGGTTGGCCGACTGCTGGGAGACCGCGATCGCCGGCAGGCCGAGGAGGACGCCCTCCAGCGCGGCCGCGACCGTCCCGGAGTACGTGACGTCATCGCCGAGGTTCGAGCCGTGGTTGATGCCCGCGATGACGGCCTCGGCTTCGAAGTCCTCGACGAGTCCGAGCTTGGCCAGGCGCACGCAGTCGACCGGCGTGCCGTCGGTCGCGTAGCCGTGGGTGCCGTCGCCGAAGTCGACCCGCTCGACCCACAGGGGCCGGCGCGTCGTGATCGAGCGGGCCATCGCCGAGCGGTTGCCGTCCGGCGCGATGACGACGAGCTGGATGTCCGGGACGCCGAGCAGCTCGCGCCGCAGCGCCTGCAGTCCGTCGGCCCAGACCCCGTCGTCGTTGGTCAGGAGTACACGCACGCCATCCAGGATAGGAGCGGGCCCGGAGCTCAGCCCTCCTCGACCACGCGCGTCTCGATGTCGACCCCGCCCGTGAGCCGCCCGCCGCTGAGCCGGGTGACCTTCTCGCAGACGCTCGTCCACATGTGCAGCTGGACCTCCTTGGCCATCCGCAGGCGGTGGTGGACCAGCGCCGAGACGGGGTCGCCGGGGCGCGCCCACGACTCGATCTCGAACACGAGCATGCCGTCGGGCGCGTCGCCGGTGCGCCAGGCGATCTGACCGGCCTCGAGATGCCCGTCGAGGGTGACGAAGCGGAAGCCGTGCTCGTCGGCCTCGACCACGCGCACCGGCCCGTCCCACGGCCCGGGCATGCGCACGACGTACTCGTCGCCGGCCTCGAGCGGGCCGTCC
Organism: Capillimicrobium parvum; assembly: GCF_021172045.1. Classification (GTDB taxonomy): domain Bacteria; phylum Actinomycetota; class Thermoleophilia; order Solirubrobacterales; family Solirubrobacteraceae; genus Capillimicrobium; species Capillimicrobium parvum. The sequence continues at coordinate 4,764,171 of NZ_CP087164.1, forward strand.
TCGTCGCCCATCACCTTCTGGAAGCGGGCGAGGCTCGACGGCGCCACCGCGTTGAGGTCGGCGCGCACGCGCCGCATCGTCTCGGGCGCGTCCATGTGCGCCTCGCGGATCCGGGCGCGGTAGCGACGATGAAAGAGCGGGCCCGACCCGTCCTGCGGGAACTGGACCTCGTCGAGCGGCGTGCCGGGCGGCAGCGGCGGCGGCGCGTCGTCCTCCCAGCGCCCCTCGAGCTCGCGCCGGTGCAGCGGCACGGTGCGCCACAGGTACGTCCACGACGTGATGAGGATCCCGGCTGGCCACACGGCCGCGGTGGCCAGGCGCCGGGACGGCGGTGGGCGGCGGGGCACGCTCGTCTGCTACCCCGGCTCGGTGGGTAGGTATCCCGGGATGCTCACCAAGGCGCTGCACTCCACCGGCCTGCGCAGCTGGCAGATGCACGGGATGTCCGGAGCGATGATCGGCCTGTGCATCAGCCTCTGGATCCGGGCCAAGACCGTCGATCAGGACGAGCGCGGCAACGCCGAGCGGCGCGCGCTGTTCGTCGGGCTCTGGCCGGCGATGTTCTGGCTCATCGGCGACGGGCTCGAGCGCCAGGAGACGCGGCCGGCGTCGCGCCGCCTGCTCAGTCGTCGTAGCTGACGCCCGCGAGGTACAGGCCGTGCGGCGGGGCCGTCGGGCCCGCCTGCGCCCGCGGGCGCCCCTCGAGCAGCTCGGTGAACGCCTCCAGCGTGCGCCGGCCGCCGGCCACCTCGAGCATCGTGCCCACGAGCGCGCGGTTCATGTTGCGCATGAACGCGTCGGCGGTGATCCAGAAGCGCAGGATGTCGCCGTCGCGGTCCCAGCGCGCATCGGACACGACGCGCTCGAAGCGCACGTGATCGGTCTCGGTGGGCGTGAACGCGGTGAAGTCGTGCTCGCCGACCAGCGCGGCCGCACAGGCCTCGAGCGCGCCGAGGTCGGCCGGGTAGGGCCAGTGCAGCGCCCGGCGCTGCTCGAACGGGTCGCGGGCGCGGCGGGCCAGCACGCGGTAGCAGTACGTCCGCGAGCGGGCGTCGCGGCGGGCGTCGAAGCCGTCGGGCTCGGGCTGCGCGTCGAGCAACACGATCTCCGGCGGCAGCAGCGCGTTGACGCCGGCGGTGCGATCCGGAAGCGCGCCGGGGTACGAGGCGACCTGCCGCCACGCGTGCACGCCGCGGTCGGTGCGCCCGGCGACGGTGAGCGCCACGGGCCCCCGGCAGACGGTCGCGAGCGCCCGCTCGAGCTCGCCCTGCACGGTGAGCTGGCCCGGCTGGCGGGCCCAGCCGGCGAACGGCGTGCCGTCGTAGGCGATCGTCAGGCGGATCGAGGCCATCGCGCCATTGTCTTGCACGCGCCGGTTCACCGCCCCGTCACAACCCTGCGTCGCTGCGGGCATAGCGTGCCGGCGGATGCAACGAACGGTCTTCCTCCACCTCGGGATGGGGCGCTGCGGATCGAGCTCCATCCAGATCCTCGGCGACCGCCATCGGGACGCGCTGGGCGCTCGCGGGATCCACTATCCCAGCCCGCTCGACATGGGCTTCACCGAAGAGGAGGCGCGCGGCGGCAACGGCCGCGTCCTCACCGCGAGCGAGCGCCCGGCGCTCGCCGCCGAGCGCGTCGCGGTGCACCTCGCCCAGCTCGACGCCGACCGCTTCATGCTCTCCAGCGAGTACCTCATCGGCTCGCCGCTGCCCGTGCTGCAGCGGATCGCCGACGCGCTGCGTGGCCACGACCTGCGCGTCGTCGGGATCGCCTACGTCCGCGACCAGCGCGACTGGCTCGTGTCGCGCTGGGCGCAGGCGGTCAAGGCCAACCGCTGGACGATGACCCTCGACGAGTTCCTCGTCAGCCGCTACCGCTCCGACCGCCTCGACTACCTGGCCCAGACGCGCCGGCTGGCCGGCGTCTTCGGCGCCGAGAACGTCATCGTGCGCCCGTTCGACCGCCACCACCTCCAGGGCGGCGACGCGCGCACCGACCTCTACGCGCTCGCCGGCGTCGACGTCGCCGACCTCCTGCGCGACGAGCCCGACCTCAACGCGTCGGCCTCCGTCGAGGAGGTCGTGATCATGCGCATCGTCAACCAGCTCCCGCCGCGCGAGATGTTCGACCCGCGGATGTTCCTGCGCCACTCCCAGCCGCTGGTCGAGGAGCGCGGATGGACGCCGGTCCGCGACCTCTACCGGCTCGCCTCGCCCGCGGTGATGCGGATGGTGGGCGAGTACTACGCGCCGCGCAACGAGGCGTTCCGCGCCGCGTACTTCCCCGACGAGCCGGCCCCGCTGCTGCGCAGCCGCATCCCGGACGACTACGTGCAGCTGACCGAGGACCTCTGCGTGTCCTCGCGCTCCGTGGAGCTGCTGGCCAGCTTCATGATCGACTACGGAACCCGGCAGATGCGGCGCAGCCTGCGCCTCAACGAGCCGCAGGCATTGGCGTCCTAGTAACGCAGGCGTACGCAGCGGCGCAGGTCCACGACGACGCCGGTGACCGCCGGATGCCGACGAGCGCGCCGTTGACGGCGACGGCGGTCGTGCCGTGCGCCTGGCTCGCGCCCCCTACCGTCGTGGACGATCGTCAGGCGCGTGATCGGCATGCGCGCCTTGTGGCGTCAGCCGTCCGGGAGGTCGAGCTCGGCGGTCAACTCGCGCTTGAGCACCTTGCCGTAGGCGCTGCGAGGCAGCCGGTCGGCGAAGACGACGTGGCGCGGCTTCTTGTAGGAGGCCAGCTCGGCACGGCATGCGCCGACCACCTGCTCGGCCGTCACTGCTCCAGGCGCAGTGGGCACGACGACGGCCACGACCGACTCTCCCCAGTGGCGGTCAGCGACGCCGACGACGGCCACCTCTCGCACGCCCTCCAGACGTCCGATCACGTCCTCCAGTTCCCGCGGGTAGACGTTCGACCCGCCGCTGATGATCAGCTCCTTGAGGCGGTCGCCGAGATACAGGTAGCCGTCCTCGTCGAGGGTACCCAGGTCGCCGGTCCGGTACCAACCGTCGCGGAAGGCGTCCGCGGTCGCCTGTGCGTTGCTCCAGTAGCCGCGCATGACCACCGGCCCGCGCACACAGACCTCGCCGGTCTCTCCCGTCTGGACCGGGCCGCCGGCATCGTCCATGACCGCCACCTCGATCCCGGCGCGCGGGCGCCCGGCCGACAGCAGGCGCCGGCTGGCGGTCGCCCGCGCCTCGGCATGGTCGGACGGTGTCAGCATCGAGATCGTCATCGGGCATTCGCCCTGGCCGTACAGGTTGCACAGGATCGGCCCCCAGGCGTCCATCGCGGCGCGCAGGTCGTCGGGATGGATCGGTGCGCCGCCGTACGCGGCGAAGCGCAGCGACGCGCAGTCCGCGCTCGTAGCCTCCGGTGCCTCCAGCAGCATCTTCAGCATCGTCGGGGAGATGAACACGAGGTTGCTGACGCGGTGGCGCTCGATCAACCCGAACAGCTCCGCGGCATCGAAGCTGGGCGAGGACGGCAGCACATGGGTGGCGCCCGCCGCGGTCAGCGGCAGCGCCCACAGGCCGCTGCCGTGCGTGAGCGGCCCGGCGTGCAGGACGCGGTCGCCGGGCTCGACCGGCGTCACCTCCGCGGTGTAGCGGCCGGCCATGAACGCCAGGTTGGCGCAGGTGACCATCGCGCCCTTCGGCCGGCCGGTGGTCCCGGAGGTGTAGAAGAGCCAGGCGAGGTCGTCTCCGCCGCGCGCCACCGGCACGCCGAACACCGGGCCGGACGCCACCACGGCCTCGTACTCGTCGGACGGACCCCCCACGATCATCGTCGCGGTCGTGTCCGGCAGGTCGACCGCCGCGACGCCGTCGGCGAGCCGATGGTCGTAGACCAGCACGCGACTGTCGCTGTGCTCCACCATGTACGCGAGCTCGCGTGGATGCAGTCGCGTGTTGATCGGCACGACCACCCCGCCCGCCAGCCACGTCGCGAACAGCGTGTCCAGGAAGGCCGGCGAGTTGAACAGTGCCAGCGAGACGCGGTCGCCGGGCGCCACCCCGCGCTCCACCAACGTGGCGGCGAGGCGCTGCACCCGACACCACCAGTCGTCATAGGTGGTGGTGACGTCAGCCTGGACGATTGCCGGCCCGTCCGGGTGGGTGGCGGCGGCCTTCTGCAGCAGCGTGGCGACGTTCATCGTTGGGCGTCCTCCCCGGGATCGATCGGCGGTGTGGGTGCCGCGCCCGCGACGGCGCGGGCGGCGGCGAGGATCCCTGCGTAGCCCGTGCAGCGGCACAGGTTCCCCGACAACTCCTCGCTGATCTGCTCGTCGTCGAGCGGGGCTCGCTCGGTGATGCTGCTGAGCGTCATCGCGACCCCTGGGGTGCAGAAGCCGCACTGCAGGCCGTAGTGCTCCAGCAGCGCCCGCTGGACAGGATGCAACTCGCCGTCGGCCAGCCCTTCGATCGTCTGGACGCGACGACCGTCGGCCTGAACGGCGAGCATCAGACAGGCGCGTACCAGCTCGCCGTCGACGCGTACGTTGCAGGCGCCGCAGACACCGTGCTCACAGCCGACGTGCGTCCCGGTCAGCCCCAGGTCGTGACGCAGGAAGTCGCTCAACAATCGCCGAACCGGGACCTGGCGCCGGTAGCGGCGACCGTTGACCTCCACCGTCACCGACGCCTCGCTGATCGCGCTCATGTGTGGGCTCCTCGGTCGACCGCCTCGGCCACCGCGCGCCCGATGGCGACGCCGGCCAGGTGGCGGCGATAGTCGGGTGAATCGCCATCCGGGTCATCACGCGGAACGGCGGCGTCTCGCGCCGCGTCGGCGACGGCGATGGACGCCGCGTCGACCAGCGGCGCACCGACCAGCAGCTCCTCGACGGTCCCGATCCGGCGGGGCGCGGCCTCGACGCCGAATAGCGCGACTCGCGCCCGAGCGATCACGCCGCGGTCGACCGCCAGTGCCGCGACCGCGCCGGCCATCGCGTACTCGCGAGTGCGCCTCGTGATCTCGTGCACACCCCACGCGGCGCCGTCCATCGCGGGCAGCCGCACGCCGGTGATCAGCTCGCCCGGCGCCAGCGCCCGGTCGAACGTCCCATGAGCGAAAGCGGTGTGATCGACGGTCCGCGAGCCATGGGCGCCGCGCAACTCGATCTGCCCACCGGCCGCCGCGACGACCGCCGTCAGCTCGGCGCAGGGGTGCCCATGAGCCAGGCTTCCGCCGAATGTCCCACGCGCACGCACGGGCGGATGCGCGACCAGCCGCGCCGCGGCGGCCAGTGGTGGGCAGCGACGTCGAACTACGGGCGAGCTCTCGACCTGCGCGTGGCGGGCGAGGGCGCCGACCGCCAGGCCCTCCGGTGTCTCCTCGATGGCACCGAGCGCGGGCAGGGCGTTGATGTCGACCAGCGTCGCCGGCGCGAGGTCGCCGAAGTTCAGCAGCGGGATGAGGGTCTGTCCGCCCGCCAAGGCGACGGCGCCCTGCTGCGCCAGCGCATCCAGCGCCTCCTCCAGCGTGCGCGCGCGAAGGTAGGTGAACGGCGGTGGCTTCATGCTGCCCCCCCATAGCGCTGCCAGAGCGTCGCCGGATAGATGGGCAGCGTGTCGATGCGCGCGCCGGCATGGGCCAACGCGTCCTCGACGGCGGCGGCGATCGCCGCCGGCGCCGACATCGACGAGCTCTCGCCGGCCCCCTTGACCCCGAGCGGGTTGAACGGCGACGGCGCGTTGACGTGGTCGAGGCTCATCGCCGGCGCGTCGCCCGCCTCCGGGCAGCGGTAGTCCATGAAGTCGCGCACGAGCAGGCGGCCGTCGGGCGCGTAGGCGATGTGCTCCAGCAGCGCCCCGGCCATCCCGTGCACGATGCCGCCGTACATCTGTCCCGCGACGATGTCGGCGTCGAGCGTGCGGCCGACGTCGTGCACCGCCACGTAGGAGCGCACCCGCGGGACGAACGTCTGCTTGTCGACCTCGACGACCGCCACGTCCGCCATGAACCCGTAGGCCAGTGCCGCGTTGACGCGATCGTCGGCGTCGGGCGGGAACGTCCCGTCGGCGACGAAGGCGCGCGTCACGGCCAGCGGAGGGGTGGCCGACCCCAGCGTCCCCGCATTCCAGTGGGCCGCGCCGGCCAGCTCGCGCAGCCCGGCCACTGCCCCGTCGGGATGCAGGGCGCGCCCGCGCTCCCAGCGCAGCTCGTCGCGTGGGCGGTCCAAGTGGGCGGCGGCCAGGTCCAGCAGCTCGTCACGCAGCGCCTCGGCCGTCAGCAGCACCGCGTTGCCCGCCATCACCGCGAAACGGCTGGAGTAGGAGCCGGTCGACACGCTCCACGGGCTGCGCTCGGTGTCGACCGCATCGATCGCCCGCACGTCAGACGGCGCGATCTCGAGCACGTCGGCGACGAGCCGGGCCGCGGTCGCGCGATGGCCCTGGCCGGCGCCGCCGGTGGCGATCTCGACGCCGACCTTGCCGCCCGGGTCCACCCGGACGGTCGCCCATTCGCGCGAGCCCGACTTGGCCCGGTAACGCTCGCCGGCGCGGACCTCGGGATCGAGCGCCAGCGTGACGTAGCCCATGTTGGCCGCCGACGAGTGCACCGCGGTGGCCACGCCAACGCCCACCCACGCTCCTCCGTCGTCCGTCTCGCGACGAGCCCGCAGCGCGTGGTAGTCCGAGCGGTCCAGCGCCCGCTGCAGAGCAGCGTGGTACTCGCCGCTGTCATACCGGGTGCCGCTGGCGGCCGCGAACGGGAAGCGGTCGGCGGGGATCAGGTTGCGGCGGCGCAGCTCGGCCGGGTCGAGGTCCAGCTCCGCCGCGACGCGGTCCATCAGCCGCTCGAGCGTGAAGATGTGCTGTTGGCCGCCGTAGCCCCGATTCAGGCCGGTCGGCAGCTTGTTGGTCAGGACCACCGAGACGTCGATCGCGCCGTGTTCGATGCCGTAGGGGCCGGCGAATCCCGAGATCGAGCGCATGACGCAGGACGGCTCGGGCGCACGCATATACGCACCGACGTCCTCCAGGATCTCGAAGCGCACCCCGAGCACGCGTCCGTCGGCGTCGACCGCAGCCTCGGCGCGGGTCACACGGTTGGTTCCGCTCGCGCTGCCCGCCAGATGCTCGGCGCGATCCTCGATCCAGCGCACTGGTGCGCCCACGACCTTCGACGCGACTGCGGACAGGACGATGTACGGGTAGATCATCGCCTTGACGCCGAAGCTGCCGCCGATGTCCTGCGCGACGACGAGCCGCAGCTGATGGGACGTCAGGCGCAGCGCGGCGCACATGACGGGGTGCAGCGAGAACGGCCCCTGGAAGTTGCTGTGGACGGCGACGTCGCCGGTGGCCGCGCTCCAGTCGGCCACCAACCCGTAGGTCTCCAGCGGGGTCGAGTTGTACTTGGGGAACGCCGTCTCGACCGACACGATCCGCGACGCCCGCGCGAACGCGTCGTCGGGATCGCCGTAGCGATACCGCCGGCCCCAGGGCACATTGGCCGCGTCGGCGGCCGCCGCGCGAGGATCGACGACCGCGGGCAGCGACTCGAGGTCGAGCTCGACGGCGCGCGCGCCATCCTCGGCGAGGTAGCGGTCGTCGGCCACGACGACCGCTACCGGTTCGCCGGCGTAGCGCACGCAGTCGACCGCCAGCGGGTGGTAGGGCGGCGCCTCGCGGACGATGCCGGGAAACGGATCGCAGTGCTCCATCAGCTCGGGGGCCGTGATCACGGCGCGCACGCCGTCGAGGGCGAGCGCCGCGTCGGCCGACACCCCGCGCAGGCGCGCGCAGGCGACCGGGCTGCGCACGATGGCCATCGCCAGCGCACCCGGGAAGCCCAGGTCGTCCACGTAGCGACCGCCACCCGTGACCAGGCGCCGCTGGTCGCGATCGAGACCTTCTGACACGACGAGCTCCTAGCGGCCCTGGAAGACAGCGGGCCGCCGCTCCTTCCAGGCCATGACGCCCTCCTGGAAGTCCTCCATCCCGCACAGGATCGCCATCGACTTGCCCTCCATCTCGATCCCGGTGGGAAACGAGCCGTCCAACGCCTTGGTCAGCACCGCCTTGGCGAAGTTCAGCGCGACGGGCGACAGAGTGAGAAAGCGCTGCACGAGCGTCTCCAGCGCGTCGTCGAAGACCTCGGCCTCGACGACCTGAGACACCAGGCCCCAGTCCTCCGCCGTGGCGGCGTCGATCCGCTCGCCGGTCAGCACCAGGCGCTTCGCCCGCGACATGCCGAGCATGCGCACCGCGCGCTGCGTGCCGCCGCTGCCCGGCAGCGCGCCGAGCGTGATCTCCGGGAAGCCGAAGCTGGAGCGCACTGTCGCCAGGCGATAGTCACAGGCCAGCGCCAGCTCCAGCCCGCCGCCGAAGCACAGGCCGTCGATCGCGGCGATCACCGGCTGCGGACAGCGCTCCGGCGCACCCATCGTCTGAGCCAGGTTCGTCAGCTGGTGGGGCGGATACTCGGCGAACTGCGGGATGTCACCTCCGGCGCTGAAGGCGAGGTCTCCCGAACCGGTGATGACGATCACGCGGACCGACGCATCCAGTGCGAGCGACTCGAGCGTGCGCATGATCACCTGGCGCATCTCGAGCGTGATCGCGTTGCGCTTCTCGGGCCGCTGGATCGTGACGGTCGCCACGCCGCGCTCGTCGCGGTCGAGGCCGACCATGCTGGTGGCATCCACGGGGGTCATCCTTTGCTTCGGGTTGTCATCAGTGCACGGAGCTCGTCGTCCTCGAGCGAGCGGCCGGCGTCGATCGCCGCCGCCTTGACGCCGGTGAGCAGAGCGTCCAGGTCGAGGTCGTCCGGCGGGTCGCCGCCGACCAGCTCCCTGACCTTGGCCTCAAGCGACGCGCGTCCGGAGGTCTTGCCGACGACGATGCGCCGGCGCTGGCCCACCAGCTCGGGGGCGTAGGCCTCGGCGGTGAACGGGTCGCGCAACAGGCCGGCGACGACGAGGCCTGACTCGTGCGCGAAGGCGTTGCGGCCGACGACCGCCTTGTGCGGCTGCAGCCGGACGCCGGAGGCGGTCTCGACGATGGCCGACACGGCGGTCAGGCGAGCCAGGTCGATTCCGACGTCGATCCCGTACAGGACGGCCATCGCCGTCACGACCTCCTCCAGCGACGCGTTGCCGGACCGCTCGCCGATCCCGTTGATCGTGGTCGACAGGTACGCGGCGCCGGCGAGCGCGCCCGCAACGGTGTTGGCCGTGCCCAGTCCGAAGTCGTTGTGACAGTGGACCTCGATGGGAATCCCGCCACCGGCGTCGTCCATCAAGCCGACGAGCGCCGCCACCGCCTGCGGGCTGGCCGCGCCGGTGGTGTCCACCAAGCGCACCCGATCGACGCATCCCTCGCGTCGGAACGCGTCCAGCAGCGCCTCCAGCAGCGTTCGGTCGCAGCGAGTGGTGTCGTACGGGCTGAAGATGACATCGAGCCCGCGCTCCTTGGCGTAGCCCGCGATGCGCAGCGCGCGCTCGACGTACTCGCCGGCGGGCAGGCGCATCTTCGCGGCGCGCTGGCGCTCGCTGATCGGGAGGCTCAGCCGGACGGCGTCGACACCGCAGGACCGCACGAGGTCGACGTCGGCCTCGGTCGCCCGTCCCAGCGCGCTGGTGTAGACGCCGAGCCCGGCATCGACGACGCGCCGGATCGCCTCCGCGTCGTCGGGGGAGACCGCCGGCGTGCCGAGCTCGAGGTCGTGCACCCCGAGCGCTGCCACCGCGCGAGCGATCTCCACCTTCTGGTCGACGGTGAAGACGATCCCTGGCTGCTGCTCGCCGTCGCGCAGCGTGCAGTCGGCGACCCGCGGAGGGCGGGCGCGTACGCGCCCGCCCTCCAGGCCCGACCAGTTCCAGGGGCTGACGGCGGTGCGGTCGCCCCCTTCCAACTGGTTCATCCGCCCTCCGCGTAGGCCGGCACGGCGGACGGGTCGTAGGTCTTCACCAGCTCGAAGCCTCCGTCCGGCGTGAACTTCTCGACCACGCCGTCGATGTCGGTGCCGCGATGGTCGGCGTCGGTAAAGTCGTACGTCAGCTGGATGCCCTGGTACGGCCCCGCGTCGACCATCGTCTTGGCGATGTCCTCCTCGCTGGCGCCGTCGCCGGCCTTGGCGATCGCGTCGACCACGATCGAGAACGCGTCGGCCGCGGTCGCCGCGAAGATGTCGGCGGGCTTGCCGTAGGCCTCCTTGTAGGCGGTCGCGAACTCCTGGATCTGCTGCTTCTGCGGGTCGTCGTCGCTCAGCGCATCGGCGACCTGGATCTTCGCCCCCGCGGTGTAAGCGCCCTGCTTGGGCAGGATGTCCTTGATCAGCTGCGCGATCGGCAGCGAGGCCGAGCCCGAGGTGACCCACACGGGTACGTCGAACCCAAGCTGGTTGATGCCCTGCAGCGCGGTCACCGCGGCGGCGCCCGTGGAGCAGATCAGCAGCGATTCGGGCTTCTTGTCACGCAGCTTCGTGAGCTGCGGGGTGACATCGGTGTCAGTCGGGTTGAACGTCTCCGAGTAGAACTCCAGCCCGGCGGCCTTGGCCGCCTTCTCGGTCACCTCGACGGTCAGCTGGCCGCTGGTGTCGTTGGTGCCGATGCAGCCGACGCTCTTGATGCCCTGTTCCTTGAGCCAGTGCATCGGCATGTCCCCGATCCAGCGGCCGAACGGAGACTGCGAGGAGAAGTACATGTTCGGCGGGTCCGGGATCGGCGCCGCCGACAGGCAGTACTGAACGATCTTCTCCTGGTCGGTGACCGGCTTCATCGCCAGGCACGTCGCCGAGACGGAGCCGCCGATGATCGCCTGCGGCTTGAAGCCCTGGAGCATCGAGCGCGTGGCGGTGACCGCCTGATCGGGTGCGCTCTTGTCGTCGACGACCTGCAGCTCCACCGGCCGGCCGTCGACGCCACCGGCGCCGTTGACCTGCTTGGCCATCAGCTCGAGCGCCTCCTTCTCCTGGACGCCGAGTGACGCCCCGGCGCCGGTGAGCGACAGCACCGCACCGAGCTTGATCGGCTCGCCTGCGCCGCCGGGGGCGGTCGACGCCGCCGAGGTGGCCGCCGGCTGCGCCGTGCTCGTATCGCCTTCCGTATCGCTACCGCCGCAACCGGCGGCGATGCTCATCGCGGCGATCGCCGCGATCGTGACTGGTACGACTCTGCGTCGCATGTGCGTCTCCTCCTTGCCGACCGGGATCCGGTCAGGACGTGATGACCCTGCCTCCGAGCAACCCCTGCGGGCGCAGGAGCAGAAGTACGACCAGCAGCCCGAGCGAGAAGACGTCCTTGTAGGCCGACGAGACGTAGCCCGCCCCGAAGGCCTCCAGGAGTCCCAGCGTCAGGCCTCCGACCACGGCGCCCTCGTAGCGCCCGAGCCCGCCGAACGCGGCGGCGATGAATCCCTTGAGCCCGATCATCGTGCCGCCGTCCCACGCCAGCGAGGTCAGCGAGATGATCAGCGCGCCGCCCAGGCCCGCGAGTGCGCCCGAGATCCCGAACGCGATCGTCCGCATGCGGGTCGGGCTGATGCCGCTCGCCTGCGCCCCGACCGGGTCGTCGGAGCACGCGATCATGGCCTTGCCGTAGAGGGTGTGGCGGAAGAACAACCACAGCCCGGCGACCACCACCGCCACGATGCCCCACGTGAGAACGGCCTGCGGCAGCAGCGACGCGCCCAGGACGTTGATCGGCGCGCCGCCCACCAGGTAGTCGTGGCGCATGGAGTCGGCGCCGAAGACGAGGCGTCCGATCTCGCGCAGGGCGAACGACGCCCCCAGCGTGACGAGGATGAGCGGTACCAGGTCGTGGCTCTTGACGCGGCGCACCGCGGCAACGTCGAGCACGACCGCCACGCCGACGGCGGCGGCGATCCCGAGCACCAGCCCGGCGATCATCGGCAGCTCCGTGTGGATGGCCAGCCACGCGAACACGAGGCCGCCGATCATCAGCAGCTCGCCCTGCGCCAGATTCAGCACGCCGGAGACGTTGAAGATCAGCACCCAGCCGATGGCGATCAGCGCATAGACGGCGCCGGTGGACAGGCCGGCGAACAGGTACTGCATGAAGGAGCTCACGCCGCGGTCACCCCGCCCAGGTAGGTCGCGACGATCTGGGGTTCCTCGCGCAGCACGCGCGCCGCGTCGTGCATCGTCACCCGGCCGCGCTCGAGCACGTAGCCGCGCTCGGCGGTGGACAGCGCCTGCATCGCGTTCTGCTCGGCGACGAGGACGGCCACGCCGCGGGCGCTCAGCGCCGACAGGGCATCGAACACCCTCTGCACCATCCGCGGCGCGAGGCCGAGCGAAGGCTCGTCGAGCAGGATCAGCCGCGGGCGTGACATGAGCGCGCGGCCGATGGCCAGCTGCTGGGCCTCGCCGCCGGACAGCGTGCCCGCGTCGGCCCGCTCGCGCTCACGCAGGATCGGAAACAGCTCGAGCACCTCCTCCAACAGGGCGCGCGTCTCCTTGGTCTTCTTGCGGTGCGCGAACGCCCCGAGCAGCAGGTTGTCGCGGACCGGCAGCGTCGGGAACAGCCGCCGGCCCTCCGGTACCTGGCCGATGCCCAGGCCGGCCCGATGCTCGGGACGGCGACGCCGCAGGTCGACCCCGGCGAAGCGCACGCAGCCGGCGCGGACGCGGACACCGCCGCCGATCACCCCGAGCGTGGTGGTCTTGCCCGCGCCGTTGCTGCCGACCAACGTGACGATCTCGCCCTCGTCGACCCGCAGCGACACGCCGTGCAGGACCTCCGCGCCGCCGTAGCCGGCGTGCACGTCTTCAAGCTCGAGCATCGGTCATCCCTCTCGTGCCGGGTCGGGTCCCAGGTAGGCGGCGATCACGCCCGGGTCGGAACGCACCTCATCGGGCGTGCCCACGCAGATCAGACGGCCGAAGTCGAGGACCGCCACGCGGTCGCACAGCGACATGACCAGGTCGAGGTGATGCTCGATGACCACGAGCGTCATGCGCGTGGACAAGGTCTGGATCGTCTCGGCCAGCCGTGCCTCCTCCGTCGGGTTCAGGCCCGCGGCCGGCTCGTCGAGGAACAGCAGGCGGGGGCGCATCGCGGCCGCCTTGGCCAGCTCGGCGAGGCGCTGCTCGCCGGTGCTCAGCTCGCCCGCGGGCGCCAAGGCGCGGTCGGCCAGGCCGACGAGCTGCAGCGCGTCGATCGCCGCGGCGCCGATCTCGCGCTCGTCGGTGCGCTGACGCGGCAGGCGCAGCATCGCCTCGATCACGCCGGAGCGTCCCAGCAGGTAGGCGCCGGTCTTGACGTTGTCCAGCACGGTCTCCTCGGCGAAGAGGCGCACGTTCTGAAACGTGCGCCCGATACCCGCCCGCGCGCGCCGATGCGCGGCCAGGCCGGTGACGTCATCACCGCCGAAGCTCACCCGGCCCTCGCTGGCGGCGATCTGGCCGCTGACGACGCTGACCAGCGTCGTCTTGCCGGCGCCGTTGGGCCCGATCAGGCCCATGATCTCGCCTTCGCGGACGCCGAGGTCGATGTCGCGCAGCGCACGCAGTCCGCCGAAGCGGCGGCCGAGGCCCTCGAGTCGCAGCAGCTCCCGGGTGGCGACCGTCATCGCGCCTCCCCCGTGCTCGGCGGCCCGGCCGCCATCCGCGCCCGGGACCCGCGCAGCCGCGCCCAGGCCAGTCCGAAGAGGCGCGAGAGGCGCCCCGCAAGCCCGTCGGGGGCCAGGATCACCAGGACGATCACGGCGATGCCCAGCGCCAGCACCGCATACTTCTCAAAGCCCGACAGGAGCTCGGGCAGCATCCACACGACGGCCACACCGATGACCGCGCCGTACACCGACCCGGTCCCGCCGATGACGATCGCCGCCAGCAGGTAGATCGTCGGCTCCAGGCCGAACTGCGCCGGCGACAGGAAGCGCAGATAGGACGCATAGACCACTCCGGCCAGCCCGGCGAACACCGCGGCGATCAGCCACACGCGGATCTTGGCCCGGAACACGTCGATGCCCAGCGCCTCGGCAGCGGTCTCGTCCTCGCGGATCGCGACCAGCGATCGCCCGAAACGCGAGTGGCGCATGTGCACCGCCGCGACGACGGCGATGAGCAGGACCACGTAGGCGAACAGGTAGGACTGCGTCTGGCTGGTGACCTCCAGACCGAAGAACGAGAACGAGCCGATGCCCACCAGCCCGGACGCGCCACCGGTGACCGCGATCCAGTTGACGAACACCTCGTGCGCGACGATCACCAGCGCCAGCGTGGCCAGCGCGAAGTAGAAGCCGCGGAGGCGCAGGAGCGGGCTCGTCAGCAGCGCGAGCGAGAACGCGGCGGCCACCGCGCACAGCAACGCCAGCTCGGAGCTGACGTCGTGGCGGGTGGTCAGCACCGCCCAGGTGTAGGCGCCGACGCCGAACAGCGCGGTCTGTCCCAGCGCCAGCTGCCCGGCGAAGCCGAGCAGGAGGTCCAGCGAGACCGCGACGGTGGCGAAGATCGCGACCAGCACGATCGTCGCGAAGTAGCGGGAGTCGCTCAGCAGGAGTCCGGGCAGCAGCGCGAGGACCGCGAAGGCGGCGAGCTTGGCGTACAGGATGCGCGGGCGCCCGCTCGGGCTCGTCGGCGCCAGCGGCAGCGGGGAGCTCACGGATGGGCCTTTCCGTCATCGAGGACGCCCTGGCCGGCGAAGGCGCCCACGTCGATGCAGGCGCCGGAGATGGTCTCGGCGGCGGGCGACGCGAGGAACGCGACCACGTTCGCGACGTCCTCGGGCTCATTGACCCGCCCGGCGGCGTTGCCCTCCGCCAGACGCGCGAAGACCGCCTCGGGCCGCCGGCGATTCATCCCGGTGCGGGTCGCGCCGGCCACGACGGTGTTGGCGCGGATCCGGTCGCCGACGTGGTCGAGCGCGACGGCCATCGCCAGCGCGTGCAGCGCCCCCTTGCTCGACACGTAGGCCGCGTGGTCGACGCCGCCGCGCGCCGACGGTGAGCCGATGTACACGATGCACCCGCTGCGCCGCCGGACCATCCCCGGCAGCACCGCCCGCGTTAGCAGGAACGCGCCGCGCACGTTGACCGCGAACGTCCGGTCCCACGTCTCGACCGCCGTGTCGGCGACCCCGCCGGGGTGCTTGATCCCGGCCGCCGGACAGAGGACGTCGACGCGCCCGCTGCGCGCGTGGACGTCGGCCACGAGCGCATGCACGGCATCCGCGTCCGTGACGTCGACGCAACGCGCGTCGAGCTCCGGATGCGCGTCGCGCAGCCGGGCGACGCGCTCACGGTCAGAGCCGAAGGCGACGACCTCGAAGCCGTCGGCCGCCAGCCGCACCGCGACGGCACGGCCGATCCCGGACGTGCCGCCACTCACCACGGCTACTCGGGGCATGCCCGCACCGCCGTCAGGGTGAGCAGGACGTCCACGCCCGCGGGCAGGTCGGCCTGCGAGACCATCCGCGCAGGTCGCGGCTCGTCGACGAAGCAGGCCAGCCAGTGCTCGTTGAGGGCGGGACGGTCCTCGCGCCGCCGCAGGTGGACGTGGACCATGCCGACCGCGTCCAGCGTCGCGCCCGCGCCGTGCACGACGCGGCGCAAGTTGGCGAACGTGACGTCGAGTTGATCGTCCAGCGCGTCGGGGATCGACCCGTCCGCGCGTCGCGGGCCGATCGGCGAGGTGAACAGCACATCACCCGCCCAGACGGCGACCGGGATCGGCTGCGGGTGCTCCAGCCCGGGAACCTCGACCGCGGTCCGGCGCACGCCGGTCACAGGAAGAACGCAAGGTTGTAGGTGGGCAGGGTCGTCGCGTCGAGCAGCACCAGGCGATCGAGAAGCCGCCAGGCGCCCCCGTCGTGGCGCAGCACGTCCCGGCGCTCGGCGGTCAGCGACTGCGACTGGACCTCGTCGCCGCGGATCCGCACGAACAGGAGGTTCGAGCGCACCAGCAGACGGTCGGGGCCGCCGTCGGCCGTGACCCGGACGTTCGAGACGAAATGGCGCGTGCGCGACGGCGGCACCTCGGCCCAGGCGTCGCCGGAATACAGCCGAGCCACGCGCATCCCCAGCGTCTGGCGCGTCTCGTCGAAGTGGAACATGACCTCGCTGTGCTCCGGACCCTGGCCCTCGGGCATCGTCACACGCACCGGGACGCGGTAGCGGATCTCGGGGTCCAGGAGCTGCAGCCACGCCTCGAAGGCGCGCTCGTCCTGCAACTGGGCCTCGTGGTGCAGGAACGCGGTCGCCTCGCGCTCGAACTGCAGGTCCGCGAGCGGCGGGACGAGGTGCTGGTCGGCACTCATGACGCCACTCCCGCGCGGAGCTGCTCGGCCCAGCGCCGCAGGAACGTCACCGTCGGCAGGTCGAAGAACTGCGTCGGATAGGCGGTGCCGGTGCCGCGCCAGTCGGCGATCGGCTCGACTCCGCTCTCAGCGCCCATGCGCGCGTACTGGGCGACCTCTCGGCTCTCGGCACCTTCGGCGGTACGCGAGATCGTCCGCCAGTTCTCCATGTCGTCCTGCTCGAGCATCCCCGAGGGGCCGAAGCTGACGATGTAGGCCCGTCGCGAGGCCTCCTTGAAGGCGGCGGGCGCGTCGCGCTCGACCAGCAGCCAGGAGTAGATCTCCATGACACCGGCGGCGCGCGGCTGCCACAGCCGCACGCTGCAGTACGGATGCAGCGCGTCGTCGAGGATGCCGCCGACGTTCAGGCAGCTGAAGTTCGGAAACACGTGAAACCGGTTGAGGAAGACGCCGTCACCCGTCCCCGTGCCATCGTCCAGGAGGGCGCGCTGGCGGTCGTCGATGCGCTCGTGCAGCGTCTGGACCATCTCGGGCGGATAGCCCATGAACGTCCCGGGCGACCGGTAGATCATCGCCACGTCGGCGGGACCGGCCTGGATGTGCAAACCCGTCTTGCTGCCGCCCGGTCGTGCGTCGGCCGACGAGAACGGCAGCAGGCCGACGTCGAACGTGCTCTTGTGGCTGAACGGCGTGTGATACGCATCGCCGACGAGGTTCTCGGCGGCGATCTTCCAATCGGCCTCGACGATCCAGCGTTGCGGCACGCCGACGACCTCCATCCCCGTCCGGCTGCGGCGGGTCACCAGCTCCAGATAGAAGCGGAAATCGCCGAGGTACTCCTCCAACGACGGCGCGGCGGCATCCATGCAGCCGAACAGGAACCCTTCGCAAGCCTCCACGCGCACCGGGGCGAGCCCGAGCTCATCGCGATCGAGGCCCTGGTAGATGGTCTTGTCGTAGGGCACGCCGACCAGACGCCCCTCGCGGTTGTAGCTCCAGGCGTGGTAGATACAGGTGAAGTTGCGCGCCTTGCCCTTCTCGGCCTGGCACAGTCGCGACCCGCGATGGCGGCACTGGTTCAGGAAGCCGCGCACCTCGCCGTCTCCGCCGCGCACCATCAGGATCGAGTCGTCGACGATCGCCCGGACGACGAAGTCCCCCGGCTCCTCGAGCTCGGTCTCGTGGGCCAAGAAGACCCAGTTGCGCCGGAACAGATGCTGCTTCTCCAGCTCGAAGACCTGTTCGTCTCGGTAGATCCAGCTGGGCACATAGCCGCTGTCCAGCAGCTGGATCGCCTCGTCGAGCCGGGCGGTCGCGCCGGCAGCGTTCTGATCGTTGCTCAGCATGGCGTCACCACGTCGATCGGGCTGTCGGCCTGACGCACGGGCTGGGCGCCCCACCACTGGCGGTACTCCTCGGCGGTCCAGTCGACCGGCTCCCAGTCGGGGTCCAGGACGACGTAGGACCCGCTGTAGATCTCGACGCGATGCCCGCTGGCGGGATCGCGCACGTACAGGCACACCGCCTGGGAGATCGCGTGGCGACCGGGGCCATGGTCGGGCTCCAGGCCGTGCTCGATGAACAGCTCGGCGGCGCGCAGCACGTCAGAGGCGTTGTCTACGTAGAACGCGACGTGGTGCAGGCCGCGCGACCCCCGGACGGGCCCGCGGCCGATCGCCAAATCGTGGGCCAGCGCGGACACCGCCAGCCACGCAGCATGCACGCTGCCGTCGGCGCCCAGCGCGCGCTCACGGGTCGAG
The DNA here is from genome assembly GCF_021172045.1 of Capillimicrobium parvum. Taxonomy (GTDB): domain Bacteria; phylum Actinomycetota; class Thermoleophilia; order Solirubrobacterales; family Solirubrobacteraceae; genus Capillimicrobium; species Capillimicrobium parvum. Next base: position 4,782,174 of record NZ_CP087164.1, read on the forward strand.
AAGCCGAGCATCTGCTGCGACCACGCCTCCTCGGCGGCCACCTCGGGCGTGACGAAGTTGATGTGGTCCAGGCGCCGTGGCGAGACGCCGTGGCTCCAGACGCGCCCGCTGTTGGTCTTCAGTGCGGGTCGACGGCCCGCAGGCGCCGGCCGCTTCTCGACCTCGTGATAGATCTCGTACGGCAGGCCGCCCGGGGTGCGGAAGCGCAAGGCGGCGCCCTGCCCCGCCTCGTGGCCGGCGGGCACCTCCTCCACCTCGACCCCCTGCTCGCGCAGGCGCGCACCGAGCGCATCGACATCCTCAGGCGCGCGTGTGCGCCAGCCGGCGTGATCGATTCTCGCCTCGTCGGCTGAGATGAGCGCCACCGTGTGGTGCTCGAAGTCGCCCCAGGCGCGCAGGTAGGCGACGGTCTCGTCGCGCTCGACGACATCCAGCCCGAGGATGTCGTCGAAGAAGTGCAGCGACCCCTCGAGGTCGGGAGTTCGCAGGGCGACGTGACCGAGGCGCGCGAGGGCGGTCACAGCGCGCCTCGCAGGAACTCGTCGACGAGATGGTTGAAGCGCTGCGGGTACTCCAGCTGGGTCCAGTGCCCGCAGCGCCCGAAGACGTACAGCTGCGCGTTGGGCAGGACCTTGAGGAAGTGATAGCTGTCTGAGACCGGGTTGATCATGTCGTCGCGGCCATGGACCAGCAGAATCGGGTGCTGGATGCGTCGCAGCGCCGAGTCGGGCAGCGTCAGCTGCGACGGGCCGGAGAACTGCGCGACGTAGGAGCGCCGCACGTCGTCCCGCATGGTCATCGCGAAGCGGTCTTGGGCGATCTGGTCGAGGTCGCCGTCGAAGTCGTCGGGATCGTGGACGAACCACGAGTACAGGCGGCCGAGCGCCTCCGGGCTCGGGTCGCTGTAGAACGTCACCATCCGGATCAGCTCCTGCGACGGTCGATCCGAGCTCGGCCCACCGGCGGTGCCCATCAGCACCGCCCGTTCGAAGCGTTCGGGAGCCTCCATGAGCAGGTGGAGGGTCAGCGCCCCGCCGAGCGAGTTGCCGACGAGGTGCGCCCGCTCTATCTCCAGCGCGTCGAGCATGCCGATCACCTGGTCGAGGCGCATGCGGGTCCACACGCGCATGTCGGTGGGCGGCGGCTCGGGATGTGTGCTCTCGCCGTAGCCGACGTAGTCCGGCGCGATGCAGTCGTAGCGATCGCCGAGCGCCTCGAGCGCCAACCGCCAGTTGGACCAGCCGCTCGCTCCCGGGCCGCCGCCGTGTAGGAAGACGACGGCCGGTCCGGCGCCGGCGCCGGCGCGGGCGACCATCACCTGATGAGGTCCGACCGGCAAGGTTTCTCGGACAGCCGCCGCCAAGGGCGAAAAGCTGGGACTTGGCACTGAGTTTCTCCTCCTTGACTTCAACGTCGCGCCATCTGCGTACGCCGAGTTCGATGTTCAAGATACCGAATCTTGAACACGATGTACCAAAAGTTCTTCCCGGCTCGCATCGACGACGCCCCGCTGGGCGCCTCGGTGCGCCTCGAAATGGGGCGCTCGAAGAGGGCAGCGCGAACAGACGGCGGCGCCGAAGCGGCGCCGCGCGCGACGGGGGTCGGGGCCGGGCTCTAGGCCTCGGCGCCGGGAGCCAGGCGCTCGAGTGCCAGCTTCCAGACGAGGCGGATGTGCGTGGTCATCTCGCGTGCAGCGGCCACCCCGTCGGACGCCGTGATCGCCTCCGCGACAGCGACGTGACCGAGACTGCAGCCGACGAGGTCGTCTCCGGCAGTCAGCTCGCGCGTCATCAGCGTGGAGATCACCGCACCCGCATCATCGATCAACGAGGCGATGCGGGCGTTGTCGCCCAGCTCCGCGATGTAGCTATGGAATTCCCGATCACTGTCGCGAAATGCGGCGATGTCGGATTTGCGCGCGGCATCCAGAGAAGACTGCGCGGCACGTGCGATGCGCTCGCGATCGGCGTTACTCGCCCGCTCGGCCGCGCGCGCAGCGGTGAACGACTCCAGCGCCTCCCGCAGCTCGTAGGCCTGACGGACCGCCGCCGCGGAGGGCTGGATCACGCAGAGGCCGCGTGCCCCGTTCTGCTCGATCAGGCCGATCTGGCGCAGCCGCAGCAGCGCCTCGCGCACCGGCGTCTTGGAAACCTTCAGCCGTTCGGCGAGTGCGGGCTCGGTCAGTGGTTCGCCGGGGGCCAGCACGCGATCCACGATCGCCTGCCGGATCGCCTCGAAGACCACGTCGCTCAGGTTCCTCGGACGGACCCCGAGGGACAGCTCGGTCATCCGCGTCGCCATGTCGTCATCCTAGCGCTCCGCGCAGAGAATATTCTGTACGTCGTCTCAGGTTCTCGCCTGGCGCAGCGTTCGGCCGAGGCGTTGCGCGGCCGCCCGCAAGGCCGGCTCCACGTCGCGCGGCTGCAGTCGCCCACGCGCCGGCATCGACACCGACAGGCCGGCCTCCGCGACGCCGGCAGCGACCAGCAGCGGCGCCGCCAGACACATCAGGTTCGCGGCCGCCTCTTCGCGGTCGACGGCGATCCCCCGCCGACGCACGTCCAGGAGCTCGGCGTACAGCCTCCCCGGATCCGTGATGCTGCGCGCGGTCACCGCCGCCAGCGGCTCGGTCGCGCGAGCCAGTCGGGAACACGCCTCGTCGCTGTAGGCCAGCAGGGCCTTGCCCACCCCCGTACAGTGAGCCGGCATCCGCCCCCCCACGCGGGAAGGCGTGGGCACCTTGCGATGTCCGGACAGCATCTCCACGTAGAGCACGTCGTCACCCTCCAAGACGGCGAGGTGGACCGTGGCCCGCGTCGCCTCATAGAGATCCTCCATGTGGGCCAGCGCGAGGTCCCGCAGGCGCTGGCGGCGCGTGACGAGCTGGCCGAGCTCGAACAGGCCGACCCCGAGGCGCCAACCCTCGTCGCCGCGCTCGAGCGCGCCATGGCGCTCCAGCTGACAGGCCAGCCGATGGGCGGTCGAACGCGGCAGGCCGCTGCGCGCCACCATCTCGGCCAGCGTCAGCTGCGGCCGCTCCGCCGAGAACGCGCGCAGCAACTGGAAGGCCCGATCGAGTACCGCGTCGCCGTGGGAGCTCTTCATCACGTTCGTCCCACTCAGTGGGACGGGCGATTGTGACATAGGCGCACCGCCGCGACGATCTGACCCATGGCCGATTCCACCGTGCTCGACGTCGACGCCTACGCTCGCGCGCTCGACGAAGCCCGCACCGCGCGGCGTCCGATCGCTCCGCTCACCGACGCCAGGCCCGACCTGTCCGTCGCCAACGCATATGCCATTGCCGAGCGGCTTGTCGCCCTGCGCTGCCAGACGCAGAACGCGCGGGTCGTGGGCCACAAGGTCGGGCTGACGTCGATCGCCGTCCAACGGCAGCTCGGCGTCGACCAGCCCGATTTCGGCGTCCTGCTGGACGTCATGCAGCTCGATGACGGTGGCGTGGTGAGCGCGCGCGACTACATCGCCCCGCGCGTCGAGCCGGAGATCGCGTTTCACCTCGGCAGCTCGCTCGCCGGACCGGGCGTGACCGTCGAGGCGGTCCGGGCCGCGACCGCCGCCGTGCAGCCGGCCATCGAGCTGGTCGACAGCCGTGTGGCCGACTGGCGCATCCGGCTGGCCGACACCGTGGCCGATCAGGCGTCGGCGGCCGGGTTCGTACTCGGTGGCCGCCGGGTCGGTCTGGACGAGGTCGACGTGACGGCCATCGACGTCGAGCTGCGGCGCGACGGCGAGGCGATGCAGCGAGGCACGACCGCGGAGGTGCTCGGCGACCCGTGCGCAGCCGTGGCGTGGCTGGCCAACACCCTGGCCGACATCGGCCGGACGCTGCGTCCGGGCGACATCGTGCTGTCGGGCGCGTGCACACCGATGGTCGACGCGGCGCCCGGCGTCACCTTCAGTGCCCGGTTCGGCGACCTGGGCGAAGTGCGGCTGGTCATTGCGCGATGAAGACGCCACCGCTGACCGCCGCGATCGTCGGCTCGGGCAACATCGGCACCGACCTGATGTACAAGTTGCTGCGCTCGGCCTGGGTTGCGCCGCGCTGGATGATCGGCGTAGACCCCGGTAGCACCGGACTCGCCCGCGCCCGCGACGCCGGGCTGGAGACGTCCGCCGAGGGAGTTGATTGGCTGCTTTCCCAGTCCGAGCTGCCCGATGTCATCTTCGAGGCAACCTCCGCCCAGGTCCATGCCGTCAACGCTCCTCGGTTCGCTGAGCGCGGGATCGTCGCCATCGACCTGACGCCCGCCGCGGTCGGCCCCTACGTCGTGCCCGCGGTCAACCTCGACGCGCACCTGGACGAAGCCAACTTGAACATGGTCACCTGCGGCGGCCAGGCGACCGTCCCGATCGTCCACGCCGTCAGCCGTGTCGCACCGGTGCGGTACGCCGAGATCGTCGCCTCGATCGCGTCCCACTCGGCAGGGCCCGGTACACGTGCGAACATCGACGAGTTCACGGAGACCACCGCCCGCGCCCTGATTCAGGTCGGCGGTGCGGCGGCCGGGAAGGCCATCATCGTCCTCAACCCCGCCGAGCCGCCGCTGATCATGCGCGACACGGTGATCTGCGCGCTCGCGCCAGACGCCGACCGGCCGGCAATCGCCGAGTCGATCCGCGCGATGGTCGCGGACGTGTCGTCCTACGTCCCGGGCTATCGGCTCGTCGTGCCACCCCAGTTCGAGGACGACCGCGTCTCCGTCTACCTGGAGATCGAAGGACGCGCGGACTTCCTGCCGGCGTACGCCGGCAACCTGGACATCATGACGGCCGCGGCGACACGCGTCGGGGAGCAGCTGGCACGGAGCCGCGCCGCCGGCGCAACCGAGAGGACGGGCCGATGACCTTCTCCGACGACCTCGACGTTCGCGTCACCGATACATGTCTGCGCGACGGCTCGCACGCCGTGCGCCACCAACTCACGACCGATCAGGTGCGCAGTGTGGTGGTGGCCCTCGATGACGCGGGAGTGCCGGTACTCGAGGTCGCTCATGGAGACGGTCTGGGCGGCAGCTCGTTCACCTACGGCTTCTCCCGCAGCGATGAACGGGAGCTGATCGCCGTCGCCGTCCAGGCCGCACGGCGCGCACGGATCGCCGCGCTGCTGCTTCCGGGAATCGGCACGACCGACGACCTCCGGGCAGTCGCCGAACTCGGCGTCGGCGCGATACGCGTGGCGACCCACTGCAGCGAGGCGGATGTCGGCGTCCAGCACCTGAGCCTCGCTCGGGACCTCGGCCTGGAGGCGATCGGGTTTCTGATGATGGCGCATTCCCAGGCGCCGGAACTGCTCGCCGAGCAGGCTCGGATCATGGCCGACGCGGGGGCCACGTGCATCTATGTCGTCGACTCCGCGGGAGCGATGGTCCCGCCTCAGGCCGCCGCGCGCGTGGCCGCCGTGCGCGATGCGCTGGCCGGCGACGCGCAGGTCGGCTTTCACGGTCACGAGAACCTCGCCTGCGGAGTGGCCAACACGCTGGCGGCGATCGACGCCGGCGCGGTCCAGGTGGATGCCAGCGCCCGGCGGATGGGCGCCGGCGCCGGGAACACGCCGACCGAGGCGCTGGCCGCGGTTCTGGAGAAGCTCGCCCTGCGCACGGGCATCGACGTCGGTGCGATGGCCGACGCCGCCGAGGACGCCGTTCGACCGATCATGGAGGGCGAATGCGTCCTCGATCGGATGGCGCTCACGCTCGGCTGGGCCGGGGTGTACTCCAGCTTTCTCAAACATGCCGCGCGCGCAGCCGAGCGCCATGGTGTCTCGGGCCCCGAGATCCTGCGTGCCTGCGGCCGGCGTGGGCTCGTCGGCGGCCAGGAGGACCTGATCGGTGAGATCGCCTACGAGCTCGCGAGCAGACGCTGACCGAGGCCGCCCGCGATACGCCTGCGCTCCGAGCCGCCCGGGGACCGGCCTCAGCCGTAGCGCCGGCGCACGAAGCGGCGCACGGTCCACGACGACGCTGCGTGCCAGCCCAGCAGCAGGGCGCTGGGGACGAGCGCGATGGCGGGCCAGAAGGCGCCGCCGCCGGTGATCTCCCAGATGCCGACCAGCGAGGCGTTGACGGCGACGGCGGTCGTGCCGTGCGCCTTCAGCGCCGCACGGTCGAACCGGTCGACCGCGGCGCCGAAGCGCTCCAGGCGCCGCTGGGGGATGCCGCGCGTGAGGCGGGTCAGCTCGGCCCGGCTCCCGGCCCGCTGCACCGCATGCAGACGCTCCTCCAGATCGCCGAGCGAGATGCGGCCCTCGGCATAGGCGCCGTGCAGCAGTCGCGAGCAGTTCTCGCGCTCCGCGTCGGAGGCCCAGATCGTGGCGGCCATGACCCCAGGATAGGGACCGCGGCCCGCCCTACCGGCGGCGCCGCGAAGCGGCCCGCTCCGGGCCGCCGCCGCGCCGGGATCAGACCAGCTCGAGGTAGACCATCTCGGTCGCGTCGCCGGAGCGCGCGCCGAGCTTGAGGATGCGGGTGTAGCCGCCCGGCCGCTCGCTGTAGCGCGGGGCGACCTCCTCGAACAGCTTGTAGACCGCGAACTTGTCCTGGCCGAGCTCCGAGAGCGCCTGCCGGCGCGCGTGCAGGTCGCCGCGCTTGGCCAGCGTGATCAGCTTCTCGACCTCGGGCTTGACCGCCTTGGCCTTCGCCTCGGTGGTCTTGATGCGCTCGTGCTCGATGACCTCCTTGCAGAGGTTGCGCAGGAGCGCCTTGCGGTGCGCCGTGTCGCGGCTGAGCTTGTGGCGGGTCTTCTGATGGCGCATCAGTCGTCGCGCAGGCCCAGCCCGCGCGCCTCCAGGGTCTCGATGACCTCGTCGATCGACTTCTTGCCGAAGTTCGGGATCGCGTTGAGCTCCCCCTCGGACTTCGAGACGAGGTCGCCCACCGTCTGGATGCCGGCGCGCTTCAGGCAGTTGTACGAGCGGACGCCGAGCTCGAGCTCCTCGATGAGGATGTCGTGCATCGGGCCGCCCGATGCGGCCGAGGCGGCGGCGCCGTGGCCGTTGCCGGTCCCGGCGAGCGCGCCCTCGAGCTGTCCGGTGGGGCCGGCGCGCAGCTCCTCGACGCGGTCCGCGTCGGTGAAGATCGCGAGCTGGCTGATGAGCAGCTCCGCCGCCTCGCGCAGCGCGGCGTGCGGGTCGATCGAGCCGTCCGTCTCGATGTCGAGCGTCAGCTTGTCGAAGTCCGTGCGCTGGCCGACACGGGCCTGCTCGACGGCATAGGCGACGCGGCGCACCGGCGAGAAGATCGAGTCGATCGGGATGACGCCGATCGGCTGGTCCGGCGTCTTGTTCTCCTCCGCGGGGCGGTACCCGCGGCCGCGGCCGATCGTGAGGTACAGCTCCAGCTTCGTCTTCTTCTCGAGCGTCGCGACGTGGACGTCCGGGTTGAGGATCTCGACGCCGGCGGGAAGGTCGATGTCCTTCGCCGTGATGTCGCCGGGGCCGGTCACGACCAGGGGCGCCTCGACCTCGCTGGCGTCCGAGTGCATCTTGCACACGATGCCCTTGAGGTTGAGGACGATGTCGGTCACGTCCTCCTTGACGCCCGGGATCGTCGAGAACTCATGCGCGACACCTTCGATGCGGACGCTCGTCACCGCGGCGCCGCTGAGCGAGCTGAGCAGCACGCGGCGCAGCGAGTTGCCGAACGTGTAGCCGAAGCCACGATCGAGCGGCTCGATCGTGAAGGTGCCGCGGTTCTCGTCGACTGTTTCGCTGGTGATCCGGGGGACTTGGAAGTCGAGCATCGGGGTCCTGACTGTCGTTCTCTCATGGCGGCGCGGGGGTCCGGGGCGCGCCGCTCGCGTTCAAGCGGGGTTACTTCGAGTACAGCTCGACGATGAGCTGCTCCTGCACGGGCGCGGCGACCTCGCGGCGCTCCGGCTTGCGCAGGACCTTGGCCGTGAGCGTGTCGTGGTCGGCCTGCAGCCAGGCGGGCACCTGGCCCGTGAGCTCGGTGGCGTCACGGATGACGGGCTCGGCGGGGGTGCCGGACTTGACCGAGATGACGTCGCCCTCGCGCACCTGGTAGCTGGGGATGTCGACGCGACGGCCGTTGACGGTCCAGTGGCCGTGGCGGATGAGCTGGCGCGACTGGCGGCGCGAGGCGGCGAAGCCAAGGCGGACGAGCACGTTGTCGAGGCGGCACTCGAGCAGGGTGAGGAGGTTCTCACCGGTGATGCCGGCCTGACGGCTCGCCTTGTCGTAGTAGTTGGCGAACTGCTTCTCGAGCACGCCGTAGTACCGCTTCGCCTTCTGCTTCTCGCGCAGCTGGACGCGGTACTCCGACTGCTTCTGACGGCCGCGGCCGTGGTCGCCCGGCGGGTACGAGCGACGCTCGACGCCGCACTTGTCGGTCAGGCAGCGCTCGCCCTTGAGGAAGAGCTTCTGCCCTTCGCGGCGGCACTGCTTGCACTGGGGGGAGGTGTCTCGAGCCAAGGTGTTCTCCTACACGCGGCGCCGCTTGCGGGGGCGGCAGCCGTTGTGGGCCTGGGGGGTGACGTCGCGCACGCCGGTGACCTCGAGTCCGGCGGCCTGCAGCGAGCGGATCGCCGTCTCACGGCCCGAGCCCGGGCCCTTGACGAACACCTCGACCTTCTGGAGCCCCTGCTCCATGCCCTTGCGCGCGGCGGCGTCGGCGGTGACCTGCGCCGCGAACGGCGTGGACTTGCGCGAGCCCTTGAAGCCCGCGCCGCCGGCCGACTCCCACGCGATGACGTTGCCCTCGCGATCGGTGAGGGACACGATGGTGTTGTTGAACGACGTCTTGATGTGCGCCTGGCCGATGGGGATGTTCTTCTTCGGCTTGCGGCGGCCCCGCTGGGGGCGCTTGGGAGCGGGCACTTACTTCTTCCCCGCCTTCTTCTTGCCGGCGACCTGCATGCGCTTGGGACCCTTGCGCGTGCGGGCGTTGGTCTTGGTGTTCTGGCCGCGGACCGGCAGGCCGCGCCGGTGGCGCAGGCCGCGGTAGCAGCCGATCTCCATCAGGCGCTTGATGTCCTGCGAGCGCTCGCGGCGCAGATCGCCCTCGACCGTGAGGTTGCGGTCGATCGCGTCGCGCAGCTTCGACACCTCGTCCTCGGTGAGGTCGCGGACGTAGGTGTCGGGCGAGATGCCGACCTCGGCCAGAAGCTGGTTCGAGGTCGAGCGGCCGATGCCGTAGATGTACGTCAGGCCGATCTCGACGCGCTTGTTCAGTGGGATGTTGATACCGGAGATGCGAGCCATGGTCAGCCCTGCCGCTGCTTGTGGCGCGGGTTGGAGCAGATGACCAGCACCGCGCGATGGCGGCGGATGATCTTGCACTTCTCGCACATCGGCTTGACCGACGGTCGTACCTTCATGGTCCCTTTCAGCGAGGTCAGGAGGGAGGCATTCGCAGGCAGGGGCCCGCAAAACGCGCGACCGTTGAAGATAGCAAATGCGTCCGGCGGCGTTGATAGCCCCCGGGACTGGCGCCGCTCAGTCTACGGCGCGGCGGACGAATCCTCGCACGCCGAGCCAGCCGAACGCCGCCAGCGACACGATGAGGCCGAGCGCGACCCACCCCGCCGCGAGGTGCGGGACGTCGGTGAGCGCGCCGCGCATCCCCTCGCTGACGTAGGTCATCGGGTTCAGCAGCGTCAGAACCTGGAACCAGCGCAGCGAGTCCAGCGCGTCCCACGGGTAGAAGGCCGCGCCCGTGAAGATCAGCGGCGTGAGGATGAGGCCGAAGGCGACCGTGATGCGGCTCGGCGGCACCGCGGTGCCGAGCACGAGGCCGATGACGGCTCCGGCCAGCGCCCCCGCGACGATCATCACGATCAGCGCGGGCCAGTTCACCCCCGACAGGTCGACGCCGCCCGGGAGGATCAGCTCGCCCAGCGGGATGATGAGCACGCCGCCGACGATGCCGCGCAGCGCGGCGATCAGCACCTTCTGGATCGCGACCCAGGCCACCGGGAGCGGGGCGAGCAGGCGGTCCTCGATCTCCTTGGTGAACGAGAACTCGATGACGAGCGGCAGGGCGACGTTCTGCAGCGCGGTGAGTACGAGCGTCAGCGCGATGACGCCCGGCAGCAACTGGGTGCCGTAGGAGCCCTGCGCCGCGCCGATCTCGGGCAGGACCCGGCCGAAGACGAACAGGAAGAAGATCGGCTGCAGCAGCGCCTGGCTGAGGAACGCGACGAGGTCGCGGCGGAACGTGACGTAGAGATCGCGCTCGCACAGCGCGAGGAAGGCGACGACCGACGGGCTCATGACGGAATCGCCCGCAGGGATGGGGCCGCGGGGGATGAGGACCCGCAGGGTCTCACGACGGCATGCCCCGCAGGGATCGGGCCGCGGTGGGTGAGGACCCGCAGGGTCTCACTTCAGCGCAGCTCCCGCCCCGTCAGATGCACGAAGACGTCCTCGAGCGAGCCTTCCATGCGCCGCAGTTCGATCAGCTCGCGCCCCGCGTCACGCACCGCCTCCGCCAGCTCGCCGGGCGTGAGGTCGCCGTAGATGCGCGCGTGCCAGCGATCGTCCTCGGCGCCGGCCTCGACGTTCTCGGCCGCGTCGATCTCCAGCGGCTCGGGCCCGGACAGCGTGACCTCGAGCCCGTGCTCGGCGGGCAGCAGGCGCCGCAGCCCGCGCGGCGTGTCGAGCGCGATGATCCGGCCGTGGTCGACGATCGCGATGCGGTCGCACAGCCGGTCGGCCTCGACCATGTCGTGCGTGGTGAGCATGAGCGTGACGCCGCGGGCGCGCAGGTCGCTCATCGTCTCCCAGAGGTACAGGCGCGACTGCGGGTCCAGGCCGGTCGTCGGCTCGTCGAGGATCAGCAGCCGCGGCTCGTGCATGAGCGCCCGGGCGATCATCAGCCGCTGGGCCATGCCGCCCGAGTAGTTGTCGACCTTGTCGGAGGCGCGCTCGCCCAGGCCCATCTGGTCGAGCATCGCCTGGGCGCGCCGGCGGCGCTCCGCGCGGCCGGTGCCGAAGTACGCCGCGTGGAAGACCAGGTTCTCGATCGCGGTGAGCGAGCGGTCGAGGTTCGGCCGCTGAGGCACGACCGCGATGCGCTGCTTGACCGCCACCGCGTCGCGCGCGACGTCGAAGCCGTCGACGGTCACGCGGCCGCCGGTCGGCTTCACGCGCGTGGTGATCGTCCCGATCGTCGTGGTCTTGCCCGCGCCGTTGGGGCCGAGGAGGCCGAAGATCTCGCCCTCCAGCACCTCGAAGTCGATGCCGGCCACCGCCTCCGGCGCGTTCGCGGCATACCGCTTGCGCAGCCCTTCGACGACGACGAGGCTCACCGGCGTCCGTCCCGCGGACCGGCGGTCAGGCCGCGGCGCGGCCCACGTCGAGATGCCACGGCGTGAGGATCCGCGGGCCCTCCGCGGTCACCGCCACCGTGAACTCGAAGTGCGCGGCCAGCGAGCCGTCCTGGGAGTAGATCGCCCAGCCGTCGGTGCCCATGCGGACCGGGTGGCGGCCCGCCGTCGTCATCGGCTCGATCGCCAGGACCATCCCCTCCTCGAGCAACGGACCGCGACCGGGCTCGCCGAAGTTCGGGATCTGCGGGTCCTCGTGCATCTCGCGGCCGATGCCGTGGCCGACCAGCGAGCGCACGATCGACAGGCCCTCGGCCTCCACGATCGTCTGGATCGCGTGCGAGATGTCGCCGAGGCGGTTGCCGGGCTTGGCCTGCGCGGCGCCGGCGTGGAGCGAGCGCTCCGTGACGTCGAGCAGCTTGCGAGCGACCGGCGAGATCGGCCCGACCGCGAAGGTCCGGGCGCCGTCGGCGACCCAGCCGTCGAGCGTGACGCCGATGTCGACGGAGAGGATGTCGCCCCGTTCGAGCGTGTAGCCGCCGGGTATGCCGTGCACGACCATCGAGTTCGGCGACACGCAGATCGAGCCGGGGAACCCGCGGTAGCCCTTGAAGCTCGGCACGGCGCCCTGGGAGCGCATGAACTTCTCGGCCGCGCGGTCCAGTTCGAGGGTCGTCACGCCGGGACGGACCTTGCTCTCCAGCAGCCGCATCGTGCGGCGGTGGATGTCGCCCGCGGCCGCCATCTTCTCGATCTCCTCCGGTGACTTCCGGATGATCATGCCCGGTCCTAGATCTGCTCTTCGAGGCGCAGCGTGGCCAGCGTTGCGCGGATGTGGTCGTGCACCTCGGTGGGCGAGCGCCGGCCGTCGAAGCGCTTGAGGATCCCGCGCTCGTCGTAGAAGCCGATGAGCGGGGCCGTCTGGTCGCCGTAGACCTCGAGGCGCGTGCGGACGGTCTCCTCGCGGTCGTCCTCGCGCTGGATGAGCTTGGAGCCGTCGATGTCGCACACGTCGTCGTGCTTGGGCCGGTTCGTGTCCACGTGGTAGACGTGGTTGGCCTTCTGGCAGACGCGCCGGCCCGAGATCCGCCGCACGACCTCGTCGTCGGGCACGTCGATGAGCAGCGCCGCCGTGAGCGCGCGGCCGAGGTCGCCGAGCGCCTCGTCGAGGGCCTCGGCCTGGGCGACCGTCCGCGGGAAGCCGTCGAGCAGGAAGCCGTCCTGCGCGTCCTCCTGGCCGACCTTGTCGATGATCACGCCGATGATCACCTCGTCGGGCACGAGCTCGCCGCGGTCCATGTACTGCTTGGCCTGACGCCCGAGCTCCGTGCCGGCCTCGACCGCGGCGCGCAGGATGTTGCCGGTCGCGATGTAGAGCAGGCGGAAGTCCTGCTGCAGGCGCTCGGCCTGGGTGCCCTTTCCGGCGCCCGGAGGTCCGAGGAGGATGAGGTTGAGCTCCGACACGAGGCGCGGGAGACTACTTCAGGAAGCCTTCGTAGTTGCGCATCATCAGCTGCGCCTCGAGCTGTTTCATCGTGTCGAGCGCCACGCCGATGACGATGAGGATCGAGGTCCCGCCGAAGTAGAACGTCGCCGAGGTCTGGCTGATGAGGATCGTCGGCAACGCCGCGACCGCCGCGAGGTACAGCGCCCCGGGGAACGTCAGGCGGGCCAGGATGCGATCCAGGAACTCGGCCGTCGGCCGCCCGGGTCTCACCCCGGGGATGAACCCCCCGTACTTCTTCAGGTTGTCGGCCTGGTCGACGGGATTGAACGTCACCGCCGTGTAGAAGTACGTGAAGATGATGATGAAGATCGACTCGCCCACCAGGTAGGGCCACTTGCTGGGCGAGAAGAAGTTCGAGAAGTCGGTCGCCCAGGGCGTGTTGAGCAGCTGGCCCACGGTCGGCGGGAAGGCCATGATCGACGCGGCGAAGATGACCGGGATGACGCCGGCCATGTTCACGCGCAGCGGCAGATAGGTCTGGCCGCCCTGGGTCATGCGGCGGCCGATCACGCGCTTGGCGTACTGGATCGGGATGCGCCGCTGGCCCTCCTGGATGAAGACGATCGCCGCGATCACCGCCAGCGCGATGAACGGCATCATCACCTTGAAGACCGCGTCAGGGCTGTTCCACCACTGCGAGATGCCGTTCGGCAGGCCCGAGACGATCGACGCGAAGATCATCAGCGAGATGCCGTTGCCGATGCCGCGCTGGGTGATCAGCTCGCCCATCCACATGAGGAGCACGGTGCCCGCGGTCAGCGACAGGACGATCAGGAAGACCGTGCCGACGTTGAACGGGCTGATGAGCGGGGTTCCCGCGTTGCTCGAGAACGACTTGAACAGGAAGACGTAGCCGATCGCCTGCGCGAAGGCCAGGCCGACGGTCAGGTAGCGCGTGTACTGCGTGATGCGCTGCTGGCCGACCTCGCCCTCCTTCTGCAGCTTCTCCAGCGACGGCACGACGACTGTCAGGAGCTGCAGGATGATCGAGGCCGTGATGTACGGCATGATCCCGAGCGCGAACAGGGCGATGCGCGACAGGCCGCCGCCCGAGAAGACATTGAGGAAGTTCAGCACCCCGCCACCGCCGAACTGCTCCTGGACCTGCTGGACCGCGTTGGAGTTGACCCCCGGCACGGGGATGTGCGAGCCCAGCCGGTACAGCGCGAGCAGCAGCGCCGTGAAGGCGAGCTTCTTGCGGATGTCGGCGACCGTGAAGGCGCTGAGGATCGTCGAGAGCATGCGCGGGCTCTCAGGTTAGAGGAAGCGGCCCGGCCCTCGTCGAGGACCCGGCTACTTGCTCTCGACGACGACGCAGGTGCCGCCTGCGCCCTCGATCCGCTCGCGCGCCGTGGCGCTGAACGCGTGGGCGTGGACCGTCAGCGCCTTGGTCAGGTCGCCCTTGGCCAGCACCTTGACCGGGACGCCCTTGCGCTTGGCGATGCCGGCCTTCGCCAGGTCCTCGAGGGTGACCTCGCCGCCAGCGTCGAAGCGCCGTTCGAGGTCGCCGAGGTTGACCGGCTGCGTGTGCGTCCGGAACGGCTCGAACGGCATCGACTGCTTCTTGTTCGGGCCGCGGAGCTTGCGCATGCGCATGTGGAGCGGCATCTGGCCGCCCTCGAAGCGCGCGCGCTCCTTCGAGCCCGAGCGCGAGCCGGCGCCCTTCTGGCCGCGGCCCGACGTCTTGCCGGTGCCTGAGCCCTCGCCGCGGCCGATCCGCTTGCGCGCCTTGCGCGAGCCCTCGGCGGGGCGCAGCGAGTGCAGCCCGATGCGCTCGTCGGTGTTCTCCGTGTTGTCAGCCATCGACCTTCACCAGATGCCGGACCCGGTGCAGCATGCCCCGGATCTGCTCGTTGTCCTTGACCTCGACCGACTGGCCGATCCGCCGCAGCCCGAGCGAGCGCAGCGTCTCGCGCTGGGCGTGGTTGGCGCCGTTCTTGCTCTTGACCTGCGTGACGGTGGGCATCAGGCCGAGACCTCCTCGGGCGCCGCGCCGTTGGCGGCCGCGACGACCTCCTGCTCAGGCGTCTCGGGAGCCGCGTCGCCGCTCAGGCCGAGCACCGCGTTGATCGACAGGCCGCGCAGCTGGGCGACCTCCTCGGGACGGCGCAGCGCCTGCAAGCCCGCCACCGTCGCCTTGACGAGGTTGATCGGGTTCTGCGTGCCGAGCGACTTCGACAGGATGTCGTGGATGCCGGCGAGCTCGAGCACCGCGCGCACGCCGCCGCCGGCGATGACGCCGGTACCGGGCGAGGCCGGCTTGAGCAGCACGTGGCCGGAGCCGAAGATGCCGTCGACGCGATGGGTGATCGTCGAGCCGTGCTTGGGCACGCGGAACAGGTTCTTCTTGGCGTGCTCGACGCCCTTCTGGATGGCGAGCGGAACCTCGTTGGCCTTGCCGTAGCCGACGCCCACCACGCTCTCCTCGTCGCCGACGACGACGAGGGCCGTGAAGGAGAAGCGCCGGCCGCCCTTGACCACCTTGGCGACGCGGTTGATCTCCACCACGCGCTCCTGGAGGTCGAGCCCGGCGGGGCTGACTGAACGATCGATCTGCATGAAGTCTCTTCCTAGATTGCCAGTCCGGCCTCGCGGGCGCCGTCTGCCACGGCCTTGACGCGGCCGTGGTACTGGTAGCCGCCGCGGTCGAAGACCGCCTGTTCGATGCCGGCGGCCTTCGCGCGCTCGGCGATCAGGGCGCCGATGCGCGTCGCCTGCTCGGTGCGGTCGAGGTCGCGGACCCCGGCCTCGGTCCACTGCGCCGCAGCGATCGTGCGGCCGGCCTCGTCGTCGATGAGCTGGACGAACACGCCGCGGTTCGAGCGGAACACCGCCAGGCGCGGACGGGTCGCCGTGCCGACGACCTTCGCGCGCACGCGGCGGCGGCGCTTGAGGCGGCGCGCCTCCTTGGTGATGACGGTCATCGAGAAGCCTCCAACAGGGTCGAAGCGTTCGTGGATGACGACCCGCAGGGTCTCATGCCCTCTTGCCAACCTTCCGGGCGACGTACTCGCCCTCGTAGCGGATGCCCTTGCCCTTGTAGGGCTCCGGCGGCCGCTGCTTGCGGATGTTCGCCGCGACCTCGCCCACGAGCTGCTTGGAGATGCCCTTGACGATGACGCGGGTCGGCGTGGGGACATCGAACTCGATGCCCTCCGGCGCCTTGATCGGCACGGGGTGCGAGTAGCCGAGCGCCATCTCCAGGTCGCGGCCCTTGAGCTGCGCCCGGTAGCCGACGCCCTGGATCTCCAGCGTCTTGGTGTAGCCGGCGGTCACGCCCTCGACCATGTTGGCCACGAGCGAGCGCGTCAGCCCGTGCAGGGCGCGGTGCTCGCCGCGGTCGGTCGGGCGCGAGACGCGCAGCTCCTCGCCCTCCTGCGCGACGGTGATGTCGCGGTGGATGCGCTCCTGGAGCTCGCCACGCGGGCCGTGGACCCGGACGACGTCGGGGTCGATGGTGACGGTCACCCCGCTCGGGACGGGGATCGGCTTGCGTCCGATGCGGCTCATCGTGCTACCAGACCTTCGCCACGATCTCGCCGCCCACGCCCGCGCGCCGCGCGTCGTGGCCGGTCATCACGCCTCGCGACGTGGACACGATCGTCGTGCCCATGCCGCCCTGCACCTTCGGGATGTCCGTCGCCGGGACGTACTGGCGCTGCCCGGGGCGCGACACGCGCTGCAGCCCGGAGATCGCCGACTGGCGGGAGTCCGTGTACTTCAAGCTGATCCGGATGAGCGTGCCGGGCCGGTCGCCGGTCGGCGCCTCGATGCTGTAGCCCTCGATGTAGCCCTGCTCGCGCAGGATGCGCGCCATCTCCACCTTGAGCTTGCTCGAGGGGATGTCGACCGTCTCCCGCGCAGCGTGGATCGCGTTGCGGATCCGCGTCAGGAAGTCGGCGATGGGGTCGGTCATGGACATGCGGTTACCAGCTGCTCTTCGTCATCCCGGGGATGTAGCCGTCGTGGGCCAGCTCGCGCAGGCAGATCCGGCACAGACCGAACTTGCGATACACGGCGCGGGGGCGGCCGCAACGGCGACACCGAGTGTACTCACGGGTCTTGTACTTGGCGGGGCGCGCCTGGCGGACGCGCTGGGAGGTCTTCGCCATGGCTCCTACTGATTCTCTCGGGTGAACGGCATGCCGAAGGCCTGGAGGAGAGCGAGCGCCTCCTCGTCAGTGGATGCCGACGTCGTGATCGTGATGTCCAGGCCGCGGACCTGGTCGATGGCGTCGTAGTCGATCTCGGGGAAGATGATCTGCTCGCGCACGCCCATCGTGTAGTTGCCCCGCCCGTCGAAGGAGGTCCGCTTCAGGCCACGGAAGTCGCGGATCCGCGGGATGGCCACCGACAGCAGGCGGTCGAGGAACTCGTAGGCGCGCTCGTTGCGCAGCGTCACCGAGAGCCCGACCGGCATGCCCTCGCGCAGCTTGAACGCCGCGATGGACTTGCGGGCGCGCCGGATGCTCGGCTTCTGGCCGGCGATCGTGGCGAGCTGCTCCTGGGCCGCCTCGAGCATCTTCGAGTCCTGCTTGGCCTCGCCGACGCCCATGTTGAGCGTGATCTTCTCGATCTTCGGGACCTGCATGATCGACGAGTAGCCGAAGCGCTCGTACAGCGCCGGGCGGATCTCGTCGCGGTAGCGGTCCTTCAGTCGTGCGGTGGTTGCCGTGGCCATGGGTCTCAGTCGATCTGGGTGTCAGAGCGGCGGGCGACGCGGAAGCGCTTGCCGCCCTCGCGCTTGATGCCGACGCGCGTCGGCTTCTTGTCCTTCGGGTCCACCAGCGCGACGTTCGACACGTGGATGGGACCTTCGCGCTCGATGACGCCGGCCTGAGCGTTGGGGTTCATGGCCGACGGCTTCTGGTGGCGCTTGACGATGTTCAGGCCCTCGACGTAGACCCGCTCCTTCTTGGGTTCCACGCGAAGGACCCGACCGGTCTTGCCGCGGTCCTTGCCGCTGATCACAACGACCTCGTCGTCGCGCCGGATCTTCAGGCTAGCGGCCATCGGTCAGAGCACCTCCGGGGCGAGCGAGACGATCTTCATGAAGTTGCGCTCGCGCAGCTCGCGTGCGACGGGCCCGAAGATGCGGGTGCCGCGCGGGTTGTTCTGCGCGTCGATGATCACGGCGGCGTTCTCGTCGAAGGCGATGTACGTCCCGTCGTTGCGGCCGAAGGCCTTCTTCGTGCGCACGACGACCGCGGTGACGACCTCGCCCTTCTTGACCGACCCCTGCGGGGTGGCCTGCTTGACCGTCGCGGTGATGACGTCGCCGACGTGGGCGTAGCGGCGGCGCGAGCCGCCCTTCACGCGGATGACGAGGATCTCGCGGGCGCCGGTGTTGTCGGCGACCTTGAGCCGGGACTCGTTCTGGATCATCGGGCACGCTCCAGAACCTCGACGAGCTTCCAGCGCTTCGTGCGCGACAGCGGACGGCTCTCCTCGACGCGCACGGTGTCGCCCTCGTGGGCCTCGTTGGCCTCGTCGTGGGCGTGCAGCGTCGACGTCGAGCGCACGACCTTCTCGTAACGCCGGTGCCGGCGCGCCGCGTCGATGCGCACGGTGATCGTCTTGTCGGCCTTGTCGGAGACGACGACGCCCTGGCGCACCTTCTTGCGCCCGTGGACGTGCTCGACGGCGGCGGGCGGCGCGGTCTTCGGCTCCGCCTTGCGCGCCTCGCGCTCTTTCAGGCGCCGCGTGCGGCGCAGGCGCGCCTTGCGGGCGCGCTCCTGCAGGCGCTCGGCCTGGCGCTCCTCGGGGGTGCGCGAGGGACGCTTGGACGCCTCGGCGTGCCGCTTGGCCGCGCGCTGCTCCTTGGCGGACAGCGTCGGGGCCGGCGTGGCCTCGGCCGCCTCGGCCGTCTCCTCTGGGGTCTGTTCCTGGTCAGCCATCAGCGAATCTCGTTCGTGTCGATGCCGCGCTCGTGGGCGATGGTGAGTGCCCGGGCGAGCGAGCGCTTGGAGTTCCTCAGGCCGGCGCTGTTCTCCAGCTCGCCGGTGGCGTGCTGGAAGCGCAGCCCGAACAGGTCGCGGCGGACGGTCTTGATGTGCTCGACGAGCTCGTCGGAGTCCATCTCGCGGATCTCGGCAGCAGTCGCCATCACACGTCCTCCCGGGTCACGAACTTCGTGCGCACGGGGAGCTTGTGCCCGGCGAGGCGCATGGCCTCACGGGCCAGCGGCTCGGGCACGCCGGCCAGCTCGAACATGACGCGGCCCGGCTTGACCACGGCGACCCAGCCCTCGGGCGAGCCCTTGCCGGAGCCCATGCGGGTCTCGGCCGGCTTCTTCGTGTAGGGCTTGTCGGGGAAGACGTTGATCCACACCTTGCCGCCGCGCTTGATCTTGCGGGTCATGGCGATACGAGCGGCCTCGATCTGGCGGTTCGTGAGCCAGCCGGCGTCAAGGGACTTGATGCCGTACTCGCCGAACTGCACGGTCGTCTGGCCGCGCGAGAGCCCGGCTCGGCGCCCGCGGTGCTGCTTGCGGTGCTTGACGCGCTTCGGGGAGAGCACTACCGGCCACCCCCCTGCGGGCCGCCGCCACCGCCGCCGGGACCGCGCCCGCCGCCGCCACCGCCCGGACCACGCCCGCCGCCGCCACCGCCGCCGGGACCACGCCCGCCGCCGCCACCGCCGCCGGGACCACGCCCGCCGCCGCCGCCCGGACCACGTCCGCCGCCACCCTGGCCGCCACGTCCGCCGCCGCCGAAGCCACCGCCGCCGCCCTGGCCGCCGCGTCCTCCGCCGCCGCCGCCGAAGCCACCGCCGCCGCCCTGGCCGCCGCGCCCGCGGCCACCCTGGCCGCCCCGGCCGCCCGGACCGCCGGGACCGCGCCCGCCGCCGCCACCGCCGCCCGGACCGCCGCCCTGGCCGCCGCGCCCGCGCCCGCGCCCACGGCCGTCACGGCCGTCGCGGCGGTCGCGGCGGTCGCGATCCTGCTGGGGCGCCGGAGCGTCCATGTCGGTGAGGTCCATGCCGGTGAAGCCCTCGGGCATGATCTCGCCCTTGTTGATCCAGCACTTCACGCCGATGCGGCCGAACGTCGTGCGGGCCTCGTAGAAGCCGTAGTCGATGTCCGCGCGCAGCGTGTGCAGCGGGACGCGGCCGTCCGAGTACATCTCGGTGCGCGCCATCTCCGCGCCGCCGAGGCGGCCGGAGACCTGGATCTTGCAGCCCTTCGCGCCCGAGCGCATGGCGCTGGTCAGCGCGCGCTTCATGGCGCGCCGGAACGCGACGCGGTTCTGCAGCTGCTCGCCCACCGACTGGGCGACGAGCTTGGCGTCGAGCTCGGGACGCTTGATCTCGAGGATGTTGACCTTGATGGACTTCTGCGTCATGCGATGCAGGTCCTTGCGCAGCGCGTCGACCTCGGAGCCGGACTTGCCGATCACGATGCCGGGCCGCGCGGTGTTGATGTTTACCTCAACCTCGTTGGCGTCCTTGCGGATCGTGATGTCGCTCAGGCCGGCGTGCGAGAGCTTGCCGACGATGTGGCGCCGGATGGCGACGTCCTCGGCGAGATAGTCCGCGAACTGGCGCTCGTTGAACCAGTTCGACTTCCAATCGTGGATGTAGCCGACGCGCAGCGCCTCGGGATGAACCTTCTGTCCCATTTCCTATCCCTTCGGCGTCAGCGTGATCGTGAGGTGGCTGGTGCGCTTGCGGATGCGCGTCGCGCGGCCCATGGCGCGCGGCTGGAAGCGCTTGAGGGTCGGGCCCTCGTCCGCGAAGGCGGCCTCGACCTTGAGGTCCTCGCCCAGCAGCTCGTGGTTGTGCTCGGCGTTGGCCACCGCCGAGTTCAGCAGCTTGGCCCAGTCCTTGGCGACGGCGCGCGGCGTGAACGCGAGGATCGCGCGCGCCTCGTCGACGGACTTGCCGCGGATGTGGTCGCAGACGAGCCGCGCCTTGCGGGCGGACGTCCGCACGTACTTGGCCTGCGCGCGCACGACCGGCGGCCTGCCGTCGTCGTCCGCGCGAGCGGGCTTCGGCTGGGGCTTGGTGGCAGTGGCGGTGGCCGCGGGCGCCTCGGGCTCGGGCTCGGCCTCAGCGACCGGCTCGTCGGCCTCAGCGACCGGCTCGTCGGCCTCAGCGACCGGCTCGTCGGCCTCAGCGACCGGCTCGTCGGCCTCAGCGACGGGCTCGAAGGCCTCGACGGGCGCCTCCTCGACGGCCTCGACGGGCGCCTCCTCGGCGGCCTCGGGCTCGTCGACGACAGGCGCCTCGGCCTCGACGTCGACCTCGGGCTGCTCGACCTTCCGCTCGTCCTCGGCCATCAGCGCACCTTCCCCGAGCCGGCGTGGCCACGGTAGGTGCGGGTCGGCGCGAACTCGCCGAGCTTGTGGCCGACCATCGACTCCGACACGAACACCGGCACGTGCTTGCGGCCGTCGTGGACGGCGATCGTGTGCCCGACCATCTCCGGGAAGATCGTCGAGGTGCGCGACCAGGTCTTGACCATCGTCTTGTTGCCGGAGCTGTTCATGCCCTCGATGCGCGCCATCAGGCGCTCCTCGACGAACGGCCCCTTCTTGCTCGATCGGCTCATCGGTTAACGCTTGCCCTTCCCACGCCGCCGCCCGCGCACGATCAGGCGGTCGGATGCCTTGTTCTTCTTGCGGGTCCGGTACCCGAGCGTGGGAACGCCCCACGGGGTGACCGGGTGACGGCCCGGCGTGGTGGAGCCCTCGCCGCCGCCGTGCGGATGGTCCACCGGGTTCATGGCCGTGCCGCGCGTCTGCGGGCGCACGCCCATGTGACGCTTGCGGCCCGCCTTGCCGATCGTGACGTTCTGGTGCTCGGCGTTGCCGATCGTCCCGACCGTCGCCCGGCACTGGTCGGCCACCATGCGCATCTCGCCCGACGGCAGGCGCAGCGTGGCCATGCCCCGCTCCTTCGCCATCAGCTGGACCCCGGCGCCGGCCGAGCGCGCCATCTGGCCGCCGCGGCCCGGCTGCAGCTCGACGTTGTGGACCACGGTGCCGGTCGGGATGCGCGCCAGGGCCAGGCAGTGGCCGACCGCGATGTCGGCGCCATCGCCGGACATCACCGTCGCGCCGACCTGCAGGCGCGCGGGCGCCAGGATGTAGCGCTTCTCGCCGTCGGCGTAGTGCAGCAGCGCGATGTAGGCCGTCCGGTTCGGGTCGTACTCGATCGCGGCGACCTTGGCCGGCACGCCGTCCTTGCGGCGCTTGAAGTCGATCCGGCGATACAGGCGCTTGGCCCCGCCACCGCGGTGGCGCGAGGTCTTGCGGCCGTAGCTGTTGCGCCCGCCGGACTTCGTCAGCCCCTCGATGAGGGACTTCTCCGGGTCGGTCTTCGTGATCTCCGCGAAGTCGGGATACGTCGAGAAGCGACGTCCCGGGCTGGTCGGCTTGGGCTTGCGAATCGGCATGGACTAGCTCTCCTCGAGCCCCGCGAGGCCCTGGAAGATCGGGATGGTGTCGCCCGGGCGGATCTGGACGATCGCCTTCTTCCACGAGCGCGTCCGGCCGGACGTGTAGCCACGGCGCTTGGGCTTGCTCTTGACGGACATGGTGCGGACGTCGACCACCTTGACGTCGAAGAGGTCCTCGACGGCCTGGCGGATCTGCGTCTTGTGCGCGTCCGGGTGGACGCGGAAGGTGTACTTGTCGACCGCGGCGAGCACGTAGCTCTTCTCGCTGACGACCGGCCGGATGATCACCTGGGCGGGATTCATGCGGCACGCTCCGTCAGCTGGTCGAGTGCGGTGCGCGACGCGAGCACCGCGGAGGCGCGCACGAGGTCGGACACGCCGACCCCGTCGGCGGGGAGCACCGACACCCGGTCGAGGTTGCGGAACGACAGGGCCGCCTGGGCCTCGTCGTCGGTCAGGATCACCAGCACGCCCTTGGGCTGGCCCCAGTCGGCCAGGAGCCCGGCGGCCTGCTTGGTCGACGGCGTCTGCAGGAACGGAGCGGGGTCCAGGACCGCCAGAGACTCGCGCCCGGCGTGCAGCGACAGCGCGCTGCGCAGCGCGGCGCGGCGCTCCTTGCGGTTGACCTTGAAGGTGTAGTGGCGCGGCTGTGGGCCGAAGACGGTGCCGCCGCCGGTCCACAGCGGGTTGCGGCTCGAGCCGGCACGGGCGCGTCCGGTGCCCTTCTGGCGCCACGGCTTGGCCCCGCCGCCGCGGACCTCGCCGCGCGTCTTGGTCGAGTGCGTGCCCTGGCGGCGCGCGGCCTGCTCGGCGCGCACCGTCTCGTGGACGAGCGGCACGTGGAACTCGGCGGTGAACGCCTTGTCGTCGAGCGCGACCTTCTCGGTCGCCCCCAGGATCGGAGCATCAGCCATCGGTCCGCACCTCCACGACGCCGTTGCGGGGTCCGGGGACCGAGCCGCGCACGAGCAGCAGGTTGTCGTCCGGGCGGATGTCGACGATCGTCAGGCCCTTCTGGGTGACGCGTTTGTTGCCCATCTGCCCCGGGCCGCGGATGCCCTTGAACACGCGCGACGGCGTGGCCGACGCGCCGATCGAACCCGGCGCACGCACGTTGTGCGAGCCGTGGCTCTTCGGGCCGCTGGCGAAGTTGTGGCGCTTGATCGTGCCCTGGAAGCCCTTGCCCTTCGAGGTGCCGGCGATCTTGACGGTCTGGCCGACCTCGAACGCCTCCACGGTCACGGTCTCACCGATCATCAGCTCGCCGGCCTCGTCGCGGAACTCGCGGACGTGGCGCAGCGGCGGGGCGTCGGCCTTCTTGAGGTGGCCCAGCTCGGCACGGGTGAGGTGCTTCTCCTTCGTGGCGCCGAACGCGAGCTGGACGGCCTCGTAGCCGTCGCGGTCGAACGTGCGGATCGCCGTGACCGGGCAGGGGCCGGCCTCGAGGACGGTCACGCGCTCGACGTGGCCGTCTTCGGCGAACACCTGGGTCATTCCGAGCTTGCGGGCGAGGATCGCGGGCATGGTGGTTCTAGGCGAGTCGAATCTCGATGTCGACGCCGGCCGGGAGCTGGTCCAGGCGCTGGAGGGAGTCGACGGTCTTCGGGGTGGGCTGGTGGATGTCGATGAGCCGCTTGTGCGTGCGGATCTCGAAGTGCTCCTGCGAGTCCTTGTCCTTGAACGGCGAGCGGATGACCGCGTACACGTTCTTCTCGGTGGGGAGCGGCACGGGACCGGACACGGTCGCGCCGGTGCGCGTCGCCGTGTCGACGATCTCCTTGGCCGCCGTCTCGATGGCCGAGTGGTCGTACGCCTTCAGGCGGATGCGGATCTTGTTCTGCGCTGCCGTTGCCATGTCTGGTTCTTCTCGTGAGAAGGGGGCGGTGGGTCACCGCCCCCCTGCTCAGCGAATTCCTTTCGTGGTCGTCTCCGGACCTACTGGATGATCTCGGTGACGACGCCGGAGCCGACGGTGCGGCCACCCTCGCGGATGGCGAACCGCAGACCCTGGTCCATGGCGATCGGCTGGATGAGCTCGATCTCCATCTGGACGTTGTCGCCCGGCATGACCATCTCGACGCCCTCCGGGAGGTTGGCGACGCCGGTCACGTCGGTCGTGCGGAAGTAGAACTGCGGGCGGTAGCCCGAGAAGAACGGCGTGTGGCGGCCGCCCTCCTCCTTCTTCAGCACGTAGACCTCGGCCTTGTACTTGGTGTGCGGCGTGATCGAGCCCGGCTTGCAGAGCACCTGCCCGCGCTCGATGTCCTCGCGCTTGGTGCCGCGCAGGAGGCAGCCGACGTTGTCGCCGGCCTGGCCCTGGTCGAGGATCTTGCGGAACATCTCGACGCCGGTCACGACGGTCGAGGTCGTGTCCTTGACGCCGACGATCTCGACCGTGTCGCCGGTGTTGACGATGCCCTGCTCGATGCGGCCGGTCGCGACGGTGCCGCGGCCGGTGATCGAGAAGACGTCCTCGACCGGCATCAGGAACGGCTTGTCGAGCTCGCGGACGGGCTCCGGGATGTACGTGTCGAGCTGCTCGGCGAGCTCGACGATCTTCGCCGTGTACTCGGCGTCGCCCTCGAGCGCCTTCAGCGCCGACCCGATGACGAACGGGATGTCGTCGCCCGGGAAGTCGTACTCGGACAGGAGCTCGCGGACCTCGACCTCGACGAGCTCGAGGAGCTCCTCGTCGTCGACCATGTCGGCCTTGTTGAGGAAGACCACGATGTACGGCACGCCGACCTGGCGGGCGAGCAGGATGTGCTCGCGCGTCTGGGGCATGGGGCCGTCCGCGGCCGAGACCACCAGGATCGCGCCGTCCATCTGCGCGGCGCCGGTGATCATGTTCTTGACGTAGTCGGCGTGGCCCGGGCAGTCCACGTGCGCGTAGTGGCGGTTGTCCGTCTCGTACTCGACGTGCGACGTGGCGATCGTGATGCCGCGCTCCTTCTCCTCGGGAGCGTTGTCGATCTCGTCGAACGAACGGGCCTGTCCGCCGTACGTGTCCGCGAGCACCTTGGTGATGGCCGCGGTCAGGGTCGTCTTGCCATGGTCGATGTGACCGATGGTCCCGACGTTGACGTGCGGCTTGCCGCGCTCGAACTTCTCCTTAGCCACTGTGCCTTTCTCCTCTTGAAATCTCGAACCGCTGGAAGGTACTGGAAATCGCTACGCCGGGACGGGTTCCCCGGACCGCTCGCCGACGATCTTCTCGGCGATGTTCGGCGGCACCTCTTCGTAGCCGTCGAACTGCATCGTGTAGGTGGCGCGTCCCTGCGACATCGAGCGCACGTCCGTGGCGTAGCCGAACATCTCGCTGAGCGGGACGCGGGCGGCGACCGCGAGCGCGTTGCCGCGGCGCTCCTGGCCCTCGACGCGTCCGCGCCGGCGCGAAAGGTCGCCGATGACGTCGCCCAGGAAGTCCTCCGGGGTGACGACCTCGACGGCGAAGATCGGCTCGAGCAGGACGGGCTTGGCCCTGCGCGCCGCCTCCTTGAAGGCGAGCGAGCCGGCGATCTTGAACGCGATCTCCGACGAGTCGGTGTCGTGGTACTTGCCGTCGGTCAGGGTCACGCGGACGTCGACCATCGGATACCCGGCGCGCACGCCGGTCTCCATGGCCTCCTCGCAGCCCTTCTCGACGGCCGGGATGAACTCGATGGGGACGGAGCCGCCGCGGATCTTCGAGACGAAGTCGAAGCCCTCGCCGGGCGCCGGCTCCATGTCGATGTAGACGATGCCGAACTGGCCCGAGCCGCCGGTCTGCTTGACGAAGCGCCCCTCGACCTTGGTCGCCGTGCCGCGGATCGTCTCCCGGTAGGAGACCTGCGGCCGGCCGACGTTGGCCTCGACCTTGTACTCGCGCTTCATGCGGTCGACCAGCACCTCGAGGTGCAGCTCGCCCATGCCCGAGATCTCGGTCTGGCCGGTCTCCTCGTTGGTCTGGACCTGGAACGTCGGGTCCTCCTCGGCCAGGCGGCCCAGGGCGACCGACATCTTCTCCTGGTCGGACTTGGTCTTCGGCTCGACCGCGACCTTGATGACCGGCTCGGGGAACGTGATCGTCTCGAGCTTGATCGGCGCATCGGGGGCGGCCAGCGTGTCGCCGGTGACGACCTTCTTGATGCCCACGCCGGCGGCGATGTCGCCCGCGTAGACCTCGGACAGCTCCTCGCGGTCGTTGGCGTGCATCATGAGGATGCGCCCGATCCGCTCGGTGTTGCCGGTCGACACGTTGAGGACGCGCGCGCCCGCCTCGAGCTTGCCCGAGTAGACGCGGAAGTAGGTGAGCTTGCCGACGAACGGGTCGGCCATGATCTTGAAGGCCAGCGCGGAGAACGGCGCCGAGTCGTCGGCGGGACGGGTCTCCTCGCGCTCCTCGCCCTTGACCTCGATGGTCCCGGTCACCGGGGGCACGTCGAGCGGGCTGGGCAGGTAGTCGAGGACCGCGTCCAGCAGCGGCTGCACGCCCTTGTTCTTGAACGCCGACCCGCAGAACACGGGCGTCAGCGAGATCGTCAGCGTGGCGTGGCGGATCGCGGCCTTGAGCTGCTGGGCCTCGACGTCGCCGTTCTCGAGGTAGGCCTCGGCGAGATCGTCGTCGTAGTTCGACACCTCGTTGATGAGGTGCTCACGGGCGGCCTCGGCCCGCTCGGCGAGCTCCGCCGGGATGTCGACGATCTCCCGCTCCTTGCCGAGATCGTCGAGGTAGCGGATCGCCTTCATGCCGATCAGGTCGACGATGCCGATCAGGTCGGACTCGGCGCCCCACGGAAGCTGGACCGGCACCGGGTTCGCGCCCAGGCGGTCGATCATCGTCTGCACGGAGCCCTCGAAGTCCGCGCCGATGCGGTCCATCTTGTTGATGAACGCGATGCGGGGCACGCGGTACTTGTCGGCCTGGCGCCAGACGGTCTCGGACTGCGGCTCGACGCCGGCGACCGAGTCGAACACGGCGATGGCGCCGTCGAGGACGCGCAGCGAGCGCTCGACCTCGACCGTGAAGTCGACGTGGCCGGGCGTGTCGATGATGTTGATCCGGTGACCCTGCCACTCGCAGGTCGTGGCGGCGGAGGTGATCGTGATCCCCCGCTCCTGCTCCTGCTCCATCCAGTCCATCGTCGCGGCGCCTTCGTGCACCTCGCCGATCTTGTAGGTCCGGCCGGTGTAGTAAAGGATGCGCTCGGTCGTCGTCGTCTTACCGGCGTCGATGTGCGCCATGATCCCGATGTTGCGGGTGTTCTCGAGCGTGAACTTGCGGGGCATGAGAGAGGGCTGTCTGTCGATGTACGGCGGGATTCAGGGCAAAAAGAACGGGCCCAGCGGGCCCGCACACGACTCCGTCCAGGTCGGCAGCGGGGTCGCTATCTGGTCGAAGTCACCATCCGTGCGGGTGTGGGCGCTGCAGTGAGCGCACTTGGCTCAGCAGCGGCAGAAGACGATAGCAAAAACCCCTCTGCATCCCCGCCGGGGCGCCGGGGCGCGCTGGCGGTCCTCGCCCTCGGCCTCGCCGGGGGCGTCCTGCTCTGCCTCGTGGAGGTTACGACAGTCGTGGAGATCTCCGTTCGCGGGACGGTTCGCGCGGAGCAGACGGGCGAGGACCAGCACGGCCTGGCGCTGCTGATCCTGGGCGTGGCGGCGATGGCGCTGGCGTGGCTGGCGACGTCATCGCGCGCGGGGATCGTGCTCGCCGCGCTGTCGGGCCTCGGGACGATCGGCGTCGTCGCGCTGCTGTTCTGGGCGCTCGGCGACCTGCCGGACACCGGCTCCAGCGGCGACTTCGGCATCCGGTCGGAGCCCGGCCGCGCGTCGGCGGGGATCGGGTTCTGGCTCGAGCTGGCGGCCGCGTCGTGCCTGATGGGCGCGGCGGCCGTCGGGCTGCTGTCGCTCACGCCGTGGCGGCGCGAGGACGAGGACGACGACCCGGCCGCCAGGTCGGCGGCCGGAGCGTGAGGCGGGCGCCGGCCGGACGGGCCCGGCGCCGGAAGGACCGGCCCGGCGGGCCGGCTACCAGCGGTAGTGCGCGAAGGCCTTGTTGGCCTGCGCCATGCGGTAGATGTCGTCCTTGCGCTTGTAGGCGCCGCCCTGCTGCTGCATGGCGTCCATGAGCTCGTTGGCGAGGCGCTGCGCCATCGTCTTCTCGCGGCGCTGGCGAGCGAACTCGACGAGCCAGCGCACGGCGAGCGTGCGGGCGCGGCGCTGCGGCACCTCGACGGGGACCTGGTAGGTCGCGCCGCCGACGCGGCGGGAGCGGACCTCGAGGACCGGGGTGAGCGCCTTGATCGCCTGCTCGAGGGACTCGATCGCGTCCTTGCCGGTGCGCTCCTCGATGATCGAGAGGGCGTCGTAGACGATCCGCTCGGCCGTCGACTTCTTGCCGTCCAGCATGACCTTGTTGATCACCTGCTGGACGAGGCGCGACCGGTGGACGGGGTCCGGCTCGATCGGCCGGATCTGGGCTGCTGCGCGACGAGGCATGTCCTACTTCTTCTTGACGCCGTACTGAGAACGGGCCTTCTTGCGGTCGCTGACGCCGGCGGCGTCGAGCGTCCCGCGGACGACCTTGTACCGCACGCCCGGAAGGTCCTTGACGCGGCCGCCGCGCACGAGCACGACGGAGTGCTCCTGCAGGTTGTGGCCCTCGCCCGGGATGTACGCGGTGATCTCCATCGACCCGGTGATCCGGACGCGCGCGACCTTGCGCAGCGCGGAGTTCGGCTTCTTGGGCGTGACGGTGTAGACGCGCGTGCAGACGCCGCGGCGCTGAGGCGCGGCAACCTTCTTCTTGCGCCCCTTGCCGGACTTCAGGCCAGGGGTCGCGAGCTTCTTGGGCTTGGCCTTGCGGCCCTTGCGGATCAGCTGCGAGGTCGTGGGCATGCGACGGAGAAGGGTAGCAGCGGCGGGATGTGGCACGCCGCCGCGCGCTGGACCCGTCCCAGCGTGGGTAACGGGCGGCCATGCTCTCCCCGCTGGACTCCCTTCGGCTCCCGGTCCGCCTGGCCGACGAGCTGAGCCGCATCGCCGGGACCGTCGTCGAGCTGCCGCGGATCGCGCAGCTCATGCTCGACCTGCGGACCGAGATCCGCGGCATGCGCTCCGACCTCGCCGAGGTACCCGGCCGGATCCGCAGCCTCGACGAGAGCATGTCCACCCTGCCCGGGCAGGTCGAGCGCCTGCGCGGCGACATCGGCGACCTGGGCGAGGAGATCACCGGCATGCGCGCCGACCTGTCGTCGATGCCGGGCGAGGTGAGCGGCATGCGCGCCGACCTGTCCTCCATGCCGGGCGAGGTGAGCGGCATGCGCGCCGACCTGTCCTCCATGCCCGGCGAGGTCAAGGGACTTCACGAGGACCTGGGGGTGCTGCCGGAGGAGCTGCGCGGCATGCGACGGGATCTCGCGGGCACGCCCGAGCGCATCCTGCTCATGCAGAACGAGCTCGACGGTCTGACGGACACGCTCGTCCGCGTCGCCCAGGTCCTCGAGGACACGCGCGACGGCATCAAACCGCTCGACGAGGACATGGCCTCGGTCGAGCGCGCCGTCCAGGAGCTTCCGCCGAAGCTCGACGAGCTGCGCGCCCACCTCGATGGCATGCGGACCGATCTGAGCGGCCTGCCGTTCGTGTCGAAGTCCTAGTGCAGCCGTCCGGAAGTTCTTCGAGGTACTCGGTGGATGATCGTGCGTGGCTGGGGGCGGTCGCCGGCCGCTCGCATACTGGTGGTACGTGTGCGGTCGGCGACCGCCGTCAGACGCGTACGAGCGCCGCCGAGACCCGAAGAACTTGCGGATGGGTGTCCTAGCTGCTAGGCGGGGAGCAGTGCGTCGGGATCGGCGGCCTCGACGCCGACCGCGTCGGCGACGGGGGCGTAGGTGACCTGTCCGGCGTAGACGTTGAGACCGGCGAGGAAGCCGGGGTCGTCGTGCAGCGCGGCCAGGCCGTGGTCGGCGAGACGGACCAGGTAGGGCATCGTGGCGTTCGTCAGCGCGTAGGTGCTGGTGATCGGCACCGCGCCGGGCATGTTGGCCACGCAATAGTGGGTGATCCCGTCGACCTCATAGGTCGGCTCGGAATGCGTCGTCGGCCGCGACGTCTCAAAACAGCCGCCCTGATCGATCGACACATCGACCAACACCGCGTTGCGCTTCATCAACCGCAACTGATCGCGAGTGATCACCCGCGGCGCCCGGGCCCCATGGATCAGCACCGCCCCGATCACCAGATCGACCTCGGGCAGACGCTCCTCGATCTCCAACGTCGACGCAAAACACGTCGAACACCGCCCATTCAAGAGCACCTCAAGCTCCCGCAACCGATCGATCGACCGGTCATACACATAGGTCTCCGCGCCCATCCCGATCGCGATCTCCGCCGCGTTCTGACCCACCACCCCACCACCGATGACCATCACCTTCCCGGCCGCCACCCCCGGCACCCCACCCAACAACAACCCCCGCCCCCCCAACGGCTTCTCGAGCATGAACGCCCCCGCCTGCGTCGCGATCTTGCCCGCCACCTCACTCATCGGCGCCAACAACGGCAACCGCCCCCGCCCATCCTCCACCGTCTCATAGGCAA
This sequence comes from Capillimicrobium parvum, assembly GCF_021172045.1. Taxonomy (GTDB): domain Bacteria; phylum Actinomycetota; class Thermoleophilia; order Solirubrobacterales; family Solirubrobacteraceae; genus Capillimicrobium; species Capillimicrobium parvum. Next base: position 4,812,965 of record NZ_CP087164.1, read on the forward strand.
TACACGTCGCCCCCGACCCCATCAACCCCCGCGTCAACCCCGCATCCGCCGCCAGATGCAAATACGTAAACACCGTCTGATCAGCCCGCAACATCGCCACCTCACCCGCCGACGGCTCCTTGACCTTCACAATCAGATCCGCCTGCGCAAACACCCCCGCCGCATCCCCCACCATCCGCGCACCCTGCTCCACAAACGCACCATCCGCGATCGCCGACCCCACCCCCGCCCCCGCCTGCACCACCACCTCATGACCGTGATCGGTCAGCTCTCGCACACCCGACGGCGTGAGCGCCACCCGGTATTCGTCGGTCTTGACCTCCGACGGGACGCCGACCCTGGTCATGCCGCAAGCTCCCTTCCTCGTAGTGCCAGCCAGAACTCGATGCGGTCGCGGGCGGAGCCGAGGTCGCGCCCCGTGAGCTCCTCGATGCGCCGGATCCGGTAGCGCAGGGTGTGCCGGTGGCAGTACAGTCGCCGCGCCGCGGCCTCCCACTGCCCGTTGCACTCGATGAAGGCCTCGAGCGAGCGCACGAGCTCGCCCCCGTAGGCGCTGTCGCCGTTGTCGAGCGGGCCGAGCAGCGAGTCGCAGTAGAGGCGCAGCGCCTCGGTGTCCTGCAGCGCGAGCAGCAGTTGGAAGGAGCCGAGGTCGCGGTAGGTGGCGACCCGCGGCGGCGCCGCCGTGGCCACGTCACGCGCACCGCCGTTGCCGTTGGCCGCGCCGTCCGGCGACGCGCCCAGCGCCCCCGCGTCGAGCGCGCAGCGCGCCTCGTGGTACGTGCGCCGGGCCTCGCCCGCCGGGACGGGGCGGCCGGCGGCGGCGCGCACCACCGTGCCGAGGCGCTCCGCGACCCGCCCCTGGATGCGGCCGGCGAGCTCGAAGAGCTCCTCCTCGGCGTAGCCCGGCACCAGCGCGCAGGCGAGGTCCCCGGCGCCGGCGGCGAGGCCGGCGACCGACTCGTCGTGCAGCGCAGCGTCGAGCGCGTTCTCGATGCGCTCGCCGGGCACGGCCGCCGCGAAGGCGAAGGCGGCCACGCGCGCGCCGAGCCCGAACGGCTCCAGCCGGCGGGCGAGCTCGCCCCCGGTGAGGGCGCCGGACGCGAGCTGGGCGAGGACGTCGCCGGCGAGCCGGCGCTCGGTGCTCCCCGCGACCCGGCGGCGCAGCAGCTCGAGCGCGACCACGGTCACGGCCTGGTGCAGCAGCAGCCGATCGAACTCGTCGAGGCCGCCGCCGTCCTTGATCGCGACCAGCCAGGCCTGCGGCAGCGCGGGACGGCCGCCGGGGTCGGGCGACGTGGCCACCGGCAGCGCGAGCGCGCGGCCGGCGAGCTCGCCGTGGCCCGGCGCGAACGGATCGGCCGTCCCCGCCCGGGCCCGCGTGGCGAGCTCGGCCGACAGCGCCGCGACCGCCTCGGTCGGCACGTCCCGGCGGAACCGGCGCTGAGCCAGCGGCTGGCCGCGGCCGTCGAAGACGAGCAGCGCGCCGCCGATCTGCGTGGCGAGCGCCGCGGCGATCGCGTCCAGGCCGCGCTCGCTGAGGACGATCCGCTGCAGGCGCTCCTGCGCGGCGATCGAGCGCCGCAGCACCGCGTAGTTCTCGTTGACGAGCGTCGTGAACGCGCGCTCGGTGACCGCGATGAACGGCATGTCGTAGGGCACCTCGAAGAGCGGGAAGTCCCGCTCGCCGGCGGCGTCGAGCAGGGCGGCGGGGACCGTGTCGATCCCCAGCCCCGTCCCGAGCCCGAGCCCGGCCAGCCCGTGGTCGGCCAGCCGGGCGACGAACGCCCGCTGCGCGTCCTCGCCCGCGATGCCCTTGCCGGTGGACAGCAGCAGCTCGCCGCCCGACAGCCACGGCGTGGGGTCGTCCTCCTCGGAGATGTGCACCCAGCGGATGGGGGCGTCCGCCGCGTCCGCGCCGGCGAGCAGTTCCAGCCCGAGGTCCCGGCACAGCGCGCGGACGGTGAGCATCAGGGGCTCCGCTCAGCCACGTCCGCGTCGCTGGACCTGGTCGGACGCCTCCTGCAGCGTCGGTCGCAGGATCGACTCGATCTCCTCGAACTCGGCGGGGCCGGCGATCAGCGGCGGGGAGAGCTGGATGACCGGGTCGCCACGGTCGTCGGCGCGGCAGATGAGGCCGCGGCGGTACAGCTCGCCGGAGAGGTAGCCGCGGAGCAGCCACTCGGACTCGTCGTCGTCGAAGGACTCCTTCGTGTCGCGGTCCTTGACGAGCTCGATCGCGTGGAAGTAGCCGGCCCCGCGCACGTCGCCGACGATGGGGATGTCGCGCAGGCCGTTGAGCATGTCGGCGAACGCCGTCTCGTTCTCGCGGACGTTCTCGATCACGCCCTCGCTCTCCATGGCGTCGATGTTCGCCAGGGCGATCGCGCAGGACATCGGGTGCCCGGCGAACGTGAAGCCGTGCATGAACGACGCGTGGCCCTCCAGGAACGGCTCGGCGACCCGGTCGGAGACGATCATCGCCCCCATCGCGGCGTAGGCCGAGGTGATGCCCTTCGCCGTGGTGATGATGTCGGGCTGGTAGCCGTAGCGCTGGGCCCCGAACCACTCGCCGAGCCGGCCCCAGGAGCAGATGACCTCGTCGGAGATGAGGAGCACGTCGTACTCGTCGCAGATCTCGCGGACGCGCTGCCAGTAGCCGTCGGGCGGGGTGAAGCAGCCGCCGGCGTTCTGGACCGGCTCCATGATCACGGCGGCGACGGTCTCCGGGCCCTCGAACTCGATGCGCTCGCGCACGGACTCGGCGAGCGTCTCCGCGCCGTAGCCGGGCTTGAGGCGGTAGAGGTTCGTGTTCGGGACGTGGCAGCCGCCCGGCGTGAACGGCTCGTAGGGCTGGCGCAGCGCGGTGATGCCGGTCGCGGTCAGCGCGCCCAGGCTCGTGCCGTGGTAGGCGACCTCGCGGGCGATGATCTTCGTCTTGTTCGGATGGCCGGTGAGCTTGTGGAAGTGGCGGACGACCTTGATCGCGGACTCGACCGCCTCGCTGCCGCCGCTGGTGAAGAAGACCCGGTTGAGGTCGCCTGGGGCCAGGCCGGCGATGCGGGTGGCGAGCTCGATGGCGGGAGGGTGCGCGTAGGACCAGTTCGTGAAGAAGCCGAGCTCCTTGGCCTGGTCGGCGCCGGCCTGGGCGATGTCGGTGCGGCCATGGCCGATGTTGACGCAGAACAGCGCGCTCAGGCCGTCGAAGTAGCGCCGGCCGTTCTCGTCCCACACGTGGCAGCCCTCGCCGCGCGCGATCACGGGGATCTCGTGATCGGCGTCGTAGGCCCCCATCCGGCTGAAGTGCATCCAGAGGTGGCGCCGCGCCTGCTCCTGGTGCGACATCGAGTGGTGCGCGACCGGCTCCGTCGTGGCCATGTGCTCCGTCCCTTCTCCTGATTGGCGTACGGAAGGTGCCTCGTTGGACAAGGTAGTGCGGTCCGGCACATGTGCCAAGTGCACGAGAAGGCGAATCGGCGGCGTGGCGGTTGGCCGATCCGGTGGGGCGAACGTGGAGCCGGCGAGCCCTCGGCCCACCATGACCCGCTTCTGCGAGCCGCCGGCCCGGGTCCTGCCCGGCGGGCTGCGCGTCTACACGGCGCGGACGCCGCGCAGCCGGACGCTCGGGCTGGCCTGGCTGCCGTCCATGGACCCGGCCGCGGCACTGCACTTCCCGCGCTGCCGCTCGGTCCACACGTTCGGCATGCGGTTCGCGCTCGACCTGGTCTGGCTCGACGCGGCCGGGGCGGTGCTGCGCGTAGACCGCGACGTGCCGCCGCGGCGGCTGCGCTCCTGCCGGCGCGCCCGATCGGTGGTCGAGGTCGCCGCGGGCCGCGCCGCCGCGTTCGTCGCGGCGGGGCTCTGAGCGTCCCTTCCTCGCGCCGAACGTCGACTTTCTCAGTCTGGCGCTGAGAAACTCCACGCTCGGCACGGGCGGGCCGGGGGCGGCGCGCGGGTCGGCGCGGGGCCGCAGCGCGGGCTCAGGCGGCGGCGGGAGCGACCCGGGCCGCGCGCACCGGCGCGGGGGTCAGCGCCGCGGCGAGCACGACGAGCACGAAGGCGAAGGCCTGGATCGCGATGCCGATCGCGGTGCCCGGCATCGGATCGCCGAACACGATGATGCCGCCGGCGATGCAGCTGACGTTCGCCGCGGTGCCGGTGATCGCGATGACCGGGACGGCCTCGCCGTCCTGCAGCCCGCGGGCCGACGCGTAGAAGGCGGCGATGGAGGCGATGACCGCGACGAGCGTCCACGGGGTCACGATCCCGAACAGCCCGTCCATCCCGACCACGCCGGTGATCGCCTTGATCGCGACGTCGGAGACGCCGAAGAGGACGCCGGCCGCGGCGCCGAGCGCCAGGCCGTGATGCTCCTCGCGGGCGCCCATCACGCGCGGGCCGGCGATCAGCAGGCCGCCGAGCGCGAGCAGACCGCCCTCGAACGCCGTGATCGCGTCGAGCGAGTAGCTCGAGTGGCTGCCGTGCATCGCCGGCTGCGTGATGGCGATCAGCGCGAGGCCGACGGCCATCGCCCCGAGGCCCAGCCACTGGCGCAGGCCGAGGTGGAAGCCGAACATGCGGTCGGCCATGACCGCCAGCAGCACCAGGCCGCCGGCGAGGACCACCTGGACGACCGACATAGGCGCCATCGCGAGAGCGGCGACGTGGAAGACCCACGCGCCGAACGCGACGAGCATGCCGATCGCGAACCACGGGGAGCGGAAGAGCGCCACGGCCGAGGCGACGGGATGCCGGACGTCGACCTTGGCGGCGACCGCCGCGCCGCGATGCTTGTAGAGGAACGCCAGGTTGGTGGCAAAGGCGCAGAGGAGCGCGAAGAGGATTCCGAAGTGAAGGGTCATGCAGAGAGTGGGAACGTCTGGGGCCGCTCAAACTCGCGGATCCGATGTACACCCCTGCCATCGGCTTCTGCGGTTTGGATCTTGATGCCCGGCGAGAAATGGCACGATAGCGAGGTCGAGGCAAAGAACGCCCCAATAGGCCGATTTTCCCCGAAGTTGCTGCAGAGACGCAACAAACCGGTGCTGTTCGTCGACATCGACGGCGTCGTCAGCCTGTTCGGCTTCGCCCCGGGCGCGGTTCCCGCTCGTTGCAGCTGGCACCAGGTCGACGGCATCATCCACCTCCTTTCGCACGACGCGGCCGAGCACCTTCTCGCGCTGCGCGAGGAGTTCGAGCTCGTCTGGTGCTCGGGCTGGGAGGACCGCGCGAACGACCACCTACCGCACGTCCTCGGACTCGGTCCGTACCCGCATCTGACGTTCGCGGACACGCGGGCGGCGGGCCACTGGAAGCTCGCCGCCGTCGCCGCCCACGCGGAGGACCGGCCGGTCGCCTGGATCGACGACGACGTGAACGACGTCGTGCACGACTGGGCGCGGAGCCGCTCGGCACCGACCCTCATCGTGGAGACGCAGCCCGCCACGGGGCTCACGCCGGAGCTCGCCGAGCGCCTGCGCACGTGGGCGCAGGCGCTCGATCAAGCTTGAGGTCAGCGGTCCTCGCCCTCGGGGACGTCGAGGTCGGCCAGCTCCTCGGCGAAGCCCGGATCCGAGCTTCCGCCGTTGCCGATCTCGCCCAGCGAGGCCAGCTCCTGGTCGTCGAAGCCGAAGCCGCCGAGCCCGTCGCCGTCGAGGCCGAGCTCGGCCGCGATGTCGTCGGAGTCCAGCAGCCCGACCTCGTCCGCGCGAGGCAGCGGCTCGGCCGGCTCGATCTCGATCCGCCGGTAGCGCTTGAGCCCCGTCGCGGCCGGGATGAGCTTGCCGATGATGACGTTCTCCTTCAGGCCGTTGAGGCGGTCGATCTTGCCCTCGAGCGCCGCGTCCGTCAGGACCTTCGTGGTCTCCTGGAAGGAGGCCGCCGACAGGAACGAGTCCGTGTTCAGCGACGCCTTCGTGATGCCGAGGATGATCTCCTCGTACTGCGCGGTCTCGCCGCCCTTCGCCTTGACCTCGTCGTTCGCGCGAGCGAAGTCGTAGCGATCGATGAACGCGCCCGGCAGGTAGTCCGTGTCGCCCTTCTGGTCGACGCGGACCTTCTTGAGCATCTGACGCACGATCAGCTCGATGTGCTTGTCGTTGATGTCGACGCCCTGGGACTTGTAGACGACCTGCACCTCCTTGACGAGGTACTGCTCCGTCGCGGTGCGCCCCTGGATGCGGAGCACGTCGTGCGGATACAGCGAGCCCTCGTTGAGCTGCGCGCCCTTCTCGATCGTCTGGCCGTCCTCGACGTAGATGCGCGTCCGGCGCGGGAACGAGTAGCGGTGCTCCTCGCCCGTGTCGTCCGTCACCACGACCGCGATGGCCTTGTCGGTCTCCTCGATCGACACCTTGCCGTCGACCTCGGAGATCAGGGCCAGGCCCTTCGGCTTGCGCGCCTCGAACAGCTCCACGACGCGCGGCAGGCCGTGCGTGATGTCCGCGCCGGCGACGCCGCCGGTGTGGAACGTCCGCATGGTCAGCTGCGTGCCGGGCTCGCCGATCGACTGGGCGGCGATGATGCCCACCGCGTCGCCGATCTGCGCCGTCTGGCCCGTCGCCATCGAGCGGCCGTAGCACGCCTGGCAGACCCCGCTGGTCGCCTCGCACTTGAGCACCGAGCGGACTGCGACGCGCGGGTTCTCGCCCTTCTCGTCGTAGTCGGAGCGGAACGCGTCGATGATCTCGACGAACGTCTCGCGCCCGATCTCCTCGCCGGCCTCGGCGAGCACCTTCCCGCCCTTGGTGGTGATGTCCACCGGCGCGCGGCGCCCGATGAGGTTGTCGTTGGGGTCACCGCTCTCGCTGAACGCCGGGAGCTCGATGTACTCCTCGGTCCCGCAGTCGACCTCGCGGATGATGACGTCCTGCGACACGTCGACCAGGCGCCGGGTCAGGTACCCCGAGTCGGCGGTGCGCAGGGCGGTGTCCGCCAGGCCCTTCCGGGCACCGTGCGTCGAGATGAAGTACTCGAGCACGGACAGGCCCTCGATGAAGTTGGCCTTGATCGGCCGCGGGATGATCTCGCCCTTCGGGTTGGCCATGAGGCCGCGCATGCCCGCCAGCTGACGGATCTGCTTGAACGACCCGCGGGCGCCCGAGTTGGCCATCATGTAGATGGGGTTGAGCTCGTGGAGGTTGGCGACCATCGCCTCGGCGACCTCGTCGGTGGCCTGGTCCCACTGCGAGACGATGGCCTCCTTGCGCTCCTCCTCGGTGATCAGGCCCATGTCGTACTGGTCCTCGATCGTCGCGACGAGGCCGTCGTACTTGGCCAGGATCTCCGGCTTGTTCGGCGGCACGACCACGTCGTTCTTGCTCACCGTGATGCCGGCCTGGGTCGCGTACTTGAACCCGAGGTCCTTGAACGCGTCGAGCACCTGGGACACCGTGGCGGCGCCGTAGGTCTGGACGAGCTCGTCGATCGTCGCGCCCGTGTCGCGCTTCTTCATCGGCTTGTTGACGAAGACGTAGGTCGACGGGTCGAACGCGTCGCCCAGCGCCTCGTGCAGCGCGCGCTCGATGCGGTCGTTGTAGATGATCCGCCCGACGGTGGTCAGGACGTGACCCTCCAGGCCGACCGGCCGGTACTCGGCCAGGTCGTGCAGCTTGACCGCGCCGAAGTCGTAGGACAGCTCGGCCTCCTGGGCCGTGCGGAACACGTGCGGACGCGGCTCGTAGCTCGCCGGGTCGATCTCGGCCAGCGCCTCGCCATCCGGACCGTAGGTCAGGTAGTAGGCGCCCAGGACCATGTCCTGGGTCGGCGTGGCCAGCGGCGCCCCGTGTGCCGGCGACAGGATGTTGTTCGCCGACAGCATCAGGATCCGCGCCTCCGCCTGCGCCTCGGCGCTCAGCGGGAGGTGGACCGCCATCTGGTCGCCGTCGAAGTCCGCGTTGAACGCGTGGCAGACCAGCGGGTGGACCTGGATCGCCTTGCCCTCGACCAGCACCGGCTCGAACGCCTGGATGCCCAGGCGATGCAGCGTCGGCGCGCGGTTGAGGAGCACGGGGTGCTCGGAGATGACCTCTTCGAGGACGTCCCAGACCTCCGGGATCATCGAGTCGACCATCTTCTTGGCCGCCTTGATGTTCTGCGCGGACTTGCGCTCGACGAGGCGGGCCATGATGAACGGCTTGAACAGCTCGAGCGCCATCAGCTTCGGCAGGCCGCACTGGTGGAGCTTGAGGTACGGGCCGGCCACGATGACCGAGCGGCCCGAGTAGTCGACGCGCTTGCCGAGCAGGTTCTGGCGGAAGCGGCCCTGCTTGCCCTTGAGCATGTCGCTCAGGGACTTCAGCGGCCGGTTGCCCGGGCCGGTGACGGGGCGCCCGCGGCGGCCGTTGTCGAACAGGGCGTCGACGGCCTCCTGCAGCATGCGCTTCTCGTTGTTGACGATGATCTCGGGCGCGCCGAGGTCGAGCAGCCGCTTGAGGCGGTTGTTGCGGTTGATGACGCGCCGGTAGAGGTCGTTGAGGTCAGAGGTCGCGAAGCGGCCGCCGTCCAGCTGGACCATCGGACGCAGCTCCGGCGGGATGACCGGGACGGCCTCGAGGACCATCTGCTCCGGGCGGTTGCCGGACTGGATGAACGCGGAGACGACCTTCAGCCGCTTGACCGCGCGGGCCTGCTTCTGGCCCTTGGCCGTGCGGATCTGCTCGTCGAGCTCGATCGCCTCGGCGTCCAGGTCGACCTGCTCGAGCAGATCGCGGATCGCCTCGGCGCCCATGCCGCCGCGGAAGTACTCGCCGAAGCCGTACGGCGAGCCGAACCGCTCCTTGAGCTCGCGGAACGTCGTCTCGTCGTGCTCGATGCGCTTGGGCTCCATCTCCTTGAAGAGGTCCCACACCTGACGCATGCGCTCGGCCGCGTCCTCGATGTAGGCCTCCGTGTCGGAGATGTCGGCCTCGAACGTCTTGCGGATCTCCTTGAGGAGCTTCTCGCGCTCGTCGTCGTCGAGCTTCTTGACGTTGACGTCGAGCGAGTCCGCCCACAGGTGGTCCTCGTCGGAGAAGCCCGACTGGTTGCCGGTCTGCAGGAAGTCCTCGCGGCGGGCCAGCGACTCCCGCAGCTCGAGCACCCGCTCCTCGCGCTCGGCGGTGTAGGACTCGAGGACCTCGTTGACGCGCTGCTCGAGCTCGGGCAGGTCGGCCTGGCGGGCCTCGTCGTCGACCCACGTCACGATGGACGCGGCGAAGTAGAGGACCTTCTCGAGCTCCTTGGGGGCCATGTCGAGCAGGTAGCCGATACGCGACGGCACGCCCTTGAAGAACCAGATGTGGCTCACGGGCGCGGCGAGGTCGATGTGGCCCATGCGCTCACGGCGCACCTTGGACCGCGTGACCTCGACGCCGCAGCGCTCGCAGACGATGCCCTTGTAGCGGACGCGCTTGTACTTGCCGCAGTAGCACTCCCAGTCCTTCGTCGGACCGAAGATGCGCTCGCAGAACAGGCCGTCCTTCTCGGGCTTGAGCGTGCGGTAGTTGATCGTCTCGGGCTTCGTGACCTCGCCGGAGCTCCAGCTCCGGATCTGCTTCGAGGACGCGAGGCTGATCTCGATCGCGTCGAAGTTGTTGATATCGATCACTTGTACCTACTCCTGCGGAAGGTCCGCGATGTTCACGTCGGCGTCGATGTCGGCATCGGCGTCGGCCTCGGTGTCCTCGTCAGATTCTGCGACGGCGTCCGTGTCGTCTGAGCCCTCGACCTGCTCGTCGGCGCCCGCCCCGTCGCCGGCGCGCACGCCGGACAGGTCGATGCCGAGCTCCTCGGCGGCGCGCAGCAGGTCGTCGTCCTCGTCGCCCATCTCGGCGCGCGCGCCCTCGTCGGAGACGACGTTGACGTCGAGCGCCAGCGACTGCATCTCCTTGAGGAGGACCTTGAAGGACTCGGGGATCGACGGCTCGGCGATGTTCTCGCCCTTGACGATCGCCTCGTAGGCCTTCACGCGCCCGACGGTGTCGTCGGACTTGATGGTCAGCATCTCCTGGAGGGTGTACGCGGCGCCGTACGCCTCGAGCGCCCACACCTCCATCTCGCCGAAGCGCTGGCCGCCGAACTGCGCCTTGCCGCCCAGCGGCTGCTGGGTGACGAGCGAGTACGGGCCGGTCGAGCGGGCGTGGATCTTGTCGTCGACCAGGTGGTGCAGCTTCAGGATGTACATGTAGCCGACGGTGACCGTTTGCTCGAACGGCTCGCCGGTGCGGCCGTTGTACAGCTGGAGCTTGCCCGACGCGCGCTCGCCCGGACGGCGGCGCTCGTCGATGTCCATCCGGATCCGGCCCTCGTGGGCCTTCTGCCACTCGACGAGCGCGGCGTCGACGTCCTGGATCGACGCGCCGTCGAACACCGGCGTCGAGACGTAGACCTTGCCGCCGTCGGCCTGGGCCTCCTTGTACGCCTGGGTGCCGTCGTCGTACCAGCCCTGCGCGGCGGCCCACCCGAGGTGGGTCTCCAGGATCTGGCCGACGTTCATGCGGCTCGGCACGCCCAGCGGGTTGAGGATGACGTCGACCGGCGTGCCGTCCTCGAGGAACGGCATGTCCTGCTCGTCGACGATCTTCGAGATGACGCCCTTGTTGCCGTGGCGCCCGGCGAGCTTGTCGCCCTCGGAGATCTTGCGCTTCTTGGCGACGAACACGCGGACGAGGTCGTTGACGCCCGGCGGCAGGTCGTCGCCGTTCTCGCGCGAGAACGTCATGACGTCGATGACGACGCCGCCCTCGCCGTGCGGCACCTTCAGCGACGTGTCGCGGACCTCGCGCGCCTTCTCCTTGAAGATCGCGCGGATCAGCTTCTCCTCGGCGGTCAGCTCGGTCTCGCCCTTCGGCGTGACCTTGCCCACCAGCAGGTCGCCCGAGCCGACCTCGGCGCCGACGCGGACGATGCCGCGGTCGTCGAGGTTGCGCAGCGACTCCTCGCTGCGGTTCGGGATGTCGCGGGTGATCTCCTCATCGCCCAGCTTGGTCGTGCGGGCGTCGATCTCGTACTCCTCGATGTGGATCGAGGTGAGCTCGTCGTCCTTGACCAGCCGCTTGCTGAGGATGATCGCGTCCTCGAAGTTGTAGCCCTCCCAGGACATGAACGCGACCATCAGGTTCTTGCCGAGCGCCATCTCGCCGTGGTCGGTCGAGGAGCCGTCGGCCAGGACGTCGCCCGCCTCGACGGACTCGCCCGGCTTCACCAGCGGCTTCTGATGGATCAGCGTGCCCTGGTTGGAGCGCATGAACTTCTGCAGCTCGTACTCGTCGCGGCCGTCCTTCGTCTCCACGGTGATGTGGGTCGCGTCGACGTAGGCGATCTGACCGTCGCTGGACGCGATGACCACGTCGCCGGTGTCGAGGGCCGCGCGGCGCTCCATGCCGGTGCCGACGACGGGCGCGTCGGTCTTCAGCAGCGGGACCGCCTGGCGCTGCATGTTCGAGCCCATGAGGGCGCGGTTGGCGTCGTCGTGCTCGAGGAACGGGATCATCGCCGTCGCGACCGACCAGATCTGCTCGGGCGAGACGTCCATGAGGTCGACCTCGGTGGGCGGCACCGTCACGTACTGGCCCGCCTGGGTCCGGCAGAGGCACTCGGCCTCGGTGATCTTGCCCTTGTCGTCGACCGGCGTGTTCGCCTGAGCGATCAGCCGCTCCTCCTCCTGGGTGGCGTCCAGGTGGACGATCTCGTCGGTGACGATGCCGTCGCGGACGACCCGGTAGGGCGTGGTGACGAAGCCGTGCTCGGAGACCTCGGCGTAGCTCGACAGCGAGCCGATCAGGCCGATGTTCGGCCCCTCCGGCGTCTCGATCGGGCACATGCGGCCGTAGTGGGTCGGGTGCACGTCGCGCACCTCGATCGGCGCGCGCTCGCGCGTGAGGCCGCCGGCGCCGAGGGCGCTGAGGCGCCGCCGGTGCGTCAGGCCCGCGAGCGAGTTCGTCTGGTCCATGAACTGCGACAGCTGCGAGGAGCCGAAGAACTCCTTCTGCGCGGCCACGACCGGGCGGATGTTGATGATCGTCTGCGGCGTGATCGTGTCGGCGTCCTCGGTGGTGAGGCGCTCGCGCACGACGCGCTCCATCCGGTACAGGCCGATGCGGAAGGCCTCCTGGATGAGCTCGCCGACGGTCCGCAGGCGGCGGTTGCCGAAGTGCTCGTACTCGTCGAGGTGCTCGGCGACCGGCTCGCGCGGCATCGACACGGCCTCGGCCGCGTAGTCCTTGATCTCGACCTCGGGCTCCTCGGGCATGCCGAGCAGCTTGGGCAGCGAGACGAGCTCCTTGACCAGGGCGAGGATGTCGTCGTGGGTCAGGGTCCGCGTCTCGAGGTCGATGTCGAGGCCGAGACGGGAGTTGAGCTTGTAGCGGCCGACGCGAGTCAGGTCGTAGCGCTTGGGGTCGAAGAAGAGCTGGTTGAGCAGCGCACGCGCGTTGTCGACGCTGGGCGGCTCGCCCGGGCGCTGCTTCTTGAACAGCTCGATGAGCGACCCCTCCTCGGTCTTCGTGACCTCGGTGTCGGAGTCGATCGTGTTGCGGATGTACAGCGAGTTGTCGAAGAGCCGCAGGATCTCCTCGTCGCTCGCGTAGCCCATCGCGCGCAGCAGGACGGTGACCGGCAGCTTGCGCTTGCGGTCGATGCGGACGAAGACCTTGCCCTTCTTGTCGATCTCGAGCTCGAGCCACGAGCCGCGAGCCGGCATGAGGTTCGCGATGAAGACCTGCTTCTCGCGGTCCTTGGGCTCCATCAGGTAGGCGCCCGGCGAACGGACCAGCTGCGTCACGACGACGCGCTCGGTGCCGTTGATGATGAACGTGCCCCGCTCCGTCATCCACGGGAAGTCGCCCATGAAGACCGACTGCTCGCGGATCTCGCCCGTCTCGCGGTTGACGAACGCGACCGTGACGGTGAGCGGGCGGGCGTAGGTGAGGTCCTTCTCGCGACATTCCTCGATCGAGGCGACGGGCTCGTCGAAGCTGAACTCGCCGAAGTCCACCGCGAGGTTGCCGGTGTAGTCCTCGATGGGCGAGATGTCGTCGATCGTCTCGCGCAGCCCACCGTGCTTCGGATCGGTGAGCCACTCGAACGAGCGGCGCTGGATGTCGATGAGGTTGGGGACCTCGAGGGGCTTGTGCAGGCGCGCAAAGCTGCGGCGCGTGCGCGTGGCGTCAACGGAAGCCAAGACGGCGACTCCTCTGGAGGGTCGAAGGTGCGAGAGGCGGGGGCCTAGTCCGCGCGCCTGGGAAACGCGCGACCATCCAAGTTAGCACAGCGCATGGCTGGACCCCCGCAGGGGGCGGTCGACGCTCACGGACCCCGCCCGGGGCGACCGCGTATGTGGCGCGGTGCCGATGCTGTGGGCGGCTGCGACTATTGGTCGACGGCGCGTACTGTACCAATGACGATGCAGTTCGACCACGTCGCCCACCAGGTGCCCGACATCGCGCACGCGGTGGAGTGGTGGCGGGAGATGATCCCGGCCACCAAGGTCCTCTACCAGGACGACAGCTGGGCGATGATCGAGGCGGGCGGCGCCAAGATCGCGTTCGTCCTGCCCGAGCAGCATCCCGACCACATGGCGTGGCGGGTGTCGAACGCGGAGCTCGAGGCGCTGGCCGAGCGCCACGCGATGGCGATCCACTCCCACCGCGACGGGTCGCGCTCGTTCTACCTCGAGGCGCCGGGCCAGCAGCCGATCGAGCTGATCGCCTACCCCGAGGCCGAGTAGCCGCTCATCGCTCGCGCGCGCGCCGCACCGCGGGCAGGCCGATCAGGCTCGCGACGAGACAGCCCACACCCGCCAGCGCCAGCGTGTTGCGCGGGCCGATGAGCTCGACGAGCGCGCCGCCCGCCGCGAGGGCGACGAAGTCGGCGACGGTCAGCGCGCCCTGGTACGCGCTGTAGACGCGGCCGCGCAGCGCGTCGGCGACCCGCGATTGCAGCAGGACGCGCATCGCGACGTTCGACAGCCCGTTGCCCAGGCCGCCGGCGACCATGAACATCACGGCGACCAGCAGCACCGGGGAGATCGAGACGAGCGCGATCGCCGCGCCCATCAGGGCGACGGCCCCGGTCACCGCGGCCGCCGCGGTGCGCGCCGCGACCCGCCGGCCGGCCGCGGTCGCGCCGCCGATCATCCCCACCCCCCAGGCCGCGGCGAGCAGGCCGTAGCCCGCGTCGCCCGCGTCGAGCGTGTCCTTCGCGAAGAAGACGTTGGCGACGTTGTCGATCCCCCCGAAGACGATCGACGCGGCGAGCACGATGACCATCGAGCGCAGGACCAGGTCGCTGGCGATGAGGCGCAGCCCGGCGGTCATCGCCCGCTCCTCGGGCTCGCCGCGCGGCGCCGGCGTGCGCCGGGTGCGCAGCGCTAGCGCCACGAGCGCCGTGACCGCGAACGTTCCGGCGTCCACGAGCAGGGCGGTCCCGGAGCCGAAGGCGCCGGTGAGCACGCCGCCGAGGACGAAGCCGAGCGTGATCGTCGCGTACTTGACCGCCTCGAACCATGCGTAGGCGCGCGGCGCCTGCTCCTCGCCGACGATCCGCGGGATCAGCGCGAAAAGGGCCGGGCGCTCGACGGTCAGGCCGGCGTTGAGCACGAAGACGAGCGCGATGGTGATCGCGGCGCCCTCGACGAGCCCGAGCGCGACGGCGACCACCGCCTGCGCGGCGGCCACGGCGGCGAGGACGGTGCGCGTCTCGAAGCGGTCGACCAGCCAGCCGCCGAGCGGGTTGAGCAGGACGACCGGCAGCGCGGCCGCGATGAGCAGCGCCGAGACCGCCAGCCCCGATCCGGTGTCCTCCTGGATGCGCAGGGTGAGCGCGACGACGGCGAGGAAGTCTCCGAGCGCCGACAGCCCCCACGCCGTGAGGACGAGCCGGAAGTCGCGATGAGCGAGGGGACCACGCACGGGGGCCCGCCTCACGCCGGCAGTCTCCGGAAGCCCACCGTCATGAGTCCGGAGCCGGCATCGGCACCCCTGGCGCCGCGATCAGCCAGGACGCCGGACGGCCTCGACACGCATCTCCTTGCACACGTTGAAGAGATGCGTCCGTGCCCAGTCATATGGGATCAGGCGCCGCAAGAGCCGCGGCCAGGCCTCCCATTCCTCGCTCTGCCGGTACGTGATCCGCGTGATCTCGAACTTCTGCCCGAAGGACGGGTTGCGCTCGAAGAAGCGCTCCGTCAGGAACACGCCGTGGCCGGGGGCCAGGCCGTCCGCGCTGTTGGCGTAGGGCACGATCGCGACGAACAGCCCACCCGCCCGCAGGATCCGGTGCGACTGCTCGAAGACGTGGTCGAGCAGCGAGTGCTCGAGGAAGTGGCGGGAGCGCACCTCGGCCGCCGAGCCGTCCGGGAACGGGTACGGGTCGGCGTTGAGGTCGAGCAGGACGTCCGGCCCGCCCTCGACGCTCGGCAGCTGCCCCGCCAGCCCGCCGACGCCGCGCAGGTCGTCGAGCCCGACGTAGCCCGCGGGCTTGACGTAGCCGCACCCGAGGTCGATCCGCAGGTCCGGATGCGCGGCGAGGATCTCGTCGAGGGAGGACCAGCGGTCGGCGAGGATCATGCGAGCTCGAGCGAGAAGCGCAGCGTGTACGGCGAGGTGGGCAGGTCGTCGCCGCTGACGAGCGCGTTCGTCGGCGCGGCCATCGGCTCGAACGCGATCAGCTGCTCGGCCGCCGGCGCGAAGACCTGGGCCCAGCGGACGCCCTCGCCGAAGCGGACCAGCAGGTCGCCCGCGCGAAAGGGCGCGGCGGGCGCCTCGAACAGGTCGTCGTAGGTGCGGTCGCCGAGCGGCCCGTAGAACGGCGGCGCGTCCTCGGTCGCACCGGTCGGCAGGCCGCGGTCGTCGAGCAGGTGGCGGCGCATCGCCGGGATCTGCACCGTTGTCCGGGCGCGGTCCAGCTCGAGGTAGGGATGCCAGCCGAACGCGACGGGGACGTCGTGGCCCTCGACGGTCGTCGTCACGTGCAGCGCCGACCCGGTGAGCTCGTGCAGGACCTCGACCCGGTGCTGGGGCGGGAAGGCCGGATCGGTCCACGACAGCTCCGCGCGCAGCCGCCGCGCGCTCTGCTCGACGACCTGCCACGGCGCGCGCGCGGCGGGCAGGCCGTGAATCGGCAGCCCGGACGGGTCGCGTCGCGCCTGAGACGCGTCGATGCGGGCCGAGCGCACCTCCGACAGCCGGTTGGCGAACGGGTACAGCAGCGGCACGCCGAACGTCGAGCCCTTCTCGCGGTAGGCGGCCAGCCCGCCGCGGACGCCGAGCAGCTCGCGTCCGTCGCGCCGCAGCGAGCCGACGACCATGCCGGTCTCGGGCGCGACCTCGGCCTCGAGCTGTCCCGCGCGCAGGGTGACCATCGTGCGGATCATGCCGGACCCGCGACGGCCACGTAGAGTCCCCCCGCGGGAGGCCGCAACGATGACGGCGCACGAGACGAACCTGCTCGACCGCGACGATGAGCTCGGAGCCATCGAGGCCGCCGCGCGCGCTGCCGCGGGCGGGCGCGGGGGCGTGGTCGTGGTGGAGGGACCGCCCGGGATCGGCAAGACGGCGCTGCTGCGCGCGACGCGATCGCTCGCCGCGACCTCCGGCCTCGACGTCCTGCACGCCCGTGGCGCCGAGCTCGAGCAGGAGTTCGCGTTCGGCGCCGTGCGCCAGCTGCTCGAGCGCCCGGTCCACGACGGGCCGCCCGAGCTGCTGAGCGGCCCGGCGGCCCTCGCCGCGCCGCTGCTCGACGCGCCGGCCGGGCTCGGCGAGGCGTCGCCGGCGCCGCACGAGGCCGGCTACGCGGTCGTCCACGGCCTGTACTGGGTGGCCGTGCACCTCGCCCGCCGGCGTCCGCTCGCGCTGCTCGTCGACGACGTCCAGTGGCTCGACGCCTCGTCGCTGCGGTTCCTCGACCATCTCGCGGTTCGCCTCGACGACCTGCCGGCGCTGCTCGTGGTGGCCTGCCGCACCGGCGAACCCGACGCGGCGGCGGTCCCCGCCGAGCTGCTGCGCACGGCTGTGGCCGTGCTGCGCCCCGCGCCGCTCTCCGCGCCCGCCGCCGAGCGCCTGGTCCGCGCCTCGCTGCCCTGCGCCGACGCCGAGCTGTGCCGCGCGTGCCACGACGCGAGCGCCGGCAACCCCCTGTTCCTGCGCGCGCTCGTCAGCGCGATGCGGGAGGCGGGGCCCGGCCAGGCCGCCGCGGTGCTCCAGCGCGCGCCCGCCGACGTGCGCGGTGCGGTCGCGGCGCGCGTCGCGCGCCTGCCCGCGGCCGCCCGCACGCTGGCCCAGGGCATCGCGGTGCTCGGATCGGAGGCCTCCGTGCGCCAGGCCGCCGTGGTCGCCGGCATCGACGCACGCGACGCCGCGGCCGCCGCCGACGTCCTCGCGGCGACCGGGCTGCTCGAGGCGGAGCGGCCGCTGCGGTTCGCGCACCCGATCGTGCGCCGGGCGCTGCTCGACGAGATGCCGGCGGGCCGGCGCAGC
This sequence comes from Capillimicrobium parvum, assembly GCF_021172045.1. Taxonomy (GTDB): domain Bacteria; phylum Actinomycetota; class Thermoleophilia; order Solirubrobacterales; family Solirubrobacteraceae; genus Capillimicrobium; species Capillimicrobium parvum. The sequence continues at coordinate 4,830,415 of NZ_CP087164.1, forward strand.
GCCGCGCATGCCCGGGCGGCCCGGATGCTGGCCGCCGAGGACGCGCCCGTCGAGCAGGTCGCCGCGCACCTCGTCAGCCTCGACCCGGCCGGCGATCCGTGGACCGTCCACGCGCTGCGCGACGCCGCCGCCGGCGCCCTCGAGAGCGGCGCACCCGAGGCGGCGACGGTCTATCTGCGTCGCGCCCTCGAGGAGCCGCCGGGGGCCGAGGCGCGCGCGCAGACGCTGCTCGAGCTCGGCCTGGCCGAGGCGCTGGCCTTCGAGGTCGAGCCGGCCATCGAGCATCTCCGGCGGGCGGTCGAGACGCACCCGGACGTCGACGCGCGGCTGCGCGCGGCGCTGACGCTCGGCTCCCTGCTCGGCGCCAGCCGGCGGGTCGCCGACGGAGCCCAGCTGCTGGACCGCACGCTCGCGGACAGCTCCGATGGCGACCCGGTGCTGCGCCGGCGCCTGGCCGGGCGGCTGTTGCACCTCGCCGTGTCGGACGGGCGCACGCGCGGGATCGCCGAGCCCCACGCGCGGGACCTGCACGCCCGCGTCGACCGCGGCGAGCCGGTCGGCGCCGACGAGCTCTCGGCGCTGGCCGCGCTGGAGACGATGGCGGGCGCCCCGGTCGACCGCGTCCTGGTGCTGGCGCGGCGGGCGCGCGACACCGACACGGGCGGCCACCCCGTGCCCGGCGACCTGACGACCGCGTTCGTCGCCCGCTGCCTGATCGCCGCCGACCGCTACGACGAGGCGATCGCGGCGGTCGACGAGGCGGTCGCCGCCTTCCGCAGCCGGGGCGCGCCGTGGCTGGCGGCGATCCCCCTGCTCGTCTTCCGCGCCGAGGCGCTGTGCCGCGCCGGGCGCCTCGGCGAGGCGCAGGCGACGGCGTGCGAGGCGCTCGAGGGGGCGGCGGTCGCGTGGCGCATCGGCGTGCCGGCCGCGCTGTCGGTGCTCGTGCCGGTGCTCACCGAGCTCGACCGGGTCACCGAGGCGCTCGAGCTGCTCGCCGCGCACGGGCTCGACCGCCCCGCCGGCGACCTGGGCTCCGAGTATCCCGTGACGATGGCGCTGCACGCGCGGGGCGAGGCGAGGCTGGCGGCCGGCGACGTCGGCGGGGCGCTCGCCGACCTCCGGGCCGTCGAGGCCCGGCTCGCCGCGATCGGCGAGCGCAACCCCGCGCTGCTGCCCTGGCGGTCGGCGGGGGCGCGGGCGCTCGCGGCCCGCGGCGACCGTGCCGCCGCGCGGGCCCTCGCCGCCGGGGAGGTGGCGCTCGCCCGGCGCTTCGGCGCGCCGCGGGCGGTCTCGATCGCCCTGCGTGCGCTGGCCGTCGCCGGCGACGCCGCCGCCGCGCCAGCGCTGCTCGGCGAGGCTGTCGCGCTGACGGAGCACTCGCCCGCCCGGCTCGAGCACGCCCACGCGCTCGCCGGACTCGGCGAGGCGCTGGTGGCGGGCGGCGAGCGCGATGCGGCGTGTCCGGTGCTCGACCGCGCCTGCGATCTCGCGCACGGCTGCGGCGCCACGGCTCTCGAGCAGCGGGCGCTCGCCGCCCTGCGCGCGGCGGGGCGCCGGCCGCGGCGCGCGGCGCGGACCGGCGCTGCGGCGTTGACGGACGCGGAGCGCCGCGTCGCGCTGCTCGCCGCACAGGGCTGCTCGAACCGGCAGATCGCCGCCGAGCTCGTCGTCGCCGCGCGCACCGTGGAGTTCCATCTCACCGCGGCCTACCGCAAGCTCGGGATCCGCTCGCGGCGCGAGCTCGGGGACGCGCTGGCCGGCGAGCTCGCGGACGCCGCCGTCGCCGCCGGCTGACACGGCGGTCGGGTTCTGGTCGCTGCCGGCTCTTCGACGATCGGCAGGGACGACGAGGGGCGCCCGGTGGGCGCCCCTCGGATCCTGCGTTCAGGCGATGCGGCGAGCTACTTGAGCTCGACGGAGGCGCCGGCCTCCTCGAGCTCGCCCTTGAGCTTCTCGGCCTCGTCGCGCTCGATGCCCTCCTTGACCGGCTTGGGGGCCTCGTCGACGAGCGCCTTGGCCTCCTTGAGGCCCAGGCCGGTCGCCGCGCGGACGACCTTGATGACCTGGATCTTCTTGTCGCCGGCGCCCGTGAGGACGACGTCGACCGTCGAGGACTCCTCCTCGGCCGGAGCGCCGGCGTCGCCGCCGCCCGCGGCCGGAGCGGCCGCGGCGACCGCGGTCGCGGACACGCCGAACTCCTCCTCGAGCGCCTTGATGCGCTCGGCGAGCTCGAGCACGGAGATGCCCTTGAGCTCGTCGATCCATTCCTGGGTGCTGGTGGCCATGTTGGGTTACTCCTCGTCGTTCGAAGTCGTTGCTGAGCTGTCGTCGGGGCCCTCGGCGGGCTCCTGCGCGGAGACCGCCGGCTCAGGCGGCTCCGCATCCTGGTCGGCGCCGCCGGCGTCCGGCTGGGCCGCGGCGTCCGGCTGGGCCTCGGCCTCCGGCGCCTCGGCTTCGGCCTGCGCCTCGGCCGCGGGAGCCTCCTCGACCGCCGCCGGAGCCGCTTCGGCCGCCGGGGCGTCCTGTCCCACGAGCCCCTGCTCCTGGATCGCGCCGAGCTGGATCGCCAGCCCGGAGATGAGCGCCTGCAGGGTCCGGGCGAGGCCGCTGATCGGCGACGCCACGATGCCCACGAGCTGTCCGTAGAGCACCTGCCGCGAGGGCAGGCGGGAGATCGCCCGGATCTGGTCCGGGTCGAGCGCCTCGCCGTCGAGCAGGCCGCCCTTGAAGGGCAGCAGGTCGGTGGCGCGCGCGTAGTCGGCGATCGCCTTGGCCGCCGCGGCGGCGTCGCCGCGCACGAAGGCCAGCGCGGTCGGGCCTTCGAGCAGCGCCTTCAGCGACTCGGCGCCCGCCTCGTCGGCGGCCCGCTCCGTGAGCGTGTTCTTGACCACGCGGAAGCGGGTGTCGGCGTCGCGCAGCTTGGCGCGCAGCTCGGCGGCCTGCGGCACGGAGATCCCGCGGTAGTCCACCGCGAAGACGGCCTGGGCCTCCTGGATCTCACCGGCGATCTCGGCGATCGCCGCTGCTTTCTGTTCTCGGTTCATCAGCCTCCTAGCCCGGGCTTGCGCTCACGACGAGCCGCCGGGGGTCTCTGGAGAAGCGCTGTCGCTCAGGCGGATGCCGGCGCAGACTCCTCGACGATGTCACGCGTGCGGCTGGGGTCCACCTTCACGCCGGGCCCCATGGTGGAGGCGAGGGTGATCGTGCGGATGTAGCGACCCTTCGCGGCCGACGGCTTGGCGCGGATGATCTCGTCGATCACCGCGGCGTAGTTCTCGAGCAGCGCCCGGTCCTCGAAGGACGTCTTGCCGATGTTGAGGTGCACGATGGCGGTGCGGTCGGTGCGGTACTCGACCTTGCCGGCCTTCGACTCCTCGACGGCCTTGCGGACGTCCATCGTGACCGTGCCGACCTTCGGGTTGGGCATCTTGCCCTGCGGCCCGAGGATGCGGCCCAGCCGGCCGACGACCGGCATGAGGTCCGGCGTGGCGATGGCGATGTCGAAGTCGGTGAAGCCGTCCTCGATCCGCTTGGCGAGGTCCTCGGCGCCCACGACGTCGGCGCCGGCCTCCTCGGCCTCCTGGGCCTTGGCCCCCTGGGCGAAGACGGCGACCTTGACCTCCTTGCCGAGGCCGTTGGGCAGGCCGATCGTCCCGCGCAGCTGCTCGTCGGCGTGGCGGACGTTCAGGCCGGTGCGGATGTGCAGCTCGACCGACTCGTCGAACTTCGCCCGCTTGAGGTCCTTGACGAGCTTGATCGCCTCGGCGGGCGCGTACTCGCGCTCGCGGTCGACCTGGCCCTTGGACTCGACGTAGGTCTTCCCGTGCTTGCTCACGATGCCATCTCCATCAGGGTCGGAGCCGTTGTGTGTGAGAACCCGCGGGGTTCCATCTCGTTACGCCTCCACTTCCACGCCCATCGAGCGGGCCGTGCCCGCGATGATCTTCGCCGCCTGGTCGACGTCGTGCGCGTTGAGATCCTGCAGCTTCTTCTCGGCGATCTCGCGCAGCTGCGCCTGCGAGATCCGGCCGACCTTCTCGCGATGGGGCTCGGCCGAGCCCTTGTCGATGCCGATCGCCTGGCGGATGAGCACCGCCGCGGGCGGCGTCTTCGTCACGAACGTGAACGAGCGGTCCTCGAACACGGTGATCTCGACCGGGATCGTCGTGCCCATGTCGTTCGCCGTCTGGGCGTTGAACGCCTTGACGAACTCCATGATGTTGATGCCGTGCTGGCCGAGCGCCGGGCCGACCGGCGGGGCCGGGCTCGCCTGGCCGCCGGGGGCCTGCAGCTTGATGGTGGTGAGGACCTTCTTCGCCATGAGCGTTCGCGCTTCTTCCTAGATCTTCTTGACCTGATCGAAACCGACTTCGACCGGGGTCTCGCGTCCAAAGATAGAGACGAGGACCTTCAGCCGGTTGGCGTCCTCGTTGATCTCGGAGATCTCGCCGGAGAAATCCGAGAGGGGGCCGTGGATGACCTTGACCGACTCGCCGATGGAGAACTGCGCGCGCGTCCGCGGGGCGGTCGCGACCTCCTTCTTGAGCAGCCGGTCGACCTCGGCCTGGGTCAGCGGCACGGGCTCGTTCGACGCGCCGACGAAGCCGGTCACGCCGGGCGTGCCCTTCACGAGGGTCCACGAGTCCTCGTTGAGGTCCATGTTCACGAGCACGTACCCGGGCATGGTGCGCTTCTCGGTCATGACCTTCTGGTTGTCCTTCATCTCCGAGACGGTCTCGGTGGGAACGACGACCTGGCGCACGGCACGCTGCTGCCCGAGCGACACGACGCGGTGCTCGAGGTTCTGCTTGACCTTCTTCTCGTGGCCCGAATAGGTGTTGACGACGTACCAGCGGAACATGGGGTTTCTCTCGTGATCAGATGATGAAGTCGACGACGCGCTGCGCGGCCCAGTCGGCGACGCCGAGGTAGGCGCCGGCGAGGGCGACGAAGCCGAGCACCACGGCGGTCGCCTGCGCGACCTGCTTGCGGTCCGGCCACTGCACGCGCTGGAGCTCGGCCCAGCTCGCGCGCAGGAAGTTCAGGACCCGGTTGCCCTGCGGCTTGGGGCCGGTGTCGCGCTGCCGGTCGCGCCGGGAGGCTCGCCCGCCCCGGGCCGACTCGCGCTGCGCCGCCTCGGCGCCGGCCTCCTCGGCCTCGGCGGCGAGCTCGGCGTCGTCGACGCTGCTCTCCTCGCCCTCGGCCCCCGCGACGATCGACGCCTCGACCTCGTCGACCTCGCCCGATGCGTGCTCGAGCTCGCCCGGCACGTTCTCGCGCCGGAGCTTCTTGTCCTTCGCTCGCTCTCGCCTCCGGGCCATCGACGGTGGGACCTAGCGCGTCTCGCGGTGGCTGGTGTGCTTCCGGCACCACCGGCAGAACTTGCGCAGGGTGATGCGGTCCGGATTGTTTCGCTTGCTCTTGTTCGTCTGATAGTTGCGCCGCTTGCACTCCTCGCAGGCGAGGGTGACAGCGATGCGCACGTCTCCGCGGGCCATTTGGCGGCTCCCGTACGTCGGGACAAAGAAACGACCCACCGGCGGCAGGTCGGACACTCCATGGTACTACGCTCGCGCCGCGCCGCGCCGCGCCGCAGCCGCCCAAGGCGGTAGACGTTCCCGGATGGCGCCGGTCCACACCATAGGTCGCGCGGGGGGCGCCTCGACGATCGCCGTCTTCGGCGCGGCCCTGGCCTGCTTCCTCGCCGTGGGCTCGGTCCTGCCCATCCTGCCCCGCTACGTCCACGGGCCGCTGGGCGCGGGCGACTTCGCCGTCGGCGTCGTCATCGGCGCGTTCGCCGTGACGGCGATCGTCGCGCGCCCGTGGGCGGCGCGCGAGACCGATCGGCGCGGGCGCCCCGACGTGCTGGCCACCGGCGCGGCGGTCATGAGGCTGGGCGGCGCCCTCCTGTTCCTGCCGCTCGGCGTGCCCGGTCTCGTGCTCGCGCGGCTGGTGGTCGGCATCGGCGAAGGGCACGGTGTTCACGGCGGCCGCGGCCTGGGTCGTCGACCTCACGCCCGCCGACCGGCGCGGGCGCGTCATCGGGCTGTTCGGCCTGTCGGCCTGGGGCGGCCTGAGCGCGGGGCCGGCGATCGGAGAGGCGCTGCACGCGATCGCGGGCTACGACGCGGTGTGGGCGTTCGCGGTTCTCGCGCCTCTGGCCGGCACCGCGATCACGCTGCGCCAGCCCCGCGACGACGTCACCCGCGAGCGACCGGTCGGCGGCGACCCCCTGTTCGTGCCCGAGGCGGTCGGGCCGGGGATCGCGCTGGCCCTCGCGAACGCCGGCTACGCGACGATGGCCGGGCTCGTCGGGCTGCACCTCGCCGACCGCGCGACCGGGCACGGGGTGCTCGCGTTCACCGCCTTCGCCATCTCCGTCGTGGCCACGCGGCTCGCGCTCGGCCGCATCCCGGACGTCGCAGGACCGCGGATCGCGGCGATCGCCGCCGGGCTCGCGGAGGCCCTGGGGCTGGTGATCGTCGCGCTGGCCTCGGGCTGGCCGGTCGCCGTCGTGGGGGCGGTCGTCATGGGCTTCGGCTTCGCGCTGATGTACCCGGCGCTCGCGCTGTTCGTGGTCGAGCGGGTGGGCGACGACCGCCGCGGGGCCGCCCTCGGCTCGTTCACCGCGTTCTTCGACGTCGGCTTCGGCCTGGGCGGCCCGGTGGAGGGCGCGATCGCGGCGCTCGGCGGCTACCCCGCAGCGTTCTGGGCCGCGGCGGCGTTCGCCCTGGGCACCGCGCCGATCTCGTCGCGGCTGACGGTCGCGCCCTCGCGCGCGGCCGCGGCGTCTACGCCATGAGCACCGGCCGGCGTCCCGGCCGCCCGCCGAGGTAGCGCAGCGCCGCCGCCGGCCAGCCGTCCAGGACGCTCGGCACGCTGGGCCGCCAGCCCGTGGCCTCGCGCAAGGGCCGGTTGGAGACCCGCCAGGAGCCGAGCAGGACGTCGGCCATGGGGCCCGAGACGTCCTCCCAGTGTCCGGGCACCTCCACGCCGAGCGCCGCGGCCGCCTCCGTGTAGAAGCGCTCGAGCGTGACCGGCTCGTCGTCGGCGACGTTGAACGTGCCACCGTCCAGGGACAGCGCGGCGACGATCGCGTCCCCCGCGTCCGCGCTCGCGACGAACGGCCAGTAGTTGCGCCCGTCGCCGGGGATCGCGGCCTCACCGCTCGTTAGCCCGGCGATCTGGGCCTGCAGCTGCTCGGAGCGCTCCGAGTAGATGCTGCCGAACCGCAGCACGACGCCCGCGCACGGACTGCCGGCGAGCCCGCCCAGGGCCTCCTCGGCGGCCCGCATGCTGTCCATCACGCCGATGTCCGACCAGCGCGGCGCCGCGTCGTCGACGGCCTCGATCCACGCGTCGCCCGCCGGCCGCTGGACGGCGAAGTAGGACTGCAGGACGAGCACGCGCGTCCCGGCCGCCCCCGCCGCCGCGACCAGGTGCCGCGTCGTCTCGGCCCTGAGCCGATCGTTCTCCTCCCAGTTGGAGAGTTCGCCCATGTCCGCCGACGGGGGGATCTTCGTGGCGAGGTGCAGGACGGCCTCCGCGTTGCCGACCGCTGCGCGGACCGACTCGCCGTCGAACAGATCGGCCCGGATCGGCTGCGCGCCGAGTCCCCGCGCGATCCGGTCACCGTCCTCGCCGCGCGTCGCGGCGCGCACATCGTGGCCGCCCCGGACGAGCGCCTCCACCGCCGGGCGCCCGATCTCCCCGGTCGCGCCTGTCACAAAAATCTGCATAGTGCTGAGCCTCCTTGACCCTTACTGGTGAGGAACACGACCGGCTATATCCGTGGCGTCGTCGTGTTGACGGATATGGACCTGTTGTCCACAATTCGACGGCGATAGGTGGGGAATCAACTATCGTTTACCGCGCTAGGAGCGCATTATTTGACGACGGCTAGATGGCGATGGAACGTCACCTCGTCGACTGACGCGATGGAACGTCACCTCGTCGACTGACGCCGGCGGGATTTGCCGGTAATTCCGGAAATGGCAGATCGTCCTACCGCGGGCGGGTGAGGATGGACCCCGCCCGCGGCCGACAGGCCCGATTAGGCCCAGCCGGAGCCCGCCGGAGCCGGCTCCACGCCGCGCACCACGGGCAGATTGAACAGGCGCTCGTCCTCCTCGTCGGTCACCCACGCTTTGGCGATCTCCTCGCAGGTGGCGAACCAGACGCCGTCCTTGGAGGAGATGTGCTCGACGAGGCGCTCGAACCACATCATGTGGTGGGCCTGACCGATGACCTGCGGGTGCACCGCCACCGCGTAGCACGCGTTCTCGACCCGCTCGTAGCCGTAGTCGAAGATGTCGCGCCAGCGCTTGAAGATCGTGTCGGTGTCCTGCTGGCCGGCCTGCGCGCCCGTGTAGGCGAGCGCGGGGAAGTCGTCCAGGTACCAGTTGACCGGGATCTCCAGCACGCGGCTGGCGGGCCCGGCGATGTTGGCCGACTCCCAGTTGACCTGCCAGCGCTGCGGGTGGTACGGGACCAGATCCCGAGCCATGAGGCTCGAGTCGTAGATGAAGCCGAACTCCTCCACGAGGTCCAGCGTCGACTCGGAGTAGTCCCAGTACGGCGAGCGGTAGCCCACCGGCTTGATCCCGAGCTGGCGGTCGAACGTGTCGAACGCGAGCTCGATCAGGCGGCGCTCGGTGTCCTCCTGGATCTTCGTGGGGTTCTCGTGGTAGTAGCCGTGGTGGCCGAACTCGTGGCCATCGGCCTGAATCGCCTTGCAGATGTCGGGGAACGTGTCGATCGTGTGCCCCGGCGTGAAGAACGTCGTCCTGATGTCGTAGCGGCGAAACAGCTCAAGCAGCCGCGGCACGCCGACGGCTGCGCCGAACTCGCCGCGCGCCATGAACGACGGACTCGGCCAGTTGAAGGCGCCGAGCCACAGGCTCTGGGCGTCAAAGTCTGCGCCGAGGTTGACGGCGATCTTCTTTCCGGGTGGCATCTGGATGTGGCCCATGGTGGACCCTCCTCTCGGTTGGGGACGGAAGTCAGCGGGGGACGGCGGTGGTGTGCGACGGCCAGCTGGCGTAGAGGTCCGCGCGACGCCGCCGGTCGCGGAACGTCGGGGCCGCACCGTTGTCGCGGTTCTCGTAGAGCCGGTCGATGTCGACCGTGCCGTGGACGACCATCTCTTCGTTCGGGGTCGCCTGGGCGACGATGCCGTCCGGGGTCCACGGCATGTCGCACGGCGTGAGGATCGAGCTCTGCGCCCAGCCGTTGGGCAGCGGCGCGCCGGGCCGCCCGCCGGTGCAGCAGTGCACGAAGTAGACTTGGTTCTCGATCGCCCGGGCCTGCGCGCAGTGGCGCACGCGCCAGAAGCCGAACTCGGTGAACGTGAACGAGGGACAGAGGATGATCTCGGCGCCCTGCTCGGCCGCGGTGGCCGCGCACTCTGGGATCTCGGCCTCGTAGCAGATGTTGAACGCCACCTTGGCGAACGGCAACTCGATCGCCTCGACGGTCGTGCCCTCCTCGGTCGACCAGCCGGCCTCGGCCGGGAAGATGTGGGTCTTGACGTGCGTGTGCACCGTTCCCGACGGCTCGAAGAGGTGCCCCACGTTGACGTAGCGGTCACCGTCCTTGAGCAGGTGCGATCCGCCGACGATGAATTGGTCGCGCGTACGCGCCTGCTCCGTGAAGAAGTCCAGGTACTCCTGAGTGAACTCGTCGATGCGAGTCAGCTCGGAGATCGGTGCGGACTTCCAGTCGCTGTAGGTGCTGAACAGCTCGACCGTTAAGAGCTCCGGGAAGAGCACCAGGTCGGCGCCCTTGGCCTGGTTGAGGAGGGTCTCGCAGTGCGCGCCGAACTCGTCGAAGCTGCTGACCGGACGGACGGCGAAGTTCGCCGCTGCGATCGAGATGTGCCGTGCCATGGTGTGGGTTGCCTCCGGGTTTGGTGTGGGTGGGACAGGACGAGGATCACGCGGTGGGCACGTCGCCATCGGAACGATCAACAACTCGCTCATCGGCTATGAGCGGGCGGACCGCGCAGAATCCCTGCGCTTCGATTCGGAGAGCACGATGGAACTTACTCAGGAAGTTCTCGAATGCGACCGTGCACGTCAGTTCCACGATCTGCTCCTCAGTGAACGTGTCATGAACGCGGTCGAAGAGCCCATCGTCTACTCCCGAGCCACTGATCGTCATCGCCTCCGCGTACGCCAGCGCCGTGCGCTCGCGATCGTCGAACAGGTCGCTCTCCGACCACCGTCCGACATCGAGGAGCTTGACCTCCGATACTCCGTTGCTTCTGCTCACGGCAGAATGCAGATCCGTTCAGAAAGGGCATCCGTTCAACAGGGCGACTCGCACGCGCAGCAGCGCCTTGAGGTCCGTAGGGAGGGTGGTTGCTTCGGAGAAACGAGCGACGAACTCCTTTACCGCCAGCAGCACCGGGACGTTGTGCGCATACATCTTTGTGTTGTTGAGCACGACGCCGTAAAGACCGACATCTCGGTCGTAGTACGGCTGCGCCTCAGCGGCCGCTTGCGCACGTTCGATAGGTCTCAATCGAGGCATGAGTACCTCACTCCCGTGGGCGCAACGCGTTGTAGGGGTCGGTCGGGGCGCCCGTCCGCGCCCGACCCCATTGATGTACGACTCGCGGCGTCCATCCCAGTCAGTCTCGTTTCAATCACGCGCCCTAGGTGTGCCGCTGGCGCAGAGACTCAATGACCGGCGACTCTGCTTGGCGTCGAGGCACCCGGTCATGTTGGCGCCTCCGATGGCGCCACAGCCGACTCGCCGGGTCTCCCCGCCCTCGGCGGCGGCGCAATTGGCTCGCTGATCGCAGGGTTCTCCTTCCGGCGCCGCACGTACTCGTCCCAGGCGACCGCGATGATCAAGACCACGCCCTTGATGACCACCTGGTAGAACGGATTGATCTGAAGACTGTCGAAGCCGTTCTGCATGACGGCTAGGAGACCAAGCCCGACCGCAGTCCGCCACATTGCGCCGAAGCCGCCGCTGATCGCTGTCCCGCCCAGCACGATGGCGATCACGACGTCGAACTCGATGCCGGCCGAGGCGTCGGCCTGCCCAGTGCCCAATCGTGAGGCCATGAACGCGCCCGCCAACGCGGCGGACACGCCCGATACGGCGTAGGCGGTGATAAGGCGACGGTCCACCTTGATGCCCGACAGCCGCGCCGCGTCCCGGTTTCCGCCCAGGGCGTACATCGATCTGCCGTAAGTCGTACGGGACAGAACGAAGCCGCCAACGAGGAACGCCAGAATCATCACGACGCTGGGGATGACGAACGGGCCGATCTGGTTCAGCCCCAAGGCGGCGAAGCTGTCGCCCTCCACGATGAATGGCGTGCCATCGGTATAGACGAGGCCGATCCCGTGGGCGATTTGCCCCATGGCGAGCGTCGCGATGAAGGGATTCACCCGCAGTTTGGTGATTACGAGGCCGTTGGTGACGCCGAGGAACAAGCCGACTCCCAGCGCAGCGATGAAGGCGACTCCGACTGGTACATGACCAGCGAATCCAGCGAAGCAGACCGTCGCGAGCGCGAATATGCCGCCGACGGAGAAGTCGAACCCACCGCTGATGATCACGAAGGTCCCGGCCACCGCCATGATCCCGACGGGCGCCCACTGCTCCAGCAGGTTCAGAAGACTCTGCCCCTCGACAAAACTCGGCTCGCGGATCGCCACAACGGCGATGAGGACGACGAGGACCAGAACGAGCCCATATTCCTGCAACACCCTCCGCGCGGCGCCCCTCACGCGGTTGCTCGAGCGTGCAGCCGGTCGTTCGGTTTCCTGTTGTGCTGTGGTCACCGTGTGCTCCTGAGCTTGGCCGCCCGCGGACTGGCCGACGTTGCTGTGCCCGCGCCGATCACTGCGCGGACTCCGACTTGGAATGGCGTTGACTTTCGAAGTCCGCCTCGAAGACGCCAGCCAAGACGCGATCGAGCGTCATCTCGTTACCGCTCAACTCGGCGACGCAGCGACCTTTCGAGATGAGGAGGACGCGATGCGACACAGCGATGACCTCTTCGAACTCCGACGAAACCCAGAGGATCGCGTGGCCGAGATCCGCAAGATCGTTCAGGACACGCATAATGTCCTGCTTGGCTCCAATATCGATCCCGCGAGTCGGCTCGTCGATGAGCAGGACCCGTGGCGCACGATGCAGCCACTTCGCCACCATCACCTTCTGCTGGTTGCCGCCTGACAGCGTGCGCACTGGGCCACCTACCGCGCCGCGGAACTCGACTGACGCGAGCAGCCCGCTCGCCCGCGACCAACTGCGGCTGCGTCTCAACGTGCCCCCGCGAGATACCGCGCTCAGGTCGGAGAGAGTGACGTTGTCGTAGACCGGCATGTCGAGGACCAGTCCGCGGGTCTTCCGGTCCTCAGGGAGAAGCGCCACGCCGCGGTCCAACGCCGCCGAGACGCTCTTTGGCCACGCCACCGCCTGCGACTCGAGCTCCATGTGCCCTGTGGACCCAGGAAAGTCGCCCGCTATGGCGCGCAGGACCGATGTTCGCCCCGATCCGACGAGCCCGGCTAGGCCCACGATCTCGCCGGCGGCCACTTCTATCTCGTCGATGCGCACCTTGGCTCCGGCCCGCACACCGCGCACCCGCAGCAGCGGGGCGCGGAACTCGCGTGAGCGGGGTGGCCCGGTGCTGGTATGTCCGGTCCGCGCGTCTAGCTCCGGCGACTCCTTCGAGATTGGGCCGCCCCCAATGCCCTGGGACAGCGTTCCGGCCCGCTCGTCGCCGAGCATGGCGACCACAAGGCGCTCCTTCGTCCATGCCTCCTTGGGGGCCGTGCGCACCAGCGATCCGTCGCGGAATACCGTCACTGAGTCGGCCAGGCCCATGACCTCTTCGAGGTCATGTGAAACCAGCACGAACGTCACCCCCTGCCGACGCATACCGGCGACGATCGCATAGAGCTTCTCGCGCTCGGGAACGCCGAGCGTCACCGTCGGCTCATCCATGATGACCAGGCGCGCCTCGCGCCGCAGCGCGCGAAGAATCTCGAGCATCGCCTGCTGCGCGACCGACAATCCGCTGACGAGTGCGTCTGCTGGAACGTCGATCCCTCCGCGTTCCGCGAGTTCGTTGTACTCGCGACGCATGCGGCGCCGGGATACCACCGAGCCGCGAGCAGGGAGATCCCCGAGGAAGACGTTTTCCATCGCGCTGAGCTGCGGAACCATGAGCAGTTCCTGATGAATCACCGCCACGCCGGCGTCCGCCGCCTTGGACGGATTCCCCTGCACGAGTGGCTGCCCGAAGATCTCGACGCGACCGCCGGGATCGGCGACCGTCTTGCCGCCGAGAATGCCGACGAGCGTGGACTTCCCTGAGCCGTTCTCGCCGACCAGAGCCCGGAACTCGCCGGAACGCACCGAGAGCGACACGCCCTTTAGCGCCCGCGTCCCCGGATACGTCTTGACGAGATCCTCGACAACGACGGCGGGTGGGAGGCCCGCGGCCGGGCCTCCCACCGTCGACTCAGACGTCACGACCGACATGACCGGCTCTCTCGCGTGCTGTGCCGAGCGCCGGCACCCCTAGAACTCCGGCTTGAACTGGTCGACGTTCGCCTCGGTGATCTGCACCGTGTTGCCGGGCAGGCCCTTGCCGGCGCCGAGATTGTTGAACGTTGGGACCTCCTGGCCGTCGAGGTGCCCGACCAGCAGCTCGAGGCCCTGACCGACCTCTTCCACAGGCTGCAGGTACTGAATGCCCTGAATCCATCCTTCCTTCAGCAGCGGGAACGTGCGCTCATCGCCGCCGAGATCGAAGATGGTGATCTCACCGGGCTTCTTGCCCGCCGACTGCAGTGCCTTGATCGCACCGACCGTGTTCTGGTCATACGACGACAGCAGCATGTCGACGTCTGGGTGGGTCTGTAGCACCGTCTGCGCCTGCTTGAGCCCCGCCTCGATCGTCCAAGGAGCTGCGATGTTCTGGACGACCTTGACATTCGGATACTTCTTGGCGCCCTCCTCGGAAGCCCGCTTCAGCTGTTGATAGTGGCCGAACGTCGAAGGCCCGCTCAACACCGCAACCTTGCCGCCGCCCTTCTTCGCGAGCTCGCCAAACGCCCAGTCGACGTACTGCTTATAGAACGGGTACGACTGCGAGCTCGACTCCGAGACCGTGCCCTCGGTGTAGCCATCATCCCCACAAAGCGGGAAGTTCGTCACGACCACCGGCAGCGTCTTGGCGATCCGCTTAACGGTGTTGCACTCCGCATTCGGATCGGCAGCGAACAGAACCATGCCGTCACACTTGTTCTGCTGCACCAGAGCCTGCATCTGATTGATCTGCTCCGCAGAATCCCAGTTTGCGATTTCCTTGTGGAGCTTGACGCCAAGCGCGTCCGCGGCCGTCTCCGCTCCATATTCCATCGCTTGGACATACGTGTTGATCGGCGTGTTGCCAACGTAGCACACGTTGTATTCCTTCGAGGCCTTGCGATTAGGAACCTCACCCAACAGCGTCAGCGGCTGCTTGTCGCCCTTGGACCCGGTGACCTGATACGGCGTCTGATCAGCCGAGGCAGTCGTGCTCGAATCCGCCGCGGTCGTGCTCGAATCCGCCGCAGCTGTGCTCGACGCGGACGTGGCCGCCCCCGAGTCACCCGACGAACTCGTCGATGAACCGCTGTCGCCGCCACCGCATCCCGCGACGAGCGCCACCGTAGCGCCGAGCACGAACACCAGCGCCGCGCCGGAACGCACCATTTTCCAGGTGTCCCGCACAGACCCCCAGGTAAAACGCTCCATCCTCACTCCTCCTCCTTTGTGGACACCTTCTCAACTGCCACTGCCGGCGACACTTGGTCGCCACGTTATCGACCCCGGAATGCCGCGCATACTCTCCGTCGACGCGATGCTATCCGCCTCGACGCTCACTGCGCGTCGGCTACCGCGGCAGCATCTGTTGATCCTCGACAAAAGCCGGCACGACCGGCACATATGTGCCCTCGCACGGGGCGCCGAAGCAGAGCTGCGCCGTGGAAGATGAGATGTCGATGACGATCGACCCAAGCGTCGCAAGGCGCTCCGGTTGCGGAAGGCTCTCGTCAGCGTGCCGACAGACCGAGCCGGGACGCCCTGCGTGGTCGCAGAGCAGTTCGGCACCGAGCACTTCCGCGTCGAGGCGACCGCGAACCGGGCCGATCAACTCGCGCATGCGCGTGACGCGGCCGGGCGAGTCCGGCAGGCTGTCCAGGGCTCGGTCCCGGCCGTCCAAGGGCCCGCAAAACGAGTTCGTGTGGATTAGGACGTCATCGACCGGTGCCATCTCGTGGACGGGGCCCGAGCCGGGCTGCGCCTCGATGTTCACCATGTCACCACCGGCCGTCGCAATGAGGTAGTTACCCGAAGACGCTCGCACCGGGCGCGTGATGGCCGCCTTGGCCTCTTCGAAGCTCTCGCCCAGCAGGATGTTGCGCAGAATCACATGGAACGGCACACCGAACGTGCCCACGTCGCGATCCGTCAAGAGCAGGTTGGTCACCATCGCGACACCAGCGGAATTGAAGCCCATCTTCGCGGCCAGCCCCGCCTCGACGAACGTGACGAACGCAGGTCGCCCAGGGATGGCGACCTCGAGCAGGATGGTGCTGCGGCTCGCGGCCGGCAGCCAATCCCAGTTCTGCGCGACGATGACGCCGCCGTCCTTGGTGGGCCTTCCACGGGCGGCGACCGAAGTGCACTCGGCTAGCACTGCGGCCGAGTGCCCGTACATAACTTCCGTGCGCGTGTTAATAGCGAGGATGTCCTCGAAGTCGAGCCCGGCACCCTGCGCAGTCCCTGCCATCTCCTCGACCAACTCGGGGTCGTAGCTCGCTATGGCCGGTTCGTACGCACGCGCCAACTCGCGCACCTCAGACCAGGCGAGCCCGGTGAAATGGGCGAACGTCCGCTGGTAGAGGGCGATGGAGTGGCGAATCTGGTCGGCGGCCTCGTGGCCCAGCTGGGTGCCCCGTTCCATCGGAGAACCCGAGATCCGGATATGCGGCGGCCGAGCGGTCATGACGCCACCGCCTCGAGGTAGGCGGCCTCGTCAAACTGTGCGGGGTAGTCGAAGTCCGAGACGGTGATCCTGCCCTCCCGGATGAGCTGCTCCGCGTGAGGCCCGCGGTTGATCATCTTCAGCGGCGGGCGCGACGCCTTGCGGTCCGCGCGCAGCGTCTCGGTCTCCGCCTCGTCGACCTCATACCGGCGAGCGGGGTCGTCGACCATCTGCAGCACGACGCCGTAGTCGTCGCGGGCCCTACCTAGCGACACGAGCCCCCGTTGGACGTCCAAGCGCACCATCTCAGGCACACGGGCCAGCGGGTCGCCCCACCCGCCGCCGCCGGGAGTCAAGATCCGCACGACGTCGCCCGCCTTTACCGGAATCGCCTCGCGCTTGTAGAGAATGTGCTGCTCCTGTGGTGTGCCCGGGTTGACTAGCGCGCCGCCCGAGCGGCCGGCCATTCCGCCGTTGACACCGAAACACGAGAAGATAGTGCGATAGGACACCGTCAAAAAGTGGCCATCGACGAGGATCTCGACGTCTTTCAGGTAGCCGAGGCCGCCCCGGAAGGCACCCGGGCCGCCGGAGTCCTGGAACATGCCGACCCGCCGCACAAGGACGGGGAAGCGCTGCTCGATGAACTCGGTGGGCAGATTCTTCGACTCGGGCACCAGGTCGACGGTGTCGGTCCCATCGGCGAACGGCCTGGCCCCCGATCCGGCCCCGAAAATCTCTCGGTACAGGAAGTCCTTGCCGTCGAGGTCCTTGCCAAAGAACCCGTACAGCTGGATGCACTGGGCGTCGCCCACCATCTGCCCGTTGGTCGCCTTGGCCATCGCCGCCGTGTAAGCGCCAATCATCCGCAGCATGCAGTCCATCCGGTCCGCGCCGGCCGCCGGGTACTCCGCCGACAGCACGGTGCGCGGCGGCAGATAACACTTGAACACGTTCGTCATGCCCTCGTTGACGATCATGCCCGGCACCTGGGCCTTGACGAAGCCGCCGAGCCACTTGGAGTAGTGGCGCCCGTCCATGACCCAGTTCACCGGCCCCGGGGTCTGCGGGTCGGTGCCAGCGAAGTCGACGATCAGTTTGTCAGGGTCCTTGCGGACCGTGAGCATGAGCTTGACCGGCTTCTCGAGGTCGATGCCGTCGGTCTCGAGGAAGTCCTCACCGACGTACTCGCCATTGGGGATGTGCGGGAGCGCCTCCTCGCGAACGATCTCCTCGCAGCGCTCGATGATGCGGTAGAAGCCGGCCTCGACGACGTCGGTGCCGTACCGGCGGCACAACTCCTCAACGCGGCGCTGGATGATACGCGCCGCCCCGACGAAGGCGTCGATGTCGCCACGCAAGTCATCGGGGTACCGGCTATTGCGGAGGATGATCTTCCACGCCTCTTCGTTGCGCTGGCCGCGGTCGTAGAACTTGATCGGCGGGCACTGGATGCCCTCCTCGAACACCGTCGTCGAGGTCAGGGGCCAACTGCCCGCCACGACGCCGCCGACGTCGTTGCAGTGACCGAAGATCTGCGCAAACCCGATGAGTCGCGCGTCGGAGAAGATCGGGACCACCACGCAGAAGTCCGGCAAATGCCCGATCGTCGCGCTGGACTCGTGAATGTCGTTATAGAGGAAGACATCGCCCGGGTTGATCTGGTCCAGCGAGAAGTAGTTGCGGATCGGGTCAGCCGTGGCAGCCCAGGACACGCGGGTGACGCTGTTGCAATCGAGCGTGTTGATCGACGCACGGTAGTCGTGCTGCTCGCGGATGATCGTTGAGACGGCCGTCCGCTCGACCGCGGCCTCGCCCTCGTCGATCGCCGCCTCGAGAGCCCACTCGAGGACGTCCAGCGTCACGCTGTCGATGTTGCCCTTGAGCGTTTCGATCCGCGGCCAGTCGGCATCGTCACGCTGGAAATCCGCCTTGCGGCGGGGGGCGTAGTCGCTCGTTCCGTAGCGCGACTCGTCGATCATGAATTGGTCGGTGTCGATGGCCATTGCCTCAGGCCTCCTGCGAGTCGTGGGTGACGATGATCTGGCCCACCGAGTCGAGCGTGGCCGTCCACCCCGGCTCGAGGACAAAGGTTGCGTCGTACTGCTCGATGACCGCGGGGCCGGGAACGGCTTCCCCGATGGGCGCCAGCGAGCGCTCGTAGATCGGCAGGTCCACGGCGCCGGTGTCCCGGAACACGCCGCGACGAACTTCGCGACGGGCTTGATCCCAGGTCGCCGACTCACGGATTTCGCTGGCCGTCTTCAGGCGCGGGAACAACCCGAAACCGGTCGCCCCGATGTTGACGATCTCCACCGGTTGCCGACCTTCGTACTCGTAGCCGTAGCGGTCGTCGTGCGCGCGATGGAACGCCTTCAGCGCTCCGCGGATGCCTGCCTCGTCAATACCGTGGCCGTTGACCTCCACCGGCACGCGCACTTCGTAGGCCTGGCCGGCGTAGCGCATGTCGGCGAACGCACGCACCGACGTGTCATCGCCGGTGAACCCCTCTCGGTCGAGATCGCCGAGGACCTGCTCTTGCACCGAGGAGAACTCCCGGGTGAGGCGAGGCACGTCCAACGCGTCCTCGCGCTGCACGTCGGTCACGACACGATCCGAGCGGACGTCCGTGGATAGCAGCCCCTCGGCGGACGTCACGCCCGGCGACGGCGGCACGATGACGGTCTTGATCCCGAGCGACTCGGCGACGAGGCACGCGTTGAGGCCACCGGCGCCGCCGAACGCCATCAGCGCATAGTCGCGTGGGTCCCGCCCGCGCTTGACGGAGACCACGTTGATGCCCTGGGCGATGTTGCTGGTGGCCAGCTCGAGGATGCCCATGGCGGCCTCCTCGACGGTCATGTCCAGAGGCCTGGCGATCTGCTCGCCAATGGCCTGGCGGGCCGCTTCGACGTCGAGGGTGATCTCGCCTCCGAGCAGATACGGCGACACGCGGCCGAGCACGATGTGCGCGTCCGTCAGGGCGGGCTCGGTGCCGCCGCCGCTGTAGCAGACAGGGCCTGGCACCGCACCTGCGCTCTGGGGCCCCACCCGCAGGCTGCGTCCGGCTGCCAGCCAGGCGATCGAACCGCCCCCCGCGCCGACTGTGTGCATGTCGATCATCGGCGTCTTGATGTCGTAGACGTCGATCCGGCCCTCCGTCAGCATGTGCGGCGTGCCCTGGTCGATCAGACAGATGTCGGTCGACGTGCCACCTATGTCGATCGTGATCAGGTCGGGGTGACCGGCGGCCTTGCCGTAATACGCGGCGGTGACCACGCCCGCGGCAGGGCCTGACAGCACGGCGGAGATAGGCTGCGGCGCCATCTCCTGCGCGCGAATGATCCCGCCGCTCGATTTCATCACGTAAAGACGTGCGTCGATGCCGTCACCCGCAAGCCGACCCTCGAGCCCCTCGATGTACCCGGTCACCAAGGGCATCAGGCCCGTATTCAGGCACGTGCTCAGTGTCCGCTCATACTCACGGTACTCGCGGATCACGTCCGAGGAGATCGACACGAAGCATTCGGGGTGCTCCTCGAGGATCAGCGCGCGCGCGCGCTGCTCGTGCACCGGGCTGCGGTACGAGTGGATGAACGAGACGGCGATCGCGTCGATGCCCATCGTCCTGAACTCGCGGGCGATCTCGCGGATGCACTCTTCATCCAGCGGCGTGTGCTCGTCACCCGTGTAGGTGAGTCGGCCTCCCGCCTCGCGCACGAGCTCCAGCGGAACGACTCGCGCGGGCTTGAGCCACCAGGTGATGTCGCCGAAGTCGCCGGGTACGGTCTGGCGCCCGACCTCCAGCATCTCGCGGTAGCCTTCGGTGACGAGCAGCCCCATGCGCGCGTACTTGGATTCCAGGATGGCGTTCGTGGCGACCGTGGTCCCGTGACTGATGAACGTCACCTCGCCCGCTTCGACGCCAATCTCCGCGAGGAGAGCCCGAATGCCGCTGCTGAACGCACGGGAGGGGTCATCCGGCGTGGACGAGGTCTTGCGCACGTGCCGCTGCCCCGTTTCCTCGTCCACGGCCACCACATCGGTGAACGTGCCGCCGGTGTCCACTCCGATTCGCCACGACATATAACTGACCTCTCCATGGTTCGGCCGCGGCGGCCCCGGCGAAGGGGCGCCCGCGGATGCTGAAGTTTTCCCCCGCAAACCCCCAACCGAGCCGCGGTCGTGAAGTTGTACCACGTCGTGCTCAGAAGAGTCGAACTTTTGCTTTTCTAAGCGGATGGCGCCATCATCGGCGGCATGTCGCCTACAGAGACGCAGCGCCGTGACCTTCCGCTCGACGGCATTCGAGACATAGCGGTCGACTCTGCGCTGGCCGCCCCATCTGCCGACCGCACCTCGTGCATTTCGGCGCCACGGTCGCCCAGAAGGGACGGCCCGGCGTCGGCGACTTCGCCCGCTAGCACGACGATGGAGTTCCCATCACGCCGCCGTGTACTCGCGTGCTTGAACCGCTGCGGGGACAGCTTGTTTGGGGACCTCGAGAGCCCACCGACCGCGGGCTTATCTGGCCACTTCATCGCCTGCACCGATGTCTCCGCCGGCCTACGGGGCCGGTCGCCCCGCCACGACCCGACGTTAAGGTACGACCTATGCATGCTGCGGGCTTTGGTCACGGTCTCGACTCTCTGTCCGCCGCCCTGCTGCGACGCGCCTCGACCAAACTCAGCATGCCTAGAGCTCGCGACTGAGCGCAGCGGTCGTACGCTTACACGACGAGGGCGCCCGTATTGCCGTCAAAGTGGCCAGTCAGCGTGCCCGATGCCGCGCCCCGGTTCTGCCAAAGCCGAGCGACACCTCCGATGCACTCGGGCGGCTGGGGCGGCAGCGATGGCGGACCGGCTGATCCATTGCCGACCAGAATGCGCCGCCTACGGAGTCCACGCTTGTAGCCCGTTCCGCGCCCGCTTCGCCGGCGGCCCAGGTCCTCGCTCGCGGGACGTACCAGCGAGAGTGCAGCACGCCGGCGGTCGACGGGCAGCTCCCCCGAACACGTCCACCGGGGCCCAAGCAGGGCACCATCCCGAGTTGCCCGTTGCATGGGCGCTACGGCCGCCGCGCGTCCGCCGGCCGACCAATTCCGCAGGCTCAAACCCGAATGTGCTCAACCAGTTTGACCGTCCGGCACTGGCGGATACGGTTATATGAGCGCGACCCCTACAGTCACGTCTGGAATGGGCAGCACTTCCAACGAAGCGCCGGCGCCTATTCTCCACGATGCTGTGGCCGACAACGGTCCGATCGTGATGAGTCGCGTTCGACGCGCGCACGAACAGGTGTATGACCAATTGCGCTCCCAGATCTTGTCCGGGGAGCTATCGAGCGGCCACCGGCTCCCGCCAGAGGTCGCCCTAGCCTCGGGGTTCGGCGTGAGCCGCGGAACGATCCGTGAGGCACTCCGCCTGCTCGTGGCTGAAGGTCTGATTCGAACGCTGAAGGGTGCCACCGGCGGCAACTTCGTTACGTTGCCGACCGTGGATCACATCTCGGAGTTCATGCAGCGAAATATCGACTTGCTCAGCCGCACCGAGCTTGTGACGCTGCCCGAGTTCCTAGATGCACGAGAACTCATCGAGGTGTACGCCGTCCGCCACGTGGCTGAGCGCCACACCGAAGCTGGCCTCGACGCGCTTCGGGCGACGCTCGCGGTTGAGAGTGTCTCTACCGCGCATGAAAAGTTTCTGCAAAATAAGGAATTCCACCAGATCCTCGTGGACGCCTGCGGCAACACTTTACTTCAGATCGCGGCACAGCCGATCTTCTCGATCCTGCACACGAACCTCGGCCGATCCAAACTGACCGACGAGTTTCCACGCCGCGTTTGCTCGGAACACCGCGCCATGCTGGATGCAATCTCTGCCGGAGACGCTGACCGTGCTGAGGCACTCATGCGCCAGCATCTCGCCGATCTTGCCTTGGTCTATCGCCAGATATGGCACTCCGGTGTGGACCTTTCAAACCGGTGACCTGCACGCCCACCGAACAGTAGGAAACCACCAGCGTGCTTAGCGTCGCTTGTCCCACCCCAGAGTCCCGAGAACGCTCGGTGCGGACGCCCACCCGAAGAGGGGTGTTCTGCGAGCCGCGATCGTTCTAGCTCCATGGGAATTATGGGGTGGTGGGAATTACCGTGATTGCGTTGACTCCCGTGTAGATGGGATTTTCGGCCTTCCACTTCGCAACCGGGTTCTCGGCCTTCCACCGCTCTGCGGCGTCGCTCATCCGTTCGAACACCACGCCTTCATGGGCCTTGAAATGATCGATGAGCCGCTGCAGCATCGTGATGCGGCTGCCGCGTCCGATGACCTGCGGATGCATCGTCAGAACGATGAGCCCGCCGGGGCTGTTGGCGTACCCGTAGTCGAATTCACCCCGCCACAGCTCCTCGATGTCCGCCGGCCGGCGCAAGCCTTCCTGGCTGCCCCAGATGTGCTCGAACACGATGAAGTCGTCCAGCAGCCACGTGACCGGCATCTCAACGAGCTCGGACACCTCGCCGAACTGGTAGAGCTCCTTGGGCCCCCACGTGTCCCCGGTACGCAAGTAGTAAGACTCGAAGTCGTTCGCCATGCAGCTGGTGTCGTACAGCAGGCCGAACTCGAGCAGAAGCTCGATCGAGTTCGGGCTGAGGTCCCACGCAGCCGAGCGGAAGCCCTTCGGGCGGACGCCGGCGGCCTTGTCAAGCGCGGCGAAGCCCATCTCCAGGACCTCCTTCTCGCCTGCACGGTCCAGGTCAGCGGGGTTCTCATGGAACATTCCGTGGTGGCCGATCTCATGGCCGGCGGCGTCGATCTCTTTGACCACGTCTGGGTAGGCGCAGGCGACATGGCCTGGGATGAAGAACGTCGCCTTGATGTCGTTACGCTCGAGCAGGTCCAGCACCCGCGGCACACCGACCGCGACATCGTACTCGCCACGGGAAATCATGCTGGGATTGTTCGACGCGAACGTCCCGACCCAGATCGAGGTCGCGTCCGGGTCGAACGTGAGACAGATGCTGAACTTCCGATCTGACATTAGACGACTTCCTTTGACGATGACGAATACACGTCAGGCTGGCGGTTCTGGAGGTTCGGGTAGTTCTGGCGGTACGTCGCGAGCCGATCCAGGTCAAGGGAGGCGATCGCGACGCCCTCGCCGTCGGGCACCGTCGCCATGACCGTCCCCCAGGGATCAACGATCATGCTTCGCCCGTGCAGCCAACTGCCGTCCGCCTGCTCGCCCCACTGCGCTGGTGCCACGACGAATGCCTGATTCTCGACCGCGCGCGCACGAAGCAGCAACTCCCAGTGATCACGTCCGGTCTCGCGCGGAAAGGCGGCCGGCACGAAGAGGATCTCGGAGCCGTACTCGGCGACGAGGACGCGGTACAACTCAGGGAACCGGATGTCATAGCAGATGGTTTGCCCCACGGTCGTCGAGCGACCGTCCACTTCGAGGTCGGTGAAAACGATCTCCGTCCCGGGCGTGACCGCCGACTCCTCTCGATAGGTCAGCTCGGGCGCGCGAGCCTCGAAGAGGTGGATCTTCCGGTAGACCCCGAGCACGTCACCGGCGGGATCGACGATGACGTTCGTGTTGTACAGCGCGTCCCCCCGACGCTCGAAGAATGAGCCGCCGTGAATATGGATTCCGAGCTCGTGGGCCAGCGCCTGCAGTCGCTCGGTCGTCGGGCCGGGAATTGTCTCTGCCGCCTCACCGTATACGGCCGCCACCGACACAGGAGACACCGCCCGCCCGTAACAGCTGAAGTACTCCGGCAGGGCGACGAGCCGCGCCCCCGCCGCCGCCGCGACGCGAATGAAGCCCTCGGCTCGATCGATGTTGGCCGCCTTGTTCTCAAGGGGGTGCAGCTGGACCACGGCGACGTTGAGCATGTTCATCA
Organism: Capillimicrobium parvum; assembly: GCF_021172045.1. Lineage (GTDB taxonomy): Bacteria > Actinomycetota > Thermoleophilia > Solirubrobacterales > Solirubrobacteraceae > Capillimicrobium > Capillimicrobium parvum. The sequence continues at coordinate 4,854,327 of NZ_CP087164.1, forward strand.
CTTCCTTATCACGGGCGCGGAGCTTGGGCACATTGAGGGTGGTCAACCATTAAAAATCGGTACGACGAGCACGAAGCGTGTGGGTTGCGTTGCCCGCCAGTGAGTCCGACACCGGGTTCTCGTCGCTGACAGCGCGACCCGGCACCCCATCCGGTTTCAGTCCCCGATCGGCCATCCCTACAGGAGGTCGCGAGCGACGCGCGCCATGACCTCGGCCGCCTGACGCACCTGCGCCATCGACACCCGCTCGTTCGCGCAGTGGCATTCCGCGACGTTGCCGGGGCCGAACGTCACGGCCTCCATCCCGGCGTCGTTGACGAGGTTGCGGACGTCGCTGGCGTACGGCGTGCCCCAGATCTCGCCGCGCGTCCCGGTCACGCCCTTCACCGCGTCCGCGACGATGGCGGCGAACTTCGAGTCGGCGGGGATCTCGGCGGGCTCGAAGCCGAACTCGAAGCTCGTCACCTCGCACGAGAAGTCGGGGTCGTCGTCGCCGAGCGCGGAGAGCCGGCGTTCCAGCTCGGCCCGCTCGCCTTCGATCGTCTCACCCGGGATGAGCCGGCGGTCGAGCAGGAGGTCGCAGTAGTCGGCGACCGCGTTCTCCTTGACGCCCGCCCGCACGACCGTGGGCGTGCAGCTGCCGCCGGGCAGCAGCGGATGGGGCTTGGCCATCACCTCGCGCTCGTAGTCGTCGATCACCTGCAGCACGCCGCGCAGCCGCGGCACCGGGTTGATCCCGAGCGTGGCCCGGCTGGCGTGGATGGACTGTCCGAGGATCCGCACCCGGTACAGGCCCAGCCCGCGCTCGGCGACCGCGACGCGGAGCTCCGTCGGCTCGGTCACGATGCCGAAGTCGCCGGTGAAGCCGGCCTGGACGAGCGACAGCGCGCCGGGCTCGGCGCATTCCTCTCCCGCGACGAAGTGCAGGATCAGCGTGCCCTTCAGCTCGTCGCGGATGGACGCGAGGCGGTGGGCGACCGCGATCTGCGTGGTCAGCCCCGCCTTCATGTCGCAGGCGCCGCGCCCGTACATGTACCCGTTGCGGACGTCGCCGGCGAACGGGTCGCTGTCCCAGAGCGACTCGTCGTCGATCGGCACGGTGTCCATGTGCCCGTTGAGGACGAGCGTCGGGCCGCCGCCGGAGCCCGCCATGACGGCGGCGACCGAAGGGCGCCCCGGGGCGAACTCGACGACGTGGACGTCCGCGCCGGTCGGCTCGAGCCACCGGCGCACCATCTCCGCCATCTGCGTCTCGTAGATGCCGGGGTTGACGGAACGCGTCTGCACGAGGCTGCGCAGGACGTCCTGGAGGAACGCATCCGAAAGAGCCCCTTCGGGCGTCGCAAGGTCGATCCCCTCGCTCAGGCTGGACATGTCAGGGTCTCCTTCTCAGGCGGGCTGGAACGTCGGCACACGCGGCACCGCGGTACGGGGGGCGCGCTCGGACACGGCGTCGCGCATCTCGCGCCGCAAGCGTGTCGTCGCCTCTTCGTCGACCGTGAGGTCGTCGCGCAGGACGACCCCATAGATCTCCCGGGCCGCGTCGAATCGCGGCAGGTACTCGTCGATCACGTCATCGGCCACCTCGGCCGCGTCGCGCTCGAGCGGGTCGCCGAAGCCGCCGCCGATCCCGGTCTCGATCCGGACGACATCGCCGGCCTTGAGCGCCATGTTCGACTGGCGCGAGCTCAGCCGCTCCCACGTGTCGCTGCCGTTGCGCTTGACGTGCATGAGGTTCGGCGCGCCGTCGTCGCCGCCGAACAGGCCGAACGGCGCGATCGCCGACCGGTCCAGGCAGGTCGAGATCACGCAGTCGGCGGTGACCTCGATGTCGCGGGTGATCCCGAAGCCGCCGCGATGGCGCCCCGCGCCCTCGACCCCGGTGCGCAGGCCGAAGCGGCGCACCTTGACCGGGAAGGCGTTCTCCAGCGACTCCGCCGGCTGGCAACGGCAGTTCGACAGCGGGTCCTGGATGCAGGTCCAGCCGTCCTTGTCGTCCATCCCGCCCCAACCGCCCTTCGGATTGAGGATGGCCACCCACGACTCGCCGTCGGCGCGCTGGCCGCCCAGCGTGTGCACGTTGCACGAGCCGAGCTCGCCGGCACAGACGCGCTGCGGGATGCCGGGGCTGAGCGCCGCGATCACCATGTCGATGAGGCGGTTGCACGTCTCCGTGAGGCCGCTGACCGTCGACGCCGGCTTGCGAGGGTTGACGACGCAGCCCTCCGGCGCGGTCACCGTGACCGGCAGGAACGCTCCCTCGCTCGGGTGGATGTTCGAGTCGGTGAGCATCAGCATCCCGATCCACACCGACGACAGCGTGACGCTGAACACGCAGTTCACCGCGCCGGCCACCTGCCTGTCGGTGCCCGCGAAGTCGAACGAGATCTCGCTCTCGCGCTTCGTGGCGGTGATGACGATCTTCACCGGCCGGCCGGTGACGCCGTCGGTGTCCATGTAGTCGGTGAAGGAGTAGGTCCCGTCGGGGATCCGCTCGATCTCCGAGCGCATGTGGCGCTCGGAGTACTGGATGATCCCGTCGATGCCGGCCATCACCATGTCGCGCCCGTAGCGCTCCAGCAGCGAGTGGAAGCGCCGCATGCCGGTCTGGATGCCGGCCGTCTGCGCGGCGATGTCGCCCTCGGTGTTGTGCGCGAGGCGGACGTTGGCGAGGATGATGTTCCAGACGTCCCGGTTCTTCTTGCCGGCCTCGTAGATGCGCACCGCAGGGACGATCAGGCCCTCCTGGTACATCTCGGTCGCATCGCCCGGCATCGAGCCCGGAGCCATCCCGCCGACGTCGGTGTGATGGCCGCGGTTGCCGATGAAGCCGACCAGCTCGCCCTGCCAGAACACCGGCGCGAACACCGTGACGTCGGGCAGGTGCGTGCCGCCGCTGTAGGAGTCGTTGACGAGGAACACGTCGCCCTCGTGCATGTTCTCGATGCCGTACTCGCGGATCCCCGCCTTCACGGACTGCGGCATGGCGGCGATGTGCACCGGACAACCCTGCATGTCCTGGGCGATGAGCCGGCCGTCGCGGTCGAACACGCCGGTCGACAGGTCCTTGCCCTCGTTGAAGATGACCGAGTGGGCCGTCTTCAGCATCGTGATGGTGACTTCCTCACAGATCTGGATGAAGCCGTTGCGCATGACCTCCAGGGTCACGACGTCGATCTCGGGGGTGGCGTCGGGCGCACTGCGCTCCGCGACGGTCATGGTCAGCTCCCCTCCGACGCGCCGGCCGCCACCGCGGCCGCCGTCTGCGGCTCGGTGGCGCCCGAGGCGTCCGTGTGGATGATCAGGTTCTCGAACTCGTCGACGTCGCAGGCCATACCCGCGGCGATCCAGATGGTCGAACCGGGCTCCTCGAGGATCACCGGACCCTCGAGGCGCGTCCCGGGCGCCAGCGTGTAGCGGTCGTAGACGTCCACGCTGACGGTGCCGTCCTCCTCGAGCACGTCGCGCGAGCCCTTCGGCTCGGCCACCGCGTCGGGCCGCCGCACCTTGGGCACGAGCTCGTAGCGCGGCAGCGCCGCCGAGGCGGTGACGCGCAGGCTCACCATCTCGGGCACGCCCTGCTCGAGGCGGATCGTGTAGACGGACTCGTAGACGTCCTCGAACTCGCGCACCAGATCGTTCAGGCTCGCCTGCGTGATCGGGAACTCGGGGAACGGGATGCGCAGCTCGTAGACCTGCCCGCGGTAGCGGACGTCGGCCCCGTAGGTCAGCTGCGCCTCCGACTCCTCGACGCCCTGGGCGCGCAGCCGCTCGAGCGTCTCCTCGCGCAGGGCGTCCAGCCGCGCGTTGACCTCGTCGACGTCGGTCTCGTCGGCCCGGCTGAGGTACGCGACCGCGGTGTCCTCCTGGAAGTTCGTCATCAGCAGCCCCATCGCGCACGCGTTGCCCGGCACCGGCGGCACCAGGACGCGCGGGATGGACAGCGACCGGGCGACCGCTCCGGCGACCATGCCGCCGCCTCCGCCGAACGCGACGAGCGTGAGATCGCGCGGATCGAGGCCCTTCCAGATCGACACCGAGCGCGCGGCGTTGGCCATGTTGTTCTGCGCGATCTCGATCATGCCGAGGACGACGCGGTCCACCGAGAGGCCGAGCGGCTGAGCGAGCTTCTCGTTGACCGCTCGGCGCGCTGCCTCGGCATCGAGCCGCACGCGGCCGTCGGCCAGCGTGTCGGCGAGGATGCCCTTGAGCAGCAGCGCGTCGGAGAGCGTCGGCTCCGTCCCTCCGCGTCCGTAGCAGACCGGTCCCGGCGTGGATCCGCCGGACTGTGGCCCCATCTTCAGCGCCCCGCCCTGGTCGATCCAGCCGATCGACCCGCCGCCGGCGCCCACGGACTCGACGTCGAGCATCGGCACGCGAGACGGCAGGCCCCACTCGACCTGCTTCTGCGTGTTGAGATAGGGCTTGCCGTCGTGGATGAGCGCCACGTCGGTGCTCGTCCCCCCGACGTCGAAGGTGACGATGTCGCCGATGCCGAGCCGCGCCGCGATCGCCGCCGCCGCGATGGCACCCGCGGCGGGGCCGGACGACAGCGTGGAGATCGGCTTCTCGGTCGCCCGCTCGGCGGTCACCAGCCCGCCGCTGCCCTGCATGAGGAACACGCGGCCGCTCAGGCCGCCCGAACCCTTCGCCGACAGGCCGGCGCCGGCGGCCTCCTCGACGAGGCGGCGGATGTAGCGAACCATCGTCGGCTTGATGTAGGCGTCGATCACCACCGTGTTGGTGCGCTCGTACTCGCGGTACTCCGCGTTGATCTCGCTCGACAGGGAGACCGAGACGCCGGGCGCGACCTCCTCGACGAGCTCGGCCAGCCGCTTCTCGTGCGCCGGGTTGGCGTAGGAGAAGAGCAGCGACACGGCGATCGACTCGACGCCGGCGTCCCGCAGCTTCGCGATCGCGGCGCGCGCCGCATCTTCGTCCAGGGCGACCTCGACGTTGCCGTCCTTGTCGACGCGCTCGACGACCTCGAGCCGGTAGCGGCGCGGCACGAACGGCACCGGCTTGACCCATTGCAGGTCGTAGCCGCTCTGGCGGTCGGTGCGCATGATCTCGAGCACGTCGCGGAAGCCCTCCGTCGTGAGCAGCCCCGTCCGCGCGCCGCGCCGCTCGAGCAGCGCGTTCGTGCCCGTGGTCGTCCCGTGCGCGAGGTACTCGACCTCGGCAAGCGAGACTCCGGCCGCCTCGATGCTCTGCATCACGCCGACGGCCTGGTTCTCGACGGTGGTGAGCACCTTCGCCGATACGACCTCGCCGGTTTCGTCGTCGTAGGCGAACAGGTCCGTGAAGGTTCCTCCGACGTCCACTCCCACTCTCAGCATCGAATACCTCCCGGTGGCAGCTGTCGCGCCACGTCGATCACACCTTGATGGACGCTGCCTCCACCCAGCCGGCGCTCAGGGCCCACGAACACCGTTCGGGCGGTAGATCGCCAGACGTCGTGCGAACAGCGTCACTCCGTCGTCTCTCCTGCGGCCGACTCGTCCCGGTGAGGCGGCTCAGATTTCTCACTCCTCGGACCTTGCTCGACGCTGCCGGAGACACCTGCGGCTGCGCCACTGGTCAGTTGAACTGCGGTTGGCACTCTAGCTCTGACGACGCCGTCGATGAACGTCTTTTCTCCCGCTGCATGAAGCGCATCGTCTACAACCCGGTGCCCTGAGTGCGCTCGAGCACCCTCCCGGCGGTGACTAGGCCGCCATCTCCGATGATGCCCTGGTGACGCCTTCCGGCGTACTCCGACTTCGGTGCGCGGGAAAGGCCGGCGTCCTGGTACACGGAACCCGTAGCGTTGCCCAAAAGATCGCGAGCTGACTCGACGTTCACACTCCTCGGTCATCTACTTGGCGCCTGCACGAGGCTCAGGCAGTCCCTGTGCAAGTCGCCTTTGATTATGGGAGCAAAGTCTAGCCCTATACTCCATTGACAGTCAAGCGATGCACTTCGCCGACCCCACACCCGAGTTCTCAGCGCCGCACGACGACCGTCACCTCTCGTCGTTTCAGCCCATCCGTCAGCGAACTGCGGCCGACGAGGTCGTCGGCGTCCTCATCAACGCGATCCGTGGAGGGCTGTACGGACCTGGAGATCTGCTTCCACGTGAGCGCGACCTCGCGGAGCGGCTCGAGGTGAGTCGGACCGTGGTGCGTGAGGCGACGAACGTCTTGCGGCGTGCGGAAGTCGTGACCGTCCGCCGCGGCCGTGCCGGCGGCGTGGTCGTCGCCTCCCTAGCGAACCTGTCGAGCGTGGTCGCGCAGATCCGAGGCGAGACGCAGGAAACGCTGCAGTCAGTCTTCGAAGCGCGTCGGTCACTCGAAACGACGATCGCCCTGTTTGCGGCTGAGCGCGCATGCGCCGAGCAGTTCGAGCGCCTTGACCGCCTAGTCGAGGAACTCGAGTCGCTGCTCGACCAACCTCAGGAATTCCTCGTTCGCGACGTGCAGTTCCACATCGCCATGGGCGAGTTCTCGGGCAACCCGCTGCTGGCGCGGCTGCTACGAACGGTCCTGGACGAGCTGCTACACACGCTGGCGCACTTCCCGGTCGGCCGCGCCGATCTGCAGCACGCGATCACCGTGCAGCAGGGGACACTGGCCGCCGTCCGAAGCGGCCGTGCCGACGAAATCGTCCGTGAGGTCGACGAACACCTCGCGATGCTCGAGGAGACCTTCCTCGGGCGCCGACTAACGTCTAAGCCTCGATCCATCGTTTCGTCCGGGGTCTGAGGCAAGGTGACCTCCCAAGTCGGGCTTGGTAGCGACAGATTGCGGCTGTCGCGGCCCGTCTCAGGAGGTCACCTGCATGGTGAACGACTGGGCGGTGGTTGTCTTTGACGATGAGCGGGCGGTCGCGAACGCGGGCTTGATGCTGCCCGCGGTCGTTGCGACGCGGCTGGGAATCGAACACCTCGTCGACCGGACGGTCGATCTCGGCGACCGGCCGGGCGGCGCGAATCCGGGGCGCAAGGTGATGACGCTGATCTCGGCGATGGCGCTCGGCGCGGACTGCATCGATGACTGCGACATGCTGCGCGCGGGCCGGACCGGCGAGGTTCTCGGCCACGATGTCGCTGCGCCGTCGACGATCGGCACGTTGCTGCGCGCATTCACGTTCGGGCACGTGCGCCAACTCGACCGCGTGCTCGGCCAGACGCTCATGCGCGCATGGGCGGCCGGGGCTGGGCCTGGTGATCAGCGCCTGGTGGTCGATGTCGACTCGTTCGTCGGCGAGGTTCACGGCCACTCCAAGCAAGGCGCCGCGTTCGGCTACACCCGCGTGCGCGGCTACCACCCGATCCTCGCCACACGCGCGGACACCGGCGAGGTCCTGCACATCCGGCTGCGCAAGGGCTCGGCGAACACCTCGCGCGGGATGCTGCGCTTCACCGATGAACTGATCGCCCGCGTTGAGCGCGCGGGCGCGACCGGCCCCAGGCTGCTGCGGGCCGACTCGGGATTCTGGGCGGGCGCGACATTCGATCGTCTCGACCGCGCGGACTGGCAGTTCTCGATCGGCGTCCGCCTCCAACCGCAGGTCCGAGCGGCGATCGAGCAGATCGACGAGACCGCGTGGACGACGCTGGAGGATTACCCGCCGACGAGCATCGCCCAAATCGCCGAGACGACGCTGAACGAGCGGCGGCTGATCGTTCGCCGTGTGCGCACCCTCAACCGCCAGGGCGAGCTCTTGCCGTCCTGGGAGCTGTTTCCCTTCGCGACCAACCGCACCGACCCGCTCGCGATCGTCGAGTCAGAGCACCGCCAGCACGCGGTCATCGAGCTCTGCATCCGCGACCTCAAAGACCAAGCGCTTGCGCACTTTCCATCCGGCAAGTTCACCGCCAACGCGGCCTGGACGGTCATTGCCTGCATCGCGCACAACCTGCTGCGCTGGACCTCGGTGCTCGGCCTGCCGGGGCAGACGATCCGGGCCGCCCGGACCCTCCGCCGCCGCCTGCTCGCGTTGCCCGGCCGCCTGACCCGGACCGCCAGGCGCTGGACGGTGCACCTGCCGGCCCGCTGGCCCTGGCAACGCGCGTTCATCGAAGCGCTCACGCGCATCCGCGCCCTGCCCGCCGCCGCCTGACCGCCCAGCACCATCACGTCCACGACGACGCCCGGCCGGCGGCGCCGCGCGCTGCCCGCACAACACGCAGATCGCACCCGCCAACCGCACCAGCAACCCGCGATGCGGCTCGCCCGCCCACGTCGGCGGCAACCATGACCGCAACGGCCTCAACCGCTGCCACCACAACCGCCGACACGCTCACGCGCCGAACAATCGGTGGATCGAGGCTAAGCGTGGCCGTGCACGACCTGAACCGGTTGAATAGATCAGGCTACGCGCTGAGCCGGATCCGAGCAGGTCAGCCGCTTCGGCGGTGGGGAGGGCAGAGAGAGCCTGGCACCCTCTCCTCTGGTGCCCAGCCCTTGCGGCCAAGCGATCGAATGTCCACAACGCGCGGTCAACTCCACCGCCCCGACGGGCAGAGTGGACGAGCCGGGGCATTGGAGTAGATCGGCAGCCACGTAGCGGGATCGAGCGCCCGAACAGAGCTCCAAGAAACCAACGCCGCGCGCGACTTCATCACCGCGAAGCCCTTCGAGAGCAGCGGATTGTCGCTTTGTCACGGCCGATCAGCAAGAAGACTCCAACGTCACCCCGGTCGGACCGGGACTCAGCCCGAGCCGGTGTCTCGCGTCGGGCAACGCCTCCTGGAGCGCTGCGCGAAGCCGTGCGGCGTGGCGTGACGTCCTGCGGGCGAGCGGTGCGATAAGGAGGATTGCCGCCAGTGGTTGCTCGTGATCGTCCACCACGGCCTGAGCGATGCCCCAGGCGTCGCCCTCCGTCTCCTGAGCGCTCTCGGCCCACCCATCGCGGCGCCGGATTCGCTCGAGTTCCTCGTGCAGCTGAGCCGGATCGGTGATGGTGTTGCGGCCGATCTTCTCTAGGGGCTGCTCGAGGATCGCCGCCCGATCCGGCATGTAGGCGAGCAGGACCTTCGCTAATGCTCCGGCGTGCAGAGGCCACGTGTGGCCAATGTCGAGGGAGATCCGGATCATCTCGCGGCCCTCGACTCGATCGACGACCCGCGCGGCGTCGCGAGCCTCAGTAACCACCCCGAGGACCGCGGTCTCGCCGGTCTCGCGGGCGAGATGGATGAGCGGAGCCCGCAGCCGCTCGCGTAGCTCGATGGACTCCAGCGCGCGAAACCCCAGCTCGATCGCGCCGAACCCCAGCCGGAACCGCCGGCCCTCGACTCGCATCAGAAGCCCATTGACCTCCAGCGCGCGCATCACACGGCTCGTCGTGGGAAGCGTGAGCCCCATCTCGCGCGCAACCTCGGCCGCGCCCCATTCCGGCCGGTCAGATTGAAAGAGCTTGAGGATCGCCAGCGCCCGGTCGAGAGTCTGCACCCCGCCGCTCATATGATGCTCGCGTCTACCGATCTCACGAGGCCTCAATCTATCGGCGTGACGCCACGTCTGGGTTCGGATCGGCTCAACGTGGCCCGTCGGTCAGACCTGCGTTACCGCCTCTTCGCCACGGCCCGCGGGCGATCCTGCCCCCACTGTCTGGGAGATGTCGATCGTGAAGCTGCCCGTCTCGCTAACCGAGAGCGCGTGATCCGGGGCGACGACGAGCGTGGTCGTCGGCAGCTCTGCGATTGCCGGCCCTTCGATCCGGGTCCCAGCTGCAAGCGCCTCACCGTCGTAGACTGGCGTCTCGACCCGATGGCCGAGCTCTGGGAAGTAGACGTCGCGCGTCTCCTTGACCGCCTCGCCGCCCCCCGAGCCTCCGGCCGCCTTCGTCGACGCGGGCAGGTCCGGCAGCCGGCCGGTCGCCGTAACACGCCATGCGTTGACGTCGACGGGCATCTCGCGCACGCAGTAGGTGTAAAGGCGCTCGTGGTCGTCGTGAAACGTGGTCGCGATGAGTTCTACCGCTTCCGCGGTGATCTCCCCAGATGGGAGCGGGATCATCAGCTCGTTGATCTGGTAGGGATACTTCGCATCGGCGAACCGCGTGAGGGTGATCTGCTCCGGCGTGAAGCCCTGCGCGGCGAGCTGGGCCGCCGCGTCGCGCTCCATCCCCGCAAGGATCTCGTTGACACGGTCGATGTCGAGCGTGGCCGTCGACGTCGGATGGGTCGTAAGGTGGGTGTGGCGGACGTCCGCCACCAGCATCCCGTAGGCGCACAGCCCGCCTGCCACTTGGGGGCAGATCACCTTGCGCATGCCGAGCTCCTCCGCGATCTTCGCGGCATGGGTACCGCCGGCGCCACCGCCGACGATCACCGTGTACTCGCGTGGGTCGACGCCTCGCATCACCGACACCGCCCGCATGGCGCCCACCATGTTCGTGTTCACGATCCGATACACCGCAGCCGCGGCTTCAGTGACGTCAAGCCCAAGCGGCGTGGCGACACGCTCCATGGCCTGCTCGGCCAGGGCCCGGTCCAGCGGCATCCGCCCACCCAGGAAGAACCCTGGATTGAGGTAGCCGAGGATGACGTTGGCGTCCGTGACCGTCGGCTCGGTGCCGCCTTGTCCGTAACAAGCGGGGCCCGGGTCGGCGCCAGCGCTGCGAGGTCCGACCCGCAGCATGCCTCCGTCATCGATCCAAGCGATGCTGCCGCCGCCCGCACCAACGGACTGCATGTCCACCGCAGCGACACCGAGTGGCACGCCCTCGATCTCCATGTCACGGCTCATTGTGAAGGCGCCGTCGGTGATCGTCGAGACCTCGAAGCTCGTGCCCCCCATGTCGATCACCATGAGGTTGCGCTCTCCCTGGGTCTCGCCGACGACGAGGCCGGCGGGCGGTCCCGCCGCGGGGCCCGAGCCGATCGCAAGGACAGGGCGCTTCTCGATCTCGGCACCGCTGGCCGACCCGCCGGTGATCTGCATGATCAGGAGGTCATAGCGGTAGCCGTTGTCGCGCAAGTAGCCGGCGACCTTGGTCAGGTAGCGGCCGAGCACGGGGCCGACGTACGCGCTCAGCACGGTGGCGCACGAACGGGCATACTCGCGGATTGCCGGCAAGATCTGGGCCGACGTTGCGACATAGACGTCCGGCAATTCCTCCCGGATGAGCGCCTCGACGCGTTCTTCGTGCGCCGGGTTGACCATCGACCACAGCAGGGAAACCGCGATCGCCTCGACGCCTTCCTCGCGGAAGCCTCGCAGGGTCTCCCGCACCATGTCCTCGTCGAGCGGCCGCTCTACATCCCCGGTGTAAAGGACGCGCTCATCGATGCCGGCTCGCAGGTACCGTGGGACGAAGTCGTCGGGCGGTGGCATGTGCAGGTCATAGCGGTCTGGCTTGAACCCATCGCGCAGGAAGAGGATGTCGCGGAAACCCTTGGTGTGGATCGCGGCGGTTCGCGGACCGTTGCGCTGAATGACGGTGTTCGTGGCGATTGTCGTGCCATGGATGAACAGATCGACACCGGCGAGGTACTCTTGAACGGTCTGCCCGCCCTCCGCGGCAAGTTCTTCGAGTCCGGTGACGATCGCCCGCTCGGGTGCCTTGGGCGTGCTCGGGGTCTTGTAGACATGCAACGCGCCCGTCTCGTCCGCGATGATGAAATCGGTGAAGGTGCCGCCGATGTCGACGCCCACTCGGATTCCCATAGTGCAGATCCCTCTTCCTCTTAGAGCGTAAAGTCGGCGTCGAGTGGCGGATGCGGGTCCAGTTCAAAGCCGTCGCCGTCTCGCATGAGATCGCGGTAATATGTGCCGGCATCGACGTGGTCCGGGACGACGAGCGCAGTCACTCCGGGGCCGGAGGCTTTCTTCGCACGCAACGCCGTCGTGGCTGCGGCGTCGATCTCGTTCGTCGCGCCGTCGATCACGACGCCGTAGTCGCGCTCAGCTGACTCGGTGCTCACGAAGCCGTTGCGTACGTCCGCTCGCACGCGCTCGGGGTCACGTTCAAGCGGGTCGCCGTAGCCGCCGCCGCCGGTCGATTCGCCCACCCAAGACTCGCCTTCGCGCACCCGGAAGTACGAGATCATGCTGAAGAAGGTTCGCGTTCCGTCCTTGTTGTTGCGGTAGAGCGCGCCACCGTCGCCAGGCAGTCCACCGAAGACGCCGAACGGTGGATTGAACATGCCATCGCCGTAAGGGTAGTTGTCGACCTGACCGGTGCCGCGGGGCTCGACGGTGAACGTCAGGCCTGGGCCGCCGCGCGTCCGACCGGCGCCCATCGAGTCGATCCGAACCTCCTGTGTGTGGACGACCAGCGGATAGGTCATCTCAAGCACCTCGACCGGCACGAACTTCAGACCGCCGATGGCCGCGGGGCAGTACATGAGCGGCCAGCCGTCGTGCTCGAGGCAGGCGCCGCCGCCGGAGCTCCCGTTGAAGAGGATGACCCCGAACGGCGTCGCGGCGTCGCTGCGACGGTCCAAGCCCGCCGTGACGGCGTTGGGGGCGATGTGCCCGTACCCCGCGACCGCCTTGTCCGGCGCGGCCTGAGCCAAGCACTTCCAAACGGCGTCGGAAATCGAGTCCGCCGGAACAATGGTGGCGTCCGCGGTGGCACCGGGCCACTCGACGTTGGTAATTGTCCCCTTAGGCGCGCTGACCGTGATGTGCCGCAGGCAGCCTTGGTTGTGCGGGACATCGGGATCGAGGCAGGCGAGGACCGGCGTCGACGCTGCGTTCTGGCACGTTGCCCACGACGCGTTGACGCCGCCGCGCGCCTGCGGGTCGGAGCCGTCGAAGTCGATGTGGATCTGCGACCCGGAGATCGTCATCTTGCACCGCACGGTCATGTTGGTCTGACCGGTGCCATCGGAGTCGACCCACGCCTCGGAGGTGTACGTCCCGTCAGCGAACGTCGCGATCTGCGCCGCCGTGCGACGGTCCGCATAGTCGATGACCTCGTCGGAGAAAGCGCGCAGTGTGTCGGTCCCCCACTTGTCCAGCAGCTCGATCACGCGACGCTTGCCAGTCTTCACTGAGCCGACCTGCGACATCAGGTCGCCATAGATGAAGTCGCGGTAGCGCATGTTCTGGAGGTAAAGCTCCAGAACGTCTTTGCGGAGCCGGCCGGCGTCCTCCAGCTTGAGCGGCGAGATCTGGAAGCCCTCCTTCCACACGTCGGTCGCCTGCACGGGGACGCTCGTGTTGTACGGGGAGCCGACGTCCATCTGGTGGCCTGTCGCTGCGGCCCAGAACAGGTGCTTACCCTCGTAGAAGATCGGCGTTGCGATGACTAGGTCGCCGATGTGTGTCGTACCGAAGTACGTGCAGTTGACCATGATCACGTCACCGTCGTTGATGTCGTCGCCGAAGAACTTGGCGATCTCCGCGATCGCCACCGGCTGGGCGTTGACATGGATCGGCAGCCCATCGAAGACACAGAGCGCGTTCGGGGGAACCGAGGCGTCGTAGATGGCGCACGAGAAGTCGCGGCATTGCGAGAGGATCGACGACCACGCCGAATGCTCGAACGTCAGTGACATCTCCTCGACGACCGAGTTGAGCGCGTTGAACACGACCGAAAACGTCGTGGGGTCGATCGTCTGTTCGACGCCGATGCGGTCTTCGTCACCGATCACGGTCATTCTCTGCTCCCTCGAATCCGTCAATCACCAAGACGTCAGGCCTGCAATTCGCTGCTTCCCACTGGGGGACGCACGCGACCCTCGCTGACTCCGCGAAGGTAAGCCACCACGTCGGCCGCGGGCACCACGTCCGCGTAGCGGATGGCGACATCGCGCAGGTTCGCCTCGTGGGGAGCCTCTCCCTGATCGGCCACGCATTCGCGGGGAAGAATCGTCCGGAACCCGTACGAGAACGAGTCGATCGTCGACGCGCGGATGCATCCGCTCGTATTCGCCCCCGCCAAGATGACGGTGTCGACGCTGGCCTTGGTGAGGATAGACACGACGGGAGTTCCGAAGAAGATCGACGGCGCCTTCTTAATGACCAGGACGTCGCCGTCCCGCCAAAGGCGCTCGTCGATCTCGACCTCCCACGACTTATTGATCCATGCGTCCATCGCGGTGATCTTCCACGGCGGCATGTCCTGCTTGTCGGCCTGGAAGGACGTTGCGCAGAAGACGACGGGAGCGCCGCCTCGGCGCGCAGCCTCAAGCAACTCCTGCGTCTGGGGAATCGCCGACGCGACCAGCGGACTCTGCCCCATGGGCTGCGTCTCGTTTGTGACGGCGTTCTGGAAGTCGACGACTAGGACGGCCGGGCGCTCGCCAAAGCCGATGTCTCGGCCACCGTAGCCGGCCACCTCATACAGATCTGTAGTCATCTCGCTCCTGAGGGAAACTCTCATATAATGAGAGTTACAACCGTAATATGAGCGACTGTAGGCGGCTGGACGCCGTCTGTCAAGCGCGGAAGGTCGCTGGGCTCATGTGCGCGCCGCGCACGAGGGCCGCATCGGAGGCGCGCGGTTCTCGCCTATGCGCCTTCGGTGCCGATACCGCATCCCGGAAGTCGCCGTGGTCCGCTGGCGGCCATTGCCTAGGCTTGCGATACGCCCGCGGGGCCCATCGAAGCGCCAGCTCCGCGCCGGCCCGGCGTGCCACATCGACCGATGTAACGCCGACGTGTCCCGCGCTTTCCGCGCGAGCGACGCGCCGCCCCGTCGACCAAGCCGTCGCACGGCCCGCCGCCCCCGGATTGACCCGCGCGCGGTAGCGAGCCCTTGCGTGTCAGGAGCCGTGCGTTGCAGTTCACGGTCCAGGCTTCGCGGCGCAAGGTCGAGCGCCACGCGAAATAGCTGATCCTCGACCTTCGTCCTCAAGCAGATATGTCACCCAGTGGTGGTGGTGTCGACCAGTCGCGCCTGTTGCGGTGCGTCCCGCCCTACGCATGGACCGACCCGGTAGTGCTCGATGTAGTCCTCATCGAGCTCCCAGCCGAGGCCAGGCCCGTCGGGCAGCGGCAGCTCGCCCGTCGACCAGCTTGGGTCGGTTGGCGATGAGGTTCCGCCAGATCGGATCGCGGTCCGGATGACAACATTCGACGTAGGTGCCATTGGACACCAACGCGAGCAGGTGGGCGGCCACCTGCGGCTCCTCGTGATGGCCCATCGCGACGTCAACGTGAGCGCCATACTGGCGACCCGTCGCCACTCGGTCGGGCCGCCCGACCAAGAGGCATCGAAGTTGCACACGTCGATCGCGCCGTCGACCATCAGATCCCGGCATCCGGACGCGGAGAACTCGGTTTGGCCGGCGCAGACAGCGACGCGGCCCTCGCGCGCACGTCACGCATCGCCCGGCGATCGTTGTGCCAGCGGCAAGGCTCCTCGAACCAGCGCAGGTCGTCGTCTGCGACCAAGCGGGCGAAAGTAATCGCTCGTCTCGCGTCCACCCCTGGTTGGCGTCGGCGGCGAGGATGAAGTCGCTACCCCCGGCGCGGGCGCGCCTCGCGGAAGCGCTCGGCGTCGGTCTGGGGATCGCGGCCCCGACCTTGAACTTCATACCGGCCATGCCCGCCTCGCGCAGCTCGGCGATCTCCTCGGCGATGGTCACGGTGCCGTCGTAGTAGCCGCCGATCGAGATCATCGGGAGGCGGTTGCGATAGCCGCCCCACAGCCGCCACAGCGGCTGGGCTAGCGCCTTTCCGATTGCGTCCCACAGCGCGGAGTCCACACACGCTTGGGCCACGAGGCCGAGCCGACGGTCACGCAGGATGTTGAGCGTGACACCACGCGAGAGCTCCCAGCAGCGCTCGATCGACATGGCGTCGGCGCCGATCAGGCGCGGCGCGATCTCCCCGTGGATGATCGCGAGCAGGCCGGCGTCCTCGTCACCGGCGTAGGCCTCTCCGACGATGCCTTCGTCCACCATGTAGACGCGCGTGACGATCGTCGAGCGGTGGCTCATCTCGTAGTAGCTGCCTCGATAGATGCGGCCGAGCGGCACGCGGACTGGGATGGTTTCGATCCGCCGGATGGTGAGGCCCCGATGCCTGTCGACGAGCCGCCGCCTGGAGCGTCGGCCTGCGTGGCGGTCATATGGCGGTCCTTTCGATACTGGTCGCACTCCGGGTTCCAGCGCGCCAAGCACGCAAGGCCGTATCACAGACGAGATCCGGATCACCTACGTAATCCTCCAAAGGGATCAGCTCGAAGGGCGGGTCGCTGTCGGACATGCCAGCCAGCACGGCGTCCAGAGACTCGCCGCGCCCGCGAGCCTCGAGAACCGCCGCATACATGCGATCGTGCGCGCGCTCGCGCCCCATGTGCCCAGCCAGACGCATCATGTACGCCTCTGCCATCACGAACCCCTGGCCCGTCTGCATGTTGCGGCGCATAGTGCTGGGATAGACCTCCAGTCCCGACGCGATCTCGGCCGCATTGAGGGCACAACCGGCCGCCATCACCGCAAGAGCGGGCAGCACGACCCACTCGACCTGCCACTCACCAGCCGCTCGTTCGTGACCCGCCTCCATCGCGACGTGCAGAGCGGACGACAACGCAGCAGCAGTCAACGACATGCCGATGATCGCTTCGGATGCAATGGGATTGGACTTCTGTGGCATCGTCGACGAAGCACCACGATGGTGCCCTCGAGGCTCGCTGACCTCGCCGATCTCGGTGCGTGACAACGCGACCACTTCTCGCGCGAACCGACTGCAGCTCGCAGCAAGCGTCGAACACGCGAGTCCGAACTCCGCCAAGCGATCCCGGGCGACGTGCCATGGAACATCAGTCACCTCCAGCGCCAGGATCTGCCCCATGCGCTGACGTACGCGGGGGGCGGAGGGTCCCAGCGCGGCGGATGTACCGCCAGCGCCGAACAACGACACACAGGCAATCATCGGACGAACCGCCACAAGGCGCTCCCGCCGCCGCGTGAACTCCGCGAGGTGGACCGCGACCTTCGCACCAAAGGTCGTCGGCACAGCCTGCTGACCGTGCGTGCGGGCCGCCATATAGGTTCGGCGATGAACGTCGACGATGTCCGCAAGCGCGTCGCCGACGGTCCCCGTAAGGACGATGAGCCGGTCGGTCGCCTCAGCGAGCTGAAGCGCCAGCCCGGTATCCATGATGTCCTGCGTCGTGGCACCGAGGTGCATGTGCCCGGCTGCCCTATCTGACAGGGCATCGTCGATCATCCGCACGAGCGGCAAGATCGGATACCCAACGTTGCGAGCGTCACGCCACAAGACGTCAAAGTCGACGTTCTCGATGACGCATGCCCGTGCGACCTCCCGGGCTATGTCGTCATCCACGACGCCTGCATCGCCCTGTGCCTGTGCGAGGGCTGCCTCTGCTCGAAGCCAGCCTCTCACTGCCTGCTCTTCGGCAAATACGCCGGCCATCACCGGATCGCCGAACAACTCGGTGAGGAGGTTGAACGGAGCTCGCAAGCCGTCAGCCGGGCGACAACTCACGATGCGCTCGTCCGGACAGGTGGTACTTGGGACGCCGGCCGCACGTCGGGTAAGGGCCATGGACCGATCACACCTGGAGGGGGTTCTACCACGCGAGCCAACCGCCTTGCGTCAAGAGACCGAATACTCAGCGCCCCGCGGGCGGTTTTCGACAGCATGGGTGGGGTCGGCCGGGCAGCGGGCGACTACCCGATCGGGTAGTCGGCGCGCTCGCTAGGCTGAAGGGGTCGCGTCCGACTGGGGCGTGACCCGGACGAGAGCTGCGCCGTACCCGGTGTGACGACGGCGCTCCGGGAAGGTGCTTTCGCCATGCTCGACCTGCTGCAGATCCTCGGCGCCCTGGGCGTCCTGATTCCCTTCGTGTGGTCCCAGCTGGGGCGGATGTCGCTGACGTCGCCCGTGTACCTGAGTCTCAACCTCGCCGGCTCGGCGCTGCTCGCGGGGCTGGCCCTACATGGCCGCGACTGGGGCTTCCTGCTGCTCGAGGCCGTGTGGGCGCTCGTCGCGCTGCGCGGGCTGGTGGCGCCGCTACGGGCCGTCGCGCAGCGTGCGTGGGCCGCCGATCGTGCCGAGGTAGGCGGTGCCGTCGGGGCCAAGCGCGATGCCGGCGTAGTTGTTGTTGGCCTCGAGGCCCGTCCCGGCGGGGTGCTTGAACGCGGTCGCGCCGGTGCGGGCGTCGAGGCCGGCCCACGACCACCGCTGCCCGCCGAGGCCGTCGGGCTCCTGCACGTACGTGTAGACGAGCCCGGTCGCGGTGGAGAGCTTCGGCACCACGCTCGGCCCGCGCTCGGTCGTGTTCGTCCACACGACGCGGCAGCCGGTGCGGCGGCGGTCGAGGTCGACCCGGGCGAAGCCGGTCTCGGTGATCGTGCCGGCGAGCGGGCCGAACGGGTCGCGGTAGCCGTGGTTGTTCTCGACGATCAGCGAGCGGCCGGAGCCGATGAGCGAGTTCTCGGTGGCGCTCGCGCCGCGGGCGAAGACGGCACCTCGCAGACGACGCGCCGCTGACCGCGCCGCAGATGCTTGGCGGTGCGGTACACGACCACGTTCATCGGGTCGGCGTTATCGGTGATCGCGACGCGGCCGCCCAAGAGGATCGTCGGCGTCGTGCCCGAGCCCGCGTCGACCTGGCTCGGCTTGACGATCCCGGAGTTGCGGTAGGTGACCTTCCAGTCGACGCGCGGGCGGCCGTCGCGGCCCGCGCTCAGCCGGTACATGCGGCGGTCGCTGACGACCTAGACGGCGCGGCGGTCGACCGTGAACGAGTTCTCGATCTCCTCGCCGGTGCGCAGCACGCGGATCCGGCGCGTCCTCGGGTCGAGCACGCCGATCTTGCCGGTGCGCTTCGTGACGAACCAGATGCGCCCGCGGAAGTCGGGCAGCGCCGAGGTGATCCGCTCGTCGCCGGTGACCACGGAGGTCAGGTCGTAGTCGGCCACCTTGCGGAACTCCGTGCCCGCGCCGGCGCTCAGCACCCAGAGGTGGCTCGTCTTCGTGGCGCTCCAGGAAGGTCGTCGCCGTCGAGGAAGAAGTAGCCGCCGCCGGTGAAGTTCTGGAACTCGGGGGTGCCCGGAGGGGTGGGAGCGTTCGGCAGGGTCGTCTCGCCGAGGACCTGCAGCGTCCGCGGGTCGATGAGCCGCAGCGCGGGCGGCGCCACGATCGACGGGCAGACCGTGACGATCCGGTCGTGGGAGTCGAAGGTCAGCGATCCGCACAGCGACGGCGGCAGCGCCGAAGCCGGTCTGCAGGCGCGATCCGCGCGGTCCGGGCCCGGCGTACGCGTCGGTCATCCACGTGTCGTTGTGGATGTTGCTGCGCGGATCGGGCGCGAGGTTCGGGTTCTGCGGCGCGCACGGCGCCGGGATCGCGGGGGCCGCGGCGGACGTCGTCGCGGCGGCCGAGACGAGCGCGAGCGCGAGGGCGGTGGCGGTGGCGGTGGCGGTGGCGGTGGCGCACCATGGCGACGCGACCGTACCGGGTCGCTACTGTGTAAGGCATCTGCGGTTGGCACCGTGCCGACCGCGAGGCAGCTTGCATGCTTGGGTCCCGCCCCAATCCGGCGGTTCGGGTACGCCGTTCGCCTCCCGAACCACCGCGGCCCGGTAGCGCCGCTTGCCTTCAGGAGTACCGATGTCTACGCAGTCCTTCGCCGATCTCGGCGTGTCGCGGCCGGTCGTGGCCGCCCTGACCGAACGCGGCATCACCGCCCCGTTCCCCATCCAGTCGCTCGTGATCGCCGACATGCTCGCCGGCCGCGACGTGCTGGCCAAGTCGCCGACCGGCAGCGGCAAGACGCTCGCGTTCGGCCTGCCGCTCGTCGACCGCATCGACGCCAACGGCCCGCGGCCCGCCGCGCTCGTCCTCGCTCCCACGCGCGAGCTCGCCACCCAGATCGTCGAGGAGCTGCACTCCGTCGCGCACAGCCGCGCGCTGCGCGTCAAGGCGGTCTACGGCGGCGTCGGCCTCGAGAAGCAGGCGCGCGAGGCCGCCCGCGCCCACGTCATCGTGGCGACGCCCGGCCGCCTCGAGGACCTCCTCCAGCGCCGGTCCTTCACCCTCGACGCCGTCCAGCTGCTCGTCCTCGACGAGGCCGACCGCATGCTCGACATGGGCTTCCGGCCCGTCGTGGACCGGATCGTGGCCAAGTGCCCGGCCGACCGCCAGACGATGTTCTTCTCGGCGACGCTGGACGGCGAGGCGGGGCGCATCGCCCAGGCCTACACGCGCGACGCGATCCGCCATGAGCATGTGCCGGCCGAGACCCGCACCGCCGCGATCGAGCACCGCTTCGTCGCCGCCGAGCGCGACGACCGCCTCGACGCGCTCGTGCGCGAGCTGCGCGCCGACCGCGACCTGGCACTCGTGTTCGTGCGCACCAAGCGCGGCGCCGACCGGCTCGTCAAGCGGCTGAGCCGCGAGGGCGTCACCGCGGTCGCGATGCACGGCGACAAGTCCCAGCGCCAGCGCGAGAAGGCGCTGGCGAGCTTCGAGGCCGGCCGCGTCGACACGCTCGTGGCGACCGACGTGGCCGCCCGCGGCATCGACGTCGACGGCATCTCGCACGTCATCCAGTTCGACCCGCCGGAGGACCGCGAGGGCTACGTCCACCGCGTCGGCCGGACCGGTCGCGCCGGGCGGACGGGGATCGGCATCACGTTCGTCGGCGCCGAGCAGGCCCGCGACATGGGCAAGATCGCCGGCGAGCTGAAGCTCGACCGCGAGTTCGAGCGGTCCGGGTTCCAGTCGAACTCGACGCGCGGCGGCGGCGAGCGAAGCGGCGGCGGGTCGAGCTCGTCGCGGTCGCGGTCACGGTCGCGCAACCGGTCGCGGTCGCGCTCGCGGTCGGCCCGGTAGCAGGGCCGGGCGGCGCTCCGGCGCCGCCCTACCGCACCAGCCCGCGCGATCCCGCGCAGGTCCTCGAGAGCCGTGGAGACGATGTCCACGCGCGAGTCCGGGTCGTCGACCCAGTCGACCGGCACCTCGTGGATCCGCAGCCCGCGGCGCTGCGCCAGGACGAGCAGCTCCGTGTCGAGGAACCACGCCTCGTCTCGCACGCCGGGCAGCAGCGCGTGGACCACGTCGGCCCGTGCCGCCTTGAACCCGCACTGCGCGTCCGAGAACCGGGCGCGCAGCCTGGCGCGCAGCAGCCGGTCGTCGCTGCGTGAGATGAGCTCGCGCTTCGGTCCGCGCTCCACGCGCGCCCCGCGCGCCAGCCGCGTGCCGATCGCAAGGTCGCTGTGGCCCGACAGGAGCGGCACGACCAGCGGCAGGACGGCACGCAGGTCGGTCGACAGGTCGACGTCGGTGCAGGCGACGACCTCGGTCGGGCTCGCCAGCCACGCCGCGCGCAGCGCGCGGCCGCGGCCCTTCTCGCCGAGGTGCAGCACGTCGACCCCCCGGCAGCTCCCACGGGAGCTGGTGGGCGACCGCCAGCGTCGCGTCGGTGCTCGCGTTGTCGGCGACGACGATGCGCCAGGTGAAGGGGAACCTCGCGTCGAGGTAGCCGTGCAGGCGCTCGACGGCAGTGGCGAGCGTGCGCTGCTCGTTGTGGACCGGCACGACGAGGTCGACCTGGAGGTCGCCTCGCGCGCGCCGGGGCAGCGTCGCGATCGCCGTCATGCCGAAGGTCCGCGCCGGCGCCGCAGCCGCAGCTCGCGGGCCGACCGTGGGGCCGCTCAGGGAATGGGCTGAGAGGTCGCTGAGAGGACCGGGGCGGCGACCGCGCCCGCAGGCAGCGTCACGACGAACCGCGCCCCGCCGCCCGGCGCGTCCTCGGCGGTCACCCGCCCGCCGTGCGCGTCGACGATGCCGGCCACGATCGCCAGCCCGAGCCCCGCGCCGGCCTTGCCGCGCTCGCGCCCCCGCGCGCCCTCGGCGCGCCAGAAGCGCTCGAAGAGCTGGTGCGGATCGCCCGGCGGCAGCCCGGGCCCGTGATCGCGCACGGCGACCGTCGCCTCTCCGTCCCCGGCGCCCACCGTCAGCTCGATCGGCGTCCCCGCCGGCGTGTGGACGAGCGCGTTGCGCAGGAGGTTGGCGAGCACCTGGCGCAGCGCGCTCGGGTCGCCGTGGACGATCACCGGCGCGTCGCCGCCGACGGCGATCGCGCGGTCGGGCGCGACCGCCTGTGCGTCGGACGCCGCGTCGCCGGCGATCGCCGCCAGGTCGACCTCGGCCCGCACGGCCTCGGGCAGCTCGTCGAGCCGCGCGAGCGTCAGCAGGTCCTCGACGAGCACGCCCATCCGCGCGGACTCGTCCTCGATGCGGCGCATCGCCTTGTCGACGTCGCCGGGGTCGCGGGCCGCGCCCATGCGGAACACCTCCGCGTACCCGCGGATCGACGACAGCGGCGTGCGCAGCTCGTGCGAGGCGTCGGCGAGGAAGCGCCGCAGCCGGTCC
Organism: Capillimicrobium parvum; assembly: GCF_021172045.1. GTDB lineage: Bacteria > Actinomycetota > Thermoleophilia > Solirubrobacterales > Solirubrobacteraceae > Capillimicrobium > Capillimicrobium parvum. The sequence goes on from NZ_CP087164.1 coordinate 4,876,616, forward strand.
TCGGACGCCTGGCGCTCGGCGAAGGCGCGCTCCAGGCGCTCGAGCATCGCGTTGAGCGAGAGCCCGAGCCGCCCGACCTCGGTGCGCGAGTCCGCCGGCTGCACGCGGCGCGACAGGTCGCCGGCGGCGATCGCGCCCGCGGTCGCGCCGATGCGGTCCAGCGGCCGCAGCCCCATCCGCACCACCCACCACGACAGCAGCGCCAGCGCGAGGAGCACGGCGCCGATGACGAGGGCAAGCACGAGCAGCAGGCGGCCGAGCGTCTGGTCGACGTCGCGGAGCGGGATCGCCACGACGACGCTGCCGCCGTCGATCGGGTCGCTCTCCGACAGCACGCGGTAGCGCAGGCCGGAGCCGCCCTTCGCGTCGACCGTGACCAGCCGGCCGTTGGGCAGCTGCTTCGGCAGGTCCGGCGCCGGGAGGCCGGCCTGGCCGTAGCTCAGGGTGGTGGCACCGAGCACCGTCCCGTCGCCGGCGCGCAGCTGGCCGTACGTGCCCGGCGGCAGGTTCGTCGGGGGCGGCCCGCCGGGTCGGTGGTCGCCGTCGCGATCTCCGGGGAAGCCGGCCCCGGGACGTGGCGAGCCGTACCCCTGCTCGGCCAGCGCCCGCGACACCGCGCCGGTCGCCGCGCGCGCCTGGCCGTCGACGCGCTCCAGCAGGAACGAGCGCTGCTCGGCGTACGTGATCGCCCCGGCGGTGAGCAGGCCGATCGCCGCGAGCACGAGCACGCCGGCGATCAGCCGGGCCCGCAGCGACGCCATCATCACCGGGGGCTTCGCAGCACGTAGCCGACGCCGCGCACGGTGTGGATGAGCGGCGAGCCCTGGCCGTCGACCTTCTTGCGCAGGTAGCTGATGTAGGTCTCGAGGATGCGCGCGTCACCGCCGAAGTCGTAGTCCCAGACGTGGTCGAGGATCTGCGCGCGCGTCAGCACGCGGCGCGGGTTGAGCATGAGGTAGCGCAGCAGCCGGTACTCGGTCGCGGTCAGCTCGACCGCCGCACCGCCGCGGGTGACCTCGCGCGCGTCCTCGTCGAGCTCGAGGTCGTCGAAGACGAGGCGGCCGGAGTCGGGCTCGGCGGCGCCCGTGCGCCGCAGGACGGTCCGGATGCGCGCGACCAGCTCCTCGAGGCTGAAGGGCTTGGTGACGTAGTCGTCGCCGCCGGTCGTCAGCCCGCGCACCTTGTCCTCGGTCGCGTCGCGCGCCGTCAGGAAGATGATCGGCACGGTGCTGCGCTGGCTGCCGAGCCGGCGCGCGACGTCGAAGCCCTCCATGTCGGGGAGCATCACGTCGAGCAGCAGCAGGTCGGGCCGGAACGCCGACACCTGCGCGATCGCCTCGCCGCCGGTGTGGGCGGCGGCGACCTCGAAGCCCTGGAAGCGCAGCGCCATCGAGATGACGTCGACGATGTTCGGCTCGTCGTCGACGACCAGCACGCGTGGAGAGTCGGTGGCCATGGACTCATTGTGCGCAGAAACCTGGGAGAAGTCTGAGAGCATCGTGGGAAGGCCGCCGGACCTGCGAGCATCGCGCCGCCATGAGCGCCCCGGTCACCGTCGTCGAACATCCCGTCCTGGCCGACCGCATGCGCGTCATGCGCGACCGCACGACCTACCACGGCGCGTTCCGCCGCGCCCTGCACGAGGCGTCGGCGATCGTCGCGATCGAGGCCACGCGCGACCTACCGACCGAGGCGGTCGAGATCGACACCCCGCTCGAGCGCACGGACGCGCGGCGGCTGTGCGGCGACGTGGCGGTGGTGCCGGTGCTGCGCGCCGGGCTGTCGATGGTCGAGGGCTTCCTGCGGCTGCTGCCCGACGCGCGCGTCGGCCACCTCGGCATGCAGCGCGACGAGACGACGCACTCCCCGCACGGCTACTTCGAGCGCCTGCCTCCCCGCCTCGCCGAGACGCACGTGTTCGTCCTCGACCCGATGCTCGCGACCGGGGGCAGCGCGCTCTACGCGCTGGACCGCCTGCGCGAAGCGGGCGCGCGGCACGTCAGGCTCATCTGCCTCGTGTGCGCCCCCGAGGGCGTCGCCGCGGTCGCCGAGCACCACCCCGACGTGCCGATCTGGACCGCCACGCTCGACCGCTGCCTGGACGAGAACGCGTTCATCCGGCCGGGCCTCGGCGACGCGGGCGACCGCGTCTTCGGCACCCCGCCCGAGTAGAGCGCCCACGGGGCCCGCCTCACGCCGGCAGCCACCGGAACCCCACCCTTGTCCGCCGGGGCCGGCATCGGCGCCCTAGCCCATCAGTCGTCGAGAATCGCCACGACGCGGGCCGGCGCGGCGCTCGCCCGGGCGATCTTCAGCGGGAAGCAGGCGACGGTGAACCCGGTCGGCGGCAGCGCGCCGAGGTTCACGAGCCGCTCGATCTGCGAGTACGGCAGGTCGGCCTGGTGCGCCTCCCAGAAGATGCCCCGCTCGCGCCGCTCGAGCGCGTCCGCAGCCTGCATCCCGAGCGGCCGGTCCCATCCCCACGCGTCGATGCCCATGACGCGCACGCCGCGGTCGTAGAGCCAGTGCGTCGCGGCGGCGGTGACGCCCGGCCCGAGGTTGATGTAGCCGGGGTCCGCGTAGAACGCGTCGCGACCGGTGCGGACGAACACGATGTCGCCGGGGCGCAGATCGTGGCCGGCCGCCGCGACGCCGGCCTCCATCTGCTCGGCGGTGACCGCGTCGCCGTCGGCCTTGTGGGTCATGTCGACGACGACGCCCGGCCCGAGGAAGCGCTCGAGCGGCAGCTCGTCGATCGTCTCCGCGGGCGAGCCCTGGATGTGCGAGTTGTAGTGGTAGGGCGCATCGACGTGCGTGGCGTTGTGCGTGCCGAGGGTGACCGTCTCGCGCGTCCAGCCCTCGCCGTCGCGCAGCAGCTCCGGCGGAACGCCGAACAGCGCCCGGATCTCCGCGGCGCCGCCGGCGTGGTCGACGTACTCGACGCCGGTGCGCTGGAAGTCGGGCGTCCCCTCGGGGCTCGCCGAGATGGTGGTCGAGAGGTCGATGATCCGCATCACGCAGACGCTACGTGCTCGCGCCGGCGCACCGCGCGCAGCACCTGGTAGATCCCGATCGCGGCGACGGTGCCGAGCGTGATCCCGGCGAACTCGTAGTCGTCCCAGTGCAGGGTGTAGTTGCCGGCGCCGACGATCAGCGCGACGGCCGCCGTGGTCAGGTTGACGGGGTCGCGGAAGTCGACGCGCGCCTCGAGCCAGATGCGGGCGCCGAGCACCGCGATCATCCCGAAGAGCACCGTCACGGCTCCGCCGAGCACGCCGACCGGGATGGCGGCGACGATCGCGCCGAGCTTCGGCAGGAGCCCGAGGGCGATCGCGCACAGGCCGGCGATGATGTAGGCGAGCGTGGAGTACACGCGGGTCAGGCCCATCACGCCGATGTTCTCCGCGTACGTCGTCGTGCCCGACCCGCCGAACGCGCCGGACAGCGCGGTCGCGGCGCCGTCGGCCATGAGCGTGCGGCCGATGAGCGGGTCGAGGTCGTCGCCGGTCATCGCCGCGACCGCCTTGACGTGCCCGGCGTTCTCGGCGACGAGCACGAGGATCACCGCCGGCACGATCAGCAGGATCGCCCGGCCGTCGAACACGGGCGTCGTGAAATCCGGCCAGCCGACCCAGGCGGCGTCATGCACCGCGGCCCAGTCGACCTTGCCGAGGATCGCGGCGAAGACGTAGCCGGCGACGACGCCGATCACGACCGACAGCCGGGCGCCGAGGCCCGGCAGCGCGACGCTGGCGATCAGGATGGCGGCCAGCGTGAACACGGCCACGCCGGCCTGCTGGGTGAACTGGTCCTTGGCCACCGGTGCGAGGTTCAGCCCGATGAGCGCGACGATCGCGCCGGTGACCACCGGCGGCAGCAGGAACGCCACGACGCGGTAGCCGGCGCGGTCGACGACCGCTCCGACGACGAGCAGCGCGACCCCGGCGCACAGGATCCCGCCGAGCGCCGCCGGGACGCCGCCCTCGGCCTTCGCGGCGATGACCGGCGCGATGAACGCGAAGGACGACCCCGTATACGACGGGACGCGGTTGCGCGTGAGCAGGCAGAACAGCAGCGTGCCGATCCCGGAGAACAGCAGCGTGGTCGAGACCGGGAAGCCGGTGAGGACCGGCACGAGCGCGGTCGCCCCGAACATCGCCAGCACGTGCTGGCCGCCGAGCCCGATCATCGCCGGCCAGCGCAGCCGCTCGTCGGGCCGGACGACCGCGCCGGGAGCGACGGAGCGACCGTCGCCGTGGAGCCTCCAGTGGCGGCCGATCGCCTCGGTCAGCGGCATGGCGCGGCACGCTACCCAGGGCGTCGGAGGACTCCGGCGAGTGACCGTCTCTAGGATGACGCGGTGGCCGCCGTGGACCTCACCCTCGACGCGAAGTACGTCGCCGAGCAGGGGCCGATCTTCCTGACGGGCGTGCAGGCGCACGTCCGCGCGATCCTCGACCAGCTGCGCCTCGACCGCCGCAACGGGCTGCGCACCGGCGCCTTCGTCTCCGGCTACCAGGGCTCGCCGCTGGGCACGTTCGACCGCGAGCTGCACCGCCAGCTGCACCTGGCGCCCGACGGCGCGCTCGTCCACGTCCCGGCCGTCAACGAGGAGCTTGCCGCCACGTCGGTCTACGGCACCCAGCTCGTCGACCAGCTCCCGGGCGCGCGCACCGACGGGGTGTTCGGCGTCTGGTACGGCAAGGGACCGGGCCTGGACCGGGCGTGCGACGCCATCCGCCACGGCAACTTCGTCGGGGCCGCGCGGACCGGTGGGATGGTGGCGCTCGTGGGCGACGACCCCGGCTGCAAGTCGTCGACCATCCCCAGCGCCTCGGAGCAGATGCTCGCGGGCCTGCACGTGCCGACGCTCTACCCGGGCCGGCTCGAGGAGGTGCTGGCGTTCGGCCTGCACGCCGTCGCCTGCTCGCGGGCGTCGGGCCTGTGGTCGGCGATCAAGTCGGTGACGAACATCGCCGACGGCGCGGGCACCGCGACGCCCGTCGCGGCGGGCTTCGTCCCGGTCGTGCCGCAGCTCGAATGGCGCGGCCGGCCGTTCGTCCACGAGCCGTCGGGCAAGCTGCTCGCTGCCCGCTCGCTGGAGATGGAGGAGACGCTGGTCTCCGTCCGGCTGCCGCTGGCCAAGCTCTACGCGCGGGCGAACGCGCTCAACGAGATCGCCGTGGCGCCGCGCGCCGCCCGGCTCGGGATCGTGGCCGCCGGCAAGACGTTCTACGACCTGCGCCACGCGTGCGAGCTTCTCGGCCTCGACGACGCACGGCTCGAGCGGCTCGGGATCCGCCTGCTGCGGGTCGGGATGCTCTATCCGCTCGACGAGGACGTCGTGCGCGAGCTGGCGCGCGGCACGACCGACGTGCTCGTCGTCGAGGAGAAGGGCCCGTGGCTGGAGCGGGCGGTGCGCGACGCGCTCTACGACCTGCCGGAGCGCCCGCGCGTGCTGGGCAGGCTCGATGCCGAAGGACGCCCGCTCGTCCCCGCCGCGGGCGAGCTCGACGGCGATCTGGTCGCGGCGGTCCTGGCCCGGGCCGTGGCGCCGCTGCTGCCCGACGGCGAGCGCCTCGCCGCCCGCCCGGCGCCCGCCGCCGCTCCCGTGCCCCCGCCCGTCGACCTCCCCGCCCGCAGCCCGTTCTTCTGCTCGGGCTGCCCGCACAACCGCTCCACCGACGTCCCCGACGGCACGCAGGTCGGGGTCGGCATCGGCTGCCACACGATGGTGCTCCTCACCCGCGAGGGCAAGGGCGAGCTGACCGGCCTGACCCAGATGGGCGGCGAGGGCGCCCAGTGGATCGGCATGGCGCCGTTCACCGGCACCGCCCACTTCGTCCAGAACATCGGCGACGGCACCTTCCACCACTCGGGCTCGCTGGCCGTCCGCGCGGCGGTCGCGGCCGGGGTGAACATCACGTACAAGCTGCTCTACAACTCCGCGGTCGCGATGACCGGCGGGCAGGCGGTCGAGGGCGTCCTCGCCGTTCCGGAGCTGGCCCGCGGCCTGGCGGCCGAGGGCGTGCGCCGGATCGTCATCACGGCGGAGGAGCCCGAGCGCTACCGCGGCGTGGCGCTGCCCGGCATCGCCTCCGTCCGGGGGCGTGACGCGCTGCTCGACGCCCAGCGCGAGCTGGCCGAGGTCCCGGGCGTGACGGTGCTCATCCACGACCAGCGCTGCGCCGCCGAGAAGCGGCGCCTGCGCAAGCGCGGCAAGCTGGCCGACCCGCCGCAGCGCGTCGTGATCGAGGAGCGCGTCTGCGAGGGCTGCGGCGACTGCGGGCGCAAGTCCGACTGCCTCAGCGTGCGGCCGGTCGAGACCGAGTACGGCCGCAAGACGCAGATCCATCAGGCGTCGTGCAACAAGGACTTCTCCTGCCTGGAGGGCGACTGTCCGTCGTTCGTCACCGTGCTGCCGCCGCGCGGGCGGCGAGCGGCCTCCGCCCCGGCGCCCTCGCGCCCGTCGCCGTCCGAGCCGCCCTCAGGGCTGCCGACGCCCGAGCCGCGGGTCCCGGCGCACGACTGCACGATCCGCATGGTCGGCATCGGCGGCACGGGCGTCGTGACGATCAGCCAGGTCCTCGGCGTGGCGGCGATGCTCGACGGCCGCCACGTGTGGAGCCTGGACCAGACCGGCCTGAGCCAGAAGGGCGGGCCGGTCGCCTCCGACGTGCGTTTCGCCGACGCGCCGATCGGCGGCGCGAACAAGGCGGCGGCCGGCGGCGCGGACGTGCTGCTCGGCTTCGACCTCCTCGGCGCCGCCGCGCCGAAGAACCTGGCAACCGCCTCGCCCGACCGGACCGTGGCGGTGATCTCCACGAGCGAGGTCCCCACGGGCCAGATGGTCATCGATCCCGCCGCGGCGTTCCCCGGCGCGCCCAGCGTGCTCGCGCCGATCGAGGCCGCGACCCGCCGCGACGAGAACGTGCTGCTCGACGCCCAGCACCTGTCGCAGGCCCTGCTGCACGACGACATGCCCGCCAACGCGCTGCTGCTCGGCGCCGCGTTCCAGGCGGGCGCGCTGCCGCTGTCGGCCGGGGCGATCGAGCAGGCCTTCCGGCTCAACGGCGCCGCCGTCGAGCGCAACCTGGCCGCGTTCGCGTGGGGCCGTGCGGCGGTCGCCGATCCGGGGGCGGTCGCGGCGGTGCTGGACGCGCCGGACGAGCCGGCGCCGCGGACGGCGGACGAGCTGATCGCCGACCGCGCCGCCGAGCTGCGGCGCTACCAGGACGACCGGTACGCGCGCCGCTACGAGGACGCTGCCCTCCGGGTGATGGCGGTCGCGGCCGAGCGGGCGCCCGACAAGGCCGGCGCGATCGCGACGGCCTTCGCAGGCGGCCTCTTCAAGCTCATGGCCTACAAGGACGAGTACGAGGTCGCCCGGCTGCACCTCGACGGCGCCGACCGGGCGCGGGCCGCCTCCGGGTACGGCCCGGGCGCCCGGGTGGCCTGGCACCTGCATCCGCCGGTCCTGCGCGGGCTCGGGATGCGGCGCAAGGTCCGCCTCGGCTCCTGGTTCACCCCCGCCTTCACGGCCCTGCGCGAGGGGCGCCGCCTGCGCGGCACCCCGCTGGACCCGTTCGGCCGCACCGAGGTGCGCCGGACGGAGCGGGCGCTCGTCGGCGAGTACCAGGGCATCGTCGACGAGGCGCTGCGCCACCTCACGCCGCGGACGGCGGACGCGGTGGTCGAGCTGTGCGAGCTGCCCGGCGTCGTGCGCGGCTACGAGGAGATCAAGCTCGCCGCGGTGGCGCGCTTCCGCGAGGAGGCGGCGCAGCGCCTGGCCGCCCTGCGCGCCGCGGCGTAGCCGGCCGGCCGGTCCGCGGGTGGACAGCGCGTACCGGGAGGCGGGGCGCGCGGGGTAGCCGAGCCCCATGCCGGCGATCGACGACGTGCGCGTGACCGTCTGCCGGATCCCCACCGACGAGCCGGAGTCCGACGGGACGCTGGAGTGGGACGCCACCACGATCGTCCTCGTCGAGGTGCAGGCCGCCGGCACGACCGGGCTCGGCTACACGTATGGCGACGCCGCCGCGGCCGGCGTCGCCGCCGGGAAGCTGGCCGGCACCGTCGTCGGCCGCGACGCGCTCGACGTCCACCAGGCGTGGCTCGCCATGGTCCGCGCGATCCGCAACGACGGCCGGCGCGGGCTCGCCGGGATGGCGGTCTCCGCGTGAAGATGAAGGTCGGCCGCGAGCCGGCCCGCGACCGCCACCGCCTCGCGGTGGCGCGCGCCGCCATCGGCCCGGACGTCGAGTTCTACGTCGACGCCAACGGCGCCTACGAGCGCCGCGAGGCCCGGGCCTGGGCGCAGACGTTCGCCGACGCGGGCGTCACCTACCTCGAGGAGCCGGTCAGCTCCGACGACCTCGACGGCCTCCGCCTCCTGCGCGACCGCGCCCCCGCAGGGCTGGCGATCGCCGCCGGTGAATACGCCTACGCCCTCGAGGACGTCGCACGGATGCTCGCCGCCGGCGCGGTCGACGTGCAGCAGGTCGACGTGACGCGCTGCGGGGGCATCACGGAGCTCGTTCGCGCGGGCGCGCTGTGCCAGGCCCTCGGCGTTCCGCTGTCGGCGCACTGCGCGCCCGCCGTCAGCGTCCACGCCTGCTGCGCGGTGCAGCGCCTCGCGCACCTCGAGTACTTCCACGACCACGTCCGCATCGAGCGCCTGCTGTTCGACGGCACGCTCGAGCCCGACGGCGGCGACCTCGTCCCGGACCGGACGGCCGCCGGCCACGGCCTCACGCTGCGCCGGGATGCGGCGGCCCGCTACGCGACGTCGGGATAGTCGCGCTCCGGCCGCGGGCCCGCCACGCCGGCCGGCCCATGGTCCATCGCCATCTTCAGCACCTGGGCCAGGTGCAGCGCGCGCCGCTCGGTGCCGTGCTCGATCTGCGTCTTGCACGAGAAGCCGTCGTTGACGATCAGGACGTCGTCGCCGGCCGAGCGGACCGCCGGCAGCAGGCGCCGCTCGCCGATCCTCATCGACAGCTCGTACTTCTCGGCCTCGAAGCCGAACGAGCCCGCCAGCCCGCAGCACCCCGCGCCCAGCTCGCCGTCGAACCGCAGCCCCATGTCGTGCAGGACCGCGGACGTCGCGTCCGTCTCGATCACCGCCTTCTGATGGCAGTGCACGTGCAGGATCGCGTCGCGCTCCAGGCGCGGCAGCGGCCAGTCGGGCACCTCCTGGCGCAGGTACTCGGCCAGCGTCAGCGCCTGCAGCGACAACCGCTTGGCGTCCTCGTCGTGCGGGAACAGGTTGACGAGCTCGTCGCGCAGCACCGACAGGCAGCTCGGCTCGAGCCCGACCAGGTGGGTGCCCGCACGGATGTGCGGCCGCAGCGCGCGCAGCAGCCCGCGCAGATACCGCTGCGCCGTGTCGAGCATCCCGTAGTCGTAGAGCGGGCGGCCGCAGCAGATCGGCTCCATCGGGACGACGACCCGGCGGCCCGCCGCCTCGAGGACCTCCACGGCGGCCTTCGTCACCTCGGGGTGCAGGTGGTCGTTGAACGTGTCGGCGAACAGCACGACCGGCGGTGCGTCCGGGTTGACGACCGGACGCCGCGCGAACCACGCCCGGAACGTCTGCGTCGCGAACCGCGGCATCTCGCGCTCCGTCGTCAGCCCGGCCAGCCGCTGCACGGACGAGCGGCCCAGCATCAGGTTGGCCAACCGCGGCATCCGCCGGGCCAGCCGCGCGTGCACCATGATCAGCCCCATCGCGTACGCCGGCCGCGGCCGCAGGCGGCGCCTGTAGTGGTGTGAGAGGAACTCCGCCTTGTACGTCGCCATGTCGACGCTCACCGGGCAGTCGCCCTTGCAGCCCTTGCACGCGAGGCAGAGGTCGAGCGACTCGTGCACCGCGTCCGAGCGCCACCCGCCCGTGATCGTCTCGCCGCGCAGCATCTCGAACAGCACGCGCGCCCGGCCGCGGGTCGTGTGCTGCTCGTCGAGCGTCGCCATGTAGCTCGGGCACATCGTCCCGCTCGACACGTCGCGGCACTTGCCGGCGCCCACGCACCGCAGCGCCGCGTGCGCGAACGAGTCGCCGTCCTCGGGGAACGAGAAGTGCGTGCGCGGGTTCGGCGGGTTGTAGTCGACGCCGAGCTTGAGGTCGTCGGTGAGCGCGTTCGGCTCGACGACCTTGCCCGGGTTGAGCTTCCAGTCCGGGTCCCACAGCGCCTTGTACTCGCGGAACGCGTCCATGAGCCGGGGGCCGAACATCTTCGGCAGCAGCTCCGCGCGCGACTGGCCGTCGCCGTGCTCGCCCGACAGCGAGCCGCCCAGCGCCGTGACGAGGTCCGACACGTCGTCCATGAACCGCCGCCATGTCTCGATGCCCCCGGCGCTGCGCAGCCCGAAGTTGATCCGGCAGTGCACGAGACCCTGGCCGAAGTGGCCGTACTTCGACGTGTCGTAGCCGTAGCGGTCCAGGAGCTCCTGGAAGCCGCGCAGGTACTCGCCGAGGCGCTCGGGCGCGACCGCCGCGTCCTCCCAGCCCTCGTAGTGGTCCTTGCCGCCGGGCAGGTACGCGGTGGCGCCGAGCCCGCCCTCGCGCACCGCCCACAGCCGCTGCTCGTCGGCCTCGTCGTCGTACATCGTGTACGCGAAGTCGCCGCTCAGCGCGTCGAGGCACTCGCGCGCGCGAGCGTCGGACTCGTCCTTGGTCGGCGCGCCGAACTCGACGAGGAGGAACCCCGTGCCGTCCGGCAGCATGGGCACCTCGGACTGGTGCATGCCCTGCTCGAGCATGTCGCGCACCATCACGTCGTCGATCGCCTCGCAGGCCATGGGCCCGTGCGCCATGACCTCGGGCACGTGGTCGGCGGCGTCGAAGATCGTCGGGTAACCGAGGCAGACGATCGTGCGGGCGGCCGGCCACTCGGTGAGGTCGACGGTTGCCTCGAGCGTGATCGCCAGCGTGCCCTCGCTGCCCGACAGCGCCCGGGCGACGTGAAAGCCCTTCTCGGGCAGGAGGTCGTCGAGGTTGTAGCCGGACGCGCGGCGCGGGATCTGCGGGTAGCGGTCCCGGATCTCGTCGGCGTAGCGGTCGCGCAGGTCGCGCAGCCCGCGGTACAGCTCGGCCTGCCGGCCGGACCGGGCGACGATGCGCTCGAGCTCGTCGCCGGACGTCTGCCCCACCCGCATGCGCGCCCCGTCGTACAGGACGACCTCGAGCTCGCGCAGGTTGTCCGACGTCCGCCCGGTCATGACCGAGTGCGCCCCGCACGAGTTGTTCGCGATCATGCCGCCGAACGTGGCGTAGGCGTGGGTGGACGTGTCGGGCGGGAACGACAGCCCGAAGTCGCGCTCGGTCGCCTTGGCGAGCTGGTCGCGCACGACGCCGGGCTGCACCCGCGCGATCCGCCGCACCGGGTCGACGTCCAGCACATCGCGCATGTGCCACGACGTGTCGAGGATCACCGCGGCGTTCGTCGTCTGGCCGGCGAGACTGGTGCCGGCGCCGCGCGCCGTGACCGGGGCGCCGAACGCCCGGCACACCGCCACCGCGGCCACGACGTCGCTCGCGTCGCGGGGGCAGACGACCCCGATCGGCGCCTGCCGGTAGTTCGAGCTGTCGCACGTGTACGCGGCGCGGAACGCCTCGTCGAAGCGCACGTCGCCTCGGACTTCGGCGGCCAGCCGGCGCGCCAGCGCGGCCGCGTCGACCTCGACCTGCTCGTGGTGGCGGTTGACGAGCTGGCGGCGCTTGCGGGCGCGGACGCGCTGGAGGTCGGCGCCCGAGAGGCTGACGGCGCCCATCATCGATTGACGAACTCCGCCAGCTTGCCCTTCAGCGAGTTCTTGACGATCCGCCCCGCCGCCGGGTCGCCCGACCGCAGTGCGCCCGCGAGCTCCTTGGCCTGCTCGAAGCGGATGTGCGGCGGCAGCGGCGGCACCTCCGGGTCGGTGTGGACGTCGAGCAGCACGGGCCGGTCGGCGGCGAACGCCTGGTCCCAGCCGCCGGCCACGTCCTCCGGCCGCTGGACCGTGATGCCGCGCCACCCGATCAGCTCGGCATAGCCCGCGTAGTCGAACGCCGGCAGCACCTGGGAGGCCTCGAGCTTCGGGTCGCCCGACATCACCCGCTGCTCCCAGGTGACCTGGTTGAGGTCGCGGTTGTTCAGCACGCAGACCACGACGCGGTGGTCGAACGCGCCCTGGGACCAGTGATAGGCGATGTCGACGAGCGCGTTGATGCCGAGCATCTGCATCGCGCCGTCGCCCACCGCGGCGATCACCGGCCGGTCGGGGTAGGCGAACTTCGCCGCGAGCGCGTACGGCACCGCCGGGCACATCGTCGCCAGCGTCCCGCTGAGCGCCGCGTCCATCCCCGCGCGCATCCGCAGGTGCCGGGCCCACCAGTTCGTGGCCGAGCCGGAGTCGGCGGTGAGGATCGCACGGTCGGGCAGGCGCTCGGACAGCTCGTGGAAGACGAGCTGGGGGTTGATCGGGTCGGCCGACTGGTGCGCCCGATCGTCGAGGATCTCCCACCACCGCCGCACGCCGGACTCGATCTCCTCGCGCCACGACCGGTCCGGCTTGCGTTCGAGCAGGCCGGCCAGCCGCCGCAGCGTGGCGGCGGCGTCGCCGACGAGGTTGACCTCCATCGGGTAGCGCATCCCGATCAGCCGCGCGTCGATGTCGATCTGCACGCCGCGCGCCTGCCCGGGCTCGGGCAGCCACTCCGAGTACGGGAAGCTCGAGCCGACCATGAGCAGCGTGTCGCAGCCCTCCATCATGTCGTTGGAGGGCTTCGTGCCGAGCAGCCCGATGGAGCCGGTGACGTAGGGCAGGTCGTCGGGCAGGACGGCGCGGCCGTTGAGCGCCTTGGCGACGCCGCAGCCGAGCAGGTCGGCGACCGCCTCCACCTCGGCCACCGCGTGCTTGGCGCCCTGGCCGATGAGCATCGCGACCCGCTCGCCGGCGTTGAGCACGTCGGCGGCACGGCGCAGCTCCTCGTCGGACGGGACGGGGGCGCCGCCCGCGAAGCCGACCGCCGAGGACTGCACCGCGCCGTGGGCGCGCGGCGGCTCGGAGAACGGCGCCTCCTGGACGTCGCCGGGGACGATGATGCAGGCGACCGAGCGCGTGGCCTTGGCCACCCGCATCGCCCGGTCGATCAGGTGCGGCGCCTGCTCGGGGGTCATGCACACGTGGACGAACTCGTGCGCGACGTCCTTGAACAGCGAGACGAGGTCGACCTCCTGCTGGTACTCGGCGCCGAGCGACATCCGCTTCTGCTGACCGACGATGGCCACGACGGGCTGGTGGTCGAGCTTGGCGTCGTAGAGCCCGTTGAGGAGATGGATCGCGCCGGGCCCGCTGGTGGCCATGCAGACGCCGACCTCGCCGGTGAACTTCGCGTGCGCGCAGGCGGCGAACGCGGCGATCTCCTCGTGGCGCGTCTGCGTGAACCGCACGCGGTCCCCCGCCTCGTGGAAGGCGCCGAGCAGGCCGTTGATGCCGTCGCCGGGGTAGCCATAGACGCGCTGCACGCCCCAATCGGCGAGGCGGTTGAGCATGAAGGCGGCGACGGTCTGGCTGGCCATGAGCGGTCCTTTCCGCGGGGTCTCCTTCCTCGGAGTACCCGCCGTGCCGGCCGCGAACAGGGGCGGTCTCCCCGCGGACCGGTCGGGCGGGGTTTGAACCGCCGTCGCTTGCGGACAAGCCCGCCCCATGAGCCGGCCGCTGCACGACCTCGCGCTGATCTCCGACGGCCACGGCGCCGCGCTGGTCGCGCGCGACGGCGCGATCGAGTGGTGCTGCCTGCCGCGCTTCGACCACGGCAGCTGCTTCGCGGCCCTGCTCGACGACGAGCGCGGCGGGCGCCTGACGCTCACCGGCCCGGGCGGCGCGCCGCTGCCGGGCGAGCAGCGCTACCTGCCCGGCACGCTCGTGCTGGAGACCGAGCTGCGCGGCGACGGCGGGCGGGTCCGCGTGCTCGACGCGCTCGCGACGGGGCAGGACGGCGAGGAGTCCGGCCCTCGCCTCCTGCGGGTCATCGAGGGCGTCGACGGGCGCCTCGAGCTCGAGCTGCGCATCGCGGTGCGCTTCGACTACGGCGCCGTGCGGCCGTGGCTGCGCCGGGACGCCGACGACCTCGTGTGGGCGATCGGCGGCGACGACGGCCTGTGCATCTGGGTGCAGGGCGGTGCCGGGCTCGACGGCGATCACGACGTCGTCGCCACCCTGCCGGTGGCGGCGGGCGAGCGGGTGCGCCTGTCTGTGAGCGCGCTCGGCGCGGCCGCCGCGCAGGAGCGCGGCACCGCGCCGCCGGCCGCCGAGGTCGACGCGGCGCTCGAGGCCACGATCGGATCGTGGCGCGCGTTCTCGGAGCGCCTGGACCCGGATGCTGACGAGCAGACGCGGCGCTCCGCGCTGGTCCTGCGCGGGCTGACGTACGAGCCGACCGGGGCGGTGCTCGCCGCGCCGACCACATCGCTGCCCGAGGTCGCCGGAGGGCGGCGCAACTGGGACTACCGCTTCAGCTGGATCCGCGATTCGAGCTTCGCCGCGCGCACGCAGGCGGTGATCGGCTGCGAGGAGGAGGGCCGGCGGTTCGGGCGCTTCGTGCTGCGCAGCGCCGCGGGCCACGCGGACGAGATGCAGATCGTCTTCGGCATCGGCGGCGAGCGCCACCTCCCCGAGCGCGAGCTCGACCTCGCCGGCTACCGCGGGTCGCGTCCGGTCCGCGTCGGCAACGGCGCCGCCGGCCAGCTGCAGCTCGACGCCCTCGGCGAGCTCGTCACCCTGACCTGGGCCTGGCACGAGCGCGGCCAGGAGTGCGATGCCGACGAGTGGCGGTTCGTGCGTGCCCTCGTCGACCTGGCCGCCCGGAGCTGGAGGAAGCCCGATCGCGGCATCTGGGAGTGGCGGGCCGGGCCGCGCCACTTCGTGCACTCCAAGGCCGCCTGCTGGGCGGCGCTCGATTGCGGGATGCGGCTGGCCGAGGCCGTCGGGTCCGAGATCGACACCGAGCCGTGGCGCCGCGAGCGCGATGCCGTCCGCGCGGCGGTCCTCGACCGCGGCTGGGACGCCGGGCGCGGCACGTTCCGCCAGGCGTTCGACGGCGACGAGCTCGACGCGGCCGTGCTGCTGCTGCCGGTCACGGGGATCGTCGACTGGGACGACGAGCGCATGCGCAGCACCGCCGACGCCGTCGCGGAAGGTCTCGACGACGGCGGGCTCATCCGCCGCTACGACGGCGACGGCGACGGGCTGCCGGGCCGCGAGGGGGCCTTCCTCGCGTGCACGTTCTGGCTGGCGGAGGTCTACGCGCACCAGGGGCGCCTGGACCGCGCGCGGGAGGTCTACGACAGGGCGGCCGCGACGGCCAGCCCGCTCGGGCTGTTCTCCGAGGAGCACGACCCGCACACCGGCATGGCGCTCGGCAACTACCCGCAGGCGCTCACCCACCTCGCGCAGATCGCGGCGGCCACCGCGCTGCGCGAGGCGACGAGACCCGCCGATCAGCCCGCGTAGCCGCGTGACGCCGACGTGAGCTGCTGATCCTCGAGCAGGCGCCGCATCGCCTCGACGTGCGGCGGGCTGACGCGCCGCTCGCGCAGGACGCCGGGCAGTCCGGCGATCGCCTGCACGACCGCTCGGGCGCTGACGAGGTCGGGCGGGCAGCGGCGCAGCTCGCGCACCGTGCGCGCCGCCGCGGCCCGCGCGGGGCGGCGCAGCCACGGCAGCCAGAGCGCGTTGCGCGTCTGCAGCACGCGGCGCTCGGGCCGCGGACGGCCGCCCGACGGCGGGTGATGATGGGCGACGACGCCGGGGACGTAGGCCATCTGCCAGCCCGCTGCCGCGAGGTCCCACCCGACCAGCTCCTCCTCGCCGCCGATGACGAGGCGCGCGGAGAACCCGCCGACGCCGAGGATCGCCTCGCGGCGCACCACCACGGCGCAGGCGATGAACGAGAGCAGCGCGTGGCCGGGCACCCCGTCGATGGGCGGCAGCGGCGAGGTCGCCATCTCGGTGCACAGCGGGTCGTCGCGGCGGTCGGGCCCCACCAGGATGTGGGCGTTGACGACCGCCAGCCGGGGATGGCGGTCCAGCAGCTCGACCGCGGCGGCGAGCGCCCCGGGCTCCCACCACGCGTCGTCGTCGGTCAGCGCGACGTACGGCGTGCGGGCCGCGACCAGGCCCGCGTTGCGCGCCGCGGCGGCGCGGGACCGGTCGAGCTCGATGACCGCCACCTCGGGATGCGCATGGCGCAGGGCCGCCGCCGTGCCGTCCGTCGAGGCGTCGTCGACGACGAGCACGCGCGGGCGCTCGGGCAGCGCGACGTGACGCGCGACGCCGGCGAGCAGGGTGTCGCGGCGGTTGCGCGAGGCGACGACGACGGTGAGCCGGGAGGGCGGGGGCACCCCGGCGCGGCTTCCCCTCCCTGCGGGATCGGAAACGAGCGCCGCATAGCGTCCCGGCCTTCGGGGTAGCCCGCGGGCGATGGTGACCGTGGACCAGCGCAGCCCGCACGGCGAGACGTTCCTGCGCGCGCTCGCGCGGCGGCCCATGACGTTCGACGACCTGGTCGCCACCGTCGCCCGCGACGGCGGCTCCAGCACCGAGGCGATGACCTGGCTGGCGTTCGCGCGCGAGTCGCGCGTGGTGGAGCCCATCCCCCACGAGGCCGGCCGCCAGCGCTTCCGGCTGGGGCGCCGCGGCGAGGAGATCGTCCGGCGCGACTCGCGTACCGCGATCCGGAGCTGAGCGCTGGCCCGGTCGATCTGGAACGGCGCGATCACCTTCGGGTCGGTCGTCGTGCCGGTCAAGCTGTTCTCGGCTGTCGAGGACCGCACCGTGCACTTCCGCGAGCTGCACGCGAAGGACGGTGCGCCGATCGAGCATCGGCGCGTCTCCTCCAAGACCGGCCGCGAGGTGCCGTCCGAACGGATCGTGAAGGGCTACGAGACCAGCAAGGGGCGCTGGGTGCTCCTCACCAACGAGGAGATCAAGGCGATCGAGGCGCCGGCGCGCAAGGCGATCGAGATCGAGGACTTCGTGCCGGGCGAGCAGGTCGACCCCGTCTTCTACGACCGTCCGTACCACCTCGGCGTGGGCGACGACGGAAGGGAGCCGTACGCGGTCCTCCACGCGGCACTGAAGAAGACCGGCCGGGTCGGGATCGGGCGGGTCGTGCTGCGCGGCCGCGAGCAGCTCGTCGCGGTGCGCGCGGGCGAGGACAACCTGCTCGAGATGAGCACGATGCGCTACGCCGACGAGCTCGTCGACGCCGGCGACATCGACGTGGCCAAGCCGCAGCGCAGGCCCACCGACCGCGAGATCAAGATGGCTGCGCAGCTGACGAAGGGGCTGCACCAGCGCTTCAAGCCCCAGCAGTACGAGGACGAGTACCGCTCTCGCGTGCTCGACTACCTCGAGCGCAAGGCGAAGGGCGAGGACGTCGAGCTGCCCGCGGCCGAGGAGCCCGAGGAGACCGACGACGACCTGGCGGCGGCGCTGCAGGCGAGCGTGAAGGCGGTGCGGGGCTGATGGCGCCGCGCTCGCTGTGGACGGGGGCGGTGAGCTTCGGGCTCGTCAACGTGCCGGTGGCGCTGCGCAGCGCGACCCGCGACCTGGCGCCGCACTTCAACCTCGTCGACGAGAAGACCAGGACGCGGATCGAGATCCGGCGGGTCTGCTCGAAGGAGGACAAGCCGGTCGACTGGGACGAGGTGGCCCACGGCCACGAGGTCGACGGCGAGTGCGTCATGGTGACCGACGACGAGCTCTCCGCGCTCGAGCCGCGCAGGACACGCACGATCGACATCGAGGCGTTCGTCGACGTCGCCGAGATCGACCCGGCCCTCTACGACAGCACGTACTTCGTCGTGCCCGTCGGCGGCGAGGGCGCGGCGCGCGCGTACCGGCTGCTCGCCGAGGTCATGGATCAGGCCGGGGAGGCGGCGCTCGGGCGCTTCGTCCTGCGCACGCGCGAGTACCTCGCGGCGATGCGGGTGCGCGACGGCGTGATCACGCTGAGCACGCTGCTGTTCGCCGATGAGCTGCGGCCCGCGAGCGCGCTGGGCGACGCCAGGCCCCGGAGGTCGCGGCCGGCGAAGAAGAAGATCGACCAGGCGGTCAAGCTGATCGAGGCGCTCGGCAGCGACTTCGACCCGACCGCCTACGAGGACCGCCACCGCAAGCAGGTCGAGCAGCTCGTCAAGGCCAAGCGCAAGGGCCAGGAGATCGAGACGCCCGACGAGCCGGAGACGCCGGCGGTGGCGAGCGACCTGATGAAGGCGCTCGAGGAGAGCATCGCCGCGGTGCGCGGCTAGCCGCGGCGCCGTTTGGCCGGCTCGACCTCGGGTACCCCGCCGCGCATGGCCGCCAACCCGCAGCGCGCGGAGATCGCGCTCGAGGTCAACGGGCGCGAGCACCGCCTGACGATCGACACGAGGACCTCGCTGCTGGACCTGCTGCGCGAGCAGCTCGGGCTGACCGGCGCGAAGAAGGGCTGCGACCACGGCCAGTGCGGCGCCTGCACCATCCTGCTCGACGGCCGGCGCGCCAACGCGTGCCTGGCGCTCGCGGTCGCCCATGACGGCGCGCGGGTCACGACGATCGAGGGGCTGGCCGACGGCGAGCGGCTGCACCCCGTCCAGGAGGCGTTCGTCGAGCACGACGGCTTCCAGTGCGGCTACTGCACGCCGGGCCAGATCTGCTCGGCGGTGGGCATGCTCGACGAGGCGCGCGCCGGCTGGCCCAGCGCGGTGACCGAGGACCTCGGCGGGGATCCGCCGGCCCTCGACGACCGCGAGATCGGCGAACGGATGAGCGGCAACATCTGCCGGTGCGGCGCCTATCCGGGAATCGTGGCGGCGATCGCGCAGGCGTCGCGATGAGGCCGTTCACGTACGAGCGCGCGGTCGACGCCGCCGGGGCCGTGGCCGCCGCCGCGCGCTTCGACGGCGGTCCGGCACGCTACCTGGGCGGCGGTACGAACCTCGTGGACCTCATGCGGCTCGGCGTCGAGCGCCCCGAGCACCTCATCGACGTCAGCCGGCTGGCGCTCGACTGCGTCGAGGAGGTCGAGGGCGGCGGGCTGCGGATCGGCGCAGCCGTGCGCAACAGCGACCTCGCCGCGCATCCCCTGGTCCTGTCGCGCTACCCGGTGCTGGCGCAGGCGCTGCTGCAGGGGGCGTCGGGACAGCTGCGCAACCTCGCGACGGTCGGCGGCAACCTCCTGCAGCGCACGCGCTGCCCCTACTTCCAGGACGTCACGAAGCCGTGCAACAAGCGGCGCCCCGGGTCGGGCTGCCCGGCGGTGGAGGGCGAGCACCGCAACCTGGCCGTCATCGGGCACTCGCCGGCGTGCGTGGCGACGCATCCGTCGGACATGGCGGTCGCGATGACGGCGCTCGGCGCGACGGTCTCGGTGCAGGGGCCGGGCGGCGAGCGCACCATCGGCATGCCGGGGCTGCATCGCCTGCCGGGCGACGACCCGGCACGCGACACCGTCCTCGAGCCCGCCGAGCTGATCACCGCGGTGACGCTGCCGCCGGCGGCCGCCGGTGCGCGATCGCGCTACCGCAAGGTCCGCGAGCGCGCGTCCTTCGCCTTCGCGCTCGTCTCCGTGGCCGCCGTGCTCCGCCTCGACGACGAGGGACGCGTCGGCGACTGCGCGATCGCGCTGGGCGGCCTGGCGCACGCGCCGTGGCGGGCGCGGCGCGCCGAGGAGGCGCTGCGCGGCGGGCCGGCGGACGAGGCCGCGTTCGCCCGCGCCGCGGAGGCCGAGCTCGCGCAGGCGCGCCCGCTGCGCGACAACGCCTACAAGGTCGGCCTCGCGCGCAACGTGCTCGAGCGGACGCTCGTGGAGCTGGCGCGATGAGCACCGGCCTGCCGCTGCCGCGCGTCGAGGCGCGCGCGAAGGTCACGGGCGCCGCGCGGTATGCGGTCGAGCACTCCGCGGACGGCGTCGCGTACGGGTGGATCGTCACGTCGACCGTCGCGCGCGGGCGGATCGAGGCGATAGACACCGCGGCCGCGCTGGCGGCGCCGGAGGTCGTCGCGGTGATCACCCACGAGAACGCGCCGCGTCTGCAGCCGGTCGACGACCACGAGCTCCGGGTGCTGCAGGCGCCTGAGGTCTCCTACCGGGGGCAGATCGTCGGGGTGGTGGTGGCCGAGTCGCTGGAATCCGCACGCGAGGCGGCGGCGCTCGTGCGCGTCGACTACGCCGCCGAGGGCCACGACGTCCTGCTCGTGCGCGATCACCCGAAGCTCTACCGCCCCGAGAAGGTCAACCCGAACTACCCGACCGACACGTCGTTCGGCGATTTCGACGGCGCGTTCGCCGCCGCCGAGGTGCGCGTGGACGTGACGTACACGACCCCCGCGTTCCACAACAACCCGATGGAGCCGCACGCGACGCTCGCCGTGTGGGACGAGGACGGGCTGACGCTGTACGAGTCGTCGCAGGGCGCACCGACGGCGCGGGCACCGGTGGCGAAGGTCCTCGGGCTGGCCGACGAGCGGGTGCGCGTCGTGGCCGAGCATGTCGGCGGCGGGTTCGGTTCGAAGGGCACGCCGCGGCCGCACGCGGTGCTCGCGGCCGTCGCGGCCCAGGTCACCGGGCGTCCGGTGAAGCTTGCGGTCACGCGCCAGCAGATGTTCCAGATCACCGGGTACCGCACCCCGACGGTCCAGCGGATGCGGCTGGGCGCCGACGCGGACGGGCGGCTGGTCGCGATCGGCCACGACGTGCAGGAGCAGACGTCGACGGTCCGCGAGTTCGCGGAGCAGACCGCGACGCCGACGCGCGTCATGTACGCGGGTGCGAACCGGCGCACGACGCACCTGGTCGCCGCGCTCGACGTCCCGACCCCGTCGTGGATGCGCGCGCCCGGCGAGTGTCCCGGCATGTACGCGCTGGAGTCGGCGATGGACGAGCTCGCGGTGGCGGCCGGGATCGACCCGGTGGCGTTGCGCGTCCGCAACGACCCGGAGGTCGATCCCGAGGAGGGCGTGCCGTTCAGCTCGCGCAACCTCGTCGCGTGCCTGCGCGAGGGCGCGGCGCGCTTCGGCTGGGACGCCCGCGACCCGCGCCCGTCCACGCGGCGCGAGGGCCGCTGGCTGGTCGGCAGCGGCGTGGCGTCGTCGACGTACCCGGCGCGGTGCCGGCCGGCGCAGGCGTTCGCCCGGGCGGAGGCCGGCGGCCGGCACTTCGTCGTGGGGATCGGCGCCACCGACATCGGGACGGGCGCCCGCACGGTGCTCACGCAGGTGGCAGCCGAGACGCTCGGCGTCGAGCCCGGGCAGGTGACGATGATGGTCGGCGACAGCGCCCTGCCGCACGCGCCGGTGGCGGGCGGGTCCGCGGGCACGGCGTCGTGGGGCTCGGCGGTGCAGGGCGCGTGCCGGGCGCTGCGCGCGCAGCTCGACGCCTCCGGCGGCCCCTCAGGGACGGACACCGTCGAGGCGACCTACGACACGACCGAGGATCTCGAGCGACAGAAGGAGCTGTCGCGCCACGCGTTCGGTGCGCAGTTCGTGACGCTGCGCGTGGACGTCGACTCGGGCGAGATCCGCGTCGACCGGCTGCTCGGCGTCTTCGCCGCCGGCCGCATCCTGAACCCTCGGACCGCCCGCTCGCAGTTCATCGGCGGGATGACGATGGGGATGGCGATGGCGCTGATGGAGGAGAGCGTCGTCGACCTCGAGTTCGGCGACTACCTCAACCACGACCTCGCCCAGTACCACGTGCCCGTCAACGCCGACATCCCGTCGATCGAGGCGCACTGGATCGACGAGGAGGACCCCGACGTCAACCCACTCGGCGTGAAGGGCATCGGCGAGATCGGGATCGTCGGCACCGCGGCGGCGGTCGGCAACGCGTTCTTCCACGCGACCGGCGTGCGCATCCGCGACCTGCCGTTGCGGCCGGACCGGGTGCTCGGGGCGCTCGGGTGATCACGGCCGCGTGAGGAACGGCCGCCGGGCGGCGGTGCGGGCGCAGGACGCGTCGAGCGACTCGGCCGTGCCCCGCTGCACGAACGCGGCGATCAGGCGCTGCGCACACGGCAGCAGCAGCTGCCCGTGGCCCGCGGCCGGGAACACGACGGTCCGGCTGTTGGGCAGCTCGCGCCGCGCGCCGGCGACGTTGGCGGGCGGGTCGGCCGTGTCCTCCGCGCCGGTGAGCAGCAGCACCGGCGCGCGCGACCGGACCCGCCGGCCGAGCGCCGGGTCGACCACGCCGCGCGGCAACACGCGGCAGGCCGCTCGGGTGAGCGCCATCGACCGTCGCTGCAGAGGCGCGATGAAGCTTCCGGCGCTCTCATGGGCGATCACACCGGGACGCTGCTCGGCCCAGCGCTCGCTGCACCCGACCAGCGCCGGGTAGGCGAGCTGCTCGGTGGGCGGGTCGGCCGCGACGACGCGGGCCAGGCCGGTCAGCTGCCCCTGCGCCCCGAGATGGAGCAGCAGCGGGATCGCCGCCTTGTTCGGCGTGTAGTCCAATAGTGCGTCCACGGCGTTGGCCAGCGCGAAGCGGTCGAACGGCACGTTGGACCCCGCCACCCAGTACGGCCGGCGGCCCAGCCGCGCGGCGATGCGCGCGTAGTCGGCGCGCGGGTCGGGGAAGGCCGCGTGGCAGGCCGCGTCGGCGCGGCACCGCGCGAAGAGCATGTCCAGGGCACGCTGAGCGTTGCGCGCGCCGCGTTCGAAGACCCGCACGTCGAGCAGCGACGCGCCGTCGAGGACCATCGAGCGCACGTGTGCGCCGTGGCGCGCGAGGTAGGCCTGCGCGGTCGTCCCGCCGTACGAGATGCCATACACGTCGATGTCGTCGTAGCCGAGGGCCCGGCGTACGCGGTCGAAGTCGTCGACGGCGACCGTCGTGGTGTAGAAGCGCAGCCCGGGTCCTATGCGCGCCGCGCACCGGCGCACCGCACCGGTGACGGCGCGCAGCGACGCCTGCTCGCCCAAAGGCGGAACCGCGCAGGCCAGGCGGTTCGAGCCGCCGGTGCCGCGCTGGTCGACGAAGACCAGGTCGCGCGTGCGGTTGACCTCGGCGAGCATCGGGGTCGCGGTCGCCAGCTCGTCCTCGATCGCCGCCGCTCCCCAGCCGGCGAAGTAGAAGAGCGGGTCGCGCCGCGCCTCGCCGTCGCGGGCGGGGACGACGGCGACCCGGATGGGGATCCGCCGGCCGGCCGGGCGGGAGGGATCCTCCGCGACGTGCACCGTCGCGCAGCGCGCATGGACTCCGCCGATCGTGCAGGGCCGCAGCGACAGACGCCGCTCAGCCGACGGCGATCCGCCGCCGCACGCGGCGAGGCCGCCGATCACCAGAACGGCGGCGACACGGCACAGCGAGCGCATGGTGCCCAGCGTCGATCGGCGCACCGGGCCGCGCATCCGTACTCCTCCACGCCGAGGCGGGGCTCACCACGGCTCGGCTACGTGCCGCAGTACGTGACGTACGTGCCGAAGCCGTCAGGCGCGGGCTCGGCGTAGGTCTCGAGGCCGTCGCGCTCCTCGAACGGTCGCGTGACGACGTCGACGAGGCGGTCGAAGGGCGCCATGTCGCCGGCGGTCGCCGCGGCGAGCGCCTCCTCGACCAGGTGGTTGCGCGGGATGTAGACCGGGTTGACCGCGTCCATGGCCGCGGCGGTCGCCGCCGGGTCGCGGCCCTCGCGGGCGAGCTCGGCGCGCCAGCGCTCCGACCAGGCGTCGAACGGCGCGCGGTCGGCGAAGAGGTCGCGGGCGGGCGAGGGGCCGCCGCGCAGGGTCGTGGCCAGCGCGCGGAACAGCGAGGTGAAGTCGACGCCCTGGGGCACCATCAGCGCGAGCAGGTCGGCGATCAGGGCGCCGTCGTCGCCCGGATCCCCGGCGAGGCCGATCTTCGCGCGCATCCCCTCCGCGAACCGCGCGTCGAAGCGGTCGGTGAAGGCGTTGAGGACACCCGTGGCGGCGGCGATCGCGGCCTCCTGGTCGGCGTCGATCAGCGTCAGCAGCGTCTCGGCGAACCGCGCCAGGTTCCACTGGGCGACGGACGGCTGGTTGCCGAACGCGTAGCGGCCCCCGTGGTCGATCGAGCTGAACACCGTCGCCGGGTCGTAGGCCTCCATGAAGGCGCACGGGCCGTAGTCGATCGTCTCGCCGGAGATCGTCATGTTGTCGGTGTTCATCACGCCGTGGATGAAGCCGACGAGCATCCAGCGCGCGATCAGGTCGGCCTGCGCGCGCGTGACGTGCTCGAACAGCGCGAGGTACGGGTTGGCGGCCTCGGCCGCCGCGGGATGGTGGCGCGCGATGGCATGGTCGGCGAGGCGCCGCACGAGCGCGGGGTCGCGCGTCAAGGCCGCGTACTGGAACGTGCCGACGCGCAGGTGGCTGGCCGCGACGCGCGTGAGCACCGCGCCGGGCAGGACCGTCTCGCGCACGACGTTCTCGCCGGTGGCGACGACCGCGAGCGCCCGCGTCGTCGGGATGCCGAGCGCGTGCATCGCCTCGCCGACGACGTACTCGCGCAGCATCGGCCCGACCGCCGCTCGGCCGTCGGCCCCGCGGGCGAACGGCGTGCGGCCCGAGCCCTTGAAGTGGAGGTCCCGGCGGTGCCCGCGGACGTCGAGCACCTCGCCCAGCAGCAGCGCGCGGCCGTCGCCGAGCCGGGGCGAGAAGCCGCCGAACTGGTGGCCCGAGTACGCCTGCGCGACCGGCGACGCCCCCTCAGGCACGGTGTTGCCCGCGAGGATCGCGACGCCTTCGCCGGTCCGCAGCGCCGCCGGATCGGCTCCCAGCTCCTCGGCGAGCCCGTCGTTGAGCGCGAGCAGCCGCGGCGCGGGCGCGCGGGCCGCCTCCCAGGGCTCGTACAGGCCGGGGAGGTCGCGCACGAACGTGTTGTCGAACTGCAGCAGCGGACGGGCGGCGACGCTCATGTTTCCAGGCTAGCCAGGCCGGCCGGGCCGCCTCACCCCGCGGGCGGCCGCCGCCCCGAGGCGATGAGCGCGCAGCCGTCGAGGACGAGCCCCTCGTGGCCGGCCCGGGCGACGGCTGCGAGCCGGTCGAGCGCTCGGCGACGAATCTGGTCGCGCACCTCGGGCTCCATGCCGGCGAGAGCGATCGTCGAGGCAGAACGGCCCGTTCCACATCTCCGACATCGCGGAGCGACTCTCCCACCCGAGCCGCAGGGGCGCAACGCCGGTCGCCCGGCGGGCGTAGCATCCCTGGCGTCGTGCTCGGCGCTCTGGCGGCATCCGCGGTGCTGTTCTCGCCGTTTCACTCCTCGGTCCAGCCGCTGCCGGCGCCCGTCAAGACGCAGCTGAAGGCCGGCGGCTTCTGGCACAAGGGCTGCCCGGTCGGTCTCGGCGAGCTGCGCCTGCTGGCCGTGACCTACCGCGGGTTCGACCGGCGCGGCCACACCGGGCAGCTGATCGTCAACGAGCGCGCCGCCGAGCCGCTCGCGGGCGTCTTTCGCAGGCTCTACCGCCTGCACTTCCCCATCCGCCACATGGCGCTCGACGACATGTACGGCCCGCCGCGCGGGCGCCCCGCCGACGACGACGTGACCGGCTCGTTCCACTGCCGCCAGGCAGTCCCCTCACCGTGCTCGAGCGGGACCGGCACCGGGTCGTGGTCGATGCACGCCTACGGGCTCGCGGTCGACGTCAACCCGCTCGAGAACCCCTACGTCGGCTGCGGCCAGAGCCGCGACCCGGCGACCCGGCCGTACTTCGACCGCTCCAGACACCGGCCCGGCATGGTCACCCGGCGCGCGATCCGCGCGTTCCGGTCGATCGGCTGGGGCTGGGGCGGCGCGTGGACCGGGAACACGAAGGACTACATGCACTTCTCGTCGACCGGCCACTGACTGCGGCGGCGACGGGAGTGTCCCGAGTTTCGGACCGCATGCGGCCCTTCTCGGGTCAGGTGGCGGTGAGGCGCGCGCGTCCGGCGCGCAGCGTCGAGAGCATCGCCTCCTCGTCGGCGCGGTTGTCGCGGGCGAGCTGCGCGGTCCCCTCGTCGCCGGCCGCCCGGGCCAGGCGCTCGAGCTCGTCGTAGGCCTCGATCTCCCGGCGCTCCAGGTCCGCCAGCGCCGGCACGCGCTGCGCCGGCGAGCGTCCCGTCCCGGCGCGCCGGCGGGCACCGAGGAACGCGCGCACCCTCGCGCCCGCGTCGCGCGGCTTGGAACGGTCGGCGCGCAGCATCCACAGCCGCTCGCGCAGCCGCTCGGCGTGCCGGCGCGTCTGCTTGTGGTGCAGCGTCAGATCGTGGACGAGCTCGTCGTCCTCGGACTCCGACATCGCCGTCGCGAGCTGCTCGAGCGCCGCCTGCTCCATCGCGTGCGCGCGCCGCAGCGCGTCCACGAGCGCCGCCCGATGCGCCGGACCGACGTCCGGCCCGCCACCGCCGCGCTCCGGCTGCGCCCGGGCGCGGATCGCCTCCCGCCGCCGCGGGATGCCGGACGGCGACGCCGCCGTGTCGGATACGAGGCCGTAGTGCTCGGCGATCGCGCGGTCGCGCTCGACCGGCAGGTCGTCCTCGTCCGGCAGCGCCGGCGACGACGCCACGCGATCGGCCGACGGCGTGACGCGCACCGCGAACCCGCTCGGCTCCGACCCGGCCACCGGCACCGCGCGCAGACCGCCGCCGTGGCCGTCGCCCGCCAGGGCCACGACGAGCCACTCCGGCGCGCCCGTCGCGCGGTCGGCGCGCAGCCCGGCGACCACGCCGATCCGCCGGTCGAACGGGTCATAGACCCCGCGGCCGACCCAGCCGCGCAGCTCGGCCGGCGTCCGCATCAGCGCGGCACCGCCCACGACGACCCCTGCGCCGTGATCTTGCGCTCGACGTCCCACGAACCGCCCGCCCAGCGCACCTCGGCGACGAGCCGTCCGTCGTCAGCGGTGACGATCCGCCCCGCCTTCGCGCCGCCCGGCTGCACGACCAGCTTGCGCTCGCCGGACAGCGCGCCGTCCACGATCTGCTGGAAGCGCTCGGCGGCGAACGAGCCGACCCGCTGGTCGTTGATCGTCGTCGCCAGCGCGTTCAGCGCCCGCGACACCTCGACGTCGGTGGGCAGCGTCACCGCCGCACCGCCGTCCTGATCGCGCCGAGGCCGCGCCGCGTCCGCACCCGGTCGCGCTGCGGCCCGACCGTGTAGCTCGGGTCGCGGGCCGAGATCAGCCCCGCCTTGAACACGCTCCAGCGCTCGCACGCCGCCCCCGCCAGCACCATCGCACCGCCTGCCACCGCGGCCGCCCGGCGCCGCCGGGCCGCGCCCGCGAGCAGCAGCGCGCCCGTCGCGGTCAGCAGCCGCGCTGCCCGGGTGAACGGCTCGGCGTCGGGCGAGTGATACGGGTCGGCGAGCTCGTCGAGCCGGTGCTCCATGACCTGCACCGCGACCAGCTCGCCGAGCGACCCGAGCACCGCCAGCCGCCGCGCCGGCCCGGCGCTCGCCACCGGCGTGAGCATCGCGGCCGTCGCCCCCGCGCTCGCCGCGGCGCCCGACGCGAAGATCGCCGGCAGCTCGCGGTGCGCCTCGTGCCAGACCGGCACCGCGGTCTGGGCGATGAGCGCGGCCGTGTACGTCGACAGCGGCAGCCCCGCCACCGCCGCGACCGGGCGCGCGACCGCCGACATCCGCGCCAGGCGCCCCGTCGCCGAGTTCACCGCCGCCACCCCCGTCGCCGTCCCGCTCACCACCAGGATCCACGAGCCGACGCTCATCGGCGAGGTGACCTTGAACATGCGCAGCATGTTCAAGAAGCGCTTGGGCACGCCGAGGTCGGAGATCAGCAGCGCCGGGCTGATGCCCACGCCGCCCAGCGCCGCCAGCCACGCGCGCCGCGCGAGCACGTCGTTGCCGGTCCGCCCGGCGAGGTACGCCAGGCCGGCGGACGCGCCGCCCAGCCCGCCGGCGAAGAAGTACCAGGGGATCTGCGGCGTCCAGATCGGCTCCTTGATGACCGGCTGGCCGTAGTAGGAGCGCGGCGGCCCGCCGTTCGTGGCTGGCACGGTCGCGCTCACCGCCGCCCCCCGAGGAACGCGCCGGCCAGCGCGGCGCCGAGGCCGGCGGCCGCCAGCCCCGCCGCCGCCCAGATCGAGCCGATGTCGCGGGTGGTGTCCACCGGGTCCGGGGGCAGTCCGTAGACCTCCGGATCGTCGAGCAGCAGGAAGAACGCGCCGGCGCCGCCGACCCCGTCCTCGGAGTCGGCGAGGTACAGCTGCGCGTCGTCCTGGCCGGCCGCGGCCAGCTGCTCCAGCCGCCGGCCGGCCCGCTCGCGCAGCTCGTCGAGCTCGCCGAACTGGATCGAGTTCGTCGGGCACGCCTGCGCGCATGCCGGCTCCTTGTCGTCCTTGAGCCGGTCGTAGCAGAGCGTGCACTTCCACACGCGCCCGTCGCCCTCGCGCTGGTCGAGGACGCCGAACGGGCAGGCCGGCACGCAGTAGCCGCAGCCGTTGCAGATGTCCTGCTGGACGACGACCGTGTCGAACTCGGTGCGGAACAGCGCCCCGGTCGGGCAGACCTCCAGGCAGGCGGCGTGCGTGCAGTGCTTGCAGACGTCGGAGGCCATGAGCCAGCGCATGCCGTCGGCCTCCTGGTAGGTCTGCAGGCCGGTCTCGTCGACGAGCGCGTCGAGCGCCGCCGCCTCGACGAGCGACTCCGCCGCCGCGTCCACGCCCATGGGCCTGCGCTGCTCGACGAACGCCACGTGGCGCCAGGTGTTCGCCCCGAGGTCGATCGTGTTGTCGTACGAGTTGCCGGTGAAGCCCTGGATCGACTCCGGCACGCGGTTCCACTCCTTGCACGCCACCTCGCAGGCCTTGCACCCGATGCAGATCGACGTGTCCGTGAAGAAGCCGACGCGCGGCTTCGCCTCCGCGCCGTAGGTGCGCACCTCGAGGCGGCTCACTCGCTCGCTCCCGAGCGACGCCGGTACTCGTCGACGAACGCCTTGAGCGCCGGTCCCCGCGGCCGGCGGCCGGGTCGGATGTCGCAGGTCGCGACCTTGTACTCGGCGATGTGCACGTTGCGGTCGAGCACGAGCGATGTCAGCTCGTTCGCCGCGTCGCCCTTGACCAGCCCGCGGCGGCCCCAGTGGTAGGGCAGGCCGACGGTCTCGATCACCCGGCTCTGGACACGGAGCGGCTGGACGCGCTCGGTCACCATGACGCGCGCCTCGACCGCGGCCCGCGTCGTGACGATCGTCGCCCAGCCCCCGTGCTCGAGGCCCCGCAGCCGAGCGAGCCGCGGGCTGACCTCGCAGAAGGCCTCGGGCTGCAGCTCGGCGAGATACGGCACGGAGCGCGACATGCCGCCCGCCGTGTGGTGCTCGGTGAGCCGGTACGTGCCGAGCACGAACGGGAAGGCGCCGGCGCCCGGCTGCGCCGCCGAGGGGTTGTACGGGTTCTCGGGCCGGTGGAAGAGCTGGCGCGTCGGGTTGAGCTGCTGGTTGTAGAGGCGGTTGACGACCGGCGTCTCCTGCGGCTCGTAGTGGGACGGAAGCGGGCCGTCGACCAGGCCCTGCGGGGCGTACAGCCAGCCGAGCCCGTCCGGATGAAGGATGAACGGCTCCGTGCCGGTGAGCGCGTCCATGCCCTTGGCGTCCTCCGGCGGCACGTAGCCGGGCGCCTTGTCGGGCTCGAAGTCCGGCGCGTCGCCGCAGGTGTGCCAGCGGCCCTCCTCCTCGTTCCACCAGATGTAGCGCTTGCGCTCCGACCACGGCCGGCCCTCGGGGTCGGCCGACGCGCGGTTGTAGAGGATGTGGCGGTTGCCGGGCCACGCCCAGCCCCACTGCGGCGAGATCCAGTTCTCCTCGGTGTGCGGCTTCTTGCGCGCCGTCTGGTTGATCCCGTCCGCGTAGATGCCGGCGTGGATCCAGGACCCGCAGGTGGTGGAGCCGTCCTCGGCGAGCTCCTGGTACTTCGGCACGAACGTCCCGTCCGCCGTGCGGCCGTTGATCTCCTGCAGCACCGTCTCGGCGTCCGGCTCGTCCTGCGGCCCCTGCGTCGGGTAGTCCCAGGTGAGGTCCAGCAGCGCCCGGTCGCGATCGAGCGCCGAACCCGCGAGCTTCTCGCGCAGCCGGCGCCCCAGGTGGTAGGCGAACCAGAGGTCCGATCGGCAGTCCCCGGGCGGCTCGACCGCCTTGAAGTGCCACTGCAGCAGCCGCTGCGTGTTCGTGAACGTGCCGTCCTTTTCGGTGTGCGCGGCGGCGGGCAGGAAGAACACCTCGGTGCCGATGTCCTCGGTGCGCATCTCGCCGGTCTCGATCTCCGTCGAGTCGTACCAGAACGAGGCGGTCTCGATCTCGTTCGTGTCGCGCACGACGAGCCAGTCGAGCTGGGCGAGCGCGCGCCGCTGCAGCGAGGAGTTCGCGGAGCCGACGACCGGGTTCTGCCCGATGACGATGAAGCCCGTCGTCTCGCGATCGAGCATCCGCAGCATCATCGGATAGTGCGAGTGGTCG
The DNA here is from genome assembly GCF_021172045.1 of Capillimicrobium parvum. Lineage (GTDB taxonomy): Bacteria > Actinomycetota > Thermoleophilia > Solirubrobacterales > Solirubrobacteraceae > Capillimicrobium > Capillimicrobium parvum. The sequence goes on from NZ_CP087164.1 coordinate 4,907,044, forward strand.
CCGTCGATGCGCGGCAGGTAGTGGAGGCCGAACTCGTTCTCGGCCGTCGCCGCGTCGCCCCACCACGCCTTGAACAGGCTGACGACGTAGCTGCGCAGCGAGCCCCAGGCGCCCGTGTCGGGTCCGTTGAGGTGGACGTACTGGTCGAGGTTGTCGCCCGAGTCCGGGTGCGGCATCGGGATGTAGCCGGGGAGCACGTCGTAGAGCGTCGGGATGTCCGTCGAGCCCTGGATGTTCGCGTGGCCGCGCAGGGCGAGGATGCCGCCGCCGGGGCGGCCGATGTTGCCCAGCAGCAGCTGGATGATCGCCGCGGCGCGGATGTTCTGCACGCCGTGCGTGTGCTGCGTCCAGCCGACCGCGTAGCAGACGGCCCCGGTCCGCTCGCGCCCGGAGTTCTCGCACAGGATCTCGGCGATCTGCAGGAAGCGCTCGCGCGGGACGCCGCAGACCTCCTCGACCATCTCGGGCGTGTACCGGGCGTAGTGGCGCTTGAGGATCTGAAAGACGCAGTTGGGATGCTCGAGCGTCCAGTCCTCCTCGGGCGGCTCGCCCTTCTCGAGCTTCATGCCGTGCGCACCGTGGGCGATGTCGCCCGACACGTCCCCGGTCTGCAGCTTGCCGCCGCCGGGAAGCTCGCCCTCGGTGCCGGCGTAGCCCCACGTGTCGATGAAGTACGCGCGGGCCTCCTCGTCGAAGCCGGAGAAGAGCCCGTCGAGCTCCTCGGTGTCGCGGAACTCCTCCTTGATGACCACGCGCGCGTTCGTGTAGTGGCGCACGTACTCGGTGAACTCGCGGCCGTTGGAGAGGATGTGGTTGATGACCGCGCCGAGGAAGGCGATGTCGGTGCCCGGGCGGATGGCGGCGTGCACGTCGGCCATCGCGCTGGTCCGGGTGAAGCGCGGATCGACGTGGATGACCTTCGCGCCGCGCTCCTTGGCCTCCACCACCCACTGGAAGCCCACCGGGTGCTGCTCGGCCATGTTCGACCCCATGATGAGGATCGAGTCAGCGTTGGCGAGGTCCTGCTGGAACGTGGTGGCGCCGCCGCGCCCGAACGAGGTCCCCAGACCGGGGACCGTGGAGGAGTGTCATATGCGGGCCTGGTTCTCGATGGACACCGCGCCCGCGGCCGTGAAGATCTTCTTGAGGAGGTAGTTCTCCTCGGTGTCGAGCGTCGCGCCGCCGAGGACCGCCACGCCGAGCGTGCGGTTCAGCGGCCTGCCGTCCTCGTCGGCGTCCTCCCACGTGCGCGCGCGCGTCTCGAGGAAGCGGTCGGCGATCATGTCCATCGCCGTCTCGAGGTCGAGCTCCTCCCACTCGGTGCCGTGCGGGCGCCGGTAGCGGACCCTGTGCTCCCGCATCGGGCTGTTGACGTACGCCTCCGACGCGGACCCCTTCGGGCACAGCCGGCCCCGCGAGATCGGGCTGTCCGGGTCGCCCTCGATCTGGACGACCTTCTCGTCCTTGACGTAGACCTTCTGGCCGCAGCCGACGGCGCAGTACGGGCAGACCGACTGGACCACGCGATCGGCGGTCCTCGTGCGCGGCTCGAGGCGCGCCGAGCGGCTCGACTGCGCGGCGCGGCCCAGGCCGAGCGGGTCGCCCCGGAGCTGGCGCAGGAACGGCGGAACGGAGATCCGGCTGCTCATCACGCGGTGTCTTATCCCGCGAGGACGGCATCGCAAACGCGGTGTACGTGGGCGTACCGTGGCGCATTGTCAGGACAGCGTCAGCGCGAACAGCGCGGTGAGGACGGTCGCTCCCGCGGCGGCCCAGGCGACGTAGTCGCCGGGATGGCCGCTGTGCAGCGCCCGGATCCGGTCGGCGATCGCCTGGCCGGGCCGCGGGGGCGCGTTCTCGCGCAGTCCGAGCACCGCCACGAGGAGCGCCCCGGCGATCGAGGCCGCCGCGTAGAGGAACGCCGTGGGACCCGGGTCGTGGACGTGCGGGACCGCGGGTGCGGGGACCGCGCGTCCGCCGAGCACCGCGTGCGCGTAGCCGGCGGGGTCGCAGAACGACGCGGCGGCGTCGGCCGCCGCGTGGGCCAGGCCGGGCACGAGGCCCCAGGCGAGCGCGCCCGCGACGAGGACCACGCCGGGCGCCCACAGCCACGGCGAGGTGGCCCGCGGGACCTCGCCGGACTCGTCGGCGGTCTCCTCCTCGCCCGCGTCCGGCGACTCCCCCATCGGATCGTGCGGCGCGCGTGCACCCCACCCGCCGAACACGCGTGCGCCCGCGCGCAGCAGCGCGCCGGCCGACAGCGCGCACACGAGCGCGAGGACCGCCGGCACCCACGCGTAGCCGGGCAGCTCGAGCGCCGCGTCCTCGATCAGCGCGCGCCCCAGGAACGAGCCGAACGGGGGCGCGCCCGCGATCGCCAGCGCCGCCAGCCCGTACACCGCGGCGATGACGGGCAGCTCGCGCGCGCGCCCGCGGAGCGCCCGGACGTCGACGCGGTCGTAGCGGTGCTGGACGACCGCCACGCAGACGAACAGCGCGGCCTTCACGAGCCCGTCGCCGACGAGGAAGATCGCCGTGCCGCCGAGGCCGTCCGGGCTGAGCAGCCCCACCCCGACGGTCATCACGCCGACCTGGGCGATCGCCACGTAGGCGAGCAGCCGCTTGACGTGATGCTGCGCGAGCGCGAGCGCGGCGCCCACCACTCCCGTCGCCGCCCCCAGCACGACGAGGATCAGGCGCAGCGAGCCGCTTCCGGCGCCCAGCGCGGGCTCGAACGCGGTCCACCAGACGCGCGCGAGCCCGTAGAGGCCGAGCTCGGAGAAGACCCCGGCGAGCATGATGCACACGGGCGTCGGCGCGACCGCGTAGGCGTCGGCGACCCAGAGGTGAAACGGCGCGGTCGCGGCCTTCACGAGAAGCCCGACCGCGATCAGCCCGAACGCGACGACCAGGGTCCCGCTCGGCCCGGCCTCCCCGAGCACGCGCCCGATCTGCGCGAGGTTCAGCGCGCCGGTCTCGCCGTAGACGAGCCCGATGCCGAACAGCATCAGGATCGAGCCGGCCGTGTTCGTCACGGCGAAGGTCAGCGCGCCCTCCAGCGGGGCGCGCTGGCGCACCTCGTAGCCGACGAGCACGTACGCCGACACGCTCATCAGCTCGAAGAAGACGAACAGGTCGAACAGGTCTCCGGTCAGGCAGAACGCGACGATCGCCGCCGAGAACAGCAGCGCCACGGCATGGAAGAGCGCCGGCGTGACGGCGATCAGCCGCGCGGCGAGCACAGCGGCGAACACGGACAGCACGGCGCTGAAGAGCGCGAGGCCCGTGCCGAGCCGGTCGGCGGCGATGTCGATGCCGAACGCGACGCCGCCGCGCGGCTGCCACCCGCCGAGCCACTCGACGACCGTGCCGTCCGCCGTGTGGCCGAGCAGGACCGCGCAGAGCATCGCGCTCGCCGTCGTCCCGCCGAGCGCGAGCACGATCGCCAGGCCGCGGCGCGACAGCGGCGACGTCACCGCGACGACGCCCGCGCAGAGCATCGGCACGAGGAACGTGAGGGGCGCGACCGCGCTCATCCGCGCAGCGCTCCGAGCCGGTCGGGGTCGGCGGTCCCGAAGCGCTTGTGCGCCTGCACGGTCAGCGCGAGCAGCACCGCCGTGACCGTCGCCTGCACGACGACGTCGGTGAGCGTCAGCGCCTGGACGACCGGGTCGACGACCGGGTCGCTCGGCATGACCGAGCCGTAGATCGGCGCGGACGCCCCCGTGCGGTAGCCGATCGCCAGCAGGAGCACGTACGTCGACGCCTGCGCCACCGACAGGCACACGACCATGTGGACCAGGTGCCGGCTGGTGATGACGCCCCACAACCCGATGACGAGCAGGTACGCCGCGACGAGGTACGGGACGAAGCTCACCGCTGCCCTCCGCGCATGAGCGCCTCGTCGAGGAACTCGGTCAGGATCAGCGTCACGGCGCCGGTGACCTCGACGCCGGTGGCGACGCTGAGCACCGGGATCGTCCCGCCCGAGGTCAGCGCGCCCATCGGCGCGAGGCCGATGAAGTTCGCCAGCAGCGCGCCGGAGAAGACGATGCCGCCGAGCGCGACGAGGGCGAACGCCAGCGCGCCCGTCGCCTCGGCCGTCTCGACCAGGTCGACCGGCCGGAGACGCTCGAGCGCGACGACCTGCCCGGCGGCGTACACGAGCAGCAGCGCCGCGGCCAGGAGGACGCCGCCCTGGAAGCCGCCGCCCGGCGTGAGGGTTCCGTGGGTGACGACGTACAGGCCGAGCACCAGCACGGGCGCGACGAGCACGGCGCCCACCACCCGCAGGGCGCTCGACGTCTCCCGCCCGCGCTCGCGGTCGGACTCCTGCGCCTCCTGCTCGCGATCCGGCCCCGTGCGCAGGAGGATGGCGACGCCGAGCGCCGCCACGAAGAGGATGAGCTCCTCGCCGAGCGTGTCGGTCGCGCGCAGGTCGTACGTCACGCCGTTGACCGCGTTCGCCACCTGGCGTTCGTGGGCGAGCAGCAGCGGGACCCGGGTCGCGTTGGGCCCGGGCGGGTCGCCCACGTCGTTCAGGCCCGTCGCCGCCCACGCCAGCAGTGCCGCCAGGCCGGCGAGCGACACCACCGCGAGCAGGGCGCGCGCCCGCCGGCTCATTCGTCGTCGTCGCCCTCCCGGCGCAGCTTGGCCATCGTCAGCAGCACCATGAGCGGCACCGCCACCGAGGCGACGACGATCTGCGACAGCGCGACGTCCGGCGCCTGGTAGACGAAGAACAGGATCGCCAGGGTCAGGCCGAAGATGCCGGACACGACCGCCTGGCGCACCGGCTCGCGCACCAGCACGGTCGCCGTGCCGGCCACGGCGACCACGGCGAGGGCGACCGCCTGCAGCGCGATCATGGCTCGCGCTCCGCGGCGCGGTGCAGCGCCCGGGCGGTGACGTGCGCGAGCACCGGCCCGGTGAACAGGGCGAAGCCGGCGACGAGCAGCGCCGCGATGCCGATCAGCGAGAACGACTCGCGCACCACCACCGCGGCGGCGACGAGCACCGTCGCGAGCGTCGTGGGCGCGAGGAAGTGAACGCGGTCGAGCGCGTCGCGCAGGAGCGTGACGCCGAGCACCGCGAGCAGCTGGACGGCGACGCCGGCGAACAGCAGGACCATGGCGCTGACGTCGCGGACCATCACCGCACCCGCTCGAGGAAGTGCAGGAACGCGACGCCGCCGACGAACCCGGTCACCGCGGCGACGAGCGCGAGCGTCGCGAACGACTGGCTCTTCGTCCCCTCGGCGAGCAGCAGCAGGACGAGCACCGCGTCGGCGCCGGCGGCCTCGAGCGCCGTGACGCCCCCGCGCGGCGGGCGCAGAGCGGCCGCGATCGCCAGCGGGACGAGCGCGGCGCCGAGGATCGCCGCCGCCCACAGCCAGGCGTTCATCCGGCCGCCTCCAGGCGGTGCTCGACGATCACGCCGCGATCGACGTCGACGTCGACGACCACGCCGGCCGGCGCGAGCGAGCCGACGGCCTGCGCGGCCGCCCGGTCGCCCGCCTGCACCGGGTCGTCGGCCTCCGTCGATGCGAACGGCCGCTCCACGATCCGGCCGTGCTCGTCGCGGCGCAGCACGCCCCGCCGCCACAGGACAGCGACGAGGAGCGGCAGGTCGGTCACCAGGCCCGCCGAGCTGCGCAGCACCCGCAGCGCCCAGACCGGCCGCACGCGCGTCAGCCGCTCGCGCTGGCTTCGCACGAGCACCGCGCCCGTGGCCGCGATCGCCGCGGCCACGGCGCCGGTCACCAGCTCGTCCAGCGCGTTCCGGTCGACGAGCGCCAGCCACAGCGCGGCGCTGATCACCCACCACGCCGCCCACGCCCGCACCGTGTCGGTCATGTCGGCGGCCCGCCTCGATAGCCGCCCGCGGCGGTGCGCACCACCTCCTCGCCGTCCCAGCCGCGCAGCGGGTGCAGCTCCCGCGCCCGCAGCTCCCGGCAGACGCGCAGAGCGATCCCGCCGGTGACGAGCGGGGCGACGACGCAGGCGCCGCGGAAGAACCACACCTGGCCCTCGTACGGGAAGCCGATCGAGAGCAGCAGGCGGTCCGCGGCGCCGGCGGCGAAGACGGTGAACACCCACGTGAAGAACGCGACGCCGACCGCGGTGCGCCACGGGTTGTCGCGCGGGCGGTCGAGCAGCTCGTGGCGCAGGCGGTCGCGCGTGACGAAGCGCTGCTCGAACCACGGCCACGCGTACAGGACGGCGAAGACGACGCTCGGGAACAGGACCCCGCCGAAGAACGGGTTGGGGATCCACGTGTGCCCGCCGAAGCGCAGCTCCCAGTTCGGCATGATCCGCAGCGCGCCGATCAGCCAGCCCAGGTACCAGTCGGGCTGCGCGCCGTTGGTCCCCTGCCACGGCTCGTAGGGGCCCCAGAGCCAGACCGGGTTGATCTGCACGAGGCCGCCGAGCAGCACGAGGACGGCGAACACGGCGAACATCCAGCCCAGGGTGCGCAGCGCGTACCCTGGCCACATCGGCGTGCCGACGTCGTTGCGCTCGGTGCGCCCGGGCCCGCGGAACTGCGTGTGCTTCTGGCGCATGATCATCGCCAGGTGCACCGCGATCAGCGTGCCGAGGATCGCCGGGAGGATGAAGACGTGGGCGATGAACAGCCGCGGCTCGAACACCTCGCTGCCGGGGAACTGCCCGTCCCACACGAGCGTCGCGAACTGGCCGCCGATCAGCGGCAGCGACAGCGCGACGCCGTTGGCGATCGCCAGGCCCATCCCGGACAGCAGGTCGTCGGGCAGCGAGTAGCCGGCGAAGCCCTCGAGGATCGCCAGGGCGAGCATCGTCACGCCGACCATCCAGTTCAGCTCGCGCGGCTTGCGAAACGCGCCGGTGAAGAAGATCCGCATGAGATGCACGACGATCGCGGCGACGAACACGAGCGCCGCCCAGTGGTGCGTCTGGCGGATGAGCAGGCCGGCGGGCACGTCGAACGACAGCGAGAGCGTCGATGCGTACGCGTGCGACATCGTGGCGCCCTGCAGCGGCTCGTAGCCGCCGGAGTACACGGTCTCTCCCGTGCTGGGCACGAAGAACAGCGCCAGGTACGTGCCGGTCGCGATCAGGGCGATGAACGCGTACAGCGCGATCTCGCCGAGCAGGAACGACCAGTGGTCGGGGAAGACGTACTTCAGCGCCGCCCTGAGGAACGGCGCGGCGCCGAGCCTGCGGTCGATGAAGGCCACGGGCTCGGCCAGCGGGTCGCGCGAGCGGCGGCGCAGCACGCTCACGCCTCGGCCACCCCCCACCACGCCGGCCCGACCGGACCCGACATCGGGCCGGAGGCGCGCAGGACGCCCTCCGCGTCGATCTCGAGCGGCAGTTGCGGCAGCGGCCGCCCGGCCGGCCCGAAGACGACCTTCGCCGCCGCGGCCGGGTCGAACGTCGAGTAGTGGCACGGGCAGACGAGCCCCGGCGGGCGCGACGTCGGCTCGTACTTCGGGCTGCGGAACAGCGCGATCGCGCACCCTGAGTGCGTGCAGATCTTCGAGTACGCGAGGATGCCCTCGGGCGCCCACCGGGCCCGCGCGGCGGGGAGGCGCAGGTCCGCGACCGGCAGGCGGACGAGGATCACCGGCGAGCCGAGCTCGCGCATGTCGGCGCCCTCCGGGAACGCGGTGACGAACGCGCCCGGCGTGACGTCCGCGGCGCGCAGCCGCACGCCGTCCTCGGTCATCAGGCGCGTGCCGCGGCGCCACGGGGACTCGCCCGGGCGGTGGTCGACCCGCGGGCCCAGCGAGGCCGCGGGGACGACCGCGGCCGCCGCCACGGCGGCGCCCGCCGCCCCGCCGGCGGCGAACAGCAGCTTGCGGCGCGAGACGCCCTCGCCGCCGCGGCGCACCTCGTCGACGACCTCCTCCTGCTCGACGCGGTCGTCGAGCTCGGGCCGCGGCTCGACCTCGGTGACCTGCGGGACGACCCGCAGGCCGGCGACCATGAGGGCGGCGGCGATGAGGGCCAGGGCCAGGCCGGCGGCGAGGCCGAGCAGCTGGGTGTCGTCGTCGACGACGTAGAAGACGATGAACGCGATCGCGCACGCCGCGGCGGCGAACAGGAGCAGCGCGACGAGCGTCTCGGCCCGCCGGTCGGCCTGGATCTCGCGCTCGCGCGGGTCGGCCTCCGGCTCGGGCAGGCCCGTGTCGTCGTGGCGGTGGCGCACGACGCGCTTCCAGACGGCGATCGCGGCGATGAGGCGCGCGAGCAGGCTCATGGGGTGCGCTCCCCGATCAGGCGGGCGACCCCGATGAGCGCGACGATCGCGATGAGCCACGCGACCATGCCCTCGGGGATCGGCCCGATGTTGCCGATGCCCCAGCCGCCCGCGTTGTCGGGCGCGCGCGTCCACAGGACGTAGCGCACGACGGAGTCGAGGTCCGCGTCGCTGATCTGGCGCTCGCTGAAGTTCGGCATCAGGTACGGCCCCGTGCGCACGGACTCGGCGATCTGGGTCGGCGTCGCGTCCTGCAGCGGCGGCGCGGTCGCGCCGGTGACGATCCCGCCCCGGGCGACGATCTGGTGGCAGCCCGCGCAGTTGCTGGTGAACACCTCGCGCCCGCGGGCGAGGTCGCCGGCCGCCGGGTCGACCCGCGGGATCGGCGGCCCGCCGAGCGAGCCGACGTACGCGACGAGCTGCCGGATCTCACGCTCGGTGTACTGGACGGGAGCGCGGACGGGCTGGTCGTCGGGCTCGGAGAGCGGCATGCGCCCGGTGCGCAGGTAGAAGTCGGCGGCCTGGGCGCCGGCGCCGTGCAGGTTCGGGGCGCGGTTGGCGATGCCGCGCGCGTCGTCGCCGTGGCAGGAGGCGCAGCCCGACAGGAACAGCCGGCGGCCGGCGGCCACGTCGCCGCGGCCGGTGATGGGCGCGTTCGTCGCGGTCGCGCCTCCGACGCCGCCGCCGCTCGAGCCCTGCGCGAACGCCGCGGTCGCGCCCCCGCCGCCCTGCCCGCCGCTCGAGCCCTGCGCGAACGCCGCGGTCGCGCCCCCGCCGCCCTGGCCGCCGCTCGAGCCCTGCGCGAACGCCGCGGTCCCGTACGCGCCGGCGAGCAGCGCGACCGCGAGCAACGCCCACCGTGCGGCGCGCCGCCGTCGCCGCCGTCGAGCATCGAGATTCTTCGCCGCAGGCTGAGAAACTCGACGGTCGGCGAGTGAGCGGGGCGGCCGCGGCTCGCTCATCGCCGCACCGCCTCCCGCCGCTGCTGGCGGCGCTCCTCGCGCGCCAGGGCCCACATCGCCACCGCGCACGCCGCCGGGACGAGCAGCGCCGCGCCGCCGAGCCACATCACGGTGCCCGCGTCCTGCTGGGCGGCGAGCGACGGGTAGTGCGCGTAGCGCGGCGCGTCGTCCGAGGCGAGCACCGCGCCGACGGCGGTCATCGCGACCATGCCCACCGACACCCAGGCCAGCGCGCCGATCGCGTCCGGCGTATGCGGCAGCGGGTCGACGGCCAGCACCGCCATCCACGCCACCAGCGCGGTCCAGAACAGCAGGGCGTGCTCGAGCCCGTGCAGCGCGCCCGAGCCCGCCGCCGCGTCGAACAGCCCGGTCAGGTGCACCGCGACCATCGCCGCGGCGGCGAGCCCCGTCGCCACGGCCGGATGGGCGAGCACCCGCACGGCGCGCAGGTGCAGCGCGCGCCCGAGCGCCCGGCGCCCCTCCGCGGGCAGTGCCGCGAGCGCCAGCCGGATCGGCGCGCCGAGCGCCAGCAGCGCCGGCGCGGCCGTCGCGATCAGCAGGTGCTGGACCATGTGCATCGGCAGGTCGCCGTCCGAGCGCGCCTCGATCGGCCCGGCCAGCGCGGCCGCCAGGACCGCGCAGCCGAGCGCGAACGCGGCCGTGCGATGCCATGGCCACGGCCGCCGCGCACGGACGACGCCCCAGACGTACAGGGCCAGCAGCACGACCGGCACCGCGACCATCATGAGCGCCGCTCCGCCCGCCACTCGCGCGCCACGCCGCCGAGCCCGATCGCCGTCGCCCCGGCGCCGATCATGACGAGCCACGGCCCGGCCTCCGCCCCGAACGCCATGAGCGCCACGCCCAGCGCGGCCAGCACCGTGGCCATCGAGCGCACCGCCACGCGCCGGCGCTCGCCCGGCTGGGGTCCGGTCAGGCGCCCGCGCCACCCGAGCAGCCCGACGACGAGGCAGGCGAGCCCGGCGCCGCCGAGCAGGGCGATCTCGATCACGTGCGGGCCGAACGCCAACTGCAGCGCGGCGAACCCCATGAGCAGCGCGCCCCACCCCGCGAGCACGATCACGACGGCGCCTCGTGCTTGAGGTCCAGCAGCGGCGCGTAGGACCGCACCGGCGGCAGCGCGTCGAAGTTGTGCGGCGGCGGCGGCGAGGTCGTCGCCCACTCGAGCGTCTGGCCGTCCCACGGGTCCGGCCCCGCGGGCCGCCGCGCCCGCGTCGACACGACGACGTTGACCACGAACACGAGGACGGCGAGCGCGATGACGAACGCCCCGATCGTGGAGACGAGGTTCAGCGCCCCCCAGCCCTCTGAGCTCGGATAGTCGGCGATGCGCCGCGTCATGCCGTCCTGGCCCAGCAGGAACATCGGGAAGAAGGTCGCGTTCGTGCCGACGACGAGCAGCCAGAAGTGGATCTGGCCGAGCCGGTCGCGCAGCATCACCCCGGTGAACTTCGGCCACCAGAAGTAGAGGGCCGCGAACAGGCCGAAGGCGCTGCCGGCGAACAGCGTATAGTGGAAGTGCGCGACGAGGAAGTACGAGTTGTTCGCGTGATAGTCCAGCGGCGGCGACGCGACCCAGATCCCGGTCAGCCCGCCGACGAGGAACTGCACGAAGAACCCGGCCGCGAACAGGAACGGCACGGTGACGCGGATGCGCCCCCGCCAGAGCGTGCCGAGCAGGTCGAAGTACTCGATGCCGGCGGGGATCGCGATGAGCGTCGACGTGAGCGCGAAGTACCGGTTCGTCACCCGGCCGGTGGTGAACATGTGATGCGCCCACACGCTCGTCGAGAGCGCCGCGAAGGCGAGGATCGAGAAGATGAACAGCGAGTAGCCGAAGAACCGGCGGCCCGAGAACGTGGCGAACACCTCCGCCACCGCCCCGAGGAACGGGAAGAACATCACGTAGACGACGGGGTGCCCGTAGAACCAGAACAGCTGCTGGTAGACGACCGGCCCCTCCGGGCTCGCGCTGAACACCCCGCCGTACTGGCGCTCGACCCACAGCAGCGCCATCGCGACCACGAGCACCGGGAACGCGAAGCAGACCATCAGGCAGGTCGCGACCATCGTCCACGTGAAGACCGCCATCCGCTTGAGCGTCATGTCGGGCGTGCGGCGGCGCAGGGCGGTCGCGAGCACGCACGCGCCGATCAGCAGCTCGCCGAGGGTGACGACCGCGACGCCGATCACCCACAGGTCCATGCCGACGCCCGGGGTGTTGATCGTGTTCGACAGGGGGTCGACGCCGATCCACGTCGCCCGCCCCGGCCCGCCCGTCGTCAGGAAGCCGAGGTACATCGCCACCCCGCCGGCGATGTAGAGGACGAACCCGGCCAGGACGATGCGCGGTGCGGCGATGTTTCCCGCGCCCACCTGCAGCGGCACGAGGTAGACGCCGAGCGCGAGCGCGATCGGCGTCATGAACAGGTAGATCATCGTCGACCCGTGCATGGTGAACAGCGCGTTGTAGGCCGACGTCGAGACGACCTGCAGGCCGGGCTCGGCGAGCTCGGTGCGCATCAGCAGCGCCATCACGCCGCCGGCGAGGAAGAACGCGAGCGCGGAGAAGATCATCCGCCGGGCGATCCGCTTGTGGTCGGTCGAGCCGACGATCTCCACGATCGACAGCCGCGGCGGGCGGGCGGCGGCGATTGTCACCGCATGCCCCCCAGGAAGCGGTCGAAGGCCGCCTGGTCGACGGCGCGAACCGTGAAGTGCATGTTCTGGTGGCGCAGGCCGCAGAACCACGCGCAGACGCCCTGGTAGCGGCCGGGGTGCGGGAAGACGAGGTCGAAGCGCTCGGTGTGGTCCGGCCACACCTGCCGCTGGAAGCGCAGGTCGGGGACCCAGAAGTCGTGCAGGACGTCGAGGGAGACGGCGTCGAAGCGGATCGTGCGCCCGGCGGGGACGACGAGCTCGGCCTCGCGCGTGCGCCCGTCCGGGTACGTGAAGCGCCAGTTCCACTTCGCGGCCTCCACGTGCACGGCGAGCGCCGGGCGCGGGGCCACGGCGTCCACCCGGCTCTCGACGCGGAACGTCGCGATCACCAGCACCACGACGATCGCCGCCACGATGCCGACCCAGACCAGCTCGAGCGTCATGTGCTCGGACGTTCGGCTGGGTTCGCGTTCGCGCCGGAAGCGCCACAGGAAGACCGCGAACACGACGACGACGAGGACGAAGATCGCGATCGCGATCGGCAGGTACAGGCTCGCGAGCCCGCCGTACTGCTCGCGGGTGTCCACCACGGGCGGTTCCTTCCCCCTCAACCGGCGGTGCTACGCGCACAGGTGGTCCGGGTAAGCACCGACCAGGCAACCGGAGGAGGCGCCATCGCCAAGAGCCACCGCCCGTCCGTGAAGGACGACAAGACCTACGAGGGCGTGCGCAAGTCGGGCGCGAGCAAGGAGAAGGCGGCGCGGCTCGCCAACGCGAAGGCCGCCGGCGGCAAGCCGTCGCAGAAGGGCGGCAAGGCCTCGAAGTACAGGGACCGGACGAAGGACGAGCTCATGAAGAAGGCCAGGGACGTGGGCATCGAGGGCCACGACGTCCATCCCGGGTTCGCGACCGGCCGCTCGAAGATGGACAGGGGACAGCTCGCAGACGCTCTGCGCAACCACTGACGCCCGCGTCCGGCACGGCACCGCCGGCCCAACGGCCCAACGGCCCAACGGCCGCAGGGCCGCTGGTTGACACTCCTGCGCAGGCGGTTCAAGGTGGGGCGATGAGGCACCCGGCCGCCGCCATCCTCCCGGCCCGCTGACCTCGACGGTGCTGCTGTCGTCGGGTCCTGACCGCGGGCGGACGGCGACGAACGCCGTCGAGCTCGCGCTGCGGCTCCCGGCGCTGACCACCGCGCAGTCGCGGTCCGAGGTCGCCCAGGCGGCCGTGGAGATCGCGCGCTGGGCGACCGCCACCGAGGTGAGCTGGTGCGGGCTGCGCGACGGCGACAACCTCGTGGTCGGAGGAGCCGAGGGCATCCGCAACCGCGACTTCGCGGCCGCCTGGCGCCTGCCGCTCGGAACCGGGATCGGCGGGCGGGTGGCGGTCGACGGGCGCCCCGTCGTCGTACGGGACTACGCGCGCGACCCGCGCCGGGTCTCGAAGATGAAGACGCTCATCGACCTCGAGGGCATGCGCTCGTCGATGTGCGTACCGGTGATCGCCGGGAGCCGCATCTTCGGCGTGCTCTACGTCGCCGAGCGCGAGCTGCGCTCGTTCGAGTCGGCCGAGGTCGACATGGTCGCCGCGATCGGCCGCGCGGCCGGCACCGCGATGAGCGAGCTCGAGCGGCGGGCGGCCGTCGACGTCGAGCTCTACGGGCTGCGTGGGGAGGTCGAGGAGCTGCGCGCGACGCGCGACGACCTGCGCGCGGTCGCCGACGCCGCGCTCGAGGCCGAGGAGCCCGGGGACCGCACCGGCGCCGCGCTCGACCTGCTCGCCGTGCGGATGGCCGCGACCGTGCGGCTGCTCGACCAGCACGGCGTCCAGCGCTACGCGACCGGGCCGGTCACCGGCGAGGAGCGGCTCGCCTGCCCGCTGGTCGCCGGCGGCTTCGCGCTCGGCGAGCTCGAGGTCACGCGCGAGGAGCCGTTCGGCCCTGCCGCCGCGGGGCTGCTCCAGGACGCCGCGCGCCTGGTCGCGCTCGAGCTGCTGCGCGAGCGCGCGGGCCTCGAGACCGAGCTGCGGCTCAACAGCGAGTTCCTCGACGAGCTGCTCGACCGCACCGCGGGGGTCGACGCCGACGAGCTCGGCCGCCGCGCCGCCCTGCTCGGCATGGACCCGTCCGTGCCGGCGATCGTCATCTCGCTCGGTGCCCACGGCGGGCGCGGCACGTCGGCGGAGGGTCCGCCGCCGTCGCTGGACGAGCGGGCGCGGCGCGCCGTCGCGGCCGCGGCCGCGACGCGGTTCCCAGGGGCGCTCGTCTGCCACCGCCCCGACGAGGTGGTCGTCATCGCGCCGGTCGCCGGCACCGGCCCGGCGGCGGTGGTCGACGAGGTCCGCGGGCTGCTGCGCGAGACGGCGCGCGGCACGGCCGGCGGGCTGGCCGCGGGACTCGGGCGCGTCTCGTCGCGGCTGCGCGACTGCTCCGCCTCCTACGCCGAGGCGTCGACGGGCCGCGCGCTCGCCGCCGCGCGCCCGGACGCCGGCGCCGTGCTCGGCCCCTCCGACCTCGGCCTCTACGCGATCCTCGCGCATGAGGAGACCCGCGAGACGCTGCAGTCGGTCGTGAGCAGCATGCTCGGCCCGCTGCTGGAAGCCGACGAGAAGGCGCAGTCGGAGTACGTCAAGACGCTCTCGGCGTTCCTGGCCAACGACCGCCACTTCGAGCGCACCGCCCAGGAGCTGCACGTGCACGTCAACACGCTGCGCTACCGGCTGGCGAAGATCCAGGACATCTCCGGCGTCGACCTGCACGAGGTCAACAGCCGCTTCCTGCTCGAGCTCGCGCTGCGGATCCACGCGGGCCTGGCCGGCTGACGCGCGCCCGCCCGCTGGAGCCGCAGCACAACCGCCGCCCCTCCAGTTTGTGGGCCGCCGCCGATGCCCCGGCGCCCACGGTCGGTGACCATCGCCGTACGACAAACCGTCTTGAGGGAGGAAGGGTCACGTGGACGTCTTCTCGACCGGCTTCAGCCAGCCGGTGACCGCACCGCTGTATCCGGACCCGCCGTACCTGTACCGGGGGGCGAAGGTCATCCTCGGCGTCTACGAGGCCGACGCCGAGCGCATCCAGCCGCATCTGCCGCCCGGCGTCACGCCGCTCGAGGACCCCGTGCGCTGCATCGCGTGGGTCTGCCACTACCCGTTTACGACGTTCGGCACCTACAACGAGGCGATCCTCCTGGTGCGCGTGCAGTTCGAGGGCGAGAGCTACAACTACTGCCCGCTGATCTACGTCGACGCCGAGGCGCCGATGGCGGCCGGCCGTGAGATCTGGGGCTGGCCGAAGAAGTTCGCCGACCTCAGCTTCCAGTTCGGCGGCGAGGGCGGGCCGGGCTTCCGCGAGCAGTTCATGTTCACCACCGAGCGCCCGACCGGCAAGCGGATCATGACGGTGACGATGAGCCCGGACCGCCCGGCGCGCCTGGAGGAGATCGGCGGCCTGCCGATGCTCACCCTGCGCCACATCCCGGCCAGCGAGGCGGGCAACCCGCCGAGCGTGTGCGAGCTCGTCGCGACCGAGGTGTCGATGACCTGCCACACGGCGGCCGACGGCAGCCTCGACCTGTGGGCGGGGCGCTCCAGCGTGACGATGGACTCGCGCTCGGAGATGGACCCGACCGACGACTTCGCGCCGACGAAGATGCTCGGCGGCTTCTACGGCACGTTCGACTGGACGCTCCCGCAGGGCCGGGTCGTCAAGGACTACCTCGCGGACGTGCCGGAGCCGGTGCTCGCGGGCGCCGGCGCCGGCAACGCCGGCCGCGCGGGCTAGCGGCACTCGCGCCGGTCCCGGCCCGGTGCCCATCAAGGAGAGGACACTCTATGAAGCGATACCGCGCAAGCGGGCTGTTGCCCCTTGCCCTGATCCTGTGCGCGCTCGCGCTCGCGGCGTGCGGCGGCAGCGGCGGTGACTCGTCGACGACGTCGGCCGCGACGAGCGCGTCGACGACCGCGTCCACGGGCAGTTCGACGACCGCGCCGAAGCTCAGCGGCGCGCCGGTCAAGACGCTGACGATCACGTCGATCGACACCCAGGGCGCCGCGTTCCCGAACATCGGAATCACCGCGAAGGCGTACGAGAAGTGGATCAACGCGCGCGGCGGCATCGCCGGCCGCCCGCTGCAGGTCATCGTCTGCGACGAGCACGGCAAGCCGACCGACGCCGCGGCGTGCGGGCGCACGGCGGTCTCCGAGGGCGTGACCGCCGTCGTCGGCTCGTTCAGCTTCCTCGGCACGAACTACATGCCCGCGCTCGAGAAGGCCGGGATCGCCTACTTCGGCGCCTGCTGCCCGATCACCGCGCCCGAGTGGACGTCGGAGGACTCCTTCAACATCGGCAACCTGCCGCTGTACGCGGTCGGGCTCGTCAAGCGCGCGAACGAGGACGGCTGCCAGAAGATCAACGCGGTGGTCATCGACGGCGCGCAGGGCTTCCAGCCGCTGATGGACAACGCGATGAAGGCCTACGGCAAGAAGTTCGGCAAGGTGGTGATCCTGCCGGCGACGGCGAAGGACTACAGCCCGGAGGTCGCCGAGGCGACGAGCGGGGGCGCCGACTGCCTCATCATGATCGTCTCCGAGACGCAGTACACCGCGTGGAACGGCGCGTACGCGTCGTCGGGCGCGAAGGCGCGGATGTACGGCCCGCAGGGCAACCTCAACGCGGTGTCGATCAAGGGCATCCCGCCGGAGGCGGTCGAGGGCTCCGTCATCGCGGGGGTCTACCCGGACCTGTCGCTGCCTCCGTGGGACGACTACCGCAAGGCGCTGGACGAGGCGAACGCCGATCCGAGCCAGGACTACAACTCCCTGGGCGGCATGGGCACGTGGGCCGCGTACACCGGGTTCACGCAGATCGCCGAGGCGATCCCCGGGGCCCCGGACGCCATCGACGCCAAGACCTTCGCCGCGCAGGCGGCGAAGACGACGAACCTCGACCTGAAGGGCATGGTTCCCCCGATCGACTTCACCAAGGAGTGGACGGAGAACCCGCCGTTCAGGCGGTTGTTCAACCGCACCGTGGTCTACAGCACGATCAAGGACGGCAAGGTCGTGCCGCTGACCACCAAGTTCGAGGACGTGACGGACCTCGCCATGGGCCGCAAGCCGGCCCAGTAGGCGACCCGGTGCCAGGCGGCTCCGGGCCTGCGGATCGGCCCGGAGCCCGCCACCGGACTTGACGAACGCATGCGCGAACCGGTGCGATGAGTTCTGCCCTCCCCCGCAGTCTCATCTCCGAAAGCTCATGCAACCCGTCCCCACGAACCCACAGACAGCCGTAGACGACGACCGCCGGCGCTGGGTCGCGCTGGTCGTCCTGTGCACCGGCATGCTCATGATCGTCCTCGACGGGACGGTCGTGAACGTCGCGCTGCCGAGGATCCAGGCCGATCTCGGCTTCACCGAGTCCGGCCTGGCCTGGGTGGTCAACGCCTACATGATCGCCTTCGGCGGCCTGCTGCTCGTCGCCGGCCGCCTGGGCGACCTCGTCTCCCGGCGCGGGATCTTCCTCGCCGGCCTCGCCGTCTTCACGCTAGCGTCGCTCGTGTGCGGCCTGTCGCAGACGGACTGGATGCTCGTCGCGGCGCGGTTCGTCCAGGGCGCGGGCGGCGCGATGACGTCCGCCGTGATCCTCGGGATGATCGTGACGATGTTCCCGCAGCCGCGGGACCAGGCGAAGGCGATCGGGGTGTTCGCGTTCGTGGCGTCGGCCGGCGGCTCGATCGGCCTGCTGGTCGGCGGCGCGCTGACCGAGGCGATCTCGTGGCACTGGATCTTCTTCGTGAACCTGCCGATCGGCGTCGTGACCGCGGTGCTGGCCACGCGGCTGCTCGAGCACGACCGCGGCATCGGCCTCGACCAGGGCGCCGACGTGCCGGGCGCTCTGCTGGTCACCGGCGGCCTGATGCTCGCGGTCTACACGATCATCGAGCCGGCGGCGAAGGACGGCTGGGGCGCCGGGCGCACCCTGCTGTTCGGCGCGATCGCGCTCGCGCTGATCGCCGCGTTCGTCGCCCGCGAGGCGACGGCCCGCAACCCGCTCGTCCCGCTGCGCATCTTCCGCTCGCGCAACGTGTCCGGCGCGAACCTCATCCAGGTCCTGTCGGTCGCCGGGATGTTCGGGCTGTTCTTCCTCGGCGCGCTGTACCTGCAGAAGGTGCTCGGCTACGAGCCGCTGCAGACCGGCGTGGCGTTCCTGCCGGTGACGCTCGTGATGGGCACGCTGTCGGTGCGGTACTCCGAGCGGCTGGTCATGCGCTTCGGGGGCCGCAGCACGCTGATCGGCGGCCTCGTGCTGATCGCGGTCGCGCTCGCCCTGTTCACCCAGGTGCCGGTCGACGGCAACTACTTCACCGACGTCCTGCCCACGATGGTCCTGCTCGGCGCCGGCGCGGGCGCGGCCTTCCCGGCGCTCATGAACCTCGCGATGTCCGGCGTGCAGCCGAGCGAGGCGGGCCTGGCCTCGGGCCTGGTCAACACGACCGCGCAGGTGGGCGGAGCCCTCGGGCTGGCGGTGCTCGCCACGCTCGCCTCGACACGCACCGAGACGCTGCTGCACCGCGGCGACACGACGGCGGCCGCGCTGACCGGCGGCTACCGGCTCGCGTTCGTCGTGGCGTGCGCCCTCGTGGTCGCGGCGATCGCCGTCGCGCTGGCCGTGCTGGAGCCCGCCCGGCCGCAGGAGGCGACCGTGCACGTCGCCGAACCCGAGCCCGAGCCGGTGGAGGCGGGCTGACCGCGGTGCCCGTGGTCCGCCTGCACGGTCCGCTGCGCAAGCTCGCCGGCGGCGGCGAGCACCGCCTCGACGGTGCGACGGTCGTCGACCTGCTGGGCGCGCTCGAACGGGCCCGGCCGGCGGTGGCGGGCTGGATCCTCGACGAGCGCGGTCACGTCCGCCGCCACCTCAACGTGTTCGTCGCGGGCGACTACGCCGAGGAGGACACCCCGGTCGCGGACGGCGACCGGGTCGACGTCCTCCAATCCATCTCCGGAGGGGACTGAAGGTGACCGAGCTGCTGGTGGGCACGAAGAAGGGGCTGTTCGTCCTGGAGGGCGAGCCGGGCGGACCGTTCGGGGTCGCCGCGCGCGCGTTCGCCGGCGAGCCGGTCGAGTACGCCATGCGCGACCCGCGCAGCGGGCGGCTGCTGGCTTCGGTGACGTCGCCGTTCTACGGGCCCAAGCTGTGGCACGCCGACGATGCGGCGGACGAGTGGCAGCAGTGCGAGGGCGTCGCGCTGCCGGCGGGCGGCGACGAGGCGCTGCAGCGCATATGGACGATCGTGGCCGGCGAGGCCGACGGCCTGCTGTACGCGGGCGGCGACCCGGGCGTGCTGTTCGTCAGCGCCGACGGCGGCCTGACGTGGGAGCTGCAGCGCAGCCTCTGGGAGCACCCGACGCGCGGCTCGTGGCAGCCGGGCGGCGGCGGGCTGTGCCTGCATTCCATCGTCCCGTGGCCGGGAGACCCCGATCGGCTCGCGCTGGCGATGTCGGCGGTCGGCGTGTGGCTGACCGCGGACGGCGGCAGAACGTGGGAACACGGCAACGCGGGCCTGGTGCCGCGTTACATGCCCGAGGACGGGCCCGAAGAGACCATGGACCTGTGCGTCCACAACCTGCATCGGGCGCCGAGGCGGCCCGAGCGGCTGTTCATGCAGTTCCACGGAGGCGTGTACCGCTCCGACGACGCCGGGCGCAGCTGGACGGACATCGGCGCCGGGCTGCCGTCGGACTTCGGCTTCCCGATGGCGCTCGACCCGGCCGATCCGGACAGCGCCTACGTGATCCCCCTCAGCGCGGACATTGACCGCGTGACGCCCGACGGCCGCGTGCGCGTGTACGAGACACGCGACGGCGGCGCGTCGTGGACGCCGCGCGGCGACGGCCTGCCCGCGAAGGACGCCTACCTGACCGTGCTGCGCCAGGCATTCGACCGCGCGGGCGACGGCGAGACGCTCGAGCTGTACTTCGGTGCGACCTCGGGCGACGTGTTCGGCTCGGGCGATGCCGGCGCGACGTGGTCCACGGCGGCCGCGCACCTGCCGCCGGTCTACAGCGTGCGCACGGGACGCTGATCAGCGCGCGAGCGCGAGCATCGGTTACGGTCGCCTCCACGGATTCCAGCGCTAGGGAGGCGTCATGGCAGACCGGCTCAAGCGTTCGCTCACCTTCGCGAACGTGTGCTCGTTCCTCGCCCTGTTCGTGGCGGTCAGCACGGGCGGCGCGTTCGCCGCCAACACGGTGTTCTCGACCGACATCGTCGACGGGGAGGTCAAGACGGAGGACATCGCGATCGGCGCGGTGACCAGCCAGCAGCTCGGGCTCAACTCCGTCAACGCCGCACGCATCATCAACAACTCGATCGCCCAGGGCGACCTCGCCGACGGCGCCGTCACCACCGACAAGGTCCTCGACGACACCCTCACCGGCGCCGACATCGCCCCCAACGCCGTGGGACCCGGCGAGATCGCGCCCGACTCGATCGGCACCGACCAGATCGCCACCAACGGCGTCAACGCGACCGAGATCGCCGACAACTCGATCGACAGCGGCGAGATCGTCGACAACTCGCTCGGCAGCGCCGACCTCGCCGCCAACTCGGTCGGGACCTCGGAGATCGCCGACGGCGCGGTCGCCACCGCCGACCTCGCCAACAACGCCATCAACGGCGCCAAGGTCGCCAACAACACGCTGACCACCGCCGACGTCAAGGGCGCGGACGCGAACGGCAGCGTCAGCCTGTCCGGCGTCGCGAACGGCCGCTGCGCGAACATCACGCTGAACGTCGGCGGCGCGGCAGTGGGTGAGGTACCGCTGTTCACCGCCAAGGCGGCGCTGCCTGCGGGCGTCATCATCTACGCCACGGGCGTCCTGAGCGCGGGCCACGTCGCGGCGGCGGTCTGCAACTTCACCGGCGGCGCGTTCCCGACGCTCACGGACCTGCCCGTCCGCGTCGTGACGTTCGGCTGACCTTGGCGCGGGCGGTGGTGGCGAACGCGCCGCCGCCCGCGACGTTGGTATCACGGCGGTATCATGTCGCCATGGCCATGACCTTGCGGCTGAGCGAGGAGCAGACCGAGGCGTTGCGCGCGAGAGCCGCGAAGGAAGGCCGCAGCATGCAGCAGGTCGCGCTGGACGCCCTGGACGGCTACCTGCTGCGCAAGGAGGACGACGAGCTCACCGACCGGTTCGCCGCCGACGGTGCCGAGCGCTACGCGGACCTCCTGCGCCGCCTCGGCGAGTGACGCGGCACCTCACGACCGAACAGGCTCTGCGCATCGCCCGCCGCGCCGTCGGCGGTCCTGTCGAGATCCGGGACATCGGGCTGCTCGACGCGGCGATCCACCGGCCGCAGGCCAGCGTGTTCGGACGGGACGCCTACCCGGATCTCATGACGAAGGCGGCGGCGCTGCTGCACTCACTGGCGCGCAACCACCCGCTCGTCGACGGCAACAAGCGGCTCGCCTGGCTGGCCACGTGGGTCTTCTGCGCGAAGAACGGCGTCGACCTGGACCCGCCCGACGACGACGCGTTCGCGCTCGTCATGTCCGTGGCGGCCGGTGAGCTCGACGACGTGGGCGAGATCGCGCGCCGGCTTGCGGGGTTTCCCGGCCGGCGCGCGTAGGCCCCGGCCGGCTACTCGAGCCGGAACCCGATCTTCATCTCGACCTGGAAGTGGGCGATCTCGTTGCCCTCGACGTGGCCGCGGATGCTGTTGACCTCGACCCAGTCGAGGTTGCGCAGGGTCTCCCCCGCTCGCTTGACCCCGGACCGCATCGCCTCCGCGATGCTCTCCGTCGAGGTCCCCGCGACCTCCACGATCTTGTACGTCGTCGCCTCGGCCATCGCCGTCCTTTCGTCGGTATGGGTGCCCTCGTTCCCGGCGTCCCGTGATCGCAAGCGCCCTTCCGACGGTCGCGGGCTCGGTTCTCGCAACAGTCGCGTACGGTAAGGGCCGCGTGCGCATCGCGACCTGGAACGTCAACTCGGTCAAGCAGCGGCTGCCGCGCCTGCTGCCGTGGCTGGACGAGCGTCGTCCCGACGTCGTCTGCCTGCAGGAGACCAAGCTCGCCGACGACGCGTTCGCGCAGCTGCTCGCCGAGGAGCTCGGCGCCCGCGGATACGAGGTCGCCGCGCACGGGGAGGCGACCTGGAACGGCGTGGCGATCCTCTCGCGCGCCGGGCTCGACGACGTCGCCGTCGGGCTGCCCGGCGGCCCCGGCTTCCCGCACCCGGAGGCCCGCGCGGTGTCGGCCACCTGCGGCGGCCTGCGGTTCGTCTCCGTCTACGTCCCCAACGGGCGCACGCCGGACTCCGACCACTACCGCTACAAGCTCGCCTGGCTCGCCGCACTGCGCGACATGGTCGCCGCCGGGGACCCCACCTCGACGGTGGTGCTCGGCGACGTCAACATCGCGCCCGCCGACGAGGACGTGTTCGATCCCGAGGCCTACGTCGGCCAGACGCACGTCACGGCACCCGAGCGCGAGGCGCTGGCCGCGCTGCAGTCGGTCGGCTTGCACGACGTGGTGCGCGACCGCTGGCCGGACAAGCGCGTCTTCACGTACTGGGACTACCGCGCGGGCATGTTCCACCAGGACCTCGGCATGCGGATCGACCTGGTCCTGACCGGCGACGCGGTGGCCGCGCGCGTCGCCGCGGCGTGGGTCGACCGCCAGGCGCGCAAGGGCAAGGGGCCGAGCGACCACGCGCCGGTGATCGTCGACCTCGACGATGCGCCGGACGGCGACATCGGGCCGGTCGTGCCGCCACCGTCGGCGCCCGCCGCGCGCCGCGGCGCGAAGAAGCTGCCGCAGGCGCCGTAGCCGGCGGCCTACTTCGGGCGGTCGCGGTCGCGCGACGGCTGGACGCGCTTGGGCTCGCCCGGCATCTTCGGGTAGTCGGGCGGATACGGCATGTCGCCCGCCTCGTCGCGCTCGTACATCTCCAGCAGCGGCTCGAGCGAGTGCGCGATGTCGTCGATGGCCGCGTGCCGGTCGCCGACCTCCTCGAAGCGCGCCGGCATCGTCGCCACGGTGAAGTCCTCCGGCGCGACGTGCGGCAGCTCGTCCCAGGTGACCGGGGCGGACACCGGCGCGCCGGGCTTGGGGCGGATGCTGTAGGCGGAGGCGATCGTGCGGTCGCGCGCGTTCTGGTTGTAGTCGACGAAGATGCGCTTGCCGCGCTCCTCCTTCCACCACTTCGTCGTGACCTCGCCTGGCAGCCGCCGTTCGAGCTCGCGGCCGAACGCGATTGCGGCGTGGCGGACGTCGGTGAACGTCCAGCGCGGCTCGATGCGCACGTAGATGTGCACGCCGCGGCCGCCGGAGGTCTTCGGAAAGCCGACGTAGCCGAGGTCGTCGAGCAGCTTGCGCGCCGTCGCCGCCACGCGCACGGCGTCGTCGAAGTCGGTGCCGGGCTGCGGGTCGAGGTCGATGCGCAGCTCGTCGGGATGGTCGACGTCCTCGCGGCGCACCGGCCACGGGTGGAAGGTGATCGTGCCCATCTGCGCCGCCCAGGCGACGACGGCGATCTCGGTCGGGCAGATCTCGTCGGCGTGGCGCCCGGAGGGGAACGCGATGCGCGCGGTCTCGACGTAGTCTGGGGCACCCTTCGGGATGCGCTTCTGAAAGAACGCGTCCCCGCCGCCCCGCTCGCGCGTCGACAGCACGATCCCGGGGTGCACGCCCTTCGGCCAGCGCTCGAGCGTCGTCGGGCGGCAGCGCAGAGCCCGCATGATGCCGTCGGCAACCGAGAGGTAGTAGCGGACGACGTCGAGCTTGGTGACCTCCGCCGTGTGCTCGGTCGCGGGGAAGATCACCCGGTCGGCGCTGGAGACGCGGACCTCACGCTCGCCGGCGTCGACCATGGCTTCGGACGTGGGCATGCCGGAGTAGTTCTACGGCATGGGCGCCCGAAGCCCTCTCGGCGATGTCGCGGCACATCATCGGCAAGGCGCCCGGGGTCCCGTTAGGGTGCGCCCGCACGATGCTCGCGCGGCTCGGGAAGAGCATGGCCGGAACGCTCGTGGGCGCGACGGCGTTGCTGGCGTCCGCACCGGGTGCGCACGCGCAGGCCGACGGCGCGGCCCAGCGTCTCGTCGACCGGTACTCGCCGGTCGTGATGGTCCGGGAGCAGAACGACCCGCCCTGCGACACGGCCGAGGAGCAGTACCAACCCACGACCGTCGACACGGTCCTCGGCAACCCGACCGTGACCCTGCGCCGCAAGGGCAGCGGCAGGCGGCTGGAAGACCTCGGCACGGCGCCGACGCGCGCGCAGATCGCCGGCAAGGGCGACGACCACTACCTCGACCTCCGCGGCAACCCTCGGGGCGACACCTGCGTCTACGCGCGCGACTTCAAACAACTGCTGCGCGACGGCAAGGCGCCGGTGGTCACGTATGCCCACATCGCCCGCGAGGCCGGCCGGCCCGGCCTCGCTGTGCAGTACTGGTTCTTCTGGTACTTCAACCAGTTCAACGACCTGCACGAGGGCGACTGGGAGGGCATGCAGATCGTCTTCGACGGGGCGGACGGCCCCGCGACGGCGTTGCGGCAGGAGCCGAGCGAGGTGATCGTGTTCCAGCACGCCGGCGGCGAGCGGGCGGCGTGGGACGCGTCGAAGGTCGAGAAGGACGGAACGCACCCGATCGTCTACGCGGCCGCCGGGTCGCACGCCACGTTCTACAGCTCCGCGGTGTACGTCGAGAACGGCGAGCACGGGTCGGGCCTCGGCTGCGACAACACCGCCGAGCCGCTGCGCGAGCTGCGCCCCCGGCCGGTGCTGCTGCCCGACGACGTGAGCGACCGCGGCCCGTTCGCCTGGCTCAGCTACGAGGGCCACTGGGGACAGCGCGAGACCGGGTTCAACAACGGGCCGACCGGCCCGATCACGAAGACGCAGTGGTCGCAGCCGATGTCGTGGATGGAGCAGCAGCGGTCGACGAGCGCCCGCCTCCCGGGCGGTGCGATCTTCGGGCCGCAGGTCACGAGCGCGTTCTGCGGGACGGTGGCCTTCGTCACGTCGATCATGAACCTGCCGACGACCGGGCGCACGGTCGCGATCGGCGTCCTGGCCCTGCTCGCGATCCTGATCGCGTGCTTCGTGCTCGTGACGCGCTGGCGGCCCGTCGACGTGGAGCACCTGCGCACGCGCCGCGCGTTCGGCCAGGTCCTGCGGACGGCCGCGCGGCTCTACCGCGGCCACTGGGCGCTCATGCTGTCGAGCACGGTCGTCCCGCTCGCCATCGTGGGCGGCCTGCAGTACGCGATCGCGACGCTCACGGGTGGCAGCACCGCCGCCACCACGATCCAGGACCTCGTCGACACGCTCTCCCGGCCCGTGGCGGCGGCGATCGTCAGCGGCGTCGTGGTCGGGATGCTGCTCGCGCTCGAGCGGACCGGCCGCGCCGGCGTTGTGGGGTCGTGGCGAACGATGCTCGGCCGCTTCTGGCGGCTCGTGGCGGCGCACCTGCTCTACAGCGTCGCCCTGGCCGTCCTCCTGCTCACGGTCGTCGGGATCCCGTTCGCGATCTGGAAGGTGGTCGGCTGGGCGTTCGTCCAGCAGGAGATCCTGTTCGAGGACCGCCGGATCCGGGATGCCTTCCGCTCGAGCTCGGCCCTCGTGCGCGGCCGCTGGCGACACGCCGCGCGACCGATCGTCTTCTTCTACGTGCTCGGCCTCGTCGCCGGGCCGGTCGTGTCGTTCGCGCTGATCTTCACCGCGCTGCCGCTGGTCTGGATCGACGTCGTCGGAGCGGCGATCTTCGCGCTCCTGCTGCCGTACGCCGCCCTCGGGACGACGCTCGTCTACTTCGACCTCCAGGCTCGCGCCAGGACGGAGCCCGCGCGGCCCGGGCGCATCCGGCGGGCGCTGCGGGCGGTCCTCCCGCGCCGCGCCGAGAAGCCGGTCTCAGGACCTTCTCAGCCTTCCGCCACGTGAACCTCAGCCGCTGCGCCGATGGTGGACGCGATGAACGTCACCCCACCGGAGAGGTCCCCCCGCATGCGCAGTCTGTCCCGCAAGCACCTGACCATCGCCGCCGCCACCGCCGCCGCCGCCGTGGGCGGCACCGCCGCCGTCGCCGTCGCGGCCGACAAGAGCTCGTCGTCCGGCACGACGACGACCCAGCCGTCCGCCGTCGGCCCCGGCGCCGGCGCCGGCGCCGGCGAGACCCCGCTGACCGGCGCCACGAAGGACAAGGTCGAGGCCGCCGCCCTCGCCAAGGTCGACGGCACCGTGCTGCGGGTCGAGACCGACGGCGACGGCGTCTACGAGGCTCACATCCGCAAGGCCGACGGCACCGAGGTCGAGGTCAAGGTCGACAAGGACTTCAACGTCACGTCGGTCGACACGTTCGACGGTGACCATCACGGCGGACCGGGCGGACACGGTCCCGGCGGCCTCGCCGATCTGGCCGCGATCGCCAAGACGCTCGGCGTCACCGAGGCCCAGCTGCTGTCCGCCCTCGACGCCGCCCGACCGACCGGCGCTCCGCAGGACCGCGGCGCCGACATGGCCGCCGCCATCGCCGACGCCCTCGGGGTCGAGGCCTCGAAGGTCCAGAGCATCCTCGACGCCAACCGGCCGGACCCCGGCCCGCGCGGCGGCGGCCGACCCGACCCGACCGCGCTCGTGAGCGCGCTGGCGCAGGGCCTGTCGAAGAGCGAGGCCGACGTCCGCGCCGCGCTCGACAAGGCCATGGCCGCGGGCCGCGCCGACCACGAGGCACGCGAGAACGAGATGTTCGCGGCCATCGCCAAGACGCTCGGCAAGGACGCGTCCGACGTCAAGGCGGCGTTCGAGGCGGCCCGGCCGAACCCGTGACGCCCGACCGCGCCCGGGCGATGAGCCGAAGGTCACACGCGGACCGCGAGGTCCGCGTGGGGTCTTCACCCGCCCGGCGCGCCGCGCCGGCCACTTGCCCGGACCGTCAACGTCGGCGCAGCCACTCGAGCAACAGCGGGTCGACGACCCGCACGCCGGCCTCGTCGCGTGTCAGGTGCCCTTGGTCCACCAGCCGCTCGGCTGCTTCGTAGAGCGTCTGACGCGACAGGTGGTGCTCACGCGCGAGAGCGCGGCTCGCGGGAGCGACCCCGTCGGCGATGCCCGCCAGCACCACCTTCTCGCTTCGGCTGAGCTGGCTCCACAGCGCTTGGTGCGCCGCCTGGGTGCGCTCCAGCGCCAGGTCGACGACCCGCCCCGCGGTCTCGGGGGTCCCGTCACGGCCCTCCTCCAACTGCTCCGCGAGGAGGTAGCTCAGCAACATGACCCGTTGTGGATGACCATCGGCAACGACGACGAGCTCGGCAAGCGCGCCGCCGGGATCCAGCTCTTCGCCGCGGAACCTGCTCTCGAGCTCGGTCAAGACCGCCTCGATCGGCAACCGTCCGATCGTGAGCGGATCGGCCTGCCCGAACAGCGGCCGCTCCCGCGAGTCGAAGAGCTCGCGCATCATCGACGGCTCCGAGCCCGCGTACACGTACGCCGCCGCGTCGCCGTGGTACTGGATGCGCGAGCGCAGCAGCCCGTCGAGGTCCGGTCTGGCGACCAGGAGGTCCTGGAACTCGTCGAAGACGACGAGCGTCGGCGTCTGCTCGCGCTCCCAGATCACCTGCGGCAGGTCGAGCAGCCGATAGATCACCGTCTCGGCCGCCTCCGGGTCGGGCATCGCCGGCCGCGGCCCGAGCGTCACGCTCGCCCCAGCCGTGCCGACGCTCAACCCGAGCCTGGCCAGCAGTCCGGCGAGATGGGAGCGGACCCACCGATCGTCGAGCGCGCCATAGGCCTCCGCTAGGCGCCGGGCGACGTCCGTCATGTCGGTCACGCGCGAGAGATCGACGTGCACGGTGCGCCAGCCGACCGTCTGAAGCTGTGCGGCGTGGGCGATCAGCAAGCTCGTCTTGCCGAACCGGCGCGGCGCGATGAGGCGGACACCGACGCGGTCGCCGGCGCGCTTGGCGAGCGTGGAGAGCTCGTTCTCCCGGTCGATGAGCAGCTCCGGCGGCACGGGGCCCTCGAAGCGAAATGGCGTGCCCTGCATGGTCAGGAAGTACCTTACCGCGATGTCAGGGAGAACTGGACCACTGAAGTCATCGCGGGCCGGAGCGCTGTACCGACCCAGTGTCCGTGAACGTGCCGCTCGCTGATCTCGTCGAGCGCGCACGGGCGCTGCAGCAAGCGTTCGCGGGACCTCCGAGCGGCGGTCATCGACGAGGTCCGGACGATCAGCGACGGTCGGATCAGTGCCGTTCACGTCGTGCCGGACCACCGGCTTCGGACATGAGGCCTTGATCCGCGCGACGCTTTTCGAGGAGGATCGCCGTGCTACGCCACATCGTCCGGCTGATGCGAACGCCACGGGTCGGCCGAAGGAGCGCAACGTGAACGTCTGGCTGTCACGCCGTCGCGTCGGTACGACGCTCATGCTGGCGACGGTCGCCTGCCTGATCTGGACGGGGCTCGCTCCCTCGACCGCCGGCGCCCGCGTCCCCAGCGTCAAGCGGATCGAGAACCTGGCCAAGAACGCCTACATCTGGGGGCTGGCGCCCGAGTTCGTCTACCGGTTCGAGAAGTACAACGACCTCGTGACGGCGAAGCGCAACACGCTCGGCGGCGGCGGCGGCGTCGCGGCGGCGTGGAACAACAACGCCACGAACGCCGGGGACGCGTCGGTGCTGTACCTGAACTCGATGATGGATCTCAGCGGCAAGAAGGGGCGCGGACGCACCAAGGAGCTCGTGCTGACCGTCCCGCCGTCGGCGAACGACTACTACGTCGTCAACCTGCTCGATGACTTCATCAACTCCGTCGGGAGCATCGGCACCCGCACGACGCCCTCGACAACGCCGCAGACGTATCTCATCGCCGGCCCGACATCGCGCTACGCGCACCGGCGGACTGTGCAGATCCACGGTTTCAGATATCGGGTCATGGCCACCGACACGGACCTCAACTGGATGCTCATCCGGATCCGTGCCGACTCGCTGGTGCCGCCCTCCGACCCCGCGTCGACGGCGTCGATCCAGACGAACGTCGTGGAGCGGTTCGGCATGACCACGCTGCGTAGGTTCGAGGCGCGAGGACACCGGCCCAAGTACTTCGAGCCCAACCAGTACACGCCGACGGACAAGCAGAAGCAGCGTGCGCAGCACTGGCACAACGCCCCGCAGGACGCGGTCGCCTTCCTCAAGCAGCTGGGCCAGTCGCTCAAGCTCAACCCGCTCCCGACGGCCAGGACGGGGCTGAACGGCATCCCGCTCAACACGCTGCCGGACTGGGTGGTCCCACAAGCCGGCGCCAGGACGGTCTTCCGCAACCCGGCGTTCGGCCAGAAGCACACGCTGGCGCGGTTCAAGCCGATCGGACTCACGGCGAACGGATTCAGGATCCCGCGCCATTGGCGGCAGAAGCAGCTCACTGCGCTGCAGAACGGGTTCCTGGCCGGGAACACGAAGCTCACCGACAAGCTGAGCACGGCGGGCGCGGTGAGGAAGACGAACTACTGGAGCTATCTCAACGCCAACGTCGGGACCTATCCCAACACGCACCAGGGATACCTCTACCGGGGGATAATCGTGCTCGAGGGCGGCTCGGCCAACATGCCGCAGGACGCCGTCTACGCCCAGATCAACAACCTCAACGGCCAGAGCAGCACGCAGCTCAAGGGCGACAACACCTACAAGTTGACGTTCAAGCCCCCGCACAGCGGGACCGTGGACCTGCCGGCCATCGGCTCGCTGCCGCCGACCGTCAACGACAGCAGCGGCAATCCGAAGGGGTTCTGGTCGATCCACGTCTACCAGACCGACACGTCGGAGTCGGCCGCCCCGTTCCTCACTCAGCCGAGCGTCCTGAACACGTCCTACTCGTCCGCGAATCTCGACGTGACCGCGGTCGATCCGTCGACCGACACCCTCACCGTCCGGCTCCCGCCGACCCCATGGGGCCCGCTGCTCGCAAGCACACCGGTCCTGTTCGGCCCGACCGCGGCACAGTACGGCCTTACGCCGAACACGCCCTACTACATCGTCGAGGACGCGACCAGCAACGCCGACGGCACGTATTCGTTCCAGGTGTCGACCCTGTGGCGGCAGGACGTCTCGTCAGGCGACGTACCGATTCAGGGAACGGACCCGGGGCAGTACGGCGGCCCTGGTCCGATCGTCCCGCTGCAAGACCCGGGCGGGACCGTCAACCTGCAGTGGGGCCCGATCCAGCCCGTCTCGCAGCTGGGCTCACAGCAGCTGACGTCGGGCCGGCTCGCGCGGAACCCTGACGGCTCGGTGACGATCTGGATCGCGCCGACGCTGCCGGCCGGCGCACCCGCGACCAACTGGATCCCGACACCGTCCGCGGCCTATTACGAGAGCATCTACCAGGATGACCAGGACCCGGACATCAAGCAGCCGATGCCCACGAGCATCCGGCCGCTGATCCGCATGTACTACCCGACCCCCGGAAACACCCCGCCGTCGATCCTGCCGCCGCCGAACGGGCCTCTGCAAGCCACGTACGTGTTCCCGAAGCTGGAACAGGTGAACGCACCCGCACCCTGAGGTCATCGGGTTCGCGGGCGAAGCGAACGTCTCGACGCACTCTTCCGGCCGGTCGAACGGGGCGCGGCGGACTGAACGGCTGCCGGTCCTGGCGGAACTGCCGGACGACGGAGACATGGCCGCCGTAGTCACGGTCACGGGGACGCCGGCATGGAGACTCGGCATGGCGGCCCGCGCAGGAGCCAGGAGCCCATGATCGCGTCGGAGTTGGCCGCGGCGTTGTCGGTGCAGCCGTTGATGTTCGTGGCCCAGAACCCGAACGGATCATCAGGATCGTCCGCACGCTCGGGATACCACCAGCGATCAGCGTGCACGACGGTGGGCTGCAGCTTGTCCGTGATGTGCGCCCGCTGCCGCACCGAGCCGATCGGCGTCGCGACGTCGACCCAGTCGTCCTCGGCGATGCCGGCGCGTGCGGCGGTCTGTGGGTGCAGGCTGACGACGGGGTCGGGATGCGACTCGCGGTAGATCGGCGTCTGCTGCGCGGTCTGGTGGAATCCCCGGAGGTCACGGCCGCCGGTCGTCAGCACCAGCGGGAAGTCCTTCTCGCCGGCATCGGCGAAGAGCGGAGGCACCTCCCACGCGGGGAGCGGGTCGAGCCTCCACTTCTCCAGCAGCGAGGAACGCAGCTCGATCTTGCCGGATGGCGTGCCGTACGCGCGGCCTCCGCTGTTGCGGCGCGGCGTGTCGCCTCGCGCGGCCCCGCCGGTGATCGGGCCGACGTGCCGGCAGACCTCGTCGTACGTCAGCCCCGCGGGCCGCAGCAGGCGGTTCCAGTACTCCTCGATGTGCTCGGGCCAGTGCTCGGCCTGACCGAAGCGCCGTCCGAGGTCTCGCCAGAGGTCGTAGTCGCTCGGATGGCGCGCGGGCACCGCCGCCGGCTTGGCCTCGACATAGTCGCCTGCCCAGCCGGCGTAGCCATAGGCCGCGGAGTAGAACGGCTTCTCGAGCCAGTGTGCAGCAGGCAGGACGTAGTCCGCCAGCGACGCGGTCTTGTTGAGGAACAGGTCGTGCACGACCAGCAGTTCGAGGTTGTCGCTCAACAGTGCCTCGGAGGCTGCGCGAGCGTTCGCCGCCGCACCGATGGCGTTGTGGCATTGCAGGATCAACGCCTTGACCGGATAGGGGCCTGCCGGTCGAGATGGCCCGCCAGAGCGTGGGCTCGTGTGCGGACTCGCACCAGTTCAGCGCGTGGCGGTCGCCGTGCCATGCGCTGCCCACGGCGCCCGCCACGTCGGCGGCGCCGGCCCCGATCGATGGAAACGTCTCGGCACCGAGACGCTTCGCGCGCTGCTCGGGCGCGAGTGCGTCGCAGGCGACGGCCTCGCCGTTGGCGATGATGTCGCGAGGGGGACCGGCCAGGGCGTGGCCGCCTGGGACACCGAGGTTGCCGGTGATGGCGATGAGGCAGGCGAGGGCGCGTCCCGCCTGCACCGCGACGCTGCCCGACTGGCACAAGCCGTTGCTGCCGTGGATGAGCGCCGGCCGGTTGTTCGCCAGCATGTGGGCGGCCGAACGGATGATCTCGGCCGGCAGCTCGGTGATCG
The DNA here is from genome assembly GCF_021172045.1 of Capillimicrobium parvum. GTDB lineage: Bacteria > Actinomycetota > Thermoleophilia > Solirubrobacterales > Solirubrobacteraceae > Capillimicrobium > Capillimicrobium parvum. The sequence goes on from NZ_CP087164.1 coordinate 4,939,042, forward strand.
CCGCGACCCGATCCACCGGGTATTCGGCCGCACGGGCCATGAGGTCGTCGAACCCGATGGTCTCGCGATCGACGAACGACCGGTCGTACATGCCCTCGTCGATGATGATGTTGATGAGGCCGAGGGCGAGCGCGCCATCCGTACCGGGACGGATCTGCAGGAACACGTCCGCCTTGTCGGCCTCACGGGTACGGATCGGATCGACCACGATGAGCTTCGCGCCTTGTCCTGTCCGACGGTGTTCGGGCTGCCGAAGAGGTTCATGAAGCGCTCCCCGAGGCCCCAGTCCGCGGCGTGCAACGTGCCGAAGCCGTAGGCCAGCGCCTCATTTCCGTGCGAGTTGGTGACGTCGCGGATCCGGGTGGCGATCTCGTCGAGCGCCTGCTCCCACTCGATCGGCTCCCACTGGCCGGCGCCTCTGCGTCCTGCTCTCTTGAGCGAGTGCTGCAGGCGTGACGGATCGGCGTGCACGAGATGGGCGCGCGATCCCTTCGGGCAGATGAAGCCCCGGCTCGTTGGGTGCTCGCGATCGCCGCGAAGGCGCCGCGTCACAGCGCCGCCCGCATCGACGTCCACGAGCAGCCCGCACTGCTGCGAGCAACTCGTGCAGACCACGCGCCTCGTCTCGGCCGCGGATTCGATCGTGCTATCCGTGATGACCATCACCGATTCCCTCTCCCCGCTGGAGCGGAGACCAGCCTCGCAGCGACGGCGGCTGGAGTTGAAGGGACGGCAGCAAGCCAGCCGCCCCGGATAAGCGATCTGGTGATCGAAACCCCGCACGATCCTATCCGCCGTCGGGTGGGCGCCCGTGACAGGCGCTCGCGCGCAGCCGTCTCGGGCGATACGCCGAACGACAGACGCCACTGTCTTGTCGCCGGTGAGCGGACCGATGGCGCCCGATACCTCCGAACGGAGGTATCTGCGTCACGCTCGGTCCGGGCACGATCCGCAGACCGAGAGCCGTCGGGACACGCCGCGAAAGGCAGCCAGCATGAGACTCCCAGGAAAGGTCGCCCTTGTCACCGGCGGCGCGCGAGGCATCGGCTTGGCCACGGCGCAGGTGTTCTCAGAGGAGGGCGCGACGGTCTTCGCCGGCGTGCGTCGGGTCGGAGAGGATGCGGTCCCCGGCGTCTCGCAGATCGAGCTCGATGTGAGCGATCTCGATCAATGGCGAGATGTGACGCAGAAGATCGTCGAGCGTCACGGTCGCCTGGACATCCTCGTGAACAACGCCGCCATCATCGAATACGCCAACCTCGAGGACTGCGATGTCGCTGAGGCGTGGGACCGCGTGGTCGCGACCAACCAGACGGGTGTCTTCTACGGCATGCGCGCCTCGATCCCACACATGCGGGCCGGCGGCGGCGGATCGATCATCAACGTGTCGTCGATCTGGGGCATCGTCGCGGTGCCTGGGCTCATCGGCTACCACGCGACCAAGGGCGCCGTCCGTCACATGACCAAGAATGCGGCGATGACGTACGCCAAGGAGGGGATCCGGGTCAACTCGATCCATCCAGGGTTCATCCAGACGCCGCTCACGGATGCGCAGGACCCGGAGATCAACAGGCAGGTGGTGGCGGCGACACCGATGGGGCGTGCCGGCCAACCGCGGGAGATCGCCCATGGATGCCTGTACCTGGCGAGCGACGAGGCGAGCTTCGTGACCGGCGCCGAGCTCGTGATCGACGGCGGCTACATCACGCAGTGACGCTGGCGCGGCACGCGGGCTGTGCGGCCATCAGACACCGAGCTCGAGAACATTCCGCTGACCCGCCCGTCCTGGCCGGTATGCGCGGTGATCACGATCCAGTCACGGCCCATGCCAGCATGGTCCTACATGGCCCGGCGTGATCGTCGGGCCTGCCATTCGTCCCATGCGAGCCCGGCGACCGCAATCGCCACCCACAGCGCGAGGTCCAGCTTCTCCTCCGCGCGACGCCACATTTGACTAGCGACCCGCGAGCGACCGGATCTTCGACTCGCACCGGACCGCGTCGAACGCGTCGGCGAGCACGTCGAACACGCGCTTGTCGAGCCGCCCGGACAGGCCGGACCGATCGATCAGATCGTTGATGCTCAACGGCTCAAGCCGCCGGACGAGATCGAGCGCAGCCTGCTGGTCGAGGTCGCTGGCGACGCGGTTCGCCAGATCGAGCACCGTGGGTGGTGCGGATGTCTGCGGGGACATGACGGGCTCCTTCCCTCATATGGTCTTAACGGCCGAGCGCGTCCTGGGCTTCCGGGCGGAGTAGATCGTCTGACGCCGGCCCAACCTCTGGGATCACAGCCCCTCCTCGATCCGCATGGACCCGCGGTGACCCTTCCTCACCATCGACGCCGAGGCGTCCGGTCGTGGTCGGCTCGCAACGGCACGACCGTCACGCCACGTCTGCCGGGCCCGCCACCGCGCTTCCCGGCGCCGACGGCTCGACCCGCAGCACCCGGGCCGGCCATCTCGGCAGCCACCAGTTCCAGCGTCCGAAGAGCGAGACCATCGCCGGGACGATCAGCGCCCGGATGACCGTGGCGTCGAGCAGGATCCCGGCGGCCAGGCCGGTCGCGGCGATCTTCGTATCCGTGTCCGGCGCCGCGGCCATCGACGTGAAGGCGAGGAACAGGATCAGCGCCGCACATGTGACCAGGCGGCCGGTCCGCCCGACGCCGCGGATGACGGCGGCCTCGGTCGAGCCCGAGCGGTCGTACTCCTCCCGCATGCGGGAGAGGATGAAGACCTCGTAGTCCATCGACAGGCCGAACAGGAACGCGAACACCATCAGCGGCATCCACGAGGGGATCGAGCCGGTCGCGTGGATGCCCCAGATCGCGTCCGACCCGTAGCCCTCCTGCCAGACCAGCACCATCACGCCGCAGGCGGCCGCGATGCTCAGGATGGTCAGCAGGATCGCCTTCAGCGGGAGCAGCAGTGACCGGAAGGCGCGCGCCAGGAGCACGAAGGTGGTGACCGCGATCAGCGCGATGATCAGCGGGAAGCTGCCGTAGACGGCGTCGATGAAGTCCTGGCCCTCCGCCGGCTCGCCGCCGACGTGAACGTCCGAGCCGGCGGCGTGTGCGGCCCCGCGAACCCCCTCGAGCGTCGCCCGGCCGGCGCCGGACCCGCTGTCGGCGACCGGGACGGCCTCGACGAGGGCGGTCCCGCCGCGCCGCCACGCGCGCGAATCAGGCGCGACCGCGCCGTGGACGCCGGCGACGTTCCGCAGAGCAGCGGCCACGCGCTCCGGGCTCGACGGACCGCTGACGAGGATCTCATGCGGAAGCAGCGCCCCCTCGCCGATTCCCGATTTCTCCAGGGCCACCAGACCCTGCTTCGCGTCGCCGGACTGCGCCATCGTGTCGGCGTCGTCGCCACCCATCCGGATGTCGGTGGCCGCGAAGGCCAGCGCCAGGATCACCGCCATACCGCCGGCTGCCGCGGCCCAGCGCCGCCGTGTCACGGCCTGCGCCCACCGGGTCCAGGCCCGGCTGGCCTTGTCGTCGGTTCGCACATGTGGCCAGTCGAGGCGCGGGCCCAGCTTCGCCAGCACCACCGGGAGCAGGGTGACCGCGACCAGCGTCGAGACGAGCGGGATCAGCACCCCGCCGTAGCCCATCGAGCGCAGGAACGGGATCGGCAGCGCGATCAGCGCCAACAGGCCGACCGCGACGGTCAACCCGCTGAAGACGACGGCGCGGCCCGCGCTCTCGATCGCCCGCTGGACGGCTTCCTCGCCGACGTGCCCGTGCGACCGCTCCTCGCGCCACCGCGAGACGATGAGCAGCGAGTAGTCGATCGCCACCCCGAGTCCGATCAGCACGACCAGGAACTCGACGATCGGCGACACGCTGGTCAACTGCGCCAGGCCCAGCAGCAGCAGGAACGTGGTCGTGATCGAGACGACCGCCATGACGAGCGGAATCACCGCGAGCAGGGAGGCGAAGACGAAGGCGAGCACGATCAGTGCGCCCGCACCGCCGATCAGCGCCTCCAGCATGAGTCCGGGGCCGCCTGAGCTCCCGCCGCCACCCGCGGCCAGCGGGTCGAAGCCGGTCAGGTGGACCGGGCGGCCGCCGACCTCGGCTCCCCGGAGCGCGCGGCTCGCCGCCTTGGCCGCGCCCGGATTCTCGCCGAAGGCGGAGTCCGGGTCGCGGCGCGGATAGACGAGCGCGAAGGTCGTCCGCCCGTCGCCGGAGACGAACGCCGCGTCGCCGGTCGACGCATACGACGCGATGCGGGCATGAGGCAGCACCGTGTGCAGACGCGCATCGAGCCGCTGCAGATCGCCTCGCACGCCCGGCGAGCGGACCGTCTCGCCGCCGCGCAGCGTGACGACCGGCACCAGCGGCGCGCCCCCGCCGGGGTCCGTGCCATAGCGCCCGGCGATGGCGGCATTCGTGACCCATCCCTCCTTCTGTGGGACGGACGGATCCGACTCGAGCGCGTTCGCGGCCGGCCCCACGGCGGCCACTCCCGCGACCGTCAGGACGATCCAGCAGACGACGACGAAGCGCTTGTGCGCGAGGACCCAGCGACCGAGCGATGACATGGCGGCGAAGCTATGCCCAGAGGCGGGCACGCGCATCGGCGCTGGCCCTGGATTGGTCTAAGCGCTGTTACTGAACCGGCGTCTCGCGGAGGTGGGCCAGGACGGCCAGCACACGGCGGTGGCCGTCTTCGCCCTCCGGCAGCCGCAGCTTCATCAGAACGTGGCGCACGTGGGCCTCGACCGTGCGCTCGCTGAGGTAGAGGCGTTTGGCGATGCCCGTGTTCGTCAGTCCCTCGGCCATCAGCTTGAGCACCTCGCGTTCCCGCTCCGACAGCTCCGCGAGCGGACCCTGCCCGCCCGCAGGTGACACGAGCTGCGCCACGACCTGCGGGTCGAGCGCAGAGCCGCCGGCGGCGACTCGCTGCGCCGCTCCCAGGAACTCGCCCACGTCGAGGACGCGGTCTTTCAGGAGGTAGCCGAAGCCGCCGAGCGTGACCAGCTCGACCGCGTGGGTCGTCTCGATGTGCTGCGAGAGCACCAGCACGCCCACCTCGGGGTGAACCTGCTTGATCTCCCGGGCGGCTCGCGCGCCCTCGTCGGTGAAGCTGGGCGGCATGCGGATGTCGACGACGACCAGGTCGGGACGATGCCCGCCGACGGTCGCCAGCAGGTGGTCGGCGTCGCCCACCGCGGCAACCACCTCGTGACCACCGTCCACGAAGAGCCGCGCGAGCCCCTCGCGCAGCAGGACCTGATCCTCCGCGATCACGACCCGCATGGCAGCTCCGCCGTCAGCGTGGTGCCCTTCCCGGGCTCACTCTCGATCGCGAGCGTCCCGCCCTGGGCGACGACGCGGTCCGACAGGCCGCTCAGGCCGGAGCCCCGGCCCCGCCCGGCACCGCCGATGCCGTCGTCCGCGACCGAGACGACGAGCGTTCCGTTGTCCTGTGCCGCGCTCAAGACGACCTTCGAGGCGTGCGCGTGCTTGACGGCGTTCGTGAGCCCCTCGCACGCGATGAAGTAGGCGGCCGCCTCGACGCCACACGGAAGGCGTTCGGGGACGGCTCGCACCTCGACAGGCAGCGGCGCTCGACCCGCCAGCTCTTCCAGCGCTGGAGCGAGTCCGGCGTCGAGTTGCGCAGGAGGCAGTCCGCGGGCGAGCTCGCGCAACTCCTGGATCGCGACCGAGAGCTCCTCGACGGCAGCGTCGAGCGTCTTCCCGGCCAGGCCCGGCGACCCGTCCCCCAGCTCGTGCTGTGCATGGCGCATGGCCAGCCCGATCGAGACGAGCCGCTGTTGAGCGCCGTCATGGAGATCGCGCTCGATCCGGCGGCGCTCCTCGTCGCCGGCCGCCACGATCCGCGCCCGGGACGCCTGCACCTCGGCGAGCTGGCGGCGAAGCTCGACCCTCAGCCGGGCGATCTCGATCGCCAGTCCGCCGGCCTCCACGAGCCGCGGCAGCAGGTCCCGTTCATCCGGCCTCGCCGGTTGATGCACGACGATGCCGACAGGCGCCCCCGCCCGCTGGATCATCGTCCGCTGTCGGTCGTCCGGCAGGTCGTCGACGGGCACTCCGCCTGCGTCGACGCACAGCTGGCTCTCCGGCAGCAGGAAGCGCAGCTCGAGCGTTGGATCGCCGACGAGCTCCCGGAGGAGCGCCTCGATCGCCTCGGGCGCGGCGCGGCCGGCGCGGAGGTCGTTGAGGAACTCCGCGATCCGGCGCTGCGCGTCGTAGCGCGCCCGGTTGAAACGACGGTCGACGGCACCCTGCACGCGCGCTCGCAGCGGGCGGAAGGCGACCGCGGCGGCAAGCGTCGCTCCGGCCGTCGTCCATGCGGAACCCCGGCCCAGAGCCGTCCCGAGGATCAGCGTCGTCACCCCGTATGCCGCCGCAAGAAGAACCGTCAACGTCACGTAGACCAGCGTGCGGTTGACGACGACGTCGATGTCGTAGAGCCGGTATCGGAGGATCGCGACGCCGGCCGCGATCGGGAACGCGGCGAAGCTGACCCCCATCACGGCCATCCGGACCTGGAGCTCGCCGTCCGGCCAGAGCAGCCAGCTGCCCATGTCCAGGACGACCACCGTCGCCACCACAACGCCGACGGCGAGCACCAGCTCGAGTTGCTGACGTTCCACGCCGCGTGCGCGGCGAAGCCGGACGAGCAGCGACCCCGCTGCGAGCACGATGCCGACCACGACGAGGGCCCAGCCGACGTTGTTGAGAGCATCCATGACGCTGCGCGCACCCGGGATGCCGAGCCGATTCGACACCATCGCGAACGGATCGTCGAGCGGTCCGGGCCGGAGCAGGTCGGTGACCAGCAGAAGCGCGGCGGCGAGCGCGAGCACGTAGGCGGCGGGCCGCCACCGGCGGGAAGGTAGGCGCCCATCCGGGAAGAGCAGCAACGCGAAGCCGAGGAGGGCGGCCCCCGCCTCCCCCGGGAAGGAGGCGGCGGCTGCGGCGCCCGGAAGCCGCTCGGACGTCGCATGCAGGCCATAGTCCGCGTACACCCAGGCCAGGACCGTCGCCCCGATGAACAGGCCGAGGGCGCAGAAGAGCCAGCCGATCGGGTTCCCGGGCAGCCGGGTGGCCACGATCGTCCCGACGGTCGCGAACGCGAGCGACAGCATGAGGAACGCCGCGCCGCCGACACCGCCGAACACGTCGCTCTCGACCGGCCGTCCTGGTCCCAGCACGAGAAGCACCGAGCTCGCCACGGCCATCACGGCGCACAACGCCCAGACGAGGGCAGCGACGCGGCGACTGTTCACGACGGCCATGGTCCCAGCGCCGGCTTGTCGCGGCAACAGTGCTGGCACTGCGCGAGCAGCAGTGCCAATGCTGCCCCGGAAGCCGTACCCGCGCCGATGCCGGACCGGCGGCAGGCCCGTACGTTCGCCGCGGCACCGCCGAAGGAGGCCTCCAATGTCGGACACCGCCAAGAGGACCCCTGCGATCGAGCTCGCTCCAGACCGGCGGGTGACGACGCGGCGCGTGCTCACCGGCGCACGGCGCGGCGCCGGACGACTACACCCGGCGCTCGCGGCCGCGGTCGTCCTCGCGGTCTTCGTGCAGGTCTATCTGATCGGCGCATACGTCTTCGGCGCCGGCGCCGGCGCACTCGACGCGCACCGGACCGTCGGCTTCATCGCGCACGGACTCGAGGTGCTCGTCCTGATCGTCGCGCTCATCGCATGGCTCCCACGGCGCGATCTCGCTCTGTCGGCGCTGCTGGCCCTGATCGGAACGGTGCAGATCTCGCTCGCCGGCGAGCACCGCTGGGTGGGCGGGTTGCACCCCCTGTTCGCACTGGTCGTGCTCGTCCTCGCAGCGGCGCTCGTGCTGCGCTCGCGCGATCGACCTCATACTTGAGCGCCTGGAACGAGCGGCGGGCGCGAGCGGCCTGCGTGCACAGATGGTTCGCCCCTCGGCCCAGGATGCAACCGGCTGGAGGTGGTGTTGACGCGCTCGGAAAACCAGGAGCAGGTTCGCCGCGAGCCGAAACACGAGCGCGACGCGGCTCGCAGCCCAGATCTCGCTGGACCCCGAGACGTGCGCCGGCATCGTGCGCATCAAGCAAACCGGAAAGATTCAGGGCGGCACGCGCAAGTTCCGGCACGCCACCGGCACGTTCAAGGGCACGGTCCGTGCGTACGCCGTACTGGCTCGCAACCCGGACGGCAGCTGCAACCAGCAGGCGGACGCTCTGCTCGACGCCGACGCCTTCTCGGGCCGCGGCACGCTCTCGTTCTGAACGTCGCTTCGATCATTGTCACCGGAGGACCGACGGCCCAGCCGCTGAAGGACCAGTACTCGACGTCGTCTTCGGTCTCGAAGCGCGGTCGGCACCGCACGGCACTTGTCGCCAGAGAGGAGCCTCAACAACAGCCGCCGACGGACCGGCGCTAGCTCGTCGTGTCATTCTGGCGAACGGAATTGGGCAACGGATCGTTGCTCGTCGGCCATTGGCTCACGACCACGTCGCGGCTGATCGACGACGTCGCGCCGCCGGCGGCCGTGACGGTGAGCGTGACCTTCTTCGTGCCGGCGTTCTTGAATGTGAACGTCGGCTTGACCCCGGTCAGCGTCGTGAGCCCGTCCATCGACCAGGAATACGACGCGGCGTTCTTGCTCGTCGAGGCGTCGAACTGCACCACCGATCCCGCCAGCGGGTAGGCCGGGGTCCACGTGAACGCGGCCTGCGGCGCTGGAGCCGGAGCGGGAGCCGAGGCGGGGAGGTCGGCGTCCGCACGGGTGGTGCCAACCCGCGCCCCGTCGAAATAGAGCGTCGGGATGGCGCTTATCGTCGGCACTGACTTACCGAAATACGTGTTCAGGTAGAACCTGTAGTTCTCGCTGGCGTTCGTTGCGAGGGTGCGGCCGTAGGCGGTCAGATAATCGGCGCTGCGCGTCCCCGCGGTGAACGTCTGCTGGACGTTGTCGAACCACAGCTTGTGGGAACCACCCGCGGTCGTGTCGTCCGCGCTGATCCGCTTCTGCACGACGAAATGGTGCCAGGCCCCCTTCGCTATCGGCTTTGACCACGCCGTCGTCTGGCACCCGCCCCCGCAGCCCACCTTGTCGAGCATGAACGACTGCACACCGTTGACGTTGCCGATATCGAACGAGTATGGCGGCGGTCCGGAAAACGGCGCTCCGAAGTCCTCCTGCATGACGAACCACCTGTCCGGGCTACCGTCGATGCCCGCGTTGAAGTTCGTGGGAACGTAGGTCCAGAACCCTTCCCACACGGTCGTGTTCGGGGCGAGGATGTTGGTCGATCCCTGCTGCGCACGACGCGAGCCGGAGGACGTGTCGCAGGCCTGGTTGCCGGGCCCGGTCCAGTGGTCGGTGTAGGCGGCCTGGGTCCGGTTCGCGAACGTGCCCGAGACCGGGGCTGGCCAGGTCGGCTGTGTCGCCGCCGAGTAGGCTGTGTTGCGCGTGGTAGCGCAATTCTGGACGACCGCCCACTGTGACATGTTGCCCGGCTCGAAGTCGCCGTTGAAGATGGCCGAGGCCTGAGCGCTCGCCGGCACGGCAACGAGAGCGAGCGCACCGAGTGCGAGCGCCCGTCGCAACGTTGAACTACGTGGGAAGCTCAACGGATTCACCTCTGAGTTTGCGTAGGGCCGACCCCTCCGCGCTATGCGGTGGAGGCGTCAGGCAGAGGCGTCAGGCGTTGGTTCAGCGACCGGCAGCTGGTCCGCCGTGGCGCAATGCAGTGAGGCCTCCGCTCCGTCCCGACGGGACGGATGATGTGCCGGCCTTTTCGAAGCGCTGGACTTCTAGTGCGCGCGTCGATTTCTGATCGACTGGGAGGAACCTACCTAATTCGCCACTGGCAAGTCAATCCGCACGCAATGAAATCCGTCCGAACCTCTCTGGCGCCGGCCCCGTCGCAAGCGCCACGGCGAAGCCCTTCGGGCAGTGCGCCGAGCGAGGGCGCTGGCTGTCCCCCGAAGTGCGACTCGTGGTGGCGCAACGGAACGGAGTCGGCCGGCGCGGAGGCCATCGCGGCCGTTGCGGAGTCAGGACCGCGCGTACGTGGCCGGTGTCGTCGTGCGGGCCGACGTGACGAGCAAAAGCGTCAACGATTCGCGCGGAGATCTCCGTGGCCGGCTCGCTGTCGGGCAATCCGTCAAGTCGGGCGAGCAGATCCACGCCGCGCGCGAGGACGTCCGCGCCGAGCTCGCGCTCCGGGCCTCCTCTGTTGCAGACCACAGGGACGGCGGTTGCGAAGAAGCCTATTGCCGCCCTTCGGCCTCGGAGACAGCCCGGCGAGCCCCTTGGAAGCCGATCTTCGAGTGCGTCCCGTCGCAGAATGGCTTGTTCGTCGAACCTCCGCAGCGGCAAAGAAACGCCTTGCGGCCTGGAACCTCGACCGGATTGCCCTCGTGGTCGAAGAGGTCGATCGCACCCTCGACGACATAAGGGCCGTTCTCGCTGATTTGGATCTTCACGTCGGCCATGACGGGACCCTAACCGGAGCTCCCGGCGCGCGCCGTACCAAACCAACGCAATGAAGCTCGGGACGGAACCTGATCGGGACTCCGGTAGGACGCCAGGCATGTTGCGCGGCAGGGCACCGGCTCCCTAGCACGACGCACGCCCGAGCCTCTTCGGTCCGAGCGTTCTGGAGCTTCACTGCTCGGGGTCGCCGCTACTCGGTGGATCCGACAGACGCCCAACGGTCGTTCGTCACGCGGCGCGGCGTCGCTACCAGGCCAAGGCGCGACAGCCCCAGCGCCACCCCCGGCTCGCGAGGCGTCCCCAAATCACGTAGACACAGAAACGCAAGAACCAAGGACCTCCGCTTTGCAGGGAGATCTACCCCAAGCCCTCTGCCGGACTCGAACCGGCGACCCCTTCCTTACCATCTTGGTCCAGGGGGTTCCGGCAGGGTCCGGGCGTTGCCGCGATCACCGAGGTTTGCAGGGCTTTCTTGAGCAAGGCTTTCCGCGCACATCCGCTGGATTCCGCACCCAGGTTGTCCTCTCGGTTGTCCTCTGGGTTGCCCTGGAGCCCCACTCGGGAGAGCTCCGGGGCCGCCCGAGCTCTCAAGTTCGAGCCCTCGAGCGCGCGTCCGGCGCTCCTCCGGGCCTCCGAGAGCCCCGGGCGGGGCCTTTTGAGCCTGGCGCGCTTCCGGGGCCGGAGGGGCGCTCCACGGCGCAGCGCGGCGCAGAGCGGAGAACGTCAACGTGGGAACGAAGCGATGATCAACGCGACGATCGCCCACCCCAGCCGCCACGATCGACAGCAGGACGGTCACCCACGCCGGCCGCCACGCGCACGGGGCAGGAATCGTGCCTGCGCACCAGAATCCCGCGCCAAGTGGCTTACAACACAAGCCAAAGGGGATCGCTATGAGCGACGTGTCGACCGGTCCGGATCGGCCGGTGTCGGGATGGGCGCGCGGAGCCGCGACCTTCGCGGGGGTCATCCTCGCGCTGATCGGCGTCTTCCAACTCATCAACGGATTGCAGGCGATCATCCACGACGACTTCTTTGTCGTCGGAGAGCACTACACGTTCGATCTCGACACGACCGTGTGGGGCTGGATCCACCTGGTCATCGGGATCGTGATGCTGCTCACCGCGTTCGGCCTGTTCACGCGCGCCGGGTGGGCGGCGGTCGCAGGCATCATCTTCGCCGGGCTGAGCGCCATCGCGAACTTCTTCTTCATCCCCTACTACCCGGTGTGGAGCATCGTCATCATCGCGCTCGACGTATGGGTCATCTGGGCGCTCACGCGCCCCGGAGTCATGCGCGACTGAGGAAGTCGTCCGATTGGGTACGCCGACCGTACCTCGAATATGTACGAGCCTCGGTTCATCGCCTGCCCGATCCACCGCATCGTCGTCGCAGTGTCCGTCGCAGACGAGGCCGGACGCCCGCGCGGGTTCTGCTTCGCCTGTGACGGCATAGTTGGAGAAAGCGTGCTCGACAGCCCGCTTGCCGTCCCCTGCCCGCTGTGCCACGCGCCGCAAAAGCAACCCTGCGCTTGGCCCACCGACGACAGTTCACGCTCCGTTCACGTCGAGCGTCAGCATCGGTGGGCTGAGCGCGCCGATTACTAGGCAGGGGCGCGGAAGTTTCCCCGCGCGTCCGGCGATCGTCCCGCCCAAACGTCCGGCGCGGGCGTGATCAGCCGCGTGGACGATCCGCGTCGCCGATCATGGTCCGCGCCCGGCACGAGCAGGCGCAGCAGCAGCCGGGACGCCTCCGGCACCGAGCGCGCCGCATCGAACGCGCCCGCCATCTGCGCGATCGACCGGCCGACCTCGCGGTCCAGACGACGGTAGGCCCTCGAGCGGGCGAGCGTCGCGAGCATCCTGAGATCGGCGTCGGTGACGACGTCCGCGCCGTGCCGTTGCAGGCGAGCGACGAGCTCGGCCAAAGCGCGCTGGTCCTCCAGCAGCACCTACTTCAACCTCCGCGCGCGGCGCGCGGCGATCTCATCGAGCGCGTCGAGCGGATCGGTGCCCCCATCGCCGTCATCCTCGGCCTCGCCAGGCCGGCGCCCCCATCGTTCGGGGTAGCGGCGCTCCAGGAGCCAGGCCGCGGCCCGCCACGAGCCCTTCGTCGCCGCCTTGCCCACCGTGGCCGTCAGGATCGCCTCATGCTCGGCGCGGGCCTGGTCGACCGCCTCCTTGAGCGCGCGGTACGGCGCCTCGCTGCGGCCGGGGCGCTCCCCGCGCCGCATCCACCCGTGGATCGTGCGCGGGGTCACGTCGATGATCGACGCGGCGAGCTCGAGCGAGCCGCCCGCCCGGACGGTCCGGGCGACCTGCTCACGGACCTGCTCGTTCAGCCTGGCCTGCACGTTCACCTCACCCCCTGGATGTCACGGCCGTTTTTCTCCCGGGAAGGTGTTGCACGCACGGTCAGAAGCGCGATTCCAGAGATTCGACCGCCCCCCCTCGACCAACCGCATTTGCGGTCACTCACGCCCTCACGCCGCGATGTCGACGCTGCAGAACGCCGTCGGGCGCCAGACCGCCAGGGCGGCCCGCATTTCGCCCAACAGAGTGATTTTGTTCTTGATGAAGTCGTCGCCGTCGGAGTCCGACAGCAACACGTTCACGCCCTCGCGGATGAACAACTGCGCGCCGAGGGAGAAGTCACCGACGAGCACGGTCCCGGCGGAGATGGCGGGCGACGGCACGAGCGGGACACCCCACATGACCTGTGGCGTCGAGGAGAACGGCCCGCCGGAGTAGTAGTGCCCGTCGCCTGAGGTCGGCTTGGCGATCAGCGCGGACGCCCAGTCGTTCTCATTCATGACGATGCCGGTCGCGTTGGCCCCGGCGGCGATGACGCTGACGATGCCGCGCAACACCTGGTCGGCGGGGAGTTCCGACGCCGAGTAGGCCACGGTGCCGATCCCGCTCGTGGAGAGGATGCCTCGGATGTGAGGGCCGGTCCCGCTGCCGGCGAGCACTTCGGCTTCGAGCGCGCGCAGGACGCCGTAGACGAGTCGGTCGCGGATCGCCTGTTCCAGTTGCTCGACGTCCGCGAGCGTCTGCTTCTGGATCTTGCTGTAGTGCGCGATCGTCCGCGCCGGGCCGAGGCGTCCACGTAGGTGATCGACGCGGCGGGCTTGGCGGCGCCCTCGAGCACGGCGTCGGCGCCGCCACCAGCAGCGCTCGTCTCCTGCGCGTACGGCAAGACGTTGCCGGTCATCGTCCCGGTGGAGAGCAGGTCCAACACGGTCAACGCCCGGCCGAGCACGGGGACGATCCCGGCGTGCGGTCCCTGACGGGCGCCCGCAGGGACAACGGTGTCACCGGCTGCAGCCATCGGCGCGCGGCCGAGCGTGGCGGCGAGGCGATCTGCCGAGCACTACGAGCCGAGGCGCTGACGGCCGACGGGGGCGCTGCTGGTCGCCATCGCGCCCAGCGAGCCGAGCACGGCGGGATCGCGGAGAAAGTTGTCGTGCTGGTCGAAGACGTTGCCGTCGGTGCCGCTGATCGACTTGAGGATCGCAACGTGTTCCTGGGTGGTCAGGTTGAGGTCGCGTTCGGCGGCGCGCAGTCGTGCGACGGCCCGCTCGGCGGCGGCGAACGTGGCCGTGCCGGGTGCGGCGTCGGCGGTGATGACCGCTTGGCGGGTCTGCTCGTGCTCGGCGCGGGCGGCGGCGACGCGGTCACGCAGATCGCTGACGCGTCGCTCGACGTCGCCGAGTTGGTCGCGGGCGTTGGTGATGGTCATCCGGGGCCCTCCTGGTAGGGCGGGACGGGGTCGGAGATCGCCAGGACGGTCTTGCCGTCCGGCAGGTGGCGGGCGCCGGTCTCGATGCGCCAGCCGCGACGGCGGAGCTCGGTCGTCACCGCGGCGTAGTAGTCCAGCGCGGCTTGGCGCCCGATCGGGTCGCCGGGCAAGACGGCCAAGATCAGCGCGTCGTCGGGGTCGAGGTCGTGGAGCTCAGCGGCGAGGCGATCGGCGGCGTGGTCTGCGAGGGCCGATCCGGACATGACGCAAGCGTACATCCGCAATAACCAAATGATTTGGCATTACTGGCGGCGAGGGATTGTGGGTCCCACCGGGCCGCCGCCGCGGATCCTCCTCGGGCGCGGCGGTCGGCCCGTGGCAGGCTGCACGCCGTGGACTCCATGAGCAAGCAGGCGCAGAACCAAGTCCTGAAGAAGGAGTGGCGACCCCCGGACGAGCCCGTGCCGAAGCACGTTTCGTCTGCACGACGACGAGCACTACGCCGGACTCCTCCGTCAGACTGCGCGTCGCTCGGTGCCTCGATCGGCATCGTGTCTCGGTGACCACGCTCGATGCCTTCGGTAACGTGCCGGCCCGGACGCATGATCGCTCTGGGCTATCTCCGGCTCTACCTCGGCGAGGACGGCCACACGCATTTCGAGGACGTCGTGCTTCAGGCGGCCGAGGGCGGCCCTGACGCGAGCGGGGGACACAGCGAGCGATCGACGCCGATCCCTGTCTCCGACGTCATCTTCCGCCACGTCGTCGACGACGGGTCTGCTCCTCCCGCTCACACGGCGCCGCGGCGACAGTTCGTCGTGCAGCTCCGGGGGGAGACCGAGATCGAGGCGTCCGACGGCGAGGTGCGTCGCCTGCGGCCTGGCGACATCGTGCTCTTGGAAGACACCGAAGGGCCCGGACACGTGACGCGACCCGCCGCCGGCGAGACCGAGCGCCTGACGCTATTCATCCCGCTACGCGACTGAGCATCGCGCGGACCGGCTGGACCGGAGCCGCCGCGTACGCCTCCGCGGCGTCGAGGGCTGTCCGTTGACGACCTTCGGGCCATGCCTTCACCACGGCCTTCCCCCCTGGGCGGGCTTGCGCACCTGACCCGTCGTCCGAACCAGATCCTCAAGAACTTCACTTCGCGCGCCGAGCCGAGCGCGGGTACGCTTTCAGAGACGAATCGTGTGGTCACGACCGTCACCTGCTGGCTGGGGCGGGGTGGTGCCCGCCAGGTCGTTCGTGAGCGCCGTCCGAGGCCCCATATCTGCCTCGGACGGCCTCTCTACCTGGACATCCTCGTCTTCAACCACGGGTTCAACATCGTGGCCCAGAAGAACGCGCTGACGCCGTAGTTGCGCTCGACCGTCCAGGGCTTCGGGGTCGTGTCGATCTGCGGCGCCCCGGTTCGACGACCTCGACGCGCGCCCGACGCTCGGGGCGGTCGAGTAGCGGGTCCCGCGCCTCGCGGGCAGCGCCCGGGCAACCCGGTTCGCGGCCCAGGTTGTCCTCTAGGTTGTCCTCTGCTCGAGATCGCGCCCGATCGGCTCGCCCTGAGAGCGCAAAAAGGCCCCGATTCCAGGGCCTTTGTGTGAAGCCCTCTATCGGACTCGAACCGATGACCCCTTCCTTACCATGGAAGTGCTCTACCAACTGAGCTAAGAGGGCGACGGACGCACTGTAGCGAGCGACGCCCGCTGCGGCGCGTGCCGGGACGACCTGTCCTACGCCTCTGCCGAGGCGGCGTCGCGCTCGATCTCCGCGGTGTCGACCTCGATCTGCTTCTTCTCGATCTTCGCGGCGCGCTTCATCGCGCGCTCGACCTTGGCCTCCATGTCGGAGACCGCCACGACGACGAGCCCGGCCTGGCCGGCGTCGAGGTGCTCGCCGAGCTCCTTGAGGTCGTGCCGGCTCATGCCCGCGGCGGCGTGGCCCGCGAGCGCGCCGAGGAGCGCGCCGCCCGCGGTGGTTCCGACGAGCAGTCCGCCGCCGATCGCCGCGAACGGGAACAGCGCGACGACGAGCCCGGTGGCCAGGCCGACGCCGCCGCCGAGGACGCCGCCGGCGCGCGTCGGGGTCTCGTGCTTCTTGACGATCTTCGTCTTGCCGTTGTCCCGCCGCTCGATCACCGCCGCGTCGTAGGCGTCGATGAGGTCGGCCTCGCGGTGCAGGTCCTTGACCATGTCGTAGTCGGCCTTGGCGTCGTCCACGTTGTCGTAGACCGCCGCGTAGACCATCAGGGTGTCGATCGCCATCTCGATCCTTCCTCGGGGGGTGGAGGCGCGGCGCTATCCCGCCGCGCCGATCTGCTCGCGGCCCTTGGCCGTCACCGTCGTGACCGGCAGGCCGAGCCCGCCGATCTTGTGCGGGAGGTCCAGCCGCAGCCAGCGCGAGATGTGCGTCGGCAGGGTGGAGACGATGACCTCGTCGAAGCCGTGCTCGTTCACCGCGTCCATCACCGCGGTCAGCGGCGTGGGCGAGCCGATGATCCCCTCGACGTGGCTGCCCGCCGCCTCGTCGAGCAGCGGGACGGCGAGGTCGATGACCTCGCGCGCCTCTGTGTCGGGCGTGTCCTCCGGGTCGACGACCTTGTGCAGCCCGTGGGCCGACGCCGGGACCAGAAGCGTGAAGCGGCAGGGCCCCTGAGCGGCGCGGTCGCGGACCGCGGCAAGCAGCGCGGGCGTCGCCGCGGTCTTGTGCGCGACGATCAGGACCCGGGTGGCCGAGGACGACGAGGACTCCATGCGCCAGCTCCCTTCGGGTGGGGCCCCGATGCTCTCATCTTCGACGCGCCCCGCCAACCCCCGGCCGCCGCTACGCCACGCTCCACAGAGCGTCGTCGCCGAGCTGCACCCGCGCCGCGCGCCCCTCGGCGACGGCGTCGATCAGCAGCCCCTCGATCGCCACGAGGTCCGGCACGCTGAGGTCGGGCGTCATGATCGCCGCGACCTCCGCGGTCGTCAGCGCGTACTCGAACGCGGCGAGCGCCTCGACCGGGTCCTCGGGCACGGGCCGGCGCTCGAGCGTCGGATCGAGGTTCGCAATCACGACGTCGTAGGCCTCGAGCGGCTGGAACCCGCCCGCCTCGAGCTGCATCCCGTTCGAGCGGAAGACCAGCGACGGCGCGGTGTAGCGCACCGGGCCGTCGCTCGTGGCGTGCTTGCCCTGGAAGTGCGTCGGGCTGCCCTCGGCCGTGCGGGCCTCGGCGCGGTCGGCCTCGTAGGCCTCGGTCACCTCGGGCGAGTCGAGCGCCGCCACGACCGCCTCGCCGTCGAGCCCGTCGACGTGGGAGAGCGCCGTACGCAGCGAGTCGTCGAGGTCCATGACGAGATCCGTCGTGAACTGCGCGAACTGCAGCGCCCGGAACGCCTCACGCTCGCGCGCCGGATCCTGCAGGCGCACGGCGTGGATCGCCCGGCACATCCGCGCCGTCGCCGCCGGCCGCGCCTTGACCTGCGGTGCGAACGGCATCCCGAACCGCTCGAAGCGCCGCTGGCCCTTCGCGCTCTTCGCTGCGGTGTAGCCGCGCTTGACGTACTGCTCATGGCTCTCGGTCAGCCCGATCGTCACAAGTCGCCAGTCGAGCTGGTCGCCGTAGCGCCAGCGGACGACGGCCAGCGCAGGACTGGCGGAGTAGGCCCACGGACAACCGGGATCTGTGTGCTCGATGAGTTCGATGGTCATCGAACAATGGTTGCACACCGTCGATTGGACTCCCGACGCCCACCTGCCGATACTCCAGGGCGGAAAACTCCGACCAAAGGACCCGAGCAACGATGTCGACAGATCCCAGGCTGGCCTACGAGGGCGAGGTCGCCGGCACGCGCCCCGTCGCGGAGACGCGCGCCGTCTTCGGACAGGTCATGGGCCTGGTGGCGTTCACCGTCGGGTTCTTCGCCCTCGGCGCGTACATCGGCCGCGACATCTCCGGCGGGACCGGCATCCTGTGCATGATCGGCGCGCTGGTCCTGTTCGTCGCGCTGAACTTCGTCGTGCGCCGTTCCGAGCAGCTCGCGATCGCGCTCCTCTTCGGCGCCGGCCTGCTCCTCGGCATCGGCCTCGGCCCGGTCCTCAACGAGTACGCGCAGTCCGATCCGTCAGCGCTCTGGCAGGCCGGCGGCGCAACCGCCGTCTTCGTCGCCGGGCTCGGCGCCTACGGCTACGCCACGCGCCGGGACCTGTCGAGCTGGGCGCGCACGCTGTTCTGGGCGCTGCTCGCCTTCCTCGGCCTCGGTCTCGTGTTCATCTTCGTGAACATCCCGGGCGAGAACATCATCTGGTCGGTGCTCGGCCTCGTCATCTTCGGCGCCTACACGATCTTCGACTTCAACCGCCTGCGCCGCGCCGGCCAGGAGTGGGCGGTGCCGATCGCCGCGTCGATCTTCCTCGACGTCGTGAACATCTTCCTGTTCTTCCTGCAGCTCTTCGGTGGCGGCCGCAACTAGATTGGGCGAACGGCGCATGGGGGCGGTCCTACGCTGCCCCCATGCGCGTCCTCGCCCTGGCCGACGCACCGCCGGCCGTCATCCCGCGCGACGTCGACGCCATCCTCTGGGTCGGCGACCTCGAGCCCGCGTGGGTCGAGCCGATCCGCGATCTCGCGGTGCCGAAGCTCGGCGTGCACGGCAACCACGACGCACCCGGCGCGCTCGCGGACTTCGGCGTCACCGACGTCCACCTGCGCGTCGAGCCGCTCGGGCCGCTGACCGTCACGGGCTTCGAGGGCTGTCCGCGCTACCGGCGTGACGGGCGCTACCAGTTCACCCAGGACGAGGCGACCGCGCTCGCCGCAAGCCTGCCGCCGGCCGACGTGCTCATCACCCACGCCCCGCCGCTCGGCGTCAACGACGAGCCCGACGACCCCGCCCACACCGGCTTCGCCGCACTGGACGGCTGGGTGCGCCGCCACAGGCCGCGGTGGCTGCTGCACGGGCACACGCACCCGCGGCCGTTCGGCGCGACACGCCGGATCGGCGACACCACAGTCGTCCACGTCCACGGCGGGGCGATCGTCGACTTTGGCTGAAGAGTCGCGCGCCGGCGGGACTGCCTCGCTCCACGGGGCGCATCCCCGGCGCACCGCCCGTGCGACTGACCGGGGCGGCGCGTTGCGACAGTTGCCCTGACCCCCGCCGCTCTGCGACAGTCGCTCGCGCGTCCCCGCCGGTCACCGCGCCGGCGACATCCCACCCCATTGGAGGCAGCATGCCGCAGATCCCCCTGGCCGCGGACTACCCGTTCCTGAACATCCTCTGGTCGATGCTCGTCTTCGTCGGATTCGTGTTCTGGATCTGGCTGGCCATCACCGTGTTCATGGACGTCTTTCGTCGCCACGACATCGGTGGATTCACGAAGGCGTTGTGGATCATCTTCGTGATCTTCCTGCCCCTGTTGGGCGTCCTGATCTACCTCATCGTGTACCACAACTCGATGGCCGACCGGAACGTCAAGCAGGTGCAGGCCGCGCAGGCCGCGTTCGACCAGCAGGTCCGCGAGGCCGCCGGCAAGTCGGGCCCGGCCACGGAGATCGCCACGGCCAAGAGCCTGCTCGACGCCGGCGCGATCACGCAGGCCGAGTACGACGACCTCAAGAGCAAGGCCCTGGCCGCGCAGGCCTGAGCCGTTCCGCCCGACCCGCCGCGGCACTCGCCGCGGCGGTCTTCGGGAGTGGCGGGAGCAGGATTCGAACCTGCGAAGGCTGAGCCAACGGATTTACAGTCCGTCCCCTTTGACCGCTCGGGAATCCCGCCAGGGTTCCTGCGCCGGAGTTTAGCCCGAACGGGGCCGGCCTTCCCCCGCGACTGCACGCGAGGGCGGCAGCGGCGCCGCGCCCTCGCACGGCGACCGGATGCGATCGCGGCGGCGCCTCAGCCCGCGTCGCGCAGCCGCTGCGCCTCGGGCAGCGACTCGAGCTTCTTCAGGGTGTGGTTCTCGATCTGGCGGATCCGCTCGCGCGTGACGTTGAACGCGCGGCCGACCTCCTCGAGCGTCCGCGGACGCTCGCCGGTCAGCCCGAAGCGCATCTCGATGACCTCGCGCTCGCGCTGCGGCAGTGCCGCCAGCGCCTTGCGCACGTTCTCGCGGCGCAGGTTCTCCGACGCCAGCTCGAACGGCGACTCGGCGGTCTGGTCCTCGACGAAGTCGCCGAGCTCGGACTCGTCCTCCTCACCGATCGGCTTCTCGAGCGAGATCGGCTGCTGGGACATGCGCAGGATGTCGCGCACCTCCCGCTGCGAGCACTCGAGCTCGCGCGCGATCTCCTCGGGAGTCGGCTCGCGGCCGAGCGACTGCACGAGCTGGCGCTCGACGTGGACGACCTTGTTGAGCTTCTCGACCATGTGCACGGGGATGCGGATGGTGCGGCCCTTGTCGGCGATCGCCCGCGTCACCGCCTGGCGGATCCACCAGGTGGCGTACGTCGAGAACTTGTAGCCGCGGCGGTAATCGAACTTCTCCACCGCGCGGATGAGACCCAGCGATCCCTCCTGAATGAGGTCCAGGAACGTCAGGCCCCGGCCGAGATAGCCCTTGGCGATCGACACGACGAGCCGCAGGTTCGCCTCGACCATCTGCTGCTTGGCCGCCATGTCGCCGCGCTCGATGCGCTTGGCCAGCGACACCTCCTCCTGTGCCGTCAGCAGCGGCACACGGCCGATGCTGCGCAGGTAGAGCCGCAGCGAGTCCAGCGACGGCTCGACCGTGAGGTCGATCTCCGGTTTCTTCGGCGCCGCGTCGACGGCGTCGTCGTCCTTGTCGCGCTTGGGCTCGGAGCCTCCGGCGACGGGCTTGCCGTCCGCCCCCACGATGTCGATCCCCTGATCGACGAGGTGGGTGTGCAGCTCGGAGATCTGCTCCTTCGTGACCTCGATCTCCTCGAGGCACGTCGTGATCTCCTCGATGGTAAGAAATCCGCGCTCGTGGCCGCCAACGATGAGCGGCTGGAGCTCCTCGAGCTCGTGAATCGGAGCCTCGTCCGCGAGCAGTACGTCAGCCTTGTCCGTCAAACCTGCTCCCCCTGGGTACACAGCCGATCGTCAGAGAACGCACGTGCTCGGACCCGTATCGACCAAGACCCGCTCGTCCTTGATCCCCGCCCTCTCACTCCTGAGTGATAGCACAGCGTCACGCTAGGGTTGAAACATGAAGCTCGTCGCCTCTCCAGACGTCCAGGCTAGCCAACCGACGGTCCAGATCTCGCTTTCGCGAGTGGGGGTGACCGGCGTGGAGAAGGTCATCCGCGTCGCGCATCAGCTGTTCTGGGCGCGTCTGGAGTGCTTCGTGGATCTGGGGCCGCGCCAAAAGGGCGCGCACATGTCTCGTTTCGAGGAGACGGTGAACGACGTCATCGGCGAGGTCATCCTCAACGAGGAGGCCTTCAGGGCCGAGATGCTGGCCGTACGCATCGCCGAGTTGGTGCGCGAGCGCCAGGGCGCCCTGCGCGCCGAGGTGACGATCGCCGCGCGCTATCCGGAGTACAAGCCGGCGCCGGTCTCCGGCATCCGCACGCAGGAGATCTACACGATGTTCGGCGGCGCGGTGGCCGCGGAGTCGGGCACCCGGCGGCTCGTCGGCGTCGCCGCCCAGGGCATGACCGCCTGCCCGTGCGCCCAGCAGCTCGTCGCCGGCGCTGCGCGAGAGCGCCTCGACGAGCACGGCTTCAGCGACGACCAGATCGAGCAGATCCTCGACGACGTCCCGGTGGCGACCCACAACCAGCGCGGCCTCGGCACGCTGCACATCGGCTGCCCCGAGGACTGCGACGTCGAGCTCGACGCCGAGGCGCTGCTCGGCATCGTCGAGAACTCGATGTCCAGCGAGATCTATGAGCTGATGAAGCGCTCCGACGAGGGCGCGGTCGTCGAGAAGGCCCACCGGCGGCCGCGGTTCGTCGAGGACTGCGTGCGTGAGATGGTCCTCGGCGTCGTCGACGAGCTGCCGATCCTCACCGACCAGCACTTCGTCTCCGCCCGCCAGGAGAACCTCGAGACGATCCACCAGCACAACGTGGTCGCCGAGCGCTTCGGGCTTCTCGGCGAGCTGCGCCACGAGCTGGGCACGGGCGAGCACGCCGCGCGGCACACGTCGATGCGGGAATGGATGGACGGGCGGGGCTAGACCCCGGCGCTCTCGCCATCCCGCGTACGGGCCCGGTCGCGCGCCGCGAGCGTCCGCCGCAGCCCGAAGAAGTACTCGACGCCCGACATCACGGTCACGGCGACCGTCACGTAGACGAGCGCGTCGAGCCACACCGGCGAGCCGCTGACCGCGATGAGCAGGAAGATCGTCGCCACCTGCAGCGCGGTCTTGACCTTGCCCCAGCGGTTGGCGGAGATGACGACCCCCTGGGAGCCGACCGCCATGCGGCTCATCGTCACCGCCAGCTCGCGCGCGATGATCACCATCGCCACCCAGGCGGGCAGGCGGTCGAGCGACACGAGCGCCACCAGCGCGGCGACGACGAGCAGCTTGTCGGCGACCGGGTCCATGAGCTTGCCGAAGGTCGTCACCGCGCCGCGCGAGCGCGCGATGTAGCCGTCGACCCAGTCGGTGATCGACGCGAGCGCGAACACGATCGCGGCGAGGAGGTCGCCGTTGGGCGTCTCGTCCAGCAACGCCACCACCACGACCGGCACCAGCAGGATCCGCAGCAGGGTGAGGACGTTGGGGATGTTGATCGGGAACACGGCTCTCCGTTAGAACGTTATGCCTCGGGCGCAGCTGCGGCGTTTCTCGACGCGCCGGCGCTCGCCGCCACGACGAGCCCGATCGCGACGACCTCGCGCGCGTCCAGGTTCTGGCCGAGCACGAGGAACCCGGCGAACGCCGCGACCGCGGGCTCCAGGCTCATGAGCACGCTGAAGACGTGGCGCGGGATGCGGCGCAGCGCCTCGGTCTCGAGCGTGTACGGCACGGCGGAGCTGAGGAAGCCGACTGCGAGGCCGATGGCGAGGATGCCGGGCGCCAGCAGGTTCGTGCCCCCCTCGGCGATCCCGGGCCCGAGCGGCACGAGCGCGGCGACGACCATGGCGAGCGCCACCCCGTCGGCGCCTCGGAAGCGCGGGCCGGCGTGGGCGGCGAGGACGATGTAGATCGCCCAGCAGATGCCGGCCACCACGGCGAAGGCCAGGCCGAGCGTGTCGAGGCCGTGCGCGCCGCCGGGGTTGGCGAGCAGGACGATGCCGGTGGCGGCGAGCACGACCCAGACCAGGTCGAGCGGCCGGCGGGACCCGATGACCGCCACGGCGAGCGGCCCGGCGAACTCGATCGTCACGGCGATGCCGAGCGGGATGCGGTCCAGCGCCTCGTAGAAGCTCAGGTTCATCACGCCGAGCGTGAGGCCGAACCAGACCGCGAGCCGCAGCGTCGCGCGGTCGTAGCCCCGCCGCCACGGCCGCACCGCGACGCCCATGATGAGCGCGGCGAACCCGATGCGCAGGAACGCCGCGCCGCCCGGGCCGAGCTCGTCGAACAGCGTCGTGGCCAGCGCCGCGCCGAACTGCACCGACACGATGCCGGTGAGGACGAGCGCCAGCGGCGGGACCCGGTCGACGGGGCCGCGCGCCGGCGCGCCGGTCACGGCTTGAGCTTGTGCCCGGTCCGGAACAGCCATGACGACCACGCGACCATCACCGCCGCCAGCACCGCGGTCACGCCGAGCGCGAGGACGACGCTGACGTCGCTCGTCCCGAGGAACCCGTAGCGGACCGCCTGCACGATGTAGAAGATCGGGTTGGCGTGGGAGAGCTCGCGCCACGGCTCGGGCAGCAGGTCGACCGAGTAGAAGACCCCGCCGAGGAACGTCAGCGGCAGGATCACGATGTTGTTGACGAAGCCGGCGTGGTCCCACGATTCGGCGTAGATGCCGACGACCACGCCGAGCGACGAGAACAGGGTCAGCGCGAGCGCAACGGCGACGATCAGCACGAGCGGCTCGTGGATCGGCACCCCCGTGACCGGGAGGCTGAGGAGCAGGAGCGACACGCCGATCAGCAGCGCGCGCACGACCCCGCCGAGCGTCAGGCCGAGGTTGATCTCCCAGCTGCGCATCGGCGAGGCGAGGATGTCGTTGAGGTAGCGGTCGAACCGCGCCTGGAAGACGGTCGCCGAGTTGTTCGCGTAGGCCGCCTGGATCATCGCCATGGTGACGAGGCCGGGAACGATGAAGATCTCGTAGTCGACGCCGTCGACCTGCTTGATGCGCGAGCCGAGCGACAGGCCGAAGACGAGGATGAACAGGAACGACGAGACGACCGGCGCGGCGATCGTCTGCGACCAGAGCTTCAGGACGCGGACGACCTCGCGGTGCGTCAGCGCCAGCAAACCGTGCATGCCGCTCATGCCGCCTGCGCCATCGCCTTCACGTAGACCTCGGCGAGCGTGTCGGCGTCGAACGCGCTGCGCAGGTTGTCGGCGCTGTCGCGGGCGAGCAGCTGCCCGCCGCGGATGAGCGCGATCTCCTCGCAGAGCTCCTCGGCCTCCTCGAGGTAGTGCGTCGTCAGCAGGATCGTCGTGCCGCCCTCGTGCAGGCGGCGGATGTAGCGCCACAGCTCGACGCGCAGCTCGAAGTCCACGCCGGCGGTCGGCTCGTCGAGGATGACCAGGCGCGGCTCGTGCATGAGCGCGCGGGCGAGCAGCAGGCGCCGGCGCATCCCGCCGGACAGCATGGGGGCGCGGACGCCGGCCTTCGCGCGCAGGTCGAAGACGTCCATCATCTCCTTCGCGCGGCGCCGCGCGTCCGCGCGCGACATGCCGTAGTAGCCGCCGTGGAAGAGGAGCGTCTCCTGGACGTCGAGGAAGCGGTCGAGGTTGACGTCCTGCTCGGCGAGGCCGATGAGCCGGCGCGCCTCCCAGGTGCGGTGGTCCTCGCCGAAGACGCGCAGCTCGCCGCCGGTGACGCGGATGAGGTTGCACACGGCGCTGATCAGGGTCGTCTTGCCGGCGCCGTTGGGGCCGAGCAGGCCGAAGAAGGCGCCGTCGGGGATCGTCAGGTCGAGCCCGTCGAGGGCGAGGAAACCGCCGTCGTAGCGCTTCGTGAGCTGCGTGATCTGCAGAGCGGGCTCGGGCATGGGCGAACGCCCAGACGGTAGAGGGATGGGACCGCGGTCCGGGACCGCTCGTCCGAAGGCGTAGCGTTCGGGCCATGCACACGCGTTGCCTCGGTGACCAGCTCACCGTCTCGGCCCTCGGCCTCGGCTGCATGGGCATGTCGGAGTTCTACGGCGGCCGTGACGAGCCGGAGGCGATCGCGACGATCCACCGCGCGCTCGACCTCGGCGTCACGCTGCTCGACACCGCGGACATGTACGGGCCGTTCACGAACGAGGAGCTCGTGGGCCGGGCGATCGCCGGGCGTCGCGACGAGGTGGTGATCGCGACGAAGTTCGGGCTCGTGCGCGATCCGAGCAACCCGCGCGCCCGCGGCATCAACGGCCGGCCGGAGTACGTGCGGTCCTCGTGCGAGGGCTCGCTCAAGCGCCTCGGCGTCGACCACATCGACCTCTACTACCAGCACCGGGTGGACCCGGAGACGCCGATCGAGGAGACGGTCGGCGCGATGAAGGAGCTCGTCGAGGCGGGCAAGGTGCGCCACATCGGGCTCTCGGAGGCCGGGCCGGAGACGCTGCGCCGCGCCCGGGCGGTCCATCCGATCGCCGCGCTGCAGACCGAGTACTCGCTGTGGTCGCGCGACCCGGAGGACGAGATCCTGCCGACCGTGCGCGAGCTGGGGATCGGGTTCGTCGCGTACTCGCCGCTCGGCCGCGGGTTCCTCACCGGCGCGATCACGTCCGTCGACGATCTCGACCCCGACGACTACCGCCGCACGTCGCCGCGCTTCGAGGGCGAGAACTTCGCGCGCAACCTCGACCTCGTGCGCGTGGTCGAGGAGCTGGCCGGCGCGAAGGGGGTGACCCCGGCGCAGCTCGCGCTGGCGTGGGTCCTCGCCCAGGGCGACGACGTCGTGCCGATCCCGGGGACGAAGCGGCGGTCCTATCTCGAGCAGAACCTGGCGGCGCTCGAGGTGGCGCTGAGCGCGGACGAGCTGCGGTCGATCGCCGATGCGCTGCCGGCGCCGGCCGGCGAGCGGTACCCGGCGCAGGTCATGGGCGCGGTCGGCCGCTAGCCTCATTCGCCATGCCCCTGGTCCCCACGGTCGTGGAGCGCAGCGCCCGCGGCGAGCGCGAATACGACATCTACTCGCGCCTGCTCAACGAGCGCATCATCTTCCTCGGCTCCGCGGTCGACGATCAGGTGGCCAACCTGATCGTCGCGCAGCTGCTGCACCTCGAGTCGGCCGATCCCGACAAGGACATCTCGATCTACATCAACTCGCCGGGCGGGTCGATCTACGCGGGGCTCGGGATCTACGACACGATGCAGTTCATCAAGCCCGACGTGCAGACGATCTGCTGCGGGATCGCGATGAGCATGGGGTCGCTGCTGCTGGCCGGCGGCGCGAAGGGCAAGCGCTTCTCGCTGCCGAACTCGCGCATCCTGATCCACCAGCCGTCCGCCGGCTTCGAGGGCCAGTCGACCGACATCGAGATCCACGCGCGGGAGATCATCAAGACCCGCGCCAAGATCGACGAGATCTACGCCCACCACACGGGCCAGCCCGTTGAGCAGGTCCACGTCGACATGGAGCGCGACCGCTTCTTCAAGCCCGAAGAGGCCGTCGAGTACGGCCTCATCGACCGGGTCATCGAGTCGCACTAGACGCTTGCGCGTCGCCGGCCGGTCAGGCGGTCGCGTGCTCGCCTGCGCCGTCGCGGGCCGGTCAGGCGATCGCGTGCTCGATCGCGCGTCGCCGGCCGGTCAGGCGATCGCGTGCTCGATCGCGCCGAGCGACTCGATCTCGATGCGCACGACGTCGCCGCTCGACAGCAGGCCCGGCGGGTCCATCGCCGCGCCGACGCCGCTCGGCGTCCCGGTGAGGATCAGGTCGCCGGGCTCGAGCGTGCACGTCTGGCCGATGAACTCGACGAGCTCGGCGACCCCGAAGACGAGGTCCGAGGTGGACGAGTCCTGGCGCAGGTCGCCGTTGACCCAGGTGCGTAGCCGCAGCGCCTCCGGGTCGGGGACCTCGTCGGCCGTCGTGATCCACGGCCCCCACGGGCACGAGTTGTCGAAGCCCTTCGCGCGCGTCCACTGGCGCTCGCGGCGCTGCAGATGGCGGGCCGAGAGGTCGTCGGCGACCGCGTAGCCGGCGACCGCGCCGTCCGCGCCCATGACGATCGTCAGCTCGCCCTCGTAGTCCAGGCGCGCCATCGCGGCGTCCGGCACCTGCACGGGCTCATTCGGAGCCGTCGAGCTCGAGGGAAGCTTGAGGAAGACCATCGGCGCCTCGGGCAGCTCGTTGCCGGTCTCCTCCACGTGCGCGCGGTAGTTCAGACCGATGCAGAAGGTCGCGCGCGGCTCGAGCACGGGCGCGAGCAGGCGGACGTCGGCGATCGGCCAGCTCTCTCCGCCGGCGGCGCTGCGGTCGCCGGAGGCGAGACGGTCGAGGACGGTCGAGCCGTCGGCGAACGCGGTCACGCGGTCGCCGGCGACCTCGCCGCTGAGGGGGCGCTCGGCGCCGGGGGGAACGAACGTGGTCAGGCGCATCGCGGCGCAACCGTAGTCGATCGCGCCGGGGGCTCCCCTCCAGGCGGGAAGTGTGGTTTCCCCCACCCGATGACACCAGGCGGCCGCATGGCGGCCGGCGGCCCTCGCGGCGAGCCTTCCGACGATGCCTCTTCCCTCCCCCATCCCGGAGGACCACCATGCGTGAGAACCTCGCCGCTCGCGCCGGGCGATGGAGCGCCGCCCACCGCAAGACGGCCATCTTCGGATGGCTCGCCTTCGTGGCGGTCAGCCTCGTCATCGGCTCGGCGATCGGCACCAAGACGTTGAGCGACGTCGACAGCGGCACCGGCTCCTCGGGCCGCGCCGAGCGCGTCCTCGACGAGCAGTTCCCCCAGCCGGCGGGCGAGCAGGTGCTCGTGCAGTCGCGCGACGGATCGCTTCGCGCCGACGACCCCCGGTTCAGGGCCGCGGTCAAGGACGTCGTCGCGCGAATGAAGGCGCTGCCAGCTGTGGGCGCCGTCGACTCGCCGCTCGCCAAGGGCGCCGGCGACCAGATCTCCGAGGACGGTCGTTCCGCGCTCGTCCAGGTCGACCTGCGCGGCGATGCCGACCACGCCGAGGACCACGTCCAGCCGGTCATCGACGCGGTCAACGCCGCGCAGCGGGCGCACCCCGAGCTGCGCATCGAGCAGTTCGGCGACGCGAGCGCCAGCCAGGCGATCGACGACCGGGTCTCCAGCGACTTCCAGCGGGCCGAGACGCTCTCGATCCCGATCACCCTGATCATCCTCGTCATCACCTTCGGCGCGCTCGTCGCCGCCGGCCTGCCCGTGCTGCTCGCGCTGACCTCGGTCGCCGCATCCATCGGGCTCGTCGCGATCCCGAGCCAGATCGTGCATCTCGACCAAGCGGCATCGTCGGTGATCCTGCTCGTCGGCATGGCGGTGGGGGTCGACTACTCGTTGTTCTACATGCGCCGTGAACGCGAGGAACGCGAACGCGGACACGACCCAGGATCTGCTCTGCAGGTCGCGGCGGCGACGTCGGGACGAGCCGTGCTCGTCTCCGGGCTGACCGTCATGGTCGCCATGGCCGGCATGTTCTTCACCGGCAGCGGCGTGTTCACGGGCTTCGCGGTCGGCACGATCGTCGTCGTCGGCGTCGCCATGATCGGCTCGGTCACCGTGCTGCCCGCGCTGCTGAGCGTGCTCGGCGACCGCATCCACAAGGGCAGGATCCCGTTCCTGCACCGCCTGCGCCGGCCCGGCCGCGAGCCCCGCCTGTGGGGTTGGCTCCTGGACCGCGTGCTGCGCCGGCCCGCGCTGTGGGCCGCCGCGGCGACCATCGTCCTGGTGCTGCTGGCGCTGCCGACGCTGCGGATGCACACGGTCAACCCGGGCGCCCAGGGGCTCCCCCACGACCTGCCCGTGATGAAGACCTACGAGCGCATCCAGGCCGCGTTCCCCGGCGGCCCGGCGCCCGCGGTCATCGTCGTCCAGGGCGACCTGAGGTCGCCGCGGATGACGACCGCGCTGACCGACCTCAGGCAGCGCGCGCTCGACTCGGGCGAGATGGGCGGCCCGATCACGCTCGACGTCTCGAAGGACGGCTCGACCGGCGTGATGAGCATCCCGCTGGCCGGGAGCGGGACGGACGCTCGCTCGGAGACGGCCCTGGCGTCGCTGCGCAACGACCTGATCCCCGCGACGGTCGGCAAGGTCCCGGGCACCCAGGTCGACGTGGCCGGCATGACCGCCGGGTCGAAGGACTTCAACGACCTGATGAAGGGCCACGCCCCCATCGTGTTCGCCTTCGTCCTCGGCATGGCGTTCCTGCTGCTGCTCGTCACGTTCCGGTCGATCGTGATCGCGCTCAAGGCGATCGTGCTCAACCTGCTGAGCGTGGCGGCGGCCTACGGCGTGCTCGTCTGGATCTTCCAGGACGGCCACTTCGAGAAGGCGCTCGGGTTCCGGTCCGACGGCGGGATCACCTCCTGGCTGCCGCTGTTCCTGTTCGTGATCCTGTTCGGCCTGTCGATGGACTACCACGTGTTCATCCTCAGCCGGATCAAGGAGGCCTACGACCGGGGGATGTCGACCGAGCGGGCCGTGAGCCACGGCATCCGGGCGACGGCGTCGGTGGTGACGAGCGCGGCGATCGTGATGGTCGCGGTGTTCTCGGTCTTCGCCACGCTGTCGATGCTCGAGTTCAAGCAGATGGGCATCGGCCTGGCCGTGGCCGTGCTGCTCGACGCGACGATCATCCGCGGCATCCTGCTGCCGGCCGCGATGAAGCTCCTCGGCGACCGCAACTGGTACCTGCCGAGGTGGCTGGAGTGGCTGCCGCGCTTCGACCACGAGCCGGCGGTCGCCGAGCCGGCCCGCCCGCTGCGGCGCCACGAGCCCGAGCCCGAGCCGGAGCCCGCGCAGGCCGCGTAGGCACCGGAGGGCCCGGAGTCCACCACGCACAGCGGCCCGGGCGTTCACGCGCCCGGGCCGCCCTGACCCGCATCGAGGGTCGAGTTTCTTCGCGTACGGCTGAGGAAGTCGACGCTCGGCGGTGAGCGACGCTCGGCGGTCAGCCCTGCGCGAGGACCGGCCCGAGGCGCTCCTCGAGCGCGCGGCGCGGCAGCGCACCGACGATGCGGTCGACCTCCTGCCCGTCGCGGAGGACGACGAGCAGCGGGATGCTCATCGCGCCGAAGCGCTGCGCGAGCGACGGGTTCTCGTCGACGTTGACCTTGACCACCTTCAGATGACCGGCGTGCTCGGCGGCGAGCGCCTCGAGCACGGGCGAGATCATCCGGCACGGTCCGCACCAGGGCGCCCAGAAGTCGGTGACGACCGGGACCGACGCAGCGACCTCGGCCTCGAAGTCCGCATCGCCGGCGTCGACGACCCACGGGAGGTCGTGGTGGCAGTTCGCGCACCGCGGGTGCCCCGACGCGGTCGGGCCGACGCGGTTGCGCGTCTGGCAGTGCGGGCAGCGGATGATCGCGGCCATGAGGTGAGCGTACCCGGCAGGCGACGCCCGCGGCGGCCGGCGGGCGCTACTTCGCCAGCTCGCGCTCCAGCAGCGCGTTGCCCCTCTCGAGCTGCTCGCGCGTCGCGGCACCCACCGACCGCGCGCCCGTGCGGCGGTTGACGCGCGCATGGACCTCGCGATGCGCCTCGCCGGTGCGGCGGGCGACCGCCGAGACGAGCCGCGAGCGCTCGTCGCGCAGGCGCTCGCGGGTCACGAACGCCGAGTCCGCGGACGGCTGGGAGTCCGTGCGCGCAGCGGCCGGCGGCGCGCCGGCGGTGAACGCGGCGAGGGCGGCGCTCGGCGCCGGGTCGGTCGCGAAGAGCTGCAGCGTCGTCTCGGAGAGGATCGCCTCGTCGAGCTGGGCCCCGCTGGAGCTGAGCGCCTCGAAGCCCTCGCCCTTCGGCGCGCGCTCGGCCGGCGCCTCGTCGAGCTCCTCCGGGTCGCCGAGCTCGCGCGGGGAGAGATCCAGAGCATGCCGCCGCTCCTCCTCGATCTGCGTCGCCAGCGCCTTCAGGCGCATGTCGGCCGGCAGCAGCAGGTAGCTCATCTGGCGCTCGGGCGCGGGGGTCCGGCGGATGAAGCGCCCGACCACCTGGCGGAAGAACAGCTCGGTCCGCGCCGCGGTGGCGTACACGCCGACCCGCAGCCGCGGGATGTCGACGCCCTCGGAGACCATCAGCACCGACACGAGCCAGCGCCGCCGCGAGGCGCTGAACGCGGCGATCCGCGCGCTCGCCTCGGGCTCGTCGCTCATCACGATCTCCGGCTCCTCGCCCGCGATGCCGGCCAGCCGCGCCGCGATCGCCCGCGCGTGCTCCTGGTCGGAGGCGACGACGAGCCCGCCGGCCTCGGGATGTCCGTCGGCCCGCACGCGGTCCAGGCGGGCGTCGGCGTCGCGCAGCACCTCGCCCATCCAGTCGCCGTGCGCATCGAGCGCGGTGCGCAGCCGCCGCGCCGCCTCGGCCTGCGGCAGCACGAGGTCGAACGAGGCCTGGCGCAGCCGGCCGTCGCTGCGCCACTCCATCTCGCCGTCGTACGGCAGGAACGTGATCGGCCGGCAGACCTCGTCGACCAGCGCCTGGGAGTAGCCGTAGACGTAGTCGGCCCGGCTGATCCCCTCGTCGTCGTAGGCGACCCACGGGATCGCGGCGTTGTCGGAGCGAAACGGCGTGCCCGACAGCAGCAGGCGGAACACCGCGCCGTCGAACGCCTGCAGCGCGTGCCGTCCCCACGCGGCGTGCTCGCCCATGTGGTGCGGCTCGTCGGCGATCAGCAGCGTCGGGCGGCGGGCGGCGCGGGCGTGCCCCTTCGGCCCGGCGGCGATGGTCTGGTACGTGACGGCGATCCCGTGGCGGTCGCGCGGCTCCGGCCCCTCGGCGTTGGGCCGGTTCGGCTCGAGGTCGATCCCGTAGCGCGCCGCGTCGGCCGCCCACTGACGGCAGATGTGCGTCGTCGGGCCCGCGACCACGACCCGCGAGACGCGGCCGGCGCGCAGCAGCTCCCAGGCGACGCGCAGGCCGAACGTCGTCTTGCCCGCCGCGGGCGTCGCGGAGGCGAGCATGGACGGCGCCTCGTGGTCGAGCGCGAGCTCCAGCGCGTCCCGCTGCCAGGCGCGCAAGGGCCGGTTCGCGGGCCAGTCCGGGAGCTCCCGGCCGCGGGTGAGGGGTGTGGCGAGGTCGGTCAAGCGGCGCCGAAAGGTAGGCGCCGCACCGGTCGGAAGCGCAACCGCCCGATGCCCATCGCGATCCTGTCGCGAACCCGGCGCATGACGCCGTCGGCGCGACAGGATCGACTCCTCGGGGGCTACCCGAACCACATCCGCGCCCTCACCCGGCACACTGACGGTCCGTGCGCCGCCTGCCGCTGATCATCGTCGCCGTCGCCGCCGGGCTCGCGCTCGCCGACTCGTCGATCGTCGCGCTCGCCCTGCCGCCGATCCTCACGGACATCGGCACGACCATCGAGGGCGTCGCCGCGGTCATCGGCGCCTACACGGCCGTCCTGGCGCTCGGCATCCTCCCCGCCGCGTGGCTCGGCCGCCGCTTCGGCCCCGGCCACGTCGGCGCGGTGGGGATGCTCGTCCTCGGCGCCGCGTCGATCGGCTGCGGGCTGTCGGACTCGCTGACCACCCTGCTGATCTTCCGCGCGCTGCAGGCCGCGGGCGGCGCCGCCGGCCTGCTCGCCGCCTTCGACCTCATGGACGCCGGCGGCCACGACGCCTCGCTCGGCCGCCGCCTGTGGATCGCCGCCGCGGTCTTCGGGTCGGCCGCCGGCCCGGCCATCGGCGGCGTGCTCACCGAGGCGCTCGACTGGCGGGCGATCTTCTTCGCCCAGGCCCCGGTCGCACTCGCCGCCTCCGTCTGCTGCTGGCAGCTGCGCATCCCGGCGCCCCACGCGCGCGCCAGCGAGCCCCTGAAGTGGGCGCCCGCGGTCGGCTTCGCGCTGATCTCCGCCGCGCTGACCGCCGTGCTGTTCCTCCTCGTGCTCGAGCTCGTCGCGGGATGGAGCGTCGACCCGCTCGCCGCCGCCGCGGCCGTGTCGGTCCTGCCGATCTCCGCGCTCGCCGCCGCCCGCATCCCGGGCAACGCCGCCGCGCGGGCGATCTGCGGCTGCCTGCTCGTGGCCGCCGGCGCGGGCGCGCTCGCCTACCTGCCCGACGCGGACCTCAAGTGGACGATCGCGCCGCAGATCCTGGCCGGCGTGGGCATGGGCCTCGCCTTCCCCGCGCTGGCCGGCGGCCTGCTGCCGGAGCGCACGTCCGTCGACGCCGCGCGGCTGCTCGTCGCCCGCCACGTGGGCATCGTCGCCGCGCTCCTCGTCATCGCGCCCGTGGTCAGCGGCAAGCTGAACTCGATCACCGAGAGCGCCCGGTACCAGGGCGTCGCCGTGGTGCTCGACGCCAAGCTCGACCCCCGCCAGAAGATCGACCTCGCGCCGACGCTGCTCGGCGACGTCGAGAGCGAGGACCCGCGCGGCGGGCTGGAGCGCGCGATCAAGAGCCAGGAGGGCAAGTTCGAGGGCGACGCCCGGACCGAGTTCCACCACCTCACCGACCGCCTCGACGACGTCATCGTCGCCTCCGTCGCGCGCGCCTTCAAGCCCGCCTTCCTCATCACCGGCGCCCTCGCGCTGCTCGCCGCGCTGGTGCTGCTCGCCGGGGTGCGCCTCCGCATCGCCGCCGCCGCCGCCGTCGCCGCGATCGCCGCGCTCTCGGCGGCCGCGTTCGGCGCCGCGATCGTCATCGACAACCGCGAGCAGGCGCCGCCGGTGAAGATCGCCAGCCCGTGCCTGGACCGCAAGCTGCCCGACAGCGGCGGACTGTTCGGCGTGCTCCAGGACAGCGCGCTCATCCTGCTCGACAAGGCGGCGTGCGGCTACGGCTCGAGCCGCGAGGAGCTGGTGATGGCGCTCGCCGACGATGCCGAGTACGAGCGCTTCAAGCAGAAGTACGGCGAGGACCCGCGCTCGGCCAAGGGGATCCTCCAAGGCCTCTTCGGCTGAGCGGCGACTACCCTCCGAGCATGGCCGCCGAGACCGAGACCGACCCCGCCCTCCAGGACGCCGCCTGGGACCTGAGCCCGCTGCTCGACGGCGGCGGCGAGGAGGCCGTCGACGCCCAGCTCGACGAGGCCCAGCGCCGGGCCGACACGTTCGCCGAGCGCCACGCCGGCCGCGTCCCGGAGCTCGACGGGCCCGGACTCGTCGCGGCGATGCACGAGCTCGTGGGCATCTACGAGCTCGTCGGCAAGGCCGGCAGCTACGCCAGCCTGCGCTTCTCGACCGACACCGCCGACCCGGCCCGCGGCGCGCTGCTGCAGAAGGTGCAGGAGCGCGGCACGGCGATCGAGACGAAGCTCCTGTTCTTCGGCCTCGAGTGGGCCGCGCTCGACGACGCCAAGGCCGAGGAGCTGCTCGCGGCCGACGGGCTGGACTTCGCCCGCCACAACCTCCGCATGGAGCGCCGCTACCGCCCGCACCTGCTCTCCGAGCCCGAGGAGAAGCTGGTCAGCGAGAAGGCGGTCACCGGACGGTCGGCCTGGTCGCGCCTGTTCTCCGAGCAGGTCTCGGCCATCGAGATCGAGGGCGAGCCGCTCGACGTCGCGCTCAGCCGCCTGCTGTCCGCCGACCGCGAGGTGCGCCGCTCGACCGCCGAGCAGGTGACCGCCGCGCTCGAGCCCGGCCTGCGCACCCGCGCCTACATCTTCAACACGCTCATCCACGACAAGGCGGTCGACGACCGGCTGCGCCACTACCCGACGTGGCTGAGCGCGCGCAACCTCGCCAACGAGGTCTCCGACGAGTCCGTCCAGGCGCTCGTCGAGGCGGTCAAGGGCCGCTACGACATCCCGCAGCGCTGGTATCGCCTCAAGGCGCAGATGCTGGGCATCCCGCAGCTCGCCGACTACGACCGCAGCGCCGCGGTCACGTCCGAGGACGAGCGCTACGGCTGGGAGCAGTCGCGCGACCTGGTGCTCGACTCGTTCGGGTCCTTCGCGCCCGAGATGGAGCGCCTCGCCCGCCGCTTCTTCGACGAGAGCTGGATCGACGCGCCGGTACGGCCGGGCAAGCGCGGGGGGGCGTTCGCCACCTCCGCGGTGCCGAGCGTGCACCCGTACGTGATGCTGAACTTCACGTTCAAGCGCCGCGACGTGCTCACGCTCGCCCACGAGCTGGGCCACGGCCTGCACTTCGCGCTCGCCGCCGACCAGGGCCTGCTGCAGCAGGGCACGCCGCTGACGGTGGCGGAGACCGCCTCGGTGTTCGGCGAGACGATCGTCTTCAACCGGCTGCTCGAGCAGGCCTCGACGCCCGAGTCGCGGCTGTCGCTGCTGTCGGAGGCCATCGAGGGCGCCATCGCGACCGTCTTCCGGCAGACCGCGATGAACCAGTTCGAGGACGCCGTCCACACGGCGCGGCGCAGCGAGGGCGAGCTGTCCGTCGACCGCTTCAACGAGGCGTGGGTCACCACCCAGCGCGAGATGCTCGGCGACTCGGTGGAGATCACCGACGGCTACCGGATGTGGTGGAGCTACATCCCGCACTTCATCGGGACGCCCGGCTACGTCTACGCGTACGCCTACGGCCAGCTGCTCGCCCTGTCGGTCTACCGCCGCTACCTCGACGAGGGCGCGCCGTTCGTGCCGCGCTACCTCGACATGCTCGCCGCGGGCGGCTCGATGCTCCCCGAGGACCTGGGCCGCATCGTGGGCATCGACCTGACGGACCCCGGCTTCTGGTCGGCCGGGCTCGACCTGGTCGAGGGCCAGCTGCGCGACGCCGAGCAGGCGGCACACGAGGCCGGACGGCTGAGCTGACGTTCGATCTCCTCGTCCGTACCCGTGGCTTCAGGGTCACGCCCGCGCGACTCGTCAGGGCCGGATGTGCCCGACCATCGCCAGCACGAGGTCGCGATAGGAGTCCGCCACCTGGTCGATGGTCATGGGTCCGTCGGGCCGCACCCAGATGAAGACGTACTCGCACATCGTGACGATCGCAAAGGCGGTGGGCGTGACCTGGGGGAACCGGAACGTCCCGGCGTCCCGTCCCGACTCGAGGATCGACTGCACCAGCGTCAACACCCGCCGTTGCAGCTCGTCAAGCTGCGCCTGGTGCTCGGCGCCCAGCGCGTCGCGCACCTGACCGTAGGATCCGCTCGCGCCGGGCATGCGCAGCCGCTTGCCCTGCTCGAGCTTCGCGCGGACGTACGTGCGCACGAACATGCTGAGCCGTTCGTCCGGCGCGAGATCAGCGTCCTTGCACGGGTCGAAGGCCTCGACGAAGCGCCGCAGCTCGGCCTCGACGGCGGTGAAGCACAGCTCCTCCTTCGAGGCGAAGTGCCAGTACAGCGCGGGCGCCGAGATGCCCACCTCGCGGGCGATCGCGGTCAGGCTCGTTCCCGAGTACCCCCGCTCGTACAGCAGCGCGTTCGCGACGCGGAGGATGTCGTCGCGCGTGTGCGGAGCCCCGTCCTCCGTAGGCGCCCTCCTAGCAGTCCGGCTCGTCATTGATCGAACGTTAGGGGACGGCACCCGTCGTGTGAAGGCCGAGGGCGCGGTCGTCACCGCATGAGCATGCCGCCGTTGATGTCGCACGTCGCGCCGGTGATGTACCCGGCGTCGTCGGAGGCCAGGAAGGCGACGAGCGCGGCCACCTCCTCCGTGGTGCCAGCGCGTCCGACGGGGACCTGCCGCGTGAGCTGCTGGACGCGCTCGGCGCCGATCGCCTGGAGCATCGGCGTGTCGACGATCGCGGGGGCGACCGCGTTGACCGTCACGCCGTCGGCGGCGAGCTCGGAGGCGAAGACGCGGGTGAGGGCGATCACGCCGCCCTTGGACGCCGCGTAGTGCGCGCCGCTCGGACGCGCCATCTGTCCGGCCAGCGATGCGATGTTCACGATGCGCCCGCCGCCGCTGTCACGCATGTGGCGTCCGGCGATACGGGACATGATGAAGACGCCGCGCAGGTTGACGCTCATCACGTCGTCCCACTCGTCCATGGTGATCTGCCACAGCGACCTGGCGGCTGTGACGGCCGCGTTGTTCACGAGGATATCCACCGTCCCCCACCGCTCCAGCGCCGCGCGGAACGACTCGTCGGCGGACGCCGGGTCGCCGACGTCCACGTGCAGCGCCTGGACGCGCTCCCCGTCGGCGTCGATGGCGTGGGCCGTGGCCTCATTGCTCCGTGCGTTGACATCCGCCAGCACGACGTTGCAGCCGCGGTCCCAGAGGCCCTGGGCCACGCCGGCGCCGAGCCCCTGGGCCGACCCGGTGACGAACGCGGTCTTGCCGCAGAGCCCGTCGTCAGACCGCAGGGCGACCCCGTCCGTCGAGGGGGCGTTGGCGATGGCCATCATGTTGTCCGTCTCGCTCACGTAGCTCTCAAGTTATCGTTTATTAGGGAACACTCAAAGCCCGCTCCTTGGAGCGCGGAAGCCGCGTGGAGACCAGCGGCGCCTCCATCCCGCGCCGCGCCGCGAGCCGCTGCAGCACGATGACCGTGTCGGCGACCGGCACCCGCTCGAGGAAGCGCGTGCGCTCCTCGAAGGACCGCAGGACGGCGCCCACCGCCTCGCCGTACGCCGCGCCGTCGCACGCGGCGAGGGCGTACAGCGCGGCGGAGGTCCCGCCGATGCCGACCGGGAACGCGTCTTCCTCGCTCACCGAGGCGGCCAGCCTCCCCGCCGCGGTGTTGTCCTCGAGCGTCAGGCAGGCGAGCGCCGCGGCATACCGGGCGATGGGCGAGCCGGCCTCGGCGGCTCCCAGGTCGAGCGTCCACCGAGCCTCGAGCCGCGCGCGCGGCCAGTCGTGGGCGATCAGACGCGCCTTCACCGCTGCGATTGACCGGCCCCAGCTCCCGGCCTCGGCGTCCGCCAGGCTCCAGCGATAGCACGTGGCCGACCGGTCGAGCCACTCGTCCGCGCGCTCGGCGCAGCCGATCATGAGCATCCCCAGCGACGCGGCCCACGCGGCGCCGCCCATGCGCAGCAGCTGCTGCTGGCGCCGCTCCGCGGTGGTGGCCTCCGGCAGCCGGCGCTGACCGTCGCGGAACCTGGCGAGTCCGCGCTCGATGTGCGCCTGCCAGGCGTCCCCGTCCGCGTCTCCGTCCCCGTCCTGCGCATCCGTCGCGATCAGCCCGGACAGCAGATCCGCGGACACAAGCTCGGTACCGTCGTCGAGGACCCGCACGGGCTCCGGGAGCCGCCCCGCACGCATCAGGGCGCGCACATGGTGCAGCGGACGGTCCCAAGGCAGGCACACGTCGCGCAGCGCGACCAGCGTGTCCGTGTCGCTCATGCGCGGGGCACGGGCCGGCCGGGATCCGACCATCGCGGCGACGGGGTGACCGACTTCTCGAAGTCGGACACGGCGAACGCCACACCGGGGTTGGTCCCGAAGGTCAGCACGACGGTCCCCGGCTCCTTCGCCGTCACGCTGCGCACGACGAACGGGTCGCCGATGAAGACGAACGTGCCCTCGCCGACGTCGCGCACCTCGTCGTCGAGCTTGACCACCGCCGAGCCGGAGGCAATGTAGTAGAGTTCCTCGTCGCCGATGTCGCTCTGGTCGTCGTTGGGCCGTTCGAAGTGCTCGTGCACGATCTCCTGGCCGGCCGCGGTGGCGACGAACGCGTTCGCCGCGAATTCCGTGATGGCGAAGTGATGGCGGACCTGTTTCCACTCGCCGACCAGCTGGAAGCTGTGCGACGGCCCGCTCGGGCTGTGCGCGATCTCCGTGAGGTGCGCGACCTCGTACGGCGGGCGGGGCGGGGCATCCGTCATGTGGACCTCCTCATTCGCTGGCCTGCAGGTACTGCTCCACCAAGGCGTCCACGGCGGCCGCGCCGCCGCCCCACGCACGGTTGATCGCGACGAACTCCGCGTGCTCCGGCGGCATCCCGTCCTGCTCGAAGATCGCGTCGACCGGGCACTCGGGAGCGCAGGCGCCGCAATCGATGCACTCATCGGGGGCGATGACGACCATGTGCGCCGTCTCGTAGATGCAATCGACCGGGCAGACCTCGATGCACGAGCGGTCCATGCTGCCGATGCACCCGGGTCCCACGACGTAGGTCATGCCGGCACTCCCAGGGCGGCGCAGACGCGCGCCGCCGTCTCGCACCAGGCGAGCGACCGCGGGTCCACGAGGTCGAAGTGGTCGGCCTCCGGCCGCAGCAGCAACTCGACGTCGTCCCCTGCGCGCTGCGCCGCCCGCACGTAGGTCGCATTGAGGTCCATGAGGTCGGGCGTGGCCTCCCGCTCGCCCTGCACGACGAGCTGCGCCACGCCGAGCGGCAGCGCCGCCCGCGGCGAGGCCTCCGCGTACGCGTCCGGGCACGCGCCGGGTGGACTGCCCATCAGATCCGCCGCGGCATCGGCGCCCTCGCCCAGGCCTCGTCGGGCGCACTCCGCCACATCGGCGATGCCCGCGAGGGACACGACCAGGCCGGCCCGGACGGCCGGTGGCCGGTCCAGGCCGAGCCGGCGTACCGCCCACAGCGCGAGCTGACCGCCCGCAGAGTGCCCGACGAACACGACGCGGTCGAGGTCCAAGGGGTGGCGCCCGGCAAGGTCGGCCAGGTGATCGATCCCGGCGGCGACGTCATCGCGCACGGACGGCCAGCCCCCGCCGACGCGGCCGACCCGGCGGTACTCCAGGTTCCACGTCGCGAACCCCCGCCGCGCGAGGTCGATCGCGAGCGGCTCGATCGTGTCGCGCTCCCAGCGCTCGCGCCAGAACCCGCCGTGCAGGAGGACCGCCACGGGGACGGCCTTCGCAACGCTCGCCGGCAGCCGCAGATCGCCGACCTGATCGCGCTGGGGGCCATACGGGACGACCTCGCATGGAGACTGCAGGCGCCGCAGCAGCCACGCCGCCGCCCAGCGGTAGCCCATGACGCCGCGGCCGCGGACCTCGATCGCGGCGGGATCGCCGCCACGCGGCCGCTCGGCCGCGTTGAGGTCGACCCGCGCGACGAGCGGTCCGTCCATGTCCCGCACCGTCGCTCGGCCCGGATTGACCAGGACGCCGCGCGCATCTGCGCGCGCCCGCCCCAGCGCCATCTTGAGGTCCTCGTCGGTCTGGCAGAAGACGACAGACAGCTCGGCTCCAAGCGCGGGCTCCCAGCTTCGGCACAGGCGGCGCAGCGTCTCAGGGTCGACGCCCGTGTCGGGTCCCTCGATGAGGTCGATCCGGGGGGTCATCGACCAGGGCGCTCAGCGCGCCGCGGGCTCCGGATCCGCCTGGTGCGCCGCATCGGCGCCCACGTCCTCGAGCGTGCGCAGCCGGCCCAGCGACATCCAGTCGGGCTGCTCGCGGCGCTCCTCGCGCAGCCGCGCGCGCTCGGCGGCCGTCGCCGGCTCGTCGACGTCGCCCGTCACTGGGTCTACGCACACCCCGTAGTCGTGCCGCGCGCCCTCCGGCGAGACGTACCCGTCGCGCACGTCCTCGGCCACCATCTCGGCGTCGCGGTCGAGGGAGTCGCCCCAGCCGCCTCCGCCGCCGCTCTGGAAGAAGACGATCTCGTCCTCGCCGCACGGCTCGCGGTCGCTCCAGCGCGGCACGACCTCCTCGTCCGGGGTGCCGTAGCGGATCACGACGTAGTTGCCGATCGCGGGACGACCGCCGCAGAACCCGTGCAGCGGCGAGTAGCAGCCCTGCACGCGGATCGTGTGGTGCGTGCCGTCCGAGCCGTACGCCTGCCGCTGCGTCGCCCACGCGGGCGTGCCGCGCCACTGGCCGGGCGCAGCGCCGTCGGTCAGGTACTCCGCCTGGCGGTAGAGGACCGGGTACTGCACCTCGCTCATCTCGATCGACGGCACGTCCGCCGATGCGAACGTCGCCGGCCACGCGCCCCAGCCGTCGGCCAGGTACACCCCGCCGGCGGCCGTCGGCGTGCAGCCCAGCTCGTAGTGCAGGTAGCCGCGGCCGTTGCGCCGGTCGGTGCCCCAGAACCACGGCCCGAGCAGGTCGATGCTGCACGTGCCGACCCGATCGGCCGCGAAGCCCTCGGCGGCCTTCATGACCACGTCGCCGATGTCGGCAACGATGGTCACCGTCGCCGCCCGCACGGGCGCCGGCGGGTTCGGGTTGACGATGCTGGCCTCCGGGAGCTTCGGCGTGAGCGGCCGGAAGAAGCCGGAGTTGATCGGGATCTCGGGGCACAGCGCCGAGAACGCCGTGTAGAGGAACGCGAGCGTGTTGGCCGGCACGCTGTTGACCAACCCCGGGCTCTGCGGCGACGAGCCGGTGAAGTCGGCCTCGATGCTGTCGCCGTCGATCGTCAGCGCCACGCGCACCTTGAGGTCGACGCCCCCGGCGAAGTCGCTGTCCAGCGTCGACTCCGCCTCGTAGCGGCCGTCGGGCCAGCGGCGAATCTGCTCGCGGAAGCGGTGCTCGGAGTACCCCATCAGCCAGTCCACGGCCTCGCGGACGGTCGCGACGCCGTACTTGTCGCACAGCTCGCGGATCCGGCGCGCACCGACGCGGCAGCCCCCGATCTGCGCGTCGAGGTCCGCGCGCAGGTTCTCGGGCAGCCGGTTGTTGCGCAGGATCCACTCCCAGACGTCCTCGCGCAGCTCGCCGCGCTCGTAGAGCTTCAGCGGGCTGAACCGGAAGCCCTCCTGCCAGATGTCGCGCGCGTTCATGTTGCCGCCGGGCGCCGGGCCGCCGTTGTCGGGCATGTGGCCGCGCACGGACGGCAGGAACATCGGCTCGCCCTCGATGAAGATTGGCGTCACCACCGTGTAGTCGGGCAGGTGCGAGCCCCCGTAATAGGGGTCGCAGACGATGATCACGTCGCCCTCGTGCAGGTCGCCCTGGAAGAACTCGAGCGAGGCCTCCGCAGAGCTCAGGGCGGCGTAGATGTGCACCGGAGCCGCATCGGCGCGCGCAAGCAGGGACACCGTCTCCCCGTCGTAGCCGAAGACCCCGGCCGAGCAGTCGTGCGCCTCGTTGAAGATGGGGCTGACGGCCGTGCGGACCATGGTGCGGACCATCTCGGCCGCGACGCTCTCGAGGTAGTTGCGGACGATCTCGCCCGTGACGGCGTCGGTCATGCTGGCGCTCCCCGCTCGAGCCGGTGCTCTCTGGTTCCGAGGTCGTCGACCTCGCGCTCGCCGGCGTCGACGACGACGCCGTAGTCACGGCGTGCGGCGGCGGCCGTGAGCAATCCGTCCTGGACGTCCTCGAGCACGTCGGCCGGCGCCCGCAGGAACGGGTCCCCGTGGCCGCAGCCGCCGCCGAAGCGCGCGACCACGCGGCAGGGACCGATGCGCCGGGACAGCTCGACTGTGCCGATCTCGGGCTCGCCGCCGCCTGAGACGCGCAGGTCGGCGCCGGCCGCGCCAGCCCCGCCGGCGACGCCGTTCGCGTCGTCGGAGGAGGTCGCCGACGACACGGTCCAGGCTCGCTCGTCCGGGACGTCGACGACGAGCTCGAGCGCGGGCGAGCCGCGCCAGCGCCCCGCACCGGCGCTGTCGCTGACGAGCTCGGCCGCGCGGACGACCATGCCGGTCGAGACCTCCCACTCCTCCGCCGAGGGCCGCCGGGCCCGGCTGAGCACGTGCGGCGCGCCCCATCCGTCGCGGCCGTGGGCGCCGGCGCAGCCGGCGATCGCCCAGGCCGCGATGTCGATGGGCGCCGCGTCGACGGCCGGGCGGTGCGCCGTCAGCAGCCATCGCGGCGCGGAGACGGCGCCGTAGTCGTCGCCGGCCGCCTCCCGCAGCGCGGCCGCCGTCACCTCGGCGATCTCGCCCGCGAGATGGACGGCGCCGCCGTTGACGGCGGCGGGCCAGCGCGGGTTCGCGAGCCGTCCCTCG
Organism: Capillimicrobium parvum; assembly: GCF_021172045.1. Lineage (GTDB taxonomy): Bacteria > Actinomycetota > Thermoleophilia > Solirubrobacterales > Solirubrobacteraceae > Capillimicrobium > Capillimicrobium parvum. The sequence continues at coordinate 4,982,156 of NZ_CP087164.1, forward strand.
TCGCATCGGACATCGAGACAGCGCAGTACGCCGCCGTTCGGCGGGACGTCCGGGCCGAGGAGCGCGAGCAGCGCAGTCGCGGCGGCGTTCACGCTCGCCGACATGGTGCTGTTGAGGAAGCTCGCCTGCTGCGGGTCCGACCCGCTGAGGTCCACGCTCACGCGGCCCTCCTCGACGCTGACCGACGCCCGCACCGTGACCGGCGCTCCGGCGTGCCAGATCTGCCGCTCGCTCGCGTATGTGCCGTCGGCCCATCGGGCGATGCGGCTCCGGGCCTGGCGCTCGCCGTACCCCTGGGCGTATGCCATCGCCTCGCCCACGCCGTCGGCGCCGTGGGCGCCGACGAGCTCGTCGAGGCGGCGAGCCGCGAGGTCGGCCGCAGCCAGCATCGCGGACAGGTTCTCGCGCACCTCCGCGTCGCAGCGGCTGTTGAGCAGCACGGAGGTCAGCACGTCGCGGACCGGCCGCCCGTGACGGTGGATCTTCAGCGGGGAGATCGGCACGCCCTCCGCCCAGATCTCGCGCGCCGCCGGCACGTGGCTGCCGGGCGCATCGCCGCCGATGTCCGGCATGCGGGCCCGCACGCAGACGAAGGTCTGCACGACTTCGTCGACGGCATGCGGAATGACGAGCGTGAAGTCGTGCAGGCGCGCGCCGCCCAGGTAGGGGTCGGTGAGCAGCACGACGTCCCCGCTGCGCATGTCGAACTTGAACCGCGCCAGCGCCACGTCGACGGCGGCGGTCAGGAGGCCGAGCTGGAGCGGGTCGTCGGTCGCGACGATCCCGCCCTGCCGGTCGGCGAGCGCGACCGCGCACTCCCGCCCTTCCTTGATCTCGCGCGAGCGGGCCAGGTTCGCCAGCACAACCCCCGCGTCCCGGGTGACGGCCTCGAACTTGCGGCGCAGGACCTCGGACTCGATCGCCGCGATCAACCCCGCCATCAGCCGCTCACCTCGATCACGTACATGTCGTTCTGGTCGAGCATCGCCTCCTGGCTGCCCGCCACGACGATCGTGGTGTCCGGCTCGTGGATGACCGCTGGCCCGGTGATGATGTTGCCGGGCTCGATCAGCGCGCCGTCGTAGATCCGGGCGTCGACGAAGCCGTCCGGCTCGAAGTACACCTGGCGCGTGCCGACCAGCGCGTGCTCGGAGTCCTCGCTGCCGAACCGGTGGGTCGGGAGCTGGAGCGGTTCGCGCTTGGCCCACAGCTCGATGCGCACCGACACGATCTCGGTGGCGTATCCGGGGCGTTTGAACGCGTAGAGCTGCTCGTGCAGGTCGTGGAAGTCGCGCAGCGAGCGCGCGAAGTTGACCGCGGTCACTCGCCGGGTGCGGCTGCGCAGCGGCACGATGACCTCCTGCACCTGGCCCTGGTACCGCACGTCCAGGGAGCGCTTGACGATGAGCTCTCCGGGCGCGCCGCCGCGCGTCAGCAGCGCCTCGGCGTCCTCCTGCATGGCCAGGAACGTCGCGTTGAGCTCGTCGAGGTCCACGTCCTCCCAGGCGCGCAGCATCGAGCGCACGCGCGACACCTTGAAGTCGGCGATCAGGGCGCCGAGCGCGCTGAGGACCGATGCGTGCCGGGGCACGAGCACCGTCGACAGACCGAGGTCGGAGGCCTGCACCGCCGCGTGGATCGCGCCAGCGCCGCCGAACGCCATCAGCGCGTAGTCGCGGGGGTCGCGGCCGCGGGAGACCGAGATGTAGCGCAGCGCGTTGGACATGTCGCTGTTGGCGATCCGGAAGATGCCGATAGCCGCGTCGGTGGCCGACACGCCGAGCGGCGCGCCCACGTGCGTCTCGACGGCCTGCCGGGCGGCGTCGACGTCCAACCGCATCCCGCCCGACAGGAAGCGGTCGGGGTCGATGTAGCCGAGCATGAGGTTCGCGTCGGTCACCGTCGGGCGTTCGCCGCCCCGGCCGTAACACGCCGGCCCCGGGTACGCCCGGGCGCTCTCCGGCCCCACGTGGAGGGCGCCGCCCTCGTCGACGCCGGCGATCGAGCCGCCGCCCGCACCGACGGTGTGGATGTCGAGAAGCGGCACGGCCACCCGGTAGCGGCTGACCCACTGGTCGACGCCCAGCTCGGGCTCGCCGTCGTGCACGAGGCAGACGTCGTAGCTCGTGCCGCCCATGTCCGCGGTGATGATGTTGCGGTAGCCGGACTCGCGCGCGGCCCACAGCCCGGCGACCACACCGCCGGAGGGCCCGGAGAACACGGCGTCGACGCCGCGGGCCCGCGAGAACTCCACGTCCATCACACCGCCGTTGGACTGCATGATCAGCAGCGAGCCGCCGAAGCCCTCCTGCTCGAGGCGCGCCTGGAGAAGGTCGAGGTACTGGCGCAGCTTGGGGCTCGTGTAGGCGTTGACGAGCGTCGTGCTCAGGCGCTCGAACTCACGGATCTGCGGGAGCACTTCGCTGGAGGTGGTCACGAAGCAGTCGGGGTGGACCTCGCGGATCAGCTCGGCCGCGCGCTGCTCGTGCGCCGGGTTCGCGTACGAGAAGAGGAAGCACACCGCGATCGACTCGACGCCCGCCTCGCGCAGCGCCTCGGCTTCGCGGCGCACCTGGGCCTCGTCGAGTTCCTCGACGACGCGGCCGGTGTGGTCGACGCGTCCGGCGACGGTCCGGCGATGGCGGCGCGTGACGATGGCCACCGGCGCAGCGAGGCGCAGGTCGACCTGGCTCTCCTTGTGCCCGCGCCGCAGCTCGATGACGTCTCGGAAGCCCTCGTTGGTGATCAACCCGGTGTGGGCGCCGTCGAACTCGAGCATGGTGTTGAGGACCACCGTGGTGCCCAGCACGATCGAGTCCGTGGACTCGAGGAGTGGCCGCACGCCCACGCCCGCGCGCGACGCGATCTCGCCGACAGCCTCCATGACGGACGTCGACTCGTCGCCGGGCCGCGACGGGACCTTGCCCTTCACCAGGCCGTTCCCATGCGTCGCGACGAAGTCGGTGAACGTGCCCCCGACGTCGATGCCGATTCGGTACCGCATTCGTGCCGTCATCCTCGTGGTCGTTGAGTTCCCAACTTATCGTTCATTCAGGAGGTCGTCAAGGATGCGCGCACCCCACCATCGCGAGGACCATGTCCCGGTAGAGATCTGCGACGTGATCGCTCGCGAGGGGGCCGTCGCGTCGTACCCAGACGAAGACGTACTCGCACATGGTCAGGATCGCGAACGCGGTCGTGGTCGTCTGGGCGAAGCGGAAGGTCCGGGCCTCGTGCCCTGCGGCGAGGATCGAGCGCAGCAGCACGAGGACCTCGCGCTGGAGGAGGTCGAGCTGCTCGCGGTACTCGGGGCCGAGCGCGTCGCGCAGCGGGCCGTAGGAGGCGGTCGCCCCGGGGGTCACGAGCCACTCGCTCTGCTCGAGCTTCTGGCGCACGTACGTCCGGACGAACATGCTCAACCGCGCGGCCGGCGGCGCGCTCTCGTCGCGACATGACCCGAACGCATCCACGAAGCGGCTGAGCTCCGCGTGCACCGCCGTGAAGCAGATCTCCTCCTTGGAGGAGAAGTGCCAGTACAGCGCCGGGGCCGAGATGCCGACGCCGTCGGCGATCGCGGCGAGACTCGTCCCGCTGTAGCCGTGCTGGTAGAAGAGCGCGTTCGCGACGCGCAGGATGCGGTCGCGGGTCTCCTCGGCGCCGTCCTCGGGGACGGTGACGCGTGCGGCACGGGCCACTACGGGTGACCCGTCCCGCCGGCCGCGTGCACGCCGGCCTTCCTGCCGCCGGTCATCCTCATGGCGCGTTGACCTCGGCCACCCGACCCAGCGCCCGGCGCGGCGCCCACCCGGGGCCCGGCACGGACGCACGCAGCAACTGCGTGTAGGGATGGCTCGGCTCGTCGAGTATCTGACCCGTCGGCCCGCGCTCGACGATCGCGCCGTGCCGCATGACGATCACGTCGTCGGTCACCTGCCGGACCGCAGCGAAGTTGTGGGTGATGAACAGGTACGCGACCTGCGAGCGCTCGCGGATCTCGGCGAGGAGGTTGAGCACCTGCGCCTGGATCGAGACGTCGAGCGCCGCCACCGCCTCGTCAAGGACGAGCAGCAGGGGCTCCGCCGCCAGCGCCTTCGCGATCGCGACGCGCTGGCGCTGCCCCCCGGACAGATGGCGCGGCAGCGACCCGGCGTGGCGCTGGTCGAGGTGCACCGCGTCCAGCAGCTCGGCGACGCGGCGCGCGCGCTCGTCCCGGCTGAGGTCGAAGTGCAGGCGCAGCACCTCCTCGATGGCCGCCCCGACGCGCTGGCGCGGGTCGAGCGACGAGTACGGGTCCTGGAAGACGATCGACACCTCGCGGCCGCGGCGCCGGCGCTCGCGGCCAGAGAACCATCGACCGCCGTGCCGCTCGCGCCCCGCGACGACGATCCGTCCCGCGGTCGCCTGCTGGAGGCCGAGGACGAGCCGCGCGACGGTGGTCTTGCCGGAACCCGACTCGCCGACGATGCCCACGGACCCAGCGGCGGGCACGCGGAAGGAGACGTCGTCGACCGCGACGAGATCCGAGTGGCCTCGCTGCCCCGGCTCGCTCACCCGGTACACCTTGCGCAGCCCCTCGACCGCGAGGACGTCGCCGCTGTGCTCAGTGGGAGCGGTCACCGGCCACCCTCCCTTCCAGCTCCTCGGCCCGCACGCACCGCACGCGCGCCGAGCCGATGTGCGTCACCGGCGGATGCGCGGCGCAGACCGCCTGCGCGTGGCCGCATCGCGGAGCGAACCCGCACCCGGCATCTGCCTCGTAGGCGGCGACCGGCCGGCCGGCCACCGTTCGCAGCCGGTGCGACGAACGCTCCACGCTGGGCCGGGCGTCGAGCAGCGCGGCGGTGTACGGGTGGCGCGGGGCGGTGTGCAGCGCCTCCGACGACTGCTCCTCGACGATCTCGCCGGCGTACATGACCGCGGTGCGGTCGCAGACGGCCGCGGCCAGCTCGAGGTCGTGGGTGACGAACAGCAGCGCGAGCCCCCGCTCGGCGCGGAGGTCCTGGAGGATCGCCATGACCTCGGCCTGGGTGGTCACGTCGAGCGCGGTCGTCGGCTCGTCGGCGATCAGCAGCTCCGGCTCGGCGGCGAGCGCACCGGCGATCATCACCCGCTGCAGGAGGCCGCCCGACAGCTCGTGCGGGTACTGACGCAGCCGCCGCGCCGCGTGCGGGACTCCTACCTCCTCCAACAACACCGTCACGCGGCGCCGGGCCTCGCCGCCGCGTACGTGCTGGTTGGTCCGCAGCGCCTCCGTCAGGAAGTCGCCGATCTGGCGGACGGGGTTCACGTGGGCCGTCGGGTCCTGGAAGATCATCGCCACGCGTGTCGCCCGGTAGCGCCGCAGGTCCTCGCGGCTCATCGCGTAGACCGACGCGCCGTCCGCGCGGATGTCGCCGGCGACCTGCGCGCGCGGCGGCACGAGGCCGAGCATCGCACGCGCCAGCATCGACTTGCCGCCCCCCGACTCGCCGACCAGCGCCACGGCCTCGCGGCGGTCGACCACGAGGTCCACGCCACGCAGGATCGGACGCTGCTGCCCGTCGATCGGCAGCGACAGGCGGAAGTCGCGCACCTCCAGCAGCAGTGGCGCCGGCGTCATCGCAGCTCCTCCTCGCCGATGTCCCCGAGCCGCTGGCCCAGCACGTTCACGGCGACGATCACCAGCACGATCATCAGGCCGGCGCTCAGCGACTCCTGCGGGTAGCCGGAGAGGATGTCCTGCTGCCCGCTGGCCACCATCGCGCCCCAGTCCGCCGTCGGCGGCTGCACCCCGAGCCCTAGGTACGAGAGCGCCGACAGGTCGATCATCGCCTGGCCGAACAGGATCGTCGCGATGCTCGCCGTCATCGGCGCCAGGTTGCGCAGCAGATGCCGCAGCCAGATCGTCCGCACCGGAAGCCCCTGCACCTCGCACGCGGCGATGAAGGGCGCGTTGCGAAGCCGCAGCGCCGGAGCCCGGGTGAGGCGCACGACATACGGCGTGAACCCGATGGCCAGGGCGATGATCGGCGCCACGAGGCCCGCGCCGAACAGCGCGGCCGACATGATCGCCAGCAGCAGGGACGGGAACGCGAAAACGACGTCGAGCGCTCGTGCGATGAAGGCGTCCACGCGGCCGCCGACCCAGACCGACGTCAACGCGATCGCCGTGCCCAAGGTCACCGACGCGACGACCACGATCAGCGGCCCGAGCAGGCTCAGCCTGGCGCCGTAGATGATGCGCGACAGAATATCTCTACCCGTGCTGTCAGTGCCGAGAAGGTGGGCCGCCGACGGGCTCAGCCGCGCGGCCGAGAGATCGGCGACGTTCGGGTCCTGGGGGGCGATCAGGGGCGCGAGGAGCGCGACCAGCACCACCGCGGCGAGGAACCAGATGCAGACGGTGCTCGGCCAGCCCAGGCCGGCCACGCCCCGCCAACGGCGGCGGCCGGCGGCGACTGGGGGCCGCGCCTCGGACTCGATGACGCTCACGAGCGAGCGCTCCGTGCCCGAACCCGCGGATCGAGCACCCCGTACAGGACGTCGACGACCGTGTTGGCCACCACGAACACCGCGACGAGGATGAGCGTGATGGCCTGTACGACGGCGAAGTCGCGCTGCTGCACGCTCTTGACGAGGTACGAGCCGAGGCCTTCGATGCCGAACGCGGTCTCCACGACCACGGCGCCCGAGATCTGCGTCGCGACGACGAGTCCGCTCACCGTCACGATCGGAATCAGGCCGTTGCGGACGATGTGGCGCCGGCGCACGAGCGACTCGGGGATGCCGCGGCTGCGCGCCGTCTCCACGTGCTCGCTGCGCGACTCCTCGCGGATCGAGGTGCGGGTCACGCGCGTCACCACGGACAGCGACACGAGGGCCATCGCGAATGCGGGCAGCGTCATGTGCCACAGCCGGTCGACGAACCCGGAGCCGGCGCCGGACACGGGGAACCAGCCGAGGCCGACGGCGAAGGTCGCGATCAGGAAGATCGCGGCCACGTAGGCGGGGATCGCCTGGCCCGCGGCGGTGACCACCATGATCATCCGGTCGCGCCAACCGCCGCGCAGGCCCGACACGATGCCCAGCAGGATCCCTGGGATCAGGATCAGCAGCGACGCGTAGGTCGCCAGGAACAGCGAGTTCACCGCCCGCTCGCCGAGCAGCCCGGACACCGGCACGCGGAACAGGATCGAGGTACCGAAGTCACCCTGGAGGATGCCACTCAGCCAGACCCAGTAGCGCAGCAGGAAGGGGTCGTCCAGGTGGTACTCGGCCCGGATCGACGCGATCGTCGCCGGGTCGGTCGGCTGGTCGCCCAGTACGAACGCGACGGGATCGCCGGGCGCGATGTAGAGCATCGCGAAGACCACGAAGCTGACCACCAGCATCGTGACCAGCATCCCGACGAGCCGCCAGGCGGTCTGCCCGGCGACTCGCCTCACGGCGTCGCCCGGCGCCCCGGAGCCCGTTTCAGGGCTCCGGGCGCCGTCTTCGACGCTCGCTGCCAGCTCGCCCGCCACCGCGTGCCGCCTACTCGCCTCGCGGTCCGGCCGTCGCCGCCCAGGGGCCGCCGAACTGGCCGAGCTGGCTCGCCGGCGCGCCCGTGACCTTCGGGCCCTGGTAGACCGACCCGCTGATCGCCACGATCGGGATCCAAGGGAAGTCCGGCATGAACTTCGCCTGCGCGTCGATCAGCAGCTTCGCGCGCTGCTCGTGGTCATCCGTCGCCCGCGCCTCGGCGAACTGCCGCGTGACGCCCGGGTTGTCGTACGGCCCGTAGTTGCGCGGACCCCCCGGGACGAGCACCCGATATGCCTGGACGAGCGGGTCGCTGAGTGGCGGCGCCGAGGTCGTGAGAATCGCGTCGGTGCTCTTGCGCAGGCTCGGGTCCCCGAACATGGCCCCGAAAACGGTGTTGGGGACCGCATTGATCTTCACGTTGAGGCCGATCTGCTTCGCCGCGCTCTGGATCGCCGTGCCCGTCTGGACGAACTCCTGCAGTCCTGCGGGGACGGTGATGACGATCTGCTCACCCGGCGAGCCGGCGCTCTCGACGAGCTGCTTCGCCTTGTCGAGATCGACGCTCAGCTCGGGCAGCTGGTCGTAGGCCTGCTGGAACGTGTCGCGGGCATAGCCCCACATCGCCGGCGAGAAGATCGACCGCACCGGCTCCGCGGCGCCCTGGTAGACGGTCTTGGCGACCGCGGCGCGGTCGATCGCGTACGCCAAGGCCTCACGAATCCGGCGATCCCCGAGCGGCCCGTCGTCGCCCACCGGCGCGATGGACATGACCTCCGGGCTCGGGCCGACAGTCAGGGTCCCACCGGACGTGTTCCTCAGCTGCGGGAAGCTCGCCGGCGAGAGCGTGAACGCTCCGTCGACCTCACCGCTGACCAGCGCGCTCGTGAGCAGCGGCGTGTCGGTGATGAACCGGACGTCGATTCGCTGGATGCGGCGCTTGACGTCCGGGTTCCAGTAGTCCTTCGCCGCGTCGAGCGTGATGCCCCGGCCGGTCTTCCAGTCCGTGAGCTCGTAGGGACCCGTGCACAGGGGCGGCCCCTGCGCAGTCCCATAGCGCTTGCCCATACGCTCGACATACGCGGCGCTCTCGACGATGCCGAGCCTGGTGGCCGTCGCGTCGTTGAACAGCGCGTCCGGCTTCTTGAGCTTCACCGTGACCTCGAACGGTCCGGTCTTGGAAATCTGCTTGACGGTGCCGGCGAGCTCGTTGACCGTCGACGTGTCCGAGAACGCGGCGCGGCGCAAGCTGAAGACGGCGTCGTCGGCGGTCATCTGCGTGCCGTCGTGGAACTTGACCCCGCTGCGGAGCTTGTAGACCCACGTGACCGGATCGGGATGGTCGATCGACTCGGCCAGACCGGGGCCGATCGATCCGTCCGGGGCGATGCTGCGCAGTGACTCGCAGACAACCGGCAGCTCGGCCTCGATCGGCTGCGCGCTGATCCAGTCGAGCGTCGACGGCTCGCCGCGATTGTTGTTCCAGACCACCGACGGGAGCGTGCCGTCGGTGGGGTGCGCCGTCGTGATCGACCGCTCGAGGCCGCCGGCCGTGCCCGTGCTGCTGCTGCCGCCGCCCTCAGAGGCTGAGGTTCCGCACCCCGCCGAGACCAGGCCGACGACGCCGAGCAGGCCGCACACGGCGGCAACCGGTGGATTGATCCGCATCCTGCCTCTCCTTTGAATCGAGCGCTGCCTCGAAGCCACCAGGCCCCAAGGCACCCAACTTATCGTTAATTCAAGGCGAATGCAAGGCGGGTTCTCGTGGAGGCGCCAGGCCGCCCCGAACGGACGGTCAGGATCCGAAGAACAGCTCGCGCCCGACGCGCGCCTCCACCTTCATGAACCGCCATAGCCGGTCGTCACCGACCTGGATCTCACGCAGGACGTCGCAACAACGGACGACGGCGTCGTAGTCAGGTGCATCGGCGAGGATGTATGCCGTCCACGGATAGCCCAGTGTCGGGCCAACCATCCCGCGATCATCGTCCATCGTCCCGATCACGCGAACGCCGAACCGATGGTCCAGATCGCTGTAGGCATCCTTGATGGCCCGTGCGACCCGCTGACGCAGTTCGTCGTCGATCTCGAAGAAGGCCGGAAGGACTCCGAAGCAGAACAGGACGCGCATTGGCGTGTTCATCTGTTACCCCAGCAGTGGTTGACTGAACGATCGCTAAGCGCCTGAAGGGTACCGAGTGCCTGCATCGCGGGCATCACGGGCCTCACGACCAGAACGCCCGCCAGTTGCCCAGCACGGCCGGCCGGGTCAGGCCGACCGAGTTGCGGCCTGCCACACGCGGACGGCCTTGATGCGTCAGGGCACTAGGCGTCCTCAGCCTCGTACCGGGTCGTGAACGGCTGGCGCGCGACGCGCCCGTCCGGGTAGCGCATGACGCGGGTCACGACGACCGAGAAGTCGCCGCCCGGCACCGGCTCACGTGGTGCTGACTCGGCGCGCACCCGCCGGCCGCCGTTGTCGCCGTACAGGCTGACGGTCACCGACGCCGGGTCGCCGCTGGCGCGTACGAGCACCGGCACCCCGGTGTCGTTCGTCCACTTCAGGTCGATGTCCGGGTAGTTCAGCGTCGACTCCCGGCCCGCGGGATAGCGGTCGATGAACAGGCTGTGGGGTTGGTGCGTGTCGATCCGCAGACCGGCGAAGTACGCCGCGTTGTACATCGTCGTCGAGAACTGCGAGACGCCGCCGCCGACCGACTCGACGATCCGGTTGCCGTCGGTGATGAACGGCGCCGGGACGTAGCCCTTCTCCCGCGTGCGCGGGCCCGAGATGCCGTTGAGCGAGAACTGCTCGCCCGGGGCGATCACCGTGCCGTCGATGGCGCGGGCGATGCGGCGGATGTTGCGCACGCGCGGCTGGCCGGGCTCGTAGTGGGTCGTGAACGTCCCGATGAGCCGGTCCGCCCTGCGGGCCGCGGCCGTCGTCACGCGCGCCCTGACCGGCTCGGCGCCGAGCGATGCCGTGTGGCGCCCGGCGCGGATCGCCTCGTCGATCGACCGCGCGAGCGCCGCCTGATCGAGCTTGCGGCCGGCCCGGCCGGCGCGCACCCGCACCCGCGCGGGGCGCGGCCGCCAGGACGCGTCGCCCTTGGGGTCGAAGACGACCGGCCGCACGGGCGCCGACAGCCGCGCCGAGCGCGGTGAGCGCTCGACCTGCTCCGCCAGCCGAGCGGCGAGCGCGCGGGTGCGGCCGGCCCGGGCGCCGAGCCGGGCGTCCGCGCCGCCGTCGACGGGCTGCAGCTCGACGAGCCGCGCCAGCCGCCGGGGCGAGAGCTCCACGACGGCCCCGGCGCCGGCGAGGCGCAGCGGCCGCTGCAGGTACGCCTCGGCCGCGGCGGCCAGCTCGCGCACGCGCGCCCGGCTGACCGCGGGGGTGCGTTCGATCGGGACGTGGATCACGACGCGCTGCCGGTCGGAGCGCAGCGCGGCCCGGACGAGCTTCGCGAGCCGGCGGCGGTCGACCTCCCGCCCCTGCCGCGGCGCGGACCGCACGCCGACCGCGAGCGTCGCGTCGTCGACGTGCAGCGCGCCGACCGACGCCGGGCGGTCCAGGCGCCCTGCGACTCCGGCGACGGCGTCGCGCAGCCGCGCGCGGTCGATCCGGGCGACCACGGGGACGTCGCGGGCCGTGAACAGTCCCTTCAGCGTCGTCCAGGCGCCGCCCAGTCGTCCCTCCCGGCCCGAGCGCATCGCCCGGCGCGCGCTCGCACGTTCGTCGAGGTCATGACCGGCCGCGCTCGGTCGCAGGCGGACGACGCGGCGGCCCGTCGTCAGTACGAGCGGGGCGTCCTCGGCCTCCAGCGCGGCCAGGCGCCGGCGTGCCTCGGTCTCGGTCGCGCCGCCGAGCGAGATGCCCGCCATCCGCGTGCCCGGCAGCACCTCGTCGCGGTGGGTGAGACGAACGGCGACGACGACGGCAGCGAGGACCGCGGCCAGCAGGAGGCCGGCGAGGACCACGCCGAGCACGTACCGCGTGCGGGTGAAGCGGCGCGCGCGCGGGCGGTGCGGGCGGTGCGGGCGGTGCGGGCGGTGGGAGCGGTGCTGTCGGGTCAGATCCGAATGGGCGTCAAGGTAGTGGCCGCCTCGGTTCGACGACCCCTGCTCAGACTTTCTTCGAGGCGCTCAACCCCCGGCGGGTGGGCGCCGAAGATACGTGGGTGAAGCGCCTCGCAGCCTTCCTGTGCCCGACCGACGGCGACCGCGAGCGACTCCTCGAGCTCGAGGAGACCCTGCGCACGCCGCGGCTGCTGACGTACGTCGCGGTGGCGGCGACGCTCGTCGCCCTGGGGCCGTTCGTCGGCTGGTGGCTGCCGCTCCTCCTCGGCGGCCTGTCCGCGCTCTACGAGCTGATCATCCGGCGCGGCATCCAGGCCACGACGCACCCCGCGATGCTCATCGTCTGCGGGTTCACGATGAACCTCGCCGTGACGGCGATCGCCGCCGCGCTGAGCGGCGGGCCGCAGAGCCCGCTGCTGCCGTGGCTCGTCATCCCGATCATCGCGCTGGCGGGCCGCTTCGGCAGCCGCGGGGTGTGGTGGGGCACCGGCATGGTCGCGCTGGCCATCCTCGCCGTGATCGCGACCGACGTCCCCGCGTTCCGGCACGATCCGGCGCCGGCCTTGGTCATCATGCCGTTGACGATCGCGCTCGCGAGCTTCGGCTCCGCGCTGAACTTCGCCGAGCTGCGCCAGCGCCGTGCGTCGGCCCTCGACCCGCTCACCGGGCTGCTGAACCGGCGCTCCCTGCCCGACCGCTTCGGCGAGCTCGCCGAGCAGGCGCGCCTGAGCGGCGAGCCGATCGCGCTCATCGTCCTCGACATCGACCACTTCAAGCGCATCAACGACGAGTACGGCCACTCGCGCGGCGACACGGTGCTGCGCGAGATCGCCACGGCGCTGCGCGGCGAGCTGCGCTCGTTCGAGCTCGCCTACCGACTGGGCGGCGAGGAGTTCCTGATCGTGCTGCCGGCGATCGACGTCGAGCACGGCACCGGCGTCGCCGAGCGCCTGCGCCGGTGCCTCGCCGCGCTGTACCCCGACGGCGTGCCGATCACCGCTTCGCTGGGCGTGAGCGCGGGGCGCGGCGACGACCTCGCGTTCGAGTCTCTCTTCGACGCCGCCGACCGCGCGCTCTACGCCGCGAAGGACGCCGGACGCGACCGCGTGTGCACGGCCGGCGGCGATGGCGCCGGCGACCGGCCGGACCGGGTCGCGAACTTCGTGCGCTAGCAGCGCCCAGTCTGTGTACGGTCGTACACGTGCCTGCGCTCCTGCTCGCCTGCGCCATCCTGATCGAGATCGCCGCAACGACGTGCCTGAAGTACTCGGACGGCTTCACGAAGCTGTGGCCGAGCGTCGGGACGGTCGCGGGCTACCTCATCTCGTTCGTCCTGCTCGCCAGGGTCCTGAGGTCGATCGACGTCAGCATCGCGTACGCCATCTGGGCGGGTGCGGGCACCGCCCTGATCGCCCTCGTCGGGGTCGTGTGGCTCGGCGAGCCGGTGACCGCGCTGAAGCTCGCGGGCGTCGCGCTGGTCGTCCTCGGCGTGGTGGCGCTCAACCTCGGCGGGGCGCACTGACGGTGGCCCGCGGCCCGACGGATCCCGGCCGGCGCGACCGCATCGCCGCCGCGGCCCTGGAGATCGCGCTCGGTCAGGGGGTGCACGCGGTCTCGCATCGAACCGTCGCCGCCGCGGCCGGGGTGCCGCTCGGCTCGACGACCTACCACTTCCGCACGCTCGACGACCTCCTGTCCGTGGCGATGGGCCAGGCGGGGCAGTCTTATCGCGCCGAGCTCGAGATCTGGGAGGCCAAGCTCGGCCCCGGCGCCGACCTGGCCGAGGCGATCGCCGACCACATCGCCGGCGCGCTCGACCACGACCGCGCGCGCGTTGTGGCCGAGTACGAGCTCTACCTGGCCTCGATCCGCCGCCCGCAGCTCGCCCCGGCCAGCGCGAGCTGGGCGGCGCAGTTCACCCGCGTCCTGGAGCGGCGCACCGATCCACCCACCGCCCGCGCGCTCACGATGCTCGCCGACGGCGCGCTCATGCACGCGCTCGCCACAGGCACCGATCCAGACCGCGACGAGCTCGTCGCGCTGCTGCGCCGCGTCATCGCCTGACGGCCGGGCTACCGGGCGCTCGCGGCGACGCCGCCGCTGCCGTTCTGCTCGGTCTGCGCGGTGCCCCCCGCGTCGATCTCGACCGGCTGGCCGGCGGTCGCCCCGCGCGCGCAGCGCACGTGGATGAGCGGCGTCGTCACCGCCATAGCGCGCGAGTCCGCGAGGGCGGCGACCGAGAAGCCGTAGAGGCCCGGCTGCGTCAGGCGCACGGTGGCACGCGCCGTCGATCCGCTGACCGTCATCGTGACGCGCCGCACCGTCGAGTACCGGCCGTCGCGGCCCTTCTTGGAGATCGTGAGCTGCACCTTCTTGCGCGTGGGCCTCAGCGCGGCGCTGACCGTCACGGTCCCGCCCACGCCGACGCGCTTGGCCGACAGGCGCGCGGTCATCGAGGGCACGGCGCTGACGTTGACGGTCGGCGAGGTGAGGGGCTCGCCGCCGAGGTCGGCGTCGCCGTTCCAGTACGCCCGCAGGCGGGAGTTCTGGCGCACGAGCACGTTGGTGTGAAACAGGCCGTCCTTGTCGGTGACCGCGTGCGCCGCGGTCGACCAGCGCGTCGCCCCCAGCTTCTGGACGCGCACCTCGGCGTTGGCCATGGGGCCGCCGTCGACGTCGACGAGCGACCCGGAGACGAGCACGCTCGAGTTCGCCGCGACCTGCGTGGAGGCGGCGTTGATCGTGATCTGCGACGTCGTCTCCGGCGTCACCGCCACCGGGTAGTCCCTGGCGGCGGCGCGCCGGCGGATCTCCGGCAGCTGCGCGTACAGGGCGCTGCCGGGGCAGCTCGTCTTGTCGCCGTCGCGATGGCCGGAGATCCGCTGCAGCGTCACCGTGCGCCCGGAGGGGTAGCGGTTGGAAGCGCCGCCGGCGGACACGACCGCGATCTCGCCCTCCACGGGCGCGCCGTGGAGCGCCAGCTTCCAGCCGATGAGCTGCGCCATGGCGTTCAGCGCCGGGTCGGTCTGGGCGACGGTCTCGAACGTGCCGATGTTCGAGATGCCGGTCGACACGGAGTTGTAGCCCTGGGCCTGCGCGCCGATGACCGCCTCGGTCATGCCGCCCGCCCGGCCCTCGAAGATCTGGCCGTACTTGTCGACGAGGAAGTTGTAGCCGATGTCGTTCCAGCCGTTGCCGCTGATGTGGTACTTCGCGATGGCGAGGACGATGCCGGCGGCGTCCTCCGGCAGGTAGTCGTTCGCGTTGACCGTGTGGTGCACGAACGCGAGCTGCACCGAGCCGTACTCCGGCCGGCCGCGCAGGCGCAGGGAGTCGGCGCCCCACTGCGCGCGCGTGATGACCGCCGGGCCGCCGTCGGTGACCGGCGCGGCCTGGGCGGCGTGGGCGAAGACGCCGCGCGGGCGGTCGGTGCGGACGGTGTGCAGCGTGAGCCCGTCGACGGGATGGTCGAGGCGCAGCTCGACGGCGTCCGAGCGGCCCGTCCAGACCGGGTCGGTCGCCGAGGCCGGGCCGCTGCCGTCGGGGCCGTGGTCGTGCGCGTGAGCGACGGGCAGCCACTCGGTGAAGCGGCCGCCGGGCCGCCGCGCGCGCAGCTCGATGCGGGGGTGCGCGCGGCCGCTCCAGCGCAGGCCGGCGAGGTCGAGGCCGCCGGGCACGTCGACGGGCCCGATGCGCCGCGCGCGGGGCAAGCCGATCGCGGCGGACGTGGCCGTGGGGCCGCGGCGTGCGCGGGCCAGCGCCTCCGAGGCGCCGGGCACCGTCTCGAGCCACACGGCCCCGGCGGTCATCAGGCCGAGGCCGAGCAGGCGGCGGCGGGAGAGGTCGTGGGGGGCTGAGGTCATGCCTGACTCATGGTGGCCATCGTTGGCTGCGAACACGGCACGACCCCTTGCAGAGCGGTGCGCGCCGATCGAATCCCTTCGCGACGCAGGCTAGAACGCCTGCTCAGCGCACCGTGAAGCTCCAGCTCCCGGTCTCGCTGTGGCCGTCGTCGGCGCGCGCCCGCCAGCTCACCGTGTACCGCCCGGGGGCCAGCGGCCGGGCGAATCGCGCGCGCAGCACGGCGTGGTCGGACGGCTGCAGGCCCGAGCGGGCGGGCTTCAGGGCGGTCGGGCCGCGGCTCACCGTGATGAGCCCGGCCACGACGGCCTCGCCGAAGCGCACCTTGACGGTGCGCACGCGGCCTGCGGTCGAGCCGGGGCGCGGCGTGCGGCTGCGGACGGGCGAGTGCGCCGTCGTCGCGGTCGGCGGTGCGGCGAGCGAGAGCGTCGGCGCGGGCCGGTCGCTGCCCGGCGCGCCGGTCCACTTGACGACCTCGCCGTCCGAGTACGTCTGGTAGGCCGGGAACGCCAGCGTGGAGCCCAGCCGGTCGGGCAACTTCAGCGAGAGCGGGAACTCCTTGAACTGCCCGGGGGCGATGCGGCCCAGCCCGCGGCCCGTGCCGGTGAAGGTCACCGAGCTGACCCGTTCGGTGATCGGCCCGTCGGCGGTCTGCACAGGGTTGGCCAGCCTGCTCTTCCTGACCGTCACCCGCCAGCGCGCCTGCGCCGCGTAGGACACGGAGTAGATGCCGTCGGGCAACTCGACGCGGACCTTCGTCGTCGAGGCGTCGTCGCGCTCGTTGGGGACGCGGACGTTGACGACGGTGAACGCGCCGGCGGTCTGGGCCTTCGGCTGCAGGGTGGCGTGGGCCTGGGCGGCGGCCGCCGGGAGCAGGAGAGCGGTGGCCGCGATGGCCGGGATGGTTCGCTTGGTCATGAGGTCCTTTCGGTGATCACACGTGGGTGGCGGAGCGTGCGCGGCGCGCCAGGACGAGTGCGGCGGCCCCGGCGGCGAGACCGAGCGCGCCCGTCAGCGCGGCGGCGACGAGCACGCTCAACAGACGCCGCCCGAACGCCTCGCCGGCGGGCGAGTCCAGCGTGTCGGCGGGCCACGGCGGCAGGCGGATGGATGCTCCGCCGGCGGGCGAGTCGAGCGTGTCGGCGGGCCAGGGCCGCGGGCGAATGGATGCCCCGCCGCCGCCCGCCGCCGCGGCGGCGGCGGCGGCGGGCCAGCTCCACAGGAGGAACGCCAGGCCGCCCACGACGATCGCGATCGCCGCGAACGCCATCCCCTTGCCGACGTCCAGCGCGGTCGCCGTCACGGGCCCGGCGTCCGAGCCCGCGAGCAGGTCGGCGACCGTCGCGCCCGCGCCCCCGGCCGCCCGACGGAGAAGGTGCTGCCGCCGCTGACGACGTGGCCGTCGGCCGAGACGACCCGGTAGGTCGCGGTGTACGTCCCGTCGCCCAGCGACGGCTTCAGGTGGACCGCGATCTGCTCGCCGTGGCCGCCGGGGTGGTAGGCATCGCCGGCGTCGACGCGCTCGCCGCGCGCGTCGAAGACCCGGACCGCGCCGAAGTTGCCCTCGACCGCCTCGTCGAACCGGAACGCGACGGCGCCGGGAGCGGCCTGCGCCACGGCACCGCGCTGCGGGGTCACGCCCTCGAGCTGGGCATGGGCGGGCGCGGCCGCGGGCAGCGCCAGCGGCGTCGCCGCGAGGACCGCGCAGACGGCCGCGAGGCGCCGTGCCACCGTCACCACGCCTCCCGTGCCGGGCCGTCCGCGGACGGCGCGCCGCCGCCACCGCGGCGGCGCCGCCGCACCACGACGACCACCCCCGCGCCCGCCAGGACGAGCGCGGCGAGGCCGGCGATCGCGCCGGCGGGCGGGCCGCCCCCGGGCTGCGGCGTCCACCACAGCGTCCCCGTGAGCTGGGCCGGGCGACCGTCGACGGCGATCGGGACCGTCCAGTCGTCGACCTTCGTCTGCTTGGACTCGTGAGTGACCGCCGGCGGCGTCCCCCGGCCCATCCAGTGCATCCGGTGGTCGTGCCACTCGAACCGGCCGGTGCCGGACTCCGTACGCTAGTCCGGCGGCAGGCCGCGCTGCACCGCGGCGGGCACGGGCACCTCGCCGTCGCGCTCCTGGTTGAGGTAGTAGGCCGCCGAGTTGTGGTTGACCTCGACGGTGCCGTCCGGGCGCAGCCGCGCGTACGGATCGCCGCTGTAGCCCTGGATGACGATGGTGCGCCCCGAGCGGTTGGTCAGCAGCAGGCGGTCGTCGCGGTTGAGCACCTCGACGGTGACACCGCGGGTGGCCGGCTCCAGCCCGTGCACGTCGGAGCGGAAGTTCGGATTGCCCTGGTGGGCGAGCGCCGTCGCGGCCGGCAACGTGGATGCGCACGCAGCGGCACCCGCACACGCGGCCGCGACGACGAGCAGACGGCGCATGGCGCGCCCTCCTCTCGTTCTCGGTCTCTGAACGGGGTCAGCCGAGAGCGGGCGGCGGCCACGTCGCCAGCGACGACGCGAGCAGCAGGCCGCCGCGCGGGACGAGCGCGACGGCGGGATGGGACGGAGCCGCAGGACGGGCGCCCCGGCGGCGCAGGGGAGGCGCGCCGCGGGCGTGCCGCACCCGCCCGAGCGCCTCCTCGCCGACGTACCGGCCGGCGAGCAGCGGCAGGAGCAGCAGCAGGGCCGGCGCGACCATAGCGAGGCCGTCGCCGATGCCGGCGAACGCGCCGACGAGCACCCACGCCATCGAGGCGACAGCGAGGCCGAGCAGCAGGCGGCGGTCCCGGCTGGTCACGGCCGACACCCTATCCGCGCCGGCCGCGGCTGCCATCAGCTCGGCCTGCGTGGGGGCCGGCTCAGCCCGCCCGCCGGCGCGAACGGCCGCCCGTCCTCAGGGCACCCTAACAGACCGGGACTGGAAATCCTTCAGAGCCGGTAGGGATTACCATTCCCACCTTGCACAGCGGCGAACTCATTCTCGTGGCCGGTGCCCTGCTGGCCGGCGGGGTCGCCGCGTCGTTGCTCGCCCGGAGGGTCCGGCTGCCGGGCCTCGTGCTGTTCCTCGGGCTCGGCATGCTCGTCGGTTCGGACGGGCTCGGCTGGATCAACTTCAACGACTACGAGCTCGCCCAGACGATCGGCATCATCGCCCTCGCGCTCATCCTCTACGAGGGCGGGCTGAGCGCGGGGTTCGGCGAGATCCGGCCCGTCCTCAGGCCCGCGCTGTCCCTGGCCACCGTCGGCACGCTGATCACGGCCCTGATCACGGGCTACGCCGCATCCGAGATCTTCGACCTGCCGCTCCTCGAGGGCCTGTTGATCGGCGCCGTCCTGTCCTCGACGGACGGCGCGGCGGTCTTCGCCCTGCTGCGCGGATCGACGCTGCGCCGCCGCCTGGCGCGGACGCTCGAGGGCGAGGCCGGCTTCAACGACCCCGTCGCGGTCCTCCTCGTCCTGGGCTTCATCGAGTGGCTCGAGAACCCGGACTACGGCGTGCTCGACCTCCTCTGGAAGTTCGTCCAGGAGATGACGATCGGGGGGGTGGTCGGGCTCGCGGTGGGCGTGGGCGCGGTCGCCGTGTTCCGCCGCGCCCGGCTCGAGACCGCCGGCCTGTACCCCGTCGCCTCGGTCGCCGCCGCGGCGCTCTCGTACGGCGCGGCGAGCGTCCTGCACGGCTCGGGCTTCCTGGCCGTCTACCTCGCCGGCCTCGTGCTCGGCACCGGCCAGATCCCGGCGCGCGCCACGATCTCGGCGTTCCACGAGGGGCTCGCATGGGTCGCGCAGATCACGATGTTCCTCACGCTCGGCATCCTCGTCTTCCCGTCGACGCTGCTGGACTACTGGTGGCAGGGCACGCTGCTCGCGCTGATCATCTGCTTCGTCGCGCGCCCGGTCGCGACGTTCACCTCGACCGCCTTCCAGGGCTTCTCGGTGCGGGAGCAGACGCTGCTCGGCTGGGCCGGCCTTCGCGGGGCGGTGCCCGTCGTCCTGGCGATCTTCCCGGTCATCGCCAACGTGCCGCACGACGACGAGCTGTTCAACATCGTCTTCTTCGCCGTCGTCATCTCGACCATCCTCCAGGGCGTCAGCTTCGTCCCGCTCGCGACGAAGCTGGGCGTGACGACCGACGAGCCGGCGCTGCCCAAGCCCCTCATGGAGACCGGCACGGTGCGCGCGCTCGGCGCCGAGGTCGTCGAGTACCCGGTCGCCGAGGGCGACGCGATCGTCGGCCGACGCGTACGCGAGCTCGGGCTGCCGCGCGACTCGCTGCTGAACGTCATCGTCCGCGACGGGCAGGCGCTGCCGCCGCGCGGGTCGTCGCGCATCGAGGCCGGCGACCGCCTCCACGTGCTGGTCGTCAAGGACGTCGCGAACGAGTTCCAGGCCCTGCTCGAGCGCTGGCGCCACGGGCCGTTCGACGAGATCCCGCGCCGGCGTCCCGCCATCTACGGCCGCCAGGTCATCTTCTCCACGCGCCCGTGGGACGACGATCTCGGCGATCCGGCGCGGCCCGCCGCGGTCGCCGGCGTGCCGGTCATCGAGCGCATGCGCACGCGGCGCGACACGCGCGGCGCGCTCGTCGCCCTCGACGACGGCCGCTACGCGGTCACCGGCCCGTCGCTCGCGGTGGGCTCGGCGTCCGACCTGCAGCGCTACGCCCGCCGGCGCCTGGAGAAGGCGCGCAGCGAAGCGGAGCGCGGCTGGTGGCAGGAGGTCATCGGCGCGGTGGCGCGGTGACCGCTTCGCTCCAGGCCTCCCAGCTTCGCTCCCAGAATGCGGAAGGTGACCGCTCCGCTGGTCGGCCACGTCGGTGACCGCTTCGCTCCCGGCCTCCCAGCTTCGCTCCCAGAATGCGGAAGGTGACCGCTCCGCTGGTCGGCCACGTCACATCGGCTTATGAAGCGCAGCGGGCGCACTCGCCGTGGAGGACGACGTCGTGCTCGCCGACGGTGAACGCCGGCACGCGGTCGGCCAGCCGCGCGATGGTGCGCTCGAGCTCGGGATCCTCGAACGGCTGGACGGTGCCGCAGGTGTCGCAGACCATGTGATGGTGGTGGTCGCCGCCGGGCAGCGCGGCCTCGTAGCGCGCGGTGCCCTGCCCGACGTCGAGCCGGCTGACGAGATGCAGCTCGTCGAGCTGCTCGAGCGTCCGGTACACCGACGCGCGGCCCACGGCGCGGCCGTCGGCGCGCAGGCGGTCCTCGATCTCGGCCGCGGTCATGGCGCAGTGGCCCTTGGCGAGAAGCTCGATCACGGCCCTGCGCGAGGCGCCCCGCCGGTACCCCGCGTCGGTCAGCCGCGCCTCTGCGTGCTCGATCCACTCAGCGCTCACGACGCCCCCGAGGGTAGTGGCCCCACCAGCGCGCCCCGAGCCGCCCGCGCGACGAGCGCGGTGGCCCAGAGCGCGACCGTCACGAGCGCGATGGAGGCGCCCGCCGCGGTCCCCGCGTGGTAGCTGAGCAGCAGCCCGCCGAGCCCGCCGGCGACCGCGACGCCGACCGCCACGGCCATCATCGCCGGCATCCGATGGGCCACGAGCCGGGCCGTCGCTCCCGGGCCCACGAGGACGGCGACGACGAGCAGGTTGCCGAGGCCCTGCACCGCGACGAGGATCGCGGCGGCGACGAGGACGAGCAGCGCGGCGTCGACGACGGCCGGGGATGCGCCGAGCGAGCCCGCGGTCGAGCGGTCGAAGCCGACGGCCAGCAGCCGGCCGTGCAGCAGGCGCAGCGCGACGACCACGGCGATCGCCAGCGCCGCGGCGAGCCGCAGGTCGCCGTCGCTGACGCCGAGCACGTCGCCGAACAGCAGCTCCCCGAGCCCGGGCGGCGTGGCGCGCGACAGCGCGAGCAGCACGCCGGCCCCGAGCAGCGCCGTCACGACCACCGCGACCGCGTTGTCGCGGCCGATGCCCGGAACCCGCCCGGCGAGCGCGACCGCCAGCGCGGCGACGACCAGGCCGGCCGCCCCACCGATCAGGATCGGGATGCCGACGAGCGCGGCCGCCACCAGGCCGGGGAAGAGCGCGTGGGCCAGCGACTCGGTGCCGTACGCGAGCTCGTAGAACACGATCCAGCAGCCGAGCAGGCCGCCGGCGATGCCGAGCAGGACGACCTCCAGCGCGGCGCGCTGGACGATCGGGTCCGAGAACGGGTCGGCGAGCCAGTCGATCATGCGCGATCGGGCTCGTGGTCGTGATCGTGGTGGTGCGCGGGCATCACGCCGCGCCCCCCGCCCGGCAGCTCGACGACCTGCGCGCCGTACGTGCGCTCGAGCACGGGCCGCGTGAGCACCTCGTCGGGCGCGCCGAACGCGATCTGCGCGCGGTTCAGGCAGAGGACGAGGTCCCACGCGCGCGCCTGGTCCACCTCGTGGGTCGAGATCAGGAGGCCGCGCCCGTCGGCGGCGAGTTCGGCGAGCAGGCCTTCGAGGCGCCGCGAGCTCGGCTCGTCCAGGCCGGTGAACGGCTCGTCGAGCAGCAGCAGGCCGGCGTCCTGCACGAGCGCCCGGGCGATCAGCACCCGCTGGCGCTGGCCGCCGGACAGCTCGCCGAAGGTCCGCCGCGCCTCGGCGCCGAGGCCGACCCGCTCGAGGGCCTCGCACGCCGCGCGGCGATCGGCGCGGCCGGGGCGCCGCCACCACGGCAGCCGCGCGAGCGTGCCCATGAGCGCGACGTCGAGCGCGCTGACCGGGAAGTCCAGCCGCGAGCGCTCGGTCTGCGGCACGACGGCGCAGCGGGTCGCGACCGCCAAGCCGCCCCGGACGACGGGCAGCTCGCCGAGCACCGCGCGAAACAGCGTGGTCTTGCCGCCGCCGTTGGGGCCGAGCAGCCCGACGCGCTCGCCCGCCCGCAGCGTGAAGTCGAGCCCGTCGATGGCGGGCGCGCCGCCGTAGCCGCCGCTGAGATCGCGGGCGCGGACGAGGACGGTCACGCCGCACCCCCGCCGCAGCGCACCGTGCCGCCGCTCATCCCGCGCGCGATCGCGTCTGCGTTGTGACGCTCGGCCTGCAGGTACGTGGCGCCGCTGGAGCCCTCCGGCCCGAGCGTGTCGCCGTACAGGGTGCCGCCCACGGCGGCCCGGGTCTGCTCGGCGATCGCGCTCGCCAGCTTGCGGTTGACCGAGCTCTCCGGGAAGACCGCGCGCACGCCCTCGTCGCGGATCGTGCGGACCAGGGCGGCCACCTCGCCCGCCGATGCCTGCGCCCGCGTCGTCTGCGACGGGATGACCGCGCCGACCACGTCGAGGCCGTAGCGGTGGGCGAAGTAGCCGAGCGCGTCGTGGTCGGTGACGAGCTTGCGCTGCCCGTCCGGGACGCGGTCCAGGCACCGGCGGGTCTCGGCATCGAGGGCGCGCAGGCGCGTGACGTAGGCGTCGGCGCGGCGCGCGAACGCCGCGCGATGCGCCGGGTCGGCCCGGGTCAGCGCGGCCTGGATCTCGCGCGTCGCCGCGATCGCGTTGCGCGGGTCGTGCCACCAGTGCGGGTCGTGGTCCTCGTCGCCGTGATCGTGCGCGTCGTCCCCCCCGAGCGCGACCGGCAGCCGCGCGCTGAGGTCCGCGACGTCGCCGTCGGCGCCGCCCTGGTCGACCACGTCGCCGATCCAGTGGTCAAGGCCGAACCCGCTGACGAGGATGACCTTCGCCTCGGCGGTGCGCACGACGTCGGAGGGGCGCGGCTCGTACTCGTGCGGATCGGAGTTCGGCTGCAGGAGCTGGGTGACCTCGACCGCATCCCCGCCGACCTGGCGGGCCAGGTCGGCGACGACCGGCGTCGTGGCCACGACCTGGAGGCGATGGGGGTCGGGCGACGAGCCGCAGCCGCCGGCGACGAGCGCGGCGGCGACGGCGGCCAGCGCCGCGAACGCCGCGGCCCGGCGCACCCGCAGGACGCGGACGACGGCCGCGGCGGCGAACACGGCGCCTGAGATGGCGGCGATCGTCGCGCCGGGCGGCGCATCGGTCTGGACGGACAGCCACAGCCCGGCGGTCCCCTCCACCGCGGCGAGCGCGACCGTGGCGATCTGCCAGGGGCGCAGGCGGTCGCAGAGCATCCGGGTCGTCACGGCCGGCACCACGAGCAGCGCGGTGGCGAGCAGCGCGCCCACCGCCGACAGCGCCGCGACGGCGGTGATCGCGACGAGCGCGAGCAGCACGGTCTCGGGCAGGCGCGAGCGCAGGCCGAGCGCCCGCGCCGAGCTCGGATCGAAGCCCTCGGCGAGCCACTGCCGGCCGAGCAGGAGCGTCGCGGCGAGGACCAGGGCGGCGGCGGCGGCGGCGATCGCCACGTCGCTCCAGCTGATGAGCAGCAGCGAGCCGAACAGCAGCGTGTCGACGTTGGCGGCCGAGTGGAACACGTCCGAAGCGAGCACGACGCCGCCGGCGAGGCAGGCGACGAGGACGAGCGCGGTCGGCGGGCCGTGCTCGTCGCGCCCCCGGCGAACGACCACCGCGACGCCCGCGGTGAACAGCGCCGCGGCCCCGAGTGCGCCGAGCGTCGCCGCGAAGCCGAGGCCGTCCGCGACGACCAGGCCGGGGAACGTCGCCGTGCCCACCGCGTGCGCGTGGAAGGCGAGCCCACGGAGCACGATCCACGTCCCGAGCAGGCCGCTGGCGAGCGCGAGCAGCAGGATCTCCACGAGCCCGCGCTGGACGAAGGGAAGCGCGAACGGCTCCAACATGAGACTGAGTCTACTTCTTATTTGTGCCCCGCGCCCCTGCGCCCACCGAGCGTCGACTTCCTCAGCCGTAGGCGCAGAAACTCGACGCTCGGCGCCAGAGCGGGCGGGGCGCCGTCTTTCAGGCGCCCCGCCGTACGCCCTACTGGCCGCAGGTGAGCGCGAGGTTCAGCGTCTGCCCGCGCCCGATGACCAGGCTGCGCCGCTCCCGGACGCGGCCGGTCGCGCTCTCGCACGTGAGCGTGTAGGCCTCGGTGTGGCCCTCGGACACCTCGCGCGTCGTGCGGAAGTGCTCGACCTTCATCGCATGCAGCCGGAAACGGCAGGGTCGAGGCGAACTTGCGCGCATTCGCACGAGCTGGGTCAGAAGTGACCGCGCACGCCGGCGCCCGACACGCTGAGGTGGTCGGCCGGGTCCGGCCGCAGGATGACGACCTCGGCGGGTGCCTTCTCCAGCAGCCACACCAAGTCGTCGCCCGACAGACCGGCGTGCGCGTCATTGGTCGCCGGGACGACGACGCGGTCGACCTGCTCGCCGGCCAGCAGCTGCTCGAGGGCGTGGCGCGGTGTGCGACCCCGGCTCACCCGCGCGTCGACCGCGACGTCCTGGCGCGCCGCGAGCTGCTCGATCGCCTCGAGGACCGGCATGCCATTCGCGCACTGGCGCGGCAGCGGCGCGTCGAGCGCGAGCGTGCGCGGCACGGTCGCCAGGAATGCGGGCATGAGCGTGGCCTCCTCGGCCCGGGCGAGACGCAGCGCCGCGTCGAGCGCGCGCCGCGAGATGGCAGTCCCCGCGAACGGGAGCAGGATGCGGCGGACCTCCCCGGCGCCCCGGGCGCGGCGGGTCCGGCGGCGCCGGCCGATCTCCACGGCGCCGGCGGCGCCGGTCACCAGGCCGATGACGAGCGCGAGCAGGTGCCAGGCCGTCATCGCGTCTCCTCCATGCGGCGGGAGCGGTCGGCGACGATGCGCACGTCGACGCCGGGCGCGGCGCGCATCAGCCGCTGCGGCAGCGGCGTCCGCCAGCGCGCCAGGCCGCCCGAGCGCATCGACTCGCCGACGAGCAGGTATGTCGCGCTGCGCTCGCGGGCGACGCGCGCCGCGACCTCCACCACGTCGTCTCCGTCCTCGACCAGCATCCGGCACCCGAGCACGGAGCACAGCTGGCGCAGCGCCCCCAGCCCGCGCTCCTCGTCCTCGGTGGCCGCCCGGCCCGGCGCCTTGACCCACAGGACGTCGAGGTCCGCGCCGAGGCGCTGGGCCGACCGCCACGCCCGGCGGACGAGGCGCTGGGCGCTCGGAACGGGACGCACGAGGGCGAGCAGACGCTCGCCGACGGCGACGCGCGCCTCGTCGAGCACCCGATCGTCGCGGGTGCCGAGCACCGGGTCCACCTCGATGCGCTGGGCGCCGACCTCCTCGGCGACCTGGCGCAGCGCGGTCTCGCGCAGCGCCCGCAGGTTCTCGATCCGGAAGAAGCCGTTCAGCGCGGCCTCGATGCGCTCGGCCGGGTACACCTTGCCCGCCCGCAGGCGCTCGAGCAGCTCCTCGGGCGTGAGGTCGGCGATGACGATCTCGTCCGCGCGCTTGAGCACCGAGTCCGGCACCGTCTCGCGCACCGTGATGCCGCTGAGCTCCGCGACCATGTCGTTGAGCGACTCGAGGTGCTGGACGTTGACGGTCGACAGGACGTCGACACCGGCGTTCAGGGCGTCCTCGATGTCCTCGTAGCGCTTGCGATGCTCGAGGCCCGGCGCGTTCGTGTGGGCGAGCTCGTCGATCAGGCACAGCTCCGGCGCCCGTCGCAGGATGGCGGGCAGGTCCATCTCCTCGAGCTCCGTCGCCCTGTAGTCGACGCGCCGGCGGGGCAGGATCTCGAGGCCGTCGGCCGCCGCCAGCGTGGCGGCCCGGCCGTGGGTCTCGAGCAGTCCCACGACCACGTCGCGGCCGGCCTCGAGCTCGGCCCGGCCCTCCTGCAGCATGCGCACCGTCTTGCCCACGCCGGCCGCCATGCCGAGGAACACCTTGTAGTGGCCGCGGCCGTCGCGCATCCCCGACCGCCTACGCACCCAGCACGTTGTGCACCACGAGGTCGATCAGCTTGATGCCGACGAACGGCGCGATCAGCCCGCCGAGCCCGTAGAGCAGGAGGTTGCGGCGCAGCAGCGCCGTGGCGCCGAGCGCCCGGTAGCGCACCCCGCGCAGCGCCAGCGGCACGAGCAGCGGGATGATGAGCGCATTGAAGACGATCGCGGAGATGATCGCCGACTCCGGCGTGCCCAGGTTCATGACGTTGAGCCTGTCGAGCGGGCCCGTCGAGTCGCCCGTCGCGGCGTAGGTGGCCACGAAGATCGCCGGCAGGATCGCGAAGTACTTCGCCACGTCGTTGGCGATCGAGAACGTCGTCAGCGCGCCGCGCGTGATCAGCAGCTGCTTGCCCACTTCGACGATCTCGATGAGCTTGGTCGGATTGGAGTCGAGGTCGACCATGTTGCCCGCCTCGCGCGCCGCCTGGGTGCCGGTGTTCATCGCCACGCCCACGTCGGCCTGGGCGAGGGCCGGCGCGTCGTTCGTCCCGTCGCCCGTCATCGCCACCAGCCGGCCCTCGGCCTGCTCGGCGCGGATGAGCTCGAGCTTGCGCTCCGGCGTGGCCTCGGCCAGGAAGTCGTCGACGCCCGCCTCGCGGGCGATCTTCGCCGCGGTCAGATGGTTGTCGCCGGTGACCATCACGGTGCGGATGCCCATCGCGCGCAGCTGCTCGAAGCGCCGGCTCATCCCCTCCTTGACGGTGTCCTTGAGATGCACGACCCCCAGCACCTGGCTGTTGCGCGCGACGGCCAGTGGGGTGCCGCCCTCGCGGGCGATCCGGTCGACCTCGCCCTGGAGCTCGCGCGGCGCCTGACCGCCCTCGGACTCGACCCACGCCACGATCGCGTCGGCGGCCCCCTTGCGCAGGCGGTAGCCGTTGAGGTCCGCCCCGCTCATGCGCGTCTGCGCGGTGAAGGGCACGAAGCGCGCCTCGTGCGCCGCGAGCTCATGCTCGCGGATGCCGTACCGCTTGGCCAGCACGACGATCGACCGGCCCTCGGGCGTCTCGTCGGCCAGCGAGGACAGCTGGGCCATCTCGGCGAGGTCCGCCTCGCTGACGCCGGGCATCGGGATGAGCTCCGCGGCCTGGCGGTTGCCGAGCGTGATCGTGCCGGTCTTGTCGAGCAGCAGCACGTCGACGTCGCCGGACGCCTCGACCGCGCGGCCCGACAGCGCGAGGACGTTGCGGCGCACGAGGCGGTCCATGCCGGCGATGCCGATCGCGCTCAGCAGCGCGCCGATGGTGGTCGGGATGAGCGCGACGAGCAGCGCGATGAGCGTCGTCATCGAGATCTCGGTCCCGGCGAACTGCGCGATCGGCTTCAGCGTGACGATGACGGCGAGGAAGATCAGCGTCAGGCTCGCGAGCAGGATGTTCAGCGCGATCTCGTTCGGGGTCTTGCGCCGCTCGGCCCCCTCCACGAGCGCGATCATGCGGTCGAGGAACGACCGACCCGGCTCCTGCGTGATCTCGACGACGATCCGGTCCGACAGCACCCGCGTGCCGCCGGTCACCGCGCTGCGGTCGCCGCCGGACTCGCGGATGACCGGCGCGGACTCGCCGGTGATCGCCGACTCGTCGACCGAGGCGATGCCCTCGATCACGGTCCCGTCGCCGGGGATGACCTCGCCGGCCTCGACGACCACGACGTCGCCGCGGCGCAGCTCGGAGGCCGGACGGCTCGTGCCGTCCTGCAGGTGGGCGGTCGTCTCGCTGCGCATGGCACGCAAGGACGCGGCCTGCGCTCGACCGCGGCCCTCGGCGAGCGCCTCGGCGACGTTGGCGAACACGACGGTCAGCCAGAGCCAGACGGCCACGGTGAACGTGAACCACGGCGGCTCGTGGCCACCGCCGACCGGCGCGCCGCCGACCGCCTGGACGAGCCAGGCGATGGTGGTGAGCACGGCGCCGACCTCGACGACGAACATCACCGGGTTGCGGAGCTGCACCCGCGGATCCAGCTTGGTCAACGATCCGATGATCGCCGGCCGCAGGATGTCCGCGTAGAACAGGGACTTGGAACGATGGGGGGTCATCGAGCCTCCGTGTCGAGAGCGAGGTTGAGCTCGGTCACGTTCACGCCGGACTCACCGACGAAGCCGAGGAACCGGCCGCTGGTGTGGTCGTCGATGAGCTGCTTGACCCGGTCGAGCGGGATGTTGCGCACCGCCGCGACGCGGCGGGCCTGGATCTCGGCGTTATCCCTGGAGATGAGCGGGTCGACGCCGGAGCCCGAGGTGGTCACGGCATCGATCGGTATGTCCGCCACCGTCAGATCGCGGTTGTAGGGGCGCTCGCGCCGGAGGTACCTGGCGGCCTGCGCGTCGTAGAACGCCTTGGCCGACCGCTGGTTCGGGCCGCGGTTGGAGAAGAACGTCGCGGCCGGGTCATAGCCCGTCTGCGAGGGGCGCGGATGAAACCAGCGCGGTCCGGTCGTCTTCTGCGCGAGCAGCTTCGAGCCGACGACCTTGCCGTCGCGCTCGATCTGGGATCCGTTGGCGTTGCCGGGGAACGCCACCTGGCCGATCCCGGTCATGACGAGCGGATAGGCGAGCCCGAGCAGCAGCGTGAAGACCACGACCGCCACCACGGAGCTGATGAGCGTCTTCTTCATGGCGTCTCTCTCAGAACAACTGGTTGGTCAGGCCCTGGACGACCGGGCCGAGGAGAAGGGCGGGGAAGAACGTCAGCGCGCCGATCAGGACGACGACGAAGATGTTCATCCCGACGAACGTCGGCGTGTCCGTGCGCAGCGTGCCCAGGCCCGCGGGCGCGACCTTCTTGCGCACCAGCGTCCCGGCGACGGCGAGCACGAGAACGATCGGGATGTAGCGGCCGAGGAGCATCGAGAACCCGCCCATGAGGTCGGCGAACGTGACGCCGTGGGCGCCGACGTTGCCCGCGACCGGCTGGAGGTAGCCCGTGTAGCCGGCCCATGCCGAGCCGTTGTTGTTGGCCTGGCTCATGTACGCGTAGAGCGTCTGGCTGAAGCCCTGGGGTCCCGAGGCGTAGATCGACGGGGCGCCGTACTTCGTGGCCAGGGCGAGCCCGGTGAAGAACAGGACGATCAGCGGCGTGAAGATCACCGCGACGCTGACGAGCTTGATCTCCCGCGCCTCGATCTTCTTGCCGAGATACTCCGGCGTGCGCCCGACCATCAGGCCGCCGATGAATACGGCGAGCAGGACGTAGAGCAGCATCGTGTACAGACCGGTGCCGACCCCGCCGAAGACCGACTCCGAATAGCTCAGGTTGATCATCGGCACGAGGCCGCCGATGCCGGTCAGCGACTCGAAGGCCGAGTTGACCGCACCGCAGGAGACGACGGTGGTGATGGCCGTGAACAGCGACGAGTTGGCGATCCCGAAGCGGACCTCCTTGCCCTCCATGTTCCCGACGCCGTGCAGGCCGGCGAGGTGCTGGGCCGGCGTCACGTCGGACTCGGCGACGTAGACGATGACCACCGAGACGACGAAGAGGATCGCCATGGCGGTGAAGATCGACCAGCCCTGCCGGCGGCTGCCCACCATGCGCCCGTACGTGTAGGTCAGGGAGGCGGGGATGCAGAGGATGAGGAACATCTCGATCCAGTTCGCGAGCTGGCTCGGGTTCTCGAACGGCATCGCCGAGTTGACGTTGAAGAAGCCGCCGCCGTTCGTCCCGAGCATCTTGATCGCCTCCTGGGAGGCGACCGGGCCGACCGCGAGCTTGGAGTCGGTGCCGTTGAGCGAGGTGAAGTGCACGGAGCCGCCGAGCGTCTGCAGCGCGCCCTGGGAGATCAGCAGGATCGTCGCGACGATCGCGATGGGCAGCAGGACGTAGAGGACGGCGCGCGTCAGGTCGACGAAGAAGACGCCGAGCCCCTGCTCGCCGCTGCGCCTGTTGGCGATCCCGCGGATGAGCGCGATGACCACGACGATGCCGACGGCGGCCGAGATGAAGTTCTGGACGGCCAGCCCGGCCATCTGGCTGAAGTACGAGAGCGTGGTCTCGCCGCCGTAGAACTGCCAGTTCGTGTTCGTCAGAAACGACGAGGCGGTGTTGAACGACAGGTCCCAGGTGCCCGAGTGAAACCCCTCCGGGTTCCACGGGTGGATGGTCTGGGTGCGCAGGATCAGGTACAGCAGCAGCCAGAACAGCGCGGAGAAGACGATGAGCGTCCCGGCGTAGGACTTCCAGCCCTGGGAGCGCTGGGGATCGACGCGCAGGATGCGGTACAGCAGGCGCTCGACCGGCGCCAGCACCGGCGTCAGGAGCACCCGCTCGCCGGTGAAGACCCTCGCCATGTAGCCGCCGAGCAGCGGCACGGCGGCCACGATCATCGCGCAGAAGACGGCGATCTGGATCCATCCCTGGAGCATCAGAACCGCTCGCCGCGCAGGAGCGCGTAGAGGAGGTAGACGAAGACGAGGCCCGACACGATCAGGCCCATGAGGTCGGCGCCGCTCATACCCGGTCGAAGGCCTCGATCGAGAGGTACAGGACGACGAACACGACGACGCCGATGGCGATGGCGAGGAAGTCCATGACCGCGACGCTAGGTCCGCTCTCGTCAAGCCGGCATGAAGCTCCGGGGCCCGCCCGTACAGATTGTGTAAAGGCCATCGGAGGCAGGCGCTGGGGTTTACGCTCCTACCGTGCCCGGCGACCGATCGTCCTGGCTTCCGCTTCCGCGCCGCGAGGAGCGCGCGACCGTCGTCCAGCCGCCCGAGCCGGCGCCCGGCCGCTCGGCCGGCGCCGCGATCGTCGACTGCGCGCTCTACGAGGACGGCTGCCGGCGCGGCGGGCGCCTGAGCGTGCAGCAGGCCGTCCAGCAGGCGGTGGAGCGCGATCACGGCTTCGTCTGGATCGGCCTGCACGACCCGAGCTCGGACGCGGTCGAGGAGATCGGGCGTCGCTTCGGGCTGCATCCCCTTGCGGTCGAGGACGCCGTCCACGCGCACCAGCGCCCCAAGCTCGAGCGCTTCGGCGACACGCTGCTGATGGTGCTCAAGACCGCGCGCTACGTCGACAGCTCGGAGCTCGTGGAGATCGGCGAGCTCGCGGTGTTCGTGGGGCGCCGCTTCGTCGTGACCGTGCGCCACGGCGAGGGCAGACCGCTCGCCGGCGTGCGCCGAGACGTCGAAGCGCACCCGAAACTCCTCGACCTCGGTCCGAGCGCCATCCTGTACGCCGTCGCCGACCGCGTCGTCGACGACTACGAGGCGGTCATCGAGGGCGTCGCCGTCGACCTCGACGAGCTCGAGGCCGACGTCTTCTCGGGCACGCGCTCGAACCCGGCGGAGCGCATCTACCGGCTCAAGCGCGAAGTCATCGAGTTCCGCCGCGCCGTCGCGCCGCTGGCGGCGCCGATGCAGCGGCTGGCCGACGGCGGCGCGACGCTCGGGCTCGACGACCGTGTCGCCGAGTACTTCCGCGACGTGACCGACCACCTGCTGCGCGACATCGAGCAGATCGCCGCCTTCGACGAGTTGCTCAACGGCGCCCTGCAGGCGAACCTCGCGCAGCTCAGCACCCGCGACAACCAGGACATGCGTCGCATCTCGGCGGTGGTCGCGATCCTCGCGGTGCCGACCATGGTCTTCGGGCTGTACGGCATGAACTTCGATCACATGCCGGAGCTGCACTGGAGGTTCGGCTATCCGGCCGTGATCCTCGTGGTCCTCGTCGTGTGCGCGCTCCTCTACCGCCAGTTCCGTCGCGCCGGCTGGCTCTGACGGGCCTCAAGCGCCGGCGAAAGCGCCTGTTCATCGCCACCTCCCACATCGCGGTCGACGCATCCGACGACGTCAAGCTCCCGCGCCACCGCACCGTGATCGTGGGGGCGCGGATCGAGGTATAGGCGGTTCGGCCGCCGTCAGAACGCGAGCCGCGCGAGGGCCGTGACCACCGCCGCGATGACGATGATCGCGATGATCGGCAGGCGCGCGGCGATGGCCAGACCGGCGGCGGCGAGCCCGGCCACGCGCGCGTCGATCGTCAGGCCCGTCGGGTGGCCGCCGAACGTCTGGTAGACGACGAGCGAGGTCAGCACCGCGGGCGCCACGAGGACGATCACGCCGAGCGCGCGCTCCGACGGCGTGCGGGAGCCGAGCAGCAGCGGGCCGGACGCCTTGATCAGGAACCCGCCGATCGTCAGCCCGGCGATGGTGACCCAGACGGCGGTCACCGGCGCAGTCCGATCAGTGCGGCCGCCGAGGCCGCGACGACCGGCACGCCCGCGGGCGCGACCGGCATCAGCGCGAGGGTGATCGCCGCCGACAGCACGATCACCGCGATCGCCATCCGGTCGCGGGCCTCCTCGGCCAGCAGCGCGAGGTAGAACGCCGGGAAGATCGCGTCGAAGCCGAGCTGGGCGGGGTCCGGGATCACCCCGCCGAGCAGCACCCCGGCGACCGTGCCGCCGACCCAGCAGCACCACTGCGGCACGGTCGCGCCGACGAGGATCTCGCGGTCGAAGCGCCCGCCGCCCTGCCCGGCGATGACGAACGACGCGTCGACGATCGCCTGGGACTCGACCGCGCGCCGAGCGCGGCTTCCGCGCAGCCACGGCGCCAGCGCGAACGACATCGGGATGAAGCGCGCGTTCATGAGCAGGCCGGCGGCGATCGCGGCCCCGGCCGCCCCGCCGGCCTCCAGGACGCTCGTGGCCGCGAACTGGGCACCGCCGGCGAAGACGATCGCGGACATGATGCTGCCGGCGGCCGACCCCACGACCGGCTGTGCGAGGACCCCGAAGGACATGCCGAGCACGAGCGTCGGCACCAGCAGCGGCAGGGCCGCGCGCAGCCCGTCGCGCAGGGTGTGCCTTGGCGTCTCCTCCATCCGATGGCGGGACGTTAGCCGTCGGTTGACTCACGGATCGGGTATCCAACGGCCATGGCCGCGAACCCCACGTATGAGCAGTCCAAGCAGGTCGCCGAGGAGAGCCGCGAGACCGAGTGGACCCAGCCGTCGTTCGGCAAGGAGCTCTTCCTCGGCAGCTTCCGGCCCGACCTGATCCATCCGCAGCCGCGCGAGGCGCCCGAGGTCACCGCCCGCGGCGAGGAGTTCCTCGGCCGGCTGCGCGCGTTCCTGACCGAGCGCGTCGACCCCTTCCAGATCGAGCGCGACGCGAAGATCCCCGGCGACGTGCTCGACGGGCTCAAGCAGCTCGGCGCGCTCGGGATGAAGGTCCCCGTCGAGTACGGCGGGCTCGGCCTCTCGCAGGTCTACTACAACAAGGCGCTCGCGCTGGCCGGCACCTGGCACTCGTCGATCTCGACGCTGCTGTCCGCGCACCAGTCGATCGGCCTGCCCGAGCCGCTGCGCATGTTCGGCTCCGAGGAGCAGAAGAGCGAGTGGCTGCCGAAGGTCGCTCGCACGCACGTCTCCGCCTTCCTGCTGACCGAGCCCGACGTCGGCTCGGACCCCGCGCGCATGAGCACGACCGCGATCCCGACCGAGGACGGCCGCGGCTTCCGGCTGAACGGCGTGAAGCTCTGGGCGACGAACGGCGCGATCGCCGACGTCGTGATCGTGATGGCGGTCGTCCCGAAGAGCGACGGCCATCGCGGCGGGATCAGCGCGTTCATCTGCCCCTACGACGCCCAGGGCATCACCGTCGAGGCGCGCAACGAGTTCATGGGCCTGCGCGGCATCGAGAACTCGCTGACGCGCTTCGAGGACGTCTTCGTGCCGAACGACAGCCTCATCGCCGGCGAGGGGAAGGGGCTGCGCATCGCCCTGTCGACGCTGAACACGGGCCGGCTCGCCCTGCCCGCGATCTGCTCGGCGATGAGCAGGTACGCACTGAAGATCGCGCGCGAGTGGTCGGGCGAGCGCAGGCAGTGGGGCGTGCCGATCGGCGAGCACGACCCGGTTGCGCAGCACCTGGCGTTCATCGCCGGCTCGGCGTTCGGCATCGAGGCGGTCGTCGACGTCTCGAGCCGCCTGGCCGACGACAAGCGCAACGACATCCGCATCGAGGCCGCGCTGGCCAAGCTCTACGCCTCCGAGCTCGGATGGCAGGTCATCGACGCGATGATCCAGGTGCGCGGCGGGCGCGGGTACGAGACCGCGGAGTCGCTGCGCCGGCGCGGCGAGAAGCCGGTGCCCGCCGAGCAGCTGCTGCGCGACATGCGCATCAACCGGATCTTCGAGGGCTCGACGGAGATCATGCACCTGCTGATCGCCCGCGAGGCGGTCGACCAGCACCTCGCGGTGGCCGGTGACGTGCTCGACCCGAAGACGGCGATCGCCGAGAAGGCGAAGGCCGCCGGCAAGGCGGGCGCGTTCTACGCGAAGTGGTTCCCGAAGCTGGCGGTCGGCTCGGGGATGAAGCCGGGCTCCTTCGAGGAGTTCGGCCCGCTCGCCGAGCACATGCGCTACGTCGAGCGGGGGTCGCGCAAGCTCGCGCGGTCGACCTTCTACCTCATGGGGCGCTACCAGGCGTCGCTGGAGCAGCGCGGCAAGCTGCTCGGCCGCATCGTCGACATCGGCGCCGAGCTCTACGCGATCGCGTGTGCGTGCGTGTACGCGACGACGCTGGACCGCGAGGAGGCGCGCGAGCTGGCCGCGCTGTTCGCGCGCCAGGCGCGCCGGCGGGCGGACCGGCTCTTCGGCGAGCTGTGGTCCAACGACGACGCGGCGCAGTACCAGACGGCGCAGCACCTGCTCGCGGGCCGATACACGTGGTTCGAGGACGACGTGCTCGACCCGGCGGGCGAGGGCCCGATGATCCCCGAGCACGAGCCGTCGGCACGCAGGCAGTTCGAGGAAGCGACGAAGTAGGCGGCTGCGGGGCGGCGCTCAGCGCCAAGGGCCAGAGCGGGTTCACGTCCATATGCGACGTCAACACGCCGCGCCCCTTGCGCGCGACCGGGCCGCCGCGGCGATCCTGTCGCGATCACGGCGCCCTACGCCGTCACCGCGACAGGACCGCCCACGCGACGCGGCGACGCGACCCGCGATCACGGCGCCCTACGCCGTCACCGCGACAGGACCGCCCACGCGAGCGGCGACGCGACCCCTTGCGTTCCCCTCGGATGCCGCGCACCACGCCCGCACGCGGGCCGACGTGCCGCGCTGAGCTCGGCACCGCCGTCATCCCCCGGCGCGGTCGTCGAACCGGTACCCCACCCCCGGGTCCGTCCGGATGTACCGAGCGCCGATCTTGCGGCGCAGGTTGGCGACGTGGACGCGCAGGACCGCGACGTCCTCGCCGTACGCGCTGCCCCACACGGACGTGAGCAGCTGGCGGTGGGTGAGCAGCCGGCCGCGCTGGCGCAGGAGCGTGCGCAGGAGCTCGAACTCGGTCGGGGTGAGGTGGACCTCCGCGCCGTCGACGAGCACGCGCCGCGCCGCGAGGTCGACCTCGAGGCCGTCGACGCGGACCGCCGGCTCGTCGGGGTCGCCGCCGGCGCGGCGCAGCGCCGCCTGCAGGCGCGCGACGAGCTCGCGCGGCCCGAAGGGCTTGACGATGTAGTCGTCGGCGCCGGCCTCGAGCGCGCGGACCTTCTCGTCCTCGTCGCCGATCGCCGACAGGACGATGATCGGCATCTGCGACCACTCGCGCAGGCGCCGGCAGACCTCGACGCCGTCGCCGTCGGGCAGGACCAGGTCGACGATCGCGGCGTCCGGCGGGCGGACGGCCGCCCGGTCGAGCGCCTCCTCGGCGGTCGCCGCCTCGATCACCTCGAAGCCCGCTTCGCGCAGGATGACCCGCAGCGCGCGGAGGATCTGGTGCTCGTCGTCGCAGACGAGCACCCGCGGGCCGGGGGCGCTCACCGCGCGAGCGCCTCCGCGCGCTCGATGGGCAGCGCCACGACGAACGAGGAGCCCTGACCGGGCAGCGACTCGACCCACACGCGCCCGCCGTTGGCCTCGACGAGGCCGCGGACGATGGCCAGGCCGAGCCCCGCGCCCGCGTCGCGCCCGCCTCCGCGGCCGCCCCCGCCTCCGCCCCCGCGATAGAACGGCTCGAAGATCCGCTCCTGCTCAGCGCGCGGGATGCCGGGGCCGCGATCCACCACCCGGATGACGAGCCGATCCCGCTGTGCGCGAGCGCGGACGATGACCGGGTGCCCGCCGCTGTGGCGCGCGGCGTTCTCCAGGAGGTTCGCGAAGGCGCGCTCGAGCTGCGCGGCGTCCGCGCGCACCGGCGGCAGCGCCCCGAGCGACAGCTCGAAGCGGTCCGCGCCGCCGGCGGCGTGCGCCGCCTCGCGCAGCAGGTCCTCGACCTCGACGAGCTCGGGACGCCGCGTCCCCGTGCCCGACTGCAGCCGCGACAGGTCGAGCAGCTTCTCGATGAGGCGCGACAGCCGCGAACCCTCGTCGACGACCACCGAAGCGAGCTCGTCGCGCTCGGCCGCCTCCAGCGCAGGCGAGCGCAGCGCCTCGCCGGCCGTGACCATCGCCGTCAGCGGCGAGCGCAGGTCGTGCGAGACCGCCCGCAGCACCGCGGTCTTCGCCACGTCGCTCTGGCGCAGCGCCGCGGTCTCCACGACCTCGGCCTGCAGCGACTCGCGCTCCAGCGCCGCCGCGACGACCGGCTCGAGTGCGGGGACGATCCGCTCGGCGAGCCGGCCGGCCACCGCGGGCGTCAGCTCCGCCGGCACGACGAGCTCGGCCCCGGCGCCGAGCGCGAGGGCCTGACGGTTCGGCCCGGGGTCCTGACCGGCCGGCGCGATCGCCGCCGATGGCAGGCCGAGCCCGGTGGCGACCCGCTCGGCGACCAGCTTCAGAGCGTCTTCGAGGTCGCGCTCTCCGAGCAGCAGGCGCGCGGCCTCCGCGGCGAGGTCGGCCTCCTCGCGGCGCATCTCGGCCTCGACCGCCCGCCGGCGCGCGACGGCGGCGACGCTGCAGGTCGCCAGGCCGACCACGACGAACGCCGCCAGCGAGAGCCAGTGGTTGCGCTCGGCGAGCGTGAACCGCCCCGTGGGCGGGAGGTGGAAGAAGTTGAACGCGGCCGCGGAGGCCACGGTCGTGACGACGGCGAGCCAGACCGGCCAGAACGTCGCGACGACGATCACCGCGAGCAGGTAGACCACCCCGAGGGTGGCGACCGGGGCGATGTCCTCGAGCGGATACAGGACGATCGTGGTCGCCGCCACGAGCGCAGCGGCGACGAGGGCACCCGTCAGAATCGACGGCGCTGCGTCCCGAGCTCCGTCCATGGGATGCGAGCGTAGCGCTCGGACCCAGCGGCTCGGTGCGGACGGGGCGGCTGGCGCGCTCGCGGGCGCTCAGCCCGCTTCGGCGATGCGCAGCGCCCCGCCGGCCAGCGTCACGCACGCGTCATAGAACTCGCGCAGGAGCGCCTCGTCGGCGTAGGCGATCGCGCTGAGCTGCCAGTCCTCGTCGTCGGCGAGCGCCGGGAGCGCGAGCGCGGTGCGCGCCACCTCCCCGAGGGCCTGTGCACCGTGGAACTCCGGCCAGCGCGCCCGCGCCCGCATGTCGGCGGCCACTCGGGCCAGCGCCTCCTCGAGCCCGGGGCGGTCGCCGAAGGCGCCATGGGTGCCGCCGGCCGCACACGCCGCGAGGGCAGCGAGCCGCCGCGCCCCAGCGACGTGCCGCCGCCGCCCGAACGCATCCTCGGCCGCCGGATCGAGCTCGGCGAACGCCTGCGCGAGCCGCGCGACCGCCCGCAGCGGCGGGCCGAGGCCGTGAGGCTCGGCGGCGCGGATGCGCGCCAGCTCGCTGTCGAATCCTGCGGGGATCCCTCACCCTCCTTGGGGGCCTGGCATCGAACAACCGTTGAGATGAACCTTGCAGGACTCGATTCCCGCCCGGCCCCGGCCGACAAACACGGAGAGCGCCCCCTGGGGGACGCCCTCTGGTCGCCTGTTCGAAGAGCAGGCGCTGTTCGATCAGAGCTTGAAGCCCATGGTGGCGCTCCTCTTCCCGCCGCATGTCCGTGCGGCGTCACGTTGGTATCCGATTCGCCGTGAGCAGAGCGGGCGTTGCAGCGCCCGCTCTGTGCTTCCTGCGATGGCGCCACTGTAGGCGCGGTCCCGGACGTCCAGCCAGCTTCACTCGAGCATTCGGCCGAATTCTGGACGAATGTTTGAGCTTGAACGCGCGAACTTCGTCGCGTGGCGTGGCGTCGTGGCGTCGTGGCGTCGTGGCGTCGTGGCGTCGCGTCGCGTCGCGTCGCGTCGATCAGGCGACGAAGGCGCGCACGCGCGCCTCGAGGTCCAGCTCGGCCTCGAAGTCGGCGTCCGTCGTGTGCTGGAAGGCGACGGAGGAGCCGAGCAACAGGTCGATGAACGCCTCGACGAGCCGTCCGTCGAGCTGCGTGCTCGAGACGCGGCGCAGCTCGGCGATCGCTTCCTGCCGGGAGACCGGGGTGCGGTAGGAATCGCGCGCGGTCATCACGTCGTAGGTGTCGGCGACCGAGATGATGCGCGACAGCAGCGGGATCTCCTCCCCGCGCAGGCCGCGCGGGTAGCCCGCGCCGTCGACGCGCTCGTGGTGGCAGCGGATGATCTCGGCGACCGCGGCGAGGCCCGCGACCTTGCCGACCACCCGGGCGCCCTGCGCCGGGTGGCGCTTGACGATCTGCCAGTCGTCGTCGCTGAGCCGGGCCTCGGCGAAGAGGATGCGGTCAGGGAAGATGAACTTGCCGATGTCGTGCAGGAGCCCGGCGGTGTGGACGAGCTCCTGCTCCTCGGGCGTGCAGCCCGCCGCGAGCGCGATGGCCCGCGAGTAGCGCGCGACCGCGGCCGAATGGCGCGCGGTCATCTTGTCGCGCAGCGACAGCGTCTGGACGAGCGCGGCGAGCGCCCCGACCTGGAGCGCGGCGAGCTCGGTGGTGCGGGTCTCGAGCTGCTCGGCCCGCTCCTCGGACTCGAGCAGCGCCCGCGTCAGGAACTGGAAGGCGACGAGCGCGACGACGAGGACGGCGAAGGCGGCGATGCCGATGCTGATGTAGATGACCGAGAACGCGAGCACGAGCGTCGCGGCGGCCAGCTCCGAGGGCAGCAGCGGCACGAGGACCCGGCGGACCTGCATCCCGATGCCGTAGCCCAGCCACAGGCGGCCGCCGAGGGCCGTGAGCGCGAAGTTCAGCGTGATGGTGGCGACGTAGACGCCGAAGACCACGAAGCCATAGGCGAGGCCGGCGGGGTCCGCGCCGGCCTCCTGCGCCCCACGGGCGAGCAGGCCGCCCACGAGCGGGAAGAGCGCGTACGTGACGACGTTGCTCAGCGTGCGGGCCCGGGACAGCCGCTCGCGGGCGGCGTCGACGCCGATCGTCAACAGGGCGATCGCGACGGCGGGCGCCGGCCCGAGGAACGCCATCGCCAGCACGAGCGCGATGAAGGATCCCGAGAGCCGCTGCCCGCGGGTCTCGATGCTCAGGGCATCGCTGAGCACCGCCAGCGCGGCGAGCAGGATGACGAGGGCGAGCGGCCGCCAGTCGCTCGCGCGCGACGTCAGAACCGCGACCGACAGCGCGCCGACCAGCACGGCGAGGTGTCCGCCGATCAGGGTTGTCCGTCGCACACCCGCGTCTATCGGTCGATGCAACGGAGAAGTTGAGTAACGGGTCGGACGCGGTGCGATCGACGCGCACCCCGATCCCCTAACGTGCCGTCCCTCTTGGGGGAGCACCGGGCACCCATGCGCGTCGCGGGCTTCCCGCGTCTGGCGCTCTCGTACGCGGTCAACGAGCTGGGCGACAACCTGGGGGTCGTCGCCCTGGCGATCCTCGTGCTCGACGGAACCGACTCGGCCCTGGCGACCGCCGGGCTCTTCGTCTGCGCGCGCTTCCTTCCCGCGCTCGCGGCCCCCTGGCTGACCGCCCGCCTCGACCGCCGGGCCGTCAACCGCTCGCTTCCGGCGCTCTACGTGCTCGAGGCGCTCGCCTTCGCCGGGCTGGCGCTCATCGCCGGCGGCACGTTCGCGCTGGCGGCGGTGCTCGTCCTCGCGTTCGCTGACGGAACGCTCGCGCTGACCGGCCGTGGCATCTCCCGCGCCGCGGTGGCCGCGCTGCTCCTGCCCCACCGCGCGCTGCGGGAGGGCAACGCCCTGCTCAACGCGGCCTTCGCGGTCACGTCGGCGGCCGGCCCCGCGGCGGCGGGCATCCTCGTCGGCACCGCGGGCGCGGCCGCGGCGCTGTGGGTCGACGCGGCGTCGTTCGCGCTCATCGCCGCGCTGCTGTTCGTGGCGCGGGACCTGCCGCCGGCCGCTGCGGAGGATCCGGGCGGCGCGCACTGGGCGGCCCGCGTCCGCGAGGGCGTCGCCGCGGTGCGCCGCGAGCCGATCCGCACGCTCATCGCCGCCCAGGCGGTCGCGTTCGTCTTCTTCTTTCTCGTCATCCCGATCGAGGTCGTCTACGCGAAGGAGACGCTGGACGCCGGCGACGTCGGCTACGGCGTGCTGCTCGCCGCGTGGGGCGTCGGACTCGTGCTCGGGTCGGCCGTCTTCGCCCGCGTGCGCGAGCGGCCGACCCGCCTGCTGGTGGTCGGCTCGACCCTGCTGGTCGGCGCCGGCTACATCGGCCTGGCCGCCGCACCCGGGATCGTGCTCGCCTGCGTCGCGTCGGTCGTCGGCGGCACGGGCAACGGGGTCCAGTGGGTGTCGGTGCTGACCGCGGTCCAGGAGGCGCTGCCCGAAGGGCTGCAGGCCCGGGTCGTCGGGCTGCTCGAATCGGTGGCGGCCGCCGCGCCCGGCGCCGGGTTCCTGGCCGGCGGCGTGCTGACCGCGCTGTGGTCGCCGCGCCTGGCGTACCTCGTTGCGGGGGCCGGCGTGATCGTCGTGGCGATCGCGATGGCGCGCCGGATCGCCCCCACCGCCCGTTCAGGCTGACCGCGCGGGGGTACGGTCGGTGGGTGGCCACCGTCCGCGACCGTCTCACGCGCCCGCCCGGCGACCTGATCGACGCGGCGGCGCGCCGGTCGCGCAGCTCGATGCGCGAGCGTGTCGACCGCCTGCTCGGGACGTGGCTCACCGTGGCCCAGTGCGCGGTCGGCGCGGGGCTCGCCTGGCTCGCGGCGACGCAGATCGCGGGCCACGCGCACCCGTTCTTCGCCCCGATCGCCGCGATCCTCACGCTCGGCCTGACGTACGGCCAGCGCTGGCGCCGGGCCGTCGAGCTCTCGGCCGGGGTCGCGATCGGCATCGGCATCGCGGACCTCATCGTCCTCGGGATCGGCACCGGCGCGTGGCAGATCGTCATCGTCGTGGCGCTCGCGATGAGCGCCGCGGTCCTCGTCGGCGGCGGGCCGCTGTTCGTCAACCAGTGCGCCGTCTCCGCGGTGCTGGTCGCCACGCTGCAGGGGCCGAACACGAGCTTCTCCGGCGCGCGCTTCGTCGACGCGCTCATCGGCGGCGCGGTCGGCCTGCTCATCACCGCCGTCATCCCGACCGACCCGCTGCGAATCGTGCGCCGCGAGGCCGAGCCGCTGCTCGAGGAGCTCGCCGAGGTCCTCGACGACGTGGCGGCCGCCCTGCAGGACCGCGATCCCGAGGCGGCCAAGGCGGCGCTGCGCCGCGGCCGGGCGATGGATCCGGCGAGCGCGCGCCTGCGCGAGGCGATCAGCACCGGCCACGAGGTGACGACGTTCTCGCTGGCGCCGCGCCGGGCGCGCGGCCCGCTCGACGCGTACTCGGTCGCCTACGAGCAGATCGACCTCGCCGTGCGCAACAGCCGGGTGCTCGCGCGCGGGGCGATCCGGGCGACCGAGCTCGGCGAGCGCGTCCCGCCGCATGCGATCGACGCGGTCCGCGACCTCGCCGCCGCGGTGCGCGCGCTCCCCGGGGAGCTGGCGGGCAGCAGCCCGTCGGGGCGGGTGGGCGACGCCGCCCTGCGCGCCGCGGCGCGCTCGACCGCTGCGCTCGAGGAGACCGGGAACCTGTCGGCGAGCGTCATCGTCGGCCAGATCCGCTCGACCGCCGTCGACCTCCTGCGCAGCCTCGGCATGAGCGGGGACGAGGCGCGCGCCGCCGTCCGCGACGCACGCGCGAGACTGGGGGTGTGAAGGAGCCGATGGACTCACTGCGCGGACAGCTGCTCATCGCCGGACCGACCCTGCTTGACCCGAACTTCAGGCGCACGGTCGTGCTCGTGTGCGCCCACTCGCCCGAGGGGGCGCTCGGCCTCGTGCTCAACCGCGCGTCGCCGGTCGACGCGCTGGAGGCGCTGCCCGAGCTCGGCGAGACGCTCGCCTCCACCCCGCCCCCGCGACTGTGGATCGGCGGTCCGGTGCAGGAGCAGAGCGTCGTGCTGCTCGCCGAGTTCGAGGACCCGGGCGAGTCGCTGATGATCGAGGGCGACCTCGGGCTCGTCACCGACGGCGCGACGCTCGAGGATCTCCCGACGCGGACGCGGCGCCTGCGCGCCTACCTCGGCCACTCGGGCTGGGGCGCGGGCCAGCTCGACGCCGAGCTCGAGCGCGAGGACTGGATCGTCGCCCCGCTCTCGGCGGGCGATCCGTTCGCCGAGGACGCCGAGGACCTGTGGCCGAACGCCCTGCAGGCGCTCGGCGGGACGTACGCGCTCCTGGCGCGCATGCCCGACGACCCCTCGATGAACTGAGAGGATTCCTCGCATGGCCGAGCCGACGAAGTTCCTGCTCTCCGAGGACCAGATCCCGACGGAGTGGATCAACCTGATGGCGGACCTCCCCGGGCCGCCCCTGCCGCCGCTGTCGCCCGCGACGATGCAGCCCGCCGGCCCGGAGGACCTCGCCGCGATCTTCCCGATGTCGCTCATCGAGCAGGAGGTCTCGGCCGAGCCGGAGATCGCCATCCCGGACGAGGTCCGCGAGGCCTACCGGCTGTGGCGCCCGACGCCGATGTTCCGCGCGCGGCGCCTGGAGCGCGAGCTCGATACGCCGGCGCGCATCTACTACAAGTACGAGGGGGTCTCCCCCGCCGGCTCGCACAAGCCGAACACGGCCGTCCCGCAGGCCTGGGCGAACAAGCAGGCCGGGATCACGCGCCTGAGCACCGAGACCGGCGCGGGGCAGTGGGGCTCGTCGCTGGCCTTCGCGTGCGCGCTGTTCGGCCTCGAGTGCGAGGTGTTCATGGTCGGCTCGTCCTACGACCAGAAGCCCTACCGCCGCTCGATGATCCAGACGTGGGGCGCGACCGTGCACCGCTCGCCGAGCGACCGCACGGAGGCCGGCCGGTCGCAGGCGTCGCATCCGACCGGCTCGCTCGGGATCGCGATCTCCGAGGCCGTCGAGATCGCCGCCCAGCGCGAGGACACGAACTACTCGCTCGGCTCTGTCCTCAACCACGTGCTGCTGCACCAGACCGTCATCGGCGTCGAGTCGATCGCCCAGATGGAGCTCGCCGGCGACGAGCCGGACGTCGTCATCGCGTGCGTCGGCGGCGGGTCGAACTTCGGCGGGATCGCCATCCCGTTCCTGCGCCGGGTGCTGCGCGGCGAGGCGAAGACGCTGTTCATCGCCGCCGAGCCGGCCGCCTGCCCGACGCTCACGCGCGGCGCCTACCGCTACGACTTCGGCGACACGGTCGGGCTGACCCCGCTCATGCCGATGTACACGCTCGGCCACGACTTCGTCCCGCCGCCCGTCCACGCGGGCGGGCTGCGCTACCACGGCGACTCGCCGCTCGTGTCCGCGCTCGTCAAGGAGGGGCTCGTCGAGGCGCGCGCCTACCGCCAGAACACGTGCTTCGCGGCGGCGCTGCAGTTCGCGCGCACCGAGGGCATCATCGCCGCGCCGGAGTCCTCGCACGCGATCCGCGCGGCGATCGACGAGGCCGAGGCGGCGCGCGAGGCCGGCGAGGCGCGCGTGATCCTCTTCAACCTGTCCGGCCACGGCGACTTCGACATGGCCGCCTACGACGCGTACCTGGCCGG
This sequence comes from Capillimicrobium parvum, assembly GCF_021172045.1. Taxonomy (GTDB): domain Bacteria; phylum Actinomycetota; class Thermoleophilia; order Solirubrobacterales; family Solirubrobacteraceae; genus Capillimicrobium; species Capillimicrobium parvum. The sequence goes on from NZ_CP087164.1 coordinate 5,026,162, forward strand.
GAACCTGGAGGACCCGGAGTTCTCGGAGGCCGACATGGAGGCCGCGCTGGCCCGGCTGCCGCAGACGCCGGCGATCGCCTGACCCATATTCTGGACCCATGGCGCTGACCGGAGAGCACACCGTGGAGATCGCCGCGGCGATCGAGGACGTCTATGCGATCGCCGCCGACCTCGAGCAGGCGCCCGAGTGGCAGGGCTCGCTGCAGTCGGTGACGATCCTCGAGCGCGACGCCGCCGGGCGTGCCGTGCACGTCGAGACGATCTCCGACGCGAAGGTCAAGACGATCCGCTCGTTCCTGCGCTTCTCCTACGACCCGCACACCGCGATGGACTGGTCGCAGGAGAAGGGCGACGTGAAGTCGCTGTACGGCCGCTGGAGCTTCGACGACCTCGGCGGCGGCCGGACCCGCGCGACGTACCGGCTCGAGGTCGACCCGGGCCGGCTGCTCGGCATGCTCGTGCGCGGGCCGGCGGAGGATCGCGTGCGCAAGGCGCTGGTCGACGATGCGGCCGAGGGGCTGCGCACCCGCGCCGAGCGGCGTTAGGAGCCGAGCGCGACGCCCTCGCCCGCGACGACCGTCGGCTCGCCGGCCGACACCGCGTCCGTGAGGTTCAGCCGGGAGCCGGGCAGGGGCGCGACGGGGCCGTCGAGCAGCGGGTCGCCGGTCTCGTGCATCCAGGTCTCCAGACGCTCGCCCAGCATGGCGACGACGGGCGCGTGGGCCGGATCGGCGGCCAGGTTGGCCATCTCGCCCGGGTCGAAGACGAGGTCGTAGAGCTGCTCGGCGGCGACGGGCCGCTGGGCCCACCCGTGCTCGAGCAGGAGGTCCTTCGTCGGGCTGTCGTCGGTGTTCGCGAGGCGCGGGCGCAGGTCGTCGTCGAACCGGCGGATGTACTTCCAGCGGCGGGTCCGGACCGAGCGCTGCGGCTCGTAGGTCGCGTGGTAGGTGATCTCCGAGAACACGGCGTCGTGCAGCTCCTCGGCCTGGCGCCCGGCGAGCGGCAGCAGCGACCGCCCCTGCAGCCACGCGGGATGCTCGATCTCCGCGAGGTCGCAGATCGTCGGAAAGAGGTCCAGCTGGGTGACCATCGCGTCGACGACGCGGCCGCCGTGGAAGCCGCCCGGGCCGCGCATGATCAGCATGACGCCGAGGCCGCGATCGGTGAGCGTCGCCTTGGCCCCCGGGAACGGCAGGCCGTGATCGGTGGTCAGGATGACCAGCGTGTCGTCCGCCGCGCCCGACAGGTCGAGCGCGTCGAGGACAGAGCCGACACCCTGGTCGAGCCGGCGGGCGCTGGCCTTGAACGCCGCCATGTCGCGCCGTGTCTCCGGCGTGTCGGGCATGTTCGAGGGCGGCTGCGAATACAGCGCGTCGCGCACGGAGCTGGGCTCGAAGAAGTCGCGGTGGGTCTCGAAGAAGCCGATCGAGAGGAAGAACGGGCGGTCCTTCGGCCGCGTCCGCAGGACCTCCGCGGCGGCCGGGGCGATCGTCTCGACGTGCGTGTCGTCGACGTCGACGACGTGGTCGTAGCCGATGATCCCGGGATCAGTGCTGATGTGCTGCTCGCCGACGAGCGCCGTCCAGTAGCCGGCCGCGCGAAGCGGATGGGTCAGGTGGTGCGAGTAGTCCTTGAGCGCGTAGCCGCGGTGCGCGAGACCGAGCATGCCGTTCGTGTGGGCGTACTCGCCGGTGAGCAGCGCCGCCCGCGAGCCCGAGCAGGCGGGCACCGCGCAAAAGGCCTGGCGGAACAGCACGCCCTGGTCCGCGAGCCGCTGGATGTTCGGCGTCGGGATGGCGTGGCCGTAGGGCTGCACGTATCGCCCGGTGTCATGCGAGTGCAGATAGAGGACGTTGGGGGTAGCGGTCACGGGAGGGCCCTTAAATTAGCAATCTCTACTGACTTAGTGGGTAAACTGCGCGACATGTCACCGCCAGCCGAGTCGGTCTTCGTCTGTGCCACCCCACGGAGCGGGAGCACGCTGTTCTGCGAGGCGCTGTCGGCGACCGGCGTCGCCGGGCGCCCCGCCGAGTACTTCGAGGCCCTCCGCGGCACGGATCTGCCGCGACAGCCCCAGGAGTACTTCGACGAGCTGACGCCCGAGCTTGAGGCGCTTCTGCCGCGCTTCGACCAGCAGCCCGCCCCCGAGCTCGCCCGCTCACGCACGTACGGCGAGTACCTCGCCTGGGCGCGCCGCGAGGGGACGACGCCGAACGGCGTGTTCTCGGCCAAGCTCATGTGGGGCTACCTGGGCGAGTTCGCCGACCGTCTGCGCGAGGTCGGCTACGCCGGCGACAGCGACCTCGACGTGCTCGCCGGCGCTTTCCCGCGGCCCCGGTACATCCGGGTGGTCCGGCTCGGCAAGGTCGAGCAGGCCGTGTCGCTGTGGACCGCGATCCAGACCCAGAGCTGGCGCGACGGCGAGACGTTCACGGACGCCGACCGCGAGCCCGTCTTCCACCGCGCGGCGATCGACCACCTCGTCCGCCGCCTCACCGAGCAGGAGGACCGGTGGGGGACGCTGTTCGCCGCCCAGGGGATCGCGCCGCTGACGATCGTCTACGAGGAGCTCGTCGAGCACTGGGAGGTGACGATGCGGCGTGCGCTGCGCTACATCGGCGCGGCCGACGCGGACGGGATCGAGCTCCCGGCCCCGCCGCTGCGCCGCCAGTCCAACGGGCGCTCCCAGAGCTGGGTCGAGCGCTTCGCCGGCGCCGCCGCGCTCAGCCGCTCGACGTGGTGAGGTCCGCCGCGCAGCGGAAGCCGACGTTGCCCGAGGAGCTGTCGGGCGTGTCGCCGGTGCGCGCGGCGACGCGGTAGCGGTTGCAGTAGGAGTCGTGGCACAGGTAGGAGCCGCCGCGCATGACGAACGTGCCCGGCGACGGCTCGAAGGCGTCGGCGACCCGCTCCCACACGTTGCCCGACGCGTTGTGCAGGCCGTAGCCGTTGGGCGCGAACGCGCCGACGGGCGCCGTGCCCAGGTAGCCGTCCTCGAGCGTGTTGTGCTCGGGAAACGTCCCCTGCCAGATGTTCGCGCGGTGCTCGCCGCCGGGGGTGAGCTCGTCGCCCCACGGATAACGCGCCTGGACGAGGCCGCCGCGGGCGGCGAACTCCCACTCGGCCTCGGTGGGCAGGCGCAGCCCCGCCCATCCGCAGTAGGCGAGCGCATCGGCCTGGCTGACGTGGACGACGGGGTGGTCGAGGCGGTCACGGGCGGTGGACTGCGGGCCCTCGGGATGGGCCCAGTCCGCACCGTGCACCTGCCGCCACCACGGCGCGGCGGCGACGCCGCGCGTGGGCGGGAAGTCACCGGGCAGCAGGCCGGCGAAGACGAACGACCAGCCGAAGCGCTCGGCGTCGGTCGTGTGGCCGGTGTCCGCCACGAAGTCGGCGAAGCGCTCGACGGTGACCGTGAACGCGTCGATGGCGAACGGCGCCACCTCCACCTCGCGCGGCGGGCCTTCGCGATCGGCGAGATGGGCGTCCTCGTCGGCCGTCCCCATGAGGAACGCACCACCCTGCAGCGCGATGAGCGTGTCGCGATGGGCCGCCACCGGTCCAGCGTAACGTCCGTTTCACCGTCCCGTCCCAAATCTCCACTAATTTAGTAGGCATGCTCGACGTGACACCCGAACCAGCCGACATCCTCGCCGACGACCCGGCCGCCCGATGGCGCGCGACGCCGCTCGGCACACGGCGCGACCCGTTCACCGGCTACCGGGAGCGCGAGGAGCACCGCTTCGTGGCGCCGGGCGAGGCGGACCGCCCCGGGCGGCGGATGACCGCGCCGCCCGTGCACGCGCTCGTCACCGCCTACGACGCGCACGCGCTGCGCGGCATCGCGTGGAGCGACGGCACGCCGATCGCGCGGGCCGACGTGTCGGTGGACGACGGGCGGTGGCAGCCGGCCGAGCTCGAGCCGGGAACGGGACGCTGGGGCCTCACGCGCTGGCACGTGCCCTGGAGCCCGGGTCCGGGAACGCACGACGTGGCCGTCCGCGCGACCGACGCCGCAGGCCGCACCCAGCCGGAGCGCCCCGCCCCGAACCTCGGCGGCTTCGCCGACCACGCGGTCCACCGGGTGACGCTGCGGGTGGACTGAGCGCGCGCGAGTTTCGCGCCGGCAGATCCTTGATCTTCGTCTCCGGGCTCAAGTTCTTGAGCTGACGGACGACAATATGAGTGTGCCGTGGCGGGGGACAGTGCTGCGTCGGTCCCGGTGGGGGCGTGCTCCTGCCCGTCTCGCGCTGCTCGCGACGCTCCTCGCGGCCCTCGCCGTGCCGGCCTCGGCACCGGCCGCGACCGGCGGCAAGATCACCGGCCGCGTGACCGACGGCAACGGCGGCGGACTCGCGCTCGGCGCCGCCTACGCGTACCGCGCCGGCGCCACGCAGCCTGCCGCCTCCGCCTGGATCGTGCTCGGCGGCTACACGTTGTCGGTGCCCGACGACGGCGACTACAAGGTCTACTTCGTCGACCAGCTCGACAGCTCGACGGTCGCCGAGTTCTACGACGACAAGCCGTCGCTCGCGCAGGCCGATCCCGTCACGGTCCGCGGCGGCGCGACCGTCTCGCGCGTCGACGCCGCGCTCGTCACCGGCGGACGGATCAGCGGCCGCGTGCGCACCACGAGCGGGATCGCGATCGGCGGCGCGACCGTCGCCGCATACGACGCGCAGACCGGCGGGTTCCGGACCTCCACGACGACCGCATCCAACGGCACCTACACCCTGCCGGCCGTCGCGGGCGGCGCGTACAAGCTCTACGTCGTCGGGCCGTCCGGCGGCGGCTACATCAGCGAGTACTACGACGACGAGGCCAGCCTCGCGGCCGCCGATCCCGTGACGGTCACCGCGGGACGGACGACGACCGTGCGCGACACGCTCCTCGCGAAGGGCGGCACCGTCTCCGGCCGCGTGACGGACGCCGGGGGCAGCGGCGTGGATCGCGTCACCGTCTTCGCCTACCGGGCGAACACCGGGGAGGGCGCGGGCGGCACGTACACGGCGCCTGACGGCACGTACCAGCTCGACCTCGAGGCCGGCGCCTACAAGCTCATCTTCGCGCCGCCCGACGGCAGCAGCCTCCTCCGGGAGTACTACGACGACAAGCCGACCCGCGACGCCGCCGATCCCATCACCGTCGACGCGGGCCGCGCGGTGACCGGCGTCAACGCGTCGCTCGCCGGGGCCGGCCAGATCGGCGGCAAGGTGACGGACACGGCGAAGACCGGCATCGCGGGCGCCACCGTCACCGCCTACTCGCTCGACGGACAGACCGCGGGCAGCACGACGACCGGCACCGGCGGCGCCTACACGCTCGCGGGCCTGCGCGCCGGCTCCTACAAGGTCGGCTTCAGCGGCCCGCCCAACGGCCCCTACGTCCCCGAGTTCCACAGCGACCGGGCCACCCTGGGATCGGCGAACGCCGTCACGGTGACGGCCGGCAGGACCACCGCGATCAGCGCGGACCTCGCGAAGTACGCCGCGTTCACCGGCAAGGTCACCGCCAAGAGTGGCGGCAAGGCGATCTCCGGCGCGGTCGTCAGCGCCTTCTCGTCCTCGGGCGACCTCGCCGGCACCGCCACGTCGAACAGCACCGGCATGTACACGCTGGACCGCCTGGCGCCCGGGACGTACAAACTGCGCTTCGCGGGGCCCGACGGCAGCACCTTCTTCCCCGAGTACTACCACGACACGACGACCCTGGCCGCCGCGCTCGCGCTCACGCTCACGTCCGGCAGGTCGCTGACGATCTCCGAAGCGCTGGACGCCCCTCCGCCGCCCGGCCAGATCAGCGGCTACGTCCGCGGCGACAGCGGAGCCCGCGCGGCCGGCGTGACCGTCACCGCCTACACCACGGCCGGCGCGACCGCGGGCACCGCGACGAGCGCCGCCGACGGCACCTATCGGATCGACGGACTGGCCGCCGGGTCCTACAAGGTGGGCTTCGCGCCCGCGGCGAGCTCGCGCTTCCTGCCCGAGTACTACCGCGACCGCACGACGCTCGCCTTCGCCGACGCGGTGAAGGTGACGGCCGGCAAGGCGACGTCGGTCACCGGGTCGCTCCCCGAGCGCGGCGCGTTCACCGGCAAGGTCACGGCGAAGAGCGGCGGCAAGGCGATCGCGGGCGCCATCGTCACCGCCTTCACGCCGTCCGGCGACGTCGCCGGCAGCGCGACGGCGAACAGCAGCGGCGTCTACACGGTCGACGGGCTCGCCCCGGGCTCCTACAAGCTGCGCTTCGCCGGACCGGCGGCGAGCACCTTCGTCGCCGAGTACTACCACGACCGGGCCACCCTGGCGACCGCGCTGACGCTGAGCATCTCCTCCGGGCGCACGTCGACGATCTCCGAGGCGCTCGACGCCCCGCCCCCGCCCGGCCGCCTGAGCGGCTACGTCCGCTCAGACACCGGCGAACGGCTCGCGGGCGCCACCGTGACGGCGTACTCGGCGACCGGGGAGTCCGCCGGCACCGCCACGACCGCCGCCGACGGCACGTACGCGATCGACGGCCTGCCCGCCGGCCCCTACAAGGTGTCCTTCGCGGGCCCGGCCGGCTCGCGCTACGTCAGCGAGTTCTTCCGCGAGCGCTCGAGCGTCGTCGAGGCCGACGCCGTGACGGTGACCGCCGGTCGCACGACGGCGCTCAACGGCTCGCTCCACGCCCCGCCCGCCCCCGCGCAGGTGACCGGGCACGTGACCGACGGGTCGGGACGCGCGATCGGCGGCGTCACGGTGACCGTGTACGGGGTCTCCGAGACGGCCGTGGCGACCGCGACGACCGGCGCCGGTGGCGCCTATACGGTCGACGGCCTCGACTCGGGCACCTACCGGATCGGTTTCGCGGCGCCCGAGGGCAGCCGCTACATCAGCGAGTTCTACTCCGACCGCGACACGCTGCCGCGCGCCCGTCCCGTGGCGGTGAAGCTCGGCAAAGTCGTCACCATCGACGCGGCCCTCGCCGAGCGCGCACCCGCGGGCGCGATCAGCGGCCAGGTGTCCGACAGCGCCCGCAACCGGATCGCGGGCGTCACCGTCACCGCATATGACGCCACCGGCGCCGCGGCCGGTTCGGGCGTCACCGGGGCGGACGGCACGTACACGATCGAGGGGCTGCCCGCGGGCGACTACCGCCTCGGCTTCGCCGTGCCGGGGACGAGCGACTACGTCGGCACGTTCTGGCGCGACGCGCCGAACCTCGCCACCGCCGGCGCCGTGAGCGTCCGCGACGGCAGGACGTCGACGTCGGTCAACGCCAAGCTGCTGACCGTCGCGCAGGCCGAGCGCCTGGCCGCCTCGGCCCAGGACGAGGCGCGCGCCCAGGCCGCGCCCGTCGTGCAGACGCACGACCCGTCGCCGGTCACGGGCGCGACCCCGCCGCCCGCCGACGCGGGCACGAGCCGCACCCCGTAGCTGCAGGAGCTCCGTCCCGATCAGCCGCCGGCAAGCGGGTCGGCGGGTCGCGGCAAGCGTTCGGCAAGTGGCCGCCGCCAAGCTCGCGGCCGCTTCCCGAACACGCTCCTTCAGAGGTCCTCCCCATGCTCTGTCGCGGTCCAGCCCGACGCGTCCTGCCGGCTCTGCTGGCGGCGCCGGCCCTCCTCATCGCCGTACCCGCCGTCGCCGACGCGGCCAGCGTCTCGCGCAATTCCAACATCGTCGCGTTCACGGCATCCGCCGGTGAGGCGAACAACGTCGCGGTGCGGGTCTCCGGCACCGATCTCGTCGTCACCGACTCCGGCGTCGCCGCCCTCACGGACGGCGACGGCGCCGGCGGCTGCAGCGTCAGCGGGCGCATCGCCCGCTGTGCGCTCGCCGGCCTGAGCAGCGTCCGCGTCTACACGAAGGACGGCAACGACATCGCGACCGCCTCGGGCGCCCAGCGGGTCTCGCTCAGCGGCGGCGACGGCAACGACCAGCTCACGGGCGGCGACGGCGCCGACACGATCCTCGGCGAGGCCGGCAACGACCTGCTCGCCGGCGGCGGCGGGCCCGACACGCTGAAGGGCGGCGACGGCACCGACCGCGCCCGCTACGGCTCGAGCACCGAGAACGAGGTCGTCTCGCTCGACGGCCAGGCCAACGACGGCTCGGCCGACGACGGGCGAGAGGGCGCGCGCGACAACGTCGGCACCGACGTGGAGAACCTCAGCGGCGGCCAGGGCGACGACACGCTCACCGGCGACGCCGGCATCAACGAGCTGCTCGGCGGCCCCGGCCACGACACGCTGGACGGTGCGGGCGGCAACGACGTCGTGACCGGCGACGCCGGCGACGACACGCTCATCGGCGGCGCGGGGGCCGACCGCAACGTCGGCGGCGCCGGCACGGACGTGGCCAGCTACGCCGGCTCGACGGAGGCCAAGACCATCGACCTGCGGGTCACCGGCGCCAAGCACGGCTCGGCCGAGGACGGTCCCGCGGACGCGCGCGACACGATCAATGCGGACGTCGAGGGCGCCGTCGGCGGCTCGGCGAACGACAAGCTGATCGGCACCGGCGCCGCGAACGTCCTCGACGGCGGGCCGGGCAACGACACCCTCAACGGGGCGGCGGGCGACGACACCCTGCGCGGCGGTCCGGGCACCGACGAGCTGAACGGCGGCCTCGACGGCGACGCGATCGAGGGCGGCGACGGCAGCGACCTCGTCACGTACGAGGGCAGCAAGGAGGCGGAGTCGGTGACGCCCGGCGAGGGGTCGCACGACGACGGCTCCGCCGACGACGGTCCCGACGGCGACCGCGACGACGTCGCCGGCGACGTCGAGCGCATCGCCGGCGGCACGAAGAACGACTGGCTCATCGGCACCGACGCCGCGAACACGATCTCCGGCGGCGACGGCGACGACTTCATCTACGGCGGCCGGGGCGCCGACGTCATGCGGGGAGGCGCCGGCTCCGACACGGTCACCTACGGAGGCAGCCAGGAGAGCAAGACCATCACGCTCGACGGCGTCGCCAACGACGGGTCGGCCGAGGACGGCGGGGCCAAGGACAGCATCGGCGCCGACGTCGAGAACGCCACCGGCGCCAGCGGCGACGACTCGATCACCGGCAACGACGGCCAGAACCAGCTGTTCGGCGGCCCCGGCGGCGACGTCATCACCGGCCGCGGCGGCAACGACATCGAGCTCGGCGGCGAAGGGCGCGACGTCTTCTTCCAGGACGCCGCGTCCAACGGCAGCGACATGATCAACGGCCAGGGCGGCGCGGAGGACCTCGCCTACTACATCTCGCGCACGGACCCGGTCGTCATCGACCTCGCCGGCGGCTCGCGCAGCGGCACCGACGCCAACGGCGACGGCATCGGCGACGAGGCCGACATGATCATGGGCGTCGAGGTCGGCTACGGCGGCTCGGGCAACGACCGGCTCAAGGGCGACGACGGCCCGAACACGTTCTTCGGCGCCGGCGGCGACGACCTCCTCGTCGGCTACGGCGGCGACGACCGTCTGGTCGGCAACGAGGGCGACGACCAGATCCAGGCCGGCGACGGCAACGACACCGTCGACGGCGGCTACGGCGCCGACCTGCTGTTCGGCAGCCGCGGCGACGACGACTTCCCCGTCACGTCGTGCGGCGTCCTCTGCGGGTCCTACGACGACAGGAACGACGTGATCGACGGCGAGGAGGGCGCCGACCGGCTCGACTACCAGTACCGCGTCGTGGGCGTGCGCGTCGACGTGGGCTCGCAGGACAACGGCGAGGACGCCGACTTCAACGGCGACCCCGAGGAGGACGACAAGATCGCGAGCATCGAGAAGGTGCTCGGCACGAACCAGCGCGACTGGATCCGCGGCACGGACGGCGCCGACGAGCTCGACGGCCGTGGCGGCGACGACGTGATCGACGGGGCGGCCGGCAACGACGCCGTGCGCGGCGGCGAAGGCAACGACTCCGTCGACGGCGGCGCGGGGGCCGACGCGCAGCGCGGCGACGCCGGGGACGACAACCTGTTCCAGGGCTTCGCGCCCGACGAGGGCGACGACATCGCCGGCGGCGACGGCGACGACACGGCCGACTACAGCGGCCGGGGGTCGAGGATCGCCGTCTACCTCAACGGCCTCGCCGACGACGGCTCGGTCGGCGAGCTCGACGACGTCCACATCGACGTCGAGCGGTTGAAGGGCGGCACCGGCGACGACCTCCTCGTCGGCGATGGCAACCCGCAGCGCATGTGGGGCAGCGCCGGGATCGACCAGATGCTCGGCGAGGGCGGCGCCGACGAGCTGCACGGCGGGGCCGGCGACGACCAGCTCAACGGCGGCGACGGCAACGACCGCCTCGACGGCGACGACGACGACGACCGGCTGTCGGGCGACGCCGGCAACGACGAGCTGCACGGCGGCAACCACCAGGACGACCTCGACGGCGGCATGGGCGACGACGCCATGTACGGCGAGCTCGGCGACGACTGGTTCGAGGGCGGGACGGTGGCCAACGGCGCCGACCTGATCTCGTGCGGCACGGGCGGCGACTCGCCGGAGACGCACCCCTGGTACGACACCGTCGCCTACTTCAGCGCCAGCATCACCAACGGGCGCACGCAGCCGCTGTACATCAACCCGGACGGGATCGCCAACGACGGCCAGGACGCCGACTTCGACAAGGTCGGCGAGGAGGGCGACAACGTCATGCCCGACTGCGAGCAGATCTGGGGCGGCAAGGCCAACGACTACTTCGAGGGCACGACCGGCCAGGATCGCTTCATCGGCATGGAGGGCAACGACGGGTTCCGCTCCAACGGCGGCCTCGACTACCTCGAGGGCCGCGACGGCGACGACGTGTTCCTCGCCAAGGACGGCCAGGAGCAGTGGCTGAGCGGCGGCCCGGGGACGGACGTCGCCCAGTACGACGCGGGCGTCGACAAGCTCATCGACGTCCCGTAGGAGGCGTCAGCCCGGCATCGGGCCGAGCCGGCGGGCCAGTGCGCCCGCCGGCATCGCCTCGCGCGCGCTCAGCCGCGCCCGATGAACGGCATCGTCGTCGCCATGACCGTGAGGAACTCGACGTTGGCGTCGAGCGGCAGCCCGGCCATGTAGAGCACGCCGTCGACGGCGTGACGCAGGTCCATCGTCGGCTCGCGCCTGACCGACAGGTCGGCCTGCAGCGCCCCGCCGGGGAAGTTCTTCGTCATCTCGGTCGCCGCGTTGCCGATGTCGATCTGGCCGCAGGCGACGTTGACGGCGCGCCCGTCGAGCGAGATGGATCGGGTCAGTCCGGTGATGGCGTGCTTCGTCGTCGTGTAGGCGGCGGCGTGCGGCCGGCCCACCTGGGCGGAGATCGATCCGTTGTTGATGATGCGCCCACCCTGCGGCCGTTGGTCGCGCATGATGCGGAACGCCGCGCGGGCGCAGAGGAAGCTGCCGTTGAGGTTGGCGTCGACGACGGCGCGCCAGCCCTCGTCGGTGATCTCGTCGAAGCGGACCTGGTCGCCGAACGTCCCGGCGTTGTTGAAGAGCAGGTCGAGCCGGCCCCAGGCGTCGCTGACGGCGGCGAAGAGCGCTTCCACCTGGGCGGGGTCCCCGACGTCGGCGGGCACGACGAGCGCGCGGTCGCCGGCGCCCCCGGCCGTCTCGTTCAACGGCTGCTCGCGACGGCCGGCGAGCGCGACCCGGTAGCCCCGGTCCAGCAGGGCCAGGGCCACCGCCCGGCCGATCCCGGAGCCGGCACCGGTGACGACCGCGGTCGGTCCTTGCTCGTTCATGGCCGCACATGCTGCCAGCGCGGGCGGCCGCGCTCACTCGTCGATACGCGCGGAGCCCATCCGCGCGTACGCCTGGGGCCGGTTGCGCTTCGCGTAGAGGGCGACGGCGACGCCGACCACGATCGTCACGATGTGCAGGTACGGCAGGTTGTTGATGACGTCCGACGTGCTGCCGGTCAGCGACGGGTAGTTCGCCAGCGCGAGGACCGTGGCGACGGCGAGCGCGACCGCAGCGGCCGCCGGCGCGAGCGTGTAGGCCAGGCGCCGCTCGCCGCGCCGCCAGAAGAACACGGCGACCGCGAGGGACGTGGTGGCCAGAAGCGCCATGAGGCCGACCGCGCCGAAGCCGGTCATGGCCGTCGACAGGTTCAGCAGCGGGTCCAGGCCGGCGATCGCGAAGCCGAACACGATGGCGGAGAGGATCGCCACCTGCAGCATTCCGGCGATGTACGGCGACTCGTAGCGCGGGTGCGTCCTGGCCAGCTGCCTGGGCAGGAAGCCGTCGCGCGAGAGCGCGAAGAAGTAGCCGCCGCGGCGTTGTGGAACGCGAGGACGGCCGCGAAGGCGCTCGTCACGATGAGGACGTTGACGACGTCGTTGGCGAACGACCCGAGGAACTGCTCGGTCTGGGCGAAGACGTAGCCGCCGGGGTCCTTCGCGGCGAGGTCGACGGCGCGGTCCATGCCCGGGCCGGCCAGCAGCGCCCAGGAGGTCAGCACGTAGAAGGCGCCGACGACCGCGACGGCGGCGTAGGTCGCGCGCGGAACCGTGCGCTTGGGATCGGCCGCCTCCTCGGCGTAGATCGCGGTGCCCTCGAAGCCGAGGTAGGACGAGAACGCGTAGATGATCGCCACGCCGACGACGCCGCCGAAGACGTTGCCGGGGGCGAAGGACTGGAGGGAGAAGGCGGACGGGCCGTTGTCGATGAGGATCGCGACGTCCAGCACGAGGAGGATCACCACCTCGCAGGCGAGCGCGACGCCGAGCACGCGCGCGGTCAGCGTGATGCGGCGGTAGCCGAGGAACGCGACGATGGCGATCGCGATCGCCGCCCAGACCTGCCAGCGCAGGTCGATGCCGAACAGCCGGTTCGCGGTGTCGGCGGCGAAGAAGGCGAGCCCACCGCACGTGGCCGCGGCGAGCGCGTTGTAGCAGACGGCCGCCACGTAGGCCGCGACCAGGCCGGTCGGCCGGCCGAGCCCGTGCACGATGTAGGCGTAGAACGCGCCGGCGTTGCGGACGTACGGGATCATCCGCACGTAGCCGACGGAGAACAGCGCGAGGACGAGCGCCGCGACGAGGAACATCCCCGGCGTCCCGACCCCGTTTCCGAGGAAGAACGCGATCGGCATGATCGCGACGACGACGGCCATCGGCGCGGCCGCGGCGACGACCATGAACCCGATGTGCCGGGCGTGGAGCGCGCCCCGCGCGAGGTGCGGCGGCGGACTGCCGGAACCCGGAGCGGGGTCCGTCCTGCGAACGGTCCGGCTCATGGTCTCCTCCCCAGGGGTTCTGGCCGGCGCGCCGGTGTGCGTCGCCGGGCGGTGCGCACGGTAGCGACGCCCCTATACAAATGCCAAGCCAGCGGTGCGGGTCGGGCACAATGGGCCCATGAGCGCACAGCCCCAGCGACCGGCGCACGACCTCACGTCCGCCGACATCGCCGCGCACGCGCAGTCCGCCTACGGCGAGGCGCTGCGCGAGCTCGGCCGCTTCAACCTGGCGATCTTCGGCAAGACCGGGGTCGGCAAGTCGACGCTCATCAACGCGATCTTCGGCAGCGAGGTCGCGGCGACGGGGACCGGGCGGCCCGTCACGTTGAAGACCGCCTACTACGAGCACCCGTCGGGCTACTTCGGGATGTACGACTCCGAGGGCATCGAGGTCGGCCAGGAGGGCGACCAGATCCTCGCGAAGTTCCGGTCGCTCATCGAGGAGCGCAAGCGCGGCCCGGTGTCGAAGCAGATCCACGTCATCTGGTACTGCGTGCGCGCGGCGGACCTGCGCTTCGAGGACGCGCAGGCCGAGTTCGTCCGCCAGCTCGCCGCCGACGGCGTGCCGGTGCTGTTCGTGCTGACGCAGGTCCAGACGCGCGACGGGGAGATCCACCCCGAGGTGCGCAAGCTCGCCGAGAGCGTGATGGAACGCGACCTGCCGCTGGCCGGCGGCAACCGCGTGTTCTTCACCATGGCCCAGCCCGACGACTTCGGAGGCTTCCCCGCACACGGGCTGCGCGACCTGCTGGATGCCACCTTTCGCGTTGCTCCCGACGCGGTCGAGGCCGCGCTGATCGCCGCGCAGAAGATCGACCTCGAACGCAAGGTCCGCAAGGCGCGCACGTACATCAAGGCGGCGGCCGCGACGGCGGCGGGCATCGGCGCGACGCCCATCCCGATCGCCGACGCCGCGCTGCTCGTCCCGGTGCAGGTGGGCCTGATGGCGAAGATCGCCGCGATCTTCGGGCTGAACATCACGACGGGGACGTTCGCCAGCGTCGCCGGCGCGGCGTTCACGGCGGGCGGCCTCACGCAGGCCGGCCGCTACCTCGCGACGACGATGCTGAAGTTCGTCCCGGGCGCGGGCACGATCGTCGGCGGGACGATCCGCGCCGGCGTGGCGAGTTCGCTGACGTTTGCGGTGGGCGAGGCGTGGATCGTCGTGTGCTCGCAGCTGCACGCGCTCGGCCCGCGGGGGGCCTCCGCGCTCGAGAGCAAGGCGATCCGCGAGATGTTCGTCGCGGCGCTGCGGGAGCGGTCGGGCGAGGCGACGAAGCGGCTGCCTCTCGGTCGGGGGCGAAGGGCCGAACGGTAGGCTCGCGCACCGTGACCGTCGTGCTGTGGCACATCGAGCTGTCGCACTACAACGAGAAGGTCCGCTGGGCGCTGGACTACAAGGGCGTCGCGCACGAGCGGCGGGTGCCGATGCCGGGCTTTCACCGGCTCAGCGCGCTGGCGGTGACCCGCGGCCGGCACGACCGGCTGCCGGTGGCCGAGATCGAGGGCCGGCGCCTGGGCGACTCGACCGCGATCGTCGCCGCGCTCGAGGAGCGCTGGCCCGAGCCGCCGCTGTATCCCGCGGACCCCGCCGACCGCGCGCGGGCGCTCGCGCTGGAGGACTTCTTCGACGAGCGGCTCGCGCCCGACGTGCGGCGCTGGATGTGGCACCAGACGCTGCCGGACGACGACCTGGTGGCCGACTCGCTGTTCTCGCCCGACGCGCGCCTGCGCCGCCGGCTGCTGTCGCTCAGCGCACCGGTCGCCCGGCCGATGCTCCGCATGGACTACACGATCAACGACGCCACCGCGCGCGCGTCCGAGGCGCAGATCCGCGCCGCGATGGACCGGCTGGAGACGGAGATCGGTCCCGGCGGCTACCTCGCGGGCGACGCGTTCAGCGTCGCGGATATGACGGCGGCGGCGCTGTTCACGCCGCTGCTGGCGCCGCCCGGGCGCCAGCACCAGCCGCCGCGGGCCGCACCCGCCGTGGTGCGGCTGCGCGCGGAGCTCGAGGCGCGGCCGGGCGGCGAGTGGGTGCACGAGATGTACGCGCGCCACCGCGGAGCGTCCGCGGCGGTCACCCGCTAGGGGCCTCACCCCACAGCCGCGCACGCAGGCCGGATGCGCGGGCGACCGGACGGGCGACGGCGGCGCGCACCGCCTCCTCGGTGCCGACGAGGATCAGCCGCTCGCGCGCGCGGGTCACGGCGGTGTAGAGCAGCTCGCGCGTCAGCAGCGGGGACGCCGGGTCGGGCAGCACGACGGCGGCGGTGGCGAACTGCGAGCCCTGGCTCTTGTGGACGGTCATCGCGTAGACCGTGTCGACGGCGGCCAGCCGGGCGGGGCGGAACTCGAGCACGTCGCCCTGGCGCTCGAACGCGGCGCTCACCCGGCCGGGCGCGGTGGCGATGACGACGCCCGTGTCGCCGTTGTAGAGCTGCAGGCCGTAGTCGTTCTCGAGCACGAGCAGCGGGCGCCCGGCGTACCACTCGCCCTCGGCGCCGAAGCCGTCGATGCCCTCGGCGAGCCAGCCCTCGATGCGGCCCATCCACGTCTCGACGCCGTACGGGCCGCGGCGGTGGGCGCAGAGCAGGCGGAAGGCGCCGAGGCTCTGCAGCGCGGTGGCCGCATCGCCCGCGCGGGCGGCGGCGATGACGGCGCGGGCGGCACCGACCGCCCCCGTGCGCAGGACGACCGGAGCGTCGCGACCGGTGGTGGCGGCCGCGTCGGCGTCGATCCAGGCGATCTCGTCCGGGGTGGCGGCGAGCGCCTCGAGCGCGGCGCCGGCGTCACCGCGGCGGATGGCCTCAGCGAGGCGGCCGATCCCGCCGCCGTAGCGGTGGACGCGGTCGAGGATGACGATCCCGTCGCCGATCCCGGCCTCCGCGCCCGGCGGGGAGTCTCCGGACGGGACGTCCGCACCGGTCGCGGCGGCAAGCCGCGCGCGGGTCGAGGCGGCGATTCGCAGGCCGTCGGTGGTCGGCCCGACGATGTCGCCCAGCACGGCACCCGCCTCGATCGACGTGAGCTGCCCGGGATCGCCGACGAGGATGAGGCGCGCCCCCAGCCGCACCGCCTCGGCCAGCCGCGCCATGAGCGACAGCGAGACCATCGACGTCTCGTCGACGACCACCACGTCGTGCGGCAGGCGGTTCGCGCGGTGATGGCGGAAGCGGCTGTGGCTGCCCGGCCGCCACCCGAGCAGCCGGTGCAGCGTCGACGCGCGGAGGCCGAGCAGCTGCTCGCGCACCTCGTCGCCGACGTCGAGCGCGGCCGCCTGCTCGTGGACCGCCTCCTGCAGCCGGGCCGCGGCCTTGCCGGTGGGGGCGGCGAGCGCGACGAGCGGCGCCGGCTCGCCGCGGGCCGCCGCCTGCTCGGCGAGCAGCGCGACGATGCGCGCGACCGTCGTCGTCTTGCCGGTGCCGGGTCCGCCGCCGACGACCGCGAAGCGCCGCAGCACAGCGGCCGCGGCGGCAAGCGCCTGGCGCCCGCCGGCCTGGTCGCCGAACAGCCGCCGGACGCCCTGGGCGAGCAACGCCTCGTCCACGTCGCCGGGCACCTGGGCGGCGAGCGCCTCGAGATCCGCCGCGACCTGGCGCTCCTCGCTCCAGTAGCGGTCGAGGTAGAGCACGGTGCCGGCGAGGCGCAGCGGACGCGCGTCGAGGCCTGTCGCATCGACCGCGCCAGACGCCGTGACCGCGACAGGCGTGAACGGCGACCCCCCCGCCGCCTGCGGTCCTGGCGCATCGACGGCGTCAGACGCCGTGATCGCGCCAGGTTCGATCGGCGATCGCCCGGGCGTGTGTGGTCCTGGCGCATCGACGACGTCAGACGCCGTGATCGCGACGAGATCGCTGCCGGCCAGGCGCGCCACCCACTCGACCGGCTCGGGCCACGGCAGCGCGGATACGTCGACGGGCTCGTCGGTGTCGACCGTCGCGGTGTCGCGGATCGTCGCCAGGTCCACGCACGTGTGGCCGAGCCGGGGCCCGCGGACCGCGAGCGCGACGGCCAGCGCGACCGTCTCGTCGTCCTCGCCGGCCAGGCGCTCCAGCCGCCGCGCGACGTGGACGTCCGCCGCCGCGAGCACGCCCGCGTCGTTGAACGTTCGCAGCAGGCCGCCGGCCCGCAGCGCGAGGCGGCCGGCGAACGGATCGGGGGCGACGACGGGCTCGGCGCTCATGGGGTCCTCCCCCGGTCCAGCACGTCGCTCAATGCCACGATCGCGTCGGCGGGCGGCCGCCACGCGAACACGCCGCACGGCGCCCCGTCGACGACCGGCGTGTCCGGGCCCGACATGCCGCGCACGAACAGGTACAGCACGCCGGCGAGGTTGCGCGCGGGGTCGTAGCCGGGCACCCGCCAGCGCAGGTAGCGGTGCAGCGCCGCCGCGTACAGCAGCGCCTGCAGGCCGTAGTGCGCGTGCTCCATCTCGGCGCCGAGCGCCGCCGGCCGGTGGTGCCACGCGCTGAGCTCGTCGCCGGGCGGCGCGAGCCAGTTCGTCTTGTAGTCGGCGATGGCGAAGCGCGCCGCGCCGTCGGGGCCGCACGTGCGCAGGACGAGGTCGATGCTGCCGGTCAGGTAGCCGCGCACGTCGCGCCGCAGCGCCGGGTCGTCGAGCCGTGCCGCGTATCCGGCGAGCGGGTCGCCCGCGGGCAGGTGCTCGCGCAGCACGTCGGCGATCGCGTCGACAGTGAGCCGCCCGGTCGGGTCGTCGCCCCCGACGAGGGGCAGCTCGAAGGCGAGCTCGTCGAGACGGTCGGCGCGCGCGACGTCGCGCAGCCGCATCCCGCCGAGCAACGGGCCGAGCGGCGTCTCGAGCGTCGCGCGCAGCGCGCCCACCGCGACGGCATCGTCGCGCAGGTCCACCGGCCTTCGCGCCTGCGCCGCCGCCACGCACCCGGCGAGCTCGGCATCCAGGTCCGAGGCCGCGAAGTCGACCGCCTCCATGACGCGGTGCACGAGCGTGCCGACGTGCACGCCGACGGGCAGGTCCGCCCACGGCGACGGGACGGCGCGGAGCATGGCCTCCTCGAGGCCGGCCTGCGTCGGCGGGGCGACCGTCGCCGCCGGGCCCGGCCCCTCGGGCTCGTCGCGCAGCGCCAGCTGCTCGGGCTCGCTGGCCACCCACGCCTCGTGCGCCGCGGCGGTGATGTCGCTGTAGGAGGTGCGCCGCCACCCGCGGTCGAGCCGGCGGTCGAAGTGCGCCGCCTCGAGCGTGCCGGCGCGCACGGGCGGCTCGCCCCACGTCTCCCCGCGCGCCGGGATCGCCTCCTCCACCGACACGCATCCGGGCGCGATCGCGGCGAGCTGCTCCAGCCGTGCGGTCGCCGCCTCGTCGGTCGGCGTCGAGGCGCCCGACGGCGCGACGTTGCCGTCGTCGTCGCGGGAGAACAGCAGGCGCGTGAGCGGGGAGTGGCGCGTGTCGTAGGACCCGGCCCACCAGACGACCGCCTGGTGGCGCGCCCTCGTCAGGGCGACGTATGCGAGCCGCAGGTCCTCACCGCGCTGCTCGACCTCGTGCTGACGCTCGTGGGCCTTCCACTTCGGGCCGCCCAGCCCGACGTCGACGGTCCGCCGGTCGCCCGCGTCCGGGTCGTGGAAGGACACCGGCTGGTCGCTCGGGATATAGCCGGGCTCCCAGAGGAACGGCAGGTAGACCACCGGGAACTCGAGCCCCTTCGAGCGGTGGATCGTGAGGACCTGGACGGCCTCGGCGTCGGACTCGAGGCGGCGGCTGCGGTCCTCGTCGCCCGTCTCGTCGGCCGCCGCCGCGATCCGCTCGCGCAGCCACGACGTCAGTGCCGTCACGCCGAACTGCTCGCTCGTCGCGGCGCCGTGCAGCAGCTGGCCGACGTGGCGCAGGTCCGTCAGGGCGCGCTCGCCGTCCGCGGCGGACAGCATCCGCCCCGGCAGCCCCTCGCTGAGCGTGACGAGCTCGAGCAGCGACGCGACGCCCTTGCGGCGCAGCACCCCGGCCCAGCGGTGCAGGCGGCGGTGCAGGTCGTCGGTGGCGTCGTCGGTCGCGCAGGCGAGCTCGTCGGGTGACCACCCGAGGAACGGCGTGAGCGCGGCGGCGCGGGCGCGCGGCTCGGACGCCGGCCGTTCGAGCGCCTCGAGCAACGCCAGCCAGTCGCGAGCCGGGCCGGTCGCGAACACGCTGCCGGCGCCGTTGATGACGGCCGGCACGTCGACCTCCTCGAGCGCGTCGCGGACCTGCGCCGCGGTGCGGTTCGTCGGCACCAGCACCGCGACGTCGCCGGGACGGAGTCGCCCGCGGCCCGTCGTCGTGCCGTCCTCGCGGCGGATCTCGATCTCGGCCGGCGAGTTGAGCAGGCGGGCGAGGTCGGCGGCGAGGTCGCGCGCGACGTGCTCCCGGGCCGACGGCTTGCTCGCGAACCCGCTCGGCGTGCGGCGGATGAACGGGTGGTCGCGCGGGACCACGCGCAGGCGCAGCGAGGCATCCACCGGCGCGCCGTGCAGCCGGGCCGTCCGGTTGGCGGGAGCGGCGCGCACCTCGCGATACACGATCCCCTCGTGGCCGAGGCGGGTGCCGCCGAAGAGCGCGTCGTAGGCGTCGATGAGCGGCTGGTCGCTGCGCCAGTTCGTCGTCAGCGTGTGGCGCGTGGCGGCCGCCTGCGCCGCCTCCAGGTACGCGTAGACGTCGGCGCCGCGGAAGGCGTAGATCGCCTGCTTGGGGTCGCCGATGAGGACGAGCGTGACGCCGCTGTCGGCGCCGCCGAACGCGCGGCGCAGGATCGCCCACTGGATCGGGTCGGTGTCCTGGAACTCGTCGACGAGCACGACGCGGTAGCGGGCGCGCAGGCGCGCGGCGGCCGCGGGACTGGCGTGCAGCGTCCGGTGCAGGCGCGTGAGCAGGTCGTCGTAGGTCATGACGCCCATGCGGCGCTTGCGCAGCTCGAGCTCCTCGCGGATCGCCCTGGCGAGCCGCACGCGCATCGCCTCGACGCTGTGGTCGGGGGCGTCGGCCGGCTCGATGGGGGCGTCGGGGTCCGGGTTGTAGACCGCGGCCCTGGCGATGAGCAGCGCCTGGCGGCGGTCGAAGTCCGGCGTGTCGCGGCGGTGGAAGCGGCGGACGTAGAGGTCGTCGACCACCTCCTCGAGCAGGTCGTCGAGGTCCTCGACGAACGTCGTGTCGGGCTCGACGTCGCCGGCGACGCCCAGGCCGCCGAGCACCTCCTGGCAGAAGCCGTGGGTGGTCGCGATGGTCGCCGCGTCGAAGTCGGAGACGGCGCGGGTGAGGCGGGCGCGCCGCAGCGCGACCTCCTCGGGCGCGCCTTGCGCGAGCAGGTCCACGACCTCGTCGCGGACGGCCGGCGGCGTGCCCGAGAGCGCCTGCTCGGTGATGACGAGCCGGTGGCGCACGCGCTCGCGCAGCTCGCCGGTGGCCATGCGGGTGAACGTGACAAGCAGCAGCTGGTCGAGCGGGACGCCCTCCGCGACATAGCGCGCCGCGAGCGCGGAGATCGTGTACGTCTTGCCGGTGCCGGCGCTCGCCTCGAGCACGGTGACGCCGGTCGGCAGCGGCCCGCAGACGTCGAACGGCATGACGGCCTTCTCGTCGAGGGTGCTCACCGGTCGCTGATCTCCTCGTGGGCGAGCAGGCCGTCCCACAGGCGCCGGGCGTAGCGGCCGAAGCGGGTCTCCTCGGTGTTCTCCCACGCCTCGTCCGAGCGCGGGCGCGCGACCAGCAGCTCGTCGAAGGTCACGACGCCGCCGAGCACGCGCTGGTGCTCGAGCTCGCGGTCCTCCTTCTCGAACGCCCACGGCGACTCCCACTCGTCGCGGCCCGCCTTCAGCGCGTCGTCGCCACGACCGGCCGCGCGCGCGTAGGCGGCCGAGGTCTTGCAGTACAGCGGCAGCGGCTCGCGCAGGCCGCGGTCGTGGAGGTCGACGAGCGCGAGGAGGTGCGCGACCGCGTGCCGGTGGCGGTCGCCGTCGAGCGGCGGCAGGCGCGCGACCGTGATGCGGGCGTCGTTGCGCGCGCTGTCACGGGCCCGGCCGACGGCCGCCGCCTCCCAGGCGCGCTCGGGATGCGCGGCGTTCAGCGCGAGCCACTGCACCCACAACGCGAGCCGGTGGCGGGGCCCGACGCGCGAGTACGTGACCGCGCGCAGCACGTCGCCGCAGACGCCCGCGACGGTGCCGGTGAGCCGCCGGCCGCCGGGCAGGGTCACGTGGACGTCGACGGAGCCGGGCTCGGCGCCGGTCGGCAGGACGCGCTCGGCCGCCGTGGCGATCTCCTCGACCACCGGGCGAACCCGGGCCAGCACGGGTTCGCCGAGGCGGCCGGGCGGCAGCGTGCCGCGGGCCCGCTCGGCCTGGGCGGCGACGTCGAGGTCGGCGCCGTCGAGCCGCGCGTCGAGCAGGCGCTGCCCGACGCGCCACTCGTCGAGGTGGTTGAGCTCGACCGGCAGCGCGTCGGCGATCTCGTCCTCGCGTTCGCCGAGGCTGATCCCGAGGCGCTGGCGCAGGAACGCCCGCACGGGGTGTCCGGCGAAGCGCACGAGCGCCTCGAGGTCGGCGACCGGGTCCGGGACGGGCGGAAGCGGCTCGGACAGGAAGGGCGGGGTCGGGCGGCGCGGGGCCTCGAGCGCCCTGGCACCTTCGAGCGTGACCGTGTCGAAGCTCCACGGCCGGTCGGGCGTGAGATGGCCCGGCGTGAAGTTGCGCGGGTCGAAGGGCTGCAGCGGGTGGCGGACGAGGACATGGGTGCTCGCCGGGGTGCCGTCCGCCGTCCGCGCGGCCCGGTCGATGACGTCGAGCAGCTCGCCGACCGGCACCGCCGGCGGGCGCGGCGTGTTCGTGCGCTCGTCGTTGCCGGTGTAGGTGATGACGAGGCGGTCGGTGGCGGCCATGAGCGCGTCGAGGAGGAGCTGGCGGTCCTCGGTGCGCGGGTCGCGGTCGCCGACGCGCGGCCGGTCGAGCATGAGGTCGTCGCCGTCGCGCGGGGCCTTGCGCGGGAACTGCGCGTCGTCCATGCCGAGCAGGCACACGACGCGGTGCGGCACCGAGCGCATCGGCATGAGCGTGCAGACCGTGAGATGGCCGGTGCGGAAGTTCGCGCGCGTCGGGCGGCCGCGGAGGCGCTCGGCGAGCAGGGCGCGGATCTCGGGGGTGGCGAGCGTCGTGACGCGCCCACCGGACTCGCCGACGACGTCGTCGAGCAGTCGCTTGAGCTGGTCGCGCTGCCAGGACTCTCTCGGTGCCGTTGTCGTGAGGGCGTCGGCGGCGTCCGCCAGCGCGGTCGCCCACGCGTCGATCGGCTGGGTGCGGCTGAGGGCGTCGAGCGCGTGCTGCACGCGATCGAGGAGCTCGGCGAAGCGGCCGGCGAGGTCGATCGCGCCGCTCTCGACGTCGTCGAGCGGCAGGACGTCGTGGTACAGGCGGCGGCCGTCCTCGCTCATCGTCACGCCGACGAGCAGGCGGTCGATCCCGGCGCGCCAGGTGCCCGCCTCGAGCGTGTCGAGCTTGAAGGGCGCGCGATGCGCCGCGTCAAGGCCCCAGCGGATGCCGCTCTCGGCGACCCAGTCCTCGAGGCGGGCGAGGTCGTCGTCGTCGAGGCGGAAGCGGCGGCGCACCGGGTCGCGGTCGGCGAAGTCGAGCAGCTCTGAGGCGGTGATGCGCCGGCCGGCGAGGTCCAGCAGCTCGGCGACGGCGCCGAGGATCGGGTTCGTCTGTCTCAGGGAGCGGTCGGCGAGGCGGACGCGCAGGTCGGGCGGGCGGACGTCATCGGCGAGCGCGTCGGGGTCGTCGTCCTCGCCGTCGCCGCCTCCCGCCAGGTCGCCGACGCCGAACGTGGCGTGGATGAGCGGCGCGAACGTCTCGATGTCCGGGCACATGACGATGACGTCGCGGGGCTCGAGCGTCGCGTCGTCGGCGAGAAGGTGCAGGATCGCGTCGCGCAGGACCTCGACCTGGCGGGCGCGGCCGTGGCAGGAGTGGATCTCGATGGAGCGGTCCTGTGCCGGCAGCGGCGCCCCGGCCGGCGCCCGGTCGGCGCGGATGTCCTGCTGGACGCGCTCGAGCAGGGTCGCGGAGCCGTGCGGCGCGGCGTGATGCTCGTCGGCGATGGGGTCGTCGTGGCCGGTCACGACGAGCTGGAGCTCACGGGCGTCGTGGCCCCAGGAGGCGAGCAGGCGGTTGGCCGCGAGGGCGGCGGTGGGGTCGGCCCTGCGAGCCACGATGGGCGGCGTGCCGCAGGTCGCCTCCGCGACCCGGTCCCACAACGCGGGCGACGGGTGCAGCAGGAACAGGTGGACGTCCCGGTGGGCGGCGAGCGCGCACAGGACGTCGAGGTGGCCCTGCGGCAGGCGGGTGAGGTTGAAGAGCGAGAGCCGCTTCGGCAGTTCCGTGCGGGCGGGGTCCTCGCGCAGGCGCGCGCACGCGAGATCGAGTCGCTCGGCCGGGTCGGGGTGGTCGATGCGCACGCGCAGGCGCCGCCACAGCTCGGCCTGCCACGCCCCGCCGTCCCGGATGCCGCCGTCGTCGCCCGCCGCCCACGCGCGGACGATGCCGGGCCGGTGCAGGGCATAGCGGTCGAAGAGGTCCGCGAGGTGGCGGACGGTGGCGAAGCGGCGGACGGCGCGGGTCTGCTCGTCGTGCGCTCCGAGGTGGGCGGCGAGCGCGGCCAGCCACGGCTCGTGGAGGGAGCCGTCGACCACGTCGAGCAGCGGCCAGACCGCACGCTCCGGCGCCCAGGGGTCTGCGTCCGGCTCGATGCCGCACGCGGCCGCGATCGCCTGGTCGGTGAGCCGGCGGGGCGAGGGGAAGTCGACGTTCGCGCATACGCCGTCGGCTCGGCCCTCGCTGGTGCCGAGCGCCTCCGAGAGCCGCTGGGTGAGCCACCGCTCCATCCCGCGCGTCGGCACCCCGACGACCTCGGGCGCGAACGGGTCCTCGAGCGGGTCGGCGAGGAGCGCACGCAGGGCGTCGACGAGCGCGTCGGCGCGTTCGGCTCGGTGGATGTGCAGCACGGGCGATCACCATATGAGTCGCGCCGGGCGGTCGCGACCTGACGCGGCGCGTCGCGCGATCGCTGTCGCGACGGCGCCGCTCGCGCCCGGCGAGCTATCCGCGCTTACGCGGGTACGTGCACTTCGCCGTCCCGACCAGGCGCACGATGTTCGGCTTGTCGCCGTCGCTGTCGTACGTGATCGGGAAGGCGAGCCGGATCCGATTGCGGCCGTTCGGGAACTGGATCCCGCCCCCGAGCGTCAGCCGGTCCGACACGAGCGGCGATTCCTGCGTGTTGCTGAACGTGTTGCCGCCGCCGGGCGGATCGAGGAAGAAGGACGCCGCGCTCTCGTTCTCGCCGTACTCGAGCTGGTAGGTCTTGAAGCCGGCGAACGGCTGGATGCGCACGACGAGCCGCCAGCCCTTGACGACCGCCCGGCCGTGGAAGCCCGCGGAGTCGGTCCGGCAGGCGAGCGACGAGAACCGCGCGACCTCGGCGCCTTCGGTGGTCGTGACCTTGATCGCCGCCTGTGCGGCACCGGCCGCGACCCCGCTCATGACCAGGCAGCTCACGAAGATGGCCGCCGTCCTTGACCTCGCCAGCATGGCCGGGACAGTACCCAACCGTCAGGACATCGCGACGCCGGACCTGTCGAGCGGATCAACCGCCGCTGCCGGTAGCGTGCGGTCGCCCGTGCCTCCCGACCTCCGCCCCGGACCGCGCGCTCATCTCCTCACGCGGGCGCTCCAAGCGGCCCTGGCGGCCCTCGATCCGGCGGCGCTCGAGGTCGAGGCGCTCGACCCGGCCGAGGGCCCGGACCTCCTCGCCCGGCACCTCGCGAACGCGGTCCGCCGTGCGCTCAGGGACGAAGAGCGCGTCGACGATCAGGCGACGACCGTCAACGAGCTGCTCCTCGCGGCCGATCGGTCCGACGTCGATGAGACGCTGGCCATGCCGCCGCGGATGCTGCGGGCGATCCGCGCCGCGGGTCCGCTTGGCGGGTTCGCGGATGCGCCGGCGCTCCCGGCCACGCCGCTCGGCCAGAGCGACCTCCTCGTCAACGCGGTCGGACAGCCCAACATCGGCAGCGAGCTAAAGGCTGAGCTGGCGACCGCCGATCGAGTCGACCTCATCTGCGCGTTCGTCATCTGGAGCGGCGTGGTCCAACTGCGCGAGGCTCTTCTCGGCGTCATCGAGCGCGGCGGGGATGTGCGCGTCATCACCACGACGTACATGGGCGCGACCGAGAAGCGTGCCGTGGATGAACTGGTGAAGATCGGCGCACGGGTGAAGGTGGCGCTCGACGCTCGCACGACGAAGCTTCATGCCAAGGCCTGGCTGATCGAACGCGGCGCAGACCTCACCACCGCGTTCATCGGATCGTCGAACCTCTCGCACACGGCGCTGTTCGACGGCCTCGAGTGGAACGTGCGGCTCGCCGCCCAGGATGCGCCGCATGTGATCGAGCGGGTCCGCGCGACGTTCGAGAGCCACTGGGAGAGCGAACACTTCGATTCGTACGACCCGGCCGAGAACGGCGAGGCCCTCGAACGTGCCCTCGGCGAGCACGAACGGCGCAGCGAAGGGATCGCGCTCGCCTCGTTCACCGGCCTCGACGTCCGGCCGTATCCCCATCAACAGCGCATGCTCGAAGCGCTGTCCGTCGAGCGCCGGCGCCACGATCGCCACCGCAATCTCGTGGTCGCCGCGACAGGGACCGGCAAGACCGTCGTGGCGGCGTTCGACTACGAGCAGATCGCCGACGCGATGGGAGGTCGTCCGTCGCTGCTGTTCGTCGCCCATCGCGAGCAGATCCTGCGGCAGTCGCTGGCGACGTACCGCGCGGTTCTGAGCGATCCCTCGTTCGGGGAGCTGCACGCCGCCGGCCGGCGCGCCCACGGGCGCCATGTCTTCGCGATGATCCAGTCGCTGCAGGACGTCGAGGCGATCGATCCGACCGCGTATGACGTCGTGGTCATCGACGAGTTCCATCATGCCAAGGCGCCGACGTACGACCGTCTCCTCCAGCACCTCGATCCGCAGGAGCTGCTCGGGCTCACGGCCACGCCCGAACGACTCGACGGCAAGGACGTCACCGACTGGTTCGATGGCCGGATCGCCGTCGAGCTGCGGCTCTGGGAAGCGATCGATCAGGGCTTCCTGGTGCCGTTCCAGTACTTCGGCGTCGCCGACGGTACGGACCTGCGTGCGGTCTCGTGGCGACGAGGTGCGTACGCCATCAACGAGCTCGAGAACCTATACACCGCCGACGATGCACGGGTCCGGCTCCTTCTGCGCGAGGTGCGGCGCACCGTCGCCCGGCCGGAGCGGATGCGCGCGCTCGGGTTCTGCGTCTCCGTCGAGCACGCTCGGTTCATGGCGCGCAGGTTCAACCAGTTCGGCATGCCCTCCGAGGCGCTGTCCGGTGACGACCCGGCGCAACGACGCGACGAGGTGCTCAACCGCCTGCGATCCGGCGACCTGCGCTGCGTGTTCTCGGTCGAGGTCCTCGGCGAAGGCGTCGACGTTCCCCATGTCGACTGCGTGCTCCTTCTCCGTCCGACCGAATCCGCCACCGTGTTCACGCAGCAACTCGGTCGCGGCCTGCGCCGTGCGAAGGGCAAGAGCCATCTGACGGTCATCGACCTGATCGGCCAGCAGCATCGGGAGTTTCGCTTCGCGGACCGCATGAGCGCGATCGTCGACCGTCGCCGTGGGGCGATCGTCGACCAGGTGGAACGCGGCTTTCCCTTCCTGCCCGCCGGATGCGCGATCGAGCTCGATCGCCAGAGCAGCGAGATGGTGCTCGACAACCTCCGGGCGATCGCCAGGTCGGGACGGTGGAAGACGCTCGTCGAGGACCTCGCCGGCCGCCCGGACGACGGTGATCTGCGGTGGTATCTCGAACAGACCGGCCGCGGGGTCGACGACGTCTACCGGGCGAGCGGCAAGAGCTGGACGGCGATGCGCCGGGAGGCCGGTCGGACGACGGCCATGGCCGCGGACGACGCGGCGGAAGCGACGCTCCTGCGAAGCGTCCGTCGCCTCCGGCACGTCGACGACCCTGAGCGGGTTGCGTTCTACCGGTCCCTGCTCGCGCGCCCGTCACCACCTCGCCTGACCGAGTTCGACGCGCGCCACCAGCGACTCCTTCGGATGTTGTCGTGGGTGCTGTGGGGCGCCGGCGGTGGCACGTTCGACAGCGTCGACACCGCGTACGAGGCACTCTGGCGCGAGCGGGCGGTCCTACAGGAGCTCGACGAGCTGCTGGCGGCCGTCGACGCCGCCTCGACCACGCTCGCGACCCCGTCGGCCCTGGATGCGGCGATCCCCCTCACCGTTCACGCCCGGTACTCGCGCGTCGAGATCGTGGCTGCGCTGGGGCACGGGGACGGCGTGACGCCGCCATCCACCCGCGAGGGCGTGCTGTGGGTGGCCTCGGCCGCGAGCGACGTGTTCTTCGTCGACCTCCACAAGGCCGAGCGCGACTACTCGCCGACGACGATGTACCGGGACTACGCCATCAACCGCGAGCTCTTCCACTGGGAGTCGCAGTCACGCCAGACTCCCGGACAACCAACCGTCGAGCGCTACATCGCGCACGAGGCGCGCGGCACCAACGTCCTCCTGATGGTTCGCGAGCGGAAGCGAGACGCGCTCGGGGAAGCGGCGCCGTTCACGTTCCTCGGGCCCGTGGCCTACGTCCGCCATGAGGGCGAACGACCGGTCCAGTTCACGTGGCGTCTGCCCCGGCCGATGCCGGAGGAGCTGTTCGAGGCGGCCCGAAGCGTCGCCGCGGCCTGATCGACTCCGTGTCAGGAAACGACCCCGTCGTGCCGACACTGTCCCTGATGGCCGATCCGCCACGTCTGTCACCCAGCGCGCTCAACCGCTTCCTCGGTTGCGAGCACCGCACCTACCTCGACATCCTCGAGGGACGCGGCGAGCTGGATGCCGAGCGCCGCCCGCCGCGGATGGACCTGCTGCTCGAGCGGGGCCGGCGCCATGAGCAGTACGTCCTCGACGGACTGCGCGAGGAGAGGTGCGACGTCGTCTCGCTCGAGGACGATCGGGCGACCGCCGTCGAGCGCGCCGAACGCACCATCGAGGCGATGCGGGCGGGGCGCCGGGTCATCTACCAGGGGTGCTTCACCGGCGACGGCTGGGTCGGCTATCCCGACTTCCTCATCCGCGTCGAGGAGCCCTCCGACCTCGGCGGCTGGTCCTACGAGGTGCACGACGCGAAGTTCGGTCGTCATGCCGCTCCGCGCCACGTCTTCCAGCTGCTGTTCTACTGCGACGCGCTCGAGCGCCTGCAGGGTCGGCGGCCGGCGCAGATGCACCTCATCCTGCGTGACGACGAGCGCCGCGCGCTGCGGCCCGGCGACTTCGAGGCATACGGCCAGGTCATCGCCGAGCGGTTCGCCGCGCGCTACGACGAGCTGTCCGGCGGCGCCCTCCCCGCCTATCCGTATCCGGTGCGCGACTGCGAGTACTGTCACTGGTGGCACGTCTGCGAGGAGCGCCGGCGCGGCGACGACCACATCTCGCTCGTCGCGGGCCTCTGGCGCGAACAGGGCCTGAAGCTGGAGCGGGCCGGCGTGAGCAGCGCGTCGGCGCTCGCGGCGCTCGATCGCGGCACCGTGATCGAGCGGCTTCCTCAGACGACGCTCTCGACGCTGCGGGCCCAGGCGGACCTGCAGGTACGCAGCCGCAGGCTCGACCGCCCCCTCTACGAGCTGCTCGAACCCGAGCACGGTCGCGGCCTGCACCGGCTTCCCGAGCCGTCGCCGGGCGACGTGTACTTCGACTTCGAGGGCGACCGGTACTGGGGCGACGAGGGGCTCGAGTACCTGTTCGGCACCGTGTGCTCAGACGACGGCGAGTGGCGCTACCGGCCCATCTGGGCGCTGTCACGAGCCGAGGAGAAGCGCGCGTTCGAGATGTGGGTCGACTGGATCACCGAGCGGCTCGAGCGCCACCCGGACCTCCACGTCTTCCACTACAACAGCTACGAGCCCGTTGCGCTGAAGGCGATGATGGTCCGGCACGCGACCCGCGAGCACGAGGTCGACGAGCTCCTGCGCCGCAACGTCTTCGTCGACCTCTACGGCATCACGCGGCAGGCGGTGCGGGCCGGCATCGAGAGCTACAGCCTGAAGTCGCTCGAGGCGGTCATCGGGTTCGAGCGCGCCGCGGATCTGCGCGACGGACTCGGCTCGATGAGGCGGTGGCAGGACTTCCAGGACGACGGCTCGCGCGATCACCTCGACGAGATCGCCGCCTACAACCGCGACGACTGCCACAGCACGCGCGCGCTGAACGAGTGGCTGCTCGCGCGGCGGCCCGAGGCGCAGGCGCGGTTCGGCGTCGAGCTCGCGGCGCTGGCGCCGGAGGAGCCCAAGCCGCTGAGCCCGCGCGCGGCGGAGGTCCAGGCCCGCACCGACGCGCTGCGGCCGAGGCTGCTCGCCGGCCTGCCCGACGACGAGTCCGAGGACGATCCGCAGCAGCGCGCGCGGCGCCTGGCGTTCCACCTGACGAGCTATCACCGCCAGGAGGAGAAGCAGGCGTGGTGGACGTTCTTCGATCGTCGCAAGCGCAGCCTGGACGAGCTGCGCGACGAGGATCGGGAGGCGATCGGGGACCTCGCGGTCCTCGCCGTCGAGCCGGTGAACCGGTCATGGCGGTGGACGCTGAGCTTCCCCCCGCAGGAGTACAAGCTCGGGCCGGGCAACGTGGACGAGCCGCTGACCGAGCGCGGGGCGCAGCTGGTCGAGATCGACGAGCGCGCCGGGACCGTCGTCGTGACGCGCGGCCAGAGATCGGGCGAGGATCCACCGCGCGCGCTGGCTCCCGGCGGCCCGTACCAGGCGCGCGCCCAGGTCGACGCCGTGTTCGCGTTCGCCGAGCGCATCGGCGGAGGCGGGCTGGAGCGGGCCGAGGCGGGCCTGGACCTGCTGCTGCGGCGTCCCCCACGCCTGCGCAGCGGCTCGCCCCCGCTGTCCGAGGCGGCGTTCGACCTCGCCCGCGTATGCGCGCAGGTGCGCGGGCTCGATCGCAGTGCGCTCGTCATCCAGGGTCCGCCAGGCACCGGCAAGACGTGGACGGGAGCGCGGATCGCGCTCTCGCTGATGGCCGACGGCCGGCGGGTCGGCGTCATGGCCACCGCCCACAAGGCGATCAACAACCTGCTGGCCGCCATCGACCAGGCCGCCGACGAGACCGGCGCGGCCTTCCGCGGCTGGCGAAAGCGGACGGGCGAGGACGACAACAACTACGAGAGCGCCCGGATCGCGTGCGAGAAGGACCTGCCCGACGACGACGGCGACGGCCCGGTCCTGCTGCACGCCGGGACCGCGTGGTACTGGGCGAGCGATGACGCCGCACCGGTCGACGTGCTCATCGTCGACGAGGCCGGCCAGGTCTCGCTCGCGGACGCCATCGCGGTCGCGCAGGCCGCCGACAGCGTCGTCCTGCTCGGCGATCCACAGCAGCTCGCGCACGTCAGCCAGGGCGTGCACCCGGTCGGCTCGGGGGTGTCCGTGCTCGAGCATCTGCTGGGAGACGACGACACGATCCCGCCGGACCGAGGCGTGTTCCTGGAGACGTCGTGGCGGATGCACCCGGCCGTGTGCGACTTCGTGTCGCGGACGATGTACGACGACCGGCTGGCCGCGCGTGAGGGCTGCGAGCGGCAGCGGATCTCCTCGCCGGGCCTGTGCGGCAGCGGCCTGCGCTTCATCGGCGTCGAGCACGCCGACAACCGCGGCCGCTCGCAGGAGGAGGCGACACGCATCGCCGCCGAGGTCGATCGCCTCGTCGGCGGCACGTACGTGGATCGGGACGGCGAGGTGCACGAGCTGACGCTCGCCGACATCCTCGTCGTCGCGCCCTACAACGCGCAGGTCCGCTGCCTCAAGGCGCACCTCCCTGACGACGCCCGGGTCGGGACCGTCGACAAGTTCCAGGGCCAGGAGGCGCCCGTCGTCTTCTTCTCGATGGCGTCCTCGAGCGGCGACGACGTCACCCGCGGCATGAGCTTCCTCCTCAGCCGCAACCGGCTGAACGTCGCGGTCTCGCGCGCGCAGGCGCTGGCGGTCGTCGTCTGCTCGCCGCGGCTGCTCAGCTCGCGCTGCTCGACGGTGGACGACATGCGGCTGGTGAACATGCTCTGCCGGTTCGCCGCGGAGGCGACGCCGATCACCAGCCCGGGTAACGCCGCCACCACTCCGGCGCCGTGACGTCGAACCGCTGGTCGCTGGCGAAGCACGCGATCCAGTCGTCCGCGAGCTGCTCGATCTCGGCGCGCAGCTCGAGCGCCGCGAGCCAGTGGGGCGGTACCGCCTGGAGGCCGAGCATCGCGCCGAGCAGGTTGCCCGTGATCGCGCCCGTGCTGTCGCTGTCGCCCGAGTGGTTGACCGCGAGGCGGACGCCGGCGGCCAGGTCGGGCGCGACGAGCGCGGAGTAGACCGCGATC
Source organism: Capillimicrobium parvum (assembly GCF_021172045.1). Taxonomy (GTDB): domain Bacteria; phylum Actinomycetota; class Thermoleophilia; order Solirubrobacterales; family Solirubrobacteraceae; genus Capillimicrobium; species Capillimicrobium parvum. Next base: position 5,057,822 of record NZ_CP087164.1, read on the forward strand.
GCCAGCGCCTCCTCCGCCACCCAGCCGCCACCGAGCGTGGCCACGGCCTCCGGGCCGGGCGTCGTCGCGGCCGCCGCGAGATCCCGCGCGGCGCGCAGTGCGTCGCGCGTCTCGTCGTGACCGGGGCGCGCGGCGAGCCGCTCCGCGAGCTCGTCCAGCGCCTTGTCGAGATCATGTCCGTCGAGCAGCCTGGCCACGAGCGCCGCGAGCGCACCGGCGGCGAGGTAGCCGCTCGGATGACCGTGGGTGAGCGCTGCGGTCTCGCAGCCGAGGTCGAACGCGTCCGCCCAGCCGCCGACCAGTCCGGCCGGCGCCGCGCGCATGACCCCGCCGCAGCCCTTGCGGTCGTTGAGCAGTGTGTCGATCGTGCCCATCGCCGGTCCGTGCATCGCGGTCAGGCAGGTGGTGCCGGGCGCCCGCCGCGCGTGGAGCGCGTCCACGCCCACGAGCCACCCGTCCGGCTCCCCGCTCCAACGTTGCGATGTCTCCCCTTGGGTCCGCAGCCAGCGCGCGTAGGCGTGGTCGACGACCGACGGCGGATGGCAGATTCCCTTCGCCGCCTGGCGGACGTACGCGCGGATGAGGCCCTCCGCGGTGAAGAGCGTCATCTGGGTGTCGTCGGTGATCGCCCCGAGCCGTCCGTACGCCTCGGCGAAGTCGCGGATCCCGGCGGAACCGAAGCGCGCCCGGATCCCGTCGATCGAGTCGAACTCGACCGCGGCGCCGAGCGCGTCGCCGACGGCGCCCCCCAACAGACAGCCGCGGATCCCGTCCTCGCGCGACACGGTCATCGCTCAATCATCGGTGACACCGGCTCCGTAGGGTGTCGCCGATGTCGGTCACGGACACGAACACGAACCCGCCCGCGCCCGCGTTCAGCGCCGACGAACTGCGCCGCATCGAGTTGACCACGGCGGTGCGGGCGACCGACGCCCTGCCGAAGGTCGAAGGCGCCGGCGACGTCGTCGTCGACGGCGGACAGCGCGTGCAGACCATGCACAACGGCGTCCGCGTGGTCGCCGACGGCTACTACGGCGCCTGGATGACGGAGATCATTCGCCGCCTGCACGGCCATCACGAGCCGCAGGAGGAGCTGGCGTTCGATGCGGTCGCCCGCCGCGTCGCGCAGACGAGCGACGCGCCGGTCATGATCGAGCTCGGCAGCTACTGGTCCTACTACTCGCTGTGGCTGAGCGCCCTGATGCCGTCGACGCGCTGCATCTGCGTCGAGCCGGATGCGCCGCATCTCGAGGTGGGGCGGCGCAACTTCGCGCTCAACGACCGGGATGCCACGTTCGTGCACGCGGCCGTCGGATCGCCCCATGGCGCAACGATGCGGATGCGTGCCGAGAGCGACGGTGCGCATCACCAGACGCCGGTCGTCACGCTCGACGGCCTCATGCGCGACCACGGCCTGACGAACGTCGATGTGCTGCTCAGCGACGTCCAGGGCGCCGAGACCGAGATGCTCCGCGGCGCGGCCGAGCTCGTGCGCGGCGGACGCATCCGCTTCCTCATCGTCTCCACCCACCACCACACGGTGAGCGGCGACCCGCTGACGCATCAGCGGTGCCTCGCCACGCTGTGCGAGCACGGCGCGCACATCCTCGCGGACCACTCGGTCCTCGAGTCCTGCAGCGGCGACGGGCTGATCGTCGCGTGCACGCGTGCCGAGGACGCCGATCTGGAGATCCCGATGCCGATCGTGCGGGCGCGCGAGTCGCTCTTCGGCGATCCCGAGTACGAGCTCGCGCGCGCGATGCGGCCGACTGCCTATCCGCGGCGCGTCGCGGGGCGCCTCGTCGACCGCCTGGCTCAGGGCGCCACGCGCTGGCCGTCGCGGCGGACGCGAAACCAGCGGTAGCCGAACGGATCGAGCGGCACGGTGACCGCTCCGTCCCCGGGCACGACGTGCTCGTGCCCGAGGAGGTCCACCATCTCCTCGATCCCGCGCTCGAGCTCGACTCGTGCTTCGACCCGCTGGTCGGCGAAGGAGTGCAGCGCGACGACGGTGCCGTCCTCCCAGTCGGCGCGATGCGCGAACACCGCGGGGTGGCCCGAGTCGAGCGGCGTGCACCGGCCCCAGCCGAGCTCGGGGCACTCGCGCCGCCGGCGGATCAGCCGCTCCATCCAGGTCAGCAGCGAGTCGTGCTCACGCCGTTGCGCCGCGACGTTGACGCGCTCGGGCGTCCAGCCGTCGGCGTCGACGACCGGCCGGCAGAGCCGCGCGGCGTCGTCCACCGTCGAGAACCCGCCGTGCCGTTCGGCCGACCACTGCATCGGCGCGCGCACGGAGTAGCGGCCCGGGATGTCGAGGTTCTCCGCCATCCCGATCTCCTCGCCGTAGAACAGCACCGGCGTGCCGGGCAGCGCGAAGGCGAGGCTGTACATCATGCGGATGCGGCGTTCGTCGCCGCCGACCATCGTCGGCAGCCGCTTGCGCAGCCCGCGCCCGTAGAGCTGCACGTCCGGGTCCGGCCCGAACGCGTCGAACACCTCGGCGCGTTCGTCGTCGGTCAGCTTGTCGAGCGTCAGCTCATCGTGGTTGCGGACGAAGTTCGCCCACTGGGAGTCGGCCGGGATCTCGGGCAGCGCCTCGAGTGCGGCGCGCAGCGGCGTTGCGTCGCCGCGCGCGAGAGCGAGGTACATCGCCTGGTTGATCGTGAAGCTGAGGACCATGTGCAGTTCGTCGCCGTCCTCGTCGCCGAAGAACGCGCGCTGTTGGTCGGGCGCGAGGTTGACCTCGCCCATGAGGATCGCGTCGCCGCGCCGGCGGCCCATGTAGCGGCGCAGGTCGCGCATGAGCTCGTGCGGGTCATGCAGCGCGCCCTTCGGCATGCCCATCGGCTCGAGCATGAACGGCACCGCGTCGACCCGGAACCCGGCGAGACCCTGCGCCAGCCAGTAGCCGACGACCTGGGCGATCTCGTCGCGGACCTGCGGGTTGGCGACGTTGAGGTCGGGCTGGTGGGAGTAGAAGCGGTGCAGGTACCACTGCCGCGCCTTCGGATCCCACGCCCAGTTCGAGTTCTCCCGGTCCGGGAAGACGACGTCGCCCGGCTTCTCCGGCGGCTTCTCGTCCGCCCAGACGTAGAAGTCGTGGAAGGGCGAGCCGCGGTCGCGGCCCTGCTGGAACCACGGGTGGTCCTTCGACGAGTGGTTCATCACGAGGTCGGCGACGACCCGGATGCCGCGGTCGTTGGCCGTCCGGATCAGCTCGGCGAAGTCGCCCGGCGTCCCGAGCCGCCCGTCGATCCCGTAGAAGTCGGTGATGTCGTAGCCGTCGTCGCGCTGCTTGCTCGGATAGAACGGCATGAGCCACAGGCAGCTGATCCCGAGGCCGGCCAGGTAGTCGATGCGGTTCGTCAGCCCGACGAGGTCGCCGCAGCCGTCGCCGTCGGAGTCGAGGAACGTCTCGACGTCGAGGCAGTAGACGACGGCGTTCTTCCACCACAGGTCGCTGGTCACCTTGCCGCGCACACGTTCCGTGGTACCCGGCTCGCGCCTCCACCGAGCGGTGAGGGGCGATGCGCCGTCTCCGTGACGCAAGTCCCGTCGCCTGCGTGGCGTTGCTCCGCAGCACGGACAGCTCGCCGCCGACGGGAGTCGGCCGGATGCTTGATCATCGTCGGATGGTCATGTGGGTCTTGGTCGCCGCGGCCGGAGTCGGCGCCAGCGCGGTCGCCGCGGCGTCCGCACCTGCCGCCACGGAGGGCCCGCTCACGGGCGCATGGACCGTCCCGGCCTCGAGCACGCCGGTGGGCGACTCGTCGGGCGAGTCGCCCTAGCCCCGGTCTGATGCGCGACGCACCCAGGTCGGTCACTCGTCGACGTACCGCGCCCGCATCCGCGGCACGTACGTCTCCCCGCCGATCTGCGTCTCGTAGGACTTGCTTCCGGTGATGACGCCATAGACGGTGATGACGTCCTCCTCGGCTCCCGAGATGTGCCCCTCGTAGTTGACCCAGATGTTGTCGTCCCAGAAGCCGTAGCCCTGATCGGAGACGGAGAGCAGCATGAAGCCGCCGCCGTACGAGGACTCCTGGATCTGGAAGATCTGCCCCCGGTAGACGACCTTCGTTCCGCGGTAGCCGTCGGCGTTCTTCTCGAGCTGGTTGTATGGGACGGTGGTCGCGCTCGCCTTGAAGTCCGCCTCCGCCTGCTGGGCGGCGGCGATCCGGCGCTGGCGCGCCTCCTCGCGACGCTGCCGCAGCGCCGCGAGCTCGGCGGCGTTGCGCCGGCGGACGACCGTGACGCGCTCGTACGTGGCGGTGCGGCCGCGCATGGTCGCGGCGATCTGGAAGTCCTGGCTGCCGAGGTGCAGCCTGCGGCTCTGTGACCACGAGCCGTCGGCGGCGACGTCGGCGGGCGTGTCCTCGACGAGCACGTCGGCCCCCGACTCGGTCTTGCCCTTCAGCGTGATGCGGTCGCGCCGCACTTCCGCCCCGTCGTCGGGCGAGCGGACGTCGAGCTGCACCGGCGGCTTGGACGGCGCCTCGGCCTCGCGGGTCTTCGCGGTGGCCGTCTCGGCCGCCGTGTCGCCGCCAGACGCCGAGTCGCCGCATCCGGCGAGCACGATCGCGGCGAGAGCAGGCACGAGCAGCAGGGACAGACGGGACATGGACGATTCCTCCTTGGTCAGTGGCCAGCGGCGGCCCGGGTCGCGCACCTTCACGCCGTCCGCGGCCGCCGCGACGGACGCGTGATCGCGGCGCGGGCGGCGTTCGGCTGCGCCGGGAAGGCGGTGAACTGGACGAGCTCGTCGAGCGCCACCAGCCCCGCCCCGCCGACGCCCCTGGTCCGGAACCGCAGCTCGGACCCGAGCCCGATCCCGTCTCGGTGCGTGAGCGGCGCGCCGAGGACCCGGCTCAGGAACGGCGTCGGGTCGACGGGCGGCGGTGGCGGCGCATCGGTCTCGGCCTCGAGCGCGTCGAGCGCGTAGCCGTGGACGAGCGGCCCGTGCAGGCTCGCGAACGCGTCCGGCCGGCTGACGAAGTCGAGCACCGCGACCGCGCCGGCGATCGCCACGATCGCGCCGGTCTGGCCGTCGTGGAGGGGAATCGCCTTCTCGTACGCCCGCAGGTCGCCGCGCCGGCGCTCGAAGACGTCGTGCATCGCCTGCGTGGGCGAGTCGACCGAGAGCCGCGCGGACTTCGCGGCGACCTCCGACCACACCGCGCCCTGCTGCGCCCGCGCCTCGCCCCCCGCGGCCCGCTGCGCGCCGGCCTGCTCGTTCTTCATCCGGCGCAGCGACGGATACGCCGCCTGCGGCGCCGGCCGGAACGCCTCGGCGTGGCGCGAGCCGTCCCACCGGCCCTGCTCGACGCAGCTCACCGGAACCGACGCGCTCGCCATCGCTCCGACGAGCACGGACACGTCGAACGTGCGGTTCTGCTGGGCGCCGAGGACCTCCTCGCCCTCATAGAGCAGCACCGGCTTGTCGGTCGGGTTGACGACGATCAGGTCGTTGACCGACGCCCCGCCGCCGAGCTCCTTGATGGTCACCCCCAGCGCGCAGCCCCGCGCGAACGAGCGGTACTCGAGCCGCGGCGCCGGGCCGTAGATCGGGAAGACGGCAAGCGCGCCGGCGACGTCGGGCGCACCGACGCGCAGGGGCGCGCCAAGGTGGTCGGCGAGGGTGGGCGGTACGACTGATGCGGTGGTCACTGGGGCGGCTCCTTTCGTCCCCGAGGAGTCGCGGCGTCCGGGCGCGAACTGACAGCGGTTGAGGACCCCTCAGCGGCGGCCGATACTCGGACCGTGGCGAGCATCCACACCAACCGGGGGGCCAAACGGGCGCGGGGCGCGCGCGAGACGCTCGGCATCCCGCTCGACGAGCCGCTGCCCGATCTGCTCGGCGTCGTGGAGGACCGCGCGGGCGTCCACGTCGTCGTGCTGGACCTCGCGGACGGCGTGGCCGGCGCGTATCTGCCGAGGCCCGACTGTCCGCTCGCGTTCGTCAACGGCACCGAGGCGCTCGTGCGCCAGCGGTTCACGCTCGCCCACGAGCTCGGCCACCACTGGATCGGCCATGGGGCGACGGTCGACGAGGTCGCGACGATCTTCGGCTCCGGCCGCGACCCGCGCGAGATCGAGGCGAACGCGTTCGCCGCCGAGTTCCTCCTGCCGCGGGCCGCCGTGAAGCGGCTGTTCGACGGTCGCCGGTCGCTCCCCGTCGGCCTCGACAGCGTCGTGCGGATCGCGGTCGCCTTCGGCCTGAGCGCGCAGATGGTCCGCATCAAGCTCGAGACGTGCGGCGTGCTCGACGATCCGGAGCGCATCGCGCGCCTCGACGCGGAGATCGCGGGCGACCAGCATCTGGAGCTGCGACGCCGGCTCGATCTCGAGCCGCTCGACGACGGGCTCAGCCGCGCCGGCCGGCGGCGACCGCGCGTGCCGGAGCCGCTGCGCGGCAGCGCGTTGGGTCTCTACCTCACCGGCGAGATCGATCTGGATGCGCTCGCCGCCCGAACGGGCCGCCGCAACAGCGAGGTGGCCCGGATGCTCGGCAACCTCGGGCTCACCGCGACGGCCGCCGCGCCGTCAGGCTGAGCGGCCGCCACGGAACAGCTCGTCGACCTCGTCCCACCGCTCACCGGGCGCGGCGAGGGCGTCGGCGAGCACCTCGAGGTCGGCTCGGACCTCGCCGGCGGCCTGATCCTCGGCGCGGAACATCGGCGCGGCAGCTGCGGCGGCGGGCGCTGCCGGCACTGTCCAGCCGCTCATCCCCCCGGCCGCCTCGAGCTCGCGTCCGTCGATCCCGAGGACACTCCCGAGCGCCGTGAGCAGCCGGCGGGACACGCGGTTCGGGTCGAGCTCGCCCCGTTCCATCTGCGTGACGTAGGCGGCGGTCTTCGGTCTCGCTGCGGGCGGCAGCGCGAAGGTGTCGGTGAGCCGCCCGGCGAGGTCCGCCACGCTCAGCTTCGCCCGCTTGCGCAGGCGCGGAATGAGCGACGGCCAGAGCCCCGCCTCGTCCCCGCCGGCCGCCATCGCCTCGGCGACGATCGGCTCGGCCTCGAGCGCGGCGAGCGCGGCGGCGTCGTAGTCCGGCTCCGGCGCCCAGGTCAGGAAGGTGGCGAGGTCGTCGGCGAGCGCGTCGCGTTCCGCCGGTTCGACGCGCTCGAGGTACGCGTTGACGTCCGGTCGCCGGCCGTCGTTCCAGGCGTCGATGAACTCGCTGAGGACGCGCTCACGCATGGTGGTCACGGAGGATCGCCTCCAGTTGCTTCATGCCGCGGCGGCGCCGCTGATACACGTTGTCGAGGGTGATGTCCAGCCGAGCGGCGACCTCGTCGCTCGGCGTCGGGTCGACGATGGTCAGCCAGAGGACTTCGCGGTACTTGTCGTTCCTGACCTGCGTGATGCCCCAGGCGGCGAGGTCGCTCATCTCCTGGAGCCGCTCCTCGTCGGCCTCGACCTCGGCCATGAGCTCCTCGAGCGCGATCGAGTGCTTCGCGATCGCGCTGTCGTACGGGCTCGACTCGGAGTCCTCGTAATGGTCGTCGAGGCTGCCGGAGGCGCGCTTCGCGTGGCGCCACTCGCGGCGCCCGAAGTCCTTGCACGAGTTGAAGACGCACGTCTTGAACGCGACGCGGAACTGCCCGAGCGCCGCGCCGTCGAAGTTCTCGCCCATCGCGACGACCCGCAGGTATGCCTCCTGGACGGCGTCGTCGACGTCGTGGGCGGGGATCCGGCTGCCGTCGTTGAACCTGAACGTCTGGACGACGGCCCTGACACGGTCGAAGTTGCGCAGCGCCACGCGCTGCCACATCTGGGCGGCACGCCCGGCGTCGCCGCGCTCGCGGTGGTGGCAGAAGAGCCGGAACAGCTCCTCCTCCCGCAGGCGTCCGACCGACGTCGCGTCGCGGTCGTGTTCGGCTGGTCGATTCGGCATCTGATGGTCATGTCGCAATGGCCGGACGCAATCTGACACGTCAGGCGGCGGCGGTCCGTGACGACCTGGATTCGATGCCCTCTCCCGCCGTCCCCATCGTCCCGGTCGCTCCCTGTCTCGACCTCTCCGACGGAACCTGGTCCTCGACCGCTTTCACCGAGCGCGCGCTGGGCGAGGGCCTGCGCCACGTGCGCCGCGGGTCGTTCCCGTGCGGGGACGTGACGCTGGCCGAGCTGCTCGCGCTCGGCGACGTCGAGGTCGCCGAGCACCTGACCGGCGCGCTCGCCGTGCTGCTGCGCATCGAGCCGCGGATGCTCGTCCTCGTGTCCGTGTCGCGCGGCAACGGCGAGTTGACGGTGGCGGGCGCGGATCGCGGGGACGTCGATCGGGTCACCGCGGATCTCGTGGCGAACCTCCGCCAGGAGCCCAGCGCCGACCAGGACGAGGTGCTGGTCGGCTTCTGGGCGCACGGCGCGGTGCCTCCGCGCGCGCGCCGCCGGCTTCGCGCGCCGGCGTGGTCGGAGATCGCCGGCAACTACGCGGCCTCGACCGGCTCTGGGCTGACCGAGCTGATGGCGGCGACGGAGCCCGGTCCCGGCGGGCTCGTCCTCTGGCACGGCGAGCCGGGGACCGGGAAGTCGCATGCGCTGCGCGCGTTGATCCGGGAGTGGCGGCGCTGGTGCGACGCCCACTTCATCGCCGACCCCGAGACGTTCCTCGGCCCGGACGCGGGCTACCTGCTGGGCACGCTCCTGCGCTCCTCGCGGCACGGTCGTGGTCAGCTGATCATCCTCGAGGACGCCGGCGAGCTGCTCGCGGCGGACGCCCGCGCGGTTGCCGGCCAAGCGCTGTCACGGCTGCTGAACGTCAGCGACGGCCTGCTCGGCGAGGGCCTGCGCGCCGTGGTGCTGGTCACGACGAACGAGCCGCTGCGGCGGCTGCATCCGGCGGTCGTGCGGCCGGGGCGGTGCTGGGCGGAGGTCGAGTTCGCGCGGCTTGATGCCTCGGCTGCGGACGCGTGGCTGCAGGCGCGGGGGGTCGACGCCCGAGCCGGTCGCGCGATGACGCTGGCCGAGCTCTACGCGCTCGCGCGTGGGCGGTTGCTGGACGACACGGCGCCGGTCGGCTTCGCGCCCGGGTGAGTCCCACGTCACAGCCGGTAGAGGCGCCGGGCGTTCTCGCGCAGGATCATCAGCGCCGCCTCCTCGGCCTCCTGTGCGTTCAGCAGCTCGGGCAGGACCTCGGCCAGGGCATCCCGCCACCACGTCGCGGCGAGGTAGTACAGCTCCGGCGTGCGTGCGGCGTCCGAGGCGTAGAGCAGCTTGGACACGGGGCCCAGTTCGAGCGCCTCGCGCAGCGCCTGCGCCGGGCGCGCCACGTGCGGGATCGTGAGCGACAGGTCGAAGAAGACGTTGGCGTACACGTGCGCCAGCCATCCGGCCTCGCGCACGAACGGGTAGCAGTGCAGGAGGACGAACGGCGTGGCGGCGAAGCGCTCGATCAGGGGCTTGAGGTGGCCCGGGTCGGCTCTAGGCAGGTAGAGGTCGCCGTCGCCGAACCCCGTGTGGACCTGTACGGGGAGCGGATCGCCGGTGGCCTCGTTGGCCTCCAGCGCCGCGACGACGACGGCGGCCATGGCGCGCCCGGTGACGCGGTTGTCGTCATCCTCCGTCCCGGCGGCTGCGGTCAGGTCGAGGCCGCCGCGGTAGGCGGCGATGGTCTTCAGGCCGGCGAAGCCGTCCGCGCGAGCGGACCCGACGGCGGCGCGCACCGCGTCGAGCCCGCCATCCTCGGCCACGCGCTCGATGCGGAGCACCGGGCGCGCCGTACACCCGGCGAGCGCACCGAGCTCCGCGCAGCCGGTGCCCGTCCCGGGGGGCGGGAAGCCGTCGTCGATGAGCAGCACCTCGGTGTCCGTGGCGCGCAGCAGCTCCGCGGCGTAGCCGGCCGGGTCGCTCTCGAGCCGGTGGCGGTGCACCGCGTGCTCGCTCGGCTCGAGCTCGAAGAACGCGGCCAGGGCACGGATCGCCCGCCGGTACGTGATGCCGGTGGCGATGTGCGGCCATTGTCTCGGGTCGTTGCTCTCGCTGAACAGCCCGCGGAACTCGTCGAGCGTCGGCTCCGAGAGCAGGATGCCGTGCGCGTGGTGGTCGACGAGCGGGATCGACGTGAGGTCCATCAGTACTTCACGAAGTGGCCGCGCTGCCAGAAGTCGTCGTCCCGCTCTGAGTACGCATGCCACTCGGAGCGGCGCACCGCCAGGTAGGAGTCGATGATTACCGGCCCGAGCGCGCCGGCGAGGACGGGGTCGCCGGCGAGGGCGTCCAGCGCCTGCTCCTGGGTCGCCGGCAGGGGATCGATGCCCTGGGCCCGCCGCTGCGCCTCGTCGAGGGTGGCCGGATCGACCGCGACCGGCTCGGGGGGATCGAGGCGGCGCTCGAGCCCGTCGAGGCCGGCGGCGATCAGGCCGCCGAGCGCGAGGTACGGGTTGCACGTCGCGTCCGCCGCCTTGAGCTCCACATTGGTCGAGGCCTCCTCCTGGCCTCCGAACACCGACGGCACGCGCACCGGGGCCTCCCGGTTGTCCAGTCCCCAGCAGGCGAACGCACCGGCCCAGAAGTGCGGCACGATCCGCTTGTAGGACGCGAAGCTCGGCGCCGCCAGGCCGCAGAGCCCGGGCAGATGGGCGAGCACGCCGGCGATGAACCGGCGCGCATCTTGGGAGAGCCGGTCGGGCTGCGCCGCGTCGTGGAACAGGTTGCGGGCGCCGTCGGTGCTCCACAGCGAGAAGTGGATGTGGCCGCCGTTGCCCGCCGCGTCGGGCCAGGGCTTCGGCGAGAGCGACGCCACGTAGCCCATCTGGGTCGCGACGCCGCGAAGCGTCTCGCGGACGAGCAGCTGTTCGTCGGCGGCGGGCAGCGCCGGGGCCGGGGCGGTCGAGATCTCCTGCTGGCCATGCCCGAGCTCGGCGTAGTACTGCTCGAGCCGTATCTGCTGGCGCTCGAGCGCGTGGGCCAGCGCGTCGACGTAGTCCTGTGAGGCGGCCATTCCGATCGTCGAGAAGCAGAGGCTCTCGTCGACCGGCCGCAGCGCGCCGTCCCGCTCGACGGCGAGCGTGAACTCGTTCTCGAACCCCGCGTGCAGCACCGCCCCGCGCTCGGCGAGCCGCGCGACCTGGCGCTTGAGGAACGAGCGCGCGCAGACCGGCGCCGGCGCCCCGTCGAGGCCCACGTGATCGGTGAGCATCGCGCCCGCGTTGGGCGCGTACGGCAGGACGCGGAAGGTGGCGGGGTCGGGGACGAGGCGCAGCTCGCCCACCGGCCCCATCCCGGCCACGGGCTGGAGCTGGTCGAGTGAGTTCATCGCCTGCATGCCGACCGTCACGCCGATCCCGGAGGCCATCCGCCCTTCGAGGCCGTTCAGCGACGACGCCTTGCCGCGCACCGTGCCGTCGTTGCCGCAGTAGAGGAAGCGCACCAGGCGCAGCCCGGCTTCGCCGGCCAGCCGGACGACCTTCGCGGCGTCGGGAATCACAGCGGCTCTCCTCTCAAAGCGCTTCGAGCGCGGACGAACGTACCCGATCGCGGCCGGCGAAGGATCCAGACTCGAAGCGGGAGTCCTGCCCCTGGGACGGCGCGCGTGCCGGCATCGGAGGCCGGCCGGATCGCCGCGCGCTCGCGGCGTGGCGAAGTGCTTGCCTGCTCGGCCTTGCGCTTCAGGGCGAGGTCCGGTCAAGCAGTCCGAGAAGGCACTAGCTCTCGCAGCCGCGGGGCAGGGTGACCTTTGCGGGCCGGTGGCTGAACCTGTTCAGTTGGAACCACTCGTCGAGATCCGGGTCGTAGAGGTTCTGGACGCCGAAGTGCAGCACCTGCCAGATCGTGGCGGGGTTCTTGCGGTCCACGTAGATGTCGCCGAGTGCGATCGGCAGGCGGATGAAGTTCCCCGGAGGCAGCGCCGGCAGGGTCCCGGTGACCCGCCAGTGGTTCACGTACCGTCGCGGTTCGCCCTCCAGGATCTCCCGGCCGACGAAGCTCGATCGCGCGAGCCAGGCGTTGACCGTCCGGCGGCTGAAGTTGCCCGGGATGGCGCCGCACGGCACGGCCTCCACCACGCCCGGCCACCGGTAGGTGACGGTGTAAAGCCGTTTGGGCTCGCCCCGTTTCCCGTAGATGAGGTTCATGAACCAGATGGGATAATTCCGGCCTCCGGCGACCATCTTGCTGTTGCCATTGCTCCCCTCGTACCTGAACGGAACGTTGATCCCGAGGTCGGGCACCAGATAGCGGCCTGTGGCGGAGAAGTTGCTGGGGATCCGGGGAGGCGCCGGAGTGGAGGAAGGGCGAGCGAGGACGCCCGGAGCGAGCGTGAGAGCTCCGAGAGCGCCACCGAGCAGCGCTCCGAGCAGGAGCTTCTTCATCAGCCGCGCCCCTTCCGGGGAAAGGTCGACGCGGGACTCAGCACCTTGAGCGGGGCCGTATCCGGATCGGGGTAGGGCGCGCCGGCGTCGTGGAACTTCTGGATGCGGTCGTTGCCGCTGTCACCCACGTAGACGTTGCCCGACGAGTCGGTCGCGATCCCCTGCGGGTTGCGGAACTGGCCCTTGCCCTTGCCGAACTCGCCCCATCTCGTCAGCAGCCTGCCACGGGCGTTGTACTTCTGGATGCTGTTGGTCCCGACCACATAGACGTTGCCCTTCGGGTCGGTCGCGACGCCCAGCGGGTAGTCCGGAGCCCCGGCGCCCGCGCCGGGACTGTCCCACTGGTCGAGATACCTTCCGCTTGAATCGAACTTCTGGATGCGGCTGTTGCCGCTGTCGGCCACGTAGACGTGACCGTTCGAGTCGGTCGCGATGAAGGACGGCGCGAGGAACTGGCCGTTGCGAGAGCCGAACGATCCCCACTGACCGAGGAAGTCGCCCTCCGGGCCGAACTTCTGGATCCGGTTGTTGCCGTAGTCGACCACGTAGACCCGGCCCCGATCGTCGGTCGCGATCCCCCACGGCGCGGCGAACTGGCCCGCGCCGGAACCGGGCGCTCCCCACTGACCCCGAAAGGTTCCGTCCGGGCCGAACTTCTGGATCCGGTTGCGCACGTAGTCCCCGACGTACACCGTTCCGGACGGCCCGACCGCGATCGCACCCGGGGAAAGGAACTGCCCGTCACCGATCCCCGGGGCGCCCCATCTGAGCAGGAAGCCACCGGTCGAGGTGAACGCCTGGATGTGCGGCGACTGGTTGTTGAAGGTGTCGCTGACGAACACCGTGCCTGACCGTGTCGCCGCCAGGTCCACCGGTCCACCGAACTGGCCCTCGCCCGAGCCGCCGCCGCCCCATTGGGTCACGTAGGTGACGGACGCCGACGCCGGCGCAGCCCCCGGCGATGCGGTCAGTGCCACCAGAGCGACGAGCGCCGTGAAGAACCGGATTGTGTTGCGGGCGCAAACCTCTTCTGGGACCTGTATTGCGAGTCACCAGGCGAAGTCCTCCCGTGAGGCAACCTCCCGGCCGCTCGTCCATGCGGGCACCGGGGACGGGTTCCCGATCAGCCGGGCGAGGTCGCGCATGTCTGGGCGACGTCGCTCGCCAGCGGGCTGATGGGTGGCGCGCACGGCCGCCGAACGCGAGCACGCACCACCGCAAGATGGCGCGCGCCGCGCTCGCTGCTGCTTATCTGAATGGGCGGCTCTCTGCCCGCCGGCCGACTTGCTCGCCGTGTCGGTGCGGCGCAGGTCCTAGGCGCGTCGGAGGAAGTAGACGATCAGGACGATCAGCAGGATGACCACCAGGATGCCGATGATCCCGCCGGTGGCAATCGCGAAAGGCATGGGAGTTCTCCTTCGTGGAGCTTCGATGGGGATGCTCCCGAGTCCCTACCCGCGAACGGCCGGCCCTATGACCTCCGCCACGGCTTCTCGACCACTCCGTGCAGATGCTGCTCAGCCGCCGCCACGCCGACGAGAAACGACATCCCCGAAGCACCGGTTGCAGGAGCATCATCGCGGGGTAATGAACGCTTCCGTTTGTGCCGAAGAAGAGATGACACGGAAGCGACAGGAGCCCAACATGGCGATCTACACGATGGTTCAGGATGAACTGCATGCCGCGTACCTGGGCGCGGACCTCGCCCGGCTCGACGGGCTGCCCGATGCCGACCTGGCGCAAGAGATCTCGGCGCGATTGGATGCCGCGGTCAGCCGCAACGTCGATCCTCACGACGACCCGAGCTATCTGAGGGCCGTCCTGGTGCAGAACGGAAGGAACGCATTCCGCGCCGGCCGGCTCGTTCCCCTGCGGATCAAGCCGTTCGCGATCTGATCACCCGCCGGCACGGACGCGCGTCGGGTCCGCGCACGGCCCCGGCCCGGTCAGACGAAGGTGATGCAGGAGTTCGGACGCGGGCCGCGCGGGCTGGTCATGCTGCCGCCCGCTCCCAAGGCTCGGTGACCGGCACGAACAACGCCACGGGGCAGCCCTGCCCGGTGTAGGCGTCGCGCCACGCCCACTCGGTGTCCAGCAGCGCGCAGCGCCATTCCCCGGCCGGGGTTGGCGGCATCCCCCGCACCGCGGCACGCAACGCGGCGGTCCACGCCACCTCGAACGGGCGGCCTTGGGCACGATGACGCAGCAACTCCTGGCGGGCACGGCGCGCGGGATCCGGAGACGGAACTGTGTGCACATGGCGAGTCACGGTCACCACACCATCGGCGTTGTCGAGCGCGATCTTTCAGCTGTGGTCGAGAGCGGCGTGGGCCACATCAGCTGGCCGGATCTTCTCAACAGAGCGGACGGAAAGACATGGGGGATCGTCTCCGACCTCCTCGTCATCGACTCCGCTCCTGCTGATCGAATGCGCGTCCTGGTCGCGCCGATACGAACCTACGGTGCTCGCGCCGGTGCGCCTCCGAGGAAGAGCACCCGTTCCGCTCGGGGCAACTACGGATCGGCGGACGTACTCCGCCCATGCCCCAGCACCGCCGCCGTACCGGCCGCGTTCAGGCCGATGTCGTTGCCCCTGGCCATGTTCTGGGGTGCACTGATCTCGATGCCGGCCTGCTGTCGTCGCTGATGAGGCTTCCGGTCACACATCCGTGCCCATGGAGACTGATCCGCACGCCTTCGTCGTGTTGCCGGAGATGACCAACGCACCACCCACGGTGGAACTTCCTCCGCCCGATCGCCGACAGGATCGGCGACGGTGATCGAGCAATGATCGAACGCGTTGAGCTTCCCCCACGCCCCCTTTGACTCCCTCGGACCTTCGGGGTGGGCGGCAAGTTCAAGGATTCCGTGCTCGACCGAGACTCGGGCGATGAAATCGAAGAGCCGACACCCGGACTCGAACCCGGGACCCTACATTACGAGAGATGTATTGTGTCACTTTCAGGCCGCCGCCTGATCGGACGCGTCGCCCAGAATCCGCATGAGAAAGCCAAATACGCGGATTCTCGACAAATGCCGAATGCCACGAACGGACGGTATTGCGACAGGTGATGTTGGCGGAAATGTTGGCGGATCCGGGTCAGCGCCAATCACCGGCGACGCGTACACGGTCGAACCGCCGGATCGACGGAGCACTTCACGGCGCGCGTACCGCTGCGCATCTGACGAGCCGACTCGGCAACCCCGCTCGCTACCCCCAGCAACTCGCCTTCCAACCGCCGCACCGCCGCTGAGAGGTTGCGATCCTGGCCCGCCGCCCGCAGCTCGTCGAGAATCTCGCGCAGCTGCGGACCGGGACGGTCGTCGGGAGCGACACTCACGACGACGACGGCCATGCCTGCGACTGCGCGACGCAGTGCGCGAGGCCACCAAACGCCATCGCCCAGGCCAGTCCCGCCGCGCTGTTCCCGTCCGGTTCCCGCGAGGATCAGGACGCTCTCGCCCGCCCACCCGTCTCGCGGTCAGAGCTCGGTCGGGCCGACGACGAAGCCCAGCCGGGACGTTCCTCGCCGGAGTCGCGCATCGAGGGTCACCAGGCGGCATCCGAGCATGTGCGCGAGCGCGACGTAGTTCGCGTCGTAGGTCTTCGCCCAGCCCATGTCGTCCGCGACGGCCCACGCGGCGTCCGACAACCCGTCAGGTTCCAACCGCTGCACGGGCGCGACGGACAGACGGTCTCGCATCGCGGAGGCCTGCTCACGACCCAGCTCACCCCGCCACAGCAGGGCGTGCAGGACGGATACCGATTCGATCCAGAGCAACGCGGGAGCGACGAGCTCGAAGGCGCGAAGTCGTTCGAAGCCGAGCCGGGTGGCGGTCGCCGCGACCGCCACGCTGGCGTCAACGACCAGCCTCACCGGCCGCGACGCGTCAGCTCAATCGCCGCCACCCAGTTCGGCGCCGGGGAGCCGTCATCGAGCACCCGCCACTCGTCAGGTATCTCGAGCATCGGGTACAGGTCGTCCCGGATGCTGTCGAGGTCGGCAGGTTCGATGCCGTGCCGGCCGTGTTCGGTGACCGCCGGCAGCCGGCCCATCCGGATCCAGCGGCGTACGGTCTCCGGACTGCGCCCGACCCGCTCGGCAGCTTCCGCGACGCTCAACATGGCGCCATGGTACGGAACCTCCCGGATAGCGCAGAGCGCGCTCGCGTCACCAGGAACGCCCCGTGGTAAGCCAAGCGCCTGGAGCGATCTGGCTGCCCAGGCCGCAGCCGCTTCGGCCTCGGCAGGGCGCGGGCGCTGCTGCAGATCCTCCGCCGCCACCACGAGCGGAGCGAGAAGGTGATCGTGTTTACCGCGTTCCGGCGCACCCTGGACCACCTCGCCCAGCGCGCGGCCGAGCACGCCCTGGCCGTCGTGCGCTACCACGGAGGCCTCGCCCGCACCGAGAAGGACGCCGCCATCGCGTCCTTCGCGGACGGGGCGTCGATCCTGCTGAGCACCGAGGCCGGCGGCGAGGGACGCAACCTGCAGCTCGGCACCCGTGGGATTCCATCTCGCACATCCCTTGCTCGGCGAGCCGTCGCGCACGGGCGGGCAGCAGATCGAGATCCTCGGCGCCGATCGGCGTGAGCCAAACGTCGAACCGTCGGTTAGACGGCACTACGTGGCGCGCGTGCCGCTACGCATCCGACGAGTCGACTCGGCCAACCGCTCGCTGCCGCCAAGCGACTCACCTTCCAACCGGCGCACCGCCGCTGACAGGAGGTTGCGATCCTGGGCCGCCGCCCGCAGCTCGTCGAGAATCTCGCGCAGCTCCACGACGCTGGCGAACGTGACGCGGCGCGGCCCCCGCTCGCCCTCGACCTCGTCTAGCGCCCCCTCGTCGATCCACGTGCGCACCGCCGTGTCGGAGACACCGAGCGCCTCGGCCGCGAAGCTCAGACGCACCGGCCCCTGACGATCGACCAGCCCCCAGGCCTCGCCGTCCAACTCGTCGGCCGTGGCCTCGTCCGTCGTCCGGGCCGCGATGTCGCGCAGACGATCGAACTGGCTCAGCGCCTCACGGCTCGCGTCCGCCTCACGCGATCGCGGATGCGGCGCCCGACGCGCCCCACGCGGCGCGCCGAGAACATGATCGGTCGACGTGCCGGTCCCTCGGGTCACACGTTGCTCCTATGTCAAGGCGAGCGCCGTGTCAAGGGGCGTCGCGGTCGGGGTGGGCTGGTTGAGGAGGCGCCAGGCGCGGCGGGCGAGGTGGCGCTTGAGGCTGCGTAGGGCTTCCATTCGGGTTTTGCCTTCGGCTTGTTTGCGGGCGAGGTAGTCGCGGGTGGCGGGGTCGACTCGGCCGGCGGTGACGGCCCAGCGGTGCAGGGCGCAGTTGAGCTGGCGGTTGCCGCCGCGGTCGAGGCGGTGACGGTCGCGGCGGCCGCTGGAGGCTGGGATCGGGGCGACGCCGGCCATCCGGGCGAGCTTGGCGTCTGATGCGAATCGCCCGGGGCCGGCGATCTCGCCGACGAGCTTGGCGGCGGTCAGCGGCCCGCAGCCGGGCTGGTCGAGCAGCTGGGGCGCCTGATCGGCGACGAGGACGGCGATCTCGCGTTCGAGCTGTCGGGCTTGGCGGGTCTTGACCGCGATCGAGCGCAGCAGCTCGCGCGCGATCCTGACGCGCGCGTCCTGAGGCTGGCGCGCCAGGCGACGAGCGACGCGATCGATCCAGACCTTGCGATCCAGCGCCCCGACCGGGACGTCATCGCCGAGCTGCAGCGCGTGCAGATGCCAGCGCAACCGCCGCTGCTCATCAGAGCGCTGGGCGACGATGTCCTCGCGGTGGTCGAGCAGCAGCCGCAGCTCCAGTGATTGACCCTCGAGCTCGGCCATCGGCAGCGTCTCGATGCCCTCGCGCAACGCCGCTCTGGCGACCGCCAACGCGTCGATCGGGTCACTCTTGCCACGCTCGCGTCCGCCGCGCCTGGCGCCGGCCATCAGCTTGGGCGCAACCCGCACGACTCGCTCGCCCGTGACGATCAGTGCCTCTTCCAGGCGCCCTGAGACGTGCCGGCAGTCCTCGATCGCCCACACCCGCTCGCCGCCCAGGCGCCTGGCCCAACACAGCGCCCGCTCGCTGCCGGCGTGTGCGACTTCTTGTGTGGGTCCGCGCCGATCACGATCATCTGCACCGTCTCCCTTCATCGACCTTGTCCACTGAAGGAGGACCTCCGGCGGACACGCCTGAGTCGGGGCGGTGCCACGCTCCTATCAAGTCACGCCGGTGATCCCGAACCGGCGGCGAGCGACACAACGCATGAAGGTCAGACCACTGGCCGACATCGAGACTAAGAGTCAGCTCGCCGCCGGCCCGGACCACACCCGACGAGTCGGACATCACCACCCGGCAACCCGAGCGTGACACTCAGTCGAGACTAGCATCGGCTTGGAAAAACTGTGCCACGAACTCAAAGCAACGCGAGACGTGATCTCAGACCCGCCCGGCGCGGATCTCGCGGACGGCCTCTACGGCCTGCGCCATCACCTCGTCCTCGTCGACCGCGTTGCGTCGCTGACTCTCCCGCAGCGCCTCTACGCCTAACTTCATCCGCGCCAACTCCTCCGACAGCGCCCGATCGCCGTTCCCGGGATCGCGTGCGCGAAGCCGACCGAGTAGTTCGCTATCGATCTCCACGGACGTAGCCGTGGCCATGGTCGGAAGCGTACCGGCCGGGATGCGTCTCACCCGGTCGTCGGTCTCATCAGGCCCACGCAGGTCCCCGGACCCCGCCGAGCAGGCAGCGTGGCGCGCGTTGCGCGACGGCGACCCCGCGCTGGCGATGGCCCACTACCGTGACCGCGGCGACCTGCGCTTCGCGCCCACGCGTACGGAAGCGGTCGACACGGCCGCCCGTCGCTACGTCGATCTCGCCCGTGAGTGCGGCTACGGGCAGGTCGCGCTGATGACGGACGCCAGCAACCACGAGGTCGAGGCGCTCAACCTGCGCGTCCAGCATCTGCGGCTCCAGGCCGGCGAACTTTCAGACCGCTGCGTCCAGCTGCCCGAAGCCGGGCCCGCCGTCCGTGAGGGCGACCGCGTGATCTGGACGCGGTCCCAACCCGTCCCCGGCCAAGCGAGGGTGGAGAACGGCGTGCGCGGCAGCGTCACCCAGGTCGACGAGCAGCGCCAACAGCTGCACGTGCGGCTGGACGGCTCCGGCCGCCACGTAACCGTTGCGGACGAGCACATCGACGCCGTCGCGCTCGGCTACGCCAGCCACGTCTACCGCCAACAGGGCGCGACAGTCGAGCGCGCGATCGCCGTGACCGGCGGCTGGCAGACCTCACGCGAGTCGGCCTACGTCCAGGCTTCCCGCGCGCGGGGGCATGGAGTGGCATGTCGCGCGCGACGAGCTGGACTCCGAGCACGACGCCGCGCGTGTCGACCAGCTTGCCGCCCGGATGCGTCTCAGCCGCGCCCAGATCCCATCGCTGGCCTATCCGACGCGTGAACCCGGTATCGACCGCGACACCCCCGCGCGGGAGCCGTCCATGTCGCGCGGGCCCCATCCGGGCGTGGAGATCGAATGAGGCGCCCGCGCAACGGGCGCGACCCGCGCACCCAGCGCGTTGCTGTCAGCCTGAGCGTCGGCGAGCGTGCCGCGCTGCAGGCCCTCGCCGCGCAGCTCGGCGTGCCAGAAGCCACGACCGCAGGGCGACTCATCCTCGATGGATTGGAGGAAGCCGGCGCGATCCTCAAACCTACCCCCCGCTCCAGCCGCGACGGTGAGCCCGCGGGCCTGCCGTTGTGGCTGCCCACCCGGCAGCGCGCGGGCGCGATCACCGCGCTGCTGGAGCGCTACCCCGCGACCTGCGCGCGCTGACCAGCCTCAGCGACGACGACCGGCTCGCCCACGAGCAGCTCGCCGCGCTCAGCGTCTGGCGCGACCAGCTCGACACCGGCCAGCACCAAGACGCCCGGGTCGAGATCGCCTTCGGCGAAGCCGTCGTCCGCGCCGGACGCGTCTTCGAGGAACGAGGCCGCCGGAGATGACTGCGACGATCGCTGTCGCAGACGCACACAGTGCATCTGGTCTGTGCCTTCCTATCGCCGTTCAAGCGATGAAGTCGCGGTGGTGGTCGGCGATCGCGGCGCTGGGGTCAGTTCGGCCACGGTTGCAGAGACGGATCGAGTGCGGGAAGGGCTGGGTCCGTTCCGGTCAGCAGCCGGCACAGGGCGACAAGGGTTCGCCGTTCGGGGTCGTC
The DNA here is from genome assembly GCF_021172045.1 of Capillimicrobium parvum. Lineage (GTDB taxonomy): Bacteria > Actinomycetota > Thermoleophilia > Solirubrobacterales > Solirubrobacteraceae > Capillimicrobium > Capillimicrobium parvum. The sequence goes on from NZ_CP087164.1 coordinate 5,078,348, forward strand.
CTCCATCCGCTGGTCGAGTCTGGGCGCCAGGGAGTAGCGGCGGGCGCCGACGACGGCCAGCGCGTGCCCGCGCCGCGTCAGGAGCATGGTCATGTCGCTCGTAGGGGCGGGAGGCCGGCGGCTCACCCCGACGCCGCTCGATTTGGACGCGGATCACACGTCTGGGTCGCCGACCATCTCGGCGAGCTGCAGGCGCTTTGTAGACGAGCGCGCACGCCCGCGAGCGGTTGATCCCGTGACGGGCCGCGATCTCGTCGAAGGTGTGGCCGCTGGCGTGCTCCATCAGCATCTGGCGGCGGCGCGGATGCAACCGCTCCACCTGGTCCAGGACGTTGGCAAGCGCCTCACGGTCGCTGGCGACGTCGCGCGGGTCGGGTACCCGGGCGTCCAGGTCGCCGTCGACGTCGCGGTCCTCGCAGCGGTCGGCGCGGTCCAGTCGCCACGCCTCGCGCTTGGCCACCGTCCATCCAGGCGAACCCGGTCTCCCGGCGCGGCTGGTGGCGCAGCAGCTGCATCCAGGCGAACGAGCAGACATCGTCGATGTAGCCGGCACGAGGAAGATATCCGTCTCGCGCACTGTCTTCGGTGCATTGTCAGACCAGATTGAGTTGCGCCGACACCCGAAGTGGGCCAGGATGCCCGCCGATAGAGGTCCCTTGGACGTTTTCGCACTCAGAGATCAGCTCGTCGCCGACTACGGTCGCTATGCCGAGAGCTTCTTCGCCATCCGCGACGACCGCATTCGCGAGCACGTGGAGGCCGAGGTCCAGCGCGGGGCCCTCTGGCCGGAACCTCCGCTCCAGCTGAATCCAGCGTTCGAGGAGGGCGGCCTCGTCGACGAACTCGTGGCGGAGGGCGTCCTGCACGAGCAGTGCGGCGGCATCTTTCGCGTCGGTAAGACCGGGAGGACCGGAGGCCGGGGTCTGCGCTTCCACCGCCATCAGGCCGAGGCCATTCGGGTTGCGCGTGACGGGCACACCTACGTCCTGACCACGGGCACCGGCTCCGGCAAGTCGCTGGCGTACATCGTGCCGATCGTCGACCGCGTGCTGAGATTGGGACCGCGAGACGGGCGACTGAAGGCGATCGTCGTCTATCCGATGAACGCGCTGGCCAACAGCCAGGAAGGCGAGCTCCAGAAGTTCCTTTGCGAAGGGTTTCCGGGTGGCCGCGGCCCGGTCTCGTTCCGGCGTTACACGGGACAGGAGTCCGACGACGAGCGGCAGGCGATCCGCGCCAACCCGCCGGACATCCTCCTGACCAACTACGTGATGCTGGAGTACATCCTCACCAGGCCGGATGACCGGCCGCTGGTGGATGCCGCCGAGGGCCTCGCGTTCCTTGCGCTGGACGAGCTGCACACCTACCGCGGTCGTCAGGGCGCGGACGTGGCTCTGCTGGTTCGCCGCCTGCGCGAAGCCTGCCGCGCTCCGGACCTCCAGATCGTCGGCACATCGGCAACGCTCGCCGGCCCCGGAACCTACGCCGAGCAGCGCACGGAGGTCGCGAAGGTCGCTTCCCGGCTCCTCGGGACCACCGTCGACCCAGCGCACGTCATCGGCGAAACCCTGAGCGCGGCGACCGCGCCGGCCAACCTCACAGAACAGGCGTTTCGCAGGGAACTGACTGCCCGCATCGGACAGGAGCCGCCCAACGACTTCGACAGCTTCGTCGCCGATCCCGTTGCCCGATGGATCGAGCGCACGGTCGGCGTGCGCCCGAGCGACGACGACGGCCGCCTCGTGCGTTGTCCACCGCGACCCCTCAAGGGGCCGGATAGCGCCTCCGCGATGCTGGCCGAAGTAACCGGGGCCCCCGAGGACGCCTGCGAGGAGACCATCCGTCGCACCCTCATGGCCGCCGTCGCGATCGACGGTCCGAGCGACCTGCCGACCTTCGCATTCCGTCTGCATCAGTTCTTCAGCGGAGGCGCAAGTGTGGCGGCCTCGCTTGAGGCGGAAGACGCGCGTGCCATCTCGATGAGTGGCCAGCAGTACGTCCCCGGGGCGGGCCGCGAGGCGCTCCTCCTGCCGCTCGTCTTCTGCCGCGAGTGCGGGCAGGAGTACTACAGCGTGCGCGAGGGCTTCAGCGGTGAGGATCGTGCGTACGAGGGACGTGAACTCAACGACGCCGCGTTCGGTCCGGGAGAGCGCAACGGCTTCCTCTATTTCTCCACGGAGAATCCCTGGCCGGCGGAGCTCGCCGACCAGCTGGATCGCCTTCCGCCCGACTGGCTGGAGGTCGGTACTCGACGTGTGAAGTCGAGCCAGCGCAAGAACCTCCCGAGCGAGGTGACCGTCGATCGGCTCGGCCGGCGCTCGACGAACGGACTCACCGGCGTATTCGTTGGCGCTCCGCTGCGCTTTTGCCTGAACTGTGGCGTCGCCTACGGTCCCCGGACGGGCGACTTCGTCAAGTTGGCCACGCTCGGTGCGGGTGGGCGGAGCACCTCGACGACGATTCTCGGCGTTTCAGCGGTCCGCCATCTGCGCGAGAAGTCAGGTCTCCCCAGCGAGCAGCAGAAGCTCCTCAGTTTCAGCGACAACCGCCAGGACGCCTCGCTGCAGGCCGGCCACTTCAATGACTTCGTCCAGGTCGGCCTCGTGCGTTCGGCGCTCTACCGCGCCGCAGTGAAGGCGGGCGAGGACGGCCTCGACTACTTGACCGTCGCGCAGCGCACGTTCGAAGAGCTCGGGCTCGACCCGTCCGAGTACGCGTCCAATCCCGGTCTCAAGGGCGGCGCGAAGCTCGCCACCGACAAGGCGATGCGAGATGTGCTCGCCTACCGCCTCTACACAGACCAACAGCGGTGGCGCATCACGTCGCCCAACCTCGAACAGGCCGGCCTGATCGTGATGCGTTACGCGCATCTGGAGGACTGCGCTGCAGACGAGGACGAGTGGACGAAGGACCTTCCCGCGTGGTTCTCGGATGACGTCGATGAGCGCGAGGCGCATCCAGCGCTCGCGAGCGCAGAGCCGGCACACCGGCTCCGCGCCGCCAGGGTGCTCTTGGACTATCTGCGCCGCGAGCTCGCCATCAAGGCCGACCCGCTCGATCGCGAACTCCAAGAGCAGCTGAAGGCGGCCTCCAACCAGCACCTCCAGATCCGGTGGGCGTTCGATGAACAGGAGCGCCCGACGTTCTCCAGTGTCGCCTATCCGCGGCCCCGAAGCGGCCTCGGCGAGGACCGAACCGCGGTGTTCATGTCGCCGCGCGGGTCCTTCGGCCGCTTCCTCCGGCGCCCGGGCGTCTTCCCGCTGCTCCAGCACCCGATGACGCTCGACGACACGGCACGAGTCATCGCCGGGCTGCTCGAAGCACTCGCGGTCTACGGCCTCGTCGAGCGCGTCGCCGAACCGACAGGTGAAGACGGCGTTCCCGCCTACCAGGTGTCGGCGGCAGCGCTGCGGTGGAACGCCGGTGACGGCACCACGCCCTTCCATGACGAGCTTCGCAAGCCGGCGCAGTCAAAGGAGGGTGGGAAGACGAACCCCTTCTTCGTGGACCTGTACCGCAACATGGTCGCGACGGAGGGGCGGGGCATCGAGGCGCGCGAGCACACCGCTCAGGTGCCAGCGGGGCTCCGTGAAAAGCGCGAGGACGACTTCCGCTCCGGAGAGCTCCCGGTCCTCTTCTGTTCGCCGACGATGGAGCTCGGCGTCGACATCGCGTCGCTGAACGTCGTCAATCTGCGCAACGTCCCGCCGACACCGGCGAACTACGCCCAGCGGTCCGGTCGCGCCGGCCGTAGCGGACAGCCGGCACTCGTGTACACGTTCTGTTCGAGCTGGAACAGTCACGACCAGTTCTTCTTCCGCCGGCCCGAGCTCATGGTCTCCGGGCAGGTCGCGCCGCCGTCACTCGACCTCGCGAACGAGGACCTCATCCGTGCGCACGTGCACGCGATCTGGCTCGGCGAGACGGACCTGAAGCTCAAGAAGTCCCTCTCGGACCTGCTGGATGTCGACGGCAGTCCGCCGTCGCTCGAACTTCGTGACGAGGTCCGCGACAAGATCTCGAACCCGGCAGCGCGCGACCGCGCCCGCCAGCGCGCGAAAGCCGTGCTCGAAGGGCTCTCGGACGAGCTGTCGGACGCCGACTGGTTCCACGTGCGCTGGCTCGACGGCGTACTCGGTCTCGTCGAGCCGAACTTCGACCAGGCCTGCGACCGCTGGCGCGAGCTCTACCGTGCCGCGCTCGCATCGCTCGATGCCCAGAACGCCGTCCTGAAGGACGCGTCCTCGACCTTCAAATCCAAGACGGAGGCGAAGCGACGTATCGCCGAGGCGGTCTCTCAGCTCGATCTCCTGCGCGCCGACACCGGGCCGAGCTTTCAGTCGGACTTCTACAGCTACCGCTACCTCGCTAGCGAGGGATTCCTTCCGGGCTACAACTTCCCGCGGCTCCCGCTCTCGGCCTACATCCCCGGGCGCCGCCTCAAGGGGACCGACGACGAGTTCCTGTCGCGGCCGCGCTTCCTCGCGATCACCGAGTTCGGCCCTCGGAGCATCATTTACCACGAGGGCGCTCGCTACGAGGTCCACCAGGTGATCCTCCCGCCGGCCGGCGAAGAGGGAGTGCCGTTCGCCCGCGCCAAGCTGTGCGACCTGTGTGGGTACCTGCACGAGATCGAGGACGGCGGCGGACCGGACGTCTGCGAACGCTGCGGACACGAGCTCTCGCTCGCGCTCACCGAACTCCTGCGTCTGCAGAACGTGCAGACGCGCCGCCGCGACCGGATCTCCTCCGACGAGGAAGAACGGCAACGCCAGGGCTACGAGGTCCGCACAGGCGTCCGGTTCGACCCGACGTCGGGACACCGCGAGGGGCAGGTGCTCGACGTCGACGGCAATCCGCTCGCCCGCATCGAATATGGAGCGGCCGCAACCTTGTGGCGCGTCAACCTCGGTTGGGCAAGGCGCGCCGAGAAGGAGGTTCACGGCTTCGGTCTGAACCTCAAGAACGGACGGTGGGAGAGCAATAGCCAGGCACCGCTGCCCGATTCCGACGACCCCAACAAGGACGCCGCCGATCTCAAGCGGGTCATCCCGTTCGTCGAGGATCGCCGCAACTGTCTCGTAATCGAGCCGCAGGAGCCGCTGGAGCTCGAAGTCGTGGCGTCCCTGCAGGCGGCACTCAAGCGCGGGATTCAGGCTGTCTTCCAGCTCGAAGACCAGGAGCTCGCGGTCGAGCCTCTCCCCGACGCGAAGACGAGGCGCCTCGTGCTGTTCTTCGAGTCCGCCGAGGGCGGCGCCGGAGTGCTGCGCCGTCTTCTCGACCCCGGCCGGCTTGCGGAGGTCGCGCGCGCCGCGCTGGACATCTGCCACTTCGACCCCGACTCCGGTGTGGATCGCGGCCGTGCGAGCGGTGCCAGCGAACCGTGCGAGGCGGCCTGCTACGACTGCCTGCTCAGCTACGGGAATCAGCGCGACCATCGGTTCCTCGACCGCCAGCGTGTGGTCGATGTGCTTCGCGCTCTGGCAGCCGCCGAGGTACAGGCTGACGCGCCTCCGCCCCCGAGCAACGGGCATCTTGAGGGGCTCCGGCGGCTGTCGCAGTCGTCGCTTGAGCAGGCATTCCTCGACCTGCTCGTCGCTCAGGGCCGCAAGCTCCCGTCTCACGCCCAGCGACTCGTGGCGCGGGCACAGGCCCGTCCGGATTTCACCTACGAGGATGAGATGGTCGTGGTGTTCGTCGACGGACCACTCCACGACTCCGACCACATCGCCGCCAAGGATGCGACGGCCCGGGAGAACCTCGCTGACCTCGGATACACGGTGCTCGCCTTCCGCTACGACGAGCAGGACGGATGGGGCACGATCCTCGACGCCAACCCGAGCACCTTCGGGCGCAAGAACTGATGAGCGTTGACACCACTTCCGCGTTTCAGGTCGGCTCGCTCGTCCGGGCCCGCGGACGCGAATGGGTCGTCCTGCCCGAGTCCGAAGACGACCTGCTGATCCTCCGGCCGCTCGGCGCCACCGACGAGGAGATCGCCGGGATCCTCCCGGCCCTGGAGACCATCGAGCCGGCCAGCTTCCCGCCACCAGACCCCGAGGTCGTCGGGGACGCCCGCAGCGCTCGGATGCTCCGCGATGCCCTGAAGCTCGGCTTCCGCTCCTCGTCGGGACCGTTTCGCAGCTTTGGCCGCCTCGCCGTCGAGCCTCGCCCCTACCAACTGGTGCCACTCCTGATGGCGCTCAAGCAGGACCCGGTCCGCCTGCTCATCGCCGACGACGTCGGCATCGGCAAGACCATCGAAGCGGCCCTGATCGCCCGCGAACTCCTCGATCGCGGTGACGTCCAGCGGCTCTGCGTCCTGTGCCCGCCCCATCTCGCCGAGCAATGGCAGCAGGAACTCCGGTCGAAGTTCCACCTGTCACCCGAGCTTGTGCTGCCCTCGACGGCGAGGCGGCTGGAGCGAGGGCTCAAGCTCAACGAGTCCCTGTTTGAGGCGTACCCGCAGGTGATCGTCTCGACCGACTACATCAAGAGCGACCGCCACCGCGAGGACTTCGTCCGCGCCTGTCCAGAGCTTGTGATCGTCGACGAGGCGCACACGTTCGCATTCGGTGCGCGCAGCGCAGGCCGCCACCAGCGCCATGAGCTCCTACGGCGCCTCGCTGCGGACCCCGACCGGCACCTCGTGCTCGTGACCGCGACGCCCCACAGCGGCAAGGAGGATGCCTTTCGCTCGCTGCTCGGCATCCTCGACGAGGAACTTGGCCAGCTGCCAGAGGACCTCTCGGGGGCCGAGCGTGAGGCCGATCGACGCAAGGTCGCCGATCATCTGGTCCAACGGCGCCGCGCTGACATCCGCGAGTACCTCGTCGACACGCCGTTCCCCGACCGACTCTCGCGAGACCACACCTACGAACTCACCCCCGAGTTCAAGAGGCTCTTCGACGACGCCCTTCACTGGGCGCGCGAGGCGATCCAGGACGAGTCCGGCGACAAACGCCGCCAGCGCGTGCGCTGGTGGTCCGCGCTCGCGCTGCTGCGAGCCATCGGGTCTAGCCCGGCCGCGGCGGCCGCCACACTGCGCAACCGCGCCGACAACATTGCCGCGGCCACCGTGGAGGAGGCCGATGAGCTAGGGCGCCGCTCCGTACTGGACGAATCAGGCGACGAGGACGCTGAGAGCCTCGACACGACGCCGGGCGTGCTTGCCGCCGGCGAGCCCGACGAAGCCGGAGACGTCGGCGAGCGCCTGCACCCCGATCGTCGCCGACTGCTCGATCTGGCCCGCGCCGCCGAGGCACTGCAAGCCGATCGGGACCCCAAGCTGGCCGAGGCCACGAAGCTCGTCAAGAAGCTCGTCGCGGACGGCTTCGCACCGATCATCTTCTGCCGGTTTATCGACACCGCCGAGTACTTGGCCGAGCACCTTCGTCCGGCGCTGGGGCGCAACGTCGAAGTCATGGCCGTCACCGGCCGTCTGGCACCCGCGGAACGCGAGCAGCGCATCGAGAAACTCAGCCAGCACGAGAAGCGGGTCCTCGTGGCAACCGACTGCCTGAGCGAAGGCATCAACTTGCAGGACCCGTTCGACGCGGTCGTGCACTACGACCTCGCCTGGAACCCCACGCGCCACGAGCAGCGAGAAGGCCGCGTTGACCGCTATGGCCAGACCGCGCCCGAAGTCCGGGTCATCACGTTCTACGGCTCCAACAGTCCTGTCGACGGAGCGGTCATCAAGGTGCTGCTTGAGAAGCATCGAACGATCCGCGACAGCCTTGGTATCTCGGTTCCCGTTCCGGTCGACTCGGCGAAGGTGGGGGAGGCCATCCTCGAAGACCTCATCCTGCGCGGTCGCGACGACGAGTCGATCTTTGAGCAGCTCACGCTGATCGACACCGTCGCCGAGGAGCGCCGGCGCGAGTTTCACGAGGACTGGGATTCGGCCATGGAACGCGAGCGCCGCTCCCGGACCATGTTCGCCCAGCGCACGATCAAGGTCGACGAGGTGCAGCGCGAGCTCGAAGCGGTGCAGACCGCGATCGGGTCGGGCGTCGAGGTGCAGCGGTTCGTCACTGACGCCATCCGCGCCAACGGCGGCATCGTCGTCGAGCACGCGGGGGGCCGGCTGGAGGCGCAGCTCGACGAGGTACCTCGTGGACTGCGTGACATGATCGGCTCCGCAGCCGTAAAGGACCGTTTCGAGATCGCTCGGTCCGGAGCTCTGCTGCTGGACCGGACCCATCCGATCGTCGACGCGATCGCCGCTCACACGCTGGACACTGCGCTCGACCCTCATGTCCCCGGCATCGCCGCGCGCTGCGGTGTGATGCGAACGGACGCAGTTGAGCGCCGGACCACGCTGCTGCTTCTGCGGCTCCGCATCCACCTCTCGACGAAGTCGCGAACCGGCACGCGCGAGCTCCTGGCGGAGGACAGCCGAGTACTCGCCTACACGGGCTCCCCGGACGCACCGCAGTGGTTGGACGACGCTGCTGCTGACGGGCTCCTGCTCGCGAAGCCAACTACGAATGTCCCGCCCGACCAGCAGCGCCAGTTCGCGGCCAACGCGGTCGCGGCGCTCAGTGGGCTCCAGCCAGAGCTCAACCGCATTGCCGAAGAGCAGGCGGCGGAGACCCTCGCCACACATCGCCGCGTCCGCGACAGCGCCAGGGCGCTCGGGACCCCGAGTGCGAGGGCACAGACGCCGGTGGACGTGCTCGGCCTCTACGTCTTCGTCCCCGAGGCGCGTGACTGATGCGGCTCCGTTCGAAGGACCTCTTTCAGACGATTCGGACCGAGGGTGGTCTGCTGCCGGCGGATCTGCTGCAGCGCGTCGCCGACGGCGACTCTCAGCTCGACGGTCTCGGCACGTCGACGTATCACCTCGCACCCAACGAGCGCCTCAACGAACGCATCACGGGTTCGTGGAACCGGCTGCGCGGCGCATGGAGCGCGTTCAGCGCCGAGCGGGAAAAGCTCGCGGACTCGGAGACCGGCGCGCGCATCACCCGCGAGCACTGGCAGCACGTCCTGTTCGACGAACTCGGCTACGGCCGACTCGTCCAAGAGCGCGGTGTCCAGGTTGAAGACAAGCTCTATCCGGTCTTCTCGCACTGGCACCACAGCCCGATCCACCTCGTCGGCTGCAACACGCCGCTGGATCGCCGCTCGGCCGGGGTTCAAGGGGCTGCGACGCAGAGCCCGCACAGCCTCATTCAGGAACTCCTCAATCGCTCAGAATCGCGCCTCTGGGGCTTCGTCACGAACGGGCTCCTGCTCCGCGTGCTGCGCGACAATGTGACGCTCACGCGGCAGGCGTACGTCGAGTTCGACCTCGAAGCGATGTTCGACAGCGAGGCCTACGCGGACTTCGCCGTGCTTTGGCTCGTCTGCCATCAATCCCGCGTCGAGGCCGACCCACCAACGGACTGCTGGCTGGAGCGATGGACGCAAGCGGCCGCGCATGACGGCACGCGCGCCCTCGAAACCCTCCGCGATGGTGTCGAGAACGCGATCCAAGCCCTCGGCAGCGGCTTTCTCGCGCGCGCCGACAACGCGGCTCTCCGGAGCGCCCTGCGCGACGGACAGCTGAGCCCAGAGGACTACTACCGGGCTCTCCTGCGACTTGTGTATCGCTTGCTGTTCCTCTTCGTCGCCGAGGATCGTCAGGTGCTGCTGGTCGGCGACGACAGCCAAGCACGCGCGCGCTACGACGCTCATTACTCAACGGCCCGTCTGCGCCGGCTGGCGGGACGTCGGCGGGGCGGCCTTCATCCGGACCTGTATGAGCAGCTCAAGCTCGTAATGGGTTACTTGCACGAGGACGGCTGCAAAGCACTGGGCCTGCCCGCGCTCGGCAGCTCACTGTGGGATCCGACCTCCGTGGGGCCGCTCGCCGAGGCCCGCCTTTCGAACGAGTACCTGCTTGACGCGCTGCGCGAACTGGCGTACGTCGAGGAGGGGCAGGTGCTGCGTGCGGTGGACTTCCGCAATCTCGGGCCGGAGGAGCTCGGCTCGGTGTACGAGTCGCTTCTCGATCTCCAAGCTGAGTTCGATGTCGGCAGCGGAGCCTTCGCTCTACTAGCTGCTCCCGGCAGCGAGCGCCAGACCACTGACGCGCACTACACGCCGCAGGGACTCATCGCGCTCCTGCTCGACTCGACCCTTGACCCTGTGCTCGATGCCGCTGAGCAAAGCGACGACCCCGAGACGGCGCTTCTGCAACTCAAAGTCTGCGACCCCGCCTGCGGATCGGGCCATTTCCTGATTGCCGCTGCTCACCGCATCTCAAAACGCCTGGCGGCCGCACGGGCCGGCGAATCTGAACCCAGCCCCTCACTCCTTCGCGAGGCGCTGCGAGACGTCATCTCGCGCTGCGTCTACGGCGTCGACGTCAACCCAATGGCGATCGAGCTGTGCAAGGTCTCGCTGTGGTTGGAGGCGATGGTCCCAGGAAGACCGCTGACCTTCCTCGACGCCCACCTGCGAGCCGGCAACAGCCTCCTCGGGACGACGCCGGGTCTTGTCGACGACGGAGTCCCCGACTCTGCTTACAAGGCGCTCCTGGGTGACGACAAGGACGTGACGAAGTCCATCAGGACGCAGAACGCCGCGGAGCGCAGGGGTCAGCTGACGATGGCAGATGCTGTCTCGGCCCAGATCGAGGAGCTCGCAGACGCTGCGATGGCTCTCGACAGTGTGGCCGATGCGTCGCTGCATGAGGTACGTGAGCACGAACAGGTGTTTCGCCGCTTGGAGGCTTCGGACGTTGCACAGCAACTGCGGTCTTCGGCCGATGGCTGGACATGCGCGTTCCTCGCACCGAAGGACCAGGGCTCACAGCGAGTCACGACCGGAATGGTACGTCGTCTCGGGGCCGGCGTTGCGACCGCAGACGAGCACTCAGCGGTACAGGATGTGGCGTCCGCGTTCCGACCCTTCCACTGGGCGGTCGAGTTCCCGAGCGTATTCGTCGCCAATGGCGGGTTCGACGCCATCGTCGGGAACCCGCCATGGGGTCGAGTCAAGCTCCAAGATAAGCGCTTCTTCGCAGTGCCCGCCCCGGAGATCGCCGCAGCCGCGAACAAGTCAAAGCGCGAGAAGCTGATAACGGAGCTATCCGAGACTGACCCGGAGCTCCTCAGTAGATACCGCAAAGAGCTTCGCCGGTACGAAGCGTTGAGCCACTTCTTCCACCGCAGCGGCGTGTACCCGCTCACAGGGGTCGGGGACGTCAACACTTACGCCCTCTTCGCAGAGCTAGCTAGCTCAATTGTCCGCGAGGGTGGTCGGTTTGGAATGGTGCTCCAGGGCGGCATCGTGACCGACGACACGACGAAAGCGTTCTTCTCGCACCTCGTCGATGCGCAACGGCTCGCGTCGGTGTACGGATTCGAGAACGAGGAGAAGCTCTTTCCCGCGGTCCACAATCAGACGAAGTTCTGCGTGCTGTCTGCCGCCTCGCGTGGCGAAGGGCCGGAGGAGTTCGAGTTGTCGTTCTTCAATCGGCAACCCGCGACAGCGCGCGACCCCGATCGTCTCTTCCGGTTGACTGCCGAAGATGTCGCCGCGATCAACCCCAACACGCGCACCTGTCCCGTCTTCCGGTCCGCCAAGGACGCTGAGGTGATTCGCGCACTTCATCGCCGCTTTCCGATCCTCGTCACCGACGGGCCCCCCGAGCGCAACCCGTGGGGCGTGAGGTTTCAATCGATGTTCCACATGGCGAATGACTCAGGGCTCTTTCGTACCGAGGATGACCTCGACGAGTTGGGCGCTCACCGGGACGGCGAGGTCTGGACGCGCGACGAGCAGCGGTTTGTCCCGTTGTTGGAGGGCAAGATGGCCTGGCTTTGGAATCCGCGCTTCGGAACGTACGAAGGGCAGACGCAAGCTCAGGCCAATAAGGGCGTCCTTCCGCCTTCTACGGTCGAGCAACTGACGGATCCTGACTACGTCAACCGTCCGCGCTACTGGGTTGAAGAACGCCTTGTTCGCGCCGCATGGAAAGGCGAGAGCGACTGGGCGCTCGCATGGCGGGATCTCGGTCCATCGGAAAGGACGTTCATCGTCTCAGCCGTGCCGGTATGGGGCGCGGGCCACACGTTTCCGCTCATGCACATTCCGGCAGCACATTCCGGGCTGGCCCCGTGCCTCCTCGCGGCGCTGTCCTCTCTGGTGGTGGATTACGCCGCGCGGGGTCGGACTGCGACGGGCCGGATGGTGATGTTTGTGGTGAAGCACTTCCCGGTCCCGGAACCGCAGGAATTCGCACAGACTGCTCCCTGGGACAGGTCCCTGACGCTGCGCGAATGGGTGAACCCTCGCGCCCTGGAGCTCATCTTTACGACTGGAGTGCTGAGGCCTCTGGCGCGCGACGCAGGGCACCAGGGGCAGCCGTTTGGGTGGGATGTAAGGCGCCGCCGCCACCTCCAAGCCGAGCTTGACGCCGCGTTCTTCCTTCTCGCCGGGTTGTCGCGAGAGCAGACCGAGCATGTGCTCGCGTCCTTCCGCGTGCTTGGCGAGAACGAGGAAAAGCTGCACGACGAATTCCTCACCCGGCGCCTGGTCTTGGAGAGCTACGACGCGCTCGCGTCGGCGTCGGCGACGTCTCGACCGCCTGAGCCGGCAGCAGCTTGAGCGTCCTCTTGGCCAAGCGGGCGCTGCCTCGCTCGCTCGATGAGCCGCCTGCCTCGGTCGTCGAGGCGTTGGCGCAGCTACCTCTCGGGTTCGGGCAGCAGTCGCTGGAGGCACCGGCCGTCTCGCTGAACCTCAAAAAGCTGGAGAAGCCGACAGGTGCCTGGCGCCTGCGTGTCGGCGATTGGCGGGCCGTCTTCTTCCCGTCGGGAGAGGACTTCCTCGTCGCCGCCATTGGGCCGCGGAAGGACATCTACGAACGGCTCGATCGGATGCGCCTCGCCCGCAAGGGCGGGGGCGTCACGGTCATCGAGTCCGCGGCTCCGCTCGTCGCCGACGAGGGCGCCCGGGCGCGCGCGGCGCGGACCGAGCGTGCAAAGGCCCCCAAGCCGAGCGGCCAGAACAACTTCAGCCCGTTCGAGGATCGAATGCTGCTTGCCATCGAGGGCGTCGACGACGACGTCCTTGCGTTCCTGCGGTCACTGCCCCAGAGCGTGGACGTCGCCGAGGTGCTCGCGGAGCGACTGGGCGACGTGGACTTGGCCTTCCTGCTCGCTGATCTGTGGGAGCGACCGCAGCATCATTTCGACACCTTCGCTGCCGGTCGGGTGCCGTCTGTGGCGGAACTGGAGATCGAGGAACAGGAGCTCCAGAGCCGGCTCGCCGCGGCGGCTACAGAGACCGAAGTCGTGGCGACGACCACAGCCGGTCAGATCCGCAAGCTCCTCGACCGCTCGATCGAGGACTGGATGGTCTATCTCCACCCTTCTCAGCGGGGCATCGCGAACGCAACGTTCACAGGGCCAGCGCGGGTGCGAGGCGGTCCGGGTACCGGTAAGACCGTCGTTGCCTTGCATCGGGCGCGCGTGCTCGCGCGCCGCCGCGTCCAAGACCCCGACCGGGTGTTGCTCACCACGTTCCTCAGGACACTTCCGAAAGTGTGGGGCTCGCTGATGGAGCTTCTCGACCCGGAAGCGCTGCGGCGGCTGGACATCCGGAATGTCGACATGCTCGCTCGAAGCATCGTCGCCTCGGCGCATTCGCAGGTCGACATCCTCGATGACAGCCGGCGCCGAAGGATCGTCGCGCCACTCATCAAGCGTCACGGGCTCGCCCACCGAATCGGCGAGAACGAGCAGCTGCTGCTCGACGAGTTCGACGCCTTCCTGGCAGGGCGCGGCATCGACGAACTCGACCCGTACTTCGCGCTTCGGCGACGGGGTGGCGGGAGCCCGCTCGGTCGTGCGGACCGGGAGAAGGTCTTCGCGGCCTACGAGGAGTACCGCGCACGGCTCGCCAAGGACGGTTCGTTTGACTGGGCGCACCTGCGGGCGGAGGCACTGCGGCTAGCAGAGGCGGGCGCCGGCCCGAGATTCGACGGTGTCATCATCGACGAGGCGCAGGACCTGAGCGCTGTCGGCATGCGCCTGCTGCTCGCCCTGGACAAGAGTGACAACCACCGCCATTTCCTCATCGTGGGCGACGGGCAGCAGTCGATCTACCCGGGCGGATTCTCGCTTCGGGAACTCGGCATCGACATCGTCGGCCGTTCTCGCGTGCTGACGGCGAACTGGCGCAACACGTGGTCGGTGTGGACGGCTGCCAAGGCGGTGATTGAGGGCCAGGAGTTCGATGACCTCGATGAGGACGTCGGGCTCCGACCGACGGGCGAAGAGCCAGAGCCGCTGAAGGTCGGAGAGCCCGCTGAGCTCCACGTTCTCCGGAACCCGGGCGAGGAGCTGGAGCTCCTCGGTGCGCTGGTGGCCGAACGACTCGACTCTGGCGTCGACCCCGGCGACGTCGCGGTGCTTGTCGACGTGAACCGAAAGGCCGACGAGGCACTACGCGCGCTCGACCGCGCCGGCATCGCGGGGCACCCGCTCGATCGCTACGAAGGCGAGCATGCGGAGGGCGTGCTGGTCGGCACCTTCAACCGCGCGAAGGGTTTGGAGTTCAAGGAAGTCTTCATCCCGGGAATGGCGGTATCCGAATGGCCCTCCCGCTGGTTCGTGCCGCCAGGGCTCGACAACGAGCAGCGGATGGAGCGCATCGCGCTGCAGCTGCGCACGCTCTTCGTCGGCATGAGCCGCGCGCGTGATCGGCTCGTGCTCCTAGCGGGTGGTCCTCCCCACGAATGGCTCGATGCTGCTGCCTGGGCTATGGACGTCCGGGAGTACTGACTCCCGGACACGCTGGATCACGGTGTATTGTCAGACCCCAGGTCCGGTCGGCCACTGTGCGAGAAGTGAGGAGTTCATGCGACATCTAACGCTTCGAGTTGCGTGGCATGACCGGGCGTGGGACGGCCACGTATGTACGCGGCCGAAGGAGAATGCGTTCTGCCTCGCGCTCGACCGTATTCACCTCTCCCGTGACGACGAGTACGAGGAAGGCGTCGCGAGTACTTCGTTCGCGGATCTGCCGGCGGCGGACCTCCCGCCGTGCCGCGCCGAGTCCGGCGCGTTCATGAGCCCAGGGGCATGGACCCGAATCATCGACCACCCGTATCGAGAGATCGAGAAGGCTGCGGCCACCCACGGGCATCTGCGGCCAACGCCCGTCACGGTCCCCGGGTACTCGACTTTCGCCATCCCCTTCGCGTGGATGCACCGGCGTGCGCAAGACGAGATCGCGGAAGGCACCCCGCAGCGGCTGCCTGAAGACCAGGAACCACCGTTCCCATCGGCCTGGGTGTTCGGGCGGCGTCGCCAGCAGGCGCTCCTCGACATGTTCTTCGAGCAGGTCGAGGCAGACCGCTCGCTGGTCTTCCTGTACACGAAGGAGGGTCAGCCGATCTCGGACTCGATCAATCGGCTGGTCGTCGGCGTCGGGCGGGTCACCAAGGTCGCTTCGCCGTTCGAGTACGAAAGTGTCGGCAGCACGGCCTTGCCTCCGGTCTGGGAACGTCTCATCCATCACTCGATCAGGCCTGACGGGACCGACGGCTTCCTGCTGCCCTACCACGCGTACCTGGAGCCCACGGGCGATGCCGACGAGGATGAGCGTCGTCGGATGCTGCTGCGCGAGATCGCGGTCACGCCTGAACCGGCGCACATCCGGACGTTCTCGTACTTCTCCGAGCACGCCAGCGCCGACGTCGCGCTCTCCACGCTGGTGCGCTGCCTCGACGCCGTTCGCAAGATCCGTCAGCACG
This sequence comes from Capillimicrobium parvum, assembly GCF_021172045.1. Classification (GTDB taxonomy): domain Bacteria; phylum Actinomycetota; class Thermoleophilia; order Solirubrobacterales; family Solirubrobacteraceae; genus Capillimicrobium; species Capillimicrobium parvum. Next base: position 5,094,102 of record NZ_CP087164.1, read on the forward strand.
GCATCGCCGAGGGACCATGGGACGCTCGCGAGGAATGGGTCAACGCGCAGATCGCGCAGACGTGGGTCGAACGCGGCGCCTTTCCTGGGCTCGGCTCGGCACTCGAAGCGCTCGGCCTGCGCTTGGGCACCGCTCTCGCCCTGGAGCTGATCAGCTCCGGAGCGATTGCATCGGACAGCGATCCCTGGCCGGAGGTCGCGGACTTGCTGGAGGGGCGGGCCGATCCGCCGAACAAGGCCTACGCGGCTGATCTCGAAGCCGTGCGCGGCACCTGGGCGAAGCTCACCCCGCAACGGCGGACGCTGCTGGAGTTGCTGTCGCGCTTCGCGCTCGCACCCGACCAGGCGCGGCGCTGGTTTGATGCGAAGCGGCGGTCTGCCGCGACCGGCGGCGTGGCCCTTACCGACCAAGAGATCCTCGCCAACCCCTATCGGATCGCCGAATGTGACCTCGGTGACGTAACGGTGCCAGCCGTTTCGCTCGGGGTCGTCGATCGCGGCCTGCTCCCCGATGACACGGTCGCGGCGAAGTGCCCTGTGCCTGAGCCCTCGCACGTGGGCTCGTCGGGTGACCGCCGCCGGGTCAGAGCGGCGGTCGTTGCCACGCTTCGTCGTGCGGCGGACGAGGGCGACAGCCTGCTGAGCGCCGTCGAGGTCCTGACGCGGATCGACCGCTTGGACCTCGCGCGCGCATGCGTCGTCCCGCTCGACTGGTTCGCTGGCAACGAGGACTTCCTGACGGGCACGGTGCGGCAGCTTGAGGTGGAGATGCCTGCAAGTGCCGGCTCCGCGACAACGGCCGTGCCATCTCTCCAGCTTGAGATCTATGCCGACACGGAGCAGCGTCTGGCAAACCGCCTGCTGAAGCGCGCTGCCAAGCCTGTCGTCTCATCTGGTGCTCAATGGCGCGACTTGCTCATCGAGGCGATCACCGCGTCGGGCGCCGTGGTCGATCCCGACGAGCCGCGCCACGCAGAGGCGTTGGAGGAGCAACAGGCGGCGCTCGAACGCATCACGACTCGGAGACTGGGCGTTCTGGTGGGCCGGGCCGGGACGGGCAAGACATCCGTGCTCGGGGCGCTCGTTCGCTGCCTGGCGATCGCACAGGACGGCGTGCTGCTGCTCGCCCCGACGGGCAAGGCGCGGGTCCGCCTGCAGCGAAGCACCGGTCGGGAAGCAAGAACGATCGCGCAATTCCTCTACCAGCTCGGCCGCTACGACGGCGCCCGGCAGCGCGCCCTGTTCCAGGGGGACGCGAAGCACCGCAAGGAGAAGACGGTGGTCATCGACGAGTGCTCGATGCTCACGATGGACGACCTCTTCGCCGTCATGGAGGCTCTGGACCTCGGGCACGTCGAGCGCCTCATTTTGGTGGGCGATCCGAATCAGCTTCCACCCATCGGCGTGGGGCGGCCGTTCGCCGACCTCATCGGCGTCCTTGACGAGCCGGCCAACGATTCCGAACGGGCAGGCGCCGAAGCCCTGGCTCGCCTGACGGTGGAGGTCCGCACCGCGCTCGGCGGACCGTCCGACGCGCTACGGCTGGCAGCCTGGTACACGAACGAGCCACAGCCCAAGGACGCTGACCGCGTACTCAGCGACCTCGATCTCGGCGAAACCTTCAACGACCTTGAGATCGCGACGTGGCGCACTCCGGAGGAGCTACGTCTGCGGATCGTCGAGCAGCTCCAGACCCATCTCGGACTCACGTCCGGCAACGACATCGCGGCCTTCGACAAGGCGCTCGGCCTCACACAGGAGGGCTGGGTGCCGTTCGAGGACCACGACGGTGTGGAGCACTTCCAGGTTCTGTCACCCGTGCGGATGCACGCACACGGGGTGCACGACCTCAATCGCTGGTTCCAACGGCGCTTCCGTCCGCGCAGCAACCACACGCACACCCTCGGGGACGAGCAGATCGGCCGCAAGGACAAGGTCATCCAGCTGCGCAACCAGAAGCGCAAGGGCTGGAGCGCGCAGACCGGCGAGCAGGAGGTCTACCTTGCCAACGGCGAGATCGGGACGCTCGCCCGCATCAAGAACGGCTGGTTCGACGTCGCCTTCGCGGGTCGGGCGCCATTGCGGTTCGGCTACCGCGGGGGCTCGTTCGGCGAGGACGGCGGCCCGCTTGAGCTGGCCTACGCGCTGACGGTGCACAAGGCGCAGGGCAGCGACTTCGGAATCGTGTTCTTCGTGCTGCCGCAGACGCGCCTGCTGTCGCGCGAGCTGCTCTACACGGGGCTGACACGCGCCAAGGAGAAGCTGGTGCTGCTCGTCGAGGGAGACGATGCCAGCACGCTGTTCGAATGGACGCAGCCCGAGCGGTCCGAGACAGCTCGGCGCAACACGAACCTGTTCCGCGGCGTCGTCCGCGAGGACGCCGAACAGACGCCGTATGCCGAGCACCTGATCCACCGTCTGGCGGACGGCCGGATGGTCCGCAGCAAGTCTGAGCTCGCGATCGCCATCGAGCTTCAACGCCTCGGGTTGTGGGGTCAGTGCGAGTACGAGCGGGTGCTGGAGGGCACTGCGCGTCCGGGCCGGTTGCGACCGGACTTCACCTTCATCGATGCCGCGGGGGACCCGCTCGTCTGGGAGCACCTCGGGATGCTGTCGAAGCGCAGCTATCAGCAGTCCTGGGAGTGGAAGCTCCAGTGGTACGCCGACAATGGGTTCGAGCTCGGCAAGAACCTCTTCACGACGCAGGACGATGCCTCTGGCGGCCTTGACCAGCCGGCCATCACGGAGGTCGCCGAACGCATCGCCCGTGAGCTCTGATGCCGGCGTACGGCTTCATTCAAGAAGCCGCTGAGAAGCGACTTCCACGAACGCGGCGCGGCCGAGCCTAGGTCTCCGAGACCGGTGCCGTGTCCCGTTGCCGAGGTAGCTCGACTACGACGGCGTCAATGCACAGCACCACCAGCGGCAGTCCGATCGCGCTGGCGAGCGCCTACTCCTCGACCAGGGTCTGCAGGCGCTCGTTGAGAGCCCCGGTCGGGACCAGATCGTCGAACGCCCGCTCGGAATGGTGGACCTGCGCGAGTGGCCGTTCGCCGTCGCGGTCGCGCGGCGGCTCGGGAAGCACGACATCGCGGGCGACGCCCGCGCCCGCCACCACCGGCGAGCAGCGCGCAGATCGTGCGCCACCGCGACGTGGTTCCTCGCAGCGTCCTCCTCGAGGATCTCCTGCGCGGCTCGTCCGGAGCGCCAGCTCGTCGCCCTCGCGATACGCCCGGAACGTTGCCTTGAGTTCGCGGCCAGCGCACGGCGAGCGTACCTGGCGCCTCGGCCGATGGCCCAGCGCGGCGCTCGGTCCGTTGGCGACGCCAGCAGGGGCGATCGCACGCCTCCGCGACGAGCCCGGCAGGTACCGGCCAACACGTCTGTTGGCGAAAATGTTGGCCGATGCCCGATACGGTCGCCCGGCCTTGCGCCTCAACCGCCCCATTTCCAGGGACTTCTTCCAAGCCGACACCCGGACTCGAACCGGGGACCCCTTCATTACGAGTGAAGTGCTCTACCAGCTGAGCTATGTCGGCACCCGACCAGCGCCGTGGCGCCGGTCTCGGCCATTGTAGGCGCCCCGGCGATCAGACGACCGAGCGGACGGCCTCGGCGAAGGCGGCGATGGTGGGGCGGTCGTCGTCGGCTCGGTGGACGAGGGCGACGGTCGCCGGTGGGAGGCCGGGGACCCGGCGGACCACGACGTCGCTGAAGGGCAAGGTCGTGGCGACGGACTCGGGGATCGCGGCGATCGCCTGGCCGGCACGGACGGCGGCGAACATGTCCTCGAAGCCGGTGATCCAGGCTCCGACGCCCATGGGCTCGCCGTTGCGGAACTCCGTCAGGTTCCAGAAGGCGTTGGACACCGGGTCGCCGCCCCGGACCTCGACGAACGGGCAGCGGGCGACCGCGTGGACGTCGAGGTCGGCCTCCGGGAGCGGAGCCAGCGGGTGGGTCTCGGCGAGGACCAGGACGCGGCCGTCCTCGAACAGCGGCTCGACGACCAGGCCGTCCTCGACGAAGGGCAGCCAGACGATCGCGAGGTCGGACTCGCCGGAGCGGACGCCGCCAGTGGGGTCGTCGAAGGCGATGCTCCGGACCGAGACCGTCACCCCGGGGCGCCGCTCGGCGAACGCGCGCAGGACGCGCGGTGTTGCGTCCAGCGCCGACGTCGCCATCAGGCCGACGACCAGCTCGCCGGTCTCGCCGGCCGCGGCCGCGCGCGCGGCGGCGACGGCGGCGTCCGCGGAGGCCAACACAGCCGGCGCGGCGTCGAGCAGCGCGGCACCCGCCGGCGTCAGCGCGACCCGGCGCGTCGTGCGCTCGAGCAGTCGCACCCCGATCCGCTCCTCGAGCTGACGGACGTGAGCCGACAGAGCCGGCTGGGCGAGATGCAGGCGCGAAGCGGCCCGCGTGAAGTTCAGCTCCTCGGCAACCGCGACGAAGGACCGCAGGTGGCGGAGCTCGACATCCATCGCGATCCATTCTAAATCGCGACGGACATCCCTATTTCCCTTCGGCATGCGGCGCGCCTACCTTCCCGCTCACGGACCGGTCCGCACCGTCCAACCCAACAAGGCGAGAGGACCACTGCCATGACAACCACGACCGCCACGACCGCACCCGACCGCCGTACCGAGATCCACGCCGGCAGCCACTTCACGTGGCACGCCACGTCCGACGACACCGGCGGCCGCCTCAGCGTCGCCGAGGTGACCATCCCCGCCGGCGGCGAGCCCCCGTTGCACATCCACGCCCGCGAGGACGAGATGATCTACGTCCTGGAAGGCCGGATGACGTTCCAGCGCGGCATGGAGCGCATCGACGTGACGGCCGGCGAGTCGATCGTCCTCCCTCGCGGGATCCAGCACGGCTTCGCCGTCCGCGACAGCCCCACGGCCCGCGCGCTCATCCTCTTGACCCCGGGCACCATGGAGCAGGCGTTCCACGACACGGCCACGCCGGCGAGCGACGCCACGCCCTCAGCCGGACCGCCGAGCCCCGAGGAGGCCGAGCACCTCATGGCCGTCTTCGCCCGGCACGGCGTCGAGTTCACCGGCCCGCCGCTGCCCGCCCTGCTCGCGCGGCAGGGCTGAAGGCAGCGACATCCCGGGGGCCTACCGGCGCAGCGACGCCGGCGTCGTGAACGACCGGTCGGCCCCCACCGAGGTCCCGACGGAGTTCGTCGCGATCACCCGGAAGTGGTACGTCGTGTTCGGGGCCAATCCGGTCACGGCGGCGGACCGCGCGACACCCGTCGTGCCCGACCCGCCGTCGGTCAGCGTCGTCTTCAGCCCGTAGGAGGTCGTCGTCCCGTACTGGAACCGGTACTGCGTCGCGAGCCCGTTCGCGTTCACCGTCCCCTTCAACGTCGCCCCTGTCGCCGTGATCGCCGAAGCCGGGTCTGTCGTCACGATCGGTGCCGGCGGCCCGGTCGTGAACGTCCGGTCCGCCCCGACCGACGTCCCGGCCGACGAGATCCCGATGATCCGGTAGTGGTACACGGTGCTCGGCTGCAGCCCGGTGATCGCCGCCGACTCCGCAACGGCGGCCGTGCCCGACCCCGCGCTCAGCGATGCCGTGCTGGTCCCGTAGCTCGTCGTCAGCCCGTACTGGAACCGCCACGTCGTCGCCAGCCCGTTCGGGTTCACGCTCCCGTTCAGCGTCGCGCCGCGCGAGAGCAGAGCCGAGGCCGGGTGGGTGAGCACCGTCGGCGGAGCCAGCTTCGTCGTGAACGTCCGGTCAGCGCCCACGGAGGTCCCCGCCGAGCTGATCGCGATGATCCGGAAGTGGTACGTCTTGTTGGCCTGCAGACCGCTCAGGACCGCGTTCTCCGCCACGGCCGCGGTCCCGGAGCCGGCGCTCAGCGACGGGGTGCTGGTCCCGTAGCTCGTCGTCAGCCCGTACTGGAACCGATACGTGGTCGCCAGCCCGTTCGGGTTGACCGTACCGTTGAGCTTCGCGCCGTTGAACGTGATCGACGACGCCGGGTTCGTCACGACGGTGGGCAGCGCCGCCTTCGTCGTGAACGTCTTGTCGACGCCCACCGACGTGCCCTTGCTGTTCTGGCCGATGATCCGGTAGTGGTAGACGGTGCTCGGCTGCAGCCCGGTGACCGCCGCCGACTTGGCGACCGGCGAGTCCCCGGTGCCCGCGCTGAGCGCCGGCGTGTTCGAGCCGTAGCTCGTCGTCTTGCCGTACTGGAAGCGCCACGTCGTGTCGAGCTGGTTCGGGTCGACCGTGCCGTTCAGCGTCGCGCCGTTCGACGAGATCGATCCCGCCGCGCCGGTCACGACCGTGGGCGCGGCGCCCCCGGGCGGCGGCGGCGTCGAGCACGTCCGCGCGCCCGGCATCGTCAGCGCCCACGAGGTCAGCGTGCCCGTGTCCAGCGACGCGAGATCGGCGACGTTCAGCGTCCACGTCCCCGCGCTCGCGGCACCGTCGAAGGCCGACAGCGGCGCCTCCGGCCGGAACGACCCGGTGAACGGGGCCGTGCCGGCACTGATCGCCGTCGCCGCCTCGTCATCGAACACGGTGTTCGTGAAGTTGTCCCCGCTGCTTCCGCGGCCGTTGACGAGCGTGACGACCGTCCCGCCGGGGTTCTTCAGCGTCATCTTCAGGTCGCCGTCGAACGTGTGCGTGACGTTGACCTTGGCATTGACGTCGGAGACCGGCCCGACGTTCGGGAACGAGAGAGTCGAGTTGACCCCGGCCGCATTGTTGTCGGGGATCGCGACCCCCGGGTTCACCGTCACCGTCTGCGGCGACCCCGCCACGCCGGTGGGGACCGACAGCGGGATCGTCACATTGCCCTGCGAGGTCGTCACGGCGACGTTCAGCGCGACCGAGTTCCCGCACGTGAACGACGCCGGGATCGTCACCTGGAACGCCGACGCCGACGCCTGCGTCCCGCCGTTCGCGCCCACCGTCGGCCACGTCGACGAGTTCTGCGGCACCGTCACGCCTGACGAGCTCGTGCTCAGCACGCCCGCCGCGTTGCTCACGGCGAACGGGTTGACGTTGCGCACGGTCTCGACGATCCGCACGGTCTCGCCCGGCTCGGCCGCCCCGTCCCCGTCCCCGCCCGGGGCCGGATCGGTCAGCGTCATCGACTCGTGCTTGAGCAGCGCCGGCACGTCGAACGCCTCGGTCGCGGTCGTCGCGTTCGCGCTCGCGGTCGCCGCGCTGAAGCCCATGCCGCGGTTGGCGAACACCTGCCAGATCTGCTGGTAGTGCGTCCCGCCGGTCGCCTGGTCGGCCTGGATGATCCCGTTGCGGGCATCCAGGAACGACGGGTTGTTCGGCGACAGGCGCATCCCGCTCGTCACGAGCCCCTCGGCGACGGACGAGCCGAGCGCCTTGCGCAGGTCCCACAGCGTCTGCGCCCAGATCTCGCCGTCGTCGTGGACCTCGAAGCCGGGGCCGACGTGACCCATGTCGCCGAGCGTGTAGCCGCCCGGCCCCGAGCCCGCGGTCCCCGGACACGCCGGGCCGGTCGAGCCGACCGGGCAGTCCAGCGGCTCGCGCCGGATGCCGCCGTCGACGACGTACTCGCCGATCTTCAGCTCGCCGTTGGCGTTCGTGTCGCTGACCAGCCCCTGCGCGACGAGGAAGTCCAGCGCGTACCAGTCGCTCCAGCCCTCGCCCATCGCGCTCGGCTGGTTCGCGCTGATGCCCGCCCCCGTGCCGACCGTCCGGTTCGACAGGCCGTGCGTGTACTCGTGGTAGACGATCTCGGCGGAGTCGCTGCCGTTCAGCGACGGATCGGTGAACAGGAACATCTGCATCCGCGGCGGGCTGCCATCCGGCGGCGTGCCGAAGTTCGCGTTGTTGAAGCCCGCGGCGTCGTCGGACTCGGCGTTGACCGGGTCGCCGCCGAGCCCCGGGCCGCCGCCATCGGCGTCCGTGAACTCGAAGTTGCGGGCCGCATGCGTGAAGCCGATAGGCGCCGCCTTCAGGTGGTCGTGGAAGGTGTTGACGTAGTAGAAGAGCTGCGTCGTCGCCTGCGCGCGGTTGGTCGTGCGCGTCGACAACGAGTTGGAGTCCCACGTGCACGCCGGGATGCCGCCCAGCAGCGGGCAGGCCTGCCCGGCCACGTTGAACTTCGTCAGCGGATAGACCCAGTCGGTGCCGCTGCTCGGCCCCACCTCATCGGCGGCCGTCGGCGTGTTGTCCGCACCGAAGTCCGAGTAGGCGTGGGTGTTGTTGCCCTGCAGGATCGTGAAGCCGCTGGACCGGTTCAGCCACGTCGCGTCCGCGTTCAGATCGACGGTGTGCGCCGTCCCGCCCGCCGCGGCGCCCGGATGGTTGTCGAAGACGCTCGCGTTGGAGACGAAGTCCGTCAGCGAGTGGCGCGCCAGCACCTCGCCGCTCGCCGCATCCACGACGACCTCGTACATGTACGAGCTCTTGTCGGTGACGAGCACCTTCCAGGCCAGTTGCGTCGCCTTGCCGCTGTTGAACAGCACGAGGCTCGCGCGGTCGCCGCTGGAGAACTCGGTCGCCCGGTCCGGGCCCGACGGACCGCTCGAGCTCGGCGACAGCGACGCGGCGCCGCCCACGTCGCGCCCCGCGACGCCCAGCGCCTCGCCCGCGCTGACCGAGGGCGTCGTCGTGTCCGCCTTCAGGTCGCCGACCGCGGCGCCGGAGACGTTGATGAGCTGTCCGTCCTTGGCGACGTTCGTGTAGAGGTCGTTGTCGTAGGCCGGGATGCCGCCGGACGTCTGGACGTACGCCGTGTGCGTCACGCCATCGTCGGACGTGTACTGGCTGGTGAGCTTCAGCGAGTCGAGGTCGCCGGCGTCGAGCCCGAACACCCCGGGATGCCCGGCGACGTAGTCGAGCCCGATGCGCGCCGGGTCGGCGCCGCTCGGGTCCGTCAGGAACCCGTCCGTGCGCCCGACGAAGCGCGCGCCGCCGGTCTGCGGATCGCTCGAGACGACCGCCTGCTCGCCGAGCGAGTCGGCCAGCGAGGCACGGGCCTCCTTGACGGCACCCGGCACCGACGCGTCGCGCGAGTCGACGTCCGGCAGCGGCCCGCCGCCCGCGGGCGCGGTCACGGCGAATGCTCCGGACGGCAGCGCCAACATCACAGCCAGCCCGATCAACAACCCAACCCGCTTCATGTGGTCCTCCCTGCCTGCCGAGCCCGGACGCTCGTGTCCGTAGATCGCCTCCCGGGCTGACCCGACGGGCTCGGAGCGACGCTACCGCCCACGCGGGCGGCAATGCAACAAACGCGAGAGGGCCGGCCGCGCTTGCGGCCGCCTCTCGTCTTCGGACCCTGGCTTCCGAGGTTCGCTCAGCAGCCCGCTCGTCCCGCCCGCCACCGGTGAGCCCACCACGGCGGTCAGCGCGCTGATGGAGCGGCTGGCGAGGCGGTCCGCGATCCTCTCCATTGGCGTCAGGAGACCGCGGTGGGTACCGTCGATCCATGCCGCTCTACGCGCTCAACCTCTTCGACCTCGCCGACAACGACGACTACCGCGCCTACTCGCGCCGGTCGCTCGACGCGGTGCGCAAGTACGGCGGCACGGTCGCCGCGATGGGCGCGCTCGACACCGACGCGACGCCGACGCCCGGCGACACCGCGCCGCGGCAGGTGATGATCCTCGTCGAGTGGCCGGACCGCGCCGCCTTCGACGGCTTCCTCGCCGACCCTGGCCACGAGGACCTGCACCCGCTGCGCGAGAACGGCACGGACAACTACCTGTGGTGGGCGTACGACAAGCTCGAGGACCTGCGCCCGCTGCTCAAGCGCTGATCGCCGGTGCCGGCGATCTTCACCATCGGCTACGAGAAGCTGCTGCCCCAGGAGCTCGTCGCCGAGCTGGAGGCCGCGGGCGTGAAGCGCGTGATCGACGTGCGCTTCCGGCCGCAGTCCCGCCGCGCCGGGATGTCGAAGACGCGCCTCGGCGAGCGGCTCGCCGATCACCGGATCGCGTATGAGCACCGGCGCGAGCTCGGCACGCCGGCCGACATCCGCCCGCTCTTTCACCAGGGCCGGCTCGCGGAGGCCGCGGCCGCCTACCACGCGCACGTCGAGGCCAACGCGCCGCACGCGCTCGACGCGCTGGCCGCCGAGCTCGACGACGCAGCGCCCACCGCGCTGCTGTGCCTCGAGGCCGAGCCGGAAGGCTGTCACCGCCGCGTGATCACCCGCGCGCTGCAGCAGCGCCGCGCGGATCTCGCCGTCATCGACCTCTGAGCGGTCCCGCCGGCGCTCCGCCTCAGCCGCTCGCTCACCGGGTAGACCGCATGGGTGCCCCGAGCCGAGTTCCTCGTCGCCCTCCTCGTCGCGGTCGCGTTCCTCGCCCGCCTCGCTGGGCGCCTGAACGTGCCGTATCCCGTGCTGCTGGTGCTCGGCGGCCTCCTCCTGGCCGCCATCCCCGGGTTGCCGCGGGTGGAGCTCGACCCGGACCTCGTCTTCGTCATCTTCCTGCCGCCGCTGCTGATGCACGCGGCGTTCATGACCTCGCCGCGCGAGCTGCGCCGCGAGTGGCGCTCGATCGGCCTGCTGGCCGTCGGGCTCGTGCTGCTCACGATGGTCGCGGTCGCCGTGGTCGCCCACGAGGTGACGAACCTGTCCTGGGCGGAGGCGTTCGTCCTCGGCGCCGTCGTCGGGCCGACCGACCCCGTGGCGGCGACGAGCCTGTTCCGCCGCCTCGGCCTCCCCGACCGGCTCACGACGATCCTCGAGGGCGAGTCGCTGACGAACGACGGGACCGCGCTCGTCGCCCTGCGCGTGGCGATCGGCGCAACGACCGCCGCCGGCTTCAGCCTGCTCGACGCGACGTGGCAGTTCTTCGGCGCGGCGATCGGCGGCATCCTCGTCGGCATCGTCGCCGGGGTGATCGTCACGCGGGTGCGCCGCCACATCGACGACCCGCCGGTGGAGATCACCCTCTCGCTCTTCACCGCCTACTTCGCCTACCTGCCGGCGGAGGAGATCGGCGCGTCGGGCGTCCTGGCCGCGGTGACCGTCGGGCTCTTCCTCGCCTGGCAGTCGCCCACCGGCCTGTTCCAGCCGACGAGCCGGCTGCAGGCGATGGCGTTCTGGGACGTCCTCATCTTCCTGCTGAACTCGCTGCTGTTCATCCTCGTCGGCCTGCAGCTGCGCCTCGTGCTCGACGAGCTCGGCGACCGGAGCGCCGGCGCGGTCGTGGGGGCGGCGGCCGCCGTCGCCGCGACGGTGATCCTCACGCGGTTGGGTTGGATGCTGTTCGTCCCACGGCTCACCCTCCTCGCGTCACGCTCGGAGCGCACCCCGTTCGCCGAGCGGTTCCTGCTCGGCTGGAGCGGCATGCGCGGGGCGGTGTCGATGGCCGCCGCGTTGTCGATCCCGCTCCATGTCGCCGGACGACCGCTCATCATCTTCCTGACCTTCGTGACCATCCTCGCCACGCTCGTCGGGCAGGGCCTGACGCTGCCCGCGCTCACCCGCCGGCTCGTGGCGCCCCAGCCGAGCGACGACCACGCCGAGGTGCAGGCGCGCGAGGCGGCGGCGCGAGCCGCGCTCGACGAGCTCGACCGTGCGGCGGGCGAGAACGGGACCCCGGAGGAGGCGGTCGACTACGTGCGCCGCCGCTACGAGCTGCGGCTGCGCCACCTCGGCGCCGACGAGGACCAGCACACCCTCCCCGCCGTGCGCGCGCTGCAACGCCGCCTCGTCGAGTCCGAACGCCAGACGATCGAGCGCATGCACGCCGAGGAGCACATCGACCAGGCGACGGTCCGGCGCCTCGAGCGCGAGCTCGACCTCCAGGAGGAGCGTTGGAGCGAACTTGAGGAGTCAAGTCTCAGTTGACGGTTGCCCGGCCGCCTCAGCTCGCCGTCGCGGCACTCGCGCCGCGGCGGCGCGGCAGGCCGGTCAGCCCGTAGTGGCGGTACAGCAGGGAGCGGAACGACCCGCGCTGCCAGGCGTCGCGGCCGGTCGCGCGCGGCGCGCTCGTGACGTCGCTGCGCTCGATCGGCATCCACAACCGTGAGTCGCCCGGGACGACGTCGCGGACGGGGACCAGCGTGTGCCGGCGCGTGAAGCGTCCCATGGCCACGAGGATCCAGGTGAGGGTCGTCTCGGGGTCGATGAACACCTCCTCGACGGTGCCGATCCGCACGCCGTGCTGATCGTCGACGCGGTGCCCGATCCATTCTCGATGACGCTGGGAGACAACCATGGTGACGGTGCGGATTCCCGCTCGGGCGCTCCTCTGAACTCGAAGATGTAAGGCTGCGGGGCGTGTCATCTCCTACGTTCGACCTCCAGTCGCATTCGACCTTCTCCGATGGCGAGCTGCCGCCGGCGCACGTCATCGCCTTCGCCGCCGAGGCCGGCGTCGAGCTGCTCGCGCTCTCCGACCACGACACCGTGGAGGGCGTCGACGAGGCGGTGGGCGCCGCGCGCTCGCACGGGATCGCGCTCGTGCCCGCGGTCGAGATCTCCGCGCCGGACGGCGCGCACCCCGACATCCACGTCCTGGGCTACGGCATCGACCACCGGGACGAGGCGCTGCTCGAGCGGCTGACGGCATACCGCGCCGACCGCGACGGGCGCGCGGACCGGATGATCGCCAAGCTGCGCGAGCGGGGCTTCGAACTCGACGAGACCCCGCTCGAGCGCCGGCAGGCGTCGGGCAAGCCGATCGGGCGCCCACACATCGCGACCGCGGTGTTCGAGCATCCGGCCAACCGCGAGCGGCTCGAGGCCGAGGGCCTGACCGACATGACCCAGACGCTCGTCGCCTACCTCATCGAGGGCGCCCCCGCGTTCGCCGGGCGGACGATCCCGACGGTCGAGGACGCCATCGGGGTCATTCACGCCGCCGGCGGCGTGGCGGTGTGGGCGCATCCGTTCTGGGATGTCAAGGACCCGGAGGAAGTGCTCGCCACGATCGACCGTTACGTGGGCTATGGACTCGACGGCATCGAAGCGTTCTACGTCGCGCACACGGCCGAGCAGACGGCGCTCGTCGCCGACCGCGCGGAGGACCTCGACCTGCTCACCACCGGCTCGGCCGACTACCACGGCCCCGACCACCGCCACTTCTCGAAGTTCCGCGACTTCGACCTGTGCGGACGCGTGCCGAGGCTCGGGCCCATCGATATCCGTTGACAGGGCGCTGCACTAGCCTCTCCGCGCCATGAGCGCCTTCGAGGCCATCGTCCTCGGCCTCGTCCAGGGCCTGACCGAGTTCCTGCCGATCTCGTCGAGCGGGCACATCCGCATCGTCTCGGCGTTCTTCGGCTGGGAGGATCCGGGAGCGGCGTTCACCGCGGTGATCCAGCTCGGGACGATGGCCGCGGTGCTCATCTACTTCCGGCGCGATCTGTGGAAGATCGCGCGCGCGTGGCTGAGCGAGCTGCGCCTGCCGTACGCGAAGCGCAGCCATGAGGCGAACCTCGGCTGGTTCATCATTCTCGGCACGATCCCGATCGCGATCATCGGCGTCGCGCTGTCGAGCCAGATCGAGGAGGGCGCCCGCTCGCTGAAGCTGATCGGCGCCGCCCTGATCCTGTTCTCGCTCGTGATGCTGTGGGCGGACCGGACCGCCACGCGCGAGCGCGACATCGAGACGCTCAACGTGCGCGACGGCATGTTCATCGGCGTCGCGCAGGCGCTCGCGCTCATCCCGGGGGTGTCGCGGTCGGGCGCGACGATCTCCGCCGGCCTCGTGCGCGGGTTCGACCGTGCGGCGGCCGCGCGCTACTCCTTCCTGCTGTCGGTCCCCGCCGTGGTGATCAGCGGGCTGTTCGAGCTGCGCCACATCGGCGAGAAGGGCGGCGCCTCGGCGGGCGCGACGGCGATCGCCACCATCCTGGCGTTCGTCAGCGGCTACGCGGCGATCGCCTGGCTGCTGAAGTACCTGACGACGCACAACCTGACGATCTTCATCGTCTACCGGATCGTGCTCGGCGTGGTCGTGCTGGGCCTGGTGGCGGCCGGCGCCATCAGCTGACGCCGGCCGCTTCGAGCGGCCGCTCAGACGATGGCGTGGCTGGTGAGGAAGCGGCGCTGCGGATCCCAGCGCCGACGCGTCCGCACGAGGCGGGCGTAGGCGGCCGCCTCGTGCACGTCGGTGGCCGGGCCGTCCTGGTCGACGAAGTTCAGCGTCTGGCGACCGGTGGACCAGGGCCGCAGCGTCTCGACGATCGTGTCGGCGCGAGCCGGGATGGCCTCGGCGAGCTCGGGCGTGGCCGGCACGCCGACGCCGTAGAACACGAACGCGCCGGGGATCGCGCCCGTGACGCCCGCGCCCGCCGGAGCCTGCGCGACCGCGCCGCCGAGCTGGCGCAGCTCGGCCATGAGCAGCGGGGAGCCCGAGCCCTCGCCGGTGACCGTGAGGAACGCATCGAGCGCCGCGTCGTCGAGCTCGCCGAGCGTGGACGTGCCCGACAGGCAGGGCAGCGGCGGCTCCGGGTCGCCGTGCACGCGCAGCGCCGCCGCCGCGGGCATCACGGTCCACGCGTCGATGATCGGTGGCGCGGCCGCGCGCAGCGGCGCGAGCAGCTCGGCTCCGGTCTGCTGGTCGACGAGCGCGATGCCGTCGACGGCGGCCACCGTCCGCCCGCGCACCGGCTCGGGGACCTCCGGGACCGGCGGCAGGGCGAGGATGCGGAACGAGGTGGTCACCGCGTCGGGCGCCGTCTCGCACCAGTCGCGCCAGGCACGCAGGACCGCCGGGGCGTCGTGGACGTCGTAGAACGCGATGCCGGCGTACACGGTCTCGATGGGCTGCAGATCGAGCTCGATCGCGGTGACGACGCCGAAGCCCCCACCGCCGCCGCGCAGCGCCCAGAACAGGTCCGGGTCGCGCTCGGCGTCGACGCGGCGCAGCTCGGCCTCGGCGGTGACCAGCTCGATGGCGGTGACGTGGTTGGAGGCGACGCCGTAGCGACGCGCGTAGAAGCTCAGCCCGCCGCCGAGCAGGTAGCCGACGACGCCGACGTTCGGCGACGAGCCGTGCAGGCACGCCAGCCCGTGCGGCGCGGCGGCCTCGACGACGTGCTCCCACAGCGCACCGGCCTTCACGCGGGCGCGGCGGGCGGCGACGTCGATCTCGATGGAGTCGTGCAGCTCGGTGCGCAGCAGCAGCGAGCGCTCGAGGGACGGGACGGCGACGGCGCGGTGGCCGGTGCCCTGGACGGCGACGGTGAGCTCGTGCTCGGCGGCGTAGGCGACCGCGGCGCGCACCTCCTCGGCGGTGGTCGCGGTGACGATCGCGGCGGGCCGCTGGTCGGCGGCGAGGTTCCAGCCGCGGCGCTGCTCGTCATAGGTGGCGTCGCCAGGCGTGACGACGGTGGGCAGGGTCTCGGCGAGGGGGCTCGTGGTCATGGCGCGCATGCTCTCGGCGGGGAGCGTGCGCGTCCATCCCACATTTGTGGGCGATTCAGCGCAACGCGGCGGCGAGGCGATACGCGAGCGCCTCGAAGGCGAGCTCCTCGGTCACGTTGAGGCTCAGGCGCATGCGCGTGTCGTCGACGAGGTCGACGCCCGCGCGCAGCTTCGCGGCGGCCCGGCCCTCCGCGTCCGCGGCGAGCTGTTCGCGGCGGTCGGTGTTGTGGACGACCTCCGGCACGCCGTCGGCGATGCAGGCCAGGTCGCGCAGCCACAGGCCGGTCAGCTGCAGCCCGAGGTCCAGCGCCGCAGTCTTCGCTCGCCGGTGGGCCCGTTTGCCGCGCTCGGCGCCCTCGCGCTCCACGCGCTTGCGGTCGCGCTGGGCCGCGTACTCGAGCTCGCCGCTGGTCCGTCCCTCGACCTCCGCCGCCGCCTGCTCGCCCGCCGCGGCCGCCTGGGCGAGCAGCGCAGCCCACGGCTTGCCGGCCGGCTCCGCGCTCAGCGCGGCGCGGACGAAGCGCTCGGCGGCGTCGCGCATCGCAGGACCGGTGCCGAGCGCCAGCGCGAGCGCGGTGTCGCCGTCGCCGAGCGCGAGGCGGGCGCACGCCGCGGCGGTCTCGGGCGCGACGCCGTGGCGCTCGAGCCGCGCGGCGAGGGCCTCCGGCGGGCGGGCGTCGAAGCGCACGAGCTGGCAGCGCGAGGCGATGGTCGGCAGCACCTCGCCCGGCCGGTCGGTCAGCAGGACGAGGTGGGCGAAGTCGGGCGGCTCCTCGAGCGTCTTGAGCATGCGGTTGGCCGCCTGGTCGTTCATGGTGTCCGCGCGCTCGATGACGAAGACGCGACGCTGCGCCTCGAACGGGGTGCGCGTGGCGGCCGCGACGACGGGCTCGTCGATGTCGGAGACGAGCATCTCGGCGGCGCCGCTGGGCGCGACCCAGGTGAGGTCGGGGTGCGCGCCGGAGCGCACCCTGGCCGCGGCGCCGGCCGGGTCGGCGGCGCCGTCGGCGAGCAGCGCTGCGGCCAGCTCGCGCGCGACCTCGCGCTTGCCGCTGCCGGCCGGGCCGTGGAAGAGGTAGGCGTGGCTGGCGTGCCCGTCCGGCGGGAGCGCGGGGGTGAGCACGGCGCGCGCGTGCGGGTGGTCCTCGGTGCCGGGCAGCATCCCCCGGGGATGCTAGATGGCGCGGTCCGCCGATCAGGCGTGGCCGATGGCGAACCCGACGGCCGCGACGATCGCACCGCCGAGCGTCACCTGCACGAGCGACAGCCGCATCGACACGTCGAGGTAGCGCTTGCGCACCCACGCGATGGCGAGCAGTTCGATGGCCACGACGACGTACGCGATCGCCAGCGCGGTGCCGACGTCGGAGATCAGGAACGGAAGGGCGTGGAACGCACCGCCCACGAACGTGGCGCCGCCGGTGATGACGCCGCGCTGGATGGCGTCGCCGCGACCCGTGATCTCGCCGTCGTCGGACAGCGCCTCGGACAGGCCCATGCTGATCGCGGCGCCCAGGGCGGCCGCGAGCCCGACGAGCAGCGCCGCGCGCGAGCCCGAGACGTACGCCGCGGCGAAGATCGGCGCAAGGGTGGAGATCGTCCCGTCGATGAGGCCGATCAGGCCGGGCTGCACCACCTGCAGCAGGCGCTGGCGCTCGTCCGAGCGCCGCCAGTGCGCAATGGAGAGGGCGAGGGTCGTCATGGGCGAGCAATCTAGCACGCTATTGCAAGCGATTTGCAATAAGGAGTCCCTAATAAGGGCGCCCGAAGACGTAGGCTCCGGCCGCCATGGCGCTCATCACCATCGAGGGCATCGACGGTGCCGGGAAGTCGACGCTCGCCGCAGCGCTCGCCCGCGAGATCCCCGGCGCCGTGCTGCTGCGCGAGCCGGGCGGCGTCGCGTTGTCGGAGCGCCTGCGCGAGGTCGTCAAGGACCCGGCGCTGACCGTCGGCCCGCGTGCCGAGGCCCTGATCTACGCGGCCGCGCGCGCCCAGCTCGTCGAGGAGGCGGTGCGCCCGGCGATCGAGCGCGGCGGCACCGTGCTGCTCGACCGCTTCGTCGACTCGTCGCTCGCCTACCAGGGGGCCGGACGAGGCCTGGGCGTCGACGCGGTGCGGGCGATCAACGAGTTCGCCACGGGCGGCCTGCGGCCCGACCGGACGCTGCTGCTGCGCGTCGACCCAGCAGTGGGCCGGGCACGCGCCGCCGGGCGCGGGGAGGCGCCGGACCGCCTCGAGCGTGAGGCCGACGCGTTCTTCGCCGCGATCGCCGCCGCCTACGACGAGCTGGCCGCCGGCGATCGCGAGCGCTTCGTCGTGCTCGACGCCGCCGCGCCGCCCGACCGGATCCTGGCGGACGCGTTGCGCGCGCTGGGCCGCACGCCATAGGTTCGCCCGCCATGGACTCCCCTCCGCCCGAGCTCGTCGACACCGCCGAAGGCCCGATCGAAGTGGGCCGCCGGGGCAGCGGCCCGCCCGTCCTGCTCGTCCACGGGACGCCGGGCGGCTCGGACTCGTCGCTCGCGATGGGGCGCTTCCTCGTCGACGCGGGCTTCGAGCTCATCGCGCCCTCGCGGCCCGGCTACCTCACGACGCCGCTCGACGGGCGCGAGTCGATCGACGCCCAGGCCGACCTGCTCGCGGCGCTGCTCGACGCGCTCGGCCACGATCGCGCCGGCATCGTGACCTGGTCGGGCGGCGGCCCCAGCGGCTACCGGCTCGCCGTGCGCCACCCCGAGCGGGTGAGCGCGCTCGTCCCGTTCGCCGCCGTCAGCCACGACTACCACGTCGCCGACGAGGACCTCGAGTCGGAGCTGCTGAGGACGCGGCCGGGCACCTGGGCCCTGCGCTTCCTCGCCGACCATGCGCCGAAGTCGGCGATCGCCCAGACGCTGAAGGCCGAGGGCGACCTGACCAGGCAGGAGCTCAAGGCGCTCGTCGAGGAGGTCGTCGACGACGAGGCGCAGCGCGACGTCGTGCTGACGATGGTCCACGTGGTCGGCGACTACGAGCACCGCCGCGCGGGGATGGACAACGACTTCGCGCGGTTCGCGGAGATCGAGACGCTGGAGCTCGAGCGCATCAGCGCGCCGACGCTCGTCGTCAACGGCGACGCGGACACCGACGTGGTGCCCGAGTACAGCGACCACGCGGCGGCGACCATCCCGGGAGCGCAGCGGCTCATCATGGCGCGCGGCACGCACCTGTGCCTGTTCGCCCACCCGGAGGCGGCGCGGGCGCAGGCGCGGGTCGTCGCGCACCTGCGCTAGCCGGAGTAGTCGTCGTCGGTGACGTGCTCGAGCCAGTGCGCGGCGTAGCCCTCGCCGTCGGCCTCCTGCATCGCGAGGTGGGTCATGAAGTTCTCCGGCGCCGCGCCGTGCCAGTGCTCCTCGCCGGGCTCGAAGCGGACGGTGTCGCCGGCCCGGATCTCCTCGACCGGGCCGCCGCGCCGCTGCGCCCGGCCCACCCCCTCGATCACGTGGATGACCTGCCCGAGCGGGTGCGTGTGCCAGGCGGTGCGCGCGGCCGGGGTGAAGTGGACGCTGAGCGCCTGCATGCGCGAGGGCGGCACGTTGGCGGCGATCGGGTCGATCCAGACGTCGCCGGTGAACCAGTCGGCGGGGCCGCGGACGGTGGCCTGGCGTGAGCGGGTGATCTCCATGGGGCGATCCTCCTACGGGCGGGGGTCGATGACGAGGCCGGAGGGGCCGTGAACGGCCTAAATGTCTGCTCGAGCCGCTCGACGCCGTGCCCGGCGCGCGCCGGCGCCGGCGCCGCGGCGGGCCGCCGGCCGTCCGTCCGCGGCTACGCTCTGGCGCTTCATGCGACGCCTCCTCCGCGCCGTCATGCTCGCGGCGGCCGCCGGCGCTCTGGCGCTGGGGGCCGCGGTCCCCGCGTGGGGCCAGACGACGCCTGCCCCGCCGACGACGGTCCCGCCGACCCCGACGCTGCCCGTCGATCCGGCGCTGCCCAGCGTGCCGACGACGAGCTCGGCGGCGCCGCCCACGACGACCGGCTCGACGTCCACCGGCCAGGCGACGACGAGCACGACCGCCGCGGCGCCCGCGTCGGACCCGGGCTCGGGCTCGGGCGACGGGCCGCCGGCCTGGCTCGTCGGGCTGATCGTCCTCGGCGCGCTCGCGGTCCTCGTCGTGCTGCTGTGGGCGCTCGCCCGGCTGACGGCGTGGGAGCCCCGGTGGCTGCCCTCCGCGCGCCACTCGATCGGCGAGGCGGGCTACCGCACGAGCGCGGGCTGGGCCGAGTTCCGCGACTGGCTGCGCTTCCGCCGCTGACCGCGCCGGTTCAGCGCGCGCGCCAGCCGGTCCAGCGCTCGACGTCGATGGCCAGGACGGGTCCGGTGGGCGGCGTGGCGGCGTACTGCTCGTAGCGCGCGGCGAGCAGGGCCACCGCGTGCTGCGCCTCGGGCTCGTCCGGTTCGATCACGCGGCCGTGGCCGTCGGCGCGCACCCACCACAGCGCGGTCCAGTCGTGCTCGTAGTGGTCGGCGAGCAGCGCCACCCGGGGGTTGGCCCGGACGTTGTCCAGGCGCCGCAGCTTCGTCGTGCGCTTCGGCTTGGCGTCGACCGCGGAGTAGACCGTCCCGCCGCCGTCGCGCGACGCCTCACGGTCGAGCGCGAACACCATCGGCACGAGGTGAGGCGCGCCGTTGGGCCCGACCGTGGCCAGCCGTGCCACGCGGGCGCCGGCGAACATTCGGCATGCCTCGTCGGCGGTCACGCTTCCCCGTTGCACTCGGCGACCGCGGCCTCCCAGCGCTCGAGCGCCTGCTCGACCGGGCCGCGCGACGCCGACGGCAGCCAGCGCACGACCCGCGTGATCCCGGCCTCGCGGAAGCGCTCGAGCACCTCGGCCTTGGCCGGCACGCTGATGACCTGGACCTCGATCGGCCGGTCGGCCCGCGCGCGCAGCTCCTCGGCGCGGCGGATCAGGTCGCCGGGATCGCTGAAGTTCGGAAACCAGACGTCGCCGTAGGCGAGCACGCGGTCCAGGACGGTCGGGCCCTCGCCGCCCACGAGGATCGGCGGGTGCGGCCTCTGGACCGGCTTGGGCCACGACCAGATGCGCTCGAACTCGACGAACGTGCCGTGGTAGCTGGCCTCGTCCTGGGTCCAGATCGCCTTCATCGCCTCGACCCGCTCGCGCATGAGCGCCATGCGCGTTCGCGGGTCTGTGCCGTGGTTGCGCAGCTCCTCGCGGTTCCAGCCGGCGCCGACGCCGAACTCGAAGCGCCCGCCCGACAGCCGGTCGAGGCTGGCGACCTCCTTGGCCGTCACGATCGGGTCGCGCTCGGTGACGAGGCAGATGCCGCTGCCGATCCGCAGGCGGCTCGTCGCGGCGGCGGCGGCGGTGAGCGCGACGAAGAGGTCATAGCAGTGCCAGTACTTGCGCGGGAGCGGTTTGCCGGCGGGCCACGGCGTCTCCCGGCTGGCCGGGATGTGGGTGTGCTCGGCGAAGAACAGCGACTCGTGGCCGCGCTCCTCGACGAGCTTGGCGACGGCGCCCGGGTCGAGCGCGGTGTGGGTCGGGAAGAAGCCGATGCCGAAGTCCATGGAAGCTAAAATGACAGGTGGATGCGGGGTCTTCGCAGTGGGCCCGCCGCCGGTGCGCTGTTCCGTCCGAGCCCAGGTGCACCCTAGACAGCCCGCGCACCGCCACCGAGCACCGCGCCCCGTCGAGGCAGACGACGAGATTTACCTGCATCCGCATCGTTTTCCGGGAGGACCAGCATCATGACGGACACCAGCGCACACACCCCACTCGCCACCGACTTCCAGGCGGGTGAGGCGCTGCGCGTCCGGCGGCTGTTCACGACCTCCGGCGCCCACCCGTTCGACACGGTCGAATGGGAGCTGCGCGACGCGCGCATCGGCCACGGCGACAAGGTCGCCTTCGAGCAGCGCGACGTCGAGTTCCCGGCGTCGTGGTCGCAGAACTCCACGAACATCGTCTCCCAGAAGTACTTCCGCGGCCAGCTCGACTCGCCGACCCGCGAGCGCTCGGTCAAGCAGATGATCTCCCGCGTCGCGGGGACGATCGCCGACTGGGGCCGTTCGCGCGGCTACTTCGCCACCGCGGAGGACGGCGACGCCTTCGAGGCCGAGCTGACCTACATCCTGCTGCACCAGATGGCGGCGTTCAACAGCCCCGTCTGGTTCAACGTCGGGTTCGAGGAGAACCCTCAGTGCTCAGCGTGCTTCATCCTTTCCGTGGACGACACGATGGAGTCGATCCTCGAGTGGAACACCAAGGAGGGCAAGATCTTCCGCGGCGGCTCGGGGTCCGGCATCAACCTGTCGAAGATCCGCGGGTCGAAGGAGCCGCTGAGCAAGGGCGGCACCGCCTCGGGCCCCGTGTCCTTCATGCGCGGCGCCGATGCGTGGGCCGGCACGATCAAGTCCGGCGGCAAGACGCGCCGCGCGGCGAAGATGGTCGTCCTCGACGTCGACCACCCGGACATCGTCGACTTCATCGAGTGCAAGGCGCGCGAGGAGGACAAGGCCGAGGCGCTCGCGCGCGCGGGCTTCGACATGTCGATCGACGGCGACGGCTTCACCTCGATCCAGTACCAGAACGCGAACAACTCGGTGCGGGTCACCGAGGAGTTCATGCGTGCGGTCGAGGCCGGCGGCGACTGGAGCACCGTCGCCCGCCAGACCGGTGAGATCGTCCAGACCATGCCCGCGCGCGAGGTCATGTCGAAGATCGCCGAGGCCGCGTGGCGCTGCGCCGACCCGGGCGTCCAGTACGACACGACGATCAACCAGTGGCACACATGTCCTCAGAGCGGTCGAATTAATGCGAGTAATCCCTGCTCCGAATATATGCACGTGGACGACTCGGCCTGCAACCTCGCGTCGCTGAACCTCATGAAGTTCCGCCGGCCGGACGGCTCGTTCGACGTCGGCCGCTTCGAGCACGCCGTCGACATCATGTTCCTGGCGCAGGAGATCGTCGTCGGGCCGTCGAGCTACCCGACCGAGGAGATCGGCGCCAACGCCCGGGCCTTCCGCCAGCTCGGCATGGGCTATGCCAACCTGGGCGCGTACCTGATGAGCAACGGCATGCCCTACGACTCCGACGAGGGTCGCGGGACGGCCGCCGCCGTCACCGCGCTGATGACGGGCCGGGCGTACCTCGGGTCGGCGCGGATCGCCGCGGCGATCGGGCCGTACGAGCGCTACGAGGAGAACCGCGAGCCGCACAACGGCGTCATGCGGATGCACCGCGACGCGTCGTACGCGATCCCGGACCGCTACTGCGGCGACGGCGACCTGCTCGCGGCCGCGCGGCGGTCGTGGGACGAGGCGGTCGCCGCGGGCGACGCGCACGGCTACCGCAACGCACAGGCGACGGTGCTCGCGCCGACCGGGACGATCTCGTTCCTCATGGACTGCGACACGACCGGCGTCGAGCCCGACTTCTCGCTCGTGAAGTACAAGGAGCTCGTCGGCGGCGGCCAGATGACGATCGTCAACCGCACGATCCCGATGGCGCTGCGCACGCTCGGCTACGGCGAGGAGGCCATCGAGCAGATCGAGGCCTACATCAACGAACACGGCACGATCGTCGGCGCCCCGGGCCTCGACCCGGCGCACCTGCCGGTGTTCGACGTGGCGGTCGGCGAGCGCGCGATCTCGCACATGGGCCACATCAAGATGATGGGCGCGGTCCAGCCGTTCATCTCGGGCGCGATCTCCAAGACGGTGAACATGCCCCACGAGGTGACGTCGGACGACATCGCCGACGCCTACATCCAGGCGTGGCGGCTCGGCGTCAAGGCGCTGGCCATCTACCGCGACGGCTCGAAGACCGCGCAGGCGCTGCGCACCGATGCGCAGATGGGCAAGGACGAGCCGGTCACGGTGATCGAGGGCTACTCGCAGGAGCAGCTCGACGAGGCGGTCGCCAACGCGGTGAGCAAGGTTCGCGCCGAGATGGGGCCCGCCCGGCGCAAGATGCCGCGCGAGCGCAAGTCGATCACGCACAAGTTCTCGCTCGGCGGCCACGAGGGCTACATCACGGCCGGCATGTACGAGGACGGGACGGTCGGCGAGATCTTCCTGACCGACATCGGCAAGGAGGGATCGACCCTGCGAGGGATGATGAACTCCTTCGCCACGGCGATTTCGATCGCGCTCCAGTACGGCGTGCCGCTCGAGACGCTCGTCGAGAAGTTCGCCTACATGCGCTTCGAGCCGGAGGGGATCACGCAGAACCCGGAGATCCCGTTCGCGAAGTCGATGCCCGACTACATCATGCGCTGGCTGGCCTCGCGGTTCTGCGACACCGACATCCAGGAGGACCTCGGCATCCTCACCCCGGCCGTCCGGGCGCGCAAGTCCGCCCAGGACGCCGCGCTGAGCATGGAGTCCGACACCGCCGGCCCGCACGGCAGCGACGACGGCTCCCCCTCCGCGAGCGCCACCGCAACCCCCGCCAACCCGGCCGGCACCGCGGCCGGCCAGCCGGCGGCCGCCGCGATGACCGACACCCCGCCCGTCGTCCCCGCCCGCCTGATGGGCCTGGACCTCGGACCGGCATGCAGCCAGTGCGGCGGCATGATGCAGCGCACGGGCTCGTGCTACACGTGCTCGAGCTGCGGCAACAACACCGGCTGCGGCTGAGGCACGCACCGGCATGCGCGGTCGGGGAGCGCCTCGGCGCCCCCGACCCGCTCATCGTGGAGCGCTCAGCGACGGTCGTCGGCTGCGGGCCTGTGGGGCGGCGGCGGCCTCGACGAGCGCGGTCACGAGCCGCACCGCATCCAATCGAGCGATGCCCTGGGCGGAGAGGGAACGCCAGGTCGAGAAGGCGAGCGCGTGGCGCACCGCCGCCACGAGCAGTTGTCGTCTGCGGCCGCGGGCCTGACGGCCCACGGTGAGGACCTCCGCCGCGTCTTCGAGGTACGCGTTCAGCGGGGCCACGGCGTCGTGGGCGAAGTCGACGAGCTCGGCGTCGCGGAGGACGTTGCTGAACATCGGCTCGTTGCGCCCGTAGTACGCGTAGAGGTCGTCGAGAGCGCGTTCGAGTCGCGGCGCCGAGCGATGAGTTCGGCCGGTGCCGCCGGTCTACTGGTCGACCACACGGCAGCACGACCGAGAAGGGGCCGCAATGCAGATCCTCGTCACCGACTTCATGACGCTCGACGGCGTCGTCCAGGCGCCCGGTGGGCCCGAGGAGGACACCGAGGGTGGGTTCGCCCACGGCGGATGGTCGATGAAGTACTTCGACGACGAGGTCATGGGCCCCGTCATCTTCGAGAGCCTTCAGAGCGCGGACGCGCTGCTGTTCGGCCGGCGCACCTGGGCGGGCATGGCCGCGGCCTGGCCGGACCGCGCGGGTGACCCGTACGCCGACCGGATGAACTCGATCGACAAGTACGTGGCGTCCCGGACGCTGACGCAGGACGACCTGACGTGGTCGAACTCGGAGCTGCTGGACCCCGGCGACGCGCTCGGCGCCATCCGCAGGCTGCGCGAGCGCGAGGGCGGCAGCATCCAGATGTGGGGCAGCTCGTCCCTGACCCGCCAGCTCGTCGAGCACGATCTCGTCGACGAGTACCTGCTGTTCATCGAGCCCCTCCTGCTCGGCGGCGGCAAGCGCGCGTTCCCCGACGACGGCCGCGCGCGGCCGCTCGAGCTGGTGTCGGCCCAGACCGCCGGCACCGGCGTGCTGGTCTGCAGATACCGGCCGGTGCGCGACTGACCCGCCCGGCGCCGCCCGCGTCTGGCAGTCTTCGCGCCGGCGATGGGAGGCGAGCACGTTGACTTCGGGCAGGCGATCGCCGCGGCGTACGCGACCGATGGGCCGGCGATCGAGCTCGGCAAGGGCATGCATGACGGCGCGCTCGCACCGGCGGCCGCCGTCCGCATCCCGCTGAAGATGATGAACCGCCACGGACTCGTGGCGGGGGCGACGGGCACCGGCAAGACGAAGACGCTGCAGCTGATCGCCGAACAGCTGTCGGCGGCCGGCGTGCCGGTGTTCGTCGCGGACATGAAGGGCGACCTGTCCGGGCTGGGCGCCCCCGGCGCCGCCGAGGGCTCGGGGCCGGACCGCGCCGCGCAGCTCGGCGAGCCGTTCGTGCCGACGGCGTTCCCGGTCGAGTACCTGACGCTCGGCGGCATCGGCGCCGGCGTCCCGGTGCGCTCGACCGTCTCGGACTTCGGCCCGCGGCTGCTGGGCAAGGTGCTCGATGCCAACGAGACGCAGGACCAGAGCCTCGGGCTGGTGTTCCGCTACGCGGACGACAAGGGCCTGGCGCTGCTCGACCTCGCCGACCTGCGCGCGCTGCTCACGTTCCTGTCCTCGCCCGAGGGTAAGGCGGAGCTCAAGGGGATCGGCGGCCTCTCGTCGCAGACGGTCGGCGTGCTCCTGCGCGCGCTCGTCGTGCTGGAGGACGGCGGCGGCAACGAGCTGTTCGGCGAGCCCCAGTTCGAGATCGCGGACCTCCTGCGCACGGCGCCCGACGGGCGCGGCATCGTCTCGTGCCTGGAGCTCCCGGCCGTGCAGGACAAGCCGAAGCTGTTCTCGACCGCGCTCATGTGGCTGCTCGCGGAGCTCTTCGAGCAGCTGCCCGAGGTCGGCGACCTCGACGAGCCCAAGCTCGTGTTCTTCTTCGACGAGGCGCACCTGCTGTTCGACGACGCCTCCGAGGCGTTCCTCGACTCGGTGGCGCAGACGGTGCGGCTGATCCGCTCCAAGGGCGTCGGCGTGTTCTTCGTCACCCAGACGCCGAAGGACGTGCCGGCCGATGTCCTCGCGCAACTCGGCAACCGCGTCCAGCATGCGCTTCGCGCGTACACGCCCGACGACGCGAAGGCGCTGAGGGCGACCGTGTCGACGTTTCCCAAGTCCGGCTTCTACGACCTCGAGGAGCTGCTGACCCAGCTCGCCATCGGCGAGGCGGCGGTGACGATCCTCTCGGAGACCGGCGTCCCGACGCCCGTCGTCCACACGAAGCTGCGTGCCCCCGCGTCGCGGATGGCGCCGGCCGACGACATCGCGCGCTCCGCGCAAGCCTCGCCGCTGTACGGGAAGTACGGCACCCGAGTCGACCGCGAGAGCGCGCGGGAGCTCCTTGCGCGGCGGCTCGAACAGACGCCGGCGGCCGGCGACGAGCCGACCGGGCCGGCCGAGCACCCGCCGCGCGGGCGGTCGCCGCGCGCGAAGCCGAAGCCGAAGCGCACGCCCCACCCCGCCGACCCCGTGGAGACCGACCCGATCGCCGACTTCCTTCGCTCGCGCCAGGGCCAGGCGGTGCAGCGCCAGGTCGTGCGCGGGCTGTTCGGCCTGCTGCGCAAGTCGTTGTAGCTCACCGCATCAGCCGCCGGCGATCGGCCGCCCGACCGTCAGCGTCTCGCGCAGCTCGGGGTCGAGCTCGCGGTAGTGCGCGTCCGGGGCCGCGCCGAGCCCATCCAGCGCCTTGCTGAAGAAGCACCGCGCCGCGGCGGCGGCGATCACGTCGAAGATCTCCGCGTCCGACAGCCCGAGCGCCCGCAGCCGCTCGACGTCGGCCTCCGTGACCGAGGTCGCGTCGCCGGCGACCTTCTCGGCGAGGTCCATGACGGCGACGTCGACCTCGTCGAGCCCCGCGGCATGGTGGTCGGCCACCACCGCACGCACCTCGTCGGGCGCCATGAACCGGTCCGCGAGCACGGACCCGTGGGCGAGCGTGCAGTAGCTCGACCGCAGCGTGCGCGCGGCCGCGACCGTCGCCAGCTCGTAGCGGCGCAGATCCATCCCGGCCTTGATCGCGCCGTTGAGCTGGCGCCAGGCGGCGTAGACCTCCGGCCGGAGCGAGAACGCCCTGGCGAAGTTCGGCACGAAGCCGAACGCTGCGCGATCGGCCTCGTAGAGGTCGGCGACGGCGTCGCGCGCCTCGTCCTCGGCGACCGTCGTGATGAACGTCATATGCCCCTCCTCAGGCGATCCGGCGGCCCAACACCCGGCGGCCATCAGACCACTCGCGGCGCGCCCGGTCAACCGGTTCGCGGCCGGCCCGAGGCGCGCGCTCAGGCGAGCTGGGCGGCGACGATCTGCCAGCCGGACCCGCCCTCTGTGCGCTCGAAGGACTGGCGGCACAGCGGGCAGTAGGCGCGAGCGAGCGGGGACGCGGCCGGATCGCGGGCGAGGTCGGCACCGTCAGCGGCGTCGGAGACCATCAGCTTTCCGCGGCAATCCCCGCTTGGGCAGGGTTCGAACGTCATGGCGTCGCCTTCTTTGGAGGTGGACCCCTCGCCTCCCCCGGGGACGGGCCGGTCAAACCCCTCTAGAGACCCGGCGGGTGGCGGGCGACGAACCCGGCGCTGCTGCGCTGCGCCCGCGTCCACCGCGTGCCGCCCGACGACAGCGCGCTCGTGTCGAAGCGCCAGCCCGCCACCACCATGTAGGCGTGGCCGGCGTTCGCGTAGACGGTGATCCAGCGGCCCGGCCCGGCCTCGCCCCAGCTCATGAAGCCCGTCGAGTTCAGCGGCGAGGACACGAGCCCCGCGGCCGCCAGCGCATAGCTGACCGAACCGGAGCAGTCGTAGGCGCTGGCCTGGAACGAGGCGTGGCCGCCGCCGTAGGAGTACGGCAGCCCGGAGATCGCGTTGCCCGCGGCGATGACGAGCTGCACCGCCTCGGGCGCGCCGGCGGGGGCCTGGGCCATGCCGCCCGGGTCGGTCGGGATCGCGCCGTTGACGTCGGGCGCGGCGGCGCGGGCCTGCGCGAGCCGGCGCTGCGCCGCGCGCAGCGCCCGCGCCTGGCGGTCGCGCAGCGAGGCGAGCTCGGAACGCACGCCGTCGAGCTCGGCCTGCTTGCTCGCGCGCCCGCGCAGCAGCTCGGCTCGGCGGGTCAGGATCGCGGTCTCGACGGCGGCCGCGGCGTTGCGGTCCTTGACCGCGTCGGCGGTCAGCTTCTGGTTGCGCGCCTGCAGCCGGTTGAGGCGGCGCGCCTGGACGACGACCTCGGAGCGCGTCGTCTTCGTCGTGTCGAGGATCTCCGCGTTGTGCTTGGCGACGCGGCGCAGGAACTCCATCCGCTCGAGCAGGTCGCTGAAGCCGCGGGCGTTGAGCAGGACGGATGTGAGGTCCGCGTGCTCGCTCATGTAGTCGGCGCGGAGGTTCTGGGCGAGAGCGGCGGACGCGCGGCGGTACTTGTTCTCGAGGGCCGTCAACCGGACCCGGGCCCGGGTGAGCTCGGTGACGACGCGCCGCAGCTCGGCCTGATGCGAGGCGGCGCGCGCCTGCAGCTCGGCGAGGCGCGCCTGGGCGCGGGCGAGGCCATCGTTCGTCGCGGCGATGCGCGCGGACTCGGCGGCGACGGCGTCCCTGAGCCGCTGCTCCTCGCCCTTGGTCGAGGCGATGCGGCTGCTGAGGTCGCCGCGCGCCGTCGTGCGCCCGCCGAGGAGCGCGAGCGCGCAGGCGGCGAGCACGGCAAGGGCGATCCACGCGCGGCGGCGCGATCTCGGGTGGGTCTGGGCGGCGGCGTCGTCCACAGCAGGCGGGAGCCGCGGAGAAACGCTGACGCGAGGCCCCGGCGGCGGTCGGCGACGCTAGCACCGCTCGTCGGCATTCGACCCGCAATTCCGGCCCTTGCACGGGATCCTGCAAGCGCCGGGTCGCGATCTGGACCCATCGGACGCAGAGGCGCTGGTGCTGGGCGCGCGTCCAGACCTGCCGTAGCGTATTGGTGAGCCTCGGGGCGGCCTGCCGCGACGGCACCGAACGGGACCATGATCGTGGAACGGGAACGATGACCGACTACTTCGACCTCGGCGACTACGGGCGCGGGACGTCGACCTCCTCGCCCGACGCCCAGCGCTGGTTCGATCGCGGGCTCGTGTGGAGCTACGCCTTCAACCACGGGGAGGCGATCCGCTGCTTCGAGGCGGCGCTCGAGCACGACCCCACGTTCGCGCTGGCGCACTGGGGCGTGGCGTACGCCGCCGGCCCGAACTACAACAAGCCGTGGGAGGCGTTCGACGAGACCGACCTCGCGGCCTCGCTGACCCGGGCGCACCGCGCGCTCGGCCGCGCGCGCGAGCTCCAGGCCGGCGCCTCGCCGGTCGAGCGGGATCTGATCGCGGCGCTGTCGCGGCGTTACGCCGAGGACGACCCAGCGGGCGACCTCGACGGCTGGTGCGCCGACTACGCGGAGGCGATGCGCGGCATCCGCGAGCGCTATCCCGACGACCTCGACGTCGCCACGCTCTGCGCGGAGGCGCTGATGAACCTGACGGCCTGGGCGCTCTGGGACCAGTCGACCGGCGAGCCCGCGGAGGGCTCGTGCACCGTCGAGGCGCGGGCGATCCTCGAGCGGGCGCGCCAGCTGCCCGGCGGGCGCACGCATCCCGGGGTGCTGCACATGTACCTGCACCTGATGGAGATGTCGCCGGCGCCCGAGCTCGCGCTGGAGGCGGCCGACGACCTGCGCGGCCTGGTACCGGACGCCGGCCACCTCGAGCACATGCCGACGCACATCGACATCCTCTGCGGTGACTACCGGCGTACCGTGGAGTCCAACACGCGGGCCATCGCCGCCGACGAGAAGTACTTCGCCCGCTCCGGCGGCCTCGAGTTCTACTCGCTGTACCGCTGCCACGACTTCCACTTCAAGATCTACGGCGCCATGTTCCTGGGGCAGTCGCGGGTCGCTCTCGAGACCGCCGACGCGCTCGCCGCCGCCCTGCCCGAGGCGCTCCTGCGCGTCGAGGTCCCGCCGATGGCGGACTGGCTCGAGGGCTTCTACTCGATGAAGAACCACGTGCTGATCCGCTTCGGCCGCTGGCAGGACATCCTCGACCTCGAGCTGCCGTCCGACCAGGATCTCTACTGCGTCACGACCGCGATGACGCGCTACGCCAGGGGCGTGGCGCTGGCGGCGACGGGCCGCGTCGACGAGGCCCGCGCGGAGCGCGAGCGCTTTGCCGACGCGGTCGCGCGCGTGCCGGAGTCGCGCACGATCTTCAACAACACCTGCGTCGACATCCTCGCCGTCGCGAGCGCGATGCTCGACGGCGAGATCGCCTACCGCGCCGGGCACCACGACGAGGCCTTCGGCCACCTGCGCCGGTCGATCGAGCTCGACGACGGACTGCCCTACGACGAGCCGTGGGGCTGGATGCAGCCCACCCGGCACGCCTACGGCGCGCTGCTGCTCGAACAGGGGCGCGTCGAGGAGGCTGAGGCGGTCTACCAGGCCGACCTCGGCCTCGACGACACCCTTGCGCGCGCGTGCCACCACCCGAACAACGTGTGGAGCCTGCACGGCTACCACGAGTGCCTGGTGCGACTCGGGAAGGCGGGCGAGGCGCGGATCGTCAAGCAGCAGCTCGACATCGCCGCCGCCTACGCGGACATTCCCGTCAAGGCGTCCTGCGCGTGCCGGCTCACGGCCGTCGCCTGAGCCGCCGCGCCGGCGCCGGCGCCGGGATCGTCAGCCGCCGCCCATCGCCCGGGCACTGAGGAACGTCCAGAACCGGCGTGCGACGGGAGTCACCGCCCGGTTGCGCAGCCGCACGGCGCGCAGCTCGCGCCAGAGATCGGCGCCGCTGACCGACAGCGCCGTGAGGGTGTCCTCTTCGGCCGGCTCGACGGCGAGCCGTGAGACGAGCGTGAAGCCGCCGTCGAGCACGGCGCGCTTGAGGCTCTGCGTGCTCGCCGCCTCGAGGCTGGGCACGAGGGTGACGCCCGCTTCGGCCAGGGCCGCCTCGGCGACCGCCCGCGTGCCCGACCCCTGTTCGCGGGTGAGGTAGGGCTCGCGGGCCAGCTCGCGCGCGTGCACGGGGCGCTCGCGGCGCGCCCAGGGATGGCCGATCGCGACGACGGCGACGATCTCGTCGCGCAGGAGGACGAGCGTGTCGAAGTCGTCGAGCGGGTCGGCGCCTTCCACGAAGCCGAGGTCGACGTCCCCCGCGCGCAGCTCCGCGAGGACCGCGGGGGAGTTGGCGACGTCGAGCTCGACCCGTCCGCGGCCGTCGGCGACGCGGAACGCCGCGAGCCACCCCGGGACGACGAACTCGCCGAGGGTCTGGCTCGCCGCCAGCCGCAACGGCGCCTCCGCGCCGGCGCCGTGGTCGGCGATCACCCGTTCCACCGCCGCGAGCGCGGCGAGGGCGTGCTTGGCCTCCGGATACAGCAGGCGCCCGAGCTCCGTCGGCGTCACACCCAGCCGGCTGCGCACCAGCAGTGGCGCGCCGGCTCGCCGCTCGAGCGCGGCGATGCGCTTCGTCGCCGCCGACTGCGTGAGGTTGAGCGCCTCCGCGGCACCGCGGACGGTCCCGGTCTCGACGGCGGCGGTGAACGCGGCGAGCTCGGCGCCGGGCAGTCGCGGATCGGTGTTCGCCACCACTCGAGCCTAGTCATTCCTGGCGGGAATGCCTGACGCCGGATCCGACTGGTTGCCGCCGCAATCGACCGTGATGATCGACGGCGATGGCGGTCGACACGAGCACGGGCACGGGCACGAAGCGTCAGTACGGGTTCGCCATCGATCACCGGTCGTGCATCGGCTGTCATGCGTGCACCGTGGCGTGCAAGACCGAGCACGGCGTCGAGCTCGGCGTGTTCCGGACGTGGGTGAAGTACATCGAGCGGGGCGAGTTCCCGGACACGCGCCGGTATTTCTCGGTGCTGCGCTGTAACCACTGCACCGATGCGCCGTGCGTGCAGATCTGTCCGGTCAAGGCGCTGACCAAGCGCGAGGACGGGATTGTCGACTTCGATGCGGACCGGTGCATCGGCTGCAAGGCGTGTTTGAACGCGTGCCCGTATGACGCGCTGTACATCGATCCGCAGTCGAACACGGCGCACAAGTGCAACTTCTGCGCGCACCGGGTCGACACGGGCATGAAGCCGGCCTGCGAGGTGGTGTGTCCGACGAAGGCGATCGTGTCCGGCGATCTCAACGATCCGGTGTCGGAGATCAGCCGGCTGCTCGCGGTCGTGCCGGCACAGGTCCGCGCGCCCGAGCAGGGCACCGGGCCGAACGTCTTCTATCTCGGCGCCGACGAGGCGTCGCTGGACCCGTTGCAGGTGGGCGGCGGCGACGGCTACCTCTACAGCGAGGTTCCCGACTCCCAGCGCGAGAAGCTCGCGCCGCTGACGGAGGAGGCGACCGCCACGGCGATGCACGACATCGGCCACTCCGCGCCGTGGGGCTGGCGGGTTTCGAGCTACTTCTTGTCGAAGGGCATCGCCGCGGGCGCGATGATGCTGGCCGCGCTGCTGCTGGTCGTGGGCGTCGACTCCTCCGCGCTCGGCGATGTGGTGCCCGGGCTGCTGGCGCTGGCGGGGATCGCCGTCACCGGCCTGTTCTTGGTGTGGGATCTCAAGCAGCCCAAGCGCGCGATCTACCTGTTCACGCGCCCGCAGTGGCGATCGTGGCTGGCGCTGGGCGCGCAGTGCATCAACGTCGCGGCGGTCGTCGCGTTCGCGTTCACCGTCGCTGCGCTGCTCGGGGCCGACAGTGTGCGCGACGCGCTGGCGTGGGCGATGATCCCGGCCGGCGCGCTGCTGGCGGGCTACACGGCGTTTCTCTTCAACCAGTGCGAGGGCCGGGATCTGTGGCAGAGCCCGCTGCTGCTACCGCACACGCTCGTCAACGCGGCCGTGGCCGGCGCCGGAGCGCTCGGCATCGTGGCGCTCTTCGTCGACGCGCCCTCTGCGGCGACGCGCGCGCTGGCCTGGGCGCTGCTGGCCGCCGCCGCGTGCAGCGCGATCATCGGCGCGCTGGACATCTTCGGGCGCCACCAGACCAAGCAGGCCGAGCGCGCGGCGACCAACCTCTGGCGTGACCTGTACGCGCGTCGCTTCTGGGCCGGTGTCGTGGCCGCCACCGTGCTGCCGTGCGTGCTGGCCGCGGTGTACCTCGTGGCCGGGGGGGCCCTGGTGCTCGCGGCCGGCGGCCTGGTGGCGCTGGTCGGACTGTGGCTCTACGAGGACGCCTGGGTGCGGGCCGGCCAGAGCGTGCCGCTGAGCTGACCATGGCCGGAGGAACCGATCGCACGGGCGCGCGGCGCGCCACCGGACACGGACCGCACGACGGCGAGCTGCGCGCGCATCCGCCCGCGGACCGGTGGGACTCGTGGACCGAGAACGACGCGGCGGCCTGGCCGCGCAAGGTTCAGCGGGAGTACACACTGGTGCCGACGGTGTGCTTCAACTGCGAGTCGGCGTGCGGCCTGCTGGCCTACGTGGAGAAGGACACGCTGGAGATCCGCAAGCTCGAGGGCAATCCCGCGCACCCGGGCAGCCGCGGGCGCAACTGCGCCAAGGGGCCGGCGACGCTCAACCAGATCAACGACCCCGAGCGCATCCTGTACCCGCTGCGCCGGACCGGCGAGCGCGGGGGCGGCGGCTGGGAGCGCGTGAGCTGGGACCATGTGCTCGACACGTTCGCCGAGCGCCTGAACCGGGCGTTCTCGGCCGGGCGCCCGAACGACGTCTGCTACTTCGTCGGCCGGCCGGGCGAGGACGGGTTCGCCGACCGCTTCCTGGAGACCTGGGGCTGCGACGGCCACAACTCGCACACCAACGTGTGCTCGTCGGGCGGCCGGGCGGGCTACGGGTTCTGGCAGGGCACCGACCGTCCCTCGCCCGACTACGCCAACGCGCGGTTCATCCTGCTGTGCTCCGCGCACTTGGAGTCCGGGCACTACTTCAACCCGCACGCCCAGCGGCTCGTCGAGGCGCAGCAGCGTGGCGCGAAGATCGCGGTCATCGACCCGCGCCTGTCGAACACGGCGACCCGCGCCGACTACTGGCTGGCGACCTGGCCCGGCACCGAGGGGGCGCTGCTGCTGGCCATCGCGCGCGTCCTGCTCGAGGAGGACCGCTTCGACCGCGAGTTCGTGCGCCGTTGGGTGAACTGGCGCACGTACCTGAACCACCGCGCGCCGGGCGCCGAGCCGACGTTCGCGAACTTCGTGGCCGAGCTCAAGCGCGAGGTCGCGCGCTACACCCCCGAGTTCGCCGAGCAGGAGACCGGCGTGCCCGCCGCGACCGTCGTCGCGGTGGCGCGCGAGATCGCCGCGGCGGGCACCGCGTTCTGCTCGCACATCTGGCGCGCCGCGGCGGCCGGCAACCTGCACGGCTGGCAGATCACCCGCAGCCTGTGGCTGCTCAACGTGCTGACCGGCGCGGTCGGCACCGAGGGCGGGGTGTCGCCCAACGCGTGGAACAAGTTCATCCCCCAGCCCTGGCGCAAGCCGCCGCCCCACACGCAGTGGAACGAGCTGAGCTGGCCGCGCGAGTACCCGCTCGCCCACAACGAGATGAGCATCCTGTTCCCGCACTTCCTGCACGACGAGCGCGGCCACCAGGACACCCTGTTCACCCGCGTGCTCAACCCGGTGTGGACGTTCCCCGACGGCTACTCATGGCTGCGCGCGCTGCGCGACCCCGGCAAGGTCGCCATGCACGCGGCGCTCACACCGACCTGGTCGGAGACCGCGTGGTGGGCGGACTACGTGCTGCCGATGGGCCACGGCCCCGAACGCCACGACACCCACTCCTACGAGACGCACTCCGGACGCTGGCTCGGCTTCCGCCAGCCCGTGCGACGCGTCGCGATGCAGCGCATGGGCCGCCAGGTCGAGTTCACCTACGAGGCCAACCCCGGCGAGGTGTGGGAGGAGGGCGAGTTCTGGATCGAGCTGTCCTGGCGCGCCGACCCCGACGGCAGCCTGGGCATCCGCCGCTACTACGAGTCGCCCTACCGCCCCGGCGAGAAGATCACGCTGGAGGAGTACTACCGCTGGATGTTCGAGAACTCGGTGCCCGGCCTGCCCGCCAAGGCGGCCGCCGAGGGCCTCGACCCGCTCGGCTACATGCGCAAGTACGGCGTCGTCGAGATCTCCACCGAGGACTACGACCAGCACCAAGCCGAGGTGACCGACCTCGACGACACCGAGGTCCGCGGCACCGAGGACGTCGTCACCAAGCGCACGCTGAACGGCGACCACCTGCCGCTCACCGGCCGCCCCGACACGGTCGCCACCCTCGTCGACGGCGTCGCACGGCGCGGCTTCAACTCGCCGTCGCGCAAGCTCGAGCTGTACTCCGAGACCCTCGCCGAATGGGGCTGGCCCGAACAGGCCACACCGGCCTACGTGCGCAGCCACGTCCACCACTCGCTCATCGACCACGAGCACGGCGAGTACGTCCTGCTGCCGACCTACCGCCTGCCGACGATGATCCACTCCCGCTCGGGCAACGCCAAGTACCTCAACGAGCTCTCCCACACCCACCCCCTGCTCGTCTGCCCCGAGGACGCCGAGCGCATCGGCCTGCACACCGGCGCCCTCGCGCGCGTGGAGACCGAGATCGGCTGGTTCGTCATCAAGACCCTCGTGACCGAGGGCATCCGCCCCGGCGTCGTCGCCGCCAGCCACCACATGGGCCGCTGGCGCCTCAAGGAGACCGACGGCGGGTCGCGCTGGTCGACCGCGCTCGTCGACCTCACCGAGAACGCCGACGAGCTCTTCATCCGCCGCCTCCACGGCGTCGAGCCCTGGACGTCGACCGACGCCAGCTCCTCACGCGTCTGGTGGAGCGACGCCGGCGTGCACCAGAACATCACCTTCCCGGTGCACCCCGACCCGATCAGCGGCATGCACTGCTGGCACCAGAAGGTCCGCGTCCGCCCCGCCGAGCCCGACGACCAGTACTCCGACATCTACGTCGACTTCGCCCGCGCCCGCGCCGTCTACCGCAAATGGCTCGCCCTCACCCGCCCCGCGACCGGCGAGCTACGCCGCCCGATCTGGCTGTTCCGGCCCGTCAAGCCCACCCTCTCCGCCTACACCCTCCCCCACGACGACCGCACCCGCGCGCTGCGCGAAGCAGCCGCCCGCACCCAACCCGCGCACCCCGACGCGTTCGCCGACCTCATCGACTGGGACCCCGCACACACCTGGGGCCCCCTCGAGCCCGGCCGGTGAGCGCCCCCGACTCAGCCGAGCGACGAAGCTCCGCCTCACCGCTGCAGAGCGTCGGCGAGGAGCCCGACCCCCGCTTCACGCTCGCCAACGAACGCACCTTCCTGGCCTGGATCCGCACCGCCCTCGCGCTCGTCGCCGCCGGCCTCGCCGTCGTGGAGCTCCTGCACTCCCAGCGCCTGGGCGTGCGCCTCGCGATCGGGATCCCGCTGATGCTGCTCGGGGCGCTCATCTCCCTACGCACCTACGGCCGCTGGGAGGCGATCGAACGGGCCCTGCGGCTCCGCCGGCCGCTGCCGTACTCCAAGCTCCCGCGCTGGCTCGGCCCGGCGGTCGCCGCGATCACCGTCGCCACCTGCATCCTGATCGTCGCGCGCGTCTGATGGCCCGCCGCGGCGAACCCGCGCTCTTCGACGCCGGCCTCCAGCTCGAGCGCACCCACCTCGCCTGGAGCCGCACCGCGCTGGCGATCGCCGTCAACGCGATCCTGGTGGGCCGGCTCAGCCGGCACGTCCACCCACACGGCGTCGGGCTGGCCGTCGCTCTCGCCCTCGCCGTCCTGGCCGCGGCCACGTGGTGGCACGGCCGAAGCGCCTACGCCCCCCGGTCCGCCGCGCTGCACGCGGGCGTGCCGGCGCTGCAGCCGCGCGTCCATCTCGTCCTCGCGAGAGCCACGACGATCCTGCTGTTCGCCGTCACGGCCCTGGCGCTCAGCGCGCTGGTGGCGCGGTGAGCGGCTCGTCGGCGGTCCCGGCGACCGTCACGCCCCGGCCCTCCCGCCCTCACGCAGTGCGCGCGTCGCCTCGTCGTCGACGGCCAGCGTGTCGTCATCCACGGTGCCGGTGAGGACCACGCCGTACACGTCGCGCGCGCGCTGCACCGTCTCGTAGCCCTCGCGGACGTCGCGCAGGACGCGCCGCGGATCCCGCTCGTGCGGCGGCCCGTAGCCGCCGCCGCCGTTGTCGATGGCCCGCACCCGCTGACCCGCCTCGAGCACGGTCTGGACGACGCCGGGCAGCCGCGACTCGGTCCCGTCGGGCTCGACGAGGAACGTCGCGCCCGCGACGCCCGCCTCGCCGCCGTGCACCCCGGCGGGCGGGTGGACCTGCCCGTCGGCCATCACGGCGAGGTCCATCGCGTCGAACCGCGGGCCGAACACGACCTCCTCGCCGGGCGCTCCCCGGAAGCGCCCCGCGCCGCCGGAGCCGGGGAGCATGCGAACGGCGTCGACCTGGATCGGGTACTTCGTCTCGAGGACCTCGACGCTGTCGCGCAGCAGCATCGCGTGCCCGCCGGTCGAGCCCGAGTTGACCCAGCCGTCGACGCGCGGCGCCGCGGGTCCCCCGGCGAAGCCCGTGAACAGCTGGTTGACGTACGGCGTGCCCCCGTAGCGGCGGTCCTTGCCGGCGATGACGCCCCAGCCGGCCGACATCCCGAGGCCGGACTGCGCCAGCCCGTGACCGTCGCCGAGCTTGGCGAACGCCCCGTGCACCGCGATGCTCAGCCGGCACAGCAGGTTCGTGGTCGCCACCGACGTGCTGTGGGGGAACGCCGGCCGGCCGATCGCCGCGCCGTCGCGCATCGTGATCTCGATGCGCCGGAAGCTGCCCTCGTTGATGGGCACCCGCTCCGGGATGCAGTTGAGCACGCCCTGGACGGCGCCGATGCGCGACGTCGTCTCGGTCAGGTTGAGCCCACAGTCCAGGCAGTCGCCGTTGTCGGTCAGGTCGACGCGGATCATCGCCTCGGCGGGGTCGACCTCGAGCTTGACGCGCACGCGGAAGCCGTCGGGGAGCACGCCGTCGATCGGGTCGTGCCAGACCTCCTCCGTGACGACGCCCGCGGGCAGGCGCCGGATCGCGTCCGCCATCATCGTCTCGCCGTAGTCCGTCCACCACGACAGGTGATGCAGGACGGACTCCACGCCGTACTTCCCGCAGACCTCCTTCAGCCGCCGTTCGGCCAGGCGCGCCGCGCCGACCTGCGCGAGGTAGTCGCCGTACCACTGGTCCGGGACGCGGATGCGGCGCCGGCACATGCGGATGATGTCGTCGATGTCGCGGTAGTCGCGCTGGACCTGCGTGGCCGTGAAGATCAGCGCGCCCTCGTTGTAGACGTCGCGGGCCGTCGGCATGTACGTCGACGGCAGGCTGTTGCCGATGTCGGCCTGGTGCGCGAGCACGCACACGGTGAACCGGTGCACCCCCTCGATGAACACGGGCACCATCGCCACGACGTCCGCGGCGTACGGTCCGGGCGATCTCCTCGATCGACATCGCGCTCGACTCGAGCAGCGGCAGGGAGGCGAGCACGCGCTGCTCGAGGATCCAGTCCCCCGGGCTGCGGCCGGTCGCCGCCACGAAGCGACGGGTGAACGTCCGCGGCGCCATGTGCACCTCGCGCGCCAGCTCCTCGATCGACAGCCGGGTGTCGAGCCGCTCGAGGATGCGCTCCATCAGCGCCGCGACCCCGTCGTCCCGGTTCTGCGCCGGTACCGGATGCTCGATGAACTGGGCCTGGCCGCCGGCGCGATGCGGCGCAACGACCATCCTCCGCGCGACCGAGTTGGCCACCGCGGCGCCGTGGTCGCAGCGGACGATGTGCAGGCACAGGTCGATGCCGGCGGCGCTGCCCGCGGACGTCAGGACACGCCCCTCGTCGACGTACAGGGTGCGCGGGTTCACGCGCACGCGCGGAAAGCGCTGCGCCAGCCGATCGGCGTACTGCCAGTGGGTGACCGCCTCGCGCCCGTCGAGGAGCCCCGACGCCGCCACCCAGAAGGCCCCGAGACAGAGGCCGACGATCCTCGTGCCGTTCTCCTCGGCGGCGACGAGCGCCTCGACCAGCGCGTCGGGCGGATCGGCCTCGACGTCGGGGCACCCCGGGACGATGATCGTGCCGGCCTCGGCGAGCGCGTCCAGACCCCGGTCCGTGGCGATCGTGAAACCGCCGACGCTGCGGACCGGCCCGTCGGTGATCGAGCACGCGAACAGCTCGTACTCCGGGTCGAGCACGCCTGGGCGCGCCGCGCCGAACACGCGGGGATTGTCCCAGCTGGCGGGCCCGGCGCAAGTCCATCTTGTGGACTCGACCGGACGTGGTGCGCGCGGCAGGCTCGCGGTGTCTCTCCCAACGCTCCTGGAGGTCCTCCGCACCATGTCCACCGACACCACCACCGAGGCCGTCACCGCGCTCAAGCGACAGCATCGCGACACGTGGGCCGACGGCGACTACCCCGCCGTCGCCGAGCACATCGCCGAGACGCCGCCCGCCGCGGTGCTCGAGGCGGTCGACGTCGAGGGCCGGCGCCTGCTCGACGTCGCCACCGGCACGGGCAACCTGGCCATCGAGGCCGCCGCCGCCGGCGCGATCGTGACCGGCCTCGACCTGGTCGACGAGCTGCTCGACGTGGCGCGCGACCGCGCCGAGGAGCGCGGCCTGGCCGTCGAGTGGATCGAGGGCGACGCCGAGGCCCTGCCGTTCGCCGACGACCGCTTCGACGTCGTCGCCTCGATCTTCGGCGTGCAGTTCGCGCCCCGCAGCGAGGTCGTCGCGCGCGAGCTCGTCCGCGTGTGCCGTCCGGGCGGCACCATCGTGCTCGTCAACTGGACGCCGGGCGGGCTGATCGGCCGGCTCTTCCAGACGATGAGCCGGCACATGCCGCCGCCGCCCCCGTTCGTGACGCCGCCGCCCATGTGGGGCGACGAGGCGCACCTGCGCGAACTGTTCGGCGCCGTGGGCAACGTGCAGCTCACCTACGCGATGAACGCGTTCGCCTTCGACTCGCTCGACGGCTACATGGACTTCTTCGAGGCCAACTACGGGCCGACGAAGCGCGCGAAGGAGAAGCTGGAGGCCGAGGGCCGCTGGGACGCGCTGCGCGATGACCTGCGCGCGCTCTACGCGTCGCTGAACACGGCCGCCGACGGGACGCTGCACATCGACGCCGAGTTCGTGGTGTGCCGCGTGCAGCTGGCGGACTGAGCCGGCGCCCGCGGCTCCTCGATGCGGGCGCGGTCCGTCAGGCTCCCGGCGGGCCGCCCAGGGCCAGCACGTCGACGAGCAGGAAGACCCCGACGGCGGCCACGACGACGGCGAACGCGCGGCCGAGGACGGCGTGCGGCAGGCGCCGGCCGATCGACGTGCCGAACACCGCGCCCGCGGCGGTCGCGAGCGCGAGCTCCGCGGTGATGCCGACGTCCATGCGCGCGCCGCCGACGAGATGGCTCGCCAGCGCGGCCACGCCGGTGAGCGTGATGATGACCAGCGAGGTCGCGACGGCGCGACGGAACGGGACGCCGAGCCAGAGGGTGAGGACCGGCACGATCATGAAGCCGCCGCCGACGCCGAAGAACCCGGTCAGCAGGCCGACCCCGGCCCCGGCGATCGCGGCGCGGGCGTACGGGATGTGCGGACAGGCCGGCCGATCGTCGGTGTGCCCGGCCGACGCCCGCTGCCACGTCGCGCCGG
The DNA here is from genome assembly GCF_021172045.1 of Capillimicrobium parvum. Classification (GTDB taxonomy): domain Bacteria; phylum Actinomycetota; class Thermoleophilia; order Solirubrobacterales; family Solirubrobacteraceae; genus Capillimicrobium; species Capillimicrobium parvum. The sequence goes on from NZ_CP087164.1 coordinate 5,134,849, forward strand.
CGGCGATCGCCATGACCGGCACGAAGGACAGGATGAGAACGCGCGGGCTGACCGCGTCGTTGGCGAGCGTGCCCACGATGGACGCGGCCGCCGCGGGCGCGCTGAACGCGAGCGCGACGGTCCAGCACACATGGCCGTGGCGAGCGAGCGAGCCGGCGCCGACGGCCGCCGCCACCGCGACGACGACGAGCGAGGCGGTCGAGGCGGGGCCCACAGGCTGGTCGAGCAGGTAGACGAGCACGGGCAGCGCGAGGATGGCGCCGCCGCCGCCGACCGCGCCGACGATCAGACCGATCGCGACGCCCAGCGGGATCGCCAGCGCGATCATCCGGCGGCGGTGCCGCCCACGAGCGCCGTGAGCTCGGCCAGCTGCGCCTGCAGGCTGCCGCACACCTGCTCGCACAGCTCATAGACCCCGGGATCGCTGACGGCGTAGCGCACGCTCGTGCCGACCTTCCGGCGCGAGACGATGCCGGCGCCGTGCAGCACGCCGAGGTGCTTGGAGACGTTCTGCTGACCGGCGCCGAGCAGCTCGGTCAGCTCCTGGACGGATCGCTCGCCGTCGCGTAGGGCGTCGAGCAGCCGCAACCGGGTCGGATCGCCGATCGCGCGCAGCCGGCCGGCGATCATCTCGGCGAGCTCGAGCGGGATGGGGCGGGGCAGCGACGTGCTCATCGGGTCGCGCAGCTGTTGCCGCCGGACTCGAGATCGGGGTCGACGGCGGTGCGGCCGGCGTTGGCGTCGATGACGGCGGCGTAGTTGGCCGGGCGAGGTGGCATGCCCTGCAGGATGTGCTCGGCGAACTCGTCGGAGTCGGCGATCGACAGCTCGGCGACCCTGGCGCGCACGTCGCCCAACCGGGGGGCGACCGCGCCGGTGCGGACCACGGCGTGGTCGTGGCCGGGCAGCAGGACGACGTCGTCGCCGAGCGCCAGGACGCGCTCGTGCAAGGTGGTGTGGAGCGTCCGCGCCATCACGCGGGCGCCGTCGGGGTCGCCGCGCTCGAGGTCCGGGCGCGCGAGCCCGTCGGCGAACAGGGAGTCGCCGGAGAGGAGGACCCGGCCGGCCAGGAGCAGCCCGGTCATGTCGGTGGTGTGCCCGGGGAGGGCGATCGCGGTCACGTCGATGCCGCCGATCGTGAGCACGTCCCCGTCGCGCACGGCCTGCACCTCGTCGGCGTAGGCGACGCCGCGGTCGATCGACGCCTGCGGCATGTGCAGCGCCGCGCCCGCGCTCGCGGCCAGCTCGCGCGCGCCCGAGAGGTGGTCGGCGTGCAGGTGGGTGTCGAAGACGGCGACGATGCGCGCGCCCAGCTCGTCGGCGACGTCGCGGTAGAAGGCGGCGTCCGGCGCCGGGTCGACGACGAGCGCCTCACCGCCGGCGGCCAGGACGTAGGAGAGGCAGCCGCGGCCGGGGCGTTGGACCTGGCGCACCTGGAGCCCTTCGACGCCGAGGTCGACGGGCACCGCGCGCAGCACGTGCAACCAGCCGCGCATGCCGCCGTCGAGGATCTGGGGCGCCTCCATGCCGGCGGCGCACAGCGCCTCGGCGACGCCGCGCGCGGAGAGGCCGCGGTGGCAGACGACGACGGTGTCGGCGGCCAGCTCGGCGGCGAGCGCGCCCGCCGCCTCGGTCGCCTCGCCCGCGGGCACGTGCCGGAGGCGGGCGGCGGCGGCCTCGATGGGGGCATCGGCATCGGCGCGTACGTCGAGCACGGCGGTCGGTTCGCCCGCGACCAGGCGCGCGAGCAGCGCCCGGGGAGCGATGGTGGTCGGAGCGGCGATTTTCATACTTGCACAATACCACAACTGTACAGTTGTGAAACGAAGCCCTGCCGAGCGAGACCGTGGCCAGCAGGCGGCTCGCCGCTACCCTGCGCGGCGGGCCGGTGTCACCGGCCCGGCCCCCTCGACCAGCGCGGTCAGCTCGGCGAACTGGGCGTGCAGGCTGCCGCACACCTGCTCGCACAGCTCGTAGACCGTCTTGTCCGCGACGGCGTAGAACGCGCTCGTGCCCTCCTTGCGGCGCGAGACGATGCCGGCGGCGTGCAGCACCCCGAGATGCTTGGACGCGTTCTGCTGGCTCGTGCCCAGCGCTTCGGTGAGCTGCTGGACCGACTGCTCGCCGTCGCGCAGGACGTCGAGCAGCCGGATGCGGGTCGGATCGCCGATCACGCGCAGGCGCGCGGCGATGAGCTCGGCCAGCTCGGCAGGGATCGGTCGCGGCAGGTTCATCGCGGCCCTGGATCTTGCCTCACGCGTGCCCGAAGCGGACGTCGGGCAGGACGCGGTGCATCCAGCGCGGCGACCACCACGCCCAGTGCCCCAGCAGCCGCAGCAGCACCGGGAGCAGAAGCAGCCGGACGAGCGCCGCGTCGAGGAGCACGGCGATCCCGAGGATCACGCCCATCTCCTTGGGCGGCAGCGGGCCGCTCAGCGCGAAGGTGAAGAACACCGCGACCATGACGGCCGCGGCGGCGAAGATCACCCGGCCGGAATGCGCCATCGCGCCGACCATCGCCTCGCGTGGGTCGTGCGAGCGGTCCCAGTGCTCCTTCGCCGACGACAGCAGAAACACCGTGTAGTCCATGGAGATCGCGAAGATCATCGCGAAGAAGAACACGGGCCCCCACGCGTCGAGGAAGCCCTGCGCCTCGAAGCCGAGCAGGCCCGCCAGGTGCCCGTCCTGGAAGACGAGCTTGGCCACGCCGAACGCGGCGCCGGTCGCCAGCAGGTTCGTCGCCACGCCCACGGCGGCGATGATCGGCGCCTGCAGGGCCACGAGGAGCAGCAGGAACCCGAGGCCGAGCACGACGCCAATCACGAGCGGCGTGCGGTCGGCGAGCACCTGCTCGAGATCGTGGTTCTCGGCCACCGCCCCGCCGACGAGCGCACCGGGCGGCAGGTCCGCGCGCAGGCGGTCGACCGTCGCGCCCATCTGCTTGCTCGACGGGTCGGTCCTGGCGATCGCCTGGATCAGCGCCGTGCCACCGGCGCCGCGCTGGACGGGCATGACCTGGGCGATCGCCGGATCGGCCTGGGCCACCGCGGCCGCCTTCGCCGCCTCGCCGGCGGGCGCGACGATCTGCAGCGGCCCGGTGGCCCCGGGGCCGAAGGCGCGCTGGACCGCCTCGTAGCCCTGGCGCGAGCCGTCGCCCTGAGGCACGACCTTGATCGACGGCATGCCGGTGTCGAGATGCAGCACCGGAGTCGCCAGTACGACGAGGACGGCGAGCGCCGCGAGGCCATACCCCCACGGACGCCGCCACAGGCGCTCGCCCCACGCGGCGAACCGGGCCGACCGGTGCTCGCCCGACCGGACCCAGGGCAGCGAGAGCTTGTCGACGCGCGGGCCGAGCTTGGCGAGCACGGCGGGCAGCAGCGTCAGCGTGGCCGCCAGGACGAAGATGACCGAGAGCATGATCCCGAGCGCCATCGAGCGAAACGCGGGACTGGGGACGAGCATCACCGCGCTCAGGGAGATGAGGACCGTCGCGCCGCTGAACAGGACGGCCTGGCCGGCGGTGTCCATCGTCTCGCTGACCGCCTCCTCGGCGCTCAGGCCGCTGCCGAAGAACGCGCCGCGGAAGCGCATCACCACGAACAGCGCGTAGTCGATCCCCAGCGCCAGCGCGAACATCAGCGCGAAGTTCATGGCCCAGATCGAGATGTCGAGCAGCTGGGTACCGAGGTACAGCGAGCCCGCCGCGGTGACCAGGCCGACGATGGTGAGCATGAGCGGCAGGCCGGCGGCGACGAGCGAGCCGAACGCGAGCACGAGGATGGCCAGCGTGACCGGCCAGGAGATCAGCTCGGACTTCATCATCGCCGTCTTGTTGGCCTCGTTGAAGTCCGACCACATCCCGGATGCGCCGGTCAGGTCGACCCGCACGGCGTCGGTGCCGAGCGCGGCGAGCTCGGTCTTGAGGTCGTCGGCGGCGCGCACCATCTCGTTCGCGTTCCTGGCCGCGCCGGCCTGGATGACGGCGGTGTGCCCGTCACGGGAGATCGACACGCCCGCCTGCGGCGCGACGACGGTGGTCACCGCCTCGCTGCGCCCCAGCGCCTGCTCGGCGCGCGTGACGGTCTGGCGGAAGGCCGGGTCGCCCGCCGTCTGGGAGGCCGAGTGCACGACGACCATGAGCGCGTAGCTCGACAGGCCCTGGAAGTTGCGGTCGACCAGGTCCCGCGCCTGGACGGACTCCGAGCCCGTCGCCTCCCAGCCGGCGCCGGAGAGCGCGTGCTCGACGCGCGGAGCGAGGAAGCCGAGCCCGATCGCGAGGACGATCCACACGATGGCGACCGCGCGCACGTGCGTCGCGGTCCAGTGGCCGAGCCGGCCGATGGGTCCGAGGGCGCTCACCACGCCACCTCCTTCGAGTTCATGCGCTCAACCGTATCACAACTGTGTAGTTGTGTAGCGGTTAAGCGTGATCCTCGCTGGAACCCTGGCCGTACGGCAGGCGGGCCGGCCCCACGTCCTCGCTCAGCAGCAGCAGCGTGCCGCCACACCGCCGGCACTCGCCGGGCGGCTCGTCACGCACCGTGAACCACTTGGTGGCGCACGTGTCGCATCGGAAGCGCCGCTCCATCCCTGAGAGCATCGGGTCCGCGACGCGCGCGGTCGTCCGTGGTCTTCCGCGACCCGGCGCGGAGAAGGTCGGACGGAACTACGTGACGGGCACGAATGGCAGGGACGGCGTGCGCGAGCGCCAGCGCTCGTACTCGTCCCCGAACGACACGGCCAGGCCGCGCGCCTCGAGCCGGCCGAGGAGCGCGACGAAGGCCACGAAGATCGCGACCAGCGCGAGCGAGATCAGCGACCGGCCGGCGATCGCGACGCCGAGCAGCATGAGCGCCCAGCCGGCGTTCTGCGGCTGGCGCATGAAGCCGTACGGGCCGCCGGTGACGAGCCGGCGCGCGCGGAGGCCCTCGAAGTCGCCCTGGTTGACGAGCGCGCGCGTCGCCCAGGCGAAGAGCGCGAACCCGGCGACGATCACCAGGCCGCCGGCGATGAACGCCACCGACTTGGGAATGGCGTCGACCCGACCGGTCTCGACGTATGCGGCGGTGACGACGGTGTCGGCGTGGACGAGGTAGACGAACCACACGCCGATCGCCGCCGGCCCCGACATGACGCCGACCCGCTCCTCGCGGCCGAGCACCGCGAGGACGAGCGCGGCGAGCAGGAGGAAGACGACGAAGGTGCCGATGACGGATTCCACGGACCCCCAGGCTAGGCCAGTCGGCCATCGGCGACGGCACCCCGCACCCGCACCCCGCACCGGCACCCCGCACCCGCACCCCGCACCCGCACCCGCACCCGCACCCGCACCCCGCACCCGCACCCGCACCGGCACGCGCACCGGCACCGGCACCGGCGCCGGCGCCGGCGCGAGGATGAGGCGCTCGGCTTGACAACCCACGCGCGAGCCGACCACACTGCCGTTCGCATGTCGCCACACATTTCGCCCAGCGAAAACACGGTCGGGTCGTTCGTCTACGACGCGCTGCCCGGGAGGGTCGTGTTCGGGAGCGGGGCGAGCACCGGGCGGCTGGCCGCGGAGGTCGAGCGCCTCGGCTGCGAGCGCGTGCTGGTGGTCGCGGCCGAGCCCGAGCGCGAGCTGGCGCGCCGGCTCGTCGCGCCGCTGGGCGACCGGGTCGCCGCGACGTTCGAGGAGGTGCGCGCGCACGTGCCGGTCGAGGTCGCGCAGCGCGCCCGGGCGGCCGCGCGCGACGCGCGCGCCGACGGGCTGCTGTGCATCGGCGGCGGTTCGACGACCGGGACCGCCAAGGCGATCGCGCTCGAGCAGCCGCTGCCGATCGTCGCCGTCCCGACGACGTACGCCGGGTCGGAGATGACGCCGGTGTGGGGCCTGACCGAGGGCCGGCGCAAGACGACCGGGCGGGACGCCGCCGTGCAGCCGGCCGTCGTCGTCTACGACCCCGAGCTCACGCTCACCCTGCCGCCGGAGATCAGCGGCCCGAGCGCGATGAACGCGATGGCCCACTGCGTCGAGGCGTTCTACGCGCCCGGGGCCAACCCGATCACCAGCCTGATGGCCGAGGAGGGCATCCGCGCCCTGGCCCGCGGCGTCCCGGTCGCCGTCGAGCGGCCCGGCGACCTCGACGGCCGGGCCGACACGCTCTACGGCGCCTATCTCGCCGGCGCGGCGTTCGCCGTCGCCGGCTCCGGCCTGCACCACAAGATCTGCCACGCGCTCGGGGGCGCGTTCGACCTGCCCCACGCTCAGACCCACACGATCGTGCTGCCGCACGTCGTCGCCTACAACGCCCCGGCGATGCCGGCGATCGCCGAGCGCCTCGACCGCGTCCTCGGCGAGCGGGGGGATCCCGCCGCCGCGCTCTACGACCTCGCGGCCGGGATCGGCGCGCCCATGGCGCTCGCCGACGTCGGCCTGCCCGCCGGCGGCATCGACGAGGTGCTCGAGCCCATCCTCGCCGTGGTGCCGCCGAGCAACCCGCGCCCGGTCGACGCCGACGGGCTGCGCGCCGTGCTGGCCGGCGCGGCCGCCGGCGTGCGGCCGTCGGCGGCGATCCTGAACCGATGAAGGAGCCGAGACGCATGACCGAGCAGGCCGAGCGACGCAACCTGTCCGACACCGAGCTCACCGACGCGGTGCTCACGAGCTTCGCCACGAGCGGCGACGCCCGCTTCCGCCGGATCGCCGAGAGCCTCGTGCGCCACCTCCATGCGTTCGCCGCCGACGTACAGCTCACCGAGGAGGAGTGGTTCGCCGGCATCGACTTCCTGACCCGCACGGGCCACATCACCGACGACAAGCGTCAGGAGGTCGTGCTGCTCTCCGACGTGCTCGGCCTGTCGATGCAGGTCATCGGCATCAACCACCGCCACCCCGGCGGCGCCACCGAGTCGACCGTGTTCGGGCCGTTCTTCGTCGCGGGCTCCCCCGCGTTCGCCAACGGCGACGACATCGCCGCGGGCGCGCCCGGTCAGCCGTGCTGGATGCAGGGGCGCGTCGTCTCGACCGACGGCACACCGATCCCCGACGCGCTCATCGAGGTCTGGCAGGCCGACGAGGACGGCTTCTACGACGTGCAGATCGCCGACCTCGACGCCGTCCGCGGCCGCGGCCACCTGCGCTCCGCCGACGACGGCCGCTTCTGGTTCTGGTCGGTCCTGCCCGAGGCCTACCCGATTCCGGACGACGGCCCGGTGGGCGACCTGCTCAAGGCGGCCGGCCGCAGCCCGATGCGTCCCGCGCACGTGCACTTCAAGATCGACGCGCCGGGCTACGCGACGCTCATCACCCACGTCTTCGTCGAAGGCGACCAGTACCTCGACACCGACGCGGTCTTCGGGGTCAAGAGCTCCCTGATCGCGCCGTTCGAGCGTCACGAGGGCGGCAGCGCCACGCCGGACGGGCGCGAGCTCGACGGCCCGTGGTACTCGATGCAGTACGACATGGTGCTCGCGCCGGCGCCCGCGCGTTAGGCCCGCGCCGGCGCGCCGTGCGAGCCGCGCGGCACGAGCTCGACCGGGACCCGCACGCGGCGCGGCGGGCGCCCCGGATCGTCGATCCGGTCGAGCAGGAGGCGGATCGCGGCGCCGCTCATGGCCGCTAGGTCCTGGCGCACGGTCGTCAGGCGGAACACCTCCCAGGCGGCCATCGCGATGTCGTCGAAGCCGACGATCGTGAGCCGGTCCGGGACCGGGATCCCGAGCGCGCGCGCCGCGTTGAGCGCGCCGACCGCGACGACGTCGTTGCCGCAGAAGACGGCGCTGGGCGGATGGGGCGCCGCCATCAGGCTCGCCAGCCCCTCGTGGCCCGTGGCCGTCGAGAACGGGCCGCGACGCACCCGCGCATCGGCGAGCGCGATGCCCCGCTGTGCCAGGCCGGCGCGCAGGCCGGCCTCGCGGTCGCGGCCGGTGCTCGTGTCCGCCGGGCCGAGGATCGCGCCGATCTCGGTGTGCCCGAGGCCGGCGAGCAGCGTCGCCACCTCGCGTCCTCCGCCGGCGTTGTCGCTCTCGCAGGCGTCGGCGGCGTCGCCGCCGGCCGTCCGGTTGAACTGCACCACCGGCAGCCCGCGGTCCGCGAGCGCGCCGGGCAGCGCCGAGCCCACGAGCGTCGTGGTGAGGATGGCGGCGTCGACCGCGCCGTCGAGCAGCTGCTCGGCGGCGAACGGCCGGCCGGGCAGGTCGGTGTGGACGACGGCCCGCCGGCCGGCCGCGTCGAGCGCGGCGTGCAGGTGCAGGATCGCCTCGCTGTAGAACGGGTTGCCGAGGTCGCGGACCACGACGGCGACCTGGCCCGTGGCCCGCGTCGACAGGCTGCGGCCGCGCCGGCTCGGCACGTAGGCGAGCGCGCCCGCGGCCTCGCGCACCCGGCGGATCGTGTCAGGCGCCACGCGCGGATCGCCTCGTAGCGCGCGCGAGACCGTGGGCTGCGAGACGCCCGCGAGCGCCGCGACGTCATGGCTGGTCGGGGCCCGCACGGGGCGTCACCCTACCCGATCGCCTGGGGCGTTGCATACGTATGTAAGATTCGCGGATGATCGCCGCCGACGACGTTCGCTACCTCAAGTCCCCCGGCCCCCCGACGCCGGAGGCGGGCGCCGAGATCCGCCGCCGGGTCGAGGAGATCCTGGCCGACATCGAGGCGGGCGGCGCCGACGCCGTGCGCCGCTGGTCGCGCGACCTCGACGGCTGGGATCCGCCGAGCTTCGTCGCCACCGAGCAGGACGTCGAGCGGGCGGCCGCGCAGCTCGATCCCGCGCTCCGCGACCACATCGCCTTCGCCCAGCGCCAGGTCCGCGGCTTCGCCGAGGCCCAGCGCGCCACGCTGACCGACCTGCGCGTCGAGCCCCTGCCCGGCGTCGTGCTCGGGCACCGCCACATCCCGGTCGGCTCGGTCGGCGCCTACGTCCCCGGCGGGCGCTATCCGATGCTCGCATCGTCGTTCATGACGGTCCTCGTCGCCAAGGCCGCCGGCGTGCCCCAGGTCATCGCCTGCGCGCCGCCGCAGCGCGAGGGCGGCATCCACCCCGCGATGCTGCACGCGATGGCGACCTCGGGCGCGGACGCGGTCGTCTGCCTCGGCGGCGTCCAGGCCCTCGCGGCGCTGGCCTTCGGCCTGATCGACGACCTGCCGGCGGTCGACATGCTCGTCGGGGCCGGCAACGCCTACGTCGCCGAGGCCAAGCGGCAGCTGTTCGGGCGGGTCGGCATCGACCTGCTCGCGGGCCCGACCGAGGTGCTCGTCGTGGCCGACGGGACCGCCGACCCGCGCATCGTCGCCGCCGACGTCCTCGGCCAGGCCGAGCACGGGCCGACCTCGCCCGCCGGCGTGATCGCCATCGGCGAGGACGTCGCGCGCGCGGTCGCGGGCCAGATCGAGTCGCTGCTGCAGACATGGCCGACCGCGGAGATCGCCGGGCAGGCGTGGCGCGACCACGGCTGGATCGCGATCGTCGACTCCGACGACCAGGCCATCGCGCTCGCCGACGAGGCCGCGAACGAGCACCTCGAGATCCAGGTCGACGACGCCAAGCTCGACGACTACCTCGCCCGCCTGCGCAACTACGGCTCGCTCTTCCTCGGCGCCCAGGCGACCGTGGCCTACGGCGACAAGGGCGTCGGGACCAACCACGTCCTGCCGACCGCGCGGGCCGCGCGCTACACCGGCGGCCTGTGGGTGGGCAAGTTCCTGAAGACGTGCACGTGGCAGCGGCTGACGCCGGAGGGCACGCGCGCGGTGGCGCCGGCGATCGAGGCGATCTGCGCGGCCGAGCACATGGAGGGCCACGGGCTGACCGCGACCATGCGCCTGGAGCGCGCACGGGCATGAGCGCGTGGTCGCTCGACGGGCGCGTCGCGCTCGTCACGGGCGCGGGGCGGGGGCTCGGACGGGGCATCGCCCTCGAGCTCGCTCGCGCCGGCGCCCACGTCGCGTGCGTGGCCCGGACGGCGGCCGACCTCGACGAGGTCGTCGCGGCGATCGCGGCCGAGGGGGGCCGCGCGCTCGCCCACCCCGCCGACGTGACCGACGAGGATGCGGCCGCCGCCGCGGTCGCCGCCGCGGAGGAGCTGGGCGACCTGCGCGTCGTCGTCACCGCCGCCGGGACCAACCGGCCGGGCCCCGCCCGCGACTACCCGATGGCCGACTGGGACGCCCTGTTCGCCGTCAACGTCCGGGCCACGTTCCTCGCGTGCCGCGCCGCCGGCGACTCGATGCTGCGCCGCGGCGTGCCCGGCAGCATCGTCACGCTCTCCTCGCAGATGGGCGCCGTCGGCTATCCGGGCCGCGTCGCGTACTGCGCGACCAAGCACGCCGTCGAGGGCATGACGAAGGCGCTCGCCGTCGAGTGGGGGCGCGCTGGGGTGCGCGTCAACGCGGTGGCGCCGACGTTCGTCGAGACGCCGATGACGGCGCCGTTCTTCGCGGACCCCGGGTTCCGGGAGGAGATCCTCGAGCGCCGTCTGCCGAGCGGCCGCCTCGCCACGATCGACGACGTCGCCCACGCCGCCCGCTACCTCGCGTGCGACGCGTCGGCCAGCGTCACCGGCCACATGCTGCGCGTCGACGGCGGCTGGACCGCCTGGTGAGCTACGGCGCGAGGCGCAGGACCGGCGGCTCCTGGCGGCGCCGCAGGGCCGCCGAGATCTCGTCCGCGCCGTCGAGCAGACCGGGCAGCAGGCGCTCGTGCACCTCGGCCGCCGAGACGCGCCCGCTCGACGTGCAGAGGTTGAGCGCGGCGAAGACGCGGCCGTCCGCGCCGCGCACGGGCGCCGCGACGGAGCGCAGGCCGATCTCGAGCTCCTCGTCGACCAGCGCCCAGCCCTGACGCCGCACCCGCGTAAGCTCGCGGCGCAGCGCCGCCGGCTCGCGGATCGTGTGCTCGGTCAGCGGCGCGAGGGCCGCCGTGGCCAGGAACCGCTCGAGCTCGGCCTCCGGAAGGTCGGCCAGCAGCACCCGGCCCATCGCGGTGGCGTGCGCGGGCAGACGGCCGCCGACCTGCAGGTTCATCGTCATGATCCGGCGGGTCGTGGCGCGCGCGACCGCGACGACGTCCGGCAGGTCGAGCGTCGCGGCCGTGCACGTCTCGCCCGCGCGGCCGGCCACGTCCTGCATCACCGGCTGGGCGATCTCCCAGAGGTCCAGCGACGAGAGGTACGACCAGCCGAGCGAGAGGACGCGCGGCGTCAGCGAGAAGCGCCGCTCCTCGCAGCGCACGAAGCCGAGCTCCTCCAGCGTCAGCAGGATCCGGCGGGCGGTGGCCGGGGTCAGGCCCGTCATCCGGGCGACCTCGCTGAGCGTCATGCGGGGGTGCTCGCGCGAGAACGCGGCGACGACCGTCAGGCCGCGCTCGAGCGACTGCAGTCCGGTGCCGCGCCGGGGCGCGGAGGCGTCGACGCTCGCCATCGCGCGGACGATTCTACGTCCGGACGACGATCTTGCCGGGGTTCAGGTTGCCGCCCGGGTCGACCCCATCGAACAGCGCGCGCACCATCGCCACGCCCGGCGCGGAGATGTCCTGCTCGAGCCACTGCGCGTGCTCCGTACCGACCGCGTGGTGGTGGGAGAGCGTCGCGCCGTTGTCGACGAACGCCTGCTGGATCGCGCCCTTGACGACGTCGTACTCCTCGAGGGGCTCGCGCGCCCCCGACGGCTTGAACGCGAACGTGAAGTACAGGCACGCGCCCGAGTGATACGAGTGCGACAGGTGGCACATGATGTAGCCAGTGATGCCGAGTCGGGCGAACGCCGCGCGCGCGTCGGCCATCACGTTGTCGTAGAGACGCGGCAGCGCGCCCCACGGTGCCGAGGTCTCCGACACGTCGGCGAGCGTGCCGCGGTCCAGGAGGAAGTCGCGGATGTACGGCGTGTCGAACTTCTTCTGGTCGTAGAGCTCGCCCGGGCTCGCGCCGATGCACAGGCCGCCGTGCTCCTTGACGATCCGGCCGACCGCCCTGCGCTGCGCGGCGACGCGTTCCTCCGAGCCCTCGTAGCCGACGAACGACAGGCACATCTGCTCGGCGTCGATGCCGAGCCGGCGCAGGGCCAGCTGCAGCGCGCGCGACTTGACCTGGTCGAACGCGGTCGGCGCCTTGCGGGTGGCGAAGGAGAACTGCGTCTCGGGGGCGTCGGACACGCGCGTGACCGACGGCGTCACCTCCGCCTCGGCGAGCGCGCGCATCGCCTCCAGGGCGCGCGGCCAGTCGGGCAGGAGGTAGCCGAGGATGACCCGCTGCGCAGGCAGCGCGTGGACGTGGATCGTCGCCTCGGTGATGATGCCGAGCCGGCCCTCGCTGCCGAGCACCATCTCGCGCACGCTCGGGCCGGTCGACGTGCTCGGGACCGGGCGCGTGACGAGCGTGCCGGCCGGCGTGACGACGCGCACCGCGCGCGTGAGGTCGGCGACGTCGCCGTACTTGTCGGACTGCATGCCCGACGATCGCGTGGCGATCCAGCCGCCGAGCGTCGAGTGGGTGAAGCTGTCGGGGAAGTGGCCCGCGGTCCAGCCGTGGGCGTGCAGCTGCTCCTCGAGGTGCGGGCCGAACACGCCCGCCTGCACGCGCGCCAGGCGCGACTCGGCGTCGATCTCGAGCAGCCGGTCCAGGCGGCCGAGGTCGAGCGAGACGATCGTGCGCTCCTCGACGGCGGGCGCCTCGAGGCTGCCCGAGATGTTCGTGCCGCCGCCGAACGGGATGACGACTGCGTCCGCGTCCAGGGCGGCGCGCAGGATGCCGGCGACCGCCGCCTCGTCGCCGGGGCGCACGACGACGTCGGGCACCCGGCCGACGTCGCCGGTGCGGTGGCGGACGAGGTCGCGCAGCGCCTTGCCGCGCGCGTGGACCACTCGGTCGTGCGGGTCCACCGAGACGTGGTCGACGCCGGCCGCCGCGCGCAGGGCGGCGAGCAGCGTCGCGTCGACCTTCGGCTCCGGGACGTCGACCGTCGAGAAGGGCACGGGCGGCTCGCCCGGCTGCGCGACGTCGACGTCGAGCGCGCGCTGGATGAACGGCCGCAGCCCCGGCTTGTCCTCGTGCGTGAACGCGACGTCCTCGCGCCCCCAGCCCCACCATTTCATCGCGTCCATGGCGACAGCCTCGCAAATGCGTGAAACCGGTCGCCGCCCGCGGTGTTCGGCATGCCGAGGATGAGAGGCCAGATCAACCGCTGCGCGCAGCTCGACGTCCCATGGGCCCGGTGCCGGACGGCCCGGGTGCTGCGCGAGACGATCCAGCGCTTCGTGCTGTCGCCGATCCTCACGTACTACACGCGGCGCGGCCGGGCGGGCACCGAGCGCTTCGCGCGCATCGAGCCGCCGGTGGTGTTCGTCGCCAACCACCGCAGCCACCTCGACACGCCGATCATCCTGCGCGCGCTGCCCTGGAAGTGGCGCCACCGCACCGCGGTCGCCGCGGCGGCGGACTACTTCTACCGCGACCGGCGCATCGCCCGGCTCGTGTCGCTCGTCTTCAACACGGTGCCGGTGCAGCGCCAGGGCGGCGGCGTCGGGGACCTCGAACACGTCGAGCGCCTGCTGGCCGAGCGCTGGAACCTGCTCGTCTACCCGGACGGCACGCGGGTGCGCGAGGGGTCCGGCGGGCGGCTGCGCACGGGCGCGGCGGTCCTCGCCGCGCGCCACGGCCTGGCGATCCTGCCGATCCACCTCAGCGGGACGGGCGCAGCGATGCCGCCCGGGCAGGCGTGGCCGCGGCGGCGGCTCTGGCGCCGGCGCCATCCGGTGCGCGTCGTGTTCGGCGAGCCGATCCATGCGGCGAGCCCGGACGACCGCCACGACGCGATCGACCGGGTCCAGGCGTTCTTCGACGCCGAGGACCTCGTGGTGGCGTCAGGCGGGCGCTGAGGGCACGACGACGACCGGGCGGCGGGCGTGGTGCACGACGCCGCTCGAGACGCTGCCCATCAGCGCCGACTTCACGGCCGAGCGCCCCCGGCTGCCGACGACGAGCGCGGCGGCGTCGTGCTCGTCGGCGGCGCGCAGCAGCGCGTTCACGACAGGACCGGCGGTGCCGACCGGACACGGTTCCGCGGCGAGGCCGGCCTCCCGAGCGAGGCTCGCGCCCTGCTCGGCAAGCGCGCGGGCCGCGTCCCCGGCCTCGGCGTCGAGCTTGGCCTCCCCCTCGCGGACGACCGAAGCGGGAAGGGCGGCGAGGCCCGCCGCGGCCCCGCCGACGAGCGGCGGCCAGACGACAACGACGAGCGCCCGGCGGCCGGGGAACAGCGCCGCCGCCTGGACGATCGCCTGGCCGGCGTCCGCGGAGCCGTCGTAGCCGACGACGATCGGGCGGTCCATGCTCAGGCCGTCCGCGGCGGCGTGCGCAGGAACCTCCAGTCGACGACGTAGCCGCCGAAGGGCAGCACCGCGCCGATCAGGACGAGGACCGTGGTACCTGCGCTCCAGCCGGCGATCTCGCGGGCGAGGAGCGTGAGGACGACGTAGGCGAGAAAGAGCGCGCCGTGGATGGGGCCGAGGATCGACACCCCGGTCTCCCCCTGGCCGTCGTGCTTGAAGTAGGCGGCGACGAGGAGGGCGAGGAAGCTGGTGGCTTCGGCGAAGGCGACGTAGCGAAGGAGGCGAAGGGCGGTCATCGGCGCTGAAGCTACCGACTCGGATCTCCGGTGCGACCTCCCAACCTGCGCGCGGATCCGGCGTTCTCCTCTGCGACCACATGCGATTCAGGAGGAACCGCCATATGCGCAAGACCTTGCTGGCGCTTGCGGGCGCCACGGCGCTGTGCGCGTCGACCGGCACCGCGCTCGCCACCGGAAGCTCCGGTCACGGACCGGACCATCCGCCCGGGAAGGACCGGCCGAACGCGGCGCAGACGTGCAAGGCCCAGCGCACGGAACTCGGCGTCGCCGCGTTCCGCCAGCTCTACGGGACGAACGCGAACAAGGCCAACGCGTTCGCGCGCTGCGTGGCCAAGACGAAGGCGATGACCCAGCAGGAGCGCGAGGACGTGAGCAACGCCGCGCGAGCCTGCCGGGACGAGTGGAAGGCCGACGCTGCGGCATTCGCCCAGAAGTACGGGACGAACGCCAACAAGCGCAACGCCTTCGGCAAGTGTGTCTCCGCGAAGAGGACGACCTAGCGGACCAGGCCTGAGCGGTCGGCCGGCGTAAGACCCAGGGGGGCGCCCGCCGGTGCAGACCGCTTGGAGGCCGGCTGCGGCCCGGTGGTGCGGTCCGAGGCGAATGTGGTTCTCGCCCGTCCGTTGGAGCCCCGCCACCGAGGTCGCCGGCCGGTCAGACCAGAGACGGGGGCGGGCCGCGGTCGGCGGGACCCGGCGGCCCGTCCCCGTCCCTACTCCGTCTTGGCGGCCTCCTTCGCCTGGCCCGGCGCAAGCGAGCCGGCGGAGTCGGGCTTCTTCGCCTTCCCGGGATGGAAGGCGCTCCCGGCGCTGCCCGCACCGGCTTGGACGGGGTCGGCCTTCTTCGCCTGACCTGGAGCGACCGAGGCCGGGCCGTTCGAGGCGTTCGGCCTGACCTTCACGGGCTTGACCTTCACGGGCTCGACCGGCTTCACCGGCTTGACGGCCTTCACCTTCACGGGCTTGACCGGCTTCACGGGCTTGACGGCCTTCACCTTCACGGGCCTGACCGGCTTGACGGGCTTGACCTTCACGGGCTTGACCGGCTTGACCTTCACGGGCTTGACCGGCTTGGCCTTCTCCGGCTTGACCGGGCGCGTCGCGTTCGTCGCACCGTTGTGGACGGGAGCGTTCGCGATCGCGTTCTCGCCGCTCGAGCCCGCCCCGGGCTTCGGCTCGCGCCCGAGCGGATGCCGACCGACACCACGCGCCGGTGACGAGCCACTCGTCCCTCGAGGGGCCGGGGCGACGGCCACCCGGCGGCCGGGGGTGAAGACGGGCTGCGGCGCGAGCCGGGTCGCGACGGGCGAGGCGAGCACGCGGTCCTTCGCCGGCCGTACGGAGGCGGCGGCCGGCGGATCGGCCGCCCGGCGGTCCGCCCGGTGGTGCTCGGTGATCGCCACATAGCCGCCGCCGCCGACGCCGGCCACCACGGCGACCGCCAGCAGCTTCGCCGTCCCGCTCTGCGCGGCGACCAGCAGGCCGCCGCCCACGACGCCGCCGCCCGCGGCCGCGCCGCCGCCGCCCACCGCCGCGGCCCCGAGGACCGTGGCCTTCAGCGCGGCGCTCGGCGCGACCGGGAGCAGCACGGCGATCGCCGCGCGCTGGCGCGCCACCTCGGCCTCGAACGCCTGGCAGCCCGGGCAGGACGCCACGTGGCGGCGCAACAGCCGCCGGCGCAGCGCGCTGCCCCGCAGGGTCGCGAGCTGCTCGCGGATCTCGGAGCACGGCGTCTCGCGTGCCGCCCGCGCCGCCGCCAGCGCCTCGCGGGCCTGGAAGACGAGCGCCTTGACCTTGGCGGGACGCACCTCGAGCACCTCGGCTATCTCCTCGTGGGAGTGGGCGCCCAGCTCGGCGAGCAGGAGGGCCGCCCGCTGCTGCTCGGGCAGCCCGCGCAGATCGGCCAGCATCGCCCGCAGGTCCTCGCGCCGCTCGACCTCCGCCGCCAGCCCGTCGGTTCCCTCCCAGCGCTCGGCGTCCTCGAGCGAGCTCTCCGGGCGACGGGCGCGCAGCATCGAGCGGCAGCGGTTGCGGGCGATCGTGAACAGCCACGCCCGCAGATGGAGCTCGCGATCCGAGGCCAGCATCGCCCGGTGCGCCGAGAGCATGACGTGCTGCAGGGCGTCCTCGGCGTCCTCGCGCGAGCCGAGCATGTGGCGGCAGAACGACAGCAGGACAGAGCCGTAGCGGTCGAAGATCGCCTCGAACGCCGCCGGATCCCCGGCGCGCACGCCCGCGACGAGCGCCGCATCGTCATCGCTGCCCAATGCGCCTGCATGTCTGCGGAAACGCCCGCGACCAACCGGAAGTTGGCCGCTCGGCCGCGGCTGCACGTCGCTCGCCATCGCACCCATCATGTTCCCGCCACGAGGCCGGCTCATCCCTGTCACCCTTGCCGCAATGGACCACGATAGGGCCCTCGCCGCGAACCGCGCGCACTGGGACGCGCTCGCGGCCATCCACTCGGCGGGCGGGGAGGCCACGTCCTACTACGACGCGGACGCCCTCGTCGCAGGGCGCGACTCGCTCACCGACGCCGAGCGCGCGGCCGTCGCCGCCGCGGTGGGAAGCGTCGCCGGTCTCGACGTGCTGCACGTCCAGTGCCACCTCGGCTACGACGCGATCTCGCTGGCCCGAGCGGGTGCGCGCGTGACCGGCGTCGACTTCTCGCCGCGTTCGCTGCAGGAGGCCGCGGCGCTCGCGGAGCGCTGCGGGGTGGCGGTCGACTGGGTGCTCGGCGACGCGACGGCCCTGCCCGCCGGGCTGCACGGCCGCTTCGACCTCGCGTACGCGACGATCGGCGTGCTCGGCTGGATCGACGACGTCGGCGCGTGGATGCGCTCGGTGGCGTCCACGCTGAGGCCCGGCGGCCGCCTGGTCCTCGTCGAGATCCACCCGCTGTACCTGATGATCGGCGCGGTCGACCCGTTGACCGTCGACTTCCCCTATGCGAACGACGGGCCGCGGGTGTTCGACGAGGACGGCACGTACGCCGCGCCGAATGCGCACCTCGAGGCGACGCGCACGGTCGAGTTCGGCCATTCGATCGGCGAGGTCGTCACCGCGGCGCTCGGGGCGGGCCTGCGCATCGACGGCCTGACCGAGCACATGGACGTGGCCGCCGACCCGCGCGGCACGATGCTGCGCCGCGAGGCCGACGGCCGGATGCGCCTGCGCCTCGGCGGCGAGGAGGCGCTGCCGCTGCTCTACGCGCTGCGTGCCAGCGCGCGATGAGCGAGGACCGCCTCGGCCGGCGCCGTGCGCTCCGCCCGCCCCAGCGCCACCGCCAGGGCGGCGCCGGCGAGCGACAGCCCGCCGCACGCGTACGCGCCGATCGCGAACGCGTGACCGGTGACCGCCGCGGTCATCGCGGTCGCCTCGTCGAGGAACGCGCCGCCGATCGTGGCCACGCCGAGCGCGAAGCACAGCTGCACCGCGGTGTTGACCAGGCCGCTCGCGTCGGGCGCCGCCTGCGCAGGGACGTCGCTGATCGCCCGGGCGATCAGCGGGCTGAAGCCGGTGCCGAACCCGGCTCCCGCCACCGCCAGCAGCGGCAGCTGCACGGCGGCGTCCCACGCCCCGTGCCGGGCGGCGAGCCCGAGCCCGGCGTACGCGACCGCCGCGATCGCCAGGCCGAGCGGGGTGAGCATCCGGGCGCTGCGGGCGCCGGCACCGGCCATCGCCAGGCTCACGACCGCGAACCCGAGCGCGTACGGCGCGAAGGTCAGGCCCGAGCTCAGTGCGCTGCGGCCCATCCCGCCCTGCAGGTGCAGCGTCGTCGTGAACAGGAAGCCGCCGTAGGCGACCACCGCCGCGCACACCGCCAGCAGCGCGAGCGTCAGCGGCGCCCGGCGCAGGAGCCGCAGGTCGACGAGCGGGTCGCCGCCCGCCGTCCGGCGCCGGCCGAGGTGCGCGACGAGCAAGGCGCCGCCCGGGACGCTCGCCGCCAGGCAGGCGAACGTCCACGGCGCCCAGCCGGCCTGGTGGCCGAACACGAGCGGCACGATGACCAGCAGCACCACCGCGGACAGCAGCGCCACGCCGCGGATGTCGAGCGCGCGGCGGACCGGGCTGCGGGTGAGCGGCAGCAGCCGCGGGCCCGCCAGCAGCCGTCCAGGGCGGCCATGAACGTGCCGACGAGGAGCACCGCGAGCGCGATCCAGTCGCCGCGCGGGGTCTGGGGAGTCGCTGGAGTGGACATGCCCCGGACCGTCGCACGCAGAGGTAATGCTGTCGATTACCTCTCAGGTAATCAGCGGAGGTAGGCGCGCAGCGCGCCGGCGGTCGCCGCGTCCGCCGGGAAGAACGACTCGATCGACAGCTCCGCGGCGGTGACCTCCACGGCGGTGCCGAAGGTCGTGACGGTGCTGATGAAGCGCAGCTCCTCGCCGTCCGGGCCGGCGATCCGCAGCGGTACCGCGATCGCCGACTCGGCGCCCGCGTGGCCCTCGTCCCCCGGCGGCCCGGGATAGGCGGCGACCTCGGCGAGCAGCGCCTCGAGCTCGCCGTCCCCGCTGAGGGCGACCTGGCGGCGCAGGCGCTCGAGCAGATGCGCGCGCCACTCGCCCAGGTTGCGGATCCGCGGCGCCAGCCCCCGTCGATGCAGCGCCAGGCGCATGCAATTGGCCGGCGGCTCGAGCAGCCGCGGGTCCGCCCCGTCCGTCAGCACCGCGACGCCGCGGTTGGCCGCGAGCAGGTTCCACGTGCGGTCCACGACGAGCGCCGGGTACGGGTCGTGGCCGTCGAGGACCAGCTGCATCGCGTCGCGCACGGCCCGCATCTCCGGATCGTCGAGGGACCGCTGGTCGAACGCCGGCGCATAGCCCGCCGCGAGCAGCAGGCCGTTGCGCTCGCGCAACGGGACCTCGAGCTCGTCGGCGAGGTGCAGCAGCAGCTCCGGGCTCGGGCGCGAACGGCCCGTCTCGACGAAGCTCAGGTGGCGCGCCGACACGCCGGCCTCGAGCGCGAGGTCGAGCTGGCTCATGCGCCGCCGCCGGCGCCAATCGCGCAGCAGGGTCCCCACGCGGGGGCGTTCGGCGACATCGGTCATGCGGGCGACCGTAGCGCGCGCACCGGGTCGGCGCACCTACCTCACAGGTAATCGACAGCCTGACCTCGCGGTGCGACGGTCCCCGGCGTCCAATCCGACCGAAGGAGCACCCATGACGGACATCACCACCACCGTCGAGCGCTACATCGCCGCGTGGAACGAGCCCGACGCCGACCGCCGTCGCAGCATCGTCGGCGAGACGTGGACCGACGACGGCACCTACCTCGATCCGCTCATGGCCGGCGACGGCCCCGACGCGATCGCCGCGATGATCGGCGGCGCGCAGGCGCAGTTCCCCGGCCACCGCTTCGAGCTGGCCACCGGGCCCGACGCCCACCACGACCGGGTCCGCTTCACGTGGAAGCTGGTCGGCCAGGAGGACGGCGGCGCGGTCGCCGTCGGCGTCGACTTCGCCACCGTGGCAGGCGACGGGCGCCTGCGCGAGGTCACCGGGTTCCTCGAGTCCGCCGCGTGAGCGGCCGGCTCGCGACCGACCCGAGGACGGACGGACGTACGAGCCGCCGGACGTGCACCGCGGGGCGGCAGCTGAGAGGCTGCCGCCCCATGCGCATCCGCCTGCTGCCCGTGGCCGTCCTGGCCGCCGCCCTCCTGCCCGCCGCGCCCGCGGCGGCGAAGTCCTACGACGTGCCCGCCGCGCTCGGCTCCGCCGTCGATCGCGTGAAGGACCGTTCGTCGCTGCCCGTCCTCCTGCCGCAGCGCCTCGCGCTCGACACGAGCGCCCGCCTGTACGGCACCGGGTCCGGCAACACGCGCAGCTGGGAGCTCACCCTCGGCGGCGCGCCCAACTGCGGCGCGAACGTGTGCATGCTCGCCTTCTTCAGCGCCGAGCGCGGCGGCACCCCCGCGTTCAAACGCCAGGTGCGCCTGCGCGGCGGCGTGACCGGCTACTTCAAGCCGCTGACCTGCGGCGGCTCCTGCTCGCCGCCGGAGATCCAGTTCGTCCGCGGCGGTGTGCTCTACACGATCCAGGCGAAGGTGCCCGACGCCAAGGACGCCGGCCAGCGGCGGCGCCTCGTGCGCGCCGCCAACTCCGCCCTGCGCGCCGGCCCGCGCTGACCGCCCGCGAGGCGCGTCGCCCGACGCGCCTCGCGATCAGGCCGCCTGGCGCGCCTTGCGATCAGGCCGCCTGGCGCGCCTCCCGATCAGGCCGCCTGGCGCGCGCGCTCGCGCTGCTCCTGCAGCTCGGCGCGGCTCTCGTGGTGGCCCTCGAGCGACACGTTCGGCAGGATCCGGTCCAGCCACCCAGGGATCCACCACGCGCGGTCGCCCAGGATCGCCATGAGCGCCGGCGAGACGACCATGCGCACGATGAGCACGTCGATGAGGATCGCGGCGCCCAGGCCGATGCCGAACATCTTCACGATCACGTCGCTGCCGGTGGCGAAGGCGAGGAACACCGAGGCCATGATCAGGCCGGCGGTGAGGATGACCTTGGCGATCCGCGACAGGCCGTGCACGACGCTCTCCGACGGGCTGTCGCCCTCGAAGTACGCCTCGCGGATGCGCGAGAGCAGGAAGACGTTGTAGTCCATCGAGAGCCCGAACAGGATCGCGAACATCATCAGCGGGACGAACGACACGATCGGCACGTCGTCGCCCACGCCGAGCAGCGACGCGCCCCAGCCCCACTGGAAGATCGCCACGACCACGCCGTAGGCGGCGCCGATCGACAGCAGGTTGAAGACCGCCGACGCCAGCGGGACCCAGATCGAGCGGAAGACGGCGATCAGCAGCAGGATCGACAGCCCGATGACGACCGCGATGAACAGCGGCAGGCGGCTGGAGATCTTCGCCGACAGGTCGTCGAAGGCGGCGGTCTGGCCGCCGACGAACACCTCGAGCGAGGTGTCGCGGGTCGCCGCGGGGACGACGTCGCTGCGGAGGCGGTCGACGAGCTGGGACGTCGCCGCGTTCTGGGGCGACGTCGTCGGGGTCACCCGGATGACGGCCGCGTCGCCGGCGTCGTTGACGCTCGGCTCGCCCACGCTCTTGACGCCCGGCGCGGCCTTGAGGTCGTTCGCGACGCCCGTCAGCTGGGCCTGGTCGATCTCCCCGCCGTCGCGAGCGGCGACCGCGAGGATCAGCGGCCCGTTGAAGCCCGGCCCGAACGCCTGGCTGAGCTCGTCGTAGGCCTGGCGCTGGGTCATCTTCGTCGGCTGGTTGCCGTCGTCGGGCTGCCCGAGGCGCAGGTCGGTGAACGGGATGGCGAACACGATGAGCACCAGCGCGCCCAGGATCACCGCACGCCACGGGTGGGCGGTGATCCGCTTGCCCCAGCGCTCGAACGTCGCCGAGCGCGCCACGTGCGCCGGGTCCTTCGGCCGCAGCCGCTTGGCCAGCGCGCCGGCCAGGATCGGCAGGACCGTCACCGAGGACAGGACCACCATGAGGATGGCGATGGCGGCGCCGAGGCCCATCTTGCCCACGATCGGGACGCCGACCACCAGCAGGCCGGCGATGGCGACCATCACGATGAGGCCGGCGGCCACGACCGAGGTGCCGGACGTGGCGTTCGCGCGCGCGGCCGCCTCGGGGGGGTCGTTGCCCGCGGCCAGCTGCTCGCGGAAGCGGCTGAGGATCAGCAGCGAGTAGTCGATGCCCGCGCCCAGGCCGAGCATCATCGCCAGCGTCGTGGCGAAGTCCGGAATGCCGATGGGCCCGGAGATCGCG
Source organism: Capillimicrobium parvum (assembly GCF_021172045.1). GTDB lineage: Bacteria > Actinomycetota > Thermoleophilia > Solirubrobacterales > Solirubrobacteraceae > Capillimicrobium > Capillimicrobium parvum. The sequence goes on from NZ_CP087164.1 coordinate 5,157,194, forward strand.
CGCAGGATGAGCTGGCTGATCGCCACGCCGACGAGGGCGCCGATGAGCGTCACGAACATAGCGGCGAGCGAACGGAAGAGGATCGTGAGCAGGATGAACGCGATGAAGATGCCGACGAGCTCGCCGACCGGCGCGTCCTGCTGGCTGGCCAGGTCGACCACCTCGCCACGCAGCTCGACGTGGACCGCGCCGCCCGCCTCGGCGCCCCGGGCGGCCTCCTCGAGCTTCTCGCCGTCGGACTTCTCGAGGTCGATGCTCTGCTTGTCGTACTGGACGGTGTAGAACGCGGTCTCGCCGTCGTCGGAGACGACGACGTCCTTGGCCGGGTCCTTGGACTCGCTGACGTGCGGCAGCTTGTTGACCGCCGTCAGCGCGTCGCCGATCGCCTTGTGCTCCTGCGCCCCCGCGATGCGGCCGTCGGGCGTGGTGAACACGATGGTGCTCTGAGCGCCCGAGACGGACGGGAACTTCGCCTCGAGGAGGTCCTGCGCCTTCTGGGACTCCGCGCCCGGAATCGAGAAGTCGGACGTGGGCGTGCTGGAGAACGCGCCGACCACGCCGCCGATGACGACGATCGTCACGACGAGGCCGAGCAGGCCGCGGACCCAGTGGCCGGCGAGGGCGCGGGCGATGGAGGCGAGAAGAGCGGACATGAGCGCGGGCAGACTACCACAGCGGTTGCAAGTTTGCTGAGAAGGAAAAGTTGCAATTGATGCAACAATCTGATATCGTGCCGAGGGGCATGGAGATCGGGTCCGACGTCGCGCCGCAGCAGGCGCTGGGGTTGCGCGAGCGCAAGAAGCTGCGTACGCGCGAGACCATCGCGCGGGTCGCGCTGGAGCTGTTCACCGAGCAGGGCTTCCACGAGACGACGATCCGCGAGATCGCCGACCGCGCCGAGGTGGCCCCGCGCACGGTCTCGATGTACTTCCCGGTCAAGGAGGAGCTCGTCTTCGCCGACCACGGGGCCTTGTTCGACGAGCTCGAGCAGCGGCTGCACGAGCGGCCGCTGGGCGAGACGACCGCCGACGCGCTGCGCGCCTGGATCACGGCGGTCCTCGCCGACGACCGCATGGAGCTCGACAAGACGCGCTGCCGGCGCCAGGTCGTCGAGTCCGACCACGCCCTGCGCACGTACGAGCGGGGCCTAACCGAGCGGGCCGAGCAGCTCATCGCCGGCGCGGTGGCGGTCGACCTCGGCCTGCCGGCCGACGATCTCGTGCCACGGATGGTGGGCGCGGCGACCATGGCCGCGCTCGACGCGCTCGGCCACGACGCGGGCGACGGGACCATCCCTCCGGCCGAGTACCGGCGGCGCGGGCTCGAGCTCGTCGACCAGGCGATGACCTTCATCGGCGCGGGGATACGCGGCCTGCAGGACGCGGCGTAGGCTTGGCATCCGGCAGCTGCCCCACCTCGAAGGAGAGCTCGATGGCGAAGACGATCTACATGGCCGAGGCGACCGTGACCGGCGGCCGCGATCAGGGCCACGGCCGGACGGGCGACGGCGCGCTCGAGGTGGACCTGCGCCTGCCGTCCGAGATGGGCGGCTCCGGCGGCGGCACGAACCCCGAGCAGCTCTTCGCGGTCGGCTATGCCGCGTGCTTCGAGGGCGCGCTCGGCGTCGTCGCGCGGCGCGAGAAGGTCGACGCGGGGGACGCCTCGATCGACTCGCGCGTCTCGCTGATCACGACGGAGGAGCGCGGCTTCAACGTCGCGGTCGAGCTCGACGTCACGCTCCCGTCGATCCCCGACGACCAGGCCCGCGAGATCGTCGCCGCGGCGCACGAGGTGTGCCCGTACTCGAACGCGACGCGCGGCAACGTCGACGTCACGCTGACCGCGAACGGCCGGCCGGTGTAGGCCGCAGCGCCTACGCCGCCGCCTCGCCGCCCGCGCGCAGGAACGTCAGCACGGCGAGCACGCGTCGATGGTCGTCGTCGGTGGCCGGCAGGTCGAGCTTGCCGAAGATGCTCGTCACGTGCTTCTCGACCGCGCCGTTCGTCACGACCATCGCGCGGGCGATCGCCGCGTTCGTCCTGCCCTCGGCCATGAGCGAGAGGACCTCGCGCTCGCGCGGGGTCAGCGCCTCGAGCGCGTCCGCGCCGCCGCGGTCGCCGCGGGAGCGCACGAGCTCGGCGACGACCTCGCGGTCGAGCGCCGTGCCGCCGCCGGCCACCCGCTCCACGGCGTCCAGGAAGCCGCGCACGTCGCCCACGCGCTCCTTGAGCAGGTAGCCGATCCCACCCTCGCCGGACTCGAGCAGCTCGGCGGTGTACACGGGCTCGACGTACTGGGAGAGGATGAGGATGCCCAGCCCGGGCTGGCGCTCGCGCGCCGCGATCGCCGCGCGGATGCCCTCGTCGGTGAAGCTGGGGGGCAGGCGGACGTCGACGATCGCGAGGTCCGGCTTGTGGCCGCCGACGATCCGCACGAGGCCGTCGCCGTCCTCGGCCTGGGCGACCACGTCCACCCCGTGCTCGCGCAGCAGGGCGACGATGCCCTCGCGCAGGAGGGCATGGTCCTCGGCGATCACGACACGCACGGCAGCTCCGCTCGGACGAGGGTGCCCAGCCCGGGTGGGCTGGCGATCTCGAGGCGCCCGTCGAGCGCCTCCACCCGCTGGCGCAGGCCGGTCAGGCCGCTGCCGGCGGGGTCGGCGCCGCCCGGGCCGTCGTCGGTCACCTCGACCACGAGCATGCCGGCGCTCTCGGCGATCCGCACGCGGGCGCTGGCGCCCTGCGCGTGCTTGGCCGCGTTCGTCAGCGACTCCGCAACGACGAAGTAGGCGGCGGTCTCGACCACCGGGATCGGCCGGCGGTCGAGATGCGCGTCCACGGAGACCGGGATGGCGGAGCGGCGGCCGAGCGCGTCGACCGCGGCGGCGAGGCCGCGGTCGGCGAGCACCGGCGGCGCGATGCCGCGGGCGAGGTCGCGCAGCTCGGCGATGGCGGCGCCCGCCTCGTCGCGGGCGCGGCGGACGAGCTCCGCCTCGTCGGGGCGGTCCTTCAGGCGCTCCTCGGCGCGGCCGAGCAGCATGCTCAGCGCGACGAGCCGGGCCTGTGCGCCGTCGTGCAGGTCGCGCTCGATGCGGCGCAGCTCCGCCGCCTGGACGCTGAGGGCGCCCTCGCGCGTGCGCTCCAGGACGTCGACGCGCTCGGCGAGCTGGCGCTGGCCGGGCAGCCGGTGGTGGTTCTGGACGAGGAGGAAGACGCCGGCGACCGCGGCGATCGCGCACAGCGGCCACGCGGGCCAGAAGCCGTGGGCTCCGGAGAGCAGCCAGACGGCGACGATGATGCCGCCGGCGGTGGCGGCCAGGCCGGTGATGAGGAACGTGGCGAGCTCGAGGCCGCGGCGCCGCACCGCGAAGCGGATGACGGCATGCACCGCGACGGTGACGGCGAAGGCGAACCAGACCCAGACCGGCCAGAACCGCCCGCCGCCCGTGAGGCCCCAGACGAGCGTGAGGAGGATCGCGCCGAAGACGACGATCGCGATGTGCAGCGACAGCGCCGAGCCCGCGTGGGCGCGCTCCGGCGCCGGTGCGCCCGGCCCGGACGCCGAGCCCGCAGGTGCGGTGTGTGGAGCGGTCGTCTCCATGGGCTCAGATGGTGGCAGCCCGGTGGGCGCCGATGGCTGGGGCGGACCGCCGGGCGCCGGTGGGGTTCTCCCCCGAACGCGACAATGGGCGCGTGCCGCGCCGCCTCACGATCGTCGCCCTCGCCGCCGCCCTCGCTGTCGCCGCGTCCGCGGCCGGCTGCGGCGGCACGGACGGCGGCGCCGGGACGGGCGGGCCGGCCACGGCCGAGGCCGGCCGCGTCACGACGGCCGAGCGGTCGGCGCCACATCGCCATCGCCGCCGTGCGCACCGGCCGCCCGCGCCGCGCTGTGACCCCGCCGCGGCGAACTGCGCCGCCGCCGCCGGGCGCATCATCGCGCTCGAGTCCAAGGACCCCGACGGCGACGGCGACCTCCACGTCATCCTGGCCGGCGGGTCGGTGACGCTGCGCGGGGTGACGGTGCTCGACGTCTCCCGCACGCTGCGGCCGCGGCACGACCCGCGCATCGGCGACTGGGCCGCCGGCGCCGGAACGGTCTACACCGGCAGCTTCGGCCAGCACCAGATCCAGGTCGAGCGGGTCGTGTTCTTCCCGCGCCGCTGACGGCGGGACGGCGCGATAGGTTCGCGGGCCGTGTTCTTCCCGCACCGCTGAGGGCGGGACGGCGCGATAGGTTCGCGGGCCGTGGCACCCGCGCAGCCCGACGGCCAGCCCGCGCCCGCCGACGGGGCGCTGCCCGGCGCCGCCCTCGACGGCCTCGGCCGGCAGCCGTTCGGCGTCTACCTCCACGTCCCGTTCTGCCTGTCGCGCTGCGGCTACTGCGACTTCAACACGTACACGACCGGCGACCGGCCGGCGTACGTCGAGGCGGTCCTCGCCGAGATCGACCTCGCCGCGCGCGTGCTCGGCGGCCGCCCCGCCGGCGGGGCGCAGACGGTCTTTCTCGGAGGTGGCACGCCCACGCTGTTGAAGCCCGCGCAGATCGGGCGCCTGCTCGACGCGCTCGACCGCCGCCTCGGCCTGGCGGCCGGCGCCGAGGTCACCGCCGAGGCCAACCCCGACACCGTGGACGCCGCCTCGCTGCGGGCGCTGCGGGCGGCGGGCGTCACCCGGATCTCGTTCGGGGTGCAGAGCGTGCGCCCGCACGTGCTCGCCGCGCTCGAGCGCCGCCACGACGGGGCCCGCGCGCTGGACGCGATCGCCGAAGCGCGCGCCGCCGGGTTCGCCCACGTCAGCGCCGACCTCATCTACGGCACGCCGGGCGAGCAGCCGGGCGACTGGGAGGCGTCGCTGCGGGCGGTGCTCCTCGCCGGGGTCGACCACCTCAGCGCCTACGGCCTCACGGTCGAGCCGGGCAGCCGCCTCGCCGCCCAGGTCCGCCGCGGGGAGCGTCCCGCCCCGGACCCCGACACGCTCGCCGACCGCTACGCCGCCGCGGACGCCCTGCTCGCCGGCCACGGCTTCCACTGGTACGAGCTGTCGAACTGGGCCTCCGGCCCCGAGGCGCGCTGCCGCCACAACGTCGGCTACTGGCGCTCGGGCGACTGGTGGGGGCTCGGGCCCGGCGCCCACAGCCACGTCGGCGGGGTGCGGTGGTGGAACGTGCTGCGCCCCGGCGACTACGCCGAGCGGCTGCGCACCGGCCGCTCGCCCGCGCGCGCACGCGAGGTCCTCGACGCCCCCGCCCGCCGGCTCGAGCGGCTCCTGCTCGAGGTGCGCCTGGCCGACGGCGTCGACACCGCGCTGGCCGCCGGCCCGGCGCTCGACCGCCTAGCCGCGCGCGGGCTGCTCGAGCGGCGCGGGCAGCGCGCCGTCCTCACCCTCGCCGGCCGCCAGCTCGCCGACGCGGTCGCGCGCGAGCTCGCATGATCCGCTGGCGCCCGCACGACCCCGGCCTGTTCGCACTGCGTGCCGCGGTCCGCGCGTCGCTGGTCACGACGTTCGCGTTCTTCCTCGGCGAGGTCGTGCTCGACAACGCCAACATCGCGCTGTTCGCCGCGTTCGGCGTGCTGGCGCTGCTGGTCTTCGCGGACTTCGGCGGCCCGCCCGCCGCCCGCATCGCGGCCTTCGGCGGACTCGCCCTGACCGGGGCGGTGCTCATCACGCTCGGCACGCTCGTCTCCGATCATCTGTGGCTGGGCGCGATCACGATGGCGGTCGTCGGATTCGTCGTCCTGTTCGCGGGCGTGATCAACGGCTACCTGGCGGCCGGGTCGATGTCGGCGCTGCTGACGTTCATCCTGCCCTGCATGGTCCCGGCGGGCAGCGACGCCATCCCGGACCGCCTTGCCGGGTGGGGCATCGCGTGCGGGCTCGCCATCCCGGCGGCGCTGCTGCTGTGGCCGGCGCGCCCGCGCGACGAGCTGCGGGCGGCCGTCGCGACGGCGTGCCGCGCGCTCGCCGACCTCGTCGCCCAGCCGGGTCCCGAGCGGATGCGCGTCGCGGGCGAGACCTGCCACGTCATGCACGAGCGGTTCACGGCGACGCCGTACCGGCCCACCGGGCCGACCGGCTCGGCCGGCGCGCTGGCGGCGATGATCGACGACCTCGACTGGCTCGCCGGCCGCGCGTCGCGGCCCTCGACCGCGGAGCCGCTGCTCGAGCCGATGCCCAGCGAGCAGCGCCTGCGCCGGACGACGGCCGCCGTCCTGCGCGCGAGCGCCGACGAGCTCGAGGGGATCCCCGCGCCGGAGCCCGACGAGGCGGGCCTGCGCCACGACCGCACCGCCGTGATGCGCGAGCTGCTCGAGCGGGTGCGACGCCCCGAGAACCGCGACGACGACGACCGGCTCTGGTTCGCGATGAGCAGCGCCTGGGACGTGCGCGTGTACTCCTACGCGGCCGTGCGGGCCGCGACGCTCGCCCGGGTCGCGAGCCCGGGGCCGGCGCCCGGCACAGGGCCGCGCTGGTCGCGCTTCGCCCGCCGCCAGTCCGTGGCGACCGCGGCGACCACGCGCCTGGCCGCGGCGCACGCGACGGTGCGGTCGGTGTGGTTTCGCAACAGCGTGCGCGGCGCGGCCGGCCTGGCGATCGCCGTGTTCATCGCCCAGGCCGCGACGCTGCAGCACGCGTTCTGGGTGGTGCTGGGCACGCTGTCGGTCCTGCGCTCAAGCGCGCTGAACACGAGCTCGACGATCATGCAGGCCTTCGCCGGCTCGTTCATCGGGATCGTGATCGGCGGGGCGCTCCTCGCGGCGATCGGCGACGACGAAGCGCTGCTGTGGGCCGTGCTGCCGATCGCGGTCGTCATCGCCGCCTACGCGCCGCGCGCGATCTCGTTCGCCGCCGGTCAGGCGTCGTTCACCGTGGCGGTGCTCGTGTTGTTCAACCTGATCGAGCTGTCCGGCTGGGAGGTCGGGCTCGTGCGGATCGAGGACGTGTCGATCGGGTTCGGGATCAGCCTCGTGGTCGGGGTGCTGTTCTGGCCGCGCGGCGCCGCCGCGCTGCTGCGGCGCACGCTCGGCGCCGCGTTCGTTCAGGCCGCCGACTACTCGGTCGCGGCGTTCGCGCGGCTCTTCGACGACGGCCCGTCGGCGCCCGTCGAGGCGCTCGGCGACGCGGCGGTGACCGCCGACCACCGGCTCGACGCCGCCTTCCGCCAGCGGCTCGCCGAGCGGTCCGGGCCCGACCTGCCCATCCAGGCGATCAGCCAGCTCGTGGCGATCGCCGTGCGCATCCGCCACACCGCCGACGCGCTGCAGTTCCTCTCCGACCACATCGAGGGCGCACCGCGGCCGCCGGGGCCGGCCGCCGCGCTGACCCGCAAGGCACAGGCCGAGGGCGAGTGGTACCGCGCCTTCGGCACGGCGTTCGCCGAGGGACGGGCGCTGCCGGCGCGGCGCGACGGCAGCGACGACCCGGCGTCGCGGGCGGCGACGCTCGCCGCAATGCGCGCCGCGATCGAGGACGACGACCCGCGCGCCGCGGTGGCCGCGGTGACGACGGTGTGGGGCTCGCTGCACCTCGACCGCCTGCGCATCCACGAGCCGATCGTCCTCGACGCGGTTGCCGCGCTCGAGCGGCCGGGCGACCAGGCGAGCGCGCGCGGCCGGTAGCCCGGGCCGCACCGCTGGACGCGAAAACGCCCGGCGCGGCCGGTAGCCCCGGCCGCACCGCCTGGACGCGAAAACGCCCGGCGCGGCCGGTAGCCCCGGCCGCACCGCCTGGACGCGAAAACGCCCGGCACGAAACCGGGCGTTTGGCGTCTCACCTCTGTCGGGAGGCTCAGCGCGGATGAAGCGCGCCGCCACAAAATGGGCAGGCGCAGCGATTCTCCACGCGCTCAGCGCTCCAGAGGCGAAGGCAACGGCGGCAGATGTACCGCATTCGGTGCCTCCCTTCTCTGTATGTCACCCGCGCTCTGGCGGGCGTCAGGGCCGGGCGTCCTCGCGTCGTCGGCGAGCGGCCCGTCCGGCCGTGCACGCCACATTCTAGTGGATGGAGACGCTGGATTCGAGCGAGATCGCAGACGCGGGGCCGGGCGGCATGCCGGTCCTGTCGCGTTCACGGCGCCCCACGCCGGAATCGCGCCATGCGGCAGACTGCGCGCCATGGTCATCTGCATCACGGGAGCGTCGAGCGGGATCGGTGAGGCGACGGCCCGGCGCCTCGTCCGCGAGCCGGGCGCCAAGCTCGTGCTCGTCGCCCGGCGGGGGGAGCGCCTGCGCGACCTCGCGGCGGAGCTCGGCGACGCCACCTGGGTCGCTGCCGACCTGGTCGACGACGACGCGCCCGCGCGCGTGCGCGCCCACATCGAGGCCGAGCACGGCGGCCGCCTCGACGTGCTGGTCAACAACGCCGGCGGCTCGTTCCCGACGACGTTCGCCGACGGCGGCTACGAGAACGTGCGCCGCACGATGACCATCAACTTCGACGCGCAGGTGCGCCTGACCGAGGCGCTGCTGCCGCTGCTGCGCGCGAGCGCCCCGAGCTCGATCGTGAACATGGCCTCGACCGCCGGCAAGGTCGCGCGGGGGACGACGGGCGCCTACTCGGCCTCGAAGGCGGCGCTGGCGGCCTGGAGCGATGCGCTGTGGGTCGAGGAGCGCGAACACGGCGTGCACGTCGGCGTCGTGCTGCCGGGATGGATCCGCACGGAGGGCTTTCCGCAGCGCGAGCTGCCGCAGTGGCTGGTCTCCGACCCTCACGTCGGGGCCGAGGCGATCGCCGACTGCGCGCTGAACCGCGCGCCCGAGCGCTACGTCCCGCGGTACTACTGGATCGCCGCGTGGGGCCGCGTCTGCCTGCCCGGCATGGTGCGCCGGATCCTCGGCGGCGCGGGCGGGCGCAAGATGCGCACCACGACGCTGTCGCGATGATCGCGCTGCGGCGGCCGCGCGCCGCCGCCCAGCTGCTGCACCGGCCCCACGCGCTCGCCCCCGAGGGGCTCGTCCGGCGCCTGCTCGCCGTCCAGGCCCAGGACCTCGCCGGCGCGTACCTGGCCCTGCGCGCCCGCACGCCCGGCCTCACCGCCGCCGCCGTCGGCGCCGCGCTGACCGAGGACCGCTCGCTCGTCGTCACGTGGCTGTGCCGCGGCACGCTGCATCTCGTCGCGCCCGGCGACCTGCCCTGGCTGCTGGCCCTCACCGCGCCGGGCCGCCTGACCGCGAGCCGGCGCCGGCTCGGCCAGGAGGGCGTGACCCCGGACGAGGCCGAGCGCGGGGTGGCGATCGTCGAGCGCGCGCTCGCCGCCGACGGCCCCCTGACGCGCGCGCAGCTCGCCGAGCGCCTCGACGCGCAGGGCGTGCGCACGGCCGGCCAGGCGCTGATCCACCTGCTGGGCCTCGCCGGCCTGCACGGCCTCGTCGTGCGCGGTCCGGTCGTGGCCGGCGGCGGCCAGGCGTTCGTCCTGGCGCGCGACTGGATCGGCGAGCCCCCGGGCGGCGCGCCCGACCGCGACGCCGCGCTCGCCGAGCTCGCCCGCCGCTACCTCGCCGCCCACGGGCCCGCCGGGCCGGCGGACCTCGCCACGTGGTCCGGACTGCCGTTGCGCGACGCCCGGGCGGGCCTGTCCGCCATCGCCGGCGAGCTCGTCGAGCTCGAGGACGGCCTGGTCGACCTCGCCCGCCGCGAGCCGGTCCCCGAGCGCGTCCCGCCGCGGCTGCTGCCCGCGTTCGACCCCTACCTGCTCGGCTGGCGCGACCGCAGCTTCGCCGTGCCCGCCCAGCACGCCCGGCGCGTCCATCCGGGCGGGGGCATGCTGCGCGCGGCCGCCACGCGCGACGGCGTCGCGGTCGGCACCTGGAGCGCGCGGCGCCGCGACGGTCGCCTGCAGGTCGAGTTCGATCCCTTCGCGCCGCTGGACGCGTCCACGGCGGCCGCCCTCGACGACGAGATCGCCGACGTGGCGCGCTTCGAGGGCCTCAGTCGCTGACCGCCGCCCACTCGCCGGCCAGGCGCACGATCGTCGCGGCCGCCGACGTCGCGCGCTTCGAGGGCCTCAGTCGCTGACCGCCGCCCACTCGCCGGCCAGGCGCACGATCGTCGCCGCCGACGCCGCCATCTCCTGCAGCGACGCCCACTCGCGCACCGAGTGGTACTCGTGGCCGCCGGTGAACAGGTTCGGCGTCGGCAGGCCCCGCGCGCTGAGGATCGAGCCGTCGGTGCCGCCGCGGATGGGCTGGTTGACCGGCTCGAGCCCCTCCGCCCGCATCGCCCGGATCGCCGCGTCGACGATCTCCGGGTGCGGCTCGATGAAACGGCGCATGTTCGGGTACTGCGGCCTGACCTCGACGGTGACCTTGGCCCGCGGCTCGGCGCCGGCGACCTCCTCGGCGACGCGCCGCAGGAGCGCCGCGTGCCCCTCGAGCTTCTCGTCGTCGAAGTCGCGCAGGATCGCGTGGATCTCGGCGCGTGCCGCCGTGGCCTGCACCTCGAAGACGTGGATGAAGCCGTCTCGGCCCGACGTCCGCTCGGGCGTGAGCTCGGCCGGCAGGCGGTCGAGGATCTGCCCCGCCAGCCGGGTCGCGTTGACGAGCTTGCCGGTGGCGAACCCGGGATGGACGTCGTGGCCGTCGATCCGGACGACCGCGCCCGCCGCCATGAAGGTCTCGTCCGAGAGCTCGCCGAGCGTGGAGCCGTCGATCGTGTAGGCGGCGCGCGCGCCGAAACGCTCGATGTCGAACAGCGACGCGCCTTCGCCGATCTCCTCGTCGGGCGTGAAGCCGATGCGCAGCGTGGGGCGTGGCAGCTCCGGGTGCGCCGCGAGATGCGCCACCGCGGTCATGATCTCCGCCACCCCGGCCTTGTCGTCGGCGCCCAGGAGGGTGTCGCCGCTCGACGTGACGAGGTCGTGGCCGACCGCGTCGCGCAGCTCGGGCATCGCCTCGGGGTCGAGGACCGTCCCGCCGCGCGGCAGAACCACCACGCCGCCGTCATAGCCGCGGTGCACGATCGGCTCGACCCCGTCGCCCGGCGCGTCAGGGCTCGTGTCGACGTGCGCGATGAGGCCGACGACCGCCGGGCCCGCGCCCTCGCCGGCCGGCAGCGTCGCCATCACGTAGCCGTTGGCGTCGAGGTCGGCGTCCTCGAGGCCGAGCGCAAGCAGCTCGTCGACGAGCATGCGCGACAGGTCGAGCTGTCCGGGCGTGCTGGGGCTGTGGGTGCGGTCGCGAGCCGACTGGGTGCTCACGCGCACGTACCGCTCGAAGCGCTCGAGCAGGCCCGGCGCAAGCTCCTCGGCCAGCGCTGACGTATACGCGGCGGTCACGATGCGGCCGCGCCGGCCGGCTCGCTGGCCGCGGTCAGCCGCTCGACCTCGCCGGCCGCGAGCTCGAGGCCGGCCAGGGGCAGCAGGTCGGCGAGCTGCTCGGTCGTGCGCGCGCTGGCGATCGGCGCCGTGACCGTCGGCTGGGCGAGCAGCCAGGCCAGCGCCACCGCGGCCACGGTCGTGTCGTGGGCCGCCGCCACCTCGTCGAGCGCCCCGAGCACCGCGATGCCGCGCTCGTCGAGGTACTTCGCCGCGCCCTGGGCCCGCGGGCTCGAGCCCTCCGGGGCGCCCGGCCGGTACTTGCCCGTGAGGAAGCCCATCGCCAGCGACCAGTACGGCAGGCAGCCGAGGCCCTCGCGGGCGACGACGTCGCGCAGCTCACGCTCGTAGCCACGTTCGACCAGGCTGTACTCGGGCTGCAGCGCGACGAAGCGGGCGAACCCCTCGCGGTCGCTGACCGCCAGCGCCTCGGCCAGCCGCGGCGCCGAGAAGTTCGACGCGGCGACGTGGCGGACCTTGCCCTCGCGCACGAGCGCGTCGAACGTGCCGAGCGTCTCCTCGAGCGGCGTGTTGGGGTCGTCGTAGTGGATGTAGTAGACGTCGATGTGGTCGCTGCGCAGACGCTCGAGCGACGCCTCGGCCTTGGCCCGCACGTTCGCGGCGGTCAGCGGCTGGTCCTTGCCCGCCTTCGTCGCCACCACGATCCGCTCGCGGTTGCCGCGCGCGGCCATCCACTCGCCGATGATCGCCTCCGACTCGCCCCCGGTGTTGCCGGGCACCCACGCCGAGTACGTGTCCGCCGTGTCGATGAAGTTGCCGCCCGCCGCGGCGAAGGCGTCGAGCACCGCGAAGGACTGATCGCGATCCGCGGTCCAGCCGAACACGTTGCCGCCGAGGCACAGCGGGAAGACGTCGAGATCCGAGGCGCCGAGCTTGGTCATCGACCGACCGTAGCGCGCCGGGGTCACGGGCGGACCGGCGGCCCGCCCGGCCCCTCCCGGCGCGAGGCGCTCTACGACGCCGGCGACGACGGCGGCGCGCCGTTCGGGAACAGGCTCGACAGCAGGATGACGACGCGCCCGCCCGTGTTGTTCGCGGCATGGTGGACCATGCCGGGCTGCTCGACGATCCAGTCGCCCGCCCGCAGGCGCGCGGTCTGCCCGGGGCGCAGCGTGCGCAGCTTGCGGGCGCTGCCGGCGTCGCCGCGGTACACGGGCACGGCGCCGTTGCGCTCGACCGTGTAGGTCAGCGTCCCCTGCTCGATGCGGGCGATCTCGGTGCCCGGGTGGGTGTGCGCGGCGAGCTGCGCGCCGGCGGGGATGGTCACGCGGGTCAGGCCGAGCGTGCGGCCCTTGCCGCCCACCGGGTCCTTCGCGCTGGCGAGCTCGCTGCGGGTCGGCTGTCCGGCGGCGACGGCGTAGCCGCCGGCGGCGGCAGCGGGGATGGCGATCGCGACCAGGCCGATGGCGGCGATCCGGCGAGTCCGTGCGGGCATTGGATGAGGTTCCTTCCGTGGAGGTGGGGCGGCCAGCCTACGCGCGATGGGACTTTGGTCGCACCGCCCGTGCGGCGGAGGCCGCGGTCGGGGAAGATGCGGGCGCGGTGCGCGTCCGGGACAAACGCAGGCGAGGGCCGGCCGCGGCGGGCCCGCCGCCGAGCATCGGCTCAGCCGTCGCACGGTTCATGCTCGGCAGCATCCTGGCGATCGCCGTGGTGGTCGTCGGCGGCTTCTTCGCGCTGCGCTCGATCACGGTCGACGAGGCCAAGCGCCAGACCCGCGAGCGCGTCGAGGCCGAGGGGCATCTCGTCGAGGCCGCCGCGCTGACCGACGGGGTGCTGCGCGGCAACCGCCGGGCGCTGGCCCGGCTCGACGACGTCGTGGTCGGCCAGGTGCTCGCCGGCTCGATCGTCCGCGTGAAGGTCTGGTCCGCGGACGGGCGGATCCTCTACTCCGACGAGCCGTCGCTGATCGGGCGCCGCTTCGGCCTCGGCGCGGAGGAGCGCGCGCTGCTGCGCACGGGCGGCTCCGACGCGGAGTTGAGCGACCTGACCCGGCCGGAGAACCAGCTCGAGCGCCCGGCGGGCAAGCTGCTCGAGGCCTACACCCCGATCCGCACGCCCGACGGCACGCCGGTGCTGTTCGAGATCTACCAGCGCTTCAGCTCGGTGAGCGCGAGCGGCGAACGGCTGCTGCGCGCGCTCGCGCCGCCGCTCCTCGCCGGCCTCGCGGTCCTCCTGCTGTTCCAGGTCCCGCTCGCCTGGTCGCTGGCGCGGCGGCTGCAACGCGGCCACCGCGAGCGTGAGGAGCTGCTCGAGAGCGCGGTCGATGCGTCCGCCCAGGAGCGCCGGCGCATCGCCGCCGATCTCCACGACGGGGCGGTGCAGGACCTGGCCGGCGTGGCCTTCGGCCTCGCGCCGCTCGCCGACGAGGCCGAGCGCCGCGGCGACGCCGACCAGGCCCATGCGCTGCGCGCGGCGACCGCGCGGCTGCGACAGGGCGTGCGCGAGCTGCGGACGCTGCTCGTCGAGATCCATCCGCCGAACCTCGCGACGGCGGGGCTGGAGGCGGCGCTCGGGGACCTGCTCAGTCCGCTCGACGCCGCGGGCCTGCGCACCGAGCTGCATGTCGACGCGGGTGCGCCCGATGGCCACGACGAGCTCGTCTACCGGGTGGCGCGCGAGGCGCTGCGCAACGTGGCCAAGCACGCGCAGGCCCGCTCCGTGCGGGTGGACGTGGCGCCGGGCGCGGGCGGCGCGACGCGGCTCGTCATCGCCGACGACGGGCGAGGGTTCGCGGCGGCGGAGCGCGACGACCACGAGACCGAGGGCCACATGGGCCTCAGGCTGGTCGCCGACCTGGCCGAGCGGGCCGGCGGGCATCTGACGATCGACTCCGCGCCCGGACGGGGAACGACCATCGACCTGGAGGTGCCCGCGGCATGATCCGCGTCCTCATCGCCGACGACCACGGCGTCATCCGCGACGGCCTCGGACGGCTGATCGGCGCGCTGCCCGACATGGAGGTCGTCGGGCTGGCGGCCGACGGCGAGCAGGCGGTCGCCCAGGCCGCCGCCGCGCAGCCGGATGTCGTGCTCATGGACCTCGAGATGCCGGGCGTCGACGGGATCGAGGCGACGCGGCGCATCCTCGTCGACGCGCCGCGCACGGCGGTGCTCGTGCTGACGTCGTTCTCGGACCGGCCGCGGATCCTCGGGGCGCTCGAGGCGGGGGCGTGCGGCTACCTGCTCAAGGACGTCGACGCCGAACAGGTCGCGGAGGGCATCCGCGCCGCGGCGCGGGGCGAGTCGCCGCTCGACCCGCGCGCGGCCCGCACCGTGCTGGCGGCGCGCAGCGAGCCCGACCCGACCGCCGGGCTCTCCGCGCGCGAGCGCGAGGTGCTCGAGCTGCTCGTCGAGGGGCTGCCGAACAAGCTCATCGCGCGCCGGCTCGGGATCAGCGAGAAGACCGTCAAGTCGCACCTCACCGCGGTCTACCGCGCCATCGACGTGACCGACCGCACGCAGGCGGCGCTGTGGGCCGAGCGCAACGGCCTGCGCCCGGCCGGGCGCTGAGCCGCGATGCGACGAAGGTCCCATTGCGCGTGCGACCGCCCGTGCACCACGGTGGTGGGCTGCGCCATGACCTCCGCCCGCCACCGCCACCGCCTCCTGACTCCCCGCCGCGCCCTCGCGCTCCTCGGCGTGCTCGGCGCGCTCGGCGCGCCGGCGGTCCTCGGTGCGGGGCCGGCCCTCGCCCGCGACGGCGGGGATGACGGCGGCGGCCGCGGGGGCGGCGGCGACCGCCGCGAGGTGCGGGTCACCGGCACCTGCGACCGCGGCGCCTCCATCCGGCTGCGGCTGCGCTCGCGCGACGGCGAGCTGCGCGCAGACGTCGAGCTCGACCACGCGCGACGGGGCTCCTCGTGGCGCCTTGTTCTCGTCCAGGACCGCCGGGTCGTCTGGCGCGGGCGGGCGCGGATCGGACCGGGCTCGGACTCCGCCGAGATCGAGCGCCGGCTGCGCGACCTGCCGGGGGCCGACTCCGTCAGCGCGCGGGCCTGGGGACCCGGCGGCGCGACGTGCTTCGTCGCGGCCACGCTGGCGGGCTGAGCGGTGCGCAGGTCCCGCCGGCGATGCGACCAAGGTCCACTGGTGCCTGCGACCGAACCGGTGCGACGGTGACGGTGCTTGCCCCCGACCGAAAGGACCACCATGCGCAAGCGCCTCTCCCCCATCCTCATCGCCGCCGTCGCGGCCGCCGCCCTCGGCGGCACCGCGGGCGTCGCGTCGGCCAAGCACGGCGCCGACGATCCCGCCGGCCACGTCCGCCACGGCCAAGGGGCCGACGACGCGACGGCCCGCATCGCCCGCCACGGCCGCGGCGCCGACGATGGTCCCGGCCACGTCCGCCACGGCCAAGGGGCCGACGACGCGACCGCTCGCACCGCCCGCCACGGCCGCGGCGCCGACGATGGTCCCGGCCACGTCCGCCACGGCCGCCACGGCCGCGGTGCCGACGACGCGACCGCTCGCACCGCTCGCCACGGCCGCGGCGCCGACGACGGCCCCGGCCACGTCCGCCACGGCGGCGGCGCCGACGACGGCCCGAACCACACCTGATCGCCCGCTCCACGATCGGTCCAGCCGCACGCGGCCGCCCCATCCGGGGCGGCCGCTGTGCTGTCAGCGGTCAGGCGTGGTCGCGCGCATGGGACATCGCCGCAGTGCGCGTCGAGAAGACCTGACCCGAGGCGACGAGCCCGCCGCGCAGGCGCCAGACCCACACGACCTCGTCACGCAGCGGATCGCCGCCCGAGACGCCGCGGACACGGCCGAAGACCACGACCGAGCCGGACACCGCGCGATAGTCGACCGGCTCGACCTCGAGCCCGTCGGGCCACACCCGCGCGACGTCGTCGAAGTACTCGCGGATGCCGTCGTGGCCCTGATAGCGCTCCCGGCCGGTGAGGCCGACCGTGCCGAGCGGCCGCAGCTCGCAGTCGGGCGTCGCCCAGGCGAGGGCGGCCTCGACGTCGCGCCGGTTGAACGCGTCCATCAACGAGCTCACCGTCGCGATCAGCGCGTCCCGCGGATCGTCGCTCATCGCCGACCGAGCCTACCTGCTCGGGTGCGGTCCGGCGGCCGCCGGGGGCGTCAGCCGGCCGACGCGCCGGTGTCGCCGCCGTCGTCCGACAGCAGCGCCGACCAGGTCGCGGGGTCGAGCGTGCCGGTCGCCGCGAGCCCGGAGTCGGCCTGGAACGCCTGCACCGCCCGGCGCGTCGTCGTGTCGAAGCGGGTGTCGGTCGTCACCGTGTACCCGCGCTCGCGCAGGTGGTCCTTGGCCCAGACGACGTAGTCGCTGCGCGAGCCCGGTCGCACCGTCGGGTACGTCGGCTGCGCGGCCGGGAGCGCCGGGCGTCCCACCCGCGGCGTCAGCGCCGCCCATCCGGACGTGCTGGCGCTGTCCCAGCTCCACCAGCTCACGCCGGTGACGTCGTAGGCGAGCCCCAGGCGCCGGAAGCTCAGGACGTCGGACCGGCGGGGCCCCTCGTAGAGCTGGCCGATCGGCGCCAGCGGCTTGCCGTACACGCTGTTGTCGGCGACCGTGCGCGCGAACGCGACGCTCGGGCTGTGACCGATCGCCTTCCAGTAGATCTGCGGCAGGTTGACCGTCGCGCCGCCCTCGCCGAGGAACACCGAGTAGGGCTCCAGCGGGTGCAGCGACACGTACGGAAAGCTCGTGAAGCCGACCGGGAAGTCGGGACCGATCCGCTTGCGCAGGGACTTCATGTAGGTGCGCGCCTGGCGGTACTTGCCCTCGAGCTCGACCTCGGCGTCGATGACGAAGCAGTCGGCACCGGCGGTCACGGCCGTCGCCGCCGCGGCCGCCTCGGCGGTCGGGCTGGTGCCCAGCAGCCGCTGGTAGCCGCACACGTTGAGCCCCTCGGCCTTGAGCGCGGCGACCAGCTCCGGCGAGAACTGGCTCCACGGCGCGGGACCGTGCGCCGCCTTGATGAACAGCGTGTCGATGTTGGCCGCGCGGGCGCGCTCGGCGATGCCGGCCGGGTCGCCGCCGGCCGCCCTCGGCACCTGCCAGATCCACATCCCGTTGCCCGCGAACGGGTCGTCGTCCGCGCCGGCCGCGGGGGCGAGCGCGAGGCAGGCGAGGAGCACGGCGAGGGGCAGCAGGCGAAGAAGGGGTGGCACGGCGTCAGGAACACCGTTCGCAGCCCGGAGGTGCGGTCCTGCGGATTTCAGTGGCGTTCAGGTTGGGTACCAGACTGAGGCACATGCTCGTGCGCCTCGCCCTGGCCGCCGCCGCTCTCACGGTTCTGCTCCCGGCCGCCGCCCAGGCCTCCTCGCCGTCGTTCGTCGACCGCGTCGTCGACACCGGCGCCGTGAAGCGCGTGCAGGCCACGGCCGCCCAGAACGACCAGACCCTCGCCATTCCGACGAAGGAGGGCTACTCGGTTTCGGTCTCGTTCGGCTCGGGCGTGCCGGTCAACCAGGAGCTCGCGCAGTCCTACGTCGGCTTCCTCGACGCCCTCCCCCACGGGAGCGAGCTCGACAAGCTCAGCATGGTCATCGCCGACCAGGCCGAGGTGGCGACGCTGTGCGGCGGCGACGAGGGCGACGGCATCCTCGCCTGCTACGGCTCCCGCGGGATGCAGATGATCGTCCCGTCCAGCGGCCTGCAGACCACGACGGAGGACGGGGGCTACACGACCGCGTACGTGCTCACCCACGAGTACGGCCATCACATCGCGGCCAACCGCAAGAACCAGGGCTTCCAGGCGATCGACTACGGCCCGAAGTTCTGGGCGTCCTACGAGCTCGTCTGCGACCGCGCGCTGGGCAACCGGCTGTTCCCGGGCGACGAGGGCCGCTCCTACCTGCGCAACCCCGGCGAGGCCTGGGCCGAGGCGTACGCCCGCCTCACCTTCCCCGACCAGCCGTGGACGTTCACGAGCCTGCTGCGCCCGGACGCCACCGCGCTCGACGCCGCCCGCCGGGACGTGCTCACGCCCTGGACGAAGAACGCGTCCCGGACGTTCATCATGGCCGGCAGCCGCAGCACCCAGAGCTTCGGGGTGCCGCTCACGCTCGACGGCCGCGTGTCGGCCGTCGTGCGCGGACGCTCGGGCTCGGACGTCGGAGTGACGGTCACGTCGGGGCGCCAGAAGGTCGGCCACAGCGACACGCGCGGCGCCCGCAACCAGTGGACGCTGCGCTCCGGCTGCCGCGAGCGCCCGACGGAGACGCTGACCTTCAAGGTCACGCGGACGTCCGGCGGTGGCCCGGTGACGCTGCTCGTCAGCTACCCGGGCTGACCCGCGGCCCCGGCGCCGGCGCGGACGTAGCGCTCGAGCCGGTCGCGGTCGTCCTCGGGCAGCTCCTCGAAGGCGACGCCCTTGCAGCCGTCCGCGGTCTCGCGCACGACGCGCCCGCGGCCGCCGACCGGCTCGCCGAGGTCCAGGCGCACGTCGAGCACCTCGCCCACGGTGAGATCGGAGGGCCCCGCGAGCAGGACCCCGCCCGGGCTGACGTCGAGGGCGAACGTGCGCTGCTCGTCCAGGCCGCGGCGCACCACGACCGGCCGGGCGACGGGCGCGCGGGCCAGGCGCCGGCGGTCGGGCCCGACGTGATGGACGACCGGCTGCTCGAACGGGTCGGGGGCGGGCGCGCGATCGGGCGCACCCACGCCGCCGCGGCCGCGCGACAGCCAGATCGCGCCCAGCGCGACGACGACCCCCGCCGCCACGATGCTCAGCTCCATGACCGCCCCCGCCGCCACCATCGCGCGGACCTTACGGTGCGGGCGCCCGGCATGCCACCGATCACGCGCACGGCTGCGCCCAGACGAACGTCCTGCAAGCGCGCTTGCAGGAAGCAGGAGAACCGGCAGCTACGGTGACGGCGCCGAATCGCCGTGCTCCCGAAGGCACGGCGAGCGGGGGACCCAATGCGGCCATGACAGGCCGCGGGGCGAATCGCCGTCGTGACGACGGCGTAGCGCACCGGTTTGCGCGATCCCTGCAGCTAACCCCGTAGGCACGCAACCGGAGATGAAGGAGCCCCGACGTTGTCCTGCGTCACGTCTGCCTGCCGCCTCGCGGTGGGCGCCTCAGCCGCCCTCGCGGTGGCCGCCGCGCCCGCACAGGCCGCCCGCACGATCGAGCGCGGCGACCACGGCGACGCCGTCCGCGCCCTCCAGCGCGCGCTCGGCCAGCCGCCCGACGGCGCGTTCGGTCCGGGGACCAAGCGAGCGGTCGTCCGCTTCCAGCGCCGCCACGGGCTCACCGCGGACGGCGTCGTCGGGCCGTCGACGTGGACCGCGATCCTCGCCGCGCGCAAGCGCCACAGCCCGCTGCGGTCGGCCTCGTCGCGCGGCACCTCGGCGCGGCCGCGCGTCGCGCACCGCGGCCCGGCCGTCCGCACGCTGCAGCGCAAGCTCGGCCTCGGCGCCGACGGCGTCTTCGGCCCGCAGACGCGCGCCGCGGTCAAGCGCTTCCAGGCGCGCCACGGGCTGACGGCGGACGGCGTCGTCGGCCCCGCGACGTGGACCGCGCTCGGCATCGGGGGCCATCCGCCGGTGCTCAAGGCGGACCGCGCCGGCGGCGCCGCCACCGCGCCGTCGGGCCGCGGCGCGAGCGGCGCCCTGCAGCGCGCGGTCGCAGCCGCGAACCGGATCGACCCGCTGCCCTACAAGTACGGCGGCGGCCACCGCAGCTTCACCGACACCGGCTACGACTGCTCGGGCTCGGTCTCCTACGTCCTGCACGCCGCCGGCCTGCTGCGTACGCCGAAGGACTCCTCGCAGCTGATGTCCTACGGCGCCCCCGGACGCGGCCGGCACATCACGATCTACGCGAACCCCGGCCACGCCTACATGACCATCGACGGGCGCCGCTTCGACACGTCCGGCGACGCGGCCGGGCGCTGGCAGTCCGACCTGCGTTCGAGCGCCGGGTACACGGTGCGCCACCCGCCGGGCTACTGACGCCCGATCTCGAGGACGGCGGCGCCCTCGAAGCGCCCGGCGCGGAGGTCCTCGAGCGCGTCGTTGACGCGCTCGAGCGGGTACGGCGTGACGGTCGGCCGCAGCGGCACGCGCGGCGCGAGCGCCAGCAGCTCCTCCCCGTCGCGCCGGGTGAGGTTGGCGACCGAGCGGATCTGACGCTCCTCCCACAGGTCGGCGTAGCGCAGCGACGGGATGTCGCTCATGTGGATGCCCGCGCAGACGACGACGCCGCCGCGGTCGAGCGCCCGCAGCGCGGTGACCACCAGGGCGCCGACCGGCGCGAAGACGATCGCCGCATCGAGCGGCTCCGGCGGCGCCTCGTCGCTCGAGCCCGCCCACTCGGCTCCGAGCGAGCGCGCGAACGCCTGGCCCTCGTCGTCGCCCGGCCGGGTGAAGGCGAACACCCGCCGACCCTCCCAGGCCGCGACCTGGCCGATGAGGTGCGCCGACGCCCCGAAGCCGTACAGGCCCACGCGCTCGGGGTCCCCGGCCAGCCGCAGCGCCCGCAGGCCGATGAGCCCGGCGCACAGCAGCGGCGCGGCGTGCAGGTCGTCGATGCCGTCGGGCAGGGCGAAGCAGAAGCGCGCATCGGCGACGGTGCGCTCGGCGAAGCCGCCGTCGATGTCACGGCCGGTGAAGCGCGCCCGCGGGCACAGGTTCTCGCGCCCGCTCATGCAGAACCGGCACTCGCCGCACGTCCAGCCCAGCCACGGCACCCCGACGCGCGCCCCCGGCTCGAATCCCTCGCCGGACAGCACGCGGCCGACGATCTGGTGGCCGAGGACGACGGGCGGGCGCGGGACGCCGACCTCGCCGTCGAGCAGGTGCAGATCCGTCCGGCACACCCCGCACGTCGCGACCTCGATGAGGACCTGGCCGGCGCCGGAGACGGCCGGCTCGGGGATGTCGGCGGCACGCAGCGGCCGGTGCGGCGCGTCGAGGAGCATCGCGCGCATCGCCTCAGCCGCCGTTCGTGCGCTGGCTGCACAGTTCCATGCAGTCATTCTGTGACCCAGCGCACACAGACCGCAACTCGCGCGCCCCCGAGAGGTTCGGGAGGTCATGCCCACCATCAGAACGATCCTCGTGAGCGCGGGATTGGCGCTCATGCTGGCGCTGCCGGCCGGTGCCTCCGCCGCCAAGGTGAAGGTCGACGTCGGTCTCGGCGACCAGAGCTACACGATGTTCGACCAGTCCAACTACAAGGCCCTCGGCCTGACCAAGGTCCGCTACTTCATCAAGTGGGATGCGGCCAAGGACCCGTATCAGCTGCAGCAGGCCGACATCTTCGTCGACCAGGCCAAGAAGGACGGCGCGACCGTCTTCATGACGCCGTCCACGAACGACCTGCGCCTGAAGAAGGCCAAGCTGCCCTCCGTCGCCAGCTACAAGCGCGAGGTCGGCAAGCTCGTCGACCGCTACCGCGCGATGGGGGTCACCGAGTGGGGCGTGTGGAACGAGGCCAACCACCAGTCGCAGCCGACCTACCGGTCGCCGAAGCGCGCGGCGCAGTACTTCAAGGCCATGTACGGCATGTGCCGGGGCTGCAAGATCGTCGCGCTCGACCTGCTCGACCAGACGGTCGCCGACCGGTACGTGTCGAAGTTCTACGCGGCGCTCAGCTCGACCTGGGACAAGCGCGCCAAGCTGATCGGCATCCACAACTACTCGGACGTCAACCGCAAGCACCCGACGGGCACGCAGCGCATCATCAGCGCCGTGCGCCAGAGCGGTCGCAACAAGCAGGCGAAGTTCTGGCTGACGGAGACCGGCGGTCTGGTCGAGTTCGGCCGCGGCTTCCCGTGCGACAAGAGCCGCGCGGCGAACCGCATCAAGTACATGTTCAAGCTCGCGAAGAAGTACGACCGCTACATCGAGCGCATGTACGCGTACGCCTACTGGGGCAACGACTGCGAGGAGCGCTTCGACGCCGGCCTCGTGAACGCCGACGGCTCCAAGCGGCCCGGCTACAACGCCTTCAAGAAGGGGCTGCGCAGCTTCACGAAGTAGGTGGGCTGACCGCGCGCCTTCGCGCGGTCTCGTCGGGAGGCCGGCCGCTGCAGCGGCCGGCCTCGCCGCGTCTCAGGCCTCGGGCGACGGACCGCCGAGATCGAACTGCTGGTCGTCGATGACGACGACGAGCCCCTCGCCCTCCCGGCCCGAGATGACGAGCGTCCGCTCCGGGTCGGCCGTGGGCAGCCAGACGAGGACCACGTGCGGCGCGCCGAGCGCATGGGCCAGGGCGGCGACGCCGTCGGCCACGTGCTCGAGCCCGCCGATCACGCTCGTCACCTCGCCCCGCTCGGCGTCGACGTCGAACGCCGGCAGCCGCCGCAGCTCGACGCCGAGCTCCAGCGGCTCGGCCGTCCGCCAGTCGACCTCGACCGGATCCTCGTCGGCGTCGGGCTCCTGGAGGGTGACGAGGCCGGTCGCGTCACACGTCACGAGGCCGGCGGGCGTGGCGGCGACCGCCTGCAGGGAGCCGCTGCGCGACACGTAGGACCGCAGCGTCGCGGCCACCTCGGGAAGATCCATCGACCTCAATCTACGCGCAGGCGCGCCGCGTGGTCGTTCCACGAGCGCAGGCCGTCGAAGCCGGGCGCGAACACGCCGAGCTTCACCACGTAGTCGCCGGGCGCCGCGTCCTGGCCGACCTTCCACGTCGCGCTGAACGACCGCGCCCGCCCGCGGCGCAGGACGGCGTGGTCGAAGTAGCGCTGGAAGACCTGGGTGCCGTCGCGGTACACCTCGATCGACACGAGCGCCCTCTGCGACTTCGTCGGGCGCACCGCCGCGCGGATGCGCACCGAGCCGCCCCGGCGCACGACCTTGCGATCGACCTTCGCGCGGGTGCTGAACCGGCCCGGGTGACGCAGCGTGGCCGGGATGCGCGTCGGCTGCTTGCCCGCGCGCGGCGGCGCCGGCGTCGTCGCGGGGATCGGCAGTGCGCCGGCCTGGTAGTAGGCGTTCACGCGCGAGCGGAAGTAGCCGCCGTCGTCGTCGGCGCTCAGCGACTCGCGCGTCGCCGTGCCGTTCGGCGGCGGGTTCGTCACGCCGTCGCGCGCGGCGTCGCATGCGCACGTGCCGTCGCCCTGGCCGGAGCCGAACAGCAGCGCGACGACGCCGGCGTCCAGGAACGGCTTGAGGTGCTCGCGCGAGGCGCCCCCGAGCAGCCACTGCACGCGGTTGTCCGCGTAGTGGTGCGGGCTGTCGTCCATCGCCCGGTACAGCGTGTTGCCGAGCGGGATCTGCCACAGCACGATCGGGCGCGCGAGCTTCGCGTGGACGTCGCCGATGTAGCGCGCGAACCGGGCGAAGTCGGCGGCGTCCCACCAGGCGGCGTCGGCGCTGCGGCCGTCGCGCTTGACGGCGTAGCCGGAGTCACGGTCGGCGAACTCGAAGAAGACCGTGTCGAACGGCGTGTGCAGCGAGCGGTAGAAGTGCACGGACCGGGCGGCGAGCGCGTCGACGGCCTCGTCGCCCTCGTTGGAGACGGCGATGTCCTTGCCGGTGCCCCAGATCGACACCTGGTAGCCGAGGCGCACGTTCGGCGCATACGTGTCGCGCAGCCGCCGGACGCCCTGGGCGACGCCCGCCGCGGTGTCGGGCAGGGCGCGCAGGTCGGGCATGCCGGTCGCGGCGACCTGGGCCGGGACCGCCGCGGCGTCGTCGCCGCCCTGGCGCTGGACATAGCCCCACAGGTCCGGCTCGACCTGCAGGACGACCGGCGTGCCGCTCTCGCCCGCCTTCTGGAAGAAGACCTTGAGGTCCTCGAACCAGGCGCGCATCGTGTCGCGGTCGGCGAGGTTGCCGACGACCGCCTGCTGCTCGTCGGACTGGCCCGCGCCGGGCCGGCTCTGGCGCAGCTCGTAGTACGAGAAGACGGGGATCATCCCGTTCGCCGTGGAGTCGGCGATGAAGCTCGACACGAACGAGCCGCCGCCGGTCGCCCAGCCCTGCCAGCTCTGCCCGGTGTTCACGCCGCCGGCCAGGTAGTGGTAGCGCACGCCGAACGGGGCGCTCGCCCGCAGCGCGGCGGCGCCGCCCTCCTCGTCGTCGACGCCGATCTGCAGCGTCGGCGACGGCCACGCCAGGGCGGCGTGGGCGGCAGGGGCTGCGGCCAGCAGGGACAGCAGCGCGCAGAGGACGAGCAGGACGCGGCGCACCTCCCGGAGTATCGGCACGGACCCTCGGACGCCTTGAGGGTCCAGGAGTCTGTTGATCTCCCATCCGTCGATGCGTGAGGACGTGACCGTGGATGCCGGGGACGCGTTCTCTCGCGCGGCGGGGAAGTTCAACAGGCTCCTCTAGGCGTGGACCGTCTCGACCTCGCGAGAGGCACCGACCACCGCACCGCCGGGGCAGTCCGCGGCGCACACGTCGCGCTTGGGGTTCTCGATGCCGAGCGCGCTGAGCACGCCGCCGATCGCCACCAGCGCGCCGGTGACGAGCACGGCGACGTGGAAGGCGTGCTCGGCGGTGCCGGTCGCCACGGAGGCGAACGACGTGCCGCTGCCGCCGAGCTGCGAGGCGACGACCGCGCCGATCGCCGCGATGGCGAGCAGGCTGCCGATGCGCGCCACCGCGTTGTTGATGGCCGAGGCCATCCCCGCCTGGCTCTCCGGCACGCCGCCCAGCACGGTGGCGGTCAGCGGAGCGACGGTCAGCGACAGGCCGAAGCCGAACACCACGATCGCCGGAAGCACCTGCGAGGGGTAGTCGGCGCTCGCGTCGATGCGGGCGAACAGCGCGATCCCCGCTCCTGCGACCACGGGCCCGGCGCCCATGAACAGCCGTGGGCCCCAGCGGTCGGCGAGCGCGCCGAAGCGCCGGGACAGCAGGAACATGATGATGGTCACCGGCAGTGTGGCGAGACCTGCCTCGAGCGCGTTGTAGCCGCCCACCTGCTGGAGGAAGAGCACGAGGAAGAACGGCGAGGCGCCCAGCCCGCCGTACACCGCCAGCGTCGAGGCGTTGCCGACCGCGAAGTTGCGCTGGGCGAACAGCGCGAGCGGCAGCATCGGATGCGGGGCGCGCCGCTCGTAGCCGATGAAGGCGGCCAGCAGCGCGAGCCCACCCACGAGCGTCACGACGATCACCGGATGGCCCCAGCCCAGCTGCGGCTGCTCGATCAGCGCGAACACCGGGCCCGCCAGCCCGAGCGTGCCGAGCACGGCGCCCACGACGTCGACCCGCCCGGCGGACGGGGTGTCGTGCTCGGCGTCGACCTGCCGGACGATCGCCAGGGCCGCGAGCACGGGCAGCACGTTGATGGCGAAGATCCAGCGCCAGGACGCGGAGTCGACGATGAGCCCGCCGATGAGCGGGCCGCCGACCATCGCGATGCCCGACCAGGCGGTCCACGACCCGATCGCCGCACCGCGCTCGTTGCGGGGGAACTTCGCCACGATCAGCCCGAGCGTGTTCGGCACGAGCAGCGCCCCCGCCGCGCCCTGCAGTGCCCGTGCGACGACGAGCGTCTCGATCGTCGGCGCGAGCGCGCACAGGATCGACGTGACGCCGAATGCCACGAGGCCGATGGTGAACATGCGCCTGCGCCCGTGGAGGTCCCCCAGCGAGCCGCCGACGAGCAGGAGCGCGCCGAGGGTGAGCAGGTACGCGCCGCTGAGCCACTGCTGGCCGGCCAGCCCGCCGCCGAGGTCGTCGGCGATCGCCGGCAGGGCGACGTTGACCACGGTCGAGTCCACGAAGACGACGATCGACCCGAGGACCGCGGCGGCCACGGTGAGCCGGGCCTGGCGCGGGGACATGCCCAGAGTCTGGCACGCCGCGGCACCTCAGCCTGGGCGCCGCCTCAAACCTCAGTGGACAGGGCGCAGATCGGGCGCTACTATGTGTCCTCGACTGTTGCCTACCTCAAAGGTTTGCCTGCTCTAATGACCACGCTACTGCTCGTCCCGCTGGAAGACACGGTGATCTTCCCGACGATGGACGTGACCCTGCCGGTGGACGTCGGCGACGAGGAGCAGGTGCTCCTGGTCCCGCGCCACGAGGGCAGCTTCGCGTCGGTCGGCACCATCGCCCGCGTCGCCGAGCGCGTCCGCCTGCCCGGCGGCGTCCGCGGCGCCTCTCTGGAGGGCGTCGCCCGCGGCATCGCCGGCGCCGCCTCCACCGACGCCGGCGGCCGCCTGCGCGTCGAGGTGACCGAGTCGCCCGACGTCGTCCCCGTCGACGGGCGCACCCGCACGCTCGAGCGCGAGTACCGCGCCGTCGTCGACGAGATCCTCGATCTGCGCGGCGACGACGGCCGCGTCGCCTCCTTCCTGCGCTCGATCACCGAGCCCGGCGCGCTGGCCGACACCTCCGGCTACTCGCCCGATCTGTCCTTCGACCAGAAGGTCCGGCTGCTCGAGACCATCGACGTCACCGAGCGCCTCGAGCTCGCCCTCGGCATGCAGCGCGAGCGCCTCGCCGAACTGCAGGTCCGCCGCCGTATCCGCGAGGACGTCGAGTCCGGCGCCAACAAGCAGCAGCGCGACTACTTCCTGCGCAAGCAGATGGAGTCGATCCGCAAGGAGCTGGGCGAGGACGACGGCTCGATCGTCGACGAGTACCGCACGAAGATCGAAGAGGCCGGCATGCCCGACGCCGTGCGCGAGCAGGCCGAGCGCGAGCTCGACCGCTTCGAGCGCACCGGCGAGCAGGGCGGCGAGGGCCAGATGATCCGCACGTACCTCGACTGGCTCATCTCCGTGCCGTGGAGCGAGCGCTCCGAGGAGCACCTGGACCCGGTCGGCACCCGCGAGGTGCTCGACTCCGACCACGCGGGCCTCGACGACGTCAAGGACCGCATCGTGGAGTACGTGGCGGTGCGCAAGCTGCGGCAGGAGCGCGGGATCGGGGTTTCGCCCTCCGACACTCGCAAGCTCGCGTCTCGGGCGACGTCACATAACGGGGCCATCCTCACCCTGATCGGGCCTCCGGGCACGGGCAAGACCTCGATCGGCGAGTCGATCGCCCGCGCCATGGGCCGCGAGTTCGTGCGCATGTCGCTGGGCGGCATCCGCGACGAGGCCGAGATCCGCGGCCACCGCCGGACGTACATCGGCGCGCTGCCGGGTCGCCTGGTGCGCGCCCTGCGCGACGCCGGGACCATGAACCCGGTGATCCTGCTCGACGAGGTCGACAAGGTCGGCGCCGACTGGCGCGGCGACCCCAGCGCGGCCCTGCTCGAGGTGCTCGACCCGGCGCAGAACTCGACGTTCCGCGACCACTACCTGGACGTGGAGCTCGACCTGTCGCAGGTCGTGTTCATCGCCACCGCCAACCAGGCCGAGACGATCCCCGGCCCGCTGCTGGACCGCATGGAGGTCATCCGCTTCGACGGCTACACCGTGGCCGAGAAGACGGCCATCGCCCGCGACTACCTGTTCCCGCGCCAGCGCGAGCGCAACGGGTTGCACGAGGAGGAGGTGGCGGTCTCCGATGACGTCCTGGAGCTCGTCGTGCGCGAGTACACACGGGAGGCCGGCGTGCGCCAGCTCGAGCGCGAGCTCGGCACGCTGCTGCGCAAGACGGCGACGCGGATCGCGTCGGCGACGGCGACGGCCCCGGTGACGATCGACGTCGAGCTCGTCCGCGACGCGCTCGGCCGCCAGAAGGTGTTCCAGGAGGCGGCGATCCGCACGGCGGTGCCGGGCGTGGCCACCGGCCTGGCGGTCACCGGCGTCGGCGGCGACGTCCTGTTCGTCGAGAGCACCTCGATGGACGGCAAGGGCGGCCTGACGCTGACCGGCCAGCTGGGCGACGTGATGAAGGAGTCCGCCCGGATCGCGCTGAGCTACGTGCGCGGCCACGCGCACGAGCTGGGCATCGACCCGCACGGCTTCGAGGACACGGAGTTCCACGTCCACGTCCCGGCGGGCGCGATCCCGAAGGACGGGCCTTCCGCGGGCATCACGATGACGACGGCGCTCGCGTCGCTGCTGACCGGCCGCCCGGTCAAGCACACGGTCGGCATGACCGGAGAGGTCACGCTGCAGGGCCGGGTGCTGCCGATCGGCGGGCTCAAGCAGAAGGTCCTGGCCGCCCACGCGGCGGGCCTGACCGACGTGATCCTGCCGGAGCGCAACCGGCCGGACCTCGACGACGTGCCGGAGGACGTGCGCGAGCAGATGACCTTCCACCCGGTCATGACGATCGGCGAGGTCCTCGACATCGCGCTCGAGCCGGCGCCCGCCGTCCACCACGCCTGACCCTTCGCGGCGCACCCTGCCGCGCACCAAGCTCCTTCGCGGGAGAAGCGAAAGCAGAGCGGCCGGGCCTTCGGGCCCGGCCGTTTCGCTTGGCGCTGGCGCGCGCGTACCGGGCGGGCGTATGCTCGCCGCGCCCGGGGCGGATCTTCGTCCAGCGCTCTCCCGAAGGCGCGAGCTTTGCCTTTCATCCGCACTAGAGTCGCCCGCCGATGGCGCTGAAGCTGCGACCGATCGCGCCCGCCGCCGGCGTCATGCTGCTGGTCGCGGTCGTCGACCTGGCGCTGGGATCCTCCGTGTCCCTGCTCCCCCTCCTCGTGCTCGGGCCGCTGCTCGCCGCCGCCATGACGGGCCCGGCGCCGACGGCGTGGATCGGCGCGGTGGCCGTCGTCATCGCGATCGCCATCGCCGGGGCGACCGACATGTTCGACGAGCGCCGGTTCTACGTCGGCGTCGGCACCGTGCTCGCCGGCGCCGTGCTCGCACCGATCCTGTCGGCGTCGCGCACCCGCGAGCACCGCCGCCGGCTGGCCGCCGAGCGGGGGCGCGTGCGTGCCGACCTGCTCGCCCGGGCGGGCGAGCTCTTCGAGACGGGCACGGACCCGCTCGACCACCTCGACGAGCTCGCCGCGCTCGCGGTGTCGGGCCTGGCCGACCTCGCCGTCGTCGACCTGATCGGTCCGGACGGCGCCCTGCGCGCGGCGGGGGCCGCGGGGGCTCGGCCCGGCAGCGCCGAGGCCATCCGCGCGAGCCGCATCGCCAGTCCCGTCGACCTGCAGAGCAACCATCCCGTCGCGGTGGTCGCGCGCTCGGGCGATCCCCTGCTGCTGCGCGACATCGCCGAGCGCGACAGCGAGGAATGGGCGACCTCGCGCGAGCACTTCGAGATCATCCACCGGCTCGGGTACGGCTCGGCGGTGATCGTCCCGCTCAGCGCCCGCGGCCGCCCGATCGGCACGATGGCGCTCGTCCGCTTCCGCGGCCGCCGCGCCTTCAGCCGCGCGGACCTGTCGACCGCGGCCGACCTCGCCCGGCGGGCCGGCGTGGCGATCGACCACTCGCGGCTGGGCGCCGAGCTCGGCGAGACGACGACGGAGCTGCGGACCGTCCTGGGCGCTCTCGCGGAGGCCGTCACGGTGCAGCGCGCCAACGGCGAGGTCGTGTACGCCAACCAGGCCGCGGCGCAGCTCACCGGCTTCGACTCGGTGGAGGACCTCCTCGCCACGCCGCTGTCGGAGTACCCCCAGCGCTGGGAGGTGCGCGACGAGCACGGCGACGAGATCGACTTCGAGCGGCTGCCGGGCCGTCTGGCGCTGGCCGGCGAGGCGAACCCCGCACCGCTGCTCATGCAGATCGTCAACCGCGCCACCGGGGTGCGCAGCTGGCGGCTGGTCAAGGCGCGGCCCATCCTCGACGCCGGCGGGCAGCCCCGGCTGGCGGTCAACGTCATCGAGGACGTCACCGAGCAGCGTGACCACGAGATGGCGCAGGCGTTCCTCGTGCGGGCGAGCAAGCTGCTCGGCGCGTCGCTGGATCCGGCGGAGACGCTCGACAACCTCGCCGACGCGGTGGTGCCCGACCTGGCGGACTGGTGCGCGGTCGACATGCCCGACGAGCGCGGCGTGCTGCGGCGCGTGGCGACCGCCGACCGGCGCCCGGAGCGCACCCGCGAGGCGTCGCTCATCGTCCGCGAGCGCAGCGGCGAGCGAGCCCTGCCCGTGGGGCCGCCGCAGGTCATGCGCAGCGGCCGGCCCGAGTACTACCCGCAGATCGACGACGCGCTGCTGCAGGCGGCGGCACTCGACGCCACGCAGCTCGATCGCCTGCGGGCCGTGGGCGCCCGCTCCGCGATCGTCGTGCCGATGATCGCCGCATCGGGCGTGATCGGCACGATCACGATCGGCACCATCGAATCCGGCCGGGCGCTGACGCCCCGAGACCTCGAGTTGGCCGAGGAGCTCGGCCGCCGCGCCGGCATCGCGGTCGAGCACTCGCGGGTGCACGGGGAGCGCTCGGAGATCGCCGCGACGCTGCAGGCGGCGCTGCTGCCTCCGCGCCTGCCCGCCGTGCCCGGCGTGGCGATCGCGGCGCGCTTCCGCGCCGTCGGCGGCGGCGACACGGTCGGCGGCGACTTCTACGACCTGTTCCCGCTGAGCGGCGCCCCGCCGGGATGGATGGTCGTCATGGGCGACGTCACCGGCAAGGGGCCGGAAGCGGCCGCGGTGACGTCGCTCGTGCGCTACTCGATGCGCACCGCCGCGATGTACGAGCGCGACCCCAGCAGGGTGCTGCGGCGCCTCAACGACGTGCTCGCGCGCGACGACCACGACCGGCGGCCGTGCACCGCGGTCTGCGTCCGGGTGCTCACCCGGAACGGCCGCGTGCGGATCACGGTCGCCTGCGCCGGGCACCCACCGCCGCTGCTGACGCGCCGCGACGGCGCGGTCGAGCCGTTCGGGCGGCCCGGCACGCTGCTCGGCGCGTTCGACGAGGGCCACTGGACGAGCGTCTCGATCGACCTGCGGGCCGGCGAGAGCCTCGTGCTGTTCACCGACGGCGTGACCGACACGCGCGGCGCGGCGGGCCGCTTCGGCATCGGGCGGCTGCGGCGGGTCGTCGCCGAGACGGCGGGGCGAACGCCGGACGAGATGGCCGCCGCGCTGGACGAGGCGCTGCTCGCGTTCCAGGAGGGCCGCCAGCGCGACGACGTGGCGGTGCTCGTCCTGCAGGCCGACCCGCACGACGACGCCGCGTCGACCGCCGGCGGGGCGAGCGACGCGCACGACTCCACGGAGGATGCGGGGTCTTCTCCGGCCGCTGCTTGACGGGCGCGGCGCCGACCTGCTCGGGTGCGCGCACGGCCGATGGAGCCTCCCGCCTTCATCTACGCGTCGTCCGCGCACCGTCGCGACCGGACCTGGTCACGCCGCCGTCGCCGCCGTTGGTGGCGCCGAGCGGCGCCCCGCCCCCGGGCCGGCTACACGCGTGCGCGTTCGACCGAGACGGCCCGCTGACGTTCGCGCGAGACCGCCGGCGTCAGCGTGCCGGCGGCCGCCGTGGCCCACAGCAGGGCGAGCCACGTGCAGGTCGCCAGCGCGACGTGGATCCACACGATCTCCGGCGGCAGCTCGTTCTCGTACTGGATGAAGCCGACGATCCCCTGCACCGCGATGAGCACGCAGACGACGGTCATCGCCTTGCGCACCTGGGCATTCGCGCTGCGCCGCCACAGGAGGAACCAGATCAGCACGGCGCTGACCCCGAGGATCGTCGACATGCGGCCGTGCCAGTGGATGATGTCCGTCATCGTCGTGCCGCCCCAGAAGTCCAGCCGCGGCACCACCTCGCCCGTGCCCGAGGCGCCCGCGTGCGGACCCGCCCCCGTCGCGGCGGTCCCGGCGAACAGCACGAGCCCGCCCCACACGAGCAGCGCGCGGACCGGCAGGACGCTGAGGCGGTCGGCGACGCGCGGCCGCTCGCCGGGCTCGTGGCGCGCGCGCCAGGCCAGGGCCACCGCCGCGGCGAGCACGAGCTGCGACAGCAGGAAGTGGCTCATGACGAAGCCCGGCGCGAGCCCGTAGAGGACCGTCAGCCCGCCGAGGACCGCCTGCCCGACGACGCCGAGCGGGAGCAGCACGCCGATGATGGCGAGGTCCTTGCGGAACGGCCGGCGCAGGAACGCGCACAGCGCTGCGGCGATCGTCGCGATGCTCACGACGCCCGTGAACAGCCGGTTGCCGTACTCGATCGCCGCGTGCGAGTCGAGCTCGGTCTGGATGACCTTGCCCTCGCAGCGCGGCCAGGTCGGGCACCCGAGCCCCGACCCGGTCAGCCGCACCGCCGCGCCCGTGAACACGATGACCACGAGCGTGATCAGCGCGATCAGCGTGATGAGCGCGTAGGTGCGCGGAGAGATGCGGGGCACGCGGGCGAGCACCGGTCGACAGGATAGGACGGCCTCGCCGCTTGCCTGCCCGGGTGGACGCCTACTCCGGCAGGTCCTCCGGCGGCACGTCGCGCAGCATCGGCTGGTTGTCGTCGCGCTCGGACGTCTGCAGCTCGAGGCCGTCGGGCCAGGCGATGCCGATGTCCGGATCGCGGTAGGAGATGCCGCGGTCGCGCTGCGGGTCGTAGTAGTCGTCCTGCAGGTAGACGACGTCGGCGATCTCTGAGAGGACGACGAAGCCGTGCGCGAACCCGGCCGGCACGAAGAGCTGGTGGTGGGTCTCGTCGTCGAGCGTGAACGCCTCCCACTGGCCGAAGCACGGCGAGGTGCGGCGCACGTCGACGACGACGTCGAGGATGCGGCCGCGCGCGCAACGCACGTGCTTGGCGAGGCCGAGCTGGTAGTGCATGCCGCGCAGCACGCCCCGGCTCGAGCGCGAGTGGTTGTGCTGGACGAACTCGGTCGTGATCCCGACCTCGTCGAACGTCTCGCGGCGGAAGGTCTCCACGAAGAACCCGCGGGCGTCGCCGTGGATGGTCGGCTCGAGCAGGATCGGTCCGTCGAGGCGGGTGTCGAGGCGTCGCATAGGCGGTCGCAGGCTAGTACTTCCGGACGGCTGCACTAGTGGAAGGCGCGCAGCGTGATGAGCAGCTCGTACGCGGGATCGTCGGTCGCGAACGCGGCGGCGTCGACCTCGTGGTCGGCCAGCCCATAGAGGAACGCGGCGGCCGTGCGCACGTTGCCGTGGGCGCCGACCTCCGCCGCGTCGAAGACCTCTGCCGCGAGCGCGCGCAGGCCGTGCGTCGTGTAGCGGACGTGGTCGGGGAACGTCTCTCCGGGCGCGATCTGGCTGATGCCGGGAACGGTCAACAGCAGCACGCCGCCCGGCGCGAGCGCGTCGCGCGCCTGGCGCAGCGCCGTCAGCGGGTCGGCGATCAGCTGCAGGGTCTGGGTGCAGACGAAGCAGTCGAACGTGCCCGCGGGCAGCGCGCCGAAGTCACCGCGGATCGTGGCGTGCGCGGCGTCCGGGTCGGCGTCGAGGACGTCCATGCGCTCGCACGCGCCGAAGCGCTCGAGGTACGTCGGCTCATAGATCTCGACGCCGCGGCCGCGGAGGTCGGCGCGATGGCGCTCGAGGAAGCGCTCGATGTAGACGCGGTCGACGGGCCGCCCCCGGTCCAGGCCGAACCGGCGCGACAGCGGCTGCTGCGGCAGGTACGGCGCGACCCGCGCCGACCGCGGCCGCCCGCGCTGCCAGGCCCGCGTGTATGCGCGGCCGGCCGCCGCGCGCCAACCGCTCACAGGTCCTCGGCGAGCCGCGGCGCCGCGCGCCGGAAGACCGCGTAGCCGAGCGCGAACACGCCGAAGATGATCGCCAGCGGGATCAGCAGCCGCCAGGTCCCTCCGATCGCGGACGCGGCGGTGTCGTACTCCGGGCTGACCATCGCGTGGCGAGCCTGCTGGAGGATCGCCGCGAACGGGTTGAGCATGAGCACCTTGGCGACCCATGTCGGGGCGGTCTCCTGCACCGTCTCGATCATGTAGAAGATCGGCGAGGCGTAGAAGAGGATCTGCAGGACGACGTCCCAGATCGGCTTGACGTCGCGGGCCCGCACGAACGAGGCCGACAGCAGCATCGCCATGCCGCTCGACACGATGGCCAGGAGCGCCACGAGCGGGATCAGCTCGAGCCAGGACCAGCGCACGCTGCCACCCGACGCGAGCAGGAACACGACCACCACGCCGAAGTTCAGCACGAGGTTGAACATCGCCGTCAGCACCACCGACATCGGCACCGCCAGCCGCGGGAACTCGATCTTGCGCACGAGGTTCTCACGGTCGACGATCGACGTCACCGCGGTGCCGGTCGACTCGCTGAAGAACGTGTAGAGGACGAGCCCGAGCAGCAGCGCCACGCCGTAGAACGGGACGTCGTTGCCGACGTCGATGATCTGCGTGAACAGGACGTAGAGCACGCCGAACAGCAGCAGCGGCCGCATGACCTGCCACGCGTAGCCGAGCACCGAGCCGAAGAAGCGCAGCTTGAACTCGGTGACCGCGAGCGCGCGGGTGAGGTGCCAGAAGCGGCGCGGGTCGGTCCCGACCGCCGAGGGCCCCTTGATCTGGCGGCCGAGGCTGGCCTCAGCGGCGCTCACGGCTGAGCACCTCCAGGTCGAACGGAAGGTCGAGCACCGCGTCGGTCGAGCGCGCACCGGTGACGACGACCGAGGCGAACCGCTCGCGCCGGTCGATCCACGCGACGCCGCTGCCACCGCGCGCGATGGCGGGAGTCGCCTCGTAGCGCCCGGACGACAGCACGCAGTCGAACGCGATCCGGATCGTCGCCTCGTCTCCGGCCGCGAACCCCCCGCAGGCGGGCAGCAGCACGTTGGAGGCCTCGAAGACCGGCGTTCCCCGATCGTCGGCGAGGACGACCCCGAAGAGCGGATCGGCGACCGGCTCGCGGAAGCGCGCGCGGAAGCAGAAGGCGGCGCGCTGGCCGGTCGGGACCGTCTTGGCGCGCTCGCCCGCCTCGTCCTCGAACCACGCCTCGACGATCTCGGCGCGCCGGTCGCCGTAGCGGCCGGCGTCGGACTCGTCGCGCGGCGTGCCGTCGTCGGTCTCGCCGCGGTTGAAGTTCAGCTCGAGATAGCGGGCGGCGACGCGGTCGGGTTCGCCGAGCTCGACGATCGAGCCGCGCTCGAGCAGCATCGCGCGGTCACAGAAGCGCTGGACGTTGCCCATGTCGTGGGTGACGAGCAGGACGGTGCGGCCCTCCCGGCGGATGCGCGCGAACTCGTCGAAGCACTTCTGCTGGAAGGCGGCGTCGCCGACCGCGAGCACCTCGTCGATGAGCAGCACCTCGGCGTCGACCTGCATCATCACGCTGAAGGCGAGCCGGACCTCCATGCCGCTCGAGTAGTTCTTCAGCTTGAGGTCCTCGAACTCGCGCAGCTCGGCGAAGTCGATGACCGCGTCGTAGCGGCGGCGCGCCTCGCGGGGGGAGAGCCCGAGCATCGTCGCGTTGATCATCACGTTGTCGCGCGCGGGCAGGTCGTTGTTGAAGCCGACCCCGAGCTCGATGAACGTCGACATCCGGCCGTTGACGTAGATGCGGCCCCGATCGACGGCGTAGATCCCGGCCAGGCACTTCAGCAGCGTCGACTTCCCCGACCCGTTGCGCCCGACGATGCCGAAGAACTCGCCGTCGTCGACGGCGAAGGACACGTCGCGCAGCGCGGGGAACGCCTCGTGACCCATGCGCCGCATCGGGTGCAGCGCCCGCTCCTTGAGCGTGTGGACGCGCTCGTGCGGCAGGCGGAAGGTCTTCGAGACACCGTCGACGGCGACAGCCGGAAGGGCGGGGCTCGACACGCAGAGAGCGTACTCGCGGCGGTGGGCGGCTCCGGTGCCCGCGCGAGCGGTGGCGCGCCGGTGCGATCCACCGTCATGACCCGCTGCCGCCTGGCGGTGGCCGCCGCGCTGGCGTGCTGCTTCGCGCTGCCCGCCTCGCCGGCCGTCGCGGCGCACGCGCCCGCCGACCTCGCCGCCGCGCAGCGACAGCCGCAGCCTCGGCTACACGCCCGGCAGGCCGCCGCGGCCGTCGACCTATGGAGCGCTCGCGGCGGACGCGTCGCGGGCCGAGCCGAACGTCCGGACGTCGGCGAGCAGGTCGCCGACGATCCGCGGCCAGACCCGGCTGGCGCGGTAGTCGTCGGCCTTCGCGCGGCCGCGGTGGCGGACGCGCTCGAAGGTCTCGGGCCGGCGCTTGAGCTGGTAGAGCAGCGTCATCAGCTCGTCCGGGCGGCGGATCTCGAGGAAGTCGATGCCGGCCTCGAGCCCGTACGTGGGATCGAGCGGCTCGGATATGACGAGGTGGCCGGCGGCGAGATGCAGCAGCACGCGGTTCTCGAAGCTGGGGTACGGCTCCCCGTGGAGGTTCAGCGCGACGTCGGTGCGGGCGAACACGTCGCGCAGCTCGTCGCCGTGCAGGCCGTGCGCGTAGTGCAGGACGTCGTACTCGTGCTTGGCGTTGATGAGGAAGCGCTCGCGATGGTCGGTCGAGTACCCGACGAAGAGGATCCGCGGCGGCGCGGCGCTCGGAGCGACGGGGGCGTACAGGCGGTCGTCGACGGGCAGCGGCAGGGAGCGCCACACGCGCGCATGGCGGTCGGCGGTCGCGACGACGTGGGGGTCGAAGGCGACGACCCGGTCGAAGTTCGCCGGGTCGGTGAGGGCGAGCTCGGACTCTCGCCACTCGAGGTCGGGGTGCTCGTCGCCGCCGCTGCGCTTCAGCGGCTCGGTGACGAAGCCGAGCGTGATCGCGTCGAGCGTGACGAACGCCCCCGGCGCGATGATCTCGGGCCGGAAGACGACGACGACGTGCGCGCCCCAGTCGGCGAGCGCGTCCCTGAGGGCGGTCACGTCGTCGCCGACCCCGGCGCGGAAGTCGAAGAAGCGCGGCTTGAGGTCGCGCGTCGGCGCGTGCAGGGCGCACTGGGCGAAGTACGTCTCCTGGCCGACGAAGGCGACGCGCGTGGGCTCTCCGAAGCGGGGTTCGCGCATGGCCGGGCCGTACAGTAACCCGCCCATGCGCGTGGCCTTCCTCACCCAGGATCTGCAGCTGTCGGGCGGGGTCGGCGTGGTCGTCGAGCACGCGTCGCAGCTCGCCCGCCGCCACGGGTTCGACGTCTCGCTCGTGCTGACGCAGCAGCAGGCCGAGCCGGACTGGGCGTTTCGCGGACTCGAGCACCTGCACGTCGTGCCGCTCGACGAGGCGCGGCGGATGCGCTTCGACGTCGCCGTCTCGACGTGGTGGGAGACCGCGGACCAGCTCTTCGACCTGTCCGCGGCGCGCTACGCCTCGTTCGTGCAGTCCTTGGAGGACCGCTTCTACCTGCCGGAGGAGCCCGAGCGGATGGCGGCGGCCCTGGCGCTCGACCTGCCGGTGCGGTTCGTCACCGAGGCGCGCTGGATCGTGCGCTGCCTCGAGGCGCTGCGGGGGCCGGGCGGCGACCGGGTCCTGTTCGTGCGCAACGGCGTCGCCAAGGACGTGTTCGTCTCGCCGCCGGCGGCGCCGGTCGCGCTGCGCGGGCCGCTGCGGGTGCTGGTGGAGGGTTCGGCGCAGATCGCGTTCAAGGGGGTCGGCGAGGCGCTCGCCGCGGCGGGGGCGATGGACGAGGCGCGGTCGGTCACGCTCGTCACGCCGGATCGCGAGGGCGAGGTGCCCACCGGGGCCGACGAGGTGGTGCGCGCCGTGCCGCACGGCGAGATGGCGCGCCTGTACGCCGCGCATGACGTGGTGCTGAAGCTGTCGCGCGTGGAGGGGATGTTCGGCCCGCCGCTGGAGGGCTTCCACATGGGCGCGACGTGCGTCGTGACGCCCGTGACCGGCCACGAGGAGTACGTCCGCCACGGGGTCAACGGGATGGTCGTCGACTGGGACGACGTGCGCGGGACCGCGCGGATGCTCGACCTCCTGGCGAGCGACCGGGCGCTGCTGCACCGGCTGCGCACCGGGGCGCTCGCGACGGCGCGGGCATGGCCGTCGGTCGAGCAGTCGGGGGCGTTCATGGCGCTCGCGCTGCGGCGGATCGCGGCCGAGCCGCCGCCGTCGCCGCAGGCGGTGGGCCGGCGGCTCGTGCGCGATCTGCAGGCGAACCTCGCGGTGTCGCAACGGCTGACGATCGACCACACGATCACGTCGGGCGTGCTCAAGGACCTGCGCGAGCAGAACGCCTACAAGGTCGGCGTGTGGCTGCGCGGGGCGTTCCTCCGGCTGAGCGCGCCGGTGCGGCGCGTCCGGTGGTGGCTGCGATCGCGGAGCGAGAGCTGATGCGCACGGCGTTCGTCTCGGTGGCGCTCGCGGTGGCCGGCCTGGGCGCGATCGTCGGCGTGGCGAGCACGGCGGGCCCACCGGAGGGGTACGCCCGCTTCTCCTCGCAGGGCGCCCACGTCTACCGGCCGACCGCGTTGACCGAGGTGGCCTCGGGCGGGCGCTCGGTCGTGCTCAACGCGCGCGGGGCGCCGGGCGCGGTGCGGATCGCAACGCTGCCGGCGAAGGGCCGGGCGCTCGGTCCCGCGGCACGGGCGGCGCTCGCGGAGGGCGGTGGCGGGCACGTCGCCGGCGACAAGGCGGTCGACGTCACGGGCGCCGACGCGGCCCGGGAGGTCGTCGCCGACGACGCGCAGCGGCGGGTGCGGCGGGTCGCCGTGGTCGCCCGCCAGGACGACCGGCTCTACGTCCTGACGGTGTCGGTGCGGCGCGGGACGCCGGCGCGGGTGCTCGACTCGCAGACGGTGCTCGACTCGTTCTACCTGGACTGAGCGGGGCGCGCAGCTGCGCGTCAGAAGATGCCGTACTCGCGCACGAGCGGCAGGAGCGGCGTCTCGAACAGCAGCGCGAGGAGCCCGTTCTGGAGGTCGTCGGCGTCGCGCCGCGCGGTCCGGAAGGCACGGTTGCGGTCGCCCTCGTCGCGCGTGAGCGACGACAGCTCGGCCCGGACGTCGTCGTCGCCGAGCATCCCCAGCCACCGGTCGTACGCCGACATCGCGCGCACCCCGGCGTCGGGATCGAACTCGAGGAAGACCTCGGCGAGCCGGTCGGTCGCGGGCATCTCGAACTGGCGCAGCAGCTCGCCCCGGATCTGGCCGGCGCGCAACCGGTGGCACAGAAGCAGCGGCAGCAGCCCGCCGGCGAACAGGACCTTGCGGTTCAGGCGCAGCTTGAGGTTGCGCAGCGCACCCTTCTCACCGCCCCCGGCGCGCTCCTTGCCGACGAAGTCGACGGTGATCGTGCGCCAGTAGCGGATGACGTCGTTGAGGAAGAAGCGCGGCGGCCGGTGGTCCTTGACGTCGCCGCGCAGGTAGCCGTCGAGGACGTGCTCGCGGCTCGTTCGCCATGCGTCCTCGCCGCCGACCCAGACCGACTCCAGCAGAAGCAGCATCCGCCGGGTCAGGTTGCGGTTGGTGTCCTCGTCGAGCCCGATCCGCCCGGCGAGCTCCCCGGCGAAAGCGGTCTCCCCGAACAGGGCCTGGCCGCCCGGCTCGCGGACGAGCACCGCCTCGACGTCGCCCACCGGCGGCCACACGTCATCGCGGCGGTCGCCGGCGACGAGCACCAGCCAGTCGTCGTCGCTGCCGGGCGTGAGCTCCTGTCGCCCCCATGAGCCGAACAGCACGACGGCGACGTCGTCATCGAACGGCAGCGCGGCGAGGCGATCGCGCGCGGCCGCGAGCTCCCGCGCGGTCCGCTCGCGCGCCGCGGTCAGGTTCGGGAAGCCGTCGGCGGTGCGCGCGGCGAGCCTCTCGAGCGGGGCGGTCACCCCGCCAGCATCGCGGACCGCCTCATCGCGTGCTCGCCGGCACCGCGCGCGCCCGCGACGAGCGCCGGCGCCGGCGCCGACGCGTCGCTCAGGACGCCAGCGGGGCCTCGAGGATCCACGGCACATCGCGGCAGCGCCGCAGCACCGAGGTCCACGCCTGTTCGTCGGCGTCAGCGAGCGGGATGTGGTGGCAGTCCTCGTCCAGCGAGGAGACGTGCAGGTGGCGCAGGCGCCCGCAGAAGCGGTCGAGCAGGCGGTGGGCCTCCTGGAGGCTGGGGTCGACCGCGGCCGCGTGGGCGACGTCGAAGCAGAAGCCCGCCTCGGGAAGCTGGGCCATGAGCGGCGCGAGTTCCGCGGCGGTGCGGCCCGCCGGCTTGCGCGGATCCATGTTCTCCACGACGAGCGCGGAGCCGAGCCGCCGGTAGAGCGCAGGATCGTCGATGACGTCGGGATGCACGACGATCGCATCGACCCACGGCGGCAGCGCGGCCAGCCGCTCGACCAGCGCGGCCTCGCCGACCATGCGGTGCTTCACCGGGGCGTGCACCGAGAGGTAGCGGAACGGCAGGGCCGGCGTCGAGTCCAGGTACTCGAGCAGCCCCGGCAGCTCGCGTTCGGAGAGCGCCGCGAGCTCGACCGCGAACGACGACGTGACGAGCGCCTGCTCGACCAGCGCCTCCCAATCGCCCCGGTCCTCGGCCATGTAGCCCGTCGACGCACCGAGCGGATGATGCTGGGCGACGGGGCCGCGTTCGAGGAGCTGGAGGGGAACCATGGGGTCGGCAACGTTAGTCGGCTGATCGGACGGCGAGACGCAACCGCCCGCACGCAGCGGAAAACCGTTCCGAGCCGCCTCGGCCTCGTCGCGCTCGACCCCTGACTCGACAACCCCGCCGCCGCCCAGGGCTCCGGTCGGCTCATCCTCGAGCGGCCGCGGCCCGCCCCACCGCCGCCCGCGCTCAGCGGCCGCGGCCACCCCTGACGCCCGCGCGCTCAACGGCCGCGGCCACCCCTGACGCCCGCGCGCTCAGCGGCCGCGCCGAGACGTGCCGAACGCCTCGACGTCCGCGAAGGCATCCTCGACGAGCCGCGGCCAGACGCGGCTCGCGCGGTACTGCTCCGACTTGCGGCGCCCCCGCACGCGCACGCGCCGGTAGGCCTCGGGATGGCGCGAGACGGTCCGCAGCATCGACAGCAGCTCGTCCGGCTCGGAGAACTCCAGGTAGTCGATGCCCGGCTCGAGCCCGTGCGTCGGCGACAGCGTCTCGCTGACCACCAGATGGGCGGCGGCGAGGTGCAGGCACACGCGGTTCTCGAAGCTCGGGTACGGCTCGTTGTGGAGGTTGATGGCGACGTCGACGTCGCGCATCAGCGCGTCGAGCTCCTCGCCGTGGAGCCCGAACGCGACATGGAGGATGTCGAGCTCGTGCTTGGGGTGGCGCAGGAAGGTCTCGCGGTGCGGCGTCGAGCGGCCGACGAACGCGAGCCTGGGGGCCCGGCCCCCATCGCGTGGCGCGGACGCGTAGAAGCGGTCGGCGACCGGGATGGGCAGCGCCCGCCAGACCGGCAGGATGGCGTCGGCGGTCGGCACGATGAGCGGGTCGAACGCCACCGTGCGATCGAAGTTGCCGGGGTCGGCCTTGCGCAGGTCCGCGCGGCGGCGCCGCAGGTCCGGATGCGCCTTGCGGCCGGCGACGCGCGGGATGGGCTCGGTGAGGAAGCCGACCGTGAGCGCGCGCAGGCCGTCGAACGCGTGGGCCGGAACGATCTCGGGCCGGAACACGACCACCGCGTGCGGCACGAAGCGATCGAGCGCCGCGCGCATCGCATCGGCGTCGGCGCCTTCGCGGAAGTCGACGTACACGGTGCGCACGCGGTCGGAGCGTTCGTCGAGCGCGCACGCCTCGAAGTACGTCTGCTGACCCACGAACGCCAGCCGCAGCGGCTCGCCGAAGCGCGGGCTCGGATAGACAGGCGCCATCGCGCCCGCAAGATACGCTGCGGCACGCCATGGCCGACTGGCAGGAGCGCATCACGCGCGACACCAAGCCCTCGATCCGCGTCGAGCACGACCTGCGCTACGCGGCCGCCGCGCCGATCGTGCGCGGCGCGCCGTCGTGGGCGGATCTCGGTTGCGGGGCGGGCGTCGCCGCGGCCGACGCGCTCGGCTCGGATGCGCTGGGCCGCGTGGTGCTCGTCGACGCCGACGCCGACGCGCTCGGCCAGGCCGGCCGCGACCTGCGGGCGCGCGAGATCGTCCGCATCCGTGCCGATCTGGCGACCGATGCCGGCGTCGCGGAGGTCCGCGCCGCGGTGAGCGCCGGCAGCCCGGGCGCCATCACCTGCTTCGAGGTCATCGAGCACCTGGAGACGTTCGTCCCGCTCGTCGAGGCGCTGATCGAGCTCGGGTCCGAGGGCTGGACCGTCGTCCTGAGCGTGCCCAACGACGCGTTCTGGGCGCTGGAGAACCCGTACCACCACACCATGTGGGGCGAGGGCTCGTTCGAGGAGCTCCGCCGGCTGCTTCCGGCGGACGCGGTGATCGCCCACCAGGTCCCCCTCGACGGCTCGCACCTCGTCCTCGAGCACTTCGACGGCACCCTCGACATGCCGCCCGTGCGCCCGCGGGCGGACGCGGTGCCATCGCACTTCCTCGCCGCGTTCGGCCCCCAGGCGGGCCTGCTCGCCTCCCAGGCGCTGGCGATCCCGTCCGACCTCGACGGCCGGCGCACGTGGGAGCGCCAGCGCGAGTCGACGCTCGCGGTGCTCGAAGCAGAGCTCGCCGAGCTGCGCGCGTACGTGAAGTGGTCGTCGGACGAGCTGGCGCGACTCAATGCGCCCCAGGAGGTGCGCGACCAGACGCCGGAGACCCTGGCGCGGCGCGGCGCGGCCGCTCCGTGAGGGGCGCCTTG
Source organism: Capillimicrobium parvum (assembly GCF_021172045.1). Taxonomy (GTDB): domain Bacteria; phylum Actinomycetota; class Thermoleophilia; order Solirubrobacterales; family Solirubrobacteraceae; genus Capillimicrobium; species Capillimicrobium parvum. The sequence goes on from NZ_CP087164.1 coordinate 5,199,879, forward strand.
ACGAGGAGGACCGCCCGATGAAGGTGGCGTTCCTCGTCAACGACCTGCAGCTCTCGGGCGGCGTCGGTGTCGTGGTCGAGCACGCCCGCCAGCTCGCGCGCCATGGGATCGAGGCATCGCTCGTGCTCGCGCGGGAGCGGGAGGATCCGGACTGGCGGTTCCGCGGGCTGGGCGAGGTCGGCGTGCTGTCGCTCGGCGACGCGCGCGCGCAGCCGTTCGACGTGGCGGTCGCCACCTGGTGGGAGACCACCGAGGCGCTGTTCGCGATGGACGCCGGCCGGCGGGCGTACTTCGTGCAGTCGCTCGAGGACCGGTTCTACCGGCGCGACGAGCCGCAGCGCCTCGGCGCCGCCCTGACGCATGACCTGCCGGTGCACGTCATCACCGAAGCGCGGTGGATCGCCGAGACGCTCGAGGAGCTGCGGCCGGAGGTGCGCGCGCTGTTCGTCCGCAACGGGATCTCGAAGGACGTGTTCCGGTCGCCCGCGGAGCTCGACGTTCGGCTGCGCGGCCCGCTGCGGATCGTCATCGAGGGCAATCCCGCGGTGTGGTTCAAGGGCGTCGGCGAGGCTCTGGCGGCGGTGGGGTCGATGCGCGAGCCGCGGTCGGTGACGGTGGTGACGGGAGCCCGCGACTTCGACTCCGCGGGCGCGGACGAGGTCGTCGGCCCGCTCTCGCATGACGAGATGGCCGCGCTCTACGCGCGGTCGGACGTCGTCCTGAAGCTCTCGCGCGTGGAAGGGATGTTCGGGCCGCCGCTCGAGGGCTTCCACATGGGCGCGACGTGCGTGGTGACGGCGGTGACGGGTCACGAGGAATACGTGCAGCACGGCGTCAACGGGATGGTGGTGGACTGGGACGACCCGCGCGGCACCGCGCGCACGCTGGACCTCCTCGCCCGGGATCGCGCGCTGCTGCACCGGCTGCGCTGCGGCGCGCTGGCGACCGCGCGGACGTGGCCCTCCTGGGAGCAGGCCGGCGCGGTGATGGCATGCGCGTTGCGCGAGGTGGCACGACGTCCCGAGCCGCAGGCCGCCCCCGGCGTGGCGCGGGCGCTCGGCGACGTTCGGGCGGCGATCGAGGCGCAGGCGCTCGTGGTCTCCCAGCGCGACAAGCTCCGGTACCGCGTCGTCCCGCTCGAGCGACTGGACGCGGTGGTCGAGCGAGCGCCATGGCGGTGGCTGCTGGCGCCGCTGCGGCGTGTGTGGCGAAGGGTGCGGCCGACGTGAACGCCCGCGACCTCGCCCGGCGGGTGCTCGGACGGCCCGACGCCGGGCCGCTGCAGGTGACGACGCCCGAGGCGCTGCTCGAGTACCTGCGCGACGGCCAGGCGCCGCTCGCACCCTCGACCGAACCGGCCCCGGCGGCTGCCGCCTCGGGCGCCGGCCGCCTGCGGGTGGCGGTCGTCGTGCCGCAGTTTCGCCGGGGGTCCGGCGGGCACTCGACGGTCATGCACCTGCTGCGGGGGCTGGAGGCGCGCGGGCACACGTGCTCGGTCTGGATCGAGGATTCAGACGGCACGCACTCGGGCCGGTCCCCCGACGACGTCGAGGCGTCCTTCCGCGGATGGTTCGGCGGCCTCTCGGGCGACGTGCACGCGGACTTCGCGGCATGGCGGGGAGCTGACGTCGTGCTCGCCACGGGTTGGCAGACCGTCTACCGCGTGCTCCGCCTGGACCGGGCACGCGCACGCGGCTACCTCGTGCAGGACCACGAACCCGAGTTCTACGGAACGTCGGCCGAGCGGATGTGGGCGGAGCAGACGTACGCGCTGGGCCTGCCGGCGATCGCCGCCTCGCCATGGCTGGCGGGCGTGCTGCGCGAGCGGTACGGCGCCCGCGCCGACGCGTTCGATCTCGGCATCGACCACGCCGTCTACGCCCCCGTTGCCGGCGTGGACCGCCGGGCGGACACGGTCGTCTTCTACGCCCGCGCGGTCACCGCGCGGCGAGCCGTGCCGCTGGGCGTGCTCGCATTGCGCGAGCTGGCCCGCCGCCGGCCGCGCCTGCGGATCGTGCTCTTCGGGGAGGCGCGGCCGATCGACGCCGGCTTCCGTCACACGGACGGCGGCGTGCTGGACGGCGATTCGCTCGCGGCGCTCTACTGCGAAGCCACGCTGGGCATGGTGCTCTCGCTGACGAACCCCTCTCTGGTGCCGACCGAGATGCTCGCGTGCGGCCTGCCCGTCGTCGACGTGGCGAGCGAGTCCATGGTCGCGACGTTCGACGAGGACGGCCCGATCGCCCTCGCGCGCCCGGACCCGATGGCGCTGTGCTCGACGATCGAGCGGCTGATGGACGACGATCACGAGCGTGCCCGGCGCAGCGCCGCCGGCGTCGAGTACGCGCGCGGGCGCACGTGGCCGCGAGCGGCCGAGCAACTCGAGACCGCGCTGGTGAGATGGCTGACGTGAGCCGTGAGCCGGGCGACGTTCTCGTCGCGGTCCCCGAACGGGGCCGCGTGTTCACGGGCAGCGCGCGGGGTCGTCTCGGCGACGTCACGCCCGCGGGCCGGGTGCGCATGGACACTCTCGCGCGCTGGCTGCAGGACGTCGCGTACGACGACGTCGCTCACGCCGGCCTGGCCGAGGCGGGGTCGTGGGTCGTGCGCCGCACGCGACTGCTCGTCCGTCGCTTTCCCCGCTTCGACGAGCCCGTCACGCTGCACACGTTCTGCAGCGGCATCGGCCCACGATGGGCCCAGCGCCGCACGAGCCTGCGCGGAGAGGGCGGGGCCGAGGTCGAGGCGGACGCGCTCTGGATCTTCCTCGACTGGGAGACGCTCCTGCCCGCCCGCTTCGACGATCGCTTCCTCGACGTCTACGGCGAGGCCGCCGCGGGCCGCCGCGCCGCGCGCGCACGCGCGCGCCATCCCTCGCCGCCCGACGGCGCGCGTCGCTTCGACTGGCGTTTTCGCGCGTCCGACACCGACCTCGCCGATCACGTGAACAACGCCGCCTACTGGGAGGTGCTCGAGGAGCGCCTCGCGCTCGGCGACGAACCGGCGGAGCTCGATGCCGAGATCGAGTACCGCGATCCCGCCCAGCCCGGGCCGGCGCGGGTCGCACACGATGGGGACATGCTGTGGATCACGAACTCCGATGGGGTGATCCTCGCCTCGATCGCCGCCGGCGGAACCGCGGCGGCGTGACGTCGCGGCCTTCTGCGGTGCTCATCGGCACAGGGTCTGCAGCGTCTCGAGCGCGTGCTCCGGCGCCCGCGGCATCGCCTCGAAGGCCGCCGCCGCGGCGCGCACCTCCGCGACGGTGGCCGCGGGGCGCTCCACGCAGAACCGGGCGAGCCAGCGCACGGCCGCGCGCTCGAACCGGCCGGGCTCGGCCTGCGAGATCGCCATGCACACCGACAGGGCGTCGCCGAGGTTCACCTGCGGCAACTCGGCTGCGGCGGCACGGATCAGGTCCATGTTGCCCGTGGCGAGGGCGCGGCGGAAACGGGCATACGGTCTGCCGGAAGAGGTCACGAACATATGTTCGCATCTGGAGCCGACGACCGCGGCGACGCTTCGCGGCTCTGGTGGGTCTCCCGGGTTGCGGCGGGCCCACTAGTAGCTTGAGCTCATGCCGACGATCCGCGTGGCCGTCTGCCTCGATCGCTTGTCCTCCGCGCTTCCCGAATGCCTCGGCGTGCTCGGCCGAGAGGTCGACGAACCGATCGTCGCTGCGGCCGGCCTCGCCCCCGCCGAGGTCGTCGCGCTGCGCCAGCTCGCCGGCCGGCTCGCCCCGGGGGCGGAGGTGGTCGAGGCGGCGCCGGGCATCGCGCAGGCCCGGAACGCGGCGCTTGCCGCCTGCGGCACCGAGGTCATCGCGTACCTCGACGACGACGTCGCCGTCGCCCGGGGGTGGCGTCAGGCACTGCGTTCCGCCTGGGACTCGGCGGCCGACGACCGGGCCACGATCGGCGGCCCGATCGCCCTGCGCTTCGACGCCCCACGCCCGCGGTGGCTCGGCGACGGCCTCCTCGTCGCGCTCGCCCCGCTCGACTACGGGACCGAGGCGATGGAACTGGACGCGCAGCAGCGCACCTTCCACGGCGGCAACGTCAGCTTCCGCACGGCCGCGCTGCGGGGCGCCGGCGGGTTCTGGCCGTCACGCGGCGGGCAGCGCGACTGGTTCTCGGAGGAGCATCACGCCCAGCGCGAGCTCGCCGCCGCCGGATGGACCGCGGAATATCGCCCGGAGCTTCGGGTCGAGCGCGTCGTCCGCGTCAGCGAACTGCGCAGCCGCGATCTCGCCGCACGCCGGCTGCGCTACGGCGGGCGCTCACAGCTCGTAGGGCGCCGGCGCGACGTGGCTGACGCGCTCCGGAACGCGGCGAGCGGCGCGGCCGGGGCCGGAGCGGCGCTCGTGCGCGGCGACCTGGCGACCGCCACCGACCGGGCCGGGCGCGCGGCCGAGAACGCGGGCGCCCTCGCGGCGCCCATCGTGGCCCACCGCGACCTGCAGCCCGCCACGGATGCCACGCCGTTCCGTCCCAGCGTCCCCGAGCCGCAGCGGCGCCTGCCGCGAATTCCGGCCCTCCGGCGCGCCTCGGACGCGCCCCGCGCGACGGCCCTGCTCTACCACCGGGTCGCGGACGTGGCCCACGACCCGCTGGGGCTCGCGGTCTCGCCCGCGGACTTCGTCTCGCACATCGACGCCTTGGGCGACCGCATCGTGCCCCTCGAGCAGCTGGCCTCCGGCGACTTCCCGGACGGGGCCGTGGCCATCACGTTCGACGACGGCTACGCCGACAACCTGCCGGCGCTGCGGAACGTCGGCGTCCCGGTCACGGTGTTCATCTCGACGGGCCACGTCGCCGACGGCCGCGGGTTCTGGTGGGACGAGCTGGTGCGCCTCCTGCACGCCGCACAGGCGACCCAGCCGCTCACGGTCACGCTCGACGGCGATGTCCGCACCTGGCCCGCGCACGACGCCGTGCAGCGCGAGCTCGCGCGGCGCGGCCTGCACGGATGGCTGCAGGTGCAGACACCCGAGCGCATCGAGACCGCGCTCGCGCAGGTCCGAGCTTGGGCGGCCGCGCCGGATGCCGAGGATCCGCGCCCGCTCACCGTCGACGAAGTGCGAGAGCTCGCCAAGCACGTGACGATCGGGGCGCACGGCCGCAGGCACGTCTCGCTGCGCTGGATGACGGCGGACGTCCGACGGACCGAGATGCAGGACAGCCGCGCCGACCTGGCCCGCTGGGTCGGATATCCGCCGACGGCGTTCTCGTATCCGTTCGGCGTCCCCGACCGAGACGTCGACGACTCGGTACAGCAGCTCGCCCGTGCTCTTGGATACACCGCCGGGGTCGTCAACGCGCCGGAGCTCGTGACGCCCGCCAGCCCACCGCTCGCGATTCCCCGCTTCGTCGCACCGCCGGTGCGCGGCGACGAACTCGTTCTACGAGTTTCCGGCAAATAGCGCGAATCGGCGGGAACGCCCCTCAGACGGTCGTCCATTTGTTGCGCCGGCACCGTTTGACGGTTGCTATCTCCGCGTGCCTCCAGGGGGCGAAGTACCCGCCTCCGGAGCCTTAGGGGAGCACGGAGCTCCCCTCGTACCGCTCAAGGAGGCACACCCCGCATGGGCAGCAGTTGCCGTCGCCGGTCCGTCCTGGACCGCAGACACCGTCCCGTCGTCCTCGCGGCCGTCACGGCCGTCGCATTCGCCATGGCCGGCGAAGCGCGCGCGGCGACCGGCGACCTTCACGTGCACTCCGGTGCGCTGCCCGACGGGCAGCCGACCGTCGTCGGCCCGTGGGCGGGCCTGACGTCGAACACGCCGGGCGGCACCGGCACCTACGGACTCAACGCCGGTCCGGTCGGCGAGGGCTACGCCGCGACGTCTTCACTCACACCACCCTCCAACCTCGCATTCGCGAAAGCGGCGGCCTACCGCTCCTATACCGCTCCCCCGTCGTCGAACCATTCGCAGCCCCAGGTGTCCACGACGTGGGAGAACGCGGGATGGCCGTACACGGGCGGCTCCGGAGGCGGCGGGTTCATCGGCGACGCCGCCACCGGGCCGGTCTCGATCAACACGCCGTCAAGCCTCTCGACGCGCATCGCCTGCGTGGCGTTCGACGGCGTCCCCGGCTCGTGCACGGGTGGGGTCAGCTACCTCATCCAGCGCCTCGACCTGACCCTGAACGACGCCGAGGGACCGACGATCAGCGGCCCGATGTCCGGCGAGTTGCTCGACGGGACGTGGAAGACGTCGGCGACGGGGGAAGTCCGGTTCACGGCCGCCGACGTCGGCTCGGGCGTCTACCGCGCCTGGATGCGCGAGGGCTCGATCACGCATTACGCGAGCGTCGATCCGTCGAGCCTGCGCTGCCGCGACGCGTACACGGCCAACGCGGATCCCTATGACTTCGTGCCCTCGGCGCTGTCGCTCGTCCCCTGCCGCACCGCGAGCACCGACTATGCCCCGGCGTTCAACCTGCCGGCCATCGGCGATGGCGTGCACGCGGGCGTGTCGTTCGGCCTCGAGGATGCGGGTGGCAACGAGCGCACCGTGCTCACGAACCGGACGCTGCGGATCAACGCGCCCGGGGGCGGGCTCCCGGACGCCGGGACGGCCGGACCCGGCGGCTGCATCTGGGCCGCCGACGGGACGACGTGCACGGCATCCGGTGGCGGTGGCGGGGGCGGGGGCGGAGGTGCCGGCGCGGCAGGCGGCGTGACCCCGATCGGGTCGTCCCCCCTCGCTCGGGTCACGGTGACGCCCGAGACGCCGCCGGCAGCGCCGCCGGCGCTGCGCGCGTGCAACGGCGAGCGCTGCAGCTCGACCGCGCGGATCACGGTCAAGGCGGGAATGCCGGGCTCGCAGACCATCGCGGTGCGCTACGGCGGCCACGCGCACGTCGTCGGCCGGCTCGAGGCGCCCGACGGCGCGCCGATCGCCGGCGCGACGGTCGACGTGGTCGCCGTGTCCGACCGTGACGGAGCCCGCGCCGCGACCCGCGCCGCGGCGAGGACCGACGCCACCGGCCAGTTCGTCTACGACGCGCCGGCCGGCCTGTCGGGCGCGATCGCGTTCTCGTACCGGATGCATCTCGACTCCGCCGACGAAGCGGCCCGCTACGAGGTGCGCGTGCGGATGACCGCCGGCGTCCGCCTGTCGGTCGACCCGACGCGCACCCTCAACAAGCACGCCGTGACCTTCACCGGCCGCATCCTCGGATCGCCGCCGCGACACCGCAAGGTCGTCGAGCTGCAGGCGCGCTCGGAAGGCCGCTGGGTCACGTTCGCCACGGCGCGCAGCGACGGCACCGGCCGCTACCGGTACCGCTACCGCTTCGAGCGCACGTTCAGCCGCCAGACGTACGGGTTCCGGGCCGTCGTGCGCAACGAGACGGGTTGGCCGTTCCTGACCGGCTTCTCGAATCGGGTCTACGTGACGGTGGCGCCATGACCGGCACTCGGCAGATCCTGCGTCGCCGCGCTCCGCGAAGGCTGATCGCCGTGGCGCTGGTCGGAGCGGGCGCGGCCCTTGCCGCTCCGCCGTCGGCCCGGGCGGCCGGCGACCAGTACCTGGTTCAGATCGGGCGCTTCTCGGACGGCGCGCCCACCGGGGTGAATCCGGCGAGCGTGCTGTCGGGCCTGACGGTCAACGCTGCCCCCGGCGGGTCGTTCGGCGTCAATCCGCCGCTCGGCGCCGCCACCACGACGGAGACGTTCGGCTTCACGCCTCCCGCCGGCGTGTCGGTCGACCGCGCCGACGTGTGGCCCTACATCAAGGTCTTCGGATGGTGGGCCGTGGAGGGGTACGGCGACATCTTGTCGCCGTGGGGCGCCTTCGGCGCGGCGGTGGGCCAGGACAACATGACGGTGGATCGCCGTCATGCGGTGGGTGGACCACCCATGAACGCGGCGCGCCCGCCTGCGGTGACCGTGTCGGCGACGACCACGAACCTCGGCTCGGGCTGGTCGTCGGGCGCCCGCGCGACGTTCCTGGCCGACAAGCTCGACCTCTACCTGTCCGACACGAGCGATCCCGCCCTCGACGCGACACCGGCCGCGAGCGCGGTCTTCGGGCCGGCGAACCCGTCGGGCTGGTACACGACGGGCGGCGCGACCCTCAGCGCGACGGCGCGCGATCTCGGCGCGGGTGTGCGGTACCTGCTCGTGCGCGAGGGCGCCACCGTGCGGCGGTACCCGGTGGCCCCGGCGAGCCCCACCTGCCGCACGTTCGACGCGGGTCAGTTCGGGGGCAACAGCTACACGGTCGCGCAGCCGTGCCCGGCGGCGGGGGCGCCCTACACGCTGCCCGTCGATCTCGCCGCTCTGGGCGACGGCAGCCACACCTTGCAGTTGGGCGTCCAGGACGCCGCCGGCAACCAGGTGTTCTCGCCCGCCGAGTACTTGGCGCGGATCAACGCTCCCGGCGGCACGCTCGCCGATCCCGGCACGCCGTGCCTGAACGGCACGGTCGCCGACTCGGGCGCCTGCGTGCCCCGGCCGCCGGTCACCACGAGCCTGCCCGCGCTGTCGGGAGCCCCCGCCGTCGGCTACTCGCTGGCGACGGACCCCGGCGCGTGGACCGACATCTCCGGGGTCGCGTGGTCGTACGCGTGGGAGCGCTGCGCCCCCGATGGCACCGGATGCGTCGGGCTGAGCGGCGCGAGCACGGCGACGCTCCCGCTGACCTCCGGTCTCGTCGGCTCCCGCGTCCGTTCGGTCGTCGGTGCGACCACGAACTGGGGGACGGTGCAGGCGCGTTCGGCTCTGTCTCCCGTCGTCGAGGCGACGGCCGGCAGCGGTGGCGGAGCCGCCGGGAGCATCACCGAGGTGGATCCGAGGCGCGGGGCGGCCGGCGGCGGTGGCGGCACGAGCCGCCCGCGGCCTGAGGAGCCAGACCTCCCGATCCCGCCGCCCCCGGCTCGGCCCGAAGCCGACGGCATCCTCAACGGACAGGGCGCGGACAACACCGCGCCGCGGCTGACCGTCGCGTTCACCGGCGCCCGTCGCACCGTCATCACCCGGCGCTGGGGCACGACCGTCGAGGTCGCGGGTCGTCTCTCCACCGGCGCGGGAACGCCGATCCGGCGCGCGCAGGTCGACGTGCTCGGCCAGGTGATGGTGACGGGCGCACGAGGTCGTGTGCTCGGCGCCGTTCACACCGATGACCAGGGCGCATTCCGCTACACGGTGCCGGCCGGCGTGTCCGAGATCGTCACGTTCGGCTACCGGCGGACGCTCGCCGACCGCAGCTACGCGACGACGGCGTCGGTCCAGGCGCGGACGCGCGCGGCCGTCGTCCTGCATAGTGCAGCCGCCCGGCTGCGCAACGGCGGGGGCCTGCTGCTCCGCGGCCGGGTCTCCGGTGCGCCACCTACGTCGCGGCGACTCGTGTCGCTCCAAGCCTGGACGGGAGGCCACTGGACGACCTTCGCCACGACCCGGCTGCACAGCGGCCGCTTCACGTACCGCTACCGGTTCACGCGCACCCGAACCACGACGCGGTACCAGCTCCGCGCCCTCGTGGCACGCGGGCCGGGCTGGCCGCTGGAGACGGGCGCGTCCAGGCCGATCACCGTGACGGTGATCGCATGAGAGGCGTTGCGAGGTGGATATCCGCGGCTGCGGTCCTCACGACAGTGGGCGTGGCCGGAGCGCCGGGCGCATGGGCGAACGCCGAAGGACCCGGCACCCCGCAAGCGACCGCCGCCAACGCGACGTTCCTGTCGAACGCCCCCGCCCCGCCCGGCGGAGCCGCCGGCGTGTGCGTGATCGACTCGGGCGCGGATACGGACACGGACCTCGGACCCGCGCTCGCGGGCCGGACGGCGTTGCTCGGCGGAGTTCCCGGCGATCCTTCAGACCAGGGCGCAACGCTCGACACAGGCGTCGCACTGTCGAAACACGGGACGTACGTTGCGGGCGTCATCGCCAGCCAGGTCGACGGTGTTGGAACGAGTGGCATCTGGCCGGCGGCGAGGGTCTTCTCGACTCGCGTCTTCACAGGCGGTGCAACGGCGGCAGCGGCCGACTACATCCGTGCGATGAACTGGTGTTCCAGCCAGCCGGGCGTGACCGTCATCAATCTCTCGTTGTCTGGCTTGGGAACCGCAACTCTGGTCGAGCGTCAGCAGCTCGACAACAAGATCGCTGAAGTCCGCGGGCCGCTCCACAACATCAACGTGGTGGGCGCCGCCGGCAACAATGGGTCGATGACCGCCGTTGGGTACCCAGCCAACGCAGTGGGAGTGTTCGCCGTCGGAGCCACTGACGCGGCCGGGGTGCTTGCGCCCTTCAGCAACCGCGGCAGCGGCCTGGATATCGCGGCGTTTGGGATCAACAGTTGCTTAACGACCAACCGTGGCACCCACTTGGCACATGGGAGCGGGACGTCATACGCAGCACCAGTCGTCAGCGCGGTCTTGGCTGCGATGCGCTCATACGATTCGACACTCACGCCGGACACCGCGGAACAGCGTCTGCTCGACAACGCCGATGTTGTCGACGGGGTCAAAGTGCTCAACGCCGCCAAGGCGTTTCGAAGCAATCCAGCAACCGCAGCCCGCGTACCTGGTGCGCCGGTCACCGGCCTAGGCGCCGCCGTAGCCGACGCGTGCGAACCGCCGCTGGCTCCGAGCGGAGGAGGAGGTACAAGTGAAACGCAAGGCATAGGCAGCAAAGCAGTCGATCCTGCGCCGCCGCCAGGTACCACTGCAACCGTCGAACCGGTCGCCGCTCCAGTCATCGACCGCCAACCACGCGCCAGAGATACGTTTGCGGTGAGCAAGCCGCCCAAGCCGACGCTGAAGTCGACGTCAATGCGCCGCGGGGTGCTGACCGTCCGCATCTCGGGACGCAAAGCGGGTGATCGGGCCGTGTTTCGTGTAGCGGGCCGGACGTATGTGCGGATGAGTTCCACGCTGAGGTTGCGGGTACGAGGCAGTAGCTGGAAGGCGGTCCGGGTGCGGCTTCAGCGTCCGGGGGGCGGATTCTCGAGGACGCTGGTTATCCGGGATGGCCGAGAGTTCTAGGTGCTGGGGCCATACAGAGCCGGGCGGACTCAAGCTGCGACGGCAGCCGCCGATGGCACGAGAGCCACTAAGAACTCACGACGCCCCCGCCGGTCCCTCCTACCTGTCTGGTCAATGTCTGATCTCACCATCGCCGTCCGCACTTGGCGCGCCGCCGTCACCTTGGCCATCGTCGCCCTGATGGCCCACGCTGTCCCACCAGCGGCGGTTGCGGGCACAGTGCAGGTCAACAGCTGCGATGAGGCCCCCGGTGGGGGTGTGGACAGCGCCTGGCAGCTAGTCAACGACGTCCCTGGCGGATACGAGGCCCCTGCCGCGGTCTGTCCACCGACCGGCGCCGATGTTGGCGGTGATCTTGCTCACTCACAGATCGTCGGGCGCTCCGCGTGGACAGTGCTGAATGCGACCGCAATCCCACAGGCGGGGCAACAGGCAGAGATGCGGTTCACCGCCCCTTCAGGAACAACCATCAGCACAGTGAGCATCAAGCGAGACCTGGGCAAGCAGAATGACGGCTACCGCCTGTATGGGAAGACCAGCGACGGCACGACCCTCGACGAGACCTGCGCAATCCCCAGCGGCCAATTCGTGTGCGCTTTAGGGGGCTACGGGACGCCCGCAGCGACGTTCTCGGGGCTCAACGCAGCATGGGTCGCGTGGGGCTTTGCCTGTGGTGATCTCGGGTTTCAGCAGTGCACGACCGGCTCCACCCTGCATCAAGCGTGGGTGCACATCTACGGGTCGACCGTCACGCTGGTTGACAACCAGGTTCCGACCTCCGTGTCGGCGGGTGGGGCGGTTACGGCCGGTGGGTGGAAGGGCGGGTCGGTGGGCGGCGCCATCTCCGGGACCGACAACCTCGGGGTTCGCAACGTTCGTTGGTACGCGGATGGTGCGCTGGTGTCGACCAGCGCCGATCGGGCGTGTGACTACTCGGTGACCGTGCCGTGTTCGAATGCGGTTGGCCAAGCGTATGCGCTGGACACCACGGGACTTGCGGATGGGACCCGGTCGATTCGGGCAGCCGTGGTCGATCCGGCGGGCAATGAGGCGAAGTCCGCACCGTTCGACGTCGATGTGGACAACACGGCCCCGACCGCGCCGGAGAATCTTCAGGTCGGGGGCGGGGGAGCGGCTCAGGCGATCTCGATGACGTGGGATCTTCCGGCCGCCGATGGCGGCGCTCCGTACGTCAGCTCTCGGTGGCGCGCCTGCAACGGCGGCACCTGCTCCAGCGGGACCGGCGGGCTCACGTCGGCCAGCGGGACGGTTCCCGGCTTCTCCGGGACCTACGCCGTGGATGTGTGGCTGGTCGACCAGGCCGGCAACCAGGACATCGCCTCGGCCGCCCGCGGCTCGGTCTCTTACACGGCACCCGCGCCAGGCGGCGGGGGCAGCGGGGGCGGCGGAGGCGGCGGCGCACAGCCCGCCAAGCCCGAGCCGCCCGCAGACACCGGGACCGCCGACCCGGTCGCCGTCCCGGCGCCCATCGTGCCCATCGTGGTCGCCCCAGGTCCGGTGACGCCGCCGGCGCGCGCGCCGAGCGCGAACGTCCGGGTGACCACGGCGACCGTCGCGAAGTCCGGCCGGCTCCTCGTCCGGGGCACGATCGCCAGAGCGGCCACCGGCCGGGTGTCGGTCACGTATCGCGCCACGGTCGACGGCCGCGCGCGCTCGAGGTCCACTCGCGTTCGCATCACACGCGGTCGGTACGCCGCGACGATAACGATCCCGCGGACCTGGCGCAGCGCGAGGAACCCCCGCGTCACCGTTCGCTACGCAGGCTCGAACTCGGCCGGCGCGACGTCGCGAACGCTCGCCGTCAGGACCTGAGCCGAAGCCGACTGGACGGGCGAGGCAAGACCCAACGGCGCCCCGCTCGTCTCTCAAGCCGTCGCGGTCGGGACAAGCACGTCGCCGGGGGGACCCAGATCCGGCTGGACAGACTTTCCGTCACCACTTGGCTGAGCCGAAGCGGGGCGCCGCCTCTCCTCCTCCAGACAGAGCGTGTCATATCGCACTTACTCGTGCGCCAGCAAGTGAGAACCCGCCCGGTGGGCGGTCTGGGCGCTGGCGTCACGCCGCCGCGAGCACGGCCGCGCGGTGCTCCTTCGGGCTCACGCCGCGCAAACGCTTGAACGCGGTGCTCAGCGCGTACGGCGTGCCGTAGCCGACCTCGTGCGCGACAGAGCCCACCGTGGCGCCCGGCTCGAGGAGCAGATCCGCGGCGAGCGCGATGCGCCACTCGCTGAGGAACCGCATCGGCGGCTCGCCGACCAGTCCGTGGAACCGACGGGCGAGCGCCGCGCGCGAGACGCCGATCTCCCGCGCCAGCGACGCGACCGTCCAGCGCCGCGCCGGCTGGTGGTGCAGCAGGCGCAGCGCCGGGCCGACGACCGGATCGCCGTACGCGGCATACCAGCCGGGAGCCTCCGAGAGGTTGCCGGCGAACCAGCTGCGCACGACCGCGATGAGCAGCAGATCGAGCAACCGGTCGAGGACCGCCTCCTGGCCGGGCCGGTCGCGCACGATCTCCTCCGCCAGCAGCTCGACCAGCGGCGAGTCCTCCTCCGCGCGCGCCACGACCACGAGCGCGGGCAGCGCGCGCAGCAGCCGGCGGCTCACCTCACCGTCGAGGTGATACGTGCCCGTGAGCATCACCGTTGCCCCCTCGGCCGCGTTCCCCCAGGTCCGCACCCCGAGATCCCGCAGCCCGCTGAGCGGCCCGCCGTCGGGCGTCGTGCACCGCTGCCCCGGGTGGATGACCGCCTGCGCGGGGGTCGCGGCGTCGTCGGCGACGGTGTACGGCTCCGGCCCGCGAATGATCGCGACGTCCCCCGGCCCCAGCCGCACCGGCGCAGCCCCTCCACCGTCGCGCACCACGACCGCCGCTCCGCGAACCATCGCGACGAGCGTCAGCGGCGCCTCGTCCTGGATGCGCAGGGACCACGGCGGGTCGAGCGTCGAGCGCAGGAGGAACGCCTGGCGGGCACGCGGTCCGTCGAGCAGCGCAGCGAGAGCATCCATGGTCACCGGAGGGTAGACGCTCACGTATGAAATGACGACTGACAGCCATGGACCGTCTCAGCCGCACCCAGTTCACTGGCCGGTATGAGTACGCCCGACCAGCTCACGTTCATCACCAACGGCACCGGCAAGACCGGCCGCCGTATCGCCGAGCGCCTGCAGTCTGCCGGCCATCCGGTCCGGATCGGTTCCCGCGCCGGGGCGCCGCCGTTCGACTGGAACGACCACGCGACCTGGCCCGCGACGATCGACGGCGTGTCGGCCGTCTACCTCGCCTACCACCCCGACCTCGCGGTGCCGGGCGCCGCCGAGACGGTCGCCGAGCTCGCGGACCTCGCCGTCCGCGCCGGTGCCCGCCGAATCGTCCTGCTCTCGGGCCGCGGCGAGGAGGAGGCACAGCGCGCAGAGCAGCTCGTCCGAGCGGCCGACGCGGACGTCACGGTGCTGCGCTGCGCGTGGTTTCACCAGAACTTCAGCGAGAGCTTCTTTGCCGAGCCCGTCGCCGCCGGGGAGCTCGCTCTACCGGTCGGCGACGACGTCCGCGAGCCGTTCGTCGACGCCGACGACATCGCCGACACCGCTGCCGCCGCGTTGACCGAGGACGGCCACGCCGGCGAGCTCTACGAGCTGACCGGCCCGCGCCTCATGACCTTCGCCCACGCAACACACGAGATCGCCGCCGCGACCGGCCGGCCGGTGCGCTTCACGTCCGTGCCGCTCGGCTCGTTCACGGCCGGGCTCTCCGCTGCGCAGGTCCCGCCCGGCGAGCAGGAGCTGCTCGCCCATCTCTTCGGCGAGGTGCTCGACGGGCGCAACGCGACGCTCTCCGACGGCGTCCAGCGCGCGCTCGGCCGGGAGCCGCGCGACTTCTGCACCTTCGCCCGCGAAACGGCCGCCGCCGGTGCCTGGCCGACGCCGCGATGAGCGCGCCGATCGAGGTGCTGACCGTCTTGGCGGCGGTCGGCTGCGGGCTGATGGGCGGCGTCTGGTTCGCCTTCTCCGGATTCGTGATGAGCGCGCTGGCGCGTCTCGAGCCCGCCGACGGGATCCGGGCGATGCAGGAGATCAATCGCCGCGCGCTCAGGCCGCCGCTCATGCTCGCGCTGTTCGGCACGGCGGCGGCGTGCGCCGCGCTGACGGTCCACGCGCTCGTCACCTGGGACGCGCACCGGTCGCCGTGGCTGCTCGCCGCGGCCGCGCTCTACCTCGTCGGCACGGTCGGCGTGACGAGGGCCGGCAACGTGCCGCTCAACGTCAAGCTCGACCGCACGCCGGCGCACGGGCCGCAGGCCGGGCTCGCCTGGGCCCACTACGAGCGCGCGTGGGCCGCGTTCAACCACGTGCGGCTCGCGACCTCCGCGGGCGCGAGCGCGGCGCTCGTCGTCGCCCTGACCTAGGGCAGGCTCAACCCACGACCCGGCGCCACAGCGACCGCCGCTCGTTGACGTCGAGCTCGCGCGGCGCCGAACGCTCGTCGTCGCGCAGCGCCCGCGCGTACGCCCACACGACCGCGATCGGCACCCCGATGACGAAGAGGATCGCGAGCCCCCACAGCAGCACCCGCCCGACGTACGCGGGCCGGAACACGGTCATGCGCCCGACCGTGGCGGGAAGCCGCTCGAGGATCGCACGCGGCGCCGGCTCGGCGAACGTGAACCAGATGCTCTTCTTCGTCGACCTGCCGTCGATGAAGGCGATCGAGCGCGACCGCGTCCGGTCGCTCGACGCGAGGAGGCCGATCTCCGGCGCGCCCCGGCTCGCGAAGCACACCCGCACCGGGACGTCGCCGGGCGGCGCCGGGATCGGCCACTGGACGACCGCCCCGTCCGGCTGGCCCGCCGGGATCTCCGCCGTGTAGGCGTAGCCCGGACCGGTGAGCCGGACGGCGATGGGCGGCGCCGGCCCGTCCGGGCTGGCGAGCTTGAAGCGGATGACCTCGCTGTGGTGCTCGGCGACCGCGTAGCGGAAGCACGCCGGGGAGCCCTGCCGCAGCGGCACGGTGTCGGTGTGCGCCAGCGACGCCGGCGACGGGATCTCCGCCGGCTGGTCGCGCTGCTTGGCCACGAACGGCCGCACGACGAGGACCGCCCCCAGCACGAAGACGACCACGGCGCTCCACACGGCCGCCTTACGCATAGAACCTCGCCACCACGATGCCGAACGCACTCAGCTGCAGCAGGACGAGACCGGCGAGCAGCGCGCCGGTCCCGGCCGCGCGGATGCGGCCGGGCAGCGCCGACGCCGCCCCCGCGATCGCCACGCCGTAGAGCGGCACGAGCATGAGCAGGTACCGGCCGGTGATGACCGGATCGGCCGGGTTGACCAGCAGCGAGCGGAACGCGGCGGCGTGCAGCGACAGGATCACGAGCGCCGCGGCGACGAGCAGCACCAGCACCGCGGCGGCGTGGCCGGCGAGCAGGCGCCGGCGTCGCCAGGCGGCCACGGCGAGCAGGACGAGGCCGACCCAGATGAGGTCGCGCACCAGGTTGAGCAGGTCGCGCGGGAAGCCGACCTCGAACTGCACGAAGGTGCCGAAGAAGCGGTCGAGGTAGACCTGCTGGGCGCCCCACTCGGGCCCCACCGGAGCGGACATCCCGGGCAGCTTGGGCAGGTAGAACTGCCACAGGTACGACCAGAAGCCGGTCAGCTCGCCGAAGCGCAGGCGTGTCGCGTAGACGGCGACGACGACGAGGACGACGACGACGGCGACCGCCCATCCGGCGGCGGCCGCGAGCCGGGAGCCGCGGGGCGGGGAAGCGCCACCGGCGGCGGCCGCGAGCCGGGAGCCGGAGGGCGGGGAAGCGCCACCGGCGGCGGCCGCGAGCCGGGAGCCGGAGGGCGAGGAAGCGCCACCGGCGGCGGCCGCGAGCCGGGAGCCGGAGGGCGGGGAAGCGCCATCGGCGGTGGCCGTCGCGCCGCGGCGCCACCGCCACCACCCCACCCCCATCGCGAACACCGCCGGCGCGACGAGCCCGAGCGCGCGCCCCTGCGTGAACCCCGCCGCCACGACCACGGCCACGAGCGCCAGCACCTGGCGCCACCCGGGGCCGCGCTGCGCGATCACCGCCATCAGATAGAGCGCCCCAGCGCACAACGGCACGAGCAGCGCGTCGGGCGTCACGCGAGTCGTGACGTCGAGCAGCACCGGCTGCAGCGCGACCGCGGCCGTCGCCACCGTCTGCAGCTCCCGCCGCCGGCCGAACACCTCGCCCGCGAGCAGCCACGTCAGCGCCACGGTCGCCATCAGCAGCAGCACGCCGTAGACGCGCATCGCGTACAGCCGGTCGAAGAGCGTCCCCCCGGCGATCTTGTACGGCACCGCCGCCGTGAGGTAGTACAGCGGCGGGTTCAGCCAGGCGTTGTTGCCGATCGCGTCGATCTTCTGGTCATGGCCCACGGTGCGGTCGTCGACCGCGCGCCAGATGCGCTCGTCCTCCCTCGTCCACAGCGGACGCGCGGCGACGTTGCCGCGCAGCGGCTCGAGCCCCGCCCACAGCCACGCCGTCCACTGCTCGGTCGACACCGACGGCGGGTACGCGGCCTGGAGCAGGCCCGTCTCGCTGTGGCGCCACGGGATCTCCCCCGCGTCGGCGATCTTCTGCACGTAGCCGAAGTGCGCGCTCTCGTCGGCGCCCTGCAGCGCCGGGACGGCGTAGGTCCACGCCAGCCCGGCGACCAGCGTCACGAGCAGGAGAACGAGCAGGGGCCGCGGGATGCGACGTGATCGGCGCACCACGGTCCCGCTCAGGCCGTGTCAGCGGCGCGAGTCGTCGCCGGGATCGAGAACGCGCTTGCCGCGCCCGAGCTCGCCGGCCGCCGGCCGCCACAGCCCCGGGTAGACCTGCACGACCTGGCGGCCCGTGTCGACGAGCCCGCCGAGAGCCACCAGCACCGCGCCGATGAATGCCACGTAGACGCCGATCTCGGTGCTGACGTCGCCGCTGACGTCGGCCGGCCAGATGATCCGGCGCAGGATCAGCACCGCGAGCACGATGCCGAGGATCGTCCGCACGATGAGCACCGGACGCGTCTGGCGCACCAGCGCCGTGCCGATGGTCACGATGGCGCCGGCCAGGATCACGAAGCGCAGGTTCGTGAACGTCTGCCAGCCGGTCGTGTCATCGGTCGACCCGTCCGGGCGCACGATGTGGTACCAGGTCATGAACAACGCCAAGACCACGATCAGCGCGCCGATCGCGCTGAGCGCGCGGCCGACGTTGGGCTTGAGCAGGGGCATGGGGTCTCCGGAGGGTAGCGTCAGCGCCGGAAGAACAGGCGGTAGGCGGCCTGCTCCATCCAGGCTGGAACGGGCCGCGGCCCCCAGAAGTAGCGGTATATCTGCCGCTCGGCGAACCCGGCCTCGCTGGCCCGGGCGAGCTCGGCCCGCCGCGCGTACAGGGCCGCGTGCTTGGACCGCAGCATCCCGTACAGCCGCCGGTACTGCCGCCGGGCGCCGAACACCATCGACTCCCCGTGGCGGCGGTACAGGAACGTGACCTCGTCGACCTTCGCCCCGCGCCACCCGCGCTCGAGCGCGCCGAGCCAGAAGTCCCAGTCCTCGTAGCCGGTGCGGAACGCGGGGTCGTAGCCGCCGACGTCCTCCCACAGCGCGCGCCGGGTCAGCCCGACCGGGCCGACGACGTGCCGGTAGAGCATCCGGTACACGTCGAGCCCGGGGAACCCCATGTCGCCGTGCCAGTCGCCGAAGAACCGCGTGATCCCGTAGGAGAACCCGACGGCCGGATCGGCCGCCAGGGGCGCCTTGAGCGCGCGCAGGGCCCCGGGCGGCAGCCGGTCGTCCGCGTCGAGCGCGATCACCAAGGGCGTATCCGTCGACGCGTACCCCGCGTTGCGCGCCGCCGAGAGCCCCGCGTTCGCCTGGCGCACGACCGGCACCGAGAGCCGCTCCAGAGCGCGCAGCGTGTCAACGTCGGTCGAGCCGTCGTCGACCACCACGATCTGCGGCGCCCCGCCCTCCTGCGCGAGCAGCGAGTCGACCGCCTCGCCCACCCAGCGCCCGTAGTTGAAGCAGGGGACGACCGCGGTGACGTCGGCGTGCTCGGACATGGCGCCGCGTACCGTACGAGCCCGTGCCCGCCCGCACCATCCTGCTCGTCGCCCACCTCGCGCCGCCGTCGCCCCTCTCGGCCGCCCGCCGCAGCGCGGGGTTCGCCAAGTACCTCGCCCGCCGCGGCCACCGCGTCGTCGTGCTCACTTCGAAGGTCAGCGGGGCCGGCCCGGTCGAGGGCGCGGCCCGGGTCATCCGCACGCGCGACCTGATGGCGAGCCGCTTCAACTGGCGCAAGGGCTCCTTCGACGCGCTCCAGGGCCAGTCCGGCACAGCCGCCGCCGCGCCCGAGCCGTCCAGGCTGGAGGACGTCGTCGTCCCCGACCTGGCGCTCGTCAGCTGGGTGCCGTTCGCGCTGCCGCGGGCGATCGCGCTCGCCCGGGAGGAGCATCCGGACGTCGTGTGGACCACCGGGCCGCCGCCGAGCACGAACATGATCGGCCTGGCCCTCCAGCGGCGTCTCGGCCTCCCGTGGGTCGCCGACATCCGCGACGGCTGGCGCTTCGAGCGCAACCACGCCGACTTCCCGCTCGCCGCCCAGCGCGCACTGGACGACTGGCTCGATCACCGCCTCACCGCGGCCGCCGACCGCGTCACCGCCGTCACCGCGCCGATCGCGCGCGACGCGCACGACCGCCTCGGCGCCCGCCACGCCGCCACGATCTCCAACGGCTTCGACCTCGACGAGCTCGACGAGCTGGCCGGCCCACCGCCGCCGGGACTGCTGAACCCGGGCCGCCACAGCCTGCTCTACACCGGCCGCCTCGGCTACGCGAAGCGCTCGCCCGCCGCGCTGCTCGAGGGCCTGCGCGCGCTGAAGCGCCGCGACCCGGACACGGCGAGCCGCATCGAGGTGCTGTTCGCCGGCCCCCTCAGAGACGACGAGCGCGCGCAGATCGAGGCGCCCGACCTGGCCGGCATGACCCGCGCGCTCGGCTCGCTGGACCGCGCGACCACCATGCGCCTGCAGCGCGCCACCGACACGCTGCTGCTCATCACCACCGGCAACCCGAGCGAGACCGGGCAGAAGCTGTTCGAGTACCTCGCCGCCGACCGGCCGGTGTTCGTCGTCGGCGACCGCACGGAGGCCGCGCGCATCGTCACCCAGGCGAAGGCCGGCTCGGCGGCGCCGATGGACGATCCCGAGGCGATCGCCACCGCGCTCACCGACCTCGTCCACGGCCGCACCGCCGTCTCACCGGACGGCATCGCGCGCCGGTTCCACTACGCCACGCTGGCCGAGGAGCTCGAGGCCGAGCTCGAGGCGGCGATCGCGGGGTGAGTTGCGCTCTGGCCTCGGATGGCGAGGCCAAGGCGCATGTCGTCAGAGGTCGAGTATGACGACCGTCCGGTAGACCGGCGGCCGGTCGAGACCGCGCACGCGGCGCAGCCCCCTGCGCGCCCACGCCGCATCGCGCGCCAGCCCCCAGGCCAGGACCCGCGCCGCCACCCGCGTGGGGACGAACCAGGCGACGCTGAGCTCGCGCCGGGTCACGGTCACGTGCGCCGAGCAGCTCTCGTTGCCGGCGACGCGCACCGAGCCGAACCCGGCCAGCGGCGCACAGAGATCGGCCGGGGCCGGCAGGCCGTTGGCGAGATGCTCCTCCAGCCAGGGTGGCGGCGCGGACAGCGACGCCGCGAGCCCGCGGTCGGCCGCCAGCGCCGGCGCTCCCGCCGGCGCGGCCACCACCACCCGCCGCCGGGCCACCCGCGCGAGCTCGGCCAGCGCCGCCGCCCGGTCGCCCGGGGCCACATGCTCGAGCACGTCGAGCGCGACGACCAAGTCGAACGAGCGGTCGCCGAACGGCAGCGCGCGCACGTCGCCCACCACCCGGCGCGCCCGCGTCGACGGCGCCGAACGCCGCCACAGCCCGTAGTCGTCGAACGACGTGTCGACCGCCGTCACGTGCCACGACGCATCGAGGAAGTCGGCGAGGCCCAGCCCGCCGCTGCCCACGTCGAGCAGCTCGCCGCCGCCCGCGGCGCGCACGGCGGCCAACACCGGCTCGGCCCGCACGAGCTGGCCGAGCTGACGGGACCCGGCGACCCGGCGAGCCAGGTCCAGAACCACGGGAGGCAGACGCACAGCGGCGGCTTTTCTACCATCACGCCCCCGATGCCGCGCCTCGCCACCGCCGTCCTCGCCGTGGCCGCCCTGCTGTTCGCAGCCGGCTGTGGCGGCGGCAAGAATCCCGTCGAGGGCCAGACGACGCCCGCGAACGTGTCGACGACGCCCACCACGCCGGGCCCCGGCCCGGCGGGCACCACGACGACGAACCCGCCCAAGGCGCCCGACGCCAAGGCCCAGGCCGCACGCCTGCGGGCGTGCGTCGGCGGCGAGCCGGCCGAGACGTACAAGTGGTTCCAGCCCGTGGTCGACTACGCGCAGTCGGTGGGCGGCGACGGCTTCACCGCCACGCTCGACGGCAAGCCGGTCACGCTCGTGACCTTCCCGGTCACCCGCGCGGCGCAGCTCGCCTACCAGAACGTCACCGACCGCCTCATCCTCCTCCAGCAGCGGCGGCCGACCGACTACGCGACGGTGTCCGCCACCGCCTCGCAGGTGGTCGGCAACGTGCTCGAGGTGACGACGCAGGGCGCACTGTCGGCCGAGGCGTCGCAGACCGTGCTCAGCTGCGTCACGACGACCGCGAAGGCTTGAGGATCAGCCCGCAGCGCGCCTCGTCGTGCGGGTGCTCGTTCGGGTTGGGAAACAGCAGCGGCTCGCGGCCGACCCGCGCGCACAGCTCCGCGAACGCCGTGTTGTCCGTGGAGTCGTCGGCGATCAGCGCGCCGCCGTCGCGCAGCACGGGCCACGCGAGCGCGAACTCGCCGCTCATCGTCTCGTGCGTGTGATCGGAGTCGTGCAGGAAGACGTCGATCGTGCCCTCGCGCTCCAGCACGCCCGGCAGCACCTCGAGCGAGGGCCCGAGCAGCAGCTCCCACGCGCCCCGCAGCTGCGGCGGTACGAGCCACCCCGGCTCGCGGCCCGGCGGCAGCACGCCCGTGTAGCCGTCGACGTTCGCCGGCCCGGTCTCGACGTACGAGGGCAGATCCACGGAGATCAGGCGCCCGGAGCCGTTGATCCGCATCGCCTCCAGGACGAAGGCGCTCGTCATCCCGTGCAGCACCCCGGTCTCCACGAACACCCGCGGCCGCAGGGCGCGCACGAGGCAGTAGACCCAGATCCGGTACAGGCGCAGCTGCCAGATCGAAGCGAACCGCTTCGTCTCGAAACGCGGCTCGCCCGCGACGATCTCCTCGAACTGCCGGGGGAGCGGAGACTCGTGCAGCTCGCCGAGATACGGCAGCAGGTCCCGGCCGCCGAGCACGGAGCTCAGCCGACCCAGGAAGTACGATCCCTGCTCGATTCCCGTGACGTTCACGGCCGGGGAGTCTGGCCCATCTGCCAGCGGCGCGACTTCACCGCGCTCTGCCCGTTGGGATTCTGAGCCACATGTGCGGCATCGCCGGAGCCATCAACCTGCGCGGGGAGACCGTGCCCGACCTCGGACGTCGCCTCGACGTGATGGGCGAGCTGATCGCGCATCGCGGCCCCGACGACCACGGCACGTGGGCCCATCCGCACGGCCACGTCGGCTTCGCCCACCGCCGGCTGTCGATCTTCGATCTGTCCGCGTGCGGCCACCAGCCGATGACCGACGACGCCGGCCAGGTCATCACCTACAACGGCGAGGTCTACAACTGGCCCGAGGTCCGCACCGAGCTCGGCGGCGACTGGTGCACGCAGACCGACACCGAGGTCCTGCTGCGCGCCCACGAGCGCTGGGGCGCCGACGCGGTCGACCACCTGCGCGGCATGTTCGCCTACGGCCTGTGGGACGAACGGGCGACGCAGCTCACCCTCGTCCGCGACCGCTTCGGCATCAAGCCGCTGTACTACGCCCAGGCCGGCGACGTCCTGTACTTCGCGTCGGAGGCGAAGGCGCTGCTGCCGTTCCTGCCCGCCATCCGCACAGATCGCGAGGGCCTGAAGGACTACCTCGCCTTCCAGTTCTGCCTCGCCGGCAAGACGCTGTTCGACGGCGTGCGCGAGCTGCTGCCCGGCCACCGGCTGACGGTGCGCAACGGCGCGATCAGGACCGAGCGCTACTGGGAGGTCTACTACGACCTCGACTGGACCCATCGCGAGGCGTGGTACGAGGAGCGCATCGAGGCGCTGCTGCACGACTCGATCCGCATGCACCTGCGCTCCGACGTCCCCGTCGGGGCGTACGTGTCGGGTGGTCTCGACTCGAGCGCCGTCGCCGGCCTCGCCTCGCTGTACGACCCGGGCACGACCCCGGCCTTCACGGGCCGCTTCGAGGGGCCCGAGTACGACGAGTCGCGCTACGCCCGGCTGCTCGCCGACGAGCGCGGGCTGGACCTGAGCGTCATCGACCTCGACGTGTCGGACTTCACCCGCGAGATCGAGCGCGTCATCTACCACCTCGACTTCCCCGTCGCGGGTCCCGGCTCGTTCCCGCAGTTCATGGTCAGCGAGGCGGCCGCGCGCGACGTGAAGGTCATCCTCGGCGGCCAGGGCGGCGACGAGGTCTTCGGCGGCTACACGCGCTACCTCATCGCCTACTTCGAGCAGTGCATCAAGGCGGCGATCGAGGGCACCGCGCAGAACGGCAACTTCGTCGTCACGTACGAGTCGATCATCCCCCAGCTCGAGTCGCTGCGCTCCTACAAGCCGCTGCTGCAGGAGTTCTGGCGCGAGGGCCTGTTCGAGGACCTCGACCGGCGCTACTTCCGGCTCATCAACCGCGCCCCGCATGTCGAGCAGCTCGTGAACGTCGAGGCGCTCGGCGACTACGACCCGTTCCACCAGTTCGCCGAGATCTTCAACGGCCGCAACGTCGGCCACGAGTCGTACTTCGACAAGATGACCCACTTCGACTTCAAGACGCTGCTGCCGGCGCTCCTGCAGGTCGAGGACCGGGTCTCGATGGCGCACGGCCTCGAGTCGCGCGTGCCGCTGCTCGACCATCCCCTCGTCGAGCTCGCCGCGACGATCCCGGCCGACGTGAAGTTCCCCGGCGGGCGCCTGAAGCACATCTTCGCCCGGGCGACGCGGGCGACGGTTCCCGCCCAGATCAGCGAGCGCACGGACAAGATGGGCTTCCCCGTGCCGCTCGTCGAGTGGGCGAACGGGCCGGCGCGCGACTTCGTCCGAGACACCTTCACCGGCGATCGCGACCTCTACGACCGCCGCGCCGTGCTCGACGCGCTGGAGGGCGAGGCCAAGTTCGGCCGGACCTTCTGGGGCCTGTTCAGCCTCGAGCTCTGGCAGCAGCGCTTCCACGACCGCGAGCACGAGTTCCGCTCGCTCCTGACCACGGAGACCACCACATGAAGATCCTCATCACCGGGGGCGGCGGCTTCATCGGCTCGCACCTCGCCGACCGACTCCTCGCCGACGGCCACGAGGTCTGCACGGTCGACACCTACGCCACGAGCCGGCGCGACAACCTCACGCCGCAGGACCGCCTGACCATCGTCGAGGGCACGATCGCCGACGAGGCGTTCTTCAACGGCGTGATGGACGACTTCGGCCCCGACGCGGTCGCCCATGCCGCGGCGTCCTACAAGGACCCGGACGCGTGGGAGGAGGACGCCCGCACGAACGCGCTCGGCACCGCGATCGTGGTGCGCGCGAGCGAGCGGCTCGGGGTCAAGCGCCTCCTCTACTTCCAGACCGCGCTCTGCTACGGCGTCAAGCCGGAGGAGCAGCCGATCACGCTCGGCCACCCGCTGCGGCCGTACGAGTCGTCGTACGCGATCTCGAAGACGGCGGGCGAGAACTACATCCGGCTCAGCGGACTCGACTGGGTGTCGCTGCGGCTGGCGAACGTCTACGGCCCCCGCAACCTGTCGGGCCCGCTGCCGACGTTCTTCAGCCGGCTGACGCAGGACAAGGCGTGCTTCGTCACCGACACGCGGCGCGACTTCCTCTTCGTCACCGACCTCGTGGACGTGGCGACGAAGGCGCTCGAGGGCACAGGCAGCGGCGCCTACCACGTGTCGAGCGGCAGCGACGTCGCGATCAAGGAGCTCTTCGACGCGACGACGAGCGCGCTGGGCCTCGGCGAGATCGACGTCGAGATCCGCCCGCGCGCCGCCGACGACGCCGAGTCGATCCTGCTCGACCCGTCGCGCACGAACGCCGACTTCGACTGGAGGACGAGCGTGGCCCTGGAGGACGGCGTCGCGCAGGCGATCGCCTGGTACCGCGAGCACGGCATCGAGCAGACGTACACGCATCTGAAGGAGGAAGAGCTGCGGGTGCGGTCTTGAGACCCTGCGGGTCTTCACACAAGACGGTTGGCGGGCGCAGCGAGGCGTCATCGTGAGGACGCTCGTGGCCGGTGGTGCCGGCTTCGTCGGCTCGAACCTGGTGCGCGCGCTGCTCGAGCGCGGCGACGAGGTCATCGTGGTCGACAACCTGCTGTCCGCCGAACGCGAGAACGTGCCGGAGGGCGCGCAGCTCATCGAGGCGTCGATCAACGACGACGACGTGCTGGCGGCGATCCCCGACGACCTCGACCTCGCGTTCAACCTCGTCACCTACCACGGCAACCAGTCCTCGATGGCCGACCCGCTGGCCGACCACGAGCACAACCTGCTGACCTCGCTGAAGCTCTTCATGCGGCTCAGCGAGCTGCCGGCGCTGCAGAAGGTCGTGTACGCCAGCGCCGGCTGCACGGTGGCCGAGAAGACGTTCGAGTCCGCGTCCGCCACCCAGGAGGACGCGTCGATCTCGCTGTACCTCGACTCGCCCTACCAGATCTCCAAGGTGGTCGGCGAGCTGTACGGCAACTACTTCTGGATGCGCGAGGGGCTGCCGATCGTCAAGGCCCGCTTCCAGAACGTCTACGGGCCGGGCGAGGTGCTCGGCGCCGGGCGCTGGCGCGGGACGGTCAACACCGTGTGGCGCAACGTCACGCCGACCTTCGTGTGGAAGGCGCTGCACGGCGAGGCGCTGCCGCTCGACAACGGCGGCATCGCGACGCGCGACTTCATCTACGCCGGCGACATGGCGCGCGGGCTGATCGCGTGTGCCGAGCGCGGGGCGCCGGGCGGCGTCTACAACCTCGCCAGCGGAGTCGAGACGAGCATCCGCGATCTGGCCGAGACGATCGTCGAGATCGTCGGCGACGGCTCCGTGGAGGTCGCCCCGGCGCGCGACTGGGACCGGTCGGGCAAGCGCTTCGGCGCGACCGAGAAGTCCGAGCGCGAGCTGGGCTTCCGCGCCCAGGTGGCGCTGCGCGAGGGGCTCGAGCGCCAGGTCGCCTGGACGCGCGCCAACGAGGACTTCATCGCCGCGTGCATCGCCAGGCACGACGCGCAGATGGCGGCGGCGAGTTGAGACCCCGCGGGTCCGCCGCCGCAGCCGCTGCGGGCCCGGCGACGGCCGCTCGCGGCGTCGGGACGCGGGTCATCGAGCCGCCCAAGGGGTGGCAGTGGCCCGACCTGCGCGAGCTGTGGGAGTACCGCGACCTCGCGTTCTTCCTCGTCAAGCGCGACGTCTCGATCCGCTACCGGCAGACCCTGATCGGGACGGTGTGGGCGATCCTGCAGCCGCTGCTGCTGGCCGTCGTCTTCAGCGTGTTCCTCGGCCACTACGCGCAGGTGCCCTCCGGCGCCGACGTGCCGTACCCGGTCTTCGCGCTGACCGGCATGGCGATGTGGCTGTACTTCAGCCAGGCGATGCAGTTCGCCTCCGACTCGACCGTCAACAGCCGCGAGCTCATCGGCAAGGTCTGGTTCCCGCGGCTGATCATCCCGATCGCGGCCGTGCTGCCCCCGGCGATCGACTTCGTCCCGGCGTTCGTCGTCGCGCTCGTCGTGCAGCTGGCGTACGGCGTCGTGCCGCCGTGGCAGATCGTCTTCGTCCCGCTGCTCGCGGCGCTGACGCTGTTCGTCGCGCTCGGCATCGGCTTCTGGCTGAGCGCGCTGAATGTGCGCTACCGCGACATCCGGCTCGTCGTGCCCTTCCTCATCATGATCGGGCTGTTCGTGACGCCGATCGTCTACCCGTTCGACGTCGTGCCGGACGCCGTGCAGCCGATCTACGCGCTCAACCCGATGGTCGGCGTGCTCGAGGCGTACCGCTGGATGCTGTTCCCCGCGGCCGAGTGGCCGGGGGCGCTGCTGCTGATCCCGCTGGGGTCGGCGGTCGTCCTGCTCATCACCGGGGCGCTGTACTTCACCCGCGCCGAGCGCAGCTTCGCCGATGTCATCTAGGGGTGCCGACGCCGGGCCGCGGCGCACACGGTGGTCATTCGGTGTTTCCCGGCGGGAGGCGGGCCCCCGTGGGTTCTGACGCCGATGCGATCCGGGTCACCGGGCTCGGCAAGCGCTACCGGCTCGGTGCCGCGGCGACCGACCTGCTCAGCGAGCGCATCGGCCGCCGCGCACCGAAGGGCGAGGACTTCTGGGCGCTGCGCGACGTCGACGTGCGCGTGGGACGCGGCGAGGTCGTCGGGCTCGTCGGCCGCAACGGGGCGGGCAAGTCGACGCTGCTGAAGTGCCTGTCGCGCATCACGCCCCCGACCGAGGGGCGCATCGAGCTGACCGGGCGGGTCGGCACGCTGCTCGAGGTCGGGACCGGCTTTCATCCCGAGCTCTCCGGCCGCGAGAACGTCTACCTGTCCGGCACGATCCTCGGCATGCGCCGCCAGGAGGTCGCGGCGCGCTTCGACGAGATCGTCGCGTTCAGCGGCATCGAGAAGTTCCTCGAGACGCCGGTCAAGCGCTACTCGAGCGGCATGTACGTGCGCCTGGCGTTCGCGGTCGCCGCGCACCTCGACACCGACATCCTGCTCGTCGACGAGGTGCTCGCGGTGGGCGACGCGGAGTTCCAGCGCAAGTGCTTCGGCAAGATGGACGACGTCGCGCGCGGCGGGCGGACCGTCGTGTTCGTCTCGCACCAGCTCAGCGCGGTGCAGCGGCTGTGCACGCGGTCGTACTGGATCGACGGCGGGCGGGTGCGCCGTGACGGGCCGACCGCGGACGTCGTCGCCGCCTACCTGCACCACGCCGGCGCGACGCAGCAGGGCGGCGTGGCGACGATCGGCCCGGACGTGCCGCGCTCGACGACGGGCGCGGTGACGCTCGAGCGCGTCGCGCTGCTCGGCGACGACGGCGCGCCCACCGACCGCATCCACCTCGGCCAGCCGTTCACGGTGGCGATGACGTTCGCCGTCGCCGAGCCGGTCGACGACGGCGTGATCGAGCTCGGGCTCTCCACCGCCGACGGCACCCGCGTCGCGACCGTCCAGAACGTCGACGGCGACCGTCCCCTGCTCTGCCTGGAGCCCGGCCGCCATGAGATCCGCGCCCGCATCGACACCGCGCTGCTGCCGGGCGAGTTCACGATCGACGTGGGCATGCACCGGCTCATCGGGCTGACGCTGGACTTCGTCGAGCGCGCGCTGACGTTCACCGCGCTGAACGTCGCCTACGACGGGTCGGAGGACCGGTGGCCGTGGGCCATCGTGCGCGGCGCGATGCGTCCCCCCACGGAGTGGACGGTGCAGGCGCCCGTGGGGCAGGCGCCGCCCCGGTAGGCCGGTTCGGCGCTGCTGCGCCGCGCGCGGGCCCCCCGCTCAGATGCCCGACTCGGCGCTCACACGGCCGGAGCGGACCGCCTCGACGAGCTCCGCGTGGTCGCGCTCGTTCTGGTCGGCGTAGTCGCACGCGAACTCGACGATCGCCCGGTCGAAGACGTCGCTCTTGCCCAGGTAGGCGCTGATCGCGATGCGGTCGCCGGAGCGTGCGTGGCCGCGGGCGAGCGTCCACGCGCACAACCGCACATAGACGGCCAGCCGCTCAGGGCGCATCGTCTCGATGTCCGGCGAGAACTTGCCGTCCCAGAGCTGGCGGACGTAGAAGTCGCGGGTGAGGCCGTCGAGGCCCTCGACGCGGTCCCAGCCGAGCAGGATGTCGCTCGCCGCCTGCATGAGGCGCTGGCCCTCGACCACCCGCTGGCCGTGGTTGGCGAACGGGCTGGCGCCGACGTACGGCGCGAGCACGGACTCCCCCGCCTCCTTGGCCTGGAGCACGAGCGGGTCGCGGGAGTCGCGGCCGTGCAGCAGCAGCACCCAGGCACGGGTCCCGACGCTGCCCACGCCGACGACCTTGCGCGCCATGTCCACCAACCGGTAGCCGTCGAGCAGGTGACGACGGTCGCCGAGCAGGCTGCGCTGGTAGCGCTTGAGCAGACGCTCCATCCACGACTCGACGTCGCGGACGTCGTCGGCGGGCAGCAGCTCGGCGATGGGCACGATCAGCGGGGGCTCGTGCACGATGCGCACCCGCCCGTCGACGCGCTCGGTGAGCTTGGCGACCGCCCGCAGGCTGCTCTTGCTGAGCGCCTTGGCCCGCGCGCGTTCCAGCGTGGCGTCGGCCTTGCCCGAGCCGCCCGGGCTGAAGTCGCGGATGAGAGCGTCCTCGTCGATGCGCGTGTACCAGAGGTCCAGGTTGCCCATCTCGGCGAACGTCCGCATCGCCTCCCGGTAGGCGCGCGCGGTGTCGGCCACGAGCCCGCGGCACTCCTTGCGGCGCTGGCCCCGTGCGCGGCCGGCGATCTCGATGCTGGCCGCCAGGCGCTTGACGTCCCACTCCCACGGTCCGGGCAGCGACTCGTCGAAGTCGTTGACGTCGAACACGAGCTTGCGGTCGGGCGCGGCGTAGGTGCCGAAGTTCAGCACGTGCGCGTCGCCGCAGGCCTGCACCTTCAGGCCCGAGACCGGCGTGGGCGCGAGGTCGGCCGCCATGATCGCCGCGCCCCCCCGGTAGAACGTGAACGGGCTCGCGAGCATGCGCCCGTAGCGGATCGGCAGCAGCTCGGGGACGCGGGTCCGTCCCTCGTCCTCGAGGAGGTCCATCGGGCTGCGGCGGTCGGGCGCCGGCTGCCAGCCCGCATGCGACGAGCGCGGCGCGGCCTCGCGCGCCGCTCGTCCTGCTGCGATCCGGTCGACGGGCTCGATGGCCACACGGGCTTTCGTCCGAGCACGGATGGTCATGGCGCCACCATCCAGCTTCTCCCGCGTTCTGGCAAGAGGGTGTGCACCAAGGTCCGCCAGGGTGCGCACACGGCACCCGGCGCCCTCGGCCGGGCCGTTCAGGCCATCGCCACCTGATTGTCGGCCGACGACGCCGCCGGGTCCGGGCGCCGCATCATCCGCAGCGAGATGAGGAACGCCAGCAGCCCCGCGAGGACGGGCACGGCGAGGGCGACCTGGAGCGCGAGCGGCCGCGCGTCGGTGTTGATGCGCACGATCTCCTCGCGGACCGCCGGGGGCTGCCCCGCCAACTGCTCCTCGAGCTGGGTGTTGCTGAGCACCTCCGCGTCGTCGTCGAGCGCCTGCGCCACCTGCTCCTTGGCGGCGGGCGGCAGGACCTTGCTGTCGTCGGCCATCTGGGTGAAGGCGATCGACAGCGTGGCGAGGAGGATGGCCCCCGAGCACGCCAGCCCGAACGACAGCCCGAACGATCCCGCCGCCGAGTTCACGCCGGCCGCCTCGCTCACGCGCTCCTCGTCGATCGGCGACAGCGTGTAGTTGTTGAGCTGCGACACCAGCAGGCCGAAGCCGGCGCCGGCGAGCATCAGCGGCGCGACGAGCGCCCAGCCGCTCTCGACCCGCGGCACGATCGGGATGAGGGCCGCCATGCCGATCGTCAGCAGCGCCGCGCCGAGCCGGATGAGCGACGCGGGTCGCCGCCGTCCGGCTCGCTTGCCCGCGATCAGCGCGGTCGCGAACATCGTCAGCGACAGCGGCGCGAGCGTCAGCCCCGTCTCCATCGCGCTGTACTCGAGCACCATCTGCAGGAAGATCGGCAGCGCGATCATCGCCCCGCCGAGCGCGATGTTCTGCAGCATCTGGGCCGTGATGCCGAGCCGGAACAGCGCCAGGCGGAACAGGTCCGGGTCCAGCAGCGACGGCTTGCCCTCGCGCTTGCGGCGCTTCAGCCACCAGACGAGCGATCCGAGCGCCACGAGCCCGACCGCGATGAACGCACCGACCGCCTCGCCGCCCTCCTGCCAGATGAGGATGCCGACCACGACACCGCCCATGCCGATCGCCGAGAGCGCCGCCCCGACGACGTCGACGCCGCGTGGCCCGGTGTACGGCGCGTCGGCGACGAGCTTCATGCTCGACAGCACGACCGCGATGACGACCACCTCGAGCGCGAAGCCGACGCGCCACGAGAGGTACGTGGTGAGGAAGCCGCCGAGCAGCGGGCCCACCGCCGCGGCGACGGCGGAGGCCGCGCCGACGGTCGCGTACGCCTTCGTCTGCGCCTTGCCGGTGAAGTTGCTGTGGATGAGCGCCTGCATGGACGGCAGCAGCAGCGATGCGCCGAAGCCGCCGATCACGGCCCAGAAGACGATGATCGCGCGGAGGTCTTGGGCGAGCACCATCGCCAGGGCGCCGGTCGCGTACCCGAGCAACCCGAGCACGAACGCGCGCTTGCGGCCGATGAGGTCGGCCACCTTGCTGCCGATGAGGATGAAGGCCGCCGAGACGAGCGCCTCGAGCGCGATCGCGGACTGCACGCCGCTGACCGTCGTGTCGAGGTCGTCGACCACCGCGGCGATCGACACGTTCATGAGCGACGTGTCGACGACCAGCACGAACATCGCCATCGCGAGCAGGACCGCGAGACGGGTGCTGCCCGTGCCCTCCTCGCCGGCCGCGGCGCTCGCGTCAGCCGCCATCGGTCAGGCACCGTCCTCGACGAGCCATCCCTTCGCGGCCTGCAGGTCGCGTCCCCGAAAGCCCACGGCCATGCCCGGCGTCGTCCTCGTGGAGGCTCACGGCGCGCAGCCTCCCGGGCGCCCGGCGCACCGGCAAGGGTGCGTGCATGCCTCTCGGGGATGGGTCCGCAACCGGGCCGCCGGCGCCGTCGACGCGGGCACCACGCGACGCGGGCACCACGAGCGACGGCGTGCGTACACCCTTGCCGCACCGCCCGCCGCCGTGGGACGGTCGGTCCGTCAACGGATCGAGAGGGATGCCCGCATGGACCTGGTCAAGCTGGAGGACAAGCAGACGCTCTCCCGCGAGGACGCGGCGGCGCACCTACGCGCGATCGCCGACGAGCTCGCGTCGGGCAACGACTTCCGCATCGAGCGCGACGGCCTGCGCTTCGTGGCCAAGGTGCCGGCGACGGTGAGGCTCAAGGTCGAGCTCGAGGTGGAGGACGACGAGACCGAGCTCGAGATCGAGCTGACCTGGTGACCCGCCGCCGCCTCGCAGCGGCGGCGGCGCTCGCGCTGCCCGTACTGGCGGCGGCTCTGGCCACGGCGATCACCATCGCGCGCGTACCGGGCCTCCGCATCCTCGCCGTCGCGCTGCTCCTGCTGGCGATCGTGGTCGGCTGGCGCGGGCTGCTGCACACCGGTCTGGCGCGCTGGCTGCAGCTCGCCGCCGCGGCGGCGATGCTGGTCGGCGCGGCGGCGTTGCTGCCGTGGGGCGAGCCTCTGCTGCTCCTCGGGGACGTCCTGGTGATCCTCGCGCTCGCCGGCGGAGTCGCCGCCGCCCACGAGGCCTTCCGCATCCACGTCCCGCTCCCGACCGCCACGGCCCCGCGGCGTCCCGTCCTGGTCTGGAACCCCCGCTCCGGCGACGGCTCCGCGGTGCGCCACAACCTGGCCGCGGAGGCGCAGGCGCGCGGGATCGAGCCGATCGAGCTGCGGCCGGGGAACGACCTGCGCGACCTCGTGCTGGAGGCGATCGAACGGGGAGCCGACGCCGTCGCCGCGGCCGGCGGCGACGGCACCCAGGCGGT
Source organism: Capillimicrobium parvum (assembly GCF_021172045.1). Taxonomy (GTDB): domain Bacteria; phylum Actinomycetota; class Thermoleophilia; order Solirubrobacterales; family Solirubrobacteraceae; genus Capillimicrobium; species Capillimicrobium parvum. Next base: position 5,232,774 of record NZ_CP087164.1, read on the forward strand.
CGTGGCCGAGATCGCGGTCGAACGCGGGCTGCCGTTCGCGTGCATCCCGGCGGGGACCCGCAACCACTTCGCGCTCGACCTCGGCGTGGATCGCGAGGATGTGGTCGGCGCCCTCGACGCGTTCGTCGACGGCGGCGAGCGCCGGGTCGACCTGCCGCTGGTCAACGGCCACACGTTCGTCAACAACGTGTCGCTCGGGGTGTACGCCGAGGCCGTCGCCCAGAGCGGATATCGCGCCGCGAAGAAGCGGACGCTGCTGCGGACGCTCCCGGAGGCCGGCGACATGGACCTGGTGTGGACGGGTCCGCACGGGCACCGCCACAGCGGCGGCGTCGCGATCCTGGTCTCCAACAACCGCTACCGCCTCGGGATGCTCGAGGGCGGCACGCGGCCGCGGATCGACGAAGGGCTGCTGGGGGTCACCGTGCTCGGCGAGCCGACCCAGATCGGCGAGGGCCTGCACCCACTGCAGCGGCCGTGGCGCCAGTGGTCCGCGGCCGAGTTCGAGGTCGGGGCGTCCGCCCCCGTTCCCACCGGGATCGACGGCGAGTCCGTCCTGCTGGAGCCGCCGCTGCGCTTCTCGGTGCGCCCGAGGGCCCTGCGCGTGCGCATCTCGCGCCATCACCCGGGCGCCTCGCCGTCGGCGGGAATCCCCGACGGCCTGCCCAACATGGCGCGCGAGCTGGTGAGGATCGCCGCGGGTCACGAGCCGGTCGCGCTCGCGCCCTCGACCGAGAGCGACGCGCCCGCCGTGACGCGGGCGTAGCTCTCGGCGACCGCGGGGAGCGGACCGCCGTTGCACTGCTCGCGCCACCGGCGCAGCATCCGGTGCACCGCCACGGCGCCGACGAGGGGCTCGCCGGGCACGGCCAGGTGCGCGGGATGCAGGACGAACGGCCGCGTCTGGGGCCCGCCCATTCCGCCATGGAAGGAGATCAGCTCCTCGAACGCGCAGCCCTCCTCGGTGACCGGGTCGAAGAAGCTGTTGACGACGATGTCGGCGACGTGCGCGAAGCCGTCGGCGCGGAGCAGGTGCCGGGGCGCGTTGGGGGAGAACCCCGCCAGCGGGTCCCGTCCGATCACGCGCCCGTCGGCCAGGCGGTGCTCGCCCCCGCCGCCGATCGCCATCGCCCCTTCGGTCGCGGATCGGACGAGCGCGAACGCGATGTGGGGGTGATCGCACAGCGCCTCGATCAGCCCGGGGTGGCGGTCGCGGATCTCCTCGAGCGTGAGCCGGTGCGGTCGCTCCATGAGATAGATGAGACCGAGGTTGCCCGATCCGAGCACGACGGCCGCCCGGTGCGCCACCTCCTCCGCGCCGGATCTGCCGTTCCGCCCGGCGGTCCGTCCGGTCGCCTCGTCGACGGCGCGGCCGACGCCGGTGGCGTTCTCGTCACCGGCGTCCACCGATCCGACGCGCCCGGCCGCCAGCGATCGCTGCACGAGGTCGTCGAGGCCGTAGCCGTTGCGCTGGCGGAAGGTGGCGCCCTGCGTCTGGCCGTGGTCGGACAGCACGACGATCTCGTAGGGCCGCGGGGCGTAGCGGCGGGCACGGTCGATCAGCCCGAAGCGCGCGTCGAGCTTGCGCAGCGCCTCGAGCGTGTCGGGGCGCTCGAGGCCCGAGTGGTGCGCCACCTCGTCGTAGCTCGCGAACGTCGCGTAGACCGCGGGCACCCCGCGGAACATGTCCTGCAGCACGGCGAACGCGATCAGGTCGCGGACGAAGACGCACATCCCGGCGCGCAGGAGCGGATACGGCCCGCCGCGCCTGCCGCGCGGGCGGACGTCGCGGCGGCGCTGGCGTGCGGCGGCGACGATCTCGATCCCGACCTCCCAGGCCACCAGCACCACCATCCGCGTCACGTTGGCGCCGTTGGCGAGGAACGCGCGGTAGCCCGGGTTCGGCGTGCGCTCCTCCGCGAGCCGGCTGACGGTGAGCAGCGCGACGTCCGCCTCACCGGACAGCAGGTTGCCGCGGCTCGTTCCCCCGCCGGCCAGCAGGCCGATCCCGCTCGCGTGCCGCCGTTCGATCTCCGCGCAGTCGTCCGGGTTCGAGCAGGACACCACGGCGCGCGACGCCTTGTCGACCCAGCGGAACGCCGGGATGTCCTCGTTGTCGCCGAGGAGGATCCCGGCCTGGCTGGCGCCGGTCTGCGAGGACAGGTCGGTCTCCCACTCCAGCAGGCGATGGCTGCCGGACTCCAGCCAGCGGGCGAGGTTGGGGACGTTGCCGTCGCGCACGGCGCGGCGCAGGACCGGCAGCGCGAGCCCGTCGATCTCGAGGAACAGGATCCCGGGCTCATCGGCACCCGTCGGGCGCGTCACGCGGCGGGCGACGCGACGGGCCACACCCAGCGTGTAGCCCTCGTCGTCGTCGATGCCGGCCACGGCCCCGATGCCGGTGCTCACGGCCGCCGCGATGAGCGCCACGCCGAGCGCGGCGGCGAACCCGTCGACGTGGAGCTGCTCGGGAGCGAGGTCTGCGGCGATCAGCAGGATGACGGCATCGGCGCCCAGCACGAGCAGGAAGCCGGCGGCCACGGTGAACGGCAGGCGCAGCGCGGCGATCAGCGGCGGGACGACGGCGTTGAGCACTCCGGCGACCGCGGCGACCGCGACGGCGCCGCCGAAGCTGCGTATCTCGGCGCCCGGAACGATCTCGGCGGCGAGCAGCAGGGCAGCCGCCGAGGCGATCCAGGCGGCCACCAGCCGCCCGACGCGCAGGCGGGGATCGGCCGACCGCCAAGCGCCCGGCTCAGGCATGCTCGAGTGCACGGATCGAGATCAGTCCTCGGCCGGCACGTGCACGGTCAGCGCGTCGATGATGATGGTCCTCCGGCGTCGAGAGAGATCGTGGATCCGACTCTCCGCCGCGCGCCGCCGGCGCGCAAACCGGCGTGCCCGCCTACGCCGGGGGGGCAGGCATCCCCGCCCGGGCGGGCACGCGCCCCGCTCTCAGCCGTCGCCGTGCTCGGCGAGATAGATCAGCGCCGCCTTCACGCGGCGGCTGACGTCGGTGGCGAGCCCGAGGTTGAGCTTGAGGAAGATCGCATTGATGTGCTTCTCCACGGCGCGCTTGGTGAGCACGAGCTCATCGGCGATCGCCTGGTTGCTGTGGCCGCGCGCCACGTACGCGAGGATCTCGAGCTCCCGCGGCGTGAGCTGGCCCAGCGCCGATGCGGCCACCCTGCGACGCTCCGCGATCAGCCCCTCGACGATCTTGGCGTCGATCATCGAGCCGCCGGCGGCCACCGCGCGGATCGCCGACACGAGTTGGTCGCCGTGCTGCACGCGCTCCTTGAGCAGGTAGGCGCGACCGTCCGATCCGTGCTCGAAGAGGGCGAGCCCGTATCGCGGCTCCGAGAACTGGCTGAGCACCACGACGCCGACCCCCGGATGCGTGCGCCACAGGTCGGCGGCGGCCCGCAGCCCCTCGTCGGTCTGCCCCGGCGGCATGCGGATGTCCGTCAGCACGACGTCGGGGCCCTCCTCGTCGATGGCACGCATCAGCGTGGGCAGGTCGCCGCACGAGGCGACGACGTCGATGTCCTCGGCCTCGTCGAGGACATGGCCGAGCGCCTCGCGGACGAGGTAGCTGTCGTCCGCCACGACCACGCGCAGCGACGGTCGGTCGGCGTCGCCGGTGGCCTCCCCGCTTCCCATGCCATGACTATCGAAGACCGGGCGTCCGCCCGTCAACCCCCGGTGGGACTCGTGCGTGCACGCATCCGATCCGGTGGGGCGTCACCTTGCCGTGGCCGCCCGCAGTCGGCACGGTGGTGCGATGGTCCCCAAGTGCCGGGGCCGGGCGGCCGGCGCCGTCACCGTCCTCACCGTCGACGACCAGGATGTCTTCCGCACCGCGCTGCGCGAGCTCATCGCCGCGACGCCCGGCTTCGAGCAGGCGGGCGAAGCGGCATCCGGAGCGGAGGCGATCGAGCGCGCCGCCGAGCTCGAGCCGGACGTCGTCCTGCTCGACGTGCGCATGCCCGGCATGGACGGCATCGAGACCGCCCGGCGGCTGAACCGGCTGGCCCGCCCGCCGCTCGTCGTCCTGATCTCGCTCGATCCGACGGCGGCGCCGACGACGGAGTGCGGCGCTGCGACGTTCGTCACCAAGCAGGAGCTGTCGACCGCGCGGCTGCACGCCATCTGGACCGCACACGACGGCGGCGGCCGTCCGTCCTGACCGCCGCCGGCCGGCGGCTCACTCCGGCGGATCGTCGCCGGCCACGGCCTCGCTCGCGACGTCGGCGATCCGGCCCTGCACGACGGTGCCGACACGCGGCGTGGAGACGATCGACACGGTGCCGCCGACCGTGGCCATGCGCTCGCGCATGTTGGCGATCCCGCGTCCGGGCCGGTGACCGTCCGGCATGCCGGCGCCGTCGTCGCGAACGGCGAAGGCCAGCTGACCGCCGACGCCGTCGAGCTCGATCTGCACCCGGTGGACCCCTTCCGCGTGCTTGAGCACGTTCTGCAGCGCCTCGAGGACGGAGAAGTAGACGGTGCTCTCCACGACCGCCGGGTACCGGCCGACGTCGCGCGCCTGGACGCTGACCGGTACCGCGGTGCGCGCGGCGACGGTGCGCAGCGCCTCGGCGAGCCCGCGATCGGACAGCACCGGCGGGTAGATGCCGTGGGCGAGCGCCCGCAGCTCGTCGATCGCGTCGTCGACGCGCCCCTCGAGCTCGTGGACGCGCTGCGCCCCTCGCTCGGGGTCCCGTCGGATCAGGTTCTCGGCGAGCTCCAGCTCGATCCTCAGCGCCACGAGCCGTTGCTGGGCGCCGTCGTGCAGGTCGCGCTCGATGCGCTGGCGTTCGCGCTCGGTGCTGTCGGCGATCCTGGCGCGCGACCGGCGCACCTCGCGCATCGCCGCGTCGGCCTCCGCCGCGAGCTGCCGCAGGCCGAGCGCGCTTCCGGCGATCGCCGTTCCCGCGCGCAGCATCGCCGGGGCGTGCATCAGCGCCGCGTCGTGGACGAGCGCGGCGACGGCCCGGTGCCCGTCGCTCACCGTGGTGATCATCCGTGAGCTGCCGGGCGGCGGCACCGGCAGGGGACGTCCGTCGGCGTCGCACCAGGGCTCCGCGGCCCCGCGCGGCGCCGGGAACGCCAGCTGGAGCCCCGGATCGCGGAAGGCCTCGGCGAACGCGCGCTGCAACGTGCGGCCGTCCGCGCCCGGCAGGCACTCCGCGAGCCGCAGGATCGCCCGCCCGGCGAACATCCGCCAGCGCACGAGCCCGACGAGGAACGCGAGCGCGAGCGCGGGGACCAGCAGCGCGAGCAGCCACGAGACCAGCTGAAGACCCGCGACGGAGGCGTCGGCGTCGCGGAGCGAGATCCCGGCGGCCAGGAGCGCGACGCGGGCCATCGCGATCAGCAGCACGGGCCCGAACATGCTCCGGGCCAGCGGCGAGGCGCCTTCGAGGCGTTGCCACAGGCGCACGATCACGGCCAGCATGACGACCGCCACCCCGGCGACGCCCGCAGTGGCGAGGATGTCGACGACGAGCGCAGGCTCGTGGTCGAGCAGGAAGAGGGCATTGTCCGGGCAGTCGTTGACGCAGCTCGCGTACGGGCTGGGCACCGAGAACTGCTGCGCCAGGACGAGCCGCGGCAGGAACGTCAGCAGGGCGACGCATCCGACTGCCACGACGAGCGCCCGGTCGACGGTTCCCCGCAGCCGGCCGGTGGGATATGACAGGACGAGGAACACGAGCCCGATCTCGACGACCCATCCCATCGTGCGGCCGACGGTGTAGAGCACCGGGTCGCGGGACTCGGCCAGCGACGTGACGAACAGGAGCGCGCCGGTCGCCAGGAGCGCGAGCCCGAAGCGCTCGCCGTCGCGGCGGTACCAGGCGTAGAGGCCGACGGCGCAGGGTGCGGCCACCGACAGGGCGCGCGCGAGGGCGATGCCGGCGGGATGCTCGGGCGCTGCGGCGACCGTCAGCGCGACGGTGATCGCGGTGGCCACGCCGGTGGCCAGGGCTCCGGCGACGAGCAGCGGCGCGCGCCGGTGTCGCTGCCCCCCGGCCCGGGCCGACATCGGCAGCGCGATGCCCATGGCGCGACTGTAGAGCGCCGTGCGGCGCCGGACAAAGTGCCGTATTCCGGAGTCAGGAGGCGGGCGCCGGCGGAGGCGCCGGCTGCCCGGGCTGCGCCGGCACGCCGGCCGTCGACCCAGGCTCGCCCCGACGACGCGAGAGATCGGCGGTGATCCGGGTCACCGCCGCCGTCACCGGTGCGGCGAGGATCAGCCCCGCCGCCCCGAACAGCGCCCCGCCGCCGAGCGTCACGACGAGCACGGCGAGCGGGTGGATGCCCAGCGCCGCGCCGTAGGCGAACGGCTGCACGAGCTGCTGGAGCACGCCGTTGGCCAGCAGTTGGACGACGATCATCGCGATCGCGGCATCCGGCCCCTTCGCGCCCAGCGCGACGAGCACGACGAACACGCCGGCGCTCCAGGCGCCGAGGTACGGGACGTAGGCGGCCAGGAACGTCACGACGGCGATGGTGCCGAGCAGCGGCACGCCGAAGAGCGCGGCGCCGGCGACGACCACGCCCGCGTTGTAGAGCGCGACGATCGTCACGCCGAAGAAGTAGCCGCGCAGCGCCTGGAGCACCCGGTCGCCCATCTGATGGACCACGGGCGCGGGAATGCGCGAGGCGCCCTCCACCCACCGGCGGATCAGCGGCCCGTCCTTGAGCAGGAAGAACAGGCTCAGCGCGGTGAGCGAGAGGAACACGACCAGCGACGAGAGCGCCGACAGGCCCGCGCCGAGCCCGCGCAACAGCGCCGGCAGCGCATCGGAGAGGGCGGCGGACACGTCGCGCTGCGCGTCGCCGGCGGTCTGCCGGTCCACGCCGAGGTCGACGAGCCACCCTGCGACGGTCTCCCGCGCCGACGCCAGAAGGGTCCGCACCTCGTCGAACTGGCTCGAGATGCCGGTCAGCACCATCACGACCACCGCGATGGCGAGGATCACCGCGCACACCAGCAACAGCCCCGCGCCCGCCGCGCGCGGAACGCCTCGGTGCTGGAGCGCCTCGACCGCCGGCGCGGCGACGGCCGCCACGACGGCCGCGGCGATCAACGGCATGACGATCACGTCGGTCAGCGACAGCAGCGCCACCACGGCGACGACGAGCAGCATGACGCCGACGGCTAGCCATGCCGACCGGCCGAGGTCGCGCAGCCACCGGGGTGTCGCGAAGAGCCCAGTGAGGTCGTGCGGAACGGTCTCGAGGGGATCCGGGCCGGGCGGCGGACGGCGGGGGAGGAGCGTGCGGCGCATCGGCGGAGCCCAGCGTCCAGCACCGGCACGCCGGGGGCAATGGTGCCGGCACGGCACCAGCGCGGGTGCGCGCCGGTCACCGCCCGCCCGCGGTGCTCGGCACGACACTAGCCTCCGGCGGCGTGCGACGCAGCGTCCTGTTCGTCGGCCACGCCTACTACAACCACTGGTACCTGTCGCGGCGGCTGCGCGACCTGGGGTGGACGGCGGACGTCGTCAACATCGACCCGGGCGGCGCCGGTCACTACCACGGCCAGGACCGGATGCTCGTGGGCCGCTCGCGCACCGACCTCGCCAGGCATCTCGCGTTCTTCGCCAGGGCGGTGCGCCAGTACGACGTCTTCCACTTCGCCAACGCCCACGGCCTGCGCTTCGGCGACGCGATCCACGACTTCGCCGCCCACCGCTTCGAGCCCTACGACGAGATCCGCTGGCTCAAGCGGCTCGGCAAGAAGATCGTCTACACGAACAACGGCTGCCTCGACGGCGTCGCGCAGTCGAGCTTCCGCGCCTGGCCGCCGTATCCGACGTGCGACGACTGCCCGTTCCAGCACCGGCCCGACGTGTGCTCCGACGAGCTCAACCTCGGCTGGGGGCGCACGCGCAACGAGCTGGCCGACTACGTCGCGCTGCTCGGCGGCAACCGGGCGGACTACAACGTCGCGCCGACCGTCCACGAGAACCCCTGGATCTACTGCCTCGACGAGGAGGTCTGGGCGCCCGACCTCCTGGTGCCGACGAACTACCGGCTCGGGCTGCGCGAGGAGACGTTCAAGGTCTACCACTCGGTCGGCAACGCGGACACGCGCTCGCAGGCCGGGACCATGCGCAACACGAAGTCCACGCACGTCTACCTGCCGCTCGTCGACGACCTGAAGGCCGAGGGCCGCGACGTCGAGCTCATCTTCTTCAAGGACGTCCCGAACCTCGAGCTGCGCTACTACCAGGCGCAGGCCGACGTCTTCGTCGACATGCTCACCGCCGGCTTCTTCGGCGCCACCGCGCGCGAGGGGATGATGCTCGGCAAGCCCGTCGTCTGCTACCTGAGCCCGCGGTTCCTCGACCAGATGCGCCGCGAGGTGCCGCAGTACGTCGACGAGCTGCCGGTCGTCAGCGCTACGCCCGACACGGTGCGGGACGTGCTGGTCGACCTCATGGACCACCCGGAGAAGCGGGCGGAGATCGGCCGCCGGTCGCGCGAGTTCGCCGTGAAGTGGCACGGCTCGCGCGAAGCGGCGCGCGCCTGGGACGGCATCTACCGGTCGGTCCTCGACGGCACGATCGCGCCGTCCGGGTTCGGCTGAGCCAGGACGGGACGGCACGATCGCGCCGTCCGGCTTCGGCGGACCTCAGGACCGGACGGCGCCGGCGCGGCCGTAGGTCAGCCGCGCAACGCGACCGCCCGATCGACGCCGGCCGACGGCCGGATGTCCGCCTGGCCCCAGTGGCCGCGCACGCCGACGAGCTCGGGCTCGCCGAACTCGGCCGGGAGGTGCGGGTCGCAGGTCAATCCGTCGCGCCCCGGCACCAGCCCGAGGACCGTGGTGAGCATGAGCAGCGGCGCGGCCGCCGCCCACGCCTGCGGCTGCGAGGCCGTGGGATAGACCACGGGTGCGTGGGTCATGTGCTGCGGGAAGCCGGCGAACACCTCCGGCAGCGCGTGGCCGAAGTACGTCGCGGCCCGGATCATCGCCCCGGCGATCCGCGCGGCTTCGGGCGCGTAGCCGTAACGCCGCAGGCCGTCGGCGATCAGCGAGTTGTCGTGCGGCCACACGGTGCCGTTGTGGTACTCGACCGGGTTGTAGCCGTGCTCGCCGTCGGCCATCGTGCGCACGCCCCACCCCGAGTACAGCCGGTCGCCCATCAGATGGTGGACGACCGCCCCGGCGCGCTCGTCGTCGACGATCCCGCTCCACAACAGCTGACCGACGTTCGACGTGACGCTGTCGACCCGGCGCTTGTCGCCGTCGAGGGCGAGTGCGAAGCACTGCCGCTCCTCGATCCAGAAGTCCTCCTGGAAGCGCCGCCTCAGCCGGACCGCTTCGGCGTCGAGCCGATCCGCCAGGTGGCGGTCGCCGAGGACCTCCCGGGCGAGGCGTGCGCCCCGGCGCTTGGCGTCGTAGACGTATCCCTGGATCTCGCAGGTGGCGATCGGGCCCCGCGCCAGCGAGCCGTCGGCGAACAGGATCGAGTTCCACGAGTCCTTCCAGCACTGGTTGGCCAGCCCGGACGCGGGGTTGCGCGTCTCGTACTCGACGTAGCCGTCGCCGTCGAAGTCCCCCCAGCGGTCGATCCACTCGAGCGCCCGCCGCACGGCGTCCTCGAGCTCGAGGACGAGCGGCCGGTCGCCGGTCCAGCGCAGGTACTCGTCGAGCAGCACGACGAAGAGCGGGGTCGCGTCCGCGGTGCCGAAGTACGGCGAGTGCGGCGATCGGCCAGTCGCCGCGTGCTCGCCGAAGCGGACCTCGTGCAGGATCTTGCCCGGCTCGGCGTCGCGGAAGTCGTCGAGCGCGGTGGCCTGGAGGGCGGCCAGCGTGCGCAGCGTCGTGCGCGCGAGCTGCGGAAGGTACGGCAGCACCTGATAGCTCGTGATGATGCTGTCGCGGCCGAAGAGCGTCATGAACCACGGCAGTCCGGCCGCGGGAAGGCTCTCGTCCTGCGCGCACAGGTGCGGGCTGAACCGCAGCGCCGCCAGGTCGACAAGGCTGCGGTCGTAGACGTGGCGCAGGGCGTCCGCGCCGTCGGTCAGCCGCGGAGCGCCGGCCACCCACGCGTCGAGCTCGGCGCGGCCGTCGCGGCGCATCGCCTCGAAGGTTCCGGATGCGCGCCGCTCCGGCGCCCGGCGCCCGGTCTGCTCGGCGTGGGGCGTCACGACGAAGGTCACCACGCGCTCCTCGCGCGGCCCGAGCCCGAGGCTCACACGGATCGTGTCCTCGTCGATCTCGGCCGGCTCGCTGACCGCGACGCGGGTCTCGCGGACGAAGGCGCCGTTGCGATAGCGCAGCGTCAGCAGACCGCCTGTGGGGTGGGCGACGACGTGCCGCGGGTCGATGCGCTCGTCCTTGACGTCGAAGATGTCGGCGAAGTCCGAGCCGACGTCGAGCTCGACGGCGACCTCTGACGGGTCGTCGCAGTGGTTGACCACGAGCAGCTGCTCGACCCACACGCCGCGGATCAGCCGCTGGCGGACGATCGAGATCGGTGGCGCGCCGTGGAAGGCGCGCGTCGGCGGCACGAGGAAGAACTGGGCCGCGAAGTGGTCGACCTGGGCGGTGGAGAGCACCTCGGTGGTCCGGCCCGAGACGCTGAGATGCCATCGCGACACGAAGCGCGTGTCCTGGGCGAAGAACCCGTGCGGCGGATGCCGGCACGCGGGGTCGAGGTCGCCGTTGCGGTTCGAGACGACGAACGTGCTGCCCTCGAGCACGCTCACGGACTCAAGCGGGATGCGACGTCACCTCCCGTCGCTCGAGCGGCGCGCCGGGGGCCTCCGCCGACCCGAGCCGATCGGCGACGATCCGCCGGTACGCCGCCTCGTAGGCGGCGGCCACGACGTCGACGTCGTACCGCTCGGCGACCGAGGAACGGCAGCGCGCGGGATCGAGCTCGCCCACGCGATCGACCGCGCGGGCCATCTCCGCCTCGTCGGCCACGAGGAAGCCGTTCTCGCCGTCGACGACGACCTCGCCGGCGGCGCCCTCCGGGAACGCGATCACCGGGGTGCCCGCGGCCATCGCCTCGATCATGACCATGCCGAACGGCTCCGGCCAGCGGATCGGCATGACGAACGCCGCCGCCTGCGCGAACAGCTCGTGCTTCTCGCGCCCGCCGACCTCGTCGACGTAGCGCACCGCGTCGCCGTCGACGTGCGGCTCGATCTCCTCCGCGAAGAACGCCTCCTGGCCGGGCTGCACCGGTCCGCCGAGGATCAGCCGCCGTCCGGCCCGGCGGGCGACGTCGATCGCGCGATGGGGGCCCTTGCAGGGGCTCATGCGCCCCACCCAGAGCAGGTAGTCGTCCTTCTCCGCCGAGAACGGCCACTCGTCGACGTCCAACGGGTTGGGGATGACTCCTGCGAAGCGCAGCTCGGGCGGTGCGCTCGCCCTCTGGACGGCGCTGAGCGCCGAGACCCACGCCTTCGCAGCGTGCCGGCGGTAGAACGCCGAGGTCTCCTCGTCGAACGGGCCGTGCAGCGTGTGCAGCATCGGCACCGTCACCCGATCGGCCATCGCGAACGCCGTGAAGCCGCTGTGGTCGTGCAGGACGTCGAACGGACCGCCGAACCGCTCGGCCCGCTCGAGCGCCTCGAAGCAGCGTGCGACGTGGTCTGCCTCGTGGATGGCGCGCTGGATCTCGTCGGGATGGCAGGCCTCGAGCACCGGCACGACCTGAGCGGACGATCGCGATCCCGGCGCGGCGAACAGCGTGACGTCGTGCCCTCGTGCGACGAGCCCGTCGGCGAGGCGGGCGACGACCGACTCGATCCCCCCGTAGGCGGGGGGCGGCACGGGGATCCAGGGTGGCGCCAGCAGCGCGATGCGCAGCGGCACGCCCTCGTGGACGCTCGTCTCGGAGGGCACGGTGAACGCGTCGCGCAGCATGGTGACGGTGCGGGTACCCCGGCCGACAGCGTGCTGAATTCCGGTCTGTTCATCGCCCGACCGTCCATGAGCCCGGACCCCCGCAAAGACGCGGTGGTTGCGCGGCGAACGGCCATGCGGCATCCTTTGAGCTCGTGACCCATCGTCACCTCACGCCGCTTCGACTTCCGGGCTTTCTCGTAGGCACCGGTCGCGGCGTGCGAGTAGCCGGCCTCACCGGCATTCGCTAGGCCGCGCGGGCTTCGCCCCGCCGGCCGTCCTCGCCTCACCTCCCCCTCCGAAAGGAGCGCCCCGTGCGCGTTCTCGGCCTCGTACTTCCCATCGACGTCATCACCATCGACCTCACCACCACCCGTCATCGAGGGAGGCCGGCATGCGCGGCGCAGACCGGCTGATCGAGGCGCTGGAGCGCGAGGGCGTCGAGGCGGTCTTCGGGCTGCCGGGCGGGGCGTCGCTGCCGATCCACGACGCGCTGCACGACGCGCCCATCCGGCACGTGCTCGTCCGCCACGAGGCGGGCGCGGGCCACGCCGCCGAGGGCTACGCCAAGGCGACCGGGCGCGTGGGCGTCGCGATCGTCACCAGCGGCCCCGGGGCGACGAACCTCGTCACCCCGATCTGCGACGCGCACATGGACTCGGTGCCGACGGTGTTCATCACGGCGCAGGTCTCGAGCCACCTGCGGGGCACCAACGCCTTCCAGGAATGCGACGTGCTCGGCATGACGCTGCCGATCGTCAAGCACTCCATCGGGGTCGAGAGCGCCGACCATGTCGCCCAGGCGGTCCACGAGGCGTTCCACGTGGCTCGCACGGGACGTCCCGGGCCGGTGCTCGTCGACGTCCCGGCCGACGCGGCCAAGGGCCCCGCGCGCGAGGGCCGCGCCGAGCTGTCGCTGCCCGGCTACCGCACGCGCTGCGTCCCGCACGTCGGCCAGCTGCGCAAGGCCGCGGCCGCGATCGCGGCGGCGCGGCGGCCGGTCGTCTACGCGGGCGGCGGCGTCGTCCACGCCGAGGCGTCGGACCGGTTGACCGAGTTCGCGCGGCACTTCGAGCTGCCGGTGACGACGACGCTGATGGCGCTCGGAGCGTTCCCCGCCTCCGACCGGCGCTGGCTGGGCATGCTCGGCATGCACGGCACGCGCGCGGCGAACTGGGCGATGGACGAGGCCGACCTCGTCATCGCCGTCGGCGCGCGGTTCGACGACCGCGTGACCGGTGAGCTTCAGTCGTTCGCGCGCGAGGCGAAGGTCGTGCACATCGACGTCGACGCGACCGAGATCTCCAAGAACGTCGAGGCGCACATCCCGGTCGTGGGCGACGCCGGACAGGCGCTGGACGGCCTGGCCCGCGAGCTCGACGCGCTGGCGCCCGACCCGGTCCGCCTCATCGAGTGGTGGGCGCGGATCGGCGGCTGGCTCGACGCTCATCCGGTCCGCCGCGCGGCGGGCCACGACGCGGGCACGATCGATCCCGAAGCGGCGCTCGACGCCCTGGACGCGGCGCTCCGCGGCGACGCGATCGTCGCGACCGACGTCGGTCAGCACCAGATGTGGGCGGCCAACCGCCTGCGCTTCGACCGGCCGCGGCGCTGGCTGACCTCGGGCGGGCTGGGGACGATGGGCTTCGGCCTGCCGGCCGCCCTCGGCGCGCAGACCGCGTTCCCGGAGGAGACGGTCGTGTGCGTCACCGGCGACGGCTCGCTCGTCATGAACGTGCAGGAGCTGGCGACCGCGGTCGAGGAGGAGCTGCCCGTGAAGGTGGTGCTGCTCGACAACGCCGGCCTGGGCATGGTCCGCCAGCAGCAGGACATGTTCTGGGACGGGCGGCGCGCGGCGAGCGCCCTCGGCGGCGCGCTGGACTGGGAGCTGGTCAGCCGCGGGTTCGGCGTCGCGGCGCGCAGCGTCGACGAGCCCGGCGAGCTCGACGACGCGCTGGCCGAGACGCTGGCCGAGCCCGGCCCGGCGCTGCTGCGCGTCGGGATCGCGCCGGAGGCGGACTGCCTGCCGATGTTCCGCCCGGGCGGGCCGGCCCGGGAGATGATCGGGTGAGCGGCCCGCGCCCGCGCCGGACGCTCGCGACCGCCGCGCCCCGCTGCCGCCCCGCGCCCTGTGCGACGGGGCGGCGGCGCCGCGCCGTCGAGGTGGCTTCGCGGCCGGCTGCGTCGGCGTCGGCGTCGGCGTCGGCGTCGGCGTCGCTGCCGCAGTGCCGCGCGCCGCGCTGCGCCGCGCTCGGCTGACCGCGAGCGCCGCGGCGATCCCGTCGGGGAGGTCGCGCTCGCGTCGTGGGCGGTCTTCCTCGTCGACCTCGTCGTGCGCTTGCGGCTCGTACCGGGCTACCTGCGCACCCGGCTCGGCCAGGTGGACCTGGCGATCGTGATCCTGTCCGCCCCGCGGTTCCTCATCCCGGGCCTCTTCAACACGCGCTTCCTCGCGCTGCTGCGCCTCGTGCGGCTCACGCGCCTGCTCGTCGTCAGCGGCAGGCAGCGCGTGCTCGCCGGCCAGCTCAACCGGGTCGTGATCTTCGTCGTCCTCCTGGTCGTCGCCTGCGCCGTCATCGTGCAGCGCTCCGACGGCCCCGCGGGCGGCTTCGACAACTTCGGCGACGGGCTGTGGTGGGCGGTCGTCACGCTCACGACGGTCGGCTACGGCGACCTCGTGCCGACCTCCGCGGTCGGACGGCTCACCGGCGCCGTGCTCATGATCTCGGGCATCGCCGTGCTCGGCGTCCTCGCGGGCGTGCTGGCGTCGTTCTTCCGTCTCGCGCCAGGGCCGTCGGCGGCGGCGCCATCCGCGCAGGACGACCTCGCCGCCCAGGTCGCCCGCCTGTCGGCCCAGGTCGAGGAGCTCAACCGCCGTCTGGCGGCGCAGGACGAGGAGCGGCCGCAGCGGCCGTGAGGTCCATCAGCACGGTCGGGCCCTGCTCACCGCAGACCGTGAACCCAGCCTTCTCGTAGGCGCGGATCGCGCGGGGGTTCGCTCGGAACACCTGCAGCCAGATCCGGCGCAGACCGAGCTCCTCGAACCCCCGGGCGGTCAGCAGCCGCACGGCCTGCGTGCCGAGGCCGCGTCCGCGCGCGCTCGGCCTTCCCACGCGGATGCGCAGCTCCGCCTCGTCGCCCGCGACGATGAGCTGGCACGTGCCGACGAGCTCGCCGTCCTCGCGGATGGCGAAGATGACGGCGTCGTCGCGGCGGCGGATGCCGGCGAACCAGGCGTCGTGCTCGACGCGCGAGACCGGCCGGTAGGTCGCGCTGAGCTCCACGAGCTCGCGATCGTTGATCCACGCGTAGAGCGTGTCGGAGTCCTCGTCGCGCAGCGGTTCGAGGGCGAGCGTCATACCCTGCACGATCCCATGTCCACCGCCACCGCAACCTGGCTGGCCGACGTCCTCGGCGTGCCGTCGCTCGAGGAGGGCGCGACGCTGACCGTCCGCGGGCAGGAGCTCGTCGTGCGCGACGGCATCCCGCGCATGCGCCAGCTGCTCTCCGACGACCAGGCTGAGACCACCGAGATGTTCGGCTTCAAATGGACGCAGGAGGACACGTTCACGCGGCCCGAGGCGCTCGAGCTGATGCGCGGCTGGCTCGAGTCGCGCTACGGCCGGGTCGCCGACGCGCCGTGGTGGGGGGAGTACGGCGGGCGCCCGCTGGTGCTCGACGCCGGCTGCGGCGCGGGCGTGTCGGGCCTCGAGGTGTTCGGGCCGCTGGGCGACCGGGTGCGCTACCTGGGCGCCGACCTGACACCGGCCGTCGACGTCGCGCGGCGGCGCTTCGCCGACCGCGGGCTGGACGCCGCGTTCCTGCAGGCCGACCTGACCCGGCTGCCGCTGGCGCCGGGCAGCGTCGACGTGATCTTCTCCGAGGGCGTCCTGCACCACACCGACTCGACCGAGGGGGCGCTGAAGGCGGTCGCGCCGCTGCTGCGCCCCGGCGGGCGCATCCTCTTCTACGTCTACCGCCGCAAGTCGCTGATCCGCGAGTTCACCGACGACGCGATCCGAGCCCAACTGCAGGAGATGACGCCCGAGGAGGCGTGGACGGCGCTCGAGCCGCTGACGAAGCTCGGCATCGCGCTCGGCGAGCTGGGCGTCGAGATCGACGTGCCCGAGGACATCGACGTGCTCGGCATCGAGGCCGGCCGGGTCGACCTGCAGCGGCTGTTCTACTACGACGTCTTCAAGGCCTACTACGACCCGGCGATGACGTTCGGCGAGATGCACCACATCAACTTCGACTGGTACGCGCCGAAGAACGCCTTCCGCCAGACCGAGGACGAGGTCCGGCGCTGGTGCGGCGAGGCCGGCCTCGACGTGGAGCACGAGCACATCCACCGGTCGGGCATCACGATCATCGCGACGAAGCGGTGACGTTCGAGGAGTATGGGCGGCTCATCGCGCTCGGGCCGCCGAGCGTGCGCTTTGCCGACGAACTGCCGGAGCGGGCGCTGCTGCTGCGCCACGACATCGACGACCGGCCGAAGTGGATCGAGCCGATGGCGCGCGTGGAGGCCGAGCAGGGCGCCGTCTCGACGTACTGCCTGCAGGTGCGCTCGCGCTTCTACGGCCTCGACGACGAGGCGGACGGCGCCGTGCGGACGCTGCTGGAGTGCGGGCACGAGCTCGGGCTGCACTTCGACTCGAGCGACATGACCTCCGACGACGAGGTCCTCGAGGGCGTGATCCGCGACGTGACGCTGCTGGAGTCGCGCTACGAGGCCGCGGTGCGGGTCGTCTCGTTCCACATGCCCGGCGTGCGGCCGGCCGGCCACCTCGTGCTGCCCGCCCCGCTCGTCAACACGTACGCGCCGCGCTTCTTCGGCGACATCGCCTACCTCAGCGACTCCAACCAGAACTGGCGCGGCAAGGACCCGGAGGCCGAGTTGCGGGCGGCGACGCGGATCCAGTTCCTGACGCACCCGACGCTGTGGTCGGGGCGGCCGCTGCGCGCGATCCTCGAGGAGCAGGCGCAGCGGCTGTGCACCACGGTCGACGAGCTGGCGACCGAGGACCAGAAGGCCGTGCTGGCGGTGCAGCGTTGACCCTCGTCGCCTGCCACCAGCCGAACTTCCTGCCCTGGCTGGGCTTCTTCGACAAGCTCGCGCAGTGCGACCGCTTCGTCCTGCTCGACGACGTCCAGTTCCCGCGCACGTCGCGCGGCACGTACACGAACCGGGTGCAGCTCATGATCGGCGGCGGGCCGGCGTGGCTGACCGCGCCGGTCGTGCGCGAGGGGGTGCAGCGCATCCGCGAGGTACGTGTCGACGACCGCCAGCCCTGGCGGCGCAAGGCGCTGCGGACCATCGAGATGGAGTACGCGCGGGCGCCGCTCTTCTCCGAGACGATGCCGCTGGTGCGGGAGCTGCTCGAGCACGACGCCGAGCTGATCGCCGAGCTCAACGAGCACGCGATCCGCCGCCTCGCGCCCGAGCACGCGCACAAGCTCGTGCGCCAGTCCGAGCTGGGCGACGTGGGCGGCGCCGCGACGGACCTGCTGATCAACCTCGTCCGCGCCGCGGGCGGCGACGCGTACCTGTCCGGCGACGGCGCCGACGGCTACCAGGAGGAGCCGCGCTACGCCGCGGCCGGCCTCGGGTTCCGGCTGCATGGCTTCGCCCATCCGGACACGGGCGCTCCGCCCGGGCTGTCGATCGTCGACGGGCGGATGCGCGGCGCCGTGTGAGGCGCGCGCTCGCCGCCGCGGGGTGTGCGCTCGTCGCGCAAGCGGCGCCCACCGAGCTCTCGACGGTCCCGGCGTTCTTTCACGCCTACTTCGACCGCGCGTTCGCACCGAGCAGCGACGAGGCGTGGAGCCCCGCCCGCCACACGGACACGCTGGCCGCACCCGCACTCGTCGCCGCGGCCACGACGACCACGAAGAACCGAGCCGAGCGCCCGACCCGCGGGCCACGCCACCGAGCCCGCCACAAGCGCAACAGCCGCCGAGGCCACCGGCCCCGCTGAGCACCGGCCGCCGGGCGACTACGCACCAGATCTGCGGGCGACCCCGGCTGCCTGCTGCGCGCCGCGAGCGCAAGCTGTGCCCCATGCGCCGACTTGTCGCCGCCCGGGTGTCGAAGCTACTGGCGGTCGCCGCGGTCCTGGCGACCGCCCTCCCCGCCGCGGCCTCCGGTGCGGCCCCGCGCGGGCGCCCCGTGACGGCGGATCCGATGCCCGCGGGCCGGGTCTACACCGCCGCCGGGTGGCTCCTGGACGAGTCGGCCTGGGTGCGCCCTCCTTCGGACGGAGAGCCGGCAACCACCGCGACGCTGGACCTGCCGGAGCAGATGCTGGAGCTCGCCGACGGGAGCCTGCTCGTCACGGCGGACGTGAACACGATCTACCGGGTCGGCTCGGGCGGGGGGCTCCGGCTGTTCGCGGGAGGCCGCGCGCGCTCGCACCGCGAGGGGCGGCCGGCCACCCAGGCCGGCTTCGACTGGATCTCAGACCTGGCGCAGCTGCCCGACGGCAGCGTCCTCGTCTCCGAGCAGTTCGGCGACCTCATCCGCCGCATCCTTCCCGACGGCACCATCCGCACCGTCGCCGGCACGCGAAAGCCCCGGGGCACAGGCGGGGTGTCCGGGTTCGGCGGCGACGGGGGCCCGGCCGTCCGGGCGAAGCTCGACGGACCGAAGGCGCTCGCCGTGCTGCCCGACGGCAGCTTCCTCATCGCGGACTCGGTGAACAACCGGGTCCGGCGCGTCTCACGCGCCGGAAGGATCACGACGGTGGCCGGCGACGGACGCGGGCGGCCCAGCGGCGACGGCGGCCCGGCGACCAGCGCCGGGGTCGCGCAGCCGGTCGCGCTCTCCGTCCAGCCGGACGGGGGCTTCCTCATCGCCGAGGGCGGCGGGCTCCACCCCCTGAACCTCACCCACGGCCCCGGCGGGGTGCGCCGCGTCGCGCCGAGCGGAAGGATCACCACCCTGACCCGGCTGCAGGTGCGCAGCCTCGTCGCCACCGACGACGGCGGGTTCCTCGCGGCACCCGGCTGGGAGCACGACGAGAGCGCGAACAGGATCATCCGCGTCGATGCCCGCGGTCGTGCGCGTCTGGTGGCCGGGACGTCCGACGTCATCGGCGACTCGTGGGCGCAGCTGAGCCCGCCGTTCCTCAACGGCATCCCACCCCGCGCCACGGCGGTCTACACCGAGGACCTCGCTCCCGCGCGCGACGGCGGCGTCTACTTCAACGACGTCTCGCGCATCCGCTACTGGGCACCCGCCGACCCCCGGCGCCTGGCGATCGGCATCGGCGCGGCGACCCTCACCTCGCCCCTCGTCCTGCAGGCCCACGTGCATCTCACCCGGCCGGCGACCATCGTCGCGACGGCCCGCCGCGACGGGCAGGTCGTCCGGGAGGCCACGACCGACATGCCCGCGGGAGAGCACGTGATCGCGCTCGGAGAGCCGGTCGACCCCGGGCGCTACAGGCTCTCGGTCACCGCCACCTCGGCCGCGGCGGTTCCGCACCGGGTCAGCGACACGGTCCTGGTCTACCCCGGCGGGGTGCTCACCGCCGACGCGGCGCGCGACGAGCTGACGCGGCTCGTGCGTCAGGGCGACGTGTTCACGTTCCGCAGACCATCCCAGGCCGCCACCGTCACGGGGTGCGAGCTCGTCGGCACGACCAGAGCCACGTGCGCGATCGAACGGCCCGACAGGCAGTGCTCGGTGACGAGCGACGTCGTCCTGCGCCCGAACGGCAGCGTCGGGCTCGGGCTGCTCGACGGCCCGGACCGATGCTTTTCGTGACCGTGCGGTGAATCCCGCGGCCGCGCGCGCGGGCGACCGAGTTCGTCGGCCGCGTCGCCGCCCGACCGCAGGCCATCAGCTCGGCGGGACGGCGGAGGGCACGCTCGGGCAGGTCGCCACCTCGCTGCGCGGGCCGCGAAGGTAGACGACCAGCGCGCCCGCGACCATCACCGCGGCGGCGACCAGCAGCGCGACGCTCAGCCCGTCGGCGAACGCGTTGCCGGCCGCGGTGGCGAGGTCCGCGCCGCGCGGCCCGATGCGCTCCGCGATCGCCATCGCCGCCGGCAGGGACTCCTGCGCGCGCGAGACCGCCTCGGCGGGCGCGCCCGAGCCCGCGAGCGCGTCGCCGAGGCTCGAGCTGTAGGCGGCGGCCAGGACGCTGCCGAGCACCGCGATGCCGAGCGCGCCGCCGACCTCGCGGGAGGCGTCGTTGACCGCCGACGCCACGCCCTGCTTCTCGGCCGGCACGGACTCGACGATGGCGGTCGTGGCGGGCGTCGTGGCCAGCGCCAGGCCGAAGCCGAGGACGAGCAGGCCGGCCAGCAGGTGCCAGTAGGAGGCGTCCGGGCCGAGCGTCGACAGGATCGCCATGCCGCCGCCGGCGATCGCCAGCCCGGGCGGCCCGATCCGGCGCACGCCGAAGCGGTCGATGAGCCGCGGCACGCGCGACGACACGCCGATCAGCACGACGCCCATCGGGGCGAGCGCGATCCCCGCCTCGAGCGGCGAGTAGCCGAGCACGAACTGCACGTACTGCAGCAGGACGAAGATGAAGCCGAACATGCCGAAGAACTGCACGAGCAGCGACAGCGACCCGGCGCCGAAGCCGCGCAGCAGGAAGAGGCGCGGGTCGAGCATCGGCTGCTCGCGGCGCAGCTCGTGGGCGACGAACGCCGCGCCGAGGGCGATGCCCACGGCGAAGCCGCCGACGACGAGCCCGTCGCCCCACCCGCGCTGCGGCCCCTCGATGAACGCCCAGACGATCGCGGTCAGCGCGAGCGCCGACAGGACGGCGCCGCCGGCATCGAGCGGCGGGCGCTCGGGCGCACGGCCCTCGTGGACGAACCGGACGGTCCCCGCCGCGGCGAGCGCGGCGAGCACGACGTTCAGCACGAAGATCGACGGCCAGCTGAAGACCTCGAGCACCGCGCCCGAGACGAGCAGGCCGAGCAGCGCGCTGCCCCCGGCCACGCCGGCCCAGATGGCGACGGCGCGGTCGCGCTCGCCGGGGCCGAACGAGCTGGTGATCACCGAAAGCGTGGTCGGCATGATGAGCGCCGCGCCGAGTCCCATCGTGGCGCGGACGGCGATGAGGGCGCCCGGCTGGTCGATGAGCGTGGCCGCCGCGGAGGCGAGGCCGAAGATCGCCAGGCCGAGCAGGAGGATGCGCCGCCGGCCGAGCCGGTCGCCCAGCGCGCCCGCCGGCAGCAGCAGGCCCGCGAAGACGAGGGCGTAGGCGTCGACGATCCACTGGATCTGCGTCTGCGTGGCGCCGGTCTCGCGGGCGATGTCCGGAAGCGCCACGTTGAGCGAGGCGACGGTGCTCACGACGGTCGCCAGCGCGAGGCACATGGTGAGCAGGACACGGCGGCGTTCGGGGGACATGCTGGTCACCTCCCGGAGAATTCAACGACTGTTGAAGCCGGATGATGCCACGGTCGCCGCTATATTTCAACACCTGATGAAGAAAGGCCGCCGCCCCGGCAAGCCCCAGACCCGCGAAGCGATCCTCGCCGCCGCCCGCCGCTCGTTCGCCGAACGCGGCTACGACGGCACGACGATGCGCGGCGTGGCCGCCGAGGCCGGCGTCGACGTCGCGCTCGGGCACTACTACTTCGGCTCCAAGCGGGAGCTGTTCGCCGCTGCGCTCGAGCTGCCGGTCAACCCGGCCGACGCCATCGCCGGGCTGCTCGCGCAGGGCACCGACGACCTCGCCGAGCGCCTTCTGCGGCTGCTGCTGCAGGTCTGGGACGACCCGCAGACCGGCGGCCCGCTGCGCGCCATGCTGCGCTCGGTCGACAGCCAGCAGGAGCTGCTGCGCGGGTTCGTCGAGCGCGAGATCGTGGCGCGGCTGGCGACCGCGATCGACGGCCCCGGCGCGGAGCTGCGCGCCACCGCGGCGGCGACGCAGATCATCGGGCTCGTCCTCGCGCGCTACGTCGTCGAGGTGCAGCCGATCGCCTCCGCCGGCCACGAGGAGATCGTCGCCCTCATCGCGCCGAGCCTGCAGCGCTACTTCGACCCCGCCTGAGCGGCGAACAAAGCCCCTTCGCCCGCCGCGTTCGGCTGTCCATGCCCGCTGAGCGGGCACGGACAGCCACACGTCGCGCAGTGGGCCAGAGGAGGAGCCGCGCGGTGGCCCGGTAGCGTGCGGCGGGCCCATGCGCCTCGCCTGTCCCGCCTGTCGGACGCCGCTGCCCGCCCTCGAGGGGGACGCGGTCGCGTGCCCCGGCTGCCGGGCCCCGTACCGGCGGCTGCCGTTCGCCTGGGACCTCACCCCGCCGCGCAAGACGTGGACGGACGGCGAGTGGGAGGTCTGGGAGCGCCTGCAGGACAACGGCGAGGTCAGCTACACCGCCGACCCCGAGCACAACCTCGGCGTCGGCGACCGCGACGACGTCCGGCGCTTCTCCGCCTTCGCGCAGCTGCACGGCGACGTGCTCGACGTCGGCTGCGGCCCCCAGCCCTGGCCGGCGTACTTCGACCGCCACGCCGAGGAAACGCGCTTCGTCGGCGTCGACCCGCTCGTCGGCGAGCGCGAGGCCCGCTACGAGCGCTACCGCGCCCTCGCCGAGCACCTGCCGTTCGCGGACGCCGGCTTCGACGTCGTCCTGTTCGCGGGCACGCTCGACCACTTCGTCGATCCGGACGTCGCGCTCGCCGAGGCCGTGCGCATGCTGCGGCCCGGCGGCACGATCGCCGTCTACCTCGGCCACAAGCGGGCGGGGGCGCCGAAGCCGGCCGTCTCGCACGACTGGTACGAGGCGCTCGAGGTGCCCGACGGCGCGGAGGACCGCTTCCACATGGAGCGCTTCGGGCCCGGCGAGGCCGTCGCCCTCTTCGCGCGCGCGGGCCTCGAGGTCTCAGGCCAGGAGGACCACCGCGTCGACGAGTGGCACTCCTACCACTTCTATCGCCTCAGGCCGCCAGCCGCGTCGGCGACGTCCGCGCCGCGCTGACGAGCGCGGCGGCGACCCGTCCGCCCGCCTCGGCGACGTCCGTGTGCTCCGGGTGCCACTGCAGCCCGAGCACGAACCGCTTCGACGGCACCTCGACCATCTCGACGATCCCGTCGCCGGACAGCGACGTCACGCGCACCCCACGGCCCAGCCGGCGCACGCCCTGGTGGTGCTCGCTGACGACCTCGGTCCGGCGCCCGAGGATCGTGCGCGACAGGCTGTTCTCGCCCGTGTCGATCGGGTGCGCGCCGCTGACGTGGTCGGCGCCGCCGGCACCCTCGGACGCGATGTCCTGCCACAGCGATCCGCCGAGCGCGATGTTCAGCATCTGGTGGCCGCGGCAGACGCCGACGATCGGCACGTCGGCCGCCAGGGCCGCACGCACCGCGCGCAGATCGCGCTGGTCGGCGGCGAGGTCCTCGTCGCCGGCGCCGAAGCGCAGCTCCTCGCCGTAGAGCGCCGGGTGGATGTCGCGGAAGCTCGCGCCGAGCAGCAGCGCGTCGGCGCCGGCGAGCTCGCGGTCGAGGCTGTCGTGGTCGATGCTGCGCATGCGGCCGCCGGCGGCCTCGATCCAGGCGCGGAACGCCTCGTCGTCATGCTTGCCGCGGAGGAAGAGCACGAGCGGCCCGTCGGCGCGCCGCCCGCGCAGGGCCTCGGCGAACGCGCCCCGAGCGCGCTCGACGCGCTTGCGCGCCGCCTCCTCGGTGACGTCGAGCAGCGCACCGAGCTCGCGGTGGCTGAGCCCGGCCTCGAAGCGCAGAAGGAGCACCATCCGCTCGTGCGGCGTGAGCGAGGCCATCGCCTCCCGCGCGTGCAGGCGCTCGACCGGCTCGGGATGCGACCCGCCCCAGCGCTCCTCGTCGAGGACGGCGGGGTGGCGAAGCCGGCGGCGGCGCAGCTCGTCGAGCGCCAGGTTCGACGCCGTGCGGTGCAGCCAGCCGCGGTGCTGCTCAGGCGTCGCGTCGGCCGGCGCCTTGCGCCACGCACGGACGAAGGTCTCCTGGCAAAGATCGGCGGCGGTCTCGCGGTCGCCCACGATGCGCTGCAGGCGGGCCATCAGCGGCCCGCGCTGCTCGTGGAAGATGACTTCGATCTGGGTCATGTGGGCCACATACCGGTTCAGACGCGCGAGGGCGCCCGAACCGGACACATCATGCCGCGATCCGCTCGCGTCGTTCGGCGACCGCGGCCGTGAGCTCCTCGATCGTCGCGGCCAGGCCGCGCTCGGTCTCCTCGTCGCTCAGCCGGCCGTCGGGATGGAACTGGTCGTCCGCCGACGGCACGGGCAGCTCCCGGTCGAGCACGCGCGCGCCGATCGCCTGGAGCACCTTGCGCGCTTCCGCCTGCGCCCACACGGCACCGAACATGCCGGTGCTCGCGCCCACCACCGCGGCGGGCTTGTTGCGCAGCGGGCTGCTGATGAGCGGGCGCGACACCCAGTCGAGCGCGTTCTTCAGCTGACCCGGGATGGAGTGGTTGTACTCCGGGGTCGAGACGAGCACGGCGTCGGCCTCCGCGATCGCCTGCTTGAGGCGCTGCACGGACGCGGGCTGCGCGTGGTGCTCGTCGTCGTCGTAGGGCGGGATGTCCCGCAGGCCCTCGTAGAGCACGAGCTCCACCTCGGGCGGCAGCAGCTGCGCTGCCGCCCGCAGGAGGGCCGTGTTGTGCGAGTCGCGCCGCAGGGATCCCGAGATGGCCAGGATCCGCATCGCCCTACGCCTTGTGGAACTCGAGCTCGACGGCGAGCGTGACGTCGTTGCCGAGCGCGTTGCCGCCCTTGGGCAGCGGAGCGTTCCAGCTGACGCCGTAGGCCGTGCGGTCGATCGTGGCCTCGAGGCTCAGGCCGAGGCGGACGTTGCCCATGAAGTCCTCGGTCGGGCCGCTGATGGTGCCGGTGGCGGTCACCGGCTGCGAGACGCCCTTGATCGTCAGCTCACCGGTGAGCGTGACGCGGTCGCCGTCGATCTCGATGCGATCGCTCGAGAACGCGATCTCCGGATGCTGCTCGGCGTCGAAGAAGTCCGGGCCCTGGAGGTGGGCTGCGAGGTTCTCGTCCTTGACCGCGATCGACGCGACCTTGACGGCGCCGGTGAGCCGGCCGCCCTCGAGCTGTGCTTGGACGTCGGTGAGCTCGCCGCGGAACGGGGCGACGAGGTACTTCACGGAGAACGTCGCCGCGGAGTGCACGGGGGCGAAGTTCCACGTGCCGGCAAGACGCTCCGGGGTGACATCGGTGGCCATCTGATTCTCCTCTGGATGTGGGTAGTCCGGACCGCAGTCCGCTTGTTGCGAGTACGATACCATAACCGGACTACAGTCCGCAAGAGATGATCATGACCCCCGCCACCATGGAACTCCCCGTCATCGGAACCGAGCCGCGCGAGCGCGCCGACGCCGCCCGCAACCGCCGCCGCATCCTGGCCGCGGCGCAGCGCCTGTTCGCCGAGAAGGGGGTGCAGTGCACGTCGATGGACGCGATCGCCGCGGAGGCCGGCGTGGGCAAGGGGACGCTGTTCCGGCGCTTCGGCGACCGCGCGACCCTCGCGCTCGCCGTGCTCGACGAGAGCGAGCGCGAGCTGCAGGAGGCGCTGCTGCACGGCCCGCCGCCCGTCGGTCCGGGCGCGCCACCCTGCATGCGGCTCGTCGGGTTCGGCGCCGCCATGCTCGACCGCCTCGAGGCGCACCTCGACCTGCTGCTCGACGCCGAGCTGCACAGCGCCGGCGGCTTCCTGCGCTCGGAGCCCTACATGGTCCACTGGCTGCACGTCCGGATGCTCGTCGAGCAGGCGCGGCCGAACTGCGACGTCGACTACACCACCGACGTGCTGCTCGGCGCCCTGTCCGCCCAGGTCTTCGCCCACCAGCGCCGCGTGCGCCACATGCCGCTCGAGCGGCTGAAGGACGGCTACGCGGACCTGGTCGGCAAGATGATGACGGCCTGAGTCGGCGAGGCGGTTCTGGTCGGCAAGATGATGACGGCCTGAATCGGCGGGGCGGTTCGGCCCGCTGTGGCCGCGATTCTGTCGCGCTGACGGCGCTCAGCGCCGGCGCGGCGACAGGATCAGCGGGCGAGGCGTGTGGACCCCGGCAAGCTTGCGGCGGGCCAGATCGGCGGACGCGCCGAAGACGACCAGTGTCTGGGAGGGCGAGGAGACGAGCGCCCCGGCGCTCACCCGAGCTGGCGGTCGAGGTTGTAGGCGGCGCTGATCAGCGCCAGGTGGGTGAAGGCCTGGGGGAAGTTTCCGAGCTGCTCCCCGGTCGGCCCGATCTCCTCGGAGTAGAGCCCGACGTGGTTGGCGTAGGTGAGCATCTTCTCGAAGGCGAGCCGCGCCTCGTCGAGGCGGCCGGCCCGCGCGAGGGCCTCCACCCACCAGAACGAGCACAGCGAGAACGTCGCCTCGGTGCCGGCGAGCCCGTCCGGTGACGCGTCGGGGTCGTACCGGTAGACGAGGCTGTCGGAGACGAGCTCAGCGCTGATCGCGTCGAGGGTGGAGATCCAGCGCGGGTCGGTCGGCGCGATGAACTTGCACAGCGGCATCAGCAGCAGCGAGGCGTCGAGGACGTCGGTCGCACCGTGCTGGACGAACGCCCGCCGGCCCGGGTGCCAGCAGCGCTGCATGATGTCGGCGTAGATCCGGTCGCGAACCGCGATCCAGCGGCCGATGTCGGCGGGCAGGCCGCGCTGGCGGGCGATCCGGATCGCGCGCTCCACCGCGACCCAGCTCATCAGCCGGGAGTACGTGTAGTCGCGGCGCCCGCCCCGGGTCTCCCAGATGCCCTCGTCGGGCTGGTCCCAGTGCTCGATCAGCCACTCGAGGTTGCGGGTGAGCTCGACCCACCCGTCGTGATAGATCGGCAGCCCGCCCTTGTTGCAGAGGTAGACGGCGTCCATCAGCTCGCCGTAGATGTCGAGCTGCAGCTGGGTGGCCGCGCCGTTGCCGATCCGCACCGGCGCCGAGCCCATGTAGCCCTCCAGATGCGCGAGCTCCTCCTCGGGCAGGTCCTCGCGCCCGTCGATGCCGTACATGACCTGCAGCGGGCCCGACTCGCGATCCACCGCGTGGCGGAAGCGGCCCTCCAGCCACTGCATGAACGCACCGGCCTCCTCGGTGAACCCGAGACGCAGCAGCGCGTAGAGCGAGAAGGCGGCGTCGCGCATCCACGTGTAGCGGTAGTCCCAGTTGCGGGCGCCGCCGAGCTGCTCCGGCAGGCTCGTGGTGGGTGCCGCCACGATCGCACCGGTCGGCGCGTACGTCAGCAGCTTGAGCGTCAGCGCCGAGCGATGCACCATCTCGCGCCAGCGCCCGGCGTAGCGGGAGCGGCCCAACCAGCGCCGCCAGAACGCGACGGTGGCGTCGAACTCGGCGGCGACGTCAGCCTCCGAGCACGGCTCCGGCAGCTCGTCACGCTCGACGCGGTCGAGCACGAACGTGGCCACCTCCCCGGCCTGGAGGGCGAAGCGCGCGCGAACGTCGCGGCCGTCGACGGTCTCCAGCGGACAGCGCGTCGACAGGCCGAGCGCGAGATCCCGCGAGCGGAACAGCGCACCGCGCGCAGTCAGCGCGACCTCGTGGCGGGCGCGCGCGTAGTCGAAGCGCGGGGCGACATCGACGACGAAGCGCATCCGCCCGCGGACCGCGACGATCCGCCGGATCATGCGCTGGCGATGCGCCGCCCCGCCGGTCCGCGGCGGGGGCATGAAGTCCTGCACCTCGCCCACGCCCTCGGGTGTCAGGAAGCGCGTGATGAGGATGTTCGTGTCAGGCAGGTAGAGCTGCTTGGCGCTCCAACCGTCGCCGTCCGGCGCGACACGGAAGTGGCCGCCGCGGTCGGCGTCGAGGATCGCCGCGAAGACGCTCGGGGAGTCGAAGCGCGGGCAGCAGTACCAGTCGATCGTGCCCTCGGTGCCGACCAGGGCGACCGTGTGCAGATCGCCGATCAGGCCGTGCTCGGCGATGGGCAGGTAGCGCGCCGCCGCATGCGACCCGCCCGGCTGCGGACGGGTCGCGAAGCGGAGGGGGCGGACGTCGAGCGCCATCAGTGAGCGTCCTCCCGCCTCACGGCACGAGCACCAGCTTGCCCTTCGATGCCGCGCTCTCCAGCATCTCGTGCGCGTGACGCGCCTCGGTGAGCGGAAGGCGCTCGGCGACGACCGGATGGATCCTGCCCGCGCGCAGCAGATCGGTCAGCGCGCCGAAGTCCTCCCGGAACCACTCCGGGTCCATGGGCTCCCCGCCGACCGCTCCCGGTCGCCTCGTCACCCGGTCGCGGTACTTCTGGACGTGGTAGGCGAACACCTTCCGGCGGGGCGACAGCTTGTCCCAGAGCCAGACGGCCGCGATCGCCGCATACCACCTGACCACCGCAGCCCAGTCCTTGTGCCCGTCCTTGAGCGTGCTGTACCGGCCGAACACGACGAGCCTTCCGCCGCGCCGCAGCGCGCGGAACGAGCGCAGCGAGATCGGGCCGCCCAGGCTGTCGACGACGACGTCCACACCGCCGGCTTCCTCGCGTACGCGAGCCAGGAAGTCCTCGTTGCGGTAGTCGATGGCCACCGCACCGAGCGCCTCGACCTTGGCGCGGTCGCGGGCCGACGCGGTCCCGTAGAGGCGGAGCCCGGCCACGGCTCCCAGCTCGAGAGCCGCGATGCCGACTCTGCCGGCCGCGCCGTGTACGAGCACCGTCTCTCCGCTCTTCACCTTGGCCGTGCGGTGGAGCACCTGGTAGGCGGTCATGTACGGGAAGAGCAGGCTGAGCACCTCGCCCGGATCGAGGTCCTCGGGAACGTCGACCGCGCCGGACTCCGGCACGCAGACCCGCTCGGCGTCGGCGCCCCAGACCGTCAGCGCCCCGATGCGATCGCCCACGCGCAGCCTCGAGCAGTCAGGACCCAGCTCCTCCACGACGCCGACGAGCTCGTAGCCGGGCGTGAACGGCGGCTTCGGGGCGCCCGGGAGGTACGTCCCGGCACGCAGTTGGGCATCGGTGAACGACACCCCCGCGGCGAGGACCCTCACGCGCACCTCGCCCGGTCCCGGTCGGGGATCGGCGTCCTCCACCACGGTCAGGACCTCGGGGCCGCCGTAGTGATCGACCACGACGCGCTTCATCTCACCCACTCCCTCCAAGCTCGTTGGATCCATCGCCGTCGTCCGGCGTTCGTGTCTGGACGTCGGGGCTTCGTGCCGATGCCTCAGCGCGAGCCGCGGCTGGTGGCGATGCGCCGGGCGTGCGTCCGCGGCGTCGGTCGCGCGCGCCGAAGTAGATCAGCGCGGCCGCGCCGCCCAGGGTGAGGATCCCGGCCACGAGCACGCCGATCGATGCCCACAGGAGCGCCGGCACCTTGGCGCCGGCAGCGAGATCGGCGGATACCCCGCGCGAGCCGTCGGGCCGCATGACGACAACGGCCCAGTTCCCGTGCTCGACGCCCCAGGCGAGCGACAGGCTGCCACGCCCCGCGACCTGAGCAACCCAGAACTTCTCGCGGCCGGGTGGGACCGCGGGCTTGCCGCCGGCATGCGCGCGGTAGCTCGGCCGGTAGTTCGTCCCGAACGGGTTCGCGTTGACGTCCACCACCTCCGAGTGCGCAACGCCGGCCAGGTAGCGGTCGACATCGCCCTTGCGGGCGATCCCGATGAACAGCGGCCGGGCCGGATTCGCGCTCTCGCCACGGATGCGCACGTCTCCGAGCCAGTCGCGCCCGTAGAGGAAGCCGGGCACGTCGGAGCTGACGTGCAACGTGCTCGTGGCCAGGGCATAGCTGCCCGTACCGAAGCGCTCGCTGGAGGTCATCACGTAGCCATCCGAGCGTTGGGTGGTGTGCAGCCAGAGGCCGTACGCGCCGAGAACGACCGCGGCCAACGCGATGAGCGCCAGAAGGCTTCCCGCGACGATCATCGCGATGCGCCCGCCGGTCCATCGCGACGGCGCATCCGGCGTCACAGACAGTGCGGTGACGTTTGAGGCGGACATCGACGCCCCCTTTCCTCGAACCCTCGCCGCCAACGTCCTCCCGACGGCCGCGCCGCGCATCCGTAGTACGAGGTCGCGCGGGCCGGAGAACTACGTACCGATCAGCGCTGCGCACGGGAGCGGCGCGGCTGCTGTCGCTTCGCGCAGCCACGCCAACCGCACCGCGGGCGAAGCTCAAGGATCCGGCGCGTCCCGCCGAGCACCATCGGGTTGCAGCGCGCGCCTTCGGCTCAGCTCGCTGCAAGAAGTCGTCGCAGCCGATCCGCATCCTCGAAACGGCCCAGCCGCTGGTACAGCGCAACGAGGTCCCGCATGTGCGACGTGACGACGTGCAGCGTGGGCTCCAGTGCCGTTGCACGCGCTAGGAGCTGCTCTGCTTCGATCGGGTGCTCAAGGCTGATCTCGACTCCCGCCAGCGCCGCGAGACAATACGAGTCGTCGGGCCTGGCCTCGACGAGCTTCCGTCCGTTGCGGTGTGCCCGCTGAAGCGAGGCCGTGTCGCCGCGTCTACGGTCAAGGGCGACGAGTGCAGTGTGCGCCGCGACGTTCGACGCCACGGCGCCGTCGAGCTGCACAGACGCCGTGAGGACCAACTGCGCTGCATCGAGCTGTCCGGTACGACGGTACGCGGCCCCTAACGCGTTCAAGGTGCGGGTGTTGGGATGCAGATCGAGCAAGCGCCGAAGCACCACCAAGCGGCTTTCATCATCGTCTGCCTCTTTCAGAGCATCGTCCAGCTGCCATAGCTGCGCCGTATCCGTCGTCGACGCGCAGAGCTCGTGGAGCCAGAGCCTTTGCCTGAGCGTCTCGAGTTCATGCACGAGGAACGGATCGGCATGTTTTCCATACGACGCTTCGCGGTCGAGCGCCCGCATCTTCCGATCGATCACGATGCTGTAGGAGCCAGAGTCTCCGAGCACATGCTGGAGCGCTTCAGCGATTCGCTTGCGATCTGACAACGGAATGGCGGCGCTCGACAGGACACGAAACCCTGCGGGTCCGATGCCATCGGCGACACCAACGCCTGTCTTCAACTCGCGCTTGGCGCGGAATACCTCGCGGAGGCCCTCGAGAAGTCGATCAACGTCGCGTGTTTCGCGCGAGAGGCGATCGAACTCCGCGACAGTGTCCTCGATCGCCGGTATGGACACAACGTAGCGGTCCCATATCCGACTGGCAACTCGGGTTGGACAAACCCTGGCGTCCCAACCATGAAGGCACGGCTGTTGTCAGTCGACGATCTTCCAGAAGGAGTCCTTCCTGCTGATCCTGCCGTCACTGAACTCGAACAGATCACACCCGCGTACCTCGATCTGCCGCCCCGTCACCTGCGTGCCGCGGAGTGTCCACTCCGAGACCCCGCGATCGCCACAGAGCCAGTGGCGATCGTCGCCGTAGTTGACGTCCGGAATGCCGGCAAGTCGGGATTCGATCCCCTCGCGAACCTGCTGCTTGCCCACGAGCCGCCGTCCACCCGGGTCCGGCCCACGTGGCATGTCCATGACGCAATCCTCGGCGAAGAAGGACATGATCGCATCGACGTCGTGGGCGTTGAACGCGTCGAGAAGGCGTTGGAGGATCGAGGTGCCGATCTTCGCGCTGGGCATGGCTGCGTCCCCTCGTTGGAAGAGCCGAGCCTTGCGCACCGACCGACGTGCTGCAACCTCTGGCGTTCGCGCTTCGCGCGAAGTGACGGGACCGCCAGGTCGGCCGAGCAGACAGGTACTCTCGATCACCCGGATATCTGCCTGAAAGGTGCTGCTGCACGGTCGGCCGGACCTTCGTG
Organism: Capillimicrobium parvum; assembly: GCF_021172045.1. GTDB lineage: Bacteria > Actinomycetota > Thermoleophilia > Solirubrobacterales > Solirubrobacteraceae > Capillimicrobium > Capillimicrobium parvum. The sequence continues at coordinate 5,264,360 of NZ_CP087164.1, forward strand.
CGCGTGATGTGGTCCAACGGGCTGACGGCCCACCCCGCGGGAGACGAGGTCGGTGCCCCGGTCGTCGCGTCGTACCGCGCGATCTACACGCGGCGAGACGGCAGGGTCGTCGCCGTCGCCCCGCTCGACGTCGCCGACCTCCACGATCAGGCGACCTCGTTCAACGCCGACAACATGCACGACCTCTGCCTCCCGCGGCGGCCGCGTGGTGCGAGGCTCACGGGAGTGACGATCGGCGGCGGCCTCATCCAGGATCCCAACGGCGATCCGAACAGCGCGCAGACGTTCACGATCCCGAGGCCGGGCTGACCCACCCGTCACCGCGGAGCTCAGGCGAGCGCCGGCGCCAGCTCCGTGCCGATCAGCTCGATCTGCTCGAGCTCGTCGTGCAGCAGCAGCTGGAGCATCACGCGGTCGACGCCGGCGTCGCGCAGCGCGCGCAGCTGGGCGATCGCGGCGTCCGGCGTGCCCGTGACCCACTCGGCCGGCGGGGTCATGCCGTGCTCGTCCTGCAGGCGCCGGGTGCGGCGGGCGAGCTCGGCCTCGTCGCGGCCGGCGACGCACCCGGTCATGAGCGAGAAGACGAGGGTGCCGGGGTCGCGCCCGGCCGCGGCCCACGCCGCGGCGACCGCCGCCCGGCGCTCGCGGCACTCCTGCGGACCCGCGAAGACGGTGTTGTACTCGTCGGCCCAGCGGGCGGCGAGCTGCACCGTCCGGGGCTTGGCCACGCCGCCGACGATGAGCCGCGGGTGCGGGCGCTGCACCGGCTTGGGCAGGGCGTCGACGCCGGTCAGCCGGTAGTGCTCGCCCGCAAACGAGAAGTCGTCGCTCGTCCACAGCCCGTGCACGATCTCCAGCTGCTCGGCGAAGACCTCCATCCGGCTGCCCATCGTGCCGAACGGGAACCCGTAGGCGGCGTGCTCGGCCTCGTTCCAGCCCGCGCCGAGGCCGACGTCGATCCGCCCGCCGGAGATCTGGTCGGCGCCGGCCGCCAGCTTCGCCAACACGGACGGATGACGGAACGTGGCGGGTGAGACGAGCGTCCCGAGGCGCAGCCGCTCGGTCGTCGCGGCGAGCGCGCAGATCGTCGCCCAGGCATCGTGGACCTCACGCTCCAGCCGGCCGCCCAGCGGCAGGTAGTGGTCCGAGCGGAACAGCGCGGGAATGCCGTGGCGCTCGCACGCGTCCGCGAGCGCCTGCCATTGCGGCCAGCTCACGCCCTCCTGGCCTTCGATCATCACGCAGAGGTCCATGGAGGGAGGGTGCCACGAAGCGCGTGGCGGCGGTCAGACGCGCTGGAAGCGCAGCCCGAAGCGCGAGACGAACTCGGCCACGGCCTCGGCCAGCGCGGTCTCCTCGCCGCCACGCTCGCGGTCCAGCAGCGCCAGCCACGTGTCACCGGAGGCGGGCCGCCCGTGCAGCGCGGCGACCACCTCGGCGCCCGCCGGCACCGCCACCGCCGCGTCGCGGACGAGCGCGACGCGCCCCAGCGACAGCCAGCCGTCGCCCTCGCTCGCCGTCACCGTCTCGCCGCGCTCGGTGAGGAACCAGGCGAGGTCGCGGAAGACGCGGCGGGCGATCTCCCACTGCTCCTCGGGCGGCGGCGTGGGCGGATAGTCCGGCGCCCGCTTGAGTACGCGCGCCGGGTAGCCGGCGGCCAGCGAGCCACCGGGGATCGAGCGGCTCACCACCGAGCCCGCGGCGACCGTGACGTCGTCGCCGATCTCGACCCCGGGCAGGACGAACACCTGCCACGGCAGCCAGACGTTGCGCCCGATGGTGATCGGGGCGAACTCGACGGGATAGCCCTCGAGGATCGACTGCCACGCCGCATGGGTGAAGATCAGCGATCGGCCGCCGAGGCCGCTCTCGTCACCGACGACGAGCGGCTTGGACGGGTTGAGGAACGTGTCCTGGAAGACGCGCACGCGGCGGCCCAGCTCCAACCGCGAGTCCGGCAGCGCGAGCCCTGCCGCGGTCACGCGCGCGCGCAGCATCGTCTCCTCGCCGATGACGACCTCGCGGCAGTCGATGCGCACGTCCGGGCCGAGCTCGGCGCGACGGTCGATGCGGATCGACTTGCCCCGCAGGACCGTTCCGGGCAGGAGCTTGACGCCCGCGGCGATGGTGACCTCGTCGGCCTCGATGACCACGCCGGGCGCGATCTCGGCCTGGGGCGAGATGCCGGCGGAGCTCACGATGCACTGCCTCGCAGGGTCGGAGCGTCGGGGTGTGAGGACCCGCAGGATCTCACGGCGCATTCACCCGCCGCGTCAGCTCGGCCAGCAGGTCGTAGCCGTCCCAGAAGCGCCCGAAGGTCAGCGCCTCGCCGAACGGCACGATGCGGTCGATGCCGCGCCCGTTGACCGCGCGCACGAGGCTCGCCACCTCCGTGCCGTCGAAGCCGCTGATGGTCATGGTCTGATCCTTGCGCACCACGAACCCGGCGAGCGCGTCCAGCGAGTCGACCGTCGCCGCGTAGAAGAGCCCCGCGCCCGGGTGCGTGCGGTCGAAGCCGTCGAGCGTCGCGAGCTCGAGCACCGTCAGCTCGTTGCCCCCCTCGCGCATCCGGCGCACCGGCCGGTCGGCCAGCGCGCCGTAGACGGCGGTGCGCTTGGCCAGCACGGCGCCGAGCTCCAGGCCGTAGCCGCGGTGGCGCACCTCGCCGTGCAGCGCGTCGAAGAGCGCCTCGAGCGCGGGCCACGCCCCGTCGCCCACGCCGACGACCAGCCGCGGCGAGGAGCAGCCCATCTGGTCGAACCAGTAGGCGTCGTTGAACAGGCGCCGCGCCAGGTCGGCCGGGTCCTCGGCGCCCGGCCGCAGCACGGCCAGCGAGAACCGGTCGCCGAACAGCAGCTCGGTCGCGTGCGGCGCCAGCGGCAGCGCGCGGATCGTCTCGATCGTCGCGTCGCCGCCCCAGATGACCCGCACGTCGGCGTGGCGCGACAGCAGCGCGCTCGGCTCGAGCTCGTGGCCGTAGGAGACGACCGCGATCGAGGCCGCCACGGCGGGGTGGTCGGCGGCCGCGGCGTTCAGCGCGTCGACGAGCACCTCGGTGGTCACCGACCGCCGCGGCGAGACGCGCACGACGTTGCGGTTGCCGGCCAGCAGGGAGACAGCGAGCGAGTAGACGAACATCGTGTCGACGCTCGAGGGCGGGACGTGGAACGCCAGGCCGCGTGGGACCTGGACGACGTCCGGGCGCGCCTCGGCGGCGAACTCCTGCGCCAGCGCCGCCACCGACGCGCGCCGCAGGAACGACGCGAGGGGCACGAGCTCGGGATGGCGCTTGGCCCGCCGGTCCCCGAACAGGGCGCGGGAGATGCCGTGGCAGAACTCGACGAGCTCCTCGGCGAACGGCGGCGCGCTCGGGCCCGCGGCGAGGGCCGCGGCGATCTCCTCCAGCTCGGCCTCCCCGCGGCGGGGGACGAGCGTCTCGACCCTCATCCGGTCAACACCGCCGCCGCCGTGTCGCTGCACCCGCGCAGCTCCGCCTTCGGCACCCGTCCGTCGAGCGCGATCGCCTGGCCCAGCCGCCCGCACGGGCAGTCGTCGACCGCGACGACGCGGCCGAGGTCCTCCGTGAGCAGCGCGTGGCCCGGATAGCTCTCGGGCAGCGTGGAGACGACCTCCACCACCCCCTGCTCGCCGCGTGGCGCGGGCGCCCACGTCGCCGGATCGCGGACGACGACGTCGCCCGTGGCGGGCGCGTGCAGCGCCCCGGCCTCGCACTCCACGTAGACCGTCCCGGTCTGCTCGGCCATCCCGTAGAAGTTGTGGACGCGCTCGATCCCCGTGCGCGCCGCGACGACCCGGCGGAACTCCTCGGGCGTCACCGCCTGGTCGGCGAGCGCCTTCCAGCCGCCCGAGTGGATGAGGATCCCGCCGCGCAGGTCGGCGCCGCCGGGCAGGTGCTGCCAGACCATGAACGTGAAGCCGAACACGATCACCGGCTCGCCGGCGTGCTTGGCCAGCCACGCGCCCCGCTCCTCCTCGCTCGCGTCGAGGAGGTAGAGGTGGTCGCGCCCGAACGGCGCCATGCCGAGGATGCCCGCCCCGCGCGCGGTGAACTGCGTGCGGTCCTGCAGCACCGACCGCGTGTCGGCGATGAGCATCGGCAGCCGCCGCGGGCCGAGCCAATGCTGCATCGTCGCCGCGAGCGCGCGTGTCTGCGCGGCGGCCGACGCGCGGTCGAGGTAGATACGGCTCGGCGCCTGGCCGGTCGTCCCCGACGACATGAGCGTCTTGAACACGGCGTCGCGCGGCACGGACCGCAGCTCGTGCGTCTTGAACAGCGAGACCGGCAGGTGCGGGACGTCGGCGGGCGCCGCGGCCGCGGCGAAGCCCGGCGCGACGACGTCGACGATCCGCCGGTACGGCGCGCATGCCGCGCGGTGGTGGTGGACGAGCCGGGTCAGCTCCGCCGCCAGCCGCCGCTCCTTGCCGGCCTGGGGCTCGTCGTACTCAGCCATCGAGCGCCGCGTAGTCGATCTTGCCCGACGGCCGCACCGGCAGCCGCTCGAGCTCGTGGACGCGGATCGCCCGCGGCGGCAGGCGGAAGCGGGCGGCCAGCGCCCGTGCGTCGGCGCCGCGCTCGGCGTACACCTCGATGCGGTCACGGCCCTCCACCGCGCCAGCGGGCCCGTCGACCGCCGCCTCGACCTCGTCGAGGTTGACCCGCTGGCCGTAGACCTTCGCGATCCGCTTCAGGCGCCCGGTGACGTAGAAGAAGCCGTCGTCGTCGGCGTGCCCCAGATCGCCGGTCGCCAGCACGCCGCCGAGGTCGTCGCCGCGGGCCAGGTCGGCGCGGGTCTCCGCGTAGCCGAGCATGACGTTCGGCCCCTCGTAGACGATCTCGCCGTCGTCCACCCGCAGCCGCCCGCCCGGGATGGCGATGCCGATCGACCCCGCCTTCTCGGCCAGGCGCTCGGGCGGCACGTAGGCGATGCGCGGGCTCGCCTCGGTCTGCCCGTACATGACGAAGAACCGCGTTCGCGCCGCGTAGCGCAGCGCGACCTCCGGGTCCAGGCGCCCGCCGGCCTGGGTCATGCAGCGCAGCGACGGCAGGTCCATGTCGCGCATCCCGATGCGCTCGAGCATCGCGTACGCGTACGGGACGCCCGCGAACGACGTGACCTCGTGGCGGCGCACGTCCTCCCAGAACTCGGGCCGGATGACCGAGTGCGGCGTGAAGGCGATGCTCGCGCCCGCGTACAGGTGCGAGTGCAGGACCGACATGCCGTACGAGTACGGGATCGGCAGCGAGCCGATCGCCCGCTCGCCGGAGTCGATGCCCAGGTACTCGGCGATCGCCTCGGCGTTGGACAGCACGTTGCGTGCCGTCAGCCGGACGAGCTTCGGCGACCCCGTCGAGCCCGAGGTCGACAGCAGCACGCGCAGGTCGGGATGCAGCTCGGCCGGCGCGGCGTCGCGCTCGCTCACCTGGCGATCCTCGACGACGTAGCGCGGGTCGTAGCGCTCGATCACCGGCCCCGGGTCGGCGCCCGCCTCGAGCAGGACGACGGCATGGCCCGCAGCGAGCGCGGCGAGGTAGCCGATCGCCGACAGTGCGTCCGGCCCGCAGCGCACGAGCACCAGCTCGCGCCCGGGCATGCGCGCCCCGATCGTTGCGACCTTGTCGCGCAGCTCGGCGTACGTCCAGGTCCGCTCGCCTTCGATCAGGGCGATCCCTTCGTGTCCGAGCAGCTGCCTCAGATGACCATCCCCCCGTCGACCCCGAGCACCTGCCCGGTGATGTAGCCCGCCCGGTCCGACGCCAGGAACGCGATCGCGTCCGCGACCTCCTCAGGCGTCCCGGCGCGGCCGAGCCCGACGCTCGCCACGCGCTCGTCGAAGACCTCCTCGGGCAGCGCGCGCGTCATGTCCGTGTCGATGAACCCGGGAGCGACCGCGTTGACGCGCACGTTCTGCGGCGCGAGCTCCTTCGCCGCGCTGCGCGTCATGCCGATGACCGCCGCCTTCGAGCCGCCGTAGGCGACCTGGCCGGTGTTGCCGACGACGCCGATGATCGAGGCCACGTTGACGATCGAGCCGCCCCCGCCGCGCGCGATCAGCCGCGCGCACGCCTGCATGACGTTCAGCACGCCGATCGCGTTGACGTCGAAGACCCGCTCGGGCTTGATCATCCCCAGCAGCGCGTCCTCGAGGACGCCGGCGTTGTTGACGAGCACGTCGAGGCGCTTGTGGCGCTTGAACAGCTCGCGCGCGGCCGCCTGCACCGCGGCGGCGTCAGAGACGTCGAACGCGAGCGCATCGCCGCCGAGCCCGTCCGCCCGCTCGCGCGCCGCCGCCTCGTCGGTCCCGTTGACCACGACGGTGTAGCCCTCCTGCGCCAGCCGCCGCGCCGCGGCGAGGCCGATCCCGCGCGTCGACCCGGTGACGAGCGCGACGCTCACGTCGATGCCTCCCGCCGGATCGCCGCCGCCGCGTGTGAGGACCCGCGGGGTCTCACAGCACGACGTCGTAGCGCGTCCTGAGCATCTCCACCGCCACGGGGTAGCTGCTCATGCCGATCACGTCGTCGGTGTCCATCATGATGTCGAAGGCCTCCTCGATCTCGGCGACCAGCGCCATGTGGCCGAGCGAGTCCCAGTGCTCGTGCTGGGCGTACGCGAGGGCCGCCCAGTCGGTGTCGCCGGGCAGGTCGAGCGCGGTCTGGAAGGCTTCACGCAGGCGAGCTTCGGACATGGCGGGGCCAGATGCTATGACGGCGGGACAACACGCAGACTCCGGCGCGCTGGTCGCAGACCTGCAGGCGGCGATCGGCGACGCGCGGCGCGTGAGCACGAGCGAGTCGGTTCTGCGCACCCACGGCGAGCCGCTCATGGCCGACATGCCGCCCGCGCCGCCGGACGTCGTGGTGTTCGCCCGGTCGCGCGACGACGTCGTCGCCGTCCTGGCCCTGGCCCGCGAGCATGGCGCCCCGGTGGTCGCCTTCGGGGCGGGCTCCGGGCTCGAGGGCGAGTCGCTCGCGCCGCGCGGCGGCATCTCGCTCGACCTCACCGGCCTGGACCGCATCGAGATCCGCCCCGCCGACCTGCAGGCGACGGTCGGCGCCGGCGTGACCCGCAAGGCGCTCGACAGGGCGACCGGCGAGCACGGCCTGTGGTTCCCGGTCGATCCGGGCGCCGACGCCACGCTCGGCGGGATGGCGGCGACGAACGCGAGCGGCACCACGACCGTCCGCTACGGATCGATGCGCCAGAACGTCCTCGGCCTGGAGGTCGTCCTCGCCGACGGGCGCGTGGTGCGCACCGGCTCGCGCACCGTGAAGACCTCGGCCGGCTACGAGCTCGGACAGCTGTTCGTCGGATCGGAGGGGACGCTCGGGATCATCACCGAGGTCACGCTGCGCCTCTACGGCATCCCCGAGCACGTCGTCGCGGTCCGCGCGCCCTTCCCCGACATCGAGGCGGCCTGCCGGTGCGCGGCGGCGCTCGTCGCGACCGGCGTGTCGGTCATCCGCTGCGAGCTCGTCGACGCCTCGACGATCGAGATGGTCAACGCCTACCGCGGGACGCGCCTGCCCGCCGACGTCCACCTCTTCCTCGAGTTCGGCGGCAGCAGGGAGGGGGTCGAGGGCGACGTCGCCGCCACGCGCGATCTGGCGGCCGAGTTCGGCTGCACGGACCTGCAGGCGTCCAGCGCGTGGGCCGAGCGTCAGGAGCTGTGGGCGGCGCGCCACGACGCGCTGTACGCCACGCAGCACGCCAACCTCGGCAAGGCGATGTTCGGCACCGACACGTGCGTGCCGGTCTCCGAGCTGCCCGGCGCGGTCGCGTACGCCCGCGGGCTGATCGCCGCCGCCGGTCTGGAGGCGTCGATCGTCGGGCACGTCGGCGACGGCAACTACCACGCGCTGATCGCCGTCGACCCCCGCGACGAGGACGAGGTCGCCCGGGCCCACGCGGTACGGGGGCAGATCGTCCGCGACGCCCTGGCCCGCGGCGGGACGTGCAGCGGCGAGCACGGGATCGGCATGGGCAAGATGGGCTACCTCGAGATCGAGCACGGCGACCTGATCCCGCTGATGCGCGGGATCAAGGAGCTGCTCGATCCGGCCGGGATCCTCAACCCCGGCAAGATCTTCGACTGAGCGGCGCGCCCGGAACCGGTGATGCCCGACCGACCCGGAGCGGTGCGCACACAAGAGTGGTGCGCACACGTGTCAACGCGGGAGGCGCGCGTCATCGACGCACCTGGCTTGAACTGTCAGGTTGCACCCCGAGATCGAATGGAAGAGAAGTCTCCAAAGCCGGTCGACGTTGATTCCTACATCGTCAGTGCTGACGGTGCGGCTCGTCCGATACTCGAAGAGCTCCGGGCGATAATCAAAGCGACTGTGCCTGAAGTGCAAGAAGGCATCAGCTGGGGCGTTCCCTTCTACCGACACCATGGTGCCCTCGCCGGCCTTGCTGCATACACGAACCATGTCAGCTTTGGTCTGGGCGGCGCCGTGCTGCAGAGCAAAGATCGCAAGATGCTTGAAGACAGCGGCTATGTGACCGGGAAGAAGACGGTACGGATCAGGTTCGACCAAGAGGTGCCGGCCGCGGTGATTCAGCAGCTTCTCCAGGCACAAGCCGAGATGAACGCAGCCGAAGGGAACGATGAGACGAAGGAACGATGAGGTTCCGACGCAACGCGATCCACCGTCCGGACCACGCCGCGGACGCGTTCTCTCGCGCGGCGCGGAAAGCTCAACAGGCTCCTAACTAACCGCAGTTGACCCGCGCGAGCGTCGACGTGTAGGAGGCCTCGAGTTGCTGGACCGCCGTGGTGAGCTGCGCCTTGGCGTCGGACGCCGAGAGCGATTTCAGGAACTGGCTGGAGATCTGCTGGATCGAGCTCGTGAACGCCTTGTTGGCGGCCTGGATCTGGCTGCGACGATCGCTGCTGAGATCCGACTGCGCGCCGGTGATGTCCGTGAGGTCGTTCTTGATCGCGTTCAGCGGCTGGGTGACGGCGTCCTTGGTCACAGTCGCCGGGGTGAGGCCCTTCAGAGCGTCGATCTGCTTGCTGATGTCGGCCCGGGCATCGCAGACGGTGTTCTTGGCCTTGTCCTGTGAGGATTCGCCGCACGCGCCGAGCGCGAGGACCACCGACACGGCGGCCAGGGCGCAGAAGGTGGTTCTCATGGCGACACGGTACATCCACCAGGATGGCGCTCACGTCAGTCGGCGAGGGTGAGCCGCGCGCCGGGCGCTCTCAGCCGGCGAACTTCGGCAGGATGTCGCGCTCGTAGGCGTCGAAGAACGCCTCGTGGCCGCCGCCGATCTGCTGGATGTGCAGCTCGTCGACGCCCGCGTCGGCGTACTCCTGGATCGTCTGCAGGTGCTCGTCGAGGTCCGGTCCACACGGGACGGTCTTGCCTGCGCCGCCCTTGTCGCGGAAGCGCCCGATCATGTCGTCGGGCGACGTCGTGCAGTAGCCGTCGCCGATGCGCGCGGCGAGGTCGACCGCCTTGGGCCCGAACCTTCATGCCCCGCCGCCTCCCACGGGCAGCGGGGCGGCAAACGTCGAGGCCGCCCGGGGACGCCCTACGCGTTGAGGCCGACCGCCTGCAGGTCGAGCGGGTCGATCCACGACTCCGCGAGCAGCGCGCCGCCGGTGCCGCGTAGCGCCTGCTTGAGGCCGAGCGCCCAGCGGTGCTCGATGAGCGCCAGCGCCGCCATGCTCCCGGGCGGGATCGCGTCGGCCGGGAACCAGATGTCGTCGTCGTCGATGTCTTCGTACTCCGAGGGCAGCTCCGGGGCCTCCTCGTCGCCGTGCAGCCCGGTGAGGACCGCGACGACCGACCCGCTCTCGTTCGCCTCGACGATCGACACCGTGTCGTCGTCCTCCTTGCGCACGACGAGGACGTCGAGCACGCGGATCGTGCCCGCGTCGGAGAGGCGGCCGAGCTCGGCCAGGACCTCGCCGCGCAGCTCGGCATCGGGATCGAAGCCGCAGATCAGCAGCTGGACCGGGCCCAGCATCTCGCCGTCGCCGCTCATCCGAGCACCTTCTTCTTGGCCGCGTCGAACTCCTCGGGGGTCAGAACGCCGGCGTCGAGCAGGCCCTTGAGCTTCGTGAGCTCGCCGACGACGTCGGTGCCGCCCGCGGGGGCGGCGGCCGGCGGCGCGGCGACGGGCGGCGCCATCGCGGCCGTGGCGGGCGCGGGCGCCTGCTGCTGCTCGAGCGCCTCGAGACGCTCCTCCTGCTCGCTCTCGCGCGCCCGGCTCTGCGCGCCCTTCTTGCCCGCCATGTACCCGGCGCCGCCGACCATCGCCGCCCGCATGACCGGACGCCTTCGCGGTCTGAACACGTCAGTCCCTCCTGTCGCTCTGATGTTCGCGCCACGCTAGTCGGCACGGCGCGTCGCGTCCACCGGTCGCGCGCCGCCGCCCGCGGCTCAGCCCGCGAACGTCTGCAGCCACTCCTCGACCGACAGCAGCGACCAGATCAGCAGCCGGCGGTTCTCGCGGCCGGCGAGGTGGTCGTCGACCAGGGCGAGGACCTCGTCGCGGTCGAGGTAGCCGTAGATGCGCGCGTCGCCGTCGACGAGGCGGCGGCGGACGTAGTCGATCGACTCGCCGCGAAACCAGGACGCGTCGGGCGCGGCGAAGCCTTGCTTCTCGCGGCCGGTGACGTCGGCCGGGACGTGGCGCTCCATCGCCTGGCGCAGAATCAGCTTGCCGTCGCGGGCGTTGTTGAAGAAGCGCTCGGTCTTCCACCCCGGCTCGTTCTCGTCGAGTCGGACAACCTCGCCGAGGTTGCCGAGCTTCAGGCCGACGGGCACGGCCTGGGCGAAGTCGACGAGGTCGTTGTCGAGGAAGGGCAGCCGCGTCTCGAGCGAGTGCGCCATCGACAGCTTGTCCTCGACGAGCAGCAGGCCGTGCAGGAACGTGCGGGCCTCGAGGTAGAGCGAGTGGTTGATGTAGTCCTCGGGGCGCGTGAGCTGCGGCGCGTGGGTGGCGAACGCGTCGGCGAAGATCGCGCGCGTGTCGACGTCGGCCACCTCGGCGCGGATCGGCGCGAACACGCGGTCGATCGCATCCGGCGGGAGCAGCCGCTGCCAGAAGCCGTAGTACTTGCCGACGTAGTCGTCGAACGAGTCGTTGACGACCGCGCGGTAGTAGCGCCAGGGGTAGCCGCCGAAGAGCTCGTCGCCGCCCGCGCCCGACAGGACGACCGTCACGAACTTCGAGGCCAGCCGTGCCGCGTAGTAGTTCGGATAGCACTGCCCGACCCGCAGGTCCTCCAGGTGCCAGGTCAACGCGGGCATGACGCGCTCGAGGTCGCCGGCCTTGAGGACCATCTCGTAGTGCTCGGTGCCGAACAGGTAGGACATCCGCTCGGCGCGGGTGCGCTCGTCGAAGGCGAGCTCGATGCCCGAGGCGGAGCTCAGGTCGAAGCCGACCGTGAACGAGGTGAACGTGTCGAACTGCGGCGCGGCGACCGCGGTGATCGAGCCGGAGTCCATGCCGCCGGACAGGTAGGAGCCGATCGGCACGTCGGCGACCAGCTGGCGGTTGACCGCCTGGCGGAAGAGGCGGTCGAGCTCCTCGAGGTACTCGCGCTCGTCGATGCGCCCGGCGTCGCCGTCCGGCTCGCGGAAGTCGAAGTCCCAGAACGTCTGGACCGGGCCCACCCCCGCCACGCCGATGCGCACGAACGATCCAGGCGGCAGCAGCTCGACGCCGTCGAAGAGGGTGCGGCGGGTGAAGAGGTTCTGGAAGGTGAAGTACTCCAGCAGCGCGCGCGGGTCGACGCTCGGGCGCACCTCCGGGTGGGCGAGCAGCGCCTTGATCTCCGAGCCGAACAGGACGCGGCGGTCGTCGCGATGCCAGTACAGGGGCTTGATGCCGTAGCGGTCGCGGGCGAGCAGCAGCTCCTCGCGCTCCGTGTCCCAGAGCGCGAGCGCGAACATGCCGTTGAAGCGCTCGAGCGCCTGCACGCCCCACTCGGCGAGCGCGTAGAGCACGACCTCCGTGTCGCCGCGCGACCGGAAGCCCCACCCGCGCGCCTCGAGCTCCCGGCGCAGCTCCTGGAAGTTGTAGACCTCGCCGTTGTAGGTGAGGACGAAGCGCCCGTCGCGCGTGGCCATCGGCTGCTCGGCGGCCGGCGAGCGGTCGATGATCGCCAGGCGCCGGTGCCCGAACCCGAGCGCCCCGTCGACGTACGTGCCCTCGCCGTCGGGCCCGCGATGGCGTACGGCGTCGGCCATCGCCCGCAGGACGCGGGGGGCGACGGGCTCGCCGTCGAGGTTCAGGATGCCGGTGATGCCGCACATGGACGCTTGTCGAGACGGAGGCTAGGCCCGCGAGTTGCGCGCGAGCGCCTGCAGGTCCTCGCCCAGGTCGCCCGGCCGGGGCTCGTCGATCCCGAGCCGGCGGCGCGCGGTGTACAGGTGCTCGACGAGCCGGTCCCACACGCGTCGCTGCCGGGTGCCCGGCGGTGGGCGTCGCCCGACGGGGTTGTCGGCATCGAGGGTCGCCGGCCGCCCGAACTCGTCGCGGTACCGGTAGACGTACTGCGCACCGTCGTCCCACGCGCGCGCCAGCCGGCGCCGCGCCGGGCGGTCACCGAGCAGGACCACGGCCGGGTCGGCCGGGTCGACCATGCGGACATCGCCGAGGTCGGGGTCGTCCGATCGGCGGATCCGCTGCACGTCGGTGAGCACGGCGATGTCCTCGAGATCGATCGACCGGCCTGACGCCCGCTTGAGTGCCACGAGGTCATCGAGCCCCGCGACGGGGATCGTGAGTGCGCCGAGGGGAACCTCGATCGACCGGTCCCGCAGCTCGTCGTAGGCGGGTGCGCCGGCGGCGTCCTGCATGATGTCGAGCATCCCCGCCCGCGTGTCCAGGAACAGCGAGCCGGCACGCGCGACCGTCGAGGGATCGCCAGGGTCGTGCAGGTGCTCGGAATCGACACCGCGATTGGTCGCCCCGAGGTCGCGCAGGGCGGCCGCCAGGCGCTCGGCGTTCTCGGGCGAGGGTCGCGCGATGATGTCGAGATCACGGGTCGTCCGGACGTGGCCGTGCGCCTGCACGGCGACGCCGCCGATGACGACGAAGTCCACGCCGTGCGCGGACAGGACAGAGAGGAGCTCGCGGGGATCAGCGGCCATGCGGGGGGCGCCCCTTCTGCGCGGCACCCGCCAGCTCGGTACCGAACTCGTTCCAGGCCAGCGCGCCGGCCAGGCGCTCCTCGGGAGCGCGGCCGGCCTCGGCGGCGAGGTCGGCCCGGCGGTAGCGGTGCGCCGTGGGCGCGGCCTCGAGCCGGAGGTCCTCTCCCATTACGCCGAGCAGGCGGCTGAGCGTGTCGACTGTGGGCGACTTCTCGCCGTTCTCGATCTGGCTGACGAAGGCCTGACTGGTCCCGGCTCGCCGGGCCAGCTGCGCCTGGGTGAGCCCGTTCACCAACCGGCGCGCCCGCAGGAATTGGCCGGACTGCATCGTGCGGATCATATCTCATCGGATATGAACACGAGGCGGTGTCCCGCTCCGGAGCTACCCTCCCCGGCGATGCGGATCCTGCTCACCGGGGCGACCGGCCTGATCGGCCGCGAGGTGGTTCGCCTGGCTCCGGCGGGCTGGGAGATCGTCGCGGCGGCGCGGCGCCCGGTGCCCGGCCTGGAGACCGCCGAGGCGGACCTGGCGGCGCCCGGGTTCGCGGCGGCGCTGCCCGTCGCGGTCGACGCGATCGTGCACCTGGCGCAGGCGCGGGAGTACCGCGACTTCCCGGCGTGCGCTCCCGGCGTCATCGCGGTCAACGTAGCCGCCACCGCGGAGCTGCTCGACCACGCGGCGCGGTGCGGCGCCGGGCAGTTCCTGCTCGCGTCGACGGCCACGGTGTACCGGCCGGGCACGACGGACGGGCCGCCGCTGCGCGAGGACGGACCGGTCCGGTGCCGCTCGATCTACTCGTCGTCGAAGCGCTCGGCAGAGCTTCTCGCGGGGCCGTACGCGGCCCTGTTCGGAGTCCGCGCCCTGCGCATCTTCACCACGTACGGCGCGGTGCGCGACGAGCGGCTCGTGAGCGACCTCATCGACCGGGTGGAGCACGGCCGGGCGGTGGAGGTGCAGGGCGAGCGGGGCCTGGTGACGAGCCCGATCCATGCATCTGACGTGGCCCGCGCGGTGATCGCCGCAGTGCAGCGCCCGCCGGAGCGCGGTGAACTGGACGTCGTCAACGTCGGCGGCCCGCAGGCGCTCGGCATCGCCGACATGGCGCGCGCGATCGGGCGGGTGCTCGGCCGCGAGCCTCGCCTGGAGGCGCGCCCGGGCGAGCCGCCCGCGTTCGCCGCCGACCGCGGGAAGTGCGTCGCGCAACTGGCGGTGCCGGAGCCGGTCGCGTTCGAGGAGGGCCTGGCGCGAGAGCTCGTGGGGAGCCGGGCGTGACGGCCGCGCTCACCCTGGACGTCGACTGGGCGCCGGACTTCATGATCGACGCCGCCGCCGACGCGCTGCTGGCCCGCGAGGTGCGCGCGACGTGGTTCGTCACCCACGCGAGCGCGGCCATCGACCGTCTGCGCGAGCGCCCGGACCTCTTCGAGCTCGGCATCCACCCGAACTTCCTCGCCGGTTCGAGCCACGGCGAGACGCCGCAGGACGTGGTCGCGCACTGCCTGGCGCTCGTGCCCGAGGCGCGCGCCGTGCGCACCCACTGCCTGCTGCAGTCCACGCCGCTGCACGACGCGCTGCTGGAGGGCGGGCGCATCGAGGTCGACGTGTCGCTGTTCCTGCCGCGGGCCCGCAGCGTCGAGCCGGTCGTCCAGCACAGCCCGGGCGGGCGGCTTCTGCGGCTGCCGTACGTGTGGCAGGACAACATGGAGATGTACTCGCCGGACCCGCTGTGGGACGTCGGCGCGCTGCTCGACGGCGCCGGCCCGCGGATCTTCGACTTCCATCCCGTCCACGTGTGGCTGAACTCCGCGGCGTTCGCGCCGTACGAGCGCATGAAGCAGGCCGGCCCGCTGCCGCAGATCGCCCCGCAGGAGACCGCGCGCTACCGCAACTCCGGCACGGGGACCATGACCGCGTTCCTCGACCTCGCGGACCGCCTCGCCGCGACGGGCGGCGGCGCGCGGATCTGCGACCTGTCCGCCGAGGCGGTCGGCGCGTGAGCGGCACGTCGTGGCACGGGGAGTTCAGCTACGCGTTCCTGCGCGAGCTGCTCGAGATGGCCCGCGAGCGCGAGGACGTCCGCCTGCTCGCCGAGGGCGTCGACGCGCCGGGCCTGATCGTGCGCCACGACATCGACCTGTCGCTCGAGCGGGCGGTCGCCGTGGGTGCCGTGGAGCAGGACGCCGGGGTGCGCGCGACGTTCCTCGTGATGGTCGACTCGCCGCTGTACGACCTCGACGAGCCGGGCGCCCGCGCGGCGCTCGCCCGCCTGCGCGAGCAGGGCCACGACGTCGGGTTGCACATGGACCTCGGCCCGCGCGGCGAGCGCGACGGCCTCGTCATCGAGGACGTCGCCCCCGAGGTCGAGGCCTGCCGCGAGCGGCTGGCCGCCGTGCTCGGCGACGAGGTGCGCGCGATCTCGTTCCACCGGCCCGCCGACCCGCTCGTCGCGGCGCTCGCACCGGTCGGCGAGGTCTGCGGCATGGTCAACGCGTACGCGGCGCCGCTCATGCGCTGCTATCTCGCCGACTCGGCCGGCGCGTGGCGCCATGGCGATCCCCGCCCGGTGCTGCGCGACCCGCCGTGCGACACCGTCCAGCTGCTGCTGCACCCGTTCTGGTGGGGCGAGGAGCACCTGAGCGCTGCGGAGCGCCTGGAGGCCTTCTACCACGAGCGGACGGCCGGCCTGGCGCCGTTCGACGCGCTCGCGTTCGACCGCCAGCTGGCCACGGTGGTGCGCCGCTCGCGGCGCACCGGGCTGCTGTCGGCGGCGCGCGCCGGGTCGCTGCCGTAGCGCACCGGATTGCCGTGCGCCGCGCGGCACCGTAAGGTGCCCGCCGAAGTCGCGGCACGCCAAGCCGTCTTCCCGCGTGCCGCAGGAATTGCGGAAGGGATCACATTGCGCATCGTCACGAAGGACCACTCAATGCCGGATGTGCGCGCGCGCTCGCCGCGCGTGCGGCGGGCTGCCGCAGGAGCGGCCGCGCTCGTCGCCGCCACGCTCGCCTGCGCAAGCCCGGCCGCGGCGGCTCGCCCGTCGACCACCGAATACCGCGTCACGTTCCACGCCGAGATGAGCGAGCGCTGGGAGTTCCGCGAGCTCTCCTCCCGCGAGTGCACGGTCGGGCGCTGCGTGCGCGAGGAGAAGGGCGCGGGCTCGGCGCGCATCACGCTCGACAGCGCGGGGCCCACGCCGGTCACCGTGCTCCGGACGGGCGGCAACGCCGCGCCGATGATCCACGTCGGCACCGACGGGCTGGCCCTGCGCGGCTCCTACCGCCGCGACGGCGCCCACACGACGGACTACTCGGGCGAGTGGGAGTCTGCGAACCCCGACGAGGCCGAGGCCACCACCGGCTGCGGCGCGCGGTCGTTCAAGACGGGGCTGGGCTTCGACTGGGCCGGCCGGCGCGAGCTGCGCGTCGTCACGGCGATCGACCAGATGCGCGCCGACTGCCCGTCGGGTCCGCCGAACTTCGACTGGGATGACGGCGCCCCCGACCTCAGCGCGGTGCTGGCGGCGGCGTCCCGGAGCCGGTTCGGCAAGACGCGGCAGTTCACCGTCCGGGGACAGAGGAAGTGGACGGGCACCGTGCCGCCGATGAACCGCACGGATCCCGACGACACGTTCCAGCGCAGCGGCTCGGTGGAGGCGACCTGGCAGTGGCAGGCGACCTTCCAGCGCAGGAAGCGCTGACGGCCCCATGCTCCGTGGCCGCGCCCGCGGGCGCGGCCAGGGCCGCGGCTAGCATCCCGGCGCGATGAGCAAGATCGGACGGTTCGACACGGACTCCGCGGCGCTGACCGCCCGCATCGACGCCCACGCCCGCTACGCCGGCGGCGACATGACCGGATGGGCGCTCGAGCGGCTCGGCGCCGGCCCGGACGACCGCGTGCTCGACGTCGGCGCCGGGACCGGTCAGCAGACGCTGCGCCTCGCGCCCCACGTCCGGTCGGTGCT
Source organism: Capillimicrobium parvum (assembly GCF_021172045.1). GTDB lineage: Bacteria > Actinomycetota > Thermoleophilia > Solirubrobacterales > Solirubrobacteraceae > Capillimicrobium > Capillimicrobium parvum. The sequence goes on from NZ_CP087164.1 coordinate 5,281,454, forward strand.
CGCCGTCGACGCGTCCGAGGAGTCGCTGCGCGCTCTCGCCGCCGAGGCGCCGGACAACGTGCGCACGCGGGCGGGCCGCTTCGACGACCTCGCCGCCGCGCCGTGCGACGGGCGCTTCGAGCGCATCGTCAGCGGCTACGCGCTCTACTACGTCGAGGATGCCGAGCGCGCGATCGCCCGCCTGCACGACCTGCTCGAGCCGGGCGGCGTCCTGTTCTTCTGCGGGCCGTCCTACGAGAACAACGGCGAGCTTCGCCGCTTCCACTGGGGCCTCGCAGGCACCGAGCCGCCCGGCCCGACGCCCGCCTCCACGTTCATGGAGGAGACCGGCCCGGCGCTGTGCGAGGCGCGCTTCGCCGCGGTCGAGCGCTTCGAGTTCGCCAACGAGATGCGCTTCGACTCGGCCGATGCGCTCGTCGGCTACTGGTCGGCCTACAACCTCTACGACCCGGCGCTCGAGGACCGCTTCCGGGCCGCTGCGGCCGAGCACTTCGCCGGCAGCGACGTCTTCTCCACGTCCAAGCGCGTCGTCGGCATCCGCGCGGCGAAGGCCGCCGCCTGAACGGCGCCCTCGGCGAGACGGCGCCCGCCGGCCTCATCGCGGACGCGCGGCCGGCGCGCGGAGCCCACGGGCCGGGGAAGGTCAGGCTCGCGACCTGAACGCGGCCAGCGTGCGCTCGTAGCTGTCCAGCGTGGCGCGGGCGGTCGCCTGCCACGTGAAGCGGGCGGCCTGCGCGCGGCCGGCCGCCCGCAGCCGGTCCGCTTCGGCGGGGTCGTCGAGGACGGCGGTGATCGCGTCGGCGATGTCGCCGGGGCGCTCGGGATCGAACCGGCGGGCGGCGTCGCCGGCGACCTCGCGCAGGGAGCCGCGGTCCGAGCACGCGACCGGCAGGCCGCGGGCCATCGCCTCGAGCACCGGCAGGCCGAAGCCCTCGTAGAGCGAGGGGAAGGCGAAGACCGATGCGGCCGCGTAGAGGCCCTCGAGCTCCTCGTCGCTCACCCAGCCGAGCAGTCGCACGTCGCCGGCGATGCCCAGGCGCGCCACGAGCGCGCCGAGTTCGTCGTCGTGGAACGCGGTGCCGTAGCCGGGGACGACGAGGACCGGGCGACGGGCCGGGTCGACGAGCGCGAGCGCCTCGAGCAGCCGCGGCAGGTTCTTGTGCGGGCGCTTGGCCGCGACGGTGAGGACGATCGGCCGGTCGCCGAGGGCGTGCTCGGCGCGCAGCCGTGCCTCGGGCCTGGGGGTCGCGCGGGCGGTCGAGCCGACGCCCAGCGCGACCACGTCGATCTTGGCGCGCGGCACGCGCAGCTCGCGGACGAGGTCCTCGGCCGTGGACTGCGAGTCCGCCATGACCCGGTGCGAGCGGCGGATCGCCAGCGGCACGAGCAGGGCCATCCCGCGCGCCTTCAGCCCGCCGTGGGTGTCCGGGTGGAAGCGGTGGATCAGGTCGTGGATCGTCACGACCCGCGCGCAGCGTCCCCAGGCCGGCCCCGTGTTCGCCAGGCTGTGGAGCACGTCCACGCCGGCGCGGCCGGCCAGGCGCGGCAGGTGCTGCTGCTCGCCGCGGACCCACTGCACGCGGTTGGTCGCCGCGACGGGCACGGTCACCGCCGGCATCAGCTCCTTCCACGGGCCGCCGGGCGCCGCGGCGGCCTCGCGGTTGACGAACGCCGTGAAGCGGATCCGGTCGCCCGCCGCCGCGACGAGCGCGGGCAGCAGCTCGCGCGCGACGACCTCGGTCCCGCCGGTCTGCCCGGGCACGAGGTAGACCAGGTTCAGCCCGACGTGCATTCGCCGCGAGAGGCTAGCCCCGCCTCGGACCACCGCCCCTCCCGATCCTGTCGCGGAGACGGCGCCAGGCGCCGTGAACGCGACAGGATCGCTCGCGGCGGCCCACCTAGCATGGGCGGCGATGTCCGACCTGCTCGACCTGTGGATCCTCGACGACGGCCTGATCATGGGCGGCGGCCAGCGCTTCGCCCTGCGCCTCGCCGACATCCTGGCCGAGCAGGACACGCGCGTTCGGTTCGTGGCGCCGGCCGATACCGAGCTCGGCGCCGAGGTCCGCGCCCGCGGCCTGGACCTCGTGCACGCCGAGTTCCCGCGCCTGGTCCCGCCCGCCGCATGGGCGATCCCGCCCGCCGTCCTGCGGCTGCGCGAGGTGCTTGCCGACGCCCACTCCGACACGCTCGTCGTCGGCAACACCGCCCGCTGCCAGGCCTACGCGACCGCGGCGCTCGTCACGCTGCCCCACCCGCCCCTGCTCGTCCACCTGATGCACGAGCAGGAGTCCGCCCACCGGCCGACCGCCCGCGCGGTGTACCGGCGCGTCGGCGCGCTCGTCGCAGTGGGCGAGAACGCCGCGGAGACCTACCGCGACCGGCTCCCCGACGTGCCGGTGGCCTGCGTGAACAACTTCCTCTCGCCCGACGAGATGCGACGGCTGGCGGCGCAGCGGACCCCGCCGCCGGACGCCGCCACGCCCGTGCTCGGCGTGCTCGCCCGGATGATTCCCGAGAAGGGCATCATCGAGCTCGTCGAGGAGCTCGCCGCCATCCCCGGCGCCTGGGAGCGCCTGCGCGTCGGTGCGCCCGAGCAGGATCGCCGCTACACCGACGCCGTCCGCCGGCGGATCGCCGAGCTCGGCCTCGAGGAGCGCATCGACCTCCTGGGCCGCGTCGACGACCTCAGCGAGTTCTTCGCCGCGGTCGACCGGCTCGTGGTGCCCTCCACGGGAACCGAGGGCCAACCCACCGTCATCCTCGAGGCGCTCCTGTACGGTCGGCCGGTCATCGTGCGCGCTCCGCTCTGGTCCCCCGACTTCGACGGCCTGCCCATCCGGCGCTACGAGACGCCGGACGAGCTCGCCGCGCAGCTGGCCGACCCCGTCCCCGAGCCGGTGGGAGTCGACCGCCTCGAGCAGCGCTTCGGCGCGCGACAGGTCGTCTCTGCCCTGCAGCAGACCGCCATGGCCGCCAACGGCGCCCGCCGCGGCGGCCCGAGCTACCACGACTGGCACGCCCAGCCCGGCTACTACCGCGACGTGACCAGGCACTTCTCGCCCGGCGACCGGATCCTCGACGTCGGCTGCGGCACCGCCTGGCTGGCCGACTCCTTCGAGGACTACACCGGCGTCGACGAGTCGGCCGCGGCGGTCGCGCTGGCCCGCAGCCTCGGGCGCAACGCCCGCCAGCACAGCGTCGACGAGCCCCTGCCGTTCGAGGACGCGAGCTTCGACGCGGTCGTGGCCAAGGACCTGCTCGAACACGTCGCCGATCCCGTCGGCGTCGTCGCCGAGATGCTGCGCGTCCTGCGCCCCGGCGGCCGCCTGTTCGCCTCCTCGCCCGACGCGCAGAAGTGGGCGTGGGACGACTACACGCACCGCCGCCCGTTCACGCGCAAGAGCTACCGGCTGCTGTTCGCCGACCAGGGATTCGTCGTCGAGCACGTCGGCTACGAGTCGGTCATGCCCGGCATCGGCGTCGTGTCGGGGATGACGGAGCGCAAGCAGCGCCCGAAGCTCCTCGGCGCGCTCGCGGCGCTGCCGATCACCCGCCGCAATGTCTTCGTCGTCGCCCGCCGGCCGAGCAGCCCGGCGCCGTAGAGCGCCGGCCGCTACGGCAGCCGCGTCGCGACGAGCTCGACGTTCGTCGCCACGCGGTTGAGCAGCGGCACCGCCGACAGCGCCCGGCCGGCGCCCCAGATGGCGCCGGCGCCGCGCTCGGCCCAGCCCGCCGTGAGCGTCAGCGGCAGCATGTTCGCCAGGCGCAGCTCCGTCACGCGGAAGCCGTGCGCCATGACGAGCGCGCGGGCGGTCGACATCGTGTAGAGCGCGTCGTGCTCCAGCTGGCCGTGGTAGTAGAGGCCGGCCCGGCGGGCGAGCCGCTCGAGGTAGGAGCGCCGGTTGGGCAGCTTGTAGACGTAGAGCGTGCCGCCGGGCCGCAGGACGCGGTGCAGCTCGTCGAGGCTCGCGCCGGGCTCCTGGACGTGCTCGAGGACGCCCATCGACAGGACGGCGTCGAAACGGCCGTCGTCGTAGGGCAGCCGGACGGGCTCCCGCGTGTAGCGGACGAGCACGTCGGGATAGCGCGCCGCCGGGCGCACCGTGCCCTCGTCGATCTCCGGGTTCCACTCGATGGAGGTGACGTCGAGCCCGCGGGCCTTGAGCATGTGCGAGATCTGACCGAACCCGCAGCCCCAGTCGAGCAGCTTGGCGGGGCCGTCCGCGGCGATGCGGTGCACCGCCGCCTCGTACTCGCGCATCTGGGCGCCGGCGCGCAGGTGGACGTCGCCGCCTCGGTCGCGCGGCGCCGCCCGCTCGGTCGCCTCCTTGGCGGAGGTCACGCCGGCGTCACCCGGAAGACGGCGTACGAGCCCGGCGTCGCGGCGACGGGCGTGAGGCGAACGCCGGGGCAGCGCCGGAGCTTCGCGAGCTGGGCGGCCTCGTCGGCTCCGAAGACGTTCGTGAGCAAGGCCACGACACCGTAGCGGCGCAGCTGCGCGCAGTCGGGCACCGGGGCGAGCACGTCGGCGTCCGTGAGGAAGTAGAAGAGCAGGCGCCCGTCGTTGGTCACCACGCGGTCGCCCGGGCGCCGCGCCGCGCGGATGCCGTTCACCAGGCCGCCGAGCTGCGGGTCGGCGGCGACGCGCGCCCTGTCGGGATGAAACCAGGTCGACGGCGTGAGGTCGCGCAGCGCGCGCACGCTGTTGATCGAGCCGTCCGGCCGCGCGCCCAGGGCATCGAGGTTGCGCAGGTCGGCGACCGCGATGCCGAGCAGCAGCGCGACCCCGGCCGCCGCCAGCAGCGGCCCGCGCACTCGCAGGCCCGACACGCCGGCGGCCACGACGGTCGCCATCAGCAGGAACAGCGCGGGCCACGCGGGCGACAGGGTGCGGGTGTCGCCGAGGATGCCGAACAGGCCCCACGCCAGCAGCGGCGGGACGCCCCAGACGAGCAGCCGCCCCAGCCACAGCCGGTCGGGCTCCCACTCGCGCGGGCACCAGGCCACGGCGAGCAGCGGGCCGATGAGCAGGATCGAGGCGATGCGGGCGCCCGCCGCGGTCGACACCGGCGCCAGTCCGCCGGGGAGGATCGACGGCCCGAGCCAGTACCAGAACACCGCCGCCGCGACGGCCGCCAGCGCGGCCGGACGGTGCGCCAGGCGGACGATCCGCAGCACCGCGTAGATCAGCGCGAAGAGCACGACGATCCGCAGGTACGGGCCCAGCCACTCCGCCCGCAGGATGAGCGCGATGCGGCCGTTGCTCTCGCTGAAGCTCGACACCGCGTCGCCCACGCGCGAGACCGCGTTGTCGTCGCCCGAGGCCGTCGTCCCGCCGAGGAACGAGTTGACGGCGAGGTCGAAGTGCGCCGCCATGACCTTGTCGTAGATCAGGGCCACGACCGTGCCCGCGGCGATGGGCACCACGCCGAGCAGCGCTCGCCCGCGCAGCCCGGGCAGCGACCCGATCAGGTGGGCGAGGGCCAGGCCGGCGAGCGCGGGCAGCGCGGTCGGCTTGGCGAGGACCGCCGCGCACGACGCGACGGCGATGAGCAGCGCGGACGCGGCGCCGGGCGCCCGGCACCACAGCCCGACGGCGGCCAGCGCGATGAGCGCCGCCACCGGCACGTCGGTCTGCCCGGCGAAGGCCTGCTGGACGACGTCGGGACAGGCGAGCAGCAGCACACACGCCAGCAGCGGCGCCCCGGGCGCCAGCCGCTGCCCGCGCGCCAGCTTCGTCACGCACCACAGCAACAGCACGAAGAACGCGAGCGAGAGCAGCCGCCCGATCCACTCGTGCGAGCCGACGACCGCCCAGATCCAGCCCTGCGGCGCGTAGAACAGCGGCCGGCTGTACGGCGGGTAGCCGACGAGCGCGTCGAAGAACCACCCGTGCTCGACGGCGATGGCGCGCGACCACGTGCCGAACACCAGCGCGTCGGTCGCGTGGAACGGCACGATGAGCGCCAGCAGGACGCAGAGGGCGAGCAGGAGGCCGATGCCCCAGCGCCCGATGCGCAGCAGGAGGGCCTCGACACCCGACGGCTCGGGCGGGAGGCCGGGGACGGGCGCGGGAGCGGAGGCGGCCGCGACGTTCACGGCGCGCCACCTTGCCAGAATCCCGCCGGTGCCGCGTGTCAGCGTCATCGTGCCCGCCCGCGACGCCGCTCCCACGCTGGGCGAGACGCTGGCCTCGGTCAGCGCGCAGACCTACCGCGACTGGGAGGTCGTGGTCGCCGACGATGGTTCGACCGACGCGACCGCGGACATCGCGCAGCGCGTCGCGGGCGTACGGGTCGTGCCCACCGCGGGCGGGCTGGGCCCGGCGGGCGCGCGCAACGCGGCGCTCGAGCACGCCGGCGGCGAGCTCATGGCGCTCCTCGACGCGGACGACCTGTGGGCTCCCGGGTTGCTGGCCGAGCAGGTCGCCCTGTACGACCGCGAGGACGGGCGCGCCCCCGGCGTCGGGGTCGTCTGCTGCGACGCCAGGCTGTTGACGGCGGAGGGGATGCTCGGCGAGACGTACGCGCAGCGCTTCGGCTCCCCCGAGGGCATCGACCTGACGGGCCTGCTGCAGGCGAACCCGATCTTCGCCGGGGGCACGGTGGTCCCGATGGGGCTCGTGCGCGAGCTCGGCGGCTTCGACCCGGCGACGTGGGGCTCCGAGGACCACGACCTCTGGCTGCGGATCCTCGAGCGCGGCCGCCGCGTGGTCTACAACCCCCGCGCGCTCGCGGTGTACCGGCTGCGCGAGGGCAGCGTCTCCGCCGACCTGGCCGGCATGGCGCGCACGAACCAGACGACGTACCGCAACGCGCTGCGCCGGGGCTCGCTGGATCCGGACCAGCGGCGGATCGCCGCCCGGGAGCTGCGCCTGCACGGCGCCGTCGAGCAGCTCGCGCACGCACGCGCGGGCCGCTCGCCGCGCGCGTTCGCGCGCGCGCTGCCCGCGCTGGCCCGAGTGGTCGCCGACAACCCGCAGCGGTGGCGCGGGTGGGCGCGGCGCGGCGCCCTGGCAGTCAGTCGGCGCTAGATGATCGATGCCACGCCGTCGTGCTCGGATGTGCGCGCATCCGTGGATGCCGGGCGCGGCGCGTACAGCCGAGTGCGAGGGTCGTGGCATCGATCATCTGGGCGCCGTGACGTCGTGCTCGAGGCCGACGGTGCGCCGGATGGTCTGCGTCAGCGCCGCGCGGTGCGGGCCGTCGAGCCCGACGAACCAGTAGACCGCGTAGGCGACCGCGATCGACACGCTGCCGAGCAGGGCGACCACGACGAGCGAGCCGCTGTCATCGGCGAGCTGCAGCAGCCCGTAGCCGACCGCACCCTGCACCACCAGGCCCGGGATCACCGGCAGGACGACCGCGCGGTTCCACAGCCACAGCGAGACGTCGAGCTCGTCGAGGAAGAGCCAGATGTTCGGCGGCACCAGCGCGACGGTGGCGATGAGCGTCGCGACGATGACCCCGTTGATCTCCCACATCTGCACGAACCAGATCGACAGGCCGACGTTGATGGCGGTCCAGAGCGCGGCGAGGATCAGCAGCTCGTTCATGCGCCCGAGCGCGACGAGCATGGTCTGGCCCACGGCGATGAGAAAGCCGGGCGCGAGGGAGAGCAGCAGCAGCTGGGCGGGCAGCGCCGCCTGGACCTGCGACTCGCCGATCCACGTGCGGATGAGCGGCGAGGCGAAGATGATCCCGGCGAGGGTGACGGGCAGCGCGATCGCCAGCGTGTAGTTCGAGCCGCGCAGCAGGATCGCCCGCAGCTTCTCGGCGTTCGCCCGGCTGTAGGCGACGGCGGGCACGAGCGAGGACGTCGCCAGCGACTGGACGAGCGCGGCGCTGCCGTACAGCTTGTTGGCGACCTCGTAGGTCGTGACGAACGAGGCGGCCAGCGCGACGCCGATGATCGTCTTGTCGAGCTGGCGGTAGACGCTCGACAGCAGGCGGAAGCCGAACAGCCGCGAGCCGAAGTGCCACAGCTCACGCACGACAGTCCGGGAGAACAGACGCGGCGTGATGCGCGCGTCGGGCACGGCCAGGCGCATGGCCACCCAGCCGAGCACGAACACCGCGATCGTTGCGCCCAGCGTCGCCGCGCCGAGCACCGCGATGCCGTTGCCGGTGAGCACGGTCACCGCCATGGCGACCGCGATGAGGATGCCTTGCACGAGCCGGACGATCTGCAGCACGCCGAAGCGCTGCGCGCCCTCCAGCGCGCTCGCGAACCCGCGGCCGGGCAGCTCGAACGCGAGCTGGGCCATGACGAGCGCGAACGCCCACGTCGCCTCGTGGCGCATGTCCTCGGGCACGTTGAAGAGGTCGACCAGCGGCACCGCGAGCGCCATGAAGATCGGGGTCAGGACGAGCCCGATCGCCGCGAGGATGAAGAACCCGGTCGAGAGGACCCGGTTCATCTGCTCGATGTCGCCGTCCGCGCGGGCGATCGCGACGTACCGGGCGGCCGCCTGCTCGAAGCCGAGGTCGGCGAACGACAGGTAGCCGAAGCCGAACGTGAGCGTCGTCGCGAGGATCCAGATGCCGTAGGCCTCGGTCCCGAGCCGGTCGATGAGCAGCGGCGTCATCACCAGCGTGATGAGCACCCCGGCCACCGCGCCGGCGCCGTTGGCGACGGTGTTGCGCACCACGCGCGTGTCGGAGTCCTCCGCTGATCGGCGCAGGGCAGGCATCCGGCCGCAGGCTACCCTCCGACCCCGCGTTTCCATGGCCGCATCCCGCCTGTCCAACCTGCTCGACCGCGCCGACGAAGCGGTCCGCCGGCTGCGCCCAGCGCCGCCTCCCGCGCTGGCGCGGGCCTCGGCCCCGCCGGCCGCCGCGCGGTCTCCGCGCCGGGGCCGCTTCGACCGCGAGAGCGCGCTGCAGCGCTACCGCCGGGCCGTCGAGATCGAGGGCCGCCTCTACAACTACGTGCTCTACCCGGGCGACGGCGACGCGCTGTGCGTGCACTTCTCCGCGTTCTTCGGCGAGTGGGGCGAGCGGCGCCCGTACCGCGAGCAGTTCGGCGGCTACTTCCACCGGCTGCGCATGTTCTGGCCCGACACCGCGCACCGCTACCTGTTCCTCTGCGACACGTTCGGCGCGGACGCCAACGGCACCTACTACAAGGGCGAGAACGGCGACTTCTTCGTCGAGCGCGCGATGGACCGCATCCTCGCCGACACGCTCGAGGAGACCGGCACGCCGCCGGATCGGGTCGTGGCGATGGGCTCGTCGATGGGGGCCACCGCCGCGGTGCGCTTCGCCCTGCGCCACTCCTATGCCGGGGCCGTGGCGGTCTCGCCGCACTTCGACCTCGACCTGTGCGCCCGCCACCAGGGCCGCGAGCGCCATGTCGCCGCGACGCTGGGCGCCGTGGACGTCGAGGACCCGCGCCACTTCGCGGTGACGCGTGAGATCCGGCACCTCGCCGCCACCGTCGACCCCCTGCCGCGCCTGGCGGTGCAGTCGATGGCCGACGACCACGGCGTCCACGCCGAGCAGGTCGAGCCGCTCGTCGAGCTGTGGCGCACCCGCGGCGGGGCCGTGCGCCCGGACTTCCACGCGAGCGGCGGGCACACGAGCGACTTCGCGACCGCCGACTGGTTCGCCGAGCAGGTCGACTGGTGCCTGGGCTCGTGAACCTGCGCGAGCGTCTCGCGGAGCGCGTGCTGCTCTGGCGCGCCGAGCACGGCCGCGCGCCCGAGCGGGAGCGCGCGACCGCCTACTGGGCCGGTCTGCGCGGCTACCACGACACGAGCGACGACGACCCGCACGCGCTCGAGCGCAGCGGCCTGGTCGCGGACATCGTCGGCGAGCTCGGCGCCGGATCCCTGCTCGAGCTCGGCACGAACACCGGACGCAACCTCGCGGTCGTCCACGACCGCCACCCGGACGTGCGCGTGTGCGGCCTGGACGTCAACGAGCGCGCGCTCGAGCACGCCCGCCGGCGCCGGCCCGGCATCGAGTTCCGACAGCAGGACGTCAACGCGTGGTCCGAGGCGCCCGGCGACTGGGACGCCGCGCTGACCATGTCGGTGCTCGACCACATCCCCGACGACGCCTGCGAGGCCCTCGCGCGCAACCTGGCGAACACGGTGCGGTACGTCATCTGCGTCGAGCTCTTCGACGGCGCCGACGGCGAGCGGGCCCTGTTCAAGTACAGCCGCGACACGTGCGCGCTGTTCGAGCGCCACGGCGCGCGCACCCTGCGCTGGGAGCTGTGCCCGGTCGGCCAGTACGACCCGGCGAAGAGCCCGCTGTGGCTCTACGTCGGCGCGTTCGGCGCGCCCACCTGAGGCCCGCGCCGCGAGGGTTGACCTGGCCGGTCGGACCGGAGGACAATCTCCCGGTCCGCCGACCGGAGGGGTTCTCAATGTCGTGGAGCCTGAAGGGCAACTACGTCGAGACGTGCTCATGCGAGCTGATGTGCCCGTGCAACCTGTCGTTCGACCACGGGGCCACCTACGACTTCTGTCGCGCCACCCTGGCGTTCGACATCCGGGAGGGGGCGATCGACGGCACGGACGTCGCCGGCCTCTCGGTGGTCGCCATCATCGACACCCCGAAGGTGATGACCGACGGCAACTGGCGGCTCGGCGTGTTCGTCGACGAGAACGCGACCGACGAGCAGGCCGACAAGCTCGTCCAGGTCTTCAGCGGGCAGCTCGGCGGCCCGATGGCCGGCTTGGCTCCGCTGGTCGGCGAGATGGCCGGCGTGGAGCGCGCGCGGATCGAGGTGGGCCACGACGGGCTGCGCCACAGCGTGCGCGTCGGCGACGCGATCGACTTCGAGATCGAGGACATCGTGCCCTTCGGCAGCGAGACCGGACGGCCGGTCCGGTTCGACGGCATGTTCCACCCGGCGGGCACGGACCTGACGATGGCCGAGGCCACGCGCTCGCGCATCGACGCGTTCGGCATCGCGTACGAAGGCAAGACCGGGGTTTCCAAGTCCGGGTTCGCCTGGGCCGCCTGAGCGGATGATCGCCTCCGCGCCGGATCGCGCCGGGCTGGGTCCGGCATTCGCGGCCGCTCGGTCGCGAGCGTGGCTCGTGGCGGCGCTCTTCGCCCTCGCCGCCGTCAGCTGGTGGGCGACGGTCGACCGGATGGCCGGCATGGACGACGGGCCCTGGACGCAGCTGGGCACGTTCGGCTGGTTCGTCGGGGCGTGGGTCGTGATGATGGCCGCGATGATGCTTCCGTCGGTCGCTCCGACGGTCGCCCTGTACTCGCGCATGACCCGTGAGCGGGCCGCGCTCTGGCCGCTGTTGTTCACCGGCGGTTATCTCGTCGTGTGGGGCGCGGTCGGAGCGTTCGCCTTCGCCGTCGCACTGGCCGGGAGCCGCCTCGCGGGCGACGTCCTCGCCTGGGAGCGAGCGGGACGGTGGGTCGCGGGCGCGACGCTCGTCGGCGCGGCCGCCTACGAGCTCACGCCGCTCAAGGACGTCTGCCTCGGCAAGTGCCGCAGCCCGCTCGGGTTCCTGCTCGGCTCGTGGCGCGACGGCCCGGCGGGCGCGCTGCAGATGGGCGCCCGGCACGGCGCCTGGTGCGTCGGGTGCTGCTGGGCTCTGATGGCGGCCCTCTTCGCGCTCGGGCTGATGAGCATCGCCTGGATGGCGGTCGTCGCCGGGCTGATCGCGGCCGAGAAGATCCTGCCGTGGCGTCGCGTCGCCACCTACGGGACGGCGACGATCCTCCTGGCGCTGGGCGTGCTGCTGCTGGCCGCGCCGGACGCCATCCCCGGCCTCACCATCCCCGCCCATCACGCGATGCCGCAGATGGATCAGATGCAGCAGATGGGGATGTAGTCAAGTCAGCCGTGGTGCAGTGACAGCGGCCCGCTGTCGTAGCGCATCAGCACGTACGGCTTGCCGTTGCCGGTGAGCAGCGGATCGAGGCCGACCCGCACCTGCGCGTGGCCGGCGTGCAACCAGGAGGCGACCTGCTCGCGCGGCACCTGCACGCGGTGCAGGCCGCGGGCGGGGAAGGTGAGCGTCTGCTCGAAGAGCACCGGCTCGCCGCCGCCGGCGGCGTGGACGCGCACGGTCGTCGAGCGCTCCTGCGGTGCGTGGTTGATGGCGACGACCTGCAGCTCGGTGAGGCGCTCGGCCTCGATGAGCCGCCACGAGCGCCACGGCTCGCCGATCCCCGTCGCCCGCGTGAGGCTCCACGTCACGAGCTTCGGCGCGCCGTACATCACTCCGGCGAGCGTGTCGATCGAGTGCACGTACATGTACGACTGGCTGTCGTCGTAGTACGCCATCCAGTACGGCGTGTTGATCTGGATCTGGTCGGGGTCGGGCAGGTCGCCGAACTGTCGGCGCACCTCGGCGTCGGGCTCGAGGTCGATCGCGACGATCCCCTCGGGCACGCCGTCCGCGCCGAGCTCGGCGAGCAGCTCGCGCACCTCGAGAAACAGGGAGCCGAAGCGCGGGATCGACCGGTCCAGCTGTCCCAGCCCCCGGCCGGAGGCGTCGTAGGCCTCGATGTGCGCGATCGCCGGACGGTCGACCTGCGGCCAGAACGTCGACCAGAAGTTCTGCAGGTGGATCCGCGAGTGCAGGCCGTCGGACTCGATGAAGTAGTGCGCGTACGGGATGCGCGGCGCCTTGCCGCGGCGCGCTCCGCGCTCGCGCAGCGCGGTGCCGACGCGCTCGCCGAGCGCGGTCATGGCGCCGCCGCCCCTGCGGGCTGCGGCGCGGGCACGTCGGCGAAGAACTCGGCCTCCAGGCGCGCGTTGGCGGCGTGGCGGGGCTCGCCGCCCCACGTCGAGAGGTAGAACTTCGGCGGGAGCGTGTGGTCGCAGGCGATGGCGCCGGTGACCTTGTTGCGCGTCAGCGAGATCGGCACGAGCGTCCCGTTGCGCGAGAGGCCGAGGAACATCCCGAGGCCGCCGCCGGCGCGGTACTCCTCGAGCTTGCCGGCATGCTCGAGCGCCTCGGTCGCGCTGACCAGGCGGAACGTGAACGGCGGCACCTCGACGTGCGAGCGCGCCACCCGCGACCCGTCCGCGCCGAGGATCCAGTAGTCCATCCGCACGGGGTCGGCGTAGCCGAAGCTCGTCGACACGTTCATCAGCAGGAACAGCGTGTCGACCGGGTCGGAGACGATGACCTTCGGCGCCTGGCAGACGGTCGAGCGCGTGGAGGACAGGCGCGTGTCGTTCAGCGGGCCGGTCTGGTAGGCGACGCCGGTCACGACGCCCTTCGGGCGCTGGTAGTACTCGATGAAGTCGTCGGAGGCGAGCACGTGGGCCTGCATCGCCGCGATGCCGGCGTCGACCGCGGGCCGGCCCGCCATCGCCTCGGGGACGACGTGGACGACGGCGAGGACGTCGCCGGCGGGCACGTCGGGCAGCGTGCCGAGCGGGCCGTCGGCGTCGAACTTGCGGATCTCGCCAGGCTCGAGGCGGTCGAACGCCTCGGTCGTGCCGATGTGGCGCCCGTCCGCGGCGTCCCAGGCGCTCATCGAGACGAGCATCGGGGTGGCGTGGGGACCGGAGGACACGCCGTTGTTGACCGTCGCGCGGGTCCCGTAGTCGAGCTCGCGCAGCATCGCGAAGATGCACGGACGGAAGAAGCGCGGGTCCAGGCCCTCGATCGTGGACGCGGGCGCCATGCGTCAGGAGGGTATCGCCGCGGGTTCGAGGAACGCCCAGAGCGTGTACTTCGCCGACGGCTCCTGCAGCCGGGCCAGCTCGGCCACCTCGAACCCGGCACGGGCGGCCAGCAGGCACAGCGAGGCGGGCGAGAACGCGTAGAGGTGCTCGAGGAAGAACTCCTCGCGGCCGGGGCCGCCGGCAGCCGCCCGCTCGCCGTCGGGCACCTCGACGTACACCCGGCCTCCCTCCGCCAGGAACGCGCGCGTGCCGGCGAGCATCGCCACCGGATCGGCGACGTGCTCGAGCACCTTGTTCAGCGACACGAGGTCGAACCGGCCCAGCCCATCGGCCTCGAAGAAGTCCCCCGCGACGGCATCGACGCCCGCCACCGTCCGCGCGTGCTCCGCCGCCCGCGGGTCGGGGTCGAGCGCCGTGCAGCGCCAGCCGAGCGCGCGCATCCGCGCCGGGAAGACGGCGAGCCCGGAGCCGACGTCCAGCAGCGTGCCCGGCGCGGCGAAGCGCGCGTGCACCCGCCGCGCGCGCGCCGCGTTGTCCGAGCGCTCCTCGGGCAGGCCCATGATCCGGTCATAGGTCGCGTGCATCGCATCGCCGTAGGTGGCGTCGACGTACTCGCCGGAATACAGCCGCGAGAGGTCGAGGTCCATCCGCGCCACCCACAGCCCGCAGCGCGGGCAGCGCAGGAACGCGCGGTGGTAGCGCTGGCCCGCTTCGAGCGGGAACGGCGTCTCGCCCTCCGGCGGCGCGTCGTACGCGAAGCCGGGGCCCAGCGCCGCGTCGCACAGCGCGCAGCGGTCGCTCACTCCACGTCCTCGACGCGGATCGTCTCGCCGAACGCCACGGCGCGCCGCAGGGCCCGGCCGAGCAGGAGGTCCTCCTGTCCGGGCGCCAGCCCGTCGCGCGGGCGCAGCCAGGTGAGGTCCCCGGGACCCAGCACATGGCCGGCCTCGAACTCGCCCGCGGCGACGATCGAGCGCCGCACCGCCGCGCGCAGCGCTTCCTCCTCGGGCTGCGGCGCCTTGCCCGGCTCGCCCACGAGCGTGCGCACCTCGTCGACGCGGCGCACGAGCTCGGCCAGCTCCCCGGGATCGACCGACAGCTGATGGTCGCGGAAGTCGGAGTAGTCGTGGCGCAGCGTGACGTGCTTCTCGAGGATCTCGGCGCCGAGCGCGGCCGCCGCGACGCAGGCGTCGACGCCGAGGGTGTGGTCGGAGTAGCCGACGGTCCCGCCGATCGCTTCACGCAGCGTCGCCATCGCCGCCAGGTTCACCGACGCAGGCGGCGTCGGATACGCCGTCACGCAGTGCAGGACCGCCACCTCGCCCGAGCCGGCCGCCTCCAGCGCCGCCTTCGCCCGGCGGACGCCCTCGATGTCCACGAGCCCCGCCGACAGCACGACCGGCTTGCCGGTCGCGCCGATGCGCTCGAGCAGCGGCCAGAAGTCGTTGTCGCCCGACGCGACCTTGTAGGCGTCGACGAGCGGCTCGAGCACGTCGACCGAGCCGAGGTCGAGCGGCGATGAGAGAAACAGCAGCCCGCGCGATCGCGCCCGCTCGGCCAGCCCCCGCACCTCGTCCGCGCTGAGCTGGAAGCCGCCGTAGCGCGCAAGTCGGTCGGGCTCGGACGGGCGGACGAACCAGCGCACGTCGAAGGTCTGCAGCTTCACCGCGCCGGCGCCGGCGTCGGCCGCCGCATCGAGGATGTGCGCCGCCACCTCGGGGTCGCCCTCGTGGTTGTTGCCGATCTCGGCGATGACCAGGGGCCGGACCGCGGTGTCGCAGGCGCCGATCCTCACGCGACGTGGCGGTGGAGGTTGTAGACGGTGGCCGTGGTCCCGAACCCGAGGCGCTCGTAGAAGCGGATCGAGCCGACGTTGGCCGCCTGCGTCCCGACGCTCACTGCGCCCGGCACCATCCCCAGCAGCCCGCGCACGAGCGTCCGGCCGACGCCCGCGCCCTGGTGCTCGGGCGCGACGCCGATCAGGTCGATCACCGCGTCGTCGCCGCGCTTCACGAGCACGAGGAAGCCGACCGCCACCCCGTCGCGGCGCTGCACGAGCACGCCGTCGCCGCGCGCGCCCGCGAGCGCGTTGGCCACCCAGTCGCGCTTGATCGCGGTGGCGACCGCGTCGGGGATGTCCGGGTCGAGATGGAACCGCGTGCGCGTGAACGCCGTCTCGGCGATGCGCGCGAGCGCCTCGGCATCGCCCGGCTCGGCCCACTCGAGCCTCAGCGGCTGCGCCGTGCCGGTGCGCGCCAGCGTCACGCCGACGTCGACCACGCGCATCCCGGCGTCGCAGAGCGCCTGCAGCTGCGCGACGCGCTCGGTGGCCACGCGCGCCAGATAGGTCCCGGGCCGGGCCTGCGCCAGGTCGCCCGGCGCGTCGACCCACCACACCGGGTGGCCGAAGCGCTCGGACAGCCAGGCGTCAGCGCGCAGAGAGGACCCCGTCGGAGACGAGGTCGCGGTACCAGGCGACGTAGCGATCGAGACCATCCTCCAGCTTCGTGCGAGGGTCGTAGCCGATCGCCTCGCGGGCCTTGTCGATCTTCAGCGTGCCGCGGAACGGCCGCAGCGCGTCGCGCTCGACGTACTCGACCTCCACCTCGGGGAAGTGCTCCTGGACGATCTCGATGAGCTCGCGCAGGGTCCGCGCCCCGCCCGTGGTGATGTTGAACGCCTCGTTGCGCCCGGCCGGGTGCTCGATCGCCCGGACGGTGCCCTCGATGACGTCCTCGACCCACGAGAAGTCGATGCGCTCCTCGCCGAGGCCGTCGACGCGCAGCTTGTCGCCGACGAGCGCGTTCTCGATGAACACCTGGCTCACGCGCCGGCTCACGCACCCCGGGCCGTACAGGGCCGACGGGCGGATGATCGTGTAGTCGAGGTCGAAGACCTGCTTGTAGGCGATGCACATACGTTCGCCCGCCAGCTTCAGCGCGCCGTAGATGCCGATCGGGTCCAGCGGATGCGTCTCGTCGACCTCGGGCGTCAGGAAGTTTCCGTAGACCATCGAGGAGGAGAAGTAGACGAAGTGCTCGGCCTTGTCGCGCGAGTAGTCCAGCGCGTTCTCGAGGGTGCGCAGCGAGTGGTCGAACGTCGACATCGGGTCCTTGTTGGACCGGTTGGCGTGCGCCACCGCGGCGAGCTGCACGACCGTCTGCGGCTCGATCTCGCCGAGGATCCGCGAGAGCTTGTCGTACTCCCGGGCGTCCTGGACGTGCAGCGGCACCCCGGCCGCCTCCAGCTTGCGCAGCCGCTGGTTGATGATCTTCAGGTACAGGTCGCGGTTCGGGTTCTGCGACGGGAGCGCCAGGTAGGACAGGAGGTTGTTGACCTCCAGGCCGTCGATGACGTGGACGTCGGCGCCGCGCTCCTTGAGCGTCAGCGCGAGATGGTGGCCGATGAAGCCGGCGCCGCCGACCAGGGCGATCCGGCGCCCGCTGAGGTCAGGCACGGGCCACCAACCGATCCACGACCTGCCCCACCGTCTCCACGATCCGCTGCACGTCTTCCTCCTCGATATGGGGGCCGACCGGGAAGGCGATCGACTCGTACGAGATCCGGGCGGCCACCGGGCATGAACGCTCAGGATGGCCGTAGGTCTCGCGGTAGTACTTCGTGTCCGGCAGCGGCTTGGGGTAGTAGACGCTCGTCCCGACCCCCTCGCCCTTCAGCGTCTCGATGAGCTCCTCGCGGCGCTCGGCGAGCGGCGCGTCGAGCAGCGCGACGAGGCAGTAGTGGCTGGCCCCGGGGCCGTCCGAGTCGATGACGGTCAGGCCGTCGACGCCGCCGAGGCCCGCGGCCAGCGACCGGAAGTTGCGCGCGCGCTGCTCGAGGAAGCCGGGCAGCCGCTTGAGCTGCTCGACGCCCATCGCGGCGCCGATCTCGCCCATGCGGTAGTTCAGGCCGACGTACTCGATCTCGTAGGCGGCCGTGTGACGGCGGTCGGCGAGGACGCTCTTGTCGATGCCGAACGCCCGCTGCTTGGAGACGCGGTCGGCGATGTCCGCGCGGGTGGTGATGACCATCCCGCCCTCGCCGGTCGTGATGTGCTTGACCGGATAGAAGGAGAAGCAGCCGACGTCGCCGTGCAGGCCGACGTGGGTGCCGTCGATGCGGGCGCCGAGGGCGATCGCGCAGTCCTCGACGACGAACAGGTCGTGGCGGCGGGCGACCTCGAGCACACGGCCCATGTCGACCGGCAGGCCGAGGTAGTGGACGACCGAGACCGCCCGGGTGCGCTCGGTGACCGCCGCCGCCAGCAGGTCGAGGTCGACGTTGCCGGTGCGCGGGTCGGCGTCGACGAAGACGGGCGTGGCGCCACAGATCTCGACCGCGTGGGCCATCGCGACGTGCGTCTGGGCCGGGACGAGCACCTCGTCGCCGGGCCCGATGCCGCAGGCCAGGTAGGCCAGGTGCAGCGAGGCCATGCAGGTCGCGGTGGCGATGGCGTGCGGCGCGCCGGTGAACTCGGCGAAGGCCTGCTCGAAGGCCTTGACCCGGGGGCCGTGGGTGAGGGTCGTGCCCTCGAGCACCTCGGCGACGGCGCGACGCTCCTCCTCGCCCACCATGGGCTTTCCGAAGGGGATCGTCGTCATTGAGCCGTGAAGGGTAGCTCGACGGGCGTCCCGCTCCGGACCGCGTGCTCGATCGCGAACAGCACGTCCATCGTCGCGAACACGTCGTCCTCGGTGACCACCGCGTCCCCGCCGGTGAGGATCGCCTCGACGAACGACGCGATGAGGTCGCCCTTCAGCACGCCGGGATACGGCGCATCGATGGTCTCGGCCCGCGGGTCGTCGTCGCGGCCGAGCCACAGCGTGCCCGCCTCGCGGCCGTTGACGAACGTCCCCTCGGTGCCGAAGAGCTTGAGCGCGTGGAAGTGCGGCTGGACGCAGGCGAAGTTCGCGGTGACCTTGAGGATCGTGCCGCTGGCGCACTCGAGCACGGCGATGACGAAGTCGTCGTAGCGGAACCGCGTGCCCTCGGTGGCGATCCGGTTTCCGTGCGCGGTGACGCGGACGACGCGCTCGCCGGTCAGCCAGAGCAGCAGGTCGACGACGTGCACGGCGCCGCCGAGGACGACCGAGTAGTACGGCAGCCGCCCGCGCCAGCCCTCGGTGAGCTTCCACAGCCGGCCGTACTCGTAGTCGGCCTCGGCGTAGTAGATCCGCCCGAGCCGGTCAGCCGCGAGCGCGTCGCGGACCGCGAGGAAGCGCGGGGAGAGCCGGAGAGGCAGGTTCGACGACATCCGCAGCCGCGGATGCGCGGCGCGCAGCTCGTGCAGCTGCCGCGCCTCGCCGGGGTCCAGGCACAGCGGCTTCTCAACGAAGACGTGCTTGCCGTTGCGCAGCGCGCGGCTGACCTGGGCGAAGTGGGCGTCGTCGTAGGAGGCGATCGAGACGACGTCGATGCCTGGGTCGTCGAGCAGCGCGCCGGGGTCGGGCTCGAGGCGCAGGCCCGGGTGCCGGGCGCCGACCTCCTCGAGCCGGACGGGGTCGACGTCGCTGACCGCCACGACCTCGCAGCCGGCGTGCGCGCGGTAGCCGGCGATGTGCGCCTCGCCGACCCCGAGCCCGATGACCGCGGCGCGCAGCCTCATGCGGCGAGGACCTCGTGGGCGAGCGCGGCGACCTCGGCGCTCGAGTAGTCCCAGTGCGGGCGGTCCATCCGCGCCAGCACGGCCTCGATGAGCTCGGCGTCCGCTTCGGTGTCGAGCGAGACGTCGAGGCGGCCCTCGTCGGCGGGCTGGGTGAAGTTGCGGATCCGCCAGTCGTCGGGGTGCGTGTAGAAGTAGCGGGTGACGTGCTCGAGCTCGTCGGGCTCGGTCATCCGCGCGTAGGCGCTGCGGAACGCGGCGACGTCGACGACCTCGAGCGAGTGCCCGGAGGGATACGTACTGCGCGGGAAGACGTTCGTGACGACGTCGGCGCCTCCCTCGGCGAACAGCGTCGCGCCGTGGTCGACGAGCGCGTGGTCGATCAGCGGCGAGTCGCCGGTGATGCGCACGAACGCGTCGAGGCCGCGGGCGTCGGCGGCGAGCAGGTAGCGCTGCGCGACGTCCTCGAGCGGCCCACGGAAGCACGCGACGCCCTGGGCGGCGCAGAATCCGGCGATGGCGTCGTCCTCGGGCTGGACGGAGGTCGCCAGCGCGAAGCCGTCGATGCGCTCGCAGCGCGCCAGGCGCTCGAAGATGTACTGCAGCGCCGGGCGCCCGTGCAGCGGCCGCAGGACCTTCCCGGGCAGCCGGCGCGAGGACATGCGGGCCTGAACGACCGCTTCGATCATGGCTGCGGAAGGGCGTCGAGCCAGCGCAGCCAGACGTCGAGGTTGACGAGCTGCCACAGGAACATCATGTGGTTCTCGGCCGGCCGGCCCGAGCGGACGATCTCGTCGTGCTCGTCGATCAGGCGGCGCACCTCGGTGAGGTCGTAGATGCCGCGGTCGAACGCCGCGCTGCCCACGACGTCGTGCAGCAGGTCGCGGCCCGGCCCCGAGAACCAGTTGTCCGCGGGCGCGTTCCAGCCCGTCTTCTTGATGCGCGTCCGCGTCTCCTCGGGCAGCAGGCCGCGCGTCGCCCGGCGCAGCAGCTGCTTCGTCACGCCCTCGTGGATCTTCAGCTCGCCCGGCACGCGGAACATGAGCTCGGCGAGGCGGTGGTCGAAGAACGGGTCGCAGTTGCGCAGCCCGGCGGCGTGGGTCTGGCGGTCCTCGGCGCGCAGGCAGCACGGCGCGGTCTCGCGGAACAGGTCCTGGTAGGTGCGGTTGCGCAGGTAGGACGCGAACACCCGGTCCATCACCGGGTCGAAGGTCCGCAGGTCGTAGAAGCCCGGCGCAAGGGCGGCGTCGTAACGCTCGATGCGGGCCCGGTCGGGCAGGATGCGGCCCGGCGTGTGCAGGTCCACGGTTCGCGCCAGGCCCGCCTCCATCGCGTCCCGGCTCTTGCGGAAGATCGGGTGGTCGTGGTGGCGCACCCACGCCTCGACCTCCTCGCGCAGCTGCGCCTCGCGGCCCGCGGCCCGCAGGTCGGCGAAGTTGAAGAAGAAGTACTCGTACTCCCCGGCGTTGAGCTCGTCGCCGCCCAGGCCGCCGAACAGCGTGTCGAAGCCGGCCTCGGCCACGACGCCGCACAGCACGTGGTGCGACAGCCACGTCGCGGTGGCGACCGGCTCGTCGTGCGCGGCGACCATCTGCTCGACGAGGCCGACCACGTCGGGGCGGTTGCCGATCGGCACCTGGTGCCACCCGGCCACGGCGAGGTCGAGCATCGAGCGGATCTCGTCGGACTCGTCGTACTCGGCGTGCGCGTAGACCGTCGAGTACGCGTGCTGCCGCTCGCCGCTGAGCGAGACCGCGCTCGCCAGGACCGAGGAGGAGTCCATGCCGCCCGACAGCGTGAACGCGGGCCGGCCGGCCGCGGCCAGCCGGATCCCGACCGCGTCGAGCAGCAGCTCGCGGTAGCGCTCGGCGAGCTCGTCCGGCGCGCCGTCGAGGTCGGGCGCCTCCTCGAGCGCCCACCACGCCTCGCGCAGCGGCGGCTTGCCGGGGGCCACCCGCAGGAGGTGGCCGGCCGGAAGCTGGTCGATCGCCTCGTACGGCGACGCGGTGCGGTCGTTGTCGAACGTGCGGTAGTGCGAGGCGGCGAAGCGGGCGACGAACGAGCGGCGCGGCGCGCGCGGGACGCCGGGCAGCGTGAGGAGCGCTCTCGGCCGGGACGCGAACGCGCTGCCGTCGGCGAGGTGGAACAGCGGGCGCACACCGAAGCGGTCGCGCCCGAGCCACAGCGTGTCGCCGTCGCGCAGCGCGATCGCGCCGTCGAAGTTCAGGCGCCGCAGCGCCTCCGCGAAGCCATGCTCGCGGTACAGCCGCGCGACGAGGGCCGCGGCCGGCTCCCCGGCCCGCACCGCCGGCGCGTAGACCGTCCCGTCGACGACGACCGCCAGGCCGTCCTCGCGGTGGGCGTTCGCCGGGCCGGCGCCGACCCAGCCCAGCTCGCCCTCGACCCACGCCTCGCCCGGGCCGCTCTCGGCCAGCATCGCGCGCACCCGCGGCCCGCCCGCGATGCGGCTCACGAGCGACGCTCCCCGAGCAGGATCCGCCACTGGTGCGGGATGTCGACGACCATCTCGGTGCCGTCGCCGGTGCGCTCGTCGCGGATGCGGGTGACCGCGAAGCCCTCGGCCTCCATGAGCCCGATCACCTCGTCGGCGGGATAGGTGTTGTGGTAGACGCGGATGTGGCGCTTGCCCTCGTCGAGGTACGGGTCGGGCGTGAAGCGGACCACGAGCTCGTCGCCGAGCGACTCGCGCAGCAGGATGCGCTTGCGCGCCGCGCGAAGCAGGCGCTCGAGCGGCGCGGCGTAGTGCGGGCTGTTCGTCAGCACGTTGAAGCACAGGACGTTGTCGTAGGAGCCCTCCGCCAGGTCCTCGATCGCGCCGAGCATGAAGCGCTCGGGCGCGAGGCCGGCCCGCGGCGCGACCTCGGCGCGTGCGAGGTCGACGAGCTCGGGCGTGTGGTCGAGCCCCCACCACTCGGGGATGAAGCCGCGCCGCCTGAACGACCACAGGTAGGAGCCGCCGCCGCAGCCCGCGTCGAGCAGGCTCTCGCCGGGCCCGATCAGCGGGCCGAGCACCGCCGCCGCCTGGGCGGCGCACGTCATCTCCTCGGCCTCGTCGCGCGCGCGCCTCCGGTAGAGGTCGAAGGTCGCGCGGTCGTTGGCCCAGGGATTGGCGTCCGGGTTGGCCGCCCCGGGCACTACTTCACCGCGTAGACGATGAGCATCGACTGCAGGTACGCGTCGTAGCCGCGCTTGCCGGCCTCGCTCGCCGGGATCTCGTACCGCGCCAGGCACGGCTCGACGAGGGAGAAGCCGTCGAACAGGCGGTGGATCTCGTCCTTCGTGAAGAAGTGCGAGAGCCCGATGTTCGACAGGTAGAAGTTCGAGCCGCCCTCCTCGAGCTGCACCGTGCCCGGGTCATCGGCGAGCTGCTCGTGCTCGTGGCGACCGAAGACGGTGTGGCCCTGCTCGAGCATGTGGCCGACGAACACCCCGCCCGGGCGCAGGAGCCGGCCCACCTCGGCGAACGCGCGCTCGCGATCGCCGCGCGGCAGGTGCTGGAAGACGCACGACTCGAGCAGGCCGTCCATCGACCCGTCCGCCCACGGCACGTCGGCCACGGAGCCCTCGACGAGCGCGCCGACCTGACCGGCGAAGCCGTGGCGGTCGAGGTTCTGCCGGGCCAGGTCGAGCGCCGTCGGCGCGATGTCGACGCCGGACACCGTCATGCCCTTCTCGGCCAGCCACACCAGGTTCGGGCCGGCGCCGCAGCCGAGCTCGGCGAAGTGCAGGTCCGCGATGCGATCGGCCTCGACACGGTCGCGCAGGTAGTAGGACACGGTGCGCACCAGCGCCTCGACCGGCGCGGTGTTGTAGGCGCCGCGGGCGACCTGCTCCTTGAAGGAGGTCTCCCAGGTCTCGCGCATCGCCTGATCGTTCGTGCTCATAAGCGTTCCTCAGTCAAGCAGAGCGGCCAGGCGCTCCACGGCATCGTCGGTGTCCAGCCACGCCACCACGCGCATCCCCTCGGCCGCCAGGTACTCGGCGAACGCGGCGTCCCCGCCCTCCTCGACCGCGAGCAGGTACATCCGCGGGCGCTCGCCGTCCCGGCGCGGGACGCCCATGCACAGCACGGCGCGCAGGCCGTGCTCGGCCAGGCGCTGGTTCAGCGAGGGCGTCAGGTAATAGCCCCACGCCTTGCGCGTCACGTCGGCCTGCGAGCCGGCCGGGCCGCGGAGGGTCACGACCTCGTCGGCCTCGAGCGCGACGTCGGCGACGTGGCGCAGCGTGCCGCCGCGGGTCCCGACCCCGAACTCGCGGGGCGGCTCGATCGGTTCGATCCTCACGTCCCGTGCTCCTCGAGGAAGAGCTTCACGCAGAGGAAGTTGAACAGGAACTTGCTCTTGGAGTTCGGCAGCCACTCCTGCGTGAGCAGCTCGTGCACAGCGTCGCGGCGCACGAGCTCCCACACCGGCGAGTCGGCGCCGAGCTCCGCCTGCACCGCCGGGTCGTCGACGTCGAGGAAGTCGAGCACCGGCGCGTTGAAGCCGACCTTGCGGCGGTTGTCGAGGATCTTGTCGGGCACGATGCCCCGCATCGCGTCGCGCAGCACCGCCTTGGCCATGCCGCGCTGGACGAGGTGGCGGGTCGGCACCGAGCACGCCCACTCGTAGAGGTCGCGGTCCAGGAACGGCGAGCGGTTCTCGATCGAGAACGACATGGCGTTGAGGTCGTCCTCGTGGAGGATCACCGGGACCGACTCGTGGAAGAGCTCGTTGAGCATGCGGTTGCGCAGAAGGCGGTCGCCGGCGAGGTCGGCTTCGGTGAAGGGCTCGGTGAACGGGCGGGTGAGCATCGCCGAGAACTCGCCGGCGTCCAGGTAGACGTGCTCGCGCCGCGCCGGGTCCTCGACGAGGTAGAACGGGTCCTGCAGGTACGGGTTGCGCACGATCGGGGCGATGTGCTCGCGCCAGTTGGCGACCGAGCGCTCGAACAGCTCGGCGTCGGGGTGCACGTCGCGCAGGTAGGCGAGGTGGTGGTCGTAGTAGCCCGAGTAGAGCTCGT
Source organism: Capillimicrobium parvum (assembly GCF_021172045.1). Taxonomy (GTDB): domain Bacteria; phylum Actinomycetota; class Thermoleophilia; order Solirubrobacterales; family Solirubrobacteraceae; genus Capillimicrobium; species Capillimicrobium parvum. The sequence goes on from NZ_CP087164.1 coordinate 5,305,701, forward strand.
CGGCCGCCGTCCCGCTGATCGACACGCGGTAGCCGTGCTCGTGGATCGACTGCATGAGCAGCCAGTGCGCGTAGTAGGTGATCGTGTACAGCGGCGCGTCGTGCCGGTGGACGAGCTCGCGCAGGCGCGGCAGGAAGCGGTCGGTGTCGACGGGGATCGCGGTGTGGCGCACCTGCAGCTGCGCGACCGCGTGGTCGACCATGTCCTGCTCCTCGTAGCGCTCGTCGGAGTTGACGATCGTGAAGCCGTGGACGTCGTAGTCGAAGACGCGCTTGGCGATCGCGATGAGCGAGAGGGAGTCGATGCCGCCGCTCATGCAGAACGCCAGCGGCGTGTCGGCGCGCAGGCGCAGCTCGACGGAGCGGATGAGGCGCTCCCGGGTCCCCGCCACCGCCTCGTCGTAGCTCATCTCGGCACGCTCGTCGGGCGGCGCGGCGTCCCAGTAGCGGCGTTCGCGCTCACCGCCCGACCCCAGCTCGAGCACGATGCCCGGCCGGAGCTCCTCGACGCCTTCGAAGAACGTGGCGCGCGTCTTGTAGAGCGCCTTGTAGCCGTTGACGAGATACCGGCGCAGGTGCTCACGGTCCGGCTTCAACGGGCGGCCGGACAGAGCGGCGAGCAGCTTGACCTCGCTGCCGAAGTAGAGGCCGCCGTCGCCGTCGCGCAACAGGTACAGGGGCTTCTCGCCGAAGCGGTCGCGGCACAGCGCCACGACGCCGGAGGACTCGTCGTACGTGGCGAACGCCCACATCCCCTCGCAGCCGTCCAGCCCCTCGAAGCCGTGGCGGACGAGCTGGCGCAGCAGCACCTCGGTGTCGGACGTGGTCGCGAACGTCTCCCCGTGCGCCTCGAGCCCCTTGCGCACCTCCACGTAGTTGTAGAGCTCGCCGTTGTAGCTCAGCCATGTGCCGCCGACCCGGTAGGGCTGGTTGGAGCGCTCGTCGAAGTCGATGATCGTCAGGCGGGCGTGCAGCAGCGCGACGTGGCGGCCGTCGGCGGTCTGGAACGTGCGCGCGGTGCGGTCGTCGGGGCCGCGATGGCGCATGAGGCCCAGGGCCGCGTCGATGCGCTCGCGGTCGAGCGGCGCGCGCCCGACGTAGCCGGCGATCCCGCACATCTCAGGACCAGGGCCAGTCGTCGACGAGGAAGCCCTCGATCGTCCAGACGCCGTCGTCGCGCCGGGTCCAGACGTCGGGGTTGCGCCAGCGCTCGGCTCGGGCGAAGAAGTCGTCGGTGCCGATCCCGACGTAGGCCGAGAACTTGGCGATGTCGTCGTAGGGCGTCTCGTCGCCGAGCTCCCTGAGGCGCGCGATCGCCTCGTCGCGGGTGAGGCGCCCGTTGCGGATCTCCAGCGAGAGGTTGTCGAAGGAGCGCGTGAACCCGAACTTCGGCCACTTGAGGTGGTGGTGGATCGAGATGAAGTCGTCGTCGATGTCGGCGTGCGCGTAGACGCCGGTCCTCGGGCCCTCGTCGCGGGCGCGGAAGCCGTGCTCGGCGGCGACGCGGGCGGTCATCTCGGGGTCCCAGCGCAGGTACTCGCCGAGGAACACCGCCTCGATGCCCTTGGCCTCGAGCTCGGCGTCGGTGGGGCCGAAGTACGGGGCGAGGTCGCGCTCGGTCAGCTCGTCCGACACCCAGTCGGCGGCCGTCGTGCCGTGGACGGCGCCGTAGCGGCGCACCCACTCGGCGTCGAGCCGGTGCGTGGCCGCCGTGTCGCCCACGTACTCGGCCGCCGAGTTCTCGCCCCACACGACGAGCGGCACGTCGTAGCGCGCCGCGACGGTCAGCGGGACGTTGAACAGGGCCAGGTGCATCGGGATCGCGGTCGTGCCGAAGCGGTCCAGGCTGGCGAGCAGGAAGCGGCGCTCGACCAGCGGGCTGCAGGTGAAGTCGACGTGGTCGACGCCGAGGGAGATCAGGTTGTCGAGGTTCTGCTGGCCGAGCGGCGTGCGCCCGGGCGTGCGCCACGTCACGGCCAGGGGATGCAGCCCGTGCTCGAGGCAGGTGACGACCTGCCAGGTCGAGTCCTTGCCGCCGGAGACCGGGATCACGCAGTCCCAGCGGCGGTCCAGCGCACGGGTCCGCTCGACGAGCTCGCCGAACGCGGCGGCGCGCGCCGCCCAGTCGACCGCCTCGTCGCGGGTGCCGTGCGCACGGCAGGCGGAGCACACGCCCGCGGCATCGAGCACGATGCCGGGGCGCGTGTCGGGCAGGACACAGCGCGTGCACCAGTTCACGGGGCGAAGAGCGTAGCCAGCGCTACCCTCGCCCCCGATGCGGCTGTTGGCGCACGACCACTACTTCGCGCAGGACATCGCCGCGTTGGGCGACGCGCTCGAGCCCGGCGACCGCATCGAGGTCGTCTCGTTCGACGTCCTGCGCAGCGAGGCCATGCGCGTCCTCCCGGAGGAGGTGGCGACGAACCTCGAGCCCTTCACCCGGCCCGAGCACGCCGCGGCGCGCGCCGAGTGGGCGCGCCGGCTGCGGACGCTGCTGCACGAGCTCTGGATCCGCCACCGCTTCGACGCGTTCGTCTCCCCCTCGGACACGTTCTTCTACGTGCGGGCCGCGCCGGACGCGCTGCACGAGCTCGGCGTCCCGTTCGCGTGCGTGCAGAAGGAGACGACGATCTCGCCGTTCGTGATGCGCGCGCTCGTGGAGGACGTGCGCGACCACGCGCCGCCGATCGCGGACCTGACCACCGTCTGCAGCGAGCGCAACCGCGACTTCTGGGTGCGCGCGGGCGCCGCGCCCGAGACGGTGCACGTGACCGGCCAGCCGCGCTTCGACGTCTACGGCCGGCGCCGGCGGCCGGCGCTGGAGTTCGGCTCCGGCGGGCCGGTCGTCCTGTTCTTCTCCTACATGCGCGAGGCCTACCACCCCAAGGAGTTCGTCGGCGGCGCACCGGGCTGGCAGGCGCTGCACGAGCAGACCGAGGAGGGGCTCTGGGAGCTCGCGCGCCGCGGCTGGCGCGTGCTGATCAAGCCGCACCCGCAGCAGCCGTTCGCCGAGGAGCGCCGGCGGATCGCGCGGGCGGCCGGCCCGCTGCTCGACGACCGCGTCTTCCTCGTCGACGCGCTGCACGACACGCGCGAGCTGATCCTGGGCAGCGACGTGCTGGTGGGGTTCCTGACGACCGCGTTGATCGAAGGCCTGGCGGCGCGCAAGCCGATCGTCTACACGGGCTGGGATCCCGAGGCGCACGAGGTGGTCGACGACCTCATCCCCTTCCACCGCTGGGGCGACGTGCTCGACGTCGTGACCGACGCGGGCGCGCTGGCCGACACGGTGGCCGCCGCTCGGGGTCGCACCTGGAGCGCGGCGCAGGACGCGCGCGCCGGCGAGATCGTCGCCGAGCACCTCGGGCCGGTCGACGGGCGCGCCGCGCAGCGGGCGCTGGCGCTCATCCGGGCCGAGGTCGACGCGTTCGCCGCGGCGCGCACGCCGGAGGTCGAGGCGCGCCGCGCCGCGCTGGCCGCCCGGCGCCCGCCGCTGGAGCTCGGCCGCAAGGCGCGGGCCGGCGTGCGGCGGCTGCGGGCCACCGTCTCGGCCCTGTCCTCACGGTGAGGCCGGCGCTTCAGCGCCTGCGCGCGCTCGGCGACCCGCACCGCTACGACGGCGGCGCGCTGGAGCACGCCGTCGCGCGCGCCCGGCTGCCGCTGGACCGCCGCTGGTACGCGAAGGCCGGCGCCCTCGACGCGCTGCGCGAGCTGGGGACGAGCGTCGCCGCGGCCGCGCCGGCGGCCACCGGGCCCCGCGTCGTCGTGTCCTCGCTGCGCGCCTGGTCGACCCATGCCGCCTACGAGTCGGTCATCGCGCTGGCGCTGCAGATGCGCGGCGCCCGCGTGGCGCTGCTGACCTGCGGCGGCGGCCAGCCGATCTGCGAGATGGGCTGGGCGCGGCGGGCGCACCCGCGCCCCTGCGACCGCTGCTCCTGGTTCACCGGCGAGCTGGCGGCCGGGATCGGGCTGGAGCACGTACGGCTGGCCGACCACCTGCCGTGGGGCGCCGACGCGCGCCAAGCGCCGCTGACCCTCGACGCGGCGCGCGGCCGCGACCTCAGCGCCGCGTGGTTCGCCCGCAGCTCGAAGCCGGAGCGCGCGCCGGAGGGCGTCGCCGTCGTGCGCGACTTCGGCGTGTCGACCGCCGGCGTGCAGGCGGCGATCGAGCCGATCCTGGACCGCCTGCGCCCCCAGATCCTGTTCTCGCTGAACGGGTTGTTCGACGCCGAGCGGGCGATCCGCGCCGCGGCGAGCGTCCGCGGCGTCCGCGTGCCGACCTACGAGATGGCCGCCCGCGACGGCGCGCTCGTCTTCGGCCAGCGCTCCGACGCTCCCGACATGGACACGACCGTCGTCTGGGAGCGGATCCGCGACCGGCCGCTCACCGCCGAGCAGCGGGCGGCGATCGAGCACCTGCTCGCCGACCGCGTGCGCGGGGTCGGGCGCGAGGTGTACTTCGACGCGGTCGACGCCGACCTCGCCATCCCGCCCGGCGCGCAGGTCGTCACCGCGTTCACGAACCTGTCGTGGGACTCGTCGCTCATGCACAAGGACGTCGCGTACCCGTCGATGTTCGACTGGCTCGCCGCGATGGTCCGGTCCGTCGAGGGCCGGCCGGACGTCGTACTCGTGGTCCGGGTGCACCCGGGCGAGACGCGCTGGGGCACCCGCGAGGCGGCCGCCGACGAGCTGCGCGCGCGGGTCGGCGCGACGCTGCCGGCCAACGTGCGCGTCGTCGGGCCGTCCGATCCCACCGACTCCTACGCGCTCGTGGACCGCAGCGACCTCGTCTGCGTGTACGCGTCGACGGTCGGCCTGGAGGCGGCGACGCGCGGCGTGGCCGTCGCGGTGGCCGGCGACACGCATTACCGCGGACGCGGGTTCACGCACGACGTCAGCCGCCACGACGAGCTCGCCGCGCTGCTCGCCGCCCCGCCCGGCCGCCTGGACCCGGCGACCGTCGACCTCGCCCACCGCTACGCGTTCACGTTCTTCTTCCGCACGATGATCCCGTTCGGGCTCGTGGCCACCGACGGGCCGCAGGTCACCCGGGTGCCGGCCCGCGCCGAGCAGCTCGCGCCCGGCGCCGACCCTTACCTCGACCTGCTCTGCGACCGCATCCTCGACGGCGAGGAGCTCATCGTGCCCGACGCGCTGGCGCTCGCATGAGGGCGCGCAGGTCGGCGACCTCCTCACGCGTCGGCACGAGCAGCGGCGCCACGTGGTCGCCGGTGGCGGCGCGGTAGTACACCGCGGTGACGGCGAAGTTCAGCGCGTAGGAGGCGGTGGAGGCGATCGCCGCGCCGGTGTCGCCGAGCAGTGGGATCAGCACCGCATAGAGGACGAGCGCCGGCGGCGTCGACCAGATCGCCGCGCGCAGCGACAGCTCCGGCCGGCCGCGGCCGTTGATCGTCGCCGCGAGCACGGAGGCGATGCCGAACAGCGCGACGCCGGGCAGGAGGATCACGCCGAGGACCACGGCGCCGTCGAACTCCGAGCCATAGAGCAGCGGGATGAGGACCGCCATCGCCACGCCGACGACGGGGAGCGTCACGAGCGTCAGCAGCGACACGTGGCGCAGGCTCTTGGCCTCGACCGTCGCCCGCTGCGCCTCGCCCTCGGCGCCGGCCGCGCTCAGGGCGGCCACGCGCGGGAAGACGACGTAGGCGAGCGTCTGCGGGGCGAGGAACATCACGCCGGTCACGCTGACCGCCGTCGCGTAGAGGCCGAGGTCGGTGCCCGACGCGACCGCCGACAGGACGAAGAGGTCCAGGCGGTAGTTGAGGAACTGCAGCGCGGTGGCGGCGTTCGCGCGCACCCCGAAGCCGGTCGCCTCGCGCAGGCGCACGCGGCCCCCGGGATCGTCGGCGCCGCCGCGCGCGGCATCGACGTTCGGCAGCGCCCGCAGCGCGTCCGCGATCGAGAGCACCGCGGTGAGCACGTAGGCGACGAGCAGCCCCCAGATGACGCCGTCGACCTCCCACACGGCGGCCCCGACCCCGCAGAGCACGAGCGCGAGCGTGCTGACGATCGCCGGCGGCAGGACGAACGCCTCGTAGCGGTCGAGCGCGACCGCCAGCCAGCGGGCGTACTGCCAGGAGATGAGGAAGGGCAGCCCGGCCGCGGCGACGACGACGAGGCCCACCGACAGGCCGCCGAACGCGTTCGGCATCAGCAGCCGCAGGACGGCCGCGAGCCCGACGCCGATCGTCCCGGTCACCGCGGCGACGACCTGCGTCTGCGCGAACGCGGCGCGCGGCGACCACCGGCCCGCGGCGACGCTCCATGCGATGCCGTTCTCCAGGCCCAGCGAGCAGACGACGCCGAGCACGAGCAGCAGCGACAGCGCGACGGTGTAGGCGCCGACCTCCTCCGGGCCGAGCATGCGCGCGATGATGATCGTGGTCAGGAAGCCGGTCGCCGCGGTGACGAGCTGGCAGGCCGCCATGAGCACCGCCCCGGTCCGCAGGGGCCGTGCGCTCACCGCCGCACCGCGAAGACCGTGAACTGCCCGGGCCGCTGGGCGACGACCTCGAGGCGCGGGTCATGGCAGCGCGCCCAGAACGCGGGGTCGGCCGCGTTGCCGCCGGTGGCCTCGGCGCGCTCGCTCGGGGTGAGCCGGCGCTCGCGCTCCGCGTCGAGGCCGAGCGAGGACTGCACGACGACGAGCGTCGAGAAGCCCAGCACCGCGGCGCAGCGCTGCGCCTCGGCGCGCACGGTGCGCCGCGGGTACCAGAACCCGACGCGGCCGTCGAGGGTGACGAGCCGCCCCGGCCGCGCCATCGCCCGGTCGACCGCGGCGTGCAGGGCGGCGAGATCCGGGTCGGCGGCGCGCTCGGCCCGGTCGCGATCGAACCAGCCGGTGACGCCGAGCTCGCGCACCGCGCTCGCCGCGTTGATCGTCCCGTCGCTCCGGGCGCCGAGACCGTCGAGGTTGCGCAGGTCGAAGATCGCCATCGCGCACAGCACCGCGACCACGCCGAGCGCGAGCGCCGGCCCGGCCCGGCGCTGGGCCAGCGTGCCGCGGACCGCCGTCCACGTCGCGGCGGCGATGAGCACGAACAGGGGCGCCCACGCGGGGCTCAGGTAGCGGGTCTGGAACGGAGCCGAGACGATCCACGCCACCGCGGGCGGCGCCGCCCAGATGAGCATGCGCAGCAGGTGCGGCCGGCTCGGCGCCGCCTCCTCGGGGCAGTCGCGCGACCACCAGAGCGGCACGATCAACAGCAGTGTCCCCAGCAGCGCGGCCGGCTTGGAGGTGTCGAACGGGCCGACGTCGCCGCCGGCGACGAGCGGCAGCACGATCGCACCGGCGACCGCGGCGGGCGCCGCCACGGTGGCCGCACGCCGGTGCGTCCAGCCCGGCAGCGCCCGCCCCGCGCCGTAGACGAGCCCGAACAGGAGCAGGAGCAGCAGATAGGGGCCCAACCAGCCGGCCCCGAGGATGAACGACGCGCGCGACTGGGCGTTGAGCTGCTGGTAGTAGCTCACGACGCCCCGGGCGAGATCCGAGTCCGCGCCCTGCAGGAACGAGACGAAGCCGGTGCCGATCTCGTGCGCCTGCCACGCGTCCCACCCGAGCGCGACGACGCCGCCCACGACGAGCGCGGCCCAGTCGCGCTTCCAGTCGCCGCGCGGCTTGACGAGCAGGGCGAGCGCGAGCCCGCCGACCGCGGGCAGCGCCGACGGCTTGGCGAGGATCGCCAGCGCGGCGGTCACCGCCAGGGCGGCGAAGCGCAGGCCGCCCGTGCGCGGGCCGGCCAGGGCGACCACGCCGCACAGCGCGATGCAGGCGGCGACCGGCACGTCGGTCAACCCCGACGCGGCCAGGGCGACCACGTCGGGCGTGGCGACGAGCAGCACGCCCGCGAGCGCGCCGACGGCCACGCCGCCCTCGATCGCGGCCAGCCGCCAGACCGCGGCGACGAGCACGACGAGGAACAGCGCCATCCACAGCCGGCCGATCGGCTCGGAGAAGCCGAGCACCCGCCACAGCCAGCCCTCGCCGACGTAGACGAGCGGCCGGTGCAGGAAGCCCGAGCCGACCCCGTCGAAGTGCAGGTTGCCCGTGTCGGCGATCAGCCGCGACCAGCGCCCGTAGATGAGCGAGTCCGTCGCGTGGAACGGCACCCACACCGCCACCCACAGGACCGCGGCGAGGAACAGGGCGACGACCGCCGTCATCGCCCAGCGGGCGAGCTCCGGCACGCCCGCCGCTGCCGGGCGCTCGCTCACCGCGCCGGCGGGGTCCCGACCACGTAGCCGTAGCGCGGGTCGTCCGACAGCCCCTCGCCGGCCAGCGGCGCGACGTCGTAGCCGGCGCCGTCCAGCAGCGCGGCCACCTCGTCGTGCGTGTCGTGGATCTCGCACAGGACGACCGGCCGATGGTCGCGCAGCGTCGCCGCCATCCCGCGCAGCGCCGCGCCCTCGGTGCCCTCGACGTCGAGCTTCACGAGATCCGGCGCGGGCAGGCCGCCGGCGATCTCGGCGTCGATCGTCGTCAGCCGGATCGGCCCGTCGTCAATGGCCTCCACGTCGCCCCAGACGAGCGACGAGTGGCCGGTGAAGGCGCCGCGGCCGGCGCGGTCGACGACGCCGGCCCGGACGAGCGTGACGTTCCGCAGGCCGTTGAGCGCGACGTTGTGGCGCAGGCGCCCGGCGGCGTCGTCGCCCGGCTCGAAGGCCACGACGCGCCCCTCGGGCCCGACCAGCCGCGCGCAGATCACCGTGAGGAAGCCGATCGACGCGCCCACGTCGTGGACGACGTCACCGGGGCGCAGGCGCCGCTCGAGCTCACGCTGGACGGCGAGCTCGGTCGTGCCGACGAGGTAGCCCGGGATGCCGCCGGTGGCGTTGAAGCGCAGGCCCGCGCCGGGTCCGCCCGCGATCACCCGGTCGCCGCCGAGCCAGCGGCCGGTCAGCCGCCGCACCGGGACGATCAGCCCCGGATGGCGGTGCTGCAGCTCACCGGCGCGGCGCAGCCACGACGCGGGCAGCCGGGCCAGGAGCTCCTGGGTCGTCGGCACGGCGCCCAAGGCTAGTGCCTCCATCCGCAAGTTCTGCGGGTCTCGGCGGCGCTCGCACGCGTCTGACGGCGGTCGCCGACCGCACACGTACCACCAGTATGCGAGCGGCCGGCGACCGCCCCCAGCCACGCACGATCATCCACCGAATACCTCGAGGAACTTCCGGACGGCTGCACTAGTGGCGCGCCCCGCCGGCACGCACGACGAGCAACGCGCGCGCGGTCTTCTGGCGGTAGTCGTAGCCCTCGTCGAGGACCGCAGCGGGCGGTGCCTGCTCCCAGCGCGGACCGGGGCCGGTGCGGCGCAGCGCGCTCACGTGCAGGTCGCCAGCCTCGCCCGCCGCGAGCGCGCGATCGAGGACGGGGTTGTAGCCGACGGGCACGGTGATGAGCAGGTCGCCGCCGGCCGCGACGCGGCCCGCCAGCAGGCGCACGGCGTCGACGGCGCGCGTGGGGTCGCGGGGCTCGTCGTCGACGCCGACGTGCTCGACCGTCGAGATCGACACGACCCGGTCCCACTCACGGCCGGGCTCGAGCGAGAGCACGTCGATGTTGCGCACCCCGGGGGCGCGCTCGTAGCGGTCGACGACCTCATGGCCGAGCTCGCCGTAGTGGGCGAGCACGTTGCCGACCTCGAGGATGCGGCCGCCGCGGCGCATGACCTCGAGCGCCAGCGGCAGCTCGACGGCGCGCTCGTTGAGCCAGGTGAGGTTGTAGCGGGCGTAGTGGTACGGGCGGCGCACGCCGTCGAGCGCGAAGCCGCCGCCGCGGTTGCGCAGCACGATGTGCGGCAGGCCGGCCGCGAACGCGCCCAGGCGCCTCAGCACGGGCCCTCCACGGTGAGCACGGCGATCAGCTCGCCGTCCTGCACCCGCACGTCGCCGCGCGCCCGGCCGGCCAGCTCCCGCGACACGTTGCGCTCCTCGCCCGGCCGCCACACGACGAGCTCGCCGTCGCGGGCGTCGAGGTTCCACTGGTGCAGCCCGAGGTAGCGCTGCGTCTCGCCCTCGTTGCGCGCATGGCGCAGCACGACGGCGCCGCCGGGGCGCACCACGGCGACCATCGCCGCGATCGCCGCGGCGGGGTCGTAGCCGTGGTCGAGCGCATTGGAGGAGTAGGCGACGTCGAAGCTGGCGGGCGCGAACAGCTCGGCCACCTGCTCGCCGTGGCCGGCGCGGGTGCGGACGAGCGGGTCGATGCCCGCCTCGGCGAGCAGGCGGTCGTAGGCCTCGGCGAGCGGGTCGATCGCCGCGATCTCGACCGCCTTGCCCGGACAGCGCTTGCCCAGGACGGTCAGCGGCCCGGCGCCGACGTCGAGGATGCGCACGCGGTCGCCGTCGAGCCCGGCGACGACGGGCGCGAGCACGGCGTCCTCCTCGAGGCTCCAGTCCGGGTCGACGCGGTAGTGGCCGGGGCCGCCGGGCTCGAGGTTGTGGCGAAGGTACGCGCGCCAGAAGCGGACCTCGGTGTCGAGCCCGTCCTCCCAGCGCTCGCGGCTGCCCATCCCGCGGTGGCGGGCCCGCTGCCAGGCGCTCATGACCGGCAGTGCGGCGTGGCGGGCGCGGTCCCTCAGGCCCGGCACAGGTACACCTCGTCGGGGCCGAAGCGGTCGGCGCGGCGCAGGCCGTGACGGCGCTCCCGCTCGGCGCCGAACCGCGTCAGCGGGTCGACCACGTCGTCGGCGCCCAGCCTGGTCGCGACGTCGGCGCCGTACAGCCGGACGTGATCGTCGTGGCCGTAGCGGGCCAGGCGCTGCTCGGGCTTCGTGACCGACGGGTCCTCGATCGTCTCCCGGACCGAGCGGTCGACCGGCACCATGATGGCCGCCCAGCCGCCGGGCGCCAGGACGCGGCGCAGCTCGCGCAGGGCGCCCTGTTCGTCTCCGACGTGCTCGAGGACGTGCGAGCACAGGACGCAGTCGAAGGAGCCGTCGTCGAACGGCAGGCGCGTGACGTCGGCGGCCACCATCGCCTGCGTGCCGTCGATGTCCGCGCTCAGGTAGTCGAGGCCGGGCCGCGCGCGCAGCCGCTGCTCGGTCGCGTCGTCGGGGCCGAAGGCGAGCATGCGCCCGTGCAGGCGGTCCTCCTCGGTCAGCCACAGCCACAGCAGGCGGTGACGCTCGGCGCACCCGCAGCCTGGGCAGATCGCCCCCTCGCGCCCGCCGTAGGGCAGGAAGCGCGCGAACCGCCCGCCGCAGACCGGGCACTGCACCGCGTCCCCGCGCTCGGCCCACCGCGTGCGCTCGGCGCGCAGCCGCGCGAGCGGGCTGCCCGGCAGGCGCATCCTCAGCGCCCCTACTCCGCGCCGGCCTCGGCGGCGACCGGCTCCTCGAGGTCCTCGAGCTCGAGGGCGCGGCGCTGCTCGCCCGCGGCGGCGTCGCGGCGGCGGGCGACCTGGTCGAGATGCGCGCGGCGCCAGGCGATGAGCTCGCGCAGGCCCTGCTCGAGCTCGACGGCCGCGGTGTAGCCGAGGTCGCGCGTGGCCGCGGTCGGGTCGCCGATGCGGTTCTTGACGAACGTCAGGCCCTGCGCCTCGTAGCGGATGCCGGCGTCCGCGCCGGTGATGTCGAGGACGAGCTGGGCCAGCTCGCGCAGCGATGTGCGGATGCCGGTGCCGACGTTGTAGAAGGCGTCGGTGGCGTCGGCCTTCATCGCGCAGACGTTGGCGGCCGCGCAGTCGGTGACGTAGACGAAGTCGTAGGCCTGCGAGCCGTCGCCGTACAGCGTCACCGGCTCGCCGCGGTCGATCGCGTCGAGCATCTTCATGATCACGGCGATGTACGCGCCGCGGTAGTCCTGGCGGGCGCCGTAGACGTTCATGTAGCGCAGGCCGGCGTAGTCGAGGCCGTAGCGCTCGTGGTACGCGCGGGCCATCGCCTCGCCGGCGATCTTCGTCGCGCCGTAGAAGTTGCGGTTGTTGAACGGATGCTCCTCGGTCATCGGCTCCTCCACGGCGTCGCCGTAGACCGACGCGCTGGAGGAGTAGACGAGCCGCTGCACGTTCTGGGCGACGCACGCCTCGAGCACGTTGAACGTGCCGCGGATGTTCACGTCGAAGGCGCTGCGCGGGTACTCGTGGCACTGCAGCAGCCACAGCGCGGCGAAGTGGAACACGCCGTCGGCGCCCTTGAGCGCGGCGCTGAGGATGTCGGTCTGGGTGACGTCGCCGCCGATCTCGAAGATCGACACCCGGTCGTCGCGCAGCGCCCCGGCCAGGTTCTCCTCGGTCCCGCGCACGAAGTTGTCGTAGACGACGATCTCTGAGACGTCCTCGCGCGTGAGCGCGTCGACGGTGTGCGAGCCGATGAGCCCCGCGCCGCCGATGACGACGAGCTTCTTGCCTCGGATGTCCATGGCCGGGGAGTCTAGGACGGTCGCTGGCGGCGTCGTCGTGAGTGTGAAAGGCTGATGACACCGTGTCGCGCATATGGCACGGCCCCCACGTGAAGGCCGACCCCGGAGGAAGCGCACCGATGCCGACAGGACAACCGCCGCCCCCGGTCACCCGCAGGGCGTTCCTGGAGACCGCCGCGAAGACCGGCGTGGCCGCCGGGGCGCTCGCTGCCGCGCCGGGCCTGCTGAGCGCGCCCGCCCGCGCCGCCGGCGGCACCGGTGCCGCCCCGCGTCCGGGGATGAACATCCTGCTCGTGATGGTCGACCAGATGCGCACGCCGTGGGTGTACCTGCCGCGGGGGCTGCAGCGGGCGGCCGTGCCGAGCATCACGAAGCTCGCCGGCCAGGGCGTGCGCTTCTCGCACTACTACACGTCGTCGAACGACTGCACGCCGTCGCGCACCACGCAGGCCACCGGCCTCTACACCCACCAGACCGGGATCTTCGCGACCACCCCGCCGACGAACCTCAACCCCGGGTTTCCGACCTGGGGCACGATGTTGCGCCAGAACGGCTACGACACCTACTGGTTCGGCAAGTGGCACATGTCCGGCGACCAGGACGGCGGGTGCCAGCCTGACCCGTACGAGGCCTACGGCTTCACGGCGAACTGGCCGGGCTCGGGGACCTGCCCGTCGCCCAACGGCGGCGCCGGCCAGGGCCAGGCGATGGACCCCGTCATCCGCCAGCAGTTCCGCGACTGGCTCGCCGCGCGCCAGCCCGGCGGCAACCCGTGGGCGGCGACGGTGAGCTTCGTCAACCCCCACGACATCGCCTGGTACCCCCGCTTCACCCGCAACGTCGAGGGCCAGAACGAGACGCCGTCGATCTTCAGCAAGCTGCCGGCGAACTACGAGACCGCGATCGAGCGCCACGAGCGCAACAAGCCGGAGATGCAGCGCCGCGCCCAGCAGATCGAGAACGAGCTCTTCGGCGTGATGCCCGACGGCCGCCGGCGCCAGCGCCTGTGGACGAAGATGCTCGACACGTACCTGCTCATGCACAACCAGGTCGACATCCAGATCGGCCTCGTCCTGGCGGCGCTGGAGAGCTCCCCGTTCGCGGACGACACGATCGTCGTGTTCACCGCCGACCACGGCGAGTATGCCGGGGCCCACGGCATGCGCGGCAAGGGCTTCGCGTTCTACGAGGAGGGCATCCGCGTCCCGCTGGTGGTCAAGGACCCGACCGGCGGCTGGACGAAGGCGCCGCGGGTCGACCGCCCGCAGCTCGTCGAGAGCGTCGACCTCGCGGCGCTCATGCTGACGCTGGCGACCGGCGGCGACGCCTGGCGCGGCGACTCCGCGTACGCGCAGATCGCCGGACGCGCGGACATCGCGGCGATCCTTCAGGATCCGAGCGCTCGCGGGCGCGACTACATCGCCCACGCGACCGACGAGCCGGGCACCAGCACGCTGGCTCCCACGCCGCAGCAGAACCGCCCGGCCCCGTTTCACATCACGGCCGTGCGCACGCAGCACGGCAAGCTCGCGCGCTACGCGTTCTGGAAGGACGGGACGTTCGAGATCGACGAGTCCAAGCCGATCCAGTACGAGGCCTACGACCTCGACACGAAGCCCGGACGCCTCGAGCTCGACAACATCTACGACAAGCCCAGGGCCCCGCGCGCGCAGAAGGCGTTCGTCCGGCGTCTGTCGAACCTGCTCGACCAGGCGATGACGGACGAGATCCAGCAGTCCCTGCCGGCCGTGCTGCAACCGGTTCAGCAGCAGGCCTTCGCGGACTGGTTCTCACAGCCGGCCGGGGAGTTCACACGCAAGACCGACAACTGAGCGCCCGCGGGGCGCGGGGCGCGGCGGGCGCCCCGCCCGCGCGGCTCAGCCGACGTGGACCCCGCCGAGGCGCCACGCGCCGCGCCCGCCACCCGGACATCCGTCCAGTTCCGGTGCCGGCTGTGACGCAGGCGGGCGCGTGCCGCTGCGGGGCGACACCGCCACCAGCCGAGGATCAGCCGGGGCGGCGGATGCGGTACGTCCCGCCGATCCCGGCGTGCAGGTCGCCGTGCATCGGGCGATGGCCGTAGTCGTAGCGCAGGCCGCGCAGGAACTCGCGGTGCTCGGGCGCGAGGCGCTCGTCGGTGATCGCGAAGCCCCACGACTCCTGCATCGCCCTCAGCTCCCACTGCGACAGGTAGCCGCCGGCGTAGCGCGCCTCGAAGCCGGCCTCCTCGAGCAGCGCCACGAACTCCTCGCCGCGGTAGCAGTTGGCGATCGGGCAGTCTTCGCCGTCCGTGGTGCGGTGGAAGGCCTCGTCGGCGGTCTGGCCGGGCCAGCGGCCGTCGCGGATCAGCACCTCCCACGCCACGTGGAGGTGAAACCAGACCGAGTCGCGGTTGTAGACCATGATCGAGCCCTCGCCGCCCGGGCGCAGCACGCGGTGCAGCTCGCGCAGGATCGCCCGGGGGTCGCTCGCGTGGTGCAGGACGCCCTGGCTGGAGACGAAGTCGAACTCGCCGTCGGCGAACGGCAGGGCGGTCCGGTCGTCGGTCAGGCGGACGAGGTCGACGCGGTCGGGGCCGGCGCCGTGCAGCGACAGCCGGTGGCGAGCGAGCGCCAGCGCGCTCGCGGACACGTCGGCGCCGACGATCCGCCGCGCGCCGGTGTGGATCGCGAAGCCCGTCACGTCGTTGCCCGGACCGCAGCCGTAGTCGAGGATCGCCTCGCCGTCGTGCGCGCCGTAGAGCCCCGAGAACTCGCGGAACAGCGGGTACTCGCGGAAGCGCCACTCCAGGTAGCGCTCGGACTGTCGCGCCGTCAGGAACGGGGCGGCATTGACGAGGTGCCCGGTCCAGTAGTCGTCGACGGCGTTGTGGTCGCCGCTGGCCGAGCGGATCTCCGGGGCCGGGCCGCCGCGGCGCGCGCGCACGTCCATGTAGGCGCGGCCGGCGCGCTGCTTGGCGCGCGGCACGATGCCGAAGCGGAAGACCTTGGAGGCGATGCGTTGCGCGCGCGTCACGAAGCGCAGGAGGCTACCTTCCGGCCGCGCATGCGCCGACCCAACGTCCTGGTGGTCTACGTCCTGCGCCAGCACCCGCTGCGCGCCACGATCCGCGACCACCTCTACAGCTTCGAGCGCTACTCGGACGGGCGCACCGCCTACCTCAACCTCGCGGTCCGCCGCCGCGTCCCGGCCTGGGTGCGCCACGTGCCGTGGGACCTCGTCGTCTTCCACACGTCCTACCTGGCCACGTACCGCTGGACGCCCGACGGCGCGCCGTGGCTGCGCCGGCGCTCCCAGGCGCTGCGCGGGGTGGGCCGGGTGCGCGTCGCGCTGCCGCAGGACGACTTCCTGCGCTCCGACCTCGTCGCGGAGGTCATGGAGGAGCTCGGCGTCGACCACGTCTTCACGCCGGTGCCGGCGTCCGAGCACGCGAAGGTCTACGGACGCATGGATCTCGACCGGGTCCGCTTCCATCTCGCGCTCACCGGCTACCTCGACGACGACGAGGTCGCGCGCATGATCGCGATCGCCGAGGAGGTCGATCACGGGCCCGGGCCCGGGCGCGACATCGACGTCGGCTACCGCGCCTGGCACGCGGCGAAGTGGCTGGGACGCCACGGCCAGCTGAAGACCGAGATCGCGCGGCTGTTCCGCGAGCAGGGGCCCGCGCACGGGCTGAACGTCGACATCTCCACCGACGACGCGGACGTCCTGTACGGCGACGACTGGAACCGCTTCATGGCCCGTTCGAAGTACACGATCGGCGTCGAGGGCGGCGCGTCGATCCTCGACCGCGACGGCTCGTTGCGGGCGAAGGTCTACGAGTACGAGCTCGATCATCCGGACGCGTCGTTCGAGGAGGTCGAGGCCGCCTGCTTCCCCGGCCGCGACGGCGAGCTGAAGCTGTTCGCGGTCTCCCCGCGCCACCTGGAGGCGTGCGCGTCGGGGACCTGCCAGGTCCTCGTGCGCGGCGACTACAACGGCGTGCTCGAGGCGGACCGCCACTACATCCCGCTCGAGCCGGACTTCTCCAACCTGGGCGAGGTGCTCGAGACCATGCGCCGCGACGACCGGCGGGCCGCGATCACCGCCGCGGCGTTCGACGAGGTCGTCGGCAGCGGGCGCTGGACGTACCGTGGGCTGGTGGAGGCGGTCGAGGCTGTGGCGGAGCCGGTACCGGTCCGCGCCGGCCCGCCCTCACGCGTCCTGAGGATCGCTCGCGCGCAGGATCGTCTGACCTGGGCGTACGTCGCGTTCCTCATGCGCGTCGTGATGCCGGTCTGGCTGAAGGCGCTGGCCTCGATCCCCGGGCCCGTCGCGCGGCCGCTCAAACGCGTGGCGATGGCCCGCGCCCAGCGGCGCGCGGCGGGATCATGACGCGCGTCGTCTCGCTCACCCCCGCGAGCCTCGACCGCGACTCGCGCACGATGCGCCAGGCCTCCGCGGTCGCGCGGTTCGGCTACGAGTCGATCGTCGTCGAGGCCCAGCGCAGCGAGACCGAGATCGAGCGCGCGCCGTTCGCCGTCATCACGCTCAGCAGCGTCGGCGAGTCGCTGGCCGACGGCGAGGCCGCGGCGCCGGACGTCGGGCGCGGCCGGATCGAGCGCATCGCCGAGACCCTGGGCCGGGTCGCGGGCCCGCTGTACTTCCTTGCGAGCTGGGCCGCGTTCAACGTCCTCACCGCCCGGCGGCTGCCGCGTGCGGACCTCTTCTACCTCCACGGCTACGAGCAGGCGCTCGCGGTGTGGCTGCGGCGCACGCCGTACGTCTACGACGCCCACGACCTCTACGTCGCGCTGCCCCACGACGGGCGCCGGCTGAGCCGGCAGGAGCGCGCGGTGCACCGGGTGCGCGAGTGGATCGAGCGTGCGTGCATCCGCCGGGCCGCCGCCCGGGTGACGACGAGCGATGCGATGGCGCGCGCGTACGCGGCCCGCTACGGCGGTACGTGGGAGGTGGTCCGCAACGCCCAGGACGCGCGGCTCGCGCGAGCCGCCGCCGGCGACGTCCGCACCGCCGCGGGCGCGCGCCCCAGCGACTTCGTGCTCGCCATGGTCGGGCAGCACAAGCCGGGCACGATCGTGCCGCGCGCGCTGCCCGACGGCGTGCGCCTGGCCTTCGTCGGCGACGGCTATGACGGCGACCCGCCGCCGGGCGTCGCGTTCGTCGGGTCCGTCGCGCCCGACGAGATCGCGTCGTTCATCGCGACCGCCGACGCCGCGGCGCTGCTCTACGTCCCGGTCACCGAGAACTCCCCGGCCCAGCTCGTCAACGGGCTCTTCCACGCCGTCGCCGCCGGGCTCCCGCTGCTCTACCCCGGCCGGATGGACGCGATCCGCGAGCTCTGCGAGGCGCACGGGCTCGGCGTCGAGATCGACCCGGAGGACCCGGCGTCGCTGGCCGCCGGGATCGCCGCGCTGCGCGCCGACCTCGAGGCGCGCCGCGCCGCCGTGCGCGCGGCGGCGCCCGAGCTGAGCTGGCGCCACGAGGAGCGCATCCTCGCCGCGGTCATCGAGCGGGCGCTCGGCGCCGGCGCTCGGTCCTAGATCTCGTCGAGGATCTCCTGGCGGCGCTGCGCGTGCTCGGCCGCGGTGATCGACCCGGCCGCGCGCAGCTCGTCCAGGCGCTGCAGCCGCACGGAGAGCCCGCCGTCCTCCGGCTGCTTCGCGGCATCGGCGATCTGCGCGAGCTGGTCGTGGAGGGTGGCGATGGAGACGGCGGGCGGGGCGCTCGCCTTCCTCGCCGTGGCCGCGACCGCCGCCATTCCCGCGAGCTCGTGCGCCGGCACGGCGGGGGCGCGTTCGGCGCGTTCAGCGCGCCGGCGGCCCGCGCCGCGCGCGAAGCCGAGCAGCACGCGGAGCACGATGAGGGCGGTGATCGCCGCGCCCACGATCGCGATCCAGCGGGTGTCCGGATCGGCCGACGGGCCGAGGCCGGAGACGATCGCGCCGGTCACCATGCCGAGCGGGATCAGCCCGATGATCGGCACGAGGAGGACGGGGGCGTCGGTGCCCTGGCGGCCGGCGAGCCCGATCGCGAGCGGGGCGAGGATCGTCAGCGACAGGACGATGCCGAGGATCCACAGCGCCACGTCGTCGGGGCACGGCGGTCCGAACGTGCTGTACCCGTCCGAGCCGCACGAGGGCGTGCGCAGCAGGTGGTAGAGCCCCCACGAGGGGGCGACGACCGACACGAGGCCGATCGCCATCCCGGTCAGTGCCCGGATCGCCTGGATCACAGGGGCCTGACCCGGCTGCCGTCGAGCGACGCGTACCAGCCGTGGTCGCGCTCGCGCACGTTCTCGAAGAAGATCGTCCACTGGGTCGGGAGGTCCACCCGGGGCGGCGGCGGCGAGATCACCGCGTAGTCGATCCGCGCGGGGGAGATCCCGGCCTTCGCCCGGATGCGCTGCAGCGCGCGGTAGAGCCCGTCGGGCGGGACGGCCGAGACCCGGACGCTGCCCGACGACCCCGGCCCCGGCGAATCCGAGGTCGTCGCGCGCAGCGCGGCGTCGATGTCCACGGCGCGCGTGCCGCCGTCGCGGCGCAGCGTCGCGTCGATGCGGTCGGGGGCGACGCGGATCGTGGTGATGCGCGTGCCGTGGCCGGCCAGGATCGCCTTCGCCTTGGCGAAGTTCGCCGGACGGATCAGCGAGCGGCCGGCCACGCCCTCGGCGAACGGCAGCTCGCCCGGGTGCGTGACCGCCAGCCCCTGGAGGTCGGCGGTCCACGTGCGGTCGGCGATGCGCACGTCCTCGAGGCCGACCGACCAGCTCGGCGGGTTGCCGGACGACAGCGACAGGTACGACAGGTTCTCGTCGGTCGCGTCCGCCTGGCGCAGGGTCTGGCGCACGATCCGCTCGACGGCGCTCGGGTTGACGACCTCGAGGCTGAACGCGTCGGTCGACGTGTTGGTGCCGGCGTCGCGCGTCTCGACGCCGAACGTCACGCCGGCGCTCAGGATCCGGGCGCGGCCGCGCTCGTCGCGCACGTAGACGATGAGCTCGTCAGGCTCGAGCCGCAGCAGCGTGACCTCCTCGGTCGGCCGCAGCCGCCGCTGGACCGCGCGCAGCGCCCGGCGCAGGTTCGGTGCGCGGATCAGCGAGCGCTCGGCCAGCGCGTGGCCGTCGACCTCGCGCACCACGACGTCGGGCGAGTCCAGGGAGTCGCGCTCGGAGCTCCAGAGCATGAGGCCGAGGCCGGCGAGCGCGAGGATCGTGAAGACCGGCGCGATCCACCCGCCGCGCCGTCGGCGGCGCGGGCGCGGCGCCCCGGGCGGGCGCCGTGGGTCGCTCCGGGCCGGCGCGGGCGGCTCGTCCTCGGACAGGGCGAGCGGCTGGTCCTCGGGCAGCGCGAGCGCGGCGTCGACGCGCTCCGGCGCGCCCGCCGTGGAAGCGGCCTCGCCGATCGGGTTGCCGAACGCGTCGTATTCAGGAGCCGCCATGTGGCGGTGATCCTCTCCGACGGCGATCGCTCCGGACAAGCCGGAATCGGCCGCCTGCCACACTGGTCGCATGCCTTTCGCCGGACCCGCGCCGCTCTCCGTCCTCGACCTCGCGCCCGTCTCGACCGGCTCCACGCCGGCCGACGCGCTGCGCAACTCGCTCGACCTCGCCCAGCACGCCGAGCGCCTCGGCTACCGCCGCCACTGGGTCGCCGAGCACCACAACATGCCCGGCATCGCCAGCTCGGCGCCCGCCGTGCTCATCGCGCACCTGGCGAGCGTCACGTCGACCATCCACGTCGGCTCGGGCGGCGTGATGCTGCCCAACCACCAGCCGCTCGTCATCGCCGAGCAGTTCGGCATGCTCGAGGCGCTGCACCCGGGCCGCATCGACCTCGGCATCGGGCGGGCGCCCGGGACCGATCAGATCACCGCGTACGCGCTGCGGCGCAACCTCGACCCGGCGTCCGAGGACCTGCCGACCCAGCTGCGCGAGCTGCGCGCGTTCTTCGCCGGCAGCATCCCGCGCATCCGCGCGACGCCCGGCGAGGGCTACGAGCCCGAGCTGTGGCTGCTGGGCTCCAGCGACTTCAGCGCCCGCCTGGCCGGCGAGCTCGGCCTGCCGTTCTCGTTCGCGCACCACTTCATGCCGCAGAACACGCTCGCCGCGCTCGACGTCTACCGCCGCAGCTTCCAGCCGTCGCCGGCGCTCGAGGCGCCCCACGCGATGATCGGCGTGCAGGCGATCTGCGCCGACACCGACGAGCAGGCGCGCTGGATCGCGACGCCGGGCGGACTGTCGTTCCTGCGCCTGCGCAGCGGCCGCCCGGGGACGTTCCCGTCCCCCGAGGAGGCCGCCGCCCAGAACCACACGCCGGCCGAGCAGGCGTTCATCGACCGATGGCTGGCCGGCCACGTCATCGGCTCGCCGCAGACCGTCCGCGACGGGCTGCTCGAGCTGCAGGCGCGCACGGGCGCCGACGAGATGATGCTCACGACGATGGTCCACGACCACGCCGATCGCATCCGCTCGTACGAGCTCGTGGCCGGCGTGCTCGCCGCCGCGCCCGCGTCGCAGGCCGCCTGACCACCGGCCGTCGCGCGCCGGTCACCGGATCTCCACCGGCGTGCCGACCGTGACGAAGCGGCCGAGGCGCGCGATGTCGCGGTTCGTCAGCCGCACGCAGCCGTGCGTCACGCGGCCTCCGATGAGGCCGGGCTCGTTCGTGCCATGGATGCCGACCTGGCCGCCGCCGGGCCAGTCGGTGCCGGTCTCCGAGTAGGCAGCCAGCCCGAGGGCGAGCACCCCGTAGGCGCCGGTGGTGAGCTGCGGGACGAGGATCTCGCGCACGTAGGTGCGCCCCACCGGCGTCGGCGTGCGCGCCCGGCCGACCGCCACCGGCGCGCGCAGGACGACGCGGCCGGCCCGCGCGAGGATCGCCTGTCGGCGGCGAAGGTCGATGACGAGGCTCGTGTCGGTATAGGTCAGCGGCCCGAGCCGGGCGGTCGGGACCCAGCCCGTCGGGCTCCCGTCGCCGGGGAAGCGGACATACGACCAAGCCGTGATGCTCGGCGTGCGGGTGGGGCCGGCGGTGCCCGGCGTCCCCGGCGGCGCCGCCACCTCCGGCGCGCCGGTCACGGTCCGGCGAAACGCCGCCCGGCCCAGCACGAGCACGCTCTCGGCGCTGCCGAGGTACGTCGACGCGCCGACGACGCCGGCGCGCGGCCCGGCCGCGGACGGCTCGGCGCGCACGACCGTGCGGCGCAGCACGATCGCCGACGCGGTGCGCTCGCGCTCATCGGAGAGCCGGTGGTACGTCAACCCCCGTGCCTGCGCCTGTACCTGCTCGGGCGGTGCGTCGGTGGCGGCGACCGCCGGGCTCGGGCAGGACACGAGCCCGGCGGATAGCACCGCCGCTCCCATGGAGAGCAGCTTGGCGAAGCCCAATGCCGGCAGGCCCTCTTCAGCGGATCTCCACCGGCGTGCCGATGCTCAGCCGCCGCCCCAGCCGGCGGATGTCGGCGTTGCGCAACCGGATGCAGCCGTTGGAGATGTGCCCCGGGATCAGCTCGGGCTCGTTGGTCCCGTGCACCCCGACCTGCCCGCCGCCCGGCCAGTCCGTCCGATAGCGCGAGTACACGCTCAGGCCGAACGCCAGGTCGCCGTAGATCGAGTTCTTCCTGCTCGGCACGAGCCGCTCGCGCACGTAGCCATGCCCGGCCGGCGTCGGCGACCCGGACGCCCCGACCCCGATCCGCGCCCGCACGAGCACCCGCCTGCCCCGGTACAGCGTCGCCTGCATCCGCCGCCGGTCGATGACCAGCCGCTCGTGCACGATCGACGTCGGCCCGAGCCAGTCGCTGTGCACCCAGCCGGTCCGGTTGCCCAGCCCCGGATAGCGCACGTACGACCAGTCCTTGTCCACGCCCCGCGTCCGGCCCAGCACGAGGACGCTGTCGGCGCTGCCGAGGTACGTCGACGCCCGCACGGTCCCCACGCGCCTGGAGTCGTCGGTCGGCTCCGCCCGCACGGCCATCCGGCGCAGCACGACGGCCGACCCCGTGTGCGCGCGCTCGTCCGACACGCGCGTGTAGGTCATGCCGAGGCTCTGCGCCTCGACGCGCGGCGACACCGAGGACGATGCCGCCGCGACGCCGACCGGCCCGCCGGCGGCGGTCGCCAGAGCGACCGCCGTCAGCGGAGCCGTCAGCCGGTGAAGGTGGGGCTGACGGCCGAGCACTTGCGCAGCACGTAGCTCCGGGTCGAGGTCCGGGCGTTGCGCCCGCCGGCCGTGACGACCAGCCGGTGGCGCCCGGCGTCCAGCTTGGCGACCGGCACGCTGACGGTGAAGCTCCGCTTCGTCGAGCGGGCGATCACCTTGCCGTCGAGCCGGACCCGCACGCGGAAGCCGGACCGCATGCCGCGCACGCTCGCCCGCACCGTGACCGTGGACGCGGACACGCAGCCGCGCGACGGGGTGCCCGAGAGCCGGGCGCTCAGCACGCGGATGCGCGGGGTCGTGGACGGAACCGTCGTGGGGGTCGTCGTGGTGGACGGCGCCGTCACGGGCACCGGCTCCGGGGCCGGCGCCGGCGTGGGAGCCGGGGTCGGCGCCGGCGTGGTCCCGCCACCGCCGCCACCGCCACCGCCGCCACCGCCGCCCTCGCCCCACGTCTTCGTCGCGGAGCCGGTGACGAGCCCGACGGCGCCGGTGATCGAGTCGACGCCCTTGTTCTTGCCCTGGTAGCACATGACGGCCTGGCCGGTCGCGTTCGCGGTGACCGAGCTCGTCTGCGGGTTGACCCCGGTCACCGTGAAGTCCACGCGGACCCCGCCGACCCGGGCGCCGTTCTGGTCGGTGACCGTCGCGGTGACGCAGCCCTGGCTGTCGACCGGCAGCGTCTCCGCCGGCGGCGACAGCGT
This sequence comes from Capillimicrobium parvum, assembly GCF_021172045.1. Classification (GTDB taxonomy): domain Bacteria; phylum Actinomycetota; class Thermoleophilia; order Solirubrobacterales; family Solirubrobacteraceae; genus Capillimicrobium; species Capillimicrobium parvum. The sequence goes on from NZ_CP087164.1 coordinate 5,328,948, forward strand.
GACCGCCACGACCCGTGCGACCGGCGCGAGCGAGAGTCCGCCCGCGTAGCCGTAGGAGTCGAACGACGCGAACCCGTACACGAACACGCCGAACGGACTGCCCGTGCCGGTCACCGTGTGGCTGCCGATCGCGATGTCGACCTGGGCGCCCTGGAACCCGGTGGTGCCGATGGGCGTGAAGTCGGCGGCGGGCACGACCGTGCCGTCGACCTTGATCGAGCCGATCTCGGCGTCGGGCGCCACGATGTTCAGGAAGTTGTTCGGGAAGCCCGTGGCCGGCGTGCTGATCGTGTAGCCGGTCTGGTACTGCTCGAACGGCGGGACCATCATCATGAACGGATCCGACGTGACCCCGTCGAACGACGAGCTGTTGGAGAACTGGGCCACGTAGATCGGCTTGTTCGACGTGATCGTCGAGTTGCCCGCGATGATCTGCTGGATGGACTCTCCGGCGTTGATGGTGCCGACCGGGGTGCCGTTGACGCTTACCGTCGTCCCGTCCTCCGCGGCGAGGAACTTGAACGTGTCACCGTTGAGACGGGTCTTCAGCGGCACCGTGAGGAACGACGTCCCCCACGCCTGGTTGGGCGAGAGCTGCTCGACGACGTGGTCGCACGCGGTGAAGCCGTTGTTCGGGATGTTCGCGCACTGGTGGCCGGCGAAGACGGCGATGTGCTTCGCCGACTGCAGGGTCGTGCCGCTCAGGTCCTCGTTGGCGACGCCCGCCTGCACCTGGTACATCTCGCCGGCGTCCAGCGTGACGTCGTAGGGCGTTCCGGCGGCGTGGCCGCCCGCCGTGAGGACCGTCGGCGTGATCGTGACGGTCGTGTTGTCCGCGGTCGCGACGAAGCCGAACTCGCCGACCCCGCCGAGACCCGTCGGCCAAGCGGTGACGGTGTACGTGCCGTCCATCACGTCCGTCGGAAGGCCGAGGAACGCGTCCGTCGAGAACTGGATGCGGCTGAGGCCGTAGACCGCGACCTCGTCGGCCGCCGTGACGTGGACGGCCACGGCGGCCGTCCCCTCGCCCGTCGGCATCTCGGCCGCGGCGGGCAGCACGACGCTCGTGACCGTTCCCGGGGTGACCGTGAAGTTCTGGGAGAACGCCAGCCCGTCGACGGTCACCGTGCCGTTGGTCGCCGTGTCACCGGTGATGAACAGCGTCTTCTCGGCGTTGCCCTGGAAGTTCGTGATGAAGCCGAGGTGGAAGTCGGTGCCGAAGTTGTCCGGCGCCGCGACCGCCGGCGCCGCGGTGGCGGCCAACGCCGCCACCGCCGCGCACAGCGCGAGCAGACCCCTCGGGGCCCGTGCGCGTCCCGCGAACCGCCTCGGCCGTCCCTGAACGGGCCCTGAGGGTGTCATCTGCGCTCCTTGGATGTATCCGTTGTCGACCGACTCAGCCGGTGAACGTGGGGCTCACGGCCGAGCACTTGCGCAGCACGTAGCTCCGGGTGGAGCTGCGCGCGTTGCGCCCCGTCGCCCGCACCACCAGGCGGTGACGTCCCGCGTCGAGTGAGGCCACCGGCACCTTCACCGTGAAGGACCGCTTGGTGGAGCTCGCGATCACCTTGCCGTCGAGCCTGACCCGCACCCGGATCCCCGATCGCCTGCCGCTGACGCTCGCCTTCACCGCGATTGTGGAGGACGAGACGCAGCCGCGCGACGGGGCGCCGGAGAGCCGGGCGCTCAGCACGGCGATCCGGGTCGGCGTCCGCGACGGAACCGTCGTCGTGGTCGTCGTGGTCACCGGCGGCGCGGGCGACTCCGCCACGGGCGCAGGCGGCGCGGGCGCCGCGGTGGTGGTGGTCGTCGTCGTCGTCGAGGACGGCGTGGCCGGCGGCGGCGGCGGGGCGCTGGGCGGCGGCGCCTGGCACTCCGGGTTGTTCGCGTTGGCCGGGTCGTCGCAGTTGACCGTCGTGGCCCGCGCGCGCGCCGTGATCTGGATCACCGCGAGGAACACGTTGTCGTCGTCGGACGGGTTGGCCGTGTCGATCTTCAGCTGCGTGTCGCCCTGGTGAAGCAGCGGGACGAGGTTGTAGAGCTCGTCGTCCTCGCCGGTCGTGCTGCTGTTCGGGTCGACCGGGTTGTCGATGCTGTCACCGACGCCGCCGACCGTGATCAGCGCGCCGTTTCCGGCCGCCCCGTCGTCGAAGTTGCCGGCGCAGCTCGTGAGCCGCTGGGCGTTGATGTCGATGGTCGAGAACTGGCCGCCACCGCAGATGTGGCCCGGCTGCCCGCCCTGGAAGCTGAAGCCGCTGCCGATGGCCATCGTCGAGGCGAAGCCCGGAGCCGTCGTGTCCAGTGGGTTGGCGAACAGGAACGTCACCGTGTCGCCCGCCTGGGCGGCGCCGCCGTCGAGCGCGGCGATCGTCACCTCAGGCAGGCTCGGGGCCGAGTAGATCACGAGCAGCCCCACGCCCTCGAGGCCCGGGGGGTCGTTGCCGATGACGAAGTCCGTGATGCCGCCGGCGGTCCCGACCTTCGCCGCGACCTGCGCGGTGACGGTCGCCCGCGCCGCGTTCAGCGAACAGCAGCCGGGCGACACGTCGGGCAGCCCGGCGAGGACCACGTTCGTGCCGTCGAAGTCGATCGTGGCGTTGGTCGCCGGGTCGAACGCCGTCGTTCCGGAGTACGTGCCGTAGAGATAGGCCTGGACGACGGTCGCGCCGGCCGGCACCTCGGCCTGGATCGTGCCGCCGGGCTCGAACTGGCCGAGACCGTCGGTCGAGAATCCGCCGTGGCCGCTGAACGTCGCGAGATCAGTGGGCGATGGCTTGAGCAGGGCGAGGCTGGCGTTCGCCGCCCCCGCGTCGATGGCGATGATCGCCAATGCCGCCGCGACCACAGCCGCGACCCTTCCCACCACGCGGCGAGCGCGCAGCACCCGCCGACCCACCATGGGGCCTCCGGCCCCGGTGAACATCATGTGCACTCATCCTCCTGCCAGAGATGGAGTGGGTTGTATGTGGACTGCCGTGTCCACCGCGGGAAGGTGGAGCGCCACACCATAGACCGGGTTACCGGAAAAGTGGAAAAAATTGCACAAGCCCTTTCAGGCAATCCGCCGGCCCTTGAGCAAAAAACCGTTGCGTCGGTTTCTCTGGCGTTTTCCTGAAATCCGGCCGCAGGTGTTCAGTACGGCAACCGCAGGTTTTGCGGACGGCACCCCTGGGGCCGGCCGGCCCGCCCCTATGCTCGGCGGCATGTGCGGCATCGGCGGCATCGTCGGCTCGCCCGCGCCGGAGCCCGGCGTGCTCGAGCGCATGGCCGAGGCGATGGCCCGCCGCGGCCCCGACGGGCAGGGCACCTGGGCGGCCGGCGGCTGCGGCCTGGCCTTCCGCCGGCTGGCGATCATCGACCTCGCCGACCGGGCGATGCAGCCGATGAGCCTCGGCCCGCTGCGGCTCGTCTTCAACGGCGAGGTCTACGACTACCGCGAGCGCCGGGCCGAGCTCGAGGCGCTCGGCCACGCCTTCGTCACCGAGTCCGACACCGAGGTCCTGCTGCACGCGTGGATGGAGTGGGGCGAGGGCGCCCTGGACCGCATCAACGCGATGTTCGCGTTCGGCGTGTACGACGAGCGCGACCGCTCCCTGACGCTGGCCGCCGACCCGTTCGGCGAGAAGCCGCTGCTGTACGTGCACGACGACGACCGCCTCGTCTTCGCCTCCGACGTGCAGGCGCTGCAGGAGGCCGTGCCCGGCTGCGGCGCGCCCGATCGCGCCGCGATGGCCGCGTTCGTCTCGCACGGCACGATGCCGCCGGTCGACCGCACCTTCTTCGCGCGCATCCGCCGGCTGCCCGGCGGCCACGTGCTGCGCTGGCGCGACGGCGACCTGTCGATCCGCCGCTACTGGGCCCCGCAGCCGGTCCCGGTGCCGGATGCCTATCCGGACGCGGTGGCCGAGCTGCGCGAGCTGCTGCTCGACTCGATCCGGCTGCGTCTGCGCTCCGACGTGCCGGTCGGCACGTCGCTGAGCGGCGGGGTCGACTCGAGCGCGATCGTCACGCTCTCCGCGTTCCTGGCCGGCGACCACCGCCGCCACGCCTTCACCGCCCGCTTCCCCGGCTACGAGCGCGACGAGTGGCGCTACGCCGAGGCCGTCGCGCGGGCGGCCGGCGTCGTCGAGCACCACGCGGCCGAGCCGACGCTCGAGACGCTCGCGGGCGACCTGCGGGCGTTCGTCGGCGCCCAGCAGGAGCCGGTGCTCAAGCTCAACCAGTACGCGCAGTGGGCGGTGTTCGCGGCGGCGCGCGAGGCCGGCGTGACCGTCCTGCTCGACGGCCAGGGCGCCGACGAGCTGCTGGCCGGCTACATCCTGACGCGGGGCTTCGCGCTGCGGTCGCTGGGACCGCGCGCGATGGCGCGCGCCTACGCCCGCGACCCGGCGACGCGGCTGCCGCTGCGCCTCGCGCTCGCCCGGGACCTCATGCCGCAGGCCGTCGCGACCCGGATGCGCGCCCGGCACGCCTCGCCCTACGCGACCGCGGCGGCCGCCGCCCGCGGGGCCGCCGCGGCGCCCGAGGAGCCGGACTGGCCGCGCACGCGCGACCCGCTGCGCGACCAGCTCCTGCGCGAGGCGTTCTTCATCAGCCTCCCCCACCTGCTGCGCTACGGCGACCGCAACTCGATGGCCCACAGCCGCGAGGTCCGCCTGCCGTTCCTCGACCGGCGCGTCGCCGAGCTCGCGCTGTCGCTGCCGCCCGGCTTCCTGCTCGACGACGGCGTCACGAAGCGGGTGCTGCGCGACGCGGTGCGCGACCTCGTGCCGGCCGAGGTGCTCGCCCGGCGCGACAAGGTGGGCTTCGAGCCGCCGCAGGCGCAGTGGCTGGGCTCCGAGACGGGCCTCGCCTGGGCCGCCGAGGTGCTGCTGGACCCGGCCGCACGCGAGAGCGGGATCGTCGACGCCGGGGCGGTCGAGGCGGACCTGCGGGCGGGGGCCTGGCGGGACCCCGACGCGCTGTGGCGGGCGATGAACGTCGAGCTCTGGCGCGACGCGTTCGACCCGGCGCGGCGCAACTCGGCCGTCGGGGCCGCGTCCTAGCCTCCGACGAACTCATGGCCGACGTCGCCGTTCCCTTGCGCGAATCCCGTGCGCGCCGCGTGCCGGCGGTGCTCGCACGCGTGCGCTGGCCGCTCGTGGGCATCGTCGTCCTCGGCGCGCTGTGGACGATCTGGTTCGTGCTGCAGTGCACGCAGTACTTCATCCAGCCCGACGAGCTCGAGTACGTCAAGCAGTCGCGCCTGATCGCCGAGGAGCTGCACCCGCTGCTGCCGGGCGACCGGTACTTCAACTCGTGGTCGCAACTGCAGCCGTTGCTGCTCGCGCCGGTGTGGGCGATCCGCGACACGAACCTCGCCCACCAGATCATGGGCGTCGTCAACGCGCTGATCATGGCGTCGGCCGCGATCCCCGCGTACCTCCTCACCCGGCGCGTCGTCGCCGAACGCTGGGCCGCCTACCTCGTCGCGCTGCTGACGGTCGGCATCCCGTGGATCGCCGCCGCCGCGACGATGATGACCGAGGTCGCCGCGTACCCGGCGTGGCTGTGGGCGGCGTTCGCCGTCCACCACGCGATCGCGCGGCCGTCGCCGAAGGCCGACGTGCTCGGCCTCGCCGGCGTGGCGCTGGCCTTCTCGGCGCGGCCGCAGCTCGCCGTGCTCGGCCCGGCGCTGATCGCCGGCGTGGTCCTGCAGGAGCTGCGCTACGCCGGGACGGGCGGCGATCCGCTCGAGCCGCGCCGCGCCCGGATCGGCCGGGCGCTGAAGCGCTCCGCGTCCCAGCACCGCGTGCTCCTGGCGCTGCTGGTCCCGGCGCTCGTCGTCTACGCGGTCGTCCGGCCGAACCTCTTCGGCGGCTACTCGAAGGTCGGCGTGACGAGCAGCGCGCTGAGCGTTCCCGGCCTGTGGGACTTCAGCCGCGAGCTTCTCGCGTACGTGGCCGTCGGCGTCGGGGTGCTGCCGCTGGCGATGGCGTTCGCGTGGGTGCTGCTGACGCTGTGGCGCCCGGCCGGGCGCGACCAGCACGCGTACGCGCTCGTCCTCGTCATCGCGGGCGCGCTGCTGACCGTCGCCGTCGGCTCGTTCACCGCCCGCTACACGCCGCAGGGCATCAACAGCCGCTACCTCTACTACCTGGCGCCGCTGCTGTTCATCGCGATGGCCGCGCTCGTCTGCGAGCGCCGCGCCGCCGCGCTGCCGCTCGGCCTGGGCGCGCTCTTCGCGGGTTGGATCGTCTACGGCGCCAAGCTGACGCAGACCGGGCCGTCGCTCGTGGCGCCCGACCAGACGTTCCATCTCGTGCTGTCGGGGCGGACGTACCAGCTCGGCAACGCGATCGGCCTCCCGCACGTGAGCCTGGCGCACATGGTCGCCGTCGCCGGCGTCGTGCTCGTCGTCGCGCTGGCGATGGCGCGGCGGACGCACGCCGCCCGGGCCGCGAGCCTGGCCGCCGTCGGGCTGGTCGTCGCGTTCTGCCTCGTCGAGACCGGCTATTCGCTGCGCAAGATCGCCGATACGCAGAAGGGCGTCAGCGCCGAGTTCATCGACGGTCGGCACTGGATCGACGCGGTCGTCCCCGACGGGCAGCGCGCCCAGCTCATCCTCTCGACGATGGGCGACCCCGCCTCCGCGTACGGCGTCTGGTGGGACACGTCGTTCTGGAACTCGTCGGTCGACCGCTCGATGCAGCTGCCGACCACGCCGGACCTCCAGCAGCCGTTCCCGGAGTCCTTCCAGATCCTCCCGGACGGGTCGTTCGCGGGCTACTCGTTCGGCCTCGGGCCGGCGTCGGTCAGCGGGCCCGGGCTGGGCGACGGGCCGTGGTTCGTGCGCGCGACCTCGGACCGCAGCTTCGGCTTCCGCGACGCGCAGGTCGTCGCCGAGCGCTTCGGCGTCGAGGTCGTGCGCACGCCGTCGCCGCCGCGCGCGTCCTGGGCGCTGTACGGCACGGCGGACGACACGGGGCGCATCCTGCGCGGCCAACCGGCGGCGACGCTCGCGGTGTACCCCGCGTCCAAGGACCGGACCACGCTGCCGGTGCATATCGTGCTCGGCACCCTGCCGGGCAGCGATCGCGGCCAGCGCTACGTGGTGGGCGACCGGCGCGGCCGCGTGCCGAAGGGCAGGACGGTGGAGGTCGACGTGGACGTGCCCGTCGGCTCCGGGCCGTACCCGGCGATCAAGCTGCGCGCGCCCGGCCGGCACGACCCGCAGCACCCGCGCGGGCTGCAGGTGCTCGAGGTCACGCCGGGTTAGCCGTTGCGCAGCAGCGCGCGCACGCCCCACCAGTAGGCGCGCAGGGCGAGGCGCAGCACCCGCGAGCGACCCAGCGCGCCGAGGTACGGCGACGACAGATCGGCGGTGAGGCCGTCCGCGAACCGCGCCGGGCTCACGGTCCGCGTCGCCTGGATCTCGCGGCGCTCGCGCAGCAGGCGGGGCAGCGCGCCGAGCACGTCGACCGACGCGCGGGCCTTCTCGCCGCCCCAACCGCCCGCCAGCGCGGCGGGCCACAGCGCCAGCTCGAGGACGAGCAGCGCCGGCGCGACGGCGGCCAGCAGCGGTCCGGGATAGCAGCGCACGATCGTCGCCCAGCGGTTGCGCTCCAGCGCGCGCCACTTCGCCGGCCCTTTGGCGAACGCGTAGTCGTGGTGCACGCGGGCCGCCGGGTCGACCCCCACGCGCCCGCCGCGCAGGCGCATGCGCAGCGACAGGTCGACGTCCTCGTGGTACATGAAGAAGTCGGGCGAGAAGCCGCCGAGCGCCACCCAGGCCTTGCGCGGCAGCGCCAGGCACGCGCCCGAGGCGAACCCGACCGGCCGCTGCCCGCCGCCCCCGGGCGGCGGGGCCGGCTGCCCCGCCTCGCCCGCCCAGGCGAGGCCGGTGAAGTGCACGACGCCGCCGCTCGTGTTGACGACGTCGCCGTCGAGCACGAGGCCCATCCACAGGTCCCAGCCCTCGAGTCCCGGCCCGACGATCGCGTCGCGGAAGCCGGGCTCCGGGACCGCGTCCGGGTTGAGCAGCAGGAGCACGTCGCCCGTCGTCGCCGCGGCGCCCTGGTTGCACGCGGCCGCGAACCCGGTGTTCGCGCGATTGACGATGACGCGGGCGCCGGCGGCGCGCGCCAGTTCGGCCGAGCGGTCGCCGGAGCCGTTGTCGACGACCACGAGCTCGTCGCCGGGCGCGAGCTCCCGCCGCAGGGCGGCGAGGAGGGCCGGGAGGACCGCCGCCGATTCGAACGTGACGACGAGGACGGAGAGGCGGGGCCGCGCGGGCATTCGGCCGGCGATGCTACGAGACCGCCCGATCGGCGATCTGCCCGGCATGCACGTACAATTCGTTCCCGCCCGCCCCCCACGGGCTCCGGTCAGCAGCGCAACTTTCGCCCGCGTCCATCCGTCATGACCTCTGTGCGCCCAGACCTCCGCCACGTCGCCGTGGTGCCCGCCTACAACGAGGCGGCCACCGTGGGCGACGTCGTCCGCCGCATCCACGCCGACGCCCCCGAGTGGGACGTCGTCGTTGTCGACGACGGGTCGACGGACTCGACCGCCGACATCGCGAAGGCGGCGGGCGCCCGCGTGCTGCGCCTCCCGTTCAACCTCGGCATCGGCGGCGCGGTGCAGGCCGGCTTCACGTTCGCGCGCGAGCACGGCTACGACGTCATGGCCCAGGTCGACGGCGACGGCCAGCACGACCCGGCCGAGCTGAGCAAGCTCGTCGACTACATGCGCACGCACCCGGAGCTCGACGTCGTCTGCGGCTCGCGCTTCCTGCTCAGCGGCGGCGACCACCGCTACCCCGCCCCGATCAGCCGGCGCACCGGCATCCACATCTTCGCGTTCCTGCTGTCACGCTTCGTGCGTCAGCCGATCAGCGACCCCACGTCCGGCTTCCGCATCTACAACCGCCGAGCGATCCGGCTGTTCGCCACCGACTACCCGCACGACTACCCCGAGGTCGAGGCGATCCTGATGCTCCACCACCACCGCCTGCGCATGGAGGAGATCCCGGTGCGGATGTACGCGCGCGGCGGGGGCGTGTCGTCGATCTCGTCGGGCAAGTCGGCGTACTACATGGTCAAGGTCCTGCTCGCCCTCTTCGTCGGCCTGTTCCGGCGCCGCCCCCTGCCCGAGCCGGGGGGCAGCGCACCGGTCGCGGCGGAGACGGGGTTCTAGCTCGCATGGACCATCGCATCCAGCTAGTCTCGATCGTCGGCGCCGCGGGGCTGTTGCTGTTCGTGCTCGAGATGGTGCGCCGGCGCCGGCTGCTCGAGCGCTACGCCCTGCTCTGGCTGTTCAGCGCGATCGTGCTGCTCGGCCTGGCGGTCTGGCGCGACGGGCTCGCGCGGCTGGCCAGCGCGGTCGGCATCGCCTACCCGCCCAACGCCCTGTTCTTCGTGGCGTTCGCGTTCGTCCTCCTGCTCCTGCTGCACTTCTCGGCGGCGGTGTCGCGGCTGGCCGACCAGACGAAGGTGCTCGCCCAGCGGCTCGCGCTGCTCGAGGAACGCCTCGAGGAGGCCGAGACGCGCGAGGACGGCGCCACGATCGGCGCGGCGCCGCGCGCCGCGGCCGCCGCGCAGCGGCTCGACGACGACGTGATCGAGCCCGTGGGAGCGCCCCGGGCGCGCCGCCGGTAGCCGCCCCGCGTGGCCGTCGCCGTCGCCGCCCAGAGCCGTCCCCGGATCCGCGTGCGCGCGATCCCGCGCCCACTGCGAGGGCTGCTCGTCGCCTGCACGCTGCTCAGCGTCGCGTGGGCGGTCGTCATGGCCCCGCTGCAGGGCCCCGACGAGCACAACCACGTCGGCTACGTCCAGCACCTGGCCGAGACCGGCAGCGGGCCCACGTTCGGCGTCACGGCCGGGGCGAGCTGGTCGCGCGAGCAGCAGGAGCTGCACAAGTGGGGCAACCTCCTCGCGCTGATCGGGATCGTCGACGCCCGCCCGGGCTACACGGGCATCGAGCAGCTGCGCTTCTCGCAGTACGAGGACCACCTGCCGGCGGGCGCGCGCAAGGACGGCAGCGGCCCGAACCCGGTCGGCCAGAACCCGCCGCTGTACTACGGCTACGAGGCGATCCCGTACTGGATCACGCGCTGGACCGAGCTGCCGACGCGGCTGCTGTTCATGCGGCTCGCGAACCTGCCGCTGTACCTGCTGATCGTCGCGTTCACGTGGCTGGCCGCCGGCGAGGTGTTCGGCCGCCGCCGCCGCGCCCAGACGATCGCCGCCGGCAGCGTCGGGCTCCTGCCGCAGCTCGCGTTCATGTCGGGCGTCGTGAACCCCGACATCCTGCTCACGACGGTCTGGGCGGCGTTCGCCTACGCGGCGCTCGTCGCGGTGCGGGTCGGGCCGAGACCCTGGGCGCTGCTCTCGCTCGGCGGGCTATCCGCGCTCTCCGTGCTCACCCACGGCCGCGGCCTGGCGATCATCGGCCCGCTGCTCATCGTGCTCGCGGTGCTGCTCTGGCGCGCGCGGCCGCTGCGGATGAAGGTGCTCGGCTGGGTCGCCGGGCTGTTCGGGACGCTGGCCGTGGGGCTCGGGCTCGCCGTCGCGTACTCCAACGCTCACGGCGGCGGGGCGTCGATCAGCGGCGAGGCGGCGTCGAGCACCGGCGCGGGCAACCTGTCGGGCTTCGTCTCCTACCTCTGGCAGTTCTATCTGCCGCCGCTGCGCACGATGAGCCCGCAGGGGCCGCCCTACGGCTACCGGCAGGTCTACATCGAGGGGCTCGCCGGCACGTTCGGCTCGCTCGAGATCCAGTTCCCGCTGTGGGTCTACGACGCGATGCAGTTCGCCGCCGCGCTCGGGCTGCTGCTGCTCGCCGGGATCATCGTGCGGCGCTTCGAGCGGCTGCGCGGCCACGGGCCGCAGATCGTCGTGCTGGCGAGCCTGGTGCTGTGCATGCTCGTCGTCCTGCACGTCTCGGCCTACCGCGACCTGCAGGGGCCGCCGTTCGATCCGCTGCTCGTCGGCCGCTACCTGTTGCCGCTGCTGCCGGTCATGGGGATCGCGATCGCGTACGTGTGCGTGAACCTGCCCCGGCGGGTCGGGTCGGCGCTCGGGGCGCTCGTCCTGACGACGTTCACGATCCTCGGCCTGTGCGGCCTCGGGCTGACGATCGCGAGGTTCTATGCGTAGCCGGCGCACGCTGTGGCTGCCGGCGGCGTGCGGGGCGCTGATCGTGCTCGCGCTGCTCGTCTGGGGCATCCCGTGGGTGACGAAGGAGCGCGCCGACGTCACCTCCACGCCGACGCCGCCCGCGTTCAGCACGGTCACGCCGATCACCCTGTCGCCCGGCTCGCGCGCGTGCGAGAGCTCGGTCGCGTTCAGCCCGCAGACCCGCTCGCTGATCCTCCTCGCCGCCAAGCAGGACGGGCCCACGCCGCCGCTGCGGATCACCGCCCGAGCCCCCGGCTACCGGGCGGGCGTGACGATCCCGGGCGGCTACGCGGGCCTCTCGTCGCTGGTCGCCGCGGTGCCGCCGCCGCAGGGCAGCGTCCTGGGCGAGGTGTGCGTCGAGAACGCAGGCCGGCGCAAGGTGCAGCTGCAGGCGACGGCCGAGGGCCGCATCCAGAACCGGGCGACCACGAGCGTGGACGGCGAGCCCGTCCAGCCCAAGATGACCCTCCTGCTCACGGAGGGCGTCAACCGCTCGCTCGCCGACCGTCCCGGGGAGATCCTCGACCGCATCGCCGCGTTCAAGCCGCCGTTCGTCGGCTCGGTGTCGCTGGCGCTGCTGGCGCTGCTCGTGGTGGTGGGGGTGCCGGCGGGAGTCCTGTACGCGATCTGGCGCGGGCTGGCCGCGGCGGACGACGGGTAGCGGCTCAGGGGAACAGCGTCAGCGAGGCGTCGATGCCCGACACGGTCTGCGCCGATGCGAGCGTGAGCACCGTGGCCGTCGTGTAGGTCGGCTGGTGGTCCCACCACTGGTGATAGTGGTGGCTGTCGCCGAGCTCGACGTAGTACTGGCCGGGCGGGATCCTGTCGAGCGTGTACGTGCCGTCCGCCGCGGTGTACGTGTACACGCCGAACGTGCGGCTCGGGTATGGGTGCACCACCACCAGGACGTCGTCGAGCGGGACGCCGAGGGTGTCGGTCACGCGCCCTTCGAGCGTCGCGCCCACGACGAGCTGGACGTCGATCGTGGTGCTCGTGTTCCACGGCAGCGTGATCGAGCGGCCCTGTTCGGCGTAGCCGGCGCCCTCGGGTCCCGCGAACCAGACACGGTACGTCCCGCCGCGCAGCGCCAGGCGGTAGCGGCCATCCGGCCCGGTGGTGGCCTCGCCGAACTGCTTCACGCCCGCGGTGTCGGTCGCCTTGACGACCGCATCCTCCAGCGGCGCCCCGCCGGCCTTCGTGACCTGCCCGGTGAGGATTGCCAGCTCGTCCGTGCGGTGCATGACGACGTTCGTCGTGTACGTCTGGCCGGCGCGCAGGTAGCGCTTCGGCGCGTCCTCGTCGACGTAGCCCTCCTTGCGGAACCGCGTGACGTACTCGCCCAGCTCACCGGGCGCCTGGCGGATGCCGACGATGCGATAGCTGCCGTAGGTGTTCGTGACCCCGGTGCCGACCGGCGGGTCGGTGCCGTGGGCGACCTCGATGCTCACGCCGCCGATGCCGTTCGCGTCCGAGTCGCTGACGAAGCCCGTCAGGACCGCGCCCCGGGCCAACTGCGCATCCGCGGTCCGCGTCGCGCCCGAGCCGACCGTGATGGGTGTCGCGTGGGCGGCGTCGGCCGCGTCGTCGTAGAACTCGACGATGTAGTTGACCCCGGAGGCGGGCGAGAAGCGCAGGGTGTACGAGCCGGGAACGAGCCCGCCGAGCGCGTAGCGGCCGTCCGCGCCGGTCGTCGCCGTCGCTCCGGTCGGGCCCGTCGCCTGGACGACGACGTTCTTGATGCGGTCACCCGTGCGCTCATCGGTGACGCGTCCGGTGATCGTCGCGGGAGGCCGCGTCAGCGTCGCGTCGATGGGCCGGGTCCATGCCCCGCTGCGGACGGTCACCGGCGTGGCGTGGGCGGCGTCGGGCTGATCGTCGTAGTACTCCTCGCGCAGCGGCGAGCCCACGGGCGGCGAGAACCGGACGGTGTAGGAGCCGTCGACGAGCCCCTGGACCGTGTACGTCCCGTCCGCCTTCGTGCGCTTGGCGGCCGACATCGGCCCGGAGATGCTGACGGTGGCGCCGGCGAGCGGCGCTCCGAGCTCACCGCGGACCGTGCCCTGCATGCCCGCGGCGCCGGCCGCGCCCGCCGCGACGCCGGACGTGGCGACGATGGCCGTGGCCGCCAGCAGGATGCGCGCCGCTCGGAGCATGCCCGGAACCCTATGAGCCGCCCGGCGCCGCCGCCGCCGTAGTTGTCCGCGGCCCGGCTGCGGCTATCGCGCGTTGTCGATGCGGCGCAGCCCGAGGATCGACAGCAGGAACGAGGTGAAGAACACCTGCATGCCGAGGATGACCAGCGTCGTGGCCAGGACCGCCGCGCCGCCGTTGCCGAGGTCCGCGAAGCCGCGGTGCGCCCAGGCGATGAAGATGACCACGCACATGATCAGGCCGGCGAAGAGCAGGACGCCCCCGAGCATGAGGCCGTGCTCGAGCCGGAAGCGCGCGCGCATGCGGTCGAACCACGGGTCGCGCTCGCCCATGAAGTAGGAGCCGTAGGCATGCGCCGCGAGGCCGAGGCCCACGATCTGCGTGCCGCCGATGACCATCATCGCGCCGGCCAGCTCGGCGTGGATGCCCCACACCCGCCCGAGGATGCTCACCTCGGACAGGACGATGCCCATGATCAGCGCGCCCAGGAGCAGCAGCACGGTGCCCGGGATGACGAAGAGGTGCGTCGGGCTGTGGACGAGCAGGAAGCGCAGGTGGCGCCAGCCGTCGCGGAAGCTCGACAGCTTCGACTCGCCCCCGCGCGGGTGGTACTCGATCGGGAACTCGCGGATGTCCAGCTTCTCCTTCGAGGCCCGGATGACCATCTCGGAGGCGAACTCCATGCCGGTCGTGCGCAGGTCGAGGATCGGCAGGATGTCGCGGCGGAACCCGCGCATGCCGCAGTGGGCGTCCGAGACGCCGGTGCGGAAGAAGAGGTTGAGGATGCCCGTGAGCACCGGGTTGCCGACGTAGCGGTGCAGCCACGGCATGGCGCCCGGATGGATGTTGCCCATGCGGTCGCCCATGACGAGCTGGGCGCCCTGGTCGAGCTCGGCGACGAAGCGCGGGATCTCGTTGAAGTCGTACGTGAGGTCCGCGTCGCCCATGACGATGTACTCCCCGCGCGCGGCGCCGAAGCCCGCCAGGTAGGCGGAACCGTAGCCGCGGCGCGGCTCGTGCACCACGCGGGCGCCGGCGGCCGCGGCGAGCTCGGCGGAGCCGTCCGAGGAGTCGTTGTCGGCCACGACGACCTCGCCGGGGATGTTCGCGCCGTCCATCGCCGCGCGGGCGCGGCGCACGCACTCCTCGATGTTCTCCGCCTCGTTGAGGCAGGGGATCACGACCGACACAAGCGGCGTCCGGACCGGGGCGCCCGGACCACGCAGGGCGCTCTGCTCGATGGTGCTCATCCGATGACAGACAACGCGCAACGAGGCTGAAGGTCGCGCGGATTCCGATTCGACACTCTAGTGGGTCTCCCGGGGGACGCTGTGCTCGAAATGCGGGGATGCCGGCGCCGCCAGGCAAGGACGCAGACCCGAAGGAATCCCTCTGGGATTTCGAGTGGTCGAGGACACAGCCTGGCGGTGATCGGCGCCCCGCATATCGGGTGCAGCGTTCCCGGGGGCCCACTGGCCACGGTGGGGGTCGGGACGCCTTTCGCCACCGTCTTCTAGCCTGCTTCCGGTCCATGGGCACCTCGCCGGCGATGGAGACTGCTGCGTGGCCGGCGCCGAGCTGACGGCGCCGGCACCCCCGCGCGACTCCGCGCTGCGCCGCCGGCTGGCCGCGGCCGGGACCGCGGTGCGGCGCGTGCCGCGGCCCCTGGTCGCGCTCCTGCTGGCCGCGACCGTCCTCTCGGTCGCCTGGGCGGTCGTCACCGCACCGCTCGACGGCCCCGACGAGATCGGCCACGCCGCGTACGTCCAGCAGCTGGCGGAGACGGGCGACGGCCCGCACGGCGGCGAGACCGGCACGCCCAGCGGTCCGCGCGACGTCTCGACCGAGGCGCGCGCCCTGCTGTTCTGGGCCAACCTCGACGCCCTCGCCCGCAACGACGGAACCCGGCCGGCGTGGTCGCAGGCCGAGCAGGACGCGTACGGCCGCGCGGCGCGCGGCGCCGCCCGCGACGACGGCGCCGGGCCCAACCCGCTCGCCCAGAACCCGCCGCTGTACTACGCGTACGAGACGGTCCCCTACGCCGTGGGCAGCGGCTGGTCGCTGCCCGCGCGGCTGCTGCTCATGCGGCTCGCCAACCTGCCGCTGCTGTGGCTGGTCGTCGGCTTCTCGTGGCTGATCATGGGCGAGCTGTTCGGCCGCCGCCGGCGCTTCGTGCAGACGGTCGGCACCGGCGCCGTGGCGCTGCTGCCCATGGTCACGTTCCTGTCGGGGGTCATCAACCCGGAGATCGCGTTGACCGCGGTGACGACGGCGGCGATCGCGCTCGGCCTGGCCGCGCTGCGGCTCGGCCCGCGGGTGCCCGTCGTGCTCGGCCTCGGCGCCCTCGGCGCGGCCGGCGTCCTGATCCACGCGCGCGGTCTCGCCCTGCTGCCGGCGATCGCGATCGTCCTCGCGCTCGTCCTGTGGCGCGCCCGGCGCGAGCCCGGCGGCGGCCGGCGGTTGCTGGTGGCCGGCGGCGCGCTGGCGCTGATGGGCGTGGCGCTCGCCGCGGCGCTCGCCTACTCCAACCGCCATGCCGACGTCGGCAACTTCAGCGGCGAGCTGACCGGCTCCGGCTCCAGCGGCCTCACCAATCTCGGGGGGCTGGCGAGCTACGTCTGGCAGTTCTACTTCTCGCCGCTGGCGGGCATGCTGCCGCCGCCCGGGGAGGGCGGCGTCCCCGGTTACCGCCAGATCTACGTCCAGCAGTTCCTCACCGGCCAGTTCGGCTCGCTCGAGGTCCAGTACGGGGACACGGTCTATGCCGTCCTGCAGGTCGTGCAGGCGCTCGGCCTGATCGCCCTGTTCGCGCTCGTCGTGCGCCACCTCGGCCGCGTGCGCGCCCATGCCGCGCAGATCGTCGTGCTGGTGGCCTTCCTCGTCTCGATGCTGGTCCTCCTGCACGTCGCCGCATGGCAGGACATCAG
This sequence comes from Capillimicrobium parvum, assembly GCF_021172045.1. Lineage (GTDB taxonomy): Bacteria > Actinomycetota > Thermoleophilia > Solirubrobacterales > Solirubrobacteraceae > Capillimicrobium > Capillimicrobium parvum. The sequence goes on from NZ_CP087164.1 coordinate 5,345,185, forward strand.
CTCGCCGGCCCACGCCAGCCTGCTGGCCGGCCGCTACCTGGTCTGCCTGGCCGCGATCCTCGGGGTCGCGGTCGCGTCGGTCGTCGCGCTCCTGCCGCGACGCGTCGGCGTCGTGCTCGGCGCGTTCGTGCTGGCGACCGGCGCGGTCCTCTGCGTCGGCGGGATCCTCGTGAGCCTGGTGCGGTTCTATGCGTAGGGCCGCGCTCGTCACGCTCTTCGTGGTGCTCCTCGTCGGCGCGTTCGCGATGGCGAAGCTGCTGCTGCGCGACCGCGTCGCCGTCACCGCGGTCGCGACGCCGCCGCCGATCATCACCGCCGAGCCGCTCACGCTCAAGCCCGGACAGGAGGCCTGTCAGCGCGAGGTGCCGGTCGATACGACCACGCGGGTCGTGCGGATCTACAGCGCGTCGCCGGTCCCCGACGTCCCGCGGCTGCGCGTGACGCTGCGCGCGCCCGGCTGGTCGCAGGAGGCGCTGTCGCCGCCCGGGCCCGGGCGGGGGACGGGCAGCGACGGCATCTACGACACGCCGATCGACCCGCCCCGGCGCTCGGTGCTGGCCACGGTGTGCGCCTCGTCCGCCGGGGACCGCCCGGCGATCCTGGCCGCCTCACTGGAGGACCGCGTCCGGGCGCGGACGAAGACGCTCGTCGACGGCAGGGCGATCGAGCCGCGGCTGGGCATCGTCCTGCTCGAAGGACCCTCGCGGTCGACCATCTCCCGGCTGCGCACCGTGCTCGACCGCGCGGCCTTCTTCCAGGCCCCGATCGTGGGCTGGTTCTCGCTGGCGCTGCTGCTGGTGCTCGTCGTCGTCGCCGTCCCGGGCGCCGCGGTCTACGCGACGCTGCGGGCGCTGCGCGACGACGAGGACGCCGCCACGCGCCGGTAGCCTGCGGCCGCCGATGCGCATCTGCCTGGTCTACGACTGCCTGTACCCGCACACGATCGGCGGCGCCGAGCGCTGGTACCGCAACCTCGGCGAGCGCCTCGCGGAGGCCGGGCACGACGTCACCTACCTCACTCGGCGCCAGTGGCCCCGCGGCGCGGACCCGGGCGTGCCGGGCGTCGACGTCATCGCGGTCATCGGCGAGATGAGCCTCTACACGCCCGGCGGGCGGCGCAAGATCACGCCGCCGATCGTCTTCGGCCTCGGCGTGCTGTGGCACCTGCTGCGCCACGGGCGCCGCTACGACATCGTCCACACGGCCGCCTTTCCGTACTTCTCGGTCATCGCGGCGGCGGCCGCCCGTCGTTCGGGGCGCTACTCGCTGTTCGTCGACTGGCACGAGGTGTGGACGCGCGCCTACTGGGAGGAGTACCTCGGCACGGCGAAGGGCCTCGTCGGCTGGGCGGTGCAGAAGCTGTGCCTGAAGATCCGCCAGCGCCCGTTCTGCTTCGCGCAGATGACGGCCCGCCGCTGCCACGAGGAGGGCCTGCGCGACCCGGTGACCGTGCTGAGCGGGCTCTACACCGGCACGCACGAGCTCAGCGACGTCACCGAGTCCCAGCCGCTGGTCATGTTCGCCGGCCGCCACATCCCGGAGAAGCGCGTGCCGGACCTCGTCCCGGCGATCGAGCGCGCCCGCGAGCGGCTGCCCGACCTGCGCTGCGTGATCTTCGGCGACGGCCCGGAGCGCGCGAAGGTCGAGGCCATGGTGGCCGGCCACGGGCTGAACGACGTCATCGAGGTGCCGGGCTTCGTCGACGGGGAGCGCATCGACGAGACGATGTCGCGGGCACTGTGCATGGTCCTGCCGTCGCGGCGCGAGGGCTACGGGATGGTCGTCGTCGAGGCCGCGTCGTGGGGGACGCCGAGCATCGTCGTCGACGACCCCGACAACGCGGCGACCGAGCTCGTCGCCGACGGCGAGAACGGCATCGTGGCGGCGAGCACGTCCGCCGAGGACCTCGCGTCGGCGATCCTGCAGATCCACGACGAGGGCATGGCGCTGCGCCGGTCGACCGCCGCGTGGTTCCAGCGCAACGCCCCACGCGTGGCGCTGTCGCGCTCGGTCGAGCAGGTCGCGGAGATCTACGCGCGGCGGCCGTGAGGGCGAGCGTCCTCATCGGGGCGTTCGACAGCGCGGCGACGCTGCCCCGGGCGATCGACGCGGTGCTCACCCAGACGGTGGCGGACCTCGAGCTGATCGTGATCGACGACGGCTCGAGCGACGACTCGGCGGCGATCGCCCACGCGGCGGCGGCGCGCGACCCGCGCGTCCGGGTGCTCGAGATGGGCCGCAACGTCGGGATCGCGCGGTCGCTGAACGCGGGGATCGAGGCGGCGCGCGCGCCGGTCGTCGCGGTGCAGGACGCCGACGACTTCTCCGCGCCGCAGCGGCTCGAGCGCCAGCTGTCGGTGCTCGATCGCTGGGCGGACGTGGCGGTCGTGGGATGCCGGATGCGCGAGGTCGACGGGGCCGGCCGCGAGCTGGCGCCTCGCACGACGTTCGCCTCGGGCGACGTGCGGAAGGCGCTCGCGCACTTCAACCCGATCCCGAACACGTCGGCGGCGCTGCGCCGCGACGCCGTGCTCGCCGCCGGCGGCTACGACCCGCGCTACTGCTACGCGATGGAGTACGACCTGTGGCTGCGGCTGGCCGAGCGCTGGCGGGTCGTCGCGCTCGACGAGGTGCTCGCGACCCGGGTCATGGGGTCGGCGAACGTCGCCGCACGCGCGGAGCGGGCGCAGACGCGCGAGGCGATCGCGATCCGCGTGCGGGCCCTGCGGCGGCGCCGGACGCTGCGGGGGGCCTCCGGGCTGGTCGCGCCCGTCGTGTCCTACCTCACGCCGATGACGGTCAAGCGGGCGCGGCGGCGGCGCCTGGGCCAGGCGCCGTGAGGGGGCGGGTCTGCGGGGGTAGGGGTGTCCCGACGGCAGGTCTCGCGAAGGGAGATGGACGCATGAGGTGGGGACTGGCGCTGCTGCGCATCATCGTGGGCGGCGCGTTCATGGCACACGGGGCGCAGAAGCTGTTCGGCTGGTTCGGTGGGTATGGCCTCGAGGGCACCGGGAAGTTCTTCGAGGAGGGGCTGCAGATGGCGCCCGGCAAGCGCAACGCGGCGGCCGCCGGCGTGTCGGAGTTCGGCGGTGGCGCGCTCCTGGCGGCCGGGACGGCGGTGCCCGTGGCCGCGATGGCGCTGACGGGCACGATGACGACGGCGATCTGGAAGGTCCACAAGGAGAAGGGCTTCTTCAACACCGAGGGCGGCTACGAGTTCAACCTGCTGCTCATCGCGGCGGTGTTCGTGCTGGCCGACGAGGGTCCCGGGGCCCTGTCGGTGGGCAGCGGCGAGGGGGCGGGCTCGCTCATCGCCCTCGCGTCGGTCGCCGCCGGCGTGGCGGGCGGCTTCGCGGCGATGGAGCTCGGGAGCCGCGAGCACGCCAAGCTCCAGAGCGCCGGTCAGGGCGACGGCGCGTCCTCCGCGAGCGCCCCGGCCGCGGCGTAGAGCGCGCCCATCCGCGCCAGGAAGCGGGCGACGGAGAACTCGGCGGCGGCGCGGGCCCGGCCCCCCGCCGCCCGCCGCTCGCGCTCCGCCGGATCGGCGGCCAGCCGCTGCAGCGCGGTGCGCAGGGCGGCCTCGTCGCCGGCCGGGAAGACGATCCCGGCGTCGCCGACCGCCTCCGGGTTGCCGGGACCGTCGGACACCACGCACGCCGTGCCCGACGCGAGCGCCTCGAGCACGGCGAACGACAGGCCCTCGTGGCGCGACGGCATGACCAGGACGTCGGCCGCCGCCAGGAGCCGCTCGGGGTCGCGGCGGAAGCCGAGCATGCGCGCGCCGGCGGCGGCGAGCTCGTCGCGCTGCGGGCCGTCGCCGGCGACGAGCATCGTCGTGCCGGAGAGGCCGCGCGCGGCCCGGACCGCGAGCAGCGGGTCCTTGCGGGCCTCGAGCTGGCCGAGGTAGAGGATCGCGACCTCGCCGTCGCCCAGGCCGAGCTCGGCGCGCACGGCGGCGCGGTCCACGGCCGGCGGGGGCTCGATGGCGTTGTGGACGACCTCCAGGCGGCCGGCGTGCAGCGGCGCGAGCTCGTCGCGCTCGGCGTAGGAGGTGCAGACGGTGACCTCGGCGGCGGCGCAGGCGGCGCGCAGCGCGCGCCGCACCGCGGCGCCGCGGGCGCCGTGGGAGCGGCGCGAGAAGTGCAGGCCGTGCGTCGTCCACAGCGACGGGCCGGCGCGCAGCATCGGGATCGACAGCATCGCCGGCAGGTCGCCGTGGACGTTGACGAGGTCGGCGCGGCGCGCTTCGCCCAGGATGCGCGGCCAGTTGCGCGGGATCGAGGCGGCGCCCTGCGCGGGCATGCGCCCGGTCGAGAGGGCGGCGCGGGCGTGGACGTAGCCGGGCAGCCGCTCGAGCAGGTCGATGTGCGTCTCCGCGCCGCCGCCCGGGTGCGGCAGGATGTGCAGGACGCGGCGCGTCATGCGGCGGCGACCGGCTCCGGGACCCGCTCGAACGCCCGCAGCCACAGCTCGAGGCTGAGCGCGCGCCACGCGCCGGCGGGATCGCGCCAGGTCCCGGCGCGAGCGTCGGCCTCGAGCGCGGAACGGTCGACGAGCGCGGCCGTGCGCGCGCCCGCGTCGAGCAGGACGTCGCGGGCGTGGGCGGCGAGCGCGGGGTCGGCCATCCAGCGCGCCTGCGGCGGCTCGAAGCCGACCTTCTCGCGGCGGTCGAGGACGCGGTCGGGCACCGTGCCGCGCAGCGCGTCGCGCAGGACGGCCTTGGTCTCGCCGTCGCGGTACAGCAGCTGCGCCGGCAGCGAGAGGGCGAACTCGGCGATGCGGCGGTCGAGGAACGGCAGGCGCACCTCGCGGGCGTGGGCCATCGAGTCGCGGTCGGCGTAGCGCAGCAGCTCGGGCAGCCGGGTGGCGAACGCCTCGCGCAGCAGCTCGCGGCGCAGCGGGTCGCGGCCGCCGCGGTCGGGCGGGCGGGTCGCGGCGGCACCGGCGGCCTTCGCGTCCGCGGTGGCGTAGGGCGTGGCGAGGCCGATCCGGTGGCGGCGGGCGAGCGGCTCCGGCAGGCGCTCGGCCCCGAGCGCGCGGACCAGCCACTCGCGCTCGCCCGGGGTGCGCAGTGCGCGGGCGGCGGCTCGCGGGCCCTGCGAGCGGGCCGCCCAGCCGATGAGCGCCGGGTAGCCGGCGAACAGCTCGTCGGCGCCCTGGCCGTCGAGCATCACCGTGACGCCCGCCTCGCGCGCCGCGCGGGCGACGCGCCACTGCGCGTACACCGACGTGCTCGCGGCGGGCTCCTCCTGGTCGCACACGAGCGCGTCGAGGTCGGCGAGCAGGTCGGCGGCGGTCGGCTCGACCGCGTGGTGCTCGACGACGCCGGCCGCGAGCGCGGTCTCGTGCGCGTAGGACCACTCGTCGCGCTCGAAGCCGGGGAAGCGGGCGGTGAACGCGTGGCGGCGGTGGTCGCCGGCGAGCTGGGCGCTGAGCGCGACGATCCCGGACGAGTCGACGCCGCCGCTCAGCGACGTGCCGACGGGGACGTCGGCGCGCAGGCGCAGAGCGATGGCGTCGAGCAGCAGCCCACGCAGGTGGGCGGCCGCGGCGGCGGGCTCGCGGGGGGTGTCGATCGGCTGTGGCGTCCAGTAGCGGCGCTGCGTCACCCGGCCGTCGCGGAAACGCAGCAGGTGCGCGCCGGGGAGGCGGCGCACGCCCGCGAAGAACGTGTCGCCGCCGGACGGCATGGCGCCGAGCGCGAGGAAGGGCGCGAGCGCGCGGGGGTCGGGGGCGTCGAGCTCGGGGCGCGCCGCGAGGAGCGCGCGCACGTCCGAGGCGAACAGCAGGCGCTCGCCGTCGCGCGCCCACAGCAGCGGCTTCTCGCCGAACGGGTCGCTCGCCAGCGTGAGGGCGCGCCGCGCCGCGTCCCAGAGCCCGAACGCGAACATGCCGTTGAGGCGGTCGAGCGCCCCCTCGCCCCACTGCGCCCACGCGTGCAGGAGGACCTCGGCGTCGCCCTCCGTGCGGAACTCGTGGCCGAGCGCGCGCAGCTCGTCGCGCCGCTCGCGGTAGTCGTAGATCTCGCCGTTGAAGACCAGCGTGAGCGGCCCGAGCGTCATCGGCTGCATCGAGCGGTCGTCGAGGTCGATGATCGCCAGGCGCCGGAACGCGAGCCCGCACGTCTCGTCGTGCCAGGTCGCCTGACCGTCGGGCCCCCGGTGGGCGACCGCGAGCGCCATGGCCTCGAGCATCCGGGGATCCGGAGGCGCGCCGCCGACGATGCCCGCGATCCCGCACATGCGGTGGCCGAGGGTAGTGGCGCCGCACGAGCCTCCGGCGCCCCGGCTGCGCGACGTTCGGCTGCTGGTGCCCGCTCAGCGGGCCTGGACGCCCAGACGTCCGACCACGGCGCCGGACTGTTGCCGTATGGGCGCTGGCGCCCGCTCAGCGGGCCTGGACGCCCGGACGCCCAGACGTCCACCGCGGCGCGGCGGCGCGGCCGGCGTGCCGCTCAGGGTCGGCGGCGCACGAGCGGCGCGGCGGCCGCGGCGAGCGAGCGGGCGCGCTCGCCGAGCGTGTCGCCCGCCCACGGCTCCGGGCTCATCGCCGCGTCGATCGCCGCGACCGGTACGCGCCGGCCCGCCTGGATCGTGCGGCGCTTGCGCCACGTCGCCGGCAGCATCCGCGCGACCTCGCCCAGCGCGCGGACGTGCTCGCCGAGCATCCCGTCGCGCGCGCTCGCCGCCAGCCAGGCGAGGTGGTGGCCCGCCACCGCGGGCGCATGCACCGCCAGCGCCCGTGCCGGATAGTCCTTGAGGACGAGCAGCAGCTGGTTGCGCCGCTGCAGGCGGCCGTAGTAGCGCGCGTTGCGGCTGGTCGTCGCACCGCCGACGTGCAGCACCTCGGCGCACGGCTCGTACCGGGCGGTCCAGCCCCGCAGGCGCGCGCGGAAACCCCAGTCGACGTCCTCCAGGTACGCGACGAAGTCGCCGTCGAACGGGCCGACGTCCTCGAACGCGGCCATCCGGTACACGGCGGCGCCGCCGCAGGCGCTGAACACCTCGCCCGGCTCGTCGTAGCGGCCGTCGTCCGGCTCGCCGTAGCCGCGCCGCGACGCCGCGCTGGACCACTGCAGCGCGTCGCCGGCGCCGTCCAGCCGCGCCGGGTCGCGCGCGCTGCGCATCTTCCCGATGACCGCCGCCGCTCGGGGGTGTGCGTCGAGGACGGCGACGAGCCGCGACAGGTAGTCGGGCGCGAGCTCGAGGTCGTTGTTGAGCAGCGCGAGGTACTCGCTGCCGGCCGCGAGCTCGACCGCCCGGTTGAACGCCCGGGTCACGCCGAGATTCTCCGGGTTGCGCACGACCTCCAGCCAGCCGAAGGCGTCCGCCGCCCACTCGGGCGAGCCGTCGGCCGACCCGTCGTCGAGCAGGACGTGGCGCGCGCCGTCCGAGTCCTGGGCGGCCAGCGTCGGCAGCATCCGCTCGAGCAGCTCGCGGCCGTCGAGGTTCAGCACCACGGCGGTCAGGCGGGGGGCGCTCATCGGCGCCGGAGGCTAGAGACGGCGAGCGCGGCACCGCGTCGCGCGCCCTCCCACCACGCCGCGGCCAGACCGTGCCGGCCCAGGACGGCGAACGTGGCCGCGCGCGCCGCGCCGGACGCGGCCAGCGCGAGCCCCAGCACCAGCCGCGCGCCGCGCGGCAGGTGCACCTCGGCGTAGTGGGCGATGCCGAGCAGCCGGCTGCGCAGCCCGCGCTCGCGCCCCCACGCCGCGAACGTGCCGCCGCCGAGGTGCTCGAACACCGCGCCGCCGACGTGCAGCAGGACGCCGCGCGCGCGCAGGCGGCGTGCGAGGTCGACGTCCTCGTACCAGAACCAGAAGCGCTCGTCGAAGCCGCCGACCGCGTGCAGCGCCTCGCGCCGCACGAGGATGCAGGCCCCGGCGGGCTGGTCGCAGGCGACGGTGCCACGCTCGGCGAGCATGGCCGGGTCCGGGCCGCCGGGACGCAGCAGCTCCAGCCCCGTGACCCGCGCGACGAGCGTGCCGAGCCCGGGGTACAGCTGCGGGGCGTACGCGGGCTGCGTGGCGTCGGTGCCCGGATCGACGAGCCGCCCGCCCGCCGCCACCGCGTCCGGCCGCGCCTCGAGTGACTCCACGAGCCGGTCCAGCGCCCCCGGCCGCGCGAGCACGTCGCTGTTGAGGAACAGCACGAGCGCCGCCGTCCCGCGGGCCGCGCCGCGGTTGCAGGCCTCGGCGAAGCCCACGCCGCGCTCGAGCCGCACGACCTCCGCCTGCGGGAAGCGCACCGCGACCGCCTCCGCCGTGCCGTCGGTCGACCCGTTGTCGACGACGATCGCGCGGCCGCGGTCCAGCCGGGCGAGGCACTCGAGCGTCACCTCGCGCGTGTCGAAGGTGACGATGACCACGTCGAGGCCCGTCGCAGCGTGCTGGTGGAGGGACCCCGGCCTCACCGCTTCAGGACGTCCCGGACCTCGGGCGGGAAGCGCCGCACGAGCACCAGCCCGGCGACGAACACGACGTTGCCGATGACGAGCCCCACGAGCGACGGCACCCCGGTCAGGAGCCCGGCCGCCACCGCGGCGCCCGCGACGAGCAGGATGAGCGGCGCGCCCGCGAGCCCGCGCGCCAGCGCCGGCCGCGCGTGGATCAGCGCGATCAGCACGCCGGCCGCGCCGACCGACTCGGCCCCGAGCGTGGCGATCGCCGCGCCCTTGGCCCCGAGCGGCCCGACGAGCGCGAGCGTGAGCACGATGCTCCCGGTCAGCGCGAGCGCGTTCATCCACAGCAGCTCGCGGTACCGGCGCAGCGTCAGCAGCCCGTACCCGGCGCCGACCGCCAGGCCCGTGGCGATCAGCGTGAGCCCCTGGATCCGCAGCACCTCGACGGCGGGCTGCGCCTGGTCGCCCGCGAGGATGTCGATCGCGACCTGCGCGCCCACCGCGCAGCACATCGCCATCCACGTCCCGAGCAGCAGGGACAGCTCGAGGATCCGCCGCATCGCGTAGACGAAGCGCGCGTCGTCGTTGGCCGCGGCCCGGGCCAGGATCGGGTACGCCGCGCCGACCACGAGCGCCGGGATCGTCAGCAGCACCTCGACCACGCGGAACGAGGTCGCGAAGTAGCCGGTCTCGAGCTCCGTCGCGCTGACCGACATGACGAGGATCGTCACGCGGAAGTACACGACGTTCAGCGCCACCGCGGCGGTGTAGGGCAGCGTGTCGCGCAGCAGCGGCCAGATGTCGGCCCAGCGCAGCGAGGGCCGTAGCGGCATCTCGCCGCGCACGAGCACGAGGGTCAGGCCGAGCAGCAACGCGCCCACCGGCGCGGTGATCCACAGGAACGGCACGAGGCCGGCGTCGGCGAAAACGAGCACGACGATCAGCGCGACGGTCAGCGCCTGCCCGAGGAGCTGCATGATCGACAGCCACCCGAAGCGCAGCTCGCCCTGCAGCGGGACGGAGACGAGCATCTGCACGGCCTGGAAGACCACGCCCACGCCGGCGCCGATCGCGCCCACGACGAGCGGCGAGTCGTAGCCGGCGACGAGCGCGAACGCGATGCCGACCGCCACGCCGACGAGGCTGAGCGCCAGCCGGATCCCCATCAGGCCGCGCAGCGCGGCCCGTCGCGCGTCGCCGCGCAGCGTCGCGTACTCGCGCAGCGCGATCGCGTTCAGACCGCCCTCGGTCACCCCCGCCACGAGGTTCATCAGGGAGACGACCGTGACGTACTGGCCGAACCGCGCGACCCCGAGGTGGCGGATCAGCAGCGGGGCGGAGGCGATCGACAGCGCGACGCCGGCGAGATAGGCGCCGCTGCGCAGCGCGCTGCCGCGCAGCGCGGCGGGTCCCGCGTCCCGGCTGTCGAGGACGTCCGTCTCGCTCACCGCGCGTGACACTAGGGTGTGCCGGCGCCATGGCCGTGCCGCTCTTCGACACGTCGACACCCCTCGCAGCGCTGCGCCCGCGGCTGCTCGAGGTCATGCAGGAGGTCGTCGAGGACGGCCGCTACATCCTCGGCCCGAACGTCTCCGCCTTCGAGCAGGAGTTCGCCGCCTACTGCGGCGCCGGACACGGCATCGGGGTCGGCAACGGCACGGATGCGCTGACGATCGCCCTGCGCGCGCTCGGCGTCGGCCCCGGCGACGAGGTCGTCGTCCCCTCCTTCACCTTCTACGCGTCCGCCGAGGCGATCCCGCCGACCGGCGCGACCCCCGTCTTCTGCGACGTCGACCCGGACACGTTCTGCGTGACCCCGGAGACCGTGAAGGCCGTGATGACGCCGCGCACGAAGGCGGTCATCGCGGTCGACCTGTTCGGCAACGTCGCCCCGGTGCGGGAGATCGAGGCGCTCGGGGTGCCGGTCGTGGAGGACGCCGCGCAGGCCGCCGGTACGACGTACGTGCACGGCCGGCCCGGCGGGCTGGGCACGATCGCGACGTTCTCCTTCTTCCCGTCAAAGAACCTCGGCGGGTTCGGCGACGGCGGCATGATCACGACGAACGACGCCGAGATCGCCGACCGCGTGCGCATGCTGCGCTTCCACGGCTCCTACGACAAGGTCACCTACCAGCACGTCGGCTACAACTCGCGCCTCGACGAGCTGCAGGCGGCGATCCTGCGCGTGCTGCTGCCGCAGCTCGACGGCTGGGCCGATGGACGGCGCGCGGCGGGGCGCCACTACGCGGAGGCGGGGCTCGGCGAGCTCGTCACACTGCCCCAGCCGTCGCCCGGCGCCGATCCGGCGTGGCACCTCTACGTGGTCAGGCACGAGCGCGCGGACGACCTGGCCGGCGCCCTGGAGGCGCGCGGCATCGGCCAGAAGGCGTACTACCGCGTGCCGATCCACCGCCAGCCCGCGATGGCCGGCCTCGGCGCCGGCGCCGACCTCCCGGCCACCGAGGAGGTGGCCCGCACGCACCTGGCGATCCCCATGAGCGCGGTGCTCGACGCCGATCAGGCGGCCGAGGTGGTGGCCGCGGTGCGCGGGTTCGCGGCCGGCGCGTAGCTCGGTGCGCGTCCTCACCGTCCTCGGCAACCGGCCGCAGTCGGTCAAGGCCGCCGCCGTGTCGCGCGTCCTGCGCGCCCGCCACGAGGAGGTGCTCGTCCACACCGGCCAGCACTTCGACGACGAGCTCTCCACCATCTTCGAGCGCGAGCTCGGGGTGCCCCGGCCCGAGATCCAGCTCGGCCTCGGCGGCGGCACGAACACCGAGCAGACCGCCAAGCAGCTCGCGGCCCTCGGCCCGCTCGTCGCCGAGCAGCGCCCCGACGTCGTGCTCGTCTACGGGGACACGAACTCGACGCTCACCGGTGGGATCGCCGCGGCGCAGGCCGGGATCCCGGTCGCCCACGTCGAGGCCGGGATGCGGTCGTGGGACTGGGCGATGCCCGAGGAGCAGAACCGCGTGCTGACCGACGCGCTCAGCGACCTGCTGCTCGTCCCGTCACGCACGGCCGAGGACAACCTGAAGCGCGAGCACCCGCGCGGGCGGATCATGTACGTCGGCGACGTGATGGTCGACGTCGCCGACCTCTTCCGGCCGCGGGCGCGCGAGAACGTGGCCGCGCTGGAGCGTGCCGGCGTGCGCCCCGGCGAGTTCGTCGTCTGCACGACGCACCGCGCCGCGAACGTCGACGACCCCGCGCGCCTGCGGCTCCTCGTCGACCTGCTGCTCGCCGTGCCGTACCCGGTGGTCCTGCCGCTGCACCCGCGCACCCGGGCGCGCCTGACCGCGGCCGGGTGGCTCGACGAGCTCGCCGGCGGCGTGATCCTCTCGCCGCCGCTCGGCTACCTCGACTTCACCGCGCTGCTCGTCCACGCCCACGCGGCGCTGACCGATTCCGGCGGCGTGCAGAAGGAGGCGTTCCTCGCCCGCACCCGCTGCGTGACGCTGCGCGACACGACCGAGTGGGTGGAGACGGTCGACTCCGGATGGAACGTCCTCGTCGACCTCGACGCGGCGCGCGCGATCGAGGCGCTCGACCGCCCGCTGCCCGGCGAGCACCCGCAGCCCTACGGCGACGGACACGCCGCGGAGCGCGTCGTGGACGCGCTCGACCTGCTGCCGTAGGCGGCGCGCTGCATCCCGCCCCGGCCGGCCCGGCGGGCTCGGCGGGCTCGGCCGCCGCGGACGGCTCGACGACGGGGAACGGGGTGAGTCGTGGAGCGGGGCCGGCGGGCTCGGCGGCGCCGGTCCTGTCGCGTTGACGGCGCCCCACGCCGGAACCGCGACAGGGACCGGTTCGCTGCGCGTCTGGAGCAGCCCGTGAACCGGCGCGAACGCGGCTCGCAGCCCACCCGCGCCGCTTCCCGCCCCGGCCGGCCCGGCGGGCTCCGCCCCCGCGGACGGCTCGACGACGGGGAACGGGGTGAGTCGTGGAGCGGGGCGGGCGGGCTCGGCGGCGCCGGTCCTGTCGCGTTGACGGCGCCCCACGCCGGAAACGCGACAGGGACCGGTTCGCTGCGCGTGTGTCAAGGCGAACGTCTGTCGAGTTGACGTCGCAGGCGAGACGTCAACTCGACTCGACCGCGCGGAGCGGCCCGTGAACCGGCGCGCACGAGGCCCGGACCCTGGCCCGGGAACCGGCGTGAACGAGGCCCGGGCCCGGCCCGTGAACCGGCGCGCACGAGGCCTCCGCCCCGTCCCCGTCGCCGCCCAGCGCGAAGCGGCCCGACGCGGCCCCGGCCCAGGCCCCGGCCCAGGCCCGGCCCCGGCCCCGGCCCCGGCCGCCTACCGGTTCGACGCCCCCGCGCAGGTCCCGTCGCCCCATGCCACGCACGCCAGCACGCTGTCGGTGAACGTGCTCAGCCGGACGTCGCCGCCCTTGTCGCGCAGGATCCCGAAGATCTGGCTCCAGCCCTTGATCAGCGGCTGGTCGCGGTCGGAGTCGCGCGTCGTGTAGACGCGCAGCGACTCGCCCGGCTGCAGCACCGCGTCGGACTCGAACGCGTACGTGTGCGCTCCGCTCGTCAGCCGGTAGCCCTCCATGCCGATCGGCGCCGGTCCCGTGTTGCGCACGCTGACGAACTCATTTCCGCGCGGCGAGACGCCGAGCTCGAGCATGCCCAGGTTCGGGTCGCCGCACGTCGTCCGGCACGGGTACACCATCCAGGCGCGCAGGTCGCCCTGCGGGTCGAAGAGGTAGGCGCCGTCGCCGGACTCGCGGGAGCGGTCGACGTTGTCGAACACGGGCTTGTCGAGGCCCCAGTACAGGTTCGCGTCGTCGCGGATGCCTTCGCCGACGTGGACGGTCAGCACGCCGCCGGGCGCGAGCACCGTGCCCGACGGGAAGCGGTACTGGCGGCGCATCGCGTCGCGCAGCGCCCAGCCGCCCAGCGGGAGCGGGTTGACCGCATCGAGGTTGCGCAGCCTGGCCCACTCGCCGTCCGGGCTGCCGGTCCCGTCGCTCTGCCAGTTCACCCACAGCTTCAAGGGATGACCGTCGTCCGGGCCCGGTCCGCAGGCGCTCGTGTTCCAGATGCCGACGTGCGCCGCGGCCGCCTGCTCCGCGAGGACGCTGTAGCGCGGGTTCCACGCCCACTCGGTCCGGTTGGGCATCCAGAGCGCCAGGCCCTCCGCGAGCAGCGTGCGCCCGACGTCGCGCCAGCGGCCGCCGAGCTTCACGGCGACCGAACGGCGCTGGCGGCCGTGCGAGTTGCTGCGCACGTCCTGGGCGGTGAGGCGCACGCGGCCCTTGGCGGCCTTGACGAGCTGGTCGAGCCGGTCGGCGGCCTCCACCGCGTGGCACTCGCCGGCCCGATGGCGCGAGTTGTAGTCGGTCAGCTCCTGGGCGTTGATGCCCGTGACGCGTACGTGCCAGCTGCGGCTGCCGACCTTCACGTGCAGCGTGTCGCCGTCGTCGACCCACTGGACCCGCCCCTCCCAGATCGAGCAGCGCGGCCCGTTCGTCTCGCCGTCGACGCATGGCCCGGTCGTGCGGGCGACCGCCGTGCTCGCGCACACGAGCAGGCAGAAGAGGACGAGGAGCGGCAGCAAGCGGCGCATGACCGAGTCATGAACCCACATCGGCAGCGTGCGTTGCGGTCGTGCAATCGCGCTCTCACCGGGAACCCCCCGCTGAACGGGGGGTCGTTCCCGTCCGGCCCGGAGATAAGGTCTTGGCGTCTTGCCGGTCGGTCCAGAACTTCCGAGCGCCGTCTCCCCCCGCCCCGCTTCACCGCCAGACGCCCGTGAGGCGCTGGCCCGCGGGGTCGCGTTCCTGCGCGCGCAACAGGCGCCGGACGGCTGGTGGAAGGCGCCGCTGGACACGAACGTGACGATGGACGCCGAGGACCTCCTCATGCGCGAGTTCCTCGGCGTGCGCACCGAGCGCGAGACCGCGGCGGCGGCCCGCTGGATCCGCTCGCAGCAGCGCCCCGACGGGACGTGGGCGACGTTCCACGGCGGGCCGGGCGACCTCTCGACGACCGCCGAGGCGTGGGTCGCCCTGCGCCTGGCGGGCGACCCCGCGGACGCGGCGCACATGCGCGAGGCGGCGGCGTTCGTCCTCGACGGCGGCGGTCTCGAGGCGTCCCGCGTCTTCACCCGGATCTGGCTGGCGCTCTTCGGGCTGTGGTCCTGGGACGACGTGCCGGCGATGGTGCCCGAGGCGGTCCTGCTGCCGAAGTGGTTCCCGCTGAACCTCTACGACTTCGCCTGCTGGGCGCGCCAGACGATCGCGCCGCTGACGATCGTCGGCGCGTACCGGCCGCAGCGCCCGCTGCCCGTCGGCGTCGACGAGCTGCGCCGCGGCGGTCCCATCCAGCCGCCCCGAAGGTCGCTGCGCGACTGGCCCGGGCGCCTCGGCTGGCTCGACCACCTCCTGCACCGCTACGAGCGCCACCCGGTCGGCCCGCTGCGGCGCATGGCCCTCGACCGCGCGGAGCGCTGGATCGTGGCCCGCCAGGAGGCCGACGGCTCATGGGGCGGGATCCAGCCGCCGTGGGTGTACTCGCTCATGGCGCTCAGCGTGCGCGGCTATCCGAACGACCATCCGGTGATGCGCGCCGGCCTGGCCGGCCTCGACACGTTCATCATCGAGGAGGGCGACCAGCGCCGCCTCGAGGCGTGCCAGTCGCCCGTCTGGGACACCGCGCTGGCGATGATCGCGCTGGCCGATGCCGGCGTGCCGCCCGACGACGAGGACCTCGCGCGCGCGGCGCGCTGGACCCTCGCCGAGGAGGTCCGCGTGCGCGGCGACTGGGCCGTGCGCCGCCCTGCGCTCGAGCCGGGCGGCTGGGCCTTCGAGTTCGCCAACGACAACTACCCGGACATCGACGACACGGCCGAGGTCGTGCTCGCCCTGCGGCGCACGCGCCTCGGCGAGGCCGGCGCCGACGCCGAGCCCGCCATCCGGCGCGGCATCGACTGGGCGATCGGGATGCAGTCCAACGACGGCGGCTGGGGCGCGTTCGACGCCGACAACACCCGCGAGCTGTGCGTCCAGCTGCCGTTCTGCGACTTCGGGGCGGTCATCGACCCGCCGTCCGCGGACGTCACCGCCCACGTGGTCGAGATGCTCGCGCTCGAGGGGCGCGCGAGCGATCCCGCCGCCCAGCGCGGCATCCGCTGGCTGCTCGACGCCCAGGAAGCCGACGGCTCCTGGTTCGGCCGCTGGGGCATCAACCACGTCTACGGCACGGGCGCGGTCGTCCCAGCGCTCGTCGCGGCGGGCATCCCGGCGGGCGATCCGGCCATCCGGCGCGCCGTCGACTGGCTCGGCGCCCACCAGAACGCCGACGGCGGCTGGGGCGAGGACGCCCGCTCCTACGTCGACCCGGCGTGGATCGGCCGCGGCCAGAGCACCGCCTCGCAGACGGCGTGGGCGCTCCTGGCGCTCGAGGCGGCCGGCGAGCGCGACGGCGACGCGGTCGCGCGCGGCGTGGCCTGGCTGGCCGCGTCCCAGCGCCCCGACGGCGGCTGGGACGAGCCACAGTTCACCGGCACCGGCTTCCCGGGCGACTTCTACATCAACTACGGCCTGTACCGGCAGGTGTTCCCGCTCATGGCGCTGGGCCGATGCCTGCGGTGACCGCGGCGGACGCCGCGGCGGCGATGGCACCCCCGTCGGCGGCCGCCGTCATGGCCCGCGCGGCCCACGAGAACTTCCCGGTCGCCACCCGCCTACTGGCTCCGGCCGAGCGCGAGCACCTCCTCGCGATCTACGGCTACGCCCGCCTCGTCGACGACATCGGCGACGAGGCGCCGGGCGACCGCGGCGCGCTCCTGGACTGGGTCGCCGCCGAGCTCGACGCCATCTACGCGGGCGAGCAGCCGACCCACGCCCTCATGGTCCGGCTCGCCGCCACCGTGCGCGCCTGCACCATCCCGCGCAGCCCCCTCGACCGGCTCGTCGCCGCCAACCGGGCCGATCAGGTCGTGACCCGCTACGCGGACTTCCCCGCGCTCCTGCGCTACTGCGACCTGTCCGCGGCGCCCGTGGGCGAGCTCGTCCTGCACGCCTTCGGCTGCGCGACCCCGGAGCGGATCGCGCTGTCGGACCGCGTCTGCGCGGGCCTGCAGGTCACCGAGCACCTCCAGGACGTCGCGGAGGACCTCGCCGCGGGCCGCATCTACCTGCCGCGGGCCGACATGACGGCCTGCGGCGCCACCGAGGACCACCTGCGGGCCCCGTCGCCCGGCCCCGAGCTGCGGGCGGTCATGGCCCTGGAGGCCGAGCGCGCCCGCGAACTGCTCGCCGCCGGCATCCCGCTGGGCCGCAGCCTGCCGGGCCGCCCAGCGTTCGCCGTCGCCGGGTTCGTCGCCGGCGGCAGGGTCGCCCTCGATGCGCTCGAGGCCGCGGGCTGGGACGTCCTCGGCCGGCGCCCGCGCCCGTCCAAGACGGCGCTCGCAATCGGAACCTTCCGCGCGCTTGCAAAGATGCGGCGATGAAGACCGCCACGATCCAGGGCGCGTACCGCGCCTGCGAGGAGACGACCCGGCGCGAGGCGGCCAACTTCTTCTACGGGATCCGCCTGCTGCCGCCGGACAAGCGCCGCGCGATGAGCGCCGCGTACGCGTTCGCCCGCCGCGTCGACGACATCGGCGACGGCACCATGCCCGACGACGCCAAGCTCGCCGCGCTGGCCCGCGAGCGCGACGGCATCGCCCACCTGCGCTCGGGCGTCCTCAACGGCCACACCGACAACACGCTGATCGCGCTCGCCGACGCGCGCGAGCGCTTCGACCTGCCGCTCGACGCGTTCGATCAGCTCGTCGACGGCGTCGAGCTCGACGTGCGCGGGACGACGTACGAGACCTTCGACGAACTGCGCCACTACTGCATCTGCGTCGCCGGGTCGATCGGGCGCCTGTGCGTGGCGATCTTCGGCTCGACCGACCGCGAGCGCGCGATGGATCTCGCCGAGCAGCTGGGAATCGCGATGCAGTTGACGAACATCCTTCGTGACGTGCGCGAGGACCTGGCCAACGGCCGCATCTACATCCCGGGCGAGGACCTGCGCCGGTTCGGCCTCGACGATCCCGTCTCCGGCGATCCGGCGGCGATCCAGCAGCTCGTGCGCTTCGAGGCGCAGCGCAACCGCGAGTGGTTCGCGCGCGGCATGGCGCTGACCGCCCTGCTCGACGGCCGCAGCACCGCGTGCCTGCTGGCCATGACCGGCATCTACCGGCGGATCCTGTCGCGGATCGAGCAGGATCCGCTCGCCGTGACGCGCGGGCGCATCTCCCTGTCGGGCTGGGAGAAGGCGCGTGTGGCCGCGAGCAGCCTCGCCAGGAGCGCCGCATGACCGGGCGCGCGCCGCGCATCGCCGTCGTGGGCGGCGGCCTGGCCGGCATCACGGCCGCGCTGGACTGCGCCGAGGGCGGCGCGCAGGTCACGCTGCTCGAGGTCCGGCCCCGTCTCGGCGGCGCCGCGTACTCCTACGAGCGCGACGGCCTGCGCATCGACAACGGCCAGCACGTCTTCCTGCGCTGCTGCGGCGCCTACCGCGCGCTCCTGCGGCGCATCGGCTCCGACGGCGATGTCGTGCTCCAGCCGCGGCTGGACATCCCCGTGCTCGTGCCCGGCCGCCGGCCGGCGCGCCTGAGCCGGACCCGCCTGCCCGCTCCGCTCCAGCTCTCGGCGTCGATGGCGCGCTTCCCGCTGCTGAGCGCCGCCGGAAAGGTCCGCGTGGCCCGGGCCATGCTCGCCCTGCGCTCGGTCGACCCCGACGACCCGTTCGCCGACGCGCGCTCGTTCGGCGACTGGCTGGCCGAGCACGACCAGGGCGCCGAGGAGATCGAGGCGGTCTGGCGCCTCATCGGGCTGCCGACGCTCAACGTCGATCCCGCCGAGGCCTCTCTCGCCCAGGCCGCGTACGTCTTCCGCACCGCCCTGCTCGAGCACTCGAGCGCCGCGGACATCGGCTGGGCGCGCGTGCCGCTGTCGGACCTGCACGACGGACCGTCGCAACGGGCGCTCGCCGCGGCCGGCGCCGAGGTCCGGCTCGGCGCCCGGATCGAACGCGTCGTGGCCCGCCCGGGCGCCGGGTTCCTCGTCGAGGGGCCGGCCGACGGCATCGAGGCCGACGCCGTCGTGGTCGCCCTCCCGTCGCAGCGGGTCGCGGGGCTGCTGCCGCCCGGCGCGCTGGCCGATCCGGCCGCGCTCGAGCGGCTGGGCCGCTCGCCGATCGTCAACCTCCACGTCGCCTACGACCGCCGGGTGCTTCACGAGCCGTTCGCAGTCGCCGCTCGCTCGCCCGTCCAGTGGCTGTTCGACCGCACGGACGGCTCCGGGGTCGAGCACGGGCAGCTGGTCGCCGTCTCGCTGTCGGGCGCCGACGAGGAGGCCGCCATGGACGCCGACGCGCTGCGAGAGCGGTTCGTCCCGGCGCTGGCCGAGCTGCTGCCCGCGGCCCGCGGGGCGCGGGTCGAGCGCTTCCTCGTGACGCGCGAGCACGCCGCCACGTTCCGCCCCGGCCCCGGCGTGCGGTCGGTGCGCCCGGGCCCGCGTACGGGCATGCCCGGGCTGGCGCTGGCCGGGGCGTGGACGGACACCGGCTGGCCGGCGACGATGGAGAGCGCGGTGCGCAGCGGCCACGCCGCCGCGCGCGAGGCGCTCACCGCGGCGCGCGCCGCCGCGGGCGCGGTGACGGCGGTGGCGGCATGACGGTCGCCCCCGAGCGCACCGGCGAGCCGTCCGCGCCGAGCGCGCGCAGCCGCGAGCTTCTGATCCTCGCGCCGATGTCCATCGAGGCCGCGGCCGCCCGGGGCGGCGCGCCGTGGGCGCGGGTCGAGCGCTTCGGCATGGGCCCCCAGCGCGCCGCGCGCGCCGCGTCGCTCACCCACGGCATCGACCCTGGCCCCGTCCTCATCGCGGGCGTCTGCGGCGCTCTTGACCCGTCGCTGCGCCCCGGTGACGTCGTCCTGGCCAGCGAGCTGCGCGGCCCGACCGGCACGACGCAGTGCGCCGACCCGTCGGTCCTCGCGGGTGTCCTGCGCCGCGGCGGCCTGAGCGTCCACGTCGGGCCGATCGCCTCGAGCCAGCGGCTGGTCGTGCGCGAGCGCCGGCGCGCACTGCACCGCAGCGGGGCGATCGCGGTCGACATGGAGTCGGCGTGGCTGGCGGCCGAGGCCAAGGGCCGGCCGCTCGTCACGCTGCGCGTCGTGCTCGACACCGCCGAGCGCGAGCTGCACTGGCCCTGGCACGCCGCAATCGGCACCGCGAAGGCGCTGCGGGTCCTGCGGCGCGCCTGCGCGCTGACCCGCGAGTGGGCCGAGGCGCTCATGGAGCGCGAGGTCGTCCTCGCCGCCCCGCGCGCCTCGTGCGCCGGGGTGGTCCGCGCGGTCGACACCGTCGAGCGGCTCCTGCGCGAGCACGGGCCGCCCGTCTACGTGCGCCGCCAGATCGTCCACAACGCCCGGGTCGTCGCGGACCTCGAGCGCCGCGGGGCGATCTTCGTGGAGGAGCTCGACGAGGTCCCCGCGGGCGCGACCGTCATCTTCTCCGCGCACGGCGTGTCGCCCGCCGTCCGCGAACAGGCGGCCGAGCGCGGGCTCGACGCCATCGACGCGACGTGCCCGCTCGTGGCCAAGGTCCACGCCGAGGCCCGCCGGTTCGCCGGCGCGGGCATGGACGTCATCCTCGTCGGCCACGAGGGCCACGAGGAGGTCGACGGGACCACGGGCGAGGCGCCCGACCGCATCCAGGTGATCGCCAGCGCGGACGAGATCGAGACGCTGCGCGTCGAGGACCCCGAGCGGGTCGCCTACCTGACGCAGACGACGCTCGCGGTCGACGAGACCGCGGGGGTCGTCGACGCGCTGCGCGACCGCTTCCCCGCGCTGATCGGCCCGAGCTCGGACGACATCTGCTACGCCACGCAGAACCGCCAGGACGGCGTGCGGGCGCTGGCCTCCGACTGCGACCGCATCGTCGTCGTCGGCTCGGCGAACTCGTCGAACTCGCGCCGCCTCGTGGAGGTCGCCGAGCGCGCCGGTTGCCCGGCGCTGCTGGTCGACGAGCCGTCCGACCTGCCACCATCCTTCGTGGCCGGCGCACGACGCGTCGGCATCACCGCCGGAGCCTCGGCGCCGGAGCGCCAGGTGCAGGACGTCGTGTCCGCGCTCGCCGGCTTCGGCGGCGTGACGGTGTCCGAGCGAACCGTGACCACCGAAGACGTGCAGTTCAAGCCGCCCCCGCGGCGATCGAGAAGGAACTAGAGGACCCGAATGCCCGTATCGATGAGGCAGAGCTTGCGAGTCGGCAGCTACCTGGCGCGCCAGAAGCTCATGCGCCGCGAGAGGTACCCGCTGATCGTCGAGCTCGAGCCGCTGTTCCAATGCAACCTCGCGTGCGAGGGCTGCGGGAAGATCCAGCATCCCGAGCACGAGCTGCGCCGGAGGATGCCCGTCGAGCAGGCGGTCGCGGCGGTCGAGGAGTGCGGGGCGCCGATGGTGTCGATCGCCGGCGGCGAGCCGCTCATCCACCCGGAGATCGACAAGATCGTGGGCGAGCTGGTCGCACGCAAGAAGTACGTCTACCTATGCACGAACGCGCTGCTGATGAAGAAGAAGCTCGACCTCTTCACGCCGGGCCCGTACTTCAGCTGGGCCGTGCACATCGACGGCCTGCGCGAGCGCCACGACGCGTCCGTCGCGCGCGCCGGGGTGTTCGACAAGGCCGTCGAGGCGATCAAGCTGGCCAAGGAGCGGGGCTTCCGCGTCACGACGAACACGACGTTCTTCACCCAGGACTCGCCGGAGACGGTGCGCTCGGTCCTCGACTTCCTCAACGACGAGCTCGAGGTCGACGACATGATGATCTCGCCGGCCTACGCGTACGAGAAGGCGCCCGACCAGGACCACTTCCTCGGCGTGCAGCAGACGCGCGAGCTCTTCCGCTCGGCGTTCGCCGACGGGCGGCGCAAGAAGTGGCGCCTCAACCACAGCCCGCTGTTCCTCGACTTCCTCGAGGGCAAGGTCGACTACGAGTGCACGCCGTGGGGCATCCCGAGCTACTCGCTCTTCGGCTGGCAGAAGCCCTGCTACCTGATGGCCGACGGCTACACGAAGACCTACAAGGAGCTCGTGGAGACGACGGACTGGAGCAAGTACGGCCGCGGCAAGGACCCGCGCTGCGACAACTGCATGGCCCACTGCGGCTACGAGCCGACGGCCGTTATGGCGACGGCGAACTCGGCGAAGCAGTCGCTGCGCGCGCTCGTGCGCAGCTGACGCCCCGCCCGGGTGACCAGGCCCGCATCCGGGTAACGCTGCGGAACTTCCCGTTCCAGCCACCCGGAGGTCTCATCACATGATCGGCGCACTCATCCTCGGGCTCGTCGCCGGGGTCATCGGCCGCGCGCTCGTCCCCAACGACGCGTTCGAGCACATGCGCGGCCCGGCGTCGTGGCTCGTCTCGATCGTCCTCGGCCTGGTCGGCGCGTTCGTCGGCTATCTCATCTTCACGCGCGTGCTCGGGATCGGCGACGACGACGCCTTCGATCTCGGCGGCATCCTCAGCGCGATCATCGGAGTGGTGATCGTCCTGCTGCTCGCGAACCTGCTCCTGCGGGGCCGCGGCGGGGGACGCGGCGCGCGCACCGCGTAGGCGCCCGGCTCAGCCGCACGTCTGCTTGACCTCCCAGCCCTCCCCGCGCGGATGGAACCGCGTCCCGGTGGGCCGGGGGGGTGCGCCGACGTGCGCCTCCTGGAGGTGCAGGAGGTACGCGACGATCTGCGTCTGCAGGGCGGTGGTGGAGACCGGCCCGCAGCGCTTGATCGCGGCCTCGCCGCCCGCTCGATCGATCGCCGCGGGCAACGCCTCCGAGAGCTTGGCGGCGCTGCGCATCTGGTCCATCTCGTCGCCGAAGCGCCTGGCGTCGCGCACGACGAACGCGGCGCTCGCGGCGAGCGCCACGACGCCCGCGCCGATGGCGACGGCGAGCCCGAAGCGGCCGCGCAGCGCGCCGAGGAGGCGGGACCAGCCGACGCCGGCCAGAACGCAGACCAGCGCGGCCGGCAGCGTCACGTAGCGCAGGTTGCCGGTGAAGCCGATCTCGGCGAACACCGCGACGATGACCATGAGCGCGGCCGCGATGAGCGCGATAGCGAGCACGGGGCCGTCCTGGCGCCGCCGCCGCCAGGCGACCCCCGCGAACGCGATGGCGAGGATCGCCCCCGCATAGACGGGGATCGACAATGCGCTGTGGGAGTTCTCGAAGACCGCCAGGAACGGCCGGTCCGCCTGCGCCGGGGAGTTCGCGACCGGCTCGCGGGCGCGCGACGCCGCACGCAGGAAGTCGCCGGAGCCGATGTACTCGGGCACGAGCCACAGAGCGATGACGGCGATCCCCGAGCCGGCGACGATCGCGATCGTCCGCCACGGCGGCGCCCCGCGCCAGTCCTTCCAGATCAGCCACAGGCCGTAGACGGCCAGGAACGGCCAGACCTCGGGCCGCAGGAGCCCCGCGGCGACGGCGATGCCGAACGCCTGCCAGCGGCGGCCGTCCAGGTGACGCTCGATCGCCCACAACGACAGCGCGACGAGCAGGCCCTCCGAGTTGCCGCGCCAGAAGTTGTAGACGAACTGCTCGGCGAGCACCATCGCCACGACGGCGACGACCCCCGCGAGCACGCCGCCCAGGCGCGCGGCGAGCCGGAAGCCGAGCGCGATCGCGAACAGCCCGCCCGCCCGGGCGACGACGAGCCACAGCAGCGGCGCCGCGTCGTCGCCGAACAGGGCGAACGGCGTCGTGAAGATCACCGGCAGCGGCTTCCAGGACGGTCCGAAGGTCGTGTGGAAGTCCCAGTCGACGATGCCGCGGCCCCAGATGAGCCAGGCGGTGGGGTCGTAGGTCGCCCTGCTGGGGCCGAGCAGGGAGAGGGTGGCCAGCGCGAAGCAGGCGAGGAGGATCCAGGCGGTCGGCGGCACGGCGGCCACGCGCCGCCGTGCGGTCGCGGGGGGCGGTCCGCTGAGGGTCGAGGAGCTCACGAGCGGCCCCGGAACCTAGTGGAGGGGCTCGTTTCGGACGTCGGGTCCTAGACTCAGCGCGACGATGGCCATCCGGACGAGCGACAGCGGCACGAGAACGCTCGGCCCGGCCACGGCCGCGGTGCGCGAGTCGGCGGCCGCCGCCTTCGAGCGCGACTACCCCGATCTGCGCTTCGGCCCGGTGGTCGTGGTCATCGCGGCGCTCAACGAGGCCCCGTGCATCGGCGACGTCCTGACCGACATCCCGCCGCAGGCCCACGGGCTGGCGATCGACACGCTCGTGGTCGACGACGGCAGCACCGACGGCACGAGCGACGTGTCGCGCGGCCACGGCGTCCACGTCGCCCGCCTCGAGCGCAACTGCGGGCACGGCGTGGCGCTGCGCCTCGGCTACCGGCTCGCCCGCGAGCACGGCGCCCGCTTCATCGTCACGCTCGACGCCGACGGCCAGTGGGATCCCGTCGAACTGCCGAAGGTCCTCGAGCCGCTCGTCCGCGACGAGGCCGACTTCGTCATCGGCTCCCGCGTCCTGGGGCGGGCGGAGACCGACGACGGCTTCCGCCAGGCCGGCGTGCACGTCTTCGCCGCGCTCGTGCGCCTGCTGACCGGCGCGCAGGTCACCGACACCTCCAGCGGCTACCGGGCGATGCGCGCCGAGGTGACCGCGACGGTGCCCCAGCACCAGGTGCAGTACCAGACCTCCGAGCTGCTCATCGGGGCCGTCTACCAGGGCTACCGGATCGCCGAGCGTCCCATCGTGATGCACAAGCGTGCAGCGGGCGAGAGCAAGAAGGGGCACAATCTCCTCTACGGCGCGCGCTACGCCCGGGTGATCCTGGGAACCTGGTGGCGGGAGCGTCGCCGGTGAACGTTTCGGCCCGAGTTGCCGCGAAGCCGTGTGGCGAAGGCATACTGCGGGGAACTTCAGGGGTCAGTCGACACACGGACCGGAGGATCTTCTGCGCATCTTGATCTTGGGAGGCGACGGCTTCTGTGGCTGGCCCACCTCCCTGCACCTGTCGGCCTGCGGGCACGACGTCGCGGTCGTCGACAACCTGGCGCGGCGCAAGGCCGACGTGGAGCTCGAGGCGGAATCGCTGACCCCGATCGCCCCGATGAGCACGCGCATCGCCGCCTGGGAGGAGATCTCGGGCCGGCGGCTGGGCTTCCACAACATCGACGTCGCGCAGGACTACGCCGAGCTGCTGGCGCTGCTGCGCGCGTGGCGCCCGGACGCCGTGGTGCACTTCGCCGAGCAGCGCGCCGCGCCGTACTCGATGAAGAGCTCGTGGCACAAGCGCTACACGGTCAACAACAACGTCAACGCGACGCACAACCTGCTCGCCGCGCTCGTCGAGGCCGAGCTGGACGCCCACATCGTCCACCTCGGAACGATGGGCGTCTACGGCTACGGCACGGCCGGCGTGAAGATCCCCGAGGGCTACCTGCGGGTGCGCATCGACGCCGACGACGGCGGCGAGATCGAGCAGGAGATCCTGTACCCGGCCAACCCGGGCAGCGTCTACCACATGACGAAGACCCAGGATCAGCTGCTGTTCGCGTTCTACAACAAGAACGACGAGATCCGGGTGACGGACCTGCACCAGGGCATCGTCTGGGGCACCCAGACCGCCGAGACCCGCCTCGACGAGCGGCTCATCAACCGCTTCGACTACGACGGCGACTACGGCACGGTGCTCAACCGCTTCCTCATGCAGGCGGCGATCGGCTACCCGCTCACCGTTCACGGGACCGGCGGGCAGACCCGCGCGTTCATCCACATCCAGGACAGCGTGCGCTGCATCCAGCTGGCGATCGAGAACCCGCCCGAGCATGCCGAGCGCGTCAGGATCTTCAACCAGATGACCGAGGTCCATCGCGTGATCGACCTCGCGGAGATCGTCTCGCGGATCACCGGCGCCGAGATCGACCTGGTCGAGAACCCCCGCAAGGAGGCCGACCAGAACGAGCTGTTCGCCGAGAACGCGCAGCTGCTGCAGCTCGGCCTGGAGCCGATCCGGCTCGAGGACGACCTGCTCGCCGAGGTGACGGAGGTCGCCCAGCGCTACATGCACCGCTGCGACCGCGAGCGCATCCCGTGCCGGTCGCGCTGGGTGCGCGCCCGCGCGGACGCCGACGCGGACCGCCTGATACCCGGCTGAGCCGCCGTCCGGCGGCGCGTGGCGAATAGCGTCGTCCCAGGCGAAGCTCATCGCCAACGGCGCTCCCGATCGGTCATGCGGCCACTCCTGACGCCGGGCGCGGCGGCCGCGCCGCCCGCCGGCCGATCCATGGGGTGCCATGGATGGCAGGAAGCTCAGCACGATGCTGGCGGCGGTCGCGCTCGCCCTCACCGGCGCCTCGACCGCCACCGCCGCCCCCGGCGACGACACCGGCGCCGCGCCCGAGGTGCGTTTCGGCGTCGGCACGCCGGCGATGCTCGCCGCGCAGGACCTCGCGCGACGCACATGGGGCACCGACCCCTGCGGCGGCCGGATCGACATCGTCTGGGACGTCGACGCGGCCACGATCAACGCCCGTTCGTCCTGGGCCAACCCGCGCTCGGCCTACGACGCGCCGGAGCTCAACGTCCAGTGCCGGATCGTCCTCAACCGGCTCATCGACTACGACTGGGCGCGCTTCTGCACCGTGCTCGTCCACGAGTACGGCCATCTCGCCGGCCGCGCGCACACCGCGGACGGCCCGGACGTCATGTCGCCGATCTACCGCGGCCCGCTGCCGGCCTGCCTGGAGGTCGCCGATCCGGCGGCGGCGTCCGCGGCGCCGGTCGCGGCGCCGGCGCCTACCGCCAGCGCTCGAGCAGATCGTCCTCGGGGACGTCGCGGATCACGCGCGCGGGCACGCCGAGCACCACTCCGCGCGGCGGCACGTCGCGGGTGACGAGCGCGCCCGCCGCGACGAAGCCCTCCTCGCCGACCTCGACCCCCGGCGTCAGGACCGCCCCGCCGCCGATCCGGCACGCCCGCCGCAGCGTCGCGCCGCGCAGCTCGTACTCGGGCCCGTGGCGGCTCATCGTGTCGTCGTTGGTCGTCATCGCGCACGGCCCGACGAACACGTCGTCCTCGATGACCGAGAACGCGGTCACGTAGACCATCGTCTGGATCCGGCACCGCGCGCCGATCGCCACGTCGTTGTCGACCGCGGTGCCACGGCCGCACACCGTGTCCTCGCCGATCACCGTGCGCTCGCGCACGTAGGACTGGTCGCCGAGGATCGCCCGGTCGCCGATCCGCGCGCCCGCGAACACGACCGCACCGGCGCAGACCGTCACGCGCTCGCCGAGGACCAGCGGCGGCGGCGGCTCCCGGCCCGCCGCGGCGCTCGTGCGCGCGAGCTTCGGGACCTTGCCGAGGACGGCGTTGTCCTCGATCACGCATCCGTCGCCGATGACCGTCCCCGCGTGCACGACGACGCCGGAGCCGAATTCGACGCCCTCGCCGACCTGCACGCCGTCGCCCAGCACCGGATCAGCCATGCCGCTCCCTCCGCGATCGATCGAGCTCCTCCTGCAGGCGCTCGAGCACCCGTACGACCCGTACCCCGCTGGCGCCGTCGCTGACCGGCGCGCGGCCCTCGGCGATGCACTCGAGGAAGTGCTGGCACTCGAGCCGCAGGGGCTCGTGGTTGGGCACCTGCGGGCTCCAGATGTCGCCCGAGCGCATGATGTACTCGCCGTAGGAGTGGATGGACTCGTCGAAGCCCTTGTCGTACAGGGTGACCTTGCGCTCGATGTCCATGTCGTCGAACGTCGCCATCCGCTTGGACCCGACGACCGTGAACCGGCGCTCCTTGTGCGGGTCCAGCCAGCTCAGGTGCAGGTGCGCGGACAGGCCCGACGGGAAGCGCATGAAGCCGAACACGACGTCCTCGATCCCGTGGCGCATGTAGCTCTCGCCGCGCGCGGAGAACTCGTAGGGCTCCTCGTCGCCGGCCAGGTGCAGCACGACCGAGATGTCGTGGGCGCCGAGCGACCACAGCGCGTTCTCCTCGGCACGCAGCTGGCCGAGGTTCAGGCGGTTGCCGTAGATGTAGTGGATGTCGCCGAGCTCGCCGGAGCGCACGAGGCCGCGCAGCTTGTTGACGCCCGGGTGGTACTGCAGCAGGTGGCCGACCATCAGCACCTTGCCGGCCCGCTCGGCGGCCGCCACGGCGCGCTCGGCGTCGGCGACGCGCGTCGCCAGCGGCTTCTCGACGAAGCAGTGCTTGCCCGCCTCGAGCACCTCCACCGCGAGGTCGGCGTGGGTGGGCACCGGCGTGGCGAGCACGATCGCGTCGAGCGCGTCGTCGGTCAGCAGGTCGCCGAGCTCGCCGGTGAACCGCGCGCGCCGGTACAGCGGCTCGTAGCGGGCGCGGACGTCCTCGCGGCCGTCGCACAGCCACGTGAGCTCGCAGCCGGGAAGCGCGTCGAAGTTGCGTGCGAGGTTCGGGCCCCAGTAGCCGAGGCCGACGACGCCCAGGTTCACAGGCGGATCACGTTCTGCGCCTCGACCCCGCGCGTGACGCCGCGCAGGTCGAGAACCGACGGCACGCCCGCCGCCACCCGCGCGTGGTCGATCCCCGGATGCGCGGTGACGATCACGACGAGGTCCGCGCCGTCGAGCGCCTCGTCGAGCGGCTCGTCGCGCAACCCCTCGTCGCGCAGCTCGGGCACGAACTCGTCGTGGTAGTGGACGTCGGCGCCGAGCGCCTGCAGCAGCGCGATGATCTTCAGCGCCGGCGACTCGCGCACATCGCCCACGCCGGCCTTGTAGGACACGCCGAGCAGGGCGATCTTCGCGCCGCGCACCGCCTTGGCCTGGTCGTTGAGCGCGCGCTCGACGCGCGCCACGCAGTGGTAGGGCATCTGCTGGTTGACGCGGCCCGCGAGCTCGATGAACTCGGTCGTCATGTCGAACTCGCGCGCGCGCCAGCTCAGGTAGAACGGGTCGACGGGCAGGCAGTGGCCGCCCATGCCGGGGCCCGGCTCGAAGCGCATGAACCCGTAGGGCTTGGTGGCGGCGGCGTCGACGACCTCCCAGATGTCGATCCCCATGCGGTCGGTGAGCATCGCCAGCTCGTTGACGAGCGCGATGTTCACGCTGCGGAAGATGTTCTCCAGCAGCTTCGTCAGCTCGGCCACCTCCGGGCTCGACACGCGCACGACGGTGTCGCAGACGCGGCCGTACAGCTCGACGGCGCGATCCCCGCACGCCTCGGTCAACCCGCCGACGACCTTCGGGGTGGTGCGCAGCGTGTAGTCGGTGCGGCCGGGATCGACGCGCTCGGGGCTGAACGCGACGTTGAAGTCGCGCCCGGCGCCGAGCCCGGACTCCTCGAGCAGCGGGACGAGCTGCTCGCGGGTCGTGCCCGGGTACGTCGTGGACTCGAGCACGACGAGCTGGCCGGCCTGCAGCACGCTCGCGACGGCGCGACTGGAGTCCAGCAGCGGCCCGAGGTCCGGCTCGCGGTTCCGCGTCAGCGGGGTGGGCACGGCGATGACGATCGCCTCGGTGCCGGCGAGGTCGGCGTAGCGCGTCGTCGCCCGGATGAGCCCGTCGACGCCCCGCAGGCGGTCGGACGGGATGTCCTCGATGTAGGAGTCGCCGTTGCGGATGGCAGCGACCTTGCGCTGGTCGAGATCCAGCCCGACGACGTCGTGACCGGTCTCGGCGAAGGCCACCGCAAGCGGCAGGCCGACGTAGCCCAGCCCCACGATGCCGATGCTCATGGGCCCGGAGGGTAACGTGCGCGGCCGCCATGACCGACTGGGCCACACCACCTCCCGACCGCTGCGACCTCGCCGTCGTCGGCGCGGGCATCGTCGGGCTCGCCGTCGCGCGCGAGCTGGCGCACCGGCACCCGCAGCGCAGCATCGCGGTGCTCGAGCGCGAGATGGAGGTCGGGACGCATCAGACGGGACACAACTCAGGAGTGATCCATGCCGGCATCTACTACCTCCCCGGATCGTTGAAGGCACGGTTGTGCGTGGAGGGCGCGCAGGAGATGCGCGAGTTCTGCGAACAACGCGGCGTCGCGCACGAGACTTGCGGCAAGGTGATCGTGGCCACGGATCGCTCGGAGCTCGGCCGACTCGAGGAGCTCGAGCTCCGGGGGCGGGCCAACGGCGTCCCCGGCCTGCGGCGCCTCGACGCCGACGGCATCCGCGAGCTGGAGCCGCACGCGGCCGGCATCGCCGGGCTGCACTCGCCCGCCACCGGGATCGCCGACTTCGGGGCGGTGGCGCGGGCGCTGGCGGCCGACGTCGGCGGCGTGCACTGCGGCTGCGGCGTCGAGGCCGTCCAGGAGCGCGAGCGCACCGTCGTGCTGCGCCACGCCCGCGGCCACCTCGAGGCGCGACAGGCGGTGTTCTGCGCCGGCGCGTGGTCGGACCGACTGGCGGTCGCCGCCGGCGCCGGGACGGACCCGCGCATCGTGCCGTTCCGGGGCGCCTACCTGCGGCTCGTGCCCGAGCGGCGCCACCTCGTGCGCTCGCTGATCTACCCGGTGCCCGACCCGGCGCTGCCGTTCCTCGGCGTGCACCTCACCCGCCACACGAGCGGCGACGTGCTCGTCGGCCCGACCGCGCTGCTGGCCGGGGCGCGCGACGCCTACCGCCTCGGCCGGGTGCGCCCGCGCGACCTCGCCGACACGCTGCGCTGGCGCGGCACCTGGCGGATGGCGCGTCGCTGGTGGCAGACCGGCACCGTCGAGATGCGCCACGCGGCCAGCCGGAGCGCCTTCGTCCGCGCCGCGGCCCGGTTCGTGCCCGAGCTGGCGCCCGGCGACGTGGAGCCCGCCTTCGCCGGCGTGCGCGCGCAGGCGCTCGGCCGCGACGGCCGGCTCGTCGACGACTTCGTCTTCTCGCGGACCGGCCGCGCCCTGCACGTGCGCAACGCACCGTCACCGGGCGCGACGTCCGCCCTGGCCATCGGCCGTCACATCGCCGAAGAAGTGGGAAGGATGATGACATGAGCGATCTCGAGCGTGCCGCAGCCTCACTGGCGGCCCGCCTCCCCGAACCGCTGCGTCCGCTGGCCCCGCTGGCGTACAACATGCGCTGGTCGTGGATGCCGGGCGGCGACGAGCTCTTCGCCTCGATCGACCGCGAACGCTGGCAGCGCTGCCGGGCGAACCCGGTGCGCCTGTTGCTGGAGGCGTCCAACGAGGCGCTCGAGGCGGCCGCGGCCGACGACGAGTTCCTCGCGCGGATGGGCGAGCTCACGGCAGCGGTCGAGGCCGACCTCGCCCGGCCGGACTCGACGGCCGTCGACGGCACCGTCGCGTTCTTCTGTGCCGAGTACGGCGTCCACCGCTCGCTGCCGATCTACTCCGGCGGCCTCGGGGCGCTCGCCGGCGACATCCTCAAGCAGGCGTCCGACGACGCGCTGCCGGTCGTCGCGGTCGGCCTGATGTACCGCGAGGGCTACTTCCGCCAGCGGATCGACGTCACGGGCTGGCAGCAGGAGTCCTGGGTCGACAGCGACCCCGACCGGCTGCCGATGGCGCTCATCACGACGCCCGACGGGGGCCCGCTCTCCGTGCGCATCCCGGTCGGCGAGAGCGACATCACCGCGCAGGTCTGGGAGGTGCGCGTCGGCCGCGTGCGGCTGCTGCTGCTCGACACCGACCACCCCGCCAACGACGGCGTGTCGCGCTGGATCACCGCGCGGCTGTACGTCGGCGACCCGGGGCTGCGCCTGGCGCAGTACCTCGTGCTCGGCATCGGCGGGATGCGCGCGCTCGACGCGCTCGGCATCGACCCGGCGGTCCTGCACCTCAACGAGGGCCACGCGGCGTTCGCCGCGCTCGAACTGGCGGCGCGGGAGCAGCGCGGCGGCGCCTCCCTCGACGAGGCGATGGCGGCGGCCCGCGCGCGGACCGTCTTCACGACGCACACGCCGGTGCCGGCCGGCAACGACACGTACGGACCGAACCACGTGGCGCACGCGGTGCACCGCGCCGCGGACGAGATGGGCCTCGGCGTCGAGAGACTCGTGCGGACGGGGCGCACGAACCCCGACGACCCGCACGAGCCGTTCGGCGTCACCCAGTTCGCGCTGCACACCAGCCGCGCGGCCAACGGCGTGAGCGCCCGCCACGGCGAGGTCGCGCGCGCCATGTGGAACGGGCTGTGGCCCGACCGCTCGGTCGAGGACGTGCCGATCACGTCGGTGACGAACGGCGTGCACCTGCCGACCTGGGTCGGCGGCCCCATCCGCCACCTGCTCGACCGCCATCTCGGCGAGGGCTGGGCGGCGCGGGCGACCGACCCGCGCACGTGGGACGCGCTGGACGCGATCTCCGACGAGGAGCTGTGGGACGCCCGCTCCCGTCAGCGGTCCGCGCTCATCAGCCACGTGCGCGAGCGCAGCGTGCGCGAGCGACTCGCCCGCGGCGACACGCTCGACTACGCCCGCGCGGCCGCGCACTTCGACCCGGACGCGCTGACGATCGGGTTCGCGCGCCGCGTCGCGACGTACAAGCGGATCGGCCTGCTCCTCGGCCAGCTCGACGCGAACCTGTCCCTGCTGGCCGGCGACACGCCCGTGCAGCTGCTGATCGCCGGCAAGGCACACCCGCGCGACGAGGAGGCCAAGCACTCGCTGCAGGAGCTGTTCTCCGTGCGCGGCGCCGAGGGCGTCAGCGGCCGGGTGGCGTTCCTGGAGGACTACGACCTCGACACGGCGGCGCGCCTCGTGGGGGGCTGCGACGTGTGGGTGAACCTTCCGCGCCCGCCGCTGGAGGCGAGCGGCACGAGCGGCATGAAGTCCGTCGTCAACGGCGGGCTGCACCTCAGCGTGCTCGACGGCTGGTGGGCGGAGGCCTACGACGGCTCCAACGGCTGGGCGCTGCCCGGCGAGGTGTGGGAGGACACCGGCGCCCAGGACGCCCGCGACAGCGCCGAGCTGCACCGGCTGCTCGCCGATGAGGTGCGGCCGTTGTTCTGCGACCGCGGCGACGACGGCATCCCGCACCGGTGGCTCGAGCTCGTGCGGGCGTCGATGCGCACGCTCGCACCGCGGTTCGGCGCCGGCCGGATGCTCGAGGACTACATCGAGCGGATGTATCCGGCCCGCGCGAGCACCCCGCGGTAGCGCCCGGCCGCGGTGCGCGGCGTCATCGTCTGGTCGATCATCCTCTGAGCGCGAGCGCGCGCAGCGGCAGCCCGCCGAGGGCGCGCAGGACGGCGGCGAAGAGGGCCAGGCCGACCACGGCCTGGACGGCGGACGGGACCGGGATCAGCGCGGCCGCCGCCCCGACCGCGCCGGCGCCCAGGACCTTCGCGAGCATGACGGGCGCCGTGGCGATGGCGTTCGGGCGGGTGCGGTGCAGGGCGACCGCGAAGGCGACGGCGAGCCCGGCCTCGCCGAGGACGGTCGCCAGCGCCCCGCCCTTCGCGTCCGCGGCCGCGATGAGCACGGCGGCGAGCGCGGCGGCGAGCGCGAGGCCGGCGAGGTTCAGCCACATCATCGTTCGTTCGCGCTGAAGGCTCAGGAGGGCGAAGCCCCAGGGCGCGGCGACGAACGAGGCGGCCAGCGCGAGACCCTGGATGCGCAGCACGGGCACCGCGTCGTCGAAGTCGCTGCCGGCGATGACCGCGATGACCGCGGGGGCGCCGAGCGCGAGGCCGAGGGCGAGCGCACCGCCCGCGGCCGCACACACCTCGGTGGTGCGGGCGACGGCGCGGGCGAGGCGGGCGTCGTCGTCGGCATGCGCAGCCGCGGCGAACACCGGGTAGGCGGCGCTCACCGCGAGCGCGGGCAGGGCGGACAGGACCTCGATCACCCGGAACGACGCGCCGAACAGGCCGGTCTCGCGCTCGGTCGAGATGAGCGACATCTCGACCACGGCGACGCGGAAGAAGAGGACGCTCGCCGCCGCGGCGATCGCGAACGGGACTGTCTGGCGCATGAGCGCCGTCCAGCGGCCCGGCGTGCGGCTCGGGGCGACGCGGGTCGAGGCGGCGCTCGCGACCACGACGGCGAACCCGGCGAGCGCGGCGGGGATCAGGACGGCGAAGAAGACGAGCAGGCCGGCGCCCGCGGCGACCCCGGCGATGATCAGCGCGGCCGCGACGACCTGGCGGGCGAGGTCGGCGAGCGCCATCCGGCCGGCCCGGAGGCGGACGAGCAGGTCCATCCCGAGCGTGGCGCCCGCGTTCTGGACCAGCAGGCCCGCGCCCGCGAGCGCGATGCCGGCGACGACCGTGGCGCCGTAGCCGGCGACCGCGCCGAACGCGACGACGAGGACGACGCCTGCGGCGGTGGCGGCGAGCCGGAGGCCGAGCAGGTCGGCCAGCAGGGGGCGGCGGGCGTCCGGCTCGGCGGTGCTCAGCTCCCGCACGCCGAGCGTCGTGAGGCCGAGGTCGGTGAGGCCCTGCACGATCGCGACGAGCGAGAGGACGGTGACGTAGCGCCCGGTGTCGTCGACGCCGAGGTGGCGGAACAGCAGCGCGACCGCCCCGACGGTGAGCAGCTGGCCGGCGAGGTAGCCCCCGGCCCGCAGCGCGCCGCCCCGGGCCGCATGCCGGCCCTCGCGCTCGCGCTCGGCCTCCATAGGCGCGCAACGGTACTTCGGTGGGCGGCGGGCCGGGGGCGCCGTCCGACCTGCGCGGGGCGATGGCGGCCGTCCTGCGCGAGCGGCGATCGAAGCGCGACACAGGTAGGGTGTCCGGGCGCACAGGGTCCGTCCCGCCTGGCAACTCCGCGACCTTCGGGTCGGTCGCCCGTCTGGGTGGGGGAGCCATCCGGCCCGTCCGCCACGCTCTTCGCACGCCATGCGCTCCTCACCTGACCCCGAGCCCCGCCCGCGCCCCGTCCACGGCGCGCCGGCCGGCACGGGCGCGAGGGCACCCGAGGCGCCCGGCGACGCGCAGGCGCTGCGCCCGCGGGTGCTCGACGTGGTCGGGATCCCCCTCGCGCTGACGAACTACGACCGCACGATGGACTGGATGGACGCCGTCGTGCGCGAGCGCGACAAGGCCGTCGTCACCGCCGCGGCCGTGCACCTCGTCATGGTCGCCCGCGAGAACGCCGCCACCCGCGCCGCGATCAGCCAGCCGCACGTGCTCGCCGTCCCCGACGGCCAGCCGCTCGTCTGGGCGCAGAAGGCGCTCGGCCACCGCAGCGCGTCCCGCGTCTACGGGCCCGACCTCATGGCGAAGTACCTCGAGCGCGGCACGCGCACCGGCACCCGCCACTATCTCTATGGCGGCCGCAACCAGGGCGCGCTCGTCCAGCTCGTCAACGAGCTGCGCCGTCGCTACCCGGGCCTGCAGATCGTCGGCGGCTACTCGCCGCCGTTCCGCCCCCTCACCGAGGACGAGGCCGCCTTCGTCGTCGACGACGTCAACCGCTCAGGCGCGGACGTCGTGTGGGTCGGCACCGGCCAGCCCAAGCAGGAGCTGTGGATGGCCGAGATGCGCGACCGCCTCGACGCGCCGATCCTCGCCGGGGTCGGCGCCGCGTTCGACTTCCACGCCGGGCTCGTGCCGCAGGCCCCGGCCTGGATGCAGGCCAGCGGTCTCGAGTGGGCCTACCGGCTGATGCACGAGCCGCGCCGCCTGTGGCGTCGCTACGCGCGCTACAACCCGCTGTTCGTCGGCGCGTTCGCCCGTCAGTGGGTCGAGCACCGGCGCGCCTGAGGGCCTGGACAGGGCCGCCGATACCCTCAGGAGTCGCATGCGCTACGACGTCTCCATCGTGGGTCTGGGCCGCGTCGGGCTGCCGCTCGCCCTGAGCTTCGCCGCCCGCGGACTGAGCGTTCTCGGCATCGACAACGACCCGGAACGCCTGCGCGCGCTGGGCGAGCGGCGGATGCCGTTCGAGGAGCCCGGCGCCCAGGAGCTGCTCGACACGGTCGACCTCCCGCTCTCTGACCGGGTGAGCGACGCCGCACAGGCTCGCCACATCGTCATCACGCTCGGCACGCCGTCCTTCAGCCATGTCGAGATCGACATGCGCGACATCCGCTCCGCGCTCGACGACCTGCTCCCGGTGCTGACCGAGGGCCACGCGCTCCTGCTGCGCTCGACCGTCGCGCCCGACACCACCGACTTCGTCGCCGGGTATCTCGAGAAGCATCGCGGATTCAGGGTCGGCGACGACGTCTTCGTCGCCCACGTGCCCGAGCGCATCGCGGCCGGGCGCTTCATCGAGGAGATCTCCACCCTGCCGTGCATCGTCGGCGGCGTCGGCGAGGGCTCCGGCGAGGTCGCGGGCAAGCTGTTCGAGATCCTCGGCGCGCCGATCGTCCAGACCACCGCGGTCCAGGCCGAGCTGGCGAAGATCTGGACGAACATCCTGCGCTACGCGCACTTCGCGCTGCCCAACCTCCTGATGATGGACTGCGAGCAGCACGACGCGAACGTCTTCGAGGTCATCGACCTCATCAACCGCGACTACCCCCGCGGCGGAATGGCCCAGCCGGGCCTGACGGCCGGCACCTGCCTGCGCAAGGACTTCGCGTTCTCCGAAGAGCGGTCGCCGGCACCGGGCATGCTGCTCGCCGTCCACCGCGTCAACGAGACCGTCCCGCGCTTCCTCGTCGAGGGCATCAAGCGCCGGATCGGCAGCCTGCGCGGCCAGAAGGTCGCCGTCCTCGGCCTCGCCTTCAAGGCGGGCACCGACGACGAGCGCGACTCGCTCGCCCACAAGCTCATCCGCCTGCTCGAGCGGGAGCTCGCGGACGTCACCGTCCACGACCCGCACGTGCAGACCCCGACGTCCTCGTTCGACGAGGCGGTCGACGCGGCCGACGTCGTCGTCGTGGCGACCAACCACGCGGAGTTCTGCGGGCCGGGGGCGCTGCGCGCCATCCGCTCCCAGGCGCGGGAGGGGGCCCTCATCGTCGATCCCTGGAACTGCTTCGGCGTCGCGCAGGTGTTCGCCTACGCCGCCGAGATCCAGGCGCTGAGCCCGCGCGGGTAGCGACCTCCGTGAGTCGCGTCCTCGTCACCGGCGGTGCCGGCACCATCGGTCAGGCGGTCGTGCGGCGGCTGCTGTCAGATCCCGCGTACGAGGTGCGCGTGTCCGACCAGCGCACGCCGCCGCAGTGGGTGCGCGAGGGCTGCGAGGTCCATACGGGCGACCTGCGCGACCGCGCCGAGGCGCGCGCGGCGATCGAGGGCTGCTCGCACGTCGTGCACCTCGCCGCGATCGTCGGCGGCATCGCGAACTTCCACAAGCTCCCCTACACGCTCACCGACGTGAACGCGTCGCTGTACAACGGCGTGATCGGCGCAGCGCTGGACGCGGGGGTCGAGCGGTTCCTCTACGTCAGCTCGTCGATGGTCTTCGAGCGCGCGACCGAGTACCCCACGACGGAGGACCACGTGTGGGAGGTGGCGATGCCCCGCTCGGCCTACGGCTTCAGCAAGCTCGCCGGCGAGGTCTGGGTCCGCGCCGCCCATGAGGAGCACGGCCTGCCGTACACGATCTGCCGGCCGTTCAACGCCTACGGGCCCGGCGAGATGCCCGAGGACGAGCCCGGGATCGCCCACGCGGTCCCGGACCTCATCCGCAAGGTGCTCTCGGGCCAGCGTCCGCTGCAGATCTTCGGCGACGGCACCCAGACGCGCACCCTCACGCACGTCGACGACATCGCCGACGGCATCGTGACCGCGCTCGGCCACCCCGCCGCGCTGCACCAGGACTTCAACGTCTCCGCAGCGGACGAGATGACCGTCGCCGAGATCGCCCGCGTCATCTGGGCGGCGTGCGGGCGCGATCCCGAGGACTTCGAGCTCGAGCACCTGGCGTCGTTCCCCGTCGACGTGGTCCGGCGCTGGCCGAGCGTCGAGAAGGCCCGCACGCTGCTGGGCTGGGAGGCGCGGATCGGGGTGCGCGAGGGCATCGAGGAGACCGTGCAGTGGCTCAAGCGAATGGACGTGACGACGACATGAGCAACCGACGTGCGCTGATCACCGGGATCACCGGGCAGGACGGCTCCTATCTGGCCGAGCTGCTGCTGGAGAAGGGCTACGAGGTCCACGGCATGGTGCGCCGGGCCTCGACGGAGAAGTTCGACCGCATCGAGCACCTGCGCGACCGGATCACCCTGCACCAGGGCGACCTGCTCGACCACCGCTCGCTCACCGACGCGCTGCGCAACTCGCGCCCGGACGAGATCTACAACCTGGCCGCGATGTCGTTCGTCGCCGTCTCCTGGATCCAGCCGACGCTGACGGCCGAGTTCACCGGCGTCGGCGTCACGCGGCTGCTGGAGGCGATGCGCGAGGTCTGCCCCGGCGCGCGCTTCTACCAGGCGTCGAGCTCGGAGATGTTCGGCAAGGTCCTCGAGGTCCCGCAGACCGAGAGCACGCCGTTCTACCCCCGCTCTCCGTACGGCGTGGCGAAGGCCTACGGCCACTTCATCACGGTCAACTATCGCGAGTCCTACGACCTCCACGCCACTTCGGGAATCTTGTTCAATCACGAATGCGTGCCTGCAACCACTCCGTTGCACGTTCGGGAGAACGGCGTCATCGGCATCAAGACGCCGACGGACCTCGTGAAGCTCCGGCGCAAGGGTTCCAGCACCCAGCAGTTCACCCCTGACGGGCTGCTCGAGGTCTGGGACGGCGAGGACTGGACGCCGATCACCGCGATCACCGCGACCCGGCGGCGCGCCACCGACCCGGACCACCGCCTGCTGTCGACCCAGACGCGCGCGGGCGTGGTGGACACCACCGCCCACCACCACATGCTCGACAGCGACCGCGAGGTCCTGCGGGCCGACACGTTGAAGCAGGGTGACCGGCTGGCCCTGGCCGAGGCGATGCCTGAGCCGACCGGCTGGAGCGTGGTGACCGAGGAGCTCGCACAGCTGCTCGGCTACCTCGCGGCCGACGGCTACGTGCCCCGCCCGGGCGACACGACGGTCAGCTTCCGCAACAACGATGCCCTCCTGCGGGCTCATGTCGCCCAGCTCTGGTCTCGGTGCTTTCTCGGCACCTCCCGGGAGGACACGGGCATCTCCGGCTTCACCGGCGGCGAGACGCACGCGGTTCAGCTCGCGGGAGCGCCATCGGTTGCCGCGTGGCTCCGCGACCAGCTCTACACCGCGACCGGCCTCAAGCAGGTTCCGCCGGTCATCCTCAACGCCGATGCAGCGACGCAGTACGAGTTCCTCGTCGGCTACTACGACGGCGACGGGCTCAAGCGGGGCAAGGGCCTGTCGGTCAAGACGAACAGCGCGGTGCTCGCCCAAGGCGTCTGCTGGCTGTTCCACAACCAGGGCATGCCGGCATCTGTCTACGCCGAGCAGCGCAACGGCGCGACCTACTACCAGCTGAACCTGCACTCGGCCGTGAAGGTCGGGGCCAAGGGCCAGCATCTCGCGAAGGACCCCGCCGAGGTCCAGCAGATCGTCGATGCGCATGTCGCCGACGACGACTGGGTGTTCGACCTCGAGACCGAGAGCGGCGCCTTCTGCGCAGGGGTCGGGCGCGTGATCGTGCACAACTCACCGCGCCGAGGGCTGGAGTTCGTGACCCGCAAGATCACCTGGCACGCGGCCGCGATCCGGCTCGGGCAGCGCGACCACCTCGCGCTGGGCAACCTCGACGCCGAGCGCGACTGGGGCTACGCGAGGGACTACGTAGAGGCCATGTGGCTCATGCTCCAGCGCGACGAGGCCGACGACTTCGTGATCGCGACCGGCAAGTCTCATTCGGTGCGTCAGTGCGTGGAGATCGCGTTCGATCACGTGGGGCTCGACTGGGAGCAGTACGTGCGCCTCGACCCGCAGTTCGTGCGGCCGGCCGAGGTCGATCACCTCATCGGCGACCCGACCAAGGCGCGCGAGCAGCTCGGCTGGGAGCCGCGGACGAGCTTCGAGGAGCTGATCCGGCTGATGGTCGATGCCGACCTGAAGCTGCTGGCCCGTTAGCGTGGACGGTCGCCGGGTACCGGTTGGCGAAGGACACGATCGCGAGGAGCGTTGATGAACGTCATCCCGAAGCGGAAATCCAAGAAGCAGAAGGCCCTGAAGAAGGCCGGCAAGACCGCCGCCAAGGCCAAGGCCGTCCAGAAGGCGCCGAAGGCCGCCGCCACCGTCTGGGCCGGCAAGCGCAGCGGCAAGATCGTCAAGGGGGCGATCGTCGCCGTCGTCGGCGTCGTCACCCTCAAGGCGATCCGCAGCAAGATGAAGGGCGGCGACCAGCCCGCCCCACCCCAGCCGCAGAGCTACCGCGCGACGGAGACGCCGGCGTCCAGCCAGCAGACCGGCGCGACGCCGGGCCACCCGTCGCCGTCCGGCCCGACCGCCACCGCAGCGGCCAAGGACGATGCGGTCGCGTCGGCGGCCACGGCCTCGCCGGCCTCGTCGGCGCCGAAGGAGAGCACGCCGGGGAACGCCGAGCCGGCGCCGGATCCGGGCCAGTCGGCCACGCCGCCGCACGGCGACAAGGCCGCCGACGATCTCAAGGGCACGAGCTAGGAGGTTCGCGCGCGGCCTGCAGATCACGCAGGTCGTGCGCGACCATGTCCCCGATCAGCTCCTCGAAGCTGATCGTCGGTCGCCAGCCGAGCCGCTCGCGGGCCTTCTCCGGGTCGCCGACCGGGAGCGTCGCCTGCGGGGCGCGCACGAGGGCCTCGTCGACGCGGATGTGCTCGTCCGGGTCGACGCCGGCCGCGGCGAACGCCACGTCGACGAGCTCGCGCACCGTGCGTCCCACCCCGCTGGCCAGCACGTAGTCATCGGGCTCGTCCTGCTCGACCATCAGCCGCGCCGCCGCGACGACGTCGCGCGCCGCCGACCAGTCGCGCACCGCGTCGAGGTCGCCGAGCACCAGCTCGTCGGCGAGGCCGAGGGCGATCGCCGCCGCGCCCCTCGTGACCTTGCGGGTGACGAAGCGCTCGGGCCGGCGCTCGGACTCGTGGTTGTAGGCGATGCCCGCGCTGACGTGCAGCCCGCGGCCGCGCCAGACGCGCGCGAGCTGCAGCGCCGCCAGCTTCGCGACGCCATACGGGGTCAGGGGCCGGCACGGGGACGCCTCGTTCTGCGGCGACTCGCCCGCGTCCCCGAAGATCTCCGACGAGCTGCTGGCGTAGACGCGCACGTCGCGATCCAGCGAGGCCGCGGCGTCGAACAGCACGGCGGTCGCCGCGGCGATCGCCGTGAACGTCTCGACGGGGCGCTCCCACGAGAGCGGCACGAAGCTGGGCGCGCCGAGGTGGAAGATCCAGTCGGGCTCGGCCTCGGCGACCGCGCGGCGCAGCGACTCGGCGTCGAGCAGGTCGCCGTGGACGAGCCGCACCCCGTCGAGCGCGACGTCGGGCTCGCGGCGCACCAGCCCGGCGACCTCGTGGCCGTCCTCGAGCAGCATCTCGCTGAGGATCGAGCCGTCCTGGCCCGCGACGCCGGTGACCAGAGCCCGCACGGCGTCCGATGCTAGCCGGGCAACCCCCGCCGGCCGCGTGCCAGCACGGCGCTCGGGTCGTACGTCGCGTGCCCGGGCGCTTCGACGCGGGCGACGACGATCCGCCAGGGCTCGCCGCCCGCGTGAAGGTCGACGTGGCCGACACGCGTGGCGAAGACCGGGCACGGGAGGCTGATCGGGAACGTGGCCGGATTCTCCGTCTGCCAACCGAGCCACTCCGCCGGGTGCCCGGCGACCAGCGCGTCTCCGGCGTGGACACTCACCGCAAGCAGGTCGCGATACGGCGTCGGCTCGCGCCACGCCGCGATCGGCGCCCCGGCGATGAGGTACCCCTGGCGCGCCTGGGTCTCGCGGACGGCCTGGGCGAGCTTGCCGGTGTCCCAGAGGCAGTTGAACAGCGTGCCCGCCTGCCTCGCCCACTTGAGCTCGAGCCACACCGGCGGAGTCGTCTCGCCGAGTTCGATGTCCAGTGGGCCGATGCGCGGCCACGCCGCCAGCCGCCCGCGGATCGCCACCTGGGTGCGGACCGCCGTCAAGCGGCGCAGCTGCGCGGCGAGCGCGCGCTCGAACATCGACTCCCGGAGGGTCGCCGGGTCCTGACCGGCCTCCTCGCATTCGGCCGCCCATGCCCGTATCGCATGAAGGATCAGATGCTCGGTGGCGTCGCGCTCGTCCGGGACGTCGTCGAGGGCCGCACCCACGTCGAACCCGGGCCACAGCTCGCGCCCCACGAGCCGTTCACAGGCGAGCAGGAGCCGGACGAACTCCTGGGTCGGCTCCAGGGACCCGTCAGGTGGATACGAGTTCACGCCGGCACTGCGCACCTTGTCGACCTGAGAGACGTATCTCAGCGACCACGCCAGGCCGTCGGTGGCCAGGACCGGATACTCGGTCCAGGACTCGAGGCGCAGCAGTGAGAGCTCCGCCCGAAAGCGCGCCCATTCGTCAGCCGCGATGCGGACGCCGCGACGTACCGGCCGACGGTCGGGCAGGCGGATGTCGACCTTGGCCCCCGCGACCCCGGAGCGCGAGACCGCCTGGACGCGAACCTCGCTGTCCGTGAGCCCGGCCGTCAGCCGCAGGTCGAACGCGGCGTCCGCGAGCGCGCCCCCCGCCGGCGCCGCGGGGTCGCCGTCGACGGCCCGGCCCACGCGCTGGCCCGCCACGTACGCGTCGCGTTCGTCGTGCGACGAGAACCGCCGCACACGCGTCGCGCGCCGCCACTCGAGCTCGTCCACGTCGTCCTCGGCAAGGAGGTCCAGCAGCGTCCCGCCGTGCGAGACGCAGCAGGCCGTCGGCCCGTCCGTTCCGACGGAGACGGCGACGCCCTCACCGGCGAGCATGAACCGATGGTCGGTCAGACGGGCGATGGTTGCGGCGGCCTCCGGCCCCTGCTCCACGACGAAGGCGGTCATGGGGGCATGGTCGCGGCGAGGCCGAACGACCTGACAGACACCGGACTACCGCGACGCGGCCGTCGCCCACTTCATCGTGCGCCGCAGGCCGTCACGCAGCTCGACGTCGGCGGTCCATCCGGCTACGCGGCCGTCGCCCACTCCATCGTGCGCCGCAAGCCGTCACGCAGCTCGACGTCGGCGGTCCATCCGAGCTCCTCGCGGGCGCGGGTGACGTCGAGGCAGCTGCGCTCGAGCTCGCCCGCGCGCGCGTCGGCGAACTCGGGCTCGAAGTCCCCTTCGGCGAGCGGGCGCAGCACCTCGACGATGTCGAGCACCGAGCTCTCGCGGCCGGTGCCGACGTTGTACTCGCCGTGCGCCTCGGGGTGCGCGAGCACCGCGATCAGCGCGGCGACCACGTCGGCGACGAACACGTAGTCGCGAGTCTGGCGGCCGTCGCCGTAGATGACGGGGCGCTCGCCGCGCTCGAGGCGGCCGCAGAAGATCGCGACGACCCCCGCCTCGCCGAGCGGATCCTGGCGCGGGCCGTAGACGTTGCCGAGCCGGACCGACGCGGCGGGCGTCCCGTAGAGGCGCGTGAACAGCCCGAGGTAGCGCTCGGCGCAGAACTTCGACTGACCGTACGGCGCCTCGGGCAGCGGCTCGACGGTCTCCGGCGTCGGGATCAGGTCGGTCTCGCCGTAGATCGCCCCGCCGGTCGAGACGTTGATCATCCGGCCCTCGACCGAGCGCACGCCGTTGAGGACGTTGATCGTCCCTTCGATGTTCGTGCGCGCGTCGAAGGCCGGGTCGGCGACCGAGCGGCGCACGTCGATCTGCGCCGCGAGGTGGAAGGCGACCTCCGGCTTGACCTGGGCGAAGACGTCGTCGACCTCGAGCGGGTTGCGCACGTCCGCCCGGTGGACCGTCGCGCCGGCAGCGAGCGCGGGCCCGAGGTTCTCCTCCTTGCCGGTCGAGAAGTCGTCGAGCACCGCCACGTCATGGCCCTCGCCGAGCAGCCGGTCCACGAGGTTCGATCCGATGAATCCGGCACCGCCGGTGACGAGGGTTCGCATCCGACGAGGCTATCTCGACCCGACGCGATGTAGCCCTGTATCACCGCAGGCATCGCACCCGGATCACCCTGACGGATCGGCCGTGTGCACGGCTGCGCGACGAGCCCGCAGAACCGGCTGCTCGTTCGGGGAGCCGATCGCCCGCCGTGGTGACCGCCGCCGCATAGGATCGCCGCCATGCAGATCCGCGCAGCAGTTCTCGAGGAGTTCGGAAAGCCCTTGGTCGTGCAGGACGTCGAGCTGGCCGGCCCCGGGCCCGGCGAGGTGCTCGTCCGGCTCGAGGCCTGCGGCGTGTGCCACACCGACCTCTACACGGCGTCGGGCGCGGACCCGTCGGGCTACGCGCCGACGGTGCTGGGCCACGAGGGCGCGGGCGTCGTCGAGGCGATCGGCGAGGGCGTCGCGAGCGTCGCGCCCGGCGACCACGTGGTGACCTTGTTCTCGCCGCAGTGCGGCGAGTGCGTGCACTGCGTCTCGCCGAAGACGAACCTGTGCCTCGCGATCCGCGAGCAGCAGAACAAGGGCTTCCTGCCCGACGGCACGACCCGGCTGTCGCGAGGCGGGGAGACGATGCGCCACTTCATGGGCACCTCGACGTTCGCCGAGGCGACGGTCATGCCCGAGATCGCGCTGGCGAAGGTGTCGCCCGAGGCGCCGCTCGAGGCGGCCGCCCTGTTCGCGTGCGGCCTGACCACCGGGCTGGGCGCGGCAATGTACACCGCGAAGGTCGAGGCGGGGTCGTTCTGCGTCGTCTTCGGCGCGGGCATGGTCGGCCTCGGCGCGGTCGTCGGCTGCCGGCTGCAGGGCGCCGAGCGGATCGTCTGCGTCGACATGTCCGACGACCGCCTGCAGCTGGCCAAGCAGCACGGCGCGACCGACCTCATGCGCGGCGGCCCCGAGGCGACCGACGCGATCCTCGAGATGACCGGCGGCTTCGGCGCCGACCACACGTTCGAGTGCACCGG
The DNA here is from genome assembly GCF_021172045.1 of Capillimicrobium parvum. Lineage (GTDB taxonomy): Bacteria > Actinomycetota > Thermoleophilia > Solirubrobacterales > Solirubrobacteraceae > Capillimicrobium > Capillimicrobium parvum. The sequence continues at coordinate 5,389,403 of NZ_CP087164.1, forward strand.
CCTCGTCGGCGTCATGCGCCAGGCGGTCGAGTCGGCGCGGATGGGCTGGGGGCTGTGCACGGTGTGCGGCGTGGCCGGCAAGGGCGAGACGCTCGACATCGTGCCGCGGTTCCTGATCACCGGACGGCGGGTGTGCGGCTCGAGCTTCGGCGGCGCCAAGGGACGCGAGAACGTGCCGCAGCTCGTCCAGCGCTACCTCGACGGCGACATCGACGCGGAGGCGTTCATCTCGCACCGGCTCTCGCTCGACGACGTCAACCACGGCTTCGAACTGATGGAGCGCCAGGACGGCATCCGCAGCGTCATCGGCTTCTGAGCGCTGGGTCCATCCGGTGAACGCCGCTTGACGGTGCGCGCCGGCTGACCTACAAATCCGATATGTCCTATCGAGAAGCTGCTGAGTGGGTGGCGATCGTGCTCGCCCTCCCGGTCATCGTCGTCCTGTGGACGCTGGCCGGCTGAGGCCAGCAGGAAGTCGACGCGCCGCGGCGCCGGTCAGGTGACCGGCGCCGGCGCCCGGCGCGTGGGCGACGACGACCCGGCTGCCGTGTACTGCGCTCGGCCGACCGCCTCGTAGGCGAGGCCGGCGGCGCGGACCGCCTCGGGATCGAGGGCGTTGCGCCCATCGATCACCGTCGTGCCGGCCATGCGCGCCGCGACCTCGACCCAATCGAGCTCGCGAAACTGCGGCCACTCCGTGACCAGCACCACCGCATCGGCGCCGTCCACCGCCCCGAGCTCCGTGTCGGCGAAGTCGACATTCGGAAGCAAACGCCGCGCCTCGTCCTCGGCCACCGGATCAAACGCCACCACGCTCGCCCCATCGGCCTGCAACCGCGCCGAGAGCACCAACGACGACGCCTCCCGCATGTCATCCGTATTGGGCTTGAACGCCAACCCGAACAGCGCGATCCGCTTGCCCACCAACCCACCCAGATGCTTCTGCAACTTGCCGATCACCCGCCGCTTCTGCAGCTCATTGACCTCGATCACCGAGTTCAACAACTGAAAGTGATAGCCCGAATTGCCCGCCAACTGCTTCAACGCACTGACGTCCTTGGGAAAACAACTCCCCCCGAACCCGATCCCCGCCCGCAAGAACTTCGGCCCGATCCGCTCATCAAGCCCCATCCCCCGCGCGACCTCCAACACATCCGCGCCCGTCTCCTCACACACATTCGCGATCTCGTTGATGAAGCTGATCTTCGTCGCCAAAAACGCATTCGCCGCCAACTTCACCATCTCCGCCGACGCAATATCCGTCCGCACCAACGGCGCCCCCAACGGCGCATACAGCCCGACGACCGCATCACCCGCCCAATCGCCGTCATCGCCCACCACAACCCGATCCGGCCCCAGGAAATCCGCGACCGCCGACCCCTCCTTCAAAAACTCCGGACACGACACATAGCGAAACTCGCCCTTGCCCTGCTCCTTGAACAGCCGCTGGATGTGGCGGCCGGTGCCGACCGGCACGGTCGACTTCATCACCAACGCATGGCGATCCGACGGCGACATCGCGTTGACGACCGCGCGCACCGCGCTCAGATCCGCATCCCCCGAATACGTCGGCGGCGTCCCCACCGCCACGAACAACAACCGCGCATGCCCCAACGCATCCGCGATATCCGTCGAGAAATGCAACCGCCCACGATGCCGCTCGACCAACTCCCCCAACCCCGGCTCCCAGATCGGCACCTCCCCCGCCCGCAGCCGCGCCACCTTCTCCGCATCGACATCGATGCACCACACCTCATGGCCCAACTCGGCAAACCCCGCCGCCGAGACCAGACCCACATATCCGGTGCCGATGACACCGATCGGTTCCCGCGTAGTCATAGAGCCGAAGCACTCTAGAGCGGCCGTCCCGCGACGGCCCATCGGCCGATGCTCCAAGTTCATGGCCGTCGCGTGAAGATCGAGTACACGACCTTGACGCCGCGGCCCGGGTCGGGCGATGCTTGCTACGGCCCGACCCAACGCTTCGGAACTTGGACAAATGTTCGGGACAAATTGGCCCCCGTGGCGGGGCGAGTGTTGGTAGGTTTGGCATCGCCACGCCGAGAACAGCCGTGGCAACGTGATCCGGGGATCGGATCCGCGCCAGCGAAAGGGAGCTACGGCGCGTTGATCTCGAAGCCGGCCACGCGGGACACAACTTTCAACTCGTGACGCGGGATCGCGAGGAGGCAAGCTGGATGCAGGTCGACGCCGATAGGTCGTTCTCTAGACCGACGGTTTCCACGATCGACGAGAACGCCATCGACGCTCAACCCCTGGACGCTCAAGTCGGTGACGGCTGGGCTGGACGGTTGATCGACCCTCGCCGGCTGTTCGACATCTCCGTGACGATCATCGTCGCGCCGTTCGCGATGCTCGTCGGCGCGATCACCGCGCTGGCGATCTTCCTGGACTCCCCGGGGCCGGTCTTCTATCGATCGACGCGCATCGGCGCGAGCGGTCGCTCGTTCCGGATGCTGAAGTTCCGGAAGTTCCGCTGCTCCGCGGCCGGCACGCCGCTGACCACCGACGGCGACGACCGCTTCACGCCGATCGGGCGGTTCCTCGCGGTCACGAAGCTCGACGAGCTGCCGCAGCTGTGGAACGTGCTGCGCGGCGACATGCGCCTGGTCGGGCCGCGGCCGGAGGTCATCGAGTTCGTCGAGTGCTATCCGGAGCACTACGAGCACATCCTGCGCGTCGTCCCGGGGATCACCGGGCCCGCGGCGCTCGAGTACGCCGACGAGAGCTACCTCCTCGGCGAGCAGCCCGACCCCGTGGCCTTCTACCGCAGCGAGCTGCTGCCGCGCAAGATCGCCATCGACATGGCCTACGTCGACCGCCACAACGTGCGCGGCGACATCGCCATCCTCGTCCGGACCGCCATCGTCCCGGCGCGCCAGCTGCTGCGCCGCATGCGGTTCGTCGCCACGCACCCCGAGGCCTCCCACCACGGGCCGGCACGCCATCACCACCACATGCGCCTGGTGCCGGTCGCGCTCGCCGGAGCGCTGGTGATCGTCTGCTTCGCGCTGGCCACGTCGTCCCCGCTGTAGGCGATGCGCCGGACTTCGTCCGCACACGACTAGGCTGGCCCAGGATGACGCTGTCCGGACGGCGCGCGACCGCGCCCGCCACGACCTTCGCCGCGCTTCTGGCCGCTGTCGCGCTCGCGCTCGTGCTGACCGCGTGCGCCTCCGCCGCGCCGAGCCGCGACGGGGCGCCGGCGCGCGCCCAGGCGGCGCGCGCGCCGGTCGAGAAGGCGATCTGGGGCCCGGTGGCGATGCCCGACGGCTCGTCCGCGTTCCCCGTCTACAAGCAGCTGAAGGTCGACGTGTTCCAGGTCCAGCTCAACTGGGCCCAGACCGCGGCGAGCCGCCCCGCCGACCCCACGAACCCCGACGACCCGGCCTACCGCTGGCCGAAGCTCGTCGACACCGCCGTCGCGGACGCCGGCGGCCAGGGCATCCAGGTCGCGATCATGGTCCGCGGGACCCCCGGCTGGGCCAACGGCGGCAAGGACGCGAGCTGGGCGCCCGACGACGCGGCCGACTACGCCGCGTTCGTCACGGCGGCGGCGAGGCGCTATCCCCAGGTCCGGCGCTGGATGATCTGGGGCGAGCCGACGCGCGAGGGCAACTTCCAGCCGATGCCGGCGAACTCGAAGACCGGCCCGCGCCGCTACGCGCTGCTGCTCGACGCCGCCTACGGCGCCCTGAAGGCCGTCAGCGCGCGCAACGTCGTGATCGGCGGCATGACCTGGACCGTCGGGCTCGTGCGCCCCGCCGACTTCGTGAAGTGGATGCGGCTGCCCAACGGCAACCCGCCCCGCCTGGACTGGTACGGGCACAACCCGTTCTCCACGCGCTTCCCGAAGCTGAAGGCCAAGCCGTACGTGAAGGGCCTGCGCGACCTGTCGGACATCGACACGCTGCACCACGAGCTCGCGCGCGCCTACGGCGCCCGCGCCGCGCCGAAGCTGTGGCTCTCGGAGTTCACGATCTCGTCGGACCGCGCCAACCGCGCCTACAACTTCTCGGTCAGCCGCAAGGAGCAGGCGCGCTGGGTCACCGCCGCCTTCCGGCTCGTCAACTCCGTCAGCTACGTGGCGGGGCTCGGCTGGTTCGACCTCTACGACGAGGACCCGTCGGTCGCCGGCAGCCTCACGAACGGCCTGATGACCTACTCCGGCGCGCGCAAGCCGGCCTTCACCGCCTACCGCGACGCGAAGTGAGGCGGGGCGTGCGCGTCTGCATGCTCCTGCACAAGACGGTCGTGCACGACTCGCGGGTGCGGCGGGAGGCGAGCACGCTGGTCGAGGCGGGCTACGCCGTCACGGTCCTCGAGCTGGCGCCGGTCCCGGCCGCCGAGCGCACGCTCGACGGGTTCTCGCGCCGGTCGGCGATGCCGCCGGGCTGGGTGAGGCGGGCGCTGCCCTTCCACGCCTATCGCGCGGTGTTCCTGCTCAGCTTCCTGGCGAACGTCGTCCGGCTGCGGCCCGACATCATCCACGCCCACGACGCCGCGATGCTCCTGCCCGGACTCGTCGGCGCACGGCTCACCGGCGCGCGGCTCGTCTACGACTCGCACGAGCTGGCGACGAGCGTCCCGTACCGCGAGAAGGCGTGGGCCTGGTTCGTCGGGGCGATCGAACGCCTCGCCGTCCCGCGCGCCGCGCTCGTCATCACCGTGTCCGACGGGATCGCCGACCGGCTGCGCGACCGCTACGGACTCTCCGGCACGCCGGTCGTCGTGCGCAACGTCAGCGCCCTCGTCGAGGCGGAGCCCGGCGGTTCCGCCCCGGGCCTGCGCGAGCGGCTCGGGCTCGGGCCGCGCACGCCGCTCGTCCTGCACCAGGGCGCGGCCGCGCCGATGCGCGGCTGCACCACGCTCGTGCGGGCCGTGGCCGCCCTCGACGACGCGCACCTCGTCTTCCTCGGCGACGACGACGTCCGCGGCTTCAACGGGGAGCTCGCGCAGCTCGCATCCGGGCTGGGCGCGGGCGACCGGGTGCACTTCGCGGCCAGCCAACCGCTCGAGCGCCTGCTCGCCCTCACGCGCGAGGCCGACGTCGGGGTGACCCTGCTCGAGGACACGTGCGTCAACCATCAGCTCGCGCTGCCGAACAAGCTCTTCGAGTACGTCGCGGCCGGCATCCCCGTCGTGGCCAGCGACCTGCCGGAGATGGGCGCCCTCGTGCGCGAGCGGCACATCGGCTGGACCGCGGACCCGTCCGATCCCGAGGCCGTCGCGGGCGCCCTGCGCGTGGCTCTCGCCGCCGGGCACCTCGAGCCCCTGCGTGCGCGGCTGCGGGAGGCGGAGGCGGAGCTGCGCTGGCCGGTGGAGCGCCGGCGCCTCCTCGACGCCTACGCCCGGCTGGCGGCGCGCACGTGAGCCGGCGCGGGCTGATCGTCGTCCGCAACGGCGTGACGCACGACGCCCGGGTGCTGCGCGAGGCGGCGACGATGGCCGAGGCCGGGCTCGAGCCGCTCGTGCTCGGCGTGCAGACGACGACCGAGCGCCGCCGACGCTCCGTCGAGGCGGGCTTTCCCGTCCTGCGGCTCGATCCGATGGCGTCGTGGCGCCGGACGCTCAGCCGGCTGCGCCCGGGCTGGGCGGTGGCGGCGCCGGACGCCGGCGCCGCGCCTGCGTCCACCTCCGGCGGTCGGGTCGCGCCGCCCGCCGTGCCGGGGCCCGCCCCGGGCCGCCGCGCACATGTGCGCCGCCTGCTCGTCGCGCTGGACTTCTACCGCCAGGCCATCGGCGTGACGCGCCGGCTGCGCCCGGCCGTCGTGCACTGCAACGACCACAACACGATGTGGGTCGGCGTTGCGGCACGGCTGCTGACCGGCGCGCGCGTCATCTACGACAGCCACGAGCTGTGGCCGGACCGCAACGGCCGCCCGGAGTGGCGGCCGGCGCTGCTGGCCGGCGAGGCGCTGTTCGTGCGCGCCGCCGACCTCGTCATGACCACGAGCCCCGGCTACGCCGACGTCATCGCCCGCCGCTACCGGGTCGCACGCCCTGCGGTCGTGCGCAACGTGCCGGCCGGCCTGCCCGGGGGCGCGCCGGAGCCGCAGCCGCCCGACGGCGATCCCGTGGCGGTGTACGTGGGCGGCATCCTGCGCGGCCGCGGCATCGAGCAGGCCATCGACGCGCTGCCGATGGCGCCGGGCGTGCGGCTGCGCTGCATCGGGCCTGGCGCGGGCGCCTACCGCGCCGAGCTCGCCCGGCGCGCCGCGCAGCGCGGGGTCGGCAACCGCGTCGAGCTCGTCGAGCCGGTCGCACCGGACGCGGTCGTCGCGAGCCTGCGGGGGGCGGCCATGGGGCTCATGCTCATCCAGCCCGTCTGCCTCAGCTACGAGCTGACGCTGCCCAACAAGATGTTCGAGTACGCCGCCGCCGGCCTGCCGATGGTCGTCAGCGACCTGCCGGTCATGGCCGGGATCACCCGCGAATACGGGTGCGGGGTGGTCGTCGCGCCCGCCGACCCGGGGGCGATCGCCGCCGCCATGCACCGCCTGCTGGACCCGCGGCTGCACGAGGCCTGCGCAGCGGGGGCCCGCCGGCTCGCAGCCGAGGTGACGTGGGACGGCGAGCAGGCGCGGCTGCGGGCGGCCTATGCCGCGCCGTGAGAGGCGCTCAGCCCCGTCGCGGGCCTGCGGGGCGCTGGGCCACGAGATGCTGGTAGCGCGCGAACCGGTGCGCCGGGCCCGGCCACTTCGAGTCCGGCGAGGGCAGCGCCCGCACCGAGATGAAGCCGGCGCGTCGCAGCTCGGCCCGCGCGCCGCGGTTGGACAGCAGCCGCACCCGCGACCGGGACCGCCCGAGCATGCGGGCCGCCCGGCCGGCGCCGCGCGGGGGCAGCATGTGCACCCCCGGCAGGCCCGTGAACTGGTCGAGCAGCGCGAGCCGGTTCGGGTTGCGCACGAGCAGATGGCCGTGCGGGCGCAGGATCCGCCAGGTCTCGCCGAGCGCACGGGCGCGGTCCTCGCGCTCGACGACGTAGCAGAGGCTGTTGTTCTCGACGACGAGGTCGAACTCCCCGTCGTCGAGCGGCACGGCCTCCATGCGACCCGGGCGCAGCTCGACGTCGAGGCCGTGGCGGCGCGCGACGTTACGGCCGACGACGAGCCGGTTCGCGTTGGGGTCGATCCCGCGCACGACGGCGCCGTGGGCCGCGAAGAACACCGCCAGCGCACCGAAGCCGCAGCCGAGGTCGGCGACGCGCAGCCCGTTCAGCGACTGCGGGCCGCCGCCGCGCGCCAGCAGCTCGAGCAGCGGGTCCGCCCGGCGCTCCACGAAGCCCGAGTTCGTCTCGAGCGTGTTGTGCCATGAGGCCGCGGCCAGACGCTCGCCGCTCGTGCGGTAGTACTCGATCAGCTCCTGGCGCAGGCTGTCGACGATCATGGCGAAGTCGGGCGCGGTCATCTATCTTCGCTGCAGGACGGTATCCGTCTCGACCGCCATCGCCGCTCGCTTGAGACTGTGGCCGCTCCCGCCGATCCAACGGCCATGTCCGCCTTTCCTCGACCAGATCCCGACGAGCCCGTGCCGCCGCCCGCCGGAGACGCTCCGGCGCTGGCCGCCGCCGAGGGTTCGGGCGAGCTCACGCGCAAGGAGCGCGTCCGCCGCCGGCGCCGGCGGCTGCGCAACCGCCGCAGGCCCCCGAGGGGCAACGCCGACGCCCTCGAGGTGCTGCGCGCCGAGCGCGATGCGCTGCAGGCGCGCCTGCGCGACCTGGAGGCCCACCGGGCCGACCTCGTGTCCGAGGCGCTCGAGCTCGCCGCGGCGCAGCCGCGCGGCCCCGAGCTCTCGGCCCGCATCGAGCATCTCGTGGAGGCGCTCGTCGAGCTCGACCTGCGTGCGCCGTCCCCCGAGCCCGTGCCGGCGGACGGCCAGGACCCCGAGCGCGTCGACGACGCGCCGCCCGCGCCGGTGGACGCGATCGTCCTCGCCGACGGCCCCATCACGCAGCTGCGGCGGTGCCTGGACGCGCTGATCACCCGCACGCCGGCGCTCGGCGCGGTGCATCTGATCGAGCGCGAGGGCGGTCCGTCGGTCGCCGAGCTGTCCGCGCTCGCCGAGGAGCTCGCGGACGGCCGGGTGCTGCCAGACGAGCCCGCATCGCGCGACACGGGCTCGGTCGGCGTCGCCGCCGCGCTCGGCCTCGGCGAGGCGCCGTTCGTCGCCGTGCTGTCGAGCGGGGTGGTGGTCGGCCGGGGCTGGGCCACCGCGCTGACCGGCGCGCTGCAGTCCGACGATCGCCTCGGCGCGGCTCTGCCGGTCGTGGGCGGCGGCGACGGGCCCACCGGCCTGGAGCTTCCCCCGGGGCACGGCATGGAGGCCGACGGCACCGCCGTCCTCGTGCGTGCCGCCGGAGTCGACGCGCCCGCGCGGCTGGAGTCGCTGCGCGCTCCGTGCGCGCTGCTGCGCCGACGCGCCTGCGACGCGGTGGGCTCGCTGGAGGACCGCCAGGGTCTGGACGACGCGCTCGAGGCCTACGGCGCGCGCCTGGCCCGGGACGGCTGGGGCGTCGGCGTCTCGCCCCGCGCGCTGGTCGTGCTCGACCACGACGAGCCCCCGCCCGCGCCATCGCGGTCGCAGCGCCTGCTGCGGACGAACCGAACACCGGACCGGGGCAGCTGGCTGCGCCCGGCCGAGGAGCTCGCGGCCGCCGCGGTCGAGTCGCCCGAGGCGGTCGGCGCCGCGCTGGCCCGCACCGGCGCGCCGCCCCGCGCGCTCTACGTGGTGCCCTCGCCCCCCGCGGCACGCAGCCCCCTGTGGGAGGCCGCCGTCGTCGACGTGCTCGGACTGCGCGCGATCGGCCTGACCGCCGACCTGTTCGTGACCGGTCGCAAGGCGCGCCCGCCCGCATCGGTCGAGGGCGCGCGCTACGTGCCCGAGGAGGAGCTCGCCGAGGCGGTGGCCGAGACGGACGCGGACGTGATCGTCGCCGCCGATCGCGGCATCGCGGAGCTCGTCCGGGAGATCGCCGACGAGCTCGACCTCGCCAGCGCCTGCCTCGTCCGCGCCCGGGCCAAGACGCTGCCCGACATGCCCCTGCTCGCGGTCTCCTCGGCGCTGTGGAAGGCGACCGGGGCCCACCGGGAGCGGGCGCTGGCGCTGCCGCCGGTGGTCGACCGCTCGGTCTACCACCCGCGCGACGACGCGGGCGGCGACGAGACGCGGATCGCCGTCTGCGGCATCCTGCGCACTCCGGGCGCCGCCGCGACGCTCGGCGCGCTCGAGCACGTCGGGGCGATGCTGGGCGAGAGCTGCCGCATCACGACGTTCGGCCTGCGGGCCGACCTGCTGCTGGCCGACGGCGTGGCCGAGGGCGCCTGGCAGGAGCGCCACGTGGGCAGCACCCCGGGCGCGGAGAACCTCGCCGCGATCCTCGGCGCCGCCGACATCTTCGTCGACGTCGCCCCGGGGGAGCTGACCGGGCGCATGCTGCTGTCGGCGATGGCCTGCGGCGCGGTGCCCGTCGCCGCCGACACCGGGGTGGCGCTCGAGATCACCGCCGGCGGGCGCGACGGGCTGCTCGTCGACGCCGCGGCCCCGGACACGTGGGCGACCGCGATCGCCGCTCTGGCGCAGGACTGGCCGCGCCTGCGCGAGCTGCGCCGGCGGTCGCTGACCGGTGCCGCGCGACGGGGGCTCGCCGCCGCCGGGGCCAGCCGTCTGGCCGCCCTGGAGCGCCTGCTCTGAGGACGCCGGGTCCGGGTCGATCACCCGTCCGCGGGCGCGGCCTCCGGGGCCCGGCGGCCGATACGATGGTGGAGCTTTGACTGAGACGACGCCGCGCGTCGCGATATGCGCGATCGCCAAGAACGAGAGCGCGTACCTCGAGGAGTGGGTCGCGTATCACCACATCCTCGGCTTCGATCCCATCCGGATCTACAGTCACGAGCCGACGGATGACTCCGACGAGGTCCTCGAGCGGCTGGCGCAGAAGGGCCTGGCCGAGTGGGTCGCGTGGACCGCGCCGGCCGACAAGAAGCCGCAGTGGGTCGCCTACGAGGACGGCCTGGAGAAGCTGCGCGACCGCGCCGACTGGATCGCGTTCATCGACCTCGACGAGTTCGTGGTCGTCCCCGAGCACGAGACGATCCAGGACTTCCTGGCCGACTACGGCCACCTCGAGGCCATCGCCATCAACTGGAAGATGTTCGGCAGCTCGGGCCTGGAGAAGCACGAGCCGGGCCTGGTGATCGAGCGCTTCACGCGCTGCGCCAAGCGCTCGTTCTCCGGCAACCACGCCGTCAAGACCCTCGCCCGCGTGGACGCGGTCGAGGTGCCCCGGGTGCACACGTGCCACTTCCGCGAGGGCGTGACCTACCAGACGGTCGGCGGCGAGGTCATCCCGCACATGACCGGCAAGAGCGAGGTCGTCACGCACAACGTCATCCGCCTCAACCACTACTTCACGCGCTCGCGCGAGGAGTGGGACAACAAGGCCAAGCGCGGCCGCGGGGCCAAGCCGGCAAACCACCCGCTCAAGCACCGCCAGGAGCACGAGTTCCACAACAACGACCGCAACGAGCGCGAGGAGATCGACATCCTCGCCTACATCCCGAAGGTCAAGGCGTTCATGCGCGACGAGCTGGGTCTGACCGTCGCGGACGCCGCGGCGCCCGCGCCCGCCACCCGGGCGGCCGACGGCTAGACTCGCCCACCCCGATGGCCGTCAAGTCGTATTCCCAGGTCGGAGAAGACCTCCAGATCGCCTACTTCATCGGCCGCGGCGCCGATGTCCGCTACATCGACGTCGGCTGCCTCTGGCCCGTGCAGCACTCGAACTCGTACTACTTCTACGAGCGGGGCGGGTCGGGGCTGTGCATCGACCCGAACCCCACGGTCGGGGACGAGTACCGCGAGACGCGCCCGCGCGACGTCTTCGTCAACTGCGGCATCGGCGCCGAGGCCGGGATGATGACGTACGTCATGCACGAGAACCCCGTCTTCAACACCTTCTCGACACAGCGGGCGGCCGAGGTGGCGCGCAAGGCGGAGAAGCGCCCGGGCGGGCGCACGATGACCGGGACCGTCGAGGTCGCGATCAAGCCGCTGGCCCAGGTCGTTGCGGAGACCGGCTTCGCCGAGCGCGTCGAGGGCCGCGTCGACTTCCTCAGCATCGACGTCGAGGGCTTCGAGCTCGACGTCATCCGCGGCTTCGACTTCGGCGTCCTGCGCCCGAAGCTCATCGTCACCGAGCACCTGCGCGGCAAGGCGGATGCGGTCGAGGACGCGGAGATCGTCAAGGTGATGGCCGGGCACGGCTACTGGGTCGGCGGCTACACCGGCCACGACCTGTACTTCCTCGACGAGCGCGCCTGAGCGCCGGCGCCCCGTCCGCCGGTCACATGGCGACCGGCGCGCCCTCGTGGATCTGGCCGTTGCGCCACGCCCGCCGGGGCGCCCGGCGCAGCTCGTCGAAGGCGCTCTCGATGTGGTGCAGCGCGTACGTGTCCATGCCCGCCTCCTTCAGGCGGAGGACCATCGCGTCCTGCGCCGCGGTGGACTCGTTGACGCGCAGGAGCAGGTAGTCGCCGATCTGGCCGTCGAGCTCCTCGGGCGCCTCCTGCTCGGCGACCTGGCGCACCGCGCGCGACAGGCGCACGTAGACCTCGTCCAGCGTGATGTGCTCCTCCGCGGCGACCTGGGCCGGCGGCTTGTTCTCGCGCACGATCGCCTCGAGCACGGCGCGCCGGCGCGCCGGCAGCCGGGGGACCCGGGCCACGACGTGGTGGCGCCGGCTCGGATGCGGGAGGGCCGCCCAGACGATGTCGCGCAGGACCGGTACGTGGTAGTACGGGACGGCACCGCTGACGACCAGGCCGACGGGCAGCAGGATGAGGCCGACGAGCCCGAGGAGCGGATGCAGCCACGGATTGATCGATTCGGCCGCCGCCGCCAGCTGGGTGCCGACGGCCCACGAGACCACGGAGGCGAGGAACCCGCGGCCCACGCGGCCCCACTGCGGGACGAACGGATCGCTCGACCGGGCGGCCAGGAACAGCAGGAGCCCCAGCACGCAGCCCATGGAGCAGATCACCGCGAGCGCGGCACCGTAGGCCCCCAGCGGCGGGATCAGCAGCGGGGAGAAGGCGGCGAGCAGGGCCACGCCCATGATCGACGAGGTGATGCGCCAGAACCGCGAGTGCTTGATGCTCGAGAAGCGCAGGATGATCGAGAAGAAGCCGTACATCGTGAACGAGACGGCGAGGATCGGGATGAGCTTCGACGCGTCGCGGTAGGACGGCGCCGCGATGAGCACGAGCAGGTCGGCCGTGATCGACATGATCACGACGAGCGACAGGCAGCACAGGATGAAGTAGGTGAAGATGTAGCGCTTGACGTGCGTCGAGCCGCCCTCGCGCTCGTACGTGGCGGCCGACAGCGCGGTGCGCTCCAGGGGCGGATACGCCGTCGTGTAGGCGCTGACGAAGTAGCTCGGGATGCTCGCGAGGCGGCTGGCGAGGCGGTACAGGCCGACCTGGCTGTTGGGCGAGTAGCGCGACAGGAAGAACGTGTCCGCGTTGTGCATGAGCCACATCGAGATGTGCATGACGCTCGCCGGGGCCCCGCCGACCAGGATGCGCCGCACGTAGTGGCGGCTGAAGCCCCAGCGGAAGTTCTTGCGCGCGACGACCATGCACAGGAGGACGCTGATCGCCGTCCCGAGCGCCGTGCCCAGCACCGCCCCCCTGACGCCCTCGTGGGCGGTCACCACGAAGTAGACGGCCAGGCCGACGACGAGCGGGGGACGCATGACCGCCGCGACCACGTACCACCACGGACGCCGCTCCATGCGCAGCAGGTTGTGCATGAAGCGGAAGAACGAGCCGGCGATCGCGGACACCTGGGCCAGCTGGACGAGCGAACCGCCCTCGGGGTCGTGGATGAGGAAGCCGGCGATCGGCGTGGCGAACACGAACACCGGCACCGTGACCACCACCATCACCGCGACCATGATCCAGACGCCCGTGGTGAGCGCGAGCTGGCGGTCCTTGACGAGCTGCTGGGTGCCGAGACCCTCGTCGACGGCCCCCATGTCGCCGCCGCCGTCGCCCATCCCGTCGTCGCCGCCGTCGTCGCCCGAGTGGCCGTAGGTCACGATGAGCGCGCCCTGCAGCGTGACGAGGTTCATGATCATCGTCGACAGGCCCGAGAAGAACATCAGCAGCGCCAGCTCGCCGTACTCCGCGGGCTCGAGGAAGCGCGTGAAGACGGCCAGCTGAAGCAGGCTGAACGGGAACACCGAGCACATGGCGATCGCGTAGATCGCCGTGTTGCGGCTCAGGATTCCCCCATAGCGGGAGAAGATCTCCCGCGTGTCCGGGCCTCCGTCGCGGGCCTCGGGCGGATCCGTCGGCACATCGGCGAATGTAGCGTCAGCTCAGGGAGCCGACGAGGAGCTCGCCGCGATACTGGCCCTCCGCGAGCGCGACGCACTCCAGCGCGTCGAAGCGCTCCGCCACCCGGTCGAGCAGGTCCTCGCCGAACGCCCAGACGTTGCCGTAGCGGTTCGGCTCGGCCCGGCGCGTGGTGCGTCCTCGGGCGAACGGGATCTCCATGAGCGCATGGCCGCCGGGCGCCAGGACGCGCGCGATCTCGTCGAGCGCCCGCTCGTAGTCCTCGATCTCCTCCACGACGTGCTGCGTGACGAACAGCCCGAAGACGTGGTCGTTGAAGTCGCGCATGTCGGAGAGATCCACGGTGCGATCGACGAATCCGACCGCCCGCGGGTCGGCGGGGTTGCCGGTCGTCCAGCGGTCGATGGCGACGTAGCTCCACCCGCGCCGGCGCAGGTGCTCGCCGAACACCCGCGGGTTCAGCGGCCCGGCCTCGAGCGCCCAGCGCCCGTCGCCCGCGGCCAGGAGCCCCGCCGCCTCGCGGGCCAGGGCGCGCTGGCGCTCCAGCGCGCCGCATCCGTCACAGACGGCGGAGGTGCGGCCCCCGAAGGCCGAGAACGACGTGCTGTCGCAGATCGGACAAGCCATTGCGGAGATGGCTTCTATCAATTCGTCCAGGTGTCCCGAACGCTCCTGGGATTGCGCTAGGATCGCCCGCGCCGGTGAGTGGGCATCTCTCCGGGATGCCGCGGGAGCTTGGCGACGCAAACCCTTCTTTGGACGACCTTGGGCTTCGTGCTGAGCTGGCCGGCCCGGGTCGTCGTTTCGAACTCTAATCCCACCGACGGAGCGGCGAGTGACTGTCAGACGACCCATTGAGAGCTGGTCCAGCACCTTGGAGACCGGGGCCATCCTGGTTCCCTCCGCGGACGGCTCCGACGACACCGTCGCGATGTACGCGCTGCTCGACGACGACGTCGCCGCGCTGCTCGTGCCGAACGGGGAGGCGACGGGCTGGAAGCTCGCCGAGGTCCCGGAGCGGCTGCGGCCGGTGATCTCCGCCCGCCATCCGGAGCGCAAGCTCCGCTACGGCAGCAATCCGGGCGGCCTGCTGTGGCGCGACCGGCCGGCGCTGCCGCTGGTCGACGTCGCGCCCGCCAAGATCAACCTGCGCTACACCGGCGGCGACACCGAGGCGCTGCTGCGCCGTCGCGGCCAGACGTACAAGGGCGACTGGGACCGCGAGGTCGAGCCGTTCGCGCCGGACGCGGCGGCCGGCGGCGAGCTCACGCAGTCGATCGCGACCGAGGGCTACAAGACCCAGCAGGAGCTGGACACGGGAACCGAGGACGACGAGGTGCTGGTCGCCATCGGGCGCGACGGGCGCTTCGTCCTCGTCGACGGCGCCAAGCGCGTCGCGGCGGCGCGCGCCGCCGGCCTGGAGTCGATCCCGGTCAACGTGGTCGCGCGCCACCCGAGTTGGGAGACGTTCCGTGACCGCGTCGTCGCGTTCGCCGGCGGCCACCAGGGCCGCGTCTACCAGCGCGTCGAGCACCCGGACCTGTTCGACCTGCAGGCCCATCACTTCGACGACCGCCTCCCGGTGCTCACGAAGGCGTTCGAGGGCTACGACATCCCGGGCAAGAAGCTCATGGACATCGGCGCCCACTGGGGGCAGATGAGCCGCGCGATGGAGGATCTCGGGTTCGACGTCACGGCGGTCGAGGCCAACCCGCAGAGCGCGCGCATCGCCACGCGCCTGCGCGACGCGACGGAGTACCGCTACGAGATCTGGGAGGGCTCGGTCTTCGAGTTCCCCCGCCTCGCGGAGATGAACGTCGTCCTCGGCCTGAACATCTTCCACCACTTCCTGAAGACGCAGGAGATGTACGAGGGCATGACGTCGATGCTCGACCGCCTCGACGCCGACATCCTCATCTTCGCCGCGCACGTCTACGAGCGCCGCGGGCCGGACATGGACAACGCCTACCGGAACTACCCGCCGGACGAGTTCGCCCAGTACGTCTCCGAGCACAGCCGGCTTCCGCAGATCGACCTGCTCGGCCACTCGCACGACGGGCGGCCGCTGTTCAAGTTGTCCCGCAATGGCTGAGACCCTCCGGGGAAACTGGGAGGCGACCACGCTGCTGTTCTGCGGCGCGTCGCACATGGGCAAGTCGTGGGCGGCGAAGAACGTCCTCGTCCCGCAGTACGGGGCCGTCTATCGCCAGGTCGACCGGATGTACACGGTCGCGGCGATGGATGCGGGCATGCTGCCCGGAGGACCGACGGACAAGCCGGCCGCCAAGGAGGCGCGCCGGCGGGCCCGCAACCGATCCTGGCCCAGTCCCGAGGCGGGACAGCTGTTCTTCGGATCCTTCGAGCGCCAGGTCCGCCAGGCGCTCCAGGAGGGGTTGGAGCTGCACGCCCCCGTGGTCATCGAGGGCGGCACGCTTCGCTGGGAGGAGGAGGCCGAGATCGCCGCGCGCTGCGCGCGCGAGGTCAACGGCCCGGATGCGCGCATCGTGCGCGCGACGTTCCAGATGTCGTACGAGCGGTGGCTGCAGAACCGCGTCAACCGGATGCTTCTCTCGCGGGTGGAGACGGTGCCCCTACGGGCGCTGTCGGTCGAGACCTACAAGCGGGAGGCCAAGGACGCACGGCCCAAGCCGAGCGACTCGCTGGCGATCGAAGACGTGAAGCTGCGCACGCCCGCTGCCCTTCAGCGGTTGATGGCCGACCTGGACCGCAGCGCGGCCGCTGTGCAGACCAACCCATGACGAGGAGGCGACCCATGGCCCCGAAACACTCAGTCCTGGCCACCATCGCGGCCCTGGCCTCGATCGGCGCGATCATCACCGGCTGCGGCGGCAACAGCGGCTCGGACACGTCGGCGAGCACCGGCGCGACATCGACGCCGGCGTCCACCCCGTCGACGTCCACCCCCTCGACCACGCCGGCGGAGACGACGCCCGGCCAGACGAGCACGACGCCGAAGCCCCCGAAGGACCTTCCGCTGCGCAAGAACACGAAGATCACCGAGACGCAGCTCACGGCCGTGCGCGACCGGATGAAGCTCTTCGCCCAGTGCGTGCGTGACACGGGCTCGACCGTCAGCACCGAGCCCAAGGACGTCAAGGGCTTCGGCCTGCGGCGCGCCCAGGGCGGCCTGCTGCGCGTCACCTGGAAGGGCGGCAGCGACGGCGCCGACGTCGTCGTCCTGGCCACCCTCCCCAACGCGAAGCGCACGAAGGCCTCGCTCACCGAGCAGCCGAAGGTCGTGCGCAAGAAGATGATCGTCATCGCCTTCGACTCCAAGCCGACCGCGGCGCAGACGAAGACCATCAACGCGTGCACGACTCGCGCGAACAAGTAGCTCGGCACGCCACGACGGCGGCCGTGACGAAATACGGACGATCCGGACCCCCCGCCCGCACTGCGCGCGGAGCGGATCCGCGGTAGGAGGACCATGTACGACGACGTCGAGGTGTTCTGCCTCTTCATGGGCTACACGCGCAGCGGGCACAGCCTCGTCGGGACCGTGCTCGACGCCCACCCGGAGGCGGTCGTCGCGCACGAGGGCAAGATCTTCGCCGGCGACGAGCGCAAGTCGCTCACCGGCGAGCTGCGGCCGTTCAAGCGCAACAAGCTGTTCGACTACCTCGTCAACCGCTCGGCGCGCCAGGCGGAGCAGGGCCACCGCGGCTGGCGCCGCGACTCGAGCTCCACGAACCTCATCCCCGGCGCCAGCAACGGCACCTACACGAAGCTCCGGGTGATCGGCACCAAGCGCGGCCAGGAGCCGCCGATGATCTGGGAGAAGAACCCGGAGATCTTCGACCAGCTCGCCCAGCTGACGGGGGCCGAGATCAGGCTGCTTCACGTGTACCGCAACCCGTGGGACAACATCGCCTCGATGGGGCGCTTCCACGGCGACCGGGCGATCGGCAAGTACTTCCGGCGCGCGAACATCATCAACCGCTTCCAGCACGAGTCCGACGTGCCGATGCACCACATGGCGCTCGAGGATCTCGTCGACGACCCGGAGCAGGAAGTCCGGACGATGCTCGAGTTCTACTCGCTGCCCGTCGACGACACGTTCCTCGCCGCCTGCCGCCAGCGCATCGACGGAAAGCCGAGCGAGAGCCGCAAGGAGCGGGAGTGGAGCGAGGGCGCCATCGAGGCGGTCGCCAAGCGGATGGATCGGGTGCCATGGCTCGAGCGGTATCCCAAGACGCCCTGGGAATAGCGGAGGGGTCGGCCGCCGCCATGTTCGACGACGTCGAGCTGTTCTGCCTGTTCATGGGCTACACCCGCAGCGGGCACAGCCTCGTGGGCACGGTGCTCGACGCCCATCCCGAGGCGGTGATCGCCCACGAGGGCAAGATCTTCGCCAGCGAAGAGGGCAAGTCGATCACCGGCGGGCTGCGCGCGGTCGACCGGCGACGCCTGTTCACCTACCTCGTCGACCGGTCGGCGCGCCAGGCCCGCGAAGGGCACCGCGGCTACCGGCGCGACCAGTCGGCGCCGACCAACCTGATCCCGGGCGGCAGCCACGGGACGTACACCACGCTGCGGGTCCTCGGCACGAAGCGCGGGCAGGAGCCCCCGATCGCCTGGGACCGCAACCCGCTCGTGTTCGACCAGCTCGAGGAGCTCGCGCAGGCGAAGGTCCGCATGATCCACGTCTACCGCAACCCGTGGGACAACATCGCCTCCATGGGGCGCTTCCACGGCGACCGCGCGATCGTGAAGTACTTCCGGCGCGCGGAGATCATCAAGCGCTTCCGCGAGCAGGAGGTCCTGCCGATGTACGACCTCGCGCTCGAGGACCTGGTCGCCGACCCGGCCAAGGAGGTGCGCGGCCTGCTTGAGTTCCTCGACCTGCCGGTGACCGACGAGTTCCTCGCCGCGTGCGCGGACAACATCGACCGCCGGGTCAGCGCCAGCCGCAAGGAGCGCGAGTGGACCCGCCAGGACGTCGAGATGGTCGTCCGGCGCATGGCGATGATCCCGTGGCTCGAGCGGTACCCGCGGCGTCCCTGGCACTGAGTCAAGTCTACTAAATCTGTCGGCATGCTAGGTTTTTGGCATGGCCGACATCGACGCCTACGAGGACTACCAGCAAGTCGACCGTATCGCCGACCTGATGGGGCCCGGCAACCGCATCTTCGAGATGACGGCCGAGGCCCCGCCGCCGACCCCCGCGTTCGACTTCCTCAACGGCCCCCCGCCGATGAAGCTCGGCCTGAGCCGGTGGCCGATCCAGCTCCGCGTGGTCAAGGTCGACAACGCCCTGGTCATGCCGCGGCGCACCATCGTCAACGCGTCGAACGGCAAGCTGCTGCTCGACAGCCTGCGCAAGCCGCTCGGACCCGGACAGCCGCTGCCCGAGAGCATGCAGCGCCGGGTGACGTCCCGGCGCATCGGCTCCATCCTGCGCAGCCCGAACACGGAACACGTCGCCGGCCCCGCCTTCAGCGCGATCGCGCGCAACGACGGCTACGGCCATGTCCTGCTCGAAGCCGTCAGCCAGCTCTGGGCGGCCGCTGAGCTCGATCTGTCGAGCATGCCCGTCGCCGTCAACGCGCTCGGCGGCGGCCGCGACTACCAGCTCCGGCTCATGCGGCCGTTCGGCGTGACCGAGCGCAACGCGGTCATGGCCAACCGCGGCAACGTCTTCTTCGAGTCGCTCATCGTCGCGGCGCAGTCCTACGTGCTGCCCAAGCGCATCTCGCAGCGCTTCTGGGACGTGACCCAGCGGATCAGCGGCTTCTACGCGTCCGACCTCGACGCTCGCCAGCCCGACCGGCGGCTGTACGTCTCGCGGCGCAAGGCAAGCAAGCGCCGGCTCGTCGACGAGGAACGCATCGAGCAGATCTTCGCCCGCCACGACTTCGAGGTCTTCCACCCCGAGGACCACGACGTACCCGAGCAGATCCGCACGTTCGCCCGCGCGAGCTGGATCGCCGGCTCCGTCGGCAGCGGCCTCTACAACTCCGTCTTCGCGCCGCCCGGCGTGCGCCGCATCATCCTCGCCCCCGGCCACTTCCACACGCCGAACGACCTGCTCATGAGCCGCGACCACGGGCCCATGTACCTGTTCGGCGAGTCCAGCTCGACGAACCCCAAGCAGGCGATCGTCGAGGACTGGTCGATCGACGCCGGCGTCGTGGAGCGAGCGCTCGACGGCGTGTTCGCCGGCGAGCGCGTGCTGGCCGGCGCGATCGCCGCCTGACCCCGGAGGGCGGCCGGTGCGCCGCTGGTACGGTTTTCCGGCGCATGGCGGCCGATGTCGAGATCGATGTCTACGAGGACTACGAGCGGGTCGGCTCGGTCGCCGAGCTGTTCGGCCCGGGCAACCGCATCCTCGAGCTCGAGCCCGAGGAGCCGCCCGCCATCCCGGAGTACGCGTTCCTCAACGGCGCGCCGGACATCGAGTACGGCATGGGCCGCTGGCCGATCCAGCTGCGGGTCGTCAAGGTGGACAACGTCCTCTTCCTGCCCCAGCGCACGATCGTCAACGCCGACACCGGCCGGCTGCTGCTCGACAGCCTGCGCAAGCCGCTGGGCCCCGACCACCCGCTGCCCGACGAGACCGAGCGCCGCATCCAGCCCGAGCGGCTGAACGACATCATGCGCGACGCGGCCACCGTGCGCGTCGGGGGGACGACGTTCAACGCGGCCTCCCGCAACGGCGGCTACGGCCACGTGCTGCTCGAGGCGGTCAGCCAGCTGTGGGCGGCCGCGGACCTCGATCTGACGACGATGCCGGTGGCGGTCAACGGGCTGCGGCCGGACCTGCGCTACCACCTCCAGCTCCTGCGGCCCTTCGGCGTCACCGAGCGCAACGCCATCCGCGTCAACCGCGGCAACATGTGGTTCGAGTCGCTGATTCTTGCCTCGCAGTCCTACGTGCTGCCCAAGCGCATCTCCGAGCGCTTCTGGGACGTCATGCAGCGGGTCCGCGAGTTCTACGCGCCCGGCGCCGACGAGGGACCGCACGACCGGCGGCTGTTCGTCTCTCGCCGCAAGGCGAGCAAGCGCCGGCTCGATAACGAGGAGTGCATTGAGCAGATCTTCGCCGGCCACGGCTTCGAGATCTTCCACCCCGAGGACCACGACGTGCCCGAGCAGATCCGCACGTTCGCGACCGCGAGCTGGATCGCCGGCTCCGTGGGCAGCGGCCTCTACAACACCGTCTTCGCACCGGCCGGGGTGCGCCGCATCATCCTCGCCCCCGGCCACTTCTACACGCCCAACGACGTCCTGATGACCCGCGAACATGGGCCGCTCTACCTCTTCGGCCGGTCGGGCTCGCCCAACCCCAAGCAGGCGATCATCGAGGATTGGACGATCGACGCCGAAGCGGTCGAGCGGGCCGTGGCCGGCGTGTTCGCGACGGAGGACGCGTCGTGAGCAGCGCCGGCGAGCTGCAGCCGGGATGGGGCCGGCGCGACGTCGAGGCCATGGGCGCCGCGCTCGAGGCCACCCGCCGGGACCTCGAGCGCGTGCGCGACTCGCGCGCCTGGCGGATCGGCCACGCCGTCACCGGCGGCCTGCGCCGGATGACCCTGCGCGGCCACAGCACGGAAGGCGCCGTCCAGGCGGCGATCGATCGCATCGAGGAGGTGCAGCGTTCCGTGTCGGCCTCCGCCACGCCCCCGAGCCCCCCGACGCCCGCGATCCCCGAGTGGGACGCGTGGCTGGCCTCGGCCTTCGGCGGCGACCCGCCGCGGGCCTACCTCACGGACATGGCGCAGGACCACCGGATCTGGCTGTCGACCACCGGCCTGGGCCGCGAGCTGATCGCCGATCCGGAGACGTTGCAGTTCGAGAAGTGCTCGTTCGACATCGAGGGCGACGACGCGACCATCGCGCTCGCGCCGGGCGCGTCGCTGCACCGCTGCCGGATCATCGTCCGCGGCCACCGCGCGCGCGTGGCGATCGGCGCCGGCGTGGAGATCCGCGAGACGACGCTGCGCATCGACGCCGACGACGGCACGATCCTCGTCGGGAACGCGTCGAACTGCTTCGGAGGCGCGCTGCTCGTCCACGAGGACGGCCTGAGCGTCGTCGTCGGCGAGGACTGCATGCTCTCGCGCGACATCTTCGTGCGCACGTCGGACTCGCACTCCGTGGTCGACATGCTGTCGGGCGACCGGATCAACCCGCCCGCCTCCGTGGTCCTCGGCGACCACGTCTGGGTGGGGGCCGAGGCCAGGATCCAGAAGGGCGTGACGGTGGGCGAGCACGCCGTCATCGGCGCCAACACGGTCGTCACCCATGACGTGCCGCCGCACACGGTCGTCGCGGGCAACCCCGCGCGCGTGGTGCGCGAGGACGTCACCTGGCGACGCTCGCTGTAGCGGGGTCGCGAGACCGGCGGCGCCGGCGCGGCGGCGTGTAGCGTTGCGCGGTCAGTGCTCCTCAAGCTGAAGCGTCGCTACTGGCGGGCGAGGAAGCGGCTGCTTCAGGCTCTGCACCGCTGGCCCGAGCCCCCGCCGCCCTCCATGCCCCCGCCGCCACAGATCCAGGGATTCGCCGAGGCCGAAGCCGAGCGCAGGCTCAGCGACGAGAAGGTCCAGGAGATCTGCGAGTACATCCTCCATCGCGAGGAGGCGCTCGACCGCGACCTCCTGCGCTACGGCGACCCGGCCGGCAAGGACGTGCTGATCTTCGGCGGGGGCTACGGCAACGAGGTGCTGTGGGCCATGCGCCGCGGCGCCCGCTCGATCGTCTCGATCGACCTCAGCCACGTCTCGGCCGCGCCGCTGAAGCGGGCGATGGCCGCCCGCGGCATCGACCACCCGTCGTTCGAGTTCCGCCAGGAGAACGTCCACGAGACGGCACTGCGGGGAGAGACGTACGACCTCATCGTCTCCAACGGCGTGTTCGAGCACGTCCTCGACCTCAAGGGCGTGCTCGGCGCGTTCCGGCCGCTGCTGCGCGCGAAGGGCCGGATCGCGATCTTCGCCGACGGCCTCTGGTACTCGTCGATCGGCGGACACCTCCGCGGCGAGCCCTGGGAGCATCTCTGGCGCAGCCCCGCCGACGTCAAGGCGGCGCACCCGGACCGCTGGGACTACTACTGCAATCAGCTCAACCGCATGACGATCGTCGACTTTCTCGAGGCGGTCCGCAGCACCGGTCTGCTCGTGCTGCAGCTCAACACCGGCTGCGACCCCGCGCTCGTCCAGCTGCCCCGCCGCCTGCCCGCCATCCGCGAGCGCCTCGACGCCGTCTCACCGACCGACTGCTCGATCGTCTCGATCGGCTGCGAGCTGTGCTTCGCCGAGCACCTCTGAGCGCGGCCGCGGCGAAGGCCTCACACGCAGGGGATGGTCGCGGTCCTCGATGACCCGCTCGACCGCCGCCAGAAGGGTGTCGACGCGGCGGGCGAACGTGTGCTCGGCGAGGACGAGCTCCATGCCGCGGCGGCCGCGGTCGGCCCGGTCCCGGGGATCGGCGAGCAACGCGGCGATCGCCGACTCGAGCTCGTGGGGCGAGCCGTAGGTGACGACGGCGTCGCCGAAGCGCTCGAGGCCCGGGACGTCGTCGCTCACGACCACCGCTCCGCAGGCGAGCGCGTCATAGATCCGGTTCGAGACGAACCCGTGGGCGCGCATGTCGTCCCAGTGGTCGTTGAGGACGATCGCCGCGGAGCTGTACACGCGGCGCAGCTCGTCGTTGGGCACGTGCTCGGCGACGACGAGCTTCGTGTCGATCAGCCCCGCCCAGTTGGCGCCGTAGATCGCCAGGTCGCGCTTCGTCGGCAGCAGGTCGCGCACGATCGGGCGCAGGACGTTGCGCGAGTTGGCCACGTACGCGAGGTCGCGCCCGTGGACCTCGTCGGGATCGGGATAGAAGACGCGCGGGTCGGTCGCCTGCTCGAGCACGATCACCGGCGTGCGCGTGCGACCCCCGACCTCGGCGGCGAACGGCGGCGAGGCGACGCACACGAGGTCGTAGCTGTCGCACTCCTCGCCCGTGAGGAACTCGGGATGGCTGATGTTCCACAGCACGTTTAGCTGGCCGGGCTTGGGCTGATGGCGGCTGAGGCCCTTGAGCACGACCGCCACGTCGTACTCGAGCCCCTCGGGCTCCTCCCACTCCTCGAGGACCTGGATGAGGCAGCGATGCCCGCGGCGGCGCAGCTCGCGCTCCATCGCGCGAGCGAAGTGCAGGTCGCCCCAGCGCTCGGCCACGTCCCACGACGGGGCCCCGATCTTGAGCACGAACGACAGGCTCTGCTCGACATCGCGCAGCACGCGCGTGAGCTCGCGGGCGCGATGGGCGTACGTGTGGCGCTCGAGGACCACGCCGCGGTAGCGGGCGGCCAGCGCCTCGCGCCGGTCCGCGTCCGCCAGCAGCGCGTCGAGCTGGGCGCGCAGCTCGTCCGCGTCCGACCAGGTGGGGAACTCGTCGTCGAAGAGCTCGTGCACGCCCTCGGCGCAGTTCGTCAGCGGCAGCCGGCCGCAGGCCAGCGCGTCGAACACCCGGCAGTTCACGGCCCCGTAGGGCAGCGTCGGCGCCGCCGTGTCGTCGATGACGACGGTGGCCGACGCGTAGACGTCGCGGAGGCGGTCGTAGGCGATGGGGCCCTCCGCGTAGGGCGCTGCCTCCGGGACCTCCTCCCAGCCGCGGCCGAAGATCCGCAGACGCTCGCCCTCGTGCGGGGTCAGGGCCCGCTGCACCGCGCGCTCCTCGCCCCAGTGGTTGCCGGTGAAGACGTAGTCGGCCGCATAGCGGTCCTGGACGGGAGCGGGGGCGAAGCGCTCCGGGTTCGTCGCGAGCGAGAACGGGATGGAGGGCCGGCCGGTGCGTTCCTCGATGATCCGCGCCGACCCCGCCGACGAGGCCAGCAGCACGTCCGCGCGCTCGAACCAGGGACGCGCGAGCCAGCGGTCGGTCCAGTTGCGGATCCAGGCGATCGTCACGACCCGAGGATCCACGCGGCGCAGGTCGAAGACGTCCATGAGCGCGAGGACGTAGTCGAGGTCGTCCGGCAGGTCGTACCAGGCGTCGCCCTTGCGCTCGATGTAGGTCACGCGCCAGCCCTCGTCCTCCAGCGCCTCGCCCATCTCGTGCGCGGTGTACCAGTCGCCCCAGCCGTCGGCGACGTCCCGGCTCGTCAGCGTGATGGCGATGTGCGGCCTCGTGGGGCCGGCCCACGCCTCGTCGCCATCGAGCAGCGCGAGCCGGTTCTCGCGGCGCACGCGGGCGCCCCAGCGGTCGAGGAAGGCGCGCCGGTTGCCGAGCCGGTTGAGGCGCTGGAACTCCCGGCCCTGCAGATCCTGCGTGGAGGACTCGTTGTGGAAGGCGACCGAGCGCCCGCTGCACCACACCTCGCCGCCGGCGGCCAGCAGCTTGAGCCCCAGGTCGACGTCCTCGGTGCCGTAGCGGTAGCCCGGCGACATGCCGCCGACTCGGTCGAACCACTCGCGCGTCATCAGCAGGCACGCCGCGGTGACCGCCGGACAGCGGAGGTCGACGCCGAACTGCGCGTCGAACAGGGCATCGCCGTCGCCGTCGTTGTAGGGCAGGATCTCCGAGCCGTCGCTGAAGCGCACGCCGCGGTGCTGGACGGTGGGCCCCAGCAGCCACTCCTCCTCGACGCGCAGGAGCGTGGCGCCGACGGCCGCCGCGCCGGTCCGGTCGCACAACGCGACGAGCTCGGTCAGCCAGTGACGCTCGAACGGCACGATGTCGTTGTTGGCGAACAGCAGCAGTTCGCCTTCCGCGAGGTGAGCGCCCTGGTTGTTGCCCTCCGAGAACGAGACGTTGCGCTCGTTGCGGTGCACCTGGATCGGGAACGGCGCCTCCAGCTCGGCGAGGTATTGGGTGGTCCCGTCGGTCGACGCGTTGTCGACCACGACCAGCTCCAGCGCCGGGTAGTCGGTGTGGTCGACGAGCGCGGCGACAAGGCGCTTGAGGTGGACGAGGCCCTGGTGGGTGAGGACGATCATCGACACCGACCGGGGCTCGGCATCCGGGCGGCGGCCGAGACGGCGGCGCACCTCGTCGGCGAGGGTGCGGCGGCCGGGCTCGCGCTCGGCCTCGTCGACGATGCGCAGCGGGGCGCGGCGCATCGTCCGTCCCCCGGGCAGAGAGCCCGGCACGGGCGCGTGGGGCAGCAGGCGCGTCTGCTCGTCGATGAGCTCCAGGCGGTGCAACGTCGCCTGCAGTGCGCCCCGCGTCATGATCGGCCGCCGCAGCAGGCGCCGGCCGGTCCGCGTGAGGAAGTGGCCGATCCGCCAGGCCGTCGACTGCTCGGTCCGCTCGATGTCCTTGCGCGTCTCGCTCAGCGCGAGCAGCAGCGTCGACACCGTCTGCTCGAGCTCCCGGATGCGGGCCCGCTGCTCGCGCGTGACGGTCGCCGCGCGCTCCCGCTGGTGCGTGAGCTCCTCGATCGACGTACGCGCCTGCTCCAGCAGGTCCACACGGGGCTCTGTGTCGGGCGGGAGGTCGCTCACGGGCCGCTACCGCACACCGGACCGGCGCAGCAACCCGCCGTCCGTGAGGATCTGCACCACGACGTCGGGTCGTTCCGCCCGGACGAGGTCTTCATCAAGCCGGTCGGTGTCGAGCAGCAGCGTCGTAGACGCGTGCTCTGCGAGGAGTCGCCCGATGCGTCCCGTGAGCGGCTCGCCCGCGACCAGCAGGCGCGGCGTGTCGAGCCCGGCCGCGCGCTCGAGCACGCGGGCGCCCGGCGCGACGTCGCGCCCCGGTCGCGCCGTCAGGGCCATGCCGGGGGCGAGCACCGGCTCGAGGTCGCGTCGCACCGCCTCGCCGGGCCGCCGGCCCGCCAGCGGCGCCTCGGCCAGGCTGTCGGCAACGGGCTCGTAGACCCCGAGGTCGAGCGCGTTCCACGGCATCGGGTTCAGCGCGACGCCCCGGACGGCCAGCGCCTTGGCGATCGCGCGTGCGGCGTAGAACGCGCCGGTCCAGGTCGGCTGCGCGCCGGTCCGCGTGAACACGCGGCCATGGGCGCGGGCGTCGGCCATCACGGGCAGCAGGTCGAGCACCTCGGCGAGTTGGGAGTCGCGGAGCCGGGCGACGAGCCGGGCGGCGATCCGGTTGGCCGGCTCGACCCCGAGGCCCACCGGCAGGTGCTCGGGATAGACGTGCAGCTTGTCGGGCAGCACGGCGACGATCGGCGTGAAGCGCAGGTCGCTGCCGAGGGCGTACAGGCCCTCGATGGCCTCCACGTAGGCGTCGATGACGGCATGCGGAACGGCGTGGGCACCGCGCAGCTCGGCGACCTCGGCGGGCGCGCCGGCGAAGACCCAGTCCGCGATGCCGGCCAGACCCATCGGGGAGGCCGCAGGCTCGTCCGCGAGATCGACCTGGGGATCCTCGACGAGCGCGACCCCGGGCAGCGGCACGCCCTCAGACGCCCAGGCGATCCAGTTGTTCGACAGCGGCAGCCGGCTGCCGCTGTCGACGTCGACGACCGCGATCCGGTGCTCCCCCGGCCCCAGCGGCCGAGTCAGCGGGATCCGGAACCCGTGGTACCCGTCCCCGATCCCGTGGCGGACCAGGTCGCTGCGCGGCTCGGCCGCACGTCCCCGGGCGAGCACCTCGCCGTCGACCTGGGCGCGGAGGACCAGCCGCCGATCGGGCGCGTCCTCGTCCCAGGCCCAACCGTGCACGGCGTCGCCGATGACGCCGTCGATGTAGCCGCTCACCCGCACCGGCGCGAGACTAGCCGCATCGATTGGCGGGGGGTGCGGCCGTCCGGCGTGCAGGTCCGACAGGTAGCGTGGAGGCCATGCGGCCCTGTCCGATCTGCGGTTCCACGGAGCGCCGAGAAGGCAACGGGCGCCCGCGCGCCGGCTGTGTCGGGTGTGGGTCCCTCGAGCGCCAGCGAGCGCTGGCCGGAGGACTGGCCGACCTGCTGGTGCCCACCGGGAACGGCAGCGGGCGCGTCCTCGAGTGCGCGCCGAACAGCCCGATGTTGCTGGGCAACTGGCTGCGCGACCGCGGCTGGCACTACGAGTCCTTCGACAAACGCTCGTTTCGCGAGCCGTTTCATCCCGGCGTCTTCGACCGGTTCGTCGACCATGACGCCGACGTGACGGACATGCGCTTCGCGCGGACCGGCGGCTACGAGCTCGTCCTGCTGCAGCACGTCCTCGAGCAGGTCCCGGACTACCTCGCGGGGCTCGACGAGCTCGCCCGGGTCGTCGAGCCGGGCGGCCGCGCCGTCCTGGAGATCGCCTGGCGCCGGGAGCGGCCCACCACCGAACCGCTGGCCCCGAACAAGCACGGCCACCGGTGGGTCATCGGCGCCGACGTCCTGCCCGAGCTGCACGCCCGGTTCGCCTCCGTCGAGCCGCGGGAGCTCGTCGACGAGGACGGCTACAAGGGGACGTTCTTCATCTGCCGGCCGGGCTGAGCGCTTCGGGGGCGGTGTCGGGGCTCCGGGGGCGGAACGCCCGGCGCCGGTCGGCCACCTCGCGGTAGAGCTCGGCGTAGGCCTGCGCCATGTCCGAGACGCTCGTCTCGTGCAGAATCGCCCGGGCCTGTTGGCGCCGGTACTCCTCGGGGTCGTCCGCGATCTCGAAGATGCGGCGCACGACCTCGGCGGGATCGTCGTGGGGCACGAGCCAGCCGCCACCCTGAGCTCCGATGCGCTCGCGAAGGGCGCCGAGATCCGACGCGACGACCGGAATCCCGGCGGCCCACGCCTCCGTGAGCGTGTGCGAGTAGGACTCGGCGGTGATCGACAGGACCGCGGCGAACGACGGGCCGATCTCGCGGACGCGGGCGAGGAACTGGTCGCGCTCGTACCCGCCGTGCTGGACACCGAGGTGGAGGAAGCGTGGGGGAACGAGGCCGAGGAAATGCAGCTCGAGGCGATCCTCCGTGTCGAGCGCCTTCATCTCGGCCAGAAGCTGGGCGCCCTTGTGCTCGCCGATGTTGCCGGGCACGAGTATGCGGATGGGCTCGCCGGGCTCAGGCACGACCGCGATGCCGGACGCCTGCTCGAGATCCCGCCCGTGCGGGATGATCGCGAAGGGGACATCCTCGATGCCGGGATACGTGCGGCGATACACGAACCGGATGTGCTCCGACGTCGTGACGAGCGCATCGGCGTTCTCGAGTACCGGCGCGATGCGGTGGCGCCAGTCGTTGATCCAGCGGTGCTTGAGCGGCGGGATCGCGCCCATCGTCGGCGGCACCTGGCAGACGCCGTCCCCGTCGGTGCAGATCCCCGCGCAGTAGCGGTGATCCTCGTCGAGCAGGTGGATGGTCGGGCAGGACAGGTAGAAGTCGTGGAAGGAGACGATGACCGGAATGCCGAGAGCCTCCGCGGTGAGGGGCAGGTCGAGCGTGTGCCGGAACAGGTGACGGACGTGGACGATCTCGACGGCGTAGGCCGTGAGGACGTGACGAGCGATCGCCGCACCGTCTGGACGCTCGAAGTCGACCGCCTGCCACGGCGTCTCGAGCTGCCACTGCTCGAGCTCGCGCAGGCCCCCCGGCTCCCAGCGCGACAGCCGCATCGTCACGCCGTCCGAGGTCAGGGCCAGGCAGTCATAGCGCGCGGCCAGACCGCGCATGAGGTCGCCGCTGGTCGCGGGCACGCCGCCGCCGCCGACGTGCAGGACGAACAGCAGCCGCGGCAGCGGCGGGGCGCCGCCGCGCTCGGCCCACGCAAACAGCTCGCGGGTGTGCTCGCGCAGCGTCCGCAGCTCGTCCGAGGCCACGAACGCGCGCACGAGCGACGTGTACCGCGGGTGGCGCTCGTCAAGCGTGACCCGGTTGCGCGCCACGAGCGCGGCCTTCTCCTCGCCGAAGCTCGACTCGCGATGATGCAGCACCCACGTGGCGTCATCGACCGCGTGCGACCATCCGAGCGCGGACGCGCGCATGCAGAAGTCGTTCTCCTCGCCGTAGCCGCGCGGGAAGCGCTCTTCGTCGAAGCGGCCGACGGTCTCGAGGCACGCGCGCTTGATGTAGAGGCAGAACCCGCTTCCCGTGGGCGCACGCAACCGCACGAGCGCCGGGTCCCGCGCGACGAGACGCGCGATGTCGTCGGGGGCGAAGCCGGGCGGCAGCGCGTTGTCGGCGTCGATCTCCGGCACGGAGAAGGCGCCGGCGTTGTTGGAGACCGGGGTGACCGTGCCGATCTCGCGCTCCTCGTAGGCCGCGATCATCAGCTGCTCGAGCCAGCGCGGCGGTACTTCGGTGTCGCTGTTGAGGACGACGACGTCCGCATCCGCGTCCGCCTGGTCGAACCCCCGGTTCACGGTGGCGGTGAACCCCAGGTTCTGCTCGTTGACCAGGACCCGGACGTTCGCGAGGCGGGCGCAGCGCTCGAGCAGCACCGCGATCCGCGGATCCGTGCTGGCGTCGTCGACGAGCAGCAGCCGGCCACGACTGCCGGTGTTCCGGACGAGGCTGTCGAGGCAGCGCTCGAGCTCCTCCGCGGCATTGTGGATCGGGACGATGATGGTCACGCTGGGCACCGCGGCCATGCGGGTCAGATCCACGCCGCCCGGGTCGCGGCGACGCACGGTCTGCTTGACCGGGAGCGTCGCGATGGCCGCGTCGACCGAGGGGGGCGGGGTGGAGAGGCGGGCGACGAGCGACTCGGCCGCGCCCTCGTTGCTCAGCGGCCGGCGCCGGACGCGGCCGAGCGCGCGCATGACGCGGTGGCCGTAGCGCCATGATCGTGAGGTCTGCAGACGCCGTGCATCATCGAGCAGCGCCGCCCGCTCGGCGAGCAGCTCCTCCAGCGCGGCCTCGAGCTGCTCCAGCCGCTCGGAGGACTCGGCCAGGGCCGTGCGGAGTCCTGGAGCCGCGGCGCTCTCCCCTCGCAGCAGTGTGAGCTCTTCGCGCAGCCATGCGATCTGGCGCTCGTGCAGCGATGTCAGGTCGTCGGATGCCACCACGGTCCAGGTGCGAGGCTAGGCCGTGCCGGTCCCGGAGCGCTGCAGCAACCGGCGCCAGCCGCGCGGGCTCGCGCGGGGCTCCGGCTCCTGCGGCGGCAGCGAGGCGGGCGCGGCGGCGGCGAGTCGCTCGGCGAGGCCGCGATAGGACGCGAGGTCGAGGCCGGCCGTCGCCGCGCGCCAGGGGGCCTCGCCGAGCTTGGGGTTGTCCTCGGCGGGGTGCGTGACGATCTCCACGGACAGCGTGCGCGCCCGCTCGAGCCACTCCAGACCGGCACCGCCGAGGTCGGGGTGCAGGTGGTGGAGCTCCCACACGAGGTCGACCGCGGGAAAGCTCTGATACAGCCCGGCCTCCCGCCGGTCGAGCGGGTCGTCGGAGTGCGGCGGGGTCCGCGGGACCGCGCGGATCGGGGTGTCGGCAGGCAGGAGCTCCGGAAGCAGCTCGAGGACCTCACTGTGGACGTGGACGTGGTGGTGGCCGTCGAGGTGCGTCGGCTCGCCGATCACCTCCCGGAAGCGGTCGAGCTGGTCGCGGATGGTGTCGCGCAGCATCTGGCGGTCGCCGGCGAAGGCGTCCGGGGCGCGCCATCCCTGCTTGCCGAACTGCTCGGTGAGCCGCAGCTGGCGCTCGCGCGCCCGCGCGGGGACGTCGTCGGCGCGGTAAGGCGCGGTGAGGTTGAGGTGCAGGCCGATCGGCAGGCGCCGTTCCCGGCCGATCTCGGCGGCGCGCTCGGTGTCGCGCTGCCACACCATCGCGGTGGTCGACGACACCGTCCCGGCCTCGAAGCCGTCGACGATGGCCTGCGTCACGCGCTCGCTGTAGCCCCAGTCGTCCGCGTTGACGATCAGCACGAGGCGAGTATGGCAAAGGGCCTGCTCCCCGCCGTTCCTATGATCCGCTCGCGTGGACCCCAGCCCCGCGTCCGGACGGACCCGGCGACGCCTGTCGCGCACGCTGTCGCGCAGCCGCTTCTCCGACTACCGGGCGGTCCTCGAGCGGGCCCTTGCGCGCGGGTACGCCGTCACGTCGCTCGAGCGGTTCGTCATCGACGGGCCGCAGGCCGACCGGGTGCTCATCCTGCGCCACGACGTCGACCAGGCGCCGCGGTCGGTCCTGCCGATGCTGGCGGTCGAGCGCGAGCTCGGGCTGCCGGCGACCTGGTACTTCCGCTGGCGCACCGCGCAGCCGGCGATCGTCCGGGCGGTGCGCGACGCCGGCCACGAGGTGGGCCTGCACTACGAGACGCTGACGCGCCTGGCGCTCACGCGGGGCGCGCCTGACGGCGACGCCGAGGCGGCGGCGACCCTGGCCGCGTGCCGCGACGTCCTGCGCGCGGAGATCCGCGCATTCGACGAGCGCTTCGGGCCCACCCGGTCGATCGCGGCCCACGGCGACACGCGCATGCCGCAGCTGCGCAACGGCGACCTGCTCGCCGACCAGGATCCCCGCGGCTTCGGCATCGAGTTCGACGCCAACTACGGCATCCGGCGCCACGACCTCGCGTGCTGGCTCACCGATCGCAGCGCCGCCGAGGGCCAGTGGAAGGACGGCATCGATCCGCTGCACCTCATCGCCGAGGGCGCCTCGCCGATCCTGTGCCTCACGCACCCGAACAACTGGGTCTCCGGGGCCCGGCTCTGGGTGGCGCGCGCCGCGCACCGTGCCCGGGGAAGCGGCGATCGCCCGCCGCTCTGAACGAGTCGAGTAGACGAAATCCGGATCGCCGAAGCCGCCCTCTTGTCGGTAGGATCGCCCTCGTGCAGCGCTACCGGATCGCCGTCATCGAACCGATCATCGAGGCGGCCGATCCCCGGGTCGTGCTGGATCTGGACCGTGGAGACGGTCAGCTCGCCCACCGCCTCGCGGCGCTGTGCCGAGAGCGCGACATCGCCCTGCACGTCGCGCACCCGGATCCGTCCTTCGACCCGGAGGCGCTCGAGCAGCTCGGCGGCGACGCGGTGCGCGTGCAGCGCGCCGGCGCGGTCCGGGCCGCGAGCGAGTGCACGGACGTCGGCGTGGCGATCGTCGATGCCGACCCGAACTGGTACACGGTCATGCAGGTCCTGCAGGAGCTCGAGTCGCGCGCCCGGCAGGACGGCCACGAGCCGCCGGTCGTGGTCGTCCACGACGTCCGCTGGCCGTTCGGGCGCCGCGACGGCTACCGCGACCCGGAGGCGATCCCCGAGGGCGCCCGCCAACCCGCCGGTCGCGACGGCGTCGTGCCCGGCCGCCGAGGGCTGGACCCCGAGGGCCTGCAGACCGGCCTCTGGCACGCCCTCTCCGATGACGGCGACCGCAACGGCGTGCGCACCGCGATCGAGGACTTCGCCGAGCAGTCCGAGCGCGACTGGGTGATCGCCGACCTGCCCGGGCTGGGCGGCATCGCGGTCGTCGCCGAGGTCCAGCTGGTGCGGGGCAACGCCGCGCTCGCCCGCGTCCTGCACGACCTGCGCAGTCCCGAGTTCCTCGAGGACCACTGCCGCCGGGTCGACATGGAGCGCGCTCGCGCCGAGACCGCTCTGCAGGCGGCCCGCCGCGCCGCCGCGGCGCTCGAGGCCGAGCAGCGCGATGTCGCCGAGCGCGCGGCCACGCAGGCCGGCGCCCTCGCCGCGGCGACGGAGGCGCACCGCGCCGAGGCCGACGACCTGCGCGCCGAGGTGCGCCGCAGCCAGGAGCGCGCCGACGCGCTCGAGCACGAGCTCTCCGACGCCCGCGTCGCCGTCGCGTCGCTGCAGGCGCGGGTCGCCGAGCTCGACGCGGCGGTCCGCGAGCAGCGCGCCGACCGCGAGCGCCTCATCGCCGCCGCGTCCACCGGCGAGCGCGAGCGCGCGGTGGCCGAGACGCGCCTGGAGGCGCTCGAGCGCAGCAGCGCCGCCATCGAGGCCGAGCTGCGCAGCGGCCGCGACCGCCTCGAGCGCCAGCTCGCCGCCAACGAGCAGGAGCGCACCCAGCTGCGCATCGACCTCACCCGCCGCGATGCCGAGCTCCAGAGCCTGCGCGCCGAGCGCACCGTGCTGCAGTCGCGCGTCGACGGCGACGCCCAGCGCGTGGCGGACGCCGTCGTGGCCGCCGAGCGCGTCCGCGAGCAGCTCGGGCGGGCCGAGGCCGCCCGCGAGCGCGAGCGCCAGGCCCTCGCCGACGCCGAGCGCCGGGCGGGGATCCTCGAGCGCGAGGTCGAGGCCCGGACGAACGAGCTCGGGGCCACGCGCGACCAGGAGCGGCTGCTGAGCTCACGCACCGCCGACCTCGACCGCCAGCTCGTCGCCGCACAGGGCGACCTGCGGACGCATCGTGCGGCCCGCGAGACCCTCGAGGCCGAGCGCGAGGTCGTCCGCGCACAGCTCGAGCGCGCGATCGCCTCACGCTCGTGGCGGCTGGGCCACAAGACCACGATGCTCATGCGCCGCCTGACCTTCCGCCGGCCCCAGAGCGACGCCGGAGCGCTCGACAAGGCGCTGCAGACCGTCTCCCGTCCCCTCCCCGCCGCGCAGCTGCCCGCCGCAGAGTCCGACATGCGTCCAATCCTGCGGTCCTGGGCTCAAGAGCCCTCCCAGCAGTCCACGACCCGGAGCTAGTCTCTTGCGCCGCTTCGGCCCCTCGACCCCGACATCGCCCAGGAGCATCTGATGGCCTCGAAAGTTCGTCTCGCCGACGGTAGGGAGATCACCGTCGCCCTTCCCGGCAAGAAGGTGATCGACATGCTGGAGCAGGCCGCAACCGGCTCCGAGAGCTTCACCCGGTTCAACACCGCCACGAGCACCCGCGTGTGGATCAACCCGACCCACGTCGCGGCCGTCGAGGACCGGCCGGACCTCGACTGAACCGGCCCGGTCCGGCCGCCCGACCCGATCGCCTCACGTGCACCGCTTCTGGTCTGCGTTCCTCGAACCGCTGGTGCGCACCGTGCGCCCGTCGGTCGTCGTCGAGATCGGCTCCCAGTTCGGGGAGCTGACCCGGCGCCTGCTCGAGATCGCCGAGGAGGTCGATGCCGTGATCCACAGCATCGACCCCGAGCCCGGCTTCGACGTCGAGGGCTGGGAGGCCGAGTTCGGCGATCGGTTCGTCTTCCATCGCGGGCTGAGCCTCAACGTCCTGCCCGACATCGCCGACGTCGACCTGCTGCTGATCGACGGCGACCACAACCACTTCACGGTCCTCAGCGAGCTGCGGGCGAGCGAGGAGCGGGCGGCGCGCGACCGGCGCTCGCCGCCCGTGATCGCGCTGCACGACGTCGACTGGCCCTACGGCCGGCGCGACATGTACTACGCGCCCGACCGGATCCCCGAGCACCGCCGCCACCCGTACGCCCACAAGGGCCTGCGGCCCGGCACCGCGGAGATGTTCGAGGTCGGCATCAACGACCACCTGGCCAACGCGATCGAGGAGGGCGGCCCGCGCAACGGCGTGCGCACCGCCATCGAGGACTTCATCGCGACGTCCGATCCCGAGTGGGTGTTCCGCGACATCCCGGGCGCGCACGGGCTGGGCATCCTGGCGCCGGAGACCACCGTCGCCGAGGACGGCCGGCTCGGCGACCTGCTCGAGCTCACCGGCGGCTCCGAGTGGCTGCGCGAGCGTGCCGGGGCGATCGAGCTGATGCGGCTCTGGGGCATCGTCGCGCGCCGGGAGACGGCGCACCAGCTCGAGCTGACGCAGCAGGGCCTGGCCGAGGCGCAGGAGCGCATGCGCACCGGCGGGGGTGACCCGGCCGACCGTCAGCTGCTCGACGACCTCCTCAAGGAGGTCAAGCGGCTGCGGCGCTCGCTGGACAAGGAGCGCGAGCGGACGGCGACCGCCCCGGCGGCCGGGGCCGGCCCGGACCCGGCGCTCGCCGAGCAGATCGCGCAGCTGGGGCGCCAGCTCGGTGCGGCCCGCGAGACGCGTTCGTCGGACGACCCGGAGATCGTCGACGAGCTGCGCGATCTCGCCGCCGTCGAGGCCGCCCGCGCCACCGACGCGATGGCCAAGGCCACCGAGGCCGCGACCCGGGCCGGTGCGTTCGAGCG
Organism: Capillimicrobium parvum; assembly: GCF_021172045.1. Classification (GTDB taxonomy): domain Bacteria; phylum Actinomycetota; class Thermoleophilia; order Solirubrobacterales; family Solirubrobacteraceae; genus Capillimicrobium; species Capillimicrobium parvum. Next base: position 5,424,672 of record NZ_CP087164.1, read on the forward strand.
CGAGCTCGAGTCGATGCGCGCGGACTACGCGCGCCTCGCCGCCGGAGTCGACACGCGGGAGGCCGAGCTCGCCACCGCGACGCAGGCCCTCGAGGAGCTCGAGCAGCGCCTGTCCGACGAGCAGGCGGCGCGCACGGCGGCCGAGGCGCGCGTCGCGGAGCTCGAGGAGCAGGCGTCCCGCGCGACGGTCGACGCCGGCGCCGCGGCGTCGCAGCGGCGACGCGCCGAGCAGGACCTCGCCGACGTGCGCGAGACGCTCGAGCGCGAGCTCGACGAGCAGCGGGCCGCGCTCGAGGCCGTCCGCGCTGGTGCCGCGGACGCCGAGCAGCGCCGCCTCGAGGACCGCTCGCTCGCCGAGCAGGCCGCCCGGACCGCGGAGGCCGCCGAGGCGCGCGTCGCCGAGCTGCGCGCGGCCCTCGACGAGCAGGCGCGCGAGCGCACCCGGCTGGAGACCGAGCTGGGCGCGGCGCGGGGCGACCTCGAGGGCGCAGCGGCCGAGCGCGCCGCCCAGCAGGCCGAGATCGAGAGCCTCACGACCGAGCTCGGCGAGGCGCGGATCGCCCACGAGCGCCGCGCCATGGAGCTCGAGTACGCGCAGACGAGCGCGCGCGACGCCGAGCAGGCGCGCGAGCGCGCCGAGCGGGAGCTTCAGGACGGCGAGCGCCGCCGCTCCGACGAGCTCGCCGACACCCGCAGCCGGGCGCAGGCCGCCGAGGAGGCGGCCGCGCGCGCCAGGGACGATCTCGACCAGGCGACGCAGCGCGTCCTGGCGCTCGAGCGCCAGCTGGGCTCGGGACCGCCCGCGATCGCTGACCCGGCCGGCTCAGCGATCGCGACAGGTGAACCGGCCACCTCGCCGTCCGACAACGGGCACGTGGTCCCGGGCGCCGAGCACGGGCTCGACCCGGCCAGCCCGGAGTTCGAACCGCGCCGGGCGTTTCTGTCGCAGTACCTCGGCACGGTGCGCTGGACGCGGCGCCCCGTCGAGGGCGTCGACCCGCTGGCGCTGCCGCAGGCCGCCGACCGCCGCCACGTGCTCGTCGATCGCGCCGACCAGGTGCTCATCAGCCCCTCGATCGACGTCGTCGTCTGCGTCCACAACGCGCTCGAGGACGTGCGGGTCTGCCTGTGGTCGCTCGTCGCGAAGTCCGACCGGCCGTTCCGGCTGATCCTCGTCAACGACGGCAGCGACGCGGCGACCACCGCGTACCTCGAATCGGTCGCGGAGACGAACCCGAAGGTCACGCTCATCCACAACGCCGAGCCGCCGCACGGCTACACGATCGCCGCGAACCTCGGGATGCGGGAGGCGACCGCCGACTACGTCGCCGTGCTCAACAGCGACACGATCGTGACGTTCGGCTGGCTGCAGCGGCTCGTGGACACCGGCGACTCGAACGGCGCGATCGGCATCCTCGGGCCGCTGTCCAACGCGGCCAGCCATCAGTCCGTGCCGCGGCTGCGCGAGGGCGGGTCGTGGGCGACGAATCCGCTGCCGCCGTGGCTGACCGCGGACGGGATGGCGTCGATCGTGGCGCACGTCTCCCCGCGCGACCGCCCGCGCCTGCCGTTCGTCAACGGCTTCTGCTACGTCGTCAAGCGCGCCGTCTTCGACGCGATCGGCTACTTCGACGAGGAGCACTTCGCCTCCGGCTACTCCGAGGAGAACGACTTCAGCTATCGCGCGCTGAAGGCCGGCTTCGAGCTCGCCGTCGCCGACGACGCCTACGTCTTCCACGCCAAGTCGAAGTCGTTCACCGTCGAGGGGCGCAACGTCCACGCCAAGCGCAACTACCAGATCTTCCTCGACAAGCACGGGCGCGAGGAGATCGAGACGCTCGTCAAGGGCATGGAGGCCAACACGGCGCTGGCGCCGCTGCGCGCGGCGGTGGAGGACGCGGCCGCGACGCCCGTCGGGACGGCGGCCGCGCTCATGCACGGCGACACCGACCCGCTGGCCGTCGTCTTCGTCCTGCCGGGCCTCGGCGACGGCGGCTCGGGCGGCTCGCACTCGATCTACCAGGAGGTGCGCGGGCTGCGCCAGCTCGGCGTCAACGCGCACATCGCGCTGCCCGAGCGGGCCTTCACGCGCGCCCAGGCGGTCTACGACGACGCGGCCGAGGTCTTCCAGACCTTCCGCGACGAGGACGACCTGGTCGACAAGACGGCCGGCGCCGACGTCATCTCGGCGACCCACTTCAAGTCGGTCGCGATGGTCCAGCGGGTGCGCCAGGCCCGCGAGGACTTCCTGCCCGCCTACTACATCCAGGACTACGAGCCGTTCTTCGCGTCGAAGAACCCGGAGGACGTCGCGGAGGCGGTCGAGTCCTACACGGCGATCGAGGACATGCTCCTGTTCGCCAAGACGCACTGGCTGTGCAACGTCGTCGGCGAGGTGCACGGCCTGCACGTGGCCAAGGTCGAGCCGAGCATCGACGAGCAGCTGTACGTGCCGCCGCTGCGCCCACGCGACCCCGACGGGCCGGTGCGGGTCGTCGGCATGGTGCGGCCGCGCACGCCGCGCCGGCAGCCGTTCGGCACGGTGAAGGCCCTCGAGCGCCTGCAGGATGCGTTCCCGGACACGGTCGAGGTGATGACGTTCGGCTGCCATGACGCCGAACTGGCGAAGATCACCGAGTCGGCGGCGATCCGGGCGCGCCACCTCGGCCTGCTGACCCGCCACCGCGTGGCGAGCCTGCTCGCGCGCAGCGACGTCTTCCTGGACCTGTCCATGTACCAGGCGTTCGGGCGCACGGCGCTCGAGGCGATGGCCTGCGGGTGCACGGCGGTCGCGCCGCGCCTCGGCGGGGTCTGGGAGTTCGCACGCGACGGCGAGAACATGGTCGCCGTCGACACGCTCGACGAGGCCGCGGCGCTCGACGCGCTCACCGCGCTCGTCGACGACCGCCAGCGGCTGCGCCACCTGCAGACGAACGCGCGCGAGACGGCGAGCCGGTACTCGATCCTGCGCGCGGCGATCTCGGAGTACGTCGTCTTCGAGCAGGAGCACGCGCGGCGCTTCGGCCGGACCTTCCGGCGCGCCGACCAGCCGTCGCGCTGAGCGTCAGGCCCCCGGCGCCCACGCGAACCAGTGGGTGCGCAGGGGCGGCAGACGGACGAGCAGCGGGTACACGCGCTCGGTCGCCGGACCGAGGCGGCGGGCGACCGGCGGCACGAGGGTGGAGGTCTGCGTGCGCAGCCCGGGGCCGAGCTCGCGGCGCAGGAAGGCGGCGGGCACGGCGCGCGCGGTGCGGCGCAGGTCCCAGACGACGACGAGGCCCGCGGGACCGGCCACTCGGCGCGCCTCGCGCACCGTCGCGGCGCGGTCGGCCTCGGCGACCTGCGAGCTCAGGACCGTGAAGAGCAGGACGAGCGCGCAGCTGGCGTTCTCGAAGGGCAGCCGGCGCACATCGGCCTGTCGGACGTCGGCGCCCGGGACGCGGCGGCGGGCGGCATCGGCGCGCGCGGCGATCATCTCCGCACCGCGCAGGCGAGCGGGCGCGACGCCGCGGTCCTGCAGCCACCCCAGCCAGTAGCCGGCGCCGCAGCCGGCGTCGAGGATCGGCCGGTCGCCCGCCAGCGCAGGCCCGGCCACGCGTTCGAGGCGGGCGCCGACCTCGGCGCGCAGGGCGACGTTGCCGGGGTTGGCGGCGTCCCAGGCCTGCTGACGCGCCGGATCGGCCGCGTAGCCGCCGTATGCGCGCTCCAGGCGCTTGCGCTCGACCGGGTCGAGGTCCGCCGGGTCGCCCGGAGGCGGATTCGAGTTCAATGGCGCGCGATGCGCGTCGTGTTCCTCACCCATTACTTCCCGCCCGAGAAGGGGGCGGCGCAGACGCGCATCGCGGCGCTCGCCGGCGGGCTGCAGGCGGCCGGGCTGGACGTCACGGTGCACACCGGCTTTCCACACTATCCCGATGGCGCCGTGAAGCGCCCCTACCGCAACCGCGCCTGGCTGCGCGAGGCGGGCCCCGTGCCGGTCCTGCGCAGTGCGGTCTGCCCGGTGGCCAACCGCGGGGTGGCGCGGCGGCTGCTCGACCACACGGGCTTCGCCGCGAGCGCGCTGGCCACGGCCCCGCTGGCCGGGCCGGCCGACGTGGTGGTCGTCGAGTCGCCGCCGCTGTTCACGGCCGCGGCGGGCGTGCTGTACGCCCGGGGCAAGCGGGCAGCGCTGGTCATGAACGTCGCCGACCGCTGGCCCGCCACGGCCGTAGAGCTCGGTGCGCTGACGAACGCGCGGGCCGTCGCCGCCGCCGAGGGTCTCGAGCGCTGGTGCTACCGCCACGCGGCGGCCGTCACGACGCCCACCGAGGGCATCGCCGCGGCGCTCGAGCGCCTCCCCGAGGCGGCCGGCAAGGTCGCCCGCGTCCTGCCCGCCGTGGATCTGGAGCGGTTCGCGGCGGCCCCCCCGCCCCGGCTCGACGGGCCGCTGCGGGTGGTCTACGCGGGGACGATCGGCCTGGCCCAGAACATGGCCACGCTCGTCGAGGCCGCGCGACTGGCAGGTCCCGAGACGGTGGCGGTGACGATCGCCGGGGACGGCGCCCAGGCGCAGGAGGTTGAGGCGCGGGCGGCGTCGGTCGACAACGTCACGTGGCTGGGCACCGTCGCGCCCGATGCCGTGCCGGGACTCTACGCCGGCGCCCACGCCGGGGCCGTCCTGCTCGGCGCCCAGCCGATCCTCGACGGCGCGTTTCCGACGAAGCTGCTCGAGGTCATGGCCGCGCGCCGGCCGGTGGTCCTCGGCGCGCGGGGCGAGTCGGCCCGCGAGGTGCGGGAAGCGGGCGCGGGCGTCGTGGCCGACCCGGACGACGCGCCGGCGCTCGCGGACGCGCTGCGGCGGCTCCGGGCGGACCCGGCGGGCGTCGCGCGCATGGGCGACGCCGGCCTGGCGCGGGTGCGCGAGCGCTACAGCCGCGCACGCAGCGTCGAGCACTGGCGCGAGCTGCTCACCGCCGTCGCGGGCCAGTGCTCCGTCTCGTAACGATCGGCCTGAAAGGTGGGTCGTCGGCGCCGCCAGGCAAGGAGGCAGACCCGAAGGAATCCCTCTGGGATTTCGAGTGGTCGAGGACGCCGCATGGCGGTGATCGACGGCCCGCATTTCGGGTCGATGGTTGCGAGATGGAGCACTAGCGCCCGCGGGCTCAGCCCGTGGCCTTCGGATCCCCGCCCGTCTTGGCGAGCTGCTGGAGGCCGACGTCGACCGGGTTGAGCTTGAGCGCGCGCCCATACCAGTAGCGGGCGGCGCGGTAGCGCCCCTGGCGGGCGTAGAAGTCGCCGATGACGCCCATCGTGGCGAAGTTGCCGGGCTCCTTGTCGAGCGCCTTGAGGAGGTCCGAGCGCGCCTCGGCGAGCTGGCCGTCGCTCTCGTGCGCCGACGCCATCAGGTACCACGGGACGACCGAGACCGGGTTGAGCTTGGAGGCGGTCCGGGCCGCCGAGAGCTGCTTGGCCGGCGAGTCGGCGGCGTCCGCGCGCGCCTGGCGGACGTAGAAGTCCGAGAGGTACAGGACGGCGACGGCGACGACCGCGATCGCGAGGGCGCCCGCGGTGACCGCCCGCCACGCGGCGGGCAGCCGGCGCGACGGCGCGGTGGCGGGATCGAGGACGAGCGCGACGCCGATGCCCAGGCAGAGCAGGCCGAGCCCCGTGACGCCCGGGATCCGCCACATCCAGTCGACCATGGACTGGCCGATCAGCACGGCTCCCGAGGCGGCCAGGCCGCTGGCCAATCGCTGCCGGGGTTGCGGGACGTGGCGCCAGCGCGTGACGAGCACGCCGATCGCCCCGACGAGGAAGGCGCCCATGAGGATCGCGCCGACCAGGCCGAGCTCCGACAGCACCTGGAACGGCAGCCCGTGTGGGTCGTCCAGGTTGCGGTCGTTGTTGCGGTGCCCGTAGTACTCGAAGGGGTAGGACGCCTCGCCGACGCCGGTGATCGGGTTGTCGGCGAACGCGTTCAGCGACACGCGCCAGAGGTCGTAGCGCTGGCCGGAGACGTTGGCGTACCGGGTCGCTCCGGTGGCGATGGTCTCGTTGGCGGTGAACTCGTCCCACTTCTGGCGGGCCTCGCTGACGGGGTTGCCGACGACCATGAGCCCGCCGACGATCCCGACGATCACGATCAGGACGAGCCCGGCCCGCGCGGCGAGGCGGGCGACGCGGATGCCCTCGCTGCCGGTGCGCAGGCCGTTGTCGACCAGGGCGATGGCCAGGCCGACGCCGAAGGCGACCACCATGAGCAGCAGCGTCGTCCAGGCGGCACGGCTGATGTCGCCGTCCTGTACGACGCCCTGCCCGCCGTCGAAGGCGTTGTACGGCGTCAGCAGGCCGCTCGAGAAGATCGCGATGAGCACGACCGCCAGCACGCCGAGCCAGGCCCGGCGGATCCGCTCGGGCCCGAGCCCCAGCGCGACGACGGCGCCCACGCCGAGGCCGATGACGATGCCGCGGCTCTGCGTCAGGAACGCCAGGGCGAGGCAGAGGACGGCCAGCGAGAACGCGGCGGCGCGGAACGCCCGCTTCTCGCCGCGGGCGGCCAGCGCCAGCAGCGGCCAGACGCCCAGCGCGAAGAGCAGCGCCGTCGCGTTGCGGTAGCCCACCGGAGCGTCGAGGCGCCCGGCCAGGAAGAGCCCGTCGTCGCCGATGAGCATGCGGACGAGCGTGAGGAGGGCCAGCGCGGCGATGCCGGCGACCAGCCCGAGGCCGAGGACCTCGATCACCCGCCCGCGCGGGACGAGCACGATCGGGACCGTGACGAGCGCCGCGTAGAACAGGTCGCGCGCGCCGCCCTCCCAGGCGGCGGAGGGCGACGTCGACCAGAGCGCGGAGAGCAGCGCCCAGGCCGCGAAGCCCCAGATGCCGGCGAGCATGACCTTCGTCCAGCGGCCGCCCAGGGGGAGGCCGCCGCCGGCGATCTGCAGGGCCAGCAGCGTGCCGAGGACCAGCACGGCCGGCGGGCCCCAGTCGCGCAGGTAGAAGGCTCCGTGGTAGACGGTCGCCAGAAGGAGCAGGACGATGACGAACACCGCCGGAGCCGCGATGAGGGGGGACCGCGGCGGCGGCGTACGACTGTCCACTGCTTCCGTGATCGTCTGCGGGGCCGCTTCCTGCTGCTCTACACTCGCTGCGGTGAGTCGTGCTTCCCTCATCGCCTCGTTCGCGTTCGTGGTCGTGTGCCTGGCCGCGCCCCCGGTGAGTGCACAGCAGCAGCGGACCGACCCGGACGCTAGCAGCCCTGCCGGGGTCATCTACGAAATTCCGTTCGATACGGCCCGCAAGGACGCCGCTCCGAAGAAGGCGCGAGCGAAGGCGGACGACGGCTCGGGCGACCAGCAGGACAACGGCACCTCGACCGCCGGGGCGGCCGGCACGACCGGCTCCGGGGGCGGTGGCAACGGGGATTCCGGCGCCAGCGGCGCGACCGCGGCCACCGGATCGTCGGGATCTTCGGGCTCCTCGGGCTCATCGGGCTCATCGGGCTCATCGGGCTCATCGGGCTCATCGAGCGACAATCCGAACGTCGGCACGTCCATCCACTCCGAGAACGGATTCGGATCTTCGTCCAGGGTCCCGGGCGTGGGCGGCGCGACGGTCGGCACGGACGGTCCGCCGTCATCGGCGCTGCGCTCGGACTCGAGCTCCAGCACGACGTCCCCGGCCGTCACGTACGGCCTGCTGCTGATCCTGCTCGTCGTGGGCGGCTGGATCGGCCTCGCGGCCAGCCGCGGGCTGCGCACGTCCACCTGACCTGACGGCGCCGTTCCAGCGCGCGCCTCCCGACGTGCGTCAGGTTTGTCCCGAGGGGTGGGCAAAAGGTGACGCACGTCCGGGCGCGGCCACGCCCGCGCCGTCCGTCGCGGCCGGCTCAGCCCGCCGGAACCGTGTCCGCCGGCGGCGCGTCCGTCGTCGCCGGAGGCTCCGTCACCGCGGGCGGCTCGGTCGTCGCGGGCGGCTCGGTGACCGGCGGGGTCGTCGCGGTCGGCGTCGGCGTCGTCGGCGGGGCGGTCTGCGTGATCGGGGGCACCGTGGTGGTGCTCGTCGGCAGCGGGACCGTGGCCGTGGGCCGCGTGGTGGTCGTCGTCGGCTGCCTCGTGCCGCCCTTCTTGCCGGTGCTCTTCGGGGCGGCGGCGGGCGTCCGCGAGGGCGCGGTGGCCTTCGTCGGGGTCGGCGCGCCGGCGGCCGCGGACGGCTCCTGTGCCTGCGTGGTCACCGGCTCGCCGGACGGCGTCACCGCGCCGGTGCCCGCGGTCGCCGAGGACGACGACCCCGCCTTCCTGGCCTTCTTCGCGGTCGTCGCCGTGGTGTCCGCGGGCGAAGGCGTGGTGCCCGCGCCGGTGGTGGGCGCGTCGGGCGGCGCGTCCGCGGGCGCGGTCGAGACCTTCGCGGCCCGCTGGCCGGACGGCTCGTCGCCGCCGCTGAGCGCGACGGCGCCCGCCGCGATCGCGGCGACCCCGAACAGCCCCAGCACCCCGCCAGCGACCAGCGCGGCCGGGCGACGCCGCAGGCGCCCGCCGACGCGGGACGGCGCGGCCGCGGCCGCCGGCGCCGGCAGCCCGGTGTCCGCGGTCCGAGGCGGCAGGGACGGCAGCACCGCGGCGCCGACGAGTGCCTCGAGCTGGCTGCGCAGCTCCTGCTCGTGCTCGTCACCTTCCGCGGCGGCCCCGAGATGCTCGGCCTGCACGTCGCCGGAGGCCAGCGACTCGAGCCAGGCAGCGGGATCGGCGGGCCGCGCGCCGGCACGCGCGGCGCTCCACGCGCCGAGCAGCGTGTCACGCAGGCGGTCCTCGTCACCGCCGGCGGCGGCCAGCAGCCGCTCGCGATGGCGGTCGGCGAGGACGGCGAAGGCGACGGGCAGCCCGGACCCCGCGAGGTCCATCAGCGAGCGGTCGGGCTGGCGCAGCAGCGGGCGCGCCCACACCGGCTGGTCGAGGACAGGGTCGGGCGGCTCCCGCACGATCGGCACGCCCCGACTCTAACGAGGTCCAGCCGCCGGTCCACCGCCATCCGGTCAGGCGGAAGTCCAACACCCGGCCAGGATTCCGCCGGGAAGGATTCTCCGACCGGGATCCGGCCGACAGCAGGGGGGAGCCCGCCGCCGTTCCACCGCGCGGCGGCCCCGTCCCGACGGAGGCGCACGGAGCGCCTCCGGCCACTGCCAAGGAGGCGCCATGCTTCACCCTGCCCGCACGGGTCGCCGACGCCTGCGCGACCACCCGGCCCATCTGCTCGCCGCCATCAGCGCGGCGATGGTGCTCTTCGCGCTGGCCACCGCATCCCCCAGCCCCGCGCCCGCCGCGCCCGCGCCGGGGACCGCGGCCGCCGTCCCGCCGCAGGGCGTCTACGACCAGTGCGCCCCCACGCCGGATCTCGGCACCTGCATCGAGCACGTCCGCCGGGTCGCCAGCAACGGGATGCCCATCATCCTCAACTACACGAGCTGGTACGCGACGCCGACGGACCTGGTCGCGTATGCCGACGCCGCGGCCCTCGCGGGCGTGAAGCTCATCTGGCCGCTCAACGACAAGGTGTGGCGCGAGCAGGGCAACCTCTTCAAGCGCTACCCGAAGCTCGCGGCGCAGTGCTACTGCAACGACATGCTGGCCTACGTCGTCAACCGCCTGAAGGACCATCCCGCAACGTGGGGCTGGTACATCGGCGACGAGCTGACCGTCAACGAGGCGCCGCTCGTGCAGGCGCTCGCCGACCGCGTCCGCGCGCTCGACCCCGACCACCCGACGATCTACGTCGGCATGGGCATGCTCGAGCAGCTCGGCGCCAACCTCGGGCCGTACATCCGCGCCGCGGACTACATCGGCAGCGACATGTACCCGATCGGCAGCGTCGTGCCGCACACGCTCACGGGCGAGGCGATGGCAGCGTCGGCCCGCCAAATCAAGCCGGCCGGGAGGAACATGGTCGCGGTCCTGCAGGCCTTCGCGCACAACCAGTACCCCCAGGACGGGATGCCCGACGACCACTTCCCGACCGCCGCGGAGATGACCGATCAGCGCAACCAGGCGATCCTGGCGAGCGATCCCAGCCTCATCCTGTGGTACTCGCTCAACGACGTCGACCGCTCGGCGGACCCCGCCGGCAACTGGGCGAACCTCGTGCAGGCGGCCAACGCTCCTCCGCCGGTCGTGCCCGAGCCGCCGGTCGCCACCGCACCGCGCCCGTCGGCCACCCCGGCCGCGAAGGCCCGCGCGCGCACGGTGGCCGAGACGACGCGGACGAGAGGGCCAAGCGTGCGACGTCGCGCACGGTGGCCGAGACGACGCGGACGAGCAGGGCCAAGCGGGCGACGTCGCGCTCGAACGCCGAGCGGGCGACCGCGCGCCGGCGGTCCTAGCGCGGAGCCGGCGCCCGGACGGCGCGCGCCCAGTCGGCGAAGTGGCGAGCGGGGGCCCTGGAGTGGTCGATGTCCTGCAGCGAGTACCACAGGATCATCACGGGGCGCGAGACCTTCAGCGTGAGGTTGCGCGCCTTGAGCATCTCCGCGTAGGTCGGGAAGTGGTTGCGGTCGACGATCCCGGTGGGCGGGGCGTCGCGCACCTGGTTCCACGCGAACGCCTGAAGCGTCGCGACGAACTTGCGCCGCAGCGCGCTGGCCTCGCGTCCGGCGGAGCCCATGGACTGCGCGAGGATCGACGTCGCGAACGCGGTGCCGAAGGGGAACATGTCGTTGCCGAGGTACTCCGCGGCGGGCGCGAACGGCTTGAGCCCCGCGCCGAAGAGCTGGTCGAGGCCGGCCTGCATGTAGAGGCGCGGGTGGTTCGGGTCGAGGAACAGCACCCGGTCGGCGAGCCGGATGACGGCGGGCGCGGTGCTCGCCGGCAGCTCGTCGCCGACGTACCAGCCCCACGTCGCGGGGTTGTGGCGCAACAGACGAACCGTGTACCGCAGCAGGTTGGTGCAGTGACATCCGCGGGAGAGCTGCGGATACGTCCTGCGCAGGCTCACTGCGCCGCGCCAGGCCGGGTGGATGAGCGGCCAGATGAGCTTGACCCCGGCGTTGCGCGCCGCGCGCGCGTACGCCCGGATCTGGCGCGGCGAGCCGTTGAGCGCCTGGTAGTTGAGGACGTACTTGATGCCGACGCGCGCGACGCGGCGCAGGTTGGCGGCGCACCGCGCCGGATGCGCGCCCGGCGGGCACTGCTCGTAGACGCCCTGCGGGGGCAGCTTCGCCGCCGCCGACGCGCCGGCCGGGCAGCGGGCGAGCAGCAACGCCGCAACGAGTGTCGCGAGCAACACACCCGCGCCGGCGATCCGTGCGCCAGTCGGTGACACGCCGCCCACGGTACACACGAGCCCCTGCGCAACAAAACGCGAACGTTCAGGGGGCGCGCTGATACGCCGTGAACGCCGGCTTGCGGACGCCGTCGATCGCGATGAGGCCGGTGGTGAGCGAGCGATCGGTCCCGTCGTCGATCTCGTCCTGCAGGTTGAACCAGCCGAGCCCCGACACGTAGTCGACGGAGTTGACGAGCTTGTAGGCGGCCGTCACCCACTTCGCCTGCTGCGCACGGCTGACCGAGAAGTTGAACGCGCGGTTCGGGCGGTCCGACGACACGGTGAACTCCGACACCCAGATCGGAGGGGTCGCGCGTCCACGGTATGCGCGCTTCAGCTCGGAGTGCAGCGTGTCGAGGTCGTTGATGTCGCGCAGGCCCTTGACGTAGACGTTGTCCTTGAGGCGCGGGAAGCGCGTCGAGAACGCGTTGTGGCCGTACCAGTCCAGGCGCGGGGGCTTGCCGTTGGGCAGCCGCATCCACCTGACGAAGTCGCGCGGCGTCACCAGGCCGGTCGTGAAGGTCATCCCGCCGATGACGATGTTCGTGGGGTCGACGAACTTCAGCGCGCCGTAGGCGGCGTCGAGCAGCTTCGCGTAGGACCGCGGGCCCTGCTTCTTGTTGAACGGCATCGGCTGGTAGCTGCCCTGCCGCGTCGGCTCGCCCCAGATCATCCAGCGGCGCACCGGCGGGTACCGGCGCGAGGCGGCGACGAGGAAGTCGCCGTAGTCGGTCGGGTTGCTCGGCGTCCAGTCCGGGGTCCGTCCGCCGTTGGCCCACGGCGGCGTGCCGCGGACCATGACCGCGACCTGGATGTTCTCGGCGGTCGCCTGCGCCACCGCATCGTCCAGCGCGCGCGGCCACCTGTACGCGGGGTCGTCGGGGTTGCCGGGATCCGCCGGGCGCTCGGGTGCCGTCGTCGCCCAGTCGAGCTGGACCTCGAAGACGTCGACGCCGAGCTCCTTGTAGACCGGGAACGCCGAGGTGCCGTCGCCGAGGGTCGTGGCGCCCCAGATCGCCTTCTCGGCGGGGGCGGCGCGCCGCTTCGTCGCGGCGGAGGCGGTGGTGCCGACGACGAGCAGCACGGCGAGCAGCGCGGCGGCCAGGGGTGGAATGCGGCGCATCGGGGACTCCAACCCGGCCATGCGTCCAGCGATGCGGTGAACGCGCACGCGGGAACTCTATGCTTCGCCGCCTGAAGCGCCTCGCCGTCATCCTCGTCACCGCCTGTGCGGTCGCTCTGGCCGGTCCCGTGGCCGCCGCCCCCGCGCAGGACGACTGCGGCGGCGCGGCCTACTGCCTGCCGCCGCCCCCGGCGAGCAAGGCCGCCAAGAAGCGCGGCGCGAAGAAGTCCAAGAGCTCGCTGGACGTCAACGTGACGCTGGCCGGCCAGGTCGGCGCGGCGCTCGTCTACGCGCCCCGCGGCGGGGTCGTCACGCCGCGGCCGGGCCGGCGCAAGCGCGTCAGCGTGCCGGCCGTCTCGGTCTACTGCCCGTCGGCCTGCACGGTCTCCGGATCGCTGTCGCTGAAGGTCGGCGGACGCACGCTGCGCCAGCCGGGACTGAGCGCCTCGCTGAAGGCGGGCGCCGCCGCCTCGGGGCGGCTGTCGCTGTCGCGGGCGGCGCTGCGTCGCATCGTGAAGGCGCGCGGGGCGACGCTCACGGTCACCGTGAAGGTCACGGACCTCTACGGCGGCCACGAGCAGTCGATCGCCGTGGCCGTGCACCCCGCGCCGCTGACCTGACCGGCTTCCCGGCCCGATTGCGGGCGGACTGAGCGAGCAGCCTGCCAGACGCCCGCTCCCCGGGCGTCGCGGAGCGGGGCGCAGAACATCGTCCTGCGCGTGCGCCTGCGCCCGCAGTGACCGCTCCTCAGCGGGAGGGGCGCGGCGACCTGACGGAGGGCTGCGGCTCGGGGATCAGCGTGGCGCGCAGACGCTCGAACTCGTCCTGCGCCTGCGCGTAGTCCTCGGGCCGCCCGACGTCGAGCCAGAAGCACTGCTGGTGGTGCGCGCGGACGACCTCGCCGCGCTCGATGAGCCGCAGGATCAGCTCGGGGAAGTCGAGCCGGACGCCCGGGTCCAGGAAGCCGAGGACCCGGGGCGAGAAGCAGTACACGCCCATGGACGCGTCGAAGTCGGTCGTCGGCTTCTCGACGTAGTCGCTGAGCCGGCTCGGGTCGTTCTCGTCGAGCAGGATGACGCCGAGCGAGATCTGGATCGTGCGGGCGTGGGCGGCGATGGTGACGGTCGCGTCGCCGGCCGCGAGGTGCTCGCGCATGAGCGCCGCGTAGCTCATGTCGGTCAGCACGTCGCCGTTCATCACGAGGAAGTCCTCGCCGTCGAGCCCGTCGATGAGGCTGAGCGAGCCCACGGTGCCCAGCGGCTGCTCCTCGCGGAAGTAGTCGATCTCCACGCCGTGCCGGGAGCCGTCGCCGAAGAACGCCTCGATCAGCTCGGCGAGGTGGCCGGTCGCGATCGTGACGCGGTCGAAGCCGTCGCGCTGCAACTGGCGGATGACGATGTCGAGCACGGGCCGGTCGCCCACGGGCATGAGCGGCTTGGGCAGGACGGTCGTGTAGGGCAGCAGCCGGGTCCCGAGACCCCCTGCCAGGACGATGGCTCGCATGTGCGGCGGCGAGTCTACGCGGTGACCGGCCGCTTGAGCGCATCGGCCAGGGCGCCCACCACCCGCTCCTGCTGCTCGGCGGTGAGGTGGCCGTAGAGCGGGATGGTCACCTCGCGCGCGGCGGCGTCCTCGGTGCGCGGCAGCGACGTGGCGCCCTGCCGCTGCACGTAGGCGGTGAAGCGGTGCGCGGGGGGATAGAGGATCGACGTCTGCACGCCGTGGCGCTCGCGCAGCGTGACGCACAGCGCGTCGCGCCGGTCCGCGTCGTCGAGCATGACCGGCATGACGTAGCACGAGGAATCGTCGATCGCGGCGTCCTCGTACGGCACGCCGATCCCGTCGACGCCGGCCAACAGGTCGCGGTAGCGGCGGGTGAGCACCCGGCGGCGCGCGACGTCGGCGTCGACCTTGGCCATCCGGGCCAGCGCCAGCGCCGCCCGCGGCTCGTCGAGGCGGTAGTTGAAGCCGACGTCGACGACGTCGTAGCTGAGCGCGCGGCCCAGGTGGCGGTCGAACGTGCCGGTCGTCATCGCGTGCGAGCGCAGGAGCCGGATGCGCTGCGCCGCGTCGTCGTCGTCGGTGACGACCACCCCGCCCTCGCCGACCGAGAGCACCTTGTTCGAGAACAGCGAGAAGCAGCCCGCCAGGCCCCACGTGCCGAGCGCGCGGCCGTGCAGCGTGGCGACGGGCGCGTGCGCGGCGTCCTCGATCAGCGCGAGGCCGTGCTCGTCGCACAGCGCGCGCAGCCGGTCCACCGGGGCGGGGTAGCCCGCGAAGTGCACGACGGCGACGGCCCGGGTGCGCGGCGTGATGCGGGTCGCGACGTCGTCGGGATCGAGCGACGGGTCGTGGGCGCCGAGGACGTCGGCGAACACCGGCGCGGCGCCGCAGGCGACGACCGCCGCCGCCGTGGCGACGAACGTGTAGGAGGGCACGATCACCTCGTCGCCGGGCCCGATCCCGGCGGCGAGGTAGGCGAGGTGCAGCGCCGCCGTGCCGTTGGCCACCGCGATCGCGTGCCGGCACCCGAGCCGCTGCGCGAACGCCTCCTCGAACGCGGCGGTGCGCGGGCCCATGGTCAGCCAGCCGGAGCGCAGCGCGTCGGCCGCCGCGGCGATCTCGTCCTCGGCGACGCGCACGTCGCTGAGCGGGATCTCAAACGGTGTTCCGGTAACGGACATCGAAGGGGTCGGGGAAGCGGCCCTCGGCGAGGGCCTCGGCGACCTCCGCGATCCCGTCCGGGACGCGATGCTCGGGCACGAAGCCGAGGACGGCGTGGACCTTCTCGAAGGCGACGCGGTAGTCGCGCGGGTCCTCGTCGCGCTGGACGTAGTGGACGCGCCCCGCCGCCACCTGGCGGGCGATCGCCTCGACGAGGTGGCGCTTGGTGTAGTTCTCGTCGGAGCGGCCGACGTTGAAGACCTCGCCGGCCGCGACGTCGTCGGGGGCCCCGAGGACCGTGCGCACGGCACGCCCGGCGTCGGCGACGTGCAGGTACGGCCGCCAGAACTGCTCGCCGAAGATCTCGAGGTCGCGGTCGAGCCAGAGGTCGCGGGTGAACTCGTTGACGGTGAGGTCGAAGCGCATGCGGGGCGCCACGCCGTAGATCGTGGCGAAGCGCAGGCACGTCGCGGGCGGAACCGGACCGCCGCCGCGGTCGCCGCCCAGCAGCCGGCGCTCGATCGCCACCTTCTGCTCGGCGTACAGGGATACGGGCCGCAGCTCGGCGTCCTCGTCGACCGGCACCTCGGGGTCGGCCATGCGGCCGTAGTTCGAGCACGTGGAGGCGAAGACGAAGCGGCGAACGCCGGCGCGGGCGGCCTCGTCGATCACCGCGTTCGCCGCGTCGAGGTTCACGGCGCCCGAGAGCGCCGGGTCGGCCGCGCAGGCGTGGTCGCCGACGATCGCCGCGAGGTGCACCACCGCGCCGGCGCCCTCGAGCGCGCGGGCGCGGGCCGCGGGATCGCGCACGTCGCCGACCTGGACCTCGACCCCCTGGGCGGCCAGCTGCTGCGCGACGTCCTGCTGGCCGTGCAGGAGCGAGTCGAGCACGCGCACGTCGGCCCCGGCGTCGAGCAGCTCGGCGCAGACCATGGCGCCGATGTAGCCGGCGCCGCCGGTGACGAGGACGCGGTCGGGCATTGCGCTGCACCGTACCGCCCGCCCGCCCGGCATCGATTGTCGGGTTCGTCCGGCTGAGCCCGACGAACCTGACAACGGGCGTGCGGTCAGGCGGCGTAGGCCTCGGCCAGCGCGGCGGCGACCCGCTCGGGCGCCGCCAGCTCGGCCACCCGGGCCAGCCCGTGCCCCGCCGCGGCGGCGGGATCCGGCAGGGCGAGCGCGGCGGCCAGAGCGTCGGGGTCGCCCGGGGCGACGAGCCGCGCGTCGTCGGCGACGAGCTCCGTCAGCGCGCCGATGCGCGACGCGATCACCGGCAGCCCCGCGGCCATCGCCTCCGCGGCGGCCAGCCCGAACGTCTCGGCCGACCGCGACGGCACGAGCGCGACCGAGGCGGCGGCGCGGGCGGCGGCCAGCCCATCCGGATCGAGCCGGCCGGCGAAGCGCACGCCGGCGCCGGCGGCGCGGGCCTCGAGCTGCGGACGCAGCGGGCCGTCGCCGGCGATCACGAGCGGGCGCCCGGCGCGGCGGCAGGCGTCGATCGCCACGTCCGCGCCCTTCTCGACCGCGAGACGGCCGGCGAACAGCGCCGGGCCGGCGGGGTCGAAGCACGGCGCCGTGGCGACCGCCGCGACCGGGTGCGCGATGACGCGCACCCGGCCCGGGTCGAGCGGCGCACCGAGGTCGATCAGCCGCCTGCGCGCGAACGCGCTCGGCACGACGACCACGTCGGCCTGCGCGACCAGCCGCCGCTGCCAGAGCGCCAGCGCCGCGCCGTAGACCGCCGCCTCGGCTCCCGTGCCCCGGCAGTCGAGCCGGACGCCGGGCCGGGTGTCGCGCCCGTGGCAGCGGGTGCAGTCCACCCCCCGCGTGAAGCAGGTCCCCACCGCGCACACGAGCCGGTAGTTGTGCAGATGCAGCACGACGCGCGCGCCCGCCGCGCGCGCCGCCGCGAGCCCGCGCCAGCCGAACGCCGGCAGCACGTTGTGGGCGTGCACGACCCGCGCCCCCGTCCGCCGCACGGCGGCGGCGACGTCGCCGGGCGCCAGCCCGCCGCCCAGCAGGCCCGCCGCCGCCCGCGCCCGGCCGAGCGCGGCGCTGTCGCGCTCGAGCAGCTCGGCGTCCTCGCCCAGCCGCTCGCGTACGAGCGCCAGCAGGTCGGCGACGACGCGCTCCTCGCCGCCGGTCGTGCGGTAGCGATTGTGCAGGAACAGGATCACTGCGCCGCAACGGTACGGCACGCTCCCGGCGCCCCCGTACGCTGCGGGCGACCGTGGACACGACCGTCTCCATCGCCATACCGACGCGCAACCGCGCCGGCTACCTGCGCACCGCGCTGCGGTCGATCGTGCCCCAGGCGCGCGCGGCGGGCGCCGACGTCCTCGTGGTCGTCGACGGGCCCGACCCGGCCAGCGAGGCCGTCGCCGCCGAGCTGGGCGTGCGCGCGGTCGTCCACGAGGCGCCGCGCGGGCTGAACGCCGCCCGCAACACCGCCATCGCGCAGACCGGCGGCGAGCTCCTCGCCTTCGTCGACGACGACGTCGCGGTGCACCCCGGCTGGCTCGCCGCGCTGCGCTCCGCCGCCGCCGCCGAGCCCGGCGTCGACTGCTTCACCGGCCCGATCGTCGCGCGCATCGAAGACCACGCCTTCCCGATGTGCGGGCGCGAGGGGCCGCCGGTCACCTTCCTCGACCTCGGCCGCGCCGACGTCGACGCCCCGCACGCGTGGGGGGCGAACATGACGATCCGCCGCGGCGCGTTCGAGCGGGTGGGCCGCTTCGACGAGAGCCGCGAGCTCTACGGCGACGAGCAGGAATGGCAGGACCGGCTGCGCGCCTCCGCCCGCCCGCGCATCCGCTACGTGGCCGCCGCCCGGCTCGACCACCGGCGCGCGGGCGACGACGCCCGCCTGCGCAGCCTGATGCGCGCGGCGCGGGCGCGGGGCCGCGCCAGCCGCCGCTTCGACGTCCACCGCGGCACGGCGCCGGGCCTCGCCGCCGAGCTGCGCGTGCTCGCCGGCTGCGTCGCGCATGGGCCGCGCCACCGGTGCGCCAACGGCCCGGTCATGGCCGCCCACAGCGCCGGCCGGCTCGAGGCCGCCCTGCGGCCCGCGCCCGACCCGGCCGCGCCGGACTTCCTCGCCGGCGTCTCCGGCACCGTGGGCGGACGCCGCGCGGCGCTGCGCCGCGCCGCGGATGCGCTGCTCGACGTCGCCGCCCTGCCGGTCCGCGCCCGCCTGCGCCGGGCCGGTCGCGCGACGCCCCGCCGGCGCGTCCTCGCCCTGGCGATCGTCCGCGACGAGCACCGCGACCGCTGGGACCGCATCGCGGCGCAGCTGCGCGCGAGCCGCCACGACGTCGAGGTGGCGACCACCGCTCCCGGCGACCGCGGCAAGTTCGAGAACCTCGACGCGCTGCTCAGCGCCCACCCCGCCGGCGCCCACGACTGGCTGCTCGTCTGCGACGACGACGTCGTCCTGCCCGGCGCCTTCCTCGACGACCTGGTCGCCGCCGCCGAGCGCCTGGACCTCCAGCTCGCCCAGCCGGCGCACCGCCTGCACTCCCACGCCGCCTGGAGCGTGACCCGCCGGCGGGGCGGGTGGGCCGGATCCCTCGCCCGCGAGACGGCGTTCGTCGAGATCGGCCCGGTCACGCTCGTCGCCGCGGCCGCGTTCGGAGACCTGCTGCCGTTCCCGCCGCTGCGCATGGGCTGGGGGCTCGACGTCCACTGGGCGGCGCTGGCCCGCGAGCGCGGGCTGCGCCTCGGCGTCGTCGACGCCGTGCCGGTCCTGCACGACGCCGCGCCCGCCGCGGCCGCGTACTCCCGCCGCGACGCGGAGGCCGAGGCGCGCGCGTTCCTCGCCACGCGCCCGTACCTCCCGCGCGATGAGGCCAACCGCACCCTGCGCGTCCACCGAAGGCTCCCTGCAGCGGGGTAGCCTGCGCACATCCTGCGCGCTGACGTCCGCATCCCGCCGCCGTGAAGGCGCTCGTCGTCGCCGAGTTCTACCCGTCCGAGCGCGACCCCGTGCTGGGGATCTGGGCGCACGAGCAGGCCGTCGCCGCGCGCGACGCCGGAGCCGAGGTCGAGGTCGTGGTGCTGCACCGGCTCGTCCCGCCGCGGACGTCCCTGCGCAACCGCAGCGCGCTGCACGAGCTCGGCCGGCGGCTGCGCGAGCCCCGCACCCAGCACCGCGACGGCCTGCGCGTGACGTACGTGCCGTTCGTCTCGCCCCCCCGCGCGCGGGCGTACGCGCGCTGGGGCGCCTGGGCCGCCCCGCCGCTGGCCGCCGCCCTGCGCCGCATCCGCCGGCGCTTCCCGTTCGACGTCGTGCACGCCCACAACAGCGTGCCCGCCGGCCAGGCCGTCCTGCGCGCCCGCACCCGTGCGCCGCTCGTCCTCTCGGTCCACGGCCCCGACGTGCTCTTCGTCCCGCAGCAGGTGCCCGGCGGCGACGTGGCCGTACGGCACGCGCTCAGCGGGGCGCGGATCGTGCTCGCCAACTCGGAGGGCATCGCCAACCTCGTGCGCCGGCAGGGCGTCGGCGACGTGCGGGTCGTGCACCTCGGCACCGATCTGCCCGGCGGGATCGAGCAGAAGAGCGCCGAGACGATCGTCACCGTCGGCCACCTCGTCGCCCGCAAGCGCCACGCCGACGTCATACGGGCGCTCTGGCTGCTGCGCGAGCGCCACCCAGAGCTGCACTACCTCGTCATCGGCGACGGCCCCGAGCGCGGCAACCTCGAACGGCTCGCCGCCGACCTCGGCGTGCCCGTGCGCTTCACGGGCCAGCTCGAGCACGCGCAGGCACTGGGGCTCGCCCGGCGCTGCGCGCTGTTCGTCATGCCGAGCATCGACGAGGCCTTCGGCGTCGCCTACGTCGAGGCGATGGCCGGCGGCGTGCCGGCGATCGGCGCACGCGGCGAGCCCGGCCCCGAGGACATCGGCGACGGGCTCGTGCTCGTTCCGCCGGGCGACCCTGAGCGGCTGGCCGCGCAGATCGAGGACCTCGTCGCGGAGCCGCGCTACCTGCAGGAGCTGGGCGCCGTCGCGCGGGCGACCGTCGCCGAGCGCTTCACGTGGGCGCGCTGCGGCACGGACACGGTCGCCGCCTACGAGGCCGCGCTGGGCGCCGAAGCCGGAGACAAGCGGGCGATTTGAAGCCGGTCCTGCTGGTGACCGGCCACGCGCCGGGCGACCGCGTGGCCCCGTTCGCCGCGCTGCACGAGCGCGAGTCCATCGAGGTCGCGCTGTTCGGCGGGCGCGACCGCCACGGCGCGGCGGGCCGCGCCGCCCTGCCCGTGCCGCACCGCACCGTCGGCCAGCGGGGCGTCTACGGGCTGGCCGCCGGCGGCCGCTACCGGGCGGTGATCGCCGGGCTCGGCGGTCGCGTCGCGCCGCTCGCCGCCGCGCTCGGCGCCCGCCGCGCCGGGATCCCGTTCGTCCTGTGGACGGGGCTGTGGGCGCACCCGCGCAGCGCCGCGCACCTCCTCTCCTACACCCCGACGCTCTGGCTGTACCGCAGCGCCGGCGCGGTGGTCACGTACGGACCCCACGTGTCCGAGTACGTCCGCCGCCGCGGGGCGCGCAACGTGCACGTCGCCCCGCAGGCCGTCGACGCCGCGTTCTGGGGCGCGACGGTGCCCGGCCGGCGCGAGCGCGCGTTCCAGGTGCTGTTCGTCGGCCGGCCCGATCCCGAGAAGGGCCGCGCGGTGCTGCTCGACGCCTGGCCGGACGCCGTCTGCGTCGGCGACCCGCCCGTGCCGCCGGAGGAGGTGCGCAACTTCCTGGCGGGATCGCACGTCCTGGTCGTAGCGTCGCTGCGGACCCGCACCTTCCGGGAGCCGTGGGGGCTCGTCGTCAACGAAGCCATGCACCAGCGCGTTGCAGTCATCGCCACCGACCAGGTCGGCGCCGCCGCCGGCGGCCTCCTGCGCCACGAGCGCACCGGGCTCGTCGTGCCCGCGGGCGATGCGGGCGCCCTGCGCGCCGCGATCGAGCGCCTGCGCGACGACCCCGGCCTGCGCGAGCGCCTCGCCGCCGCCGGGGCCGCGGCCGTCGCCGCCCACACCCCGCAGGCCTGGGCGGGCGGCATGTCCGCGGCCCTGGCGAGCGTGGGCGCCGGCGCGCCGACCCCCCGAACCGAGCCGCTAGCGTCGTAGGGCTTCATGCGCAGGGCGTTCCTCCTCACCCTCCTGCTCGTGCTGCTTCCGGCTGCCGCCGCGCACGCCAGCGCCGCCCAGGTCATCCGGGACTGCACCGACGACGGCGTCCTCTCCGGCAGCTACAGCCAGAAGGAGCTGCGCTCGGCGCTCGCCAACCTGCCCAGCGACGTCGACGAGTACACCAACTGCCGCGACGTGATCCGCGCCGCGCAGCTCTCGGGCGGCAGCGGCAACGCCGGCGGGGGTGGCTCCACGACCGGCGGCGGGTCCACCGGCACCGGTGGCGGCGGCACCGGCGCCACGGGCACGACGAGCGGCGGCACCGGCGCCACGGGTACCGCCCCCAAGCCGAAGACCGGCAGCTCGCCGGGCCCCTTCGGCGGCTTCTCGGGATATCCGGCGGACCCGGAGGCGGGCGCCACGAAGCGGGAGCTCGCGGCGGTCGGCGCCGCGCAGCACGCGCCGGCCGAGAACACGTCCGTGGCCGCGGCCACCCTGCCGGCGCCGCTCGTGGTCGCCCTGGCGCTCGGCGCGCTGGGACTGATCGTCCTCGGAGCCCTCGACCTTCGGCGCCGTGTCGTCGCACGCCGCGGCGCCTGACGCCGCGCTCGCGCCGGCCCGCGCCCTCGCCCTGCGCCGCCCGGGGGCGACCGCGTGGACGACGCTCGGCGTGGGCGCGCTGCTCACGCTCGTGGCGTTCGCCGCCAACGGCGGGCTGCGGCTCGGCGAGACGACGACCGTCGAGATCGGGCTCCTGCTCGGCTGCGGGGTCGGCGGCGCCGGGGCGATCCTGGCCACGCCCGACCGCGGCCGCTGGTGGGGCGCCGGGGCGCTGGCCGCCTTCGCACTCTTCGCCGGCTGGACGCTCGTGTCGATCGTCTGGGCGGTGCAGCCGTCGGATGCCTGGGTCGAGGCGAACCGCACGCTGACCTACCTGGCGGTGTTCGCCGCCTCGCTCGCGTTCGTGCGCGTCGCGCCGCGCCAGTGGGAGGGCGTGCTCGGCGGGATCGTGCTGGCCACGGTCGTCGTCTCCGGCTACGCCTTGGTGACGAAGGTGTTCCCGGGGACGCTCAGCGCCGATGAGCTCTACGCCCGCCTGCGCGCCCCGTTCGGCTACTGGAACGCGACCGGCCTCTTCGCCGCGCTCGGGATCCCCGCCTGCGTCTGGCTCGGCGCGCGCCGGCACGGCTACGGCCCGCTCTCGGCGCTCGCCTTCCCCGCGCTCGGCGTCCTGCTCGTCGCGGTGCTGCTGGCCTACTCGCGCGGCGCGCTGCTCGCCCTCGCCCTCGGCCTGATCTTCTGGTTCGCGGTCGTGCCGCTGCGCGTGCGCGGCGCGGCGGTGCTGCTCATCGGCGCGGCCGGTGCGGTGCCGGTGGCGCTGTGGGCGTTCGCGCGTGACGGGCTGACCACCGACCGCCTGTCCACCGACCTGCGCGCGCCTTCCGGCCACGAGCTCGGCGTGCTGCTGGTCGTGATGGTCGGGCTGCTGCTCGCGGTGGGCCTGTGGGTGAGCTTCCGGGAGTCGCGCGATTCGCTGAGCCGGATCGCCCGCCGCCGCATCGGCGTGACGCTCCTCGTCTGCCTGGCGCTCGTGCCGGTCGGCGTCGCCGCCTACCTCGCGACGACCGACCGCGGGCTGTTCGGCTCGATCTCGCACGGCTGGACGACGCTGACCGACCCGCACGCCACGACGCCGCCCAACGACCCCAGCCGCCTGACCGCGGTGGGCTCGGTGCGCTCGCGCTACTGGAACGAGGCGCTCAAGGCGTTCAAGGACCACCCGGTGCTCGGCGTCGGCGCCGAGGGCTACGCGACGGCCCGCGCGTTCTACCGCGACGACACGCTCGAGGTGCGCCACGCCCACGGCTTCGTCGTGCAGACGCTGGCCGACCTGGGAATCGTGGGCCTGGCGCTCGCGCTGCTGGCGCTGGGCGCGTGGCTGTACGCCGCCGCGCGCGCGACCGGCCTGCGCGAACGCGACCGAGGCCGCCGCTACGGCCCGGAGCGCATCGGCCTGCTGACGATGGTGTCGATCGTCGTCGTCTACGGCGTGCACTCGTTCGTCGACTGGACGTGGTTCATCCCCGGCTGCACCGTCCTCGCGCTGCTGTGCAGCGGCTGGGTCGCGGGCCGCGGGCCGCTGCGCCAGCCGCCGCCGGACCCGCCGCCTCTGCGCGGGCCGCGCGCCTGGCTGCGCGAGCGCCCGGCGGTCGCGGCCGCGCTGCTGGCCCTCGTCACGGCGGTGGGCGTCGCGTGGGCGGTGTGGCAGCCGCTGCGCTCGCTGGACGCGACGAACGCGGCCCTGGCCAAGCTCGAGTCCGGCGACCTGGTCGGCGCGCAGCGCGACGCGCGGACCGCCGGCGACCGAAACCCGCTCTCGCTCGAGCCGCTGAGCGTTCTCGCCGTCGCCCAGAGCCGCGCGGGCGACCAGCAGGCGGCGCTGCAGACGCTGCAGCGCGAGGTGCGCCTGCAGCCGAGCAACCCGGAGCCGTGGCTGCGCCTGGGCGACTTCCAGTTCAACAAGCTCCACCAACCGGCCGAGGCGCTGAAGTCCGTGCGCACCGCGCTGTACCTGGACCCGCACAACCCGCAGACGATCGGCGCGTACATCGTCGTGCTGCGGGCCACGCAGAAGGGCTGAGCGGGCGCTACCAGCGCCCGCGGACGGCCGCCAGCCAGAGCGTCCGGCCGTCGGCCTCGATCTCGACCGCCTCGAAGCCGAGGTCCTCGACGACCTCGCGCAGCGAGCGCTCGTTGAAGAAGCGGACGTGGTCGGCGCGCGGCTCGAAGTGCTCGGCGAACGCCTCCGGATCCGCGGCGAGGCGCTGCAGCAGCTGCGGCGGATGGTCGGGCGTCGTCAGCAGCAGGCGGCCGCCGGAGGGCAGCACGCGGCGCACCTCGCTCAGCCAGCCGGCGACGTCGACGACGTGCTCGACGACCTCGCCGGCCCAGACGACGTCGACCGCCGCGTCGTCGAGGACGAGCGCTCCTTCGAGCGGCGCGTGCCGGAACGTGAGGCCCGGGTGGCGCTCGCGCGCGCGGCGCAGCGGCTCGCCGACGACGTCGACGCCGACCGGCTGCGCGCCTGCGGCGGCAAGCGCCGCGGTGAAGTCCCCCTCGCCGCAGCCGAGGTCCAGAACCGGCTCGCCGGGACGCACGCGCGCGAGCAGCCAGTCGCGGCGCTCCGCGAAGCGCTCGGGCTGCGTTCCCGGCGGGATCAAGGCCCAGAGCGCCTCGAGCAGCTCGGCATGGCTCACGCCGGCGAACGCTACCCGCCCGCCACCGCGCGACGATTGGAAGTACGCTAGAGCACGTGAGGGTGGCCTTCGACTCCCGTCCCGCCACGGACGGTGGAGGGATCGGCCGGTACGCGCGCTGCGTGCTCGCCGGCCTGCGCGAGACCGCGCCGTCCGGTGCGGAGATCGTCGAGACCCACCGGCCACGACGCGCCGACCTCTTCCACTCGCCGTGGTTGGACGGCGCGCCGCTGCGCCCGTCGATCCCCACCGTCGTGACGCTCCACGACCTGCACCAGATCAAGCGCCGCGGCGAGTACCTGCGCTCGGGCGTGCGCTCGAAGCTGCGCTATCTCGCCGTCCAGCGCGCGACGCGCGTGATCGTGCCGACGGAGGCGGTGGCGGCCGACGTCGTCGAGCACCTCCGCGTCGCACGCCAGGCCATCAGCGTCATCCCCGAGGCCGCGGCCCGCACGCTGACGGCGCGCCCGCCCGACGTGGTCGCCCAGGCGCGCAAGCGCTACGGCCTGCCGCAGGACTACCTGCTCTGGGTCGGCGGGCTCGAGCATCCCGATCCCCGCAAGCGCGTGGCGGACCTCGCCGGCGCGCCCCGCACGCTGCCGCTCGTGCTCGTCGGCTCGACGAGCCGGTGGGCCGAGGAACTGCCGGACGTGACGCTCACCGGGCACGTGCCCGACGACGACCTCGCGGCCATCTACAGCGGCGCCCGCGCGCTCGTCATCCCCTCCGACGACGAGGGCTTCGGGCTGCCCGCCGTGGAGGCGCTCGCCTGCGGCACGCCGGTCGTGGCGAGCGACGTCCCCGCGCTGCGCGAGGTGCTCGCCGGCCGCGCGACGTTCGTCGGCATCGACGACGTCGCCGGCCTGCTGGCCGCCGCCGAACGGGTCGAGCGCCCGGCGCCGCCGCCGCCGAGATGGAGCTGGAACGACGCCGCCCTCGCCACGTGGGACGTCTACCGCGAGGCGATCGCCGCGACCACGGCGCCGGCCACCCTGCGCCCGCGCCGACGACCGGCGCGCCCCGTCGGCTGAGCCCCTACGACCCGGGCGGCCGCAGCATCAGCTGGAGCTCGAGCATCTCGTCGCGCTTGAGGGCGGTGACGACCAGCTCCTCGCCGCCGGCGCAGTGCACCTCGAGCCGGCTGCGACCCAGCCGCCGTGAGACCTCGGTCCCGAGCACGTGGCTGAGGTCGTTCTCGAAGCGCAGGCGGTGGCGCTTGCCGACGCCCTCGAGGAGGAACAGCCGCGTGCTCGTCACGACGACGATCCCGTCGATGCCGTTGACGCTGCCGAAGCGAAAGAAGCCGACGACCTCGTCGGACCCGAGGTGCCCGCCCGCCGCGTCGATGATCTGCTGAGGGGTCGTGTTGCGCGGCTTACGGCGCACGAGCAGCCCGCCCAGGATGCTCGGCTCGTCCTCGAGGTCGGCCGGCGGCGGCGTGGCGGCCGCGGTCTCGCCCCGGTCGAAGCGATAGCCGCAGAAGCGGCACTTGCGCGCGGCCTCGAGCACCTCCTCGGCGCAGTCCGGGCAGATCTTCGTGGGGCGGTCGGCGGCGTCGCTCACGGCGCAGCAGATGTTCTCACGGGACGCGCCCGTGGCCCATCCACCCCGAGCGGGCGGCGCGAATCGGTAGCCTCGTCGGATGGAGCTCATCCTCGCCGAGCAGACGCTCCTGATCGCGCTCGACGACGAGAAGGGACGCGACTCGACCTCGTGGGGGAGCGACCCCGGCCTGGCCGCCGCCCTGCTGCTCGACCTCGCCCGCCACGAGC
Source organism: Capillimicrobium parvum (assembly GCF_021172045.1). Classification (GTDB taxonomy): domain Bacteria; phylum Actinomycetota; class Thermoleophilia; order Solirubrobacterales; family Solirubrobacteraceae; genus Capillimicrobium; species Capillimicrobium parvum. Next base: position 5,450,899 of record NZ_CP087164.1, read on the forward strand.
TCGTCGTGGTCGACGCGGACGGCAGGCTCGCCGCCGTCGACGGGCCACCGCCGGGCCACGAGCTGTTGCGCGAGGCCCATGCCGCCATCCTCGGCTCGGAGCGGCGACGCAACGCCAAGGGCTGGGTGGGCCGGCTGCCGCACGAGCTCAAGCCGCTGCGCACGCGCCTGGCCCGCGGCCTCGTCGAGCGCGGCATCCTCACCGAGCAGCGCACCAAGTTCCTCGGCCTGCTTCCGACGACGCGCTTCCCGGCGGCGGACGAGCGCCCGGAGCGCGAGCTGCGCGAGCGCCTGCACCAGGTGCTCGTCGAAGGCCGCGAGCCGTCCGAGGACGAGGCGCTGCTCATCGGACTGCTCGAGCCGCTGGAACTGATCGACACGGTGGTGGAGCGCGACGAGCGGCGCGCCGCGCGCAAGCGGGCCAAGGCGGTCGCCGAGCAGGGCATCGCGGGCCGGGCGGTGCGCGACGCGGTCGCGTCCGTGCAGGCGGCGGTCATCGCCGCGGTGGTGGCGTCGAGCGTCGCCGCCACGTCGTCGACCTGAGCGGCGCCGGCGCCGGCGCCCGTGCCCGTGCCCGCGGCGAGCGCGCCACAGCCGCGCAGACCTGACGGCGCCTACGACGGGGACGTGCCGGACGCGGGCTCGCCGCGGCGGATCGCGGGTAGCCCCCGGCCATGACGACGGGGGCAGGCGATCGCCGCAGGCTGGCGCTGATCATCGGCGCGCTGATGCTGGTCATGCTGCTCTCGTCGCTGGACCAGACGATCGTCTCGACCGCGCTGCCCACCATCGTCGGCGAGCTCGGCGGCCTCAACCACCTGTCGTGGGTGGTCACGAGCTACCTGCTCGCGATCACCCGTCGTGACGCCGCTGTACGGCAAGCTCGGCGACCTCTACGGCCGCAAGGTCGTGCTGCAGGGCGCGCTCGTGCTGTTCCTGGTGGGCTCGGCGCTGTGCGGCGTGGCCCAGGACATGACGCAGCTGATCGCGTTTCGCGCGGTGCAGGGCCTCGGCGGCGGCGGGCTGATGGTCAGCGCGCAGGCGGCGATCGGCGACGTCGTCCCGCCGCGCCAGCGCGGCCGCTACACCGGCCTGTTCGGCGCGGTGTTCGGCATCTCGAGCGTGGCGGGCCCGCTCATCGGCGGCTTCCTCACGAGCCATCTCTCGTGGCGCTGGATCTTCTACGTGAACCTGCCGCTGGGCGCCGTTGCGCTCGTCGCGCTCGGCGTGACGCTGCCGCCGGGCCGCGAGCGGCGCGAGCACGCCATCGACTACGCGGGGACGGTGCTGCTGGCGGTCGCGTTGAGCTCGCTGGTGCTGCTGACGACGCTCGGCGGGACGACCTACGCCTGGGCATCGGCGCAGATCGCCGGGCTCGGGATCCTGGCGGTCGTCGCGACGGCGCTCTTCCTCCTCGTCGAGCACCGCGCCCGCGAGCCGGTGCTCCCGCCCCGCCTCTTCCGCAACCGCGTGTTCAGCGTGACGAGCGCGATCGGGTTCGTCATCGGCTTCGCGCTCTTCGGCGCGCTGACCTACCTGCCCCTGTTCCAGCAGGTCGTGCGCGGCGACTCGCCCACCGAGTCGGGCCTGCAGCTCATCCCGGTCATGGCCGGCGTGCTCATCGGCTCGATCGGCTCGGGGCAGGTCATCACGCGCACGGGGCGCTACCGGCTGTTTCCCATCGCCGGCACCGGGATCGCCTGCGCCGGGATGCTGCTGCTCTCGACGCTCGACGCGGACACGTCGGTGCCTGCGAGCGCCGCGTTCATGTTCATCATGGGGCTCGGGCTCGGGCTCGTGATGCAGGTCCTGGTCCTCGCGGTGCAGAACGCGGTGTCCTACGACGAGCTGGGCGTCGCCACGTCGGGCGCCACGCTGTTTCGCTCGATCGGCGGGTCGCTGGGCACGGCGGTCCTCGGCGCGATCTTCGCCAACCGCCTGGCGAGCGAGCTGGCCATGCGGCTGCCGGCGGGCTCGCCGGACACGGCGGCGCTCGAGGGCGGCGGGTCGCTCGACCCGTCGGCCGTCCAGCGCCTGCCGGCGTCGGTGCACGACGCTTACATCGGCGCGTTCACCGACTCGCTGGCATCGGTGTTCGTGGTCGCCGCCGCGGTCCTGGCCGTGGCGTTCGTCCTCACGTGGCTGCTCGAGGAGCGCCCGCTGCGCCAGACGGTCGAGACCGCCGGGGTGGGCGAGGCGTTCGCGGCGCCCCGTGAGGGCGACTCGCTCAGCGAGATCACGCGCGAGCTGGCGCGCCTCGTCGGCCGCGACCGCGCCCGCAGGTTCATCGAGGGCGTCGTGGACGAGGCCGGGATGGACCTGCCGCCCGGCGCCGCGTGGGTCCTCGTGCGCGCCCGCGACGGCGACCCGCTGGACCCGGATGCCCTGAGCGCCGGGCGTCCCGTCGACCCGGCGTGGGTGCGAGCGCAGATCGCCGAGCTGCACGGTCGCGGGCTCGCGGACGACGGCGCGCTGACGCCGGGCGGGCGAGCGACCGCGGACCGGCTGCTCGCCGCGCGGCGATCGGCGCTCGAGCGGCTCGTCGCCGGCTACTGCCCGCGCGACGACGACGAGCTCGACGCGACGATGGCCCGCCTGGCGCGCGAGCTGGCCGAGGAGCGCCCGGCGACGGCTCTGACACACTCGGAGGCATCGTGAAGCGGTCCGACGCTCTCGCCTCGCTCTCGCGCGACCACCACCACGCGCTGGTCGCCGCGCAGCGCCTGCGCCGGGCCGGCCCGGAGACCGCCGCGGCGGCGCGCGCGGCGTTCCTCGAGTTCTGGACGACCGACGGGCGCCGGCACTTCCGCCTCGAGGAGGAGATCCTGCTGCCGGCCTACGCCGCGTTCGGCGACGCGCACCACCCGCTCGTGCTCAAGGCGCTCGGCGAGCACGTCGAGATCCGGCAGCGGGCGGACGCGCTGACGGCCGCCGCCGAGCCCGGGGTCGACGCGCTGCACGACCTGGGCGAGCGTCTCGCCGCCCATGTCCGGCTCGAGGAGCGGCAGCTCTTCGTGCTCATCGAGGAGGCGATGCCCGCGCAGCCGCTCGCGGCGGTCGCCGCGGCAATCGAGCGGGCGGAGCGCGACGGGGCGTGACCCAGGTCGGGGCCGTCACGCTGACCTCGCTGTCGCACGGCGCCGGCTGCGGCTGCAAGCTGCCGGTCGCGGCGCTCGAGCCGCTCCTGCGGGGCCTGCCGCGCAGCGCCGACCCGCGGCTGCTCGTGGGCCACGAGACCTCCGACGACGCGGGGGTCGTGCAGGTGGCGCCCGACCTCGCGCTCGTGCAGACCGTCGACTTCTTCACGCCGATCGTCGACGACCCCTACGACTTCGGCCGCATCGCCGCCGCCAACGCACTGTCCGACGTCTACGCGATGGGGGGCCGACCGCTCAGCGCGCTGAGCCTCGTCGCGTTCCCGCTCGAGCGGCTCGGCGCGGAGATGCTCGCCGAGATCCTCCAGGGCGGGCTCGATGTCGTCGAGGCGGCGGGGGCGATGGTCGTCGGCGGCCACTCGATCGACGATCCCGAGCCGAAGTTCGGCCTCGCCGTCACCGGGCTCGTGCACCCCGGCGCCGTCCTCACGAACGCGGGTGGCCGTGCGGGCGACGCGCTCGTCCTGACCAAGCCGCTCGGCGTGGGCGCGATCTCGACCGCGCTCAAGCGCGGTGCCGCCGGTCCCGGGCTGCTCGACGCGGCGGTGGCGACGATGGTGGCCCTCAACGACGCGGCGTCGCAGGCGGCCCTCGCGGCCGGGGCCCACGCCGCGACCGACGTCACCGGCTTCGGCCTGCTCAACCACCTCCACGAGCTGGCGCGGGCCAGCGGCGTGGCGGCGGAGGTCGACGCGGCGGCGGTCCCGGTCCTGCCCGGCGTGCAGGAGCTCCTGCGCGGCGACGACGCCGTGTCGGGCGGCAGCCGGCGCAACCGCCTGCACGCCGAGGGCTTCACGCGCTACGAGGCGGGCGTCGAGGAATGGCGCCGGCGCCTGGTCGCCGACGCGACGACCTCGGGCGGCCTGCTCGTCGCGGTCGACCCGGCGCGCGCCGGCGACGTGCCGGGACCGGTCGTGGGCCGGCTCGTGCACGGCGCCGCGGGCGCCGTCACGGTGCGCGCGCGCTGACCGCGACCTCCGGGTGGCCGCTGCCGGGCCACCACGCGCGCTCGCCGAGGACCACCGTGATCGAGGGAACGAGCAGCGCGCGGACGACGAACGTGTCGAGCAGGACGCCGAGCGCGACCGTCCCGCCGATCTGGACGAGCTGCTCGAGCGGCAGGACCGTCAGCGAGGCGAACGTGCCGGCGAGGATCAGCCCGGCGCCGGTCACGACGCCGCCGGTCGTGACGAGCGCCCGGGTGACGCCCTCCGCGGTGCCGTGCTCGCGCGCCTCGTCGCGCGCCCGGTGCATGAGGAAGATGTTGTAGTCCACCCCGAGCGCGACGAGGAAGATGAACGACATGAGCGTGAGGTTGAACGTCAGCCCGTCCTCGCCGAGCACCTTGGTGAAGAGCACGGTCGCGATGCCGAGCGTCGCCGCGAACGACGCGATCACCGTGACGATCAGGTAGAGGGGCGCCACGAGCGCGCGCAGCAGCAGGCACAGGACGGCGAAGACGACGAGCAGCGCGACCGGCACGATGATCCGCGTGTCGCTGCGGTTCGTCTCCTCGACGTCGAGGTTCTCCGCCGTGATGCCGCCCACCGACGCCTCGTCGGTGAGCCCGGCCAGCAGCTCGCGGATCCGCTCGACGACGTGCGCGGCCGGCGAGCCGTACGGGTCCTCGTCGAGGATCACGGCGATCAGCGCCAGCTGGCCGTTCCGCGAGGCGCCCGCCGGAACCGCCGCGTCGACCTCCCGCAGGTCGTTGAGCGCGTCGAGCGCCCGTCCCGCGACCGGCACGTCGACGAGCACGATGAGCGGCGAGTTGATGCCGGGCGGGAAGTGGGCGTTCAGGAGCTCCGTGCCCTGGCCCGAGTCCGTCGTACCCAGGATGCCCTGCCCGAACCCGATCGACTGCGTGCCGACCAGGTTGCCGGCGGCGCAGACGACGAGCCCGGCGGTGATCGCGGCGATCAGCACGCGGGCGCGCCGACGCACGAGCGCCGCCACGCGGACCCAGCGCGGCGACCGCACGGGCCGGGACGCGGCCTGTGTCGGCCAGAACGCGTGCGGGCCGAGGACCGCGAGCACCGCGGGCAGCAGCGTGAACGCGGCGAGCAGCATCACGGCGATGCCGAGCGCCAGCACCGGCCCCAGCCAATGGGTCGACTCGAGGTCGGCCAGGAGCAGGACCAGCATGGCGGCGATCACGGTCGCGCCCGCCGCGCCGATCGCGGGCGCGGACCCGACGACCGCGCGCCGCAGCGCCGGCTCGTGACCGTCGCCGGCGCCCAGCTCCTCGCGGTAGCGCTGGACGATCAGCAGCGCGTAGTCGGTCCCCGCCCCGAAGATGAGGACGAGCAGCAGCATCGTGCCCTCGGCGTTGACCTGGATGGCGTCGGCTTCGATGAGCAGGTACGTCAGGCCCGCCGTGACGAGGTAGGCCGCGGCGACCACGATCAGCGGCAGGACCGCGAGCGCCGGCGCCCGGTAGACGACGAGCAGCAGCACGAGGACGAGACCCGCGGTGACGAACAGCAGCGTGCGCCCGGCGTCGTCGGCGGCCTGCTCGAAGTCCACGGCCGTGCCGGCCGGGCCGGTCACGTGGGCCTGCAGGCCGGGCGGGGTCTGCGCGCGGACGACGCGCCGGATCTGGTGCACGGCCGGCGTGATCGCGCCCGGCACGTTGGCGTCGATGCCGACCGGCACCACCGCCGCGTCGCCGTCGCGCGAGATGAGGCCCGCGCCGCCGAGGATGTCTGAGCGGCCGCGCTCGGTGAACGGCGCGAACGCCGGCGTGGCGCCGCGCAGGCCGAGCCGGTCGATCGAGGTGGCCATCCCGCCGATGGCCGTGCGGTCGGCCCGGGTCAGGCCGCCGTCGCGGGCGAAGACGATGAGCGCCGGGATGTCGCTGCCGCCCTGGACGCCGCCCTGGCCGAGGGCCTGGGTCGCCTTCGTCGAGTTCGAGTGGCGGGGCAGGAAGCTGGTCTGCCCGCCCTGCGTGACGTCCGGCAGCTTCGCGTGCCCCATGTAGCCGAGCACGGCGGCGGCCAGCCACGCCGCGATGACGACGAAGCGCCCTCGCCGTCCTGTAGCCCACGCCACGACCCGCATGTCGAGGCGCAGTCTCCCTCACCGCGCGGTCAGGGCGAAAGCGCCGGCCGTCCTGGCGTTGAGGGTCGACAGTCCGGGTACGTCGTCATCACCGTGCGGAAGCTCTCCTGCTCGTCGGGCAGTGCCGTGTTGGCGGTCGGTCTCCTCCTCTCGCTTCATCGTGCCCGGCGTGCCAGTGCAGACCTACGCCAGGCCCACGATGAAGCAGCCGCTCAGCGCCGGCGCCACGAGGGTGAGCTGCGACGGCTCCGCGAAACGATGGGACGGCATCGTGCCGCAGAGGCGCGCCTGCAGCGGGCGTGGAAGGCAGAACGCGAGTGGAGCCGCGAGCTGCGGTCGCAGATCGCCCGCCTCACCGCAGAGCCACGTCGCTCCAGCGGACGTGACGACGTTCGGTCCCTCGTGCTCGAGGCGGCCATCGTGCTGTCCCAAGGCGATCGCGGAATCCTGCTCTCCCACGAGGACGCTGACGACGACGGCAAGCTCGATGTCGTTCTGTCGCGCGGCTTTGATCATGACCCGCGCGACAGCGCCGTCGCCCAGCGCTTCGCGCGTGAAGTGCTCAAGCGCGATCAGATCCTTCGCGAGGACGCGCCGGCGAAGCATGGCGAGCAGTCCACCGCGGCAGATCGGGAAATCGAGTCGCTCGTCGCGATCCCGCTCTACCTTCACGACCGATTCCACGGCGTCGTCATTTGTGCCAACCGCCCCGGCGGCTTCGAGGACGTCGAAGATGCCGTGCTACTCGCACTCGGGGATCACGCGGGCGCCGCCCTGCAGCAGGGGATGCTGCATCACCAGCTCGAGTCGGCGCACCGCGGTGCGCTCCGGACGCTCGTGGAGGCGGTTAGTGCGTTCGATCCGCTCCTGCATCGCGAGTCGGCCCGTCTGGTCGTCCATGCCCTGCATCTCGCGGCCGACCTTGGGCTCGACACCCGCGAGCGCGACGTGCTCGTGGGCGCCGTCCTGCTGCGCGCGGTCGGCTACCTCGCGCTCCCCGACAGCGTCCTGCGCAAACCGGGCCCGCTCACTGACGAGGAACGGCAGGTCGTCGAGATGCATCCGCGGATCGGCTTCAACATCATCGGCCAGGTTCCGGCGCTACGCGAGGTCGCCACCGGTGTCCTGCACCATCAGGAGCGCTTCGATGGCACCGGGTACCCCGCGGGCCTGGCCGGTGACCGCATCCCGCTCGTGTCACGAGCACTCGGTGTCCTGGAGTCCTACGGCGCGATGACGCACGAGCGCCCATTCCGCTGCTCACGTTCGGCCGAAGATGCATGCCAGGACATCATCGACGGCGCCGGCTCGCAGTTCGATCCGGAGATCGCCCAGCTCTTTGTCGAGGAGATTCGGCACTCGGCCGGCGACCCCAGCGACGACCTCGCGGAGAGTGTGCTCGAAGTGCTGCCCTACCATCCCGGCGGAGGGATCCCCGGGATGCTGGGGCCTTTCGGCGGCCCCTCCACCGACGGGCTCACGCTGCTAGGCGACCACCGCGCGCTTCAGCTCAGTGCCCGCGAGGCCATCCGTCTTGCGGGCGACGACGGAGAGCTCGCCGTCGCCTTCGTCCAGCTCGAAGACCTCCCGCGGCTGAACGACGAGGCGAGCTTCATGGTCGGCGATCGCCTGATCCAGGTCGCAGCGCGCAACCTGACGCGCGCAGCCGCCCGCCTCGGCGGAACCGCGTTCCGCGCCAGCGGGCGGCGGCTTGCGATGATCGTCCCGCTGGGCGGCCCCTTGTCGCCGGAGCACGTGGAGCAGGAGATCGCCGGCGAGTTCACCGGCGGGCCCGCCATACGCCACACCGTCGTGACCTGGAACCCGGGCGAGCGCAGTGAGGACCTCATCGCCCGCGCCCGCCACCAGCTCGCGGCCCCGGCAGCCGGCACCTGAGCACAGCCGATCGGACCGTGCGCCGGCCGTCACTTCGTCTTTCCGAGCCGCTCGTCGATGCGCACGTGGACTGTGTCGCCCGCCTCCTTGCCGATCGCCTTGCGGAGCTTCGCCTTGACGGGCAGTCGATGCGTTCCGTCGCCCTGGGCCATGAGTGCCCCGTCGAACGGCTCGCCGTCGATCTCCCCGCGGATCTTCACGAGGCCGCGCGTGCCAAAGAGCTCCGCCGCGTCGTCCATCACGACGCACGTCCACGCACCCGGGTTGTCGCCCTTCCGAAGCCGGGCGTTGAACTCTGTCAGCATGATGATCAGACTCGCGCGCACGACACAATTCATCGCTTCGCGAGCCGCGAACCTCGCCGCGAGGTCGACGCCACGGAGCGCGGCGGTCCCCTGCCCGCCGAGGCGCCGCCCGACCGCCTCCACCTCCGCGGCGTCCCGGGCGCAGATCCCCAGTGATCAGCGCCCGTGCGCCGGTGAGCTCCAGGTCCATCGGGCCGCGCTGTTGGCCGCTTGCGCCCCGAGCGAGAGGACCCGCGGACGGGGGAGTGCGCTCTTGACAAGCCCGCGAAGCGCAAGTTCTCGAGCGGTCGCGAGGTTGTTGGGCCAAGACGAGGAGAGGGACGGCCTGGGTGCGATGGTGAACGGTCGGGCAACAGCCCGTGACGCCTATCTCTCGCTGCGACGGGTGTCGGGCGAGCTGCTGGTGGACCGCCGGTGGGGAACGGAGACGTCGCGCGTGGCCGATCTCGGCGGGGTGGACGCCCCCGGCCGGGTGCGCTACGAGCCATCGGGCTATCTGGATCTGCGCCGGGTCCTGCGCCACCGCGACGTCACCCCCCAGGACGTGTTCCTCGACCTCGGCTGCGGGAAGGGCCGGATCGTCCTGCAGGCCGCCCGCTACGAGTTCGGGCGGGTCATCGGCGTCGAGGTCTCGCCGGAGCTGTGCGAGGTCGCCCGCGCCAACGTACGGGCGCGCCGAGACCACCTGCGCAGCGACGTCGAGCTCATCGTCGCCGATGCCGCGACGTTCGACATCCCGGACGACGTCACCGTGATCTACCTCTACAACCCGTTCCGAGGAGCGGTCTTCGCGGCAGCGGTCGACCAGATCGTGTCGTCGCTGAACCGTGCACCGCGCAGAGTCCGCGTGATCTACCGCACGCCGCTCGAGGAGGACGTCCTCCTCGGTACCGGGCGCTTCCGCCTGACGCGCAGCGTCCCGGGATTGCGGCCGACCCGCGCGTGGGCCCAGAAGATGTCGACCCGGATCTACGTCGCCGAACCGGCGTGACCGCGGGCTCGGCGCAGACGCCGCCGTTCGCCTAACCACTCCCACCGCCGCCGTCCCTGTCCGAACGGGCCGTGGAGACGTCCCTCGCCCACAACGCCGCCCAGAGCGAAAAGCCCGTAGAACATGGCCCCTGGAGCGGCCGGGGCCCGGTGGCCCGTCCGGTCTTCAAAACCGGGAAGCCGCGGCAGCCCCGCGGTTGGGAGGTTCGACTCCTTCGCCGCTCCGCTACTGCTTCGTGAACGTCGTCGCCGCTCCGCTACTGCTTCGTGAACGTCGTCGCGCTCGTCACCGTCCCGGACGGCGACGAGGTGTTCGTGACCGTGATCGGCCCGGTCGTGGCCGTCGCGGGGACGACGGCGCGCAGGTTGGTCGCGCTGACCAGGGTCGTGGTCGCGGCCGCGCCGTTGAACCGGACGCGGCTGGACGCGTCGAACCCCACGCCGTTGACGGTCACGGTCGCGTTCTGCGGGCCGCGGCCCGGCGAGAACGACGTGATCGAGAGCCGGACGGTGAAGTCGGTCGCGCTCGTCGCGGTGCCGCCGGGCGCGACCACCCTGACCTTGCCGGTCGTCGCGCCGTTGGGAACGGTCGCCGTGACCTTCGTGTCCGAGGCGGCGGTGAACGTCCCTGCGGCCAGCCCGTTGAACGACACGGCGGTCGCGCCCGTGAACCCGCTGCCGGTGATCGTCACCTGCGCGCCGGTGAGCCCGCTGCCGGGCGACAGGGTCGTGATCTTCGGCACCGGCGGCGCCGTGACCGTGAAGCTCGCGGCGCTCGTCGCCGTCCCGACCGCGCCGGTGGGGTTGCTCACCGTGACCCTGCCGGTCGTCGCCGACGCCGGGACCGTCGCCTTCAGCGACGTCGCCGACACGAACGTGCTCACCGCCTTCGCGCCGTTGAACTTCACGACGCTGGTCGCGTTGAACCCGGAGCCGGCGATCGTGACCTGGCTGCCCGTCGGACCGGACGCCGGCGTCAGCGACGTCACGGCGAGCATGGTGAACGTGCCGGGGCTCGTCGCGGTGCCGCCGGCGGTGCGCACGCCGATCCTGCCCGTCGTGGCGGTCGCCGGGACCGTCGCCTTGATCTGGGTCGGCGACACGACGGTGAACGTCGGCGCGGCCTTCGCGTTGAACGTCACCGCGCTCGCGCCGGTCAGGTTCCTGCCGGTGATCGTGACGACCGTGCCCGCCGGACCGCCGGTCGGGGTGAACGACGTGATCGACGGCGCCGGCGGCGCCGTGACCGTGAACGCGGCCGGGCTCGCAGCCGTGCCGGCGACGCCGGTCGTGTTCGTCACCGTCACCTTGCCGGTCGTCGCGGTCGCCGGCACGGTGGCCGTCAGCGACGTCGCCGACTTGAACGTCTTCGCGGCGGTCACGCCGTTGAACTTCACGACGCTGCCGGGGTTGAAGCCGGCGCCGGCGATCGTCACGACCGTCCCGGCCGGCCCGCTCGCCGGGGCGAGCGAGGTCACCGTGAGCGTCGGCGTGAAGTCCGTGGCGCTCGTGGCCGTGCCCTTCGGCGTGGTGACCTTGATCCGGCCCGTCGTCGCGCCGTCGGGCACCTTGGCGGTGACCTTCGTGGCGCTCGCCACCGTGAACGTCGCCGCCCTGCCGTTGAACGCCACCGCGGTCGCACCCGTGAAGTTCGTGCCGTTCACGGTGACCGTCGTGCCCGTCGGCCCGTTCGCCGGGGTGAACGACGTGATCGCCGGCGCTGCGCTCGCGCCCTTCGCCTGGGCGACCGCCTTGTCGGCCAGGATGAACCCGGAGCCGCAGTCGGTGTCGGGGTTGCCGGCGAGACTGCAGTCGATCGCGTTCGCCGGGTTGGTCATGATCGCGCGCAGCTCGTCGACGTTCATCGACGGGCGCGCGGAGATGACGAGCGCCGCGACGCCGGCCGCGCTCGGCGCGGCCGCGCTCGTGCCGTAGAACGGCTTGAACCCGGGCACCGTCGTCTGCACGCCGTCCGCCGCCGCGAGCTGCGGCTTCTGCCGGACCTGCGGCGTGCCGAAGCGCACGCCGTCCTTGTCGAACAGCCGCGTCTTGAGGCCGCGCGAGCTGAAGCTCTCCACGTCGTCATGACCGGGTTCGGCGGCGTCGATCGCCGCGACCGCCAGCGAACCCGAGGCCGACGCCGCGTCGGGGTTGATCGCATCCGACTTCGTGTCGTGCTCGATGGCGTAGGTGCCCCCGAAGCCGATCCACTTCATCAGCGGGTTGCGGGCGCCGGCGTACCGCTGGATGACGAGGCCGACCGTCTTCGCCGACCCGGTGGTGTTGGTCCACGTGATCGTCTCGCGCGGCAGGCCGGTCGCGACGTTGTCGTCGATGCTCGTGCGCAGGAAGCCGCCGTTGACGTTGGCCATGTCCACCAGGCCGGCATCGAGGTCGGTCTGCGCCTGCCCCCAGGGCTCGTCCCACTGCAGCACGATCTGGATGAACCTCCCCGGGGCGACGCTGGCCACCGACTGCACCTGATCGCCGCCGCCGAAGTCGTTGTTCTGGTTGGCCGAGGCGGCGTACGTGCCCTGCCAGCTCTGGCGGGCGCGGTTGCCGGCGGAGGCGAAGTAGCCGACGCCCGCCGCCTTGGCCGCGTCGACCGCCTGGGCGACCACGCCGTCCTGGAAGAACGGCTCGCTCAGGTAGAAGATGTCGTCGGCGATCACGCGGACGCCCGCGTTCGCCAGCGCGGTGATGTTGTTCGCCTTGAGGACCGGTCCCCCGCCGCCCGTCGCGAACAGCAGGTCCGTGATCCCGGGCGCCATGTCGTAGATGATCTCCGCCATGGCACGGCCCTCGTCGGTGCCGCCGATGTGGTCGTCGAGGATCTGGACGTTCGCCGGGAGATCGCCGGTCGCCTTCGAGCCCGACACGCCCGTCCCGACGTGGCTGATCGAGTCAGACATCACGCCGACCTTCACGCCCGCGCCGGTGGCCCCGAGTGCCCGGGCGGTCGGCCCGTTGTGCGCCGCGTCGCCCGCGGAGGTGACCGCGCCGACGTCCGTCTCGCCGGTCTCCTGCCCGGCGTCGTCCGTGCCCCATGCCGTGACCGGAGAGATCGCGCGCGTGACGTCGAGCTGCGCCACCGCGCCGGCCTGCCCGACGGCAAGCCAGCCCTCGACCAGCGCCACCGGGGCCGCGTCCGACGTGCCGGTGACCTGCATCCCGGCCGCCGCGAGCATGGCGCCGGCCGGCTTCGCGTCGCCTCGGACGGCGACGTCGACCAGCACCCGCTCCGCGCCGTCTAGCGTGAGCCGGCTGTCGGCCGCGAGCGGCGCGATGCTCTGCCCGCGCGCGTTCGCGACGGCGAGCCGGCGCAGGCTCGAATCGATCTTGCCGTCAGGCCCGGACACCGACTCCGCGGCCGCCGTGGCGGAAACGGCGAGGACGAGCAGCGACGACAGCAGCAGGACCTTCAGCGCCTTCATGCGCACAAACCCCCGGGGAGCGTTCTGTCCGAGGTCACCGTCCGTGGCCTCCGGAGCGATCCTCCATGTTCCGGATGGTCGGCGTCAACCCCAGCGCGGGGATCGCCCCATCCACGTCCGCCGAGAGGCGGGCCGCCGCCGACCTGCGACCATGGCGGCGCCGTGAGCGACGCACACGACGCCGACCCCCGCCGGGCTCTGCCCTCGGTCGACCGGCTGGCGACCGCGGTGGCCCGCGCCGAGCTCGCCGAGCGCCGGGCCGCGCTGCACGACGGCGGCGCCCCGCCGCAGGACGACCTCGTCGCGGCGGCCCGGCGGCGCCTGCGGCCGTCGCTGCGCAGGGTGCTCAACGCGACCGGCGTCGTCGTGCACACGAACCTCGGCCGCGCGCCTCTGAGCACGGCGGCGCAGGCGGCGGTCGCGGACGTCGCCGCGGGGTACAGCAACCTCGAGCTCGACCTGGCCGACGGCCGGCGCGGCTCCCGCCAGGACCACGTCGCCGCGCTGCTGCGCGAGCTCACCGGCGCGGAGGCGGCGCTGGCGGTCAACAACTGCGCCGCGGCGACGCTCCTCGCGGTCGCCGCGCTGGCCGGGCCGGACCGCGAGGTGATCGTGTCGCGCGGCCAGCTCATCGAGATCGGCGGCTCGTTCCGGATCCCCGAGGTCGTCGCGCAGGCCGGCGCCCGGCTCGTCGAGGTGGGCACGACGAACCGCACCCGCGTCGACGACTACCGCCGCGCGATCGGCGAGCGCACCGCCGCCGTGCTGCGCGCCCACCAGTCGAACTTCCGCACGGTCGGCTTCGTCGAGGAGGCCGCCATCGAGGAGCTCTGCAACCTGGGCGTGGCGGTCATCGACGACGTCGGCTCCGGCGCCCTCGCCGAGGATCTGCCGCAGCTGGCCGGCGAACCCCCGGTGCGCCGCTCGGTGCGCGCCGGCGCCGATCTCGTGGCGTTCTCCGCCGACAAGCTCCTCGGCGGCCCGCAGGCCGGGCTGCTCGTCGGCCGCCACGAGGCGATCGACCGCTGCGCGCGCCACCCGCTCGCCCGCGCGCTGCGCATCGACAAGCTCTCCCTCGCGGCGCTCGAGGCGACCCTGCAGCTGTACCGCGACCCCGAGCTCGCCCGCCGCGAGGTCCCGGTCCTCGCGATGCTCGACGCACCGCCGGAGGTCCTGGAGCGGCGCGCTCGACGCCTCGCCGAGGGCGTCGGCGGCGAGCTCGGCACCGCGGTCGCGCGCGCCGGGGGAGGAGCGCTGCCGCTGCTCGAGCTCGACGGGCCGGCCGTCGCGCTCGACCCGGGGCCGGGCGGGGCCGACGCCCTCGCCGCCGCGCTGCGCGGCGGCGACCCGCCCGTCGTCGGCCGCATCCGCGCGGGCCGGGTGATCCTCGACCCGCGCACGCTCGCCGACGACGAGCTCGACGCGGCGATCGCCGCGGTCCGCGCGGCGCGGCGACCGTGAGCGGCGCCAGCGGGCCGCTGACCCTCGGCACCGGCGGCCACATCGATCACGGCAAGACCGCGCTCGTCCGGGCGCTCACCGGCCGCGACACCGATCGCCTGCCCGCCGAGCGCGAGCGCGGCATCTCGATCGAGCTGGGCTACGCGCGCCTCGACCTGCCCAGCGGGCGCCGGCTGTCCGTCGTCGACGTCCCGGGCCATGAGCGGTTCGTGCGCACGATGGTCGCCGGCGCGACGGGCGTCGACCTCTTCCTGCTCACCGTCGCCGCCGACGACGGCGTGATGCCGCAGACGCGTGAGCACTGGACCGTGCTGCAGGCGCTCGGCGTCGAGCGCGGCGTGGTCGCGATCACGAAGGCCGACGTCGCGGATCCGGCGCCCGCCGCCGAGGAGGCCCGGGCGCTCACCGGCGCAGGCCTGCGCGCCGTCGCCTGCTCGGCCCGCACCGGCGCGGGGCTCGACGAGCTGCGCGCCGCGCTCGACGCCGCGGCCGCGCAGGCCCCGAGCCGTGCGCAGCGCGCCGGTCCGGCGGTGCTCCACGTCGACCGCTCGTTCAGCGTGCGCGGGGCCGGCACGGTCGTCACGGGCACGCTGTGGTCCGGCGAGCTCGGGTCCGGCGAGACGGTCGACCTGCTGCCGTCCGGGCGCCGGGCCCGGATCCGCGGCCTCCAGGTCCACGACCGGGCCGTCGAGCGCGCCGCCGCCGGGCAGCGGGTTGCCGTCAACCTGACGGGCGTCGACCGCGACGCCGTCGCCCGCGGCGACGTGCTCGCCACCCCCGGCGCCGGGATCGCGGCGGCCTGGATCATCGACGCGGCGCTCGACCTGCGCGTCGTGCCCCCGGGCGGCCGCGTCCACGTCCACCACGGCACGCGCGAGTCCCCCGCGCGGATCGTCGCGCTCGGCGAGGACCTCTGGCAGATCCGGGCCCGGGCGCCGCTGCTGGCGCGCGCCGGCGACCGGCTCGTCATCCGGGCCAGCTCGCCGCCCGACACCCTCGGCGGCGGGATCGTCGTGGAGCCGGGCGCACGGCGCCACGGCGCCGGCGCCGACGTCGTCGCCCGGCTGCGGCGAGCGCGCGCCGGCGAGCCGGTCGCCGAACCCGGACCCGAACCGGACGCCGAGCCCGTGGCGGCCGGGCCCCCGCCGCTGACCACCGCGGCCCTCGCGCTCGAGCAGCGCCTGCGCGAGGCCGGCCACGAGCCGCCCAGCGAGGCCGAGCTCGGCGACCTCGCCGTCGAGCTGCCCGCACTGCGCGCCGCCGGCCGCGCGGTCCGCGTCGGCCGCTCGATGTACGCGCATCCGGAGGCGCTCGACGCGGTCCGCGAGCGCGCCGTCGCGATCATCGACGCCGAGGGCGGCCTGACACTCGCCCGCCTGCGCGACGAGCTCGGCACGTCGCGCCGCTACGCCCAGGCGCTGCTCGAGCACCTCGACGCCGCGCGGGTGACGCTGCGCCTGCCCGACGACCGGCGGGTGCTGCGCCGGTCGGCGCGCGGGTAGCCCCAACCTACCGTGACCTCGGTCCTCGTCATCGGCGCCGGCCACCAGGGCCTGGTCGCCGCCATCCATCTCGCCTCAGCCGGGCTCGACGTCACGGTGCTCGAGCACGCGGCCGCGCCGGGCGGCGCGACGCGCTCGGCCGAGTGCACCCTCCCCGGCTTCGTCCACGACCTCCACGCCGGCTTCCTGCCGATGACGGTCGTCTCGCCGGCGATCCGCGAGCTCGAGATCCTCGGCGACGTCGACCTCGTCACGCCGCACGTCGCGATCGCCCACCCGTTCCCCGACGGCACCTCGATCGCGCTGCACACCGACGTGGAGGCGACGATCGCCTCGCTCGGCCCGTCGGGGCGGCACTGGCGCGAGGCGATGGACCAGCTGCTCCCGCTCGCGGACACGCTCGCCGGCACCGTGCTGTCGCCGCTGCCGCCGGTGGCCTGCACCGCCCGCCTGGCCGCCGCCCTGCGCACCGACGGCATCACCTGGGGGCGCCGGATGATCATGTCCGCCGAGGCGCTCGGCCTCGAGCTCTTCGAGGGCGACCGGCGCGCCACGGCCTGGCTGGCGGCGTCCGCCCAGCACAGCGGCCTGCCGCCCGACACGACGATCAGCGGCGCGTTCGGCTTCCTGCTGCAGCTCGTCGGCCAGCGTCACGGGTGGCCGCTCGTCCGGGGCGGCACCGGCCGGCTGGTCGACGCGCTCGTGCGCCGCGCGACGGGCGCCGGCGCGCAGATCCGCTGCGACGCAGCCGTCGAGGGCGTCCTCGTCGAACGCGGCCGGGCGGCCGGCGCCCGGCTCGCCACCGGCGAGCGCATCAGGGCCGACGCCGTCCTCAGCACGATCAGCGCGCTGCCCCTCGCCCGGCTCCTGCCGCCGGGGGCGCTCCCCGGCCGCCTGCAGCGGCGCCTCGCGCACTGGCGCTACGGCACCGGCGCGTTCAAGATCGACTACGCCCTCTCCGCCCCGGCGCCGTGGACCGCGCCGGAGGCGCGCGAGTCCGGCGTCGTGCACGTCGCCGGGGAGCTTGAGGAGCTCGCGCGCTCCGCCCAGGACGCGCAGCGCGGCGTCGTCCCGCAGCGCCCCGCGCTCGTCGTCGGCCAGCAGTCGCTGCACGACGACCGCCGCGCGCCGGCCGGGCAGCACACGCTCTACGTCTACGCCCACGTCCCCAGCCGCTACGACGTGACCGACGAGGACGTCGCCGACCGCATCGAGGCCCAGCTCGAGCGCTTCGCCCCCGGCCTGCGCGACGTCCTCCTCGCGCGCGCGGTGCGGTCGCCGGCGGCGACGGAGCGCGACAACCCGAGCCTCGTCGGCGGCGATCTCGGCGGCGGCAGCTACGAGCTCGACCAGCAGCTGATCTTCCGCCCGGCCCCCGGGCTCTCCCGCTACCGCACGCCGCTGCGCGGCCTCTACGTCGCGGGCGCCTCGACCCATCCCGGCGGCGCGGTCCAGGGCGTCAGCGGCCGGGGCGCCGCGCGCGCCCTGCTCAGCGACCGGCGGCTGCGGCGCTGGCGGGCCCCGTAGCGGTGGCGGCCTCGCCATGTTCGGCGAGCCGCTTGAGCCGGCGCAGCGACTCGGCGTTGCGCAGGTGCACGAGCGGGTCGCTGAGCGGGTTGAGGACCAGCCGGCTCGGCAGCGTCGCGGCGTGCTCGATCATCGTCACGAACGCGCTCGCCTCCCCGCGGGGCTCGACGAGCATCGTCACGTGCGCGCTGCCGAGCAGCGGCCGCGCCCGCGCGAGCAGCTCGAGGCGGTACGGCGGGTTGCCGTCGACCACCTCGGTGTAGTCGCGGACCTTGACGGGGCCGCTGCCGACCCGGTGGCGGAACCGGCTCCCGGTCGCCGGGAACTCCGGATCGGCGTCCAGGATCGTCTCGGAGCCGACGACCCACTGCCCGTAGGCGAACGCGTCGGAGAGGACCGCGAACACGCGCTCGGCGGACGCCTCGATGACGATGGTGTTGTGCGACACGAGACGCGGTCTACCCGCGTGGGCGCGGTCAGAACGCGCCGCGGCGCGAGATGACCGCCGGAAGGGTCTTCAGCAGGATCGTGAAGTCCAGGAAGACCGACCAGCGCTCGAGGTAGAGGAAGTCGAGCCGGACGAGGTCGTCGAAGTCGAGATCCGAGCGGCCCGAGACCTGCCAGAGCCCGGTGATGCCGGGCAGGACCAGGTAGCGCTTCTTGTGCCAGTCCTCGAGGCGGTCGAAGTCGCGCTGCGGGAGCGGCCGCGGCCCGACGAGCGACATCTCGCCGCGCAGGACGTTCATCAGCTGCGGCAGCTCGTCGATCGAGTACCGGCGCAGCAGCCGGCCCACCGGCGTCACGCGCGGGTCGTCGCGGATCTTGAAGATCGCCCCGCCGGCCTCGTTGAGCGCCTCGAGCTCGGCCTGCTGGCGGTCGGCGCCGTGGTACATCGTGCGGAACTTGAAGCAGGCGAACGGGCTGCCGCCGATGCCCGGCCGCATCGAGTGGTAGAGCACCGGCCCGCGCGAGGTGATCCGGACCGCCGCGGCGCTGGCGATCAGGACCGGGCTGAAGAAGAACAGCAGCAGCGAGGCGCCGACCAGGTCGAACGTCCGCTTGAGCAGGTAGTCGAAGCCCTCGAAGACCGGCGGCTTGAGCTCGAACAGCGGCACCGACTGCCCCGGGACGAACTCGGCGCGATGCACGAGGATCTCCATCGTCGACGGGGCGATGCGCACCCGCACGCCCATCGCGTGACAGCGGTCGACCAGGTCGACCGCCCGGTCCTCGGGGAAGTCCGGGTCGGCGATGATCACCTCGTCGATGCGGTTGCCCCGCATGATCTCCGGCAGGTCCTCGAAGCGCCCGAGCGACCGCAGGCCGTTGTCCGGCCGCGGGCTCAGCGAGACGAACCCGACGACGTTGATCTGCGCGTGCCCGCCGTCGTCGAGCGCGTGCGCGACGTCTTCGATGTGGCTGCCCGAGCCGACGAGCACGGCGCGCCGCTGATAGCCGGCCGCGCGCAGCAGCGCGCCGGTCAGCCACTCGTAGCCGAAGCGGAAGCTCGAGACGTACAGCACGCCGAAGAACAGCGAGCCGTAGAAGATGTAGTAGCTGGAGAAGTCCTTGCCGCTGACGAGCGCGTAGATCAGCGCGACGAGCGTGACCTGGAACAGGCAGGCGACGATCCGCGTGAGGCCGGGGCGCTCCGCCCGGTCGGCGTAGAGCGCGGATCGCGCGAACAGCAGCACCGTGAGCAGGTATGCGAAGGAGACGATGTCCTTCGTCTGCTGGAACACCGCGTGGGTGTCGAGGCCGCCGCGGACCGCCGCCTTGAGCGCCAGCGCGGTGAAGATCGCCAGGAAGACCGCGACGAGGTCGAGGCCCATGAGCGACAGGATGCGCGCGGTGCGCCGCAGCGTCTCCAGGCGCAGGAGGAAGGACAGCGCCGGCGGGCGCTTGCGGCGCATGTCGACACCGGGCGGGGCGTAGGTCGACATGCGGACGTACGGGATGTTCCCGCCGTCGTTCTCCGACCGCTCCTGCGATCCGGCTTGCGCTGTGTCCTGGGCCATTTCTCCAATCCGCTGCAACGGCGCAGCTTCGGCGAAGTTGTGAGGTAGGTCAGTGCGCGCCGGTGCCGACGAGCGTCTCGACACCCGCTTCGTCGATCGTCCGGCGCAGTCCTTCGCGCAGGCCGACCTCGGGCTCCCAGCCCAGCACCTGCTTGGCCAGGCTCGTATCGGGCTGACGAACCTTCGGATCGTCCGTGGGCAGCGCCTCGTGGACGACCTCGGACTTCGAGCCGGTGACCTCGATCACCGCGTTCGCCAGCTCCATCAGGGTGTACTCGTCGGGATTGCCGATGTTCACCGGGTAGTGATAGTCGGACTCGGCCAGCGCGATGATGCCCCGGATCAGGTCGCTGACGTAGCAGAAGCTCCGGGTCTGGCTGCCGTCGCCGAAGACGGTCAGCGGGCGGTCCTGCAGGGCCTGGCGCAGGAACGTCGGGATCGCGCGGCCGTCGTGGGGGCGCATCCGCGAGCCGTAGGAGTTGAAGATCCGCACGATCGAGGTGTCCACGCCCTGCTGGCGGTGGTAGGCCATCGTCAGCGCCTCGGCGTAGCGCTTGGCCTCGTCGTAGACGCCGCGCGGGCCGATCGGGTTCACGTGGCCCCAGTAGGACTCGGGCTGGGGGTGGACCTGCGGATCGCCGTAGACCTCGCTCGTCGAGGCCAGCAGGAAGCGCGCGCGGTGCAGCTTGGCCAGGCCGAGCGTGTGATGCGTGCCGTACGAGCCGACCTTCAGCGTGTGCAGCGGCAGCCGCAGGTAGTCGATCGGCGACGCCGGCGACGCGAGGTGGTAGACGACGTCGACCGGCTCCTCCACGAAGTAGGGGTCGGTGATGTCGACGTTGAGGTGGACGAACTCGGGCTTGCGGATGTGCTCGATGTTCGCCAGCGAGCCCGTCTCGAGGTTGTCGACGCAGATGACGCGGTGGCCGCGAGCCAGCAGTTCATCGCACAGATGCGACCCGAGAAAGCCCGCGCCACCGGTGACGACGCACGTGGCCATGCCCGGAGACTCTACGCGCTCGACTTTGCAGCAAGCTTTTTGAGCCGCACCGGGCAGCGTTTGCAACGCGGCTTGCTCTTGCAGCACTTCTTCTTCGGCTTCAGCGGCTTGCCCATGGCGACCGCTCATGTTAGGGCGCCCGAATCTCAGCCGGGTGACGGGGTCGATCCCTCGACCCACTCGCCCTCTTCGCGCTTCCAGATCGGCAGCTGCGCCTTGATCGTGTCGATCATCGCCCGGGCGCCGGCGAACGCCTCGGCCCGGTGCGGCGCGGACGCCGCGACGATCACGGAGGCCTCGGCCAGCGGCACGCGCCCGATGCGGTGCTCGGCGGCGCCCGCACACAGGCCGTGCTCGGCGACCGCGGCCTCGACGATGCGCTCGAGCTCCGGCAGGGCCATCTCCGCGTAGGCCTCGTAGTCGAGGTGTGCGACGTCGCGGGTCGTGCCCGAGAAGGTGACGACCGCGCCGGCACGCGGGTCGCGGACGCGTTCGAGCAGCGCGTCGACCGACAGCGGCTCCTCGGTGACGCGCGCCCAGGTGCCGCCCGCGGCCTGCGGCGCGGCGCCGCCGGACACGGGTGGGACGAGGGCGAGCTCGTCCGAGGCCGAGAGTGGATGGTCCGCGCGGACGTACTCGCGGTTGACGGCCATCACGAGCGGCAGGCCGGCGGCCAGATCGCCGACGGCGTCCAGGGCATCGGCCACCCGCGCGTCGTCGGGCAGGTCGAGCTCGATCTCGCGGCGCCCGGCGCGCTCGCGCAGCTGGGCGAAGAGGCGGACGCGGACGAGCATGGGTCCAAGGCTACCCAGCCCCCGTGTGCGGCGCGGCCGAAGCCGCACCGCACACGTCTCCCCCCTCGACATGAGAAGAACTGCCGGCGCGCATCCGTGCTTGCGCCGGCGGCGCATTCTTCGCGCCCGAGACGGTCCGGGGCCATCGAACGTTCGTCCACGAGCCGCGGGAGGGCTCCGCGAGCTGCCTGGAGGGTAGCCTCTGAGGGCATGGCCACGACCCCCGAACGACTCACCGTCGCGCCCATCGTGGGACCCGACGACCCACGCCGCTTCACCGACTCGGGGATCGAGGTACAACCGCTCTACACCGAGGCCGATCTGCCCGAGCAGCTCGACCTCGGCGAGCCGGGCGAGTACCCGTACACGCGCGGGCCGCATCGCGAGATGTACCGCAAGCAGCTGTGGACGATGCGCCAGTACGCGGGCTACGCCACGGCGAAGGAGTCCAACGAGCGCTACCGCTACCTGCTCTCGCAGGGCGGCACCGGGCTGTCGATGGCCTTCGACCTGCCGACCCAGCTCGGCCTGGACTCCGACGACCCGCGCTGCCTCGGCGAGGTCGGCCGTACCGGCGTCGCGATCGACACGATCGACGACATGCGCACCGCGTTCGACCGGATCCCGCTCGATCAGGTCTCGACGTCGATGACGATCAACGCACCCGCCAGCGTTCTGCTGCTCCTGTACGAACTGGTGGGCGAGGAGCAGGGCGTGGAGTCCAAGGCGCTGCGCGGGACGACGCAGAACGACATCCTCAAGGAGTACATCGCGCGCGGAAACTTCATCTACCCGCCGGAGGGCGCGATGCGCCTGACGACCGACCTGTTCGCGTACTGCCGCGAGAACGTGCCGAGGTGGAACACGATCTCGATCTCCGGCTACCACTTCCGCGAGAAGGGCTGCAGCGCCGTCCAGGAGGTCGCGTTCACGCTGGCGAACGGGATCGCGTACGTGCAGGCCGCGATCGACGCGGGCCTCGCCGTCGACGACTTCGCGCCGCGCCTGGCCTTCTTCTTCAACGGCCACAACAACGTCTTCCAGGAGGTCGCGAAGTTCCGCGCCGCCCGGCGGATGTGGGCGCACATCATGAAGGAGCGCTTCGGGGCCGAGAACCCGAAGTCGATGATGCTGCGCTTCCACACGCAGACCGGCGGCGTGACGCTGACCGCCCAGCAGCCGCAGAACAACATCATGCGCGTGGCGCTGCAGGGCTTCGCCGCGGTGTGCGGCGGCACGCAGTCGCTGCACACCAACGGCTACGACGAGGCGCTCGCGCTGCCCACCGAGCGGGCCGCGAAGCTCGCGCTGCGCACGCAGCAGGTCATCGGCTACGAGTCGGGCGCCGCCGACACGGTCGATCCGTTCGCCGGCTCGTACTTCGTCGAGGCGCTCACCGACGAGATCGAGTCGCGCGCCCTGGAGCTGATCGGAAAGGTCGACGAGCTCGGCGGGTCCGTCCAGGCGATCCACTTCATGAAGAACGAGATCGAGGAGAGCGCCTGGGGCTACCAGGAGCGCTACCGCATCGGTCAGGACGTCGTCGTCGGCGTCAACAAGTTCGTCGAGGACGACATCGAGATCGAGGATCTCCTGCGCGTCGACCCGCAGACCGAGCGCGAGCAGGTGGACCGCCTGACCGCGTTCAAGGCCGACCGCGACCACGAGGCCGTGGCCCGGCGGCTCGAGGCGATCCGGGAGACCGCGCGCGGGACCGGCAACCTGCTGCCCTTCCTCAAGGACGCGCTGCGCGACCGCTGCTCGATGGGCGAGGTCTGCGGCGCGATGCGCGACGTCTTCGGCGAGTACCAGCCCAGCGACTGACCGCCCCCGGGCGGCGGCTCGCGGGGGCCGCGAGGGCCGCGGCCGTACCGCATCGCACCGGATTCCGCTACCGGCACTCGACGAATAGCCGATTTCCGTGGCGTTGGCGGGTTGGCAGGCTGCCGCCACCCATGCGCCTTCACGTCCTGATTCCCGCCACCGTCCTCGCCACCTTCGCCCTCGCCGGCCCGGCGCTGGCTACCGAGGTCAACCCGCCCGCCCAGACGCGCCAGTTCGACGTCGCCCCCGCCCGGGTCGCCGTCACCGGCGCGCCGGCGAACACGAACATGCTGGTCCGCCTGATCCGGGCCAACGGCAGGGTGGCCAGCGAGTGGAGGAACTCCGGTCCCACCGGCGCCTTCAACTACGGGTGGTGGGGCAAGGCGATCGGTACGGACACGCTGCGGGTCTGCCCGGACGCGGCCATGGACGGCACCTGCGACTCGGCGTTCGTCCAGTCGATGATGACCTGGACGCAGTACCCGGCGATCCGCTCCTACAAGAACAGCGTGGCGGGCGTCGCCACCGCGCGCTTCGACGGCGGCCGGCAGGTCTCGTTCAACATGAACGTCGCGTGCGTCCCGGGCGGGGCCCTCTTCCAGTGGCAGGCGTTCTTCCTCATGGCGTGGGATGACGGCGCCGGCCACCATCGGTTCACGAGCGACTACATGTCGTCGAACTCGTGCGTGCTGCGAGGCGACGGCGGCTACGACCTGACCGTGTTCGGTTGGGGCCGCGACGCGACCGATGCCGCGTACCCGTACAAGATCATCCTGACCGTGCCGAACGGCAGTCCGACGACCGTGCGCCTGGGCATCGGCAACGCGCCCGCCGGACTCGACTGGGACTTCCTCAACGGCGTCCTGAAGAGCAACAGCAGGCTCCAGTACCTCCCCGGCTGACGCGCACCTGAACGACCCCTTCCGGAGGAAGGAGTCCGCGCGCCGGCCCGGAAATCCGCAGGCGATGCAGGTTCAACGCACGCTGGTCAAGTCGCCGCCCGAGATCTGGACGGAGGTATCGGACGTGGAGGCGCTGACGCGCCATCTCGGCGAGTTCGGCGAGATCACGATCACCAAGGTGGAGCCCGAGACCAAGGTCGCCTGGGAGGGCGAGCACGCTTGCGGCACGGTCGAGTTGACCGCTTCGGGCTGGGGAACGACGGTGGTGCTGACGGCCGAGGCGGTGAAGCCGGAGCCCGTCCCGCCGGCGACGCCGCCCTCGCCGATCGGCGGCCCGCAACCCGGGCCGCCTGCCGAGGCGGCGGAGCCGGAGCCCGTCCCGGCGGCGACGCCGCCCTCGCCGATCGGCGGCGCGCAAACCGGGCCGCCCGCCGAGGCGGCGGCGGGCGCTCCGGCGCAGCCCGCCGATCCGCGCGTCGCCCCTCGGAGCCGGTGGCGGCGGCTGCGGTTCTGGCGGCGCGACGCCGTGGGCCCAACGCCCCCGACGCCGGGGCCGGCGCCGGGTCCGCCGGCACCGCCGGCTCCGGATCCGGTGCCTCCGACGCCCACGCCGGACCCCGGGCCGCCCGGTCCTCCGGATCCCCGACCACCGCAGATCTCCAGCGATCCGGCGGAGACCGAGGCGGTCCTCACGCGGGTGCTCGACCACCTCGGCCAGGCGCACCACCGGCCCTTCACACGGTAGATCGCCGGCCGTAGACTCCCGCCTGGGAGGCGAGCATGCTTCGCGCGGCCATCGTCACTGCGGCACTGTGCGCCGTCGCCGTCGCGGCGCCGGTCCAGGCCGCTACGACGGTCGTCGCCTCCCGGCTCGATCGGCCTCGCGGCCTCGCCTTCGCACCGGACGGCACCCTGTACGCGGCGCTCGTCGGCCACGGGGCGACCGGGCCGAGGACGAAGCGCAGATGCAACCGCGAGGGCTGCTTCGGAGCGACCGGGCGGATCGTCCGCGTCGGCCCCGGAGGCGCGGTCTCCGACGTCGTGACCGGCCTGGTCTCGATGCTCTCCGGTCCCGACGCCTCGTTCGTCATCGGCGCCGACCAGCTCACCGTGCTCCCAGACGGCCGGCTGGCCAGCGCGATCACGGCGGAGTTCAACGACGGTCATAGTCGCCCGCCGCGGCAGGTGCCGCGCCGGGTGCGCGCCCAGGTCGGGCGGCTGGTCACCGTCCGGCCCGGCGGGCGGCTTGCGCTCGGACCGCGCCTGGACGCTCCGGAGCTGGCCTTCGACGCCGACCACGAGGGCAAGATCTCCAACCCGTACGGGATCGCCGCGCTCGGCGACGCCATCTACGTCAGCGACTCGGCCGCCAACACGCTGCTCGAGATCCGGGGCGGCGCGGTCGGTGTCATCGCCGTCTTCCCGCCGGTCGCACCTGGCGTCCAGTCGGTGCCCGCCGCGCTGACCGCGGGCCCCGACGGCGCGCTGTACGTCGGGGAGTTCACCGGCGGCGGATCGACCCCCGGAAGCGCCCGGATCTGGCGTGTGGTCCCAGGTCAGGCTCCGACCGTCTACGCCACCGGGCTCAGCAACGTGACCGCGCTCGCCGCCGCGCCCGACGGGTCGCTGTACGCCACCGAGTTCGGCCAGGGCAGCGGCGGCGACGTCGTGCGCATCGCCCCTGACGGGACGCAGACGCGGCTGGGCGTCGGCGAGCTGCACGAGCCCGGCGGTGTGGCCGTCGCGCCCGACGGCACGGTGTACGTCTCGAACTGGACCCTGTCGGGGGCGCACCGGGAGGGCTCCGCGCCGCGCCTTCGCCACACGGGCGCGATCCTGCGGCTCGGGTGACCGGCCGCCGGGGTCGAACACCGGGTCAATAGCATCGGCGCCCCATGACCCAGCGCCAGCACAACCCTGAGACGTTCGACGAGAAGCTCGCGCAGCTGGAGGAGCTGCGCCAGGCCGCGGCGCACTCGTCGCCCGAGGCCGAGGAGAAGCAGCACGCACGCGGGAAGTACACGGCGCGCGAGCGGATCGAGAAGCTGCTGGACCCCGGCTCGTTCCAGGAGCTCGACACGTACGTGCGCCACCGCACGATCGACTTCGACATGCAGCGCAACCGGCCGTGGGGCGACGCGGTCGTCACCGGGCACGGGACGATCGAGGGCCGCCGGGTGTGCGTCTTCAGCCAGGACTTCACCGTCTTCGGCGGATCTCTCGGCGAGGTCATGGCCGAGAAGATGTGCAAGATCATGGACCTGGCGGCGAAGATCGGCTGCCCGGTCATCGGGATCAACGACTCGGGCGGCGCGCGCATCCAGGAGGGCGTGGTCTCGCTCGGCGCCTACGGCGACGTGTTCCTGCGCAACGTCCGCAGCTCCGGCGTCATCCCCCAGATCAGCCTGATCATGGGCCCGTGCGCGGGCGGCGCGGTCTACTCGCCCGCGATCACCGACTTCATCTTCATGGTGAAGGAGACGTCGCACATGTTCATCACCGGCCCCGACGTCATCAAGACGGTGACGGGCGAGGAGGTCGGCTTCGAGGAGCTCGGCGGCGCGATGTCGCACAACACGAAGTCCGGCGTCGCGCACCTGGCGGCCGACGACGAGGACCAGTGCATCGAGGACACGCGGTACCTCATGAGCTTCCTGCCGCAGAACAACCTCGAGATCCCGCCGCGCGTCCAGCCGACCGACGACCCGATGCGCATGGACGAGGAGCTCAACACCGTCGTCCCGGCGGATCCCACGAAGCCCTACGACATGCGCGACGTCGTGCGGCTCATCGTCGACGACGGCGAGTTCTTCGAGATCCAGGAGCACTTCGCCCAGAACATCGTCATCGGCTTCGCCCGCCTGAACGGCATCTCGATCGGCATCGTCGGCAACAACCCCCGCGCGATGGCGGGCGTGCTCGACATCGCCGCCTCGGAGAAGGCGGCGCGGTTCGTCCGCACGTGCGACGCGTTCAACGTCCCGATCCTCACGCTCTGCGACGTCCCCGGCTTCCTGCCCGGCACGACCCAGGAGTGGGGCGGCATCATCCGCCACGGCGCGAAGCTGCTGTACGCGTTCGCCGAGGCGACCGTCCCGAAGATCACCGTCATCACGCGCAAGGCCTACGGCGGTGCGTACGACGTCATGTCGTCCAAGCACCTCGGCGCCGACTTCAACTTCGCATGGCCGACCGCGGAGGTCGCGGTCATGGGCCCGGAGGGCGCGGTGAACATCATCTACCGCCGCGACATCGCCCAGTCGCCGACCCCGGACGACCGCCGCCAGAAGCTCATGGACGACTACAAGGCGCGCTTCGCCAACCCGTACACGGCGGCCGAGCGCGGCTACATCGACGACGTCATCGTCCCGATCGAGACGCGGCCGAGGCTCATCACCGCGCTCGAGACGCTGCAGACCAAGCGCGAACCGGGGCCGAAGCGCAAGCACGGCAACATCCCGCTTTGATGACCGACTAGCGGCCCGTCCCCCAACCATCGAGACGAACCACCACTAGCGGACGGCGCGGCACGTTCCGGAGCCCCCCACTCGACAAGGCGGCGTGGTGGCTGGCGCTCGGTGCCGCCACCGTCGTCGCCGCGCTGGCCGCGGGCGCCATCGGCCTTCCGAGCGCCGCGCTGTTCGCGGCCCTCCTCGTCGGCATCGTCTACGCGCTGACGCTCGCAACGCGCCATGAGCTGGTCCCGCCGGCGCCCGTCACCCGCGGCGCGCAGGCGATCGTCGGCGTCGCCCTGGGCGCCGCGGTCGACGCCGACACGCTGCGGGCGGTCGCCTCCCACTGGCTGCCGGTCCTGCTCGTGATCGTCGGGACGCTGGCGGCCTCGCTCGGTGCGGGCCTCCTCATGTCGCGCGTGACCGAGGCGGACGCGCCGACCGCCTCGCTCGGCCTCATCGCCGGCGGCGCGAGCGGCATCGTCGCGATGTCCGACGAGCTCGGCGCGGACGCGCGGATGGTCGCGTTCATGCAGTACCTGCGCGTGCTGGTCGTCGTGCTGATCGCCCCGCCGCTCGCCCATCTCTTCGCCACGGGCGGCGGCAGCGGCGGGGGCATCGACGCCGGCGGCGCCGGGCTCGCGGGCGACCTCGCCTTCACGGTCGGCTGCGCGGTCGGCGGCGTGCTGCTCGCGCAGGTGACCCGGCTGACGGGCGGCTCCGTGCTCGTCCCGCTCGCGCTCGCCGCGGGGCTGTCGATCAGCGGGCTCAGCGGCGACGCGGTCGTGCCCGACCTCGTCGAGCAGGTGGGCTTCGCGCTCATCGGCCTGCAGGTCGGCCTGCGCTTCACGGTCGCGAGCCTGCGCGAGGCTCGCAACCTGCTGCCGGCGACCCTCGTCGCGATCGTCGCGCTGATCGGCGTCTGCGCGGCGATGGCGGCGGGGATGGCGCCGCTGGCCGACGTCTCGTTCGCCGATGCGTACCTGGCGACGACCCCCGGCGGCCTGTACGCGGTGCTCGCCGCGGCCGCCGACCTCGGCGCCAACACGACGTTCGTCGTCGCCGTCCAGGCGCTGCGCGTGTTCGTCATGGTGCTCGCGGCGCCGCCGCTCGTGCGCCTGCTCGTCGGCCGCGGGCCTCCCCGGCGCGCCTCGGCGTGAGGTCCGGAGCCGGGGGTAGCTTCCCGCGGCGATGACCGCCTCGCAAACGGCGCGCAACGTCCTCGTCACCCTGCTGATCACCGCGGCGGTCTACGTCGCGTGGCTGATCCGCGACGTGGTGCTGCTCGTGGTGCTGGCGATCTTCGTGGCGGCAGCGCTGAGCGCGCCGACGGCGTTCGTGCAGCGCAGGACGCGCCTGCCACGGGCGGCGTCGATCCTCGTCGTCTACGTCGCGCTGATCGGGTTGGTCGCCCTGGTCGGGGCGATCGTCGTGCCGCCGCTCGTCGACCAGATCGAGGCGTTCGTCCGCAAGGTGCCGTCGTACGTGCACCGGCTGGAGGACTCCAGGACGATCCGCGACTGGGACGAGCAGTACGGGCTGCTCAGCAAGCTCGAGGCGCAGGCGGGCAAGCTGCCGTCGCTGCTCAAGGACGCCGCCGGCGAGCTCGAGAGCGTCACGGTCGGGGCGGTCGAGCGCGTGGTCGAGCTCATCGCCGTGCTGGCGATCGCGTTCCTCCTGCTGCTCGACGCTCCTCGGCTGACCGCGCTCGTGTACGCCCGGATCGGGCCGGCGCGCGAGGCGCGGGCGCGGCGGCTGGTCAACGAGGCGTCGGGCGCGATCACCGGGTACGTGGCCGGGGCGTTCGCGGTCGCGTCGCTCGCGGGGCTCGTCGCGTTCGTCGTCATGACGATCCTCGGCATCCCGTTCGCGATCCCGCTCGCCGTTCAGATGGCGTTCTTCGCGCTCATCCCGCTGGTGGGGTCGGCGATCGGCGCGTTCGTCATCGCGCTCGTGTCGCTGTTCGAGGGGCCGGGGACCGCGATCGCGTTCGTCGCGTTCTTCGTCGTCTACCAGCAGCTCGAGACGCACGTGCTCGGGCCCTTCGTGTACCGGCGCACGGTGGCGATGCGGCCGGTGCTCGTGATCGTCTCCGTGCTGGTGGGGGCCGCGCTGCTCGGCATCCTCGGGGCGCTGCTGGCGATCCCCGCCGCGGCCACCATCCAGATCGTCGTGCAGGAGTGGTGGCGGGCGCGGCATCCCGGCGACGCCGTACCGGATCCGCTGGGGCCGAGCGCGCTGGACGCCGCGCCGCCCGCCGACGCGCCGCCGCCGGCTGCGCCCGGAGCCCCGGAGCCGGGTCCGGCGTAGCCTGCCCGGCCATGTTCGCCGCCACCCTCCTCGCCATCGCCGCCGCCGCCACCCCGCACGTACCCGCCGTCCAGGCGCATCGCGGCGGCTCGTTCGTGGACGGGCGGGCGACCTACGCCGAAGCGACGATGCCGGCGTTCCGCGCCGCGGCCAAGCGCGGCGACGTGCTCGAGCTCGACATCCAGATGACCGCCGACGGCGTGCCCATGGTCATGCACGACGACACGCTCGACCGGACCACGGTGTGCACCGGACCCGTGTCCGCCCGCAGCGCCGCGGACATCCGGGCGGCGTGCCCGACCGACGTGCTCGGCTCCCCCGGCAGCGCGCTGGGGTCCAAGCCGACCTCCCGGCGCGCCAGCGTGCCGACGCTCGCCGAGGTCCTGGCGCTGGTGAAGAGGACGGGTGCGCGCGCGAGCATCGAGCTCAAGCAGTTGGACCCGAGCGGCGTGAGCGCCGACGCGCTGGCCGCCGCGATCCGGACCGCCGGCGTCCCGCTCGACCGCATCGTCGTGCAGTCGTTCTTCCCGCCGAACCTGCAGGCGATCTCGCGCGCACTGCCGGGCGTCGCCACCGCCACGCTGACGCTCAAGGCCGGTGAGGGCACGTCGATCGCGACCGCCAGGTCCAGCGGGAGCCGGTGGGTCTCGCCGCAGTGGCCGGTCTCGGCGTCGTACGTGCGCGAGGCCCACGCGGCGGGGCTGAAGGTCGTGCCGTTCACGCTGGACCGCGCGTCGGAGGTGCGGGCGGCCGCGACGGCGGGCGTGGACGCGCTGATCACGGATGACCCGGTGATGGCGGCTCGGGTGTTGAAGCGGCTGCGATAGGGGCTCTGCGTCCCGCTCAGCGGTGTCGGCGGGGCCGGCCGGGGCGCACGGCCCATCGAAGGGGGACGGGCCGCACGGGCGCCGCCCACGTCCCGCCACAGACGGGCCGCAAGAGCGCCGCCCACATCCCGCCACAGACGGGCCGCAAGAGCGCCGGAACGCTACAGCCCGACCGACGGCACGCTGACCTGCCCGTCGCCCACGGCCTCGAGACAGGCGATCGCGATCGCCAGGTCCTGGATCGCCAGGCCGGTCGAGTCGAACAGCGTCACCGCGTCGGGCCCCGGCCGGCCCGGCGCCTCCCCCGCCAGCACGGCGCCCAGGTCCGTCACGTCCGAGCGCGACACGATCCCCGCCTCCACGGCGCCCGTCAGCTCGCCGCCGTGCGAGGCCTGCGCCCACTCGTCGCAGAACAACCGGCACGACGCGACCGCGCCGATCGTCGCCTCCGCCTTGCCCGGCCCGTCCGCGCCGAGCATGTTCAGGTGCAGACCCGGGCGCAGGTCGCCCGCGTCGACGACGGGCTCCGCGCCCGGCGTCACGCACGACACGACGTCGCAGGCGAGCGCCTCCTCACGCGTGCCCGCACGCCAGCCGACCTCGTGGGCCAGCGCCTCGGCGACGCCGGGCCGCGGGTCGAAGCAGACGCCCTCGCGGTAGCCGGCCGCGCGCAGGCACCGGGCCGTCCACGCCCCGTGCAGGCCGCAGCCGACGATCCCCGCGGAGCGCGCGCCCGAGCGCGCCAGCGCCCCCGCGGCCACCGCCGCGACCGCGCCGGTCCGCAGCGCGGTGACCGCGCCCGCGTCGAGGAGGGCCACGGGCGCGGAGGTCGAGGCGTCGCTCACGCACACGACCCCCATGACCGCGGGCAGGCCGTGCGCAGCCGGGTTGCCGGGAAACGACGAGATCCACTTGAGCATCGCGTAGCCGCCGCCGCGTGCCGGCATCGCCCGGAAGTCCCCGTACGGCGGCGAGTCGAGGTACACCTTCGCCGGCATCACCCACTCGCCGCGGTGGTGGCGCAGGAACGCATCGCGCACGTGCGCGATCGCCGCCTGCGGGCTGACGGCGGCGAGGACGGCATCGTGGTTGAGGACCTGCAGGTCGGCCATGACCGGGTAGCCTGCCGCATCGTGCCCAACCGGCGTCCCCAGCTCGAGATCATCGCCCCCAGCGCGACGCCCGAGGAGGCGGCCGCCGTCGTCGCCGCCCTCGAGCGCTTCATGCGCGAGACCGCGCCCCTGGCGGCACCGCCCGCGCCGGCCCGCAACCCCTGGCAGCGGACCGCTCTGCTGGAGGGCACCGACCGCGGCGTCGCGGGCCCCACGCCCTGGGGCGACGCCACGCCCTGGGGCTGAAACCCCTGGAAAACCGGACCGCCGTCCGGCAAATAGGGCAAACGCGACAGGGAATTGCTACTTTACCTCGATGGAGCCGACCAGCATCAAGTCGGGGGGCCGACGCGGTTCGCTCGACAATCCTGAGGTCTACGAGAACGTCCCGGGTCACATCATCCCGATCCTCGAACGCGAGTTCGACGACTTCGACAACGAGGCCGAGAAGTTCCTGGCCGGCGACACCCCCGAGACGGAGTTCATCGGCTTCCGCCTGAAGCAGGGCGTCTACGGCCAGCGCCAGCCCGACGTCCAGATGATCCGGGCCAAGGTGCCGATGGGCGGCATGACGCCGGAGCAGTTCGAGTGCTACGCCGACGTGATCGAGAAGTACGCGCCCCTGAACAAGGGCCACGTCACCACGCGCCAGAACATCCAGATCCACCACATCCCCCTGCGTGACGCCGCCAAGGCGATCCGCGAGCTCTCCGAGGCGGGGATCTCCAGCCGCGAGGGCTGCGGCAACACCGTGCGCAACGTCACCGGCGACCCGTGGGCCGGCGTGATCGACGGCGAGCCGTTCGACTGCACGCCGTACGGCATCGCGTACGTCCGCTACTTCGTGCGCCACCCCACGACGCAGCTCATGCCGCGCAAGGTCAAGACCGCCTTCAACGGCGACCCCGCCGACCGTGCGATCACCGGCATCCACGACATCGCCTTCCTCGCCCGCGTCCGCGACGGCGAGCGCGGCTTCGAGGTCCGCGTCGGCGGCGGCACGGCGATCATGCCGCGCATCGCCCCGACGCTCTACGAGTTCGTCACCGCGGACGACGGCGAGTACCTCAAGATCGCCGAGGCCGTGTTCCGCATCTTCGACCGCCAGGAGTGGCTGCGCAAGAACCGCGCCCGCGCGCGCCTGAAGGTCTTCGTCGACAAGTTCGGCATCGACGAGCTGCGCCGGCAGGTCGAGGAGGAGCTCGAGGGCGACTGGGTCGACGAGCGCGACTTCTCGATCGACCACCTGCTCTTCGACGACGACGAGGAGGCCGGCGCGCCGCGCGTGCCGGCCGCCTACGGCACGCCGAACGGCGACCTGTCGGAGTTCGAGCGCTTCGCCGCCTCGAGCGTCGAGCCGCAGAAGCAGGACGGCTTCTCGACCGTCCACATCCACATCCCGCGCGGCGACCTGACGCCGGAGCAGATGCGCGGGCTGGCCGCGATCATGCGCCGGTTCACCGGCGGCTACGCGCGCACGACCGTGCACCAGAACCTGGTGCTGCGCTGGGTGCGCGACGAGTCCGTCTACGACGTCTGGCGCGCGCTCGCCGAGCTCGACCTCGGCCAGCCGGGCGCCGACGAGATCGACGACGTGGTCTCCTGCCCTGGTACCGACTCGTGCAAGCTGGGCATCACGAGCTCCATGGGCTTGAACCTCGCGCTCCGCGAGCGCCTCGCGGAGATGCAGGTGACCGACCCGCTCACGCGGAAGATCCACCTCAAGATGAGCGGCTGCCCGAACGGGTGCAGCCAGCACCACATCGCCAACATCGGGTTCTACGGTGCCTCGATCAAGGTGGGCGACAACACGATCCCCGCGTACATCCCGCACATCGGCGGCCAGTACGGCGCCCCGACCGGCGAGGTCGCCTACGGCGCGCGCCTGAAGCTGCGTCTGCCCGCCAAGCGCGTCCCGGAGGCCGTGGAGCGCTGGCTGCGGTGGTACGAGGCCGAGCGCGAGGAGGGCGAGGAGTTCAACGACTTCGCCCGCCGCGTCGGCACCTCGGCGTTCGAGGACCAGGTCCGCGAGCTCTCGCTGCCCGTCGAGTTCAGCATCGAGACGATGGACAGCTTCATCGACTGGAGCCGCAACGTGCCCTTCCAGGTCATCCGCGGCGAAGGCGAGTGCGCGGTCTAGCGGCATGACGGCCGTCGAATCCCTCACCGACGATCTGGAGCCGCTCACCGCCGAGGAGGTCCTCGCGGACGCCGTCGATCGCTTCCACCCGCGCCTGCTGGTGGCGACGTCCTTCCAGAAGGAAGCGTCGGTGATCTTCGACATGGTCATGAAGATCGAGCCCTCGGTCGGCGTGTTCACGCTGGACACCGGCGTCCACTTCCCGGAGACGTACGAGACGTGGAAGGCCATGGAGGATCGCTACGGTGTGACGATCGAGGGGCTGCGCGGGCCGCGGCCCGAGCGCCTGTGGGAGACGGATCCCGATCGCTGCTGCGAGCTGCGCAAGGTCATTCCTCTGCGCAACCGGCTCGCCGGCGCAGGCGCCTGGGTGACGGGGTTGCGGCGCGAGCAGTCAAGCGAACGGCGTGGCACGCCGAAGATGGACTGGGACCACAAGCACGGCCTGTGGAAGGTCAACCCGCTCGCGGACTGGTCCGAGAGGGACGTGTGGCGCTACATCCTGGCCAATGACATTCCCTACCACCCTCTTCATGATCGCGGCTATGAGTCGATCGGGTGCGAGCCGTGCACCAGTCCCGGGGCTGGGCGGGAAGGCCGCTGGGCCGGCACCGACAAGCTCGAGTGCGGCCTTCACGGCGACTGAGCAGCGAGGTCCATGGACCCGCTGATCGTGCTGTTCGGCCTCGGGGTCGGGATCCTCATCGGCATGACGGGAATCGGCGGCGGCTCGCTGATGACCCCGCTGCTGATCCTCGTCTTCGGGACGAAGCCGCTGGTCGCCATCGGCACGGATCTGGCCTACGGCGCGCTGACGAAGACGCTGGGCGGCTGGCGCCACTTCCGCAAGGGGACGGTCGACCTGGGGGTCGCACTGTGGCTGTCCGTGGGCTCGGCGCCGGGCGCGGTCGGCGGCGTGGTGGCGATCGAGGCGATCCAGCGCCACTACGGCGACGAGTTCCAGAACTTCCTGCTGGTGGCGCTGGGGGTCGCGCTCTTCCTGGTCGGCGCGGCGGTCCTGCTGCGCGCGCTCTTCCTGCAGAGCCTCATCGCCAAGGAGCGCCACAGCGTCCCGATGACCACCCGCACGAAGGTGACCGCGGTGTCGCTCGGGTTCGTGCTCGGCGCGATCCTCGGACTCACCTCGGTCGGCAGCGGCGCCCTCATCGGCCTCGCGCTGATCCTGGTCTTCCGGCTGACGCCGCAGCGCGTCGTCGGAACGGACGTGTTCCAGGCCGCGATACTGCTGTGGGTGGCGGGGCTCACGCACATGTTCTTCGGCAACGTCGACTACACGCTGATGGCGAACATCCTCATCGGCTCGCTGCCGGGCGTCTGGGTCGGCACGCACCTCGTCACCCGCGTGCCGACCGCCGGGCTGCGCATCACCCTCGGCGTCGTCCTCTTCGCCTCCGCGTTCGGCGTCATGCAGAAGGCCGGGGCTGACTATGGTCTCGGCGTCGTCATCGGCGTCCCGCTGCTCCTCGCCGCGGCCAGCTGGGTGATCCACAGCCGCATGTCCAAGCGGCAGATCACGGCCACCGCGCCCGCCGCCGCGTCGCCCGCCCTCGTCACTTCCGCCGCCGCGCCCACCGCCTCCACCCAACCCGAGAACCCATCGTGAGCTACGACATCTCCCATCTCGACGCGCTCGAG
The DNA here is from genome assembly GCF_021172045.1 of Capillimicrobium parvum. Lineage (GTDB taxonomy): Bacteria > Actinomycetota > Thermoleophilia > Solirubrobacterales > Solirubrobacteraceae > Capillimicrobium > Capillimicrobium parvum. Next base: position 5,486,263 of record NZ_CP087164.1, read on the forward strand.
TCCGAGGCGATCCACGTCATGCGTGAGGTCGCCGCCGAGCTCGAGAAGCCGGTGCTGCTGTTCAGCGGCGGCAAGGACTCGATCGTGCTGCTGCGGCTGGCCGAGAAGGCCTTCCGCCCCGGGCGCTTCCCGTTCCCGCTGATGCACGTCGACACCGGCCACAACTTCCCGGAGGTCATCGAGTTCCGCGACCGGCGGGTGGCGGAGCTCGGGGAGCGGCTGATCGTCGCCTCGGTGCAGGAGTCGATCGACAAGGGCCGCGTGGTCGAGGAGACGGGGCCGCGCGCCTCGCGCAACCGCCTGCAGACGGTGACGCTGCTGGACGCGATCGCCGAGCACGGCTTCGACGCGGCGTTCGGCGGCGCGCGCCGCGACGAGGAGCGCGCCCGGGCCAAGGAGCGGATCTTCAGCTTCCGCGACGACTTCGGCGGCTGGGACCCGAAGAACCAGCGCCCGGAGCTGTGGAACCTCTACAACGGGCGCATCAAGCGCGGCGAGAACGTGCGCGTGTTCCCGATCTCCAACTGGACCGAGCTCGACGTGTGGCAGTACATCGATCGCGAGGGTCTCGAGCTGCCGCCGATCTACTTCGCCCATGAGCGCGAGGTGTTCCGGCGCGACGGGATGCTGTACGCGACGTCGTCGTTCACGGAGCTGATCGAGGGCGAGGAGCCGTTCCGCGAGACGGTGCGCTACCGCACCGTCGGCGACATGAGCTGCACGGGCGCCGTCGCATCGCAGGCGCGCACGCTGCAGACCGTGGTGGCGGAGATCGCCGCGACCCGCATCACCGAGCGCGGTGAAACCCGCGCCGACGACCGCGCCACCGAGGCCGCGATGGAAGACCGCAAGAAGGAAGGCTATTTCTGATGCCCGGCCCGGCCACCAACGGCAACCTCGAAGCGCTCACGACGGTCGCGGCCAGCGCGGGCCTGCTGCGCCTGGCGACCGCGGGCAGCGTCGACGACGGCAAGTCGACGCTCATCGGGCGGCTGCTCTATGACTCCAAGGCGCTGTTCGAGGATCAGCTCGCGCAGATCGCCGAGGCGTCCAAGCGCCGGCACGGCGACGACGGCACGGTCGACCTGGCGCTGCTGACCGACGGCCTGCGCGCCGAGCGCGAGCAGGGCATCACGATCGACGTCGCCTACCGCTACTTCGCGACGCCGAAGCGCACGTTCATCATCGCCGACACGCCGGGCCACGTCCGCTACACGCGCAACATGGTCACGGGCGCGTCGACCGCCGACCTGGCGATCGTGCTCATCGACGCCCGCAACGGCGTCGTGCAGCAGTCGCGGCGCCACGCGTTCATCAGCTCGCTGCTGCGCATCCCGCACCTCGTGGTGTGCGTGAACAAGATGGACCTCGTCGAGCACGACGAGGCCGTCTTCAACGCGATCGTCGAGGACTTCACCTCGTTCGCGTCCAAGCTCGAGATCACCGACATCACGTTCATCCCGATCTCGGCGCTCAACGGCGACAACGTCGTGGACCGCAGCACGAACATGGACTGGTACGGCGGCCCGCCGCTGCTCTACCACCTCGAGCACGTCCACATCGCGTCGGACCGCAACCTCATCGACCCCCGCTTCCCGGTCCAGTGGGTCGTGCGCCCGGGCGACGCCCAGGGCGAGCAGCACGACTATCGCGGGTACTCCGGCCAGGTCGCGGGCGGCGTCCTGCGCAAGGGCGACGACGTCGTCGTGCTACCGTCGGGCGCGACGTCGCGCATCGCCGGCATCGACTCGTTCGCGGACGAGGTCGCCGAGGCGTTCCCGCCGATGAGCGTGACGCTGCGCCTCGAGGACGACATCGACATCTCCCGCGGCGACATGATCGCGCGGCCGCACAACCACCCGGTCGTCTCGCGCGAGCTCGACGCGATCGTGTGCTGGATGAGCGAGGAGCCGTTGCAGCAGGGCAACCGCTATGTCCTCAAGCACACGACGAAGACCGTGCGCGCGGTGGCCGACCAGTTGCTGCATCGCATCGACGTCGACACCCTGCACCGCGACGAGAACGCCAAGAGCCTCGACCTCAACGAGATCGGGCGCCTGCGGCTGCGCACCAGCGCGCCGCTGGCGTTCGACGCCTACCGGCGCAACCGCGCGACCGGCGGGTTCATCCTCGTCGACGAGGCCAGCAACGAGACCCTCGCCGCGGGCATGCTCCTCGATCCCGACGAGCCGGTCTCGGCGCTCGAGATGGAGACGACGGCGGTCGCGCCGCGCAGCTCCAACGTGCGCTGGGAGCCGAACAAGCTCGCCCGCGAGGCGCGGTGGGAGGCGCTCGGCCACGGCGGCGCGACAGTCTGGATGACCGGCCTGCCGTCGTCGGGCAAGTCGACCGTCGCGGGCGGGCTCGAGCAGCGTCTCGTCGAGGCCGGCATCCCCGCCTACCGCCTCGACGGCGACAACCTGCGCCACGGGCTCAACGGCAACCTCGGCTTCAGCGCGACCGACCGGGCGGAGAACGTCCGGCGCACCGCGCAGGCCGCGCGCCTGCTCGCCGACGCCGGGGTCGTCGCGATCGTCTCGCTCGTCAGCCCCTACGCCGCCGACCGCCAGGCCGCCAAGGCGATCCACGAGGAGGCCGGGCTGGACTTCGTCGAGGTGTTCGTCGACACGCCGCCCGAGGAATGCGAGCGCCGCGACACCAAGGGCCTGTACGCGAAGGCGCGCGCCGGCGAGATCACCGGGTTCACCGGCGTCGACGACCCGTACGAGCGCCCGGAGAGCCCGGACATCGTGCTGCTGCCCGACGACAGCGACCCGATCGGAGCGCTGCTCGTCGCCCTCGAGGACCTCGGCGTCCGGACGACGCGCGGCTCCTGACCCCCCCAAACGTCGGGACCGACAGGAGCTTTGCGTTGACCGGAGAGTCAATGTCGCGGATGCGTCGATAGCATCGCGGTCATGTTCGAAAAGGTCCTCGTCGCCAACCGGGGCGAGATAGCGCTGCGGGTCATCCGGGCGCTGGAAGAGCTCGGCATCGCATCCGTCGCGGTGTACTCGGAGATCGATCGCGACGCGCTGCACGTCGCGCGCGCCGACGAGGCCTACCTGCTGGGCGGCCCGACCGCCGCCGAGTCGTATCTGAACGTCGACAAGCTGATGGAGGTCATCCGCGAGTCGGGCGCGCAGGCCGTGCATCCCGGCTACGGCTTCCTCGCCGAGAACGCGCCGTTCGCGCGGGCGTGCGAGGAGGCGGGGATCGTCTTCATCGGCCCGCCCGCGAGCGCGATCGACGCGATGGGCTCCAAGACGCGGGCCCGGGAGATCATGCAGGCCGCCGGGGTGCCGATCGTGCCGGGCACGACCGAGCCGGTCGACACGGTCGACGACGCGCGCAAGCTGATCGACAAGCAGATCGGCTACCCCGTGGCGATCAAGGCCGCGGGCGGCGGCGGCGGCAAGGGCTTCCGGGTGGCGCTGAGCGAGGACGAGCTCGAGAAGGCGTTCGAGGGCGCGGCGCGCGAGGGCGAGAAGTTCTTCTCCGACGCGACGGTGTACATCGAGCGCTACCTCCCCGACCCGCGCCACGTCGAGGTGCAGGTCCTCGCCGACACGCACGGCAACGTGATCCATCTCGGCGAGCGCGACTGCTCCATCCAGCGTCGCCACCAGAAGCTGATCGAGGAGGCGCCGGCGCCGGTCGTCGACGACGAGATGCGCGCGCGGATCGGCAAGATCGCCACCGACGCGGCGCGCGCGGTCGACTACCGCGGCGCGGGGACGATCGAGGGCCTCTACCAGGACGGCGAGTACTTCTTCCTGGAGATGAACACCCGGGTGCAGGTCGAGCACTGCGTCACCGAGATGGTGACCGGGATCGACATCGTCAAGGAGGGCATCCGGGCGGCGGCGGGCGAGCCGCTGAGCGTCTCGCAGGACGAGGTGGTGCTGCGCGGGCACGCGATCGAGTGCCGCATCAACGCAGAGGACGCGTCGAGGAACTTCGCGCCCGCACCGGGGCGGATCGGCGCCTACAAGGAGCCGTCCGGACCCGGCGTGCGGGTGGACTCCGGCGTCGGCGAGGGCGGCGAGGTCTCGCCGATGTACGACCCGATGGTCGCCAAGCTCATCGTCTGGGACGCCGATCGCGAGCAGGCGACGCGGCGGATGCTGCGCGCGCTGGGCGAGTACGAGATCGAGGGCCTGACGACCCTGGTCCCCTTCCACGAGGCGATCATGGCCTCCGAGCAGTGGGCGAACGCCGAGACCTGCCGCGACCTCGTCGAGGACAAGGCGTGGTTGAAGTCCCTGGCCGCCGAGAAGGCGCTGGTCGACGACTCGGAGGACGGCGAGAAGCTCGAGCAGACCTACACCGTCGAGGTCTCCGGCAAGCGCTTCGACGTCAAGGTCATCGGACCGCCGTTCGCCGGCGGTGGGGGCGGCGCCGCGCCGGCGGCGAGCGCGAACGGCAAGAAGCCGGCGCGCTCGGCCCGCGCGCGCTCGGGCGGCGGCGGAGCCGGCGGCGACACGCTCGCCTCGCCGATGCAGGGCAACATCTTCAAGGTCCTCGTCGAGGCCGGCCAGACCGTCGAGGAGGGCGCGATGATCGCGATCATCGAGGCGATGAAGATGGAGAACGAGATCACGGCCCACAAGGCGGGGGTCATCGCCGAGCTGCCGATCAAGGTCGGCGACGCGGTCACCAGCGGCGCGACGCTCGCGGTGATCAAGGACGCCGAGTAGAGCGCTCCGCTGAAGGGGCGGGGACGTGCGTCACCTTCTGCCCACCCCTCGGGACAAACCTGACGCACGTCCGGCACCTGCGCGTCGTCGCCGGGTCCGGCGACGCGCGCCGGACCGCGCCCCCGCCGCCTGAGTAGATTGCCGCCATGGACTTCGAGGCGATCCGCGGCGGGATGGCGCAGGCGATCCCCTTCAACACGCACGTGGGCCTGGAGATCGTCGAGGTCGCGGCGGGGCGGGGCGTCGTCCGGCTGCCCGACGACCAGCGGTTGCGCAACCACGTCGGCTCCCAGCACGCCGGGGCGATGTTCGCGGCCGGAGAGGCGGCGTCCGGCGCGGCGTTCGCCGGGGCGTTCATCGAGGAGATCGCCGACATCGAGCCGCTCGCTCGCGGCGCACGGATCGACTACCGCAAGATCGCCCGCGGCCCCATCACCGCGACCGGCCGCCTGAAGCAGAGCCACGACGGCCTGCTCGCCCGGCTGCGCGACGAGGGCTCGGTGCGCTTCGCGGTCGAGGTTGAGCTCACCAACGGCGCCGGCGACGTCGTCGCCGAGATGACGGTCGACTGGCACATCACGAAGCGGTCATGAGCGGCGTCCGCACCTGGCTGGCCGAGCCGCACGAGGCCGAGCCGGTCGCGCGGCTGCTCGTCGCGTTCCGCAACCACCTCGCACCAGGGGTGCCGACGCCGGCCCCCGGCTCGCAAGGTGGGCTTGCGGCCCCTGCCGGCGGGAGGCGGGCCCTCGAGGGATCACCAGGGGTGCCGACGCCGGCCCCCGGCTCGCAAGGTGGGCTTGCGGCCCCTGCCGGCGGGAGGCGGGCCCCCGAGCGTTCTCCCTGGCCGTCGGACAACGCGATCCTCGCGGCGGTCGAGCGTCTCATGGAGGACCCCCAGACCGAGTACCTCCTCGCCGCGCGCGACGGGGACTCGCCGCCCGCCGGAGTCATCCAGCTGCGCTACCGCTTCAGCGTGTGGACCGCGGCCCCGGACTGCTGGCTCGAGGACCTCTTCGTCAGCGCGGAGGCCCGGCGCAGCGGCTGCGGCGCAGCGCTCGTCTCCCTGGCCCTGGAGCGGGCGGCGCTGCGCGGCTGCCGGCGCATCGAGCTCGACACGAACGAGGACAACGAGCCCGCGCTCGCGCTCTACCGGCGCATGGGCTTCTCGGAGCACTCGAAGACGAGCGGCGCGCGGGACCTCTTCCTCGGCCGCCGGATCGAGCCGGCGGCGGACTGACGCGCGGGACCTCGTCCTCGGCCGCCGGATCGAGCCGGCGACGGGCTGACGCGCGGGACCTCGTCCTCGGCCGCCGGATCGAGCCGGCGACGGGCTGACGCGCGGGCGAGCGCCGCGCCGGCTACGGGTGCAGCGCGCCCGTGCGGATCGCCGTGAGGCCGACGTTGCCGACGAGCGGCACGCCGAGCAGACCCTGGCAGTGCAGCGTCACTGCTCCGCCGGTGGTGACGAGCGGGGCGATGAGCACGATGTTCGCCATGTCGGGCTGGGCGCCGGTCGCGACGTCGGTGTGGTCATCGTCGATCGTCGCGCCGTTCTCGACGACGCGCGCGCCGCGGTCGCGGATGCGGCAGCGGACGAAGAACAGGCCGAGCTCGCTCGAGGAGAACGCCTGGGCCTGGCCCAGCAGGAGGTAGGAGCCGGCGGGGAGGTTCAGGGTCGCGCGCGTGTCCTCGACGGGGCCCGCCGCGCCGGTGCTGCCCGTCGTGGTGTAGATGTCGCTGGGGCCCGTAGCGCCCTGAGGGCCGGCCGGGCCGGCCTCGCCGCGAGCGCCCGTGTCGCCGCGATCGCCCTTCCCGCCCGGGGCGCCCGGCGCACCGGGCGTCCCGGCGGGACCGGCGGGACCCTGCGGCCCGGTCAGACCATCCGGCCCGGGCACGCCCTGCGGCCCCGCGTCGCCGGAGGCGGCCGACGACGAGGCCAGCTCGCGGTAGCGCTTCCACGTGAGCCGCAGCTCGCCGCGCCGGCAGCGCTCCGTCACGCGCACGACCCGCGCGCGCTTCGTCTTCGTGCGCACGCAGATCCGCGTCTTCACGGTGGCCGTGACGGAGCCGGCGGGCGCGGCGGCGGTCGGTGCCGGCGTCGCGGCCGACGCGGAGCCGGCGGGCGCGGCGGCAGTCGGTGCCGGCGTCGCGGCCGACGCGGAGCCGGCGGCCGTGGCGGCGGTCGGCGCCGGCGTGGCGGCGGACGCGGCGCCGGCGGGCCCGGCCACGGCCACGGCCACGGCCACGGCAAGGGCGATCAAGGGGGCGAGCAGGCGCCGGACACGGGACATGCCCGTATCTGTCGGCCGGCGCGCGCCGATCTACAGTGGCGGGGGGAACTCCATGACCTCGATCATGTGGCCGACCGGATCGGTCGCGTAGCCGCGCGGCGAGCCCCAGTGCACCTCGTGGCGCCGGTACGAATGGCCGGCCGCCTCCAGGCGCGCGACGGTCCCCTCGTAGTCCGCCCGCACGATCGCGATGTGCCCCCTCGGCGGCACCACGGGATCCTCGACGTACAGCAAGTGGATGGTCTGCTCCCCGGAGCGCACCCACGCGGCGATGTCGAGCAGCGACTCCGGCGGCGACACACGCTCGAACCCGAGCAGCTCGTAGAACGCGACGGTCTCCTCGGTCAGCGAGCGCGGCATCTCGACCGCCACGTGGTTGATCAGGCTCATGCGACTCGTCGCCGGTTCTCCTCGTGGATCCGGCGCTGGGTCGCCGTCCGCCGCGCCAGGGGCAGCGTGACCTCGTCCGGGCCACCCAGCGCCTCCAGGTAGGCGCGGTCCTCCCGCAGGAGCGCCATCGCCCGCTGGGCGTCGAGCGGCTCGCCATGGCCGGGCACGACCCACTCGGCCTCGGCGACCAGCGGCTCGAGGCGCGCCAGCGTCGCCAGGTACGCGTCGCGCGAAGCGCCCTCCGACAACCACGGGATCTCGACGGGCGAGAGGTAGTCGCCGCAGACGAGCACGCCCGTCCACGGCATCCAGATCGCCATGCCGTCGGTCGTGTGGCCGTCCGCCGGGTGCAGCTCGAGCTCCCCCGCGTCGCCGAGCTCGAGCTTGCCGGGCACCGGCAGGGCCTCGACCTGGCCGAGGGAGAGCGGGCCGCTGCGGACGACGTAGTGGTCGTCGTCGAACTCGCGCAGCCCGCGCTGGGCGGCACCGGGCTCGCCGGTCAGCCGCGCCGCGGTCGTCTCCGCACAGCCCAACGCCGCGCCGGGGAACGCGTAGCGGCCGAGCAGATGGTCCCAGTCGCCGTGCGTCGCCAGGAGCCCGGAGAACGGGAAGCCGGCCTGCTCGAGCACCGCGGGCAGCACGTCGAGCTCGTCGGGCAGCACCGGCGAGTCGATGACGAAGGCCTCGTCGCCCCCACGCAGGACCGTGCACGTCGTCTGCCAGAACCGGCTGGTGGCGACGAGCACATCCGGGTGCAGGGCGCGGACCCTCACCCGCCGCTCAGGAGCTTGAGCGCCTCCGCGAGCGTCTTGACCTCGGCGGTCGGCTTCTTGGCGCCCGGCTCCAGCGTCTCCTTGCGGCGGTTGACCCACACGACCGGGATCTTCTCCTTCAGGCACGGCTCGACGTCGTGGTAGAGCGACGAGGCGACGTGGACCCAGCCCTTCTTGCCGCCGACGCGGCGCGCGCACTCCTTGAAGTGGGCGGGGTCCGGCTTGTAGGAGCGCACCTGCTGGGCGGTGACGACGAGGTCGAAGTCGAGCGGGATGTGCCGGCGCGTCTGCCCGAGCAGCTTGTCGTCGATGTTCGAGATCAGCCCGACCTCGTAGGACTTCTTGAACTTCGCCAGCTGCGCGTTGGTCTCCTTGAACGGGCGCCAGCGCTGCACCGAGTCCGGCAGGAAGCCCGAGCGCGACGGCTCGAGGTCCCAGCCGATCCGCTTGGCGATCTCGATCGCGGTGCGCCGGAGAACCTCCGCGTAGAGCTCGTAGGAGCCCGACTCGATCTCGCGCGAGATCTCCAGGAACAGGGTGATGACCTCGTCGCGATCGATCGTGAACCCGTCGCGCGACGCCTCCTTCTCGAAGGCGTCGGCGATGCCGGTCTCCCAGTCGATGAGAGTGCCGTACACGTCGAAGGTGACGAAGGTGACGTTGCTTGGGAGGGCCATGAGGCCGCGCATTGTCCCAAACCGCCGAAAGGCCGCACCGCGAGGGCCCGCGGCCCGCGATGGGAGCTCCCACAGATCCGCGCCTCGACGGGCGGGTACCCGCACGGCCCAAACCCCTAAAGTCGGGCGCTCTTATGGACCTTCTCGAATATCAGGGCAAGCAACTCTTCGCCCGCCACGGGGTTCCGGTGCCCCGCGGCGGGTACGCCGCGACCGTCGACGAGGCGCTCGACGTGGCCGACGGGATCGGCTATCCGGTCGTCGTCAAGGCGCAGGTGCAGATCGGCGGGCGCGGCAAGGCGGGCGGCATCAAGGTCGCCCGGAACCGCGACGAGGCGGGCGTCCATGCCGACGCCATCCTCGGCATGGACATCCGCGGCCTGACCGTCCGCGAGCTGTGGATCGAGGAGGCGAGCGACATCGCCTCCGAGTACTACGCCTCCTTCGTCTTCGACCGCGCGGCCAAGGCCACGCTGGCGATGCTATCGACCAAGGGCGGCATGGACATCGAGGCCGTCGCCGAGGAGGACCCGGCGGCGATCGCGCGCCTACACGTCGACCCGCTGCTCGGCTTCCAGGACTTCCACGCGCGCCGCCTGTGCTTCGACGCCGGCGTGGACGCGGACGTCGTGCGCGGCGTCTCCGCCCTGCTCGGCCGCCTCTACGAGGCCTACGAGCAGGAGGAGGCGATGCTCGTCGAGGTCAACCCGCTGATCATCAAGGACGACCGCTCGGTGGCCGCCCTCGACGCGAAGGTGACGCTCGACGACAACGCGCTGTTCCGGCACGGCGACAACGCCGAGCTGCGCAACGTCTCGGGCGAGGACGAGCAGGAGGTCATGGCCAAGGAGCGCGGCCTGACCTACGTCAAGCTCGACGGCGACATCGGCATCCTCGGCAACGGCGCCGGGCTCGTCATGAGCACGCTCGACGTCGTCGCCCAGGCGGGCGGCAGCCCCGCGAACTTCCTCGACGCGGGAGGCGGCTCGAAGGCCGAGGCGATCACGAGCGCGGTCGAGGTCATCCTCTCCGACCCGAAGGTGAAGGCCGTCCTGTTCAACATCTTCGGCGGCATCACCCGCTGCGACGAGGTGGCCAAGGGCCTCATCGCCGCGTTCGCGGAGATCAGGCCGACCGTGCCGTTCGTCGTCCGTCTGGACGGCACGAACGACAAGGAGGGCCGCGCGCTTCTCGCCGAGGCCCAGCTGCCCAACGTCCACACCGAGGCGACGATGGACGGCGCGGCCGCCAAGGTCGTCGAGCTGGCTGCCAGCACGGAGGCCTCCCGATGAGCATCCTCGTCGACAACGACACTCGCCTCTGCGTCTCCGGCATCACCGGGCGCGAGGGCACCTTCCACGCCATGAACAACAAGCGCTACGGCACGAACGTCGTGGCGGGCGTGACCCCGGGCAAGGAGGGCCAGGACGTCGAGGGCGTCCCCGTGTTCAACACGTTCGCGCACGCGGTCGCCGAGCGCGGCGCCAACACCGCGATGATCTTCGTGCCGCCGCGTTTCGCCGCGGACTCGATCCTCGAGGCCGCCGACGCCGGCATCAAGCTCGTCATCGCGATCACCGAGGGCATCCCGGCGCACGACGAGCTGCGGGTCTACACGCACCTCAAGCGCGCCGGCGACGTGCGCCTCGTCGGACCGAACTGCCCGGGCATCCTCTCGCCGGGCAAGGCGAACGTCGGGATCATCCCGGCCGCCTTCTTCAAGGAGGGCAACGTCGGCGTGGTCTCGCGCTCCGGCACGCTGACCTACCAGATCGGCAACGAGCTGGCCCAGCGCGGGTTCGGCAACTCGTCGATCGTCGGCATCGGCGGCGACCCGGTCCCCGGCTCGAGCTTCATCGACATCATCGAGCTGTTCGAGCAGGACCCGCAGACGGAGCTCATCGTGATGAGCGGCGAGATCGGCGGCTCGGCCGAGGAGGAGGCCGCCGAGTACATCGCGGCCAGCGTCTCCAAGCCGGTCGTCGGCTACATCGCCGGCTTCACCGCGCCCCCCGGCAAGACGATGGGCCACGCCGGCGCGATCGTCTCCGGCACGCAGGGCACCGCCGCGGCGAAGGCGGAGGCGCTCGAGTCGCGCGGCGTGCGCGTCGGGCGGACGCCGACGCAGGTCGCCGACATCGCGGTGGAGATCTTGGGCGGCTGATCCTGGGCGGCTGATCCGGCGCCGCCGAGGGTGAGGGCAGCCGGAACAGTCGCCGGGGGCGGGTGATTGCAGCCGGTCCTGCGCCGCGCGCAGGACCGGCGAGGGTTGACGAGGGGCGGCGCGGTCCCGGCGCGCCGCCGCCTCGTTGATTCGTCCAGGATGGCCGCGGGCCGCTCCAGGCCCGTTACGGTCGCGCGATGCACCGAGCAGGGCTCTGCATCGCGCTGCTCGCCTTCGCGCTGGCGCTCGCCACGCCCGCCGCCGCCCTGGCGAGCGGGGCGCCGTCCGTGCGCGTCTATCGCGTCGCGCAGAGCCTGACGCTCGACGAGGGCCAGAGCGGCGAGTTCACGCTCGCCTGCCGTGCCGGCGACGTCGTCACCGACGGGACGTGGCGAGTCGAGTCGGTGGACTCGAACCGGCAGATCGACGACGAGTCGTTCGACCTCGTCAGCGGCGTCGACGTCCTGCAGGCCGAGGCGTTCTCGCGCCAGGCCTACCGCTTCGCCGTGCGCAACAACGCGGAGGGCGATGCCGCGCTGCAGCTCGCGGTGAGCTGCCTGCGGGGCAGCGTCGGCGACCGCAAGGTCGTCGTGCGCGAGCGGCGCGAAGTGACCGCAAAGCTGGCCGCGGGCACCGCCTCGACGCTGCCCGCGGTCGCCTGTCCGGCCGGGACGGTGGCGATCGCTTCCGGGCTGCGCATCGAGGGGGGCGGGGCGGGCCGGCTGCTCGGGCGCATGCCGGCGCTGCCCGGGCTCGAGCGCAGCACGCTGACCGTGTTGGGCCTCGACGACGTCACCGTCGTCGCCTCCGCGCGGTGCCTGCACCGCGAGACGTCCGGCCACGGCGGCCGGCGGTTCAGCCTGCGTCTGGCGTTCCGCGCGGGCGACGCACATGTCGAGGCGGGGCACGCGGCGTCTTTCACCGTGGGCTGCCGAGCGCGGGAGTCCGCGATCGCCGGCGGCTTCACGCTCTCCGCCGCCTGGTACATCGGCCAGACCACGACCCGGCGCCAGCGGGCGTTCCGGGTGCAGGCCACGGCGGATGGCGCCGGAAGCGCCCGCCTGGGGCTGTTGTGCCTGGGCGAGCAGGCCGCGACGAGCCGTCGATGACGATCCGCACAAGTCGAACCTTCGTCCAGAATGGCGGTGGACCGTCAAGGATCTGCGGGTTCGGGCCCTACTGTCAGATTCCGGACACACGCGCGCCCGATGCGCGCGACAAGGCAAGGAGCCTGATGCGCAGCCACGGATGCACCTCGCTCGACGGGAGCGCCGACCTGCGCGACGCGTGCCACGGACGCCGTCCGAGCGCTGCTGACGACGGGCGATGACACCGTGTCTGCATCCCCGCACACGACCGCTCGCCGCCCGCAAACACCGGCCGGTGCAGGGGAAGGTACTGGTAGGCTGGCCGCGAATCCCGAAGGGGCGATTCACGTCCCGATGGCTGCTCTGGTGACGGCACGGACTCCACACGAACCTGGAGGCGGGAACGTCTCCACCACCCTCAGCGAGCTCGAGCGCAAGCTCCGCCGCCTCGAGGCCGAGCTGACATCCGTCGCCCCGGCCCAAGCGGCGAACGGCGGCGACCAGGCGGCGCCTCCGACCGCCGCGGCTGCGCCGCCCCCGCCGGAGGTCTCACCGCCGGCACCGGTCGCCGCGCCCGCCTCGGCGCCCGTCGGATCCCGTCCCGCGACCGGCATGGGCGAAGCCGACCGCCTGCTCGCCGAGGCCCGCGCCCGCCTGGGCGGCCTGACGGGACAGGTCGACGAGCTGCTGCGCTTCCGCGAGCAGCTGCATCGCACCGCCCGCGAGCTCGAGGCCGAGTACAGCCGGGTGCTCGAGCGCATCGGTGCGCCACCTGCCCCCGCTGCCGCGCCCGGCCCCACCGCCGCCCCCGCCCCCGCTACCGCGCCTGCTCCTGCCACCTGGCCGGCGCCCGCCCCCGCCACCGCGCCTGCTCCTGCCGCCGCGCCCGCCCCCACCGCCGCGCCCGCGACCGCGCCTGCTCCTGCCGCCGCGCCGCCGCAGGCCGACCCCCAGCTTCACACGCCGGCCTCTCCGGCACTGCCCGCCCAGCCCGCCGTCCCCGGCGTGGGAACCGCGCTGCCCGACGCCGCGTACGGCACGCCGCCCCCCGCACCCGAGCCCGCCGCGTACGGCACGCCGCCCGCCGCGCCCGAGCCCGCCGCACCCACGCCGGCCCCCGTCGCCCCCGCGCCGCCCCCACCCGGCGACCACGACGACATGACCTTCGAGGGCCCCGTCGTCATCGACGCCGGCCCGTTCTCGGACATCACCTCCCTCAGCACGTTCGAGCAGGGCCTCGCGCGCGTGGCGGGAGTCGAGGACGTCTACGTCTCGGGCTTCGAGGGCAACCGCGCGCTCATCGAGCTGCGCGTCGCCGCTCCCGTCGCGCTCGTGCGCGAGATGCGCGCCGCGGGGACCGGCGAGCTCATCGTCACGGAGGCCGCGGCCGGTCGCCTCCGCGTCGACGTCCGACCGGCCGGGACGGGAGGCTAGGCCCATGCCCCCGCAGCAGCGCGAGGACCGGTATCAGCCGCTGGCGCTGATCGGCGTGACGATGGTGGCGCTGCTCGGCTTCGCCGTGTTCTTCCTCTCCTTCCTCGTCGCGCCGCTGGCCATCCTGCTCATCTTCTACGTGGGCTTCGCCGCCTCCGACCGCTCCCGCCGCCGCCGCAACGCCAGCGCGAGCGCCCACGCCAACGCCAACGCCGCGCCCGTCGCGGAGCCGCCCGGCGAGCCGGTCGCCGCCGTGCCTCCCGCCGAGCGCCACCGCGCCGCGACGCTGCTGGCCCGCGAGGCCCAGTACCGGCGCAACACGATCGAGCGCCCGGACGACCCAGAGCCCCCCACCCCTCGATGAGGCTCCATGACCGATGATGCGCACGCCGCTATGGCCGTGGCGCTCGAAGCCGGCCTCGGCTACACCGGACTGCGCGGCTTCGAGCCCGATCCGAAGCTGTTCCACTACCTCCCGCCCACCCTCGCGTCACGCGAGCGGGCGGTGCCCGTGATCCTCGTGGGAGATCGGCTCAAGGTTGCGAGCTCGCGACCCGATCCTGATCTCACCCTCGTGCGCCAGCGTTTTCCGTACTTGACCGTCGATATCGTCATCGCGCCCGCCGTCGAGATCGAGCGCGCGCTGCAACGCGCCTCAGGGACGAGCTGATGCAGACCACGACCGCCCCCGAGCCGAGCCGGAGCTTCTACCGCCGCCTGGCCACGCACGCGGGACTGCCGTTCGCCGCGCTCGACCCCGCGCACCGCGAGGATCCCGACTTCTTCGAGATCAACCCGCTGGCCGCGCGCCTGCTCAGCGAGCAGATCTGCCGCTACCACCGCATGCTGCCCGTCTCCTACGCCAGCGGCGTGGTGACGATCGCGACGCCCGAGCCGTTCGACCAGGTCGCCCGCGAGGTGGCCACCGCCCTCACCGGCCGCTCGGTGCGCTTCGTGGTCAGCCCCGAGGAGGACGTCGACCGGGCCATCGACGAGACGTTCGACGCGATGCCGCTCGACGAGCCCGGCCGCGTCACCGAGCCGAGCTACCCCACCCGCATCGGCGACCTGCTCGTCGCCCGCGGGATCGCCACCGACGAGCAGGTGCGCGAGGCGCTCGAGGAGCAGGAGCGCACCGGCAGCCGCCTCGGCGACATCCTCGTGCACGCGGGGATCATCCACGAGCCGGAGCTCGTCGCGATCCTCGCCGAGCAGTTCCAGCTCCCGCTCGTCGACCTCTCCGAGTACGACCCGGACCCGGAGGCGCTCGCGCTCATCCCCGAGCCGCTGGCCCGCCACCTGCGCGTCGTGCCGATCGCGGTCGACGACACGACGCTGTACCTGGCGATCGCCGACGTCCTCGACGACGACACGGTCGCCGCGCTGCGCGAGCACACGCATCTCGAGCTGCGCGGCTTCCTCGCCTCCCGCAACTCGATCGACGAGCTGCTGCAGCGCGTCCACGGAACCGAGTACGTCACGGTCGCGCGCTCCGAGCTGCTCAACCGCTTCCCCGAGGAGTCCGCCAACCGCGTCCTCTCCGGCGCCCAGAAGGGCTTCTTCCTCGCGATCGCGCTGATCTTCCTGCTCTGCCTGATCCTGGAGCCGAAGCTCACCCTCATCGTGACGATGGCGCTGTCGAGCCTCTTCTACCTCTCGACGTCGCTGTACAAGTTCATGCTCACGTACTCGGCGCTCAGCCACCAGTACGAGGTGGGGGTCACCGACGAGGAGGTCGCCGCCCTCGACGAGCGCGACCTGCCGATGTACACGATCCTCATCCCGCTGTACCGGGAGGCGTCGGTCGTCCCGCGGCTCGTGGCCGGCATCGGCGGACTGGACTACCCGAAGACGAAGCTCGACGTCCGCCTGCTCTGCGAGGAGGACGACGACGAGACGGTCCCCGCGATCCAGGCGATGGACCTGCCGCCGCACTTCAAGATCGTCGTCGTCCCGGACGCGCAGCCGAAGACGAAGCCGAAGGCGTGCAACTACGGCCTGCTGCAGGCCGACGGCAAGTACGTCGTCATCTTCGACGCCGAGGACCGCCCGGATCCCGATCAGCTCAAGAAGATCGTCGTCGCCTTCACGAAGGTCGACCCGAGCGTCACCTGCATCCAGGCCAAGCTCAACTACTTCAACTCGGACCAGAACCTGCTCACGCGGTGGTTCACGACCGAGTACTCGATGCACTTCGATCTCCTGCTCCCGGGGCTGGACGCGCAGGACGTGCCGATCCCGCTCGGCGGCACCTCGAACCACTTCATCACGGACCGCCTGATCGACCTCGCGGCCTGGGATCCGTTCAACGTCACCGAGGACGCCGACCTGGGCATCCGCCTGCACAAGGCGGGCTACAAGACGGCGATGATCGACTCGACGACGCTCGAGGAGGCCAACTCCGAGCTCAACAACTGGATCCGCCAGCGCTCGCGCTGGATCAAGGGCTACATCCAGACCTGGCTCGTGCACATGCGCCACCCGTTCCGGCTGATGCGCCAGGTGGGCTTCAAGAGCTGGCTGAGCTTCCAGATGGTGGTCGGCGGGACGTTCATCTTCCTGCTGAACCCGATCTTCTGGGCGCTGACCACGCTGTTCTTCTTCACGGAGTCCAACCTGATCCGCGAGCTCTTCCCGAGCTTCATCTTCTACGCGGCGGCGTTCCAGCTGTTCATCGGCAACTTCGTCTTCATGTACCTCAACGTCGCGGGGTGCGTGCAGCGCGGGTACTTCGACCTCGCGAAGTACGCGCTGCTGTCGCCGCTCTACTGGGGCCTCATGTCGCTGGCGGCCTGGAAGGGCTTCCTGCAGCTGTTCTACCGACCGTTCTACTGGGAGAAGACGGTCCACGGCCTCGACGCCGGCCACGCGTCGGCCGCACCGCCCGCGCCGCGCCGCGTGGGGCCCGCTCCCGACCGCACCGCCGCTCGCTGATGGCCGTCGCCGCACCGCCGCCCGGCCTGGGGCACCGCGCCCACACCTCCGGCACCCCACTCGACGACCGCCCGTACCGCCCCGAGGTCGCCATCCCCGGGGCCCGCATGGGCCTGCTGATGTTCGCCGTGTTCGCGGCCTTCTACTTCCTCGTCGGCTACAAGGTGACGATCGACGACCACGTCGTCGTCTTCGACGCGCTCAACCGCCTCACCGACGCGTACCTGGTGTGGTGGAACGACCCGCCGAAGCTCGCCGCGATCGGCTTCCTGTTCCCACCGCTGACGACGTTCGCCTTCCTGCCGCTCACGGTGGTCAAGCCGGTGGCGACGTCGCTGGTGGCGCTGCCGCTGCTGACCTCGATCTTCGCCGCGGCCGGCATCGTCTGGCTGGACCGCACGCTCGCGCGCTGCGAGATGCCGCTGGTCTTCCGCCTGCCGCTGATCCTCGCGTTCGGCCTCAACCCGATGTGGGTCTTCTACGCGGGCAACGGCATGAGCGAGGCCGTCTACCTGGCGATGCTCGCGTTCTGCCTGTACGGCTTCATCTCGTGGTACGAGACGACCGAGCCGCGCTTCCTCATCGCCGCCGGCTTCGGCTTCGCGCTGCTCGTCGTCACGCGCTACGCGTTCATCGTCTGGGCGCTGCTCGTGGCGCTGCTGATCGGCGTCGCGCTCGTGCGCCGTCGCGCGAGCCGGGTGGAGGTCGAGGGCTCGGTGATCGCGTTCTGCGCGCCCGTCGTCTACGCCCTGGCGCTGTGGATCCTGTTCAACGCGCTGATCGTCGGCGAGCCGTTCGGCTGGCTGTCGGACCAGACCTCGACGCAGGCGGTCAACGCCACCGGCATCGACGTCAGCGGCTCGCTCGGCTTCGACGAGGTGTCGAGGCGGTTGCTCGAGCTCAACGTGGCGGTGTTCCCGCTCGCGTTCGCGGCGGTCCCGGCGCTCGTCATCGCGTTCCTCGGCCAGCGCAACGACATGGCGCTGTGGCTGGCCAGCTTCATCGTGCTCGGCATCGTGATCATGGGCGCGCATGCGCTGATCTCCCAGAACGAGGGACTGCTGACGCTGCGCGACTCGATGCCGATGGCGCTCACGTCGCTCGTCGGCGCGGCCTGGGTGTACCGAAGTTACGCCGCCTTCCGATTGGTCGTCTGGGGCGTGACCCTGGTGCTGCTGATCGTCAACCTCTTCACGGCCTGGAAGGGCATGCAGGACTACCCCTTCCAGTCGCTCGAGCAGGCGTTCACCCGCGCGATCTCCACCGGCGACAGCCAGGAGGGGACGTCGTCGCGCGGCGGCTTCAACGTGGGCATCGACCCCGAGGCCCAGATGGCGCAGCACATCAAGGACCGCATCCACACGAACAACTCGATCCTGACCGACAACGCGCAGACGTTCGGGGTGATCCTGCTCAACGGCCAGCCGCAGGTGTTCTGGGACCGCATCGACAAGGGCGACGCGAAGTGGAACTCGGTGCTCAACGACCCGTACGGGAAGGTGCGCTACCTGCTCGCGGCGTACAACCCGCGGTCCGGCGACCTGATCACGCGCCACTACCCGGGCCTGAACGCCGGCGCCGTGCCGGGGATGACCGTCGTCTACCGGACCGAGCGCTACATCCTCGTCCGCGTCGCGACGGCCAACCCGATCGCGCCGGTGCGCCGGACCACCACGAACCGCAACGGCAACGGGACGGGGACGGGGTCGCAGACCTTCGCCCGGCCCGGCGGCTGACGCCTCCGAGGCCGTTGGTAGCGTGAATCGATGATGGCCGGCGACCTGACCGCGTCCGTGGGCGCCCGCGTCGAGGAGATCATGGCCGCCGCCCGGCAGGCGGCCGAGGCCCTCCAGCGCGAGGTCGACGAGGCGTCCGCGCGCCGGGCCACCGAGGTGCGCCTCGACGCCGAGCGCGACGCCCAGCGCATCCGCGCCGAGGCGGAGTCCGCGGCGGCGCGCCACCTCGAGGAGGCCCGGCGCCAGGTCCAGACCTTCGCCGACGCGCGCGTGCGCCGCATCAGCGAGATCACGGACGCGCTCGTGGCGGCCGCCGAGAGCATCCCGGGCCGCCTCGAGGAGGCGGCCGACGTGCGCCGCCAGATCGACGAGCTGATCGTCGCGCTCGGAGCGGCCGCCGAACAGGCCGCTCGGGAGGCGGGCCGGCCGGCGATTCGCCTGCCGGGGATCGCAGACCCGCCGCCGACCGAGGGCGACGGGTGAGCGGCCGCCTCGCCGCCGGCACGCTCGCGGCGGTGCTCGCCGCCCTCGGACTCGCCGCCTGCGGCGGCGACGGCGGCGGCGGCACCGAGACGGCGACGGTCGTCACGCGGACGGTCACCACGCCGCGCACCGCCCCGGCCACCACGACGCCGGCGCAGCCCAACGCGCCCGGCATCGGCGGCGCCGGCACGGAGGGGACGCCGGGCTCGGCGTCCACCGACACCGGCGCCGCGGGCGAGACCGGCAGCCTGAGCTCGACCTCGATCTTCCGGCCGTTCGCGGCGTCGAGCCCGTGGAACACGACGATCGTCGGCCAGGCGGTCGACGCCGACTCCGACCGGCTGATCGCCCAGGCGCAGGAGCGCATCGGGGTCACGGAGCGCGGCAACACGATCACGACGCAGCGCCGCCGGATCGACGACCCGCTCTTCATCAACACGACGGAGTGGACGGTCCCGATCGTCGACGAGGAGGGCGGTGTCGAAACGCGGATGGTCTGCCGCCAGATCCCGCCCGACTGCGGCGACGGGCGCAACGTCGACACCCTCCTGATCCCGCCCGACGCGTCGCCGCTGCCGCAGTTCGACGGCTGGTTCACGGTGCTCAACCGGCGCGAGGGCGTCGCGTATGACCTGTGGCGCGCGCGCCGGGGCTCCGACAACGTCATGTCCTACCAGTTCATGCGCAAGTGGGCGCTCAACGGCCCGGGCTACCAGCGACCGAACTCGGTCAGCGCGCGCGGGTCCGGCCTGCCGCTGTTCGCCGGCGTGCTGCTGCCCGAGGAGGTCGCCGCCGGGCGCATCGAGCACGCGCTCGCGATCTCGGTCCCCGGCCCGGCGCAGCGCAGCTACGTCCAGCCCGCATCAGCGACGGACGGCAACGGCCGCACGAGCTCGCTGCCCGAGGGCGCCCGGATCCGCCTGCGCACGGACCGCTTCGACGACCTCGTCTCGCTGCCGACCTGCGGGCCGGGCCGGCTGCGCGACAGCCAGGGCGAGATCCGCACGGACTGCATCGCCCCGCGCACGAACCGCAAGGCCGCGCGGGCGATCCTCGACTCGCTGCGCCGGTACGGCGCGATCGTCGTCGACCGGTCGCGCACGCCGACCCTGTACGCGAAGCAGAACGCCGACTGGAACCAGCTCCTGCGCGGGCCCGACGGCCGGCTGCTGACGGCCAGCGGCCGCGACCCGCTGCCGCGCAACCTCGCCCGTGAGCGCAACCAGGGCACGCCGCTGCTGCGCGGCAACGAGGTGCAGTTCCTGCGGCTCTCCGACTTCGAGGTCATGCAGCTGCCCGAGCTCCTGAAGTTCCCGCCGCTGGGCTCGACCGAGGTGTCCCCCCAGACCTTCACCCCGGTGATCCCGTGAACGTCCGCCTCGCCATCGCCGCGCTGCTCGCCGGCGTCGCCGCCGCGGTGCTCGTCGCGTGTGGCATCGACACGAGCGACTCCGGCACGTCGAGCGTCGCCGGGCCCGAGGGCACGACGAACACGAACACGGTGCGCCGCAACGCGCCGCCGCTGCCCGCCGCACCGGAGAACACGGTGCGCGTCGACGGCATCGAGGGCGGCCTGAGCACCGCCGCCACGAGCCGCTTCCTCGGCAGCTCGAGCGTCGGCGTCGCCCGCATCACCGCGGGCGAGGAGCAGGCGTTCGTGGACCTCTGCGCCGGCCGCGTCGACGTGATCGAGGTCGCCCGCCTGCCCACCGAGGCCGAGGTCCGCGCGTGCAACAACCGCGGCGTCGAGCTGTCCGAGCCGCTCGCCTCGGCGGCCGACGCGGAGGTCATCGCCACGAAGAACGAGGCCGACGTCGGCGGGGACTGCATCACCGTCCAGCAGGCGCGCGACATCTTCCGCGCCGGCTCGCCGTACACGACGTGGTCGCAGCTCGGCTTCTTCGACCTGCCGCTCACCACCACCGGTCGCCAGGACGGCTCGGGCAACTTCGAGTTCTTCGGCCAGGTGGTGCTCGGCGTCGACGACCCGTCGCTCGCCGACGTCCGCGCGGACTACGTCGTGGAGAACACGGACCTGCTCGAGCGCGAGGAGGTCGTGGGCCAGCGGCGCGTGACCGCCGCGCAGCGCCGCGTCGACGCGTACGAGGCGCGGCTGCGGCGCGAGACCGCCAGGGAGCGCCGGCAGGCGGTCGACGCGGCGGTCCGGACGGCGGACCGCGCGGTGCTGCGCGCGATCGCCCGCGAGAACCAGGACCTGGCCCGCCGCAAGGTGACGCTCACCGCCGCCCAGGCGGCTCGGCTGGAGGCGCGCAACCGGGTGCGCAACATCCGCGCCAAGCGCCGCGCCGCGGCCCGCGTCAACGCCCGCTTCGACCGCGAGCTGCGCGACCGCGTCCTCCGCTATGCGCGCTCGCAGCTCGCCCTGGCTGAGGCGCCCGGCGTCGTCGGCGGCTTCCGCTTCACGTACTACGAGCTCTTCGAGGACCAGCTGCGCCCGATGGAGATCGACTACGGCGTGCCGGTGACCGCGTCGGGCCAGCCCGTCACGCTCGACGACCTGTCCGACAAGGATCGGGAGCGGATCCTCGCCGCGCAGGGCGTCACGACGCCGACGGTGCCCAACGTCGGGCCCGCCGCGACGGTGACCACGCCCGACGGCAACATCACGACGGTCCAGACGGCGACGGCGATCCCGGACCTCCCGGCGAGCCAGCTGCCGAAGAAGACCAAGGACGGCGAGACGATCTACCCGGGGCCGAACTGCGTGTTCCCGTCGCCGATCACGATCACCTCCGGCGCGTATCCGCTGTCGCGGCGCTTCTACCTGTTCACGTCGCGCCAGTCGCTGGAGCGCGACGAGGTCCGCGCCTACGCGCAGGCGTACCTGAAGAGCGCGCAGGCCCTGGCCACCGCGAACCGCCTCGTGCCGATCACCGACGCGCAGCTCGCCGAGGAGCTCGCGATCATCGAGAACAGGGGCCGCAAGCCCGCGGCGAAGCCGGCGACCACCACGACGACGCGGACGGTCACGACGCCGTCCGGCACGACGACGGTGCGCACCGTGACGACCACCACCCCGGCCACCACCACCCCCCGCACGCAGACGAGCAGCGGCATCCCCGGCGTGTCCAGTCGCGGCGGCGGCTGACCTCGTACATTTGGGGCATGGCCCCTTCCGACACCATCTCCTTCGCCCGCGGCGCCCCGTCGCTCGACATCGTCGACGTCGAGGGCCTGCGCGAGGCGGCGGCGCTCGCCTTCGCCGAGGACCCGGCGGGCCTGACCGGCTACGGCACCGCGATCGGCTACCCGCCCCTGCGCGCGTGGATCGCCGAGCAGCACGGCGTCGACCCGTCGCAGGTCATCGTCACGAACGGCTCGATGCAGGCCGATGCGTTCCTCTTCGAGACGCTCGTCGGCGAAGGCGACAGCGTGGTCGTGGAGAAGCCCACGTACGACCGCACGCTGCTGAGCCTGCGCAAGTACCGCCGCGCTGACATCCACATGATCGACCTGGAGCCCGACGGCCTCGACGTCACGGCGCTCGGCGCCGCCCTGCGCGACGGCCTCAAGCCGACGCTCGCCCACGTCATCCCGAACTTCCAGAACCCGGCGGGCTACACGCTGTCGCGCGAGAAGCGCTCGGCGCTGCTGGCGCTCGCCCGGGAGCACGACTTCACGATCTTCGAGGACGACCCGTACGTCGCGCTGCGCTTCGCCGGCGAGGCGCTGCCCACCATGCTCTCGCTCGACGAGCACGGCACGGTCGTCTACGCGTCGTCGTTCTCCAAGACGGTGTGCCCCGGCGTGCGCGTCGGCTACCTCGTCGGGCCGGCGGAGCTCATCGCCCGCATCACGGCGCTGGCGACCCACACGTACATCTCACCCTCGATGGTCGCCCAGGGCATCGTCCACCAGTTCTGCGCGAGCGGCCGGATCCGCAGCTCGATCGAGACGGTCAAGGCCGCCCTCGCCGAGCGCGCGGGCGTCCTCTGCGCGGCGCTCGAGCGCGAGATCCCGGATGCGCGGTTCGTGGCGCCGGAGGGCGGCTACTTCCTGTGGGTCGAGCTGCCCGAGGGCACGGACGTCGCGGCGCTGTTCACCGCGGCGGCCGAGCGCGGCGTGCAGATCGTCAAGGGCACCGACTTCCTGCTGGAGGGCGGCGAGAACACCCTGCGGCTCGCGTACTCGGGCGTGACGCCCGAGGAGATCGACGAGGGCGTGCGCCGGCTGGCGGAGGCCTACGAGGCGCTCGCTCCGGCGGCCGCGTAGGCGATCTCGTCCATATGTCCGGTTCGATTGCGCTGCGGCGCCGCGCGTGATTTCGTGGTCTGAGTGAGCGCGGCTCTCGAGAGGCTCGGACGCCTGTGCGTGCGCCGCCGCTGGATCGTGCTGATCTGCTGCCTGATGGCCGTGGTCGGGCTCGGGCTGGCGGCCGGCGCACTGGGCACGCGGACCAGCGACAACTTCGCGCTGCCCGGCACGGGAAGCCAGCGGGCGCAGGACCTCCTGGTCGACCACTTCCCGGCGGCGACCAAGGCGTCGAGCCCGGTGGTGTTCGCCGCCGCGGAAGGCCGGGTGGACCGCGGCGCCAACCGGGCGGCGGTGGACGGGGCGCTGAAGGACCTGCGCGCGGCGGATGACGTCGCGGACGTCTCGGACCCGTTCACGCCGGCCACGGTGAGCCGCGACGGGCGGATCGCCTACGCGACGGTCACGCTCGACGGCGAGCCGCAGGACCTGACCCACGCCGCCGCGGACGACATCGTCGCCGCGACGGACGCGGCGCGCTCGCAGCTGACGGTCGCGGTGGGCGGGATCGTCGGCCAGCAGGCCGAGGCACAGGTCGAGGACCCCAGCGAGGCGATCGGCCTCGCCATCGCGGTGATCGTCCTGCTCGTCACGTTCGGCAGCGTCGTGTCGATGGGCCTGCCGCTGCTCACGGGGCTCATCGGGCTGGGTGCCGGGCTGTCGCTGGTCACCGTCCTCGGCCACCTCATCACCGTGCCGACCATCGGGCCGACGCTCGGGACGATGATCGGCCTCGGGGTGGGCATCGACTACGCGCTGTTCCTCATCACCCGCCACCGCCAGAACCTCGCCGCCGGGATGACGGTCGCCGAGTCGATCCCGCGCACGGTCGCCACGTCCGGCAACGCGGTGGTCTTCGCCGGCGGCACGGTGGTCGTCGCGCTGTGCTCGCTCGCGCTGACCGGCATCCCGATCGTGTCGTCGCTCGGGTACTCCGCGGCGATCGTCGTGGCGATCGCGGTGCTCGCGGCGATCGTCCTGCTCCCGTGCCTGATGGCCCTGGTCGGCACGAAGATCAACGCGCTGCCGATCCCCGGTCTGCACCGCCGCGCCCAGCGCGCGCAGCAGCGCGAGGGCGTGCACGGGTGGGCCCGGTGGGCGCGTGCGGTCGCCGACCGTCCGTGGCCCGCCCTGATCGCCGGGCTGGCGATCCTCGTCGCGCTCATGATCCCGGTCTTCTCGCTGCACCTCGGGCAGGCCGACAACGGCACCGCGGCCAAGGGCAGCGAGCAGCGCGTCGCGTTCGACCTGCTGTCGGAGGGCTTCGGGCCCGGGAGCAACGGGCCGCTGCTCGTCGCCGTGCCCGGTGCCCCCCAGGAGGCCGACCTGACCCGGCTGGCCGCCGCGCTGACCGGGGCCGACGGCGTGGCGTCCGTGTCGCCGCCGATCCCGGCCCAGGACGGCCAGGCCGCGCTGCTCACGGTGACGCCGACGACGGCGCCGGGCGACCTCGCGACCGAGGCGCTCGTGCGGCGCCTGCGCAACGACGTCATCGCGCCGACCGGCATCGACGCCCAGGTCGGGGGCCAGACCGCGGCGGGTGTCGACCTCGCGGCGGAGATCTCCGACCGCCTGCCGCTCGTCATCGCCTTCGTGCTCGCGCTGAGCTTCCTGCTGCTCCTGCTCGCGTTCCGGTCGATCGTGCTGCCGATCAAGGCCGCGGTGATGAACCTCCTGTCGATCGGCGCGGCCTACGGCGTGGTGACGCTCGTCTTCCAGGAGGGCTTCGGCATCTCGCTCATCGGGCTGTCGGACCCGGTGCCGATCGTCTCGTTCGTCCCGTTGATGATGTTCGCGATCCTCTTCGGGCTGTCGATGGACTACGAGGTCTTCCTGCTCAGCGCCTGCCACGAGCGCTGGATCGAGACCCACGACCCGCGCACGGCGGTCGTCGACGGCATCGCGTCGACCGGGCGGGTGATCACCTCCGCCGCGCTGATCATGGTCAGCGTCTTCGCGGCCTTCGTCGGCAACGCGGACCCGACGGTCAAGCAGTTCGGGCTCGGCATGGCGGTGGCCGTGGCGGTCGACGCGACCGTCGTGCGCTGCCTGCTCGTGCCCGCGGTGATGATCCTGCTCGGACGCTCGAGCTGGTGGCTGCCCGCGTGGCTGGACCGGCGCCTGCCGCACGTGTCGGTCGAAGGCGCTCCTGCCCCGGCGCTCGCGGTCGAGGCTCCCGAGCCGGTCGCCGCGGGCGGGCGCGACTGACCCCGGCTCAGCGGGCGGACCGGCGCATCGTCTCCGGCACGAGGCGGACCACGTGGAGCGCGGCGGCCACCCCGCCCCGCGTCACGCCGCCGAGCATCGACATCGCCCGCCCGCGCAGCCCGGCCGACACGACCTCGGCGCCTCGCTCGCCCTGGCCGGACCAGGCGGGCAGGCGACGGGCCTTCAGGCTCCGGGCCGGTGGCGCCGCGGCACGCGGTCCAGCCGCCGCCGGACCGATGCCAACCGCTCCTCGACCGCCTGCACGAACGCGCGGGTCGCGGGCGACAAGTGCGCACCGCGCCGCCAGACGAACGCGAAGTCGTCGTAGATCGGCTCGGCGAACGGCACCCACCCCAGCCGCCCCGACAGGCGCCGGCGCTGGGCCAGCAGCGTGCCGCGGGCGGCGATGGTGTCGCCGAGCCCTTCGACGGCGAGGTCGAGCGCGGTCTCCGGGTCCTCGACGTCGATCAGCGGCTCGAGCGTGACCCCGGCGCGCTGGGCGAGCTCGGTGAGCTGGCGCCGCGTGGGGTCCTGGGCGCCGAACGTCACGTCGTAGAGCACGAGCGGTCCGCGGGCGAGGCGCTCGATCGTCATGGCCGAGCGCAGGTGCGCGGGATCGGCCGAGCAGAACAGCAGCTCGTCGCGCATCGCCGGGCGCACGTCCAGGCCGGCATCGTCGATGGGCAGCACGACGACGCCCGCCTCGAGCTCGCCGGCGCGCACCGCGTCGACCACCTCGGACGAGTTCTGGCCGACGAGCTGAATGCGGACGTCCGGATGGTCGCGGTGGAATGCGCGCACGAGGTCCGCACCGAGGTAGTAGCGCGAGGTGCCGAAGACGCCGAACGCCGCGGTGCCGCCGCGCACCTCGCGCACGTCCACGACGGCGTCGCGGGCGCCCTCGACCTCGGCCAGGACCCGCTCGGCGTGCGGGCGCAGCGTGCGTCCCGCCTCAGTGGCGACGAGGCCGCGCCCGACGCGCTGGAAGAGGGTGACGCCGAGCTCGTCCTCGAGCCGGCGAACCTGCTCGGACACCGACGGCTGGGCGAGGTGCAGCGCCTCGGCGGCCGCGCTGAAGGAGCCGTGCTCGACCGACGCCAGGAAGTACTGGAGCTGCTGGAGCGTCATAGGCGTTTCCTTTGGATGCCGAAGCCGATCAAGGCTACCGCTGAGGCACCCGACGTCCGATCATGTGGACATGATCATTGTTGCCTCAATCATCGGTGCCGTGGTGTTCGCGGCGCTCTCGTCACGGTACGGCGCGGAGAGCCGCCCGTTCTTCGACGAGCGCCCCGAGCCGTTCCCGCGCCGCCCGAACCTGTAGGACGGCCCTTCGCGATGCGCGACCACGGCCGCGAGCGGCAGGGGATCGCGCTGTGCCTGATCTCCGCCGCCGGCTTCGGGGCCATGGCGATCTTCGCCAAGCTCGCCTACGGAGCCGGCTTCGACGTCTCGACGCTGCTGCTGGTCCGCTTCGGCGTGGCCGCCGTGGTGCTGTGGGCGATCGTCGCCGTGCGGCGGCCCGCCCGGCCGAGCCTGCGCATCGTCGCGTACGCGCTCGGCCTCGGCGCCCTCGGCTACGCGCTCCAGGCCGCCACGTTCTTCGCCAGCCTCGAGCGCCTCGACGCGTCGCTCGCCGCGCTGCTGCTCTACGCCTACCCCGCGCTCGTCGTGCTCGGCGGGATCGCGCTGCGGCGCGAACCGGCCAACCGCCGGCGTCTCGGCGCGCTCGCGCTGGCCGCGAGCGGCACGGTGCTCGTTCTCGCGGGCGGCGGGGCCGGCGCGCTCGACGCCGCCGGCGTGGCGCTCGCCCTCGGCGCCGCGGTCGCCTACACGGCCTACATCCTCGCGGCGGACCGCACCGTCGGCCAGGTCGACCCGGTCCTGCTCACCGCGCTCGTCGTCACCGCGGCGGCCGTCGTCATCGGCGCGTTCACCGCGGTCCGCGGAGGCCCGCAACTCGATGCGACGACCGGTGGCTGGGCCACCGTCGCCGCCATCGTCGTCGTCTGCACGGTGGTGCCGGTGCTGGCGTTCCTGCTCGGCCTGCAGCGCGTCGGCGCCGCGACCGCCTCCATCGTCAGCACCGTCGAGCCGCTCGTGACCGTCCTGCTGGCGATGGCCGTCTTCGGCGAGCGCCTGGGCCCCGCCCAGGCGGCCGGCGGCGCGCTCGTGCTCGCCGCCGTCGTGCTCGTCAACGTCCGGCGCCGCGCCCGCCGCACCGTGACCGCCCGGCCCGAGGTGGCGGTCGCCTCGACGGCGGCCTGACGCTCAGAAGGCGGTGGGGCCGACGCCGGTGAACGCGACGACGAGGAAGGCGATGAACGCCGCGGCGAGGGCGATGATCGCCGGCAGGTGCTGGCGCTGGACGTTGGCCGTCAGGTGGCGCAGCTCCATGACGGCGAAGCTGCCGCTGCGCTCCTCGGCCGGCCACGCGTCCGCCGGCTCGCCCTCATGAGCCACCGGCGGCTCGAACGCCCCCGTCCCGAGCGACTCGCGGTCGAAGACCGACTCGAAGCGCGCGATGGGCTCCACCTCGGGCGGGAGCGCTGGATCGAGCATGGGCTCCGCCTCGTCGAGCACGGGCTCCATCTCGGGCGGAAGCCCCGGGTCGAGCATGGGCTCCGCCTCGTCGAGCACGGGCTCCATCTCGGGCGAAAGCCCCGGGTCAAGTACGGGCTCGACGATCCCGGGCTGCTCCATCGGCGCCGCCAGCTGCAGCGCCGGCGCGGGCAGGCCGACCGCCTTGGTGTCCTCACGCCACAGCCACAGCTGCGCGGACGCGACCTCGCCACCGGCCACGAACGTCAGCCGCTGGACGCCCTCGCCCAGATCCTGGGTGCTCCAGCAGCCGTGGACGTCGTGCTCGCCGCCGATGTCGGAGATGAGCATCGGCCCGCCGGACATCGACCCGCCCTCCCCTGGCGAGCCGAGCGGCCGCGCGTCGACCTCGAGGACCGCGACGGTCCCCACGAGCGTCGCGGTGACGCCCCACACCTCGAAGGCATCGGGCAGAACGGGATGGAGACCGTCGGCAGATGGCAGTGACACGCCGGGATCTTCTGCGCGCGGTGCGGCGATCCTGTCGCGCCCCGGAGGGTGCAATGGCGCGTGCAGCCCGGCCGCCGGACGCAGCGCACACACGGGCACGGCGTGGCGGCGTATGCTCTGAAGGCCTTGCCCATTAGCGCCCCACCGCTCCCCGCCCGCCGCCGCAGGCTCGACCCCGCCGACCGGCGCGACGAGATCCTCGAGGCCGCGACGCGCGTTTTTGCCGCACAGCCCTACGTCGACGTGTCGATGGCGGAGATCGCCCGCGAGGCCGGGGCCAGCCGCGCGCTGGTCTCGCACTACTTCGAGGACAAGGCGGGCGTGTTCGCGGCGGTGTTCGCCCGGTTCGCCCGGCTGGCCGCGCAGACGGTCCGCGTCGACCGCCAGCTGCCCCCCGCGGAGATGGTCGCCGCCAACACCGAGGCGTTCCTCGCGTTCGCCGACGAGCACCGCGAGACCGTCCTTGCGCTGCTGCCGACCGGGCCGGTGGGCTCGGACCGCCGGCTGCAGCAGATCGCGGATGCGATGCGCGACGCGCTCGTCGACCGCATGCTCGTCAACCACTTCGGCACGACGGACGTTCCGGCCGGCCACCGGCTCGCGCTGCGGGCCTACACGGGTCTGTTCGCCATCGCGCTCGGCGATCTGCTGCGCAACCCGGAGCTCTCCCGCGAGGACGCCGCCGCGTTCCTCGCGCGCACCCTGCTCGACATCGTCGCGGAGCTGCGCACGAAGTAGCCTCCCGGGCCGTGGCCCTGCCGCTCAGCCCGCCCGTCGCCCCGCAGCTCGCCCGCTCGCGCGCGGCGCTGCCCGAGGGCGACGGCTGGGCCTACGAGCCGAAGTGGGACGGCTTCCGCGCCATCGCGTTCGTCGACGACGGCGACGTGCACCTGCAGTCGCGCAACGGCAAGCCGCTGAACCGCTACTTCCCCGAGCTGCGCTTCCCGCCCGGCCGCTACGTCGTCGACGGCGAGATCGTGATCCTCGACGAGCGCGGCGGCCAGGAGTTCGACCTGCTCGGCCAGCGCATCCACCCCGCCGCGTCACGCGTGGCGATGCTCGCCGAGAAGACGCCCGCGCGCTTCGTCGCGTTCGACCTGCTGGCCCGCGACGACGAGACGCTGCTGGCGCAGCCGTTCCGCGCGCGCCGCGCGGCGCTGGAGGCGATCGTCGACGCGCCGATGGACATCACCCCGTTCACGCTCGATCCCGCGGGCGCCCAGCCATGGCTGCAGGGTGCCGAGGGCGTCGTGGCCAAGGAGCTCGACGCCCCGTACTGCCCGGGCGAGCGCAAGGGCATGGTCAAGATCAAGCGCGTGCGGACGATCGACGCGGTCGTCCTGGGCTGGCGGCCGGGCAAGGCCGAGCGGACCGTGGGCGCCCTGATCCTCGGCCTCTACACGCCCGACGGCAGGTTGCGGGAGGTCGGGCACTCGTCGGGCTTCACCGCGAAGGAGAAGCGCGAGCTCGTCGATCGCCTGGCGCCCTACGAGACCGGTGAACGCGGCAGCGGGGAGCCCTCCCGCTGGACCCAGGGACGCGAGCTCGCCTGGGTCAAGCTGCGCCCCGAGCTGGTGGTCGAGGTCACCTTCGACCACGTCAGCGACGGCCGCATCCGTCACGGCGCGAAGGTGCAGCGCTGGCGCGACGACAAGGATCCGGCCGAGTGCCGGGTCGAGCAGCTCGACAGCTGAGCGCCGGCCGGACGGGTTCCGGGTTCCCGCTTGCCAGAACCGGCTCGGAGGCGTATCCCTTGTCCATGGTCGGTCTGGGCATCGCGCTGTTGCTCGCCGGCGTGGTGCTCGTCATCGCCGAGGCGCACGTCACGTCCGCCGGAGCCCTGGGCGCGCTCGGGACCGCGGCCGTCGTCGGCGGGGCGATCCTCGCGATCGAGGGCGCGGGCGGAGGGCTCATCCTCGCGATCGTGCTCGCGCTGGTGCTCGGCGCGCTGCTCGGCGGGGTCCTGCTCGCCGCCGGGCTGAAGGTCGCCCGCTCGAAGCCCAGCCGGCCCCGCAGCGGGCGCGAGGCGCTCATCGGCTGCGCCGGCCTTGCCCGCTCGCCGATCGCGCCCGAGGGCCAGGTGCTCGTCGAGGGCGCCCTGTGGCGCGCGCGGCGGTGCTTCGACGACGAGGCGCTCGAGCCCGGCGACCCGGTCGTCGTCGAGCGCGTCGACGGGCTGACGCTGACCGTCCGCAAAGCCGAACCCTGGGAGGTGGTCTGACGTGGCCGCCGTGATCGTCGTGCTGGTCATCCTCGTCGCCGCGCTCGTCGCGCTGGTCGGAACGTCGGTGCGCATCCTGCGCGAGTACGAACGGGGGGTCGTGTTCCGGCTGGGGCGGCTGATCGACCAGCGCGGGCCGGGCCTCGTGCTGCTGATCCCGATCGTCGACCGGATGGTGCGCGTGAGCCTGCGCACGGTGACGCTGAAGATCCCGCCGCAGGACCTCATCACCCGCGACAACGTGCCCGCCCGGGTGACCGCGGTCGCCTACTTCCGCGTGGTCGACGCCAACCGCTCCGTCGTCGAGGTCGAGAGCTTCGAGGCGGCCACCTCGCAGATCGCCCAGACGACGCTGCGCTCCGTCCTCGGCAAGGCGGAGCTCGACACCCTGCTGGCCGAGCGCGAGCGCCTCAACGAGGACCTGCAGACCATCATCGACCAGCAGACCGAGCCGTGGGGCGTGAAGGTCACGACGGTGGAGATCAAGGACGTCGAGATCCCCGCCTCGATGCAGCAGGCCATGGCGCGCCAGGCCGAGGCCGAGCGCGAGCGGCGCGCGAAGATCATCAACGCCGAGGGCGAAGCACAGGCCGCGACGCGCCTGGCCGACGCCGCCGACATCATCGGCCGCAACCCGACGACGCTGCAGCTGCGCTACCTGCAGACGCTGCGCGAGATCGGCAACTCCGAGAGCTCGACCGTCGTCTTCCCGCTGCCGATGGACCTGCTCAAGCCGCTGCTCGAGGCCCACGACGACCGCCCGCGGCTCGAGCCCGCGCCCGCGCCGGACCGCATCGCCGCGAGCGCGCCGGGGCGCGAGGCGCCGGTCGAGCGCCGCTGACAGGATTGCGCCCCGTGCGCCTCCTGCTCGCCCTCGATCGTCTGGACGGGGCCGCCGTCGCGCGCGGGGTGGTCGCCGCCGGGCTGCCGGCGCCGGACGTGTACCCGGTCGCCGGCGGACTCGATGCGACGTTCGACGTCCGCATGCGCGCCGCGTTCGCCGTCGTCGCCGGCGAGCCGGTGCTCGACCGCGACACCGTCGACGGCCGGATCGCCGGGGAGATCGCCGTGCGCGCGCGCCAGGCCGGCGTCCCGTGCCATGCGATCGTGGGCGCCGACCGGCTCGACCGGTTCGGCAAGCGGATCCTCGACCTCCAGCACGTGCTCGAGGCGAGCGGCGGCGGGCTGGAGGCGGCGGGGGCGCGGCTCGCGCGTCTTCTCATGACAGATGTCATGCCGGATTGACGACGTTCGCCACTACCGCCGCGACGCCGTGCTGCACCTGTCGGCCGGGACGGTGCGCAACTACCTGTCCTCGGCGATGCAGAAGCTCGACGCGCGCACCCGCGCGGAGGCGGTGCGGGCCGCCGAGGAGAAGGGCTGGCTCTGAGACGCGCGTGACCCATTAGGCTGGCCTCTCCGCTGCCCTTCATGGAGGAAGACGATGCGCAGGTCACGGTCGATCCGGGTCATCCCGACGTTGGTTCTCGCGGTGCTGGCGGTTGCCGCGGCGCCCGCGGTCGCCGCCCCGGCCGAGCGCTTCGTCGCGACCACCGGCGACGACGCCGCCAACACGTGCGCCGTCGAGGCGACGCCGTGCCGGACGATCCAGCACGCGGTCGACGTGTCCGACGCGGCCAACACCATCAACGTCGCCGCCGGCACCTACGTCGAGTCCGTGGTCGTCGGTCAGGAGCTCACGATCGTCGGTCCGTTCTCGAACGACTTCCCCGACGACCCGGCCCGCGGCGGTGCGGCGGAGGCGCGCTGGATGGGCGACGGCGGCAGCCCGGCGGTCACCGCGACAGTGGACGGCATCGCGATCGCCGGCTTCACGTTCGGCCCGGCGACCGGCCCGGCGAGCGGGCAGGCGGTCCTGATCGAATCGGGTGCCCACGTCAACCAGGTCTGGTACTCGATCTTCGAGCATCTGGAGCGCGGCATCGAGCTCGACGGCTCGGGCAGTGCGTTCGTCGCCTTCAACCTGTTCCAGGACAACGACGCGGCCTCCGGCGAGGCCGTCCAGGGCTTCAGCGACGACCAGACGTTCCTCTTCCAGAACCTGTTCCGGCGCAACTCGACGGCGGTCGATCTCGACGGCTCGACGAACGGCCAGGTCCAGGAGAACTGGTCGACCGGCGACGCGACATTCACGCGCATGCGGGTCACCGGCTCGATGGGCGTGGTCGGCAACCTCGTCGAGGGCGTGACCGAGGCGGGCATCCTGCTGGCGGGCGACGCCGACGCGGACATCGAGCTCAACTCCATCGACGGCGACGGCGACGGCCTGCGTCTGACACCCGACGGCGGCACGGTCGTGTCCGACCCGATCGTCGACGGCAACAACCTCCACGACCTCGGCGGCAGCGGCATCGAGGTCGCCGCCGGCGCGCTGAGCGACATCCTGGATGCGCACGGCAACCGGATCTTCGGCACCGGTGCGGCCGGGCTCCTCGTCGAGGGCGACGCGGACGTCGATGCGACGAACAACTGGTGGGGCTGCAACGAAGGACCGAACCAGCCCGGCTGCGACGACTACTCCGGCGCGAACGTCGACGCCGACCCATGGTCGATCATGACGATCTCGGCCGACCCGGATTCCATCCCGGTGGGCGGCGACACGAGCCAGATCACCGCGTCGTTCAACACGAACAGCGACGGCGACGACATCCTGCCCCAGGGCATCGGCGACGACGTGCAGGTGGCGTTCTCCACGACGCTCGGCGACGTCGACCCCGCGGAGGACTGCACGTGCGGCGGCCTGTCGCTCACCGAGCTGACGTCGGGCGACCTGCCCGGCACCGCGACGGTGACGGCGACGCTCGACTCCGAGAGCGTGTCGACCGACGTCACCTTCACCGGCGCGCACGCGACGGTCACGCCGGCCGGCGCCGATTTCCAGCCCACCCAGGTCGGCGGCTACTCGACACGGCGGAAATTCACCGTCTCGAGCGACGGCAACGAGACCCTGCAGGTCTCGAACGTCGGCATCGGTGGGACGGACTCCGGCGACTTCGTGATCCCGGCCGGCTACGACGGCTGCACCGGGCGGTCGCTCGCGCCGGGCGACCATTGCGTCGTCGAGGCGCGCTTCCAGCCGGTCGGCGGCCCGGGCGCGAAGGACGGCACGCTCGTCGTCGACACGAACGCGATCGACACGCCGGCCACCGCGACGCTGACGGGCAGCGCCTCGGCTTCGCCGGTGCTGACGATCGTCCCGGACAGCGCCGACTTCGGCACCGTGAGCGTCAACGCGCTCTCGCGCCAGCAGAAGCTGGTCGTCTACAACGGCAGCGCCGGCGGCGTGACGATCGACGCCGCCACGCTCGGCGGGGCCGACCCGTCGCAGTTCGAGATCACCCTCGACCGCTGCACGGGCGAGACGGTCGCGCCCCGGCGGACGTGCTACATCCGCACGCGCTTCGCGCCGAAGAGCGGCGGCGCGAAGGCCGCCGGCGTCGAGATCGGCAGCTCGTCGCTCGGCGCGCCCGCCACGGCGGCGCTGACCGGGACCGGCGACGCGGTCGAGGCGCTGCGGATCACGCCGCCCGCGCACGCGTTCGGCGCGGTGCCGGTGGGCCAGCGGACGAAGACCGGGACGTGGACGGTGAAGAACATCGGCGGGGTCCCGGTGACCGTCAGCTCCGTGGACATCGGCGGATCCGACCCCGACCAGTTCCAGCTCGGGCGCACGACGTGCACGGGAGCGGCGCTGAGCCCGGGGCAGTCGTGCACCGCGAAGG
The DNA here is from genome assembly GCF_021172045.1 of Capillimicrobium parvum. GTDB lineage: Bacteria > Actinomycetota > Thermoleophilia > Solirubrobacterales > Solirubrobacteraceae > Capillimicrobium > Capillimicrobium parvum. The sequence goes on from NZ_CP087164.1 coordinate 5,520,428, forward strand.
TGCGGTTCGCGCCGACCGGTGATCCGGGACCGCGCAGCGCCCAGCTCGCGGTCAACAGCAGCGTGTCGGGCACACCGGCGTCCGCGCTGACCGGCACGGCCGTCGCCCCACCCATCTGAGCCTCAGGGCGCCGGAAAGACGTCCACTAGATTCGGCGTCCTTCCGGTGGCCGACCGCACGCTTCCATCCTTCAGCCTCTCCCTGCCCGGGACCCGCCGGGCGGTCGTCGTAGGGGCCGGGTCGTTCGGCACCGCGGTCGCCGTGCTGCTGGTCCGGGCCGGGCTGCGCACGACGCTGCAGGCCCGCACCGCCGAGCAGGCCGACCGCCTGCGCGCCGACCGCGAGAACCGCGTCTACCTGGCCGGCGTCGAGCTGCCGCGTGAGCTGCGCGTCGAGTCCGTGGAGAGCGGGCTCGCGCGGGCCGACCTCGTCTTCCTCGGCGTGCCGTCCCGCGGGCTCGACGCCGTGATCCGCGGCCTCACCGGCGCGGGGCTGCCGCCGCGCGCCGCGGTCGTCTCGCTGGCGAAGGGGCTGGTGCCGCCGGACGGCACCGCGCCGACGATCCTGCTGCGCGACGGGTTCGGCGCCGACCGCGTCGCCGTGATCGGCGGGCCCGCGCACGCCCGCGAGATGGTCGCCGACGGCGCCGGGCTGGTCGCCGCCTCGGCCTCGCAGGAGCTGGCCGCGACGCTGGCGGGCGTGTTCACGCGCGCGGGCGTGGTGTGCGAGGTCTCCAACGACCCGATCGGCGTGGAGCTCGCGGGCGCGGCGAAGAACGCCGCGGCGCTCGCGGCCGGCGCCACCGAGGGACAGGGGCTGAACGCCGCGGGCGCGGCGGCCGGCCACATCTTCGCGGAGATCTGGCGCTACGCCGAGGCCCAGGGCGCGCGGCCGGAGTCGTTCATCGGGCTGGCGGGGACGGGCGATCTGGTCGCGACCGCGCTCGCGCCGCAGAGCCGCAACCGCCGCGCCGGCGAGCTGCTGGCCGAGGGAGTGGCGAGCCACGAGATCCCGCAGCGCATCGGCCAGGCGGTCGAATCGCTCGACATGGTGCCGCTGCTGGCGCGAGCGCTGGGCGCGAACGGCGTCGAGGCCCCGGTGACCGGCGGCCTGTCGCGCCTGATCGCGGGCGAGCTCCCGCTCGACGCCTGGGTCGCGCTGGTGCGCACGACGGTTCCGCCGCCCGCGCGCTGGATCCGGCGGCCGCGGCCGGGCTTCTGGGCCCGGATGCGCGCGCGGTTCAGCCGCGACCCTCGGCAAGCGTCGTGACGATCGCCTCGTAGACGCCGGCGCGCGCGGTTCAGCCGCGACCCTCGGCCAGCGTCGTGACGATCGCCTCGTAGACGCCGGCGCCGTGACTCGCCTCGGCCACCCGCGCGTTCGGCACGCCGGCGAGCGCGGTGTGCAGCGTCGGATCGCGCTGCAGCGCGTTGGCGACGAACCAGAACGTGCCGGTGACCTGGTGCATCCGCAGGTCCTCGCGCGAATCGCCGACCGCGATCGTCTCCTCGGCGCCCAGGCCGCGCATGCGCATGTGGCGCGCGACCGCGCCGGCCTTCGAGGCGTCGGCGGGAACGAGGTGGTACGCGCGGACCTGCGGCAGGTCGGCAAGTGCCGGTGACCGCCGGTGCACCACGCCGTTGTCGACGAGGCGCAGGCCGCGGTGCCCGATGAGCGCATCGGCCTCGGCCACGTCGAGCAGGCCGCGGAAGAGGTGCGACACCTGCCGGTTGCGGTGCCAGGGCTCGTGGTACTCGAGGCGGCCGGCGTAGTGGTCGAGCAGCAGCGCGGGGGCTCCGGTGTCTTCGATCTGGTCGTGGATCGTGTGGGCGCCCTCCGGATCGAAGGCCCCCGTCGACCAGTACGTGTCGCCGTCGACGACGAGCCCGGCGCCCGCCTCGAAGACGTAGGCGCGCTGGCCGAGCAGGCGGCTGTCCTCGGCCATCTGCGCCGCCCGGCGCCCGGAAACGAGCACGACCTCGACGTCGGCGCGCAGGCACGCCTCCACGGCGCGGACGCCGAGGAGGCTCGGCCGGCCCTCGCCGTCGTGGACGAGCGAGGCGCCCCGGCCGAGCAGGGTGCCGTCGAGGTCGAGGTAGGCGCAGCGCAGCGGGGCCATGTGCCGGGCGGACAGTAATCTCGAACCCGTGGACCATGTCGCCTGGCGCCGCCGGCGCTCGTTTCCGGCAGAGGCGTTCGCGGGCGTCCTGAGCGGCTCGCCGCTTCGCGTGGCGGTGTGCGTCCCGGCGCGCGACGAGGAGGAGACCATCGCCGGTGTGCTGGCGCCGCTGGTCGCCCTGCGCGACGAGGGGCTCGTGGCCGACGTCGCCGTCGCGTTCAGCGCCAGCCGCGATCGCACGCTCGACGAGGCGCGGGACGCGGGCGCGCGGATCATCGACGTGGGCTCGCCGTCGGGTAAGGGCGACGCGATCTGGCGCGCTCAAGAGGAGATGGAGGGCGACATCGTCTGCCTCGTCGACGGCGACCTCATCGACGTCGACCGCCACTGGATCGAGCAGCTCGCCGGGCCGCTGATCGCCGACCCCGCGATCGGGCTCGTCAAGGGCGCGTTCGCCCGCCCGCTGAACGCCGACGGCACGCTGGACCCGAGCGGCGGCGGGCGCGTCACCGAGCTGCTCGCCAAGCCGCTGCTGCGCCGCTTCTACCCGGAGCTGACCGTGCTGCGCCAGCCGCTGAGCGGCCAGATCGCCATCCGCCGCGACCTGCTGGCGAGCCTGCCGGTCTGGACGGGCTACGCGCTCGAGATCGGGATGCTGATCGAGACGTGGCGGCGGGCCGGGCTCGAGGCGATCGCCGAGGCCGACATCGGGGTGGTGCGCAACCGCCACCAGCGTCTCGCCGACCTCGCCGCAATGTCGGAGGCGATCCTGTGGTGCGTCGCCGTGCAGCTCGCGCGGGACGGGCGGCTCACCGGACCCGACGGCGAGCCGCCGGCCGGCGTCGTGGAGCGTCCGCCGATCTACGCACCGCGACCATGACCGACCTCGATGCGCTGTACGCCGCGATGCGCGCGCATGTGACGAGGTTCGGCGCGGCGCCCGAGCTGGCGCTGCGCTCGCCGGGCGGCGAGAACGTCTCGCTGGTGGCGCCGGTGCCCGAGGAGGTGGCCGCGCGGCTGGCGGCGGCAGGCCGGGACGTCGCCGGCGGCGAGCACCTCGCCTACGACGCGGCGGGCCTGCACCTGACCGTGCTGAACCTCGACCCGTGGCGGCGGATCGGCGCCGACGCGCAGGCGCTCGTCGCGCGGGCGCTGTCGGCGGCGGCGGCGGCAGCCGCGCCGTTCACCGCGCGCGTCCGCGGGCTGAACCTGGCCCCGTCCATCGTCTTCGCGCAGGTGTTCGGCGACGGGCTCGGGCCGCTGCGCCGGGCGATGGTGGCCGCGCTCGACGAGCTGGCGCCCGGGCGGTTCCTGCCCTGGGGCCCGGCGCTGGCTGGGGAGGATGCCGGCCATGTGACCGTGGTGCGCTTCACGGGACCGGTGGGCGAGGCGCTGCTCGACGGGGTGGCGGCGCGGCGCGACCTCGAGCTCGGAACGTTCGCTGTGAGCGAGTTGGAGGTGGTCTGGCTGCGCGCCAAGACACCCGACGGGGCCGAAGTGCGGCGGCGATCGTGTATTGGTGCGGGGACGTGACCTCCGAGATCTCCGTGACCACCACCGCCGGCCCGCTGGCGATCGGCACGACCCCGCTGCTGATGGGCGTCGTCAACGCGACCCCGAACTCGTTCTCCGACGCCGGCCAGCTGCGGACCCTGGCGCAGCGGGTGGCGCGGGCCGAGACGCTGCTCGACGCGGGCGCCGACCTCATCGACGTCGGCGGCCAGTCGGGGGTGACCAACGAGCCCGAGATCCCGGTCGCCGAGGAGATCGGGCGCGTGCTGCCGCTGGTGCGCGCGCTGGCCGCCGAGCGCGACGTGCTCGTCTCGGTCGACACCTACCGGCCGGAGGTGGCGCGCGCGGTGCTCGACGCCGGCGCGGCGATCGTCAACGACACGAGCGGCCTGCTGTACCCCGACGTTGCCGTGGCGTGCGCGGAGGCCGGCGCGGGCCTCGTCGTCATGCACAACCGCGGGCGGCCGAAGCAACGGCTCACGGACCCGGCGCTCTACGACGACGTGGTCGAGGACGTCGTGAGCTTCCTGCGCGAGCGGATCGCGGTGGCCGGCGAGCACGGGCTGAGCCCGGAGCACGTCATCGTCGACCCGGGCCCGGACTTCGCGAAGACCCCCGCGCAGACCGTGCAGGTGCTGCGCCGGCTGGACCGCGTCGAGGCGCTCGGACGGCCGGTGCTCCTGGCCTTGTCGCGCAAGGACTTCCTCGGGGTCATCACCGGCCGCCGGCCCCGTGAGCGCCTCGCGGCGACGCTGGCCGCCGTCGCGGCGGTGACCGGACGCCCGGGGCACATCTTGCGCGTCCACGACGTCGCCGAGGTCCGCGACCTGCTGCGCGTGCTCGCGGTGCTGCGCGGCGACGCGGAGATCGCCGACGACGCCGAGCTGGCCGAGCACCTGCGCCGCGAGCCGCCGGCGCCCGCGCCGTGAGCTCGCGCGCCGCGACCGTCGAGCCGTGGGAGGAGCTGCTCGCGTCCGGCCGCGACGACGGGCGGCTCGTGCGCGAGGCCTACGAGGGCGCGCGCCGGCCGGTGCTCGAGGCGCCGCCGCCGCTGGACCCGCGGCTGCTCGAGAAGCTGCCTGCGGACGGGCTCTACGCGCATCAGGCGCGCGCGGTGGAGGCGGCGATGACCGGGCCGTTCATCGTCACCACGGGAACGGCGTCGGGCAAGTCGATGTGCTTCAACCTGCCGACGATCAACCAGCTGCTCGCGGTGCCGACGAGCCGCGCGCTGTACCTCTACCCGACGAAGGCGCTGACCCAGGACCAGTACCGGACGCTGGTCGGCTTCGGGCTCGGCAAGCGCGTGCGGCCGGGGATCTACGACGGCGACACGCCGCGCGAGGAGCGGCTGGCGATCCGTCGCAACGCGAACGTCGTGCTGACCAACCCCGACATGCTCCACGTCGGGATCCTGCCCAACCACGGGGCGTGGGCGGACTTCTTCACGCGGCTGGACGCGGTCGTCATCGACGAGGCGCACGTGTACCGCGGCGTGTTCGGCTCGCACATGGGCAACGTGCTGCGGCGGCTGCGGCGGGTGGCGAGCGCGTACGGCAGCGAGCCGCGGTTCATGCTCGCGTCGGCGACGATCGCCAACCCCGTCGAGCTGGCCGAGCGGCTCACCGGGCTGGAGGAGATCGAGCTCGTCGACGAGGACGGCTCACCGAGCGCGGCGCGGCGGATCGCGATGTGGAACCCGCCGATCGTCGACGAGGCGCTCGCGCAGCGACGGTCCGTCCTGGGTGAGGCGGCGGACGTACTGCGCGACCTCGTGCTCTCGGGGGCGCGGACGATCTGCTTCATCAAGTCGCGGCGGGCGGTCGAGCTCGTGTCGAAGCTCGTCAGCGACGCGGTGGGCGATCGGGACCCCGCGCTGGCGGACGTCGTGGAGCCGTACCGCGCCGGCTACACGCCGCAGCAGCGCCGCGACATCGAGGCGCGGCTCGTCTCGGGCGAGCTGCGCTGCGTGGTGACGACCGATGCGCTGGAGCTCGGCATCGACATCGGCGCCCTGGATGCCTGCGTGGTCGTCACGTTCCCGGGCACCGTCGCGTCGCTGCGGCAGATGTGGGGTCGCGCGGGCCGGCGACGGACGGGGCTGGCCGTGTACGTGGCCGGCGAGGACGCGCTCGATCAGTACTTCTGCCGGCACCCGGACGAGTTCCTCGAGCGGCCGGTGGAGTCGGCGATCCTGGACTTCGAGAACGAGGAGATCCACCAGGCGCACCTGCTGTGCGCGGCGCACGAGGGGCCGCTGAGCACTGCTGATGCGGGGGTCTTGGGGCCGGCGTGGCGCGCGCATGCCGATGCTCTGGTGTCCTCGGGCGTCCTGCGCGAGGTGCACGGCGTGTACTCCCTGCGCCATCCGGAGGACTTCCCGGCGGCACGCGTGTCGCTGCGATCGGCGTCGCCGGACTCGTTCGCGGTGGTCGACGTGTCGTCGGGCGAGCTGCTCGGGACGGTCGAGTCGGCGCGGGCGTTCACGACGACGCACCAGGGCGCGGTCTACCTGCACCAGGCGCGGTCCTACGAGGTGGTCGAGCTGGACCTGGCCGCGCGGCGTGCTCTTGTGAAGCCCTTCGACGGCGACTGGTACACGCAGCCGAAGAAGGAGACGCTGACGGAGATCGAGCGGCTCCTGGATCGGCGTGTGTGTCTCGGGGTCGAGCTCTCCTACGGGGTGGTGCGGGTGACCGAGACGGTGATCGCCTACCAGCGCAAGCACCTGCCCGACCACGAGGTGATCGACCTGCAGGCCCTGGACCTGCCGCAGACGGAGTTCACGACGCGGGCGCTGTGGTACGAGCTGCCGCCTGACGTGGTCGAGGTGGAGTTCCCGACCGAGCTGTTGCTCGGCTCTTTGCACGCCGCCGAGCACTCCCAGATCGCCGTGCTTCCGCTGCTGGCGATGTGCGACCGCTGGGACATCGGCGGGCTGTCGACGAACCTGCATCCCCAGACGGGGCGCCCGACGATCTTCATCTACGACGGGCACCCGGGCGGGGTCGGGATCACCCGCCGCGGCTACGAGGTGTTCGAGACGCTGGTCGGCGACGCGCACCGGCTGATCGGCGAGTGCCCGTGCGAGGCGGGGTGCCCATCGTGCGTGCAGTCGCCGAAGTGCGGGAACCTCAACGAACCGCTGAGCAAGGCCGGCTCGCTCGAGCTGATGGCGCGGATGCTGGAGCGCTGAGGCTGCGGCCGGCGAAGCTGCAGCGAACCTGACCGGTCGCTCGCCAAACCTGCGCAAAGCTGCGGGACCGTGCGTGTGTGCGCTCGCACGAGCCGACCCTGTCCGTGATGAGGATGGTCGGGACGGTTGTGCGCGGGGAGGCGGCGGGGATGGTCGTCGCCACGTTCGCGGTTGCGCTCGCGGCTCCGGCGGCGGGCGCGGCCGGCGGGGCCGCCACCGCGCGCGCCGCGTCGGCCGGCGCTCGCGCGACGGGCGTGGTCGCGTCGACCGCGGCGCTGCGCGTCGGCGGGTCCGCGTACTTCGGGCCGCCGGGCTCCGGCGGCTCCGCGTACGGCGCCCCGCTGCATCCGGTCGACTCCCGGCCCGTCGCGACCTTCCTGCAGGTCGCGCCGCGGCGCGTGCGCGCGGGCGGGCTGCCGCAGGTGCGCTTCCGGGTGCGCCAGCGGGGCGTGATCACGGTGACCGCGCGCGTGATGGTGCTCGCCTCCGGCCGCCGTGCCTCACGCAAGCCGGTGCTCGATGTGCCGGTCGGGCGCGTGGCGGTCGGCCACACGGTCACCGTACGCTGGCCGCGCAAGGCCAAGCTCGCCGCCGGGCGCTACAAGGTCAGCCTCCACGCAACCGACCCGGCGGGCCGGACGCTCGCCCGGCGCGGCTATCCGGGCCAGGCGATGCTGCAGGTGTTCAAGCCGCCGCCTCCGCCGAAGCCCAAGCCGAAGCCCGCCCCTCCCGCTCCGGCGCCCGCACCGGCCCCGACCCCGGCGCCCGCTCCCGCACCGGCTCCGGCCCCTGCGCCGGCCCCGACTCCACCGGCGATCACGACGCCCGGCGTGTTCCCGGTGGCCGGCCCGCACACGTTCGGCGGCGAGGACGCCCGCTTCGGCGCCGGCCGTCCCGGACATGTCCATCAGGGCCAGGACGTCACCGCCGCCGCGGGCACCGCCGTCGTCGCCCCCACCGCCGGCGTCGTCACGGTCGTCGACTACCAGGCCGCCGGCGCCGGCTACTACGTCGTCATTCGGTCGGTCGACGGCCGCGACTTCTTCCTCTGCCACTTCCTCAAGGGGTCCACCGCCGTGTCCGTCGGCCAGACCGTCGCCCCGGGCACCCTGCTCGCCCGCGTCGGCGCCACCGGCTCCGCGACCGGCCCGCACCTGCACTTCGAGATCTGGATCGGCGGCTGGCAGCAGGGCGCCCCGATCGACCCCCTGGCCCAGCTCAAGGCCTGGGAGCCCGGATGAAGCGCGAACCCGCCCGCGACCGCCCCTCCCGCCGCCGCCCTGCGACCCACGTCTGCCCCGCGTGCGCGGGCACCTGCACCTCCCCGATCGAACGCCCCCTCGAGCACGACTGCCGCGCGGCTCGCGTGGCCGCCGCCAGGCGCCGCCGCCGCGACCGCTGACCGCCGCCCGGGCGCTACCCTTGGACGCCTCATCACGGCGAGATAGCTCAGTTGGTAGAGCACACGACTGAAAATCGTGGTGTCCCCGGTTCGAGTCCGGGTCTCGCCATCGGAAACAGCTCTGGAACCTGAGCCTTGTTCGCGACTGGCGCGGAGCGGGAACAAGCCCTTTCGGCCGGCACTCCCAACGGCTGCGACTACGCCGGATCGCCGAGCGGCTCCAGACTTCGCCGCGCGTGGCGGTCGGTCGGACGGACGCGTCCGGCCGCTTTCGTACAGAAGTTCACAGGATCTTGTGAACCGAAGACCGTCGGCCGCATCGGCGAGCTGCGGCCCATGGCGCCGGTATAGACCGGCGATCGGCTGTGGCGCCTCGAGGTAGCGGTCGAACGGCGAGCCGACGCGGCGGATCTCGCCGAGGGTGCAGGCAAGGAGCTCCGCGAGGTCGGCGTCGTCGCGCGGAGGCTCGTCGATCCGCATCCCGACGGCACGAGCGAGCGCGCTCGCTCGCTCGGGTCTCGTGGTAGCTGCGAAGGTCAGGGCGGCCCTCGCGGTACCGGTCGGCAGCCATTAGGCGTCGAGAAGGTCGTGTAGGCCGAGTCCGCCGGCTCGCCGTGGCGCGCGAACCGGCCAGCCGTCGTCGTCGAAGCGGAGCCGTTCGAGATAGTCCAGTGGCTCGACGGCGATCGCGCGCAGTTCGTACTCGGGAAACGTCGACACCTGATGCGCGCCGAGGAAGGTGCTGCGAATTCGGCCGGCGACGTCACGCGGTCGTGCACGTCCGCCTTCGAGGAGGCACGCCCATGAGCGCTGCCAGCGCGAGATCAGATCGGCCGTCGTCCAGTCGCGCACACCGGCTGGCGAGTTCGCGTTGGGCGGCGCGAACAGCGCGGCGACCTCGGCGTCGCGCCACCGCTTGGGGTCGTTGCGACCACGAGGTACCCGCGCTCGTACTGCGAGGAGCCGTCGACGACCGACATGGCCTTGAGCAGGTCCCAGAGCGTCTGATCGACGTCGAGCACCTTGACCTCGACAACGGCCGTCGGATGCCGGCTCTGACACGGCCTCAAGGATGGTCGCTTGAAGTGGCCCACCGACGTCGGTGTTGGTCTTGTTCGTAGTGTCGCGGATCATCGCGGCTCTCAGAAGACCGAGTCCGGAAGGACGAGATCCGGGACGCTCGCGAGCACGTCCGGCGGCAGGTCGATGCGCTGGCCGCGGCAGAACGCGCGGAGCTGGCGGTAGTGGAAGCCCGCGTGCCAGCGCTGGTACTCGACCAGGGAGCGGAAGGACATGTCGCCGCGCGACGAGTGAACCTCCCGGTCGTGCAGGGGCAGTTGCGCCTCCTCGTCGGCGAGAAAGCCCAGGTAGCGATCCGCGATCGAACGCCCGAAGTCGTGGACCCCGCGGCTGGAGCGCAGCTCGAGCTCGACCTCGTCATCGCGTTCCGGCTGCCAGTCAAAGCGCCCCGTCCGCCACGCGGCCGGCAGCAGCCCGATCGGATAGGACACGTTCACCGTGAGGTTCCTCAGCGAGCGGCCGCGCGAGGGTGTCGGCTTGATCAGGACCTCCCAATCCAGGAGGGCGATGCTGTCGCACCAGGCATCGAGGATCGTGTAGATGTCCCACGCCAGCCGCTGTCCCTGCGCCCGTGGCTCGAGCGGGAGGCCGAGCGCGGCGGCGATCTGCACGGGATGCATGATCGGCGTAACCGCGGCGTCGACCACGAGCGACGGCACGACCGGGCGCCCGAGCGAGATCCACCGGCGCTCGCCCTCGCCGTCGAGAACGTTGATCGATTCGAACTCGATGTTGTTCTGGCCAAGGAACTCCCTGGCTAGGGCACACGACGCTCACCCGGGCCGCCACACCAGGGCGACGGAGCTCTGCCCCGCGTCCGCCGGGCTCACGGCCAGAACCCGTCCATCTTCTCCGGTGGCGCCGCGGCGCAGCGCGTCGAGAAGATCAGCAGCTGCGCTTCGGCGTCGGTGTCGTTGTGGACGGAGTAGAACTCCTCGCCGGTCATGCGCACCGCGGTCCGGGGTCCCGCCGCGAAGACGTCGTCGCCGACCTTGAACGTGACCGTGCCGGAGATCACGAAGAAGACCTCCTCCTGGCCCGGGTGGCGGTGGCCGTAGCTGCCGCGGCCGCCGGTCCCCGGGAGCATGCGCCGCCAGCTGAAGGACACCTGCTCGGTCCCGAGCGCGTCGCTGTACCACCGCTGCTCGCCGTAGCCCGGGTACTGGGCCATGAAGTCCAGCGCGTCCTCGCGTGCCGCGATCGAGTAGCCGCCGGCCGGCCTGGAGCTCATCTGCCACCCCCCACGTCAGGCGCCACGTCGACCCGGTTGTCGTTGAACGTCGGCGCCGCGCCCATCTCGGTCAGCGCCTGCGACGTCGTCGCCTGCGCGCTCAGCCCGTCCGCGTAGTCGCAGTTCCACCAGCCCATCGGCGCGACGACGACACCGGCCGCAGCGTCATCAGACACCCGTGCCACGCAGCGAAATGAGCCGCGATCGTTGAACACGCGCACCCAACCGCCATCCTCGATCTCGCGCCGCCTCGCATCGGCAGGGTTGATCACCACCATCGGCAGCGGCTGCGCCGACCGCTGGCGCTCCTGGTTGGCGAACGTCGAGTTCAGGAACAGGTGCGTCTTGGGCGTGATCAGCGCCAGCGGGTAGCGCTGCGCCAGCGACGCGTCGGCGACCTCGACCGGCGCGACGTAGCTCGCATGCAGCGCGGCACGACCCGTCGCCGTCCCGAACCGGCCCTCGGCGTGCGGCAGCGGACCCTGCCCGAGATCGACCTTCGCCCAGCCGCGCTCGCGCAGCCCCGGCAAGGACGGGCCGGTCGCCAGGAGCGCGTCGAGCAGCTGCTCGTCGGACTCGCGCAGGCACGGGTCGTCGAAGCCCAGGCGCGCCGCCAGCAGGCGGAAGATCTCGGTGTTCGGCTTGGCCTCCCCCAACGGCGCGATCGCCGGCTCGTTGAACGTCACGTAGTGATGACCCCACGAGAAGACGACGTCGCGGTGCTCGAGCGCGGTCGTCGCGGGCAGCACGACGTCGGCGTGACGCGCCGTATCGGTCACGAACTGCTCGAGGACCAGCACGAACAGATCGTCGCGGGCCAGCCCCGCCAGCACCCCGCCCTGGTCGGGCGCGATGACCGCCGGGTTCGAGTTCCAGACGACCAGCGCCTTGACCGGCGGGTCAAGCGCCCGGTCGGTCAGCGCCCGGCCCAGCTGCGCCATGTTGACGTCGCGCACCGGCCCGGGCCGCAGGTCCGCACGAACGAGCGCACCCCGGCTCAGCGCCGCCGTCGTGGCGAGCGGGATGTACGAGCAGCCGCCACCGCGATCGCGCCAGGCCCCGGTGAGCGTCGCCAACGACGCGATCGTCGCGTAGGCCTGCACAGCACCCATGTGCCGCTGCGCGCCGACCCCGAGCCGCAGCAGCGCCGGGCGCGTCGTGGCGAACGCCCGGCCGACGGCGGCGACCGCCTCCGCGTCCACCCCGCAGATCCCGGCCCAGCGATCAACCGGATAGCGGTCGAGCACGGCCAGCAGCTCGTCATAGCCATCGGCATGCGTGCGACAGAACTCCTCGTCCTGCAGGCCGGCATCGACGATCGCGCGCATCATGCCGATCGCCAGCGCCGCGTCGGTCCCCGGCCGCGGACGCAGATGCTCGTCGGCGACCCGGGCGGTACGGCTGCGAAACGGGTCGACCACGACCAAACGAGCGCCGGCCGCCCGCGCGTCGAGCAGCCGCCGCCAAAGATGCGGCGCGGTCGACATCGGGTTCCAGCCCCACACCAACAGAAAGCGGGCGTTCGGCCACTCCTCCGGATCGACCTCCGGCGAGACGCCGTGCGCCATCGCCGTCCCCGTGTAACCCGCGGTGGCGCAGATCGTGCGCACGAGGTTGCTCGCCCCCAGCGCGTTCATCAGCCGCGCGCTCATGAGATCGCCCTGGATCAGGCCCTGCGTGCCCATGTACGAGTACGGCAGGATCGACTCGCCCCCGTGCTCGTCGCGCGCCCGCCGCAGCGCCGTCGCCGCGCAATCCAGCGCCTCGTCCCACGACGCGCGCCGCAAGCCGCCGTCCTCGCGCACAAGCGGATGCAGGATCCGCTCCGGCGAGTACACCCGCTCCAGGTAGTTCGACACCTTGCCGCACAGAAAGCCACGCGTGATCGGATGCTCGGGATCGCCGACGACGCGCGTCGCGCGCCCGTCCTCGACGGTCACGTGCATCGCGCACGTGTCGGGACAGTCATGCGGACAGGCGGCACGCACGATCCGGGCGGCCATCGGCCGATCGTACGCCCGGACGGAGCGGGCGGGCAACCGGGATCGGTCTTTGCGGCGCGGTCGGGGCGCACGCCGGCGCGGTACCGGCGAGCACCCCGACCTGTTGCTGGATCGAAGCAGGGACGGCCGCACACGTCGTCGTGAGACCGATCATGGGGAGCTCGAGGCGGCTGGCGTCGGCAGGCTCTCCCCGTTTCGACTTCCTCACCATCACCGACGGCGAACCGGAGCGACTCATTGAGTTGAAGTCCTCTGACGTTGACGCGGCAGGTCGAGACAGGTCCGCCTCTCGATGCTGGCGTCACAGGACTCGCGCTTCGGCGACGGGACCTGACGTAGGACGCGCGCGGAGCCCGGCCTCGCCGAGCAGGGCGTCCCGGAGGTCTGGCGCCATGGGATCCTGGCCCGCCGCTCGGCATTGGCAACGAGCAGCGGCCTGGACCCAGTTCAGCGTATGCTCGCCGGGCGCGAATCCGTAGCCGTCGAGGAAGCAAGCGAGGCTGCAATGGCGAGCGGGGCGAATCCGGAGGAGCAGACGGTCGAAGCCGGCGCCGCAGCGGCGAACGCGGCCCGACCTCTCACGTGGCGGGACATCCGCGGCACCATCCGGCGCCACGCAGACGAGTTGATATCCACTGAAGCCGAGGCTGCGGCGCTCAGGGCGTTACGGGCCGCCACGGGCGAAACGGACGGCGACATGGAGCGCCACACGATGCGCCAGTACCTGATCGCGGAGCGCATCGCCGACACGCGCCGCATCCCGTATGACCGCGAGCTGCTGCTCTGCGCGTCGTTCCTCCACGATTCCGGTCTGTATGGGCCGGCCAGCACCGGCGACGTGTACATCAAGGACTCCGCCCGCTACGCGCGTCGAACGCTTGAGCCGTTCGGCTGGCCGGAGGAGCGGTTGCGGGTGTGTATGGACGCGTGTGAGCAGCACCACGCATTCACGACGCGGTGGTGGATGGCAACGGAGGTCGAGCTCGTCCGCCGCTCCGATCTGGTGGAGGTGTATCCCGAGCTCAGGCGGTTCGGCATCCCGCGGCCCTGGCTCAAGGGCGAGCTTTGGCGGGCGGTTCCGCGCACCGGGTTCTGGCCCGCCACGCTCGATGTCGTCCGCACCCACTGGCGGCGGATGCTGCCGGGCATGTTCCGGCCGCCGGCACCGGGGCAGTCGGGAACTTGAGCGGGCGAGCGACGCCGCCCGTGTCAGCCGCCACCGTGCGCTGCGCAGCGCCTACCGGAAGTGCAGGCCGGCCGCGATCTCGACGACGATGATGGCGGCGACCACCCAGTCGACGGCCATGCAGAAGGGCGGCCACCACCGCGTGCCGGCCACGAAATGGGTGCGGTGCTGCCAGAGGTCCTTCAGGCCGTGGCCGACGAAGCCGGCGACCAGCAGCCACGGAGTGCCGGTGACCGCGGCGACACCCACGATAACGAAGGCGAACGCCACGCCGCTCTCGACAGCGATGATCCTCGCGCGTCCGTCGGACACCGCGAACCCGACGTAGATCGCCGCGATGGCCGCCAGGCCGAGCGCGTACACCGTCGAGCTGTCGAGCCACCAGAACAGGAGCGGCGTCGCGGCCTGGATGACGCCGACGCCGATGCCCCCGATGAGCGCCGCGCGGTTCGACCCGGACGCCCACACGAACGTCTCCGGCACGGCTGCATCCTACTGCGAGAAACGGTCTGTGCTGATCGTCGTCATGGGTGGACACCGGAACGGGAACCGACGCCACTCTCGAGGCCGCGGGGTTGACCCCCGTGTCGGATGACATCCACGCCCTCACGGGTGGGCCGGCGGCCGGGAGCGTCACGCGGGCGCGGCGGATGCGGGCGTGGGATCGGCGGGTGGCGGGAATGCGCGGATGACGGCATCGACGATGTCGTCGACGAAGGGCTTGGCGATGCGCTCGCGCGTGATGAGGAGCCGGGTCCACATCGGGCCGACGAGGAGGTCGATGATGAGCTCCTGGTCGATGCCGGGGTCGAGCTCGTGGCGCGCGATCGCGCGGTTGAGGGCGCGCCGGTAGGCGAGCCGCCGGGCGTGGATCACGGTGTGCAGCAGGTCGGCGATCTCGGGGTGGTGACCGGACTCGCGGATCAGCCGCGGCACGAAGGCGCCGCCGCCGTTGGTGAAGACGGCGACCGCGCTCGTCAGCAGCGCGTGGAGGTCGCCGCGCAGGGTGCCGGATGCGGGGACGTCGATGGTCTGCAGGGCCAGTTGCTCGACGGCGGCGGCCGCGACGGCGGCTTTGGACGGCCAGCGCCTGAGGATCGTGGTCTTGGCGACGCCCGCGCGCTTCGCCAGCTCGTCGAGACGAAACCCCGCGTAGCCGCCCGAGGCCAGCAGCTCCAGGGCGGCGTCCAGGATCCGCCGGTCGATTCCCGGCGACGGCGGGCGACCGCGACCGCGCCGCCCGGAGCCGTCCGGCTGATGCTCGAGTGATGATTCCGCACGCACGTCAGCTTCCGCTACCGATAGTAGCGTTGACGTGGCCCCGATCCCTCGAAAGGAGGCTAACAGAGCCGCAATAGACGACGTCATATTTTCGCTACCAGAAGTTGCACTCCTCGGGACCGGCGGACTAGGATCGGCGGGTCTGGGCGCGGCCCGACGGCCGCGGCGCTCCAGCGCAGTGAGTGAGGGGAGCTATGAGCACGCAGGCGTCGCGGGAAAGCCGGCGGACTCGACGAGGGGGGTTCGGCCCTCGCCGGCTGGCGGGATACGCCACCGCCCGCCCGAAGCGCGTCCTCGCGATCTGGGGGCTGTTGGCGCTCGTCGGCATCGCGTTGACGAGCGGGCTGCTTTCGAGCGCGCTGACCACGGACAGCGGCGTCACGTCGAAGCCCGAATCGCAACGCGCCCAGGACCTCATCGACGAGCGGCTGCCCGGCTCTGACGCGCTCGACGAGTTCGTGATCGTGCGCTCAGGCCAACGGACCGTCCGCGACGCCGCGTACGCCGCGCGCGTCAGGCAACTCGCCGGCGAGCTTCGTGCCCTGGCCGATGTTCGCAGCGTCGCGACCTATCAGGATCCCGGCGGCGCGGCCCTCGTATCGCGCGACGGCCACGCGACGCTCCTGCAGATCGTGATGAGAGACGAGCCCAAGACGACGTCGGTCGATCACATGATCACTGCGGTCCAGGCGGCGAACGGCCAGGGCGGCTTCGCCGTGCACATCACGGGCAAGAACACGATCGACCGCGACTTCACGAAGATCTCTGAGTCCGACCTGCAGCAGGGCGAGCTGCGGTTCGGGCTTCCGGCGGCGCTGATCGTGCTGGTCGTGGTCTTCGGGACGCTGGTCGGCGCGGCGATCCCGGTGATGATGGCGATCCTCTCGATCGTCGTGGCCATGGGCCTGGTCGCGGCGGTCGGTCAGGCGTTCCAGCTGAACATCTTCGTGGTGAACATGCTCGTCGCCATGGGCCTGGCCCTCGGTATCGACTACTCGTTGTTCATCGTCTCCCGGCTGCGCGAGGAGCGCCACCGCGGCGCCTCGACGCATGAGGCGATCCTCATCGTCGCCGGTACCGCCACCCGCGCGGTCGTCTTCAGCGGCGTGGCGTTCATCCTCGCGATGCTGGGGATGTTCCTGATGCCGGACGCCACGCTGCGCAGCCTGGCGGTGGGCGCGATCGCCGTTGCGTTGGTGTCGATCCTCGTCGCGCTCACCTTCCATCCCGCGCTGCTGATGGTCCTCGGTGACCGCGTGGACCGACTGCGCGTCCCGTGGATCGGGAAGCGCATCGCCGAGAGCATGGGCGAGGAGGGGCGCTTCTGGGGCGGCGCCGTCCGCGCGGTCGTCCGCCACCCGGGCCTCAGCGCGACGCTCGCCTGCACGCTGCTGCTCGCCGCCGCCGTGCCGGTGCTCGGGCTCAAGCTCGGCGCCTCCGGCCCGCAGTCGCTGCCGGACAGCACGGTCGGCAAGCAGGGCCTGATCGCCCTGGAGCGCGACTTCCCGACCGGGGCGACCACACCGGTCCACATCGTCGTCGACGGCCCGCCCACCAACGCCCGGGTGCAGCGCGCGATCACCGCGCTGCGCGGCGAGCTGGCCCGGGATCCGGACTTCGCCGCGCGCGCGACGACCATCCAGCGCGGCCCGCAGATCACCGTTCTGTCCCTCCCGATGACCGCCGATTCGGCGTCCGAGCGCGCGACCACGGCCATCAACCGGCTGCGCGACCAGGCGGGCGCCGCGTTCGCGGGCGCCCCGGCCAAGGTCCTCGTCGGCGGGATCCCGGCCGAGAACCGCGACTACTTCGCGATGGTCAGCAGCGACCTGCCGCTCGTCATCGCCTTCGTGCTCGCGCTGAGCTTCGTGCTGCTGACGCTGGCGTTCCGGTCGATCGTCGTGCCGCTGACCGCGATCGCCGTCAACCTGCTGTCCGTCGGCGCCGCCTACGGCCTGCTCGTGCTGGTGTTCGTGCATGGCGTGGGCGCCGACGTGTTCGGTTTCGGGACGGTCGAGCGCATCGACGCCTGGGTGCCGGTCTTCCTGTTCAGCGTCCTGTTCGGCTTGAGCATGGACTACCAGGTGTTCCTGCTCAGCCGCATCCGCGAGCGCTACGTCCAGACCGGCAGCACCACGGACGGCATCATCCACGGCGTCAGCTCCACCGCCCGGCTGATCACCGGAGCCGCGCTGATCATCGTGGTCGTGTTCACCGGCTTTGCGACCGGCGAACTCGTCGGCTTCCAGCAGATGGGCTTCGGCGTCGCGATCGCTCTGCTCGTCGACGCCACCATCGTCCGCACCGTCGTCATCCCCGCCGTCATGCAGCTCCTCGGCGACCGCAACTGGTACCTGCCGCGCTGGCTTGAGTGGCTGCCGAGCGTCAACGTCGAAGGCCAGGCCGTCGCAGCAGCGCCGGTCGCGGCACGGCTCGACGCCGTCGGCGACGCCGGCCAGCGGGCGACCGCTCAGGCGGCGGAACCCGCCGTCGCGAACGGCGCCGGCTTGCGCCTGGCCGTCGAGGGCCCCGACGCCGGCCGCGTCACCATGACGGTGGCCGGCGATCTCGATCTCAGCACCGGCGACGAGTTCGCAGCCCAGATCGCGACGGTGGAGCGCGAGCGCCCGGCGACGATCGTCATCGACCTCCGCGACACCGCGTTCATCGACTCCGCCGGGCTCGCGCAACTGGTCGGCGCCACCCGGCGCGCTCGCGCTGAGGACCGCCGCGTCGTGCTCGTCACCGGCTCCGCCGCCATCGAGCGCGTCCTCGCGGTGAGCGGCGCCGACGAGGTCCTGGAAACCACCACGAACCCGACAGGGCTCGACTGATCCAACATCGTCGTTCGCATGCCGACCGCGCGACACAGACCAGCAAAGGAGACGGGATGACCGCACCGACTCGGGAGTTTCAGCGCGAAGCCGTCGGCCTCGCCGAGCATCACGAGAGCGGGATGATGTTCTCCTTCGACGTGACGCCATGAGCGCCACCGCCAACGGCGCGCAGCGACGCGAGGTCGTCGTGATCGGCGGCGGCCAGGCCGGCCTGGCCGCCGGCTACTTCCTGGCCCAGCAGGGCCGCGAGTTCACCATCCTCGAAGCCGCCGGCGAGCCCGCCGCTGCCTGGCGGAGTCGCTGGGACTCGCTGCGCCTGTTCACGCCGGTTCGCTACGACAGCCTCCCCGGCCTGCCCTTCCCAGGGAATCCCGACAGCTACCCGAATCGCGACGACGTCGTTGCCTACCTCACCGAGTACGCGCAGCGGTTCAAGCTGCCGGTCGAGTTCAACAGCCGCGTGCAGGCGGTGAGAGGACGCGACGGCGGCGGCTTTCGGATCGAGCTCGCGGACCGCAGCTATGAAGCCGACCAGGTCGTGGTCGCCACGGGCCCGTTCCAGGTCCCGTTCACGCCGCCGTTGGCTGCTGGCCTCGGCCCTGACGTGGTGCAGATCCACAGCAGCCGCTACCGCTCACCCGCGGACCTGCCCGCAGGAATCGTGCTGGTGGTCGGCGGCGGCAACACCGGCTACCAGGTCGCCGCGGAGCTCGTCCAATCGCGCGAGGTCCATCTGGCGGTCGGGACGCGGCAGACGCCGCTGCCCCAGCGCATCCTCGGCCGCGACCTGTTCCGCTACCTCCAGGTCACCGGGCTGATGGACAAGACCGTGGACTCGCGGCTCGTGCAGCGCCTGAAGGACAGGGAGACGCTCATCGGCTCCAGCCCCCGGGCCGCCCGGAAACAGGGCATCCACACGCGCCCGCGCGCGGCCGCGGCCGAGGGCTCGACCGTCACGTTCGCCGACGGTTCAGCGCTCACCGTCGACGCGGTGGTATGGGCGACCGGGTTCCGGCTCGACCACTCGTTCATCGACCTGCCCGTGTTCGACGACCGTGGGCGGGCCACGCACCAGCGCGGCGTGACCCGCATCCCCGGCCTGTACCTCCTCGGTCTGCCTTGGCAGTACACGCGCGGCTCAGCGCTCCTGGGTTGGGTCAAGGACGACGCCCAGTACATCGCCCAGCGCATCGATGCGTTCGCCCAGGACAGCGCTGCGGCGGCGGCTCAGGTGCCCGAGCGCCCGGTGGTGTCGTGACGGCTTCCTGATCGTCGACGGCGGCGTCGTCTTCCAGCAGCGTTCCCCGCAGATCGCGACGCTCCCCGTCTCGACGTTCCGGGCGCTCGGGCGTCAAGGGGTGCTGTGTGAGTCGTGGACCTTCTCGTCGAGGGGCGGTCCGGGGGCGCGGTCGAGTGACTCGCGCCACGGTGCGAGCACCATGGCGCAAGGATGCCCGTCGCGGTGTGATCAGAGTGGTGGCCGGGGCCGCGCTGCCATTGCTTCTCCTGCCGCATGCGCGTCGTGGCCCGTCATGCCACGCTGGTGGGGCCGTGGTCATGAGCGCCCTCAGCCGACTCGCTCGGGATGCCCCGGACGCCGTCGTCCTCGTCGAGGGCGTGAGCGATCAACTCGCGGTTGAGGCGCTCGCCGCCCGGCGCGGCCGCGACCTGGCGGCCGAGGGCGTCACCGTCATCCCGATCGGGGGCGCCGGGAACATCCGGCGCTGCCTCGAGGTGTGCGTCTCCCAGGGCATCCGGGTCGCCGGCCTGTGCGACGCCGGCGAGGCGGACGACTTCCGGCTCGCCGTCGAGCGGGCCGGCCTGGGCTCCCAGCTCGGGCGGGCCGGCTTCTACGTCTGCGACGCCGACCTGGAGGACGAGCTGATCCGCTGCCTCGGCGCCGCGCATGTCGAGCAGATCGTCGAATCCGAGGGCGAGCTCGGGCGCTGGCGGACCTTCCAGAAGCAGCCGGCGCAGCGAGCCCGCAGCATCGAGGCCCAGCTGCGGCGCTTCATGGGCACCCGCGGCGGGCGCAAGATCCAGTACGCGCCGGTGCTCGTCGGCGCGCTCGATCTCGCCCGCGTGCCGCCGCCGCTCGACGACGTGCTTGCCCACGTCTAGAGACTTCATGAGGACTTCCATGTCGAGAAGCCCCGACCGGCTCCGCTCACCATGTGAAGAGCCGCGAAAGGCGCGGCCGACGACACCAGGAGACCACCCTGCCGAAGTCCCTGCTTCTCAAGCACGGGGACCAGCCCGGCCGTGAGAGAGACCGCCGGCGCAGGCTCGTCGCCGATCTGGCAGCGACGGACCCCCGCCCGTAGAGTCGCTCGCGTGAGGGCGGCCACGTCGTGAACACGAACTCGAGCCGCTCCGAAGCCAGCCATCCCGAGGCCGGCGGGCGATCAGTGGGCACGCTGCTGTCCGTCAACGTCGGCCTGCCCAAGGACGTGCCGTGGCAGGGCAAGACCGTCTTCACCGGCGTCTTCAAGGACTCCGTCTCCGGTCCTCGCCACGTCGGCAGGCTCAACATCGACGGCGACGGCCAGGGCGACCTCGGCGGACACGGCGGCGAGCAGCGCGCCGTGTTCGTCTACCAGATGGACTCCTACCGCTACTGGGAGCGTGAGCTCGGGCGCGACGACTTCGTCCCCGGGCAGTTCGGCGAGAACTTCACCGTCGAGGGGCTCAGCGACGACGACGTCTGCATCGGCGACCGCTATGCGATCGGCACTGCGGTCTTCGAGGTCACACAGCCTCGGGTCACGTGCTACCGCGTCGGGATCCGCATGAACGAGCCGCGCATTCCCGCGCTGCTCGTCTCGCACCACCGTCCCGGGTTCTACTTCCGCGTGCTCGAGGAGGGCGACGTCGAGGCAGGAAACGACATCGTCAAGCTGGCCTCCGGTCCCGAGCAGATGCGAGTCGCCGAAGTCGACGCGCTGCTCTACCTGCCCGGTCACACGCGCCAGGGGCTGCTTCGAGCGCTTCGCATCCCCGCGCTCAGCCCCGGCTGGCAGACGTCGTTTCGCGCGCTGCTCGACGCCGAGCCAGGCAGCGGCAACGCCGGACTGGCGGTCACGAGCCCGCCTCCCACCTGGCCCGGCTTCCGTGAGCTGACGGTCGCGGCGATCACCCGCGAGAGCGACTCGGTGATCTCGATACGCCTCGACGATCCCGAGGGCGCGCGACTGCCGCCGGCCGGCCCGGGTCAGTACCTCACGCTGCGAGCCCGGCCCGACGGAGCGCAGCGGCCGGCTCTGCGCAACTACTCGCTCTCCGGGCCGCCCGACGGCGGCTACTACCGGATCACCGTCAAGCGCGAACACGACGGGGTCGTGAGCGGCTACCTGCACACCCGTCTCGCCGTCGGCGACCGAGTCGACGTGGCCGCACCCCGCGGCACCTTCCTGCTCGACCGCACGGATGCGCCCGTGCTGCTGATCAGCGCCGGGATCGGCGCCACCCCGGTGCTCGCCATGCTGCACGCGCTGGCGGAGCAGCACTCCGATCGGGCGGTCTGGTGGCTGCACGGCTCGCGCAGCAGCCGCGACCACCCGTTCGCCGCCGAGGCGCGCGATGCCATCGCGTCGCTGCCCAACGTGCGCAGCCGCGTGTACTACAGCCGCCCCGGTCCGGACGACCGGCCAGGCCGCGACTTCGACAGCACGGGCCGCCTCACCGCGGCCCTGCTCGCCGAGCTCGACCTCCCGCGCGATGCCCAGGCCTACGTCTGCGGGCCCGCGCCCTTCATGGATGAGATGACCGCCGGTCTGGCGGCGACGGGCATCGATGCCTCGGGGATCCACACGGAGCCGTTCGGGCCCGCGCCCGGTCTGACGCCGGGCATCGCGGCAACACCGGCACGGACGCCCCACCCACCCGCCGGCCCACCGGGCAACGGCCCGACGATCGAGTTCGCCCGCAGCAACCTCGCCATCCCGTGGAGCAGCGACTACGCCAGCCTGCTCGAGCTCGCGGAAGCGTGCGACGTCCCGGTCCGCTGGTCCTGCCGCACCGGCGTCTGCCACAACTGCGAGACGACGGTCATCGCCGGCAACCTCCAGTACAACCCCGTGCCGGTCGAGCCTCCCGCCAGCGGAAGCGCGCTCATCTGCTGCTCGCAGCCCGGCGAGGACGTCGTGCTCGACCTGTGAGCGTCAGTCAGCGCTGGGCGTGGCGTCGGCGCGCTTGTCACAGCCGTGGAAGGGCGATACATCGCCGGCGTCCCAGGCCTCGCGCAGCCCTGGGGTGCTGAGATCCCAGTCGGGGCGGATCTCGGACATGGCGGCGCGCAGGTCGTGTGCAACAACCGGAAGACGGCCACGGAGAGCGCCGACGTCTCCGCGGCGAGCACGCGCCCAACCATCCCGACCCGGTGAGCTACCGTGCGACGGAGCGCACCCCGTCGCATCCCCACGGGCGGTTCAGACGAGCCGACCGTTCCGGAGCATGGATCATGGCTCGGCCGAAGCGCCAGCAACGGATGGGGATGGACCCCAGTCCCTCCCCAAACTGGGCGCCATGACCAGCGAGTTGCGCGCCGACCTCGGCGCGGGCACTTCGCGGCATGGGAGCAGCCGCAGCTGCTCGGCGTGGACGTCCGCGCCACCTTCCGAGCGCTGCGGTAGCCGACGAGCCGTTACGGGCTCTCGTGCTCGGGCTGCTCGTCGAGCTGGGTCGGCGGCCCAGTGAGGTCGGGCGACGCGTTCGGCGGCTGGGTTCCCAGCTCGAACGCCGTGGCCACCGGCGGCTTGGTCCCGGTTCCCGGAGGTGGCCGGGCCGGTAGTCGGCCGGGCCCGGGCTGGACCCGGTGCCCGGGGGCGGCTGGCCGCCGCCGATCGCCGCGACGCCGGTGGATATCGCCACCACGCAGCTGACGCCGACCGCAAGCGCCCCGGCGACGGCCAGCCGGGCGCGCCGGCCCTGCATGGGCATCAGCAGACCACCACCAGGCGGAACGGCACGTCGGCGGCGGCACCGGCGCTGTTGTTCGTGTCCACGAACACGGCCTCGACGTTGCCGGACCGATCGGCGACGTTGACCTCGCCCGGAGACGACCCTGCGCCCGCCGGGCCCGATCGTGGCCACCGCGGTGCAGTTGCTGACTGCGCGCGCGAAATCCACCTCGTACTGGCCGACACCGGGCAGCTTGAGCACCGTCACGCCGCCGCCGCTCGAGTTGGCCAGCGTGCCGTTCGCGTCGACCTCGGCGAACAGGACGCCGACGTCCTGGTTGCTCAGTCCGAAGTCGACGATCTCGCCGGAGTCGATGGAGTTGTCGGCGACCTCGGTCGCCGCGACGGCGTCGACCCCGATCTCAGCCTGTCCGATTGCCTTGGTCTGGATGTCGGCGCTGCCGAGGCCGCCGCCTGCCTCGGTGTCGTCGAGGACCTTCGCGCTCGTCACCGCGCCGTCCGCGAGATCGTCCGTCTTGACCGCGCCGTCCGCGAGATCGTCCGTCTTGACCTCGCCGTCCTTGATGTCGTTCGTCTTGATCGACTCGTCGATAATCTTCGAGCTCGACACCGAGTTGGCGCCAATATCGTCGAGCGTGACCTCGCCGTTCCTGATGTCGGCCGATCTGATCGACTCATCGATGATGTCGCCGCTGCCGATCGTGTTGGCGGCGTACGCGCCACCGGTCGAGACGGCGATGAACAGCGCCAGCGACGAAGCGACGTTCGCGTACGTCACCTTCGACCGCAGCCTCCCGAGCATGCGTGCCCCCTCCCTGGTGGTTGAAGGCTCGACACCATCCGCACAAAATCGCGCTGGACAAGCCGCATCCGATGGGAGTCGCTCAGGCTGGTCCTGACCGCGAGAGAGGACAGACCATGCAGACCGCTGACATCGTCGTCGTCGGCGCCGGGCTCGCCGGCCTGACCGCCGCGCGCCGCCTGCAGCAGCAGGGCCGCCGCGTCGTCGTCCTGGAGGCTCGCGATCGCGTCGGGGGACGCATCCTCAACCACACGTTCGCCGACGGCACGATCGTCGAGCTGGGCGGTCAGTGGGTCGGGCCCACGCAGGACCGGGTCCTCGCGCTCGCCGAGGAGCTCGGCCTCGGGACGTTCCCCAGCTACGAGGCGGGCGACCACATCCTCTCGGTCGACGGCGAGGCCCGTCGCTGGCAGGACGAGACGTTCGGCCTCGACGAGAAGGCGCTGATCGACGTCGCCGAGACCCAGGCGGCGCTCGAGACGCTCGCGGCGACCGTTCCGCTCGACGCGCCCTGGGACGCGCCCGACGCGCGCGATCTGGACGCACAGACGCTGGAGTCGTGGCTGGCCGCGCACATGCGGACCGAGCACGGCCTGAGCTTCTGGCGCATGCTCGTGCCGGCGCTGTTCAGCGCCGAGACCGACCAGATGTCGCTGCTGCACTTCCTGTTCTACATCCGGTCCGGGGGGATGATCGACATGCTCGTGGCGACCGGCGGCGGCGCGCAGGACAGTCGCGTGACGGGCGGCAGCCAGACGATCGCGTCGCGCATGGCCGAGCAGCTCGGCGATGCGGTGCGGCTCGGTTGCCCGGTGCATCTCATCCGCCAGGACGCGGGCGGCGTCGAGGTCGTGCACGAGCACGGCGGCGTGCGCGCCGAGCGCGTCATCGTCGCCGTGCCACCGGCGCTTGCTGGCCGCATCCGCTACCTCCCGGCGCTTCCGGCACGACGCGACCACCTCACCCAGCAGGTGCCGATGGGCTGCGTGATCAAGATGCAGGTCCGCTACGACGCGCCGTTCTGGCGCGAGGACGGGCTGTCGGGCTTCGTGCTCAGCCTCGACGACCCGGTCGGCGTCATGTTCGACAACAGCCCGGAGGATCTGCGCTCGGGCGTCCTGCTCGGCTTCCTTGAGGGCGAGCACGCGACGGCCGCTTCGCTGATGGAGGCGGGCGACCGCCGCGAGCTGGTGCTCGGCTGCTTCGCCAAGCACGTCGGCGAGCGCGCGCTGGCCCCCATCGAGTACGTCGAACAGGACTGGACGGCGGAGGAGTGGTCGCGCGGCTGCTACGGCGGGCGGATGGGCACCGGCGTGTGGACCCGCTACGCGCAGGCGCTGCGAGAGCCCGTGGGCCGCATCCACTGGGCCGGCGCCGAGACCTCCGCCGTGTGGAACGGCTACATGGACGGCGCGGTGCGCTCGGGCGAACAGGCCGCGCAGGAGGCGCTCGCCGCGCTGGGCGAGACGACGGCGGCCGGGTGATCTGGCGCGCCAGAGGGATCCGTCAGGCCGCCTACTTCGCCGCTCTGATGCTCGTCAGGATCCGCCGCAGCGCCTCCAGGTCGCCGGGAGCGAGCTCGGCGAGCGCGGGCGGCGGCGTGGCGAGGATCGCGTCGGCGCGCAGGGCCAGCTTCCTGCCCTTGCGCGTCACCTCGACGACCTTCGCCCGGCGGTCGGTGGGATGCGGGCGGCGGGTCACGAGGCCCTGGGCTTCGAGGTCGTCGACGACCACGGTCGCGTTGGGAGGGTCGATGCCCAGCGCGGCGGCGAGCTCGCGCATCGACATCGGTTGGCGCGCGAGCCGGCGGACCGCTCGCGCGCGGGCGAAGCTGATGCCGAGGGCGTCGGAGACCTCGCGCCGTCGCTGCTGGTCGAGCACGAGGTCGGACATGAGCAGCCAGACCTCGCGGGCGGTGACCGAGCCGGTGTCCCCGGGGGAAGCGTCCTTGGCGTCGCGTGCGGTCATCCGAGGCCTCAGCCTATGCAGCGAGCGCCTCCGGGTTGAGCCGAGCCGCGGTGCGGCGGGCGGACGTGCGGGCCCGGCCGGTGGTCGCGACCAGACCCAGCGCCAGCACGACGACGCCGCTCGCGGTGAGCGTCCACCACGCGGGGTGGCCGGCGGACGCCAGGCTCGCACCGGCCGACTCCCCGAGATGAGACGTGACGATGGCCCCGACGACCGCCACGCCGAGCGTCTGGCCGAGCTGGCGGGATGTGGTGGCGATCGCCGACGCGACGCCGGCCTGGGCGCGCGGCATCCCGGACACGGCGGCGTTGGTGATCGGGGCGTTGACGAGGCCGAAGCCGGCGCCGAAGATCGCGTACGCCACGAGCAGCCAGGCGAGGGGCGTCGCGGGGCCGATCCCGATCAGCATCGCGCACGCGGTCACCGAGAGGACGCCGGAGATCGCCAGCGGCAGGCGCGGACCCCGGCGGCCGACCATGCGGCCCGACAGCGGGGACAGCACGACGGTCATGACGGCCATGGGCAGGATCGCCAGCCCGGCCTGCAACGGCGAGAGGCCCCGGACCTCCTGGAGGTAGAGCGTGTTCAGGAACAGGAAGCCGCCGAACGCGGCGAACGCGGCCAGTGAGATGACGATCGACGACGTGAACGGGATCGACCGGAAGAACCGCAGGTCGATGAGGGGCTGATCCCGCCGCGGCTCGTGGACGAGCAGCGCGACCAGCGCGGCCGCGGAGGCCGAGAACGCGGCCAGGATCGCCGGCGCGGACCATCCCCGGACCGGGGCCTCGATGATCCCGAAGGTCAGCGCCCCCAGCAGCACGATCACCAGCGCCTGTCCGACGGGATCGAAGCGACGGGCCGTCGGCGCCTTCGACTCGGGGATGAAGCGCAGCGTCAGGGCGATCGCCGCGAGCCCGACGGGGATGTTGATCCAGAAGATCGACCGCCAGCCGACCGAGGACACCAGCGTGCCGCCGACGATCGGTCCGAGCGCCATCGAGATGCCGAAGATGGCCCCCCAGACGCCCACCGCCTGCGCCCGCTCGCGCGGCTGCGTGAACGTGTTGGTGATGATGGACATGGCGACCGGGTTGAGCATCGAGCCGCCCACCGCCTGCAGCACACGAGCCGCCACGAGGAGCTCGACGCTCGGCGCCAGGCTGCACAGCAGGGACGCCACCGAGAACACCGTGAGGCCGGTCACGAACGTCCGCCGGCGGCCGACGCGGTCCGCCATGGACCCCGAGAACAGCAGCAGGCTCGCCATCACCACCGTGTACGCGCCGACCGTCCACTGCAGCCCGGAGATGCCGGCGTGCAGCTCTCCCTGGATGGTCGGCAGGGCGACGTTCACCGCGGTGACGTCGAGCCCGACGATGAAGAGGCTCATCGAGCAGATGAGCAGGATGGCGATCCTGCGGTTGCGGCTCAGCGCGCTGACGGCCATGGCGGACCCCTCTCCGGAGCGTTACTTATTGATTCATAATGATAATTAACCTATCAGGAGTTGGGTGAGTGTCAAGGGGTCGCGGACGATGTACCGGGCAGCAGCAAACGCTCAACTGTCGCGCTCCCTTCTGGGAACTTCTGTCCGGCGACGAACTCTGCGGCGACATTTGCAACACGGCCGTTCCAGTGGCTGCGACACTTGGGCCTCTGAGTGGACCAGACTTCCCGACCGGTTTCCGGTTCCGGTGCCTGCCATGACCATCTGTTCTTGTCGAGTTCTGATAGTCCGGATGAGTGGCGCCGCCGCCGCCCTCGAGGCCTGCTTGGCTTCAAGCGGCGTACAAGTGATCGTCGGCGCCTCGGATGGCCTTGACGACGCAGTGCTGTTTGATCCGGACGTCGTCGTTATTGACTTGGACGCGATCGACGACGAGGCGGAAGCCATCGCGGCGACGTACTCGCAGACCGTGCCGAGGACTCGTGTCCTGTTCCTCGCGGGCAGCGCCGAGCAATCGGATATTCAGCGGGCCGTGATGGCTGGGGCTGCCGGACTGCTGGCGCGAGACACGCCGGTCGAGGCGCTGGCGCGCGCGGCTTGCGGCGTAAGCCGAGGCGAGGCTGGCGTGCCTCGCTGGATGCAATCAGCATTGCTCGATCTGTTCCGCGAGACTGCCTGATGCGCAATCGCGCAGCCCCGGCTTCGACTGCGCGGGCGGCCCCGGTCGAGCAGCGCGGCATCCCGCCCAAGCCGATCCCGCGAGCGCTCGTTGGTGCCTCGCTTGGGTGCGTCGGTCTACCGCAGGACAGACTGACGGCGACACGGGCGGACCGTCGGCACGCTTGCTGCGATACGCGGTTTTCGACGGCGGTGTTCGACGGCGGCGCAGCACGTCCTGCCAACCTTCGGAGCGTCGCGCGCGTTTACCTCAGAAGAACCTGCCCATGCGGGGCCGGATCAACCATCAAGGAGCATCCATGACCCGACGGATCACAGTCGCGATCGCGTCGATCGCCGCGCTCGGCATCGCGAGCATCGCGAGCGCCGACGCCGGCCACTCCGCGAAGACCTACAAGGCGTCGCTGGACGCCGTCGACCCCGCCGCCACCACCGCCGGGCTCGCGGACGTGGTGGGTCATGCTCGGCTGGTCGACGCCAAGAAGCACGACAAGGTCGCCCTGCACGTGCGCAACCTTGCGCCGGGCACCTTGTATCTGTGGCACGTGCATGGGGGCAGCTGCGCCGCCACCGGCGCACCGGTTGCCGGCTGGACCTACCGCACGCATGACGCGGGCGGCAACGGCACGCTGACGTCCAACGCGTCGGGCAACGCGAACACCAAGGGCACGTCGGTCACATTCACGGCCGACCCCGCCAAGCGCTACTCCGTCAACGTGCACGTCGCGGCGCCCACCAACGGTGTGCCCGCCGGCACCATCATCGCCTGCGGTGACCTGAACGCAAGCAAGGCCAGCGGCAAGAGCAAGCCGCACGGGTCAAGCGACAACAGCAGGCGCGGCGACGAGCACGGCCCGAACAAGCCGCATCCGTCGCAGGCCCACCGCCCGAAGTCGTAAACCCCAGGCGTTTGCCGACCCGCGAACGGGGCAGGCGCTGGTTGCCATGCTCGTGCTCACGCGCAAGCCGAACCAGAGCATCATGATCGGCGATGACATCGAGATCGCGCTGCTCTCGATCATGGGGCAAAAGGTGCGCATCGGTGTCCAGGCTCCACCGGGCGTCCCAGTGTTCCGCAACGAGGTCTACGCCCAACGGCAGGACGGGCGCTTACGGCGGCCACCCGTGCCGCCTCGGGCGTGACGCATCGCCCGGGCGCCGCGAGCCATTGATTCGCGCGGCGATTCGGCCAATGTGTCGCGCAGACGCTCGATCGTCGAGCTGGGCCCGCACGATCACCGCATCCAGCGACTCCACGCGGGTCGCCTCGCGAGCAACGCGTCCCGCTCCTTTCACCAAACGCCCGGTTCGGCACAGCTTCGGCACCGTTTCAGGACACGTTCGAGCGGCAGTTTTTCTCCCGAGAATCCCCCTGCGTGCACGCCCCCAATGCGCGTGGGGGTTGCCCCCCGGGGGTGGTCGCGATTTGGTGCACGTGCACCAAGTCGGGCGCCGCGATCTTGGGCATGTGCCCAAAATCGGAGGCCGCTCCGGTGGCGTGGCGTCCGCTCATTGGCCCCGCCCGTGCGGCGTGCGCGGCCCCGAGTCGATGCGCCGGCAGCGCGGGCAGACGTGCGGCCCGCGATCGGCGCGCGGCAACTGGCGCAGGGCCGCAGCGGCGGGCGCCCGTGGCTCGGGTTCGCGGTGGCGGGCGGGCGCAGGCGCCAACGCACGTCAGGCGACCGCGTCCTCGTGGTCATCGTCCGCGAACGCGAACCTCACGGTCGGCGGCGTGGCGGGCATCGGCGTCGGCACGGCGCGTTGCCGCGTTCGAGCGCGCGGCGGCAGTCGCGGGCGATGGTGTCCCACGCGTCGAGCGACGGCACCCTGGCCCGGTCGGGGTTCGGTGCGGCGCGCATCAGGTCGAGGACGCTGCTCTCCATCGCGTGCCAGTGTCGGGTCGCGGCGATCAGTTCGCCGGCGGCGTCCGCGATGGCGCCGGCCGCCGCCTCGGCGTCCGGGGCGGCCTCGGCGAGCAGGCCGTCGAGGTGCGCCTCGACGTAGCTGGCACGTTCGGAGCGGACACGCGCTAGGTCACGGCGGGCACCTTCGGCACGCTCGACGGCGTCCTGACGGGTCGCGTCGAGCTTCGCGCGCTCGGCGTTGAGCTTTTTGGCGGCGGCATCGTCTTGGCGGGCGTGCGCCTCGACGATGCTCTCGCCGATGGCGCGGATGCGGTCGACGAGGACGTGTAGCGCCTCATCGGCAGCGCGTGCGGCCGTGGCGCGCTCGGCCACGACGGCGTCGTGGGCGGCCAACGCCGCGTGGGCGGGACGGTCGTCGCGGGTCACGAAGGCGCCCCCGGATCGAGCGGGACGCCGACCCACGGGTCCGCCTTCGCGGCGATCTGCTCCCCGAGGTCGCTGCTCGCCGGCGCCCACTGGCGGCGCATCCGGCCGTGAAGCTCGCCGAGGAATTCGCTGTCGCGCTGCTGCTGTGCGGTCTGGCGCTGCTCGGCGGCATCGGCGAGGGCGCGCAACTCGGCGGGCGAGAGGTTCGAGAGGTCGGTCATGGCGCGGGTTCCTCGGCCGGCTGGTCTCCGATGCCCCATGAAGGGACGTCGCTCGTCGCGACGATCACGGTCGCGGTCGCGGACGTCGAGTCCGGGAACAGGCGGGCGTGCTCGGCGGTGGCGGCGTCGACGACGGCCTGGACGTCCTCGGGCGTCCGCACGGCCCGCGACACCGGCGCATGGACGGTGAGGGTTGACGTGTCGTCGGTGACGACGACGGTCAGTTCGGATTCGATAATGCGGGGGTCTCCTGATTCGTGGCGGTGCGGTGCTCGGCGACGTAGGCGTCGAGGTCTTCGCGGGCGACCCGTAGCGGCGCGGAGTCACTATCGCCGAGGCGGATTGCGGGCAGTTCGCCGGACGAAATGCGGCGGCGGACGGAGAGCGGCGAGAGGCCGAGGCGGCCAGCGACCTGACGAATGGTCAGAAGGTCGGCCTGGCGTTCATCCATGCGAAACCGTATCAATCGTGATGGGCGGCGGCGGCGTTTTCTCGGGCCGGCGACGTCGCACCATTTGTCACACGTGACGGGAATCCGGCCGCCGCCGAGATTTTGGACATGTATCCAAAATCGGCACCTACAGCGTCGCTGTCGAGGGCCGTGGGCGGGCGACAGGTCGGGACGGGCAGACCCCTCCAAACAGGGGTCCATTCTTTGGCTTATCTATGCGGCAAAGGTGTTACAATTTGCGTCGCCGCGACCGTTTCCCTTCGGGCGCGAAGGTGTTACACAATGAGCCTGATACGTCGGTGCACGCGATGCCAGATGGAGCACCCCGAGGGGGACCTCGACGGCTCCACCGACTGGTGTCCGAGGTGTCGCGGCGCGACGACGACGCCCGCGAAGGCCGACCGGCCGCCGGGACGCATGTGCGAAGTCTGTGGCGCGCCAATTGCGGGCTACGCCAATCGCCGGACGTGCTCGACCCGGCTGCCGCGTCGCGCTCAGCCGGAGCCGGCGCAAGCAGGGACGGTGAGCGGACCGGGGTCCGGGTTCGCCGCGCTCGGGGCGCACGGACCGCCGCCGTGCCGCCCCCACACCGAGCTGCCTGAGCCTCTGCCTGAGTCGGGACTGGCTACTTCTCGCCCAGGTAGCGGACGTAGACGTGGTCGTATCGGGGGTCGGGTGTGGCCCCGAGCCGGGAGATGAGGGGAAGGTCGATCGCGGTCGCGATGCTGACGAAGGCGACGTAGTTGCCGCGCGACGACGCAGCTGGCTTGCCCGAGGCGACGGTGAGGTAGTCGCCCTTGGCCAGTGCGCTGGTGGGTGCGGCGCGGGATTCGAGGGAGACGTTGCCGGTCGGGCGGTTCCACAGGAAGACGTCGCGCTGGTTGTTGGTGTCGCTGCGGACCGCGGCGCTCTCCTTGAGGTTGGATGCCTCGGAGTCGAACAGGACGAACTCTCCGGCGCCGCTGATCGATGGGTTGTTGGATGGTGCGTTGCCGATCGAGGTTGCCTTCGATCTGGACACCCAGCGGTGGATGACGGTGCGGCGGCCGAGGTCCGCCTCGGCGATGTCCGACACGCCGTTGAAGTCGCCGGGCAGCAGGTTGGTGGCGGCGGTCTCGAACGCGACGTACCGTCCGTCGTCGCTGGAGTTCGGGCGCGAGGATTGGCGGTTGCCAGCCTGACCGGAGGTGGTGGCGGAGACCAGCCGGGTGCGGAAGCGCAGTGTCTGCTGGCCCTTGCCGCTGCGGCGGGAGGACATGCGCGTGAACGTGCGCTGGTAGACGTCCGTCGTGCCGTTGGCGTCGCGGCCGGCGAGGTTGGATGCCAGCGAGGCGAAGGCCACCGACTTGCCGGCGCGCCCGAAGGCGGGCTCGGTCGAGTCGCCATTGCCGGCGGCGCCGCTGTTAGACGCCGACGCCAGGAATGTCAGGCCGGTGAAGGCGGCGTCGGGGCCCGAGCCCGACAGCATCCGGACGTAGACCTGGTTGACCGGAGCCTGAGGCTGGGCGGGTCTGGCGACACGGCTGGCGCCGGCGCCGACGAGGTTGGTGGCGTGGGCGGTGAACGCCACGCGTTCGCAGGAGCCGTCGAGGGAGACCTCGGTGGTGGGGCCGTCGGCCTGTGCGCCGTCAGAGTTGACCGACACGCGGCTTGTTGTGCCGGTGTTGAGGTCGCGGACGAACGCGTCGGGCTGGCCGTTGGTGTCGCCGGGCACGAGGTTGGAGGCCGCGGAGATGAACGCGACGCAGTGCGGGGCGTGGTGGGAGTCGCCGTCCAGCGATGGGTTGGTTGACGGGCCGTTGGCGGGCGCGTCGTCCATGCCGATCGACGCGAGCGTGGTGTCGCCCATCGCCCAGGGCGTGCCTGGCTGGCCCCCGGCGCGGCGGGTGACGAACACGTCGGTGGTGCCGTTGGGGTCGTCGGCGACGATGTCCGAGGCGTCGGACTCAAACGCGATCAGCCGCGCGATCCGCTGGTCGTGGGAGACGGTTGGGTCGCGCGAGGGGCCGTTGGGAAACGCTCCGTCGGTGCTACGCGAGAGCAGGAACGTCGTGCGCGCCGCCCGTGCACCGGCAGCGGCCGGCATCATGGCTGTGCACGCGGTGGTCGCGAGAGCGGCACACAGGAGCCGCGCTCCGGAATGGAAGCGATGATCCAACACAGTCGCCCGGTCTATGAACGATCAGGTTGATGTGCCCATAACAAACTCTACTCTGCGACGTCCGATAACGGTCGTCGTGGCCCGATGACGCCAGGAACTACATCCAGGCGGGCGCGGGAGCTTCGAGCCTGAGAGGTGGTCGGTGTCGTCGAACACCTCCAGCCTCCCAGCGGGCACGGATGAGCCTCAATGGACGTAGCGCCTGTACCCCCCGCTTGGGGCCCGAGGAAGCCCGTGACGGTGCCCGGCTCGCAGCGGAAGCTGACATCGGAGACGATCGTCCGTCCCCCGAGCTGCTTGGTGATTCGTTCGGCTTCGATCATGCCCGCAGACTCACGGAGGGCGGGGCGGCCGACCACGGTCCGAGGGCTGTGCCTGCCGCGCCCAGCGGCGGTGGCCGACCCCGACTTTGGTAGGGGGTCGCGCCCATGACCGTCGCTTAGCCTTCACCTCGAGCGATGACCCGCCACGCGACAGCACGCTTCACCGATCCGCTGGCCGCCCGGCTGCGCGCCGCGCTGCCGGAGGTCGTCAGCGATCCCCCCGAGCACCGGCGCGACCGCCTGGTCGACGCGGCGATGTACGTGTTCGCGTTCGGGATCGCGACCGCCACGCTCGTGGACACGTGGGACCAGCATCCGCCGTGGCTGCGCCCCGTGGCGATCGTGGTCGGGATCGCGGCCATCGTCTCGCTGCGCTGGCGGCGGACGCATCCGGCCGCGGTGGGGATCGGCGTCGGGGCCGTCGCCCTCGTGATCCTCACGGCATCCGGCGCCAACATCGTCGCCACCTTCAACGCGGCGATCCGGGCGCGCGGGCGCGACCTCGCGATCATCGCCGCGCTCGCGATCGCCTGGGCGTTCGTCAACCCCCTGCTCTATCCCCCCGCCAGCCAGAGCTACGGGTTCGACGCCGGGGCCAGCCTGCTGATGGCGGGCACGGCGATCGGCTGGGGGCTGTTCGTGCGGGCGCGGCGCCAGCTCGTGCGCTCGCTGCGCGACCAGGCCGACCACGCCGCCGACGAGGCGCGCGAGGCCGAGCGGCGGCGGATCGCGCGCGAGATGCACGACGTGCTCGCCCACCGCCTGTCGCTGCTGTCCGTCCACGCCGGCGCACTCGAGTTCCGCCCCGACGCCCCGGCCGAGGAGATCGCCCAAGCGGCCGGCGTGATCCGCGAGAGCGCACGGGCGGCGCTCGAGGAGCTGCGCGGCGTCATCGGCGTCCTGCGCGAGGACGGGGGCGCGAGCCTGACGGAACCGCCTCAGCCGACGATCGCCGACCTCGCCGCCCTGGTCGAGGAGTCGCGGGCCGCCGGGATGCGGCTCACCGCAGACATCGAGCTCGGTGACACGGCGCCGACGGCCGCCGTCGGCCGCACCGCCTACCGGATCGCGCAGGAGGGCCTGACCAACGCGCGCAAGCACGCGCCCGGAGCGGCCGTGACGCTCACCGTCCAGGCGCCCGAGCACGATCTCCGCGTCGAGGTCCGCAGCCTGGCGCCGGTCGCCGTCGCCTCGGCATCGACGCTGCCGGGCGCGGGAACCGGGCTGATCGGGCTCGCCGAGCGCGTCACGCTCGCCGGGGGCGAGCTCGAGCACGGCGTCGACCCCGAAGGCGCCTTCGTCCTGCGCGCCCGCCTGCCGCGATGATCCGCGTCCTGCTCGTCGACGACGACGCTCTCGTGCGGTCGGGGCTGCGGATGATGCTCGCCGGCGCGCAGACCCTGGAGGTGGTCGGCGAAGCCGCCGACGGGCGCGAGGTGCTCGGCGCGGTCGACCTGCACCGCCCCGACGTCGTCCTCATGGACATCCGCATGCCCCGGCTCGACGGGATCGCGGCCACCCGGCTGCTCGCCGCACAGCCGAGCCCGCCGGCCGTCCTCGTGCTCACCACCTTCGACGCCGACGAGCTCGTGCTGCGCGCGCTGCAGGCCGGCGCGGCCGGGTTCCTGCTCAAGGACACGCCGCCCGCGGAGATCGTGCGCGCCATCGAGCTCGTCCACGCGGGCGACGCGATGCTCTCCCCCACCGTGACCCGCCGGCTCATCTCGATGGTCGCCGGCGACTCCGACGCCGGCGCCCGCGCCGAGCAGGCCCGGGAGCGACTGGCCACGCTCAGCCCGCGCGAGCGCGACGTGGCTCTGGCCGTCGGGCGCGGCTGCGGCAATGCCGAGATCGCCGCCGCGCTGCATCTCTCGGTCGCGACGGTCAAGGGCCACGTCTCCCGGCTCCTCGAGAAGCTCGAGGTCGACAACCGCGTCCAGATCGCCCTGCTCGTGCAGGCCGCGAGCTGAGTTTCGCCGTCCGGCCACCTCGGTAGGGACCAGGTCATGCCCATCCCCTGGTGGCAGCGCGGCGCGATCTACCAGATCTACCCGCGGTCGTTCGCCGACTCGGACGGCGACGGGATCGGCGACCTGCGCGGCATCATCGACCGCCTCGACCACCTCGCGGACCTGCGCGTCGCCGGCATCTGGCTGTCGCCGTTCTACCCGTCGCCGATGGCGGACTTCGGCTACGACGTCGCCGACTACCGCGGAGTCGATCCGGTGTTCGGCACGCTCCAGGACTTCGACGAGCTCGTGCGCGAGGCCCACGCCCGCGACATCCGCGTGGTGATCGACCTCGTCCCCAACCACACGTCCGACCAGCATCCGTGGTTCGCGGAGTCTCGCTCGTCGCGCGACAACCCCAAGCGCGACTGGTACGTCTGGCGCGACGGCCGGGGACCCGGTACGCCGCCGAACGACTGGAAGTCCTCGTTTCCCGCGGTCGGCGGCGCCTGGACGTACGACGAGGCGACGGAGCAGTGGTACCTGCATTCGTTCCTGCCCCAGCAGCCGGACCTCAACTGGGACGAGCCCGAGGTCGAGGCGGCGATCCACGACGTCATGCGCTTCTGGTGTGACCGCGGCGTCGACGGATTCCGCATCGACGTCGTCTACAAGCTCGCCAAGGACCCGCTGCTCCGGGACCCGGCGCCCGGTGCGCCCGTCACGTGGGAGGACTGGCAGCCCACGATCCACGAGCGGCTGCGGCGCCTGCGCAGCGTCGTCGACGAGTACCCGGAGCGGGTGCTCGTCGGCGAGGTCTACCTGCTCGATCTGGAGCGCGTCGTGGCCTACGTGAACAGCGGAGACGAGCTGCACCTCGCCCACAACTTCGTCTTCGTGCACCTGCCGTGGGACGCCGCGGCGTTCCGGGGGGCGATCGACAGCTTCGAGGCGCTGTCCACGGAGGCGGCGTGGCCCGCGTGGTTCCTGGCCAACCACGACCACCCGCGCGTCGCATCGCGCTTCGGCGAACGTCAGGCCCGGGCCGTGCTGCTCATGCTCTATGCGCTGCGGGGCACCCCGTTCGTCTACCAGGGCGAGGAGCTCGGGCTGCCCGATGCCGAGATCGCGCCCGATCGCGTGGTGGACGTCGACGGCCGCGACCCCGAGCGGGCGCCGATCCCGTGGCTCCCTCCCTCGCAGGCCGGCCCCGGCGCGGGCTTCAGCGCGGGCGAGCCGTGGCTGCCGATCACCTCGAGAGCGGAGGAGCTCAACGCGCAGCGCCAGGCCGGCGACGGCGACTCGGCGCTGTCGCTCGCACGGCGCCTGGCGAGCCTGCGGGCGCGGGAGCCGGTGCTGCAGGACGGCGGGCAGCGCTCTCTCGACGCGGGCGACGACCTGCTCGCCTGGCTGCGGGTCGCCGCCGACCAGCGCATGCTCGCGGTGGTGAACTTCGCCGGCGCGCAGCGCCCGTTCAGCGCCGCGCCCGATCTCCCGCAGACGGCGCGGCTCGAGCTGTCCACCGACCCCGGACGCGGCCCCGGCCCGCTGGACCTGCGCGACCTGACGCTCGGACCGTACGAGGCGCTTCTCGCGCACGTGTAGGACGGTGCGGATCGTGCGCGAAGCGATCGCCCGGGAGTAAGCTCGCGCCACCCCACCCGAAGGGAGATGCTCATGTACGTGCGCGTCGTGAGGTTCACGGACGTGACCGCCGAGCGGATGCAGCAGCTGCGCGGGCGGATCGAGGAGTCCGACGGGCCTCCGCCCGGCGTGCCGGCGACGGGACTGCAGGTGCTGTTCGACGAGTCGTCGGGCACCGCGGTGGTCCTCCAGCAGTTCGCGACCGAGGCGGACATGCTCGAAGGCGGCCGCGTCTTCAGCGCCATGGACCCCTCCGAAACGCCGGGCACGCGCGCGTCCGTCGACGAGTGCGAGGTCGCCGTGGACGTGAAGGTCGGGGACTGACCGACGCCGGGCCGGGCGAGCCCGGCGGCCGCCGCCCCGCGCCCGCCACACTCAGAGCCGATGGCCTATGCCGACCTCTTCTGGATCCCGCTCGGCGCAGGCGGGCACTCGGTCGCGTTCAACGGCCGGGTCTTCGAATACCTGGCCGCCGCGGCCCACCATCGCCGGCGGCGCGATCTCTATCACGCCGCCCTCGTCGCCGAGTTCGGCGGCGAGCGCTACGCCATCGAGCTCGCCCCCTCCCCGGACGCCGGCGAGGCGAGCCGCGGCGTGGTCGGGACCGGCCCGGTCGGCAGCCGCGCGCTCGAGCGCCTGCGCGTGTTCCGCTACGAGGTGCGCTGCTGGCGCGGCGGCGCGATTCCCGATATCGGCTATGCGGTTGGCGGCCCGGTGCGCCTGACGACCGACCCGGACGTCGCACGGCGACTGGTCGTGCTCGCCGCGCAGGCGCCCCGCCCGGTGTGGGGCCGCGACGAGATGCACGCCGGCGAGATGTGGAACTCGAACTCGATGATCGCCTGGGTCATCGCCGCGGCCGGCCTGCCGGCGGAGGATCTCCAGCCGCCCGGCGGCGGGCGCGCGCCCGGGTGGAACGCCGGCGTCGTGGTGGCGCACCGCCGCGTGCCCGCACCGCGACCCCGTCAGGTGGGCGGGTCGTCCCTCCGCTCGTCCGCCTCGCCCTGACGGCGAAGGCGCGGGAAGCGCGGGCGGCGCGCCGCCCGCTTGGCCTCGCGCTTCTCGCCACGGCGCGCCTTCTGCTCGGCGACCTTGACCTTCGCGTCCGCGTACGACTGCTCGACGAGGATCTTGCCGCCCGCCCAGCCGAACGCCCACAGGACGAGCGCGAGGGCGAAGAGGACGTTCCACATCGTGATCGCCAGCTGCTGGCCGAGCGAGTACGCCGTCGCCGTGGCCGCGTCCGTCACGCCGCGCAGGGCGGCGACGTTCGTCGCCTGGTTGACGCCGACGCCGCCCGGCGTGACCGAGACCGAGTTCGCGATCGAGTTGCCGCCGACCACCGACATCACCGAGTGAAACGTGACGGCGATCCCGTAGCCCGACAGGAAGATCGCGATCACGCCGAGCTTCGCCAGCCACGCGACGAACGACGGCAGCGCCACCTTGAGGAGGTAGTCGCGCGGATGGGCGAGGATCGCGCCGCCCTGCTTCGCCTTGCCGATGACGCCGTGCAGCTTGCGCCGGAAGATCCGCACGAGGACGACGAGGAGGAACACGATGCCGGCCGCGAGCAGCACCGTGAGCACCGGATCGTCATGCAGCAGCTTGAACTGCCGGTTGAACGTGCCCTCGACCGTCGCGAACAGGTAGACGTAGACGAACGCGCCGATGAGCGAGAAGAAGATCTTCTGCACGAGGATGCCGCCGACGACGCCCGGGAAGTCCGCCGTGGGGATGATCGCCACGAACATCAGCAGCATCACGAACGTGCCGATGTTCGCCGGCAGGAACCCGTTGAGCGCCACGCCGGTCGCGTAGGCGGCGAGGATCTGCCGGTACGGGACGAGCGCCCGCGGGAAGCCGGCGCGCAGGATGAAGTACCAGCCGAGCGCGGTCATCGTCGTCTGCACGGTCTGCAGCGCCCAGCCCGCGACGAGGTACCCGAGGCCGATCGCCGTCAGCGCGTCCCACGTGCTGGCGAGCCACCCCGTCACGTCGACGCCGAGCAACTGCAGCACGACGATCGCGGCCGCGATGCCCGCGATCCACGCGACGACCTTGAGCAGCCGCCGCTTGCGCGAGGGATCGCCGAAGGGCAGCCACCGGCGGTGCCCGGCGGGCGGCACGACGGTCGCTTCGGCGGTGGCCATCGGGTCTAGCTTCTGCGCCCGGGCCTCCGCTGTCCAGTGCCGGCGCTCAACCTCGCAGCGCGCGCAGCGCGTTGAGGATCACGGCGAGGTCGATGACCTCCTGCAGCAGCGCGCCCGCGACGGGCGGCAGGTAGCCCGCCGCCGCGACGCCCATCGCCACGATGCTGAGCGACATCCCGGCCAGCACGCTCTGGCGCGCGATGGCCAGCGAGCGGCGGCCGGTGTGGATCGCGTCGGCCACCCGGTCGACCCGGTCGACGGTGATGACCGCGTCGGCGGTCTCCGACGAGACCGTCGCCCCGGCGGCGCCCATCGCGATCCCCAGGTCGGCCAGCGCCAGCGCGGGCGCGTCGTTGACGCCGTCGCCCACCATGACGATCGGGGCGAGCGCGGGGTCGTCGCGCAGCCGCCGCACGACCTCGAGCTTGTCCTCGGGCGAGAGGTCGGCGTAGACGCGGTCGACGCCGACCTCGCGGCCGACGCGCTCGGCGACCGAGCGGCGGTCGCCGGAGACCATCGCGACGTGGCGCACGCCCTCGTCGCGGAGGCGCTCGACGATGTGCGCCGCGTCGGGCCGCAGCTCGTCGGCCATCACGATCACGCCGGAGAGCGTCCCGTCGACGCCGACGAGCACGTGAGCCTCGCCGGAGCCGCGGCCGATCGCCAGGGCGCTGCCGCCGACCCGGTCGCGGTCGTAGCCCTCCGCCACCAGGAAGGCGCGGCTGCCGACGGACACCCGGTGGCCGTCGACGACGCCGCTGATGCCCTGTCCGGGCTCCTCCCGCACGTCCTGCGGCGTCGCGAGCCGCAGCCCCGCGTCGCGCGCCGCCCGTGACAGCGCCGCGCCGAGCACGTGCGTCGAGACGCGATCGACCGACGCGGCCAGGCGCAGCAGCTCGCCGCGCCCGCGATCGTCGAGCGGCACGATCTCGCGCACGTCCGGCGTGCCGACCGTCAGGGTGCCGGTCTTGTCGAAGAGCACGGTGCGCGCCTCGCCGAGCGTCTCGATCGCGCTGGCGCCCTTGACGATCACGCCCGCCTTCGCCGCTCGCGAGAGGCCGGACACGAGCGCGATGGGCGCGGCCAGGATCAGGGGGCACGGCGTCGCCACCACCACGACGGCCAGCCCGCGCACCGCGTCGCCGCTCAGCGCCCAGGCGAGGCCGGCGAGGACCAGCGTCACGGGGAGGAACACGCCCGCGTAGCGGTCCGCCATCCGCACGAACGGGGCGCGCTGGCGCTCGGCCTGCTCGACGAGCCGCACGAGCGCCGCGTAGGCGCTGTCGGCGGCCGGGCGGTCGGCGCGGACGTCGAACGGCGCGCCCGCGTTGGCGGTGCCGCTCATGACGGTCATGCCCCGGCGCAGCGTCACCGGGAGCGGCTCACCGGTGAGCGTGCTCGTGTCCACGACCGCCTCGTCGCTCACGACGACCCCGTCGACCGGGATGACCTCGCCCGTGCGCACGAGCGCCACGTCGCCGGGCTGCACCTGCTCGACGGGGACGGCGCGCAGCTCGCCCCCGACGCGCAGCTGGGCCACGCGCGGGGCACGGCTCACGAGGGCCGTCAGCTCCCGCCGCGCGCGGCGATCAGCGGCGGCCTCGAGCGCCGCCCCGCCGGAGAACATCAGGCCGATCACGGCGCCGGCGAGCTCCTCGCCCAGGGCCAGGGCGCCGACCATGGCGACGAGCGCGATGGTGTCGACCCCCAGGCTGTGCTCGACGATCACCGAGCGGCCGACCTCGACCGCCAGCTCGGCGGCAAGCACCGCGACGGCCGCGCGCCAGACCTGGTCCCCCAGGTCGCCGGCACCGGCCAGGTGAAGCAGCCCGCCGATCAGGATCGCCGCCGCCGCGCCCGTGGCCAGGATCCGCGCGCGGTTGTCGACGAGCCAGGCCCACGCGCGCGGGACCCACGGCCGGGCGGCCGCGCCGCTGACGGGCTCCACGGCGGTATCGGTCACCGATGCATCATGGCTTCGAGCACGACCGCGCACATCCGTACAACGGGGCGCGCCGGTCCGGGAGAACCCGAAGGCGCGCCGGAGCCGCGGGTAGCATCCGGCGCCATGGACCCCGCGGACGGCCCGCAGCCGGCGTCGGGCGGCTGGCGGGACGAGCTCAACCGGCTCGACCTCGCCGTCTACGCCGCCGTCGCCGCCACCCCCACGCCCGCGCTGGACCGGGCGATGCGCGGCCTGTCGCGCGCCGCGGACTTCTCGAAGCTCTGGATGGGCACCTCGGTGCTGCTCGCCGCGGCGGGCGGGCCGGCCGGCCGGCGCGCCGCGGTCAACGGCCTCGCGTCCACCGCCGCCACGGCCGCGGTCGTCAACGCGGTGCTCAAGCCGCTGTCCGGCCGCCGGCGCCCGGACCGCGTCATCCACAGCGTCCCGCTCGCACGCCATGTCGACATGCCGGGCTCACGCTCGTTCCCGTCCGGGCACGCGGCGTCCGCCTTCTCCTACGCGACGGGCGTGGCCAGCGCCTCGCCGGCGGCCGGCATCCCGGTGACCGTCGTCGCGGCCCTCGTCGCCTACTCGCGGGTCCACACGGGCGTGCACTACCCGGGCGACGTCATCGCGGGGGCGGTGACCGGCACGGCGCTGGCCCCGCTGGCGATCACCGGCGTCGAGCGCCTGCGGCTCAGACGACGTGGAACTCGGGCCGCAGCTCGCGCCCGGCGAAGCGCTCGGCGCTGAGCGGGGCGACGTCGGCGAACGGCGGGCGCCCGACCACGAGGTCGCGGACGATCTCGCCGACCGCGGGCCCCTGCAGGAAGCCGTGGCCGGAGAAGCCGGTGGCGTACAGGAACCGCGAGACCGAGCGCGCCTCGCCGATGAGCGCGTTGTGATCCGGCGTGACCTCGTAGAGCCCGGCCCAGCCGCCGCGGATTCCCGCGGTGGCGATGCGGGGCGCGCGCCGCTGGGCGACCTCGAGCAGCGGGCCGATCCAGTCGTCGGTCGTCTCCAGCTTGAAGCCGGGCGTCT
This sequence comes from Capillimicrobium parvum, assembly GCF_021172045.1. Taxonomy (GTDB): domain Bacteria; phylum Actinomycetota; class Thermoleophilia; order Solirubrobacterales; family Solirubrobacteraceae; genus Capillimicrobium; species Capillimicrobium parvum. The sequence goes on from NZ_CP087164.1 coordinate 5,562,271, forward strand.
CCGCCGGGTCCGCCATCCCCATGAGCAGCCCGGGCCCCTCACGGTGGAAGTAGAAGCCGGTGGCGAAGTCGATCGTCATCGGGATCTCGCCGGGCAGCCCGTCCATGGGCTCGGTGAAGAGCACCTGGCGGCGCAGGGGGACGACCGGCAGGTCGACGCCGGCCAGTGCGCCGGAGCTCTGCGACCACGCACCCGCGGCGCACACGACCGTGCCCGTCGCGACCCGGCCGCGCTGCGTGACGACCTCCCGGATCTCGCCGCCGCGCACGACGATCTCGCGCACCTCGCAGCCGACCGCGACGTGCGCGCCGAGCGCCCGCGCCCCCGCCGCGTAGCCCTGCACGACGGCCTCCGGCGTCGCGTGCCCGTCCTGCGGCGAGAACGCCCCGGCGAGCACGTCGCCGACCTCGAGCAGCGGCGACAGGTCGCGCGCCTCGCTCGCCGTCACCAGCCGCGACGGCACCCCGTGCTCGTGCTGCAGCGCGATCGCCGCCTCGAACGCGGCGACCTCCTCCGGCGTCGTCAGCACGAACAGGTAGCCGACCGGCCGGAAGTCGATCTCCCAGCCGGGCCGGCGGCCGAAGTCCCGGAACGCCGCGAGGCTGCGGGCGCCGATCTGCACGTTGAGCGCGTCGGAGAACTGCGCCCGCACGCCACCGGCCGCGCGCGACGTCGACCCGCTCGCCAGCTCGCCGCGCTCGCACAGCACGACTCCCGCGCCGGCCTCCGCGAGGTGGAACGCGATGCTCGTCCCCATCACCCCGCCGCCGACCACCACGACGTCGGCGGCGGCCGGCAGCGCCGCGCGCGTCACAGCCGGAAGTCGAGTTGGGCCTGCACCTGCGCCACGTCCATCTGCGCCTTCTGCAGCCGGCCCGCCGTATCCCAGTTCATCGACTGCCAGCGCGTGAACTGGTCGAGCACCCACACGCCGGACTGGCGCGAGCCGTTGCCCGACTTGCCGTTGCCGCCGAAGGGCAGGTGCGCCTCGGCGCCGGACGTCGAGTTGTTCACGCTGACCATGCCCGCCGTGACCTGCTCGTGGAAGCGGAACGCGGTGCGCGGATCGCTCGTGTAGATCGCGCTCGACAGGCCGTAGCCGTGGTCGTTGGCGAGCGCCATGGCCTCGTCCCACCCCGCGAACCGCGCGACCCCGACGAGCGGCCCGAACGTCTCCGTGCGCGCGAGGTCGTCGTCCGCGCGCACCCCGCTGACGATCGTCGGGTGGCAGAACAGCCCCCGCCCGGGATCGCCGACGAAGCCCTCGCGCGGCGCCGCCGCGGTGATGCGGCCCGTGGCGGTCGAGCCGTGCAGCTCGTGGTGATCGCGGATGAGCCCGAGCCAGTCCTGCTCGAAGCGCGAGAGGAAGCGCTCGTCGATCATCGGGCCGTAGAGCACGTCGCGGGTCGGGTCGCCGATGGCCGCCTCGCTCACCGCGCGCGCGAACCGGGCGAGGAACTCGTCGTGGACCGCCTCGTGGACGATCGCGGTGCCGAGCGACGTGCACCGCTGGCCGGCCGTGCCGAACCCGCTGAAGAGCGCGCCCTCGACCGCGAGGTCGAGGTCGGCGTCCGGCATGACGACGAGCGGGTTCTTGCCGCCCAGCTCGAGGCAGGGCGACTGCAGGTGCCGGCCGCAGAGCTCCCCGATCCGGCGCCCCACGTCCGTCGAGCCGGTGAAGCCGACCTTCTGGACGAGGCCCGCCTCGAGCGCCTGCTCGAGGCCGGCGAACGTCGCGGCGCCGTCGGCGAGGACGAGGTGCAGCGCGTCGGCCGGCACCCCGGCGCGCCAGAGGATCTCGGCGAACGCGCGCGCGCAGGCGGGGCTGTAGTCGGCGGGCTTCCAGACGACCGCGTTGCCGCACAGCAGCGCGGGCACGAGGTACCACGACGGCACGGCGACGGGGAAGTTGCCGGCCGTCACGATGACCGCGGTGCCGACCGGGCGCCGGAAGGTGAACAGATGCTTGTCGGGCATCTCCGAGGGCACGGTCATGCCGTACAGCCGCCGCCCCTCGCCGAGGAAGAGCTCGCAGGTGTCGATGGCCTCCTGCACCTCGCCGAGCGCCTCGCCCGCCGGCTTGCCGATCTCGCGCGTGACCAGGCGCGCGAGCGCCTCCTTGTTGCGGCGCAGCAGCTCGGCCGCGTTCGCGAGCACCTGGCCGCGCACCGGCGCGGGGACGGCCGCCCATGCCGGCTGGCCGTCGCCGGCCGCACGGCAGGCGGCGAGGACCGTGGAGGCATCGCCGAAGCGGACCTCGGCGACGACGTCGTCGAGGTCGGCCGGGTTCGTCGAGCGCGCCGGCGTGCCGCCCGGGGCGGGCCGCCCGGCGATCACCGACCCGACCGCCTCCAGCGCGTCGGTCCAGCCGAGGGTGGTGGTCATCGCTGTGCTCCTCCAGGTCGAACGCCGCGACCTCAGGCTAGATGACGGTCGCCGCTCCGGGAGCGCGGGCGGGCTCCTCCTCGGCGACCGCGGGCTCGCCCCGCATGAGCGAGGCCGCGGCGGCGACGAGGCAGGCGACGATCGCGAAGAGGAACGCGGCACGCAGGCCATCCTGGAACGGCCCCGAGATCAGCTGCGGGAAGAAGGAGTGGCCGGTCAGGGCGGCCTGGTCGTGGGCCGGGATCCCCGCGAGCACGTCCGAGCCCACCAGGTGCTGAATCGGGTTGTAGCCGAGGAAGGCGGCGAACAGGATCGAGACCGGCGGCAGCGTCGCGGCGTGATGGGCGGCCGCCGCCGGGACGCCGTGGGCCTCGAGGCCGGCGCTCATCGTCGCGGGCAGGGTCGCGGCGAGGCCGAGGATGAGCAGGGTGAAGAAGATCCCGATCGACAGCACCTGCGCGGAGTTCTGGAACGTCTGGTTCATCGCTCCTCCGGCGCCGCGTTCGCCGCTCGGCAGGCTGTTCATCACGGCCGCGCGGTTCGGCGAGACGAACAGCCCCATCGACGCGCCGATGAGGAAGATGACCAGGCCGAACACCGGATAGGCGAAGTCGATGGGCACGAGCATCAGCAGGCCGAAGCCGCAGGCGCTGAGGACGAGGCCCGCGGTGGCGAACGGCCGGGCCCCGAAGCGGTCGGAGAGATGCCCGGATATGGGGCCGACGAGGAGCAGCCCGAAGCTGAGGGGCAGCATGTAGATGCCCGCCCACAGCGGCGTCTCGCTGAAGCTGTAGCCGTGCTGCGGCAGCCAGATGCCCTGCAGCCAGATGATCAGCATGAACATCAGGCCGCCGCGGGCGATGGCCGACAGGAACGTCGCCAGCGTGCCGAACGTGAACGCGCGGATGCGAAACAGCGGCAGCCGGAACATCGGCTCGGCGACCCGACGCTCCACGACGTAGAACGCGATCAGGCTGACCGCGGCGCCGCAGAGCAGCGCGATGACGCGAGGACTCTCCCAGCCGACCGAGTGCCCGCCGTAGGGGCGGATGCCGTACGTGACGGCGACCATCACCAGGATGAGGCCGAGCGCGAACGTCACGTTGCCCGCCCAGTCGATCCGCGCCGGCCGCGGCGTGCTCAGCTCCCGCAGGGCGAGGTAGGCCCACACGGTGCCGAAGATGCCGATCGGCACGGTGACGAGGAACACGAGCCGCCAGTTGATCGGCGCGAGGATGCCGCCGAGGACGAGGCCGATGAACATGCCGCTGACCGCGACGATGTTGCCGATGCCGAGCGCCATGCCGCGCTGGCGCGCCGGGAACGCGTCGGCGATGATCGCGGCGGAGTTCGCGAGCAGGCACGCTCCGCCGATGCCCTGCACGATGCGCCACGCGATGAGGTAGACCGCGCCCGCGGGGCCCGTCAGCCAGTCGACCGCCAGCATGAGCGAGGCGACGGTGAAGATGACGAAGCCGATGTTGAAGATGCGCACCCGGCCGACCATGTCCCCGAGCCGTCCGAGGCTCACCACGAGGACGCTCGTGGCGACCAGGTAGCCCAGGATCATCCACAGCAGGTACGTCGAGTTCCCCGCGTCGAGCGGGTCGAGCTCGATGCCCCGGAAGATGTCCGGCATCGCGATGATCGTGATCGACCCGTCGAGCGTGGCCAGCAGGACGGCGAGCGTCGCGGTCATCAGCGCGACCCACTTGTAGCGCTCGGGGGCCGGCGTCCGCATCGTCGCAACGATACACAGGCTGCCTGCGCATCTGCGGACTACACTCCGCGGCATGCCGACCCGCGAGCCGGCGGCCGCCGAGCTGGCCCACGACCTCCGCGAGACGCTCGGGCGCCTCGTGCGCCGCATGCGGGCGGAGCCGGGCCCACCCGTGTCGCGGCTCACCGTCCTGGGCCGGCTGGACCGCGAGGGCCCGGCCAGCATCAGCGACCTCGCCGCGGCCGAGCGGATGCGCCAGCAGTCCATGGCGCAGACCGTCCGCGACCTCGAGGCCGACGGGCTCGTGTCCCGCCGGCCGGACCCCGACGACCGGCGGCGCGCGTTCGTCGAGCTGACGGCCGGGGGCGGCGATCTGCTGCGCGCCACGCGCGCACAGCGCGAGAGCTGGCTGACCGCGGCGCTCGAGCGCGAGCTGGACGCCGGCGAACGGGCGCTGCTCGTGGATGCGATCGCCCTGCTGGGTCGCCTCGCCGACAGCTGACGGCCCAGGGCCGATGAGTTCCACGCCCGGGGCCGGTCTTCATCTCCACCACACCGACCCGCGGCCGCGCCCGGCCGCACCGTGAAGGAGGACGACCATGCCGGAGATCACGCCCTGCCTGTGGTTCGACGACCAGGCCGAGCAGGCCGCCGAGTTCTACCTCTCCGTGTTCCCGAACTCGCGGATCGTCGAGACCGCCCACTACACCGACGCCAATCCGGGCCAGGCCGGCCGCGTCATGATCGTCGCGTTCGAGCTCGACGGCCGGCGCTTCGTGGGCCTCAACGGCGGCCCGCAGTTCCAGTTCGACGAGGCGATCTCCTTCCAGATCGACTGCGAGACCCAGGACGACGTCGACCACTACTGGAGCCGGCTGACCGAGGGCGGCGAGGAGGGCCCGTGCGGCTGGCTGAAGGACCGCTTCGGCGTGTCGTGGCAGGTCGTGCCGAGGCGTCTGCTCGACCTGCTGCGCGAGAGCGACGCCGAGACCGCGGCGCGGGTCACGACGTGCCTGTACGCCATGAAGAAGATCGACATCGCGGCGATCGAGCAGGCGGCCACGGTGCCGGCATAGAGCGATCGACCAGTGGGTCTTCCGGGAACGTCGTGCTGGGGGCCCACTAACCTGGCGCGTCCGTGATCGCCGGCCTCGACGACATCGCCCACGACACGCTGGTGGGCGCCGGCTACGCCGGGCTCGTCGCGATCATGATCGTCGAGAACCTGTTCCCGCCGATCCCGTCCGAGATCGTGCTGCCGCTCGCCGGCTACGAGGTCTCGCGCGGGGAGCTGTCCTACGTCGCCACCGTGGCGGCGGCGACGCTCGGGTCTGTGGTCTGGAACGCCGTGCTCATCGGCGCGGGCTGGGCGCTCGGCGACAACTGGGACGCGATCTCCGGCTGGGTCGGAGGCGCGTCGAAGGTCGTCCTGGTCGCCGCCGTCGCGGGCATCGCCGGGCTGTTCCTCGCCCGGCGCGTTCGCCGCGGGCGCCGGTCCGCGTCGCCCTGACCCGTCAGAGCGCCGGCCTCATCAGGCGTTCGACCGCGTCCCGCCGGTAGCTGAAGATGCGGTCGAGGTCCCGGCGGACGAGCACCAGCCGGGCCAGCTCGCCGAGCGGTCCGAGCGGCAGGGCGTAGTGCACGACGTCGCGCACGCGGGTCCCGCGCCCCACCGCCTCGAACTCGTGGCGATGGTGCCACAGCCGGTACGGGCCGCGCAGCTGGCGGTCGACGAACGCCCGGCCCTCGTCCCATTCCTCGATCCGCGTCAGCCAGCGCAGCGGCAGCCCGTGCAGCCGCAGCCGGTACTCGATCAGCGCGCCCGGCGCCATCCGCACCGGCTCCCGGGTCAGCACCTGGAACCGCACCCACGGCGGCGTGATGCGCTCGAGGTTGTGCGCTCGGGCGAAGAACGCGAAGACCTCCGGCAGCGGCCGCTCGACGATCGCCTCCTGCTCGAGCCGATGGACGCGCATACGCCGGGCCATGGGCCACAGGCTAGGAACGCCCGCGACCGCCGCCGCGACCGTTCTCAGCCGGGGTAGACCTCCTCTCCGTTCGCGTCGTCGGTGACGATGATCGCGCCGGCCGGGCACGCCCGGGCGGCCGCGAGGACCTGCTCGTCCGAGCCGCGGCCGATCACGACCGCGATGTCGTCGACGGCGAACACGTCAGGGGCGATCAGCGCGCAGTCGCCGTGGGCGGCGCAGGCCAGTTCGTCGATGTGGGGGGTCAGGGTCATGCTGCGGTCCTCTCGTCGTGATGGGCCTCGAGCCGGCGGCGCAGCGCCGGGAGGGCGTGAGGACGCCCGACCAGGAGCGCGGCGACCGGCCGGCCCGAGGCGGTGAACGTGGCGGTGAAGTCGCGGGCGCCGGGATCGCCGTCGATCTCGATCCCGTCGGCGCCGTGCGCGTGCCCGACGTACTGGATGCGCACGCCGTGCTGGTCGCTCCAGAAGCTCGGAGCCGGCGACGCGGCGACGGGCAGGCCGAGCATCGCGCGGGCCGCCGCGGCGCCCTGCCGGGCCGCCGCCTCCCAGTGCTCGGTGCGCAGGTGGACGCCGAGGCGCGCGTCGAAGGGACGGCTGGCGTCGCCGGCGGCGAACACGCCGGGCGCGACGGTGCGGCCCGCGCCGTCGACGAGGACGCCGGCGGGATCGAGGCCGCTGCCCGCCAGCCAGCCGGTGGCGGGCTGTGTCCCGATCCCGACGACCACCGCGTCGCAGTCGATGCGGCGTCCGTCCTCGAGCTCGATCGCCTCGACGCCGCGGCCGCCGTGCAGCCGCGCGATGCGCGCCGAGAGCAGCACCTCGACGCCCTCCTCGCGGTGCAGCCGCGCGAACCACCCGCCCAGCTCCTCGCCGAGGATCGCCGCCAGCGGCGCGGCGGCCGCCTCCACGATGGTCACGCGGGCGCCGGCGCGCGTCGCGCCGGCGGCGACCTCCTGGCCGATGAACCCCGCGCCGACGACCGCCAGGCGGCGGCCCGCGGCGATCGCCTCGCGTAGACCTTGCGCGTCGGCGAGCGTGCGCAGCTCGTGGACGTTGTCGCGGCCGGCCACACCGGGCAGGCGCCGCGGCTCACTGCCCGTGGCGATCAGCAGCCGGTCGTAGCGCAGGACGGCGCCGCCGTCGAGCGCGAGGCGCCGGGCGTGGGCGTCGAGCCTCGCGGCGCGCTCGCCGAGGAGGAGGTCGACCTCCTGCTCGCGGTACCAGTCGTCGGGCCGGTAGCGCAGCTCGTCCGGCCCGAGCTCGCCGGCGAGGAACTCCTTCGACAGCGGCGGGCGGTCGTACGGAGCGTGCTGCTCGCCGCAGACGACGCGGATGGGCCCGTCGTGGCCCGCCCGCCGCAGCGTCTCGCAGGCGCGCTGGGCGGCGAGGCCGCCGCCCGCGACGACGATGCCGTCCGTCGAGCCGGTGGTGGTGCGCGAGGTCATGCGACCAGCATGCGCGGCCGCGGTGAGACGGCCGTAAGCGGCCGGTCAGAGAGCTCTTACCCGGACCCGCCCGGAAGCGGCCGGTCAGAGAGCGCTTACCCGGACCCGCCCGGTCAGAGAGCGCTTACCCGGACCCGCCCGGAGGCTGGTAGCCCGGCAGCACCACCGTGAACGTCGTCCCGCCCCCCGGCGGCGACTCCGCGCGGATGCTGCCGCCGTGGGCCTCGACGATCGCGCGGGCGATCGCCAGGCCCAGCCCGCTGCCGCCGCTGTCGCGGGCGCGGCCCTCGTCGACGCGGTAGAAGCGCTCGAAGACGCGCTCGAGATGCTCTGCTGGGATCCCGGGACCGGTGTCGGCCACCGCGATCTGCAGCCGCCCGCCGGCCGCGCGGGCCTGCACGCTGACGGCATCGTCCGGGGTCGTGTGGGCGACCGCGTTGCGCACGAGGTTGCGCAGCACCTGGGTGAGCCGGTCGGGGTCGGCGACCAGGATGCCGCCGACCGGCTCGACGCCGAACCGCCGCTCGCCGAACAGCGGCAGGTCGCGGCGCAGGTCCTCGAAGAAGTCCTGGAGATCGATCGGCCGCGGCTCGACCAGCCGGCCCGCCTCGGCCCCGGCCAGCGTGAGCATGTCGGACACGAGCCGGTCCATCTCGTCGAGCCGACCCAGGAGCGTCGCCGTCGCCTCGTGGCGCTGCGCGCCGCCGGACTCGCGGTCGAGCAGCTCGACCTGGGCGCGCAGCACCGCCAGCGGCGTGCGCAGCTCGTGGGAGGCGTCGGACACGAAGTCGCGCTGGCGGGCGAAGGCGCGCTCCAGACGGTCGAGCATGCGGTCGAACGCGCTGGCCAGCACGCCGACCTCGCCGCCCGCCGACGCCTCGCCGGTCCGCTTGGAGAGGTCGCCCGCGTCGACGTCGGCGGCGACGCGCGCCATGCGCCGCAGGGGGCGGGCGATGACGGTGGCGATCCCGATCCCGGCGAGCACGGCGAGCACCAGCGCGAGCGTCCCGACGAGCGCGAACGTGCGCAGGAAGCTGTCCTGCGCCTCGTCGACGGTGCTGAGCGGGTCCGCGATGCGCAGCGTCCCGACCCGCCGGCCGTCCTGCTCGATCGCGCGGGTGAGCACGCGCATCCGGCCCGCCTCCTCCACCTGCTCGGTCGACAGCCCCTCCGGCGCACCGAGCAGGCCGTCCTCCTCGGTGTCGTGGCCCGCCTCCCGCTGGGTCTCCTGCTCGAGGATCCGCGGATCGTTCGTCACCGACCGGCCGCCGGCGGCGTCGACGACGAACACGCGCGACGCCGGGTGGTAGCGCTGGGCGGCGATGAAGCGCCGGCCGAGCCGCTGGACGTCGGCGGGCGTGTCGAGCGGCGCGCCCCGGCGCAGCTGGTCCCACTCGCTCACCTGGGTGCGCAGGTCGCGGTCGATGCCGTCCTGCAGCCGCGCGCCCGTGCCCCTGTACACGGCGAGGAAGCTCAGCCCGAGCGCGAGCGCGGTGATCACGGCGATGGCGAGCGCGAGCTGCGCGCGCAGGCCCGAGGGCAGGACCCTACGCACGGGGCACGCGCAGCCGGTAGCCGACGTTGCGCACGGTCTCGATCGGCCCGCCGCCGTCGCCCTCGCCTTCGCCTTCGCCTTCGCCGAGCTTGCGGCGCAGGTAGCCGATGTAGACCTCGAGCACCTTCGTGCCAGGGTCGAAGTCGAAGCCCCAGACAGCGTTGAGGATCTGCTCGCGCGAGAGCACCTGGTCGGGGTGCCTGGCGAGGTAGGCCAGCAGCTCGAACTCCCGCGCGGTGAGGCGGACCTCGTGGCCGTCGCGCTCGACCCGGCGCGTGCGCAGGTCCAGCCGGACGTCGCCGACCTCGAGCACCGACGCCTCGCGCTGGCCGGGCGCGCGCAGGTGGGCGCGCACGCGGGCGAGCAGCTCCTCGAACGAGAACGGCTTCGTCACGTAGTCGTTGGCGCCGCGGTCCAGCCCCTCGACCTTCTGCTCGATCGCCCCGCGCGCCGTGAGCACGATGACCGGGAGCTCCGGCTTGCGCGCGCGGATCGCGTCGAGCACGTCCAGGCCGCTCCTGCCGGGCAGCATCACGTCGAGCAGCACGAGCGCGTAGTCGCCGGTGAGCGCCTCGATCTCGGCGCCCGGGCCGTCGTGGGCGAGCGTCACCGCGTAGCCCTCGGCCAGCAGGGCCTGCTCGATGAAGCCGGCGAGCGTGCGCTCGTCCTCGACGACCAGGATCCGCATGGCGAGGCCCATGCTAAGCGGCGATCCGGTCCCTGCCCGGAAGGTAAGAGGCTTCTGACCTGGGGCTTACGGCGGTCTTGCCGCGCGAACGCACGATGGCGCCATGACCGCCATGACCGACAAGAAGCGCATCCGCGTCGCTGCGGGCGTCACGGCGATGTTCCTCGCCTCCATCTCGGCGGCGGGGCTCGCCACGCACGCCTCGTCCGTCGGGCCGGCGACGCCGCCGACCGCGGCGGTCGCCGTCCCGGCCGCCCCCGCAACCGACCTGTCGCACCCGGCGCAGCCGTCCGCGGCATGGGGCGACGACGCGCACGGAGAGCCCGAGCATGACTGACCCCGATCGCCCCCGGCTCACCCCTGACCGCCCGCCGCCGGCGCCGCGCGGCGCCCGGCCCTCGCTGCGGCGCACGATCGCCCGCGTGGCCGGCGCCTCGGTCACCGCCGTCGCTCTCGTGTGGTCGGGACTGACCATGAACGCGCTCGCCACCCGCCACGCGGCGACGGCGCCGCCCGCACCGTCCCCGACGGCGGCGACCACCACCACGACATCGGGCAAGCACAGCAGCCAGGCGGCGGCCGCCCTGGCACCCGTCACCACGAAGACCTCATGAGCCCGCCCATCACCACACCCGAGCACGACCACCGCTTCGACCTCTTCGGCACGCAGGTGCGCCTGCTCGTCGCCGGCCCGTCCCCGCTGGACGCCCAGGTCGCGGCGGCGCGCGTGCAGGCCCGCCTGCAGCGGCTGCATCGTCTGCTGACGCGCTTCGATCCAGCCAGCGAGCTGTCCCGGCTGAACGCCGCGGCCGGCATCGAGGCCGAGGTCTCCGAGACCCTGCTCGGCGCCGTGCAGGACGCGCTCGAGGCGGCCCGCCGCAGCCGCGGGCTCGTCGACCCGACGGTCGTCGATCTCCTCGAGCGCGCCGGCTATGGCGCATCGCGCGCCGGCGTCGCCCCCGCCCCGCTGGCGGAGGCGCTCGCCGCCGCGCCGGCGCGGCGCACCGCCCTGGCGCGGCCCGGCGCCGCATGGCGGCGCATCGCCGTCGATCCGGCCGCGCGCCGCGTGCGCCTGCCCGCGGGCGTGCGGCTCGACCTGGGCGGGACGGCGAAGGGCCGTGCGGTCGACGTCGCGGCGGCGATGCTGGCAACGCAGCCGAGCTTCGCCGTCGACGCCGGGGGCGACCTGCGTCTCGGCGGCCGCGATGCGCAGGCGCGCACCGTCGAGATCGCCCACCCGCTGCACGACGGCGTCGCCCACCGCTTCGAGCTGGCCGCCGGCGCTGTCGCGACGAGCGGCCTGCGCACGCGGATCTGGCGCACGCCCGGCGGCTTCGCCCACCACCTCATCGACCCCGGCCGCGGCCGCCCGGCCTGGACGGGCGTCATCCAGGCGACGGCGCTGGCGCCGACCGCGCTCGAGGCCGAGACGCTCGCCAAGACGGCGCTGCTGCGCGGGCCGGCCGCCGGCCGGTCGCTGCTGGCCGCCCGGGGCGGCGCGCTCGTGCTCGACGACGGCAGCGTGCTGCTCGCCGGCCCGCTCGGCGAGCCGGCCCCGCGCGCCGAGGAGCGGGCGGCATGACCGGCGACCCCCTCCAGCAGGTCTTCTGGCTGGCCAGCCGCTCGACCGGCATCGTCGCGATCGTCCTGCTCGGCGTCTCCGTCGCCCTCGGCCTCGCGATGTCCGGTCGGCTCGGGCGGCGACCCGGCCTGCCCGCGAAGCTCAAGCGCTTCCACGAGGCCTCGACGCTCGTCACGCTCGCCCTCATCGCCGCCCACGGCGGCCTGCTGCTCGGCGACGGCTTCCTGCGGCCCGGCCTCGAGGGCGTGCTGCTGCCGTTCCAGATGGGCTACCGCCCGATGTGGACCGGGCTGGGCATCGTCGGCGGCTGGCTGGCGACGATCCTCGGCCTGAGCTTCTACGTGCGGCGCTGGATCGGCACGAAGACCTGGCGCTGGCTGCACCGGTGGACGCTCGCCGTCTACGTGCTGGCTCTCGTCCACGTCGTGGGCGCCGGGACCGACGGGCGATCGGGCTGGATGCTCGCGCTGCTCGGCGCGCTCACCGCCCCGATCGTGTTCGCGTTCACGTACCGGATGCTGCCCCGCCCGGCGCCGCGGCGACTGCCCGCCCGCGCCTGAGCGGCCGACCTGCCGGGCGGCGGGCCCACGTGGCCCGCCGCCCCGCGTCGTCCTCAGCGGAACCGGCGCGGGAACTGCGCGACGATCCCGCCCGACAGCGTGTCGGCCATCTCGAGGATGTGGTCCTCGATCGCGTCGTACTCCCGGATCGAGGCGGCGTAGTCGCCGGTGAGCTGCGCGACCGCCTCGTCGAGCGTCTGGTCGAGGTGCGTCCTCATCATCGACCGCACCGCCTGACGGGGCCAGTTGTGCGGGTTGGCGGCGCTCAGGAAGTCGGCGACCTCCTGCCCGTTGGCATACCAGGCCGCCTTGGCGCTCGCGATCTGGGCGTCGTCGCCGCCCTTGGCCGCCTGCAGGAGCGCGACCGCTCCGGTGATGTGCTCCTTGAGCAGGACGGTCAGCCGCTCACCGGCGGCGCGGCCGTAGTAGGGCTTGACGGCGTTGCCGATGTCCGTCTGGTTGCGCAGCAGCCGCTCCTCCGTCATCGGCAGGTCGGGGTTGCCGGCGGCGAAGCTGACGATCGCCAGCCGGGTCCAGGTGACGTGCTGCTCCCAGAGCTTGCGCATGGCGTCCTGGAACGCCGCCTGCTTGGCGGTCGACATCCCCCGTGGGGCCGTCGCGTGCCCGTGTCCGTCCGCCGCGTGCCCCTCGCCCGCCCCGGACGACGCCAGCACGACGATCATGCTCAGCAGGGCGACGGCGGCGGCGAGCGCCACGGTGACGCGGCGGCTCGGTCCAACGGCAGGGTGGTTCATCGTGGTTCCTCCTCGATCGTCGGCGACCGGCGGCCGCCGTCCGGCTTGACCAGCACCAGGGCGAACGCGAGGCCGACCGCCTCCACGCACTTCGTCGCCACCGCCACGGCGTCGACCGGCTCCGGATCGGGCTGGAGGCCCGGCAGGCCGGTCGTCGTGGCGGCAACCCACGCGGCGATCAGGGCGCCGAGCAGCAGCGCCGCGAGCAGCGCCCCCGGCCGGAGGTCCGGCCGGGCGGTCAGGATGCCGGCCACCGCCACGAGCGCGACGACCGACACGGCGAACGACCAGCCGAGGGCCGGCGCCTCGCGAAGGTGCGCGGGGAAGAGCCCGGCGTGGGCGCCGGCGCTGGAGGCGCACGTCACGATGGCGACCGCGACGGCGAGACGGCGCTGGGTCTCGCTGTGGTGCATGCCGGGGTTAGTGCGACCGGGGCCGCCCCCCTTACCTGCGGCGCGCCGGCCTGCCAACCTGTGGCCTGTCATGCCCGCCCCGCGCCAGCGCCGGTCGCTCCGCGAGCTCGCCGAGCGCGTCTCCGACGAGGTCGAGCTCTACCACCGCACCTACTCGACCCTGCTGCGCTCCTCCGGCGAGACGCTGCTGCGCGTCCTCGAGCCATCGCACCGGGCGATGGAGTCGAGCCTGCACGCCGGCGCCGCGTCCGACGATCCGGACCTCGGCGCGTTCCTCTACGCGACCCACCGCCTGCCGAGCGACGTGTGGCGCGCCCGCCTCGTCGCGATGGGCCAGGACGCGATCGCGTTCCAGCGCGCCGGGCTCGGCGACCTCGACGCCATGGAGGCGGTCGAGGCGCCCGCGCGGCGGCGGCGCTGGCACCGCGACGGCAGCGGCCTGCTGGGCGTTCTCATCGCCTCGGGCTCCGATCTCGACGACCTCATCCCGACCCTCGTCGCCTACCAGATCGAGTGGAACAAGCTGCACGACCGCGTCGCGGGCCTCGAGCTCCCCGAGGCGGTCGACGCCGCGTGGTGTGCGGAGCTCCTCGGCGGCGGCGCGGACGACTGGGCGCGCATCGCGGAGGCGTGGGACGGCGACCTGCGGACGTTCCTCGGCGAGGTCGGCACCCGCGAGCTCGACCTGCGCATCCGCATGCTCAGCGGCAGCGAGGTGGGCTACGGGCGCGTCACGCGGCGCTGGTGGTCGCCGATCCTCGCCTGCCTGCACGAGCGGGGCCTGCTCGAGCGCCGCCTGTACCTCGTCTCCTCGAACACGCACTCGCTCGTCAACCTGCTGACCGGCGCGGCGCGCGCGCACGAGGACGAGATCGTCGACTGGCTCGAGCACGACGGCCCCGCCGACCTCCGCGCCGAGCTCGGCAAGCTGCGCTCGGGGCGCACGCGCGGCTCGTGGGACAACCTCCTGTACTTCACGGCGCGCGAGTTCTTCGGCGCATACCCCGAGAGCGCTCCGACGTGGGACGAGCGCCGCACACGCGAGCGGCGCCTCGGCGTCGCCCACATCCCGAGCAGCACCGCCGTCCGGGTCTCCGCGCAGGTCTTCGATCCGCGCCTCCTGGACCCCGAGGCGCTCGACCCGCGCCTGGCCGACGTCGACGCGGGCCGCCTCGCCACCGCCGACGCGGTGATCGTGAACATCGACTATCCGCTCGGCGTCGGGGCCTACAACATCCTGCGCGAGATCGGCGAGTCGACCGACACGCTCGCCGGCGTGTACGTCCTCGGCAAGGCGGCGACGCTGAACGCCGACGTCGGCGACGTCCTCATCTCCGACGTCGTCCACGACGAGCACTCCCGCTCGACGTACTGGCTCGACAACGCGTTCTCGTTCGACGACATCGCGCCGTTCCTGCTGTTCGGCTCCGGCCTGGACAACCAGCGGGCCGTCACGGTGAAGTCGACGTTCCTGCAGAACCGCGAGTACCTCGACTTCTACTACCGGGAGGCGTTCACGGTGGTCGAGATGGAGGCTGGCCCGTTCTGCAACGCCGTCTACGAGATCGCCGACCTCGACCGCTATCCGGTCGGCGAGGCGGTGAACTTCGCCAAGCTGCCGATCGACTTCGGCGTGATCCACTACGCCTCGGACACGCCGTACACGCAGGCCCGCACCCTCGGCGCCCGCGGCCTGTCCTACTACGGCATGGACTCGACCTACGCCGCGTCGCTGGCGATCCTGCGCCGCATCATGTCCCTCGAGGGCCTGCTGCGCGGCGCCGGCGGCGGCTGAGCCCGGCGGCCGCGGTCAGAACAGCTGCTGCGAGGCCAGCTCGGCGCCGTCGCTCATCGCGCGCAGCTTGAGCCACGCAACCCCGGGATCGACCTGGGAGAAGCGGATGAACGTGTCGAACCCGCAGTCGGTGCCCGCGACGACGCGCTCCGCGCCGATGACGTTCGCCAGCCGCGTGAGCCGCCCCGCGACGACCCGCGGGTGCTCCACGTAGTTGGACTTCGTGTCGATCGTCCCGAGGATGACCCGCATGCCGTCCGGCAGCGCGACGTCCTTGAAGACCGCCCACTCGTGCTCGTGGCGGGGGTTGGCGCCCTCGGGGTAGATCGTGCCGACGTTCGCCTTCAGGACGTCGGGGAGGATCCGGTCCAGGCCGATGTCGCAGTGGTGCGGGCCGGCGTAGTTGCCCCAGCAGACGTGCAGGCGCACCTGCTCGGGCGGGATGCCCTCCAGCGCGCGGTTGAGCGCGTCGATCGCCAGCGGGAGGTGCGTGTCCCAGCTCTCGATCGAGCTGCCGACCGAGCGGCAGTGCGCCGCCATCGCCAGGTCCGGCGAGTCGATCTGCAGGTTGAAGCCCGCGTCCGTGATCGCGCGGTACTCGTGGCGCAGTGCGCCGGCGAGCGCCTCGAGGTACGCCTCGTGCGACGGATAGTGCTGGTTGGGGTAGTTGAACGCGATCTGACCGGGGCTGATCGCGCCCATGAACGCGGTCGCCGGCGGAGCGTCGCCCAGCGCGCGGCGGAAGTGCTCGATGTCGCGCGTCACCGCGTCCGGGTCCTTGACCTCCACCGGCCCGACGCAGTTGGAGAAGACGACGTGCGCCATGGAGTCCGTCGCGAACAGCCGCATGGCGAGGTTCGGGAACGGCGCCACGTCGTCGGCCTGGAACTCGGACCGGCCGGCGAACCCGGTGAAGCGCTCCTCGACGTAGGTGCTGAAGCCGGGCTTGCTCATCTCGCCGTCGCTGACGACGTCGATGCCGGCCTCGCGCTGCTTGCGGACGACCTCGTCGACGGCGGCCGCGATCCGGGCCTCGAGAGCGTCCTCGTCGACGTCCTGGCCGTCCATGCGCGCCCAGACCAGCTCGACGAGGTCGTCGGGCCTCGGCAGGCTCCCCGCGTGGGTCGTGAGGATGCGGTCCACGGCTGGTCGCAGGGTCCCGCCCGAGCGCCGCGCTTGTCAAGCGGCCGGTCGAGCCGGCCCGGGTGGGTCGAAGCCCAGGACGTGGTACCTCCGGTCGGAGGTTTCGGCACAACGGCGCCCCCGTTAGTTTCGCACGCAGGTGACCGACGGGATCACCCTGATCGACTGAGAGGACGACGTGAGCGACGACGCGACAGCGGCCATCGACGGCGGCCTCGACCCGGCCGAGGCCCTGCTTGCGATCGAGCAGATCAAGCAGGTCCGGGCTCGCTACTTCCAGACGCTCGACGAGAAGGACTGGCCCGCATGGGCCGCGCTCTTCACCGACCGCGCGGTCCTCGACTTCCGCGGGGAGATCCAGCACCAGGTGCGCGACCCGGAGCAACGTGCCGGGCTCGGCGACGACGCGTTCCTGTTCAACGGAGGCCCGGCCGCCGCCGAAGCGTTCGAGAGCCATCTCGCGAACTGCGTGACGGTGCACCACGGCCACGACCCGCAGGTGAAGCTGACCGGTGCCGACACGGCGACCGGGCTGTGGGCGATGTGGGACTGCCTGGACTACGGCCACGAGCTGTTCCAGGGTTACGGGCACTACCGCGAGCGCTACCGCCGCGTCGACGGGCGCTGGCTGATCGAGCAGCTCGAGCTCACGCGGGTGCGGACGGTGTGGGAGCCGATCGAGCACCGTTGGTCGCGCCCATAGCGCCTCCCGCCATGAGCATCGATGTCCAGCCACCGGGAGCTCCCGGACCCGCACCCGCCGGCGACGACCGCGGCGCGGGCGCCCTGCCGTTCGATGCCGAGCGGCTGGACCGGGCGATGCGCGATGCCGGCATCGACGTCCTCCTGATCAGCGCCCGCCACAACGTCCGGTACATGCTCGGCGGCTACCGCCATCACTACTACGCGAACGAGGAGTCCCTGGGCCTGAGCCGCTACCAGCCGGTGGTCGGGTACGTCGCGGGCGCTCCGCAGCAGGCGTTCTTCGTCGGCAGCTGGATGGACCGCGACCCGTTGGCGCTACATCCGATCTGGGTCGCCGACGTTCGCGCGGTCACCACCGATGGCACGCAGACGGGGGCGCTGGTGGTGGACGCGCTGCGCTCGCGGGGCCTCACGCGCGGCACGATCGGCATCGAGGCACCCTTCCTGTCGGTCGAGGCCTACCGCCCGATCGCGGACTCGCTGACCGCCGCGCGGTTCGTCGATGCCGTGCCGGTGCTCGAGCACCTGCGGGCGGTCAAGCGGCCGCACGAGCTGCGGCTCCTGCGCGAGGCGTCGGAGCGCACCGTCGACTCCATGCTCGCGGTGTTCGCGCGCGCCGGAGCCGGCGATACGGCGGTCGACCTGGAGGGGTGGATGAACGAGGAGCAGCTGCGACGCCACGTCGAGTTCCTGTTCACGTTCATCGCCCTGGGCACCGACGGCAACCGCACGCCGTCGCATCGCCCGTTGGAACGCGGGCTGACGATCAGTCTCGACTCTGCGGGCAAGCTCGAGGACTACATCGGCGACCTGGCTCGCATGGCCATCGTCGGCGAGCCCGATGAGGATCATGTCCATGCGCTCGAGGCGGTCGATCTCGTCCAGATGGCGGCGCGCGAGCCGATCCGGGCCGGCGCGATCGGGTCGGCGATCTACGACGCCGCCGACCAGGCCGTCTCCGACAGCCCGTTCGGCGCCGACATCGCCTTCGTGGCCCACGGGATCGGGCTCGTCTCGCACGAGGCGCCGCGCCTGGCGCAGGGCACCGCCAACCCGCATCGCTATCCGGCCGCCCACCGTGACCTCCCGCTCGAGGCGGGCATGGCCGTCTCGATCGAGACCACGCTGGCCCACCCACGCCTCGGCTACGTGAAGCTCGAGGACACGGTGGCGGTCACCACCGACGGATGCGAGGGCTACGGCGACGGTGGCCGCAGCTGGAATGTCATCGACACGAAACGGAAGATGAGGACGCGAGCGTGACGACCACGAGAGGAGCGACCGCGACGGACGGCGCTGCGGTCAAGGAGGCCCTCCGGCAACGAGCCGCGGACCTGGTGCCGGACCTGTCGGAGCGTGCGAGGGAGATCGACGACGCGCGCCGGCTTGACCCTCATATCGTCGATCGCCTCCATGCCGCCGGGCTGCTCAGCGCGGCGAACCCCTGGCGGTTCGGCGGCGAGGGCGAATACGACGCCCTTCTCGCGGCGACGTACGAGCTGGGACGCGCCTCGGGATCCGTGGCGTGGTGTCACGCGGTCTGGACGCAGCACAACTGGATGGCCGGGCTGTGGCCCGAGGAGTTCCAGAGCGAGTACTTCGACGCCACCGGCCGCGTGCTGTGCTCGTCGGCGTTCAACCCGGCCGGGGCGAAGGTCGAGCCGGCAGACGGCGGCTATCGGGTCCGCGGGCGATGGAATGCCGCCAGCGGCTGCGACAACGCGCGTTGGCTGATGCTCGGCGCCGTGCTGCCGGAGCGCAAGCTCGGGTTCCTGATGGTGCCACGCGACGACCTGGAGATCGTCGACACATGGTTCGTCTCCGGCCTGCAGGGGACGGGGAGCAAGGACATCGCGATCGCGGAGGCGTTCGTGCCCGACCATCGTGTGGTCACGGCGGAGTACCTGACCGAGGTCCGCGACGCCGGATCCGATCGACCCTCGTCGGCGCTGCCGATCTGGCCTCTCGTGACGCTCAGCCTCACGTACGCCACGATGGGCATGGTCGCCGGCGCCCTGGAGGCGTTCGAGGGCAAGCTCCGATCCGGGGCCACGAGCATCGCGGGCAACCGGCCGGCCGACGAGCCCGCCGTCCAACTGCGGCTGAGCGAGTCGGCCGCCGAGCTGGACGCGGCGCTCCTGTTGTCGGAGCGCTCCGTCCAGGACATGCTTGAGCGAGCGCGGTCGGGCAACCTGCCCGTGCTGTCGGACCGCCTGGTGTACGCCCGCGACCGCGCATACGCGTCGACGCTCACGGTGCGCGCGATCAATCGGCTCTTCGACGCGAGCGGGGCGTCCGGGCTGTACGCCGAGGCGCCGATCCAGCGCTTCCACCGTGACGTCCACGCGGGGTCGCATCACCCCGGCCATTCCTGGGACGTGTACGGAGTCCACTACGGCCGGGATCGCCTGGGGCTCGACCTGAGCCCGACGGCGCGGCTCCTCTGACCCCCATGGCGATCGCGCGCACCGGGACGGCGCCGCCGCAGTTCAGAGCTGCGCTGGCATCCGATCAGCCGCTGTTCGGAGCCTGGCTGCAGCTCGAGAGCCCGCTGGTCGCCGAGGCGATCGGTCACGTGGGATTCGACTGGGTCGGCATCGACACCCAGCACGGCATGATCGGCTACACGGGGATGCTGTCGATGCTGCAGGCGCTGGCCATCTCCGGCACGCCGTCGATCGTGCGCGTCTCCACGAACGACCAGGGAGCGATCGGCCGGGCGCTCGACTCCGGCGCGCACGGCGTCATCGTGCCCCTGATCGAGAGCGCCGACGCTGCGGCGCGAGCGGTCGCCGCCTGCCGGTATCCGCCCGACGGGGTCCGCAGTTGGGGACCCATCCGCCCGTCGCTGGCTGATCCCGGCGTCGGAGTCCGCGACGGCGACATGCGCGCCGCCTGCATCGTGATGGTCGAGACCCGCGCCGGTGTCGAGCACGTCGAGGAGATCGCGCGGGTCCCCGGTGTGGACGGGATCCTCGTTGGACCGGCGGATCTCGGCATCTCGCTCGGCGGGTCGCCCGGTGAGACCCTCACGAGCGAGGTCAACGACGCATCGGTGCGGGAGATCGCCCGGGCGTGCCGTGACGCGGGGGTCGCCATGGGCTCCCTGGCGCCAAGTCCCCAGCGTGTCGACGAGTACGTCCGCGCGGGATGCCGGTTCGTCGCCGCTCACCGGGATCTGCAGTCGATGATGACCGCCGCCGTCGACGCGCTCACCGTGGCGCGGGGGACGAGCACACGGCCGAGCGGGCCGTAGACGAACGGTCCATTCGGAGGTACGCGCCGCACGGACGGCCGCAATACCTTTGCTGAGCGCCCGTGTCATCGCACAGACCGAACGACTCCGAGGGACTGGCAGAGGTTCCCCACTTCGTCACGAGCCGACTGCGAGCCAAGCGCCAGCAGACCGGGCTCAGCGTACGCGCGCTCGCACGGCTCGTCGACGTCTCACCGAGCTTCATCTCGCAGATCGAGAACGGCAAGGCCAACCCGTCCGTCGGGACGCTGCTGGCGATCGTCTCCGCCCTCGGGCTCTCGCTCGACGACCTGTTCGCGGAGACCGAGGACGCAGAGCCGGTCCCTGCGAGCGACGTCGGCGAGCTCGGGTCCGCCGCCCCGCCGCAGCCGCCGGCGTCCCGCGCATGGCACGGCGGATGGGTGCTGCGAGCAACCGACCGCCCGATCGTGGACCTCGCCGGCGGCGTGCGCTGGGAACGCCTGACCCCGGACGTGGACCCGGACGTGACGTTCCTCTACGTGCGGTACGACGTCGGCGGATCGTCCTCGCCCCCGGGGGCGCTGATGCAGCACAACGGCCGCGAGTACGGCCTCGTGCTGAGCGGCAGCCTCGGCGCCCAGGTGGGAGAGCAGACGTACGTGCTCGACCCCGGTGACTCGATCGTGACCGACTGCACGATCCCGCATCGCTTCTGGACCATCGGCGACGAGCCGGCCATCGTGATCTGGACCATCATCCGCACCGACGCCGCCTGACCATGAAGCGAGCGGGCGGCGCGCGGCCGCCCGGTCCCGAGACCGAGCGGCCGCTGCCGCATGCTCGCCTCCGGCTTCAGGCCACGGCGGGCTTGGCCGGCGCGATGCTGCGCGACGGCTCCTCGCTGATGGCCTGCGCCGCCCGGTAGGCGATCGCGATCATCGGCCCGAGCGTCCCGCCACCGGCCCAGTACGCGCGCGCCGCCGCCGACGCGACGCAGTTGCCGACTCCGTACAGACCTCGGATCGGCTGGCCGGCATGGTCGACCACCTGCGCCGAGGCGTTGATGCGCGGTCCGCCCTTGGTGTCGAGCGTGCCGCCCGAGAGCAGCGAGGCGTAGTACGGGCCCTGCGCGTCGAACGGGCGCATGACCGGGTTCTTGCGCGCCTGCGCCTCCTCCGACAGCGGCCCGCCGAACACCGTCAGCTCGACCTCCCGCTCACCGCGATGGAAGTCCTCGTCGACGCCGTTGTCCGCCATCTCGTTCCAGCGGCTGATCGTCTGCTCGAGGCGCGGCAGGAAGTCGTCGACGAGCTCGACCGGACCGGTGGTCTCCCGGAAACGCGCCAGGCGCTCACGGACGTTGGTGACGAGCTCCTCCAGCGTCTCGCCCCGGATGATGTGCGACTGATCGGAGTCGTCGGGCACGATGCTGTTGCCGTAGAACTCCTTGGCCGAGTTGTCCTGCGAGTACTGATCCCAGATCTGCACCATGACGCGGTTGGGGAACTCGCAGTTGAGCGGATCCCAGTCGTACATGCGCTGGATCAGCTCGTTGTAGGGCAGCTTCTCGTTGAAGCCGCGCTCGCCCTTGTAGTTGACGAGGATCATCGAGTCGCCGGCCACGGCGAACGTTCCGGACATGTGCGGATCCTTCTCCGCGACCCACTGCACGTTGACGGCGCAGCGCCACGCGTACTGCATGTTGCCGAGCTCGGCGCCGATCGCCGAGCCGATGCGCACGAAGTCGCCCTCGTTGCTGCGCGCCGCACAGCCGCCGATCGCCGGCACCGCGAGGAAGTTGTCGCGGAGCTCCTTGTCGTGCGTGAATCCGCCGGTGCCGAACAGGACCGCCTTGCGCGCGCCGACGCGGAGCGTCTCACCGTCGACCGTGGTCGCCACCACGCCGACGACCTCGTTGTCGTCGGTGGCGATGAGCCGCTGGACGCGATGGCCGGTCCGGATGTCGACGCCCGCTTCGTTCGCCGCCTTGGTCATGCCCCGGATCGCGATCTGGCCGCCGTCCGTCTCGTCCTCGTTGACACCGTCGGGCGTGAGGTGGCGAGCGTTCGCGACCTTGTCCTCCTCGAGGTTCGCCCAGTAGTCCGTCCAGTGCGGGGCGTGGCGCGCCGGCAGCGCGCCGCGGTCGGACAGGAGCTTGGCTGCCGGCCACGCGCTCTCGTAGATCCCCTTGTAGAGCGAGTACTCGAGCTCGCTCTGGCCGAGGGTCGGATGGTCGGGGTCATACTTCTCCGGCCGCGAGATGCGCGCGACGTAGCGCAGGAAGTCCTCCTCGCGGTCCTCCAGACCCTGCTCCTGGAGAAAGCCGTTGTTGGGCACCCAGTAGATGAAGGCGGACTTGATGGTGGTGCCCCCGACCTCGGGAGCCTTCTCGAGCAGGATGACGTCGTTGCCGAGCCAGCTCGTGAACAGGGCGGACGCCAGGCCGGCGCACCCGCCGCCGACGACGACGACGTCCGTCTCGACATCGAACTGCAGGTCGCGACTGGGTAGCGCCGAATCACGCGGCGCGACCGGTTCGTGCTTCGCCGCCCGGATCCGAAACGGCTGAGAGTGCCCGTTCTCCGACAACTCTGTCCCTCCAATCGGGTTTGCGTCGGCCGGAGGCGCATGGCCGACGAGACAGGTGATGCTCAAGCGTACGGACGGCTCGAGGGGTGCAACACGTCCGATCGGAGGTACTGGCGGTGGATCCTACGAGCCCTCGAGCTCAGGGTCGCCCGGGTACATGTGCACCACCTTCTCCGGCGTCACGCGCAGGACCACGCGAGGCTGTTGTGGATCCATCCAGGGGTACTCGTCGGCGCCGATGTACTTCCGGGCCATCTCGTTGATGTGCTCGTCGGCGCCGTCGCGCGTGGGCGCGGAGACGCGGCCCCGGATCTCCACGAACTCGTAGGGGTTCGCGAGGTTGACCACGTTGCAGGTGATCCGCCCGGTGCGCTCGGCGTTGCGCACCCAGGCCCGCCCACGGACCGAGTTGAGCACGACCTCGCGGCCGTCGGTGTCCACCCATACCGGGAGGGCGTGGATGCTGCCGTCGGGGGCCGTGGTGCAGACGGTGCAGACGTTGCGATCGCGCAGCAGCCGGCAGACCTGCTCGTCGAGTCCGGTCAGCCGGCGGATCAGCAGCCCTCCGACCGTACTGGGGGACGGCGCGGAATCGGTCATCCAGCGGCGGGCGAGGAGCGGCGGGACGGCATGACCTTGCGCACGATCGTGCGGCCGTACGTCCTGGCCGCCTTGGCGGCGCCCGTCGTGTAGATGAGCAGGGCGATCAGCGTCAGCGCACCCGTCAGGATGAAGCTCGCACCGTCGCCGAGACCGAGGGTCGTCGGCATCGTCTGAGCCATGGCGAGCAGGATCGCGCCGAGCATGCAGCCGATGAACGTGCCCCGGCCGCCCAGCAGGCTCGCGCCGCCGAGGATCGGCGCCGCGATGGCCAGCAGCGTGTACTGATTGCCGACGGTCGAGTCGCCGACGCCCACCTGGCCCGCGAGAAGGATGCCGGCAAACGCCGCGAGGATGCTGCAGACCACGTAGGAGAGCGAGCGCAGACGGGGAGCGTTGACGCCGAGCCGGTAGGCGAACTGCGGGTTCAGACCCGTCGCGCGGAGCCTCAGCCCCTGCCCCGTGGAACGCAGCAGCCGGTCGGCGATGAGGAACAGGACCGCCAGGACGACCATGGGCCACGGGATGAAGCTGATCTTGCTGGTCAGTCCGTTGGTCAGATCGAGGCTGATGGATCCGGCCGCCGTCGGGCGCAGCAGCAACCCGATGCCCTGCAGGATGCCCAACGTCGCGATCGTGGCGATGACGGGGGAGATCCTCACGCGTTCGACGAGCGTCGCGTTGACCGAGCCGACGACGATGCCGACCCCGATCGCGACGAGGATCGATACCACCAGGCCGCCGATCAGAGAGGTGGTGGTGACGATGAACGACAGCAGCGCGACCGTGACGCCCATGAGCGCGCCGACGGACACGTCGATGCCACCGACGAACATGACCGCGAACTCCGCGGCGGCGACCGCCGCGAGAGGCAGGGCGAACAGCAGGACGTTGTACAGGCTCGCCGACGTGAGGAACGTGTCGTTGCGGCTCTGCGTGTACGCGCCGAGCGCGACGAGCATCAGGACGAGCAGACCGAGCCGCATGGCCTCGGGGTGGTTGCGCACGAGCTGACGCAGCGCGCCGGGCGGCTTGGCCGCCTCGGGCACGACGGTCTCCGCAGCCGCCGTCCTGACCGCCGCCGCGTCCTCGCCGCTGCGATCGGACTCGACCGCGAACGCCTCGACGATGCGCTCCTCCGTCGCCGTGGCCCCAGGCAGCTCGGCGACGATCACGCCGCGCGATGCGACGAGGATCCGATCGCAGAGCCCGGCCAGCTCGGAGGCGTCGGACGACACCAGGACGACCGCGAGCCCGCGCTTCGCGCTGTCGCGCAGCATGTGGTAGATGTCGATGCGCGAGCGGACGTCGACGCCCTGGGTCGGCTCGTCGATGAGCAGGACGTCCGGCTCGGTCGCCAGCACGCGTCCGAGCGCGACCTTCTGCTGGTTGCCGCCCGACAGCGACGTGATCGGGTCCTCGGCTGAGCCGAGGCGGATGCCGAAGGTGTCGACGCTCTCGCGGACCTGGCCCTTCTCCTTCGCCCAGCTGAGGACCCCCGCGGTGGAGAGCTTGCCCAGGACGCCGACCACCAGGTTCTCCCGGATGGCCAGCGACTGGAACAGCGACTCCCGGCGACGGTCGCTGGAGAGCAGCGCCACGCCGGCGCCGACGCTCTGCCCGAAGCTCGTGACCGGCGATCCCTTGACGTCCAGCCTGCCGTCGGGCACGTCGATCGCGGCCAGGCCGCGCAGCAGCTCGAGCTGGCCGTTGTCGTCCGCGCCGGCGATGCCGACGATCTCCCCGGCGCGGATGGCGAGATCGACCGGGCCGTATCCGATGCCCCGAAGCTCGCTGGCGGCGAGAAGCGGCTCGCCGATCTCGTCGGGACGGGCCCGGTCGGGGAACTCGACGTCCACGCTCGTGCCGGCCATGAGCTCGACGAGCCGGTTGGTGTCGACCTCGTCCCGTCCATACGTTCCCTGCCAGATCCCGTCGCGCAGGACCGAGATGCGATCCGCGACGCGGAACACCTCGGAGAGGCGATGTGTGACGAACACGACGCCACAGCCGTCCGCGGCCGCTCTGCTCATCAGATCGAGCGCGATGGCGACCCCCGCGGCGTCCAGCGCGGATGTCGCCTCGTCGAGCAGCAGCACGGCGGGTTTCGCCATCAGCGCCCGAGCGATCTCCAGCAACTGGCGGTCACCCGGCGACAGCGTGTCGGCCAACGCGGTCACCGGGATCCGGTCGAGGCCGAAGTCACGCACCCGTTCGCTCGCCCACTGGTCGACCCTGCGATAGGCCGGACGCTGGCTCACGGGCGTCCCCAGATACAGGTTCTGCGCCACGGTGAGGTCGGTGAGCACCGACCCGTCCTGGAAGACCGTCAACGCGCCGTGGCGCTGCGACTCCCACGGCGTGTGCCTGGTGCAGGACGAACCATCGATCTCGACCGTGCCCGTGTCGGGTCTGACGGTGCCGCTGACGATCCCGACCAAGGTCGACTTGCCCGATCCGTTCTCGCCCACCAGCCCGTGAACCTCACCGCGGCGCAGCTCGAAGTCGCCCTGCTGCAGCGCCCTGACCACGCCGTAGCTCTTGGAGATCCCCTTGGCCACGAGCGGCAGCCGCGCGTCGGTGGACGGTCCAGAGGCAACCGCATCCGGGCGGCCGGTCGGGACGGTCTTGCTCACCAGGTTCTCGCTCTCTTGCGACACTTTCATCGGTATGGCGTTGGGCTTGACGAGCTGCTTGGTGAGGCGCGCCGGGCGCCCCACCAAGCCCCTGCGGCTCAGAGGCGCCTAGCCCCCGAGGATCTTCGCCGTCAGCGAATCCGGCACCAGCGACGAGGCCCCCGGAAAGTCGGCGGGCTTGCCCGGCGCGCAGTCGGACGCCTTGGCCTGCGTGAACGGGAACGGATAGATGAGCTCGGCCGGCGCATCCTTGCCCATCGCCTTCGCCATCGACGCGTCGACCGCGGCGCCGGCCGCCCAGTTGAGCGCGTTCGTCTGGTACAGCTTGAACTGCTGCTTCTTCCACAGGCAGGACGTGCCGTTGTCCTGGGTCCACGTGATGATGGCCGGGACCGGCTTGTTGGCCTTGTTGTACGTCTTGACCATGACCGGAACCGGGTTGGAGTAGCTGTAGAGGATCGCCTTCGCCGGCTTGCCGGAGGCGATCAGTGCGGACGTCGCCTTCTGGGCACCCGCGGGCGTCCAGCTCGTGTCCGCCTTGAAGATGGCGTTCGTGCCCGCCTCCGTGGCGCACTTCTGCCAGCCCGCGTCCTGCGGGTTGCCGGGGGTCCCGGAGAAGTATGCGACCGGCGCGCTGCCGACCGCGTCCTTCGTGGCCTGCGCCATCGTCTTGCCCGCCTGGCAGATGTCCGGCTGGACACGCGTGGTGATGGCCGAGGTCGGCGCGCCGTCACCGGGCCCGACGTAGGTCGAGACCGCCGCTCCGCTCCGCTGCGCCGCGGTGAACGCGGAATACGCCGCCGGTCCGAAGTCGTTGTACGAGACGATCGCCTTCGCGCCCTGAGCCGTGAGGCTGCGCAGGTCGGACTGGAACTTGGCCAGATCCCCGTGCGCGTTGGTGGAGATGATCTTGCCGATCTCCGGATACGTCAGCGCCTCGAGGATCGCGTTCATCTTCGAGAACTTGCGCCAGGTGTTGTCCCCGAAGCCGTCAGCGATTCCCAGCGTGATGTCACCGCTGCCGACCGTGCAGGTGTTCGCCTGCCAGCAGGCGTAGGCCTTGGCCTGCGTGGCCGCATCAGGCACCGCAGTCGCCCGCTTGAAGTAGTCCAGAAGCATCGGAGGCAGCGAGCTCGCCGTGACCGTGTCGGTGTTCATGGCGGTGTTGACGGTGTTCTGCACCTGCGCGTCCGACACGGCGGCCGTGGTCTGCGAGCCGCCGCTCGTCGTGGCACCGCCGCCGGAGGACGTGCTTGCGCCGGTGCTGGTGCTCGAGCCGTTGGACGACCCGCAGCCGGCGACGACGAGCAGGGCCAACAGCGCGGCACAGGCAACCGTCAACGCGAGCAGCCGGCGGGGCCGGCGCGCGTTGGAGGTCCGATCTCGAAGCATGCGAAGGTCTGCC
This sequence comes from Capillimicrobium parvum, assembly GCF_021172045.1. Lineage (GTDB taxonomy): Bacteria > Actinomycetota > Thermoleophilia > Solirubrobacterales > Solirubrobacteraceae > Capillimicrobium > Capillimicrobium parvum. The sequence goes on from NZ_CP087164.1 coordinate 5,589,454, forward strand.
TTTCGGTTAGGTGGTGGTTGCCTGAGCGCCGTCAGGACTTCCGGGCCGGAGCGAGCGGTACCCCTGCCGGATCCGTGGCAGGTTCTGAATGACGAAGACCAGCGAGAGGCCGAGGGCGAGGACGGCTCCCTGAACGATCAGGCGGACCCCGGCCGAGTAGCCCTTGACGCGCAGGTCGTAGTCGAGCACGGTGATGAAGACCGCGCCCAGGAGCGTCGCCACGGGGCTCACCCGCCCACCGGTGAGCACCGCGCCGCCGAGCACCACGGCGACCACGCTGGAGAGCAGATAGGGATCGCCGAGTGTCAGGTCCGGAGTGCCGACCTGACCCGCGGCCAGCACGCCGCCGATGCCGTAGGCGAGAGCGGCGAGCACATAGGCGAAGACCCGGTAGCTGCGCGCCCGTACCCCGGCAAGCGTCGCGGCGCGGGCCGCGGCGCTGCTCGCCACGAGACGGCGCCCGGGAACGATGCGATGCAGGAAGAAGGTGGACGCGAGCGCGAAGAGGATCGCGAAGATGAACAGGTAGCTGACGCCGCCCAGGTCGGCGCCCGCCGCGTCGGAGAGGTTGCTCGGCACGTTCGTGAAGGTGAGGACGTCGCCGCGATAGAGGCGCATCGCCCCGAACACGAGCTGGCCCACGGCGAGGGTCACGACGAGGGCGTTGAGGCGCAGGATCTCGACCAGCACACCGTTGAGCAGTCCGATGACCACGCACACCACGGCGCAGGTGAGGAGCGCCTTCGGCAGGTTGTCGCTCTGCTGGGCGGACTCCTTGAGGACGATCGAGCCCATCAGGGTCATCACGGCGGGGACGCTGAGGTCGATGCCGCCGGTGCTGACCACGAACGCCTGACCCGTGGCGACGATGATCATGATCCCGATCAGGGGGGTCAGGGTCGACAGCGACGCGAGCTTGAAGAAGTTGCTCGTGACGAAGAACTGGGAGACCGCCAGCAGCACGATGACCGCGCCGGTGATCACGGTGAGTGGCGTGACCCGCAGCCGCGCGCGGCCGGCGCTGCGCTCGCTGGCGGTCTTGGGCGTCGCGTCAGACCCGTCGCTCACAGTCTCCTCCTCATCCCTTCCGGGACGGTAGATCCGCGCCGATGGCGGTGACCACCTCCGAACGGAGGTAGTGCGCGGGGACGTGTGGCGGCAGCGACGGGGCCGAGCGCAGCGGTTATGCGTGCTCGGGCGCGGGCAGGGGCACGCGGTAGGCCCTGGCGGCGGTCTCGACGAAGAGCGCCGAGCGCTCCGACGGACTGAGATCCGCCGTCATCTCGTCGTATGACCTCCACAACGTTGCATAGGTCGTGGCCATGCGCTCCACCGGCCAGTTGCTCGAGAACAGCGATCGGTCGGGTCCGAAGATGTCGATCGCCTCGCGGACGATCGGCCGCATCGCCGCGACCTCCCACGGCCCGCCCCCCGAGATGAACGACATCCCGGAGACCTTGATCACCGCGTTGGGGACGCGCTCGGCGAAGCGGCGCAGACCGCTGCGCCACTCCCGCAGTCCGTCATCGATCTCCGGCGTCGGCACGCCGGTGTGCCCGAGGATCACGGTCAGCTCGGGAAGACGCGAGAACACATCGGCTGCGAGCTCGAGCTGATGACTGAAGACGAGGAGGTCGAACGACAGCCCCCGGTCGCTCAGCCGCCGCAGGCCGGCCTCCCAGGCGGGGTCCTCGAGCAGGTTGAACGTCAGGATGTCCGCCCGGGTCGAGTCGGGGTCGTACCACGCCTCCTGGCGGACGCCGCGGAAGAACTCGTGCTCCTGATGGCGGTCGAGCACCTCGTCGAGGCGGGGGTCGCGCAGATCGGCATACCCGACGCAGACCGTCGGCACCGGATCCTCGGGGGACGCGGCCGCCAGACCTGCGAGCCATGCGGTCTCCTCGACGGGGTCTATCGCGTGATCGACCTCCGCCTGGACATGCACGGTCGCGAGCACGGCGACATCGGCGGCGTCGCGGCGAAAGTCGGACACCAGGTAGTCCTGCCGCAGGGTCTCGCCGAGGTGCGGGTCCTCCATCCACGGATAGCGCGTCCGCCCGACGTCCCACAGATGCAGGTGCGCGTCGACAACGGGCAAGCTCATGACCGGGCCCGCGGTCGTCAGCGGGCCGCGACCGCGGCGGCCGGCTCGTCGGCGTCAGGACCGGTCTCCCCGAACTCCGAGATGATGTGCTCGGCGAACCACTCGAGCTGTTGCTTGGCGTCGTCGAGGGACATGACGCCCTGGTCGAACAGCAGGGTCAGCCAGTCGAGCTGACCGTCGGCGTGCACACGGTGAAGCGCCTCGACATCGCGCTTGACCTCGTCGGGCGTACCGGCGATGGCGTACTTCGACCTGGTGAAGCGATCCATGGTCCACTCGGACTTCGGGATCAGCGACTTGCCCTTCGGCCATCTCTCCTCGTCGCCGGGCATCCGGAAGGCGTCCCAGAACCCGAACCCGCCGAAATAGAGGTCGAAGACGAAGTAGCCGCCGTCCTCGACGAGTTGCAGCGCGCGCTGACGATCGGGATGGATGGTGATGGAACGCATCGCCCCGACGCTCTCCCCGAGCCGGAGCTCGCGCCCGTGCAGGGCCGCGTGGTCGCGGTAGGTCTCGCACAGGGCCCGGAAGTTGTCCGGATACGAGGTGAGGATCATCGGGATGATGTCGCGCTCGGCCGTGTAGGTCATCGTCGAGCCGCTCATGCCGAAGGCCTGGAACAGCGGGGGATGGGGCCGCTGATATGGCGCCGGGCACACCGACACGCCACGCAGGTAGCCGTCCTCGCCGATCTCGCCCGGCGCCCCGTACTTCGCGGTCAGCTCGCTCACCGGCCACTGCTTCGGGGAGATGCCCTTCTCGTACGGGCTCGGGACCTCGTAGAACCGGCCCTTGTAGCGCAGCAGATCCTCGGTCCACGCCTTGATGATGATGTCGAGGTACTCCTCGTGAACCGCGCGATTGTGCTTGTCGACGTCGCTGCCGTCCATGGTGGCCGCCTCGACGCCGATCTGCTGACCGAGGATGTTCACCCACCGCGACTGGTAGCCGCGGGCGAAGCTGGCGAGGAACCTGCCCTTCGTCAGGTGGTCCAGGTACGCCATCTGCTCGGCGACGCGGATCGGGTCGTTGCCCGGAAGCACGATGGAGTTCGGCATGAACTTGATGCGCTTGGTGCGGACCGCCAGGTCGGCGTAGAGCAGGAGCGGCGCCACCGATACCTCGAGCCCCTCCGAGTGGAAATGGTGCTCGGTGGTCCCCACCGAATCGAAGCCCAGCTCGTCCGCGAGGATCGCGAGCTCGCGCACCTCGTGGAGCATCATCTGCCAGCGGTCGCTGTTGCGCGCGATGGGACGGAGCCGCTCACGGTCCGCCAGCGACCCCGGAATCGTCGGGAGCATGAACAGGTTGAACTTCACGGGATGGCCACCCCTCTTCGAGAACGTGCGGCACCGTCCGGCGCGACGCTAGACAGGGAGCGATGGTCCGACTACTTCCGATCGGACGGATCTGCGTGCGGCGCCCGCCCACGGGCGCGCAGCTCGCGGCGCAGGACCTTCCCGCTGGCCGTCTTGGGGATGACGTTCACGACGTGCACCTCGCTCGGGCACTTGTAGACGGCGAGCTGCTCGCGCGAGAAGGCGATGAGCTCCGCCGGTGTCGCCGCGCCCGGCTCGCGCAGCGTGACGTAGGCGAGCACCGTCTCCCCGCGATAGTCGTCGGGGGCTCCGACGACGCACGCCTCGGCAACGCCCGGATGCCGATGGAGCACGTCCTCGACCTCGCGGGGCCAGACCTTGAACCCGGATGCGTTGATGATGTCCTTCAGGCGATCGATGACGAAGAACCATCCATCGTCGTCGCGTCTGCCGAGGTCGCCGGAGTGAAGCCACCCGTCGCGCACCGTCTGCCGTGAGGCTGCGGCGTCACGCCAATAGCGGCGGACGACCTGGGAACCGCGCATGAGGATCTCACCGACCTCGCCGGCCGGCAGCTCCGAGCCGTCCTCGGGGTCGGCGATCTTCGCGTCGGTCCCGCAGACCGGGACGCCGACGGCCAGCGCACCCGACACGGGGTCGACCGGCGCTCGCCGTCCCAGGGGCGTCATGTGGGTGGGACCGCTGCTCTCCGTCATCCCGTACGTGTTGTGGATGTAGACGCCGGTGGCCTTCTCGTAGCGCTCGACGACCCCTGGATGGACGGGTGCTCCACCGGTGGCCACCTTCACCAGCGACGAGATGTCCCTCGTGGCGAAGGTGGCCTCGCTCATCATGGCCAGGAACGCCGTCGTCGGCCCGATGATCCAGGTGCCTCGCCAGCGTTCGATCAGCCGCAGCATCTCGGCCGCCTCGAACCGGTAGAAGAGCACCATGGGGATCCCCGCCGCCCGTGACGCGCAGAGGTGTCCCGCGATGCCGGTGATGTGAAACAGGGGCGCCATCGCGACGGTCACGTCGCCCGGTCCGAGCTGCCACCACACACGGTACGTCTCCGCGGTCTGGACAAGCGCGGCGTGCGTGATCTCGGCCGCCTTCGGCGGCCCGGTCGTACCCGAGGTGTACGCGAGAAGGGCGAGAGCATCGGGCTCCGGATCCGCCGGTTCCAAGCGCGTACCGCGATGGCGCTCGACGAGCGAGGCGAACGTCACCGCGCCGGGGCATTCCAGGCGCCGGTGCGTCGCCAGCATCGCCGGGACGCTCTCCAGGAAGTCGAGCTCGCACACCGTGATGACCTGCTCGATCGGCGTCTCGCCGACGACGTCCCCGACGACGGCGTACAACGACTCGAGGCAGACGACCGCGCGTGCCTCCGAGTCGCCGAAGTAGTGCAGCAGCTCCCCGCGCTTGGCCATGACGTTGATGCAGACGGGCACCGCGCCGGCCAGCCAGATCGCGTGCAGCGTCATCGCGAACTGCGGGATGTTCTGCATCATCAGCGCGACCCGGTCGCCGGCAGCGATCCCGTAGTCGTCTCTCAGCGCCGCGGCCAGCGCCACGGCACATTCGCGTGCCGCCGCCACGCTGATCGTGGCATCGAAGTAGTGCAGGGCGGCATCGGCGCCGTCCCGGCCGCCCGACCGCTCGTACAGCTCGAGCGCGTTGCGGTAGGACGGCACGATCTCCGCCGGCACGTGGCGGTCGTACGCGGCCACCCACGGTCGGGGATGCCGGCTAATGGAAGACCATCCCGCCATCGACGTTGATCGCCTGCCCGGTGATGTACGACGCCGCGTCGGATGCGAGGAACACGGCGAGCCCAGCGACGTCATCCGGCGTGGAGAGCCGTCCCGCGAGGATCCCTGCGCCGAACTCCTCCAGCGCCTGCCCCGGGCGCTCGGTCTCGCCGAGCTCCATGAACTCCGCGTCGAGCTGCTGCCAGAGCTCGGTGGTGACCACCCCCGGGCACATCGCGTTGACCGTGATCCGGTTGCCGGCCAGCGACCGCGCCCCCGCCTGGGTGAGCGCCACGACCGCGAACTTGCTCGCACAGTAGGCCGCGAAGAGCGGGTATCCCTCCTTGCCGGCGATGGACGCGGTGTTGATGATCCGCCCGCCGTCACCCTGGCTGATCATCTGCCGCGCGGCCTCCTGCATGCCGAGCAGGACGCCGAGCCCGTTGACCCGCATGATCCGCTCCCACTCGTCCTCGGTGACGTCGAGGAAGCCCTTGGTCTGCGAGATGCCGGCGTTGTTGAACATCACGTCCAGGCGTCCGAACGCGTCGATCGTACGCGCGATCGCGTCGCGCACGCTCGCGCGGTCGCTGACGTCGCAGCCGACGCCCAGCGCCGGCTTCCCGGGGGCGGAGATCGCCGCAGCGACCGCTTCGGCCGAGGCGCCGTCGATGTCGGCGATCGCCACGGCCGACCCAGCTTCGGCGAGGCGCTCGGCGATGCGGCGCCCGATGCCTCGACCCGCCCCCGTGACGACACACACACGACCATCGAGGTCAGGCATGCAGATCCTCCGCTTCTGAGAAGACGAATCGTTCGCACCGAGCCAACAGGTCCGCCCCGGTGTCGACCACGTCCGAACGGAGGGTGTCGTCCGACCGTCCACGAAGGTCCGAACGGAGGGTGACCGTCCCGCAACGGGCGCGTAGGTTCGACCGATGCCGCCCGGTCCTGCGCCGGGCCGGCGTTCGTCGTCGACGTGGGCAGCGAAGGAGGGCACATGGCGGATCTGATCGGCAAGGTGGCGGTGGTCACCGGCGGCGCGAGGGGCATCGGCGCCGCCTCGGCAGAGATCCTGGCGCAGCGCGGTGCGACCGTCGTCATCGCAGACACCCGGGAGCAGCTCGGCCGGCAGACGGCCGAGCGGATCACCGCGTCGGGGCCCGGAAGCGCCGAGTTCCGGACGCTGGACGTGACCGTCGAGGGGGAGGTCACGGCGGTGGCCGAGGAGACCGCAGCCGCCCATGGTGGCATCGACTTCCTCATGAACAACGCCGGCATCGTCGAGAGCTCCCCGACCTTCGAGCTCGACGAGCAGACGTGGTCGGGCACGATCGCGGTCAACCTCACCGGCACCTTCCTGTGCGCCCGCGAGTTCGGCCGCCGGATCGCCGGCAGCGGCGGAGGCGCGATCGTCAACGTCTCCTCGATCGCGGGGCTCAAGGCCGTCCGGCCGGAGCTGCACGTCGCCTATGACGCGTCCAAGGCGGGGGTGGCGCAGCTGACGCGATCCCTCGCCGCGGAGTGGGCGTCGCTCGGCGTCCGCGTCAACGCCGTCGCGCCCGGCTACACGCGCACGGAGATCCTCGACGAGGTCGGGCGCGACGATCCGGCGATCGTCGAGGACTGGCTGGGTCAGATCCCCATGCGGCGCTTCATCGAACCATCCGAGATCGCGCGCGTGGTGGCGTTCCTGTTCTCCGACGACGCCAGCGCGATCACGGGCCACGTGTTGGGCGCCGACGCCGGGTACATGGCGGTGTGACCGGCGAGACCGGGGGTGCCCGCCGGCCCGTAGGCGGCCGGGGCCGGCGGGACTAGGCGGGTGCGGGGACCGCCTCCGCCGACAGCTGCTCGGCGAGCCAGCTGCCGCACCTCGCCGCGGCGATCTCGATGTTCGAGCGTTCGCTGTAGAGCTCCATGTGCTTGGTGGCCCGCACGACGTAGAGCTCCTTCTTCGGCGTGGGGATGCGATCGAAGACGTCGATCTCCTTGTCCCACAGCGTCAGGTCATCACCCTCGGCGAGCACCATCAGCACCGGCGTGTCCAGGAGCCGGGGGATGTAGGGGTAGACGCTGTAGTTCATGAGCATCTCGGTGGAGGCGATCGTGTTGCGGTGTTCGTGCGCCGGAGCCACCGTGCGCTTGAGCTCGTTGAACGCCTCGTAGGTCTCGGGGAACGGCCATGTGCACAGCTCCCCGCCCACGTTCGTGGTCGACATCGCCATGTAGCCGTACTCGCCGGTGCGATAGCGGTTGACCCGGTCCTCGTGGACCGCCTGCTCGAGCGCCCGGAACCCGACGGTCCCGTGGACACGACGCATGTTGACGTAGCCGTCCACGACCGGGACGACGGACATGACGTTCTTCACCCGCCAGTCGGTCGCCCCGATGATCAGCGCGTGACCGCCGCTGTAGGAGATCCCCCACACCGACACCTGGTCGCCGTCGACGTCGTCGCGGTCCGACACCCACGTGATCGCGTTGCGGTAGTCCTCGAGCTGATCGTTGGGGTCGATGTGCTGACGGGGCTGACCGTCGCTCGCCCCGAGCCGCCGATAGTCGAAGACGAGCGCCGCGACGCCCTTGGCGGCGAACGCCTCGGCATACACGGGCTGGACGAGCTCGCGGACGTAGCACCAGCCGCCGGCCATGACCACCACCGGATGGGGCCCGTCGCCCTCGGGCAGGTACAGATGGGCGCGGACGGTCTCGCCGCCACTCTGGAACTCGACTTCTGTCGGCATCACGTTCCTCCCGGGCCAAAGATGGTCAACGAACCTAAGCGCGACCCGCGGGGCCCGGCTACCTCCGATCGGAGGGTGGCTGACCGCCACCGCCTGAGGAACACTCGACGCACGCGGGCGTACGGACAGTCCGACCTCGACCGCAAGGAGCTGGCATGACCGAGACCGCTGATCCCGCGACCGTTCCCTGGCCCGACAGCACCCCCCGCTTCACCGGCCGGGTGGCGGTCGTGACCGGGTCGAGCTCCGGTCACGGGCGCGCGATCGCGCTGCGACTGGCGCGCGAAGGCGCCGCGGTGGTCTGCACGGACCTGCGCAAGTCGCCGCTTCCCGGCGGCTTCGAGGAGGACATCGACGTCGACACCGACGACGTGATCGCCCGCCACGGAGGCCGGGCCGAGTTCCTCGTCGCGGACGTCACGTCCGCCTCCGACCTCGAGTCCGCCGCCGATCGCGCGCTGGAGTCGTTCGGCCGCCTCGACGTCTGGGTCAACAACGCCGGGACCTTCATGGGGCTCGCCTCGGTGCTCGACGAGAGCGATGAGCAGTTCGACCGGACCGTCGAGATCAACCTGCGGGGGACCTGGCTCGGCTGTCGCGCCGCGGCGGCGCGGATGCGCGAACAGGACGTCCGGGGACGATCGCGTGGGAGGATCGTCAACATCGGCTCGATCGCCGGCGAGATCGGGCAGGCCGACATCGGCGGCTACTCGGCCTCCAAGGGCGCCGTTCACAACCTCACCCGGGCGCTGGCCATCGAGCTGGCGCCGGCCCAGATCAACGTCAACGCGGTCGCGCCGGGCTATTTCCCGACCGCGATGAACCGGGTGTTCTGGGATGACCCCGAAGCGCTCGCGGGCGTGCAGGAGCTGCATCCTCTCCCGCTCGGCGTCCCCGACGACATCGCCGCCGCCGTGGCGTTCTTCGGCTCCGACGACGCGGCGTTCGTCACGGGGACCATCCTGCCCGTGGACGGAGGCGTGACGGCGAAGTAGCGAACGAGCCCGCCGGGTCGGTCAGCGCGACCGGCGCTTGAGCAGGAGCACGACGAGCCCGAGGAGAAGGAGCGCGCCCAGCGCGGGGGCCAGCCGCTTGAGGACCGGCACGGCGGCGACCGATCCGAGGTCGAGCGGTTCCTCTTCCCGCGGCGCCTGCGTGGACGGGGGCTGGGGCGAGGTCGTCTCGCTCGCTTCGGGTGTCTCTGCGGCCGGCGCGAGCAGCTGGGCGTTCAGGCGATCGACGAACTGCTCCGTCATGCGGGAGCTGACGTCGGCGATGATCCCGCGCCCGAACTGCGCCACCCGTCCGGTGACCTGGACGTCCGTGACCATCTCGGCACTGGTCTCCGCGCCCCGGTCGGTCAGCGACGAGGTGATGGTCGCGTTCACGCTGCCGCCGCCGCGCAGCTCCTTCCCCTTGACGGCGAGGACCACGCGGCGGTTGGCCTCGTCGCGCTCGACGAACGTGATCGTCGCGTCGTAGGTCACCGTGATGGCCCCGACCTTGACCTTCATGCGGCCCGTGTAATCCGGGTGGTTGGCCTCGCTGAGCGTGAAGCCGGGAACGCACGGCGCGATCTTCTCCACGTCGTTGAGCAGCTCCCAGAGACGGTCGACGGAAACGGGGACGGTGAAGTCGTCGGTCAGTTGCATGTCGGTGCCTCCGGTACGCGGGAACGGGTCGGCGTCATACCGGCGCCGCCGGCACGTCGTCGCTGTGCAGCTGGTCGCGCAGTCTGAACTTCTGAACCTTGCCGCTCGCGGTCTTGGGGAGCGTCGGCACGAGCTCGAGGCGCTCGGGCAGCTTCTGGTTGGCGACCCGCCGCCCGCGCAGGAACGCGACCAGCTCGTCGAGCGTCAGCGGGCGGCGCGCGACGACGAACGCGCACGCCCGCTCGCCGAGCACCCGGTCCGGATAGCCGACGACCGCCGCCTCCTCGACGTCGGGGTGCTCGAACAGCAGATCCTCGATCTCCTTGGCGCTGAGGTTCTCGCCGCCGCGCAGGATGATGTCCTTCGCGCGACCGGAGATGCGGACGCTGCCCTCGGCGTCGACGACCGCGAGATCACCGCTGCGAAACCAACCGTCGGGGGTGAACGCACGGTCGTTGAGCGCCGCGTCGAGATACCCCAGGCAGAGGTCGGGGCCACGGACCTGCAGGTCGCCGCGCGTTCCCGCCGGCACGGGGACGCCGTCCTCACCGACGATGCGCAGCTCGGCCGCGCCGATCGCCCGGCCGTCGGTCTCGGCGTGCCGGTCGACCGGCGCCCGCAGCGGAGTCCCGGTCACGGTCGGGCACTCGGTCGATCCGTAGAGCCGTGAGGCGACCATCCCGAGCCGCGCGTGTGCTTCGCGGATGAGCGCGGGCGGGACGTCGGCGCCACCGCAGCCGAACACCCGCAGGCAGGAGACGTCGCGGCCGGCGAGGTCCGGGGCGTGGACGAGGCCGTGGAGGAACGGCGTCGCGCCCACGCAGAAACTCAGGCGTTCGCGCTCGATGACGTCGAGCGCCGCACCGGCGTCCCACACGTCCTGCAGCACCACCGTGGACCCGAGCATGAACGGCAGCATGAGCCCGTAGAGCAGCCCGGTGATGTGCGTGACCGGCGAGGGCATGAACACCCGATCGCGGTCGTCGAGCTCGTACAGATCGATGATGCTCCGGCACTCGTAGACCAGCGTCTCGTGCGAGTGCAGCACGCCCTTCGGGCTCGACTCCGTTCCCGACGTGTACAGGACGAGCACGGCGTCGCTCGCCGCGCGTCGTCGCACCGGCGCGGCCGCGCGCGGATCGGCGTCCTGCAGCGCCGCGGCGAACGCCGTCGCGCCGGCGCCGGGCGCACCCACCACGAGGACGTGCTCCAGATCAGGCGTGCGCGGCCGCAGCTCGGCGACCATCTCGCGGTAGTCGAAGCGCCGGAACCGGTCGGGGATGACGAGCACGCGAGAGCCCGTCTGACGCAGGATGAACTCCACCTCGCGCCCGCGATAGATGGGGATGATCGGATTGCTGACCGCGCCGAGCCTCGCGGTGGCGTGGTAGACGATCGCCGCTTCCAGCCAGTTGGGCAGCTGGAACGAGACGACGTCGCCCGGCCCCACGCCGAGACCGGCGAGCGCCGCGGCGGCTCGCTGCACCGCCTGGCCGAGCTCCGCGTATGACCGGCGCCGATCGCGGTCGACGATCGCCGGCCGGTCGGGGTGCTGCTCGGCGCCAGTGGTGAGGGCCTCGTCGACCAGCCGGCCCGACCAGTCCCCGGAGGCGGCGTACTGCGCGGCCTGGGGTGACGCACGGGTCAGCTCGACGGTCATCCGGACCCCGGGCTCAGCGTGGCGCCGGCTCCCCGATCCAGCGGGTGATCCGCTCCGGAGTGGCGGGGAGCTCGCTGACGTGGACGCCGAACTCGGTGAGCGCATCGTCGATCGCGGCGGACATCGCGCCGGGCGCCATCATGCGGCCCGCCTCGCCGCCGCCCTTGATGCCGTACTCGGTCAGGGGCGACGGTGTCTCCTCGTGGCCGATGATGACCTCGGGCGCCTCCATCGCCGAGGGCATGAGGAAGTCGGTGAACGCCGTGCTCAGGGGCTGACCCTCGGCGTCGTAGACGACCTCCTCCAGCAGCGCGGTGGCCACGCCCTGCGCAGTGCCGCCGATGATCTGGCCCTCGAGCGATCGCGGGTTGACCATCGTGCCGGCGTCATGGACCGCCACGTAGCGCAGGATCTTGACGCCGCCGGTCTCGACGTCGACCTCGACCATGGCGATGTGGCAGGCGTGGCCCATGCAGGGATAGAACACACCGAGGTCGGTGCGGTCCTTCGACGGCATGGTCGTGAACGGGTGGTCGTACACGTGACGCGCCTCGAGCCCGCTCTGCAGGCCCTCGGGCAGCTCGGTGGCGAACAGGTACGCGGCCATCGCGATCTCGGGCAGACCCTTGCGCACGTCGGGAGATCCCTTGACCTGGAACCCGCTGTCGACCCACTCGAGGTCCTCGGGGCTGGCCTCGAGCTGTTGCGCCGCGATGAGACGCGCCTTGTCCTTGATCTTCTCCGCGGCACCCTTGATCGCGCCGGCGTACATGACGGTCAGCCGGCTGCCGCCGGGCCCCGCCGCGGGCAGGCCGCCCTTGGTCCCGTGGTGTTCGATGCTGATCGTCGATGGGTCGACGCCGAACTCCTCGCCGGCGAGCATCGACGCCATCGTGTCGGACGAGTTGCCCCAGAACGGCACCGAGTAGAGCGTCACCGTGAGGTTGCCGAGCGGATCGACGGTGATCGTCACCCCCTCGGGCGTGCTGGTCGTCTCGGCCGCCGGCTCGTCGAACCAGAACCAGAACTCGGTCGCGCTGTAGACGCTGCGCTCCTGGCAGCTGACGAGGCCGATGCCGACCTTGCGCCCATCGGCGCGCATCTTCTCCTGCTCGGCGCGCCACGCGTCGTAGTCGAACAGCTCCAGGGCGTGGTCGAGCACGCGCTCGTAGTTGCCGGAGTCGTACATGTTCCCCGTGGGGATGTAGTACGGGAACTGGTCGGGCTGGATGAAGTTCCTGCGGCGGATCTCCGCGGGATCCATGCCCAGCTCGGCGGCGGCCTTGTCGACCGCCCGCTCGATGACCCAGTTGGCGACCTCGGCCCCGAAGCCCCGGTAGGCGCCCTGCTGGGTCTTGTTGGTGAGGACGGCCCGCAGCCGGTACTCGGTGCTCCTGATCGTGTACGGGCCGGTGACCTGCGCCATCGCGTTGCCATGGGTGCCGACCCCGAGGTACAGGTAGGCGCCGTAGTCGTCGATCACATCGGTCTTCAGGCTTCGGAAGGTGCCGTCCTTCATGAGCGCCAGCTCGACGTCGTAGTACCGATCCGACGAGTGGTGGTCGCCGTTGGTGATGTGGTCGAGCCGGTCCTCGACGAACTTCACCGGGCGGCCGGTGACCTTCGACGACAGCCCCGCGGTGGTGTGTGCACGCCAGTTGCCGAACCGCGAGCCGAAGCTTCCCCCGGACGGGATCGGGATCACGTTGAGCTTGTTGCTCGGCACGCGCAGCGTCGCCGCCAGCCCGAACGCGAACCACGTCATGCTCACGCTGTTGGAGTGGATCGTCATCTCGCCCGTGCCGGGGTCGTAGTCGGCGATCGCTCCGGCGCAGTCGAGCGGTTGCGCGGCGCAGCGGCGCCAGTGGAGACGGTCCTTGATGATGATGTCGGCGTCCGCGAAGTCCTGCTCGACCTCACCGAACGTGAACGTCCGTTCGTAGGCGATGTTGGTGCCGAGCTCGTCGTGGACCAGATTCGTGGTGTCCTCGGCGGCGGCGATCGGGTCGACGATCGGTTCCATCGGCTCGTACTCGACGTCGATCAGGTCGCGCGCGTCCTCGGCGATGTAGCGCGTGTCGGCGACGACGATGGCGACGCCCTCGCCGACATAGCGGACCTTGTCGACCGCCAGGACGCGGAACACGTGCTTGTCCGGGTTGGGCCCCGAGTCCGGCATCGGGTCGACCATCTCGGCGGCCTCGGCGCCGGAGATGACGGCATGGACGCCCGGCAGCGCCCGAGCCGCGTCCATGTCGATGCTCACGATGCGCGCGTGCGGATACGGGCTGCGCAGGACCGCGGCGTGCAGCATGCCGTCGAAGTCCAGATCGTCGACGTACTTGCCCACGCCGCGGAGGTACTTCGGGTCCTCGACGCGCTTGATCGACTTCCCGATCCACTGCAGATCGCGCGGAGCCTCGGGCTTCGGGATCTCGGTCTGTGCCATCTGCGATCTCCTGGTCGGGATCAGGGGTGTGAGCTCGGGATGGGCGTGGCGTCTCCTTCGCCCATCCCGGGGGCGAGACGCTCGACCTCCCACGCCTTCTCCGCATGAGCACGCGCGGCGTCATCGCTCTGCGGGTCGGAGGTCTCGCCGGCGCGGAGCCGCTCGGCCGCGTCCATCACGGCGTCGATGATGAACTGGTATCCCGTGCAGCGGCAGAGGTTGCTGGAGATCCCCTCCCGAACCTCGTCGCGCGTCGGGTTGGGGTTCTCGCGCAGCAACTCGATGGATCGCAGGACCATGCCCGGCGTGCAGTAGCCGCACTGCAGACCCTGCTGCTCCCAGAACGCCTCCTGCACCGGATGCAGGTCGACGGGCGACGGGGCGATTCCCTCGATGGTCGTGATCTCGGCGCCGTCGGCCTGCACGCCGAACATCACGCACGACCGTGCGCTCTGCCCGTTGAGCAGGATCGTGCAGCTGCCGCACACGCCGTGCGCGCAGCCGATGTTCAGTCCGGTCAGCTTCAGGTCCTGGCGCAGGACGTCGGCGAGCAGCTTGCGCGGCTCGACGGTGAGCCGGTGCCGGCGGCCGTTGACCGTCAGGGTGATCGGGACGACCTGGTTCTCCTCCACGATGCCGGTCATGCCTGGCCGCCTCCTCGTGCTCGCTCGACCGCCGTGGACAACGCGCGCTTGACCTGCGCCCGCGCCACGCGGATCCGGTACTCGGTGCCGCCGTGGATGTCGGCGCCCGGCTCCAGCCCGGTGACCGCGCGGTCGGCCGCCTGCGCGATCAGCTCGTCGCTCAGCTCGTTGCCGATGAGCGACTGCTCGGCGTCGGCAGCCCGCATCGGCCGCGGACCGAGGGCGCACAGCGCGATCGAGGCGTCGGTCACCCGCGTGCCGTCGAGGGTCACGCTCGCCGCCGCCCCGGCTATCGCGAAGTCGCCGTGACGGCGCGCGAACTCGGCGAACGCCTGCCCCGAGCCGGGTGCAGCGATGGGGAAGCGGACCTCGGTGACGAGCTCCCCGGGCTCGAGAACCGTCTCGAACGGTCCCAGGAAGAAGTCGTCGGCGGCGACGGTGCGCTTGCCGGCGGCGCTCGTCAGGACGATGTCCGCCCGGGTCGCCAGGGCGACGCTCGGCAGCTCGGCGGCGGGATCGGCATGAGCGATGCTGCCCACCACCGTGCCGCGGTGGCGGATCGGCGGATGGGCGACGGACTCGAGCGCCTCGGCGACGAGCGGCACGTGCATGCGGATGTCGTCGGCATGCTCGACCGCGGACTGGCGAGCGGTGGCACCGACCGCGACCGCGCCGTTCTCGCGCCGGACGTAGTCCAGCGCTGCGATCGCGTTGATGTCGACGAGATGCTCGGGCTGAGCGAGCCGGAAGTTCATCAACGGCACCAGGCTCTGCCCACCGGCCAGGATCCGGCCTTCCTCGCCGAGGTGCTCCATGATGGCCACGGCCTCGGCCTCGCTCATCGCGCGGTGATACTGGAATGGTGCGGGCTTCACGCGCTCCCTCCCTCTTCGGCCCGGACGCGTCCCGGCTCGGCCGTGTCGATCATGCCACTCCAGCGAGCTTCGGTGCCGCGAGATTCTCCGTGAACCACTCGGTGGCGGCCCGCGCCGCCTGTGTCAGCAGCGACCGGTCGCTGTAGAGCGTCATGTGCGTCGAGCTGCCGATCACGACGAGGCGCTTCTTGGTGGTCGGGATCAGGTTGTAGGCCTGGATCTCGAGGTCCCACAGCGTCAGGTCGTCGCGCTCGGCCACGACGACGAGCGTCGGCACGTCGAGCAGTCGCGGCAGGAACGGATGAACGCTGTAGGACATGAGCAGCTCGGCCGACTCGATCGTGCTGCGGTTCTCGTAGGCCGGCGCCTCGGAGGCCTTCAGCTCGACGAAGGTGGAGTACGTCTCGGGGAACGGCCATGTCGAGACCTCGGTCGACGGGTCGGGGGCGGCGTGCGGGAGGAAGCCGTCCTCGCCGGTGGCGAAGCGCCGGCGGCGGTCGTCGAGCAGCAGGCGCTCGAACTGCCGGAAGCCGACCGTGCCGTGGACCCGGCGCATGTTGCGGTAGCCGTCGACCACGGGGATCTGCGATGCGACGCACCTCACGCGGGGATCGGTCGCGCCCAGGATCAGCGCGTGGCCGCCGCTGTAGGACAGCCCCCAGACGCCGATCCGATCGGAGTCGACCTCCTTGAGCGTCTCGGCGTAGGAGATCGCGTTGCGATAGTCCTCGAGCTGCATGTTGGGGTCGATGTGCTGACGACGCGTCCCACCGCTCGACCCGAAGTTGCGGTAGTCGAAGAGCAGCGCCGCGAACCCGGCTTCGGCGTACATCTCGGCGTAGTGGGGTTGGACCAGCTCCTTGACGTAGCACCACCCGCCGGCCATGACGATGACCGGGAACGGCCCTTCGCCCTCGTCGGGGGCGTAGAGCCAGCCGCGAACCGTTTCGCCGCCGCTGTCGAACTCCACGTCGCGCCTCAACTGAGTCTCCTTCGCTGCCTTCGGAGGCCCGACGATACGAGCGCCGGGCCCATCGGGAAACCGTCCGATCGGAGGTTGTTCCAGGCCTCGGCGCGGGAGAAGAATTCGAGCCGACGGACGGCCGCGTCAAACCGCTGGACGCCGTCCCTTGCGTCGACTCGGGGGAGCGCATGCCCGAAGGTCCTGATGCTCAGCCAACCCGGCGCGCGGAGCCGCGGCGCCGAACCGCCGGACTAGAGGATGCGCAGTTCGCTGAGCTTGAAGACCGCCTCCACCCGGTTGCGGGCACCGAGCTTGCGCAGCGCGCTCTGCAGATACGACTTGACCGTCGTCGGAGCGAGGAAGATGGCTCCGGCGATCTCGGCGTTGCTCTCGCCACGCGCCGCCCGGCGCAGGATCTCGTGCTCACGCGGCGTGAGCGGCGTGCCGTTCACCTTCGCCGCGGCGTGTTGAAGCATCTGGTCGCTGTCGGGATCGACGATGCTCTGCCCGCCGGCGACCAGCGCGATCGACTCGAGAAGCCGGGTGGGCGTCGCGTCCTTTCCGATGACCCCGTGCACGCCGAGCTCGGCGGCCTCCTCGCGCAGCGACGGCGACAGCTGAGCGGCGAAGATCAGCACGCGGGTTCCGGGCGACACGGCGGCCAGACGGCGGACGACGCACTCGAGCAGCATGTCGCGCAGCCAGGGATCCAGCAGAACGACGTTGTGCCGGCGCTCACGCGCAGCGTCGATGGCCTCCTGGCCGGAACCGACGGCCTCGACGGCACGGATGCCCTTCGCTCCCTGCAGGAACAGGCGCACCCCCTGTTGCACCACCGGCTGCTCGTCGACAACAAGGAGCTGGATGCTGCGGGTGAGGATGCACCGCGGCGACTCGCTGCGCACTGCGGGCGTCGTAAGGGCTGGGGACTCCACAAGCTCCAGCAAGACCTCTCCTCCTCTAGAACCCTTACGTTCAACGGTACTGCACGCTTCAAGGTGCGGTCAAGTGCTTTGTTCAGTGAGACTCCTTGATGTCGGCCGTGGACAGCCCAGGCGGCCAGATCGAACTGTCGGCGTACGGCACCCGGCTTCGCTCCGCGAGGGAGGGGCTCGGGGTCAGCGTGCGGTCACTGGCCCGAGCGGTCGGCGTATCGCCGAGCCTCATCTCGCAGATCGAGAAGGGCAGGGCGAACCCGTCCGTCGGCACCCTGTACGGGATCGTCTCCGCGCTCGAGATCTCGCTCGACGAGCTGTTCTCCGAGACACGTGAGACGATCGGGTCGGCCGCGTCCGCCGATTCCCGGCGATCCGACCAGACCGTCCAGCGGCATGCCGACCGGCCCACGGTGGATCTGGCGAGCGGCGTGCGCTGGGAGCGGTTGACCCCCATGAGGGATGCGAGCGTGGACTTCCTGCTGGTGACGTACGACGTCGGCGGAGCCTCCTGCCCGCCGGACGGCTTGATCCGGCACAGCGGCCGCGAATACGGCATCGTCATCAGCGGCCGCCTCGGGGCGACGATCGGCTTCGAGACCCTCGAGCTCGAGGCCGGCGATTCGCTCGTCGTCGACTGCCCGACGCCGCATCGCTTCTGGACCATCGGCCATGAGCCCGCCGTGGCCGTGTGGGCCATAGTCGGTCATGCCGGAGATCCGCCCGCCGACTTCAACAGCTGACCGGGGCGCCGCATGGCGCCCCGCGTTCCTGGCGCTGACCGGCGTCTTCACGGTGGGCATGGCGTTCACCACGGTCCCGACGCCGCTGTATCCCATCTACGAGTCCCACGAGGGCTACGGCACCGCGACGATCACGGTGATCTTCGCCGTGTATCCCCTCGGCGTCATGGCGTCGGTGCTGCTGCTCGGACACGCGTCCGACCGAGTCGGCCGGCGCCGGGCCATCGTGCCCGCGCTCGGACTCGAGGCGCTGAGCGCCGTCGGGTTCCTGCTCAGCTCGTCGCTGCCGGTCCTCCTCGCCGCGCGAGTGGTCTGCGGCATCGGGGTGGGGATCCTGACGGCCACCGCCGCCGCGTACCTCGCCGAACTGGACCGCCGCGCCCGGGTGCACGGCCCGCGCCGAGCCGATCTCGCGGTCACCGGAGCGACCTTCGGCGGCTTCGGGGCGGGGGCGCTCGGTTCCGGTCTGCTCGCCACCGTCGCACCCGCGCCGCTGCGACTGCCGTTCCTCGTTGCGCTGATCGGACTCCTGGCCGCCGGCCTCGTCGCGGCCCTGCTTCCCGAGACGCTCACCGCGCGGGCGGCCGGACCGGCGCTGCGGCTGCAGCGGCTGGTCGTCCCCAGTCATGCCCGCCGCCCCTACTTCGGCGCCTGCGCGGGCGGGTTCGCCGCGCTCTGCCTCCTGAGCCTGTACGCGTCGGTGGCGCCCTCGTTCCTCGCGGACTCCCTGCACCAGCGCTCGCCGGCCGTGGCGGGCGCCATGGCGTGCGCGTGCTGTTTCGCCGCGGGGCTGGGACAGATCGCCCTGGTCCGCCTCGCGCCGCGCCGCCAGCTGTGCACGGCGCTGATCCTGCTGCCCGCCGGGATCGTCATGGTCACGCTCGCCGTGGCGCTGGAGAGCTTTCCGCTCTTTCTCGCCGGCGGGATGATCGGCGGCCTGGGGAGCGGCGGTCTGTTCAAGCGGGCGCTGGCCACGGTCGACGACCTTGCGCCCGCCGCGTCGCGCGCCGAGGCCTTCGCCGGCTTCTATCTGGCGGTCTACCTCAACGCCACCTTCCCGGTGGTGGCGCTGGGCGTCCTGACGCAGGCCTTCGGCGCGCTCACGGCCGTCAGCGCCTTCGCCGTGATGATCTTCCTCGTGCTGGCCGTCGCCGCGCCGTCGCTCATGGGAGCCCCGGTGGCCATGCGCACACCGGCGCCGGAACCCGAGCAGGCTTGAGGCGCCCTCCGTCGTTCGGTTACCGTCCAATCAGCCTGCACATCAGGCGCGCAGCCCGAACGTCGTCGAGAGGAGTTCCGATGCCCGCCTCCCCGGTGCCCAGGTCCGTCGACGCGTTCCTGCGCAAGCCGAACATGGCGGTGGTCGCGACGCTGAGCACGGATGGCACGCCGCACACCGTCGCCACCTGGTACGACTGGGACTCGGGCCGTGTCCTGCTCAGCATGGATCACAGCCGCCGTCGCCTGCGCCACCTCACCGCGGATGGCCGGGTCGCCCTGACCGTCATCGATCGCGACGACTGGTACCGCCACATCAGCCTCATCGGACGCGTCGACGAGATGCACGACGACGAGGGCCTCGCCGACATCGACCGCCTTGCGGTCCGCTACACCGGCGAGGCGTACAAGACACGCGACTCGCCGCGGGTCAGCGCGTGGATCGAGATCCAGCGCTGGCACGGGTGGGATGCCTCGGGCGAGCGAAAGGTGACCGACGCGTCCTGGGACGACGCGTCCTGAGAACCGCTTGACCTGTTCCGGCGCGGCTTGTTTACTAAGGTTGAACAGCCCCAGAGGAGAACAGCAGACATGACCGGGTCGCCAGGGGCCACCATGGCCGTCGACTGGGAGCGGCGGATCGACTTCGACCGCCTGCGGGGCGAGCGTCTCGAACGCGCCCGCCGGGCGCTGCGTGCGTCGGAGCTCGGAGCGGTTCTCCTGTTCGACCAGAACAACATCCGCTACGTCACCAGCACCCACATCGGCGAGTGGGCGCGCGACAAGAGCGCTCGCTGCGCCCTGCTGCCGAGGACCGGGGACCCGGTGCTGTGGGACTTCGGCTCCGCGGCCCGGCACCATCAGCTCCACGCGCCGTGGCTGCCCGAGACGAGCTGGCGCGCGGGCGTCTCCAGCATGCGCGGCGCCATGCCCGAGCAGACGGGCGTGCCCGACCTGCTCGCCGGCCACATCCACGAGGTGCTGCGCGAGCACGGCCTCGAACGCGAGCCGCTGGGCATCGATCTGACGGACATGGAGACGCTGGCATCGCTGCATCGGCGCAACATCCCGACCGCCAACGCCCAGCCGGTGATGCTCGACGCGCGCAAGATCAAGACCGGCGAGGAGATCGCGCTGCTCGACCACGCGGCGGGGATCGTCGACGCCGTCTATGAGCGCATCTACGAGATGCTGCGGCCCGGCGTGCACGAGCATCAGATCGTCGCCGAGGCCCAGAAGCTCCTCTTCGAGCTCGGCTCCGAGCAGGTGGAGGCCATCAACGCGGTCTCCGGCGAGCGCTGCAACCCGCATCCCCACGTCTTCTCCGATC
Source organism: Capillimicrobium parvum (assembly GCF_021172045.1). GTDB lineage: Bacteria > Actinomycetota > Thermoleophilia > Solirubrobacterales > Solirubrobacteraceae > Capillimicrobium > Capillimicrobium parvum. Next base: position 5,609,848 of record NZ_CP087164.1, read on the forward strand.
GCCTCCTGCGGCCGGGGGACCAGGCGTTCTTCGACATCATCCACTCGTTCATGGGGTACCGGACGTGCTACTACCGCACGTTCTGCGTCGGCGGTGTGACCCAGCCCCAGCTCGACGCGTACAAGCGCTGCCGAGAATGGCTCGATCACGCGATCGACCTCGTGCGCCCCGGCGTGACCACCGATCAGATCGCGGCGGTCTGGCCGACCGCCGAGGAGCTCGGGTTCCCCAGCGAGGAGGCGTGCTTCGGACTCCAGTTCGGCCACGGCCTCGGCGTCGGCCTGTACGAGTCGCCGATGATCTCGCGGCTGCACTCCTTCGACGACCCTGTCGAGATCGAGGAGGGCATGGTGTTCGCGCTGGAGACGTACTGCCCCGCCACGGACGGCCGCTCGGCCGCCCGGATCGAGGAGGAGGTCGTGGTGCGGGCCGAGGGCCCGGAGATCATCACGCGGTTCCCGGCCGAGGAGCTCCTGGTCGCCGGGCGCCAGTACGTCCGGGGCGCGGACTTCGCGGACCGCCAACCCAGCGCCATCGGGGCGACCGGATGAGCACCGTGGCGCCGGCCGCCGGCGCTGCCACCACCGAGCTCGACCGCGACGCGAGCATCGCCCTCTACCGCCGCATGCGGCTCATCCGGCGGTTCGAGGACACGATCCAGTCGCTGTTCCAGCGCGGCGAGGTGCACGGAACGACGCACCTCTACTCAGGCGAGGAGGCGTCGGCCGTCGGCGTGTGCTCCGCCCTGGAGCCGCAGGACCGCGTCGCCGGCACCTACCGGGGACACGGGCACGCGCTCGCCCTGGGCGTTCCCACCGGCGGCCTGCTCGACGAGATGCTCGGCCGCAGCACCGGCGTCTGCGGCGGCCGCGCCGGTTCGATGAACGTCGTCGACCTCGATCACCAGCTCATCGGATGCTTCGGCATCATCGGCGGGAGCATCGCCGCCGCGACCGGAGCGTCGCTGGCGCTGCGCAGCCGCAACGGCGTCGCGGTCGCCTTCTTCGGCGACGGCACGACGAACCACGGGTACTTCCACGAGTGCCTGAATTTCGCGCAGGTGATGAAGCTGCCCGTGGTCTTCGTCTGCGAGAACAACCTGTACGGGGAGTTCACGCCGTGGGAGGACGTGACCGCGGGCCAGATCCGTTCGCGTCCCGAGGCGCTCGAGATGTCCGCCGTCACCATCGACGGCAACGACGTGTGGACCGTCCACGCCGCGGCCCGGGAGGCCCTCGCGCATGCCCGCCGCGGCGATGGCCCGTACTTCATCGAGGCGCTCACCTACCGCTTCGTCGGGCACTCCCGCAGCGATCCGGGCGCCTACCGCAAGCCGGGTGAGCTCGATGCGTGGCGCCAGCGCGATCCGCTCAAGCTGGCCCGCGCCGCGCTCGCCGACGTCTTCGACGTGGGCGAGGACGAGTTGGCCGAGATCGAAGCCGCGGTCGACGGCGAGCTGGAGGCCGCCGTCGAGGCTGGGCTCGCCGCGCCCTACCCCGAGCCCGGGATCGCCCGCCAGTTCAAGGACTAGCGCCATGGAGTTCCGCCAAGCCATCCGCGACGCCCTGGACGAAGAGCTCGCCCGAGACGAGCGCGTGATCTTCTTCGGCGAGGACGTGGCCCGGCCGGGCGGCGTGTTCGCCGTCACCCCCGGGCTGCAGGAGGCCCACGGCTCCGACCGCGTCTTCGACACGCCCATCTCGGAGCTGGCCCTGGCCGGCGCAGCCTTCGGCAGCGCCGTGTGCGGGGCCCGTCCGGTCATCGAGATCATGTTCGGCGACTTCCTGCCGCTGGCGATGGACAGCCTCGTCAACCAGGCGGCCAAGTACTGGTACCTGTCCAACGAGCAGGCCAGCGTGCCGCTCGTCGTGCGATCCGCCATCGGCGCGGGCGGCCGGTTCGGGGCCATCCACTCGCAGAACCCCGCTTCCTGGTTCACGAACGTGCCGGGCCTCAAGGTGGTCGCTCCGTCGACACCGGGTGACGCCAAGGCGCTGCTCAAGGCGGCGATCCGCGACGACAACCCGGTCCTCTTCCTCGAGCACAAGCGCCTGTACTCGCTCAAGGACGACGCCCCCGCCGCGGAGCCCGCCGAGATCGGCGTCGCCGCCGTCCGCAGGACGGGCGGCGACGTGACGATCGTGTCGGCGATGAAGGGCGTCCACGACTGCCTGGCCGCGGCCGAGCTGCTCGCCGAGTCGGGCATCGAGGCCGAGGTCATCGACCTGCGCACGCTGCGTCCCCTCGACAGTGGCACGGTGCTGGAGTCCCTGGCCAGGACGAACCGGCTCGTCGTGGTCGAGGAAGGTCCGATGACGGGCGGCTGGGCGGGCGAGATCCTGTCGCTGGCGATCGAGAACGCGCTGGAGCACATCGACGACGCCTACCGGATCGCCACGGCCGACACCCCCATCCCGTACAGCCCCACGCTCGAGGACGCGTTCCTGCCCAGCGCCCAGTCGATCGCCTCGAACATCCGGAGCCGGCTCGGCGTGAGCACGGCCGAAGCCGTCGGGTTCACGGGCTGAGGGCCGCGCGCGTGAAGCGGCTCAGCGATCGGAGCGGCCCGGGAACGCGGGCATCACGTCCGAGCCGACGATCGCGTAGGCCTGGAGCGCCAGCCACAGCTGCACCATGTCGGCCATGCTCGACAGGTCGCGTCCCGTGATCTGCTCGACCCGGCTCAAGCGGTACGACAGCGTGTGCTTGTGCACATGCAGCTCCGCGGCGGCGGTCTGCAGCCGGCGGTCATGCTCGAAGAACACCCGCAGCGACTGCAGCATGGCGCTGCCATGCTCCGCGTCGTAGACGATCACCGGCGCGAGGATCTCCTCGACGAGGCTCTCCAGCGTCCCGATGTCCGTCGGCAGCCAGTGCAGCGAGGAGTCCGAGCGCGGGAAGGTCCGGACGGCACCGCCTCCGTCGTCGTCGGCGATCGCTCGCTCGAGGGCCCACATGGCCTCCTTGCGCGCGACCGACAGGCCCTGCACGCCGTCCCGCTCGCCGCTGATCCCGGCACGAAGGCCGAGTCCGTCGAGAGCCTCGGTCAGCACCTCGGGCTCAGCGGGCAGCAGCGCGAACAGGTCACGGTCGACGAGGAGCATGTGCGGGAGCTCCAGATCGCACAGCCGGTGATGGAGCTCGTCGTCGCGCAGATCGCCGTCCACGGCGCGAAGCGCAGCGACGGCAAGTGGAGCACCGGGGGCGAAGCCCGCCTCGGCGAGCGCATCCTCGACGCCTGCGGACTCCAGGCGACCGGCGAACAGCTTCGCGAGCGTCTCCGCCCCCCTGCGGCGTTGCGCCTCACGCTCGTAGTACAGCTGGGTGAGCTCGAGGGCAGCGATCGTCGCGATGTGGTGGACGGCGCCGAGACCGGCCGGCGCCACGCCCTCACGCTCGAGCGCGACGACGAACGTCCCGGGCCGCTGCTCGAGCGGCACCCGAACCGCGTATCCGCCGGGAACGGCGGGATTGCCGGTGATCGACGTGAACTCGTCGCCGCCGAGTGCATCGACGACCTCCTGAGGCGGCCGCCGGAAGCCGCTGATCAGCGGCGCGCCGATCACCGAGACCAGGTAGACGTCGTACCCCGAGATCTCCTCGAGACGCTCGAAGATCGCGTGCGGGCCCTTGACGTGGGCGTCGGATCGCAGCGTGTCGAAGATCCGCACGTGCGTCAGCAGGCGCTGCATCGCGCTGTCCTGGTTCGCGTCGGCCACCATCCGGGCGATCGACAGGAACGGGACCTCGACCGGGACGTGCAGCAGCGGGAAGTCCCGGTCGTCGGCCTCGGCGAGCATCTCGGCCCGCAGCTGCGGTCCGCGGACGCCGATGCCCAGCGCGGCGGCGTGACGCTCGTCGAGCCGCTCCACGAGCCGGGCCTGAGCCGAGCCGTCGGCGGGCAGGCCGAGACCGTTGGTCATGAGCAGCTCGCCACCGTCGAGCCACGGCGCCGGATCGTCGAGCTCGGACACGTGGGTCCACAGGAGCGGCCGGTCGAGTCCTCCGGCTCCGGCGATCGTGCGCAGCTGCAGCGATGGGGTCTCGACCAGATCCCGGATCGTCATGGCTCGGCGCGGACCCATGGCGTTTGCGAGCGTAGCGCTCGGCCGATGGCACGGCAGCCAACCCGGTGCCCCGGGTTTGTGTGCCGGACCCATTCCGGACCTCCGGCAGCCGTGTCTACATTTCTGCCGTGCGACCAGGAGAGGACGTGTGATGACCGCCCCCGTGGCCCAGACCGCCCGCGGTGCCGACTACGACCCCATCACGTTCAGCGTGATGCTGAGCCGGTTCAACAACATCGCCAACGAGATGACGCTCACGCTGGAGTACACGGCGTGGACGTCGATCCTGGCGCTCGCCCGCGACTACTCCTGCGCGATCTACGACGCCGTGCCGCGCCAGATCTGCATGTTCGATGCGCTGCCCATCCACACGACGTCCATGCACCTCGTCCTGGCCGAGATGCATCGGGCGTTCGAGGGTGATGTGCACGAGGGCGACATCTTCATGTGCAACGCCCCCTACCGCGGGAACACGCACGTCGGCGACGTGGTGACGGCCGAGCCGGTGTTCGCGGAGGGACGGCACCTGTTCTGGTCGGTCACCAAGGGCCACCAGCTCGACGTCGGCGCCATTGCGCCGTCGAGCATCGTGCCCGGCGCGAAGAACGTGTGGCAGGAGGGGCTGCACATCCCCCCGCTGAAGATCTACGACCGCGGCAAGCCACGCGAGGACGTCATCGATCTGTACCTGACGAACCTGCGCTACCGGGACCTGCTGCACGGCGACCTGCTCGCCCAGCTCGGCTCGATCGGCAAGGGGCGGGCGCGCCTCGAGGAGCTGGTCTCCGATTACGGCGCCGACGAGGTGCTCACATACGTCGACCACATCATCGACTACGCGGACCGGCGGATGGCCGAGGAGGTCCGGGCGATCCCGGACGGGACCTACACCGCCGAAGCATGGGCCGACAGCGACGGCGCCGACTCCGTGAACATCCCGATCAGGGTGAGCGTCACCGTCGACGACGACATGGTGCGCGTCGACTACACCGGCAGCGGACCGCAGTCGCCCAGCGGCGTCAACGGGACGTTCGCGACCTCACAGGGCGCGGCGGCGATCCCGTTCATGTACTACATCGATCCGGACATCCCGCACAACCACGGCTGCTTCAAGCACATCGACGCGTACGCGCCCGAGGGCACGATCTGCAACGCGACGTACCCGGCGGCCACCTGCTGTGCGACCACCTGCCCGACCGACACGATGCACGACGTCGTCAACAAGGCGATGGCGGCGGCCGTCCCGGACAAGGTCGTCGCGGGTGGGGCGCGCGCCGCCAACATGCCCAACTGGGCCGGGATCGACGAGCGCACGGGCGAGCCGTGGGCCGCGATGTTCTTCAACAACGGCGGCGGCGCGGGCGCATGCAAGGGCACGGACGGCTGGCCCATCCTCGCGACGCTGGCCGCGATGGGCGGCCTCAAGTCCCTGGTCATCGAGCAGCTCGAGCTGCTGTATCCGCTGCTGGCGCTGGAGATGGAGGCCGAGCCCGACTCGATGGGGATGGGGGAGTGGATCGGCGGTCCCGGCGTTCGCTGGGTACTGCGCCCCATCGCCGGCTCTGCCGAGGTGGTCACGTTCGGCGACGGCCAGCAGAACCCGCCGCACGGCGTGCTGGGGGGCACGATGGGCATCGGCGGCGGCCAGTACGTCGAGGTCGAGTCCACGGGCCGCCGGCGGTATGTCTCGGCCACCGGCCACTACCTCGTCGGGCCGGGCGAGGTGCGCGTCGGCGTCTCCACCGGAGGCGGCGGCTACGGCAATCCGATCGACCGCGATCCCGAGCAGGTGCGCCGGGACGTCCGGGACGGCCTCGTCACGCGCGAGACCGCGGCGGCGGTCTGCGGGGTGGTGCTGTCCGACGACTGGGACCCCGTCATCGACGTGGCGGCGACGGAGGCCCGCCGGGCCGAGCTCGCGAAGGTCGAGCGCCCCATGGTCGAGCCGACGGCCCCCGCGGCGTCGACCTGGCTGGAGCGCGACATGCGCGAGGGCGACGAATACCTGCTCAACCCGACCGTCGCCTGAGCGACACGGAAGGAGCTCGCATGGGATACCGCGTCGGCATCGACATCGGCGGGACGTTCACGGACTTCGTCATCATCGACGATGACGGCGAGGTCACCCTGTGGAAGGAGGACTCGACCCCCGACGATCCCATGGAAGCGATCGAGGAGGGTCTCCGGGCCGTCTCCGACCATCTCGGGACCTCGCTGGAGGCGCTGCTCGAGGCGAGCGAGGCGTTCGTCCACGGGTCCACCATCGCGACGAACACGCTGATCCAGCGCGACGGAGGTCCCGCCGGGCTGCTGTGCACGCAGGGCTTCCGCGACGTCCTGCTGTTCCGCGACGGCTTCAAGCCCGAGCGCTTCAACGTCCATCTCAAACGCCCGGACGACTTCGTCGATCGCTACCTCCGGCTCGACGTGCCCGAGCGCATCAACGTCGACGGCGACGTTCTCGTCGAGCTGGACGAGGGCGCGGTGCGATCGGCGGCCGCCCACTTCCGGGAGACGGGCGTCAAGGCCATCGCCGTGGCCTTCCTGTGGTCCGTCGTCAACGGCACCCACGAGGACCGGGCGGCCGAGATCCTGCGCGAGGAGCTGCCGGGCGTCGACGTGCTCTGCTCGAAGGACGTCCTGCGGGAGATCCGCGAATGGGAGCGCACGTCGGCGACGGTCCTGAGCGCCTACGTGCTGCCGAAGATCGGCGACTACCTGCGCCGGCTCGAAGGCTTCCTCGACGAGAAGCGCCTTGCGCATCCTGCGCAGTACATGCAGATCAACGGCGGCTGCGCGTCGGTGGAGGAGATCATGCAGCGGCCGGTCAACACGCTGGGCTCGGGCCCGGCCGCGGCGCCGGCGGCCGCGGCGTTTCACCTGGCGCCGGGTACCAACGGTCGCTCCAACGGGGCGGCGGCGCAGGGCGCCGCCAACGTCATCACCATCGACATGGGCGGGACCAGCTTCGACGTCTGCCTCATCCGCGAGGGCCGGCCCACCATGTCGCGCTCGATCCAGGTCGAGTTCCAGCCCATCGGCGTCTCGGGCGTCGAGGTGCAGTCCATCGGCGCCGGCGGCGGCAGCATCGCCTGGATCGACACCGGCGGCGCGCTGCGGGTCGGGCCGCAGAGCGCCGGGGCCAGGCCGGGACCCGCGTGCTACGGCGCCGGCGGCGAGCAGCCCACCGTCACGGATGCCAACGTCGTCCTCGGCTACCTGTCACCCACGGCGTTCCTGGGCGGCCGGCGGACGCTTCGAGAGGATCTCGCGACCAGCGCCGTGGCGTCCGGGGTCGGGGACCCGCTGGGACTGGACGCGATCCACGGCGCGGCGGGGATCATCGAGGTGGTCAACGCGAACATGGTCGGCGGGATTCGCTCCGTGTCCGTCGAGCGCGGCATCGATCCCCGCGGGTACATGCTGGTCTCGGGCGGCGGCGCCGGCGGCCTGCACGCGGCCAGACTCGCCCGGCAGCTGGGCATGCGCCAGGTCATGATCCCGCCCGAGGCCTCGACCTTCTGCGCGTTCGGCATGACCGTCACCGACGTGCGTCACGACTACACGCTGTCGCATCACGCGCTGTCCAACGACATGGACATCTCGGCGTTCGACGCCCCGTTCGCGCAGCTCGAGGGCAAGGCCCGCGAGCGGCTGCGTCGCGACGGCTTCCGGGATGAGCAGATCCACCTCGAGCGCTCCGTCGATGCCCGCTATCGCAACCAGATCCACGAGCTGACCATCCCCATCCCCGGCGACGAGCACTACGGACCCGAGCAGCTCGAGACCATCCTGTCGACGTTTCACGGCGAGCACGAGAGCCAGTTCACCTACTCGCTCCCCGACGTTCCGGTGGAGTTCCTCCACTGGCGCCTGGCCGCCATCGCGGAGTCCCCTCGCGTGCCCAGGCCGGCCGCGGCTGCCGCCGACGACCCCATGGCGGCCGGACAGGCGGCGCTGACGGGAGAACGCGAGGCGTACTTCCCCGAGTTCGGCGAGAAGGTCGCCACGCCGGTCTACACGATGAGCAGGCTCGCACCGAACGCGACCATCCGTGGCCAGGCGATCGTCGAGTCGCCCAACACCACCCTGGTCATCAATCCCGGCGATGAGGTCGACGTCCTCGACGGAGGCCGCCTGCTCGTCACCGTCGGCGCCGCCGGATAGGCCGGGAGGAGCGCGTCCTCGTGACCGGGCCGAGCGTCGTCGTCGTCGGCGCGGGAGCGGCAGGGTTGAGCGCGGCGCTCTGCCTCGTCGAGCGCGCATGCCCCGACGTCACGGTCATCGACCGCGGGCACGTGGCGTCCGGGTCCTCGTCGCTGTCGGCCGGGGTCTTCACCCGGCAGTACACCGAGCGAATGGACATCGCGTTGCGCGTCGAGTCCTACGAGCGCCTGTGTCAGCTCGAGCGCGACGCCGGGTTGGTCATGCGCCGCAACGGGTTCCTGCGCCTTGCGCACGACGAGGCCACGATGGACGAGTTCGTGCGCGGCGCCGCGCTGCAGCACGAGCTCGGCGCGACCGACGCGCAGGCCGTCGATCGGCGGGAGGTGCAGCGGCTTGTGCCGGACCTCCGTTGCGACGACGTGTCCGGCGGCCTGTTCGGCCCCACCGACGGCTACCTCGACGGCCAGCAGCTGTGCATGGCGTACGCGGAGCAGGCCCAGGCCCGCGGCGCACGGATCCTTGCGCGTCATGAGCTCACGGGCTACGACGAGCTCCCCGGGGGCCGGCACCGTCTGACGACGTCCCGAGGCCGGCTGGAGTGCGACGTCGTCCTCAACGCGGCGGGCGCCTGGGCCCCCGCGGTCGGCGCGCTGCTCGGCGCTCCCGTGCAGATCGTCGCCGAGCGCCACCAGGCATGCGTGATGCGCCTCGACGCCCCGCTGGCCTACGAGCTGCCGTCGGTCATGGACTACGTGGCGGGCAGCGGCGAGGTCGGGCTGTATCTGCGCCCCGAGGGCGAACGGCAGCTCATCGCCGGCCTGCACAGCAACGAGCGCCTCGAGCAGGCGGCTGACCCCGACGACTTCCACGGCGGCGCCGATGCGGCCTTCATCGACGCGCTGATCCCGCTGCTCGTCGACCGGATGCCGGGTCTCGCCGGCATCGGATTCGAGGGCGGCTGGGCGGGCCTCTACCCCAACAGCGTGGACGAGCGCTTCATCATCGGGCCCTGTCCTGGCCGGGATGGCATCCACGCCCTGTGCGGGCTCGACGGCGTGGGCGTCTACATGTCCCCCGCGGCGGGACGGATCGCCGCCGACTGGATCCTCGACGGCGAGCCGCGCTCCGCACACGAGGCCGTGGCGTTCTCACCCGACCGGTTCGAGGCGCGCGAACGGGTATGACCGGCGCGGCTCCCGTGGGTGTCGCCGTCTACGGCACCGGGCGCGCGGGGACCGAGATCGTGCGTGCGTGCGGGCTGCGTCCGGACGTGCGCGTCGTCGCGGGCATCGCCGCCACGAAGGCCAAGGAGGGCGCCGACCTCGGCGCGGTCACGGTCGGTGCCCCCCTGGGGGTCGAGGTCACGTGCGACCTCGAGGGGGTCCTCGCCCGCCCGGACGTCGACGTCGTGCTCCACGCCGGCATCGGCACGCCGCCGGAGGTCGCCTCGCTGCTCGGGCGGTGCGCCGACGCGGGCAAGGACGCGATCACCGTCGCGGGCCTCGTGCACCCGCCCACCGCGCTCGGCGCCGAGGGCGCCGCGGCGCTGCACGGGCGCGCCCGCGACGGCGGAGCGCGTGTCGTGGGGACCGGCGTCAACCCCGGCTTCCTGCTCGACGCCCTGCCCGCCGTATGGGGCAGCATGGTGGGCCGGGTCGACCGCCTGCACGCCCGCCGGGTCGGCGACATCCGGCACTGGGGCGCGGGGGCGCTCGACGGGGAGGTCGGCCTCGGACGACCGCCCGAGGAGGTGCGCGGCAACCGGGCGCTGTCGCTCGACGAGTCGCTCGCGCTGGTCGCCGAGGCACTCGACCTGCGCTTCGATCGGACCGAGGACCTGCACGAGGCGCTGCCGGCGCCGAACGTGCGCGAGCACGGCGGACGCCGTGTCGCGCCCGGACGGACCATGGGCTTTCGCAGGCGGTCGATCGGCCGGCGCGGCGGCGATGTCCTGGCCGAGATCGAGTGGATCGCGATCTTCTGCCTCGATCCGGCGCGCGACGGCGTCGAGGAAGCCGCCACCCTGCGCATCGAGGGCGACAGCAATGTCGAGGCGTCGGCGTCCGGAACCTTCTTCGGCGATCCCTACCCGAGCACCGCCGCACGGGCCGTCAACGCGATCGGGCCGCTGCGCAGCCTGCCCCCCGGTCTCTACCGGCCGGACGAGCTGCCGAGCTCATCGCGCCCGAGATGAGCGCCCGGCGGGTGCGACGCCGAGCTCATCGCGCCCGAGATGAGCGCGCAGCGGGTGCGACGCCGAGCTCATCGCGCCCGAGATGAGCGCCCGGCGGGTTCGACGCGGCCCCCGTCGGCGGGCGGCCGCCATCCGGTGGCCACGTCGTCCACCGCGGAGCTGATGACGTCGACGATCTCGTCGGCCACCGCCTGCTCCATCGGTGTCGACAGCGCCACGAGACCGGTGGGGTTGAGGAGCAGGCCCCGGCGGTATGCCGCCCACCACAGCGCCCGGTAGATCGTGGCGCGGTCGTCGCCGGGCGCGACGGGCCACGGTCGCAGGAGCGACCCCGAGCCGCGCACCTCCCACCCCGCTGCGGCGAGCGGGGCCTCGAGCGACCCGCGAACCCGGTCGCCGAGCTCGTTGAGCCGCCGGATCTCCGCGTCGTCGAAGAGGTCGAGCGCCGCGAGGCCCGCGGCCATCGTGACGGGATTGCCCGAGAAGGTGCCGCCGTGGTCGAGTCCGGTGGCCCGGCGCGGGTCGAGCTCGTGCATGATCTCGCCCCGGCCGGCGACCGCGCCGACGGGGAACCCGCCCCCGATGAGCTTGCCGAGGATGACGAGATCGGGCTCGAGTCCGTAGAGCGGGCTGCGCCCGGTCGGACCGAGGCGGAACGAGATGACCTCATCGACGACGATCACGATGCCGTGGGCGTGACACAGCTGCACGAGGGTCCGCACGTGCTCGGGCTCGGCGGGCAGCAGGCCCGGCCGGTTGGGCATGAGGTCGATGAGGACGGCGGCGACGTCCGCGCCCTTGCGCTCGATCGTGTCGATCAGCGCTGCGGTGTCGTTGTGGCCGAGCAGGATGGTGTCGCGCATCACGCCGGGTGGCAGACCGCGTCGCGAGCGCTCGTCGCCGGTCGCCAGCGCGATGTCGGAGAAGCCGTGGTAGGCCCGATCGGTGAGGATGCACCGAGATCGCCCGGTATGTGCGCGCGCGATCCGCAACGCGGTCATGACCGCCTCGGTCCCGGAGTTGACGTACCGGACGGCGTCCGCATTCGGGAGTCGCTCCAGCAGCGTCTCGGCGTGGTCGAGCTCGCGCTCGTTCGGTAGGCCGAACGCGCTGCCGTCCTCGATCGCCCGGAACGCCGCCGCCACGATGGCCGGGTGCGCGTGGCCGTGGATGAGCGACGCGAAGTTGTTGTTGCAGTCGATGACGACGCGCCCGGTGTCATCCCAGAGGCGACAACCCTCGCCCCGGATCGCGTAGGGCGCGCCAGGCCCCACCATGTACGACGAGCGACCGTACCCCCCGGGCAGCACCCGGCGGGCGCGTTCGCGCGGATCCCGTGCGCGCTGCGTCAACATCCCGGCCGACGTTAGATCGGCGCTTCGGGCCCATCAATTGGCGCCGGACACAAAGTCGGCGCATGGCATTTGGCGCGTTTCGCGCGCCCACGCGGGGGGTTGGGCCGGCGCCACAATCATCTCGTCACACTTGGTCCCGGTTCCCAATTGCCAACGCCCGTGCGGCGCCTCCAGACTGGAGGTGACCAGGAAGGAGGGTGAGCGGTGTCGAGCATCACCTATGCGACCGTCTACACCCAGGGCCTCGGGGATGACGAGAAGAGCCGCGCATACGAGCGGGAGCTGACGCGGCTGCGCGAGGCCGGGAGCCCCCGAGCGTGTGGTCATCACATCGCCGGACAGGAGATCGACAGCGGGCCCGCGTTCGACCGTGCCGATCCTTCGGACGCGTCCCGCGTCGTCAGCCGTGGACGGCTGGCCGATGGCGAGCTCGTCGACCGGGCGGTGGCCGCCGCACGCGAAGCCCTGCCGGACTGGCGGCGAACGGACTACCACCAGCGCGCCGAGATCCTGCGCCGGACCCTGCAGGCGATCGAACGCCGCCATGTGGAGCTCGCGGCGCTTCTCACGCTCGAGACGGGCAAGACGCGCGCCGACGCCTTCGCCGAGGTCGCCGAGTGTGCGGCGATCGTCGAGCTGTACTGCAACCAGGTCACGGCCGCCGAAGGGTTCGTCGTCGCGCATCGCCCGCCGTCGCCGACGTCCCACGCCGACGTGGTCCTGCTGCCGTACGGCGTCTTCGGCGTCATCTCACCGTTCAACTTCCCGCTCGCGATCTCCTTCGGGATGACGGCCGCGGCGCTGATCATGGGCAACACCGTCGTCTTCAAGCCGTCGCCGCTGACGCCCGCCTGTGGACAGGCGTTCGCGCAGCTGTTCGACGGCGTCGGGCTGCCGACCGGGGTCCTGAACCTCGTGCAGGGCGGCTCGGAGACCGGACAGGCGCTCGCCGGCGCCGCGGTGGACGGCATCGCCTTCACGGGCTCGGCCGACGTCGGCCTGGACTTCGTCGCGCGATTCGGACGGCCGCCGTTCGTCCGCCCTGTGCTCGCGGAGATGGGCGGCAAGAACCCGGCGATCGTCACCGACGCCGCCGGCGACCTCGACACCGCCGCGCGCGCCGTGGCCCGGTCGGCATTCGGCATGTCCGGGCAGAAGTGCAACGCGTGCTCGCGCGCCATCGTCACCGATGGCGTCTACGACGACTTCATCGAGCGGCTGTGCGCGATCACGTCCGAGCTGGTCGTCGCCGATCCCATCGACGCATCGGCGTTCACGGGACCCGTCATCAGCGACTCGTCGGTCGCGCGCTTCCAGGAGTCGGTCGCCCTGGCGCGTCAGGACGGCCGCGTGCTCGTGGGCGGCGGGAGTGCCGGCGGTCCCGGCCACTTCGTGGAGCTCACGCTCGTCGATCGCCTGCCGTCCGCGCACCCCCTGACCCGTGACGAGCTGTTCGTCCCGATCGTCTCGGTCGTCCGCGCCGGCGACCTCGACGAGGCGCTCGCCGAGGCCAACGCGATCCGCTACGGCCTCTCGGCGGGCATCTTCAGCAACGACCCACGCGAACGGGAGCGCTTCCTCGACGAGATCGAGGCCGGCATCGTCTTCCTGAACAACCCCGGCGGCGCGACGACGGGCGTGTGGCCGGGAAGCCAGACGATGTCGGGCTGGAAGGGCAGCGGGTCGGCGGGCAAGGGCGGCTTCGGCCCGTGGTACCTCCACCAGTTCGGGCGCGAGCAGAGCCGCACCGTCTTCGACGTCGCCTGACCGCCCCGCCGCGCGTGCTCAGGGCGAGACGGCAGGCGCTTCGCCGGGCTCGGTGTTGAAGCCGGGCAATGCGTAGTGACCGGCGTCGACGGTGAGCGTGATGCCGGTCACGTGGGCAGCCTCGTCGGACGCGAGATACAGGACGGCGTTGCTCACCGAGCTCGGCGGAACAAGGCTCTCGGGAAGGCTGCCCCAGTGTGGCGCCGCCGCCAGCCGGTCCTCCTGGGTGCCGCCTTCGCGGCCCGCCATGAAGTCGAGCGCCCCCTGCCAGCTGTTCATGACGGTGTCGATCAGCCCGGGGGCGATCGCGTTGCAGCGCACGCTGTAGGGCCCGAGCTCGACGGCCAGCGTCTTGGCCAGGTTGATGACGCCGGCCTTCGTCGCGCCGTAGTGCGCGCAGCGCGCGGACGCCTCGAGGCCGTTGACCGAGGCGATGAGAACCACGGAGCCCTGACGGCGCTCCATCATGTGGCCGACGACGGCACGGGCGGTGTTGAAGACGCCGGTCAGGTTGATGTCGATGACCGTCTGCCAGCGCTCCGGGGTCAGCTCCCAGAACCGGTCGATGACCCAGATCCCGGCGTTCGCCACCGCCGTATCGATCTGTCCGAACCGGTCCAGGCCCTCGTCGACGGCCCGGGCGAGGTCCTCGAACCGGCGCACATCTCCCTGAACGACGAGCGCCTGCCGGCCGAGCTCCTCGACGGCCGACGCCGTCTGCTGCAGATCTTCCGGGCTTGCGAGCTCGTACGGCACGCCGTCGATCTGGGCCGCGACATCGAACAGGATGACGTCCGCGCCCTCGCGAGCCAAGGTGAGCGCGTGGGAGCGGCCCTGACTACGGGCGGCCCCGGTGATGAACGCGACCTTGCCCTGCATTCTCGGCATGCTGTCTCTCCCGTGGCCGTGATGAGATCGGCCGCCGGCGCGGCCCACCACGCCGACGGTAGATCCCGGGTGATCGGGCGGGAACCTCCGAACGGAGGTACCTCTTCACGGTTCTCGCGCGTAGCGTCGCGGCGAACCTTCCGAGGAGACTCCGATGGCACGTCTGTCCCCGGTCCCCGCGGAGCAAGCTGCGCCGATCCTCGGCCCGGACGCTCCCCTGAACCTGCGCATCTGGGCCAACCGGCCGGAGCTCGCGACCGCGTTTCTCGCCTTCACCGGCGCCGTGTTCGGCACCGAGCGGATCCTGCCCGATCGCCTGCACGAGCTCGCGCGCCTGCGGATCGCGTTCCACAACCAGTGCCGCAGCTGCATGGCCGTCCGGTACGTGCCCGAGCAGGAGGTCCCCGAGGCGCTGGTGTGCTCGCTGGAGAAGCCCGAGGAGAGCGGCGACCTGACGGACGCCGAGCGGCTGGTCCTGGAGTACGCGGACCGGCTGGCGACCGACCACCTCAGCATCGACGACGCGTTCTACGACCGACTGCGCGAGTACTTCACCGAGCCCGAGATCGTCGAGATCGGCGTCAACATGGCCGTGTGCGTCGGCTTCGGTCGACTCGAGGCGACGTGGGACATGGTCGACGAGCTGCCCGAGCGCTTCACCGAGCGCGATGTCGTCATCACCCCGTGGGGCGAGGGCGGCGTGATCCGCACCGCATGACCGGCGTTCGACCGTCCACGCGCCCGACGAGCTGAGCATGCCCGAGACAATCCGCACCCACCGAGGAGGCCTGCCGGCCATGCCCCGTATCCCCGCGGTCGACACCGCCACCCTCGACGGCCAGCTCGCCGAGCTCGCCCAGGATCCGTTCTACGGCATCCTGGCTCACCGGCCGGAGATCCTCGAAGCATGGTTCCGGCTCGACAAGGTGTTCTTCGGGCCCAGCTCGAAGCTCCCCAACGAGCTCAAGGAGGAGGGCCGGCGGGCGCTGGCGCAGGGCGCGGGGTGCCGGCTGTGCGCGTCGTTCGGGCAGCCACGGGACGAGTACGCCGACCGCCGTGAGTCGCTCGCCGTGACGTTCGCGCAGATGGTGCTCGAGGACCATCGGTCGATCGACGACAGGACGTTCGATCTCCTGCGCGAGGACTTCACCGACGAGGAGATCGTCGAGCTGGTCTCGTGGTTGTGCTTCAAGCTCGGGTCGAACGTCTTCGGGTCGCTCATGCGGCTGGCTCCTGGAACCGAGGAGCAGATCCGCGCGTACGCCGAGTTCGTCGCGACCGGATGAACACCCGCCGCGACGATCCCGCGTGAGGCCTCCCTTCGACGCGGCCCGGCTCGACCGTCTCATGGACGAGGCGGAGATCGACGTCGTGCTCGCGTGCTCGCCGCACAACGTGCAGTACCTGCTGGGCGGGTACCGCTTCTTCCTGTTCGCCCACGGCACGGTCATGGGTGTCAGCCGTTACCTGCCGATCGTCGGCTACGTGCGCGGCCGGCCCGACCGGGCCTTCCTGATCGGGAACCCGCTGGAGGCCGGCCAGCAGGAGCTCGAGCCGCCCTGGGTCGTGGACGTCGCCAACGCGGCGTGGACGAGTCGTCAGTCCGCCGAGCTCGCGGGCCGTGCGCTCGCGCAGCGTGGTCTGGCACGCGCGCGCATCGCGGTCGAGGAGTCCTTCCTTCCCCACGACGCTCATGCCGCGTTGGCCGCGGAGCTGCCCGGAGCCGTGCTGCAGGACGCCTTCGCCGTCCTGGAGGAGCTGCGCGCGGTCAAGCGCCCGGACGAGCTCGTCGAGCTGCGTGAGGGTGCCGAGGCCGTCGTCGGGTCGATGCGCGCCGTGTTCGGCCAGGCCCGTCCCGGCATGACCCGCGCCGAGGTCGCGGACCTCATGCGCATCGAGGAGTCACGCCGCGGACTGAGCTTCGAGTACTGCCTCGTCAACACCGGCCCCAGCTACAACCGGACGCCGTCGGCGGCGCTGCGCTGGGAGCATGGCGAGCTGTGCTGCCTGGACTCGGGCGGCAGCCGCCACGGGTACGTCTGCGACATGGCCCGCATGGGTTGGATGGGCGATGTGCCCGAGCGTGCTCGGGAGCTGCTCGCGCAGGTCGCCCATGTCCAGGAGGCGGCGCGCGCCGTCGTCGCACCGGGGCGGCGCGGAGGCGACATCCTCGAGGCGGCGCATGCGGCGCAGCGGGCATGCGCGAACGGCGGCGGCATGGACTTCGTCGCACACGGCATGGGGCTTGTCAGCCACGAGGTGCCCCGGCTGACCTCGACCGGGGTCGTGTCCTACCCGGCCGACCACGCCGACCGGCCGCTGGAGGCCGGCATGGTCCTGTCGATCGAGACCGATCTGCGGGACCCGGAGCTCGGGCTGATCAAGCTCGAGGACACGGTGGCCGTCACCCCGAACGGCTTCGAGGCCTTCGGAGATCAGGGCCGCGACTGGAACGTCACGGGCTGACGCCGCGCCCCCACCCCGTCATTCCGACAGCACGCGCCGGTTGGCGAAGTCGGTCTCCGCGCTCGTGATCACCTCGATCACGATGCACCGACCCGTCGCCGTGACCTGCTGCGCCTGCTCGAAGGCCGGCCGAAGCTCGCCGGGCTCCCGCACCCGCAGCGCTTCGACGCCGAGTGCACGAGCGATGCCGGCATAGTCGCCGCCGATGTCGCGGGCGCGATGTCGCTCATGGGACTCGAGCATGTTCGGGATCTCGATCGCCATGGTCGCGTTGTTGAGCACCACCAGGGCGATCGCGACGCCGGCGCGCTGGGCCGTCTCGATGTCCAGTCCCGTCATCCCGAAGGCGGCGTCGCCCACGAAGGCCACGCAGAACCTGTCGGGCGCAGCGAGCTTCGCGCCCATGATGAGGCCGAGCCCGGCGCCGAGGGCGTGCGACTTGCCCCAACCCAGGTACGTGTTCGGGCCGCCCGAGCGATAGAACGGCACGATCTGGTCGCGCGGGCTTCCGGAGTCGTGGGTCACCACGGTCGCGTCCGGGTCGGTGGCCGCCATGAACTCGTACAGGACGCGGTAGGGCGTGATCGGCACCTCGTCGGATCTCAGCTTCGGCTCCCAGCGCCGGTCCCATGAACGGCGGGCCTTCGCGATCCGCTCGGCGACGGCCGCCGCGCGCGCCGGGCCGTCGATGCCGGCATCACGAGCCGCCCGGCGCAGCTGCCGCAGCACCAGGGCGGCGTCGCCGACCAGCGGATGAGCGATGTGGCGGGTCTTGTTGAGATCCCGGGCATCCCGTGTGAGCTGGGCGATCGATGCGGAGGCGGGCAGACGCGCTGTGAGGAAATGGCGGGTCAGGCTGGCCCCCAGCGCCAGCACGAGATCGGCGTCGCCGAGCACGTCGACCACCGGGTCGGAGGCGACCACCGACGCCACTCCGACCGACAGCGGATGCGTCTCCGCAATCGCGCTCTTGCCGCCGAGCGTCGTGACGACGGGCAGGCCCAGCTCCTCGGCGAGGCCGACGAGCTCGCCCGCGGCGCCGGCGGCGAGCACGCCGCGCCCCGCCACGATCAGCGGCCGTCGCGCCGCGCCCAACGCCGCGGCGACACGCTCGACCGACGCGGGATCGGCCATGGAGCGCGCCCGGATGACGGGCTCATAGGTCGCAGCGCCATCGGGCACGGTCATCGTCGCCACATCGGCCGGGATCTCCACCATGACCGGTCCCGGCACGCCGTTGCGCAGCGCGTTCACCGCCCGGCGCATGACCTCGCCCGTGTCCTGCGGTCGCCGGATCGCCTCGTAGAACGTGGTCACCGGCGCATACGCCGCGGCGGCATCGAACAGCGGGCGCATCTGGGCGCGGTCGAGGCTGTTGCCCAGCGGCAGCAACAGCATCGGAATCCCATCGCTGAACGCGCTGGCGATACCCGGGAACGCGTTCTCCGCCCCGGGACCGAACTGCATGGCGAACACGCCGAACCCATCGCCGGCCGTCACGCGGCTGTAGCCGTCGGCGATCCCGACGCCGACCCGTTCCTGCCGGCACACCACCGGTCGGATCCCCGCCCGCGTGGCAGCGTCGATCATGGGCGTCGTGGGATAGCAGCTCAGCATCTCCACGCCCTCCGCCCGCAGCGCGGACGCGATCACGTCGACGACCAGGGTCAGTGGGACCCCATCCCGTTGGTTGTCCTTCGTCCCAGACGTCCGACAATACGGTCGCCCCAGGCTCGGGAGACCATCCGATCGGAGGTACATGACGCCCGATGCGACCTTGCGATCCTGCGCGGCGCCGACGACCAGGTCGAACGTCCGTCCAGCGGAGCAGAGCCGGTCCGTCGCCCCATCGGAGAACCCGTAGTCTCCGAGGGATCCCTGAGCTCATGTACGCCTGCGCAACGATGACACGTGTCCGCGAGCGGTCCTCGCGGCGTGCAAGATGAGACGGTGATGGCCTCCACCGAGGATCGGGCAGCCGCTCCGGCCGTGCCGGAGTCGTTCGGGACGAGTCTGCGCTCCGTCCGCGAGGAGCGCGGGATGTCCGTGCGCTCGCTCGCGCGCACCATCGGCGTCTCGCCCAGCCTGATCTCGCAGATCGAGAACGGCAAGGCGAACCCGTCGGTGGGGACGCTCTACGCGATCGTGTCGACGCTGCAGATCTCCGTCGACAAGCTGTTCTCCGAGCAGCCCGCGGAGGATGCGGCACGGCAGGAGGACTCCGACGGCACCGTCCTTCGCCACGCCGATCGACCGAGCGTCGACCTGGCCAGCGGAGTGCGCTGGGAGCGGCTGACTCCGACAGCGGACCCCGACGTGGACTTCCTCTTCGTCACCTACGGCGTCGGCGGCGCCTCATGTCCCCCCGATGTGCTGATGCGCCACAGCGGGCGGGAGTACGGACTGGTCATCAGCGGGCATCTCGGAGCCACGATCGGCTTCGACAGCTTCGAACTGGGCCCCGGGGACTCGATCGTGGCCGACTCGACGACGCCGCACAGGTTCTGGACGATCGGCGACGAGCCGGCGGTCGTGGTCTGGACCGTCGTCGGCCGCGCCGGCGACCCGCGCGCCAACTTCGACCTCTGAGCGCCACGCGCGCAGGCTCAGCGCGCCGACGGATCGATCACGACCTTGCCGTTGACGCGCCCCTCGGCCAGTGGCACCAGACCACGATCGACGAGGTCGTCGAGGCCGACCGTGCGATCGACGCAGCGCTGCGCGAGATCGCTTCCGGCCAGGATCGCCAGCGCCGCCGGAAGGTCATCGGCGAAGACGTGCGCGAGAGCGCCGATCAGCTCGATCTCGTTCATCGCCAGGGCGAAGAGGTCCAGCTCGACCGGGCGCGCCTGAAGCCCGACGATCACGATCCGCCCGCCGCGGCGGACCGCCCCCAGCGCCAGCGCCGGCGCCGGCGGCGCGCCCGTGGCCTCGACGATGACGTCGAGTCCGGCGCCTCCGGTGATTCGCTGCAGCTGGGCGAGAACGTCATCGTCGGGCCGCAGCCCGTGCGTCGCCCCCAGCGCGCGGGCGGCGCCCAGCCGCTCGTCGTCGAGATCGATGGCGACGATGATGCGCACCCCCTGCGCGTGCGCTCCCGCGACCACCATCGCTCCGATCCCGCCGACGCCGACCACGGCGAGCGCGTCGTCGCGACCGACGCGACCGCGCCGAAGCGCATGGAGGCCGACGGCCAGCGGCTGGCTCAGCACCGCCGCGTCCGCAGGACACCCCTCGGGGATCGCGCAGCAGATGCTCGCCGGCGTCACCGCGAACTCGGCCAGCCCACCGTCGACGTGCAGACCCAGGGTGAAGTAGGCGTCGCACAGGTTCGTCCGGCCCTCCAGGCACCGCGGGCATGTCCCGCAGGAGACTCCCGCACCCGTGACGACGTGATCGCCGGGCTCGAACGCCGTGACGCCGTCGCCCACCTCGACGACCTCTCCGACGAACTCGTGGCCGAGGATCAGCGGGCCTTGATGGCCGCTGTGCGGATGCGGCGCGTCGAGCGGCACCAGCTTGGGGCCGTGGCGGTACTCGCCGGCGTCCGTGCCGCAGATCGCCGCGCGCAGCACACGCACCACCAGCTGGCCCGGGCCAGGGGATCCGGGCGCCTGGACCTCCTCGATGCGAACGTCGGCGGGCCCGTGGTAGACCGCGGCTCGCATCGTTCGCGCCATGGCGCGACGATAGCTCCGGGCGGCCGGACGGCTACCTCCGTTCGGAGGGAGTGCGGGCCCGCCGTGGTGCGCGCACCGCTCGCTCGTGGCGGCCCGGTCCTCAGTCGAGCGCGCCGATCGGCGCGGTCTTCGCCGGCGCGCCCTGGTATTGCGGCTGCGGCGTGTTCGGCAGCGGCTGCAGCCGCTGCGCCTTGACCTTGGCGAGCTTGCGCCGCAGCCGCAGGTACTGCTTCTGCTGCGCCGGCGTGCGGTTGTAGCCGTCGTAGGCGAGGTTCTTGCGCTCCAGCGGGTCGTGCCTGAGGTCGTACATCTCCCACTGGCTGGGGATCTTGCCGTCGGCGTCGTAGTACTCCGCGAGCTTCCAGCGCGTCTCGCGGATGCTGACGATGTGCTGCGGCGGGCGGACGTAGAGTCCGCCGGACTGACCGGACTGGTAGTCGTCGAACGTGAAGACGACGTGGTCCTGCGGCGGCGGCGCGGTGCGCCTGAGGATGTGCTCGGAGTAGTCGACGCCCTGCCAGTCGTCGCGCGCGGAGGATGGCGCGTCGACCAGGCTCGCCAGCGTCGGCAGGAAGTCGACGTGGGAGACCATCGCCTGCGAGGTCGTCGCGCGCTTCCACAGCGTCGGGTTGGAGTAGACGAGCGGCACGCGCAGCGTCTCCTCGTAGAAGTTGAAGTTCTTCTGGCGCATGCCGCCGTGCGCCATGCCCATCTCGCCGTGGTCGGCCGTACGGATGACCAGCGTGCTGTTCAGCAGGTTCTGGCGCGTCAGCGTGTTGAGCACGTCGACGAGGTAGGCGTCCGACGCCTTCATGAGGTTGCCGTAGAAGTTGATGTACTTGCGCTTCATGTCCGGGGTGTTCAGGCGCCCCGTGAGGTTGAAGAGGCGCACGAACTGCGCCTGCACCGTCGGCTTGGTCGACAGGTCCTCGGCCACCGTCAGCGGCAGGTCGATGTCGCCCTCCAGCCACGAGTCGTCGTAGCCGCCGTCGAGATAGGTCTTCGGGTACAGCAGCACGTCGTGCGGGTTGACGAGCGAGACGATCAGCAGGAACGGCTGCAGCTGGGCGGCCGCCGTGTTGAGGAACTGCTGCACGCCCTCCGCGCCCGCCGCGACGTCGCCCTCGCCGTCCATGTAGCGCCCGTCGGCGTCGTAGACCCCGCCGCCCTCCTCGGTGATGTCCTGGTTGGCGCCCGCGTCGGGCGGGTTCCAGCGCCCGAAGCCGTACTGGGCGGCGTCCTGCGGCGTGAAGTCCGTGCCGTTGACCGGCTTGTTGAGGTGCCACTTGCCCTTGTAGACGACGTTGTAGCCCGCCGCCGCCGCGACCGAGCCGATGTTCTTGAAGTCCAGGGGCATCTCCACCTGGGGGTACTGGTCGTCGGGCATGTCCTCTTCGAGCGTGTACTTCACGCCGTGCTGGGCCGGGAAGTAGCCCGTCATCAGCGAGGCCCGCGACGGCGAGCACATGCACGCGTTGCAGAACGCGTTCTCGAAGGTGAGGCCGTGGTTCTTCAGCCGCATCAGCCCCGGGAGGTTCTTCTGCGCCCAGTCGCGCGGGAAGTGCTGGATCGCCCGGTCCTGGTCGGTGATGAACATGATCATGTTCATCCCCGCGACGCCGCTCGAGCCGCGCCCGTTCTGCGCTGCCGCCGTTCCCGTCGCCGCCTCGCCTCCCAGCATCATCGCTGGCCCGGCGACGGCCGCGGACTGCAGGAGCTCCCTCCGGCTCAGCACGTGTGCTTCCTCCTCGATCCCGTTCGTGACAGCGGGCGCCAGCCTACGGGAACCGCCGGGCGGCGCCGCGGCGCGGGCGGCAGCGGTTAGGGTCGCCCGATGCACCACGGATGGATCGCTCTCGCCGGGACGGCCGCGCTGCTGGCCGCCGCCGCCCCGGCCCAGGCCGCCACGCTGACCGGGACGGTCAAGGCGGGCGGCAAGCCGGTGGCCGGGTCGGACGTGCAGCTGTTCGCCGCCCGCGCCGCCGACCAGGTCGCGCTGGGCTCGGCCTCGACGAACGCGTCGGGCGCCTACACGCTCGGCTACGACCTGCCCGAGGGCACGGCGGCGCTCGTCGCGCGGGCCTCGGGCGGAAGCGTGGGCGGGCGGGTGCTGCCCGCCGCCGCCCGGATGATGACCGCCACGGCGGTCTCGCCCGCCGTTCCCGGCGAGCTGCCGATCAACGAGCAGACGACCGTCGGCGCCGCCTACGCGCTCACGCGGTTCCTCGACGCGGCCGGCGCGGTGCGCGGGCCGTCGCCCGGCCTGGCCAACGCGGCGGCGACGGTCGCGAGCCTGGTCGAGCCGAGCACCGGCAAGCTCAGCTTCACGATCGCCAACTCGCCGAACGGCAACGCGACCGAGGCCCTGGCGACGTTCAACACGCTGGCCGGGATCGTGACGTCGTGCACCACCGGCACGAGCCGCGACTGCAAGCGCCTGCTCGCCGCCGCGACCCCGCGCGGAGGCCCGCGGCCGGCCGACACGATCGCCGCCATGCGCGCGCTCAACCGCGCCCCCACCACCCACCCGCGGCGCCTGTTCGCGCTCACGACCAGGACGCCCTACACGGGCACGCTCTCGTCGGCGCCGAAGAGCTGGGTGATCCCGATCGTCTTCGTCGGCGGCGGCATGAACGCGCCGGGACGGATGGCCTTCGACTCGAAGGGCAACATCTGGACCGGCAACAACTTCCAGGCGAACACGACGAGCGCCGGGCTCACCCTGAGCGTGTTCAACCCGATGGGCCAGCCGATCCTCGGCAGCCCGATCGTCGGCGGCGGCCTGCGCGGCGCCGGCTTCGGCACGGTGATCGACGCCCAGGACCGCGTCTGGGTCGGCAACTACGCCGGGGCGAGCATCTCCGCGTTCGACGCGACGGGCGCACCGCTGCCGGGCAGCCCGTACACGCAGGGGCCGATCGACAAGCCCCAGGGCATGGCGGTCGACCAGCAGGGCAACCTGTGGACCGCGAGCTTCGGCACCGGCAGCGTCGTCGTCTACCCGAAGGGCGACCCGACGGCCGCCTGGGCGCCGATCACGGGCGCCGGGCTCGCGCGGCCGTTCTCGGTCGCGATCGACGGCGGCGGCGTCGCGTGGGTGACCGGCAACGCGTTCAGCAAGGACCCCGGGACCGTCCAGCGCATCAACCCGGACGGCTCGCTCGCGGGCGCCCCGATCACCGGCGGCGGGCTGCGCTCGCCGCTCGGCATCGCGATCGACACCGCGGGCAACGCGTGGGCGGCGAACTTCGAGGGCAGCAGCGTCACGCGCATCACCCCCGACGGGCAGCCGACGCAGATCCGGGTGCCGAGCCTGCTCGGCCCGTGGGGCGTCGCGGTCGACGGCGACGACAACATCTGGGTCGCCGGCTTCCTGCACCAGAACGTGACGCTGCTGTGCGGGCAGCGCACGGAGCACTGCCCGCCCGGCACGAGGACGGGGCAGCCGATCTCACCGCGCGCCGCGGGCTACAGGAGCCGGGGGATGCAGCGCATCACGGCGGTGCAGATCGACCCGTCGGGCAACGTCTGGCTGGCGAACAACTGGAGCGGCGCCTCGCCGCTGAAGGACTTCATCGGCGGCAACGGCCTGGTCGAGCTGATCGGCGCCGCGGCGCCGGTCAAGGCGCCGCAGATCGGGCTTCCGCAGCGGCCGTGACCGCCTCGGGCGCCGGCGCGCGATCGCTCCGGCGCTCGATGACCTTCCACAGCACCGTGACGATGCCGAAGCAGATGAGCGTCAGCACGTAGCCGACGAGCGCATCGATCACGAAGTGCTCGCCCCCGTAGACGAGCGTGAACGCCATCGCCAGCGTGTAGGCGCCGAGCCCGATGCGGACCCACCAGCCCGCCGGCCAGAAGAACAGCAGCAGCATGAACGGGAACGACGCGTGCAGCGACGGCATCGCGGCGACCAGGTTCACGAGGCCCGAGCCGTTCTCGAACATGGACGCGGCGGCGGGCACGCCCAGGTCGCCCCAGACGAGCGGCACGACGCGGTCGACGTGCGGCATCGAGCCGAGATCCCCGGCCAGCCACGGCGGCTGGGCCGGGTAGAGCCAGTAGCCCATGAACGCGGCCAGCGTGGTGAGGACCGCGAGCGTCGCGTAGCGGCGGTACTCGTGGTGCGCGATCTTCCAGATCACCGCCGCGACGATCCACACCACGAAGAAGTGGGTCATGTAGACGACCCAGGCCGCGAAGTCGTACCAGTGCAGGTGGAAGGGGTCGAACAGGTGGTCCTGCAGCCACACCGTCGGGACCGTGCCGCCGCCGAGCCACTTGTCGAAGTCGAGCTGCGGCTGGATGTAGGCCTGCTCGGAGGTCACCGACACCGCGCCGCGCAGGTAGTCGTAGGCGACGAGCAGCGCGAAGATCGGCAGCCACTCGAGCAGCATCACGCCCCAGCTGCGCCAGGCGGCGACGCTGAACGCGGCGATGCCGAGCACGAGCCAGAAGAAGAACTTGTCGCGCGCGAGCGGCATGCCCTCCGTCGCCAGGGAGATGCCGAACGCCACGAGGAAGACCACGGGCGCGCCGAGCGTCAGCACGCGCTCGGGCCAGCGCCGCGGCTGGACCGCCGCCTCTTCGACCATCGCCATCCGCCGAGTATGCCGATCGGGGCGCGCGGCGGTCCAGCGTGAACGGCCGGTGGACGTCGGCCAGCAGACGGGCCTCCACTAGGTTCAATCCGATGCGCTGCTTCCGATCCGCCGCCGCCGTGCTCGCCGCCGCGGCGCTCCTCGCCGCCGCGGGCTGCGGGGGCGACGATGCGTCCTCGACCGTGACGGACACGCCGGCGACCGCGCCCACGCGGACGGCGACGACCGCGACCGCCGAGATCCAGACGGTCACGACGCCCCCCGCCCCCGCCGCGACGGCCCCGGCCGCGACCACGCCCTCCGCCGTGCCGACGACGACCGCGCCGGACACCGGCGGCGCCGCGGCGCCCACCACGACGGCGCCGTCACCCGGCGACACCGGCGGCGCGGCTCCCACGAACCCGGCGACCGAGCCGGGCAACGGCGGCTCTCCCGCGCAGGATCCGGAGTGCCGGCCGGGTACGGGCACCGGCCAGCCGGATCCGCAGTGCGAGCCGCTCGAGGGCGAGGACGCGCGCGAGAACGAGGGCTGAACCGGCGGGCCGGCCGCGCCCTACTTCAGCGAGATCGACGGCAGCATGGGCGCCGGCCGCGTGCCCGGCGCCGCGCCCAGCTCGACGGACGGCACGTACGGCGCGGTCATCACCAGATCCGGGCACGCCCGCAGGAACGCCCGGGCGATCCGCCCGGGCTTGGTCCCGGTGCCCAGGACGATCAGGTCGTGGCCGCCCTGCTCCAGCGTGCGCCGGAGGGCTCGCCGCACGCAGCGGTGGCGGCACAGCCCGGTGCTCGCGTCGGCGCCCGTGACGAGGTGCCAGCGGACCGCAAGGTCGCCGGGCAGCTCCGCCACGGCCTGACGGACAAGCAGGTCACCGCTCGATACGACGTCCTCGACGAGCGGGAGGGCGAGCAGCCCGACGCCCACCCAGCTCGGTGGCGGCACGGCCACGTGCACGACCGTGAGCTCCGCCCGCTCGGCGCGGGCCAGCCCGGCTGCCCGGCGCAGCCCGGCAGCGGCTTCCTCGGTGTGGTCGTAGCCGACGAGTATGCGTCGCGGCATCGAGGCCGCTCCTCTCTCTTCCCAGCACCTACGCCGGGCTCCCGTCCGATCGTATAGGACGGGCCGGGAGGATGCGCGATCACCGCCCCGGGACGTTCGTCCGGGACCGGGAGCCGACGCCCAGGCCGAGCACGAGCGCCGCCGCGCCCATCACGGTGATGAGCAGCGCCATCGGCAGGGCGTTCTCGGCTCCCGCCACGCCGGCCAGCGGCGCGACCGCCGCCCCCAGGCCGAACTGGACGACGCCGATCATCCCCGACGCGGTGCCCGCCGCCTCCGGATGGTCGGCCAGCGCGAGACCCTGCGCGTTCGGGTTGATGAGCCCGCGGGAGGCGATGACGAGCGCGAGCGACGGCAGGATCAGCCCGAGCCCGATGCCGGCCACCACCGCCACGAGGAGCCCGGCGCCGCCGGCCGCACCGACCGCCAGGCCCGACGTGAGCAGCGGCGCCGGCCCGACGCGCCGCACGAGCCGCGCGCTCAGCTGGCTGGTGACGATCATCAGGCCCCCGTTCACCGACAGGACCAGGCCGAACGCCTGCGGCGAGACCCCGTGGATCTCCTCGAGCAGGAACACCGCCCCCGACAGGTAGACGCTCAGCGTGGCGAACGACAACCCGATGCACAGCGCCAGCGCGACGAACGCGCGGTCGCGCAGGAGGGCGGCCATCGCTCCGCCCGTCGCGTGCGCCCCGCCCGTGTGCCGCCGCGCCGGCTCGAGCGTCTCCGGCAGGCGCAGGAGGGCCCACGCGAACAGGACGATGCCGAGGCCGGCGAGCACCACGAAGACGCCGCGCCAGTCGGTGACGTGCAGCAGCTGCCCGCCGACCAGCGGCGCGAGCAGCGGCGCGAGGCCCGTGACGAGGATCAGCATCGCGTACGTCCGGGCCGCCTCCGTCCCCCCGACCAGGTCGCGCACCATCGCCCGCGCGATGACGATGCCCACGGCGCCCGCCATGCCCTGGGCGGTCCGGGCCGCCAGCAGCAGCCAGATGTTCGGCGCCAGCGCGCACAGCAGCGAGGTGACCGCGAACAGCGCGACGCCGGCCAGCAGCGGCCGGCGGCGCCCGAGCGCATCGCTGATCGAGCCGCCGAGGAACTGGCCGCCCGCGAGGCCGAGCAGGCTGGCCGTGATCGTCAGCTGCGCGGCCGACGCGGAGACCGAGAGGTCGCCGGCCAGGTCCGTCAGACCCGGCAGGTACAGGTCCATCGACAGCGGACCGAACGTCGACAGCGACCCGAGCAGCACGAGGAGGCGGCGCGTCGGCCGCCTCCCCGTCCCGGGCGTTGCCTGTGGAGGCGCCGAGGCCGTCAGGCCGCGGTCGGCGACGCGATGCCCGCCGCGTCGGCGAGCGCCTGCGCCTTGTCGGTGCGCTCCCACGTGAAGTCCGCGTCGTCACGGCCGAAGTGGCCGTACGCGGCGGTCTTCTGATAGATCGGCCGGTGCAGGTCGAGCGACTCGCGGAACGCGCCGGGGCGCAGGTCGAAGTGCTCATCGACGAGCTGCGCGATCTGCGCGCGGCCGACCTTCTCGGTCCCGAACGTCTCGACCATGACCGAGACCGGATGCGCGACGCCGATCGCGTACGCGACCTGCACCTCCGCGCGGTCGGCCAGGCCGGCCGCCACGACGTTCTTCGCGACGTGGCGCGCCGCGTAGGCCGCCGACCGGTCGACCTTCGACGGGTCCTTGCCGCTGAACGCGCCGCCGCCGTGGCGGGCCATGCCGCCGTAGGTGTCGACGATGATCTTGCGCCCGGTCAGGCCGCAGTCGCCCACCGGACCGCCGATGACGAAGCGCCCCGTCGGGTTGACGAGGAAGTCGCGCCGCAGCTGCGCGGCGTCGTACAGCTCGGCCGGCAGCACCGGCAGCACGACGTGCTCCCAGAGGTCGTCGGGGATGACGTCCTCCGAGCCCTCCTTGTGCTGCGTGGAGATCAGCAGCTTCTCGATCGCGACCGGGCGGCCGTCCACGTAGCGCACCGACACCTGCGTCTTGCCGTCGGGGCGCAGGTAGGGCAGCGTGCCGTCCTTGCGCACGTCCGCAAGCCGCTTGGCCAGCTGGTGGGCCATCGCGATCGGGAGCGGCATGAGCTCCGGGGTCTCGTTCGTCGCGTAGCCGAACATCATCCCCTGGTCGCCCGCGCCCGCGACGTCGAGGGCGCCCGCGTCGCCCTGCGACCGGGTCTCGAGCGCCGCGTCCACGCCCTGCGCGATGTCGGGCGACTGCTTGTCGATCGCGTTGATCACCGCGCAGGAGTCGGCGCTGAAGCCGAGGTCGGCGTCGACGTAGCCGATCTTGCGGATCGTCTCGCGCGCGATCTCCTGGACGTCGACGTACGTGGACGTCGAGATCTCGCCCGAGACGACCACCAGGCCCGTGTTGACCAGCGTCTCGCACGCCACGCGCCCGGCGGGGTCGTCGCGCATGACGGCGTCGAGGACGCCGTCGGAGATCTGGTCGGAGACCTTGTCGGGGTGGCCCTCCGTCACCGACTCGGAGGTGAACAGGTACTCGCTCATGGGGTGTTGGCGCTCCTCAGTGGCTGACCGCCGCCGCGGCGAGCTCCGACACGAGGTCGTCCTCGTAGAAGCGCTCGAGCGCGAACGGCGCGATGAGGTCCGGCGTGCGCTCGGTTGCGACGAGCTCCGCCAGAGTCCTGCCCACGATCGGCGCCGCCTTGAAGCCGTACGTGCCCCAGCCCGCGCTGACGTGGAAGTTCTCGACCTCGGTCTTTCCGAGGATCGGAGAGTAGTCGGGACTGAGATCGCACAGCCCGGCCCACGCCCGCAGCAGCCGCGCGTGCTCGAGCTGGGGGAACAGCTCGAGCGTGTGCTTGGTGAGGTCCTGCAGGAAGTTCAGCGTGCCCTGCATGCGGTACGTCGTCCATGGCTCGATCTCCGAGCCCATGACGAACTCGCCGCGGTCGGACTGGCTGATGTAGACGTGCATCTGCGAGGACACCACGACCACGTCGAGGAACGGCTTGACCGGCTCGGTGACGCACGCCTGCAGGATGTGCGTCGTGATCGGCATCGGCACGCCGGCCATCTCGCTGATGAGCGTCGACCACCCCGCGGTGCAGTTGAGGACCGTGCCGGCCTCGATGCGCCCGCGGTTCGTGTTGACCGCGGTGATGCGGTCGCCTCGGCGCTCGAGGCTCTGCACCTCGGTGTAGGGATGGATCTCCGCGCCGCCCTCGTCGACCCCGCGCGCGAAGCCCCACACAACCGCGTCGTGGCGGATGATCCCGCCGGGCGGGTGGTACAGCGCGCCCATGATCGGATACGTCGTGTCCGGCCCGACGTACATCGTCGGCGCCAGCTCCTGCACCTCGTCGGGCGTGATCAACCGCGAGTCGATGCCGTTGAGCCGGTTGACCTCCGCGCGGTTGGCCATGACGAACATCGCCCGGTCGGAGTGCGCGAGCGTCAGGTGCCCGCACTGCGAGAACAGCAGGTTGAAGTTGAGGTCCTCGCCGAGGCCCTCGTACAGCTTGACGCTGGCGTCGTAGAAGCGCGCGCCCTCCGGCGTCTTGTAGTTCGAGCGCAGGATCGTCGTGTTGCGCCCGGCCGCGCCCGAGCCGATGTAGCTCTTGTCGAGCACGGCCACGTTCGTGATGCCGTGCTGCCTGAGGTAGTACGCGGTCGCCAGCCCGTGTGACCCGCCGCCGATGATGACGACGTCGTAGCGGCTCTTGAGCTCGGGGCGCCTGCGCCACATGCGGCGCTTGCGAAACAGGTCACGCATGGACGGACTCCTCGGCGGCAACGGCGATGTCGGGCAGGGCGTCGACGCCGACGGGACGGCCGCCGAGGTGGCGGGCGGCGTCGTCGACGGTCTCCCAGAAGTACGCGCCGTACGCGGCGCCGAACAGGACGAGGTAGCGGTCGGCCGCCTCGCGCAGGACGTAGCCCGGCGTACGCGCCACCGAGCCGGGCCGGAACGCGTGGACCGGCGTGACCTTCGGGCGCAGGTCGAGCGCGCAGAACCGGGCGAACGTCTCGCGCGCCAGCGGCCCGGCGATGACCATCGCGCCGAAGCTCGCGGTCACGTCGAGCACGTGCACGCCGCCGAGGTCCTCGGGCGGCGCCGCGGTCGTCAGCACGAAGGCGCGCGTCGGCGTGACCGGGCAGTGCCAGCCGTCCTCGGTGCGCTGCGCGGCGCCCAGCGGCACGTCCGGGACGGCGCCCTGCAGCTCGAGCTTGCCGAGGTGCGAGAGGTCGGCGAAGCCGACCGTCTCGGCGCACGCGGCCACCTCGGCCGTCGCGTCGCCGAACGACGTCGCGACCTCCCAGCCGCCGCGCACCTCGTAGGTCGCGCCGGCGGCCTGCGTCAGGTCGGCCATCGGGCTGCGCGCGGGCGCCGCGCCCTCCGGGGACAGGAATGCCAGGCTCACGATGCGATCTCCCTCAGGTTCGAAGCCGTTGTGTGTGAGGACCCGCAGCGTCTCATCCCCGCAGCACCTCGCCTTCGGGGTCGTAGAACGGTTTCGTCGTGACGGTCGCCGGGAACGTCCGCGACTCGTCGGAGATCGTGATCGAGGCGCCGTCCGTCGCCAGCGCGACGGGCACCCACGCCATCCCGATCGAGGCGCCCAGCTTCGGCGAGCGCCGTGAGCTCGTCACCTGGCCGGCGGGCTTGCCCCCGACGACCACGACCGCGCCCTCGGTCGGCACCTCGCCGTTCTGGCACGTGAACCCGACCAATGCGGTCTCGGCCGGATGCTGCGAGGCCTGCTCGAGCGCCCACTTGCCGATGAACTCCTGCTCCTTGTCGAGCTTGACCGACCAGCCCATCGCCGCGCCGTAGGGCGTCGACTCCGAGTCGGTGTCCTGCCCGACGAGGATGTGCAGCTTCTGCAGGCGCAGGATCCGCTGCGGCTCGAGGCCGAACGGCCGCGCGCCCTCGGCGGCGACCGCGTCCCACAGCGCCCGGCCCTGCGGCGCCGCGCAGTGCAGCTCGTAGCCGACCTCACCCACGAAGCCGATGCGCATCGCCAGGCAGGGCACGCCCGCCACGGTGATGTGCTGGGCGTCGAGGTACGGGAACGCCTCGTTGGAGCAGTCGGCGTCGGTGAGCCGCGTCAGCATCTCGCGCGCCTGCGGGCCGGCGAGGTTCATCGCCGCCACGCCCTGCGTGACGTCGGTGAGGTGGGCGTCCAGGCCCCAGTCGGCCAGCCACCAGGAGAACCACGCCTCGACCGCGGCCGCGCCGCTCGACGTCGTCGTCACGTAGAACGTCTCGTCGTCGATCCGGCCGACCGTACCGTCGTCGGTGATACGCCCCGCGTCGGAGGTCAGCACGCCGTAGCGGATGCGCCCCGGCTTGAGGGTCGACATGCGGTTCGGGTACAGCCGGTCGAGCAGCTCGCCGGCGTCCGGCCCGCGCACGATGAGCTTGCCGAGCGTCGACACGTCGATCAACCCGGCGGTCGTCTGCACGGCGAGCGCCTCGCCCTCCGGGTCGCCGTAGTCGTAGGCGCGGCGCCAGTCGCCCGCCCACCGGTCGGTGGCGCCGAGCTCCGTGTGGCGGCCGTGGACCGCCGAGCGCTTGGCCGCCTCCAGCGGCCGGCCGGCGAGCGCGCCCATCGGCACCGTCGACCAGGGCGGCCGCGCGGTCGTCATGCCGACGTCGCCCATCGACAGGCCGGTCGCGCCGGCGAGCGCCCGGATCGAGGCGAGCTG
The DNA here is from genome assembly GCF_021172045.1 of Capillimicrobium parvum. GTDB lineage: Bacteria > Actinomycetota > Thermoleophilia > Solirubrobacterales > Solirubrobacteraceae > Capillimicrobium > Capillimicrobium parvum. Next base: position 5,641,781 of record NZ_CP087164.1, read on the forward strand.
CGACAGGCGGCCCTGCGACGGGCCCATCGTCACCGTCGTGTAGCGCTTGGACAGCTCGATGGTGTCGTAGCCCTCGGCGGCCGCGTACTCGACGTCCTTGACGGTGATGTCCTCGTCGAGGTCGACGAACGCCTTGCCGCCCTTCCTGCCGTCACGAGCCTGGGCGGGCGGGGTGGCCACGGGAGATGGCGCCGCCAGCCCGTCCACCCGCGCGCGGAGCTCGTCGAGCCCCCCCGCGTCGAGCCCGAGCGCGGCGGCCGCCTCGGCGCCCGCCAGCGTCCCCGACAGCTCGGCGGTGTCCGCGCTCTCGTGGCCGGCGACCGCGCCCGCCGCGTGGACGCTGGGCGGCAGCGCGTCTGCGACGAACCGGCCGGTGGCCTGGTCGAAGCGGGCGCGCGCCCCCGACTGCAGCAGCAGCGAGGTCGCCGGCGCGGCGCCTGCGGAGACCGCGAGCAGGTCGCACTCGATCCGCTCCTCGGTGCCGGCGACCGCCTGTCCGCGGTCGTCGACGCGGGCGAGCGCGACGCCCTCGACGCCCTTGCGCCCGAGCGCCCGGACGGGCGTGAAGCCCTGGACGACCCGCAGGCCGAGCTCCTGGGCGCGCGCGGTCCGCGCGGTGGGCTCGGTGCGCAGGTCGGCGATCGCCGCGACCGGGATCCCCGCCGCGTGCAGCGCCAGCGCGGCGTCGAGCCCGTCGTCGCCGACCGCGGCGACCACGGCCCGCTCGCCGACCCGCAGGCCGTACAGCGCGGCCATGCGGCGCGCGCCGCCCGCGAGCATGACGCCGGGCAGGTCGTTGTCGGCGAAGACGAGCGGCTGCTCGATCGTGCCCGTCGCCGCGACGAACCGCGCGGCGCGGATCTGGTGCAGCGTGCTGTCCTGCCAGACCGGCACGAGGCCGTCGAAGAAGCCGAGCGCGGGCGCGCGGCTGAGGATCTCGACGCCCGCGGCCCGGGCCCGCTGCGCCAGCTCGCGGGCACGGTCGCCCCCGCCCTCGGCCAGCAGCCGGCCGCCCGGCTCTGCGTCCTCGTCGCACAGGACGACGTCGGCGCCCGCCTCGGCGGCCCGCAGCGCCGCGGCCAGGCCGGCGATCCCGCCACCGACGACGAGCACGTCGCAGTGGCGCCGGCGGTACTCGGTGCGCCACTCGCGCTCCTCCTGGCGCTTGGGCAGCTTGCCCAGGCCGGCGGCGTGGCGCAGGACCTTCTCGTAGACCGGCCACATCCGCCGCGGGCGGATGAACGTCTTGTAGTAGAAGCCCGGCGGGGTGAACGGCCCGGCGAACTTGTCGGTCGCCGACATCACGTCGAAGTCGAGCGACGGCCACGCGTTCTGGTGCTCGACCTTCATGCCCGCGACGATCGGCTCGCTGCAGGCGCGGATGCCGGGGCGCCCGTCGACGGTGACGAGCGAGTTCGCGCAGTGGCCGCAGCCGCAGATCTCGCCGCGCGGCCGGTGGTACTTGAAGGAGCGGGAGAAGACGCGCTGGCCGGAGGCGAACAGCGCCGAGGCGATCGTGTCGCCCGCGAAGCCGGTGACGGGCTTGCCGTCCCAGGTGAACGGGACGGGCCGCGAGCGGTCGATGCGCTCGCCGGGCTGGACGGGCAGGCGGGCCGTGCTCATCGACCGACCACCCCCGATCCCGGTCCGCCGCCCGCAACGTCGGTGGTCGTGCCCACCGCCCCGCCGCCGGGCATGCCGGTCGCCGCGTCCACCGCGGCGAGCGTCCCCGCGTCGGCGGCGGGCGCCTCGTCAGGCAGCGCCGTCCACTTCACGTCGTTCGTGCGGGTGTCGCGCTCGGCCAGGAACCACGCCCGGCAGCCGGAGCGGTGCACCCACCACTCGCGCTGGACCCCCGCGACGTTGCGGCGGAAGTAGTTGTAGGCGTTGAGCTCGCGCCGGCTGGGGCGGGCCTTGGGCCGGGGCGACACCTCGCCTCCGTAGCCGAAGTCGGTGACCTCGCGGACACCGCAGTTTGGGCAGGTGAGAAGGAAGGACATGGTCTCCTGTCAGAGCACGCGGTTGGGGGGCCACGTCGACGTCCGTCACGCTACGACGGGCGCGGAGAGGGGGCACCTCTCGATCGAGGGGGATCTCCGCCCTGCCCGGGCGGGTTTCGGGCAGGTGGCTGCCGACGACCTGCCCGGTCGGCGGGCAAAGACCCTCCCGCCAGGGGGCGCACGGGCAACGCCGTGACCCCTACCGTGCGGGGGGTGTCCCACACCACCGCGCCCGCCCCCGCCGTCACGCTCTCCGCGTCGCCGCGCGACGCGGACACCGGCCGGCTGCTGATCTCCTGCGACGACCGTCCCGGGATCGTCGCCGCCGTCGCCGCGTTCCTGCGCGAGCGCGGCGCCAACATCGCCCAGTCCGACCAGTACTCGACCGACCCCGAGGGCGGCCGGTTCTTCCTGCGGATGGTGTTCCACATGGGCGGCCTGGCCGAGGCGCTGCCGCGGATGGAGGGCGAGTTCTCCGCCGAGGTGGCCGAGCCGTTCGACATGCGCTTCCAGCTGCGCGACGCGTCCGTGCCGAAGCGGGTGGCGATCCTCGTCTCGCGCTACGACCACTGCCTGCTCGACCTGCTGTGGCGCTGGCGCCGGCGCGAGCTGCACCTCGACGTCGGCCTCGTCATCTCCAACCACCCCGACCTGCGCGACGAGGTGACCGGGTTCGGCGTGCCCTACGAGCACGTGCCGGTCACCCGCGACACGAAGGCCGAGGCCGAGGCCGCCGAGCTCGAGTTGCTGCGGGGCCGCTTCGACCTCGTGGTGCTCGCCCGCTACATGCAGGTGCTCTCCGCCGGCTTCCTCGAACAGGTGGGCGCACCGGTCATCAACATCCACCACTCGTTCCTGCCCGCCTTCGCCGGCGCCGGCCCGTACGAGCGCGCCCGGGAGCGCGGCGTCAAGCTCATCGGCGCGACGGCGCACTACGTCACCGAGGACCTCGACGCGGGCCCGATCATCGAGCAGGACGTGATCCGCGTCTCGCACCGCGACAACGCCGCCGAGCTCACCCGGCTGGGCGCGGACATCGAGCGCACGGTGCTCGAACGCGCGGTCCGCTGGCACTGCGAGGATCGCGTGCTCGTCAACGCCAACACGACGGTGGTGTTCTGATGGCGGCCGAGATCATCGACGGCAAGGCGGTCGCGCTGGCCGTCCGCGAGGCGGTCGCCGCCGACGTCGCGACGCTCGAGCGCCCGCCGGGCCTGGCGACCCTGCTCGTCGGCGACGACCCGGCGTCCGCGATCTACGTCGCCAACAAGCGCAAGCAGTGCGAGGCCGCGGGCATGCGCGACCTGCACCAGCACCTGCCCGGCGACATCGCCCAGGACGAGCTCGCCGCGATCGTCGAGGCGCTGAACGCCGACCCCGACGTCACCGGCATCCTCCTGCAGCTGCCGCTGCCGGACCATCTCGACGCGGCGCCGCTGATCGCGAGCATCCATCCCGACAAGGACGTCGACGGGCTGACCGAGGTCAGCGCGGGCCGCCTCGTCCTCGGCAAGCCCGGGCTGCGCCCGTGCACGCCGTCGGGCGTCATCGAGCTGCTCGACGCCTACGGCGTGCAGATCGAAGGCGCGGAGGCGGTCGTCGTCGGCCGCTCCGACCTCGTCGGCAAGCCGCAGGCCCAGCTCCTGCTCGCCCGCAACGCCACGGTCACCATGTGCCACTCGCGCACGCGCGACCTGCCGTCCGTGTGCCGCCGCGCCGACATCCTCGTCGCCGCGGCGGGCGTCCCGCGCCTCATCGGACCGGACTCGGTCAAGCCCGGCGCGACGGTCATCGACGTCGGCATGCACCGCACCGACGAGGGACTGTGCGGCGACGTCGACTTCGACGCCGTGAGCGAGGTCGCCGGCAGGATCACCCCGGTGCCCGGCGGCGTCGGCCCGATGACGATCGCCATGCTGCTGAGAAACACCGTGACTGCCGCGCAGCTCGCAGCGGTCACCGCCTGACCGCGCCCGGACGTGTGGGTGTCCATGCCCGCTGAGCGGGCGTGAACAGCCCAAACGTCCTTCCGCCAACGCTGGACGACGCTCAGACGGCGGCGGCGCCGGCGTGTTGCGGAATTCCGCTCAGACGCTGATCGACAGGCGCGTCATGCCCTCCAGGGCCTGGACGCGCTCCTCGATCTCCTCCTCGGTCAGCCGGACGACGCGCTCGGTGCCGAACTCCTCGACGTTGTAGGACGCCAGCGCGGTGCCGTAGGCCATCGCCGTGCGGTACTCGCCCGGGTTCTTCGCCAGGTAGCCGACGAACCCGCCGGCGAACGTGTCGCCCGCGCCGGTCGGGTCGACGACGGTCTCCAGCGGATAGGCGGGCAGGCTGAAGTACTCGTCCTTCGTGATCAGCGCGGCGCCGTACTCGCCCTGCTTGGCCACGATCACGCTCGGGCCCATGTTGAGCACCTCGCGGGCCGCCGACACGAGGTTCGGCTTCTCCGTGAGCTGGCGCAGCTCGGCGTCGTTGAGGATCACGCAGTCGACGCCGGAGATCGTCTTGACGAGGCTGGCGCGGGCGATCTCGATCCACAGGTTCATCGAGTCCATCGCGACGAAGCGCGCGCCCGTGCACTGGTCGCGCACCGCGCGCTGCACGTCGGGCTGGATGTTCGCGAGGAACAGCACCTCGGCCTGGCGCGAGGCCTCCGACAGCTTCGGGTCGAACGTCTCGAACACGCCGAGCTGCGTGTCGAGCGTCTCGCGCGTGTTGAGGTCCCAGCCGTACTCGCCGTGCCAGAAGAACGTCTTGCCGCCGGCGACGCGCTCGACGTCCTCGGTCACGGTGCCGCGCAGCGCGAGCGTCTCCATGTCCTCGAAGTCGTCGCCGACCGGGCCGACCGCGCGCACCTCGTCGAAGAACGACGCGGCCAGGGCGAAGTGGGTCGCCGCTCCGCCCAGCATCCGCTCACGCTCGCCGAACGGCGTCCTGACGCGGTCATAGGCAATCGATCCAACAACGGTCACGCTCATATGCGGGTCACTTTCACGAGATAGGCCACCATGACGTCGGAGGTCCCGATCCTCAGGTGGTAGGCGTCGGAGAGCCCCTCGACGCGTTCGATCTGCTCCTGGCTCTCCTGGAAATGCTCGGTGAACGGGAAGAAGGCGAAGTCGACGACCTCGCTGTGGAGCCCGTTCTGCTCCAGCAGGTCCTGCGTGCGCTCCTGCGACAGGATCGACAGCAGCATGAGGTACGCCTCGCCGTCGTCGGTCAGCGCCGCCGGCAGCGTGCCGATGAGGTGGTCGACCATGTTACGGCCCCAGTAGTCGATCGGCCGGTGCGACGACGCCTGCTGGAACGGGTCGACAGGGGTCTGGTAGAGGCTCGCCACGATCGTGTCGTAGCGCTCCTCCGGAACCCATGGGAACAGGTCCACCGCCTGGGCGGTCACCCGCTCAGCGACGCCGTTGCGGAAGGCGTTGGTCAGCGTGTCGTCGACCGCGGCGGTGTCGACGTCGATGCCGTGGACGTGCTCCGCGCCGTTGAGCGCGAGCTGCACGGTCTGCAGGCCGGTGCCGCAGCCGACGTCGAGACAGCGGCGCCCCTTGCCGATGCCGTTCTCGAACAGGTACTGCCAGACGAGGAACGAGCCCTGGGTCGGCGTGAAGGTCGAGCCGTCGACCATGAGGTCGGGGAACGGCAGCGGGAACATCGGCCGGCCGCGCGGGTCGGTCCACGGCGAGTGGTGGCGGCGCGGGGTGCGGTTGAGGCCGTCGTCGCCGGCCTCGGGCTCCTCCCGCCGGCGGCGGCCGGGCTTCGTGCCCTCGAGGCGGACACGCGCCGCGGCGATGTGATCGGGGCTGACGCCGCAGCAGCCGCCGATGATGTCCGCGCCCTCCGAGCGCCAGCCGAGCGCCATCTCGGCGTACTCCTCGCCGCCGATGCCCTCCTGGAACTGCCAGCCGGCGTTCGTGTAGTAGCCGAGGTTCGGGTACACGCCGAGCGGCATATCGGTGAAGTCGCGCAGGAAGGACAGCATCCCGGCCACGTGGTCCGGCGGGATGCAGTTGATCAGCAGCGCGCCGACGCCCATCTCCTCGAAGCGGCGGGCCGCGCGGCCGAACGCGTCGCCCTCGGGCCCGCCCCAGTGCTGGCCGTAGACGCCGCACAGCCCGTGGCGGCAGCGGCGGAACGACAGCCAGACCGGCAGGCCGGTCTCGAGCAGCCGCTCGACGGTCTGATACAGCGAGGAGGAGACGAGCGACAGGGTCTCGACGAGGATCAGGTCCGGCGGCTCGTCGGCGAAGGCGCGGCTGAGTAGGCGGACCGTCTCCTGCCCCTCCTCACCGTCGACGTCGGCGTTCAGCGAGAACGCGACGGCGGTCCTGCCCTCGCGACCGCCCTCGGCCACGGCCTGGCGCGCGACGCGCACGCCGCGGCGGGCGATCTCCAGCCAGTGCACGGGCTCGGAGCTGTCCTCCCACGGACGCACCCCGCCCTCGCCCACCGCGGACGCCAGGCCCCACGTGTCGGTCGTGATGACGTCGCAGCCCGCGTCGACGTAGCGCCGGTGCACCGCACGCACCTCCGCCGGCGAGTAGGCGAGCGCGCGCACGCCCCACAGCTGCTCGCTGTGCGGGCCCTCGGTCAGCAGGTCCTGCGGCAGCTCGGTGGCGATGCCGCCGTCGAGGATCACGCAACGCTGCTCGGACAGCGCCTCACGGACGGCGTCGTACGCCGACGCGGTCGCGAAGCTCACGTCCGACTCTCCCATGAAGCCGGCCAACCGCGCACCTTCTCTCCATACCCTCGGGGTCCCAACGGGACCATGATTGCGCCCACCGGGAGGGGGCTACACCACCCGAGGGGGTGGTCTTGCCTGGCCGTTGGGCAGGCAAGGGGGGTGGAGCGGGCGGCGGCGAGCACGGTCATGCGCCGGGCGGCCCGTCCCCGCGGCGCAGCGTCAGGCGCAGGTACCGCGAGGTCGCCTCGGCGCGGTTGGCGGCGTGCAGCTTGCGCAGGATGTTCTTCACGTGGAACTTCACCGTGCCCTCGGACACGACGAGGCTGCGCGCGATCCCGCCGTTCGTCTCGCCCTTCACCATGAGCTCGAGCACGTCGAGCTCGCGGCGGGTGAGCAGGTCGCGCAGCGCGGACTCGTTCGGGGCGGCGCCGCGCGAGGGCTCGTCGTCGCCGCCCGGCTCGCGGTCGGTGGCCAGGGTCACGGCCCGATCGGACAGCTCGCTCGTGCGCGCGTCGGCCCAGCTGGCGACCTGGCGCATCTCCTGGCGCTGGTTGCGCAGGCGCCGGCGCAGGACCGCCCGTTCGAAGACGAGGGCGAAGCCACCGGCCAGCGCGCCGAGCCCGTCGCGCTCGAGCTCGCCGAGCGGCGGCCCGCCGCGGGCGGGATCGCGATCGCCGTGCAGGAAGCCGATCACCCTCGCCTCGAGAACGATCGGCGCCGTCAGGTAGACGTCCCAGCCGAGGATGTCCGCGTAGGCCCGGCGCCCGCGCGGGTCGCCGTCGGCGCGCGCCACCAGCTGCGGCCGCCGGCGGCGCAGCACCTCGCCCTCGACGAGCGGGTAGTCGATCGGCACCGGCGCCTCGCGCAGCCGCGCGAGGGTGGCCTCGGCTCCGTCCGGATCGCGCGGGGCGTGGAGCGCCTCGGCGTGCAGCGCGGCGTCCTCGACGCGGCTGAGCAGCACGCGGTCGAGGTCCAGGGCGGCGGCGGTCTCGACCGGCCCGCGCTCGAGGATCTCGCTCACCGGGCCGAGCTCGGCCAGGCGCTCGAGCGCCGTCCAGACGCCCTCGAGCGCGGCCACCCGCCGGCGGCACGCGTCGAGCGCATCGGCGGCCGCGACGGCCTCCTTGCCGAGCGTCATCGGCGCTTGGCCCACGGCGCGGTCCCGTTGCCCGGCTGGTCGCCCGAGCGGCGGACCTCGAGCAGGTAGGCGACCACGACGTCGTGCTCGGACAGGCGCAGGTGGTAAGCGTCGGAGAGCTCCTCGACGCGCTCGATCTGCGCGACGCTCGGCTCGAAGGCGGACGAGAAGTGAAACAGGTCGTAGTCGACGACCGTGGCCGTGAAGCCCGCGGCGCTCAGGAGCTCCTCGGTGCGGTGCTGGGACAGGATCGAGAGCTGCACCACGTAGGCGACGCCCTCGGGGGCCAGCGCCTGCGGCAGCTTGGCGATGACCTGGTCGAACGCGTTGCGCCCCCAGTAGTCGAGCGGCCGGTGCGTCGAGACGCGCTGGAACGGGTCGACCGGGACCTGGTAGAGGCTGGCCACGATGACCTCGTAGCGCTCCTCGGGCACCCACGGGTACAGGTCGACCCGCGCGATCGACATGCGGTCGGACACGCCGTTGCGGAATGCGTTCTCGTGCGTGTTGGCCACGGCGCGCTCGTCGACGTCGATCGCGTGCACGTGCGCCGCGCCGTTGAGCGCGAGCTGGACGCCGAGGATGCCGGTCCCGGCGCCGACGTCCAGGCAGCGCTGGTGGGCGCCGATGCCCTCCGCGTAGAGGTAGCGCCAGGCCAGGAAGCTCGCCCCGCCCGGCGCGAACACGCCGGGGGCGCAGACGAGGTCGGGGAACTCGAGGGGGTACAGGAGGCGCTCGCGGCGGTCGCGCCACTGCGACGGCTCCGGCGTGACCGGGACCGCCACGTCGGCCGTGGCGCCGGCGGCACGCCGCCGGCCCGGCCGCGTCCCGTCGAGGCGCTCGCGCGCCGCGGCGATGTGGCCGGGCGTCACGCCGCAGCAGCCGCCGATGATGTCCGCGCCCTCCTCGCGCCAGCGCAGCGCCATCCGCGCGTACTCGTCGCCGCCGATGCCCTCCTCGAACTGCCATCCGGCGCTCGTCAGGTATCCGAGGTTCGGATACACGCCGAGCGGCATGTCGGTGAAGTCGCGCAGGAACGAGATCATGCCGTCGACGTGGTCGGGCGGGATGCAGTTGGCCAGCAGCGCGCCGATGCCCATCTCCTCGAAGCGGCGCGCGGCGCGGCCGAACGCGTCGCCCTCCGGACCGCCCCAGTGCTCGCCGTAGACCCCGCAGAGCCCGTGCCGGCAGCGGCGGAACGACAGCCAGACCGGCAGGCCGGTGTCGAGCAGGCGCTCGATCGTGTCGTAGAGCGACGGGCGTACCAGCGACAGCGTCTCGACGAGCAGCATGTCCGGCGGCTCGTCGGCGAACACGCGGGAGAGCAGGCGGATCGTCTCCTGGCCCTCGTTGGCATCGACGTCGCCGTTGAGCGAGAAGGCCACCGCGGCGGCGCCGTCGCCGACCGCCTCGCGGGCCAGCGTGACGCCGCGGCGGGCCACGTCCATCCAGTGCACCTCGCGCGACGTCTCCCACAGGCGCGGCCCGTTGGACATCAGCGCGCTCGGCAGGCCCCAGGTGTCGGTGGAGATGACGTCGCAGCCCGCCTGGACATAGCGGCGATGGACGTCGCGGACCGCGTCGGGGTCGTCGACGACCGCCCGCACGCCCCACAGCCGGTCGTCGCTCTCGCGCATGCCGGGCAGCTCCGTGCCCACGCCGCCGTCGAGCACGACGCAGCGCTCCGCCCGCAGCAGCTCGCGCACGCGCTCGTACGCGGGCTGGCGCCCGACCTCGGCCTGCGATGCACTGCTCCCCATGGACCGCAGTCTAGGTCCCGGTAGAGTGGCCGCGCTGTGGCGACAGGGGGCCCGGCCGGACGCCGTTTCGGGCTCACCGCGACGACAGGGGCGCATCGTCCGCCCCAGGAGATTCGATTCCCCCATGCTTGCACCCCGCGCGCGCTTCATCCGGTTGTGCCTGTGCGCGCTCGTCGCCGTGGCCGCGACGGGCGCCCTGGCCGCCCCCGCCCCGGCCGCCGTACCGCCCGACTTCTACTCCGTCAGCGTCAACACCATCTTCAACCCGGACGGGACGCTGAAGCCCAACGGCGACGCGCAGCTCGCGGCGCTGCAGGCGACCGGCGTGACCGCCGCCCGCATGGACGCGTCGTACGCCGCCGTGCAGCCGCTGGGCACCGGGCCCGGGTTCCCGCCCTCGTTCGTCGTGCTCGACCGCATCGCGACGGCGCTCGCCTCGCACGGCCTGCGCTGGGAGCCGACGCTCGGCTATGCACCGCTCTGGGACCGGCCGGATCCGAGCACCGACAAGACGCCGCCGTCGAACCCGGCCGCGTTCGCCGCCTACGGCGCGGCGGTCGTCGCGCGCTACGGGCCCAGCGGGTCGTTCTGGGCGGCCAACCCGGGGCTGCCCGTGCTGCCGATGGAGCTCATCGAGGTCTGGAACGAGCCGAACCTGCCCGCGTACTGGCGCCCCGCCCCGGACGCGGCGCGCTACGCCCGGCTGTACCTCGCGACGCGGACCGCGATCCACGCCGTCGCGCCCGGCGTCAAGGTCGTCACCGGCGGGCTCAGCCCGTACGAGAAGCCGGTGAACTTCCTGGCGCGGATGAAGCGCGACCAGCCGCAGCTCATGGGCAACCTCGACGGCGTGGGCTTCCACCCGTACGCGGCGGGCGCGCCCGGGGTGATCGCCCAGGTCGCGGCGCTGCGCACCGGGCTCAACCGGCTCGGCGGGCGGGCGGTGTCGATCGCCGTGACCGAGGTGGGCTGGCCGCTGCCCAACCGCAGCCCGACCCGGAACTTCGCGCTGCCCGACAGGACGCGCGGCGGGGCGACGGGGCTCATGGCCGACGCGATGGGCTCCGGCAACTGCAACGTGTCCGGCATGACGCTGTTCAACTGGACGTCGGCGATGAGCAACCCGGTCGAGCAGGAGGACTGGTTCGGCATCGAGCGCCCGGACCTCACGCCGACCCGGTCGGTGGGCGCCTACTCGGGCGCGGTGCGCCGCAACCAGACGCCGGGCTCGGTGGCGACCTGCGGCGGGCGCGGGTCGGCGCGGCTCGCGCTCGGCCTGCGGCTCAAGGCCAAGCAGGCCAAGAAGCGTCGGTGCGCGACGGCCACGGTCACCTACCGCGGCCTGCCGCTGAACCACGTGCGCGTGGCGATGCAGGCCAACCGCCGCACCATCCACCCGCTCACCGGCCACCGCGGGATCGCGCGTCTGTGCTTCCGCGGCAAGCCGAGGATCTCGGCCCGGGCCGCCGTGGGCGACTGGGCGCGCTCGGCGAAGCGCACGGTGTAGGCGGCGACGCCGCGGCGGCCCGGTGATCCGGGCCGCCGCGGGGCCGCGGCCCCGCGCTCCCCGTCCGCGGGAAGGACGGAGAGCGCACGCTCAGCGCGGCAGGGAGCTACGCCGCGTTGAGCGCCTGGGCCTCGGGCAGCTGGCGGAGCTTGCGCAGCGCCTGCTCCTCGAGCCTGCGCACCCGGTCGGCGGAGAGCTTGAGCTCCCGCGCGACCTGGTGCATCGTCCGCTCAGGCTGGCCATCGAGCCCGAACCGCATCTGGATCACGCGCCGCTCGCCGCCCGGGAGGTTCTCCAGGGCGGAGTCGATCGCGTGACGGTCCATGACGGCGGCGGTCTCGTCGAAGGGGGTCGGGCTGGCGCGGTCCTCGAGGAAGTCGCCCAACTCGGCCTCGTCGTCGCCGACGGGCGCGTGCAGGGAGACGGTGGCCGGCAGCTCGCCACGCACGATCTCGATCTCGTCGAGCGTCAGGCCGAGCTCCTCGGCCAGCTCCTCGTTGCTCGGATCGCGGGCGTGCTTGAGCACGAATCGCCGCTCGGCGCGCTGCACGCGGTGCAGTCGCTCCGCGATGTGCACGGGCAGCCGGATCGTCCGGCCCTTGTCGGCCAGCGCGCGCGCCAGGGACTGCCGGATCCACCAGACCGCGTAGGTGCTGAACTTGAAGCCCTTGCGGTGGTCGAACTTCTCGACCGCGCGGATGAGGCCGACATTGCCTTCCTGGATGAGGTCGAACAGCGTCAGCCCGCGGTCCTGGTAGCGCTTGGCCAGCGAGACGACGAGGCGAAGGTTCGCCGTCATCATCCGCTCCTTGGCCGCGAGGTCACCGCGCTCGATGCGCTTGGCGAGCTCGATCTCCTCGTCCGCGGTCAGCAGCTTGTGGCGCCCGATCTCCTCCAGATACAGCGTCAATGCCTCGTCGTGGTCGTACATGGACCAGAGCATTCACGCCGACCCTGAGGGCGTCGTGAAGCGAAGGTAAGGCCCCGCTCAGTGCAAGCGCGCGCCCGCGCCCAGGGTCAGTGAGGCCCCGTTCGGTGCAAGCGCGCGCCCGCGCCCAGCGTCAGTGGATCAGGACGCGCGCGCCGAGCGGCACCCGCGGATACAGGTCGATGACGTCGGAGACGTGCATGCGGATGCAGCCGTGCGAGGCGCGCGTGCCGATCGACCAGTCCTCGGCGGTGCCGTGGATGCCGACCCCGTTGACGATGCCGAGCCACCGGGCCTTCAGCGGGTTGTCCGGCGCACCCCCGGGGATGACCTGGCCGGCGAGCGACCCCGCCCAGTCCGACAGCGGCACGTGCCAGGCGGGGTCGACCTGCCTGCTCGTGATCCGGTACAGGCCCGCGGGCGTGTCGAGCCCGGCCATGCCGACCGCGATCCCGTAGCTCTTGACGAGGCGCAGGTTCTTGAAGAGGCGCAGGCGGAACCCCCCGCGGTCGACGGTGACGATCGTCGAGTTGGCGCGCCGCAGCGAGCGGACGGTGACGGGCGGGTCGAGGCCGACGAGCGGCTGGCGCAGCGCGTCGCGCCTCGCGAGCGGGTCGATGAGGACCTTGCCGACGCGGCCGGCGAGGCGCGACGCGTCGATCGTGAAGCCGCGCTTGGCCGTGTGGACCCTCATCCGCGTCACGCCGATGCGCAACGTCGCGCTGCGCGGGCGGCGGGTGACCGAGCCGGAGACCTCGTTCGCCCAGGCGCGGACCGCGGGCCGCGAGTACGTGGCGGCGACCGGGACCTGCAGGCCGGCGCCGGCGCCGCCGGCGGCCCGGCGCGTCGGGGCGGTGGTGGTCGGCGTGGTCGTCGGCGTGGTCGTGGCCGGCGTGGGCGTGGCCGGCGTCGTGGGCGCCACCGGGACGACGACGGGCGGCGGCGGGGGCGCGGTACCGGCGTCGCGGGACGCGTAGTAGGCGCGGCGGGCGGTCCGCAGCGCGTCGAGGCGGACCTTGGCGCGCGTGCCGTCGACCTGGAACCGGCGATGGCCCACGCGCACGGTCACCGGCGCGAGCAGACGCGGCGTGACCTCCTGGTCGAGCTTCCCCGCCGCTGCGGTGATCGTGAGGTTCGACAGGTCGACGCCGCCGGCGGTCGTGCCGGGGCCGATGATCGAGGTGTCGTCCGCGGTCTGCGCGCCCGCCGGGGCGGCGGCCAGAGCCAAGGTGAGGGTCAGCGGGGCGATTGCGGCCCAGAACGTCCGTGCGCCAGTCATCCGGCGGCCAATGTAGTCAGCCGCGGCCCCGCATCCTGCAAGTCCGCCGTCAGGCGCAGGAGCGGCCGGTCACGCGACGACGGACGGCGTCCCACACGTCGGCCGTGGCGTCGGCGACGGGCCGGGGATCGGTCGCCCACATCGGTCGGCTCACGGGCCGACGAGCATGGCGGCGCCGAGCGCGCCGCCGTAGTCGCCGAGCGCCGCGACGGCCACCGCGGGCGGGCGGTCGTCGTTGAAGAGGTGCGGCCGCATCGCCTCGGCCAGGCGCGCGGCCGCGGCGTCGCCGAAACGGACGCCCAGCCCGCCGCCGAGGACGACCGCCTCGACGTCGAGCAGGTTGATCGCCGAGGCGACGCCGGCGCCCAGCGCCAGGTAGGCGCGCTCGAAGAGATGCTCGGCGAGCTGGTCGCCGTGCTTGAGCGCCCGCTCCCAGACGCCGCTGGTGAGCCGGTCGCGCCCCCGCTCCTTCATGATCTTGAAGAGGTCGGTGTGCTCGCCCTCGTCGTGGCGCCTGCGCGCTTCGACCTCCATCGCCTTGCGCCCGGCGTAGGCCTCCATGCACCCGTGCCGCCCGCACGGGCAGAGGGCGCCGCCGCGCTTGACGACCATGTGGCCGATCTCGCCGGCCGCGGCGCGGCCCTCCCACTCCTTGCCGTCGAGGATGAGGCCCCCGCCCACGCCGGTGCCCCAGAAGACGCCGAGCAGCGACCCGTACGGCTTGCCGGCGCCGAGCTCGAACTCGGCCCGCGTCGCGACCGACACGTCGTTGCCGATCGCCACGGACGTTCCGAGCGCGGCGCCGAGCATCTCGGCGACCGGCACCGCGCCGGTCCAGTTCGGCAGGTTGCCGGCCTGCGCGATCGTCCCCTGCCTGGCGTCGATGTCGCCCGGCGAGCCGAGCCCCACGCCCCCGAGCTCGTCGGCGTTCAGGCCGGCCCCGACGCACGCCTGGCGCATCACGTCGGCGAGCGCGTTGATGACGTCCTGCGGACCGCCGGTGGTCGGCGTCGGCTGGCGCGCCTCGCCGAGGACCTTGTGGTCGGCGTCGGCGACGATCGCCTGGATCTTGGTCCCGCCGAGGTCGATGCCGCCGCGCGGCCTGGTCTCAGGCTCGACCATAGACGGGCACGTGCGCGCCGCTGGTCGGCGACGACGCGTCGGAGCACAGGAAGCGGATGACGCCGGCGATCTCCTCCGGCTTGACCCAGTTGTCGAAGTTGGCGTTCGAGTTCGCCGCCCGGTTGCCGGGGGTGTCGATGATGCTCGGCAGGATCGCGTTGACCCGGATGCCGTCCTTGCGGTACTCGGCCGACATCGCGTCGACCAGCGCGAGCACCGCGGCCTTCGAGGAGATGTAGCCCGCGGCGCCGGCGAAGGGGCGCACGGCGGCGCGGGTCGACACGCAGACGATCGCGCCGCTGCCCGCCTCGAGCATGTGGGGCAGCGAGGCGGCGCAGACGAGGTAGGCCGGGCGCAGGTTGAGGCGGAACTGCGCCTCGAAGTCGCCGATGGGGGTCTCGTGGACGCGGCCGCCCTCGGAGAAGCCGCCGACGAGGTTGACCGCCGCGGCCAGGGGCGCCCCGGCGTCGTGCGTCGCGCGGGCGACCACCGCGGCGACCGAGGCCTCGTCGAACAGGTCGGCCTGGATGAGCTCCAGGCCGTCGCGCCGCTCGACCCGGTCGAGCTCGCGCTCGTCGACCCACGGCACGACGACGCGCCATCCGTCGTCGAGGAACGCGCGCGTCACCGCGCTGCCGAGCCCGCCGGTGCCTCCCGTGACGATCGCGGTGCGACCCATGCGCCGGGAATCTACCTCCTGCGGGGATTCGTCCGCGGGCGTGTCTACGTTTGCGCCATGTTCGTCCGGAACCTCACCGACGGATGCGAGGTCGACCAGGTCATGCTGGTCCGTGAGGCCGAGGTGCGCCAGAAGCGCGACGGCCGCGAGTTCCTCAAGCTGACCCTGGCCGACCGGACCGGCCGGGTGACCGCGACGATCTGGGACGGGGCGGCGGAGCTCGGGCGTCACGTCCAGCCCGGCGTGGCCGTGCGGGTCATCGGGCGCTTCGGCTCGCATCCCCGCTACGGCGCCGAGATCGTCGTCCGGGCGCTGCGCCGCCCGGCGGAGGGCAGCTACGACCCGGCCGACCTCCTCGACGGGCCGCCGAAGCCCGCCGAGCAGATGGAGGCCGAGCTACGCCAGCTGACCGCCACGGTCCGCGACCCGTTCCTCGCCGAGCTGCTCGACCGGCTCATCGGCCCGTCGGGGCGCTGCTGGCCGGCGTACCGCGAGGCGCCGGCGGCGAAGACCTACCACCAGGCCTACCGCCACGGGCTGCTCGAGCACTCGCTCACGGTCGCGCAGGCGGTCCACGCCGTCAGCAACACGTTCCCGGGCATCGACCACGACGTCGCGGTCACCGGCGCGCTGCTGCACGACATCGGCAAGCTCGAGGCCTACGCCACGGACGGCCTGCGCATCGAGATGACCGACGCGGGGCGCCTGCAGGGCGAGATCGTGCTCGGCTACACGCGCGTCCTGCGCACGATCGGCGCGATCGAGGGCTTCCCCGACGACCGCGCCGAGGCGCTGCTGCACATCGTGCTCAGCCACCACGGCTCGCTCGAGCACGGCTCCCCGGTGGTGCCGTGCACGCGGGAGGCGACGCTCGTGCACTTCGTCGACAACCTCGGCGGCCGCCTCGGCTCGTTCGACCGGCTCGAGAAGGAGCTGCAGGAGGGCGAGTGCTGGTCGGGCTTCGACCGGGCGCTCGGCGGCGGTGCGTACTTCGCGGCCGGGCGCGACCGCGTGCCCTGCGAGCCCGCGGCGGCCGAGGCCGCGTAGCCCACGCCGCCGCCCGGCGGGCGGCGATAGCGGACGGCGCGGACGGGTACCCACGCCTTCGACGAACGAGACGAAAGGATCCGCGCCCCATGGCCAAGAGCAGGCAGTCGGACCTCGTGGACACCCTTCGCGCCCGCGGCCTGCGAAAGCGGGTCGCCACGACCGTCGCGGACGCGGTCGAGGGCGGGCGCAAGCGCGCGAAGGACCCACAGAAGACGGTGCGTGAGGTGCTCGCGGACCTCAAGCGTGCGTCGCAGGAGATCGAGGACCGGGCCGCGGGCGGGCCGGCGAAGCGCAAGGACGCGGCAAGGAAGGCCGCGGCGACACGGCAGCGCAACGCCGCCAAGCGCAGCGCGGCGGCGAAGAAGGCGGCGCGGACGAGGAAGGCCAACGCCCAGGGCTGACGGGCGGCCTCAGCTCACGCGCTCCACCGCCGCCCCGCCCCCCGGGACGGCGGGTGCGCGCCCGACGGGGTCCCGAGCGAGACCTCGCCCCGCTCGAGCGCCAGCGCGATCGCATGCACGCGGTTGCGCGCCTGCAGCTTGCGGACCGCGTTGCGGACGTGGGTGCGCACGGTCTCGACCGACACGCCGAGCTCGCCGCCCGCGGCCTCGGCCGTCAGCCCCTCGGCCATGAGGTGCATCACCTCGCGCTCGCGCGGCGAGAGCTGGGAGACGCGGGTGACGGTGCGCTCGGACTCGAGGACGCGGTCCAGGCGGGGGTCGACGTACGTGCCGCCCGCCGCGACCTGCGCCACCGCCGCGACCAGCTCGTGCACCGGCCCGGCCTTCAGCACGTAGCCGGCGGCCCCCGCATCGAGGCCCGCGTACAGGAGATCGGCGTCGGCGTCCTCGGTGTAGAGCACGACCCGCAGCGTGCGGTGGCGGGCGATGAGCTGGCGGGCCAGCTCGATCCCCGAGGCATCGGGCAGCCCGATGTCGACGAGCACGACGTCCGGCCGGGCATGCTCGACCACGTCGAGCGCGGCCGCGGCGTTGCCGGCCGTGCCGACGACTTCGAGCTCCCCGCCCACCATGAGCGCCTCGAGCCCTTCCCGCAGCGCCTCGTGGTCATCGACGATGGCCAGCCGGGTCACGTCGGTCCGACGATAGACGGTTGTCCCGCAAAGAGCGGGAAAAGCCCCCGGCCCGACGCAGCCCGCGCCCCCTATCGTTGAGCACCGATGGCCAAAGACACCGAGAAGCTGATCAGGCAGCTCTCGCTCATCTCCTACCTCATGGCCGAGCGGCGCCCGGTCACCGCGACCGAGATCCGCCGCGACGTCGAGGGCTACAGCGGCATGAACGAGGACGCCTTCGCGCGGCGCTTCTACGCCGATCGCGCCGAGCTCGAATCGCTCGGCATCGCCCTCACGGTCGACAAGCCCGCCGACGGCATCGCCGAGCAGGAGAACTACTCGCTGCGGCCCGAGAACTTCCACCTGCCCGCGATCGAGTTCTCCGACGCCGAGCTCGCCTCGCTGCAGACCGCGCTCGCGCTGCTCGACGGCGAGTTCGCCTATGCCGAGCCGCTGCGCCTCGCGCTGCAGCAGATCTCGTGGGGCCGCCCGAGCCCGCTGCGGGCTCCCGACCAGGGCTCGGTCGCGCTGGGCCTCACCGCCTCCGCCGGCGGCCACGAGCTCTCGCAGCGCCTCGCCAAGGTCGAGACGGCGATCTTCCGCCACAAGACGATCACGTTCGACTACTACACGATGCAGCGCGACGAGGTCAGCCACCGCAAGGTCGACCCGTACCACCTGCTCTACCGCGACGGGCAGTTCTACCTGCTCGGCCGCTCGCACGAGCGCGACGCCCTGCGCGTCTTCCGGCTGTCGCGCATCCGCGGCAAGGTCGCGTACGCGACGAAGGCCGAGCACGACTTCAAGCGCCCGGTCGACTTCGACCCGCGCCCGTACGCGCATCGCGCCGCCTGGCAGATGGGCGACGCGGAGGCCACCGCCGAGGTGTGGATCTCCGAGCGCATCGCCTGGCAGATCAAGCGCCACTTCGGCCGCTACGGCCGCGTCGAGCCCGTCGCCGACGGCGCCATCGTCCTCTACACCGACTACGCCGTCTCCCGGCTCATCGCCGCCTGGGTCCTGAGCCTCGGCGAGCACGCGCGCGTCCTCGGCCCACCCGACCTCGTGGACGAGGTCGCCCAGCGCGCGGCGCTGGTCGGCGAGCGTCACACCGGCACGTTCGAGCTGGCCGAGTGCGTCGGCTCCGGCCCGCCGCCGGCCGCCGCCGAGGCCGAGTCCAACGGCGCCGGCCGGCGCGAGACGGCGATCCGCCCCGAGCGCTTCGCCCGGCTCGTCACGCTCGCGTCCGTCCTCATCGAGGCGGGCCGCGCCGGCCGCACGCTGCAGCGCGATGACGTGATCGAGCTCCTGCAGGTCTCCGAGGCCGAGCTGCGCGAGGACATCAACGTCCTCAACGTCGTCAACTTCGGCGGCGGCTCCTACGTGCTCTACGCCGAGCTGACCGACGACGGCGAGATCGAGGTCGACCCCGAGCCGTACTCCGACAACTTCGCCCGCCCTGCCCGTCTGCTGCCGGTCGAGGCCAAGGCGCTCATCGCCGCCATCGACCTGATCGGCGAGCACATCCCCGAGGGCTCCCTGGCCGGCGCGCGCGAGAAGATCGTCGCCGCGCTCGGCGAGGACCCGACCGAGGGCGGCCTGCACATCGCGTCGGCGGGTGGCGACGACTCGGAGATCGCCAAGGTCGTCTCCGGCGCGATCGCCGGCCGGCGGCTCATCGAGCTCGAGTACTACAAGGCCAACGAGGACGAGTTCTCCTCCCGGACCGTCGAGCCGTACGCGCTGACCAACGGGCTCGAGGGCTGGTACGTCGCGTCCTACGACCCGAGCGCCGAGGGCGACGGCCAGCGCCACTTCCGTCTCGATCGCATCAAGCACGTGACCGTGCTCGACGAGCGCTTCACGCCCCGCCCCGAGGTCGACCCGGCCGCCGCGGTCGAGGGCTGGCTGCGGACCGGCGAGGTGGAGGCCTCCCGGATGGCCCGGCTGTGGATCGCCCCGGAGCGCGCCCGCTGGGAGCGCGAGGCGCGCCGCGTGACCGAGGAGCTCGCCGACGGGGCCATCGTCGTCGAGCTGCCGTTCAAGGGGCTGGACTACCTGGTGCGCGAGGTCCTCAAGGGAGCCGGCGAGTCCGTCGTGCTCGAGCCCGCCGACGCCCGCGACGCCGTCCGGGAGGCCGTCAGCCGGCTCGCGCCGGTGCGGTGACGGGAACCGCGCATCCGGCCGGCGCGCTGGAGCGTCCGGCGCGGGATGGCTAGCCTCCCCGCGTCGTCATGAGCCGCCGTGACCAGATCCGCATGTCCGCAGACGAGGTGCGCGCGTTCCTCGACGGCGAGCGCACCGTGACCTGCGCGACGATCGGCCGCGACGGCCGGCCGCACCTGATGCCGCTCTGGTACGTCCGCGGGCAACATCTGCCTGCCGACGGACCCTGGGGGCCCGCATCGCAGAATGGTCGGGGCGAGCATCTGTGGGCGTGGACCTACGCGAAGTCGCAGAAGGTGCGCAACCTCGACCGCGACCCGCGCGCCACGCTGCAGGTCGAGGCCGGCACGGAGTACCACCTGCTGCGCGGCGTCATGCTCGAGACGGACGCCGTCGTCCACCGCGATCTCGATACGGTCACGGCGCTCGGACTGGAGATCTTCGCCCGCTACGGCGACGGAGGCGAGCTGTCGGACGACGCACGCGCGGCCGTGACCGCGCAGGCCGCGAAGCGGGTCGGCCTGCAGTTCATCGAGCGCAACCGGGTCACCTGGGACCACCGCAAGCTGGCAGGGGTGTATTAGCAACCATGACCGCGTTGAAGGGCCTGATCCTCTCGGGTGGCAAGGGCACGCGCCTGCGCCCCATCACCCACACGAGCGCCAAGCAGCTCGTGCCGGTCGCCAACAAGCCTGTGCTGTTCTACGGCATCGAGGCGATGGCCGCCGCGGGCATCGAGCAGGTCGGCATCATCATCGCCCCGGAGACGGGCGACGAGATCCGCGCCGCCGCCGGCGACGGCTCGCGGTTCGGCGTCGAGATCACCTATATCGTCCAGGACGAGCCCGCGGGCCTGGCCCATGCGGTCCTCACCGCCGAGCCGTTCCTCGGCCGCGATCCGTTCGTGATGTACCTGGGCGACAACCTCCTGCAGGGCGGCATCAAGGAGCTCGTCGCCCAGTTCGAGTCCGCCAACCCCGAGGCGCTGATCCTCCTGACGCCGGTGCCGGACCCCGAGCACTACGGCGTGGCCGAGCTCGACGGCGACCGCGTCGTCGCGCTGGCCGAGAAGCCGCCGGAGCCGAAGACGAACCTCGCGCTCGTCGGCGTCTACCTGTTCTCGCCGGTCATCCACGACGCGGCGCGAGCGATCGAGCCGTCCGCCCGCGGCGAACTGGAGATCACCGACGCGATCCAGCATCTCGTCGACAAGGGCGCGCGCGTGGAGCCGCACATCGTCGAGGGCTGGTGGAAGGACACCGGGCGCCTGGACGACATGCTCGAGGCCAACCGGCTCATCCTCGACAACCTCCAGACGCGGGTCGAGGGCGAGCTCATCGAGTCGACGGTCGAGGGGCGCGTGGTGATCGAGAAGGGCGCGGTGCTCGAGCGCTCGGCGGTCCGCGGGCCGGCGATCATCGGCGCGGGGACGCGGCTCATCGACTGCTACGTGGGGCCGTACTCGGCGATCGCGGAGGACTGCGTCGTCGAGGCGGCGGAGATCGAGCACTCGATCCTGCTCGCCGGATCGAAGGTGCGCCACCTCGAGGGGCGGATGGAGTCGTCGCTGCTGGGCCGCAACGTGACGATCAGCCGCGACGAGGGCCGTCAGCCCCGGGCGTACCGGTTCATGGTCGGCGACAACTCGGAGATCGGGATCCTCTAGGAATGGCGAAGGTGCCTGCACTCACCACTCAAACGGCGCTGCCGGCTCCTGGCCACCTTCGGCGGGCCCCCGAGCGAGGTGACACGAAGTGAAGCTCCTGATCACCGGCGCCGGCGGGATGCTCGGCCACCGCGTCTGCGAGCGGGCCACCGCGCTCGGCCACGACGTCGCCGCCTGCAAGCGCGCCGACCTCGACATCACCGACCCCGACGACTGTCTGCGGGTCGTCGAGGACTTCGGTCCCGAGGCGATCGTCAACTGCGCGGCATGGACCGACGTCGACGGCGCCGAGAGCGACCTCGACGGCGCGATGGCCGCCAACGGCACCGGCGCCGGCAACATCGCCCGCGCCGCCGCGGACGTCGGCGCGCGCATCGTCCACGTCTCGACCGACTACGTCTTCAACGGCGACAAGGCCGAGCCGTGGCTCGAGAGCGACGCGGTCGACCCGCAGTCGGTCTACGGGCTGACGAAGCTGCGCGGCGAGGAGCAGGTCGCCGACGCGACGCCGCGCCACGCGATCGTGCGGACCGCCTGGGTCTTCGGCGTCGGCGGCGGCAACTTCGTCGACACGATGCTGCGCCTCGGCGCCGAGCGCGACGAGGTCAGCGTCGTCACCGACCAGGTCGGCTGCCCCACCTGGACCGGCCACCTCGCCGACGCGCTCATCGAGGTCGCCGAGCGCGACGACTTCGGCATCCATCACATCGCGGGCCAGGGCGCGTGCTCCTGGAACGAGCTGGCGCTCGAGATCTTCGACCAGGCGGGCATCAGCTGCCGCGTGCTGCCGACGACGAGCGAGGCGTTCAAGCGCCCGGCGCCGCGGCCGGCCTTCAGCGTGCTGGGCACCGAGCGCCCGGACCCGATCGTCCTGCCGCCGTGGCAGCAGGGGGTCGCCGGACATCTAGCGGAAAGGAAGGCCTGATGAGACTGCTCGTATGTGGAGGGGCCGGCTTCATCGGCTCGAACTTCGTCCGGCTGCGGGTGCGCGACGAGGGCGACGAGGTCGTCGTCCTCGACAAGCTCACGTACGCCGGGCGGCGCGAGAACCTGCAGGACCTGCCCGACGTCGAGCTCGTCGTCGGCGCGATCGAGGACGGCGACGCCGTCGACCGGGCGATCGGCGACGGCGTGGACGCGATCGTGAACTTCGCGGCCGAGACCCACGTCGACCGCTCGATCTCCGAGCCCGACGCGTTCGTCAAGACCAACGGCCAGGGCACGTACGAGCTGCTGGAGGCCGCGCGCCGCCATCAGGTCTCCCGCTACGTGCAGATCTCGACCGACGAGGTCTACGGCTCGATCGAGGAGGGCTCCTTCACCGAGGAGTCGCCGATCCAGCCGTCGAGCCCGTACAGCGCGAGCAAGGCCGGCGCCGACCTGCTCGTCTCCAGCTACTTCCACACGTACGGCCTCGAGACGCTGATCTGCCGGGGCTCGAACAACTACGGGCCGTGGCAGTACCCGGAGAAGCTCATCCCCCTGATGGTCCTGAACGCCATGCACGGCGACCCCCTGCCGGTCTACGGCGACGGCATGCAGGTGCGCAACTGGCTCTACGTCGAGGACTTCGGCCGCGGCATCGGCCACGTGCTCGCGCACGGCCGGCCCGGCGAGGCCTACAACGTCGGCGGCCCGGACGAGTGCCCGAACATCGAGGTCGTCAACCGCATCGTCGAGCAGACGGGCGCGGACCCCTCGATCATCGAGTACGTCACCGACCGGCCCGGCCACGACCGCCGCTACAGCCTCGGCTCCGAGAAGGTCCGGGCGCTGGGCTGGGAGGCGCAGGTGCGCTTCGAGGAGGGCCTGCGGCGGACCGTGCTGTGGTACCGCGACAACGCCTGGTGGTGGGAGCCGATCCGCTCCGGCGACTACCGCGAGTACTACGAGCGCCAGTACGGGCGCAAGCTGGGCTGAGCGGCCGCCTCACGCGGCGATCGACACGAGCCGCCAGGCCTGGCCGTCCTTGCGGAAGCTGAGCGTGCGCAGCGCGTCGTTGCCGTCGAACGTCGACTCGACGCGCGCGGTGGCGGTGTTCCCGGTGACCTTGACCGACTTCACCGTGAGGTCGAAGGTGTTGGCGTCGGAGATCTGGTCGTCGACGACGTCCTGGCAGTCGCGGTTGCCCTGCTTGAGCTTCGCGGCGACCTCCGGGGCGAAGATCGACGTGCAGATCTCCTTCGCGTCCTTGTCCGATCCGGCGTTGCCGAGGTCGTCGACGACCTGGGCGACGGCCTTCTGTTCGCCGTTGAAGTCCTTGGCGGACTTGTTCTTCGTCTGGCCCGAGCAGCCGGCCAGGACGACGACGGCCAGGGCGGCGAGGATGGCGGGGGGCGCGAATCGCACGGCCGGGAGCCTATCTACACTGCGCTCGTGAACCGTCCACCCTCGATTCCGCGCGGCCGCCACGCTCCGCCGCTCGAAGTCCGGCTCGAGGTGCAGCGCGAGCGGCTGCTCAACGCGGCGGCCGCCGTGTTCGCCGAGCAGGGCTACGCCAAGGCGACCGCCGAGGCCATCAGCCGCGAGGCGGGGATGTCGAAGGCGACGTTCTACGAGCACTTCACGAACAAGGAGGACGCGATCCTCGCGCTGTTCGACGAGTCCGCCGAGCAGCTCGTCCGGCGGATGGCGCAGGCCACGGGCCAGGTCGCCGCGGCGCCCGAAGCGCAGATCCGCGCCGGCGGGCGCGCGTTCCTGCAGGCGCTCGCGGAGGATCCGCAGCGCGCCCAGACGCTGCTGGTCGAGATCATCGGTGCCGGCCCGCGCGCCGTGGAGCGCCGCGACGCGATGCTCGAGCGCTTCGCTTCGCTCGTCGAGGCCGAGAACGCGGCCGCCCATCACAAGCACGGCACACCGCGCTTCCGCTCGCCGCACGACGCGTTCGCGATCGTGGGGGCGACGGTCGAGCTGTGCTCGCGCCAGCTGCGCCTCGGCGAGCCCGAAGACCTGATGGAGCTCGAGCCGGTCATCGAGCGCCTCGCCCTTGGCCTCCTCGAGACCTCTCGCTGACCTCGAGGCGCGCATCGCGACCTGCCGGGCGTGCCCGCGGCTGGTCGTGTGGCGCGAGGAGGTCGCGCGGGTCAAGCGGGCGGCGTTCGCCGACCAGGAATATTGGGGCCGGCCGGTCCCGGGCTTCGGCGACCCGGAGGCGCAGGTGTTCGTGCTCGGCCTGGCGCCCGCGGCGCACGGGGCCAACCGCACCGGCCGGGTGTTCACCGGCGACCGTTCGGGCGACTGGCTGTTCGCCTCGATGCACCGGACCGGGTTCGCCAACCAGCCGACATCGGTGTCGATCGACGACGGGCTGCGGCTGACCGGCGCGTGGATCGCGGCGGCGGTGCGCTGTGCGCCGCCGGCGAACAAGCCGACTCCGCAGGAGCGCGACCGCTGCCTGCCGTACGCCGTGGAGGAGCTCGAGCTGCTGGACCGGGTGCGCGTCATCGTGTGCCTCGGCGCGTTCGCGTGGGACGCGGCGCTGCGAATCCTCGGGCCGGTCCGGCCGCGGCCGCGCTTCGGCCATCTCGCCGAGGCGGAGGTCGCGGGCCGGGTGCTGCTGGGCAGCTTCCACCCGTCGCAGCAGAACACGTTCACGGGCAAGCTGACCGAGCCGATGACCGACGCGGTGTTCCTCCGGGCACGCGAACTGACGTTCTCCTAGGCCGCGTAGAATGCGGCAAGTGGTCCGTCTCGTAACCATCGGTCTGAAAGGTGGGTCGTCGGCGCCGCCGGGCGAGGACGCAGACCCGAAGGAATCCCCCTGGGATTTCGAGTGGTCGAGGACGCCGCATGGCGGTGATCGACGGCCCGCATTTCGGGTCGATGGTTGCGAGATGGGCCACTAGTGGACGCTCTCGGTTCCTTCTCGCCCCGCGTCCGCGACTGGTTCACCTCCGCGTTCGCCGCTCCGACGGCGGCGCAGGAGCAGGCGTGGCCGGCGATCGCCTCGGGCGAGCACGTCCTGCTGTCGGCGCCCACCGGCTCGGGCAAGACGCTCGCGGCGTTCCTGTGGGCGCTCGACAAGCTCTCCCAGGAGCCGGGCGAGGGCGCGACGCGGCTCGTCTACGTCTCGCCCCTGAAGGCCCTGTCCTACGACATCGAGCGCAACCTGCGTGCCCCGCTGCGCGGCATCGGCGCGGACCTGAAGGTCGGCATCCGCACCGGCGACACGCCGCAGCGCGAGCGCGCGGCGATGCGCCGCAAGCCGCCGGACATCCTCATCACGACCCCGGAGTCGCTGTACCTCATCCTCACGTCGCAGGCGCGCGAGATGCTGACCGGCGTGGAGGCCGTGATCGTCGACGAGATCCACGCGGTCGCGTCGACGAAGCGCGGGTCGCACCTGGCGCTGACGCTGGAGCGCCTCGAAGAGGCGTCCTCGAACGAGGTCCAGCGCATCGGCCTGAGCGCGACGCAGAACCCGCTGGAGGAGGTCGGGCGCTTCATGGTCGGGCCCCGGCGCCGGTGCCGGGTCGTCGACGCGGGCATCCGCAAGCCGCTCGACATCCGGATCCAGGTGCCGGTCGAGTCGATGGTCGAGCCCGATGCGAGCCCGGGCGCGGATCTCGATCCGCTGGCCGGGGGAACCGAGGCGACGCGCCGCTCGATCTGGCCGGCGATCTACCCGCAGATCCTCGAGCTCGTCCGCGAGCACCGCTCGACGATCGTGTTCGTCAACAACCGGCGCGGCGCCGAGCGGCTCGCGCTGCGTCTGAACGAGCTCGCCGACGAAGACATCGCGCGCGCCCACCATGGCTCGCTGGCGCGCGAGGAGCGCACCGTCGTCGAGGAGATGCTCAAGGCGGGCGAGCTGCCGTGCCTGGTCGCCACGTCGTCGCTCGAGCTCGGCATCGACATGGGCGCGGTCGACCTGGTGCTGCAGGTCGAGTCGCCGAAGTCCGTGGCGCGCGGCCTGCAGCGCATCGGGCGAGCGGGGCACAACGTCGGCGACACATCCAAGGGCCGGATCTTCCCGAAGTTCCGCAGCGACCTGCTCGAGTGCGCGGTCGTCACGCGGCTCATGCGCGAGGGGCGGATCGAGCCGACCGTCGTGCCGCGCAACGCGCTCGACGTGCTCGCCCAGCAGATCGTGGCGATCGCGGCCAGCGCCCCGGACGAGGAGCCGGTCTCCGTCGACGACCTGTACGCGCTCGTCACGCGCACGCACTCCTACGCCGAGCTGCCGCGCACGCTGCTCGAGAACGTCCTCGACATGCTCGACGGCCGGTACCCGTCGGCCGAGTTCGGCGAGCTGCGGGCCCGGATCGTTTGGGACCGCGTGGCCGGAACGGTCCGGCCGCGCAAGGGCGCGCGCCAGCTGGCGATCACGAACGCCGGCACGATCCCGGACCGCGGGCTGTTCAGCGTGACGCTGCCCGACGGCCGCCGCGTCGGCGAGCTCGACGAGGAGATGGTCTACGAGGCGCGGCCGGGCCAGACGTTCCTGCTCGGGGCCTCCTCCTGGCGCATCGAGGAGATCGGGCGCGACCGCGTGGTGGTCACGCCGGCGCCCGGCGTCCCGGGCGCGGTGCCGTTCTGGAAGGGCGACGGCGTGGGGCGTCCGAAGGAGCTCGGCATGGCGATCGGCGCGTTCGCGCGCTGGGCGGTCGACCAGCCCGCCGAGGTGCTCGAGCGCGACTACGACCTCGACGAGCTCGCAGCGAAGAACCTCCTCGACTTCCTGCGCGAGCAGCAGGCGGCGACGCGGGTGCTGCCGAGCGATCGCACCGTGGTGATCGAACGCTTCCGCGACGAGATCGGCGACTGGCGCCTGTGCGTGCTGTCGCCCTACGGCGGCCGGGTGCATGCGGCGTGGTCGCTCGCGCTCAGCGCCCGGATCCGCGACCGCTTCGGCCTGGAGTCCGACGCGATCTGGTCCGACGACGGCATCATCGTCCATCTGCCCGACGCGGACGAGCCGCCCGGCGCCGACCTCGTGCTCGTGGAGCCGGACGAGATCGAGGACCTCGTCGTGGGCGAGCTGGGCGCGAGCGCGCTGTTCGGCGCGCGCTTCCGCGAGAACGCCGGGCGCGCGCTGCTGATCCCGCGCGCCTACCCGGGCCGGCGCACGCCGCTGTGGCAGCAGCGCCTGAAGTCGCAGTCGCTGCTCGAGGTGGCCAAGCGCTACGCCGACTTCCCGATCATCCTCGAGACCTACCGCGAGTGCCTGCGCGACGTCCTCGACCTGCCCGGCCTGATCGAGCTGCTCACGGCGCTGCACCGGCGCGACCTCTCGCTCGTCGAGGTCGAGACGCCGACCGCCTCGCCGTACGCGTCGTCGCTGCTGTTCGACTACGTCGCCACGTACATGTACGAGGGCGACACGCCGAACGCCGAGCGCCGCGCGGCGGCGCTCTCGCTGGACCGCGACCTCCTGCGCGAGCTGCTGGGCCAGGAGGAGCTGCGCGACCTCATCGACGCCGACGCGCTCGAGCAGGTCGAGGACGACCTGCAGCACCGCTCGCCGCGCACGCAGGCCGACTCGCGCGATGCGCTCGCCGACGTGCTGCGCCGGCTCGGCGACCTGACGCCCGGCGAGGTGCGCGGCCGGGTCCTGCCCGGGCTGGACGCGGCGGCGATGCTCGACGCGCTGGCCGGGGAGCGGCGGGCGGTGCGCGTGCGGGTCGCCGGCGAGGAGCGCTGGATCGCCGCCGACGACGCCGGGCTGTATCGCGACGCGCTCGGCGTCGTCGCGCCGAGCGGGCTGCCCGAGGCGTTCGTCGCCGACGTGCCGGACGCCCTGGCGCGGCTCGCGGCGCGGTACGCGCGGACCCACGGGCCGTTCACGACGGCGCAGCTGCGCGAGCGCTACCGGGTGGATCCGTCCGCGGCGCTGGGCGCGCTGGAGGCCGCGGGCGAGCTGGTGCGCGGCGAGCTGCGGCCCGGCGGGTCCGAGCGCGAGTGGTGCGACGCGGAGGTGCTGCGGCGCCTGCGCCGGGCGTCGCTGGCGGTCCTGCGCAAGGAGATCGAGCCGGCCGACCAGCGGGCGTTCGCGGCGTTCCTGTCCTCCTGGCAGGGCGTCGATCGCCATCCCGCGGCGGGCGCGGGCATCGACCGCCTGCGCGAGGTGCTCGTGCCGCTGCAGGGGCTGGCGCTGCCCGCCGAGGTGTGGGAGCGCGACGTGCTGCCGCGCCGCACCGGCGCGTACTCGCCGACGTGGCTTGACCAGCTGTGCGCGTCGGGCGAGGTCGTGTGGGTCGGGGCCGGCTCGCTCGGGCGCTCGACGGGCCGCGTGGCGCTGTACTTCCGCGAGGACGCCGAGGCGATCGGGCCGCCGCCGCGCCGGGACGGCGAGGCCCCCGACCTGCCCGAGCACCGGGCCGTGCGCGAGCGGATCGCCGCGGCGCCGTGCTTCTTCACCGACCTGCTCGCCGAGCTCGAGCTGTCGCCCGAGCAGGTGCAGGAGGCGCTGTGGGACCTCGTGTGGGCGGGCGAGGCGACGAACGACGCCTGGGCGCCGCTACGGGCCCCGCGGCTGACGCTGGCCCGCGCGCAGCGGTCGCGCGAGCGGGCCTCGACGCGGCGCTTCGGCTCCCGGCGGCGCGGGGCGACCGCGACCGTCCAGGGTCGCTGGTCGCTGACCGCCTCGATCTTCCGCGCGCAACTTGATCTGACCCCATCCACCCAGCGTCGCCGCACCATCGCCGAGCTGCTGCTCGAGCGCTACGGGATCGTCACCCGCGAGCAGGTGCTCGCCGAGGGCGTTCCCGGCGGCTTCTCCACGCTCTACGACGCGCTGTCGGCGCTCGAGACGCTGGGGATCTGCCGGCGCGGCTATTTCGTCGAAGGGCTCGGCGGCGCGCAGTTCGCCCTGCCCGGCGCGGTCGAGCGGCTGCGCGCCCAGCGCGATCCGGCGACCGGCAGCGCCGCCCCGATCGTCCTCGCCGCCACCGATCCCGCCCAGCCCTACGGAGCCGCGCTGCCGTGGCCGCGGCGCGAGGGCGAGCCGACCTCGCGGGCGCGCCGCGTGCGCGGCGCCTACGTCGTGCTGGCCGGCGCCGCGCCGGTCGTGTTCGTCGAGAAGGGCGGCCGGGGGCTGCAGGTCCTGGTGGCGGCCGACGACCCACGGCTGCGCGACGCGCTCGAGGCGCTCGCCGAGTTCGTCCGGGCCGGACGTGCGGGCAAGCTCTCCCTGGAGAAGGTCGACGGCGAGCCGGTGGTCGGCTCGGACCTCGAGGCGCTGCTGATCGAGCTCGGCTTCCGCCCCGGCCCGCGCAAGCTGACCCTCAGCGCCTGACGTTCGGCCGTCCACGCCCGCTCACCGGGCATCGGCGCCCGCACGTCCGATGTCCTCAGCGCCTGACGTTCGGCCGTCCACGCCCGCTCACCGGGCATCGGCGCCCGCACGT
Organism: Capillimicrobium parvum; assembly: GCF_021172045.1. Lineage (GTDB taxonomy): Bacteria > Actinomycetota > Thermoleophilia > Solirubrobacterales > Solirubrobacteraceae > Capillimicrobium > Capillimicrobium parvum. The sequence continues at coordinate 5,671,198 of NZ_CP087164.1, forward strand.
CTCGATGTGGGGCCGGCCGCGGAGCGTCGGCGGCTCGCGGCGCCGCCCCGGCGCCTCACCGCGGTGGCGCTCGCGCCCGCGCTGCCACGCGCGGGGCGCTCACGAGCCGCCCGGTGACGACCGCCGTCGTCCGGCGGCGCCCCTGCGGCGCCGCCACGCTCCCCTCGGATGGCGTCAGGGCAGGCATGGCGCCGCGGCTGTCCTGCCCGCGGGCCACGATGCTGCGCTCTGACGCGTGTCCCGGGACCGCCGCCTGGCCCCACGCGCTGGGCGTGGCGTGCTGGGCTGCGGTCCGGACGGGCGCTCCGACATGCCATATGCCGGCCGGCGTCAGGGCCGCCGCGACGAGGAGGGGAAGCGCTCCGGACACGCCCACACCATGCCGGGCGCGCCTTCGGCGAACATGAAGATCCTGTCAACAAGGGCCTACCGGGATAGGCCCTTGGCGCCGAGAACCCGGAGCCCGCGGCCTGGACATCCCCCAGCGCATCGTCGAATGCCACGGCGCCCGGCGACCCGCGGCCGCTAGGGTCCTGGCGGCCGTGCCGCACGTGACCGACAGGCCCGACGTCCTCGATCTCGACGCGCGCCACGTGTGGCACCCGTACGGCCCGATGCCCGCCACGACGGCACCGCTGCAGGTGGTCGCCGCCGAGGGCGTGCGGCTGCGCCTGGCCGACGGCCGCGAGCTGATCGACGGCATGGCCTCCTGGTGGTGCGCGGTCCACGGCTACCGCCACCCCGCGCTCGACGCCGCCGCGCACGAGCAGATCGACCGCATGGCGCACGTCATGTTCGGCGGACTGACCCACGAGCCGGCGGTGCGCCTGGCGCAGCGCCTCGTCGAGCTGACGCCCGATCCGCTGCAGCACGTGTTCTTCTCCGACTCCGGGTCGGTCGCCGTCGAGGTGGCCCTGAAGCTGTGCCTGCAGGCGCGGCCCGGCCGCCGCCGCATGCTCACCGTCCGCGGCGGCTACCACGGCGACACGTTCGGCGCGATGTCGGTCTGCGATCCCGTCGGCGGCATGCACGCCCTGTTCACCGGCGCGCTGACCGAGCAGGTCTTCGCCGACCGCCCGCCGCGCGTGCTCGACGACGCCTACGCCGACCACCTGCGCGTGCTCGTCGACCGCCACGCGCACGAGCTCGCGGGCGTCATCGTCGAGCCGGTCGTCCAGGGCGCGGGCGGCATGTGGTTCTACGACCCGTCGGTCCTGCGCCTGCTGCGCGAGCTGTGCGACCGCCACGGACTGCTGCTCGTCGCCGACGAGATCGCCACCGGGTTCGGCCGCACCGGCACGCTGTTCGCGTGCGAGCACGCGGGCGTGATCCCCGACGTCCTGTGTCTGGGCAAGGCGCTCAGCGGCGGATACCTCACGCTCGCCGCCACGCTGACGACCACGGACGTGGCGACCGGCCTCGAAGAGGGCACGCTCATGCACGGCCCCACGTACATGGCCAACCCGCTCGCCTGCTCGGTGGCGTTGGCCTCGACCGGGCTCATCGCCGACGGCGGTTGGCGCGACGACGTGCCCCGCATCGAGCGCGGCCTGCGCGCCGGCCTCGCGCCGGCGCGCGCGATGCCGGGGGTCGCCGACGTCCGCGTCCTCGGCGCGATCGGCGTCATCGCGCTCGACGCGCCCGTCGACGTGGCCGCGGCGCAGGCGGCGGCGGTCGAGCGCGGCGTGTGGCTGCGCCCGTTCCGCGACCTGGTCTACGCGATGCCGCCCTACGTCATGGACGACGACGACCTGGCCGGCGTGACCGCCGCGATGGTGGCCGCCGCGGCGGCCGGAGCCGCGGCGTGAGGGTCGTGGCCATCGCCGGGACGGACACCGGCGTGGGCAAGACGATCGTCACCGCCGCGCTGGCCGCCCGCGCCCGCGCCCGCGGCGAGCGGGTCGCCGTCGTCAAGCCCGCACAGACCGGCGTCGGCGCCGGCGAGCCCGGCGACGTCGACGACGTGCGGCGCCTGAGCGGGGTCGACGACGTCCACGAGCTCGTCCGCCTCGGCGAGCCGCTGGCTCCCGCCACGGCCGCCGCCCGCGAGGGCCGCGCGGGCGTGTCGGCCGAGGCGATCGCCGCGGCGGTCCGCGAGCTCGACGGCCGCGACCTCGTGCTCGTCGAGGGCGCCGGCGGCCTCCTCGTCCGCCTGGGCGAGGACGGCTCGACGCTCGCCGACGTCGCGGGACGCCTCGACGCGGCGGTGGTCGTCGTCGCGCGCGCCGGCCTGGGCACGCTGAACCACGCCGCGCTGACCTGCGAGGCGCTCGCCGCCCGCGGCCTGCGCTGCCCCGGCGTCGTCATCGGCGCGTGGCCCGCAGCCCCCGATCTCGCCGCATGCTGCAACCTACGGGACCTGCCCGCGTATACCGGCAGGCCCGTCCTGGGACGCGTTCCCGAGGGGGCGGGCCGGCTGGAGCCCGGTGCGTTCTTCGACGGAGCACGTGAATGGATCACCACGGAGGAACCGATATGACCGACATCCTCGACATCGCCCGCGAGCAGGTGCTCGAGCGCGGCGAGGGCCTCGACGAGGCGCAGATCCTCGAGGTGCTGCACCTGCCCGACGAGCGCGTCGACGACGCGCTCGCCCTGGCCCACGAGGTGCGCATGCGCTGGTGCGGCCCCGACGTCGAGGTCGAGGGCATCGTCAGCCTCAAGACGGGCGGCTGCCCCGAGGACTGCCACTTCTGCTCGCAGTCGGGCCGCTTCGAGACGCCGGTGCGCGCCGCGCGGCTCGACATCCCGTCGCTCGTCGAGGCGGCGCGCCAGACCGCGCAGACCGGGGCGACCGAGTTCTGCATCGTGGCCGCCGTGCGCGGCCCCGACGACCGGCTCATGGCGCAGGTGCGCGACGGCATCGAGGCGATCCGCGCCGCCGTCGACATCAACATCGCCTGCTCGCTGGGCATCCTCACCGAGGCGCAGGCCGACGAGCTGCAGGAGATGGGCGTCCACCGCTACAACCACAACCTCGAGGCGGCGCGCTCGCACTTCCCGGAGGTCGTCACCACACACACGTGGGAGGAGCGCCGCGAGACGATCGAGCTCGTGCGCGAGCGCGGCATGGAGGTCTGCTGCGGCTGCATCATCGGCATGGGCGAGACGCTCGAGCAGCGCGCCGAGCTCGCCGCCCAGCTCGCCGACGTACAGCCCGACGAGGTCCCGATGAACTTCCTCGACCCGCGGCCGGGCACGCCGTTCGCCGACCTGCCGGCGGTCGAGGCCCAGGACGCGCTGCGCGCGATCGCGGCGTTCCGGCTGGCGATGCCCCGGACGATCCTGCGCTTCGCGGGCGGCCGCGAGCTGACGCTCGGCGACCTCGGCGCCCGGCAGGGCGTGCTCGGCGGGATCAACGCGGTGATCGTCGGCAACTACCTGACGACGCTCGGCCGCGACCCGCAGGACGACCTCGACCTCCTGGCCGAGCTGTCGATGCCGGTCAAGGAGCTGAGCAAGACGCTGTGAGCGCGCAGGCCACAGCCCCGGATCAGCGGCTGGCCGCGGGACCGTACTGCGACGGCTGCGGCCGCCCCGCGGACGAGGGCGACCACGGACGCTGCCGGGCGCGGCGCGCGGCGACCGACCCGCCGCGCTGGTGCACCGCGTGCGGGCGCAAGCTCGTCGTGCAGGTGCTGCCCGTCGGCTGGACGGCGAGGTGCGTGAAGTGCGGGCCGCTGCCGCCGAGCTAGGGGTGGCGACCGACGCCCGCACCGCCCACGGTGCCGTACTGAGGGCTGCGTCGGGAGGCGGGCCCCCGAGCGGCGTGTCGGCCGTGGTCGAGGACCTGCGGGCCGCGGGCCTGCTGCGCGAGCTGCGCACCGTCGAGAGCGCCCAGGGCGCGCACGTGCGCCTCGACGGCCGCGACGTGCTGCTGCTGTGCTCGAACGACTACCTCGGCCTCGCCGAGGATCCGCGGGTGCGCGACGCGGCGGCGCGGGCCGTGCACGAGTGGGGCGCGGGCGCCGGGGCGTCGCGCCTGGTCTCGGGCAACATGACGCCGCACCGCGAGCTCGAAGCCGAGCTCGCCGCGTTCAAGGGCACCGAGGCGTGCGTGCTCTTCGGCTCAGGCTTCCTGGCGAACACGGGCGTCGTCGCGGCGCTGGCCGGACCGGGCGAAGTGGTCGTGTCCGACGCGCTCAACCACGCCTCGATCGTCGACGGCTGCCGGCTCGCGCAGGCCGAGACGATCGTCTACCCGCACGCCGACCTCGACGGCCTGGCCGCCGCGCTGGACCGCGCGGCCGGCCGCCGGGCCACGATCGTCACCGACTCGGTCTTCTCCATGGACGGCGACGTCGCGCCGCTGCACGGCATCGTCGAGCTCGCCCGCCGCCACGGCGCCCGGGTGATCGTCGACGAGGCGCACGCCACCGGCGTCATCGGGCCGGCCGGCCGCGGGCTCGTCGCCGAGCTGGGCCTCGAAGGCGAGATCGACGTCGTGGTCGGCACGCTGTCCAAGGCCCTGGGCAGCTACGGCGCCTTCGCGTGCTGCAGCGCCGAGCTGGCGACGTTCCTCGTCAACCGGGCTCGGACCGTGATCTTCTCCACCGGCCTGCCGCCGTCGTGCGTCGCCGCGGCCGGCGAGGCGCTGCGGATCCTGCGCAACGAGCCCCGGGTCGTCGGCCGGCTGCACGCCAACGCGCGGGCGCTGCGCGCCGAGCTCGCCGCGCAGGGCTTGGCCGTCGAGCCCGGCGACATGCCGATCGTGCCGCTGGTCATCGGTGATCCCGAGGCGGCGATGGGCCTGTGCGAGGCCGCGCTCGACCGGGGCGTGTTCGCCCAGGCGATCCGCCCGCCGACGGTCCCCGACGGCACGTCGCGCCTGCGGCTCGTGGCGATGGCGAGCCACACCGAGGCCGAGCTGCGCGACGCGGCCCGGGTGCTCGGCGCGCTCACCGGCTGACGCGCGGCCCGCGCCTACCCTGGGGAGCGTGCCGGAGGGCGACACGATCCACTACGCGGCGAGCCGGATCCGGCCGATCCTCGAGGGCGTCGTGCCCGACGAGCTCGCCACGCCGCACCCGCGCTTCGCCGCCGACCGCTGGCCGCAGCGGCTCGCCGGCCGCGCCGTGGCCTCGGTCGACGCGATCGGCAAGCACCTCTTCCTGCGCTTCGAGGGCGACCTCGTCATCCACTCCCACCTGCGCATGACCGGCAGCTGGGGCACGTACGCGCCGGGCCGGCCCTGGCGCCGCTCGCCGCGCCGGGCCTGGTTCGTCGCGCGGGCCGCCGGCGGCGAGGTGGTGCAGTTCGACGGCCCGGTGCTCGAGCTCATGACCGCCGCCCGTGCCCGCGCCGACCAGCGCATCGCCGGCCTCGGCCCCGACATCCTCGCCCCCGAGCTCGACGAGGACCGCTTCCTGCGCCGCCTGCGCGCCGACGACCCCAGCCGTCCCATCGGCGACGCGCTGCTCGACCAGCGCACGATCGCGGGCATCGGCAACCTCTGGAAGTGCGAGGGCTGCTTCGCCGCCGGCGTCGATCCGTGGCGGCCCGCCGGGCAGGTCTCCGACGAGGAGGTGCTCGCGATCGTCCGCGAGACGCGCCCGCGGATGCAGCGCTCCGCCCGGGACGGCTACCAGAAGCGCTTCGAGCGCGTCTACGGGCGCAGCGGACGGCCGTGCCCGCGTTGCGGTGCGCGCATCCGCCGGCGCGGCCAGTGGGAGGACAACCGCCCGACGTTCTGGTGCCCGGGGTGCCAGACGTGACCGTGGAGCCTCGCAGCCGCCCGCGGCGCGTCGGCCACAAGGGCGCCGACCACATCGCGCCCGGCAACACCGCCGCCTCGTTCGACGCCGCGCTCGCGCACGGTGTCGACATGATCGAGTTCGACGTGCTGTCCGAGCACCAGGACGGCACCGGCGGGCTCTACCTCGCCCACGACTACACCGCCCTGCGCTCCGGCGCCGCGATGACGCTCGAGGAGGGGCTCGCGCACCTCGCCGGCGAGACGTTCGCCGCCGTCGAGCTCGACGTCGACCTCAAGCTGCGCGGCTACGAGCTGCAGGTGCTCGACGCCCTGCGCCGGCACGGGCTCGTCGACCGGGTCCTCGTCTCGACGATGGAGACCGACAGCCTCGCCCTGCTGCGCGCCGCCGAGCCGCGGCTGCGGCTCGGCTGGTCGGTGCCGAAGCTGCGGCGCGACCCGATGCGCTCGCCCTGGAAGCGCCCGGCGGCGATCGCGGTCGGCGTGGCCTACCGCGCGGCGCTGCCGCGCTACGCCGCCGCCGCGGTGCGGGCGGGCCGCGTCGACGCGCTCATGGCGCACTGGCGCCTCGTCACGCCCCGCCTCGTCGACCATCTGCACGCCGCGGGCGGCGAGGTCTTCGTCTGGACGGTCGACGACCGCGAGCAGATCGCCCGGCTCGAGGCGCTCGGCGTCGACGGGGTCATCTCGAACGACCCCCGGCTCTTCGGCTGAGGCGCTCAGCCGCGCAGGACGCAGGCGGCGGCCGAGAACGTCTTCGGATCGGCGCCGGCGGTCGACCGGTGGCCCTTCTCGGTGATCCGCCGCGAGTGGCGCACGACCTTGTTGGCCACCCGCCACTGGAAGTCGACCACGCCGCGCAGCCGCAGCGTCTCGCCGGCGGCGGGCTTCTCGTAGCGGAAGATCTGGCCGGCCTGGCGCGTCGCCTTGCCGCTGCCGATCTTCACGAACCCGGAGTTCCCGCCGGTGCCGAGGATGTTGTGCCAGAGCTTGTCGGCCGGATCGCGCCACTGCACGCGGAAGCGCATGTACAGGCGCACGCTCTTGCGCGGGAGCCCGGGCATCGAGGCACGGATCCCGATCGCGGATGGGTGCTTGGCCGTATCGCAGATGTTCACCGTGGCCCACAGCGGGACCTTCGGCGGCCTGGGTGCGGCCGCGGCGACGGGGGTGAGCGCGAGCGCGAGCAGCATCGCGGCGACGAGCGTGCGAGCCATCCGGATCACCTTAGGGTCATCGGCCATCGCAGAAGCCGCTGCATCGCGCTGCCTGGCATGCTGGGAGGGGTGATGGGTCCGACCACCGAGGAGGCCGTGGCGCTGCTGCATGGCGTTCCCGTGTTCGAGACGCTCGGGGACGCCGACCTGCTGCGCATCGCCCAGGTGGCGGTCCCGCGCTCGTTCCAGGCCGGCGACGTCATCTTCCGCGAGGGGGACGCGAGCGACACGTGCTACGTCGTGGGCGACGGCCACGCCCGCGCGATCCGCGAGCACCCGGACGGCCGCACGATCACGCTCGCGCACTTCGGCCCGGGCGACATCTTCGGTGAGCTGGCGATCTTCGACGACGAGCGGCGCTCCGCCACCGTGGAGGCCCTCGACGACCTCCGGGTCATCGGAATCACCGGCCCGGACTTCCGCCGCCTGCTGAGCGAGCACCCGGAGCTGTCGGCCAAGATCGTCATCTCGCTGGGACGCCGGCTGCGCGAGGCCAACGAGCGCCTGAGCCGCCAGAGCTTCCAGACCGTCCAGAGCCGGGTCGCCACCGTCCTGGCCGAGCTCGTCGCCGACGCCCAGCGCGAGGGCGCCCGCGAGCGCGACGTCCTGGTGACGGTCACGCAGGCCGACATCGCGCAGCTGGCGGGGTCGTCGCGCGAGTCGGCCAGCCGCTTCCTCGCGGTCCTCGAGCGCGCCGGCGTCATCGCCCAGGGCCGCGGCCGCATCACCGTCCACGACCCGGAGGCGCTCGGTGGGTACGTCTACTGAGTTCTCCGCCGGCGGGGTCGTGGTGCGCGGGGGTGAGACGATCGTCATCGTCCCGACCCGCCGGGCCGCCAGCGGCCGGGCCGTCCTGGCGCTGCCCAAGGGCCACGTCGACCCGGGCGAGACGGCGCCCGAGGCCGCCACCCGCGAGGTCCGCGAGGAGGCCGGCGTGGAGGCCGAGCTCGTCGAGAAGCTGGGCGACGTGCGCTACTGGTACCAGCGCAACGGCATGCGGATCGCCAAGGTCGTCTCGTTCTACCTGTTCGACTACCGCGGGGGCGATCCGGCCGATCACGACGCCGAGGTCGAGGTCGCGCGCTGGGTCCCGCTCGAGCAGGCGGCGCGGGAGCTGAGCTACCGCGGCGAGCGCGAGATGGTGCGCAGGGCGCTCGAGCGCGTCCGCAGATAGACTGGCGCCCCTTGCAGGTCCTGAACTTCTACTCGCGCATCTTCGCCGACCAGCTCAAGCGCGGCCGCAAGACGGCCACCATCCGCCTGGGCGACAAGTCGCACAAATATCGCAAGAACCAGCTGGTCCTGGTCACGATCGGCTACCAGTACTCGCCGCGCGAGCGGATCTTCGAGGCGGTGATCGACCAGGTCGAGGTCAAGCGGGTCAAGGAGCTGTCCCCGCGCGACATCGAGCACGACAACCCCGAGTTCCGCCGCCACGAGGAGATGATCCACTTCCTCGAGCAGATCTACGGGCGGGCGGTGACCATGGAGGACGAGGTCACCGTGGTGCGCTTCAGCCAGATCGTCGACTCGCCCAGCGAGTTCACCGATCGCAAGCTGGGCATCGGCGGCGCGCAGAACTAGCCGGATGCGCGGACCGCGTCCGGCCGCGCGGGCTGGGGTGCGGCCGCCGGCGCGGGCGCGAGCTGGGCGAGATCGTTCTCGCGGTCGCCCTTCTGCATCAGGTTGATGCTGATGAGGAGCAGCAGGTCGACGCCGAGCCCGAAGACGGCGCCGAACTGCGACTCGATGAACGCAAAGCTACGGGTGAGGAAGATCGAGACGAGCAGGGCGCGCTCGAACCAGCGGTAGGCCGCCCCGCGGTCGCCCTGGCGCAGCCGCACGACGCCGATCGCCACGAGGATCCCCGACACGGTGCTCGAGACGAGGTTCAGCCAGTTGATCACCGACAGCTGGCTGATGTCGTCGCTCACCGCCCCGCTGCGCGCGCCGCCCAGATGCAGGCCGATCGAGAGGACGAGCTCGAACGTGAAGACGAGGCTCAGGACGCCCCACAGCACGATGACCGCGGTGACGAGCCGCGTGAACCTCTGCGTCTCGGCGAAGTTGAGGTAGGCGTCGCGCACGCGGCTCCAGGTGCGTTCGGGCCAGCGCGGCCGGGGCGCGGGCAGCGCCTCCACGCGGGCGAGCATCTCGCGGATCGGCGCGACGAGCGGATCGGTCTGGTCGGCCTGCTCGAGCAGCACCAGGGCGCGCCGACGCTCGCGCTCGTCGAAGTCGTGGCGCGCGGCCTCGGCGACGAGGTCGAGCGCGTTCGAGACGAGCTCGATCTGGGTCAGCCCGCGCCGGCGCTCGAGCCCGCGGATGACCAGGTACAGCCCGACGAAGACGAGGTAGATCAGCGCCGCGGCGGGCTTGAAGAAGTAGTTGTTGTCCGAGGTGATGAACTTGCCGAGCTCGTCGATGAAGAAGCCGAACCCGATGCCGCCGACGACAGCGGCCGGGCGGCGGATCGAGCGGTTGAGGTAGACGAGCAGCATCCCGATCGCGATGACCATGAAGATGCCGCCGTAGAGCAGGTGGGCGATGTGGAGCCCGTGCCCGCCGAGCTGCGGGTAGTTCGTCGCCCAGAGCTGGGTGCGGATGACGAGCACGGTCGCCACCCCCGCGACGAGGAAGGTCTGCAGCAGCGTGCCGAAGTCGGCGTCACGCGCGGGATGGCGCAGGAGTCGGATCCTCACCACCGGAAACCTAACGCCCGTCCTCCGGTGAAGAAGTCGTTGGCACTCTTGAGCCCAGAGTGCCAACGTTGCTAGGATTCCTCTCGGTTTGGCACTCTCGAAGGGGGAGTGCCAGCGGAATGTCACAACCGGAGGTCCACACATGAAGCTCAAGCCCCTGGGCGATCGGCTGATCGTGCAGGCGATCGAGGAGGAGCAGACGACCGCGAGCGGTCTTGTCCTCCCCGACACCGCCAAGGAGAAGCCCCAGAAGGGCAAGGTCCTTGCCGTCGGCGACGGCAAGTACGACGAGGATGGCGAGAAGCGCATCCCGCTCGACGTCGCCGTGGGCGACGAGGTCCTGTACTCCAAGTACGGCGGCACCGAGATCAAGGTCGACGGCGAGGACCTGCTGGTCCTGCGCGAGTCCGACGTCCTCGCCAAGGTCGAGTCCTAGGAGAAGCAACGAGAACATGGCTCACAAGGAACTGAAGTACGACGTCGAGGCGCGCAACGCGCTTCAGGCGGGCGTGGACGCCGTCGCCAACGCGGTGAAGGTCACGCTCGGCCCGAAGGGGCGCTACGTCGTCCTCGACAAGAAGTTCGGCGCCCCCACCATCACGAACGACGGCGTGACCATCGCTCGTGAGATCGAGGTCGAGGACGTCTTCCAGAACCAGGGCGCGCAGCTCGTCCGCGAGGTCGCCACGGCGACCAACGACGTCGCCGGCGACGGCACGACGACCGCGACCGTCCTGGCTCAGGCGATCGTCCGCGAGGGCCTGAAGAACGTCGCGGCCGGCGCCAACCCGCTCGGTCTCAAGCGCGGCATCGAGCTCGCCGTCAACCAGATCGTCGACGCCATCAAGGAGATGTCGACGGAGGTCAGCGGCAAGGACCAGATCGCCCGCGTCGCCACCATCTCGGCCGGCGACGAGGAGATCGGCGACGTCATCGCCGACGCGATCGAGAAGGTCGGCAAGGACGGCGTGGTCAACGTCGAGGAGGGCCAGACGTTCGGCATGGACCTCGAGTTCACCGAGGGCATGCAGTTCGACAAGGGCTACATCTCGCCCTACATGGTCACCGACCAGGACCGCATGGAGGCCGTGCTCGAGGATCCGTACATCCTCATCGCCAACCAGAAGATCGGCTCGGTCCGCGACCTTCTGCCGGTGCTCGAGCAGGTCATCCAGTCGGGCAAGCCGCTGCTGATCATCGCCGAGGACGTCGAGGGCGAGGCCCTCGCGACCCTGGTGGTCAACAAGCTGCGCGGCACGTTCACGGGCGTCGCCGTCAAGGCGCCGGGCTTCGGCGATCGCCGTAAGCGCATGCTCGAGGACATCGCCATCCTGTCGGGCGCGGAGGTCATCACCGAGGACCTCGGCCTCAAGCTCGAGAACACGCAGGTCTCGCAGCTCGGCCGGGCCCGCCGCGTCGTCGTGGCGAAGGACAACACGACGGTCGTCGACGGCGCCGGTGACACGGACGCGATCAAGGGCCGGATCAACCAGATCAAGTCCGAGATCGAGACGACCGACTCCGACTTCGACCGCGAGAAGCTCCAGGAGCGCCTCGCCAAGCTGTCGGGCGGCGTCGCCGTGGTCAAGGTCGGCGCGGCCACCGAGACCGAGATGAAGGAGAAGAAGCACCGGGTCGAGGACGCCCTTCAGGCGACCCGCGCGGCGCTCGAGGAGGGCATCGTGCCCGGCGGCGGCGTCGCGCTGCTGCGCGCGTCGGCCAAGGTCACGCCCGACGCCTTCGAGGACGACGAGCGCACGGGCGCGAAGATCGTCCTGCGCGCGCTCGAGGAGCCGATGCGTCAGATCGCGTTCAACGCGGGCCTCGAGGGCTCGGTCGTCGTCAACGACGTCCGCAAGGCCCGGGGCAAGAACGAGGGCCTGAACGCGGCCAACGGCGAGATCGTCGACCTGGTCAAGGCCGGCGTCATCGACCCCGCGATGGTCACGCGCTCGGCGCTGCAGAACGCGGCCTCGATCGCCAAGAACATCCTGACGACGGAGGCCATCGTCGCCGAGATCCCGGACAAGGACTCCGGTGGCGGCGGCGGGATGCCCGACATGTCGGGGATGATGTAGGCCGCGAGCAACGTTCGACCGAAGGTCCGAGCTTGCGAGGACCGGACGGCGAAACTCGCTCACTTCGAGGGCCCGGCACATGCCGGGCCCTCGTGCGTTCGGGGGCCGGGCCGGGCTGGTCAAGCTCGGCCGCGGTCGTGTCGCGCAGACGGCGTGGAGCGCCGTGAACGCGACGGGATCGGCCGTGCCGGGGCTGGCCAGCTCGGCCGCGGTCATGTCGCGCAGACGGCGTCGAGCGCCGTGAACGCGACAGGATCGGCCGTGCCGGTCAGGCCGGGAAGCGGTGCTGCGGGGCCCAGCCGAGCTCGGCACGGGCCGTCGCGTTCGCCGCTCCGCGCAGGTCGCTGGAGAACGCCGCGCTAGAGGATCTCGAGCACCCGTTCGACCGGCCGCGCGAGAACGGCCCGGTCGCCGTTGACCACGATCGGCCGCTGGAGCAGCTCGGGGCGCGCCACCATCGCCGCGACGATCGCCTCCTCGTCGCCGGCGGCCGCGAGCTCGCCCGCGCCGTCCTCGCGCATCCGCAGCGCCTGGCTGGGGCGCAGGCCGGCCTTGCGCAGCAACTCGCGCAGCTCATCCTCGCGCAGGCCTTCGACGTGGTACTCGACCCGCTCGGCGTCGACGCCCCGCTCGGCGAGCAGCGCCGAGAGCTGGCGACACGTGGTGCAGGTCCGCTTCTCGTAGACGGTGACCATCGCGTCAGGAGAATATGCGCCCATGGCGTCCCGTGCCCACGGTGAGCTGCTGGCCCGCGACGTCGGGGAGCTCGTCGGCGTGTCCGGCACCACCGTCGGCCAGTGGGCCCGCCGCGGCCTGATCCGCTCGTCGCAGTCCGACGCCGACCCGCGCGTCTACGGCGTCGAGGACGTCGGCGAGGCATCGGTGGTGGCGGAGCTGCTGGCGCGCGGTCTCGGCCACCGCGCGGTGCACTGCGCCATCGAGCGCCTGCGCGGCAACGGTCCGTGGCCGCTCAGCGAGGCCTGGCTGGCCACGACCGACGAGGCCCGCCCGCGGCTGGTCCTGCGCGAGAACGGCGCGAAGTACGCGCTCGACGCCCGCGGCTGGCAGCGCCTGGCCGTCGTGCCGCCGCTGCGCGAGGTGCGCGTGCGGCTGCACGCCGCACCCCCGACCGCCTAGCCGCTGTTGCGCGCCGCCCACGCGCGCGCCATCTCGATGCGCTCCCGGCCGCTCGGATGGGAGTCGAAGAGGACGTGCCACCAGCCCGGCGGATCCGGGTCGGCGAGCGCCTTGACGGTGAACCCCCGGAACAGCCCCTCCATCGCCTTCGGGTCGCGCGTCGCCTGCAGGGCGGTCCAGTCGGCCTCGGCCTCGTAGCGCCGCGACGACGCGTTCTGCAGCGGGCCGGTGACCAGGTTGAGCACCACGACGACGAACAGCGCGAGCGGCACCGCGGCCGCCTCGCCGAGCCCGCCGCGCCCGCGCGTGAAGAGCGCGACGATGAGCGCGGTCGGCAGGATCACGAGCGCGAACCAGCCGATCCCCTTGCCGAGATGGCGGCGCACCTGGTGGCCCAGCTCGTGGGCGACGACCACCCGCACCTCCGAGCGCGGGAAGCGGTCGGCCAGCGTGTCCCAGAGCACGACGCGCCGGCTCGGGCCGAGGCCCATCGCGTAGGCGTTCGGCTGGTCGGTGAACTCGTGGACCTGCTCGATGCGCACGGGGATGCGCCCGTCGAGACCCTCGCGCTCGCTCATCTGGCGGCTCTGGGCCTGCACCCAGTCCGGCGCGGGGTCGAGGTTCGGCGACAGGTACGGGGAGACGAACGTGAACAGGGCGTACAGGCCGACGAACACCGCCGCGGCGGGAATCCACCAGCGCTGGCGCAGCAGCCGGGCGAAGCCCATCGCGACCAGCAGGGCGAAGCAGACGAACAGGAACGTCCCGCCGAGCCCGGCGAGGTCCTCGAAGACCGCCTCCGCGTAGCCGACCTTCACGACGTCGTGCCGGCGCAGCCACCACAGGTCGACGACCGTGAACGGCAACTGGACGAGCCAGACGATCGCCAGGCCGAGCATGCCCAGCAGGAAGCCGGTGCCGATCGGGCCGGCCGCCGAGTCGCGGGCGAAGCGCGCCCCGCGCCACGCGTAGAGCCCGAGCGTGACGAGCAGCACCACGATGCTCAGCAGCGCGCTGACGCGCAGGAACGCCTCGAAGGACCTGGCGCGGTCGACGGCGCGAGCACCGAAGGTCTCGTTCACGTCCACCGGAGGATCGGGCAGGTCGCCGGGAACGATCGTGTGCCACAGCCTCGTCCCCGCGTAGACGCCCACGATGACGAGCACCGCGACGGACGTGACGGCGAGCGCGCGGCGAGCGGCGGGCGGGAGGCCGCGCCGCCCGTCCCGCACTACGGGGCCTCGGGGGCGTCCGGGCGCCACGTCGTCGGGGCCGGAGCCACCGGCGGCGCCCAGCCGGGCGGCGCCGCGGCCTCGGGGGCGAGCGGCGGGATCCGCTCGGGCGCGGAGGGCGCGCCCGCATCCGGCCCGGGCTCGACGAAGCCCGTGGCGAGCGTCGGGCCGCTGTACGGGTAGCGGTCGGTGAGGATCCACAGGTACGCGTTGACCTGCGCGCCGTAGCGGACGCAGAACGCGACCACGTCGCGCAGCCCCGCCGGCATCCTCGCGGTGAAGAGGGCGACGACCCAGCCGCCCACGCCGCACACGAGCAGCACCGTGCCGAGCGCGCTGCTGACCATGAGGGCCGGGACGGCGAGGACGATCCGGAAGAACGTGACCGCGCGGTGCTGCGGCGCCGGCGGGTCGATCTCGAGCTCGTACGGGTACGTGCCGGGATGGCCCATGAAGCCCGGGAACGGGTTGGCGGCCAGGAACAGGAAGGCGTACACGTGGGTCTGGTAGCGCAGGTACGCCGAGACGAACCGGTGCAGCCCGCCCGGCACCTGGCCCGCGAACAGCGCGCACAGCCAGTTGACGATCACCGCGAAGAACACGACGACGCCCCACAGGATCAGCCAGACGAGGTGCGGGAGCACGAGCAGCGCCCGGAACAGCACGATCATCCGGGCGCGCCGGCGATCGTCCTCGAGCCGCGCGCGGATCGGGTGGTCGGGCTGCGGCGCCGGGTTCGTCAGAGCGGGCGAGCTGTCCGGGTACCGGCTCGACAGCAGCGCGAAGTAGCCGTAGGCCTGCGCCGCGTAGCCGATGCAGTACAGCGCGAGGTCGCGCAGGCCGCGGGGGCTGCGGCCGCGCACGAGGCACGAGAACCAGAGCAGCACCGCGATGGTGGTCAGCACGCCGGTGGCCTGGAGGGCGAACCCGGTGGTGTCGCTCTCGCTGCCCGACGATCTGCTCCCGCTCCCCCCTCCGCCGCCGCCGACCAGCACGGCGGCGAGGATCAGCGGCGGCAGCGCGAGGAACAGCCGCAGCAGGATCGTCCACCGCGGCTGGCGCTCGGGCCCCGCGATCTCGACCTCGACCGCGTACTTGCCCGGGTCCCCGACGAAGCCCGGATACGGGTCCGCGGCAAGGCTCACGTAGGAGTACAGCTGCGCCGAGTAGCGCACGTACAGCGCGTAGAAGCTGTGCAGGCCGCTCGCGGGCAGGCCGGTGCACAGCGCCCAGATCCAGTGGAACGGGAGCAGGATCGCGGCGCCGACGCCCCACAGCGCCCACCAGATGAAGTGCGGGATCGCCAGGATCAGGCGGAAGAACACCGTGACGCGGGTGCGCTCCAGCGAGTCGTCGCGCAGGACCAGCTGGACGGGACGGCGGCTGTTGTCGGGCATAGAGGCTCCTACCCTCTCATGCCTTCGCGTCGCTCACATCGACGCGGCCTGGCGCTCGGCCTCGTCCTCGTCGATCGTCAGCGCGACGTGCAGGGTGTTGCCCGTCACGCGCGGCTGGTCGCCCACCGGCACGAGATCGCGGTCGAGCTCGACCACGTGGTTCTCCAGGCGGCCGATGCCGTCGACCTCGACCGCCACGACGTCGCCGATCTCGACGGGCCGCGAGTGGGCCGGTGTGCCGGTGAGCAGCACGTCGCCCGGCTCGAGCGTGATGAGCCGCGACAGGTCGGCGATCTGGTAGGCGAACGAGAACAGCAGGTCGGTGCCGGTGTGGCCCTCCTGCGCCAGCTCGCCGTTGACGTACGTGCGCAGCGTGAGGTCGTCGGGGTCGACGTCGCCGGCGTCGACCAGCGCCGGTCCCAGTGGGCAGAACCCGTCCTGGCCCTTGACGCGCAGCATCGAGCCGCGGTCGGCGTGGCGGAAGTCGTGCACGCCCCAGTCGTTGGCGACCGTGTAGCCCCGCACCACCTTCAGCGCGTCGGCCTTCGAGACGTTCACGCAGCGTTCGCCGATCACGACGGCGATCTCGCCCTCGTAGTTGAGGAAGCGGCAACCGCGCGGCCGCGCCACCGGCGCGCCGTGCGCGCTGAGCGACGACGGCGGCTTGAGGAACCAAGCGGGCACCTCGGGCGCGCGCGCCATCTTGTACTCCTCCACGCGCGACCGGTAGCTGAGGTGCGTGGCGAGGATCTTCGACGGGACGTCGATCGGCGCCAGCCAGGTCCCGTCCTCGGTGCGGCGCTCATGCCTCATCGGACCGGCATCTCCCTGTCGTGCTGGGCGACGACCTCGCCGCCGTGGACGGTGTAGCCGAAGGAGAAGCGAAAGCCCCGGCCGACCTCGATCGGGGCGATCGCCGCCAGGTCCTCCAGCGTGTCGTCGTAGAGGCGCAGCTCGGCGTCGCCCTCCCAGATCTCGGTGGCGTGGCGGTCGAAGCCGCCGGAGCGCACGAGCTCGAAGACGTCGGGCCGCGTGCCGTCGTAGGCGGGGAAGTGGCGCGTGTTGTGCATCGGCGGGTCGTTGACGGTCGGGCCGGTCTGCGAGACGCCGCGCAGCGTCACGACGGCGCGCGCGACCTGCCGGTCGTTCGCCGCGCACGTGGCGCCGAACCGGGCGCCCGGCTCGACCTTGGGCGCCGCCCGGCCCACCGGGAAGGTGCGCGTCATGTGGATCGAGCCGAGCTTCTTGGGGAAGCCCTGGATCCACCCGCGGTACATGGCGAAGTCCTTGTCGACCCAGATGTAGACGCAGCGGCTGACGGGCTGACCCTGGAACGTCGCGCCGACCACCAGGAAGAACTCCCGGTACTGCGACTGGATCGGGTCGACGAGCTCGTGGCCGTCGTCGCTGCACGACTGCCAGTCGGCGAAGATCGCCGCCATCATCCCCGCGCGGTCGTCGTCGTGCGGCTCCAGCTCGGGCGGCAGCAGCGCGGCCACCGCGTCCGGGTCGGTGCGGTACTCGACGATCAGGAAGTCGCCGGAGTAGTGCCACGGCGGCGGCGGAACGATCGACGCGCGGCCGTCGGGTGACAGCGGGGCGGTGTAGCCCTTCAGGGTCATGGTGTCGCGGTGCTCCTCACGAAGGCCTCGAACAGCAGTCGCTGGTCCGGCTCGGACATCTTCTCGGGATGCCACTGCACGCCCACGAGAAACGGCCCGTCGCCCTCGATCGCCTCGACGAGCCCGCCGGCGGCCCGGCCGGTCACGGCGAGCGTGCCGGCGTCGGCGATGGCGTGGTGGTGGATGGTGTTCACGTCGACGCGCCCGGCGCCGAAGATCGCGCGCACGCGCGAGCCCTCCGCCAGCTCGACGGGATGGCGCTCGGCCAGGATCTCCTCGGGCGTCAGCTCGGCGATGTCGCGGTGCGCGGCGACCGCCGGCAGGCGCTGGGCGAGCCGGCCGCCCGCCGCCACGGCGAGCAGCTGCGCCCCGCGGCAGACGCCGAGCACCGGCAGCTCGCGCGACCGCGCCTCGCGGACGAGCTCGAGCTCCCAGGCGTCGGCCGCCGGGTCGGCGTCGGCGACGTTCTCCGGCGCCGCGCCGTAGGTCGAGGGGTCGACGTCGCCGCCGCCCGACAGCAGCAGCCCGTCGAAGCCGTCGAGCGCCTCGGCTGCAGACGCCCCGGCGCGCGGCACGATCATCGGTAGGGCCCCTGCATCCGCGACCCGCTCGGAGTACGCGGGATCGAGCGCGTCGAGCACGGTGCGCTCGGCCAGGTAGGTCGGCACCACCCGCCGCCACGGCGTGATCGCGATCCGCGGGCGCCGGCTCACGCCATCGCCTCCACGCGCGCGGCCAAGCGGCGGCACAGGGCCGGCACCTCGCCCGGGTCGTCCGTGAACATCGACGGCTTGAAGCAGATCGTCGTGTAGCCGGCCTCGAGCTGGGCCGGGATCGCCTCCGCCGCCTCGTCGAGGTCGCCCGGATGCTCGTCGTCGGGAAAGCGCGGCCGGATGCCGCCGACGACCTCGAGCTCGGCGAAGTCGCGCCCGGCCGCGGCCATCGCGGCGCGCAGGGGCGCGATCTGCTCGGCGGTGGGCTGGCCGAACGGGTGCAGCCCGTGCCCGTACTCGACGAGCCGCCGGAGGATCCACGGCGCCACGTCGATGCCGCCGAACCACATGCGCGGCCCGTCGGGGCGGTACGGCTTGGGCTCGAGGTAGACGTCGTCGAAGGCGTAGTGGCGCCCATGGAACGCGGCGGGCGTCTGCGTCCACGCCGCCCGCCATGCCGCGAGATGCTCGTCGAGCAACTCGCCGCGGCGCTCGAACGGGACGCCGAGCGCCTCGTACTCGTCGCGGTGCCAGCTGACCGTCGGCTGCACGACGAGCCGGCCCTCTGAGACGAGGTCGAGCGCGGCGAGCTGGTGGGCGAGCAGCAGCGGGTGGCGCAGCGGCGCGATGATCGCCGCGCCGATGGGCCGCAGCCGCTCGGTCACCGCCGCGATGGCGCTCATGAGGACGATCGAGTCCGGCCACGGCGTCGCCGGGTCCTGGTTGCCGGGCGCCGCGTAGTCGCGCGGGTTGCCCATGATCCCGTTCGCGCCCGAGCTCGGCCCGAGGACGACGTGCTCGCTGAGCATCACGCCGTCGATGCCGGCGTCCTCGGCCTCCTGCGCCATGCGCACGAGCGCCCGCAGGTCGCGCGGCGGCGTGAGCGTCCAGTTCTCGGTGAGGACGAGGACGAGCCTCGGCGCGCCGCGCCCGCTCACCCTGGTGGTCGTTCCCGTGACGTGCGGCCGGAAAGGGCGTCCAGCGGCGCCGGCTGCCAAGGACGCAGACTCGAAGGAATCCCTCTGGGATTTCGAGTGGTCGAGGACGCCGGCAGACGGTGATCGATGGATGTCATTTCCGGGCGGGCGTTGCGGGATCGGCCACAGGCTCGACCCGGACGGGCAGTCGCTTGAGCCCGTTGGTGAAGTTCGACCGTAGCCGCACCGCCGGGCCGGCCAGCTCGACCTTCGCCACCCGCTCGACGAGCTCCTCGAGGAAGACCTTGAGCTCCAGCCGCGCGAGATGCATGCCGAGGCACTGGTGCGGGCCGCCCCGCCCGAAGGTCAGGTGGTCCTTCGGCGCCCGCCCGAGGTCGAGCCGGTTGGGCTCCGGGTACTTGTCCGGGTCGCGGTTGCCGGCGGCGAACCAGACGACGACCTTGTCGCCGGCGTTGATCGGCTGCTCGCCGATCGTCGTGTCGACCGTGGCGGTGCGGCGGAAGAACCAGACCGGCGAGGAGAAGCGCAGCAGCTCGTCGACGGCACTGTCGATCATCGACCGGTCGGCGCGCAGACGCGCGTACTCGTCCGGATGCTCGGCCAGGGCCTTCGTGCCGAGCGCGATGGCCTGGCGCGTCGTCTCGTTGCCGGCCACGATCATCAGCGCGAACATGTTGTCGAGCTCGCGCGGGGTCAGCGGCCGGCCGTCGACCTCGCCGGTGGCGATCCGCGACATCACGTCGTCGCGCGGGCACTCCCGGCGCTCGGCGTAGTGCGCGCGGCCGAGCGCACAGAGGTCGTCGGCCCACGGCGAGCCGAACGGCTTGTACTTGTCCTCCTCACGCTCGCCGGTGTACGCGAGCTCGCCGACGAACTCCGGCTCGGTGTCGATGAGCAGGCGGTCGCCGAGCGCGACGAGCTGCGGCAGCTCCTCGTCGGGCAGGCCCATGAGCCGGGCGAGCACGCGGATCGGGATCGGCGCCGCGAGCTCTTCGACGAGGTCGAACTCGCGCTGCGCCAGCGCGCGATCCATGAGCGCGGTGACGAGCGCGCGCAGCCACTCCTCGTAGCGGTCCACCGCTCCGGGGGTGAAGCTCGTCGAGATCATCCGGCGGTAGCGGCCGTGCTTGGGCGGGTCGAACTCGAGGAAGTTGCGCCGAGCCTCGAGCACGTCCTCGGGCAGGTCCTCGATGGTCGCCGCGCCGCCGACCTCTGACGAGAACGTCTTCGTGTCACGCAGGACCGCGTGCACGTCGGCGTACTTCGTCACGGCCCAGAACCCGCGCCCGTCCCGCTCAGGATGGAAGTGGACGGGCGCCTCGCGCTGCAGCAGCTCGAACACCTCCCACGGCTCGTGATCCTCGAAGAGGTCGTAGTCGAGCAGGTCGACCTGCCCGAGGTCCTTCGCCGCGGCGGGCATCAGAGCGGCACGACG
The DNA here is from genome assembly GCF_021172045.1 of Capillimicrobium parvum. Classification (GTDB taxonomy): domain Bacteria; phylum Actinomycetota; class Thermoleophilia; order Solirubrobacterales; family Solirubrobacteraceae; genus Capillimicrobium; species Capillimicrobium parvum. The sequence goes on from NZ_CP087164.1 coordinate 5,691,382, forward strand.
GCGGACGGCTCCTTGCCCTCGCCCTCGCCGATCTCCATGTGGTCCGCCGCGTAGGCCGCCGCGGCGCGCACCCGGTCCGGACGCGTGAAGCGCAGCCAGAGGTACCAGAGCAGCGAGAGCGCCATGCCGCCCCACCAGAACCACACGGCCTGGTTGTTCGGGTAGCCCGGGAACGGATCGAGCGAGCCCTTGAACGCGAGGACCGGCGCCGCGAGACCGACGAGCACGACGACGAGCCTCCACCAGACACCCGGTCCCTTGCGGCTGTCCCAGACCAGCTTGAACGCGACGATCGCGAGGAACACGTAGATGGTCTCGACGAGGAAGCTGCCCGCAGTGGCCGCGATGCCGAAGGTGACGAGGATGTTCTCGTCGGCGGTCGGCGCGTAGCTGGTCAGGCCGCCCCACACGAGGATGAGCACGCCCCACACGCCGAGCGCGACGATGCCCGCCACCGGCGTGTTGTGGCGTGACGTCTTCGCCATGACCTTCGGCAGCAGGCCATCGCGGCCCAGGGCGAACAGCAGCCGCGGCGCCGTCACCATGATCGCGATCGCCAGCGACAGCGCGTCGAGCACGACCGCGAGGTCGATGAGGACGCTCAGCCACTTGCCGACGTACTGCGCCGCGAGGTCTCCCATCGGGCTCGGCGAGCCGCCCCAGGCGCCCTTGTCGAGCGCCGCGTGGCCGAAGCCGATCGTCGCCGCGTACGTGACGACGAGGTAGAACAGGCCGCTCAGCGCGACCGTGCCGATGACCGCGATCGGGATCGCCTTCCTCGGCGCGTGCATCTCCTCGGCCACCGACGCCGCCGCCTCGAAGCCGACGAACAGCAGGATCGCGAAGAGGATGCCGTTGAAGACGGCGTTCGTCGACGTCTCGCCGGGGTCGAACACCGAGAGCGTGTTCCCGGCATCGCCGCCCTGCACGATGATCGAGATGGCCAGGATGAGGAACGGGATCGCCGACAGCCCGGCCAGGACGAGGACGCCGCGGACGGCAAGGCGGACGCCGAAGTAGTTGAGCAGGCAGGCGATGACGAGTCCCGCCGTGCCGCCGACCCACCAGGGGATCGTCGTGTCGAGGTGGGCGGCGAAGAAGCCCTGCAGCAGGAAGCACAGACCGATGTAGATGCCGCCCGATCCGAGGAACAGGAGGCCGAGGAGGTAGATGCCGCCCGAGAAGATGCCGAAGCCGTTGTTCACCGAACGCGCGAGGTACTCGTACATGGCGCCGGCACCGACGTACCGGCGCGCGTAGACCGAGACCACGTACGCGACGGCGAGCGCGCCGATGCTGCCCAGGAGCACCGACAGCGGCGTGTTGAACCCCGCCACGTTCGCGACGAGGCCGGTGACCGCGCCGGCCGAGAAGATCGGTCCGACCGCGAGCGCCTGACCGACCGCGTGGACGGTGGTCAGCCTGCGCGGGCCGAGCTCGCCACCGCGCGCACCGGACCCTCCGACTTGCTCTGCCATGAGCCTCTCCTCATCTCCCCATGGTCGCCACAGCGCCTCGTGCGGGGCACCGTTTTGTGTACATTACGCATTCCTCGCGCGAGCGGTCAAGCGCCATGTCCGACCCCCGGCGGCTCGTGCGACGGTCGCGTTCACAGCCGCGGCGAGTACTCGGCGAACTCCCAGTCGGTCACCCAGGCGCGGTAGCGGTCGAGCTCCGCGGCCTTGATGACCTCGAACGTCTCGATCACCCCTGCGCCGAGCGCGTCGTGGATGACGCGGTCCTGGCGCAGTGCTTCCAGCGCGTCGCCGAAGGACGTCGGCAGCGGACGGCCCTGCACCTCCTCCGGGAGGTCGTAGATCATGCCCTCGATCGGCGCCGGGGGCTCGAGCTCGCGGCGGATGCCGTCCAGCCCGGCGGCGAGCGCCGCCGTGTAGGCCAGGTACGGGTTCGCCGTGCCGTCGCCGAGGCGCAGCTCCATCCGCGTCGCGTCGCCGCGCTCCTTCGGGACCCGGACGAGCACCATGCGGTGGTCGTGGCCCCAGCTCGCGCGCGTCGGCACGAGCGCCTCGGCGGTGATGCGCCGGTACGCGTTCACCGTGGGGTTGAAGAACACCATGATCGCCGGCGAGTGCTCGATCAGCCCGGCGATGAAGTGGCGCGCGACGGGGGCCAGCCCGTCGTCCGCGGCCGGATCGCAGCAGACGTTCTCACCGTCGTCGTCGCACAGCGACACGTGCAGGTGGAAGCCCGAGCCCTCGTCGTCGTTGAACGGCTTGCCCATGAACGTGGCGAGCAGGCCCTCACGCGCGGCGATCTCCTTGACCATCGACTTGAAGCGGAACGCGCGGTCGGCGGAGTCGAGCGCCGGCCCGTGGCGCAGGTTGATCTCGTACTGCGAGCGGCCGTACTCGTGGGCGGCGGCGAGCGCGCCGAGACCGAGGTCGACCGTGGCCTGGAGCATGCGCGCCAGGACGCCGCGCGGGTCCGCGATGCCGCCGACGGTGTAGACGGGGGTGTCCTGGTGGGCGTAGTGCCTGTAGCCCCGCGGCGCCTGCGGATCGGGCTCGCAGAGGTAGAACTCGAGCTCCGGGCCCAGGATCGGCGCCAGGTCGAGGCGCGCGAACTCGGCGAGCACCGCCTTCAGCCGCCCGCGGGAGTCCAGCGGGTGCGGATCGCCGGTGTGCGGGTCGGTGAGGTCGGCGATGCACCCCGCCACCTCCGGCTCCCACGGCAGTCGCACCAGGGTCGAGAGGTCCGGCTTGGCCTGGAGGTCGGGAAACCCCCGCTCGAAGCCGGCGATCACGTTGTGGCGCAGGTCCACGGTCATGACCGCCTCGACGAAGCCGATCCCCTCCTCGGCCACGTGACCGAACGCGTCGATCGGGATGTCCTTGCCCCGGTTGATCCCGTGCAGGTCGGCGTACTGGAGCCGCACCGTGCGGATGCCCGCCGCCTTCAGGTCCTCGGGGCTGAGCGCCGCGCCGACGCCGGCCTCCGGAAGCGTGTCGTGAGTCACTGGTTGCTCTCCTCCTCGATCACGGCCCGAAGGCCAAGCTGGCGGCATCGACCACCGCCGAGCCGCCGTCCACGGTGACGACGGCGCCGTTGACGTAGGTCGACTGCGGGCCGGCGAGCCACGCGACCAGGCCCGCGACCTCGTCGGGCTCGCCCGGCCGGCGGGCCGGCACCGGCGCGGTGGCCAGCTCGTAGGCGCCGTCGCGGCCGGTCCCGCGCAGGCCGCCGAGCTCGTCCATCGCCCGGTCGGCCATCTCCGTGCGGATCCACCCGGGGCACACGCAGTTGGCCCGGACGCCCTGTGGGCCGTGGTCCACTGCGATGCATTGGGTCAGCATGATGGCGCCCGCCTTCGACGCACCATACGCGGCGGACGCCGGCGCCGCCCGCAGCCCGGCGAGCGAGGCGACGGTGACGATCGCCCCGCGCGCCTCGACCAGGTGCGGCAGGGCCGCCCGGCAGGTCAGGAAGACGCCGGTCAGGTTCGTGGCGAGCACTCGCTCCCAGCGCTCGAGCGTCTGCTCGGCCACCGTGCCGCCCGCGCCGGTGCCCGCGCAGCAGACGAGCGCGTCGAGCCGCCCGAAGCGCTCCACCGCGCCGGCCACCGCCGCGGCGGGACCGGCCGGGTCGGCGACGTCGGCCACCACGGCGCGGCCGCCGACCTCGGCCGCGAGCGCCTCGAGCGGCTCGGGCCGCCGGCCGGCGACGCACACGCTGAAGCCGTCGGCCGCCATCCGGCGCGCGACGGCCGCGCCGATCCCGGTGCCGCCGCCGGTGATGAGCGCGGTCGGCGCCACCCCGTTAGTCCTCGAGGAACTGCTCGACCAGCGCCTCCGGCAGCGTCTTGTCGGCGATCGTGTAGGCCAGCGCCGTCATCCGCCACGAGTCCGAGAGGTAGAAGCGCTCGTAGAGCTCCCCGCGGCCGCCGAGCTCGGAGCCGACGAAGTCCCACGCGAGCCGGAAGAGCCGGATGCGGCGCTCCGCGTCGGCGCCGGCGGACTGGAAGTACAGGTCGATGTCCTCGCGCAGCGGGCCGTCGAGGTCCGCGCGGCTCGGCGTCGCCATGTAGCCGCCGCCGCCGATCAGCTGCAGGTACTCGTTGGCGCGCGGCAGCCACTTGGGCATCTCGCCCCGCAACGCGACGAACGGGCGCTCGTCGGGACAGCAGACGCCGCCCTCGTCGACCTGCGCGCCCGCCTCGGCGGCCACGAGCGCCGACCGCGACAGCTCGACCATGTTCCACACCTGGCCCAGCTTCTCCTGGATGTGGTCGAAGCGGACGACCCCGGTCGCGTTGGCGATCATGTGGCCCAGGCCGAGCGCGAAGTTCAGCTTCGTCCAGGCCCGGGTGAACGCCTGGTGCATGATGTGCCCGCGCCAGCCCGTGTCGGTGATGACCTCCGAGTAGCCGTCGGTGTCGCCGTCGAGGAAGACGCGCTCCTTCGGGATCTCGACGTCGTCGAAGATCACGACCGCGTCCATCTCGTCGAAGCGCGACGACAGCGGGTAGTCGTACGGGTCGCGCGCCCGCGAGTAGCTGTCGCGGCAGATGAACTTGAGCCCCGGCGTGGCGATCGGGATGGCGAACGCCAGCGCGTAGCGGCCGTCCTGCGGGCGGATGTCCGAGCCCGGGTAGACGAGCAGCTCGTCGGCGAACGGCGCGAGCGTGGCCAGCATCCGCGCGCCGCGCACGACGATCGCGCCGTCGGTCTCGTCCACCTTGTGCAGCGCGACCTTGCCCATCGCCTGGTCGGCCTCCGCCTGGCGGCGGTCCACCTGCGGGTTCATGAGCGCGTGCGTCGTCGAGAGGTCGTGGTCGCGCATGTACTCCTGGTAGGCGACGAGGTTCGCGGCGCCCTGCTCGTTGCCGCGCCGCGCCCACACGTCGGCGCGCCCGGCGAAGCAGGCGAACGTCACGTTGAGGTAGTCGGGCGTGCGGCCCATCGTCCCGCCGGACAGCGCGGCGACGATCTCGATCGCCCGCCGGCGCCTGACCAGGTCCTCGGGCGTGCGCGGGACGACGTGCGTGACGTTGATCGGCAGCGACGGGTCGGCCGGCGACGGGACGAGCATCTCGCCGGCGTGCTCGTGCTGGACGTCGAACACGCGCGCCATCGACAGCGCGGCGTCGTGCAGGTCGGGATGGTCGAGCGGGTTGGCGATCTTCTCGCCGCGCAGCCAGATCTCCCGCCCGCCCGCGCGCAGCCCGTCCAGGAACTGCTCGCCGGTGCGCGCGCCGGTCGCGCGCTCGGTGGACATGGACGCCATCAGTCGTCTCCCGGGGGTAGTGGGTGGCCCTGCGCCTCGAGGCCGAGCCGCTCGTGCTCCACGGCGGCGGCGTCGAAGCGGAAGTACGAGCGCGGGGGCAGGATCCCCCACGTGTTGGAGCTGTGCACGTCGTCGGGCCACTCGCGCGGCTCGTGGTCGGGGCCGATCTGCTCCATGTCGCAGTACAGCTCGACGAGCAGGCCCTCCTCCGGGATGCGCACGTAGGCGGCGAGGTTCTGGCCGAGCGCGTGGCGCAGCGGCCCCCACGCCAGCCAGCGGCCATGCTGGGCGAGGTGGTCGAGCGCGACGCGCAGCTCGCCCCAGTCGGTCAGCTCGAACGCGACGTGATGCAACCGCGCGCGGCCGGCGCGGACGAGCGCGACCGTGTGGTGGTCGGCGTCGACGCGCAGCCACGTGCCGGCCTGCTCGAGGCGGTCGGTCAGCCGCATGCCGAGCACGTCGGCGTAGAAGGCGGTGGCCGCCGGGAGGTCGGCGCTCAGCGTGTTGATGTGGCCGAGGCGGCGGGGATGGAAGCCGGCGAGCGTGGTCGTCGAGCGGGCGATCGCGGGCCGGCCGTCGGGGTCGGGCTCGCAGGGGAGCAGCTCGATCCCGTGGCCGTCGGGATCGGCGAGCCGCAGGGCGCCCTCCGCGCGCTCATGGGCGACGCCGTGGGCGTCGAGGCGGGCGGCCGCGTCGTCGAGGCTCACCCCGCGGGCCAGCTCGAACGCGGTGTGGTCGGCCCCCGGCTCGCCGCCGACGAGCTCGAGCGAGTAGCGCTCGTAGGCACAGGCCAGCGTCACGCGCCCCGGGGTCCGATCGCGCGGGGCCAGCCCGAACTGGACCGCCCACCGCTGCGCCGCCTCCTCCGGGTCCGCCGCGCGCAGGCAGACGTGGTGGATCCGCCGCAGCATCTTTGGATACGTTATGCATTCTCGAAATCGGGGTCAAGGAGGCACGGTGTCGCAGGAGAGCAGTCGCAGGGAGCGTGGCCTGGCCCGCCTGGCGCAACTCGGCGACGAGCCGGGAGGCGACGAGTTCCTCGCGCGGATGGGCGTGCTCGGCGACTGGGTCGTCGACTTCGCGTTCGGCGACGTGCACACCCGCCCGGGCCTCGATGCGCGTGAGCGCGAGCTCATCATCGTCGCCGTGCTCGTCGCCATCGGCTCGAGCGATCCGCAGGTGCGCGCGCACATTCGCGCGCTCCGTGCGATCGACGTGCCCTACGACGAGATCGAAGAGTGCATCCTGCAGGTCACGCCCTACGCCGGGGTCCCGCGCGCGATCAACGCGATGAAGGTCCTCCGGGACGAACAGGAGAACGATCAGTGAAGGCCATCCGCTTCGCCGGGCCGGACTCGGAGCCGCGCATCGGCGTCCTCGACGGCGACACGATCCGCGACGCCGGACCGGCCGGGCCGCAGGGCTTCGTCCCTACCCCCGAGGCGTGGGCGGCGCTCGACGCCGCCTCCGGCGCGTCGCACGCGCTCGACGAGGTGCGCGTGCTGCCGCCGGTCGTGCCCGGCAAGATCGTCGCGATCGGCCTGAACTACCGCTCGCACGCCGAGGAGTCCGAGCTCGACGTGCCGGCCGTGCCGGTGGTCTTCGCGAAGTTCCCGTCGTCGATCATCGGCCACGGCGACGACATCGTCATCCCGCGCGAGGAGACCCGGCCCGACTTCGAGGGCGAGCTGGCCGTCGTCATCGGCCGGCGCACGTATCGCGCCGACGCCGAGAGCGCGCTGCAGGCGATCGGCGGCATCACCGCGCTGCACGACGTCTCCGGGCGGCGGGCGCAGCTGGAGACCCCGCTGCGGCAGTTCACGCTCGGCAAGAGCTTCGACACCTTCACGCCGATGGGTCCCGCGATCGCGTCGCTCGACGGCATCGACCTCACCGACGTCGCCGTGCGCACCACGATCTCCGGCGAGGTGATGCAGGACGCCAACACCCGGGACCTGATCTTCCCCGTCGTCGACCTCGTGGTCTACCTGTCGCAGGGCCTGACGCTCGAGCCCGGCGACGTCATCGCCACCGGCACCCCGGGCGGCGTCGGCGACTCGCGCGACCCGCGCCGCTACCTGCGCGAGGGCGACGTGGCGGAGATCGAGGTCGGCGGCGTCGGCACGCTGCGCAACGGCGTGCGGATGGAGGCCTGAACGGGCGTGCGCGGCGGCTCCGAGGCGGCCTCTACGTCAGATCGCGGCGAGCAGGCGCTCGAGCGCGTGCTCGAGGTGGCGGCGGGTGAGCGCCTCGGCGCGGCCCGCGTCGCCGGCCTCGATCGCGGCCATGATGGCCTCGTGCTCGTCGGCGTCGAGGTGCATGTCCGCGGGCGTGGCGACCTGCCGCGCGTAGATCGGCTCGCCGATGCGCGAGACCCAGAGGATCTCGGCGAACTGCATGAGGAACGCGTTGCCGGACGCCTCGACGAGCGCGAGGTGGAACTCGCGGTTGGCGTCGAAGCTGTGGCCGACGTCGGGGATGAGATGGCGATGGGTGGCGATCGCGGCGCGCATCCGCTCGACGGACGCCTCGCGCTCGGCCGCGATGCGGGCCGCGCCGGGCTCGATGACCATGCGCGCCTCGGTGGGCGAACGCATGTCGGCGCCCTGGATGTCGGCCACGCGGGCGCCGCGGTTCGTCTGCATCTGGACGAGCCCCTCGGCGGCCAGCCGGCGCAGCGCCTCGCGGACCGGCGTACGCGACACGCCGAGGTCGGCGGCCAGATCCTCCTGGTGCAGGCGGCTGCCGCGCGGGAGCTCCCCGTCGATGATCCGCTGCCGGATGGCGACGTAGACATGGTCGACCACGCTGGCGATCGACAGCGGCTCCACGGGATTCGCCGACACGAGGACAGGGTAACCGCCGCGCCCGGTTTGATCCTGCAGCACGGAACCGACGGCCCGCCCGGCCGCCTGGGCGAGTGGCTCGCCGAGCGCGGGATCCCCTACGAGGTGCACCGGTCCGACCAGGCGCCGCCGCCGGAGGACGTCGTCCGGCGCCCGTGGATCGCGTCGCTCGGCTCCGAGCTGTCGGCGACCACCCCCGCCCCGTCGTGGCCCGCGGACGAGATCGACGCGATGCGCCGCGCCGTCGACGCCGGCGTGCCCGTGCTCGGGCTGTGCTTCGGCGGCCAGGCGCTCAGCCTCGCGCTCGGCGGCCGGGTGGAGCCCGCGGACCCGCCGGAGATCGGCTGGGTGCCGGTCGACCCCGGCGACGGGATCGTCACCTCCGGCCCGTGGTTTCAGTGGCACTTCGAGCAGCTCACCGTGCCGCCGGGCGCAGTGGAGCTGGGGCGCAGCGCGGCGGGCCCGGCGGCGTTCCGGATCGGGCCGCACCTGGGGACGCAGTTCCACCCCGAGGCGACGCCGGCGATCGCGTGCCGCTGGACCGAGCTCGCCGGGCACACGGTGCCGTGGCTGGACGCCGGCGAGCTCGTGCGCCAGAGCGAGGTGGTCGGCGGCGACGCCGTGCGGGCGCAGGCGTTCCGGCTGTTCGACGCATGGTGGGCGATGGGCGCCGGCGCGTAGCGGCCGGCGGCGGCGCCGTGCGGGCGCAGGCGTTCCGGCTGTTCGACGCGTGGCGGGCGATGGGCGCCGGCGGGTAGCGGCCGGCCTACGCGCCGCGCAGGACCTGCTCGAGCTCGCGCTGCGCGATGGCGACGTGCGCCTCCATCGCGGCGCGCGCCCCGTCGCCGTCGCGCGCCTCGATCGCCTCGACCACGGCGAGGTGCCCGGCGCGCGTGGTCTCGAGCACGACGTGCCAGGGCAGGGCGTCGCTGAGGGAGAACATGCGCTCGCGCGCGTCGGCGACCGCGCGGAGCAGGACGGCGTTGCCGGCCGCGTGCGCGACCGCGAGGTGAAACGCGGTGTCCGCGCGGCGGAAGGCGCGCGGGTCGTCCTCGGGCAGGGCGTCGAGCGCCGCCCGGAGCGCCGCGTGCTCGGCCGGGCCGGCCCGCTCGGCGGCCAGCCGCGCCGCGCCGCCTTCGATGACCGCGCGGAACTGCGACAGGTCGGCGAGCTCGTCGAGGCGGGCGAGCAGCCGGGCGCGCAGCATCGCCTCGTCCGGCGCGGCGACGACCGCCCCGCCCTGGGCGCCGCGGGTGCGCACGAGGTGGCCCGAGCCCTCCAGGCGGGCGAGCGCCTCGCGCAGCGTCACGCGCGAGACGCCGAGCTGCGCGGCGAGATCGCGCTCGCTGGGCAGCCGCTCGCCGGTGACGAACATGCCGGAGTGGATCGCGCGCTCGAGGCGGTCGGCGCAGACCTCGTGCGCGGCGGGGATGCGCAGCGGCACGAGCGTCGTGGCCGCGGCGAGCGCCTCAGAGGTGGTGGGCGTACTCATCGCGCTCCCAGTCGGTCACCCGCGCCAGCTCGGCGTGCCACCGATCGAGCTCGTAGCGCTTGATCATGGTGTAGGTCGCGCACAGCTCCTCGCCGATCGCGTCGACGAGCAGGCGGTCGGCGGCGAGCGCGTCGAGCGCGGCACCGAGCGTCTTCGGCAGCTGCGGGCCGAGCCGCTCGTCGCCGAGCTCGTACGGGTTGCCGGACACGGGCTCGCCCAGGGCGAGCTCGCGCGCGAGGCCGTCGGTGCCGGCGGCGATGACCGCGGCGACGGCGAGATGGATGTTCGCCGTGCCGTCCCCGGTGCGCAGCTCCAACCGCGCGGCCTCGCCGCCCTCGGCCGGGACGCGGACCGCGGCGAGCTTGTTGTCGACCCCCCAGTTGACGTGCGTGGGCGCGAGGCTCTCGACGATGAAGCGGCGGTAGGCGTTGACCGTCGGGTTCAGGAAGGCGGTGAGGGCGGGCAGGTGCGCGAGCACTCCCGCGGCGAAGTGCCGCGCGGCGGCGCTCAGTCCGTCGGGCGCGGCAGGGTCGGCGAAGGCGTTGGCGCCGTCCTCGCCCGTGCACGAGACGTGCAGGTGCAGGCCCGAGCCCTCGTCGTCGTCGCGCAGCTGGCCCATGAACGTCGCGAGCAGGCCGTGCCGGGCCGCCACCTCCTTGGCCATCGCCTTGAAGCGGAACGAGCGGTCGGCGGACTCGAGCGCCTCGCCGTGGCGGAGGTTGATCTCGTACTGCCCGCGCCCGTACTCCTGCGAGGACACGATCGGCTGCAGGCCGAGGTCGCGGGCCGTGCGCAGGATCTCCCGCACGACGCCGCCCGGGTCGGAGACCGGCCCGCACGTGTAGACCGACGAGTCGTGGGCCACGTAGGAGCGCCAGGTCCGCGGCTCGACGAGGTAGAACTCGAGCTCGGGGGCCACCACCGCGCCGAGGCCGTGGCGGGCGAGGCCGGCGATCGCCTGTCTGAGCGCGTACCGGGGATCGAGCGGGAACGGCCCGTCGAGGCGGCGGGTGCCGGCCAGGCACCACGCGACGGCCGGGTCGCCGGGCATCCGCACGAGGGTCGCCGGCTCCGGGATCGCCCAGAAGTCGCGGAAGCCGTGCTCGAAGCCGGCGATGACGTTGTGGCGCAGGTCGATCGTCATGACCGCCTCGGTCTGCGCGATCCCGTGCGCGCGCACCGCGTCGTAGGCGTCGATCGGGACGTCCTTGCCGCGGCAGACGCCGTGCAGGTCGGCGTAGGAGACGCGGACGAGCTCGACGCCCGCCTCGCGCAGCGACGCGGCGTCAGGCGGCTCCGGCATGGCGCTCCTCCTCTGGGGCGGCTCGGTGCTCGATGGCGAGCGCGCGGCGGTAGGCGCCGGCGATGTCCTCGGGCGTCCACGGGCCGGGCTCGACCGGGATCCACGCGCGCTGGGCGACCTCGGCGAGCGGCTCGACGTCGGCCCCGGTCACGCCCTGCGCGGACAGGGTGGGGCAGCCGACGGCGGCCAGCAGCGCGCGCACCGCGCGCACGGCGCGGGTGCCGTCGGCGCTGCCGTCGGCGGGGGCGCCGAGCGCGTCGGCGATCCGCTCGAAGCAGCCGGGCACCGCGAGACGGTCGTGCTCCATCGACTCGGCGAGCACGAGCGCGACGCTCAGCCCGTGCGGGATGCCGTGGCGCACGCCGAGCGCGTGGCCGAGGGAGTGGTCGGTGCCGGCCTCCGAGAGGTTCATCGCGAAGCCCGCGAGCAGGCTGGCGCAGGCCATGCGGCTGCGGGCGCCCGCGTCGGCCCCGTCCGCCACGACGGCGGGCAGCGCGTCGCGCACGAGGCGCAGCGACTCGAGCGCGAGGGCGTCGGCGACCGGCGTGCGGGTGGCGGCGACGATCGCGCCGATGGCCTGGGCGAGCACGTCGAGGCCGCCGTACAGCGACGGCGCGGGCGGCAGCGAATGCGTGAGCCGCGGGTCGACGAGGCAGTCCTGGGCCCGGTTGTGCGGGCTCGCCGCACCGCACTTGAGCTCGCGCTCCGGGTCGACCATGACGACGCCGCCGGTGACCTCGGAGCCGGTGCCCGCGGTCGTCGGCAGGGTGACGAGCGGGATCCCGGGCGGCGGGACCGGCTCGGGCTCGCCGGGCCACGCGAAGCGCCGGATCGACCCGCCGGCGGTCGCGACCAGGCGGGCGCCCTTGGCGGTGTCGAGCACCGACCCGCCGCCGATGGCGACGACCGCGTCGTGCCCGGCGACGTCTTCGCCGGCCGCATCGACCGACGCGATCGTGGGCTCGCCCGCGGCGACGACGCGCAGCGTGGTGCCGGCGGGCAGCGCCGCCGTCACGGCCGGAAGCCGGGCGACGGCGGCGTCGACGAACGCGATCGGCCGGCCGGCGCCCAGCGACTCGAGCACCGCCGGGAGCTCGCCGGCGACGCCGTCGCCGAAGCGCACGCGCACCGGAAGCTGGCTGGAGAAGGGCTGCAGCGGATCGAGCGCCACGGCGCTTGACCCTATAGGCACCGTGGTCTACGTTCAATACCAATGGCGCTCCCGCTCATCGGCATCACCGCGCGCCGGGTGCGCGCCGCGGACCTGTACCCGCAGGACGCCGCGCTGCTCGGCGAGGAGACGGCGGTCGTGCACTTCGGCGGGCTCGCCGCCCAGGTGCGCGCCGCGGGCGGCCTGCCCTTCCTGCTCGCGTTCGCCGCCGACGACCCCGAGGCGCTCGTCGAGCGGCTCGACGGCCTGCTGCTCTCCGGCGGCGAGGATGTCGACCCCGCCCGCTCGGGCGCGAGCGGCGCGCGCGTCACCAGCCCGGCGCGCGATGCCGCCGAGCTCGCCCTGCTCGACGCGGCGCGGACGGCGGCGCTGCCCGTGCTCGGCGTCTGCCGCGGGATGCAGCTGCTCAACGTGGCGCTCGGCGGCACGCTCGTCGACGGACTCGACGAGCACGACCGCCGCCACGCGCCGTTCGATCAGCCCGGCCATCGGATCGCGTGCATGCCCGGCACCGAGACCGCCGCCCTCTACGGCGCCGAGACCGAGGTCAACAGCGTCCATCGCCAGGGCGTCGGCACGCTCGGCGCCGGCCTGCACGCCGCCGCGCACGCGCCCGACGGGCTCGTGGAGGCGCTCGAGCACGCCGACGAGCCGCTGCTCGGCGTGCAGTGGCATCCGGAGTACCACCCGATGCCGGACCCGGCCTTCCGGTGGCTCGTGGCGGCGGCCGCGGAGCGCGCGTGGACGACGTCGAGCTGACCGAGCTGGTCGCGGGCCGGCTCGGCGCGCCGTCGGTGGCGCTTCTCGAGCAGCTCGAGGACCCCAACGACGGGCGGCCGCTCGGGCCGGCGCGAGGGAGCGATCCGGCCCGCGTCGAGGGGGCGCTGGCCGGCGCCGCGGACTCAGGCTGGGCGCGGCTGGCCTTCGACGAGCGCGCCGGCGCCCTGGAGCGCCTCGCCGACGCGCTCGACGCGCGCGCCGGCGCGGTCGCGCGGGCCGAGGCGATCGACACCGGCGTGCCGATCTCGGTCACGGAGGCGATCGCGGGATCGCTCGGCGACGTCGTGCGCGGCGCGGTCGCCACCGCGCGCGAGGCGGGTGACGAGCGCACGCTGCCCGCCGGCGGGCGCCGCGTGGAGCTGCTGCGCCGGCCGTGGGGACCCGCCGCGCTGCTGACCCCGTGGAACGCTCCCGCCCCGGTGGCGGTGTCGAAGGTCGCCCACGCGCTCGCCGCCGGCTGCCCGGCGATCCTCAAGCCCTCCGAGCACGCACCGCAGGCGGCGGGCCACATCGCGCGCGCGGCGGCCGAGGCGGACCTGCCGGCCGGGGCGCTGGCCGTCGTCCACGGGGGGCCGGACGTGGCGCTCGCGCTGGCGGGCGACGCGCGCATCGCGGTCGTCTCGCTCACCGGCGGCCTCGCGGCGGGGCGCGCGGTGGCCGCGGCGGCGATGCCGCGGATGGCCGCGCTGCAGCTCGAGCTCGGGGCGTCGAACCCGGCGATCGTGTGCGCCGACGCGGACGTGGCGCAGGCCGCGGCGGCGCTGGCCGCCGGCGCGACGAAGCTCAACGGCCAGTGGTGCGAGGCGCCGCGCCGCGTGTTCGTCGCGGTCGCGCGCCACGACGACCTCCTCGATGCGCTGCGGGCGGCGCTCGTGCAGGTTCGCGTGGGTGGCTCGCTGGACCCTTCGAGCGCGATGGGCCCGCTCGCCCGCCGGGCGCACCGCGACCACGTGCTCGCCCAGGTCCGCGCGCTGGGCGGCGACGCGCTCGCCACGGCGCCCGTGCCGGACGGCGGCGCGTTCCTCTCGCCGACGATCGTCGCGTTCGCCGACCGCACCGTGCGCGAGGAGATCTTCGGGCCGGTCCTGACGCTGCACGCGGTCGGTGGCGACGAGGCGGCGCTCGCGGCCGCCAACGCAACCGGCGACGGCCTCGCCGCCTACGTGTTCAGCGCCGACGCCGACCGCGCGTTCGCGCTCGGGCGCGAGCTGCGCGCCGGCGAGGTCCGCATCGGCGGCACGCACCTGCTGGACCTCGCGCCTGCCGCGGCGCAGTCGTTCTGGGGGACGAGCGGCATCGGCGGGCACGGCGCCCGCGAGGCGCTCGAGGCCTACCGGGGGACGCGCGTGGTCGGCGTGGACGACCCGGGTCTGCCGATCTGAGCCAACCCGGGGGGCTCGGCGCGGGCTCGGGGCTCGGCGCGGGGCGGGCGGGCTCGGCGCGGGCTCGGGGCGGGCGGGCGCGGCGCGGGGCGGGCGGCGCGGGGCGGGCGGCGCGGCGCGGCGCGGGGCGGCTCGGCGCGGGGCGGGGCGGGCGGGCTCGGCGGCCCCGGTCCTGTCGCGTTCAAGGCGCCTGACGCCGGAAACGCGCCGGCCGCCCCACGCGTTCGCCGGCAGCGGCGCTTGACGCCAGCTCGTTAGGGTCCTAACGTTCTTGCTCGACATGGCACCCGAGCCCGCCACCGCGCCGCTGTTCGTCCCGGAGGAGGCCGACGTCCTGGCCCGCGTCGCCGGGATGGACATCGACCACGCCGCGATGGCGGCCGCCTCGAACATCTGGCGCGCCGCCCAGACGATGCGCACGCACCTCGAGCGGCAGGTCCTGCGCGACGACGACCTCTCGTGGACCGGCTTCTCGTTGCTGTTCAACCTCTGGGTGTGGGGCGCGATGGAGACCCGGGCGCTCGCGGCCTCGATGGGCGTCACCCGCGCGACGGTCAGCGGCGTCTGCGACACGCTCGAGCGCCGCGGGCTCGTCGAGCGCACGGGCCACGACCGCGACCGCCGGCTCGTGCGGCTCGAGCTGACCCCCGCCGGCCGCGAGCTGATCGAGGGCGTGTTCCCGCGCTTCAACGCCGGCGAGTCCGCGCTCTGCGCCGGCCTTTCCCGCGCGGAGCAGGAGACCCTCGCGGACCTGCTGCGGCGCGTCGTGCTGACCGTCAAGGAGGCAGAGGCCGATGACTGAGGTCGAGGGCGTCGAGGTCCCCACCGAGCACTACATCGACGGCCACCGGGTGGCGTCCGCGGACACGTTCGAGGTCCGCAGCCCGATCGACTGGGCCGACTGGAAGCTGGCCGACGTCGCCCGCGGCGGCGCCGCCGAGGTCGATGCCGCCGTCGCCGCCGCGCGCCGTGCGTTCCCCGCCTGGGCCGCCCTCGGCCCCGGCGGCCGCCACGCCGCGCTCTCCCGGCTGGCCGACGCGATCGACGCCGCGGTGCCGCGCCTCGCCGCGGTCGAGTGCGTCGACAACGGCTCGATCCACGAGGCGATGGAGCAGCGCGTGCTGCCCCGCGCCGCGAACAACGTCCGCTTCTTCGCCGACTACGCCGCCGAGCGCCTGGCCGAGCCGCCGCGCACCCTGCACGGCGGCGAGCGCAACCGCGTCCGCCACGACCCGGCGGGCGTCGTGGCGGTGTCGACGCCCTGGAACGCGCCGTTCATGCTCGCCACCTGGCGCGTCGGCCCCGCGCTCGCCGCGGGCAACACGGTGGTGCTCAAGCCGCCGGAGTGGGCGCCGCTGACGTGCTCGCTGCTCGGCGACCTCGCCGACGAGGCCGGCCTGCCGCCCGGCGTGCTCAACGTCGTGCACGGCACCGGCGCCGAGGCGGGCGCGCCGCTGACCGGCCACCCCGGCGTGGACCGCGTGGCGTTCACCGGCTCGCCGGCGACCGCCCACGTCGTGTACCGCGACGCCGCCGCCCAGCTCACGCCCGTGTCCTTCGAGCTCGGAGGCAAGTCGCCGTTCATCGTCTTCGAGGACGCCGACCTGGACGCCGCCGTGCGGACCGCCGCGTACCAGTTCGACAACTCCGGCCAGGTCTGCCTCGCGGGCACCCGGCTGCTCGTCCAGCGCTCGATCCTCGATGAGTTCCTCGAGCGCCTGCGCGCCGCGGCGGACGAGATCGCGGTCGGCGACCCGCGCGAGGCAGGCACGACGTACGGGCCGCTCATCCACCCGGTCGCCCTCGGGCGCGTCACCGGTCACGTCGCCCGCGCACGCGAGCAGGGTGCGCGGCTCGTGTTCGGCGGCGAGTCCCTCGGCGGCCTCTACTACGCGCCGACGCTCTTCACCGACATCCCGGCGGACGCGGAGATCCTGCAGCGCGAGGTGTTCGGCCCCGTGCTGACGCTGCAGGCCTTCGCGGACGAGGCCGAGGCGGTCGCGCTGGCCAACGGCACCGACTACGGCCTGGCCGCGACGATCTACACCGGCGACGCCGCGCGCGCCGACCGCGTGAGCGGCGCCGTCGTGGCGGGCACGGTGTGGGTCAACTGCTTCTACGTGCGCGACCTCGAGACGCCGTTCGGCGGCGCGCGCGACTCCGGCATCGGCCGCGAGGGCGGCCATCACTCGTTCGACTTCTACTGCGACGTCAAGACCGTCTGCGAGCGCACGGCGCTCTATGCCGGCGAGGGAGGGACGCCATGATCGGCTGGATCCACCACGTCACCCTGCGCGTGGCCGACGTCGACGAGGCACGTGAGCGCTGGAGCCTGCTGCACGGGCTCAGCGGCGAGGGCGGCCTGCTGCGCTGCGGCTATGAGGACTTCTGCCTCGAGCTCGTGCCCGCCGGCTCCGCCGCGCCCGGGATCGAGCACGTTGCGTACGAGCTGCGGCCCGGCATCACCCTCGGCGAGGCGCGCGAACGGCTCGAGGCGGCCGGCGTGAAGCCGCGCGAGGTCGACGTGCCGGTGCGCGGCCGCGGTCTGCGCCTGGAGGACTGCGACGGCAACGGCGTGCTCGTCATCGAGCGCCGCGTGCCCGAGCGCTCCGAGGACCGCTGGCCGCCCGTCGCCCGCCGCACCGGCACGCTGCTCGCCCACCGGCCGCGCAAGCTCGGCCACGTCAACTACCTCACCGCCGACACGCCGCGCATCGCCGGCTGGTACGAGCGCGTGCTCGGCTTCGCGATCACCGACTGGATCGGCGACGACGCCGTCTGGCTGCACGTCAACGGCGACCACCACGTGCTCGCGTTCCTCGACAAGGGCTACTGCCACCTGCACCACGTCGCGTTCGAGCTCGTCGACTTCGGCGAGATGCGGGTCGCGCTCGACCACCTCGCCCAGCACGGGCGGTGGATCACCTGGGGCCCCGGCCGCCACTCGATGGCGCAGAACCTCTTCGCCTACGTGCGCATGCCCGAGGAGGAGCTGTTCGTCGAGCTCTACAGCGACATGGAGCAGCTGCAGGCCGACCACGAGCCGCGCCGGTTCCCCGATGACCCGCACGCCTCGAACGCGTGGGGCCAGCTGCCGCCGCGCTCGTACTTCCGCTTCGACGAGGAGGCGATCCGCTCGGAGGCCGAGCAGCGCGAGGCGCTCGCCGCGGCGGCGGGCAGCGCCGTGTCGTAGCGCTCGGCACCGGTCGCGGGTCCCGCCGGGTCAGACGGGATCACGAGCGTCGCGGTGTCCGACGACGCTCGTCGCGTCCGGCGCGCGCCTGCGGTCGAGCGTCAACCGCGAGGTCGCGTACCGGTGGGCGGCCGCTTCGTGGACGTTCTCCGTCGCGCCGGGCGTGTAGACGCGCACGTCGCCTCGCACGGCGAGTCCGACGATCGCCCCCACGGACGGCAGGTCGGCGCCGAGAACCCGCGCGGCGACCGGTGTCGCCGAGCCCAGGACCTCCAGCTGCACCGCTGCCTCATGGCCGAAGTAGTCGATCCGCACGACGCGTGCGGCGACGCCGGCCGCGTCGTCGTCGCGCAGCTCGATCTGCTCGGGCCGGATGAGGACCTCACCCTCGACGACGTCCGCATCGCAGCCGGTCCGCTCGGTGGTGAGCGTGCCCAGCGCGCAGGCCGCGGTGCCGGCGGCGATCGTGGCCGGGAGGACGACGGCACCACCGACGAACGCGGCGACGGCGGTGTCGGCGGGAGCGCGGTACACGCGGTCGGGGGTGTCGGCCTGGACGATGCGGCCATCGCGCATCACCGCGACCTGGGTCGCGAGCGACAGCGCCTCGGACTGGTCGTGGGTGACGAGCACGGCGGTGGCACCGGCGGCGGCGAGGGCGTCCGCGACCGCGCGGCCGGTGGCGTGGCGCAGGCCCGCGTCCAGCGACGCGAAGGGCTCGTCGAGCAGCACGATCGACGGTCGGGGCGCGAGGGCCCGCGCGAGCGCGACACGCTGCTGCTGGCCGCCCGAGAGCTCGTGGGGGAAGCGGCCGCGGTGGGCGGGGTCCAGGCCGACGAGCTCGATCATCTCGTCCACGCGCGGCGCCCGACGCCGGCTGCGGCGGGGCAGGCCGAACGCGATGTTGGCGGCGACGTCGAGGTGGGGAAACAGGGCGCCCTCCTGCGGGACGTATCCGATCCGGCGGCGCTGGGCCGGCACGTGGCGCGTGGGAGCGGAGACCGTCTCGCCGGCCACCGTGATCGTCCCGGCGTCGAGATGGCTGAAGCCGGCGATGAGGCGCAACAGCGTCGTCTTGCCGCAGCCGGAGGGGCCCAGCACCGCGGTGAGCGCCGACTCCGGCACGTCGAGGCACACTCCGTCGAGCACGGGTGTCGCGCCGAAGCGCTTGGAGACGTCGCGGACCTCGACCCGGCTCATGGGTTCGTGGTGCGGGTCATCGCGCGGGTGAGCAGGAGGGTGGCGGGGGCGGAGATGAGGATCATCATGGCGGCATACGGCGCGGCCGCGCCGTAGGCGATGCTGCTGGACTTGCTCCAGAACTGCGTGGCGAGGGTCTCGGTGCCGATCGGAGCGAGCAGCAGGGTCGACGTGAGCTCGGTGACGACCGCGAGGAAGACGAGGGCCGCGCCGGCGCCCAGGCCCGGGGCCAGCAGCGGGAGCGTGACGCGCCTCAGCTTCGACAGTCGGCCGGCGCCGAGCGACTGGGCGACGTCGTCGAAGATGGCCGGCGCCTGCGCGATCGCCGCGCGCTGGCTGATCATCGCGCGCGGGACGAACAGGATCACGTAGGCGGCGATGAGCATCGCCGTGGTCTGGTAGAGCGGCGTCGCCCAGCGGATGGTGACCGTGATGAAGGCGAGCGCGACGACGATGCCCGGCAGGCCGCTGCCGAAGTACGTGCAGCGCTCGAGGACGGTGGTCAGTCGCCCGCGATGGCGCTCGCACAGCCACGCCACCGGGAGCGCGAGGGCCGTGGTCACCAAGGCGGCCACCAGGCCGAGTCCGACGGACGTCGCGGTCGTCGAGATCAGCGTGTGCACGGGAAACGCGGTCGAGGAGCCGACGAGCAGCCAGTGGATCAGGCTGCCGATGGGCACCCCGATGGCCAGTGCGACCACGGCCCACACGGCCAGCAGGACCGGTGGGGCGGCCCAGCCGAGGCGCACGCGATGGGGGACGCGAACGGCTCCACCGCCGACGCGCGCGTAGCGGCGCGACCCCCGCAGCCGCAGCTCCGCGAGCAGCAGCAGCAGGCAGCCGACGACGAGGACGGTGGCCAGCGCCGAGGCGGCGGGCCCGTTGAACGTCGACTTGTACTGGTCGTAGATCGCGGTCGTGAACGTCGGATAGCGCAGCATCTGCAGCGCGCCGAACTCCGCGAGCAGATGCAGCCCGACGAGCAGGCAGCCGCCCAGGAGCGCGATGCGCAGCTGCGGCAGCACGACCCGCAGGAACGTGCTCACGGACCCGTGGCCCAGGCTCTTGGACGTCTCCTCGAGCGCTGGGTTCAGCCCGTGCAGCGCGGCGGCCACGGGCAGGTAGACCAGCGGGTAGTACGACAGCGTCACGATCAGCAGCGCGCCGTCGAAGCCCGCCGCCTTCGGCGTCAGCGAGATCCAGCCGTAGCTGTTGACGAACGCCGGGATCGCCAGCGGCGCCGCCAGCAGGACGTGCAGCACCCGCCGGCCGGGCAGGTCGGTGCGCTCCACCACCCAAGCGGCGGCGGTGCCGATCACGGCGCTGAGCGCGACGCACGCCGCGGTCAGCTTGACCGTGTTGGCCAGGAGCACACCGGTCCGCGGACGGTCGATCAGCGCCCAGAGCTCGGAGAGCCCGATCCGGATCGCGTAGTCGACGACGAACCCGAGCGGGATCAGCGTCAGCGCGACGACGGGTACGGCGAGGACCAGAAGCCCGACCGGGTGGCGCGGCCGCAGCCGCGCCACCCCGATGGTCGAGGGCAGGACGCTCAGAGGATCCCCGCGTCCTGCATCATCGTCAGGACCGTCTCGCTGTTGAGCTTGGACGGATCGATCACCGGCGCCTGCAGGGAGTCGAGCGGCTCGAGGACCTGGTTGGCCGGCACATCGCTGGCGACCGTGTACTCCAGCGCCGTGCTGTCGGCGAGCACCCGCTGTCCGCCCTCGGCGGTCAGGAACTCGACGAGCTGCTGCGCTTCGGCGGGGTGCTTGCTGGAGGCCAGCACGCCCGCGCCCGAGACGCTCGTGAACGCGCCGGGGTCCTCGTTGCGCAGGAAGTGCAGCTTGACCTTGTTGCTGTTGTCGCCCGCCTCGGCCTGGTCCTGATACCAGTAGTAGTGGTAGATGACCCCGAGGGGGACCTCGCCGTCGTTGACGGCCTTCATCACCGTGCTGTTGCCTTCGTATGCCACGCCGTTGGCCTTCAGGCCCTCGATCCAGCGTCTGCCCTCGGCCTCGCCCTCCAGCGCGACGACCGCACTGGCGATCGCCTGGAAGTCCGCGCCGGTCGGCGAGTAGCCGAACTTGCCCTTCCACTTCGGGTCGGCCAGGTCCATGATCGACGCCGGCAGCTCATCCGGGGCGAGCATGTCGGTGTTGTAGGCGAGGACGGTCGCGCGGGCGGCGAAGCCGACCCAGTCGTTGTCGGCGGGCCGGTACCGGGCGGGCACCTGCGCGATGGTCTTCTCGCCGATCTTGGCGAAGCCGCCGTTGTTGGCGACGAGCGTCATCGCGGGGGAGTTCTCGGTCACGAACACGTCGGCGGGCGACCCGTCGCCCTCCTGCACGATCTGGTTGGCCATCTCCAGGTCGCTGCCGTTGCGGACCTCGACCTCGATGCCCGTCTGGTCGGTGAACGCGCCCACCATCTCCGCCATCAGGTCCTCGTGCTGCGCGTTGTAGAGCGTGAGCGTCGGCTTGTCGTCCGCGCCCGTGCTCGTCGCTCCGGAGCTTGCCGCGGTCGACGTCGAGTCGTCGCCGCCACATGCCGCCACGAGCACGACAACCGCGATGGACAAAGCAAATGTGACCGCGTGGCGGATCGTCCTGCGCATACGTACTTCTCCTGACCGATCTATTAGGCTGCCCTTACGGCACAGGATGTTAGGGAAGCCTAAGCGCGCACGTCGCGCCGGCTCCCCGGCGTCGGCCGGAGCGCGCCGAGCGCGGCCGGTGCGTCAGAGGCGGACTACGCCGAGTAGCCGGTCCAGGAGGCGAGCTTGGCCAGCTCGTCGCCGGAGACGTCCTCGGCGGCGAGCACGCACGTCTGGCCGCGCGCGCGCCACGTCGCGACGGTCGCGCCCTCGTGGCGCAGCAGCGTCACGTCGGTGCCGGCGACGGTGCGGCGGCGGCCGTCGGGGACGGCGATCGGGGGGCCGGAGACGACCGTGTAGCCGATGCGGCGACCGGCGTCGTTCTCGTAGAACACGGTCTTGGCCTCGCGCCCGTCGACCTGACCCGTACGCTGGCCCACCGCGCGCCAGCCGTGGCTGGCCGACCAGTCGGGGAACGCCACGTCGTCGACGACGGCCTTCAGGCGGTTCGTGCCGGCCATCGGGGCGGGCGGCGCGCCGGCCGGCTCGGAGAGCGCGAGCTCGGCCGCCTGGTCGACGGGTGCGGTGCCGCCGCCGGGCAGGGTGAGCACGAGCGCGACGATGAGCGCCGCGGCCACCGCGCCGGCCGAGGCGAACAGCCCGAAGCGACGCCGGTGCCGCACGCGGCCCCGATCCTGGTCTGCGACCACGCGTTCCCGCAGCGTCGCGGGAGCACTGACCGTGGCCGCCGCCGCGCGGATCGCGGCGCCGATGTCGTCGGTCTCCTGCATCGTCTCCTGACCTGGAGGACGCCTCACCGTCCCGGATCCTTCCGGCCGGGCGCGGAGGACGGCGCGGCGGCCGGCGCGACGTCCTGGGCGGACAGCATGTCGGCCACCCTGCGGCGGGCGCGGTGCAGCCTCGTCGTGATGGTCGCCTCGGGCACGCCGAGCGCGCGCCCGGCCTCGCCGTAGGACAGGCCGGCGACGTCGACGGCGACGAGCGTGTCGCGGAAGTCGCCGGGCAGCTCGGAGATCGCGGCGAACAGCGCGGAGACGTCGAGCGCCGCCTGGGGATCCCAGGACGTCCGCACGTCGGCCGGCTCGAGATCCTCGGGCCACGGCGCCGAGACGGGCCGGCGCGCCGAGGCCCGCAGGCGCGTGATGTGCGTGTTGCGCAGCACCTGCAGCAGGTACCCCAGATCGTCGTCGCGGCGCAGCAGCCGCGGGCGCGCGAGCACCCGGGCGTAGGTGTCCTGCACGAGGTCCTCCGCGTCCTCGCGGCGGCCGCACATCGCCCACGCGGCGCGGAAGAGCCGGTCGAGATGATCGCCCAGATGCTCCGGGTCGAGCCTGCGGACGCTTCCCACGCTGTGCAATGTACGCCGACCGGCGGGAAGCCGATGGATTCTTGCGGTGGTCAACCGTGGGAACCAACAAGTATCATCGGTCCATGTCACCGACAGCCACGGCGCGGCCGACAGCGGCCAGCGAAGCGTGGGTCCTCCTGCACGAGCTCGTCGCGTCGCAGCGCAGCCGCGTGATGTGCATCTCGTCCGAGTTCGATCTCGCGCCCGGCCAGATGATGGCGCTCAAGTGGCTCGACCCGGCATCGCCCGTCCCCATGCGCCAGCTCGCGCACGCGCTGTCATGCGACAACTCGAACGTCACCGGCATCATCGACCGCCTCGAGGACCGCGGCCTGGTGGAGCGCCGGGCGGCCCCGCACGACCGCCGGGTGAAGATGCTCGTCGTCACGCCGGAGGGCGCGGAGCTGCGCCGGCGCATCAAGGAGCGCCTCGAGCAACCGCCGGAGGCGCTGCTGCGACTCGGTCCCGAGGAGCAGCGCGTGCTGCGCGACCTGCTGCGCAAGGCGCTCGAGCGCTGACGTCCCGCCGCCGAAGGGCGGATGTCGGACATTCGCCATACTCCCGGCCGTGACGACCTCCGGCCGCCCTCCGGCGCTCGACGCCACGATGCGTGCGATCCCGATCGCCGACAGCGCGACGTGGGCGCGGCACGCCGAGGAGCTGGGGTTCGACGGCGTCGTCGTCACCGAGACGAACAACGACCCGTTCCTGCCGCTCGCCCTGGCCGCCACGACGACCGGCCGCGTGAGCCTCGGTACCGGGATCGCGCTCGCCTTCCCGCGCACCCCGATGGAGGTCGCCTACACGGCCTGGAACCTCCAGGACCTGACCGGGGGGCGCTTCGTCCTCGGGCTCGGCACGCAGGTCCGCGCCCACGTCGAGCGCCGCTTCGGCGTCCCCTGGTCGCACCCCGCCCGGCGGATGCGCGAGTACGTCCTCGCGCTGCGGGCGATCTGGCGGTCCTGGGAGACCGGCGAGCCCCTCGACTTCCGCGGTGAGTTCACCTCCCACACGCTGATGCCGCCGGCCTTCCGCCCGCGGCCCCAGCCGCACGGCGCGCCGCCTGTGTACCTGGCCGCCGTGCGCGAGCGGATGATCGAGGTCGCCGGCGAGGTCGCGGACGGGCTGCTCGTGCATCCGCTACAGAGCCCGCGCTTCGTCGACGAGGTCGTGCGCCCCGCGCTGGATCGGGGCGTGGAGCGAGCCGGGCGCACCGGTGCGGACGTGGCGATCTCCGTCGCCCAGTTCGCCGCGACGACGCCCGACGAGCTCGAGGCGATCCGCCGCCGCATCGCGTTCTACGGGTCGACCCCCGGCTACCGCCAGGTGCTCGACCTGCACGGGTGGAGCGGCCTGTTCGAGGAGCTGCACGCGCTGTCGCGCAGCGACGGCTGGGGGCGCATGCCCGGGCTCGTCACCGACGAGCAGCTCACGACCTTCGCCGCCTACGGCGAGACCCCGCAGGCACTCGCCGAGGACCTGGGCCCGCGCACCCGCGGCGTCGACCGCGTCGCCCTGACGGCCGGCGAGGGCGCCGACCTCGAGTCCTGGGCGCCGCTGGTCGCGCGCTGGCGAGCCGGCTGAGCGCGCCCGCGCTCGCCGGCCGGCGCGCGCGGCAGCAGTCAGCCCAGGTCGGTCTCGCGCGCCAGGGCGGCCTCGAACTCGCGGCGCTCGTCGGCGATCTGGCGCCGCAGCTCGTCGACGGCCGGCAGCGGGCCGAAGTCGAAGTCCGGGCGCGGCTCGCGGGTGTCGCGGATCTCGTCGCGGGCCGCCGCCGTCGCGTCCGCGTCGAGCGCCCCGGCGGCGCTGACGACGACGCCGTAGTCGCCGCGCGCGGCCTCGACCGTGACCAGGCCGGAGCGCACGTCGGTGGCCACGCGCTCGGGCTCGCGGTCGAGCGGGTCGCCGAGGCCGCCGGCGCCGGCCGTCGAGAAGATCAGCCGGTCGCCCTTGCGGACCGGCACGTTCTCGACCTTCGACGGCAGCTTCCATTCGCGGCCGTCCGACCGGATCAGCAGCTTCTCGGAGCTCTGCCCGTACATCCCGCCGTTGACGCCCCACGGGTGGGTCTGGGCGCGATCGTCCTGGAAGGTGATCAGCCCGTCCTCCAGGAAGGTGTACTCCTTGGCGACGCCGTGGCCGCCGCGGTGGTACCCGGCGCCGCCGGAGTCCGTGCGCACCGTGTAGGAGTCGACGCGCAGCGGATAGTACTTCTCGAGGTACTCCGTCGGGACCGCCTTGAACAGCGGCCACCACGAGTGCCCGTCGAGGCCGTCGCCCGCCGGCCGGGCCGGGATGCCGCCGTAGAGGATCTCGAGGATCTGGTAGTTCTCGCCCCTGGAGTCCGTGCCCGAGTAGACGAAGTTCGGGCTCGTCCCGTAGGAGCCCGACACCGCGAACTCGAGGCCGAGCATCTTCGAGAACACCGCGCCGAACACGTCGAAGTGGCGCGCCATGAGCGTGAGCCGGTTGCCGAGCGGCGCCGGGAACTCGGGCTTGAGCACCGAGCCGTCCGGGATGTGGACGTTGATGATGTCCGAGTAGCCGTCGTTGAAGACGACGTCGGGCGCGAACGCCATGATCAGGAAGACCCCGACGAACATCTTGAACATCTCGGGGTTGAGGTAGAAGTTCACCGACCCCGGAACCTGCCCGTCGGTGCCCTCCCACGACACGTTGAGCGTGTCGCCCTCGCGCCACATCGTCATCTTCAGCTTGATCGGGCCGGTGCCGAGGCCGTCGTCGTCGGCGAAGTCCTCGAACGAGAACTTCTTGCCGTCCGGCAGGTAGGTCCGGATCAGCTCGATGACCGCCGAACGCGTGCGGTTGAGGATCGCGTCGCACGCCTCGAGGTACGTGCGCTTGCCGTAGCGCTCGCACAGATCGAGCACGCGCGCGGCGCCCGCGGCCGTGCCGGCGGCGATCGCCTTGATGTCGGCCTCGACCTCCTTCGGCGCCCGCGTGTTGTGCGCGAACAGCCGCAGCGCCTCCTCGTTGAGCCGGCCCTGGTCGTAGAGCTTGATCGGGGGCATCCGCACGCCCTCGTGGTAGATGCTGCGCGCGCTGATCGGCATGCTGCCGGCCGCAGTGCCGCCCACGTCGATGAGGTTGCCCCACTGCGACGAGTAGCCGACGAGGTCGCCCTCGAAGAAGATCGGCCGCAGCAGCAGGAAGTCCGGCGTGTGCGAGACCGAGCCCTCGCACATGTACGGGTCGTTGAGCGCGATGACGTCGCCGTCGCGCAGGTCGGAGACCGCGTAGGGCGAGTGCTCGAGGATCGTCGGGATCGCGCTGCCGAACTGGCCGATCACCATCCGCGCGTGACGGTCGGCGATCAGCGGGAACTGGTCGGACTGCTCGCGGATGACGGGGCTGACCGCCGTCGTCTCCAGCACCCTGTCCATCTCGTAGCGGGCGTTGCTCAGCGTGTTCTCGATGATGTCGAGCGTGACCTGGTCGATGTCGTGCTCGCGGACGAAGTCCGGCAGTGCGGAAGCCCGGTCGTCGGTGACGCTCATCGGTTGCCCTCCCGGATGATGATGTTGCCCGCATCGTCGACGGTGCCGGCGTAGCCCGGTTCGATGACGGTGGTCGAATCCTCCTGCTCGACGATCGCCGGCCCGGAGATCCGGTGGCCGGCGCGCAGCTCCGCGCGCTCGTAGATCGGCGCCTCGTGCCAGGTCCCGTCGAAGTGCACCTGCTCGGTGCGGTCGACGGGCGCGTCGGTGTCGGCCGTGCCGGTGCCGAGCTCGAGCTCGATGTCGCGCGTGACGCCCCGACCCACCACGCGCAGGGTGGCGATCTCCACCGGCGCGTCGAGCTCGAAGCCGTAGCGGCGCGAGTGCTCCGTCTCGAAGGCCGCGCGCAGGACCGCGGCGTAGCCGTTCGTCAGCCCCTCGATCTCCAGCGAGCACGGGATCTGGATGTCCTGCCGGTAATAGCGGCAGTCCGCATAGACCTCGAACGCGTGGTCGTCGGCGTGGACCTCCTCGTCGTGCAGCCACGCGGCGGCCTCCGAGACGAGCTCGTCGACGGCTCCGCGCACGTGCTCGCCAGGGGTGTCCTCGGCCATGCGCAGGTACGTGCGCGCGAACTCGTTCTGCACGTCGGCGGCCAGGAAGCCGAACGCGCTCAGCACGCCCGGCGTGGTCGGCACGATCAGCGGGTCCGCGCCGATGAGCCGGGCCAGCGCGTTGGCGTGCAGCGGCCCGGCGCCGCCGAAGGCGACGAGGCCGAAGTCGCGCGGGTCGTAGCCGCGCTCGACGCTCACGACGCGCAGGGCGGCGTGCATGTTCTCGTTGGCGATGTCGATGATCGCCTGCGCCGCGGCGACCTCGTCGATGCCGAGACCCTCGGCGACCTTGGCGACCGCCCGGCGGGCGGCGTCGACGTCGAGAGCGAGCCGGCCGCCGAGCTTCGAGCCGCCCGGCAGGCGCCCGAGGACGACGTTGGCGTCGGTGACCGTCGGCTCCTCCCCGCCCCGGCCGTAGCAGGCCGGGCCCGGGTCGGCGCCCGCGCTGCGCGGCCCCACCTTCAACGCCCCGGCGAGGTTCAGGTAGGCGATCGAGCCGCCCCCCGCGCCGACGCTGTGGATGTCGGCCCCGCGCGCCTGGAACTGGTAGTAGCCGAGCTGGGCCTCGCGCTTGATCGCGACCTCGCCGCCGCGGCACAGCGCGACGTCGGTCGACGTGCCGCCCATGTCGAAGGTCAGCACGTTCGGCACGCCCGCGCGCCGCGCCAGGTAGGCCGCGCCGACGGCGCCGCCGGAGGGGCCGGAGAACGCGATGTCGACCGGGCGCTCCTTCGTGGACCGCGCGCTCATCGTGCCGCCGTCGGAGCGGACGATGTTCAGGCGGCCGGCGAACCCGCCGTCCTGCAGCAGCGACTCCAGGCCGTCGACGTACTTGATGACCTGCGGCTGCGTATAGGAGTTGAGCACCGCGGTCAGCGTGCGCTCGTACTCGCGGTACTCCGACACGAGGTCGGAGGAGATCGACACGGGCAGGCCGGGCCGCACCTCGAGCGCGATCTCGCGCGCCCGCCGCTCGTGCGCCGGGTTCACGTACGCGTTGAGGAACGCGATCGTCAGCGACTCGGTGCCGGCGTCGAGCAGGTCCTGCACGGCGGCGCGCACGCCGTCCTCGTCGAGCTCGGCGACGACCGCGCCGGCCGCGTCGGTGCGCTGCGCCACGCCGCGGGTGAGCCACAGCGGCACGAGCGGGCTCGGCTTGATCATGCCCATCCACCCGTACAGCGGCCCAGGCGTCCACGCCCGCGCCAGGTGGAGGATCTGCTCGTGGCCCGCGGTGGTGACGAGGCCTCCGACCGCGCCCTTCTCCTCCAAAATCATGTTCGTCACGACCGTCGACCCGTGGAGGATGAGGTCGAGCTCCCCGAGCGACACGCCGTGCGTGTCGCAGGCCTGCCGGATGCCTGCGAGCACGCCCTCCGACTGGTCCCCGGGCGTCGAGAGCACCTTGGCGATCGTCAGCTGCCCCGTCTCCTCCGAGACGAGCAGCACGTCCGTGAACGTCCCTCCGACGTCGACTCCGAGCTTCAGGCTCATCGCGACTCCTCCTCCTTCCGGTTGCCGCGGGTCATGCCTGTGCGGCAGCGGCGTCGTCCTTGATGTCCTTGCGCCGCACGAGCTGCGACAGGGCAACGGCGAGGATCAGCGCGCCGCCGTAGAACAGCTGCTGCACGAAGCTCTGCGCGCCGAGCAGCTGCAGGCCGGTGATGCCGCTGACGAGGAAGAACACGGCGATGAACGTGCCGATCGGGTTGAAGCGCCCCGGCGTGATCGCCGTGGCGCCCAGGAACGCCGCTGCGAAGGCCGGCAGCAGGAACGACAGGCCCGACGTCGGGTCCGCGCCGCCGAGTGAGCCGGTGTAGAAGACGCCGGCCAGCGCGGCGATGGTCGCCGATGCCACGAGCGCGCCCCAGCGGACACGGCCCACGTTGATGCCGCTCAGCCGCGACACGTTGCGCCCGCGGCCGACGAACAGCAGGCGCCGGCCGAGCGCCGTGTAGGTGAAGGTGTACGCGAGGAACACGGTCAGCGCCACGCCGTACCAGAAGACGAGCGAGACCCCGAGGAACCGGTTCGTGATCGTCCAGTCGATCAGCGTGTTGCTGACGCCGCTGACCGTGTTCGACCCGCTGATCCACAGGACGATGCCCTGGATCACGGTCGCCGAGCCGAGCGTGACGATGAACGAATCTATCCCGAGCAGGACCACCAGACCGCCGTTCAGGAAGCCGACGAAGACGCCGAGCAGCAGCACCACGACGATCGCCGGGATGAGCGGCCAGCCGTGACGTACCTGCAGGATCGCCAGCACCATCGACGAGAGCGTGAGCATCGCCGCGATCGACAGATCGAAGTCGCCGGTGGTCAGCGGCAGGATCAGCCCGAGCGCGAGGATCAGCAGCACCGCCTGCGAGCCGAAGATCGTCTGGAAGTTCGCCGACGTCGCATAGGTGTCGGGCTTGAGCAGGCAGAAGACCAGCACGACGATGCCCCAGGCCAGCAGCAGCGCGTAGCGCTGGAAGAGGTCGGCCGGCCGAAGCTTCGCGCTGCGGCCCCGCGCGCCGCGCCGCTCATCCGCCGGCGGCGGCGCATCGCCCGCCGTGGTCGTGGACGTGTTGGACTCCATGGTCTTGTCCTCCCTCACCGGACTCGCTCCGCCTCGGCGAGCGTGACGCTGTTGTACACCTGCTCGGCAATGCGTTCCTTGGTGACCTCGCCGCCGGACAGCTCGCGGACGATCCGGCCGGCGCCGAGCACCAGGACGCGGTCGCACACGGCGGAGAGCTGCTCGTAGTCCGAACTGGCGCAGACGATCGCCATGCCCCGCTCCGCTGACGCCGACAGGGTGCGGAAGATCTGCTCCCGCGCGCCGACGTCGACTCCCTGGGTCGGCTCATGGAGCAGCAGCAGCGGCGGCTCCGTCTGCAGCCACTTCGCCAGCAGCGCCTTCTGCTGGTTGCCGCCGCTGAGCGACTGGTACGCGAGCCCCGGATCCGGGGGCCGCACGTCGTACTCGTTGAGGAGCTCCTGGCTCTTGCGGCGCATGCGCCGCAACTGGAGCTGCGCGGGCTGGTAGTCGCCGAGGACCTGGAGCATCATGTTGTCGCCGATCGGCAGCGAGCCGACGCTGCCGTCGCGCTGGCGGTCGGCGGGGATGAGCGCCAGACCCGCGCGCAGTGCGCGCTTCGGCGTCATCGACCGCAGCGCGAACGTCGCGTCGCCGACGCGCATCTCGCCCGCGGCGCACGGCCGCGCCCCGAAGAGCAGGTACGGCACCTGGTCGAAGCCGGAGCCGATCAGGCCGGTGAGCCCCAGCACCTCGCCCTCGTGGACCTCGAAGGACAGCTCGCGCACGCCGGGTCCGCGCAGGCCGTCGACCGTCGCGGCGATGCGGCGGCCCGACGCGTCGGGCCGCGCGAGCTCGAGCTGCGCGAGGCGGCGGCCGATGATCATCTCGACCAGCTGACCCTCCGTGGCCTCCGCGGTGACGACCGTGCCGTGCACCCGGCCGTCGCGCAGCACCGTGACGCGGTCGGTGATCTGCCGGACCTCGTCGAGGTCGTGCGAGACGAACAGCACGCTCGCGTGGTTGGCGACGATGTCGCGTACGATCGCGAAGAGCCGCTCCGTGCCCTCCCGCGGCAGGAACACCGTCGGCTCGTCGAGGACGAGCAGGCCGCGGCGGTCCTCGCCGGTGGCGGCCTTGATGCCCTCGGTGGCGCGAACGATCGCGAGCAGCGCGCGGTCGGTCTCGCTGATGTCGTTGACGAGGGCGTGGGGGTCCAGCGAGACCCCGTAGTCGTCGAAGAGCTGATACGCGCGCCGCCGCTCGGCGCGCCAGTCGATCCGCCAGGACCCCGACTGCGCCAGGTCGACCATGCGCAGGTTCTCGATGACGGTCAGATCCCGGAGCAGTCCGAGGTCCTGGTGGACGAAGCTGAGCCCCAGGTCCCCGAAGCTGCCCGCCGGCAGCGGCAGCTTCACCGGCTCCCCGTTGATCTTGAGGTCGACCGCGTCGGGGGTGTGGTAGCCCGCGAGGACCTTGATCAGGGTCGACTTGCCCGATCCGTTCTCCCCGAGGAGGCCGTGGACCTCCCCCGGCAGGACGGTGAGATCGACGTCATCGAGCGCCTTCGCCCCGCCGAAGGTCTTGGTGAGGCCGCGGAGCTCGATCACCGGGACCGCGGTCGCGGCACCGGCCGGCGCGGGCGCCCCCGAGGGGACGCCCGGCTCCGTGCCGGTGGACCGTGGGCCGCTGGTTGGGGCCTGGTCCGTCATGGTGCTAGCCGATCCCCCAGAGCTTGTTGTAGCCCGTGACGTAGGCGTCGCCGTAGCCCTTGTCGGGTGTCGGAGGCGTGCCGGTCTCGTCGACGTTGGAGTCGTCGAACACCCGCAGAGGCGTGTCCTCGAGACCATCCTTGATGATCGGGCCGCCGGCGAGGATCCGGAAGGCCTGATCCATGTTGGCGTAGCCCAGCCAGCCGATGTTCTCGCCCATGTCAGCGGCCATGATGTCGCCGTCCTGGATGAGCTTCAACACGTCAGGCGTGCCGTTGTACGACGCGATCCTGACCTGACCCGTGCCCTTGCCCGCCGCGCGGATGGCGGCGGAGGCCGGAATGGACATCGAGTCGTAGATCGGCAGAACCCACTTGATGTTCGGGTTCGAGCTGACCGCGGACTGCACCTGCGGCGCGATCTTCGTGCCCCAGTCGACGACCGGGACGTTGAGGACCTGGGCCTTGGCGTCGGGGCACCGCTCCGCCAGGCGGTCCTGCATCGCCTTGACGATGCCGTTGCTCGGCGGCACTTCCTCCGCCGTGATGATCAGCGTCTGCTTGACGCCGTCACACCCGTCCTGGGAGATCGCGTAGTCGACCGACAGCTGCCCGGACTCGTGGAACGGGACGGTGACGTACCCGGCGATGAGGTCGGCGACGTTCGCCGGCGGCGACTCGCCGTTCTGGTAGAGGTGCGACACCAGCACCGGGATGCCGGCCGCCTTGGCCCGCTTCAGCTGCGGGATGACCAGCTGCGGGTCGTTGCCCGCCTGCAGGACGATGAGGTCGACCTTCTGGTTGATCGCCTGGTTGATGCCGGCGGCCCACTGCGTCGGGTTGCCCTCGTTCTCGAACTGCACGAACTTGACGCCGTTGGCCTGGGCGACCTTCTTCATCTGGGCGTCGACGGCGGCCACGTAGGGGATGGTGCTGGCGACCGGGATGTTGAACAGCGTCTTGCCCTTGGCCTTGCTGATGTCCACCGGCTCGGCCTGGAGCTTGAACTGGGGGATCTTCGAGTTCGCCTCGATGTTCGCCTTCGCGGCAGCCTGGGCATCGCCACCGCCCGTGGTGGTCGAGCCGCCTCCAGTGGTCGCCGCCGACGTGGACGCGGCGGTCGAGCCGGTCGAGCCGCTGTTGTCGTTGCTCCCACACGCCCCGACGACCACGGCCACCATCACGGCGGCCAGGACGGCGAGCAGCGCAAGGGTCCTTCCCCGATGGAATGCGTTCCTCTCCTGCAACACCAGCTCCTCCTATCCGCGGCCGGCCCTTGAGTCCGGCCTAAGTCGGTATACCGTCGTATACGAGCGCAAGGCTATGCCCCAGAAATCAAAGGTGTCAAGTAAACGTTGGACTTACGACCCTTCATCTGAATCGGCTCGACGCACAGGCGGCTCATGGGGCCAGCAGAACCTTGCCGAACTGCCGGCGATCCTCCATCAACCGGTGGGCGTCGGCCGCCTGCTCCAGCGGCAGGATCTCCGACACCACCGGGGTCAGCTCGCCCCGCCCGACGAGCTCGATGACGTGGCGCAGCTCGGCCTCCGACGCGCGGGCGCAGCCGATGACCGACCACTCGTGGCGGAACAGCTCGATGAGGTCCAGCGCCACCACCTCGCCCGCGTGCCCGCCGCACACGACCACCCGCCCGCCGTCGGCGACGGCGGCCAGGCTGCGCTCGAACACGTCGCCACCGACGTGCTCGAGCACGACGTCGACGCCGCGGCCGCCGGTCGCCTCCCGCACCCGCGCGGTGAGGTCCTCCTCGACGTAGTCGATCGTGACGTCGGCCCCCAGCTCGCGGGCGCGCTGCAGCTTCTCCGCGCTGCCCGCCGAGGTGATCACGCGCGCCCCGGCGCGCTTGGCCACCTGGATGCCCGACGAGCCCACGCCGCTGCCGGCGGCCGAGATCAGGACGGTCTCCCCGGGGCGCAGCTTGGCGCGGGTCACGAGGCAGTGCCACGCCGTCGCGAAGGTCGTCTGCGTCGAGGCCGCCTGCTCGTAGGTCATCGCGTCCGGCATGCGCACGACCGCGTCGGCGGGCGCCAGCACGTACTCCGCGTAGGCCCCCGCGCGCTGCACGCCGAGCATCTCCAGCCGCTCGCAGAACTGCTGTCGGCCGGCGAGGCAGGGCTCGCAGTGCCGGCACGCCACCTGGTAGAGCGGGGTCACGCGGTCGCCGACCGCGAGCTCCTCGACGCCGGGCCCGACCGCGGCCACGTCGCCGCCGCACTCGAAGCCCAGCGTGTGCGGCAGGGCCAGGGGCAGCCGCGACGTGCCGTTGCGCATGTCGACGTCGACGTGGTTGAGGCCCACGGCCCGCACCCGCACGACGACCTCGCCGGGCCCCGGCTCGGGGTCGGCGACGTCCTCGTGGCGCAGGACCGACGCGTCGCCGTACTCGTGAAAGCGAACGGCCTTCATCCGCGGCCGGCCTCGAACTCCTCGTGGTGCTCGTTCCACCAGTTGGCGATGTCCAGGCGCCGCGTGAACCACACGTCGCCCTTCTCGAGCGCGTATTCGATGAAGTCGCGCAGGCCGCTCGTGCGCCCGGCCTGCCCGGCCCAGCGCGAGTGCAGGCCGATCGACATCATCCGGGGGTGGGTGGCGCCCTCCTCCCACAGGTAGTCGAAGCCGCGCCGGCACTGGTCGAAGAACGACGACGGGTCCGAGAAGCCCTGGGGCAGCACGTAGCGGCCGTCGTTGTAGGTGAAGCTGTAGGGCACGATCAGGTGCCGCGTGCCGGCGACCTCTGTGTAGTACGGCAGGTCGTCGTTGTAGGCGTCGGAGTCGTAGACGAAGCCGCCCTCCTCGACGAGCAGCTCGCGGGTGTTGACGGACGGGCCGTAGCGGCAGTACCAGCCGCGCGGGCGCTCGCCGCAGGTGCGTTCGATCGAGCGGATCGCCTCGAGCATGTGCTCGCGCTCCTCCTCGCGCGACAGCGTCCAGACCTCCTCCCAGCGCCAGCCATGGCAGCACGGCTCGTGGCCGGCCTCCTTCAGCCACGCGGCGACCTCGGGGTTGCGCTCGAACGCGACCGCCGCCCCGAAGAACGTGATCGGGATGCCGAACTGCTCGAAGAGCCGCTGCAGGCGCCACACGCCCGCGCGCGCGCCGTACTCGTAGACGGACTCGGCGGCGAGGTCGCGGTACTCGGGGTCCATCGTGTACGGGATCTCGGCGAGGCCCTCGTTGCGCCCGTCGCCCGCGATCTTGGAGTACTCCGAGCCCTCCTCCCAGTTGAGCGCGATGTTCACGGCGACGCGCGCACCGCCCGGCCAGGTCACCTTGGGCACGTGGCGGCCGTAGCCGACGACGTCGCGCCGCGGGCCCGGCCCGTCCTGCTCGCTGAATCGGGGCATCTGTCTCCTCTCTCCGGGGTCAGGGTGCCTGCGCGATGACGCCGCGCGCGGCCAGGTCCGCGAGCTCGGCATCGGAGTATCCGAGCTCGCCGCCCAGCACGTCGCGGTTGCTCGAGCCGAGGTCGGGTCCGCACCAGCGGATCTCGCCGGGCGTCATCGTCAGCCGCGGGATGACGTTCTGCATCTTCAGCGGCCCGAGGACCGGATGCTCGACGGTCGTGATCGTCTCGCGCGCCTGGAACTGCGGGTCCTCGAAGATCTCCTTGATCGAGAGCACGGGTGCGATCGCGGCGTGGACCTCCTCGAACGCGAGGAGCACCTCGTCCGCGTCGCGCTCGGCGATCCAGGCGGCGATGGGCTCGTCGAGCTCGTCCTGGTGCTCGAGGCGGCCGGCGTGGTCCGAGAACCACGGCTGCTCGGCGAGGTCGGCCCGGCCGACGAGCTTCATCACGCGCTCCGCGATGGACTGCGCGCTGGCGGACATGCCGAGCCAGACGCCGTCCTTCGACAGGTAGGCGTTGCGCGGCGAGGTGAACGGCGCGCGGTTGCCGGTGCGGTTCTGCACGATCCCGAGCTGGTCGTAGACCGAGGCCTGGGGCCCGAGGATCCAGAACAGCGGCTCGTAGATCGACAGGTCGATGACCTGGCCGGTGCCGCCGCGATCGCGCCACCAGAGCGCCATCATCGCGGCGAAGGCGCCGGTCATCGCGGCGACGCCGTCGCCCAGCGCGAACGGCGGCAGCGTGGGCGGGCCGTCCGGGAAGCCGTTGATGTGGGCGTAGCCGGACATCGACTCCGCGAGCGTGCCGAAACCGGGGCGGGTCGCGTACGGGCCGGTCTGCCCGAACCCTGTGGTTCTCACCATGACGAGGTTCGGGTTGATCTCCTTCAGGACGTCCCAGCCGAGGCCCCAGCGCTCGAGCGTGCCGGTGCGGAAGTTCTCGACGTAGATGTCGGCGGTCGCCAGGAGCTTCTTCATCGCCTCGGCGCCGTCCGGGTCCGACAGCTTGAGCGTCACGGAGCGCTTGTTGCGGCCGATGACCGCCCACCACAGCGAGACGCCGTCCTTCTCCCAGCCGAGCTTGCGCAGGTTGTCGCCCTCGGGATGCTCGACCTTGATGACGTCGGCGCCGTAGTCGCCGAGCATCGTGGCGATGACCGGCCCGGCGAACAGCGACGCCGAGTCCACCACCCGGATGCCCTTGAGGGGCAGCTCGCCGGTCGGGTTCATGCGGTTGCCTCCGTCGTGGTCGCCAGCCAGGCGTCGTAGCGGCGGATGCGGTCGCGCGCGAGGCGGTAGATCGGGTAGTCGACGAACAGGCCGTCGACGCGCAGGGACGCAACGCCCTGGGCCTCGGCCTCCTCGAAGGCCTCGACGATGCGGCGGTTGCGGGCCGCGTCCTCGTCGCTGAGCGCCGAGTAGCCGCGCTGGACCGGATCGACCTGCGGCGGGTAGACGGTGACGCGGCCCTGGAAGCCGAGCCCGCGCGAGCGCACGCAGTCGGCCTCGAGGCCCTCCATGTCCTGCAGGCGCAGCCAGGGGCCGTCGACGGGCGCCGCGAGCCCGGCCGCGCGCGCGGCCACGACGAGGCGCGACCGCGCGTAGAGGATCTCCGTGGCGTCGGCGGTGAGATCCACGCCGAGCTCGGTCGTGAAGTCGCCGGCGCCGAACACCGCGGTGTGCACGCGCTCCGGCGCGGCGGCGAGGATCTCCTCGCAGCGGGTGAGGCCGAGCGGCGTCTCGATGAGCGCGAGGACGCGGACGGCGCCCGCGTCGAGGCCGGCCGCCGCCTCCGCCTTCGCCAGCGCGGCGTCGGCGACGCGCAGCGACTCGGTGTCCTCGATCTTCGGCACCATGATCGCGTCGAGCCCCTCGGCGACGACCGCGGCGATGTCCTCCTCGAGCGTGCCGAACTGGAGCGAGTTGACGCGGACGACGACGGCCTGGCCCGCGCCGTAGGTGGGGACGGCGGCGCGGGTGATGGCCCGGGCCTCGACCTTGCGGTCGTCGGCGACGGCGTCCTCGAGGTCGATGACGATCGCGTCGGCGCCGAACGTCCCCACCTTCTTGAGCTTGCGCTCGTCGCTGCCGGGGACGAACAGCAGGGAGCGCAGAAGTTGGTCGTTCCAGTCGGTCACTCGGCCTCCGTCGTCTCGTCGAAAATCAAATTAAATATTAACTCATCTCGGCAGGGTGATGAACGCCTCCTCGCGATCGGCCGCGCGGAGGGCGTGGCTGGCGAAGGCGGCGTCGAGCGCGCCGACGCCGAGGTTGCAGCAGACGACGCTCGTGCCGCCGCGCCCGTCGCGCAGGGCCTCGCCCGTGCTCAGGTCCGGCGCCGGCCAGTCGCGGAAGTGGCCCCGGTCGCGGTAGTACTCGAACTGCGTCACGTCGTCGACGACCAGCAGGTCGGCCGCCCGCACGAGCGCCGCACCGATGCTCGCGTCGAAGTCGATCGGCAGCAGCAGCCGCGGCGCGCCGCTCCCGGCGGACGTCAGGGTGGCCTGCGCCTCCTCCACGATGGGCGCGCAGGTGACGACCACGTCGGCGCCGTCGACGGCCGCGTGCGGATCGCCGGCCGCTTCCACGGGACCCGGCATCGCGGCGACCCGGCTCGCGTCGGGATCCCAGGCCGCGATGCGGACCTCGGGGTTCAGGGCCCGCAGCAGCTTCGCGTGGTAGCGCCCCTGCTCGCCGCACCCCAGGATCGCGGCGCGGCGCCAGCCGGGCGGCGCCCAGCGGCGGATGCAGACGCCGCTGGCCGCCGCGGTCCGCGCCGCGGTGATCTCCACCGCGTCCATGATCGCCAGGGGGACGCCGGTCGCCGGGTCGTTGACGATCACGAGGCCGGAGATGTAGGGCAGCCCGCGGCTGCGGTTCTCCGGGTACCCGGAGACCCACTTCATCGCCGCGACGTCCTCGTCGGCCAGGTAGACCGGCATCGCGTGGATGAACGCGTCCGGCCGCGGGTGGATCCCCGGCTTCGGCGGCTGCTCGACCCGGCCCTCGGCCATCGCGAGGTACGTCTGCTCGACGATATCGAGCTGCTCCAGCGTCCCGGGCAGGACCGACGCGACGTCCTGCCGGCACAGGTAGCGCAGGTCACCGGGCGCCGTCGGCGGGCCGCTCACGATGCGGCCCGTCCGCGACCAGCCGCGCAGGTCGCCCAGGCCGGCGGTCGCGGTCGCGGTCGCGCAGCCACCTCGCGGAGGGTCGACGCCGTCCGGTGCGAGAACCGACAGGGTCTCATCGCGGCCCGCGGTCGACCTTGAGGTTCTCGAGGTACCCGACGACCGTGTCGAGCGGCTCGACGTCGCCGAACTTCGCGTCGATGTCGAACAGGTTCCACTCGACCACCCCCGGAACGCGGTCGCCGACCGCCTCGCGGACGACGATGGGCGCGAAGCCCTCGGCGATCCCGTCCTCGGCCGTGTGGCGCACGCAGCCCGCCATGGTCACGCCCGTCACGATGATCGTGTCGACCCGATGCGCCGTCAGGTAGGACGACAGGTTCGTGCCGTGGAAGGCGCTCGCCCGCTTCTTCGTGATGACGAGCTCTCCCTCCAGCGGCGCGATGCGGTCGTCGATCTGCACGCCCTCCGTGCCGACCTTCAGCTCCTCGAGCGGGATCTTGCGGTTCCAGATCCCCATGTCGGAGTTGGGCCCCTCCGTGACCTCGAACGCCGTCGTCGTGTAGACGATCGGGATCCCCTTGGGGCGTGCCGCCTCGTTGAGCCGCTGGACGGCCGGGATGATCTGGTCGTCCATGTCGTCGCAGCTGAAGGCGTGGCCGGGACGGGTCCACGCGTTCGCGAGGTCGATGTGGACGAGCGCCGGCCGCTGCCCGAACCCGACGCGGCGCTGGAACCCGCGTCCCTGGTACAGCTGGGAGTCGGCGGCGAACACCTCGTCCAGCATCGCCTGGAGGTTGCTCTCGGTCGTTGCCATGCTCGTCTCCTTCGGGTCTGCGGTGGTCACGATGGCGTGGCGGCGGCCGCCACGCTCCGGCGCTCGGCGGTTGCCTGCTCGTCGACGGCGAGCGCATCGGGGTCGATGACGACGCCGTAGTCGCGCTCGGCGAGCTCGATCGTCGTCAGGCCGTCGAGGACGTCCTCCAGGACGCGCGACGGATCGCGCAGCAGCGGATCGCCGAAGCCGCCGGAGCTCGGCGTGCTGATCTCGATGGCGTCGCCGGCGGCGAGCTCGTAGCCGGTGATCTTCGCCGGCCACGCCTCCTCGCCCGCCGTCCCGGGGTTCTTGACGACCGACGCGTTCTTGCCGTCGTGGCCCCCGAGGATGCCCCAGGGCGGATCGGACTCGTGGCGCTCGCCCTCGCAGCTGACCACCGTGTCGACCAGGAAGCGGTTGACGCGGACGACGCCGATGCCGCCGCGCCACTCGCCGGCGGCCGCCTCGTGGTCGCGCAGCTCGTAGCGCTCGGTCCGCATCGGGAAGCGCCACTCGAGCTCCTCGATGGGGTTGTTGCGCGTGTTCGCGATCAGCGAGTCCACCGAGTCGAGGCCGTCGCGGTGGTGGCGCCCGCCGTAGGAGCCCTCGTTGACCTCCAGGTAGACCCAGTACTCGCCGGTGTCCTCCGCGAACCCCGAGTACGACAGGAAGTGCAGGTGCGCCGAGTTGCCCGCCGTGACGCGCTCCGGTGCGACCGGCGCCAGCGCCCGCAGCACGAGGTCGACCGCGCGCTGGACCTGGCAGAAGCGCGCGAAGCACGCATGCGGGAAGTCCGGGTTGAAGATCGACCCGTGCGGCGCGACCACCTCGACCGGGCGCAGCATGCCCTCGTTCTGCGGGACGAAGACGGGATAGGCCTCCTCGTCGAGGAAGATCATCCGCGCGATGAACGACATCGCCGACAGCGTCGTACCCTCGAACGGGCAGTTGAACCCGGTCGGCACCGCCTTCGAGGATCCGGTGAGGTCGAACGTCAGCGTGTCGCCCTCGACGATCACCTTGACCTTGACGGGGAGCTTCACGCCGCGGTTGCGGCCGTCGTCGTCGAGCCAGCCGGTCTCGGTCTCGTAGACGCCGTCGGGGAGCTTGGCGATCTCCTGGCGCAGCATCCGCTCCGAGTAGTCCAGCCACGCCTCCGCCGCGTCGAGGACCGTGTCCGCCCCGTGCTTGGCGAGCAGCTCGAGGAAGCGGCGCCTGGCGAGCTCGCACGCCGCGATCATCGCCTCGAGGTCGCCCTTGTTCTGCGTGGGCGTGCGCATGTTGGCCAGCATGTGGCGCCACAGGCTCTCCTGCCGGACGCCCTTCTCCGAGAGCTTGACCGCCTGGAAGATGCTGCCCTCCGACCAGCGGTCGACCAGGTCGACCGCGATGCCCGGGAAGGCGCCGCCGATGTCGAGCAGATGCGCGGACGCCCCCGAGAACCCGACGAGCCGGCCCTCGAAGAAGATCGGGACGACGATCGCCAGGTCCGGCGAGTGCGTGGCGCCCCCGTACGGGTCGTTGTGGACGATGACGTCGCCCTCGTGGATGTCGTCGCCGAGGAGGCCGATGACGTTCTTGACGATCTTCGGCATCGCGCCCATGAACATCGGGGTCGAGTCCGACTCGGCGAGCACGTTGCCGTCCGCGTCGAACAGGCCGGCGCCGAGGTCCTCCGACTCGCGGATGATCGACGAGTACGACATCCGGAACAGGACGCCGGCCATCTCCTTGGCGATCGACGACAGCGCTCCGCCGATGACGCGCATGAGGATCGGCGTCGACAGGGCCGACGCGGCATCGGCGGAGCCGGCCTGCGCCTCCGCCGCGACGGGCGTGGCTATCACGATGTTGCCGCAGCCGTCGATCCGCGCCGCGAACCCGGGTGGGACGATCGTCGTGGAGTCGTACTGCTCGATGACGGCGGGGCCGGAGATCGCGTCGCCGGCGCGCAGCAGGTCGCGGTCGAAGAACGGCGTCAGCACGCGCTGCGGGGCGCCCTCCACGTCGAACACCACCTCGCGCTCGAGCGTCCGCGCCCGCGCGGGGTCGCCGTCGCCGACCTCGATCTGCGGCCATGCGAGCTCGTCGATCCGGCCGATCCCCACCGCGTGGAGGTTGATGATCTCGATCGGCGCGTCGAACCGGTGGCCGTACTCGGCCTCGTGCGCCGCGTGGAACGTCGTGCGCATGCCGTCGGCCCAGGCCGCGTCGACCGCGCCGCTCGGAGCGTCGCACCGGACCTCGTAGCCCTGGCCGGCGTAGCGGCACTCCACGAACAGCCGGACGAGGCGCCGGTCCTCCGGCACGCCGTCGTCGATCAGCTGCTGCGCCGCCTGCCCGGAGATCTCGTCGATGCGAGCCTGGAGCCGCGCATGGTCGAGGTCGTCGAGCGCGTGTCGGTCGGTCGCGACGAACTCGTGCTGGAGGTCGGTGGTCAGCAGGCCGGTCGCCGAGGTGATGCCCGGGTGCGGCGGGACGAGGACCGTGGGGATCTCGAGCTCGCGCGCGATCTCGCACGAGAACAGCGCTCCCGCGCCGCCGGCGGCGACCAGGGCGAAGTCGCGCGGGTCGTATCCGCGGCGCACGGAGTTCAGCTCGATGGCCTGCGTCATGCCGAAGCGCTGGATCTGCAGGGCGCCGAGCGCCGCCTCCTCCACCGACATGCCGAGCTCGCGCGCGAGCGGTTCGAACGCCTCGCGCGCCCGGCCGGCGTCGAGGTGCATGTCGCCGCCCAGCAGTCCGCGCTCGGGCCGCAGCCGGCCGAGCAGCAGCTGCGCGTCCGTCGACGTCGGAGCGGTTCCGCCCCGCCCGTAGCAGGCGGGACCGGGATCGGCACCCGCCGACTGCGGCCCGACGCGGAACACCCCGCCGTCGTCGACGTACGCGATCGACCCGCCGCCGGCGCCGATCGTGTCGATGTCGACCATCGGCACCATCGCCTGGTAGTCGCCGACCTTCGTGTCGAGCAGATGGCGCATGCGCAGCTCGCCGCCGGCCGCCACGCCGATGTCGGCCGACGTCCCGCCCATGTCGAGCGTCACCACGTTCGCATGGCCGGCCATGCGCCCCACCCAGATGCCGCCGAGGAGCCCGGCGACGACCCCGGACATGAGCAGCGTGACGGGCCGCTGGGCGGCGCGGTCGACGGTCGTCAGGCCGCCGGAGGACTGCATCAGCCGGACGCCGTGGGCGAAGCCGGCGTCCTCCAGCACGTCGTCCAGGCGGGACACGTAGCGCCCGACCCTGGGCCCGACGTAGGCGTTGAGGCTCACGGTCGAGAAGCGCTCGAACTCCCGGTAGAGCGGGAGGACCTCGTGCGAGACCGAGAGGTACGCCTCCGGGTGCTCCTCGAGCACGATCTCCTTGATCCGGCGCTCGTGGTCCGGGTTGAGGTAGGAGTGCAGCAGGCAGACGGCGATCGACTCGACGCCCGCGTCGCGCAGGGCGCGCACCTGGCGCCGCGCCTCGTCCTCGTCGAGCGGCGTGATGACCTCGCCGCGCGGCGCCGTGACCCGCTCGGCGACCGTGAGGCGATGACGGCGCTTCACCAGAGGCCGGGACTGCCACGGCAGCTCCTGCTGGAGCGAGAAGTTGTACGGCCGCTTGTGGCGGGCGATGTGGATGATGTCGCGGAAGCCCTCCGTCGTGATCATCCCGGTCTCCGCGCCCGTGTTGGTGAGGACGATGTTCGTCGCCACCGTGGTGCCGTGCAGGAAGCCGTCGATCTCCGGCAGCGGGACGCCGGCCCGCTCGCACAGCCGGTTCACGCCCTCGACCACCGCGCGCGACGGGTCATCGGGCGTCGACGCGATCTTGTCGACGGTGATCCGCCCCGCCTCCTCGTCGACGAGGATCAGATCGGTGAACGTGCCCCCGACGTCGACCCCGATGCGCTTCATGCCGGCACCTCCGCCATCATCCTGCTTGCAGAATTGTGTGGCTCTCCCCTATATTTCGCAAGGTAGGGCCCGCGAGGGCCACTGTCAACTCCGAGCTCGCGGGAGGTCGGCACACCGCCATGGCGACGGAGGATGAGGCAGTGCAGGAGCCGGAGGCCGTCGCGCCCAACGGCGCGGTCGTCGACGTCGGCGCCATCGTCGGCCTGCTGCGGCGCAAGCGCGGGATGAGCCTCGACGAGCTCGCGACGCGGTCCGACCTGTCGCCGTCGTTCATCAGCGCCGTCGAGCGCGGCAAGTCCGACATCGCCCTGGGCCGGCTCGCGCGCATCGCCGCGGTCTTCGGGCTCGACGTCGCGTCGCTGCTGACCTACTCGTCGAACACGTCCCGGCCGCGGTTCCTCAGCAGCGACGATCGCACGCCCGTCGACCGCGGGGAGGGCGTCGACTACCGCCGCCTGCGCCTTCCCGGCGTCGACTTCGAGCTCATCACGGTGACCTTCGAGCCGCGCACCGCGTTTCGCGACGCGCTCGCGCACGACGGCATCGACATCGTCTACGTGCCCGTCGGCAGCGTGGTCCTGGACTTCGACGGCGTCGACTACGTGATGAACGCGGGCGACAGCGGCGTGTGGTCCGGCCGCACCCCGCATGCCTTCCGCAACGACACGGATTCGCCCGCCCAGCTCGTCGCCGTGGTCACCGACACGGTCTGGGACCTCTGACATGGCCCTCGTCCCACCAGCCCACCACCAAGGAGCGGCGTATGCCCCGCGTGTGTGTCCTCGTCCCCTTCCCCTTCGATGAGACGGGCCTCGTCAACCGGCGCACGCAGCAGGAGTCGGTCGTGCTCGGGCCGGACATGGAGGTCACGTACAAGCCGCTGAAGGCGGGACCGGCCCTCTACGACAGCTATCACGACTACGTGCTCGCCGACCTCGGGATGCTCGAGGCCGGCGTCGAGGCGGCCGAGGAGGGCTTCGACGCGATCTGCATCGACACGATGAGCGACTCGGGCGCCAACGCGCTGCGCTCCGTGCTCGACATCCCGGTGATCGCCCCCGGCAAGGCGTCGTTCCTCACCGCCCTGATGCTCGGGCACAAGTTCTCCGTCCTGACGCAGTGGGACGGCTGGCTGGCCCTCTACAAGAAGGGCCTGCAGGAGTACGGGCTCACCCATCTGTGCGCGTCGATGCGCTCGATCAACGTGCCCCCGGACGTGGAGAACCTGCTCGGCGGCAAGGAGGAGGACGTCTTCCCCAAGCTCGTCGAGGCCGGCCTGCGCTGCGTCGAGGACGGCGCCGACGTCATCTGCCTCGGATCCACGACCATGCATCAGGCGCATGCGCACCTCGTGGCGAACCTGCCGGTGCCGGTCATCAACCCCGGGCCGCTCACCTACAAGCTCGCCGAGGCGCTGATCGGCCTGGGCCTGACGCAGAGCCGCACGGCCTACCCCCGTCCGAACGTCGAGAAGCTCGCCGTCGTGCGGGCGATGGTGGCCGCCGCCGCGGAGGCGCAGGACGCCGGTACGGCGTACTGAGCGATCCGCGCCCGCGGCCGGGCGGGCGGCGCCGCGCTTGTATCGTCGTCCGCCAGAGCCCCTCGAGATGGTGTCCGCCCACCGATCAGTCACCAAGACCGAAGTCGCCTTCCGCACGCTGCGCCAGGAGATCGAGAACGGGCGCTATCACCCGGGCGAGCACCTGCGGGTGGCCGAGCTCATGACCGAGCTCGGGATGAGCCCCACCCCGATCCGCGAGGCGCTGCGGCTGCTGCAGGCCGAGGGGCTCGTCATCCATCACCCCCACCGCGGGATGGCCGTCGCCGAGTACTCGCCCGAGGACGCCGAGGAGGTCTACCGGCTGCGGGTCCTGCTCGAGCCGCTGGCCACCGAGCAGGCCGTCCGGCAGGCGAGCGACGAGCAGATCGCCGAGATGCGCCGCCTGCACGACGAGCTGGCCGCCGCCCTCGCCGACGACTCGCGCACCGATGCCGCCGAGCTCAACGCGGCCTGGCACCGCGCGATCTGGACCGCGAGCGACTCGCGCTATCTCCAGGAGTTCATCGCGCGCCTCTGGCAGGCGATCCCCATGCGCGCGGTGTGGCTGACCGGCCGTGCCGGCCTGTCGTTCGCGCAGCACGAGCGGGTCATGACCGCCATCGAGCGCCGCGACGCCGCCGCGGCGGCCGCCTGCATGCGCGAGCACATCGAGATCGGGGCGCTGTCGACGGTCGAGCACCTGCGCACGCTGGGACGC
Organism: Capillimicrobium parvum; assembly: GCF_021172045.1. GTDB lineage: Bacteria > Actinomycetota > Thermoleophilia > Solirubrobacterales > Solirubrobacteraceae > Capillimicrobium > Capillimicrobium parvum. The sequence goes on from NZ_CP087164.1 coordinate 5,735,742, forward strand.
GCGAGCGGCGGCGGCGGGCCCGCGTGACGCTGTCGCCGCAGGACCTGCGCCGGCTCGTCGACGAGCCGGCGAGCCGGGCCGGGGTCTCCGCGGTGGAGCTGACCGACGCCGTGCTCGCCCGCATCGACGCGCTGCAGCCGGTCACGAACGCCTACATCACCGTGACGAGCGAGCTGGCGCGCGCGGACGCCCGCCTTGTCGACGAGCGCCGCGCGCAGGGCGAGCCGCTCGGCCGCCTCGCCGGGATGCCGGTCGCGCTGAAGGACAACATCGACGTGGCCGGCGTGCCGGGCACCCGGGGCTCGGACTGGTTCCGCGGCCGGGTGCCGGACGCCGACGCCGAGGTCGCGCGGCGGCTGCGCGCCGCGGGCGCCGTGATCGTCGGCAAGACGACCCTGCACGAGTTCGCCTACGGCGCGACGACGAACAACCCGCACTACGGGGCCTGCCGCAACCCCTGGGATCCCGAGCGCGTGCCCGGCGGCTCGAGCGGCGGCTCGGGCGCGGCGCTGGGCGCCGACCAGTGCCTGGCCGCGCTCGGCACGGACACGGGCGGCTCCGTGCGGATCCCGGCGGCGCTGAACAACGTCAGCGCCCTCCGGCCGACCTACGGGCTCGTCAGCAACCGCGGCACGTTCCCGATCAGCGCCTCGCTGGACACGGTCGGCCCGATGGCGCGCGCGATCGAGGACGTCGCCCACGTGTTCGCCGCCATCGCCGGCTACGACCGCGACGACCCGTGGGCGATCGAGCACGCCTACGAGGACCCGCTCGCGTGGCTCGACTACGGCTCGCCCACCCTCGCCGGGGTGCGCATCGGGCTCCCGACGACGTTCTTCTTCGACGACGTCGAGCCCGCCATCGCGCGCAACGCGCGGGCCGCCGGCGACGTGCTGGCCGGCCTCGGCGCCGAGCTGCGCGAGATCGACGTGCCCGGGGCCGACCATGCCGTCGACGCGGCGACGCAGCTCATCCGCGCCGAGGCGCTCGCCCTGCATCGCGAGCGCCTCGACGCCGACCCCGGGCGGTTCGGCGAGGACGTGCGCCGCCGGCTGGAGCTCGGGCACGCCATCTCCGGCGCGGACGTCGCGGAGGCGATCGTGCGCATGCGCGAGTGGCGGGTGCGGATGCTGCGCGTCTTCGACGACGTGGACATCCTGCTGACGCCGACCACGAACGCCACGGCGCCGCGCATCGACGACGCGGAGATGATCGCGACGACCGCCCAGCTGACCCGGTTCACCTACGCGTGGAGCCTGGCCTGGATGCCGGCGGTCTCGGTGCCGAGCGGCCTCGACTGCAGCGGCCTGCCGACCGGGGTTCAGCTCGCCGCGGCGCCGTACCGCGACGCCGTCGCGCTGCGCTGCGGACACGCGCTGCAGCAGGTCACCGACTGGCACCGGGCGCGCCCGCCGGTGTGACGGCCGCGCCGCCCGCGGCTCGCCGCGGGGCGCCGATCATGACCGCGCACACGCCGGCGACCGCCGCGCACCCGACGGTCCAGGTCAGCGGCCACGAGTCGGTCACGTCGTGCAGGAGCCCGAGCAGCGGCGGCACGCACACCACGCCGGCGTACAGCGACATCAGCATCCGCCCGGTCGCCCGGCCCAGCTCGCCCACCCGGCTCGCGTCGGCCACGAGCGCCAGGTAGACGCCGTTCCAGCCGATCGTGCAGAACCCGACGAGCGCGAGGGTCGGCCACAGGATCCAGCCGCTCGCGCCCGCCGCGACGATCGCCAGGCCGAGCGCGCCGCCGCCCGCGGCGAGGCCCAGCGCGGTGGCGCGGCTGGCGAACCAGCGGTCCGACGCGATGCCCCACGCGATCCGGCCGATCGTGCCGGCGGTGAAGCCGACGGCCAGGGCCGCGCCCGCCTTCTCGGGCGAGAAGCCCTGGCGGTCGACGAGGTAGACGGCCAGGTAGCCCACGAACGCCAGCTGCACGCCGGCCATGACGAACCCGAACAGCGCGGTCGGCGCCGGTCCCGGCACCGCCGGCGCCCTGCGCGGCCGGCCCGCGCCGGCCTCGCGCCCATGCTCGTCGAGCCAGCTCGTGCGCCGGTGTGACCCGAGCCAGATCGCACCGGCGGTTGTCATCAGCAGCGTCGTGAGCGGCAGCAGGAGCGCGACGCGCCAACTCGTCGCGCCCGCGACCGAGGGGAGGATCGCCCCGGCCGCCAGCCCGCCGAGCGTCACCCCGGTCTGCTTGACGCTCATGATGAGACCGCGATGACGGGCCGGCACCGAGAAGGTGACGAGCACGTTCGTGCCCGGGTTCACCCCGCCGTAGGCGAGCCCGGCGACCGCCACGCCGATGAGGAAGATCCACGCCGCCGGCGCCGCCGCGGCGATCACGATGCCGCACGCCAGCAGCACCTGGGACCCCGCGAGGGTGCGCGCGGCGCCGGCGCGGTCGGTCAGGCGCCCCGCCGGGTTCGACGCGGCGAGGGCGCCGAGGAACACGAGCGCCGTCAGGCTGCCGACGGCGAACGTCGACAGCCCGAACTCGTCGCGCTCCAGCGGGGCCAGCGCCGCGAAGCCGAGCGTGCCGAACGTGCTGGCCGACATCGCCCCGACCGACAGCGCGAGCCCCGCGGTGACGCGGCGGTCCACTCGCACGGCGCGGCGATCAGCCCGTCGCGGCGGCCATCAGCGAGTGCAGCTTCTCGTCCTGGACGACCTCGGGGGACATGAACGCCTGCTTGGAGTGCGTGAGCCCGAGCGTGACGAAGATCTCCGCCATCTTGATGGCCAGCGGCCCCGGGTTGATGACCGGCACGCCGAGCGTCCTGCGCAGGTGCTCGACCGACTGGTGCATCGTCGTCGAGCCGATCAGCAGCACGTCGGCGTGGTCGTCCTCGATCGCCGCCCGGCCCTCGCGCTCGAGCGCGGCGAAGACGACCTCCTCCTTGCCGGCCAGCAGCTGCTCCTGGTCGGGCCGCACCCCGATCGAGCGGATGGAGGCGCAGTAGTGGCGCGTGCCGTAGTCGGTCATCGTCTTCTCGTACAGCGGGCGCCAGCGCTCCCACATCGTCAGGATCGAGAACTTCCTGCCGAGCATCGCGGCGACGTGCTGCTGCACGAGGCCCGGCCCGAGGACCGGGATGGTCAGCCGCGACCGCAGCGCGGCGAGCCCGGAGTCCGACACGGTGTCCATGACGACCGCGTCGTAGCCCTCCTCCTCGCTGCTCAGCCCGGCCTCGGCGATGTAGGCGTCGAGGATCAGCAGCTCGTATGCGCTGTCGGCGTTGTGGCAGGAGTTGCGCACCGGGACGAACTCGTATTCGACGCCCGGCGTGCGCAGCTCGTCCGGGAGCTGGGCGGCGCGATTGGCCAGGCCGACCTCGTCGAACGGGAACGGCACGATGTACTTGATCCGCATGCGGTCTCCTTCGGAGATGGTGGTGGCCGCGGGCGTCAGCGCCGCACTGGCTTGGCGCCGCGTCGGCGCACCGGCAGCGCCCCGTCGCGGGCGAGCAGGTCGTCCTTCGTGCCGGCGCGCAGGAACCGCCCGCGCGGCTCGATGTCGAGCAGCTCGGCGATCTCCCAGCCGACGTGGTGCAGCACGCTGACGTCGACGCCGGTGTGGATGCCCATCGCCTCGAGCATCGAGACGAGGTCCTCTGACGCGACGTTGCCGATCTCGAGCATGCTCGCCGGCATCGCGATGCCGCCGCCGATCCCGCAGATCGAGCCCTCAAGCCAGCGCACGCCGGCGTCCATGGCGGCGAGCGCGTTGGCGAGCGCCATGCCGTTCGTGTCGTGCAGGTGCAGCCCGAGCGAGAGCCGCGGGTGGCGGTCGAGGATGGCCGAGCAGAGCCGGTGGACATGCGCCGGGTCGGCCATGCCCATGCTCGCCGCGACGTAGAGGCGGTCGATGCCGTTGGCCACGAGCTGGTCGGCGATCGCCAGCGGGCGGTGCAGGGGCGTCTCGCCCTCGTACGGGCAGAAGAACGCGAGCGCGATGCCCGCGGTGAACCCGATGTCGTGCGTGACGCAGATGTCGTGCGCGGCGCGGATCTCCTCGAGGCTGCGCTGCACCGACATCCCCTGGTTGCGCAGGCTGTACGCCTCGCTGCAGGAGACGAGCCCCAGCACCTGGTCGAGCCCGCTGCCGACGGCCCGCTCGGCGCCGCGGCGGTTGGCGACGAGGGCGCGGTAGGTGAGGCCGTCGCGGCGCGGCAGCCGCGCGAGCAGCTTGTCGGCGTCGGCGAGCTGCGGCACGACGTCGGGCCGCACGAGCGCGGTGACCTCGATCGTGCGGAAGCCGGCATCGGCGATCAGCTCGATCATGCGCAGCTTGTCGGCGGTCGGAACGACGCGCGGGAGGCTCTGCAGGCCGTCGCGCGGACCGACCTCGACGACCTCGATCGACTCGGGATACCGCAAGCTCATCGGTTGCCTCCTCGCTGCGCCCGCAGGCGCTCCGTGGCGGCGGCGTCCACCGCCTCCGCCGTCTCGTCGATCACCACGCCGTAGCCCTCGCGCGCTCCGTCGGCGCTGATGAACTCGTCGAGGTAGTCGCGCAGGACCGCCTCGGGGTCGCGCCGCAGCGGATCGCCGTAGCCGCCGCCGCAGGCCTGCTCCCACACGAGCGTGGAGCCGGCGTCCATCGAGTAGTTCGTCTGCTTGGACTCGAGCGGGTGCTCGGCGCCCTCGGGGTCGATGCGGTACAGGCGCAGCGTGTGCCCGGTCCCGCCGCCGAACAGCCCGGGCGGCGGCTCGTAGGCGCGGTCGGTCTCCGACGTGAACGCCCCGCCCTCGACGAACGTGTTCGAGCGGATGATCCCGATGCCGCCCCGCCACTGCCCGGGCGCCGGCTCCACGTCGCGCAGCTCGTAGCGCTCGGTGCGCAGCGGGAACAGCCAGTCGGTCTCCTCGATCGGCGTGTTGCGCGAGTTGACCGTGAGCACGTCGATCGCGTCGATGCCGTCCTTGCCGCAGCGCCCGCCGTAGGAGCCCTCGTTGATCTCGACGTGGACCCAGTACTCGGACTTCTCGGGGATGTAGCCGGTGTAGACCCCGACGCCGATGGAGCTCGACCCCGCCGCCACGCGGTCGGGCACGACCTCCGCCAGCGCCTGGATCGCGGCGTCGGACGCGCGCAGGATCGGGCACACGCGCGACAGCGCGGAGCGCGGGAACTCGGGGTTGAAGATGCTGCCCTCGCGCGCGATGACCTTGATGGGCCGGAAGATCCCGTCGTTCTGCGGGATGAAGTCCGTGAACGTGGCCTCGTCGAGGAACACGGACCGGATCACCGTGTAGATGCCGGGCAGCACGCTGCCGCCGAACGGCACGTTGAAGCCGGTCGGCACGTTGTCGCAGGACTTCGAGAGGTCGACGGTGATGTCGGAGCCCTCGATCGTGATCTTCGTGTGGACGTAGAGCGGCTCGCCGCGGTTGCGGCCGTCGTCGTCGAGCCAGCCCTCGGCCTCCCACGTGCCGTCGGGGACCGCCTCGATCTGGGCGCGCATCATGCGCTCGCAGTAGTCGAGGAACTCCTCGACCGCGTCCATGACCGTCTCGCGCCCGTAGCGCTCGAGCAGGCCGAGGAAGCGCTTCTCGCCGAGCTTGCCCGCCGCGATCATCGCCTCGGTATCGCCGATCACGTAGCTCGGCGTGCGCGTGTTGTCGATGAAGAACTGCCAGAGCTGCTCGTTGCGCACGCCGTTCTCGTAGAGCTTGAGCGAGTCGTAGATCTTCGACTCGGCCCACACGTCGTGGACGTCGATGGCGATCCCGGGGAACACGCCGCCGGTGTCGGAGAGGTGGATGGTGGACGCCGACCAGGCCAGCAGCTCGTTGGGGTGGGCGGGATCGAATATCGGGATCGCGACGCAGAGGTCCGGCGAGTGCGAGGCCCCGTGGTACGGGTTGTTGTGGATGATGATGTCGCCCGGGTTCACGTTGCCCTCGAGGCGGCGCATGAAGCCCTGGATGTAGGCGGGGATCGAGCCGATGTGCATCGGCGTCGTGTCCGACTCGCAGATCTCGCGGCCGTCGGCCGTGAACAGGCCGCCGCCGAGGTCCTCGACCTGCTGGGCCGCCGGCGAGTAGGCCATGCGCTTCAGGGCGTGGCCCATCTCGAGGCCGATGGCCTGGAAGGCGCCGCCGAGGACGCCGAGCGTGATCGGGTCGATGCGGGTCTCGCCGCTCGTCGCGTGCTCGGTCATGCGCGGGGCTCCTCGGGCAGGCAGTCGATGACGATGGCCCCGTCGGGCAGCACGCGCGCGTCCATGCCCGGCGGGATGACGGTGGTCGAGTCGAGCTGCTCGACGATCGCCGGACCGTGCAGCACGTTGCCGGCGAGCAGCCGCTCGCGGTCGTAGAACGGCGTGTCGTGCTCGCCGGTCGCGCCGCCGGCGAAGAACACGACCGGGCGCCGGTCGACGACCGCGACGTCCGGCGGCTCGGGGCCGCCCTCGGCGATCGGCGTGAACTCGACGGACGGCATGAGCCCGATCGCGTAGGAGCGCAGGTGGACGATCTGCACCGGCTTCTCGGGGAAGCGGTAGAAGTACTCGCGCTCGTGGGTCTGCTCGAACTCCTCGGCCAGGCGCGTGATCGCCTCGGCGTCGAGCGGACCCGGCGGGACCGGGACGAGCAGCTCGTAGGCCTGCCCGACGTAGCGGCAGTCGGCCCAGCGCTGGAAGAGGCGGTCCTCGTGGGCGACGTCGTCTGCGTCGAGCGCGGCGCGGCCTTCGGCCTCGAGCTCCGTGAAGACCTGCTCGAGCGCGGCCGGGTCGGCGTCCGGGGAGTCGACCATCACCGTGCGCTGGGACTCGTACTTCAGGTCGGAGTCCAGGAGGCCCATGGCCGACGTGATGCCGGGGTGCAGCGGGACGATGACCCGCGGCACCGACAGCTCGCGCGCGATGTCGGCGCCGTAGAGCGGCCCACCGCCGCCGAACGCGACGAGGCTGAAGTCCCGCGGGTCGAAGCCCTTCTGCACGCTGTTGACGCTGATCGCGTTGACCATGTTCTGCGTGAGGATCTGGGTGATGCCCATCGCCGTCTCGGTCGGGTCCAGGCCCAGCCCCGCGCCCAGGCGCGCGATCGCCGCGCGCGCCGCGTCGGTCTGCAGCTCCAGCCCGCCGGCCAGCCTGGCCTCCGGCCGCATGCGCCCGAGCGCGACCTGGGCGTCGGTCGCCGCCGGCTCGGTGCCGCCGCGGCCGTAGCAGACGGGGCCCGGGTCGGCGCCCGCGCTCTGCGGGCCGACCCGCAGCAGGCCGCCGGCGTCGACACGGGCCAGGGAGCCGCCCCCGGCGCCGATCGTGTCGAGGTCGACCATCGGCACCATCACCTCGTAGCCGCCGAGGTTCGTGTCGTACAGGTGCTTCATGCGGACGTTCGCGTCCGGCGCGACGCCGATGTCGGCCGACGTCCCGCCGACGTCGAGCGTGATGACGCTGTCGTAGCCGGCCGAGCGCGCGGCGGCGATGCCGCCGACGATGCCCGCGACCGGTCCGGACATGAGCAGCTGCGCCGGCCGCGACGCGGCGCCGTCGACGGTCAGCGTGCCGCCGTTGGACGCCATCAGGTGGAAGTCCGTGTCGGGCGCGAGGTCGCGCAGCGCGTCGTGCATGTTGTGCAGGTAGCGGCTGGTCTTCGGCCCGATGTAGGCGTTCAGCGCGGTGGTCGAGAAGCGCTCGTACTCGCGGTGCTGAGGGACGACCTCGTGGCTGATCGAGAGGTGCACGCCGGGCAGCTCGTCCTCGAGGATCTCCTTGACGCGCCGCTCGTGGGCCGGGTTGAGGAACGAGAAGAGGAAGCAGACGGCGACGGCCTCGACGTTCGCCTCGCGCAGCTTGTGCGCCGCCTCGCGGACCTCGTCCTCGTCGAGCGGGACGCGGACGTCGCCGGGCGGCACGATGCGCTCGGTGACGGGCAGGCGGTGGCGGCGGTCGACGAGCGTCGGCTCGCGCCACGGCAGGTCCTGGTAGATCGAGAACGTCTTGGGGCGGCGGTGGCGACCGATGTAGATGATGTCGCGGAAGCCCCGCGTGGTGATCATCCCGGTCTTCGAGCCGTTGCGCTCGAGGACGATGTTCGTCGCCACCGTCGTGCCGTGCAGCAGCTGGTCGAGGTCGCCCGGCCGGGCTCCGCCGAACTCGCAGAGCTCGGCCAGGCCGGTCATGGTCGCGCGCGAGGGGTCGGCCGGGGTGCTGGGCACCTTGTGGACCGTCACGCGTCCGTCGTCGTCGTCGACCAGCATCAGGTCCGTGAAGGTGCCGCCGACGTCGATCCCAACTCTCAGCATCCCGTCTTCCTCTCGCCCTGCACGGCGCGGATCGAGGCGCTGACCTGGCGCCCTCCGGCCTTTGTATACGGTTGCATGCAGTCGTATATTCGTAGCGCATCGGCGCGGCCCCTTCCAGTGGCGCGGGCGGCTCCGCTCCACGCGCGGACGTGTGGCCGCTCGTGCCCGCTCAGCGGGCACGGACAGCCGGACGTCGCCCGGTGAACGACCGGGGCGCTGCGTCCCGGCGGCGCGTTCCGGCGCCGCGCTCAGCCGGTCGGCGCGAGCGCGCCCTCGAGGCGCGCGAGCACGTCGTCGGTCTGCATCACGTGGCCGTAGAGGCGCTGCAGGACCACGCACGCCGCCTCGTGGTACTCGGGCGCGTCGGCGCCCGAGGCGTCGTCGACCAGGACGCAGCCGAAGCCGCGGTCCGCCGCGTCGCGCATCGTGCCCTCGACGCACATGTTCGTCGAGACGCCCGTGAAGACCAGGTCCTCGACGCCGTAGGTGCGCATGATGAGCTCGATCGGGCTCGACGTGAACGCGCTCGGGGTGATCTTGTTGATGACGCGCTCGGTCGGCTGCGGCGCGAGCTCGTCGAGCAGCTCGTGCTCGCGCAGGCCCTTGCGGTTGCGGGTGTTCTTGCAGATGCCGAGCATCTGCGGCCCGAGGTCGCTGTAGTCCTCGACCTCGGAGCCGTAGGTGAGGAACACGCGGCGCATGTCGTTGGCGCGCGCCCACTCGAGCAGCCGCAGCGTGTTGGGCACGACGAGCTGCTGGATGCGCTCGAAGCGATAGCGGGCCTCCTCGAAGCGGCCCTGCTCGCGCAGGAGCCGGCCGAGCCCGTAGTCCGGGTGGCCCGTCGCGTACATCAGGTCCACGACGACCAGGCAGGTCGTGCGCGGGTCGAGGCTGACGTCGCGCGTGTAGCGCGACACGTAGTCGTCCGGGCTTCTCACGGGACCAGCACCACCTTTCCGGTCTGCTCGCGGCGCTCGATGATCCGGTGCGCCTCCGGCGCCTCGGCCAGCGGGATCGCCGCGTGGATCGCCGGGGTCAGCTTGCCCTCGCCCATGAGCCGCATCGTGAGCTGCATCTCGGCGGGGGTCCCGATGCGCGAGCCGATCACCCGGTACTCGTTGCGGAAGAGCTCGATGATGTCGATCGGCGGCGTCTCCCCGGCGTGGCCGCCGCACGTGACCAGCGCGCCGTCCTTGCGCAGGGCCTTCAGGCTGTCCATGAACAGGTCGCCGCCGACGTGCTCGATGAAGAGGTCCGCGCCCTCGCCGTCGGTCATGTCGAGCACCCGCTCGGTGATCGACTCCTCGTTGTAGTTGATCGTCTCGTCGGCGCCGAGCTCGCGCGCGCGGTCGAGCTTGTGGCCGGCGCCCGCGGTGGCGATGACGTGCGCACCCGCGAGCGCGGCGATCTGGACGGCCGCGTGGCCGATGCCGCTGCCCGCGGCCTGGACGACGACGGTCTGGCCGGGCTCGAGCCGGCCGCGGTTGATGAGCATGTGCCAGGCGGTCGTGAAGACCACCTGGCCCGCGGCCGCCGCCTCGTAGGAGAGGCCGTCGGGCAGCTTGTGCGTCGCGTGCGCGGGCGCGACGACGTACTCGGCGTAGCCCCCGAGGTACTGGACGCTGAACATCTTCGCGTCGTCGCAGAGGTTCGGCCGGCCGGCGCGGCAGTGGCGGCACTGCCCGCACTCGACCTCGTGCTGAGGCCACACGCGGTCGCCGACGGCCAGGTGCTCGACGCCGGGGCCCACCGCGTCGACCTCGCCGGCGAACTCGACCCCGAGCTGGTGGGGCAGCGGCAGCGGCCAGCGCGAGATCCCGGCGCGCAGGTCGACGTCGAAGTGGTTGACCCCGCATGCGGCCATCCGCACGCGGACCTCTCCGGGCCCTGGTTCAGGGCGCTCGACCTCCTCGTAGCGCAGAACGTCCGCGCTGCCGTACTCGTGGTAGCGAACCGCCTTCATCGCATCTCCCGTCCGGTGTTCTCGCCTGATCGCGCCGGTCAGAAGCCGGCGTCTCCGCGCGCCTGCTGGGCCAGCAGGCGCTCGGCCAGGAAGTCCCGGCCGAACTCGATGTGGTTGCGCCAGCACTCCTCGGCACCTTTCGCGTCCTGCGCGGCGAGCAGCTCGATGAGCCGCGCGTGCTCGTCGCCGGAGCGGTGCTTCTGGTCGGCGCCGTACCAGAGCCAGGCCTTGTAGATCAGCGGGGTCTGGGCGACGCCCACGATCATGCGCTCGAGCGGCGCGCTGCGCGACGCCCGCACCACGAGCATGTGGAACTGCTGGTTCAGGCGCGCCGGCTGGCGCAGCCACTCGAGGTCGTCGGTCTCCTCGCGCGCGGCGACCTCGACGAGCTGGTCCTGCACCGCGCGCATCTCCGCGAGCTCGGCCGGCGTGGCGCGGCTGGCGGCGCGGCGGGCCGCGTAGCTCTCGAGGTGGGCGCGCAGGTCGTAGATGTCGAAGACCTCGTCGGCGGAGAACGTCTGGACCGCCATCCCGCGCCCGGAGCGGGCGACCAGGTTCTCGCGCTCGAGCTTGTGGAGCGCCTCGCGGACGGGTGTGCGACTGACCTCCAGCATCTGGGCGAGGCGCTGCTCGATGATGCGCTCGCCGGGTCGCAGCGTCCCGTCGAGGATGGCGCGCCGGATGGCGTCGTAGGCCTCCTCGCTGCTCGATACCGAGGCTGGTGCGGCAAACATGTTGCCCGGTTCAATCAACCCTGTCTCCTGTTCCCTTCGGGCTCGATGGTGCCGCTCCGGCGCTTTGTATGCCTTTGCATACAAACGCGATTATCGTATGGGCCGCAAGGGTGCTGTGGCAAGAGTCTCGCAGCGCATCGACACCATTGAGCGTCACCAGGGTCATCAGCGGCGCCGGGTCCGCGCGCCGGGGAAGGATGCGTCCGTGGGCCCCCGCCCCGGGCCTCGGCGACGTGGTCGCGGCCGTCCTCTGGGTGGTCGCCGTCATCCCGTCGGCGTTCGGGTTCTGGCTGGTCGCCGGGGACCTCGCGAACGTCCCGGCGGCCGACACGCGGACGCTGGTGTTCTCCGCGATGTTCACCCTCGGCCTGGCCACGCTGGCGCAGGTCGCGGCCGGCTACCGCGGCCTCCTCTACGAGGGCCCGTCGGCGGCGTACCTCGCGGCGATCGTCGTCATCACCGCGGGCGGGCACGGCCTGGCCGGCGTGACCGGCGGGCTGATCGTCGCGGGCGCGGCGATCGTCGCGCTGAGCCTGCTGCGCTTCGATCGCCTGCTGCGGCCGCTCATGACGCCGCTGACCGGCATGGTGTTCGTGCTCGTCGTGTGCGTGGCGGTGATCCCGGCGACGGCCGAGCGCGCGGTCGCGGCGAGCTCGGCCCATCCGCTCGGCACCGCGCCCGCGTGGGCCGCGGCCGCCGCCGTCGTCGTCACCGGCCTCGTCCTACAGGGCATTCCCGTGCTGCGCCAGTACGCGCTGTTCGGCGCGCTGCTCGCCGGCACCGCGGTGTCCTTCGCGATCTCCGGGATCCCGGACACCTCGCTGGCCGGTGGGCTGGCCACGCCGGACCTCATGCCGTGGGGGTCGCCCGACTTCGGCGCCGGGGTCATCGCGCCGTTCCTCATCGCGGCGCTGCTCGTCGCGTTCAACGAGATCGCCGCCATCGAGGTCGCGGCCGACTCGTACGGGACCGTGCCCGCACCGGACGCCGGGCGCCGCGGCCTCGCCATCCACGGCGTCGCGCAGGTGGCGGGCGCGGCGGTCGGGAACGTGCTCGGCACGGTGGCGCGCCTGGACTCGGTGCCGATCGTGCGGCTGCTGGCCAACCGCCGGCGCGCCGCGCTCGCGCTGGCCGCGCTGATCGTGATGGGGCTGGCGTTCGTGGAGCCGTTCCTCGGCCTCGTGGCCGCGCTGCCGCTGACCGTCTCCGCCGCGCTGCTCGGCTTCATGATGGTGTCGCTCGTCGCCATCACCCTCGGCCGGGTGTGGGTCCTCGGGGGCCGCGCCCGCCTCGTCGCCGCGGTGGCCCTCGCGCCCTCGATCGCCTGGACACCGCTGCAGGACTCGCTGTCGGCCACCGCCCAGCTGATCGGCAACCCGATGCTGTGGGGCGTCGGCCTCGGCATCCTCCTCGAGCGCGGGCTGGCGCGCCGGGACCGAATCCGCGCAACCAGGCAAGGAGCCCCATGAGCCGCCGTCCCGCTGCCGCCGTCCCCTACGTCCTGCTCGGCGTCACCGTCTTCTTCTGGGGCAGCGCGTTCCATGCCACGGCGGTCGGCACCGAGCACGCTTCGGCGGTGGTCTTCTCCACCCTGCGCGCCCTGCCGGCCGCGCTCGTGCTGCTCGCCGTCACGGCCCTGGTGCGGGGCAGCATCCCGCGCGGGCGAACGCTGGCGTGGGCGGCGCTCTCGGGCCTGCTGATGGTGACGCTCACGTTCGAGGGCATCGCCGAGGGCACCACGCTGGCCGGCGCCGGGAACGCGGCCGTGCTCGTCAACACCACCCCGTTCTTCGTGCTGCTGCTGGGGCGCGCGTTCCTCGGCGAGCGGATCGCCAACTGGGGCGTCATCGGGCTCGTCACGGCGTTCGTCGGCGTCGTGGTGATGGTCTCCTCCCAGCTCGGCGGCGACGCCAGCACGGGCGACCTCGCGCTCGGCATGGGCATCGCGCTGGCCTCTGGGGCCGGGTTCGGCGTCGGCACCCTGATCGTCAAGGCCACGGCCACGCGCTATCCGGAGACCGACCTCAAGGGCTTCGCCGCCGTCCAGCACCTCGTGGGCGGGATCGCGCTCATCCCGCTGGCGCTCGCCTACGGCGACATCGGGGACACCGACTGGGGCTCCGCGGACCTGTGGGGCGCCATCGCCTGGGTCGCGATCGGCAGCTCGGCGATCGCGTCGCTGGCCTACTTCACGGCGCTGCGAGCCATCCCGGCGGCACGCGCGAGCGCGTGGCAGTTCCTCGCGCCGGTGGTCGCGGTCGTCGTCGAGGTCGCCTACGGCAACACGCCCGATGGGATCGTGCTCGCGGGCATGGGGCTGGTCATCGCCGGCGTCGCGGTGGTGAGCATCGCGCCGGCGCGCGCCGCGGCCCGCGCCGGGCGGGCGGCGCGCGACCGCCGGCTTGCCCTAGAGGTCGAGCCCGGGCTCGCCCGCCGTCCAGCCGCCGTCAACCGGCAGGAGGTGCCCGGTGATGAGTGACGCGGCGTCGGAGCAGAGGAAGACCGCGGCCCCGGCGATGTCCTCGGGCTGACCGATGCGCCCGAGCGGGATCCGCTTGACCGACGCGTCGTGGACCTGCTGGATGCGCAGCATCGGCTCCGCCATCGGCGTCCACACGAACGTCGGGGCGATCGCGTTGACCCGGATGCCGTGCGGCGCCCAGTCGATCGCCTGACTGCGGGTCATCGCCGCGATCGCGCCCTTCGTGGCCGTGTAGACGACCTGGTGGGGCAGCGAGAGGATCGCCGCCTGCGAGGCGAGGTTCACGATGGAGCCGCTGCCGCGGGCGCGCATGTTCGGGAAGGCGGCCTGCGCGGTGAACAGGCTGCCCTTCACGTTGACGCGCCATAGGAGGTCGAGGTCCTCCTCGGACGCCTCCTCGGCCGGAACGTTCTCGCTGATGACCGCCGCGCAGTTCACGACGCCGTCGACGCGCCCGAGCGTGCCCACGATCTGCTCGAACGCGGCCATGACCGCCGTGCGGTCGCCCACGTCGACGCCGAGGCTGAGGACGCGGCGCCCCGTCGCCTCGACGAGGCCCGCGGTGTCGGCCAGGCGCCCCTCGTCGAGGTCGATGAGCGCGATGTCGGCCCCGGCCTCCGCCGCCGCGGCGGCGACGCCCTGGCCGATGCCCTGCGCCGAGCCCGTGACCGCGACGACGCGCCCCGAAAGCCCGAAGTCGATCTTGAAGTCCGACATTCACTCCACCTCTCGTCAGGTTGCGGCAATGGGCGCGCCCTGGGGCCGCGTGCGCGACTGGGCATGCGAGGTTTAAGTGTAAGTCGAACTTCGGTCTGATGCAGCGCGGCGGCGGGTGATAGAACCTGCCCATGAGCGCCAGCGCCGTGACCGAGTACCAGATGGTGATCGGCGGGCAGTCCGTGCCCGCCTCGGGCGGCCGCACCCTCGACAGCGTCGACCCGGCCACGGGCGACACGTGGGCGCGGATCCCGGATGCGACGCCCGAGGACGTCGACCGCGCCGTGGCCGCCGCCCGGTCCGCCTTGCGCGACCCGGCCTGGGCGGGTCTCACGGCGTCCGCCCGCGGGCGCCTGCTGACCGACCTCGCTGCCCTCGTCGAGGAGGAGGCCGACGCGCTGGCCCGCATCGAGACGCGCGACAACGGCAAGCTGCTGCGCGAGACCAGCGCGCAGGCCCACGCGCTCGGGCGCTGGTACCGCTACTTCGGCGGGCTGGCCGACAAGATCGAGGGCAGCGTCCCGCCGATCGACTTCCCGAGCGTCATGAACTTCACCGTGCGCGAGCCCGTGGGCGTCGTCGCCGCGATCGCGCCGTGGAACTCGCCGCTGCTGCTCGCCACGTGGAAGCTCGCGCCCGCGCTCGCGGCCGGCAACGCGGTGGTGGCCAAGCCGAGCGAGTACACGTCCGCGTCGCTGATCGAGCTGGCGCAGCTGTTCGAGCGCGCGGGCTTCCCGCCCGGCGTGCTCAACGTGATCACGGGGACGGGGGCGGGCGCGGGCGCCGCGCTCACCGGCCACCCGGGCATCGACCACATCGCCTTCACCGGCGGACCCGAGAGCGCCCGGGCCATCGGCCACGCCGCGGCCGACCGGCTGACGCCCGCGACCTACGAGCTCGGCGGCAAGTCGGCCAACGTCGTCTTCGAGGACGCCCAGCTCGACGCGGCCGAGGCCGGCGTGCTCGCCGGGATCTTCGCCGCGTCCGGACAGACCTGCATCGCCGGCTCGCGCCTGCTCGTGCAGCGGACGATCGCCGAGGACTTCTCCGCGCGGATCGTGGCGCGCACCGAGGCGATCCGCCTCGGCGACCCGACCGCGCCCGACACGCAGATGGGCCCGGCGGCCACGGCCCCGCAGCGCGAGCGGATCGCCGGCGCGGTCGAGCGGGCGGTCGCCGGGGGCGCCACGCTGGCGGCGGGCGGCCGCATCCCCGACGACCCGGCGCTCGGCCGCGGGCTCTACTACGCGCCGACCGTCCTCACCGACGTCACCCCCGAGAGCGAGATCGCGCAGACCGAGGTCTTCGGGCCGGTGCTCGCCGTCATCCCGTTCGAGGACGAGGCCGACGCGGTGCGCATCGCCAACGCGACGCCGTACGCGCTGGCCGCGGGGGTCTGGACCCGCGACGTCAAGCGCGCGCACCGCATGGCGCGGGCGCTCGACGCCGGCACGATCTGGGTCAACACGTACCGCGCCGTCTCGCCGCTGTCGCCGTTCGGCGGCTCGGGCCTCAGCGGCTTCGGCCGCGAGAACGGGATGGAGGCGATCACCGCGTTCACGAAGACGAAGAGCGTGTGGATCGAGCTCTCCGAGGACGTCCAGGACCCGTTCGTCCTCCGGGTCTGAGATGGAGGGCACCGGCGCACGGATCCAGCTCGGCCTGTTCGTCTCCGGCCAGCACCCGCCCCAGCGCAACCCCGCCGAGGCGATCCGCGAGCACCTCGAGCAGGTCGAGCTGGCGCGCGAGCTGGGGTTCGCCTCCGTGTTCGCGGGCCAGCACTTCCTCTCCGACCCCTTCGCGATGTTCCAGAGCATCCCGCTGCTGGCCCGGCTCGCCGCCTCGGCCGACGGGATGATCGTCGGGACCGGCATCGTGCTGCTGCCGCTGCTGAACCCGGTGGAGGTCGCGGAGAACGCGGCGACGCTGCATGCGATTTGCGGCGGGCGCCACGTCCTCGGCGTGGGCATCGGCTACCGCGCCGCCGAGAACGCGGCCTTCGGCCTCGGGCCCGGCCGCGCCGCCGTGCTGGAGGCCAAGCTCGACGTCGTGCGCCGGCTGCTGGCCGGCGAGTCCGTCACCGCTTCCGGCCCGGGGTACGCGCTCGAGGGCGCGCGCCTCGCGCTGGTGCCCGAGCGCCCGCCGCCGATCTGGATGGCCGCCAACGGCGACCGCGCCGTCGCGCGCGCCGCGCGGCTGTCCGACGCGTGGATGGTCAACCCGCACACGCGGCTGGACGAGCTCGCACGCCAGATGCAGATCTTCCGCGCCGAGCGCGCCGCCGCGGGGCTGCCGCCCTCGGCCTGCACGCCGGTGATCAAGGAGGTCTGCGTCGCCGAGACGGACGCCGCGGCGATGGAGGCGGCGCGACCGTGGCTGAAGGGCAAGTACGACGCCTACGTGGACTGGGGCCAGAGCGAGGTGCTGCCGCCGGCCGACACGCTGCGGCGCGAGTTCGACGAGCTGACGGCGGGTGGGAGGTTCGTGCTCGGATCGCCGGAGACGTGCACGGCCATCCTGGCCCAGCACGTCGACCGGCTCGGCGCGGACCACGTCATCTGCCGCGTGCAGTGGCCGGGGATGCCGCAGGAGCACGTGCTGCGCTCGCTGCGGCTGCTGGCGCGCGAGGTGCTCCCGGCCCTGCGCGGGAACGCGGCAGGAGGAGGGCGGCCATGAGGCTCTCGGGCAAGCGGATCGTCGTGACCGGCGCGGCGTCGGGAATCGGGCGCGAGGTCGTCGCGCGCTGCCGGGAGGAGGGCGCGCGCGTCGCGCCGGTCGACCGGGACGCGGGCGAGGTCGAGGGCCAGGGCGTCCACGTCGCCGACGTCACCGACGCGGCCGCGGTGCAGCGGGCGATCGAGGCGGCCGTCGCCGAGATGGGCGGCCTGGACGTCGTCGTCAACAACGCGGGCATCCCGATGGTCGGCGCGGTCCACGAGCTCGCCGAGGACGACTGGGACCGCGCGCTCGCCGTGGACCTCAAGTCGGTGTTCCTCGTGTCGCGCGCGGCGTGGCCGCACCTGCGCGAGTCGGGCGGCGGCGCGATCGCCAACACCGCCTCCGTCGCCGGGCAGTGGGGGACGCCGGGCCAGGCCGCCTACGCGACGGCGAAGGCCGGCGTCGTGATGCTCACGAGGTGCATGGCGCTCGACGGCGCGAAGGACGGCATCCGGGTCAACGCCGTCGCCCCGGGCTTCGTGGCGACCCCGATGCTCGAGCGCTACCTGGATGCGCAGGAGGCCCCGGCGGCCGCGCGCACCGGCGTCGAGGCGCTGCACCCGCTCGGCCGCCTCGGCGTCCCGCGCGACATCGCCGACGCGTTCGTGTACCTCGTCTCCGACGAGGCGCGCTGGGTGACCGGCGCGACGCTCGCGGTCGACGGCGGCTTCACGGCCGGCATCCACGGCTGAGCGCGGCGCGCCGGAGGACGCGGCCCGAGGCGCGAAAGTCGGACATCGCGTCCCCCGGGTAGGATCGCCGCCGTGCGCGAGCTCAACATCGCCGTCATCCCGGGCGACGGGATCGGCCCCGAGGTCATCCCCCAGGCGGTCGCGGCCCTCGAGGCCGCCGCCGCGTCGCACGGCGGTCTGCGGATCGCCGCCGAGAGCTTCCCGTGGGGCTCCGAGCACTACCTGGAGCACGGGCACGTGATGCCCGACGACGGCCCGGAGCGCCTTGCCGGGTTCGACGCGATCCTCGCCGGCCCGGTCGGCGACCCGCGAATCCCCGACACCGTGACGGTGTGGGGGCTCATCCTCGCGCTGCGCCAGGCGTTCGACCAATACGTGAACCTGCGCCCCGCGCAGCTGCTGACCGGCGTGCGCGGGCCGCTGGCCGACGTGCCGCCCGAGTCGGTCGACATGGTCTTCGTCCGCGAGAACACCGAGGGCGAGTACGGCGGCGCGGGCGGACGGGTGCACCGCGACCGGCCCGCCGAGGTGGCGGTCGAGACCTCGGTGTTCACGCGCTCGGGGATCGAGCGGATCGTGCGCTACGCCTTCGAGCACGCGCGCGCCGCGGGCCGGCGCCGGGTGACGAGCGCGACGAAGTCCAATGCGCTGCGCCACGCGATGCCGCTGTGGGACGAGGTCTTCGCCGAGGTGGCGGCCGACTACGCCGACATCGAGCACGACTCCTGCCTCATCGACGCGCTCGTGGCGCGGATGGTCAGCCGGCCGGACTCGCTGGACGTCGTCGTGGCGAGCAACCTGTTCGGCGACATCCTCACCGACCTCGGCGCGGCGATCGCCGGGAGCATGGGGCTCGCGCCGAGCGCGAACCTGGATCCGACGCGCCGCAGCCCGAGCCTCTTCCAGGCCATCCACGGCTCGGCGCCCGACATCGCCGGGCGCGGGATCGCCAACCCGATCGCGGAGATCTGGTCGGCCGCCATGCTGCTCGAGTTCGCCGGCGAGCAGGAGGCCGGCGCGGCGCTCATGGAGGCCGTGCGCGAGACGGTCGCCGACCCGGCGCGGCGCACGACCGACCTGGGCGGCAGCGCATCCACGGCCGAGGTCGGCACGGCGGTGTGCGCGGCGGTCGCGGCCCGGGCGACCGCCTGAGCGGCGTCAGCCCTCGAACACGTCGAGCGGCAGCAGCGCCGAGACCATCCCGTTCGGGACGTTGACGGCCTGGCTGATGCGCAGGTCGGCGGCGACGCTCGCCAGCACGTAGGCCTGCTCGGCGCGCAGGCCCCGCTCGGCGACGAGCCACCCCACGAGCTCCTCGAGCGCGCGGCGGGCCGCGAGCCGGAGGTCCAGGCCGGCGTTCTCGCCGTCGTCGGTCAGCGGGATGCCGGTGGTGGCGAACCAGCGGCGCGGTCGCGGCGCGGGCTCCTCGGTGTGCTCGAAGGCGGGGAAGCGGGGCGTCCAGCCGCCCGAGCCCGGCGCGCGCAGGTCGACGCGCACGCGCGCGATGCCCGAGGCCTCGATCGCCGTCCCGCACGACTCGCCGTCGCCCTGCGCGACGTGGATGTCGCCCAGCGAGAGCAGCGCCCCGGGTACGTGCACCGGGAGCAGCAGGAGGCTGCCCGCGGTCAGCTGGCGGATGTCGAGGTTGCCGCCGTTCTCGCGCGGCGGGATGGTGCGCAGCCCCTCGGCGCCGATCGCGCCGCCCGGCACGGCGGCGTTCGGCTCGGGACCGAGCACCATCGCCCCGGTGCGCGCGAGCGCCGCCTCGCGCTCGCGCGCCTGGGCGAGCAGCGGCGCCGACGGGGCGACCGCGATCGCGCCGAGGAACGGGCGCGCACGGATGGCGATCCCCGGCAGGTCGTCGCTGCGCGCGACCCCGTCGGCGATCCGCCAGCGCACAAGGAAGGGCGCGTCGAAGTAGCCGGCGAGGAGGCCGAACCCGGGGATGACCGCGGTGGCCCCCTCGGGATCCGGCTGCACCTCGAGGATGTCGACGGCGAGGACGTCGCCGGGCTGCGCGCCGCGCACGACCACCGGACCGGTGAGCGAGTGGTTGGCGTCGAGCCCGATGTGCGCGAGGGCGGCCGACGAGCCGGCGCGCAGCAGCTCGCCGTCCATGCCGTCGCGGCACTCGACCTCCAACTCGTCGCCCGGGTCGATCGTCAACACGGGCGGCACGCCGGGATGCAGCCGGTTGTGGGCGCCCTGCGGGTCGTCGAGGATCGACCGCGTGCGCTCCACGGCGAGCCGGTGCACCGTCATCGCGCCGCCTCCGCGAGGACGGCGCCGATCAGGCCGGCGCCGCGGGCCGCCGCCTCCGTCTCCGCGGCCGTCCACCGCCGCGCGGTGCCGAGCTGGTGCAGCGAGACGATGCCGCGCAGCTCGCCGTCGACGCGCACGGCGGTGACGATCTGCGACGCCATGCCGCCGTAGACGCCGAGCATCCGCTGGAAGGCGGGATCGTCGGACGCCGTCGCGCAGTCGTCCTGGACGACCTGCGGGACGCCCGCGAGCATGGCCTCGACCACCGGCTGGCCGGTCAGCACCACGGTGGTCTCGCCGATCAGCGTCCCCACCCCGGGGGCGCGCGACTCGTGGACGACGGGGAAGGTCTCGCCCGGGCGGTCGAGGCGCAGCGTGCACCGGCCGACGTCCAGCGCCTCGCGCAGGGCGCCGACCAGCGCGTCGAGCGCGGCGTCGCGCAGCGCGGCGGTCAGGGGCTGGGACTCAGTGGACATGGAGCCCATCGAACCGGGGTGAAGGTCTAATGTCAAACTTACGTCCCTTCGGTTTATGATGCAGCCGCGGGCGCCGGGCGGCGGCGCGCGCGACCGGCCCGGTACGAGCCACCAAGGAGAGACCTGCGTGATCAGCCTCGGCGTCGACGTCGGCGGGACGAACACCGACATCATCCTCGGTGGCCTCGAATCGGGCGTCGTCGTCCACAAGCTTCCATCCACGAAGGACGACCCGGCCCGGGCCACCGTGCAGGGCACGCTCGAGATCTGCGAGCTCGCGGCGATCTCCCCGGGCGACATCGAGCTCGTCCTCCACGGCACCACGGTCGCCACGAACGCGCTGCTCGAGCACGACGGCGGACGGACGGGGATGCTCACGACCGAGGGCTTCCGGGACATCATCCACATCGGCCGCCACCAGCGGCCACACAACTTCTCGCTCATGCAGGACATCCCGTATCAGCGCTGGCCGCTGGTCGAGCGCAAGCACCGCAAGGCGGTGCCGGAGCGGATCGTGCCGCCGGGCGAGGTCGCCATCCCGCTCGACGAGGAGCGCACCGTCGAGGCCATCCGCGAGCTGCGCGACTGGGGCGTCGAGTCGGTCTGCGTCTGCTTCCTGTTCTCGTTCCTCAACCCGTCGCACGAGCAGCGGGCGGGCGAGCTGATCGCCGAGCACTTCCCCGAGGCCGAGGTCTCGCTCTCGCACGAGGTCATCGCCCAGTTCCGCGAGTTCGAGCGCTTCACCACCACGGCGGTCAACGCGTACCTCAAGCCGCGCGTGCGCCGCTACCTCGAGCGCCTCGAGCGCGGCTGGCGCGACGCGGGCGTCCGCTGCCCGATCCACGTCATGCAGTCCAACGGCGGCGTCGCGGCGATCGCCGAGGCGGCGAGCCGCGCCGTGAACGTGCTGCTCTCCGGTCCCGCGGCCGGGGTCATCGCGGGCCGGCACGTCGGGCGCGCCAACGGCCACGAGCAGCTCATCACACTCGACATCGGCGGCACGTCGGCCGACATCTCCGTCATCCCCGGGCGGCTGCTCGAGCTCAACCCGCGCGACAGCGCGATGGGCGGCTATCCGATCCTCTCGCCCAAGCTCGACGTGACGGCGATCGGCGCCGGCGGCGGGTCGATCGCCTGGCGCGACGTCGGCGGGGCGTTCAACGTCGGCCCGCGCAGCGCGGGCGCCGACCCCGGCCCCGCGTGCTACGGGCGCGGCGGCACCGAGCCGACCGTCACCGACGCGCACGTCGTGCTCGGCCGCATCGACCCGGCGAACTTCCTCGCGGGCCGCCTGCCGCTCGATGCCGGCGCGGCCCGGGCCGCCGTGGAGCGCATCGCCGGGGAGTTCGGGATGGGCGCCGAGGAGGCCGCGCTGGCGATCCTGGCGATCGTCAACGCGAACATGGTGCGGGAGGTCCGCGTGCACTCGATCCGTCGCGGCTACGACCCGCGCGAGTGCGCGCTCGTCGCGTTCGGCGGCGCGGGTCCGCTGCACGCCTGCGAGATCGCCGCCGAGCTCGAGATCCCGACGATCCTGCTGCCGCCCGCGCCCGGGATCACGTCGGCCATGGGCCTGCTCGCCACCGACCTGAAGTACGACAACGTCCGCACCGTCGGGCGCATGCTCGACGAGGCCGACCGGGACGAGCTCGAGGCGAGCTTCGCGGCGATGGAGGACGAGCTGCGCGCCCGGCTCGAGGGCCATGCCGGCCTCACCCCGGTCCTGCGCCGCGAGGCGGCCTGCCGCTACGCCGGCCAGGGCTACGAGCTCGCCGCCTCCTGCGACGAGCTCGGCGACGACTGGCGCCGGCAGATCGCCGAGAGCTTCCACCGCCAGCACCACCACGAGTACGGCTTCGAGTTCCGCGGCGACCCCATCGAGATCATCAACCTGCGCGTCACGGCGACGGCGGAGATCTCCACGCGGCCGCACACCGCCGTGGCGGAGGGCGGGCTCGACGCCTCCGAGGCGCTCACCGGCATGACCGAGATGGTGTTCCCGGGCGCCGGCGGCCCGCGCCGCGAGTCGGTCGCCGCCTACGCGCGCGACCGCCTGCGCGCGGGAAACCGGCTCCCCGGCCCTGCCGTGGTGCACGAGATGGACTCGACGGTCGTGATCTCGCCCGGGTGGACCGGCGACGTCCGGCCCGACGGGACCATCCGCCTGACGACGACCGAGGAGACGAGCCGATGAGCCGCGACGTCGACCCCGTCCTGCTGCAGATCATCGGCGGCGAGCTGGACTCGATCGCCAAGGAGATGGCCCACCAGCTGATCCGCAGCTCGTACTCCGTGCTGATCCGCGAGTCCGAGGACATGGGCTGCGCCCTGCTGAACACGCGCTGCGAGGAGATCGCCGAGTCCGACAACACGCCGTTTCACGTCGGCTCGCTCGTCGCCTACACGAAGGGCATGCTGCAGACGATCGAGGAGCGCGGCATCGAGCTGCGCCCCGGCGACGTGCTCGCCCACAACCACCCGTACCTCGGGGCCAGCCACTCGCTCGACATCGCGATCATCGCGCCGATCTTCGTCGACGGCGAGCTCGTGGCGTTCTCGGCGAACACCGCCCACCACCTCGACATCGGCGGCGCCCAGCCGGGCGGCACGATCGACCTGTTCGACATGTACGCCGAGGGCCGCATCTTCAACGCGACGTTCCTCTACCGCGAGGGCGTGCGCGACGACAACATGTGGTTCTTCTTCACCGACAACACCCGCGCGCCGCGCGAGGTGATGGGGGACATCTCCTGCCAGGTCGCCGCGGCCCAGCACGGCGTCCGCCGCTTCAGCGAGCTGGTCGCCAAGCACGGCTGGGACACGGTGCAGTCGTACTCCGAGGAGCTCATCGACTACTCCGAGCGGATGCTGCGGGCGGAGATCGCGAAGATCCCCGACGGGACGTACGCGGCCGAGGGCTGGCTCGACGACGACGGCATCCACCGCGACCAGCCCGAGCGCATCAACGTGAAGGTGATCGTGGAGGGCGACTCGGTGACCGTCGACCTGTCCGAGTCGCCGCCGCAGCGCCCCAACGCGCTCAACACGCCGTACGGCGGCTCGACGTGCGTCGGCGTCTACAGCCTGTTCCGCACGCTCCTGCTCGACACGTTCCTGTCGGAGAAGTACATCCCCGGCAACTCGGGCGGCTTCCGGCCGATCACCGTCATCGCCCCCGAGGGCACGATCTTCAACCCGAGGTTCCCGGCCGCGACGCAGATCCGCTTCAACCCGATCAACCGCGTCGCCGACCTGATCCTGCAGGCCCTGGCGCCCGTCATGCCCGAGCGCACGACGGCGGGCAACTCGGCCCAGCTCAACGGCATGTACATGAGCGGCACGTATCCGGACGGCAGCTACTGGATCACGATCGAGGTCGACGAGGGCTCCTACGGCGGGCGGCCCGGCAAGGACGGCATGGACGCGGTCGACTGCCTGTCGGCCAACATCCGCAACCAGCCGATCGAGGACCTCGAGATGCACCTGCCGTTCCGGTTTCACCGCTACGAGCTGATCGAGCGGGAGTTCGGGCACGGCAGGTGGCGCGGCGGCACGAGCGCCGTGCGCGACTACGCGTTCCTGACGCCGGCCCAGGTGACGACGGAGTCCGAGCGCCACGCGGACATCGACCCGCCGCCGGGCGTGTTCGGCGGCACGCCCGGGCGGCCGGGCCGCTTCTGGCACGTCCGCAACGACGGCACGCAAGAGCGCCTGTACTCGAAGGTCAACGCCCACCGCTTCGCCGCGGGCGAGCGGCTGGTCATCGAGGGCGTCACGAGCGGCGGCTACGGCGACCCGCTGGACCGCGACCCGGCCCTCGTGCTCGACAACTGCCTCGACGAGCTCATCTCGATCGAGCAGGCCCGCGACGTCTACGGCGTGGTCATCGACGGCCGCGCGGTCGACGCGCCGGCCACCGATGCCCTGCGCGCGGAGCTGCGTGCGCGGTCAACCGAAGCGAAGGAGAACGCCTGATGCCGTTTGCGGACGTAGGCGACGTGCGGCTCTACTACGAGTTCACGGGCCCCGAGGACAAGCCGGTGATCCTGCAGTTCGGCGGGTCGCTGTTCGGCCGCCAGAACTTCGACATGGTCAACGACGGCATGCGCGAGAACTTCCGCCTGCTGAGCTTCGATGCGTCCGGCTACGGCCGCTCGACGCAGCCGCTGACGTCGTACTCGATCGAGAACTGGGCCGACGAGGGGGCCGGGCTGCTCGACGCGCTCGGCCTCGACCGCGTGCTGACCCACGGCACGTCGATGGGCGGGATGATCGCGATCGCGTTCACCGCGAAATACCCGGAGCGCACGATCGCGTCGTGCGCGGACTGCGGGATGGCGCGCTGCGACACGTACCGGCGCGTCATGTTCCGCAACTGGCGCCAGCAGTGCGAGGCGCTGCCGCTCGACGACTTCTGCGCGCTGCTGACGATCCAGGCGGTCGGCGCGGCGTTCATCGAGGAGCACCCGGACGTCTTCGACAACGTCACGCGGATCGTGAGCGCGAACTCGCCCTACACCGTGCGCCAGGCGTGTCTGGCCATGGAGGCCATGGACCTCGAGCCGCTCATCGGCGACATCCGCCGGCCGCTGCTGATGACGAACGGCTCGCGCGACATCATGACCCCGCCGGACCTGGCGCCGTCGGGCTACAGCGCGCGCCAGATCGCCGAGCGCGTGCCCGACTGGGCGCGGCTGCACGAGTTCCCCGACATCGGCCACGCCGACCTGCTCGAGGTGCCCGACGAGGCGGTCCGCGTCGTGACCGCGTTCTTTCAGGAGATCCTCCAGGGGGAGCCCGACGGCGCCGGGGTCTACAAGGACCTGCACGCGGCGGCCGCGTGAGCCGCCGCACCGCTCGACGCGAGCGGCCGCGCGCGGGCTCTCGCGCGCGGCCGCCCGCGTGACGCTCAGGCCGCGCCCGGGTGGCGGCGGAAGAAGTCCGTCACCGCCTGGGCGTGGTCCTCGGTGCTGTCGAAGATCGTCGAGTGGTTGCCGCCCTTGACGACGTACGTCTCCCCGTTGGGGAGGTTGTCGGCGATCCACTGCTGACCGGCGCCGTCGGGCCCCTGGTCCCACGGGGTCATGACGTCCTCGTCGCCGCCGATGACCAGCGCGGGCGAGGTGATCTTCTTGACCCAGTCGCGGTTGTCCATCGCGTTCATCGCCTCGCAGGCCGCGATCATGACGCGGTCCTCGTTGGCGTCGCGGAGGATCTGCTGGATCACGTCGACGCCGGCCTGGCCCTCGGGCGTGGCCATGTAGCCGCGCGACAGGCACTGCCAGGAGATGAGCTCGGCGAGGATGCGGCTGCCGCAGCCCTCGAGCTTGATGAGGTCGATCCAGTTCTTGAACACGAGCCGACCGGAGAAGCCGAGCTTGGCTGCCGCGCAGTTGATGACGACCGACTGGACGCGATCCGGGTACTTGCCGGCCATGATCGTCGCGACCATGCCGCCCATCGAGGTGCCGTGGATGTGCGCCTTCTCGATGCCGAGCGCGTCGAGCATCCCGGCGGCGTCGTCGGCCCAGACCTCGAGGTCGTAGTGCTGCTCCGGCTTCTCGGACGCCCCGTAGCCGCGCTGGTCGTAGTCGATGCAGCGGAAGTCCTTCGCCAGGATCGGCGTCATCGGCCCGAAGTTGAAGTGGCCGAAGCCCGAGCCGTGGATCTGCAGGACCGGCTCGCCCACGCCGGTGATCTCGTACCACAGCCTGGCACCGCGAACGTCGATGTGGTCGCCCGCCATCCGGTCCTCCTCTCGTGGTCCCGCCGGCCGCATGAACCGGCGCCGAGGACGTAGTATATGTCCGACATCAACCGAAGTCCGACTTCCGCTTACTCATGACACTCCCCCTTGCCGACGTGCGCGTCATCGCGGTCGAGCAGTACGGCGCGGGCCCCTGGGGCACGCTGCAGCTCGCCGACCTGGGCGCCGAGATCATCAAGATCGAGGACCCGGCCTCGCACGGCGACGTGGGGCGCTACGTCCCGCCGTACGCCGCGGACGAGGACTCGCTGTTCTTCGAGACGTTCAACCGCAACAAGAAGAGCGTCTCCCTCGATCTGCGCACGCCGCGCGGGCGTGAGGTGTTCGAGCGGCTCGTCGCCGGCGCGGATGCGGTCTACTCGAACCTCCGCGGCGATCAACCGGCCAAGCTGCGCCTGACCTACGACGACCTGCGCGACGTCAACCCGCGCATCGTGTGCTGCTCGCTGTCGGGCTTCGGGATGACGGGGCCGCGCGCGGGCGAGGCGGGCTACGACTACATCATGCAGGCGATGGCCGGCTGGATGAGCATGACCGGCGACCCCGACGGGCCGCCGACGAAGAGCGGCCTGTCGCTCGTCGACCTCTCCGGCGGGTACGTGTCGGCGATCGCGCTGCTCGCGGGACTCTGGCGCGCGCGCCGCGACGGCGTCGGCTGCGACTGCGACATCTCGCTCTTCGAGACCGCGCTGCACCAGCTCATGTACATCGGCACCTGGGCGGCGACCGAGGGCTACCGGCCGCGGCGCATGCCCGAGTCCGCGCACCCGTCGATCGTGCCCTTCCAGGCCTTCGCGACCGCCGACGGGTGGCTCACGGTGGCCTGCGCGAAGCAGAAGTTCTGGGAGATGCTCGCCCGCGCGCTCGACCACGAGGAGCTGCTCGACGACCCGCGCTTCGCGGACTTCGCCGGCCGCAACGAGCACCGCGAGGAGCTGCTGCCGGTGCTGCGCGAGGCGTTCGCGCGCCGCACGACCGACGAGTGGCTGGAGGTCCTCGCCGCCGCGGGCGTGCCCCACGGGCCGATCTACGAGGTCGGTGAGGCGCTCGAGGACCCGCACGTCCACGCGCGCGACGACGTCGTCGAGATCCCCCACCCGCGGTTCGGCACCGTCCGCCAGCTCGCCTCGCCGCTGCGGCTGAGCGGGGAGCCCAACCCGCTCGACCGCGCACCGTTCCGCGGCGAGCACACCGACGAGGTGCTGCGGGAGCTGGCCGGCTACTCCGACGACGAGATCGCGGAGCTGCGCGCCGGCGGGACGTTCGGCTGAGGCAAGCGGCGCGGCGCGGTCCGCGCGGTCCGCGCGGCGCGGTCGGCGCGGTCGGCGCGGTCGGCGCGGTCGGCGCGGTCGGCGCGGTCGGCGCGGTCGGCGCGGTCGGCGCGGTCGGCGCGGTCGGCGCGGCGCGCTCCGCCCAAGTCACTTCACGGGACCAACCGCGCTGAACGGCCTCATCGAAGGGGAACGGAGCCGGGTCCGCGCCTGGGCCGCGCGGGTGCGGCCGGCGGTGGCGTGACCCGGTCCTGTCGCGTTGACGGCGTCATGTGACGTCGACGCGACACGACCGGCGTCGCGCGGGCGCGGGCGCAGACGTTTGGGCGGTTGTGCCCGCTGATTGGGCGCGGGCGCGGACGTTTGGGGTTGTGCCCGCTGAGCGGGTATAGATGCCCGGAGCCGGGTCCGCGCCGGGGCCGCGCGGGTGCGGCCGGCAGTGGCGTGACCCGGTCCTGTCGCGTTCACGGCGTCATGTGACGTCGACGCGACACGACCGGCGTCGCGCGGGCGCGGGCGCAGACGTTTGGGCGGTTGTGCCCGCTGAGCGGGCATAGACGCCCGAACCCCCGGAGCGGACCGCTCACGCCCCGCAGGACGGCACACGAGGGCGCGCGAATCGGGCCCGAACCCCGCCCCGTTCCCCTTCGATGAGCTCCGCCCACGCCCAGCCCGCCGGCAACGGGCCGCAAGAGCGCGGAGCCCCGGCGCGAACGCCCGACCCTCGCCCCGGCGCGAACGCCCGACCCTGGCCCCGGGGCGCGAACGCCCGACCCTCGCCCCGGCGCAGTCAGAACGACGACGGCGCGGCGCTACCGCGCCACGCCCGCCCACGCCGCCTCGTCCGGCCGGCGCAGATGCCAGTCCGTCGCCTGCTGGTAGCCGTGCGCGGCGCGCAGGACGGTGCCGTCCTCGAACGGGCGGCCGAGGAGCTGCATCGCGACCGGCAGCCCGTCGACGAACCCGCACGGCACGACGAGCGCCGGCGTGCGTGAGCACACCCACATCCCGATGAACCGCGCGAGCACGCCGGTCATCGCCAGCGGCTCGCTCTCCGCGGCCAGCGGCGCGGCGCGGCCGGCGCCCGGACACAGCAGCAGGTCGCGGCCCTCGAGCACCTGCAGCACCCGCCGGCGCCACTCGCGCTGGACCTGGCGCCCGTAGCCGTACTTCGGCCCGGGCATCGCCGCCCCGCGGCGCAGCCGCTGCAGGACGTCCGGCGCGAAGACCTCCGGCGTGTCGCGCAGGCGGTCCTGGTGAAACCAGGCCGCCTCGCACAACAGCATCTCCGCGCTGAGCTCGAGCGCCTCCTTGCCGCCGGGCAGCTCGACGTCCTCGACGATCGCGCCGAGCCGCTCCAACTGCCCGACCGCCTCGTCGAGCAGCGCCGCGAACGCCGGGTCGAAGTCCGCGTCGTCCTCCCACCAGCCGCGCAGCACGCCGATGCGCATGCCGTCCACACCGCCGGCGAGCGCCGCCGCGGAGTCGTCGACCGCCACGTCGATCGTCACCGGGTCGTCCGGGTCGTAGCCGGAGATCGCATCCAGCATCGCCGCGACGTCCTCGGCCCGGCGGGCGAGCGGCCCGATCGTGTCGAACGTCCACGCCACCGGGATCGACCCGCGATTGCTCACGCGCCCCGAGGTGGGGCGCAGCCCGCAGCAGCCGCTCAGCGCCGCGGGCAGCCGGATCGAGCCGCCGGTGTCGGTGCCGAGCGTCGCGAGCGCGAGGTCCGACGAGATCGCCGCCCCCGAGCCGCCGCTGGAGCCGCCGCTCACGCGCGCGGGATCCCACGGGTTGTGCACGTCGCCCCAGTGGACGTTCTGGTTCGTCCCGCCGATCGCCCACTCCGACATGTGCAGCTTGCCGAGCAGCACCGCGCCGGCGCGGCGCAGCCCCTCGTACGCCGGCGCGTCCTGCGCGGGAGCGCGGTCGGCCGCCGGCAGGTGACGGGTGCCCGCGGTCATCGGAACGCCCGCGACCGCGATGTTGTCCTTCAGCGCGACCGGCACCCCGGCCAGGGGCCCGAGCGGGTCGCCGCGCCGCGCCGCCTCGTCGACCGCCGCCGCCTGCTCGAGCGCGAGGTCGGCGGTCACGGTGCGGTAGACGTTGAGCGCCTCGCCGTGGGCGGCGATCCGGTCGAGGTAGCCCTGCGCCAGATCGACCGCGGAGAGCTCCCCGGCGGCGATCGCCCGCCGAACCTCCGCGATGGAGACGTCGGGCGGCGTGCTCAAGCCTCGTCCACCGTGGCGACGGCCTCGATCTCCACGAGCAGCTCGGGCAGGCCGAGCGCCGCGACCTGCACGATCGTGTCCGACGGCCACGGCGCCTTGAACCACCGCCGGCGCATGTCGACGATGTCCGGGAACCCGGCCATGTCGGTGACGTAGATCGTCACCTTGAACACGCGCTCGAGCGACGAACCCGCCGCCTCCAGCACGGCGGCGAGGTTCGTCATCGTCTGCTCGATCTGGGCGCGCAGGTCCCCCGCGCCGACCACGGTTCCGTCCGGCGCGATCGCCGCCTGGCCCGAGGTGAACACGAGGTGTCCGACCCTGTGCGCCTGCGAGATGGCGTACTGCTCCTGCCAGTCGAACGGGGCTTCGACGACCTGGGCGTCCATCAGACCATCCCGAACGCCTGGTTGCCCGCCTCCGACGAGGGGCTCTTCGACGGGATCAGCTTGCCCGCGTCGCGGTTGAACACGTCGTCGAGCGAGCCGCTCGGGCCCCCGTTGCGCGCCGCGCGGATCTCCGCGCGCCGGCTCTCGGTGGCCGAGGTGTCGATCTCGAGCGACCTCTCGTCGACGAAGATCACGCCGTACGCGTCGCGCGCCAGCTCGATCGTCGTGAAGTCGTCGAGGACGTCCTCGCGCACCATGTTCGGGTCGCGCTCCAGCGGGTCGCCGTAGCCGCCCGCGTTGGGCTCGCGGAACTCGATGTACTCGCCGGCCTTGAACTCGATGCCGGTGACCTTCGCCTCCATGTACTCCTGCTGCGGCGTGCCCGGGTTCTTGTGCGTCGAGGCCACGAGCCCGTCCCAGCCGCCGAACACGCCGCGCGGCGGGTCCCACTGGCGGTCGCCCTCGCACGAGAACGTCCCGTCGACGAGGAAGCGGTTGCGCCGGATCACGCCGATGCCGCCGCGCCACTTGCCCGGCGCCGCCGGCTCCGGGCGCAGCTCGTACTGGTCGCAGCGCACGGGGAAGCGCAGGTCGAGCTCCTCGATCGGGTTGTTGCGCGTGTTGGCCATGAGGTTGTCGACGGAGTCCATGGCGTCCTTGCCGTACCGGCCGCCGTAGGAGCCCTCGTTGACCTCGAGGTACAGCCAGTACTCGCCGGTCTCCGGCACGAAGCCCGAGTACGAGCAGAAGTGGATCCCCGCCGAGTTGCCGGCGGTGACCTGCTGGGGCAGCTGGTCGGCGAGCGCGAGGATCGTGTTGTCGACCACCCGCTGCACCTGGCAGAAGCGCGAGAAGCACGCCCGCGGGAAGTTCGGGTTGAAGATCGTGCCCTTCGGCGCGACCACCTCCACCGGCCGGAAGACGCCGTCGTTCTGGGGCACGTGCTCGGGGAACGTCGTCTCGTCGAGCAGCAGCGTGCGGATCGCGTAGTACGCGCCGACGAGCAGCGACCCCTCGAACGGGACGTTGTAGCCCGTCGGCACCTCGGCCTGCGAGCCGGTCAGGTCGATCGTGATCGTGTCGCCCTCGACGATCACCTTCGTCTCCACCCGCAGGCGCACGCCGCGGTTGCGGGCGTCGTCGTCGAGCCACGCCGTCGGCGCCTGGTACTCGCCGTCCGGGATCTTCGCGATCTGGTCGCGCAGCATCTTCTCCGAGTAGTCCATCCACCCGTACGCCGAGCTCATGACCGTCTCGGTGCCGTAGCGCTCGAAGAGCCGCAGCATGCGGTCGCGCCCGAGCTGGCACGCGGCCATCATCGCGTTCATGTCGCCGCGGTTCATCGTCTCGGTCCGCACGTTGTCGAAGATCATGCGGTCGACGTCGACGTTCAGCTCGCCCTCGCGGTACCAGCGCAGGCCGTTGTAGAGCTTGGACTCGGCGTAGACGTCGAACGCGTCGGCGTTGATGCCGGGGAACGAGCCGCCGACGTCGAGCACGTGGGCGGTCACGGCCGCCCAGCCGAGCAGCTCGCCCTCGTGGAAGATCGGCACGGCCACCGCGACGTCCGGGCTGTGCGACGCCCCGAGGTACGGATGGTTGTGGACGATGACGTCGCCCTCGCGGATGTCGCCGTCGAGGCGGTCGAGGAAGCCGCGGATGTACCAGGGCAGCGAGCCGATGTGCATCGGCGTCGAGTCCGACTCGCACAGCTCGCGGCCCTGTGCGTCGAAGATCCCGGCGCCGAGGTCCTCGGACTCGCGGATGATCGAGGAGTACGACATCCGGAACAGGACGCCGGCCATCTCCTTGGCGATCGCGTGGAACGCGCCGCCGAGGACGCGCATGGTGATCGGGTCGACCTCGACGCGCTCGCGGGTGGGCGCACCGGGGGCGCGGCCGACCTCGTACGTGGCAACAGACATGGGTTCGGTACCTCTCTCTAGGCGCTCGCGACGGCGGACAGGCCGCCGAGGAGCCTCTCGCGGGCGGACTGGTCGACCCAGATGACGATGTTGCCGTAGCGGTCGACCTCGGCGGTCAGCCCCGGCGGGATGATGGTCGTCGAGTCGTACTGGTTGACGACGGCCGGCCCCTCGATCTTGTTGCCGGCCCTCAGCGCGTCGCGCGCGTAGAACTTCGTCCGCATCTCGCGCAGCTCGCCGTCGACGTGGAACCACGCCTCGCGCTCGTGGCGCAGCGCGTCGTTCGCGGTCGTGCCGCCGGCATCCAGCTCGGGCAGCTTGAGCTCGGGCATGATGCCGATGCCGCGCACGCGGATGTTGGGGATCTCGATGTCGGACTCCTCGAAGCGCCGCGAGTACTCCTTCTCGTGCGCGTCGTGGAAGTCCGCCGTGACTTTGCCGACCCACGCGTCGTCGATCGCGCCGCCGGGCACGTCGATGCGCAGCTCGTAGCCCTGACCGAGGTACCGGCAGTCGGCCACCCGCTGGATGACGAGGTTGTCGGCGCGGATGCCGTCGTCCTCGAGCTGCTTGCGCGCCTGGTCCTCGAGCTCGGCGAACCGGGCCTCGAGCTCCGGCGCGTTCAGCTGCGACACGCGCTGGTAGGTCGTGGTCACGTACTCGTAGACCGTGTCGGTGGCCAGCAGGCCGAGCGCCGCGGTGACGCCCGGGTAGGGCGGCACGATGACGGCCGGCGTGCCGACCTCGAGCGCGATGCCCGCGGCGAAGGCCGGGCCGGCGCCGCCCTCGGCGATCAGCGCGAAGTCGCGCGGGTCGAAGCCCTTGCGGACCGAGTTCTCCTCGATCGACTGGACCATCGAGTGGCTGGCGATCTGGATGGCGCCCAGCGACGCCTCCTCCACCGTCATGCCGAGCTGCTCGGCCACCGGCTCGAACGCCGTGCGCGAGAGCTCGGGCTTGAGCTTCATCGCCCCGCCGAGGAAGTCCTCGGGCAGCAGCCAGCCGAGGTTCACCATGGCGTCGGTCGACGTCGGCTCCGTGCCGCCGCGGTCGTAGGCCGCGGGGCCCGGCTGGGCGCCCGCCGAGCGCGGGCCGGAGCGGAAGATCCCGCCGCCGTCGACGTAGGCGATCGAGCCGCCGCCCGCGCCGATCGTGTCGACGTCGACCATCGGGATCATCGCCTGGTAGGGGCCGACGCGCGTGTCGAGCAGGTGCTTCATGCGCAGCGCGCCGCCCTGGGCGAGGCCGATGTCGGCCGAGGTGCCGCCGACGTCGAGCGTGATCACCGAGTCGAAGCCCGCCTGGCGGCCGACCCAGATGCCGCCGACGACGCCCGCGACGGGGCCGGACATGAGCAGGTTGACCGGGCGCTCGACGGCCCCCTGCGCGGTCGAGACGCCGCTGGCCGACGTCATGAGGTGCACGCCGGTGCGGACGTTCATCGAGCGCAGCTCGTCCTCGAGCCTGCGCACGTACGTCGCGACCTTCGGGCCGACGAACGCGTTGAGCGCGACCGTGGAGAAGCGCTCGTACTCGCGGTACTGGGGCAGGACCTCCGAGGAGACCGACAGGAACGCCTCGGGGAACTCCTCGCGCACGATCTCGGCCACGCGCGCCTCGTGCGCGTTGTTGAGGAACGAGAACAGGAAGCACACGGCGACCGCCTCGACGCCCGCCTCCTTGAGCTTGCGCACCTGCTCGCGCGCCGCGTCCTCGTCGAGCGGCACGAGGATCTCGCCCTCGGCGGTGATGCGCTCGGGCACCGTGACCCGGTCGCGGCGGCGCGCCAGCGGGTAGCGCTGCCAGGGCAGGTCCTGGTAGTTGGAGAAGTTCAGCGGCTTCTTGTGGCGCGCGATGTGGAGGATGTCGCGGTAGCCCTGCGTCGTGATCATCCCGACGCGCGCGCCGTTGTGCTCGATGACGATGTTCGTGGCGATCGTCGTGCCGTGGAAGACCTGGTCGAGGTCCCCGGGCGTCACCCCGGCCTGCTCGGCCAGCTCCCTGATGCCCTGCACGGTGCCGCGCGAGGGATCGTCGGGCGTCGAGGCGAGCTTGTGGATGAGGACGGTGCCGGACTCGTCGTCCACGTAGATGAGGTCGGTGAACGTGCCGCCGACGTCGACTCCCAGGCGTTTCATGACTGACTCCAGCGTCGCGATGTGTGCAGGATCCGGGCTCCTCTCATGGACGGAGGAGGATCTTTCCGAAGAAGTCTCGGCTCTCCATCTTCTCGAAGGCGGCCTGCGCCTCCTCGAGCGGATAGCTCTCGGCCACCAGCGGGCGCAGCAGCCCCCGCCCGGCGAAGTCCAGCACCTTCTCGAGCTCGTCGCGCGTGTAGACGAACGACCCGATGATGGTGTGCTGGGCGCGGAAGAACGGGATGATGTCGAAGGGGACGACCTCGCCCGCGTGACCGCCGCACGTGACGAGCCGGCCCTCGGGGCCGAGCGACTCCAGCGCCTTCTGGAAGAGCTCGCCGCCGACGTGCTCGTAGGCGAGGTCGGCGCCCCGTCCACCGGTGATCTCCATCACGCGGGCGGGGACGTCCTCCTTCGTGTAGTCGATGCCGACGTCCATGCCGAGCTCGGCCGCCCGGGCGAGCTTCTCCTTCGAGCTGGACGTGCCGATGACATAGGCGCCGGCGAGCTTGGCGAGTTGGATCGCGGCCGAGCCGATGCCGCTGGAGACCGAGTTGACGAGCACCGTCTCGCCGATGCGCAGGCCGCCGCGCGTGAAGAGCATGTGCCACGAGGTGCCGAAGGCGATCTGCAGCGCCGCGGCGTCGTCGTCGGAGATCGACTCGGGGACGCTCAGCAGCTGCTTGGTCGGCGCGAGGACGTAGTCGGCGAACCCGCCGGGCCCGGCGACGCCGATGAACACGTCGCCTCCGAGCAGGTACGGCATGACGCGGTCGCCCTCGGCGAACTCGGTGACGCCCTCGCCGACCTGGTCGACGCGGCCGACGACCTCGAGGCCGGGGATGTGCGGCAAGGCGATGTCGAAGCGCGAGACGCCTTCGCGGACGTCGACGTCGACGTGGTTGAGCGCGCACGTGTCGACGCGGATGCGCACGTGGCCGGGGCCGGGCCGGGGGTCGTCGACCTCCTCGATGCGCAGGACGTCCGGGCCTCCGAACTCGTGCATCCGTACTGCCTTCACGCGGTCCTCTCCCTCGTCGTGGTCAGTCGGCGGATCTTATGCCGGACATCCACCGTGTCAAGCCCCGAGAGCACGCGAAGTGCCGACGAAAATCCCGCAGCAGCGCGGGTATCTCGGTTGACAGCTGCGGATGTCGGACATATAACCCGATCCGCTGCGAAAGACGAAGGAGATCCCATGGCCGTGGACCATCCGCCCGCACCGAAGGCCTGGCGCGGACGCTTCTACGAGGACTTCGACATAGGCGACGTCTACCCGAGCCGTCTCGGGCGCACGATCACCGAGACCGACAACATCTGGTTCACGTGCCTCACGCTGAACACGAACCAGGTGCACTTCAACGACGAGTACGCGAAGGGCACGCCGTTCGGCAAGCCGCTCGTCAACAGCACGTTGACGCTCTCGGTGGTCACCGGGCTCACCGTCCCGGACACGAGCGAGAACGCGACCGCCAACCTGTCCTGGACCGACATCAACCTGCCCAACCCGGTCTACGTCGGGGACACCCTGTGGGCCGAGACGGAGATCACCGCCAAGCGCGAGTCGAAGTCGCGCCCGAACGTCGGGATCGTGTCCGTGCGCACCCGCGGCATCAACCAGCGCCGCGAGGTCGTCATCGAGTTCAGGCGCACGTTCATGACCTACAAGCGCGACGCCCCGGAGGTCACCGACCTGTTCCCCGGCACCGACTCCGACTGGACCGTCTGAGAGGACCCACCATGAGCACCGCCGCCGCCCGCCTGGCCGCCTTCACCTCCGCGCTGGAGATCGACCAGATCCCCGCCGAGGTGGTCGATGCCGCCAAGCTGCACCTGCTGGACACGCTGGGCTGCGGCCTGGCCGCCCACGCCCTCGACGTCGCCCCCGACGCGCGGGAGGCGATGCTCGAGCCGGGCACCGCCGGCCCCGCCACGGTGATCGGCGTGAAGTCGGGCCTGCCGTCGGCCGACGCCGCGCTGGCCAACGGGGTCATCTGCCACGCGCTCGACTTCGACGACACGCACACCGGCGCGATCGCCCACGTCAGCGTCGCGGTCGTGCCCGCCGCGCTGGCCGCCGCGCAGGCGGCCGGTGCGAGCGGCGCCGACACGATCGCCGCGATCGTCGCCGGCAACGAGGTCGTCACGCGCCTCGGCATGGCGGCGGGCTCGCTGTTCCACGCCCGCGGCTTCCATCCCACCGGCGTGCTCGGCGTCTACGGCGCCACCGCCGCGGCCGCGCGCCTGCGCGGGCTCGACGCGGAGACGACCACCCAGGCCCTCGGCATCGCCGGCAGCATGGCGTCGGGCATCCTCGAGCATCTCGCCGACGGCTCGTCGACGAAGCGCCTGCACCCGGGCTTCGCCGCCCACAACGGCATCGTCGCCGCGCGCCTGGCCGCACATGGGTCGACCGGCCCGAGCACCGTGATCGAGGGCCGCTTCGGCCTCTACAACGCGTTCCTCGGCCGCGACGACCTGCCGATCGACGAGCAGCTGGCGGACCTCGGCGAGCGCTGGGAGACCCCGCGGATCGCCTTCAAGCCCTATCCCGCGTGCCACTACGTCCACGCGTCGCTGGATGCGACCCGCGAGGTGATCGCCGACACGCCGCTCAAGCCGGACGAGATCGCGGAGATCGTGGCGATCACGACCGAGGCCGGCGTCTCGCTGGTGCTCGAGCCGCTGGAGGCCAAGCACCGCCCGCGCACGGAGTACGACGCGAAGTTCAGCCTCCCGTACTCGGTGGCCGCGCTGCTCACGCGCGGCGACGTCGACGTGACGACGTACATCGGCGACGCCATCGGCGAGGAGCGCGTGCTCGACCTCGCCGGGCGGGTCCGCTACGAGGTCAAGGAGTACGACACGTTCCCGCAGGCGCTGCCGGGCGGCATCCGCATCACCACCACCGACGGCCGGGTGCTCGAGGCCGAGCTCGACTACCAGCGCGGCGGCCCGGAGAACCCGATGAGCGCCGGCGACGTGGGTGCGAAGTTCCGCACGAACGCGGAGCTCGCGCTCAGCGGCTCCGACGTCGACGGGCTCGAGGAGGCGGTGCTCGGGCTCGAGCGCCTCGGTTCCCTGGACGCCCTGAAGGCCCTCGGCCGCGCGCGGGCGCAGCAGGGGGCGGTCGCATGACGGCGGGCTACGAGCTGACGGCGGAGCAGCAGGACATCCTGCGCACCATCCGCGACTTCGTGGACCGCGACGTCCTGCCCAACGTGTCCCACTACGACCACAACGACGAGTTCCCCACGCCGCTCGTGGAGACGATGAAGGAGCTCGGGCTGTTCGGGACGACGATCCCCGAGGAGTACGGCGGCCTGGGGCTCGACCTCATGACGTACTCGCTGATCGTCAAGGAGCTCTCGCGCGGCTGGATCTCGCTGTCGGGGATCATCAACACCCACTTCATCGCGTCGTTCATGATCAAGACGTTCGGCACGGCGGAGCAGAAGGACCGGCTGCTGCCGCGCATGGCGCGGGGCGATGTGCGCTCGGCGTTCTCGATGACCGAGCCCCACGCCGGCTCCGACGTGCAGGCGATCCGCACGCGGGCGGTGCTCGACGGCGACGACTACGTCGTCAACGGGCAGAAGATGTGGGTCACGAACGGCCTGCGCGCCGGCATCGTGATGCTGCTCGCCGTCACCGACCCGAGCGCCGAGCCGCGCCACCGCGGCATGACGACGTTCATCGTCGAGAAGGAGCCCGAGGTCTCCGACCTGCCCGGCCTGACGATCCCGCCGCCGTTGAAGAAGCTCGGCTACAAGGGCGTCGAGTCCACCGAGCTCGTCTTCGAGGACTTCCGGACGCCGGCGTCGAGCATCCTCGGCGGCCCGGACCAGACGGGCGTCGGCTTCAAGCAGTTCATGGCCGGCATCGAGCTCGGCCGGGTCAACATCGCCGCGCGGGCGCTGGGCATCGCCG
This sequence comes from Capillimicrobium parvum, assembly GCF_021172045.1. Classification (GTDB taxonomy): domain Bacteria; phylum Actinomycetota; class Thermoleophilia; order Solirubrobacterales; family Solirubrobacteraceae; genus Capillimicrobium; species Capillimicrobium parvum. Next base: position 5,773,700 of record NZ_CP087164.1, read on the forward strand.
AGCTGGCGCTCGAGAACGCCATCCGGTACGCCCAGGAGCGCGAGGCGTTCGGCAAGCCGATCTCCCAGCACCAGCTCATCCAGGCCAAGATCGCGCAGATGGCGACGAAGATCCGCGCTGCGGAGCTGCTGCTGCTCGACGCGGCGGCGCGCAAGAACACGGGCGAGCGCGCGGACATGGAGGCCGGCATGGCCAAGCTGTTCGCGACGGAGATCGCCGAGGAGGTCGCGCTGGACGCGATGCGCATCCACGGCGGCTACGGCTACTCGCAGGAGTACCCGATCGAGCGCCTGTACCGCGACGCGCCGCTGCTGCTGATCGGCGAGGGCTCGAACGAGATCCAGCAGCTGCTGATCGCGCGGCGCCTGTTCGAGCGCCACAAGATCTGACCATGGCCCGCCGGCTCCCCTCAGACGGGCTGGTTCAGACGGGGCCCGGGGCTATCCTCCCAGACGACCATGGGGGCCGAGATGACATCCGAGACGCCAGAGTCCGACGATGAGCTTGCTCGGCACGAGCGGGCCGTCTCTCGGCTGACCGTCCCGGAGGAACGGCTGCCCACCGCCCCGGTGAAACGCGTTCGCAAGGCGTACGAGCAGGTCTACGACCAGCTTCGCGACCTCATCATGCGCGGCGAGCTGAGCCGCGGCGAGCGGCTGCCCAACGAGGCCGTGCTCGCGCGCGAGTTCGGGGTCAGCCGCGGCACGGTTCGCGAGGCGCTGCGCGTGCTCGCCGCCCAGAACCTCATCCGCACCGCGAAGGGCGCGGGCGGCGGTAGCTTCGTCACGCTGCCGACCGTCGACCACATCTCGTCGTTCCTGCACGCGAACATCAGCCTGCTGTCGGAGTCCGAGGACGTCACGCTGCAGGAGTTCCTCGAGGCGCGCGAGCTGCTCGAGGTCTTCGCCGCGCGCCAGTGCGCGGTCCGGCGCACGCCGGGCGACCTCGAGCGGATGCGCGACACGATCATCGAGGACCCGGCGAAGCTCGGCACCGAGGAGCACTTCGTCTACAACAAGGAGTTCCACTCCGCGGTGCTCGACGGCTGCGGCAACACGCTGCTGTGCATCGCCGCGCAGCCGGTGTTCTCCGTGCTGCAGACGAACCTGGCCCGAGATGCCATGAGCCAGCGCTTCGCCAAGCGCATCAACGAGGACCACCGCGCGATCCTCGCCGCGATCGAGGACGGCGACGCCGAGGCCGCCGCCGAGCAGATGCAGCGCCATCTCGCATACCTGAGCCGCACGTACCAGAAGATGTGGCGCCAGAGCACCGGCGTCGACGGCGACTAGTACCGGCGAACGCAACTACGTTCGAGGCGACAGGGATGCCGGGGCGTGCGTGCCGGTGCACGGTGCCCGCCGTCGTACTGGTGGTACGGGTGTGGGCGCCGGGTGCCGGCAGGCACGGTCCGGCGCCGTCTCGGCCGGACCTAGTTGCGTGAGGCGGTACTGGCCGCTCGTCCCTGCGGGCTTCCCAGCCGTCCCGCGCGGCGCGGTTGACAACGCCCCCGGGGGCAGATAGAACGCCGTAAGTCCGACATTCGCGTTCGTCGGTGGAGAGGCGACGCCGGAACCAAGCGAGGCCGCCGTGCGGATCAAGTACATCATCCCGTTCCCGTTCGACGAGGCCGGCGTGCGCGCCCGCGCCGCGCAGATCCCGGAGGGGCTGCTCGGACCCGACGTGGACGTGGATTTCGTGCCCGTGCGCAACAGCTGCTTCCTGCTGGACTCCTACTACGAGTCCATCCTGTTCGACGCCTACATCGCGGAGGCGGGGCTCCAGGCCGAGGACGAGGGCTACGACGCCGTCGTCATGGACACGGTGTCGGACTCCGGGCTGCAGGTCCTGCGCTCCCGGCTGTCGATCCCGGTCATCGGGCCCGGCCAGGTGGCGTTCCACCTCGCCGGCGTGCTCGGCCAGAAGTTCTCCGTGGTGACCATGTGGGACACCTGGGGCTTCTTCTACCGCAAGCTGTTCAAGGAGTACGGGCTCACCGACAACGTCGCCTCCATCCGCGCGGTGAACATCCCGCCGGACGTCGAGCAGCTGTTCGCCGGCAAGGAGGAGGAGATGTACCAGCGCCTCACCGACGAGGCGATGAAGGCCATCGAGGAGGACGGGGCCGACGTCATCGTGCTCGGCTCGACGACGATGCACCAGGCCGCCGCGTACCTGACCGAGCACCTGCCGTGCCCGCTCATCAACCCGGGTCCGGCGGCCGTGGCGTTCGCCGAGACCGTCGTGCGCCTCGGGCTCAGCCACTCGAAGCTGGCCTTCCCGACGCCCGGCACGCTGCAGGACGAGAAGCTGTTCTCGCTCGTCGGCGCGGACGGCGGGACGCGGCTGTCGCCCGCCGCGGGCTGAGGCCGGTGGTGGCACGGCCGACCCGCGGAACGGAGGCGGACCCGTGAACGCGGGCGACGCCGTGATCGTGCGCGGCCCGCTGCGGGGCTCGGGCGAGGTCGCCGAGGACGAGGCGACGGGGGCCGTGGCGGACGCCTACGCGCGCCTGCGCGACGCGCTCGGCGTCGACTTCCTGCCCACGGTCGTGCGGATGCTCGGCCGCTACGACCGCCTGCTGACCGCGACCACGGACGCGATGGCCGGCGTGCTCGGCGGCCCCGAGGGCGCGGCGTTCGCCGGCGCGGCGCGGGCGCGCGGGACCGAGGCGGCCGAGCGACTGCCCGGCGGCGCGCTCGCCGCGGGGGCCGCGGCGGCGGACGTCCGCGTCCTGCTCGAGCGCTACAACGTCGCGAACCCGCGCAACCTCCTGCTCGTGACGGCCCTGTCGGCGGGGCTGGCGGACGCCGAGCCCGCGCCGGGAACGACGCCGGCGCCGCCGCCGGCCGGCGTCGCCACGGCCGCGGGCGCGCCGGCGGTGATGTACGCACCGCTTCCCGCGCCGGTGCCCGGCCTGCTCGACGACATCCGCGCCTGCCACGGCGGCTTCACGGTGCCGGGCATGTGGCGCGAGCTCGCGGCGAGCCGGCCGGCCGTGGCAGAGCGGGCATGGCGGCTCGTGCGCCCGCTCGCCGGCGAGGACGAACTGCACGCCGCGATCGCCGACGTCGCCGCACGCGCCGCGGCCGTCGTGCGCGGGCAGGCGATGCCGAATGTCGCGGACCTCGGCTACGACGCCGAGGCGCAGGCCGACATCGCGGGGATCGTCACCTGGTTCCGACTGGGTATCCCCACGATGGTGATCGAGATCGAGTACCTGCGCCACCGCCTGCGAGGTGCCTGATGGCCGAGCCGCGGACCATCGCCCAGAAGATCCTCGCCGCCCACGGCGTGGAGGACGTCACGCCTGGCGCGTTCGGCCTGGCGGACGTCGCGCTCGTCATGGCCAACGAGGTGTCCGGCTCCGTGGCGCTGACGGAGTTCGAGCGCACCGGCGCCGAGCGCGTGTTCGACCCCGACCGCGTCGCGCTGTTCGCCGACCACTTCGCGCCCGCCAAGGACGTCCGCAGCGCCGAGCTCGTCGGCCGACTCCGGCGCTTCGCGCGCGACCAGGGCATCGAGCACTACTGGGAGGCCGGAAGCACCGCGAACGCCGGCATCGAGCACACCGTGCTGCCCGAGGAGGGCCTGATCGCGCCGGGTGACTTCATCGTCGGCGGCGACTCGCACACCTGCACCTACGGCGCGTTCGGCGCGCTGGGCACCGGCATGGGGTCGACCGACATCGCGGTCGCCCTCGCGCTCGGCCAGACGTGGGTGCGCGTGCCGCAGTCGATCCGCGTCGAGTACCGCGGCTCGTGCGGCGCATACGTCACCGGCAAGGACCTGATCCTCGCGTACCTCGCCCACTCGGGCGTCTCCGGCGCCACGTACGCGGCGCTCGAGTTCGCGGGCCCGCCGATCGACAGGACCTCCGTCGACGAGCGCATGGCGCTGTGCAACATGGCCGTCGAGGCCGGCGCCAAGACCGGCATCGTCGCCGCCGACGAGACGACGCTCGAGTGGCTCGCCCCGAAGGTCGGCGACCGCGCGCTCGAGCCGGTACTCCCCGACGACGACGCGGTCTACGAGCAACGCGTCGAGATCGGCCTCGACGGCATGCCGCCGCTCGTCGCGCGGCCGCCGTCGCCCGGCGACGTCGCGCCGGTCGGCGACGTCGCGGGCGCGCACGTCGACCAGGTGTACGTCGGCAACTGCTCGAACGGCACGATCACCGACCTGCGCCAGCTCTGCCGTCTGCTCGAGGGCCGCAGCGTCGCCCGCGGCACCCGGCTGATCGTCGTGCCCGCCAGCCAGCGCGTCTACCGCCAAGCGCTGACCGAAGGGCTGCTCGAGACGATCGTCGCGGCGGGCGGCGCGGTGTCGATGCCCACTTGCGGCGCCTGCTTCGGCGGCCACATGGGCATCATCGCCGCCGGCGAGACCGCGGTGGCCACGACGAACCGCAACTTCCGCGGCCGGATGGGCCACCCGGACTCGCAGGTGTTCCTCGCCAACGCCTACGTGGCCGGCGCCGCCGCGGTCACCGGCGAGCTGTGCGACCCCGCCGAGGTGCTGGGGTGAGCTCCGCACGCATCGAGGGCCGCGCGATCAAGCTCGGCGACGACGTCAACACCGACAACATCCTTCCCGGGCCGTACCTCAACCTGACCGACCCCGACGAGCTCGGCGAGCACCTGCTCGAGACCTACGACCCGGAGATCGCCGCCCGCGTGGCGCCCGGCGACATCCTCGTGGCCGGCCGCAACTTCGGCATGGGCTCCTCGCGCGAGCAGGCGCAGGTCGCGATCCGGGCGCGCGGCGTGCAGGCGATCGTCGCCGCCGGCTTCGCGCGCATCTTCCTGCGCAACGCGATCAACGTGGGCCTGCCCGTGATCGAGGCGCCCGAGGCCGCCGCCGCGATCGCCGACGGGGACACGATCGCGATCGACCTCGAGGACGGGGTCGTCGAGTGCGGCGGCGAGCGCTTCGAGACCGTGCCGCAACCGCCGTTCGTGGCGGAGATCATGGACGCGGGAGGCCTCGTCGAGTGGGCGCGCCGCCGGATCGCCGCACAGACACCGAACCCATGAAGGGATGACACGCGAATGACCGATCGACCGAGCCTGCGCGAGCGCCTCGAGGACCCGAGCATCGTCGTCGCCATGGGCGTCCACGACGGCCTGACCGCGCGGATCGCCCAGCGTGCCGGGTTCGACGCCTTCTACCACGGCGGCTACGCCGTCGCCGCGCACCACCACGGCCTGCCCGACATCGGCGTCGTCGGCCTCGCCGAGATGGTCCAGAGCGTCCAGCGCGTCACGAGCGTCTCGACCACCCCGCTCATCGTCGACTGCGACACCGCGTACGGCGCCATCCCCGGCGTGAAGCGCACGACGCTCGAGATGGAGCGCGCGGGCGCCGCGGCGATCCAGATCGAGGACCAGATCTTCCCGAAGAAGTGCGGGCACATGGAGGGCAAGGAGGTCATCCCGCGCGACGAGATGGTCCTGAAGATCCGCGCCGCCGTCGCCACCCGCCGCGACCCGTCGATGCTGGTGATCGCCCGCACCGACGCGCTGCAGCCGCTCGGCCTCGACGAGGCGATCGACCGCTGCAACGACTACGCGGAGGCAGGCGCCGACCTCGTGTTCGTGGATGCGCCCGGCTCGCGCGACCAGCTCGCCGAGATCGCCCGGCGCGTCGACGCGCCGTCGGTGGCGAACATGAGCGAGACGGGCCGCACGCCGGCGATGACCGCCGACGAGCTGCAGGAGCTCGGCTACCGCATCGTGATCTTCCCCTCGACGCAGACGTGGGTCATCGCGCGCGCCTACGAGGAGGTGTGCCGCGAGCTGCTCGAGCACGGGACGACGGCCGGCTTCGCCGACCGCTTCATGCCCTTCGACGAGGTCAACGAGCTGCTCGGCATCCAGGAGCTCGAGCGGGTCGTGTGAACCCGCTCAGCCGCCCCAGATCCCGGAGCTCGAGCGGGTCGTGCGAACCCGCTCAGCCGCCCCAGATCCCGGAGGTGAGCCCGCCGTCGACCACGAGCGCGGTTCCCGTCACCCAGCGCGCCTCGTCGGAGGCGAGGTAGACGAAGCCGTCGGCGATGTCGAGCGGCTCCCCGAGGCGCCCGAGCGGATGCAGCCCGACCGCGAACTGCCGGGAGGCCTCGGGATCGGGCTGGTCGGCGAAGTAGCCGTCGATCATGGGAGTCTGGATGAAGCCCGGGCAGACGCAGTTGACGCGGATGCCGTCCTTCGCGCCGTCGAGCGCCATGCACTTCGTGAGCATCACGACGCCCGCCTTCGACGCGCAGTACGCGGCGTCGTCGGGGATCGCCCACAGGCCGGCGATCGATGCCGTCGACACGATCGAGCCGCCGCCGCGGGCCTTCATCCGCGGCCAGACCGCCTTGGAGACGAGGTAGACGCTCTTGAGGTTGATCGTGAGCTCCTTGTCCCAGTCGTCCTCCTCGAGGTCGTGCGCCGCGCCGACGATCGTGATGCCGGCGTTGTTGACGACGACGTCCACGGCGCCGAGCTCGTCGACCGTCCGCTGGACGCCGGCCTCGATCTCCGTGGCGCGCGTGACGTCCATGCGGCCGCTCAGCGCCCGGCCGCCCTCGGCCGCGATGAGCGAGGCCGTCTCGGCGGCGGTCTCCTCGACGAGGTCGACCGCCATCACCGCGGCGCCCTCCTCGGCGAAGCGCAGCGCCGTCTGGCGCCCGATGCCCGATCCGGCCCCCGTGACGAGGGCCACCTTGTCCTGCAGTCTGCCCATTGCTCCCCCTTCCGGGCCCGTGCAGCGCATTGACGTGCGCTCCGCGGGCGTACTACGGTTCCACTGTACGCAGTTGCATACAAACCGTAGTTCAAAGTCGGACATCACGAGCGCCGGGACGGAGAAGACAACCGAGATGACCGAGAGAACCGCCGCCGACGCGGCCGCCGACACCGCGCCCGCGGTTCAACAGGGACCGCTGCTCGGCGTGCGCGTCGTCGAGCTCGGCATCCTCCTCGCCGGCCCGTTCGTCGGCCGGCTCCTCGGCGACTTCGGGGCCGAGATCATCAAGGTCGAAGCGCCCGATCGCGGCGACACGCTGCGCGACTGGGGCTCCGGCCACCTCGAGGGCCGCGGCCTGTGGTGGCCCGTGCAGTCGCGCAACAAGAAGCTCGTCACGCTCAACCTGCGCGTGGAGGAGGGCCAGAACCTGCTGCGCCGCCTCGTCGCCGAGAGCGACGTGCTCGTGGAGAACTTCCGCCCCGGAACGCTCGAGCGCTGGAACCTCTCGCCCGAGGACCTCTGGGAGGTCAACCCGGGCCTCGTCATCGCGCGCGTCTCCGGCTACGGCCAGACCGGCCCGTACGCCGGGCGCGCCGGGTTCGCCTCCGCGGGCGAGGCGATGGGCGGCCTGCGCTACATCAACGGCTTCCCGGGGGGCGCCCCGCCGCGCCTGGGCATCTCGCTCGGCGACTCGCTCGCGGCGATGTTCGCCGCCCAGGGCGTCCTGATGGCGCTCTACCACCGCGACGCGCAGGGCGGCAAGGGTCAGGTCATCGACGCCTCGATCATGGAGAGCTGCTTCTCGCTGCTGGAGTCGATGGCCCCCGACTACGACCGGCTCGGGGTGGTCCGCGAGCCCTCGGGGACGCGGCTGGACGGCATCGCGCCGTCGAACGTCTACAAGTCGGGCGACGACAAGTGGGTGGTGATCGCCGCGAACGCCGAGAACCTCTGGGAGCGCCTGTGCAAGGTCATGGAGCGCGAGGACCTGCTCACCGACCCTCGCTTCGAGAACCACCGCGCCCGCGGCGTGCACCAGGACGAGCTCGACGCGATCATCGCGGAGTGGGCGGGGCAGCGCACCGCCACCGAGATCGACCGGGTGCTCAACGCGGCGGGCGTCGTCTGCGGCCCGGTCTACAGCATCGCCGACATCTTCGAGGACCCGCAGTACGCCGCGCGCGAGGCGCTCGTCACGATGAACGACCCCGACCTCGGGCCGCTGCGGGTCCCCGCCGTGCACCCGAAGCTCTCGGGCACGCCGGGCGCGGCGGCCTGGACCGGCCCGTGGCCGATGGGCCAGCACAACGACGAGATCTACGGCGGGCTGCTGGGCCTCTCCGGCGACGAGCTGGCCCGCCTGCGCGAGGAGGGCGTCGTATGACGGCGACCGGCCGGATCGAGATCTGCGAGGTGGGGCCGCGCGACGGCCTGCAGAACGAGGAGCGCGCACTGGCGCCGGAGGTGCGCGCCGAGCTGTGCAACCGCCTGGCCGCCGCGGGGCTGCCGCGGATCGAGGCGGTGAGCTTCGTCAACCCCAAGCGGGTGCCGCAGATGGCGGGCGCGGAGGAGGTCATGGCCGGGATCGAGCGGCGCGACGGCCTGACCGTCGCCGGACTCGTGCTCAACGAGCGCGGCTATGACCGGGCCATCGCGGCGGGCGTCGACGAGCTGCACTACGCCTTCCCGGTGAGCGACACGTTCTGCGAGCGCAACCAGGGCACGACGATCGAGGGCGCGATGGAGATCGGCACCCGGCTCGTCGAGCGCGCCCGCGAGGACGACCGCCATATCAGCATCACGTTGTCGGCCGCGTTCGGCTGCCCCTTCGAGGGCCGGGTCGACCCGGCGCGGGTGATCGGCCTGGCCGAGCGCGTGCGGGCGCTGGGGGTCGACGAGATCGTCCTGGCCGACACGATCGGCGTCGGCGTGCCGTCCCAGGTCCGCGAGCTCGTGGCCGGCGTGGCCGCGCTCGGCGCCGCCGTCGGCTGCCACTTCCACAACACGCGCAACACCGGCTACGCCAACGCGATCGCCGCGGTGGAGGCGGGGGTCGCGCTGCTCGACGCATCCTGCGGCGGCACCGGCGGCTGCCCGTTCGCGCCGCGGGCCACGGGCAACATCGCGACCGAGGACCTCGTGTACCTGCTGCACGGGATGGGCTTCGAGACGGGCGTCGACCTGGCCGCCCTGTTGGAGGTGTCGGCCTGGCTGGCCGAGACGCTGGGCAAGGAGCTGCCCGGACAGACCTACAAGGCGGGCACGTTCGCGCCCGTGGCGGCCTAGTTGGCGGGAGGCGCAATGAGGGCAGGCGGATCGCGGACCGCGATCGTGACGGGCGGTGGCGGAGCCATCGGCGGCCACGCCGCCCAGGGGCTGGCCGAGCGCGGGTTCTCCGTGCTCGTCGTCGACCTGGACCTCGACCGCGCGCACGCGACCGCGGAGCGCATCGAGGCCGCGGGCGGCACCGCGTCGGCGTACTCGGCCGACGTGAGCGATCCCGAGGCGGTGGCGGGGTACGTCGCCGCCTGCGTGGAGCGTTACGGCGACCCGGACGCGTTCTTCAACAACGCCGCCTACGAAGGCGCCCTGGCGCCGATCGCCGACTATCCGCTCGACGAGTTCGACCGCACGATGGCCGTCAACGTCCGCGGCGTCTTCCTCGGGCTGCGCGAGGTGATCCCGGCGATGCGCCGGCGCGGCGGCGGCGCGATCGCCAACGTCTCGTCACAGGCGGGCGTGCGCGGCGTCACGAACCTCTGCGCCTACTCGGCCAGCAAGCACGCCGTCGTCGGCCTCAGCCGCGGCGCGGCGCTCGAGGAGGCGCCGGGCATCCGCGTCAACTGCGTCGCGCCCGGACCGACCGACACCCGGATGATGCAGGACATCGAGGCGACGGTTCGCGCGCAAGGCGGCGACCCGTCCGGCTTCGTCGACCGGATTCCCGTGGGCCGGTACGGTCAGCCGGAGGAGATCGCCGCGTTCGTGGTGTGGCTGCTGGCCGATGCGCCGCCGTTCCTGACCGGCGCGGTTCTCTCGATCGACGGAGGCATGACGACGGCATGAGCACCGAGGACGTCTACAGCGAGCGCGGCTTCGGCGGCCGGCAGGGCGCCGGCGAGCGGCCGTGCCTCGTGGTCATCGACATGAACTACGGGTTCACCGATCCGGAGTCGCCGCTGCACTGCGACACCGACGACGCCGTCGCGTCAATCGCCCGGCTCCTGGACGCCGCGCGCGAGGCCGGCGCGCCCGTCGCGTTCACGACGCTCGAGTACGACGAGGGCGCCAAGCAGGTCGCCAAGGCGTTCATCGCCAAGTCGCCCGGCCTGCTCGTGCTCGCGCCCGGCACCCGCTGGCCGCAGATCGACGAGCGGATCGCGCCGCGCGAGGGCGAGCCGCTGCTCTACAAGCTCTTCGCGTCCGCGTTTCACGGCACGCCGCTGGCCGCCATGCTCACGTCGCACGGCTGCGACACCGTGATCGTCACGGGCGCGTCGACGTCGGGCTGCGTGCGCGCCACGGCCGTCGACGCGCTCCAGCACGGCTACCGGGTCATCGTCCCGCGCGAGGCGGTGGCCGACCGCGCTCCCGGCGCGCACGACGCCTCCCTGACCGACATCGACGCGAAGTACGGCGACGTCGTCGGCACCGACGAGGCCGTGGCGATCCTGCGGGGATGAGCGACCGCCGCTGCGCCCTCGTCACCGGGTCCGCGGGCGGCATCGGGCGCGCCGTCGTCGCGCGGCTGGTCGCGGAGGGCTTCGACGTCGTCGCCTGCGACCTGCGCCCGCAGGACGGCGGCGTCGCGTGCGACCTGACCACCCGCGAGGGCAACCGCGCGGCGGTGGACGCCGCGCTCGAGCGCCACGGACGCCTCGACGCCATCGTCGCCAACGCCGGGATGCAGCACGTCGCGCCGGTCGCCGAGTTCCCGGAGGACCGCTGGGACGAGCTCATCGCGCTGATGCTCACGAGCCCGTTCCTGCTGGCCCGCTACGCGTGGGACGCGCTGGTGCAGGCGCCCGAGGGCGGGCGGTTCCTGGCGATGGCCTCCGCCCACGGCCTCGTCGCGTCGCCGTTCAAGAGCGCCTACGTGTCGGCCAAGCACGGCGTCGTGGGCCTCGTGCGCACGCTCGCGCTCGAGGGCGCGGAGGCCGGGATCGTGGCCACGGCGATCTGCCCCGGCTTCGTGCGCACGCCGCTCGTCGAGCGGCAACTCGCCGCGCAGGCGCAGGCGCACGGGCTGCCCGAGGACGCCGTCCTGCGCGACGTCATCCTCGCGCCGCACGCGATCAAGCGCCTGCTCGAGCCCGAGGAGGTCGCCGACCTCGTCGCCTTCCTCCTCGGGCCGACGGGACGCGCGTTCAGCGGCGCCCCGATTCCGATCGATCTCGGCTGGACCGCCCGCTGACGTTGCCGCTAGGGGTGCCGGCGCCGGCCCACGCGCTCGAAGGTAGGGTTGCAGCCACTGCCGGCAGCCGGTGGGCCCCCGTGGGATCTACCCGACGTCCGCGACCGACCGCGGGCCGGCGCCGACGTACTTGGCGGTCGGCCGGATCAGCCGCCCCTCGCGCTTCTGCTCCAGGATGTGGGCCGACCAGCCGGCGACCCGCGCGCACGTGAACATCGGCGTGAACAGATCGGCCGGGATCTCCGCCATGTCGAGGATCACCGCCGACCAGAACTCGACGTTCGTGGCCAGCACGCGGTCGGGGCGGCGGGCCTTGAGCTCGGCGAGCGCGGCCTGCTCGAGCGCCTCGGCGGCCTCGAACCGCGTCGAGCCGAGCTCGCGCGCGGTGCGCCGCAGCACGCGGGCGCGCGGGTCCTCCGCGCGGTACACGCGATGCCCGAAGCCCATGAGCCGCTCGCCGCGGTCCAGCGCGTCCCTGACCCACGCGTCGGCGTCGCCGAGCGCCTCGACCTCGTCGAGCATCTTCAGCACGCGCGAGGGCGCACCGCCGTGCAGCGGACCGGAGAGGGCGCCCACGCCGGCACTCAGCGCGGCGGCGACGTCGGCGCCGGTCGAGGCGACGACGCGGGCGGTGAACGTCGAGGCGTTCATGCCGTGCTCGGCGGCGGAGATCCAGTAGGCGTCGACCGCCTTGACATGGTCCGGGTTCGCTTCGCCGCGCCAGCGGATGAGGAAGCGCTCCGGGATCGACCGCGCCTTGTCGACCTCCTCCTGGGGAACGGGCGGCTGTCCGGCGCCGCGGGCGGACTGGGCGACGAACGACAGCGCCATGACGGACGCTCGCGCCAGGTCCTCGCGGGCCCGCTCGTCGGAGATGTCGATGAGCTCACCGAATCCCCACTCCGGCGCGAGCATCGCCAGCGCGGCCTGGACGTCGACGCGCGCGTTGCCGGACCGGACGGTCAGCGGCCAGGGCTCCGCGGGCGGCAGGCCGGGCTCGAAGCGGCCGTCGACCAGCAGTCCCCAGACCTTCTCGTACGGCACCTGGCCGACGAGATCCTCGATGTCGACGCCGCGGTAGCGCAGCGCGCCGCCCGCCTTGTCGGGTTCGGCGATCTCGGTCGCGAACGCGACGACGCCCTCCAGGCCGGACTGGACTTCGGTGTCGGTGGACATGGATCAGGCTCCTCGGGATTCTTTCGTAGCAAATCAAGCGTAGGCTGCCGGGATGGCCGACGCGGATCTGCTGTTCCGTCCCGTCGACGAGCTCGCCGCGCTGGTCCGCTCCGGAGACCTCGCGGCCCGCGAGCTCGTCGAGCTGTCCGTGCGCCGCATCGAGGCGCTCGACCCGCAGCTCGGGGCGTTCATCGACGTCGACGGCGAGCGGGCGCTCGCCGAGGCCGGCGACGTCGGGCGCGACGACGCGAGGCCGTTCGCCGGCGTGCCGATCGCCATCAAGAACAACCGCGCGGTCGCCGGCTGGCGGCTGACGATGGCCTGCGACCTGATGGGCGACTTCACGCCGGCCGCCGACCACAACGTGGTGCGGCGGCTGCGCGCGGCGGGCTTCGTGGTGGTCGGGACCACCAACCTCCCCGAGTACGGCATCCAGCCGGTCACCGAGCCGCGCCGCTTCCCGCCCAGCCGCAACCCGTGGGACACCGGGCGGACGCCGGGCGGCTCGTCGGGCGGCTCGGCGGCGGCGGTCGCCGCGGGCCTGGTGCCCGTCGCCCACGCCAACGACGGCGGCGGCTCGACCCGGATCCCGGCCGCGTGCTGCGGGCTCGTGGGGCTCAAGCCGCAGCGCGGTCGCATCTCGCTGGCGCCCGACCTCGGCGACCACCCGCTCGTTCAGGACGGCGTGCTCACGCGCACGGTCGCGGAGACCGCCCGGCTGCTTGACGTCATGGCCGGCTACGAGGTCGGCGACGCGACGTGGGCGCCGCCGCCGGCCGAGCCGTTCGCGAACGCGGTGCTGCGCGAGCCGGGACGGCTGCGGATCGGCGTCGCGGTCAACCCCCCGCTGCCGGACGCGGCGGTCGATCCGATCTGCCTGGACGCCGTGGCGAACACGGCGGCACTGCTCGACGAGCTCGGCCACGAGGTCGTCGAGATCGAGCCGAGCTGGACGAACCCGGCACTGCTGCCGCTGTTCTCGATCGAGTTCATGGGCGCGGTCGCGCTGTCGATCGGCTACTCGGCGCTCATCGCGGGACGCGAGCCGCGGCGCGAGGACATGCAGGCGCTCAGCTGGGAGATCTTCCAGCGCACGCGCACCGTCTCGGGCCTCGAGGTCACCGGCGCGCACGCCCAACTGCAGGCGCTCATGCGCGCGATCGTCGCCGAGCTCGACCCCTACGACGTGGTGCTCACGCCCGCCCTGGCGCAGCGGCCGCTGGCGATCGGCCAGCTCGAGCACGACCACGAGGAGCGCTCGATGGAGGCCTTCGCCGGCGGCGGGCGCTTCACGCCGTTCACCGCCGCGCTGAACGGGACGGGCCAGCCGGCCATCTCGCTGCCCGTGGAGATCGGCGCGGACGGGCTGCCCGCCGGGGTCCAGCTCATCGGGCGCCCGGCGGGCGAGGACCTGCTGCTGTGCCTCGGCGCGCAGATCGAGCGGGCACGGCCCTGGGCCGACCGCCGGCCGGATCGGTGGGCCGCATCGTGACTGCTCGGTGAATCCTCCAACCGGCGCGCGCCGAGACCGTTGCGCGCCGGACCGGGTGCGCGAGCATCGCGGCTTCCAGATTCTCCGGCGCAGGGGTGCACGGAGAGAAAGGGGACCGATGAAGGGTCGTCTCATCATGGCCGCCGTCGCGGCCGCCGTGCTCGTCGCCGTCCCGGGGGCGTCGGCGGCCAAGGGCGGCAGGTCGCTGCCGGCGCTCGTGGACGCGCACATCGCAGCGCTGCGGGCGTGCGACGCCGATGCGCTCGTCGCGGGATACACCGCGGACGCGAAGCTGTTCTTCCCGGACGGCACCGTCGTCCAGGGCCGGGCCGCCCTGCAGGAGCTCTACGACGGGTTCGTCAAGCCGGTGTCCGAGGGCGGTCTGTGCGGCCTCGACGCCGCCCCGGTGGACCGCTTCACCCAGGGCCGCACGACGTTCGTGAAGTTCCGGGTGACCGCGCCGTTCCTGTCCGCGCCGTACTTCAGCACGGACGGCTACGTCTTCCGCGGGCGCAAGATCGCCAGCGAGGTCTCGACGTTCGACTCCTCGAAGCTGCAGTTCACCCCGTCGGGCTGACCTCACGGACCGGGAGCTCGAGCTTCAGACCAGAGACCGTCACCGTGAACGCGCCGTTCGACGGGCGCGCGTACGGGGCGTCCTGGCCCAGGAGCTCGAGCTTCGGAACGTGGCCGGCGGCGAAGCGCCACGCGCCGGGGTGCAGCTGGAACGTCTGCCGCCCCTCCGCCGGCCGCAGGACGCCGCGGGCGATCAGGGTCTCGGTCCGGCCGTCCGGCGCGACGTCCACGAGCCGCATCGCGAGCTGTGAGCCGACCCCCTGCACCGCGAGGTGGGCGGTGATCGTCGGCGAGCCGAGCAGCGTGTAGCCGCGCCCGGTGGCGGCGGGGAGACGGTAGGACGCGGTGCCCGGGCCGTCCGTCGTGTCGGCCTGGGCGCAGGCGCCGCCGCCGGCGATCGGGTCGAACTTCTGCGAGGACTCCGGATCCCCCGCGCCCCCGACGACGGTCACCGGGGCGGCCGAGGCGAAGCGCACCGTGCCGGGATGCAGCGCCGCCCACGTGGGCGCGGTGAACGGCCCGCCGGAGGGTGCCGTGGCCGGGCACGTCTGCGTCAGGGCGGTCACGCCCGCAGGCGCGGCGGCGTCGCGGTCGCCCTTGACGTAGCGGTCCATCCACGCGCCGATCCGGCGACGCAGCAGGGCGCTGTCGGCCGCCTTGTTCTGACCGCGGGCATGGCCGAAGTCGGCGAAGTGCAGCGCCATCGGGGTCTTCGGGAAGGCCGCCCGCGTCCGGTTGTAGAAGCGCAGCGCCTCGTCGACGGGGAACAGGTCGTCGGTCCACCCGTTGGCGATGAGGACCGGCGCCGGCCCGGTGCCGGACTGCGCGACGGCGTAGGGCGAGTGAAAGCGGCTGATGAGGTCCGCGATGCGCTCGACGGTCGGGTCGCCGTCGTACGGGTCGCCGGCGACGATCCGCGCGTACCAGCTGTCGAGATCCGCTTCCTTGGTTGCGTCGTCGGCGGTGGCGGCGGGCGACGGCTGGTAGTAGCCGGTCGTCTGGCCGAGCGCGTAGAGGCCGCTGACGTAGCTCAGCTTGGCGACGCCGATCGGCGAGAGCGCCTCGGCGCGCGACGCCCGCTGGAAGTCCAGGTGGCGACCGTTGGGCATGAGCGCGTACGTCAGGTCCGACCACGGGATGACCGGCGCCGCGGCGGCGATGCGCATCGGCCGGCCGCCGGGGGAGCGCCAGGCGGTCAGGCCCGTGCTCGTGCCGTCGGAGATGCGGTCCTTCAGCGCCGCGAGCTCGAGGGCCACGCCGCCGCCGTAGGACTCGCCGGTGACGCCGATCCGGGTCCCGGCGACGGTCCCCTCGTCGGCGAGCAGGCCCGCGAGGAACTGGACGTCGCGCGCCTCGAAGCGCCAGTCGTCGAGGCGGATGAAGCCGGGTGCGCACGCCGGCCCTCCGGCGAGGCGCGCGTCGGGGGTGCCGCAGGAGCCGTGGAAGCCACGGGCGGTCGCCGACAGCACCGCGTAGCCGCGCGTGACGTAGTCCTGCATCGTCCCGGCCCGGGTCGCGTCCGTGGGGCCGTACTTGCCGCCGCCCCAGCCGTGCGTGAGCACGACGAGCGGCAGGCGGCGGGCGCCGCCCCGCGGGAGGCCGAGGTTCACGTCGAGCGGGACGCCGTCGAACGAGGCGACCCTGCCCGAGCACAGCACGATGCCGTCCTGGGGAGCGCACGCCGCCTGGCCGCTGAACGCGCTCGGCCCGCGCGGCACCGTGGGCGTGCCGGGCGCCGGCGGCAGCGCGGGGACCCCGGGCAGCGCCGGAGCGCCGAGCAGCGCCGGCGGATCCGGAAGCTGTGCCGCGGCCGCGGCGGCTCCGAGCGCGGCGACGACGACGGTGAGCGCCGCGAGAGCGGCGAGACGGCGAAGACCCATGGCGATCCCTCCTTGTTGCCCAGCCGGAACGCACCCGCGGGGCCGAACTGGCGGGAACGGATCACCGCGCGAGGGCCTCGGCCATGCGCCTCGGCATCACGCCCAGGCGCTCGGCATCCGCGCTGCCCGCCTCGGCGACCATGGGCACCTCGAGCAGCTCGGCCTCGTCCCAGGTGAACGGCGCCGTCGAGCGCAGGACCGTCTCGGTCAGCCGCAACCCGGCGCGGGCGACCGGGACGGGCACCGGGAGGACCGGCCGCCCGCGGGCCGCGATGCGCACCATCTCGGTGTGCGTGAGGGTCTCCGGGCCCGCCAGCTCGACCCGCTGCGGAGGCCGGTCGGCGTCCAGCACGGCCAGGACGCAGTCGGCGGCGTCCGCCGCCCACAGCGGCTGGAAGCGCGCCCGCCCCAGGCCGGACATCGGGGCGACCGGCAGGAGCGCCATCCGGGCGTGCACGCCGAGCCAGCGCCCACCGCGCGCGTAGATGAGCGACGGCGCGAAGACGGTGGTGGCCAGCGACGACTCGCGCACCACGCGCTCGGCGAGCGCCTTGGATCGGTGCAGCCGCGTGCGATGGTGCGTGCTCGCGCCGAGCGCCGAGAAGAAGACGAAGCGCTCGACCCCGGCCCGCTCCGCCGCCTCGACCATGCGCCAGGTGGCGATCGCGTTGAGCTCCTCGATCGAGCCCGCAAGCTGGTCGCGGCCCGAGGCGGCGAGATGGACGACCGTGCCGACCCCCCGCAGGGCGTTGCGGAACGACGGTGGGTCGGTGAGGTCGCCCAGGGCGATCTGCACGCGCACGCGCTCGTCGCCGAGCCGGCGCGGCTCGCGCACGAGGCACCGGACCGGCACGCGGCGCTCGGTCAGACGCCGGACCAGGGCGGACCCGACCTGGCCGGTCGCCCCGGTGACTAGAACCAGTGGCGCTGCTCGGTCCAGGGGTCCGCGCCGTTGTGGTAGCCGTTGAGCTCCCAGAAGCCCTCGCGATCCTCGCTCATCACCTCGAGCTCGCGCAGGAACTTCGCCGACTTCCAGAAGTAGCGCTTGGGCACGAGCAGGCGCAGCGGGGCGCCGTGGTCGTGCTCGAGCGGCTTGCCGCCGTACTGGTGGGCGAGCAGGACGTCGTCGTCGAGCAGGGCCTCGAGCGGCACGTTCGTTGTGTAGCCGCCGTCGCAATGAGCCATGACGAACGCGCCCGACGGCGTCACCCGCGCGCGCTCGAGGACGTCGCGCACGCGCACGCCGGTCCACGTCGTGTCGAGCTTCGACCACCGCGTCACGCAGTGGATGTCGGTCGTGATGGTGGTCTGCTCGAGCGCCATCAGCTCGTCCCAGCGCAGGGTGTAGGGCTCCTCCACCTCCCCGTGGATCGACAGCGACCAGCTGTCGAGGTCGTAGGCCGGGTTGCGGCCGTACGTGAGGACCGGAAAGCGCTCGGTGAGGTACTGGCCCGGGGGTATGCGACCAGGCTGCAGCCCGAGCTTGGCGGCCTGCTTGCGGCCCCGGTCGCCGAGGAGCTTCGACGTGATCGCCATGCCGGTTAGAGTACGCCGTCCACGCCGGACCGATTCACGAGAAAGAGGACGACGCAAACCCATGGCCTACGTCATCGCGGAGCCCTGCATCGGCACCAAGGACAACTCCTGCGTTGAGGTCTGTCCGGTCGACTGCATCCACCCCACGCCGGACGAGCCCGACTACGACAAGGTCGAGCAGCTCTACATCGATCCCGAGGAGTGCATCGACTGCGACGCCTGCGTCGAGGCCTGCCCGGTCGACGCCTGCTTCGCGGAGGATCAGCTTCCGGACGAGTGGGGCCGGTTCGTCCAGATCAACCTGGAGTACTTCGCCAGCAAGTAGGAGCGCGGACCGCCCGCGGACTCCTACGCCGCGAGCGCCAGCCCGAGCGGCTGGGGCCCGCTGACCGAGCCGTCCTCGCCGAGGCGCTCGAGCGCCACGGTCCGGCGGCCGCGCCGCACCTCGAGGATGATGTCGTGCGGCCGGTCGTGGACCACGACGGCGCACCCCGGATGGCGGCGCCGCAACCGGGCGATCGCTCGTGCCTGATCCAGGGTGATCTCCGTCATGACCACCATGATCGGCACGAACCCTCAGCGGACGCAGAACCTCCGCTGAAGGGTGGCTAAGCGTTCTATGTGGGCCAGATGTGACGCCCGGCTCAGGCCATCGGCAGCGACATGCCGACCGGCTGCGCGGGCGCCGCGGGCGGCGCGACGTTCAGCGTCGGCAGCGCGATCGGCGCCAGCGCCACGAGGCCGCGCGCCGCCTGGCGCACGCCCTGCGACGCGGGGTCGTCCGGGTTCGTGAAGACGAGCGGCTGGCCGCTGTCGGCGCCCTCGCGCAGCGGCATCGTCAGCGGCACCTGGCCGAGCAGCGGGACGTCGAGCTCGTCGGCCAGCGCCTGGCCGCCACCCTCGCCGAAGATCGCGAAGCGCTCGCCCGAGGGGGTGGCGAAGCCGGTCATGTTCTCGACGACCCCGCAGATCTCGAGGTTGACCTTGTTCGCCATCTCGGCCGAGCGGCGCGCGACCTTCTGGGCGGTCGGCTGCGGCGTCGTGACGATGACGAACTTCGCCTGCGGCAGGAGCTGCGCGAGCGTCATCGAGACGTCGCCGGTGCCCGGCGGCAGGTCGATGAGCAGGAAGTCCAGCGCGCCCCACGCGACGTCCTCGAGGAACTGGGTGAGCGCCTTGTGGAGCATCGGGCCGCGCCAGACGACCGCGCTGTCCTCCTCACCGAGGAAGAAGCCGATCGACATGACCTTGATGCCGCCCTCGACCTCGAGCGGGAGGATCTTGCGCTCCGCCGAGACGTCCGGGCGCTGCGCCCCGAGGCCGAACATCCGCGGGATCGAGTAGCCCCAGACGTCGGCGTCCAGGACGCCGACGCGCTTGCCCTCGGAGGCCAGCGCGGCGGCGAGGTTGACGGTCAGCGTCGACTTGCCGACGCCGCCCTTGCCGGATCCGACGCAGATGACGTTCTGCACCTCGGCGAGGGCGCCGCTGGGCAGGCCGCCGCCGCGGCCGAGCTTCTGCTGCAGCGCGGACTTCTGCTGGTCGGTGAGGACGTCGAAGGAGACGTTGACGGCGGTCACGCCCTCAACGGTCTTCGCGGCGTTCGCGACCCCGGTCTGGAAGTGGTTGCGGATCGGGCAGCCCGGGGTGGTCAGCGAGACGACGACGTCGACCACGCCGCCCTCATGGATCTCGATCGACCGCACCATGTCGAGCTCGACGATGTTGCGGTGAAGCTCAGGATCGATGACCGACTCGAGTGCCTTGCGGATCTCATCGTGCGTCATGCCCCGCATTGTCCCAAAGTCCACGCGCGGCCCCCGGTACGGCGGAGAACCGGCCCGTCCACCGCGCCAGACCGGGGTGCCGGCATGGCGGGTGGGCGGGACCGGTCGAGGGAGGAGGTCCTGCGATCTCTCGGTGAAGCGGGTGCTACGCGAGCGACGCGACGCGCTCGCTGACCTTCGCGACCGCGGTGGCGCCGGCCAGCTGGGCCGTCTCGACGGCGTTGCCGACGCGCGCCGAGACGAGGTCGGCCTGGGCCTTCGCGTTGCGCACGAGCGCGTCCGGCGCGGGCGGCGTGGTGCTCACGGCGCCGCGCAGAGACTTGCGCTGCTCGCGGATCTGGCGCTCGACGCGCGTGCGGGCGCGCTTGACCTCGCGCTCGAGCTGGTTGCGCGCGGTGGCGCCGCGGCGCTCGAAGCGGCGCAGGTCGGTCTCGAGCGAGCGCTGGGCCTTGCGCAGCTGGCGCTCGGTCTTCTCGCGCGTGCCGTAGGTGGCGCGCAGCTCGTCGACGGTCCCGACGACGTTGTCGCGCGCCGACAGTGCGGCGCCGACGGAGGTCAGGACGGCCTTCTCGGCGACGTCGCCGACGCGGTCGATCGTCGTGCGGGCCTCGCGCTCGGCGGCGCGCTCCGTCGCGGCGGCGCGGGACTGCGCGGTGCGGGCCGCGCCGCGGGTCGTGCGCTTGGCCTGCGTGGTCGTGCGCCTGGCCTGCGTGGTCGTGCGCTTGTTCTGGCGGGTGGCCGCAGCCTTCTTGGCGGTCGTCGAACGCTTGGTGGCCGCGGCCTTGCGCTGCGTCGCGGCGGCGTTGCTCTGAACGGTCTGGGTGGCGTCGTCAGCCATGGATTCCCCTCCGGGTCTCGGGCGTCTACTTAGAAGTAAGCTTGTTCGCCTTGGACCATACCAAGCGAACACGTGTTTGTAAACCCCTCGCGTGGAGCGGTTACAAACACGTGTTCGCGAGGACGGGGTGGCGCGGCCTACGCCGCGGGCGTGAGGACGGGTCGCGCGGCCTACGCCGCGGGCGTGAGGACGGGTCGCGCGGCCTACGCCGCGGGCGTGAGGACGGGTCGCGCGGCCTACGCCGCGGGCGGGAGCGCGCGCTGGCGCTCCAGCCACGAATCCGGGTCCTGCAGCTCGGCCCAGGTCGGCAGCGCCGCCGGCGAGGCGAAGACGCGGTGCAGGGCGCCGACGCCCTCGCGCTCGACCACGCGGTCGCAGAAGCGCTTGCCCACCTCGTACTGCTTGAGCTTCATCTCCAGGCCCAGCAGCTTCTCCAGCAGCTTCCACGGCCCCGTCTTGTTCGCCCGCCGGCGCTCCAGCGCGTCGCGCAGGAGGTCGAGGTCCGGCAGGACGTCGCGACCGACCGCGTCCATCACGTGCTCCGCGTGGCCCTCGATGACCGCCATCGTCGCCTGCAGCCGGTCGAGCAGATCCCGTCGCTCCGGCCCCGCGAACACCATGACGAGGCCGTCCTCGCGCATCGACCGGACGAGCTCCTGGACGTCGTCGCGCGTGGGCATCTTCGCCAGCGCCTTCCAGTCCACGTCGACGTCCACGCCGGCCAGCAGCTCGCGCAGCAGCCCGCCGAGGTGGTCCTGCAGCCACGGCACGCTCGAGAACTGCACCGCATGGGTGACCTCGTGGACGGCGACCCAGTGCACGAGCTGATGGGAGTCGACGTCGAGCTTGTCGGCCGCCTCCAGCAGGTTCGGCGCGACGAAGAGCAGGCGGGTCGGGCGCTCGGCATCGAGCAGGACGAGCTCGTACTGGCCGAGCACCCGCTGGGACAGCAGGCCCGTCAGGCCCCCGATCTCGGCGGCGAGGATCGCGCCCGCCGCGCTCCGCAGCGGCCCGGCCAGAGGGCCGCTCCGGGGCCCGAGCTTGTCGGCGACCGGGTTGAGGATCTCGCGCATCCCGTCGAGGTTCGCGTCGGCCCACTGCGGCCGGTCGATCGCTTCGGGCGGCGGCAGCGGCCCGCGCGGCTGCAGGCCCGTGTAGGCGACGACGCGCTGCTCGGCATCGGCCGCCATCGCGGCGAGGTCGCCCGGGAGCCGGACGCTCGGGGCGATCGGACCGGCGACGAGCCGCGAGACGCGGCGGGCGAGCGACCAGTCGATCATCGGCGACCCGCCAGAGGAGCCGGCACCGTCGAGAGCTGGGCGAGCGCCTCCTCGGTCAGCGCCGCGACGACCGGCGAATGCGGCTCGAGGTCGAGCGGCGCGGCGAGCGGGTCGTCGAAGACCGGGAACGCGACGAGGCCGCCCGCCTCGCGCACGATGAGCTGCGCCGCCGCGGCGTCCACCGCTCGGCAGTTCCACAGGGAGACCATGCCGTCGACGCGGCCCGCGGCGAGCTGGCACAGCGACACCGCGATGGCGCCCACGGCGCGCAGGCGGCGCGCGACCTCGCCGAGGTCGCCCGACAGCGACAGCCAGCGCGGGTCGGCCGACTCGATCGCCACGACCTCGAGGCGCCCGTCGGAGCTGCGCCGCTCGGCCGGGCGCTCGAGCATCGGCTCGCCGTCGAGCAGCACGCCCCTGCCCCGCCAGGCCGACCACGACTCGCTCGGCCCGAAGTCGTGCACGTAGCCGAAGACGACGTCGGCCATCGTCGGCCCGTCCGCGACCGCGATCGACAGCGCGTGGTGCGGCAGCCCCCGCTTGGCGTTCAGCGAGCCGTCGATCGGGTCGATGACCACGCGGATCTCCGAGTGCTCGCCGAAGACCACCTCGCCGCGCTCCTCGGAGATCGCGACGAAGTCGTGGCCCTCCCGGTGCAGCGCATCGAGCTGGGCGAAGACGATCTCCTCGGCCGCCGCATCGAGGACGAGGGTGCGGTCGCCGCCCTCGCCGGTGGTGCCGGTCTCGGCCACGCGCTCGGCCGCCGTCCGGGGGCGGCCGAGGAGGTCGGTCACCTGCGCGGCCGCGCGTTCGCACGCCCCGTACCAGTCCGCCGCCAAGATGCGCTCTCGCTGGGTCATCCCCGCCATATCCTTGCAGCGTGCCCGCCGCAGCCCCTCCACTCACCCCGCAGCAGGCGCGAGCGGTGACCCATCCGGCGGCTCCGCTGCTCCTGCTCGGGGGCGCCGGGACCGGCAAGACGCACGTGCTCGTCGAGCGCTTCGCCCATCTCGCCGCGCACGGCCTGGCCCCCGCGCGGATCCTCGTCCTCGCCCCCACCCCGGCAGGCGCCGACACGCTGCGCCTCGCGCTCGAGGACCGGCTCGAGGGCGGCTACGAGGAGCTGTGCGTGTTCGCCCCGCACGAGCTGGCGGCCAAGCTGCTGCGCGACGAGCCGCTCGAGAGCGGGCTGGACCCGTGGACGGTGCCGGCGACCGCCGCCGACCGGGTGGCGATGCTGCTCGAGCGCGTGGACGAGCTCACCGTCCGCCGCCACGACTTCCGCGGGCGTCCCGCCGCGCTCGTCGGCGGGTTCGTCGAGCGCATCGACGCCCTGAAGGCGCAGGGCGCGAGCGCGGCGGACTTCGCCGCCTGGGCGCAGCGGCTCGGCGCCGACGACGCCGACGCCCAGGCCCGCGCCGCCCGCGAGCGCGAGTTCGCCGAGGTCTACGCCGCGCACGACCGGATGCTCGCCGAGCGCGGCACGCCCGACCTCGGGGACCTGCTGCTCGGCGCGATCGCGCTGCTCGCCCACCGCCCGCAGGCCCG
Organism: Capillimicrobium parvum; assembly: GCF_021172045.1. GTDB lineage: Bacteria > Actinomycetota > Thermoleophilia > Solirubrobacterales > Solirubrobacteraceae > Capillimicrobium > Capillimicrobium parvum. The sequence continues at coordinate 5,796,959 of NZ_CP087164.1, forward strand.
CGAGCGGATCGTCGGGCGCTTCCGGGCGCTGCTCGTCGACGACGTCCACGAGCTCGGCTGGGCGGCGATGGAGCTCGTTCGCCTCATCGGCGGCCACGGGCACCTGACCGTCGCCGGCGACGACGACCAGGCCGTCGAGCGCCCGCGCGGCGCCTCGACGAAGAACCTGCGCGACTTCGCCAACGAGCATCCCGACGGTCTGCTCATCCGCCTCGAGCAGTCGCATCGCTGCCCGGAGCGGATCCTGACGGCGGCCCGCGCGGTGGTCCTGCCCAACCCGGACCGCATCGGCAAGGAGCTGCTGCCCGCCCCGGGCCGCACCGGCGTCGGCGACGTCCGCTTCTGGCACTGCGCGAACGAGCGCGCGCAGGCCCAGAGCGCGGCGGCCGAGATCGAGCGGCTCATCGCCCGCGAGGCGGTCGCGCCCGAGCGGGTGGCCGTGCTGGTGCGCTCGGTGGAGACCGAGGGCCAGGCGGTCGCCGTCGCCCTCGAGGAGCGGGCGGTCCCCTACCGGGTGGTCGGCGCGGCGGCGTTCTTCGAGCGCGCCGAGGTCCGCGACGTGCTCGCGTGGCTGCGCCTGCTCGCCGACCCGACCGACGCGGGCGCCGTCGTGCGCGCCCTCGCCCGCCCGCCGGTCGAGCTGCGCCAGCTCGACCTCGCCCGGTGCGTGCAGATCGCCCGGCGGCGCAAGCTCGACATGGTCAGCGGCCTGCGCGCCGCCACCGAATCGCCGCAGGTGACGCCCGAGGCCCGCGAGCGCATCCTCGGCTTCCTGCGCCTGCACCGCGAGGCGGTCGCCACGTTCGACAGCGCGAGGCCGGACCTGTTCGTCCACCTGCTCGTCGAGCGCCTGGGCCTGCGCCGCCAGCAGCTGTTCGCCGCACAGGCCGACGTCGTCGAGCGCCTGGTCAACCTCGCCCGCATGGGCGAGCTCGCCGCGTCGTTCACGCGCCGCGCGCCGCAGGCCACGCCGCGCGAGTTCGCCGGCTACATCGCCGCGGTCGCCGAGGCCGGCCTGCCCGAGCAGGAGGCCGTCGCCGACGCCCATCCGCGCGCGGTGCAGATCCTCACGATGCGCCAGGCCCGCGGCCTCGAGTTCGACCACGCGTTCGTGCTCGGACTGCAGGCGACGCGCATGCCCGGCGCCCGGCGGCGGGCGATGGAGCCGATCCCCGACGAGCTCCTGCGCGAGCCGCTGCCGCCCGATTCGCGCAGCACCCACGTCGCCGAGATGCGCCGGACGCTCCACGTCGCGATGACCCGCGCCCGCGAGTCGCTGACCCTGGCCTACGCCGATCCGGGGCCGCCGTCGCCGTTTGCCGAGGAGGCGCGCGCCGCGGTCGGCGGGCGCTGGGAGGACCGCGAGGAGGAGCTGTTCGGCCCGGCCGAGACGCTGCACTCGACGTTCCGCATGATGCGCGACGAGCTGCTCGACCAGGTGCAGATCGTCGGCGGCCGGCTCGGGGAGCTGCGCTTCGACACCGACCTCGACGTCTCCCACGCGGTCGTACGGCTCATGGAGCTCATCAAGCTCAGCGCGCTGCTGCGCCTGCAGAGCCCACCCACCCAGTCGGTGCGGGACGCGCTCGGCGACGTCAACCAGCGGCTGCTGTCGGCCGTGACGACCGAGCAGCGCGACATCTTCCAGACGAGCGCGCTCGACGACCTCCTGCTCGACGCCGAGCGCGGCGAGCGCCAGCGGGCGCAGACCGTGGCCCGGCGCTCGGAGCCGTCGCTCGAGGCGTTCCTGCCGACCCGCGGCGACGGCCTGGTGCTCAGCGCCTCGGACATCGACACCTACCGGACCTGTCCGCTGAAGTACAAGTTCGCGCGGGTCTTCCGGATCCCGCAGGAGCCGACGCTCAACCAGCGCTTCGGCATCCTCGTCCACCAGGTGCTCGAGCGCTGGCACGCCGGCGGCGCGGCCGGCGGGCTCATGGAGATGCACAACCTGCTCGACGCCGGCTGGCGGCGCGGCGGGTTCGGCGACTCCGAGGAGGAGCGCCAGCTGCGCGGCAAGGCGGCGTCGGCGCTCGGCCGCTACCTCGAGCGCTGCCGCGACGAGAGCGGCGAGCCGGTGTGGTTCGAGCGCTCGTTCTCGTTCAAGCTCGGCCCCCACGTGCTGCGCGGCCGCGTCGACCGCGTCGACAAGCTGCCCGAGGGCGGCTACGAGCTCATCGACTACAAGACCGGCCGCCCGAAGAGCGCGAGCGCGCTGCGCGAGGACGTCCAGCTCTCGCTCTACGCCGTGGGCGCCCGCGAGGCCTGGGACCTCGAGGCCGCCCAACAGGCCTACCTCTACGTCCTCGACGACGAGAAGGTCCAGGTGCCGACGGAGGAGATCGACCCGCACTGGATCTCCGAGACGGTGTTCGAGGTCGCCGAGGGCATCCTCGGCCAGGGCTTCGAGCCGCAGCCGTCGTACTCGGCCTGCTCGATGTGCGACTACCGGATCGCCTGCCCGGCGGCGGAGAAGTGACGGCGCGATCCAGGGGTGCCGACGCCGGCCCGGGGGCGGCCAGGCGGGATTGCGGCCTGTACCGGCGGGAGGCGGGCCTCCGAGCGTCTACTCGTCGTCGGGCCCGCGCTGGCGCAGGAAGCGCTGGAACTCGCGGGCGATGACGTCGCCGGACGGCAGCTCGGACGGGTCGACCGGCTCCTCCTCGTCCTCGGCCGCCTTCTCGAGGCGCTCGACGAACGCCTGGACATCGGGGTCCGACTGGACGGCCAGCGAGACCTGGCGCTCGTAGTCGGCCGCCGCGGACTCGAGCTCGGAGCCGTCCACGGTCACCCCGACGACGCCCTCGAGCTTGCGTACCAGCGCGAGCGCGGCCTTCGGGTTCGGCGCGGCGGCGACGTAGTGCGGGACCGTCGCCCACAGGCTCGCGGACGGCAGCCCGGCCTCCGAGCAGGCGCCGTGCAGCACGCCGGTGATCCCGGTCGGCCCCTCATAGGACGAGGGGTGCAGGTCGCTGCGCTCCTGGAGGCGCTCGTCGGTGGCGAAGCCGGTGATGCCCACGGGCCGCGAGTGCGGCACGTCGGCAAGCAGGGCGCCCAGCGTGACGACGAGCTGCGTGCCGAGCGCCTCGGCCAGCTCGACGATGATCTCGCAGAATGTGCGCCAGCGCATCGACGGCTCCGGGCCGCTGAGGAGGATGAGGTCGCGCGGGGCGCGCGGGACGCGGGCCTCCCAGATCTCGACCGACGGCCAGGTCAGCTGGCGGTGGCGCCCGTCGACGAGCTCGATGCGCGGCCGCGTGGCCTGGAAGTCGTAGAAGTCCTCGGGATCGATCTGGGCGAACCGGGTGGCGCCCAGCGACGCGCCGACGAACGTCAGAGCAGCCGAGGCAGCGTCGCCGGCGTCGTTCCACCCCTTGAAGGCGCACACCAGAGCCGGCGCCCGCAGGCCGTCTGGACGGCGGTCCCAGATGAGCGGCTGCATCCGGTTCACGGTACATGATGCTCGGGTGGCCGCCACATCGATCACGCCTGCGGGCGCTTCCGCCGGGACACCGCCCGCCATCGCCACGCTGCGGCCGGGGCAGGAGGTCGACGGCGTGTACGCGTGCACCCGCAAGGACCGCCTCGTCGCCCGCTCCGGGACCCCGTACCTCGCGCTCGAGCTGCGCGACGCCTCGGGCGCCATCGCGGGGCGGGCGTTCCGTGACGCCGACGTGCTCGCCGGCCGGTTCGAGCGCGGCGACCTCGTGCGCGTCGGCGGCCGGGTCGAGCGCTTCCGCGACGAGCTGCAGATCGAGGTCCGGGCGATCGCCCGGGCCGAGGGCGCCGACCCGTCGCGCTTCCTGCCCGTCGCCTACCGCGATCTCGACGAGCTCGACGGGTTCCTCGAGTCGCTGGCCGGCGAGGTGCGCGACCCGGGGTTCTCCGCCCTGCTGGCCGCGCTGCTCGGCGATGCCGAGCTGCGGGCCGCGTGGCGGCGCGCGCCGTGCTCGCGCAACGGCCACCACGCCTACCTCGGGGGGCTGCTCGAGCACACGGTCGCCGTCGGGACGCTGGCGCTCGAGACCTGCCAGCTGCACCCGCGCCTCGACCAGAACCTCCTGCTGACGGCCGCGCTCGTCCACGACCTCGGCCGCACCCGCGAGTTCACCTACGGCGCCGAGATCGGGCTCACGGACGAGGGCCGCCTGCTCGGCCACGTCGAGCTCGGACTGCGCCTGCTCGCCGGGCGCGGCGACGCGATCCTCGACGACTCGCGGCGGATCGCGCTCGCGCACTGCGTGCTCACGCACCACGGCCCGGACAGCGCCCCCGGCCGGCGTTTCGGGTCGGCCGAGGCGATCGCGCTGTACCGCCTCAACGCGGTCGACGCGGCGATCAAGGCGGCGATCGAGCACGGGATCGCTCCGGCGGCCGGGACCGCGGCCGGCTGATGGGCGAGCCGTTCCGCCACGCGCTGCGGGTGCGCTTCAGCGAGTGCGACCCGCAGGGCATCGTCTTCAACGGCAACTACCTCGTCTTCTTCGACGTGGCGCTGACCGAGCTGTTCCGCGCCGCACTCGGGTCCTGGCACGAGATGGTCCGCCGTGGGACCGATCTCCTGCTCGTCGAGAGCCGGGTGACCTACCGGGCGCCCGCGCACTCCGACGACCTCGTCGACGTCGAGCTGGCGATCGCCCGGCTCGGCACGACGTCGCTGACGCTGACGGGGCGGATCCTGCGCGGCGGCGACCTGCTCACCGACGCCGACCTGCACTACGTCGGCGTGTCGCCCGAGAGCCACGAGAAGCAGCCGCTGCCGCCGTGGCTGCGGGCCGCGCTCGAGCCCTACGCGGCCTGACGCACGCACCTGCGCGCCGCCTCGGCGAACAGCCGCGCCCGCACCGCGTAGCCCTCGTCGGTCGCGTGGACGTAGTCGCCGAGATCGAGCTCGGAGCGCGCGGTGACCGTCTCCGCCCAGGGCACGATGAACAGGCGCCCGGGGTACTCGCCGGCCAGCCGGTGCAGCAGCGCGTTCGCGGCGTCGAAGGTCACCCCGTTGCGCGGCGGCGCGCGGATCGTCGCCCAGATCGCGCACTGCGAGAAGACCCGCTCGACGCTCTCGCGCACGACCTGCTCGAGGCCGGCCAGGTTCGCGGGGTCGTCGTTCGTGAACAGGCTGAACGCGCTGACCGTGTAGGGCGTCTGCTGGGCGCGCCACAGCGGCATGCCGATCCCGGCGACCAGGCCGTTGCGCACGTCGACCGACACCGTCCATCCCGGCAGGTCGGCCTGCAGGTCGCGCGCCATGCCGACGCCCAGCGAGTCGCCGACGAGGAACAGGCTGGGCCGGCCCTCCTGCGGCGGGCGGATGTCGACGATCTGGTCGGGCTTGCGGGTCGCGACGCCCGGCTGCGCCGCCGTCACCGCCGGCTGGGAGGCCGCCGGGGTGGGCTCGGTGCGACCAGGGACCGTTCCGGCCCCGGCGTCACCGCCGCCGCAGCCCGCGAGCAGCAGGCCGGCGGCGGACACGATGGCCCGGATGGCGGTGCTTCGGCGCACCCTTCGACGATGTCACAGCCCGAACGTCAGGCGCACCAGGGTGCCGTGCCCCGCGGGGTTGTCGTCGATCTCCAGGCGGTCGGCGAGAATCGCCATCAGCGGGGTGCCGAGCCCCACGCCCGGGCTCTCGGACCGGGGGCGCACGCCCGCGCCCTCGTCGGCGACCTCGACGCACAGCCAGCCCCCGCGGCGCGTCGCCCGCACGGCCACGCTGCCCGCGGGCCCGCGCTGGTACGCGTGCACGACGGCGTTCGTGCACGCCTCGCTCACCGCGAGCGCGACCTTGCGGCCCAGGCGGTCGGATGCGCCGGCGTCGCGGGCGAACCGCGCGACGCCGTGGCGCAGGCGGGCGACGTTCTCGGGCGCGGCGGGGAGGCGCTGCTCGTAGGACATGAAGTCGGGGGGATTGGCCGGGACGGACACAGAGAGATTCGGGGGTCTCTCCGCGCCTACCCCGATCTCGCGCGATTCATGGCGACGTCGGTCCGGGAGGAGGCTGAGGCGGTTGCAGGATCGCCGGCCCCTCCTCCACGCGAGCGCGGATCTCGCGCCGGTACTCGAGGTACTCCCGCAGCCCGATCTGCAGCGTCGCGGCGATGGGGATGGCGAGCAGCGCGCCGATGATGCCGAACAGCGTGGAGCCGAACAGCACCGCGACCAGAACCCCGAACGGATGCACGTCGACGGCGCGGCGCTGGATCTGCGGCTGGATGACGCTGTTCTCCACCTGCTGGTAGACGATCGCCCAGACCACCCAGATGATCGTGATGGTGGGGAAGTTCTGGAACACCGTGACGAAGGCCACCAGGATCGCGCCGATCGTGGCGCCGACGAGCGGCACGAGGTCGAGGACGCCGACCATCACGGCCAGGGGCGCGGCGAACGGCACGCCCATGATCGTCAGCACGATGAACGTCGTGACCCCCGCGATGAACGCCTGGGCCACCGCGCCCGCCACGTAGGACGCCACCGCCTGACCCACCCGGGCGAACGCACGCTCGAGGCGCCCGCGGTGCTCCACGGGCTGCATGGCGACGAGTTTTCGCGTCCATATCGGCCCGCTGGAGACGAGGAAGATGCTGAGGATCAGGATCGTGACCAGGGCGAAGATCGAGTTGACGAGGCCGACGCCGACGTTGCCGAGCGCGCTCGCCGCGTCGCCGATCCGGTTCGGCAGCTTCTGGGCCTCCTGCTTGATCTTCTTGACGACCCCGTAGTCGTCGTCGAGCTTGCGCAGCCGCTTGTTGTTGTTGACGTAGTTCTGGACGTCCTGGGCGTACTGCGGGGCCTTCTGGGCGAGATCGGTCGCCTCGCGGACGATCGGCGGGACGATGATCGCCAGCAGCAGCACGGGGATCAGGATCAGCCCGAGATACGTGGCGGCGATCGCCAGCTTGCGGGGCATGAAGCGGCCGAGGAAGTTCACCGGCCCCGTGAGGGCGATCGCCAGGAACCCGGCGATGAAGATCCATTCCAGCGGCTTGCGCACGAGCCAGATGGCGTACAGCGTGATGGCGACCGCCACGACGATCAGAACGACCCGCACGATCGCCGCGACTGCTGGCTCCCGTCTCGACACTCCCACGAGTATCGCTGTATACCGCACGATCCGGCAGACGCCGCCCAGACCCCGCCGACGGCGCCGCCGCGCGGCATACTTGGTCTCGTGTCCACCGCCACGTCGCTCGAAGCGGCCCTCGAGCCGATCCGCGCCGATCCCGCCCGCGCCGCCGTGCTGCTCGACGTCGACGGCACGCTTGCGCCGATCGTCCGCCACGCGGACGACGCCCACGTGCCGGAGCCGACGCGATCGGTGCTGATCGCCGTCTCGCGCAAGTATCCGGTGACCGCGTGCGTGAGCGGGCGCCGCGCCGCGATCGCCCGCCGGATCGTGTCGATCGGCTCGATCTCCTACGTCGGCAACCACGGCGCCGAGCTCCTGCGCGCCGGGCGCACGGAGCCCGAGCTCGACCCGGAGTTCGCGGCCGCGGGCGAGCGCGTGCGGGCCTTCCGCGACGAGGTGTGGCGCGACGACGCCCGGCTTCAGCGCCTGCGGGTCCGCGGCGAGGACAAGGGCGAGATCGCCGCGTTCCACTGGCGCGGCGCCCCGGACGAAGCCGTCGCCGAGGCCGCCGTCCAGGAGGTCGCCGCACACGCCGAGGCGGCGGGGCTCGTGGCGCACTGGGGGCGCAAGGTGCTCGAGGTGCGCCCGCCGGTCCACGTCGACAAGGGCGCCGGGATCGCGCGCCTGCTCGCCGGCGTCGACGTCGACACGGCGATGTACGTCGGCGACGACACCACCGACCTCGATGCGTTCCGCGGGCTGCGGGCGCTCGTCGCCCAGGGCCGGCTCGAGTCCGCGCTCTGCGTCGGAGTGCGATCCGACGAGACGCCGCCCGAGCTCGAGCGCGAGGCCGACCTGCTCGTCGACGGACCGGCGGGCGTCCGCAGCGTGCTCGAGGCGCTGCTCTGAAGTTCACGGACTTCCTCAAGGCGACGGTCTTCATCAGCGCCGGCGCGGCCACCGCACTGGCCGCCGTGACGGTCGTCGGCGCCGCGAACCGCTCCGAGAGCCTGCTCGTGCCGCTGATCGCCGCGTGGTGGCTGCTCGCGACGCTCTACGGGTTGTGGCTCGGGCGCAAGCACGAGACCTCGCCGCCGATCGCCAAGCTCCTCGCCGACGCGCGCGCGGCGACGGTTCTCCCCGAGCAGCGGCCCGGCCTGATCCTCCTCAACCGCCTGTGGCCGCTGCTGATCTCGACGATCGCCGCCGGCGCCCTAGCCTTCCTGGCGCCCCAGGTCGCCGGGATCGCCTGCGGCTTCGCGATCATCTGGGCGCTGGCCTGGCGCCATCAGGAGAAGGCGGTGACGGCGATCGAGGAGCGCGACGGGGTGGAGTTCTTCGTGGAGCGCACGTCGCCGTTCCAGCCGATCAAGCTGGTGCGCGCCCAGGGCTTCCGGCGCGACATCGCGCCGGTCGTCTGATGGCGCGGGCGGCGCTGTCGGCGGCGCAGGCCCGGCGCGTGGCGCTGGCCGCCCAGGGCTTCGGCGGCCCGCGCGGCGACGGGTCCGGACCGCCGGGCGCGCGGGCGATGCTCGCCATGGCGCAGCGTCTCGGGGTCCTGCAGATCGACTCGGTGAACGTGCTCGCCCGCGCGCACTACCTGCCGCTGTTCAGCCGGCTGGGACCGTACGACCGCGACCGTCTCGACCAGGCGGCGTGGCGCGCGCCGCGGCGGCTGTTCGAGTACTGGGGCCACGAGGCATCGCTGCTGCCGGTCGCGCTGCAGCCGCTGCTGCGCTGGCGCATGGCGCGGGCGGGCGACGACGCCTGGGGCGGCATGCGGCGCATCGCGACCGAGCAGCCCGCGCTCGTCGCACGCGTGCTCGAGGACGTGCGGGCGCGCGGGCCGGTCTCGGCCGCCCAGCTCGCCGACGACGAGGCGCCGCGACGCTCGGGCCCATGGTGGGGCTGGTCGGACGTCAAGCGGGCGATCGAGTGGCTGTTCTGGAGCGGGCAGGTGACGTCGGCGCGGCGACGCGGCTTCGAGCGGATGTACGACCTGCCGGACCGCGTGCTTCCGCGAGAGGTGATCGCGGCGCCGACGCCCGCCGAGGCCGACGCGCACCGCGAGCTCGTGCGGATCGCCGCGCGGGCGCTCGGCGTCGCGGCCGAGCGCGACCTGCGCGACTACTTCCGCCTGCCCCTGGCGGGCGCCCGGACCGCCGTCGCCGAGCTCGTGGAGGCCGGCGAGCTGCTGCCGGTCGAGGTGGAGGGCTGGCGCACGCCGGGCTACCTGGACCCGGGCGCGCGCGTGCCGCGCCGGGTGCACGCCCGCGCCGTGCTCGGGCCGTTCGATCCGCTCGTGTGGGAGCGCTCGCGGGTCGAGCGGCTGTTCGGCTTCCGGTTCCGGCTGGAGATCTACGTGCCCGCGCCCAGGCGCGTCCACGGCTACTACGTGCTGCCGTTCCTGCTCGGCGACCGGCTCGTCGCGCGGGTCGACCTCAAGGCCGATCGTGCGGCGGGCGCGCTCCTCGTCCAGGCCGCGTGGGCGGAGGCGCAGGCGCCGGACGAGACCGCGGCCGAGCTGGCCGAGGAGCTGCGGACGATGGCGGGATGGCTCGGCCTCGAGCGCGTCGAGGTGCGCGACCGCGGGGACCTGGCGGGCGCGCTGCGCGGGGCGGTCGGGCCCGGAGGCCGGTGAGCGCGTGGCCGACGTCCTGCTCGTCTCCCTCGCCTCGACCGCCGGGCTGCGCGCCGCCGACGCCGGGCTCGCGGGGGCGCTCGAGCGCGCGGGCGCGTCGGTGGCCGTCGTGGCGCCGCGCGCTCCGCGGCCGGTGCGCACGTTCGCGCTGACGGACCTCGCCTGGGCGCGCGCGGCGCGCGCGGCGGCGGCGCGGGGCATCGCCGAGCACCGCCCGGACGCGATCCTCTACGGCGCGATGGGCGCGGCGCTGCTGTGGCCGCGGCCGGGCGCGATCCGGCTCGACGCCCCGATGGCGGCCAACCGGCCGGGGCGCCACGGCCTCTGGCAGCGGCCGGTCGAGCGGCGCCGGCTGCGCGAGGCGCCGCTGCTGGTGGCGGTGAGCGCGCAGACCCTCGACGAGACCCCTCGCCCGCATCCGCCGGCGGTCGTCGTCCCGATCGCCGTCGCGCCGTCGGGTCCGTCCGCATCCGCGTCCGCGCGCGACGTCGCCGCGCTCACCTACGCGGCCAACCCGCACAAGAAGGGCCTCGACCGCGTGCTCGCGGCGTGGGCGCGGGCCCGGCGGCCCGGCGAGGAGCTGTGGGTCGCGGGCGTCGAGCCGGGCGCCCGGTCCGATGGGGTGCGCTGGGCGGGCCGCCTGCCGGCGGGCGAGTATCGGACGCTGCTGCGGCGAGCGCGGGTGTTCGTGGCGGCGCCGCGGCGCGAGGACTACGGCATCGCGCAGCTCGAGGCGCTGGCCGACGGCTGCGTGCTCGTCACGACCCCCGCGCCGGGGCCGTACGAGGCGCTGCCGATCGCGCGCGGGCTGGACCCGCGGCTGGTCGGCGACGACCTCGCGATGGCGATCCGGACGGCGCTCGACGACCCCGCGCCCGGGTACGCGGCGCGCGCGGCGGCGGCGCTCGAGCGCTTCGGCCCGGCCGCCGTGGACGCCACGGTCGCGCGGGAGCTGCTGCCCGCGCTGCTGGGCAGCGCGGGCCGCTGACGCCTCCCTACGCCGGGCCGAGCGCGCGCTCGCGCCGGCGCCGGCGCAGCGCCCCGCGCCAGACCAGCAGGGCGGCGAGCAGCACGATGAGCGGCGCGCCGACGGCCAGGCCCACGATGAGGCCGCCCGCCACGCCGGCCAGGATGGAGCCGGCGTCCGACAGCGCGTCGCCGATGGTCCAGCCCTGGTCGGAGCCGTCGCCCGCGCCGCCGCCCGGCCGATCGCGGGACGTCGTCAGGTCGAACGACACGCGGGCGTAGCTGGTGCGCTCGCGCATCGTCGCCATCGTCGCCCGCGCCGAGGCGATCTCGCGCTGGAGCTCGTCGAGACGGTCGCGCAGCCGGTTGGCCGCCTCCGTGTCGGTCTCGGCGGCCAGGCGGCGGCGGACGGACGAGCGCTCCGCGACGAGGTCGCCGAGGCGGTCGGACGCCGACACGAAGGCGCCGGTGACGTCCACGCCCGTCTCGTGGCGCGACTCCACGCGCCCGAGCTCGGACAGGTCGGCCAGCGTCTGCTCGAGCCCGCCGACCGGCACGCGCAGCGAGAACGTCGCGCGGCCGTCGCCGGCGGCGGTCGACACCGAGGACGTCTCGACGATCGCGTCGGCGCCCGCGGCGATCTGCGGGACGCGTGCGGCGGCCTCGTCGAAGCGGTCCCGGGCGACGGAGACCTCGAGGTCGGCGGTGCGCTCGACGCGGCGCCGGCCGGGCTCGGTGCCGGCGCCGGAGCTGGAGCCGGGCGCCGTCGCGCTGCCGAGCGTGCCGCCGGATCCGCTCTGCGCGCTGGACGGCGGCGCGGCCTGCTCGCCACTGGAGGTCGACGGCGCCGACGACGACGGCGACGCGGCGCCGTCGCGCGAGGACTCCGCGCCGGCCGCGGACGTCGCGGTGCTCGCGTCGCCGCCGGCGGCGATCGTGTCCGACGCCGTGCCGCCGCCCGATCCGCCGCCGCTGAGCAGCGCCGCCGCGACGACGACCACGACGACCGCCGCGGCCAGCGACCGCGCGGCCAGCGGCGTGAACAGCCGCACGCGGACGGCCGGCCACCGCCGGAGCCGGCGCGGCTGGGCGCCGGCCGCGCTGCCCGCTTGGGGAAACCCGGCGGCGGCGCGCTCGTCGAGCCGGGCGGTGAAGTCCTCGCTCGGACGGGGCGTGACGGCCTGCAGGTCCTCGGCGAGCACGGCGAGGTCGGACAGGTCGGGCTCGACGGCGTCGCCGCGCAGCGCGGCCTCGAGGGCTTCGAGCTCGCGCGCCGCGACCGGGTCGAGGGTGGGGTCACGACGCGACATGGCAGGCCTCCCGGAGCTTCGTGATGGCGCGATGAAGGAGCGAGCCCGCGTTGGACTCGCTGACGCCGAGGACGCGTGCCAGCTCGGCGTTTGTCAGGCCGCCGGCGAACTTCAGCGCAACGATCTCGCGCTCGCGCGGCGGCAGGGCGCGCAGCGCGGCGGACACCGCGGTGCGGCGCTCGGCCGCGTCCGCGTCGTCGGCGGGGTGGGCCAGGCTCTCGTCGGGCAGGTCGGCGACGAGCGGCGCCTGGCGCCTGCGCCGCCGCAGCTCGTCGAGGGCCGCGTTGCGGGCGATGCCGAACAGCCACACGCGCGGCGTGCCCCGGCCGGGCCGGAAGCTGTCGCGCTTGCGGTACGCGCGCTCGAAGGCGAGCGCCGTGACGTCCTCGGCGGACTGCCGGTCGCCGAGCAGGCCGGCGACGTAGCCGTAGACCGCGTCGCGGTGCTCTCGATAGAGGGCTTCGAAGGTCACGCGGGCCTCGGCACGAGGTGTGGGAAGTGGGACGGCGAGCGTGGTCACATCTCTACTACGACCGTGGCCGGGATCCATCACGGAAACCGCCCCACCCTCCCATCCACCGTCGAGTTCCTCCGCCTCACGCTGAGAAACTCGACGCTCGGCGCGGGGAGTGGGGCGCGGGGCGCGGGCAGTGGTGCGCGGGCAGCCGACTCAGCGGGCGCGCTTGCGCAGCGGCGCGAACCGGGCCCACGGCAGCGCGTTCGCCACGTCGTCGCGCCCCAGCCAGGCCCGGCGCGCGGTGGCGATGCCCCAGCGCACGTTCGACAGCGTGCTGACCCCGTGCGAGTCCGAGTTCACGAGGATCCGCACCCCGGCGTCGTGCGCCGCACGGGCGTGGACGTCGTTGAGGTCGCGGCGGTCCGGGGCCGAGTTGATCTCGATCATGGTGCCCGTGCGCGCCGCCGCCTCGACGAGCGCGTCGATGCTCACCGCGTACGGCGCCCGCGACTCGATCTTGCGGCCGGTCGGATGGCCGATCGCGTCGATGTACGGGTGCTCGCAGGCGGCCACCATGCGCTTGGTCATCTCGGCCTCGCCGATGCCGAAGCTCGTGTGGACCGACCCGATCACCCAGTCGAGCGCGGCCAGCAGCTCGTCGTCGTAGTCGGGGGAGCCGTCGGGCAGGATGTTCACCTCGCTGCCGGCGAGGATCTCGATGCCCTCGATGCGGGCGTTGACCTCTGCCACCGCCTCGATCTGCGCGCGCAGCTCGTCCGGCGAGACGTCGTTGCCGAACCCGTGCGTCGCCGAGTGGTCGGTGATCGCGATGTACTCGTAGCCGCGCTCGAGCGCCGCACGCGCCATCTGCTCGATCGAGTTGCGCCCGTCGCTGGCGGTCGTGTGCATGTGCAGGTCGCCGCGCAGGTCGGAGACCTCGATGAGCCGCGCCGGCAGACCCCCGTTCGCCGCGGCGGCGAGCTCGCCACGGCCCTCGCGCAGCTCCGGCGCGATCCACGCCAGGCCGAGCCGCTCGTAGACGCCCTCCTCGGTCTCGCAGTGCAGCGTCTCGCCGCTCGCATCGTCGAGGATGCCGTACTCGCTGACGTGCAGCCCGCGCCGCACCGCGGCCTCGCGCAGCGCGACGTTGTGCGCCGCCGAGCCGGTGAAGTGCTGCAGGAGGTTGCCGAACTGCCCCGGTTCCACGACGCGCAGGTCGACCGGCATGCCGTTGTGCGTGCGCGCGCGGCCCGCGTTCGGCCCGGCCACCGAGGCCGACTCGATCACGTCCAGCTCGCCCAGCGCCGCCGCGAGCGCGGCCGGGTCCGTCGCCGTCGCGATGATGTCGAGATCCTTGACGGAGTCCGCCAGCCGCCGGGCGCTGCCGGCGAGTTCGACGCGGTCGGCCGCGTGGTGCGCGCGCAGCTCGTCGCGGATCTGCTCGCCGAGGCCGAGCGCCCGCGGCAGCAGGACGCGCGGCGCCGGCTGCTCGCCGAGGCCCGCGTCGAGCGCCTCGATCACCGTGCGCTCGAACTTCGGGCCGAAGCCGCGGATGCCGCGCAGCTGCTGACCCTCCGCCGCCTCCCGCAGCGCGTCGAGCGAGTCGATGCCGAGCTGGTCGAAGAGCTGGCGCGCGCGCTTGGGCCCGAGGCCGGGCAGGCGCGTGAGGTCCATGAGCCCCGGCGGGAAGCGGGCGCGCAGCTTCTCGGCGGCGGGGATGGAGCCCGTGTCGAGCAGCGCGAGGATCTTCTCCTCGAGCGTCCTGCCGACGCCCGGAAGCTCGGTGACCCGCCCCTCGCGCGCGAGCGCGCCGACCGACATCGGGGCGTCGCGGATGGCCCGCGCGGCGGTGCGATAGGCGAGGACGCGGTGGATGACGGCCCCGTCGAGCTCGTAGAGATCGCCGAGCTCGTCGAGCGCGGCGGCGATGGCGAGGTTGGAGTAGTCCGGCACGAGGGCTCTCGCCTACAGTAACCCGCTCGCATGCACGGTCCCCCCTCCGGCCCGCCGTGGCTCGTCCTGCCCACCTACGACGAGGCCCCGAACATCGAAGCGATCGTGCGCGCCGCCCATCAGGTGCTCTCGGAGGCCGCGCCGGAGGGCTTCCGGATCCTCGTCGTCGACGACGACTCGCCCGACGGGACGGGCGTGATCGCCGACCGGCTGGCCGCCGAGCTGGCCGAGGTCGCGGTCCTGCATCGTCGCGCGCGCGAGGGCCTCGGGCCCGCGTATCTCGCCGGCTTCGACCACGCGCTGGACGCGGGCGCGGGCTACGTGCTCGAGATGGACGCCGACTTCTCGCACGACCCCGCCGACCTCCCGCGGCTGCTGGACGCCGTGCGCTCGGGCCGCGCCGACCTCGCGCTCGGCTCGCGCTACGTCGACGGCGGCGGCGTGCAGGACTGGAGCCTGCTGCGGCGGCTCGTGTCCCGCGGCGGGTCGGCGTACGCCGCGGCCATGCTCTCGCTGCCCCAGCGCGACCTCACCGGCGGCTTCAAGTGCTTCCGGCGCGAGGTGCTCGAGACGATCGACCTGCCGAGCGTGCGCTCGAAGGGCTATGCG
Source organism: Capillimicrobium parvum (assembly GCF_021172045.1). Taxonomy (GTDB): domain Bacteria; phylum Actinomycetota; class Thermoleophilia; order Solirubrobacterales; family Solirubrobacteraceae; genus Capillimicrobium; species Capillimicrobium parvum. Next base: position 5,811,961 of record NZ_CP087164.1, read on the forward strand.
TTCCAGGTCGAGCTGACCTACCGCGCCACCCTCGCGGGGTTTCGCGTGCTCGAGGTCCCGATCGTTTTCCGCGACCGCGTTCGCGGGCAATCCAAGATGAGCTGGCGGATCGCGACGGAGGCGGCGTGGCTGGTGCCGCAGCTGAGGCGCCGCGGCTGAGGCGGGCCCCTCGCTTCATTTTGTATAGTAGGTCGTCAATCCCACCGTACGAGGAGAACCAGATGGCAGCGCTCCAGGACGTCACCGACGCGAACTTCCAGGCGGAGGTCATCGAGGCCAGCGACCCTGTGCTGGTCGACTTCTGGGCGCCCTGGTGCGGGCCGTGCCGCGTGGTCGGCCCGGTGCTCGAGGAGATCGCCGAGGAGCGCAACCTGCGCGTCGTCAAGCTCAACGTCGACGACAACCAGGAGACCGCCGCCAAGTACGAGGTCCTCTCGATCCCGACCATGATCCTCTTCAAGAACGGGGCGGTCGCCACGAAGATCATCGGCGCCTACCCAAAGCGCAAGCTCGAGAAGGAGCTCGAGCCCGCACTCGCCTAGCGCCCGCGCTCGGCGGTCAGCCGCCGCCGAGGGCGCGCCCGAACAGCTCGAGCGTGCGCTCCCAGGAGCGAGCCGCCGCGGCCTCCTGGTAGCGCGCGCCCGGCAGCATGAAGCCGTGCTCGGCGCCGTCGTGGACGTCGATGGTCGCGGCGAGGCCGTGCGCCTCGACCTGCTCGCGCACCGCGTCCTGGTGCGCGGGCGGCACCATCGCGTCCGCGCCGCCGAAGCCGAAGTACAGCTCCGCCGTCGCCCGGGCGAGCCCGATGTGCGGCGAGTCCGGCGAGTCCTCCTGCAGCAGCGCGGTCGGGTGCAGCGCCGCGCCCGCCGCGAAGCGCTCCGGGAACGCGCTCACCGCCCGCACCACGAAGCGCCCGCCCATGCAGAACCCGATGCAGCCGAGCGGCGCGTCCGCGGCCCGCGCATCGCCGTCGAGGAACGTGAGCACGCCCTCGGTGTCGCGCAGGACCATGTCGTCGCCCAGCCGGCTCAGCATCTGCATCATCGCGTCGCGATCGTCCGGGCCGAACGTGATGCCGTCGCCGAAGCGGTGGTACAGGTCGGGCGCCACCGCGAGGTAGCCCTCGTCGGCCAGCCGCCGGACGATGCCACGCAGCCCGTCGGTGAGCCCCGGCGCCGCCATGTAGACGACCACGGCGGCAAACGGCGCCCCGTCGTCCGGATGGGCCACGTACGCCTCCATCGGCCCGTCCGGCGTGCCGATGCGGACGTCTCGCTCGATCATCGTGCGTCCCCTTCCCCGACCCAGTGGTCGATCAGCGTGCGGGCGATCGCCAGCCGCGGCGGCAGCGCGAGCGAGCCCGCCCGCAGCTCCTCACGCGCGAACCAGCGGATGTCCTGCAGCTCGCCGTCGGCCGCAACCGGCTCACCGCCCGCGTAGCGGCAGGTGAAGCCGAGCATGAGCGACGCCGGAAACGGCCACGGCTGCGACGAGTGGTACCTGACGTCGTCGACGCGCACGCCGGCCTCCTCCCACACCTCGCGCGCCACCGACTCCTCGAGCGACTCCCCCGGCTCGACGAACCCCGCCAGCGCGCTGTAGCGGCCCGCGGGCCACGCCGCCTGACGGCCCAGGAGCGCCCGGTCGCCGTCCATGACGAGCATGATCACGACCGGGTCGGTGCGCGGATGGTGCTGCGCGCGGCAGACCGGGCAGACGCGGACGAAGCCGCCCTCCCGCGGCTCGGTCGGCGCGCCGCAGTTCGCGCAGAAGCGGTGACGGCGGTGCCAGTTGCCCATGGCGACCGCGAAGGCGATCAGCCCGCCGTCGGCCTGGCCGACCACCGGCGCGAGCTCGCGCAGGCTCACGGCACGACCCTCGACGGGCGCGATCGCCGTCTCGACCGCGAACAGGGGCGCGCCGTCGCGCACCCCGAGCAGGACCGGCGCCGTGCCCTCGAGCGGCTCGGCGTCCGCGAGCGGAGCGAGCAGCGGGGACGGCGCGTCCGCCGCGGGCGCCTCGAGCGCGTCGACGTCCCAGTCGTCGGCCGGCAGCGGGCGCGGCTCGCCGGTGACGACCGGCTCGCCGCCCACCGTCAGCACGGCGCGGGCGCCGGGATCGGCGAGCGCCCGTTCGAGCCAGGCCGGGTCGGCGCGGCGGGCGGCGGCGCGGTCGAGGTCCGCGCCGGCGAAGGTGTTCGTCCGGGTGGGCACCCCGGCAGCTTGGCAGGGCACGCCGCGCCGCGGCGGCCCGCGCCGCCGGACGCCGACCCGTCGCCCGCTACCGCGAGTGCGCCACGCCGCGCCGCGGCGGGCCGCGCCGCCGGACGCCGACCCGTCGCCTGCTACCGCGAGTGCGCCACGTACACGTCGCACGGCGCGCGATGGACCACGCCGTCGCTGACGCTCTGGCCCAGGATCCGCGCGGCCAGCCCGGCGCCGTGGCTGCCCACGACGATCAGGTCGGCGCCCTGCTCCTTGGCCACCGCGACGATGGCCTCTTCGGGGTGGCCGACCGCGGCGATGGCGTCGGCCTCCACGCCGCGCGCGCTCAGCAGCGCCTGCGCCTCCTGCAGCTGCTCGGCGTGCCGCTCGGGCGGATCGGCCGGGTCGACGCCCCCGCCGACGCGCGACGCTCCCTGCAGCACCGGCGACACGCTGGTGGCGATCAGCCTCGCGCCGAACGCCTGCGCGAGATCGGCCGCGCGCTCCAGCGCCAGGCGGGCCGAGTCGCTCGCGTCATAGGCCACGACGATCGTCTGCACCGCAAACCTCCTCGATGGATGCAATCCAGCGAGGCGACGCTACCAGCGCGCAGGCTCCGCGACTAGTCCAATTGGTTCAAACCCGCGCGACGGCGATGCGCAGCTCGCGACCCTCGATGGTCGCCGCGTCCCCCGTGTCCCCCGTGCCCGCACCGTCGTACACGACGGAGCGGGCGAGCGTCTCGCCGCTCACATACGGCTCGAACGCTCGCGCCGCGTCCAGCAGCTCGACGTCGCCGCCGAGCGTCAGCTCGATGCGGTCCTCAACCTCGAGGCCCGCGCGCTTGCGCGTCTCCTGCACCGCGCGCACCACCTCGCGCGCCAGGCCCTCCATGCGCAGCTCCTGGTCGAGGGCGAGGTCGAGCGCCACCGCGTGCGAGCCCTCGCGCTCGAGCTGGTAGCCCTCGAGGGGCTGCATCGCGAGCTGGAGGTCGTCGCCGGTCAGCTCGTGGTCGTGGCCGTCGACGGAGATGCCGATCGTGCGGCCCTCGCGCAGCGCCACCGCCACGTGGCCGGGGTCGAGCGCGGCGATGGCGTCCGCGGCACGGGGCATGTGCTTGCCGAACCGCGGGCCGAGCGACCGGTAGTTGGCCTTGATCTGGTAGGAGCCGAGCTCGTCGGCGGTGCCGACGAACCGCAGCTCCTTGACGTTGAGCTCGTCGGCCACGACGTCGGCGAGGCGCTCGATCGCCGCGCGCTCGCGGCCCGCGGCGACGACGACCGCCTCGCGCAGCGGCTGGCGGATCTTGACCTTCGCCTGGGCGCGGGCCGACAGCCCGAGCCGCACGGTCTCGCGCGCGATCGCCATGGCGTCCTCGAGCAGGACGTCGCGCTCGGCCGGCCGCGGCCAGTCGGCGAGGTGCACGGACGGCTCGCTGCCGTCCAGCCCCTCGTAGAGCTCGTCGGCGACGAACGGGGTGAACGGGGCCAGGAGCTTCGCCACCGTCAGCAGGCACGTGTGCAGGGTGTCGAACGCCGCCTGGTCCCCGTCCCAGAAGCGCCGGCGCGAGCGCCGCACGTACCAGTTGGAGAGGTCGTCGACGAACGCCGCGATGGCGCGGCCGCCGATCGTGGCGTCGTAGCCGTCGAGGCGCTCGGTCACCTCGGTCACGGTGGCGCTGAGGCGCGACAGGATCCAGTGGTCGAGCTCGGTCGGCTCGCTCGGCCGCTCGGGCCGGTAGCGGTCGTAGAACGCGTACGTGTTCCACAGCTGGCGCAGGAAGCCGCGCACCTGCTCGCCGATCGCCTCCAGCGAGAAGCGGTAGCCGTCCCACGGTTGCTTGGACGTGAAGAAGTACCAGCGGAAGGCGTCGGCGCCGAACTCGTCGAGCACGTCCCACGGCACGACGACGTTGCCGCGCGACTTGCTCATCTTCTGGCCGTGCTCGTCGGTGATCAGGCCGAGGCAGACGACGTTGCGAAACGACGAGCGGTCGAACAGCAGCGTCGAGACCGCGACGAGCGAGTAGAACCACCCGCGGGTCTGGTCGAGCGCCTCGCAGATGTAGTCGGCGGGGAAGCGCTCCTCGAAGACCGCCTCGTTCTCGAACGGCGCGTGCCACTGGGCGAACGGCATGGCCCCCGAGTCGAACCACACGTCGATGACCTCCGGCACGCGCTGCATGCGCCGGTTGCACTGCGGGCAGGGGAAGCCGACCTCGTCGACGTACGGGCGGTGCGGGTCCTCCAGGCGCACGCCGGAGAGCTCCTCGAGCTCGTCGAAGGACCCGACGCAGTGCAGATGCCCCTCGTCGCAGCGCCAGATCGGCAGCGGGGTGCCCCAGTAGCGCTCTCTCGACAGCGCCCAGTCGACGTTGTTCTCCAGCCAGTTGCCGAAGCGGCCGTGCTTGATGTGCTCGGGGTGCCAGTTGATCGTCTCGTTGGACGCCAGCAGCCGGTCGCGGATGCGCGACGTGGCGATGTACCAGGACGGCTTGGCGTAGTAGAGCAGCGGGGTGCCGCAGCGCCAGCAGTGCGGGTAGGAGTGCTCGTAGAGCTCGGCGCGCACGAGCCGGCCGCGGGCGCGCAGATCCTCGACGAGGTCGGCGTCGGCGTCCTTGACGAACCGCCCGGCGTAGCGGCCGATGCGCTCGTCGTACCTGCCGTCGAGCTGGACGGGGTTGACGACGTTCAGCCCGTAGCGCTGGCCGAGCGCGAAGTCGTCCTCGCCGAACGCGATCGCGGTGTGCACGAGGCCCGTGCCGTCGGTCGCGGTGACGAAGTCCGCGAGCAGGACGGAGTGGCCGCGCTCGCCGTACTCGGCCGCCTTGATGTAGCCGAACGGCGCCTCGTAGCGCACGCCGTCGAGCGCCGCGCCGGGGAAGCGCTCGAGGATCTGCGCGTCCTCGCCGAGCACGCGCTCGACGAGCTGCTCGGCCAGGATCGCGACCCCCTGCGGGTAGCGGGCGCGGACGTACGTGAGCTCGGGATGGGCGGCGACGGCGGCGTTGGAGACGAGCGTCCACGGCGTCGTCGTCCAGACGAGCAGGTCGTCGCCGCGCTGCGCCGGCCCGCCGTCCTCGGTGACCGGGAAGCGCACGTAGACGGAGGGGTCCTCGACGTCCTTGTAGCCGAGCGCGACCTCGTGGCTGGACAGCGCGGTGCCGCAGCGCGGGCAGTACGGGACGACCTTGTGGCCCTCGTAGAGGAGGTCCTTGTCGAAGATCTGGCGCAGCGCCCACCACACGGACTCGATGTACGTCGCGTCGAGCGTGCGGTACGCGTGCTCGAGGTCGACCCAGAAGCCGATCCGCTCCGTCAGCCGGTTCCAGTCCTCGAGGAACTCGAAGACCGACTCGCGGCACTTCTGGTTGAACTCGGCGATGCCGTAGGCCTCGATCTCCTGCTTGGTCGTGATGCCGAGCTGCTGCTCGACGGCGATCTCGACCGGCAGGCCGTGCGTGTCCCAGCCGCCCTTGCGCTCGACCCGGTAGCCCTGCATCGTCTTGTAGCGCGGGTAGATGTCCTTGAAGACGCGCGCGAGGACGTGGTGTGCGCCGGGGCGCCCGTTGGCGGTCGGCGGCCCCTCGTAGAACACGTACGACGGCGAGCCGTCGCGGCGGCGGACGGACTCGCGGAACACGTCGCGCTCGCGCCAGCGCGCGAGCACCCGCTCCTCGAGCATCGGAAACGAGACGTTGGGATCGACCGGCATGGACGTTTGAGTCTAGGAGGCGTGCAGGCGCTCGGCCCGCAGGACGAGCAGCAGCTCGAAGCGCGCCTGGGGATCCTCGAGCGCGTCGCCGAGTGCCTCGCGCAGCTGGGCGAGGCGATAGCGGACGGTCTGCGGATGCACGTGCAGCTGCCTGGCGACGGCGGGCGCGCTGCCCTGCAGCTCGAGCCAGGCCAGCAGGGTCTCGGCGAGCCGGGCGCGCGCCGCCGGCGCGGCGGCGTCGAGCGGAGCGAGGCGGCGGGCGGCGAGCTCGGCCAGCGGCTCGCGGGCGGCGTCGAGCGCGAGGTCGGCGAGGTGGTCGTCGACGCGCAGCGGGCCGGCCGCGTGGGCGCCGCGCAGGGCGAGCAGGCGCCGGGCCGGCCGCAGGGAGTCCGACGCGGCCAGGGGCTCCACCGCGGGGCCGATGGCCGCCCGCCGTCCCGCGAGCACCGCGTCGAGGCGCTCCGCCCGGCCGGGGCCGGTGGGGTCGGGGACGAGCAGGCACGGCTCGCCGCCGACGCTGCCGGGAAGCACGCCGGCGCCGAGGCGCCGCGCGAGCGTGTCGGCGTCGCCCGGACGGGTCAGCGCGACCGCCGCGAGAGCCCGGGGCGGCGCCCACGACGCGCGGGCGGCGGCCGTCTCGACGAGCTCGCGGTCGGCGCCGTCGGGGTCGAGCAGGAGCTCCAGCAGCCGGGTGCGGCGGCGGCTGTGCTCGCCGGCCGCGGCGGACTGCGCCTCGGCGTAGCCCTCGACCGACTGCGCGGCGAGCTCGTCGATGTAGGCGAAGATCGCCTCGGCGAGCATGGGCAGCGCCTCCGCCGGCAGCTCGGCCGCCGCCGCGGCCACCGCGAGATGGCGCCAGGCGAGGCGTGCGCCGAGGCGGTAGGCGGCCTGCAGCGAGTCGAGGCTCCGGCCCGCGCGCATCTCCCCGCGGCCCAGGGCGCGGTAGACGCGCGAGTCCTCGATGCGGTGCGAGGGGTTCTCGATGAGGCGGACGAAGCGCTCGAGCGCCTCCGCGACCCCCTCGCGCAGCGCCCGCCCGAACGCGCCCTCGATGGGCCGCTTGTACTCCGGGATCGACTCCGCGATCGCGAGCGTGATCGCCTCGCTCAGATCCGGCAGCGCGGGGCGCAGGTACGCCGCGAGGGAGGGCGGGAGGTCCTCCCAGGGCCGGTCGCGAGCCTGCAGCACGTTCGGCATTGGCATCAGTGTCACAAATCTGACGGTTGATGCGCGCGCCGAAGGGGAAGAGACCGGTCCTGGTTGTGCCTACCGTAGTGAGCGTGTCGATCCTGCCCGACGTCTCCGCCCGGCCCTCGTGGCGCGGGCGCACCCACGCGTGGGCGTTCGTCGCGGCGGTGATCGGCGGCGCGGCGCTCGTCGCGGCGGCGCCCGACGGCCGGGCCCGTCTGGCGCTCGGCATCTATGCCGCAACCGTGGCCGGGCTGTTCGGCGTGAGCGCGGTCTACCACCGCGTGCCGTGGCGGTCGGCGGCGGCGCGGGCGTGGATGCGGCGCGCCGACCACGCCATGATCTTCCTGCTGATCGCCGGCACGTACACGCCGTTCGCGCTGCTCGTGCTGAAGGGGCCGACCGCCGACGCGATCCTCATCGCGATCTGGGCCGGGGCCGCGGCCGGCATCGTGCTCAAGCTGATCTGGATCCATGCGCCGAAGTGGCTCGGCGCGAGCGCGTACGTCGCGCTCGGGTGGATCGCGCTCGCCGCGGTGCCCGAGCTCGTCGAGCACGCGGGCGTGACCGCCACGGCCGTGCTCGGCGTCGGCGGCCTGCTCTACACGATCGGCGCGGTGGTGTACGCGGTGCGGCGCCCGGACCCGATCCCGTCGGTGTTCGGCTATCACGAGGTCTTCCACGCGCTGGTGATCGCCGCGGCGGCGCTGCAGTTCGCGGTGGTCGCCGCGCTCACGCTGTAGCCGGAGGCGCCCCCGCCCCGGGACGGTGCCGCGCCTATCCCTTGCGAACGTGCGTGCAGGCCCAGCGCGCCTCGGTGTCTACAGCGAGATCGAGCGTGATGAACAGGCGCGTGCGCTTGCCGTCGATCCCGGTCGCGGTCGAGCCGTCGAGCCCGCCTCCGGTGAACCTCGTCACACCGGACCCGGCGTCGTAGCGATAGCGCCCCACCGCGCCCCTCCCCTGGCGGTAGCGGTTCCTGGCCAGCAGGGTCACGAAGCCGCGCTGCTCGCTGCGGTAGCCGTCGCCGGTGTAGACCGACTCCGCGCACCCGAACTTGCCGAGCAGCGGAGGGCCGGCCGGGCGTTCGCGCGGGTCGTCCTGCGCGAAGGCGGCGGGCGCGGCGGCGGCCGCGAGGCCGGTGGCGCAGAAGGCGAGCAGAAGGCGGGAGAGGGTTCGGATCATCGCTTGGGCGTCTCCAGAGAGTGGATGGTCGGACCGCTATCGGCAGTCCAGGCGGATCGCTGAACCCCAGCGCGCCGGTGATGGCCGCAGCTCGCCGGGTCGCGTCGTCGCCGTCAGACCGGAGCGATGGTGATGAGCGTCCCGTGAACGGCGGTGCTCTGACCCATGTCGGCCTTCTCGCCGGCGTTGAGGACGTTGACGTTCGCGCCGGAGGCTTCGCGCTTGGGCCAGCGGCCCTTGGGCGCGTAGGCGACGCCGCGCGGAACGCCGTCGTCGGTCGCGAGAGTCAGCGGGAGCGCGCCGGCCGGGCCGGTGACCGTGACGAGCGCACCCGCGGCGAGCCCGCGCGCGGCCGCCTCGTCGGGGTGCAGCGAGATCGTCGGCGGCCCCATCTGGCGGGCGACCTTGATGTCGTTGGCATAGCTGTCGTTCAGCGTCCACTCCGAGGCGGGCGTGAGCAGGCGCAGCGCGTCGCCGGCAGGGCGGGCGTCGACGATCGGCAGCGGGGTGCGGGGCAGCCCGTCGGCCTGCGCCGCGGCCGAGGCGAGCTCGATGCGCCCGCTCGCCGTGGGGAACGCCGCACCGGCGAACTGGACCTCCGGCTCGTCGTTGGGCCAGATCGTGCCCGCCTCGCACAGCTGCGCGAAGTCGACGCCGTGGCCGGCGCGCTCGAGCAGGGTGGCGATGACGACGTCGTCGGGCTCGCGCAGGGCCGGGTCGTCGAAGCCCATCGCGGCGGCCAGGCGGCGGAAGATCTCGGTGTTCGGCAGCGCCTGGCCGGGCGGGTCGACGACGCGCTGCTGCGCGGAGAGGCTGCGGTGGAAGTAGGAGGCGACGATGTCGTCGAACTCGAGGAAGCCCGCCGCGGGCAGGACGACGTCGGCGAGGTCGGTCGTGTCCGTCGCGAAGAGGTCGATCGCCACGGTGAAGAGGTCGTCGCGGCTCAGGGCCGTGCGCAGCTGCGCCTGCTGGGGGTTGGAGGCCGCGATGTTGATGTTCCAGGCGACGAGTGCGCCGGCCCGCGCCGGGTCGGCGAGGACCTCGGCGAGGTCCATGTGGCTGACGGGCGGCGGCGGCGCGGGCCGATCGCCGGCCGGCCCCGCGCCGCTCGCGAGCCAGTCCTCGTCGATCCGGCGGCTCGCCGCGCCGTTGAGATAGAGGAAGCCGGTGCCGGGCCGGCCGAGGTTGCCGGTCGCGGGCGGCAGCGCGGCCACGGCGCGCACGACGTTGCCGCCGAGCGGCTGGCGCTGGAGCCCCTGACCGATCCACAGCAGCGACGGGCCCGCCGCATATACGCGGGCGGCACGCTCGATCGCCGCGACGTCAATGCCGGTGAGCGCGGCGGCCCAATCCGGCGTCGCGGCCTGCACGTGCGGCAGCAGCTCGTCCCAGCCGACGGCGTGGGCGGCGAGGTAGGCCTCGTCGACGAGCCCGTCGCGGTGGGCGACGTGCAGCAGCGCGAAGGCGAGCGCGGCATCCGTGCCGGGGAAGGGCTGGAGGTGGATGTGGGCGGCGCGGGCGGTCTCGGTGCGGATCGGGTCGACGACGATCAGGGTCGCGCCGCTCTCGGGCAGCCAGTGCTCGTGCTGGTGGGGCGCCGACACCGCCGGGTTCGCCCCCCAGACGAGGATGCACTCGCTGTCGCGCGCGGTGCGCGGATCGAAGCCGTCGACCGAGTCGCCATAGACGTACCGCAGCGCGACGTGGCCGGCGTTGTTGCAGACCGTGTCCGGGTCGACCTCCGTCGCGCCGAGCCGGGCGAAGAAGCGCAGCGGGAACGCGTAGGCCAGCAGCGACAGCGTGCCGGTGTAGTGGGCGTTGAGGATCGCCTGCGGGCCCTGCGCCGCCGCGACCGCGTGCAGGCGCTCGGCGATCGCGCCCAGCGCCTCGTCCCACGACACGGGCGTGAAGGCGCCGGCGCCCTTGGGCCCGCTGCGGCGCAGCGGCTCGGTGAGCCGCGCGTCGGGGTCGAGGAGGACGCCGTTGTAGGCCGCGGTGCACTTGCGGCACAGCTTCCCGCGGCTGACCGGATGCTCGCGGTCGCCGCGGACGCGGATCTGCCCGTCGCGGCGCAGCACCTCGATGCCGCAAGCGTCGTAGCAGTCGCGCGGACAGGTGGTGCGCAGGACCTCGATGGCGCTCATGGACGGACATCCTCGCGCCTCGCGCTCGCGACCGCTAGTGCAGCCGTCCGGAAGTCTTCGAGGTAATTCGGTGGATGATCGTGCGTGGCTGGGGGTGGTCAGACGCGTGCGAGCGCCGCCGAGACCCGGGGAACTTGCGGATGGGTGTACCAGGGCCACGTCGCGGGCGCTCACCGCAGATAGCGCGCGACGAACGGCGCGAGCGTGGCCGCGAACACGGCGTTCATGTGGTTGTCGTCCTGGGGGACGTACGCGCCGCCGACCACCGGGAAGCACCGGGCCGGCGCGCAGAGCTGGCGGGTCAGGTCGATCACCCGCACGCGCGGGCCGCGGGCCGCCGCCGCCGCGGCGAGTGGATCGGGCGTGAGGACGCTCGCTCGCGGCAGGGCGCAGGCGCGCCCGGCGTCGCGGTGGCGGCGCAGCGCCGCGCGCACGCAGCCCGGCGTGCGCACCGTGGTCGCCGGGATGTCGCGCAGGACGTAGATGCGACGGACGTGCGGCGGCACCTGGTCGAGCATCGCCGCGAAGCCGGCGCCCGTCCCGCCGTACCCGGCCACGCCGCCCTGCGGCCCCCACGCGGGCTGCGCCCAGCTCGCGACGAACACCGTGCGCACCTCGCGGTGCGCACGCAGCCACGCGAGCGTGGTGCCGTGCTGCTCGACGCAGTCCGCGGGACCGAGGTCCGGGCTGACCGGGATCTGGACGCTGAACGGGCAGCCGGGCCGCGTGATCGACACGCCCCGCCACCGCCGCTCGAGCGCGACGACCTCGAGCGCGGCGCGCCACATCCGCGCGTGGCTGTCGCCGAGCAGTGCGACGGTGGCCCGGCTGCGCCGCCGTGCGACCCCGAACGCGCAGGGATCGAACGCGCGGGTGACCCGGCGGGTGTGCAGCACCCGGCACGGCGAGCTCGGCGTGACCTGCGCGGCGGCGGGCCGGGGGGAGACCGTTTCACGCAGGACGGGGTTGTGGCAGGCGCGGCGCGGGTCGCGCGACGCGGCGCCGAAGCAGCGCGGGTGCTCCGGCGCCGGCGCGGCGGGGACCGCGGGCGCCGCGGCGCCCAGCGCGCCGCCGATCGCGGCGGCGATCGCCGCCCGCCGCCAGCCGCTCACGTGTTCTGCTGGTAGACGTGCACGACGCGCCGCGTGCCGCGCGTACACGTCACGCGCGCGTCGATCTCGGTCGGGATCGTCGTGCGGCGCTCGCGGCAGCGGAAGCCGAGGACCCGCTCGTCGCAGCGCCCCGCCCGCCCGTCGCGCACCCGGCAGCGGTGGTAGGCGAGCGCGAGCCGGCTGCCGGTCGCGCAGCTCGTGCCGCGCACCGACAGGGCGATGAAGTACCCGGAGCCGGGATACGCTGGCGGCTTGCACGCCCGGGCCGCGCCGCCGATGACACCTCCGGCCGCCGGCGCGGCGGCGACCAGCGCGGCAACGACCGCGACCGCACCCAGGCCCAGGCCCCCGCGCAGCGCCATCACATGACTCTACGCCGCGAGCTTGCGGCAGATCTCGGCGAGCGAGCGCTTCTCCTGCTCGTCGAGCACGCTGAACGCGGCGGTGACGCGCTGCGTGTGCTCGGGGAACAGCCGGTCCACGACCTCGCGGCCCGAGGGCGTGAGCATCACCGAGGCGGCACGGCGGTCGGTCACGAGCCGGCGCCGCAGCACGAGGCCGCGGCCCTCCAGCGTGCTGACGACCTCCGTCGCGTTCGCCTTCGACGTCCGCAGCCGCGTGCGCAGCGCGCGCAGTTCCAGCTCGCCGCCCGCCGTCGTCAGCACGACGAGCACCGAGAAGCCGGTCGCCGACAGGCCCTCCCGCTCGAGATCGGCCGACAGCCGCCGCCGGACCTGCGCCTCCGCCCGGATCAACGACTCGAGCGCGCGATGGGCGAGCGGGTCGACGGGATGGAGGGTCATCGCGCGCGAGAACCTATCCCGCGACGCGGACGGCTCGGCGCGGCCGGCGGGCGGTCAGCGCGCGGACTGCAGCAGCGCGCCGAGCTCGACATCCGCGCCGGGCTGGGAGCGCCCGATCAGCCGGTCGAGCACCGTGTCGCGCGCGGCGAGCGGCGCGTCGCCGAGCCGCGTCACCGTCGATGCGCCCGTGTCGGGCAGCGCGCCGCGGAAGTCGAGCACCTCCACGCCGGGGGCGTGGCGGCGGGCGGCGAAGACGAGCCGCCCGAGCGTGTCGAGCGGGGCCCGGCGACCCGCGAGCACGAGCGCCGCGGGATGCAGCGCCCGAACGGCCCGCGACACGCGGTCGTGGTCGAGGTCGACGCTGAGGGCGAGCGTCCGCAGCCCGCTGCGCCGCAGCATGAGCTCCAGCGCCTGCACGTGCAGCGCGTCGAGGTCGAGCGGCCCGGCCGCGTCGAAGATCAGCACGCCCTCCGCGCGGTGCGCGGGCGGCGCGACGCGCTGATGCGCCGCCAGCCACCCGGTCGAGAAGCGCCAGGCGAAGCCGAGCTCGGGCGAGCGACCGCCCGGCTCGCTCTCGTCGGCGAGCGACTCGACCGCGACCAGGAGCACCTCCTCGACCGTGCGCTCGACCGACCGCACGGCCAGGCTCTCCTCGAGCAGGCGGTCGGCGCGGACCTCGTCGAAGCGCGTGAACGCGTCGGCCAGCCGGGCCGGCGACGCCGGCCCCTCGCCGCGCTGGCGCGCGACGGAGATCGCCGACGAGATGTTGTGCGTCTCGGCGAATGCCTGGCGCAGCGCCTCGATCTCGGCGAGATCGAACTGGCGATGGCCGCCCTGCGTGCGCCGCGGGTGCGGGAACCCGAAGCGGCGCTCCCAGGAGCGCAGCGTGTTCGGGCTGACGCCGAGCATGGCGGCTGCGGCGTTCGTGCGCACGACGCTCATGGCGACAGTTGTCGAGCCTTGAGCAGGTTTGCGCAAGCTGCGCAAGGCGCCCTGCAGCGCGCAACGGCGCTTGCGCGGGCAGGAGCGCCGCCGGCTACGGCGACGGCGACGCGGCGGGATCCGGCGGTGTGCCGCGCTCGAGCGAGACGAGGAAGGCGTCGATCTGCTCGCGGCTGAATCGCCGCTGACCGCCCGGCGTGCGGTAGCCGCGCAGCGCACCGCTGTCGGACCAGCGCCGCACGGTGCTGACCGAGACGCCCAGCGCGCGCGCCGCCTGCGACGCGGAGAGCCCAAGGCGGTTCGCCGCCGTCGGAGACGTGCTCATGGCGAGCTTTTCGCCGCTGCGCGCCGCGATGGCAAGCGATCGTGCGTCTTTGCGCAGGTTCGGCGCGGCGATCCTCACCACGGGGCGGCGCCGCGCAGGTGCACCACGGGGCTCTCGGCCAGCGGGGTCGCACGGTCGCCGAGCGTCAGGAGGACGCGCGCCGGCGCCACACGGACCGGCGCGCGGATCGTGAACCTCGCGCGCGACGTCGCATCGAGCCGGCCGAAGCGCTCCGGCCACCAGCCGAACCGGTCCTTCAGCTTCAGCTGCAGGACGACGTTGCCTCCGGGCATGGGCGGCGAGACCTGGGCGCCGACCACGCTCACGTCTCCGCGCCGGCGCACCGAGACGCTCACCGTGTGGTCGAGCACGAGCAGCTGGACGGGCGGGCTCGGGTCGGCGTCGGGCACGGACGCGCGGTACGTCGTCGTCGTGGCCGGCGTCACGGTCGTGCGGAACGCGCCGCCGGCCCCCACCGTCGCGCGGCCGGCGGGGGCGAACCCGTCGCCCGTGTCGGCCTCGATCGTCACCGCGGACCCGGGCTCGGCCGCCGCGCGGCCGGACAGCGGGTACGGCCGGCCCGCGCCCGCGGGGGTCGCCGGCCGGTCGAGCAGCACGGCGTGGACGTCGACCTCGCCGGCCATGAAGGGATGCAGCGTGCAGTAGTACGCGACGGCGCCGGTGGCGTCGAAGCCGTGCTCGTAGCGATCGCCGTTGATCATCCGCGCCGAGTCCCACGACCCGTCGCGCGCGGTCACCGTGTGGGCCCGCACGCTGTTGTTCACCCAGGCCACGGTGTCCCCGGCGAGCACGTCGATCACCGGGGGCGCATACGCGTCGAAGCCGATCGAGACCGACGCCCCGTCGCCGGCCTGCGCCGGCATCGCGTGGTCGCCGGCGTACTGGGCCGGCGCGCCCGCCGGAACGGCCAGCCCCACCGCCGCGACCGCCACGACCAGGCCGCGGCGCCTCACCGCTGCGTCACCCGGTAGATGCCGATCATGCCCTGCATCATGTGGGTCTCGACGTGGCAGTGGTATAGCCACGTGCCCGGGTCGTGCTCGCGCCAGCGGATGCGGAAGCTCTCCGCGGGCCCGACCGTCTGCGTGTCGCGGTCGGTGCCGTCCGCCGTGACCCAGCGATGCCCGTGGACGTGGAACGTGTGGTGCTCGGAACCCATCGCCATGACGTCCCACTGCACGAGCTGGCCCGGCCGGGACGTGAACACCGGCGTGTTGCCGACGAACGCGCGCCCGTCGATGGTCTGGAACCGGCCCATCGGCGCCATGACCACCACGAACTCGCGGTCGGGCGCCTGCTCGCGCCGGCCGAGGATCGAGAGCATCCCGTACATCCCGCCGGCGATCGACTCCTCCATCGACGGCGAGTGGTCGTGGTAGGGCCACACCCCGACCGAGGTGCGCAGCGCATGCAGCACGTACGTGTAGCTCCGGCCGTATTCGACGTCGGCGTCGCGGCCAGAGTAGCCGGGCAGGTACGCGCCGTCCGAGCTCGGCTTGTAGCCGACCCCGTGGAAGTGCATCGAGTGCGGGCGCCGGTAGACGCGATCGAGGTTCTTGAAGTGCACCTCGATGCGGTCGCCGACGCGCGCGTGCATCAGCGGACCGGGGATGAGGTCCTGGTTGCTCGAGCCCCGCGGCACGTTGCGCAACGGGCGTTTCCAGCCCGGCGTGTACCGGCGGTAGACGACGGTCGGCAGCACGGTCTCGGACGGGTCGTAGCCGACGTCCATGATCGCGTCGCGCTGGTTGGGGACCATGTTCCATGTCGCCGGCACCGCCGCGACCCAGTACTCGCGGACGGCCGCCGGCGCGGCGGGGGCGGTGACGACGAGCGCCACCGCCCCGAGCAAGGTCGCGGCCACGAGCGTGGCCGCGCGCGTCATCGCACCACCACGGTCCCGTGCATGAACGGGTGGATCAGGCAGTAGAACTCATACTGGCCCGGTGCGGTGAACGTCACGCTGCCCTGCGACGGCAGCGCGGTCGCCGAAGACGCGTCCATCACGCCCGTGTTCCAGAACCCGTTGCCGTGCGTCGTCGGCGTGAGGGTCGGCGTCGGCGTCGGCGGATCGCTCGGGTACACCGCGATCGGGTCCAACACCGGCGCCTCGAACGTGGCCGCGAGCTTGCCGAGGTACGAATCCGGCTGCTGCTCCGGGTCGCCGGGACCCGCGGTCGCGGTGTGGACGTCGTACGAACCGGGCGACATGCGGAACACCAGCGTCGTCCCGGTGGACACGGTCTGGGTCTGCGGCAGGAAGCCGAAGTACTCGACCCCGCCGGGTCCGGAGTTGCCCACGTCGACCGTCCCGGAGGGCGGCGCCTGGCCGCTGAGCCCCGCGGCGACGCGCTTGGCGTTGCGCAGCTGGCGCGCGAGGCGCCGAGCGTCGGCACGCGCCGAGGGGACCTTGCGGCCCTTCGGCTTGACGATGACGAGGCCCTTCATGCCCGGATGGACGTCGCAGTAGTACGTGTACCGGCCGGGCTTGGTGAACCTGACCGTGATGACCGGCGGGTTGTTGGCGAGGGGCAGGCCGCTCTCGACCCGCGCGGACCCGTTGTACTTCACGCTCTTGCCGAACAGGCCGGGCGGTCCGAGCGCGGGCGTGAAGCCCACCGCGTCCTGCCCGTTGAACCAGAACGGCGTCCCGGCCGCGTCCAGCGAGCCCGACACCTTCTGGCCGGTCGGCGAGAACAGCGGCAGCGGCTGCCCGCCGCTCGCCGGGAAGTCGAACGTGTGAAATCCGGTCGGAGCGAAGCGCACGCTGTCGCCGACGTGGATCGTCGTGACACGCGGAAAGAACGCGTTGACGTCCGAGCCCAGCTGCTCGTTGAAGGTCTTCTGCGCCTTCACCGGCAACCCCATGTTCACCGTCTTCGTCGCCGCCGACGCCATCGCCGGCCCGGCGACGAGCGCTGCTGCGGCAGTCATCGTGACCGCCGCGATGGCCCGTACCATGACCAAACCTCCCGTTCGTGGGGGGAATCCCGGCGCCAAACCTATTTGTCCTGTGGAGCGGATTGCAAGCCATGGGCTTCTTCGACGACGTGGACCTCTCGCTGCGTCTCAACGGCGACGAGGAGCAGGAGCAGCTCGAGCGGCTCGGCCGGCGGCTGCTGCAGCTGCGGCTGACCGCGGGCGGGCTCATCGGCTCGGGGCGCCTCGGGCCGCCGCTGTGCGTGCTCGTGGAGGGCTGGGACGCGGGCGGCAAGGGCGGCGCGATCAAGCGCCTCGTCGCCCCGCTCGACGCTCGTCACGTCCGCGTGGCGACGTTCGCCGCGCCGACGCCGGACGAGAAGCGCCACCACTTCCTGCACCGGTTCGTCTCGGCGCTGCCCGGCTGGGGCGGCATGGCGATCATGGACCGCACCTGGTACGGCCGCGTGCTCGTCGAGCGCGTGGAGGGCTTCGCGACGAAGGCCGAGTGGACGCGGGCCTACGGCGAGATCGACCAGTTCGAGCGCATGCTCGCCGAGGAGGGCATGATCTTCCTGAAGATCTGGCTGCACATCTCCGACGAGGAGCAGCTCAAGCGCTTCGAGAAGCGGCGCAAGGACCCGCTGAAGTCCTGGAAGCTCACCGACGAGGACTGGCGCAATCGCGAGAAGCGCCCCGCCTACGAGGCGGCGTGCGAGGACATGTTCGAGCGCACGTCGACCGGCTGGGCGCCGTGGCACATCGTGCCGGCCGAGTCGAAGTCCTACGCGCGCGTCGAGGTGATGCGCCTCGCCGTCACCGCGCTCGAGGACGGGCTTCGTCGCGCGGACGTGCCCATCCCCGAGCCGCTGTAGGGTCCCGCCTCGATCAGCTCGGCGTCGCCGCCCCGAGCACCATCCAGCGCCGTCCGAGGAAGCGCCAGACGACCGTGGCCAGGCGCACCGCCATGAGCGCCAGCAGCGCCCACCACAGGGCGGCGAGCGTCCCCGCAGACAGCGCGAGCGGGACGTAGACCACCAGCGACGCGACCATCGCGAGCGCGAGGAACCGGGTGTCGCCCGCGCCGATGAGGACGCCGTCGAGGGCGAAGATCACTCCGGCGGCCGGCTGCATGATCGCGAACAGCGGCCACATCGACCGCGCCTGCTCGATGACCTCGGGGTCGGACGTGAACGCCCGGGGGATCACGTCCGTGAGCGCCAGCAGGACGCCCATGACCAGCCCGCCGATCACGATGGCCCAGCCGATCATCCGCCGCGACGCCGCCCGCGCCTCCTCGCCGCGCCCCGCGCCGAGCGCCCGCCCGACGAGGATCTGCCCGGCGATCGCGAGCGCATCGAGCACGAGCGCCAGGAAGATGAACAGCTGGAAGGCGATGTTGTGCGCGGCGACCTGCGCGGTCCCGAGCTGCGCCGCGAGCACGCTGCCCAGCGTGAACGCGCCGAGAAGCGCCGCCGAGCGCACCGTCAGGTCCCCGCCCATGCGCAGGAGGGGGCGCATCCGCGACCACCGCGGCCGGCGCGAGTCCGCGCGCGCGGCGAGCAGCAGCCGCGCGAAGAGCGCCCCCATGAGCACCTGCGCGATGACCGTGCCCCACGCCGAGCCCGCGAGGCCCCAGTCGAACCCGTAGACGAACACGACCTCGAGCACGATGTTCAGCGCGTTGGTGGCCAGGAGGATCACGAGCGGCGTGCGCAGGTCCCCGACGCCGCGCAGGTAGCCCTCGGCGGCGAGCGCGACCAGCATGAACGGGACGCCGATCGCAGCGATCCGGATGTACGTCGAGGCGAGGTCGGCGACCTCCTCCGTCGGCCCGAAGAGCGTCATCGCGGGCGGCCCGAGCAGCGCGATGAGCGCGCCCACCACCGTGCCTGTGGCGATCGCCAGCCAGAGCGACTGCGCGGCCAGCCCGCCTGCCCGGCGCTCTTCGCCGGCGCCGTGGAGCCGCGCGACCTGCGCGGTCGTCCCGTAGGACAGGAAGTCCGACAGGTCCGTGACCGAGGAGACCACGATCGCGGCCAGCGCGAGCGCGGCGAGCTGCGGTGTGCCGAGGTGCCCGACGATCGCCGTGTCCGCCAGCACGTAGAGCGGCCCCGCGGCCAGCGCGCCCAGCGCCGGAACGGCGAGCACCGCGATCTGGCGATCGTAGGGGCTGCGCAGCACCCGCCGGACTCTACGATCGACGCCATGCGCCGCCTTCTCGCGCCGCTCGCGGTGGTCGCCCTGCTCGTCGCCACGGGTTGCGGCGAGGAGAAGACGGTGCTTGCGCCGGCGTGCACCGACAGCGCCGAGGCGATCGTCACGGCACTCGAGAAGGCGCCGGGCCCGGTCACGCTCGGCGACGGGACCACGCTGTCGCGCTGCGTCGACCAGGCGCGCTCGGACGTGGAGCTGCAGAGCCTCGGGATGGTCCTCACCAGCGCCGCCGAGCAGCTGGCCGAGCAGCGCCGCATGGTGGCGCTCGGCTACCTGGTTGGTGCGGCGCGGCGCGGCGCGGAGCACAACGGCGGCGTGGGGACCGAGCTCGTGCGCCGGCTGGAGGGCACCGGCCGCCTGGTGGGCGACGGGCCGGATCTGCGGCGGGGGCTGAGGGCTGGGAACGCGAGCGGATGAAGCTGCGCCTCTACCACCACCGCGACGGCGCGCGCGTCGCCTACCGGGAGGCGGGGACGGGCCCCGGCCTCGCGATCCTGCACTCGGCGATGCTCTCGCACCGCGAGTGGGAGCCCGTCGTCGAGTACCTCAGCGACCGGTATCGCGTCGTGCTGCCCGACCTGCCGCTGCACGGCGACTCCGAGGACCGCCCGCGCCACCCGTACACGCTCGCGTGGCTGTCGGAGGTGATGGCGGGGTTCATCCGCGAGACGTGCGGCCCACGCCCGCTCGCCGCCGGCCACGAGCTCGGCGCCGAGCTGCTGCTGCGCGGCGTCGCGTCGGGCGCGCTTCAGCCGTCCAAGCTCGTGCTGATGGGCTGCTCGCTGCACCGCGTCGCGCCGCGGCGGCGGGCGTGGCGGGTGGCGGCGCGGGCGGGGGCGGTGCCGGTGCTCGACCGCGCCGTCGCCCACGGCGCGCGGGTCGTGCTGCGCCCCGAGGTCGGGGTGCGCCTCTCGGCCCAGGCCAACCCGGCCGCGCGCGACCTCGTGCGCCACGCGGTCGCCGACGTCGGCGGCAACGCGAACCTGGCCCGCTCGTGGGCGAAGTTCGCGCGCTCCTGGCCGCCGCGCTCCCCGCGCCGGGAGGCGCTCGACGAGCTCGCGTCGATCGCCTGCCCGACTCTGCTGCTATGGGCCGGCCAGGACCGCGTGCACCCGCTCGAGACCGCCGAGGAGGCGGTCGACCTCCTCCCCGACGGACAGCTGCGCGTGCTGCCCGAGTCCGGGTTCCTCATGGCCTACGACGACCCCGCGGGCGTGGCCCGGGAGCTTGGGGCGTTCCTGGTCTGAGGTCGGCCTCGAGTCAGCCTCTAACGTGACAGGGATCATGAGCACGACAGAGCAGACGCTTTGGGGCGGCGAGACCGCCAAGGCGATCGAGAACTTCCCCGTCTCCGGCGAGCGTGTCCCGGAGGCCGTGATCCACTGGCTCGGCCGCATCAAGGCCGCGGCCGCGCGTGCGAACGCCGAGCTCGGCCAGCTCGACGGCGACGTCGCCGCGCGCATCGCCGAGGCGGGCGACCGCGTCGGCGCGGGCGAGTTCGACTCGCAGTTCCCGATCGACGTCTTCCAGACCGGCTCAGGCACGTCGTCGAACATGAACGCCAACGAGGTCATGGCCAACCTCGCCGGCGACGGGGCGCACCCCAACGACCACGTCAACATGGGCCAGTCGTCCAACGACGTGTTCCCGAGCGCCGTGCACCTCGCCGCGCTCGACGAGGCCACCCACCGGCTGCTGCCCGCCCTCGAGCGCCTCGAGAGCGCCCTGCAGGTCAAGGCCGACGAGTTCCACGACATCGTCAAGTCGGGCCGCACGCACCTCATGGACGCGGTCCCGGTCACGCTCGGCCAGGAGTTCGCCGGCTACGCCGCGCAGATCCGCCTCGGCGCGCGGCGCGTGCGCAACGCCCTGCCGCAGGTCGCGCAGATCCCGCTCGGCGGCACCGCCACGGGCACCGGCCTGAACACGCATCCGAAGTTCGCCGAGCTCGTGCGGGCCAGGCTCTCGGAGACGAGCGGCCTCGACATCCGCGGTCCCGAGGACCCGTTCGAGGCGCAGGGCAACCGCGATGCGCTCGTCGAGCTGTCCGGTGCGCTGAAGGTCGTCGCGGTCTCGCTGACGAAGATCGCCAACGACCTCGCGCTCATGGGCTCCGGGCCGCGCGCGGGCATCGGCGAGCTGTTCCTGCCCGAGCTGCAGAAGGGCTCGTCGATCATGCCGGGCAAGGTCAACCCGGTCCTGCCGGAGGTCGTCCTCCAGGTCGCCGCGCAGGTGATCGGCAACGACACCGCGATCACGATCGGCGGCATGCAGGGCCAGTTCGAGCTCAACGTGCGCATCCCGCTGATCGCCCGCAACCTGCTCGGCTCGATCCACCTGCTGACGACCGCGTCGAAACTGTTCGCCGAGAAGTGCATCGACGGCATCCAGGCCAACGAGGAGGGGGCCAGGCGCTCCGCGGAGTCGACGCTGGCCGCGGCCACCGCCCTGAACCCGCACATCGGCTATGACAAGGCCGGTCAGATCGTCAAGACGGCCGCCGAGTCGGGGCGCAACCTGCGTGAGGTCGCGCTCGAGCACGGCGTCGACGAGGAGACCTACGAGACGGCGATGGACCTGCGCAAGATGGCGCGCGGGTCGGCCGCCCACCCTGACGCACAGCAGTCCTAGCGTGCCCCGCGCGCTGGTCCTGCAGCACGACGCCGACGCGCCGGCCGGCCTGCTCGCCGAGTGGGCCGCCGCGCGCGGCTGGACCCTGGAGACGGTCCGCCTGGACCTGGGCGAGCGCGCGCCCGCGACGCTGCACGAGTACGACCGTGTCGTCTCGCTCGGCTCGGGCGACGCCGCCGACGACGAATCCGTCGCCTGGCAGGCCGAGGAGCGGCGGGCGCTGGCCCGGGCGCTCGAGGACGACGTGCCGGTCCTGGGCATCTGCTTCGGCGGCCAGGCGCTCGCGCTCGCGCTCGGCGGCGGCGTGCGCCGGGCGGCGCGGCCGGAGATCGGCTGCTGGACCGAGGTCGACACCGCGGATCCGGCCGTCGTGGGCGCCGGGCCGTGGTTCGAGTGGCACGTCGACGAGATCGTCGCGCCCCCGGGCGCCGAGATCCTGGCCCGCAACGCGAGCGGCGTGCAGGCCTGGCGCCTCGGCGACCACGTCGGCCTGCAGTTCCATCCGGAGGTCGACGAGGAGATCGTCGTCCTCTGGACGGCGCGCAGCACCGATCCGCGGGCGCCGGCGCTCCCGGACGTGCGGCGGCAGACCGCCGAGCTTCTGCCCGTCGTGCGCGAGCGGGCGTTCGCGCTGTTCGACGCGCTGATCGGCGTGCCCGCGCCTACACGATCGAGCCGATGAGGACCCCGATCGCGTAGCTGACGACCGCCGCCCCCACGCCGAACGCGAGCTGGCGGGCGCCCGAGTACCACGGCGACCGTCCGGTGAGGCGGGTGATCGCCGCCCCGATCCCGAACAGGGCGACGCACGACAGCGCCAGGCTGACCGCGACGGCGGTGTCCCCGTCGAGGAACGCGAACGGCGCGACCGGCGGGATCGCCCCGATGCAGAACAGGCCGAACGATGCCACCGCGGCCTGCAGCGCCGATCCGCCGAGCTCGTCGGGATCGATCCCGAGCTCCTCGCGCGCGTGCGTGTCCAGCGCCGTCTCCGGCGACGCCGAGAGCGCGGTGGCGACCCGGTCGGCGAGCTCGGCGTCCAGGCCCTTGCGCCGGTAGATCTCCGCGAGCTCGGCATGCTCGGCCTCCGGCATGTCGCGCAGCTCGCGCCCCTCGATGCGCAGCTCGCGCGCGTAGAGCTCGCGCGCGCTCGTCACCGAGATCCACTCGCCCATCGCCATCGAGAACGCGCCGGCGACGAGCCCGGCCAGGCCGGTGATGAGGATCTGCGTGCTGCCCAGCGACGCGCCGGCGACGCCCATGACGAGGCTCAGGTCGGAGACCAGCCCGTCGTTGGCGCCCAGCACCGCGGCGCGCAGCGCGTTGCCGCTGCCCGCCCGGTGCTGCTCGGCGTGGGGACGCGCCATGGCGGCGTCAGACGTTCATGGCGATGTACTTCGTCTCCAGGTACTCGTCGATGCCCTCGGGGCCGCCCTCGCGGCCGAACCCGGACTGCTTGACGCCGCCGAACGGCGCGCCCGCGTTGGACACCATGCCCTGGTTGAGGCCGATCATGCCGGTGTCCAGCGCCTCGCACACCCGGAACGCGCGGTTGAGATCCTGCGTGAAGACGTACGCGACGAGCCCGTACTCGGTGTCGTTGGCGCGGGCGATCGCCTCGTCGTCGGAGCGGAACGTGATCACCGGCGCGACGGGCCCGAAGATCTCCTCGCGCAGGATCATCGCATCGTCGGGCAGGTCCGCCAGCACCGTCGGCGCGTAGAAGTAGCCGGGGCCGTCGACCCGGTTGCCGCCGACGACGGCGCGGGCGCCCTTGCCCACCGCATCTTCGACGAGCTCGGCCACCTTCGAGCGCTGCGCCTCGTCGATGAGCGGCCCGACCTTCACGCCGTCCTCGGTGCCGCGGCCGACCTTCAGCCCGCCGATCTGCGCGGCGAGGCGCTCGGAGAACTCCTGGGCGACCGACTCGTGGACGTAGATGCGGTTCGCGCTCGTACAGGCCTCGCCGCCGTTGCGCATCTTCGCCAGGAGCGCCCCCTCGACCGCCTTGTCGAGGTCGGCGTCCTCGAAGACCAGCAGCGGCGCGTTGCCGCCGAGCTCCATCGAGACCTTCAGCACCTGCTCGGCGGACTGCTCGATCAGCTTGCGGCCGACCTCGGTCGAGCCCGTGAACGACAGCTTGCGCGTGCGCGGGTCGCGGATCAGCGGTTCCATGATCGTGCCCGACGACTTCGACGTCACCACGTTGAGCACGCCGCCCGGCAGGCCGGCCTGCTCGAGGATCCCCGCGAGCGCCAGCATCGACAGCGGCGTCTGCTTGGCCGGCTTGACGACCATCGAGCATCCGGCGGCGATCGCCGGGCCGATCTTGCGGGTGCCCATCGCCAGGGGGAAGTTCCAGGGCGTGATGAACAGGCACGGCCCGATCGGCTGCTGCATCGTCAGCACCCGGCCGGCGCCGGTCTCGTTGACCGTGAAGCGGCCGTTGATGCGCACCGCCTCCTCGGCGTACCAGCGGAAGAAGTTCGCGGCGTAGGCGATCTCGCCCTTGGACTCGGCGACCGGCTTGCCCATCTCGAGCGTCATCAGCAGCGCGAGCTCGTCGGTGCGCTCGGTGATCAGGTCGTAGGCGCGACGCAGGATGTCGGACCGCTCGCGCGGCGCGACCTCCCGGAACGTCTTGAACGCCTCGTCGGCCGCCGCGAGCGCGGCCTTCGCGTCCTCGACCTTCGCGTCGGCGATCTCGCACAGCGTCGCGCCCGTCGCCGGGTCCTCGACGGGCAGCGTCTCGCCCCCGGTCGCGTCGACCCACCTGCCGCCGATGAACAGCTGCTTGCGCACCGAGTCGAGCACCGTCTGCTCGGACGTCGTCTCCGTCGCCGCCATTGTCACGTCACCACCGTTTCGGTTCCCAGTTCCTCGATCGCCACGTCGATCGAGTAGTCGATCGGCACGACGATCATCGAAGGCACGTCAAGCGTCAAGGCGTGGCGGAGATGGCGACCGAAGTCCTCGGTCGACTCACAGCGCCACGCGGGCAGGCCGAAGGACTCGGCCAGCCGCACGAAGTCCGGGTTCGTGAAGTCCGTGCCGAAGTGGCGCCCGAACTTCTTGTCCTGCTTCCACACGATCGAGCCGTACTGCCGGTTCTCCCAGATGACGTTCACGACTGCCGTGCGCAGGCGCGTCGCCGTCTCGAGCTCCTGGAAGTTCATGAGCGCGCCGCCGTCGCCGCTGACCGTGACGACGTTGCGCTCGGGATGCACGAGCTTGGCCGCGATGGCGCACGGGATCGCGAAGCCCATGCCGGCCAGCCCGTTGGCGATCATCACCGTGTTCGGCTCATGCGCCGGGAACATCCGGCCGATCCACAGCTTGTGCAGGCCGACGTCGGACACGAGGATGTCCTGGCGCCCGAGCGCCTGGCGCAGCTCCCAGAGCACGCGCGGCGGCTGCATCGGGAACGCGTCGTCGGTCTGCGCCGCCTCGAAGCGGCCGAGCACGACCTCGCGCAGGCGGACCGACTCGGCCCGGACGGGATCGGAGCGCGCGTGGCGGCAGTCCATGGCCAGGCGGCTGAGCACGTGGTAGATGTCGCCGACCAGCTCGACCTCCGGGGTGAAGTACTCGTCGATCTCGGCCTGGTCGGAGTCGATGACCACGATGCGCTTGTCGCCGCTCGGGTTCCAGTGCTTGGGCGAGTGCTCGACGAGGTCGTAGCCGACCGCGATCACCACGTCGGCGTCCTCGAAGCCGGCCATCGCGTAGTCGCGCGACTGCAGCCCGACGGTACCCAGCGCGCGCGGGTCGGTGTAGTCGAGGACGCCCTTGCCCATGAACGTCTCGGCGACGGGGATGCCGGTCGCCCGGGCGAACTCGCGCAGCGCGGGCGCGGCGCCCGCGCGCACGACGCCGTTGCCCGCCAGCACGACCGGGTTCAGCGCCGAGCGGATGACGTCGGCCGCCTTCAGCAGCTCGCGCGCGCCCGGCTCCGGCAGCACGGGACGCCGGCGGGGCAGCGGCGTGGCGTCGACCTCCTCCGCCATGACGTCCTCGGGCAGCTCGAGGTGCGTCGCGCCGGGCTTCTCGGACTCGGCGACCTTGAACGCCTTGCGCACGACCTCCGGGATGATCTCGGGCGCCATGAGCCGCGCGTTCCACTTCGTGATGGGCCGCATCACCTCGACGAGGTCGATGTACTGATGCGACTCCTTGTGCATGCGCTCGAGGTCGCCCTGCCCGGTGAGCGCCACGAGCGGCGCGCGGTCGAGGTAGGCGTCCGCGACGGCGGTGACGAGGTTCAGCGCCCCGGGGCCGAGCGTGCCGAGGCAGACCCCGGCGCGGCCGGTGAGCCGGCCGGCCATGTCGGCCATGTAGGCCCCGCCCTGCTCGTGTCGAACAGGGATGAACTCGATCGACGAGTCGGCGAGCGACTCGTTGAGATCCAGCGTCTCCTCGCCCGGGATGCCGAACACATGACGAACACCCTCCGCCTCGAGGCACTCGACGAACAGGTCCGAGGCGCGCCGCTTGCTCACCCGCCTGACCTTAGAGTACGCGCACGGGGGCCCGCCTCCCCGCCGGAGGCTGCAGCAGCGCACCCTGAGAGCGCCAGGGCGGCGGTCGGCACCCCCAGCCCTGGACCGCAACTCCAAACCCGTGTCGGAGTTCGTGGTCGGTGATGCGACGGATCGCCTCCGCCCTTGCCCTTGCCGGCCTGCTGACCACCGCTTCCACCGGGGCGGCGTCGGCGTTCACCATCCGCGGCGCCGGCTTCGGCCACGGCGTCGGGATGAGCCAGTACGGCGCCGCCGGGTTCGCCGAGCACGGGTGGACCCACGAGCAGATCCTCACCCACTACTTCACCGGCACGGAGATCGGCCACGCCGACACGGACACCGTGGTGCGCGTGCTGCTGCAGTCGCCGCAGACCGCGACGTTCACCGGCGCGACGAACGCGGGGACGAAGAAGCTCGACCCGGGCAGGACGTACGGTGCGCGGGCGGCGTCGGGCGGCCGCGTCGACCTCCTCGACGCGGACGGCCGCGTGCTCGCGACCTTCGACGCGCCGCTGCGCGCCACGAACGGCGCGGACGATCCGGTCAAGCTGCTCGGCACCGCCGGCAACGGCGTGCGCGACGGCGCCTATCGCGGCTGGCTCGAGTTCCGGCCCGGCGCCATGGGCGAGGTCCTCGCCGTCAACGCGGTCGGCCTCGAGCAGTACGTCGCCGGCGTGATCGCCAACGAGGCGATCCCGTCGTGGCCGATGGAGGCGCTCGAGTCCCAGGCGGTGGCCAGCCGCGGGTACGCGCTCACGACGCGCAAGACGGAGTCGCGCGGCTGGGACCTCTACCCCGACACCCGCTCGCAGGTCTACCGGGGCGTCACCGGCGAGAACCCGAACACCAACCGGGCGGTCAACTCGACGGCGGGCGAGGTCGTCACCTATCAGGGCGACCCGATCACGACCTTCTACTTCTCCACGTCGGGCGGGCGCACGGAGAACATCGAGAACGCCTGGCCGGGCTCGCCGCCCCAGCCCTACCTCGTCGGCGTCGACGACCCGTACGACGACGGCTCGCCGTACCACCGCTGGGGGCCGATCCGGCTGTCGAAGGCCCAGGCCGCGGGCAAGCTCGGCGGACTCGTCAAGGGCTCGTTCGTCGGTGTCAAGGTGACCAAGCGGGGCGTATCGCCGCGAGTGGTCAAGGCGGTCGTGATCGGGACCGGCGGGCGCACCACCGTCACGGGCGCGACGCTGAAGGCGCGCTTCGGGCTGCGCGACACGTGGATGACGTTCAACGCGCCCAGCGCCGACGTGGGACCGCAGCCCTCTCAGGACCCCGCGACGGCGCCTCTGCCCGGCCCCGACCCGCCGTCGTCCGGCGGGTCGAAGGCCGGCGTCAGCCGCTGAAGACGCGCGTCGCCGGGTCAGCCGCTGAAGACGCGCGTCAGCGTCTCGGCGACGCAGACCGGCTTGTCGCCGCCCTCGGTCTCGAACGTGCAGGTCGTCGTGAGCTGGATGCCGCCCGGGACGTCCTCGACGTTCGCAACGGTGCAGCGCATGCGGACCTTCGAGCCGACCTTCAGCGGCGACGGGAAGCGGACGCGGTTGGCCCCGTAGTTCAGCGCGAACGCGACGTTCTCGATCGTGTAGAGCTCGTAGGACAGGCGCGGCACGAGCGACAGCGTGTAGAAGCCGTGGGCGATCGTCCCCCCGAACGGCGTGTCCTTCGCCCGCTCGACGTCGACGTGGATCCACTGGTGGTCACCCGTCGCGTCGGCGAACTTGTCGATGTCGTCCTGGGTCACCTCGACCCAGTCGCTGACGCCGAGCTCCTGGCCGACCCGTGCCTTGATGTCGTCGATTCCGCTGAGGGTGATCATGCCGGCCATCCTGCCATGCTGCCGCGCATGGCCGACGCTCCTCTGCTCGCGGTCGACGGGCCGTCGCTGATCTACCGCGCGTTCTTCGCGCTGCCCGATTCGATCACCGACTCCGACGGCCACCCCGTCAACGCCCTGCTCGGCATGGCGAACCTGATCCTGCAGGCCGTCGAGCAGCACGAGCCGCGCGCGGTCGTGCTGTGCTGGGGCGCGGAGGCCGCGGTCTACCGCGTCGAGCTGCTGCCCGAGTACCACGCCGACCGGCCCGAGGTGCCCGAGGACCTCGCGCGCCAGCTCGAGTGGGCGGGCGCGTTCTTCGGCGCGTTCGGCTGGCACTCGCTCGTGCACGACACGCTGGAGGCCGACGACCTGCTCGGCTCGCTGGCGACGGTCGAGGTCGAGGCGGGCGGCCGCGCGCTGCTGTTCACCGGCGACCGCGACATGTTCCAGTGCGTGAACGATCGCGTCGCCGTGCTGTGGCCGGGCGGCGGCAGGACGGGCCCGGAGCTCGTCGACGAGCGTGGCGTGCGCAAGCGCTACGGCATCGGGCCGGAGCTCGTGCCCGACTTCATCGCGCTGCGCGGCGACCCGTCGGACTCGATCCCCGGCGGCAGGGGGATCGGCGAGAAGACGGCCAAGGAGCTGCTGCTCAACTACGGCACGCTCGAGGGCGCGATGGCCAACGCGGTGCGCGAGCGCCCGCGGGTGCAGGCGGCGCTGCGCGACCAGGCCGAGGAGCTGCGCGCGTTCAAGGAGATCGCGACGCTCGTCCACGTGCCGGTGGAGCGCCCGCCCGACGAGCCCACCCGCTGGGCGGCGGCCGCTGCCGCCGCCCGCGAGCGGGGGATGAACCGCCTGGCCGAGCGCCTCGAGGGCAAGGCCGATGGCGGAGCCGCCCAGGAGTCCTAGAGCGCGGCGAGGTCGCCGACGATCTGGGTGAGGCGCAGGCTGTTGCCCGACGGGTCGCGGAAGCCCGAGTCGATGCCGTAGGGGCGCTCCTCGGGCGCCTCGGTGAACTCGACGCCGCGGGCGCGCAGCTCCTCGTAGGAGGCCCGGCAGTCCTCCGTGGTCAGGAAGACCGTGCCCGCCAGGCCCTTGGCCATGAGGTCGCGGATCTGACGACCCGTCTGCTCGTCGATCATCGGCGCGCCGGGGATGGCCATGAGGACGATGTCGATGTCCGGCTGGCCGGCCGGGCCGACCGTGACCCAGCGGAAGTTGCCCATCTCGGGCATCGTGACGTCGACGCGAACCTCGAAGCCGAGCTTCTGCGTGTAGAAGGCGAGCGCCTCGTCCTGGTCGTGCACCCAGAGCTGGGCGGTGGCGATCCTGATCATCGTGGGCCTCCGGTGTGAGGGGGTGGATGGGTCGCCGGGGACGCTAGACCGAGGGCGCCGCGCTGTCTTCTCCAGATGTGCGGTGTTGCGGGCGGCCGTAGAAGCGCACGACGCAGGTCGGCACGAGCGCGTACCGGGACGCCGGCGGATGCTGCGCGCGGTACGCCGTCGGCGACACGCCGAACGTGCGGGTGAAGCTCGAGGTGAACGAGCCGACGCTCTGCAGGCCCACCGAGAAGCAGACGTCCGCCACGGAGCGGTCGGTCGTACGCAGCAGGGCCGCGGCGCGCTCGAGGCGGCGGGTGAGCAGGTATCCGTGGGGCGACACGCCGAACGCGCGGCGGAACTCGCGGCTGAAGTGCGCGCGCGAGAGGCCCGCGGCAGCCGCGAGGTCGTCGACCGTGAGCGGGTCCAGGTAGCGCGAGTCGGCGACGTCCCGGGCGCGGAGCAGATGGCGGGCGGGCGGGACGAACGCCATGGCATCAGTATTGCGCTCGTGGCCCACAGCCTCTGGATGGACACCCTGGCCGAGCCGGTGGTCCCGCGGCCCGCGGTCTCGGGCGACGTCATGTGCGACGTCGCCGTGGTGGGCGCCGGGTTCATCGGCCTGTGGACCGCGTACAGCCTCGTGCGCGCCGACCCGTCGCTGCGGGTCGTGGTGGTCGAGGCGCAGCATGCGGGCTACGGGGCGGCGGGGCGCAACGCGGGCTTCGTCTCGGCC
Source organism: Capillimicrobium parvum (assembly GCF_021172045.1). Classification (GTDB taxonomy): domain Bacteria; phylum Actinomycetota; class Thermoleophilia; order Solirubrobacterales; family Solirubrobacteraceae; genus Capillimicrobium; species Capillimicrobium parvum. Next base: position 5,841,772 of record NZ_CP087164.1, read on the forward strand.
GGCATCTCCGGCGAGGCGCGCGCGTACGCGCCGCGGGGCGGGATGGACGGCGTGGTGCGCGCCGAGCGGGCGATGGTCGAGGCGGTCGACGAGGTGGGCCGGGTCGTCGCCGAGGAGGACATCGACTGCGGGTGGGTCAAGAGCGGCTCGCTGCGCATCGCGACGAGCCGCCCGCAGCTCGAGCGGCTGCACGCGGGGATCGACGGGCGGCGCGCGCGGGGGCTCGGCGAGGGCGACATGTGGATGCTCAGCGCGCGCGAGGTGGGCGAGCGCGTGCGGATCCCCGGCGTGCTCGGCGGCGCGTTCACGCCGCACTGCGCTCGGGTGCACCCGGGGCGGCTCGTGCGCGGGCTCGCCGCCGCGTGCGTGCGGCGCGGCGTGACGCTGCACGAGGGCAGCCCGGCGCGGCTCGTCGAGGGCCGGCGGGTCGTGTGCCCCGGCGGGACCGTTCGGGCGGAGATGGTGGTCCGGGCGACCGAGTCCTACACGGTGCGCCTGCCCGGGCGGCGGCGGGCGTACCTGCCGGTGTTCAGCCACATGCTCGCCACGGAGCCGCTGCCGGGCGACGTGTGGGCGCGGATCGGGTGGGCGGGCTGCGAGCCCGTCGCCGACCAGCGCCACCTCTTCGCCTACGGGCAGCGCACGGTCGACGGCCGGATCGCGATGGGCGGGCGCGGCGCGCCGTACCGGCCGGGCAGCCGCATCCGGGTCGCCGACGAGGTGCGCCCCGCGGTTCTCGCGCGCATCGAGGAGGCGCTGCGGCGCTGGTTTCCCGCGGCGGCGGGCGCGGCGATCACGCATCGCTGGGGCGGGCCGCTGGCGATCCCGCGCGACTGGTCGATGTCCATCGGCTGCGATCGCGCGGCGGGGCTCGCGTGGGCGGGCGGGCTGAGCGGCCACGGCATCGTCGCGGCGAACGTCTGCGGGCGCACCCTGGCCGACCTCATCCGGGGCGAGCGGACGCCGCTGACCGCGCTGCCGTGGGTCGGCCACGCGAGCCCGCCGTGGGAGCCGGAGCCGCTGCGGATGCTCGGGGCGCGCGGGGTCGCCGCGGTGCTGGCGAGCGCGGACCGCGACGAGGACGCGACGCAGCGCCCGGCGCGGCGGGCGAAGCTCGTGGCGCGGTGGACGCCGGGACGCTGAGGCAGGCGCTCAGCCCGCGCCCGGCCGGCTGACGGCCTCGGGCTCCGTCAACTCCCACACGGCCTGCATTCCGTCCGCGGACGACGGCGAGAGCTCCAGCCGGAAGCGCAGGAGGTCGCCCCGGTACTCGACCCGGGCCACCTCGATCGGGCGCGTGGACCCGGATGCGGCGCGACAGAACTCGGTGCACACGGCCAGGAACACCGGCGAGCGGTGCGGGATGCCGAAGCGATCGGCCTCGAACTGCCCGCACTGGCTCGTCTCGACCGCGATGCGGGCATGGGCGAGCTCGATCCCCTGGTCGGCGAGCACGAGATCCCCCGGCAGGTTGCGACCCGGATGGGCGACGCGCTCGAGCCAGCCGGCGTCCGAGCGCCGGAAGAACGAGTAGCTGATGCTGAGGGGAACGCCGCGCAGCGACAGCAGGGTCGTGAGGCGCACGATCTCCTCGCCGGCGCCGGCCGCGAGCTCCGCTCGGATGGAGTCCTCCACCCCGGCGACCCGCAGGTCGAGCACCTGGATGGTGACGTGGCCGGCGCGCGGGCGGACGAGCAGCCGCGACAGGCCGCCCGCGCGCGCATCGAGCTTCGGCTCGGCCACGAACGTCCCGCGGCCCTTGATGCGCACGATCTGGCGGTCGTCCTCAAGGATCGCGAGCGCCTGACGTACCACCACGCGGCTCACGCCGAAGCGGCGGGCCAGCTCGGGCTCGGACGGAAGCGACTCTCCCGGCGACCAGATCCCGGACTCGATCTGCTCCTTGAGGACCTCTTGCAGCTGGTAGTACAGCGGCACGAAGCTGGTGCGATCAAGGCTCGCCCCGATCCGCTCGGATCCCGCTGGCGGCCGGGAGATCGGCATGGGGCGAGAATAGAACAGATCGCGGGCACCGGTTAGGACAAGCGACCGCCGGATGGCGCACCGGCGGCGGCGAGGGCAGAAATTTGCCCTTGACATGCGGCATTCCACGGCGATACCACTCGCCTGTCTGCCTGTACTGACAGGTGCCCAGGAGAGGGGACGGGGTCGATGGCGCAACCGATCGCCGACGAGCAACAGCTCGAGGAGTTCGGCTACAAGCAGGAGCTGCCGCGCGTGCTGCGGCTGTGGACCAACTGGGCGATCGGCTTCGCCTTCATCTCGCCGATCGTCGGGCTGTACACGGTGGTCGCCCTCGGGGCCTCGACCGCGGGGCCCGCGTGGGTCTGGAGCATCCCGGTCGTCATCGTCGGCCAGCTCCTCGTCGCGCTCGTGTACGCGCAGCTCGCCGCACGGTGGCCCATCGCCGGCGGCATCTACCAGTGGTCGCGCCGGCTCGTCGGCCCGCGCTACGGCTGGTGGGCCGGGTGGTTCTACATCTGGGCGCTCATCCTTACGCTGTCGACGGTCGCCTACGGCGGCGGTGGGTTCCTCGGCCAGCTCGTCGGCATCGATGCCCCCACCACGGGGCAGTCGATCATGCTGGCGCTGGCGATGATGTGCATCACGACGGCGGTCAACGTCGTCGGCCTCGGCCTCCTGCGCTACACCGTGAACATCGGTATCGCCTGCGAGGCGGTCGCCAGCGTCGGCATCGGCATCGCGCTCATCCTGTTCGCGCGCCAGCAGCCGATCAGCGTGCTCACCGACACGGGCGGCGTGGCCGGCGGCGGCGACTACTTCCCGGCCTTCATCGCGGCCGTCGCGATCGCCGGATGGGTCCTGCTCGGCTTCGATGCGTGCGGCAGCGTCGCCGAGGAGACCCGCGACGCCGCCCGGCAGGTCCCCAAGGCGATCGTCATGTCGATCCTGTGCGTCGGCCTCGTCGACCTGATCGCGGCCTTCGCACTCGTGCTCGGCAACCCCGACCTGGGGGCGATGGTCTCCGGCGAGCAGAGCGATCCGGTGTCGGCGGCGGTCGTCGCCGGGCTCGGGAGCTGGGCTGAGACGCCGTTCCTCATCGTGGTCGTGACGTCGTTCATCGCGTGCGGGATCGCCGTGCAGGGCGCGACCGTCCGCGTCGTCTTCTCCTACTCCCGCGACGGCATGTTCCCGCTGGCGCGGCTCTGGCGGAAGGTCGCGCACTGGAACCGCTCGCCGGTCTACGCGACCCTGCTGGTGGCCGGTCTCGCGTCGATCGCGTTCGCGTACGCCAACGTGCTGAGCGTGCTCGTGGCGTTCGCGACGGGCGCGTACTACGTCGGGTTCCTCGCGCCGGTCGCGGCGGCGCTCTACCTGCGGTTCCGCGGCCGCTGGCTCGACGTCAGCGGGCCCTTCTCGGTCCGAGGGCGCCTCGGCTACGCCATCAACATCGCGGCCGCGGCCTGGCTCGTGTTCGAGACGATCAACATCGCGTGGCCCCGCTACGGCGACCTGCCGTGGTGGCAGAACTGGGCGTTCGTGATCGGGATGAGCGCCTTCGGCATCGTCGGCCTCATGTACTTCCTCGCGCGCCGCCCCGACCGGAGGTTCCAGGAGGGCGCCGCCACGATGGGCGAGGACCCGGCGATGGCCCCCGCCACGGCGCCGCCCGTGCCCGTCTCCACCTCAGAAGACGACCGCCAGCCCGCGTGACCGCGGCGCCGGCGCTCAGCGACCCCACGAGTCCGAAGGAGGACCCACCATGGGCATGTTCCACCACCACGGCAACGGCAAGGGCCACCGCCACGGCGGCCCGAAGCCGAGCGGGATCGATCGGGAGTCGCTGCGAGGAATGCAAGCGCTCAAGCGCCTCGCCGACATCAAGGACCGCCGGGAACGCGAGCAGCTCGAGCGCGGGCTCGATCTCGGGCTCGCCGCGGCCCCGTCGGTCAACGACCGCACGATCTCGACGTTCTCGCGCGGCCAGCAGCCGGCGTTCGCGGGCATCAACACGTTCCTGAAGGCGCCCTACTGCGAGAACATCCGCGACGTCGGCAAGTACGACGTCGCGATCATCGGCGCGCCGTTCGACATGGGCACGACGTACCGCGCCGGCTGCCGGTTCGGCCCCCAGGCCGTCCGCCGCATCTCCGCGCTCTACGACTCCTACAACGCCGACATGGCCGTCGACCTCTACGAGGAGCTCAACCTCTGCGACGCCGGCGACATCTTCGTCATCCCGTCGAACATCGAGAAGTCGTTCGACCAGATCGATCGAGCCGTCTCCTTCGTCCACGAGCAGGGCGTCTTCCCCGTCGTCATCGGCGGCGACCACTCGATCGGCTACCCCGACGTGCGCGCGCTCGCCCCGCACATCGACGGTCGCATCGGGATCATCCACCTCGACCGCCACATCGACATCCAGGAACGCGACATGGACGAGCGGATGCACACGACGCCGTGGTTCCATGCCACCGACATCCCGAACGCTCCGGCCAGCAACCTCGTCCAGATGGGCATCGGCGGCTGGTACGGCTCGCGCCCCGGCATGAAGGTGGCCCGCGACCGCCAGTCGACCGTGATCACGATCTCCGACGTCGAGGAGCTCGGCATCGAGAAGGCCGTGGAGGTCGCGCTCGAGTGCGCGTGGAAGGACGCCGACGCGGTCTTCCTCTCGTTCGACATCGACTCCATCGACGCCGGGTTCGTCCCCGGCACCGGCTCGCCCGAGCCGGGCGGCCTGCTGCCGCGCGAGGCCCTGAAGGCGCTGCGCATGGTCGCGCGCGAGGGGATCTGCGGCATGGAGGTCGTGGAGATCGCCCCGCCGTACGACGTGTCGGACATGACCGCCCAGCTCGGCTGCCGCGCGATCATGGACGTGCTCGGCACCCTCGTCGAAGAGGGCTACCTGGGATCGCGCCGCAAGGACGAGCCCGAGCGCGAGCGGATCAACGTCTCCTGATCGCGGTCTGCTCGATCGACGTCTCGTGACTGCTCTCGCACTCCGGCTGGCGTCCCGCGCCAGCCGGATCCGCCACATGCTCAGCCGGGCCGAGTGGACCCGGGTCGCGGCCATGGCCGCCGTCGTCGTCGGCCTGCACGTCGTCGGCTTCGGGCTGCTGTTCGCCGTGGTCGTCCCCGCGCACCTCGACATGGGGACGGCCGGCGTCTTCACGGCGGGCGTGGGCCTGACCGCGTACGCCCTCGGCCTGCGCCACGCCTTCGACGCCGATCACATCGCGGCGATCGACAACACCACCCGCAAGCTGATGGCCGACGGCCAGCGGCCGCTGAGCGTCGGGTTCTTCTTCTCGCTCGGCCACTCGACCGTCGTGTTCGTCCTGGCGTTCCTGTTCAGCATCGGCGTGCGCGCCGTGGTGGGGCCCGTCGCCGACGACAGCTCGGCGCTGCACCAGATCACGGGCGTGATCGGCCCGTCGGTCTCCGGGACGTTCCTGCTCGTGATCGCCGCGATCAACCTCGCCGTCCTGGTCGGGATCGTGCGGGCCGTCCGGGCGAGCCGGCGAGGCCGCTGCACGGGCGAGGAGCTCGCCGCGCGGCTGGCGTGCGGAGGCGTCTCCGCACGCCTCTTCTCCCGGGTGACGCGGACGATCACCCGGCCGTGGCAGATGTACCCGCTCGGCCTCCTGTTCGGGCTCGGGTTCGACACGGCCACCGAGATCGCGCTGCTGTTCCTCGCCGGCGGCGCCGCCGGGGCGGGACTCCCGTGGTACGCCGTGCTCTGCCTGCCGGTCCTGTTCGCCGCCGGGATGTCCCTCCTGGACACGATCGACGGCTCGTTCATGAACTTCGCGTACGGGTGGGCATTCTCCAACCCGGTCCGCAAGGTCTACTACAACCTCACCGTCACCGGACTCTCCGTCATGGTCGCGCTCGTGATCGGCTCGATCGAGATCGCCGCGGTGCTGGCCGACCGCCTCGGACTGTCGGGCAGCATCTGGGACCTCGCCACGGGCGCCGACCTCAACTCGGTCGGCTACGTCGTCGCGGGGCTGTTCGTGGTGACGTGGGCCGCCGCGATCCTGGTGTGGCGGGTCGGGCGGATCGAAGAGCGGTGGGCGCTCCCGGAGGCCGGCGCGGGGACGACCCGGCCGCCACCCCGGAACTGAGTCACGCGGCGGCGTAGCCGGCGCCCTGCGCGAGGCGGGCGGCGAGGAACTCGGTCGGCGTCCTACCGGCGAGCGCGCGGAACTCGCGGGTGAAGTGCGGCTGGTCGGCGAAGCCGCACGCGAGCGCGACGTCGGCGAGGTCGCTGCCGCCGTCGAGGAGGCCGACGGTGCGCTGGAAGCGCAGGATCCGGGCGAACGCCTTCGGGGTCAGGCCGATCTCCTCCCGGAAGCGCGCGCTGAGGTGGCGGCGGCTGCAGCCCAGCTCGCGCCTGAGGCGCTCGATGGGCATGGCGCCGGCGGTCTCGGTGAGGCGGCGATGGGCGTAGGCGACGTCGGGTCGCAGCGCCGTCGCGCCGGCGACGCGGCGCAGGAGGATGCGGTCGAGCAGGTCGAAGCGGGCCGGCGAGGCCCCCGCAGCGTCGAGGACGTCCTCGAGGCGCTGCGCATCGGGGCCGAGGAGGTCGTCGAGCGCGATGACCTGGTGAGCGAGCTCGCCGGGCGGGACGCCGAGGAGCATCCGGGCGCCGAGCGGATGGAGGTCGATCTGCATGCAGCGGGCGCGGCCGGCGTGCTCGGCGACCGCAGGGCCGTCGTGCAGCCCGCCGGCGAACGAGCCGAGACGGGTGAGCGGCATCTCGCCCTGCCCGACGAGCCACCCGTCGCCGAAGTCGACGATGACCGGGATCTCGCCCCGCGGGACCTCGAGCCTGCGCAGCGGCTCGACGGTCCGTTCGTGGTAGTCGCCGTAGCGGACGACGAGGCCGCGCAGCCGCGGGTCGGGGGCGGCGACCGCGAAGAAGAAGTCGCCGTCCGGGTCGCCGTGGATCACGTGCGGCCGCCGCATGGCGCTCAGCCTGGCGCGACCGGGGCGTGCTCGTCCAGGAAGCGCGTGAGCTGCTCGAGGTAGGCTCGGCGGAAGCGGCGCGCGCCGCCGATGCTGTGCCCGCAGCCGTCGAGCGCGACGACCTCGATGCCGCGGTGCGTGGCGTGCAGGCGCTCGGCGTGGCGGGCCGCGAACACGCCGCCCTGCGACTCGTCGGCGGCGAGCAGGAGCACGGGCGCCTCGACGGGCGCCGTGAGGTCGATGCCCTCGAGCGTGGAGTTGTCCGCGGCTCCCTGGAGGACGGCGGGATCCAGGTCGTGGTAGGCGCGGCCCATGGCCTGCAGCGCGTCGTCGGTGAGCACCTCGCGCAGGCGCAGCGTGTGGTCCCGGCCGAACCACTGCTCGCCGATGCGCTCGCTCATGGTCTCCGCGCTCGCGCCCTCGGCCTGCCACTGGATCGTCCGGTCGCGCAGGACCGGGAACGCCTGACGCGCGGCGCTCGTCTCGAACTCGGCCGCCTCGCTGTAGAACAGCGGCGGGTCCTCGAGGAACACCGCCGTGACGAGCTCGGGATGGCGCTGGGCCACGGTCCACGCGACGCAGCCGCCGAGCGAGTGCCCGACCAGGACGGCGGGGCGGCCGACCGCGCGCAGGATGGCGACGGCGTCGCCGGTGTAGTCCTCGATCCCGTAGGCGCCCGGCGTCTTGGCGGAGTCCCCGTGCCCGCGCTGGTCGACGCGCAGGACGCGCCGGCCGAGGAGGATCTCCGGGGGCAGCCAGGCGTACGCGTGGCGGCTGCCCGACACGCCGTGCAGGAAGACCACGGGGGGGCCGTCCTGCGGCCCGTCGTCCTGCACGTTCAGGGTGACCCCGTCGTTGGAGACGCGCATGGGCGGAGCTTAGGCGGCGTAGACGACCACCGGCTCGCTGCGGCCGCGCAGCTCGATCTCGCCGAAGCGGCGCAGCCCGTCCGCCGGACCGCCGGCCTGATCCACCGTGGTCGAGGCGACGAAGATCCGCTCGGGCGCGTCGCGGCTGAGCGCCTGCAGGCGCGCGGCGACGTTCGTCGCGTCCCCGACCGCGGCGTACTCCAGCCGCCGCTCCGACCCGACGCTGCCCGACATGACGGCGCCGGTGTTGACGCCGATGCCGACGTCGAGCGTGCGGTCGGTCAGGCCCCGGTCGTGCAGCCAGCGGTTGAACCGCGGCAGCCCGTCCCGCGCGATCTGGCGCGCGGCGGCAAGCGCTCGCGCCGCGTGGTCGGGCTGCTCGATCGGGGCGCCGAAGACCGACATGACGCCGTCGCCCTGGTAGGAGACGACCGTCCCGCCGTGGTCGAACACCGCGCCAGAGACCAGGCCCAGGTAGCGGTTGAGCACCTCGATGACCTGGTCGGGCTGCAGGCCCTCGGCCAGCGCGGTGAAGCCGCGCAGGTCGCAGAACATGACGGTCGCCTCGACGCGCCTGGGCGGGATGCCGTCGCGCTCCACGATCTCGTCGACCACGGCGGGCGGGACGAAGCGGGCGAAGGCGGCGCGGACCCGGTGGCGCGCGCGGACCTCGGTCGCGTAGGTGGCCGCGACGGCGCCGAGCGTCCCGAGGACCAGCGCGAGCAGCGGCGCCGCCAGCGGGACGATCCAGCCGCCGTCGAAGGCGAGCTGCGCGCCGGCGAGGAGCATCGCGAACCCCGCCGCACCAGCGATCAGCGCGCGGGCGAGCGGGCCGAGCGGGCGCTTGGGGAGCGTGGCGAGCGGCGCGGCGAAGGCGGCGGCGAGGAGGAGCAGGATGCCGACGGCGACGCCGGTGTCCTGCAGCGGGTAGCCGTCGAGGATCGTCTGGATGGCGTTGGCGTTGATCTCCGGGCCGGACATGCTCCCCAGCGGCGTCGTGTGGACGTCCTGCAGCGTGGGTGCCGTGGCGCCGACGACGACGATCCTGTCCTTGACCCTGCGCTCGGAGAAGCGATCGAAGAACACCCGGTGAAACGGGATCGTGGTAACGGTCCCGATGCCCCCGGCGAAGTCGATCTCCCGCTCGCCCTGTTCGGGGTCACCCCCCGCGCCGAGCGAGGCCAGGCTGGGCACGCCGTCCTTCGATCCCGTGAACGTGCGCATCACGCCGCCCGAGCTCAGCGGGAGGTTCGCGTAGCCGACCCGGTCCCGGTCGACCCCGGCCAGGATGTCGGGCGCGGCCGGCCGGCCGGGACCGGCCCGAACGATGTCGGCGGTGCCGAGGATCACGCGCGGATCCTGCGCCGCGTCGAGCAGCGCCTGATCGCTGCGGCGCGACCCCGACGGCTCGGAGAACTGCACGTCATAGACCACCTTGGCGGCGCCTGCGGCGAGCAGGTTCCGGATGACCCGGGCATGGAACCGGCGCGGGAACGGCCACTGGCCGAGGTGCGCGAAGGCGTTCTCGTCGATGCCGACGACGACGACCTCCGGCGGACTGCCCTGGTCGCCGCGCACCTTGAAGCGCGCGTCGACGAGGTTCGACTCGGGCCGCTCCAGCCACCCCGCCGCCCAGATGCCGCCCGCGATCGCCGCGGCGAGCACGCCGACGACCACCGCACGCGCCACCCTGCTGCCCGCGAGCATGAGCCGAGTGTCGCGGATATGACACAGCGAGTGCCAACTCTGCGACAGTCGCGCTGGCCCGGGCAAGGGACGATCGCCACCGCCATGACGCGCAGACAGCTCTCGCTCTCACTCCTCGTCGCGCTGTTCGCCGTCGTGGCCCTTGCGGTGTCCACTTCGCACGGGCAGGCGGTTGATCGCATCGACACGGGCGCTGGGACGGGGACCGCCGGGTTCGGCGGCGACGGCGGCCCGGCGACGACCGCGCTGCTCAACACGCCGTCGGACGTGTCCCCACAGGCCGACGGCGACTTCTTCATCGCGGACACGGCGAACGACCGCATCCGCCGGGTGTCCGCGGCCGGCGCGATCGCCACGGTGCCGGGCCCGTCCGCGGAGCTGACCCTCAACGCTCCGCGCGGCGTGGCCGCCCTCTCCGACGGGGGCTTCCTCATCGCCGATACCGGCAACAACCTCGTGCGCCTGGTCAGCGCGGCCGGCACCGTGACGAACGTGGCCGGCACCGGGACGGCCGGCTTCTCCGGCGACCGGGGCGCGGCCACCGAGGCGCTGCTCAACGCCCCGCAGGGCGTCGCGGCGCTGCCGGACGGCTCCATCCTCATCGCCGACACCGGCAACAACCGCATCCGCCGGGTGAGCGACGGCGTCATCACGACCGTCGCGGGGACCGGCCCGGCGGCGTTCAACGGCGACGGCGCGCCGGCGACGCGCGTCGCGCTCAACGCGCCGGCGCGCGTCGCGCCGCTGGCGGGCGGAGGCTTCCTGATCGCCGACACCGGCAACGACCGCATCCGCCGCGTCGACACGGCGGGCAACATCTCCACGATCGCCGGGACCGGCACCGCGGGCTTCGCCGGCGACGGCGGCCCCGCGACCGCCGCTCAGCTCGACGCGCCCCAGGGGATCGCCGTGCGCGCCGACGGCTCGCTCGTCGTCGCGGACACGGCCAACGACCGCGTCCGCGCCATCGCGGCCGACGGCACCATCCGCACGATCGCGGGAACGGGCGCCGCGGGCTTCTCCGGCGACGGCGGCCCCGCCTCCGCGGCCCGGCTCGCCGGCCCGCGCGCGGTCGCGCAGGGCACGGGACGCCTGCTCGTCGCCGACACCGCCAACCACCGCATCCGCGCGATCACGACCGTCGCCCCGCAGCCCGACTCCGGGGTGCCCGCGACGCTGCCCCAGCCCGCCGAGCAGCCGCCGCCCGGCGTCGCGCCGCCGACCATCGGGGCCAACGCGGTCGTCGCGCCGGTCGCCGGCAAGGTGCGGGTGCGACTGGCCGGCCATCGCGGCTTCGTCGCGCTGACCGGGGCGGAGAACGTCGGGCTCGGCTCCGAGCTCGACGCGACGAAGGGCGCCGTCGCGGTGTTCTTCATCACCACGAAGCAGGGCCGCGCGGCGAGCGCCATCGCCTCCGGCGGCCGGTTCCTGCTCCTCCAGCCCGACGTCCTGGACCGCAACCAGCGTCCGGGCCTGCTGTCGCTGAGCGCCAGGCTCACCGGCTGTCCGAGGCGCGCCGCGACCCGTGTCCACCTCCTGCGCAGCGCGACGGCAAGGGCGGCGCGCAAGGGCTCTCCGCGGCGGCGGGTCCGCGTGCACGCCCGCGGACGGATCCGGACGAAGGGCCGCTACGGCTCGGCGATCGTGCGCGGCACCCAGTGGACGATCCAGGACCAGTGCCCGCCCATCCGCCCCGCCGGCACGAAGTTCGTCGTGACCGAGGGCATCGTGTCCGTCCGCGACTTCGTCAAGCACCGCAGCGTGCTCGTGCGCGCCGGCCGGCGCTACCTCGCCCGCGCCCGCGTGCGCTGAGCGCGGTGGGCGGCTCGCTACGTGAACAGCCCGCGCGCCCGGTGCTCGAGCGCCGCCGGGTCGACCAGCGTCGTCCGGCCCCGCCCCAGCTCGACCGAACCGTGGTCCTGCTCCTCGCGCAGGACGCGGTTGACCGTCGCGCGCGACGTGCCCGCCATCGACGCGAGCTCCTCCTGGGTGAGCGGGACGACCGCGCCCGCCTCGACCGGGCCGTACGCCGCGACCGCGTCGAGCAGCCGGCGCCTCACGCGTGTGTCGGCCGGCAGGTAGAGCGCCTCGACGAGCTCCTCCGAGAGCTGGCGCACCCGAGCGGCGAGCACGCCGATCAGCAGCGAGTCGGTCTCCGGCCGCTGCGCGCGCAGGCGCTTGAACTCGATCTCGTGGATCGACAGCGTCTCGCCGTCCTCGAGCGCCGCGACCGTCGCGCTGCGCGGCGCGCCGGGCGTGAGCAGCGCGAGCTCGCCGAACGCCGAGCCCGGCCCGACCACGTTGAGCGTCGCGACGTCGCCGAACTCGGTGACGATCCGCACGGCGAAGCGGCCGGAGCGGACCAGGTGCATCGTGTCGGCCGGGTCGCCGGCGTGGAAGACGACCTCGCCCGCCGCGAAGCGGCGCCGGCGCGCGCGCTGCAGCAGCTCGCCGACCTCTCGGGGCGCCTCCTCCAGCAGCCACGCGAACTCGCCACCCGCCATCGCTCGATCGAACCTACCGGGCCGTCCGCCGCCCCGCTACGGGGTGAACTTGACCGTCAGCACGTCGCCGTCGGCCATGACGTAGTCGCGGCCCTCCAGGCGCAGGACGCCGCGGTCGCGCGCGCCCGCATAGCCGCCGGCCTCGACCAGCGCCTCCCAGCCGATCACCTCGGCCCGCACGAAGCCCTTCTGGATGTCCGTGTGGATCTCGCCCGCCGCATGCCAGGCGGTGAGCCCGTCGCGCAGGTGCCACGACTGCGCGGGCTTGTCCTCGCCGGCCGTGAAGAACGCGATCAGGTGCAGCAGCGCGAACGCGCCGCCGACGACGCGGTCCAGCCCCGACTCGCTGATGCCGAGGTCGGCGCGCATGGCGGCGGCGTCCTCGTCGTCGAGCTCCGACAGCTCGGCCTCCAGCCGCGACGAGACCGGGACGGCGACCGCACCCTGGGCCTCGGCGTGCGCCGCGATCTCCGGCGGCACCGAGTCGTCGCCTTCGTCGACGTTCGCCACGAACAGCACCGGCTTGGCGGTCAGCGACCCGAGGTCGCGCTGCGCGTTCGGCGCCTCGTCGGGCGGCGGCACCGTGCGCGCCGGCCGGCCCTCCTGCAGCCCCGCGATCAGCTCCCGCAGCCACGCCTCCTCGGCGATCGCGCCCCGGTCGCCGCCCCGAGCGGCCCGCACGACGCGGTCGTAGCGCCGCTCGGCCTGCTCGAGATCGGCCATGACGAGCTCGGTCTCGATGATCTCGATGTCGCGCAGCGGATCGACCTCGCCGTCCGGATGGATGACGTTCGGGTCGCGGTGCGCGCGCACGACGTGGACGATCGCGTCGGTCTCCCGGATGTTCGCGAGGAACTTGTTGCCGAGCCCCTCGCCCTTGTGCGCGCCCGCGACGAGGCCGGCGATGTCGTGGAAGTCGATCGTGTCGTAGACGACGTTCGAGGCGCCGACCGTCTCCGCCACCCGGTCGAGCCGCTCGTCGCGCACCGGCACGACGGCGACGTTCGGCTCGATCGTCGTGAACGGGTAGTTCGCCGCTTCGGCGCCCGCCCGCGTGAGGGCGTTGAAGAGCGAGGACTTGCCCGCGTTGGGCATGCCGACGATGCCGACCCTCATCGCGCGAGGCTCCCCATAGCCGTGCCGAGCAGCGCGCCCGCCGCGATGTCGGACGGGTAGTGGACCCCGAGGTAGACCCGGGACCAGCCCATGACCGCCGCGGCCGCCAGCAGCGGGCCGCGCGGCAGCAGGCCGCCATACACGCGAGCTGCGGCGAACGACGACGAGGCGTGCGCGCTCGGGAACGAGAGCTCCGTCGGCGTGGCGATGAGCGCGGGCAGGTCCTCCAGTGCCGGGCGCCGGCGCCGGACGACGCCCTTGATCGCCGTGTTGAGCAGGTACGTCGCGCCGACGACGAGCGCGCCGCGCCACCAGCGGGCGCGGCGCGGGCGGTCGACCAGCGCGCCGGCCGCGCCGATGGCGAGCCAGACGCCGGCGTGCTCGCCCGAGCGCGAGAACGCCCGGATCGCCGGCGTCAGAGCGGGCACGTGGCCCGTCGAGCGCACGAGGCGGTACAGGCGCAGGTCGGCGAGCGCGACGCGGCGGCCGAGCGGCCCCGCGGCCAGGCGGCGGCGCAGCGACCGGCGGGCTCCGTGGTCCATGGGGGCGGCGGGGGCGGACATCGCGACCGGCCACGATAGGTGAGACTGCCGCGCATGCGCGTCGCGCTCATCGCCAACCGGGCCTCCGGGACCGGGACGGATGCGGAGGACATCGCCGCCCGGCTGCGCGCCGGCGGAGCCGAGGTCACGCCGTTCGACCTCGGCGACGTCGCCTCCGCGACGCGCGTGGATCCGGAGCGGCTCGTCGTCGCCGGCGGCGACGGGTCGGTCGGCATCGTGGCCGAGCTCGCCTCGCGCACCGGAGCGCCGATGGCGGTCGTGCCGACCGGCACGGCCAACGACTTCGCCCGCGAGCTCGACCTGCCGTCCGACCTCGACGGCGCGTGCGCGCTCGCGGCCAGGCCGGACGCGCGGACGGTGACGCTGCAGCTCGCGCGGGCCGGAGAGCGCCCGTTCGTCAACGCCGCGGCCTGCGGCCTCTCGGTCGTCGCCGCCCGCCGCGCGAAGCCGCTGAAACCGAAGCTCGGGGCGCTCGCGTATGCGCTGGGCGCATTGCGCGCCGGCCTCACCGGCCGGCCCATCGCCGTGCGGGTCGAGGACGCGAGCGGGCGGACCGTGTTCGACGGGCGCGCGTGGCAGGCGATCGTCGGCGCGACCGGGGCGTTCGGCGGAGGCAGCGGCATCGAGGAAGCCGACCCGCGCGACCGGCTGCTCGACCTCGTCGTGGTGACCGCGAGATCGCGCATCGCCCTCGTGCGCCGCGCGTTCGGCCTGCGCACCGGGCGCATCGCCCGTCAGCCCGGCGTCGTCCACGCCCGATCCACCGAGCTGCGGGTGCTCGCCCCACCGGGGACGCGCTGGAACGTCGACGGCGAGATCGGCGAGTTGAACCCATCCCTGTTCGCCAACCGCGGCGAGGACTACGCCGTCGTGGTGCCGTGAACTGGCGCCCCCACGCAGCCTGGGCCGCGGGCCTGACCGTGGCCGCCGGCACGTGGTACGCCATGGGCTCGCTCGCCCACCGCCGCGAGCAGCGCCACGGCTACGAGCTGCGCGGCGAGGAGATCGAGGTCGGCTCCCCCGACTTCCTGCGCGCGGCGGAGGCCCTCACGAGCGCGCCGATCTCCGGGGGCAACGACCTCGAGGTGCTCATCAACGGCGACCGCATCTTCCCGGTCTTCCTCGACACGATCCGCGAGGCGCGCCGGACCGTGAACCTCGAGACCTACGTCTACTGGCGCGGCGACATCGCCGGCGAGGTCGCCGAGTGCCTGTGCGAGAAGGCGAAGGAGGGGGTCGAGGTCAACGTCGTCCTCGACGCGATCGGCGCGGCGAAGATGGAGGACGGGCTGGTCGACGAGATGCGCGACTCCGGGGTCTGCGTCGCGCTGTTCCGGCCGCCGCGCCCCTACGCGCTGCAGCGCCTGAACAACCGCACGCATCGCAAGCTGCTCGTCGTCGACGGCGCGGTCGGGATGATCGGCGGCGTCGGGATCGCGGAGGAGTGGACCGGCGACGCCCAGGACCCCGACCACTGGCGCGACACGCACGTCCGGGTCCGCGGGCCGGTCGTGCGGGGGCTGCAGGGAGCGTTCGCGGAGAACTGGCTCGAGGCGACCGGCGACGTCCTCGTGGGCGACGCCTACCTGCCCGACCTCGAGCCCCGGGAGGACGGCGGGCCGATGCAGCTCGTGCGCTCGCGCGCGACCGTCGGCGACACGAACGTCGAGGCGCTCTACTTCCTCGCGATCGCCTGCGCGCGACAGACGCTCGACCTCACGGCGGCGTACTTCGCCCCGCGCCCGGCGTTCGTCGACGCGCTGTGCGACGCGGCGGGCGAGCGCGGCGTGCGCACGCGGATCCTCGTCCCCGGCCCGCACATCGACAAGCAGTTGGTGCGCATCGCCGGCCGGGTCGAGTACGACCGCCTGCTCGACGCCGGCGTCGAGCTCTACGAGTACGGCCCGACGATGCTGCACGCCAAGACGCTGTGCATCGACGGCGTCTGGGCGTCGATCGGCTCCGTGAACTTCGACAACCGCTCGTTCCAGTCCAACGACGAGGCGACGCTGTGCGTGCAGTCCGAGCGCGTCGCGGAGCAGCTGACCGAGGCGTTCGAGGCGGACCTGCAGGTCTCCGAGCGGCTGCGGCCGGGCCGCTGGGCAGACCGGCCGCTGCGTCAGCGCGCGACCGAGCGCGCGACGAAGCTCATCCGGCGCGAGCTGTAGGGACCGCGCCGCCCGTCCGGCGCCGCGCGACGTGGAACGCGGCCTCCCGGTCTAACGGCCGAAGCCGACCCGGTGCTCGTCGTTCTCGGTCCGCACCCAGAGGACGTGCGCGAGGTTCAGGCGCACGCTGCCGTCGGCGGTCTTCAGGTCGTGCCAACCCTCGCCGCCGAGCGCGGAGAGCAGCGCGTCGAGGTCGGACTGCTCGACGCGCAGCCCAAGGGGCGGGCTGGCCTGGAAGCCGATGGATGCCTGGACCATGGTCAATGCTCCTTCGCGGGCTGGACGATCTCGGTGAGGACCCCGCCCGACCAGGCGGGGTGCAGGAAGGCGACGCGCGAGCCGCGGATGCCCACCCGGGGCTGCTCATCGATGAGGCGGGCGCCTGCCGCCTTCAGCGCGGCGAGCGTCTGCTCGACGTCGGTGGTCTGGTAGGCCACGTGGTGCAGGCCGGGCCCGTTCCTGGCGAGGAACTTGCCGACCGGCGTGTCGGCGCCCAGCGGGCTCAGCAGCTCGACGTGGTTCGAGCCGACGTCGAGCAGCACGGCCTCGACGCCCTGGGAGTCGACGGTCTCGCGGTGCACCAGCGCCAGGCCGAGGTCGCGCTCGTAGAGGGCAATGGCGGCGTCGAGATCCTCGACGGCCACGCCGATGTGGTCGATGCGGGCGAACATGCGCGGCGCAGTCTAGGGGTGGCCCGGCGATCCGCCCTACGCGACGAGCTCGAGCCGGTCGCTCGGCCAGATCCCGCGCCCGGCCTTCGCGCACGGCCGCCCGTCGACCTCCACCACGTCGGCCGTGAAGTCGTCCCGGCCGCGGATGAGCGACGAGCCGACGCCGTAGGCGTCCACCGGGACCCCGTCGGCCTCGAAGCGGCGGATGCGCTCGGCGTCGAACCCGCCCGAGACGACGATCCGGACGTGCTCGTGACCGTGTTCGTCGAGCGCCGCGCGGACCTTCTCGACGAGCAGGGCCTGCACGCCGCGCAGGTCGGTGCCCTCGAGCGCGCGGTCCACGAGCGTCTCGCTCGTGTCCAGCCGCACGCCCCACAGCTCGGGCCCCAGCGCGTCGGCGACCGCGAGCGCGGTCCCCACGGAGTCGTTCTCGAAGTCCACGAGCACCGTGATGTTCATCTCCTTCGCGAAGCGCCCGGCGAAGGCCCGCGCCGCCGCCACCGTGTCGCCGCCGAACGCCGCGATGAGCCCATGCGGCACCGTGCCCACCCCCCGCCCGCCCCACCACGACGCCTGCGCGTCGGTCGACACGCCGATCGCCCCGGCGACGTGCGCCGCCCAGCCGTCGCCGGTCTGCACGAGCCAGTGGTCGTGGCGGGCGGGGAAGTAGAGGATCTCCTTGCCGCGCGCGGCGTCGACGACCTCGGCCACGTTGCGCATGATCAGCGAGCGCCGGGCCAGGCAGCCGAGGTACACCGTCTCCAGGTGGGCGAACAGCGCGTAGTCGCCCCGGATCGTCATGACGGGCTCGCGCGGCGCGATCGGGTCGCCCTCGTGGAGCGCCTGCACCTCGAGCCGGTCCCAGCCCGCGATCCACTCGCCGCCGGTCCCGCGCTCGCCCGAGCACTCGCGCAGGATCGCGATCGCCTCGTCGATGCCGCCGAGGATCGAGTCGCGCTTCTGGAAGACCTGCATGAGGACCGGCGGATGGCGCCCCTCGGCCTCGAGCAGGTCCTTGGTCAGGTTGAAGTACTGGTCGGAGTAGTAGCCCTCCCGGATGCGGACGATCGGCAGCCGGAAGACGGCGGAGGAGAGGCGCTGGCGGGGCACGGCCCGGGGGTCTACCCCAACATCCGGACCGTCACGTCGCGGAAGAACTGCGCGGCGTGGCCGAGGTCGCGGACGTCGATGCGCTCGTCCGCCGAGTGGATCAGCGGCGCGGTCTCCATCACGGTCATGTGGCGGTGCGGGAAGAAGCCGTAGGCGACGACGCCGGGAAACGCGGCGCGAAACGAGCGCGAGTCGCTGAAGCCCGTCAGGATCGTCGGGACGACCGTCGTCTCCGGGTCGTGCTCGCCGACCCACTCGCGGATGGCGTCCATGAGCGGCGACTCGACGGGCGACTCGTTGCCGGCCACCTGCTCGGTCCACTCGAGTCGATAGCCGTCCCGGGTGGACGGGGTGGGTGGGCCAAGGATCTCGACCACGCGGCGCTCGGCCAGGTCGCGGCCGTGGCCCGGCGGGACGCGGCAGTCGACGCCGACGGTCGCGACCGCCGGGATGACGTTGACCTTCTCCGACGCCCAGATCCGCGTGGGCGCGAGCGTGACGCCGAGCATCGGCTCGACGAGCAGGGCGAGGCCGGGATCGCGGCGCTGCAGCTCCTCGAGGGCCGCGGCCGGATCGGATGCGTCGAAGCCGAGGCCCTCGAGCAGCCCGCGCGGCCCGTCGGTGAGATCGAAGGCCGGCTGGCGGTCGCGCATGCGCTCGAGGATCGGCGCCATCTTCAGCAGCGCGTTGTCGCCGATCTTCGGCATGGATGCGTGGCCGGCGACGCCGTCCGTGCTGACGCGGAAGCGGAACACGCCCTTCTCGGCGACGCAGACGCCGATGTGGCGGCGGCCGTCGAAGGGGATGATCGAGCCGGCGCCCTCGTTGAGCAGGAAGTCGCAGCGGACCTTGTCAGGGTGCTCGGAGCAGATCCACTGCGCGCCGTCCGCGCCCCCGGTCTCCTCGTCGACGAGCACGACGATGAGCAGCTCGCCCGCCGCGGGCCGCCAGCCCTCACGCGCCAGGGAGATGCCGGCGGCGACCTCGGCGGCCGTCTGGCTCTTCATGTCGATCGCGCCGCGGCCCCACAGGCAGCCGTCGGCGATGTCGCCCGACCACGGGTCGTGCTGCCAGTGCTCGGGCGATGCGTAGACGGTGTCGACGTGCGAGAGCAGGCACAGCGTCGGCCCGTCCACCGCGCCGCGCAGGCGGGCGATCAGGTTCGGCCGCTCGGGCGTGCGGCCCAGCAGCTCGACCTCGAATCCGGCCTCGCTGAGCAGGGCGGCGAGGTGCTCCTGGGCGGCCAACTCGTTGCCGGGCGGGTTGACCGTGTCGAAGCGCAGAAGGCGCTGGAGCAGGTCGGTCGTCGCGCCCTGGAGGTCGGCCATCGGCGGATCCTAGACGGGGGCGCCGAGCGCCCACAGCACGATGCCGGCCACGAACCCGGTGAGCAGCACCTCGATCGGCCTGCGGCCGAGCAGCAGCGCTCCGGCGGCGAGGCCGAGCAGCACCCACTGCCACGCGTGGTCGACGCCGTCGAGCAGGACGACCGCAGCCCCGAGGATCGCCCCGACCGCGGCCGGCCCGGCGCCGTCGAGGAACGCGCGCGCCGGCACGCTGGCCCGCAGCGCGGCGAAGCGCGGCGCGAGCAGGAGGACGAGGACGAACGACGGGGCGAACGCGATCGCCGAGGCCAGCAGCGCCCCGGGGAGGCCGTCCGCCGCCCACCCGACCACCGCGACCGTGTGCGTCACCGGGCCGGGCGTGATCTGGCCGAACGCGACCGCGTTGAGGAACTCGGCATGGGTCATCCAGCCGCGCGCGTCGACCGCGTCGGCCTGCATGAGCGGGATGATCACGAAGCCGCCGCCGAAGCTCAGGGCGCCCACCTTCAGCGCGGTCCAGGCGAGCGGGGCGAGCTGCGCGGCGGCGGCGAAGAGGACCGGCCAGGCGTGGACGGCGGGGTTCGACGATCCGATGCGGGGCGGCGCACGCCGGATCGCCAGCTCCACGAGCCCGCAGGCCAGCAGGGCGAGCAGGACGCCCAGGCCGGCGAAGATCGCGGCGGCGACCCCCACCGCCATGTAGGCCACGGCCCGGACCATCCGCCAGCCGGCGTGGCGGGCGAGGCTGCTGCGGGCCAGCGCGACGCCCGCGTCGGCGATGACCGGGACGACCGTGGCCCCCGCCCCCGCGCCCGCGGCGAGCAGCCACTCCGGCGCGCCGCCCGCGAGCGCGGTGCCGGCGAGCACGAGGATGATCAGCAGCCCCGGCAGGATGAACGCGAGGCCGCCGACGAGCGCACCGGGGACGCCCGCGACCCGGTGCGCGCAGTAGATCGACAGCTGCGTCGAGGCCGGGCCGGGCAGCAGGCCGCACGCGGCGTTGGCATCCTCGAACTCGGTCGCGTCGATCCATCCGCGCCGCTCGACGCACAGCTCGCGCAGCAGCGCGACGTGCGCGGGCGGGCCGCCGAAGCCGATCGTGCCGATCCGGCCCCATTCGCGCGCGACGGTTGCGAGTGCCACGGCCATGAGCGCCGGGATGTTCCTGCAACCCGGCGCCCGCGTGTTGCGCGGCCTTGAACCCTCAGTCGGCGTCGAGCGCCTCGGCGGCCTCCCGCCGGCGCGCGAACAGCGCCGCGAGGAGGACGCTCACCTCGAAGAGGAGGACGAGCGGCGCCATCTCGATCAGCATCGTCACCGGGTCGGTGCCCGGCAGCGCCATGGCCACCGCGGCGCAGGCGACGATCGCGTACCGGCGGTGGCGCCGCAGCTGCACGACGCTCACCACGCCAAGGCGGGTCAGGGCGAGGATGCCGACGGGAATCTGGAAGACGATGCCGGTCGCCAGCAGCGTCATCGCGACGAACTTGTAGTAGTCGCGCGCCTGGACGAGGACGTTGAACTCGTCCGTGTTGAAGTTCTGCAGGAAGCGGATCGCCGCGGGCAGGACGAGCACGTAGCCGAAGGCGACGCCGGCCGCGAACAGCGCCGGGACCATCGCCAGCAGCGGGATCGCCGCGCGCCGCTCGCGCGGGGAGATCGCCGGCACGACGAACGCGTAGAGCTGGTAGAGGATCAGCGGCAGCGACAGGATCAGCGCGAACATGCCGGAGACCATCAGCGTCATCGAGAAGGGCTCGCCGATGCCGAGGGTGACCGGCTTGTTGCCATCGACGTGGGTCGGCAGGCTCGCGATGGTCCGGTCGAGTTGGGCGACGCGCGCCTGCATCGCCGCCCGGCCGGCGTCCGACAGCCCGGAGCCGGGGGCGGCCAGGGCCGCCGCCGTCGCCCGGTCGGCGCGGGCGACGGCGAGCACGGAACGCTGTGTCGTCGCGATCTCGCCGAGCGGTCCCTCGCCCTTGGCGATGTGCTTCTGCGTCTGGGTGTCGAGCGGGCGGTTGACGATGTGCAGGAGCGCGTCGTTCTGCCAGAGGCAGATCCCGAAGGCGGCGGTGAGCGCCGCCAGGCACACGATCAGCCGGGAGCGCAGCTCGTCGAGGTGCCCGACGACGCTCAGCGTCGCGTCGTGGGCGACGGGACGGCGCAGGGCGTTCGTGGCCATGGCGGCGCCGACCCTCAGACCGTCTCGCGAGTGCGGGCTGCACCCTCGAGAGCGGGATCGTCATCGTGGTCGCGGCCGGAGACGGAGTCCTTGAACTCACGCAGCCCGCGGCCGACCGAACGGCCGACGTCGGGCAGCTTCTTGGGGCCGAGGATGAGCAGCGCGATCACGAGGACGATCACGAGCTCCATGGGTCCGATGTTGGGCATGGCGGTGCTCCCTTTCGGAGACGAGGGTGGTCGCGAGGGGTCAGCCGGTGATGAAGCCGGTGCCCTTGACCGCGGCCAGGACCTGCTTCATGGACAGCGGCTTGTCGAACGGCCCGTTCGGCGTGATGCCGTTCGCGCCGGCCAGCTGGTTGGTGTTGAGGATCGTCGCGATCGCCGCCGCGTGACGCGCCTCGATCGTCAGGATCGACGCGGCGGCGCCAAGGTACGCGGGGTTCTTGATGCGCCCGGCCTGCCCGAGGTACGCACCGACGCCGGTGTTCTCCAGCGTGAACGCCGTCTTGGTGAACGTCGCCTCGTCGGTGACGGCGCTGCCGAAGTCGAACTTGGGCTTGGCCACGGCCTTGGAGCCGAGCGCCTTCTTCAGCGCCGCGACGTGGGCGGCCTCGTCGGCGGCGACCAGCGCCGTGAACGCGCCGAGCGGGCCGCTGGTGAAGTTCGGCTTGGCCTGGGCGTAGAACTCGGCCTCGAGGTACTCCAGCGTCAGCGCGTAGTTGAGGATGGCGACGTCGCGCTTGTCGGACTTCTTCGCGGAGGCCACGACGGGAAGGCCACCCATGACCGCGCCCGCGCCGGCGAGACCGGCGGCGCCGATGCCCGCTCGGCGCAGGAACGCGCCGCGGGTATGGGAGTCGAGCCGGTCGCCGGTCTCGGCGACCGCGCCATCCGCATCGAACTGCTCGAGATCGATCATCGTGTTCTGCGAGCTCATGGGTCCACCTTCACTGTTGGGGTCCAGGGCCCTAGCGCGATGCTCTGCGGAACAGATCATCGGCATGGCGCCCCGCCGCTCGGGCGCTGCCGCCATGTCCGCAGCCATACTGGGCGATGCATGGAGGATCAGCTCTTCCCCACCGCCGACGAGCCGCCGCCGTCGGCGCGCCCGCTGCAGCCGGCCACGGACCCCGCCGCCCCGCTGCCCGCGCGGATGCGCCCCACGTCGCTCGGCGAGGTCGTCGGCCAGGGACATCTCCTCGGCGAGGGCTCGGCCCTGCGCCGCGCCATCGAGGAGGGCCGGCCGCATTCGATGCTGCTCTACGGGCCGCCGGGCAGCGGCAAGACCACGCTCGCCCGCATCGTCGCGACGAGCGCGAACGCCGCGTTCGAGGAGCTCAGCGCCGTCCAGGTCGGCCGGCCCGAGATCCGCGGCGTCATCGAGCGCGCGGCGCACCGCCGCCGGTCCGGCCAGCGCACGGTCTTCTTCCTCGACGAGATCCACCGCTTCAACAAGGCCCAGCAGGACGCCCTGCTGCCGGCGGTCGAGGAGGGCCTCGTGACGCTGATCGGCGCGACGACGGAGAACCCGTACTTCGAGGTGAACTCGGCGCTGCTGAGCCGGATGCAGGTCTACGAGCTGCAGCCGCTGTCGGCGGACGACGTGGCGGTCCTGCTGCGGCGGACGGGCGCGGAGATCGACGACGAGGCGCTCGACTTCCTGGCCGAGCGGTCGGGCGGGGACGCACGCACGGCGCTCGGCGCCCTCGAGCTCGCGGTCGAGACCGCGGGGCGCGTGACGCTCGCCGCCGCGGAGGACGCGTCGCAGCGCCGGGCGATCCGCTATGACCGCGCCGGCGATCAGCACTACGACCTCGCCTCGGCGTGGATCAAGGCCACACGCGGGTCGGATCCCGACGCGTCGCTCTACTACCTGGCGGTGATGCTCGAGGGCGGCGAGGACGCGCGGTTCATCGTGCGGCGGATGGTCATCTTCGCCTCCGAGGACGTCGGCAACGCGGACCCGCAGGCGCTCGTCATGGCGGTGGCCGCGGCGCAGGCCGTGGAGCACGTCGGGATGCCCGAGGCGCACTACGCCCTCGCGCAGGCGGCGATCTACCTGGCCCTGGCGCCGAAGTCCAACGCCGAGGGCCGCGCGCTGCACGCCGCGCGCGCCCAGGTCCGCGAGCACGGCGCGGCCCCGCCGCCGCCGTATCTGCGTTCACCTCCCGGTCCGGACGGCCGCGGCTACGACTATCCGCACGACAACCCGGGCCACCTCACGCGGCAGAACCTGATGCCTCCGGGGCTGGAGGGGCTGCGGTTCTATGCGCCGGACGAGCACGAGGACGAGATGGCGCGGCGGCTGGACGAGATCGAGCGCGGCCGCGGGCGGCGCGGGGAGTGATGGCGCCCGCCCCCGGCGTCGCCGCGCTCGTCGCGTCGAGCGCGCAGGTCCAGCCGCTCTGGGCCGCGCTGCGGCTCCCGGACCGCGCCCGCTACCTGCGCCGCGCGGCCCAGGCGGTCATCGACGAGCTCGACGAGCTGGCGGGCGTGCTCGGCGCGGAGGGCGGGCGCGAGCGGGCGGAGGTCATCGCGCTCGAGCTGCTGCCGTCGATCGACGCGCTGCGCTGGCTGGCCGAGGGCGGCGTGCGGGCGCTGCGCGAGCGGCGGCTCGCCGTGCCGCGCGCGACGAGCCCGGTCACGCGCGCCCGCCGCACCTACGAGCCGCTGGGCGTCGTCGCGATCGTCGGGGCCGGGGACGCGCCCTTCGCCCAGCCGCTGTGGCAGATCGGCGCCGCGCTGCTGGCCGGCAACGGCGTCGTGCTCAAGCCGTCGCCGCGGGCGCGGGTCGCCGGCGCCCGGATCGCGCGGCTCTTCGCCCGCGCCGGCCTGCCGGAGGGCCTGCTCGCCCTCGCGCCGGGCGGCGACGAGGTCGGCCGCGGGCTCGTCGCGACGCCGGGCATCGCGAAGGTCGCGTTCACCGGGACCCGCTCCGCCGGGCAGGAGGTCGCGCTGGGGGCCGCGCGTGCCGGCGTGGCCGTCGCCCTGGAGACGGCGGGCGTCGGCGCGGCGCTCGTACTCGCCGATGCCGGGATCCCCCGGGCCGCGCGCGGCGTGGTCAACGCGGCGTTCGCCGCCGCCGGCCGGACGCGCGGAGCGCTGCGCCGCGCCTTCGTGGCCGATGCCGTCCACGACGCGTGGCTCGAGGCGGTCGGCGAGGCGGCGCGCGCGCTCCCGCCGGTCGCCGATCCCGGGAGCGTGCCCCGGCTCGTCGACGAGGCGCTCGCGGCGGGCGCCCGCCTCGTGGCCGGGGGACCCGAACCCGGCGCCGGCGGCGACGGCGCGCCGGCCGCGTGGCGCCCCGCGGTGCTCGCCGGCGTGACCGGCGACATGCGCGTCGCCCGGGACCCCTCCGACGGCCCGCTGCTCGCGGTCACGCGCGTGGCCTCCACCGACGAGGCGATCGCCGCCGTCCAGGAGCTGCCCGCGGGCCCCGGCACCTCGGTGTGGACGGCCGACCGCTACGAGGGCGAACGGATCGCGCGAGCGCTGCACACCGGCGCGACGTGGCTCAACGACCACCGCGTCGTCCCTGCCCTCCCGGCCGCGCCGTGGGGCGGCGCCGGCGGCGAGGACGCCCTGCGCGCCTTCGCCGACCCGCGCGTGATGACGTGGGAGCCGCCGGCCGGCAGCGCCCTGTGGTGGGGCCCGTACGACGCGACCCTCGAACGCGCCGGCCGCGCGGTGGCCGAGCTGCGGTCGGTGCGCGACCGCGATCGCGAGCGGGCGCTGCGCCATGGCCCGCTGCCGCTCGCGAAGGTCGTCGCGCGCGCGCTCAGGCGGTGATCAGGCCGCCCGCGCGGCGGGCACCAGCCGCAGCCGCGGCGGCAGCAGCGGCACGACCAGGCGCTTGACGTACTCCGCGCCCCCGCGGACGGCCAGGCCGCGCAGCGGGTCCCAGCGCAGCCCGTACATGGCGCGCACCCGCCCGGGCAGCAGCCCGATCGTGATCTGGTTGGCGAGCTCGAGCAGCGGCCGGGCGCGCAGCGGCACCGGCGGGCGCAGCACGATCCGGATCGCGAGCTCGCGCGCCTCGTCGCCGACGAAGAGGTCCCCGCCGCCGACCATGTCGCGCCAGTACGCCTCGAGCTCCTCGATCGTGTCCGGCATCTCGGCGTCGGCCAGGCCGAAGAGCGAGCCGATCACCCGGTAGTCCGTCCAGTACGCGTTGCGCTCGTCGCGCGACAGCGACGAGACGTAGCGCTCGTAGACCACGAGCGCCGAGTTCGCCAGCGCCGCGAGGATCCACAGCAGCAGCTCCGGGTCGTCGGCGCGGTACGGCGTACCGGCCGGGAAGCGCCCCGCCGGCTCGCGCAGCTCCCCGCTCACGCGCCCGTGCATCGCCCGGACGACCCGCGTCGCGCGCTCGGCATCGGCGGCCTCGCCGAACGCGATCGTGTCGAGCACCTGCGCGGTGCGCGAGAGCCGCTCG
This sequence comes from Capillimicrobium parvum, assembly GCF_021172045.1. Taxonomy (GTDB): domain Bacteria; phylum Actinomycetota; class Thermoleophilia; order Solirubrobacterales; family Solirubrobacteraceae; genus Capillimicrobium; species Capillimicrobium parvum. Next base: position 5,867,381 of record NZ_CP087164.1, read on the forward strand.
TACGGCTCGTCGAGGGCGCCCGTGTGGGCGAAGAACCCGGCGAACGCCACCGGGTGGGCGGCCTGCAGCAGCAGGGCGCGCGGGCCGCTGAGCGCCACGACCGACTCGCGATGGACGCGGCGCAGCATGGAGTCGTCGGTGAACATCGAGGCCATCAACCCGAGGGTACGTACCGGGCCGCGCGCTTGGACGTCCGCCGCCCGACCTCAGTCCTTCTTGATGAAGCTGATCTGCCCGTTGGACTCCAGGACGGCGTAGCGGACCTCCTCGAGCGAGGCGATGGAGCTCAGGCGCGCCTCGGCCTCGACCTCCTCGACGGTCATCCGCTGCTTGCGCAGGCTGCGCTCGATCACGTGGCCGTCGGACACGATCAGGATCGGCTCGCCCTCGAGCAGGGGCCGCAGGCGCCGGAACCGGAAGCTCAGGTACGCCGTGCCGACGACGAGGAGCGCGAGCGTGACGATGACCGTGGCCGTCCCCGTCAGCGAGTAGTCGCTCTGGGTCACGCCCTGCTGGACGAGATCGCCGATGACGACGAGGAGGATGAGGTCGAACGGCTCCATCGAGCTCAGCTCGCGCCGGCCCACCGCCCGCGTGACGACGAAGATGATCAGGAAGACGACGACGGTGCGCAGGACGAGATCCATGGCTCAGGGCAGCACGGTGATCCGGCGGTCGATGCGGGCGACGGGCGTGACGGCGTCCTGGAGCTCGACGCCGTAGTCGCGCCGGCCGGGGTTCGTCGGGTCGACCTGGGACTGGACCCAGACGACGAGCCGGTCGCCGGCGCGCAGGCGGCCGTAGCTGAGGACGACCCGCCCGTCCTGGGACTCCTCGCTCGTCGGCTGGGGCTCGATGTTGCTGATCTGCATCCCCTCGAACCAGCCCTCGCGCAGCACGAGCCGGGCGTGGTCGATGGTGCGCAGCGCGCGCACCTCGATCCGCGACTGGAACAGGATCCCGCCGCGCACGGTCTTCGGCGCCGAGAGGCTCAACCGGGCTCCGCCGGTGGTGGCCTCGGAGTCGGTGGGCCGCTGGCCGAAGACGTTGAGCAGGGCGAGCAGCACGACCACGCCGAACAGCGCGAGGACGGCGCGCCGGGTCCACAGCCCGATCGTGTTGGCCCGCTCGTCGCCGGCGCTCTGCGGTTGGAAGGTGTCGGCCATGCTCAGCGCCTCCCCGCGCTGTCCGTCGTCGGACGGCCCCTACCCGCGCAGGCGGCCTGAGTACCCTGAGGAGGGATGCCTGCCGCCGCCTATGCCGGAAAGCCGTGTGTCTGCCAGTTCCGTCGCGGCACGTGCGACCAGACCTGCGTGCGCGACATGCTCGACACCCCGTTCTACGTCGCGTGCCTGAAGCTGCGGAACCGCCGCTGCCTCGTCGTCGGGGGCGGCGAGATCGGCCTCGAGAAGGTCGAGGGGCTCCTGGCCTGCGACGGCGACGTGACCGTCATCGCCCCGGAGATCGGCCCCGAGCTCGAGCGGCTCGCCGACGAGGGCTCGATCGCGTGGGAGCGGCGCGAGTACGCCGGCGCGCAGGACCTCGACGGCGTCTTCATGGTCATTGCCGCGACCGACGACACCGACGTCAACATCCGCATCTACGACGACGCCGAGGAGCGGGCGATGCTCGTCAACGTCGTCGACGTGCCGCCGCTGTGCAACTTCATCCTGCCGGCGATCGTCCGCACCGGCCCGCTGGCCATCGCGATCTCCACCGCCGGGGCGTCGCCCGCGCTGGCCAAGCGCATGAAGCGCCAGATCGCCGAGCAGTACGGCGAGCCCTACGCCCGGCTGGCGGTCATGCTCAACGACGCCCGCGGCTGGGCGAAGGCGACGCTCCCGACCTACCAGGACCGCAAGGAGTTCTTCGAGGGCATCGTCAACGGCGAGCCCGACCCGATCGAGCTGCTGCGCGACGGCGACGATCAGGCGGTGCTCGACCTCATCCGCTCCGCACAGCTCGCGGCGGCCTGATCCCAGCCCCCGCCGCCCGCCGCCGTGGCCGACCAGCTCACGCACCTCGACGAACGCGGGCAGGCCCGCATGGTCGACGTGGGCGCCAAGGACGTCACGCAGCGGCGCGCGGTCGCCCGCGCGCTCGTGCGCATGACCCCGGCGACGGCCGCCGCGATCGCCGCCGGCAACGCGCCGAAGGGCGACGTCCTCGCCACCGCGCGGATCGCCGGCATCCAGGCGGCCAAGCGGACGAGCGAGCTGATCCCGCTCTGCCACCCGCTGCCGCTCGACAAGGTCACCGTCGACGCCGAGGTCGACGCCGCCGCGGGCGTGGTCACGATCACGGCCGAGGCTCGCGTGACCGCCCGCACGGGGGTCGAGATGGAGGCGCTCACCGCCGCGAGCGTCGCCGCGCTCACCGTCTACGACATGGTCAAGGGCATCGAGCGCGGCGTCGAGATCTCCTCGGTCGCGCTGCTCGAGAAAACCGGCGGCAAGTCGGACTACGCGCGCGGGTCCTAAGGAAACGCGGCGCAGGCAGGCGCGACGCGCACCGGCATGGGCCCGCGCCCGCTCGTTAACCTCCCGCGCGCCATGCGCTGCGCCGTCCTCACCGTCTCGACCAGCGTCGCCCGCCAGAAGCGGGACGACACGAGCGGCGAGCTGCTCGCCCGCCGCGCCGAGGAGGCGGGCGCCGACGTCGCCGCGATGGAGGTCGTGCCCGACGACTTCAGCCTCATCGAGGACCGGCTGTTCCACTACGTCGACGAGGGATACGAGCTCGTCTTCACCACGGGCGGGACCGGGCTCACCCCGGACGACGTCACGCCCGAGGCGACGCGCCACGTCATCGACCGCGAGGTGCCGGGCCTGGCCGAGGCGATGCGCGCCGAGTCGCTGCGCAACACCCCGATGGGGGCGCTGTCGCGCGGCCTGGCCGGCGTCGCCGCGGGGACCCTGATCGTCAACTTCCCCGGCAGCCCGAAGGCGATCGACGAGGTCTTCGGCGTGGTCGCCCCCGTGCTCGCGCACGCGGTCGCCACGATCCGCGGTGACCACCGCCATTGAGCTCGACGGCGTCGGGCGCTCCTACGGCGAGCGAGCGGCGCTCGCCGGCGTCTCGCTGACGCTGGAGGCCGGCCGCACGCTCGTGATCTTCGGGCCCAACGGCGCGGGCAAGTCGACGCTGCTGCGCGTCCTCGCGACGCTGCTGCGCCCGACCGCCGGCACGGTGCGCGTCCTCGGCGAGCCGCTGCCCGACCAGGCGTGGGCGGTGCGCGGCCGGATCGGCCTGCTCGGCCACGACCCGCTGCTGTACCGCCAGCTCAGCGCCCGCGAGAACCTGCGCTACCACGCGCGCCTGCACTCGGTGCCCGAGACGCGGGTGGCCGAGATGCTGGACGCGATCGGCCTCGCCCGCCGCGCCGACGAGCCGGTCGCGCTGCTGTCGCGCGGCATGGTGCAGCGGGTCGCCGTCGCCCGCGCGGTCCTCCACGACCCCGACCTGCTGCTGCTCGACGAGCCGCGGGCGAATCTCGATCCGGCCGCCGCGGAGCTGCTCGAGCCGCTCCTGCGCGGGACGAGCGAGGGCCGCGGCGGGCGGGCGCGCACCCGCGTCATCACGAGCCACGATCCCGCCGGCGGGCTGGCCGAGGCCGACGTCGCGCTCGGCCTGCGCGGCGGCCGTGCCGCGCTCGTCGCCGCGGCCGCCGACGTCACCACCGCGCAGATCGGGGCGCTGTACCGGTGAGGGTCGCGCTCGCCGTCCTGCGCAAGGAGCTGCGCCTGGAGCTGCGCACGCTCGAGTCGATCCCCGGCATGGCGCTGTTCTCGGTCACGACGTTCGTCGTGTTCCACTTTGCCCTGCATCGCGGGCAGGTCGAGGGCGACCTGGCCGCCGGCATCCTCGTCGTGACGCTGCTGTTCGCCGGGATGCTCGGCCTGAACCGCCTCTACGTCGCCGACGAGGAGCAGGGCGGCTTCGACGGCTTCCTGCTCGCTCCGGTCGACCGCACCTGGCTGTTCGTCGCCAAGGCGCTCGCGCTGCTCGCCTACCTCGTCGTGCTCGAGATCGTCGCCGTCCCCGCGTTCGCGCTGCTGCTGCTCGGCCCCGGGATCGACCAGGCGCTGCCCGAGCTCGTCGGCGTCCTGCTGCTGGCCGACATCGGCTTCGCGATCATCGCCGCGCTGGTCGGCGCGCTCGCCGTGCGCACCCGAGCGCGGGACCTCGTGGGCCCCCTGATCGCGCTGCCGCTGCTCGTCCCGGTGGTCATCGGCACGGCCCGCGCGCTCGAGCCGCTGCTGCTCGAAGGTGGCGCGGAGCCGGTCCCCGCCCGCTGGCTGTTGATCCTCGGCCTGTACGATCTGATCTTCGGACTGCTTGCGATAGCGGTCTTCGATCCGTTGCTGGAGGACTGAAGCCCTCATGTACGGCAAGGGGCTGCGCGCCCTCTCCGTCACCACCCTCATCACCCTCGTCGGCGCCTTCGCGCTCGTCTTCTTCTACGCGCCCAACGACGCCGACCAGGGCTTCGTGCAGAAGATCTTCTACGTGCACGTGCCGATGGCCATCGTGGCGCTCTTCGGCTTCATCGCCGGCGGGATCTTCGCCATCCAACATCTGCGTACGCGCGACCCGCGCCACGACCTGCGCTCGTACGTCGCGATCCACATCTCGCTGATCCTGGCGATCGGCGTGCTCGTCACCGGTTCGATCTGGGCACGCGCGGCGTGGGGCCACTGGTGGGTGTGGGACGAGCCGACGCTCGTGTCGTTCCTCATCGTCTTCCTGCTCTACGCGACCTACCAGCCGCTGCGCTTCTCGATCGAGGACCCTGAGCGCCAGGCCCGCTACGCGAGCGTCTTCGCCGTCATCGCCGGCGCCTTCGTGCCGCTCAACTTCCTCGCCGTGCGCCTCGCGCAGGCGTACACGCACCCGCGGGTGCTCGGCACGACCGGAGGCTCCATGCCGGGCGACATGCGGCTGACCTTCCTCATCGCGATCGTCGGCATGGCGCTCCTGTTCATCACCTTGTGGAAGTTCGAGATGGCCGCCAAGCACGCGCGCGCCAACCTGCGCTCGCTGCGGCGCAAGCTCGGCGTCGACGAGGTCCCCGCCGCGCGGCGCACCGCCGCCCCCTCGCTCTGATGCCCGCGCTCCCCCTCGACGAGGCCGGCAAGTACGTCGCCGCCGCCTACCTGGTCTTCCTCGCGCTCGTCTTGGCCTACGTGATCATCATGGGCGTGCGTCTGGGCCGCATCGAGCGCGAGCTGGCCGAGCTCGACGAGATCACGCCCGAGCGGCGGGAGGACCTGCCGCCGGTCCGGGAGGAGGCTGCTCGATGAGACCCTGCGGATCCTCATCCCCAACGGCCTCGACCCTGAGGGAGGCTGCGTGATGAGCGCCGAGGTCCTCTGCCTGGGCATCTCGTTCAAGACGGCGCCCGTCGCGCTGCGCGAGCGCCTGGCCATGACCGACACGGGCGCGGCCGAGTTCCTGCGCGACGCGATCGATGTGCCCAGCGTGCACGAGGCCGCCGTCATCTCGACCTGCAACCGCACCGAGATCTACCTCGTCTCGCCGAACCCGGTCGCCGCCGAGAGCGCGGTCCTCGGCCTGCTGGCGACGCGCGCGGGCATCCGGCCGACGCAGCTCGCCGAGATCATCTACGCGCCGCGCAACTGCGACGCCGCCCTCCAGCTCTACCGGGTCGCCGCCGGCCTGGAGTCGATGATCGTGGGCGAGGTCGAGGTGCAGGGTCAGGTCCGCCGCGCCCACGAGCTCGCGCGGGCGGCGGGCACGACCGGCCCGATGCTCAACCGCCTGTTCGGCGCCGCCGTGCAGACCGGCAAGCGCGTGCGCTCGGAGACCGCGATCTCCGAAGGTCGCGCGAGCGTCTCGTCCGTCGCGGTCCGCCTGGCCCAGGAGGTCATCGGCGACCTGCGTTCGCGCCACGTGGTGATCGTCGGCGCCGGGGAGACCGCCGAGTTGACCGCGCAGGCGCTCGCGGAGCAGGGCGTCGCCACCGTGTTCCTGGCCAACCGGCGCGCCGACCGCGCCCGTTCGATCGCCGCGCGCTTCGGTGGCGAGGTCGTCTCGCTGCACGAGCTGCCCGACCAGCTCGCGCGCGCCGACATCGTCGTCGCGTCGACCGCCTCGCCGCACCCGATCATCGAGGCCGGCGGCCTGGAGGTCGTCATGGCGCAGCGCCCCGGCCGGCCCCTGCTGCTCATCGACATCGCCGTCCCGCGCGACATCGACCCCATGTGCGGCGACCTCGACGACGTGGCGCTCTACGACATCGACGACCTCCAGTCCGTCGTCGCGCACACGCTGTCAACCCGCTCCGTGGAGGCCGAGATCGCCGAGCAGATCGTCGAGGAGGAGATCCACCGCTTCGCCCGCTGGATGGGTCAGCAGGACGTCCTGCCGACCGTGGCGGCGCTGCGCGAGCACGGACGGGGGATCGTCGACCAGGTGCTGGCCGAGAACCGCGGCCGCTGGGAGGGCGCGACGGACCGCGACCTCGCGCGCGTCGACGCGATCGCCCGCGCCGTCATGCAGCGCCTGCTGCACGAGCCGACGATCCGGGTGCGCGAGAGCGGCCATGGCCGCGTGGCGCTGGTGCGCGAGCTGTTCGGCATCGTCGAGGACCCGCCCGCGCGCGACGGCGAGGGCGAGACGACCGAGCCGCTGCGCGACAACGTCCGCCAGCTGCGCGGATCGTGAGGCGTTGCTGAGGATCGCCACGCGGGGCAGCGCGCTCGCGCTCGCCCAGGCGCGGCACGTGGCGACGCTGCTGGGCGGCGCTGAGCTGGTCGAGGTGGTGACGAGCGGCGATCGCCGCCGCGACGTCGAGGACAAGCGCGAGTGGGTGGCCGAGATCGAGTCGGCGCTCGAGCGCGGCGAGGCCGACCTCGCGGTCCACTCGGCCAAGGACGTTCCCGCCACGCTGCCCGACGGCTTCGTGATCGCCGCGGTGCCGCCGCGGGCGTCGCCCTACGACGCGCTGTGCGGCGCCTCCGGCCTCGACGCGCTCGACGAGGGCGCCCGCGTCGGCACGAGCTCGCTGCGCCGCGCGGCGGCGCTGCACGCGCTGCGCCCCGACCTCGACGTCGTGGAGCTGCGCGGCAACGTCGACACCCGGCTGCGCAAGCTCGCCGCGGGCGAGTGCGACGCCGCGGTGCTGGCGCTGGCCGGGCTCGAACGCCTGGGCCGGGCTGATGCGGCCGGGGCGGTGCTCGAGGCGGTCGTGCCGGCCTCGGGCCAGGGGGCGCTGCTGCTCGAGGCCCACGTGGAGGCGGCCGAGGCGCTGCAGGCGGCGCGGACCATCAGCGACCCGGCCGCGGAGCGGACCCTCGCCGCCGAGCGCAGCCTCGTCGCGGCGCTGGGCGCCGACTGCCGCACGCCGGTGGGCGCGCACGCGCGCGAGGGCGCGGACGGCGGGCTCGGCCTGCGGGCGTTCGTCGGCCGCGTCGACGGCTCGGAGTGGGTGATCGACGAGCTCGACGGCTTCGACGACCCCGCGGCCCTGGGCGCGGCGGTGGCGGCCCGGCTGCTCGCCGCGGGCGCCGGGGAGATGCTGTGACCGGCGTCGTCTACCTCGTCGGCGCCGGGCCCGGCGACCCCGGCCTGCTGACGGTCCGCGCGCGCGAACTGCTCGAGAGCGCCGACGTGGTGCTCACCGACAAGCTCGTCCCGCCGGGGATCCTGGACGACGTCCCCGGCGAGGTCGTCGACGTGGGCAAGATCGGCGGCGGGACGCAGGTCCCCCAGGACGAGACGAACCGCCTGCTGCTCGAGCACGCGCGCGCCGGGCGCACCGTCGTGCGGCTCAAGGGCGGCGACCCGTTCGTGTTCGGCCGCGGCGGCGAGGAGGCGCAGGTGCTGCGGGAGGCGGGCATCCCGTTCGAGATCGTCCCCGGCGTCACCGCCGGCGTCGCCGCCCCCGCCTATGCGGGCATCCCGGTCACCCAGCGCGGGCTGGCCGCGGGGGTCGCGTTCGTCACCGGCCACGAGGACCCGGCCAAGGGCGAGACCCAGATCGACTGGCCGCCGCTCGCCGCCTTCCCGGGGACGCTCGTCTTCTACATGGGCGTGCGCGCGCTGCCGCGGATCGCCGAGCGGCTGGTCGCCGGCGGGCGCTCGCCCGACGAGCCGGTGGTCATCGTCGAGCGCGGGACGCTCGCCGGCCAGCGCAGCGTGTCGGGCACGCTGGCGACGATCGCCGAGCGCGCGAGCGCCGCCGCCGTCCGGGCGCCGTCGGTGACGATCGTCGGGCCGGTCGCGGCCCTGGGCGACGAGCTCGCATGGCTCGACGCGGCGCGCCCGCTGTCGGGCCGCACGGTGGCCGTGACCCGCGCCCGCGCGCAGGCCAGCGCGCTCGCCGGCCGGCTGCGCGCGCTGGGCGCCGAGGTGGTCGAGGCGCCCGCGATCGCCATCGAGCCGCTGGCGGTGACGGTCCCCGACCTCGCGGGCTACGACCTGCTCTGCGTGACGAGCCCGAACGGCGCCGGCCGGCTGCTCGAAGAGGTCCGCGACGCGCGCGCCCTCGCCGGACCGGTCATCGCCGCGATCGGCCCGGGCACCGCCCGCGCGCTGCGCGCCGGCGGCATCGAGCCCGACGTGGTGCCGGAGCGGGCGATCGCCGAGTCGCTCGTGGAGGCGCTGGCCGGCGTGCCGGTGCGCCGCGCCCTGATCGCCCGCGCCGAGGAGGCCCGCGACGTGCTGCCCGGCGCGTTGCGCGAGCGCGGCGCCGAGGTCGACGTCCTCGCGCTGTACCGGACCGTGGCGGCGCCGCTGGACGATGCTGCGCGCGCAGCGGTGGACGGCGCGGACTACGTGACGTTCACGTCGGCCTCGTCGGTGCGCAACGTGCTCGCCGCAGGCGCCACGCTGCAGGGCCCCCGACTCGTGTCGATCGGCCCGGTGACGAGCGCCGAGCTCGACGCGCACGGGCTGCGAGGCGACGTCGAGGCGACCGAGCACACGCCGGACGGGCTGGTCTCCGCGCTCGTCGCGGACGCCGCGGTCAGCGCGGCATGAGCTCGGCGAGCTCCGCGATCGCGGCGGCGATCGCCGGCTCGGGCATCGCGGCGTAGCCGAGGATCAGGCCGGGGGGCCCGCCCGCCGGCTCGAAGCGCTGGTCGCCGAGGCCGTGGATCTCGATGCCGCGCGCCCCGGCCGCCGCCACGAGCGCGTGCTCGTCGGTGCCCTCGGGCAGGAGCACGACGGCGTGCAGCCCGGCCGCGACGCCCTGGACGCGGACGCCCGGCAGGTGGCGGGCGAGCGCGTCGAGCAGCGCGTCGCGGCGCGCGCGGTAGCGGCGGCGCGTGCGCCGCAGGTGACGCTCGAGCTCGCCGCTCTCGACGAACTCCGCGAGGGCGAGCTGCTCGATCAGCGGCGTGCCGAGGTCGGCGTGGCGCTTGTGCTCCACGAGCGCGCGGGAGAGCGCGAGCGGCGCGACGAGCCAGCCGAGCCGCAGCGCCGGCGCGAGGATCTTGCTCGCGGATCCCGCGTAGAGGACGTGGTCGGGGTCGAGCCCCTGCAGAGCGCCGACCGGCTCGCGGTCGTAGCGGTACTCGGCGTCGTAGTCGTCCTCGACGATCAGGCCGCCCGTGCGCTGCGCCCAGCCCAGCAGGGCCGCGCGGCGGTCGGGAGCCAGGACGGCGCCCATCGGCGACTGGTGCGCGGGGGTGACGACGACGGCGTCCACGCGCGCCTCGTCGAGCAGGTCCACGCGCATTCCATGGTCGTCCACCGGGATCGGGACGGCCTCGAGGCCGGTGTGGGCGGCGACGGTCCGGTGCCCGAGCCATCCGGGGTCCTCGAGCGCGATGCGCGTCGCCCCCGCGTCGCGCAGGGCGGCGAAGGCGAGGGTGAAGCCCTGGATGAGTCCGCTGCACACGAGCATCCGCTGCGGGTCGGCCGCCGTGCCGCGCGTCCGGCCGAGGTGCTCGGCGAGCGCCTCGCGCAGGACGCGCGGGCCGCGGACGGTGCCGTAGCCGAGGTCCTGGTCGGGCAGCGCGTGCAGCGCGCGCCGTGTCGCCGCGAGCCAGGCGGTGCGGGGGAAGGCCGACAGGTCCGGCTGGCCGGGGTGGAACGTGTAGCGCGGCCGTGGGGCCGGTGCGTCACCCCGCGCGGCGGCCGGCGCGGCCGCCGCGTGGGCCACGTGCGTGCCCGACCCGCGGCGGGTGGCGAGGTAGCCCTCCGCGTGCAGCTGGGCGTAGGCCTCGACGACCACCCCGCGCGAGACGCCGAGCTGGGCGGCGAGGCGGCGCGTGGAGGGCAGGCGGGCGCCGGGGCGCAGCCGGCCGGCGCGGACGTCCTCGCGCAGCGCCCGCTCGAGCTGGGCGTGCAGCGGCACGCGGTCGGCGGGATCGAGGGTGACGAGGAGCTCCATGTGGTCCGCTCCGGCAGTGGGCGGCTGGACCTGGCCCGCGGACCAGTCCGGGCGTATGGTGCCACCGACATGCCGACAAGACCCATGCTCGTGCGCGCCGGGCTCGCCCTGCTCGCGCTCGTGCAGGGGGCGCTGGCGGTGTGGGCGCTGCTCGCGCCGCGCGCCTTCTACGACGACTTCCCCGGCGGCGGGCGTGCGTGGGTGAGCCCGCTGGGCCCGTACGACGAGCACCTCGTGCGCGACGTCGGCGCGCTGTCGCTGGCGCTCACCGTGGTGCTGGTGGCGGCGCTCGTGTCGCTGGACCGCCGGCTCGTCCTGGTCGCCGGCCTCGCCTACCTGGCCTGGTCGGTGCCGCACCTCGCGTTCCACCTGACCGCCGACGACGTGCTGCCGGCCGGCGACCGGGTCGCCAGTGAGGCGGGTCAGCTGCTGACGACGCTGATCGCGGCGGCGCTGGCACTGGACGCCCTGCGGGCTCGCGATCGCGCCCGGCCCCGCACGCCGGCGTAGCGCGCCGCCTCAGCCGTCGGTCTGCGGCTCATCGTCGGGCAGGCCGGGCATGGCGGCGTCGCCGCGGCGCGGCCGGGCCTCGCCGTCGGGGTCGGCCTCGTCGACTCCGAGCGGGCGGTCAGGCTCCTGGTCGGGCGGAAGGCCGCTGGGTGCGTCGTCGCGGTGCATCCCAGGGCGTCTACCCTTCCCGGCCGTGTTCGTCACCTTCCTCAGCGACTACGGCGAGCAGGACGAGTTCGTCGGCGTGTGCCGCGGCGTGCTCGCCGGCCTGGCCCCGGCGGCGCGGGTCATCGACGTGACCCACGGCATCGCGCGCCACGACGTCCGCGCCGGCGCCCTCGTGCTGCGCAACGCGCTGCCGTACATGCCGGCGGGCGTGCACCTCGCCGTCGTCGACCCCCAGGTGGGCGGCGCGCGGCGGGGGGTCGCGGTCGCCTGCGCGGACGAGGAGCGCACGCTCGTCGGACCGGACAACGGGCTGCTCATGCTCGCCGCCGAGCGCTTCGGCGGCGCGATCGAGGCGGTGGACGTCTCGCGCTCGCCGTGGCGCCTGGAGCCGGTGTCGGCGACGTTCCACGGCCGCGACATCTTCGCCCCGGTGGCGGCCGCGCTCGCCCGGGGCGAGCCGCTTGCGGCGGCCGGCGAGCCGTGTGCCGTGGAGGAGCTCATGCCGCTCATGCTGCCCTCGGCCGACCGCCGGCCCGGCGCGCTGGCCGCCCACGTCCTGCTGTCGGACCGCTTCGGCAACGTGATCCTCGACGGAACCCACGACGACCTCACGGCCGTCGGACTGCGGCTCGGCGACGAGGTCGAGGTGGTCGCCGACGGCCGGGCGCACCGCGGGCGCTTCGCGTCGACCTTCGCCGACGTGGACGTGGGCGCCCTGCTGCTCTACGAGGACGCCCAGCGCCAGATCGCGCTGGCCGTCAACCGCGGGTCGGCCCTGCGCGAGCTCCGGCTGGGCCGTGACGACGAGCTGCTGCTGCGGACGTGCTGATGGCGGTCCGGCGGCTCGGGCGGCCGCGGCTGCACCTGCGTGAGGTCGATTCCACGAACCGGCGGGCGCGTGAGCTCGCTGCGGCCGGAGCCGCGCACGGCACGCTCGTGACGGCGACGGCGCAGACCGCCGGGCGCGGCCGCCAGGGCCGGTCCTGGAGCGCGCCGGCCGGCCGGGCGCTCGTCCTGTCGGTCGTGCTGCGCGACCCGCCCGCGCTGCTGCCGCTGGTCGCGGCGGCGGCGGTGGCGGAGCTGGCCGGGGACTCCGCGCTCGTGAAGTGGCCCAACGACGTGCTCGTCGACGGCCGCAAGGTCGCCGGCATCCTCGCGGAGGGCCGGCCCCAGGAGAGCTGGGCCGTGCTCGGCATCGGCGTCAACGTGGCGGTGCGGATGGACGACCTGCCCGCCGGGCTGCGCGGGACGGCGGGGACGCTCGGCCTCGAGCCCGGCGACGTCGAGCCGTGCCTGCAGCGGCTGCTGTGCGCGCTCGAGCGCTGGCTGGCCGCACCGCGGGACGAGCTGCTCGCGGCGCTGCGCGCCCGTGACGCCCTCGCGAACCGCGAGGTCCGGTGGGACGGCGGCGCGGGCACCGCCCGCGGCATCGACGACGGGGGCCGGCTGGTGGTGCAGCGCGCGGACGGCGAGCGGGTCGCGCTCGAGGCCGGCGAGGTGCACCTGGCGTCCGGTCCGCCGCCGGGTGACGCCTAGTACAGCGACGCTACGCCGCCGCGGCCGGACGGTCGTCGTCGGACGGCTCGTCCTGCGACGCCGGGGGCTCGGGGTCCTTCGGCTTCGGGGTGCGCCGGGGCGTGGCGGGCTTCTTCGCGGCGGTCGACTTCGCGGCCGCAGGCTTCGCGGTCGTCGTGCGGCGGCGGGTCGCGGGCTTCTTCGCCGGCTCCGCGGCCGCGGGGCCGGCGGCGGTGTCGGCCGGTTCGTCGGTCGCCGCGGGCTTCGCGCGGGTCGACTTCGCGGCCGTCGACCTCGCAGCCGTCGACCTCGCGGCCGTCGACTTCGCAGCCGTCGACTTCGCGGCCGTCGACTTGGCCGCGGTGGACCTGGCCGCGGTGGACTTGGCTGCGGCCGGCTTCGCGGCCGTCGACTTCGCAGCGGTGGACTTCGCGGTCGTGGTGCGGCGACGGGTCGCCGCCTTCTTCGCGGGCGCCCCAGCCGCCTCGGGCGTCTCAGCCGCCTCAGCGCCCTCAGCCGGGTCAACCGCCTCAGCCGCCGCCTGCGGGGTCTCGTCCTTCGCCGCCACGGTCTTCGCCGGGGTCGTCCGCCGGCGCGTCGCCGGCTTCTTGACGGGCGCCGACTCCGGTTCCGATGCGGCCGCGGTGGGCTCGGACTCGGCGGACGCCGCAGCGTCGCTCTCGGCCGCCGCCGGGGGCTTCGCGGTCGTGCGGCGCCGGGTCGCCGGCTTCTTGACGGGCGCCGACTCCGGTTCGGATGCGGCCGCCGGGCGCTCGGACTCGGCGGACGCCGCAGCGTCGCTCTCGGCCGCCGCCGGGGGCTTCGCGGTCGTGCGGCGCCGGGTCGCCGGCTTCTTGACGGGCGCCGACTCCGGTTCGGATGCGGCCGCCGGGCGCTCGGACTCGGCGGACGCCGCAGCGTCGCTCTCGGCCGCCGCCGGGGGCTTCGCGGTCGTGCGGCGCCGGGTCGCCGGCTTCTTCGGCCCCGTCGTCGACTTCGCCGTCGTCGTCCGCCGGCGGGTGGCCGGCCTCTTGAGCGGCTCCGGGGGCGTCTCGGAAACAGGCTCGACCGGCTCCGGGGCCGTCTCGGCAACAGGCTCGACCGGCTGCGGGGCCGTCTCGGCGACCGGCTCGGCCGGCGCGGGGTCCACGCCCGCGCCGCGGGCCTCGAACAGCGCCGCGGCCGCGGAGGCGATGCCGGCGAGGGCGTCGGCCTCGCGCGCGGCGGCCGCCGCGGCCGCCTCCTCGGGATCCTCGACCTCGGCCTCGACGGGCTCGGGCTCGGGCGCGTCCTCGCCGTCGTCGTCCTCGGGCTCGCGCGCCTCGTCCTCGTCGTCCTCGGCGTCGATCTCCACCTCGACGACGTCGTCGTCGTCGTCCAACTCGTCGTCGTCGAGTGCAGTCGTCGTCTCCAGCGCCTCGACAGGCTCCAGCACGGCCTCCTCGCCCTTGCGCCGGCGGCGCCGGTTGCCGCGGGTGCGCTTCTTGGGGAAGTTGCGCAGCAGGTCGCGCGCCAGGGAGTTCGGCTTGCGCGACAGGCGGGTGCGCGCCCCGCGCAGCACCTCCTCCGCCTCGGGCGTGTGGGCCAGCGCGGCGGCCAGCAGCGCGGCGCTCAGCCGCCGGTCCTGCTTGCGCGACGCGTGGACGAGCCGGCGGGCGTTGCGGGCATGCGCCCCGCCCGAAGAGTTGACCAGCAGCCCGAGCAGCCGCTTGGTCTCCGGCCAGCGCTGGACCGCGTACTCCTCGTGGACGTCGCGCGTGTACTCGGCCATCCGCCAGATCCACGCGTTGGCCTGGTCGCGGCGCCCGATGCGCTTCTCGGCCAGCGCCTGCAGGCAGACCTTGACCGCCTCGCGCCGCTCGTCGCGCGACCACTGGCCGATCTCGTCGATCGCGAGGTCGAACGCCTCCGCGTCCTTGGCCGCCGCGATCTCCTGGAGAGCGCGGATGCGCAGCTGCGACGACTTGTTGCGCTGGACCGCCGTCAGGAGGAACCGCCGCTTGAGCTCGCCGGTCTTGTCGAAGTGCAGCATCGCCCGCGCGCGGCGCCACCCGGATGGCTGCACCCGCGCGCCCGCGAGCGCCGCCCACACGTGCTGCTCGCCCCAGTCGAGGTGCTCGACGGCGATGCGCCACAGCTCGCGCTCGAAGACCTGCGCGCGCCGGTCCGGATCGGCGGTCACCGGCATCACGCGCCGCTCGACGCGCACGCGCCGGCCGCGGCCCCGGCGCACCGGGCCCACGACGATCGCGCCGCCGCGGTAGACGTCGCGGTCCAGCAGCGAGTGCAGCGTCACGACCGGGTCGTCGTGCTTCGTCGCAGGATGGACGAAGTCGACGACGATGCCCGACTCCTTGCCGGGGTGCCGGCGCGTGACGCGGCCCACGCGCTGCTGGTAGATGCGCTTGGACGCCGTCGGCGCGAGGTGCATGCAGACCGTCGCGCGGGGCGAGTTCCAGCCCTCGGCCAGCAGCTGCGCGTTGACCAGCACGTCAACGTCGCCGCGCTCGTAGCGGGCGAGGATGTCGGCCAGCTCGCGCTTGGGCGTCTCGCCCGAGACCGCCATCGCCTTCAGGCCCTCGTCACGGAACGCCTCGGCGACGTTGTAGGCGTGGCGCACGCCGGCCGCGTAGACGACCCCCGGCACGCCGTTGAAGCGCGTCTTGTAGAGGTTCGCCACCGCGAGGTTGAACGGCAGCTGGTCGAGCAGCTCGGCCAGCATCTCCTGGTCGAACTCGACGTCCACGTCGCCGCGGCGCAACGGCACCTTGGCGATCGAGCGCACGCCGGCCCCCGGCGGGATGCGGATGCAGCGCAGCGGCGAGATGACGCCCCGCCGGGCGGCCTGCGCGAGGTCGAAGCGCGACGTCTGCGTCGGGAAGAGGTCGGTGACGTGCCGGGCGATCAGCGCGCCCGTCGCGGTCATCCCGACGAAGATCGGGCCGGTCCACTCGCGGATCGCGGCGGACGTCTTCTCGCCCAGCGCCGTGTGCGCCTCGTCGCAGATGACGATCGTGTACGCGGACGAGACCTTGCCCGCGTTGCGCACGAACCACTGGTAGGTCTCGACCGTGACCGGGCCGGTCCGCGGCTCACGGTCGCCCTGCATGAGCGGGCCGTGGATGCGGTCGCGGTAGCCGCGGTCGCGCAGCTCCCCGAGGAACTGGTCGACGAGGTTGCGGCGGTGCGTGAGGATCAGCACGCCGCCGGTGCGCGAGGCCTCGACGAAACCGAGCGCCGCGACGGTCTTGCCCGCGCCGGTCGCGTGCTCGAACCAGAAGCGCTTGTGCGCGTTGGGATCCTCCGGCTGCTCGGCGAGCTGCTCCCAGTCCTCGCTGGCGGCCGGCTCGTCCCAGTCCTGCGGCTCCTCGTCCTCCGGCAGCTCCTCGTCGATCTCCTCCTCGCCGGGCACCGCGGAGGAGCCGACGTACGGGTCCTCGGCCGGCGCCGGCGGGGCATGCGCGGCGGCGGCGCCCCCGTTGGCCGCGTGCCCGTTCGAGGACGCCCCGCCGTTCGGCCCGATCGCCGCCGCGAGCAGCGCCGTCAGCGTGCCCGACAGCGCGTCGACCTGGTGCGGGTTCAGCAGCGTGCCGTCGGCGAGATGTGGCTCGTCCTCGCTGAGCAGCCGCTCGAGGCCGAGCAGCAGCGAGTACGCGCGCCGCCACTCCGGCGACGGATAGTCGAGCCCCTGCGCGAGCTCCGCGAGCGCAGCGTCGAGCGCGCGCCGGCGAGCGCTGCCGGGCCCGAGCGCAACCGCGGCATCCTCGCCCTCATGGACGAAGCGCTCACGGGTGAACTTCTCGGCCCGGGCGATGTCGGCAGCCGGGGGAAGGGGTGCGGCCACCATGGCCGCCGCTGGCGTGATCTCAGCCAAAAGGCTCTGACGATGGACGGGGGCCGCCGTTCGACGATGAAATGCGACCCGAGGGACCGGGACCCACCCGGACAACAAGCTGCGAGGGCGACCTCCCAGGAGGCCCTCGCGACGGGTTAACGAAGAGTACCGCATGACCGGACGGTGCGGGTCGGTAGGCCGTCGGCCTTTAGGCTGGACGCACACATGCGCCGCCTCGTCTTCGCGCTCATCGGCCTTGGCATCGTCGCGATCGTCGTCATCGGGCTGACCCAGACGAAGGGCGGCAACGACAAGCCGCGGGCCTCGACGATCTCCGCCGAGCAGGCGCGGCAGCGGCTCGCGGGCTCGCCGGCGCCGCTCGCGGCGCTGCATGCGCAGGCCAACCAGCTGCTGCCCGGCGGCCAGGACGCGTTCGACCGGCGGCTGCGCGAGCTGCGCGGGCACCCGGTCGTCGTCAACGGCTGGGCGTCGTGGTGCGGACCGTGCCGCGCCGAGTTCCCCTTCCTGCAGCGCACGTCGGTCGACATGGGCCGCCAGGTGGCGTTCGTCGGCCTCGACTCAGAGGACAACGACGGCGACGCGCGCGGCTTCCTCGAGAAGTTCCCGGTCTCCTACCCGAGCTACACGCTGCCGCGGATCCCCGCCGGCGAGCTGGGCGCCATCCGCGGCCTGCCGTTCATGCTCTTCTACGACAAGGCGGGCGAGCTGCAGTACCTGCACCAGGGCGGCTACGTCTGCGAGGCGCAGCTGCGCGCCGACGTACGCCGCTACGCGCTCGGACATCCGCCGGGGGAAGGGGTGGGCTCGCTGTGCCAGAAGTCCGCGTCGACCCCCTGACCGGCCTGCGCGCGATCATCGCCGCCGACCGCGCCACGCGGCCCGGCGGCGGCCTGTCCGCCGAGCCCGCGCCGCAGCCGGACCCGGCGACCGACCCGTTCCTGGAGGGCCACGAGGACCGCACGCCGCCCGAGGTGTTCGCGATACGGGCCGCTCCGGGCGGGGCGGACACGCCCGGCTGGACGGTGCGCGTCGTGCCGAACCTCTATCCGGCGCTCGACCCCTCGAGCCCCGAGCCGCCGCGCGACGCGACGCCCGACCTCTTCACCGCGCTCGCCGCCACCGGCGCCCACGAGGTGATCGTCAACGCGCCCACCCCGACGGGCACGCTGGCCGAGCTCGCCCCCGCGCAGGTCCGGTCCGCGGTCGACGTGTGGCGGCTGCGCATGCGCCACCACGCCGAGGCGGGCGCGAACTGCGTGCACGTGCTGGTCAACGAGGGCCGCGAGGCGGGCGCGTCGCTGCCCCACACGCACGCCCAGCTCTACGCCCTGGACTTCGTGCCCGCGGCCATCGCGCGCGAGCGCGAGCGCTTCGGCGCGCACGCCACCCGCACGATGGGCGGCAACCTGCTCGCCGACCTCGTGCAGGAGGAGGTCCGCCGTCGCGAGCGCATCGTGGCGATCGACGACGAGGCGGTCTGCCTGGCCCCCTACGCGTCGCGCATGCCCTTCCAGCTGCTCATCGCGCCCCGCCGCCCGGTCCCGCGCTTCGAGGACGACGGGCCGAGCGGCGCGGCGCTGCTGCACGACGTGCTCAACCGGCTCGCGCGCCGCCTCGGCGCCAGCCCGCCGCTGAACCTCTGGGTGCGCACCGCCCCGCGCGGCGCCGACCACTTCTGCTGGCGCATCGACGTGCTCCCGCGCCTGGCCCATCTCGCGGGGCTTGAGCTCGGCGCGGGTCTGGGGCTGAACATCGTCGCGCCCGAGCACGCGGCCGCCGAGCTGCGCGGCGCTTGACCTTCCTCGTCGCCGCGGTCATCGCCGTGTCCCTGGCGGCGGGGCTCCTCGCCGAGCCGCGCCTGCCCCACCGCGGCCGGCCGGTCGCCCGCGCGATCGCGTGGGTGCAGTTCTACGTCACGCTGCCGTTCATCACGTTCTTCGTGATGGTGCGGTTCGAGCCGACGGGCGGCAGCGGCCTCGGCCTGCTGGCGGGCTACGTGGAGCTCGCGATCGTCGGGCTGATCGCGTGGGCGATCGGGCGCTGCGTGCTGCACCTGAGCGGCCCCTCGCTCGGCGCTCTGATCGTCGTGTGCTTCATGGGCAACACCGGACTGGTCGGGACGCCGCTGGCCGGCGCGATCTTCGGCAGCGACGCGATCGAGCCCGCCATCGCGTTCGACGCGCTCGTCTCGGGCCCGATGTTCTACGTCGCCTCGGTCTCGATCGGCGCCGCGTTCGGGAGCGCGATCGCGCCCTCGGCGCGCGCGCGGGTGCGGGCCCTCGCGCGCAACCCTCCGCTCATCGCGGTGATCTGCGGCCTCGTGGCCCCGGACGCGCTCGCGCCCGACGTCCTCGTCGATGCCGCGCACGTCCTGGTCTACGCGCTCGTTCCCTTCGCCTTCTTCATGGTGGGCCTGACGCTGGGCGGCGAGGCCGAGGAGGGCGTCCTGCGCTTCCCGCCGGCGCTCACCGCGCCGGTCGCTGTCGCCATCGGGCTGCGGCTCGTCGTCGCGCCGCTGCTCATGCTCGCCCTGGCGGCGCTCGTCGGCGGGGTGCCCGACGCCTATCTGCTGCAGGCGGCGACGCCCGCTGCGGTCAGCTCCGTCGTCGTGGCCCACGCGTTCGGCCTGGACCTCAAGCTCACGGCTTCCGCCGTGGCATGGACGACGATGATCGTCGTGGTCGCCGGCATGATCGTCCCGTCCGTCCTGTGAGGGCGCTCGTGCAGCGCGTGCGCCGCGCGGCCGTGCGCGTCGGCGGCGAGGAGGTCGCCGCCATCGGCCCCGGCCTGCTGGTCCTGCTCGGCGTCGGTCACGACGACGACGAGGCCACCGCGGAGCGGCTGGCGGGCAAGCTGCTGCGGCTGCGGATCTTCCCCGACGCCGACGGCCGCATGAACGAGCCGCTCGGCGACCGGGAGGTCCTCTGCGTCAGCCAGTTCACGCTCATGGCCGACACGCGCAAGGGCAACCGGCCCAGCTTCGTCGCCGCGGCCGAGCCGGAGCGCGCGGACGCCCTCTACCGCCGGTTCTGCGAGCACGCCGGCGCCCGGCGCGGCGTCTTCGGCGCCCACATGGAGGTCGAGCTCGTCAACGACGGTCCGGTCACCATCCTCCTCGAATAGGCTCCCCGCCCGATGCCGCCCGAACGCCGCTTCGTCCCCCGCTTCGCCGCCGAGCCGCCCCAGGCCGTCGCGCCCTACGGCCGCTGGGCCGACCGCCTCGCAGAAGAGCTGCGCGGCGCCATCGACGAGAAGTTCGGTGAGATCGCCTGGTTCCCCGACCGCACGTGGCACGGGCGCACGTACATCCCGGCCACGGCGCGCACGCCCGACGGCCGCGAGGTCTTCGGCGTCGTCTCGTTCCGGCCCGCCGCCGGCGACGGCGAGCCCGACGCGCTGCGGGCGATCGCCGACGTCACCGACGAGACGGCCGAGAACAACCCCGACTGGCAGCTCGACCTCTGCGACGAGGTCGTCGGCGGGTGGCGCGGCGAGAACGGCCAGACGGCCGCGATGACGCTCGTGTGGGGCGTCCCGCTCGTCGAGGGCGGGCGCATCGCCACCGCCGAGCTCGACGCGATGGCCGTCGACCAGTGCGTCCTCACCGGCGACGGCCGCTTCACGCTGCTCGCGCCCGACGACATCGGCGGCGACTTCCTCGAGGTCGCGCTGTTCAACGAGGGCGGCGACGAGCTCGCCCGCGAGTCGCTCTACGACGAAGAGGACTGACCGCACGCGCGGCGCGCGCCCACGTCCTCGGTTTCTACGGCTAGGCGGGGCGCCCGGCGGGTAGGCAGGGGCCGCTGCCGTGGGAAGGGACCTGCGCCGGCACGGTCACGATCATCTAGCGTTCGGCCGACCCCACCCGGAGGGAGGACGGGGACGCAGGGCACAAGCCACACGACTTCGGCGACACGGTCAGGTCACGGTCGCGACCTGGCCTCCGCTCGCCCGCACGAGGTCCGCCGGCGCGATGGCGAAGACGTCGCGTGGCGTGCCCGCCGCTGCCCACACCTCGTCGAAGGCCAGCAGGTCCTCGTCCACGAGCGTCGGCATGGCGGTCGCATGCCCGACCGGCGGCACGCCGCCGATCGCGTAGCCGGTGGCCTCGCGCACGAGCGCGGCGTCGGCGCGCCCGATCGCGGTGCCGAGCAACTCGCCCACGCGCCGCTCGTCGACGCGGTTGGCTCCCGAGGCGAGCACGAGCACCGGGTCGCCCGTCTCGGTGGCGAACACGAGCGACTTCACGATCTGGCCGACCTGGACCCCGATCGCGGCCGCGGCGTCCTGCGCCGTGCGCGTGCCCTCGGGGAACGCGCGCAGGGTCACGTCGAGCCCCGCGGCGGTCAGGGCTGCGCGGACTCGTTGAACCGATGCGCTCATATTCGGACCCCTGGTACCAAGCTGCTCATGTCGTCAACGGAGTACGGTGTGGCCCACTTGGGAGGCTCTCTCCACCCTCCCGTGGCCGGGAACTGGAGCCGGCGCGGGATTAAACCCCCTGGAGGAGGTTTACGCAGTTGAGCAAGTTCCGAAGGACCCTTGCGGTCCTCATGCTGATTGCCGCAAGTGCGCTGCTCTTCGCCGCCTGCGGTGGCAATGACAGCGGCGGCAGCACCGGAGGCGCCAGCACGTCGTCGACGTCATCGGGTGACACATCGGGCGGCAAGTCCGGCGGCACCCTCTCGGCGTACTACACGTCGAGCCCGGATTACATGGATCCGGCTCTGTCGTACACGCAGGAGGGATGGACCGCCCTCTGGAACGTGTACACCCCGCTGCTGACGTACAAGCACGCGGAAGGCGCCGAGGGCGCCACCCTGATCCCGGGTCTCGCCGAGGCGCTGCCCGACATCTCGCCGGACGGCAAGACGTACAAGCTGAAGCTCCGTCCGGGCCTGAAGTTCTCCGACGGCACGCCGGTCAAGGCGTCGGACTTCGAGCACACGGTCAAGCGCGTGCTCAACCTGGAGTCGGGCGGCAGCGCGTTCTATCTGCCGATCGTGGGCGCCGAGGACTACGTCAAGGCCGGCAAGCCCGACGCGGACATCCCCGGGATCGTCACGGACGACAAGACGGGCGAGATCACGATCAAGCTCAACAGCCAGGTCGGGTCGTTCGCGAACGTCCTCGCGATGGACTTCGCGGGCATCGTGCCGGGCGACACGCCGTTCAAGAACCTGACGGCGAGCCCGCCCCCGGGCGTCGGGCCGTACAAGATCACGAGCTCGGTCCCGAACCGCGGGTTCACGATGGTCAAGAACGACCAGTTCCCGGGCCTGAACATCCCGGAGATCCCGACCGGGTACCTGGACGAGATCGACGTCAAGATCGTCAAGAACCAGCAGCGCCAGATCGACGACGTCCTGCAGAACAAGGTCGACTTCCTGCAGGATCCGCCGCCGGCGGACCGCATGCGCGAGGTCTCCGACAAGGCGAAGGGCCGGTTCGAGCCCTACGTGACCAACTCGACGTACTACGTCTTCCTCAACGAGCGGGTCGCCCCGTTCGACAACGAGAAGGTGCGTCAGGCGGTCAACTACGGCATCGACAAGCGCGCCCTGGCGCGCATCTTCGGCGGCCTGCTCGCCCCGGCGTGCAACTTCCTGCCCCCGGGCATGAAGGGCTACCAGAAGATCGAGCCGTGCCCGTACGGCGACCCGAACGCGGCGCCGAACGTGGAGAAGGCCAAGCAGCTCATCAAGGAGGCGGGCGCCGAGGGTGCCGACGTCACCGTGTGGGGCAACGACGAGGATCCGTCCAAGCCGGTCGCCGAGTACCTCGCTGACGCGATGAGCTCGATCGGTCTGAACGCGAAGCCGAAGATCGTCGAGGGCTCGGTCTACTTCCAGACCATCGGCAACCAGAAGACGAAGGCCCAGGCCGGCTTCGCCAACTGGTTCCAGGACTTCCCGCACCCGGCGAACTTCATGTTCCTGGTCAACGGGAAGTCGATCCAGAACACGAACAACCAGAACTTCGGGAACGTCGACGACCCCGAGATCAACAAGCTGATCGACACCGCCGACGCCAACCCGGACCTGGACGCCGTCGCGCCCGACTACGCCAAGGCTGACCGCCTGCTGGTCGAGCGTGCGCACATCGCGCCGTACGGCAACCGCGAGCTGACCAAGCTCGTCTCCGACAAGGTGGACTTCGACTCGTTCATCGCCCACCCGGTGTACAACGGCGACCTCTCGTCGCTGCGCTTCAAGTAGCAGTCCGAGGACGGAGGGGCCGCTCCGGCGGCCCCTCCGGGCTCCCCCCACCACCTTCATCCCATGGCCACCACGGATTCCGCCGAGACAGGTTTCTCCACCGACCTTCCTCCGGAGATCGCCGCCGAGGAGCGGCGGGCCGCGGCGGGTACGGGCCCCTGGCGGATCGCGATGCGCCGGCTGCGGCGCAACAAGGTCGCGCTCGCCTTCGGCGCCCTCTTCCTCGTGCTGGTCGCGATCTCCCTCGCCGCGCCGCTGTACGCCAAGCACGTGGCCAAGACGACGCCGTACAAGAACAACATCACCGGCACGGTCAACGTCGGCGGCAAGCAGGAGAATGTCGTCGCGTTCGACGGCGTGCCGATCGGGCCGACGTGGCAAGGCCAGTACTTCCTCGGCGCGGACCGCAACGGCCGCGACGTCATGGTCCGCCTGCTCTACGGCGGGCGCAACTCGCTGCTGATCGGCATCGGCGCGTCGATCATCACGCTGATCTTCGCCACGATCTTCGGCCTGATAGCCGGGTTCTTCGGGGGGTGGATCGACGCGATCATCTCCCGCTGCTTCGACATCATGTGGGCGTTCCCGGTGATCCTGCTGGGCATCGCGCTCGGCGTGTCGCTGAACCTCGGCGGCATCAATCTCGGGCCGATCCACCTCGAGGGCGGCTCGCTGTGGATCCCGACGATCATCATCGGGGTCTCCTACATCGTCTATCTCGCTCGACCGATCCGCGGCCAGGTGATGTCCCTGCGCGAGAAGGAGTTCATCGAGGCCGCCCGCGCGCAGGGGCTGGGCCCGTGGCGGATCATGTTCACCGAGCTGCTGCCCAACCTCGCCTCGACGATCCTGGTGTTCTTCCCGCTGATCGTCGCCAACGCGGTGCTGCTGGAGGCGGCGCTGTCGTTCCTCGGGGCCGGCGTTCAGCCGCCCGAGCCGTCCTGGGGCATCATGATCGCCGAGGGCATCGACTTCCTGACCTCCGCGCCGCATCTGACGATCGCCCCCGGCCTCATGCTCGTGGCCACGGTGCTCTCGTTGAACATCTTCGGCGAGGGCCTGCGCGACGCGCTCGACCCGCGGGCGAAGATCCGCCTGGAGCACTAGCGATGGCTCGGTTCATCGTCCGCCGCCTGATCGGCATGATCCTGGTGCTGTTCGCCGTGTCGGTGCTCACGTTCCTGATCTTCAACGTGATCCCCAACGGCGACCCGGCCGTGCGCATGGCGGGCAAGAACTCCACGCCCGTGCAGATCGAGGCGATCCGCAAGACCTGGCACTTCGACGACTCGCTGCCCCAGCAGTACATCTACACGATGAAGCAGGTGTTCTCGGGCGAACTCGTCTCCTACTCCAACCAGACCAACGTGTGGCAGGAGATCAAGAAGGGCCTGCCGCGCACGTTCGCGCTCGGCATCGGCGCGGCGATCATCTGGATGGCGTGCGGCGTCGCGCTCGGGCTCTACAGCGCGGTGAGAGCGGGGCGGTTCTCCGACCGCGTCCTGACGGTGCTCGCGCTCATCGGCGTGTCCATGCCCGTGTTCTGGGTCGGGGCGCTCATGAACTACTACCTCGGCTACAAGGCCGGGTGGTTCCCGAACGGGGGCTACGTCCAGATCAACGAGGGCGGCGTCTGGCAGTGGTTCTACCACCTGATCCTGCCCTGGACGGCGCTCGCGATCCTGTTCATCGGCGTCTACTCGCGCATCCTGCGCTCGAACATCCTCGACACGATCAACGACGACTACGTGCGCACCGCGCGCGCGAAGGGGATCTCGGAGCGGCGCGTCCTCACCCGGCACGTCCTGCGCAACTCGATGATCCCGATCGTCACCCTGTGGGGCCTGGACTTCGGCCTGGTCATCGCGGGCGGCGCGGTGCTCACGGAGTCGATCTTCGACATCCAAGGCGTCGGGCAGTACTTCGCCGAGGCGATCGGCCAGCTCGACGTGCCGCCCGTGCTCGAGGTCACCCTCCTCGGCGCGTTCTTCATCGTCGTGCTCAACACCATGGTGGACATCGTCTACGCGGTGCTCGACCCACGAATCAGGCTCAGCACATGACCGAACCGATCCTCGAGGTCGAGCACCTCAAGGTGGACTTCCACACCGACGAGGGCACCGTCCACGCCGTCGACGACGTGTCGCTGACGCTGACCGCGGGCGAGGTGCTCGCGGTCGTCGGCGAGTCGGGGTCCGGCAAGACCGTGACCGCGATGGCGCTGCTCGGGCTCAACCGCTCGCCGAACGCGGTGTTCGGCGGCCGGGCGATGTATCAGGACACCGATCTGATCGCGGCGTCCGACGCGCAGCTGCGCAAGATCCGCGGGGCGGAGATCGCGATGATCTTCCAGGACCCGATGACGTCGCTGAACCCGGTCCAGCGCATCGGCAAGCAGATCGCCGAGCAGATCCAGGCGCACGAGAACCTGTCGGACGGCGAGACCCACGATCGGGTCGTCGCGCTGATGGAGCGCGTCGGGATCCCGCGGGCGGCCGAGCGCGCCCGCGCCTATCCGCACGAGTTCTCGGGCGGCATGCGCCAGCGGGTGATGATCGCGCTGGCGTTGTCGTGCTCGCCGAGCGTGCTGATCGCCGACGAGCCCACGACCGCGCTCGACGTGACGATCCAGGCGCAGATCCTCGAGCGCCTCAACGAGCTCAAGGCCGAGACGAACGCGGCGATCATCCTCGTGACGCACGACCTCGGCGTCGTCGCCGACATCGCCGACCGCATCGCCGTGATGTACGGCGGGCGGATCGTCGAACAGGGGACGATCGACGAGATCTTCTACGACCCGCAGCATCCGTACACGTGGGGGCTGCTCGGGTCGATCACCCGCATCGACCGCGACCGCGGCGAGCGGCTGCCGTCGATCGCCGGCCTGCCGCCGTCGCTGCTCGCCCCGCCGCAGGGCTGCCACTTCCGCGCCCGCTGCCCGCACGAGTTCGCCAAGTGCACCGAGGTCCCGGACCTCGCCGACCGCGGCGCCGGGCACCCGGACCGCTGCTGGCTGTCGACCGACGACAAGCGGGCACGGCGCGAGGTCGCCCCGGGCGAGATCGGCCTGGCGACGAAGCCCGACGTCGACGGGCACCGCGCGGACGTCGATGCCGGATCCGTGCAGGCCGCCGAGGTGGGCGACGCATGAGCGAGACGAACGGGTCGAGCAACGGCGCGCTGCTGGAGGTCTCCCACGTCAAGCAGTACTTCCCGGTGAAGTCGGGGGTGCTGGTGGACCGGACGGTGGCGAACGTCCACGCGGTCAACGACGTGACGTTCACGCTGCGCGAGGGCGAGACGCTCGGCCTCGTCGGCGAATCGGGCTGCGGCAAGACGACGCTGTCGCGCACGGTGCTCAAGCTCCTCGACGCGACCGACGGCACGATCCGCTTTCGCGGCATGGACATCACGCGGATCAACCGGCGCGCGATGCGCCCGCTGCGCCGTGAGATGCAGATGGTCTTCCAGGACCCGTTCGCCTCGCTGAACCCGCGCAAGCGCATCGGGCAGATCCTCGGCACGCCGCTCAAGCAGCGCGGGCTGTCGGGCGGCGCGATCGACAAGGAGGCTCGACGGCTGCTCGACGTGGTCGGCCTGATGCCCGAGCACGTCAACCGCTTCCCGCACGAGTTCTCCGGCGGCCAGCGCCAGCGCATCGGGATCGCCCGCGCGCTCGCGATGGAGCCGAAGCTGATCGTGCTCGACGAGCCGGTGTCGGCGCTCGACGTGTCCATCCAGGCGCAGATCATCAACCTGCTCGAGGACCTGCAGGACGAGTTCGCCCTGACCTACCTGTTCGTCGCGCACGACCTCAGCGTGGTGCGCCATGTCTCAGACCGCATCGCGGTCATGTACCTCGGCAAGATCATGGAGCTCTCGCCCGCGGCCGAGCTCTACAGCAAGCCGATCCACCCGTACACCGACGCACTGCTGTCGGCGATCCCGATCCCGGACCCGCGCGAGAACCGCGCGCGCGAGCGGGTCGTGGTGGGCGGCGAGCCGCCGAACCCGATCGACCCGCCGCCTGGCTGCGTGTTCCACACCCGCTGCCCGCGCGCGACCGAGGTGTGCCGCGAGGTCGTCCCGCCGCTGACCCAGTACGCCAACGAGCACATGGCCGCCTGCCACCACCCGCTCAACGTGACGCCCGAGGAGATCGCGGCGGCGACGTTCTCGGACGCCAGCCCGGCCGACGCCGGCGACGCCAAGCCGGACTACGTGCCGGCGGGCGGCAACGGTGCACCCCCGCCCCGGCCCGTGGCGGACCAGGCGGACTGACGCCGCAGGGGGGCACCCCATCTGGTGGATGCGGAGATCGGCCGCGTCCTGCGGCCGTCCTCACGCTCGATGCCCGCCTCGCCCGCGCCCCGGGCCTCCGCGCGCCGGTCGACGTCCTGGCGTGACGACAACGCCCCCGGCAGGAGTCGAACCTGCGCACCCGCTTTAGGAGAGCGGTGCTCTATCCACTGAGCTACGAGGGCCTGCGCGCACTGTAGTTCGTCGCCCGCGACTCGGGGCCGGGCGTCGTGACGGCCGGACTGCCGTCAGCCGGCGGCCGGGCGGTCGGGCCGGTCGGGATAGACCTCGTCGATGGTCGTCAGCGCCACGTACGGCGCACCGGCGGCCGCCTCGATGCGCTGGGCACCACCGGCCAGGCGATCGAGCACCGCCACGACGCCGGCGATCTCGAGCTCCGCCTCCTGCAGCGCCTCGATCGCCGCGATCGTCGAGCCGCCGGTCGTCACGACGTCCTCGACGACGACGCACCGGTCGCCGGGGTCGAGCACCGGCCCCTCGATGCGCCGGTGCAGCCCGTGGCCCTTGGCCTCCTTGCGCACGAAGAAGCCCTTCACCTGCGCCCCGCCCGCCAGCGCCGCGCAGGCCACGGGGTCGGCGCCCATCGTCATGCCGCCGACCGCGGTCGCGTCCCAGCCCCGCACGCGCTCGGCCACGAGCTCGCCGAGCGCCCGGAACCCGGCCGGCCGCAGGATCGCCCGCTTGGCGTCGACGTAGTACTTCGCCGTCGCGCCGCTCGTCAGCACGACGTCGCCGATGACCAGCGCGTGCGCGCGCAGCTCGGCGACGAGGACCGCGTGCGCGTCGCTCACCGGTAGTAGACGTCGACCGGCGTGCCGATCCGGACCCAGTTGAAGATGAACGCCGCGTTGGGCACGGGCACCCGCAGGCAGCCGTGGCTGGCCGCGTAGTTCGGCACGTCGGCGTAGCCGTGGATCGCGTAGCCGCGGATGAAGTAGTTCGAGTCCACCATGCCCTTGGCGTTCGTGCCCGGCGTCTTCATGTAGACCTTGAAGTTGCCCAGGACGGTCGGCGTCGACGGCTTGCCCGAGGAGGTCGGGTAGATCCGGTAGACCTTCCCGCCCGGGTTGATCAGCGCCACGACCTGGTGGGTGAGGTCGCCCTCGACGTGGCGGCCATGGTCGGGGTACCTCACCTTGAACTCGCCCATCCCGCGGGCCAGCCGCTGGAAGACCGAGCGGTCGGCGACCTGGGTGCGCGCCATGCCGTTGACCTTGCGGTACGCCATGACGGCGCGTGCGGTGGCGTCGTCGAACGTGCCGCCGCGCGAGACCGAGTAGTGCATGCCGGCGAGCTTGCGCTGCAGCCAGCGCACCGACGAGCCGTGCGACCCCGGCGTGGCGTGCGGGACGATGACGTCGACGCGGCGGACGGCCGCCCGCGCGGCGCCGACCTCGGCGCTCGCGGCGTGGCTCGCGCGGATGGTGATGCGCCCGCCGGACCTCGGCGTGTACCCGACGAGGAACGTGCCCCTGCTGCCGGCCCGGACCTTCACCGAGCGCAGCGTGTGCCTGCCGCGCTTGATCGTGACGGTGACCCGCTGGCCGCGGACGGCCGGGCTCAGCGTGCCCTGGACGCGCAGCTTGCTGTGCGCGAGCGCCTCGTGGGCGACGTTCAGCGAGAGCGTGCCGGCCGCGGGGGCCGGAGGCGGAGTCGGGACGGGCGGCGGGGTCGGCGCCGGCGGGGCCGGCGGGGCCGGCGCGGGGGCCGGAGGCGGAGCCGGAGCGGGGGCCGGAGCGGGGGCCGGAGGCGGAGTCGGGATCGGCGGCATCGGCTCCTGGGCCGCGGCGGCCGCGGGGACGAGGAGAAGGCCGATCACGGCAAGTGAGACAGGGCGCATTGCGCGGTACTTTAGATGCTCAAGCAGGTGACGCGGGCGGTATGACGCGCGCGCCGCGGCGAACGATCGGCAGCAGGACCGCCGAGATCGCCGCCAGCGCCCCGGCCATCAGGACCGGCACCTGCCAGCCCCAGTCCAGCGCCGTCGACAGGGCGATGCAGTTGTTGAGCGAGTGCAGCGCGATGCAGGGCAGCAGGGAGCCGGTCTTCCAGTAGACGAGACACAGGACCGTGCCGAGCAGCGCAAGCGGCGCCAGGAAGCCGATCGGCGAGCCGAACGCGTGGACGACGCCGAACATCACGCCGGTGGCGACCGCGGCCCACCCGACCGGGAGCTTCGAGCGCATCGCGTTGAAGACGAAGCCGCGGAAGAACAGCTCCTCCACCATCGGCGCGATCACGACGGCGAAGATCGCCAGACCGGCGACGGTCACCGGCGTCGGGTCCTCGATCAGCTGGGTCGTGATGTTGTCCTGCTGGTCCTGGATGCCGAGGGCGTTGAGCCAGATCAGGCTCCCGACGATGTAGACCGCGTACGCGGCGAAGCCCCAGCCGACCGCCGGCCACAGCTTGGTCGTGCGCAGGCCGAAGCTCCGCGGGCTGACCGGTCCCGCCAGGCGCGCGAAGAGCACCGCCGCGCCGACCAGGCAGGCGTCGAAGAGGAGGTTCGCGGCGAGGTCGTAGCCGATGGGCGAGTCGCCGCCCTTGTGGCCGCTCGCGCTGGCGATGCCGTAGACGATCGCTCCGAGCACGCTGCCGCCGAGCCAACCGCAGACGAGCGCGGCGAACGCCGTCCACAGGGGCCACGCCGGGCGCTCGCGCTCGGGCGGCGCGGTCGCGGTCGCCGGTGCGGGCACGCCGTCGGGGCGCTCGGGGTGGTCCAGCTCGTACTCGGCCACGGCGCTCAGCTTAGGGCGGGGTGCGCGCTCCGGAGCCGATCCTGTCGTGCCGACGGCGTGCAGCGCCGTCCGCGCGCCACGACCGGCTACCGCGCGGCGTCGAGGACCCCGCGCAGGTCCGCGACGACCGCGACGCCGTCCGGCACCGGGTCCTCCGGCGCGCCGTCGCGCGCGACGAGCACCGGCCGCACCCCCGCCGCGAACGCGCCGGCCACGTCCTCGGCCACGGTGTCCCCCACGTGCAGCGCCCCGCCGGCCCGCACGCCCAGCGCCTCGAGCGCGACCGCGAACGGCCGCGGATCTGGCTTCGCCACCCCGAGCTCGGCCGACGTGACCACGGCGTCGACGCGCGGGGCCAGCCCCGTCGCGACGAGCACGTCGTGCAGCGAGACGTCCCAGTTCGACACCACCGCGAGCGCATGTCCTCGCGCGCGCAGCTCGTCGAGGACGGCGGGCGCCTCCGGGTACGCGTCGAAGCGGATGGCGTCGACGAGCGTCGCGGCGAGCGCGTCGACGGGGATCTCGCGCGCGGGCTCGGGCAGCGCGCCCGCGAGCACCGCCGCGCAGTCGCGGCGCAGCGCGGCCAGGCCTGCGCGATCGCCCGCCCGGTGGTGCTCGCGGCGGTAGTACGCGATCTCCGCGCGCATGCCCGCGCGCGCCTGGTCCTCGTCGACCTCCACGCCGTGCCGCTCGGCCAGCAGCATCCGCAGCCGCGGGGCCGGCGGCTCGAAGCGAACGAGGGTGCCCAGTGCGTCGAGGAGGACGGTCACGCCACGAAGTGCCAGGTCGCGAACTGGGCGGTGCACGCGGCCAGCAGGCCCGCGCTGACCGCCAGCGCGGGCCACCGGGCCCGGGGATGGCGGGCCAGCAGCCACCCGAGCCACATCCACAGCGGGAACGCGACGAGCACGAACCGCGGCAGCGACATGAGCGGCTGCGGCGCGACGGGGTACGACAGCGGCACGGCGAGCGAGGCGAGCGCGTAGGCGGCGTAGGCGAGCGGCAGGCGGCGCGCGGCGCCCACGAGCGCGACCGCGACGAGCGGCACCCAGGCGAAGAGTGCGATGTTGATGCGCGCGATGGCGAACGGGTCGCCGCCCGCGATCGGGAAGTAGAGGGGCTCGGACGAGCCCGACGCCAGCTGGCGCACCCCCGCCCATGCCGCGACCGCACCGTCCCACACGCCGCCCAGCGGACCGCCCCACTCTCGGAACCAGACCGCCTGGGCGTCGAACGGGGCCTGCCAGTCGTGGCCGGTGAGCCCCAGCCACAGCGGGAACGCGACGAGGCCGAGCGGGACGAGGGCCAGCCAGGCGAGCTGCGCCGGCCGCGCACGGCGCCACCCGAGCATCACGAGCGCGACGAGCACGAGCACGCCGGTCGAGCGCGTCGACGCCGCCAGCGCGCCCAGCACGCCGGCCCACGCCCAGCGGTCGCTCCGGGCGGCGAGCACCGCCCCGGCCGACAGGGCCAGGAACAGGGACTCGCCGTAGAGCGCCGAGAAGAAGAACGCCATCGGCGAGAAGGCGAGCGCCAGCACCGTCCAGCGCGCCGCGTCGGCCCCGAGCTCGAGCCGCGTGAGCGCGTGCAGCGCCGCGAGCGCGAAGAGGAAGCAGACCGTGGACACGGCGACGGCGGCGAGCAGCGACCCGCCGAGGCCCCGGACGAGCAGCGGATAGAGCGGGAAGAACGCCGCGGTCGGCGTCTGGTCGTAGCCGTTGCGGGCGATCTCCAGGTACCAGACCGCGTCCCAGCGGGCGGCGGGTGCGAAGAGGACGCCGCCGGTGATCCCGGCGGGGTCGAAGCCCTCCGTGCGGCTGCTCAGGCCCCAGATCCAGACGGCGGCCATCCCGCTGCACCAGACGAGCAGCCGCGACGTCCACGTCGCCCGCCACGCCTCGCCGAAGGCGGCGTCGCGCCACGCTGCCCCCGCACGCACGCGGACGCCCGGCGCCAACCGCGTCCACCGCGGCGGGGTCGTCGTCGGTCCGGCCATCGCGCCGATGGTCGCAGGCCGCGCGGGCGAGGCCGCCGGCGGGCGCGGGAGCGACCGGCGGAGGGGAAT
The DNA here is from genome assembly GCF_021172045.1 of Capillimicrobium parvum. Lineage (GTDB taxonomy): Bacteria > Actinomycetota > Thermoleophilia > Solirubrobacterales > Solirubrobacteraceae > Capillimicrobium > Capillimicrobium parvum. Next base: position 5,899,131 of record NZ_CP087164.1, read on the forward strand.
GGACGGCTGCCTAGAATGAGGCGTCGACTGCGCCGCGGAAGCGGCGCTTGCACCGTCTGCGCCATGTCACGCCGTGATCGCCAGCGGCGCCGCAACCGTAACCGCCATGGGCACGGAGCGGGCCGCATCGTCTTCCTCGGGTTCGGCGTCGTTATCGCGACGCTGGCCATCGGCGTGCTCGGGGTCGTCGGCTGGGTGGCCAGCGTGGCCAACTCGGCGCCGTCCATCGACGAGCTCAAGCCGGTCAACCCCGGCTCGAGCTCGGTCGTCTACGCCGCCGACGGCACCCGCCTCGGCTTCATCCAGTCGGACATCCTGCGCACGCAGGTCCGCTACGCCGACATCCCGCGGACCATGAAGGACGCCACGATCGCGATCGAGGACAAGCGCTTCTGGGACCACAAGGGCGTCGACTTCGAGGGCATCCTGCGGTCCGGCTTCAAGAACGTCACGACCGGCAAGACCGTGCAGGGCGGCTCGACGCTGACGATGCAGCTCGTGCGCAACCTCTATACCGACGACCGCGCGCGCGACGGCATCGAGGGCTACAAGCGCAAGATCCGCGAGGCGAAGCTCGCCGAGGAGCTCGAGGACGAGCACTCGAAGGACTGGATCCTCAGCAAGTACCTCAACAACATCCCGTACGGGACCATCGGCGGCCAGGAGGCGCTCGGCGTCCAGGCCGCCGCCCGCGTGTTCTTCGACAAGCCGGCCGCCGAGCTGACCCTCGGGGAGTCGGCGCTGCTCGCCGGCCTCCCCCAGGCGCCGTCGCTCTACAACCCGTTCCTCGACGCCAAGGCCGCGATGAAGCGCCGCAACGAGGTGCTCGACGCGATGGCCGGGGAGGGCATGATCACGCCGGCTCAGGCGGCCCGCGCGAAGGCGCGGGGGCTCGGCGTCGAGCGCTCGGACTTCTACACCGAGCGCCGCGAGCAGTTCTTCTTCGACTTCGTCCGCTCTGAGCTCATCGAGAAGTACGGGGTCAACGAGGTCCGCAAGGGCGGGCTGACGATCCACACGACGCTCGACCTCGACATGCAGAAGAAGGCGCGCTCTGCGATGACGGGCGTCCTGAACCAGCCGGGCGACCCGTCGTCGGCGATCGTCACGATCGACCAGAGCAACGGCTACATCAAGGCGATGGCGTCGACCGCCAGCTACAAGCAGACGAAGTTCAACCTCGCCGCGCAGGGCCACCGCCAGCCGGGATCGACGTTCAAGATCATGGTGCTGATGACCGCCCTGCGCCGCGGCGTCGACCCCGCCGGCACGACCTACGTGTCCAAGCCCCTCAAGTTCACCGATCCCAAGTGGGGCCCGATCGACGTCGCGACGTACTCGAACACGTACCTCGGCTCGTCGAACCTGGTGCGCGCGACGCTCGCCTCCGACAACTCGGTCTACCAGCAGCTCGACCTCGACCTGGGGCCCGACCAGGTCAAGAGGACCGCGAAGGACATGGGCATCACGTCCAAGCTCGAGGGCTACCCGGCCGAGGGCCTGGGCGGCCTGAAGTACGGCGTCTCGCCGCTCGAGATGGCCAACGCCTACGCGACGATCGCCGACGGCGGCTACCGCAACCGCCCGATCGCGGTGACGAAGGTCGTCTTCCCCGACGGCAGGACCGACAACCTCGGCAAGCCCAGGCGCAAGAAGGTCTTCTCCGACGGCGTCACGTACGAGGCGACGAAGATCCTTCAGCAGAACATCCAGGGCGGCACCGGCACAGCGGCGAACATCGGCTGCCCCGCGGGCGGCAAGACCGGCACGACCGACAACTTCCGCGACGCCTGGTTCGTGGGGTTCACGCCGAAGCTGACGACCGCCGTGTGGGTCGGCTACCCGAACACGCAGGTCGAGATGTTCAGCGTCCACGGGATCGCGGTCGCGGGCGGTACGTTCCCCGCGCAGATCTGGGGCGCGTACATGAAGCAGGTCAAGGGCCGGTTCTGCGGCGACTTCGAGCAGCCCCAGGAGCCGTTCGAGTCCCAGCCGTTCTTCGGCAAGTACGCGACCACCGGCGCCCCCGGCTCGAGCGCTGACGGCGCGTTCAGCTCGAGCGGAGCACAGTCCTTCGAGACCGGCGGCACGAAGCCGGACGCGAGCGGGACGACGGGCGGCGGGAACACCGGCTACGACCCCGGCGCCTACGAGACGCCGCCGCAGAAGGCGCCCGCGACGCAGGCGCCGGACCCGACCCCGGCGCCCGCTCCCACGCCCACTCCCGACCCGGCGCCGACCCCCGCTCCGGCGCCCGCGCCCACCCCCACGCCGGACGCCGGCGGGGCCGCGCCCACTCCGTAGCGCGCGAGGCGGCTACTCTCCGTAGGCGAATGGCCAAGGAAGAGAAGGTCGAATTCGAGGGCGAGGTCGTCGAGGCGCTGCCGAACGCAATGTTCCGCGTGCAGCTCGACAACGGCCACACGGTCCTCGGCCACGTCGCGGGGAAGATGCGCCGGTTCCGCATCCGCATCCTGCCGGGCGACCGCGTCCGCGTCGAGCTGTCGCCGTACGACCTCGACCGCGCACGCATCGTCTACCGGCACCGCTGAGCGCGTGGCCGAGCGCGGCGAGTTCGCGCTGATCGAAGCGATGCGCGAGCAGCTCGGGGAGATCCCGGGCGACCGCGTGCTGCGCGGATCCGGCGACGACGCCGCCGTGGTGCGCGGCCGGGCGTGCGCGGTCACGTCCGTCGACACGATGGTCGAGGGCGTGCACTTCCGCCTCGGCGCGACGGCTCCCGAGGACGCCGGCCACCGGGCGATGGCGGCCGCGCTCTCGGACCTCGCGGCGATGGGGGCCGACCCGGGCGAGGCGTACGTGGCGCTCGTCCTGCCCGAGCAGCTCTCCGACGACGACGTCGTCGCGCTCGCCCGGGGGGCCGGAGCCCTCGCCGCCCGCACGGGGACCGCGGTCGTCGGCGGCGACGTGACGAGCGGGCCCGTGCTCGTCATCTCCGTGACGGTCGTGGGCTGGGCCGACGACCCGGGGCAGCTCGTGGGCCGCGACGGCGCGCGGCCCGGCGACCTGGTCGGCGTCACCGGCACGCTGGGCGGCTCGGCGGCGGGGCTCGCCCTCCTCGAGGGCCGTGCCGAGGGACCCGACGCGATGCGGGCCGCATACCTGCGCCCCGAGCCGCGCCTGAAGGCCGGCCACGCTCTGGCGGCGGCGGGCGCGCACGCGATGATCGACGTCTCCGACGGCGTCGCCTCCGACGCGCGCCACGTCGGCGAGGCGTCTGGGTGCCGGGTGGTCGTCGAGCTCGAGGCGCTGCCGCTCGCGCCCGGGCTGGCCGAGGTCGCGGCGGCGCTCGGCGCCGACGCCATCGAGCTGGCCGCGACCGGCGGCGAGGACTACGAGCTGCTGGCCTGCGTGCCGGAACCGGCGCGGGCGGCGGCCGAGGCGGCCGGGCTGCGCTGGATCGGGCGGGTCGAGGCCGGTGCGCCGGGCGTCGAGCTGCGGCGCGACGGCCGTCCCGTGGCGCTGCGCGGCTACGAGCACCGCCGCTAGCGGCGCGGCCGCTCAGCCGCGGCCGCGATCGCCGCGATCCTCCGCGACGGCACGACGCGCACCAGGCGTGCGGACACCACGATCCGCTGCGCCGCGCTGTAGAGCGGGTGGCAGGCGGTCAGGACGACACGCTCGTAGCCGGTGCGCCGGATCACCGACACGTCGTCGGGCTGCACGATCTGGCGGCGCTCGACGACGTACGTGAAGTCGCCGTACGGCATCTCGAGCCGGATCTGGTCGCCGCGGTCGAGGTCGTCGAGGTTGCGGAACGGGGCGAGGTAGGTGGTCCGGTGGCCGGCGATGGCGGTCGTCGCGCCCGTGCCGGGCAGCGGCGTGTCGGGGTAGACGCCGGGTCCCTTGCGCAGGTCGGCGGGCGCATCGCCGGCGACCATGACGAAGCGCTTGTCGAGCGTCGGCAGCACGATGCGTCCGAGCGCATCGCCTTCGGCCGTCCTGCGCCGCAGCTCGCGCGCGGCGTAGGCCAGGCGCCGCTCGGTCGTCGGCAGCGAGCGCAGGGCCCGCGCCTGTACGGGCGTCGGCCCGGCGTCGGCGAGCTGGTCGAGGTCCTTTCTCAGCTCGCTCTGGCTGCGCTGCGCGATCACCGCGGAGATCGGCTCCTGCCACAGCACGGTGACGAGCGCATCGGCCACGAGCAGGACCCCGGCGACGATGAGGACCGTCGACAGGAAGCGCAGCGAGCGCCTCATGGCCGCAGCGTCGAGTCGGTCCCGCCGAGCGAGCCCGGGCCGGCGTAGGAGATGGGGCCGCGCGAGCGCACCTGCCGCGGCAGCAGGTCGTCCTGCGCGCCGCGCGTGCGGGCGGCCACGATGAGCGCGGCGACCGCGCAGCCGGCGACGAGGCTCCAGAACACGAGGGCCAGGATGCCGATGTGTCCCCCGGCGACCATCAGCGTGCCCATCCACAGCAGGTCGAGCGGGCCGGCGTCGAACGCGACGGCGTAGCCGAGGACGGCGAGCGCGAGCGGGATGAGCCCGGCGAGGACGAGGACGACGCGCGCGGGCCGCGGGACCTTCACCTCGGGCGCGTTGGCCAGCAGCCAGAGGTGCGCGGCGGGCACGAGGAACAGCGCGGTGTACGGGTTCACGAGCCACGCGAGGCCGGTCAGGACCAGGGTCGTCAGGCCGATGGCGATCGCGGCGCCGGTGACGTTCGCGCCGCCGAGCGCGAGCCGGCGGGCGGTCAGCGGCCAGAGCAGCACGAACGCGAGCACGAACACGGCGCCGGCAGCGATCAGGGCCGGCACCGACACCGGGATGAGCCCGGGGCGCACGGGCGCGCCCGGCGCGGTGACGAGGCCCAGCAGCCGCAGCACGACGAGCGTGAGGCCGGTGAGCAGGAACGGCACGCCGGTCGCGGCCGCCCAACCCACCCAGCGCAGCACCGGCTCCCGGCGGCGGCGCACCCTGGCCAGCGCGTCGACCGCAGCGATGAGCACGGGCAGCAGCAGCGTGCCGGCGAGCAGCCGCACCGCCCAGTCGGCCAGCACCTGGTTGCGCAGGACGATCGCCGACCGGGGCGCGGTGGGCGTGACCTCGGGTCCATCGTCGAGGGCGGTGATCGAGCGCAGGACCGCGCGGCCGAGCGCCTCGAGCCGCTGCGGGCTCACCGCCTCGCCGGCGGGTGAGGCGGGTGGGCCGAGCTCCCCGGAGGCGCCGACCATGACGGCCGGCAGGCCCGCGGCGTCGATGACGCCCTGCTCGGAGACCGTGGCCGGGAACGCAAGGCGCAGCAGCTGCATGAGCGGGCTGCTGGAGCCCGGCGGCGTCGTCTCCTCGCGGATCGCCTGCTCGACCGTGCGCAGCAGCCGCTGCGGTGCGATCCCCTGCGCGTTCGACCAGCCCACGACCTGCGGGCGGCGCACCCGGTCGCCGCCGACGTCGCCGAGGACGATGACCGCGTCGACGGGACCCTCCACGGAGCGCGCCCAGTGCGCGGCGCCGGCGTCGCCGCCGCTGCCGCCGCTCGTCGACACGAGGGTGAGCGTGCGGCGCGTCGCCCGGCCGCCGTAGAGCCGGGCGAGCTCGAGCAGCGCCGCCGTCGCGGACAGCTCGGCCCGGGCCGGGCTGCCGGCAGCATCGCGATGGGCGAGCACGACGATGCGCCGGTTCACGCGGCCCGGCCGCTCGGCGACGACGGTCCGCAGCGTGCGCTCGCCGTCGATCGTCTGCGCCTCGGCGTCGTCGGTCGTCACGGTGAACCCGGAGGCCTCGAACGCCCGCTGCACGTCGCCGGCCAGGGCGCGGTCGCCCTCGCTGCCGGGGCGCCGCTGCGGGTAGCGCTCGGCGAGGCCCTCGAGCAGGGCCGCGGCCCGCGGCCCGTCGAACGCGTCGGGCGGCAGGGTCGTCTCGATCGGGCGCGGGCGGCTCTGCAGCGAGAACGCCACGAGCACCAGCGCGATGAGCGCCGGCGCGAAGGCGACACGATAGATGCGCAGATCGAGCATTCGACTTGGCATATTGACCGTCGAGACGCATGGACCGCTCACCCCGCATCCTGCTGGTCGACGACGAGCAGTCGATCCAGACGCTGCTGTCCTATCCGCTGCGCAAGGACGGCTACGAGGTCGTGCAGGCGACGAACGGCCGCCAGGCGCTCGCGCACTTCGAGGAGGGGCCGTTCGACCTCGTCGTCCTCGACGTGATGATGCCCCAGCTCGACGGGCTCGAGGTGTGCCGCCGCCTGCGCGCCCGCTCGACGGTCCCGATCATCATGCTCACCGCGAAGGCCGAGGAGGTCGACAAGGTGATCGGGCTCGAACTGGGCGCCGACGACTACATCACGAAGCCGTTCTCCATGCGGGAGTTCCGCTCCCGCGTGCGCGCGGCCCTGCGGCGCGGCGCGATGAGCCGCGCCGAGGAGATCGGCGACGACGCCCCGCTGCGGGTGGCCGGCCTCGAGATCGACTTCGCCCGGCGGTCGGTGACCGTGCGCGGCGAGCGGGTGGATCTGACCTTCGTCGAGTTCGAGATCCTCACCGCGCTGGCGCGCAACCCCGGACGGGTGTTCACGCGCGACATGCTGCTGACGCGCGTGTGGGGCGACTCGGCGTTCCGCGACCAGCGCACCGTCGACGTGCACATCCGCCACCTGCGCGAGAAGCTCGAGGTCGAGGCGAAGGACCCGGAGTACCTCTTCACCGTGCGCGGCGTCGGCTACCGCTTCCGCGACAAGGACCGGTCTCTGTAGGCGGCGTGGCTTGATCCCGCGGTCGATCCGCAGCCGGCTGGCCCTCGCGTTCCTCCTGATCGCCCTGGTGTCGGTCGGCGTCGTGATGCTGTGGGTGCTGCCGTCGCTGCAGGAGCGCCTGCAGGAGCAGAAGCTCGACTCGCTGTCCCGCGCCGCCGCGACCTACACCCGGCCGCTGCGCGAGGCGATCGGCTCCAACGTCGACGAGAAGGAGGTCGACCGCGAGGTCCGGACCGCCGCCGACCAGGCCAACGCGCGCGTCTCGCTGCTCGGCGTCACGCGCGGGACCGAGGGGATCGGGACGTACCTCATCTCGGACTCGACCGAGGAGATCGACGTCTCGGACCTCTCGTTCGACGTCGCGCTCGAGGCGGCGCGCACGGGCAAGGTCGTCCTCGGGACGGAGGCCAGCGACCAGGGCCGGCTCGGCGAGGTCGCCCGCCCGCTGCGCTACAACCGCAGGATCGCGCGGGTGGTCGTGTTCTCGTCGCCGCTGAGCGACGTCACCGACACGGTCGCGCTCATCCGCCAGCGCATCCTCGTCGCGGGAGCCGCAGCCGTGGTGGCGGCGGTGCTCGTCGGCCTGCTCATCTCGCGCGCGCTGGCCCGGCGCATCCGGCGCCTCGAGCGCGCCGCGCGCCAGGTGGCCGAGGGCGACTTCACCGCCCGGTTCCCCATCGACTCCCGGGACGAGCTCGGCCAGCTCGCGCGGGCGCTCGACGACATGCAGCGCCAGCTCGCCCAGCTCGACTCGGCGCGCAAGCGCTTCATCGCCACCGCCTCGCATGAGCTGCGCACGCCGATCTTCTCGCTGTCGGGGTTCGTGGAGCTGCTGCTCGACGAGGACCTCGACGACGAGACGCGCCGCGCGTTCCTCGGGCAGGTGCGCGACCAGGTCGCCCGGCTGCGCACGCTGACGACCGAGCTGCTGGACCTGTCGCGCCTCGAGGCGGGCTCGCTCGAGCTGCGGCCCGAGGCGACCGACGTGGCGGTGCTCGCGCGGGCGGTCACGTCGGAGTTCCTGCCGGCGCTGTCGTCACGGGGCTCGCGGCTCGAGCTGCGGCTGCCCGCCGCCGCGCTGACCGCGACCTGCGACCCGGAGCGCGTGGCGCAGGTGCTGCGGATCCTCATCGACAACGCCCTCGTCCACACGCCCGCGGGCACCGACATCGTCGTGGCGGCCTCGCGGACGAACGGATCCGTCGCGCTGGCGGTTCGCGACAGCGGCCCCGGGATAAGACATGCGGACGTGGAGCGGATCTTCGAGCCCTTCTTCACCTCCGACGACGCCCAGGGCTCGGGCCTCGGGCTCGCGATCGCGCACGAGCTCGCCGACCGGATGGACGGACGGTTGACGGTCGAGTCGCATCCCGGACGGACGACCTTCTCGTTCGAGCTGCCCGCATGAGCCGGGCGCGCGCGGTCGCCGTCGCCTGCGTCGTGGTGCTGGCGGGGGCGGCCGCGGGCGTGGCGGGCTGCGGCGGCGGGTCGGACGGCCAGGAGACGACGACGCAGACCGTCGCGCGCACCACGACGCGGGTCGACGTGATCGAGAGCCAGGGCACCGGCGGCGGCGCGCGCTTCGATGCGCGGGCGATCTACGACCGCGAGGCGCAGGGCGTCGTCACGGTCATCTCGGTGTTCAGGAGCAGTGGGCTGTCGTCGCTGCTCGGGCCGGACAGGAGCGCCGGGCTCGGCTCGGGGTTGGTCGTGTCCGGCACGGGCGAGGTGGCGACGAACGCGCACGTCGTCACCCTGGGCGAGGGCCGCGACCTCGAGCGCGCCGACCAGGTCTTCGTGCAGTTCCGCGATCGCAACCAGGTGCCGGCGAAGGTCCTCGGCGTCGACCCGAACGCCGACGTGGCGCTGCTGAAGGTCGACCCCGACGAGCTCGACCTGCGGCCGCTGCCGCTCGCCGATCCCGGCACGGTCGAGGTGGGCGAGCCGGTGGCGGCGATCGGGTCGCCGTACGGCGAGCGCCAGTCGCTCTCGGTGGGCGTGGTGTCGGCGGTGGACCGCTCGATCCAGTCCCTGACCGGGTTCGCCATCGGGGGCGCCATCCAGACCGATGCGGCGATCAACCACGGCAACTCGGGCGGCCCGCTGCTCGACGGCCAGGGGCGCGTGCTCGGCATCAACTCGCAGATCCGCTCGTCCAGCGGCGAGGGCACCGGCGTCGGGTTCGCCGTCGACTCCGGCACGGTGCGCCACTCGCTCGAGGTGCTGCGCGACGGCGGCACCGTCGACTACGCCTATCTCGGCATCGCGACGCGGTCGGTGTATCCGCAGCTTGCGGAGCGCTTCGATCTCGGGACCGACGCGGGCGCGTGGGTGCAGGGCGTGACGAAGGGCGGGCCCGCCGACGAGGCCGGGATCCGCGGCAGCACGTCACCGGCGACGACGTTCCAGGCCCAGCGCTACCGGCCGGGCGGCGACGTGATCGTCGCCATCGGCGGGCATGCGGTGACCGAGGACGCGGACCTGGGGCGCATCCTGGTCGCCTACCGGCCCGGCCAGAAGGTGCCCGTCCACGTGCGCCGCGACGGCGACGTGCGGACGGTGACCGTCACGCTCGGCAAGCGGCCGGCCACCACGTCGCCGTAGGCCGGCGCGCGCGCGGCCCACCCCGCCGAGCGCGCGGGGCGCCTGCCCAGCGAGTACTTTCCCGGGCGTGCTTCAACCGGTCAACGTGGGAAGCAAGTCGCTCGCCGACTACACGCACATCGTGGGCCGCGACCTGGCGGAGGAGCTGCGCGCCCTGGCTGAGCCGCTGAAGGGCCTGCGGGTCGCGCATCTGTCTGCGACCGCGTTCGGCGGCGGCGTCTCGGAGATCCTCTACACGCTCGTCCCCCTGATGAAGGACGCGGGGCTCGACGTCGAGTGGCAGGTCATCTACGGGCGCGAGGAGTTCTTCAACGCGACGAAGCTGATGCACAACGCGCTGCAGGGCAACCCGCAGGACCTCTCCGAGGAGCAATGGGGCGTCTGGGAGCAGTACAACCAGATGAACGCGCGCGAGCTGTCGCCCGGCTGGGACGTCTGCATCGTCCACGACCCGCAGCCGGCCGCGCTGTACTCGCTCGTGCCGGAGAAGTCGGCGGGCTGGATCTGGCGCTGCCACATCGACCTCTCGACGCCGAACCCGGCGACGATGCAGCGCCTGCTGCCGTACGTGCGGGACTACCCGGAGTCGCTGTTCCACATGGAGCAGTACGTGCCGTCCGGGATGCGGGGGCGCGCGAACGTCGTCCCCCCCGCGATCGATCCGCTCGCGCCGAAGAACATGGCGCTGTCGCCCGAAGACGCGGCGTACGTGTGCAACCAGTTCGGCATCGACGTCGACCGGCAGATGATCTGTCAGGTGTCGCGGTTCGACCCGTGGAAGGATCCGCTTGGCGTGATCGACGCGTATCGGCTTGTCAAGGAGGAGATCGGCGACGTCCAGCTCGCGCTCGTCGGCTCGATGGCGTCCGACGACCCGGAGGGGTGGGACTTCTTCAACGCGACGCTCGCGCACGCGGACGGCGATCCGGACATCCACATCCTCAACAACTTCAACAACGTCGGTGCGATCGAGGTCAACGCCTTCCAGTCGCACGCGGACGTCGTGGTGCAGAAGTCCATCCGGGAGGGCTTCGGCCTGACGGTGTCCGAGGCGCTGTGGAAGGGCAAGCCGTTCATCGGCGGCGACGTCGGCGGCATCCCGCTGCAGGTGGACAACGGCGTCTCGGGGTATCGGGTGAGCGACGTGGACACCTGCGCGGCCCGCTGCATCGACATCCTGCGCGACCCGGCGCTCGGCAAGGCGCTGGGGCGGCGCGGCAAGGAGCACGTGCGCGAGCACTTCCTCACGCCGCGCTACCTGCGTGATTACCTGCGGCTCTTCGGGGAGATCGGGTCTTCGTGAACGCCGATCGCGCCCCTCTCGTCCTCGTCTCCAACCGTGGCCCGGTGACCTTCGGCGAGGACGGGTCGGTCAAGCGGGGCGGCGGCGGGCTCGTGACGGCGCTCACCGGGCTGGCGTCACACCGCGACGCGGTGTGGATCGCGTCGGCGATGACGGACGGCGACGCGAAGCGCTCGCAGGAGGCCGGAGGGCAGCCGTTCACCGTCGAGTCGCCGGCGGGCGGCGAGTACCAGGTGCGCTTCGTCGAGAGCGACCCCGACGCCTACGACCGCTTCTACAACATCTTCGCGAACCCGATGCTGTGGTTCATCCAGCACTACCTCTGGGACCTCTCGAACGCCCCGGACATCCGCCGTCACGAGGTCGAGGCGTTCGAGTACGGCTACAACGTCGTCAACGAGGATCTGGCACAGGCGGTCGTCGACGAGATCGACGGGCGCGAGGAACCCGTCGTGATGATCCACGACTACCACCTCTACACGCTGCCCGGGCTCGTGCGGCGGGCGCGGCCGGACGCGTTCCTGCACCACTTCGTGCACATCCCGTGGACCCAGCCGGATGCGTGGCGCGTGCTGCCCACCCGCATCCGCGACGAGATCTACGAGGGCCTGCTCGCCAACGACATCGTCGGGTTCCACACGCAGGCCTACCGGCGCAACTTCCTGCAGTGCTGCCGGGATCTCGTCGGGCTGGAGGTCGACTTCGACGCGGGCGTCGTGCGCAACGTCGGCGGCCACGACGTGTGGGTGCGGGCGTACCCGCTGCCGATCGACGCCACGGCGACGCGGCGGGTCGCGCAGTCCGACCGGACGCACCACTTCGAGCAGGAGCTGCTGCGCCGGCGCCGCGACCACCTGATCCTGCGCGTCGACCGCGCCGACCTGTCGAAGAACGTCCTGCGCGGGTTCTCCGCGTTCGACCTCTTCCTCGAGCAGCACCCGGACTTCCGCGAGAAGGTCACGTTCGTGGCCCAGTTGATGCCGTCGCGCACGGACGTGCCGGAGTACGCCGAGTACCTGGAGCGCATCGAGGCGCTCGTCGCGGTCGTCAACCACCGGCACGGCACGCCGGACTGGATGCCGATCCAGCTCAAGCTGCGCGACGACCTCGAGGAGGCCGTGGCCGCCTACAAGCACTACGACGTGCTGCTCGTCAACGCGATGTTCGACGGGATGAACCTCGTGGCGAAGGAGGGGCCGGTCGTCAACGAGCGGGACGGGGTGTCGGTGCTCAGCGAGAACACGGGCGCCCACGAGGAGCTCGGCGAGTTCGCGCTGTCGGTGAACCCGTTCGACATCCAGGAGCTCGCGGCCTCGATCCACGCGGCGCTGACGATGCGCCCGGACGAGCGCGCGCGGCGGGCCGACGGGCTGCGGGAGATCATCACGGGCCGCAATCCGGGCGATTGGATCGACGACCAGCTGGCGGACATCCGGCGCAAGCGCGAGTCGCAGCCGGCGGCGCCGTAGAGCGCGGGCGCTCACCCGAACACGAACTCGGACGGGCCCGGGGCCGGTTGACGCGGCGCGCGTCCGGGGGCCGCAGCCGGTGCGGACGGCGACGCGCTCGGGGCTGGTGCCGGCGCCGGGCTCGGGGCTGGTGCCGGCGCGGGCGCCGGGCTCGGAGCGGGCGCGGTCTGCGGGACGCCCGCGCTCTGCCGCCCGGTGGCCACCGGCCGGCGGGCCGGCGGACGCTGGTCGGTGCGTGCCGCGGTCTGCGTCGGCGCGCTCCGTCGCGCTCCCGCCGCCCGTCGCGCTCCCACCGCCCGTCGCACTCCCGCCGCCCGTCGCACTCCCGCCGCCCGTCGCACTCCCGCCCGCCGCTTCGCGGGGCGTCGCGCCCGCCGCTTCACAAGCGACCGCTCCGCCACGCGCGCACGCGACGGATGCGCGGCGAGCGCTCGGGTCCGGCGCGCGTGCTCCGTCCGCTCCTGCGCACCCTCCGGCCTCGGCTCGGCGGGGCTCTCGGTCACAGTCACGGGGGCGGGGACCGGGCGGGCCGAGATCGGAGCGACGGGTACCGCCGTCGGCGGCGGCAGCTCGGCCTCCTTCGGAGCCAGCCGCGGCCAGGCGAGGATCAGGGCGACGAGCGCCAGGACCGCCGCCGCGCAGGCGACGTTGCCCCATCTGATGCGCTGCGCGAGCGGCTCCATGCCCCGTCCAGGCATGGCGCGCGCAAGGTTCGCCCCCCGGACGCTGCTATCTTCATCCGCCGCACATGGCCCAGCCTCAGCCGACATACGACCTCATGCTCCTGCTCGACCTCGAGTCCACCGAGGACGACCGCGCCAAGGTGCTCGCCGACGCCGAGCGCATCATCACCGAGGGCGGCGAGCTGATCGGCACGCACGAGTGGGGCGTCCGCGAGATGGCCTACGAGATCCGCCACCAGGACTCGGCGGACTACCGCCTGTTCCAGTTCCACGTGAACACGACGGCGACGCTGGACGAGCTCGACCGCGCGCTGTCGATCGCCGACGGCGTCCTGCGCTTCCGCATCATCCGCCTCGCCCCGGGCACGCCCGAGCCGCCGGATCCCGGCGCCGCGAGCCCGGTCGAAGCGGACTTCGAGACCTCGCTGTAGACGACCGGGGCGCGCGCGTCCCGGACTCGGCATCGACGCGGGCCGCTCGACCCGCGTTGCGTTCATCCGCCCGGCCCGCGCCCACCTGCGGGCACCCCGCACATCACCCGCGCAGGCGTCCCCCACTCTCCTACGCCTTCGCGACGATTCCGCGCACGTTCCGCGCACTTCCCGGTCTGCCGCCGACCTCCGCGCTAGGCTCGCCCGCAGATTCGTTCAGTGCCGAAAGGAGGCGCCCGACATGGCCGCCACGAACATCAACCGGGTGATCATCACCGGCAACCTGACCCGCGATCCGGAGCTGCGTGCCACCGGCAGCGGAATGGCCATCTGCGGGCTGCGCATCGCGTGCAACACGCGGCGCAAGGACAACCAGAGCGGCGAGTGGGTCGACAAGCCCAACTACTTCGACGTGACCATCTTCGGCCGTCAGGGCGAGAACGCGGCCCAGTACCTGTCGAAGGGCCGCGGCGTCGCGATCGACGGCCGCCTCGAGTGGCGCGAGTGGCAGGACCAGCAGGGCAACAAGCGCCAGTCCGTCGACATCATCGCGGACAACGTCCAGTTCCTGGGCAGCGGCGGCGAGGGCGGCAACGGCGGCGGCGGCGGGTTCACGCCGCGCAGCGACGTGCCGGTCTCGACCGACGACTTCGCCCCGGTCGGCGGGGGCGGCGGCTCCAGCGCGCCGGCCGACGACGACATCCCGTTCTGATCACCCGCCGCTGAGCTGACGCCGTCGCCGTGACCGCGGTGGCGGCGTCTCGTCGCCCACGGCACGCTCCTCGCCGCCGGCTGTCGCGACGTGCGGCACATCCATCGGACGGATCGGACCTGAACGACGCATCTGCCTACAATGTGGCCTTCGGTCGCGCGACCCCGGCGTTGGGCTGCGCGCGTGACGCAAAGACTTCGACGTAGACGAGAGGCTCGACCACCTTGGCAAAAGCACGTGGCCGCGGGAAGCCCACCCGCCGGCGTGACAAGAAGGGCGGACCCGGCAGCGGCCGCCGCAAGCCCTGCCCGTTCTGCCGCGACAAGATCGAGCAGGTCGACTACAAGGACCTCGCGACGCTGCGGAAGTTCGTCTCCGAGAAGGGCAAGATCCGCTCTCGTCGCATCAGCGGTGCGTGCCGCCGCCACCAGAACCAGATCGCCGGCGCGGTGAAGCGCGCGCGCGAACTGGCGCTGCTGCCGTATGTCGACCCGACCGGTGGGCGCGAGGAAGAGCGCGGCGGTCGCGGCGGCCGCGGGCGCGAGGACCGGGAGCGCTAGCCATGCCCGAGGCCATCCTGCTGAAGGACGTCGAAGGCGTCGGCGAGCGCGGCACGGTCGTCGAGGTCTCCAAGGGCTACCTCCGCAACTTCCTGATCCCGCGCAAGCTGGCGCAGCCGGCCACGAAGGGCGCCGTCGAGGCCGCCCAGGTGCGCATGGCCCAGCTCGAGAAGGCGAAGGCCGAGGCGATCGAGCGGGCGAAGGAGAACGCCGCCACGCTCTCGCGCACGGTGCTGACCATCTCGCAGCAGGCCGGCGACGACGGCCGCCTGTTCGGCTCGGTCACGTCGCAGGACATCGCGGACGCCATCCGCGACGCGCGCGGCCTGAAGGTCGACCGGCGCAAGATCAACCTCGAGGAGCCCATCAAGCACGTGGGCACCTACATGGTCGACGTGGAGATCGCCGAAGGTGCGACGGCCTCCGTGAAGACCATGGTCGTCGAGTCCAAGTAGCCCTCAGACGGTTCCACAGCGCCACCGCAGCCGGCGGTGGCGCCGCCGGAGCGTCGCGTCGCGGAGGAACGCGTTCGGTCCGCCGGGCACGCGCACGCGCGGTCGAGGGCGATCGCGTCGGCCACCGGCAGGGCGTGGCGCCGAGCGGCTCGAGCGGGGGCGGCGGCACCGAGCGGCTCGAGCGGGCGCGGCGGCGCCGAGCGGGGGCGGCGGCACCGAGCGGCTCGAGCGGGCGCGGCGGCGCCGAGCGGGCGCGGCGGCACCGGACCGGCACCGGCACCGGCACCGGCACCGGCGCGGAGCGGACGTTTGCCACACCCGGGCACCGCTTCGTCACGCCTCGACACCAGTTCTTCACAACTCCCCGCTCTGTGCGGCAACTTCGCCTGCATTCGCTCTGGGGCCGTTGCTAGCTTCGATGCGCTCCATGGCCACATCCCCCGAGATCGCGCTCGCGTCGCCCACGTTCCCGCCGCTCAACGGCACCGCCCCGCCGCACAACCTCGAGGCCGAGCAGTCGGTGCTCGGCGCGATCCTCCTCTCCGACCGCGCGCTCTACGCGCTGGTGATCGAGGAGGGCCTGCGGCCCGAGGACTTCTACCGCGAGCGCCACCGCGTCACGTACGCGACGATGCTCGAGCTCTACAACACCAACGAGCCGATCGATCCGCTCACGGTGACCGAGGCGCTGCGCCAGTCGGGCCGGCTGGAGGACGCGGGCGGCGCCGAGTCGATCGACGCGCTCACCGGCTCGGTCCCGCTCGTCGGCAACGCCCGCCGCTACGCCCAGATCGTCAAGGAGAACGCGCTCCTGCGCCGCCTCCTGACCACGACCTACGAGATCCAGGCCTCGGTCACCGAGCGCCGCCTCTCCCCGCGCGACCTCGTGGAGCAGGCCGAGAAGGCGATGCTGGAGGTCGCCCACGACGACAAGCAGCAGGACTTCCGCAGCATCGACGAGATCCTCCACGACGAGCTCGACAAGATGCAGCGCCTGTCCGCCGAGGGCACCGCGCTGACGGGCACCCCGTCCGGGTTCAAGGACCTCGACGAGATCACCGGCGGCTTCCAGCCCGGCAACCTGATCATCCTGGCCGCACGTCCATCGATGGGAAAATCAGCGCTCGTCACGAACATCGCCGAGAACGCGGCCATCGACTACAACCGGCCTGTCGCGCTGTTCAGCCTCGAGATGTCGGAGACCGAGCTCGCGCAGCGGTTCGTCGCGTCGCAGGGCCGGATCTTCGGCGACAAGCTGCGCAAGGGCCGCGTGCAGGACTCCGAGTGGCCGAAGATCCTCGACGCCACGAAGAAGCTGAGCACGGCGCCGCTGTACGTCGACGACTCGTCGGACATCGGCATCCTCGACATCCGCGCCAAGGCGCGCCGGCTGCACCAGCAGGCGCCCGGCGGACTCGGCCTGATCATCATCGACTACCTCCAGCTCATGCGCCCCGACGCAGGCACCGACAGCCGCGTCGAGCAGGTCGGCCAGATGTCGCGCGGGCTGAAGATCCTGGCCCGCGAGCTGAGGGTCCCGGTCATCGCGCTGTCACAGCTGTCGCGCGCGGTCGAGCAGCGCCACGACAAGAAGCCGATCCTGAGCGATCTGAGGGAATCCGGCCAGATCGAGCAGGACGCAGACCTCGTCATGTTCATCTACCGCGACGAGTACTACGAGAAGGACGAGTCCGAGCAGCAGGGGCTCGCGGACATCCTCATCGCCAAGCACCGCAACGGCGGCCTGGGCGACGTCACGCTGACGTTCCGCAAGGAGTACCCGAAGTTCCTCAACTACGCCGGCGAGCGGTACACGTGAGCGCTCGCGGCTCCCGTCCGGCGGCCGGCGGCGCGGTGGACGGGCTCGCGCCGTGCGCGTTCGGCATCTGCGACGGCTCCGGGTTCGTCGTAGACGAGGCGACGAACACGGCCAGCGACTGCCGCTGCCGGCCCCTGCAGCTCGCCAACGCCCGGGCGCGCAGCCTCGAGGCGCGGATCCCTCGCAAGTACCGCGACGTCGCCTTCGACCGCTGGCCGGTGACGGCGATCAGCCCGCCGGTCGTCGACGAGGTGCGCCGCTTCTGCCACCGGGTCGGCGAGAACCTCGACGAAGGACGCGGGATGTGGCTGGTCGGGGACTCCGGGACCGGCAAGACGACGCTGGCCATGCTCGTCTCGAAGGCGGCGATCGAGGCCAAGCGCACCACCGCGATCTACTCGATGCCGCGTCTCATGGCGGTCCTGCGCGAGGCCATCGACACGGAGGAGGGGCTGCTCGGCCTGCTCGACCGGCTCGCCACGGTGGACCTCCTGCACATCGACGATCTCGGCGCCGAGCACCGCACCGACTGGGTGCTCGAGCAGATCTACTCGATCGTCAACACGCGCTACGAGGACCAGCGCTCGATCGTCATCACGACGAACAACATGCCCGCCGAGCTCGAGGAGCAGATCGGGCGCCGGACGGTGTCGCGCCTCATCGAGATGTGCGGCGATCCGCTGCCGCTGTTCGGCACGGACAACCGGCAGGAGTACCAGCCGGACCGCGACGTGGCGTGACGCAGGACCGCCCTACACTCCGGGGGACATGCCTGGGATAGTGATCGTCGGCGCTCAGTGGGGCGACGAGGGCAAGGGCAAGCTCGTCGACCTTCTGGCCGAGCGGGCCGACGCCGTCGTCCGCTTCCAGGGCGGCAACAACGCCGGCCACACGATCATCCGCGATGGGGAGACGTTCAAGTTCCACCTCATCCCGAGCGGGATCCTGTACCCGGGCAAGCGCTGCGTGATCGGCAACGGCGTCGTCATCGACCCGAAGGTCCTGACCGACGAGATCGACGGTCTGCGCGCCCGCGGCATCGACACGAGCGGCCTGCGCATCTCCGCCAATGCGCACCTGATCATGCCCTACCACCTGCTGCTCGACCACGCCGGCGAGGCGCGGCTCGGCAAGCTGCAGATCGGCACGACACGCCGCGGCATCGGACCGTGCTACGCCGACAAGGCGGCCCGCCTCGGCATCCGCGTGCAGGACCTGCTCGACGAGAAGATCCTCAAGAAGAAGATCACCGCCGCGCTGGACCCCAAGCGGCTCGCGCTGCGGCCCTTCGCGAAGGACCCCGCGCTGGACCTCCACACGATGACCGAGGAGTACCTCACCTACGGCCATCGCCTCGAGCAGTACATCGCCGACACGTCCAGCCTCGTCTGGGACCTGCTCGACGGCGGCAGCAACGTGATCTTCGAAGGCGCGCAGGGCGCGATGCTCGACATCGACCACGGCACGTATCCGTTCGTCACCAGCTCGAACCCGGTATCGGGCGCGGCGTGCATCGGCGCCGGCGTCGGGCCGAAGGACATCGACGAGATCTGGGGCATCGCCAAGGCGTACGTCACGCGCGTCGGCGCCGGCCCGTTCCCGACCGAGCTCGACGACGATCTCGGCGCCGAGATCCGCGAGCGCGGCGGCGAGTTCGGCACCACCACCGGACGTCCGCGACGCACGGGCTGGCTGGACCTCGTCGCCCTGCGCTACGCCGCGCGCATCAACACGATGACGGCGCTGGCGATCACCAAGCTCGACGTCCTGTCCGGCTTCGACCGCCTCCATGTCTGCACGCGCTACCGCGGCCACGAGGGCGCGATCTTCGACCACGTCCCGTACCACCAGTCGGTGCTGCATCACGCCACCGCGGAGTACGAGGAGCTCCCCGGCTGGAGCGAGGACCTCGGCGAGGCGCGCACGGAGAGCGACCTGCCGGCCGCCGCCCGCGAGTACCTCGAGTACGTCGCGGACTTCGTCGGCGTGCCGATCGCCGTCGTCGGGGTCGGTCCCGGCCGCGAGCAGGTCGTGTGGATGCCCGCCGGAGCCGAGTCGGTCGCCGCGCCCGCCGCGGCGAGCTGAGCCACGCCGGCGCGCTACGCCGACGGGGGAGCCTCGCCCCGCCGCAGGACGCGCAGCGCGAGCGCCGCGCCGGACAGCATCAGGACCGCGATGAGGCTGATCTGCACGGACACGATCCCCTCCTGCGACCAGTAGACGTCGTCGAGCTTGAGCAGGAGGGCCGACTCGTCGAGCGTCAGCGCCGCGCCCGCGCCGAACGGCAGGGCCAGCCACGTCTCGGCCGCCTCGTCCTCGGTCAGCAGCGCCGCGCCGCCCGCGGCCAGGATCAGCGCGATCCCCGGCACGAAGTGGTGCACGTGGTGCGAGCCGACCATGAGGTTGCGAAACGGGCCGAAGCGCCCGCGGGTACGGATGACCCACGTCGACGCGCGCACCAGCCCGAACGAGATGGTGAAGGAGCCGAGCAGGTTCAGCAGCCGCCGCTCGAGCGGCGACGCGGCGCGGTAGCCCCGCACCGCCACCGACGCCGTCTCGCGCGCCGCCGCGCCCGGCGGGAGGTGCTGCGGCGACCGGCCACGACGCGCAGCGCCTCGTCCGCGGCCACCGCGGCGGTCAGCACCAGCGCCAGCACGCCGAGCACCTGGGTGGGGCGCTCGGCGCGCAGGCGGCGCCGCCGCGCCCAGGGCGGCTCGATCGCTCCGGGCAGGCGGCGTCGTCGGCGAGGCATCGGCGGTCAGGGTAACCGCGGCCGGAGGCGGCGGCCGCGCCCCGGCTCGACGAGCGGCGGCGCCCCAGAAGGTAGGCTGGCGACCGGTGTGAGAGCGCGACGGATCGCCTCAGTTCTGATGATGGTCCTCGGGGCGGTGTGTGTGATCGTCGCCGTCACGTTCGCCTACGCGCGCACGACGGTGCTGGACTCCGAGCAGTTCGCCGCCCGCGCCACGAACACCCTCGACGAGGCTGCCGTGCGCGACCTCGTCGCGACGAAGATCACCGACCAGGTCGTCCTCAAGGCGAACCGCAACCTCGTCGCCGTCCGCCCGCTCATCCAGTCGGCGGCCGGCGCGATCGTCGGCTCCAAGCCGTTTCAGAGCCTGTTCCACCGCGCCGCGGTCGACCTGCACCGCACGGTGTTCACGCGCAATCAGAACACCGCCACGCTGACCCTGGCCGACGTCGGCGTGCTGCTCACCGCCGCCCTCGAGCAGCTCGACCCGAAGATCGCCGAGCAGATCCCCGGCTCGCTCGACATCCGGATCGACACCGGCGACACCAGCGGGAACTCGCTGCAGCTGACCGACCTCGGGGAGGGGGTCGAGGGCCTCGCCTGGCTGTTCGGCATCGCCGCGGTCCTGCTGCTCGGCGGCGCCGTCTTCCTCGAACGCGACCGGCGGCGCGCGATCGTCCATGTGGGGATGGCGGTCGCGGGGTCCGGGGCGGTGCTCGTCCTCGCCTACCAGATCGGGCGCGGCATCATGCTGGACCGCTTCAGCGTGCCGGAGGAGCGCGCCGCGGCCGCCGTGATCTGGGACGCCTTCCTGCAGGATCTGCGCACGTGGTCGCTGATCCTGCTCGCGGGCGGGACCGTGGTCGCCGCGGCGGCCGCCGCCCAGCTGCGCCCCGTCGACGTGCGCAGCCCGCTGCGGCGCGCCTGGGAGGTCATCACGACCGTCCCGCAGACGCCCTGGCGGCGCGCCGGCCGGGCCGTGGTGCTGATCGTCGCCGGCGCGCTCATGATCGCGTGGCGTCAGTGGCTGCTCGACCTCGCGCTGATCCTGCTCGGGATCTACGTCCTCTACCAAGGCGTCGAGGAGCTGCTGCGGATGCTCGCCGAGCGGGCCGAGCGCCGGCGGCCGCCCGCCCCCGAGCCGGCCGCGGTCCCGGCGACGGCCACGGCGGAAGCCGGGGCGGAAGCCGGAGCCGAGCCCGCGACGACGACCGGCGACTACGGCGGCCGCCGGCGCCCCGGGCCCTGGCTCGCCGGCGGCGTGGCCGGGGTGCTCGTCCTCCTGCTGATCGGCGCGCTCTTCGCCTCGGGCGGCACGCAGGCCGCGAAGACAGAGGCGGACATCACCGCCTGCAACGGCCACGCGGAGCTGTGCGACCGCACGATCGACGAGGTCGTCTTCCCCGGCACCCACAACTCGATGTCCGCGCAGACGTATCCGAACTGGCTGTTCTCCCAGCAGGAGAAGGGGATCGGCTCCCAGCTCGACGACGGCATCCGCGCGCTGCTCATCGACGCCCACTACGGCCAGCAGGTCGGCAAGAACGTCCGCACGGACCTCGACCTGCGCAAGGAGCGCGCGACGCTCGAGGCGCAGCTCGGCAAGCAGGCCGTCGACGCCGCGATCCGTATCCGCGACCGCGTCTTCGGCGGCGTCAAGCCGAACGTGCCACGGACGGAGTGGCTGTGCCACGGGTTCTGCGAGCTCGGGCACATCCCGTTGACGCAGGGCCTGTCCGAGGTGCGCGACTTCCTCGTCAAGAACCCGGACGAGGTGCTCATCATCGTCGTCGAGGACAAGGTCGTCACCGCGACCGACATCGAGAAGGCGGTGAAGGCGAGCGGTCTGATGCCCTACGTCTACACCGGGCGGGTCGGCAAGCCGTGGCCGACGCTGCGCGAGCTCATCGCCTCCGGCGGGCGCGTGATCATGATGGGCGAGGACCATGGGGGCGATCCGAAGGTCCCCTGGTACCACCCGGCGTTCCGGTACATGCAGGAGACCCCGTACCACGCGGAGAACCCGTCACAGCTGACCTGTGCCGTCAACCGCGGCGGCACGGAGGGCTCGCTGTTCCTGCTCAACAACTGGATCGACACGACCCCCGCCCCGCGCCCGTCGAATGCCGCCAAGGTCAACGCCTACGACACCCTGCTGCGGCGAGCCCGCGAGTGCCAGAAGGAGCGCGGGCTGCTGCCCAACGTCCTTGCGGTCGACTTCTACAAGACCGGGGACGTCTTCGGGGTGGCCGACACCCTGAACGGCGTCGGGCGCGGCCGGTAGCGCCCCGCAGCCCCGTCCCGCCCACCGCACGCGTGATCCGATGCTCATCCTCCACCATCTGAACGCGGCCGTCGTCGTCAGCGTCGACCTGGTCCACACCGGGCAGGAGCCGGGCCGCGGCGCCGGGTTCCTGCTCCTGCTCGCCTTCCTGTGCTCGTTCGGCTTCATCCGCACGAGCGCCCGCCTCACGCGAAGCGTCTCCTGGTGGCCGGGGGGCGTGCAGACCGAGGGCGGCGTCCACCTGCACCACCTCGTGTGGGGCATCGTCCTGCTGCTCGTCTGCGGCTTCATCGCCTTCGCCACCGATCTCGAGACCCCGTGGTGGCAGATCACCGCGATCGGCTTCGGCATCGGCGCCGGCTTCACGCTGGACGAGTTCGCCCTGTGGGTCCGCCTCCAGGACGTCTACTGGTCCCAGGAGGGCCGCGTGTCGCTCGACGCGGTCATCATGGCGACCGTCTTCGCCGCGCTCGTCGTGCTCGGCGTCCAGCCGTGGGGCCTGGACGAGTCGAGCTCGATCCTCGGCACCGTGGCGTGGGTGGTCATCACGCTCGTGCTGGCCGGGATCACGTTCATCAAGGGCCGGATCCTGTTCGGCGTCGTCGTGATCTTCATCCCCGTCGTGGGGGTATGGAGCGCCATCAGGCTGGCCAAGCCGAACTCACCCTGGGCGCGCCGGTACAGCGACGACAAGCGCGCCCGCGCGCAGCAGCGCTTCCGCCCCGACCGCCCGGGCGCGCGGCTCGGCCAGGACTTCCTGACGCTGATCGGGGGCGCGCCGAGCCTGCCCGACCCGCCGCCGCCGGTCCCGCCCAAGGACCCCAAGAAGGCGGCCGAGACGCCGCCGGCCGACGCACCGGGCTGAGCCATCGCGGCCGGGACGATGGCGTGGGCGGCGTCGCCTGGAAATGACGAAACCCCGCGAGATGCGGGGCTTCGTGCAGTGGGCCGTGTAGGAATCGAACCTACAACCTTGGGATTAAGAGTCCCCTGCTCTGCCAATTGAGCTAACGGCCCGGGGGACCGGACATTTTAGCCGGTGGTCGATCCGGGCCCCGCCCCGGCGCCCGTCGCGCCGCCGGACGTGGTGCCGCCCGAGGCGCCGCCGGACGTCGAGCCGGTCTTGGCCTCGTCGAGCGTCTGCTTGAGCGTGTTCTTCTGGTCCGCGGGGGCGAGCTCGATCGCCCGCTGCGACGCGAGATCGCCCTTGCGGGTCTGGCCGGCCGCGTACGCGTAGACCGCCAGGTTCGCGTAGAGGCCGGACGACGCCGGCTGGCTGTCGATGACGTACTCCTGCGCCGCGACCGCCTTCTGGGCGCTGTTCAGGCCGCCCGGCTGCACGTAGAGCTGCACCATGATGCTGGCGACGTTGCCGTCCACCTTGGCGGGCTTGAGCGCGAGGTACCTCTGCCAGGCGCGGTCGGCCGCCCGCAGCGACGGCAGCGCGTCCTTCGTGTACGTGCCGGTCGCCTGGTCGAAGTTCTTGCCGACCCCGGCGACCTGCGCCTGCGCGCGGGCCAGCGCCGCCCAGGCGGCGGCGTCGGCCGGCGTCCGGTTGACGCGGGTCTGGGCCTTCTCGACGTTCTTGGCGTAGATGTCGCCGCCGCCGCCCCCGCCGCTGTTGCCGCTGATCGCGTCGATCAGGCCGCCGCTCGTGGCCCCGCCGATCCCGAACAGGACGAGACCGCCTCCCATGAGGATCGCGAGCGTGAGATAGATGGCCTGGACGGTGCGACGCCGTCCCCGGCCGCGAAGGTCAAACAGCATGCGTGTCCTCGGGGTCGACGATCTCCACCGCGTCCTTCGGAGCGAAGATCGAAGCGAGCAGGATACTCAGCTCGTACAGGATGATCAGCGGCACCATGTCGATGAGCATCGACACGGGGTCCGTGCCGGGCAGCAGCATCGCCACGACGGCGATCGCCACGAGCGCGTAGCGGCGGTTCTTGCGCAGCTGCTTGACGGTGATGACCCGCAGGCGGGTGAGCGCCAGGATGCCCACCGGAACCTGGAAGACGAGCCCCATGGCGAGCAGGGTCATCGCGACGAACTTGTAGTAGTCGCGGGCCTGGACGAGCACGTTGAACTCGTCGGTGTTGAAGTTCTGCAGGAACCGCACGGCGGCGGGCAGGACGAGGAAGTAGCCGAACGCGACGCCCGCGACGAACAACGCCGGGACCATCAACAGCAAGGGAACGGCCACGCGGCGTTCCTGGGGCGTGAACGCGGGCACGACGAACGCGTACGCCTGGTAGAGGATGATCGGCATCGCCAGGATGAGCGAGAACATCCCGGCGACGAGCAGCGTCATCATGAACGGCTCGCCGATGCCGAGCGTCACCGGCTTGTTGCCCGCGACGCTCGTCGGCAGGGCCTTCAGCGTGCGGTCGATCTCGGCGACTCGCGCCGCCATCTGCGCCCGCGTGGACTCCGACAGCCCGGAGCCCGGCTTGGCGAGCTCGGCGGCCAGCGACCGGTCCGACAGCGCGAGCGCGCGCACGGCCTTTTGCGCGGTGGAGATCTCCCCGAGCGGGCCCTGGCCCTTCTTGATCTGCTTCTGCGTCTGGGACTCGAGCGGGTGGTTGACGATCGTCAGCAGCCGGTCGTTCTGCCAGAAGCAGAGGCCGAACATGACGATCACCGCGATCAGGCAGATGATCACCCGCGAGCGAAGCTCGTCGAGGTGATCGACGAGGCTCAGCCGCTCCTCGTGGCCGATCGGTCGGCGCAGAGCCGTCGAGGCCACGGGACCGTCAGGTGCGCGGCTCGACCGGGGTGCCGGCCGGCTCGCCCTCGCGGGACGGCGGCGTGGCGGCGGGCGGCTCGGCCGGGGCGGCGGATGCGGCGGTCAGCGTCGCCTGGTCGGCGGGCGCCTCATCGCTGTCGCGATCGTCGTCCTTGCCGGTGATCGAGTCCTTGAACTCGCGCATACCGGTGCCGAGCGACTTGCCCAGGCCGGGCAGCCGCTTGGGGCCGAAGATCAGCAGCACGATCAGCAGCACGATGCCGATCTCCAGCGGCCCGATCTGGTTGAACATGCCCTCCAGGGTAGCGGTCGGGGGCAAACGACGCCGAAGGTTCGCCCGCGAGACCCTGGCGCGAAAAAGCGTTCAAGTCGCGGGCGCGTGATGTCGATGAACGGGTCATGAGCGCCCAGCCCGATCACCGGCACTACGTTCGCCGCGTCGTGCTGCCCAGCGGGAAGACCATCGAGGTCGTCTATTTCGAGGACCAGGTCCCGGCGCCCACCGAGCGGTCGGCCCCCCAGCACGACATCCACGTCTGCGGCACGTGCTCCAGCGAGCTCGTCTACCCGGTCGAGTGGCACGAGGCCGGCGCAACGCACTGGCAGGTCGCCCTGCGCTGCCCGAACTGCGAGTGGTCGGGCACCGGCGTCTTCGAGCAGCACGCCGTCGAGATCTTCGACGAGGAGCTGGACCGGGGCACGGAGGCCCTCGTCCGCGACCTCAAGCGCCTCGTGCAGGCGAACATGGAGGAGCAGGTCGAGCGCTTCATCGACGCGCTGCGCGACGACCACATCCTCCCCGACGACTTCTAGGCGGGCGCGCCCGCGAGGGGATCTCCCGTTCAGCTGTAGCGCTCGACGACGCTGTCGGCGACGAGCAGCAGCGCGTCGTCGTCGTAGGGCAGCTCGCGCTTGGCCTCCGCGACCATCGCGATCGCCCGCTCGCGTGCCTCGTCGAGCGCTCCGGTCGCCGCGATGCGGTCGCACACCGCCTGGGCCTCCTGCGGGGTGGAGGGCCGTGCGTCGCGCAGCGACGGGTCGCGCTCGCGCGCGAGGATGAACGGCAGCGTCACGGTGCCGTCGAGCAGGTCCGTGCCGCGCGGCTTGCCGGTCCGCTCCACCGGGCCCGAAACGTCGAGCACGTCGTCGAGCAGCTGGAAGGCGAGCCCGATGCGGCGGCCGAACCCGCCGAGCGCATCGACGGGCGCACCCGCCTCCAGGGCGCCGAGCCGGCAGGCGGCCTCGAACAGCCGCGCCGTCTTGAGCTCGCAGCGGTGCAGATAGCGCGCGACGCTCACGCCGGAGTCGAACGCGTCCTCGCGCTGGAGCAGCTCGCCGGCGGCGAGCGCCGAGCTCGCGTCCGACAGCACCCGCAGCTCGTCGGGGCGCGCGTTGGCGACCAGCTCGGCGAACGCGCGAGCGAACAGGTAGTCGCCGGTGGCGGTGGCGCGGGCGCGGCCGGCCGCCGCCCACACCGTCTCGCGCCCGCGGCGCAGCGACGCGGCGTCGAGCACGTCGTCGTGGACGAGCGTGGCGGAGTGCACCAGCTCGACGGCCACCGCCGCGCGGATCAGGCCGGCGTCGTCGCCGGGGTCCTCACCGGCGGCGAGGAGGACGAGCAGGGGCCGCAACCGCTTGCCGCCCGCCGCGATCGTGTCGCCCGCGAGGCGGTCCAGCGGCGGGGCGGCCTCCGCGGCGATCGCCCGCAGCCGCTGCTCGACGCGCTCCAGGCGGTCGCGCAGCGCGTCGCCCCGGGTCGCGACGACCGCGTCGACGTCCGTGCTCATCCCTGGGTCACTTCGCCGACGTGGATGGCGATGATGCCGCCGGCCGTGAGGATCCAGCGCAGATCGCGCATCCCGGCGCGCTGCATCGTCGCCGCCAGCGCCGCGGGCTGGGGAAAGCGCTTCACCGAGCTGGGCAGGTAGGAGTACGCGTCGGGATCGCCGGCCAGGCGCCCGACGAGCGGCACGACCCGGTCGAACCAGAGCGAGAAGAACGTGGACAGCGGCGGTCGTGTGGGCGTCGTGATCTCGAGGACCACGACCCGGCCGCCGGGCCGCACGACCCGCGCCATCTCGCGCAGGCCGCGCTCGAGGTCGCCGAAGTTGCGGGCCCCGAAGCCCACGGTCGCCGCGTCGAACGCGTCGTCGGGATACGGCAGCGCCATGGCGTCGGCCTGCTCGAACCGGATGTTCGCCGCCTTCTGGCGCGCGCGCACGAGCATCCCCTCGGAGAAGTCGCTGCCCACGACCTCGGCCCCGCGCGACGCCGCCTCGATCGCCAGATCCCCCGTCCCGGTCGCGACGTCGAGCACCCGCGATCCCGGGCCGACCGCGGCCAGGTCGACCGCGCGCCGGCGCCAGCGGTGGTGCAGCCCCGCCGTCATGACGGAGTTCATCACGTCATAGACGCCGGCGATGCGGTCGAACATCGCTCGGACCTGACCCTCCGGAAGGGTCCCGGAGGTCATCGGCGACCCCCTATTTGAGGGTCGACAGGAAGGCGACCATGTTGTTGAACTTGTCCTGCGGCAAGTCCTTGAACGACGGCATCGGCGCGGTCGGGTTGATGAGCGTCCGGGCGATGGCCTGCTCCGGGAGGCGGTTCGCGATGTCGGTCAGCGGCGGCCCGGGGCCGTCGTTGCCGTTCTCGCCGATCTTGTGGCATGCGAGGCAGCCCGACTGCGCAACCACGGCCTTGCCCGCGTTGTACTGGGCGAGCGTCTTGCCGCCGGCCTGCTGGACCGCCGCCGGTGTCTCGATCTCGATCTGCGTCGGGGAGCCGGCGTTGGCGCCCAGGTACGTGAGATAGGCCATCGCGCAGATGACGAAGATGCCCGTCGCGGTGGCGATCGGCCGCCGCTCAGGCCTGCGCTCCGGGCCTCGGTCGATGAACGGCAGCAGGAAGAGGATGATCAGGCAGACCGTCGGGATGCCGAGGGTCGCCAGCGGGACCAGGTAGTCCGGCTTGATGATCCGCAGCAGCTCGAAGAGGAAGTAGAAGTACCACTCCGGCCGCGGCACGTAGGTGGTGGTCGTCGGGTCCGCCTTCGGCCCGAGCTCTGCGCCCAGGACGATCGACAGCGTGATGATCACCGCCATCACGACGACCGCCATGATGGAGTCCTTGGCGACGGCGTACGGGAAGAACGGCTTGCCCTGCGCCTTCAGCTGCGCGTACTCGCGGAGGTACGCCTCCTTCTCCTGGCGATTCACTTGGGCTCCTTCCGGAGCTCAGGATCGCTCTCGGCCTTCAGCCACGGCGGCGCGGTCGTGCCGAGCTTCGCCACCAGGTACAGATGGGCGCCGATCATCGCGGCGATCAACCCTGGGACGAGCAGCATGTGTATCGCGTAGAACCGCGACAAGGTGGTGGCGCTGAACTCCGGCCCGGCGAGCAGGAAGTCGTTGAGGTACGGCCCGACCAGCGGGCCCGTGCCGTTGATGTTCACGCCGACGATCGTCGCCCAGTAGGACCGCTGGTCGAAGGGCAGCAGGTAGCCGGTGAACGACATCAGCATCGTCAGCACCAGCAGGACCCCGCCGATGACCCAGTTGAGCTCGCGCGGATACTTGTAGGCCCCGAAGAAGAACGTCCTGCCCATGTGCAGGAACACGAGGATCACCATCACCGACGAGCCCCACTTGTGCATGCCGCGCACGAACTCGCCGAGGAACGCCTCGTTGGTGATGTAGCGCGCCGACTCGTAGGCGTTGGTGGGCGACGGGTCGTAGTACATCGCCAGGAAGACGCCGGTCACCGCCTGGTTGAGGAAGGCGAACATCGCGGCCGACCCCAGCGTGTAGAACCAGTTGGTCCCCTTCGGGACCTTCCGGAACATCATCCAGCGGGCGGCGCCCGACAGCGACGTGCGCTCGTCGACCCAGTCGACGGCGGAGATGCCGGCCTCCTTGGCGCCGTCGAGCGCGCCGGGGCGCTTCTCGCCGGGCGGGCGGGGCTGCGGCTTGAGCGAGTCTGGCAGCGGTGGGGCGGGGAGCTTCAGCTTCATGACTGTGGGGGCGGGAGCTTGCGGGCCGTGGGCCGGGACGGGTAGAGGTACTGCCCGATGCCGTCAAGCGGCTCACCGGGATAGCGCGGGGAGAAGCGCTTGAGCTCGGAGTTCACCGAGTAACGCGGGCCGATCTCGACCTTGCCGTTGCGGATGCGCGTGTAGAAGCGGTCGAGCGGGCGGACCGGCGGACCGCCGGTGCGCTTGCCCTGGAAGTCGTACACCCCGCCGTGGCACGGGCAGATGAAGCGCTCCGAGGCGGGCACGAAGCGGACCGGGCAGCCGAGGTGCATGCAGCGGGTCGAGATGGCGATGAAGCCGTCGTACTCGTCCTTCTGCGGACCGTCGATCGACTCGTTGTGCTTGCGGACGTAGACGGTTGTCTTGCCGACCTCGCCGATCCCGGGGGTCTCGGTGATCGTCTTCGGGATGTAGGTCCGGTCGTCGAAGTCGTCGGGGACGCCGACGGGCTCCCAGCGCACCTCGACCTTCTCGAACACCGGTCCGATGGCGAACCCGAGGGCCGGAAGCGCGAACGCCGAGGCGGCCACGATGCCCGCCACGTGCGTCGTCCCGGTCATGAACCGGCGGCGCGTCACGGTCTCGCCCTCGAACGCGCCGGGCATCTGCCGGTCGGCGGTGTACTTGCTCTTGGTCTTTCTGCGGTCTTTAGCCACGGCTTCTCGGAATCGTACTTCGTCAGGGTGGTTCAACGGCTTCTGCTGGCGTGTTGACGCCCCCAGCCGACCGCCTCGGCACCGGCCCGCCAGGCCGCCGCCGCGGCGCCCGGATCACCGACGGCATGCGCCTCGGCGCACCGCGCGATGACCTCCGCGAGGACGTCGACCGACTCCAGGTCGCCGAGGCGCGCGAGCCGGTCGAGGCCGAGAGCATAGAGGCGGTCGCCCGCGAGCAGCGCCAGGTCGCCGTCCGCCTGCGAGACGGTGGCCGAAACGCCGTAGTGCAGGAGGTAGGCCTCGTGGATCGCCTCGACGAGCAGGGCGACCTCGTCCTCGCGCCCGGCGCTGCGCGGACCGGACGCCGCGACCTGCGCGACGCGGGCGTCCTCGGCATCCGGATCGGTGCGCAGTGCCTGCGCCAGCAGGCCGCCCTCCGCCCGCAGCACCGCCGCCAACCGGTCGCTCATCGAGATGCCTCCCGCAGGGTCGCGGCGGTCGCGGATGCTGACCCGCAGGGTCTCATCGAGATGCCTCCCGCAGGGTCGCGGCGGTCGCGGATGCGGACCCGCAGGGTCTCATCAGACCTCCTCGAACGCGGCGGTCGCCGCGATGACGGTCCGCTCGAGATGCTCGTCGGTGTGGGCGAGCGAGGGGAACCAGGCCTCGAACTGCGAGGCCGGCGGGTAGACGCCGCGGGCCAGCAGCGCCTGGCACCAGCGGCCGTAGGCGGCGAGATCGCAGGCCTGGGCGGCCGCGAGGTCGCGAACGGGGTGCGCCGAGAAGAAGATCGTCACCAGGCCGCACGTGCTCTGCACCTGGACCGGGTGGTCGCCCGCCGCCTGGCGCAGCCCGTCGGCCAGCGTCTCCGTGATGGCCGCCAGGCGGGTATAGGCGGCGTCGTCGAGCAGCGCGAGCGTGGACAGGCCGGCGGCGACCGCGACCGGATTGCCCGACAGCGTTCCCGCCTGGTAGACGTCCCCGGCCGGCGCGATGTGCTCCATGAGCGCCCGCGAGCCCCCGTACGCCGCGGCGGGCAGGCCGCCGCCGATGATCTTGCCCATCACGACGAGGTCGGGCAGCACGCCGGTCGCCTCCTGCGCGCCCCCGGCGGCGACGCGGAAGCCCGAGATGACCTCGTCGAAGACCAGCAGCGCGCCGTTCTCGGTCGCCTGGTTGCGCAGGAAGTCGAGGAAGCCCTCGGCGGGCGGGACGAGCCCCATGTTCGCCGGCATCGGCTCGGCCAGGATCGCCGCCAGCTCGTGCTCGGCACAGGCGGCGCGCACCGCGTCGGGGTCGTTCCACGGCACCACGATCGTGGACGCCGCGGCCGCGGCGGGGACGCCGGGGCTGGCGGGCAGGCCCTGGGTGGCCAGGCCCGAGCCGGCCTCCGCGAGGAGCCCGTCGACGTGGCCGTGGTAGGCGCCGGCGAACTTCAGGAGCTTCTCGCGCCCCGTCGCCGCGCGGGCCAGCCGGATCGCGCTCATCGAGGCCTCGGTGCCCGACGACGTCATCCGCAGCATCTCGACGGCGGGCATCCGACGCGCGACCTCCTCGGCGAGCTCGACCTCGCCGGCGGTGGGCGCGCCGAAGCTCGTTCCGCGCTGGGCCGCGTCGGTCACGCCGGCGACGATGTCCGGATGCGCGTGGCCGTGGATGAGCGGGCCCCACGACAGCACCCAGTCGACGTAGCGGTTGCTGTCGGCGTCGACGAGCTCGGCCCCCTCGCCGCGGACCACGAACAGGGGATCGCGGCCGATCGCGCGCATCGCGCGCACGGGCGAGTTGACGCCTCCGGGGAGGACGTTCAGGGCCCGGGCGTACAGCTCGGCCGACCGGGTGTCTCTCAGGGACGAGGGGCCCACGCGGTCACACGCCGGCGTGCTCCTGCTCCCACCGCTTGAAGTCGTCGGTGAAGTAGAGCAGGCGGATCTTCTTGAACTCGGTCGACGAGTAGAGCACCGCGCGGCCCTCGATGCAGTCGATCTCAGCCTCGATCGCATCGAGGATGGCGTCGCACTCCTCCTTCGAGCGACCATGGGCCATCGTGAACAGCGCGTACGGCCAGTCCGGGTAGGTCGGCCGCTGGTAGCAGTGCGAGATGCCGCGGAACGCGGCCATGCGCGGCCCGACCTCGGCGATGCGGTCCTCGGGCACCTGCCACACGCCCATGCCGTTGGCGCTGAAGCCGGCGCGACGGTGGAAGAGGATCGCCGCGACGCGGCGCAGCAGCCCGCGCTCCTGCATCCCCGCGAGGTGGTCGAGCAGGCGCTCCTGGGTGATGCCGAGCTCCTGGGCGGCGGCCGCGTACGGCTCGCGCACGATCGGCATGTCGCCCTGCGTCGCGCGCACGACCGCGCGGTCGAAGTCGTCGTAGTCGACGCGCTCGCCCGACGACGGCTCGAGGACCGCGCCCTGGCTGGTCAGCGACTTCGTGTCGCCGCCCATCTCGAGGTCCATGCGGATCTTGAACAGCTCGAGCGTCGGGAGCTGGCGGATCGACTCGGCGCCGGTGAGCTCCTGGAGCAGGTCGAGCGTGCCCTGCAGGCCAAGCTTGGAGTCCTCCTCGACGGCGATCGTGAACCACATGTTGAACTCGTGGTTGCGCAGGTAGTTGTGCGAGACGCCGGGGTGGCTGTTGACGATCTTCGCGGGCCCCCACGGGTGCTCGGCATCGACCTTCGCCGCGACGAGCATCGAGCCGTAGCCGAAGCGGCGCGTGTCGTAGATCGGCGTGACCTGGCGGACGATGCGGTCGTCGATCAGCTCGGCGACGCGGGCGATCGCCTCGTCCTCGGTCATCCCCGCCTCGGCGGCCACGCGCGCGTACGGGCGCGGCTCGAGCGGGAAGCGGCCCTGCATCGCGTTGAGCAGCTGCTTGTCGGCCTCGGACAGGGGCACGGCGCTGCCGTCCTTGCGCGCCCGGATCTTCAGGTTGCCAGCCATCGTGCAGCGTCCTTCGCGAAGTAGGTGATGACGATGTCCGCCCCCGCCCGGCGGATCGCCGTGAGGGTCTCCAGCGCGAGGGCGCGGTCGTCCATGGTCGAGGTCTTGATCATGGCGTACTCCCCGCTGACCTGGTACGCGGCGACGGGCATCCGGGTCTCCTGCTTGACCCTCCAGATGAGGTCGAGCGCGGAGAGCGCGGGCTTGACCATGATCACGTCAGCCCCCTCGCCGACGTCGAGCAGCGCCTCGCGCACCGCCTCGTCGCCGTTGGCGGGATCCATCTGGTAGCCGCGGCGGTCGCCGAACGCCGGGGTGGAGTCCGCGGCGTCGCGGAACGGCGAGTAGAAGGTCGAGGCGTGCTTGGCGCTGTAGGCCATGATCGCCGTGTCGGCGAAGCCCTCGCCGTCGAGCTCGGCGCGGATGGCGGCGACGCGGCCGTCCATCATGTCGCTCGGCGCCACGAGGTCGGCGCCGGCACGCGCATGGGAGACGGCGGTGCGGGCGAGCAGCTCGAGCGAGCTGTCGTTGTCGACGCTGCCGTCCTCGCGCAGGAGCCCGCAGTGCCCGTGGCTGGTGTACTCGCAGAGGCAGACGTCGGTGACGACGATGACGTCGGGATGGGCGGCCTTGATCGCCAGGACGGCGAGCTGGACGGCGCCCTCGTCGTCCCACGCCTCGGAGCCCTGATCGTCCTTGGCGGCGGGGATACCGAACAGGATGACGCCGCCGAGCCCGAGCGCGGCGGCCTCGCCGGCCTCGGCGACCGCGGAGTCGATCGAGTGGCGGCTGACGCCGGGCATCGCGCCGATGGGCCGGGGACCGTCGAGGCCGGCTTCGACGAAGAGCGGCAGGATCAGCCGGCGGGGCAGGACGTCGGTCTCCCGGACGAGGTCGCGCAGCACGGGCGTGCGGCGCAGCCGACGCAGGCGGGTCTGGGGAAACGCCATGGATGCAGCGTAGTAGCGCCCGCGCGGCCGGTCGGCGAACATCGGCCCATGTCCCGCCCAATCGCCGTCGCCCTCTGCGCCGCAGCGCTGCTCGCCGTCTCCGCCGCCGCGAACGCCGCGACCGTCCCCGGCACGACCGTGCACACCCGCGGCTACAAGATCGTGTGCCTCGCCGTCCTGCCCGTGGCGGGCGGCGGCATCGAGTGCGCCTCGCCGTACGTCCCGGACATCGGCGAGCTCGACAGCTACTTCGCGCTGCACCGCCACGGGCGCGCGAAGCTCTCCGAGCGCGGCGACTACCCGGGCTACGGCGGGCGCAACCGGCGGCTCGCCGACGGCGACACCTGGCGCTGGCGGGGCGTGCGCTGCACAGCCGCGGGCGATGGGGTGCGATGCGTGAACCGCTCCGGGCACGGGTTCGTGATCGCGGCGGGTGGGTCGCGGCGGTTCTGAGGGGCTCTCCCGCTCAGCGCCGACCGTTTGCGGAGGGTCCGGCGGGGCCAGCCACGGACGATCGAAGGGAAACAGGTCTGTTCCCGGCCGGTTCCGGGTCTGTTCCCGGCCGGTTCCGGGCCCGTTCGCGCGGGTCCCTGAGCGGCGCGGGCGGTCGGGTGCGCGGGCTCTGTCGTGTTCACGGCGCCATCCGCCGTCAACTCGACACGCCCTCGGCCGACCCAGGACGTTCAGGCACTGACGCCGCTCAGTGGGCATGAACGCCCGCACGTCCCGCGAGCCGGAGGCGGGGGCGACGTGCACGCGCTGACGCCCGCTCACCCGGAGCGAACGCCCGAACCCCCGAGCGGCTCAAGCAGGCGCGCGAACCGGGCGCGGACCCCGCCCCGCGGCCGTCGTCGAGCAGTCCGCGGCGGCCTGGACCCGCCGATCCGGCGTGGGCGGGAAGCGAAGCGGTGTGGGCGGAAACCGAAGCGGCGTGGGCGGAAACCGAAGCGGCGCGGGCGGAAACCGAAGCGGCGCACGCCCGGCCGCGCTCAGAACTCCTCGGCCGTGATCGCGTAGAGGTCGTGGTCGCGCCAGCCGCCGGCGAGGCGCAGGTAGCGCGGCGCGTGGCCCTCGAGGCGGAAGCCGTTCTTGCGCAGGACGCGCGCCGAGCGCTCGTTGTGCGGCATCACGGCGGCCTGGACGCGGTGCAGCCGGGCGGGCCCGAACGCGAAGCTCAGTGCGAGGCGCACGGACTCGCTGGCGTAGCCGCGGCCGTTGACCTCCTGGTCGACGAAGTATCCGAGCGTCGCGTTGTCCCACGCGCCGCGCACGATGTTCGCGAGCCCCACGCGGCCGCGCAGGCGGCCGGTGTCGCGCTCGACGACCCCGAAGGCGTACATGCGGTCCGCCATCCACTCCTCGCGATCACGGACGATCTCCGCGCGCTGGCCCGCCGCCGTGAAGAAGCCCTCCGACCGGCGCGGCTCGTACGGGGTGTTGAACTCGCGCGTGCGCAGGCGCAGCTCGAGCAGCTCGGCGACGTCGTCGAGCGTGAAGGCGCGGATCGTCACCTGATCCCCGTCGACGTGGTCGGGCAGCCTCACGCCGCGAATCTTCGCAACGCGAGGCGGGCGAGCGCCCCGTACGCGGCCGTGAGGCCGAGCAGGTGCAGCGCCGGCCCGAGCAGCCCGGGCGTCGCCGCGTTGATCGCGGCGTCGAGCGCGTCGAGCGTCGGCTTGAACGGGAACGCGGCGTTGATCACGCGGATGACGTCATAGAGCGCCGGGGCGACCGAACCGCTCGGGACCAGAGCGAGGAAGGCCAGCGGCAGCGCGAGCATGAGCCCGAGCAGCGACGCGGCCCGCACCTCGCGCGCCACCGCGCCGATCGCGACGCCGAGGGCGCTGCAGCCGAGCGCCCCCACGGCCGCGGCGATCACCCACTGCCCCGCGCGGGACCAGTCGACGCCCGTGAAGGCGCCGATGCCGCAGACCATCACCAGGGCGACCAGACCGGAGCATGCGGCAGCGAGGAGGATCTTCTCGAGCAGCAGCGCCGACGGCGACACGACGCGCACCAGGCGCCCGTAGGCCTGCTCCTCGCGCTCGAGCGCCAGCACCCCGCTGGCCAGCAGGACCGCGACGAACAGCAGGGACACCGCGATCGCCAGCGCCACCGCGAAGTCGTCGAGCGGGGTGCGACTGCCCTCGAGCAGCGTGCGCTTGACGGTGATCGGCCGGCTGACCGCCTTGAGCGCCGGCGTCGCGAACTCGAGGCCGATGAGCGCCTGGTTGGCGAAGTTGTCGACCTCCTTGAGGCCGGGGCTCAACGGGTCGTTCTCCGGCAACTGCGCGAGCGCCTGCTGCACGAGCGCCTTGGCCTTGCGCAGCCCGAGCAGGTCCTGCGTGCCCAGCGGCGTCGTGATCGGCCCGCCGTCCTGCAGCACGTGCAGATCCCGGAGCGCGACGTCGCGGATCGTGTCCGACAGCTTCGCGTTCGCGCGGGCGAGCTCCGCATCGATGGTCGACTGCACGAACGACTGCTTCAGCGCGTCGCCGTTGTAGATCACCTCGACCTGGGCCTGGCCGAGCCCGCCGTTGAGGCGATCGACGGTGTTCGCCGGGATGATGAGCGCGGCCAGCGCGTCGCCGCCGTCGACCTTGGCCAGCGCCTCCTTGCGCGAGTGGACGACGACCGGGTCGATCGCGTCGAAGAACTGCTTCGCGTAGTCGGCGAAGTCGACCTCCTTGCCGCCGACGTTCGTCACGGTCTGCCCGATCGGGACCTCGTTGAGGAAGGCGACCTTGGGCTTGTCCGGGCCCTTGGAGAGCGCGAGGCCGATGAGCAGCGCGATGGCGACGGGGTAGAGCACGAGCAGCGCGACGAGCAGCTTCGAGCGCCGCAGGATCTGCAGGTCCTTGATGAGGAGCCACCGCATGCGGCGGTCAGTGCCCCTGCTCGCGCAGGAATCGCACGAACGCGCCCTCGAAGTCGGTGCGCTCCTCGTCGTGCTCGGCGGCGCGCAGCGCGTCCGGCGTCCCGTCGAAGAGCACCTCGCCGTCGGCGAGGACGAGCACACGGTCGGCCCAGCGGTCGGCCTCCGCCACGTTGTGGGTGGTGAAGATGACGGCGGTGCCCTCCGTGCGGGCGAGCTCGTCGACGAACTCCCACAGCCGCTCGCGCTGGCGGGGGTCCAGCGACGACGACGGCTCGTCGAGCAGCAGCACCGGCGGGTCGGCGAGGAGCCCGACCGCGATGTTCACCCGCTGCCGGTTGCCGCCCGACAGCGTGCCGAGCTCGTCGCCCGCCCGCTCGGCGAGACCGGTCTGCTCGAGCATCCGCTCGACGACCGCGTCGGGGTCGCCGACCTTCTCCAGGCGTGCGAACAGGCGGAGGTTCTCGCGCACCGACAGCTTCTTGTAGACCGCCGGCTGCTGCGGCACCCAGCCGATCTCGCGGGCCGGCCGGCTGATCTCGCCCTCGTCGGGCCGCAGGATGCCCGCCAGGATCGACAGCAGCGTCGTCTTGCCCGCGCCGTTGGGCCCGATGACCGCGAGCTTCTCGCCGGGCTCGACCCCGAAGGAGACGTCGCGCAGCGCGACGCGCGCGCCGAACCGCTTCGTCACGCCGCGGGCCTCGGTGATCACCGGCGGCAGGCTAGCCCCTCAGCGGTGCTCGCTCGTCACCGCATCGAGCGGCGCGCCGCACCGGCGGCAGTACGCGTCGTCGTCGTCGGCGACCATCCCGCAGTCAGGGCAGCGGCGCTCCGGCGGCGGCAGCGCGCCCATGACCGCCACCGGGTTCGTGTGCCCCCAGGGCTCGAGCACGAGATGGCGGCGCAGGTACACGACCGTCTCGCGCAGCACCGCGGCGATCGGCAGCGCGAGCAGCGCGCCGATGATCCCGTAGATCTCCGCGCCCGTGAGCAGGGCGAAGATGACCAGCAGCGGGTTGATCCGCAGCGTGTGGCCGAAGATCTGCGGAGCGACGACGTGGCCCTCGATCTGCTGCAGCGCGATGAAGAAGATGCCGAGCCAGAGCACGTCGAGCGGGTCCGTGAACAGCGCGACGAGCAGCGGCGGGATCGCGCCGAGGATCGGGCCGACGTACGGGATGAGCTCCATGAGCCCGAAGAAGACCGCGAACGCGAGCGCGTACGTCTTGCCGGCCGGGAAGACCCCGGTGACGCCGAGGAGGTACAGGCCGATGCCGCAGCCCGCGCCCATGGCGAGGCTGAACAGCAGCTGGCCGCGGACGTAGCCGAACACCGCCGCCTGCACGCGACTGGGGTAGTCATCCTCGGGGGTGCCGTCGCCCGGCGGCATCAAGCGCCGCACCAGCGCGCCGATCCGCTCGCCGTAGAGCAGCATGTAGATCGAGATCACGACGATCAGCACGAGCGCGAAGCCGGCGGTCGCGATGCTCGTCAGCAGCCCCGTCGCCGTGGAGGCGATGTCGCCGCTCGCGCCGCTGAGCTGGTCCGACAGCGTCTCGATCGCCGTCTCCCCCTGGCGCTTGACCTGGATGTTGATGTTGTTGTGGTCCAGCCAGGTCTGCAGGTCGGCGAGATGGTCGTTGGCGTCGTCGACGAGCCCGGGCAGGTCGCGCTGGATGACCCGAGCCTGCTCGGCGACCGGGTTGGCGAGCAGGATGCCGGCGGTGACGAGGACCGCGAGGATCGCCAGGCACACGCTCGCCACCGCGATGCCGCGCGGGAAGTGCATGTGGCGCTGCAGCCGGGCGACGAGCGGGTTGAGGATGAGCGCGACGACCGCGGCGATGATGAACACGAGCAGGACCGGGCCCGCGGCGCGCGCCAGGATCCACAGCGCGACGACCGCCAGCGGGAGGGCGACGAGCTGCACCCACCGGGGCACGACGACCGGCCGCGGCGCCGCTGGGGCCGTGGGCTCGTCCGGGCGCTCGGGCGCCTCCTCTTCACGCTCAGGACCGACTCCGCTCATCGCATCAGGGATGATCCTCCCCGATGTCGGCTGACGCCAAGATCCTGTTCATCGGCGACGTGGTC
This sequence comes from Capillimicrobium parvum, assembly GCF_021172045.1. Classification (GTDB taxonomy): domain Bacteria; phylum Actinomycetota; class Thermoleophilia; order Solirubrobacterales; family Solirubrobacteraceae; genus Capillimicrobium; species Capillimicrobium parvum. The sequence goes on from NZ_CP087164.1 coordinate 5,937,220, forward strand.
GGCGGCCTCGGCCGGCGCACCCTGCTCAGGCTGCTCCCCGGCCTCGTGGAGCGCCACCGCCCGACGTTCGTCGTCGTCAACGGCGAGAACGCGGCCGGCGGCCTCGGGATCACGCCGAAGATCGCGGACGAGCTCTTCGCCGCCGGCGTCGACGTCATCACGCTCGGCAACCACGCCTACCACCGCCGCGAGATCCTGCCCTACCTCGATCGCGAGCAGCGCATCCTGCGCCCGGCGAACTACCTGCGCTCTCAACCTGGCCGCGGCACGACCACCGTCGAGCGCGACGGGCTGCGCCTCGGCGTGGTGAACCTGTCGGGCAACGTGTTCCTCCAGGCAGGGCGCGCGCTGTTCCCCGAGGCCGACGCGGCGGTCAACGACCTGCGCCGCACCACGGACCACATCCTCGTCGACGTCCACGCCGAGGCGACCAGCGAGAAGGTCGGGCTCGGATGGCACCTCGATGGGCGGGTGACCGCGGTCGTCGGGACCCACACCCACGTGCCGACCGCGGACGCCCGCGTGCTGCCGGGCGGGACCGCCTACATCACGGACGTGGGCATGACCGGGCCGCGCGGCGGCGTGATCGGGGTGCGCAAGGAACAGGCGATCGAGGCGATGCGGACCCAGATGCCGATCCGCTTCGAGACGTCCGACGACGACCCGTGGCTCATGGGCGTGCTCGTCAGCTGCGACGGGCCGATGCACGCCACGGGAATCGAGCAGATCCTGCTGCCGGGCTAGGAGGCCGCGAGGACGGGCGCGACGTCGTCGGCCGGCGGAGGCGGCGGTGGCTCGGCCGGCGCGGGCCTGCCCACCGGTTCGCGCGCGAAGAACGCCACGAACGCGAACGGCAGCACCCAGATGATGTAGAGGTAGAACCAGTAGGTCATCCCGAGCTGGAGCGCGATGAGGATCGCGCCGGCGATCGCGGCCAAGCCGACCACGTCGCGGCGCCGCGGGATGAACGCCGCGGCGATCGCGAAGGCGGCGGTGGCGACCTGGAGCGCCTTCTGCAGCCCGTCGAGCCCGCCGTAGTACCCCCACACCGAGAACGGCGCGCCGCGGTCGAGCTGGAAGCCGACGGTGCGATCCCAGATCAGGCGCAGGTCGCCCTGCAGCCAGACCGGGATCATCGTGATCGCGGCGACGACCGCAAACGCCACGGCGAACTTCCCGATCGTGCGGATCCGCGAGGCCGGCGGCGCGCCGTGCGTCGCCAGCAGCGGCGCCAGGATGAGCGGCGCCAGCTTCGTCGTCGCGGCGAGCGCGCTGAACGCGCCGCGACCGGCCGCGCTCGTGGCCGCGAGCATGGCGCCGATGAGCAGCGCGGCGACCAGCGCGTCGTTGGAGTTCGTGTTGAGGCTGAACAGCGTGAACGGGAAGGCCGCCCAGGCGTAGGCGAGCACCACGCCGAGCGTCGGCCCGCGGATCCGGCGGCCGAGCAGGAACAGCCCGGCCAGGCACAGCAGGTCGAACAGCACCGCCGCACCGTGCGCCGCCGGCAGGTCGTTCCAGCTGCCGCTCCACGGCCAGACCGCCTCGAACGGCACGTAGATGAGGTAGTTCGCCGGCCCGTACGTGTCGCCGTGCTCGTTGTCGCGCGGCCAGTCGCCGTAGAGGTCCTGGCCGTGGCTGAGCCGGTCGGCGCCGATCACGCCCGAGTAGCCGACGTCGATCACGTTCGAGTTCGTGACGTTGAGGCCGATCCGGAAGCCCACGAGGAAGATCGTCGCGACCGCCAGCCAGGTGACCGGGACGAGCAGCTTGAGCGGCTCCCCGCCCGAACCGCGCCGGTAGCCGATCCACAGCAGGCGGCCGAGGAGGTACAGCAGCGGCGGATAGGTCGTCGGGACCGACCCGGCGAGGTTGCCGTGGTTGAAGAACGCCAGCGACACGGACAGCGAGCACAGCGCGAGCAGGTCGAGGTGGCGCATGCGCAGCGGCCGGCGCCAGTCGACGAACGGGGCGACGAAGAGCACGAGCAGCGGGATCCACACGTACAGCGCCGCCGCCTTGCGCCCGAACGCGCCCTCGTAGCCGCGGGCCATCGTCCACGCGACCTGCGGACCGGTCCACGCCTCGAGCACCGCGCCGGTGGGGTCCCAGATCGACACCTGGCCGATCTCCTTGCCTTCGGCGAAGAACGAGACCTGCCAGCGATTCGCGCCCTTCTGATAGACGCTCACGGTCGTGCGCTTGTGCTTGGCCCGCTCGTCGCGGATCTTCGGCACCCGCTCGGCGATGCGCTGCGCCTGGTTGCCGGTCAGCCGGTGCAGCGGCGGGCGCTCGTCCATGCTCGACGGCGTGGTGAGCGCGTTCGGGTCGGTCGCCGTGGTGGCCGTCGAGGCGGCCTTGGCGACGCCCGGCGTGGACGCTGCGGCCGACGGGGCGTTGGCCGAGCCGGCCTGGGACGTCGCGGTCTGCGCCGCCGCCGGTGCGGCGAGGGCGAGCGCGAGCAGCAGGAGCGCAAGCGCGGCAAGCCTGGTCCGCCGGAGCATTGGCGCCAGCGTAGAGGCTGCAGTCAGGACAGTCCGAAGTGCGAGGTGACCATCGGCGTGATGTCGCGCAGCGACCACTCCTCGCGCGCGTCGCGGCGGTCGGGCCCCGTGCCGCACCACGCGAGCACGCCGAGGGAGTCGGACGCGTGCAGAGAGCCGTGGCTGCCGCCGCCGACGTGCGCGACGCCGCCCCAGTCGGCGAACTCGTACGCGGGCGCGGCGCTGAGCAGGACGTCCCCGGCGGTGGGCGTCGTGAGCGCCGACCACACCCGGGAGAGCGCGTCGGGGTAGGCGGGCGCGAGCAGGCGCCCGTCTTCGATGCGCGCCCCGAGCACGCCGAGCTCGCCGTCGACGCTCCAGCGCTCACCGCGACGGTCGGCGACGTCGCTGCCCGGGGCGAAGCGCAGCTCGCGCTCGCCCGACGCGATCGCCCCCTCGCCGCTCGAGGTGCGCCACATCACGAGGTCGACGCCCTCGACGCCGCGCGCCGCGCGCACGAGCCGGGGCAGCAGCGCGCCGCGTCCCTCCTGCACGAGCGCGTAGACCATCGCCGAGCGCTGGGCCGGGCAGACCGCGACCTCGGCGTCGGCCGCGTTGTCGCCGGCCGGGGCGAGGATCGCGAAGTCCGCGAAGGCGTCGTGCAGGCGGATGACCGATTCGACCCCGGTGTGCGAGTGGTCGGCGCAGACGATCATCGCGTGGTCGTCGAGGAACGCGTCGGTCCCGCCGCCCGCCTCGAACAGCCGCATGATCTGGCGGTCCGCCTCGGCGATCGACTCGACCTGGGCGTGCGGGCCGTGCTTGTGCGAGTACGTGTCGTTGTCGGGCAGCGACAGCAGCAGGAAGTCGAAGAGGTCCTCGCGGACGAGGTACTCGCCGACGCACCCCGAGTGCTTGTCGCGCACGCCCGGCAGGCCGAGCTGGGAGCGGCACGGCGTGCGGCGGCTGGCGAAGACGTCCGCGTAGAACAGCTCGCGCGGGCCGAGCACCGAGTGGCGAAACAGCGTCCGCGCCGCGCGGGCGAGCACGGTGTCGCGCGCGACCTCGTGGCGATGGCGGCCGCGGTACATGAGGTACGTCGTGCCGGCCGTCCGGAGGTCCGCGTCGTCGAGCTGCTCGAAGACCGTGCGCACGTCGGGCGACAGGTGATGGCCGTTCATGTTGTAGACGGTGTCGACGAGCTGGCGGGTGATGCCGAAGCGCCGCGACGCGCTGAAGCTCGAGCCGTATTCGATGTAGCGCGACTCGGCCCGCGAGTACCAGTTCATCGAGGGGATGTGGTGGCGGTCGGGCCCGCAGCCGGTCGCGATCGAGGCGGCGCAGACCGGCGTGACCGATGGGAAGGCGGCGACGAGGTCGTCGACGTAGGCGCCGCGCTCGATGATGGCCTTCATCGCGGGGGCGCGGCCGGTCGCGATCGCGCGCTCGAGCATCGACGGCTTGCATCCGTCGATGACCGCGAGGACGAGCTTCTTGCCCACTACCTCAGGATGCGCAGGCCGGCGTACTTCTCGCCGGCCCGGCGCCGGCCGCCGGCGAGCAGCCACGCGAGGAAGCCGACGAGCACGATCGAGACGGGCGGCACGAGGATCGCCAGCGCGGATCCCACCGCCGACGTGCCGTCCGCGAAGACGACGAGCGAGTCCTGGGCATGGCGGTCGAGGCGCGCGCGCACCCGGGTGAACAGGCTGCGCACGGCGAGCTGGGCGAACGCGGCGACCGCGATGCCGGCGAGCAGGCCCGGCCACCACGCGTAGCCGTGGTCAGCGAGGACGCCCGCGAACAGCAGGCCGCCGACGGCGATCGCGATGCCGCTCAGCGCGGCGCCCAGCGGGCCGGACTCCACGGCGGCGGCGCCGAGGCGCCGCATCGCGACGAGCGCGACGGCCATGAGCGCGAGCATGAGCCCGAGGAACCAGGCCTTCTCGAGGAAGGCGAAGTCGGTGCCCTCGTAGTCGACGCCGACGTTGAACCCGGCGAGGACGCCGGAGACGAGCGCGGGCAGGAACGGGCGGATGCCGGCCGAAGCAGAGAGGCCGAGGCCGGTGCATATGTCAAGGAAGAGACGCATCTGTGCGGTACCGTCAAACTACCCGGCGCACCCCGCCTCATGACCACACGTCCTCCCACAGGCTCCCGATCGGCGCGCGATCTCGAGCGCTACGCGGCCCTCTTCTCCACCCGCACGAAGGTGATGAAGAGCTCCGCGATGCGCGATCTGATGGCCGTGATCGCCCGCGACGACATCATCTCGCTCGCCGGCGGAGCGCCCGACATGACGGTCTTCCCGGCCGAGGTGATGGCCAAGGTGATGTCGCAGCTGGCGGCCGAGCAGAGCGCCCGCGCCCTGCAGTACGGGCCGACCGAGGGCCTCGAGGACGTCAAGGAGGCGATCATCGAGGTCATGGCCGCCGAGGGCACGATCGGCGTCGACCCGCAGGACATCCTCGTGACGACCGGCGGCCAGCAGGTCATCGACCTCTTCTGCCGCACGCTCATCGACCCAGGCGACGTGATCATCGCCGAGGCGCCGACGTACCCGGGCGCCGTTCCCTGCTTCGGCGCCTACGAGGCGGACGTCGTGCAGGTCGAGATGGACAGCGACGGCATGCGCATCGACGAGCTCGAGGCGGTGCTCGACCAGCTCGCCCGCGAGAACCGACGGCCGAAGTTCATCTACACGGTGCCGACCTTCCACAACCCGGCCGGCGTGACCATGTCGCTGCCGCGGCGCAAGCGGCTCGTCGAGGTCGCGGCCGAGCGCGAGCTGCTCGTGCTCGAGGACAACCCGTACGGGCTGCTGCGCTACGAGGGCGACCCGCTGCCGACGCTGTACTCGCTCGACGGCGGCCAGTTCGTCGTCTACCTCGGCACGTTCTCGAAGATCTTCGCGGCGGGCGTGCGGCTCGGCTGGGCGGTCGCCCCCGGCCCCGTCTACCACAAGCTGAACATCGGCAAGCAGGCGGCGGACCTGTGCTCGTCGCCGCTGTCGCAGCTGTTCGTCTCGACCTACTTCCGCACCGGCGAGTGGCCGCAGCTGCTGTCGGCATTCAAGGAGCGCTACCACCGCCGCCGAGACGTCATGCTCGACGCGCTGGCCGAGTTCTTCGGCCCGGAGGCGGTGTGGACGCACCCGCAGGGCGGCCTGTTCCTGTGGGCGACGCTGCCGGACTTCATCGACACCACGGACCTGCTGGCCCGCGCGCTCGAGGAGAACGTCGCGTTCGTGCCCGGCCGGGGCGCCTACCTCGACGGCCGCGGCGGCTCGTCGATGCGGCTGAACTTCTCCTACGTGTCCGACGAGGACATCCGCGAGGGGGTCCGGCGCATCGGCGCGATCGTCCACGAGCAGGTCGCGCTGTACGGCACGCTGACCGGTACGGTCGTGCCGAGCTCGCCGGTCGCCGACGAGCGGCCGGCGCCGGGCGGCCCCGATCAGGCGCTGGCCGACGTCCTGCACCTGCCGCGGCGCGCGGGCGACGGCCGCCGCGCCGGCTCGTCGGAGTGACCCGCGTCGCGGTGCTCAAGGGCGGGCGCTCGCTGGAGCGCCAGGTCTCGCTGCGCTCCGGCGGCCGGGTCGAGGACGCGCTGGAGCGCCTCGGCTACGACGTCGTCGGCATCGACGTGCGGGGCGACCTCGTCCGCGAGCTCAAGGTCGTCGAGCCCGCCGTCGCGTTCGTCGCGCTGCACGGCCGGGAGGGCGAGGACGGCACGCTGCAGGAGCTGCTGGAGCTGCTGGGGATCCCCTACACCGGGTCGGGCCCGTCGGCGTGCGCGCGCTGCTGGGACAAGGTGCTGGCCAAGCACCTCATGCGCGACGCCGGCCTGCCGACGCCGGACTTCTACGCGTTCAGTGAGGCCGCCTTCCGCGAGCTGGGCGCGGCGGACGCCCTGCCGGCCATCGAGGACCGTCTCGAGTTCCCGATCGTCGTCAAGCCCGCCCGCGGCGGCTCGTCGCTGGGCATCAAGTTCGCCTCGTCCGCGGCCCAGGTGCCCAGCGCGCTGATCGCGGCGTTCTCCTACGACCGCAAGGTCGTGCTCGAGCGCCACGTCGAGGGGCGCGACCTGGCGGTGTCGATCGTCGCCGGCGAGGCGCTCCCGGTCGTCGAGGCGGTGCCCAACGACGAGGACTTCTACGACTTCGAGGCGCGCTACGAGATCGGCCGCACGACGTTCGTGTGCCCCGCGGAGCTCAGCGCGGCCGACACGGCGCGCGCCCAGGAGCTCGCGCTCGACGTGTGGCGGCTGTTCGGCTGCCGCGGGGTCGCGCGGATCGACCTGATGCGCGACGCGGCCAGCGGCGAGTTGACCGTGCTCGAGGCGAACTCGGTGCCGGGGCTGACCGACACGTCGCTGCTGCCGCAGGCCGCGGATGCGGCCGGAGTCGGGTTCGACGCCCTGATCGGGCGGCTGGTCGAGCTGGCGCTGGAGGGCGTGACGGCGTAGTCGCGGGCCCAGGGGTGCCGACCAAGGCCCAGGCGGCTCAAGGTCGGTTCCGGCGCCTGCCGTAGGGAGGCGGGCCCCCTGCGATCTCTCTATTGCTCGCCGGCCGCGAAGTCCTCGGGGGTCACCTGGTCGAGGAAGTCCTTGAACTTCTCGACGACCTCCTCGGTGTCCTCCACGTCGTGTTCGAACTCGATCGCCGACTCCGCGATGACCTCCTCGGCCGCGAAGATCGGCGCACCGGAGCGTACGGCGAGGGCGAGCGCATCCGAGGGGCGCGAGTCGATCTCCAGCTCGCGGCCGTTGACCGTGAGCGTGATCGAGGCGAAGAACGTGTTCTCGCGCAACTCGGTGACCGAGACCTGCGTGCACTTCACGTCGAGCTCGCCGAGCATGTCGCACAGGAGGTCGTGCGTCATGGGCCGCGGGGTCGACGCGCCCTGGAGCTTCATGAGGATCGCGGCAGCCTCCGGGTGGCCGATCCAGATCGGCAGGAACTTGTTCGAGTCGACGGCCTTCAAAAGCACGATCGGCTGCTTGCCGACCATGTCGAAGCTCACGCCGTAGATGACCATCTCCTGCACTGCGGGGCTCCTCGGTTGCCGGAGGACTCGTTCGAGGATAGCGCTGCCACAGGCCCGCCCCGGGAGGCCTGGCTCAGCCCGCGAGCGCGGCGACGAGCTCCTCCAGGGAGCCGACGACACGGCCCCCGCTGTGCACGATGAACGCCTGGACCTGGAGATTCACCGCGATGCCGGGCTCGCCGCTCTGGCGCAGGTCGGTGCGCAGGCCGAAGCAGCGCACGCCGATGCCCGCGGCGAAGCCGACCTCGGACGCGGTGCCGGAGTCGAGCTCCTGGCCGTCGAGGTGGGCGGCGAGCAGCTCACAGCCGCGGATCGCCTCGATGTTCCGGCGGCCGGCCTCCGCCCAGAGCGCGGCCTGCCCGCCGGTGTGCTGAGCCTCGGCGATCTCGTCGGGGTGCATGAGCGCCCACGGGTCCACCGGCTCGACCACCTCCCGCAGGGCGGGCAGGTACACGTGCTCGTAGTAGTGACGGCCCGCGGCGCTGAAGCCGAGCGGGCTGGCGATGTAGCAGCGGGGGCGCGACGGCACGCGCGGGACGGTAGTGCGGTCAGCGCGCGCCGTCGAGGAAGCGGGCCATGAGCCGATAGGTGGAGCGGGGGCGGTCGAGGCCGAGCATGTGGCCGGCGCCCGGGAGCTCGACGTGGGTCAGCCGGCGGGCGGAGGGACCGGCGTCCGCGGCGATCGCCGCGACGAGATGGCGCGCGGCGAACGGGTTGATGTCCCAGTCGTGGGCGCCGAAGGCGAGGAGGACCGGGACGCCGCGCCGGAGGGCCCGGGCGTAGTTGCGGTTGGACGGCGGCCGGGACTTGAACGACAGCGTCACCGAGACGCGGAAGTCCGCGAACCGCCAGCGGCGGGCGGGCCGGATGCCGCCGCCGATCCAGGCCTTCGTCGCGGGGGCGTTCAGGAGCCTCGTGAGCTTGCCGTCGCGGTAGCACCACGGCGGAAATCCGCCGCTCGGCCGGCACGGACGTCGGGTGTCGTACGGGTTGGGCGAGAAGCCGACGTGGCGGCGGACCTCTCCGCTTCTCGGGAAGAGCCGCATGTCGAGCGGCTCGGGGACCGGGGTGGCCCGCAACTCGGGCGGAAACCGGCGGGTGTCGGGGAACGGCCGGGTGCGCGTGCGGCTCGGGCGCGTCGTGACCTGCGCGCGGTAGCGCCGGCACGCCATGGAGCGGGCGTGCTCGACCTGCCGCAGCGTGGCGGTCCCGGCGGTCGCGCCGGGGATCGTGGTGGCGCAGGCGTGCAGCAGGGTGCGGATGCCGCCCGCGGTGCCGGCGGTGCAGTTCGCGGGGCTGACGAGGCGGCGGGCGCAGAGGTAGTCGGGCTGGGCGCGGGCGGGCGCGGCCTGGGTGTCTCCCAGGGACGGTGCCTCGAGGAACAGCCCGGCGAGCCGCAGGCCGCGGCCCGCGTCGCCGTCCAGGATGCGGCGGGTGAACTCGGAGATGTAGGTGCCCGCGAAGGACTCGCCCGCGAGGATCAGCTTGCGGCGGGCTAACTGCGGGTGGTCCCGGCGAAACGCACGTAGCCACGTCGAGAAGTCCCGGCCGGCGGCGCGGACGCTCGTCAGATAGCGCGCTCGTCCGGTCGAGAAGCCGGTGTGGCGGGGCTGGTCGAGGTACACGACATTGGCGAGACGCGTCCAGGACCAGGGGTTCCTGCTCACCTCGGCTCGGCCCGGCCGGAAGGGCGCGCGCAGCCGCCACGGCCCGTTGCCGACGAACACCGGCGTCATCGAGGACGCCCCCGGACCGCCGGCGACGTAGACGACGAGCGGCGCGCCGGGTCGCTGCGAACGCGCGAGCACGTGGAATAGGTGCGCGCCAGGGGCGACGGTGGTGTAGCCCGCCTCCAGGTTCGACGGGCCGGCCGGCACGGCGGGCGTCGCGGACGAGCCGCCGGCCGCCCCGAACGCCGGCGCCGTCCCGCCGCCACCGGACGGCGGCGTCACGCCCGACGTGACGTGAGCGAGTCCCGCGGCCGCGACCGCTGTGAGGATGGCCGTCCGGGCCCTCATGGCCGGCGCCCCGGTCGCGACGTTCGTGTCTCGGCTCTGGGGGCGGACGCCGAAGCGTGATCTCCGCGCATCAACTCAGCGGACGCACTCCAGCACAGCGCGTCCATCCCTTCCGGACGCCCCATTCGTGGTGGCCGTGTCCCGACCTCGGCGAGAGCCCGAGGAATCCGCCAGCCGTCCTTGAGGCCCCCCGGGGCGCTGGGTCGGCGGTCGCGAATCCGCTCCAGGGGTGGCGCACACCATCGCCGGCCATGATCCCGTCAAGCAGTTCGCCGGCGATCGAGGGGGTCCGTCCCGCAACGCGCCGGGAACGCTATCGACTCGGAGAACACCCTGATGGTCGAGAGGCCACGGAGGTCGACGGCGAGCTTCAACGCCGCCGCGTCGCCGGGGTCGCTGCCGAAAGGGCCGATCAGCCGCCGTTGGCGTGCGGCGCACCGCCGACCACACCGCGCGCAGGATCAACACCTGCGAGTGGGCGATCCAGGACTCGAACCTGGGACCTCTTCCTTATCAGAGAAGCGCTCTAACCGACTGAGCTAATCGCCCGGGGTCCGGGGATGATAGCGACGGACGCCGGGGCTCTAGGACCCGCGGAGGCGGGCGGCGAGGTCGAGCCCGCTGTCGAGCGAATCGAGGCGCAACTCGGCACGGTAGCCGCCGGCGTGGGCGCGGACGTGGACGTCGTGGCCGAGGGCGGTGCTGAGCGCGTCGGCGAGCTCCTGGGCCGCGGCGGCCTGGTCGGGGTGGACCTTTGGGGCGGCGGTGCCCGAGGCGCCGGAAGCTTCCGGGCGACCGGCGCGACCGCTCTCGCGGGCCCGGGCCTCGAGGACGCGCACCGACCAGCCCTCGGCGGCGGCGCTGCGCGCCAGCGAGCGGCGGTCGGCGTGGTCCTCGGAGAGCAGGAGCGCCCGGCCATGACCTTCGCTGAGGTGCCCGGCCTCGATGAGCTCGATGGCCTCGTCCGGCAGGTCGAGAAGGCGCAGGAGGTTCGAGACGGCCACGCGCGAGCGCCCGACCCGCCGGCCGACCTCCTCGCGCGTCAGGCCCAGCTCCTCGACGAGGGCCGCGCAGGCGTGCGCCTCCTCGATCGGGTTGAGGTCCTCGCGGGCCATGTTCTCGATGAGCGCGACCTCGAGCGCCTGGGCGTCCTCGCGCGGCCGCACGAGCGCCGGCACCGTCTCGAGGCCGGCGAGCTTGGCCGCCCGCCACCGGCGCTCGCCGGCGACGAGCTCGTAGCTGCCGCCGGGCAGCGGGCGGACGAGCACCGGCTGGAGCACGCCCCGCTCCCGCACCGAGCCGGCGAGCGCCTGCAGCGTCTCGTCCTCGAAGCGCCGCCGCGGCTGGCGCGGGTTCGGCGCGATGAGGTCGACGTGCAGCTCGCGCAGCTCGTCGACGGGTGCCCCCGGCTCGGCGGGAGCTGAGACGGAGAGGATCGCGGACAGTCCGCGCCCCATGCCCCGGGCAGCACCGGATCGGCGGCGAGCAGGCACGGCGTGCGCGGCGATCTCGCGCTCGTCAGGCACGCGCGGCGACCTCCTTGGCCAGTTCGAAGTAGGCGTCCGCACCCGCGCAGTGCGGGTCGTGGTGGATCACGGGCAGGCCGAAGCTCGGGGCCTCCCCGATGCGGACGTTGCGCGGGATCACCGTGTCGAAGACGAGCGAGGGGAAGTGCTCGCGGACCTCGCGCTCGACGTCGCGGGCCAGCCGCGTGCGGCCGTCGTGCATCGTGAGCAGCATCCCGGCCACCGTCAGGCGCGGGTTCAACTCCCGCTGGACCAGGGCCAGCGTGTCGAGCAGGCCGGCGAGTCCCTCGAGCGCGAAGTACTCCGTCTGCACCGGCACGATGACCCGGTCGGCGGCGACCAGCGCGTTGACGGTAAGGGGGCCGAGTGAAGGCGGGCAGTCGAGCAGCGTGAACGCGTAGCGCTCGCGTACGGAGGCCAGCGCGTCACGCAGGCGGGTCTCCGAGCCGGCGAGGCGCGGGAGCTCCATGTTGGCGCCCGCGAGGTTGGGGCTCGCGGGCAGGACCTCCAGGCCGGGGATGTCGGACGGGCGGATGGCCTCCTCCGCGCGCGCGTCACCCGAGAGCACCTCATAGATGCTGGGCTCGAGGTCCTTCGGCAGGCCGATACCCACGGTGGCGTTCGCCTGCGGGTCGATGTCGACGAGCAGCGTCGGGTAGCCGGCCTCCGCGATGCAGGCGGCCACGTTCACGGCCGTGGTGGTCTTCCCCACCCCGCCCTTCTGGTTGGCGATCGCGTAGACGTTGCCCATCGCGCGTCACGGTACCGGCCGGCTCGGTCGCCATCGGGTCCTCGCCTGGACGGTTCGTTCGCGAACGAACCGTCGACCCCAGCCTCAGAGTGGCCGCTTGCGGGCCATTCCTGGGCGTCGCGGGAACTTCGCCGGCGTCTCCCGCACCTTCGAGTAGACGTACAGCGTGCGGTGATCGGCGCCCGGACGCGGAGTCAGGCCGACGGCGCGAGCGAGTTCCATCCCCACCTCGCGGGCCGCCCCGGCGGCGGCGGTCTCCTCAAGTGGATCGGGCCGGCCCTTCCAGGCGACGAGCCGGCCACCTAGACGGAGGGCCGGCGCGGCGTACTCCACGAGAACACCGAGTGGGGCCACGGCGCGCACCGCGACGACGTCGAGGTCGCGCTCGGGCCACTCCTCGATCCGTGCGCAGGCAACACGCGCATTGGCGGCCCCGGCCACCTCCACCGCCCGCCCCAGGAACGCGCACTTGCGCCCGACGCTCTCGATGAGGACGACCGCCGCGGCCGGCAGCGCTACGGCGAGGGGGATCCCGGGAAAGCCGGCGCCCGCCCCGAGATCGGCGATCGTCTGCGCCTCCCGCACCTCGTCGAGCGACAACGCGGAGAGCGAGTCGGCGATGTGCGCATCCACGGCGACGGCGGGGTCGCGAACCGTCGTCGGCGCGGTGGGGTCGTCGCGGACGAACTCGAGCAGCCGGGCGAGGCGCGCGACGGAGGCGGCGTCGAGCCCGTGCTGATCGGCGACGGCGTGGAGGCGGTCCATCCAGGGTGGGGCGGGCATCGCCCGCATCCTTGCGCACCGGCAGTGCAAGCGGCCGGACCGGCCGCGCGACGGGTGAGACACTCACTCCGTGCCAGGCGGGCCGACCCTCACCCTCGACGTGGTCCCCGGCCGCTTCGCCGTGGCGCGACTCGACGCCTCGGCGTCGGTTCCCGACTGGGCGCTGACCGGCTCCGGTGATCTGGCCGGGGTGGTGCGCCGAGGCCCGGAGTTGTCGATCGTGTGCGCTGAGCAGCGCGTCCCGGCCGGGGTGACGGCGAAGCGCGGCTACGTTGCACTCGCGGTGCGCGGGCCGCTGGACTTCTCCCTGACGGGCATCCTGGCCGCCCTGGCCGCCCCGCTCGCGGAGGCCGGGATTCCGATCTTCGCGATCTCGACCTATGACACCGACGTCCTCCTGGTCGCGGACACGCGGCTCGACGACGCCCGGCGGGCGCTCGAGCATGCGGGGCACATCCTCGCCGGCGTTTCACGTTTGTCATGACGGTGAAACACAGGACACGCGCGGCGCCCACCGTTACTCCGCCAACCGCGCCCGAGCCCGCTCGCGCGCGATCACATCCGCGTACCGTTCGGTCATCTCCCGCAGACGCGACGCGGCGTGCCCGTCGAGTTCACCCACCACCCGCGCCTCCAGGACCGGAAGGACGTCCTCCACCAACGCCCGGCCGCGCGCCATCCACTGGTAGTACGACCGGCCGCCGTGGTGGTAAGGCCCGTACAGCTTCGTCCGCGGGAAGCGCTCCATCAACCACCGGAACAGCGCTTCGTGGCGCGTGTGCATCCGCAGCGTGACCTGGGGTTGGCGGCCATCGCCCCCGAAATGCCCCTCGCCGACGATCACCCCGACGAAGAACCCCTCATCGAACGGGTCGAGGGCGCTCATGCGCCCAAGTGTTTCACCGTCAAGACAAACGTGAAACGCCGACGGCTACTCGCGGCCGCCGGCCGGAGACACGACGAGATGCCGGTCGGGCTCGTCGCCCTCGCTGTGCGTCTCGACGTCGCCGCGATCACGCAGGTGCTCGTGGACGAGCTTGCGCTCGCTCGCCACCATGGCGTCGAGGGCGACCTCGCGCCCGTACCGCAGGGCCTCGTCGGCCGCCTCGTCGGCCTGGCGGCGCAGCGCCGTCGCCCGGCGGTCGCGGTAGCCGGCCGCGTCGATGACGATCCGCAACTCGCTCGGCCGACCGCGGAACACGATGCGCTGGGCCAAGTGCTGCACCGCGTCGATCGTCTGGCCATGGCGCCCGATGAACAGACCCATGTCGCCGCCCTCGAGCGCGCCGACGATCGTGTCGTCCTCCTCGCGCACGACGACCTCGGCCTCCTCGAGCCCCAGCGCGTCGCTGATGGTCTCGAGCAGCTCGCGGATCGTGTCCCGAGCCTCCGTGCTGTCCACGCTCACCGTCGCCTCCCGGACCGCTTCTTCTTCTTGCGCGGCGATCGCGGAGGCGCCGCCGCCGGACGAGGCGCCGAGGCCGACGACTGGTCGGCATCCGCCGTGGTCGCCGCCGACTTGCCCTTGGCCGCCGCGGGTCGCGACGAGCCCTTGGCCGGCGCCGACGCCGCACCCTTTCCGCCCGCCGACGCGCCGTTGGCGTCACCGGTCTTCGCCGCGTCCGTCGCGTTCTGGGCCCGGGCCATCATCGACCCGAAGAACCCGGGGCCCTTGTCGCCCGAACCGAACGCCTTCGACGCATCGCCACCGGCCGCCTCCAGCGCGGCCTCATGTTGTCGATCCCATCTTCGTCCGAGGGTCTCCCGGATCGTGAACTGCTGGACCAGCGTCCAGATGTTCGTGGTGATCCAGTACACGAGGAGGCCCGCGGGGAAGCCGATCACGAACGGGATGAAGACGAAGGGAAGACCCAGCATGAGGAACCGCTGGTTGCGGTCCATGTTCGGCATCGACATCACGATCGTCGAGACGAGCTGCGTGCCCACGTAGAGCACGATCAGGATCACGAGCGTGGTCCCGACCGCCTTGCTCGTGATGTCCGGGATCCCGAGGAACTCCGCCGCCGGGATGTTGCCGCACGCCTGCGGATTGCTCGGAGGGTTCGGCTGGCCGTTGGCGAGGGTCGGGCAGATGTCGAGCCGCAGGTCGTGGCGCAACATGTAGAAGAGCGAGATGAAGACCGGCAACTGGAACACCAGCGGCAGGCACGCGCCGAACGGGTTGACCCGGTGCTCCTGGTAGAGCTTCATCGTCTCCTGGTTGAGACGTTCGCGGTCCGACCCGTGCTTCTCGCGCAGCGCCTTGATCTGCGGCGCCAGCCGCTGCATCGACCGCATCGACTTGTACTGCCGGATCGCCAGCGGCACGAGCGCGGCCCGCACCACGATCGTCATGCCGACGATCGACCACCCCCAGGAGAACCCGAGGCTGTGGATCGCCTTGAGGATCTCCTCGAAGACGTCGATCAGTGGTTGCAGGATGTTGGCGAAGAGCGGCATGTCTCAGGTCTCGTGTCGCGTCCGGCCGGCCGTCGGGAACAACCGCTGCGACTCCACGGGATCCAACCCCCCATGGCTCAGGGGATTGCAGCGCAGCAACCGCCAGCCCGCGAGCACGAGGCCCCGCAGTATGCCGAACTCGCGAATCGCCTGGACCGCGTAGGCGGAGCACGTCGGGTAGTACCGGCACCGCGGGGGCAGCAGCGGCGACACGAAGCGCTGGTAGACGCGGATCGGCGCGATGGCCGCGGAACGCAGGACGTTCTTCACGTGCGGGCGGCCGCGCCGGCCTTCTCGACCAACTCGGCGAGCGCCTCCTGGACGCCGGCCAGACCCTCGCGCTCCGCGAGCTCACGCACGTCCGGGCGCGCCACCACGACCACGTCCTGCCCGTCGGGCAGCACGTCCTCGCACCCGGCGAACGCCTCGCGCAGCAGCCGCTTCACGCGGTTGCGGTCGACGGCGCCGCCGACCTTCCGGGACACGGACACGCCGAGCCGCGCCTCGCCGTCGCCGGTCCGCGGGAACGCGTACACGACGAGATACCGGTTCCCGTGCGAGCGACCCTGGCGGTAGACCCGCTCGAAATCGGCGCTGCGGGTGAGACGGCCGCGCTTCGCGCGCCCGGACACGGTCAGACGGTGAGGCGCTTGCGGCCCTTGGCCCGGCGCCGCTTGAGGACGATCCGGCCGGCACGCGTCTGCATGCGGGCGCGGAAGCCGTGCGTCCGAGCGCGCTTGCGCTTCTTGGGCTGGTAGGTGCGCTTCATGGGCGCCGCAGTCTACCGCGTCGCTCGTCCACACTTCCGTCCACACGCGGTCCACATCCGCGTGGGCGCCTTTTCGGCGGCATTTGCGAGCTTTGCGTCGGCGCCCCACGACCCGCCCCGGACGACCCTTGATAGGTTCGCCGAAGCCGGAGCCTCCGGGCTCCCTTTCGCCATAGGAACCCTCGACTCCACCCCAGGAGCAGCCGCCCCCTGTCC